>NZ_CP162776.1:2877500-6298850 GCF_054668495.1 Pseudomonas sp. S2_A02 | reverse complement strand
AGGAAGCTCATGTCCTTGCGGGTAATCAGCACGTAAGCCGACAGACCACCAAACACCAGCGCAGTCATCGCGAAGGCCGAACTGACCACCTCAGCGCCGCCCTGCATACCCAGGTAACGATTGAGGATAGGGCCGAGCAGGAAACCCATGAAACCGGTCAGCGCGAACGCAGAAACCAGGCCCCACGCCGAGTCACGGAGTTTGTTGGTGAGAAAGAAAAGGCCGTAGAAGCCAATCAGCACCACGAAGATATTCGGGTAGCCGACACGCATCTGCTGCGCGACAAACGCCATCACGCCGCTGAATGCGAGGGTGAGAGCGAGTAAGCCGTAAGTGTTGCGCAGGACGCGGCTAACCTCTAGCTGCTCAGCCTGCACGCTGTTATTAACTGCGTAATCCTGTTCGCGCATGGCGACACTCCTGTTGGTTTGAAACGTTCAGTCGCAAAGATCATAACAGACGCCCTGTAACAAGCTACGCAGAGAGTTTGACAGTGTGTTTCATTCAGGTATTATGGCGCCCGCAACGCAAACGGAGGTGTGGCCGAGTGGTTTAAGGCAACGGTCTTGAAAACCGTCGACTGTAACAGGTCCATGAGTTCGAATCCCATCGCCTCCGCCATCTTTAGAATAAGCCCTTGATTTTCAAGGGCTTTTTCGTTTCTGAAATTCAAGAAGCACACATCCGTGTGCACAGTTGTGACCACAGCCCCTGACCTCCGGAGCTGCTGCCATGTCACGACACCCTCGCCTTTCGCTCATTCGCAATTCGTATTATTTTCGTGCACGCCTTCCTGTGCGGCTTCGTCGTGCGCTAAGGATCAGCGAGATTAGAGTCAATCTAAAAACAGACAGCCGCCGCGAAGCAGTCAATCGTGCTGGCCTCTATCATTTTTTGTTCGAACAAATGACCGGCCATATGACAGATTCTGAGCAGTTGCACATCCTTGAACAGGACATAGCACGTGGGGAGGCCGAATTCGACGAGCGATCTTCACAATTGAAGACGGCCGAAACCCAGCTAAAGCAGCTAATTTCATGGATAAAAAACATCAATGCGGAGCAAATCACATCCATCAGGCTTCAGGAGTATGCGAATTTCGTTAAGCATCACCTCAACGCCTCGCTGATGGAGAGTGAGGGCATTAAATCCACCGAAGTCCGAGCGCTCGTTCACTCGATGCGCTTAGCTATGGAATATCTGGAACCCGACGATGAAACTGACAGACAAACACCGTTAGACGAAGGTGAGCTAATAGCTTACAAACGGAAATTTAAAAGTGAATTCATGCAACTCTGGCAGAAGCAAGTTCAAAAAATCAAAGCCAATCGAGTTCCTGAATCAACGCTCGTATTGACGACGCCCCATCAAGTGAACTTGATGTCCTTGCCAACGCCAACTAAGCATGTAAGTTTCCTTCAACTTCACGAAGAAGAGCTTGCTTCAGAGCTAGTTAAATCGCTAAACCGCCAAAACTCGACGAACGGGGAGTATTATAGATACGCCGAAAAATTCGATATCCTGCTCGATGGCCTTAGCGTTTGCGAGCTGACCTTAGATCGAATTAAATTTCTTTTACAAAGACCTGCTAACGTTAAAAAAAAGCAAAGGGACCACTAAGCGCTACACTACTCGTGATGACCTGATCACTTTAGACCCGGAAAAAACGCTAGCACTCGAAACGATAGTAAAGCACGCCATCAGGTTGAATACACTTCTCGCATTTGCAAATCAGAACAATTACATTAATTTGGATTTGAATAAGGTTGATAAAGCCTCACTCGGCTCGTTGATAAACGCTAAAACAAAAACCGAAAAACACGATGATGAGGATAATGCAGCCCCTTTCACAGATGATGAAATCGCGAAAATATTCGACAGCTATTTATACAGCAAAGAGAAATCGCGGAATATCAGGACAGTATTCCCCTATCAGTACTTTTTTCCGTTTTTGGGCGCATTCACAGGCTGCCGCATAAACGAGCTTGCTCAGTTAGACGTAGATGACATAGTCACAGATAGCCCATATCCACATATCAAAATCGAAGGAGACATTGATTCGAATGTTCCTGGCTCCCGATCACTAAAAAAATGAGCCAAGTAAAAGAAAAATACCCATCCATCCGAAACTCATTGAAATAGGTTTTTTGGATTACGTCGCGCAAAGAAAAGCTTCTAAAGAAAAGAAGCTTTGGGATGGATTAAGCTGGAAAGAAAAAGGCCATTACGGAGCACTTGCTACACAGTTTTTTTGCAGACTGGACGGCCCTGGTGGATATCTTCATCACTTAGGCATCCACCAGATGGCCAATGATAAAAAGAATTTTCACTCATTCAGGCACACGCTAATCACCAAGCTACGCAATGAAGCCATTATTAATTTAGATAGTAAGAACACCGAAACGCTTATCGAATCAATTACCGGGCATGCTGCGAAGCTTAGAAACACTTCTGACGATTACGGAATTCATACACTTGAACGAAAACTGGAGGTCATCAGTAGAATTTCGTATGGAAGTGAGATGAATGTGATGAACTATGCATCATTCTACAGACGCTACAAGACGTTAATTACCCATAGCGTCGCGAGATTCAAGAGAGGGCCACGACCAAAAGCTCGCCCGACTAAAGATCAAGCCAACCTACAAATAAAGCAAAATGAAAAAATTTCAATTAATTTAATTTAATATCAATAATACCACCAGCAAAATACTACTGAAAAGGCGCTTACACAGCGCCTTTTCCATTACTTAATAATTAAAATATTTCAAGCATCCCAGAAAAATAAACATCACAGAATAGGTTACAATAATGAAAACAATAAATAGACCTTATGAACCTCAACCCAATCCACCCACCAACCGCTTCCAATATCCAGCACCTGCTAATCGATGAAGATTCAAAGCAAAAGCTTATTGCAAGTCGCCTATTCACAGACGAAGAGATATCTCTGCTGTCAGATGGAATTCTCCCTGAAGCTCCGTCCAACAATAAGCCACTCGGATTACGCTTGTGCAATCCACAGCAGATAGCGGGGATCACAAACGATATCGTACTGGCTAACAGCCGTGAAATAGACCGATTGAACTTTATTGAGATGCTCAATCTGATTACACCGCAAGAGCTGGCAGCACGCCAGGAGTCCTTTGTTAAAAACTTACATATCAATGAAAGCAATGAATCTAAACGAGGAATTTCTTTTGCGTTGCCCACACCGCAAGCCATAAAACGCGCCTGTGATTTTCGCGCCGTAAAAAGACAGCTGGTGAAGATCGCGAATGAAGAACGCATTAATGAAGAAGCTATTTCGCGCAGGTTGGTGGCACGACCAACCAACCCTATTGTTCAGACAGAACACTCGCTTTTCGTAAGCAGCAACAGGAAATCACAGAAGAAACCCTGAAAAAAATGTACATCAGTGGAAAACACACTGATCAGTTAATTACGCTTGCAGATTTAGCAAAAACCAAGAACTACAAAAATTCAGCAGACTTTATCACCTTACAAAAACATTGAACAAATGGCTGATGACGCTGGGTTTACCGGGTATTTCATTACATTCACCGCCCCAGCGAACTTTCATCCAAACCCGTTGATGGGCAAGCGCAGCTACGACCAGTCGAATATTAGAAATGCTCATACCTACATTCAGAATGGCTGGAAAATGCTTCGTGCAAGGTTAGCAAAAGCAGGTATTCCACTTTCCACGACCACTTTCTTTGGTCTACGCACTGTAGAAATGCATAAGGATGGCTGCGCTCACTGGCATCTCATGGTATTTACTACTCCAGAATTTTTTCGACCTTTTGTGATTTGGCAAATCAGATATTCCCAAATTACAATCAATGGGATTATAGAACTATCGACAAATCCAAAGGTAATGCGGCCAGCTATATTTTCAAATATATCGCAAAAGCAGTTGACAGTTCCCAATTCAATCACGAGAAACTCAAGGGAGATGATTATGACAATGAGCGGCTCGAACTGGATCAGTCCGATTTGGTTCATGCTGCGCGAGTAAGCGCGGCCCTAAAAGCGCAGAGAATCAGACAATATCAATGCTTTGGCGTAGGCAACGCGCTAACAAAATACCGTCTCATCAACAAAATACAAGAACACATTGACACATTCGAAAGTGACATTGTCAGAACCACCCTAATTGCATGCAGAATGTATAACGACGGCACACGAAACAAGAACGGAAGAAACCTGCTCGGTTTCAAAAACTTAGTAAATACTTTCACTGATAAAATACGATTAGTGAAAGAACAGTATGTTAACAGATTTGGGGAAACCGCACTGCGGGTCACAGGGATACAATTTTCTTGCGACTACATATATGAGCTTCCCCGCTATGAAATACACACCAGTCTGCCCGACTTTATAGAATCAGAAGTGATGAAGCTGTACGATTCCGCCCCCATTCTTGCTGCAATAAGAGACAGCAGAGCGATGGATGAAGAGCTTGACAACTTGGAACGAGAAACTTTTAGGATGAGTATGCATGCAGCAAATGACGACGATGTAGATAGCGATTATTTTAAAGAGCATGAAGACGCATTAGTTACAGTTATTTATAGTGATCCAAGTAAAGCTTACCGCCCACAAGGGGCGAATGATAAACGCCCCACAGCTTCTGACCTACTCAAGATTGTCAAAGAGACAAACACCAGACGATATAATGTCAATTACATTGACGTTCCGGCCATGCCAATTCACAAACCACCATTAGACAAAGACGAAATCTTAGCTCTTTTGTCAAACTGGTAAACATTGTCAAAGACACTGACAGTTACCGCCCACTCCGCTGGGCGAATTCGACCAGTATGGGCGGTTTTTTACCTACAGGAATTCCACTGAGCGTGTTCAACTTCGACATCAGTGCGACACGCACAAAAAGCATGGTCATGTAAAGACCATGCTAGATCGCGATTACGATGAAGAGCATTAAGTGAAGTGAGAGTACTGCTTTTTCATTTCTAAACCACCTATGCGGCGGTGCGAATTTCTAAACCACTTATTCAGCGGTCAAGGCAGCTCTCACTTCCTTAATACTCCTGATTTCTGATGCCTATGCTAGTAACCGTTTTCAGAGATTGCCAATTGAATGTTCGGATCAAATCAGCCATTGACATTGATAAGATCTATGTCAATCACACAAACAATTTATTTCATCTATACATCGATGCAAACACCTCTGGGGGCTTCTCCCCTGCCCCCCGATAGCACCACAGCAACAGGTGGCCGAAAGCCCGGCCACCCGTCGCTGAGGTGCTCTACAATAAGAGCATTGCGACACACTCAGGTACTCAGGGTCATATGAGACTTATAGTCGCTGACCATCCGGAAAAGCTCTCGATCCGTCGCGAGAACCTCCCTCAACAGCCGTGTGACGTGTGGAGTAGTGGCCGGGCAAAGGCCGATAAAATCGCGCATCTCCGTACACAATTCCTGAGCCACTATCATCTGATCCCACCAATCATTCACGGCTTTCTCCGACGCCTTCAGATCCGTGAGGTGCAGTTCGCCGGTGGTATGCATGCCAACCCCACACATTCCAGCAATGAAAGCATAGACATCTGCTCGTGTTGTTAAAAGACTACGGCGTGTCTCAGCCAACGTGAACGGTGGATTCGCTTCGAATTCCACATTCACCGGTCGCAGCTCCCGAACGTTGGATTCTCGCCGAATAAGGGAAACGACCTCACGCACCCTTCGAGAATAAAACCCATCCAGAACGAGCGTTCGCACCACGAAGCCCTTGAGCTTACTGCTCAGCCCCCAGGTAATGGCTTTAGACCACTGTCCGCCATCTCCTTACTCAGTAAAATCTCACAAAACCTTTTTACTATCAATAAATTGCCCGTGACAACAAATAACTCTTTAGCCACGGAAAACGTGCAGAGGTAACGATCATCGATCAACTCTATATTCAATCCGGGAACTATCGCGCTCATTACCTACCCCCTTATTAGATGACTCAATATAGGAGCCTAAACTTTAAATGCCCAATGAAAACTTTTATCTGCAACTAAGAAATCGATAGCAGGGCTCTATGTCAACCATACAAACAATAGTCGCAGCAAATAATATGACGAAAATGGTGATATAATAAGATCATAAAAATAATAAGAGCTAAAAGATTATGGCCAAAGACTTGAAAGACAAAGAAACCATAGACATGTTTGATGTTCTATATCCAAAATTAAAGCCCGGAAGAAAAGCCTTGTTCGGCGAGCCTATGTCAGCAGCACAGCGGTCGCGAAAATACCGGGCAGAAAAAAGAAATCGAGATGAGGCGTTATCTTCATGAACAAGGCTACTCACTGCCCGTACTACGTACGGTTCGTGATGCCTCGCTAGGGTTTCACCCTAGGACCCCTACAAATGGGGTTCCCCATGCCCCTATAAAAACAATAAAAAACGGGTAAACCATGAAAATTGAAAGCCGCAACACGTCTGAGCGGATTGAGATCCGAGTAACATCAGAGCTGAAGCAAATCCTCAAGGAAAAGGCGGAGGAGGCGTATATGTCCGTCTCTCAGCTATTAATCCAAAGCGCACTGCACTCGAAAATCAGGATTACGGTTTCGTCCAAACCAGAAAACACGACCGAGATTCTGAAACTAACGGCTGCCGTCAATAAACTTGGCGCTCAGCTCAACATTATTGCGAAGCACTGCAATTACCACAAAGCCGCTTCGGATACCGACTTGATACTCCGGGTTCTGATCGTTATCGAAGGCGAGATGCTGAAGCTCAGAGACATCGTACTGGGGGAGCCGAATGCTGCACGGCTTCAGTAAATACGGCACCGGAGGCGGTGCAGGGCCAGTTGAATACTTTTTGGGCGCGCAGGCATACGACAAGGAGAAAGGTGCCTGGTACAAGCGCGATCCGCTGCCTGAAGTGATTGAGGGTGATCCGCAGACGATGGTCCGGATGATTGACGCTCTTCCTTACGTGCACAAATACACAAGCGGCGTTCTGTCATTCACTGAGGCCGATGCAGAGCGTCTCAAGGCGCTGGAGGGGACTCGCTTCGAGGAAGCCATTTATGACATTACGTCACGCTTCAAGGACATGCTCTTTGCTGGCATCAGAGAAGAGCACCGGCACATTCTTATCGTTGCTCAGATGCATCTTGGCCGTCTCGAAATGCACTACGTCACACCACGCTGCAATTATGAGATAGACCGAGCTTGGAACCCTGCTCCTCCAGGCAAGAAGAAATTCGAACAGATGGACGCGTTCGTTGACGTTGTAAATGTGAAGTACGGCCTCGATGATCCAAGAGACCCACTAAGAACTAGAGTAATTAAGCTCCCTCAATGGTTACCAGATGGAGAAAAATACACGCGTGAGAAACTGCACAGCGTTTTTAAACAGGCGGTAATCGATGGAGTTATTGAAAGCAGAACAGAACTATTGGAACTATCAAAAAAAGCTGGATTCGAGATTACGCGCATAGGTAGCAACTACATATCTATGAAGCCACCTGGACATGAAAAAGCATTTAAATTCAAAGGAGAAATATACGATGCCAAATTCACTAGCAACACTCAGTTTGGAAGTACAAAAGCAGAAAGCGCAAAACGAAAAGCTTTTCTTGCAAAACCAGCAGTTGCTGCAAGATATAAACAAGCAGTCAGCGAACGTCGAACTTTTGTCGAAGAGCGCTTCAAAAAAATACTCGCAACTGTTAGAGCTAAAGAAGACAATCAAGTATCACAATCATTTGGGCGCGCTTCACTTACGTCTTTCAAGGGTCTGTATGATCGTAAACTCTCTACTATCAGTGATGTTCCTCACGCTAATAGCTTGCATCGTAGGGACCATAAATTAATCCAATCTGGTAAAGGAAACAGTCGCACCGTTAGAGATTCGGACCTCAGAGGTTATGATGAAAATTACACAACTATGCATGGCTCTGGACTTACTTTGGATGGAGCTACACTCGATAAGATCGGAACTGAAGCTGCTACATTGGCTAAGCAACCAAACTTAATCCCCATAGTGGTTTTTCCCTCAGAATACTCTTCAGTCCCCCCCACACCAGCTGACATTGGTGCCGTGAATGGAAGTATGGATAGTGGTGATTCTGAAGCTGATAAGATCGTAAATAAAAAAAGATCTGAATTCGGATCACTGAACAACAAATTGAGACAAATAGAAGCAGCGAATAAAAGAATAGCGGCGGTTATTCTCCAATCTGAGCTGCGTTAAGTCCGACAATATAATAACAAGAAAAGGTGTGCGATATGACAAGCGTTCCATTAGAAGTAAGTGTTGCTGAGTTTGCAAAGGGAGTTGATGATATTTTTGAACGACAACTGAAGCTTTTGGATGAACTTCGCGAGTCGTTTAGGCTCATCGCGGAAGCTATGCAGAAAAGCTTGCATCCCCAAGAGCTGCCACCTCTGGAAGAAATCGGAGTAAACAACAATTACTTCCATAGAAAAGTCACAACTTCGGAAGTTAGTAGAACAAAATCCCCGAGCCCGCCCGTTCAGTTCTAAGCGATAGACCTCTCACTAGATCTCGAAACCAAAAGCTAATCGCGCCTGGAAATCATCGAATAAAAAAAGCCCCGTCAACAGGCAGGGCTGTGCGCTTTACAGTCACGCTATGTATTATCGACCGTGCTCAGCCATCTTGTTGCGAGGGTCGGTCGCAACGCCTTTGTTCGCCGGATCAAGTTCATCCGCACCAGCATAGGCTTGTGCCGCGCTGATTGGGCGACCGGAACAACCTACCGAAGGCAATATAGCCCAGGCCAAGGAAAGCGACTGCCAGCAGAGATTTAAGTGTTTTCATACGATCTAACGTTTCTTCCTTAGTTGTGATTGTAACGCTTTCTGTGAGGTTTAATAAGGTAAATACCAATTAACTTGAAGGGTCACCAAACGCAAGCCGCGCCTTGAAATGATCCTTTAATATTAAATATGCTGCGCTGAGTCCAATCAGAGCAAATACAACGACTGACATTAATATTGAGTGTGTAGCTTTCAAAATCACGATAAAGAAAGGACTCATCAACAGCGCAATGGCAAGTCCAAACATGCAAACCAAAAAAATCGGCCATGCCCTGCTCTCACTGATCACTTCACCATCTTCAAGCTGAATCGCATAAAGAGTGTGCGTTCCAAAAACTCTACGAACGAGTGCTAACTTTACCTTCGCACCGACTTTCAGAAATGATCGAGTATAATCATTGCAACTTACATTTTTAATACGCTTACCATTTATCTTCACAAACGAAAGCGTTCTTTCGCCTTGATCATAACTCCCAAACCCGATTTCTTCGATTAAGCCATCACAAATCACGAGTGCCATATTACCCCCAATGCATACTGACGTCTGTTGTTACTTACTTGCAAAGCAACGCATTCACTTTATCGAACCCCTCGACTTTAAAAACGTACCCGACAGGTGATTTTCGACCCACAATACCTTTGGTAGTGATCACCAAATCACGCGCTCCCTGGAGGGAAGTTGCGAGCCTACTACCAATAGGGGCTTGTAACTCGGCTCGCTTCAAGTCTAGCGACCATGTTTCGGTGAACTCTGGCTTGCGGTCGATTTTGAATGTCAGATCGAAAACCTTGTGGTTTCCGTTTGCAAACCCAAGCATGTAGGGCAAAGCCTCAAGATTCATGGCGCGCTCACCGATGAAACATGAGATTGATAGCCGAGGATTTCCATAATTGGGAACACCCAATGTTCCGATGGCAGGCGTCATCGCGGAGCTGAAGTAACCTTTTTTTCCCCGGCTTGGCTGAGTAGCCGTTTCCGGTTTTGGTGCGAATCCAATTACCAAAGATGGTGCCTCCCATGCTAGTAGCCTTCGCACGACATGAGGGGGCAGCTTTACCCGCCAAGATATCGCAAGCATCAGCAGATGCCGGGGACGGGACCACCAGTACCCCGATAAAAATGGGAGCCAGGTAAGCAGTTATTTTCAATGATGCCTTTAAATGGAATAGCACCGAATCACCCTTATTCACGTCCGGATGTCGAATCTGTAGCCGGATGCTTAGGAGAAGCCGCCGCGCTAATTGTCATCAGCTCACAGCGGTTGCCCAGGCCTATCGCCAATGATGGCCATACGCAATCATCGCACAAAAACCCGTTTTGGGATAATCCTTTTTCAGGATTATTAAGTAGGTCAGCCCACTCACGACGCCCCCAAGTGACCTCGACCTATTCAGATTCCTATCAGCTATTGCTTAAGCACCTTTTTGACGCGCGCAAGAAAGCAGGACTCACACAAACAATGCTCTCCGAGCGTTTGAGCAAACCACAGTCATTCGTGTCGAAATACGAGCGAGGAGAACGCAGGCTGGATGTAATTGAGTTTTTGAGAGGTGTGCCAACTACTTGGGGCTGACCCTCACGAGATGATCCGGAACTTGATGGAATAATCTTAAGTGATTGGAGTGCGTCAGCTCTACATGAGCGGCAACCACCGGCTTGGGAGGTTACCGCTCAATGGAAAGCTCAGTTCTCGACTACATGAGGCCTGAGTTCCCTTTCATTCTCTCAGCCCCAACTTTTTCGCCCGCAAATACGACGTATAGGTGAACTCTTCAAAAGGACTCGGAACTCAGTTGTGCTTCTGGAGCCTTGGTAAAGGCGGACGCTTTCGTTCCTGACCTGCCAGGACAAGGCACACAATTTCTAATGACTCCTTGTCAATATCGGGGCCAAAGTAGACGCCTTTAAGTGCTTCGACAGGATAGATGTACTGAGTTCCCGCTACGCTATGCAGCGCTCGCCATTCATTTTCATAGCACCATGGTTTCGACTTTGTACAAGAAGAGTTCGGCCACGTGGTCGAACTCTTTGTTCAGTAGGATGCTCGCGACATCAAGTTGAGGGAGGGTCGACAAATACCTTACAGGCTTTACTCTGGAGAATGGTTCGAATCTTGTATCAAACTCAAGACAGATTCCTCGATATTGACTTCCATAGTGCGACCACATCAGTAGATCGTCGTTTCTCTCAGAGAAGCAGGTGACCCCGCGATTCTTAAGGAATGCGTCAGTTGCTTGTTTGATCGCATCATGCGCTGCGCGCAGCAGCATCTCGCGTAGTTCCTGAGTGGTCTTCGTCTTGAACTCGCGCCGCGCTTGGTCGGTGATCCTCTCTTGAGATAGATAGGCAGCCCGCACAGCCTCCGTTTCTTCGTTTGTCGGTGACTTGATGTTGGGCGTGAGTGCGCAGTCGTACGGATCATTGAAGGATAACGGCGATCCAAAGTACAAGATCTGCCCTTTGATATTCTGCAAAGTCCGCACTGTGAGCGGTTCATACTTATAGAGACGCAACGGTGTCGGCATTCGGGGCCTAACGTCAAGTTAAGGGGCCGCGGAATGCGGCCCCGGTGAGCGAAACGAACGACTTGGATCGTTTGTGCTGCTTATGATCTCTTTGGTTGAATATGTAATAAAACTCAATAAAGAAAAGCATTTCAGAGAATTTATTTCTGTGCCGTAATCCAAGTGCTTTCGATGACCATGAACTATGCCGTTTCTATTTGGGGCTTTGCTTTTAGTCTGGGGGGTGCTTTTCGATATTCCAACGTTGTGGTGATTTTTTAGCTTGAACGGCTCTAGAAACACATCCGTCAGTATACTTGTTTCGATCTGTCCACTGTCCACTAGCGCCTTTATTTTTTCCTCAGTTTTATTCTCGGCAAACAGAAAGCTTTTCAATGACTCACAGCAAATCCCGTCGGCCTGAGCAAGAAATAACGGTATGGAAGCTATATAATTTCCTGACTTGTGCAGATCAAAAGCGGCTTCTAATATGTGCGTACGATTTTGGCAGAGCCCCAGTATTTTTTGTGTTATGTCTTCCCAATTTTCATTTAAGTGCATACTCATTAGCTCATCGATTGAGCTTGGTTCTGTTTCGGGCGTGTAGAAGAAAGTAAACCAGTTTGGATACCAGCCGTTCTCTGCCATCACTGTTACATCTTCTTTCCGTGCTTCTTGCCAGCGCTGCGCCGCCTCTAACACTTTTGCGAGAGCGGTGTTAACTTGCTTAAATAATGGCTGATAAGCCGTGGAGATTTGTTTAACAGCGGATTGCATGACCTCATTATGCCTTTGAATATATGGCGGTATGGCCATATTTAAGCGTTTGGTTATCTGCCGTATAGGAGCTGTAATTCGCTCAACCCGTTCAATTCGCTCAAAGAACTTTTCAAAATTTTTCATAACTTAAGACACATAACGTTTAGGTTAATGGCCCGCAATAGGCGGTCCCAAAAAGCGAAGCGAGCGATTTGCACCGCTTGTTAGACCTTACCTGCATTAAGTGACAGGACAACGCTGTGCTTTTGAATAGTTTGACTGTCGTACCACAGCACTTCCATGCCGGCGTCATCCCGCAGCTTCAAGAAATAACCAGTAGATGGATGAACGTCACTGGAGGAGTGACTAGTGATTAGTGCCGATAACTGCGGCAAGTGATAGATAAATAAAGCTATTTCTATCTCGGATAGCTCAGCATCAGCTTTTGATAGCCGTAGGCTAGTGCCAAAGTATTCGTTTGGTATAGGGATGAAGAGAACGATCTCGGTTTTGCTCTTAAGCTTGCGCCCCAATTGCCCTATAGCTCCCACGAGGCGTTTAATTTTTGTACCTGCTGCTACGACCGCTGAGATTGCTTTAGCGCGACCACGCCATGAGTCTTTAGCAGACTCTTTTACGATCTCCGCAACGTAAAGAGCTGCATAAGCCATTAAGCCTTGCTGCCACCAAGAAAGGTCGCCCACAAGCTTGATCCACGACGGTGGATCTACGGATTTGAACTCGTAAAGGCTGGAATCAACTTCAACGGCGAAATCTTCAGACAGCTCAGCCTTGAAAGCCTCAATAGCGTCATCTGGAATATCGGTGGTTCTTAGGATCTTCATGCAAGGGCCTAACTACCATTAGGTGACATTCCATGTCGCGCTTCTTATCGCGAATGGCGTGTCGTATAACATTCCTTGTCGTCCTGTAAGTCCTTGTCTAGCTTAGAGATGGTCGCGGCAAATGCGACATCGCTCAGGGAGAAACGCGACGTAGATGACGGCAAGCCCTGCTGCCCTTTAGAGTCAAAAGCAGTTCAGCGATGCTACCCATTTGCCATTACCGTGTCCACCGTTCACTTTTGGTTTCTCTGCTGGTCGTTACTACGGCATGTACTGGTCAAGTCGAATGCAAACGGTTGGTCAGCACGAATGCAATTGACTAGGCAATGGTGATGCAAATTCTGGTCGAGTGCGATGCAAATACGCACCTTGGCATTCGGAAGGGTGAATTTCCCGGCTCCCTAGTCAGCAGAAAAACAGCCGTAGGAAAAAAGTCGTAGTCATTCTTTGGCAGCGCCATTAGCTGTCATTTGTTCCGTCACGCTGGTGCTTGATGATTAGGCCAATCGAGGCGTAGTATTGGTCCGTTTTCGACCCACAGATGTGGGCACAATTGTGGTCACACCTTGCTTTTTACGAGCGCTACGCAATTGATTTTAAAGGGTTTTTATTTTTTATGGCAGAGGTGTTCGAATCCCATCGCCTCCGCCATATTTGTACCGACAAAGCCCTGATTATTCAGGGCTTTGTTGTTTCTGGGGTTTGAGCGGCACCCCTTGTTTTTAGCATGCGTTACAAAACTATTTGGTAACCGTTACAAAACTTTCCAATTTTCGCCCTCCTCCGGCGTCCTGCCGATCATTAAACATCCTTCATGTAACGCGATGCTACGCTGTCCTCAAAACAGAGGATTTGCGATGCCACATTCAGACCTATCCCCCTCCCTGCTGTACAAGATCAACGAAACCCAACTCGCCCTCGAAGCCGCCATCATGGAGCTTTCGAGTTGGGTCGAAGCCCGCGGCTCGGCTGACGTCGCCGACAACGTGCGCGGTGCCCTGGAAACGATCAGCAAGAACGAGGAGTTCGTCACCATGACTCTAGCGATGCTAATGGCACCGGAGTGATCTACCCCATGGTCCGTATGCCTACCTGAAGGACGTTCTCACGTGCCTACCGACGCGCGCGAGTGAAATTACTGCGATTACTCCGAGGAGTAACCATGCACGACTATGCAATCCGCTTCGAGGAAGACAGTGCTCCAGGACTTGCCACGTTTTGCCGCGACCTTCCAGAGCTCAATAGCTATGGCGATGATCGGGAGAGCGCAATCAGCGAAGCCTTGGACGCGATCGAGACAACCCTATCCATTTACGTTGATCAGCGACGAGTCATACCAGTAGCGTCTGCGCCGGAGGCTGGTGAGCACGTAGTCCGCTTGCCAGCGGTAACCGTGGCGAAGATCGCGCTATGGAACGCCATGATGGAGCGAGATATGCGCAAGGCTGACTTGTGCCGGTTGCTCGGCGTGCACCAGGCCCTGGGTGATCGCCTAGTGGACTTTTTACACACATCAAAGATTGAACAATTAGAAGCGGCTTTGAAAGCTTTTGACTTACGCCTCTTGGTAACCGTGCAGCCGTACCACATCCGCTAGGTCAAATACATCCGGAATGGAGAGTGCAAGAGTTTCGAGTGCTTGTCTGTTTAACCACACGAGGTCGATTGAGCAGAATCGTATGGGCTATGAGAATTGCTTTCTAAACCAGCGACTGTTGAATTTGATGATCAAATGTATCTAGAAAATCGTGCATGCCGATGTCTCCGAGATCTACAGCTTTAGCGCCGCCGGCCGCAATAAAGGTGACGTCAGTGATACCCAGGACGTTCAGTATCAGTTTCAAATATTGGGTCGCAATATCACGGTCTCTAATCGGGGAGTCGTTGGTGTATACACCTCCCGAGGCGAGCAGCACCGTTGCCTTTTTACCGGTCACCAGCCCTTTACCATCAAAGCCCAACGTCAGGCCTTTACGTACCACGTGATCCACCCACGCCTTGAGCGCCGCAGGGACGTTATAGTTGTAGACCGGCGTTGAAATAACCACGTGATCGGTTCCCAGCAACTCGGCCGCAAGCTCATCGGATAGCTGCAACACGGCTTTCATTTCAGGCGAATGTTGGATTTCCGGAGTGAAGTAAGCCTGTAACCAGGGGGCCGTCACGAACGTTAGCGAAGTGTCCGCTAGATCCCGTATTTTGATGGCGCCCTTAGGGTGTGCAGCTTCCCACGCAGCCAAAAATCGGCGAGTGAGTTGCCGGGAGATTGAAGCATCCCCACGTGGGCTGGTTTCAATGGAGAGAAGCCTGGACATGAAAGTAACTCCTGCGCGGTGACGCGGCGGTATGTTTTGCGTTGTCGCTTTAAGCGATGTGCGACACACTCTACCCAATGCGATCTCTACGCAGGAGTGATGTAAATATGATTGAATCCATCTGTTTAAGTGATGGGTCATGATCGGAAATCTCAGCTTGGATCAGTTGCGGATCCTTGTAACCATTGCTGATACAGGCAGTTTCTCGGCAACGGGACGTCACCTGCGGCGTGCTCAATCTGCCATTAGCCAGTCGATTTCCACACTTGAGTCAGTTCAAGGTGTGAGGCTGTTTGATCGCAGCGGCCATCGTCCAACACTCACTGAGGTGGGTAGAGTGCTAGTGGTTCAAGCACGCGCAGTGCTGGCAAGCGCTGCTCAGTTTGAAGCAATGGCCGCAAGCACGGCAGCAGGGGTTGAGCCGGAGTTGGCTCTTGCAATAGACCCTTTAGTCCCTAGCGCACCGCTCATCGAAAGCCTGCGCGCTCTCCGTGAGGCTTTTCCGCATCTGGCAGTGAGTTTTTCTACAGAAGGCTTAGGTGGCGCAGAACGCCGATTGCGCACCGGCGATGCGGCACTGGCGCTTTGCACGTTGATTCCGACAGTGCCCGACGATGTCACCGCACGGCCGCTGCTCAGCGTCGACTTGAGGGCAGTAGTAGCCAGCGGGCATCCCTTGGCCATGTTAGGCCGTCTGGCAACAAGTGCAGACCTCAAGCCTTATGTGCAACTGGTACTTTCCGATCCTGTTTCTCCTGACGGCCCTAGCTATGGGGTGACGGGCATTCACCAGTGGCGGTTTGTAGATTTGGCACGGCGGCTGGATTTTTTACTCGCCGGGTTCGGTTGGTGCCGAATGCCAGAACATTTGATTGCGGATCATCTGGCCTCAGGACGCCTCCTGCCGCTTGAGTTAACCGCCGAACTTCAGCGCACACCAGACTCACTTACGATCTACGCAGCGCACATGCAAAATCGCGCTTTAGGGAAAGCAGGCCGATGGCTTCTGAACGATCTGACCCGTCGTCTGTGCATGTGATGATACGAAGACGACTAACATCAGCGCTTTGGTTATCCCGTTGGCCAAGGGCTGATGCGGTTCATCGAACCGATTGTGCAGGGACTGCCCGGGTCGTGATCGTCTGTGCGTGTTTCGCAAGCCAAGGTGTGATGCCTGTCCGCTTACAGTACCTCTGAGCGTGTGCAACTCGAACGTTGCTCGCTGCGCTCTGAGCCTATAAGCAAAAACACGTTACCATTGCCGACTCAAAGCAATGGACACCACACGTGAGAAAGCCATTTATGAAAATCGTCATCGAAGAATGGGATGGTGACGGTGCAATCCGAATTCCCGATGAGGCGTTGCAGGAATTGGAGCTTGATGTTGGCGACACGCTGTATTTGATAGAGGCATTTGTCGGCAACACGCGCTGCCTCGTCCTATCAAAAACACCTCAAACTTCGACCCCTATCGCAATGTGATCTACCTACTACTCACCCGGAGCTGTTGACGCCGATGCCAAGTTGACCCGCGTGCCGACGGTCTCGCTAGCATGTGCGTACCCGCACCTGAAACCGCTGCATGCCTAAGCAAACTGCAGGTGGCATCTGACGCCTATCATTCAGGATCATCTACGGGTAGCAGCCCTCCTCTTATGCAGCCTGTCGATGCAGGGTCAGGATGACTACTCCGAAGCAGATGAACCGAGCCAACTACCCGGTGACCCGCCGGGATAGCTCGGGACGGGTCAACACACCCTTGGCCCAAGAGACCAGTGCGGCATGACTAAGAAACGTCACCGAGTCCAATCACGCGAGCCTTATGGCTCCGCCCTGGATATCGTCGCGCGCCATTCGTAGGTCAATAGCGTCCTGGTTGAGTCGGTGAATCATGTTGAGCAACCGTTGGCGTAGCACTTCGTCTTGGAGCTGCTCAGCAGCACGCATCACATCAAGCGCCGCTGCCTCATTGTTGGTGGCAACGGCGTCGAGCAGTTTGCGCATGCTTCTTGATGGTCGATTCATCTCCAACTCCCTGGATTTCAGTGACGCGAATCATATGGCCTGAATGTTTCATCAGTATTTCAGCTGCACGAACTGGCTTGAATCACCAGCTCGGGCTCATTTGATGCTAGCAGGAGGGATAAAGCATGCATTCATGTGGCGTGTGCAGATCAGTCGTAGAAGGACAGATCACCCACGATAGTCGCTCTGCTGCTACTTTTAAAAAAGCTGGTGAGAATCGAGAACGTTAGGGAATATTTTTCTACACCTCAGACGACCAGGGGTGGAGTCAGAAAAATGCGCTATTTAATAATTCTGATGTTACTGCTGAGTTCCTCATTGGCTTGTGCTGGTGGCCGCGATGATAATTGGTGGATTCGCCAAAGCTACGAACTGAAGCTCACCTTCATGGTGGGCATGATTGATGGAGCCCAGACCGGAAGCACATTTTCTGCGGGGGTCGTAAACGAGAGCTTAGCGCACGTCAGTAGCAATAATCCCACGTGGCGAAAGAACATGATGGTATGAAAACTCGAACTAATAGCCGCAGGCAACTCTCACTTTTTTCAGGGCGAGTTCAAGCGTTTCAACAGGCACCGATCCCAGCGCCACGCGCAGCGCATTAGGCGCATGGGATGCAGCAGAAAACGGCTCTGCTGTCGTGACCAAAATGTTGTCGCGCCGCAATGCAGAAGCAATGCTCTCGGCCCGCATGTCTCCGGGCAATGGTAGCCACAGGAAGTAGGCGTTTGGATGCGCGACCAGGTTGATGCCGCCGAAAATGCGGCGCGCAAGTCGTTGTCTATTCGCGGCGTCTTTGCGCTTCAATTCTTCCAGGTCATCCACCACGCCTTCTTCGATCCAGCGACACCCCAGTTCGACGGTGATCGATGGCGAACTCCATGTGGAGGCTCGCACGGCTTGCTCGAGCGCAGGGATGAGCGATACAGGCGCTGCGATGAATCCGATTCGCAAGCCCGAGGCGACGCTTTTGGAAAGGCCGGAAACGTAGATCGTGCGATTCGGTGCGAGCATGAACAACGGCTTCGGTGCTGGTTCGGCTAGAAACGCATAGGCGCCGTCCTCGATCAGCGCAAAATCGTGTTCCTCGGCCAGCGCAACCAAACGCTTACGGTCGGCGGCCGGCATGATCGATCCCAGCGGATTGTGTAGGGTTGGCATTGCATAAAACGCGCGTACCGGACGCCGCTTGCAACTTGCCGCGAGCGCGTCGAGATTGGTCTTGCCATCAGCCAACGGTATAGGCAGAAGCTCAATGCGATGGGCGACGGCCAGCGCTTTAATGCCCGGGTAGGTGAGCGCGTCGACAGCGAGTACATCGCCCGGCTTGAGCATCGCCATCATCGCGAGCGCCAGCCCTTGCTGCGCGCCATTCACGATCAACACCTGCGATCCGGGGACTCGAATCCCTCGATTGCGAAGATGTTTCGCAGCGATTTCTCGTTCATGCGGACGCCCGCCATGGGGGGCGTTGCGCAACAAGGCGTCCAGATCGCCCGACGATGCGAGGCTGCGCAGTGCCTGCCTCAGCATCTCTGCTTGCCCGGGAACCGCTGGATTATTGAAGGTCAGATCAATTATTCCAGCTTCGGATGCCGGTTGCAGACCGAGGTCGCGTGGAAGAGATGTGTCGCGCACGAAGGTGCCACGCCCCGTTTCACCCACCACCAGGCCCATCGATTCCAACGTGCGGTAAACGCGAGCTGCTGTCGCAAGCGCAATGCCATGTTCGTTCATCAATGTGCGTACCGTCGGGAGTTGGGTTCCAGGGCGCAAACGTCCGCTACGAATGTTTTCCGCTACCTGATCAGCAATGGTTTTGTACCGTGGCATCGTCATTGAATGTACCTAGAACAATTCTTTGTGTGTATCAAGTGGCGAGCGTAGGCTCCACTACCTCACAAAACAAGGAGGCGAGCTCGGCGCGCAGGACGTAACCGTTCCAGTGGCGTCGAATCGATTGAGACATGTTCAGTCACGTTACTGTGGGATGCACCGACCTCGAAAGAGCATCGGCGTTTTATGACGCCGTGCTTGCGCCACTCGGGCTGATCCGCCGCGCGGTGACCCCGGACGGAGGCCCCGCCTCGGCTTGCTGGGTGCATCCGACGCGCACACTGCCCAGGTTCTATGTCTACTTGCCGCGTGATGGCCTTGCGGCCACGCCGGGCAATGGCAGCATGCTCGCGTTTCATGCCGAAACGCCCGACAGCGTACGCGCGGCCTACACAGCGGGGATTCTGCAGGGTGGTACTGATGAAGGCACTCCCGGTGAGCGGCCCTGGTATGGCGAGGGCTACTACGGTGCCTACCTTCGAGACCCTGATGGCAACAAGCTTCACATCGTCTATCGCGGCGATCTGGAGCACACATGGTAGATCTATCGACGCTACTGCTGTTTGCGGGGGCGGTGTTGCTGTTGCTGATGTCTCCCGGCCCCAACATGGCCTTCGTGATTGCGCACGGCGCGAGCTACGGTTGGCGTGGCGGCGTCGTTGCTGCATTGGGAATTGGCGCAGCTGACCTCGTATTGACCGCGCTCACCGCAGCCGGTCTCACGGCCGCAATAGCGCAGTGGCCACCGTCGTTCGACCTGATCCGCTGGGCCGGTGCGTTCTATCTGCTCTGGATGGCCTGGAAGGCCATACGGGTTCGTGCCGGACTTCCACTACACTCCGCCATCCAGGCCTCGCTAATGTCGGTGTTCATACGTGCGATGCTGAACTCTTTGCTCAACCCGAAAGCGCTGCTGTTCTTCATGGTGTTTTTGCCGCAGTTCGTTGTTCGGGGCAATTCTCCGGTCGCACAGCAAATCGTGACGCTGGGGCTGGTGTTGACACTGATCGCGACCTTTTTCCACGTCGCGCTGGGCCTGGTGGGGGGAATGATCCGGGGTTACGCGTCCCACAAAGGCGAGTCCGCGAAGTGGCAGTCGCGGGGCCTGGCATTCGTATTGGTGTTGCTCGCGGTTCGACTGGCGTTCACGTCGCGGCCGGCATGAATTCTGAGTCGGACAGGGATGAGCCCATGCAAAGCCTTAACATTAAGCACACTGACAGGCAGCGCTGGTTAGCGCTGTCCAGGATCAACACGCTCTCGGCGTTATCGCAGATCGTGCAAATCGGTACGATTGACATCCTCAGGCTCTCCCAGGCGCAGTTCGGCGATCAAGCACGCCAGCGCTACCAGACACTGATCCTCGCGGCGCTGCGCTGTAGAGCAAATCATCGATGTAACTGACAAAGCTGTGTTCACGCAGATCTTCGCGATTGTGAATCGTTGGATGAAGAGTCAGGTACTCCGGTGACGCATACAGTTTGAGTACGTAATCGGTGAGCTTTGTGATGATAAACGGGCCGCGCTCCGGGCGCTCCAGCGTGATGACAATGTCGGCCTAACGTCGAGACAGATGCACCATGCGTGGTATCGCCAGCAGATCGATCCCAAGGTTTGGATAGCGTCGAGTCAATTCCGCGAGTTGCGCCGCCAGCATTAATGAGCCATAGCCCTCAGTTGCCCCAATTCGAGCATGACCGGACAGAGTGTCGGTCTGCTCGACGCGCTCACGCTCAATGGCTGAGCAGGCACTTTCCATCGCCTCCGCCATATTTGTACCGACAAAGCCCTGATTAGTCAGGGCTTTGTCGTTTCTGGGTTTTGGAAAAACCTGCTAACCCACACTTCAGCCCACCCCCTGGATGAAGTTTTGCTTTTCGACCAGCGGCTAGTTTTCGAATGACCTCTCGCTGCTTCATCTACGGTCGGTTCAGACCCGCTAACACGGGAAGCGCCGGAACAAAAGTACAGATAGCACTCCTGGATCAGGCCGAACGGCTACAAATGTCGCCAAGCGACACCAGTGTCTACCTAGAACGCCTGAGTTTCAGCGAAGAGGACCAGACCGTGGAGTTCGACCAGGAATTCTGGCGCCCCGATGCGCTGTCAATCGCAATGGAAATCCGTTGCCCAGGGATAGCCTGAGGCTTATCGAGCTGCGCGAGCTGCTCCCGAAACGCCGCCAGTAAACGGACCAAATAATCCTCCTGACGGTCAGGCGCCTGCCTTGGCACTCTCCTTAAGGATCTGGCTGGTTGGCATCCGTTTATGAGCAACCAGCCCTGAGTCCTGGAAGCAGCACCTTCATCAGGTCACAGAGGGTTCGAGCTCCTGTTCTACGATGGCAAGCGCCTCTGCAATCCGCGTCGGAATACATGACTCCAAAACAAGGGCACCGGAAACTTTTAGCTTCAGTTTTGCACTGAGCAAGCCAGCCGCCATCACCACAAGGGCTGAGTTTCCCCCAAGTCGAAAAAATCATCCCTATGATCAAAATGCTCACGCCCCAACAATTGGGCAAAGACTTGGCAAATCTGCGCCACCCGCAACCTGTGCTCTTGCAGGGAAACAGGAGCAAACACCGATGGTTCAAGTGCGCGCCTCTCACTGCTCAGCGTATTGTCACGAGATGGGGCGGGAAGATTCGACCGATCAAACTTGCCATTGGGCAGCAGTGGAAAACCCGACAGCACGATATAGAGATCAGGAATCATATATGCCGGTAGCTGCTGACTCAGCATCTGGTGCAACTGATCTTTATCAAAAGGCCTGCTGACCACTATGTAAGCTGCCAGCATCTCCTCCCCTTGGCCTTCAAAGCTGCGCGCCACGACCACCGCCGCATCGATTCCGTTGATACTTTCCAGCTCACGCTCCACCTCGCGAGAACCGATACGGTTTCCACGAATTTTCAGTTCGGCCTCCCCTCGGCCAATCCATTCCAGCAAGCCTCCCTCATGCATTCGGACCTTATCAGTCAGCGCCTACCGCAGGAATCGCTCCATCGCGAAAAGCGCCAACGACTGGGGCACCTGCCCTTTCATCACCCAATGCGCAATGCCCTGCCCAAACAGCGGGGCAAATTTGAAGCCATGCCCGCTGAGCCCGGCCGCCACGATCAATCCAGGCATTCGCGGATCGGCACCGACAATCGGGTTACCATCGGGTGTGCTATCAAAGAACGACACTCGACGCCCCAAGGGTTGCGCGCCCTCCAGTCTGCCCAATCGCCTGACTGCCCTATCTCGATAACTACGCACAGTGGCGTCACTCATGCGGCGATCAAAAGCGTCCGGATCGATTGCATAACTATCGGACGCTAGCAACGAGCCGATGAAGTAGGTTCCCGGACTGTCCGGGCGCAGGTAAAACCCCGCACTGCGATCACCGTATCCCGGCATAAGCTGATCTTGATCTGGGGACGCCACGGTGACAATGCCCACGCATTGTCGCGTGGCGCTGATTGGCAGCGGTACCCTGCAATCCGCCGCCAGCACGGCCGCCCAAGGTCCGGCGGCATTGACAACATTACTGCTGGCGATAAACCCGCTGTCCGTTTGCACCCCAGCCACTCGCCCCGCCCGGCAGACAATCCGTCTTACTGCCCGGCCCTCTTCGATTACCGCTCCGCGGCTGCGCGCGCCTGTCGCGAAGCTTTGGGCGGTCCGAATCGGGTCACAATATCCAGCATCAGGCTCATGCACCACTCCTACCAAGCCATCCGTCCGCAGGTCAGGAACCAGCACTTGCGCCTCGGCCGGTGATAGCCATCGCACCGCAGCCCCATGCGCTTGCAATAGCGCAACATTAGCCTCGGTCGCCTGTTGCTCTTGCCTGGAAATCGCGGTCAAGAAACCTGTTGGTCGATAGCCGCACTCCCCGGATAGTGTTGCGACCAATCACGGTAAGCCCGTACGCCTTGGGCTGCCAGCTGGCTCAGTGCCGGGTCGGCATAGTATTGGCGCACGATCCCCGGCGAAGCGCCTGAAGACCCCGAGGCAATTGCACCTTTGTCTAGAAGGCGAACTGAAAGTCCAGCCTGTACCAGATGCCAGGCAATGCTGCAGCCGGTGGTCCCGGCGCCTATCACGATTACATCGGCATATTCATGCATCGTTGGTCGCGCGCTCAAGGACCACGCTATGTGGCAAGCAAGGGTGCAACAACGCCGGGGACAGCGGCAGGAAGCGGCTACGTGACAGGGTGGACTCCCTAGGCTGCGATGCGGCGAACAATGACTGCAGGGCCGGTAATCCATCATGGCCCAAACATTGCCACAGATACTCGGACAGTCGCGGCATGATCGGGGCCCCCAGGTAAGCCAAACCTTTGAGCCAGGCATAGGCCTGCTCCTGTTGCATGACATCCAGGTCCGGTCGCTGCATCCACTGGTGCAGCACTTCCCAGGCATTGCGCACCGAAACCGCATCCAGTTGGAGTGCTTGATCCAACTGGGCGACAGCCGTCTCAAGGGCCGGCCGCAACGCCGATGGGATCGTCAGCATTTGCCCGGCACCGATGCTGGCCAACGCCATGTCGATTCGGCCGTCGAGCGCCCCTGCCAAGTCCACGTTGACCACCTCGACAAACTCTTCCACAGCGAAGTTAGTCTCACCACTTTCAGGGCTTTCGCGACACAGGAAATACCGCACGCCGTCACTGCTGGCCGGGGTCTTTTCCACAATGTCAGCGGCCCAGACCACATGCAGGCGGCTGGTGGAAAACTTAGTGCCCTGCAACTTGTAGAAATAGTTAGTGAGAACGTAATCAAACGACTGGTGATCCTGCAGGGCGTCCATGACTGCGACACTACCGGCCAGCAACAACACCGCATTGTCGATACCGAAACTGACCAATGTCGTGAAATCGCTGTTGCACAGCATAGCGTGGCCGTGATCAGGATCCTTCTCCTGGGAACAATCAGCGCAGGTCAACGCATATTCCCAGCCAGACTCAAACAAAACCCGAGGGTTGGCAAAGCGATCCGGGCTCCAGGCGACGCCCCAGTCACCCGGTGCGGTCAGGCGGATCAAATTGTTTTCCCGTTCCAGGAACCGTGAAATCACCTCGATAATCGACGGCGGCGCACCCGATGCATGCATACGCCGCAGCAGGTTGTCCGGATTCGCTACCTTCAGAAACAGACTCTCTACCTCGACCCATTTCAGGGGGCTGTCGCCCATACGCGGCTGAGGATTGAGCATGGCTTCCGGGCGGAACAGCGCACCACAGGCTTCGCAGAAGTAACCACCGGCACCTGCCTGGCAGTATGGGCACTGCCCCAGCAACCAGGCGCCGGCCAAATAGCGGTTGGTTTCAGGGCAATACAGTACCCGTTCAGTCACTGTCTCAGTGACGCCCGACGCCACCAGACGCTCAACTGTGCGCTGAGCATTGCGGGCGTGACGTTGCGCATAAGGGCCTTGTACCAGATCCAGAAAGTCGTCGACCTGCACATCCATTGCCCGCAGATCGTTTGCAATCTGCCGGTGATAGTCGCGAACAACCTCTTCCGGCGAGCGCTGCTCTTGCAAGCCCTTCCAGAGAACATAGGAGTCGAAGCCGTCGACCGCCGATACGACGTCGACACTGTGGCCCTGAGTCCGCAGGTAGCGACCCAGTATATCCATGCGCAGATAAGGCCCGGCAATGTGTCCCAAGTGAAGGCGACCATTTGGGGTCGGCGGAATCGGCATCAGGAAGAATTTTTTTGCAGTGATAGGCATCATCTTTTCAGTCCATAAAAACAGGCGGATGTGTTTGGCCATGGGCAGTGACACGGTCGGGACGATGGGCGACGATCAACTCAAGGGCCTCGCTGGCAATCCCAGGGGCCAAGCGAAATCCCGCTCCGCTGCCGGCACCGGCAACGACCACATTGGTCGCGTAGTCCAGAGTCACCAGGGATTCGCCGCCAGGGCTGTAGCTGTCGCAGAACACCCGGCCACCCCGACACCGACCAACGAGGTCGGGCAGATACTTCGCCAGGACGGTTTTAGCCACCTGAACATCGTGGTCGTTGATCTCCAGTTGATGTTTGCGCGGCGCAACATCCCACTCATCGCAGCGAAAGCTGAACAACCATTGATTACGCGCCGCAAGCGGCATCAGGTAGGCATCGGACTGTGGGAGAAACAATGCCGCAGCGTCAGGAGGTGGAGTACCGTCTATATGCAGGGCCACCACCTTCTTGACCCGAAGCCCGTGTTGGGCGGCAATCGACCCAAAGGGGGACTCGTTGATCCAAGGGCCCATCGCCACCAGGGTTCGCTGGGCATAGATGATGGAATCGTCTGACAAGGTGAGCCGCGTCGTCCCGCTGTCGACGTTATCGATATGGCTGACGCCCAACCCTTCGATACAGCTGACATTAGCCGATGCAAGGCTGTGACTAATCAACATCCGCGCGATCAAGGGCGGCTCGTAGCTTTCGGCCGAACCGCCACTCAAAAGGCTTTGCGCGGCGTCGACATTGAGCCTTGACCCCAGGCGATCGCCCAGCGCAAGCGCTGACACATCGGCAGACTTGACGTCGAAATCGACTACCGCACGCTGAATATCGGCCGCAAACCCGCCATCGGCGAGCCAAAACACCGGCGCTTGCGTGGTACGGATGGAAAACCGGTCGCGAAACGCCCGGTAAAGCCTGGCACTCTGCCCGGCTAGCCGACGTTCCCGCTCCGATCTTCCGGTCGCCAGCAGCACGCCTGCCGAGTGAGAGGTTGCACCGTCGCCGATCCGGTAGCGGTCAATCAACAGGATTTTCCAGTCGGGGTAGCGCTGCACTGCATGGTGCAGGGTCCAAGCACCAATAATGCCGCCACCGATGATCACTAGATCGAAATCTTGCGTCATGCTCATGCCCACCACACTGAAAATACCTGAACTTGGCCCGCGCCGTTATTGCGTGCGAAGTGCGGCTTAAAGGGTGAAAAATAAAGGCTCTCGCCGTTTTTCACCCTATGCCAGATGCCGTCATAGAAGACATCCAGATCACCTTGAGAAATGAACCAGATCTCACTGACGGCGTGCTTGTCTTCCTCCGTCCCGCAACCAGGATCAAGGGTGAAACGTGACGACAGCATGGGCGCGTTGGCCAGTTTGCCAGCGTAGTTGTGCATGAACAGACGTACGCCTTGCTGTGTTACCTGTTCTTCGGTTTCGCGAATCACCGGGGCATTGCCCTTGGGGGTTAGTGTTATCGGGTCCATTGATAAGCTCCTGGATCTAGTTGGCCACCGCGCTCAGGCGGTCAAAGCGGGCATCCGTGACCTCATCAAAGACCTCACTTGCTCCCCATTGAACAAAGGCCTCAGGTTCGACAAGGTCATACAGGGCTTGCCCGCAAATGCTGTTGATGATTTTCGCGCAACGCCAAGGGATTAACCCCAGGTTCGGGTCGGCAATGCCCTTTTGACTGCGGGCGGCGTTTTGCACATAGATGGCCGAACCCTGGGGGCCATCCCACGCGATGGAATAGTCATCCTTGACCACGTATTCGCCCTCACGTCTGGTAATCCGCGCCTCAAGCCCCGCCAGGCATTCAGGCACCTGATAGGCGTAGCCCGTACACAGCACTGCAGTGTCAGCGCTCAGTTCTTCGCGCACCTGACTGTGCCCATGGATCATCGCCAGGCTCCAATGATTGTGGCGCTGGTGAATAGCCGTCAGCTCGCGGCCCGGCAATAGGCGGATCTTGCAGGGGTGCTGCAACACGTTTTGAAGTTCGTACATACGCCGATAAATAGACTGCAATAGCGATTGCGAGATGCCGTCACTGGCCAGTTTCTGTTCGGCCAGCAGTGGCTGGCGCACATGCTGGGGCAACTCGAAGAAGTGGTCGCTGTACTGCGGGGTGTACAGCTCGTTGGTGAAAGGCGATTCATCCAACGGGGAAAAATTCCAGCGCCGCGACACCCAGGTCACACTGGCTGGCAGCGCGCTGGTATCGGACAGCAGGTGCTGGATGATCTCCGCCCCGGTCTGGCCGCCACCGATTATCACCACGCGCTTGTCTTTGAGGGAGCGATTACGGGTCATATATTGCGACGAGTGAAAAAGCGTGTCCCCGACAAAAGGTTTCGCGCATTCCGGTACCAACGGCTGCTGCCCGGTGCCCAGCACCAGGTTGCGTGCCGGCTGAACCCAATGGTCGCCCTTGAGCATAAACAGACCATTTTCAAATTCAACTGAGCGCACGTCGCTATTGAATTGCAGGCTTGGCAATTGGCTGCTGGCCCAGCGGTAGTACTGGTTGAATTCGCGCCTGAGCACTTGATCAAAATTGGCGTTGATAAAACTCAGCAGCTGCTTTTTCTTGGCAAGATAGGCAAGAAATGAAAATGGATTGGACGGATCCACAAGACTGACCAGGTCTTTGAGGTAGTGAACTTGCAACATCGCCTCAGGCACCATCATCCCGGAGTGCCACTGAAATTCGCTGCTGCGCTCAAAGAACTTAGCCGTTATTTTCGGATACGGTTGAGCCAGCGCAGCCAGGCTCAAATTGGCTGGCCCAATACCGATACCCGCCAGATCTATTACTTCAGCCGCAGAGTGCAAGCTCATGATCATTATCCCTAGTGATGATGTTTTTCAGGTGCAGCAACGCCTCACGACATTCGCAGACGCGTGCTGAGCGACTTCTGTTTACAGGTGGAGGTAAATCAGCTTCCCACGGTTTGGGCCGCCGGTGTTTTCAGCACCAATGCGGACACCGCCATGGCCAGCAACGACAAGCCAATCGCAACGCTGACTGCGATATAGATGGCCTCGTTGAGCGGTTGGATCGAGGTCAGCAACGCGCCGAATATCGCGACGCCGAACGCGGAGCCACTCTGTCGACTGGCATTGAGCGTACCGGCCGCCACCCCTGCCTTAGCGCGGTCAACCACGCTCATCAGTGCCGAAGTGGCGGCCGGGGTGATGATCCCGGCGCCAAAACCCACGGCCGGGTAACACAGTGCGATCCGCCAGTACAGCGCGTCACTGGCCAGGGCGAACAGCCCGATGAATCCCAAGGTGTACAACCCGAACCCGGTGCATAGCACAGCTCGGGGCCCATAGGCACGGGTCAACCGGCCGCAGGTGAAACTGCCGAGAGTGACCATTGCCGTCAAGGGCAGGAATGCCAATCCGGTATCCAGGGGCGACCATCCGCGATTCGTCTGGAAATACAGGCTCAACAGAAAGAACAGGCCGTAGAACACCAGCGCGGAAATCAACGACAGAAAGGTTGCACCTGTGAACACCGGGTTGCGGAAATAGTGCAACGGAAGCATCGGATCCTTATGCCGGCTTTCAGTCACCAGGAATACACACCAAGCTGCACAGGCCAGGATTACGCCCGCATACACCCATTCGGAATTCCACCCCAGCTTTGCCCCTTCGATCAGCACCGCCACCGAAGTGGCCAGGGCGACGATGGCGGCGACCTGGCCGGTGAAGTCCAGATGGCGATTAGGTGCCAATGGAGGCGAAGGAGGAATACGCGACGTCAGCCATACGCCGACCAGAGCGATGGGCACATTGATCAAAAAGATACTGCGCCAGCCAAACAACTCGATCAGCACGCCGCCAACAAGAGGCCCGGCCGCCATGGCAATACCACCACAACCTGCCCAGACACCGATGGCACTCGCCCGTTGATGGGTCTGCGGGTAGGCATTGTTGATCAGCATCAGTGAGCATGGCACCAACATGGACGCACCCACCCCCTGCAGCACTCGGGCAGCAACCAGTTGAAGCAGGTCAGTTGCCAGACCACATAGTGCAGAAGCAACCGCAAACAAGACCAGACCAAGGCCGTAGATCTTTCTTGCCCCGCAACGGTCGCCCAATAAACCGCCCGTCAGCAGTAAACTGGCGAACGTCAATGTATAAGCGTTGATCACCCACTGCAACCCGGTGATATCCGAATCAAATGTCTGAGAAATGGATTCCAGTGCCACGTTGACGATTGAAGTATCGAGAATGACAACGACGTAACTGAGGCTTGTAGCGATCAGAACCTGTCGTTGGTAGCTACTCTTGATTTCCATGACTTCGCATTTCCTTTCCCTGGCGGCGGATTGACTATAAGCAGCTTTTTGCAAAAAATGCTTCGGGGCGTGTCGAACTGTGTCTAGTTATGTCATCCTGAAAGCCGAGGTGATCCGACACACCCATGGAGTTCAAAGGAATGACCCAGCCTAAAATTTCTTCCATCGCCTACTTAATCGCTGAACCCGTGCGGGCGGTCATCCTGATCACCCTGTCCGACGGTGGCTCGTTGTCAGCCAGCGCACTGGCGGACGCCGCCGGTGTCACACCACAGACCGCCAGTTCGCACTTGGCAAAACTGCTCGATGGCGGACTGCTGACTGTTGAGATAAAGGGGCGCAACCGTTTCTATCAATTGGCAGGCCCCGACGTTTCCCATGTATTGGAAAGCCTCGCAGCCGTCTCCCCACAAACCAGTTCCTGGCGCAGCCTGCCCAACCGCGCCGCCCATGAGCTGCGTTTTGCCCGTTGTTGCTACGATCATCTGGCCGGTCAAGTTGGCGTCGCGGTGGCTCAAGGCATGCTTGAGCGCGAGTTCATCGTCGAGTGCAATGAGCGTGAATATGCGCCTACCCCTCGCGGCATTGAATGGATGCAATCCCTCAATCTGGACAGCAGCGAGCTGTGTTTAGAAGCTCATGGCCAGGCTCGCCGATGCCTGGACTGGACCGAAAGGCAGCACCACATAGCCGGACCGCTGGGTGCACACCTGCTGGATACCTTCTGCAACCTGGGCTGGATGCGCCGATCCACAGGCACTCGCGCCGTGACCATCACCGGTGATGGCTGGAGAGCGCTCAAGCACCATTTAGGAGTCCAACACTTGCATGATCTTGAAACGCTGGCGCGCCCGCTTGTTTCTGCCTGAAACCGGCTATGCAAACTACTGCGCAGGCGAAAAAAACCTCTCGATTTCGCGGATGCGGCGCTCTTGGTCCAACCCTGTCGCCTGCCACGCCACAATGTTGTTCACTCGCTCATACCACGCAGCAACGTGGGGATACTCAAGAAAGGGAGCCTGGGTGCGCGGGATATGGCTCAACGGCGCGGCCAGATCGAAATCCGCCAGCGTCAATGCATCGCCCACCACGAATTGCCGAGTACGCAGATGCTCATCCAAAACAGAGGTATAGCGATTGATTGCCCGCAATGCTTCCCCAACCAGCGATTCATCCTCGACATGCCCTTTGAGGCGCTCCATGAAACGTTGCTCAATCAGTACCGTTGGCCCGCGGCGGAAATGCTCGGCAGCCCAGAACATCCACTTTAGGGTTTCGTACTTCGCGTTGCCCGCGGGCAATAAGGGCGCCCCCACCTTCTCTGCCAAGTAAATCATGATTGCAGAGGCCTCGAACAACACCACGTCGCCGTCGACGAATGTTGGGATCGTGCCGTTCGGATTGAGCGCCAGATACTGCGGCGTGCGGTTCTGTCCGCTGAACAGATCGAGGAAGACGAACTCGACTTCCAGGTCCAGGTAAGCGGCCGTCGCCAGAACGCGACGGGTATTGCTCGAACCTCTGTCGCCATACACCTTCATACTGCTGCTCCCACTGCGCACTGATCCATTGGCCTTGTACTGTCTTGCAAATCACTAATCATCTGTGCCGTCTCGCTGGCTTGGCGCACTGATTGGTAAACCGAGTTGACCATGGGTGCCGCGAGATAGGAAGCCACACCCAGCATCCAGACTCTTTCCGGGCGGCTGGATCCTGGCAGGCTGACTTGCAGCTGCGCCGATACATAGGGCGGTGTGCACGGCATCAACGGGTCCACCTGCAATTCAAGGCCGTCGTGGGTGGCATGGAAGTGCTGTTTGTGAAAACCAGTGGCGCATACCACGGCATCCACCTCTTCAATACCATCATGGCTGTCGTAAACCCGCCAGTTGCCCTGCCACTCAAGTTTCTGCGGCACCTGCGAGGCAAGTTGCAGGAGACCTTCATCGATGAATCGCAGCAAAGTGGTTGCCGTTTGCAGCGGTACGGCAAATAGATAGCGGCCAACCGCCTCCCAGCAATTTTGCAAGGCGGCAACCCGCACCGTCGGCGGGGCATTGCGCAGCTTCATATCGGCAAGATCCATGCAATGCACCAGAAGGTTTTGCCAGTCTGTCGCGCCACCGCTGGCCAAGGCCACTTCGCCGCGCAATCGTTGCGTCGGGTCAGTGGCCCGATCAACCTGCTCGCGTAGCGAGCGGCCGCTGATCGCCTTGGCAGAGCGCGCCACAATGCGCAGTAAATGCCAATACAACCGAGGACTCTCAAGGTTCAGCTGCGCAAAACGCACTTCATCCAAGGCCACTTTGCAGACCCGCGGTGTGCCCGTGCGCACCCCGGGCAAGCGTCCGGATGGCGAGGCCATCAATACTTGGTGGCCGGCTCCGCACAGTAGCAACGCGCTGTCGATCGCCGAAAGCCGGCTGCCCAGGACCAATACCCGGGAGGGACGCTGGAAGAAATCAAGCAAGCGTTTTGCGGGATAAGGCGTGGAAAAAATACCTGGCGCACCGGCCTGCGCACTGACTAGGGGCGGCACGAAGGCAGTGCCATTTCCCGTGCAAATCAGCACGTCCGACGCCTCGATAGCGTCTCCTTCGTCCAACTGTAACTGATAGTTGCCCTGGGCAATCACCTTGATACGACGCACCGCAGAACAAATGACCCTGTGCTCGATGCCCCTGACCTGGGCGAGATCGCGATACTGGGCATACCGCTCCCTCAGGTAATCCGAGACCCAGGAGCGCGGAACAAAAGCATCTTCGTCGACAGTGATCCCCTGCTCCTGGAGATAGTGCAGGAAGTCATTCATGTCCTCGTCAAGAACCGACATGGTCTGCACCGAGGTATTGCACAAGAAAAGGTCATGGGACGTGTTGAAGGCCATCGAGTTGGCGATGCCGTCGGAGTCGACGATCTCGATGCTGCTGACCGTGCCTGACCGTACAAGCTTGATAAAAGCGGCTACACCGGTCACTGCCCCACCAATAATGGCTACTTTTTTGCCGCTCGGATTTTGATGCATAGCTGTCCCCTGCACCCTAGAGCGCCTGCGCCTTGGCCAGTGCCGGCAATAGCAATCGTATGCCATACCAACCCCAGTACACACGGTGACAGGTGATCAATCCGTTATCGATTTCCATCATCTCCATGAGGTCGATCTGTTCGCCCTTAGGGGTTTTCCGCGGGTATTCCCAGGTCAGTTGCCTGCCGTTGATGAACGCTTTATCACTGCGATACCACTCGGCGAGGTCACTGGGGAATCGACGCACACTGTCCTCCATGAACCTTTGTATATTGGCGCGCCCCATTAGTATGCCACTGCCATGTTCGGGATAGACCGCCAGCACCAGCGGTGTTTCGAATACCGCGTCCTCAGCGTACAGGGCCGCTGTCGCAGTTAGATCGCGAACTCGGACCGTTGCGTGCCACGCTTCATAGATATGGATTAATCCGGGATCGATGGACGAGGTCATGGTCTCTCCTGAGATGACGGGCAGCGCTGTAAGATGGCAGGACTATAATTGCCTCCAGGTGCTATATGTTTCGACCTGGCCCGAAGTGTCATGTCCGAGGCGCTGGCTGGTTGCACCCTATGCAACAGGCCTTTGTCATTCAGAAGCTTTTCAGAAAGCAACAGTTTGACTTAACGAAACGGTCACGCACGTCAGTGTTTCCATGCTGTCGCTGATGTTGCTCATCCTGGGTCTGGCGGGCCTTGCGGGAACTTTCCTTTGAAGCGTTCTTGAAAAATAGCCTGCATCGAACCCTCGTCGTCATCCCTATCTTGATGGCGGTGATTGCACTGGCGCTTGTTTCATTCGGTAGGTCGGCGGTCACCACGACTGTCTTGCTGGGCTTCTGGGGACTGGTTGCGACTGCTGCGCCCGTGGGATGGTGGACATGGCTGGCAAGAACGTAAGGCCGCTCTACCAATAAGCTCATTTCTACTTCCTTGTGATCTAGCACTGCTCCGAATCATCAAGCAATAGCCCACAAATACACTTCACGCCAGCCGACGAGGATTCCCTATGTCCGCGCATCAGAAGTTACCCAAGTTCATCCATGTCCAGCCGAGAGCAGTGGCTACCGATCAACAAGGCAGACCAGGTGCGGCTGATCGGCAACAGCGTCTGTCCGGACGAAGCCGAGGCACTTGTCGCCGCCAACTCTGCCCACATCACAGTGCTACAAACCCTCACCTTTTTCACGTGCTCTCCACAATTAGTTGATGCTTTGTAGTCTCGTCACGCGTAATCGCAGGTACTACGCCCGGCCGAGAGTGGATCATCAAGTATTGCTGGGTGCGCTCGGTATCAAAGACCTGATTTGCTGCCTCCATTTCCTCTATCAACTGCCCATTGACTGAGTAGTAGCCACAGTTCGGGCATTTAAACTCATCGAAACTGCCTACGGGAAAAGCTTTCTCGGCGGTATCACCACAAACAACGCAGACAGCGATGCTCATACGCACCTCCTTTTAAATCATCTATCAACTGTAGCTGTGCCCCATCATTCCCTCCACTACCCGGGTATGACCCGGCATAAGCGGCTGAAGCCCTCCTCCCCACCGGCACCTCTACCCGCACAGAGCGTACTTCCGGTCTCGGCCGGCGCGCGCCGGTCTCATGCAGACGATATCGTCGACGGCGACATGTACGCGATCAACCACAACGGTCAGCTTCGCGTGAAGCTGGTCTACCTGAAGAAGGGTTGATCAATGCCAAAGAAACATCAGGAAAGCAAAGCAGCGACTGCTGCTGACATTGAGCGCTCTATCCAGGCGCTGAACAAAATGGCTGAACGCCTCTGGGGCGATGGCCGGGAAGCTGAGGCGAAAGCCCTCCTTAATGCCTTGGATGCGTTAAACCGGGCGTTGGATCGGATCAGGATTGGAGAGAGCCGCAAGGTTCTTCATTGAAACGCACACGTCCCGGCTGAAGGCCGGATGTATACACAGCGAGGTAGATGGCTGATGGGGCTGCTCGAATTTTTATCCGACCTTCTCGGTGGGCTCGCTAATCTTCAGCCTTACGAAAAGCCTCGCAGGGTCTTCACGCGCGGCTTTGTTGCATTCTGCGTGCTAGTGGCTGTTTTTGAGCTGATAGCGTTGAACCAGTTCTATGGCACGGGCGGCTGAATCATTGCCGCCCCTGAGGTTGTACGGCTTCGAAAACATACAAACAAATTAAAAGGATTTTAAATGCGATTCACCCCAGTACTACTAGCGCTTGCCCTTGCAGGTTGCGCCGGCAAGCCTCCCCAGCTTTCCGAGGGTGCTCAGGCGAGGCTGGATGCGCCCATGCCCAGATCTGAAAAGCAGCGCGTTTGGGAGTGCGCGGGAACGAGTAACGTAATCGAAGGCCAAAAGTTCGTTCTCAAATTGCAGGGCAGACCAGTAGATTCGGCCGGCGAAATCTGGTCGACCCGGGAACGAGCGAAGCGCTTGGGCTGCACTCAGGCAGAGATGGACGCGCCGGATATGGGGAGATGGTCGAGCCCGTCAGTGTCTCCTCGCCCGCGCTGATCGGAGATCTGCTAGCGGCTCCTGCGGATAAGGTGAAGGAGGGATCGTCTATAGGGACTCGGTGAGCGAGAAGTATCCGCTTACTTATCGACTGACAGATTGACCGCCATTGAGCCCGCCGTCGGCCTATAACCGCCCACCTGCATCACCAAAGCGAATCGTGAGCAACGAGCGCCAGCAAGGCGAACCGAACTACTTTGGGCCGTAGCTTTTGCACATATCCTGCGCCATGGCCGCCATACCCGAGCTGTTCAGGGATTGCATCATAAGTCCGACCTCACCTTTGTAAGCAAGGTCTGAGCTCACTTTTCGGATTTCGGCCCTGGTTGCTTCGTCCATCTTGGGATCGCTGGCCATAGCATTTTCGATAGAGCCATTTAAGCCAGGGTTTGCCTTATTGCAGAGCTGCCCCATTGCAACAAGCGTTACGGCAACTTGATGCGTATCAACGGTTTGATTCGCGAAAGAGCTGCTGGCGAAGCCAAAGCTCACAAGGGACATGCACAGCGTTGCGTTCCTTAATGAAAACATTCAACAGCTCCTGGGACGTTCAAATAAATAAGTATGTTCTAGGCCACCCTGGAGGCGCGCATGTCAGCACAACGCAAGGCTCAGTTCCAATTCTGCCGCCTCCGGCGAGCGAAGACGACCTTGGCTGAGATTGATTGGCTGGAAGCGAAGGCGGAAAACCTGATGCGGCTTCGTCGTCAGTTGAGGTATCCGTGCAGATGCGCGTCCAAGCCTATAAAGTAGCCACCTCCAAACAAGGAGGATGGAATATTGCTCATCAAAATTGAGCTGCTGGACGAGCTGCTTCAGCGCTACGCCGGGTACCTCGGCAATGACTTCACCGGATACCGAAATCATGTGTACCGAGTCATCAACTTTTGTTGCTCGCTCAACATGCTGGATGCTGTAGACCTGGAAAAAATAGTTGTGGCCGGGGTATTTCATGACCTTGGCATATGGACGGCCAAGACGTTTGATTATTTGCCCCCGTCAGAGCAATTGGCAAAAGACTTCCTTCGGGAAATCGATAAGCTGGGTTGGGCGGAAGAAATTATCTCGATCATTCACAACCACCATAAAATAACTCGGTCCCATACCGATCCACAGAACCTTGCAGAGGTTTTTCGGAAAGCCGACTGGATCGACGTATCCCATGGAGCGGTTACTTTTGGACTCTCGCGACAGAAGCGACGTGAGGTGTTTTCGGCCTTTCCTGATGCAGGATTTCACTTTCGCTTAGTTCAGCTTTCGCTCAAGCGACTGCTAACGAACCCACTGAGTCCACTGCCAATGATGCGGCTCTGAATGTAGTCATTCACTCCACCCTTGATAGCAGCAGCGCTGCTCCCACTGGCAACAAATTACCAGCAGCGCTATTTGCTGAAATATCATACCCTGTCGCCATGAAAACACGCCGCCCCCTCACCCCTGAAGAAGTCGCCGAAAGCATCAGGCTCAAGGCTATTTACGACCAGCGAAAGTCTGCTGCCAAAGCGGCTGGATCAAACCTCACTCAAGCGGACGTGGCTGAGGCCTGCGGATGGTCTGGCCAAAGCGCCTTCAGTCAATATGCAACCGGCAAGGTTCCACTGAACGTCGAGGCACTCCTGAAACTGGCAAAAGCCTTGCGCTTCGATGCCAATGAAGTGAGCCAACGCCTGATGTCGACCGTTGCCAGCGTCCAGCCTTCCGAGCGCATCCAGCCCAGCGTATTGATGTCGGACATCCAACCTTGGGATGACGACACTCCCCTGGATGACGATGAGGTCTACGTTCCCTTCTTACGCGAAGTGGAACTGGCGGCCGGATCAGGCCGTTTCGTGATTGAGGAAAGTGACAGCGCCCGGCTGCGCTTTTTCAAGAAAGACCTTCGCCATAACGGCGTTCAGTTCAGCAACGCGAAGTGCGTGGTTGTCAGCGGCAACAGCATGCTGCCAGTACTGCGTGACGGCGCGACTGTAGGCATTAACGTCGGCAAGAGCTCACTGGGCGATATCGTTGACGGCGACATGTACGCTATCAACCACAACGGTCAGCTACGGGTGAAGCAGGTTTACCGCCTACCGATGGGCATCCGCCTGCGCAGCTTCAATCGCGACGAGCATCCGGATGAGGACTATACCTTCGCAGAGATCCAGGAACAGCAAATCGTGATCCTGGGCCACGTGTTCTGGTGGGGGATGTTTGCCCGCTGATTGGCGTTCACATGCCCGGTAGGCGATGTATACGCAATGATGCACCCGGACTGGCAACGGTCAGCAGTTTTATGAAAGCAACCCACTCTTTATGGATACGGAAATTCAATGAAAAACCCTAAGCTTTTGTTCTCCCTGTCATGCGCCATTGCCATCTCGCTGCTGAGCGGCTGTGCAGCTTCCGTAAAAAGCGGCGGCACTGAAACGCTGGCTATCCAGGAATCAGCCAAGCAAAACCTGGTCGTTAATTTCCAAGGGAATAGCAAGGTTCAGCAGAACGAAGACTGGCCTCGCTTAAAGCAGGAATGGAATGCGGCCCTGCAAAACGAAGCCGCTCGAGCGGGCTACAGCCTTTCCGAGACTCAGGCATTAAGCCCCTCCGGCAAAGACGGTGTTGACATCAAGATCAACGTGACCAACTTTCGATACCTGACGCCAGGTGCGCGTTACGGCGCCGGCGTGATGGTCGGTAACGCCTGGGTCAACTCAAGCGCAGATTACTCAGACTTGAAGTCGGGGCGCCTGATTGGCACCCGGACCTATGACACGTCATCGTCTGCGTGGGAGGGTGTCATGTCAGCCATGACCAAAGAGCAGGTTGAAGCTATTGCGCAGCAAATCATAAGCGACATAAAAAACGCCAAGGCGAAGTAACCCTCGCGCTCGACATGTGTTTGAGGTTGCAGCTAAAAAGCCGAAGCATCGAAAACCCGCCTGGCGCGGGTTTTTTTACGCCCAGCAAAAATATTATTAGCAGCGCTATTTACATAAAATATAAGCACTGCTACTTTTACCTTCAAGGATCGAAACGAGGTGTTAGCTGAACGGACACATGACCCGGAACGCGAGCAACGATGAAAGCATCACTTCTGTCCATTCATCGAGTGGGCAGTGGGATGTAGGCCTACATCAAATGTAAGGCTCAACTGAGCACAGGGTGACATCAAATGAAATAGGGAAATGACCATGACCGTAGACATCAGCAACTACACAATCGCTACACCGCTTCCTATCTCCGACACCAACCCCATCGCACTTGAGCTCATCGGCTGGAGGGCGCTGCTTGAATGTCCGGAAGTCATTTCGATGCTTCCAGATGGCACGCTGCAAATGACGGCGCCGACGCTCGGCGCTTCGAGCAAAAGCACGCAGCGCACGCGCTGCGAGTGGAAGGAGCCGGGTTATTGGCTGTTCGCCAGCGCTGCCGACCACTGGAACCGACAAGAAATGCGGCTGACGAAGGTCAACTCGCTGCAGAAGGTCGTGATCAGCCAGATTCATGTGCAGGGTTCAGAGCGACCACCTGTAAAGGTGTTCTGGAACAAAGGCCGGATCACCATGGGGTTCCGGTCGAGCTATCTTCAAGAAGACCCGGTGAACACGACGGTTCTGGAAGACGTGCCGCTCGGGGCACTGTTCAAAATCAACATTCACGCCAATTCGAGCGGCGCAGTGTCCGTTTCGGCGAGCTGTAACGGGGTCAAATCGACTTCCGCAATCATGCGTCTCGACAACACCTGGGACACGAAAACGCTGGCCTTCCACGGAGGTGTGTACAACCAGATCGACTACTCCGACACCACCGACCCCGAAGACGGTTCGGTGTGCATCATCAGCGACCTTTCCATCACCCACGCTTGATATGAAATCGGACCTGTAGGAGCCAGCGGTGCGGCGATCCGACTTGCCGGCGAAGGCGTCCTTAAGCGCGCCTTCGCCGGCAAGCCTGGCTCCTACAAAAACGGATCAACTCTTCGCGGGCAGCGCATCATCGGGCAGTGATTGGAAGCCATCCGCCGCCTTGTCTGTAGTAATGACCGCATCAATGCCCCAATCGCTTGGCAGGTGCCAATCCTCTCCAAACATCTCCGCCGGATGCATCGTCCGTTCGGAACCATTGCCGCACGCCAGGGACTTAGCCGGACAATACAGGTCGCATCCCCAACAGATCCGCTCGGGGTGCTTGGGGTTGACGGGGAAGTTCTTGGCCATACCGATCTCCGATCATTGAGTGGCGTTCTTCCAACCTACAGCCCTTGCGCAACACCAGCCTTGATACATATCAAGAATCGATATCGAGCCCCTGCGCAATCCCGAACACGCCAATGTCAGTTCTAAATGCTCAAAACTTGATAACAATCATTATTGTTCGCAGCAAAGCTTCCTAGACTCGGGCTCCTACTCGTCAGTGTTCAGGAAGCTATTATGCGTACCCCTTTTTCGCTATCACTCGCCCTGCTCTTGCTCACACCACTGGCTCACGCCAAGGAATACCCGATCGGGGAGCCACAGTTGTGTCCCGGGCTGGAAGTCGGGGCGGTGTATTTGCAACCGATAGAAATGGCACCTGCGGGGATGATGCGCGCGACCGCGGATTCCGACGTCCACCTGGAAGCCGATATCCGGGCCACTGCGGACAATCGGCAGGGCTTTCAGGAAGGTAGTTTCGTGCCCTACCTGAACGTCTCTTTCAACCTGAAAAAACAAGGCAGCGACCCCGAGATCAAGGGCGATTTCCACGCCATGGTGGCCAATGACGGTCCGCACTATGGCGATAATGTGAAGCTGCTTGGCCCCGGTAAATATCAGCTGACGTTCACCGTCCTGCCACCTGGCGGTCATGGCTCCCTCGGGCGCCACACCGATAAGGAAACCGGTGTAGCACCCTGGTTCGAACGCTGTGAACTGCACTACGAATTCATCTACGCCGGCATCGGTAAAAAAGGCGGCTATTGAATGAAGCGCCTGCGCATTGCCTGGCTGATCCTCGCCGGAGCCGTCGTGCCTGTGACGGCTTATGCCCAGTTACCCAGCTTTGAGCTGAGCCTGCGCGATGGTCACTTCACACCGGCCTTGCTCGAGGTGCCGGCCGGACAGCGTTTCAAGATCGTTCTGAAAAACGTCGGCCAAGGGCCGGCCGAGTTCGAGAGCACGCCGTTGCGGGTTGAAAAAGTCCTGTCGCCGGGTGTGACGACCTTCGTGGTCATTCACCCTCTGAGGCCCGGCCACTACCCTTTTTTCGACGAATTCAATCCGCAATTGCCCGAGGGCGGCATCCTCGCGAAATAACTGTTAGCGCATGGAGTTTTCATGAATCAATCAATGTTCATCGTCTGGCGCGAAAGCGTCGAGGCGTTGCTGGTGATCGGTATTCTCCAGGCCTGGGCCAGCCAGCAAGGCCAACGTAATCGTCTGGTCAAATTCCTCTGGGCGGGTGTGGTGCTGGGGTTGATGCTCTCAGGCCTGCTGGCGGCGTTGATTCTGTTTGCCGGTGAGGCCATGAGCGGGTCAGCCAGCGAATGGTTCCAGGCCACCCTTGCACTGGTTGCCAGCCTGTTGATGGTGCAGATGGTGAGCTGGATGCGCCGCCACGGGCGCAGCCTCAACCACGATCTGCGACGACATGCCGATAGCCACCTGGCCCGGCAAGGTGGCGCAGGTTTATTACTGTTGGCCATGCTCGCCATCAGCCGTGAAGGCAGCGAAACGGTGGTATTTCTCTATGGCGCCGGCGCCCGGTTGCGAGGTCCGCAGCTCGGTTTGTTTGCTGTCGGCGGCGTATTGGGACTGGTGCTGTCGGCGCTGACCATCACGCTACTGCACAGCAGTCGCCGATTCATTTCATGGCAGCGATTCTTTGCCATCAGCGAAGTCATCTTGCTCATGCTCGGCGCGGCGTTGCTGGTCAGCGGCACCGAGCGAATCGGCGGCCAATTGCTCGCCCTGGATTTGCCGGACGTGGTTTATCGCATCGTTGGCGAAGCGCTTTGGGACAGCAGCACATTGCTGAGCGACAGCCATGGATTGGGTGGCTTTCTTGCAGGTTTTGCCGGTTATCGGGCAAGCCCCAGTGGCCTGACCTTGTTGGTGTGGATCGGTTATTGGCTGGCTGTCGGTGGCTGGCTACGGCAACGGACTGCGGAAAATCTGCCATGCCCGACCTGAGCCGACGCAATCAATGGCTCCAGCGCCTGGGTGACGGGATGCGTCGCCATGCGCCCGTCATCCGTGCGGTGCAGTGGGCTGTTGTAGTGTTTTACGCGGTGCTGTTGGTGACCCCGGCGCTGTTGCCGCTGCCGGACAGCCAGGCGCGGATACTCGACAACCTGACCTTGCTCGCGCAGTTTCTATTCTGGGGGATCTGGTGGCCGTTCGTGTTGCTGTCGATGGTGTTCTTCGGCCGACTCTGGTGCGGCGTACTGTGCCCGGAAGGTTCGCTCAGCGAATGGGCCAGCCATTACGGTAAAGGCCTGGGTGTGCCGCGCTGGTTACGCTGGGGCGGCTGGCCAACCTTGGCGTTCTGCCTGACGACCCTCTACGGCCAGTTGATCAGCGTCTATGACTACGCCCAGGCCGCGCTGTTGATTCTGGGCGGTTCGACCGTGGTAGCGGTCGTCGTCGGGTTGTTGTTCGCCCGGGGCAAGCGGGTCTGGTGCCGTTACCTGTGCCCGGTCAGCGGCGTCTTCGCCCTACTCGCAAGGCTGGCTCCGGTGCACTTCCAGGTCGATGAGCAACGCTGGCTAGAAAACGCCGCACCGCGCCTGCCGCCGCCCAACTGCGCCCCTCTTCTCGATATCCGACGACTGCAAGGCGCCAGTGATTGCCACGCCTGCGGACGCTGCAGCGGGCAACGCGGGGCCGTTCAGCTGATCGCCCGCTCCAGCAATCAGGAGATTCTTCACGCGACGGCGCAGACGCTGTCCCCTTGGGACACACGCTTGCTACTATTCGGCGTGATCGGCTTGGCCATGGGCGCGTTTCAGTGGACGGTCAGCCCATGGTTTGTTGCCCTCAAACAAACCCTCGCCCAATGGCTGGTCGAACACAACCAGTTCTGGGCCCTGCAGGACAACGCCCCCTGGTGGCTGCTCACTCATTACCCGCAGCTCAACGACAGCTTCACCTGGCTCGACGGTTTCAGCATCGTCACTTACCTGAGTTTGAGTTCGATCGTGCTCGGCACGGCGTTGATGCTGCTTCTGCGTCTGACGGCCCGACTGGCGCGAGATCGCACTTTGTATCAGCCCTTGGCATTGACACTAACGCCACTAGGGGGGCCGGACTGTTTCTCGGGCTGTCGGCAACCACCGTCAAATTGCTGCGTTATGAAGGTCTGCTACTGGAGTGGGTGCAACCGGCCAGGGCCTGTCTGTTATTGGCGGCGATTGGCTGGAGCCTGCTACTGGGCTGGAAACGGCTGGATCGCGAAGCCATTTCCCGGGTTCGGCGCTTGTCCGGTGGCGTTTGCCTGATCCTCGCCAACGGATTGATCGGGTTTGGCTGGTGGTTGCAATTCTGGGGCTGGGCCTGAGCGCTTCGGCGTCCTTATCCAATCACCAGCCCGGAACAACTATACTTTAAAACGTGCCACTGTCTGGTGCAGAGCCCCCGCCATTTGTGCCAAGTCGTGGCCGGCGGTGTGAGTATGTCGGGCACCCAACAAGACCTGCTCAGACAAATTACGAATGCCCATCAGGTTGCGATCCACTTCACGCGCGACCAATGCCTGCTCCTCCGTGGCACTGGCAATCATCATGTTGCGCTCGTTGATCTGTGAGATTGACCGAGTAATTTCATCCAGGGCGTCGCCCGACCGTCGCGCCACTTCAAGGGTGGCCCGCACCAGGTGACTGCTGCTTTGCATGGCGGTCACTGCATGGCCGGTATCCAGACGAATGTTGCCAATCATCTGCTCGATTTCCTGCGTTGACTCCTGAGTGCGATGGGCCAGGGCGCGCACTTCGTCGGCGACCACGGCAAAGCCGCGTCCGGCATCACCGGCCCGCGCCGCTTCAATCGCCGCATTGAGGGCTAACAAATTGGTTTGCTCGGCAATGCTGCGGATCACATCCAGCACCTTGCTGATGTCCTGCACCCTGCCGGCCAGTTGCTCAATGCGCAGTGAAGTATCGGTGACGCCATCAGCCAGTTCGCCGATGGAAACCACTGTTTCCTGAACCTGTTCACGCCCGCGCTGCGCGGTTTGCTCGGACTGTCGCGAGGCCTCTGAGGTGCTGACCGCATTACGCGCCACCTCATCCACCGCCGCCGTCATCTGGTTCACGGCCGCAGCCGCCTGTTCGATCTCAAGCCCCTGCAATTGCAGATTGCTGCTGGTCTGGCTGCTGACCGCACTCAGTTCTTCGGAGGAACTGGCCACCTGATCAACCGAGGTCGCGATGTGCTTGACCATGGTATTCAAGCTTTGCTGCATCTGGTGCATGCTCATCATCACACTGGCGCCGGCACTTGAACTCACCGGCACCTGAATCGTCAGGTCGCCCTCGGCAATTTGACTCAAGACTCGTGCCGCATCATCGGGCTCGCCACCCAGTGGCCGAGTCACGCTGCGTGTGACGATGACTGCGGCGGTAATGACCAGCGCCAGGCAGAACAAGAATAATCCGAGCATGTTGCGTCGCGCATCGCTGTACAGTTCTTGCGCCGAGTGTTCACGGTCGGCGAATATTTTTCCTTGCAGCGCCATCAGCTCATCCAGGCTTTTGTAAACGTCGGATTCGGCCGGAATGACCTTTTGTTTCAGCTGCGCCATGGCGTCATCGACAGCCCCTTGCCGGATCAATATCTGCACTTGAGTGAACGCCGAAACATAAGCCTCGCGATTCTTTCTCAACGCGGCATAAGCGGCTTTGCCTTCGGGTAAATAGAACAACGGCTCAAGCGTTTCGAGTGCCTGAGTAATCCGTTTCCTGGTGGTGTCGATGGACTGCTGCACTTGCTGGTTGTCTTTATTGATCAGCAAATCCCGGGTGTTCCTGGCGTTATCGCGCACGCCGGTGGCAATGACCATGATCGGTTCGATCTTCGGCCAGTCCTGTTTGACGATCACAACGGACTGATCCTTGAGCGTTGCCAGATCGTGCAACGCGTAAAACGCCATGCCCATCAGAGTCAGCGGTGCAATTGCAAAACCGATGATAATCCGTTGTGCCGTACTTAATTTGGCCATATCAAATGCTCCCTGTTTAATACCCGCCTGTGAGGCAGTGCATTTGAAAACCGTAAGGGTGAGTATCACGTCCAACGCTGATCCGCAGCCTCGGTTACCCCCGCAACACGAATGTTGGAAACAACTCGCGCATGGAGTCCCAAAGATCCGGCAACAAGGCTTGTGCCGAAACGCTCGGCAGCAGTGGATCGAACATCCGCTCGGTGCGAACCAGTTGCACGGCGAAGCGTTTGACGCCAAGCGCATTCAAGCGTTTTGCCAGAGTCAGAAGACGCGCCGGTTCGAACAGATGCCAATGCACGGTGGTGCGACATTCGTAGTCGACACCACTGGCCAGCAGATGTTCGAGGCTGCGCCAATTGGCGGTTCCACTGCCCTCGACCCGGGTGATGGCCTGGCAATCCTCGGGCAACGCCTTGACGTCGAAACCGACCCAATCCGCGCCGGTCAGTGCCTTGGCGAACGCGGAAGGTTTGATCCCGGCGCTGTGCAGTCCGATGCGAAATCCCATGTCCCGCACTTCATCCATGGCACCGAGCAAGCAGTCCTGCAAGGTTGGCTCACCGCCGCTGAACACCACGGCATCGAGGAGGTCCTGACGACGTTGCAGAAACGCCAACACCCGCCGCCAATCCACTTCCTCACTGCCACGAGGGGGAATCAGCTGCGGGTTATGACAATAACGACAACGCCAGGCGCAACCCTGGCAAAACAGCACGCAGGCGAGCTGTCCCGGATAGTCGATAGTGGTCAGGGGCACCATGCCCCCGACCCGAAGCATTCGACTCATTGGCGCCCGGCCAGTGCCGCGCTTTCAGTGAAGTGCGCCCGCTCACGGTGCTCCGACTGTTTGCCCGGATTGAACGCCGACACAGGACGGTGATAACCCATTACTCGGGTCCAGACTTCGCAGCGTTGACGTTGAGTCTGGGGCAGTGTTTGCGATGCAGTCATGGTGAAGCTCCTTGCGGTTGAGTGGATAAAAATCAATGAACGGCGCCGGCTTTCTGTTCTTGCAGCAACAGAACCTCGTCGCACTTGGGGCAGAACTCATGTTCGCCATCGAGGTAGCCGTGCACCGGGCAGATGGAGAAGGTCGGGGTCACGGTCAGGTACGGCAGGCGGAAGCGGCCAAGGGCTTTGCGCACCAGTTGCTTGCAGGCCTCGGTCGAAGAAATTCGCTCGGCCATGTACAGGTGCAAGACCGTGCCGCCGGTGTATTTGCATTGCAGCTCGTCTTGAAGTTCCAGCGCCTCGAAGGGGTCTTCGGTGTAGCCCACGGGCAGTTGCGAGGAGTTGGTGTAATACGGCGCTTGCACACTGCCGGCCTGGAGAATATCGGGATAGCGCTTGAGGTCTTCCTTGGCGAAGCGGTAAGTGGTGCCTTCTGCCGGTGTCGCTTCCAGGTTGTACATGTGGCCGGTTTCTTCCTGGAAACGCAGCAACGTGGCACGCACATGATCGAGCATCTTCAGGGCAAACTGCCGGCCGTGCTCGGTGTGCATGCCCTCCTCGTCGCCGGTGAAATTGCGCAGCATTTCATGCATGCCATTGAGGCCGATGGTCGAGAAGTGGTTACGCAGGGTTCCCAGGTAACGCTTGGTGTACGGGTACAAACCGGCATCCATGTGGTGCTGAATGACCTTGCGCTTGACCTCCAGGCTTTCCATCGCCAGTTCCATCAGCGTGTCCAGACGCTGCAACAAACCACTGGTGTTGCCCTTGAACACATAGCCCAAACGGGCGCAGTTGATGGTCACCACGCCGAGTGACCCGGTCTGTTCCGCCGAGCCGAACAAACCGCCACCGCGCTTGAGCAACTCGCGCACATCCAGTTGCAAGCGACAGCACATCGAACGTACCTGATTGGGCAGCAGGTCCGAATTGAGGAAGTTCTGGAAGTACGGCAAGCCGTAACGCGCCGTCATCTCGAACAAACGGTCGGCGTTTTCGCTGTCCCACGGAAAGTCATGGGTGATGTTGTAGGTCGGGATCGGAAAGGTGAACACCCGCCCTTTCGCATCGCCGGCCTGCATTACCTCGATGTAGGCGCGGTTGAGCAGGTCCATTTCGACTTGCAGGTCGCCATAGGCAAACGGCATTTCTTCCCCGCCGATGACGGGTATCTGCTCACGCAAATCCTGCGGGCACACCCAGTCGAAGGTCAGGTTGGTGAACGGCGTCTGAGTACCCCAGCGCGACGGCACGTTGAGGTTGTAGATGAACTCCTGAATCGCCTGCCGCACCTCCTGATAACTCAGCTGATCCTTGCGTACATAGGGCGCCAGGTAGGTGTCAAATGAACTGAACGCCTGAGCACCGGCCCATTCGTTTTGCAGGGTGCCGAGGAAATTCACCATTTGCCCTAAAGCGCTGCTCAAGTGCTTCGGCGGACCGGCTTCGACACGCCCCGGCACACCGTTGAGCCCCTCGTGCAACAGGGTGCGCAGCGACCACCCGGCGCAATAACCGGCGAGCATGTCCAGGTCGTGCACATGCAAATCCGCCTCGCGGTGGGCCTGACCGATGGCCTCGCTGTACACCTCGTCCAGCCAGTAATTGGCAGTGACCTTGCCCGACACGTTCAACACCAACCCGCCCAGGGAATACCCCTGATTGGCGTTGGCCTGAACCCGCCAGTCTTCACGGTCCAGGTACTCGTTCATCGAGGTCGCCACTTCGACCATGGTCCGGCGGTCACGACGCAAACGCCCGTGTTGTTCGCGGTAGACGATGTAGGCGCGCATGGCGAAGAAGAAACCGGCGTCCATCAATACCCGTTCAACACGGTCCTGGATCTGCTCGACATGCAGCCTTGGCAGTCCGTCCAGCCGAGCGAGTACCGCCTGAAGCAAACCTTCAACCTCAACCTCGGTGTACTCCCCGGTTGCCTTGCCGGCGGCAATCAACGCCTGGCGGATCTTGTCGGCATCGAAGGCGACCAGACTGCCATCGCGCTTGTGCAAGCGGTTACATCCTACTGAGATCAGCGTGCTCTGCATTCGGCCTCCAGATACTACATATAGATGTTTATAGACAAACAAACACAACATGCAGTGAAGACTACGGACAAAGGGCTGATCTGCAATTGATCGATATCAAGATTTGGCGGTGAAAAAAACATCCCAAAGACGGCGAGGATCAGCTCAACCGCCACTCATGTTCATGAACCGCACTATCTGCACCTCCCCTTCGGGGCTGAAGTCGTGGCGCAACGGCTTGCCGCGCAAGGCCTTCTGCACCGCATTGATCAGCGGTTGATCATCCAGCGGATAACGCCGCAGCAACCCTCTTAAATCCAGAGCATCGTCCTGCCCCAGACAAAGCAACAGCTTCCCTTCCACAGTCATCCGCACCCGATTACAGCTGCCACAAAAGTTGTGACTGTTGGGTGAAATGAAACCGATCCGGGTATCGGGATGGCGTTCCAGGCGCACGTAGCGTGCCGGTCCGCCGCTGTTTTCAGTGCTGTCGAGTAACCGATGCTGGCTGGCGATCAGCGCCCGCACTTCTTCGCTGGAACAAAACGATTCGCCCCGGGAACGGCCGACGTCGCCCAAGGGCATTTCTTCGATGAAGCTGATATCGATGCGCTGATCGATGGCGTATTGCACCAACGCCGGGACTTCATCGAAGTTGCGCCCTTTCATCACCACGCAGTTGAGTTTGATCCGCTCAAACCCCGCATCCCGCGCCGCTTCGATGCCGTTGAGCACCTGATCGAGATCGCCGATGCGAGTGATCGCGCGGAATTTCTGCCCGTCCAGGCTATCGAGGCTGATGTTCATCCGCTTGACCCCCGCCTCTGCCAATGGCCGGGCCAGGCGGCTCAGTTGCGAGCCGTTGCTGGTCATCACCAGTTCGCGCAAACCGGGTAGCGCGGCGATGTTGCGGCACAGTTCGACAATGCCCGGACGAATCAGCGGCTCGCCGCCGGTCAGGCGGATTTTGCGTACGCCCAACCCGACAAACAGCGTTGCCAGACGCTGCAACTCTTCCAGCGTGAGCACCTGCTGACGCGGCAGGAAGGTCATGTTTTTCGCCATGCAATACACACAGCGAAAATCACACCGGTCCGTCACCGACATCCGCAGATAATCGATCTGCCGTCCAAAGCCATCCTGCATTACAGCGTTCATCACATCTCCCGGTTTGCCTCGATGCTCACTGCACCAGCGGTGAGTCGGCGCCCTGCAAGTGGATGCCGCGAATATCCGCTGCACCGATCAGGGTTTGCAGGTATTGCACCAGGGCTTTTTGCCAGACGCCTTGCTGCAACTGCGTGCGGATCGCCGTCGACACCACTTCATAGGGCAACGGCATGCCTTCGATCCGCTGGTCGACACTGACCACATGCCAGCCGTAGCGACTTTCCAGCGGTTTGCTGGCCAGGCCCGGCGCCAGAGTGAACAGCTGACGTTCCAGTTCGGGCACGGTCTGGCCCTTGCTGATTTGCCCCAGGGAACCACCCTGAGCCTTCGACGGACAGGCCGAATATTTCACGGCCAGCTCGGCGAAACTGCCAGGGAAATCCTCCAGACGTTGCAGCAGAACTTTCGCCTGATCATGCGCAACGGCGCGCGCCTCTACATCATCCGGCGCACACTCGAGCAGGATGTGCCGAACCGCCAGCAACGGTGCGCTGTGAAAGCGCCCACGATTATTTTCGTAGTAGCGCAGACTGGTTTCCTCGTCGCACTGCGGCACGTGCACCTCGCGTTCGAGCAACAAGCGCGTGGCCGCTTCTTCTTCGTTTTCCCCCGCGCCGATCTCCAGCGACACGCCGAGTTCGACAATGCGCTGCTGCAACAGCTCGCGGATCACCAGCGCCCGGGCGGCCAGATAGACCGCCTCTTCGCGGCTTTCGGCCGGGTGATATTGCAGCTCCTGGGCCATCGCTTCCGGGGTGATCGACACCTCATTGACGCTGATGATCGGCCACTCCTGTTCGCTGCTGGCGATCAACTGCGCCGGAGCATCACCGGCAGCCGCCGGCTCAGTCGGGAGTGCTTCAAACTGCGCCTCTGCGACCGGCGCGATGTCGAGAACGTCCTCGGCTTTTTGGAAGATCCGCAGCCACCGCTGCCGCCGTTACCACCACCACATCCACATCCACCTGACATGATTGTCTCCTCAGTACTTCTGACGAACGATTTGATAACGACGCCCCAGGTACCAGATCGGTGCGCTGATCATGTGTACGAGACGGGTGAAGGGGAACAGCACAAACAGGGTCAAACCGAGAAACACGTGCAACTTGTAGGTCAGCCCGACCGGTGCGATGGACGCCGCCGCTTCCATCGGCCGCAACAGCACGGTGTTCTGCGCCCAGTTGGCGAGCATCACCATCACCGAGCCATCCATATGCGCGGTGGATGCCGCAATCGTTAGCAGACCGAGCAGTAACTGCGCCAGCAACACCAGCAGAATCAGAATGTCCGAAGGGCTGGAGGTGGCACGGACCCGAGGATCGGTGAGCCGCCGATTGACCAGCATCAGCAAGCCGATCAAGCACAGCAGGCCAAAGAATCCGCCGGAGACCATCGCCAGCAACTGCTTGTTCTCAGTGCTGATCACGTGGTGATAGACCGACGCAGGCGTCAGCAGCCCGACGAAGTGCCCGGCCAGCACGAACAGCACACCGACATGGAACAAGTTGCTCGCCACGCGCATCCCGCGCTGATTGAGCATCTGGCTCGAACCTGCCTTCCAGCTGTATTGCGACAGATCGAAGCGTGCCCAACTGCCAATCAGGCAAATGGCCAAAGCGACATAGGGATAGATCCCGAACAACAACAGGTTCCATTTAGACATTGCCTACCTCCTTGGCTGGCGCGGCGGCCAACCCTTCATGCTGAAAATCCACCCAGTGCAACGGCACCGCGCTTTCTTCCCGAGCCTTGCCCGGTGCGCTTGGCAGTCCACTGCAACGGTCCTGCTGTTCGGCCTGGAGGAAGTCCACGGCCTCCTCTTCCCAAATCTTGTCGAGGGCTTCGAGGGAGTCGTCGCGCGGTTCCGCCGCCACCTGCGCTCGCAGGTCGGCCACCGCCTGATGCGGTTCGGCCCCGGCAATTTGCAGCAACGCCCGGAAGCAGCTGGCATAGGCGCTTTCGCGCTCTTCCAGACGTGCCGCGAGCAAGGCCAGCAAGTGCGAAACATCCGCCAGGCCCTCGCGGGCCTCGATGTCTTCGCGGGTAGACAGGAACTCCAGGTACAGCGGGATGTAATCGGGCAGCTCTTTGACGCCGATGGCAAAACCGGCTTCTTCGTATTGCGCCATCATGTCGACCATCGCCTGACCACGGTCGCGGGACTCGCCGTGCACATGCTCGAACAGCAGCAGCGACAGCGAACGCCCTCGGCCGAACAGCGCACCGTAGTGCTCCTGCCCGTCCATCAGGTCATTGGCGCAGATCAGCTCGAGCAATTCGAACAACGCGCCGCGTTGCTTGGGGCTGATTTCCCGGGACTGGATAATCGCCTGCTCCAGTTCGTCGCGACCGCCAATCAGCGTCTCGGTCGGGTAATCGAGCAGCAGCGAAATCACTTTGAGAATTTGCATGCTCATTCCTCCCACAACTGGACGGTTTTCAGGATGTCGCGGCGGTTGGCTTTCTTCGCACCAAACATGTTGGTGTCGGAACTGCCGCTGCAGCCGCTGCCGAAACTGAAGCCGCAACCGGAGCGCTCGGCAAAGGCGTCACTCATGGCGTCTTCACGGTGCGCGCTCGGTACCACGAAGCGGTCTTCATAGTTGGCAATCGCCAGGTAGCGATACATCTCCTCGACCTGGGCCACACTCAAGCCGACATCCTTGAGCACTTGCAGGTCCTGAACGCCATCGACTTGCTCGGAACGTTTGTAGGCGCGCATCGCCAGCAAGCGTTTAAGCGCACGCTTGACCGGTTTTTCATCACCGGCGGTCAGCAGATTCGCCAGGTACTTGAGTGGAATACGCAGGCTGTCGACGTCCGGGATCACCCCGTTCATGCCGACGGTTCCGGCAGTGGCGGCGTTCTGGATCGGCGACAGCGGCGGTACGTACCAGACCATCGGCAAGGTGCGGTATTCCGGGTGCAGCGGCAGTGCGAGTTTCCAGTCCACGGCCATTTTGTAGACCGGCGAGCGCTGGGCGGAATCGATCACCGACTGCGGTACGCCATCGGCCAGGGCCTGACGAATCACCGCCGGGTCATTCGGATCGAGGAAAATCTCCAGTTGTTTCTCGTACAGGTCCTGCTCGTTGGCGGTGCTCGCCACTTCGCTGATGCGATCGGCGTCATACAGCAGCACACCGAGGTAACGGATGCGCCCGACGCAGGTTTCCGCGCAAACGGTCGGCATCCCGGCTTCGATCCGCGGGTAGCAGAAGATGCACTTCTCGGACTTGCCACTCTTCCAGTTGAAGTAGATTTTCTTGTACGGGCAGCCGCTAATGCACATCCGCCAGCCACGACATTTTTCCTGGTCGATCAGGACAATCCCGTCTTCTTCACGCTTGTAGATCGCCCCGCTCGGGCACGACGCGGCGCACGTCGGGTTGAGGCAGTGTTCGCACAGGCGCGGCAAATACATCATGAAAGTGTTTTCGTATTCGCCGTAAATGTCCGCCTGGATCTTGTCGAAGTTCTTGTCCTTGCGACGCTTGGCGAATTCGGTGCCGAGGATCTCTTCCCAGTTCGGGCCCCATTCGATTTTTTCCATGCGCTTGCCGGAAATCAGCGAGCGCGGACGTGCAGTCGGCTGATGCTCGCCCAGCGGCGCGGTGTGCAGGTGCTGGTAATCGAAGTCGAACGGTTCGTAGTAATCGTCGAGGCTCGGCAGATCCGGGTTGGCGAAAATGTTCGCCAACACGCGGAATTTACCGCCGATGCGCGGGTTGATCGTGCCGTTGGCATTGCGGATCCAGCCGCCCTTCCACTTGTCCTGGTTTTCCCATTCTTTCGGGTAGCCGATCCCGGGTTTCGATTCAACGTTGTTGAACCAGGCGTATTCCATGCCTTCGCGGCTGGTCCAGACGTTTTTGCAGGTGATGGAACAGGTGTGGCAACCGATGCATTTGTCCAGGTTCAGAACCATGCCGATTTGTGAGCGAATCTTCATCTCAGTTCTCCTCGATATCGGTCGGCAGTGGACGCGGCAGGTCATCGCCACTTGAACCATCGAGCCAGTCGACTTTGGACATTTTGCGCACCACGACGAATTCATCGCGGTTGCAACCGACCGTGCCGTAATAGTTGAAACCGTAGGCCTGCTGGGCATAGCCGCCGATCATGTGGGTCGGCTTGAGCACGACGCGGGTGACCGAGTTGTGGTGGCCGCCACGGGTCTTGGTGGTTTCCGAACCTGGCACGTTCACGATCCGTTCCTGTGCGTGATACATCATCACCATGCCGTCCTTGACGCGCTGGCTGACCACCGCACGGGCGGTCAGTGCACCGTTGACGTTGAAGCATTCGATCCAGTCGTTGTCCTCGATGCCGGCGCTTTTCGCGTCGTTCTCCGAGAGCCAGACAATTGGCCCGCCACGGCTGAGGGTCAGCATCAGCAGGTTGTCGCTGTAGGTGCTGTGGATGCCCCATTTCTGGTGCGGAGTGATCCAGTTCAGGACGATTTCCTTGTGGCCGTTGCTGCGCTTGCCTTTCACCCCTTCGATGGTGCGGGTGTTGACCGGCGGGCGATAACTCATCAGTTGCTCGCCGAACGCCTGCATCCACGGGTGATCCTGGTAGAACTGCTGGCGACCGGTGATGGTGCGCCATGGGATCCCTTCGTGAACGTTGGTGTAGCCGGCGTTGTAGCTGACGTGATCGTCTTCGAGACCCGACCAGGTCGGGCTGGAAATGATCTTGCGCGGCTGTGCCTGAATGTCGCGGAAACGAATCGCCTCGTGGGCCTTGGACAGCGCCAGGTGGCTGTGGTCGATGCCGGTGAATTCCGACAGCGCGGCCCAGGCCTTGACGGCAACATGGCCGTTGGTTTCCGGCGCCAGGGACAGAATCACTTCGGCGGCATCGATTGCCGTGTCGATTTTCGGACGGCCGTGGCTGATACCGGCATTGCCTTCTTTGTGATTGAGTTCACCGAGGAATTTCACTTCGGTTTCGGTGTTCCAGTTAATGCCCTTGCCACCGTTGCCGTGTTTTTCCAGCAATGGCCCGAGGGACGAGAACTGTTTGTAGATGTTCGGGTAGTCACGCTCCACCACGTGCAGGTTGGGTGCGTTTTTACCCGGTTCCGGGGCCACGCCAGCACTTTTCCAGTCGGTGCCGCCAAACGGTTGGGCCAGTTCGCCAACGCTATCGTGCATCAGCGGGATGGTCACCAGGTCCTTCTCAACGCCCAGATGCCCTTCGGCCATGCTGGAAAACGCCTTGGCGATGCCTTTGTAGATTTCCCAGTCGGAACGCGATTCCCACGCCGGGTCGATGGCGGCCGACAACGGGTGAATGAACGGGTGCATGTCCGAGGTGTTCATGTCGTCTTTTTCGTACCAGGTTGCGGTCGGCAAGACGATGTCGGAATAGACGCAGGTCGACGACATGCGGAAGTCCAGCGTGGTGACCAGATCGAGCTTGCCGATAGCGCCCTCGTCCACCCATTCGGCTTCTTCGGGTTTGCAATCGCCGACCTGGCCGATGTCTTCGTTCATCACTCCGTTCTTGGTGCCGAGCAGGTACTTGAGCATGTACTCGTGGCCCTTGCCCGAGGAGCCCAGCAGATTGGAACGCCAGATGAACATGTTGCGCGGGAAGTTGACCGGGCTGTCCGGCTGTTCGCAGGAGAAGCGCAGCGAACCGTCCTGCAGCGACTTGACCACGTAGTCTTTCGGGTCCATGCCGGCCGCAGCCGCATCACGGCAAATGTGCAAAGGGTTAGTGTTGAGTTGCGGTGCGCTGGGCAACCAACCGGCGCGTTCGGCGCGGATGTTGTAGTCCAGGGCATGCTCGGGAAACTGTGATTTATCGGCCAGTGGCGAGAGCACGTCGTGCATGCTCATCTTCTCGTGGCGCCATTGCGAACTGTGGGCGTAGAAGAAACTGGTGCCGTTCATTTGGCGAGGCGGACGGTTCCAGTCCAGGCCGAATGCCAGAGGCAGCCAGCCGCATTGCGGACGCAGTTTTTCCTGACCGACATAGTGCGCCCAACCGCCACCGGTCTGGCCGACACACCCGCAGAGCATGAGCATGTTGATCAGCCCGCGGTAGTTCATGTCCATGTGGTACCAGTGGTTCATCGCCGCGCCGACGATGATCATCGAGCGACCCTTGGTCTTGTCGGCGTTGTCGGCGAACTCACGGGCAATCTGGATCGCTTTCTCACGGCTGACGCCGGTGATCTGCTCCTGCCAGGCCGGGGTGCCCGGCACCGAGGCGTCGTTGTAATCCTTGGCCACGTTATCGCCGCCGAGGCCGCGGTCGATGGCCAGGTTGGCAGCCGACAGGTCGAATACGGTGGCGACTTTGGCTACGCTGCCGTCCGCCAGGACCACGTTATGCACCGGCACGCGGCGGTATTGCACGGCATCGCCGGCCACGTGCTGGAAGTGCTCGTGGGATTCGCCGGCAAAATACGGGAACGCTACTTCGGCAACGTCATCGCCGATCAGGCTCAGCTTCAGATCGATCTCACGGCCTTCGCCGCCTTCACGCGGCAGGATGTTCCACTTGCCCTTCTCACCCCAGCGATAACCGATGGAGCCTTGAGGGGAAACCAGTTCGCCGCTGACATCCAGCGCGATGGTTTTCCATTCCGGGTTGTTTTCCTGGCCGAGGTTGTCGGTCAGGTCACTTGCACGCAGGAAGCGATCCGGCTGGTAACCGGCGCCCGGTGCCTTGTCGACCATTTGCTTGAGCAGCACCAGCACCGGCAAATCGGTGAAGCGCTTGGCGTAGTCGGTGAAATAGGCGCTCGGTTTGTCCAGGTGGAATTCTTTGAAGATCACATGGTTGAACGCCTGCGCCAGCGCCGCGTCGGTGCCCTGCTTAGGGTTCAGCCACAGGTCGGTGAGCTTGGCGACTTCCGAGTAGTCCGGGGTGATCGCCACAGTCTTGGTGCCCTTGTAGCGGACTTCGGTAAAGAAGTGCGCATCCGGGGTCCGGGTCTGCGGAACGTTGGAGCCCCAGGCAATGATGTAGTTGGAGTTGTACCAGTCGGCCGATTCCGGCACGTCGGTCTGCTCGCCCCAGACCATCGGCGAGGCCGGTGGCAAGTCGCAGTACCAGTCGTAGAAACTCAGGCACGCGCCACCGATCAGCGACAGGTAACGCGCACCTGCTGCGTAGCTGACCATCGACATGGCCGGAATCGGCGAGAAGCCGACGATCCGGTCGGGGCCGTACTGCTTGATGGTGTAGACGTTGGCCGCGGCGATGATCTCGTTGACTTCCTCCCAGTTGGAACGAATGAAGCCACCCATGCCACGCTTGCTTTTATAGGAGTCGGCCTTGGCCTTGTCCTCGACGATGCTGGCCCAGGCTTCCACCGGCGCCATGGTCTGCCGCGCATCGCGCCAGAGCTTGAGCAACGGCTTGCGGATTTTCGGGTACTTGAGCCGGTTGGCGCTGTAGATATACCAGCTGTAACTGGCACCACGCGGGCAGCCACGGGGCTCATGGTTAGGCAGATCGTTGCGGGTACGCGGGTAGTCGGTCTGCTGGGTTTCCCAGGTGATCAGGCCGTTCTTGACGTAGATTTTCCACGAGCAGGAGCCGGTGCAGTTCACCCCATGGGTGGACCGTACGATCTTGTCGTACTGCCAGCGAGAACGGTAGACGTTCTCCCAGTCGCGCGACTCTTTTCGGGTCTCTCCATGACCGTCGGAAAACTCGTTTTGCTTACGGTTGAAAAACCGCAATTGATCCAGTAAATGACTCACGGTGTAGTCCTCTCAGGCTTTGTCGCGGAGTCTGTGCCCCGCCCACGCAATGGTTGAATTCGGGTCGTATCAGCAGGGTGTCGCGGCGCCTTTGCGCGCGTACCACCACCAGGTCACCACGATGCAGCTCAGGTAAAAGCCGACGAACATGTAGAAGGCCATCTCCGGGCCGCCGGTCAGGGCCATCGAAGAGCCGAAGGATTTGGGAATGAAGAACGCACCGAAGGCGCCCATGGCCGAACTGAAGCCCAGGACCGCAGCTGATTCCTTGCCGGCATCCTTGAGCGCCTGTTCGCGCACTGCCGGTGGTTTTCCGGCCGCGGCTTTTTCATGTTGGGTGCGGAAGATCACCGGAATCATCCGGAAGGTGGAGCCGTTGCCGACGCCAGTGGTGATGAACAGCAACATGAACAGGCCGAGGAAGCCGTAGAAGTTGCCGCCGGTACCGTTCTGCGGCAGGAAGTGCATGACGCCGAAGACCATCGCGATCATCGCCACGAAGTTCCACAAGGTCACTTTCGCGCCACCGAGCTTGTCGGCCAGCCAGCCGCCCAATGGACGTACCAGCGCACCGACCAACGGGCCGAGGAAGGCAAACTTCAAGGCAATCACATCAGGGAAGGAGGTTTTGATCAGCAGCGGAAACGCGGCGGAAAAACCGATGAACGAACCGAAGGTCGCCAGGTACAACCAGCACATCAGCCAGTTGTGTTTGCGCTTGAAGATCACCGCCTGTTCGCTGAAGGAAGCGCGGGCGCTGGACAGGTCATTCATGCCGAACCAGGCCAGCACGGTCACCAGGACAATAAACGGCACCCAGATGAAACCGGCGTTCTGCAACCACAACTGACCACCGTCCGGCAGTGCTTGCGGCGAGCCGCCCATGAAGCCGAACACACCGAAGGTAATCACCAGCGGTACACAGAACTGCATCACCGAGACGCCCAGGTTACCCAGCCCGGCGTTGAGGCCAAGGGCCGTGCCCTGCTGCGACTTGGGATAGAAGAAGCTGATGTTGGACATGCTCGAGGCAAAGTTGCCGCCACCAAAACCGCAGAGCAAGGCAATCAACACGAACACGCTGTAGGAGGTGCTCGGGTCCTGCACGGCGAAGCCCATCCAGATCGATGGCAACAGCAGCGACGCGGTGCTCAGGGCGGTCCAGCGACGGCCACCGAAGATCGGCACCATAAAGGAATAGAAGACGCGCAAGGTTGCACCGGACAACCCCGGCAACGCCGCCAGCCAGAACAGCTGGTCAGTGGTGAAGGTGAAGCCGATGGCGTTCAAACGCACGATCACCGTGCTCCAGACCATCCACACCGCGAAGGCCAACAACAGCGCAGGAATGGAAATCCACAGGTTGCGAGTGGCGGTCTGTTTGCCGCTACTTCCCCAGAACGCGGGGTCCTCGGGGCGCCAGTCATGAATGACCGGGCCTTTGTCAGGCTTTTGCAGAACGGACATGTTCTTCTCCTAGGGCAATACTGGAAATCGGGGACGGGGTCAGCAGCGGCGCTTTACCCAGCACCGGGCTTTTGCGTATTTCGCTGAAGTACATCCAGGTGAGGGAGACCCAGACCACGCCGTACATCAACATGAAGCAGGAAGAGCGCACGCCGGTGAGGTCCACCAGGGCGCCAAACAGGATCGGCAGCACAAAACCACCCAGGCCACCGGCGAGGCCGACGATGCCGGACACCGCACCCATGTTTTTCGGGTAGTCATTGGCGATGTACTTGAAGACCGAGGCCTTGCCGAACGCGAAGGCGATGCCCATGACGAACAGCAGCACGGTGAACAGCGCGGGATTGAGGCCGATGTGGAAATCCAGCGGGCCGTTGATGGTCTGCACTTGCAGTTGAGTTTGGGGATACGAGAGCAGGAACAGGCAGATCCAGCTGACCCACAACACCCACCAGGTCACGCTTTGCGCGCCCCAGCGATCCGACATCCAGCCGCCGACGGCGCGCAGCACGCCACCGGGCAGGGAAAAACAGGCCGCCAGCAGCGCCGCGCTTTGCAGGCTGAAACCGTATTCCTGCACGTAGTACTTGGTCATCCACAGTGCCAGGGCGACGTAGCCGCCGAAGACGATCGAGTAGTACTGGCAGTAGCGCCACACCGCAGGGTCTTTCAGCGAGCGCAGTTGTTCACGCAAGCTGGCGCCGGTGGCACTGCGGTGATCCTTGTTTTCGGCACTGAGGAACCAGAACAGCAGCGCGGTAATGAAGAGGATCGCGCTAAAGACTTTCGGCACCAGTTGCCAGCTGCCGACAGCAATCAGTGCCGGGGCGAGAAACTTGGTCACCGCAGCCCCGGCGTTACCGGCGCCGAAGATGCCCATGGCGAAGCCTTGATTCTCCTTGTCGAACCATTTGGCGACGTAAGCAATCCCGACCGAAAACGAGCCGCCGGCCAGGCCGACGAACAAGCCCAGCACCAAAAACTGCCAATAGGCGGTGGCGTGGCTGATCAGGTACAGCGGTGCGACGCAAGACAGCATCAGCAGGAAGAACACGCTGCGCCCGCCGAAGCGGTCGGTCAGCAAACCCAGCGGTAAACGCACCAACGAGCCGGTCAGCACCGGGGTCGCGGCCAGCAGGCCGAACTGGGTTTCGTTGAGCTGGAGCAGTTCCTTGATCGGCACCCCGAGCACGGCAAACATCATCCAGACCATGAAGCACACAGTGAAGGCCAGCGTGCTCATGCCCAGCACCAAGCCTTGTCGTACACGCGGTTGGTTCACAATGCTCTCCAGTCAGTTAGCCATGCCGGCAGACTAGAGAGGCCAACCCCGCAAAAACTTGATCCATGTCAACGAAGCCCTAGGGGGCATAGGCCTATGCTTGTGCGGTCTACCTCTAAGGAGGTAGTTCGAGACAACCTTAAAACCCTTTATTTATCAGCTTGTTAAGGGTTTTAACCGATGCTTTTGCTGACAAGGAACCGTCGGCAACTCTTTAGAGGTAGCGCGCCCGGGATCGGCGGCAAAAACCCACTTTGGTGCTGCACATGCTCTGCTTTCCTTATTTCTTCCGGGACCTGCGCTGATGATGCGCTGGTTGCGCAGCTCCCTGCCCGCTCGCGCCGGGCTGGCGGTAATCCTGATCGCCGTGCTGGCGCTCGCCAGTTCGTTGAGCGCCGGGCTGATCGCCTGGTTCAGCCAGGGTGATGCCGCCGCCATCAACACCGCAGGCTCGGTGCGCATGGAGACCTATCACCTGAGCTGGAAACTCGCCGCGGGTGCAACGCCCTCAGAAATCACCGCCATCACCGACAGCCTGCAAACCCGTCTCACCAGTCAGTCACTCAAGGCCGTGCTGGAAGATGGCCCGACCGCCGCCCTGCAAGTCAGCTATGGGCAAATCCAGCAACAATGGAACGAGAATTTACGCCCGGCACTTGAGCGCGACGATGCTGCGGCCTTTCAGGTCCAGGCCCACTCCTTCGTTGAGCAACTGAACCAATTCGTCAATCTGTTGCAGCGCCAGAGCGAACAAAAGCAAGGCTGGCAACAGGCGATCCAGGGCATGGCCCTGTTCACCACCATGATCGTCCTGCTGATCGGGTTATATGAGTTGCAGTACGGCGTCGTCACCCCTTTGAAAGAGTTGGTGGATGCAACCCAGCGCTTTCGTCGCGGCGACTTCAAGGTGCGGGTCAACCATCAATCCCAGGACGAACTGGGTCAGTTGGCCATGAGCTTCAATAGCATGGCCGAGACCATCGAAGAGTCGCATCGCACTCTGGAAAGTCAGGTCCTGCAAAAAACCCTGAACCTGCAACAAGCCAATGCCGCCCTGGAGCTCCTGTATCAAACCAGCCGAAGCCTGGCCACACGCCTGGCCAATGCCGAAGGCCTGGATGAATTGATTCGACGCTTCCAGCAACGCCTGCCCGGCTTGCGCCTGTCGCTGTGTCTGCAAGGCCAACTGCAGGCACCGGCCCAGCAGTTGCTCGCCCTGCATGGCGCGAGCATCCGGGAAGTCTGCGCCAGTAGCGACTGTGCAACCTGCGAGCGGCACCCTAAAACTAACCCGCAAATCTTCAGCATCAGCAACCAGGGCAGTGAACTGGGTGAACTCAAGGCGCACTTTGTCGACAGTCATCCTATGCAAGCCTGGGAAACCCAGCTGATCCAGGCCCTGGCCAATCTGATCGGCACCTCGCTCACGCTCAAGCGCCAACGGGAACAGGATCATCGCCTGCTGCTGCTCGAAGAACGCACGATCATCGCTCGCGAGCTGCATGATTCACTGGCCCAGGCCCTGTCCTACATGAAGCTGCAAGTCAGCCGAATGCAGACCCTGATGCGCCGGGGCGAACCGACCCAGACCCTGGAAAACGTCACCGCCGAATTGCGCGAGGGACTGAACAATGCCTACCGCCAGTTACGCGAGTTGCTGACCACGTTTCGCTTGCAGATTCACGACGCGGGACTGGTGCAGGAACTCAAGGACACCGCCGAAGAGTTCTCCCGGCGCGGCGAGTTTCAGATGCATCTGCACGTCGACACGCTGGCCTTTCAGCTATCGGCCAGTGAACAGATCCACATTCTGCAGATCACCCGCGAGGCGCTCTCCAACTGCCTGCGCCACGCCCATGCGCAAAACGCCTGGCTACAACTGCGCCAAGACGGCGAGACGGTCAGATTGTCGATCGAAGACGACGGTCGCGGCTTCAGCGGCAACGTCGACCAACGCGAACACCACGGCCTGAACATCATGGATGAGCGGGCTCGCAGCTTGCACGGCCAGCTGCAGATCATTTCCAGGGAACCCCAAGGCACCCGTGTCCAACTGGAATTCCACCCGGAATTTCTCGGACAGCAAACAGAAGGCAGCACCCCATGAACCCGTCCCCACAACACAGAATCCTGCTGGTAGACGACCATCCGATGATGCGTCACGGCATTCGCCAGATGCTCGAACTCGAAGATGATTTCCTGATCGTCGGCGAAGCCAGCCAGGGTGAAGAAGCACTCGGCCTGATTGAGCCGCTTCGACCGGATCTGGTCTTGCTCGACAACAACATGCCGCAAATGAATGGCATCGAAACCCTGCGCCGACTACGGGCCATGCACTACACCGGCAAAGTGCTGCTGTTTACCGTGTCGGACGCCGAAGACGATATTCGCGATGCGCTGCGTCTGGACGCCGACGGCTATCTGCTCAAGGACATGGAACCGGAACTGTTGATCCAGTACATCCGCGATGCCTTGAACGGCGCCTTGGTGATCAGCCCGGGGCTGACCCAAGTGATGGCGCAGGCGCTACGTTCTCCGCCACGCCAGGCCGTGGTGGAATTGACCGAGCGTGAACGTCAGGTGTTGAAAACCATCGCCAGCGGCTTCAGCAACAAGGTCATCGGGCACAAGCTGGGCATCACCGAAGGAACGGTCAAGGTCCACGTGAAAAACCTGCTGCACAAACTCGGCTTGCGCTCGCGGGTAGAGGCGGCGGTGTGGGCCATGGAGCATCTGCGCAGTGCGGGCTGACAGGCATTCCTCTTTGGAGGTAGGCCTGCAGAGGCATAGGTCATTTGGCCTGCGCTCTCTACTATGACGGTCAGCGGAGGTACGCCATGCTGACCCACCCTTCCATCGTTTTAACGTTACGCCGTCATCATCTGTTCAGCCAACTCCCGGAGAAAATCTTCGAGGAAGTCTGCAGCCTGGCCATGCTCAAACGCCTGAGTTGTCACAGTACGCTCATGCATCAAGGGGATCCGGCCAGGCGTTTTTTCCTGCTGGTCAGCGGCCAGGTCAAGTTGTACCGGCTCACCGGCGAAGGCCAGGAAAACCTGGTGGAGATCATCCAGCCCGGCCAGACCTTTGCCGAAGCCCTGCTGTTCAGCCAGGCCCGGCTCTACCCGGTGAGCGCCACCGCACTGAAGGACAGCGTGCTGGTGAGTATCGAGGGCAACCATTACCGCAATGCCCTGGAGGACCAGCCGAAAGTCTGTCTGGCGATTCTCGCGAGCATGAGCGTTCACCTGCACCTGCGTCTGCGTGACATCGATACCTTGACCATGGCCAGTGCGAGCCGTCGGGTGATCAATTTTCTGTTCCAGGAACGCCATCCGGTTACCGGCCAGATTGTCTTGCAGGTGTCCAAACGCCTGGTGGCGTCGAAGCTGGGGATTCAGCCGGAAACCTTCTCGCGGATTTTGCATCGCCTGGTGGAGTGCGGCCTGATCGCCATGGAGCGTCGCCATATCAGCATCCTCGCTGAAGAGGAGCTGGCGGCTTTTCAATAGTCGGAATTGACCATCATCAAGGCGCAATGCCACGCACCTTGCACACTGGCAGAGCCCATCCACGGAGAGTGCAAATGCCCCGTTCAACCCTGCCTTTGGTTTACTCCTGCTCAGGCTGTTCCAACGTTGCTCAACTGGCCAATTCCCTGGCGGTGCGACTGGACCGCAGCGGCCTGGCTGAAATGTCCTGCATCGTCGGTGTTGGCGGGCATGTGGCGGCGTTGGTCAACAAGGCACGCTCGGGGCGCCGGATCTTCGCGCTGGATGGCTGCCCGTTGCAATGTGTTGAAAACTGCCTCAAGCAGCATGGGCTGCATGCTGATGTGCATCTGATTCTGAGTCAGTATGGGCTGCGCAAACGCTATGGCGAGGACTGCACGCAGGCGCAGAGTGATGAGTTGTTTGAAGGGATCAGCCAGTTGATTGCCAGTGATGCTCGCCAGCATGTAAGCCGCCGGGAAACGATGGCCTGAAGAACAACAAAAACCCTGTGGAGGCGAGTACCGCAACAGCAAAAGCGAGGCGGCCTACCGGCCGGCCTGCTTCCTCGACACCTGCGCGTACACCTGATCATTCCCACGCTCCGCGTCACCCGTGCGCAGGACTCAAGTCTTGCGTCGCGAGCGGAACGCGGAGCGTGCCCGGCGGCATTCCCACGCAGAGCGTGGGAACGATCAGTGTGGGAACGACTCCTGTTGCTTTGGCTCTGGCTGTTGATCTGGCTTTGGCTTTGGCTTTTGATCTTGATCTTGACCTGCCCCATCGGAAGGCCGAGCGCAGGTTCTGCGCAGTGGGCACCGCGGCAAGGATGCCGCGGTAGCCGCCCCCGGCCATGGATGGCCGATGGCGGCGGGCCCACGGAGCAGGACCGGAGTGAGGGTATGGCGAGCCTAGGCGAGCCATCGTACGTCAGGGGCGAAAAGCGTTTGGTTACTTGGCGCTTTTCCAAGTGACCCGCCGTAAGGGCGGAACCATTAGCAGCCGTTACCGCAGAAATGGATATGTACGGGAGCCGCGAGCCAGCGCCCACAGTTGAACCACGCCGATTACCCCGCCGCCAATCCCTTCCCCGCCCGCTCCAGATTGCGCCACAACCAAACAGGCAACACATCAGGATCCAGACTGTCGATCAGATTCTTCAACGCCAACCCCAACTCCGTATCCCCCTCAATCACCAAACGCCGGCGGAAAAACAATGTATCCGGATCTTCCTGACGACTCGCCAGCAATAAAAACTCCCGCCAATTACCACTGATCGTCACATGCGCCATGGCATGCTCGGCAATCCGCAACCCTTTACCACTGAGCGTCAGATACCAGGACAACCCCAAATCCGGAATCCGCAAACACAACCAACGCCCACGCAACACCTCGAACTCACCATCGCGCAACGGCCCGGCAAGACAACGATTCAGCGCCTGTTGCAACCCCAGACGCTGCACGGCAAAAGGCACCCGGCGCACCAACGGCAACAACCGGTCAGCACCTTTCAACAGCCATTTTTTCCGATTCAACACAGGCCGACCTCCTCGACGCGCAGCATGCCGGCCTGGCCATGCCAATAACCATTGCACCCTTCGACGAACAGCGGCGGTGTCTCGCCCAGACGAACCCGTTGATACGCCTCGACCACTTCGGCCATGCCCTGGGCACGAGGACTCAAGCGCAACAGATCGGCACCGCAGGCCACCAGCCCGGAGTAATCGGCCAACAGATTGGTCACCTCGGCCGACATCGTTTGAATACCGTTGATGGTGAACAGCGCCTGCCCTTCCTGACTGGTCAGTGGCAGGCCGTCGGGGTAGTTGATGCAGCAAAACTGGCAGTCATCCTTGGGCCGGTTTTCCGCCCGAGCCGTAAAGCAGCGGGCAGAATAGGCCAACGGCAAATGCCCATAGGCAAATATTTCAACTTCCGGCACTGCATGGCCCAGTTCGCGTACCTGTTCGATCACATCACCAATCAGCGCCGCCGAACATTCCACGGGCGGCACCCAGCGAGTCATGCCGCTGTCGAGCAATTGCGCCAATGAGTGACCGTTGTACAAATTGAGAGCCGGGCCACCCACGAATGGCAACTTGCGCTCGGCCAAAAACTGCACCGCGCCCATGTCGTTGGCTTCCACCAGCAATTGGCCGTTGTCGCACAGCCGGCGCAGGCTAGAGAGTTCGGACGCCGCTTCGATCAGCGTCAGGCTGGAAAGCACCAGTTGTGCCTGGCTGCATTCCTGCAACTCACGGCCCAACCCCAGCCATTGATCCAACGAAAAAGCCCGACGTTTCGAGCACACGGTTTCCCCCAGGTAAATCACATCCAGGGGCAAGGTCGACATCTCGGCGTAAAAGTTGCTGAGTTGCTCTTTGTCCCAATAAAACAGGACCGGTCCCAGGCTGAGTTTCATGTCGAATCCCTCATTGCCATGATCGATGGTAAGCACCCAGAGTGGTCTGGCTGCCTTCGGACAAACCGGCCAGCACCTGACGCCATTCCTCCTTGACCCGAAAACTGCCTGGTGCGCCACGATGGGCGTCCAGTGCCGCGCGCCAGACACGGGTGACTTGTTCGACATAGGCCGGGCTGCGTTGACGACCCTCGATTTTCACCGCTTCGACGCCGATGGCCGTCAGTTCCGGCAGTAAGTCCAGGGTGTCGAGGCTGGTGGGTTCTTCCAGCGCATGAAAGCGTTTGCCGCCGACCAGGAAACGGCCTTTGCACAGGGTCGGGTAACCGGCGGGTTCGTCAGGTGTGTAACGGTCGATCAGCACTTCACTGAGCCGTGCGCTCAAGCCTTCAGCGTCTTCGCTCCAGCGCACCGCTTTGGCCGGCGAACAGACGCCACAGAGGTTCGGCGACTCGCCGGTGATGTAGGAAGACAGATGGCAACGCCCTTCGGCCATGATGCACAAGCTGCCGAAGCCAAACACTTCGATGGGCACCGGGCTGCTCGCGGCGACCTGGCGCACTTGCGCCAACGACAACACTCGCGGCAGCACCGCGCGTCGAATGCCATAGCGCTGCGCATAAAATTCCAGCGCCGCAGCATGGGTCGCCGAGCCCTGGACCGACAGGTGCAAGGCCAGTTGCGGGTGACGCTGGCTGGCGTAGTTGAGCACCCCGGGGTCGGCGGCGATCAGCGCATCGACGCCGAAATCGGCGGCGCGATCGACCGCCCGCTGCCAACGTTCCCAGCCCTTGGGTTGCGGGTACGTGTTGACCGCGACGTAGAGTTTGCGTTGATGTTGGCGGATGTGAGCGACGGCGGCGTCGAACTGTTTGTCGTCCATGTTCAGCCCCGCGAAATGCCGGGCGTTGGTGTCATCGCGAAAGCCGACATAAACGGCATCGGCGCCTTGGCGCACCGCCGCTTTAAGCGCAGGCAGGTTCCCTGCCGGGCAGACCAGTTGCATGGGTAATCCTCATGAAAAAACGCATCCGGGCCATCGCCTGATGCCCATGACGCGAAGGTCCGGGGCGATCAAAAAAGGCGCTGCCAGTCTAGCCAGACCGGCAGGCACGGCCTTGACGGCAATCAATTGCCATCAATGCATCAGGTCGGCGAAGGACAGGAACATCACCTTGTCGTGCTTGAGCACTTGCTGCTCGCACTCGATCACCGCCAGCCCATCGGCCCAGCACGCGGCGGTCAACATCGCCGAGCTTTGCTGAGGGTGCAGTTCCACGCTCAACTGGCCGTCGGCGCCGGGCGTCAATCGGGCCCGCAGGTACTGCCGACGCTTGTTACGCTGCAGCCAGTCGAACCCGGCTGGCACGGCCAACGGCACCGGCAGTACGTCAGTCACGCCTTGGGCCCTGAGCAGGAACGGACGCACCACCACCAACGCGGTGATCAGCGCCGCCGACGGATTTCCCGGCATGCCGATCCACGGTTTACCGGCCACTTCGCCAAACGCCAGTGGCTTGCCCGGCTGGATGGCCAGCCGCCAGAAATCGACGTTGCCCAGTTCCTCGATCGCCTGTTTGAGGTGATCTTCCTCGCCCACCGACACGCCACCGGAACTCAACAGCAAGTCGCATTCCGAAGACGCCAGACTCAAGGCATGCCGGCTGGCAGCCAGCTCATCGACCATGACGCCATAGTCATGCACCTCAACGCCCCAGCCGCGCAACAACGCGGCAAGGCAATACCGATTGCTGTTGTAAATCTGCCCCGGCGCCAACGAATCGCCCGGCTCACGCAGTTCATTGCCGCTGCTGAGCAGGCACACCTGCAGCGGCCGATAGACCTCGACCCGCGCGATCCCGGCGCCGGCCAGCAACCCCAGTTCTTGTGCGCGCAGACGTTTGCCGGCCTTGAGCAATAGATCCCCGCGACGAACTTCCTCGCCCTCCTTGCGCACGTGATCGCCCACGGACACCGACGGGAACCAGACGCGCTCGCCCTCGACCCGACAGCGCTCTTGCGGCACTACGGTATCGGCGCCCGGTGGCAATGGCGCGCCGGTAAAGATCTGCACCGCGTGCTGCGCGAGCAAGGGCGAGCTCGCTTGATCTCCCGCCGCAATGCGCCCGCCAATCGACAAAGAGCCTCCCGCCTGAGGCAAGTCAGCCGCCCTGAGGGCATAGCCGTCCATGGCACTGTTGTCCCAGGCCGGCAGGCTCACCGGGGAATGAATGTCCGCCGCCAGCACCCTCCCTATGGCTTGATCCAGACGAACCATTTGCGCCAGGGGTGGCGGCGGTGCCTGGTCCAGCAGACGGCTGATGGCCTCGTCCACCGGCATCAGGTTGCCCATGTCGCACACCCGCCCGGTCATGAGCGTGTCCCGCAGGCGTCGATGACCCGCTGCGCTTGCGGTTTCAAATGCGGGGCGAAATTGCACGGGCCGGTGCGACTGTCCAATTGTTCGAGCAGGATTTTGTTCCAGGCCGTCCGGCAGGCACCCGGCGAGCCTGGAACGCAGCACACCAGCACGCCGTTACTCATGCCGGCCAATGCCCGGGACTGCAGGCTGGACATGCCGATCTCCTCCAGAGACACCTGGCGGAACAGTTCGCCGAAGCCTTCCACATGTTTGTCCAGCAATGGCAAGACTGCTTGCGGTGTGTTGTCGCGAGCGGTGAAACCGGTGCCGCCGGTCATCAAAACCACTTGCACCGTGGGGTCGGCGATCCACCGGGAAACGGTGGCGCGGATCTGATAAATGTCGTCCTTGACCAGATCGCGATCGATCAACACATGCCCGGCCGTTTGCAGCAAATCCGTCAGGGTCTGTCCCGAAGTGTCGGTGTCAAAAGTGCGCGTATCGCTGATGGTCAGTACAGCAATGTTCAGGGGTTCAAACGTGCGTTGCGCCAGATGGGCCATATCCAGGTCTTCCCGTAGATGAGGGTATGGCCCAAAGCCTGAACCGGAATAGCGAGCGAGCCTATTCCTCCAAGGAGGTACCTCGTCGGGGACATAGAGAGAATGTGCCGGGCACACAAAACCTGTGGGAGCGGGCTTGCTCGCGAATGCGGTGTGTCAGACAACATTGATGTCGACTGACACACCGCATTCGCGAGCAAGCCCGCTCCCACATTGTCCTCCATCGCTACAGGTTCTGCGCAATGGGGCTTAAGGCGCCAACCGGCTGCGTTTCCACAGACCATCACGCAACCGGTAATCGAGTCGATCATGCAAGCGGTCAGCCCGCCCCTGCCAAAACTCCAGACGTTCAGGGCGCAGGCAGTAGCCGCCCCAGTGCTCGGGGCGCGACACAGTCTGGCCAACGAAGCGCTTGATGGTTTCAGCCAGCATGGATTCCAGCGCTGCACGACTGGCCAGCGGGCGGCTCTGCGGTGAAGCCCAGGCACCCAGGCGACTGGCCATGGAACGGGAATCGAAGTACGCATCCGACAACGCCGGATCGAGCCTCGACACCTGCCCTTCGATACGCACCTGACGCTCCAGTCCCGGCCAGAAAAACGTCATTGCGGCGTAGGGATTGGCGGCCAGTTGCTGCCCCTTGTCGCTCTGGTAATTGCCGAAAAAAGTGAAACCTTCATCGCTCAACCCCTTGAGCAGCAGAACCCGGCAGTGCGGCCGCCCTTCAGGGTCGACCGTCGCCAGCACCATGCTATTGGCCTCGACAGGTGCGCACTCGGTGTCGCGGGCTTGTTGCAGCCACTGCCGGAACATCGCCAGCGGATCGTCCAGCGCCGCCTCATCTTGCAGGCCATTGAGGGTGTAATTACGGCGCATCTGAGCCAGGGAAAGCGGCATGACGGTGATCTCCGAAAGGTTTTACGCAGTGTGCGAGGCACTGCGCAAAGCCACCTTGACCGCCATCAACACTGTCGCCTACTTGAGACGCAGACGCCGCGCCAGTTTGTGCAGGTTGCTGGGGTCGACTTCCAGAATCCGCGCGGCGCTGGCCCAGTTTTCCCCGGACAGGCTCAGGGCCTGGAGGATTTTCTTGCGCTGGTAATCGTCGACGGCTTCGCCCAAGGGCTGGAACGGCAGATCTGCCGTCACGTCCGGGGATGGCTCGACCACCGCCCCCGATGCCGCCATCGCGCTGTCGAGATCGAGAATTTCAGGCTCCAGCGTCATGATCAACGCGCGACTCGTCCCGCGACTGAGCTGCTTCAACGCCGCTCGGCTGATTACATGTTCCAGTTCGCGCACATTGCCCGGCCAGGTATAAAGCAGCAGCGCGCGTTCGGCCGCCGGCGACAGGCGCAAACCACGCAGGCCGAGCCGCGCCCGATTGAGCTCAAGGAAATGCCCGGCCAGCATCAACACATCGTTACCGCGCTCGCGCAGGGGCGGAATCGGCACCGGATACACCGAGAGCCGGTGATACAGATCGGCGCGAAACAAGCCGTCGCGGATGCTGTCCGGCAGGTGTCGGTTGGTGGCGGCGATGATCCGCACATCGACGTGCAGCGGCTTGTCGGCACCGAGGCGCTGGATCTCGCCGTTCTGCAGAGTGCGCAGTAACTTCGCTTGCACGGCCAATGGCAACTCCCCGACTTCATCGAGAAACAGCGTGCCTCCGTTGGCGGCATCGAAGCGTCCGGCACGGTCACTGGTGGCGCCGGAAAAGGCGCCTTTGACATGCCCGAACAACTCACTCTCTGCCAGCGACTCCGGCAAAGCGGCGCAGTTAACGTGTATCAGCGGTTTGTGATGGCGCCTTGAAAGGCGATGCAAGCGCCGGGCGAACAGCTCTTTGCCGACGCCGGTCTCGCCCAACAGCAATACCGGCAGATCGGAGTCGGCCAGTACATCCAGCTCATTGAGCAACTGATGCAACACCTCACTCTGCCCGAGGATCTCGCCCTCCTCGACCGGCATTCGCAAGTCCTGGGGATCGCTGCGGGACAGACGCAAGCTGCGGTTTTCCTGCTCGAGCCGCGTGACCCGCACGGCGGCTTCGATCTGCAAGGTGCAGCGCTTGAGCTCTTCCCGCGCCCGGCTGTCGAAGGTCCCGGCGTGCAGCGCATCGAGGGTGATCGCGCCCCAGATCCGTCCCTCGACATACAGGCTCACGCCCATGCAGTCATGCACCGGCAGCGGTTCGCCGACGTGGTTGTCGAGCAAGCCGTCGTAGGGGTCCGGCAAGCGACTGTCGGGTTCGAACCAGGTCGGCTCGCGCGACGCCATGATAGCCGCCAGCCGAGGATGCTGGGCGATGACGAACCGGCGCCCCAACGCTTCATGGACCAGCCCCACCGTCGCAACGGGCCTGAGGCTGTCGTCATCCAGACGCAACAAGCCCACGGCACCACTGTTGAAGTATTCGCGCAGGGTCTGGACCAATCGTTGCAATCGTACGGCATTGGGCAACTCGACGATCAGGTCGGCTGCCAGGCTTTCTCGCAGCATGGTAGTAAACACCCTCTATGGTTGGATTCACCCTAAAGCGTCAGGGTGACTATCACCACAACTAAAAAATAATCGATGCTTTTCAATCACTTAAATATGGCATGCCGGATGCAATGGATCAGGGGAACCGTTGAAACCCAAACAAGGAACCCTGATGAGCCAGACCCTATTGGAACAAAGCCTCGGCCAACTGGCCTGCGACATTCCCGGTGCCACCCGGATCTTCCATACCTTCAAACTGGACTTCTGTTGTGGCGGGCATAAAAGCCTGCGTGAAGCGGCCCTTGGCAAAAACCTCGATCCGGTCCTGATTGCCGACGCCCTGAACATTCTGCAAGACGCCGGCGAAACCCAGCACGACTGGCGCAACGAACCTTTGGAACTGCTGATCGCCCACCTTCTGACGCGCTACCACGCCCGTCATCGCGAGCAACTGCCGGAACTGATCCGTCTGGCTCGCCGCGTCGAGCAGGTTCATGGTGCGCGTAGCAGTTGCCCCAACGGCCTGGCCGATCTCTTGACCGACATGCAGCAAGAACTCGAAGGCCACATGCTCAAGGAGGAACAAGTGCTGTTCCCGATGCTGCAACAAGGCATCGGTGCTCAAGCGGCTCCGCCGATCCAGGTGTTGCGCTTCGAACATGATCAACATGGCGAGGCACTGGAGAAAATGCTCGCCCTGACCAATCACATCATCCCGCCTGCCGATGCCTGTAACACCTGGCGCGCCCTCTATCGCGGGCTGCTGGAATTCAAAGATGACCTGATGCAACACATTCATCTGGAAAACAATGTGCTGTTCATCAACGCCCTGAACCCTCGTCACTGATCGATCGCCAGTTACACCCAACCCGCGCCAGCCCACCGGTTGACGCGGGTTTTGTTTATCCGGGACTGCATACGATCAGCCGTGCCAATAGAACATCGCCTTGGCCAGGATCACGATCAACACCATGTGTCCGAGAATGCTGCGGCGAATCCAGCTTGCACGCGTCGCGGTCAGGCGCGCATGGGTCAGCCAATAGGCCAGCAGCAAGTAATGACCGATGATACTCAGGGCCAACAGGATCTTCAGGCTCAACAACGTGCCAAAGCTGCTGGCCAGCGGCTGGCTCAATGCGCCTCGGTACTGCCACGCCAGGCCGATGCCGGCGCCATACAACAGCAACACCACGCCATGCAGGACCTTGCGCGAGCGCACGGCAATCGCCTGATCCGCCGTGGATTGCGCGGTATCCGCCAACTGCTGACGGGCGCGATGCCAGATAACCACCTCGAAAAACAGCGTGCCGATGAAGGCAATCGCTGCCAGCAAATGCGTGACCAGTAAAAAGGGATACATCAGCGCCAGCCTCTGTCAGTTCGCGTGCTCATCCCGGATGACCGTCGACCCGGGTCCGCAGCAGCATCGGTCCATAGCGCCAGGCATACAGCGCAAATGCCAGCGCCCAGCACAGACCGGCCAGCCACAATGCCGGCAAGGGAAAGAACTCGATCAACACGACCCGGCTCAGGCACGCCAGATTGAGCAAGATGAACGCCAGGGTCATCCCCGACGGCGGTTCGAGCGCACGGCCGGTATGCCCGAGGCTGACTCGGGCGATCATCGCCAGCACCAGGCCGCCCATGGCACCGATCGTCAGGCAATGCACCGCCAGACTCGGGTTGATCGGCGCGCCGAAATGCCACAGCGCCATCCCGAGACACGCCACCGCCAACCAGCCATAAGCCAGGTGCAGCGACCACAGCAACGGTACGTGCCAGAGTGCCCGGTCATGCCAGCGCACCAGTCGCACCAGATGTCCCGCCGCCAGCACCGCGAACAGCAGGCCCACCCAGACATTGGGGTTAAGCGCAGGCCCTGCGGCATATAACAACGCCACCAGCGGCGAGCCTACCAACAACAATCGATCCAGCCAGGGCCAGGCGGCAACGCCTTCAACCCGACCAAGGCCACGCTGGGTGAAGAACGGAATCACCCGCCCACCGATCAACCCCATCATAGCCGCCACCAACCAAATGCCGGTCAGCACGCCTTGGCGCTGCCAACCTTCATGCCCCTCGACCAGGCCGTACAAGGACAACCCGTCGGCCACGGCCAACAACAGCAGAACCACCACAATCGGGTAGTTACGTTTCTGCCGCACCTTCCACAGGGTGAAGCCCATGAGCACCGCCACCGCCAACGGGAACGCCATTTCCAGCACCGCGAGCAACGGCCACGGCACATTGGCCAGCCAGGCCACGCGCGCCAATAACCACAGCAGCGCCAGAGCGGCCAACGGTTTGCCGCTGAGGCCGGGGCGACCGGTCCAGGTCTGCACGGCCGTCAGCAGAAAGCCCGCGATAATCGCCAAGCCGAACCCGAACAACAATTCATGCCGATGCCAGCCCAGCCAACCGCCTGCCGGCTGCCAGTCGGATATCGAACCGCTGAAGGCGGCCAGCCATAGCGGAATGGCCAGCACCGCCAACAGGCAGCCAGCGAGGAAAAACGGCCGAAAGGCCAGCCGTAACAGCGGCGCGATTGCCATCGCTTTACGGCGGTCAAGCACTTGCATAAAGCCACTCCTCTACCTGTTTGCTGACCTGGCGCCAACCCGCACGCGCCGAGGTAAATCCAGGGCCAATCATCGGGTATTACCGATCCATTGCCTTTGTCACAGATCAAGTGTGCAAGGGACGTGCCCCGATGCCGAGCGCGCGCCCTTTGTGGCGAGGGAGCTTGCTCCCGCTCGGGTGCGCAGCAGCCGTAAACCGGCTGATGCGTTGTATCTGAAGCATTGCGATGGCCGGTGTTGGGAGCGCTTCGCACTCCAGCGGGAGCAAGCTCCCTCGCCACAAGTTACCCCCGACCAGGGTATAAATGACCCTTTGATGGTCATTTAAACCCTAAACCTCACGGTATTTTTACCCTGATCGCTGCCCCCTCCAATAAACAAGGGCCTCCAAGTCTGGCCCGCGTCTTGCTCTGCATGGGCAACCTTTTAGAAATCCTGGATCCCTCTCGATTACCTGGAGTCGTCATGAAAAAAGTCATCCAGCCACTGGCCTGGTTTGTTGTGTTGACCTCAATCCTGGCCTTGGCCAGCGGCGTTTCCCTGGTTCTCGTCTGACTTGATCCCCCCTTCTCTATCTTCAGGATGAATTCTCATGGTGCTTCATCGCGTCCATCACCAGATTCTGCGCAGTCATCATTTGTTCGAGCCGTTGAACGAAGAACAGCTGGATGAACTGATGAGTACCAGCCACTTGCTGAGCATCGACAAAGGCGAGCCGTTGTTCCGTCAGGGTGAGCCAGCCGATTCGTTCTATTTCATCATTGCCGGCGCGGTGAAAATCTACCGGCTGACACCCGATGGGCAGGAGAAAGTGTTCGAGGTCATCAGCGATCGGCAAACCTTCGCCGAGGCGATGATGCTGATGGACACCCCGAACTATGTGGCCTCGGCCGAAGCGATCTGCCCCACCCAACTCTACCGGTTATCCAACAGCACCTACATGCGCCTGCTGCAGAGCAATAGTCGGCTGACCTTTGCACTGCTGGGCAAGCTCTGCGTTCGCTTGCATCAACGGGTCAACGAAATCGAGACCCTGTCACTGAAAAACGCCACCCACCGGGTCGTGCGTTATCTGCTGACGCAACTGGTGCGCCAGCAAACCGTTGACAGCCAATTCGAGCTGCCGATGGCCAAGCAGCTGATTGCCGGGCATCTGTCGATCCAGCCAGAAACCTTCTCGCGGATCATTCGCCGCTTGATCGATGAAAACATCATCACTCAGGACGGCCGTCAGATCGCCATTCTTGATCGCTTGCGCCTGGAACAGTTCGAGTGAGTGCCATGCCCGTCTGCCTGTATTGCCAACACTCCAACCCACCACAAGAAATCGAGTGCCGCCAATGCGGCATGCCCCTGCCGGCATTGGCCGCACACGCGGCGCAACGTCGGTTGCGCCGATTCAAGTGGTTCTGCATCGGCCTGACAATCTTCTGCGTGACGATGTTTTTCTGGCTGCCGCGCAGCATCAGCTGATGCTGCGTTGATCGAACCGAGGTTCAAGGTTGAGTCAGCTGGCGGTACAACTGCGGCAAGCGCAGAGGTAACTGCTCAGGCTGACGGATCAAGGTGTAGCCATTGGCGCCAAACATGTACGGCAGGTAATCCCCGGCCTCGCGATCGATCGTGATACAGAACGGCGTCAGCCCCTGACGCCGGGCCTCCAGCACCGCCTCACGGGTGTCTTCAACACCGTAGCGCCCTTCATACAGATCCAGATCATTGGGTTTGCCATCCGTGAGCAGCAGCAACAGTTTGCTGCGCCGCTTGCTCGTACCCAATAGTTGCGTGGCCTGGCGAATGGCCGCGCCCATGCGCGTGTAATACCCCGGTTTGAGCCCTTGAATGCGACCTCGAGTGTTGTCGTCATAACGCTGGGTGAACGCCTTGAGTTCCTGCATGCGCACTTGCTGACGACGCAGCGAGGAAAACCCGTACAGAGCGAAATCATCACCCAGCACCGACAAGGTTTCGCCGAACAGCAGCAGGCTGTCGCGGATGACGTCGATGACACGATGCTCATCGTTCAGGTGCGCGTCGGTAGACATCGACACGTCGGCCAGCAACAGGCACGCCAGGTCGCGGCGGGTCTGCCGCTGCTCCATGAACAGACCGCGTTCGGCACACTGGCCATGCTCGCGCTCAACGTGAAAATCCAGCCAGGCCTGCATGTCCAGCTCTGAGCCCTGGGGTTGTTGGCGTAACCACTGGCGATCATTGCGCAGGTGCTCGAACTGGCGCCGCAAGCGGTGCGCCGAGGCCTTCAGCCGTGGCGGCAGTGGCTGCGCCTCGCAGTCGCGGGGCACCATCATCTGTAGATTGACGAAGCTGTCCTGCATCTGTTGTTTACGGTAGTCCCACTCCGGCAACTTGATGCCCTCGCCGAGGGGAATATCGTCGACATCGGCCGGTGGCAAATCCAGGTGCAGCTTGAGACCACCGCCCTTGCGCAGACGGGTGCGCGATAGCGTCAGTTCATCCAGGTCATCGGCAACTCTGGCGGCGTCCGGGTCTTCGCTGTCGTCCGACCAGCGATCCAGGTCGACGTGTTCGGTCCAGCTGAACAGGTTCTCCAGGCGCACGATTAACAACCCGCCGTCGCGGCTGTCTTCATCGATTCGCGTCGCGCGTTTACGCCCGCTTTTCTGTTCGCCGGGCGGCGTGGTCAACGACTCTTCGGATTCATCGCCCAGATCGGCAGCCTGTGGGCTGGCGAGGTTTTGTGGCGGGTACAACCACAGCGGCAGCGGCCACGCGGCCCGTTCGCTACGAGGGAAATGCTCAACACTGCCGGGTTCGCGTAGCGCCTGGCATAACGCCCGTTCCAGTGCTGCTTCGCTGGCGTTCAACGAGGCCGGATCGGGGCGCAATTGCAGATGGGCATCGACCAGTCGTTTGTAACGAGCACGCAGCGCGGGATAGCGTCGCAACAGCTGTTGCGTCCAGCGTTGATTGTCCCGCCCCCAGTGACGCATCTGCCCGGCCTGTGCCGCCAGCAATGCGAGCCAGCGGTAGAGTTCCTCATTCAGTGCGACTTCAGGAAACACCGCCAGGCTCGATGGCAGCCGCAGATTACTCGCGTCACACCACGCCAACGGCACTTGTTTGCAGGTGCCGGCGATCTGCTGCAACACGTTTCGGCGCAGCAGCAGGTCGCGGTCACTGGCGGCTTCCACACCGACGCCATTGGCACCGCCCATGGCACGAAACAACAGCGCCAGCGGGCGTTGCTGGCTGGCCAGTTCAACCCGTGCTTCAGGGAAGTCCGGGCTGGCACGCCGGGTGATGAAACGATGCCAGACACTGCCTACCCACTCTTCCAGTTCGACGGTAAACGCCATGATGCTTGCCCTTCCTGGAAACCAAAAAAACGGCCCGCTGTATCAGCCGGGCCGACCTTTTCTAGCCATTGCACACGTTCATGAAGGTACAACCGCAGCCGGGGCGCGCAAGGCTGCGCGGCCACGTTGCTTGAAGCTGAGCAGGTAACAGAGCAAGCCTGCGAAGAACCCGAGACCGGCGCCCAGACGCGCCCAGAACAGCACCTGCAGATGTTCGACCGTGGACATGAATGGCAACGCAATCCCGTCGGCCTGCCAGCGTTGCAGGTAAACCTGGACGACACCGGCAGCGGTCAGGAACAGCGTGATCATCACCATCGATAGGGTCATCAACCAGAAGCCCCAGATTTCGAAGGTCTGCGAACGCTCGTCAGCGGCCTCACCCAGCCCGCGCAAACGCGGCATGGCGTAGCTGATCAAGGTCATCACGATCATCGCGTAAGCACCGTAGAAGGCCAGGTGACCGTGCGCCGCCGTCAGTTGCGAACCGTGGGTGTAGAAGTTGACCGGCGCCAGGGTGTGCAGAAAACCCCAGACGCCCGCACCGAAGAACGCGGTGACCGTGGTGCCCTTGGCCCACAGTGTAGCGGCGCGGTTCGGGTGTTGCCGGCGACGGTTCTTCACCATGCTGAAGGCGAAGATCACCATGGCCAGGAACGGTAGCGGTTCGAGTGCCGAGAAGATCGAGCCGACCCACAACCAGACCTCAGGCGCACCGATCCAGAAGAAGTGGTGACCGGTACCGATGATCCCGGTAATCAGCGCCATGGCGATGATCACGTACAGCCATTTCTCCACGACTTCCCGGTCTACACCGGTGATCTTGATCAGGACAAAAGCGAGCATCGAACCCATGATCAGTTCCCACACGCCTTCCACCCAAAGATGCACCACCCACCACCAGTAGAACTTGTCGCGGGCCAGGTTGCCGGGGTTGTAGAAGGAGAACAGGAAGAACACCGCAAGGCCGATCAGCCCGGTCATCATCACCATGCTGATCGTGGTCTTGCGACCTTTGAGCAGGGTCATGCCGATGTTGTAAAGGAAGCCCAGGCACACCACTACAATGCCCATCTTGGTGATGGTCGGCTGCTCCAGGAACTCCCGACCCATGGTCGGCAGCAACTCATTGTGAGTCAGTTTGGCCAGGCCCGCATAAGGCACCAGCAGGTAGCCGAGGATCGTCAGCACGCCTGCGGCGGCGAATACCCAGAACAGGATGATCGCCAACTTCGGACTGTGCAGCTCGCGGTCGGCCTCTTCCGGAATCAGGTAGTAGGCAGCGCCCATGAAGCCGAACAACAGCCAGACGATCAGCAGGTTGGTGTGCACCATCCGCGCCACGTTGAAGGGAATGATCGGGAACAGAAAGTCTCCGATCACGTATTGCACCCCCATGATCAAACCGAACAGCACCTGACCGAGAAACAGCATCAGGGCAAACACGAAGTACGGTTTGGCCACGGCTTGCGAGGCGAATTTCAGATGCGGATTAGCAATGCTCATCGCTTAGCCCTCCTTGTTTGGCGGCCAGCCATTGGTGTTGATGTTCGAACTCCATTTGAGGAACTCGGCGATGTCATCCACCTCCTGCTCGCTCAACTTGAACTGCGGCATCGCTCGCCGGCCCGGTACGCCCAGCGGCTGCATTTTCATCCAGGCATGTAGAAAGGGTTTGAAGCCCGCCTCCCCGCCGCGCCGCTGAAACACATTGCCCAGCTCAGGCGCAAAGTAGGCGCCCTCGCCCAGCAGCGTGTGACAGCCGATGCAGTTGTTCTGCTCCCAGACCGTCTTGCCGCGGATCACTGATTCAGTTAACTGCGCTTCATTGCTGCGCACTGGAAAGGTCTGTTCCGTGTGATAGGTCAAGGCCAGGAATATCAGGAAGAAGAAGATGCTTCCCCCGAAGTAGATATTCCTGGCCATGCCTTTGGTGAAGGTCTCTGACATGGTCGCTTCCTCTTTGCTTGGCGTGCCCATGATAGAAAGCGAAGGGTTGAAACCTGCTTGATGGCGATCAAGAAAGGCAGATGGTTTTGGTCGGGTATAGATCGTATGGCTGACGGAGATCGAATGTGGGAGCGGGCTTGCCCGCTCCCACATTAGAATCGCGCTGTTATTCCTTCAGCGGAACAACACCAGCGTCAGCCCCACAATGGCCGCCAACACCAGCGCCCAGCTCACCATCAACCGGCGCCACAATCGCGGGGCATGGCGCATTTCCATAAAGCCATCGGCAATCAGCCAGGCCTTGCCAACCGCCACCAGCAAAATGGCCACCGACAGCAGCCACGTCGCGCCCGCCTGTGCCAGCACCACCGTGCACACGCTTAACGTGGCCAGTGCTGCCCAGCAGACCAGCAAAAACCTGGAAGCGGACATCAGAACCTCCGTCAATTCAGAACGTAGACCAGCGGAAACAGCACGACCCAGATCAGATCGACCATGTGCCAATACAGCACACCCGATTCAAGCCCGCTGCGGTTGGCCGCGTTGTACAGGCCACAACGGCAACGCTCGGCCAGCCATCCGAGGATGACCATGCCGAGCAGTACATGGAGAAAGTGAAAACCGGTGAGTATCCAGTAGAGGGTGAAAAACGTGTTGTGCTCCATGCCCAGCCCCGAGGCCAGCAAGTGCCGGTATTCCGTGATTTTCAACACCACGTAGACACTGGCGGCGAGCAAGGCTGCCAGCAGGTAGACAGCGCCGTGGCGAGACCGAGAGCGCTTGACTTGCTCCTGGGCCAGCGCGGCGAACAGCCCGGCGGTGAGCAGGCTCAGGGTCATCGCCAGGCCGGTAGAGGTATTGAGCAACAGACGGCTTTCACCGAACAGCTGCGGCTTGAGTGCCTGGGTCACGGCGAACGCCAGAATCAGGATGGCGAACACCGACAGCTCGGCCAGAATGAAAAACCACATCGCCAGATCGCCCGGCAAGTGACCCGGCGCAACGCGTCTGGACTCAGCCAAAGTGGACATCAACCACGCCCATCAGTGCCGCAACCGTCAGCGGATCATCGCTCAGCGGCTCGGCCAGGCAGGCCATGCACGCCTCACGCGGGCTCATGCCGGAGCGGATCATTCGCGCAGTAAAAATCAACAACCGCGTCGAGGCGACTTCCTCCAGGTCATGTTGATCCAGCCTTCGCAGGGCCTGCCCCAACCTCACCACTTGCGCCGCCAGCGCGGTGTCCACCTGCGCTTCCCGGGCGACAATGCGCTCTTCGTCGGCCACCGGCGGATAGCCGAAACGCATCGCCACGAAGCGTTGTCGGGTGCTGGGTTTCATGCCTTTAAGCAGGTTCTGGTAGCCGGGGTTGTACGACACCACCAGCATGAATGATGGCGGCGCCTGCAGCACTTCGCCGGTGCGCTCCAGGAACAACTCGCGACGATCATCGGCCAGCGGATGCAGTACAACCACCGTGTCCTGGCGCGCCTCGACCACTTCGTCCAGATAACAAATGCCGCCTTCACGCACCGCGCGGGTCAGTGGCCCGTCCTGCCACCAGGTGCCCTGGGCACCGATCAAATGTCGGCCGATCAGGTCGGCGGCGCTCAGATCGTCATGGCAAGCCACGGTATACAGCGGCAGTTTCAACCGATGGGCCATGTGCTGGACGAAGCGGGTCTTGCCGCACCCCGTCGGGCCTTTGATCAGCACCGGCATGCCGTGCCGCCAGGCTTGCTCGAACAGCGCCTCCTCATTATTGAGCGGTTGATAGAAGGGTTCGCAAGACTGGATTCGGTCCATGGGCTGTCTGTTCCAAAAGCGGATTCAAGCCACACGCTACGGGCCCCTGCGACAACCTGGCAAGTGACATGGCCGGCAAACTTGATCGCGGTCAAGCGAGCATTGGCCTGCTCGGGCATAGCCTTGCACGGCACTAAGAACCTGCGTTCTGCGCTGCCGTTTCAGCACATCGCAAAGGTCTTGCCTGAGGAGAAATGGAATGCTGATCAGCAATAGAAAAACGTTTGCTCTGACTGTCGCCACATTGTGTTCGGCGCTGGCCCTTGCGGTGACTCACGCGGCTAGAGCCGACGAGCCTGCTACCACACCACCCATGGTCAAAACCGCTGGCGCTCCCGACATGAGCCAAGCCGAGTTCGATTCATCCAAGGAAATCTACTTTCAGCGTTGCGCCGGCTGTCACGGCGTTCTGCGCAAAGGCGCCACCGGCAAACCACTGACGCCAGACATCACCCAGTCCCGCGGGCAACCGTTTCTGGAGGCGTTGATTACCTACGGCTCACCGGCGGGTATGCCGAACTGGGGGACGTCAAATGCGCTGACCAAGGATCAGATCACGTCAATGGCCAAGTTCGTTCAGCACACGCCGCCGACGCCACCGGAATGGGGCATGGCCGAGACGCTGAAAACCTGGAAAGTGCTGGTCAAGCCTGAGGACCGTCCGAAGAAGCAACTGAGCAAACTCAACCTGCCCAACCTGTTTTCGGTGACGTTGCGCGATGACGGCAAGATTGCCCTGATCGACGGAGACAGCAAGAAAATCGTCAAGCTGATCGAGACCGGTTATGCGGTGCACATCTCGCGAATCTCCGCCTCCGGTCGCTACCTCTTGGTGATTGGACGAGACGCGCGGATCGACATGATCGACCTGTGGCCAGTGGAGCCGACCAAGGTCGCCGAAGTCAAAGTGGGCATCGAGGCGCGCTCGGTGGAGACCTCCAAGTTCAAGGGCTACGAAGACAAATACACCGTCGCCGGCTCCTATTGGCCGCCGCAATTCACCATCATGGATGGCGAAACCCTGGAGCCAAAACAGATCGTCTCGACTCGCGGCATGACTGTCGACAAGCAGGAATATCACCCCGAACCCCGAGTCGCGGCGATCATCGCCTCCCACGAATGGCCGGAGTTCATCGTCAACGTCAAGGAAACCGGCAAGGTCATGCTGGTCAACTACCAGGACATCAAAAACCTCACCATCACCTACATCGATGCCGCACCCTTCCTGCATGACGGCGGCTGGGACAGCACCCACCGCTACTTCATGACCGCCGCCAACAACTCCAACAAAGTCGCCGTGATCGACTCCAAAGATCGCAAATTGGCAGCCTTGGTGGAGGTCGGCAAAACCCCTCATCCGGGACGCGGCGCCAACTTCAACCACCCGACCTACGGCCCGGTCTGGGCGACCAGCCACCTCGGTGATGACGGCATCTCGCTGATCGGCACCGACCCGGTCAAACACCCGCAATACGCCTGGAAACAGGTCGCCTCACTCAAGGGCCAGGGCGGCGGATCGCTGTTTATCAAAACCCACCCTGACTCCCGTCACCTGTATGTCGACACCACCCTCAACCCCGACGCCAAGCTGAGCCAGTCGGTGGCGGTGTTCAACATCGACAAACTCGACGCCGGCTACACCGTGCTGCCCATCGCCGAATACGCCGGCATCAAGCAAGGCGCGATGCGAGTGGTACAGCCGGAATACAACAAGGCCGGCGATGAAGTCTGGTTCTCAGTGTGGAGCGGTCAATCAGACGAATCGGCGCTGGTAGTGATCGACGACAAAACGCTGAAACTCAAATCAGTCATAAAGGACAAACGACTGATCACCCCCACCGGAAAATTCAACGTCTATAACACCCAACACGACATCTATTGAGCTCCATCAATGCAAGGAATCCCCATGAAAAATATTCTGTTTTCACTGTTCGCCCTGACCGCTGCGCTGAGTGTGCAGCCGGCCATGGCTGCCGAGGACGGGCCGGCGCTGTTCAAGAGCAAACCCTGCGCCGCCTGCCATTCCATCGATACCAAGATTGTCGGCCCGGCGCTCAAGGATGTCGCGGCCAAGAACGCCGGCGTGGCCGGGGCCGTGGACACCCTGGCCAACCACATCAAGAACGGTACGCAAGGCAACTGGGGCCCGATGCCCATGCCGGCCAACCCGGTGACGGATGAAGAAGCGAAGACACTTGCAACCTGGGTCCTGAGTCTCAAATAGCCAACTGGAGGGCGTCATGAAGGTTTATCGACACGCTGCGATTCTGGCGGCCCTCCTCCTCTTTTGCGCGACCTCGGTTGCGGCGCCTGACGCCAAGCGTCAGGCGCAACTTGAACACCTGCTGGCCCAGGACTGTGGCGCCTGCCATGGGCTGCACATGACCGGCGGGCTAGGTCCCGACCTGACCCGCGCAACGCTGGCGGGCAAGTCCAGGGACAGCCTGATAGCCACTGTCAGTCAAGGCCGGCCCGGCACCGCGATGCCCGGTTGGGCCCCGCTGCTCAGCCAGGACGACATCCATTGGCTGGTCGATCTTCTTCTCCAGGGATACCCCGCACCATGATCCGATCAACCCTGCTTTTAGCGGCGACCGGGCTGTTGTTGTCCGCGTGTGTTCAGCCACCGTTGCGTGGTACCGGCGATCTGGGCGTGGTGGTGGAGCGCGCCACCGGTAGCGTGCAAATCATCGAAAGCGACACTCGCACGGCACTGGTCCGACTCGACGGTTTGGGCGATCTGTCCCATGCCTCGGTGGTGTTTTCCCGCGACCAGCGTTATGCCTATGTGTTCGGCCGCGACGGCGGGCTGAGCAAGATCGACCTGCTGACCCAACGCATCGATCAACGGGTGATACAGGGAGGCAACAGCATCGGCGGCGCGATCAGTCAGGACGGCAAACTCATCGCCGTGTCCAACTATGTGCCCGGCGGGGTCAAGGTGTTCGATGCCGAAACCCTGCAACTGGTGGCCGATATTCCGGCCACGCCCCTGGCCGATGGCACCAAGCGCTCACGGGTGGTCGGCCTGGTCGATGCGCCCGGTCAGCGTTTTGTGTTCAGCCTGTTCGATACCGGCGAGATCTGGACCGCCGATTTCAGCCAGGGCAACACGCCGCGGATCAACCGTTTCACCGACATCGGCCAGCAACCCTACGACGCGTTGGTGACCCCGGATGGTCGCTATTACATGGCGGGACTGTTCGGCGAAGACGGCATGGCGCAACTCGACCTCTGGCATCCGGAGCGCGGGGTGCAGCGAGTGCTCGGTGATTACGGACGCGGCCAGGCGAAACTGCCCGTCTACAAGATGCCGCATCTGGAAGGTTGGGCCGTTGCCGACAATCAGGCCTTCGTGCCCGCAGTCGGTCGCCATCAAGTGCTAGTGATGGATTCGCGCACCTGGCAGCAAACCGCTGCCATTCCGGTGGCTGGTCAACCAGTGTTCGTCACATCGCGGCCGGACGGTCGGCAACTGTGGGTCAATTTCGCCTACCCGGACAACGATCGGGTTCAAGTCATCGACAGCGAAACCCATGCCGTGGTCGCCGATCTGCGGCCAGGGCCAGCGGTGCTGCACATGGAATTCACCGCACGTGGCGACCAGTTGTGGCTGTCGTTACGCGATGGCGATCAGGTTCAGGTCTGGGACCCGTACAGCCTGAAGCAACTGAGCACCCTACCCGCCACCGCGCCGAGCGGCATCTTCTTCAGCAGTCGCGCGCAAAAAATGGGCTATTGAAATGAACCTCGACCTGCTCAGCCGCCAATTGATCGACCGCTTCCAGCACGGCATGCCGCTGTGCGCGGAACCTTACAAAGAGATGGCGCGGATTCTCGGTTGTCGCGTGGCCCAGGTGATGGCTTGCCTGGAAGAAATGGATCAGGCCGGCACCCTCTCACGGATCGGCCCGGTGTTCGAACACAGTCGCGCCGGGGCCAGTACCCTCGCCGCCCTCGCCGTGCCCGCCGAACGTTTGCAACAGGTCGCCGAGCACGTCAGCCAATATCCCGAGGTCAACCATAACTACGCGCGGGAGCATTTCTACAACCTGTGGTTTGTGCTGACCGGCCCTGATCGCCAACACATCGAATGCGTTCTCGAACAACTCGAGAAAGACACCGGCCTCATGCCGTTGGATCTGCCGATGTTGACCGCTTATCGCATCGACCTCGGTTTTGCCCTGGGAGAAAGCCCATGACGCCGGGGTTGAGTCCCAAACAGGCACTGGCGCTGCGTCGGCATCTGGAAGGCGGATTGCCGTTGGTATCGCGTCCCTATCAGGCCCTTGCCGAACGGATAGACGCCGACGAAAATCAGGTGCTCGCGCAAATGCACCAGTGGCATGAGCAAGGGCTATTTCGCCGGATCGGCCTGGTGCTCAACCATCGCGCACTGGGCTTTACCGCCAACGCCATGCTGGTGCTGGATATTCCGGACGCGCTGATCGACGAAGTCGGCCAGCGCCTGGGCCGGGCGCCCGGCATCACCCTCTGCTACCAACGGCCGCGACGCCTGCCGCAGTGGCGCTACAACCTCTTTTGCATGGTTCATGGGCGCCAACGTGAGCGGGTCGAAGCGCAGATCCAGACGTTGCTGGAAGAACACCTGCTGAGCGACCTGCCCCACCAACTGTTGTTCAGCACTCACGCGTTCAAACAGTGCGGCGGACGCTTTGCCCCCTCACCAACCGGAGCCCCCACCCATGGATGATCTCGACCGTCGGCTGATCAACCGCCTGCAACTGGGCCTGCCGCTGGTGCGCCACCCGTGGCAGGCACTGGCCGCCGAACTGAAGAGCAGCAGCACCGAACTGCTCGACCGCCTCCATGATTTGCTGGAAGACGGCATGCTCACGCGCTTCGGCCCGATGTTCGACATCGAACGCCTGGGCGGCGCCTTCACCCTCGCGGCGCTGGCGGTACCGGAAGAACGTTTCGACGAGGTCGCCGAGCAACTGCACGCCCTGCCTGAAGTGGCGCACAACTACCGACGCGAACACGCCTGGAACATGTGGTTCGTGCTCGGCTGCCCGACCGAACAAGGTATCGCCGAGACCCTGCAGCACATCGAAACCCTGACCGGCCTGCCGCTGCTCAACTTGCCCAAAGAGGAGACCTACCATGTCGGTCTGTACTTCCCGGTCTGAAGACACCCTGGCTCAGCGTCTGATCGAGTTGACCCAGGCCGGCCTGCCATTGCTGGACGACCCGTGGGCCTGGCTCGCCGAACAGCTGGAGCTGAGCATCGAATCCACCCTGGACTTGCTCAAGCGCTTGCAGGCCGAGGGCGCCATCCGGCGCATCGCCGCCGTCCCCAACCACTATCGCCTGGGCTATCGCTACAACGGCATGACCGTCTGGGATGTGCACGACACGGACATGCCGCGTCTCGGCGCGCTGATCGGTGCGCAGCCTTTTGTCAGCCACTGCTATCGACGCCCGCGACGAACCGCGTGGCGTTACAACCTGTTCGCCATGGTCCACGGTCGCAGCCGCGAGGAAATCGACAGCTACCGCGAACACCTGCGCTACTTGCTGGGCGATGCCTGCACCGCCGACGAGATGCTGGTGAGCAGCCGCATCCTGAAGAAAACCGGTTTGCGGCTACCACCAGCGCCACGCTGAACACGCGTTTGCTCAAGGAGATTTGCATGTTGAGGATCAGCCAATACCTGCGCGCCCTGACCGGCCAGGCGCCTGCCCCCAGAACCAGCCCACCGGGCAGCAACCGGCCACCGGTGGTGATCTGGAACCTGCTCAGGCGCTGCAACCTGACCTGCAAACACTGTTACGCCACGTCCGCCGACAGCGTCTTTCGCGACGAACTGGATACGCCCGCCGCGCTGACCGTGATCGACGATCTGCACGATGCCGGGGTGAAGGTATTGATTCTTTCCGGCGGTGAACCGCTGCTGCGCGACGATCTGTTTGTGCTCAGCGACTACGCCCGCGACAAGGGTTTCTTTGTGGCGTTGTCCACCAATGGCACGCTGATCAATGAGAGGAACATCACGCAAATCCGCGCGGCGAATTTCGACTATGTCGGGATCAGCATCGATGGTCTGGAAGCCACCCATGATGCATTCCGCCAACTCAAGGGCAGTTTCGCCAGTTCCATGCGGGCGATCCGGCTCTGTCGTGAACGAGGCATTCGCGTCGGCCTACGCACTACCCTGACCCAAGAGAACTATCAGCAACTGCCCCAATTACTGGCGCTGATGCGTGAGTACGACGTGCAGAAGTTTTATCTGTCGCACCTCAATTACAGCGGTCGCGGCAAACGCAGCCGCAAGCTCGATGCCCGGCAACAGATGAGCCGCGAGGCGATGACGCTGATCTTCGAACAGGCCTGGGAAGACATCCAGCACGGTCGCGACAGCGATTTTGTCAGCGGCAACAACGATGCCGACGCGATTCTCTTGCTGCAATGGGTGGGCCTGCGTCTACCCGAACATTACCCGCGCCTGGAACACATGCTCCGGGCCTGGGGCGGCAACGCCTCGGGCAGCGGCATCGCCAACATCGACAACACCGGCGAAGTGCACCCCGACACCTATTGGTGGCAGCACTCGGTGGGCAATGTCCGACAAACGCCGTTTCGCACGCTCTGGCTGGACCAGCCGGACGCCTTGTTGCAGCAGCTGCGCGCGCATCCTCGCGCCGTCGGTGGCCGTTGCGGCCAATGCCGCTGGCTGAACATCTGCAACGGCAATACCCGCACCCGCGCCTGGGCCGAGGGAGACCTCTGGGGTCAGGACCCCGGTTGCCACCTCAGCGATGAAGAAATCGGTATGCCGCCATTAATGACCATCCCTTGCGTCATGCACTGAAACACCCGCCTGGCGAGCCATCTGGCAAAGGATGGAGCCGGCCCACCTGATGAAGAACCAAGGACGTCCCATGCACCCATCGATTGTTTTACCGGCCGCACTTGCGTCCCCGTTCAGACCGGGCGAAGTGGCTCTGGTCGGCGCCGGCCCCGGTGATCCACGCCTGCTGACCCTGCGTGCCTGGAGCCTGTTGATGCAGGCTGACGCCGTGGTTTATGACCGCCTGATCAGCCCCGAGCTGCTGACGTTGATCCCCCTCACCTGCGCCCGGCATTACGTCGGCAAGGCCAGCGGCTGCCACAGTCTGCCCCAGGAACAGATCAACGAACTGCTCGCCGACCTCGCCGATCAGGGGCAGCGCGTGGTCCGGCTCAAGGGCGGCGACCCGTTCATCTTCGGCCGTGGCGCCGAGGAGCTGGAGTATCTGCTGCAACGCAACATTGACTGCCAGGTAGTCCCGGGCATTACCGCCGCTTCCGGCTGCAGTGCTTATGCGGGCATTCCGCTGACCCACCGGGACCTGGTCAACTCCTGCCGCTTCATTACCGGGCATTTGCAGCGCGATGGTGAGTTGTCGCTGCCCTGGAGCAGCCTCGCCGACAGCAGCCAGACCCTGGTGTTTTACATGGGGTTATCGAACCTCGGGATTATCGCCCAGCGCTTGATCGAAGCCGGAATGGCCGCCGATACACCGGCGGCGCTGATCAGCAATGGCACACGTCCCGACCAACACGTCGCGCGAGGCATGCTGCACCAGTTGCCGACCCTGGCGCTGGATTGCCCACCAGGCATTCCGACGCTGACGGTGATCGGCAAAGTGGTCGATCTGTTCGCTACCCAACAGCAGGAATACCCGGCGCGCTTTTACTCCGCTCCCGTGTTGCAACGCCACGGTAAGGTGGCGATATGAGGCGCATGCTGCTTGCCCCATTGTTATGGATCGGTGCAGCCCATGCCGGTGTAGCGCTTCCATCCTCCGACGCGGCCGCCGACCTCTACCAACAACATTGCCAGCGCTGCCATGGCGCCAACCGTTTCGGCGGTACGGGGCCGGCCTTGCTGCCGGAGAGTTTGAGCCGGATCAAGCCCGATGAAATCCGTAGCGTCATCCAGAACGGCCGCCCCGCAAGCCAGATGGCCGGGTATGCCAACGTGTTCAGTCCTGCGCAGATCGATGCGCTGGTGGACTACCTTCAGCAACCACCCGCCACTCCACCCACCTGGAATAACGACGACATTCGCGGGAGTCATTCCATCCTCGCCGATATCAGCAAACTACCCGACACACCCCAGCATGGCGCCGATCCGCTGAACCTGTTTGTGGTGGTGGAAGCCGGCGACCATCACATCGATATCCTCGACGGCGATCGTTTCGACGTGCTGGCGCGATTTGCTTCACACTTTGCGGTGCATGGCGGGCCGAAGTTCTCGCCGGATGGACGCTTCGTCTACGTCGCCTCACGCGATGGCTGGGTCAGCCTGTATGACTTGCACAACCTGAAGCTGATCGCCGAAGTCCGCGCCGGGCTCAATACCCGCAACCTGGCGGTGAGCAAAGATGGCCGCTGGGTGCTGGTGGGCAACTATCTGCCGGGCAATCTGGTGGTGCTCGATGCCCGCGATTTGTCGCTGGTCAAAACCATCCCGGCAATCGGCCAGGACGGCACCGCATCACGGGTCAGCGCGGTCTACACCGCGCCACCACGGGACAGTTTCATCGTGGCGCTCAAGGATGTGAAGGAAGTCTGGGAGTTGTCGAGCGCCGGCACACCGGACTTCGAACCACGACGGATCCAGGCCGAAGACGTGCTGGACGACTTTTCCTTTTCACCGGACTACAAGCAACTGCTGGCCACATCGCGCAAGGCCAAGGGCGGTCAGGTGATCGACCTCGACAGTGGCAAGGTGGTCACCGACATACCGCTGCCGGGCATGCCGCACCTGGGGTCGGGGACCTACTGGAAACGTAACGGTGAGTGGGTGTTCGCCACGCCGAATATCAGCAAGGGACTGATCTCGGTCATCGATTTCAAGACCTGGACACTGATCAAGGAAATTCCGACCCTGGGGCCGGGCTTCTTTATGCGCAGTCATGTGAATTCGCGTTATGCCTGGACCGATGTGTTCTTCGGGCCTGATAACGACGCGATCCACTTGATTGACAAGCAGACTCTGGAAATAGCCCATACCTTGCGTCCGATGCCTGGCAAAACGGCTGCCCATGTTGAGTTCACTCGCGATGGTCGCTACTTGTTGCTGAGTGTCTGGGCCACCGATGGCGCGTTGATTGTGTATGACAGTAATACGCTTGAGGAGGTTAAGCGCATTCCGATGAACAAGCCGTCGGGCAAATATAACGTGGGGAATAAAATTGAGTTTGTGGAGGGGACTTCGCATTAGGTCTTGGGCTTGAGCTTGAGCTTGAGCTTGGGTGTATATCCGTTTCTGCGGTAACGGCTGCTATTGGTTTCGCTTTTACAGCGAGTCACTTTCGAAGAGCGCGAAAGTAACCAAAGCGCTCATGCCCCTTTCGTTCGGTGCCTCGCTAAGGCTCGGCATGCCCTCGCTCCGGTCCTGCTCCGTGGGCCCGCCGCCATCGGCCATCCATGGCCGGGGGCGGCTAACCCGGCATCCATGCCGGGTTGCCCACTGCGCAGAACCTGCGCTCGGCCTCTCGAGGGGGCGTGCACCGCAACAGCACCGCGAGGCGGCCTACCGGCCGGCCTGCTTCCTCAACACCTACGCGTGTTGATCGTTCCCACGCTCCGCGTGGGAATGCATCCCGTGACGCTCCGCGTCACCAGTGCGCAGGACTCAAGTCTTGCGTCGCGAGCGGAACGCGGAGCGTCCCCGGCGGCATTCCCACGCGGAGCGTGGGAACGATCAGTGTGGGAACGGCTCCTGTTACTTTGCTTTGCTTTGGCTTTGGCTTTGGCTTTGGCTTTGGCTTTGGCTTTGGCTTTGGCTTTTGATCTGCCCCGTCGGAAGGCCGAGCGCAGGTTCTGCGCAGTGGGCAACCCGGCATGGATGCCGGGTTAGCCGCGCACGGCCATGGATGGCCGATCGCGGCGGGCCCACGGAGCAGGACCGGAGTGAGGGTATGGCGAGCCTAGGCGAGCCACCGTACGTCAGGGGCGAAAAGCGCTTTGGTAACTTTCGCGCTTTTCGAAAGTGACCCGCTGTAAGAGCGGAACCATTAGTGGCCGTTACCGCAGGAATGGATATGTACTCAGTCAACAAACCACGGACCGTCTTCGCAACCCAAGTGTGTGTGTGTGTGTGTGTGTGTGCGTTCACCCATCACCCCAAGGTATAACCGTTATCAACCTTCCAATCCTGCCCATAGACACCCCGTGCGCCTTGGGACAATTGAAAAATAATCACATTAGCCACCGCCGACGCATCAAGGAAATGACCCGGCAACAGACGCTTGCCAAGGGTATCAGCGACGTCATCGAGTTCCCCATCGCTCAACCCCAGGCTATCCCACATCGAGGTCGCGGTCGGTCCCGGCGAGACCAGATTGATGCGCACGTCATAACGCGCGAACTCCACCGCCAATGTGCGCGCCTGAGCCGCCAGCGCGGCCTTGCTGGCAATGCAGGCAGCCAGACCGGGAAAGCTCGAGCTGGTCAGAAAACTACCGACAAACACCACCGAGGCAGGGTTCGCCAACTCACCGCGCAACGCCGCCAGCGTGTTCAGCGCCCCGGCACCGTTGACCGCCCATTGGCGCTGGAAGGCCGGCATGTCCAGGCTGTCGGCCATTTCGGCAATGCCCGCGTTGGGCACCAGATAATCCACCCGCCCTAGCGCCGCCGCCCTCCGGGCCAGCCCTTGCAAGTCCTCCTCGCACGTGACGTCCCCGGCACACCATTGCAGCCGTTCGCCGTAGATCTGTTGCAACGCGGGCAATTCACCGACGGTGCGTGACATCGCCAGCACCTTGACCCCACGCGGCAACAGCGCGGCGCACAACGCCAGGCCAATCCCGGAGCTGGCGCCGGTGATCACCGCCAGACGATCCTGAAACTCGGTTTGCATCATGTTCTCCTGGGCATCGTTAATGCCAAGCACTGGTGACGTGTGAGCCCCTATCTTTGAACAGACGCAGAAATACCGACTTGACGGCGATCAGATTTTCTCAATGACCCGTCGGATAATCGGCCGATCAATGAGTCGAGTGCGACATCGCTGTCTGCTGCTGAAGCACCGCCTGATCGATCTCGCTGAACCGCAGCACACGACCGCCCTGGTCGGCGGCCAGTTTTTCCGCAGCCTGCTGGCTGGAGAAAGACGCCAACACCACACCCATGGCGCCTTTGAGTTGGGTGCCGACCACGTAAAACGCATCCTTGGCATCGATCAGATGGGCATCATTGGGGGCGTTCCACGGACTGCGGCCCATGTCGTGGACATACAACCGGGCTTCGCCATGATGATTTTCCGGTTGCAGCCACCAACCGATCATCTCCGCCGTGGAGCAGAATTTCTTGATGCCGCTGCGCTCGACCACTTCGCCCTTGGGCCCGGGGAAGCCGTCGATGATCATGCCGCAAACATGGCATTCATCGCTGGGATGGAAGGCAGCGGCGGCGTCGCTGTAGGTGGCTTGCACCGGTTTGTCACAGGCCGCCAGCAGCAGACAAACCATCAGGCCCGCCGCGGCGCGTACCGTCGTCGAATACAGATTACTCATCGTCAGATGCTCCAAAAACCAAGGTGTGAATTCATGTCGCCCGTCGACGGAACAGCAACCAGGCCAAGCCCAAAGGCACCGCCACCCATAGCAACAGGCACAGCCAGAGCATCGAGCCCGGTACAGGCAAATCGCTGCCCAGGGTCAGCACGCCAGCGCTGCCGGCGCCGGGCTCGAAACCGGAAAGATTGATCAGCCGATAGACATCGGCGGGGTTGAGCAGCAGTAACCACGGCAGCACCTTCGGGTTGAACTGACCTTCGCTTAGCACCAGCAGTGCCAACAGCGCCAGGTCGAACACCAGCACGAAGAAGAACCACACCCCCAGCGCCAGCCCGGCGGCGGTGGATTTCTCGGCAGACACACTGCTTAGCACATAGGCCAGCCCAAGAAAGCCCCAACCCAGTAACGTCGATGACAGCATGAATCGTCCAAACGCCCAGAGCAGCAGGTTCAGTTCGACGTCCTCCACCAGCACGGCAATCGCGAGCATCGCGCAGCCGAAACCGATGAGGGTCGCCAGCGCCAGGATCAATCCGTGGCCGACGAACTTGCCGAGCAGGATGTGCCCGCGCCCCAGCGGATAGGTCAGCAACAGCAGCAACGTGCCGCTTTCGTCTTCACCGACGATGGCGTCATAGGCCAGCAGCAAGGCAATCAGCGGCATCAGGAACGTCGCCAGGCTGGCCAGGCTGGCGATGGTAGCGGGCACCGAAGTGAAGCCCAATTGCCCCGAAGCCGCCGCCCCCAACCAGGCGATGCCGGTCGCCAACACGGCGAACAACAGGCTGATCGCCAACAACCAGCGGTTGCGCAAACCGTCATTGAATTCCTTGCGGGCCATGTTCCAGATCGGATTCATACGGTCTCTCCAGTGGAGGTCGCGCCGGCCCGGCCCATGTAATAGCGGTAGATGTCCTCCAGGGACGGTGGGTCGATTTCCACGTCGGCCGGCTCGTGTTCATTGAGCAATTGGCGCAACAGGTCCAATTTGTTGCCATTGATCGCAGCCACTTCAAGGCCCTCCACGCCCCAGCGCTGAGTGATGTGCCCGGCGTTGTTCCAGGATTGCTGCAAGGGCCCGGCGTGCTTGAGGCCGTTGGCGCGAATCAGCGTCGGCAACCCGGCTTCCTCGCGCAAACTGCGCAGACTGCCGAGGGCCAGCAGGCGCCCCTGGGTCAGAATCGCGGCACGGTTGATATGCGCCTCGACGCCCGGCAATACGTGGGAACAGAGAATGATGCTGGTGCCCTGGCTGCGCAGCCGGTCGAGTAACCGATAGAGGTCTTGAGTGGCTATCGGATCGAGGCCGACGGTAGGCTCGTCGAGCAGCAACAAGCGCGGCTCGCCGAGCAAGGCTTGCGCCAGTCCCAGTCGCTGGCGCATGCCCTTGGAGTAGGTTTTAACCCGTCGATGTGCCGCGTTCGCCAGGCCTACTTCCTCCAACAGCATGTCCACCTGCGCGGGCGCTGCGCCTTTGAGTCGGGCGAAATGCCGCAAGGTCTCCAGCCCGCTCATTTGCGGATAGAAGGTCACGTTTTCCGGCAAATAGCCCAGCAAACGCCTTACGTGCGGATCACTGGGCAAGCGGCCGAATACCCGGACCGAACCTTCACTGGCTTGAAGCAGGCCGAGCACCAGTTTCATGCTGGTGGTCTTGCCCGCGCCGTTATGCCCGAACAAGCCGAGCACTTCGCCTTCGCCCAGGCTCAGGTTCAACTGATGCAACACAGTGGTGTACCCATAGCGCTGGCTGACGCCTTCCATGTCGATGACGTTCATGCGGTGGGCTCCTGGGTCAGGGGTCGTGTGGTGGGATTCATCAGCGGATGGCTGTCCAGGACGCCCGGCGATTTCATCACCGGAAAGGCCCGTTGCACCCAACGCAGCAATTCAATCCCGGGGCTGTTCATCAACAGCCGCACCTGCGGATACAGCCACAGCAAGCGGTCGACGTTGTCGTTAGGTTCGTAGGCGATATCGCCCAGGCCATCGTTGTTGCGATCCCAGCCCAGGTAATCGCTCCAGTAATTGCCCCGGCCATCCACCGACCATTCCTGCAAGCGGGTGGCGACGTATTTGACCTGCCGTTGGTTGCCGACAAAGGCGTTGTCGGCGATGCGGTTGTCTTCGGAGCCGGCCGTGAGGTGAATGCCCACGGCGCTGTGCTCGAAGTGGTTGTGTTCGATGCTGTTGAACAGCGAGTTGTAGATGAACAGCGCCTTGCCCTCGGCGCCGCTGATCATGCTGTCGCCGGTCGAGCCGTCGCGCACGTCCGTGACGAAGTTGTCGCGCAAGGTTGAATAGGTGATGTAGTTCATCAGGATGCCGTAGTTCTGATCCTGTTCGGAGCGGTTGCCGATCACCGTCAGCTTGCGGCTTTGCATCAAGGCGTAGCCGGTGCGGGTGCGGCGCGTGGTGTTGTCGATCAGCCGGTTGTCGTTGGCGAACATGTAATGCACGCCGTAACGCAGGTCTTCCAGGGTGTTGCCCTGCAGCAAATTGCCGTTGGAGGTGTCGATGTAGATGCCATCGCGGGTGTCGCGCACCTGGTTGCCGATGACCTTGGCGCCATGCACCGCATACAGATGAATACCGTTGCCGCGATCTTGGGAGCGTAGCGCCGGATCCCCCTGGATGCGGTTGTCGATCAGGCTCGCATCCTGCGTGCCGTCGACCCAGATACCGAAACCCTGGCCCTGCATGCGATTACCTTTGATCACCGCGCCACGGGCCTTGGGCTGGAGGAACACCGCCGCATTCATGGCGGTAAGGTCGTGCCCCCAATCCAGGAAGGTGCAGCCCTCGATCCGCACATCGGGCGCGCTGACGATCACCCCGTTACCCTGCCCTTGCGCCTGAAACACCGCGCCGGGCTCGCAGACAATTTGCATCGGTTGATCGACGCTGAACGAGCCACGGTACTCGCCCGCCGGCAGATGCCAGCGTTGTTGCGCGTCAACCCGCAACGGCAACGTGGTGATCGGTTGCACCGCCGCCAGTGCGCCGCCTGATATCAACAGGAGCACAAGGGCAATGGCCTTCACCGGACTTTCCTCGATATCGGTCATCGGCCTGCTCCCGTTGATTGGCAACCGTCAGGCTCGCTCGACCTTCATGCGGCCGACCATTTCCATGTGCAGCGCATGGCAGAACCAGCTGCAGTAGTACCAATGCAGGCCGGCCTTGTCGGCGGTAAAGGTGATGGACGAGGTTTGCTGCGGGCTGATCTCCATGCTGGCGCCATGGTTGGTCATGACGAAACCGTGGGTCACGTCTTCAATCTGGTCGATGTTGGTGATGGTCACGGTGACCTCGTTGCCCTGCTTGACGGTGAACTCGGTCAGACCATAGGCCGGCGCCATGGAGGTCATGTAGACCCGCACATGATTGCCGTCGCGGATGACTTTGTTGTCGGTCTCCAGATTGATCCCGTCTTTCTTGGCCAGCTCCACGGTGGCGGCAAAGAACGGGTCGTTGCGGTTCCAGATCTTTTGGGTCTTGATCTGGTCCCGGCGCGCCAGGATGCAATCGTGAGGTTCGGCAAACGCAGGGCCGTCATGCACCAGCTTCATCTCTTCGCCGGAAATATCGATCAACTGGTCATTTTCCGGGTGCAGCGGCCCGGTCGGCAGGAAGCGGTCCTTGGAGAATTTGCACAACACCACCAGCCACTTGCCATCCGCTTCACTGGTTTCGGTCAGCGAGGCGTGGTTATGGCCAGGCTGGTACTGCACGTCGAGCTTCTGCTTGATGTAATTGACCTTCTCGCCCTTGTAGGCGCGTATCGCTTCCTCCATGTTCCACTTCACCACCTGACTGTCGATGAACAGCGTGGTATAGGCGTTGCCGCGACCGTCGAAGGTGGTGTGCAAAGGCCCCAGGCCCAGTTCCGGCTCGGCGACGATAACCTCGCGCGGGTCCTTGAATTTATCGGCGAACAGGTCATCCAGCCGGTCGATGGCGATCATCGAGACCGTTGGCGACAGCTTGCCGTTGGCAATGAAGTACTTGCCATCGGATGAGGTATTGAGGCCGTGGGGGTTCTTCGGCACCGGGATGTAGCGAGTGAACTCGGAGTCCTTGCCGTCGGTTTTACGACCGTCGACCACCGGCACTTTCGAGTCTTCCAGGGTAATGAACTTGCCAGCCTTGATCGCAGCCTCGATGCGCGGGATGTTGAACACCACGACCCAGTCGCGCTCGTTGCGCATCATGCCGCCAAGGTCGTAAGCCTTCTCCGAGTTGTAGCAGGTGGACGCGGCGTACTTGCCGGTGTAATCAGCGTCGGAGTTGTCCAGGTTGCCGTCGACGATCACCTGGAACGCCATCTCCATTTTCTCGGCATCGATGGTGTTGAACATGGTGAAGCTGTTCTTGTCTTGCAGATCGAAGGTGCGGCCGTCATTGGGGTGCGGGATGACGAACTCGGCATTGGCGAACACGTACTTGGTGTAAGGCACTTTTTGCAGACGCAGGCCGTGAATGGCTTGCACGTTCGGCACGGTGAGGATCTTGTCGCACTTCATGATGTCCAGGCGGATGCGCGCGACACGGGAGTTGGCCTTGTCGTTGATGAACAGGTACTTGCCGTCGTACTTGCCATCAGTCATGGAGATATGCGGGTGATGGCAATCGCCATTCTGAAACTTTGCACTGTCGCCCAGGATCCGCTTGCTTTCGTTGGTCAGGCCCCAGCCGGTGGCCGAGTCGACGTTGAACACCGGAATACGCATCAACTCACGCATCGACGGCACGCCCAGCACCCGCACTTCGCCCTGATGACCACCGCTCCAGAAGCCGTAGTATTCGTCCAGCTCACCGGGGCCAACATGGATTTTCGCTTGTGCATCCTTGACCGCTGCCGCCCACGACTCGCGGCTGAACACTGCACCGCCCAACGTCGCGGCACCCGCCAGCACCGCACCGGTGACGGCACTGCTGCCCAGAAAACCGCGCCGACTGAGTCCGGTCTGTTCCTCTTCCGGCATGGCTTTTTTGGATTCTGTGTCAGTCATGTTGCGTACTCCTTGAAGAGATAAAACGGTCACTGCGGACGTGCGCTCGCAAGCTTCATTCAGCAGCCGGCACTTCCACGACAGGTATCAGTTGCACCGCCACGGGTGCCGGTTTGCCGCGCTTCTTGCGCTTGTTGATCAGCGGCGGGCATTTGTCATCGTTGTGGTAGGTCATCTGGCAATCGAGGCAGTAGTGGCACTCGTTGGCATTGATCCGGCCATCCGGGTGAATCGCCTGGATCTCGCATTCCTTGGCGCACAACTGGCAGGGACTGCCGCACTCCTTGCGGCGCTTGAGCCAGTCGAACAGGCGCAATTTGGTCGGGATCGCCAGCGCCGCGCCCAAAGGGCAGATGTAGCGGCAATAGACTTTGCGCGTGAAAATGTTGATAACCAGCAGCCCCACCGCGTAGAGCACGAACCACCACTGGCGGTCGAATTTGAGGGTGATGGCGGTCTTGAAGGGTTCCACCTCGGCGAACAGTTCGGCGGTGGACATCGATTCCAGGGAGATACCGAAGAGCAGCAGCAAAATGATGTATTTGATCGCCCACAGCCGCTCATGCACCGCAAAGGGCAATTCGTATTGGGGAATTTTCAATTTGCGCGCGGCTTCGTTGATCAACTCTTGCAAGGCGCCAAACGGGCACAGCCAGCCGCAGAACACGCCACGGCCCCACAGCAGGATGCTCGCGGCGGTGAAGACCCAGAGCATGAAGATCAGCGGATCGGTGAGAAACAGCTCCCAGCGAAAGTGCTCGAACAGCGCATGAACAAAGGTCAGGACATTGACCACCGACAATTGCCCCAAGGCATACCAACCCAGAAAGACCACGGTAAAGAGCAGGTAACCACGACGCAGCCAGTGCAGAAAGCGTGGCCGGCGGGTGAGTTTGTCTTGCAGGAACAGGATGGCCGTCAGCAGCAACAGCGCACTCGCGAGGACGGCGATCTGGAAGTGTTTCTGGTACCAGATGTTCAACCACATCGGCCGGCTGGCTTCCTCGATGGCCGCCCGTTCCTCGGCACTGGGCGCAGGTCGCTCAAGGTAGGGCTCGGGCAGTTGATACGGCAGTTCGAAGCTACTGAAGGTGCCGCTGACCGGTCCCGTCTGACGCCGCACCAGGAGCTCCAGCGACCAGGGCGATCCCGGATCGAATCCGGCCGGTTTGCGCACAATGAAAATCGACATTTCATTGAACTCGGGCATGCCCTTGGCAAATACATCGGAGAGCCGCTGATGGTCCATGTCGCGAAAGCTGATGACATTGCCGAACTGGCGCAATTGCACCCGATCGAAAATCCCGCCGCGCACATAACCCGAGCCTTTATAGGAAAACAGCCCACGACCCAGCACCACGATGGCTTGCTCGCCGGGTTTGAGTTCCTGCATGAGGAAGCGATATTGATTGTCGCCCAGCAACGCGCGGCCAATGGTCGGTGGGTTCAAGTCGGCGGTGTACAGCTCGATAAAGGTGTCATCGACTTGATCCGGGCCGGCGTTGTCGACGCCTTCGGCTTCGGTGCCCTTGAAGGCTGCATCGACCTGCCCACGGGTCAGGTTCAACCGGCGAATGGAGCCATTTCCGGTCAGTTGCTCCCAGGTGGCGGGCTCGTAAAAGTCCTGGCGCACGGTGGCGGGTTTGTTCACCACCCCGCCCGTGTCCTCGATCAGCTTCAGCGACACGGCCACCTCATGGGCGGCACGCATGATGACCTCATTGACCACCATGGCGGTGACCGTTGCGCCGGCGATGGCATCCACGGTGACCGCGCTCGGGTCGCTGGAATGGCCGACCACCACCCGCTGGCTGACCTTGATCCCTTTGTATCGGGCGCTGAAGCCATGGAGTTTTTCTTCGGGAATGCCGATCAGCAGAATCGGCTCGTGGTGCTCCAGCACATAGGCGTCCTGAATCACCCCAGCGGTGTCGAGGATCACCTGGGTGTTGATGGGTTTGCCCGAGTAGGCCGGAATATCCACCACATCCAGGCTCTGGAACACATACCCGATAACCTTGCCGGCCGCCGACAGCGTGCGCACCTTGAACTTGCCTTCGGCTGCGGACACCGAATCGGTTTGCGGGAAGACTTTCTCGATGCGCTGCTGCTCGATGTCGCCGTATGACTTGGCCTGCACCGTCGCGAACGCTGCGATCATCAGCAAGACCACCACCACCAGCCCGACGCTCCAGATGCGCAGGTTGCCATGTATCGAAGGCTGATGGATTGTCATGAGCTCGCTGATTTCAAAGGGGCTTGAGGCCATGTTAGGGAGCGTTGTGTGCCCCGCCCTTGATTGAAATCAACTCGATAAAATTCCTCGCGCCAGAGCGCCAGAAGCCTCAAACGGTGCGGGAAAACCGGCCTTTTTGCTCCCCTCCCAGATAGGCGTCAAACGCCATCGCGGCACTGCGCATCATCAAATGCCCTTGCGGTAACAGCACCAATTCGTCGCTGTGAATCTGCAACAGTCCGTCACGCACCTGCTCGTCCAGTTGCGCCAGCGCATCGGCAAAATACTCGGTGAAACAAATGCCATGACCTGCTTCGAACTTGGCGAAATCGATCCTGCCGTGGCACATCAGGTCGCTGATCACTTCGCGGCGCAGCAAGTCATCGGCGCTCAAGCGATAACCACGATGCACCGGCAACAACCCCTGATCGATACGGGCGTAATACTGCGAAAGCTCCTTGACGCTCTGGCTGTAGCTGTCGCCGACCTTGCCGATCGAAGACACTCCCAGGCCGATCAAGTCGCAGTCGGCATGGGTCGAGTAGCCCTGGAAATTGCGTTGCAGGGTGCCATGGGTGCGGGCCAGCGCCAGTTCATCATCCGGCAAAGCGAAATGATCCATGCCGATATAGACATAACCGGCCTCGGTCAGACGGCGGATGGTCAGTTCCAGCAATTCCAGCTTGCGCTCAGGTGGTGGCATGTCCGCCGGGCGAATCAGCCGTTGCGCACGCACCAGCTCCGGTAAGTGGGCGTAGCTGTAAGCGGCAATCCGGTCCGGACGCAGAGCGATGATCTTGCCGAGGGTGACGTCGAAACTGTTCACCGTTTGCAGTGGCAGGCCGTAAATCAGATCGACGCTGATCGACTTGAATTGCGCCTCACGCGCCGCCGCGACCAGCGCATAAATCTGCTCTTCACTTTGCTGGCGATTGACCGCCGCCTGCACGTCGGGATCGAAATCCTGCACGCCGAAGCTCAGGCGATTGAACCCCAGTTGGCGCAGCGACTGGATTTGCTCGGTGCTGATGGTGCGCGGATCGACCTCGATGGAAAACTCATGGTCATCGCTGTCGTCCATGTCGAACGCCTGGTGCAGGCAGTCCATCAGGTCCGCGAGCTGTTCACTGGTCAAATACGTCGGCGTGCCCCCGCCCAGGTGCAGCTGCGTGAGTTTGCGCGTGCTGTCGAACAAGGCCGCCTGCATGGCGATTTCACGCTTGAGATACGTCAGGTATTCGACGGCCCGATGGGTTTTCTGGGTGATGATTTTGTTGCAGGCGCAGTAGTAGCAAAGGCTCTTGCAGAACGGGATATGGATATACACCGACAATGGCTTGGGCACCGCCGCCAGGTTGCTGTCGGAGGCGGCACGCTGATAGTCGTCGACGGCAAACGCCTGATGAAACTGCGGCGCCGTGGGGTAAGAGGTGTAGCGCGGCCCGGGGCGGTCATACTTTTCGACCAGGGCTCGATCGAAATCGAATGCAGGTTTCATGATCAATCAACTCGCAGTTGGGTTAATGCGTTGCACTGCCCAAATCCTTTTCAAACAGGTTGCAGATGGCATCTGCTTCCGGCCGGCCGGCGGGAAGAATGCTGATGAAACGGTCCGACAATTCAATCAATCCGTCACGACTCAATTGCTCCAGCAATGGCCAGACAGATGCAAAATACTTGGGGAAAATCAGCCCATAGCGCCGCTCGATGGCGCGGATATCCAGCTCTTGATCACACGCCAGTCGCTCCATGACCATGTGTCTTATCTGATCCCCCGCCTCGAAACGCCAGCCACGAGACGTCGGCAATTGGCCCCGGTCCAGCTGCTGCTGATAACGCTCGATCGCGTCGGTGTTTTGCGTATACAAATCGTCGATCTGACTGATAGCCCCCAAACCGAAGCCGATATGGTCGCAATAACCGTGACGGGTAAAACCGTCACAGGTGCGACGCAACCGGCCGCGCTCCTGAGCGATCGCCAGATCATCATCGGGCCGCACAAACTGCCCCATTCCGATGTAGTGATAACCTGCGCCCATCAACTGTTCGAAGGCGATCTGGCGCATCGCGCCTTTATCGTCCTGGCTGCACAGTTCCCTGACCTTGTCGCCGAGCCTTGGACGATAACGGCGTGGTGGTCGCGCATAGTCGAACACCATCAGCCTGTCCGGCTCCAGCTCAATGATCGCCGCCAGTTTCTGCGCGAAGCTTTCTGGCGTTTGCCAGGCATGACCAAAACCCAGATCGACATTGATCGATCGATAACCAAAGGTGCGGGCAGCATCGATCAGTGAATGAATGGGTGCCGGGTTCTGGTAGCAGGCCACCGACATGTCACAGTCGGTATCGATATCCGGAACGCCAATGCTGACGTGATTGAATCCCTGGTTGCGTAGCGCGCCCATGGTCGACCAATCGGTAGAGTGAAGGTCGACGTCGACGCTGTAGTCGCCGCACTCATGCTGGAGAAAGTTGAATCGACCGCGCAGATGATTCATCAGGCGCTCGAGATGAGCGATGGTGGGTGTTCCGCCGCTCAGATGAAATTGTTCGACCCGTTGCTCCGCTCCCAGATGACAACCGACGAGGTCGATCTCCTGTTCCAGGCGTTGAAGGTACTGTTCGATGTCGTCGTGCTCGCAGGCGACATCGCGCGGGGAACAAAAGGCTGGCTTGAGGCTGGAAGGCAACTGCACGTTCAGGGCGATCGGGCGTCGTTTCTGGCGGCTGACGCGCAAGGCACGAAGCAAATCCAGAGAGCCGATGCCGTCATGAAACTTTTGCGTGTCGGCATGGCAGTTGGGGTCGAGTACGCCCTGATCGCACCGAGCGATCAGATCGCCGGGGGCGTGAGAAAAATCGAGCATGACAGGTCTCCGAGACTGGCTGCGGATCAACAGTGTCCGGGATTGGCGAGCAATGCTCCTTGACTTGTATCAAGCGCAAGCCAAGTGCTTGCAGGACAGACCTTGGGGCAAGACCGCTCACCACGTCAGGTAAAACATACCCTTGGCCAGCAGTACGATGACGACCATATGGCAGAACACACTGGCATGGATGAAATGCAGGTATCGAGCGTTCATTCGGCCGCTTTTGAACAAAAACATGGCAGCCAGGAAATGCAGCAGCACACTCACGGCGACCATGATTTTCAACAGCAACAAGGTGCTGAACGATGAGGCCATTGGCGTTGCAAGGACGGGCAAATAGCGCAGCCAGACCATGCCCAGCCCCGCGCCGAACAATACCAACAGCACCCATGGCATCAGGGTGCGGGCTCGGCGGCCAATACCCTCCTCGACCAGCAACATCACCTTGGCGGGCAACTGTTTGCGGATGCTTTCCAGAAAAAGGACTTCGAAAAACACCGTGCCGATAAAGATCAGGGCGGCAAACAGATGAAAGGTTAGAAACAGCGGATAGAGCATGAATGTTCTCCCTCTATTCAGCTGTCGGTTTCTCCAGAGAATACAGAGCAGGTCGACTCAGGCGATTGACATCAATCAAGAAAACCGCGAATCCCGGATGCGTCCTGGCCGCGTGTCGCGAACGCAAGCGGCGACCCTGTTTTTGAAGGCATTGCAAAACTATTTGATGGTGTCGTCTTGAGTATTTATTAAACTCTTTCGTTATCACATCCACGCAAGGACATCTGGATGCAATTTGTCCCATTGATTGACGCCAGCCACGCCGTTCAAGCTCATGTGCGCACGCTTCGAAACCAGGAAGATGTTCGAAAGTACATGTACACCTCCCACGAAATTACAGAGAGCGAGCACGAGGGTTGGTTGACCTCGTTGAAGGGAAACAATCGCCAGGCGGTGTTCGTAGCCACGAGAAATGGACAGGCCATCGGTATTGTTTCGCTGAACGCCATTAATGCCATACAGAAAACAGCTGACTGGGCGTTCTACCTAGACACAGAGATTCAAGGAAAAGGCTTGGGGAGCATCGTGGAATTCTGGATGCTTGACTATGCATTCAATGAAGCCGGCATAGAGAAGCTCAATTGCGAGGTCCTGGAAACAAATCCGCTGGTGATTAAAATGCACCAAAAATTTGGCTTTGAAATTGAAGGCGTTCGACGCAAGAATATTCTAAAAGACGGAAATCGGATTGACGTGATACTCCTCGGTATCACGAAAGAAGAATGGAAAAACAAGCGCCCCACGCTTGAACCTCTGATCCTGCGTCTGAACAAACAGGGATGAGAATGGTGAGTGTTCAAGACCGCGTTGCCATGCTGGTTAAATCGTAAGCGTACGGGGAATACGCCCTGTGCAGGGTATGCGTGTGGTGAAGGCCATACTCAAGTTAGTGCCGTAGGCCAGTGGCATGGACGTTAGCCCTAGGAGACCAATGGCGTGCACTAGAGCTGGAGATTGGTAGATCGCGTTAGCTAGGCGGCTTGCCTTGAAGGGAATGGCGTTCAAGCAGCCATTCGGCGAAGGAATTGAGTACTGCCGAGAATTTAGCTGCCGTTGAGGTTGGATTTTTGGCGTGCTTTAAAAAATACTCGATCTCAGGTCTCATCTTCGGTGCTAGCCGGAGGAAGTGCTCCACATGATCCTCAAGTGTAAAAGGCCATGATTGGTCGTGCTCCAGACGTAGGACGTTCGTCGACCTTATAGCCTTGCGGGATGACTCCCGTTGTAGTCGACGCAATTCAATGACATCCGTTGCATGCTCGATCTTATCAGCACACTTCCCTAAGACGGATGCGAAGTCTCCATTAATCGCCATTGCTATAGCGACTTAGGCCCGCCACGGTGGAAGAGCCCCTTCGAAAAGTGAAAAGGCTCGATACAGGAAACTGTTGAAGCGAGCGGCGTCACGCCGCAGCCCTGCCTGTTGACCACCAATCAGGCACAGATGGGCCACCTGACCAATCACTTCTGCTTCGCCTGGCATATGGACCAAGCGGCGGCACGTCCGTATCGCGAAGTCCAGTCGTCTTGTATCAACACGCTGCTGAAACTCGCCTACCAACGGATCGTGCCGCGACCAGGCTCGGATGGAAACTTCCCGCAAAGGTTGTTTCTCAGCGGCAATACTCAAGTAGCGTTTCAAGGTTTCGCCCGCGCTACGACCCTGCGCCGCATAAGCGAGCATGCGCTCCGTGTAGTCTTCTTCCCAAGCGGCCAGCAAGGTGCGGACAAAGTCTTCGCGATTGCGGAAATGGTGATAGAACGATCCGCGGGTCACATTCAATCGGCGCGATAGACTCTCGGCCGAAACGCCAATATGCCCTATTTGGTCGAGGGCCTCAAAACCAGCCGCGATCCAATGGTTACGAGTTAGTTTTCTCACCAGTTATTTCGCTCCATATTTAGCGCCATACAGACTGTGTATGGTGCGCAACCGATTGATACGCTGCGAACACCAGCAAAGATGGCCGTTGCGTTTTGCACGCCAGCACTTTTCATGGAGCTCGCCTTGAAGAAAATCGCTCTGGTTGCTTTCGACCAATTCACTGATATCGACCTATTCCTGATGTGGGACATTCTAGGCCGCAACACTGAGGACTGGCATGTCCGAATATTGGGTTCCAGCTCTATTGTGCGATCGGCGCACGGCCTGCCTGTTTCGGTACACGGTCCGCTTTCCGAGGCCAATAGTGCCGACGCGGTATTGTTCGTCAGCGGCAAGGAAGGGATACCCGCTGCACTTGCCGCCCCAGATTTCCTGCCGTCGTTTGAACTTGACTCCAGGCGCCAGCGAATCGGCTCCATATGCGCCGGAGCTTTCATTCTCGAACGGCTTGGGCTGCTCAGCGGCCAAGCAACTACACACCCGGATGCACGATCGAGCTTGCAAGCTCTGGGACTTGAGCTCGTGGACCAGCCTCTTGTATGCCAGGGGAACGTTGCAACCGCTGGCGGATGCCTTTCGGCGCTCTATCTGGTGGGATGGTTGGTTGAATCCTGGTTCGATGTCGACAAGCGCCGTGCGACGTTGCTCCCTGTTCTGCCAGCTGGGCAGCAAGAGCTCTATGATGCCTTGATCGGGCTCAGTATTCGACAAGGAGAAGTTGGAGCCTCAACTACATCCAGTTAGTCCATGCTCGCTCAGCGAGGCTCTGGACCTCATCAAGGCGTGGACATTGGTTATCCGGACGGCATCGCCACGACACATGCGAGCTCCGCTCCTGGTGCGCTACTGCGCCTGGAACCTGAAGTTGCCGTGAACCCCACACTTGAATACGTACCTGATAGCCTAAGTAGGCACGCCGCAATATGGAAAAAGAGCCGCTTGTACAGCGAGATTCCTCCACTATGCAGATACCTCGTGTGCTTGGGAATGAGCAGTGAGCGCGGTTGTCCCTGCCCGGCTTGAAAGTCGGTAACCATCACTTCTAAGCTAGACAAGCACTTACAGGGCGACAAGGAGCGTTATACGACAAACCATCGCAACAAGAAACGCGACATGGCATGTCGTCTAATTAGTAGTTAGAACTCAGGAGAGATCCCCCGATGCCCCGAGAATTTGAGCTCATCATGTCCGTGCCAGTCCCCTCAAGGTCCGGCATCACCCACCTTTACAAGTCGATGAACCTGGCGGACGCTTTTGCGATTCGGCTCCCTGCGGGCACATCTAGCAATCCAGATTTGCTAGCTCGATTCATCCTTTCCCACCAGCCATCCTGGATCGGATGGCTCATGAAAGTCCGAGACACTATCGTTGCCTGTTTTGGTCTCAAGACAGCCAAACATTTGGCATTACTTGCTAATCGGATTGGAATCTTCAAGGTCTACAGCACGAACCAGACTGAAATCGTGTTGGGAGAGGACGACAAGCACCTCGACTTCCGGATATCGATCCTATGTTCTGGAGAGGCAGAACCAGAAGGCAGTCGCCAGCTCGTTTTTTCAACCGTGGTCCAGTGCCACAACCGTCTAGGCCGGGCCTACATCTTCGTTATTGCCCCATTTCACCGCTTGGTTGTTAAGGCCAGCCTCCTCCGTGCAGCGCGCGTCGGTTGGCCTCTGGCTACCTGCCCCTAAGGCTGAGAGCGCTGTGTGCCCCCTGAGGTCTAGCCCTTCCATCGAAAGGCTGTTCTGGCAAGCCTGGCCAAGTCTCTCATGTCAAACGTTGGGCCTCTAAGATTCATTGTAAGCGTACGCCCAACTCACCTTGCGTTAGTCAGGCCGGCACCCACTCATGCGGTAGCAGTTGCCCGATCTCACTCGCCCGCCCCGTCTTCATGCACCAGAACTTTCATCCGATTGGCACGGCGATTGGCAAAGAGATAAGCACAGTGCAGCTTCGCCGCACCGAACACAGCAATGACCCGGGCTAACGCGGTCTCGGTACCAGCACGCATGTCCATCGGTCCAGTGGCAAGCAGATGGCGTCGATGCGAATCATCGCAACAGGTCTCGCAGAAAGGTGGCACAGGCGGCAGCGCTTTCGGCCGGCCAGTTCACTTTGACGGTGCCACGCGGGTGCTGGATTTCAACGCAGATGCTCGATGAAGGAGCCAGGGGATGCCCTCCGGCTAGCTGAAAAGGCAGCGGAATGAAAGCAGGTTGCAGCGCCATGGCTTTGCTCGTTTGTACCCGAATCCATTTATGGACGAGGTTCGCGTTAAGGCTGTGTTTCTGCGCAACGCTGGCAATCGAAGCTCCGGGCTGGGCGCACTCCTGGACAACCTGGGCCTTGAAGGATTTGGACTAGGAACCGCGTTGTGGCTGCATGGAAAGACCCGCTTAAAAGGCTAGAAATGGTATCCGCTTAAATTAGGTGGACACCATCGCCTTTGGCGTCGAGGCCAGAAAGGTGAGTTGGCCGGACGGTTACGTTAGATCACCCTGAAACCATTGTCTAAGCTTAAGCTTCAGCATGAGGGCTCAGCCATGTGCGGACGACTTTCGCAGTATCGAGGTGTTCACGAATTCGTGGCGGCGCTGAGTATGCCCAACGCCTTGGTCAATAATGCTGGCGATCAGCCGCTCGAGCTCTACAACGCCGCACCGTCGACTCAGCTCGCCCTCTTCCACGAAGAAAGCGGCGTGCTGCATGCCGACAGGGTTTGTTGGGGCTGGCGACCGCATTGGGCCAGGGATCACGCGACACCGATCAACGCCAGGGTTGAGAAAGTCGCCCACGACCCATTCTTCAAGGAGATATGGCCGCACCGGGCAATTATTGCCATCGACAACTGGTTTGAATGGGTTTACGAAGGCGGTCCGAAGAAACAGCCGTACCTGATCCGTCGCAAGGATCGTGCGCCGATCCTGTGCGCCGCCATCGGTCAGTATCCAAGGTACGAAAAGGAGTCGGACGAGCATGATGGCTTCGTGATCATCACCGCGGACAGTCAGGGCGGCATGGTGGATATTCACGACCGTCGGCCAGTGACGCTCAATCCCGAACTGGCCCGGGAATGGATTGCCCCATACACGCACAAGGAGCGCGCTGAACAGATACTCCTGCAGCAAAGCGAACCTTGCGACGTCTTCGAATGGTTCAAAGTGGACGTGGCCGTGGGCAATGTGAGGAACCAGGGCTCAGAACTGATAGAGCCTATCGACGGCCCGCGCATATGACTCGCCCGCCTGAATCTCCTGTGACGCCCCGCCACCATGACGAGCGGAGCTAAAACAATCTGAACCCGCACTTCCCCTCCAAAGTCGAAAAAAATGGCAGCCCTTAATCACTGAAGCATCACTTTAAAGGAGTCTTTTCATGAAGATTTCGGAAGTTATGACGAAAGATGTTTTAACAGCCAAGCCAAGCCAGACGATCCAGGAGGCCGCAAACATGATGGCCAGGATCGATAGCGGCGCCATCATGGTTGAGCAACAAGAGCGTCTGATTGGCATGATCACGGACCGGGATATAGCCATTAGAGCCGTAGCCGAAGGACTCCCCGGCAAAACCCCTATCAGTAAAGTAATGACTGGCGGCATCCGCTATTGCTTTGAGGATGAAGACATAGAGCAGGTGGCAAAGAACATGGCGGACGTGCAACTGCGTCGCCTGCCCGTGCTCAACCGAGACAAGCGTCTGGTTGGTGTCGTATCGCTGGGAAACATTGCCAGCACTCGATCTCAATCTGCCGCTGCTACGGTTTTGCGCGGGGTGGCACAGGCTCATTGACCGGGCCGCTCGCCTGGCCTGGGATCCCGTTCGAAACCCGGCTTCAGGGTCAGGCGAGTCCTTCAGCACATCCACCACAACCGTCTCGCAGAGATAACCTTCCGCTGGGTCATATGTTTATTGCACGACACATCAGTTGGGCTCGACGAGCAGGTCTTTGTCCTCCGCGCCTAGCGCCGGCTCTTGATCTTCCAATTTGTCGGTTTCACGCTTCTTTTTCAGCCGGGCTCGAGCGCGCTCGGTGTCATAGGTCTTTGCGTCGGCCAAGCCATTCAGGGTTGTTGAAATCCGATAGAAACCACCGCACGGCTCACAATAAATGCGCAAGCCGCCCCCGAACGAAAGATCTTCCAGCGCACTAGTGTTTCCACACAGCGGACAGTTCATAGCCACCTCCTGATCATTCAGTTAGTCGCTTTCAGCCCGCCATCAATGCTGACAACCCGGACCGGGAGGGTAACCAATAGCGGGGACATGTTGATATCGACAGGGGCTATCCATGGAGGTTGCTTGTTTTTTTGTCGATAGATCGAGCAATACCTGCGTGAGCCTCTGTAGGCGCTGCCGAAGGCTCGGGCCGCGTTCGGACGATCTTTTGATCTTGATCTTTCAGGAGCCGCTGAAGGTCAAAAGATCGCAGCCTTCGGCAGCTCCTACAGGGGAACAGGGTTATAGCCAGGACAGACGGATTCTAATCCGAAGTCAGCGGCTGCCTGGAACGAATCGGCGCGATGAGCGACCTATCCTCAGTGTCACGGTGCAATAAGGACACGTTGTAATCGTAGGTGGATATCAACGGCACCGGCTCGTCATTGCGGGACATTTTAAGCCATCGCCTTGTGCGTTCGATGTCAAAGAACTCGTTCTTGAATTTCATTTTCGCCACAAGGTTCGCCGAGACCTTGTAGTGTCCACATCCGGCCGGGCATTTGACTTCTGACCAGTCTCCAGCCGCGTGAACAGTATTAGAGACAGCCTGACAGATTAGGCACTTCATGTTCGATCTCCGTATCCATGAACTACCAACTGTAGACGATCTCCGACCAAGGAGCGTTCACTTGGAAGAAAGTAAGAGCATCAAAAGTGAAGAGCCCAGCGCAATGGCTGGGCTCCGGTTATCTTCTGTTTTCCAGCATCTTATCGGCGAGTGCTTTGGCCCTTTGGATTAACAGATTCTGCCTGTCTTCGTGGGTGGCTTCTCCAACCACCGGTGCCGTCAGATTGCTTTCCGCAATCAACGCGGCACAGAAGTATTGATCCCAAACAGCGCTTTGCTCCGACTCCTGTCTATTCATTTGGTCGGCGATCATATGCGGCTCCTTTTGATGAGGTAGCCTCTTAAGTTTACGCCCGAATCGTGGACTACCCGCGTCGCGAAGGATGACCGGCACCTCATTGCAATCCGTTCACTGGCGACAAGTCGTTTCCTCAACTAGGATTTTTAGCGCACAGGACTTCGCCCACTGTGTTGTCGGGCGATTCATCAAAGGAGAGATAGATGACATCTACTCAAATTTCCGAGCAAACCTATCGTGGGTGGTCCAACCCCATCTTGCTCGAACTCAAGGAGAGAGAAGATCAGTTAAGCCCTTCGGCACGCCAGGCCCTGCAAAATGTCCTGGTCGAGAGGAGGCTTCTTGACACTGGCAACCCATCTGGCAGCGATCGGCGCAGGGCTGATCCGGCCAAGTAACGACAGGCATCAATAACGTTGTCAATTCACGCTCATTACCGACGCTGCTGGCTCTCTGCCGGCAGCGTGCATATAAGCCCTTACCATATTCCAGACAAAAAAAAAGCCCAGGCAGCTGATGGACGCCTGGGCTTTAAAAATGCATAAACCGTGGTGGTGAACGCGGGGCAATATTACCCAATCGCGCAACTTGTAACAAGATATTCTGACTCACCATCCAGTTACTAAATCTCCTAACTCATTAAATATCCACACTATTTTTAAGTCATCTACTGACAACTCCACTCCCGACTCCATCGATTGAAGCGGAAATAGCCCCCCGTGCATCGCGCACCAACTCACGCCATTCGGCGTTATTGATGAGGCCGGCCCCCTCCATTTCATCCGCCACTTTCAGCAGTTTGTCGTAGTGTTCTTCACAATCCATCCCGGCTTCCGGTTCTCTCAAGAGCCGGTACCAGGCATCGAGGGCTGCCTTTTTTCGATCATCATTCATAGCCAAACTCCCAAGGACTGTTTGCTCTTGGAAGTTAGTTGAGGAGTAACCGTTCCTGGATTCAGACATATGGCTGCGACATACGGCACAGCCGTCCCCCATAAACGAACAACGAACGAAGCGAGCGTTACAAACAATCCCGAACAGCTTGGCGCAGTGCCCCTGACTTGGCCCACGGTGGTCCTTGGTAAAGCGATACCCGGCTGCCATCCTTTGATTTCACGATAACCAGAATTTCGTCAGCCGTGATAATGCTCGGCGCGGTAATCCGGTAGCCATTGGAAATCGCCGATTGCGTCGATCCCGGAATGTCCTGACGCCACAACGGCAATACACACGCGGCATATTCCTTGGGCGCCTTATCGCTGTATTTGCTGATATTGGGCTCGCCGGGCACCACGGATGCGGGTAATGAACAGCCCGCCAACACAGCTACCGCTATTCCCGCTATCAACATGCGCATAACGCTTTCTTTCCTGAAAAACGGGAAATGTAGCCTGTACTTATGCATACATCCAGCGGACAGCCGGCGATGTCTCTATAAAGGGGCTTCGCCCTGCCCCGGCTCGGCCCCCGAGCCGGAATCGGGATACGACCTCGCATTCAGGTACGTCATCCATCGCTCGTACGCTTCATGCTGCCATTTCGTGACCCGCTCCCATTCCGGGCCGCTCAACTGATGGGCCGAGATCAGTTTCATCATTTCCGTGGTTGCCGCATCCAGGTCAACGATCAGCTCATGCGCGTGATGTCTGAAATCATCGGTAGTCGTCATTCGAGATGGCCTCTCTAGCGAATAAATCATTACCTCAATACGACAGCAGAGCTGTTCACTCGCGTTAATGTTCCCGACCAATGGAAGCCCTTCCCTTCCTACCCCTTCACACAGACCACCTGTCGCAAGGTGTGCAGTACTTCCACCAGATCACGCTGGGCGTACATGACTTTGTCGATGTCCTTGTAAGCCATCGGAATCTCGTCGATCACCGCCGCATCCTTGCGACATTCCACATGAGCGGTCGCGCGGATCTGGTCTGCGACGGTGAAGGTATTTTTGGCTTTGGTGCGGCTCATGGTACGACCGGCACCGTGACTGCAGGAACAGAACGATTGCTCGTTGCCGAGACCGCGAACGATGAAGCTTTTGGCCCCCATGGAGCCGGGAATGATCCCCAGTTCGCCCTTTTTCGCCGACACCGCGCCCTTGCGGGTGACCAGGATGTCTTCACCGAAGTGCCGCTCTTTCTGCACGTAATTGTGGTGGCAGTTCACAGCCTCCAGCGCGACCTCGAAGGGTTTTCGGATCACTTGCCGCGCCGTCTGAATCACCGCCTGCATCATCAACGCCCGGTTCTGCCGGGCGAAGTCCTGAGCCCAGCCCACCGCTTCAACGTAGTCATCGAAATGCCGGCTGCCTTCCTTGAAATAGGCCAGATCGCGGTCCGGCAGATTGGCGATGTGCTGGCGCATGTCCGCCTGGGCCAACTGAATGAACAGGGTCCCGATGGCATTGCCAACGCCGCGAGAACCGCTGTGCAGCATGAACCAGACGCGGTTGGCCTCGTCCAGGCAGACCTCAATGAAGTGATTACCGGTACCGAGGGTGCCCAGGTGCTGACGATTGTTGGTGCTGGCGAGTTTCGGGTATTTGTCGGTGATTGCCTTGAACCGTGAACTCAGCGCCGCCCAGGCTTGATCGGCTTGCTGTGGAACGTGATTCCAGGCGCCCTCATCGCGGCGGCCACGACTCAACGTGCGGCCATGGGGCACGGCTTTTTCGATGGCGCTGCGCAGGCCGTGCAGGTTGTCCGGCAAGTCGGCGGCGGTCAGTGAAGTACGCGCGGCAATCATGCCGCAGCCGATGTCCACTCCCACGGCCGCCGGAATGATCGCGCCCACGGTGGGGATCACGCTGCCGATGGTGGACCCTTTGCCCAGATGCACATCCGGCATCACCGCCAGGTGCTTGAAGATGAACGGCATCTTCGCGGTATTGATCAATTGCTGCCGGGCTTCGCTTTCAACCGGTACACCCTCGGTCCAGAGTTTGATCGGCTTGCCGTTGGCGACTTCCAGCAGTTGGTAGACAGGTTGTTGCATGATTTCGACTCTCTTGCGATCAGACGAACATAACGCTCCAGACAGGTAAATGGGACTACTATTTCGTAGCGGGGAATTGCAGGAGGTCATCATGTGGCTTAACGAATATGAACAGCAACTTCGGCGCGACCTGCAAGGTGTAGCCTCGGATTTGAGGTGGTCGGCGGTAGAGCTTTTGCGCATCGCAGAGCAGTTGCGCCTGGCTGGCAATGATGTGGACGCAGAGGCAACACTAAGGCTGTGCGCGTTGTTCCAGGGCGATGAAGAGCGACTGGCGGGCTATGCTGAAGAAGTAAAAGCAAAATCCATCAGTCGAATGAAAGCTCACTAGAGAGCGCTGCCATGAACAAGCGTCTATGCGCGCTGATCGCCGTGCTGGCGGCGTCAGGTGGCTGCAACACGGAATCACACGTTTATCGAGACCAACCGCTGGTCGCCAAGGTCGAGACCGGCATGAGCAAGGAACAAGTCCAGCAGATTGGCGGCCAGCCTTTATCGACAACTCAGCGCACGGTGGAACCTGGCACCTGCTTTGACTACAAGCTGACCCAAGCCGGCCATCAGCAGCCGTACAATGTCAGCTTCGATGGCACGGGCAAGGTCGACCACAAAAGTTTCATGACCTGCGCGGAATGGAGTCGCGTCCAACAAAAAGCCAGAGAGTATTCCCCCTCCACGGGCGGGATGGGCGGTGGTTACTGAGCCCCGTGTAGCAGTTGCTACAAATACAAAGCCCCGGCGAACCGGGGCTTCAAGCGCACTATTTGTCTGATTTCTGGCTTTCTGATTTGTGGCTACGCGACGCTTTACCCGACTGGGCTCTGTAGGCGGGAAGCGCAGCCGCATAGGCCAGTGCTTCCTCTCTACTGCCAAAGGCTCCAAGCCGGTCACCTTTGGTGCACACCCGCCAAGGGCCGTTGTTCACGCTGAGTACGTCATAGCCGTTCATGTGCATTTTAGTCATCATCGGAACGCTCATAGTCACCTCCATTTCGGCAGTGATAGTCCTGGATCGACTCATCTACCTTACACCCGACCTTCCCTGAAGTGCCAACCAGACGTCGCGTCAGGATTCCGGCATTTCATTGCACTTTCAGCCGCCCTGTCGACTCAAACCCTTGAAGCAGACACTTCTGCGGATTTCGGTCTGAATATTGCATTTTTATGACTGTTTTGTGACAAACGGCAGTCGGGTAACCCATGAAAGTACGTGCAACCGTCATTTGCGAGCAGGATCGGCATATCCTCCTCGTGCGCAAGCCCAGGGGGCGCTGGACCCTGCCGGGCGGAAAAGTCGAGCCTGGCGAAACTGCTGCGGGCGCGGCCACAAGAGAGCTTTACGAAGAAACAGGGCTTGAGGTCGACGACCTGCTGTACTTGATGGAGTGGGAAACGGCCAGCACCCGGCACCATGTCTACGAGGCGTTGGTCGTGAACATCGCAGCGGCTCGGCCACAAAATGAAATTTTCGACTGCATCTGGTATCCGCTGGACGCGGTACAGAACCTGAACACAAGCGACGCCACACTCAGAATCGTCAAAGCGTTTCAGCGCCGCTTGTAGGCGGCAGGTTGTCCAGAATCGGGCCAATTTTGCGTGCGAGCCCGTCAGCCCGGATCGCCGCCACCGACCGGCATGATCATGCCGGTGATATAGGAGGCTTCGTCGCTGGCCAGAAACAGAATAGCGCTTGCCTGCTCATCCAGCGTGCCATAGCGCTTCATCAAACTGCTGTCGAGGGTCTGGTCGACAATCTGCTGATACCAGAGCTTTTCCTGAGCGCTTTGTTCCGCAGCGTTACGCGGGATCAGCCGTGGCGGCGCCTCGGTGCCACCGGGGGCGGTCGCGTTGACCCGCACGCCACGACCGGCCGTTTCGAACGCCAGGCAAGCGGTCAGCGCGTTGACCCCACCCTTCGCCGCACCGTACGGCACGCGATTGACGCTACGGGTCGCAATGGACGAAACGTTGACGATGGCGCCGCTCTCTTGTTCAAGCATGAACGGCAGCGCGGCATGACAACACCACAGTGTCGGGAACAATGAACGGCGGACTTCGGCTTCGATCTGCGCCTCTTCATAGTATTCGAAAGGCTTGGCCCAGATCGTGCCACCAACGTTGTTGACCAGCACATCGAGGCGATCAAAACGTTCGACAGCGGTGCGCATCACGCGCCTGCATTCGCCGTATTGCTCAAGGTCGGCAGTCAGGGCAAGTACCTGGCTGCTCTGCCCCAATTTCTTCTGGAGTTCGAACACCAAATCGGAGCGGTCGACCAGAATCAACCGCGCACCTTCGGCGGCCATGCGTTCAGCCACACACCGGCCGATACCTTGGGCGGCACCGGTAATCAGCGCGACTTTTTCGTGGAATCTGTTCATGTGTACCTCGTGACGAAGGATGCCGGTCCGTTAAGACGTACCGGACGAAACACTGTCCTGTGGGAGCGAGCCTGCTCGCGATAGCTGTCTCACTGGCGACATCCCGGGTGAATGTTCCGGCCTCTTCGCGAGCAGGCTCGCTCCCACATTGGGATCTTTGCCGAGCACGGTATTTGTGTACGACTTCGCTCCCACAACAGCGCGACTCAGGCCGCGCTGGCGGCAAATTTTTCGTAGTAGAAGTTCGCAGGCCTGATGCCTTGTTCGCGGATGAACTGGCTGACCGCTTCGACCATCGGCGGCGGGCCGCACAGGTAGACGTCGACGTCGCCATCGTTCAAATGCCGTGGCTCGATGTGTTGGGTCACGTAGCCCTTGAGCGGATGCCGACTGTCGGGATTGGCCACACAGGCACTGAAGCTGAAGTTCGGAATGCGTGCGGCGAAGGCTTCGAGTCGATCGAGTTCCACCAGGTCGAAATCGTTGGTCACGCCGTAGATCAAATGCAGCGAATGCTCGCTGCCCTGTTCGGCGATTCTTTCCAGCATCGCGGTGAACGGCGCCAGACCAGTACCACCGGCCAACAGCAACAATGGACGGCGGATGTCGCGCAGATAGAAGCTGCCCAACGGCCCGGCCAGGCTCATGCTGTCGCCAGCCTTGGCCATGCCGGTCAGGAAACTGCTCATCAAGCCGCCGGGCACGTTGCGAATCAGAAAGCTGACTTCGCCGTCACGCTGCAACGAGCTGAACGAGTAAGCGCGGGTCTGCTCGCTACCGGGCACCCCGAGGTTCACATACTGCCCCGGCAGGAACGCCAGCTTGCTCAGGGCCTCGCCCTTGATCGACAGCGCGATGGTGCTGTCGGACAACTGGCGCACGGCGCTGATGGTCGCGTCGTAACTGGCCTGACGGGTACGACAGACATCCGATGAAACCGGCACCCGCACTACGCAATCGCTTTGCGCACGCATCTGGCAGGTCAGGACAAAGCCCTGCTGCGCTTCGTCGGCGCTGAGGGCGTCTTCGATGTAGTCCTCGCCCAAGTCGTAGCGGCCAGCCTCGGCGAAGCACTTGCAGGTTCCACAAGCGCCGTCGCGGCAGTCCAGTGGAATATTGATGCCCTGGCGATATGCGGCGTCGGCCACGGTTTCCCCAGCATTGGCGTCGATGAATCGGGTGACGCCGTCTTCAAAATTGAACGCAATGGAATGAGTCATGACGGCCGCCTCAGAGGTGGTAAACATCAATGACCTGACGAACGTAGTCGTTCTTCAGGATCACTTTCTTGGCCAGGATCTGCGTGTTTTCACCGCGCACATCCAGGGTGTAGAAACTGCTGCCGAAATAGCTGTCGACGGTCTTGTAGCGAAAGCTCAGGGTGTGCCAGTTGAAGCGCACCTTGCACAGCCCGTCGGCCTGTTCGATCAGCTCGATATTGCTGAGGTTGTGCGAAGTGCGTGTGTCCGGCACGCTGGCGCTGGAACGCTCGGTCTTGATGCGGAAGATGCGGTCTTCCAGGCCCGTGCGGTTGCCGTACCAGATCAGCGAGATTTCCCGTTGCGGGTCTTCAGTCAGCTCATCGTTGTCGTCCCAGGACGGCATCCAGAATGTGGCGTTCGGCGCGTACAACTCCAGCCAATCGTCCCATTGTTTGTCGTCGAGGTAGCGCGCTTCGCGGTAGAGAAAATCGCGCACGGCGTCATAAGTAATGGTCATTGCACGGCCTCCACTGCAATCAGGCCGGATTGTTCAGCGGCCAAGGCCTTGAGCATTGTTTGCTGCCAATACTTGTGTTGCAGCACGAACAGGCCTTCGTCTTCGGTGCGCACGCCGCTGAGCAGCGGATGCAGGTCGATCTCTTTGGCCGCGTCATCGGCGCCTTCGACCCAGTGCTCGGCGCCACGGGACATGTCGTTCCACGCGGTGACGCTGCCCTGGTAACCCGTCTGGCAGGAGCGAAACTCTTCCAGATCGTCTGGGGTCGCCATGCCGCTGACGTTGAAGAAATCCTCGTACTGACGAATCCGGCTCGACCGGGCGTGGTCGCTTTCGCCTTTGGGGGCGATGCAGTAAATGGTGATTTCGGTGCGGTTGACCGAGATCGGCCGAGCGATGCGAATCTGCGAGCTGAACTGGTCCATCAGGTACACGTTCGGGTACAGGCACAGGTTGCGCGAGTTCTCGATCATCCAGTTGGCGCGCGCCTGGCCGAAGTCCCGGGCCAACTCGTCGCGACGCTCGTACAGCGGACGGTCCTCAGGGTTGGACCAGCGGGTCCAGAGCAGCATGTGGCCCTTGTCGAAGGAATAGAAACCACCGCCCTGCCTGGCCCAGGTACCGGCGCTCATGGTCGGATTGCAATCGCCGGCTTCGCGCTGCTTGCGCTGGTTCTGGGTCGCCGCGTAGTTCCAGTGCACCGAGCTGACGTGATAACCGTCGGCACCGTTTTCAGCGGTGAGTTTCCAGTTGCCTTCGTAGATGTAGCTGGAGGAGCCGCGCAGCACTTCCAGGCCATCGGCGGACTGATCGACGATCATGTCGATGATCTTCGCCGATTCACCCAAGTGCTCTGCCAACGGCACCACGTCGGCCTTGAGGCTGCCGAACAGGAAGCCGCGATAGGATTCGAAACGCGCGACTTTGGTCAGGTCGTGGGAGCCTTCGCAATTGAAGCTCGCCGGGTAGCCGGCCGCCGCCGGATCCTTGACCTTGAGCAGCTTGCCGGAGTTGTTGAAGGTCCAGCCGTGGAATGGGCAGGTGTACGTGCTCTTGTTGCCGGTCTTGTGTCGGCAGAGCATCGCTCCACGGTGGCTGCACGCGTTGATGAAGGCGTTCAACTCATCGTCTTTGTTGCGCGCGATAAAGATCGACTGACGCCCCATGGTGGTGGTGTAGAAATCATTGTTGTTGGGGATCTGGCTTTCATGGGCCAGGTACAGCCAGTTGCCTTCGAAGATGTGTACCATCTCGAGGTCGAACAGCCGCGGATCGGTGAACATCTCGCGCTTGCAGCGATAGATGCCCTGCTCAGGGTCTTCTTCAAGCAGGGAGTGAAGGTATTCAGGTCGCAGGGTCATGGCCGCCGCCTCCATTGTTTTTATTCAGGCAGGGCCATGCTAGGACGAGGGGATGGGGCGGACTATCCGCGGGGTGCAGACCTGTATCCGTTTTGTGCAGAGTGATGATCGTTCCCACGCTCTGCGTGGGAATGCAGCCCGGGACGCTCTGCGTCCCAAAAGCGGACGCGGAGCGTCCGTTGAGGCATTCCCACGCGGGAGCGTGGGAACGATCAAACAGCGGTGGGTGGCGTTTGCGAGGTCAGTGGCGGCGTTTCAGGGTGTCCGATGGCAACTCACCGAACTGTTTGCGGTAGCTGTCGGAGAACCGGCCCAGGTGCAGAAAGCCGTAATCCATGGCCACTTCCGTGACGTTACGCACGTTGCAGGTCGGGTCGCTCAGGTTGGCGTGGATGCGTTCGAGCTTCTTCTGCCGGATGTAGTTTTTCGGCGTGGCCCCCGCGTTGCGTTCGAACAACCCATACAGCGAACGCAGGCTCATCCGCGCCTGGCGTGCCAGTTCTTCGCTGTCGATGTCCTGCTTGAGGTTGCACGCGATGTAATCGACCAGCGTCTCGAACATGGCCGAGGATGAGCCGGGTTCAGTGCGCATGACGTTGGTCTTCATCAGGCCAAGCATCTTGCTGACAACGATTTGCGCATAGTGCTCCTGCACCCGGGGAATCTGCTCGGTGGCTTCGGCTTCCTGGCAAATCATCGCCAGCAGACCGACAAAACCTTCCAGTTCATTGAGCTGATAACGGTTTTCCAGAAACCGTACGCCCTGCCCCGGATATCGCCAGCGCTGCTCTTCGCACACCGCCTCCAGCAGCCGCGTGGGGACTTTCAGGATGAATTTTTCGCAATCACTGGAATAGGTCAGATCCACCGGATCGTCGGGGTTGATCAGCAACAACTCGCCGGGTGCGAAGTAATGCTCCTGACCATGGCCACGCCACAGGCAGTTGCCGCGCAGCAACACTTGCAAGTGATAGATGCTGTCCAGCGCACCGGACGTGACCCGCACGCTGGCACCGTAACTGATGCGGCACAGGTCGAGGCTGGCGAACTTGCAATGATCGAGGCTCGCCAGCGGTCGGCCGGCCCGAGGCATCCGGAGGCAATGATTGCCGACATGCTGATTGACGTAGCCCGACACCGCGTAGGGGTCGGCATGGTCGAAGACTCTGCTGCGATGACTCAACAATTGCGCTTGCATCATCGGTTCACTCTCATTGTTGTTATAGGGTGCGTCGGGCCATTCCAGGGCAGTGCTCGCCTCGATGTGCCAGTTGACCGACCTGTGGGAGCGAGCCTGCTCGCGAAAGGGCCATCAGCTTCAACATCAACGTTGACTGACACTCCGCTATCGCGAGCAGACTCGCTCCCACAAAGGTTCGGCGGGTCGAGGGCATCAGTCCTCGAGCGCGCGAACCCGTTCGTGGCGTTGCTGCTCCTCAGGCTGGGCAGACGACAGCAGCGTGAAGTCAAAATCGATTTCGGCAAAACGACCGCTGACGCCGTGGGCCGCCGCACGCTGCGGATCATCGCTGAAGGTGATTTTGGCAATCAACTCATCACGGGTGGCGTAGGCGAAATCGTCATGCAGGTACTGATCACCGTCGAGGTTGATCTGGGTGGTCAGGTGACGATGGTCCGCTGCCGAAATGAAGAAGTGAATGTGCGCCGGACGCTGGCCATGACGGCCCAGTTGATCGAGCAATTGCTGGGTCGGACCGTCCGGCGGGCAGCCGTAGCCCGACGGCACGATGCTACGAAAACGATACCGGCCCTCGGCATCGGTGACGATGCGTCGACGCAGGTTGAATTCCGACTGAGCGGTATCGAAGTACGAATAAGTGCCACCGGTGTTGGCGTGCCAGACATCCACCACCGCGCCGGCCAGCGGCTCGCCGGCGGTGTTACGCACTTGGCCTTGCATGAACAAAACCACACCAGGATCGACACCGTCATCCAACCTCGCTTCGCCTTCCGACAGCGGCGCACCGGCCACATACAGAGGCCCTTCGATGGTCCGCGGCGTGCCGCCGGCCTTGCCGGCCTGCTCATCTTCGGCATCCATCAGCAGGTCGAGGTAATGCTCCAGGCCGAGCCCGGCCACCACCAACCCGGCCTCTTGACGCGCACCCAGCACGTTGAGGTAGTTGACGGCTTTCCAGAACTCTTCCGGGGTCACGGCCAGGTCTTCGATGATGTTCACCGAATCGCGCAGGATGCGGTAAATCAGCGCCTTGACCCGCGGATCGCCGGCTTCGTTATGCAGACCGCTGGCGTCTTCGAGAAACTTCTGGGCACTGGCAGTGTGGGAAATCTTGACGTTCATTTTGGTGGGTTCCTCATCTTGTCATTATTAGCGTAGCGAACTGAACAGCCCGGGTTCAGCGGTCATCCTCGCGAATGGAAGAAGGATGCCGGCACAGCGCGTTGACCTCGATCGCCATGTACGGGTACAGCGGCAATTGCATCAGCAGGTCGTGCAGTTCCTGAACGCTGTCGACATCGAACACGCTGTAATTGGCGTAGAGCCCGGCGATGCGCCACAGATGACGCCACTTGCCTTGCGATTGCAGGCGCTGGGCCAGGGCTTTTTCGTCGGCCTTGAGCTGAGCGGCGCGTTCCGGGTTCATGTCGACCGGTAAATTCACGGTCATTTTTACGTGAAACAGCATGATGCCCTCCTCAGGCTTGATGAACGGCAGTGGATATGGCGGTGGAGATTCTGTCCCGACGGAAAAACGCCAGGCGCTCTTCATCCAGGCTTAGGCCCAGCCCCGGTGTTTGCGGGACGTGCAGTTGGAAATCGCGATAGACCAATGGCTCGCTGAGGATGTCTTCGGTCAACAGCAGCGGGCCGAACAACTCGGTGTCCCAGCTCAGGGTGTTGAGCGTGACGAAGGCATGGGCCGAGGCCAGCGTGCCGATACCGCCTTCGAGCATGGTGCCGCCGTACAGGCCAATGCCGGCCGCCTCGGCAATCGCGGCGGTTCGCAGCACGGCGCGTGGGCCGCCATTCTTGGCGATTTTCAGGGCGAATACCGAAGCCGCGCCTTCGCGAGCCAGGTTGAAAGCATCTTCCACGCACTCGATGGATTCATCGGCCATGATCGGCGCCGGGCTCATGGCATTCAGGCGCACCATGCCGGCGCGGTTATTGCGCGAGATCGGTTGTTCGATCAGGTCGATGCCGTTGCTGCCGAGGATCCGGCAGGCGCGCAGCGCGATCGCTTCGTCCCAGGCCTGATTGACATCGACCCGCACGCTGGCGCGATCGCCCAGCGCTTTTTTGATCGTAATGACATGGGCCAGGTCCCGGTTGACCTCGCCAGCGCCGATTTTCAGCTTGAAGATTCGATGGCGACGCAGGTCGAGCATTTTTTCCGCTTCCGCGATGTCCTTGGCGGTGTCGCCGCTGGCCAGGGTCCAGGCTACCGGCAGCGCATCGCGAACGCGGCCGCCCAGCAGTTCGCTGACCGGCAGGCCCAGGCGCTTGCCTTGGGCGTCGAGCAAGGCGCTTTCGATACCTGACTTGGCGAAGGTGTTGCCACGGATGCTGCGCTCCAGGCGCAACATCGCGGCATTCACATTGCCGCTGTCCTGGCCAAGCAGCAATGGCGCGAAGTGTTTGTCGATGTTGGTCTTGATGCTTTCCGGACTTTCATTGCCATAGGCCAGACCGCCAATGGTGGTCGACTCGCCGATACCTTCGATGCCATCGGCGCAGCGCACGCGAATGATCACCAGGGTCTGGTTCTGCATGGTGTGCATCGCCAGCTTATGGGGGCGTATGGTCGGCAGATCGACGATGATCGTCTCGATCGATTCAATGGCAGTTGCACGCATGTCGATACCCGTCAGGTTCTTAAAGTTCTGGAACGGATTCTCGTACGGCTTTTTCCGAGCGGCCAATATAGAATTGGTCTGGCTCGATACCTTTAAGGTATTTAACAGATCGACGTCCGGAGGCCTCATGGAACTGCGTCACCTGCGGTATTTTCAGGTGTTGGCTCAAACCCTCAACTTCACCCGCGCCGCCGAACTGCTGCACATCGCCCAACCGCCGCTGAGCCGGCAGATCCAGCAGCTGGAAGATGAACTCGGGGTGCTTCTGCTGGAGCGCGGCCGACCGTTGAAGCTGACCGACGCCGGGCGGTTTTTCCATGAACATTCCACCGCCCTGCTCGAACAATTGGGCAAGGTTTGCGACAACACACGGCGGATCGGACTGGGCGAAAAGACCTGGCTGGGGATTGGCTTTGCGCCATCGACCCTCTATGGCGTGTTGCCGGAACTGATTCGCCGACTGCGCAGCGGTGAACCGCTGGCGCTTGAGTTGGGACTCTCGGAAATGACCACATTGCAGCAGGTGCAGGCGCTCAAGGCCGGGCGCATCGACATTGGTTTCGGGCGCATTCGCATCGACGACCCGGCGATCATCCAGACTGTTTTGACTGAAGACCGGCTGGTCGCCGCCCTCCCCGCCGGCCATCCATTACTGGCCGGGCCGATCAGTCTTCGTGAACTGGCAAAAGAACCCTTCGTGCTCTACCCCGGCAACCCGCGGCCCAGTTACGCCGATCATGTAATCGCGTTGTTTGAATCCTATGGCGTACATATCAACGTGGCGCAATGGACCAACGAACTGCAAACAGCAATCGGTCTGGTGGGTGCGGGAATCGGGGTGACGCTGGTGCCGGCTTCAGTGCAGTTGCTGCACCGCGATGACATTGGCTTCACCCCGGTGCTGGAAGACAACGCGACCTCGCCGATTATTCTCAGCAGGCGCGTGGGCGATGTATCGCCGGGGTTGAATCATTGTTTGCAGATGATCGATGAACTGCTGCCCAGAGAAGACTCGTAAATCAGGCCATCACACCGGCAAATGCTCTGCGCCCGGCGCGCATTTCTGTGCGAAGTTCGCCGATCAGGTTGGAAATATCGCGGACACTGGTCAACTCTTCGGGCGATACACCGGTGATCAACAGCTCAATCCGCCCGGTGGTGCGATCGAAGACCTTGATCCGCAACGTTTCATCGCGATTCACGGTGCATTCGCAGGACAGCGGCTTGAAACCGGATTCAACTATTTGGCAAAGCTGCGCAAGTGGAACCATGGCGGACGCCCTCCTTGACGGTTTTTCGATTGGATCCACTCAGAATAGATCAACTTGCGCAACACGCCAGCTTTCGTAGGAGTTGGCGAAGCCTGCGATCTTTTGATCTTCGGCATTTTCGAATCCGCTGAAAATCAAAAGATCGCAGCGGCAGCTCCGCCGCTGCACAATCAATCGTCCGGCATCGCTCAGTGAGCATCCCCGTCCCACAACCAGTTCCAGATCCCTGGCAACTCAACCGCCTCAGAACTGTCACGGACCGTACGCGCCATGGCCGCCCGCTGTAGCGCTGCCGTGTCGTCGTAAAACGCTTTCTGCGCCGTGACCAGACCTGCGGCACTGGCACTGTCGAGCAGGATTTGCAGGTATTCCCGGGTATGCCGGGCGGTGTAGCGATTCAGGTCATGAAAGGTCACCACCACCGGAATCACCCCGTCCACTGTCGGCAACTCGCCGAGGGCAATGCGCTCGCGGACTTCGGACAGCTGCCGCAGCATATTGGCCCGCCGACGGGGGCTGGCGTTGAAGCCCCAGATCTTGCCGTCATTGGCGCTCAAGTCGGTCAGCAGTACGTGCATGCCATGCTGTTGATAGGCCGCAAAGGTGCGCTTGTCGTAGTTCCAGAACGGCGGGCGCACCAGGGTCGGCGAGGCTTTGGTGATCGCGGCGATGTCTGCGCTGCCATCAGCGAGCGACTGTTCCAGTTCTTCCGGGTCCAGCGAACGATGGTTGGTGTGCCGGGGCGTGGCCGTGTGGAAGCCCAACAGGTGACCTTCGGCATGCTCGCGACGCATGATCTGCCGGCCCATGTCACTGCCGCCGGCGCGAGAGGCCCGGGTCTGCACGAAGAACACCGCTTTAATGTCCGGTTGCAGCGGATTGCGCGCGAGGCTGTCGAGCACGGTGACCGTCGGGTTGTAAAAACCGGACGCGCTGGGCCCGTCGTCGAAGGTCAACAAAAAGCGGATCGGCGCTTGCGTGCGCAGACCCTGTTGCGTCTGCGGCGTCATTTCAATGGGCGCGGCGATGCAGCCAAACAGCCCGACGGCGATGGCGAACGCGGAGAAAACCTTGACCAGCTGCTTCATGTTTTGCCTTGGACCAGACCTTGCGGTCATCACGTTTAATGGCAGAATTCCCTTGCCCATTCATCCTTCGACCGACCCGCAGATCGCTGCGAGCCGAGGTTGGATAAGGGTACACAGAGTTTGGTTCCGGCGCCCGCTCCCGGACTCGCGTTATGCCTTCGATTTTCGGTTATTGCGCCAGCGCCTGCTGGAACGAGCTGTCGATAATCGGCGCCGTGGCCAGGGCGGCCGGCAATGCCTTGACCTTGAACAGGAAGTCCGCGGTGCTTTGCAGATCTGCTGTGGCTTGTTGATCCACCGGGCCGACGGTCATGTGCGCCTGGCGCAGCCAATGGCGCGAGACGTTCTGGTCCAGGTTGGCCTTTTTCGCCCAAAGATCGGCGTACTCATCGGTATGGCTGTCGACCCAGGCCCGGGCCTTTTTCAGGCGGCCCAGGAAGTCGGCAATGGCTTCGCGTTTGCTGTCGATCGAAGGCGTCGAAGCGGCGATGGCACTCAGGCCGGGCATCAGGTTTTTGGCGGTGAGAATCGGCCGGGCGCCGGAGAACAGAATCTGCTGGGAAATGTAGGGTTCCCAGACCGGAAACGCATCGATGCTGCCTTGGGGTAACGCGGCGGCGGCGTCAATCGGCATCAGTTTGATGAAGTCGACGTAGTTATCCGGTAAATCGGCTTGTTCCAGAGCGCGCAAGGTCAACTGCTGGCTCCAGGCGCCGGGCCAGTAAGCGACTTTCTTGCCCTTGAGATCGGCGATGGTCTTGACCGGCGAGTCCTTGGGCACCAGCAAGGCGATGGTGTCCGGGTTCTGCCGCGACACGCCGATCAGCTTGACCGGTGCCTGTTTGGCGGCCAGAAACAGAAATCCCGAATCACCGAGAAAACCCAGGTCCAACGCGCTGGTATTGAGCGCCTCGGCCAGCGGCGCAGCGGCCTGGAAGTGTTTCCAGTCGACGCTATAAGGCGCTCCTTGCAGCACACCCGACGCCTCTACCGATGCGCGAATGTTGTAGTAGTTCTGATCGCCGACGTGCAACACCACAGGGTCGGCGCCGTAGGTCAAAGGCGCGGTAAACAGGGCGCTGGCCAACAGACCGCGCAGGTATTGGGAGAGATTCATCGGGACTCCTGGAGGGTTATTTTTATAGACCTTAACGCTCTTACAGAGGCAAATTTAAATTCTATTTATGCATAAGCTCATGTCCGGGAGCAGGGAGTGTTTACCCCGCAACAATGGCTCAACAGACTGCATTTCCCCGTGCATTTCTTCCAGCGACACATTGCCTTACCTGCGGGCTTGCTCGCGAATGCGGTGTTCCATTCAGCATTGATATTGACTGACACACCGCTTTCGCGAGCAAGCCCGCTCCCACAGGGAATTGCATTTCAGGTCGGAAACTAAAAAGCCCCGCCATCAACGGCGGGGCTTTTGGGTATGTACAACCCGATCAAGGCTTCAGCGGGCGCTCCTGGTCGCGGTCCGACAGCTCTTTACCGTCATCAGGATGCTTCCAGTCCGGCGTCGAACGCCTCTGTTGCTCAAGCTCTTCCTCCGTCGGTTCATCAATGTCCTCATCCGGGTCCGGACGCTTTGGTTCAGTGGCCATGCTCACCTCTCTTCCTGAAGGGATCTCCTTTAAGCGTAGAACAGTTCTGCGCTAGACGACTCAGAGCCACCACCGCAGCAAAAAGAAGAACCCCATACTCAACAACATGCTGAGCAACGTGTTGCGGGTGTAAAGCACCAGTCCCACGGCCACCAGCGAACTGATCAGATAGGGGTTGTCCCACTGCAGGTTCAGCTGTTTGTCGGGCATGAACACGATGGGCCCGCAGATTGCTGTGAGCATGCCCGGCACCGCGAAACCGAGGAACTGCCGGGCATTACTGCTCAAGCGTACCGGCAGTCGAGGCTCGAGAAATACGTAGCGGTTCAGGAATACCAGCAGGCCCATCCCGATAATCACAGCCCAGACCATCATGTGCGCCCCACATAGAATTTGTTGCAGATAAAGCCTGCGGTCATGCCCGCCAACCCCGACAACACCAACGCCGAGCCCCATTGCCAATAGCTGAACAGCACCGAACAGAACAGTGAGACCGCCACGCACACCACCGTCGGAACGTTGCGCACCACTGGCGTGATCAAGGCGATAAAGGTCGCCGCGATGGAAAAGTCCAGCCCCAGATGTTCAAGGCCCGGAATGCTGCTGCCCAGCACAATGCCCGCCAGGGTGAAGAGGTTCCACGCGATGTAAAACGTCAGGCCCACGCCCAAGGCGTACCAACGATTGAACTGCTGTTTGTCATGCTGGCTGGTCAGGGCGAACAACTCGTCGGTGAGCAAAAAGCCCAACCCCACACGCCAGCGGCCCGGCAACGGGGAAATCACTGAACGCATGCTCATTCCGTAAAGCAAATGCTGGGAGGTCAGCAACAACGTGGTCAACAGAATCGAAAAGACCCCGGCGCCCCCCTTGAGCATGCCGATGGCGACCAATTGAGCCGCGCCGGCAAACACGATGCTCGACAGCCCCTGGCCTTGCAGCGGTGTGAGATTGGCCTCGATGGCCATAGAGCCGGCGAGCAACCCCCAGGGCGCGGTCGCCAGGGACAACGGCATGATGGCCGCGGCACCGCGAAGGAATGCACTGCGCGGCATGAGTGTGTTGGACATAACGCTCTACAACCAGGGAAAGACCCCAGACTGTGCCAGCAGTTGCGGTGGATGGCTTGAACAATCTTGCGCACTTGCAGGCAACCGGTTCTGATTTTCGAGATTGACAAACATCGCGCCGACTTTTAAAACTGAGCACCTCATTCAGGGTGTAAGCAACCATGTCTGCAACCTTCAACCTCAACACTGTCGTCATTGGCTTGAATGCCAAGGCGCAAGGTTGCGTTGCGCACGCCCTTAAATCGAAGAAACAGTCGCTCATGTGACCGGGGCGCGCTGTCCCGTCAGATGAGCTGACAGGACATTGAGCGCGGCGGACACTCCCTCCTTCTTGCTGACTTCCTTCTACGCTTCTGACGGTGACGAAATCGGTCAACCTTCAGGAGAAAGTGCATGTCATCGTTTCAAGGTATCTGGGTTCCCATCGTTACGCCGTTTCACTATGGCGTGATCGATTTCGACGGGTTGCGGCGGCTGGTCAGTCATCTGCTGGAAAAAGGCGTCGATGGCATTGTGGTCTGCGGCACCACCGGGGAAGCCGCGGCGCTGGGCAAACATGAGCAACTGGCGGTGCTCGATGCGGTGCTGGAACTGGTTCCGCCAGAACGAGTGGTCATGGGCCTGGCCGGCAACAACCTTGCCGAGTTACTGACATTTCAAAGCGAAATCCTCAAACGTTCTCTGGCGGGTTTGCTGGTTCCGCCGCCGTACTACATCCGCCCGTCCCAGGCCGGCCTTGAAGCCTTTTTCAAGACTGTCGCGGATGCTTCCAGCGTCCCGGTCATTCTCTACGACATACCCTATCGCACCGGCATAGCCTTCGAGCAGGCGACCTTGCTCCGGATCGTCGCCCATGAGCGGATCGTCGCGATCAAGGACTGTGGCGGCAATCCAGCCACCACTTTGCCCTGCTCTGCAGCGGCAAGGTCGACGTGCTGTGCGGTGAAGACAACCAGATCTTCGGCGCTTTGTGTCTAGGAGCCAAAGGCGCGATTGCCGCTTCGGCCCATGTTCATCCCGAGCTGTTCGTGACGCTGTATCAACAGATCCGCGACAACCAGTTAGCGGCCGGTCGAACGACCTTCTTCCAGTTGCTGCCGCTGATTCACAGCCTGTTCATCGAGCCCAATCCTGCCCCGGTGAAAACCGCCCTGGCCCTTGAGGGGTTGATTCACGACGAGCTGCGCGCGCCGATGCAACACAGCAGCGAAGCCACGACGGTGCGTTTGAAAGAAGTATTGGCCGTGCTCGAAAACGGCAATCGATAGAGCACACGCGTTCAGCCCGAGTACCATGGAGCGATTCACATAACGCGTCAGGGAATCGACATGCTTTACCGAATCGCAGCCGACGGGCTGGTGCTGTCTCACTTGCTGTTCATTCTGTTCGTGCTGTTCGGCGGGCTGCTGGTGCTCAAATGGCATCACCTGGCCTGGTGGCACCTGCCCGCCGCCGCGTGGGGCGTGATCGTGGAAGTTTTCCACCTGACGTGCCCACTGACCGAATGGGAAAACCTCATGCGCCATGCGGCCGGGCAAACCGGTTATGGCGGTGGTTTCATTGAACACTACGTGTGGCCGATTATTTATCCGACCGGGCTGACACCCACGATTCAGCTGGGACTGGGCAGCGTGGTGCTGGCGATCAACGTGCTGATCTACCTGCGGCTGATCCGCTTATGGAAGCGGCACCCGACCCGTTCAGGGCAGTAACCGGTCTGGCTGAGTTCAGTTGGCAATGACACTCATGTTCCGGCCACTGGCCTTGGCCACATACAGCGCCTTGTCTGCTGCGCCGATCAAGTCTTCGGGCTGGCTCTGCGCCGTCTGGTTGTAGGCACAGACCCCCAGACTGACCGTGACGATTCCTTCGGGACTGCCGCTATGCTTGATGTCCGTTTGCTGAACCGCGCGACGGATCTTTTCCGCCACCAGAAAGGCCCCCACATAATCGGTACCCGGCAGCACCACCGTGAACTCCTCGCCACCGAAGCGCGCAGCGAGATCGCCGGGGCGCTGGATGTTGTCGGTGATGACGGCGCTGATTTTGCGCAAACACTCATCGCCCGCCAGATGACCATACTGATCATTGAAAATCTTGAAATGATCAACATCGATCATCAGCAACGCAAGGCTGGTATGGGTACGCCTGGCGCGGCCCATTTCCGCCTGGATGAACAGGTCAAATTGACGCCGGTTGGAAAGCCCGGTCAGGGCATCCTCCAGCGCCAGTAACTCAAGGCTGCGGTTGACCTCGATGAGTTCTTCCTGAGCTTCCAGCAATTCGCTCTGAATATGATTCTGCTGCTTCATGACGCGGATCAGGCGATAGCCGAGAACGCCCAGAAACCCCAGCAGCACTGACACAATGCCTGCACTGCGTATGGACTCCTGCTTCCAGCCGGCCAGGACTTCATCCTTGTCGAGCGCGGTAAAAACAATAAGCGGATAACCCTGGACCCGCCGAAACCCCGCGACCCGCTCCACCCCGTCCATGTAGGACTTGACCGTTGCCGTACCGGAATCACCCTTGGGCAACAGTTGGGTGAACAGCGGCCCCTTGGCGACGCTGGTGCCAATGTCGGCTTCGTTGAACGGGCGGCGAACGACGATGCTGGCGTCATCGGCGATCAGGTTGATCACCCCGTTGTTACCCATGTCGATGCTGTTGTACAGGTCCAGGAAATGATTGAGGTAGATCGAAGCCACCACCACCCCGGCAAACCGGCCATCGGCGTGATTGATCCGGCGTGACACGGTCATGATCCATTCACCGGTCGAGCGACTTTTTATCGACGGACCGATATGAGGACCACGGTCGGGATGATCACGGTGGTAGATGAAGTATTCACGATCGGAGTTATTGGCATTGGCCGGCACAATGTTAATGGCATTGGCGAGCCAACGTCCTTCTTCGTCGAAAACGAACAACCCGTGGATCTGTGCCAATTCACCGCGCTGGGCCTGGAGCAAACGTTGCAATCTGGGAAATTTCGCCGGCTCCATGCCGTCGTTTTCGAGGCGATCCACCAAGGCAAACAGTAATGTGTCGGCCTGTTTGATCGATGCCTGCGCCTGCGAGGCCAGGGTTTGCGCCAGGTTGGACATTTCCACTTCGCTGCCGCGCAAATGATACTGACGCGCGTTCCAGCCTTCCCCGATCACAATGGCCGTCATGGACAGGCACACTGCAACCAGCAGGAAGACTGCGTATCGAACCTTGAGTCTCGACTCAACCTGCTCAGGCACCCAAGGCGTGGCGAGGCGGGTGTTTTCAGTACGATCTTTGACGAACGGATGCCCCATGACGCTCCCTGATTCCCTTTTGACTGACGAACTTTCCGGTTCGTCCTTTAGCGCCACCCAGCCGTGGCTGGCGCTCAGACCTCTATGACTCATCAACGAATACGATAGGTGATTTGCACGAAAATGCTCATCGCCAACGATTGTAAGGTTACATCTGCGCCTGTTTCACCGCCTCAAGCCACGCCGGGTTCAATTGCATCTGTTCGGTCTCGATGCCCAGCGCTTCCATCCGCGCCTTGTGCTGATCCATCTCACGGGTCAGCTGGCTATGGTCGCTGGAATTGCCGTCCAACTGGTGCATCTGGCTCAGTCCCAGATGATAAAAACGCAGCAGCTTCATGGCGCTCGGATCGCCCTTCTCCACTGCCGCCGTCACCTGGTGCATGACGTTGGTGATGCTCATCAGGCTGCGTTTGAGCTGCCAACCGTACACCGCTGGCGCCATCCATTCCTGGGTCCAGAACTTGCCGCGTATCAGCGCCGCCATCAGCAATAACGCAGCAAATACGCCGCCCACGTTAAAGCGCAGATTGTCACCGCCAGGCTCACCGAACAGCGCCACCGCCGCCGTGGACAGCACCATCGCCAGCGCCAGGAACATCAGGGCGATGATCACCGTGCTGCGTCGTGTCTGGCGTCGATAGGTTTCGGCATTCATTGGCTGGATTTCGAACATCGCGACGGGGTTCCTTGCATCAATGGTAAAAGGCTCTGTAGCAAAAAGACTGCGGAGCATTATCGCCTCCCCGAAAGATTTAGCTATGCTGGAGCGCCTTTTCATCTTTTCATCGTCAAACGGGGAACATGGCGATACAGCGCAGTTCGTGCCATCTTCATCATGGATACACACTATTCGGATGCCATGCGCCTGCCGGCGGGTGACATCGTTTTAAGGATCATTGAATGACCCAACGACACGTAATCAACGCCTCGGTCAGCCCTAAAGGCAGCCTGGAAACACTGTCCCAACGTGAAGTACAACAACTGAGCGAAGCCGGAACCGGCGTCACCTACACCCTATTCCGCCAGTGCGCCCTGGCCATCCTCAATACTGGCGCCCACGTCGATAACGCCAAGACCATTCTGGAAGCCTACAAAGACTTCGAAATCCGCATTCACCAGCAAGACCGCGGCGTACGCCTGGAACTGCTGAACGCCCCGGCCGACGCCTTCGTCGACGGCGAAATGATCGCCAGCACCCGGGAAATGCTCTTCAGCGCCCTGCGCGACATCGTCTACACCGAAAACGAACTCGACGCCTTGAGCATCGACCTGAGCACCTCCCAGGGCATCAGCGATTACGTCTTCCACCTGCTGCGCAACGCCCGCACCCTGCGCCCCGGCGTCGAACCGAAAATCGTGGTGTGCTGGGGCGGCCACTCGATCAACACCGAAGAATACAAATACACCAAGAAAGTCGGCCACGAACTCGGCCTGCGCAGCCTGGACATCTGCACCGGTTGCGGCCCGGGCGTGATGAAAGGCCCGATGAAAGGCGCGACCATCGCCCACGCCAAACAGCGCATCCACGGCGGCCGCTACCTCGGCTTGACCGAGCCGGGGATCATCGCCGCCGAAGCGCCGAACCCGATCGTCAACGAACTGGTGATCCTGCCGGACATCGAGAAACGCCTGGAAGCGTTCGTCCGCGTCGGACACGGCATCATCATTTTCCCGGGCGGCGCGGGCACAGCCGAAGAGTTTCTGTACCTGCTCGGCATCCTGATGCACCCGGACAACGAAAGCCTGCCCTTCCCCGTGGTCCTCACCGGACCGAAAAGCGCCGCGCCGTACCTGGAGCAGTTGCACGCCTTCGTCGGTGCCACCCTCGGCGAAGCTGCGCAGCAACACTACGAAATCATCATCGACGACCCGGCTGAAGTGGCGCGGCAGATGACTCAAGGCCTCAAAGCGGTCAAACAGTTCCGTCGTGAGCGCAACGACGCGTTCCATTTCAACTGGCTGCTGAAAATCGACGAAGGCTTCCAGCGCCCGTTCGACCCGACCCACGCCAACATGGCCAACCTGCAACTGAGCCGCAATCTGCCGTCCCACGAACTGGCCGCCAACCTGCGCCGTGCGTTCTCCGGCATCGTCGCCGGCAACGTCAAGGACAAGGGCATCCGCCTGATCGAAGAACACGGGCCGTACCAGATCCGTGGCGATGCCGCCGTCATGCAACCGCTGGACAAATTGCTCAAAGCCTTCGTCGCCCAACACCGGATGAAACTGCCGGGCGGCGCGGAGTATGTACCGTGTTATCAGGTGGTGGCGTAACAATATTGATGTGAGCTTTAACATCAGCCCGCTCCCACACTTTGACAAGAAACCCCGCGTGATGCAGGGTTTTGATCGTTCCCACGCTCTGCGTGGGAATGCCTCAACGGACGCTCTGCGTTCGGCTCTGGAAGGGACGCGGAGCGTCCCGGGCTGCATTCCCACGCAGAGCATGGGAACGATCATCCTCGCTAACCTCGCGGGTCGAGGTTATCCAGCACTCGATTGACGGCCAGCTCACCAAGCATGACCACCGATTGAATCCCCAACATCATGTTGCGATATGGCATGTCCATCAACCCGGCGAACTCACTGAGCATCACGCTCGCTGACGCCAGGGATTCGGTTCGCTGCGAGACGAAAAGAGGTGGCAGCTATACGCAGGTCGCAGACCGGGACTCTAGAACCGGCAGACCCGAAGGTCTCCCACGTACAGCCGCCATAACATGAACGGACAGGCGTACCTGTTCACGAACGGAGGATGTTGTGCGTCTAGAGATACACAGGCTGCGAGACCCGATCGCTGATTCGTCAGCGACCCGGAAACGATAGAGCCCGGCTTCAAGGCGCACAAGCCGGCGGATTCTGGCGCAGTCGTAGGCAACGGCGCAAGAATGTGTAGCCTGAGTGAGTGTCTGGAAGTGTCGTTTAAACAGTGCTTGTTTAGTGGTCTGACGCTGAGCCTTGTGGTGGATGGGCTGGCCTCATCGCGGGCAAGCCCGCTCCCACAGGTATCTGCGTTGACCAAAGAATTAGTGAACGATACCGATCACTGTGGGAGCGGGCTTGCCCGCGATGAGGCCCGAAAAAACACCCTCCACCTTTCGGTCAATCCGCCAATCGCGCCGCAAGAGACTTGGCCTGGCTCGCCACGTCGGTCACCGCCGTGCTCTCCCACCACATCCCGCGCAACGGTGGGCCCATGGCGAACAAACGGCTGGCGACTTGCCCATCGGCGCTTATTACCGCGCCGTCATCCGCGGCGGCAATGCCCAGCGCCAATGGCCCCGGCCGCACCAGACCGCGCGCCAATAGCTGCTGCGGCAATGGCCTCGCTACCCGTCGCCAGTCGTATTCGATGCCACTGGAGTTGATCAGCGCCGCGCCGCTGACGATACAAATCTGCGCCTCGCCCCGACGACGAATACGAATGCTGACCTCCCCGTTCAACGAAGGCTCCAACCCTTTGAACGATGCAGCCTGAATCCGCAACCGCCCTTCCCCGTGCAACCGTTCCACCAACTCGGCACTCAATGGTGGCGAGCGATGGTGATGGCTTTCCCACCACGGCCGTACATGCCGCACAAACTGGCGACGCTGCACATCCGTCGCCTGACTCCACAACCGCCCGATGTGCGCCCGCACGGTGTCGAGCGGCGCTTGCCAGTCTATGCCCTGCGCGATGGCGTCGCGGCAATGCCGACGCAGTTCGCGCACCAACTGACGCGGCGTGCGAATGCTGTGATTCTCGGCCAGGAAATCCGCCCAGGCCGGAGGCTGTCGCCGCACATGCGGCAGCAGCCCATGCCGGGAAAACACTTCGATCGGTCCGCGATGCCCGGCCTGTTCCAGCGACACCACGGCATCGACCATGGTCAGGCCCGAGCCGATGATCAGCACCGTCGACTGCGGATCGAGCTGACGCATGGCGGTCACATCCCATGGGTCGAGCGCCGCTGCGTTCAAGCCGCTGGATTCGGTTTGCGGCGTGCGCGCGGCGGGGAACATGCCGGTGGCCAGCACCGCATAGGCACCTTGCAAACGTTGCCCGTTACTCAAGGTCAGCAATACAGCGTTGTCCCGGGTTTGCAGGTCGACCACCTCGGCCCGTACATGCTCGACACTCGAACCATTCAATGCGCCCACCGCCTGCGCTTCGGCCAAACGCTGCTGCACATAAACGCCGAACAACCCGCGCGGCGGAAACAATTCACTGATCGGCACATGCTGCTGATCCGACTCCGGCCAACCACCCGCCGCGATGTACTCGATCAGCCATTGGGTCAAATCATCAGCGTTGTCAGGATCGACGCTCATCCGCGCCGCGTTGCCGTTGAGCGTATGGCCCAACTCCACCGCGCTGTACGCTTCGCCCCGACCGAGTTCGGCGCGGGGTTCGATCACCAGCACCTGCCGCTTGCCCGGCAAGCGCATCAACTGCGCCGCCAGCATCGCGCCGCTGAGACCGCCGCCGATGATCAGGATGTCCGCGTGGCGGATGGCGTCGGTTGCCTGTCCGCTTTGGGTGTCAGTCATGGCGTTCTCATTGATCAGTGTTTACCTAAATAGAAGTCGTGCAGATCGCCCCGTGCCAGTAACTCATCGGCGGTACCGGACAGCACCACGCGACCGGTGTCGAGGACGTAGGCCTTTGAGGCGTACTTGAGTGCCACGTTAATATTTTGTTCGGCAATCAGGAAGCTCACCTGCTCGTCTCGATTGAGTTGCGCCACGATTTCGAAAATCTCCTGGACGATAATAGGCGCCAAACCCATGGAAGGTTCGTCGAGCAATACCAAAGTAGGACGTGTCATCAACGCCCGGCCAATGGCGACCATCTGCTGTTCACCACCGGAGGTCAGCCCGGCCCGGGTCTTGCGCTTGGTTTTCAGGCGTGGAAACCAAGCGTAGATGCGCTCCAGATCCGCCGCCAGGTCTTTGCGGCTCAGACCGCGAACGAAGCCGCCGCTGCGCAGATTGTCCTCCACTGTCAGTTGTGGGAACACGTGCCGGCCCTCCAGCACATGCACCATGCCCTGGCGCACGCGAACGCTCGGATTAACCCCTGCGGTATCGCGTCCGAGAAACTCGATCGTCCCTCGGCTGACCTCCGCGCGCTCGGCCCGCACCAACCCGGAAATCGCCTTGAGCGTGGTGCTTTTGCCCGCACCATTGGCCCCAAGCAACGCGACGATGCCGCCCTTGGGCACCGTCAGCGACACCCCAGCCACGGCCAGGATCGCCCCGTCGTAGATCACTTCGATGTCATTGACTTGCAACAGATCATTGGCGGCAATGTCGCTGGCGGCTTGACTCATACGTTATTCATCCCCGGTGCAGGTGCGTGGCGTCAGGCTTTTTTCCTTGGCGAACGCGGCGGATTTTTCATCGATCAATGGCCGCAGCAACGCACGGTCGGCGGGGATCCAGTCGCTGATCAGCGTCCAGTTGGCGCCGTCCCACTGCTGCACCCGCGCCGAACCGCCCCCCTCATGATCCTTGCAAGACAGCTTGAGGTTCTGCATCAGGCCGAAGTAGCCCATGTCCTTGAGCCGCGTGTCATCGATGTTCAGGTGCTCCAGGCCCCAGCGCCCTTCTTCGCCATTAAGCGGCCGCTTGCCGAATTTGCCTTGGGCGGTGCGGATCGCTTCCACCATCACTGCCGCGTTCACCAGCCCGGAGTTGTAATAGACGCTGCCGAAATTCTTCAGGTCCTTGAGGTCGCTTTTGCCCTTGTCGAGGATGGCTTGCTTGAGGCGTTTGTGGATCTCGAACTCGCTGCCGGCCGGGTATGGCGTCAGCGCCAGATAACCTTTGGCGGCGGCGCCCGCGGGCAACACGTCTTCGCTGGAACTGGCCCAGATGTCGCCGACGATGTGGTCCACCGGGAAGCCGAAACGCGCCGCCGTCTTGACCGCCACCGGCGTCGACACGCCCCAGGTGCGCAGGAACACCCAGTCCGGGTTGACCTGGCGCACTTGCCGCCATTGCGCCGATTGCTCGTTGCCTGGATCGGCCACCGGGATCTGAATGTTTTCGAAGCCGTATTTCTCCGCCAGCAGCTTCAACGGGCCAAGGGTTTCCCGACCGTAAGCCGAGTCGTGATAAACCGTGGCGATCTTCTTGCCCTTGAGTTTGTCGAACCCGCCCTCGCGCTGGGCGATGTAGTTGATCAGGCTCGAGGCCTCGCTATAGAAGGTCAGCATCACCGGAAAGTTATAGGGGAACACCGTGCCATCGGTGGCTTCGGTGCGACCGTAGCCGAGGGTAATCAGCGGGATCTTGTCGACTTCCGCCCGCTCGCTCAACGCATACGCCGCCGGTGCGCCATTGGGTGAATAGATCGCCACCGGGGCGCCATCCAGGCCTTTCTTGAAGCGCTCATAGCACTCGATGCCCTTCTCCGCCGTCCACTCGGTTTCGCATTCCTGCCAGACCAGTTTGACGCCGTTGATCCCGCCTTCCACATCGTTGATGTAGTTCAGGTAATCGAGCATGCCGGCCCACACTTGCACACCACTGGAGGCGTAAGCGCCGACCCGGTAAGTGGCCAACGGGAAGAACTGCTGGTCTGGCGAGGCCTGAACCATCGGCACCGCACTGCCGAATACCGCCAGCGTCAGGGCGACGCCGGCCAACGAACGTTTCAAGGATGCACGCATGTTGTCTCTCTACCAGGTTGGGGATTCAGAAGCGCAGCGGCCAGTGACTCAGCCGTTCACGAAGGTTGCTCAAGAGGCGAATCAGGCCTTCCGGTTCCTTGATCAGAAACAGGATGATCAGCACGCCGAAGATGATTTTTTGCAGGTTCTGCAACTGGCCGGCGTCCACCGAACCACCGAACAAGGCTTGCCCGGCATGGCTGAGCAGGATCGGCAGCAAGCTGATAAACGCCGCGCCGACAAAGTTGCCGGCGATGCTGCCCATGCCACCGATAATGATGATGAACAGGATCTGGAACGACCGGTTGATATCGAAGCTGCTGGCGCTGGCCGTGCCCAGATAAGCAAAGGCCCACAGCGCCCCGGCGATGCCGAGGTAAAACGAGCTGACGGCGAACGCCAGGTGCTTGTAGCGCACCACCGGAATGCCGATGACTGCGGCGGCGGTGTCCATGTCGCGAATCGCCATCCAGTTGCGGCCGATCTGGCTTTTCACCAGGTTCACCGCGACCCAGGTCAACAGCAGCACTGTGGTCAGGGTCAGCAGATAGCGGCCCAATGGAGTGTTGAGGTCATGGCCGAACAGCGCCAGTTTCGGCGCGGAAATGGTTCCAGACGAACCGTAGTTGTAGAACCAGGGGAATTTGACGAACAGCCATTCCAGGAAAAACTGCGCGGCCAGGGTGGTGACCATCAGGTAAAAGCCCTTGATCCGCGAACTCGGCAGGCCAAAGACAAACCCCACCACCGCGCTGATCAGCCCGCCACCGAGCAGCGCGACCGGCAAACCCAGCTCTGGCAAACGCAGTAGAAAACCATAGGTGGCAAAGGCGCCGACCGCCATGAAACCGGCCGCGCCGACCGAGGTCTGGCCGGTGTAACCGGTGAGCAAGTTGAGGCCAAGCCCGGCCAGAGACAGCACCAGGAACGGAATCAGAATAGCGTTCAGCCAATAGTCGTTGCCGGTCAGCGGCACGACCACGAAGGCGATCAACAACAGCGCAATCAAACCAATCGGCACACGGCGCTGAATCAACACCGCCGGCGCGGTTTCGCGGGTGAGGGAAATCGACATGGGTTCAGACTCGCTCGATGGCGCGCTCGCCGAACAGGCCGGCGGGACGGATGTACAGGAAGGCCAAAGCCAGGACGTAAGCGAACCACGGGGTAATACCACCGCCGATCAGCGGGCCGATGTACACCTCGGCGAGGTTCTCCGCCGCACCGACGATCAACCCGCCGACAATCGCCCCGCCAATCGAGGTGAAGCCGCCGATGATCAACACCGGCAAGGCCTTGAGCACCACCAGCGACAGCGAGAACTGCACGCCTTGGCGCGCGCCCCACAACAATCCCGCCACCAGCCCGACGATGCCGGCCACCGCCCAGACAATCTGCCAGATGCGGTTGAGGTTGATGCCGATCGACAGCGCGGCGGTGGTGTCATCCGCCACCGCGCGCAGGGACACGCCAATGCGGGTTTTGTTGAACAGCAGCGCCAACACCGTCACCAGCACGATGGCGGCCGCTGCGGCAATCAGGTCGAACTGGCTGACCATCATCCCGCCAATAAACAGCGGCACGTCGTCGATGCCCAGATCCAGCGCCCGTACTTGCGAACCCATCAAGCCCTGGGCCAGGCCTTCGATGATGAACGACAACCCGAGAGTGGCCATGAACAGGGTGATCTGCGAGCGATTGACCAATGGCCGCAACACCAGCCGTTCGATCAGCAACGCGCCGAGGATCATCACCACAACGGTCAGCAACAGCGCCAAGGCGAACGGCACGCCTTGATCGTGCAGGCTGACAAAGGTCAACGCGGCAAACAGCAGCATCGCGCCCTGGGCAAAATTGAACACGCCGCTGGCCTTGTAGATCAGCACGAAGCCGATCGCGACCAGCGAATACATGGTCCCGGCGAGCAAGCCGCCGAGCAGGGTTTCGAAGAAGAACGTCATCAGTGCACCACTCCCAGATACGCCGCGATAACGTCGGGATTGGCCTGCACCTCGGCCGGCGTACCGTCACCGACCTTGCGCCCGTAATCGAGCACCACCACATGGTCGGACAGGCCCATGACCACGCTCATGTCGTGCTCGATCAACACCACCGTGGTGCCGAGGTCGCGGTTGATGTCGGCGATGAAGCGGGCCATTTCCTGCTTCTCTTCGGCGTTCATCCCGGCCATCGGCTCATCGAGCAGCAACAGGCTGGGACCGGCGATCAAGGCACGGCCAAGCTCCACACGTTTTTGCAGGCCGTAGGACAGCTTGCCCACCGGCACATCGCGATGGGCTTGCAGTTCGAGGAATTCGAGAATGGCCTGGGCCTGCCGACGGAAGTCTTCAGCCTCACGCCGGGCTCTTGGCAGGTTCAGCGCCTGCTCAATGAAACGGCTGCGCAGGTGCCGTGACAGGCCGGTGAGGATGTTGTCGATCACACTCATTTTCTTGAACAGTGCGTTGTTCTGGAACGTGCGACCGATGCCCCGGCGTGCGGCGCTCAACGGGTCGATACGCTTGAACGGCTGTTGCTCGAACGCAATCGAACCGGCATCGAAGCGGTACACGCCGTTCAGCACGTTGAGCAGCGAACTCTTGCCCGCGCCGTTAGGCCCGATCAGCGCGCAGATCTCACCCCGGCGCACATCGAATGACAGTTCATTGATCGCCTTCACGCCTTTGAAGGACAGGGAAATACCGCTGACTTGCAGAATGGAATCAGTCGAACTCATGCGATGTCCCGTTTGAATTCAGCGAGCCAGGTCGGCTCGGGTTGAGCATCGGAAATGCGGGGGGCTTGCCAGATGAAATGCAGGTTGTGGAAGCCCAACAGGCGGCGAACGCGATTCTTGATCAAGCGTTGCAAACCTTTTTCCGGATGGGCGATGGCCCAATCGCAGAGACGTCGGCGCCAGGTGCCATTGGGAGCGAGGCGGCTGTCGATTTCTGTGGCCAATAGTTGCAGACGTTCGGCGGACAGCAGCAGCCCGGACGGCGCGACTTCACGACGGTCGCGGCTGGCGCTGCCGGGGCTTTCCGGGAAAGCCAGGGATTGGCCGCTGGTCAGCCATTGTTCCAGCAGCACCGTCAGGCCGTGCTGCCACTGAGTGCCTTCTTCGCTCCACAGTTGCGCGTCTTGATTCCAGCGGTTGAGGCGTTGCGCAGGGTCCGCCGGGCCAAACAGATCGGCGAAATTCAGCAGCGTCAGGCCTTGGTTGATCCAGAGTTGCTGCGTCTGTCGCCCCTGAACAAAGGCGTGAGTTGGACGGCTGCGCCACAAGGCTTTGTGCAGCGCCTCGGAGTCGAGGTTGTCCGGCGGCGTCAGCAGTTCGGCGCCGATATGTCGGGCGGCCAATGCGAGCAGCAACAGATCTGGCTCGAACGCGCCGCTCAGGGCCAGGCGCGAGTCTTCGGTAAAACCCTGCTGACGCAAACCATCGGCCAACCGCTCGACATCGCGCAAAACATCGATCCAGCGCCAGACGAACCACTGGCCGTGGCGTTTGTGGCGCAAGGCCGGCTGCAAGGGGCTGACCTGAGCCCAGTGGCGCAATTGCTCCAAAGCCTTGGGCAGATAGACCCGCCACTCGGCAGTGTCCGCGATTGGCGGACGTTTGAGTTCGTGTACGCTCATTGAATTACCTCTGATTCTGATCGTTCCCACGCTCTGCGTGGGAATGCCTCAACGGACGCTCCGCGTTCGGCTTCGGAAGGGACGCGGAGCGTCCGGGCTGCATTCCCACGCAGAGCGTGGGAACGATCATGAAAGGCGCCTAAGCGGACGCGGCTTTCTTCTCTTGCCGCCGCAACGCCGTCAGGTCTCGATAACCGGCACCCGGATGTATCTCCGGCAATCGCGCCCCTTCACCAAACAACTTCTCGCGCAAGGTCCCCGGTGTGTATTCGGTCTTGTACACCCCACGCTTCTGCAACTCCGGCACCAGCAACTCCACGGCGTCGATGAAGGTTTCGTGGGTCAGCGCATAAGCCAGGTTGAAGCCATCCACATCGGTCTCCTCGACCCATTCCTGCAGCAAATCGGCGACGGTCTCGGGGCTGCCGACAAACAGCGGCCCGAAACCGCCAATCCCGACCCAATCTGCCAGTTCATTCGGCGTCCAGACCTTGTTCGGGTCCGCTGTGGAGAACGCCTCCACCGCCGATTGAATCGCATTGGTGTGCACATGCTTGAGCGGTTCATCCGGTCTGAACTGGCTGAAATCGATCCCGGTCCAGCCCGAGATCAGCGCCATGGCGCCCTCATAACTGACCCAGGTTTTGTACTCCTCGAATTTGGCTTTGGCCTTGGTGTCGGTCTCGCCGAGGATCACGGTTTGCAGATTGAAGATCAGGATCTTCGACGGATCGCGCCCCGCCTCGGCCGCCCGGCGACGGATGTCGGCCACGGTTTTCTTCAGCAGCACTTTCGACGGCGCGGCGACAAACACGCACTCAGCGTGCTCGGCGGCGAACTGCTTGCCGCGACTCGAGGCGCCGGCCTGATACAGCACCGGCGTACGTTGCGGTGAAGGCTCGCAGAGGTGAATCCCTGGCACCTGAAAGTGTTTACCAACGTGCCGGATCTCGTGGATTTTGCTCGGATCACTGAAGATCCGCCGTTCGCGATCCCGCAAGATCGCACCCTCTTCCCAGCTGCCTTCCCACAGTTTGTAGCAAACCTCCAGGTACTCTTCGGCGAAGTCATAACGGGCGTCGTGTTCGGTCTGGGCTTTCTGGCCGAGGTTCTTTGCACCGCTTTCCAGATACGAGGTGACAATGTTCCAGCCGGCGCGGCCCTTGGTCAGATGATCGAGGGTCGACAGGCGTCGGGCGAACGGATACGGGTGTTCGAAGGACAGCGACGCAGTCAGTCCGAACCCCAGATGCTCGGTGACCAATGCCATTGGCGGGATCAGTTGCAGCGGATCGTTGACCGGCACCTGCGCCGCCTGACGAATCGCCGCGTCACCGTTGCCGTTGTAGACGTCATAAATGCCCAGCACGTCGGCAATGAACAAACCGTCGAACTTGCCGCGCTCAAGGATTTTCGCCAGATCCGTCCAGTATTCGAGATCCTTGTACTGCCAGGATCGATCCCGCGGATGCGCCCACAAACCCGGCGACTGGTGGCCGACGCAGTTCATGTCAAAGGCGTTGAGACGAATTTCACGGGCCATCAGACGGCACTCCCCACACCGGGTGGATGGATGCCGTTGAGGCGGAAGTTGCCAATGAGGTGGAGTTTCCAGCGCAACGGATCATCCAGCGATCCAGGCAACACGGTGCGTTGGCCGGTGAGTTCGAATTCGGCATTGCTGACGGCATTTAGCGCGTCCGCGCTGGCCAGGTGCGACTCAGCGATGGCGACGCTGATTTCCGTATCGTCATCAACGCTGTTCAGAAAGTTTTCGGCGCGTTCGAGCAGCGCGGCGGCGACTTCGATACGGATGTGCAAGTCGCCGAAGCGGCTGATGACGTAAGGATCATCGGTGGCTTGGGTCTGCTGGCGAACGAAACGCAACGTCGCATCGAACAAGCTGCGAGCGTTGTGCAGGTCGTGCTGACTTTTGGCCAGGGGCTGCCCGGCAACAATCGGTTGGGTCAAGGCATTCATGGGTCGCTCCTCAGTTCCAGGCGTGGCGCGCAGGCTTCACGCCGTTGAGCAGATAGTTGCCGATCAAGTGATATTTCCAGCGCGCCGGGTCGTGCAAGGTGTGCGTCCGGGCGTTGCGCCAGTGACGGTCGAGGTTGTACTTGCCGAGCACCGAGCGGGTGCCGGCGAGTTCGAAGAGTTTGCTGCTGGTGAGCAAGGCGATTTCGGCAGAGAGAACTTTCGCCTGGGCGACCACGACCGAGGCGCGGGCAACCGTGTCTTCATTGGCTTTGAGTAACGCGGCGTCGATGGCTTGGCCGGCTTTTTTGAGGATGGCTTCGGTGCCGTGAACCCGCCATTCGAGGTCGCCGATCGCGGCGATGCTGAACGGATCCTGCCAGCCGTGATCCTGCTGGCTGTCGATCCACGGTCGGGCTTCACGAGCGTAGCGCTTGGTTTCTTCCAGGGCGCCGACGGCGATGCCGGTGTCCACCGCAGCCTGAATGATTTGCGAGATCGGGCCGTCGGCGGTGGGTTCGTCGAACGCCTTGTGGGCCGGGATCACCGCGCTCAAAGGCACATTCACCGCGTTCAGGGTCACGCCGCCGCTGGCAGTGGTGCGCTGGCCGAAACCATCCCAGCTGTCGATTACCGTCAACCCGGGATTGTCGCGCTCGATGAAGGCGATGAAAGCTTTGTTCTCTTGATCGACCGCCACTGCCGGCACGATGTGCGCGAACAAGGCGCCGGTGCAGTAGAACTTCTCGCCGTCGATTTGCGCGGTGTCTTTATCGAATCGGATACGGGTTTCAAAGGCACCGGCATTCTTGCTTTTCGATTCGGAGAAGGCGTTGCCGAAACGGTAGCCCTGCAGGACTTTGCCAAAGTAATAGCGCTTCTGCGCTTCGGTGGCGGTTTGCAGCAGGATATCGAGCACGCCCAGATGGTTTTGCGGGATCTGGCCGAGGGACGGGTCGGCGGCGGAAATGATCTTGATCACTTCGGCGACCGTCACGTAGGACACGCCGGCACCGCCGTATTCTTTGGGAATGGTGATGCCCCATAAACCACTGGCGGAGAACTCGTCGAGTTCGGCGACCGGCAGACGTCGCTCGCGGTCACGAGCACTGGCCTCGATAGTGAAGCGCGCGGCGAGCTTGTGAGCGACGGCAATCGCCTCGGCGTCCGAGTGGATCACATGGGCGGTTTGCAAGGGTTGGGCAGAGGCTGTCATGGGCCGACTCCGGGATTCTGGTGAATGCCGAGAGCTTTTGCAGGAGTCGTGCCTGAAATTAAATTTGTTTTATTTCAATAGGTTAATTAACTATCCGAGAAACACTTGCAGCTTTAAAACAGCAAAGTGCTTATCCAGTGTTGGTCGGCAAACAGTCAGATCACCACATTACGCACAAACCGCGCCGCCACTTCCCCGTCGTTGCGATAGGAATGGGGCTGGTTGCTGGCGAACATGAAGAACTCACCAGCGGCGATTTTCTGTGGCTGGTCGCCGAGCATCAGGGTCAGGCAACCTTCGAACACATAGAGCTGTTCGCTCCAGCCTTCCGCATCCGGTTCCGATGGGTAATGTTCGCCCGGTTCGAGGCGCCATTCCCACAGTTCAACTTCGCGGGTGGCGGTGGCTTTCGACAACAGCACCGCTTTACTGCCGGGGATGGTGCCGGCCCAGGCCAGTTCGTTGATGCGACTCGGGTCGCGGGCGTCGGGAGCCTGGATCAAGTCGCTGAAGGCTACATCCAGCGCTTCGGCCACGCGGTCGAGGGTGGTCAGGCTGACGTTCTTCTCGCCGGCCTCGATGGCCACCAGCATCCGGCGGCTGACCCCGGACTTTTCGGCCAAAGCGGTCTGGCTCATGTCGGCGGCGTGGCGCAGACGTCGAACGTTCTGGCTGACGTGCTGGAGAACCGAAGCCCGTTGGGTGGAATCTTTGTGCACTATATTGCTCACTTGATGGTGTTGCGCAGTATACTGCCCAACTTCCGGCGCATTGTGCGTCTCCCTCAGGTAGCGCGCAAGGTCATGACGTCGGTGAACTCCTCCCCTGCTTCCTCCCGTTTCTCACGGTTCAGCAAAGCTGAGTGCGTGTTGGTGCTGATCACCATGGTCTGGGGCGGGACCTTTTTGCTGGTGCAGCACGCGATGACCGTCAGCGGGCCGATGTTTTTCGTCGGTCTGCGTTTTGCGGCGGCGGCAAGCATCGTTGCCCTGTTCTCCTGGCGTCATCTGCGCGCACTGACCCTGTTCGAACTCAAGGCCGGGTCGTTCATCGGCGTGGCGATCATGCTCGGTTATGGCTTGCAGACCGTGGGTTTGCAGAGCATTCCCAGTAGCCAGTCGGCGTTTATTACGGCGCTGTATGTGCCATTCGTGCCGTTGCTGCAATGGCTGGTGCTGGGTCGGCGGCCGGGGTTGATGCCGAGCATCGGGATCATGCTGGCCTTTACCGGGTTGATGCTGCTGTCGGGACCTGCCGGCGCTTCGTTTAATTTCAGCCCTGGTGAAATCGCCACATTGATCAGCGCCGTGGCGATTGCGGCGGAGATCATTTTGATCAGCACCTATGCCGGCCAGGTCGACGTGCGCCGGGTGACGGTGGTGCAACTGGCGGTGACTGCGGTGCTGGCCTTTTTGATGGTGGTGCCGACTCAGGAGGTGATTCCGGGGTTCTCCTGGTTGTTGTTGTGCAGCGCACTGGGCCTGGGCGCGGCGAGTGCGGCGATTCAGGTGGCGATGAACTGGGCGCAGAAGAGTGTTTCGCCGACGCGGGCGACGCTGATCTATGCCGGGGAGCCGGTGTGGGCCGGGATTGTCGGGCGAATTGCCGGGGAGCGGTTGCCGGCGATTGCGTTGGTCGGGGCGGGATTGATTGTGGCGGCGGTGATTGTCAGTGAGTTGAAGACTAAGGGTAAGGTGGTTCTTGAGGTTGAAGACGATCTGGATCGCGAAGCCGAGCACTGATCGTTCCCACGCTCTGCGTGGGAATGCAGCCCGGGACGCTCCGCGTCCCAAGAGCGGACGCAGAGCGTCCATTGAGGCATTCCCACGCGGGAGCGTGGGAACGATCGATAGCGATCTGAAACAAGAAAAAACAGGAATTTTCCGTTTACCTTGTAGGATTCTGCGACAGCTTGGCGTTTGGTGATCCGGGAGCTGGCACGTATGATGCTTAACAAACTTCCGCAGATTAGAAGCCTATGTCCCTGATAGTTCTACTGCTTCTGCCTTTTATCGGCAGCTGTCTGGCAGCCTTGCTGCCGCACAACGCGCGTAATACCGAATCGCTGTTGGCTGGCGTGGTGGCCCTGATCGGCACCGTCCAGGTCGCCCTCTTGTACCCGCAAATCGCCCATGGCGGCGTGATTCGCGAAGAATTCTTCTGGCTACCTAGCCTGGGCCTGAACTTCGTTCTGCGCATGGACGGTTTTGCCTGGCTGTTCTCGATGCTGGTGCTGGGCATCGGCACGCTGGTTTCTCTGTACGCCCGCTACTACATGTCGCCGGACGATCCGGTGCCGCGGTTCTTCGCGTTTTTTCTGGCGTTCATGGGCGCCATGCTCGGGTTGGTAATCTCCGGCAACCTGATCCAGATCGTGTTTTTCTGGGAGCTGACCAGCCTCTTCTCATTCCTGCTGATCGGCTACTGGCACCACCGCGCCGATGCGCGACGTGGCGCCTATATGGCGTTGATGGTCACCGGTGCCGGCGGCCTGTGTTTGCTGGCGGGGGTCATGCTGCTCGGCCATGTGGTCGGCAGCTATGACCTGGACAAGGTCCTGGCCGCCGGCGAGCTGATTCGCGCACATGCCCTCTACCCTATTCTGCTTCCCCTGATCCTGATCGGCGCCCTGAGCAAAAGTGCGCAGTTCCCCTTCCACTTCTGGCTGCCCCACGCCATGGCGGCGCCGACACCGGTTTCGGCGTATCTGCACTCGGCGACCATGGTCAAGGCCGGGGTCTTCCTGCTCGCACGCCTGTGGCCGTCGCTGTCCGGCAGTGAAGAATGGTTCTACATCGTCAGCGGGGCCGGCGCCTGCACCCTGTTGCTCGGCGCTTATTGTGCGATGTTCCAGAACGACCTCAAGGGCCTGCTGGCTTACTCGACCATCAGCCATCTGGGCCTGATCACTTTGCTGCTGGGGCTGAACAGTCCGCTGGCCGCCGTGGCCGCGGTGTTCCACATTCTCAACCACGCCACCTTCAAAGCCTCTCTGTTCATGGCTGCGGGGATCATCGACCACGAAAGCGGCACCCGGGACATTCGCAAACTCAGCGGCCTTATCAAACTGATCCCGTTCACCGCCACCCTGGCCATGGTCGCCAGTGCCTCCATGGCCGGCGTACCGCTGCTCAACGGTTTCCTGTCGAAAGAGATGTTCTTCGCCGAAACCGTGTTCATCAACGCGACAGCCTGGATCGAGATGACCCTGCCCATCGTCGCGACCATCGCCGGGACGTTCAGCGTGGCCTATTCCCTGCGCTTCACGGTCGATGTGTTCTTCGGCCCGACCGCCACCGACCTGCCGCACACCCCGCACGAGCCGCCACGCTGGATGCGCGCGCCGGTGGAATTGCTGGTGTTCACCTGTCTGGTGGTGGGGATCTTCCCGGCGCAAGTGGTCGGCCCGTTGCTCGCGGCGGCGGCATTACCGGTGGTGGGCGGCACGCTGCCCGAGTACAGCCTGGCGATCTGGCACGGCTGGAACGCGCCGATGATCATGAGTCTGATCGCCATGTCATGCGGCATCACCCTCTATCTGCTGCTGCGCAATCAGCTCAAGCGCGGCCGCTTCACGCACCCGCCGGTGATCAGCCACTTCAATGGCAAGCGCCTGTTCGAGCGCAGCCTGGTGATCATGATGCGCCTGGCCCGACGTCTGGAGCGGCGGATCAGTACCCGACGCCTGCAAACCCAGCTGTTTCTGGTGGTGCTCGCCGCGGTGCTGGCCGGGTTGATCCCGATGCTGCACAGCAGCCTGAGCTGGGGCGACCGGCCGAAGATTCAGGGCTCGATCGTGTTCGTGATCCTCTGGCTGCTGGCGATTGCCTGCGCCCTTGGTGCGGCATGGCAAGCCAAGTATCACCGGCTCGCTGCCCTGACCATGGTCAGCGTCTGCGGCTTGATGACCTGCGTGACCTTCGTCTGGTTCTCGGCGCCGGACCTGGCCCTGACGCAACTGGCAGTGGAAGTGGTGACCACGGTGTTGATCCTCCTCGGTCTGCGCTGGCTGCCGCGACGGATCGAAGAGGTCTCGCCGTTGCCGAGCAGCCTGCGCAAGGCGCGGGTGCGGAGGGTTCGCGACCTTGCGCTGTCGATCGCGGTCGGTGGCGGCATGGCGTTGCTGTCCTACGCGATGCTGACCCGCCAGACGCCCAACGACATTTCCTCGTTCTACCTCAGTCGCGCACTGCCCGAAGGTGGCGGCAGCAACGTGGTCAACGTGATGCTGGTGGACTTCCGTGGCTTCGACACCCTCGGCGAAATCACCGTGCTGGTGGCGGTGGCCCTGGCCGTGTTCGCTCTGCTGCGACGTTTCCGCCCACCGAAAGAAAGCCTGCAGCTGCCGGCCCAACAGCGCTTGCTGGCACCCGACGTGGTCACCGATCTGGTCAACCCGCGTCACGCCAGCGACACCGCGCTCGGTTTCATGATGGTGCCAGCGGTGCTGGTCCGTCTGCTGCTGCCGATTGCGTTTGTGGTGTCGGTCTACCTGTTCATGCGCGGGCACAATCAACCGGGTGGCGGTTTCGTCGCCGGTCTGGTGATGTCGGTGGCGTTCATCCTGCAATACATGGTCGCCGGCACCCAGTGGGTCGAGGCGCAAATGAGCCTGCGACCGCTGCGCTGGATGGGCACCGGGCTGCTGGTCGCCACGGTCACCGGGCTCGGGGCGATGGCGGCTGGCTATCCATTCCTCACCACCCACACCTGGCATTTCACATTGCCGCCGCTGGGCGATATTCACATCGCCAGCGCGCTGTTCTTCGACATTGGCGTGTACGCCGTGGTGGTCGGTTCGACACTGTTGATCCTCACCGCCCTCGCCCACCAATCGGTACGCGGTCATAAAACCAGCGCGCAACCCAAGCCCACGGCCAAAGCGGCTGCCACGCAAGGAGCCATCTGATGGAAGAAGTCATCGCAATCGCCATCGGTGTGTTGGCCGCGTCCGGCGTGTGGCTGGTGCTGCGGCCACGGACGTTCCAGGTGGTCATGGGCCTGTGCCTGCTGTCCTACGGCGTCAACCTGTTCATCTTCAGCATGGGCAGCCTGTTCATCGGCAAGGAGCCGAACATCAAGGACGGCGTGCCTCAGGATTTGCTGCACTACACCGACCCGCTGCCGCAAGCGTTGGTGCTGACCGCGATCGTCATCAGTTTCGCCATGACCGCGCTGTTCCTGGTGGTGCTGCTCGCCTCTCGGGGCCTGACCGGCACCGACCATGTGGATGGCCGGGAGCCTAAAGAATGAATCCGATGGCGCACCTGATCGCTGCTCCGATTCTGCTACCGCTGCTGACCGCCGCGGTGATGCTGATGCTGGGCGAGAAACACCGTCCGTTAAAGGCCAAAATCAATCTGTTCTCCAGCCTGCTGGGGCTGGGCATTGCCGTGATGTTGCTGCAATGGACGCAAACCACCGGCGTGCCCGGCTCCATCGGTGTGTACCTGCCGGGCAACTGGCAGGTGCCGTTCGGCATTGTGCTGGTGGTCGATCGTTTGTCGGCGCTGATGCTGGTGCTGACCGGGATCATCGGCGTCAGCGCCCTGCTGTTCGCCATGGCCCGCTGGGACGGCGCCGGTTCGAGTTTCCACGCGCTGTTTCAGATTCAGTTGATGGGCCTGTACGGCGCCTTCCTGACGGCGGACCTGTTCAACCTGTTCGTGTTTTTCGAAGTGCTGCTGGCCGCTTCCTACGGGCTGATGCTGCACGGTTCGGGCCGGGCGCGGGTGTCGTCGGGGCTGCATTACATCTCGATCAACCTGCTGGCCTCGTCGCTGTTTCTGATTGGCGCGGCGTTGATCTACGGCGTCACCGGCACGCTGAACATGGCCGACCTGGCGCTGAAAATCCCGCTGGTGCCGGAAGCCGATCGCGGCTTGCTGCATGCCGGCGCGGCAATTCTGGCGGTGGCATTCCTGGCCAAGGCCGGGATGTGGCCACTGAATTTCTGGCTGGTGCCGGCCTATTCCGCGGCCAGCGCGCCGGTGGCGGCGATGTTCGCGATCATGACCAAGGTCGGCGTCTACACCTTGCTGCGCCTGTGGACGCTGCTGTTCTCCGGGCAGGCCGGGGCATCCGCGTACTTCGGTGGCGACTGGCTGATCTACGGCGGCATGGCGACCATCGTCTGCGCCGCCGTGGCGATTCTCGCCGCGCAACGCCTGGAACGCATGGCCAGCCTGAGCATTCTGGTGTCGGCAGGCATTCTGTTGTCGGCCATCGGTTTCGCCCAGCCGAACCTGATTGGCGCGGCGCTGTTCTATCTGGTCAGCTCGACCCTGGCCTTGAGTGCGCTGTTCCTGCTGGCCGAGTTGATCGAGCGCTCGCGTTCGGCCAACGAAATGCCGCTGTTCGATGACGGCGAGTTGCTTCCCCGGCCCCTGGAGTCTTTGCAACCGCCCAAAGGCTTCAACCTCGATGACGACCGCAAAGCCGTGGTCGGCCAGGTGATTCCCTGGACCATGGCATTCCTCGGTTTGAGCTTCATCGCCTGCGCCCTGCTGATCATCGGTATGCCGCCGCTTTCAGGGTTTATCGGCAAACTCAGTCTGCTCAGCGCCCTGCTCAATCCGCTGGGTCTGGGTAATGGCAGCGACGAACCGATATCGAATGGTGCATGGGGTTTGCTCGTCCTGTTGATTCTGTCCGGTCTGGCCTCGCTGATCGCTTTTTCGCGTTTGGGCATCCAGCGTTTCTGGACCCCACAAGAGCGGCCGTCGCCATTACTACGGCGCTTGGAATGCGTGCCGATCGTCATTTTGCTGGGGCTGAGCATTGCGCTGACGTTCAAGGCTGAACCGCTGCTGCGCTACACCCAAGCGGCGGCCGATGCATTGAACAACCCGCAGCAATACGTGATGGCGGTGCTCGATACCCGTGTGATTCCAGGCCCGCAAGCCAAGACAGCGCTGCTGGAGGTGCAACCATGAAGCGTCTGTTTCCTGCTCCGTGGCTGTCGCTGGCGTTGTGGCTACTGTGGCTGGTATTGAACCTGTCGATGAGCCCCGGCAATCTGCTGCTGGGCGCCATGCTGGGGTTCTGCGCGCCATTGATGATGCGCAAGCTGCGGCCGCTGCCGATCCGCATTCGTCGTCCCGGGGTGATCCTGCGTTTGTTCTTGCTGGTCGGGCGCGACGTGCTCGTGTCCAACCTCGCCGTGGCCTGGGGCGTGCTCAACGCGGGCCGTCGTGCGCCTCGCTCGCGGTTCATCAAGGTGCCGCTGGACTTGCGCGATGCCAATGGCCTGGCGGCGCTGTCGATGATCTGCACGGTAGTGCCCGGCACAGTCTGGTCGGAGCTGGCGCTGGATCGCAGCATTCTGTTGCTGCACGTCTTCGATCTGGATGACGAAAACCAATTCATCCAGCACTTCAAGACGACCTACGAGCGCCCCTTGATGGAGATCTTCGAATGAGCGCATTGCTGTCGAACGCGATCCTGCTGAGCCTGTTCATCTTTTCAATGGCGATGATTCTGACCCTGATCCGGCTGTTCAAGGGCCCGTCGGCCCAGGACCGGGTTCTGGCCCTGGATTACCTGTACATCATCGCCATGCTGATGATGCTCGCGCTGGGCATTCGTTATGCCAGTGACACTTACTTCGAGGCGGCGCTGCTGATAGCCCTGTTCGGCTTCGTCGGCTCGTTTGCCCTGGCCAAATTCCTGCTGCGTGGCGAGGTGATCGAATGAGGCCTGAACTGTCTCTTTGGGTGGAAATCGCGGTGGCGATTCTGCTGGTGCTGAGCAGCCTGTTTACGCTGATCGGCGCGGTCGGGCTGCTGCGGATGAAGGATTATTTCCAGCGCATGCACCCGCCGGCGCTGGCCTCGACCTTGGGCGCGTGGTGCGTGGCATTGGCTTCGATCATTTACTTTTCGGCGCTCAACTCGGCGCCGGTACTGCATGCCTGGCTGATTCCGGTTCTATTGTCGATCACCGTGCCGGTGACCACGCTATTGCTGGCCCGGGCGGCGCTGTTTCGCAAGCGCATGGCGGGGGATGATGTGCCGGCGGAGGTGAGTAGTCGGCGGACGGAAACGGGGAGTTAAGTTCAGAAGTTTTGTTGATTGGGCGGGCCTCATCGCGAGCAGGCTCGCTCCCACATTGGATCTTCCGTGTTCACAACATCCCTGAGGGAGCGAGCCTGCTCGCGATGGCAACAGTCCGGTCGACTCAAATCCAGGCGACTGCCAACAACCCGGCCCCCAACACCACACACAACGGCGAATACGCCCACGTATCCAGCCGGGCAAATCTCGAGCCCTTCTCCTGCTTGAAGAACCCCACCAAATTCGAATCGCCGATCGCCCGGGCGAACATCAGCATCGCGATCGCGCTGATCACCCATTGCAGCGACCAATGATGCACCGTAGGCAGATACAGCCCCACCCGCAGGCACACCAGCATCGCGATCAGCAGTAAACCCACCGCCACCAGCAACGTGGCAAAGCCCGAGGGCTTGAACGCGGGCCTTGATGCCTCACCGCCCTCCCCGGGTACGCGCGGCACCACCGCCTCGCTACCCCACTTGCCACCCGCCGCCCAGTACAGATGGACCAGGCTGATCAATAAAAAGATTGCTGCAATCCATTGCGCGACCAAAAGGCTCATATTCAGAGATCCAGCGTGAAATGTCGCAGCAGGATGAACTTCCTTGCGCGTTTTTGTAAGGGTATTCGCTATAAACGGTAACTCTGCTGCAAACACGATTAAAAGCGCTCCCCCGTAGAGCTGCCGCAGGCTGCGATCTTTTGATCTTTTTTTTCAAGCCAGGGCAAAAGATCGCAGCCTGCGGCAGCTCGGGGTTTATGTACACCCGAGAATTCCCAGGCGTACATAAATCGGTTTATTTCAGGGCGGCAGAGACTTTGTCTGCCACATCCTTCGGCACCCAGGCCTGCCACACGTCAGGGTGCGCCTTCATGAACGCCTCTGCCGCTTGACGTGGCGGGGTGTGTTTTTCGCTCATGTCAGCCAGGGCCTTGTTCAGCGCATCGATCGGCAAATCGACCTTGGTGAAGAACTCGACAATCTGCGGGTATTGTTTCTGAAATGGCGTGGACACGCCGATGGACAGCTTCGAGGGCAGCGAGCGAGTCGGTTTCGGATTGGGGTTGTCCGCGTCGGTCAGGGTTTTCCAGGCTTCGGCGTCGAACGGTGGCTCTTGCAGCTGAATCAGCTTGAAACGACCGAGCAATGGTGTCGGCGACCAGTAATAGAACAGCACCGGCTTGCCGCGACGAATCGACGAACTGATCTCTGCGTCCAGCGCCGCCCCCGAACCACTGCGAAAGTTCACGTAGCTGTCGTCCAGCCCATACGCCTTGAGCTTCTGCTTGTTGACCACCTCCGACGTCCAGCCGATCGGGCTGTTCAGAAAGCGCCCCTTGCCCGGGGTTTCCGGGTCTTTGAACACGTCTTTGTAGCGTGGCAGATCACTGATACTGCGCAGATCCGGCGCCAGCGGCTTGATGCCCTTGGCCGGGTCGCCCTTGATCACATACTCCGGCACCCACCAGCCCTCGGTGGCACCCTTGACCGTATCGCCCAGGGCCGCGACTTTGCCCTCGGCCTCAGCCTTGACCCAGACCGGGCTGCGACCGGCCCATTCTTCGCCAATGACCTGAATGTCATTGTTGGCCAATGCGGTCTCCAGGGTAATCGTCGTCCCCGGCAAGGTGTCGGTCGGCAAGCCATAGCCCTTCTCGACAATGATCCGCAGGATATCGGTGATCAGGCTGCCGCTTTCCCAGTTCAGGTCGGCGAAGTGAATCGGCGTCTGGGCAGCGAACACCGGAACGGGTGAAGCCAATAAACCGAACGTGGCCAGGGTAGCGGCCAGTAACCGTCGAAATCCCTTCATGCTTATGCACCTCGCACTGTTCACAGCAATAGCAGGATGGCCTGACAAAGAAGACCGCAAGCCTCTGAATACTCAGTCATCTGACTGTAGTTGAGGTTCCTGCTTTCGAGGGGCGAGGATTAATTTTCGGAAGGTTCCTGCAAGCGCGCAAGCTCTCTTCTGACCATGCTGGCGTACGCCGCCGGACGCAACAGGTAGATCTGTGACGCCACCCAACTCAGCCAGGCTCCCTGCAGAACGGCCTTTTGAGCCAACAAGCGCTGCGCCTCGGCGTGGGCACTGGCCTGGTTCTGTTCGTGGAAATCGGCGCGGGTCAGGGTCATTACTCGCTGGCCTTGAAGGTCACCAGTTCACCTTTACGCCACTTGGCGGCCTTGGCGGTCACGGCTTTCAGGGTTTTGGTCAGGCCTTCCTGCAATTGTTGATGGGCCGCGAACACCATCACTACGCTATGACCTTCCTTGAACACAATGCCGTGGCCGTCTGCGGCGGTCACGAACGCGTAATCCCCCAGCCCATACACCGTCAGCTTGATTTCGCGGAACTTGATGTCCAGCTTGCCGCCTTCGCGACTGGGCAGTACGGAGGCGCTGAAATGATCGCCGACCTTGAGTTTAAGTCCTGGTTTGTCATCCACCACCAGCGCTGATTCAGTGTCGAGTTCGGCAATGTAAATGCCTTCGGCGTTCTGTTCGGTGATGTAGACGAAACGTGACTGAAACTGTTTAACCAGCTTTGCGCGCAAATCACCCAGTACAAACAAAGCATGCATATCGAGATTACTTACTGCCAAGGAAACATCCCCACATCTGAAAATGACGCCGTACGCGGGAAACGCGCACAGCAGAAAAAAGCGGCAATGCCGAGGTGTAGCCAAATGACCCGGGTCGAATCCTGGAATGAGCAGAGGGCTCATTCATCGCGAGGTTTGAGAAGATTACTGGAACATCCCTCACGTCGTCTTGCCTGGCGGTCGTCAGATGTTGAAGGAAAACGCCCTTCTGACGGCCAGAGAAAACCGGATTACCAACTTTAGGGAAAAATCTCTTTAAAAAAGCACTTTTCCGACATATCGCCAGTAAAAAATTGCTTTAGATGGGCATCAATCGCCAACCATTGATGGCGATTCTAGAGCAGCCATGCTCACCGAGACTACCCATAACAACGTACACACGTCGGTAAAACCACGAAAAGGACTTCATATGTGCACACTGACTCACTTTGCCCAGCTTCACACACGGCACACAAACGGCTCGTCACCTCTGCATTCGAGGGTGCTCCGCCAGCAGGACTTCCTGCCTGAAGAGCGTCTGCTCCCGCGTTTCCGGGTGATATTGGCCGGCAACGCCTTTTTCCACATCAGGGAAATATCCACCGGACGTGTAAGAGGTTTCCGCGGCAATCATAACGAAGCCTGCGCCCTTGCCCGCTCACTCGAGGCAAGCAGTTGAGGTACCTCCAGCATTCACTTCCATAGACGTTTCGTCACACCGGCGACTTAACTCAGCCGCCGGCAGGCAACTACTGCCATACTGCCCGACCAATGAAACCCGTCCCCAGGACGGACGGCATTCAACACAACAACTATTTCCAAGGGAAGACTGCTACGTGACGGAATTTGATATCGGTGAATTTTTTATCCGGGGCGAAGCCAGAGAGGTCGAAGGCGAATTCCAGGCAGTCATTATCATGCGCGCCAAACCGCCGTTGACCACTGTGACGTATCACCAGGTCGAAAAGGATCGCTGGTTCAAGACCGCGGATGTCGCGACCATCGCCGCCCAGGAAGCCGCGAAAGCCCTGAAGCTTGCCGTCGATGAAGGGGCATTGAAAGCCTGAGACGGATGTCGACGACGCTCAGGTACTAGCGGGGGCCAGCGCGATGTTCATGGTCGCCAGCGCAGCGAGTCAGGCCTGAACAGCCTACATCCCGGCCTGAAGTGTCTGCGGCGTGCCAGCCTTGCACAGATAGCACGCCTTTTATCTCGAAAATCGGTCAGATCAGCTTGCGCTTGACCGCTTCATCCAGCGTGCTTTGGGTCAGGTGCTTGAGCACCGTGTCCCCACGTTCATTGAACGGCAAGCCGACAATCAGCAAAACCTGCATCCAGGTACGAGTGCTCTCCTGCTTGACGATTTTGCCCAACACGTTGCCTTCCCGATCCTTGAACACTGTTTCCAGCGTGAAGGTGTTGCTGAACGTTGTCGGGATCACGAAGAGCGTGAAGCCCGTCAGCCAGGCACTCGCGACATTCCCCTGCTCGTTATTGGTCAAAGTACTCGTCAGGTACAGGCTCGAGTCGACCTTGTCTGTGGTCACGCTCTTGAACTGCCCGGACTCCTTGAAGGTTTCCAGCATCTTCTGCTCCACCAGCGCCGCATTGCCGACGCCACCCGACAGTTCGCCGTTGAACTGCTGCTGGGTGGTCACGTGCAGATAAGCACTGGGCTTGTCCTGCCTGGCCTGCGCTGGCGGCCATTGGTCCAACGGGGCCAACTCATGCTGGGAGTAGGAAATACAGCCTGTCAGGGAGCTGCTGAGCAAAATCAGCAAAACCAGAAGATATTTATTCATGTGCAGCCAGTTCCTTTGACGGAGTACGCAGTTGAGGGGTGGCACTGGCCAGCAAATGGGCGATCAGATCGCGCAACTGGGAACCCCCTAGACGCGGATTGAGGTAGTCGGCGTTCCACAAGCCGACATTTTTGTCGAGCTTGACCTGCTCGACCGACCTGGCCAGTTGCTTGCCCTGACGGTCTTCGATGATCAGTTCGCCGGCCAGGTCGTATTTGTCGACGTAAATCGGCCCATCGACCCAAATCCAGATAGTCAGCGTTACCAGCGCGCCGGGGATGTAAGCCGGGTGCACGGTACGTTTTCCTGCCAGTGAGGTCAGGTTGAACTTGAGCACCACGTCGTCTTCGCCAGCCTTGGCCGGGAACACCACGATTCGCTTGAAGTAGTCGCTTTTATCGACATAGGCGCTGACCTGCTCGGTCAGTTGTCGGCTGCCGGCGACACGCACCTTGTCGTCCAGCTCGGGGGCGGAAATCACCACCTCACTGATCTCGGCGCTACGATCGAGGGTGGAGGACGCGGGCTTCAAGGGCTCGCCAATGGGACCCAGCGGCGTGAAAGACACACAGCCGGTCAACGACAGGCCAAGTGCAATGGCCATCAGATAAACAAGACGCTTCACTGCATACATCCTTTTCATGCGGGATCGGGGGCGGGGCGAGTTGAAAGAGATCACGCAATGGATGGTCAAATCGGCACCGCAAGGCGCTGAGTCTGGGACGACAACATCCATGTACGGACACTTTTAATGGCGGCTTGGTGACGCCAAAAACGCGCGGCATCGTAATCGCTGGAACAACGACAGGCAATAGCTCATCGCTATCATCGGTGGCGAATCCGGAAAAAGCTGCTAAACCCCTATCGAACTCTTGGCGCGACAGATTATCTGCAAGGAGATGAAGATGGATTCACCCACACATGATTTGAAAGGCTTGTTCGACCAGCTCGGCCTGGACTCCAGCGAGAAGGCCATCGACGATTTCATTGCCCGTCATTCCCCCTTGGCCGATGACAAGAAACTCATCGATGCCGAGTTCTGGACCCCGCAACAAGCCGGCTTCCTCAAGGAACAACTGCGTGAAGACGCCGATTGGGCGCATGTGGTCGATGATTTGAACCTGCGCATGCACCAAATCCACTAGCTGAGTTCAATGCAGGCTGTCGGGCACTTCGACACCCAAGCGCCCGGTAAACAATCGACTGAGCTTTCAGCGAGGGCTTTCCGGCTTGTAACCCAGGCGCAAACCACCCCAATGCCGGCCCTTGAGCATGATCGGCACCGACAGGTCGTGCATCAGTTCACCGGTGTCGCGGGTGTAAGTCTGCAACAACACGGCCTGTTGATGGCTACCGCAGCGGATCCCGGTGCGGTCGGCGAATTTGCGCTTGGTGCGGTTTTGCAGGGTATCGACCTGCACATCACCGGTCAGCGGTTTGCTGAACACGGTGTTATGGGTCGGCACATAACCCTGCTGCGTGCAGGCGATGGCGAACACCAGGCCCTCATGGCGCGGCAACAACGGTTCCTGGATCGCCGGCAATACCTGATCGGTGTAGCGGTCGAAACGGGTCTGGTATTTGGCCGGGCTGGTGTTGGGGATCGTTTGGTAGTTGCGATCAAACAGGTCATCGAGGCTGATCCGGCCCTGATCGATATCCGCTTCGAAGCGTGCCGCGATCTGACTCGCGCCTTCGCGGGCCAGATCGTAAATCCGCTGGTGATAGTCATCCAGCCCGACTGCGGCGAGGCGTTCGCTGATGGTTTCGGCCTGCCCTTCCATTTGCACCGCAGCCTGGGCGAGCCGCTGAGTCTGCTGGTCGCTGATCGCCAAATCGCTGCGCATCTGTTCGATAGCGTGGAACAGACTGTCGAGTTGTTCGCGGTTGGTGTCCGCGCCTTGAGCGATTTCCCCGACCTGCCTTTCAACGCCAGCGGCCAGGCGCGCGATGTTTTCCAGGTGCTGTCCGGTGTGCTCGACTTGCGCAACACCGGTATTGAGATCGCTCGCCAGTTGACGAATCTGTTCCACCACTTGCGCCGTGCGTTGTTGAATGTCGGCGACCATCTCCCCGACTTCACCGGTCGCCGTCGCCGTGCGCGCAGCCAGCCCCCGAACCTCATCGGCCACCACCGCAAAACCGCGACCGTGCTCACCGGCCCGCGCCGCTTCGATGGCCGCGTTCAGCGCCAACAAATTGGTCTGGCTGGCGATAGACTGGATTACCAGCGTTACTCGCTGGATATCGTCGCTGCGCAGGCTCAGGGCTTCGATCAACTCGCGGCTGCTGCTGGCGCGCTGACTGAGTTGATGCATGCGCGCAATGGACTCGACCAGTTCCGTACGCCCGGCCGCGCTGCTCTGATGAGCTTCACTGGCTGCGCTCAAGGCTTCCCGACTGAGTTTCGATGTAGCGTGCTCGGTGGCGATCATCACTTCAGCGCTGCTGACAATCTGCGCCGCGGCATTGAGTTGCGATTGCAGTTTGTCTGCCAGTTGCTTAACCGAATAGGCCACGCCGGCGGCTGACAAAGCGTTATGACTGGTGGTGTAAGAGAGATCGCGAGTCAATCCGGCGATGGCGCTGATGCTGTCCGCAGCGGTTGCCTCAGGGAGAGTGCGCGAGCGCAGGCGCGGGAGCCAGATAATCAGCACGGCCAATGGCAGGCCAAGGTAAAGCGACCAGCCAGCCAATGCCATGCCGCACAGCAATAGCATCAGGGCGATGCTTTGCAGGGTCGGCGTCAGCCAAAGGTTTTTCGGCAAAAGTACTGGTGCAGGCATTGCCTCAACCAGAGATCCGTCCCTCGTCATCTTCGTCACCCCACGCGTCTTCTAGTTGTTGTGATCGCATTAAACGCCACTACAAAGCCATTATCCATGGTCCATTAGTAGTGGGGGGTTGAAGCAGATCAATAGAAGTGCGGGGGTGTTTTCACAGACGTCGAAAAGCAAAGATCGCAGGCTTCGGCAGCTCCTACAGAGGTTCGCATAAACCTGTAGGAGCTGCCGAAGGCTGCGATCTTTTCAGGGGCAACCAGTTATTAACTGGTTGCCCCACAGAATCAGGCCTGACGCTGGTGCTTGTCGATCTGCTCGTGACGCTCTTGAGCTTCGATGCAGTACTTGGTGGTCGGGCTGATCAGCAGGCGTTTCAGGCCGATGGCCTCGCCGCTATCGTCGCACCAGCCAAAACTGTCTTCCTTGATACGTTCCAGGGCTTGTTCCAACTGAGGCAGCATACGCTGATCGCGATCGATCGCGTTCACCAGCCAGGTACGCTCTTCTTCGACGGAAGCCGCGTCAGCCGGATCGGCCGGGGTGTCCAGGCTCTCGATGGCGATGCGATTCTGTTCGATGCGCTCATGGGTTTCGACTTTCATGTTCTGCAACAGCTCGGAGAAAAAAGCATGTTGCTCGGCATTCATGTAGTCATCCGCCGGCATGGCCAGCAACTTGTCCTTTGTCATTGATATCTCTATAAAAAAACGTGCATTAAGGCGAATTAGGGAGCGATCCGTTGAACCTGAAGCGGTCATTGGAAAGGCGCCGTTTATTCCAAGCGCCACCCGGCACTCAATTTACGAGGGGCGGCAGTCTAAGGCCGACTTGAGGCCTCAGCAACTGAAAAGACAGCAAATCTGTCCGACAAAGCCGTGAAAGTGAGCTACGGCAGGCTTTGAGCCGCTTATCGGAGTGCGTTTATAGCAAGAAATTCAGTCGAGCGGCTGTATATAGAAGACAAACGGCTGCGCCACGCGGGTCAGGCGTGGCGCATTTTCGCGTTTAGTCCGGCTTCAGCGCTTGAGTTTGCGCTTGTTGCGGTACTGGTCGATGACCACCGCCACTACAATAATCAGCCCTTTGATGATGTCTTGAATATAAGCATCAACACCGACAAAGGTAAAGCCGCTGGCCATGACCCCGAGGATCAACGCGCCAATCACGGTGCCGGTGATCCGCCCTACGCCACCGGCCAGGCTGGTGCCGCCGATCACTGCTGCGGCAATCGCATCCAGTTCATAAGACATGCCCATCCCGGCCTGCCCGGTCGCGGCCCGTGCCGACGCCACCACTCCGGCGAGGCCTGCAAGCAAACCGGCAATGCTGTAGACGATCACCAAATGCCGCTTGACGTTGATCCCGGAGGTACGCGCCGCCTGCATATTGCCGCCGATGGCGTAGGTGTACTTGCCGTACTTGGTGTAGCGCAGGGCGATGTGAAAGATCACCGCCACCACCAGAAAGATGATCACCGGCATCGCGCCGTGTCCGATGGCCGTGTAGGAATCCGAGAGCATGCTCACCGGCTGACCTTCGGTGTAATAGCGCGCCAGGCCGCGGGCCGAGACCATCATGCCGAGGGTGGCAATGAACGGTGGAATCCCGGTGATCGCAATGATGCTGCCGTTGATCGCCCCCGCCAGCAATCCCACCCCAAGCCCGACGATCACTGGAATCCACACCGGCAAGTCAGTCAGGGACGGAAACACCGCCCGAGCAAAGTCAGAGGTCTGGGCCAGGCTGGCGGCAATCATCGCCGACAGCGCCAGCACCGAGCCGGAAGACAGGTCGATACCGGTGGTGATAATGACCTGGGTCACCCCGATCGCCAGCAGGCCGATGATCGACACTTGCAGGATCATCAGCACCAGTCGCTGAGAGTTCATCAGGAAGCTCTGGTCCCGCACGATCCAGCCGAACATTTCGAAGACCAGGCCAATGCCGATCAGCACCAGGAAAATACTCAACTCGGTCGGAAAGCGCCGACGACTCTTGACCGGTGCCACCGCAGGCTTGTTTTCCAGTATCGCGTTCATAACCACTCACCCTTCTATTGCGTCGCCGACGGCGGCCAAGGCCACCACTGGCATCCATTAGTGAACCGCGGACATGCCCGAGGCCAGTTGCATCACTCGTTCCTGGGTCGCTTCGCTGCGGTCGAGCGTGCCCATCAGGTCGCCCTCGTGCATGACCATGACCCGATCGCTCATGCCCAGCACTTCCGGCAACTCCGAGGAAATCATGATCACTGCCATGCCTTCGCAGGCGAGGTAGGAAATAAGCCGGTAGATCTCGGCCTTGGCACCCACATCGATGCCCCGGGTCGGCTCGTCGAGAATCAGGATGCGCGGATTGGTCATCAGCCAGCGCGCCAGCAAGGCCTTCTGCTGATTACCGCCGGACAGCGTGTCGATGCATTGCTCCAGCGAAGGGGTTTTCACCCGCAGCTTCTTGCACATGTCTTCACACAACGCCCGCAGGGCTTTCTGCTGGATGAAACCGTTGCCGACGTAATGCGGCAAGACGGCCATTTCCATGTTCTCCAGCACCGACAGGCACGGGAACAGGCCGCTGAGTTTGCGATCTTCGGTCAACAGCGCGAAGCCCTTCTCGATCGCCATGTGCGGATCGCTGATGCGCACCACTTCCCCGTCGAGGCGGATTTCGCCACCATCGCTTGGGGTGATGCCGAAAATCGCTTCGGCGACGATTGGTCCGCCCCGAGCCCATCAACCCGGCGATGCCAAGGATCTCACCGGCGTGCAGGTCGAAGGAGACGTCTTTGAAAATGCCCTCCAGCTTGAGGTCGCGTACCGACAGCAACAGATCGCCGATCGGCTTCTCGCGTACCGGGAACAACTGGCTCAGCTCGCGGCCGACCATCATCGAGATCAGGCTGTCACCGTCCATGCTGTCGGCCCGTTGCAGGCCGATGTAGGCGCCGTCACGGAACACCGCCACTTCATCGGCGATGCTGAACACTTCGTTCATTTTGTGGGTGATGTAGATGATGCCTTTGCCCTGGCTCTTGAGGTCGGCAATGATCGAGAACAGATGCGCGACTTCTTTATCGGTGATGGCCGAGGTCGGCTCATCCATGATCAGGACGTCGGAGTCATAGGACACAGCCTTGGCGATCTCGACCATCTGCCGTTCGGCGATGCTCAGGTTGCCCACCAACTCTTCCGGGTCGAGGTTGATCCGCAGACGCTCCAGCAGTTTGGCGGTGCAACGGTGCATTTCGCGGTGATCGATCATGTGCAGACCGTTGAGCTGTTCGCGGCCGATCCAGATGTTCTCGGCGATGCTCATGTGCGGCATCAGGTTGAGTTCCTGGTGGATCATCGCGATCCCGGCCTGGAGCGCAGCCAGTGGTGTTTCAAAGACCACCGGCTTGCCCCGCAGGCGCAACTCGCCGGCGTCCGGCTGGTAGATGCCGGCAATGATTTTCATCAGGGTGGATTTGCCGGCGCCGTTCTCGCCCATCAGCGCCAGCACGGAACCGGGACGCACCCGCAGTTGTACGTTAGACAAGGCCACCACACCGGGAAACCCCTTGCTGACGTTGATGATCTCCAGCAGGTACGGCTCATCGACAGGTGTTGCAGTTGGCTGGACACCCATTAACGGGGTGCTCGAAGCAGTCGCTGAAGCGAACATGATCAGGTACTCCATCAGCAAGGTCGCGTTGCAACCTTGCGTGCTTATTGTTGTTATCGAACGGACGGACTATTTGAAGGTGTCGACGTTTTGCAGCGTGATCAAACGATATGGCACCCACACAGCCGGCTCGACCGGTTCGTTCTTGGCCATTTTCACCGCCGTGTCGATCGAACCGTCCGCCTGCCCCTTGGCGTCCTGGAACACCGAGACCAGCAGAGAACCCTTCTTCACCGCGTTCAAACCGTCGGGCGTACCGTCGACACCGGCGATCAGCACACTGCCTTTGGCGACGCCGGCCTGTTGCAGGGCCATTGCCGCGCCAATCGCCATCTCGTCGTTGTTAGAGACCACCGCGTCGAATTTGCGGCCTTGGGTCAGCCAGTCGTTGACCAGGGTCATGCCCTTGTCCCGCGACCAGATGCCGGACTGCTCTTGCTCGATCTTGATGTTCGGGTACTTGGTCAGCACCTCTTTTACGCCCTTGGTGCGGTTGGTAGTGGAGTTGTTGGCCAAATCACCGAGCAGAATCACGATGTCGCCCTTGCCGCCCATTTTGTCAGCCAGGTACTGCATCTGCATCTGGCCGGCCTCCAGATCGTTGGACGCGACAGTGACCACGCCTTTGGGCAGGTTCATGTCATCGGGACGACGATTGACGTACACCAGTGGAATACCGGCCTTGACCGCTGCTTCAGTGATTTTTTTGGTGGCGGCGGTATCGACCGGGTTGACCACGATGGCGTCGACCTTCTGGCTGATGAAGCTTTCTACCTGGCTCAACTGCCTGACCACGTCGCTGCGGGCGTCTTCGAACTGCAACTTGACGCCATCGGGATAGGACTTGGCTTTGGTGTCCATGGATTCGCGCAGGTAGGTCAGCCAGGTGTCATCGAACTGCGACATGCTGACGCCGATCTTCATGTCAGCGAGTGCGGCGCCGCTGGCGAACATCAGGGACAAGGCCAGCGAGGCGAAACGGATCTTGGTCTTCATGAAAAGTCTTTCTCCACATTCTTGTTGGTTTTATGGATAAGGCGTGACGATTTCAGTGAGTGGGCAAGCGGACAATCGGTGCACCCGGAATACAGCAGACCAGGGCGCCGTTGCGTTCGACGCAAAGCAAGCGAAAGAAGGAATGAAACGAGACGCGAGGCAGGTCGCGAGAGAGGTGCAGCGCGGAACGTAAAGCATGCAAAGCAGAGTTGAAGGTTTTCATCGACGGTACCTGGCTTTTGTTTCTTGTTTTTGGTGCGTCCTTCACCCGTTCAAGGCCTGCTTGAACGTGATCGGACGTTGATAGTCGGCAACCTGGAAATGACTTTATTGGAAAATAATTTCTATATCAACTCATTTTAGAATTTTATTCTGATTTTATTCCATGACTCTCGAACGGGCTCAGTGCCACCACTTGATGCCGCTCGAAACTTAGCCGCGCAGCGTCTAGTACGCGGGTGGTCGCCAGTGCATCACGGGCGTCGACCGGCAGTGGGCCACCGCTCTGTAACGCGGTTTGTAGCTGCAAATAGAACTGGTTCCAGCAGCCACGCTCGGACGGCACCCGCTCACGCACCTCGCCCTGCTCGAACCAGCCCCAACGCCGGTGCTCTTCGACGCCCCAGCGCTCGCCTTCGGATTTCGGCGTGAGCCCGGCAAGGGAAGACGCCTCCTGCCCATCCAGACCGTCGACGCTGTAGCAGCCCTGGGTGCCGGTCACGCGAAAGCGCGGGCCGGGGGTGTTTTGCAGGCAACTGCCGCCCAGGTGCGAGATCACGCCATTGGCATGGGTCAGGGCCATAAAGAAGCCGTTGTCGAAGGTCTGGCCTTTTTCGAGGTAATCCAGTTCGGCATAAACCCGGGTAACGGGGCCGAACAACAGGAGCGCCTGATCCACCAGATGGCTGCCCAGATCGCGCAGGAAACCGCCACCGCTGCCATTGTTCACCGACTGCGGCGAATAGCGCTCGATCCGTGATTCGAAACGGGTGACCTGACCCAGCGCACCGGACTCGATGAGTTTGCGCACGGTGAGAAAGTCCGAGTCCCAGCGCCGGTTCTGGTAGACGCTCAGTTGCACGCCTTGGCGCTCGGCCATGGTGATCAAGGTTTGCGCCTGTTGTGCATCAGCAGCAAACGGCTTGTCGCTGACCACCGCTACCTCATGTTCGATGGCGTCCAGCACCAGCGCCGGGCGCCCTTTGAGCGGCGTGGAGATCACCAACACATCGACCCCGGCTTCGACCAATTGGCCGATGCTATCGAAGGCCGGCACACCGGGATGGTCCACTGCCAGCAGTTGCCGGCGCTCGGCGGAACGGGTGACCACGCCCACGAAGGTCGCCGCCGGCAAACTGCTGATCAGCGGAGCATGGAAAAACCGGCCGCCATGGCCGTAACCGACAAGTCCGATACGCATGAATCAACTCCTCTTATGATCGTTCCCACGCTCTGCGTGGGAATGCCGCCATGGACGCTCTGCGTCCGCTTTGTGACGCAGAGCGTCACGGGATGCATTCCCACGCGGAGCGTGGGAACGATCGGTTACGGGGGTTATTGGCAGAGTTCTCGGGTCACGCATTCGAGCATCATGCGATTGGACTCGTCCGGCCGGTCTTCCCAGGCGAATACCGAGACGGTAGCGATGCCGTCGAACTTGATTTCGCGCAGGGTGCCGAAAAACGCTTCCCAGTCGACCTCGCCCTGGCCGATGTCCAGATGCTGGTGCACGGTGGCGGTGACGCCCGGCGGGTTGACGATGTAGCGCAAGCCCGAGGAAGCCTTGTGGTTGTAGGTATCGGCGATGATCAGGTGGCTCAGCTTTGAGCCGGCGTACTTGAGCATCGAGGCGATATCACCGACACCGTCGTCATAGAAAAATGTGTGCGGCGCGGCGTAGAGGTAGTTGATCCAGTCCCGGTCCAGACCGCGGATGATGTCGACCGACTCGTTATTGCGCTCGCAGAAGTCGTAAGGGTGGGCCTGGATATCGAGCTTGACGCCTTCGCGCTCAAACTCGGGGATCAGCTCGTCCATGGAGCGCATGAACTGGCTTTCGCACACCAGCGGGTTGTCCGACTGGCCGGTGAACTCGGTGTTGACCAGTTCGCAGTCCATCTCCACGGCAATCTGGATCGCGCGCTTCCAGTTACGCACGGCGGCCACACGCAAACCTTCGTCGGCAGCAGCCCAGTGGTACATCGGTAATAAGGAAGAGAGTTTGACCCCGGTGTCGCTCAGGGCTTTGCGGAATTCCTTGATCCGCGCCTTGTCGACCCGCGGGGCTTTATAAAACGGCAGGAAATCTTCCCGGGGCGACAGCTCGATGTGTTCGTAACCGAGTTCGGCAACCTTGTCGACCATCTTGCCCAGGGACAGGTTGCGGTACATGTAGGGGTCTAGTGCGATGCGCATTAGTGTTGTTCTCCTTAGCCAGAAATCGACACCGTCCCCGTAGGAGCGAGGCTTGCCCGCGAAAGCGTCGGCACATTCAACATTGATGTCGGCTGAACGTCCGTCTTCGCGGGCAAACCTCGCTCCTACAGGGGGATAGGGGTTAGCCGTAGAAGCGGGGGCGGTCTGGCAGGCCGACTTTTACGATCTGGCCATTGTTCTGCGCTTCGATGCAGGCATCCGCCGCCACCGCTGCCGCGAAACCATCCCACGCCGACGGCCCGCCGACCTGCCCGGCCCGCACGCCATCGATGAACGCCTGCAACTCGACGTCATACGCGGCGATGAACCGGTCCTTCCAGTCCATCAGAATCGCATTGGACAGTTTCGCCCCACTGCGCAATTGAACTTGCGACGGTTCCGGCAGTTTGGCGATGCCGGTCTCCCCCACCACTTCGCACTGGATGTCGTAGCCGTACTGGCAGTTGACGAACACCTCCACATCGATGCGCGTGCCCTTGGCGGTTTCCAGCAGCACGATTTGCGGGTCTTTCAAATGGGCATGGGCCTTGCTGGTCTTGCGCGGGAACACCACTTGCACCGACACATAATCGTCGTCGAGCAACCAGCGCAACACGTCCAGCTCATGGATCAGCGTGTCGGTGATCGCCATGTCGGTCTTGTAGTTTTTACCCACGGTCGGGTTGCGGTGGGCGCAATGCAGCATCAGCGGCTCGCCGATCTGGCCGCTGTCGATCACTGCTTTCAACGCGCAATAACCTTCATCGTATGGGCGCATGAAACCGACCTGCACCAGTCGTTTGCCGTGGGCCACTTCGGCCTCGACGATCTTGCGGCAGCCTTCGGCGGTGACCGCCAGCGGCTTCTCGCAAAACACCGGTTTGCCGGCGGCAATCGCCGCCAGCACGAACTCTTCGTGGCTCGGGCCCCAGGAGGTCACGAGGATTGCTTCGACTTCCGGTGCCTTGATCAGCGCATGACCGTCGGGATAGACCTCGGCAGTCAGTTTCAGATCGGAAACGACCTTGGCCGCTTGCTGCAAATTGATGTCGGTGACCGCGACGACCTGGCTGTTGAGCAAGGTCTGGCTGCAACGACGGATATGATCCTGGCCGATGGCCCCGGTGCCGATAACGCCGATCCGCAACGAATTGGAAAGCAAAGACATATAAACACTCCTGTGGGTTCGTTCAGGGCAATCAGTATTGACGGGCCTTGGCCAGTCGTTCGTTGAGGGTCTTGGCCACCGCGTCGGTGCGGGCGCTGGTGGAGACTTGCGCCACGCCGACCCGCCACCACGACAGGTATTTGTGAATCATGGTTTTGGGCAGGACCTTGATATCGATCAGCGTCGACACCGTCTGCAACCGCGCATCCGCCAACGCAGCTTGCAACGCTTCAACGGTGTTCACTTTGTAAGTCTTGCAGCCGTAAGCCGCCGCGCTCATGGCGAAATCCACCGGCACGAAACCGCCATCGAGCTTGCCGGTTTGCGGATTACGGAAACGGAACTCGGTACCGAAGCTGTCCATGCCGTGTTCCATTTGCAGGTTGTTGATGCAGCCGAAGGTCATGTTGTCCAGCAGTACCACGTTGATCTTGCGTCGCTCCTGGATCGAGGTCGCCAGTTCCGAGTGCAGCATCATGTAGGAGCCGTCGCCCACCAGTGCGTAGACCTCACGCTCAGGCTCGGCGAGCTTCACGCCCAGTGCGGCGTTCACCTCGTAACCCATGCACGAATAACCGTACTCGACGTGGTAAGTGTTCACGCCCTTGCTGCGCCAGCTGCGCTGCAAGTCACCGGGCAAACTGCCAGCGGCGGCGACGATCACGGCGTCATCGGCCAGGGTTTCATTGAGCACGCCGAGTACCCGGCTCTGGGTCAGGCAGGAACCGGTCAGCTCGATGAATTCGCGCAGCACCGCCGGGTCCATGTGGTCGTTGATTTCCGGGACGAAATCCTCGGTCTGATACTCAACCTGATAGATGCGATCCACTTCCTCATCCAGCTGCACCTTGGCCTGGCGGGGTTGATCGCCCCAGCTCGAGCGATAGTCGCCCAACACATCGGCCAGGGCGCTCAAGCCGGTTTTGGCGTCCGCCAGCAGCTGCATGCCGTCGAGTTTCAGTGCGTCACAGGGGCTGATATTGAGGTTGAGGAATTGCACCTCCGGATGTTTGAACAAGGATTTCGAGGCCGTGGTGAAGTCGCTATAACGGGTGCCAACACCGATGATCAAATCAGCATCCTTGGCCAACAGATTCGCCGCCAGGCAACCGGTTTCGCCGATCCCGCCGACGTTCAGCGGATGGCTGGACACCACCGCGCTCTTGCCGGCCTGGGTTTCGGCGAAGGGAATGTCGAAGCGTTCGGCGAACGCCTGCAACGCTACATTGGCGCCGGAATATTTGACCCCACCACCGCAGATGATCAGCGGTTTGCGCTTGCCTTTGAACAGCGCCAGCGCATCACCGAGCATCGCTTCGGTGGCCGGGCGGCGCTCGATGCGGTGCACGCGTTTTTGCAAGAAATAATCAGGATAGTCGTAAGCCTCGGCCTGCACGTCTTGCGGCAAGGCCAGGGTCACCGCGCCGGTTTCGGCAGGGTCGGTGAGCACGCGCATGGCGTGGATCGCCGCGGTCATCAGTTGCTCGGGACGGTTGATCCGGTCCCAGTATTTACTCACGGCCTTGAACGCATCGTTGGTGCTGATGCTCAGGTCGTGGAACTGCTCGATCTGTTGCAACACCGGGTCCGGTTGGCGGCATGCATAAACGTCGCCGGGCAACAGCAGCAAGGGAATACGGTTGGCAGTGGCCGTCGCGGCAGCGGTCAGCATGTTCGCCGCACCCGGGCCCACCGATGAAGAACAGGCGTAGATCTTGCGCCGCAGGTGTTGCTTGGCAAAACCGATGGCGGCGTGGGCCATGCCTTGCTCGTTGCGGCCCTGATGGACGATCAGGTCGCCGCTGTCCTGCTCCAGGGCTTGCCCCAGACCCAGCACATTACCGTGGCCGAAAATGGTAAAGATCCCGGCGACGAATTTGCTCTGAACCCCATCGACCTCGATGTACTGGTTATCGAGGAATTTCACCAGGGCCTGGGCCATGGTCAGTCTTGTTGTGGTCATGCTTGCACCTTTTTGTGAATGCAAATCCGATCAATGTGGGAGCGGGCTTGCTCGCGAAAGCGGTGTGTCAGGCGACTTCAATGTTGAATGTGCCGCCGTCTTCGCGAGCAAGCCCGCTCCCACAGTTGATCTCCATCAGTCCCGATAACAGTGGTCAGGCCAGGGATTTCTGCAGGTGATCCATGCTCGCGCCAATCGCCGTCTGGATATCCGCCAGGCCATGGACGCTGTCGGCGAACGGTTCGAACGACAGGTAACCGCTGTAGCCAGTAGCGAGCAAGGTTTCGATCTGTGCCGCGTTGCCGAGGATGTCGCCCTCGCCCACCAGCACCCGATGGCCGTCGCGGATGGTCGCCAGCGGTGCCTCGGCATCTTCGACGCCGGAGATGTGCACCAGCCCGGTCAGCTCGGGGAAGAACTCATGTTCGCTGGCCAGGTGATGGTGAAAGGTGTCATGCACCAGACGGAACACATCCAGCCCACCGATGGCCTTGATTGCATCGACCGCGGTGCGTTTGCGCCGCAGCGAGCATTCTTCGAACCCCAGCGGCTCGATGAAACCGAGGATGCCGTGATCACGCAGAATCGGCGCCAGTTCACTCAACGCTGTGCGCAGCCCGGAAGCACGCTGCGCCTCGGTTCGTAGATCGGCACGGTCGTTCAACGGGCACATCACTAAACCCTGCGCGCCGCAATCACGGGCATAAGCAGCAAGCTTTAGCGCGTGTGCGCGGCGCTCGTCATTCCAGACATCGAACGGATACAGCGCGTTGATCGACAGCACGGTGATGCCTTTGACCGCGCACAATTCACGGACGTATTCGGGTGCGGTGCCGTCCTCGATCTCGACGCCCTTGAGGTCGTTGCGGATCTCGATGGCATCGGCCTTGAGCGTCACCGCCAACTCGATGAACGCGGGCAGGGACAAACGTGGGGCAACCATACGGTTCAGGGCGAAACGCAGGGGTTTGCTCATTTTCTGTTGTTCTCCGCACACGTGGATTATTTGGCAGTCGGCATGCTGAATTCAGGGCCCTTGGCGATGCTGTCAGGCCAGCGCTGCATCACACTTTTGTAGCGGCTGTAGAAGCGAATGCCTTCTTCACCGTAAGCGTGGTGATCACCGAACAGCGAGCGCTTCCAACCGCCGAACGAGTGCCAGGCCATCGGTACCGGAATCGGTACGTTGATGCCGACCATGCCGACCTTGATGTTGCGGGCAAACGAGCGAGCAATGCCGCCGTCGCTGGTAAAACACGACACGCCGTTGCCGAACTCATGGGCATTGATCAGTGCCACGGCGCTGGCGAAATCCGGCACGCGCACGATGCCCAGCACCGGTCCGAAGATCTCTTGCTGGTAGATGCTCATCTCGGTCGTGACGTTGTCGAACAGCGTCGCGCCGACGAAGAAACCGTTCTCGGCCCCCGGCACCTTGAAGTTGCGCCCGTCGACAATCAGCTGCGCGCCCTGGGTCACGCCTTCGCCGATAAAGCCTTCGACCTTGGCCTTGTGCTCGGCGGTCACCAGCGGCCCCATATCGCTGTCGCCCTGCATGCCGTTGCCGACTTTCAGTTGGTCAATGCGCGGCAGCAGTTTGGCAATCAGTTGGTCGCCAACATCACCGACTGCCACGGCAATCGAAATCGCCATGCAGCGCTCACCGGCCGAACCGTACGCAGCACCGATCAATGCATCTGCCGCTTGGTCCAGATCGGCATCGGGCATGACGATCATGTGGTTCTTCGCCCCGCCCAGCGCCTGTACACGTTTGCCGCGCGAGGTCGCTTGCTGGTGGATGTATTCGGCAATCGGCGTCGAGCCGACAAAGGAAATTGCCTCGATGTCCGGGTGTTGCAGCAAGGCGTCGACCGCGCTCTTGTCACCCTGGACCACGTTGAACACACCGTCCGGCAAACCGGCTTCGGTCAATAATTTCGCCATCAGCAAACTGGCCGACGGGTCCCGCTCGGAGGGTTTGAGGATGAAGCAATTACCGGTGACCAGCGCGATCGGGATCATCCACAGCGGCACCATCACCGGGAAGTTGAACGGGGTTACGCCGGCACAAACGCCCAACGGCTGGCGCAGGTTCCAGTTGTCGATGCCACCGCCAATGTTGTCGCTGAACTCGGTTTTCAACAGGTTCGGCGCACCGCAGGCGTACTCGACGATTTCGATGCCGCGCGTCACTTCGCCCTTGGCGTCCGAGAACACTTTGCCGTGTTCGCGGCTAATGATTTCCGCCAGTTCGTTGTGATGGCGGTCGAGCAGTTCCTTGAACTTGAACATCACCCGCGAACGGCGTAGCGACGATTGTTCGGACCACGCCGGGAACGCCTTCAAAGCCGAGGCGACAGCTTCATCAATGGTCTTCTGACTGGCCAGCCCGACTCGCGCCTGAACGCTGCCGGTGGCCGGGTTGAAGACATTGCTGAACCGCTCGCTGCCGCTGTCTTGCACCTGACCGTCGATGTAATGGCCTATTACCTGGGCGTCGCTCATTGTTCTTGTTCTCCGTTCGAATGTGGGAATTCAGGCTTTTTAGTTCAGAGATCAAGCAGCCAACTGTGCTGCGGATCGTTATGGAACTGCCAGACGCGTTTCGGGCCGGCCATCACGTTCAGGTAATACGACTCGTAGCCGTAGGGCACGCTGACCGGGTGATAGCCCTTGGGCACGACCACCAGGTCGCTGTTTTCCACGGCCATGGCCTGGTCGATGCTGCGATCGTCGGTGTACACCCGCTGGAACACGAAGCCTTGGGGCGGGTTGATCTGGTGGTAATAGGTTTCTTCGAGAAAGCTCTGGTGCGGCAGATCGTCGGTGTCGTGCTTGTGCGGCGGGTAGCTCGACGAGTGTCCGGACGGTGTGCGCACTTCCACCACTAGCAGCGAATGGGCTGGCTCGGTGTCTGGCAAAATGTCGCAGACGTAACGGGTGTTAGCGCCCTTGCCGCGCATGCTGCGTTTCATGCTGTCTGGCTTGATCAGCCGTGGGCTGTAGGAGCTGCCGAAGGCTGCGATCTTTTCGCTTTTAGCTTCCGTAGTGGAGCCAGGCGCAGAGCAGACGGCAATCTGCACATCGCTGAGCGCGACCACTTGCGCCTGACTGCCCGGTGGCAAGTACGCGGCGAACGGCGATTTGTCTTCGAACACCGATTGGCGATCGCCGATGTTGTCCCAATCGAACGCACCCTGCCCCGGCGCTTCACCCTTGATGCTGACCCGGCCGCTGAGCAGCACCAGGCACAGTTCCTTGTCGTCGGCGCTGACCGGCAGGATTTCGCCGAGGCTCAGGCGGTAAGCGGCAAAACCGACGTATTCCAGCTCACCCTGCCCCAACTCGACCATGGTCCGACCGCGAGCATTGCTTTTGACCAACAGGCTCATTGCGCGGTCCTCTCGTTGAGCAAGGCACGTAAGGTGTCGTAGCCTTTTTTGGCGTAGACGTAACTCGGTGCCACCGCCGGATCCTGTTCGGCCTCGACCACCAACCAGCCGTGGTAATCGGCGCCCAGCAGGACGTCGAGCAAGGCGCCGAAATCAATGTCGCCATCGCCGGGCACAGTGAACGTGCCGTTGATGATGCAATCCGGGAAGCTCCACAGGTTGTTGCGCGCCAGTTGCACCACCGGTTTGCGCACGTCCTTGAAATGCACGTGGCAGATGCGTTCGATGTGTTTGCGCAACACCTGCAAAGGTTCACCCCCGCCCATGTAGCAGTGGCCCGAATCGAACAGCAGGCCGACTTCACTGCCAGTCAGCGCCATCAGTTTGTCGATGTCCGCAGGAGATTCGACGTAGGCGCCCATGTGGTGGTGATACGCCAGCCGCACGCCCTGGGACAGGGTGAAGCGTGCCAGTTCGGTGAGTTTGTCGGCGTATTCCTGCCACGCCTGCTCGGTGTGAGAACGCGGGCGCTCGACCAAGGGAATGCGCTGGCCTTGAATCGAGTCGGCGACTTCGCCATAGACCAGCACCTTCGCGCCGTTCTTCGCCAGCAGCTCGACATGGCTGGCGATGGCGTCGATTTCCTCGGCCACGGAACGGCGGGCCAGACGGCTGGAATACCAGCCGGAGACCAGCGCCAGGTCGTAGGGCCGCAGCACGTCGCCGACGCCTTTGGCATCCTTGGGGAATTTACCGTTGAGTTCGAAGCCTTCGTAGCCGATTTCCTTGCCTTCGCTGAGGGCGGTGCTCAACGGCGTCTCGCCACCGAGGGACGGCAAGTCGTCGTTGCTCCAGGAGATCGGGTTGATGCCAATTCGGATAGCGGGCATGGCTGCACCTTTTATGTTTTCTTAAAATGTTCAACCGATCACCTGTGGCGAGGAGCTTGCTCCCGCTCGACTGCGAAGCAGTCGCAAACCTGTGAATGCGGTTTACCTGATACACCGGGCCGGTTGATTTGGGACTGCTTCGCAGTCCAGCGGGAGCAAGCTCCCTCGCCACAAAAGCCCGATCAATCGGCCAATTTGTTCAGCTCCGAGCAGTGCGCCAGGCGTCGATCAATTCGACGAACGTGCCCTGCACCTGGCGGATCAGCGTTTCGTCGTCGATTTCACCGGCCATCCACGCGCGGCTCGGTTCCTGGAAAATCGTCCGGCCCACGGCAAAACCTCGGCAGGTCTGGCTCTGGCTAGCTTGCTGAAACCCTTCGGCCAAGGCCGCCGCTGGCGCATTCAGCCCCAGCAGCACCACGCCACGGCAATACGGATCGCGTTGTTGAATCAACTCGTCGAGTTGTTTCCACTCCTCGGCACTTTGCGCTTCGATCTTCCACCACGCTGGGTAGATGCCCAGGTTGTAGAGGCGTTTCAGCGCGCGATACAGCACGTCTGGATGGGTTGACGGGTGATCCTTGGGCGGAATGATTTCCAGCAGCAGTTCATGACCGCTGACTTGCGAGGCCTGATACAAACCCTTGATCTGCGCTTCCTGCTCCAGACGCAGCAGCGGCTCGTCGTCAGGATGGAATTGCACCAGGCATTTGATGATCTGTTCTTGCGGCCAGGCGATCAGGTTGCTGCCGATCGAGCGCCCATGTTCGAACGCCAATGGCCGCGAACCCTGCACTTCCACCGGCCGTGCCACCCACCAGCCGCGACCGGTGGCGGCGTTCAGCGCGTCCTGACCGAAGCGTTGATCGGCCAACAAGCCGACATCAGCCTCGACGCCCTGTTCACGCAGATCCGCCTCGACCCGCTCCACGGCTTTGATAAAGAGTTGTTTGAGTTCGCCAATAGCGTTCAGGTCGCGCCCGCCCTTGTGGGCCAGCTCCACCAATTGCCCGCGATGGTCGAAGGCGAAGATGAACAGTTGCTTCCACTGTTTGCGCGGCACGCTGACCTGATGCAGACGCTGCAACACGGCGTCCTGATCCGGCCGGGTGATCGGCACCGGGCTGTTGAATAGATAGTCGAGTTCGGCACGGGTCGGCATCGCCGGGGCGCAGGCATGGCGCGACACCACCAGACCGCCGCAGGCATTGGCCAACTGGCAGCAGCGTTCGTCGCTGGCGTCCTCCAGCCAGCCGCTGAGGAAACCCGACATGAAGGCATCGCCGGCCCCCAGCACATTCAGCACTTCGACGCGCACGCCGGGATAGATCGCGCCGTCTTCAAGACGCGCCGGAATCACCCCATGAATCACCGTGCAGCCTTGCGGGCCGAGCTTGACCACCAACGTCGCCGCGCTCAAGCGGCGGACGTTTTGCAATGCAGTGAGCAAATCTTCGGAACCACCGGCGATCAAAAACTCTTCTTCAGTGCCCACGATCAGATCGAAACGCGAGAGGATTTTCTGCACGTGCTGGCTGACGTTCTGATCGGCGACGAACCGGGTTTCGCCGTCCGCCTTGCCGGCCAGCCCCCAGAGCACCGGGCGATAATCGATGTCCAGCACCCGTTTGACGTTGTGCTTCTCGGCATAGTCCAGCGCCTGGATGCTCGCCTTGTAGACGCCGTCGGTGGAGAAATGAGTGCCGGTGATCAGCAAGGCTTTGCTGGAGGCGATAAAGGCTTCGCTGATGTCTTCGGCGCGCAACGCCATGTCGGCGCAATTTTCGCGGTAGAACACCAGGGGAAAGGTTTCGCGGTCCTTGAGGCCCAGCAGGACCATGGCGGTCAGGCGTTCCGGATCGACCTTGATGCCGCTGACGTCGCAGCCTTCACGGGTCAGCGATTCAACCAGGAAGCGGCCCATGTGGTCGTCCCCTACCCGGCTCAGCATCGCCGACTTCAGACCCAGCCGAGCGGTGCCGAAAGCGATGTTGGCGGACGAACCGCCGAGGTATTTGGCGAAGCTGCTCACATCCTCCAGCCGCGCCCCGACTTGCTGCGCATAGAGGTCGACGCCAAGGCGCCCCAGGCAAATCAGATCCAATTGACGCCCACTGGCAAAACGAGTCTGGCCCATGCTGGCTCCTGTTATTTTTATCAGCCTGCGTTCGGGGCGATGAAGGCGCCGAACACTCTTGGTGGATGCAGACTAAAACGACCCGGACCGAACAATCAATAATTATTCTAAATATTTTTTACGTGGAATATTTTTTCCAATAAACTTCTGCACAAGCGTTCCAGACACAGTGCATCGTTTCAGCAGACCCCATGACGGCCGCAAGCTCAAGATTTTATTCCGGCCTACCCTGTAGACTGCGCACAGCCCACCTATTGTCAGGGGATGACGCGACCTGTCATCTCTATAAGCACAAGCCAGAAGGATTCCTTATGTCCCGCACCGATCAGCCGGCTACGACCGGGAGCACGCCCGACAGCGATCTCGCCAGCCCTCCGATCAATGCCGAGCGTTTGTTGCAGCTGATCACCGATGAATACGAAAGCCTGCCGCGCCAGCTCAAACGCATCGCCAGCTACATGAGCCAGCAGAGCGACCGGATCATGGTCGACCGCATTAGCGATATCGCTCGTGAATGCGAAGTGCACCCGTCGGCCATCGTGCGGTTTTCCCAGCGTTTCGGCTTCAGTGGTTTCAGCGAAATGCAGGCGCTGTTCCGCGAGGCCTACACCCACAAAACCACACCGGTGCAGAACTACCAGCAACGCATCCGCAGCATGATCGCCAACAAGTCGCAGAAGGCCAGCGGCGGCGATCTGGCACGCGAATGCATCAACGCCACTCTGTCGGGCATCGAACGGCTGGGGCTGGAACTCGATGATCAGGCCTTCGATAAAGCCGTAGATTTGGTGGTGAATGCCGACAACATCTACGTGGTCGGGGTGCGCCGCTCGTTCGCGGTGGCCGATTACCTGGTCTACAACCTGCAACACACCAATAAGCGCATCCATTTGGTGTCGGGTCTGGGCGGCAGTTACCGCGAGCAGATGCGCAGCGTGCGCGCCAATGACCTGGTGATCGCCATCAGCTTCACGCCCTACGGCAAAGAAACCCAGCACTGCCTGCGCATCGCCCAGCACAATCAGGCGAAAACCCTGATCATCACCGACAGCAACCTCTCGCCGTTGGCCAAGCGCGCCAACACCGTGCTGCTGGTCAACGAAGGCAGTTCCTTTGCCTTCCGCTCGTTGAGTGCGACCTTGTGCCTGTGCCAGGCGCTGTTCATCGCCGTGGCTTATCGACTGGAATTGAAGGTCGATGAGATTCATGAGCAGGTCGGCTTCGAAGATTAGCCTTTGAGGATTAGCGCGAGGCCGTTTGCAGGTCGCTGAACCTCAGCTAAGGTTGTCCATCCCCCAAGGACCGTCTGAAGGAGAGGCTCAATGAAACTGATCGGCATGCTGGATTCGCCCTACGTGCGGCGCGTCGCCATTTCCGCCAAATGCCTGGGCATACCGCTGGAGCACGAGTCGGTTTCGGTGTTCAGAAACTTCGAGCAGTTCCAGCAGATCAACCCAGTGGTCAAGGCGCCAACACTGGTGCTGGATGATGGCGAGGTGTTGATGGATTCGACACTGATCATCGACTACCTCGAGGCTCTCGCCGCGCCGGGTAAAAGCCTGATACCCAACAATCTGGAGCAACGCTTGCGCTCGCTACGACTGATCGGTCTGGCGTTGGCAGCGTGCGAAAAGTCGGTGCAGCTTTACTACGAACGCAACCTGCGACCAGCGCAGATTCAGTACGCGCCCTGGGTGGAACGGGTCGAAGGGCAATTGGCCGCGGCGTATTCGGCGCTGGAGCGGGAGCTGGAAAAACAGCCGCTGAAGACCGACGGTTCGATTGCGCAGGACGGGATTACCCTGGCGGTGGCCTGGAGTTTTACCAACCTGGTGGTGCCGGATCAGGTGCAGGCTGCGCAGTTTCCGCGGATCAGCGCGTTCACAGAGTATGCCGAGGAGCTTGAGGTGTTTGTCGGTACGCCGATCGATTGAGAATTGCGGCGCCAGTACCGAAGTCTTCGCGGGCAAGCCTCGCTCCTACAGGTAATCAGTGCCCGATGATCGGCGCGTAACCTGTAGGAGCGAGGCTTGCCCGCGAAGGCGTCCTCAAGCCATTTCCTTTTCTGCCGCGCTCGGCACCGATCTTCAGCTGGAAAACACGTAGTGCCCTTTGACCTTCTTCGAACCCAGAAACCCCAGATCCGGGAACAACAGCGTTTTGAGGTAAGCGACAAAAAACACCATGCCCAAAGTGATTCCGGCACCGACGAGCGTCAGCAGCGGATCCTCCTCAAACCCCTGGAACATTCGCGGAAACTGGCTCAGAGACAGGATCACGTAAATGGTGTAGGCCTGCGCAACGTTCTTATAAAACCCCCAGGCGAACAGCAGCGGCACCACGGCGGCAAACAGAGTGAAAAACACGGCGGCACCTGGCCCGATCATCGAGCCGAGGAAGAACCCGAGGACTGCACCGAGCAACGCTTGAGCAATCGTCAGGAAAAGTAATGTCTTGATCTTGCCGGAGTGCCGCTGACACAGCGCGGGGTCAGCATAAGCACCGATCCAGTATGCCAGCACCCGATCCTTGACCTCCCCTCCGGACAGCGTCTTGAAAATTTCGCTCTTCGAATGCCCGCTTTCGAGCATCGCCACCAGTTGCCGTTTGCTTTCCTTTTTGTTCAAGGTATTTCTCCCGTGAAGCAACACAACATTAAAAGTGGAAGCGGATGTGCTCCCGCTGAGGCGATTCTCGCTGCATCAGCGGCGCAAAAGCAAAACGCCGCTTCTACTGCAGTAAAAGCGGCGTAAACAAAGGCCACAAGGAATCAATGCGTGAACAGGGCAATCAGAATGATGATCGGGATTGGTACGCCGAGAAGGAACAGCAATATTGAGCGCATGATTGTTCTCCTGGGTTAGCGAACAGGTGGCAGCGTCGTGGTTGTAGTGGTGGTGGTCACGTAGGCATCGGTTTCCAGGTACTCCACGGCATCCCGACGACGACCGCCGAAAATCGCGGCGAGGCTGGCAAAAAATGCCCCGGCCAGCAGCGCGACGAACATCCACAACGCCGTCAAGGCTGCGACTTTGGCCGCGGTGTCAGCCGCTTGTTGCGCGGCCAGTTTGGCGTCGGCGACGGCTTTTTGGGTGCGGGCATAGACTTCATCGACACGACGTTCGGCGTCCGCTTGAGTGAGGTTGGTCCGTTGGGCGACCAATTGTGCCAGATAGGTCCGATCCTCGGGCGCCAGTTGACCGTCGTTACGCAGGCTGCGCGCGAAGATCCGGGTGACGGTGCCATTGACGGCGTCCTCGCTGATGGCGACTGGCCGATCATCGCGAAACAGGCTGTCGACGAAGTAACCGTAAGGGTCACTGTCGGTATTACCGATAGCGCTGCCGGCAGCCTGGGTCATGGCGCTGGCGGCACCGCCGGCGACCGTGGCCCCGGCCTGCACGCCGCCACTGACGATGTTGCTGACCGAGCCGACCACCAGGGTTGCGGTCACCAGCGTCGCGAGACACCAGGCCAGGAAGCCATGGGCCGTGTCGCGGAAGTAAACCTCATCGCCGTGCATGTAAGCCCATCTCACCCGCAGGCGACCGGCGATGTAGCCGCCAAGCCCGGAAGCCACAATCTGGGTAAAGGCCAGCCAGACAATCGTCGAGATACCCAGGCCCTTGGCACTGACGCCTTCATGGGCCCATGGCGACACCGCCGAAAAACCCAGACCGAACCCAAGCAGCACGAGGATCAGCGACAACGCCGCAGCCGCCGCGGCCCCGGCGAAGATAGCGGCCCAAGACACGCCCGAGAGCGTGCTGAACTCATCTGCGACAGGATAAAAACCATCAGAGGATCTGTTCATAGTTGTAGTGCTCCAGGCAGGTGTTACAACTCGTCAAACGAGCAATTGCAGTCAACGTGCCAGTCGCACTATTTAAACAAATCGTTCTATTTCAAATAGTTGAAAACAATGAACTTCTCAGGGTCATGCAGTTTGCAAGGAGCCGGCCCTGGCGGCGGGTTTTATGCATTGCATTTTGACCGCAAACGAACTACTTGCGCTTGTAACTCTTGTTGCCACTGGGCGTCAGGCAATACACCCCGCCTCTTGGCCCGGTGCAAAACGTACCGGTGCCGCAGGCGCAGCCGCCGGCATCTTGCAACAACGTCTGCGGTCGCGCTTGGTCTTTACTGCCAAACATCGCCGAGCAACTTTTCTTCGAACCACTGATGGAGCCGTCATTGCACAGGAACAGCTCGCCGTCGCAACGGTCGATGCCGCCCTTCTTCCCCGAACATGGCATGTTGGCAGCCCAGGCGGAGGAGTCGAACATGCACAACAGCAAAAACATCGGCATCCAGCCACGAACCATTAAAGTGCGCACAGTGCAGCTTCCCTTTAGAGTTATGGCCGGATGATATCAACGTTCGCGCCAGGCTCACGAGGCAACATGAAAGTTAATTTAAAAAGCGGCGCGTAATTCTTGGCAAAATGAGCCCCACTTCGAATTGAACCGATTATCAGGCAAGCCCTATGACCCGCATCTTGACCATCGAAGACGACGCTGTGACCGCCCGGGAAATCGTCGCCGAACTGAGTAGCCACGGCCTCGACGTGGATTGGGTCGACAATGGCCGTGAAGGCCTGGAGCGCGCGGTCAGCGGCGACTACGACCTGATCACCCTCGACCGCATGCTGCCGGAGCTCGATGGTCTGGCGATTGTCACCACCCTGCGCACCATGGGCGTGGCCACGCCGATCCTGATGATCAGCGCCCTCTCCGATGTCGATGAACGGGTTCGCGGCCTGCGCGCCGGCGGCGACGATTACCTGACCAAACCGTTCGCCACCGATGAAATGGCCGCCCGGGTCGAAGTCTTGCTGCGCCGGCAAAACACCGTGACCGCCCAAGCCACCACATTGCGCGTGGCCGATCTGGAGCTGAACCTGATCAGCCACGAGGCCAGCCGCGACAGCCAGTTGCTGACGCTGTTACCCACCGAGTACAAGTTGCTGGAATTTCTGATGCGCAACACCGGGCAGATTCTGTCGCGGATGATGATTTTCGAAGAGGTCTGGGGTTATCACTTCGACCCTGGCACCAACCTGATCGACGTGCACATTGGCCGTCTGCGCAAAAAGATCGACCCGCCAGGTAAAGTCCCACTGATTCGGACGGTGCGAGGCTCGGGTTATGTCATTGCTGAACCCCTCTAAAGGCTGGCGTTCCTCCAGCAGCCGCTTGCTGGCGCTCTACAGTTCGCTGTTCGTGGCCTGGAGCGGGATTCTCATGGGGGTCATGTATTACGAGGTGTCCAGCTATCTGGACACCCTGGCCAAGCATTCGCTGATGCAACGTCAGCATCTGTTTTCACGCTTCCAGGGCGAACAACTGGAGGATGCCCTCGCCGCCAGCGTGACCTTCGACATTCGCGGCATCGATGCCTATGGCCTGTTCGATGACCAGCAGCGCTACCTCATCGGCCCCTTGCGCCAAATCCCCCAAGGCCTGCCGCTGGACGGCAAGATTCACATCCTTGGCGACTGCGTCGACGCCGACGACCCGACCCTGCCCGCCGACAGTTGCGACGCCGTGGCGACCCGGACCCTGGACGGGCGCTGGCTGGTGCTGGTGCGGGACAACGGTTCGCTGTTTGCCGTGACCCGGATCATCCTGCACGCGCTGCTGTGGGGCGTGTCGCTGACCATTCTGCCCGGCATCGCCGGCTGGCACTTATTGAGACGGCGACCGCTGCGGCGGATCCGGGCGATCCAGGCCAGCGCCGAAGCCATCGTCGCCGGTGACCTGACCCGACGCCTGCCGCTGTCCAACCGCCGTGACGAGCTGGACATGCTCGCCGCCATCGTCAACGCCATGCTCGAACGCATCGAGCGCTTGATGAACGAGGTCAAGGGCGTGTGCGACAACATCGCCCATGACCTGCGCACACCGCTGACGCGCCTGCGGGCGCAGCTGTACCGGATTCAGCAGCAGGCCGATGACGGTTCGACGCTGGCCGTGCAACTGGATTCGGTGCTCGGCGAGGCCGATACCTTGATGGCGCGTTTTCGTGGACTGTTGAGGATTTCCGAGCTGGAGGATCGCCAGCGCCGTTCGGGCTTCGTGCAACTGGACCCGGTGCCGTTGCTGCAAGAACTGCATGACTTTTATCTGCCGCTGGCGGAAGAAGGCGAACTGACCTTTGAACTGCAACTGCCCGAGTCCCTGCCCCGGCTCAATGGCGACCGGGCGCTGCTGTTCGAAGCCGTGGCGAATTTGCTGAGCAACTCGATCAAGTTCACGCCGCCGGGTGGCAAGGTGATTTTACGTGGGATGAATGACGCCGGGCATACACGAATCGAAGTACTCGACTCCGGCCCCGGCATCGCGCTGGCCGAACGGGAGGCGGTGTTTCAGCGCTTCTATCGCGCCGAGGGCGGTAACCCGAAAAGCGGATTCGGGCTGGGCCTGTCGATCGTCGCGGCGATTGTCAGCCTGCATGGGTTTACGCTGGAAGTGGGCAGCAGCGAACTGGGTGGTGCGCTGTTGGTGCTCGATTGCCGACAGAGTTTGATTCCTCAGGCCTGACCCAAATCTCCTGAACTGATACATAACCTGTGGGAGCGGGCTTGCCCGCGATAGCGGCCTGACAGAGAAAACTATGTCGCCTGACACTCCGCTATCGCGGACAAGCCCACAGGGGATTTGTTTGGGGCGGGAATTGGTGGAACTCGATTCAGTACCCCGCAACCTCGCGCAGAAACACCGACAAGTCAGTGATCGGCGGCAGGGCCGGAATCTCGACGTACATCTGGACCACCCAGCCTCGGTGATAACTGGCGTGGTTGACCACATGCAACAGCATCGCGCCGGCACTCATGACCCCGCTGTCCCCCGAGACGGAGGTGAATTCGATGGGTTGATCCAGCGAATCGTCGGTCTGGGCCGAGGCCCATCCACAGAACCATTGATCGATCTCCTGTTGCGCCATTCGCAGCTCGGGGAGTTCGGTATGGAGCAGGTCATGGGAGGTTTTGAAGTCGTGCCCTCGGCCCTCCAAATGCGCTTGCCAGATGCAGTCCACCATGTAGATGTGATTCAAGGTGCCGATGATGTTGCTGAACACCGACACCCGTTTGCGGTTGAGCTCTTCCGGTGGCAGCGCCATGAGGCTGTCGAAGAGTCGCTGATCGGCCCAGCGCCTGTAATCGGCGAGCATGCGGGCAGTGCGTACGTTGATCATCTGAGGTCTCCCATGAGGATGGGCGCATTGCCAAGAATAGCCCTCGCGGTGAATGGCATCACAGACACTGATAACCGGCACCTTCGCTGCTACAAGGAATGCGGAGCGGCTAGTATTTCCACCACCCGTTCAGCCAGCGCCAGGCAACTGGTCAGCCCCGGAGATTCGATGCCGAACAGGTTGACCAATCCCTGCACACCATGCACATCCGGGCCACTGATAACGAAGTCGCTGGCCGGCTCGCTCGGCCCGCTGATTTTCGGGCGAATACCGCTGTAGGCCGGTTGCAGGCTGCCATCGGGCAACGCCGGCCAGTAACGCCGGATCGCCTGATAGAAACTTTCGCTGCGGCGGGGATCGACGCGGTAATCGACGTGCTCGACCCATTCGACATCCGGCCCGAAACGCGCCTGACCGCCCAGGTCCAGGGTCATGTGCACACCCAGCCCGGCGCTTTCCGGTGCCGGGTAAACCAGATGCCGGAACGGCGCCGGACCGCTGAAACTGAAATAGCTGCCCTTGCACAACCAGGTCTTGGGCGCGTGCTGCGTTGGCAAGCCTTCGATCCGGCTCGCCACTTCAGGCGCGGACAATCCCGCGCAGTTGATCAACTGACGACAGCTCAACGTCATCGGCTGAGCGCCGCCCATGTGCAGCTCGAAACCGTGCCCGGTACAACGGGCCGATTCCAATGGCGTGTGAAAGACTATCGAAGTACCGCACGCTTCAGCATCTGCCTGAAGCGCCAGCATCAGGGCATGGGAATCGACGATGCCGGTGGACGGCGACCAGAGCGCGGCAACGCAGGACAATGCCGGTTCAAGCGCCTGCGCCTGCCCGGCATCCAGCCACTGCAGGTCATCGACACCGTTGCGCCGCCCCTGCTCCAGCAATGCCTGCAAGGCATGGCATTGACGCTCATCGGTGGCCACGATCAGCTTGCCGAGACGCTGGTAATCGACGCCGCGCTCATCGCAGAAGGCGTACAGCCGCTGCCTGCCCTCCACGCACAACTGCGCCTTGAGACTGCCACTCGGGTAATAGATGCCGGCGTGGATCACTTCCGAGTTGCGCGAACTGATGCCCACGCCAATGCCCTCGCCCGCCTCGACCAGAATCACTTCCCGCCCGGTCCGGGCCAGGGCCCTGGCCACTGCCAGCCCGACCACACCGGCCCCGACCACCACGCATTCGATATCGACGCTCACCTGCCTTCCGCTCATTCAAGCCATCCCTGGCTCCCGATAATCGACCACACTGAAGATTATCGCCAGCATGACCACGAAGATCCCATCACTTGCATACGGTCCGTTCCATCCAACAGTCATCAAAACGACAACTAACTGTCAATTAGCTGAACCACTGCATACTTCAATAACCGAACCCCGTATAACCGGCCATCAAGTGCACTTTTACGATTGACTTCACCCGCCTCGCTCAGTAAATTGCCCGGGCCGGTAACAACGGCCTTTTATCAACTCACAAAAGAATCCAATGGACACAGTATCTAGTCGCTGTCGGATGACTGCAGATATGCAGGATCTGGCACATAACCCAGACAATGACGGGACTCGACTTTTCGGTCGGGTGAGCTGCGCTAGAGCCTGAGGCTCCACCGTAACTTGCCTCACCGGAATCAGTCCGGCCCAGAGGCATGTTATGAACTTCAAAACCACTGTAATACCAGGCGTACGCGCCTTTGCATTGACCATGCGGGTCAAGCGTTGCCGTGAGCGTCTGTTGACGACCCGGCCCAGTGCCCCGTTTTCCGCCCCTTCTGCCCACGCCAAGGCACAACCTCGTGCCTACTGGCGCGTCTGCCCGACGACGGGCCGGCTTCGGCAACGCTGGAGCTTCGACGAAAGCCAGGAACCACCGAGTCGGCGCATCGCGCGCCTTTTGCAGCAGGCGAGCCTGATGCTCGGCCTGTACGTCGGGGCACGCACTTTCAATTGATTTCAGGCACTTTTAAAGTCCTTCCTGAACGGTTTTCTTAAAATGAAATCCGACAACTTCCTATTGCCTGTTAAAAACAAATTTTATTGGAATTAGTTATGGACGAAGCCAGTAGTCGGTTCGCTGCCTATCACTTATTAGTTGATGGTCAGCGAACGTTAAAACATCAAAACACAATCATCCGACTCGATCGCTTATTTGCGGCTCGACATACGTGCGCTCGTCTTTGATTAGCTGAGTACCTGTGTGTCGTGCCGCAAGCCTGCGGCAGGAGCACAGCAATGACCCTTGTAAAAACCGCAAAGAAAACCACCCGCGGCACCTCCAGCGACAACGCCAAGCTGTCGATGCGCGCCGCCCGGGAAGCGCAAAACGGCCTGGCCGTGACCCTCACCAACCTCAACGCCACCGCTGACGGTTTGACCGAACTCGAAGCCGAAGGCCGCTTGGTGCGTGGTGGCCACAACGAAGTCGCCCACGACAAGCCGCCTCACGCCATCGTTCAGCTGTTCAAAGCCCTGAACAATCCCTTCATCTACGTGCTGCTGACCCTGGCCGGTATCAGCTTCTTCACCGACTACTGGCTGCCGATCAGCCAGGGTGAAGGCGACGACGCTGACCTGACCAAGGTCATTATCATCATGACCATGGTCAGCCTGAGCAGCCTGTTGCGATTCTGGCAGGAATACCGCTCGGCCAAGTCCGCCGAAACCCTCAAGGCCATGGTGCGCACCACCGCCACGGTCCTGCGTCGCCCACAAAAGGACCGCCCGCCGGTGCTGCGCGAAGTACCGATGCGCGAACTGGTGACCGGCGACATCGTGCAGCTCAGCGCTGGCGACATGATCCCGGCGGACATTCGCCTGATCGAATCCCGCGATCTGTTCATCAGCCAGGCCGTGTTGACTGGCGAAGCCTTGCCCGTCGAGAAGTACGACACGCTGGGGGACGTGGCACAAAAATCGGCCACCAGCAGCGCAGCCAATCAGTCCAACCTGCTCGACCTGCAGAACATCTGCTTCATGGGCACCAACGTGGTCAGCGGCACCGCCAAAGCGGTGGTGGTCGCTACCGGCTCGCGCACCTACTTCGGCTCACTGGCCAAAGCCATTGTCGGCTCGCGGGTGCAAACCGCGTTCGACCGAGGGGTGAACAGCGTCAGCTGGCTGCTGATCCGTTTCATGCTGGTCATGGTGCCGATCGTGTTCCTGCTCAACGGTTTCTCCAAAGGTGACTGGAGCGATGCGTTCCTGTTTGCACTGGCAGTGGCGGTCGGCCTGACCCCGGAAATGCTGCCGATGATTGTCAGCGCCAACCTGGCCAAAGGCGCCATGGCCATGGCCAAGCGCAAAGTGGTGGTCAAGCGCCTCAATGCGATTCAGAACTTCGGTTCGATGGACGTGCTGTGCACCGACAAGACCGGCACCCTGACCCAGGACAAGATCATTCTTGAGCACCACGTCGACATCAATGGTCAACGCGACGATTCGCTGCTGGAGCTGGCCTGGCTCAACAGCCATCACCAGAGCGGCCTGAAAAACCTGATGGATCAGGCGGTGGTGCAGTTCGCCAATCGCAACGCGACATTCCGCGTGCCGTTCGCCTACAGCAAGGTCGATGAACTGCCGTTCGACTTCGTGCGTCGGCGCCTGTCGATCATCGTCAAGGACACCCGCGACGATCACCTGATGGTGTGCAAAGGCGCGGTCGAGGAAATGCTGACCATCGCCAGCCACGTCAATGAAAACGGCACGATCGTGGCGTTGGATGATCAACGTCGCCAGGCGCTGCTGGCGCGGGCCTTTGAGTACAACCAGGACGGTTTCCGGGTGTTGTTGGTCGCTACCCGCGAGATCCCGAAGGCACAGACGAAAAACCAGTACGCAACCACTGACGAACGCGAACTGGTGATTCGCGGCTTCCTGACCTTCCTCGATCCTCCGAAGGAAACCGCCGGCCCGGCGATTGCCGCGCTGCGCGACATGGGCGTGACCGTCAAGGTGCTGACCGGCGACAACGCCGTGGTGACCTGCAAGATCTGCCGCGAAGTCGGCCTGGAACCCGGCACGCCGCTGCTCGGCCAAGACATCGAGAATATGGATGATGCCACCCTCAAGGTGCGGGTCGAGGAACGCACGGTGTTCGCCAAGCTGACGCCACTGCAGAAATCCCGGGTGCTCAAGGCGTTGCAGGCCAACGGTCACACCGTGGGCTTCCTCGGTGACGGCATCAACGACGCCCCTGCCCTGCGAGATGCCGACGTCGGCATCTCGGTCGACAGCGGCACCGACATCGCCAAGGAATCGGCCGACATCATCCTCTTGGAAAAGAGCCTGATGGTGCTCGAAGAAGGCGTGCTCAAGGGCCGCGAAACCTTCGGCAATATCATGAAGTACCTGAACATGACCGCCAGTTCCAACTTCGGCAACGTGTTCTCGGTGCTGGTGGCCAGTGCATTCATTCCGTTCCTGCCGATGCTGTCGATTCACCTGCTGCTGCAAAACCTCATGTACGACATCTCTCAGCTGGCGCTGCCGTGGGACAAGATGGACAAGGAATTCCTGCGCAAGCCGCGCAAGTGGGACGCGAAGAACATCGGCCGTTTCATGCTGTGGATCGGGCCGACCTCGTCAGTCTTCGACATCACCACCTTCGCGGTGATGTGGTACGTGTTCGCCGCCAACAGCGTGGAAATGCAAGGCCTGTTCCAGTCCGGCTGGTTCATTGAAGGGCTGCTGTCCCAAACCCTCGTGGTGCACATGCTACGCACGCAGAAAATTCCGTTCTTCCAGAGTACTGCGGCGTTGCCGGTGATCCTGATGACCGGGCTGGTGATGGTGCTGGGCATCTACATTCCGTTCTCGCCACTGGGCACGCTGGTCGGTCTGCAACCGCTGCCATGGGCGTACTTCCCATGGCTGGTCGGCACCTTGCTCAGCTACTGCGTGTTCGCGCAGATCATGAAAACCCTCTACATCCGCCGCTTCAAGCAATGGTTCTGATGGCCTGAACACCGCAATCCATGTGGGAGCGAGTCTGCTCGCGATAGCGGACTGGCAGGCAACACAAGTGTTGAATGTACAACCGCCATCGCGAGCAGGCTCGCTCCCACAGGTTTTTGTGTTCGCCGCATCTTTGCACCATCCTCCGGCTCCCGGGTCGTCAATAAATGCAACACGTAAAAAGGGAGAGTCCTCATGTCGGGAACTACTCTACTGATCAACCTCGCAGGCTCCATCGCCTTGTTGCTGTGGGGCACTCATATGATTTCTTCGGCGTTGTTGCGCGGCTTCGGCACGCCATTGCGTCAATGGCTGGGCCACAACCTGAATAACCGCTGGATGGCTTTGTTGTCCGGCATCGGCATCACCGGGGTCCTGCAAAGCAGCACCGCCGTCAGCCTGATGGCGACTTCGTTCACCGCTGTCGGGACGCTGGGACTGGCGCCGGCACTGGCGGTGATGCTCGGCGCCAACATCGGTTCAACCCTGGTGGTGCAACTGCTCAGCGCCGATGTGTCGATGCTCACACCCATTGTTTTGCTGACGGGCCTGATCGTCTTTCGGCTGCGTGATGACTCGCGCTACGAAAGCGTCGGTTGCGCGATGATCGGCCTGGGGCTGATGCTGCTGGCCCTGCACATGCTCGGTTCGACGCTGGCGGAAGTCGAAGGCACACCGATCTTCCAGCTCATCATGCAGAGCCTCGAGGGCGACCTGCTGATTGCGTTGCTGGTGGCGCTGATCCTCACTTGGCTCTGCCACTCCAGCGTGGCCGTGGTGCTGCTGATCGTCTCGTTGGCCACGACCGGCATGCTTTCGTCCAGCACGATTGTCGCTCTGGTATTGGGGGTGAACATTGGCGGTGCGCTGCCTTCGGTCATCAATGCCGGCTCGAGCATCGGCCGACGCCTGCCGCTGGGCAATCTGCTGGTGCGGACAGTTGGTGCCCTGGTGGTCTTGCCGTTTGCCGGATTGCTCGCTCAGGCGCCGCTCGCGCCCTCGACCCTGGTGGTGTGCCTGCACACCGGTTTCAATCTGCTGTTGGGGTTGGTGTTCATCGGCCTGACCGATGTGCTCGCCAATACCCTCACCCGACTGCTGCCGGCGCCTGAGCGGGATGTCGACCCCGGTATGCCGCGTTACTTGGATGAGGCCGGTCTGGAAGTGGCCAATATCGGCTTGTCGAATGCCGCCCGCGAAGCCTTGCGCATGGCTGACATGCTCTCGGCCATGCTCGGCCGGATGCTCCAGCTGCTCCACACATTGCTACCGGCCTGCGCCGATGAAGTGCGGCGGATCGATCAATCCCTGGACCTGCTCAGCGCGGCGATTCGGGCTTATCTGGCCGACATCGGCAAGGAAGGCATCAGTGACAGCGATGCCGATCGCTCCCAGGACATCCTCACGTTCGTGATCAACCTCGAACATGCCGCGGACATTCTTTCCAGCAGCCTCGCGCAGTTGGCCAAGCGCCGCTTGCGCCGGGGTGAACAATTCTCGGCTTTCGAACTGGGCAACATCGCCCCGCTGCACGACGCCGTGCTGGACAGTTTGAGCCTGGCGATCACCGTGTTCCTGCGCGAAGACATCGCCACCGCGCACCAATTGATCCAACGCAAAGAGACTGTCAGAAGACTCGAAGCAGAAGCCAGCCGCGAGCACTTTCGCCAGTTGCAGGAAGACAAAAATGCCTGGGCGGAATCCGGAGATATTTTCCAGCGGGTGCTGCGTGATTATCGGCGTGTGCATCACCACATCGCAGCACTGGCGTATCCGCTGCTCGAACGTGCCGGTGAGCGCTCGATCGAGAACATCGATCTGGTGAAGGAGAACCCGTCATGCGCCTGCTGATCTGCGCCGGGCGTCATTACGCCGATAAACGTCTGTGCCGACAAGTACTCGACGCCTTCCAACGCATGCACCCGGTGCGTGTACTGATTCATGGCGGTAACCGCTTTCTGGGCGGTGAAATAGAAGAGTGGGCCCGGGAACAAGGCGCCGACATCGTGCGCTACCCGCCCAATTGGCAGCGACACGGCAAGTCAGCCGAACGCCTGCGCAACCACTTCATGCTGCGCGACAGCCGACCGGACGTAGTGATCGCCCTGCCCGGCGGCGAAGACACCGAAGAACTGGTCGCCCAAGCCCGGGCGGGCGGTTTGCAAACCCTATCGGTAGGAGATCGGGGCTGCCCCTGATGCCGGTCAATCAAGCACGACGCCGCGATCAATGCGCCGGGCGAATGCAACATCGACGCCTGGTACCAGAGCGGTCGGCATAATCACTCATCCAGCGACGCAGTGTTGTCCCAGGACTGCACACTCAAGGGGCTGCCCAACCTGCAACTTGGCGCGGCCATACAGCACAGCCGCGATGACGGGGATTCGGAAACTCAATTGAGCCCGCAATTCAAAACCCTACTCTTCTCCCGCGAAGACCTCGGCATTCAATTAGCGCTGGCAGGGTCAGCGCATTTTGCCTTCAATCGTGACCACACCTTCGATGGCGCCGACCTGAACCTGCCATTCACCTATCAACCGATCGAAGCATTACGCCTGAACGTCACCGCCGGCTGGGCCCACGCCTACGACGACGGCGAGCAAAACCATCGCTGGACCTGGGGCACCGGCGTCGAATATGACCTCGCCAAGTCCTTGACCCTGATCGCCGAACGCTATGGCCAGCAAGGGGGCGAACAGGCCTGGCAGGCCGGGCCACGTTTGCACATCGGCGAACGGATCGATGTCGATCTGGTGATGGGGCGCGGCCTGACGGGCGAGCGTGATCAGTGGCTGACGACCGGGGCTACCGTGCGGTTCTGAGCGGTCGACTGTGCATATATCGAATCAGCAGGGAACTCCTGAGCGCTGCCAGGCATCCTAAATTATGTGTTACTTCCTTTACGCTTTCGGAGGACGCCGTCATGCGCCGTCTGTTGCTCATATCTTCACTAGTGCTTTGTTTGCCCGTTGGTTCGGCCATGGCCGATGTAGATGCAAAAGATGTCGCCACTTCGGCCGGGGTCTCCGCATCGCTGTACTCGACGTTCAAGGATGACAAAATCGTGATTCCAGCGCGGGATGATGCCTCTAGCTTCGTGGCGAGTGGCGGTACGATTCGCGGCGTTTATCTGGAGTCGGTGTTAAAGGAAATTCGACAAAATCATCCCGACCTCAAGGCCAGCGACGAGGACTTGGCCAAAGCGATCCTCGCTCAATAAGGTCCATTCAGTCGCTGAAACCTGTAAAAGTCAGCCGTGGGGCTCGCAATACTGGATAGTGTTCGGGCCCTAGGTTGCTTGCGCCCCGGCGGACAGGCGCGCCCAGCCGGCGACCAATTGCGCGCTGATGCTGACACCGCCGCACACCACAATCACCACATCATGGGCCTCGGCAATCGCTGGATGGTCCAGGTACGCCACCGCCAATGAAACGCCACACGCCGGCTCGACCAACTGACGCAGGTCGTTGGCGTAACGAACCACGCCCATGATCGCCTCATCATCGCTGAGCACCACGCACTCGTGCGCAAAGTCGAGGATGTGCTGCACCGGCCAGGCCGCCACCTGCGCTGCGCCAAGTGACGTGGCGACGGTATCGATGCGTGGCAATCTGACCGGGTGGCCGGCACTCACGGCGGCGGCGAAAGACGCTGCGCCCTGGGTTTCGCAAGCAACGATTCGACAATCCATGCGCTGATGACGGATCAATCCAGTGAGCAGGCCCGCCAGCAAACCGCCGCCGCCCACCGACGTCACCAACACATCGACCTGAGGACAGTCCTCGAGGATTTCATCGATCATCGTGCTGTGCCCTTCCCACAACACCGGATGATCGAAGGCCGGCACGTATTCGGTATCCGCGCCCTTTGCGAGTTCTTTTGCCCGTTGATTGGCTTCGTCCCAAACCTTGCCGTGGACGATCACTTCGGCACCGGTTTTCCTGATCCTGTCGCGGGTGGTTTGCGGGGTGGTGTTAGGCACCACGATGCAGGATTTCAACCCAAGACTGGCGGCGGCCACGGCGGTGGCCAGCCCGGCGTTCCCCCCGGAAGGACAGACCACTTTGCGCTTGCCCTGCTCCGCCGCCTGACTGCACAGCAGCCCCATGCCGCGCAGTTTGAACGAGCCGCTGGGTTGCAGGTTTTCCAGCTTGAGCCAGATTCGCCGGGCCGGGGTCGACAGGCCCGGGTGCAGAATCAGGGGCGTTCTGATGTGAAGCATTGTGTGCTCCTTGTGGCGCTCCCGGCTCGTCGAGATTTTCAATGAGCCGGGAGTAAACAGATAGAATCATCCTTATCCAAAGCTTAGTTCACCCAGCCCCCCGGTTACCGTCATGGCGATCACACGGCATTGCGTCGAATGACCGCGCAGGAGCTGCCGCAGGCTGCGATCTTTTGATTTTTGAGCGATATTGATAGGGTCAAAGTCAAAAGATCGTCCGAACGCGGCCCGAGCCTTCGGCAGCGCCTACATATCCTTTGCGAAGTCAGTCATGAAAATCTCGGCCAAACTCGCGTTTTTCACCCTCGTCAGCACCCTTGCCTACCTCGCGCTTGCGGTGTTCGGGCTGGGCGGGTTGACAGCTTTTTCTCGCATCCGCCGCTGGTGGTCATTGCCCTGGCAACCCTGGTGATGGCGATCGTGTCTTTGTTCAGCGAGGGCAACCTGAGCTCCGGCGAGCGTGAAGACAGGGCCAATCGTTGGGTGTTGCCGGTCTTCGGGGTGCTCGGATTGTTGAGTGGGTATCTGCCGGCCTACACCGACCGGATCGACTTCTGGACCTTCGGTGGCGAGGGTGTGCGTTGGCTGGGCGTGTTGCTGTTCATCGGCGGCGGCGCACTGCGGATGTGGCCGGTGTTTGTGCTGGGCAAACGCTTCAGCGGCCTGGTGGCGATTCAGCCGGGCCACCGTCTGGTCACCGACGGGATTTATCGGACCTTGCGCAACCCCAGCTATCTGGGACTGCTGATCAATGGCGTGGGTTGGGCGCTGGCCTTTCGTTCCGGGGTCGGGTTGCTGCTGGTGGCGCTGATGTTGATCCCGCTGATCGCTCGCATTCGCTCCGAAGAAGCGCTATTACGCACGCAGTTTGGCATTGAATACGAGGCTTACTGCACCCGTAGCTGGCGATTGATACCGGGGATTTACTGAACCCACCACAACTCTATGGTGGGAGCGAGCCTGCTCGCGATAGCGATCTTTCAGTCACATCGATGCTGAATGTGCTGACGCTATCGCGAGCAGGCTCGCTCCCACATTAGCTCGCTTGAACTTCAGATTGTGTACAGGCTGATCTGGCTGTGGAGATCCACTCGCACCTCGACCGAGTCATAACCGGCCAAAGTGGCATGCGGGGTCTGGAGCGGATGAACGTGCGTCGCGGTGATGACCATGACGTTGGCACCCGCCGCTTCACCTGCGCGAATCCCCACGGCGGCGTCTTCGAAGATCAGGCAATCGACGGGCTCGACCCCTAACCGACGAGCGGCCAGCCGATAGCCCGCAGGGTCGGGTTTACCGGCACTGACGTCTTCGGCGGTGACCATCACGTCAGGTTCGGGAATGCCTGCCGCCGCCATTCGGCGCAGGGCCAGCGCCCGTGGCGCCGAGGTGACGATGGCCCATTGTTTGGTGGGCAGCGACTTCAGAAAACTCGCCGCGCCGGCCACCTCGACAATCCCTTCCACATCCTCGATTTCCGCCTCGGTGATCCACGCGGCTTCTGCTTCAGCGTTCACCCCGGGCAAGGCCAGACGGGTGATGGTGTCGATAGCGCGAACGCCGTGGATAGTCGGCAGGAAGGTTTCTACATCGACGCCGTGGCGCAAGGCCCAAGTGGTCCAGATCCGCTCCGCGGCAGCGATGGAATTGAGGACAGTTCCGTCCATATCGAACAGAAAGGCGCGGTATGAGGTGTTGAACACGGATGCTTGAACTGACAAAGGACGATTTCCAGACCCAGGCGAATGTTGTCAGGCAATGTACATCACCCGCGTAGGAGCTGCCGCAGGCTGCGATCTTTTGATTCTCGCTTTATTAAAAGCAAAACCAAAAGATCGCAGCCTGCGGCAGCTCCTACATGGTCCGGTTCGAATGCAAGGCGCTTTGCACACAATCGAGCAACTGCCCCACCGCCCAAGGCTTCTTGATGAACGCAACCCGATGTTTGACCCCGGAGCTCTTCGGGGTTTCGAAGCCGGACATGATCATGATCGGTTTGTCCGGCCAACGGTCGCCGAACTGATTGGCCAGGTCTGCGCCATTGAGCTTGCCCGGCATGGTGATGTCCGTCAGCAACAGTCCAACCTCCGGCGCATGCTGCTCCAGAAACTGCGACGCGGCGTCCGCGCTGACCTGCGGTTCAACCGCAAAGCCTTCCTCCTGCAGAATTTCGCAAAGAAACTCCAGAATCAGCGGGTCGTCCTCAACCACAAGAATCAATCCGTCAGACAAGTGCCCGCCCGCCGTCGATACTGGACCCATGACTGTGCCACTCCCTGATTGCATAAATGATTTCGCGGGCTCAAATCCGCCACCTACAGGTATGAACATCGGACTTCGTGGAAAATTCATTTTTGATACACCTGACATGGACATTCGCCGTCCAGGCTGACAAATACGACCGTTTGTCAGCGCATAATTGTGGTTAAAATGCCGCCCCCCCATGCATGGCCGACTTTGCCCGATGAACCCAGATGCCCTCTCCGTCCTCCACGACCATTTGCTGACTGCGCTTGCGGCTGCGCCCGCAGAAACCCGCCGGCTGTTCCACGGCCGTGGCCGCTGCTGGCCGGGGCTGGAGCAATTGACTGTCGACTGGCTGCAGGGCGTGTTGCTGGTCTCGCTGTTCAAGGAACCAGACCCTGCGCAGCTGGAGGATTTGAAGCGGTTGCTGATAGAGATCACGCAGTCGCCAGAGTGGAAACAATCCGGCGCGCGCACCTTGCTGCTGCAACATCGCTATCTGCTGCAAAGCACCACCGAATGGCTGCTAGGGGAGCCAATCGAGGAGATGACGATCACCGAGGGCGGCCTGCATTATCGCGTGGACCTGGGCCGCAAACAGAACACCGGCCTGTTCCTCGACATGCGCTACGGCCGTGATTGGGTGCGGGCCAATGCTCAGGGCAAACGCGTGTTGAATCTGTTCGCCTATACCTGCGGCTTCTCGGTAGCGGCCATCGAGGGGGGCGCGTTGCATGTGGTCAATCTGGACATGTCCAGCCCGGCCCTGAGCCGTGGCCGCGACAATCACCGGCTCAACGGCCATGACCTGAGCAAGGTCAGTTTTCTCGGCCATGACCTGTTCAAATCCTGGGGCAAGGTGATAGGCAAGGGTCCATACGACCTGGTCATCATCGACCCGCCGTCCTTTCAGAAAGGCAGTTTTCTGCTGACCAAGGACTATCAGCGCGTGCTGCGCCGCCTGCCCGAGTTGCTCAGCCCTCAGGGCACGGTGCTGGCTTGCATGAACGATCCGGCTTTCGGTGCGGACTTCCTCATCGACGGCGTCACCCGCGAAGCGCCGAGCTTGCGGTTTGAGCAGCGGTTGGAAAATCCGCCGGAGTTTCCCGATGCCGATGTTGAATGCGGGTTGAAGGCATTGGTGTTCAGGCAGGGTTAGATCAAAAAATCAAAAGATCGCAGCCTTCGGCAGCTCCAGAATTTGTGTTCGACCGATATTTCGCGGGTGGACACGATTCCAATATTCGCCCGACATTGCACGGGTGGACGCAATTCCAATGTAGGAACTGGCGCAGCCTGCGATCTTTTGATGTTGATTCAACGCGGCTGCAACACCAGCGCAAACAACTCGCCATGCCCACTCACATTAAGCTTGTGATAGAGATTGCGCCGATGCACCTTCACCGTTTCCGGGGAAATACCCAGTTGCTGGGCAATGGCTTTACTGGAAAAACCCTGGAGAATCAGCCGCGCCGTTTCAACTTCGCGCACCGACAAACGCGTATCGAAACGATCCAGCAGACTCGCCAGATCGCCGGCCACGGCCTCGGCGGCAGGCCCTTCCGGGGGCATCAGTTGCAAGTGACGGCGCATGGCCGCCAGCACCCAGTCGCGCACGCACAGCAGACGGCCCTGCTCCTCAAGGGTGAACGCCGTCGAGCGCCCCAACGATAAACCGAGCACCGCGCCGTCGACGTTGACCATGAACTGCAACTCGTCGCGACCCACCACCGAGCGGAAGTAGCTCAGGTAATACTCGCTCTGCTGAAACTGGTCGGGAGCCACGGCGGCCAGGCTGTGCAAGCCATCGGCAATACCGGCACAAGCGGCCTGGTAGAACGGATCGAGCAGGTACATGCCAGCGCTGTAGTCCGCCAGTTCTTCATCCTCGTCGGCGCCGCCCTTGGCGTCGAAATCAATCAGCAGCCGTGGCACCCGCCCCGATCGCATTACCGCGACCAACGCGTTATCCAGCGGCACCAATAGCCGTAGCGTGTCCACCAGCGCACGCCAGAACCCGTCCTGACCCAACGCCGCAAAGACCCGCGCCAACCCCTGGTGCACCGGCAATTCTTTGAGCAACGCGTCCACGCCCTACCCCTTTCGAGTAACCCATGATGGGAATGGGTGAGTCCCCCGCCTGCCGATACGCTGCAAGCACCTGATCATCACCGGCCTGCAGCAGGCCAGGAGTGCCGCATCATGAATTGTCATCGCTCGCCTATCAACCTGGGATTGGGCGCCTGTTTGTGCGTTTCGCTTTCGGCGGTCGCCGCTGACGCCCCCACCGTGAACGTCTACAACTGGTATGACTACATTGGCCCCAACACCTTGCAGGATTTCAAGCGCGACACGGGGATCCAGCCGGTTTACGACACCTTCGACAGCGCCGAAGTCCTGGAAGGCAAACTGCTGACCAGCCGCAGCGGCTACGACGTGGTGGTGGCCAGCAACTTCAGCCTGCCGACGCTGATCAAGGCCGGGGCGCTTGCACCACTGCCTCGCGCGCAAATGCCTGACTACAAAAACATGGACACCGCGCTGCTGGCGAAACTGGCCAACAACGATCCGGGTAACCAGTACGCTGTGCCGTATCTGTGGGGCACCAACGGCATTGGCTACAACGTCGACAAGGTCCGCGCCGCACTGGGCGACAAGGCGCCGGTGGACTCCTGGGAGCTGGTGTTCAACGAAGCGAACCTGGCCAGGCTCGGCGAGTGCGGCGTGGCGATGCTCGACTCGCCTTCGGAGATGCTGCCGGTCGCGCTGCATTACCTGGGCCTGCCGCCCAACAGCACCAACCCCGAGGACTACAAGAAAGTCCAGGCGCTGCTGCTCAAGCTGCGCCCGCACATTGCCTACTTCAACTCTTCAAAATTCATCAGCGACCTGGCCAACGGCAACATCTGCGTGGCGGTGGGTTGGTCCGGCGCGATGCTGGAAGCCAAGACCAACGCCGAACAAGCGGGCAATGGCGTGAAGATCGCCTACAGCCTGCCGAAGGAAGGTGCGCCGGTGTGGTTCGACACCTTGGTGCTGCTCAAGGACGCGCCGCATCCGCAGCAAGGCCTGGCGTTCATCGACTACTTGATGCGCCCCGAAGTCATCGCACCGGTCTCCGACCACCTGTCCTACCCCAACGGCAACCGCAGTGCGACCAGCCTGGTGGCCGAGACGACTCGCAACAACCCCGCCGTTTACCCACCGGCCGAAGCCATGGCCAAGCTGTTCACCCTTGAGCCTCTGCCCAAGGCGACCGAGCGCGTGCGCACTCGCGTCTGGAGCACGGTGAAGAACGGTCAGTGATTCCAAATGCCACCAGCCAAGCGCAATCCCATGTGGGAGCGAGCCTGCTCGCGATGGGGCCATCAGATTCAACAATGGCGGCGACTGATCCACCGCTATCGCGAGCAGGTTCCGCACCTGACTGGCATTTGTCAGTAAGCCCCTTTTTTCTGCCACGAATTGAAGATGAGAGAAACGATGAAACCACGAGCCCGAGACCTGAACATTCAGTTCGGCCAACTGCAACCCGGCCCCCTCAACGCCATCACCGATGTGCCCGGCGTACGAGTCGGCCACAGCAATGTGCGAGGACGAACCGCCAGCGGCCGCGACATCTACACCGGTGTCACGTTGATCGAGCCACGCGCCGGTTCCGCCAATCAACAGCCATGCTTCGCCGGCGTCCATGTGCTCAACGGTAATGGCGACGCCACGGGGCTTGAGTGGATTCGCGAGGCCGGTCTGCTGACCAGTCCGATCGCCTTCACCAATACTCACAGCCTGGGCATAGTGCGCGATGCGCTGATCGCTCTGGATCGTCAGGAGCAACCCGACGACGGGCGCCTTTACTGGAACATGCCCGTGGTGCTGGAAACGTTCGACGGTTTGCTCAACGACATCAACGGTTTTCATGTACGTCCTGAACATGTGGCCGAAGCGCTGCGCACAGCCGTCGGCGGCCCGGTCATCGAAGGAGCTGTGGGCGGTGGCAGCGGGATGATCTGTCATGAATTCAAGGGCGGGATCGGCACCGCATCGCGACGGCTGAATGGTGCTCAAGGAGGCTGGACCGTCGGCGCAATCGTCCAGGCCAACCACGGCATTCGTCACGAATTGCGCGTCGACGGTTACCCGGTGGGGCGTTATATGGAGCAGGTCGACTCGCCTTTCCTCAAGGCCTCCCTGCCGCATCCAGGCATGGGCTCCATCGTCGTCTGCCTGGCCACCGACGCCCTCTTTTGCCACACCAATGCACGCGCCTCGCGCAACGTGCCAGCCTCGGTCTGGCCCGCACCGGCGGCGGCAACGAAGACCACAGCGGCGACATTTTCGTCGCCTTCGCCACCGGCAATCAGCACGTGCCGCCGGCCGCTTACGAAGGCAAAGGGGCGCCCACCTGCGACCACCTGAGGATGGTCAACAACGACCACATCAGCGAACTGTTCCTGGCCGCCACCGAAGCCGTGGAAGAAGCCATCATCAACGCCCTGCTGGCCTCGAACACCACCGAAGGCAACGGCCATACGGTGCCGGGCCTGGATGCCAAAACCTTGCTCAAAACACTGCGCCAGGCAGGCTGGCCGGGAGGATTAGACTAATGGTACTTGAGTACCAGCCACCGGCTTCTTACGATGGTTATACGTAGCGGTTGGAGGTTAAAGCCGTTGCGTAGGTGGTGAGTGAACTGAACCCCAATAAGCTCACCACTTGTTTCATGCGCATCTTGAGCCTCTGGGCTCTACTTCCTCCCCATCAAAGAGCTTCGAGGCTCTTTTTTTGCCTGTAAGAATCCCACGAACCATTAAAGCCCGGGATTGGACCGCAATGCTGTTCACTTAAAGCTCGCTCACCAGTCATACCTACCTTTGTGGCGAGCAAGCTCCCTCGCCACAGGCTTCTCTGACTCAAGATTCTCTTAAGTGAGCAGCATGGCGGCATCCGACCGGATTTTCTCATTCACATTGCCGACTGCAAAACAGCCCGTTCAGAGTGAAATAAGCCCCGCCAGGACAGCAGCGTAATGCCACCTATACTACAAACCACCTTCCCCCACGGGGGTCTGCGCTACCAACAATAAAAAGCAGAGGTGGAACATGGTCTGGCAGCAAATCTACGACCCCTTCGGCAACCCGTTGCTATCAACCATCATGGCGGCGGTGCCGGTGGTGGTGATGCTGGTCTCCCTGGCGTTTTTCCACATCAAGGCGCATCTGGCGGCGTTGTTGGCCCTGGGCTCGGCCTTGCTGATTGCGATCTTCGCCTTCGGCATGCCGGCGGACATGGCGGGCTCGGCCGCACTCTACGGCGCCGCCAACGGTCTGCTGCCGATTGGCTGGATAGTGCTCAACATCATTTTCCTGCACCGGCTGACCACCGAGAACGGCTCGTTCAAAGTGCTGCAGGATTCCCTGGCGCGCATCACTGACGATCGACGTCTGCAACTGCTGCTGATTGCCTTCTGCTTCGGTGCTTTCTTCGAAGGGGCCGCCGGTTTCGGCACCCCCGTGGCGGTGACCGGGGCCATTCTGATCGGGCTGGGCTTTTCGCCCCTGGCCGCGTCTGGCCTGGCGTTGATCGCCAATACCGCGCCCGTGGCGTTCGGCGCTTTGGGCACGCCCATTATCACCTTGGCCAAAGTGACCGGCCTGGATGAAATGGAACTGTCGATGATGGTCGGCCGGCAACTGCCGTTTTTCTCGGTGATCGTGCCGTTCTGGCTGATCTGGGCCTTCGCCGGCTGGCGCAAGATGCTGGAAATATGGCCGCCGATTCTGGTCGCTGGGGTGAGTTTCGCCATTCCGCAATTTCTCGTATCCAACTACCACGGGCCGATGCTGGTGGACGTGATCGCCGCGCTGATTTCCATGGCCTGCCTGACCGGTTTCCTCAAGGTCTGGAAGCCGGCCACCGTGCATACCTCCGCCGCCTTGTCCGGCCGGGCCGACAACTCCATGGTGGAGGCGGACCCGAACGAGAAACCCAGCGCAACCTTTGCCCGCGACGCTAAACCCGCCGTCATGCGCGCATGGATGCCGTGGATCATCCTCACAGTCTTCGTCTTTGCCTGGGGCACTCAAAGCTTCAAAAACCTGTTCGATACCCGCCCGGTCATGGATCCGCAAACCCACTCGGCCAAGCTCGATCCCCAAGGCAAGCCGATGCGCGAGGCCAATCCGATCTTTGCCCCGACATTGACCTTCGCCACGATTCACCAACAGATCGAAAAAGTCCCGCCCGTGGTACCCGTGCCTAAAAAAGAGGACGCGATCTACAAGTTCACCTGGCTCACCAGCACCGGTAGCGGCATCTTGCTGGCGGCGATCCTCGGCGGGCTGCTGATGGGTTATTCGATCCCGCAGCTGCTGAACCAATACGTGCGAACGATATGGGTGGTGCGCTACTCGCTCATCACGATTGTGGCCATGCTCGCTTTGGGTTTTATCACTCGCTACTCGGGCCTCGACGCCACGATGGGTCTGGCCTTCGCCGCCACGGGCATTTTCTATCCCATGTTCGGCACGCTGCTCGGCTGGCTGGGCGTTGCCCTGACCGGCTCGGACACGGCCTCCAACGTGCTGTTCGGCGGCTTGCAACGGGTAACGGCCGAGCAATTGGGCCTGAGTCCGGTGTTGATGGCCGCGGCCAACAGTTCCGGTGGGGTCATGGGCAAGATGGTCGACGCCCAGTCGATCGTGGTCGCGTCCACCGCCACCCGTTGGTACGGCCATGAAGGTGAAATCCTGCGCTACGTGTTTTTCCACTCCGTGGTGCTGGCGATTCTGGTCGGCGGGCTGGTGACATTGCAGGCGTATGTGGCGCCGTTCAGCCATATGGTGGTGGGCGGGCATTAATCGAGGCGACTGCTGTTGGCCATGGCCCGAGTTCGCCACCCGGGCCATGGTTCAGGCCAGATAACCGCCGTTCACATCAGGCTGAAACTTGCGCATAGCAACAGTAGGCTAAGCTTTCAGCAGCTTATTGCTCACGATGCTCGATTCTGCAGGTTTTGGTTTGTTCTGGAGAGCGTCTGCAACAGCTATTTCAGACAGGCCCAAACCTTTCACGCAGGATTGACGTGATGACCGAGCCCCTCCTCAGCTTTGATGCACTCAAGCGCGCCGCTGCCGCAGGCGAGATCGATACCGTGTTGGTCTGCATGGTCGACATGCAAGGGCGACTGGTCGGCAAGCGATTCCAGGTCGAATTTTTCATCGACAGCGGCCACGAAGAAACCCACTGCTGCAATTACCTGCTAGCCGACGACATCGACATGGAACCCGTGCCGGGCTACGCCGCCGCCAGCTGGAGCAAAGGCTATGGCGACTTTGTACTGAAACCCGACATGGCCACCTTGCGTCGCGTGCCTTGGCTGGAATGCACGGCGCTGGTGCTCTGTGACGTGCTCGATCATCACCACCGAAGGGACCTGCCGCATAGCCCGCGGGCGATCCTGAAAAAGCAGATCGAGCGCCTGCGCGAACGTGGCTATACCGGCATGTTCGCCTCGGAGCTGGAGTTCTATCTGTTCGACGAAAGTTACCAGGCGATCCACGAGCGCAACTACCACAATCCGAAGACGGCCGGCCATTACATCGAGGATTACAACATCCTGCAGACCACCCGCGAGGAGCCAGTCCTGCGGGCGATTCGCAAACACCTGCAGGCTTCCGGCATTCCAGTGGAAAACTCCAAGGGTGAATGGGGGCCGGGGCAGGAAGAGATCAATATCCGCTATGCCGACGCCCTGACCATGGCCGATCACCACGTGATCATCAAACACGCCTGCAAAGAGATCGCGCAACTGCAGGGCAAGGCGATCACGTTCATGGCCAAGTGGCGCTATGACGCCGCCGGTTCCAGCAGCCATGTGCACAATTCGCTGTGGGACAAGAATGGTAAAAAATCACTTTTCTTCGATCCCAAAGCCGAGTTCGGCATGTCGAAACTAATGCGCTCCTGGGTGGCCGGGCAGCTCAAATACGCCAACGACATCACCTGTTTTCTCGCGCCCTACATCAATTCGTACAAGCGCTTTCAGGCCGGCACCTTTGCCCCGACGCGGGCCGTATGGAGCCGGGACAATCGCACCGCAGGCTTTCGTTTGTGCGCGGAAGGCAGCAAAGCCATTCGCATCGAATGCCGCATCGGCGGTGCCGACCTCAACCCCTATCTGGCCTTCGCCGCTCTGATCGCCGCGGGCCTTGCCGGTATCGACGAAAAACTCAGCCTGGCGGCGCCCTTCGAAGGCGATGCCTACGTCGACGAGCACTTGCCTGAAGTGTCGAAAACCCTGCGCGAGGCCTGCGCCGCGCTCAAGGCGTCGAGCATGTTGCGCGAAGCGTTCGGCGATGAAGTGATCGACCACTACGTGCATACCGCTGAGTGGGAACAGAAAGAGTACGACCGGCGAATCACCGACTGGGAACTGCAGCGCGGCTTCGAGCGTTATTGAGCACACACCATGACTGAGATCGTTCAACTCATCTCCCCGGTCGACGACCGGGTCTACGCCGAACGCCGCCGTGCCGATGCAGCGCAGCTCGACCAGGCTCTGGAGGCGGCCGCAACCGCCCAGCCGCAATGGCAGCGCCGGCCACTGAGCGAACGCGCCGCGTTTTGCAGCGCCGCCGTGGACGCGATGCTGGCGATGAAGGCCGAGATCGTGCCGGAACTGGCCTGGCAGATGGGCCGCCCGATACGCTTCGGCGCCGGCGAACTGCGCGGTTTCGAAGAACGTGCGCGGCACATGATCGCCATTGCGCCTGAGGCATTGGCAGCGATTGATCCTGCGCCCATCGCCGGTTTTCGGCGCTGTATCAAACGGGAACCGCTGGGTACGGTGCTGGTTGTCGCACCGTGGAATTACCCCTATCTGACGGCGGTGAATACGATCATTCCGGCGCTGATGGCCGGCAACAGCGTCATCCTCAAACACGCCACGCAAACGCTGCTGGTGGGCGAACGGTTCGCCGAGGCCTTGCGCCGCGCCCATCTGCCCGAAGGCCTGTTCCACAACTTGCTGCTCGATCATAAACAGACCGCCGCGATCATCGCTTCAGGACGCGTGCACCAAGTGAACTTCACCGGTTCGGTCGACGCCGGCAAGGCCATGGAAAGCGCCGCTACTGGATGCTTCCTCGGCATGGGCCTGGAGCTTGGCGGCAAAGACCCCGCCTACGTCCGGGCAGACGCCAACCTTGAACAAGCGGTAGAAAACCTGGTGGACGGCAGTTTCTTCAACTCCGGACAGAGTTGCTGCGCCGTCGAACGTATCTATGTCGATGAAAAAATTTACCCGGCCTTTGTCGAGCGCTTCGTCGCCTTGACCCGCCAATACGTACTCGGCAATCCGCTGGACGAAGCCACCAGCCTCGGCCCGCTGGTCACGCCGAGCGCTGCTGAATTCGTTCGCGGACAGATCGCCGATGCAGTGGCAAAAGGGGCCAGGGCGTTGATCGATCCAAAGGACTTTCCCGCCGACGCACCGGGCAGCGCCTACCTCGCGCCGCAGGTATTGGTGGACGTCACCCACCAAATGTCGGTGATGCGCGAAGAAAGCTTTGGCCCGGTAGTCGGCATCATGCCGGTGGCCAGCGACGACGAAGCTATCGCGTTGATGAACGATAGTGAGTTCGGGCTCAGCGCTTCCATCTGGACGCAAGACCTCACCGCCGCCGAACGCATTGGCGACGAGATCGCCACCGGCACCGTATTCATGAACCGCTGCGATTATCTGGACCCGGCCCTGGCCTGGACCGGGGTGAAAAACAGCGGGCGCGGCGTAACGCTGTCGCGCCTTGGCTATGAACACCTGACCCGCGCGAAATCCTTCCATCTGCGCCACGAGATCTGAGCCATGAGCCTGACCGCGAACTGGAACTACCCCACGAGCATCCGCTTTGGCGTCGGCCGCATCGCCGAACTGGCCGAGGTCTGCCGCAGCCAAGGGATCCAGCGACCGTTGCTGGTCACTGACAGTGGCCTGGCGCGTGCCCCGATCACCACGGCGGCGCTGGAATCGTTGCGCGCTGCCGGCCTCGGTGTAGCGCTGTTTTGCGACCTAAAGCCGAATCCGATTGAGGCCAATCTGGCAGGAGGACTCGATGCCTGGCGTGCTGGCAATCACGATGGCGTGGTCGCCTTCGGCGGTGGCAGCGGTCTGGATATGGGCAAACTCATCGCGTTCATGAGCGGCCAGACCCGACCGGTTTGGGATTTCGAAGACATCGGCGACTACTGGACACGCGCCGACGAAAGCAGCATCGCCCCGGTCATTGCGGTGCCGACCACCGCAGGCACCGGTTCAGAAGTCGGCCGCGCAGCAGTGATCATCGACGAACGCACGCACACCAAACGCATCATCTTCCACCCGAAAATGATGCCACGGGTGGTCATTAGCGACCCGGCCCTCACCATCGGCATGCCGGCAAAAGTCACCGCTGGCACCGGCATGGATGCGTTTGCCCATTGCCTGGAATCGTACTGCGCTCCCGGTTTTCATCCGATGGCCGAAGGCATTGCGGTGGAAGGCATGCGCCTGGTAGCCAATGCCTTGGTACGCGCCGTACACATCCCCTCCGACCTCGACGCGCGTGCACAAATGCTCGCGGCTGCCGCGATGGGCGCTACTGCTTTCCAGAAAGGTCTGGGCGCAATTCATGCGCTTTCGCATCCGGTGGGATCCCTGTACGACACCCATCACGGCATGACCAATGCCACCTTCATGCCCTATGTGCTGAAGTTCAATCGCCCGGCCATCGAGGAACGTATCACCCGTCTGGCGGCTTATTTGCGTCTGCCCTCCCCGGGCTTCGACAGCTTTCTGGCCTTCGTCCTCAAACTGCGCAAAGACATCGGCGTGCCGCATACGCTGTTTGAACTGGGGGTGGATGACAAGCAGGCCGATCTGATCGCGGACATGGCGATTGTCGACCCCTGCGCCGGTGGCAACCCGTTGCCGTTGACCCGAACTGGCGCGGCAGAAATTTTCGACGCGGCGTTTCACGGCCGTCTCTAGAACAATTGTCTGTCCATGGCCAACGTGTGAGCACGCAACCTGGATGGGTTTCAACCGTTAGAGGCAGGAGCAGTACGACAGGGGGTTGAAGACAAACCCATTCGGCAACGCACCACGCGGATGGATGTGGATCAAAACCTGAACAAGAGCACATATGATGACTCCACTAAGCCAACCCGGCGCCACCGCGCCGCAAGACGACGACCTCAAGGTGTTACACAGCATGGGCTATGCCCAGCAACTCTCGCGACGCATGGGCGTTTTCTCCAACTTTGCCATCTCCTTTTCGATCATTTGCATCCTCTCGGGTGGCATCAACTCGCTGGCCCAGGGCACCTCGGGAGCGGGTGGTGCGGCCATCGGTATCGGCTGGCCACTCGGCTGCCTGATCTCCGGAGTTTTCGCAATGGCCATGGCCCAGATTTCCTCGGCCTACCCCACCGCTGGCGGCCTCTATCACTGGGGCTCGATTCTCGGTAACCGCTTCACCGGCTGGCTGACGGCCTGGTTCAACCTGTTGGGGCTGATCACGGTGCTCGGCGCGATCAACGTCGGTACTTACTACTTCTTTTTCGGTGCCTTCGGACCGGCCCTCGGCATGGAAGACACCATCACCACACGGATCACTTTCCTGGCGATCCTGACCGGCCTCCAGGCTTTGTGTAACCACTTCGGCATCGGCCTGACCGCAAAACTCACCGACTTCTCGGGCTACCTGATCTTCGCCACGGCGCTCGCGCTGACCATCGTCTGCCTGATCGCCGCACCCAGCTATGAGTTCGCCCGGTTGGTGACCTTCGGTAACTATTCCGGCGAGGCCGGCGGCAACGTCTGGCCACAGGTTTCGAACGGCTGGATTTTCATGCTCGGCCTGCTCTTGCCGATCTACACCATCACCGGCTATGACGCCTCGGCGCATACCTCCGAAGAAACCCATCAGGCATCCGTGTCGGTACCGGTCGGGATGGTCAGCTCGGTGGCCTGGTCGTTGCTGTTCGGCTGGGTCATGCTCTGCTCGTTTGTACTGATGTTGCCGAGCATGGACGAAGCGGCGAAGCACGGTTGGAATGTGTTCTTCTGGGCGATGGACACTCAGGTGAACCCGTCGATCAAGATGGCGCTTTACCTGGCGATTTTCATTTCGCAGATTCTCTGCGGGCTGGCGACCGTGACCTCGGTTTCACGCATGATCTTCGCGTTTTCCCGTGACGGCGGCCTGCCCTTCTCGAAAGCATTGGCCTCGGTCTCACCGACCCATCGCAGCCCGGTGGCGGCGATCTGGACCGGTGCCACGCTCGCGGTGCTGTTCGTCTGGGGATCATCCCTGGTATCGATCGGCGAAACGCCGGTTTACACGATCGTGGTCTCCTGCACGGTGATCTTCCTGTTCTTCTCTTTCATCATTCCCATCGTGCTGGGCCTGTTTACCTACGGGACCCCGAAGTGGCCACATATGGGGCCATGGAACATGGGGCGCGGGTTGTACTCGTTGTTCGCCATCCTCTCGATTCTCTCGATGGTGCTGATCTTTGTCATCGGCATCCAGCCGCCGAACGATTGGGCGCTGTACATCACCCTCGGTTTTCTGATTCTGACGGCAATCGTCTGGTTTGCCTTTGAAGCCCGACGCTTCCAGGGCCCGCCCGTGGGTGAAATGATCATCAAGCGTCAGGCAGAAATCGCAGCGGCGGAAGAGGCGTTGAATAAACAAGCTGGGAGTTGATTGCCATTAAGGGTAAATATAGGAGCCAGCGGTGCGGCAAGTCGGATCGCCGCACCGCTGGCGCCTACGATTAATCAAATACGAATAATGGCGATAAGGAACTTACCGCTTATGAGGAAGTAACTGAACAGGTCTTCCTTCATCGCCAAACTTAATATTGAACACATCGACCCCTAACCCATCGCGATTAACAAAATAATATTAAACATTAGACTTCCATTGTTCATTGCATATTTATCCGCGCCTGCTTAACTGCAAAAACTGCTGATGACAGCAGTGCCCGTAAACACCACGAAAGGAATCGTCATGAGCAGTTCAACTCGCCATAGCATGCCCCCCTATGGGGTGGCCATCCAAAGCGCGATCAAGGCAGGCAGCCTGCCGGAAATGAAGACGCTATTGAAACAACGCGATGCATCCACACCAGAAAACAAAGAGCTAAGTACTGCTTACGAGCAGTTGGCCAAGGAAGTCGCACGCCTGGAAAAGCACTAGCCGCTATTTCCGCTCCCCTTATTGCAATGGAGGCAATAATTATGTCTGGTTCTAATCAACAACTTGTTGGCTTATTCCCGCTTGGCTACCGAATTGGTACTTCGATGCCGGGTGCACAAAGTCTGGCACTCAATCTTCTGGTCTTTACCCCTGATGAGACGGTAAACGGCACCGCTGCAATCACTCAGGCGACCAACCCGCCGCTGGATGTGCATTCCGATGTCTGGGGCGAATACACCTACCTGACGGTCATGTCACCCGGCGTCAGCAAAATCCTGATCACCGCACAAGGCAATCATGGCGGCTCAGGCTCGAATTCCATCGTGAATTTCAAGTTGCAACTGGTGGTGGGCACCGACTGGAAAGAAGGCGTCGCCAACTACTCGTACTTGAATGGTCAGCAGTGGGTCGAGGTCAACAATGCGCCCGCCCATCTCATTGAGGCGGTGCCGTCCCACGTCTCCCCGCTGCCGTTGGAACCCGGCCCGGTGATTCCGCCGGAATCATCGTATCCACCCATCATGCCGCTGTACGCCGCACCGATCCAAAGTGCAATGGCCAGCGGTGACCTGGCCCAGATGAAAAACCTGGCACGCCTGGCCCAGCAACAACTGGATCAGCAACCCAAACTGCAGAGTGCGCTTGAAACGGCCAAGGAAGAAATCAGCAAGCAGGAACGCCGCTGACTCGACCACGAAACATGCCCGACTTGTCTTGAATACAAATAAGGGAGTAGCACCATGTCAATCGGACTTTTTCATACCCGCCTCAATGTCAGCAATCACCTGCTCGGCGCACCCGTTTTAACCCTCGATCTGCTGGTGGATACCGCAAAGAAAAAAGTCAGCGGGATTGCGAGTATCTTCCAAAGCACTTATCCGCCTCTCAACTTCCGTGCCCGTGTATGGGGTGAGTACTCCGAGGCCAAACTGGTTCCAACGGCCGAGAACCACATCATCCTCACCTTGGCTGGCAGCCCGAGCGGCCCTCTCAGCCAGATCGCCCAGACCTTCGGTTTGAAGGGCATTTTAGGCGGCGATTGGGCGAGCGGTTATGCCGACTACAAGTACGAGAATCAGGGCCAATGGCATTACGTGAAACACGCAGCGGTCAGCCAGGCTCCCATTATTGTGCGCCCAGAACATCCGCATCATGCGGTGCCGCTCTACGCCGTCGCGGTCCAGCAAGCGCAAACCAGCGGTGACCTGGCGCAACTGAAAGCCGTGGTCAGCCAGGGTGAACAGCAACTGGCCCACAGCGGTGCGCTGCGTAATGCACTGGATCAGTTGAACGTTGAAATCGCCCGACTGGAGGCTCGCTAACCCCGGGTAATACGGGTCAGTTACGCGCAATCCATGTGGGAGCGGGCTTGCTCGCGAAGGCGGCAGCACAGTCAATATTGATGTCGCCTGACACACCGCTTTCGCGAGCAAGCCCGCTCCCACAGGGTTCCGCGCTTAACTGACTGGCCCCGGCTCATTTCAACAACATAAAGGTAAATCCGGTCGCGCCACTGACACAGGGAAGGCGCGAACACTTCGATGGATTCGTGCCGCGCACGCGTTGTGCGCAAGGATTTTCCATGTCAGACAGTCGCCCTGCCCGCTACCTCAGTGAAACCGACCTCAAACGCTATGTGCCAGTGCATGTGGTCTGGGAAATCACCCTGGCCTGCGATCTCAAATGCCTGCATTGCGGCTCACGTGCCGGCCATCGACGCCCCGACGAATTGAACACCCGGGAATGCCTGGACGTCATCGATTCCCTGGCCGCCCTCGGCACTCGCGAAATCACCCTCATCGGTGGTGAAGCCTATTTACGCAAGGACTGGACCCAACTGATCCAGGCCATCCACGATCACGGCATGTACTGCGCCATACAAACCGGTGGACGCAACCTGACGCCCGCAAAAATGCAGGCAGCGGTGGATGCCGGGCTCAATGGCGTCGGTGTTTCACTGGATGGATTGGCTCCGCTGCATGACGCGGTGCGCAATGTTCCGGGCTCGTTCGATAAGGCGGTGGATACCCTGCGACGGGCCAAACAGTCCGGGCTTGCGGTGAGCGTCAACACACAAATCGGCGCCGCCACGTTGCCCGATCTGCCCGAGTTGATGGATCTGATCATCGGCCTCGGCGCCACTCACTGGCAGATCCAGCTGACGGTCGCCATGGGCAATGCCGTCGATCACCCGGAGCTGTTATTGCAGCCTTATCAACTGTTGGAAGTGATGCCGTTGCTAGCGCGCCTCTACCGCGAAGGCGTCGATCGCGGCCTGCTGATGAACGTGGGCAACAACATTGGTTACTACGGTCCTTATGAACACATGTGGCGTGGTTTCGGCGACGAGCGCGTACACTGGAGCGGCTGCGCCGCCGGCCAGACCGTGCTGGCGCTGGAAGCCGACGGCACCGTCAAGGGTTGCCCGTCATTGGCAACGGTGGGGTTTTCGGGCGGCAACGTACGCACCATGAGCCTGCATGATATCTGGCACTACAGCGAAGGCATGCACTTTGGCCGACTGCGCGGCGTCGACGACCTGTGGGGTTACTGCCGAAGCTGTTACTACAACGATGTCTGCCGTGGCGGCTGCACCTGGACGTCACACTCCCTGCTCGGTAAACCCGGCAATAATCCCTACTGCCATTACCGCGCGCTGGACCTGCAAAAACGCGGGCTGCGCGAGCGCATCGTCAAACTCGAAGACGCGGCAAAGACTTCCTTCGCCGTCGGACGTTTTGACCTGATCACCGAACGCATCGACACCGGCGAGAAGGTCAGCAGCGTCAGCGACAGCGGCCAGGTGATCAAACTGGCCTGGACGAACCAGGGCCAGAAATCACCGGACGAAGGACGTATTCCACCGCAACTGGCGCTGTGTCGCGGTTGCTTGCAATACATCCATGCACACGAAGTGACCTGCCCCCACTGTGACGCCGATGTCGCCACCGCTGAAGCCGTGCACCAGACAGACCGTGCGCGGCAACAAGCGATTATCAACACCCTGACCGGGCTGCTGGGGATGCCGCAAAATACCTTGATGTAAGGGAGTAATGGCGCAATCCATGTGGGAGCGGCGGTGCGACGATTCGACTTGCTCGCGAAGACGGCGGCACAGTCAACACTGATGTCGCCTGACACACCGCTTTCGCGAGCAAGCCCGCTCCCACAGGTATCGCATCTTAACTGGCTGGCATTTGCCAAGGCGGGCCTTGCGCAAATCTGGCCTCCAGCCATTCCTTGAATGCCATGAGCGTTGCCGGTGTGAACGCGGCTGATGCTCGCACCAGATAGATCCCGCCCTGGGCATCCAGGTCCCACTCCGGCAGAACGCGAACCATGTGGCCGTTGGCGATCTCCCGGCTCATCAGCCACTCGCCAGCGCCCAAAATACCGACGCCGGCCTTGGCCGCGGCAAGCAACGCCTCGCCGTCGTTCGAGGTCAAGGTTCCCCTGGTGATGACTCTCTCCTGCCGATCACCCTTGGACAAACGCCATTCAGGAAACGCCGCAAGGCCGGTAAAGCCCAGGCAGTTGTGCTCGGTCAGTTCTTTCGGACTGGCCGGTAAACCATGCTGCTCTATGTAACTCGGTGAAGCGCAGAGAATACGGCGATGATCGCTGAGCTTCTTCGCGACGAGGCGGTTGTCGTTCAATTCGCCAATACGAATCGCCGCGTCGAATCCTTCACCAATAATGTCGACGACACGATCGCTGTAATCCACCTCGATTGAGACCAGCGGATGAGCCGCCAGAAATTCCGGCAACATCGACGCCAGCCACAGGCGCCCCATTGCGGCGGGAAAAGCCAGGCGCAGGACGCCACGAACCTGCGCCGCGCCCAGTGACGCTTCCTGTTCAGCCTCGATGATCAACCCCGTGGCGGAGCGCAGGCGTTCAACGAGGCGGTTGCCGGCATCGGTCAACCGCACTTGTCGCGTCGTACGCTCCATCAGCCGCACACCCAAGCGCTTTTCCATGGCCGCCAGGCGTTTTGAAATCACCGTCGGATGGCGTTGCAGCAACCGTCCGGCAGCCACGAACGAATGCGCCGAGGCGACCGCAAGGAGTGCTGCAATTTCATCGATGTGGCGACTGTCCAGTGGGTTCACAAAACACTCTTCTTCAGATAACAGACGATCAAGGCTTGAGGACGATCGCTCCGCGAGATTGGCCGCCTTCCAGATCGGCATGAGCTTTGGCCACATCGGCCAATGCATAGCGGCCCCAGATGCCGGGCTTGATTATGCCCGCCTCCACCGCGGCCAGTACATCCTCGGCCCGTTGCCGGTATTCGGCGATGTCCGTGGTGTGCGCGGCGAGTGAAGGACGGGTCAGGAACAACGAGCCCTTGGCATTGAGCGTGCCCACCTCGACCGCCGTCGGTGCACCGGAGGATGCCCCGAAAGACACCATCAACCCACGCGGCCGCAAGCAGTCGAGCGACGCTTCGAACGACACCCGTCCGATGGGATCGTAGACCACATCGGCCTTCTTGCCGTCGGTGATCTTCGCCACATCCGCAGCCAGTGTCTGGGCATTGAACACCAGCACCGCATCGCAGCCCAGCGCCTTGGCTGTCTCGACACTCTCGGCCCGGGACACAATGCCTATGACAAAGGCCCCCAAATGTTTGGCCCACGTCGCCATGATCTGCCCGAGGCCGCCCGCTACGCCATACAGCACCAGGGTGGTACCGGGGCCGACCGGATAAGTCGTCTTCAGCAGGTACTGCGCGGTAATGCCTTTGAACAAAACGGCAGCGGCCTCTTCAGCCGTCAACGCGTCGGGAATCGCCACCAGCCGGGCGGCCGGAAACAGCCGCGCACTGGCGTAAGCGCCAATAGGCCCTGTTGCGTAAGCCACCCGATCACCCACCTTGACGTTGCTCACCCCCGCGCCGATGGCGGCAACCCGGCCCGCCCCTTCAAGGCCCAGACCCGACGGCAATGGCAGCGGCACGGCGCCCTTGCGCTGACTCACATCGAGGAAGTTGACGCCAATCGCCTCCTGCTCCAGCCAGACTTCACCTGGCCCCGGCTCACGCGCCGACACTTGCTCGATGGTCATCACCTCAGGTGCGCCGGTGTGTGCGATACGAACGACAGAAACCATTACCTGACTCCTTCACTGCAGCGCAGCCCATCTGCGCCATTTGCGGGAAGTATCGGCATTCGATTTCAGGTGAGCAATACAGCTTCACTGCAGTTCATTACTGCATGCAGTGCAGCAGTGTGAGATGCGCAGCGTCAGTGCGACAACAAGGGCCAGGACGATCAAGACTACTGCGACGGCAAACGTTATTCGCATACCGTTGGCGATGGCTGCGGGAGAGGTGATGTCTGCCGTCGCTGAGGCAAAGGCGAACACCGCGCCCATGACCGAGGCCCCGGTGATCAGCCCAAGATTGCGCGACAGGCTAAGCAGGCCGGCAATCACGCCACGCTGGTCCGGGTGGATGTCGGTCATGATCGCGGTGTTGTTGGCCGCCTGGAATAACGCGTAGCTGGCAGTGATCACCGCAATGGGCGCGAGGTAGCCGAGGAGGCCGAAACCCGCCGACATCATAGATAAAGCCCCCGTGCCGAGCGCCATTGCGGCAAGCCCGACGAGGGTCATGCGCCGAGTGCCAAAACGGTCCACCAGGCTTCCGGCCGGCACCCCGGTCAGCGCAGCCACCAACGGGCCGACCGACAAAGCAAGACCGACAAGCGCCGTACCGAGGCCAAGCGCACCCGAAAGATAAAACGGCCCGACCACCAGCGTCGCCATCATCACCGTCGAAACGAGCGTGCTCATGGCCAGGCTTGCGCTCAATCCCGGCTCCCGAAACAGCGCCAATTCAATCAATGGTGATGCAGCCTTGGCCTCAGCAAATATGAAAATCCCGGTGCCGACAACAGCCGTCAGCAGCAGCGCGATATTGAGCGGACCCAAATCACCGTGCCCGATCGTCATGGCCAGCGCATACGCCCCGAGCGTCAATCCCAGCAGCAACGTACCTGCCTTGTCGAAACCCACCCGCCCCGCTTTCACCCGCGCAGAATCCGCCGGCAAATAGCGATACCCGAGCCAAACATTCAGAACACCCAGCGGCACGTTGAGCAGAAAAATCGCCTGCCAACCAAAGCCGGAAATCAACATCCCGCCCACCGACGGCCCCAGCGTGGTACCGACCGCCGACATCGTTCCGAGCAGCCCCATAACGCTGCCGGTCTGCGCTTTCGGCACCGTCTCGCCGACAAACGCCATGGTCAGCGCCAACATGATCGCCGCCCCAAGGCCCTGCACTGCCCGGGCGCCGACCAGCCACCCGAGCGACGGCGCCACACCACAGGCCAGCGATGACAGGGTAAAAATGCCGATGCCAGCCAGCAGCAAACGCCGACGACCGACGAGGTCACCGAATCGTCCGACGCTGACAATCAGCGTGGTGATCGCCAACAGATACGCCAGAACGATCCACTGCACTTGCTGAAAGGAAGCCTCGAACGCCTGGGCCAATGTCGGCAAACCTGCGTTGGCGATGCTGGTGTCGAGTGAGGGCATCAACATCGACAGCGAAAGGCTCGCGAGCGCCCAGCGAGCAGAGCCTGATTGAGTGATAAGTTTCATGGTTTGGCCACATCTGAAAGGTAGATCAGCAGCGTATGCCCGGGTGTGATATGGCGGAAGACGCACCACTTGCACTTGATAGTTGCGTTTGACGCCATGTCACCCACACGCCGTGCTAACGTTGGAGCATGACGACTCCTGACCTGAATTTACTGATTACCCTGGATGTGCTGCTCGCCGAAGGCAGCGTCGCCCGCGCCGCTCAACGACTGCGCCTGAGCCCGTCGGCCATGAGCCGGGCGCTGGCGCGATTGCGTGAAACGACGGGCGACCCGCTGCTGGTCCGGGCCGGACGCGGTCTGGTGCCGACGCCCCGAGCACTGGAACTGCGCGAACAGGTCAGTCGATTGGTGCAGGACGCAGAAGCGGTTTTACGCCCCGCCGAACTGCTCAATCTCAAGCAACTGGTTCGAACATTCACGCTGCGCACCAGTGATGGTTTCGTCGAAAATTTCGGACCGGCGCTGATTGCCCGCGTCAGTAAGCAAGCACCCGGCGTGCGCCTGCACTTTGTACAGAAGCTGAACAAGGACAGCGCCGCACTTCGCGACGGTTCCGTCGACCTGGAAACCGGTGTGGTAGGCGACACGACAAGCCCGGAAGTACGCACCCGGGCGTTGTTCGAAGATCGCTTCATCGGCGTCGTGCGCACGGGGCATCCGCTGAGCCAGGGCGAGGTCACCGCGTCCCGTTATGCCACTGGCAGGCACATCCTGGTCTCACGTCGCGGGCTCGATAAAGGGCCGATGGATGATGCCTTGGAAGTGCTGGGACTGGAGCGCGAGATCATCACCATCGTCGGCGGATTCTCGGCCGCGCTGGCGCTGGCTCGCGCTTGCGACCTGATCGCCACCGTGCCCGCGCAACACACCCGAAACCTGCGCACCGGCCTGCACAGTTTTGACCTTCCGTTCGAGCTACCACCGATCACCATTTCGATGCTCTGGCACCCTCGGATGGATGCCGACTCAGCGCATCGATGGCTGCGTGAATGTGTTCGGGAGGTGTGTGGGCTGCCCTAGGGTTTCCAGGACGGTGGATCGCCAAGATCGCAGCCTGCGGCAGCTCCTACGCCGACCTAGTACCCCCGTTAAATCGACGTCGTACGCAAATCCGTAGATACCGTCTTAAACCTCACCACTCAACTGGCAAATGGAAACACACGGATTTTCGATGTCCTTGGCCACGTTTCAACCCCGCGTCGAGCGTTTGGGCGCCAGGCGTTGCTGCCAGTTGCCGGCATTGGCGCGCTGACATTGTTCTTCAGAATCAAACTGCACATGGGCTGCTACCGGGCTGACGCGAACGTCCGCTTCGCTTAACGCCACGGCCGTCAGTTCGACCATGCGCTCGCCCTGCCCGCTCGCCAGTGCCTGATCCTTGTTGGCCTGCGTATCGAAGACCCAGATCACCCGCAGGCTGGAAGGAAAGACCGCGTAATCGACTTCGTGGGTCAGCCAGCAGAACCCGACTATTTCCGCTTTGGCGGTTTCACACGCCTCGGTCAGGGTGGCGACCAGGCGACGTTCGATGTGTGCCTGATCGCGTTTGTTTAGAGACATCGGGGAAGGGTCCTTGGGTGGCTGTCGACAGAGGGGACTCATCATACGATACCGTTGTTCGGGCTCGTCCGAGAGCTGCTGTGTCTGTGCTGCCGTCTTCGCGGGCAAGCCTCGCTCCTACAGATTTTGTGTTGTTTGCATGATCGTGTTTCAACACAAAACCTGTAGGAGCGAGGCTTGCCCGCGAAGAGGCCCAAACACCCACCACAAATCCCAGCCCTGGAAACGCTGGCGATGAATATTGCGAGGAGCCAGATAAAAGAAAATGCCTATCACCCCCCAATACTCCACCTATTAGCTGACTGCTTTATAGGCGTCTAACCTTATTGGAGCGCTGGCGTTAGCCGGCCGGTTGAGACTTGATAAAAGATACGAATGAGTCAGAAGCGTACTAGGCTTGCCGTGGGCCACCGTGCTGGCAACTCGATTGCTGCTCTCCAGACTTCCCGTGTGACCACGACGATCAATTGATCGAACTGCTGGCCCTGCAGCCTGTGTCATTGATTTCGCTCGTCGCTATTGCGCGCCCACCCCGGGCCGGATAGCCGGATGAATACGACCAAAGGTAGCGCACACATGGCAAATGAATCGAAATGCCCGTTCAATCACGCCGCCGCGGGCGGTGGTACGACGAACCGCGATTGGTGGCCGAACCAACTGAACCTGAAGATCCTGCACCAGAATTCGCGGCTGTCCGACCCTACGGATGAGGGCTACAACTACGCCGAAGCGTTCAAAAACCTCGACTTTCAGGCGCTCAAGCAAGACCTGCACGCGCTGATGACCGATTCGCAAGACTGGTGGCCGGCAGACTTCGGTCACTATGGGCCGCTGTTTATTCGCATGGCCTGGCACAGCGCCGGCACGTACCGCACCGGTGACGGTCGTGGCGGTGCCGGTTCCGGTCAGCAGCGCTTCGCACCACTCAACAGTTGGCCGGACAACGTCAGCCTCGACAAGGCGCGTCGGCTGCTTTGGCCGATCAAGCAAAAGTATGGTCGCAACATCTCTTGGGCCGACCTGATCGTGCTCACCGGCAACGTCGCGCTGGAGTCCATGGGCTTCAAGACCTTCGGCTTTTCCGGTGGCCGGCCAGACGTTTGGGAGCCGGATGAGGCCGTCTACTGGGGCTCGGAAAACAAGTGGCTGGGCGGCGACACCCGCTACGAAAAAGACAAAAAAGAACCCATGCAAGAACCCGGCGAAGGCCCACTCGTTGCTGAGCCAGGGGAAAATGAGGACAGCCGTACCGACGGAGGACGCAACCTGGAAAACCCGCTCGCCGCGGTGCAAATGGGCCTGATTTACGTCAATCCGGAAGGTCCGGAAGGCAACCCGGACCCCGTCGCTGCTGCGGTGGACATCCGCGAGACCTTCGGGCGCATGGCGATGAATGACGAAGAAACCGTCGCGCTGATCGCCGGAGGCCACGCCTTCGGCAAGACCCACGGCGCCGGCCCTGCCGACAACGTCGGCGCCGAGCCCGAAGCCGCTGGCCTCGAAGCTCAAGGCCTGGGCTGGAAGAGCACCTTCGGCAGCGGCAAGGGCGGCGACACCATCACCAGCGGCCTGGAAGTGACCTGGACCACCACACCCACCAAGTGGAGCAACAACTACCTGGAAAACCTGTTCGGCTTCGAGTGGGAACTGACCAAGAGCCCGGCGGGCGCCCACCAGTGGACGGCGAAAGGCGGTGCTGGCGCGGGCATCATTCCAGATGCTCACGACCCGTCGAAGCGGCGTAGTCCGACCATGCTGACCACGGACCTGTCTCTGCGATTCGACCCGATCTATGAGCCGATTTCACGGCGTTTCCTGGCGAACCCGGACCAGTTGGCCGACGCATTCGCCCGCGCCTGGTTCAAGCTCCTCCACCGCGACATGGGCCCCCTCTCCCGCTACCTCGGCCCGGAAATGCCCAACGAAGAACTCCTGTGGCAAGACCCGATTCCGGAAGTCGACCATGCCCTGGTCAACGACAGCGACGTCGCCGCACTCAAAGGTAAACTCCAGTCCTGCGGCCTGACCGTCTCGCAGCTCGTATCCACTGCCTGGGCAGCAGCCTCCACCTTCCGTGGCTCCGACAAACGCGGCGGCGCCAACGGCGGACGCCTGCGTCTGGCCCCGCAGAAATTCTGGCAGGCCAACCAACCCGAGCAACTGGCGAACGTACTGGCGAAACTTGAGAGCATCCAGAACGAGTTCAACAGCGGCGGCAAGAAAATCTCGCTGGCAGACCTGATTGTGCTGGCCGGTTGCGCCGGTGTCGAACAGGCGGCAAAAAATGCCGGCCAGACCGTGACGGTGCCTTTCACACCGGGACGGATGGACGCCTCGCAAGAACGAACGGACGTTGAATCCTTCGGGTTCCTCGAGCCCGCCGCCGATGGCTTCCGTAACTACCTCAAAACCCGCTACAGCGTACCGGCCGAGGCCTTATTGATCGACAAGGCGCAACTGCTGACACTCACCGCGCCAGAAATGACCGCGCTCATTGGTGGGATGCGCGTGCTCAATACCAACGTCGGACAAACCCAACACGGCGTCTTCACCAAACAGCCAGAAGCGTTGACCAACGACTTCTTCAAAAACCTGCTCGATATGAGCGTGGAATGGAAACCGGTGTCGGAGGCCAATGAAGAGTTTGAAGGCCGCGATCGGAAAACCGGCGACCTTAAATGGACGGGTACGCGTGTTGATCTGGTGTTTGGTTCGAATGCGCAGTTGAGGGCGTTGGCTGAGGTCTATGCCTGCGACGATGCGAAGGAGAAGTTTGTGAAAGACTTCGTTGCGGCTTGGGTCAAGGTGATGAATCTGGATCGGTTTGATCTTAGGTAACGCGAACGGTACTGCTGAAAACCCGCAACGCCTCCCTATGTGGAGGCGTTGTGCTTTTTGCTGATTTATCGGCCAGGATAGAACTCAATCGTGGACTTATTGAACCAGCTGCCGAATCCCCAGAGACAAAATCAAACCGCCGCACAGTCGATCGATAGCTTTTTTCTCCTTCGATACGCTGAAGCGATTGCAGGTTGCGAAAGAGCGATTGCGACCACTCCATACCAAATCATCGAAACCACCACTACGACTGCCAGCATCGACAAAAACGTGCCTGGTGAAACATGGGTGGGGGCTGCTGCTGAGAAAATAGCTGCATAGAAGGCCATGGATTTAGGGTTGCCAATGTTCGTGACGACCCCCTGAATGAATGACTGCCGAAAGTTTCCGACGACAGCATTGTTACAGGGAGCAAGCGCGCTCTTCCCGGCCTTGAGCAGCAGTTGGAATCCAAACCACATCAGATAGGCTGCCCCCAGAACTTTTACGATCAGCGCCGCCCAAGGGAACGCAGCAAACACAACGCCGATACCTGCGATTGCACAGGTGGCCCAGAATAAATTGACCAATACGATGCCTGCTACCAAGGCCAAAGCTTCTGACCGCGTAGCAGCCACCGCTTTGTGGACTACAGCAACGAAATTTGGTCCTGGAATAACGACACCGGCCAGGTAAACCAAAAAGACTGTGAAAACGGCGGGACCATCGATCATCTGCATTCCTTGCGAGTGTTGTGGCTAGGGACAGTCTTTCAGATCAAGGCCGCCCGCGGACTCAACGTACAACGAAATAATAATTCGATATAGGGCTTTTCGCTGCGCAACTCGCTGGAATATGGGCAACTCACCTTCTCCCTACACCGGAGAAATCGTGGCAAGCGCGCCAATCAAAATGGTCAACACCAGAAATCCACCCAGGAAAATTGCCATCTTGCCCATGGGGCCTCCTACGTAATGAGTTTGCGGCGCAGCGGCTACCACAACTGCCGACCGTGGCGTCATTGTGAGCCGGAGCCTGATCCCATTACAGATGCAGCTAGCCCAAAAAAATACAGATCAGAACGACACCAAACCCGAACTTCCTGCCCCCGTAGGAGCTGCCGAAGGCTGCGATCTTTTGATCTTCAGCATCCGTGGCTTTACATTCCGGTAGAGAACTCTGGCCGATGTGCGATTGCCGGTCGTATGGTGCGTAAAGCTGCATCGTATTGACAAAGTATCTGCAGAGCCCAGTCGGCACGTGCCCGAATGCGACTATCACTTTCATCTGAAGGCTCTTCGCTGTTCAACATCGACTCTACGTTTCTTATGATGAGTTGTTCAGGCAAATACAGGATCCGGCTATTTTTGTAGCTCGATGCACGCAACTCGGCAATTGGATATGCCCCTCCAAGCCCTGCCGAAACGCCTACCAACAGCGCAGGCTTATGCCCAAGTTCACCGAGCCCTGCGTACAAAAAAAGTTTTTCAGGGCTGGGCAAGCCATGCCATTCCACTCAGGGCTGATCACAACCAGTGCCGTCGCTTTTTTGAGGATGGATTGCTGGGCATTCCAGACTTTGTCGGTGTCTTCTTCTGGCCAAAGCGGTAGCCGACTAGACGCCAGGTCTATCAGTTCGCTTGAGTCACACAGCTCAAGTTTCTCTAATCGGTCGCGCAGATACCTGGCGACCTTGATTGACTGACTGTTTGATCTGTTCGATCCAGACAGCAGAACAATATGACGACTCATCGCGCCACCTTCTGGTTAGCGTTTACCTTGGGTGCGGAACGGCGGGAACGCACGACGGGCCAGAACAATTCTTCTTTCCAGCTTATCGGTGACAAGTGTTCGATTCCGTAGGCTGGCGGACGCCGACGGGTAATTTTCGCTGTTCCGAACAGTACGTCCCAAAGAAATAACAGGTTGCCGAAATTGCCTTTGTAATGCGTTACGCCATCCTCGGCAGTCAAACCGTGATGCGCAGAGTGAGTGGAAGGTGTGGAGAAGGTTCGCTCCAGAACCCAAACAAGTGGGCGTAACGCGGGGATGCGATAAAGTTTGTCGTCCCACGCAACGCTGCTGTGTGCAGCGAAGATCACGGTCATTTTCAGAATCAAATAAACGTAATAAATGGGCGCAAGCCCAAGATATATCAGCATGCCAGATAGCCAGATACCGGGCATCAGAAGATAGTAGAAACTGTTGTTGCGATAAACGATGCGTACACTCATGTATGGCGCGGAATGATGTGCACGGTGCAATGCATAAAGTGCGGGTACCCGGTGAGTCAGACGATGCCACCAATATTGGGTCATGTCATCCAGCAGTAAAAACAATACAAATCCTGCAATCCACGGGATTCCGGCCAACGCGTCCTTCATATCCGGTACAGCCTGACTTAGTATCTTGCCGCTTAGCCACATGACTAAAGGGAATGTCATCGCCACCAGTATGCCGGAGCCAACGACTTCAATGAGTACGTCACGTTTACCGCCTGACGACTGACGAAACGAGGAGCAAGCAAGCTCTAGCAAAATGAAGGCAAGGAAAATCCCGGCCACTATTACAGCAGGGTTATTGGCGAGCATTGTTATATTCATGGCACTCTCGATTTAGGCCCTTGCGGGCAATGCCATGTCATTAGAAACCCAGGAGTCAGCCCTCCCAATGCGCGAAATGGACAGAATTGAGCTAGAACCGGCCAATCGCGCGCCACAGCGCTTTCATCGAGGCAGGCTGGGCCAAGTGCTGGAGCGCTTCCTTGACAGCCAGGTTTCCCGAAGAAGCACGGATTACAGCCTGATCGAACTGGATCAGCTTTGGCGCGAGGCGGCGCGCATTGATCCGGCGATCGGGTTAAAACTGTTTGCGCTGTTCACGCCTCAGGACTGGCACGTCCTGGCTTATCTTTGCCTGTATAGCCCCGATGTTTTGTCATCCATGCACCTTTGGGCTCGGTACGCACCGCTCGCATCGGACACAGACAATGTGAGGTTGGTGAATGACGAAAACGGCGTCGGAATCGAGCTGTGCGTCGACGCGCCAGGAGAGTTGGCGCGGTATGTCATCGAACACTACGGTGTGATGTCCATCGCGCAATTGCGACGTGGAACGGGGCAGGATGTACAGCCGATTCTGGCAAAATTCATGCATTCGCGTCCGTCGTATTACAAGCAATATGCCCAGTGGTTTGGAGACCGCATCGAGTTTGACTGCCCGGTTAACCGCTTCTATTTCCATGCGCAAAGCTTGAGCCTGCCGATGCAGACCCGTCATCACGGTATGTTGGAGTTATTGACTCAGGAACTGGATCGACGGATTGCCGCGCATCGCAACTTCAGCGGTTGGTCAGCCAAGGTTGCCGAAGGTGCGCGACGATCTCTGGCGAGAGGTGAAACTCCAAACCTGGACAATCTTGCAAAGGCGCTGCACCAGACGCCCAGAACATTACGCAGACGCTTGGAAGAACAAGGCACTACCTTCAGGCAATTACTCGATCAGATTCGGGCGGAACTGGAACTGCATCTTGAGTTGCAAGGCGAGTCGTTAACAGAGATTGCGGCTCAATTGGGCTACAGCGATTTGACTGCCTATCTCCATGCGCGAAGTCGATGGCGTGACGCTAAATAATCGGCATTTGCGAAACCGCTGAAAATCAAAAGAGCGCAGGCTTCGCCAGCTCCTACGCCGACCGCATGCACCTCTGGGGGACGTCATCTCCGTAGGAGCTGCCGCAGGCTGCGATCTTTTTTAACCGTTCGATTACTACCGTATCGACTATCCGATCGGCATAGTCTTCATTGGGGCAGGAACCTTCCGATTTTCCATGGACATCTGAGAGGTCTCTATCAGGCAATATGCCCCTCTGCTAGGCTAGCCGTCAGGATTAGGGCCACAGGGAGAAGGCAAGATGCTCACATTCGACAAGTTATGGAAAAGCCACCCAGAAATATTTGGAGACGCCGCTCCCTGCAGAACCAACGGCGCCAAGAATTTCAGTGATCAGTGTGCTATCAATCTCGGCGTCGCACTACGCCGGGCTGGTGCCGATCTCGGCAAACTCAAGAATGTCCGCCACTGTTGGCAACACCCCAAGAGCGAAGGACATGTATTGGCAGCAGAAGAAATAGCGCAGGCGTTAAGCCAAGCCAAAATTCCCGGCCTGCATGCCGTAAAAAAGATAACACCGAAGGACTTCGAGGATGATCTTGAAGGGCAGCAAGGCATCATTTTCTTCAAGGACTTCTGGCGCCGAGGAAACGAGACCATCGGCAATCGCAGCGGCGATCATATCGATCTATGGAACGGGCGTAGACTTACGGACTGGCTGAGCTACCCTCGTATTCAGTTGGGATTTTCCATTGAGGGCAGTTTCTCCGACTATCACGAGTCGAAGGAAATATGGTTTTGGAAGGTCATATGAAAATTGTTAAAGGGATATTGTTCGTCATCCTTATCGTTGCCTTGGCCGTCGGGGCGTTCAATTTGATATTCGTGGCAGTGTCTGATTACTTTGGGCCGTTCTACGAAGGTGATACGGACCAAAGTCGAAACTTTGCAATTTGGTTTTTGGGTAATCTGGGGGTTGGGGTGCTTTCGGTTGTTATGGGTGTTGTTTTATATCGGCGATATCTACGCAGGGCATCTGTTTGAATGAACGACTTCGGCACCGATGGTGGTGAACGACCGGTGCCCTCGTGCTGTTGCCCACCTGATAGAAAACTAGTTGCCCCGTCCGCCCCCAAATGACCATTCATCTGCCGCGGTAGTGGTAATCACCACCATGACGTCCTCAGAGTCGATACCCGGCGCTCGACTCAGTCTCTCGACCAGGTTGCGATAGAAACGCTGTTTCGTCTCGATGTCTCGAGGGCGACCGGCAGTAATCGCAATCAGCACAAAGTCATAGCTGCGCGGACCGCCCAGGTAGCCGGGATCAAATATCAATTCGCCCACTTCATGTTGGTGAATAACCTGGAACCGGTCGGCCATCGGCACTTCGAAACTTTCTACCATCGCGTCGTGCAGCCCCTCTGAGAGGGCCTGTAAATACTCGGCAGACTTTCCCCGGTGCAATGAAATACGTGCAAATGGCATAACGGTCTACTCCTGAAAAACCCACTGACAGGAGAAAACTATCAAGTCGCGATAATTCCGAATATCCGATTTAATGGCGACCATAGTCCTGAATTAGTGGATGATTCGATGCGCCGTCCGACCTTCGATCTTGATGTGCTGCGTACTTTCGTGACCGGTGTGGAATTCAACAGTTTTGCCAAAGCGGCGGATCGGCTCAATCGCTCGACGTCTGCCGTGAGCGCACAACTCAAGAAGCTTGAGGAACAGATAGGCACGCCAGTGCTGTCCAAATCCGGACGAGGGCTGGTGTTGACGCCGGCGGGTGAGACCCTGCTCAGCCATGCCCGCCAACTGCTTGAAATGAACGACAGCATTTTCCAGACCCTGCACGAAAGCCAGACCGCCGCAACAGTACGTCTGGGGCTGCAGGAAGACTTTGGCGAACACTTTCTCAGCGACATTCTGCGACGCTACGTCAAGATGTACCCAAGGGTGAGCCTCGAAGTCAGGATCGCGCGTAATACCGAATTGCTTGCATTGATCGACAGCGGTGGCCTGGACCTGGCCCTGACGTGGGACACAGGGCACAAGTCGCCTTATGCCACGCGCCTGGGTGAAACGCAGATGCACTGGATCGGGTCTCGTGACATGCCATCGCTCAACTGCGATGTAGATTCTCCCCTGCCATTGATCATGTTCGACGCCCCTTGCGTGTTGCGCAGCGCGGCAACCCAGGCACTGGATGAGGCGCGGATTCCATGGCGAATAGCGCTGACCAGCCCCAGCGTTGGTGGAATCTGGGCGGCCGTTGCCGCCGGTTTGGGCCTCACGTTGCGAACCCGCATTGGGCTGCCAGGACATCTCGCCGTCATTGCTGGCCTACCCACACTGCCGACCCTCGGCTATGTGCTTCACCGTGGAGCAGAATACCTGCCGCCTGCCACCCGACAACTGGCTGCGTTGATACAAACCAGACTGGAAGAGCAGGCGTTTAGTATCGCTGGAGGCGCTACCGTTTGATGCTGTCTACAGTAGGTCTGCTTCTGGCCGATTTCCCGCCGCGAAGGGCTGCGACCATAGCGGTCGCTTTGGGCGGCTTTATTGGTGTGACTGAAAAATACAGAAAAACCTGGTACGCAGTAAATGCCGTAACCAGGTGATATAAAGCGTGTATTGCTTTGATCCGTTTCTCTCTGTTGCGAGATAAAAAAGTCACCTGAATGAGATTAGAAATTTATATCTCGAAGCAGACAAAATCCGAGGATTTCACACGCTGTCGACCATTAAGCTAAAGTTGATGGAGAAAATAAGGGCTGCCGAGAAGCAGATAAATACAACTCCCCCAATTCTATTGACGATCAAAAAGCCCCTGCCAAGAGAAACTTTTTGTCGTGCTGAGGTGGCAATATAGCCATAGGTGAAGTGAATCAAGAACACCAGTGCGCAAAACGTGGACGCCAACAATGTGAATTGAGGAACGAACGGTTGGTCTGCCTTTATGAATTGCGGAAAAAGAGCCATGAAGAAAACGATTGGCTTGGGGTTAAGCATCGAAATGAAAAAACCCTGCCTGAATCGGGCTATCACACTGGGGGTGTATTCAGAGTGTGTTATTTCAGTGAGGTTATTTTGAAGTTTCGGCTTGGATCTCAGGAGCTTTAATCCAAGGTAGATCAGGTAACCCGCTCCCATTAGTTTAACGACGTTCATCATCCAGGCAGAGCTGGAAATAATCGCCCCCACACTGCTTGCCGCAATGATAGAAATCCCCCCCATACCAAGGGTCACTCCAAGAATTCCAGGCAAAGCATTCTTCAGTCCATAGGTGAGTGAATTAGTTAATGTCAGTAACACCCCAGGGCCCGGACTGGCGATCGTCAAGCATGATATCGTCACGTAAAAAAGATACTCTTCCACTGTTTATCTCCACGCAAAACAAAAGAAGGGCACAAGCCCTTCTGATTATTCAACTTGTTTTTGAAATTTTTAACGAACGGTATTTTTGACCTTCAAAGAACGGACTGTCCACAAGAAGTTCGCCATGTTCCTTTGCGACTTCTAAGTGAAAGCGCGTCGGCCCCGAGTATTTGAAATGTTCGCGGGGGAATTTCAAGGTCATGAGCGCGACGATAGTCATAGGTACTGGTGTCGCAGAAGAAGCGCATGACAAACGCTGCGCGAGAGCTTACGGGGCCTTCCTGCAGCATGATGCTTCGGTGAATGACATTCTTGTCGAAAATGAGCGCATCACCCACCTCGAATTCGTCCTCAACAGCAAAGTGATTCAGTAGCTTTTTAATTGCTGGGTCATTCAAAGGACCATCACGAAGGTGCACGAACTCATCGATGGTGGTCTCCTCGCCTCGCTCAATACGTTCCGAAAGGAGTTGAAAAATCGAAGGATCGACGTGTTCATACATGAACGCACCCGATACGGCGTCTTTTGGGACATACGCCATACCGCCTCGTTGCCCTTTAGGGTCGATATTTACCAAAGGAGCCCAGATTGTGCAGCCATAATCTTCCGCTTGGTGATAGCCGAAACTTTGCGTACCGATATGCCAAGGGAAACCCTTGTTTTTCATCTTTTCAAGCTCGAAGGAAAGAGCTTGGGCAAAAAACATGGTTTTACCCGTCAACATTTTCATGACATGTTTGAAGTGATCATCTTGAATAACGCTGGCAATCATCGGATCGCCATCATACATATCAAATGCCAAACGGCTAAAGCCGCTCTGATATTTATCAGTAGGCGTGGAGATTCGATCACCAATGGTTGACGTCAAATAACCGGTTATGTCTCTATTGTAAAAACCTTTGAGAAAAAGAAAGCCCTGCCTCCGAAACTTCATCACCTGATCTTCGGTTACTTGAAAACTTTCGTTGATCATTACAACTCCATGATGTGGTACAGGACATTTTCGTGTGCTATTAAATCCTACTGATTTTCCATTCCCTCAGGCGCCGCGCACTGTAAAGTGCCCGCAGGGATGCGGGATATAAAAAATCAGGTAGAAAATTTTATTGCCAGAATTCTAGGGTGTCTGAATAGCGGCAATTAGCATATGAGATGTCATTCCTTTCACTGATACAGCTCCCTTAATGAGAAGTTCCTCTTCTCATTAAGGGAAAGCCTAATATGCTAAAAATGTTTTGTAAACATTTTCTGAATACAAGATTCACCGGAGACTCGTCCCAAAAGCAATCTGGTACTAGCTGAAACAAGTGTTCATCGCCCCAACGGTCCCGCACCACCAGCTTTGGACATCGAGATAAAGCAAGCATGAGCAACCCAGCGGTAAAAGCAATCCTTGCAAAATCAGGACTCATTGAAAAGTACGGAATCCCCTACGGTAATTGGTGACTGTAGGGGCTGTCGAAGCTCGGGCCGAGGTCTGTCTTATGTGAAAGGTCCCAAAACGCGCACTTTCTCGTATCGCGAGAAGCCGACCTTGATGCCGACCAGAACGGGGGCAGCGATTACAAAAAGCAGAGCCACTGCGATGAATCCTGTGTCGAAGGCAATCACCGTGGACTGACTTGTCACTGACCGGCCCAGAAGGCTCGTCGCTGCCCGGCCAGCGGCCACTGCATCCATTCCTTTCGCGTTCAGCATGGCTGTCGTGGTCATCATTCGTTCGATGACCGCAGCCCCGCCTGGGGTGACGTTGGCGCCGAGGACCACGGCATTGGTGACGACGTTATGGTCGATCAGTGTCTGGAGCCCTGCGACGCCAATAAGGCCACCTAACTGGCGACCCGTATTGAAGAGGCCTATTCCGCACGCGAGGTTTCGGCTGTTGAGGTGGCTGAAGGCGATCAACGTGATCGATAGAAACAGGAAGCCAAGCCCCAGGCCGCGCAACAGGATGGCTGCCATCATGTCGTCCGCGCCGCTTTCGCTGGTCGAACCGGACAGCATCCACATCGCAACCATGATCATCAGGATGCCAAAGGGCACCGTGGCGAACGGCGCAACACGGCGGGCCTGCATGAGCCAGGCAGATATGAGCAGCGCGCCGACAAAAAACGCGCCGCTGGGCAACAGCAGCTGACCGGCATCGGTCGGCGTGAACCCGAGGACCGACAGGGCGAACGCCGGAATCAGGAACGCGCTGCCGAACAAAGCGGCGCCGGCGACAAAACTGACGATAAAGGCGAAAGAAAAATCGCTCGATTTGAACAGAGTGAAGTCGAGCATCCCCTGCCCTTTGGCCAACACTTGTTGGCCGAGAAATGCCAGCAGAGCGGCTACGCCGATCACGGTTAGCCACAGGATGCGAGGCTCCTCGAACCAGTCCCATCGACTGCCTTGGCTGAGAACGTAGGTGAAACAGAACAGAGTGGCAGAGATCAGCGAGAAGCCGATCCAGTCAAAAGGACGGTGCCGGACTTTGGCGGGCATTGGGCCGTCTGCGATCAGCACAAGTCCGGCAGCCGCCAAGGCAATCGGCACAACGCTGAAGAAGATCCATGTCCAGGATTGACTATCGATCAACCACCCTTGAAGCGCCGGGGCGAGCGTTGCGGGCGCGACAACGGAGCCCATGGCAAACAGCGCTTGAAGGATGGGTTGATGGGACCGCGGGTAAGCGCGAAAGATGATCGCCTGCCCCCCGACCAGCAAGGTGCCGCCGGCGAAGCCCTGAATAACCCGAAGTGCAACCAGCAGATCCAGCCGAGCGGTGATGGCGGCAATGCCGCACGCCAACCCCATGACCAGGGTCGAACTGATGATCACATGACGCGCAGCGAAACGGTTCATCAGCCAGGGAGCGGTCATGAACCCGATCAGCTTGAGCGCGATGTAGCCGATATCCAGCCAGGCAAATTCATCTGGCGTTGCATAGGTGTCGCCGATGATGTCACTGCGTCCGAGCGACAGAACGGTGCTGGCAATCGCTTCCGTCAGCGTGGCAAGCACGATGCCGGCAATGAGCAGGACACCAGTCGTAGCGTTGGCGTTGCTCCGCGTGGCGCTGGCAACCGTGTTCATGAGCCCTCCCCTTGCGCAACCTCGACACGCGCGGACAGACCAGGGACGATACGACCCGGCAACGGGTTATGGGCAAGGAGGATCTTTACCGGAACCCGCTGCACGACACGCACAAAGTTTCCTGTTGCATTGTCTGTGGGGAGCAAGCTGAACGCCGACCCGCTACCCGGCGCAAAGCTGTCGACCACGCCTTCAAGCGCCTCGTTCGGGTAGCCGTCGACCGTGATGCGCACACGCTGACCGGGCCGGATATGTTCGAGCTGGGTTTCCTTGAAGTTCGCCACGACCCACACATCATTGACCGGCACGATATCGAGCAACGAAACACCCGGCGTAACGAACCGGCCGACGCGGACCTGACGGTTACCGATAACACCATCAACAGGCGCGTGTACCACGGTGCTGTCGAGATCGATCTGGGCCAGATCGCGCGCGGCCTGTGCCTGCGCCACAGCAGCAACGGCAGCTTCTCGCTGGGCCACAAGGACGGCGATGCGTTGCTGTTGAGCCTCGACCGTTGCCGAAGCGGCCGAGACCGTCGCCTCGGCTCTGGAACGTGCCGTGCCGGTTTCATCGACGAGGGCTTGGCTGACCGCGTTGCTGACGATTAGTTTGCGGCTACGCTCATCGGTCTTGGTCGCCAGATTCATCTGCGCGGCGGCCGAGCGTCGCTGGGCTTCGGCCTGTCGAATCAGGGCACGCTGAAGCTGGGTTTCGGCATCGACATGGGTCAGGCGAGCCTCGGCAGCGCTGACATTGGCCACTGCCTGCGCAAGCCGTGCGCGATAGTCCCGATCGTCAATCCGGAACAGCACGTCACCCGCCCGGACGGTCTGATTGTCGTCCACTTCTACCGCCGTGACATAGCCGGCAACCTTGGCCGCGAGCGAGGTGAGGTCGCCGCGCACATAAGCGTTATCGGTGGAGGTCGCACCGCTCGAAAGCGCCAGGGCCCATCCGCCAGCCAAGACCACCACGGCGCCGATGCACAGCAGGATGCCGATCATCTTTCTCTTGCTTTGCCGCACCACCATGACAGGGATCTCGGCGCTTGCGCCGGTGGCAATGGCGGCCTTGTCCTGAAGCGCGTTCATGTTCTTGTTTCCTGTTCAAAGCCTGGGACTACAGCAGCCACGGGCGGTAGTGGCCTGCCGCCGGGCTGTCGAGCATTCATGAGCGCGTGATCGGCTTACTTTTTGATAGGTGTAACGAGCGTCTTTTCATCGGTGTCGAGGACGAACACGGCCAACAGGCGTGCGGGTTGTGTGTCGCTGGCATTGGCGCTGACTTCGTGCACGGAGCCCGGCTCCTCTACGAAGTTTTCGCCGACGTTGTAGATCTTTTCCGGCTCGCCTTTAACTTTGATGCGAAACGAGCCCTCAAGCACCGTTGCATAAATGAAGGCCGTTTTCGGATGGGTGTGGGACGGCGACGCGGCGCCCGGCCCGTACTCGACCACCACGCCCTTCATGCTCTTGCCAGGGATGTTGGGAATGGGCCGGTCGAATACGACCGTCACCTTGCCTGCGGGCGGCTCGGCGGCCGACGCTGCGCTGATCGACAGCGCTGCGAAGGCAGCGGCCAGAAGATATCGGGTAAACATGGCAATGCTCCTTTATGCGTGTGTGTTGTGATGGCTCGGCCCGTTACCGAGCCGACGCTTTCCTGATGTGTCTTGGTTAGCCTCAGCGCCCCGCTTGGGCCGTCGACTGACCGAGCCAGTCCTCGAAGCGGATCGCGCCCAAGCGCGGGTTCTTGCCGGGTGTCAGCGATTGATCGTCGAGCACCGAACCGAAGTAGCGCGCGTGCACGTCCGGCACGACCTTGCGCGTGTCCTGAGTGGCCCGTAGGAAGCGCCTGACCAGTTCGTCGAGCGGCATGGCCTCAGGACCGGCGACTTCGACCGTGCCATTGACCGGCGCTGCCAGCGTGACCTCGGCGAGCGCCGCCACCACGTCGTCGGACGCCATCGGCTGGATCAGCGCCGGCGACAGGCAAATCTCCTCGCCGACGGTGGCCGCCTGTGCAATGCCGCCGACAAACTCGAAGAACTGCGTGGCACGCAGAATGGTGTAAGGAATGCCGGACGCCTTGATGAGGTTTTCCTGTGCGACTTTGGCCCGGAAATAGCCATTCTCGGGGAGCCGTTCACTGCCGACGATCGACAGGGCAACGTGATGGCGAACGCCAGCAGCCGCCTCGGCAGCCAGTAGGTTACGGCTCGACGTTTCGAAGAAATCGAGAACGGCCTGGTCTTCCCACGAAGGCGCGTTCGCCACGTCGACGACGATATCGGCGCCATCCATCGCCTGGGCCAGGCCCTCGCGGGTGATGCTATTCACGCCCGTGCTGGGGGCGGCTGCGAGCGCTTCATGACCGCGCTCGCGGAGGATATTCACAAGTTTCGATCCGATGAGGCCGGTGCCTCCAATGACGACGATCTTCATGGTTTCTCTCCGCTTCTCGACGACAACCATTGCCGTCGATGTAGATCGAGAGTGCCAGCGCGTGCCAGGAAAGTCCTTGTGCCGGCCTTGGGTTTGCCTTCAAGGAAGCTTGGTTTTTCGTCCAAAGACTGGCGTCCCTCGCTGGACGGTGCAGCGGATTACACGCTGTCGTATTATTCGATACCACTCACTAATCGCCCGCTCGGACACGGAGTCGGGGGCACTCGACCAGGGGATTCTCACCTTGCCATTCGTGTTTGAAGACTACGTGCTCGATCAGCAGCGCCGGGAACTGACCTTGCGCGGGCAAGTCGTGGCCATCGGGCCGCAGGTCTTCGACCTATTGCTACAGCTCGTCAGCAACAGTGATCGCGTCATGAGCAAGGACGACCTGCTCAACGCCGTGTGGAGCGGTCGGATCGTGTCGGAATCGACCATCACCAGCCACATCAATGCGGTGCGCAAGGCCATCGGCGATACCGGCGAGGAACAGCGCCTGGTGCGCACGGTTCCCCGCAAGGGCTACCGCTTCGTCGGCGAGATCAAGGTGGATGAAGTCGGGGAAACGCGACAGCCTGACATCGAAGAGCCCACGCCCGTGGACCTGAAGCAAACGGCTCCACCCACGCTCGTCCTGCCGGACAAACCCTCCATTACTGTCTTGCCCTTTCAAAACCTGAGCGGCGATCCGGAGCAGGAGTATTTCGCCGACGGCATGGTGGAGGACATCATCACCGCCCTGTCGCGTATCCGCTGGCTGTTCGTCATCGCCCACAATTCAAGCTTCACCTACAAGGGGCGGGACGTGGACGTCCAGGGCGTCGGGCAGACACTCGGCGTGCGCTACGTGCTGGAAGGTAGCGTGCGCAAGTCCGGGAACAAGGTACGCATCACCGGGCAGCTCATCGATGCGACGACCGGGACGCATATCTGGGCCGAGCGCTTCGAAGGCATGCTCCACGACATCTTCGAGCTGCAAGATCAAATCGCCGAAAGCGTCGTCGGCGCCATAGCACCGCAGCTGGAACGAGCGGAAATAGAGCGCGCCAAGCGCAAACCGACAGAAAGCCTGGACGCTTACGACTATTACCTGCGCGCAATGCCGAAACTGCACAACGGCACCCGCGACGCCATCGAGCAAGCGCTGCCGTTGTTCTACAAGGCCATCGAGCTCGATCCAGAGTTTGCATCGGCCTACGGCATGGCAGCCTGGTGCCACTTCTGGCGCAAGTTGAATGGCTGGATGACCGATCGGCCTCGAGAAATCGCCGAGGGCGCACGACTTGCGCGTCTGGCAGTGGAACTCGGCCGGGATGATGCGGTGGCGCTGACGCGAGGCGGACATGCACTTGCCCATCTCGCCGGCGATGTCGATGGCGGCATTGCCCTGCTCGACAGGGCACGCCTGCTCAACCCCAACCTCGCCCCCGCCTGGTTCCTCGGCGGTATCCTGCGCGCACTGCGCGGCGAAACAGACGCCGCCATCGAGCATCTGACCCATGCCGTTCGCTTGAGCCCACTGGATCCGGAAATGTTCAGGATGCAGGTCGGGATGGCGCTCGCCCACTTCGTCGCCGGGCGCTTCGATGTCGCTTCAGCCTGGGCGGAAAAGGCGCTGGGTAACCTGCCCTGCCTCCTCGCATCGGTTGCCCTGATCGCGGCCAGTCATGCGCTCAGCGGACGCATGGACAAAGCGAAGCAGGTGATGCAGCGTTTGCATGAGCTGGATCCGTCTTTGCGTGTTTCTAACCTGAAGGACTGGCTGCCAATTCAGCGGCCTGAGGATTTTGCGCGGTTTGTTGATGGGTTGCGGCTGGCTGGGTTGCCTGAGTGAGCCCATGGATCGCTTACTAACTAAGCACTCAGCAATTATTTAGCGAGATAGCAAAGTAAGGATCCATTGTTACGCGCAGAAGTGTTAGAGCCAAACACATAGATATATTGGCATCTAATATTTCAATACTTTCACTCTTTACAACTTGCAACTATCATATCCTCAAACTCACTTATTGAGATCATATAATATTTTTCTCCGTACCGCACAACCCCATCCCGATCAATAAAAATCGGGCGCCCCAAATAGGATATTTCAACCCTCGTATTGTTCGGCTCATATTCAATTTTTGCTACCTGCTCACTGGTGAGCAACGACTTTATCCCGGCGACCGATATAAAACCTTGCTTATGAGCACGATGCGCGATAGTTTTTTCACTTTCCGGACCATATAGCTCCCGATCAAAAGGGATATAGCGCACTTCCACGCACTCCTGCGCGAAAACGCTAATACAACACAACATTCCGAAGAAAAAAATAAATGGCTTAAAAATCATAGCAACCCACCTTCTGGAGCAAGTTCATATTTTGTACGTCTTGGCAAATGCAGTTGTTCGCGGATTGGATTTTCATTTTTATTAATATTGTTCATTCTTCCCAGACCATCATCCCAGGTCTTTGTGGCTGCATGACCAATTTCATGTCCCAGGATTGTTACGGGATCGGCCCTCATTATCCCTTGTTCTGTATAAATCAATGGGCTAAAGCCAGGATCAATCCTGATAGTTCTTCTCGAGCCTTCATAGAACGCAGAACCTCCTGCATCAGTTGTAGTAATCGTATACGTTTCAGGGCGCCGCTCCAAAGTTTGGCATATTTTTTTACCGTGCTTGGCCGCCCTCAATCTGTCATACATATTTTTTACTTTCTGAATATCTTTTGCTTGATCATCAAACAAGACCTTTAACCCATAAAAATCAAAGTATTTAAGGGGATTATCTGCCACATACACATACGTATTAACCCCACCATTGAGTCCGATCGGATCGGTCTGCACATAGCGGCCCAAGTTAGCATCGTAGTCCCGAAAATAATTGTAATACAGCCGTGTATCCTCATCGTATAACTGCCCCGGCAGTCGCAGGGGAATATGTGTCGCGTTACCATTACCATCCACGTCTTCGTTGGGTGACGCAAAACCATAGGCGTCGCTGTTCCAACTCCAGACCACGGTCTTCTGATTGGTAGCCAGACGTGGTGTGTTCAGATGGTCCGGGTGCAGATACACCATTTCCCAAGTGCTGGACACTCCTTGGCTGAAGCCTATTTCTACTTGTGCCAGAGGTAATTCATCCAGCCAAATCCAGTAGCGTGCCCGCTGCCGCTGTCCCGTGGAGTTATAGTCTGATTGACCTGACAGCTCGCCGTTCGGGCCATATAGATAACTGCTTGTACTCTCTAACACGCCACTGAGCGGGTCATATGCCAGTTTCAGAGTTCGCTGGCCTAAGTCGTTGTAGTAGTAGTCTGCGACTTTCTGAGTGTCTGCTTGATAGACGGAGCTCATACGTCCGTTGTCATCGTAGACATAACGCAGGCCATTGGCATGCTGCAAGATATTGCCGGTCGAGTCATAAACCAGCGGCAAGTTATTGACCGTATCCAGACGATTACTTTGCACAGCGACTATGGCTTGTTGGGTGTCACTTACCGTGCCGGTCACAAGATCGGTGGTAATTCGTTTAATGCGGTTGCCGACTGCGTCAAGGACGTAGTCCTTTTGTGTATCAACGTTCCGCTCGCGCGTCAGGCGATTCAGGGCGTCATATTCATACTGCCTGGAGCCAAGCACGTTGCTCTGCTTGCTAGTGACGTTGCCGACTGCATCATATACGTACTGGGTTTTCCAGTTACCCATAGTTTGCGCCGATAGCTGGTAATCCTGATCATAGGTACGGGTTAGACCCCAGTCGTTACTCCAGGTCAGCTGCTTGATCGGGCCAAAAGGCATGTAAACGATGTCATTAGCGACGTTGTATGACTGCCCCCTAAACGTGAGGTCGACCGCAACTACCTGGCCATCAGCATTACGGCTATACACCACCGAAAGCTCATCGGGGTAATCTTGCTGGATAACCCGACTGGACTTATCGTAAAAGTATGCGAGGACATCGATTGAAGTCAGACCTGCTTGGTTCAATGTACGGTCTTGCGAAACTAGACGGCCACTATCATCGTAACGAAAGGTCACTGTCCCCACAGCGTCGTGCCGGGATGTCAAGCGGCCCACCCCCTTATTGCCGCTTACGGTCTGATCGTAGGTGTAGGAGACGTTCAGTGCCGGAGTTGCCGGATACGATTGGGCGATCAGTCTATTTAGTGCATCGTAACGATAGGCGGTTATCACCCCTCGGGCATCAGTCTTTTGTGTGACATTACCGGCTTCGTCGTAGGTAAAGTTAGACGTGCCTTGGTTAGGGCTGCGCGCCTCCAGCATCCTCCCTTGGCCGTCATAAGTGTATTGTGTCGTAACACCTCGAGCGTCAATCAGTTGCTGAAGATTATCGTCCGCGTCGTAATTCAATGCAGTGATACCGCCCAGTGCATTGGTGACTTGTGCAACACGCCCCAAGGCGTCAAAAGCCAAAACCGAGCGCCGTCTCCGGGCATCGGTTCTCAGGGTGAGCTGATCATTGAGGTCATAGCCATAACGGGTTATTTGCCTGTTGGCACCGACTGAAGTCAACAGACGGCCTAATTCGTCATAAGTCCGCTGTTGCTGACGGGCAAGTTCACCATTGGCATATGTGGTGGACGAATATGTCCGATTGCCCATGGCATCCAACGTGTAAGACAGGGTTTCACCCAGACTGTTGGTCACACCGACCAGTCGTCGAGCATCGTCGTAAACGTAAGCCAAGTAGCTGGCGTCCGGTGCTGTGACAAGGGTGACATCGCCAACGGCATTGTAGGCATATTGCGTCGTAGCGCCGGCCACATTGCTAGACGCCAGCCAGCCTTGAGGGGTGTAGGTCAGAGTGGTCACCACCCCGTTCGGATCTGTGATGCTTTGCGGACGGCCAAAACTGTCAAAGTTGGCAAGCATCGTCACCTGTCCAAGGGCATTGGTGACACGGGAAAGGTTGCCCTGTGCATCGTAGGTATAGCGGGTAATATCTGCGACGTCGGTTCGAGGTCCGTCAACGCTGGCCACCTGCCCCAAGGCGGTATAAGTGTAGTTAATGGTAGTTGCATGCGCGGACAGCACCTGCAAGGTACAAGCGAAAGCCGTCGACATGATGCCGATGCGCAACGTGGAAAGGTGCATGATCAGATCCTTCTGATAGTGCTATCAATGGGAAGTCGTCTGCCGACTTAACTCTCGTCCTCGGTCGTCGTAGCTGTACAACGTAGTTCGAGTAGGCTCTATAACTCGGGTTGGTAAAAAGTGAGTCTGATCCCACTCGGTCGTAATGGTGCGGGCCAGACTGGTGCCACTGGCCTCGGTGCGACTAGTTTCCAAACCACGATCGTTATAGGTATAAGTGGTGATTAGACCTAAAGCATCAGTCCTGGAAAGTATCTGGCCACGATTGTTGTATGTGTAGCTGGAGTTGCTAGACGGGCAGTTTGCAGACTTCAACCCTTTGACACTAATAACGCGCCTTAATCCAGCAATTATTTCATAGCTATACTTGACGCTCCTGCCAAACTCATTAATCACCACTGATGATTTGCTGGTGTATTTTAATTGCGTTTTCCCAACCCCGCCGATGTGCTCACTTGAAATTGCTCTACCCTTCTCGTCATATGACCAACTTGCGAAGCGCACACCTCGCTCATCGGTTATCCCAGTCAATAATTTTTTATTTCGTGTATCTTCGTAGTGATAAGCGCGCATTGATTCATGCCCGTCATATTTCTTCCTAACGGACAATAGCGTTTGCGCAAAATCATATTCATAAACAATCTCTGTCAATCCAGAGGTCACCTTTAATGGCTGATAAGGGGGGAACTTAGAAAGCTGCACATCCACGGAGTCACCTATAGAAGTGACCACTTTCAACTTATTCGAACCCACATAACTTATTATCTGCTCCACTCCTAAATACGGCCAGAGCTTTATTAGACGACCGTTATCATCGAAGGTGTATCTATCGTTGGTATGATTAGTGTATTGCCACCCATTCTCAACCCTTACAATGCGACCCAACTCAGTTAACTCAGGAGAAGCCGTATCTGCCACCCTATGGAATATGGCCTGGCGACCGTCTGACAACGTAAGTAAAATCTGAGTGTTAGTAATATTTAGCGTTGAGCTGTATGTATTTAACCACAAGCCAGACAAGCCATTATAATATCTTTGAAAAACCATTGACCTCCCAACATAATCAGTCTCAAATTGAAACTTATTCCCATTAGAAATATTTATTGGATTCCCCACCGACCCAGCCGGACCGTTACAGTTGATTTCGTTATCAGGCTCACCTAACTGCTTCCTGACAATCAATGAATTCGACTGCTCGCACTCACCAAAATAAGCATTTAACGATTTACCTGCGTCACAACTTGTGCCTTGTCGGTTTGTTTGTAGTAACCCGGAAGGAAGCACAAGCATCTGGCCAGCACTATTATAGTAAGTAGCGGAATTGCATGAATACGTACGAGGAGTGCCGTCAGAAGTCGCATTTAGCTCCTGCAAAACTATACTGTTTTCGACATATGTATTATCCGTATTAGCCATTTGGTGCCGCGCGGCGGCTTCGCAAGCAGTGTACGCATCAGAAAACTTTGGAAAATTCGAAGATTTCACCGGCCTGCCATACACGGCATTATAGAACGAAGTCCAATAATAATTTTCAGCATTGCTACCAAAGGAAACCAAGCATAGTGCCATACATGTAAAATTGCATCCTATCAATCTCACAGCCACCTCCACCCAAATAAAAACGCTAGCATTTAAAACGATCAATACAAAATCTGATTTTGTATTGATCTGTTACTAGAGCGAGTCAGGCACAGCTCAGCATCATCGCGAAACAGTTATATCGTAATCAAGGCTTGCGGCTTTTCCTGCGCGCGTCTTATGAAGTTAATCAACCATCTCCAACTTGTCGTGCCGCACTCCGCCAAGAAACCAATCAGCAGATCACTACGAACTTCCAATATGCCACTATTTTTTTCCTGCGTGAGCTCGGTTCATTACACGTAAACCAAAGGAAAATCTGGATAAGTTCAATGACTTGACGATATCAAACCCAATCAAATAAAGCCCACTGACTGTGACTGGTCCAGTGGGCCTTTTTACTGCGTGACGCGTTGAAACAACTCCCTCACCTATTCCTGCGGATCTACCTGATCCAACACCCGATTCACCGACAACTCTGCCAAGGAAATCATCTGCTGGATGGTTAGCGCCATGTTACATTGCGGGCCGGTGAGACTGAACGCCAACTCAATGGCTATTACGTTGGCGGAAGCGAGGGTTTCGCAGCTGCAAAAAAGGGGGCCAAAAAAAGGATTCCCTACTGTAGGAGCTGCCGAAGGCTGCGATCTTTTGATCTGAAAAAAACCCCCGCCCTATCTAAATGGGACAGAGCGTCTTACTACACATCACGCTGAAACAACCCCCCTCACCTACTCCTGCGGATCTACCTGATCCAACACCCGATTCACCCGTGTTCCGCTGCCAACATTGACCTGAACTGAGAAATGATCTCTGAAGATAGTCCGGCAGCTTCGAACACTGCGCAGGTGAAGCTAACGGGCGCAGGGCCTGGAGCAGTTATGATGCGGTCTGCAATCACAGCTACTGGACTGCTTCGATAAAGCGCGTGCCCTTCATAACCTACGACATTCTGTTGTAAGAAGTCAGCGCTGTTCGAGGTATGAGGAACCGTGTCGAGAAGCCCGGCCCTCGCAAGTGCCAGCGTTCCCCCACAGATACCGGCAATTGTCGCTCCACTTGAACGACTCGCATGAAGAAAGTCCCGAATGTCCGGTGCATCTGCATGCTCCCAGATCATTCCACCGATAACGACGACAACGTCCGGCTTCCAGTCCAGGCATTGTTGCAAGTTGCTATCCACTGTTACAGCCAGTCCCCCCTGCGAGCGAAACTGCCCCGTAACAGAGGCGAAAAACCTGACGTCGATCCCGTAAAACGGGGACGCGGTCCCTGCAATGAAAGCGTATTCCCAGTCCGCAAAACCGGGTGTCAGTATCAAGCCCACACGTGCCATCAGTCAGAATCCTCCATGAATGCCAATAACATATGGCGACAACAAACAGACATCAAGAGCTGCATTGGGTCGCTTTCTGACGGTCGTCGTGACAGGCAGCTATCGGCCCAGAGTGTGTAAAAACGCTCATGGCCTCATCGTCTTGGATCATCGACGTTCGTGGCTGAACGATCGCAAGGCAAATGCTGCGTGTCGCATCAGTCGCGACTTGGAACACGTCAATGCTGTTTTTACAGCCTCTGGGATGGGCCAAAATCAGCCTTTTTTAGGCCGACAACGCCTTCATCAAACCGTTAGCACCGATGATTTTCATGACCCGTTTCATGTTGTAGGCGAGCACATTTAAACTCATCTCCGCACCCACCCCGGCCAGCTTCCGCGTCAGGAAGTGCGTCGCACCCATCCATTGTTTGAGCGTCCCGAAGGGATGCTCAACAGTCCGTTTTCGGACTCGCATCATCTCCGGTGCATTGCTCAGCCGGGCCTGCATTTCCTCTAGTACAGCTTCATGTTCCCAGCGTCGAATTCGTCGTTCCGTGCTCGGGGTGCACTGCGATTTCAACGCGCAGCCCCGGCATTTCGAACTCCAGTAACGATGCACCTTCAGGCCTTTTTCAACGTAGGAATAGTGCCAGATCAACGCCTCTCCAGCCGGGCAAATGTATTCGTTTTTTGCCGCATCATAGATGAAGGCATCGTTATTGAAACGCCCGTCAGCCTTGGCTCCAGAGGTCATCGGTTTGGGCACATAGGCGGTGATGCCGGCGTCGTGACAAGCGAAGATTTGTTCGCTTTTGAAATAACCTCGGTCAGCCACTACCGACAGTATCTGACGCCATCGCCTCGCGGGCCTGCTTGGCCATTGAGCTGAGTTGATCGCGGTCGGAACCGACGTTGGTCACCTCATGCGCAACGATCAAATGGTGCTGCGTATCGACCGCTGTCTGCACGTTGTAGCCAACGATTCCCGTGCCGCGCGTCATCATGGAGCGGCTGTCTGGATCGGTCAGTGAGACCTGTTTATCCGGCGATTCATTGAGCTGGATTTCGATCGCCTGAAGCTCTTTCATTTGAGTTTTAAGCTTGGCGATTTTCTCTTCCAGCCGCACGGCACTGGGCTCGGAAGCTGTTGGTTCTTGCCGATCGGCAGCATCGAGTGCCGTCAGGTAACGATTGATACTCGATTCAATTTCTTCCATTCGCCGCTTCAGTTTGGCGCTGGTGAAATTGCGGTCGCGGTTGTTGACCGCTTTGAATTTGCTGCCATCGATGGCGACCAGATGTTCTCCGAACAGTCCCAACTGCTGGCACAACACAACGAACTGGCGACAGACGCCTCGGATGGCTTTGCTGTTGTCTTTTCGGAAGTTGGCGATCGTCTTGAAGTCCGGCATCAAACGCCCGGTCAACCACATCAGTTCGATGTTGCGTTGGGCTTCTCGCTCCAAACGTCGGCTCGACTGGGTGCGGTTGAGATAGCCGTAGATGTAGATCTTCAGCAAGATCGCGGGGTGGTAAGCAGGCCGGCCAGTATCGGCTGGAATGACACCTTCAAAACCCAGAGTGACCAGGTCGAGTTCGTCGACGAAGACGTCGACTACGCGGACCGGATTGGTATCGCTGACGTAGTCGTCGAGGCTCTCGGGAAGTAAGGTGCCTTGGCCTCGATGTTCACCTTGGATAAAGCGCTTCATGGGCGATCCCTGCGATGAAATCCTCAGAAATCATAGCAAGGGTTTGCGGAGGCGTTTTTACACACTCTGGGCCAGAAGCGGTCATCCGGAGGCTTTCACGAAACCAGGGGCAATTCACCGCCTGTTTCCAGCGTTTTGTACCATTCATCGGCTGCAGTTGCGGTCCGTTGGCGGCGGACAAAGCCACATCGTCCGGTGTTATTGCACCCTGCACAGCCCTTTTCCAAACACATCCGTGGCCTTTGTATTGGGCCAGCCTGGAAATTGCAGGTCATGGGACAGGTTCGTTATCGCCACGTTGGCCAGGAATGGGTGAGCCTTTTTGATATCGATAACGGCCTTTGCAAAGTCGTCACGATTGGAAAGACACATCGTCAGCGAGTTTGCGTGGAAGTTGCCAATATAGACGGCGTCCCCAGGCTTGACGCTGAAGACCAGCGGTTTTTTCTGATCGGCACTGAACCCGTCATAAAAACGGTAGTACCAGTGGGTGACTTCATAGGTGCCCGCAGGTACTTCGTAAACGAAGGTGTTGCCCATGATATGCGTGGTGCCACGAATTTCGTTGTTCTGGTCCAGCGTAGTAAGTGCGATGCGCGTCGCTTTCGCTTGGGGGGCCGGATCGTGGTATTTGAGCAGTACATTCAGTCCGTGGGGCTGAGTGAGAAACCCCTCGGAAACAAAACCGACAACAATGGCTTTTTGGGGATCGATGGGCTTATGTTCATCAGCTCGATCAATCATGTTAGAAGCGGTGACGCAGCCGCCCAGCGATAGAATCGCGGCGAGCGCCAATATCCACTTGTTCATCCTTTATTTCCTTGTGGTGAAATTGCGATCCGGCAGGGTATGCCTTGGTCAATCGTTGGTAAGAAACACGGTGGTCTGCTGGCCTTCTTCGACAACGATTCGTCTTGTCAGCGAATTCATGTCGACCACGCTCCAGATGAAGTAGGCGCCTGCCGGTATTGCGTCAAATTGGAATTCGCCTGAGCTGTTGCTGTGTGTGCGACGGGTGAGCAGATCAATTCTGGGGTCAAATCGATCCGGCAATCGAATACCATCCCGTTCGGCCTGTTGCCGCTTTTCTGTGTAGGGCGTTGCCGGCCACAGCAGCATATTGCTGTTGTTGCCATAGCGTATTTGGCCTCTGCGGTCCGTGAAGAAAAGCTTCCCTGAAATAGACCCGGTACCTGCTTCTGATTGCGCCAGCATCAGTTGTGCGTATTCGACTTCGGGCATCGGGGAGATGGGTCTGAGTTCATTGTTTGTAGCGCATCCGGCCAAGGTCAGTGCCAGCAAGGCGATGGTAAAGCGGCGTGCAGCCATCAGAAAGCTCCATTTGTTACACGACTGATCGTGCTCGGTACTGTTCAGTTTCGGAGCGTTTTGCTGTGTGAGTCAGGGGATTAGTACCGGCATCCGCAACGGCGTCACCGGACGTGCCTGCTTTGCCACCCTCCACTTTAGGAGCTACTGCGCCGCACCCCGCAACCATTAACGAAATGGCAATAGCGACGCTGAAAATCAGCCAACGTATATTTTCAGTTTCTTGAGTTTTCGAATCGAATAATCTTATCGCGAGCGGCCATTAGCCATCAAATTAATTAAGTATAAAATCTGAATGGGCTGAATGGATCAAAGGTGACCGGCCGCTGTGGGTCGACTTCTGCCCTTCGCGACAGGCAGAAATCGGCCAAAAGCAGTCCGTCGCGATCAGAAACGTTTGACGACAACGCGTCGCTCTCGCACTCTGTTTTGCCCCCTATTTCTTCACTAGGCTTCCCTATGTCATTCGCGACCGTAGTACTGCTCAACTCCTGGCCACAGCCAAGTTCGTCGCCCGAACCCGTCGTGTTCGCCACGGACACGCAACTATGTTTACGGTATTGCACCGCCGGGGAAGAAATAGCTGTAATCCATTTCCCCCTAATAGTAAAAATTCAGTTCGGCTTACCAAACGACGAGGCTTTGGGCGGTCATCCGCTTATTGGACTTGGCCTCAAGTATTACCAAGTTCATCGAATAGATAATTCGCCGTGGCTAGCGGAGCTTGAGCGAAGAAACGCCATTCATCCGCGACACGATAAACAGCGGTTTCTTAAAGATGCCATCCATTATGTCTTTACGTTTCAGGACTCCACCCTGGAATGCGTCGTAATTGAGGGGCAGTTCCGGCATCCAAAAATACAAGTCTTTACCTCGGAGCAGAAGGCAAGGGATGTCTGGCGCCAACTTATGAATGAGGTGGACGCATGATCCCTAATACTCGGGTGTGGATGACGGCTAGCCGCCCTTCGTGGAGGGCTGCAATCGATCACTGTCGGTAAATATTGCCTTGGCCATTAAGTCTGCTCCGTGCCGGTCGATAACAGATTCAACTATCTATTTTTTCTAATTTTCTTGATTTAGGTGCCAATTTGATTAAGCCCATTCAGATCGGGTGTCTAGTTTTATTGAGCGGCTGCGTTGGTCATTACCAGCAACCAGCGCCAGCAGCGGCGCATGCGACACTGGACGCAAAGTGGGGTAATAACAATCTTATGAATGGAGGCGTCCAAGCCTACTACGCATTTTATGATAGCCATTGCCTCGACACAGAAGAAACTGGCGTGCTGGGTGCAATTTCAGCGTCGAAACCGGAAGTTAATCAATTTTTTGTCAAGCCAAATAGGCGCATCTATTTACACGCCTTCAGCTCGGGAATAGTAAACCGCAAGACAACTGATGAACCAGTATTTAGTAGGAGCTGTTTGAGCATTGGTAGTTTCATCCCCCAAGCCGGAACAACCTATCAGATTAGCCACTCAGCCCCAGACTCCGGTTGTTCTTTAAAGGTGATCGATAATAAAACAGGGATAGCTCCTGATACCTATATTGTCGAACCAGTTACAAAAGAATGTGGGTTAAACTAGAACGGGCTTATGGGGCTCTAGGCTAACCCACATAAAAATAGGCGTTCACTAGGATGTATCCGACGGGCTGCTTAGGGTCGGTTAGCGACCACCACGCACCGTGACTGATCCACCCTTGTCCTCCCTCAACGTGGAGGACAAACCATGAAGATCATCCTGCATCGGCAACCTCTCTACGAAAGTCGTTAGGTTCAGCGGTTGTTACGGAGTGCCCATTGGTTCGCGCAAATGGACGGAATCCGTGTGTCAGTCCGCACTTGGCCGTTTTTGACTATCGGCTAAAAGCAGTCATTGGCACACCAGGTCAAAGTGAAAGTAAGCGGTAGGCCATCACACCTTCTCAACTAGCAACAGCTGGTATCGTTGGTCGATCCCGCTATGATGCTGGGCTTAGATCACGACTGTAGATAAAGCTATGCCAAGGTTGTCATTCGCCGTCAGAGTTTTGTTTGCGTGTTGCCTTTTTGTCGCCACCGCTAATCACATCCGTGCAGATGCTTTACATGGTTTGCTCTGGGACTACGGATACGGGCCTAGCGCTTATTTGGTGAGCCGTATTTTCTGGGGGGGGCTTACATTTTTTGACCCGCTCGCAGCTCTGCTCCTGTTCCTCAAGCCAAGAGCCGGAATTGTGCTTACGGCAGCGATCATCTTGGTCGACGTAGCTCATAACACTTTTTACGTCGCATTGAAGCAGCAGTGGCTGGAGCCGTTCTACCTGTCCCAAGTGGCGTTCCTTATCATTGTATTCCTGCTGTCACCCATCGCTTGGCGCAGCCCTATTCGAGACGCTGCAATCACCAGTCCAGTTTGAGCGTGATTCACTCCACTGATGCGGCGGCAACTGATCTATTTCACGCGCCCGCTGCGTCGGCAGCCGCGTCAGCACGTCCTTCAGATACGCATACGCATCATGACCATTCAGCCGCGCAGACCGGATCATGAGTTTGATCCTGTCGGCGCGGCTCAACGGGCGCCTACCGACGCAACGGGCAAGTGATATTGCGCAGCTGCTGCCGCATAGGTGGCAACCGGTTTAGTGACGCAAGACGGGAGGCCCGGACGCATACCCTAGTTTGACGAATTGCATCGAGTGCCTCCTTGGGCTCTGTACTAAATATTATCGGACGAAGAGCGGTTACTGAATTCTTGGGCCAAATCCACCATAAGGTTTCAACGGTACAACAGAAGTAACTTCCAGCATCCCGGAATTTACCAGTGGCAGCGTTGCCAGCTTTTCCCGAACGGCAGTCTCGTTTTCAGCTTCAACCAGTAGGCAGGCGCCACCCATGTCACCACGGTGCCAGATGTTACGGATAAATCCCTCCAGATAGAGAGCCCTGGCACGCTGAGCTTCGGCTTCGAGATGAGGCGCAAAATCCGCATCGGAAAAACGCTCCGAGACTCGACGCGAAAGCGTGATGAACTGCATATATATATCCCCTTCAAGGCGTTCGTCGTTTAAACAGTTCACGGATAATTGCAAAAAATACTATTCTGGTCCAAGACGCGTTCTACATGACTTGAGACCCGATTCACATGACCTTAGATCTTCGATTGCTTGTTGCGTTTATCGCTGTCGCTGAAACTGAAAATGTCGGTCAAGCCGCCAGCCGTCTACATATCTCGCAGTCGCCTTTGAGTCGGCAAATCATTCAGCTTGAAGCGCAGCTCGGCCTGAGGTTATTCGAACGCGCACGTCAGCGCATGCGCCTGACTGACGAAGGACGTCTTTTCCTTCAGGAGGCGCGCAGCCTGGTCGCCCATGCATCTGAAGTCGAAGCAGCGGCGCGCAGTATCGCTCTTGGTGAGACAGGCCATATTGCCGTGGGTTATGTCGAAGCGGCCATGCACTCCAATGTATTACCGCGTGCCCTTGCGGGTCTGCAATCAGGCCATCAGGCTGCTACCTTCGAACTCCGTCCCATGGGCTCCTCAGAACAATCCGAGGCCCTGCTCGGTAGAGCGCTCGATTTCGGGCTGGTTTATTCAGTTCCTGAGAGCGCAGACCTAGAGTCCATGGAGGTTTCAAGCGAAGCGCTACTGCTTGTTCTGGGAAAAAGACATGCTATGGCCACGCAAGCGAGCATTGCTCCTCAAGACTTGAACGGGGAGCGTTGGGTTGCCTTGGCCCGGTCAAAAAATCCTGCGGCCCGCCAGCGTTTTCTTGAGAACTGCTCCGCTTGCGGTTTCTTGCCTGACATCAAGGTAGAGGCGGATGACCTGCTGGCAGCCTTGCGGCTGGTGGCCTCAGGTTTGGGCATTACCTTTGTCCAGGCGAGTCTTCGGGATTTTCTTGCAGATAGCGTCATATTTCGCGAGCTGCCCTGGTTTCCTTCACGGGTCAGGGTCTATGCCATCTGGCGCAAGGACGACCCCAAGCCGCTTGTCGCGACGCTCCGGCAGGCGCTCTTGGCGGCCTAGCATTAATTCTGCAAGGACTAGATTCAACTCCATCTCCACATGAGGACTTGCGTGCCTGCGTGTTGGAGCCAAACGCACGCATTGGCCGTTTTGCCGTAAGCGCCCGCCGAAGGCATCTTGGCTAAGCTATTACAGAGTTACTGCCGCATAAATGGGCGACCGTTTAACTATGCAAGGTGTGTTCCGCGGACGCTTACGTTCAATCAAGGAAGAAACGACATTGAAAATTGCTTTCGGCGCCCTATTGTTGACCTGGCTGACGACTCTCGCATTCGCTGACGAGAACCCCGTCGGCTTCCAATCTTCCACTCTGCCAGACTCGCACAATGACCGCTCACTGGAGATGGTCGTTTGGTACCCCGGTGCAACTGCCACAGCCACGCATTTGATCGGCGATGATGCGGTGTTTGTCGGTGCTTCTGCTATTCGTAACGCGCCGCCAGCTGCTGGCAAGCACCCATTGTTGGTGCTCTCCCACGGGTATAGAGGCAACTGGAGCAACCAGATCTGGCTTGCCAGTGCTCTGGCCCATAGGGGTTATATCGTCGCTGCAATCAATCACCCTGGCACCACGACCCATGACCGTAGCCCTCAAGCAGCGGCGCAGTTGTGGCTGCGGCCCGTTGATGTGCGTCGAGCCATTGATGCGGTCACGACTCAACCTGAAAAATTCGGCTTGGTCGCCAATGGCCGAATTGCAGTGGTGGGCCATTCACTCGGCGGCTGGACTGCCCTGGAGATCGCCGGTGCTCGTTTCGATCCAGACCGCTTCGCCCATGACTGCAAAGCCCACCCGCAGTTATCAAGTTGCACCATCTATGAAAAGATAAACCCCGCCAGCACCTCAGAATCAAAGGCCGCATTGGCCGCCGATTTGCGCGATAAACGCGTCACTGCGGTGGTTACATTGGACTTGGGCCTTTCACGAGGCCTGACCGATGAAAGCCTGGCCGCGCTGCCGGTACCAGCGCTGGTGATCGCTGCCGGCGCACCGTCGCGCGAGCTTCCCGCCGAGTTGGAGTCTGCCAACCTGGCCAAACGCCTGCCTGCGGCGTCAAGCCGTTACGTCGAAATTAGCGACGCCAGCCATTTCAGCTTCTTGTCGGTGTGCAAACCTGGCGCGGAGCTAATGCTTGAAGAAGACGTACCAGGCGATGGCATCATTTGCCGGGATGGCGACAATGCTCGCTCGCGTGGGGTGATTCAACAGCAGATTGCATCGCTGATAGCGGAGTTTCTTCAGTCCAGAAGCGAACTGTAGACAGATAGCCGATACAATCGCCGCCGTTATTGCGTGCGTCTGGCTAATGCCTTACGCCCGGACAGACTTACGAAGCCCTACGGACAGGCGCCGGGGCATCGCCACTCTGCGCAATCGACGCGCACACTTCGGAGCAAAAGGAATGGGACACATCGATCACGTACTGATCGTGGATGACGATCGCGAGATCAGGGAGCTGGTCGGCAACTACCTGCAGAAGAACGGCCTGCGCACCACAGTCGCCGCGGACGGGCGCCAGATGCGGGCCTTTCTCGAAACCAATCAAGTCGACTTGATCGTGCTCGACATCATGATGCCGGGCGACGATGGCCTGCAGCTGTGCCGGGAACTGCGGGTCGGCAAACACAAGGCCACGCCCGTGCTGATGCTCACTGCACGCACCGATGAGACCGATCGCATCATTGGTCTGGAAATGGGTGCCGATGACTATCTGGCTAAACCATTCGCCGCCCGCGAACTGCTCGCGCGCATCAATGCGGTGCTTCGGCGCACCCGCATGCTGCCGCCCAATCTGCTCGTCACCGAGAGCGGTCGCCTGCTCAGGTTCGGCCGTTGGCGTCTGGATACCACGGCCCGTCATCTGCTCGATGACGACGACACCCTCGTCGCCCTGAGCGGCGCGGAATACCGGCTGCTTCGCGTGTTCCTCGATCACCCGCAGCGTGTGCTCAGCCGCGACCATTTGCTCAACCTGACCCAGGGTCGAGAAGCGGATTTGTTCGATCGCTCCATCGACCTGCTGGTCAGCCGCCTTCGCCAGCGCTTGCTGGATGATGCCCGTGAGCAAGCCTATATAAAAACGGTGCGCAGTGAAGGTTATGTCTTCACCTTCGCGGTAGAAATGCTTGAGGAGCAGGTATGAAGTTCGCGTTGCATTGGCCGCATACGCTGGCATCGCGGTTGTGGCTGATTTTTCTGGCCGGTCTGCTACTCGCTCAGGCACTGACGTTCGGAGCGCAGTATTACGAGCGTTACCAGAGTACGAAGACGGCCATGCTGGGCAATTTCGAGCATGACACGGCGACCTCCATCGCCATCCTCGACCGCTTGCCCGCCCCTGAGCGCCAGGAGTGGACCAAACGCCTGCAGCGTCGCAACTACGATTATCTGCTGCGCGAACATGACGCCGGCATTCCGCTCGCCTCGAACGATCTCGCCGCGATAGCCGCGCAATCGCTCGAAGCCTCTCTGGGTCGCGACTATGACCTGACCTTCGTCCAGATCCCTGGCCCACGCGAACATTTCCAGGCCCAGCTGCACCTCGCCGATGGCAGTCCGGTCACCATCGATGTACGCCCCTCGGTCAGGCCGCTGTCGCCCTGGCTTCCCTTTGTGCTGTTCGGTCAGCTCATGCTGATGATCGCCTGCACCTGGCTCGCCGTTCGGATTGCGACCCGCCCGCTCAGCCGCCTGGCCGAAGCGGTCGAGAATCTCGACCCCAATGCACACCCCGTGCATCTGGATGAAAACGGCCCCCGTGAAGTGGCCTATGCGGCCCGGGCCTTCAATACCATGCAAGCACGGATCGCCGGATACTTGAAGGAGCGCATGCAACTGCTGGCGGCGATTTCCCATGACTTGCAGACGCCCATCACCCGCATGAAGCTGCGCGCTGAGTTCATGGTCGACTCCGTGGAGAAAGACAAGCTGGGCAGCGACCTCTACGAAATCGAGCACCTGGTCCGCGAAGGCGTCGCCTATGCCCGCAGCGTTCATGGCGCAGCTGAAGCCAGTTGCCGCATCAACCTGGACTCCTTTCTCGATAGCCTCGTGTTCGACTATCAGGACACTGGCCATGAAGTCAGCCTGCGCGGCAAGAACGGCGCGGTCATCGAGACACGCCCCCATGCCCTGCGGCGCATCATGGTGAATCTGGTTGATAACGCACTCAAATACGCTGGCAACGCTGAAGTGGAAATCGCCGGCAATGCCAGCGCGGGCGTTTCGATCAGCGTGCTCGACCGCGGCCCGGGCATCTCAGAGGACGTTTTGGCTGAAGTGACGAAGCCGTTCTATCGCGTGGAAAGCTCACGTAACCGCAACACCGGCGGCACCGGCCTAGGCCTGGCCATCGCTCTGCAACTGGCCGTGGCCATCGGCGGATCGCTGAGCCTGCGCAACCGCGAAGGCGGGGGTCTGTGCGTCACTCTCAACCTCGGGTCCAATCCGTAGGTGCTTCTCGACCGTGCAATCCCTACCGATGGGCCTGCACGAGCAGGGTTTTGTAAGCGACTGTATCCAGCGCCTTTCCATACTCACAAATATTAGAAACGGCCGGTTCTGAACACAGCCGGTATACATTCCCCTGCAAGAATTCTCCCTGTCGACTCGCCATCGGATAGCCGGATGGCAGTGATCTAAGCGGCGCTCCACAGCACGCTTACTCTCTCCAATATTTTTTTAAGCGATCATTCCGCTTGCTCAACCGAGGAACCTTAAATGAGCAAAATCACCAACACACTTCTAGCAATCAGCGCGGCATTTGCAACTTTGGCGGCAGACTTCAGCCTCGCAGAGACTCCAAAAACCCGTGGCAACAGCTACATAACGACCCAGGATGGCGTACAGCTTTACTACAAGGACTGGGGTCCGAAAGATGGACAAGTCGTGACGTTCAGCCATGGTTGGCCGCTGAATTCGGACAGCTGGGAATCGCAGATGATGTTCCTGGCGGACAAGGGCTACCGCGTCATTGCTCACGACCGGCGCGGCCATGGTCGCTCCAGCCAGCCGTGGGAGGGCAATGATATGGATCACTACGCTGACGATTTGGCCACTGTGATCGAAACGCTCGACCTGAAAGACGTAACCCTGGTCGGTTTTTCAACCGGTGGCGGTGAGGTTGCCCGCTACATTGGCCGGCACGGTACCGGGCGCGTGAAAAAAGCAGCGCTCATCAGTGCCGTCCCGCCGATGATGCTCAAAATCAATGACTACCCAGGCGGCCTGCCGATTGAAGTCTTCGACGGCCTTCGCAAAGCGTCGCTGGAAAACCGCTCGCAGCTGTATCGCGACATCGCCTCCGGCCCGTTTTTTGGCTTCAACCGCAAAGGGGCAACACCCTCGCAGGGGCTGATCGATTCGTTCTGGGCCCAGGGCATGCAAGCGGGCCACAAAAACACCTATGACTCGATCGCCGCGTTTTCAGCCACTGATTTCCGCCCGGATCTGGCCAAATTTGACGTGCCCACACTGATCGTGCACGGCGATGACGATCAGATCGTACCGATCGCTGCCTCGGCGCATGCCGCAGCCAAGCTGATAAAAAAATCGCAGTTGATTGTCTATCCTGGCGCACCCCACGGCTTGGCAGATACACACAAAGAGCGGCTCAATCAAGATCTGTTGACGTTCCTCCAGCAAAAGTGATTATCGAGCCCCGCGCAAGCGGGCTTCTTATTGGTGCGCCAGGTATGGCGCGTTGCGCGCAAGCGCAACCAGCTTGGCTGAGCAATGAGTCCTGCCCAAGGCAATCTGCAGCGCACCGATACTGACACCAACATCGCATCGATCAAAGCCGAGCTGAAGGCGTAAATGGCCTGGAATAAGCAACCGGCCGCAAGTATGCAGTGACCCAAACCGAGCGCAGGCGTGCCGAGGTGCCCTTGCAAAAAACCGATCCCCACAAAAAAGCCCACTGACCGTCACCGATCCAGTGGGCTTTCCGATTACGCTTCTAGCTACAGAGCCATATCAGTCGCAGCATTAGCCTTCGGCGCCTTAGCCGGAGCGGCCGGAGCAGCAGCCGGAGCCACCGCCTGACCAATCACCGGCGGCGGAGTCAGCTGCAATACCTTAGCGGTATAAGCCCACTCTTCCGCAACCTTCGCAGGGTTGCTGTTCAGCTGAGTGCCATAGCTCGGCACGATCTGATGCAGCTTTTCCTGCCAGGCTGGCGAGGCAACCTTGTCCTTGAACACTTTCTGCAGCACGGTCAGCATGATCGGTGCGGCAGTCGATGCGCCCGGCGATGCACCCAGCAGACCAGCAATAGTGCCGTCAGCAGAAGCAACGATCTCGGTACCCAGTTTCAGCACGCCACCGGCAGCTTCATCACGCTTGATGATTTGCACGCGTTGGCCGGCTTGCCACAGGCGCCAGTCTTCGGCTTTGGCGTTCGGGAAGTATTCTTTCAGGGCGTTGAGGCGGTCTTCGTCAGACAGCATCAGCTGGCCTGCAAGGTACTCGACCAGCGGGTATTCCTTGATGCCGACCTTGGTCATTGGCCACACGTTGTGTGTGGTGGTGGTGGTCAGCAGGTCCAGGTACGAGCCTTCTTTCAGGAACTTGGTGCTGAAGGTCGCGAATGGACCAAACAGGATGACGCGCTTGCCGTCCAGCACGCGGGTGTCCAGGTGCGGAACCGACATTGGCGGTGCGCCAACGGAGGCTTTGCCGTAGGCCTTGGCCAGGTGTTGTTCGGCGATGGTCGGGTTTTCGGTCACGAGGAACGAGCCGCCAACCGGGAAGCCTGCGTATTCCTGGGCTTCAGGAATGCCGGACTTCTGCAGCAGGTGCAGTGCACCGCCGCCCGCGCCGATGAACACGAACTTGGCGTCGGTTTCGGTTTTGGTGCCGTCTTTCAGGTTTTTGTAGCTGACGCGCCAGCTGCCGTCTGCGTTCTTGGTGATGTCTTGCACTTCGCTAGACAGTTTCAAGTCGAACTTCGGCGTGGTTTGCAGGTGCGCGACGAACTGGCGGGTGATCTCGCCAAAGTTCATGTCGGTGCCGATCGGGCTCCAGGTGGCCGCGACTTTCTGGTTCGGGTCACGCCCTTCCATCATCAGCGGAACCCACTTCTTGATCACAGCCGGGTCTTCGGAGTACTGCATGCCGGCGAACAGTGGGCTCGCTTGCAGGGCTTCGTAGCGCTTCTTCAGGAACTTGATGTTGTCATCGCCCCACACAAAGCTCATGTGCGGCGTGGAGTTGATGAACGAACGCGGGTTCTTCAGCACGCCTTGCTGAACTTGCCAGGCCCAGAACTGACGGGAGATCTGGAAGGCTTCGTTGATTTCAACGGCTTTAGCGATCTGGACATTGCCCTTATCGTCTTCCGGGGTGTAGTTCAACTCGGCCAGGGCGGAGTGACCGGTACCTGCGTTGTTCCAGCCGTTGGAGCTTTCCTGGGCGACGCCGTCGAGGCGCTCGACCATTTCCATCGACAGGTCAGGTTCCAGCTCATTGAGCCAGACACCCAGCGTTGCACTCATGATGCCGCCGCCAATGAGCAGCACATCGACTTTCTTTGCCTCTTCCGCGTAGGCGGACGTGATCCCCATCGACAAAGCCAGCCCCAGCAGGGCCGTGTTCAGTTTCTTAAACATCTGTAGCACCTATGATAAACGTCTTCCGCCCCCAATCCTCAATCATGAGCAACCCAGGTGTACGGGTACGCAGGCAGCGCGCCGTGGGTTCCTGCATCTACAAGGATTTGAAGGTGGGCACACAAGGCCGACGTGACTCCATCGACCTCAGTTATATGTCCCTCGCGTACTGATTTTTATCATTATTGGCTCAGCTACTTTGAGCGACATTGATTCTGTCGGACGTCTGTAGACGTACGAACCGAATAAGTCAAACCAAGTTAATGCGACAGAATATCACGCCTCGGCCAGCCTGCGCGCCCGAAAGGACTCAACAGTCTAGACGAGACGAGGCCCGCGATCGGCGTCTTTGCTCAAACGATCCAGCACAAACGCCTTGGCGTTGCGCGTCATCTGGTCGAGATGCCGGTCGCGCTGCTTCTCTGCATCGATCATCGCCCGCTTGCCGTGTTTCTGCAGCAGATACGTATGTATCTGCCGCACCTCCAGAGAACTGTAGATCGATGTGACATCCAGTAAGCCCATCAAGCCTTCGGTACCGTGATCACGGGTGTTCATCAGCACTTGCGTGCCACGCACGCCCAGTACCTGAAAGCCCATCGATTCGAACCAGGGCACCTTGGCGACGGTGCAGGTGAGTTCTGCATGCGGATAGCGGCCGAGCATGTGTTGCAGCATCGCCCGGGCGACGCCCCGCCGCCGATGGCTGGCCTGCACCGCCATATACGCCACGCCGCACGCTTCGGGATCGTCCTTGACCGGCAGGTACAGCAGAAAACCGGTGACCGTCTCGGGGTCTTCGTCATCCGTTGCAACGATCAGTTCGACAGCAATGCCTTTGGCGCCGCTGAGCGCTTCTAGGTAGAGATGAACCTCGTAGCCCACCGTGTATTGATAGACGTTGTACAACGGGTTGCTCGGCGCGATGCCCACCATGCTGATGTCGGTTAAATTGTCGACGACCATCTGCAGAATCTGGCTGTTGATGGGCTCCGGGCACGGGGTGGCAAAGTGGGTGAGCTGGGGCATTGGGTTTCTGACTCCGGGTTAAGCCCGCTATTGTCACAGATCGAGCCCCTCACAGGAAAATCACCGCTCGGGCGCGACGATGCGGAAGCGGATGTTGATGTCGTTGGAGACAACCGTGTCACCCCACTCCCCTTCTCCGATCTTGAAGTCCCTGCGTTTAACAACGATGTCGCCATCGAAGATGCCGATGGCTTTTTCCGGCTTCAACTGCACCTTCACCTGCAATTCGCGCGTCATGCCCCTGAGCGTGAGATTGCCGGTGATCAAGTAGCGGTGCTCGCCCAGTGCTTTCACCCCGGTCGATTCAAAGGTCGCCACCGGATAGTCCGCCGTGTTGAACCAGGCTGGCTTTTGCAGTTCGCTGTTGGCATCGCTGCCCCCGGCGTCGATGCTGGCAAGGTCGATGGTCAGCCTGGCGTGGGCCGCCGTGGGGTTCGCCGTGTCGAAATCGAGCGTGGCGTCGAACTTGCCGAAGGTGCCGTACGCCCGGGAGCCGAACTGGTTATAGGTGAAAGAGATCTTGCTGGCGGTGGTGTTGACCTGGGTGTACTCGACGGCGTGGGCGCACGGCAAGGTGCCGAGCGTGAGGATGGCGAGCAACGCGGCGAAACGCGTGAATCGAGGGGTCATGGGATTCTCTGGTTGAAGCGCCCTTCAGGGATTAAGTACCACACCCGTATGGCTGCGATAGCTGGACTTAAGCAAATATTCGCGGGTTACGCTAGCTGTCGGGATAAACACGATCTGTAAGGCTGACTACGAATAAGCCCCAATCATCCACTTCACTTTTTCCAGCGCCTCGCGCAATGCGCCCATCTCCACCGAGCCCAGCGCCAGGCGAAATGCATGCGGGACGTTGGCCGAGGTGGCAAACGGTTCAGCGGTGGAAACCGACACGTTTTGGCGCATCAACGCCATGGCAATCTGGTCGGCCCTGGCGTCTTCCGACAATGGCAGCCAAAGAAAATACGACGATGGATGGCGAATGCAGCGCAGCCCCGCCAGTACCTCGCCGGCCACGACTTGCCGGGCCTGTGCGTCCTGGCGCTTTTCCGCTTCCAGTTGCAGGACGGTGCCGTCGTCGAGCCATGCAGTGGCAATTGCCGTCATCACACCCGGGGTGTTCCAGGTGGTCGCTTTGATCGTGCGCTCCAACGCGGGCACGTGTTCAAGGGGCGCGACGACGAAGCCGACGCGCAATCCAGTGGCCACACTCTTGGAGAGCCCTGACACGTAGAACGTCCTCTCGGGGGCGAGTGCCGCCAGCGGTGCGGGGGGATTTTCTGCCAGGAAAGCGTAAGCGGCGTCCTCAATGATCAATAGTCCGTGCCGACGCGCAATCGTCACCAGGTACTCGCGTTGATCGGCATTCATCACCCATCCCAGCGGATTGTGCAGGGTCGGCATTGTGTACACGGCCCGCACGCGCCTATGCCGGCACAGGTTTTCCAGCGCCTCCAGATCAGGCCCGTGATCGTCCACCGGAATGGGCACGATTTCAAGGTGCAGTGAGTCGGCCAGGGCCTTGAATCCTGAATAGGTCAACGCATCCGCCGCAATCACGTCACCGGGTTGCAACAGCGCCATCAGGGTCACGGCCAGCCCTTGCTGGGCACCGTTGACGATCAGCACCTGCTCCGCCTCGACCGTCAAACCCCGGACGCGCAGATGACGCGCCACAGAGGCGCGTTCATGCGGGCGTCCTGCGTGTGGCTGATAGCGCAGCAGCGATTCCAGATCGCCGGCCGATGCGAGCTGGCGCAGGGCATTTCGCAGCAGTTCTGCCTGCCCGGGAAGCGCTGGATAGTTGAAGTTCAGGTCCGTCATGCCAGCGGCAACGGCATGCTGGTCGATAGCCTGGTTGGGTGACCACGAGGTTTCCCTGACGAATGTCCCCCGCCCCGCTTCCCCGCTGACCAGCCCCATGGCTTCCAACTCCGCATAGACCCTGGTTGCCGTCACCAGAGCCAGCCCTTCGGTTGCCGCCAACTGACGGTGCGTCGGCAAACGCGTGCCCGGCAACAATCGTCCGGAACGGATACCCGCCGCAAATTCATCCACCAGTGATTTGTAGCGTGAACGAGGCATGCGCAAGTGTATCCATGACAATATTTTGATTGTATTGAGTTTCGTCCATACGATGCCTCCCATGCAACCTGCATAAAGGGAGTCGCCAATGGAACGCACATCGAACCTGCAACACCACACCACGGAAAAAGCCGCGAGCGGCTGGCTCAACGGGTTCATCGGTGTGCTTATCTTCAGCGGCTCGCTGCCCGCAACACGGGTGGCTGTCCTGGAATTTGACCCGGTCTTTTTGACGGTTGCCCGGGCCAGCATCGCGGCCATTTTGGCGTTGTGCATGCTGCTGCTTTTCAATGAAAAGCGACCGGCCAAGCGTCAGCTTCTCTCCCTGGCAATCGTGGCGCTCGGCGTTGTATTCGGGTTTCCGTTGCTGACGGCGCTGGCGCTGCAATATGTGACGTCTGCGCATTCCATCGTCTTCGTTGGCCTGTTGCCACTCGCCACGGCAGCCTTCGGGGTGTGGCGCGGTGGCGAGCGTCCCCGGCCGGTTTTCTGGTTTTTCTCGGTATTGGGAAGCCTGCTGGTGGTGGGGTTTGCCGTCTCTCAAGGCCTGACCGCTTCTCCGGCGGGGGACATCCTGATGTTACTGGCCATCCTCGCCTGCGGGCTGGGCTATGCAGAAGGTGCGAAGCTTTCAAGAACACTGGGCGGCTGGCAGGTGATTTCCTGGGCACTGGTTCTATCGCTGCCGGTCATGATTCCGCTGACTTGGTTCCTGGCCCCGCCTTCGCTCTCGGGAATAACGCCGACTGCATGGTTCAGCCTGGCTTACGTCTCGCTGTTCAGCATGTTTCTCGGCTTCGTGTTCTGGTACCGCGGGCTGGTCCAGGGCGGGATTGCCGCCGTCGGTCAGCTTCAGTTGCTACAGCCGTTTTTTGGCCTGGCGCTGGCGGCTACATTGCTGCATGAGCACGTCAGCCTTGGCATGTTGGGTGTAACCGTTGCGGTGATCCTTTGCGTGGTCGGCGCACGCAAGTTCTCGAAGTAGACGGCTAGCAGTCAGAAACCGACTGTTGGTCGGTTTTAGAGCCGCAGGAATACTAACCTTTTAAGGTAAGGCCTGAATCTGTCGTGGTGGACCGGCCTCCAAGCTGTTCCCGGCCCACTGCAGTACTCGATAGGAGGAATGAAAAATGGCCAATGTCGAGAAGAAAATGCCGGTACACACCGACGACGAGAAAACCAATCAGCAACCGATGGTGACGGACCCTTGGCGGCCCTTGGATAAACTGCGCCAGCAGGTCGATCACCTGTTCGAAGACTTCAATCGTGGTTCAGGGCTGATGCCTTTCCGACGTGGGCTGTTCGATATCGAACCGCTCTGGAGTCGGGAATTTATCGGCCGTAGCCTGCCGGCGGTGGACATTACCGAGAAGGATGAAAGCTTCGAAATCACTGCTGAACTGCCGGGCATGGATCAGGACAATATCGACATCAAATTGTCCAACGGCAATCTGATCATCAAGGGTGAAAAGAAAGAGGACAAGGAAGAAAAAGAAAGGGTTATCACTTGTCAGAGCGACACTATGGCTCCTTCCAGCGGGCATTCAGCCTGCCCAAAGGCGTGGATGCCGACAAGATCGAAGCCAACTTCAGCAAAGGCGTGCTAAGTATTTCGCTACCGAAGAAGCCCGAAGCCATGAATGCGGACAAAAAGGTGCAAATCAAATCAAGCTGAATCGCCCTTCGCGCGACAGAAAGCCCCTTGCCGGGAAACCGGCCGGGGGCTTTTTTGTGGTCGCGAGGGAGCCCGGCAGAACCTGTCAGTCGACCCGGGGTAATGGCTTGACGACCGTCAGACTGGAGGGCGACCGGCTCAGCACACTTTCGGCCGTACTGCCGATGAATCTATCGATCCCGCGATGGTAAGTTGTCCCCAGTACCACCATGTCGAAGGCATGTCGTTGTGCAAAATGTGCGATCACCTCAGGGGGGATGCCAGGCAGTAAATGTTGCTGTTGTTTCTCGATTCCGTAGCGTTCGGCAAGCGCCTCAAAGGCCTCCAGCTGAGCATCGATGACCGCGTCTCTCAAACTGCCATCCAGTGTCGCTGTCGGCACGTTCACCTCAGATTCCCCCAACTCCGACCAGCCGTCGACATTTAGCAGGTGCAAGGTGGCGCCGCAGGACTCAGCCAGCGTCGAGGCCACGTCCAGAATCTGGTCATTAAGCCCTTGGGTCAGCGCCTCCAGATGGGACAGGTCGACGGTGGCGAGTATGCTCAACGGGTTTGGATTTGCGGCATCGGTGACCAAGTGCAAAGGGGCTGGACAGTCGCGCAGCAACTGCCAGTCCAGAGGTCGGTGAAAGACGCGATCGAGTGCCGGCACGCGGTGTGTGTCCTTGATCACCAGGTCCGCATGGAAGTCATTCACGTACTCAAGCAGATGCGCCAGGCTCGGTCTGGCCCAGACCACTTCGGTGGTCACCTGCAACCCCTCGTATCGTTGAAACCGGGCTTGCTGTTCCAGCCAGTGACGATGCACCTGCAAGTAACCTTCCCGTGCCTGGGCCATTGCGTCGTGGTCAAACAGGCCGGCCACCGCCAGTGCCTGGACATGATCGAAAGCGACGATGTGCAGCATCGCACCGGTTGCACAGGCCAGCGCTCGCGCTCGATCGAAAGCCGGGGTGCGGACCATTTCGGTCGGGGCAATCAATAGCAGACGTTGAATTTTCACCCTTACCCACCTCATCCCGGAAGCGCTTTATCCACATGGCGCACCTCGGCGCACGGCCATTTCGATGCAGCGGCTAGAACTACAGAGTGATCGCTCCAGATTCGGATGATTTGATCTTTGTCAGCTATAGGGCTCGGATGCGCGTCAGTGCAGCAAGATGCCCGCCCACATTGCCAACGTCAGCAAGACCTGGCCGGGGATGACATACGCGGCGAACCGTCGCCCGCCGCTGACCCACGCCACCAGGCATTTGCTCAGAGAGTTACTGCTGACAGCGATCAACACCGGCTCGGCAATTGCGTCGAATGGCAACAGCCCGGCCTTGGCCAGGGAGGCAATGGACGCCGTCGAGGAATGGGCATCGGCGAAACCGGTGAGCGTCGCCGTAACCATCACGCCCACTTCACCGAAGTGGCTGAGTACCATTGATGACAGGAAGGTGATGCCGGTCATGGCCAGCGCCAGGCCCAGCGCCAGCTTGAGGTTGAACGCACCACCGACCTTGATCGGTTGGTGGGTGCCGCTTGCAGGTTTGGGAAACATCAAGCCCAAGCCGTACAGCGCCGTGGCGGCGAGACCACACAACAGCGGTCCCCACATGTGCCGCAACAGACCGATGTCGACCGCCCCCAGGATCAAGCCGACCTGAGTGACCGTGGCCAGATTGGACAACATCGCGGCCGCGCTCAGGATTTTGACGTTGTCTGGTTCCTTGGTAGCAAGGTGTCCCATGCTGGCGATGGTCACGATGCTGGAAGCAAACCCGGAGGCGATAGCGCTGACCGTATAGCCGTAACGGACGCCCAAGTTACGAACGGCGACATGCCCTATCGCCCCTACTGCCATCAGCAATACCGTCAGGGTGCAAATGGTGCGCAGATTGATGGCGGCATACGGGCCGATAAAGCGGTCCGGCGCCAGTGGCAACACCACCAGCGCGGCGACCAACAGCACCAGGCCGTCGCGCATTTCCGCTTCGGTCAATTGGCTGCGCGCAAAGTGGTGCAGCTTTTGGCGATAAGTCAGCAGCCCCGCCACCACCACACCAATGGCGATGGCCAGCTCGGGAGCGGTGCTACACAACGCCCCCAATACCAACACCGTGAATAACGCCACTTCACTGGTTACGCCAGGATTAGTGCCCAGGCTTCGCCAGTAAGCCGCGGTGACCAGCAAGGCCAGACAGATCGCCATGATCCCCACCAGCAGACCGCCACCGACCTGCATCGCCACATAACCCAACAACGCGGTGATCGCAAACGTGCGCAATCCGGCACAGGCACGACTGTCCCCCCGCCCCTTGTGCCGTTCACGTTCAAGGCCGATCAGCATGCCGATCCCCAGCGCAGCTGCCGCCCCTGCCAGGCCCAAGATGTCGTTCATGCGATTCCCGTCCGGGTAAGCCTTGCCATCCTGGTCCGACGTGTCATTTCACGAGGTCGGTGCGAGCCTTTTGATCTGTGGCAGACGTGATGCGATGGTCAGGTGTCGGTCGCGCAAATGCCGCCAGGCCACTAGTCATCGGCCATTCGTGCGGCGCCTCGATACGCGCCTTGAGTTGGCCAACGAATACCTTCGCGGCTTGCAGACTGTTGAAGTTCACTTTCAGGGCATCCATCTGCACGACCCAGCCATGGGTTGTCCGCTCCTCTTTGATGTCAATGATCATAGACAACCTCCGTTAAACCTCGAGAGTCTCCCTGACACGCCATTGCGGTGTAATCGCAACACCCTCCAAGACTGCACCGGTATGACGGAAGAGACGTTGATAATGGTCAATATTTGCGGGCATCTGGCATTAACCAGATGGCTCCACCCGCGAGGGAAAAGCTGAAGCAGTCTATCTTTATTAGACGGGTCGGCCGCAGACCCACAAAAACAGGATTGCTGTAACTCAATGATCTTTCAGCGCCCGGACGAAGAACAACCCTGACCGGGCGGTCGCGGCCCGTTGCAAACGACCCTGCGTTCCCACTCTGAGCCAAGGCCATGAAAAAGAACGACCAGTGGAACCTGTCCTACTTCGCGATCGCTTTTATCGTGCTGAGCCTTATGCAGATATTCTTTGGCGAGCGCCAGTCCGTGCAGCCCCTCCCCTACAGCCAATTCCTGCAACTGTTGAACGAGCAAAAAGTCAGTGATTTGCGGGTCGATAAGGAGCAGATCAGCGGCAAGTTGCAGGAGCCCATCGACGGACGCGATCGGTTCTCCACCGTGCGGGTCGATCCGGCGCTCGCGACCGAACTCTCTCAATCGGGCGTCGGCTTTACCGGAACCACCGAAAACACCTTTATGAACAGCCTGTTGGGCTGGTTGTTGCCGTTTGTCCTGATCATGGTGTTCTGGAATTTCCTGTTTCGCGGGATGGCGGACAAACAAGGGCTTGGCGGGCTGATGAATGTCGGTAAGTCCCGGGCCAAGGTGTTTGTCGAACGCGATACCGGCGTGACCTTCGCCGATGTCGCCGGCATCGACGAAGCCAAGGCCGAACTGGTGGAGATCGTCTCGTTTCTCAAGAACAAGGAGCGATACGCACGCCTGGGCGCGCACATTCCCAAGGGCACCTTGCTGGTCGGCCCGCCAGGCACCGGCAAGACGCTGGTGGCCAAAGCCATCGCCGGTGAAGCCGGTGTGCCGTTTTTCTCGATCTCCGGCTCCGAGTTCGTCGAGATGTTCGTCGGGGTCGGTGCGGCCCGGGTACGCGACCTGTTCGAACAGGCACGGCAAGCGGCGCCCTGCATCATCTTCATCGATGAACTCGACGCGCTGGGCAAGATGCGCGGCGTCGGTACACTGGGCGGCAATGACGAAAAAGAACAGACCCTTAACCAGTTACTGGCCGAGCTGGATGGCTTCGATCCCCGTGAGGGCGTTGTGTTGCTGGCCGCGACCAACCGGCCAGAGGTCCTCGACCCGGCGTTGTTGCGGGCCGGGCGCTTCGACCGGCAGATTCTGATCGACCGCCCCGATCGCAAAGGTCGAGAGGCGATCCTCAAGGTTCATCTGCAGAAAATCACCGTGGAGCCAGGGCTCGATGGCGCGCGTATCGCCGAGATCACCACTGGTTTCACCGGTGCCGACCTGGCCAATCTGGTTAACGAAGCAGCCATCGTCGCCACCCGACGCGGCGCCGAGGCGGTCAGCCTGAACGATTTCACCGCGGCGGTAGAACGCCTCATCGCGGGGCTCGAACGCAAGAGCAGCCTGCTCGATCCCGACGAGCGCCGGGTCGTGGCCTATCACGAAATGGGGCATGCCTTGGCCGCCAGTACGCTGCCGGCGATGGATCCGGTGCATAAAGTGTCGATCGTCCCCCGCGCCATCGGCTCGCTTGGCTATACCCTGCAACGACCGACCGAGGATCATTTCCTGATCAGTTGCCAGACCCTCAAGGACCGGATTGTCGTGCTGATGGCCGGGCGCGCCGCCGAGGACCTTGTCTATGGCCAGATCTCCACCGGCGCCGCCGATGATCTGGGCCGCGCGACTGATATCGCCCGCCAATTGATCACCCGGTTCGGCATGAGCGCCGAACTCGGACAATCGGTGCTGGAGCGGCAAAACGCGACGTACCTGGGAGACCGCATGGCCACGGTGGGCGAGAAGGATTATTCGGAACAGACCGCCCGGGAAATCGACCTGGGTATCCGCGCCCTGCTCGATGAAGCCTACCAACGGGCCAAGGCATTGCTGGCGAGTCGTCGGGCCGACCTGGATGAGGGCGCCCGTCTGTTGCTGGAAAAGGAAACCCTCACCCCCGAGGAGTTCCCGCCTCTGCTGCCGTTGAAGCCAGCCCCGGCATTACCGCGGCTGTGACGCACCGATCAATCGTTGGTCGGCGCAACAAGGACACGCCTTTTCCCGCTCGTCGATTGCCCCCGTAAACGCCCGATTGAAACTGCGATCCGAACTATCCTTTACCCCACTGTCAGGGGGCTACAAGCGATGCCCGAAACCCGGCCATACCAGCATCATTATCTGAAGGCCGCGTGCTCCAATTGCAGCGTCCTGGAGTTATGCCTGCCGATCGGCTTGACCGGCCAGGAGGTCGAGCAGCTGGATACCCTGATCGTTCAGCGGGTAAAGGTTAAAAAGGGCACGGCTTTGTACCGGGCCGGTGATCCGTTGTGCTCGTTGTATGCGGTGCGCATCGGTTCATTCAAGACCAGCATGCTGTCCGTCGACGGCCGTGAGCAGGTGACCGGTTTTCAGATACCCGGCGAGATGCTCGGTCTGGACGCCATTAGCGACGACCGGCACGCCTGCAGTGCCTTTGCCCTGGAAGACAGTGAAGTCTGCCCCTTGCACTACGCACAACTGGAGAAACTCGCCCAGGAACTGCCCTCACTGCAACACAACATGAACAAGCTCCTGAGCCGGGAAATCGTGCGTGATCACAGCATGCTCATGATGATGGGCAACATGAACTCCGATGAACGCCTGGCAGCCTTCCTGCTGAACCTGTCGCAACGGCTGAGCATTCGGGGTTACTCCTCCCGAGACTTTGTGCTGAAGATGCGCCGTGAAGAGATCGGCTCGTATCTGGGCCTGCGCCTGGAAACCATCTGCCGGGGCATCGCTCATCTGCGGGATCTGGGGTTGGTCGAGATTGCCGGGCGTAACGTCAAAGTCCTGAATCTGGACGGGCTCAAGCAACTGGTTGCCGGCTGTCACCGGCAGACGTCCCTCTGACGCTTCATGGTGCATCGGCATTTGGAGAATCCTCATGCGCGCGATGGTTCTGCATGCCCCCGGCCAGCCGCTGCAACGGGAGGAGCGTGCCATCCCGATACCCGACGCACACCAACTGTTAATCAAAGTCCTGGCCTGTGGCGTGTGCCGCACCGACCTGCATCTGGTGGACGGTGAATTACCGCAAGCGGTGCTGCCGCGGGTGCCGGGCCATGAAATCGTCGGTGAGGTGACGGCGGTGGGTGCCGACGTTGCGCCCGATTGGGTCGGCAAGCGCGTCGGCGTTCCCTGGCTCGGCTGGACCTGCGGGGAGTGCACATTCTGCCGCTCGGGCCGGGAGAACCTCTGCGATCGCGCCCGGTTCACCGGCTGTCACCTGGATGGCGGTTATGCCGACTACACCGTTGCCGACGCCCATTTCTGTTTCCCCATTCCAGATGCGCTCTCGGCCACTGAAGCCGCACCGCTGCTGTGTGCCGGGCTGATCGGTTTTCGCGCATTGCAAATGGCCAAAGGCGCGCGTCATCTGGGCCTTTATGGCTTCGGCGCGGCGGCGCATCTGGCGATTCAGGTGGCGCGGGGCCGGGGGCAGCAGGTGTATGCCTTCACCCGACCGGGCGACAACGAAGGCCAGGCCTATGCCCGGACCCTCGGCGCCGAATGGGCAGGCCCCTCGGATCAACCGCCGCCTCATCCGCTCGACGCCAGCCTGATCTTCGCCCCCGTCGGCGCGCTGGTGCCGTTGGCGCTGGAAGCCACCGTCAAGGGCGGCTGTGTGATTTGCGCGGGCATCCACATGAGCGACATCCCCGGCTTCCCTTATCGACTGCTGTGGGGCGAGCGCAGCATCCGTTCGGTGGCGAACCTGACCCGCGAAGACGGCACCGCGTTTTTTGCAGAGCTGCGGCATACGCCCGTGCACAGCGATGTCACCTGTTTCGCCCTGGACGATGCCAATCAGGCACTGGCAAGCCTGCGAGCCGGTCAGGTCAAAGGCGCGATCGTGCTCATTCCCTGACGAGCGACTCCGGCTGCTTGACCGCCAGAATACTGCCCGGAACCCAGTCGGCGATCAGCAACACACGTTGATATTGACCCATCACACACCTCGATTCGGTGCCGGTCCAAAGCGCCGGCATGTTTCCAGACTGCTCTCGTTGCCCCCTACCCCGGTTGATTTACATCAGATGCGAGCGTTTGAACCTGCCTGTCACGAGTGTCTGATCCAGATCAGATTCAAGCGCCACCACCGGCGTAAAAAGAAATGAACCGCGTGGTTCGTTGCGACGCGCGAGCCTTTCAACCCGGATGGAGAATTGCACCATGCTCACTGTTAAAGACCACAACGACAGAGCCGCTGCCGCCTACGCTGCCGTTACCGGACAGTACTGGATTGAAGCGCTCAGGGACGGGCGCCATGTGCTGATCCGACCGCTGGCGGAAAAAGACCGCGAACGTGAATATGACTTTATCAAGCGCCTGTCCCCAGAGTCGCGGCACATGCGTTTTCTGGCGCAAGTCAACGAGCCCGGCACGGCCATGCTCGACCAGTTGATGGATGTCGACGGCAAGAACCGAATGGCCTACATCGCCTTGATCCACGACAACGGCAAACTGGTCGAGATCGGTGTCAGCCGCTATGCCGCCACCGCCGACCATCAGTGTGAATGCGCCGTGACGGTTGCCGATGAGTACCAGCATCTGGGCCTGGGCTCGGCGCTGATGGAGCACTTGATCAAGTCCGCGCGCAAGAATGGTTTTCGTCAGATGTATTCCGTCGACGCCGCCAGCAATGCCCCCATGCGTGATTTGGCAAAAGCCCTGGGCTTTGAGACCCGCCACGATCCCGATGACAGCCGTCAGGTCATTCACTGCCTCTACCTGTAAAAACGCCCGCGTCTGTGCAGTTATTCACGGAGAGATGTCATGTCTGAGCAATCACGTTTCATGCTGGTCGCCTCGCCCCTGATGGAAAACAGCCCCGCCTTCGACCGGGCCGCCGCGCTGACCAAGGCTGAGAACGCGGCGCTGCACATCGTGGCCTTCGATTACCTGGAAGGCCTGGCAACCGCCGGCATGGTTAACGAAAAAGCCCTGGAACAGATGCGGCTGGGGTACGTCGAGCGTCATCGCCAGTGGCTTGAAGAACAGGCCCGGCCCTTGCGCAAGCTGGGTCTGCACGTCACCACTGAAGTGGTCTGGGTCCAACGGCCCCTGGAGGAAATCCTCATTCACCTCAAAGAACAGCCGATGACCGCACTGATCAAGGCGCTGGGGCATGAATCGGTGCTGTCACGACTGATGTTCACGCCCCTCGATATCCATTTATTGCGCGAATGCCCGGTGCCATTGCACCTTGTCGGCCATGTGCAGCACGCCTTGCCACGCAAGGTTGTCGCAGCGGTCGATCCGTTCCACCGCGAGGGTCAGTACGAAGGCTTCAATGACCGGATCCTGCGCGAGGCGGTGAAATTGGCGACGGCCTGTAACGCCGAGGTCGAAGTGATCTATGCCTATGACCTTTCATCCATCAGTTCAGATGAATGGGACATGGGCAGAGGTCCTGCATTCTTTTCTTCAGGCATTGCCAAGAGCCTCTTCGACGCCCAGGGCGACGCGTTCAACGCACTGGCCGAGCGCAACGGCATCCCGCCTGCGCAACGGCACATGATCATGGGTAACCCGGCCAAGGTTTTGGCAAGTTACGCCGATGCCTACAACGTCGATGTCATTGTCATGGGCAGGGTCGGCCATCGCGGCTTGGGCCGGTTGATCGGCAGTACGGTGGAGCAGCTGTTGTACAAAATACCGTGCAGTCTGTGGGTGGTTTCACCCGAGGAGCTGGCTGAATGATTTGAGCCTGCAGCCATACCAACACGCCCCCTCTTGTCTGCAGCGCGTGCGGCGACCGTACTCGCCGAAGGTCTTGCGCGTTGCCCGTCACGGGGTATTTTTTCCGACGCTATCCGCCAACAACGCTAGGCTTACGAATAATGTGGTGATTATTCGCCATTTTGCAGGGAGCGCAAAAATGGAACTCATTAACCGTTGGCAGTCTCTCTCTCAGGATGGCCCAGGGAGGAATGCCCAATGAAGCTTTCCAATCATTACAAATGGACTGCCCTGGGCGCCATTGCGCTTACGCTTTTCAGCGTACTGATATTTTTGCTGATCAAATCATATTCCTACGACACATCGACCTACTTCGAGTCCCGCGACTTCGTTCGCCAACTCAAGCAGTTCGATGCCAATTGGAACGTGAAGATTCTGAGAGCCAAAATCGGCCTGAACGATAATTTGTTTCTGGGGGCGCCCGCTGAAGCAGAGCAGCGATGGGCGCAGCTCGACAACCTCAATGCGACCGGCCCCCTCTCGAACCTTTGGCAAACTCGACGCCTGGGTTATCTGGATGCGGTAGAAAACAAAACCCGGTTGGTTGAGCAATTCAAACAGCACAACATGGCCTTGCGAACATCATTCGATGCCTTGCCTGAGCTGGAAGATAACATTCGGGGATTGCTGGAAGATTTCAACGACAAACTCCCGAAGGTGGATGCTGTGGCGGGCTCAGTGGTGTTCGATCTGACGTTGGACACCCTTGAATACGCCCTCTATGTCTCCAGCGAAAGGGCTGAGGAAATATCCGGACATCTGAAATATCTGAATGAATACATCAATCAACTACCGCCTGAACGACGTCCGCCTTTCTCTGCCTTTGTAGACGCAGTGAATGCCATCGTTCAAGAGCAGCCCATCGTCAATGACCTGCTTGATCGCATCAGTGTAATTCCAGTCGCACGGCAGCTGGACAGCATCAACGAGTTATTGAACGAGACGCAACGGCGCACCGGCGCGACAGACCGCCAATATCATCTTTATCTCGGAATATGTGCCGGCATCATGGCGCTGCTGTTGTTGTACCTGGCCGCCCGCCTGATTCGCAGTTATGCCCTGATCAACAAGATGAACAATGAGTTACAAACGGCAAACGAACGGCTGGAACAACGCGTCGAGGAACGCACCCGCGAACTGCTGGAAGCCGAGCGCGAACTGGTCGATGCCGCGCGGATGGCCGGCATGGCGGAGATCGCGACCAACGTGCTGCACAACGTCGGCAATGTGCTGAACAGCGTTAACGTCTCGGCAGACTTGATTACCCGCAAATTGGCGGCCAGCAAAACCCTTGGCCTGGGTAAAGCGGTGAAAATGATGAACGAGCATGCCGAAGACCTGGGGCAGTTCATGACGTTCGATGAAAAGGGCAAATTGCTTCCCCTTTACCTCAATCAATTGGTCGACTCCATTGCGGCCGAGCAATCGAGCATCGTTGACGAACTGTCACAACTCACCAAAAGCATCGATCACATCAAGGACATCGTTGCCACTCAACAGGCCTATGCCGGCGCCGCCAGGCTGGTCGAACCATTGAACATCGTCGATCTGTTCGAGGATGCGTTACGCATGAATTCCGGCGCCTTGAGTCGGCACCATGTCGTAGTCACCAAGGATTACCAGGACACGCCGACGATCATCGGCGACAAACACCGACTGCTGTTGATCCTGATCAACCTGATCAGCAATGCCAAATACGCAATGTCCAAGGTCAGCGACCGCCAACGCCATATGACGCTGGGCATCAAGATTATCAATAACACAACGCTGCGCCTCAGCGTGGAGGATCAGGGCGAAGGCATCGCTGCCGAGAACATGACCCGCATCTTCAATCACGGCTTCACCACACGCAAGGAAGGTCATGGTTTTGGCCTGCACAGTTGCGCGCTCGCGGCGGTAGAGATGAACGGGCATCTTCGCGTTCATAGCGATGGACCAGGTCATGGCGCGGTTTTCACGCTGGAGATACCGCTGGAGACTGCGCATGTGCCGGCAGCCGGAATGCCGGTCAGTTAAGGCGCAAAACCTGTGGGAGCGGGCTTGCTCGCGAAGAGGGAGTGCCAGTTAATATTAATGTTGCCTGACACACCGCCTTCGCGAGCAAGCCCGCTCCCACAGGGATTGCGGTTGTACCCACTATCATTAGTCGTCCCGCCAACACGACTAACCAATCAGAGCCATCAACTGTTGGCGCTGCGCATCGGTGAGCATCGGGCCGAAACCTGCACCGGCGTTTTCCGCCATGTAGCGCGGGTTGACCGTGCCGGGGATGACGCAGGTCACCGCCGGATGAGCCAGCAGGAACTTGAGCGCCAGTTGCGCCCAACTGTTGATTCCCACTTGCGCAGCCCATCCCGGCAGCGGTTTGCCTTTCAATCGAGCGAGCAAGCCGCCGCCGCCGAAAGGCCGATTGCAGATCACCGCCACGCCGCGTTCGCGACACAGCGGCAGGATTCGCTTCTCGACACCGCGGTCGTCCAGGGCATAGTTGATCTGCAAAAAATCCAGCGGCTCGGCTTTCAACACGGCCTCCACTTCGTCATAGGCCGACGCCGTGTAATGGGTGATGCCGATGTAGCGGATGCGCCTTTCTGCCTTCCATTGGCGCAGAGTGGGCAGGTGGGTTTTCCAGTCCAGCAGGTTGTGAATCTGCATCAGATCGATACGGTCGGTCCGCAATAGCTTGAACGACTGCTCCATCTGCGCGATGCCTTCTTCGCGACCCTGAGTCCAGACCTTGGTGGCCAGAAACGCAGGCGAGCGAGGCCGATGGATCGACAGCAACTCACCGGTCGTCTGCTCGGCGCGACCGTACATGGGCGAGCTGTCGATCACCGTGCCGCCCTTCTCGAACAACGCGATGAGCACGGCGGGCAGTTGCTTGTAGGCCGCGTCGGAAGGCGCGACATCAAAGCCGCGATACGTGCCCAACCCGACCATGGGTAACGGCTCGTTGCTGGAAGGAATGGCTCGGGTCAGCATGTTCTTGCCTCCTGTTTCCGTCGACGGCGCCGATGCGGCAATGGCCGGATCGAAGGTGAAGACTGCCGAAACACCAGCAGCCAGAGTGAGTAGTTTTCTGCGGCTGAAAACAATCATAGGCAAAAGCCAATGCCAGTCAGTGAAGCCCGCTCCCACAGGTTCCTCACCTTAGCTGACTGGCATTGGCACCTCTCCTGTACAGCTGAAATTGCTGTACTACACTCTGGCGGCACTCAAGCAATAGCTGTCTCAAGGCGCAAAGCAGTCAATGTTGTCCACTAAACTTAGCCGAATGTCGCGAACCCTGGTGTTTCTCTTCGCTTTCATTGCCATTGCGTACCTGCTGCTCTGCGTCGCGCTGTTCGTGTTTCAACGCGCCCTCATCTACTACCCGCAACCACGCGCCATCGATGCGCCCGAAACGTTGCTGACGCTGCAAGTCGCCGATGCGCAGGTGCTGGTGACCGTCAGGCCGCACGACGGCCCGAAGGCGTTGATCTACTTTGGTGGCAATGCCGAGGACGTTTCCCGCAGCCTGCCCGACTTTTCGCAGGCGTTTGCGGATCATGCGATCTACTTGCTGCATTACCGAGGCTACGGTGGCAGTTCCGGGTCGCCGTCCGAGGAAGCGATTCAGCGCGATGCCATGAGCTTGTTCGACATGGTCTACAACACTCATCCCTCTATCGCCGTGGTCGGGCGCAGTCTGGGCTCGGGCGTCGCCGTGCGCCTGGCCAGCCAACGCCCGGCCTCGCGGCTGATTCTGATCACGCCCTACAACAGCCTTGAAGACCTCGCTGCCCGCCAGTTCCGTGGCTTCCCGGTGAAGTGGCTGCTTCGCGACAAGTTCGAATCCTGGAAATACGCCTCTCATATCACGGTCCCGACGCTGTTGATTGCCGCCGAGCACGATGAAGTCATACCGCGCTCAAGCACGGAGCGGCTCTACTCACATTTCGCCAGGGGTGTGGCCTCGTTGCAGGTCATACCGGGCACGGGACACAATTCGATATCCGAGAGCTCCCAGTACTTGAAACTCCTGGGCGCCGCGTTGTAAGGGCCCGCAGGACGACTGGCGCAGCTGCGGACGATCACAAAATCGACATCAACGCTTAACATTTTTTTTACATATGAGCAGGCACGGTATACGTTTGCGGGCACTGCGCCCATGAGCACTGCGCAGGCTTGGAATCAACAACGGAGCAAGGCATGGAGCCTACAGTGGTATCAACCCAAAAAAATAAGCTGATCAACACACAATCTGGGGTGATTGTCATGCAAGGGCCAACTTTGCACAGGGCGGGAATTGGTCGCGCACAGGCGCAGGCCTCATGACGGTTCTGGTCACCGGCGCCGCCGGTTTCATCGGGTATCACACCGCCAAGCGTTTGTGTCGTGAAGGCCTTGAAGTGGTCGGTATCGACAATCTCAACGACTACTACAGCGTGGAACTCAAACATGCACGGCTCAAGGAGCTCGAATCCTTGCCGGGCTTTCGTTTCCAGCACCTGGACATCGTCGACAAACCGGCCTTGATGGCATTGTTCGAAAAACATGCTTTCACCGAGGTTGTGCACCTGGCGGCCCAGGCGGGCGTTCGCTATTCGCTGGACAACCCGGACGTCTATGCGCAGTCGAATCTGGTGGGTTTCCTGAACATTCTGGAAGCCTGCCGGCACCACCGCCCCGCGCATCTGATCTATGCCTCGAGCAGCTCGGTGTACGGCACCAACCGCAAAATGCCGTTCAGCGTCGAAGACGCCGTCGATCATCCCATTTCGCTGTATGCCGCCACTAAACGAGCCAATGAACTGTTGGCGTACAGCTACTGCCACCTCTATGGCCTGAAGGCCAGCGGCTTGCGCTTTTTTACCGTTTACGGGCCTTGGGGGCGCCCCGACATGGCGCTGTTCAAGTTTACCGAGGCGATCCTCAAAGGCTTGCCGATCGACATCTATAACCATGGCCAGATGTCGCGCGACTTCACCTACATCGACGACATCGTCGAAAGCATCGCTCGCCTGCGCTCAAAACCGCCGGTACCGATCGAGCCCGGCGATGGCGCAAACCGAATCTTCAACATCGGCCGTGGCCAACCCGTGCCGCTGCTGGAATTCGTCGATTGCCTGGAAGCGGCGCTGGGCATCAAAGCCCAACGCAACTTTATGCCGCTACAGGCAGGCGATGTGGTCAAGACCTGGGCCGATATTTCGGCACTGGCCGAATGGGTCGACTTCCGCCCTCAGGTGACGGTTGAAACAGGCGTGACGGAATTTGTGAAATGGTATCGCCACTTCTATCAGATATGAAACGTAAGCCCTTGATAATAAAAAACCAGGGAGCAAGGGAGAGGACTCTATGAGCCAGAATATTTTTGTATCTGTATTGATTCCAGCAAAGAACGAAGCGAACAACCTCAAACCGTTACTTGAGGAAATCCGTACCGCATTGGCCGATGAGGCCTACGAAATTATTGTCGTGGACGACGGCAGTACCGATTCCACCTTGCATGAACTGCGACAGATGAAAAGCAATGGCCTGAACACGTTGCGCATCCTGCGTCATGAGCGTTCGCTGGGGCAAAGCACCTCGCTCTACCATGCGGCGCTCGCGGCTCAAGGACAATGGCTGGCGACACTCGATGGCGACGGTCAAAACGACCCGGCGGACATCCCCGGGATGTTGGCGCTGGTGCGTGGTGAACAGGGTCTGGTCGACGTTCAGTTGGTGGCCGGGCACCGGGTCAACCGCCGCGACACCGCAAGCAAGCGCTGGGCTTCGCGTTTCGCCAACGGCCTGCGCAGTCGCCTGCTGAACGACGCCACCCCGGACACCGGCTGCGGGCTAAAACTGATCGAGCGCGAGGCGTTTTTGCGCTTGCCGTACTTCGACCATATGCATCGGTTCATTCCCGCGCTGATCCAGCGTCACAACGGCCGCATGATCGTCCATCCGGTCAATCACCGTCCCCGCACGGCCGGGGTGTCCAAATACGGCAACATCGACCGCGCCCTGGTGGGCATTCTCGACCTGTTCGGCGTTTGGTGGCTGATCAAGCGCACGCGGTTGAACACCAATGCACAGGAGATCGAAGGATGAACCTCTCCCGCGAAACCCTGTGGCTGGTGATCGGCTTCGGTGGCCAGATCGCCTTTACCGGTCGCTTCGTCTTGCAGTGGCTGTACAGCGAATACAAGAAACGCAGCGTGATCCCGGTGAGCTTCTGGTACCTGAGTATCGTCGGCAGCACCCTGCTATTCGCTTATGCCATTTACCGCGAAGACCCGGTCTTCATTGTCGGTCAGGCCTTTGGCTCCATCGTCTATTTGCGCAACTTGCAATTGATTGCTCGCAGCAGACATTTAAAGGACTGAGCCATGCGCAAAACCCTGTCGCCCGGGATCGAATGCCTGGGCCTGATGCTGCTTGCCTTGCTATTGATCGGTGCCGGGCTGGGGCTGCGTCAACCGCAGAATGTGGACGAGGAACGCTTCCTCGGCGTGGCACTGGAAATGCTGCACAACGGCGCGTGGTTCATCCCCCACCGCGCCGCAGAGATATACGGCGATAAGCCACCGATCTTTATGTGGACGGTGGCGTTCTTCGCGTGGCTCACCGGCCTGCCTGCCCTCGCCCTTTATATTCCGGGGCTTTTGTCGGCCACGACGGTCACGGCCATGGTCTACGATCTGGGCCGCAGATTATGGAATCAGCGCATCGGCCGGACGGCGGCGCTGTTATATCTGGCGACTTATCAGACGTACAGCATCCTGCGAACCGGGCAGATCGACAGCCTGTTGATTCTGTTCACGTCGCTGGGTCTGTACGGGCTGGCGCGGCACCTGCTGCTCGGGCCGGCCTGGCGCTGGTTCTATGTGGGCTGCGCCGCCATGGGCATTGGCGTGATCACCAAAGGGGTCGGCTTCGTCCCGGTCCTGATGCTGATTCCGTATGCCTACGCGGTACGCAAAAACTGGTCCGGTGTCGTGGCCATGCCCGGCGAGAAGCGCAAGTGGTTCCTCGGCTTGCTGGTCGCGCTCGGCGCCATCGCAATCTGGCTGCTGCCCCTGGCGCTTTCCATTGTGCTCAATGGCACTGCGGAAGAAGTCGCCTATGCGCGAGAAATCCTGCTGCGCCAGACGGCGGGACGCTATGCCGCCGCGTGGGACCATCGCGAACCGTTCTGGTATTTCTTCGTCCACGTGATCCCGCAATATTGGCTGCCATTGGTGCTGGCCCTGCCGTGGCTGGTGCCGGCCTGGCGTCGGCAACTGCGCAAGCACGACGGTCGAGTGCTGGTGCTGTTGGGCTGGGTCGTGCTGGTGGTGCTGTTTTTCTGCCTGAGCAGCGGCAAGCGCAAGTTGTACATCTATCCAGCGCTGCCAGGGCTGGTGCTGGTGGCGGCGCCGCTGATTCCCTGGCTGCTCAAGCGCTGGTTCAGTCAGCGTCCGCGCGGTCGACGGGTATTCCAGGTGCTGGCGGTGAGCTGGTTTGTGTTGTGGTTCGCTCGCGGCTTTGTCGAGCCGATCAAGGACGGCCCCAACCCTCATGAAGCGATCATGGCGCAAGCCGCGACCATGACCCACGGCGCCGACCTGGTGTTGGTCAACTGGCGCGAGGGCCACTGGCTATTCGCCCGGCAGCCAATCGTGCATTTCGGCATGAGCAACTCCTCGGTCGAGCAAGCGGCGCTGTGGCTGCGCGAACACCGTGACGCCTACGCCTTGGTCCCCGACGAAGTGCTGAGTCAGTGCTTCAATCCCCAGGCCGCCCATGAGTTGGGCGAAACATCTCGTGCGCAGTGGTCGATCGTCGGCGCCGATGCCGACAACGGTCGTTGCCATCCCGGGCAGCCGCCCAAGGTCTATCGCTTCAGCTGGGACAAGGAAAAGTCATGAGCAAGAGATGGAAAACGGGAACATTTTTCGTTGTTGTACTGCTTGGCGCCTACGCGGTTTCCGCACATTTCATGGTCCACCAGCAGCTGTATGCGCACTGGCAAAACCGCTGGCACGGCAATCAGGCGCCAGACAAAAATATCTGGCTGCCGGACTATAAAGCCGTGATCCAGGCCAAGCCAATTGCGAACATCGACGATTTATCCGGTATCACCTATGACCCGGATCGGGATCGTCTGTTGGGGATCACCAATAGTTCTTCCATGGCGATTGTCGCGCTGAGCCGTAACGGCGATCTGCTCGAACGTTATCCGCTGATCGGGTTCCAGGACACCGAAGGCATTGCCTACTTGGGTAAGGGGCGAGTGGTGATCGCTGATGAAATGTTGCAGCGACTGTACGTCGTCACGTTGCCGAGTACCCCTGAACCCATCCATGCGGAAAATGCACCGTTTCTCGCCATCGAGATCAACCTGAGCGAACACAACAAGGGCTTTGAAGGCGTGACGTATGACCCGGTCAATGATCGTGTCTTCGCGATCAAGGAACGCGATCCGCGGCAGCTGTATTCGGTCACGGGCATGCTGGCTTCCATCGACGGCTCGTTGCAGGTGCGCATCAAGGACTTGACGAACTGGATCGACCGCAGCGTCTTCGGCATGGATCTTTCCGAGGGTTACTACGATCCGCGGACCGGTCACTTGCTGATACTGAGCGAGCAGTCCGACAACGTGACCGAACTCGACGAGAAAGGTAACTTCGTCAGCATCCGCTCACTGCTCGGTCTGACGGATGACCTCGAAAAGAACATACCGCAAGCCGAAGGCATGACCATGGACGCCGACGGCGAGCTTTACGTTGTGAGCGAGCCCAATCTGTTTTATCGGTTCAGCAAATCGAAGGCCGTTGTGGCGGAGAGTCAGCAGAAGCATTAGATGGGCCGGCCTCATCGCGAGCCTGCTCGCGATGAGGCCGGCAAGAACACCCACAAACATAACCACTGGTTTACTCGTCAGCATTCAACGCATAAAACTCATGCAACTTAGCCTGCAACAGTTTCTTGTTTTATGGCCTCAGGATGCATTTGTCTCACCAGTGGTGAGACTTTTGCGGGATTGATGATGCTACGTTCGAATAACGCGGCTTTTAACTGGCGCTCGAGCTCCCGGCTCGACCACTTCTCCTGAATCGCCATGCGCAGGTAAAACTCGCAGAAATAACCCAGAAAGCGTTAAGCGCTTTAGCATGTCCAATCCTGCCAAGAAACGGTGGTGATCAGCCCGTCAAGGGATGCCCTTCTCTGCCTTTTGGATAAAAGAAGAAACTAATAACTCACCACTCAGTCATCTCCTGACGGCTTCGGGTGCGGCTGCCTCGACGGCCGCTTCTTCGGAAGAAGCTGATTGATCCAAGTCTGTTAAAATCATTTTTTCAAAATTCACGCTATCAATGACCACTAACTCGCCTACCGCCATTTTAATGGCTGCGGAAGAATCTTTTATAAACCGGTCAGGACTGTCGAACATCTGACTACCTTTATAGTGCGACATAACAAGCCCGATCTGTCCAGTGACGCGGGGCTTTATAAGTGCCAGCTCGACCGATTGAAGGTCGTTGTATTGAGTGTATATACCCGCCATCTTACCCGGCGCCACATGCCAGACAACTGATACATCAGCATTAAACTCATGAAGATCTGACGTGTAGTTATGGACGCCTGCAATATGAAAAATATTATTCTGACTTGAGATTCGGAACACTTTATCGACAATCGGAAGCTTCCACCCCAGCCCTGGCCCTACTTCAGAAAGAACCTTGCCATTACGCAACACCAAGCCCAGCTCTCTTTCATTGACAGTATAAAAAGAGGAACCTGCCACTAGACACACCAGTATCAAGCCGCCTAACCACGAGGCTATCAAACAAATCGTGTTTTTTGTTTTTGCAGTTTGCATGCACCGGCCCCCTATTCAATGTGTATGCTTTTCATGTGCACGCTTCCAATGTCTACACTTTCAATTATGACAGGCCCGTCAATAGCACTCTTGATCGCAGTAGAAAAACTGCGAATAAACGCCTCCCTACTTTTCAGTGCCTGTTCTGTGCTGTAATGAGACACTACCAGCCTGGCTTGCTCCGTCACCTTAGGTATCAGCAAGGTATTTTCAATGGCTTCGAGAGTGGTGTATTTTTTATACATTTTCAAAACTTCGCCTGGCGCTACGCGCCAAACAATAGAAATCTCCAATTCCATCAAATCCAAATCTTCAGTTCTTGCTTGAAAAGCGCCCCAACCGGTGAGATTTCTTTGCATTGAAATACTGGTCACTTCATCCACAAGCGGAATCTTCCAACCCAACCCAGGTTGGGCCTCGGTCAAAAATTTGCCATTACGCAGGACGATACCGCGATCTTGTTCATTGATGGTATAAAACGACTCGCTAGCGACAAAAACAACTAAAGCCGCCAACAATAAAAAAACCATTCGCTTGACGTAACCAGACTTAACAACCACTCCCCACCCCTGCACTTAGTCGTGAACAGCAAGATAATGCAAACTAATTTGATTTGTCGCAGCTGTACTGCGACAAATGCCAAATAGTGTCAGCACTGCTGTCACTATTACCCCTCACGGATAACTAAACCCCTTAACCAACGTCAACTCCCCCACCGCCCGCATCGGCACCAGGAATGTCTCCATCTTCTCGTTCGGCGTCCCCTCCTCCGTAATCACCGTGATCTGCGCAGTGGTCAGGGGTTGAACAGCCTCTTCCTGCCCTTCCTCATCACTGCGATACCCGCCACCGTAGTAGTTCACGTACACCAGGTATTGCCCCTTGATCGGCGCCGGCATGGCGAAGATTTCCGGGCCGTAGCCGGTGGTGACGTCAACGTCGAGCGCCGCGCCATTGGGCGCAACTCGGTCGCCATACCAAATGTGTGCGCCATCCGGGGTAATCAGGTGCAAGTCGATGTCGGTGCCGTCGCTGTCCCAGGCCAGCAGCACGCGCAACTTGGCCGGGGTGGCGCCGCCGCTGGTGTTGAGGAATTGGGTGCGATGCCGCTGTTGACCATCAGGGCTACGGACTTCAACGCTGTTGCTGCCGTTGGGGAATGAGAACGGGCGATCGTAGCGGCCGGCGGGGTCGATTTTCAGCGGCATGCTGACGCCGTTAACGATGAGTTTGCCGGGCTCATTGTCCTTGGGCGCGGATTTGATCTGGCCGGTAATGCGAGCAGTATTGGCCTGCCCCACCGGTGTGTTGACCGAGGACGCCGGGTAATTGACCGTCTGACGAAAGTTTTCGCCTTCGCCTTCGGACGCGCCCGTGCGCCAGCCGCCGACGGGCGTGTCGAGTTTGACTGCGCTATCGGTGGCGAACGTGGTCGGCCACACGCAAAAGGAACAAAGGAACAGGAGGACCTGTGGGTAACGGAGTTTCATGGCCTATTCCAGCAAGAGGTGGCGGGCGAGCCCTTCAATGTAGGTTTCATCCTGGCCGTTGGGGTGTGCTTCGAAGGCCAGGTGCAGGTATTCGTGGGTCAGGTCGAGGCGGTCTTGCAGCGACAGCACGCCGCGCACGTAAATGCGCTGGCGTTCGCGGTCGACAAAAGGACGGCCGAAAGCCAGGCGGCAGACGGCGAAAGTGTTGACTTCGTTGTAACCAACTTCGCTTTCCAGCCGTGGTCGCCAGCCGCGGCGTTGCTTTTGCAGCCAGTCTTGCGCGGCGGGCAATGCGTCGCAGGAAGCGACGGGATTGTCCCAGCGGCTGAGGCTGGCGCGCGGGTAGGAGTGCAGCAAGATGGCGTCGTAGCGTTGACCGGCATTGGCCTGTTCGACGGCTTGCAGCCAGGAGAGTTTGTCCGGCCCCGGCTGATCGGAGTGATAGGTGACGTTGCTGCCGGCGAGGACCAGGTCGCTGGTCCACGCGGCGATGTTGCGCGACGCGGTCGCGGCCGGGCGTGGGGCGACGCGCTGTCGGCTGCTGCTGTCATCGATGCTCAGGCAGTCGCCGTTGCGCGTGGCGTTTTGCAGCAGGTAGGTGCGGATCGCGACGCTCAAAGCTTTGGCGGCTTCGGCAGGTTCCGGTCTGGCTTCGCGCTGCAGGACGCGGGCGACGTATTCTTCGCGGTCCAGGCGTGCGACGAGTTTGTCCTTGAGCAGGAACAACTCACCGTCGCTATGGATATCGAGTTGATTGCCGTTGGCGAATTCGACGCGATAGTCGCCTTGCAAGGGCCCGGGCGCTAACACGCGATCCCCCGACAACACGCGTTTCAGCGGATAACGCGCGAACAGGCCGACCTCGACGCACTTCCCCGCCTCGGCGGGCCAAGACGAAGGCAACACCGTCGCCAGTGCCTGACCGTAATTGCGCAAGACCATTTGACTGGTGCCGCGCCCACCGGCCCAGATCGGTGTGCCGTCCGCCGTCCAGCCAGCGAACCCGCCCTGACGCGACGAAGGATCCTGATCCCCCAACCAGCTCCAGGTTTTCACCCGCAACCGGCCGCCAAGCTCACCGACGACATTGCCGTCAGCAGCATTCAGCACCACATCGAGCAACACCCGCCGCGCCTGATCCTGCGCCGGCATCATGGCCAATGCCTTCAACAACTCAGCCACCGAAACCCGGGTCTGCGGTTGCAACGACGGCAAGTCCAGCAACCACTTCGGCGCTTGTCTCGCCTGCCAATACTCGCGCCATTCAGCGCCAGCAATGCCCAAGCGCGCAGGCTCAAAATACAGCCCGCAAGACTTCACCAATGCCTGATCGCGCTCAATCCTGCCGCCCGCCGTGCAGCAATACACTTCTTCCCTCGATTGCCCGCGACACTCATAAGCCGGTTCACGCGCGCCGGTGTCCACCAGCCAGCCGTAGACAAACAGCTTCCACACACTGCCCAGCGGAGTCTGCACATCAGCAGGCAATGGCTCACGCGAGATCACCTGAGTCGGGCTCAACGCAAGCAATTCACCCTTGAAGCCCAGGCGCAACGGCTCGTCCTGCGCTGTCGCCAGCGCAGGCATCAAACACAGCAGCCACCAGACCAAACGCCGGGTCATGTCAGTGGACCGTGACCTGACCGAGCGCCGGTTTCTGTTCCTGGGCCTGATGCTGTGGCGCATAGACCTGAGTGAAACGCACCGGCGGCAGGTTGAACTGACCCTTTTGCGAGAAGCGCACCAGATGACGCAGGCGCAATTCACCGCTCAAGGCATCCACCGGGATCGCGTAAGCCAGTTGCCCCGGTTCGAAACGGGCCTTCTCCAGCGAGGTCGGCTCGGTGCCGGCCTTGCCCATCAGCTTGATGCCCCACGTGGTGCGCTCGACGTCCGCACCCGGTGGCAGCGGCACTTCGAGCATGCCGTAGCGCAGCGGTTTCGCGGCTTTGCTGGTGATGATCACTTCGTCCAGGTACAGGCTGTCGCTGGACAACGGCTTGGTGCCGACAGCTTCGAGTTTGAATTCGAACGCTTCGTCACCCGGCACCAGACGCGACAGACGACGAGTGATGGTCACGGCCATCGGGTCCACTGGCGGTTGCTTGCTCTGGAAGCTCAACGCTGCACGAAGCGGACGCTCTTGCTCCCCGGTCAGCGACAACACTGCCGGCACGGACGCAGCACCCTGCCATGTCCAGTACATCTCACCGGTATCACCGTACTTTTTCTTCCAGCCTTCACCCGGCGCCAGTGCGATGGTGGGTGAAGCCTGCTCGATGCTGCGTTGCAGCCAGGTCAGCGCCAAGGCGCGTTCCAGGGTCGATTGCTGCGGCAACAAGCGTTGCAACAGCGCTTGCGCATGCGCCTGATCGAAGGTTTGCAGGGACAGGTTCAAGGCTTCGACAAACGGTTGAGAGCTGACAGCGACTTGTTGTTGCGCAGCGTCCAATTGACGATTGAAAGCCTCCGGCAGATTGACCTTGGCCTGACGCGCCAAAGAGGCAGTCAGCACCCGAGCACTGGCCAGCCCCAATGCCGAATCCGGATCGCTCATGACCAGGCTTTCTTCGCCATCGTCCATCATGCTCGCCGCATTGCCTTCGCCGGCTTTCACCAAGTCGTCGATCAAACCGCTGAGCAGCGTGTTCACCGGCAATTGCATCTGTTTGGCAAACGACAGAATCAACGCCCGCTGCAACAGCGGCGTGTTCTGCGACTGCTTGGCGTACACCTCCAGCACCCGCTGCCAATGCTCCGGCGGCAGGCTCAGTTCCAGTGCTTTGCTGGCGTGCCAGTCGGCGTAATAGGCGTACGCGGTGAGGAACGCATCCGGCTCACCGTCGTAGCCCCACCAGGTGAAGCTCGCCGACGGGCCGGCCATTTGCACCAAGCGCAGGCGGCTGTTCTGCATGATCAAACGCAAACGATCGCGGATCTGCGGGTTCGACGACAAGGTCGGATAAGCGATGCTCAACGGCAGCAAACGACTGGCGGTCTGTTCGACGCCGCCGTACGGATAGCTCAGCAAATCATCAAGCGCCGAACGGAACAGCGCTTGCGGGCTGTCATCCAGACGCAGGCGAATATCCGTGGCGTCGGCCGGCAAGGTCAGCGGCGTATCACCGCTGGCCACGTCCAGACTTTGGCTCTGAGTCACCTGCCAGCCTTCGCCGGTCGCAGTCAGGCGCACGGCCAGGGCATCAGCGGTTTTGCCGTCCTGCACCAGCTCGGCGGTCCACTCGCCATTGGCCACGGTGAACGCTGGCAATGCGATGTAGTTGATGCCGTTGTTCAAGGTGACGGGCACCCGTTGCTCGGCGCCAGCGTAATGAATCACCAGCTCAGCCTTGACCGGTTTCTCGGCCTGACTGAAAGCGAACACACCGAGATCCGGCTTGTCGCTGTTGCGGAATTTGGTCGGGCCGCTCCACTTCAGGTACAGCGGTTTTTCCGAGCGCACGAATTGCTTCTTCTGCCCGACCTGGCCGTCATCGGCAATGGCCCGGGCGGTGATGCGCCAGCGAGTCAGGGAATCCGGCATTTTGAAGGTGAAGCGGGTTTTGCCATTCGCATCGGTGATCAATTCAGGCTGCCACGCGGCGGTGTCGACGTCTTCGCGACGTGGTCGCTCCAGCACTTTGACGCCGCGCTCGCTGCGATTGGCTTTGCCCGGCGCGCCCGGGCTGCCCGGCAATGCCACGTCGTAGCTGATGAACGACAAACTGGCGCTGGTGCGCACGTTGTTGCGGCGTGGGTGATAGAAGAACTGATCGATGGTCGGCGCGACTTCCGGTTGCAGCGCGTAGACCATTTCATCGACCACACTGACCGTCAGATGCGCCGGAATCGGCTTGCCGGCGAACTGCGTGGTCAGGTCAACCGACACCGTATCGCCGGGCTGATACGCCTCTTTGTCAGTGGCGATGGCCACGTCGATCTGTGGCGCGATCACCTTGATGCCCGCGTTCTGAAAGCTGTACTGACCACCCTTGGTGTAGAGCACGGAGAAGGTCAGGTTCGGCGCGAAGTTGTCCTTCACCAGGATCCGCGCGCGGTATTGGGTGTCGCTGAGTTTTTCCATCTTCAGCCAGTCGCTGCCCTTGGACAGCAGCGCGGTGGCCTCGACCTTGTCGCGTTCCAGCGACAACAGCGCGTCGATGATCGGCTCAGGGAAAGTGATCAACGCGAGGGCTTCGTCGCCCGCCTTGTACTCGGATTTATCAAGGACGATTTCCACAGTGCCGGGCACCGCTTTGACGCCGTCGCCAGTGACCGAATGACCGGTCGCGCCAAGTACGCGGCCATGGTCATCTTTCAGCGTCAGGTTGTAAGTGCCCGGACGGTCGAAGGCCAGGGTGAAGCCTTTATCTTTGGCGGCGAGTTTACCTTCGCCAGTGGTCTGATCTTCGAGTCGCACCCAGCTGTAGCTGCTCGGGTTGACCGCTTTGCTCTGCTCGCTGCCACCTTCGTTGGCATAGCTGAATGCAACCTTGCCGCCCACCGCACTGAACCGCTGCGGTGCGCTCAAGCGGAAACTCGCGGCGCCACGGTCGATGAGGATTTCCTTGGTGGTCTTGACCCGATACGCCGCGCCATCGCTGGCGAACACGGTGAGCATGTAGCGGCTTGGTTTCTCGGCGGCGGGCAGGTCGAGGCTCGCGTTGCCCTTGGCGTCGGTGGTCAGTTCGGCGCTGGTCAGCTCCACCGGGAATTGCCCGAGGTATTGCAGCTCGTTATCGACCATCGACAGTTGCTGGGCGCGCAGGCTCAGGCTCAACTTGGCGTTGGCCACCGGTTTGCCGTCCGGGTACAGCAGCACCAGACTGCCCTTCACCGGTTCGCCGGTGCGGTAATCCTGCTTGGCCAGGTTCAAGGAGATTTCGAAGTGCGGCTTGATGTATTCAGCGACACGGAAGGCGCTGCTGTAGGCCTGATCCTTGTAGCTGAAACGCAGCTCATAGCCGCCCGCCACCGCGTTGTCCGGCAACTGGAAACGGCCCTGAGTACCGGCCTTGGAATCGAGCTTCAGCGCCAACGATTGCAGTGCAGTGCCGGTGGCATCAAGCACGGTCACATTGACGTCGGCAGCGGTTGGTGCCACGGAATCCCGCGCATTCTTGAACTCGCGGCCGACGATTTTTAGCGACACCCAATCCCCCGGCCGATACAGCGGTCGGTCAGTGAATGCATAAAGTTTGGTGTCGTAGATTTCGCTGTCGTAATAGAAGTTCTCGGAGACGAACACCCCGCCCTCTTCGTCCTCGCCGATCACGAACGAACGCTCCGGACTGACGTGTTTCAGACGCAGCAAACCGTCGGCGTCAGTAGCGCCACTGCTCATCACGCCCAGGCCGTCGGTCCACAGCACATTGACCTTGGGCACCGAACTGCCTTCGTGTTTGCGCGCGGCCCACACCAGCAATTCATCGCCGGCAATCTTGCTCACGGCCACGGTGTTGGAGACGAAGACCATGGTGGTCGCGCGGTACTTGCCGATCAGCGCTTCCACCAAATACAGGCCAGGTTTCAGGTTGCCCAACGGGATGTACACGTTACCCGGCGAGACACTGACGAACTCGCTGGAAGAACCGGCCAGGTTCACACCCTCTGGCGGCTGGATCGGCTTGGCTTGCCACAGCGGATAACGGAATTGACTGACCACCGGCAGGCCTGGAATCAAGGCGAATTGCGGCTGAGCGTCGTAGGGCGTTGGCGCGGCGATGGCGGTGCCCATCTTCAGTTCCGGTACTTCCTCGGTGACTTGTTGACGCGACTCGTAGGAGAACGCTCGTTGCATTACTCGGCGGGATTTGCGGTACCAGTTATCCCACAGGTACGCGAGGGTGTTCGACAGGCCTTCGCCCTTGAACTGGCCGTCGCTGACCACGCGGTGCAGGTTCTTCTGGCGCTTGAGGAAATCCAGCGGCTTGTCGATGCGATACACACGAATGTCCGCGCCGCCGTAAGGTTCCATGCGGAACCGCCGGTAATCACGGCCCGGCGCTTCGAGGCGAACCATCGCCTGTTCGTCGCTGGCGAAACTGCTGTCGGCCAGCAGGAAGAAACTCTCACCGGATACTGGCGTATAGCCGCTCGGCTCGACGGTGTCTTCAGCATTGACCGCGGCCAGCGGCATGAGCAAGGCCAACAACAAAGGCAGTTTTGAGCAAATGCGCAGCATGCGGGCACCGATCATTGGGAGAGGAAGTTCAGTCGATAGACGCCGATGAAGTTGGGGTTGGCTGCGTCGGGTATCCATCGGGTGTCCTTCCATGTCATGAGTTGTTGCAGGCTTGCGGAGCGCATGCCGTTGTCAGTGGGGGTGGTAGTGCCGGTGTGATAGGCGATGAAGCGGCCCATCCAGATCATCAGGTGCTGGTCATCGCCCTGATCGAAAAACATCAAGTCGCCGGGCCGGGCCTGGGCCAGATCGCGGCCGACCAGATGACTGTTGAACTGAATCAGTTTGATCGCGTTGACGTAAGGCCCGACCTTGCCGCCGCCCTGCTGCCATTGCTGGGCGAGGCCGCGTTGGGCATCGCTCAATTGCAGTTCCGGCGGCAGGTAGCGGTTGGACAAACCATTGCTGCGCAGCCATTTATCGTCATGGACTTTCAGCGCTTCGTTGGCGGCAAACCGCACCAGCCCGGCGCAGTCCTGCTGATACCAGCGCGGGCTCGGGCCTTGGGTCAGTTGTTCCTGGGCGATGCGCACGAACCAGGCGCGGAATACCTGGGACTGCTGCGGGTCGAGCGCTGCAGCTTCGCTGGCAAAGGTGCGAGTCCCCAGCAACAACGCCAGCAGGCCGAGGCCTCGGATGAGTGCGGTCACAGGGCTTTCCACTCCAGCGGCAGCCACTGCCAATGGCCGTCGGGCTCGCTACCTTTGGGCAAGGTCAGGGCATATTTGCCATAGCCGCCGAGGGTGCGCAGTTTCGGGATCAGGTAGGTTTGCGCGGCGTTGTAGAACACTGGCTCCATGTCCTGCGGCAGGCTGTCGAGGGTTTCCTGCTGCATCAATTGCGCCATGGAATCCGGGCCGAAATAGATCGGCATCAGCAGGTCTTTCGGCAGCACGTCAGCCAGCGGCGGGAAACGTTTGTCGAGGGTGCCGAGGGCTTTGTCGACGAGTTTGTCGTCGAGGGAGAACAGCAGCGTCGAACCGTGGCGAGCCAGGCTTACGCGCATAAAGGCTTTGCCGGTGATCGCGTCCGGTTGCTCGGCATCCTTAGCCTTATAGGGGCCGAAGTTGGAGCTGACCTGACGCTGCCACTGATGGGTCTGGCCTTGCTGTTTCTCGACCACCGGGAACGCGTGATCGGCGACGTTGCCTTCGTAGGCGCCGACCATCGAGCCGAACAGGTTGCCCAGGTCGCCGTCGAGTTTGGCGCTGTCATCGTCATTCAGACTGGCCACCAGCAGCGGCGTGTACAGCCGCGAATCGGCGTACCAGCACAGGCCGGCGGCACCGGCCATGTGTTCGGTCAGGGATTGAGCCACGGCGTCGTCGGCACCGAGTTTCACCAGCAGCGGTTTCTGTTGTTCGGCGGCCAGTGGCAAGGCAACGCAGGCGCTGGCGCCCATCGGCATGGCTTGCCAGATCGGTTTGAAGTCGAAGTCCGGCTGGTTGTCCAGTTCGTCCATCGCGAGGAAGCTGTGCCAGCCGTTGTCGTCCATGTCGAAACGCAGGCCGGCGAAGTTCGGGATGAAGCGCTGGTAACCCATGGCCAAAACGCTGGAATTGACCGAGAGGCGTTGCTTTACCTCGGGCGTACGCGGTGGCAGGCCGAAGGCTTCGGGGAACAGTTTGTCGCCGTTGAGCAAGGCGGCGATGGCCTTGGTCGAAACGCTGCTGGTGTCCTCTGATGCGCCATTTTCCGGATCGTAGAGCTTGGCCGGATTGGACAGCACCACCAGTTTGTCGCCATGGGAAGCGAACACCAATGACTTGCTGGCGTTGTAGTTGAGCTGATAAAGCGCAACGTCGTCGGCGCCGACTTTCACGTCACCCAACTTGGTCAGCTGCGTATCATCCAGCGCCACTTTCGCCAGCGGCTCCAGCACCTTGGCCAGTCCGCCGCGATCCATCACCAACAGGAAATCCTTGAGACGCCCATCCGCCCCGCGCCACAGCGCCACATCCGCAGGTTGATCGAACAGCTGCTCGATCAGGCTGTCCTGCAGCTTCAGGTCATGCTCGTAAATGATCCGCCGCAGACTGCCAATCAAGCCAAGACGGTCGGCGTGGGCTTCGTAATAGAAGACGAAATCTTCGGTCAGGGTGTCCTTGAGAAACGGCACCGCCAGCAAATCCTTGGGCAGCTGGCTCAGGGAGTGGGTTTCGAGCAAACCGTCTGGCCGGCTCATGCCCAGTTTGTCACTGGCCAGTTCCGCAGGCGGAGCCTTGGGTTTGTTCAGGAACCACCCCAACCCGCCTGCCACGCCGGCCACCAGGCACAGCCCGATTACCAGCGCCGGCCAGCGACGGGAAGTGTTGGCGGCAGGTGCGTCGGCGGCTGGGGAAACGGCTGGAGTAACAGTGTTATCACTCATGTTCACGCTCATGTTCACAAAGCTCAGTTCATCCGTGGTGCGGGATGTTTATTTAATAGTTGAAAGTCTTGACCAGCAGCAGGTCGCCGATCGCCCGCAAAGGCACGATGAAGGTCTCGCGTTTTTCGTCGACGGTATTTTCGTTGAGCACCAGATTGATTTGCGAGGTGATCACCTCGTTCTGGTTGCTGGTCTCATCGAAGTTATAGCCGCCGCTGCCGAAGTTGCCCCAATAGTTCACGTAAACCAGGTACGTGCCATGCATCGGCGCCGTCATGGTGAACATTTCCGGGCCGGGCCCATCGACCCCGTCCGGATCGAGGCCGCCGCCGTTGCTCATCGCCGGGCTAGCCCAGAACGCATGCTGGCCGTCGGGGGTAATAATGTGCAGATCGAGTTCGGCCTTGGGATCGTCCCAGCCCAGCACCACGCGAATGCGTGCCGGCGTGCGCAGGTTGTTGGCTTCATAGAATTGAACGCGCTTGAGCGACTTGCCCTCGGAACTGCGCACTTCGACGCTGTTGGACCCGGCACCGAACGCATACGGCCGGGCAAAACGTCCTTGGTCATCGGTGTACAAATTAAGGGGATTGCCGTTGACCGCCAGACTATGGGGCGGTCGGAGCGTGCCGAGGGCCTTGAGCTGGCCTTCGATCATCGTGCGATTGCGCTGCACGCCCCGGTCGATGGGCGGCGTGGGATAGGCGACTCGCGGATTTTCACTGCGGTCCAGCAGGCCGTGATAGCGCCAGCCGCCCACCGGTTCCGACAACTCGGCCGTGGGCTCGGCCCAAGCAACTTGAGCGCAGACCAGCGTGATCAGCAGTGAAAGAACACAACGCATGTAACGCCTCCTGCCATGCATAACGAAACCTGGCGCCCAATCCTCGGCGCGGTGTTTGATCTGACTGCCGGGAAGGCGCTTGAGTAGCCTCAAACAAGCCTTCGAACTGCAAAAAAAATGATGGTGCAGACGCTAATGCCAGTCAGTTAAGCGTAATCCATGTGGGAGCGGGCTTGCTCGCGAAGACGGCAGCACAGTCAACATTGGTGTCGCCTGATACACCGCTTTCGCGAGCAAGCCCGCTCCCACATGGATGGATTGCGCTTAACTGACTGGCATTAGGCCAGAGGCCGGCAATATAACATTGCCAGCAGTGCAATTTTCCGCTCTTTTTGTGAACCAGGCGGCCTTTTTCCCAATACCCCGATCGTCGCGCCCACTGCCATCGAACGCATTCCGGGTCTTTAATAGTTGCAGGATTTCAAGCCACCACACCCCACCGCACACGCATCGGGAGATTCGTCATGAAAATCGTCGTCATTGGCGGTACCGGGCTGATCGGCAGACACCTGTGCAAAAACCTGCAAGACCTGGGGCATGAAACCCTGGCCGCGTCACCCAGCACCGGCGTCAACGCCCTCACCGGCGAAGGACTGCAAACCGCTTTGCAAGGCGCCGATGTGGTGGTCGACGTGGCCAACTCGCCCTCCTTCGAAGACGCTGCCGTGCTCGAATTCTTCGAAACCTGCGGGCGCAACCTGCTTGCCGCCGAGAAAACCACAGGCGTCAAACACCATGTCGCCCTGTCGGTAGTGGGCACCGAGCGCATGCTCGACAGCGGTTACTTCCGGGCGAAAATGGCGCAGGAAAAACTCATCAAAGACTCAGGCATCCCCTACACCCTCCTGCGGGCCACGCAGTTCTTCGAGTTCATCGGGGCGATTTCGCACTCGGGCGTGCAGGAAGGCGACACCGTGCGCCTGACTTCCGCCGAGCTGCAACCGATCGCCGCGGTCGATGTCGCGACGGCGTTGGCGAAAGTCGCCGTGCATGCGCCGAGCAATCAGACATTGGAGGTAGCAGGCCCTGAGCGCTGGCCGCTGGTTGAGTTCGTGCGCCTGTTTTTGCAACACACCAACGACCCGCGCCAGGCCCAAGCGGACGACACGGTCCCCTACTTCGGCGCACCGATCGATGACCATTCGCTGACGCCGGGAGAGCACCCCATCATCGGGCCGACGCGCTTCGAAACCTGGCTCAAGAGCAGCGCTTGATACTCAAACGAGGCCCTACACCAACCGCTCAATCTTCTGATGCTGCCAGACCATTTTGTAGTACAGCGTCTGCAGGATCAGCATGCCCAGATAGGCCACCGGAAACGCCATCCAGACACCTTGCAGCCCAAAACGCGCATCCAGCAGATACGCCACCGGCAACTGCAACCCGACCACGCAAACGATCGAAACCGCCACCGGCACCAACACCGTGCCGCTGGCGCGCATGATGCCGCCGATGATCGCCTGAAAGCCAAACACCAACAGGCTCCAGAGCATGATGTGCAACAGGTGTTCCGCCATCGCCCGCGTAGAATCATCCGTGAGGAACAACCCCAGCAACCAGTGCGACAGCAGGTAACCCAACACCACCAGACCGCCAGTCAGGCACACGTTGATCAACAACCCCGTGCGCAGAATCGGCCCCATGCGCTCAATACGCCCGGCCCCGATAGCCTGCGCGCCGAGGATCGAAGCCGTGATCGCAATCGACAGCGCCGGGAACTGCACGTAATTGACGATCTGCGTCACCGCCCCGTACGCCGCCGTCGCCTGGGAACCGTGCTGGTTCACCAGCGCCAGAATCACCAGCTCCGATAACGACAGCACCACCATCTGCAACCCGGTCGGAAGCCCGATGCGCAACACCTTGCCGAGGATCTCCAGATCCAGCCGCATCGCCGCAAACATCTCCCGATCCGGCGCCAACGGATGCCCCTTGCTAATCAACCGCCACGCCAGCCACCCCATCGCCGACAAGTTACCCGCCAACCCTGCCCACGCTGCACTCTGAATCCCCATCGGCGGCAACCCCAACCACCCGAGAATCAACGCCGGCGTCAGCGCCAGCCCGACACACGTCGACACCACCAGCGCCAACAACGGCGACACCGTATCGCTCACCCCACGCAGCAACTGCGTGAACAACACAAACACCAACAGCGACGGCAAGATCCACATCATCACATGCGCATACGCCACCGCATCGTCCAGCACATCCACCGGCGTGCCCAAACCCTGTAACGCCGGCCGGGCAAATACACTGCCCAACACCGCCGCCGCCAACCCGATCATCGCCCCCAACAGCAACGTCGAACCGGCGATGGCCTTCACCAAATGCAACTCACGAGCGCCCCAGGCTTGACCGATCAACACCCCGGCACCCGCGCCGAGGCCGATGACCAGGGCGATGAAGAAGAACACCACGGGGAACATGCCCGATACCGCCGCGAGAGCCTGGGTGCCGAGCAATTGGCCGATGTAGATGCTGTTGATGGTGCCGGACATGGATTGAAGGAAATTCGACAAAACCATGGGCGCGAGGAACAGGAGGTAGGTTTGCCAGAGGGGGTGTTGGGGGGGGGGGTTTGCATTGAGGGTCCGTCTCGGGTGGGGGCTGGCAGTGTGGAAATTCTACGCTACGGAACTGGGAACAACGTGATCCTGTTTTGTGTGGGTAGCCCAGGTCATGGCTGCATCGGACCGGTAAATGCCTCTGCCCCCCATTCCTGGCCCAAATTCCTCCATGCTGCACAAGCTGTTTTGGCCTTCACAATATCCAGTACCATAACGCCACTTTCCAGCAAGTTCGGCCCCTGAGATTTATAGGGGAACCCGAAAGTAATCAGGGAGCGGTTGATGTACGGAAATCACAAGTTTGGCTGGTGTGCTCTGCTGGCAGGAGCAGTAGTGCTCAGTGGTTGCACTTCAATGCTTCAGGGCAAGCAGTATGTCTTTCCCCATCCGGATGAACCCTCTGCTACGGTTCGCCTTAAATATGAACGTGGCACCACTCTGGATGCCATGACCTTCAATGAAAAAGGTTGCTACGCGGGGTTCACGCCGTTGTCCTATACCGGCGACTTTATCGAATCGCCGATTGCCGTGGGTAAAGAGCTGGTATTGACTTATCGACAGGTAGTCGGAGGTCGACAGTGCCAAATACCCTTTTCTTTTACGCCGCAGGACGGCGCCACCTACACCTTGAAGTCCGGCTTCTGGGGTGAGACCAAGACAGGCATCCTTCCCATCTTTACCAGCGACCAGTATCACTGCGCAATTGGTGTAGTCAAAAAAGTCGGAGATCAGGAGAGCGTCGAGCCCATTCAACAGCTGCGCATCAAGACGGGTTTTGCCTGCCTTAGATTCGTCAAATAGGTGCAACAGTTTGTTTGGGATCACTCACGGAAGATCACCCACCGATGTCTCTTCCGAAGGCCCACAATTTTTTTCAGAAAAAGGAGTCGCTAGCATGGAAGTTATCAATCAGTTGCAACCCACAGAGTGTGCAGGCATGGAGGATATCCGACGCGAAATCGATGCCCTGGATCAGGCCGTCATCAAGCTGCTGGGCAAGCGTTTCCACTACGTGCTGGCAGCCTCGAAGTTCAAGACCTCGGCGACGTCGGTGCGTGCGCCGGAGCGTTTCAAGGCGATGCTGGCGACACGTCGCGAGTGGGCCGAGGCCGAGGGCCTGAGCCCGGATGCAATCGAGAAGATGTACAGCGACCTGGTGAACCATTTCATTGCCGAAGAGATGAAACACTGGGCGGCTCATCAATCCGAAACCTGATTCTGGTGTTCAGGCTGCCCGCTTTGGGTTGTGGATTCAACGGCCAGAAGCGGACAGTAGACGAAAGCTGCTGTTGATCGATCACCTCTCAGCACGCACCAGAAAGCGCTTATTGGGTAATTTCCATGGATCCATCAGCACCGGACCTTCTCATGCTGATTGTCTGCGCCAAATGCCGGGTGATGTGCCGAACTGGCGTTTGAATGCGCGACTGAACGCGGCCTCTGATTCGTACCCAACGGCAAAGCCGATTTGCGCCACATTACCGCGACCTTCGCGCAGCTGTTGAGCCGCCACGTGCATACGCCAAAGCGTCAGGTATTGCATCGGTGGTTGTCCGACCAATGCCGTGAATCGCTCCGCGAATACCGAGCGCGACATGCCCACTTCAAGCGCCAGGGCTTCTGCAGTCCAGCCCTCGGTTGGACGAGCATGGAGCAGCGCCAGTGCGCGCCCGATATGCGGATCTCGCAAACCCGCCAACCACCCGCGTCGCTCGGCGGGCAGGCTCGCGACATACTGGCTGACGGCTTCGACGAATAGCAATTCGGAGAGCTTGGCGATGACCGTTGTCGAGCCGAGGCGCCCCGCCGCAATCTCACTGACAGCGAAACGGAATGAGCTTTCAATCCAGGCTCCCGACGCCGTCGCGCGCAAGTCTAATTTCAATAGGGATGGCAGCGACGAAAGCAACGGACTGAAGGGTGTTTCCGAGCCGAGGAATCCGCACAATAGCTGCGTGACCTCGCCGCCCCCGCCGTACTTGATTCGTGAAATAGAGCCGGCTTCTGGCGGCTGAATAACTTCGCCCGCCGGCATGGGCGCAATGCTCAGGTCGCTGCCAAAAGAATGAGCGTCATTGTGAGGAAGCAGAACGAGTTCGCCTGCCCGCACGTCAATGGCGGCACCACCGTCGACTTGTAATTGCATATGCCCTGCGGCGACAAAATGCGACGCAATGATATGTCGAGGTGCCTCAAGGAACGGTTTGCAATCGTCCGCAGAGATTCTTCCCTTGATGCACCAGGGAGCAGTGAATTCCGACTCGAGGAAGACCCCTCCAGACAGCCGAATCACACGCAACACATCAGAAAACGCATCCAACAATTGCCAGCCCTCCGTTCCGGAGTCCGGAGCATGTAATCAGGCGGACCGGTCATTCATCGCCTGAACTGCGAGGCCTAGATTAGCACCAACGCGGACTCACTGATCGAGACTATCCCCAGATGCTTCACCGCTGGTCATTGGCTCCGACGTTAACCGTAACTGCCCCATTCCAACTCGATCAGGCAAGCAGGAGATCTATATGAACACCGTTGCTACCATGCCCAGCTCAGATTCGGACAATGCCGACCGTTATGCTCAACTTGTCAGATCATCGAAGAAAGCGGAATGGCAGATCGATCGTGATTTGCTACAGTACCGGAGTTTCGACTTCTCGCGCAAATTCTTGCCCGACGGACTATCGCAGATCGACCGCCTGACCTTTCTCGACACGAACGAGGGGCGCCTGCTCAGTCAGATTCAGGGCCGAACCTATGCGTATATCTTTGGCTTGGTCGAGCGTTTTATCAGCGCCAAAATGCTCGATCAAGGTCGAGCCCATGTCTTTGACGATCAACTCGCACTCGAAGCACTGGTGCGTTTTTCTAACGACGAGATCAAGCACCAGGAGCTGTTCCGGCGCATGGAGACGATGATGGGTTCGCAATTACCAGCGGGATATCGTCAAGTTGCCGATCCAAACGAGGTGGCGCGCTCGGTGCTTGCGGCCAGCACCTGGTCGGTGCTGGCACTGACCTGTCATATCGAGCTGTTTGTTCAGGCGCACTACGTGCAAAGCATCGCCCCGCGTGAGGAGTTGTGCCCACTCTTCAAGGATGTTTTCAAGTTTCACTGGATGGATGAAAGCCGGCACGTCGTACTCGATGAACTGGAGTGGAAGGCGGAGCACGCGAAACTCTCGCCAACCGAGCGCGACCAGGCAGTGAACGATCTGATTGCGCTGGTGGCAGCCGTCGACGCAATACTGCAGGCACAAGCGGCATCCGATGCCGACTACTTTATTCGCAATGTTTCACGATCGTTCAGTGTCGATGAGACAGCGCAAATCAAAGCCTGCGTGCTGAGCGCCTACCGCTGGCAATACATAATCTCGGGCGTGCAGCATCCACACTTTGGCCGGTTGCTTACGCACATGACAACACCCGCACAGATGTCCACGATTCAGACCGCTATGGCGCCCATCATGAGCAATTGATCGACTGGGGCGGCCGACCGTACGTCGGCCGCGCGGCTGCGGGATGACGTGCTGAGAATGATTTATCGAGGTGGGCAGCCATGACAATACCGATGTGGATGTTGCTTGGATTTGCGACCTGGACTTTGCTGCTGTTGATGGCAACTGTCGGGGTGTATCGCTGGGTCAGAATCTTGTTCTCGAATGTTCCGATTGCCTCTTTCCGATGCGATCAGGTCGAAGGCGAGGATTGGTATCGGCGTGGGATAAGAGCACACGCGAACTGTGTGGAAAATCTGCCTGTCTTTGGCGCCATTGTGTTGTTGATTTCAACCCTTGGTATCGACGGCCCTGCAGTGAGCTACTTGTCCGCAATCGTCCTGATTGCCCGCGTGTGTCAGTCTCTGATTCACGTATCCCATGTGCAAACCAATACGTTCGTGGCGGTTCGGTTTACCTTCTTTTTCGTTCAGTTGGTCTGTTTTATCGCGCTCATTGTTATAGCCGCTAGTTATGGCGTATGAATTTCTAAAAATAGAGAAATGAATCCAGGCCTGGTGCTCAGGAAAATCGAGAGTCACTTTATCTGATTCGATGGATAAAGACCGGCAAGCCGCGGGGCATCAGAAATGACTATGTGTGCCGACACGATGGCTGATATCTTTCCCGCGCACCAAGTCGCGCCCAGTCGACGCTGACCCCATCAAGGAAGATAAAAACAATGAAAATATTATTCATTGCTTCGCTAGGAATTTTATCGCTAGTTCAAACATCACTATCCTTCGCGGATAATGTTAATGGAAAAAATCTCTATTCACAGCGATGCACCATGTGCCACGGAATAGATCTCAAAGCAACAGGACCATTGGCCAATAAAAGCAATCCTCCTACACCTGATCTAACAACATCCGCTTTCAAAAAACGATTAAATGATTATCCGGGCGTAATTGTATCATCGATAATACTTCGTCCAAATGGAGACTTGATTCCAAAAACTTTGCGAGAGAATGGTGTAAAGCTATCGCCGTACTCATGGAGTATTAAAGATCTGCGCGATTTAAATCAATACATGGGTGGTGTGATTTCAAAAAATCGATGATTTTTGAGATGAGAGGTAGGCACAGACATCTAAAAGCTCGGGCGGCTCTTCGCATCCAGCAGCAGTCGGCTGCGGTCGTGACAGGCAAGTAACGGCCAATAGCGGACGTTTAGAGTAGTGAAAATAAATCCGTCTCCTTTCTCCCCGGAAATACCCGGGCACAGAGGAAGTCGACGAATACCCGCACCTTGGGAGATGGGTGTTTACTGGCAGGCCAGAGCAAATGAAACTCGCCATTGCGCTCTGTGTGCTCTGGTAAAACGCTCCACAGCTGCCCCTCGGTGAGCGCCTGCCTGACTGAGAACTCCGGCAGATAGGCGATGCCCAGCCCCCGCAAGGCAAAGCACAAACGGGTTTCGATGGTGTTGCAGATCATCGAAATGGGCAAGGCTAACTCGGGCTCCTCAGCAGTACGACGCAAGGCCCAGGTTTCCAGCTTGCCGCTATGGGGGAAACGATAGTGCAGGCAGCTGTGCTGCAGCAGATCGGTTGGTACTTTTGGCGTACCACGCGCTGCCAGGTAGTCCGGCGATGCGACCAGCAACGAACGGAATGAACCGAGTTTGCGCGCCGACAAACGCGAATCCGTAGGCGCGCCGGTTCTGACCACGACGTCGAAACCTTCCTCGATCACATCGACCAGGCGGTCGCTGAAGTCCAGGTCCAATTCAATGGCCGGGTACTCACGCATAAAGTCGCCGAGCACCGGATGTACCAGCGAACTGACCACGGGCAGGCTGACCCTCAAGCGTCCACGTGGAGCGACGCTGGCTTGCGACAGTTCCAGTTCAGCCGCCTCGATTTCTGCCAGGATCCGACGGCTGCGCTCCAGAAACAGCATGCCTTCGGCAGTCGGCGTGACGCTGCGCGTGCTGCGGTGAAACAGGCGAACACCGAGCTTCTCTTCCAGCCGCGCCACACTCTTGCCGATGGCCGACGCCGACACCCCCAGCATTCGGCCGGCCGCAACGAAACTGCGATTTTCAGCGACCTGCACAAACACCACAAAGCCATTCAAGCTGTCCATGCTGCCCTCCATTGCGGACATTGCGCTCCGCATAAAATGGAACTCTACCCCAGTTTTTCTTTAATCCTGGATTTTCTATCGTGGCGGGGCTCTCCACTCTCAGAAGGAACTGCGCATGACCCTCCCCGAAATCGCTTTATCCACGGGCACGCTTTCACGTCAGTTGTCCGCGCGCATTGAAGCAACGGTCCAGCAAGCGCTGGAGCAGCAGCGACTGGTTGGCGCGGTAGTATTGGTGGCCCGCGATGGCGAGTTGGTCCATCGCCAGGCAGCCGGCTGGGCCGACCGCGAGAAGCGGTTGCCGATGAGCGTAGAGGCGGTGTTTCGCTTGGCATCGGTCAGCAAACCGATCGTCTCGACGGCGGCCCTGGTGTTGGTAGCGCAAGGCCGTCTCGGTCTGGATGACAGCGTTGAGCGGTGGTTGCCCGAATTTCGGCCACAGTTGGCTGATGGACGTGCTGCCCGCATCACGGTGCGGCATTTGCTTAGTCACACGGCGGGGCTTGGCTATCGCTTTTTCGAAGCCGATGCGCATGGCCCCTATGCACAGGCCGGTGTCTCGGACGGTATGGATGCGTCCACCGTCAGCCTCACCGAGAACCTGAGCCGCATCGCCAGCGTGCCGCTGCTGTACGAGCCCGGCACGGCCTGGGGCTATTCGCTGGCAACCGATGTACTAGGGGCGGTGATTCAGCGGGTGCAGGGCGAGCAACTGGCTGATGCGGTGCGCCAGCTCGTGACTGATCCGCTGCGCATGACCGATACCGGCTTTGCCGCGTTGGACCCATCGCGCGTGCCTACCGCCTACGTCAGTGCGACTCCCGAGCCCCACGCGCTGGCCGAAGGCGAAATCGTTTCGCCGTTCGAGGGGGCGATCGGCATCCCGTTCAGCCCCGCCCGCATCTTCAACCCGCAGGCGTTTGCGTCGGGTGGTGCCGGCATGGCCGGAACAGCCGAGGACTTCCTGCGTCTCCTTGAAACATTGCGTCGCGGCGGCGGTGAGCTGCTGTCCACGGCACTCGTCGAGGAGATGGCACGCGATCAAACCGGCGGCCGGGAATTGCCCGCTGCACCGGGGTTCGGCTTTGGTCTGGGGTTCTCAATACTGCGCGATCCGGCCTTGGCGGTCACCCCCGAGTCACCAGGCACCTGGCGTTGGGGTGGCGCCTATGGCCATTCGTGGTGTGTGGATCGACAGCAGAAGCTGAGTGTCGTCGCCTTCACCAACACGTTGTACGAGGGCATGTCGGGACGGTTCGTAACCGACCTGCGGGACGCGGTATACGGCGTCGCGGAGCTAGGCCAATGAACTCGCAAGTGCAGGATCACATGCCTTATGCACCCTTGTTGGCGCTGGCAATGGCCGCCTTCATCACCATCCTTACCGAGGCACTACCGGCTGGTCTGCTGCCGCAGATGGCACAGGGGCTGGCTGTCTCCGAGGCGTGGGTCGGGCAAACCGTCACCGCCTATGCCATAGGATCGCTAATGGCCGCCATGCCGTTAACGGCGGCCACACAAGGATTTCGTCGCCGTCCCTTGCTACTCGCTGCCATCGCCGGCTTTGCCATTGCCAACACGGTCACGACGTTTTCGACCAGCTTCACGTTGACGATAGCGGCGCGCTTTCTGGCCGGCGTTGCGGCGGGGCTGTTGTGGGCGTTATTGGCCGGCTATGCCGCGCGCCTGGTGCCCGAACACCGCAAAGGCCGCGCCATCGCGATTGCTATGGTGGGCACACCACTGGCGCTCTCGTTGGGCATCCCGGCCGGAACCTTTCTGGGCAATGTCCTGGGATGGCGCATGTGCTTCGGCATCATGAGCCTGCTGGCCGTGCTGCTGATGGCATGGGTGCGCTTCAACGTGCCGGACTTCGCCGGAAAGGCTGAAGAAAAACGTCTGTCGCTGCGCCATGTATTCACACTGCCGGGCATTCGCCCCGTGCTCTTCGTGGTACTGGCGTTCGTCCTTGCGCACAACATTCTCTACACCTACATCGCCCCGTTTCTGCAAGTGGCCGGCCTGGGGGCGCAGACGGATGTAGTACTGCTGGTCTTCGGAATCACATCGCTGCTGGGCATCTGGATTGTTGGGGTGTTAATCGACCAGTACCTGCGCGCGCTGACCCTGGCGAGTACCGCATTGTTTGGAATTTCAGCGATGGTGCTGGGTATAGCAGCCACCGAACCCGTTGCCGTTTTCGTAGCGATTGGCGCGTGGGGATTAGCCTTTGGCGGCGCCGCAACGTTGTTTCAAACGGCATTGGCCCAAACTGCTGGCGATGCGTCAGATGTCGCACAATCCATGCTCGTGACTGCTTGGAACACCGCAATTGCTGGCGGGGGCATTGTGGGAGGTCTGCTACTCGACCGACTCGGCGTAGAAGCATTCCCTCCTGCACTACTGGTGCTGTTGGTGGCCACGCTGGTGGTGACGTGGTCGGCCAAGCTGCGCGGGTTTCCCGTGGTGCAGGGGCTGAAATCCGATGCAATTTGAATGTGCTGATGTGGTAGCAGGCAGCGGCGAACCTCGTTAACAGCGCTCATCCCAAAGCTTTTGGACGGAAGTGGACCGGCATGACAGGCAGCTATCGGCCAGAAGCGAACATCGCAAAGCAACAACGATGCTTGACCGTCTCTGTAATGGCGAACAGATCGCTGCCATTCTCAAGCATCGCTGTTGTAACGTTAGTTTCTCTGCCTCGAAATTATGTAGAGGCCGTCCACACGGCTAGCTCATAGCCATCGGGGTCGATGAAGTGGAAACGGCGCCCACCTGGGAACGAGAAAACTTCACGACTAATCGTAGCGCCTGCTGCCTTGAGCCTGAGCTCAGTACGCTCTAGATCTTCCGCGTAGAGGATGATCAATGGCCCGCCCGTCCGCACAGGTTCTCCTGTAGTGAATCCACCTGTCATACGACCGTCGCTGAACTCGCTATAAGTCGGGCCGTAGTCGACGAAACTCCAGTCGAATACGCTTCCGTAAAAGGCCTTGCTTCGAGCTATGTCGACGACATTGAACTCGATGTTATCGATCTGACGGTCTTTTCCTCGAATGCCCATTGACGCTTCCTTGGCTGATTAGGAGGAAGCGAGTTTAGGGCATTCGGCCATACATGTGTTCATGCGCGTGGCTATTACCGTCTATGTTCATTGCAGGAATTGACGAGTAACAGCTAAGGGTCGATAGCGGTCAATTCCAGCGTTAATCCACTACGAACAACTTGGCACCCGTAGTGCTGAAAGATCGATGCCCCTCAGCGTTGCTGCCCACCTGATAGCTCATCCCCGCGGTGAGTGTGAACTGACGACCATCCTCCAACTCCGTATGCAACTCGCCTTCCAGGCACAACAGGATATGACCTCTCCAGCACCAGTGATCGGCCAGATAGCCAGGACTGTATTCAACCATCCGCACACGCGTCGAACCAAACTGGCAGGTTCGCCAATAGGCGGTACCCGTCTGTCCAACGTACTCCAGAGGTTCGACAGTCGACCAATCGGTCGTACCAAAGGGAACAGCGGTCAGGTACATGGTTGCCTCATCAATGAAAGGGGGTCTGTAGACCGTACCCATCCAGTGATTTTTTCGATAGACACAGATGCCCCGCATTTATGAGATACAGGCGCCCGCTCAAGCGTGAAAGCCAGAGGAAGCTCTTGGCAGAAGCAGTCACTGGACACCTCTGCCGTCAGTCGCTAGCCTCAGCCGTCACTGACATTCAGGTGTCTCACAAACTCATCACATACAGCCAAAAGTCAGGAGCCGGCACACCTATGGCCTACGAACTTCATATTGTCAGACCAATGGAAATAGCTCTTGAAGAATGGCAATCACTTTGCGCAAGTGATCCATCAATGAAGCTTGAAAACGAGTTTGCTCGCAAAAATCCCGTCACCGGTGAAATCATTGTTTTCAGCGGGAAAAATCCAGCAACTTGGACGTCTCCACTAACACAGCAACAGTATCTCTTTGATTATCGCAGGGGGATGATTTCCTTCGTCTACAGCGATGCGGCAATCATTAAGGCCAAGGAAATTGCGAAAGCACTCGCAGCCAGTGTTGAAGGCGATGAAGGTGAGGCATATTGAAAATAGCTTGATGACGGATGCTCTCTAGCTTCCTATCAGCGGATTTCACCTGCTAGCTGCCGATAGGCCGCTAACCAAGTAGTTCTACCAGAAAAGGGAGCGACCCTATGAAACCCATCAGAATTCGAACCCTACAAAGTACTGATGCTGAGGCGTTGCTGGCATTTGAAATGGACAACCGCGAATGGTTCGAGCGTTTCATTGACGCGCGCGATGCTGCTTTTTACTCGTTGCAGGGCGTCACCGATCACATTGCGGCTTATTTGTCTGATTTGGCCGCCGGAATATGGCACCCATTTGTTCTCGAAGAGGCTGACGGAAAAATAGTGGGGCGGGCGAACCTGAAAGGCATCGACATCCCCGAGGGGTCGGCAGAAGTCGGTTATCGGATTGCTCAAAGCGCTTGCGGACAAGGCCTGGCAACACTAGCGGTGAAGCATCTGATCCAGGAGGCGCAGTTACATTGGAACCTTAAACAACTGGTGGCCAACGTATACGCTGGAAATATCGGCTCGGCAAAAGTACTCGAACGGTGTGGCTTCTTGATCGAACCTCTCCCCCGGCAAGAAGGCACAGCGCACGAATATCGATTTGGTCTTTCGATTTAGATGATTGAAAAATGGACGGCTTGTCAGGTGTCCGTTTTTTTTACAGTTGGCTATCGCAGTTTCTGACGGCGAACCCGGCTGATACACAGAGGTCAAAGCAGGTGATGACGTCGCCAATGATCAAAGACCTCATTCAAGGGCGAAGTCAGTAGCTCACATACTTTAGGGTGCGCCGGATAGTTTCAGCAGGCTCGGATTCTTCCGAGGGGATGGTGCTGGCTGCTGCTCACATCCAATGCTCCCGTATCGGAGTACTAACATGACTCAGTCAATGCGGTTCTTCCTATCGATCGTCCTTGCGACAGCTTCACTGGCATCGGCCAGCTTCTTGAACACGGCGGGTGCGGCAACCGCCGAGGATCTGGATGTCGACTCTCGGCAAGCGCTGCAAACGCTCTACAAGTCCACGCCATTTGCTGAAAACATTTCGCACAATGCCAAAGCGATTCTTGTCTTCCCGAAAATCATCAAGGCGGGCCTTGTGTTTGGCGGCAGCTATGGTGAAGGCGTGCTGTTGAAGGACAAGAAAGTTGAGAATTATTACAACTCCGTAACCGGGTCCTGGGGGCTGCAAGCCGGCGCCCAGTCGTATGGCTATGCGGTTTTCCTGATGACCGACAAAGCCGTGGACTATGTACGTAAAACCAAGGGTTGGGAAATCGGCGTAGGCCCCACCGTTGTAATGGTTGATGAAGGGGTGGCGAAGAATCTGTCCAGCACGACAGTGAAGGACGATGCCTACGCGTTCATTTTCGACCAGCAGGGATTAATGGCCGGGATCAGCATCGAAGGAACCAAGATTTCCCTGATCAAGCGCTAAAACCGCTGTTTGGCGCATGGATGCGCCAGTTACTATCTTGAGCCATGCGGGGTCTACTGATTCAAGCGCCCTGCCTAGGCAATGTTCGACCTACACCAGCACCGTCAACCAGGCCGACACCAGCAGCAAAAAAGCCAGTGCAGTGTTCATGCGTTTGAACGCCTGTGGCGAACCAAAAGCGCGGGCACTGCCCACGCCGAGTAACGCCCACAGGGTCATGCACGGCACGGAGACCAACAGAAACATCAGCGACAACACCCCCAGCCGCAGGGTCTTGTCGCCGCCACTGACAAATACGCTGACCACCGCCACCGCCATCATCCAGACTTTGGGGTTGACCAATTGCAGAGTGGCGGCACCGAACACGCTGAGCCCCTCGTCGCGCGGGGTGGTCGGGGCCAGGGATGGCGGCGCGCTTTGAAAGATCTGCCAGGCCAGCCAACTCAACCAGAGCACCCCGGCCCAAGCCATCGCCTGCTGCACACGCGGAAACCGCAGCAGCGTTTCGCCTACGCCGAGTCCGACTGCAAACACAAGCAGCGCCGCCGCCCCGCAGGCGCCAAAAATGATCGGCAGCGTGGCACCCAACCCCCGCCGCGAACTGTGGCTCAATACCAGAATATTGGTCGGCCCCGGGGTGATCGAGGCAACGAACGAAAACAGGAGGAAAGGCAGCAACGACTCCATGACTCAGACTCCCTGAAGGCGCAGCGAAGGGGCAGAAAAGAACAGCGAAAAAGACATGGCATGGACTCCTTGATCGAATAGGAAACCATGGTCGCGAATCAGCGGGATTCAGTCTGGAAGGTTTGAGCAGCGCATGCGGTAATCCGCTGGCGTGAGCTGGTAGGCACGGCGAAACCAGCGCCCCATATGGCTCTGATCGGCGAACCCGAGGGCACTGGCCACCTGCGCCGGCGACTCGCCACGCGCCAGCAGCTGCCGTGCCTTGGCCAGGCGCAGCTGGATCAAATAAGCATGAGGCGCCAGCCCAAAGGCTGCCTTGAAGGCCCGCGTCAGACGAAAGCGATCAACCCCACAGGCTTGGGTCAGGTCATCCAGCCCGATGTCTTCGTAGACATGGGCATGCAAATAGTCACGCGCAACCTGGGCCACCCACGGCAGGCGCGGATCAAAGGCCTGACGCTTGCGCCAATCAAGGTGGCAAGTGAGCGCCCCCAACAAGGTGTCGATGGCGCTCTGGCGCACAATGCGCAAGTCGCCCTCATGGAGCGCGTGGAAGGCTTGAAAAATGGCAGTGGCCAGGCGCGGATCCTGGCTCAGGGTGTCGGCAAAACCCGGCTGACTGTTGGCCGGCGCGTGCTCGAACAACGCGTGCAACTCCCGCTCCAGCCAGTGCGGATCGAGGTAGAGCATGGAATAGGTAAACCCCTCCTCGGTCGGCGCATGCCCATCGTGGATCTCCCCTGGCTCCAGCATGAATACCTTGCCCGGCGTACTGAGGTGGCGAACGCGCCGGCAATTGAACTGCTGCACGCCCTGCTCGGTGACCCCCACCAGAAAACTGTCATGCCAGTGCGGATCGTAGGCATGCCCCTGAAAATGGGCACGAATCGATTCAATCCCGGTATCGGCGTCCTGGGACAGCTCAATCCAGTTGCGTCTATCCACGGAAGGCTCCCTAGGTCATGGTTCAGCATTGAACTGTGCGGACGGCTAAATTACCGTGCGATGGGACAGAACGTTTAGAAGATTTGTGCATTGGTTGTTAACACGATTCCATAAAACCACTGCTTTCTACCTGTAATGACAGGAAGCTTCGCTACCCTTCAGTGAGTCCCTTCCCGCACCAACCGCCTGACCTCAGCCTGTATGGCATAAGCCGGTGCCTCCACCGCATTGAAATCTTGTGTATACCGCTGGGCAAATCCTTCCACCCCCCATTCCTGATACTGCTGCACATGCTTTAACTCATGAGCCCAGAGCGCGATGTTCTGCTCTGCGGTTTGAGCGTCCCGGAAGAGGATGATGTCGATCAGCGTCACGGCACCGACATCGGGGTTTTGCAGCATGGCAGTCGCGGCGTTGAATTGGCCGTTGTCGCTAACTTTGTACCGCGCGGCATCGAGAACGCTGGGGGCGTACCAGCGCAGCAGTTGTTCGCGGATGTGCGGTGGAACGGGTTGGATGCCGGCGCTGGCTGCTTCAGCGCGGGCTTGGGTCAGCCACAGCGCCAGGGCAGGTGCTGCGATCTGGTGGAGGCCATCAGGCAGGGGACCGAGCAGCGGTCCCACGTCTGGCAGGCAGATGCAGCCGTCCAGGCACACTTGTTTCTCACCCGCTGGGCAGGCGTTGGTCTGGGCTGGCACTTCAAGCGTCAGGCAAAGAACAAACAGCGCCACCAGGCGCGTGGTGATGGGCTGCATTGGGCACTCCAGGGACGGATGTAGCGCAAACGGTGGGTCACAATTGATCGACGACCCACGTAGCTTTAGCTTAGTCCCGAACCAAGGCCCCCCAAGATAATCGCAGGAAGCGACAGACCACCTGCTCACGGCTGAGAATGCACGGCTTTGCTTGAACGAAAGACCACCCAACTCACCGCCACTAACACCCACGCAGCAATACCGCCATACACCATCACCCAGCCAAACCCGTGTGCCAAAGCGGCGTTGGCAACATCAACCGGAATCGTAATCCCCTGGCCACTCTGCACCAACAAGGCAGAGTTGCCAGATGAAATATTTTCCGCCAGCAACCTCAGTTGCACATCATCGGGCGCGCCAGATAACTGGTTGCGCAGAGAAGACAGGATGCCTTCCACCAGGATGAATCCCATCAACGCGATATTGATTGCAAGGCTGATCATACGAGCGCTGATATCGATGCCCGATGCCATGCCAGCACGCTCACTGGGCACCGATCCAGTGGTGGTATTGGTGACAGGCGTATTGGTCAGCCCCAGTCCGATTCCGGCGATCAGGCAGCCAGGAAGCATCGTCAGCCAGCTGGCATGCGTGACACTGCCGCCCCATTTCATCAGCAGGAACCCCAGACCTATAGTGAACAAGCCAGCGGGAATCACCACATCAGGTCGATAACGCAACGCCAAGCGTTCGCCTAACGGCGGGATAAACAGTGTCGGCAGCGTATACGCCAGTAGCGCCAGACCGGTGCCGATACTGGCGTAGCCCAGGCTATTTTGAAAGTACAACGGTAAGTAGATCATGAAGGGCCAGAAGCTGAAGTTCATGCCTGCCGACCCTAGCAAGGCACCCGAGAAACGGCGGATGCGAAATACAGAGAAGTCGAACATGGGATCGACATAGCGTCGCTGGGCGATGACAAAGACGATGAAGCTGACCATTGTCACAATCAGGCTGATGATGGCCGAACCGCTGGAGAAACCCTCCCCTGCTCCCTGAGTGATGAACCAGGAAAGGCCTAACACTGCCAGCGATAACGAAATAATGCCCAACACATCCAGCCTGCGGCGCTGCGGATCACGTGATTCATCGACACCGACGAGCACCAGCACCAGCGCAAGCACGGCAATGGGCGCGTGCACCAGGAACACCCATTCCCAACTCGACAATGCCGCGATAGCTGCGCCGGTAATCGGACCGAACCCCAAACCGATGCCGAACACGATCCCCCAGGCACTGAACGCTTTGCCGCGCGCAGCTCCCGACTGGAATCGGTGAGACAGCACTGCCACCTGACAAATCAGCATGGCACCACCGGACATCCCTTGCAGAAATCGGCTTGCGATCAACACGCTGGTGCTTTGCGCCCATCCACAGCTCAGAGAGGTAATGCCGAAAAGTACCAGGCTAATGACAAACACTCGCTTGCGCCCATACCGATCCGCCAGTGTGCCGGTAGCCATCAGCACCGTGGTGCAGGCGATGGTGTAGGCATTCATGATCCACTGCATATCTTTGAAATCGCTGTGCAGAACCGATTCAAGCGTGGGCAGGATTGCCGGCACACTTGAGATTTCCAGGCCGAACATTAGCGAGGCCAAGCAAACGGCGACTATTGTGAAAACATCCTTTTGCGAAGAAGAGAACTGCATCGAGATCTTCCAGATCAAGTTGATGGGCACTGGCAAGACCGTCCCAAGGGAAGTTGGCGCGATAGCCTCACCAGCGTCACCTGACATAACTCCAAGTGACCGGCCGCATTCTGGAAGTAATTGAAAAATGACAGAAATGATTTAATTTCGTAAGTTTTATTAATATTCATCATGAGTGGACCAAATGGACTTCGACCCAGCTCTGTTGCGGGCTTTTGTCGCAATCAAGGAGACCGGTAGTTTCACTCGTGCCGCAGAGCGGCTGCACTTGAGCCAATCAGCGATCAGTCATCAGATCCGGCGTCTGGAAGAACAGGCCGGCACCACCCTTCTGGTGCGCACCACCCGACGTTTGACGCTGACAGAAGATGGCGAAGATTTTCTGCGCCATGCCGAACACGTCCTCAAAGCGCAAGACGCCCTCTCCCGGCGTTTCGAAGCGTCATCGGTATCCGGGACCGTGCGCTTCGGTGTGCCAGAAAACTTTATCGGCGACGGCCTGCCGCCGTTACTGACTCGGTTCGCCAGACAATTTCCCGCAGTACGTCTGGATGTCACCGTCGGCACCTACCTCGATCTGCGCGCGCAGGTCGATGCCCATGGGCTCGATCTGGCCGTGGTTATGGCATTGCCGGGCAGTCAGGTCGACGGTACCGTGCTGCGCGAAACCCGGTTTGTCTGGGCCGCAGCGCAAAATTTCGACTTTACCGGCGAGGCTCCTTTGCCGCTGGCGTTTGCACCAGCGCCCTGCGTTCACCGCCAGGTGGCCGTAGAGGCATTAGAAAATTCCACCGTGGATTGGCGAGTTGCCTTCACCTCTCCAAGTCAACAAGGACTGCGGGCGGCGGTATTGGCGGGGCTTGCCGTCACCGCGCTGCCGCTGGGAGATCTAGAGCCCGGCATGGTGGTGATTGACGGGCAATATGGCCTGCCACGGCTACTGGACGCTGATTTCCGACTGATATGGAGTGTCACTGGAAAAACGCCTGCTGCCCATGCATTTGGGCAACTGCTGGTGGAGATGTCTGAGTCGCCATCGATCTAGAACAAACTGCCATTGGCATTCCAGGGTAAGTGCCCTGTTGATTGGCGAATGGTTGCTTTGGATCGCGAACTGCCCTTCACTACCGGCGGCTCTCGTTCCGAAGTGGTCATCGAACCTTGCGGCATCCATTTTGCCATCCTGCTGAATCTTTCAATCCCACCTTCAAGGACCGAACCTGTGATCGCATCCCCCGCCAAACTCCTCTTCCTGCCCGGAGCCTCGGGTAACACCCGGTTTTGGTATCCGGTTGCCGAGCGCCTGACCCACTCGGCGCAGCAGGTCCATATCGGCTGGCCCGGCTTTGGAGACATTCCGCCCTTGCCTAGCGTGACCGGCATGGATGATCTGGTGACTCGCGTGCTGGCCGAGATCGACCGGCCCACCGCGCTGGTCGCGCAGTCCATGGGCGGTATAGTCGCTGTGCTTGCAGCGCTTGAACGCCCTGAGCTGATCACGCACCTGACGCTGACCGTCACCTCTGGCGGGGTGGATATGTCTGCTCTGGACGCGCATGACTGGCGCCCGGATTTTGCTGCCGCCAACCCGACACTGCCGAGGTGGTTTCTCGACGACCACACCGACCTCACGCTCCGGTTGGTCGAGTTGCGTATGCCAGTGCTACTCCTCTGGGGAGATTCTGATCTGATCAGCCCCGTTCGCGTCGGCCAGCGCCTTGCTCAACTGTTACCCCGCGCGGAACTACACGTTTTCCCTGGCGCCGATCACAGTCTGGGCTTTACTCACGCAGCCGAAGTGGCAAGGTTGATCGAGAGACATCTGGCCTGCTGGTGAGCGGAGCACTTGTTGCCACCGCGTCGAACTGATTGTGCGACCCCGTGCGTTTCAAGCCTCTTGGATAACGGACAGACAACCAGAGGCATATCGCTGCTAACCTCGCCGCATACTCTGGGAAAACCGCATAGAGATGAAAAAAAGCGTCGTTAAAAGTGTACGAACCAAGATTGAGTCTATGACATGCGATTTTGCACCTCGTTAACCTGCTATGCGTCCATTTTCTGCCGACTGTGACAGGCAGAAAACGGCCAAAAGCAGACTCTGGACAATCCGCTCCACAAGGCGATAGAGCCAGTAGTTCAGACCAACTACCCCGAACGATAAGGACATGGAATGTTGCGCATATTGGGTAAGGCATCGTCGATCAATGTACGAAAGGTGCTCTGGGCCTGCGCCGAGATTGAAATTCCCTTTGAGCGGGTGGATTGGGGTTCTGGCTTCAGATCGACGCATACACCTGAATTCCTGGCGCTGAATCCCAATGCCATGGTGCCGGTCATCCAGGACGACGACTTCATTCTTTGGGAGTCAAACTCGATCATTCGCTACCTGGCGTCGCGCTACAACGGCGTTCACCTTTACCCGACTGAAGCGAGAGCCAAAGCGCGGGTGGATCAATGGATCGATTGGCAAGCGTCAGATCTCAACAAGTCGTGGAGTTATGCCTTCATGTCGCTGGTCAGGCATTCGCCTGAGCATCAGGACAGCCGTGCGTTGGCGGCCGCGTGCAACAACTGGTCGAGGTACATGGAGATCCTCAATCGACAGCTCGATTCAACCGGGGCCTACGTCAGCGGCGATGAGTTTTCTCTCGCAGATATACCGATCGGCCTGTCAGTTAATCGGTGGTTTGAAACACCGCTTGCTCATCCGGACTTTCCTGCCGTGAGCGACTATTACGAACGCTTGAGTCGTCGACCAGGCTACCGCCTGTACGGAAGAAACGGGACGCCATGACACGGTCTCAGAGGAGTTTTGTGTCCGCTTCACGGGTGGATAGCATCCTGTCGCTACCGCCAGCTTTCGGCCAAAAACGGACGGTCGGTGGCCTGCAAGCACGGCAACGAATCCTGTGCCCCTTAACGGCAACTCATCACTCTAGCAACCCCGCCGCCGCTCACGGCTTCAGGAACTTGATGACAGTACCGGCGAACAGTTCTGGCTGATCAAGCATGATGAAGTGAAAACTGCCGTCAATGCGCCTGAAGCTGATGTTTGGGGTCGAGATATAGGCGTTACGGAACATTGCATCAACGTGGGACGCCTCTATGCCGTAAAGCAGGTCGTAGGCATAGACGACCTCGACAGGCACCTTGATGCGTCCAAGCTCAGGCCGGAGGTCGGTGACCATCAGTTCATACATGGCATTGGCCATAGTCTTTCGGTCCGAGTTTATCCCCGCTGTGACCAGGCCTGGCCTGACCGCTTCAGTTTTGGCGAGACGGGCAATGGAGGCATGCTGCATGGCTTCCGCCTGCTCAGGCGTTGCCGCCAACATTGCATCGCGCATCGCAGCAGCATGCGGGGTTGCCGTTTCACTGGTCGCGAAGGGGTCAAACAGCAACGTATAAAAGGGCATCGCATCGACAATCATCAGGCGTCCCACTTGATCGGGATGACGAGCACCCAGCATCAGTGCCACTTCACCACCCAACGAATGACCGATGATGACCGGCGCCTCGATCCGCTGGCTGCGGATGTATTCAGCGATCGCCTCGACCGTCGGCGCGACTACTCTCCCTTCTGGATCGGATACTGCAGGCGAGCCGGCAAAGCCAGCTACTTGTACGAGATGGAGCCGGTGGCTCTGCCGTAATCTGGAGGCCAAATCAGCCCATACTTCGTAGGACGATGCAAATCCTGGAATTAAGATGATATCTGTTCCCGAGCCTTGTACCCGCACCGAGATACCGCCCTGGTTGACAGTTCCTGGCGGCAGGGGCGCAGGCTGGTCTGGCGATGCAGACAACAGCGTCAACGTGGTGCCGATCCCGGCAAGGATCATTCCTGCACGCATGGCGCTCCCCTTTTCGCGCAATGCGAAGTGACATTTAGGATTTCACGGGGGCCAATTACACCGACGAGTAGGCAGCTTAACGGGTTCATAGCCATTCCTTTGACCGAAAAAATATTGCCACTATACGGCGCACAACGGCACCAGGAAACTATCCCCGCCTGCAATCCTTAGCGTCCGCTTTGGGTCGATTTCAGCCTATCGCGACCGGCAGAAATCGGCCAAAAGCGGTCAATAGCGATGCTGAACAACCAGCAGCACACCCCCCCATATAAAAAATACGCACACCAGAAATCAGCGATGCGGTTGGTATCTCTCAGAATATTACCCTGCTATTTTTTGCGCTGCTTCCAGTGGGATCTAGATAGTTTTTCAGCTACATAATTTCGATCAGCTTCGACTTCTGTCTGCCCATTGGCAGCAGCAACAGAAAGCCAAACATACGCTTGGCTATTATCTTGCATCACACCCCTGCCCTCGGAGTAGCGAATATCAAAGTTGCGCTGGGCAACTGAACTACCTTGCTCTGCGGCCTTGCGGTACCAGAAAGCCGCTTGCTTAGTCCTTTGCAACCCCTTGCCCAGTCTCGTAACGGACGCCGAGGTCGCCTTCGGCAGCGGCCTCCAGGATGACTGGGTCCCGTCGCTGCTCTCACTAAGTTCCTAAAGAACCGAGCTAAATGAATAGAGACGGGGTACGCTTGAATGATATCGTTTTGACATTTATCACGTCTAATACCTATAGCCAGGAACGAATAACAGCCTTTTGGCGGCAGAAGCTTTGCATGCCGGACAGCCGTCTAGCTGATGAATCCCGAAAACCCAACTGATCTCGGAAATACCATGGACGCAAAAAGCAACAGCAAAAAACCTAAAATTCTGGCGAGCGTCAGCCGTCGGTTTATCGCGAAAGTAATTGATTGCGTAATTGCGGTGTTGATCTTCTTTATCGTCAAGGTCACCGCTGACACCTTGTCTGCTTACATCACAGGTATAACGCCCAGTGCCCAGATTGTTTCAGCGGGCTTGATCGCCTTCGCTTACGTGCTTTTTGCGGATGCCCTACCTAATGGCCAAAGCCTCGGCAAGCGCTTGTTGAGTATTGCGGCTGTCGATAGAAAAACGTTCCTCGGCTGCACGGTGTCTCAGTCGTTTACCCGTAATGCCGGAGCGCTGATCATCATTGATTGGGTATGGATTTTTCTGGAGTCCAGAACACGACTGGGTGACATGCATGCCAAAACCATCGTGATTCAGACGGGGACGCTCAGCCATAAGGTTAGGAGTCTTTCCGATGTTTATGATGGTGGTCAATCCTAAGTCGGACCGCAGGGCTATGGCAGGAGGGAACATCATTTGGTACGTTCCAAAGTGCCGACAAGTCAGGGTCAGCCTTGGAGGCAGTGTTAGATGCACTCCCATTGCAGGCTCGCGAACTGGTCGAAAGTGTTAAACAGCAACTCGATACAGCAGACTTGGTCCTCATAGACGTCGATCAAGCGAAAAGCTTACTTCCATTTTTACAGGTCTACCAAGCGCAACTGATCGCTGAGATTGGGAACGATGACTGGACTCGGGCAACGCAGGAAGAGGAATTTTCACTTGAACCGGTTGCAGCCAAGTGGGGATTGGGCAAGGGATGGAGGCTGCGTGCGAGATCTCATAGGCGCTTGTGAAAATGCGTTGGAAGAGATGGAGCCTGTTTGTATAGCGTTTAGTTAACTACTCCCAGCCGGTCGCATATCCGACCTTGGGTACAGGCTTTTTGAAGATACGTATCCGCTCCATGAACGCCACATTCCAAGCAGATAGCTGACGGCTGATGCTGTGCTCCCGATTTCTATCAGGAGCTCATCACCATGATGCGTCCCAATGCCAGCGTTGAAAAAGTGTACCTCTACTCAAAACCGGTGGATTTTCGAAAGTCCATCGATGGCCTGGCTGCGCTGGTCGAACTGGATATCAAAGTCGCGGTGTTTGACCCCGTGCTCTTTGTTTTTCTGAATCGACACCGCAATCGGGTCAAGGTGTTGTACTGGGAGAGCAGGAAGAAGCGATCAAGTCGTACAGCACTGAAACCTAGTGCTGACGCTGTTGGGCGCGTTAATCAACTTCAATCGTTCCGGGGCAGGGTAAGTCTCCACTCTGACTTTGGCTGAAATCATTCTACGATGACGATGCATTAATGCCACCCTGTTTTTCCTCTCATGTGCCCAGATAATACCTAAGGGTTTCACCCAAATGTACTTGGCAGTTTCGAGTCCCATGTCATTTGTGCGTAACTACATGGACTTGACCACCCATTTGCATTCGACTTGACCAGTCGTTTGCATCGGATTTGACCAGCACACTGGGTGACCTTGACCGGCAAAAAACGGCCAAGAGCCGCCAGTCGACGTCCCTTAAATAAGCGCTAAGCAAGGTAAATTTCGCGATGAAAAGCTGGATAGCTAATGCGAAAATTAATGCACTGTTAGGGGCTAGCTCTCAAAAATTTGATGGCGTGAAGGTTAGGCGGACCCTTATAGAATACTGCGACAGTTATCAAAAGATTTATCCTTTTGAAATCCTGGAAGAGCCACTTGAATTTCTGAAAAACAATGTAAATTCAGATGGTAAATATAGGGAGATGCGAGCACTGCTTAGGGTTGCCGCTGAAGAGTACTGCATTAGTTTAAACGAGATAGCCGATGCTCTTCTTGACCTGATAGACATTCGTGTCCTTACTACGGACCAAGCAAAAAAAATTATCAACCACGTTTTCGAAGCATTTTCCTGCAATGAAAGCCCCGAAGATTTCATCCCAAGAGAGGATGCCTATTTGTGCAAAAATCTATTTGCGATTACCTCCAGCTAGCAAATCGTTGAAACCTCTAGCCTTGCTCACAATGACGGGCCCGATTGGCGTGACTAGATACTCGCCTCGGGACATTTTTGGGGCTTTGATGACTGGCCGCTTCTGGCCGAGGCTGTGTAAAAACGTTTTTGAGCGCGGCAGGTACTCAAAACCGGACTGGAAATCGTGCTTCTACGCGAAATCCACATCTGCTGACGTGCCGATAAATTTCAGATTTAACGTAGACGCGCACACTTCAATTTTGGCGAAGCGTTTTTACACACTCTGGGCCGATTACTGCCTGTCGCGAAGGGCTGAAAACGACCCTTAGCGGACAACTCGCTAAACGAGCGTTCCACCGACAATGAATGGAATCCGCTGAACCTCCCTCGGGGGTCTCTAAAAGCGTCTAACACCGTAAGCTCAAGCCAGCAGCTCGCTGATCCACCGGGCCTGTTGGGCGATATCTTGCACCTTCTCTTCGGGCACGGCCTGCCGGGCTTGGGCGAAGTTGGCCAGGGTCTGCTGCTTATGGCGCAGAATGCGCTGCCACTTGGACAGGAACGCCGGGCTGCGTGCCTGCATCTGCAGCGGGCCGAAGTACAGTTCCTCGGCGGTATACATCACCGGTTCGGCACGCTCGGCGACGATGATTTCGTAGTAGAAGCGATTTTCCCGCAGCAGCTCTTCGCAGAGGATGCGGTAGCCATTTTCCATCAGCCATTGGCGCAGTGGCTGCTCCCCACCGTTGGGCTGCAGGATCAGGCGCTCCTGGCCGTTCAGGCGCGCCTTGCCGCTGTCGAAGATGTCGCGAATCGTCTCACCGCCCATGCCACAGATGCTGATCGCCGTGATCCTGTCTCCTGGCTCGATCGCCGCCAGGCCATTGGCCAGGCGCACGGTGATCCGCCGCTCCAGACCGCTCTCGCGCACGGTGCGTTCGGCCGAGCGGAACGGGGTCAATGCCACCTCGCCGGCCACTGCCGCCGCGATGGCGCCACGGCGCATCAACGCCACCGGCAGATAGCCGTGATCCGAGCCTATATCGGCCAGGCGTGCGTCTGCTGGTATATGCGCCGCCACGCGCTCCAGGCGCATGGACAATGTCTGTTCGTTCAACTGCAGTTCCTTTTTTTCACCACGAATCCGGCACCTTTGGCCGGATCGGGGAGAGATTCTGTGAGCAACGCCGTGCATTTCAAATTTACGCGACCAGGCGATGACTCGCCCCAATGATTATTGGATCGCTACGTTGGCGCCCTGCTGGTATTCACGAAGGGTACAGCCAAACTCGCGGCGGAACACAGTGTGCAGATACTGCGCGGATTTCCTTTCATCGTCGGGCTAGGCGGCATGCTGGCCTTTCGCGGCATCCTGCCGGGAATTACCGGCGGCACCACCATCGCCCCGGTATCACCAGAACTGGTCTACGTTGCCCAGGGTTATCTGCCGTACGCGGTAGGTACCGGTTTGGGCGTGCTGCTGGGCCGGCGAACGCTCACCTCTGTTCAACAGTGTCAGGCAGCACCAGGGACATTTGTTCCCATGCCCGACGGCAGGAACGGTCGAATTTCGTCGATTTCCGCAGCGCTAAGGCGCAATGCCGAGGCTGCAATCAGTCCGTCTACTTGTGCTGGGTGGCGGGCACCGACAATGGCGCCCGTCACTACCGGTTGGCGAAGTACCCAGGCGATGGCGACCGCCGCAGCGCTCACCCCGTGCCTTTCTCCAATGCGTGCCATGACGTCAACCAATGTCAGGTTCGCACTCAAACGGGGCTCCTGGAAATCAGCACTTCGGGCCTTGCGCCAATCATCTTCGGGCAGTTGCGAGATGCGTTCGCGCGTCATGCTGCCGGACAGTAGCCCCGATTGAAGTGTGGAATAGGCAAGGACACCCAACCCGGCCTGCTCACAGAATGGCAGGACGTCTTTCTCGATGTCCCGCATCAGGGCGGAGTACGGCGGCTGAAGCGAAACGATCTCTGTCACCGTCTGCGCCCGCTTGAGTTGAGCGACATCGAAATTCGATACGCCGATCGCGCGAATTTTTCCTTGATCGCGCGCGGCTGCCAAAGCCGAAAGCGCCATTTCAATACCTTCACTGCTTGCGTCGACAGGAAAGACTGGCCAGTGGATCTGATACAGATCGACAGTCTCGACTTGGAGCCTGCGCAAGCTTGCGTCGATCTCGGCGAGCAAGGATTGGGGGGCCAGGGAGTGCGAAATCTGCTTCGTGACCGGATCCCAGACCAAGCTGCCTTTGGTGAACACCAAAGGACGCCGAGAGACCGGCACCCGACGCAGCAATTGCCCCACTAATTGCTCCGCATGGCCCAAGCCATAAACCGCAGCGGTATCAATCCAGTTCACGCCGCGTTCGACGGCATATTCAAGTGCGCCCAGGCTGTCCTTGTCATCCTGCGCACCCCAACTGTACTCCCAGCCGGTGCCGGCGATTGCCCACGTCCCCAAGCCAATAGGCGAAATCAGAAAATCCGACGATCCAAGACGATTCTTTTGCATAGCGATCTCTCCACAGATGATGTGAGAAGTATCCGGGAGAGATCTGATGGCGATAAGATGGGTAATCGTATTTGAACTACTGAACGACATTCATGAGTAATCACCCCGATCTCTCTGAACTCGATGCCTTTGCCGCCGTCGCTCGCCATCGCAGCTTCCGCAAGGCGGCCGACGAGCGTGGTGTTTCGGCTTCCGCGTTGAGTCACGCGTTGCGAGCGTTGGAAGCACGCCTGGGCATCAGGCTGCTGAACCGAACCACTCGTAGCGTGACCCCTACCGAGGCCGGCCAACAGCTATTGGCAACGCTGGTACCGACGCTGCACCAGGTGGCCGATGTATTGGCGCAATTGACCTCTATGCAGGAAGTTCCCGCAGGCAAACTCCGTCTCAACGTGGCGCGTCCGGCGGCTCGTATCGTGTTTGCGAAAGTGCTCGCGCCCTTCGTGGCCAGGTATCCACGTATTCAGTTGGACCTGATCACCGACGATGGATTGACCGATATCGTGAACGGCGGATTTGATGCTGGAGTCCGCTTTGGTGAAAGCCTGGCCGGCGACATGATTGCAGTCCCTGTCGGCGCCCCTCAATCGTTCGTGACCGTCGCTGCTGATGCCTATCTGTCCGAAAAAGGGATCGCGCATGCCCCCCGCGACTTGCTCGAGCATGCGTGCATTGCCAGGCGTTTTCCCAGTGGCAAACTTTACGCCTGGGAGTATCAAGCAGACGGTCAACCGATACGGTTATCCGTCACAGGCCCGCTCATTCTGGAAGACGATGCGCTGATGATCCAGGCGGCGAAAGATGGCGCTGGGATTGCCTATGTCTACGAGGCGCTGGCGCGTGACGAAATCCGCAAAGGGCATCTCAGAGAAATACTCCAGGAATGGAAAGCACCACCAAGCCGATTCTTTCTTTATTACTCCAGCCGACGCCATGTGCCGCTGGCCTTGAACGCCCTCATCGAATTCATCAGAGCGGGCGACTTGCGAACCTGATCCAGAACCATCGCGACTGGCAGTCTCGATGACTGCTTCGGGTTGAGTCCGTCGAAAGCGGCTCTACTTTGTGGCGCAAATCACCCTCCACCCTACGGTTCACTGGCTGACTGCACAGGCAATGAGGCTGTCATCTGAGCGTGGCAAACCTCGAGTATTTCATCGGCCAGAGACGAATCATCCGGACAAGCACGCGATAACATGATCGCGCCGACAGCATGCGCCAGCATGTTGATCATCTTCACTCTCGCGTCCCCAGGTGCCGCATCTGGCCCCGATGGATACTTTTCCCCCAGCGTTTGCAGCGTGCGCTCGATGCCTTCGGCAAACGCCGCCTTCAGCTCGTAAGGCTGGCGCGCAGCGTCGCCACTCAAAGCAGCCATCGTGCAACCGCTGCCGCGCCCGTCCCGGTGATCCCTCGACACATACAAATCGATAAACCCCTGAATATCGAGCGCTTCAGCACTGGCTAGCGATCGGGAAAGGCTGTTGGCGGAGGCTTCAGCCATCAAATCAGCCTTCGAGCCGAAATGTTTGTAGAAACCTCCGTGGGTGAATCCGGCAGCCGCCATGAGGTCCGCCACGCCTACACCGTCAAAACCTCGCTCACGAAACAATACAGAGGCCGTCTCGACGATGTGCTCGCGATTGGCCTGTGCCTGGGCCTTGGTCACTCTCACGTGCAATACCTCGTTTGCGCTTGGAAATCATGCGCCCATGATACATAGATGTTGAACGTAATCAAATTCATTGACAGTTTAGATTTCGATCATCATCCTAATCCCGGACAACAGCGCTATTCATCAACGGGCACGGAAGAAACACCACATGACCGACCAGAATCTGTTCACTCCCTACACGCTGGGCTCCCTGACGCTATCGAACCGAATCGTCCTTGCTCCGCTGACGCGCAACCGTGCAGGCGAAGGCTTCGTGCCAAGCGAGTTCGCTGCCACCTATTACAGTCAACGTGCCTCCGCAGGTCTGCTGATTTGCGAAGCCTCGCAGATTTCCCGGCAGGGCCAGGGCTATCAGGACACTCCCGGGATTTACACGCAGGCGCAGATTGACGGCTGGCGCAGCGTGACCGATGCCGTGCATGCAAAAGGCGGAAAAATTTTCCTGCAGCTGTGGCATGTCGGCCGCGTTTCACACGTTGATCTACAAGAAAACGGTGCAGCTCCAGTGGCACCCTCTGCACTCCGGCCCGCGACCAAAGTGTTCGTCAACAATAGCTTTGTGGACGTTTCCGAGCCGCGAGCGCTGAACATCAGCGAGCTGCCCGGGATCGTCAACGATTTCCGTCAAGCGTCGGCAAATGCTATTGCTGCAGGTTTTGATGGCGTAGAGATTCACGGCGCGAATGGCTATTTGCTGGACCAATTCATCAAGGACGGCGCCAACGTGCGCACCGATGCCTACGGCGGCTCAATCGAAAATCGTGCGCGCCTGTTGCTGGAAGTGACAGCGGCTGTCATAGGCGAGATCGGTGCGGATCGCACAGGCATTCGCCTCTCGCCTGTCTCGCCGGCCAACGGGGTATCGAGCAACGATCCGCAGGCGCAGTGCGATTACATCGTTGACCAGCTCAACGCCCTCGACATTGTTTACCTGCACGTGGTCGAAGGCGCGACTGGCGGGCCGCGTGACGTGGCACCGTTCGATTTCGGAGCCTTGCGCCAGCGCTTCAAAAACACCTACATCGCCAACAACGGCTATGACTTGGATCTGGCGACTTCGCGGCTCGCCGAAGATCAGGCTGATCTGATCGCGTTCGGTCGTCCCTTCATTGGCAACCCCGACCTGGTGGAGCGCCTCCAGATCGGTGCGCCGTTGTCTGCCTTCAATCCCGCCACCCTCTATGGCGGCGGGGCAGCGGGTTACATCGACTACCCGACGATCGCTGAATCGAGCGCTGCTGCGAATTGAGCATGACATGAACGTGCTACCTGTCGCACATCAATCCCTATCGATGTCCTTGAAAAAGAGATAACCCCCCATGAACACTCGCCCTACCGTTCTCATCACTGGCGCCTCCACCGGAATAGGCGCGGTTTACGCCGAACGCTTTGCCCAACGCGGGCACGATCTGATCCTGGTCGCCCGTGACAATGTACGTCTGGAAACACTGGCAACGAAGTTGCGCAGTGAACACAACGTCGCCATTGATGTGCTTCAGGCTGACTTGACCCGACTCAGCGACTTGACGACCGTCGAAGCACGCCTGCGCGATGACGCTCGTATTGGCATTCTCGTCAATAACGCCGGTGCGGCGCAGTCCGGCAATTTCATCGACCAGAGCACCGACAGTGTCGCGCACCTGGTCGCCCTTAACACCACGGCGCTGGTGCGGCTCGCCAGTGCCATCGCCCCACGCCTGGCCAAAGCGGGTGACGGCGCGATTATCAATATCGGCTCGGTGGTGGGGCTGGCTCCGGAATTCGGCATGTCGGTGTACGGAGCAACAAAGGCGTTTGTGCTGTTCCTGTCCCAAGGGCTGAGTCTGGAACTTTCACCCCAAGGCGTTTACGTGCAAGCCGTACTGCCTGCAGCCACCCGCACAGAGATCTGGGATCGCGCCGGCATCGACATCAATACCTTGAGCGAACTCATGGAAGTGGGTGATCTGGTCGATGCCGCATTGGTCGGCTTCGATCGTCGCGAGCCGGTGACCATTCCACCGCTGCATGAAGGAGAGCGCTGGGATGCCCTTCAAACAGCGCGTCAGGGCCTGCTGTCGCAGATAAGGCAGTCCGCTGTTGCGCAACGATACAAAGCTCAGGCGTGACCTTTTTGTAGCAGGCCGGCTTCGCCTCGATGCAGGAGCGAATGCAAGTGCGTCGAGTGCGCGCAATCTGTACGGAGTGAAAATCACCCTCATGGATACAAAAAAACGATTTGGATCGCAGGCGCCGTTCGTCAAGGCCGCGAACCAATCGATCACGGTTGACGGGACTCCATTCGTCTATCGTGACATGGGACCCAAGACTGAGGTGCCGCTGGTTGTGTTCAATCATTGGGGCGCGGTGCTGGACAACTTTGATCCCAGGATCGTCGACGGGCTGGCAAAAACGCGGCGTGTCATCACCACCGACTACCGCGGCATCGGTGGCTCGGGTGGAACCGCGCCACTGACCGTCGATGAAATGGCTAACGATGCAATTGGGCTGATTCATGCGCTGGGTTTTGACAAGGTCGACCTGCTCGGTTTTTCACTGGGCGGATTCGTCGCTCAGGACATCGCCCTGAAGGCTCCCGGACTTGTACGCAGAATGATTCTCGCCGGGACCGGACCTGCCGGTGGCGCAGGTATCGACAGGGTCGGTTCGGTGGCATGGCCATTGATGATCAAAGGCTTGCTGACGCTGCGAGATCCCAAGTTCTACCTGTTCTTTACCTCGACGGCCAACGGCCGCCAAGCTGCGTCGGAGTTTTTGAAACGTCTGAAAGAACGCCAGAAAGATCGAGACAAAGGCGTAACGCCCACCGCTTTTCTACGGCAGTTGAGAGCCATCGTCGCGTGGGGCAAACAGGCGCCACAGGACCTCGGCCGCCTGAGAATCCCGGCACTGATAGCCAACGGAGACAAAGACATCATGGTGCCCACAGTCAACTCGATCGTGCTGGCGAACCGCATTCCCAATGCGCAATTGATCATTTACGAAGATGCCGGGCATGGTGGAATTTTCCAACATCATGCTGATTTTGTGGCAAAGGCTTTGGCGTTCCTCGATGCCTGACAGCAATGAGTTTTATCGCACCAACTTTGCAGGGAACCCTTCCCTCCCTCATTCGAACTGACGAGAGCAGCATCATCATGAAGGCATTTTTTATCGACCGCTACGGCAAGCAGAATGGGCATATAGGCGAAGTGCCCGACCCTTCGGTAGGTGTCCATGACGTCCTGGTTCAAGTGCATGCCGCAAGCGTGAACCAGTTGGACTCGAAGATCTGTACTGGCGAATTTAAACTGATCCTGCCCTATTCATTTCCGCTGGTGCTGGGCAATGATCTGGCCGGAATCGTGGTTCGGACAGGCTCGGCGGTGAAGCGATTCAAACCAGGAGACGAAGTCTATGCACGTCCGCCTGAGGAACGGATCGGGACTTTTGCTGAACTGATTGCTGTGAACGAAAACGCGCTCGCGCTGAAACCCTCAAATATCAACATGGCTGAAGCCGCTTCCATCCCCTTGGTCGCTCTGACGGCCTGGCAGGCGCTGGTTGAAACCGGTCACTTGAAAAAGGGCCAGAAGATATTGATTCACGCCGGATCCGGCGGTGTCGGCACCATTGCCATCCAACTCGCCAAACACCTCGGAGCCTTTGTTGCGACCACCACGAGCACCCCGAATGTCGAGTGGGTGAAGGCACTGGGGGCGGACGTGGTCATCGATTACAAACAGCAGAACTTCGAAAGCGAGTTACGCGATTATGACGTGGTATTGAACAGCCTGGGCGCCGATGTACTGGAGAAATCGCTCAAGGTTCTGAGGCCTGGCGGCCAGCTCATTTCCATTTCGGGACCGCCGACGGCGCAGTTCGCCCAAGAGCAGGGATTGTCCTGGGGGTTGAGGCAAATCATGCGCCTGTTGAGCAGCGGTATTCGAAGAAAGGCACGCAAGCAGGGTGTCGGCTATTCATTTTTGTTTATGCGCGCAAATGGCACGCAACTACAAGAAATCACCACGCTCATCGAAGCAGGCGTTATCAAACCGGTCATTGATCGATCCTTTTCCTTTGAATTAACGGCAGATGCTTTGAGGTATGTCGAACAGGGCAGATCAAAAGGCAAGGTCACCATCAAGATCAAATAAGTACTTACATAAAATGCCAGTAGACAAAGCGCATCCTGCCAAGCATCAGAATCCGTCACCGGAACCCATTGAGCCTGCCCCGCAAAACCCCAATGAAAAGGAACAGCTGCAACCGAATCTCACGCCTGTAGAACCGCAGACAATCATTTGGCGTAGCTTGATGCTTGAGCAGTAATGAGGAATGGTACGGGGTTCGCCGTTGAACAGATATTGCAGGGGGTAGTTGCGCTAAAACGTCACCGCATGCTTTCGATCAAGGCTGTCGCCAAAGCCACGGATCACTTCCAACAACGACTTCACCCGCAGCGGTAGATTCCCGGCCGGGTACACCGCGTGCATCTGCGGGCTCTCGCCGCTGCTGGAGGTGAGCTTGTACTCGGGACACACCCGCAGCAGGCGCCCCGCTTTCACTTCGGGCTCCGCCATCCAGTCCGCCAGACGGGCGATCCCGACGCCCGCCAGGGCCGCTTGGAATACCGCCAAACCGGAGCTGAAACGAAACTGTGGATGAACCCGAAAGCTGATGGCCTGCTCATCACTGCGAAAATTCCACTCCTTGAGAATCCGCGGCGCCGTATGCAGGATCAGCGAGTGCGCCTCCAGCGCCTCAATGGAATCGGGGATCCCGCGCCGCTCCAGATACCCGGGGCTGGCATACAGGTAACGTGAATAATTCCAGAGCGGATAGCCGATCAGGTCACTGGATTGCGCAAACGCACCGCGGATCGAGAAGTCCAGCTTGCTCTTGGCCGGGTCGATGGTCTCATCGGTGAAAATCACATCGACATTCACGTCTGGATAACGCTCGCTGTACTGCGCGATCAATCGGGGCAATACCCCGTGTCCGAGAAACTCGGGGGCGGAAAAGCGGATCCAGCCGCAGGCCAGGCCGCTGAGACCGGCCAGGTCTTCATCCGCCTCACGTTGCAGATCCAGCATTTTGTAAGCGTGAGGCATCAAGCGCTCACCCGCTTCGGTCAAGCTCACGACATTGGAGGAGCGATTGAATAACTTGACCCCGACACTTTCCTCCAGGGCTTGAATGGCACGGGTCAGCGCACTGGGGGAGCGCCCCAGAGTACGCGCCGCCGCGATGAAGCTGCGCTTGCGCGCCACCGTCGCAAAGGCTTCAAGTTCTCCCAACATATTCAATGCCACTGACCACCTCATTGCACTTTTCACAACGTGGCATTGCAACACAAAAAAAGCGCTTCCGTTAACCTTCCCGTTCGACTCACCAGGACGCAGGCAAGCCGATGCGATGAATCACATCGAAACCGCTGGCCCCTCACCCACCCTTCATCGTCAGAGCCTGATTTCATGGTCGATATTGTCATCCTTTGCGTATTCGCCTTCGCCGCCGGCCTGATCGATGCAGCTGTGGGCGGCGGCGGACTGATCCAGATACCCGCGCTGTTTAACGTGCTGCCCACGGCGCAACCGGCGGCGCTGTTAGGTACCAATAAGGTTGCGGCAGCGTGCGGCACCGCATTTGCGGCTCGGTCCTTCGTACGCAAGGTGGTGATCGACTGGGGCCTGGTGATCCCGGCCGCCTGCGCGGCCTTTGTCATGGCCTTCTTCGGAGCGGCCACGGTGTCGTTCGTACCCCAGTCGATGATCCGGCCGGCGGTGCTGGTATTGATCGTGCTCATGGCGATCTACACCTTCTGGAAAAAGGACTTCGGCGCCCTGCACAAGCCCATGCGCATCGGCACCAAGGAAAAACTGCTGGCGATCGTCATCGGCGGTGCCATCGGCTTCTACGACGGACTGTTCGGTCCCGGCACTGGCAGCTTCCTGATCTTCCTGTTTATCCGCTGCTTCGCCTTCGACTTCCTTCATGCCTCGGCGTCGGCCAAGCTAGTGAACATCGCGACCAACGTAGCGGCGCTGATGTTCTTCATTCCGACGGGTAACGTGCTCTACCTGATCGCAATTCCCATGGCGGCATTCAACATCCTGGGTGCACTGACCGGCACCTGGCTGGCGGTTCATAAAGGCGTGCCCTTTGTCCGGGCTCTGTTCCTGGTGTTGCTGGGGATTCTGATCAGCAAATTGTCCTACGACCTGTTCCTGTAAACCTGAAGAAGCATCGGGGAAAATTCTTCAGCCCGCAGACGGAGTTCCGTCTAAGCGTTCAAGACGGATTGCGAGGAGCTGCGAACTCGAACCAGGGGAGAATAACCGTCCGTAACTCTGCCCCGGCAACCTCGAACCCTTCGCTATTCTTAACCACACACCACCGCTGGCACGGCTGAATGCACGGCTTGCGGCATCATCGTCAGGAGTAAGGATCCGGGTAAGGAGCACGCCACCTCAACAGAGTATCGAATAATGAAAATGCTACTGATGGTCGAGTTTCCCCATGAACCTTTCAACGCACTTGTCAGGTCCGGGAAAATCGGCGAAATCATGAACCGCGTGCTGGAAACCATTAAGCCGGAGGCGACTTATTTCACTGAGCAGGATGGAATGAGAAGTGGAATTTTTCTGATCGATATAGAAGACCCTTCCGAAATTCCCGGCTATGCCGAACCCTTCTTTCTCAACTTTCAGGCCAACTGCAAACTGCGTGTGGTCATGAGTGCGCAGAACCTGCAAGACGCTGGTCTGGAGGAGCTCGGTAAAGCATGGGCGTGAGGTGCGATCAATGAGTGAGAAACCTGTGGCGAGGGAGTTTATTCCCGCTTGAGTGCGTAGCACTTACAAAAATCGGCAAATGGCGGTCGGATTTTGGGGCCGCTACGCAGCCCAGCGCGAGCAAGCTCGCTCGCCACACGGCACTCCAACAGCAGGTTGATAAGCACAGATTATTGCGGCTGAAATGTCTGAAGGTAGGCCAACAGGTTTTCGATCTTCTCCGGATCGCTGAGCCCCCAGAAAATCATCCGGGTTCCGGGGACTACTTCTTTTGGCGCTTCGATATAGGCGGTGAGTGTTTCGCGGGTCCAGATGATGCCTGATGATTTCATCGCGGTTGAGTACTGGTAGTCCGTCGTGCTTCCCGCAGAGCGCCCGAAGATGGCATTGAGCTGCGGCCCAAAAGAACCCCGTGCCGAAGTCCCTACTTGATGACAACCGCCACAGATACGGTTAAATAGCTTCTGACCGGCTTCAGCATCTCCCGCCGCTTCGGCTTGCATGCTGAAGAACCCGACATTGAGCATCAAGGCGAAAATGAGTACGGCGGCGTTTCTCATGTAGCGCTCCAAATCAGGTGTAGCTGGCAGCAAAAACGGGCGGCTATTTCATCATGACTGGCTGCTACACCGAAGCCTTGAAATTAATCTAATCGAGCGCCAGTCCCCGAAATTTTGCGGCCAGGTGATCCGGCAGTCCACATCACTGTATTGAGTGACTCGCATTTGGCGCCGGCAAGAGCGACTTATCCAGCGCTCTATACTGATTCCCCGTGATTATAATTAGAGCGCAGACGATGTCCGTCATACCTGATCAAAATCCTCCAGTCATCCTGGTCGCGGCTCAACAAAGCGATTTGGACAATCTTGTGGCCATTCGAATTGAGGCCATGCGCGAAAGTCTGGAACGTATTGGGCGATTTGATCCGGTGCGTGCCCGTGAGCGCTTTCTCAACGGTTTTGATCCCCGCAACACGCGTCACATTGAGGTGGCCGGTAAGCGGATCGGTTTTGTTGTGGTCAAGCATCACCTGAAAGAACTGCTGCTTGACCACTTGTATGTGAGACCGAATGCTCAGGGATCAGGAATAGGTTCTGCAGTCCTCATGCAGATTTTCAAAGAAGCGGACGCCGCCGCGCACCCTATCAGGGTAGGCGCTCTCAAAGAGAGCGCTTCGAATCGGTTTTACATCCGTCATGGCTTCCAATTCGTCGAAAGCGGCGAGTTCGACAATTACTATGTTCGTCCAGTTGCTCCTGCGACCTAAAACAATGCGTACGGCGACTACAGCGCAGGACGCTGCAGTTTGACCCACTCCTGTACCGTAGGCCGCTGCCATTGACGCTGCGCGTATTCCACCAGCACGGGGGACACGGCGTCGCCATTGAGTATCAGCCGGTTGAGCATCAAGGCCAGGTCCACATCGGCGATCGACCATTGCCCGAACAGGTACTCGCGGCCGTCAGCCAGCAGCGCTTGTGCAGCACTTATCAGCTTGCGCGCGGCCGACTCGGCAACGGGCGACAAGGGCGCTGATTTGAGGCCATAAAAAACCACCAGCGTGGATCGTTCCTGCCGAATGGGCAGCAGGTCACTGCGCAGCCACGCCTGGACTTGTCGTGCCTTCGCACGCTGCATCAAGTCTTGCGGGTAGACCGGCGTCTGGGGGAAAACGTCTTCCAGGTATTCAGTGATCGCCGACGATTCAGACAAGGCAAAGTCGCCATGCACCAGTGTCGGTACGCGCTGGGTCAGTGAGAGGCTGGCATAGTCTTCTGACTGGTTTTCGAGCGCGTCGAGATCCAGCGGGCGCAGTTCGAATTCGATGCCCTTTTCGCGAAGGGCCACGAAAACCGACATGGCATAGGGGCTGGTGAATTGAGCATCAACGTACAGACGCAGGCAGGAATCATTCACGGCGGTCATCTCCATATGGTGAGCAGACACGCTACGAGATCCAATGCCATAAAGAAAATGCATGATTCTTATGGGGGCATTCCTGAACGGAATACCTGCGATTGACAGCAGCTCAGCTCGCACCCGGTTGAAACTTCTTCCGGTAAGCCGCTGGAAGCAGGCCCACTCGCTGCCGAAAAAGCCTGCGAAAGGAATTGCCATCCTCGTAACCGACTTTGTAAGTGATGCTGTCCAGCGTCATTCGTGTTGATTCAAGAAGCTGCTTTGCCCTCTCCACGCGTAGCGCTTGCAGGTAGGTCAGCGGCGTGTAACCAGTGGCGTCCTTGAAACGCCTTTTGAAGTTCCTGACGCCAAACCCGAATCGCTGGGCCACGTCATTGATCAACAGTGGCTGATGGAAGTTATCCTCCAACCAATCTTGAACGCGCAGGATATCGCCATCCCCATGGTTCTTCGGCAGTGACCACATGACATAGACCGATTGCTCGCTGCGCACGTTGTCGACCAGCAAGTATTTGCCACACTTCTGCGCCAGCTCCAGTGAAGCGAACCGACGGATGAGGTGCAGCAAAAGATCCATGGCTGCACTCGCGCCCCCGCAGGTGATGACGCGATTGTCCTCGCAGAGGATCTGCGCCTCCTCCAGACAGACCGCGCAATACCGACGGCGAAAAAGATCGGCAAAGGCCCAGTGCGTGGTGGCACGAATACCGTCCAGCATTCTCGCCTCGGCCAGCATGAACGTCGCCGTACACATTGAAGCCACAACGGCACCTTGCGCATGCTGTTGGCGCAGCCACGGCCCATAACCTGCAAATGCAGGCAAGGCATCCTTCAGGGTGAAGAGGAACCCCGGGATTACCACCAGATCGGTTCGGCAGATTTCGGCGATGGATCGGTCTACGCGTAGCGTCTGCCCGCCCCACGCGGCGACATCACCGCCATCCAATGAGGCGACGACCACATCAAATGGCGCGCTGGTGGTGTCGGAGAACAGGTTGGCGGCACTGAGCACCTCCAGCGCCAAGGTGGCGCTGGCGGCGGAACATTGATCAGCCAGTAGCAGAGTAACGTGCATGAATGAATGATCCGGATTGCGCTTTTCGCATGAAAAAAGTCATTTGTGCACCTACCTTATCCGATTTCTCCGCCCTAAAGTGCACCGCTCTACTCAGCCCTCGGCGTATTTATGAATCTCTGGTTTCGACTGTTCCTGATGCTGTTTCGTCGCCCATGGCGCAAGCCGGTTGATGGGCTGGCCACTACCGTCATCCGCATGCGCGTCTGGCCGCTCGATCTTGACCTCAACCGGCACGTCACCAATGGCCGTTATTTCACGATGGCCGACATAGGCCGCATGGACTTCGTCCTGCGCAGCGGTGCCTATCGAGTGGCCCTGCGCCATAGAGCTGTGCCGATTGTTGGGGATATCTGGGGCAAGTTTCGGCGGGAGCTGAAGCTGTTCGAATCGTTTGAGATTCATACCCGAATACTCGGCTGGGACGATAAATGGAGCTTTATGGAACACCGCTTCGTGAGCAAAGGACGCGTGATTGGCGTCGTCATCATGCGGGGGCTGTTCCGCGCGGCCAAAGGCACGGTCTCACCTGCCGAGTTTGTCCGGGAGCTGGGATTGGCTGAACGGTCACCCGAGATGTCGCCGTGGCTGACAGCCTGGTCGCAGAGCTGCGACGACATGAGTCGCCAGCTGCGAGAGGAAGAAGGCCTGGCGCCTCAACTTCATCCTGTCTGCGAACCCTAACAGGCGGCCAAATAGAAGCTAATATTCCTCTGAATCCCCCCTGCCAAGGACTGCAACCATGAGCCGGCTCGAGCTACTGACCAAATGGAATCGCATGATCGTTCGGTTGCAGATTGAACATGAAATCAGTGCCCGGGATTTCGAGAAGTTCAGCTGGAAACTGGGTATCCCCTGCGTTGTTCTGTCGGCGATTGTCAGCGCCAGCGTCTTTGGTTCGATCAGTGACTCCTCGCCCGTATGGCTCCAATACGTAGCCGGCGTCTTGTCACTCCTGACCCTGGTGTTGAGTTCGGTTCAGACCTTCCTGAACTTTGACACCCGGGCTGCCGGGCACAAAGACACCGCCGAGAAACTCGGGGCGATATCTCGTGAGATTCAGGACGAAATCGCCAGCGGCAAGGACGAGGCTATCCTGGGCCCAATCGTTTTTGACATCCGCAAGCGCATTGATTCGATTCTTCTTGATGCGCCGACCTTGCCTAAGTCGACGATAAGAAAACTGGGTGAAGTTCGCGTCTACCCAGAGACACCGCCAGCAGAGCAAGACACCGTCCCGGCTTGATCAGAGGCCAGACGCTGGTTCGCAGCATCGTGAAAGGAGGCGTTTGAAATGCAACTCATCACGTTGAAAATCGACAAGCCGCAAGAGACGAACTTCATTTTGGGCCAGACGCACTTCATCAAGTCCGTCGAGGACATCCACGAAGCGTTGGTCAACGCCGTGCCAGGTATTCAGTTTGGCGTGGCCTTTTGTGAAGCCTCCGGCAAATGCCTGGTGCGATGGTCCGGCACCGATACCGCCATGATCGAACTTGCACAGAAAAATGCGCAAGCCATTGCCGCGGGCCATAGCTTCATCATTTTCCTGGGCGACGGTTTCTATCCACTGAACGTGTTGAACACCGTCAAAATGGTTCCAGAGGTGTGCCGTATTTTTTGTGCGACAGCCAATCCAACTGAGGTGATTGTTGCTGAGACGGAACAGGGGCGCGGGATTTTGGGCGTGGTGGATGGCTTCTGTGCCAAAGACATAGAAGGCGATGAAGACATTCTGTGGCGCAAGAACTTGTTGCGGCAGATCGGCTACAAGTTGTGATTTGAGTCTGGTTTTGAGTCAGTGAGAAACCTGTGGCGAGGGAGCTCGCCACAAAGGCAGGCATGACTGATGAGCGCTTAAGTGAACAACATTACAAGGCCTTGAGGCTCACCTGCCCGAATTCTGCACGAGTTGCTCAACAAAGAATTCCACATGCCCTCTCGGATGAGTCGGCAAAGGCCAGGTGTCGACGTTGTGAGCCAGGGCCTGGAAGGCTTGAGCACATTTGGAACGGGGGAAAGCTTCAAACACTGCACGCCCCTTCTGCACGGCTTTGTGCGCACATTCATCGTTGGGTATTGCGCCGACGTATTGCAACGAGACATCCAGGAACATGTCGGTAATCTTTTCCAGCTTGGCAAACAGATTGCGGCCTTCCGCCGGACTTCCTGTCATGTTGACCAACACCCGAAAACGATGCAGACCGTAGTTCAGGTTGAGCAGTTTGATCAGCCCGTAGGCGCCGCTGATTGAGGTGGGTTCATCACACACGACCACCATCACTTCCTGCGCCGCGCGGATGAAGTTGACCACTGAGCCACCGATACCGGCGGCCGTATCGATCACCAGCACATCCAGCTTATCGCCAATATCGCTAAAGGACTGGATCAGCGCACGGTATTGAGCAGGCTCCAGATGAATCATGCTCTGCAAGCCAGAAGAGGCCGGGGCAACACGAATGCCTCCGGGTCCTGGCAACAATGCCTCGGACAGCTCGCAACGCCCTTCAATGACATCGGCCAGTGTATAGCGCGGGGTCAGCCCCAACAGAATATCGATATTCGCCAGGCCCAGATCGGCGTCCAGCAATACGACGCGCCGCCCCATTTTGGCCAGCGCCAACGAAAGGTTGACCGCCACCGTTGTCTTGCCCACGCCACCTTTACCGCCAGTTACAGCGATAACTTGCACGCAATGCACATCATCCATTTTGTCTTCCCTTCCTTGCGCATCGTGTGCCAGTACGTCATGGCCACCGTCCAGATGCCGCAAGAATAGCTGAAAAGCGCGAAATAGCCGCGTTGTCTTCCGACGAGAGGCACTTCGCCACCTGTCATCGAGCCTTTTCAACGAAAACGCCGCAAATTCATTGAGTCAGAGAATGACACTGCGCGCCTGAACGCTTGCTGGCAGATGTACCGATAGAGCCTCAAAGCCCTCATCAATAATGCACTTCGCTGGGCCAGATCATGGGCGAACACCCGTCCTTCTACAGCAACCTGTTCGGCAGCTATTTTGCCGTTAAGGCGCCTGAGCCCTGCTCCCCCATACAAAAATGGAGAAAATACTGAAGCGTCTAAATCCAGACATCATTGATTGCGGTTCTTTCTCCCTCCTGATCGCCGGTATTCAGCACGCCACGCGGCTCGATCAGTAACATCTTCACCTCTCGCTCGGCATAAGGCTTGTGTTCGACGCCCTTGGGGACAACGTACATTTCTCCCTGCCGGACCACGACGGTGCCCTCTCGAAGATCAATGCGAAGCTCGCCTTCGAGGATGATGAAGGTTTCATCGGTGTCGGCGTGTGAATGCCAGACAAAGTCGCCTTCGATTTTCACTACCTTGAACTGGTAATCGTTCATTTCGGCAATGACCTTGGGCGCCCATTGCTCGCTGAACAAAGCAAATTTTTCAGCAAAGTTAATCGCGGTACAGGTAGTCACGCCAAGTTGGGAATGCATTTGAGTCGCCCTCACTAGCCAAGTTATCGAGGTCTGACTTTAGGAGAGGATCAGCACTGCGTATTGCATGATTGTGCAAGTCGAGCGCCCTTAAACCAGGCCCAGCCTTTTCATCCATCGACCGGGTGAGACACCGTAGGTCTGGACGAATTGACGCGTCATGTGGCTTTGATCGAAAAAACCTGCGGATACGGCCGCCTCCGCCATCGAGTGGCCCCCGAACATCAGTGCTCTTGCCAGATCGAGGCGTCGTTGAGTCATGTAACGATAGGGGCTCGTACCGTACAGCGCACGAAAATCACGGCTCAGGCTCCAGCGGTCTCGACCACTCGCCTGCGCTAACTCCTCCAGGGTAATGACTCGATCCAGCGACTCATGGATCAACGCACGCGCGCGTTCGGCCGCTGCGAAATCAAACGACTTGCGCCGCCCGCGTTGCCCCGAGTTCGCATCCAGCGCCTGCGCGAGATCGTAAATGGCATCGTCTTCTTCCAGGGGCTCGATGCAAGCGTCGAGGTTTTGCAGCAGCACCTGGGTCGCGGCATAAAGCCGTGGGTCGCTCGATATACCACCCTCGATGAAGGGCAAGGGTTTGCCGCCTAATACTTGCTGAATCAAAGCGGGTTCGATGTAGATCATCCGATAATGAAAACCCGCTTCGGTGCCGGCTTCACCGTCATGCAATTCGTCCGGATGCAAAACGACGGTTTTCCCGGGCAGGCTGTGACGCTTGGTGTTGCGGTACTGGAAGCTTTGAACACCTGACAGCGTTCGTCCGATGGCGTACGTGTCGTGGCGATGCGGGGTAAACCCATGGCCGCCAAAAAAGGCTTCGATGCGCTCCATCTTCAACGGCTGAGCCGAGCGCTTTACCCAGTCTTTGTCACCCCTGGTTTTCGTCATGTCCCTGTACCTCTGAAGGATGTCGGTACGGTACCAGCCAGCGCGGCTGATGTCCCCGGCGGACTGACCAATGCATGCCTGAATCAGCCCCCACGACGGCGCCGCTAAATTTGTCTCTTCCCCTCGTGAACCAGTCTTCAGACCCGCAGTCTTAGCCGTGCCGTAAAAGAAGCTCACCCAACGAAGCGCTCCTACGGTCATTGCTCGTTCCTACCCCCCTATCGCCGTCATCTCATCAGAGCTGTCCGTTCATGCGCCCAACCGTCCGCCGCTGTCGCTTTGTTTCTCTGTGCCTGATGCCTTTGCTCCCGCTACTCGCCAGCCCCGCCCATGCCAGTGGGGAGCGGCAACTGGTGGAAGTCATCAACGACTACCGCGCCGATCCTGATCGCTGTGCGGGGCGTACGGTCAAGCCGTTGCGGCCGTTGTCGCTGAAATCGAACCTGGCGTTGCCGGTAGGCTATGGCGGCGGTTTGCGGAGTGCCTTGAAGGCCAACGGCTATCAAGCGGTGACGGTGCGCACCATTCGCGTGGTCGGCGCGCAAGATGCCGATGAGGCGTTTGACATGCTTGAGAGCGACTATTGCGGGGCGTTGCTCGATACTCAGTTCGCCGATATTGGCGTCACTCGCTCCCGTAGCGAATGGCAGGTGGTGCTGGCGCAACCGGTGCTCGACGGACGTGTTGGCGATTCGCGAGAAGCGGGCAAGGCGTTGCTGGCACAGGTCAATGCGGCACGGGCCAGGCCGCGCCTGTGCGGGCGCCAACGCTTTGCCGCCGCACGACCGTTGACCTGGAATGCCGCCCTGGGGGCCGCCGCGCAAGGGCACAGTAAAGCGATGGCCTACGGCAATTACTTTGCTCACCGCGATCCCGACGGTGATATGCCATTGGATCGGGCCAAAGCCGCCGGCTATCGAGGCCGGCAGATTGGCGAAAACATCGCCGCCGGGCAAAGCTCACCGAACAAAGCGATGGCCGGCTGGCTGGCCAGCCCCGGGCATTGCGCCAACCTGATGAACCCGATGTTTACCCAAGTGGGCGCGGCCTATGCCGCCGATTCACGCAGTGATGAGGGTGTTTATTGGACGATGCTGTTTGGCGCACCTTGAGTGAAGCGCGTTCCATAACCCCTGAAATGCCAGTCGATTAATCGCAAACCCTGTGGGAGCGGGCTTGCTCGCGAAGACGGCGGCACGAGCAACATTGATGTCGCCTGACCCACCGCTTTCGCGAGCAAGCCCGCTCGCACGGTTGTGCACCTTTACTGACCGGTGTTCTTCAGACTCGGGTCATGATTCAAATACTCGACGGCGCTGCCACGCTTTGCCGCCCTTTGAAGGCCAGCGAAAAACAGAAAAATATCGCCAACGCGAACCCTGCCGGGAACAGCCAGATGTTTTTCCATTGGTGGCTGTCAGCCGACGCATAGTGATCGGTGACCGCCCCGGCCACCCAAAAGCCAATCAGCATGCCCAAGCCGTACGTCGCAAGCGTGATCAGCCCTTGCGCGGAGCTTCTGAAACGCTCCGAGGCTTTGGCATCGGTGTAGATCTGCCCCGAAACAAAGAAGAAGTCATAGCAGATGCCATGCAAGGCGATGCCAGTGAACAACATGAACGCGAGGTCCCCGTTGTTGCCGTAGGCGAACAACAGGTAGCGCAACGCCCACGCCAGCATCCCCACCAGCAGCGCGATCTTGATGCCGAAACGCTGGATGAACAGCGGCAGGAGCAACATGAACAGCACTTCCGAGACCTGCCCGATCGCCATCTTGGCGGTTGGGTTGGTCACGCCGATTTCCGCCAGAAACGGGTTGGCATTCTGGTAATAAAACGCCAACGGAATGCAGATCAAAATAGAGGCGATGAAGAACACCAGGTAACTGCGATCCTTCAACAAACCCAAGGCGTCCAGCCCCAGCATTTGCTTTAAGCCGACACTGCCCGGCTCAGGTTTGAGCGGCGCGGTGCGCGGCAGGCTGAAGCTGTAGAGCCCGAGTACAAGGGAGGCGATGGCCGACATCAGAAACGTATTGCGCAAGCCACCGGATGAGATCGCTTGTTGCGAATCCCAGGCAAACACAAAGCTGATCACCACACCCGCGACAATCCAGCCGATAGTGCCCCACACTCTGATCCGCGAGAACTCCAGGGCCGGGTCGCGCATCTGCCGGAACGCCACCGAATTCACCAACGCCAGCGTCGGCATGTAAATCATCATGTAGGCCAGCACGAACGGGTAAAACGCGCTGAAGTCAGGCGTTCGATAGAGTTGCAACAGCAGCACCGCGCCGATCAGATGCAACACCGCAAGAATGCGCTCGGCATTGAAGTAGCGGTCGGCAATCAACCCGATCACAAAGGGCGCGATGATCGCGCCCCAGGACTGCGTCGAGAACGCCATTCCAATCTGCCCACCACTGGCCCCCAGGTTACTGGAGAGGAAGGTGCCTAGGGTTACGAACCATCCGCCCCAGATAAAGAACTGCAGGAACATCATTACGCTTAATCGCGCAGTCATCGTGGTCATATCAGTCACCGTCTTATTGTTTTTTTGCGGAGAGAGGAACGAACAAGGTTGTATTCAGGCGTCGGGCAAACCCAGCAATCGACGATTGAAACCTTCGTCGGACGTCACGCTGGCGAAATCGTCGAACGCCTTTTGAGTCTTGGTGATCATGTGCTGTCGGATAAAGGCCGCTCCTTCTGCGGCGCCCTGCTCCGAATCCTTCAGGCAACACTCCCATTCCAGAACCGCCCAGCCGGTAAAGTCGTACTGCGTCAATTTGCTGAAAATCGATTTGAAATCGATCTGCCCATCACCCAAAGAACGGAAGCGGCCAGGCCGATCGACCCAACCTTGATAACCGCCGTAGACACCCGAGCGAGCATCGGGCCGGAACTCGGCGTCCTTGACGTGGAACATGCGGATACGCTCGTGATAGCGATCGATGAAACCCAGATAGTCCATTTGCTGAAGCAGCAAATGACTCGGGTCGTAGAGGATCGCGGCGCGCGGATGGTGATCGACGGCCTCAAGGAAACGCTCGAACGAGGCGCCATCGTGCAGGTCTTCACCGGGATGGATCTCGTAGCAGAGGTCGACGCCGGCGTGCTCGAAACAATCGAGAATCGGCAACCAGCGCTTGGCGAGCTCGGCAAACCCCTGCTCGACCAGACCGCTCGGGCGTTGCGGCCACGGGTAGACATAGGGCCAGAGCAGCGCACCGGAAAACGTCGCGTGCGCCTTCAGCCCCAAGCGTTGGCTGGCGCGCGCGGCGAGCTTCAACTGATCGATGGCCCACTCGGTGCGCGCCTGAGGCTGGCCGCGTAAATGCGCGGGGGCGAAGTCATCGAACAACGTATCGAACGCCGGATGCACCGCCACCAGTTGGCCCTGCAAATGCGTCGACAGCTCGCTGATTTCGACACCTGCCTGGGCGCAGACGGCTTTCAACTCATCACAGTAATCCTGACTGTCGGCGGCGCGCGCCAGGTCGATGTATTGCGTGCCCAGGGTCGGCAATTGAATGGCTTTGTAACCCTGCCCTGCGGCCCAGCGGGCAATGTTGGCGAGCGTGTCGAAGGGCGCTTCGGCGGACATGAACTGCGCGAGAAAAATACCCGGGCCGCGCAGGCCTGTCGGTGTTGGGGAGGTGTGGTTCACGGGAGGGTTCTCCGGATTCATGGGTTGCAGACCAGTTCGGTCCACTTCGCGTCGCCGCGATGATTGGCGATCACTGCTTCGATGAACGCCATGCCACGCAACCCGACGTCGATGCCCGGCACGCCAGGGGCATCGTTGCCTTCGACGTTGCTGCGGATCGCGGTGGCGAAATCACCATAGAGATTGGCCATGGCCTCGAGATACCCTTCGGGATGCCCGGCAGGCAAACGCATGCGCTGGCTGGCGGCCTCGCACAACCAAGGCTGGCCGACACCGGAACGAAGGATGCTCAACGGTTGATCGAGGGAACGATGGATCAGGCTCGCGGGCTCTTCCTGACGCCACTCCAACCCGCCCTTGTCGCCATAGACGCGGATCTTCAACGGGTTCTCTTCGCCGGCGCAGACCTGGCTGGCGATCAACACCCCGCTGGCCCCGGCGGCCATCTTGAACAGCATCGCCGCGTCATCGTCCAGCTGCCGCCCGGCAATGTGCGAACCCAAGGTTGCGCACACCTGTTCGATGGGTTGGTCCACGACGAATTCAGCGAGTGAAAAGGCATGGGTGCCAATGTCGCCAATGCAGCCGCCCAGCCCGGACTGCTCGGGCTGATCGCGCCAACTCGCCTGCTTGTTGCCCTGCCCGGCCACATCCCGACTCAGCCAGCCCTGCGGGTACTCGACGATGACCTTGCGCACAGCGCCGATCACGCCGGTACGCACCATCTTGCGCGCCTGCCAGACCATTGGATAACCCAGATACGTGTGGGCCAGCCCATAGAGGCGGTCGCTGCTTTTCACCACTGCCTTGAGCGCCAAAAGCTCGGACAGATTGAGTGCCGCGGGCTTTTCGCTGAACACATGAAAACCCGCGCTCAATGCCTGGCTGGCAATCGGCGCGTGCAAGTGATTGGGCGTGACAATGACCAACAGCTCCATGCGCTGGTCGGCCGGCAATGCGCGCTCGCTATCGAGCATCTGCTGCCAGTCGCCGTAGCAGCGTGAGGCGGACAATCCCAGCGCAGCGCCAGTGTCCTGATTGTTGCGGGCGTCTCGGCTGAATGCACCGCACACCAGTTCAAAACGGCCATCGAGGCCGGCGGCCTGGCGGTGGGCTTTGCCGATGAAAGCGCCCTCGCCGCCCCCGACAAACCCCATTCTTATTTTTGCCGTTGCAACGTTCATCGCGAATTTTCTCTTGTTCGGGGCGGATTAGCGCTCAGGATTGACTATGATGTAACCGGTTACATACTGCCGGAAATTTAAGCTCAGTTACTTCGGGTGTCAAACCCGGGATTAACAATGAAGGTCATTTCAGCGCACGGCCGGACTGCGGTAAGCTCGCCGGCCATGTGTACATCTGCCGGTTCGATAACGAGGTCGTCTTGTCCAATATCCGTGAAGTAGCCCGGCTGGCCGGCGTCTCGGTGGCCACCGTGTCCAGAACGCTGAAGTCGCCCGAGCGCGTACTCCCCGAAACCCGGGACAAGGTCAACGCAGCCGTGGAACAGGCCGGCTACCGGCCGAACCTCATGGCCGTGCAGTTTCGTTCGCGCAGAACCGGCAACCTGGTGATTCTGGTCCCGGCCATCGCCAACACGTTTTTTGCACGAGTGATCAGCGGTGCCCAACAGGCGGCACAGGCGGCCGGTTACCGACTGTTGTTGTGCGACACCCAGGGCCGCGAGGAAATCGAACGGGAATTTGCCGCGCTGGTGTATGCCCATCAGGCCGACGGCGTGATTCAGTTGCGCGCCTACGATCCTTTTGAATCGCCCTTCCCCAATGGTGAGTCACCGCCCTTGGTCAACGCCTGCGAGGTGATTCAAGGCGGGCGGCACCCGACGATCAGCCTCGACAACCGGGCAGCGGCCAAGGCCATGACGGAGCATCTGATCGATCTGGGTCATCGCCGGATCGGCCTGATCAAAGGCCCGAAAAGCAGCCCACTCACACGCGACCGTGTGGCCGGTTATCAAGATGCATTGCACCAGGCCGGTATCGAGTCAGACCCACAATTGATCTGCCACGGGGACTTCACGTTGCAGGCCGGTTTTGATGGCGCGGGAATGTTGCTGGATTTGGCCGACCGTCCGACCGCGTTCTTTTGCGAAAACGATGAAATGGCGATCGGTGCATTGAAGCGCATCAAACAACAGGGTTTGCGGGTACCCGACGATATTTCGTTGGTCGGTTTCGATGACATTCCGTTCGCGGCCTACTGTGATCCGGCGTTGACGACCATCGCGCAACCCGCCGAAATCTTTGGCCAAAAGGCCGTTGAAATGCTGATCGCCCTCATTGAAAAAAAGCCCATCCCGGAGCGCCATGTGGTGCTGCCGTTCACATTAACCGTGCGTAACAGTACGACCGCCCGAAAGGGATGAGGGAGAAATCATGGACATCAAAACCGACCTGCAACGCATCGCGCTCCAGGAAGAAACCCTGAGGTTCGAGCGCTTCGACAAAGCGACGGCCTGGGACTTGGGCACCCGTTTGAAAAGCGCCTGCGAGGAGCAAGGCGTGTCCGCCACGATTGAGGTCAGGCTGGCGCGGGATACCGTGTTTTTCTACTCGATGCCGGGAACCTCCGCCAGCAATACCGACTGGGCACGACGCAAGCGAAATGTCGTGGAACTGATGGAACTCAGCTCATACCGCGTAGGCCTGTCCTTTAAGCTTCAGGGCGATTCACTCGAAGGTTTGATGGGGTTGCCGCTGCGTGATTATGCCGATCATGGCGGCAGCTTCCCGGTGTCGGTCAAGGGCGTGGGGTGCATTGGCGCCGTTACCGTTTCAGGGCTGCCCCAGCGTGAGGATCATGCCCTGGTGGTTCAGGTGTTGGCCCAGATGTGCGGGGCCGACCCGAGCGAACTCGCACTCGAGGGCGAGTAACACCTGTGGGAGCGGGCTTGCTCGCGAAGGCGACGGCATAGTCAACATTGATGTCGCCTGACACACCGCTTTCGCGAGCAAGCCCGCTCCCACATGGATTTCGCTTAATTGACTGGCATTGTGTCTCCCAACAGATCGGTTACTTCGGTTGCGCCACCGTGCGCAAATAAGGTTTCACCGTTTTGAAGCCATCCGGATATTTCTTCCTGGCGTCCTCATCGGAAACCGAAGTGGGAATGATCACGTCCTCGCCCGGACGCCAGTTCACCGGGGTAGCGACGGTGTGCTTGGCGTTCAATTGCAAAGAATCGAGCAGTCGCAGCACTTCATCGAAGTTGCGCCCGGCGCTCATCGGGTAGATCAGCATCGCCTTGACCTTTTTGTCCGGGCCGATGATGAACACTGAACGCACCGTAGCGTTGTCCACGGCAGTCCGTGCGCCGCCACTGGCATTCGGATGAATCATGTCGTAGAGCTTAGCCACCACCAGGTTCTCGTCCCCGATCATCGGATAGTTGACCGCATGCCCTTGGGTCTCTTCGATGTCTTTGGCCCAGGTCTGGTGATTACTGACAGGGTCGACGCTGAGCCCGACGATCTTGGTGTTGCGTTTATCGAACTCTGGCTTGAGCCCTGCCATGTAGCCGAGCTCAGTGGTGCACACCGGGGTGAAGTCCTTGGGGTGCGAAAACAGAATCGCCCACTTGTCGCCGATCCACTCGTGGAAATGCAGCGGGCCTTCGGTGCTTTCGACGGTGAAGTCCGGTGCTTCGTCGCCAATACGGATTGCCATGTTCGTTCTCCTTACTGTTGAGTCGTAGGGAAGCCGCTGGCTGCTGTTCCAACGGCCTTCAGAATCTGCGTTGAACCTGTCAACGCGGATCAGTATAGGAGACGCTTGAACACAAGGTAGTTATCGCCGCGCCCATTCTGCAGCGCTTGATCGACGGGGCATTCAAGCCTTCGAATGGCCTTCGACCGACACGGCAAGCCCGGTTGTCCTGGCCACCCAGTAGTAGAGAATGCCCGGCACCACCAGTCCGACGATCCAGGAAATATCGACACCGCCAAGCTGCGTTACCATCGGTCCGGAATAGAAGTGAGTGTCGACAAAAGGCAGCTGAACCAGCACGCCGAAGACATACACGCTGATCCCCAACACATTCCAGCGGCCATAGCGCCCCGCCGGGTCGGACAACGCGGGAATGTCATAACGCTCTTTGTTGATGAAGTAATAATCCACCAGGTTGATCGCGCTCCACGGCGTGAAGAAGGTCAACAAAAACAGAATGAAGTATTTGAACGTCGTGAGAAACGAGTGCTGCCCCAGCAATGCAAGCGCGGTCGACGCGCCGACAATCGCCAGCACAAACAGCATGCGTTTACCGGCGGATATCTCAAAGCCACGACGAAAGCCACTGATGATGGTGGCCACGCACATGAAACTGCCATAGGCGTTGAGGGTCGACACCGTGACCTTGCCGAACACCACGCTCAAATACAGCAAGGAAGCGATCACGCCGGTGCTGCCCAGCCCAACGATGGTGGCAACTTCATGCCCGCGAAAACTCGTGCCCGCCAACGCAGCAGCGAACACTCCCAGCACCATGGACGCTTGAGCGCCCAGCACCGTTCCCAGGCCTACAGCGGTGAACGTCTTCCAGGACGAGGTCTTGCTCGGCAGGTAGCGTGAGTAGTCAGCCACATAAGGACCAAACGCGATCTGCCAGGACGCGGAAAGGGATACCGCCAGCAGGAAAGTGCTCCAGCCGAAATGGCGATTTTCCAGCAGCAGACCGATGTCGTTGAGCGTCATCAACCGGGTAAACAGATAGACGAAAGCAACGATGCCCAACACGCTGGCGACCCGTCCGACCAAGTGAATCACCCGATAACCGAAGATAGTCAGGAACGCGATGCAGGCGGCGAAAATCAGGATGCCGACGCTGTCGCTGACATCCATCAGCTGGGCAATGGCCTGCCCCGACAGTACCGCGCCGGTAGCGCTGAAGCCGAGGTACATCAGGCACACCAGCACAATCGGGATCGCCGCCCCATAGACGCCGAATTGCACGCGACTGGAGATCATCTGCGGCAACCCGAGCTTCGGCCCTTGAGCCGCATGCAGGGCAACCACCGCACCGCCGAGCAACTGGCCGATCAGCAAACCAATCAGTGACCAGAACACATCGCCACCCAGCACCACGGCCAAAGCGCCGGTGACGATCGCGGTGATCTGCAGGTTGGCGCCGAGCCAAAGGGTGAACTGGCTGTAGAGGCTGCCATGACGCTCGGCCTCGGGAATGTAATCGATCGAACGTGTCTCGATCAGGGGACTGCGCTGCTGACTATCGTTGACCTTGGTCATTACGGTGTTTTTCCTGTGAAGAACAGTTTGTTGTTTTTATCGTGTGGGCTTGATCCCTTAGAAGGCCTTGCTGGCACTGGCTACCACGGTGGCAGTGCATAGATCGCCATAGCCGTACCAGCTCGCGCATTCGCTTTTCGACAGGTCGGTATCGATGTAGCTGAGTCCCCAGGTCACGCCCACGAAGTCACGGGTCAGTTTGGCTTCCCACTCGGTGTAGGCATCACGGCTTTCACCGTTGGTGGACCAGAACGCCGGGTCTTTGACATCGTTGCGACCCACGCGCAGGTTCAGGCCGATCTCGGCTGGCAGTTCGACTTTGTAGCTGAGGTAGGTGTAGAGGGTGTCCTGGTCCTCGCCAAAGAAGTTCGGCGTATCGTTTGAGTAATTGGCGCCGAGTTTCACCCCATAAACGTCAAGGATGGCGTAGACCTCACTCATGTTGAATTGGCCTTCCTTTGGATAGTCGTACTTGAGGTACCCCAGATCGAGACTGATTGCTTCGGTCGCCTGCCAGTAGTAGCCCGCGTAGTAATCGAGTTCCTGCCGGGTCTTGTAGGGGCCGCCGAAATCGACATTTGAGGTCCAGGCGCCAATGTACAAGCCGCTGCTGTGCACCAGCGTGGCGCCGGCCTGAACCGCCGGATCCCCCAGGGTTTGCGAAATGCCACGCGTGCGGTAGTCGCTGACAACGCCCAGGGTCATGTCCAGGCTGAAGTTGTCATCAAGTGTCAGTGCGTGGCTGGTCAGGGGAGCCAATACAAGGCTGGCAAGGGTCAATGCTGAGCGTACGTTCATACAAGTCTCTTATTTTTATGGATCAGCGGGTGATTTTGGGCATGGCGTTGCCCTGCCCCTCGCCATGCGAGGAGCAGGAGCATTTTTTTCGGTGCTGCCGGCGGATAGTCGTCAGGACGCGGGCGCGTAAACCTGCTTGCCAGCGAAGAAAGTCTTCAGGACCTTGGTGTCGAACAGTTCGTCGTCGCTGACCTTGAACACATCGCGGTCGAGGATGATCAGATCGGCCTGTTTGCCGGGCGCCAGCGAGCCAATCTGTTGATCCAGCCGCAGGACTTTGGCGGCATTGAGGGTGTAGGCGTAGAACATGGTCTGGCGATCAATGCTTTCATTGGCATTCAACACACCCAGCGGCCCTTTGCGAGTGCTGGCCTGAGCGATGGCGTTCCACGGGTTGGGGCTGGACACCGGCCAGTCACTGCCACCGGCGATGAGCGCACCGGCGTTATGCAAGGATCTGGCGGGATACTGATAACCGTAAGCGAACGCGCTGATATACGGCTTGACCAACTCCACCGTGTAAGACTCGCCGGTAGCCCACAGCAGCTGCATGGAAGCGATTACGCCAAGTTGCTTGAAGCGCGGAAACTCCTTTGGATTGACCAGTTGCAAGTGAGTAATGCTGTGGGCCATCGGTGTCGGGTTGAGCTTGCGCGCGTATTCAATGCCATTGAGTGACTCACGTACGGCACGGTCGCCGACCGCATGCGTGTGCACAATCCAGTCACGCTTCTCCGCCGCGACTACCAACTCGCCGAAGTGTGCCGGGTCGATCAGCAACTGACCGTTTTTGTGACTGTTGGTGAACGGAACAATCACCGCTGCCGTCTGCCCCGGAAACTCCAGAACGCCGTCAGCGAAGACTTTGATGCCAGGGAAGCTCAGGTTGGGCACGCCCTCGAATTTCTTCATTACCTTGGCCAACACCTCCAGGTCCGCCGGCCGACTTTTTGAGTTGGTCAGCAGCAGCGCCGCGACGTGGGCATTGAGCTCGCCCTTCTCTGCCAGTTCGCGGTAAAGCGGTAGAACACCGTAACTCTGCTCGGTGGCCCGGAAATCGAACAGCGAATCACCACTTCCGGCATTCGCTGCCGCATCCATCCAGGCGGTAACGCCATATTGATTGTTAACCTTCACCGCCTCGCGGGCAGCCTTCAGCATGACCTCGTTGCCGGGGGCGGGGATCTGACTGCGCACCTTGTCCCAGCGCGACTCAGCGAACAATCCATTGGGAGTGAAGTCCACTGCATGCCCGACGAAGCTGCGGTCCTGTTCCGACAGACCTTTTACCAATGCCGCGTCGATCTTCAGACGCTTGAGCATCGCGTTGTTGGCCCAGCCGGTATGCCCGTCAATCCCGCTGAGGACCACCGGTTGGTCCGCCCAGCGGCCCTGATTGAAGCGCTGACCAAGCTCGCGGCTTTTCTCCCAATAGGCCGAACTCACCCCGGCAATGCTGATCACGTCACCGGCCCGTGCACGCCCCGCTTCATCCTGCTCGATCACCCATTGCTCGAGTTCCGGCAACGGCTTTACTTCATCCAGCAAATTGGCCCCTTGGCTGTCGAAGGCCGCAACCACCGGGTGACTATGGGTATCAATCATTCCAGGCATCAGCACTTTGCCCGCCAGATCGATTCGTTGTGTCTGGGCATCGGCCAGGGCGTTGATCTCGGCATTGCTGCCCACTTTAAGAATCTTGCCGTCTTGCACCGCCACGGCCTGAACCAGCGCTTGACCGGGTTCGGCGGTAAAGACCTTGCCGTTGAACAGCACAAGATCAGCGGCGGCCATGGCTTGCACCGAGGAAAGGGCCAAGGCTGCGGCCAACAGGTTGGGAATGAATCGTTGCATCGGAACACTCTCTTGTTTTTATTGGACGGTTCGGGATGTGGAAGCTTGTGACAACGCCTTCGGATCAAGCCCAACGAACGGCGCCTTGGCCCACACAACCTTGCCGCCGACCATCGTCAGCAGCACGTCGTTTCGGCCCAACTCATCCTCTGGCACCTGCATGAAGTTCTTGTCCAACACGATCAAGTCGGCGAATTTTCCGACCTCGACCGAACCGACGACAGCGTCCAGTTTCAATTGCTCGGCGGCGTTCAGGGTGATGGTGCGCAGCACATCAGTGCGCGACAACGCCGGGTCGGCATTCAACTTGCCCGCGTATTGGGGGCCATAGCTGTGCGGGTTGAGCGGATCGCCTGAACGGGTGACCCCGATCTTCAGCGCCAGGAACTCATCGAGCGGGTCGACAGGCCAGTCGCTGCCATAAGCAACCCGACCGCCAGCGCGGCTGATGCTGCCCGATGGTTCCATGCGGGCAAAACGCGCAGGCCCGAGATGATCGCTGGTGCCGTCAACCGTGGACGGCGCCTGCTGGGCCCACTGGAAGGACATGTTGGCGGTCACGTCGAGCGCCTTGAAGCGTGCATAGTCGGCGGGGTCCACCGATTCGGCGTGAGTAATGGTCGGACGAAAACCGTTGCCCGGCAGTTGCTGCCGCACGTATTCGATACCGTTCAACGAGTCACGCACCGCTCGGTCCCCGGTGGCGTGAAGATGCGGATCGAGACCGGCCTGCACCGCTTGCAACAGCAGCGGATTGAGCACTTGCGGCGGAAAATACAGCTCACCGGCATTCTTGCCAGGCGTCCACTTGGGCGCGGCATCCGTGCCGGCATTGCGCAGGTACGGCGTCAACATTGCCCCGGTATCCGCTGGAGCGTTGATGATGCCGTCCATGAACAATTTGACGTGGCGCATGCTCACACTCGGCGCGACTTTGGCCTCGCCCTGGTCGTAGGTATTGGCCAATGCCTTGGCCTCGGCAATGGTTTTTGCCGGGTCTGCAGCGGCGGCGGCAGGGTCGAGTTTGATCGCCAGCAAGGCCCGTGCGGTCAGCTCGCCCGACTGTTGCAGGGTGGTAAACGCTTTGCCATTTTCAGGTCCCGACAAGGCATCGAAGAAACTGGTGATGCCTTGCTGGCGCATGGCGTCGAGCGCCGCGCGGGTCTGGTTGAGTTTTTCTGCGTCGGTGGCGGGCGGCACCACGGCGGCCATGGCATCGGCGGCACCGTCCTCGCAAATACCGGTCGGGTCGCCGGCGCTGTCGCGCACGTACTTGCCATCCCCCGGATTGGCGGTGTGCTTGTTGATGCCCGCGATCGCCAGGCCGCGGGAGTTTGTCAGCACGGTATGGAAGTCGGTGGAACGGACCTGAATCGGGCGAGTGGTCTTGAGTGCATCCAGGGTCGATTTGTCCGGATCGCCATCGAGCCCGGTCATGCCCATGCGGTCCCAGCTGCCCACTTCAAGCCAGACATCAGGGCCCTTGCCCTTGTCGGCATCCAGACACGCCTGAATGGTTTCCTGGAAAACCTTGCGGGTCATCGTCTGGTATTTCAGGTCGCACAGCGTCATGGCGCGACCACCGTCCCCCGGATGCATGTGCGCATCGACGAAGCCGGGCATCAACATGCGTCCCTCCAGATCGATCAGCTGGGTCTGCGTGCCGATGTACGAAGCAACACCTTCATCGCTGCCGACATAAACGATCTTCCCACCCGTGACGGCGATCGCCTGCTGCACCGAGTTCTTGCCATCGACGGTATAGACATAGCCGTTGCGCATCACCATCTCAGCCGGTGTCGAACCCTGGGTCTGACACCCCACCAGCGCCATGCAGGAAAATGCCGTTGTCGATGCAACGGCGATAAACAGCCTGGAAAATTTCATCTGCCTCACCTCTATTTTTATAGTTTTGGAAGTGGCCCGAACAGACGGCCGCAAGCCTCTGATATGCAGGCATACCCTATAGGGCGCGGGCGTCGGATGGACCTCTACAAATGAGGGGGGTGAGGTAATTAAATGACAGGGGGCCGATCTGGTGGTCCTTGCCAAGTCGCTTGTTAGGACGCAGAACCTGCGGGAGCGGGCTTGCCCGCGAAGACCGAGGCACAGTCAACATTGATCGAAGAGACTGTTTAAAAGACCTCAAAGTTACTTCCTGAAAGCTACAAAACCTTGCGCCGTTGCCTACGGCTGCACCAGAATCCGCCGGCTTGTGCGCTTTGGACCCGCTCGGTAACTTGATTCCCGTCACTGCCCATCAGTGATCGGGTTTAGCAGCCCGTGGTGATACGAAGCGCATTTGCATTCCAGACAGTCAGGTAATTTCATGCCTGCACTTCATGGTAGCTGTGCGCAGGGCGCCCTCGGGCGCGCCGGTTTCGTGTCTCCCCGGTCTGCTAACCTGCGCACAGCTACCACCTTCGTTTAGCAGCGATTCGGTGACGGCTCCACTACTTTGGAGCACGAAATATGTTCAAGATAACGCCGAACCCGCCGGTCACAGACCCGGCGTCCCCCTATGAATCTCTCGATTCAAAAAAACTCAACGAGGCCGCCGAACGCGCCCTCAACTTCCACTTCCCGTCGAATGCCGACATCAAAGCCACCGCGCGTAGACCCAGCACTATGCTTTCCGTGAACCCAGAAGCCACAGCCGAAACCCTGGCGGTTTTTTTGGTCGAGACGCTGGCCTCGGTCGATGTGATGGTCCATCAGTTGGTGGATCATCTGGAGGGTGAGTCGCGCTACGCCCTGCTGGGCATTTCAAACAGCATCATGGTGGCGGAGATCACCGCGAACCGGGTGCTGGATAAAATCGATACTCCTTAGAAACGTGAGCTCCATTCCCCTTGTAGGAGCGAGGCTTGCCCGCGAAGAACGATAACGCGGTATGCCAGACCTGACGCCTTCGCGGGCAAGTCGGATCGCCGCACCGCTCGCTCCTACAAAGGGCGCGTTGTAGGCAAACAGTGTTGGATTAGGTCTTTTCTGCCATTTGGCACTATAGTTTATGCCAGATGACAAATCGGCGGAGACTGCCATGAGCGCCAAGAAAAAAGATGTTGTAGTCGACGAGGCTGTCAAAGATGCCAGCCAAAAAAGAAAGGTTGAACCACGCGAATCAAATGTTGCCGTAACCGTCTTGAGTAATGGCGAGCGCGCGGCGAAGGTGGCAATGCCGGGTTCGAGTAGCGTGCCCCCAATGGTTGCGGTCTTGCTTTCTGGAAAAAATAGCGATGATCGTATGGAGATTTACAGGGCCGTTAAAAACGGTTTCCCGCTGCAGTCGGTGCTCGACATGATCGAAAACAGCGAGGTGTATAAGCAACGCGGCGTGCTGTCGAGAATCGTTGGTGCATCTGATCGCACGCTAGCGCGGCGGCTGAAAACGCCCAATGAAGCGTTGACCGCGGAGCAAAGCACGCGAGCGCTCAACTATGCGGAGGTCTTGGAAAAGGCAACGGATGTGCTGGGTTCGCGTGAGCTTGCCGAGCAGTGGATGGTCAAACCTGCGCGGGGTCTGGATGGTGAAACGCCCATCGACCTGATTTCAAATTCGGTCGGGTATGAGTTGGTGACTGACTTTCTGACGCGCATTGAGTACGGGGTCTATTGATGGCAAAAGACCCTTTGAGCAGTGAGATTCACTTCTGGCGCCTTGATCCCGCTGAGTATGCCCCCTCTTGGAATTCGGGTATCGGGGCTGAAAAAGTCGGTGGGCGCTGGAACCCTAAAGGTATGGCCACGGTTTATGCAGCCCTGGATGCCTCTACGGCCATCCTTGAAGTTGCGGTGCATAAAAATTTCGACGCGCTGGATTGCAAGCCCCATCGTCTTACGCAGGCCCGAGTGCTGAACCCGTCCAGGATTTATGTGGTGCAGCCCGAAAGCATTGCAAACTCTAATTGGCTGGTACCGGGCACCCCAAGTCGCAGCCAGCAACAGTTCGGTGCGGACCTGTTAAGTGTGTACCCCTTTGTGTTGGTCCCTTCCAGTGTCTCGCCGCATAGCTGGAATTTGTTGATGAACCCGCAGTTGGCTAATGGGTTGTACGAGTTGGTGTTGCAAGAGCCTTTTGCCCTTGATGGGCGGCTTAATAAGCCTTCGTCTTAAAGGTGCCTTCGCGGGCAAGTCGGATCGCTCGCTCCTACAGGCCGCGCGTTGTAGGCGGATTTAATCGCGGCGCGTCACATCCGCGAGCGAGGTCGCTGAACGCAGCACCGCCCCCAGTTCCACCTTGCTCTTCACGCCCAGTTGCAGGTAGCAGTTGCGCAGATAGGTGCGCACTGTCGCAGGACTCAACTCCAGGATTTTGGCAATTTCCTTGTAGGAATGGCCGGCGGCAAACAGCATCGCTACCGTGCGCTCGCGTGGCGCAAGCATCGCCCCGCGCGACTGGGCTTCGAGCGACAGGATGACGTGCTCGGCATTAGGGCTCAGTGTCAGGGCGCAGCGACCCAGGCGCATGACGCAGGGTGCCTTTTGCAGTTGCGCGATCACCTGCGCGGGAAGCGTTGAACCGTTCCAGCCGGGTAACTCACGTTCGATGGCTGCACACAGCGTTGCCCCCACGTACAGCAAGCTGCCGTCCATGCGCGCGACGCCAAAGTCAGACGCCCCGTTGCCCGTGTCGAAGCGGATCATGTCCTGCACCTGGAATCGCCATAGCTGCAACAGATGGTCGCAGAAGGCCGAAAACAGATCGGCCTCGCTGTCGCTGAAAGCCGAGGCATCAATGCCTCGGTAGAGACAGACAAAGAACATCAAGCCGCTTTCGGGTAACTCGAAGGTGACGCACATCAGGTAGTAGAGGTCGTGGCGCCGAGCGAAGGCGTTCACTTCTTCATTGGGGTCGGTGAAACCGCTGTCGCGCACGACCTCAGCGGGTCGACTCATGGTGTCATGGGAGAATTTATCGTTGCGCGCACACGTGTGCCACTCGGCGGCAAACGACTCGGGCAGATTGATTCGCCCATGCATCCAGTTTCTGGGCGAAACATCGACACCTGACGCAGACATCTCGCCCCACCAGGCTGAAGCGAAGGGCACCAGTTGGCTAAAGGCCTGCAGGCCGTCGGTGATGAACCGGGATGCCCCGCGATCTCGGGCAAGGCGCCCCAGGTGCAATACGCAATGATTGAACGCTTGCAGCGTTGCCATCGACGTCTCGACGCCGACCTCATCACCCTCCTCCATCGTTCTGATCCTGTTCGCTGCATGGCGTATTATTTTTTTGACCATGCCATAGGCGCAGCGATTGCGTCCAGCCCCAGGCGCGCAAGCTCGCTCGCCACGGGGCTGGCGTTGTTTTTAGAGATTGATTTCACTGGCCGCCATAACATCGATCCGTGCCACGGAGCCGGTCAGGTGCGCCAGATCCTTGTTGTGTTCGGCGATGATGTCTTCGGCGCTCATCGTGCCGTTGTCGATGGTGGAATGGGCGTCAGCCACCAGCACGACGTCGTAGCCCAATTGATGCGCCTGGCGAACGGTGGCGTTAACGCAGTAGTCGGTTTGCAGGCCGCAGATGATCAGGCGGTCGGCTTCCAGTTCTTGCAGCTGTTCATGCAAGTGGGTCTGGTAAAACGAATCCGGAGTGGTTTTGCGCACGCGCAGGTCTTGGGGTGAAGTCTTCAGATCGTCGGCCAGTTGCCAGCCTTCGCTGCCGTATTGCAGCAGGTCGCCCTCTTCTTCGTGCTGGATCAGGATGACCGGGATGTCGGCGGCCCGGGCTTTGGTGCTGAGATCGTTGATGGTGTCGATGACGCGCTGGATGTCGAAGCATTCATACTCGCCGGTGCACAGCGCGCGTTGGACATCAATGATCAGAAGTGCGGTGCTCATGGCTTCCTTCCTTAGATAGGTCGGTAGAACGATGGATTACAACTCCCTTTCTGGTCTGTAGCAGCTGTCGAGGCTGCGTTCGAGAATCGGGGATCAGGGCCACCCGGGGAGTTCAGGTGGCCGGTGATCGCCTGTTTTTAGTAACCGAGTGACAACCCGGTATTACGCCGTGGATCGTTCGCTCCATAGAAGCGGTTCTTGCCCACTGGCTTGCCTTCCAGCGAAGGCGCACCTACCAGAATAGCTGCGATATGGTTGGGGTCCTGCGGCTTGGCAAATTTGTGCCCCCAACTTTCGAGCATTTTCTTCGTATCCGGACTGATGGCGAAGTTCTCCAGGTTGGTTTCTTCCGGCAGCCATTGCTGGTGGAAACGCGGCGCATCCACCGCTTCCTGGATGTTCATGCCGTAGTCGATCACGTTGAGGATGGTCAGCAGGGTTGCGGTGATGATGCGACTGCCACCGGGAGTGCCGACGACCATGACGACCTTGCCGTCCTTGGTGACGATGGTCGGGCTCATGGACGACAGCGGTGCCTTGCCGGGGGCGATGGCGTTGGCTTCGCCCTGCACTAGACCGTACATGTTCGGCACGCCGATTTTCGAGGTGAAGTCGTCCATTTCATCGTTGAGGATGACCCCGGTTTTGCTCGCCATCACGCCGGCGCCGAACCAGTCGTTAAGGGTGTAGGTCACCGACACCGCATTGCCCCATTTGTCGACGATTGAGTAATGGGTGGTATTGCTGCCTTCATGGGGCGCTACGCCGGGTTTGATCTCGCGGGATACGCCGGCCTTTTGCGGGTCGATGACTTCGCGGATTTTGGTCGCGTAGTTTTTATCCAGCAAATGAGCGATCGGATTTTTCACGAAATCCGGGTCGCCGAGGTAGCTGTTGCGGTCCACATACGCGTGGCGCATCGCTTCGATCTGGTAGTGCATGGCCTGGGCCGAGCGGTAGCCCAGGTCTTTCATCGGGTAGCCGTCGAGGATGTTCATGATCTCGCAGATCACCACGCCACCGGAGCTTGGCGGTGGCGCCGAGACCACGTGATAGCCGCGGTAATCGCACTCGATCGGCGCCAGTTCGCGGGTCTGGTATTTGTCGAGGTCGGCCTGGGTGATGATGCCCTTGTTGGCCTGACTGGAGGTGACAATGGCGTCGGCCACCCAGCCTTTATAGAAACCGTCGGCGCCCTTCTCGGAAATTTCCCGCAGGGTTTTGCTCAAGTCTTTTTGTACGAGTTTCTGGCCGACCTGCATCGGCTCACCATTGCTCAGGAAGATCGAGCCCGAGTCGCGCATGTCTTTCTTGAAGACGTCGGTGGCGTACTCCAGCAAGTCGACATCGCCCTGCTCCAGCACAAAACCGTCTTCGGCAAGCTTGATTGCCGGGGCGATCACTTCCTTGCGCGGTTTAGTACCGTATTTCTTCAGGGCCAGCTCCATGCCCGAAACGGTGCCCGGCACGCCAACGGCAAGATGGCCGCGGGTACTCAGGTCCGGGACGACGTTGCCTGCTTTGTCGAGATACATGTCGGGGGTCGCGGCCAGCGGGGCTTTTTCACGGAAGTCGAGGAAGGTCTTGCGCCCGTCCGCCAATTGAATCGTCATGAAACCACCACCGCCCAGGTTGCCCGCCGCGGGGTACACCACCGCCAGCGCATAACCTACCGCAACGGCGGCGTCGACGGCGTTGCCGCCATTCTTGAGCACATCGACGCCGACGTGGCTGGCCAGATGCTGGGCGGTGACGACCATACCGTTTTCGGCTGCGACCGGGGCGACGGAGGCCGCGTGGGCCGTCAGGCAACTCAGCGCCAATGTGGTTGCCACGAGCGATTTGGTAAAAGGTTCGAACTTCATGAGTCGGTCTCTTTTTGTTTTTAGGCTCTGTCAAAAACAGAGGGAACGGTTCAAGAGCAGTAGGCAAGTATGGCTGGGATTGCGTATTGCGCCTCCCCGACGAGGCAGTATGCTGGGCCCCCTGTTCAGCACTTTTACGGAGTCCGCCGGCATGCACTATACCTTCACCACCCTGGCGTCTCCGGTCGGCGAATTGAAACTGGTGGCGAAAGGCGCGCGACTGGCGGCTATCCTCTGGGAAAACGACAAACCGGGCCGGGTAAGGCTTGGGCCGATGACTGAAGCAGCAGACAACCCGATCCTGGTGCGCACCGCGCAGCAGTTGCAGGAATACTTCGCCGGCACGCGTAACCGTTTCGAGCTGGAACTCGATTTTGCCGGGACGGAATTTCAGCAGAAGGTGTGGCAGGTGTTACTGACCATTCCGTTTGGCGAAACGCGCAGCTACAGCGAAATTGCCCGGCAGATCGGCAATCCCAGTGCGGTTCGTGCGGTGGGGGCGGCCAACGGAAAAAACCCGATATCGATTATCGCGCCGTGTCATCGGGTGATCGGAGCATCAGGGAAATTGACGGGGTTTGCCGGCGGGCTTGAGGCAAAAGAGCGGTTGCTGACGCTGGAGGGGTACGAGTGCCACGGGGCTGGCAGGATGGATGATTTGTTTAGCTAACGCCCCCTATAAAAAGACAGGGGACATCTCACAGGAATTACACAGGAGGGCAAGTCCCGCCAAATCCCCGTTGGCCATAATCGGTTCGCCCTTGTACTGCATCCGCAGGCAGGTTGGAGCCGACCCCTCTTGCAAACTGCTGAAACCGCAGTGCTGTGAGCAGCCGGCTCAAACCGGTCCGAAGACATCTTTCATCGCTGCATACTGAAGCAGCATGATTGTCTTGGCATCGCAGATCTCCCCACGATAGAACGCCGCCAGCGCGTCATCGAATGGCCACTCCAGCACTTCCAGTTCTTCGGTTTCTTCCTCCAGCCCGCCGCCATCGCTGACTTTCGAAGAGGCATCGTACTCGGCCATGAAGAAATGCAGCTTTTCAGTCACCGAACCGGGGCTCATGTAGGCTTCGAAAACCTTCTGCACATGGTGGACGCGATAGCCTGTTTCTTCTTCGGCTTCAGCCCTAATACGCTCTTCAGGCGCAGCGCCTTCCAACAGCCCGGCAGCCACTTCAATCAGCAAACCATCATGGCCGTTGACGAACACCGGCAGCCTGAACTGGCGAGTCAGTACGACGGTTTTCTTCTCGCGATTGAACAGCAGAATCGCCGCGCCATTGCCGCGGTCATAGACCTCGCGAGTCTGACGCTGCCAGTCGCCGTTGTTGCGCAAGTAATCGAAGGTGATTTTTTTCAGCAGATACCAGTCGTGGGACAGCACCCGGGACTCGATGATGTTGACCCGCTCGGCTGTGTTCGACATGACAATCCATCCTTATGTTCGTCAGAAAGCGTCCATGTTAGGCGAAAACAGAAAAGCCCGGCGACTGCCGTAATGGCGCTCCCAAGAGAATCTTGAGTCAGAGAAACCTGTGGCGAGGGAGCTTGCTCCCGCTGGGCTCGTCCGGTCAACACACCTTCCTGACCTTCAGCCAATCTGCTCGAACCGCCGCCTGGTCACGAACAGCCCCGCGCCAACCGGCACGGCAAGGACCGACATCAATCCCAAGTCAAAGCCCAGCAACTGGGTCTGGCTCACTGCAACGCAGCCGATTGCGCCTGCCACCACCAGCGTCACCCCTAGCCACTTGCGCAGCGGGTACGGCTTAAGAAACCGATCAAGTAGAAAGGCCAGCGCCACAACGATTGCCGTCTGGGTAATTTCGGACATGTGCAGCCCCACTCAGGTCTTGATGATCAGGGATTCGGAAGAGCGCTGTGGGCCAATCCCACCATTGACCTGCGCCTGGATGCTGACGATGACGTCGCCAGCATGGTAGGTGGGCAGAGCGTCATTGACGTACGAGCGCACACCCGCCGTTACAACAGTACCTGCGGCGACACTGCCTGCAGGTCCGGCTAAACCGCCCACAGTACCGGCAGCGCCACCGAAGGCGGAGGCGGCCAGGTTGGCGATCTTGGTGCGTTGGGCATTGAGGACATCGCCCTGTTGCCGGGTCAGCGGCTTGGAGATGCCGATCATCATCAGGCACGGCAAGCTCTTGGCCTGCATCTTGTCGTACACCTCGACGACCTTGCTGTTGACCTCATAGTGGGCGCTTTTCGCCTCACCAAAATACAGCTCGCGCAGGCGTCCGCGTTCGCTGTCGGTGAGGGTGATCTGCGAGACGTTGAAGACGATCCCGTGATTGCCCATGTATTGGTAAGTCCCTTCGAACTTCATCGCGCATCCTTTCGAGGCAAAGATGGCGATTCTCTACAAGGAGCGCATTGGATTCAAATCATTTCACCTTGCTGGCAAGGTGTGTTGGCCGCGCACTTACGGAGCAAGCTCCCTCGCCACACGTTCTTACTGACTCCAGACCCTCTTGAGTGAACAGCATTGCGGCGCTTTCATCCTCAGGAAAGTTGCGCCTTGTATTCTTTCTGATACTGCCCGGCGAGGGTTTCTTTCTGTTGGTCGTCGAGTAACTTGCCGGCCATCTGAAAGAACTTCTGCTCCTCCTCTTTGAGGTGGTGATGGACCTTCTCCGAGAGTTTTTCGCCGTTGCCAACCAGGACGGACTGGACATTTCGGTCGAATCCAGCGCTTCCATCATCTCGTCCATTTCGTGGTGTTCGGAGATGGCGTGGCGGCTAAGATTCACGCCGTTGTCGAACTCCATGAGCGGCATGTAGAAATGGCGTTCTTCAGCGGTTTCGTGGGCCTGAAGCTCGGATTTGAGCCGCTTGTAAGCCTCGACCCGTTCCGGGGTGTCGCCACGGGTTTGAATCAGTGCATCGGCATAGCGGCGCTGACGGTCGTGGCTTTCGCGCAAGGCTTCAAAAATGTTCACGGGTTGCCCTCAACGGCTGCGTTTAACAATGATGCTGTTCAGGCTAGACATTCCCGGGGCCCCGGGGGTTCCTTGGGCATCGGGGGATAGAACAATCGCCGCAACCGGGATAGGCTCCGTGTTCACTGCCATAAGGATGTGTTGCCTATGACCCTGCGAATCGAATTGTCGAAAAACGCCACTCAGGAGGAGCGCGAGGCGATCCTCACACCGCTGCGCGCCTACAACGCCTCAAAGGCCGGGGCCACGGTGTCGGAGCAGATTGCTTTGCTGGTACGCAATGACAGCAACGAGATTCTCGGCGGGCTTTATGGCCGAGTGTTTTACCAGTGGTTTTTCATTGAGTTGTTGTCGGTACCGGAGCTGGCCCGGGGACAAGGGATGGGCTCGAAGCTGATGCAGATGGCCGAAGACCTGGCGCGGGAAAAGGAATGCGTGGGGATCTGGCTGGACACCTTCGACTTCCAGGCGCCGGAGTTTTACAAGAAGCACGGCTACAGCGAGTTGGGGCACATCGCCGATTACCCGCCGGGCCACAAGCGCTTCTTTTTCCAGAAGCGTTTGATAAACGACGCCTGATCCTGTGGAAGCAGGCCCATTTATGTGATCGACACCGGACAATTGTGGGAGCGAGCCTGCTCGCGATAGCGGTTTATCATTCAACAATGTCGTGACTGACCCACCGCTATCGCGAGCAGGCTCGCTCCCACAGGGAAGGTGCGTGGCCCATCAACTCAGAGGCAGGTCGCCAACGCCGCCAATCGGCGCTTGGCGACAAAATCGTCGTGCTGCGCGTAGTAGCTCAACGCGGTACCCGAGGCGTCGGTAGTCACGTCCACGAAGGACTCGGCCGAACGGGTGTAGACCGTCGAGCCACCCTTTTTGCCTGGCTGCAAATACGCGCCCGCATCGACGCCGAACACCGCTTCGTCCTGCCATGCAAACTGCACGCACTGGGCGACGACTTTTTCCGGTTTGTCCGAGGTCAGGGTTTTGTACGGGGTTTTGGTGCGGGCGTCATTCATCGCCGATCCGGCGCAGCCCGCCAGCAAGGTTGCGGCCAGCGCCACCATCAGAATTCGCATTGCGTTCGCTCATCAAGAAAAAGCGGACTGTATCACCGCGGCACGGCGTATCGTTCTGCTTTACTTCATTTATACCGCGACACCGCGCAACGATTCGCGCACCCTGTCGCGCCATTAACGCCGCATCGCCCATTTTTCCGGGCGCATTTTTCTGGAAAGGTCATGACACCCAACGCCGAATACTACAAACCGACCGCTGAATACGCCGACAAGCTGATCAGCCAGATCGGCCAGACGCCTTCCTGGATCGCCAAGCGAATTGGCGTCACCGACAAGCGGATTCGCTACATTCTCGATGGCGAAAGAACCGTCAAAGGCGAAACCACGCCGATCCAGATGACCTACCCCGAGCAGTTTGCTCTGGAGTGTCTGGCCGCGGCCGCCAAGGCGAGCAAAAAGCAGTCTTCTAAGGAGTGACCATGGCGGCAACCGAACAGCAACACGAGCAGGCGCTGAAGAAGTTTTTCGATGAGCATCCTGAGCTGCGCATCGAACTGGATAACCTGAATCCACTGTTGGCCCAGGCCAAGGGCGTGACGGTGGCGCAGTACCGCGACGAGCGCTTGCATGAAGCGTTCGAAGCCGAGGCCGAGCGCCTGGGTTTGTTTGCCTGGGAGCTGACGCTGCAACTGACTGCCGCCACGCCTGAGGACTACCAGGCCCAACGCCTGGAGGTGCATAAGGAAGTCGCGGAAATGGCCGGCATGGACTGGCTGGAGTATTGCGAGTTATATGGGTTAGCCAAGTAATCATCGCTGCTCAAGGAAGTCCTCTTCAATGCTGCCTTCTCCTTCAGGCACCCGGGCCACGCCGGGCCATCTGCATACTCATAAATGGCGCGGACGCATCGGCCTGTCGCTGGTCGCCGGTTTGTCGGTACTCGCCGGCATGACCGATGCCATCGGCTTCATGGCCAGCGGCGACTTCGTGTCCTTCATGAGCGGTAACACCACCCGCCTTGCCGTAGCGATCAGCGATGGCGACATCGGGCTGACCCTGCGCCTGCTGATTCTCGTGGCCACGTTCGTCATCGGCAATGCCTTGGGTATTGTCGTCAGCCGTTTCGGCGGCCGACGGGCGTTGCCATTGATGCTGTGCATCGCCACGTTGCTCTGCGGCGCCGCAGCCTGGCCCTATGACATGCAACTGCCGGCACTGCTGGCGACGATCATTGCCATGGGCATGCTCAATGCCGCCGTGGAAGAGGTGAATGGACTGCCCGTCGGTCTGACTTACGTCACTGGCGCGTTGTCGCGGTTTGGTCGTGGGCTGGGGCGGTGGATGCTTGGCGAGCGGCGCAATGGCTGGCGGGTGCAGTTGATCCCGTGGACCGGGATGTTTGCCGGCGCGGTGATTGGGGCGCTGCTGGAACAGCATCTGGGGCTCAAGGCGCTGTTTGTCAGTGGCCTGCTGGCCGGGGCGCTAGGGGTGCTGTCGTTGAAAATTCCGCGGCGTTGGCAGTTGGGGTATATGCCGCGCTGATTGGGTTATCACATTCAACATTGATGTTGCCTGACACTCCGCTATCGCGAGCAGGCTCGCGATGGCAGCGACTCGGTCTACGAGTAAACCCCTTCGCCGCCCCGCCGATAAAGCTTTATCATGGCCGCAGTTTTGCTGATCGAGTCCGTCATGAAGTTTGCCATTGCGCTGTTTTCCGCCGCCCATGCGCCCTCCTCGCGCCGCGCCTTGCTGTTTGCTCAAGCTGCGCTGGCCGGCGGGCATGAGATTGTCCGGCTGTTTTTCTATCAGGATGGCGTCTACAACGCGTCCGGCAGCGTGGTCACGCCTCAGGACGAGCAGGATTTGCCCAAGCAATGGCGCAACTTTGTCAGCGAGCATCAACTCGATGGCGTGGTCTGCATTGCCGCCGCCCTGCGCCGTGGGGTGTTGAACGAGGAAGAAGCCCAGCGCTATCAGCGTGAAGCGGTAGCGGTGGGTGCACCGTGGGAATTGTCCGGCCTCGGCCAGCTGCATGACGCGGTGCAGGACGCTGACCGCTTGATCTGTTTCGGAGGCGCGTGAGATGGCTAAATCCTTGCTGATTATCAGCCGTCAGGCGCCGTGGTCCGGGCCTAATGCGCGAGAAGCGCTGGACATCGTGCTGGCCGGCGGTGCCTTCGATCTGCCGATCGGCCTGCTGTTTCTCGATGACGGCGTGTTCCAGCTCGCCGCGAAACAGGACGCCAAGGCGTTGCAACAGAAAGACCTGAGCGCCAACCTGCAAGCCTTGCCGATGTTTGGTGTCGAAGACCTGTTCGTGTGCGGTGAAAGCGCCGCGGCCCGTGGTCTGGACCCAAAAGGTCTGGCGCTTGAAGAAGTCCAGGTGTTGGCCGCCCAGGAAATCACCGCCCTCATTGACCGTTACGACCAAGTGATCACCCTCTGATGTCGACTTTGCATGTGTTGTCTCATTCCCCTTTCGGCGACGACCGCCTGAGCAGTTGCCTGCGCGTGATCGGCGCCGACGATGCGCTGCTGCTGAGCGGCGATGCGGCTTATGCCTTGCAGCCAGGCACCGCACCATTGCGCACGCTGCAGGCTCGCAGCCTGAAACTGTTCGTGCTGGCCGAAGATGCTCAAGCACGGGCTCTGGAGGTGCCAGATTGGGCCAAGGCCATCGATTACCCGGCCTTCGTCGAGCTGTCGATTCACTACGACAAGGTCAACAGTTGGCTATGAAATCCCTGACGGTCGGCGCACGCGCCATTGAACTGGACAAGGACGGTTTCCTGGTCGAACTGAGTGACTGGTCTGCCGAGGTGGCCGCCGCCCTCGCCGCGGCAGAAGACATCGAGTTGAGCCCGGAACACTGGGAGATCCTCGAACTGCTGCGTCGTTTCTACGACGAATTCCAACTGTCCCCGGCGACCCGCCCGCTGATCAAGTACACCGCATTGAAACTCGGCCCCGACAAGGGCAACAGCCTGCACCTGAACCGACTGTTCAAAGGCACCCCTGCCAAACTCGCCGCGAAACTGGCGGGCCTGCCCAAACCGACGAATTGCTTATGACCGACTATCCAGCATTGACCCTCGAAACGCCCGCCGAGCACCCGTTTGCCCAGTTCGTGCGGATTCTTGGCAAGGGCAAACGCGGTGCCCGCGACCTGACTCGCGAGGAGGCCCGCCAAGCCATGGGCATGGTGCTCGATGAAAAGGTCGAGGACACCCAGCTCGGCGCGTTCCTGATGCTGTTGCGGCACAAGGAAGAAAGCGCCGAGGAAATGGCCGGGTTCACCGAAGCCTTGCGTGAACGCCTGAATCCACCGGCGTTGACGGTCGATCTGGACTGGCCGACGTATGCCGGCAAGAAGCGTCATCTGCCGTGGTACCTGCTGGCGGCAAAGTGCCTGGCACAGAACGGCGTGCGCATCTTCATGCACGGCGGCGGCGCCCACACGGCCGGTCGTCTGTACAGCGAGCAACTGCTCGAGACGCTGAATATTCCACTGTGCCGTAACTGGCAGCAGGTCGGCACTGCGCTCGATCAGGGCGGTCTGGCGTTCATGCCATTGGTGGACTGGGCTCCGCAACTTCAGCGGATGATTGACCTGCGCAACACCTTGGGCCTGCGCTCGCCGATCCATTCCCTGACGCGGATTCTCAACCCGCTGGGCGCTCGCTGCGGTCTGCAAAGCATTTTTCACCCTGGCTATCAGGCCGTACATCGCGATGCCAGCGGTTTGCTGGGCGACACCGCCATCGTCATCAAGGGTGATGGCGGCGAAATCGAGATCAATCCGGACGCCGACAGCCACCTGTATGGCACCACCGGCGGCGAAAGCTGGGATGAAGAATGGCCACAGCTGTCGACCCAGCGCCACGTCAAACCGGCGAGCCTTGATCCCGAGCATTTGAAAGCGGTGTGGCGTGGCGACGTGGTCGATAGCTACCCGCAAATGGCGTTGATCTCGACCATGGCCCTGGCGTTGCGCGGCCTCGGCCAGACCCGCGAGCAAGCGTTCGAAACCGCCCAGCAATATTGGGATGCAAGGGACCGATCGATTTAACCGATCATAAACGCCCAACCTTTGCGCTTTTTGTTCGAACCTATGCGCATAGACTCCTCTCCAACGCTTATCGGTTGAGGAGTTTTGAACATGGGTTTGTTAGTCGAAGGCCGCTGGCAAGATCAGTGGTATGAAAGCAAGGACGGCACGTTCCAGCGTGAACAGGCACAGCGTCGCAACTGGCTGACCGCTGACGGCAAGCCAGGCCCGACCGGCGTCGGTGGTTTTTCCGCCGAGGCCGGTCGCTATCACCTCTACGTCTCCCTCGCCTGCCCATGGGCTCATCGCACGCTGATCCTGCGTAAGCTCAAAGGCCTGGAAAACCTGATCGATGTCTCGGTGGTCAGTTGGTTGATGCTGGAAAATGGCTGGACCTTTGACAGGAACCTGGGCTCGACCGGTGACAAGCTCGATCACTTCAACTTCCTGCATCAACGCTATACCGTCGATAGCGCCAACTACACCGGCCGCGTCACTGTGCCGGTGCTCTGGGACAAGCAGACGAATTGCATCGTCAACAATGAATCGGCGGAGATCATCCGCATGTTCAACAGCGCTTTTGATGAGTTGACCGGCAATGACCTGGATTTCTACCCGGCGCCATTGCGGGCTGAGATCGATGCATTGAACGAGCGGATTTATCCAGCGGTGAATAACGGCGTCTATCGCGCAGGGTTTGCTACGTCGCAGCAGGCTTATGAAGAAGCGTTCGATGAGTTGTTTGGTGAGCTGGATCGGCTGGAGCAGCTGCTGGGCGCGAACCGGTACCTGACGGGTGAGTACCTGACGGAAGCGGATATTCGGCTGTTCACTACGATGATTCGCTTCGATGCGGTGTACTTCGGGCACTTCAAGTGCAACCTGCGACGGATTGCCGATTATCCGAATCTGTCGAACTGGCTACGGGAGATGTATCAGTGGCCGGGGATAGCCGAAACGGTGAGTTTTGAGCACATCAAGAACCACTACTACGGCAGCCACAAGACCATCAATCCGACCGGGATCGTGCCTAAAGGGCCGGCGCAGGACTTCACTGTGGCGCATGATCGGGCGCGGTTGAATGGGAAAGGGGTTTGGCGCAGGATCTGAATTCGTACAGGCTTTGAGGGCCTCATCGCGGGCAAGCCCGCTCCCACAGGGATTTGTGTGATGCCAAAGATTGCAGCTTCACCAAAAACCTGTGGGAGCGGGCTTGCCCGCGATGAGGGCGACTCGGTCTCTAGACCTGCGCCTGGGCCCCTTCGAACCACGCCAATTTCTCGCGCAGTTGCACCACTTCCCCAACAATCACCAGCGTCGGCGCATGCACTTCATGCTCCGCCACCAGTCGCGGAAGGTCAGCCAAAGTACCGGTAAATACCCGCTGATTGACCGTGGTGCCCTGCTGGATCAACGCCGCCGGGGTATCGGCCGCGCGACCGTGCTTGATCAACTGCTCACAGATGATCGGCAAGCCCACCAACCCCATGTAAAACACCAGGGTTTGCGCCGGCGCGACCAGGTCGGCCCACGGCAAGTCGGTGGAACCGTCCTTGAGGTGCCCGGTGACGAATCGCACCGATTGTGCGTAATCGCGGTGAGTCAGCGGAATCCCGGCATACGCCGCGCAACCGCTGGCGGCGGTGATGCCCGGTACGACTTGAAACGGGATGCCATGGGCCGCCAGCTCTTCGATCTCTTCACCGCCGCGCCCGAAGATAAACGGATCGCCGCCCTTCAACCGCACCACGCGCTTGCCGGCCTTGGCCAGATCCACCAGATGCTGGTTGATCTTTTCCTGAGGCACGGCGTGATCGGCGCGACGCTTGCCGACGTAGACCCGCTCGGCATCGCGACGGCATAAATCCAGAATCGCCGGCGCCACCAGACGGTCATACAGCACCACATCGGCTTGCTGCATCAGACGCAAGGCGCGGAAGGTCAACAGGTCGGGGTCACCCGGCCCGGCGCCCACCAGATAAACCTCGCCGGTAGCGACAGGTGCTTCGCCATTGATTTTCGCCAGCATCAAGCGCTCGGCCTCCGCGCCCTGCCCGGCCAATTGCCGGTCGGCAATCGGGCCCTGGAATACATCCTCCCAGAACGCCCGGCGCTGCTGCACATCCGGAAACAGACCTTTGACCTGAGTGCGGAAACGCGCCGCCAGACCGGCCAGTTGACCGTAGGTGGAAGGGATCCAGGTTTCCAGCTTGGCGCGAATCAACCGCGCCAGCACCGGCGCATCGCCGCCGCTGGACACCGCAATGATCAATGGGGAACGGTCGACGATCGCCGGAAAGATCACGCTGCACAGGGCTGGCGCATCGACCACGTTGACCGGCACGCAACGCCGATGGGCATCGGCGGAGACTTGCGCGTTCAGCGGTTCGTCGTCGGTGGCGGCGATGATCAGCCCGCAACCGTCCAGATCAGTCTCGGCGTAGCCACGCACGAGGCACTCGCCACCGCTGCCGACCACTAGCTCGCGCAGTTGCGGTTCGATTTCAGGCGCGACCACCCGCAGCAGCGCACCGGCTTCGGCCAGCAGGCGGGATTTGCGCAAGGCAATCTCCCCGCCGCCGACGACCAATACACGACTGCCGCGAAGGTTATGAAACAGCGGCAGATAGTCCATTTAGCCGATGACCTCAAGGCCACCCATGTACGGCTTGAGCACCTCAGGCACACGGATCGAACCGTCGGCCTGCTGGTAGTTCTCGAGCACCGCCACCAGAGTACGACCGACCGCCAGGCCGGAACCGTTCAGGGTGTGAACCAGCTCAGGCTTGCCGGTTTCCGGGTTGCGGAAACGCGCTTGCATGCGGCGGGCCTGGAAATCGCCGCAGTTGGAGCACGACGAAATCTCGCGGTATTTGTCCTGGCTCGGAATCCATACTTCCAGGTCGTAAGTCTTGACCGCGCTGAAGCCCATGTCGCCAGTGCACAGCGCCAGAGTGCGATACGGCAGTTCCAGCAGTTGCAGGACTTTCTCGGCGTTGGCGGTCAGGCCTTCCAGCGCTTCCATCGAGGTCGATGGTTCAACGATCTGGACCATCTCGACCTTGTCGAACTGGTGCTGACGGATCATGCCGCGAGTATCGCGACCCGATGCACCGGCCTCGCTGCGGAAGCACGGCGTGTGCGCCACGAACTTGATCGGCAGCAGCTTCGAATCGACGATCTCGCCAGAAACGATGTTGGTCAGCGACACTTCAGCGGTCGGGATCAAGTACAGATCGGCTTCGCCTTCGCGACTGATCTTGAACAGGTCTTCTTCGAACTTCGGCAGTTGACCGGTGCCCTGCAATGCAGGCGCCTGCACCAGGTACGGGGTGTAAGCCTCTTCGTAACCGTGTTCGTTGATGTGCAGGTTGATCATGAACTGTGCCAGCGCACGGTGCAGACGGGCGATCGGGCCACGCAGCAGGGCGAAACGGGCACCGGACAGCTTGGCGGCGGTTTCGAAGTCCAGCCAGCCGAACTTCTCGCCCAGGGCCACGTGGTCCTGAACCGGGAAATCGAAGGCTTTAGGCGTGCCCCAGCGGCGCACTTCAACGTTGCCTTCTTCGTCATCGCCGACCGGCACCGATTCGTGCGGCAGGTTCGGGATGCCCAGCAGGATCGAGTCCAGCTCGGTCTGAATCGCGTCCAGCTCGACTTTACCGGCGCTCAACTCACCCGCCATGCGCTCGACGTCCGCCATCAACGGCGCGATGTCTTCACCGCGCTGCTTGGCCTGACCGATGGACTTGGAGCGCGCGTTACGTTCAGCCTGCAGTGCTTCGGTACGGGTCTGGACGGTCTTGCGCTGTTCTTCCAGCGCTTCGATGCGCGCAACATCCAGCGTGTAGCCACGGGATGCCAGGCGGTCCGCTACGTCCTGAAGGTTGCTACGTAACAGTTTGGAATCGAGCATGTCGGTTTCTCGTTATCAAAGTTTGGTCAAGGACAGGCCGGCCCAAGTGGCGAACAGCCCGCCGAATACGCTGATGGCCGCATAGCCCAGGGCCAGCGGCACTTGCCCGGTTTCCAGCAGGCGCACCGTATCCAGTGAAAAGGATGAAAAAGTCGTCAGCCCCCCGAGGAAGCCGACCATCAACCCGGCACGCACCGCAAACGGTACCTCCGGGCGCATCAAAAACAGCCCGTATAGAACGCCGATCAGCAAACAGCCCACGATATTAACGGCCAGCGTCGCGGTATAGAAGTGCCGCGGCCAATTCGCGTTGATCCAGTTACCGGTGGCAAAGCGCAATAACGTACCGGCGACACCGCCGACAGAAACGGCAACGATCAATGGAATCATTATTTTCTCCGCTGCCGTGGGCTTAGACGATCAAGCTGCGCGAGGTGGTTAAGCTTTTCGCCGATTTTCAGCTCCAGGCCGCGGGGCACTGGTTGATAAAACCGCTGAGGTTCGAGTTCGTCCGGGAAGTAGTCTTCGCCAGCGGCATAGGCATCAGGTTCATCATGGGCATAACGGTATTCGTCGCCATAACCCAATTGCTTCATCAGCTTGGTCGGCGCGTTGCGCAGGTGCAGCGGCACTTCGAGCGAACCGTGTTCGGTGGCACTGCGCATCGCAGCTTTGAAACCCATGTACACCGCGTTGCTTTTCGGCGCGCAGGCCAGATACGTAATGGCCTGGGCCACCGCCAACTCACCTTCGGGGCTGCCGAGGCGCTCCTGCACTTCCCACGCCGCCAGGCACAGGCTCAGGGCGCGAGGGTCGGCGTTGCCAATGTCTTCGCTGGCCATGCGCACCACACGCCGAGCCAGGTACAGCGGGTCGCAACCGCCATCGATCATCCGCGCAAACCAATACAGCGCGCCATCGGGATTGGAGCCGCGCACCGATTTATGCAGCGCGGAGATCTGGTCGTAGAAGGCTTCGCCGCCCTTGTCGAAGCGTCGACGGGTATCGCCGAGCAGACTTTGCAACAGATCGACGCCGATTTCGCTGTTGTCTTCGGCCAGGTCCGAGGCGTTTTCCAGCAGATTGAGCAGACGCCGGCCATCGCCATCGGCGGCGGACAACAGCATCTGAAAACCTTCATCGCTGAGCGTCAGTTGCCGCTTGCCCAACCCACGCTCTTCGCTCAATGCGCGATGCACCAGCTTGCGCAGGGCCGCTTCGTCGAGGCTCTTGAGCACATAGACGCGCGCCCGGGACAGGAGCGCGTTGTTGAGTTCGAACGAGGGGTTTTCGGTGGTCGCGCCGATGAAAATCAGCGTACCGTCTTCAACGTACGGCAGGAATGCATCCTGCTGGGATTTGTTGAAGCGATGCACTTCATCGACGAACAGGATGGTGCGTTTACCGTACTGCCCGGCCTGTTGCTTGGCGACTTCCACCGCCTGACGGATTTCCTTTACGCCGGCCAGCACCGCCGAAACCGTTTCGAAGTGCGCATCGGAGACTTCTGCCAACAGCCGCGCCAACGTGGTTTTACCCACCCCCGGCGGCCCCCAGAAAATCATCGAATGCAGGGCACCCTGCTCCAGCGCTTCGCGCAAAGGCTTGCCGCGAGCGAGCAGGTGTTCCTGACCGACGTACTCGTCCAGATTGGTCGCGCGCAGGCGTGCGGCCAAGGGCTGAGCGATCGGGGCACTGCGAAACAGGTCCATGACGTACTGTTAAAACCTCGAGTTATTACGCAGTTCTCAAGTCTGGCGAAATCCTGTGGCGAGGGAGCTTGCTCCCGCTGGACTGCGCAGCAGTCCCATTTTTGGGGGCGCTTCGCACCCCAGCGGGAGCAAGCTCCCTCGCCACACAAGCCCGTCCCACAGGTTTGTGTTTTATTCCTGGATCACGTCGGCACCCTTGGGGATGTCGAACTTGAACTTGGACGCAGGAATCGGCTCGTTGGCCTTCACGCCAGTAAACAGGATATTGGTGCGCTGACCGACACTGTCGATCATCTGCATGTCATTGACCAGACCGTTGCGGAACGACAGACGCAGGCTGTCGAACAGGGTGTCTTTGGTTTTCGGCTTCAAAGTGAAGTCGATCACGCCACCGGCTTCCTTGGCGCTGATATCGAAGCTCTGGCTGATCTTGGACACGTCACCCGACAGCAGCAATGCCGGGGTCTGGGTCAGGCGCTGATCAAGGTTCTTGATGGTGGCCTGCTCAAGGTCCGGATCCCACAACGTCACCTTCTTGCCGTCGGAGACCATCGTTTGTTCGGCCGGCGCGTTGGTGTGCCAGTAAAACAAGCCAGGACGCTGCAAGGACATTTCGCCCGCGGTTTCCTGCAACTGAGTGCCGCTGCCATCGAGGGTCAGCTGGGAGAAACGCGCGGTCAGGGTCTGGGATTTTTCCAGCAGTTGAGTCAGACGCGCCACGTCCTTGTCATCGGCGTGGGCCGAGAGCGTGGTCAAAGCCAGTACCGGCAGCAACAGCATGCGGATAAGACGCATGGGAGTCCTCATAAACATTCGTGGGAGTGCGGGCGGCGTCTCAAGACACCGCCCCTTTCAAAACCGGATCAGTCGCGCACCGGGCCAGGGGCCAGGACTTCACGCGAACCGTTGGTGTTCATGGACGTCACGACCCCGGCCATCTCCATGGCTTCGATCATGCGCGCCGCGCGGTTGTAGCCGATTTTCAGCTTGCGCTGCACCGCGGAGATGGACGCGCGACGGCTTTCCAGTACGAATTGCACCGCTTCGTCGTAGAGCGCATCGGTTTCGGCATCATCGTCACCGCCACCGCCGCCGTTTTCAAAGCCACTACCGGCCTCTTCGACACCGGCGAGGATGTCATCGTTGTACTCCGGTGCGCCGCGCAGTTTCCAGGCTTCAACCACCCGGTGAACCTCGTCGTCGGACACGAATGCGCCGTGAACACGAATCGGCAGACTGGTGCCCGGCGGCATGTACAACATATCACCGTGGCCCAGCAGTTGTTCGGCGCCGCCCTGGTCGATGATGGTCCGCGAATCGATCTTGCTCGATACCTGGAACGCCATACGGGTCGGAATGTTCGCCTTGATCAGACCGGTGATCACGTCCACCGAAGGCCGCTGGGTCGCGAGGATCAAATGGATACCGGCCGCACGAGCCTTCTGGGCGATACGGGCGATCAGCTCTTCAACCTTCTTGCCGACGATCATCATCATGTCGGCGAATTCGTCGACGACCACGACAATGGTCGGCAGTTTTTGCAGCAGTGGCGCTTCGTCGTGGATGCTTTCGCGCTTGTACAGCGGATCGCTCAACGGCTCGCCGGCGTCCTGGGCTTCCTTGACCTTGGCGTTGAAGCCCGAGAGGTTACGCACGCCCATCTTCGCCATCAGCTTGTAGCGCCGTTCCATCTCGGCGACGCTCCAGCGCAAGGCGTTGGCGGCGTCCTTCATGTCGGTGACCACCGGGCACAGCAGGTGCGGAATACCTTCGTAGATCGACAGCTCAAGCATTTTCGGGTCGATCATGATCAGTTTGGCGTCTTCCGGGCCAGACTTGAACAGAATCGACAGGATCATCGCGTTCACACCCACCGACTTACCGGAACCGGTCGTACCGGCCACCAGCAAGTGCGGCATTTTCGCCAGGTCGGTGATGACCGGCTTGCCGCCGATATCATGACCCAGGGCCAGGGTGACCGGGGACTTGAAGTTATCGTACTCGGGGGTCGACAAGACCTCGGAGAAGCGCACGATCTGCCGGTCTTCGTTAGGGATCTCGATACCGACCGTGGTCTTGCCCGGAATCACTTCCACGACACGCACACTGGTCACGGCCAGGGAACGGGCCAGGTCTTTCGCCAGGTTGGAGATACGGCTGACTTTGACGCCGGCCGCAGGCTGGATTTCGTAACGGGTAATGACCGGGCCCGGATGAATCGAATCCACCGAGACTTCGACGCCGAATTCCTTGAGCTTGATTTCCAGCAAGTGGCCGACGGCCGCCAGGGATTCAGGCGAATAATTGAGTTGTTTCTTTTCCGCAGGGTCGAGAATCGAGATCGGCGGCAAGGTGCCTTCCACGGCGCTGTCGACGAACAACGGCGCCTGTTTCTCTTTTTCCACGCGCTTGCTGGGCGCTGCGGGTTTGGGCGGAGCCGGGGCAATCACCGGCGGTACCTGTTTCTCGCGCTCGGACATGTGCTTGCTCAGGGCCTGCTCGCGCTCGATCAGGCGCTCCTTGACCTTGGCCTGCTCGCGTTTGTCGGTGACGGTCGGCGCGACCACGTCATGCACGCGATCGTCGACTTCACGCAGTTGGGCGACCAGTTGCTTGCGTTCCATACGGGCTGCCCACCAGCGATTGGCCGCGCCCTGAAACAGTTCGAACAGATCAAGGGTGATCTTGCCGGTGACGTCCATCACCTTGAACCACGACAGGTCGGTGAACACTGTCAGGCCGAACAGGAACAGCGCGATGAACAACAACGTGCTGCCCTGGATGTTCAGCGCGTTCCGGGCCAGATCGCCTAGGCTTTCGCCCAAAGCGCCACCTGCGCCGGCCGGCAGACCGGTCGCCGCGTGGAAATGGATGTGGGCCAGCGCTGCACCCGACAGGACCAGAAACACCAGGCCGATCAGGCGCCAGGAGAACAGCCAGCCGCTCCACTGCCACGGCTCGTGGCGCTGGCGGAAGATCTGATACGCCTTGATCGCCAGCAGCAACGGGAAAATGTAGGCGAAGTAACCCAGGACCATGAACAGGATGTCGGCGCTGTAGGAGCCAGCAGGCCCGCCGAAGTTCTGCACATCCTCGATCTTGCTGTTATGGCTCCAGCCCGGATCGTCCTTGCCGTAGGTCAACAAGGCCATCATCAGGAACAGGCACAAGGCGCCGATGGCGATCAATGCACCTTCCTTGAGCCGGTAGTGCAATTGCTGGCGCCAGAGCGGGACGACTGTTTTAGGTGCTGCGGTGGATTTCTTCAAAACGCTTCTTTTCCTGCGCCCATGGCGCGTCCATCTGTTGAATGACTATAAAAACTGCCCAATCCAGGCAGGTAAAAAAGTTAACAGGCGCAACTGGGACTACTTTTAACACTGCGCCCCGGTTTTTCGAAATACGGCGCGCACCGCTTTTTTGATACAAACACTGTTACAAGCGAGCATTGTACGGGTTTGTTCACCCGATGCCATGCTTGAGACCCTTGGGGGCAGCATAGTCAACAGCACAGTACGCGCGGTCCAATTTGAGCATGCATTCTCTTTTGTGACAAAGGCTTATGAGGTGTTTTTATGACTGAAGCGAAGCATTCCCGCCTGATCATTCTGGGTTCCGGCCCTGCCGGTTACAGCGCAGCCGTTTATGCCGCTCGCGCCAACCTCAAACCCGTTGTCATCACCGGCATACAGGCAGGTGGCCAACTGACCACCACCGTCGAAGTCGACAACTGGCCCGGCGACGTCGAAGGCCTGACCGGCCCGGTACTGATGGAACGCATGCAAAAACATGCCGAACGCTTCGACACAGAGATCGTTTACGACCACATCCATACGGCCAAGTTGCAACAACGCCCGTTCGAGCTCATCGGCGACAGCGGCACCTACTCCTGCGATGCGCTGATTATCGCCACCGGCGCTTCGGCCCAATACCTGGGGCTACCATCGGAAGAAGCCTTTGCCGGCAAAGGGGTTTCGGCCTGTGCCACTTGCGATGGCTTCTTCTACCGCAACCAGGTGGTCGCAGTGATCGGCGGAGGTAACACGGCTGTTGAAGAAGCGCTGTACCTGTCGAATATCGCCAAGGAAGTCCACCTGATTCACCGTCGCGACAAACTGCGCTCGGAGAAGATCCTCCAGGACAAACTCTTCGAAAAAGCCGCCAACGGCAATATCCGCCTGCATTGGAACCAGAATCTGGACGAAGTACTGGGCGACGCCAGCGGTGTGACCGGTGCCCGCCTGCGGCACAGCCATACGGGCGAAACCAATGAATTGCCGCTGGCCGGCGTATTCATCGCCATCGGCCACAAACCCAACACCGATCTGTTTCAGGGCCAGCTGAAAATGCGTGACGGCTACCTGCTGGTCAAGGGCGGCAGCGAAGGTGACGCCACTGCCACCGACATCGAAGGCGTGTTCGCCGCCGGTGATGTGGCCGATCATGTTTACCGCCAGGCGGTGACGTCCGCCGGGGCCGGCTGCATGGCCGCGCTGGATGCCGAGAAGTATCTCGATGACATCCCCACCGTTTGACGGTTAACCTCCTACAAGGCGGGTTCAACGACCCGCTACCGCCCTCCCCTTCTGCAAGCCCGGATGCCATGCTGACTTGGTTACAACGCAACACGCTGACCTTCCCGCCGCTGGAAAAAGCCATGCGCGACCCCAACGGGCTGCTGGCCGCGGGTGGCGATTTGTCCGCCGATCGTCTGATTCAAGCCTATCGTCACGGCTGCTTTCCGTGGTTTTCGGAGGGCCAGCCGATTCTCTGGTGGTCGCCAGATCCGCGCACAGTACTGTTTCCCGACGAACTGCATGTCTCCCGCAGCTTGAACAAACTGCTGCGCCAACAGCGCTATCAAGTGACCTTCGATCGGGATTTTGCCGCGGTCATCCGCGCCTGCGCCGCACCGCGCGAGTACGCTGACGGCACCTGGATCACCCAAGCGATGCAGGACGCCTACGTCGAACTGCACAGGCGTGGTTATGCCCACTCGGTGGAGGTCTGGGACGATGGTGTGCTGGTCGGCGGGCTCTACGGCCTGGCTATGGGGCAGTTGTTTTTCGGCGAGTCGATGTTCAGCCGCGCCGATAACGCCTCCAAATATGGCTTCGCCACCCTGGTGCGACACCTGAAAGACTCAGGTTTTGTGCTGATTGACTGCCAGATGCCTACCGATCATCTGCACAGTCTGGGTGCCCGAGCGATTCCCCGCCGCGAATTTGCTGGCTACCTTGCACGGCATCTGGATCAACCCAGCCGTGCCACCTGGGTTTGCTGAGCGACTTTTGCGCGCGTGGCTTACACTTAATGCGGGGAAACGAGTTGAGAACGCCCCCCCAATCAAAAGCTTATCCCGAGGGTTGATCATGACCGAGTTGGCGCGTTTGAAGTTCTATGCCACTCAGCCCCACTCTTGCAGTTATCTGCCCGAGGAGCAGGCCACGACGCTGTTCCTCGACCCTAGCCAGCCCATGGATGTGCATGTCTATGCAGACCTGTCTGAAATGGGTTTCCGTCGCAGTGGCGATCATCTCTACCGGCCCCATTGCCAGCATTGCAATGCGTGCGTACCGGCGCGCATTCCTGTGGCGCAATTTACGCCCAACCGTCAGCAGAAACGCATTGTCAAACGCAACGCCGACTTGCAGGTGCGTCCGACCAGACCAAAGTTCAGCGAAGAGCATTTCGACCTCTATCAGCGCTACATCGAACAACGTCACGCCGACGGCGATATGTATCCGCCGAGCCGCGACCAGTTTTCGACCTTCCTGGTGCGCGACCTGCCGTTCTCCCGCTTCTACGAATTCCGCCTCGAAGGCCGACTGCTGGCAGTGGCCGTCACCGACTTGCTGCCCAACGGTTTGTCGGCGGTTTATACCTTCTACGAGCCCGGCGAGGAGCGTCGCAGCCTGGGGCGTTACGCGATTCTCTGGCAGATCGCCGAAGCCCGGCGCCTGGGGCTGGAAGCGGTCTATCTCGGCTACTGGATCAAAAACTGCAAAAAAATGAGCTACAAGACCCAATATCGCCCTATCGAACTGCTGATTAATCAGCGTTGGGTCATCCTGAGCTAGAACCCCTTGGCTTAAACCCCATTTTTCGGGCACAATGCACGCCGCTTTTGCCTGGCGCAGTTGCACCGGGCCATTCATTGGACACCGAGGGCTTTACTGCATGTCGAAAGAAGACAGCTTCGAAATGGAAGGCACTGTCGTCGACACCCTGCCCAACACCATGTTTCGTGTGGAGTTGGAAAATGGGCACGTCGTAACCGCGCATATTTCCGGCAAGATGCGCAAGAACTACATCCGTATTCTTACCGGCGACAAAGTGCGCGTCGAGCTGACGCCCTATGACTTGAGCAAAGGGCGCATCACCTACCGCGCTCGCTAATCAAGTCAATACAAAACGCCCGGCTATGCCGGGCGTTTTTGTTTGTGGATCGTTCCCACGCTCTGCGTGGGAATGCCTCAACGGACGCTCCGCGTTCGGCTTTTGAAGGGACGCGGAGCGTCCCGGGCTGCATTCCTTTGCTGCGCGTGGGAACGATCATGGCAGACAGCAAAAAGGCGCCAATCGGCGCCTTTTTGCTTTGTTGCGGTTTAACGTCAGGCCATTTCAGCCGTGGTCTCAAACTCGAAGGTCAGCTCGCCGTCCTTGATGTCGATGTGTACCACACCGCCATGCTCGGCCAGTTCGCCAAAGAGAATCTCCTCCGCCAGTGGACGCTTGATCTTGTCCTGGATCAAACGCGCCATTGGACGAGCACCCATTGCCGAGTCGTAACCACCGGCCGCCAGCCAGCTGCGAGCAGCGTCGGTGACTTCCAGCAGCACACGCTTGTCTTCCAGCTGCGCCTGAAGCTCGGTAAGGAACTTGTCCACCACGCTTTTGATGACCTCATGACTGAGGCGACCAAACTGGATAATGGTGTCCAGACGGTTACGGAATTCCGGCGTGAAGCTCTTCTTGATCACTTCCATCGCATCGGACGAGTGGTCCTGATAGGTAAAACCGATCGAAGCACGCGCCGCGGTCTCGGCACCGGCGTTGGTCGTCATGATGACGATCACGTTACGGAAGTCCGCCTTGCGCCCGTTGTTATCGGTCAGCGTACCGTGGTCCATGACCTGCAACAGCAGGTTGAAGACTTCCGGATGCGCTTTCTCGATTTCATCGAGCAACAATACGCAATGAGGCTGCTTAGTGATGGCTTCGGTCAGCAGACCGCCCTGATCAAACCCGACATAGCCTGGAGGCGCACCGATCAGACGCGATACGGTGTGGCGCTCCATGTACTCGGACATGTCGAAGCGAACCAGCTCGACTCCCAACGCCTTGGCCAATTGCCGCGCGGCCTCGGTTTTACCAACACCGGTCGGCCCTGCGAAGAGGAACGAACCGACGGGCTTGTCAGGCGACTTGAGGCCAGCACGGGACAGTTTGATCGCGGTCGACAGCGAGTCGATCGCCGCATCCTGGCCAAATACCGTGAGTTTCAGGTCACGCTCAAGGTTACGCAGCAGCTCTTTGTCGGAACTGGTGACGTGCTTAGGTGGAATTCGCGCGATTTTCGCGACGATGTCCTCGACCTGAGGCACTTCGATGCGTTTCACGCGCTTCTCGATCGGTTGCAGACGCTGATAGGCGCCCGCCTCGTCGATAACGTCGATGGCCTTGTCCGGCATGTGCCGGTCATTGATGTAACGCGAGGCCAGTTCAGCAGCGGCGCGCAGGGCTTCATCGCTGTATTCGATGTTGTGGTGCGCTTCGAAACGCCCTTTCAGGCCACGCAGGATGCCAATGGTGTCTTCCACCGAAGGTTCCGACACATCGACCTTCTGGAAGCGCCGAGCCAGAGCACGGTCCTTCTCGAAGATCCCACGGAATTCCTGGAACGTGGTCGAACCGATGCAGCGAATATCGCCCGAAGACAGCAATGGTTTGAGCAGGTTTGACGCATCCATGACGCCACCGGACGCAGCGCCCGCACCAATGATGGTGTGGATCTCGTCGATGAACAGGATCGCCTGCGGACGTTTTTTCAGCTCATTGAGCAACGCCTTGAAGCGCTTCTCGAAATCGCCGCGGTATTTGGTCCCGGCCAGCAAAGCCCCCAGATCGAGGGAATACACCACGCTGTTGGCCAGCAGATCCGGTACCTGGTTGTCGACAATGCGTTTGGCCAGGCCTTCGGCAATCGCGGTTTTACCCACGCCTGCCTCGCCCACCAGCAGCGGATTGTTTTTGCGACGACGCGCGAGGATCTGCGCGACGCGCTCGACCTCCAGCTCACGACCTACCAACGGATCGATACGACCCTGGCGCGCGAGTTCGTTGAGGTTGCTGGCATAAGCATCCAGAGGATTGCCTGAAGAAGAAGACTCACCGCCCTCGTCGTCCTGCATATCTTGCTCACCTTCAGAGTGATCGCCATGCCCCGGTACCTTGGAAATGCCATGGGCGATGTAGTTGACGACATCGATGCGCGCAACGCTCTGCTGTTTCAGCAGAAACACTGCCTGACTCTCTTGCTCACTGAAGATTGCGACCAGCACGTTGGCGCCAGTCACTTCGCGTTTGCCCGAGCTCTGTACGTGAAAGACAGCACGTTGCAGTACACGCTGGAAGCCCAGGGTTGGCTGGGTTTCACGATCCTCGTCATGAAGAGGGATCAATGGCGTGGTGGAGTCGATGAACTCCTGCAGGTCATGCTTGAGTTTGTCGAGGTTTGCGCCGCAGGCACGCAAAACGGTGGCGGCAGCCTCATTATCCAATAGGGCCAGCAGAAGGTGCTCGACGGTCATGAATTCATGACGCTTCGAGCGAGCCTCCTTGAAGGCAAGATTGAGGGTGACTTCGAGCTCGCGGTTTAACATAGCTTCACCTCATACCCAAGTGGTCGGCGATTAACCGTCCTTCTCGATTTCACAGAGTAGCGGATGCTGGCTTTCCCTGGCGTACTGGTTGACCTGCATGGCCTTGGTCTCGGCGATGTCGCGGGTAAACACTCCACATACTGCCCGTCCTTCTGTGTGGACGGCCAGCATGACCTTGGTCGCCAGCTCGCGATTCAGGTTAAAAAACACCTCGAGCACTTCGACGACGAAATCCATCGGTGTGTAGTCATCATTGAACAAAACCACCTTGTACATCGGTGGCGCCTGTAAAGCAGGCTTAGCCTCCTGAACAGCAATGCCTGCGGAATCGTCGTCGTGTTCCTCCGGGTGATCTTTTTGGAGAGCCGGGCGATCCTGATTGAATGTTAGTCGAATCTGGCTGATTGCATGCATGGAAAGAAAGGTTCGTCAGTTGTGCAAATACAGTGGTGGGGGCGCTCATGAACGTTTTCAACTCCGACTGCCCGGTCACCTTGACTATCGGTAAATCGGTGTTACAAACAATAGAGCCCACAGTGGGTAAAAAAGGTCCGCGGAGTCAATCTTAATTACAAGATTAGACTGCGGATTAACTGGATGATACTCCAGTGATGGAGTCTGTTGCAGAGGGATATGGGTATGGCTGTCGGTAAGGTGAAATGGTTCAACAATGCCAAGGGGTTCGGTTTCATTAACACCGACGCCAGAGAAGGTCGTGACGAGGATGGCAAGGACATCGATTTCTTTGCCCACTATTCGGCTATTGAAATGGACGGATACAAAACCCTCAAGGCTGGGCAAATCGTTAGCTTTGAGATCATCCAGGGCCCCAAAGGGCTGCATGCTGTAAAGATCGCGTCGGCCACCTCCCCGAACGAACACACCTCGCCCGCCACCCGGCAAGACACAGTGTCAAGCTGACGCAGCTCGTCATCCAGTCATAAAAAAACCGCCCGAAGGCGGTTTTTTTGTCAGCTGGTTTACATGTGCGGCTTACATATGCGAGATGAGCGCATCACCAAACGCGGAAGAGGACAGCAGCTTCGCGCCCTCCATCAGACGCTCGAAGTCATAGGTCACGGTTTTCGCGGAGATCGCGCCGTTGGTGCCTTTGATGATCAGGTCGGCCGCTTCGCTCCAGCCCATGTGACGCAGCATCATCTCAGCGGACAGGATCAACGAACCCGGGTTGACCTGGTCCTTGCCGGCGTATTTCGGCGCAGTCCCGTGGGTGGCTTCGAACATGGCCACAGTGTCGGACAGGTTGGCACCCGGCGCGATACCGATACCGCCCACTTCGGCCGCCAGGGCGTCGGAGAGGTAGTCGCCATTGAGGTTCAGGGTCGCGATCACATCGTACTCGGCCGGGCGCAGCAGGATCTGCTGGAGCATGGCGTCGGCGATGGCGTCCTTGACGATGACGTTCTTGCCGGTTTTCGGGTTCTTGAACTGCATCCACGGACCGCCATCAAGCAGGGTCGCGCCGAATTCTTCAGCGGCCACTTCGTAGGCCCATTCCTTGAAGGCACCTTCGGTGAACTTCATGATGTTGCCTTTGTGCACGATGGTCAGCGAATCGCGGTCGTTGTCGACCACATATTGCAGAGCCTTGCGCGCCAGACGCTTGGTGCCTTCCAGGGACACCGGCTTGATGCCGATACCGCAGTTTTGGTCGAAACGGATCTTGGTGACGCCCATTTCTTCTTTAAGGAACTTGATGACCTTGATCGCTTCCGGCGAACCGGCTTTCCATTCGATACCGGCATAAATGTCTTCCGAGTTTTCACGGAAGATGGTCATGTCGACATCGCCTGGCTTCTTGACCGGACTAGGCACGCCTTCGAACCAGCGCACCGGACGCAGGCACACATACAGGTCGAGCTGCTGACGCAGGGCCACGTTCAGCGAACGGATGCCGCCGCCGACCGGCGTGGTCAGAGGGCCTTTGATAGAAACGACGTAATCCTTGACCGCGTCCAGGGTTTCCTGAGGCAGCCAGGTGTCCTGATCGTAAACCTGAGTCGCTTTCTCCCCGGCGTAGACTTCCATCCAGGAAATTTTGCGCTCGCCGCCGTAAGCCTTCTTAACAGCAGCATCGACAACCTTGATCATGACCGGGCTGATATCAACGCCAATACCATCGCCTTCAATGAAGGGGATGATCGGGTTGTTAGGAACATTGAGAGAATGGTCCGCGTTGACGGTGATTTTGTCGCCGACGGCTGGAACCTGAATCTTCTTGTATCCCATGCTGTACTCCATTGTTTGGATTGAACATCTGGCTGCGTTCGAGCGTACCCCAGTTAAATCGGCGCGCAAACCCTATGTTCCGACCATCTGCCGCAAAGCTGCACAGTTCGCAACGTACAAGCCTGAAAGCAAAGGGAAAAGCGCCAAACTCAAGCACGGCGAATGACTCTACGCCCCACACCGGCCTGCGACCTTTAGACCAATGGACGAAAAACGTTGCCTATGAACCATCGGCAGATTGCCAGCTACCTATGTATAATGCCGCCGCTGACCACAGAGTCACGACGGCCGACCGCTCTATCACAAGACGTTGGGCCCGAATAAGCCGGATTGCTACCGCAGTCCACCCGCTTGACGCTCGACTGATGCACCCAACATCACCGCGAAGAAATCTCGACATTCGGCTCATGGATGACTTTGAACGAACGCGCTTACCCGGCGCCCCTCGAGTTTCTGCGCACGCTTTAGCAAAGAAGAGAGAGTTAATCCGAATATGCCCACCCGCTCGAAGATCATCTATACCTTCACCGACGAAGCCCCAGCCCTCGCCACCTATTCACTGTTGCCTATCGTAGAGGCTTTCACCGCCTCGGCTGATATCGCCGTTGAAACCCGCGATATCTCTCTTGCAGGGCGCATTCTGGCCAGCTTCCCCGAGCAACTGGGTGACAAAGCCGTAGCCGACCACCTCGCCGAACTGGGCGACCTGGCCGTTACGCCTGAAGCCAACATCATCAAGCTGCCGAACATCAGCGCTTCGGTTCCGCAACTGCAGGCCGCGATCAAAGAGCTGCAAGCCCAGGGCTTTGCACTGCCGGACTACCCGGAAACCGTGACCAGCGATGCCGACAAGCTCGCCAAGTCGCGTTACGACAAGATCAAGGGCAGCGCCGTGAACCCGGTTCTGCGCGAAGGCAACTCCGATCGTCGTGCACCACTGTCGGTCAAGAACTACGCGCGCAAGCACCCGCACAAAATGGGCGCATGGGCCAAAGACTCCAAGTCTCACGTCGCTCACATGAGCACCGGCGATTTCTACGGCAGCGAAAAAGCCGCCCTGATCGACGCCGCTGACGCCGTCAAAATCGAACTGATCGCTCAAGACGGCACCACCACCGTCTTGAAAGAAAAAACCACCGTGCAAGCCGGTGAGATCCTCGATTGCGCCGTTCTGAGCAAAAAAGCGCTGCGCAGCTTCATCGCAGCCGAGATCGAAGACGCCAAAGCCAAAGGCGTGCTGCTGTCGGTTCACCTGAAAGCCACCATGATGAAGGTCTCCGACCCGATCATGTTCGGCCAGATCGTTGCCGAGTTCTATAAAGACGCACTGGCCAAGCACGCTGACGTGCTGGCACAGATCGGCTTCAACCTGAACAACGGCATCGGCGACCTGTACGCTCGCATCAAAGCCCTGCCGGCTGAGCAACAAGCGCAGATCGAAGCGGACATCCAGGCGGTCTACGCCGTTCGTCCGTCGCTGGCCATGGTCAACTCCGACAAAGGCATTACCAACCTGCACGTGCCGAGCGACGTCATCGTCGACGCCTCGATGCCGGCGATGATCCGTGACTCCGGCAAAATGTGGGGCACTGACGGCCAGCTGCACGACACCAAGGCTGTGATCCCGGATCGCTGCTACGCCACCATCTACCAGGCAGTGATCGAAGACTGCAAGCTGCACGGCGCTTTCGATCCAACCACCATGGGCAGCGTGCCAAACGTTGGCCTGATGGCGAAAAAAGCCGAAGAGTACGGCTCGCACGACAAGACTTTCCAGATCAAGGCAAACGGCGTAGTTCGGGTTTCCGACAGCGCTGGTCGCACTCTGCTGGAGCAGTCGGTTGAAGCCGGCGACATTTTCCGCATGTGCCAGACCAAAGACGCGCCGATCCAGGACTGGGTCAAACTGGCCGTCAACCGTGCTCGTGCAAGCGCAACGCCGGCCATTTTCTGGCTGGACCCAATGCGCGCCCACGATGGCGTAGTGATCGAGAAAGTTCAGGCATACCTGAAGGATCACGATACTTCCGGCCTGGACATCCGCATCATGTCGCCTGTCGACGCGATGAAGTTCACCCTGGACCGCACTCGCGAAGGCAAGGACACCATCTCGGTGACCGGCAACGTATTGCGCGACTACCTGACTGACCTGTTCCCGATCATGGAACTGGGCACCAGCGCCAAGATGCTGTCGATCGTTCCGCTGATGAACGGCGGTGGTCTGTTCGAAACCGGCGCCGGCGGTTCGGCACCGAAGCACGTTCAGCAACTGCTGGAAGAGAACTTCCTGCGCTGGGATTCCCTGGGCGAGTTCCTGGCCCTGGCCGCGTCCCTTGAGCACTTGGGTGTTACCTACAACAACCCTAAAGCGCTGGTGCTGGCCAAGACTCTGGATCAGGCCACTGGCCAGTTCCTGGACAACAACAAGTCGCCATCGCGTAAAGTCGGCAACATCGACAACCGCGGCAGCCACTTCTACCTGGCGCTGTACTGGGCTCAAGCCCTGGCCGCCCAGACCGAAGACGCTGCACTGCAAGCGCAGTTCGGCGAACTGGCCAAAACCCTGGCCGAGAATGAAGCAACCATCGTTGCCGAACTCAACGCTGTTCAGGGCAAGCCAGTGGACATCGGCGGTTACTACCACGCCAATGCCGAGCTGATCAGCAAGGCCATGCGCCCGAGCAACACCTTTAACGCCGCGATCGCTGCGTTGGTTTAAGGTTGTAAGGATGCAAAGAAGCCCCGGCCCAGTGCCGGGGTTTCTGTTTCTGGCGTTTACACACCTCCAATGTGAACACTGGACCAATGTGGGAGCGGGCTTGCTCGCGAATGCGGTTTATCATTCAACATTCATGCTGGCTGATCCACCGCTTTCGCGAGCAAGCCCGCTCCCACATTGATCGTTGTTCCAACATAGAAAACCGAGGAAGCTTCATGAATTGGCTACCCCACATCACCGTCGCCACCATCGTCGAAGACAATGGTCGCTTCCTGATGGTCGAAGAACTCAAGCACGGACAAATGGTGCTCAACCAACCGGCCGGCCATCTGGACCCGGACGAATCCCTGATCGAAGCCGCCGTGCGTGAAACCCTTGAGGAAACCGGCTGGGACGTCGAGCCGACAGGTGTGGTGGGCATTTACCTCTACACTGCCCCGAGCAACGGCGTGACCTACCAGCGGGTCTGTTTCACCGCAAAACCGCTCAAACACCACCCGGACTATCAGCTGGACGACGGTATCGTCGGCGCAAAATGGCTGACGCGTGACGAACTGCTGCAACAGCGCGCAAACTGGCGCAGTGAGCTGATCATCCGCTGTATCGATGATTATCTGGACGGCAAACACTTCAGCCTTGAGCTGATCCGCCCTTCTCTTTAGCCTTGCAGGCTTGAGCCTGCTAGAATCGCGTCCTTTTTCAAGACACTCATTGAATCCCTATGCGTGATCCAGCCCCTTCTGACACAAAAAAGAAGCGCGTCATTGTCGGCATGTCCGGCGGCGTGGACTCTTCCGTTTCCGCTCTCCTGCTGATCGAGCAGGGTTATGAGGTGGAAGGCCTGTTTATGAAGAACTGGGAAGAAGACGATGGAACGGAATACTGCACCGCCATGGATGACCTGGCGGACGCTCAGGCCGTGTGCGACAAGATTGGCATCAAGCTGCACACCGCCAACTTCGCCGCCGAGTACTGGGACAACGTGTTCGAGCATTTCCTGGCCGAATACAAGGCCGGTCGCACGCCGAACCCGGACATCCTCTGCAACCGCGAAATCAAGTTCAAGGCGTTCCTCGACTACGCCATGATGCTCGGCGCCGACCTGATCGCCACCGGCCACTACGTGCGCCGCCGCGACATCGATGGTCGCACCGAGCTGCTCAAGGGCCTGGACCCGAACAAGGATCAGAGCTACTTCCTGCACGCCGTCGGCGGCGAACAGATCGCCAAGACTCTGTTCCCGGTCGGCGAGCTGGAAAAACCCGAAGTGCGCGCGATTGCCGAGAAACACGACCTGGCCACCGCGAAGAAAAAGGATTCCACCGGGATCTGCTTTATCGGCGAACGCCGCTTCAGCGACTTCCTCAAGCAATACCTGCCGGCCCAGCCAGGCGAGATCAAGACCACCGAAGGCGAAGTCATCGGCCGTCACCACGGCTTGATGTATCACACCATTGGCCAGCGTCAGGGCCTGGGCATCGGCGGCCTGAAAGACGCCGGTGACGAGCCGTGGTACGTGCTGATCAAGGATCTGGAACACAACGAGCTGATCGTTGGCCAAGGCAATGATCACCCTTATCTGTTCTCCCGCGCCCTGCTCGCCTCGGACATCTATTGGGTCAACCCGATCGATTTGACCGAGCCGCGCAAGCTGACCGCCAAAGTGCGTTATCGCCAGAGCGACCAGCCTTGCACGCTGGAAAAGACCGCCAGCGGCTACCGCGCGACCTTCGATGACCCGCAACGCGCGGTCACCCCAGGCCAATCCGTGGTGTTCTACGACGGCGAAATCTGCCTCGGCGGCGGCGTGATCGAAGTGGCCGAACCCTGGACCAGCAAGGGTCAGCGTTCATGAGCCCGACTCAGGAGCAACTGACGGCCCTGGGCGGCGTGTTTCTCGCCGCCGTACTGGTCGACAAGATCGCCAAGAGCGGCCAGACCAACGAAGCCGGCCTGACTTGCATGCTCGGCAGCCTGTTGATTCGCGACCCCAAGGACACGCTGGAAGTCTATGGCGGTGACGACATCAATCTGCGTGAAGGTTACCGCGCATTGATCGGCGCCCTGGAGCGCGACCCCAGCACCCTTCAGCGCGAACCGCTGCGCTATGCCCTGTCAATGCTGGGGCTGGAGCGTCAATTGGCCAAGCGCGAAGACATGCTGGAAGTGATCGGCAAGCGTTTGCCACAGATCCAGTCCCAGGTCGAACACTTCGGCCCGGCTCATGAAAACGTAATCGCCGCCTGCGGTGCGCTGTATCAGGACACCCTGAGCACCCTGCGCCAACGGATTCAGGTGCATGGCGACATGCGCAACCTGCAGCAACCGAGCAATGCCTCGAAGATTCGCGCGCTGTTGCTGGCCGGGATCCGTTCGGCACGCCTGTGGCGGCAGTTGGGCGGTCATCGCTGGCAGTTGGTGATCAGCCGGCGCAAGCTGCTTAAAGAGCTTTACCCGCTGATGCGCAGCAGCTGAACCGCGCCCGCAATACTGCTTTGTAGTCAGTAACGCGTAATACGCCGGTCAGTTGGCAACGGACCGGCGGATTTTTTCATGTATGATACGCGCCCCATTTCGTTGCCCGACTGTCCGAGAACACCCCATGCAGCTCTCTTCGCTCACTGCGGTTTCCCCTGTTGACGGCCGCTACGCCGGCAAAACCCAGGCCCTGCGCCCGATTTTCAGCGAATACGGTCTGATCCGTGCTCGCGTCCTGGTTGAAGTGCGCTGGCTCCAGCGCCTGGCCGCTCACCCTGCCATCAGCGAAGTGCCGGCGTTCTCCGCCGAAGCCAACGCTGTGTTGAACACCCTGGCGGAAAACTTCTCTCTGGAGCACGCCGAGCGTGTTAAAGAGATCGAGCGCACCACCAACCACGACGTCAAAGCCATCGAATACCTGCTCAAAGAGCAAGCGGCCAAGCTGCCAGAACTGGCTGCCGTCAGCGAATTCATCCACTTTGCCTGCACCAGCGAGGACATCAACAACCTGTCCCACGCCCTGATGCTGCGCGAAGGCCGTGATGACGTGATGCTGCCGCTGATGCGCCAGACTGCCGAAGCCATCCGCGAGCTGGCCATCCGTTTCGCTGACGTGCCGATGCTGTCGCGTACCCACGGTCAACCGGCCTCGCCGACCACCCTGGGCAAAGAGTTGGCGAACGTGGTTTACCGTCTGGAGCGTCAAATCGCTCAGGTCGCTGCCGTTCCGCTGCTGGGCAAGATCAACGGCGCTGTCGGCAACTACAACGCTCACCTGTCGGCCTACCCTGAGATCGACTGGGAAGAGAACGCCCGCGCCTTCATCGAAGACGAGCTGGGCCTGGGCTTCAACCCGTACACCACGCAGATCGAACCGCACGACTACATCGCCGAGCTGTTCGACGCGATCGCGCGCTTCAACACCATCCTGATCGACTTCGACCGCGACATCTGGGGCTACATCTCCCTGGGTTATTTCAAGCAGCGCACCATCGCTGGCGAAATCGGTTCGTCGACCATGCCGCACAAGGTCAACCCGATCGACTTCGAAAACTCCGAAGGCAACCTGGGTATCGCCAACGCACTGTTCCAGCACTTGGCGAGCAAGCTGCCGATCTCCCGCTGGCAGCGCGACCTGACCGACTCCACCGTGCTGCGCAACCTCGGTGTCGGCTTCGCCCATAGCGTGATCGCGTACGAAGCCAGCCTCAAAGGCATCAGCAAGCTTGAGCTCAACCAGCAGAAGATTGCCGCTGACCTGGACGCGTGCTGGGAAGTGTTGGCCGAGCCGATCCAGACGGTAATGCGTCGCTACAACATCGAAAACCCGTACGAAAAACTGAAAGAGTTGACCCGTGGCAAGGGCATTAGCCCTGAAGCACTGCAAACTTTCATCGACGGTTTGGACATGCCAGCGGCTGCCAAGGCCGAGCTGAAATTGCTCACCCCGGCGAACTACATCGGTAACGCTGTAGCGCAAGCCAAACGCATCTGATCGACCGCTTTACCCTTTTGAGACGCCCGGCAGCGCCGGGCGTTTTTATTCCCGTCTGAAAAGTGCTTTTTTCAATAGGTTACACATGAATCCTGATATTCCTCTTCAACTTCTGGGTGGCATCACGGCGCGCGAATTCCTGCGTGACTACTGGCAGAAAAAACCGCTGCTGATCCGCCAGGCGATCCCTGATTTCGAAAGCCCGATCGATCCCGACGAACTGGCCGGACTGGCGCTGGAAGAAGAAGTTGAATCGCGCCTGGTGATCGAGCACGGCGAGCGCCCATGGGAATTGCGCCGCGGCCCGTTCGCTGAAGACGAGTTCAGCAAACTGCCGGAAACCGAGTGGACATTGCTGGTTCAAGCAGTCGACCAGTTCGTGCCAGAAGTCAGCGAACTGCTGGAGAACTTCCGCTTCCTGCCGAGCTGGCGCGTCGACGACGTGATGATCAGCTTTGCCGCCCCGGGTGGCAGCGTCGGTCCGCATTTCGATAACTACGATGTGTTCCTGCTGCAAGGTTACGGCAAGCGCAACTGGAAGATCGGCCAGATGTGCGACTCCGAGAGCAAGCTGCTGCCACACGCGGACCTGCGCATCCTCGCCGACTTCGAAGCCACCGATGAGTGGGTTCTGGAGCCGGGCGACATGCTCTACCTGCCGCCGCGCCTGGCCCATTGCGGCGTTGCGGTGGATGACTGCATGACCTACTCGGTCGGCTTCCGCGCCCCGAGCGCCTCTGAAGTGCTGACTCACTTCACCGATTTCCTCAGCCAGTTCCTGACCGATGAAGAGCGCTACACCGATGCTGACGCCCTGCCAGCGGTCGATCCACACCAGATTCAGCACGACGCCCTTGATCGCCTGAAAGCTTTGCTGGCCGAGCACATGAGCGACGAGCGCCTGCTGCTGACCTGGTTTGGCCAGTTCATGACCGAGCCGCGCTACCCAGAACTGGTGGTTGGCCCGGAAGAAATCGAAGAAGACGACCTGCTCGCCAGCCTCGAGCAAGGCGCGATCCTGATCCGCAACCCGAGCGCGCGCATGGCCTGGTCTGAAGTCGATGACGATCTTCTGTTGTTCGCCAGCGGCCAGAGCCGTTACCTGCCGGGCAAACTGCGCGAGTTGCTGAAAATGATCTGCGCCGCCGACGCACTGCATGTCGACAACCTTGGCCAATGGCTGAGCGATGAAGACGGCCGCGGCCTGCTGTGCGAGCTGATCAAGCAAGGAAGCCTGGGATTTGCCGATGAATAAAATTCACGTACGTGTCGCAGACTGGCAAAAGGACAACGCCGAGATCCGGCGCATTCGTGAGACGGTGTTCATCGCCGAGCAATCCGTTCCGCCTGAACTGGAATGGGATGCTGATGACGCAACGGCAGTCCACTTTCTGGCCTTTGAAGGCGACTTCCCGATCGGCACCGCCCGCCTGCTGCCCGATGGTCACATCGGCCGGGTGTCGGTGCTGAAGGATTGGCGCGGCTTGAAAGTCGGCGATGCGCTGATGCAAGCGGTGATCGGTGAAGCCGAGGAACGCGGACTGAAGCAGCAGATGCTCAGCGCGCAAGTGCAGGCCACTGCGTTCTATGAGCGTTTGGGTTTCAGCATGGTCAGTGAGGAATTCCTGGAAGCCGGGATTCCGCATGTGGACATGGTGCGGCATTCGGCTTAATACCCTGCAACAGATCGTTCCCACGCTCCGCGTGGGAATGCCTCTCGGGACGCTCTGCGTCCCCTCGCGGCAGTGACGCGGAGCGTCACAGGCTGCATTCCCACGCGGAGCGTGGGAACGATCACGCCCCGCCATCCTTGGATGCCGGGGCGTTTTGCTGTCTACGATTCAACTTGCCCCACCGCGGGCCGACAAACTGGCAATATCAAGACTTTGAAGGCCGGAGATAACGGATATGTCCCTACGCACCCTGCTCACCACGCTGCTGCTGACCTGCAGTTTTTCGGTCATAGCCGCCACCGAGATCGTGCCACTGAACTACCGCACCAGTGCCGACATGCTGCCGATGGCCCAGGATTTCATTGGCAAGGACGGCCAGGTCAGCGCTTACGGCAACCAACTGATCGTTAATGCCGATCAGCGCAAGATCGACGAACTTAAAGCCTTGATCACGCAACTCGATGTGGCTGCCAAACGTCTGCTGATTACTGTCGACACCAACGAAAACAACTTCCAGGGCGATCAGGGTTACTCGGTAAATGGCGCCAAACCGAGCCAGACCCGCATTATCAATCGCAGCACCGACAGCCGTGACGGCGGGATTCAGCAGGTTCAGGCCAGCGAAGGCACACCGGCACTGATCCAGGTCGGCCAGAGTGTCCCGCTGACCAGCACACAGACTGATTCCTACGGCGACCTGCGCAGCCAGACCGAATACCGCAACGTCACCCAGGGTTTCTACGTCACCGCCAGCGTCACCGGCGACATCGTTCATCTGGCGATCAGTACCAATCGTGACCGAATGAGCCAGGAACGTCCCGATGTAGTGAATGTGCAAAGTACCGACACAATTGTCACGGGACGCCTGGGTGAATGGATCACCCTGGCCGGCGTAAATCGCCAGACTCAGGCCGACAAACAGGGCCTTACCCGCAGCTACTCGACTCAGGGCCGGGATGACATGACTCTGCGGGTGAAAGTCGATACGTTGGACTAAAGCACCAAAAACTGACTGATTAGTCGTATTAGACCAAAGATGTAGTGCTTGAAAAAAAGCACTACAAAACGTTTGACGAGCCAAAAAAGCAAAGGCATGATGGCCTCGCTCCCGCTAATCAGAGGCCCTGGCAAGGGCTTTCGAGTTGCTGTTCGCACCTACCCCGCGAGCCGATTCGTGTCTGTACCGCCCACAAGGTGTGTTTGACGAGGTTGCCGACTGGAACGAAGTTGTCCCGAGGGACGGAAGCGTAATTAGGTAACCCGGCTCCACACTGAAGTTCGCACCAAGGCCCACGACGCCCGAATGCGCTCGCCAGTTCGCCCTTACCTGCTCACTTCCCCTCGAGCCCATCGTTCATCCCGTCGCCATCCCCGCCGAACCCGACTTGACCGCCTAAGCTTCTGGTCAGCGAGCAGCCTTTTACGCCCCTTTGAATTGCGTACTTGGCACGCAGGATTTGTCCACCCAGAACCACTTTCGATTAAAGACGCGACGAGGTTTATCCCCATGGCACTGACACGCGAACAGCAAATTGCAGCCCTCGAAAAAGATTGGGCTGAAAACCCGCGCTGGAAAGGCGTGACACGCAATTACTCCGCTGCTGACGTCGTCCGCCTGCGTGGCTCGGTTCAACCTGAGCACACCTTTGCAAAAATGGGCGCCGACAAGCTTTGGAACCTGGTAACCCAGGGTGCCAAGCCGTCCTTCCGTCCTGAGAAAGATTTCGTCAACTGCATGGGCGCCCTGACCGGCGGCCAGGCTGTGCAACAAGTCAAGGCCGGTATCCAGGCGATCTACCTGTCGGGCTGGCAAGTGGCGGCGGACAACAACTCCGCCGAATCGATGTACCCGGATCAGTCGCTGTACCCGGTGGATTCGGTTCCGACCGTGGTCAAGCGCATCAACAACTCGTTCCGTCGTGCTGACCAGATCCAGTGGAAAGCCGGCAAGAACCCGGGCGACGAAGGTTACATCGACTACTTCGCACCGATCGTGGCTGACGCTGAAGCCGGTTTCGGCGGCGTACTGAACGCTTACGAACTGATGAAGAGCATGATCGAAGCAGGCGCTGCCGGCGTTCACTTCGAAGACCAATTGGCTTCCGTTAAAAAATGCGGCCACATGGGCGGCAAGGTACTGGTTCCTACCCAGGAAGCCGTACAGAAGCTGACCGCTGCTCGTCTGGCAGCTGACGTTGCCGGTACTCCGACCATCATTCTGGCCCGTACCGACGCTAACGCAGCTGACCTGCTGACATCCGACTGCGACCCGTACGACCAGCCATTCGTGACTGGCGAACGCACCCAGGAAGGTTTCTACAAAGTGCGCGCCGGTCTCGACCAGGCCATCGCTCGCGGCCTGGCCTACGCACCGTTCGCCGACCTGATCTGGTGCGAAACCGCCAAGCCGGATCTGGACGAGGCTCGTCGCTTCGCTGAAGCGATCAAAAAGGAATACCCGGACCAACTGCTGTCGTACAACTGCTCGCCTTCCTTCAACTGGAAGAAAAACCTGGACGACGCGACCATCGCCAAGTTCCAGCGCGAACTGTCCGCCATGGGTTACAAGCACCAGTTCATCACCCTGGCCGGCATTCACAACATGTGGCACAGCATGTTCAACCTGGCGCACGACTACGCCCGCAACGACATGACTGCCTACGTGAAGCTGCAAGAGCAAGAGTTCGCTGACGCCGCCAAGGGTTACACCTTCGTGGCTCACCAGCAGGAAGTGGGCACCGGCTACTTCGACGACATGACCACCGTGATTCAAGGTGGCACGTCCTCGGTGACCGCGCTGACTGGTTCGACCGAAGAAGAACAGTTCCACTGATCTGCTTCGCTTAAGCAAACGGCCCTTGCGGACCGAATAAAAAGCTAACCGCAAAGCCGCTCATCTGACGCCCCGACTGGTTCGGGGCGTTTTTTTTGCGCACGATTTACCAGCCACCACAAAAACCCTGTGGGGCTTGCTCGCGAAAGCGGTGTGTCATTCAACATTGATGTTGGCTGAACCGACGCCTTCGCGAGCAAGCCCCGCTCCCACATGGATTTACGCTTAACTGAATGACATTAGGGCTTGCCCGCGATGGCGGCCTGTCGGTCAACATCTGCAGCGTCTGACACACCGCCATCGCGGGCAAGCCCGGCTCCCACAGGGAACGCGTCAACCCACAAAATTTTGCGAAACACATTGATCCAGAGCAGTTTCACGGTCCGGAAAATCAGGTAAAACGACCACGCTCGCTACTTGCAGTAACGCGCATATAAGACAACTTCCCAGCCACTCACCCGTTAAACAGTTTGAAAACTGCGACAAATAATATTGATTATCATTTAGCGTCAAGTATGTTCGTTACATTCCCTACAAAACATATTTGACAAAACCCCCGCTAATGCCCGAGCGGCATGGGCTACAGGGCTTTGGAGGCGCGCTATGTCCTTATTCTTGTAAATAATTTCGCTATCTGAATTTTACTTGCTCGGTGTTTAGCCATAAAATCACCGCGATTGATTGCTGCGACATATCGTCACTGCTTTGTTTCTTTTCAAGCTCAGAGACCTTTGCTCTCTGTTAAGGATTACCAGCATGCCCGAAGCGACCGGACTCATGGCCCACAACTGGGGCTTTGCCATTTTCCTTCTGGGTGTCGGCGGCCTTTGCGCCTTCATGCTCGGCGTCTCCAGCCTCCTCGGGTCAAAAGCCTGGGGCCGCAGCAAAAACGAACCGTTCGAGTCCGGCATGCTACCTACAGGTGGCGCCCGCTTGCGGCTCTCAGCCAAATTCTATCTGGTCGCGATGCTGTTCGTGATCTTCGATATCGAAGCCCTTTTTCTCTTTGCCTGGTCTGTGTCCGTCCGCGAAAGCGGCTGGACCGGATTCGTCGAAGCTCTCGTTTTCATAGCAATTCTGTTGGCAGGTCTTGTCTACCTATTCCGAGTGGGCGCCCTTGACTGGGCTCCGGAAGCTCGTCGTAAGCGGCAAGCGAAGCTGAAACAATGAGGCTTTGGCAATGCAATACAATCTCACCAGGATCGACCCCGATGCTCCTAACGAGCAGTATCCGATTGGCAAACGGGAAACCGTTTCCGATCCGTTAGAAGATCAAGTCCACAAAAACATTTTCATGGGCAAGCTCGAAGACGTGCTCAACGGCACGATCAACTGGGGGCGCAAGAACTCCCTGTGGCCGTATAACTTCGGTCTTTCATGCTGCTACGTGGAAATGACCACCGCCTTCACGGCGCCCCACGACATCGCGCGCTTTGGCGCCGAGGTTATCCGGGCATCGCCGCGTCAGGCGGATTTCATGGTTATCGCCGGTACCTGCTTCATCAAGATGGCGCCGATCATTCAGCGTCTCTACGAGCAAATGCTCGAGCCTAAATGGGTCATCTCCATGGGTTCGTGCGCCAACTCCGGTGGCATGTACGACATCTACTCCGTCGTTCAAGGGGTGGACAAGTTCCTGCCCGTGGACGTCTACGTGCCTGGCTGCCCGCCCCGCCCTGAAGCTTTTCTGCAAGGCTTGATGCTCTTGCAAGAGTCGATTGGCCAGGAGCGTCGCCCACTTTCCTGGGTCGTTGGCGATCAAGGCGTTTACCGCGCCGAGATGCCTTCGCAAAAGGAACAGCGCCGCGAACAGCGTATTCAGGTAACCAACCTGCGCAGCCCCGACGAAGTCTGATCCAGATCTGTTCTTACAAAGAAACGAGAAACTGGCTTCATTCTTTACGTTGACCGAAAGCGATAAATAACCATGACTACAGGCAGTGCTCTGTACATCCCGCCTTATAAGGCAGACGACCAGGATGTGGTCGTCGAACTGAACAATCGTTTTGGCCCGGAGGCGTTCACCGCCCAGCCAACCCGCACCGGCATGCCGGTGCTTTGGGTTGCCCGCGCCAAACTCGTCGAAGTCCTGACCTTCCTGCGCAACCTGCCCAAGCCGTACGTCATGCTCTATGACCTGCACGGCGTGGACGAGCGTCTGCGCACCAAGCGTCAAGGGCTGCCAAGCGGCGCCGACTTCACTGTGTTCTATCACTTGATGTCGATCGAACGTAATAGTGACGTAATGATCAAGGTCGCCTTGTCCGAGAGCGACCTCAGCGTGCCGACCGTTACCGGTCTCTGGCCGAACGCCAACTGGTACGAGCGTGAAGTGTGGGACATGTACGGCATCAACTTTGCCGGTCACCCGCACCTGACCCGCATCATGATGCCGCCGACCTGGGAAGGTCACCCGCTACGCAAGGACTTCCCGGCCCGTGCCACCGAGTTCGACCCGTTCAGCCTGACCCTGGCCAAGCAACAGCTTGAGGAAGAAGCCGCGCGCTTCAAGCCTGAAGACTGGGGTATGAAGCGTTCCGGGCCGAACGAGGACTACATGTTCCTCAACCTGGGCCCGAACCACCCTTCGGCGCACGGTGCATTCCGTATCATTCTGCAGCTGGACGGTGAAGAGATCGTCGACTGCGTGCCGGACGTCGGTTACCACCACCGTGGTGCCGAGAAGATGGCCGAGCGTCAGTCCTGGCACAGCTTCATCCCGTACACCGACCGTATCGACTACCTCGGCGGCGTGATGAACAACCTGCCGTACGTGCTCTCGGTCGAGAAGCTGGCCGGCATCAAGGTGCCCGAGAAGGTCGACGTCATCCGCATCATGATGGCCGAGTTCTTCCGGATCACCAGCCACCTGCTGTTCCTGGGGACGTACATCCAGGACGTCGGCGCCATGACCCCGGTGTTCTTCACCTTCACCGACCGCCAGAAGGCGTACACGGTGATCGAAGCCATCACCGGTTTCCGTCTGCACCCGGCCTGGTACCGCATCGGTGGCGTCGCTCACGACCTGCCGCGCGGCTGGGAAAAACTGGTCAAGGATTTCGTCGAGTGGATGCCCAAGCGTCTGGACGAATACCAGAAAGCCGCACTGGACAACAGCATCCTGCGTGGCCGGACCATCGGCGTCGCCGCCTACAACACCAAAGAAGCCCTGGAATGGGGCGTCACTGGTGCCGGCCTGCGTTCGACCGGTTGCGATTTCGACCTGCGCAAGGCTCGCCCTTACTCCGGCTACGAGAACTTCGAATTCGAAATCCCGCTGGCGGCCAATGGCGATGCCTACGACCGTTGCATCGTTCGCGTCGAAGAAATGCGCCAGAGCCTCAAGATCATCGAGCAGTGCATGCGCAACATGCCGGAAGGCCCGTACAAGGCGGATCACCCGCTGACCACGCCGCCACCCAAAGAGCGCACGCTGCAACACATCGAGACCCTGATCACGCACTTCCTGCAAGTTTCGTGGGGCCCGGTCATGCCGGCCAACGAATCCTTCCAGATGATCGAAGCGACCAAGGGCATCAACAGTTATTACCTGACGAGCGATGGCGGCACCATGAGCTACCGCACCCGGATTCGTACCCCAAGCTTCCCGCACCTGCAGCAGATCCCTTCGGTGATCAAAGGCAGCATGGTCGCGGACTTGATCGCGTACCTGGGTAGTATCGATTTCGTTATGGCCGACGTGGACCGCTAAGCATGAACAGCCCGCTTATCCAGACAGACCGTTTCGCCCTGAGCGAAACCGAGCGCTCGGCCATCGAGCATGAGCTGCATCACTACGAAGACCCGCGTGCGGCGTCGATCGAAGCCCTGAAGATCGTCCAGAAGGAACGTGGCTGGGTGCCTGACGGCGCGCTCTACGCCATCGGCGAAATCCTCGGCATCCCGGCCAGCGACGTTGAAGGGGTGGCAACGTTCTACAGCCAGATCTTCCGTCAGCCCGTGGGCCGTCACATCATTCGCGTCTGCGACAGCATGGTCTGCTACATCGGCGGCCACGAGTCAGTGGTCAGCGAAATCCAGAGCAAGCTGGGTATCGGCCTGGGTCAGACCACCGTCGACGGTCGTTTCACCCTGCTGCCCGTCTGCTGCCTCGGCAACTGTGACAAGGCCCCGGCACTGATGATCGACGACGACACGTTCGGTGATGTGCAGCCTGCCGGCGTTGCCAAATTGCTCGAGGGCTACGTATGACCCTGACTTCCTTCGGTCCAGCCAACCGCATCAAGCGTGTCGCTGAGACTCACCCGCTCACCTGGCGTCTTCGCGACGACGGCGAAGCCGTATGGCTCGACGAGTACCAGGCCAAGAACGGTTACGCCGCTGCGCGCAAGGCCTTCGCCGACATGGCCCAGGACGACATCGTCCAGACCGTGAAAGACTCCGGCCTCAAGGGCCGCGGCGGTGCAGGCTTCCCTACGGGCGTGAAGTGGGGCCTGATGCCCAAGGACGAATCCATCAATATCCGCTACCTGCTGTGCAACGCGGATGAGATGGAGCCGAACACCTGGAAAGACCGCATGCTGATGGAGCAACTGCCCCATCTGCTGATCGAAGGCATGCTGATCAGTGCTCGCGCGCTGAAAACCTATCGTGGCTACATCTTCCTGCGTGGCGAATACACCACCGCCGCCAAGCACCTCAACCGTGCCGTGGAAGAAGCCAAGGCAGCGGGCCTGCTGGGTAAAAACATCCTGGGTTCGGGTTTTGATTTCGAGCTCTTCGTGCATACCGGCGCCGGGCGTTACATCTGCGGTGAAGAAACCGCACTGATCAACTCCCTCGAAGGCCGCCGCGCCAACCCGCGCTCCAAGCCGCCCTTCCCTGCCGCCGTCGGCGTTTGGGGCAAGCCGACTTGCGTGAACAACGTTGAAACCCTGTGCAACGTACCGGCGATCATTGCCGACGGTGTGGACTGGTACAAATCGTTGGCCCGCGAAGGCAGCGAAGACATGGGCACCAAGCTCATGGGCTTCTCCGGCAAGGTCAAGAACCCTGGTCTGTGGGAATTGCCGTTCGGCGTCACCGGCCGCGAGCTGTTCGAAGACTACGCTGGCGGCATGCGCGACGGTTACAAGCTCAAGTGCTGGCAGCCAGGCGGCGCCGGTACCGGTTTCCTGTTGCCGGAACACCTGGACGCACAAATGTATGCCGGCGGCATCGCCAAAGTGGGCACCCGTATGGGTACCGGCCTGGCCATGGCGGTGGACGACAGCGTCAACATGGTGTCGTTGCTGCGCAACATGGAAGAGTTCTTCTCCCGCGAATCCTGTGGCTTCTGCACCCCATGCCGTGACGGTCTGCCGTGGAGCGTCAAGCTGCTGCGCGCGATCGAGAACGGTGAAGGGCAAGCTGGCGATATCGAGACCCTGCTGGGTCTGGTCGGTTTCCTCGGCCCGGGCAAGACCTTCTGTGCACACGCACCGGGTGCCGTGGAGCCGTTGGGCAGCGCCATCAAATACTTCCGTCCAGAGTTCGAAGCCGGCATCGCGCCTACCAGCGCCGTCGTCCCGCCTCTGGCAAAGCCGATCGTAGTCGGCGCGTAAACGCTTAAAAAGGCGAAGGGTCCGTGCCCTTCGCCTTTTCGTCCGATGACGCCTTTCGAGGCTGTTTGGATTCGGACGGATAACAAGATTCCATTAGCCACGCCCGCTGACACCGGGCCAACGAAGAACTTTGAACCATGGCCACTATCCACGTAGACGGCAAAGAGCTCGAAGTCGATGGGGCAGACAACCTGTTACAGGCGTGTCTGTCGCTAGGCCTCGATATCCCTTATTTCTGCTGGCACCCAGCCCTTGGCAGCGTTGGCGCTTGCCGCCAGTGCGCGGTCAAGCAGTACACCGACGAGAACGACAAGCGTGGTCGGATCGTCATGTCCTGCATGACCCCCGCCACCGACGGCAGCTGGATCTCCATCGACGACGAAGAAGCGAAAGTGTTTCGCGCCAGCGTCGTTGAATGGTTGATGACCAACCACCCTCACGACTGCCCGGTCTGTGAGGAAGGCGGTCACTGCCACCTGCAAGACATGACCGTGATGACCGGCCACAACGAGCGCCGCTATCGCTTCACCAAGCGTACTCACCAGAACCAGCAACTGGGGCCGTTCATTTCCCACGAAATGAACCGCTGCATCGCTTGCTATCGCTGCGTGCGCTTCTATAAAGACTATGCCGGCGGCACTGACCTCGGCGTGTTCGGCGCCCACGACAACGTGTACTTCGGTCGCGTTGAAGACGGCACCCTCGAAAGCGAGTTCTCCGGCAACCTCACCGAGGTCTGCCCGACCGGTGTGTTCACCGACAAGACTCACTCCGAGCGCTACAACCGTAAGTGGGACATGCAGTTCTCGCCGAGCATCTGCCATGGCTGCTCCAGCGGTTGCAACATTTCCCCGGGCGAGCGTTACGGCGAACTGCGTCGCATCGAAAACCGTTTCAACGGTTCGGTGAACCAGTACTTCCTGTGCGACCGTGGCCGTTTCGGCTATGGCTACGTCAACCGCGAAGACCGCCCGCGTCAGCCACTGCTGGCCAACGGCGCCAAGCTGGGCCTCGACGAAGCACTGGATAAAGCCGCTGAGCTGCTGCGCGGTCGTAACATCGTCGGTATCGGTTCGCCACGCGCCAGCCTCGAAAGCAACTACGCGTTACTGGAACTGGTCGGCGCCGAGCACTTCTACTCCGGTATCGAAGCCGCTGAACTTGAGCGCATTCGTCTGGTTGTGCAGGTGCTCAAAGACAGCCCGCTGCCGATCCCGAACATGCGCGACATCGAAGATCACGATGCGATTTTCGTCCTCGGCGAAGACCTCACCCAGACTGCTGCGCGCATGGCCCTGGCCCTGCGTCAATCGGTCAAGGGCAAGGCCGAAGACATGGCCGACGCCATGCGCGTTCAGCCATGGCTCGATGCCGCGGTGAAGAACATCGGTCAGAACGCACTGAACCCGCTGTTCATCGCCAGCCTGGCTGAAACCAAGCTCGACGACGTGGCTGAAGAATGCGTCCACGCAGCTCCTGACGACCTGGCCCGCATCGGTTTCGCCGTGGCTCACGCCCTCGACGCCAGCGCGCCGGCCGTTGAAGGCCTGGACACTGAAGCCCTCGAACTGGCTCAGCGCATCGCCAACGCCCTGCTCGCTGCCAAGCGCCCATTGATCATTGCCGGTACCTCACTGGGTTCCAAGGCGTTGATCGAAGCCGCGGCGAACATCGCCAAAGCCCTGAAGCTGCGCGAGAAGAACGGTTCCATCAGCCTGATCGTACCAGAGGCCAACAGCCTCGGCCTGGCCATGCTCGGTGGCGAATCGGTTGACGCCGCGCTGCAAGCGGTGATCGACGGTAAGGCCGACGCCATCGTGGTGCTGGAAAACGATCTGTACACCCGTACCGACAAAGCCCTTGTCGATGCAGCCCTGAACGCCGCGAAAGTGGTGATCGTGGCGGACCATCAGAAGACCGCCACCAGCGATCGCGCACACCTGGTTCTGCCAGCTGCCAGCTTCGCTGAAGGCGACGGTACGCTGGTCAGCCAGGAAGGCCGCGCCCAGCGTTTCTTCCAGGTCTTCGATCCGACTTACCTCGACGCAAACATTCTGGTTCATGAAGGCTGGCGCTGGCTGCATGCCCTGCGTTCGACCCTGCTGAACCAGCCGATCGACTGGACCCAACTGGACCACGTCACCGCTGCCGTTGCCGCGAGCAAACCGCAACTGGCGCGCATCGTCGATGCCGCACCGTCCGCCGCGTTCCGCATCAAAGGCCTGAAACTGGCTCGCGAACCGCTGCGTTATAGCGGCCGGACCGCCATGCGCGCCGACATCAGCGTGCATGAACCGCGTACTTCCCAGGACAACGACACTGCGTTCTCGTTCTCCATGGAAGGTTACTCGGGCTCGGTCGAACCGCGTCAGCAAGTACCATTCGCCTGGTCTCCGGGCTGGAACTCGCCGCAAGCCTGGAACAAGTTCCAGGACGAAGTCGGTGGTCACATCCGCGCTGGCGACCCGGGCACTCGCCTGATCGAAAGCACCGGTGATTCGCTGAACTGGTTCGCCAGTGTTCCGCGCGCGTTCAACCCGGATCCGGGCACTTGGCAGGTCGTGCCGTTCTTCCACCTGTTTGGCAGCGAAGAGAACTCTTCCAAAGCCGCGCCGGTTCAAGAACGCATTCCAGCCCCTTACCTGTCGCTGGCCAAGTCCGAAGCAGATCGCCTGGGCGTCAATGACGGTGCCCTGCTGAGCCTGAACGTGGCCGGCCAGACTCTGCGTCTGCCGCTGCGCATCAACGAAGAGCTGGGTGCCGGCCTGGTCGCATTGCCGGCCGGTATTGCCGGTATTCCGCCTGCGATCTTTGGCAAATCCGTTGACGGTCTGCAGGAGGCAGCTCTATGACCTGGTTCACGCCTGAAGTGATCGACGTAATCATCGCGGTCCTCAAGGCCATCGTGATTCTGCTCGCCGTGGTGGTGTGCGGCGCGCTGCTGAGCTGGGTCGAGCGTCGTCTGCTCGCCCTCTGGCAGGACCGTTACGGTCCGAACCGCGTCGGCCCGTTCGGCGCGTTCCAAATCGCGGCCGACATGATCAAGATGTTCTTCAAGGAAGACTGGACCCCGCCGTTCGCCGACAAAGTGATCTTCACGTTGGCACCGGTCGTGGCCATGAGCGCCTTGCTGATGGCCTTCGCGATCATCCCGATCACCCCGACCTGGGGCGTGGCGGATATCAACATCGGCATCCTGTTCTTCTTCGCCATGGCCGGTCTGTCGGTCTACGCGGTGCTGTTCGCCGGCTGGTCGAGTAACAACAAGTTCGCCCTGTTGGGCAGCTTGCGGGCCTCGGCACAAACCGTGTCGTACGAAGTGTTCATGGGCCTGTCGCTGATGGGCATCGTGATCCAGGTCGGCTCGTTCAACATGCGCGACATCGTTGAATACCAGGCGCAGAACCTGTGGTTCGTCATTCCGCAGATCTTCGGTTTCCTGACCTTCTTCATCGCTGGCGTCGCCGTGACTCACCGTCACCCATTCGACCAGCCGGAAGCGGAACAGGAACTGGCCGACGGTTACCACATTGAATACGCCGGCATGAAATGGGGCATGTTCTTCGTCGGTGAGTACATCGGCATCGTGTTGATTTCGGCGCTGCTGGTGACCTTGTTCTTCGGTGGCTGGCACGGTCCGTTCGGCATTCTGCCGCAGATCCCGTTCATCTGGTTCGCACTGAAAACCGCGTTCTTCATCATGTTCTTCATCCTGCTGCGCGCCTCGATTCCGCGCCCACGGTATGACCAAGTGATGGATTTCAGCTGGAAGTTCTGCCTGCCGCTGACCCTCGTCAACATGCTGGTGACCGCTGCGGTCGTGTTGCTCAACACGCCCGCCGTCGCGGCTCAGTGAGGATAGAGAATCATGAAGTACATTTTTGACATCGTGCATGGCTTCTTCACCCAGCTTCGCAGCCTGGTGATGATCTTCGGCCATGCCTTCCGCAAGCGCGACACGCTGCAGTACCCGGAAGAAGCCGTGTACCTGCCGCCGCGCTTCCGTGGACGTATCGTGCTGACCCGCGACCCCGACGGCGAAGAACGTTGTGTAGCCTGCAACCTGTGCGCCGTGGCGTGCCCGGTCGGTTGCATCTCGCTGCAGAAAGCTGAAACCGACGACGGTCGCTGGTACCCGGAGTTTTTCCGTATCAACTTCTCGCGCTGCATTTTCTGCGGCCTCTGCGAGGAAGCCTGCCCGACCACCGCGATCCAGCTGACACCGGATTTCGAGATGGCCGAGTTCAAACGTCAGGATCTGGTGTACGAGAAAGAAGATCTGTTGATCTCCGGCCCCGGCAAAAACCCTGATTACAACTTCTATCGTGTTGCAGGTATGGCGATTGCCGGTAAGCCAAAAGGCTCCGCGCAGAATGAAGCCCAGCCGATCAACGTGAAGAGCTTGCTGCCTTAAGGAAGAAAGATGGAATTCGCTTTCTATTTCGCATCGGGTATCGCTGTTGTGTCCACGCTTCGCGTGATCACCAACACCAACCCCGTGCACGCCCTGCTCTACCTGATCATTTCGCTGATCGCCGTGGCCATGACGTTCTTCGCCCTCGGTGCACCGTTTGCCGGTGTACTGGAAGTGATCGCCTACGCCGGCGCCATCATGGTGCTGTTCGTGTTCGTGGTGATGATGCTGAACCTGGGCCCCGCCTCGGTTCAGCAAGAGCGCGTCTGGCTCAAACCCGGCATCTGGCTGGGTCCGGTCGCACTCGGTGCCCTGCTGCTGGCTGAACTGCTGTATGTACTCTTCAGCCACTCCAGCGGCCAGGCCCTCGGCCACACCACCGTAGACGCCAAGGCCGTGGGCATCAGCCTGTTCGGTCCTTATCTGCTGGTGGTCGAACTCGCCTCGATGCTGCTGCTCGCCGCAGCCGTCACGGCGTTCCACTTGGGCCGCAACGAAGCCAAGGAGCAATGACGATGCCTGCTATCCCTATGGAGCATGGTCTGGCGGTTGCCGGCATCCTGTTCTGCCTCGGTCTGGTCGGCCTGATGGTCCGGCGCAACATTCTCTTCGTGCTGATGAGCCTGGAGGTCATGATGAATGCCTCCGCGTTGGCGTTCATCGTTGCCGGTAGTCGCTGGGCGCAGCCGGATGGACAGATCATGTTCATCCTGGTGATCAGCCTGGCAGCCGCCGAGGCCAGTATTGGCCTGGCGATTCTGTTGCAGCTGTATCGCCGCTTCCACACTCTCGATATCGACGCTGCCAGCGAGATGCGCGGATGAACCTTCTCTATCTGACTTTCGTATTTCCTCTCATAGGTTTCCTGCTGCTGGCGTTCTCACGCGGTCGCTGGTCGGAAAACCTTTCGGCGCTGATCGGCGTCGGCTCCATTGGCCTGTCGGCAATTGTCACTGCTTACATCATCTGGCAGTTCAACGTTGCACCACCTGAAGGCGGTCACTACACCCACGTGTTGTGGCAGTGGATGGCGGTAGAAGGCTTCACGCCGAACTTCGCGCTGTACCTGGATGGTCTGTCCCTGACCATGCTCGGTGTGGTGGTCGGCGTCGGCTTCCTGATCCACCTGTTCGCGTCCTGGTACATGCGCGGTGAAGCCGGTTATTCGCGCTTCTTCGCCTACACCAACCTGTTTATCGCCAGCATGCTGTTCCTGGTCCTGGCCGATAACCTGCTGTTCGTGTACTTCGGCTGGGAAGGCGTGGGCCTGTGCTCGTACCTGTTGATCGGTTTCTACTACAGCAACCGCAACAACGGTAACGCAGCACTCAAAGCCTTCATCGTGACCCGCGTCGGCGACGTGTTCATGGCCATCGGCCTGTTCATCCTGTTCCAACAGTTGGGCACGTTGAACATTCAGGAACTGCTGGTCAAGGCGCCTGAGCACTTCAAGGCCGGCGACTTCTGGATCGTTCTGGCGACCCTGATGCTGCTGGGCGGCGCTGTCGGTAAATCCGCGCAACTGCCGCTGCAAACCTGGCTTGCGGATGCGATGGCCGGCCCTACTCCGGTTTCGGCACTGATCCACGCCGCGACCATGGTGACCGCCGGTGTCTACCTGATTGCCCGTACTCACGGCTTGTTCGCCCTGGCTCCGGATATCCTGCACCTGGTAGGTGTTGTGGGTGGCGTGACGCTGGTGCTGGCAGGTTTTGCCGCACTGGTTCAGACCGACATCAAACGTATCCTCGCCTACTCGACCATGAGCCAGATCGGCTACATGTTCCTGGCCCTGGGCGTAGGTGCGTGGGACGGCGCGATCTTCCACCTGATGACCCACGCCTTCTTCAAGGCGCTGTTGTTCCTTGCATCCGGTGCTGTGATCGTTGCCTGCCACCACGAGCAGAACATCTTCAAGATGGGCGGCCTGTGGAAGAAACTGCCACTGGCCTACGCCAGCTTCATCGTCGGCGGCGCGGCCCTGTCGGCGTTGCCTCTGGTGACCGCGGGCTTCTACTCCAAGGATGAAATCCTCTGGGAAGCGTTCGCCAGCGGTAACCAGGGTCTGCTTTATGCAGGTCTGGTCGGCGCCTTCATGACCTCGCTGTACACCTTCCGCCTGATCTTCATCGCGTTCCACGGTGAAGCGAAGACCGAAGCGCATGCTGGTCACGGCATTGCTCACTGGCTGCCACTGTCGGTGCTGATCGTACTGTCGACGTTCGTCGGCGCAATGATCGTTCCGCCGCTGCACGGTGTACTGCCAGAAAGCGTCGGCCATGCCGGCGGCGAAGCCAAGCACAGTCTGGAAATCGCCTCCGGCGCCATCGCCCTGGCCGGTATCCTGCTGGCTGCGCTGCTGTTCCTCGGCAAGCGTCGCTTCGTCACCGCCATCGCCAACAGCGGCGTCGGCCGTTTCCTTTCGGCCTGGTGGTTCGCTGCCTGGGGCTTCGACTGGATCTACGACAAACTGTTCGTCAAGCCTTACCTTGCGATCAGCCATGTACTGCGCAAAGACCCGCTCGACCAGACCATCGGTCTGATCCCGCGTATGGCCAAAGGCGGTCACACCGCCCTGAGCCGCACCGAGACCGGTCAATTGCGTTGGTATGCCGCCTCGATGGCTGCTGGTGCCGTGCTGGTAATCGGCGCCGTCGTGCTGGTAGCGGTCTGATATGAACCTTGCGAACTTGCGAAAGGAAACGAGCCCGTCATGATTCTGCCTTGGCTAATCCTGATCCCCTTCATCGGCGGCCTGCTGTGCTGGATGGGTGAGCGCTTCGGCTCTACCCTCCCGCGCTGGATTGCGCTGTTGACCATGTCCCTGGAACTCGCTCTCGGCCTCTGGCTGTGGGCCCATGGCGACTATTCATTTGCTCCGGCGCCTGGCGCCGATCCGACCTGGGTGATTGAGTTCAAACACGTCTGGATCCAGCGTTTCGGCATCAACGTGCACCTGGCCCTCGACGGCCTGTCGCTGTTGATGATCCTGCTGACCGGCCTGCTGGGTGTCCTCTCGGTACTCTGCTCGTGGAAAGAGATCCAGCGTCACGTGGGCTTCTTCCACCTGAACCTGATGTGGATCCTGGGCGGTGTCGTCGGCGTGTTCCTCGCCCTCGACCTGTTCATGTTCTTCTTCTTTTGGGAAATGATGCTGGTGCCGATGTACTTCCTCATCGCGCTCTGGGGTCACAGTTCTTCGGACGGCAAGAAAACCCGGATCTACGCGGCGACCAAGTTCTTCATCTTCACTCAGGCTTCCGGCCTGATCATGTTGGTGGCGATCCTGGGGCTGGTACTGGTCAACTTCAACGACACCGGCGTGATTACCTTTAACTACGCCGATCTGTTGAAGACCAAGATGTCGATGACCACCGAGTACATCCTGATGCTCGGCTTCTTCATCGCCTTCGCGGTCAAGCTGCCAGTGGTGCCGTTCCACTCCTGGTTGCCTGACGCTCACGCCCAGGCACCGACCGCGGGTTCCGTGGACCTGGCCGGTATCTTGTTGAAGACTGCAGCGTATGGCCTGCTGCGTTTCGCCCTGCCGCTGTTCCCGAATGCCTCGGCCGAGTTCGCGCCGTTCGCGATGACCCTGGGTCTGATCGGGATCTTCTACGGTGCGTTCCTGGCCTTCGCGCAAACCGACATCAAGCGTCTGATCGCCTTCTCGTCCGTTTCCCACATGGGCTTCGTGCTGATCGGCATCTACTCCGGCAGCCAACTGGCGCTGCAGGGCGCAGTGATGCAGATGCTGGCGCACGGTCTGTCGGCCGCGGCACTCTTTATCCTCTCCGGTCAGCTGTACGAACGTACCCACACCCGCGATATGCGTGAGATGGGTGGCCTGTGGTCGAAGATTGCCTACCTGCCGGCTCTCAGCCTGTTCTTCGCCGCCGCGTCGCTGGGCTTGCCGGCGACCGGTAACTTTGTCGGTGAGTTCCTGATTCTGATCGGCACCTTTGCCAGCGCCCCATGGATCACTGTGATTGCGACGTCCGGCCTGGTGTTCGGTTCGGTCTACTCGCTGATCATGATCCACCGTGCCTACTTCGGCCCGTCGAAATCGGACGCGGTGTTGCATGGCATGGACGGTCGCGAACTGATCATGGTGGTTGGACTTGCGGCGCTGCTGATCTACATCGGCGTGTACCCGCAGCCGTTCCTCGATACCTCTGCCGCGACGATGCATGGCGTGCAGCAGTGGCTCGGCACCGCCTTCACTCAACTCGCTTCGGCCCGGTAAGAGCGCTATGGAATTCACGACTCAACACTTTATCGCGCTTGCGCCGTTGTTGATCACCAGCGCCACGATCATCGTGGTGATGCTGGCTATCGCATGGCGCCGCAACCACTCACAGACCTTCCTGCTGTCGGTGGCAGGTCTGAACCTGGCTTTGCTGTCGATCCTGCCAGCCCTGAAAGTCGCGCCGCTGGCCGTGACTCCACTGCTGCAGATCGACACCTTCGCTTGCTTGTACATGGCGCTGATCCTGGTCGCCACCCTCGCTTGTGTCACCCTCGCCCACGCCTACCTCGGCGATGGCGGTTCGGGTTACCCGGGCAACCGTGAAGAACTTTACCTGCTGATCCTGATGGCCGCCGCCGGTGGCCTGGTGTTGGTCAGCGCGCAGCACCTGGCCGGCTTGTTCGTCGGTCTGGAACTGCTCTCGGTACCGGTTTACGGTCTGGTGGCTTACGCCTTCTTCAACAAGCGCTCGCTGGAAGCCGGTATCAAGTACATGGTGCTGTCGGCCGCCGGTTCCGCGTTCCTGTTGTTCGGCATGGCCCTGCTCTACGCCGACGCTGGCAGCCTGAGCTTCAACGGCATCGGTCAGGCCCTGGCGGCCACCGGCCTGCCAAGTTCTCTGGCTCAACTGGGCCTGGGCATGATGCTGATCGGCCTGGCGTTCAAGTTGTCGCTGGTTCCGTTCCACCTCTGGACCCCGGACGTTTACGAAGGTGCTCCGGCACCGGTGGCAGCGTTCCTGGCCACCGCGTCGAAAGTCGCTGTGTTCGCGGTGATGGTGCGTCTGTTCCAGATCTCGCCAGCGGCGAGCAGCGGTGTGCTGAGCGACGTGTTGACCATCATCGCCATCGCGTCGATCCTGTTCGGTAACCTGCTGGCACTGACCCAAAGCAACCTCAAGCGTCTGCTGGGTTACTCGTCCATCGCCCACTTCGGCTACCTGCTGATCGCCCTGGTGGCGAGCAAAGGCCTGGCCGTGGAAGCCATCGGCGTGTACCTGGTCACTTATGTGATCACCAGCCTCGGCGCGTTCGGTGTAATCACCCTGATGTCCTCGCCATACAACGGCCGTGACGCGGATGCCCTGTACGAATACCGCGGCCTGTTCTGGCGCCGCCCGTACCTGACCGCCGTGCTGACCGTGATGATGCTGTCGCTGGCCGGTATCCCGCTGACCGCGGGCTTCATCGGCAAGTTCTACATCATCGCTACCGGTGTCGAATCGCACCAATGGTGGCTGGTCGGCTCCCTGGTACTGGGCAGCGCCATTGGCGTCTTCTACTACCTGCGTGTGATGGTCACCCTGTACCTGATGGAACCGAACCTGCGTCGCCACGATGCCCAGCTGCACTGGGAACAACGTGCAGGCGGTGTGATGCTGCTGGCGATTGCCGTACTGGCATTCTTCCTCGGCCTGTATCCACAGCCGCTGCTGAACCTGGTTCAGCAATCGGGGTTGGCGGGTTGATCGCTTAAGCGACACTCGGTAGTAAACAGAAACGGCACCTTCGGGTGCCGTTTTTGCGTTTGTGGGATTTGTTACTGCTGCCCTGCTCTTTTGAAGCCAGCCACACCCACATGACGAAATTGTAATTCCCCCATCACCTTGGCGTTATCCGCAGCTTGCAACAATGTCACCCGGCGACCATGCCGGCGGGCCCTTACCCGCCGAACAATAAAACCCACGCCGAAGCACGTTCCCGTTCTGCCGAACCCGAGGAGTGATTGATGGTTAACAATAAAAAAATGTCGATAGCCGCTTTAGCTGTGGTTGTCGGCTCCGGGCCGTCCATGGTGTTGGCGGAAGATAAAGCCGAGGGGTTTATCGAGGGCAGCAGCCTGACGGTGCTCAACCGCAACTTCTACTTCAATCGAGATCACCGCAACGGCCAGTCCAGCCCCACCGGCAATGGTTATTCCGAGGCCTGGGCTCACGCCGTTATCAGCAAATTCGAATCCGGCTTTACCCAAGGCACCGTCGGGTTCGGCGTGGATGCGTTTGCGATGATCGGCTTGAAGCTCGATACCGGTGACGGGCGCAACGGTGGCCGCAGTTCGTTCGACGTGCTGCCGGTCGACAGTGATGGCCAAGCGCGGGACGAATACACCAAGGTCGGTGGCGCTGCCAAAGTGCGCGCCTTCGATACGGTGGTGAAGGTCGGCGATGTGTTCCCCGCCAACCCGGTGGTTGCGGCGGGTGACTCCCGACTGTTGCCGGAAAGCTTCCGGGGTGTCACGGCCACCAACACCAGTATCGAAGGTCTGTCGGTACAGGGCGGTCGCCTGCATGCGATGAGCCAACCGGTGTCAAGCGACATGCGCGATAACTTCGCGACCTTCTACGCCGGCCCAGTCAACTCGCCGTGGGTCGGCTATTTCGGTGGCGACTACACGCTGAACAAAAATCTCAGTTTCAGCCTGTATTCCAGTCGCCTCAAGGATGCCTGGAATCAGTACTACGCCGGCACCGCGTGGACTTACCCGCTGTCGGATGACCTGTCGCTGTTCGGTGGCCTGAACTATTACAAGGCGGTCGACGAAGGCAAACAACTGCTCGGCGAGTTCGACAACAACATCTGGAGCGGCCGCGTCGGCCTGAAACTCGGAGCCCATTCCTTGGCGCTGTCGCATCAGCGCAACAACGGCAATGACGACTTCGACTACCTGCGCCAGTCCGACTCGATCTTCCTCGACAACTCCATCCAGTACAGCGACTTCAACTCGCCCAAGGAACGTTCGTGGATGGTGCGTTACGACCTCGACATGACGACCTACGGCGTTCCGGGGCTGTCGTTCATGACCCGTTACGGCCGTGGCACCGACGCCGACTATTCCAACGCCAACGCCGTGTACATGCGCCGCGATGCCAATGGCAACCCGCTGACCGACCAGAAGCGCTGGGAGCGCGACATCGAAGTCAAATACGTGGTGCAGAGCGGTTCGCTGAAAGATATGTCGCTGCGTCTGCGCCAGGCCAATACCCGCGCCACGGCGTTTGAATCGGATCTGGATGAAGTGCGGGTGATTGTCGAGTATCCGCTGGCGATTCTCTGACTTCATTTGGTTGATGCAAATTCACCTTTAGAAGCTCCTTGCTCCTTTGGTAAGAGGTGAATCTTTTGGCGTCCTTCGGGGCGCTTTTTTTATGCCCGGTCTTTAACACACCGCGAAAAACTGTGGGAGCGAGCCTGCTCGCGATAGCGGTGGTTCAGCCAACATCTTCATTGGCTGAACCACCGCTATCGCGGGCAAGCCCGGCTCCCACAGGTCTGTGGTGTACACAAGTTCGGCAAACATCGCGAAAAACTGTGGGAGCGAGCCTGCCCGCGATGACGCCGGCACAGCCAACATCTTCATTGGCTGAACCACCGCTATCGCGGGCAAGCCCGGCTCCCACAGGTTCTGTGGTGTACACAAGTTCGGCAAACATCGCGGGAAACTGTGGGAGCGGGCTTGCCCGCGATGGCGTCGGCACGACCAACATCTTCGTCGACTGCCCCACCGCCATCGCGAGTAGGCTCGCTCCCACAGGGCTATGCAGCCGGCTCGACGTTATCCAACGCCTGATTCACCGCCAACTCTCCCAGCATCACCACCTGCGCAATACCCAGCAGAGTCTTGCGATGGGTGCCTTCCAGCAACGCGGCGAAGTCACCGAGCATGACCGTGGCCGAGGACAATGACTCGCTGGCATTGGCCAGCAGGGATTCGGTGTCGGCTTTGGGATTGGCGAAATACATCTGGTTGGGGGTGTAGGGCGTGGCCATGACGTGGGCGGTACGGTTCAGGTAGTAATCGAGCGTACGTTCGGCGGCTTCGTGGAGTTTTTTGGTGTCGATGGAGGCGTAGGGGGACGTTGAGTCGGTGTCCGCAACGGCGTCTGCTTCGGGAGGGTTGGGTGTTGGCTTTTTCATGATTTTGGTACTCAGCGTGATGGTTAGAGCTGGCCCATTCGGTTCCACGCGAAGGGGTGGCAGCTGTACGCAGGTTGGAACCCGGGCCACTGAGCAAAACCCGACAGACTCGAAGTCTCCCGCGCACAGCCGCCATAACGGAGTGCACACCATCAAGGTGCGCAAGCATACGTCATGAAAGGAGCTTTTGCTTTCAGTGGAGCCCCGGGGTTCCAATCCCGATCGCTGATTTAGCAGCGATGTACACAGGCTAGAGACCGGACGTCCGACGGACAACCTGAAAACATTGTGGGAAGGTTCAGCCTTTGCGACACAACTTTTAAACATCCCGAATTGAAATACGATCTGTGTGGTGCGCGGACAAACCAGAATTCCGATTGAAATACGCACTGAGCAGGAGCAGCCTTCGGCAGCTCCTGCGGGGACGGTCGTCACGTTGCGCACGGGGATCGGATGTCGGTCATACGCCCTCACCCACCGCGTTTGCGACAGTCTCCCGCCACGGTGTATTTGATGGTGTTGAGTTGCCCCTGAGAATCCTCATAGGTCATTGCGGTGGGCACCACAGCGCAAGCCACCTGCGGCCGCACAACGCTTACCACTTTCACCACATCCAGCTTCATCCCGTATTCATAGTCTTTCACCACCGGTGCCGGTTTGCCCTGGTTGGCGGCGTATTGCTCCATGGCTTTGGCGTTGGCACTGAGCATTTTCTCGAACGTCCGGTCACCGCCACCTTCAGCGAGTACATTCAGGGACATCGCCATAACCCCGGCAAACGTAATCCACTTAAATAACTTCATATCCACTTCCTTCAAAATCCGGCTCATAAAAAAGCCCGGCAACGGGAATCGATGACGGGCTTGTTCAAGTGCGGCACGCTTACAGGTCTTTGGTCTTGTCGTCCTTCTTTTCATTCACAACGATGGGGTCGCGCGCCTGCTCTTTGGCGACAAATTTCTCTACCGACCGGTCATTGGCCGCCATCATTTTTTCGAATGCCCGGTCGCCGCCGCCTTCAGCCAAGACCACAGAAGACATCACCAACGCCACCGCAAACGCACTCAGTTGTGCAAGTTTCATGTTTGATTCCTCGTTTAATTAACTGACGGGATCAAGGTAACAATCCGAACCTTTCGTGACGGTGGCGTGGAGATTACATATCCGTTATGTGGGAGGGGCAGTCATTGCAGAGTATTGATCACTCAGAAAATCTGCAGACTGAAAAATACCTGTGGCGAGGGAGCTTGCTCCCGTTGGGGCGCGAAGCGGCCCTTGCTCTTCATCTGAAAAGCGGGGCCTGCTATGCAGTCCAGCGGGAGCAAGCTCCCTCGCCACAGGGGTTGTATTCACAGAGTTGGATTAGGGGGTGGGAGTTACTTCCTCATCCCGTCGATGGGCGAGTTGGTACAGCGCGGGCAATATCAGCAACGTCAGAATGGTCGAAGACAGAATCCCGCCAATCACCACCGTCGCCAACGGACGTTGTACCTCCGCCCCAGTGCCGGTCGCCAGTGCCATCGGAATAAAGCCCAGGGACGCCACCAGCGCCGTCATCAACACCGGCCGCAGACGAGTCAGCGCGCCTTCGTTGATCGCATCACTGAGTGAACGCCCCTCCTCCCGCAAATTGCGGATGAACGCGATCATCACCAACCCGTTGAGCACCGCCACCCCCGACAGCGCAATGAACCCCACGCCCGCCGAGATCGACAGCGGAATATCCCGCAGCCACAGCGCCATGACGCCACCGGTCAACGCAAACGGAATCCCGGTGAATACCAACAAGCCGTCCTTGAGGTTGTTGAACATCATGAATAGCAGTCCGAACACCAGCAACAAAGCCACCGGCACCACAATCTGCAAGCGTTTGGCCGCCGCCTGCAACTGCTCGAACTGCCCGCCCCAACTGGTCCAGTAACCCGCCGGCACCTGAACATCTCGCTCAATCACCTCGCCAGCCTCCTGGACGAAGGAGCCAATGTCGCGCCCGCGAACGTTAGCGCTGACGATCACCAGACGCTTGCCGTTTTCGCGGCGGACCTGATTCGGCCCCAACACCAGATCGAGACTGGCAACTTCCTTGAGCGCGATAAAACCGATCTGATTGGCAGCACCATTGAGCGGTGCCGGGACCGGAATCAGCAGCGCTGACAAACCTTCAATATCCTTGCGCATGGCATCGGACAATCGCACCACCATGTCGAAACGCCGATCGCCCTCATACAACGTCCCCGCCTGACGCCCGCCGACCGCTACCGCAATGGTGTCCTGCACATCGCCGACATTGAGCCCGTAACGCGCAGCCTTGTCGCGGTCGATGTTGATGGTCAGCACCGGCAGTCCGGTGGTTTGCTCAACTTTGACCTCGGACGCGCCGTTGACCTTCTGCAGGGCAGCAGCAATCTTCGCCGCCGTGGCATTGAGCACGGCCATATCATCCCCGAACACCTTGACCGCCACATCACTGCGCACGCCGGAGATCAGTTCGTTGAAGCGCAACTGAATCGGCTGCGACAGTTCATAGTTGCTGCCCGGCAGCGTTGCGGCGGCTTGTTGCAGTTCGGCCATCAGGGTCTCGCGGGACTTGCCCGGGTCCGGCCACTGCTCTTTCGGCTTGAGCATCACGTAGCTGTCGGAGATATTCGGCGGCATCGGATCAGAAGCAATTTCGGCGGTGCCGGTGCGGGCGAACACCCGCTCGACCTCCGGCACTTTGTTGAGAATCAGGGTTTCCAAACGCTGCTGCATGTCCACCGATTGGGTCAGGCTGGTGCCCGGTACGCGCAAGGCTTGCAGGGCAAAATCGCCCTCGCTGAGGCTCGGCACGAACTCACTGCCCATGCGGCTGGTCAGCACACCACTGAGCACAATCACCCCGAGCGCCGTGCCCACGGCGACTGTGCGATGGCTCATCACCCAGGCCAACGCCGGCGCATAAAGCTGCCGTGCGCCGCGCATGACCACGCCCTCTTCTTCCTTGACCTTGCCAGTGACAAACAGCGCAATGGCCGCCGGGACGAAGGTCACGGACAAGAGCATCGCCCCCAACAGCGCGATGACCACGGTGAAGGCCATCGGGTGGAACATTTTCCCTTCGACACCGTTCAGGGCGAAGATCGGCAGGTACACGACCATGATGATCAACTGGCCAAAGATCAGCGGTCGACGTGCCTCTTTGGCCGCTGCAAAGACTTCGTGGAAACGTTCGGAACGGGTCAGCAATCGCCCGTGATGGTGTTGCGCATGAGCCAGGCGCCGCAGGGTGTTTTCGACGATCACCACCGCACCGTCAACGATGATCCCGAAGTCGAGCGCACCGAGGCTCATCAGGTTGGCGCTGACTTTGTTGGTGAACATGCCGGTGAAGGTGAACAGCATCGACAGCGGAATCACCATCGCAGTAATCAGCGCCGCGCGGATGTTGCCCAGAAACAGGAACAGAATCGCGATGACCAGAATCGCGCCTTCCACCAGATTCTTCTTCACCGTGGCGATGGCTTTGTCGACCAGGTGCGTGCGGTCATACACCGGCACCGCGATCACGCCTCTGGGCAGCGAGCGGTTGATCTGTTCAAGTTTGCTCGCCACTGACTGGGAAACAGTACGGCTGTTTTCGCCGATCAACATGAACACCGTACCGAGCACCACTTCACGACCGTTTTCAGTGGCGGCACCGGTGCGCAGTTCGCGGCCGATGTCCACGGTCGCGACGTTCTTCACCCGGATCGGCGTACCATCGACATTGGCCATGACGATGTTGGCGATGTCCTCGACGCTCGCCACCTGGCCGGGCGCACGAATCAGCAACTGCTCGCCGCTGCGCTCGATGTAACCGGCGCCGACGTTGGCGTTGTTGCGCTCCAGCGCCGTGACCAGATCGGTGAGGGTCAGTTTGTACGCCGCCAGCCGTTTCAGGTCGGGGGCGATCTGGTATTCCTTGGCAAATCCGCCGATGGTGTTGATCTCGGCCACACCGGGCACGTTGCGCAATTGCGGCTTGATGATCCAGTCCTGAATCACCCGCAAATCGGTCGGCGTGTAGGCCGTGCCGTCGTCCTTGAGCGCACCGTCCTGCGCCTCCACCGTCCACAGGAAAATCTCGCCAAGCCCGGTGGAAATCGGCCCCATCAGCGCTTCCGCGCCCTCGGGCAATTGCTCCTTGGCGATCTGCAAACGCTCGTTGACCAATTGCCGGGCGAAGAACAAATCGGTGCCGTCCTTGAAGATCACCGTGACCTGCGACAGCCCCGAACGCGACAGCGAACGGATCTGCTCCAGCGCCGGCAAACCGGCCATGGCGGTTTCAATCGGGAAGGTGATGCGCTGCTCGGTTTCAAGCGGTGAGAACCCGGCCGCGCCGGTGTTGATTTGCACCTGGACGTTGGTGATGTCCGGCACGGCGTCGATCGGCAGCTTTTGATAACTGGCGATGCCGAGGCCGGCCATGAGGAGAACGGCGAGCAGCACGATGATGCGCTGCTCGATGGCAAACTGGATCAGGCGTTCGAACATGAGAATCTTCTCGTCGAGGGGGCGGATCGGTGGGAGTCTTCAGTGAGCGTGCTCGGCCGAGGCTTTGCCCAGTTCCGATTTGAGGACGAAGCTGCCGGCGCTGGCGACTTGCACGCCCGGTTCCAGCCCTTGGGTGACTTCCACCAAACCGGCCGCGCGACTGCCCAGTTCCACCGGTTGCGCCTTGAAGCCGTCGTCGGTGCGCACGAACACCGTGGGCTTGTCCTCGACGGTCTGGATCGCGGTTTCAGGTACGGCGACCTTGGCTTGGCGACTGTCGGTAGCCACCAGCGCGGTGACGAACAGGCCGGGGCGCCACGAGCCTTGCGGATTTTCCAGGGTCACGCGAACCGTTGCAGTGCGGGTCTGTTCACCCAGCAAACTGCCGACGTAGGCCACGGTGCCGGCGACTTCGGCATTGAGTTCCGGGGCGCTGACGGTGACCGGTTTGCCCACTTGCACCTTGTTCAGATCCTTGGGCGAAACGCCGAACGTCACCCACACCCGCGACAGGTCGGAGAGCGTAAAAGCCGCCGAGGATTCATCGACCACCTCCCCCGGCGTCAGGTGTTTCTCCACCACCACGCCGTCGAATGGTGCGCGCAATTCGTAGCGATTACCGCCGGTGGCGACCACGCTGCCACTGAGCACGCTGATTTTTTGCCGGGCATTGGTCAGGGAAATTTCGGCTTCTTCCAATGCTTGACGTGCCTGAAGGAAATCCTGCTCGGCGGAGATCTTGTCCTGCCACAGTTTTTTCTCGCGTTCGTAGGTGGTGCGCGCCAAGGTCAAGCGACGCTGTGCGGCAGCCTGTTCGCTGCGCTGATCGGAGATCTGCTGACTGGCGATCACCGCCAGCAACTGGCCCTTCTTCACCGACTGCCCGAGATTGACCGACACCGACTCGACCACACCGGGCACCCGAGGCACCACGTGCGCGGTGCGGTCTTCGTCAAAGCGCACTTCGCCGGGGAACGGCAAGCCGAGGCTGATGTTCTGCGCCCGCGCTTCGGCCAGTTGAATGCCCGCCGCGGTGATCTGTTCGGTGCTCAACTCCAAGTGCCCTTCTTCTGTATGTTCACCGTCGGCTGCTGCGCCTTCTTCAGCGTGATCGGCGTGTTCCGCCGCTTCATCGGCATGAGCGTCGATGGACGCATCGCCCGACCACATCGAGCCAATACCAATGCCCAGTGCCAGCGTCGCCGCAGCAACCACGATCAGTTTTTTTTCCATGGAAACTCCTCTGCGCCATGCCATCGCGCAGTGATCTAAAAGATGAAATTCAAGGGCTGACTGAGAAGTCGCCGAAGATGCGTTCGATGCGTACTCGCGCATCCGTCGCCTCGCTGACGGCCTGGATGTACTGGCTGCGCGCGCTGATCAGGGTGCGTTGGGCGTCGAGCACGTCGAGGAATCCGAACTTGCCCATTTCGAAGCCGCGCGTGGCGCTGTCGACCGCACTTTGCGCGGCGGGCAGGATGGTCTGGTTGAACGCTTTGACTTCGCCGTTGGCGGTCTGCCATTGCTCAAGGGTGGTCTGGATTTCCGTGCGCAAACGCAGCTCGGTGGCGTTGCGCAGATCCCGCGCCTGATCGCTGCGCCGGGCAGCCGCCAGCACGTTGCCCTGATTGCGGTTGAACAGCGGAATCGGCATCGACAGCCCAACCACGTTGACCCGCTCGCGCTCGGTTTCACTGTATTGGCTGCCAATGCTCACGGTCAGGTCGGGAATGCGTTGCGACTTTTCCAGACCCAATGAGGCTTCGCGCTGATCGATCTGCAATTTGGCCAGACGCAGGTCGGCGGTCTCGTTCAGGCGCTCAAGCAATCGGGTCGGCGGTGGCACGGTGGGCATGCTTTGCGTGGCGACTTGCACGGTGGTCAAGGTTGGCAACGGTGAGCCCATGACCTGCGCCAATTGCTGATAGGCGTTGGCCTGATCGCGTTCGGCGCGGCTCAGTTCCAGGCGCACTTCGGAGAGCTGCACTTGCGCACGGGTGCCTTCGACTGGCGATGATTGACCGGCCTCGATGCGTCCTTGGGCAACGCGCAAACCGTGTTCGGCGAGTTGCAGCGACTGGCGCGACAACTGCAAGCGTTGTTGCGCAGTCTGGGCGCTGTTGAACGCCTGAATCACATCGGCGCGCAAGGCATTGCGCTTGCGCTCCCATTCGATCCCGGCGGCGTCCTGCGCGCGGCTGGCGACGTCGATCCGTGCGCCACGTTTACCGCCCAGTTCGACCGGTTGGTTGAGCATCACCGTGGTGGTTCGCGAATCGCGACGGGTGTCTTCGGCCTCCCACGACACTTCGGGGTTGGGGATCAGACCGGCCTGTTTTCGCTCACCCTCGGCGATACCGATGTCCCACTGCGCAGCCGCCAGATCCGGGTTACCGGCGAATGCCGTTTGCAGGGCTTGATCGAGGGTCAGGGTCGATGCATGCACAAGACCCGTACCGGCCAGCAACACAACGCTGGCCGTCACTGTCCTCGCTGTTTTTTTCAGGCGTGATCGCACCGTCAGCTCTTTTAAACCGGGCAATGGAAAACTTCCTTTATTCAAAAATCTTTGATGCCGCCACGGTAGAGTTTTGAACTTATCGACAAGGTGACTGGAACATTACAAATCCGTTATCCACAGTTTGTGGAAGTTATTTTGGTCTAGGATGCGAAGTGCGAAAGGCGACATAGCAATACATGGAAACAAATACACGGTAGTTATCTGCCGAACAGCCCTTGCCTGAATGCGGCGCATGGGCATACGGGCTTGCCTGCTGCGACAGGCTGTCGCAGATCGCCATTTTCAGGGCTCAAGATCCAGTATTTCAGTTGACTCTGTAGCTACTACAGCCTTTACCTTGCACACCACCACACAGGGAAATCTCTGTAGGAAACCAGGAACTCACATCCTCTAGTCGTTATTCAAATCCGTCCGGAACCCCCTACAAGAACAACAACTTTCCCGGCCACCTTAATTAAATATCCATTGAATAAAAGTGGTGATAGATCATGCGAATCCTTGTCGTCGAGGACGAGCTTAAAGCTGCCGAATACTTGCATCAGGGACTGACGGAAAGTGGTTATATCGTTGACCACGCGGCCACCGGCGCCGATGGACTGCATCTGGCGCAACAGCAGGCGTATGACTTGGTGATCCTGGATGTGAATCTGCCGGAACTCGATGGCTGGGGCGTACTGGAACAATTGCGTCGCACCCACTCCACCCGGGTGATGATGCTCACCGCCCGCGGGCGTCTGGCCGACAAGATTCGTGGTCTGGATCTGGGCGCCGATGATTATCTGGTCAAACCGTTCGAGTTCCCCGAATTGTTGGCGCGGGTGCGCACGCTGATGCGGCGCAGCGAAAACATCCCGTTGCCACAAGTGCTCAAAGTCGCCGACCTGGAACTCGACCCAGGGCGTCACCGCGCCTTTCGAGGCGAACAGCGCATCGACCTGACCACCAAGGAGTTCGCCCTGCTGCATTTGTTGATGCGTCAGTCCGGCGAAGTGCTCACCCGCACCCAGATTATTTCGCTGGTGTGGGACATGAATTTCGACTGCGATACCAATGTGGTCGAAGTCTCTATCCGTCGTTTGCGCGCCAAGATCGACGACCCGTTCGACAGCAAACTGATCCATACCCTGCGTGGTGTCGGCTATGTGCTGGAGGCGCGGGAATGAAGCCGGCCAGCCTGTCGCTGCGCTTGGGCTTGACCGTCAGCATCCTGGGGGCGGTGCTGGTGGTGTTCCTGGCTGTATTGGCGTTCTTTGCCCTGACCCATGAACTGAACGCGTTATCCAGGGACAGCCTGGCCCAGAAGATGGAACAGGTGGAACACAGCCTGTCGCTGTACGCCAATTCCGCAGAAATTCGTTCGGCGCCGCACATTCTGCTCGATCAGGTCATGGGCCATGACAATCTCACCCTGACGATTTATGACCGCGCCAACTTGCGTACGCCGCTGTTGAAATCCGGCTCCGGCATGGTCGACCCGCGTCTTGAGCGCAAGGCAGCGCTGGCCTCCAACGAACAACTGACGTTCTCGGGCAGCACCGACGATCAAGACAAGCGCTACCTGACCGCCTCTCGGTTGATCCGCATCAAGGACGGCACCCGCGTCCCGGCGCTGCTGTCGATGGACGATGCCCACAATCAGGCGTTGCTCAGCGCCTATCTGCGCTCGACGCTGATTGCTTTGCCGTTGCTGCTGATCTTCATCGGCCTCAGTGCCTGGGTCGCCGTACAGCGGGGGCTGACGCCGCTGCGCGAGTTTCGCAAAGTGGCGGCGATGGTCTCGACGCAAGACCTCGACCATCGGCTGTCGGTGCTCGACATGCCCCAGGAACTCAGTGAACTGGCCCAAGGGATCAACTTCATGCTGGATCGCCTCGACAATGGTGTGCAGCAGTTGTCGCAGTTCTCCGATGACCTGGCCCATGAACTGCGCACTCCGATCAACAATTTGATGGGCAAGGCACAGGTGACGCTGTCCCGGGAACGCACGGCCGAGGCGTACAAAAGCGTTTTGGTGTCTTGCACCGAAGAACTGGAGCGTGTCGCGCGGATTGTCTCGGACATGCTGTTTCTGGCGCAGGCCAGTAACCCGGCAGCGCTCACGTCCTTCGAGTCGGTCGCCCTGGAAGAAGAAGCCGAAAAGGTGGCCGATCTGTTTTCCTTGTCGGCGCAAGACAAGCGCATCAGCCTGAGCGTGACCGGCAGCGCAAGCGTGCTGGGCGAGCGCTTGATGATTCAGCGGGCGATCTCGAACCTGCTGTCCAACGCCCTGCGCCACTGCCCGACCGGGCAAACGGTTTCGCTACACATTGAACAAGAGGCAACTCAGGTTTCGCTGCGGGTCAGCAACCCCGGCGCGGGCATCGAAGCGCAGCATCTGTCGCATCTATTCGACCGCTTTTACCGCGTCGACAGCAGCCGCTCCCGCTCGCAAGGCAGCACCGGACTGGGCCTGGCCATTGTGCGTTCGATCATGAGCTTGCATCAGGGGGTGGCCGAAGTTGAAAGCCTGCCCGGTGCGATGACCGTGTTCAGACTGGTTTTCCCCAAAAACGAAAATGCAATGTAAATACCGTCTTGAACCTCACCGAGCAAGCGCAAGTTTCGGGTCATAAGGCTGGCCCGTTTCTTCCCCCTCCTCCCTGATATCCAGAATCGCCTCGCGGGTGAATCAGCCGCGTCCTACATCCCGATCCAGCCTTCGACCTTAACGTAATGACTTGACCGAATTGGGCAGGAACAGAAGCCTTGATCTATTCGATTCTTGTGATAGAAATATACGCAGGTAACGTACATAACATGGACGCTCTTTTTATCGAATTACCCGTATTTCAAAAGCATCGAAGTGACTACCTGGATGATGATCTGTTTCACCGGTTCCAGCAGGAGCTGCTACAAAACCCGGAAGCGGGAGATGTCGTCGAAGGCACCGGAGGTCTGCGCAAAATTCGAGTGGTGGATGAGCGGCGAAACAAGGGCAAGCGCGGTGGGCTGAGGGTGATTTATTACTGGTGGTCCGGTTTCGACCAATTCTGGCTCTTTACCTTGTATGGCAAAAACGAACAGGACGATCTGACGCCACAACAGAAAAAACTGCTTAAAGAAATGCTTTATCGAGAAATCAAAGCGAGAACGAGCGATGAAACGTGACATTTTTTCCGAGCTGGTAGAGGGGTTTGAAGCCTTGGCCGATGAGCGCCAAGGTAAAGTCACTCTACGCACGCACAAAGTAAAACTGGCCAAACTGGCTCCGATTACGGCAGAGGAAGTGGTTGGCATCCGCCAGCAACTGAATCTCTCCCGGCCGGTGTTTGCGATGTACTTGCGCACCAACACCCGGACGCTGGAGAACTGGGAGCAAGGACGGGCGAAACCTAATGCTCAGGCGACAACACTGATCCGGCTGGTTGAGCGCTTTCCGGAGACGGTTCAACAACTGGCGGCGCTGACCTGAAGTATTTGCGGCGTTTTCAATGACGCCATCGCGAGCAGGCTCGCGATGGCGATGGAACAGGCACCAACAAAAACGGCACCTTCCGGTGCCGTTTGCGTTTCATAGTCCAGCTGTTTACTTACGCGCCGCCTCCCACGATTTCAGCAGCTCGGCATAGCTCACGGTTTCGCCTTTAGGCTTTTCGTTCGCCAGTTTCGCTTTCGGCGCACCCGGTTGGTCGAACCAGTACTGTGCATCGCGCTCGGGGTTCATTTTCGGCGCGCAGGTGGCTTGAGCCTTCGAGCGTTCCAGACGGGTCATGATCGCGTCCTGATCCTTGGCCAAACCGTCCAGTGCCTGTTGCGGGGTTTTCTCGCCGCTGGCGGCTTCCGCGATGTGGCTCCACCACAGTTGTGCCAAACGAGGATAGTCCGGCACGTTGGTCCCGGTCGGGGTCCATTGCACGCGGGCCGGGCTGCGGTAGAACTCCACCAGACCACCGAGTTTCGGCGCCAGGTCAGTCATGGCTTGCGAGTTGATGTCCGACTCGCGAATCGGCGTCAGGCCGACGATGGTTTTCTTCAGGGACACGGTTTTCGAGGTCACGAACTGCGCGTATAGCCAGGCCGCGAGCTTCTGTTTCTCAGGCGTGGATTTCATGAACGTCCAGGAACCGGCGTCCTGATAACCGAGCTTCATGCCCTCCTCCCAGTACGGACCTTTCGGCGACGGCGCCATGCGCCATTTCGGTGTGCCGTCGGCGTTCATCACCGGCAGGCCTGGTTTGGTCATGTCGGCGGTAAACGCGGTGTACCAGAAGATCTGCTGCGCGATGTTGCCTTGGGACGGCACCGGGCCGGACTCGGAGAAGGTCATGCCCGCCGCTTCCGGTGGCGCATATTTCTTCAGCCAGTCGACGTACTTGGTGGTGGCATAGACCGCCGCCGGGCCGTTGGTGTCGCCGCCGCGGGTCACGCTGGAACCGACCGGATGGCAGTCTTCGACACGGATGCCCCACTCGTCCACCGGCAAGCCGTTGGGAATGCCCTTGTCGCCAGCGCCGGCCATGGAGAACCAGGCATCGGTGAAGCGCCAGCCGAGGGAAGGATCCTTCTTGCCGTAGTCCATATGCCCGTAGATGCGCTTGCCGTCTATTTCCTTGACGTCTTCGCTGAAGAATTTGGCGATGTCTTCATAGGCCGACCAGTTCACCGGCACGCCCAATTCATAACCGTATTTTTCTTTGAATTTCGCTTTCAGATCCGCCCGCTCGAACCAGTCGGCACGGAACCAGTAGAGGTTGGCGAATTGCTGGTCGGGCAATTGATAGACTTTGCCGTCCGGCGCGGTGGTGAACGAGATGCCGATGAAGTCTTTGATGTCCAGCGTCGGCGAGGTGTAGGCCTTGCCTTCGTTGGCCATCAGGTCGGTGATCGATTCGGTCTTGCCGTAGCGAAAGTGCGTACCGATCAGGTCCGAGTCGTTGACCCAGCCGTCATAGATGTTCTTGTCCGATTGCATCTGGGTCTGCAGCTTTTCCACCACGTCGCCTTCCTGCAGCAAGTCGTGGGTCAGCTTGATCCCGGTGATCTCGGTGAACGCCTTGGCCAGCACCTTGGATTCATATTCGTGGGTGGCAATGGTTTCGGAAACCACTTTGATGTTCATCCCGCGAAACGGCTCGGACGCTTTGATAAACCACTTCAGCTCTTCGAGCTGCTGTTCAGCAGTCAAGGTGGACGGTTTGAATTCGCTGCCAATCCATTTCTTCGCAGCATCTTCGTAGGCATCGGCCCAGGCAGATGCGCTCAAACCGCTGAGTGCCAGCAGGGCTGCCAATGAAATGCTATGTCGCAGCTTATTGTTTTTATCGAACATAAGACCTCCTGTTTAAGTGGCGGAGCACGATTGCCGAGCGATTCGACTAGCCCCAACGCATCACAGCCAACAGCCACACCAGAGACAACGCGAACGCTACCCAGATGCTCCAGTCGGTGACGCCAATTACCAGCAAATGCAGGTAGGCGCTGCCGAGAAGACCGATAAACAGCCGATCGCCACGGGTAGTGGCAATCGGCAAAAAACCACGCCGAGGGATACTCGGCGAACGCAATTCCCAGGTCGTCATGCCCGTCAGGATCAAGGCAATAACGCTGAAGAATACCGCCGTGGGGCCAGTCCAACTCATCCATTCCATCATCAGTTCCTCATACCCGGCCCAGGGCAAAGCCCTTGGCCACGTGGTTGCGAACAAACCAGATCACCAGCATGCCCGGCAGGATGGTCAATACCCCTGCAGCCGCCAGCACACCCCAGTCGATGCCGGACGCCGAGACCGTGCGGGTCATCACCGCCGCGATGGGTTTGGCGTTCACCGAGGTCAGGGTTCGCGCCAGCAGCAGCTCGACCCAGGAAAACATGAAGCAGAAAAACGCCGTGACGCCGATCCCGGAGCCGATCAGCGGGACGAAGATCTTCACGAAGAACTTGGGGAAACTGTAGCCGTCGATGTAGGCGGTTTCGTCAATTTCCTTGGGAACGCCGGACATAAAACCTTCAAGAATCCACACCGCCAACGGCACGTTAAACAGACAGTGAGCCAACGCCACCGCGATATGGGTATCGAACAACCCGATCGAGGAATACAGCTGAAAGAACGGCAGCAGGAACACCGCCGGTGGCGCCATGCGGTTGGTCAGCAGCCAGAAGAACAGGTGCTTGTCGCCGAGAAAACGATAGCGTGAAAACGCATACGCCGCCGGCAGCGCCACGCTCAGGGAGATCAGCGTGTTAAAACTCACGTAGTACAGCGAGTTGAGGTAACCGGTGTACCAGCTCGGATCGGTGAAGATCACCTTGTAGTTGGCGAAGGTGAAATCCTGAGGAAACAGCGTCAGACCGCCGAGGATTTCGGTGTTGCTCTTGAAGGACATGTTCAGCAGCCAGTAGATCGGCACCAGCAGGAACAGGATGTAGATCAGCAGTGGAATCAGCTTTCTCTTGCTCATGGCAGGCCTCACCGATTGGCGTCAGAGTGAGTCATGGCGGTATAGAACAGCCACGACACCAACAGGATGATCAGGAAGTACACCAGCGAGAAAGCCGCCGCCGGGCCGAGGTCGAATTGTCCTACGGCCATTTGGGTCAAGGTCTGACTCAAGAAGGTCGTGGCATTGCCCGGACCGCCACCCGTCAGTACGAACGGCTCGGTGTAGATCATGAAGCTGTCCATGAACCGCAGCATCACCGCGATCAGCAGCACGCTCTTGAGCTTGGGCAACTGGATGTGTCGGAAAACCGCCCAGGCCGACGCTCGATCAATCCGCGCCGCCTGGTAATACACGTCCGGAATCGCCCGCAAACCGGAGAAACACAACAGCGCCACCAGCGACGTCCAGTGCCAGACGTCCATCACCAACACCGTGACCCAGGCGTCCATGGTGTTGGATGCATAGTTGTAGTTCAGGCCCATGGCCTTGAGGCTGGCGCCGAGCAGACCAATGTCCGCGCGGCCGAAAATCTGCCAGATGGTGCCGACCACGTTCCAAGGGATCAGCAGCGGTATCGCCAGAATGATCAACACCAGCGACGACCAGCGGCCCTTGGTCGGCATGGTCAGGGCGATGGCAATGCCCAACGGAATTTCGATCAGCAACACGCAGCCGGAGTAGATGAACTGGCGGAGCAACGAGTCATGCAAGCGTGGGTCGAGCAGCACTTGTTTGTACCAGTCGGCACCGACGAAGTAGCGGCTGGACTGGTCGAAGATGTCCTGCACCGAGTAGTTGACCACGGTCATCATCGGGATTACCGCACTGAATGCCACCAGCAGGAACACCGGCAACACCAGCCACCAGGCCTTGTTGTTCTGCACCTTGTTCATGGCAGCACCTCCAGCAGGTAATCATCGGCATAGACCATCAGCCATTGCGCCGGAAAACTGATGTACGCCGTGCCTTCGGGCACCGGTTTGTCTTCGGCCAGGCGTACTTTGAGCGCAGCGCCGTCGAGGTTCAGGGTCATGATCTTGTAGGTGCCCAGGTCTTCGACGTGTACGACCTGTGCCTGCATCGCGTCTTCAAAGGGCTCGTCCCACACATGAACGAACTCCGGACGGATGCCGACCTTCAGGGTTTTCCATTCGGACTCGGCGATTCGTTTCTGCATCACGTCGGACAACGGCAAGTGAGTCCCGGCAAAACCGACACCACCGGCTTGTGGCTGGACCTCGATCAGGTTCATCCCCGGGCTGCCGATGAAATAGCCGACAAAGGTGTGGCTCGGCCGCTCGAACAATTCCCGTGGCGTACCGAACTGCACGATCTGCCCGCCATACATCACCGCGATCTTGTCAGCGAAGGTCGAGGCTTCGAGCTGATCGTGGGTGACGTAGACCATGGTGATGTTGAACTGCTCGTGGATCTGCTTGAGCTTGCGTCGCAGCTTCCACTTCAGGTGCGGGTCGATCACCGTCAGCGGTTCATCGAAGAGGATCGCCGACACGTCATCGCGCACCAGCCCACGGCCCATGGAGACTTTCTGTTTTTCATCGGCGGTGAGGTTGCGCGCCTTCTTGTACAGCAATGCCTGGAGGTCGAGGACTTCAGCGATTTCCTGCACCTTGGTGTGAATTTTCGCCTCGGCCATGCCCTGATTGCGCAACGGGAAGGCCAGGTTATCGAACACCGTCATGGTGTCGTAGACCACCGGAAACTGGAAAACCTGGGCGATGTTGCGCTTCTCGGGGGTCAGATCATTGACCGCTTTGCCGTCGAATAGCACATGCCCTTGGGACGGACTGAGTAACCCGGAAATGATGTTGAGCAAGGTCGACTTGCCGCACCCCGAAGGCCCGAGCAGCGCATAAGCACCGCCCTGCTCCCAGACATGGTCCATCTCGCGGATCGCGTAGTCCTCAGGGCCGGTCGGCGTTGGGGTGTAGCTGTGGGCAAGGCTCTGCAAACGGATTTCGGCCATCAGGCAACCCTCGCAATACGGCGACCGGGCGCCTGAACCAGCCGCCCCTGCATATCGAACACGAACAGTTTATGAGTCGGGATATAGATGCGAATCGGCGCATCGACGTCGTATTCGTGAACACCCGGCAAGTGCAGCACCAGCAGGAAATACTCGTTGCACACGTGCAGGAAGGTTTCCGAACCGCTGATCTCGGCCACCTCGACGGTCACCGCCAGTTCCAGGTCATCGTCGTTGCTCGGCACCAGCGAGATATGGCTGGGGCGCACACCGAAACGGAACTCGCCCTCGCCCACCGGTCGCAGATCGACATTCAGCGGGAAGTGCACAAAATTGGCGAAACTGACTTCGTTGCCGGCAATGCGCCCCGGCATCAGGTTGATCGGCGGCTCGGAGAACAACTCCGCCGCCAGCACGGTTTGCGGCTGGTGATAAACCTCGGAGGACTTGCCGCTCTGAATCACCCGACCTTCGTGAAGAATGGTCGTGGTACCGCCCAGCGCCAACGCTTCGTTGGGTTCCGTGGTGGCGTAAATCGCGATGGTGTGCCGGGCCTTGAACAACTCGCGCATTTCCTGGCGCAGCTCTTCGCGCAGCTTGTAGTCGAGGTTGACCAGCGGCTCGTCGAACAGAATCAGCTCGGCATCCTTGACCAGCGCCCGGGCCATCGCCGTGCGCTGCTGCTGGCCGCCGGAGAGTTCCAGAGGATGGCGCTGGAGGAATTTCTCGATGCGCAGCATCTTCGCGGTTTCCAGCACTTTGCTCTGGATCAACTCATTGGAAACGCCGGACTGACGCAGCGGCGAGGCGATGTTCTCGAACACCGTCATGGTCGGGTAATTAATGAACTGCTGATAAACCATCGACACATTGCGTAAACGCACCGGACGTTGGGTGACGTCGACGCCGTTCATCAGGATGCGACCGCTGTCGGGCTTGTCCAGGCCAGCCATCAGACGCATGAGGCTGGTTTTGCCAGACAGCGTGCGACCGAGCAAAACGTTGAACGATCCGGGTTCGAAGTTTAGGCACGCATCGTCGATCCAGGTCTGACCCTCGACGGTACGGCTGACGTGCTCCAGGATTAGTGACATGGCTCGGCCTTTTTATTATTGGAGTCAAGCGACCGGAGCACTACAGCGACATTCGTGCCAGAAATCCCAAGCGGTTGATCTGGCTTGAAAAACACGAAAAACAAGGGAAAACCGCGTTCGTTGCTGAACAGAAATGAACAACCGCGACTGAACAATTGAACAGTCCAACGGTTGACAATGAACAATAGTGAACAACACTCTGTGGGAGCGGGCTTGCTCGCGAATGCGGACTGTCAGACACGTCATTGGTGTTTGACCCACCGCATTCGCGAGCAAGCCCGCTCCCACATGGAATCTCATAACAACAATAAAAATGCTGTTTCAGAGGCTCAATGCCATGGCCGCACCTGCCCCGCCGCTCTCCCACGACGCCATCATCCAGGACTCCTGGTCCCGCTGCCGCGCGTTCGGGCTCGATCATCAGAGCGCGCCGGCGTTCGATCAGCTGCCGGCCGATGGCATCGCCCAGTTACTGGAGAGTCAGCATTCACTGGTGCAGACCACCCATCAGGAAGTCCTGCCGTATTACGAGAACATCCTTAGTAACTCCAATTGCCTGATCATGCTCGCTGACAATCAGGGCCAGGTGCTGACGTCCTGGGGCACCCAGCGTTTCATCGAGCCGAGCCTGACTCGCGGTTTCAGCGCTGGCGCCAGCTGGATGGAGCGTTGCAGCGGGACCAATGCGATCGGCACCGCGTTGGTCTGCGAGCAGGCGGTGCACATCGAACACGATGAACATTTTCTCAAGGCCAACCGCTTCATGACCGGCTCCGCCGCGCCGATTTTCGATGCCGAGCGCAAGGTGATCGCGGTACTGGATGTGTCCAGCGACAGCTACCTGCCGCCGTCGCACACCCTGGGCATGGTCAAGATGATGAGCCAGACCGTGGAGAACCGGCTGATCCTCAACCTGTTCCATGGCCAGCATTTCCAGCTGACCTTCAACACCGGGCTGAACAATCTCGACAGCCAATGGGCCGGGTTGCTGATTTTCGATGAAACCGGTCAGGTGCTGTCCGCCAATCGCCGGGCCGACAACCTGCTGGGCATCAGCCTGTCGCGGGTCAGCGTCGAAAGCCTGTTCAAAGTCTCATTACTGGAACTGCTGAACCAGCCGGACGGCCTGCCGTTTGCCCTGCAAGCCTCGGGGCGCAACCGTTTTCAATGCCTGTTGAAACGGCCAAAACAAGCGCCTATTCAGGCGCGGCTGCTTTCTGAAATAAAGAGCACTGAAATAAAGAGCGCTGAACCCACGGCGCCGGCTCCCATAGCGATCAGCCTCAATACGCTGCATTTTGGCGACAGCCGCGTGGAAAAAGCCGTGCGCCAGGCCGAACGCTTGCTGGAAAAGGACATTCCGCTGTTAATCCACGGGGAAACCGGGGTCGGCAAGGAAGTCTTCGTCAAAGCCCTGCACCAGGCCAGTTCACGCAGCAAACAGCCGTTCATTGCCGTCAACTGTGCAGCGATCCCCGCCGAACTGGTGGAATCCGAGCTGTTTGGCTATGAGAAAGGCGCGTTCACCGGCGCCAATCAGAAAGGCAGCATCGGGCTGATCCGCAAGGCCGATAAAGGCACCCTGTTCCTCGATGAAATAGGCGACATGCCGTTGCCGACCCAGGCTCGGCTACTGCGGGTATTGCAGGAGCGTTGCGTGCAACCGGTGGGCAGCAGCGAGTTGTTCCCGGTGGACATTCGGATCATTTCAGCGACTAACCGCTCGTTGCGCGAGCAGGTTCAGCTGGGGCGGTTTCGTGAGGATTTGTATTACCGCATTGGTGGTTTGACCCTGGAACTGCCGCCGCTACGGGAACGCAGCGATAAGGAAGCGCTGTTCAAACGGCTGTGGGAACAGCACCGCGAACCGAGCCAATGGGCTGGCTTGAGCCGTGAAGTGATGGAGTTGTTCAGTCGTCATCCGTGGCCGGGGAATTTGCGTCAGGTCAGCAGCGTGATGCAGGTGGCGCTGGCCATGGCCGAGGAACAACCCGTGCGGCTGGAGCATTTGCCGGATGATTTTTTTGTCGATCTGGAGATGGAGCCGGTGGATTCTCAGGAGACGTTGGCGGTGGATTTGAATGATGCCGAGGAGTTGAATCGGCAGTTGCAGGCGGTAGGGGGGAATATTTCGCACTTGGCGCGGCGGTTGGGAGTTAGCCGGAATACCCTGTACAAGCGATTACGTCAGGTTGAGTGACGAAGACTACATGGATTGTGTTCGGCTTGAGACCATCGCGGGCAAGCCCGGTCCCACAGGGATTTGTGTCGTATACAGAATCGGAGTCCACCTCGGTCATTGTGGGAGCGGGCTTGCCCGCGATGGCGCCAGCATGGGCACCGCAGCATTTACACCCTGCGCATAAACAAAAACCCGCACAAGGCGGGTTTTGTTTGATCGTTCCCACGCTCTGCGTGGGAATGCAGCCCGGGACGCTCCGCGTCCCTTCCAAAGCCGAACGCGGAGCGTCCGTTGAGGCATTCCCACGCAGAGCGTGGGAACGATCATCAGTCAGCCAATCGCCAGGTCGTCCCGCCCTTACCATCTTCCAGCACCACGCCCATGGCGGTGAGCTGGTCGCGGATGCGGTCGGATTCGGCCCAGTCCTTATTGGCACGAGCCGTCAGACGCGCCTGGATCAGTGCATCAACCTCAGCCGCATCGACCCGCCCTTCAGCACCAGCCTGCAGGAAGTCATCGGCCTCAAGCTGCAACACACCCAACACACTGGCCAATTCTTTCAAACGAGCCGCCAGACCCGCCGCCGCATCGAGATCGCTCTCGCGCAGGCGGTTGATCTCGCGGACCATCTCGAACAGCACCGCACAGGCTTCCGGGGTACCGAAGTCGTCGTTCATCACCTGAGTGAAACGCTCGACAAAGGCTTCGCCGCCAGCAGGCACCACGTTCGGCAGGCCTTTCAACGCATGGTAGAAACGCTCGAGTGCGCCTTTGGCGTCCTTGAGGTTGTCTTCCGAATAGTTGATCGCGCTACGGTAGTGGCTCGATACCAACAGGTAACGCACGACTTCCGGGTGGTACTTTTCCAGCACGTCGCGAATGGTGAAGAAGTTGTTCAAGGACTTGGACATCTTCTCGCCATTGATGCGAATCATGCCGCAATGCATCCACGCGTTGGCGTAGGTCTTGCCGGTCGCCGCTTCGCTCTGGGCGATTTCGTTTTCATGGTGCGGGAACTCGAGGTCGCTGCCGCCGCCATGAATGTCGAAGGTCTCGCCGAGGCAGCAGGTCGACATCACCGAGCATTCGATGTGCCAGCCCGGACGTCCGTCGCCCCACGGCGAAGGCCAGCTCGGCTCGCCCGGCTTGGCGCCTTTCCACAGCACGAAGTCCAGCGGGTCCTGTTTCGACTCGTCGACTTCGATCCGTGCGCCGATGCGCAGGTCTTCGATCTTCTTGCGCGACAGCTTGCCGTAGCCCATGAACTTGGCGACGCGGTAGTACACGTCGCCATTGCCCGGTGCGTAGGCGTAGCCCTTGTCGATCAGGGTCTGGATCATCGCGTGCATGCCGGCGATGTGGCCGGTGGCGCGCGGTTCCATGTCCGGTTTCTGGATGTTCAGGCGCGCTTCGTCTTCGTGCATCGCCGCGATCATGCGCTCGGTCAGCGCTTCGAACGACTCGCCGTTTTCACGAGCGCGATTGATGATCTTGTCGTCGATGTCGGTGATGTTGCGCACGTAGGTCAGGTCGTAACCGCTGAACCGCAACCAGCGGGTCACCAGATCGAACGCGACCATGCTGCGGCCATGGCCCAGGTGGCAGTAGTCGTACACGGTCATCCCGCAGACGTACATGCGCACCTTATTGCCATCCAGGGGCTTGAAGACTTCTTTGCTCTTGGTGAGCGTGTTGTAGATCGTAAGCACGAATGCTCCTTCCTTAACGCTGAATCACTGACCCCACGAATCACGCAAGGTCACGGTACGGTTGAACACCGGATGACCGGGCTTCGAGTCCTTGATATCCGCGACGAAGTAACCTTCGCGCTCGAACTGGAAACGGTCTTCCGGCTGTGCATTGCCAAGCGAAGGCTCGGCACGACAACCGGTGAGGACTTGCAGCGAGTCAGGGTTGATGTTGTCCAGGAAACTGGCGCTGTCTTCGGCCTTTTCAGGGTTGGCCGAACGGAACAGGCGATCGTACAGACGCACTTCGCATTCGACGCTGGCCGCGGCCGGCACCCAGTGCACCACGCCTTTGACCTTGCGGCCTTCAGGGTTCTTGCCCAGGGTTTCCGGGTCATACGAGCAACGCAGTTCGACGATGTTGCCATCGGCGTCCTTGATCGCTTCGTCGGCACGGATCACGTAGCTGCCGCGCAGACGCACTTCACCGTTCGGCTCCAGGCGCTTGTAGCCTTTCGGCGGCTCTTCCATGAAGTCTTCACGGTCGATGTAGAGCTCACGGGCGAACGGCAGAACGCGCACGCCCATGTCTTCTTTCGGGTGGCACGCCAATTCGAGGTTTTCGACCTGGCCTTCCGGGTAGTTGGTGATCACGACTTTCAGCGGACGCAACACGCACATGGCGCGTGGGGCGCTGTGGTCGAGGTCGTCACGGATGCTGAATTCAAGCATGCCGAAATCGACCACGCCGTCGGAACGGTTGGTGCCGATCATTTCGCAGAAGTTGCGGATCGATTTCGGCGTGTAGCCACGGCGGCGGAAACCCGACAGCGTGGACATGCGCGGATCGTCCCAGCCATGAACGTGCTTTTCATCGACTAGTTGCTTGAGCTTGCGCTTGCTGGTGATGGTGTAGTTCAGGTTCAGGCGGCTGAATTCGTACTGACGCGGGTTCGCCGGTACGGGCAGGTTGTCGAGGAACCACTCGTACAGCGGACGATGGCTTTCGAACTCCAGGGTGCAGATCGAGTGGGTGATGCCTTCGATGGCGTCCGACTGACCGTGGGTGAAGTCGTAGTTCGGGTAGATGCACCACTTGTCGCCGGTCTGGTGGTGATGCGCGTGACGGATGCGATACATGATCGGGTCGCGCAGGTTCATGTTCGGCGAGGCCATGTCGATCTTGGCCCGCAGCACGCGTGCGCCGTCCGGGAACTCGCCGGCGCGCATGCGGGCGAACCAGTCGAGGTTTTCTTCCACGGAGCGGTCACGGAACGGGCTGTTCTTGCCCGGCTCGGTCAGGCTGCCACGGTATTCCTTGGCTTGCTCAGGGCTCAGGTCATCGACGTAAGCCTTGCCAGCCTTGATCAGCTCTACCGCCCAGTCGTGCAACTGGTCGAAATACTGCGAGGCATAGCGCACTTCACCGGACCATTCGAAGCCCAGCCATTTGACGTCGCTTTCGATCGCGTCGATGTATTCCTGGTCTTCCTTGGCCGGGTTGGTGTCGTCGAAACGCAGGTGCGTGACGCCGCCGAATTCCTGGGCCAGACCGAAGTTCACACAGATCGACTTGGCGTGACCGATGTGCAGGTAGCCGTTGGGCTCAGGCGGGAAACGGGTGACGATCTGCGTGTGCTTACCCGAGTCCAGGTCCGCCTGGATGATCGGGCGCAGGAAATTGACCGGCACGGCAGGGCCAGTCTTGGAATTCGAGGTAGGGTCGACAGTGGGCTTGCTCATAGGATCCTTGAACGTACATGTGCGCGGCCAGTTGGCCAAATCAAAGCGGCTGTTATAAATCAAAGGGGCTTATCATAGCCGATGCTGTCAAGTGGCTGACAGAGCAGGCCGGCAATCGGCTGCATTTAATCGGTTGCCAATGAAAAACAGCCTCGAAATTCGCGCCCGGCACGCTAAACTGCCTGCCTTGGCCGACACTGGCCGGACTGGGTGAGGGCCTGAACGCCCCGAAACCCACGAATTCATAGAAAACGCTTTACCTCATAAAGAGTGATGATCATGACCCAAGTCAAACTGACCACCAACCATGGCGACATCGTCCTGGAACTGAACGCTGAAAAAGCCCCGATCACCGTGGCCAACTTCATCGAGTACGTTAAAGCCGGTCACTACGAAAATACTGTTTTCCACCGTGTCATCGGCAACTTCATGATCCAGGGCGGCGGTTTCGAGCCAGGCATGAAAGAAAAGAAAGACAAGCGCCCAAGCATCCAGAACGAAGCCGACAACGGCCTGCCGAACGTGAAGTACAGCGTAGCCATGGCCCGCACCATGGAGCCGCATTCGGCTTCTGCCCAGTTCTTCATCAACGTGGCTGACAACAGCTTCCTGAACCACAGCGGCAAAACCGCTCAGGGTTGGGGCTACGCCGTATTCGCCAAAGTAGTCGAAGGCACCGACGTGGTCGACAAGATCAAAGGCGTGGCCACGACTTCCAAAGCCGGCCACCAGGACGTACCAGCAGAAGACGTGATCATCGAGAAAGCCGAGATCATTGAGTGATACTGCTGATTTCAGACTTGCATCTGGAAGAGGAGCGCCCGGACATTACCCGGGCGTTTCTGGATTTGCTCGCTAGACGTGCCCGCTCAGCGAGTGCGTTGTACATTCTGGGCGACTTTTTCGAGGCGTGGATTGGCGACGATGCCATGACGCCGTTCCAGCGTTCCATCTGCCAGGCCCTGCGCGAACTTAGCGACAGCGGCACGGCCATTTTTCTGATGCACGGCAATCGCGACTTCATGCTTGGCCAGGCCTTCTGCAAACAGGCCGGCTGCACGTTGTTGAAAGACCCGAGTGTCGTGCAGTTTTACGGCGAGCCAGTGCTGTTGATGCACGGCGACAGCCTCTGCACCCGTGACGTCGGCTATATGAAGCTGCGACGTTACCTGCGCAACCCGGTTACCCTGTTCATCCTGCGGCATCTGCCCTTGCGCACTCGTCATAAACTGGGGCGCAAGCTGCGCAGCGAAAGCCGGGCGCAGACACGAATGAAGGCTAACGACATTGTCGATGTCACGCCGGAAGAAGTGCCGCGGGTCATGCAGCAATATGGCGTGAAAACCTTGATCCACGGGCACACCCATCGCCCCGCCATCCACAAGTTGCAGATTGGCGAGCAGTCGGCCAAACGCATTGTGTTGGGGGATTGGGATCGCCAGGGCTGGGCGTTGCAGGTGGATGAGCAAGGGTTTGCGTTGGCGCCGTTTGACTTCGCCCCGCCCCCGCAGTTGGCAGCACCCACAAACTAACGGCCAAAACACAAAACTTGTGGGAGCGAGCCTGCTCGCGATAGCGGATTCATATTCAACATCTATGTTGACTGATCTACCGCCATCGCGAGCAGGCTCGCTCCCACAGGGACTGTGTTTAGCTTAATGGCCTGAGGCAGCAGGTCCTGCCTTCGCCGCAAACGGCGGTTTCGCCAGCCACACCAGCAGAATCAACCCCATGAACGCCCACCCCAGCAACGTGAAGTAATCCACGGTGGAGAGCATGTACGCCTGGCTGGTCAGCACGTGATCCAGTTGCGCGTAAGCCGGGTTACTCGCCCCGCCGAGCGCATTCAAGGCATCCCGGGTCGCCGGCTCATAGGTGGTGATGCTTTCACTCAAATACGCATGGTGTTGATCGGCCCGGCGAATCCAGATCCAGGTGGTCAACGACGCCGCAAAACTACCGCCCAAGGTCCGCAGGAAGGTCGCAAGTCCTGCGCCGTCGGCAATCTGGCTCGGTGGCAAATCCGACATCAAAATGCTCAAGGTCGGCATGAAGAACAGCGCCACGCCAATGCCCATGAACAGCTGCACCAAAGCGATGTGCTGGAAGTCCACTTCATTGGTAAACCCGGCGCGCATGAAGCAACTCAAACCGATGCACAGGAACGCGCCACCAGCCAACAGTCGCAGATCGAACTTGTGCGCGTACTTGCCGACAAACGGCGACAGCAGCACCGGCAGAATGCCGATCGGCGCCACCGCCAGTCCGGCCCAAGTGGCCGTGTAGCCCATCTGGGTTTGCAACCATTGCGGCAGGATCAGGTTGATCCCGAAGAACCCGGCGTAACCCAGCACCAACACAAGGGTGCCGATGCGGAAATTACGGTAAGCGAACAGCCGCAGGTTGACCACCGGATGCTTGTCGGTCATTTCCCAGATCACGAACACCGCCAGTGCTATCACCGAAATGGCCGCGCCGATCAGGATGAAGTTCGACTCGAACCAGTCCAGGTCATTGCCCTTGTCGAGGATCACCTGCAACGCGCCGACGCCAATGATCAAAGTGATCAAACCCACGTAATCCATCGGCTGGTAACTGGTCACCACCGGACGCGCCTTCAGTTGCTGGCGCACTACCATCACCGCAAAAACACCGATCGGCACGTTGATAAAGAAAATCCACGGCCAGCTGTAGCTGTCAGTAATCCAGCCGCCGAGGATCGGCCCTGCAATCGGCGCCACCACCGTGACCATTGCCAGCAACGCCAGGGCCATGCCTCGCCTGGCGGGCGGATAGACGGCAATCAACAGCGTCTGTGTCATCGGGTACAACGGCCCGGCCACCAGACCTTGAAGCACCCGAAAGCCAATCAGCTCCGGCATCGAGGTCGAGATACCGCAGAGAAACGAGGCCAGCACGAACAGCATCGTTGCCCAGAGAAACAGCTTCACCTCACCGAAACGCCGGCTGAGCCAACCGGTCAGCGGCAGCGCAATGGCGTTGCTTACGGCAAACGAGGTGATGACCCAGGTGCCCTGCTCCGAACTCACGCCCAAGTTGCCGGAAATCGTCGGCAAGGCCACGTTGGCGATGGTGGTGTCGAGCACCTGCATGAAGGTCGCCAGCGACAGGCCGATCGTGCTGAGCAGCAAGCTGGGCGGCGTGAAAGACGCGTTATTGCTCATCGCAAATCCTTTGAAACCTGATTGGCGCTACGTCTGTTACAGACGCAGCTGACCTTGTGGGAGCGGTGTGATGACCAATCAGCGGTGCGCGGTTTTACTGACCGCGGCGCTGTTGTCGTGGATCAACTGGGTGATCATCGCGTCGGCCTCGGCCAACTGACGGTCGTAGACGCTGGTACTGAATGACGCCTTTTGCGGTGGCTGTTGCGCCAGCACCGGACCGCTCTGGTCGCGCAGGTCCACATCGACCTGAGTCGACAGGCCGACCCGCAATGGATGCTTGGCCAGTTCTTCGGCATTGATGTGAATCCGCACCGGCACCCGCTGGACGATCTTGATCCAGTTACCGGTGGCGTTCTGCGCCGGCAGCAAGGCAAACGCGCTGCCGGTCCCGGCGCCGAGGCTGTCGATGGTGCCGCTGTATTTGACGTCGCTGCCGTAGAGATCGGCCTCGATGTCCACCGGCTGACCGATGCGCATGTCACGCAGTTGGGTTTCCTTGAAGTTGGCATCGATCCACAGTTGATCCAGCGGGATCACCGCCATCAGCGCGGTGCCCGGTTGGACCCGCTGACCCAGTTGCACACTGCGTTTGGCGACATAACCGGTGACCGGCGCGATCAAAGTGCTGCGGGCATGGGTGAGGTACGCCTGACGCAATTGCGCGGCGGCGGACATCACGTCCGGGTGCGACGACACCACGGTGTCATCGACCAGCGCACTGGTGGTCATGAGTTGTTGTTTGGCGTTGGCCAAGGCGTTTTGCGCCGAGGTCAGGTCGTCGCGAGCATGGGACAGTTCTTCCTGGGAAATCGCCCCGCCAGCAGCGAGGTTTTTCCGGCGATTGAAGTTGTCCTGAGCCTTTTGCACTTCGGCCTGCTGTGCATTGACCTGGGCTTTCATGCCGTCGACGTTGCTGTACAAACCACGCACCTGACGCACGGTGCGGGCCAGATTGGCCTGGGCACTTTGCAGACCGACTTCGGCGTCGTTCGGGTCAAAGTTGACCAGCACCTGGCCTTCGTGGACCAGATCGCCATCGTCGGCGCCGATGCTGACCACGGTGCCGGTAACCAACGGAGTGATTTCCACCACGTTGCCGTTCACATAGGCGTCGTCGGTGCTTTCGTTCCAGCGACCGTAAAATTGGTGATAACCCCAGACGCCGAGCCCGGCGAGAATCACCACGATGGTTAGTACAAACAACATCACTTTGCGTTTGCGTGGACTGCTCGAGTCTTGAGCGTTGTCAGGGGCTTGGGATGTATCGACAGTGGCCATGACGGGTACCTTGAATTAGTTGTGCTGCGTGGCTGGGATTGCGTTGGCTGCGGTCAGGGTTTCGCCCTGGAAGCCGCCGCCCAGCGCCTGCATCAGTTGAATCGACAAGTCGATCTGCTCGGCATTCAGGTTGGCCAGCTGACGCTGAGCCTGGAGCAATTGCTGCTCGATGCTGAGCACGTCCAGGTAATTACCGATGCCGGAACCGTAGCGCTGGACCACGGTGTTGTAAGAGTCCTGGGCAATGTCGGTGGCGTGCTGCTGGGCGCCGATTTGCCGGCCGATATCGCGCAATTGGTTGATGGTGTCACTGACATCGCCCAGGGCTTTCACCAGGCTTTTGTTGTACTGCGCCACCGCGAGATCGTAATCGGCGTCACGGGAGTCGAGGTCGGCCCGTAAACGGCCACCGTCGAAAATCGGCACTGAGATCGTCGGCGCGACGTTAAAGAAGCGACTCGCCGAACCGAATATCGCATCGCCCAGCAACGACTCCACACCTGCCGCCGCGCTCAGGTTGAGGTTGGGGTAGAACTGAGTCTTGCCCGCCGCGATGTTTTTGCTCGCGGCTTCAACCCGCCAGCGTGCCGCCACCAAGTCCGGACGACGACCGAGCAATTCCGCCGGCAGCACCGATGGCAGTGCGACTGCGCTGGCCTGGAGAACTTTCGGTCGGGCGATTTCGTTACCACGATCCGGACCCTTGCCCAGCAGCACGGCCAAGGCGATTTTCGCGCTTTGCAGGCGTTTCTCGGCGTCAATCAGGCTGGCTTGGGCGCTGGCTTCCAAGCTTTCGGTCTGCTGAAACTGGTACTGGCTGTCGATCCCCGAACTCAGGCGACGTTGGCTGAGGTCGAGCATTTGTTGGGTGCGCTTGAGGTCTTCGCTGGCCAGGTCATGGATGATGTGCGTCTGCCCCAGATCGCTGTAGGCGCGGGCGACGTCGGCAGACAAGGTCAGCTGCGCGGCCTGCTGATCGACTTCGGCGGCACGGGCCTGGCCCAATGCGGCTTCCCAGGCATCGCGCTGGCCGCCCCAAAGGTCGAAGTTGTAATTGAAACTCGCACCGAGATTACGCATGGTGGAATAGGTGCCGCCCTGCCCGCTCGGGTCCTGATCGCGAGCCAGACGCGAACGGCTGACACCGGCGCTGGCATCCAGGGTCGGCATCCGCGCGGCGTCGGCGGCATAGGCAGCGGCGCTGGCCTGATGGGCGCGGGCGTCGGCGATTTGCATGTCCGGGCTGTCGTGCAGGGCTTCGCGGATCAGGCCATCGAGTTGCGGATCGCCTAGGCTTTTCCACCAGTCGCTTTTTGGCCACGCCGCGGGCGACAGGGTCACGCCGTTGAGGGATTGCCCGGCCTTGAGATTTTTCGCATCGAGGCTGACGCCTTCGGTGGTCAGGCCGCTGTAACTGGCGCAACCGGCGAGGCTCATGGCCAACAGCACCAGGCTCAGGCCGGTACGCAGGCTTTTACTGCTCATGGCCACCTACCCGCAGCAGAGTGATCGAGTCACCCGCGGCTACCAGAATTTTCTTCAGGATCTGTTCCAGGGTTTTCAATTCTTCCGGGGTGATGGCGCCGGCCAGTTCATTCATGGCATCGGCGCCGATCTGCGGCAGCTGATCGGTCAGCTGCTGGCCCTGTTCGGTCAGCACCAACTGAACCTGACGCCGGTCTGCCTCGGAACGTTGGCGAGCGAGGAAACCTTTCTGTTCCAGACGATCGAGCATGCGGGTCATCGAACCGCTGTCCAGCGACAGGTGACGGCACAACTCGGCCGGGGTATCGACGCCGAACTGGGCCATGATGATCAGCACCTTGAACTGCGCGGCGGTGATGCCGTGGGGTTCCATGTGCGTGTCGATGATCCGGTCCTTGAGCAGCGCGGCGCGTCCGAGCAGGAGGCCGAGATGACAATTATGGAAATCGTATGAGGTGAAATGTTTCATCTGACCACCGATTAGCTGCCTAGGCAGAGAATGTATGTCGAGATGTTACTGCCTAGGCAGCGAATGTCAACGCAATAGTTAGGTTGCTTGCTATTTAGTTGATAAATGGTGCACCGCTGATCGTTCCCACGCTCTGCGTGGGAATGCCTCAACGGACGCTCTGCGTTCGGCTTGGGAAGGGACGCGGAGCGTCCCGGGCTGCATTCCTTTGCTGCGCGTGGGAACGATCAGGTTGGGGGTTAAAAATCCCGCTTGTAGAAGATGTCCAGCGAACTGGCCACGCCGCTGGCGGCTTCGAGGTAAACCTTCTTGCTCAGTTTGTAGCGCAAGGCAATTGTGTTGGCCGGCTCGAACACCCCGACGCCATAACGCAGGCTGAGTTTTTCCGAGATGTTGCCGCTGGCCACCACGGCGGTGCTGGTGCCACTGCCTTGGGTATCAAGCTGGAAATCCTGAATCCCCAGGTCCTTGGCCAAACCGCTGGTTACACCCGAACTGCCCATCAAACCCAACCCGAGGGCAGCCTGGGCGAGCATGTTGTTGTCTTCACCGGTGGTGCTCAGCGGACGCCCCAGCACCAGATAGGACAATGCCTGCTCCTGACTCATCGCCGGTTCGGAAAAGATCTGCGTGGTCGGCTGCTCGGCGCTGCCACTCAGGCGAATGCCGGCGATGATATCGTCGGTCTGGCGAATCGCTTCGATATCGAGATACGGCTGATCAATGGGACCTGCAAACAGCAGGCGCGCCCGGCGCACCGTCAGCCGCTGACCGTAGGCGCGATAACGCCCGTCGTTGAGCCACAGCTCGCCTCGAGTATCCATGTTGTCACCGATGTGCACATGACCTTGCAGGTTGGCGGTCAGGCCAAACCCGGTAAAGCTCAGCTTGTCCTCCCCCACCACCACATCGATGTCCATCGCCATGGCCATCGGCGGCTTACCTTCTTCGGTTTGCTGACCGACGATCACCGTGTCATCGGAGACCTTGACCGTGGACGGCGGCAGTTCGCGCACGGTGATTTCACCCTTGGGCACCAGCACTTTGCCGACGATTGCCAGTCTGTCGTCCTTCATGGAGATCTTCAGGTCCGGCGCGACCTCCAGCGCGGCGTAGGGTTCGACGGTGACCGGTAAGTGCGAGCCCTTTAGCGCCAGATCCACCACCAGCGCCTGGCCCCAGGCGATATTGCCATTGAGGCTGCCCTGCCCGGTCTTGCCGCTTTTCCAACCGCCGTTCAATTGCACGGTTTCGCCGGCAATCACGGCTTGAAGTTGCAAGGCTTCGAGCGCCATCGGCAGTTCTGGCCCGGAGATTTCACCGTCGCGCAGCTCAAGGTTGCCATTGACCAGCGGCGCCAGCAGTCCGCCGGACAATGTGCCGCTGCCGCTCAAATGCCCGCTGAGTTTCTCGACCATCGGCACAAACGGCCGCGCCACCGACAAGTCCAGACCACTGAGGCGGAATGAACCGGTCAGCGGTTTGTTCTTCGGCAGCGGGTTGATCTGCGCCTGAACCATCAGTTCACCGAGTTTGCCACCGACAAAATTGAGGTCGGTGTCGATGCGTTTCGGCGTGAGTTTGCTGGTGAGTTTCAGGGTCTGGTACGGGAAGTCCAGCCATTGCTCCTTCTCGCGCATACGCAACGTGCCGCCGCTGGCGTCGATGCTGACCAGGCCGTTCGGGCCGCTGGCCGGCAAGTCCAGTTGCAGGTCGGCATTGAGCTTGCCCTTCCAGGCAAAATCCTTTGGCAACCATTGCGCGAGGCTGTCGATCGGGAACTGCTTGAGGTGATAACGCAGCTTCGGCTCGGGCATCAAGCGCTGGTCTTCGCCACACAGGCTGGCCGGGCCGGACATCCAGCAATGGGCGCCAAAGTTGATCTTGCCGTCCGCCAGTCGCTCTAGCTTCGCCGGATTTTGCAGTTTCCAGTCCTGACCGCCGGCCTGGATATCACCACTGGCCAGACGTCCGCGCCAATTGCCCTTGTCCAGCGTGCCGTCGAGACCGAGCGCCAGTTTCAGCTTCGGCCCTTGCAGGTCGAGGGCGAGTTTCTGGTTTTTGATGTCGCCCTGACCGCTGGCGGTCAACGTGCCCAGTGACGTGTCGCCGGTCTGAATGCCGCTGCCCTTGAGGTCGATCTTCGCCCGCTGGGCGCTGTCGAGGGTGGCGTCCAGATTGAGACTTTGCAGGCGGTTGTCTTCGAAGGCCAGTTGTGTGCCTTGCAGACCGAGTTTTCCTTGTGGCGCCTTTAGCGTGCCGGCGACATCGACCCGGCCATTGAGCTGCCCGCGCAGTTGCGGCCAGAGCTGGGCCAGACGCGGCATCTTGATGTCGATCCGGCCGGCGAGTTTCTGTTGCAGGCTGCCTTGGCCATTGATGCTGTTTTCACCAAGGCGAATCTGCAACGCGCTGAGGTTCCATTGCTCGCCGCCACCATCGGCCTTGGCTTGCAACACCGCCGGTTGCCCGCGCAGCTTGCCTTTCAAGTCCAGGTCGGCGGTCAGGCTGAGCGTTTCGTTCTTCATCTCACCTTTGCTGCGCAATGGCCCAGCCAAGGTGCCTGGCAACTCCGCGAGCCAGTACGCCGGGTTGATTGCCGAGAGGTCCAGCGCCGTATCCCAGGCGATACCGTTGGCAAACTGCAGGTTCAAGTGCCCTTCGGCCTTGCCCTGCCCGGCTTCGAGTTTGAATTGCGGCAGGTGGATTTTGGTCAGATCGCCGCTGAACGGGCTGTTCAGACTGAACGCCCCGGCCGGGCCATCCAGTGCGGCTTTGAAGTTACCGATGTAGTTGCCGTCGGTGTAGGAGACTTCACCGGTGAAGCTGCGCAGCGCCACTTGCGGCTCGTCGATCAGCGGATAGAGACGGTGCCACGGGAAATCCAGCCAGTCGATTTTCGCCTCAGCACTCAGGCCTTTGCTCCAGTCCACAAGCCCTGTGAGCTTGAGGCTTTGTTTGTCATTGGCCGTCAGGTCAAGGCCGGCGATCTGCGCGCCCTTGGCGTCGACCTTGCCTTGCAGCAACAGCGCAACCGGGCCTTGCTCTGCGGGCAACGTGGCTTTGCCGAGCAACTGGTAACCGTTTTTCAGGTCGCCGTCGCCGGTGAGTTCCAGTTGATTGAGTTGCAGGGTGTCCGGCAGATCGGTGCTGGCCTTGAAGCCGTCGGCGGTGATCCGCACTTTGGCCGGCAGATTTTCCACCAGCGGTTGTAGCTCGCCGGTCAGTTGCCCGTTCAGGTAACCGCTGCTGTCGGCTTTCAGGTTCAGGGTTTTCAGCAGATCACCGTCGACCTTCAGGGCCAGTGCCCATGGTTCGGTACCCGGCGACGGCAAGGTCAGTTTGCCTTCAGCGGTCAGCGGCCAGTTACCGCTCGGTTGCAACAGGCCGGACAGGTTCAGGCTCAGCTCATCACGCTGCAAATGCACCGAGTCGATCTGCAAACCCTTCTCGGTCCAGTGCGCCGCCAGTTGCAGCCCCTTGAGTTCTTCACTGCCGTTGAACAGCAGGCGGCCGATTTTGACGTCGCCCAATTCGATGGCCAGCGGCAATTTCAAGTCTGGAAGACTGACTGGGCCGCTACTTTGCTCTTCCACGCCCGGCGGGAATTGCAGACTGACCTGCTCGGCCTGCAATTGTTCGATGCACAACGTCATGCGCATCAGGCACAGCGGCGACCAGGCGAAAATTGCTTTGTTCAGCTCAACCCGACTGCTGTCCTGCTGCCACACCAGATGATCAGCGCTCCACTGCCCACCCAAACGGCCCTGGAAATTCTCCACAGCCAAACCCGGCACAAACCCGAGCGCCCAGCGACTACCCGTCGGAGTGCCCAGCACGGTGACCAGTGTCAGCACGATCAGCATCAGCAGCGCCGGAATCGCCAGCAGCGTTATTTTCAAACCACGCTTCACAGCTCAGGCCCCATTGAAAAGTGCAGTCGAATGCCGCCGTCGTCGTCCATCGCATGGGCCAGGTCGAGGCGAATCGGCCCCACCGGCGAAACCCAGCGTACGCCGATACCGACACCCGTCTTCAGGTTCGGCAGTTCGAGTGTGTTGAAGGAGTTGCCCTGGTCGATGAAGGTAGCGACCCGCCATTTTTCGGCGATGGAATATTGATACTCGACGCTGCCGGCCACCATGTAGCGGCCACCGATACGGTCGCCATCGGAGTTTTCCGGGGACAGGCTCTGGTAATCGTAACCGCGCACGCTCTGATCGCCACCGGCGAAGAAGCGCAAGGACGGCGGCACCGATTTGTAGCCGTTGGTGGCGCTGCCGCCGACCTGCACCCGACCGAGCAAGCGGTGTTTGTCGAAGACCGTGGTCAGGCCTTTGACCAGCGCCGTGCCGTAGACCAGGTTGGTGTCCGAACCTAATCCTTCCTTGGCGACTTTGGTTTCGAATTGCAGGCGATAACCGTTGTGCGGATCGATGCGGTTGTCGCTTTTCAGGTACGAATAGCTCACGCCGGGCATCAGCAAGTTACTGAGCCCCGAGTCGTCGCCGAGTTGGTATTCCTCGCGTTGCCACTTGAGCGACACCACCCGCTGCCAGCCGCTGGGCAACTTGCTGTGCCACTCGGGGCCGAGGGTCAGCAGTTTGCTGAGGGTATCGGTGCCGGCAATTTCTTCATATTGATAACCACCGGCAAAGCGCAGTTTGTCGGTCAATGGTGGGTCCAGCGGAACGTCGTAAAACAGCCCGACGTTCTGCCGTGGCGCCGAAATCTCGGCCTCCCAGCCATAGCTGTGCCCCTGAGGATTAACCCAATGGCGGGTCCAGTTGGCTTTGACCCGTGGACCGACGTCAGTGGAAAAACCCAGGCCGAGACCCATGGTCCGTGGCTTGCGGGTTTCCAGTTTGACCGCCACCGGGATCACATCGTCCTTGGACGCGGTCGGCGCCGCGTCCACGCGCACGCCCTCGAAATAGCCGCTCGATTGCAGCGCCTGATTGAGTTCGGCGATCAGTTCGGAGTCATAGGGCGCACCAGCCTTGAACGGCACCAGGCGTTGCAGCAGGTCTTCGTCGAACGGTGTATCGCCTGCAAAACTGACTTTGCCTAGCGCATAGCGCGGGCCGCTGTCGTAGATCAATTCGATGTCGGCGACGCCAGCCCGCGGGTCCACCAACAGTTTCTGACGGGTGAAACGGCCACTGAAAAAGCCGTAGCGCGAGGCCTGGTTCTGGATCAGCCGCTTGGCGTCTTCGTAACGGCCATGATTAAGCACTGCGCCGGGTTTCAGCAGGTCACTTTTCGGTACACGAAAGGATTTGAACGAGGCCGCCGGGCCGTCGATACGCACCGTGACGTTGCGCAAATGGATCGGCTCGCCGGGGGCGATATTCAACACCAGGCGCGGCGTCTTGCCGCCCTTCACGTCGCTGTCGATTTGCGGCTGGTAGTAACCCAAAGCCTGGGCGGCCTTGCGCGCTTGCTCTTCGGCGCCGCGACTGAAGCGCAGCAAGGCTTCTTCATCGCGATCGCCGAGGCTACCGATATAGCCTTCTATATTGGCCTTCAGTTCATCGTTGGACGGTTTGATCCGCACATCCAATTCACTTTGCGCCAGCGCCGCGCAGCTGGAAATCAGTATCAACACGCCGCTGGTAAATCTTCCGGGAAACTTCATAGCGCGGATGCTATCACGAGCCTGGGGGCCTGATAGAGCCTGACCTGCCGCGAAAGTTCTACTGTTATGCCGTTGCCGTTTGTAACACCTGCGGGTTGGCGTGGAAAAATACGTGCTCTCGAATCGGTCCTACGGCCACTTCGCCGATTTCCTCGTAGCCCTGACGCTTATAGAATTCCAGATAACGAGGATTCCCGGTGTCGAGGATCACGCCCTGTGAGTGCTCATCGACCGCGCACCAGTTATGGACCGCTTGCAGCAGTTGCTCGCCGAAGTGCTTGCCCTGGAATTGCGGATGAACCCCCAGCAATGGCAAGACATGCACGGAGTCGGACGGCACGCAGGCCATTACGGCGGCGTGGTAATCGAGGTAGCGTCGGGTGCAGCGAAAACCGGTGCTGAGCACCATCCGCAGGCGCCAGGCCCAACTTTCGGTAATGCCCAGGCGACGTTGCGGCGGTGCAATCAGAGCGATGCCGATCAAGCGATCATTCACCAGCAGGCCGATGGCCGGCAAATCCTGCAAAAAGTGCTGTTTGACCAGTTCGCGCACCGTCGCCCGTACCCGTTGTTCATAACCAGGGCGTTCGGCTTCGAACAGATAGCCGAACGTCGGCTCGTGCCGGTACGCCTGGTACAACAGGGAACGTGCTTCGCGGGAATAGCCGCTATCGAGCATGTGAATATCGGCGATGACGGTCGAGGTTTCGGGCATAACGGCAGATCTCCCCTGGGCGCGGCTCAAAAATGGCGGCGCTCTTATTGTTACGAACGTGTTGGCGCTGGCACAGTTCCTGACTGATCCGAAATCAATGGTGGTACTTAAACCGTCATCGCGAGCAGGCTCGCTCCCACAAGGTATAGACCAGACTCATAACCTGTGGGAGCGAGCCTGCTCGCGATTGGGCCATAACGGCCTACACAAAGCTGACGGGCAAAAACGAATCGCCTTACCCCAAGGCTGGCCCCATTCCTACATGTCAGCTAGCATCGCACTTTTGCCAGGACTGCCGACCATGAAGATCGTCTCCTTCAACATCAACGGGCTGCGCGCTCGCCCGCATCAGCTGGCGGCGCTGATTGAGAAACATCAACCAGACGTGATCGGATTGCAGGAAACCAAGGTCCACGACGACCAGTTTCCCCTGGCCGAGGTTCAGGCACTGGGCTATCAAGTGCATTTCCACGGGCAAAAAGGCCATTACGGCGTGGCCCTGCTCTCGCGCCAGGAACCGATTGCCTTGTACAAAGGTTTCACCACTGACGAAGAAGACGCTCAGCGACGCTTCATCTGGGGCACTTTCGCCGACGCCAATGGCGTGCCGGTGACCATCATGAACGGCTATTTCCCACAGGGTGAAAGCCGCGATCACCCCACCAAATTCCCGGCCAAGGAACGTTTCTACAGCGATTTGCAGCAATTGCTGGAAAGCCAGTTCAGCAACGACCAGCCGATTGTGGTGATGGGTGATGTGAACATTTCCCCGGAAGACTGCGACATCGGTATCGGCCCGGACAACATGAAACGCTGGCTGAAAACCGGCAAATGCAGCTTCCTGCCCGAAGAACGCGAATGGATGGCGCGCCTGAAGAATTGGGGTCTGGTCGACAGTTTCCGTCACTTGAACCCGGACGTTTCCGACCGTTTCAGCTGGTTCGACTACCGCAGCCGCGGGTTTGAAGATGAGCCCAAGCGCGGGCTGCGGATTGACTTGATCATGGCGTCCCATGGGTTGTTGCCGCGAGTGAAGGATGCCGGCGTGGATTACGATCTGCGCGGGATGGAAAAACCTTCCGATCATGCGCCGATCTGGCTTGAGTTGAGCTGATCCTACAAAATCTACACAAGGCTAATGTGGGAGCGGGCTTGCTCGCGAAGGCGGTGTGTCATCCAATGTTGATGTTGGCTGACACACCGCCTTCGCGAGCAAGCCCGCTCCCACATTGGTAACTGTCATCGTTCAGAAACCTTACTGACTTATTCTCCCGGCACTTTCCCAGGCTTATAAGGTGCCGGCATGACGCTGCGCGTGTTGTTCCTGTTGCTGTTCGGCGCTGTGCTGCCGGTGTCGGCTGGCGACTTGCCGACGCCCGAACGTGGCCCGGTGCTGCGCATTCAGGGCTCCAACACCATTGGCGCGGCATTGGGCCCGGCGCTGGTCGAGGGGTTGATGCGTGAACAGGGCCTGCTCAAGGTTCACCGCGAAGCCCCGGACAAAGCCAATGAACAACGCATCGTCGGCGAAACCGTTCAGGGACGCCGAGTCGAAGTGGAGGTCGCGGCACACGGTTCCAGCACCGGGCTCAAAGCCCTGAAAGACGCCTCTGCCGATCTCGCGGCCTCGTCGCGCTCGATCAAGGACAGCGAACGGCTGGATCTCGAGCCGCTGGGCGACCTGAAAAGCCCGATTGCCGAGCAAGTCATCGCCATCGACGGACTGGCAATCATCCTTCATCCGCACAATCCGCTGAAGCAACTCAGCACCGTACAACTGGCGCGAATCTTCAGCGGCGAAGCGAAAACCTGGGAAGAACTCGGCGGCACCGGTGGGACGATTCATCTCTATGCGCGGGATGATCAATCGGGCACCTATGACACGTTCAAGGAATTGGTCCTCAGCCCGCGTGGGAAAACCCTGAGCGGCAACGCGAAACGCTTCGAATCCAGCGAGCAATTGTCCGACGCTGTCAGTCTGGACCCGCAAGGCATTGGCTTCATCGGTTTGCCTTATGTGCGCCAGGCCAAAGCCGTGGCCATTGTCGATGGTGACTCCCAGGCCATGCAGCCGCTCAATAGCCTGATCGCGACGGAAGATTACCCGCTGTCCCGTCGGCTGTTCTTTTACCTACCGCCGACCGGGAAAAATCCCTGGGCCAAGGCCTTGGTGAAGTTTGCCCAAAGCAGCAAAGGCCAGGCGATTGTCGCAGCCAATGGTTTTATCGCGCAGACGGTTCAGGCCATGGCCGTCACACCGAATGCGTTGATGCCCGAGGGTTATCAGGCACTCAGCCGTCATGCCCAGCGGCTGACGGTGAATTTCCGTTTCGAAGAAGGTAGCGCGACGCTGGACAACAAGGTTTGGGTTTACTGAAGTGGCTGTGTTGAATGGGCCGACGCCTTCGCGGGCAAGCCCGCTCCCACAGTGTCCGTGTCGTACACAAAAGCGGTGAACACCACTGCAACTGTGGGAGCGGGCTTGCCCGCGATGAACGATGACGCGGTGCTTGTTAATGCCCGCTACGCATCATCTCTTTAGGCACATATTTGCCGATCTCGAACTTGCCGATCGCCGCGCGGTGCACTTCGTCCGGGCCGTCGGCCAGGCGCAGGGTGCGTTGCATGGCATACATGTAGGCCAGCGGGAAATCGTTGGAAACCCCTGCCCCGCCATGGATCTGGATCGCCCGGTCGATCACCCGCAATGCCACGTTCGGCGCGACGACTTTGATCTGCGCGATCTCGCTTTTCGCCACCTTGTTGCCGACGGTGTCCATCATGTACGCGGCTTTCAACGTCAGCAGGCGGGCCATGTCGATCTCCATCCGCGAGTCGGCGATTTTGTCGATGTTACCGCCCAGACGCGCCAGGGGTTTGCCGAACGCAGTGCGGTTGACCGCACGTTTGCACATCAGCTCCAACGCACGCTCGGCCATGCCGATCGAACGCATGCAGTGGTGAATCCGGCCAGGGCCGAGGCGACCTTGGGCAATTTCGAAGCCGCGTCCTTCACCCAACAAGACGTTTTCGTACGGTACCCGGACGTTTTCGAACAGTACTTCGGCGTGACCGTGAGGCGCGTCGTCATAACCGAACACCGGCAGCGGACGCACAATCTTCACGCCAGGGGTATCCACCGGCACCAGAATCATCGAGTGCTGCGCATGGCGCGGTGCATCCGGATTGCTCAGGCCCATGAAGATCAAAATCTTGCAGCGTGGATCGCAGGCGCCAGAGGTCCACCATTTCTTGCCGTTGATCACCCATTCGTCGCCATCACGCACAGCGCGGGCAGCCATGTTGGTGGCGTCGGACGAGGCCACGTCCGGCTCGGTCATGGCAAACGCCGAGCGGATTTCGCCGCGCAATAACGGTTCGAGCCAGCGCTGCTTCTGTTCTTCATTGGCGTAACGCACCAGCACTTCCATGTTGCCGGTGTCTGGCGCGGAGCAGTTGAACGGCTCAGGGCCCAGCAGCGAGCGGCCCATGATTTCCGCCAACGGCGCATATTCGAGGTTGGTCAGGCCGGCGCCGAGTTCGGATTCAGGCAGAAACAAATTCCACAGGCCTTCAGCTTTGGCCTTGAGTTTGAGTTCCTCCATGATGGCCGTCGGCTGCCAGCGATCTCCCTCGGCGACCTGGCGTTCGAACACCGCTTCAGCGGGATAAACGTAGGTGTCCATGAACGCGGTCACGCGCTCACGCAGTTCTTGCACTTTGGGCGAATAAGCGAAATCCATGGGCAGCTACCTTCTTACTTAAGGGAGGTTGTTCAGAGCATGCAATCGATGCTAGAACAGCGTTGATAATTTACCTAGCCTATTCTCGGCGTGTATTAACATTCATCACCGATATATGATCGACTGATCGAGCCACCTTCCTATAACAAGAGCAGAGAGCGCAGCGCAATGAATCTGAGCAAGGTCGACCTCAACCTTTTCATCGTCTTCGACGCGATCTACACCGAAGCCAACCTGACTCGCGCCGGGCAGATTGTCGGCATTACTCAACCGGCGGTCTCGAACGCTCTGGCCCGCCTGCGCGAGACCTTCAACGATCCGCTTTTCGTGCGCACCGCCCAAGGCATGGTGCCGACGCCAATGGCGCAAAACATCATCGGCCCGGTGCGTAACGCCCTCTCTCTGCTGCGGGTGTCGGTGCAGGAAAGCCGCATCTTCAACCCGTTGCAGGCGGTCAAGACCTACCGCATCAGCATGACCGACCTCACCGAAGCGGTGATCCTGCCGCCACTGTTCCAACGGCTGCGACGCCTGGCGCCGACGGTGATCATCGAAAGTTTCCTGTCCAAACGTCGCGAGACCACCAAGGAACTGGCGGCCGGGCGTCTCGACTTCGCGGTGGATGCGCCACTCAATACCGACCCGCAGGTGCGTCACGTCAAGTTGATGGAGGACCGTTACGTGTGCGCCATGCGCAAGGGCCATCCACTGGCAGGCAAAGACAAATTCACCCTTGATGATTATCTGTCCCTGACCCACATCCACATCTCCAGCCGTCGCAGCGGTCTGGGCTATGTCGACCTGGCCCTGGGCAAAATGGGCATCCAGCGCAAAATCGCCCTGCGCTCCCAGCATTACCTGATGGCATCCCAAGTGTTGCAGCAGACCGACATGGTCATGACCGTGCCGGAACGCTTCGCCCGTCGCCATGACTTGTACTCGGTGAACCTGCCGGTCAAAGAAGTTCCGCCAGTGGAAACCCACCTCTACTGGCACGAAAGCACCGACCAGGACCCGGCCAACCGCTGGATGCGCGAGCAGATGATCGAGTTGTGCCAGCAGGTCACGGCGCATGAAAAGAAGCTCGATAAGGTGTAGGGCGTTGGACCGCGTTATCGTTCTTCGCGAGCAATCCCGCTCCCACATTTGATCGCATTCCCCTGAGAGAACGCGGTCACCTGTGGGAGCGGGCTTGCTCGCGAAGAGGCCGGTGATACCAACGAAAGGCCACGCCCCTTGACGTAAACGTCAACCTGCCATTAGCTTAGCGCCATGACCTTTTTCGAGCGCTTCCATGAGCAGCCAGACCTATAGCATTTCCGACCTCGCCCGCGAGCTCGATATCACCACCCGGGCCATTCGCTTCTATGAAGAGCAAGGCCTGCTCAGTCCCGAGCGTCGTGGCCAGGAACGCATTTATTCGCCCCGTGACAAGGTCAGCCTGAAGCTGATTCTGCGGGGCAAGCGCATTGGTTTTTCCCTGGCCGAATGCCGCGAGCTGATCGAGCTCTATGACCCTTCCAGCGGTAACACCAAGCAACTGCACAGCATGCTGGCGAAAATCGCCGAACGTCGGGAACAACTCGAACAGCAACTGCTGGACATCGAACAGATGAAACTGGAACTCGACACGGCTGAAGAGCGCTGCACCCAGGCGCTGGAGCAGACGATCAAGAGCCAGCAAGTGGTTTAACAATCCCATTGTGGGAGCGAGCCTGCTCGCGATGGCGGTAGCGCATTCAACACTCATGTCGACTGACCCGGCGCTATCGCGAGCAGGCTCGCTCCCACAGGGTTCTCTGAACATTCAGACAATCAGCACAGGTCGATTCCCATGTCCCTACCCACCCACGTACGCCTGGTCGAAGTCGGCCCTCGCGACGGTCTGCAAAACGAAGCCCAGCCCATCAGCGTTGCGGACAAGGTGCAACTGGTCGACGCGCTGACCGCCGCAGGCTTGGGCTATATAGAAGTCGGCAGTTTCGTCTCGCCCAAATGGGTGCCGCAAATGGCCGGTTCCGCCGAGGTTTTCGCGCAGATCCAGCGCAAGCCGGGCGTGACCTATGGTGCCCTCGCCCCCAACCTGCGGGGCTTTGAGGACGCCATCGCCGCCGGGGTCAAGGAAGTCGCCGTGTTCGCCGCAGCGTCCGAATCGTTTTCCCGGCGCAACATCAATTGCTCGATCAGCGAGAGTCTGGAGCGCTTCGTGCCGATCATGGACGCCGCCAAACAACACGGCGTCAGCGTGCGCGGTTACGTGTCCTGCGTGCTGGGTTGCCCTTATGAAGGTGACATTGCACCGGAACAAGTCGCCCGAGTCGCTCGCGAGCTCTATGCGATGGGCTGTTACGAGGTTTCGCTGGGAGACACCATCGGCACCGGCACCGCTGGCGCGACCCGCAAGATGTTCGAAGTGGTGTCGGCCGATGTGCCGCGGGAAAAGCTGGCCGGGCACTTCCACGACACCTATGGCCAGGCCATGGCCAACATCTACGCCAGCCTGCTGGAAGGCATCGCGGTGTTCGACAGCTCCATCGCCGGCCTTGGCGGTTGTCCGTACGCCAAGGGCGCCAGCGGTAATGTCGCGACCGAAGACGTGGTTTACCTGCTCAATGGCCTGGGCATCGAGACCGGAATCGACCTGGACGCCTTGATTCGGGCCGGCCAACAGATTTGCACAGTGCTGGGACGCCCTAGCGGTTCGCGCGTGGCCAAGGCCCGCAGCGCACAGTGACAGTATGAATGTGTCCGGGTGTTACCGCGTGTGCTGAAACGTGGGCGGAAACGAGTAACACGGAAACAAATTGTCAGATTTAGGTTGGATGAAAAATCCTGCGAAAAACTCAAAGCATTGAATTTAAAGGGTTTTTAAAAGTTGGCACGGCTTCTGCTATCTCTATGGCATAACAAGAATAAAAACTGCAAACCAATAAAAATAAGACGTAACGACTCTGACATAACAAGAACAACACGGCAGAGACGCAGCTAACAGATTTTTTTGGAGAGGATGTGCTTTTCAGGGTGCTTTTCGAAGTAACCCGCAACCGGGCAGAGAACAATAAAACTACCTTCAGGTAGCTCCCGAACTGGTTGGATCGCTTAGCGAAAAAGTAGATCAGCGCTCAAAAAAATACGTTTGCTCTTGATCCCGGATGGGGATCGACAAAAACAGCGGTAAAGGGCCACGGTTGCCAAAAACAACAATAGACCGCCCCTCAATAATAAAAAAAGAGCACGTAACGACAAAATTAAAGGGGAGCTTCGGCTCCCCTTTGTGCTTTCTCGTGTTTGCCATTTCCACTGCGCCCACCCTGTGGGAGCGAGCCTGCTCGCGATAGCGGTGGTTCAGTCGACATCTATATTGGATGTGCTGCCGTCATCGCGAGCAGGCTCGCTCCCACAAGGAGTTGTGGTCAGGCGTTATTATCTCGCAGCTCTTCGATGCTGATCTCACGCATCCGAAACTTCTGGATCTTGCCGGTCACTGTCATCGGAAACTCCTCGACGAATTTGAAGTAACGCGGCGTCTTGAAGTGTGCGATGCGCTCCTTGCACCAGGCTTGCAGTTCCTGCTCGGTGGCGCTGCGGCCGGGGTGAAATTTGATCCAGGCGACGATCTCTTCGCCGTAGCGGGAGCAAGGAATGCCGATCACCTGCACGTCGGCGACCGCCGGGTGGGTGAAGAAGAACTCTTCCAGCTCCCTTGGGTAAACATTCTCACCGCCGCGGATGATCATGTCCTTGTTACGCCCGGCGATGCACACGTAGCCTTCGTGGTTCATGCTCGCCAGATCGCCGCTGTGCATCCAGCCCGCCTCATCGAGAGCCTCGGCGGTGCCTTGCGGATTATTCCAGTAGCCGAGCATCACGCTGTAGCCCCGAGTACACAGCTCGCCGATGGTGCCGCGTGGCACCAGGTTACCCGCCTCGTCGATAATTTTGCTTTCCAGTTGCGGCTGGGTTCGGCCAACGGTGGTGACACGCAATTCCAGCTCGTCTGACGGACCGGTCTGCAAAGACACAGGGCTGGTTTCCGTCATGCCGTAGGCAATCTGCACTTCGCTCATATGCATTTCGCTGATAACCCGGCGCATGACCTCGATCGGACAGGTCGCCCCGGCCATGATCCCGGTGCGCAGGCTCGACAAATCAAACTCGGCGCGCTTGGGTTGATCGAGCATGGCGATGAACATGGTCGGCACGCCGTATAGCGCGGTGGCTTTTTCTTCAGCGACGGTGCTCAGCGTCAGCAAGGGATCGAAGGCGTCGTTGGGGTAAATCATGGTGCTGGCGTGGGTGACGCAGCCAAGATTACCCATGACCATGCCGAAGCAATGATACAGCGGCACCGGAATCACCAGCCGATCATTGGCCGTCAGCCCGAGGCTTTCGCCGACCATGTAACCATTATTGAGAATGTTGTAATGACTGAGGGTCGCGCCCTTGGGGAAACCGGTGGTGCCGGAGGTATACTGAATGTTCACCGCTTGGCCGAAATGCAGACTGTCCTGGCGTTCGCGCAATGGCTCGATCGACACGCTGGCCGCCAGATCAGTCAGCTGCGACCACGGCAGGAAACCCGACGGCGGCTGTGCATCCAGGCTGATCACCCCACGCAGTTCCGGCAGGCGCTCGCTCTGCAACTGGCCGATGGATTGCTCCGCCAGTTCCGGTACCAGTCCTTGCAACATGCCGTGATAGTCGGAGGTCTTGAAGGCGCCGGCACAGACCAGCCATTGGCAACCGGACTGTTTCAACACGTATTCAAGTTCGGAACTGCGGTAAGCCGGGTTGATGTTGACCAGGATCACGCCGATTTTCGCGCTGGCGAACTGGCTGATGCACCACTGGGCGCAGTTCGGCGCCCAGATGCCGAGCCGGTCACCGGTCTGCAAGCCCAACGCCAGAAATGCTCTGGCGTGTAAGTGGACGGCCTCTGACAGCTGCTGCCAGGTGTAGCGCAGCCGTTGATGACGCACGACCAACGCCTCCCCGTTCGGGTATTGCTCGACCGTGTTATCGAACGCCTGACCGATGGTCATCGCCAGCAAGGCTTTGTCCTGGGAACCACGGGTATAGCTGCGCTGCGGGCTTGCACTGGGTTGATCCATGACGACCCCTATTGTCTTTATTGTAGGAACGAGGCTTGTGTGGCGAGGGAGCTTGCTCCCGCTCGGCTGCGAAGCAGTCGTGAAATCAGCAATCAGGTGCTGCCTGACACACCTCGGTTGCTGATTTTGCGACCGCTTCGCGCTCGAGCGGGAGCAAGCTCCCTCGCCACAGTCTTTCAGAACTGGCTCTACTCTCGCTCAAGTTGACGTTAACGTAAAGGGAGATTGACAGCCATTCGTCACAGGCTTACGTTAACGTAAAGGTGAGAGCCGAATCACTGCCCTCCCCACCCTACAAAAAAGCCAAAAGGTGCCCCATGAGCTACCCATCCCTGAACTTTGCCCTCGGTGAAACCATCGACATGCTGCGCGATCAGGTTCAGTCCTTCGTCGCTAAAGAGATCGCCCCGCGCGCCGCTCAGATCGACATCGACAACCTGTTCCCCGCCGACCTGTGGCGCAAATTCGGCGACATGGGCCTGCTGGGTATCACCGTGCCGGAAGAGTACGGTGGTGCTGGTCTGGGTTACCTGGCGCACGTTGTCGCCATGGAAGAAATCAGCCGTGGTTCGGCCTCGGTCGCGCTGTCCTACGGCGCCCACTCCAACCTGTGCGTCAACCAGATCAACCGCAACGGTACACACGAACAGAAAAGCAAATACCTGCCGAAACTGATCAGCGGCGAGCACATCGGGGCCCTGGCCATGAGCGAACCGAATGCCGGTTCCGACGTGGTCTCGATGAAACTGCGCGCCGACAAACGCGGCGATCACTACGTACTCAACGGCAGCAAAACCTGGATCACCAACGGCCCCGACGCCAACACCTACGTGATCTACGCCAAGACCGACCTGGAAAAAGGCCCGCACGGCATCACCGCGTTCATCGTCGAGCGTGACTGGAAAGGCTTCAGCCGCAGCAGCAAGTTCGACAAACTCGGCATGCGCGGTTCGAACACCTGCGAGCTGTTTTTCGATGACGTCGAAGTTCCGGAAGAAAACATCCTCGGCGTGCTCAATGGCGGCGTGAAAGTGCTGATGAGCGGCCTCGACTACGAGCGCGTAGTGCTTTCCGGTGGCCCGACCGGGATCATGCAAGCCTGCATGGACCTGATCGTTCCTTATATCCACGACCGCAAACAGTTCGGCCAGAGCATCGGCGAATTCCAGCTGATCCAGGGTAAGGTCGCCGACATGTACACCCAACTCAACGCCAGTCGCGCCTACCTCTATGCGGTGGCCCAGGCCTGCGAGCGCGGCGAAACCGCGCGCAAGGACGCCGCCGGAGTCATCCTCTACAGCGCCGAATGCGCGACCCGAATGGCCCTCGACGCGATCCAGATTCTCGGCGGTAACGGCTACATCAACGAATTCCCGGCCGGCCGTTTGCTGCGTGACGCCAAGCTGTATGAAATCGGCGCCGGCACCAGTGAGATCCGTCGCATGCTCATCGGTCGCGAACTGTTCAACGAAACCCGCTAAACGGAGCTGCACATGGCTATCCTGCATACCCAGCTCAATCCCCGTTCAGCGGAGTTCGCGGCTAACAGCGCGGCGATGCTCAAACAGGTCGACGCCCTGCACACCCTGCTCGCGCAAGTGCAGCAAGGTGGCGGCCCGAAGGCTCAAGAACGCCACACCTCGCGAGGCAAACTGCTGCCGCGTGAGCGGATCAATCGCCTGCTCGATCCGGGCTCGCCGTTTCTCGAAATCAGCCAATTGGCGGCCTACGCGGTGTATGGCGAAGACGTTCCCGCCGCTGGGGTGATTGCCGGAATCGGGCGGGTGGAAGGCGTCGAATGCATGATCGTCGCCAACGATGCCACCGTGAAAGGCGGCTCGTATTACCCGCTGACCGTGAAAAAACACCTGCGCGCGCAAACCATTGCCCAGCAAAATCGCCTGCCCTGCATTTATCTGGTGGACTCCGGCGGCGCCAACTTGCCGCGTCAGGATGAAGTGTTCCCGGACCGCGAACACTTCGGGCGGATTTTCTTCAACCAGGCCAACATGAGCGCCATGGGCATTCCGCAGATTGCGGTGGTCATGGGCTCGTGTACTGCCGGGGGCGCTTACGTACCGGCGATGGCCGATGAAGCGATCATGGTCCGTCAGCAGGCAACGATTTTCCTCGCCGGCCCACCGCTGGTGAAAGCCGCGACCGGTGAAGTGGTCAGCGCCGAAGACCTCGGCGGGGCCGATGTACACTGCAAGATTTCCGGTGTCGCCGACCACTATGCCGAGAGCGATGAACACGCCCTCGCCTTGGCCCGGCGCAGCGTCGCCAACCTCAATTGGCGCAAGCTCGGTGAACTGCAACAACGCACGCCGATCGCGCCGCTGTACAGCAGCGACGAGTTGTACGGCGTGGTGTCGGCAGATGCCAAGCAACCATTCGACGTGCGCGAAGTGATTGCGCGTCTGGTGGACGGCTCGGTGTTCGATGAGTTCAAGGCGTTGTTCGGAACTACGCTGGTGTGCGGCTTTGCCCACCTACACGGTTACCCGATCGCGATCCTCGCCAACAACGGCATCCTGTTCGCCGAAGCCGCCCAGAAAGGCGCGCACTTCATCGAACTGGCCTGCCAGCGCGGCATTCCATTGCTGTTCCTGCAAAACATCACCGGTTTCATGGTCGGCCAGAAATACGAAGCCGGCGGCATCGCCAAGCACGGCGCGAAACTGGTGACCGCCGTGGCCTGTGCCAAGGTGCCGAAATTCACCGTGATCATCGGCGGCAGCTTCGGCGCCGGTAACTACGGCATGTGCGGTCGGGCCTACGATCCACGCTTCCTGTGGATGTGGCCGAACGCACGGATCGGCGTGATGGGTGCCGAACAGGCGGCGGGCGTGCTGGTCCAGGTCAAGCGCGAGCAGGCCGAGCGCAGTGGTCATGGTTTCAGCGCCGAGCAGGAAGCCGAGATCAAGCAACCGATCCTCGATCAATACGAAGAACAGGGGCATCCCTATTATTCCAGCGCTCGACTGTGGGACGACGGTGTCATCGACCCGGCGCAGACCCGCGACGTGTTGGCCCTGGCCTTGTCGGCGTCGCTGAACGCGCCAATCGAACCGAGCCGCTTCGGCGTGTTCCGGATGTGATTTTCTGTGGGAGCGGGCTTGCTCGCGAAGGATTCACCGCGGTTTATCTGATGCACCGCGTTATCGTTCTTCGCGAGCAAGCCCGCTCCCACAAGAGTTGTGGAGACGGATGAATATGAGCGACTTCAACACCCTCGAACTGCTGAGCGATCCAAGGGGTTTTGCGACCTTGTGGCTCAGCCGTGAAGAAAAGAACAACGCTTTCAACGCCGAAATGATCCGCGAACTGATCCTTGCGCTGGACAAAGTGTCGAGCGATGCCAGTCTGCGTTTTCTGCTGATCCGCGGTCGCGGCAAGCATTTCAGCTCCGGTGCCGATCTGGCCTGGATGCAGCAATCGGCCGAACTCGATTACCACACCAATCTCGACGACGCCCGGGAACTGGCAGAGTTGATGTACAACCTCGCCAAGCTGAAAATCCCGACCGTGGCGGTGGTGCAAGGCGCGGCCTATGGCGGCGCGCTGGGCCTGATCAGTTGCTGTGACATGGCCATCGGCGCCGACGACGCACAGTTCTGTCTGTCGGAAGTGCGCATTGGCCTGGCGCCGGCGGTCATCAGCCCGTTCGTGGTGCAAGCCATCGGCGAGCGCGCGGCCCGCCGCTATGCCTTGACCGCCGAACGTTTCGGCGGGCAACGGGCTCGGGAAATCGGCTTGTTGTCGGAAAGCTACCCGATGGCTGAACTGGAGCAGAAAGTCGATCAGTGGATCGACAACCTGCTGCTCAACAGCCCGGCGGCCATGCGCGCCAGCAAGGATTTGCTGCGTGAAGTCGGCCACGGCGCGCTGACCCCGGCGCTACGGCGCTACACCGAAAACGCCATCGCCCGAATCCGCGTCAGCCCCGAAGGCCAGGAAGGCCTGCGCGCCTTCCTGCAAAAACGTCCACCGAACTGGCAAACCGAAACCACCCTCAAGGAGCCGCGTTGATGAGCGCACCTGTTCTCACCACCCTGTTGGTGGCCAACCGCGGCGAAATCGCTTGCCGGGTGATGCGCACCGCCAAAGCTCTGGGCCTGACCACCGTGGCCGTGCACAGCGCCACCGACCGTGACGCCCGGCACAGCCGCGAAGCCGATATTCGCGTCGACCTGGGCGGCAGCAAAGCCGCCGACAGTTACCTGCAAATCGACAAACTGATCGCCGCTGCGAAAGCCAGCGGCGCTCAGGCGATTCATCCCGGTTATGGTTTTCTCTCGGAAAACGCCGGGTTCGCCCGCGCGATCGAAGCGGCCGGCCTGATCTTCCTCGGCCCGCCCGCCTCGGCCATTGACGCCATGGGCAGCAAGTCCGCCGCCAAAGCGTTGATGGAAACCGCAGGCGTGCCACTGGTGCCCGGCTATCACGGCGAAGCCCAAGACCTCGACACCTTCCGCGACGCCTGCGAACGCATCGGTTATCCGGTGCTGCTCAAGGCCACGGCGGGCGGTGGCGGTAAAGGGATGAAAGTGGTCGAGGACGTCAGCCAACTGGCCGAAGCCCTGGCCTCGGCACAACGTGAAGCGCTGTCGTCGTTCGGCGACTCGCGGATGTTGGTGGAGAAGTACCTGCTCAAGCCACGCCACGTGGAAATCCAGGTATTCGCCGACCAGCATGGCAACTGCCTGTACCTCAATGAACGTGATTGCTCGATTCAGCGTCGGCATCAGAAAGTCGTCGAAGAAGCCCCGGCTCCGGGTCTGAGCCCGGAACTGCGTCGGGCCATGGGCGAAGCCGCCGTGCGCTCGGCACAGGCCATCGGCTACGTCGGTGCCGGCACCGTGGAGTTTTTGCTGGATGCGCGCGGTGAGTTCTTCTTCATGGAGATGAACACGCGCCTGCAAGTCGAGCACCCGGTCACCGAAGCCATCACCGGCCTCGACCTGGTGGCCTGGCAGATTCGCGTGGCATGCGGTGAAGCGCTGCCGATGACTCAAGACCAGGTGCCGCTGATCGGCCATGCAATTGAAGTTCGGTTGTACGCGGAAGATCCTTCGAATGACTTCCTGCCGGCCACTGGGCGTCTGGTGTTGTACCGCGAATCCTCAGAAGGACCGGGGCGTCGCGTGGACAGTGGCGTTGAAGAAGGCGACGAGATTTCTCCGTTCTACGACCCAATGCTCGGCAAGCTGATTGCCTGGGGCGAAGACCGTGAACAGGCGCGGCTGCGTTTGCTGAGCATGCTTGATGAGTTTGCCATTGGTGGACTGAAGACCAACATCAACTTCCTGCGCCGAATCATCGGCCACCCTGCATTTGCCGCGGCGGAGCTGGATACCGGTTTTATTCCGCGTCATCAGGAACAACTGCTGCCAGCACCTTCAGACCTCAGCGATGAGTTCTGGCAAACGGCCGCGCAGGCATTTGCCCAGAGCCAGCCGGGCACGACCCGCGCTGATGACCTGAATTCGCCTTGGGGTATTGGCAACGGATTCCGTGCCGGACTACCGACAGAAATCACCCTGCATTTGAGTTGCGAAGGGCAAGACCGGGCGCTGACCCTGAGCGATGCCGATGCGCATACCGCACAGTTCAAGGGTGAATACCTGCTGACCGAACACAACGGCTTGCGCCACCGGCATCGGGCAATCCGCCGTGGCGATACGCTGTATCTGCAATGGGACGGTGAACTGCGCCGCATCGAGGCGTATGACCCGATCAGCGCTGTTGAAGCCAGTCACAGCCATCAGGGTGGACTCACCGCGCCTATGAACGGCAGCATCGTGCGAGTGCTGGTGGAGGCCGGGCAAACAGTCGAAGCCGGGGCGCAATTGGTGGTGCTGGAAGCGATGAAAATGGAGCACAGCATTCGCGCGCCCCACGCCGGAGTGATCAAGGCGTTGTATTGCCAGGAAGGCGAGATGGTCAGCGAAGGCAGTGCGTTGGTGGAGTTGGAACACGCGTGAAATGAAGATCGGTCCTACGCATTGCGAGGACCGATCTGATTAGAATTTGGCAGTCGCCTGAACCACCACACCGATGATTCGGCATTCCTCGGTGTAAAGGGCTTTCGGATAGGTCGGATTGAGCGGGACCAGATAACGCTGCCCGCCCTCTTCGATCAGTTTGCGAAAAACCGCCTCGGCGCTGCCGGGCCATTGGGCGATCACCAGTTTGCCAGGCTCCGGCACGATGGCCGGGTCCACCAGAATCAACATGTCCGCAGCAATGCTCACACCCGAGGGTGCAGTCATCGCATCGCCGACCACCACCAGCCAGAACGCAGCGCCCTGTGCGTGGTAATCGGACAGCTCGAAGCGCGGTTTGCTGACAGCCGATGAAGCGCCGTAGGTCAATAACTCCCCGTCGCGCACCTCCCCGGTTTCCCGCCAGTCACTGACCGGGTAGCGAAAGTACGGGTTGTACTTCTGCGTCAGAGAGATCTCTTCATCCTGTGAGATCTGCGGTTCCCTGATCACCATCGCGACTTCCAGATAGTCCATTCCCAGCGCCTGCAAGACACGGTTCATCTCTTGGATGCGGGGCTGACGACGTTTATTCAGCCAATGGCCGACGCCGCCCTGGGACATTCCGATGCGCTCGGCGAGTATCTCTTGAGTGACTTTGAGTTCACTCATTTTGGCCTTGACCAATTCAATCCATTTATCCATGTGCGGCACGATACGTGGGGTACTCCGACCAACAAAACACAAATTGTAGTATTTAAATTCAAGACACAAATACAGTACGTACTAAGCTGAGCTCACGGATTTGAATCTATCACGGAGCTCGCCATCGTCATGACCATCCCCAGCATTCCCCTGCCCGATACGCAATTCGACACTACGCTCAACTCGCCAAAAGGCTCTGCTGCCGCACAGCGGGCACTGGACTATTACTTGAAACCAGCTGTGTCAGAAGAGGCCAGCGAAGAACGCTTCTTCGATGTGAACCGTAACATCAGCAGCGAAGAAGCACTGGTCCATGCTTCGGATCTGTTGCGATGTGCCGCCGCCACCGCGCATGAATCAGCCAACCAGCTGCAGGGCGCAAGCCGGGATCTGGCGTTTTCGACGGTGCACATGATCGACATGGCCAAGGCGATGGTCGACCGGTCCCTGGAGGGCAATCAGAACGATTGAGGAGGAAGCGCTCAGAAGGTGGACAGGAAAAATTTTCCAATCGCACAGATAAAAACATTTGACTTGCAAATGGTAATGATTATTATTGCATGCATCTGGTCGCGAGATCAGTCGATGGCCCAAGGGACCTTAGGTCGGTCTCCTGGACTATCTCCTCATCAGGCTAATCACGGTTTTTGACCCGGCTTTTTGCCGGGTCTTTTTTTTGCCAGTTATTCTGGCTTTTGCTTCAGGCTAATGAAGTCTGTGGGTGCTGAAAATTCGATTGGTGCGGATGATATCAAAAGAATATCTGTTGGCAAGAGAGGCCCGGTAGCACTGGGCCAAACTGACTAAAATAGCACTTGAGAATCACTCGCGCAGTCTCTAAGCTGCATCGGCGTCAAGGAGGACGCCCCCCCTTTTTATCCCCCGCAATTTCCCCCGGTTTCTCCCTCCCTTGCGTGTAAAGTAGCAGCCATAAAAATCATATTCAGGAACCGATTATGGCCGTGGGTAAATCTTCTTTCGACATCAGTGCAAACTTCGACAGCGGCAACATCGAAGTGCTGGACATCAGCAATCCTTTGCAAGCGCTGCTGGCGATCAAGCCAGACACCCGCAGCCAGCACTTCCAGTGGTTCCACTTCAAGGCCAGCGGTCTGCACGTCGGTCAAGATCATTGGTTTCGTCTGAACAACGCCAGTAAATCCTCGTACAACAAGGCCTGGGATGGCTATCAGGCGGTGGCGTCCTATGACCACGTCAACTGGTTCCGGGTGCCAACCATTTTCGAAGGCGACTGCCTGCGTTTCAGCCTCGAAGCCACTGCCACCCATGCCTGGTTCGCCTACTTCGAGCCCTACAGCCGTGGCCGCCATGACTGGCTGATCGAACAGGCCCTGACCAAGGCCGGCACCGAACTGCTGGCCACCGGCAAGAGCGTTGAAGGTCGCGACATCCAGTTGTTGCGCAAGGGTACGGGTGCCGAAGGTCAGCGCAAGGTCTGGATCATCGCCCAGCAACACCCCGGCGAACACATGGCGGAATGGTTCATGGAAGGGGTAATCGAGCGCCTGGAAAAACACGACGACCCAGTGCTGAAAAAACTCCTGGCCAGTGCCGACCTGTACCTGGTGCCAAACATGAACCCGGACGGCGCCTTCCACGGTCATTTACGCACCAACGCCATGGGCCAGGACCTGAATCGTGCGTGGCAGAGCGCCAGCCAGGAAATCAGCCCGGAAGTACTGTTCGTTCAGCAGCAGATGGAAAAGTATGGCGTCGATCTGTTCCTCGACATCCATGGCGATGAAGAAATCCCCCACGTGTTCACCGCCGGTTGCGAAGGTAACCCGGGCTATACGTCGCGGATCGAAAAACTCGAAGAACATTTCCGCAGTCATCTGAAACATCAGACCAAAGACTTCCAGACCAAACACGGCTACACCCGCGACGAGCCTGGCAAAGCCAACATGACCCTGGCCTGCAACAGCGTCGGTCAGAAGTTCGACTGCCTGTCGCTGACCCTGGAAATGCCCTTCAAAGACCACAACGACGCACCGAACCCGCTGACCGGCTGGTCCGGCAAACGCTCGAAGCAGTTGGGCAAGGATGTGCTGACGACCATCGCCGACATGGTCGATACCTTGCGCTGATCGCCCTTAAAATCAAAAGATCGCAGTCTTCTGCCGAAGGCTGCGATCTTTTGACGTTTCACTCGGCAGCAATCCGTACACAATCCTCCGGCCCCAACAAACGCCCATCTTCGGCACGCAGCTCCAGCGGCCGCACCGGTCGACCGTTCTCACGATCGACAACCCGCGAATGTGCCTCCCCCGCCTCAAAGAAAAACGCCTCGCCCCACTGCCGTAACCCGATGATCAACAGGAACAGGCCCTTGCCCTTCTCCGTCAGCACGTATTCCTGATACGCGCTGCCGTCCGACGCTGGCATCAGATCGAAAATCCCGTGAGCCACCAATGTGCGCAGGCGTGCCGAGAGAATATTTTTGGCCATGCCCAGATTGCGCTGGAACTCACCGAATCGCCGCAGGCCATCGAACGCATCGCGCACGATCAATAACGACCACCAATCACCAATCGCGTCCAGTGAACGGGCGACCGGGCATTCGGCGCCTTCCATGCTTGTACGTTTAACCATGACCGCGTCCGTCGGCAACAAATATGGTTGCAATATAAAACCAGACCCCCTACCGTACAACTGGTTTTATTTTGAAACCACACAAGGAAGCCTGTGATGAAACCTGACCACCCGTTAAGCGGCGCAGTGGTGCTGCTATTTGCCGTCGCCTGCGGCTTGGCCGTTGGCAATGTGTATTACGCACAACCGCTGCTCGATGCCATGACCGAAGCCTTCGCCATGGACCCGGCAACCATCGGTATCGTCATCACCCTTACCCAGATCGGTTATGGCGTGGGTCTGTTGTTGTTGGTTCCGCTAGGGGATCTGCTCAACCGTCGCCGGCTGATCGTCGTGCAAACCCTGCTGTCGGCGCTGGCTTTGTTGATGATCGCATTAGCGTCGAGCAGCATCTGGCTGTTGCTCGGCATGGCGCTGACCGGGTTACTGGCGGTCGTGACGCAAGTCTTGGTGGCCTACGCCGCGACCCTGGCCATCCCGGAGCAACGTGGACGTGTGGTGGGCGTGATCACCAGCGGCATTGTCGTCGGCATTCTGTTGGCACGAACGGTGGCGGGCGGCATGGCCGATCTGGCTGGGTGGCGTTCGATTTATCTGTTGTCCGCCGGGTTGACCCTGATGATGGCGTTGCTGTTGTTTCGTGTGCTGCCCAAGCACGAAGAGGCGCGACCAGATAGCGCTTACGGTGCGTTGATCGGTTCGGTATTCACGTTGTTCAAGGAGGAACCGGTATTGCGTCAACGGGCCATCCTCGCCCTGCTGACCTTCGCCAGCGCCATGGTGCTGTGGACACCCTTGGTGTTGCCGCTGAGCGCTCCGCCGCTTTCACTTTCCCACACCGAAATCGGACTGTTCGGCCTGGCCGGAGCCGCCGGTGCGCTGGCCGCCGCTCGCGCTGGGCATTTGGCTGATCGCGGTCTTGGGCAATGGACCAGTGGACTGTCGTTGCTGCTGATGCTCGCCTCATGGCTTCCCATCGCACTTACCCAGTCCTCGCTGTGGGCGCTGCTGCTCGGGGTGATTACGCTGGATCTGGGTTTGCAAGCTGTTCACGTTACCAGCCAGAGCATGATCTACAGCGTGCGCCCCGAAGCGCAAAGCCGACTCACCGCTGGCTACATGCTGTTCTATTCGATCGGCAGCGCCTTGGGTTCTATCGGTTCGACGGCGATGTACGCTTGGGCGGGATGGATTGGGGTGTGTTGGCTGGGTGCGGGGATCAATGCCGTGGCGCTGATTTTTTGGTGGCGAACGCTCGCCACCAAAACACCCAACACCTGTGGCGAGGGAGCTTGCTCCCGCTCGGCTGCGCAGCAGTCGTAAATCGATCAGACGCAGGAGTGTCTGACTAACTGCATTTGGGGCTGCTCGCAGCCCGACGGGAGCAAGCTCCCTCGCCACAGTCGTGCCAGCCTCCTGATCAGCCGCGATCTTTGCCCCGCAGCATGCTGTTCAGCACATCATCGCGGCGCACCCAACCGTGAAACAACGCCGCCGCCAAATGCAGCAGCACGGTCAGGAACAGCAGATACGCCAGATACCCATGCGCCTTGCGCAGGAACGCAAACACCTGCGCATTCGCCGGCAGAATCGATGGCAACTGCAACGAACTACTGAGCATCACCGGATCGCCGGCCGCCGAAATCATCGCCCAGCCCAGCAGCGGCAAAATCAGCATCAAGGCGTACAGCAAAAAATGCGAAGCCTTGGCCGCGAACGCGTGCCAACCCGGCAGGTCCGCCGGCAGTGGTGGTTGCCGAGTCGAAAAACGCACGGCCAGGCGCACAATCACCAGCAACAGAATCGCAACGCCCAAAGGTTTGTGCAGGTGGATCAGCCACTCATGACGCTCGGACACCGAGGCCGCCATGCCCGCGCCGATAAACAGCATCGAGATGATCATCAGCGCCATCAGCCAGTGCAGCAGCCGCGCCAATGGTGCGAAATGGTTCGGTTGAGCACTCATTGTCGAGACTCCTGTTTGGCGGTGGGCAACTGCTTCACTTCGCTGGTGCGGCGCAGGTAGGAACGGGCGTAACCCGCCGAGCGAGCGGCGAGCAGCGGGTCGTCGGAGCCTTCGATACCGCTGGGCAACACCAGCGGGTCATAGTTGATGTCACGACACTCGCCATCGAGTTGCGGCTGGGTGCTTTCAAGCACCAGCGTGCCGGCATTCAGCACTTTTCGGCCGTCGGGCCAGGCCTTGCTCGCGTCGTTGACCGAGTCCCCGGGGTTCGCCAGGGTGATGTTCAACTGCCAACGCAACGGGCCGGCGGACAAGCGCTGTACCAGATCTTTCTCGAGGAAATCACCGCCCTCGGGGGCCGTTGCACCTGCCGCGTCCTGAGCCACTGGCGTCATGCTCCAACGCACCGCCTGCCGTTGCCCGGCCGCGTTCACCAGGTAAAACGCGTTGACGCTGTTGTAGGTTTCCGTCGCGTAACTGGCCGACGGTTTGGCGGTCTTGACCCAAGTCAGAAACGGCACGGCTTCGGGGTGTGCCGCAAAGAACGCTGGCACAGCCGCCGGGTTCGGTTTGCCGGTAGCCGGATCCGGTGATTGTGCTTGCTGCAACTGATAGAACGCCTCGGGCGTGCCCACCGGGAACACCGGCATGCTGTTCATCCCGGTGCGCCATTGCTGACCGTTGGCCTGGGTGAAACGCAACGCCAGGCTGCGGATCGGCACGCTGTTGTCCGGCGCGTAAGGATTGCCGGCAGGCAGCGCGAAACGCCCGACCACCGGGGTCCGCGCTTCGCTGAACACTTGGGCGCTGGAATACTCGCGTGCCTGGCTGCTGCTCTCGAAATGCCCGATCACGCACACGCCTTTGGCGTGGTTACGACGGAATCCCGGGTGCACGCCGTTGTTTTTCTCCAGCACATTGACCAAGTCTTTCGGCGTCAGGCGCTGTGGGTCGAGTGTGCCGTTGACGTAGGCAAAAGCCCCGGCCAGCGCGGCGACCACCACGGCAATGCCGGTCAGGCGTAACGTCAGGCTCGCGGCGCTCAGCGGTGGCCGGCCAGGCCCCGTTGGCGGTGATGAGCGATCTACCATGAATGACTCCAGGGCCATCGGCCACAAGTGAGAAGAGTCAGGCAGACGAACCGCGTCAGGGTTTATTCCATCGCCCGGTGTTTATTTTTTCAGGCGTGGAATAACCTCGAATGCCGGGCGTCTTCCTGAACACTCACCCAGCGTAGTGACTGGTCAGAACTTCATGAACGATATCGACGAACAACTCAGGGAAGTCATTCCCAGGCTGCGGCGTTTCGCCGTATCGCTGACGCGCAACCCCAGCAGCGCCGATGATCTGGTGCAGGCCTGCCTTGAGCGCGCGCTGTCGAGTTGGGGCGACAAACGTCCCGAGGGCGACTTGCGTGCCTGGCTGTTTTCGATTCTTTATCGGCAGTTTCTCGACGCCTACCGCCGCTCCCGGCGTTATGCGCGGATGCTCGAATTCTTTACCGGCCGTGATGATGCGCAGCCTTCGGCAGAGCGCACAGTGATCGCCCAATCGACCCTGCAAGCCTTCGATCAGCTCAGCACCGAACAGCGCGCGCTGCTGCTCTGGGTATCCGTGGAAGGCTTGAGCTATAAGGAGGTCGCCGAGATTCTCGACGTCCCCATCGGCACCGTGATGTCGCGCCTGTCCCGCGCACGCCAGGCCTTGCGCCAGCTCAGCGACGGCGAAATCACCCACCCTTCTCTGCGGAGACTCAAATGATCAGCATGCCTCCCAGCGAGCGTGACCTGCACGCCTACGTCGATCACCAACTCAGCGATGCCGACCGACATTTGGTGGAAACTTATCTGGCCAACAACGCCGAAGTGGCCGCGCAAGTACGCGCCTGGCAGCACGATGCCCAACAACTGCGCGCGGGATTGAGCGGCGCCTTGCGGCAACCGGCCAACCCGCAACTCGACCCGGCAATGATTCGCCAGCGAGTCAAACGCCAGTCTCGCCGCCATCTGGCCAGTGCTGCGGTGTTGCTGATCGCGGTCAGCCTCGGTGGTCTGAGCGGTTGGCAGGCACGGGAAATGACCCTGGTCAGCGCTCCGTTGCCGATGACCGATGCGATGCAGGCCTACCGGCTGATTGCCCAGCAAGGCATCCTGCCGGCGGACTACAAAGTCAGCGATGACGGCGATATGCAGGGCTGGCTCGATCGGTATTTCAGCCAGGCCCATCGTCTGCCGAACCTGACCGCTGCCGGATACACACCCATCAGCGGGCGGCTGCTCAGCACCGAACAAGGGGCGGCGGCGATGGTGGTATACGAGGATCAAAGCGGGCATAAAGTCAGCTTCTACGTCCGTCCACCCGGGCCGAAAAACACTCTGCTGCCTCGCGGTAGTCGCAGTGATGGTGAGTTGCAGGCCGAGTACTGGTCGGGGGCCGGGTACAACTACGCGATGGTCAGCCCGAGTGACACGCCGGCGGCGCAGATGCTCAAGCAAACTGCGCAGTTCTGATCTCCGGAAGCGGAGACAACACCAATCGAATGTGGGAGCGGGCTTGCTCGCGAAAGCGGAGTATCAGTCGACATTAATGCCGGATGCCAAGCCCTCTTCGCGAGCAAGCCCGCTCCCACAGGGGATTGGTGGAGGCCTGAGATTGTGGTCACCCCTGCCCAAACACTTGCGAAGGCCTTCGCAACAGCGGATCGAACGGATTGATCCGCGGCCCGATCAGCGCGGCTTCACGCTTGAGCATCTCCACCACCGTCGGCAAGCGATCCGGCCCCAGGCGATCGCTGACCGTGGCCACACTCAGCGCCGCCACCGCCCGGCCTTCGCGGTCGAGGATCGGCACGGCCACCCCGGCCATGCCTTGCAATACTCCGGTATTGCGCCCGGCGTAACCAAGGGTGCGCACATTCTCGACTTCCGAACGCAGGAACACTTCGTCGTACAGATGAAAATCCTTGAGCCGCGGCAAGTTGTAATGAATCACCGTGTCGCGTTCCTCTTCCGGCAGAAATGCCAGAATCGCCAGGCTGCCTTGCCCTACGCCGAGCGCCACCCGCCCGCCGATATCACCGGTAAACGTGCGGATCGGAAACGGCCCTTCACTGCGGTCCAGACAGATCGCATCGAAGCCGCTGCGCGCCAGTAAAAACAACGAATCCCCCAACGAAGCCGACAACCGCAGCAATGCCGGCCGCGCCAGTTCGCGCAAGTTGCCGGTGTTGCCGGCGCGGGCCGCCAAGGCAAAAAACTCCAGGCTCAGGCGATAGCGTTTGCTGCGTGCATCCTGCTCGACCATGCCCTCGTCCATCAGGCTGCGCAGCAAGCGGTGGGTGGTCGGTTGCGACAGACCGATGCGTTGGGCCAGTTGGGTGACGCGTTCTCCGCCTTCGACGGTGTCACCCAGACTGCGCAGCACCGCAAATAGCCTTGAGACGGCACCGACACCGACTTCATTTTTGTTTTCATTCCGCTCAATGGAATCAGGCATGTGATTTCTCGACAATAAATTTACTCACTGAATGAAACTGAAAATAGTCATCGCTTCAGTGAAATAGGCCATTGAGCCCATCCTATTCTTCGTCCTACTCTGCGTCTATCAGGGGCGATTCGAACAACAGCGGCAGCCGACAGAAGTCGAGCGCCAACGCACCCCGGTAACATCCTTTTCGTATCTGCCCATACAAAAAAGCGCGCCTTTGGCGACGCATAACAATCTCAGGTGGAGCGCAGTCATGGCCTTCGTGCAACTTGAAAACCTCGGCAAACGTTATGGTGAGATCGACGCGGTCGTCGCCACCAACCTGTCGGTGGAAAAAGGCGAGTTCGTTTCCTTGCTCGGTCCCTCCGGCTGCGGCAAAACCACCACCCTGCAAATGATTGCCGGCTTCGTCGAAGTCAGCAGCGGGCGCATTGTGCTGGACGGTCGTGACATCACCCACGCCAAACCCGCCAGTCGTGGTCTGGGCGTGGTGTTCCAGAGTTACGCGCTGTTCCCGCACATGACCGTGCAAGACAACGTCGCCTTCGGCCTGCGCATGCGCAAAGTGCCCAACGGCGAGTTGCAGCAACGGGTGGATCGGGTGTTGAAACTGGTGCGCTTACACCTGCACGCCGAGCGTTACCCACGAGAACTCTCCGGCGGCCAGCGCCAACGTGTTGCACTGGCCCGGGCGTTGGTGATCGAGCCGCCGGTGTTGCTGCTCGACGAACCGCTGTCCAACCTCGACGCCAATCTGCGTGAAGAGATGCAGTTCGAAATCCGCCGCATCCAGCGTGAGGTCGGCATCACCACACTGATGGTCACCCATGATCAGTCCGAAGCGCTGTCGATCAGCGACCGGGTAGTGGTAATGCAGGCCGGGCGCATCACTCAGATCGACGCGCCCTACACCCTCTACGAACACCCGCGCACCAAGTTCATTTCCGGCTTCGTCGGCAAAGCCAATCTTCTGCCCGGCGAGCGGGACAGCGCTGGCGTTGTGCAGGTCTGCGGTCGTGGCAACGGCGAACTGACCCTGAGCCTGCGCCCGGAAAAAATCGACTTGCTGGATAAAGGTCAGGGCCGTCTGCCAGGCAAGATCGTCAGCCGCTTCTTCCTCGGCAGCCAATGGCTGTACGGCGTATCGACATCGTTGGGCGAACTCAGCGTGGTGCGCCGCAACGACGGTTCGGCCCCCTTGATCGAAGGCACGGCGGTCGGCCTCGATTGGGATGCAACATTGCTGCGGGTGCTGAGTGTCGACGAGGTATCGGCATGAGTACGCTTGCCGCAATCCGCCAAGGACATCAGGGACGTCAGGGACGTCAGGGTTATTGGTTATCCGCACCGGCCCTGGCGTTGTACTTCGGTCTGCTGGTGATCCCGTTGCTGCTGACGCTGGTGCTGTCGTTCAACGTCTTCGACTACAGCTCGGGGATCAACAGCGACGCCTACACCCTCGATCACTACAGCAGCCTGCTGGGCGATCCGTACTTCTACGAGATCTTTCTGCGCACGTTCTGGATCAGCGCCCTGACCACCCTGCTCTGCGTGGTGATCGGCGTGCCCGAGGCCTACATCCTCAGCCGCATGGGCGCGCCGTGGCGCTCGATCTTCCTGATTCTGATCCTCACGCCGTTGCTGATTTCGGTGGTGGTACGTGCCTTCGGCTGGAGCCTGTTGCTCGGCGCCGACGGTCTGGTCAACCAGACCCTGCAAGCCTTTGGTGGGTCGCCGATGAAGCTGCTTTATACGCCGTTCGCGGTGGTGATCGCACTGGTCCACGTGATGCTGCCGTTCATGATCATTCCGGTCTGGACCTCGCTGCAAAAACTCGACCCCGCCGCCGAACAGGCCGCGCTGTCGCTGGGCGCCAGCCACCTCACGGTGATGCGCAAAGTGGTGCTGCCGCAAATCATGCCCGGCGTGCTCTCCGGCACCTTGATCGTGTTCGGCCTCGCGGCCAGTTCATTTGCCATCCCCGGACTGCTCGGCGGACGCCGGATAAAGATGGTCGCCACGCTGATCTACGACCAGTACTTGTCGGAGCTCAACTGGCCGATGGGCGCGGCCATCGCCGTCGCGCTGCTGTTGCTCAACCTGCTGATCATGCTGTCGTGGAACCGGATGATCGAAGGCCGCTACAAGAAGTCATTGGGATAACTCGTCATGTCCAGAAACGGTCCTTTCGCCCTGCTGTTCCATACCCTGGTGGTGCTGTTCATGCTCGCGCCGCTGGTGGTGGTGTGCCTCGTCGCCTTCACCCCGGAAAACACCCTGAGCCTGCCGACTACGGAGTTTTCCCTGCGCTGGTTCCGCGCAGTGTTCGAGCGCGCGGACTTTGTCGATGCGTTCTACAACAGCCTGATCCTGGCGTTCTGCGCCGCCACGCTGGCGACGCTGATCGCGGTGCCGGCAGCCCTGGCAATCACGCGCTTCGAGTTCCCCGGCCGGGACTTTTTCAATGGGCTGTTCCTGTCGCCGATTATCATTCCGCACCTGGTGCTGGGCGTCGCGTTGCTGCGCTTGTTTGCGCTGATGGGCGTCAACGGCAGCTTCGCCTGGCTGATCTTCGCCCATGTGCTGGTGATCACGCCGTATGTGCTGCGTCTGGTATTGGCCTCGGCCATCGGCCTGGACCGCAGCGCCGAACATGCCGCGCAATCCCTGGGCGCTGGACGCTTCACGTTGTTCCGGCAAATCACCTTGCCGATGATTTTGCCGGGGGTCGCCGGTGGCTGGCTGCTGGCGTTCATCAACAGTTTCGATGAGGTCACGTTGTCGATCTTCGTCACCTCGCCGGCCACGCAAACGCTGCCGGTGCGCATGTACGTGTACGCCACCGAATCCATCGATCCAATGATGGCGGCGGTGTCGGCCCTGGTGATTGCGCTGACCGCGCTGACGATGATTCTGCTTGATCGGGTCTACGGCCTGGATCGGGTTCTGGTGGGTAAACAATGAGGGCGCCATGGCTCTGCTGAAACGACTGGCCGAAGGCGACCGCCCGGCCCTGGACTTTACCCTCGACGGCAAGCCTGCCAGTGGCTTGCTCGGCGACACCTTGCTGACCGCCGTACTGACCTGCAGCGAGCACCTGCGCGGCAGCGATTTCAGCGCCGAACCCCGCGCCGGTTTCTGCCTGATGGGCGCCTGCCAGGACTGCTGGGTACGCCTGGGCGACGGCCGCCGGGTGCGCGCCTGCTCAACGCTGCTTGAAGCCGGACAGCACATCAACCGCGAACCTGGGCGATCGGTATGAACACCAACTTTCCCAGCAGAAAACCAATCCCCTGCGGGAGCGAGCCTGCTCGCGAAAGCGGACTGTCTGCCACCACTCATATTGAATGTTCCGCCGTCATCGCGGGCAAGCCCGCTCCCACAGGATTGGGGCGTCGATCACATATGGGGTGGGTATGAAGTCTGTAGTCATCATTGGCGCAGGCCCTGCCGGAATCCGGGCGGCGCAAACTCTCGTTGCCCATGGTGTGCGCCCTGTCCTGCTGGACGAAGCCGCGCGTGGTGGCGGGCAGATTTATCGGCGTCAGCCGGCGAACTTCAAGCGTTCGGCGGTCAAGTTGTATGGCTTCGAAGCACGCAAGGCCAAGGCACTGCATCAGACAATCGACGAACTGCGCGAGCAACTCGATTACCGTCCCGACACGCTAGTGTGGAACGCCGAGACCGACGCGCTCGACACCTTGCATCAGGGCCGCGCCGCACGGCTGGAGTTCTCGCGCGTGATTGTCGCCACGGGCGCCACCGACCGGATCCTGCCCGTGCCAGGCTGGACGTTGCCTGGGGTCTATAGCCTTGGCGCGGCGCAGATTGCCTTGAAGTTTCAAGGCTGTGCCATCGGTGAACGCGTGGTGTTCGCCGGCAGCGGGCCGTTGTTGTATCTGGTGGCGTACCAATACGCCAAGGCCGGCGCCAACGTGATCGCCGTGCTCGATAGTTCGCCCTTCAGCGCTCAGGCCCGCGCCCTGCCCGGCCTGCTGTCGCAACCCTCCACGCTGGCCAAAGGCATTTATTACCGCGCCTGGCTGACCGCCCACGGCATCCCGGTGCACCAGAGCGCTAACTTGAAATGCATCGATGGCGAACACCGCGTGCAATCGATCAACTGGCATAACACAGCAAGCGAACATCGAATCGAATGCGACGCCGTAGCCTTCGCCCACGGCTTGCGCAGTGAAACCCAACTCGCCGATTTGCTCGGCTGCGAATTCACCTGGAACCCGATCAACCGCGCATGGTTGCCGCAGCGCGACAACGCTGGTCGTAGCAGTGTTGCCGAGGTGTACCTGGCCGGTGACGGCGCCGGCATCATGGGCGCCGACGCCGCAGAAATAGCCGGTGAACGGGCAGCCCTGGCGCTGCTCGAAGACATCGGTTACCTGATCCCGCCACAGCGTGTCACCCAACTGGAACAGTCGCTGAACACTATTGGCAGATTCCGCCAAGGCCTGGAGCGCGCCTTTGTCTTCCCCGAAAACTGGGCCACCGACACCACGGATGACCTGATGATCTGCCGCTGCGAAGAGGTGCGCGCCGGGGACATCCGCCAGGTTGTGCGCGAAGGCCATTGGGAGATCAATCGCGTCAAGGCCCATTGCCGGGTCGGCATGGGTCGCTGCCAGGGACGGATGTGTGGCGCCGCCGCAGCGGAAATCATCGCCTGCGAAAGCCAGCGCAACCTGTCCGACATCGGCCGGTTGCGGGCTCAGGCGCCGATCAAACCCCTGCCGTTCGGTCTGGAGGTCGAGCCATGATCGAAGTCGATGCAATCATCATTGGCGGTGGCATTGTCGGGGCCTCAGCCGCCCTGTTTCTAAGCAAGGCCGGTCGCCGCGTCGCGTTGCTGGAGCGGGACTTTTGCGGTTCGCACTCCAGCGGCGTGAACTACGGCGGCGTGCGCCGTCAGGGCCGGCCGCTGTCGCAATTGCCGCTGTCGCAACGGGCTCACGAGATCTGGGGGCAACTGCCGCAGTTGATCGGCATCAACGGCGAGTACCAGCGCAGCGGTCACCTGAAACTCGCCCGCAGTCTCAATGATCTGCACGCCTTGCAGGATTACGCCGCCAGCAGCCAGGGGTTCGGCCTCGATTTGCAGGTACTCGACCGCAATGAGTTGCGCGCACGTTTTCCGTGGGTCGGAGAGGTCGCGGTTGGTGCCTCGTTGTGCCCGGACGACGGCCACGCCAACCCGCGACTGGTGTCTCCGGCCTTCGCGCAAGCAGCGCGTCGGCACGGTGCGCAAATCCATGAACAATGCGCAGTGACGGCAGTTGAACACGACGGTCAGCGCTTTCACGTCAGCACTCAAACCGGCCTCGAGCTTCACGCCCCCTGGCTGCTGAATTGCGCCGGCGCCTGGGCCGGAAAGCTCGCCGCGCAATTCGGCGAAGCGGTGCCAATGCACGCCGGTCACCCGGCAATGCTGGTCACCGAACCGTTGCCACTGGTGATGAATGCCAGCACCGGCGTCGAGGGCGGCGGCATCTATGCCCGTCAGGTCGCTCGCGGCAATTGTGTGTTGGGCGGCGGCCAGGGCTTTGCCCTCGATAACGCCCGCGCCCGGCCTGGACAAAACGCCGTCATCGAGATCCTGCGCCAGGCCGTCGAACTCTACCCGTTTCTTGAAGGTGCCCAGGCGATTCGCACCTGGAGCGGCACCGAAGGTTATCTGCCCGATCGCCAACCGGTGATCGGCCACAGCAGCACTCAACCCGGTCTGTTGCACGCGTTCGGCTTTGCCGGCGCGGGCTTTCAGATCGGACCTGCGGTGGGCCAGGCGCTCACCGAGATCATCTGTAGCGGCGCGTCAAAGACGCCGCTGGATGCGTTTTCCATCACCCGGTTTCACTCCATCTCCGTTGCTTGATAGAGGAAGGTCACGCCATGAATAATTTCAAACGCAGTGCACTGCTCGGTTTTTCTTGCTTGGGCGCCATGCTCACGACCAGCCAGGCCCAGGCCGAACCGACGCTTTACCTGGGCATGAACGGCGGAACCATGGAGCGGCTCTACGCCGACAAGGTGCTGCCGGCCTTCGAGAAAGCCAATAACGTCAACGTGGTGATCGTGCCGGGAACCTCCGCCGATATTCTGGCCAAGGTCCAGGCCAGCAAAGGCAACCCGCAGATGCACGTGATGTTCCTCGACGACGGCATCATGTACCGCGCCATCGCCATGGGCTTGTGCGACAAACTCGAAGACAGCCCGCCCTTGGCGCAGATTCCGGCCAAGGGCCGCATCAAGGATCAAGCCGTGGCGGTCAGCCTCGGGGTCACGGGGCTGGCGTACAACACGCGGCTGTTCAAGGAAAAAGGCTGGAACGCACCGACCTCATGGATGGACATGGCCGACCCGCGCTTCAAGGACAAACTGGTGTTCCAGTCGATGGCCTCGTCGACTTTCGGCCTGCATGGCTTCCTGATGTTCAACCGGATTCAGGGCGGCAGCGAAACCGACGTCGAACCGGGGTTCAAGGCCTGGCCGAACACTGTCGGGCGCAACGTGCTGGAGTACATTCCGAGTTCGGCGAAGATTTCCGAAATGCTCCAGACCGACGAAGCGGCGCTGTTCCCGCTGACGCCGACCCAGGTCACCGCGCTGAAACTCAAGGGCATGCCGGTGGAATATGCGCAGCCGAAGGAAGGCTCCGTGGTGCTCAACGTCGCCGAATGCGCCATCGCCAACAACACCCAACCGGAACTGGCGCAGAAACTCGCCGCTTTCCTGCTGACGCCCGAAGCACAAGCGGCCGCGCTTGAAGACGGCGATCAGATTCCGTCCAACCCGAATACGCCAACCACCGACAAGACCCGCGGTCAGGTCGAGGCGATGAAGCAGTATCTGACGACCGCGATCGCTATCGACTGGGATCAGGTCAACGAACAGCGCCCGGCGTGGAATGCTCGGTGGAATCGCAGTATCGAGCGCTAACCTCGAAGATCAAAAGATCGCAGCTAGAAATTTGAGCGACGAGAATCCTGTGGGAGCGTCGGTACCAGTGGAAGGCAAATTCCCCCTTTGGTTACACTACGCCGCCGCGACTCGGGGAGCCGGCCTTAAGACTACGGGGTGACATCACAGTGGCCGTTCGATCGCCCAACCGTCCGCGACTCTCACCACGCTGGCCCGCGCTACGCCGTTTGTTCGGCAAGGCATTTGCGGCGCCGGCCAGTGGCAGCGCACAGGGCCGGGTGTTCCACGACTACTTCCACCACAAGGCCCATGCCCGGGGTTACACCCTCAGCCATAGCCAGCAGCGAGTGATCGATTGCATGGCACAGCATGCTTCGGCGCTGCTGGGCGCATCAGCCCCTACACTCCCCGGTCTTTACCTCTATGGTGCAGTCGGGCGCGGCAAGAGCTGGCTGCTCGACGGTTTTTTCCAGGGCATCCCCATCGTGAAAAAACAGCGCCTGCACTTCCATGAGTTTTTTGCGCACCAGTCATTGCGCGAAAGCCTGGGTGGCGATGCTATCGACCTGGCGCGCACGCGCAGTCGGTTGGGGCAGTTGGTGGAGGTCAGGGATCTGGCTTGACCGCAAGGTTTGTGGTGCAGCACCGGCCTGCTCGCGATGGCGGCCTGACAGATAACACAACTTTCCCGCTATCATGTCGCCCATTTCCAGGCCCTCACGCCCTCCTCCTGATCAATAGCGAACTTGCCCATGGATACCCTCGCACAACTGCGCGCCGGCCAACTGTCGGGCATCACCCGCCTGGATCTGTCCTGCGGCCTGACCGAGTTCCCCCGGGAAATCTTCGACCTGGCGGACTCGCTCGAAGTACTCAACCTCAGCGGCAACGCCTTGCGCAGCCTGCCGGACGATCTGCACCGCCTGACCCGTTTACGCGTGCTGTTCTGCTCGGACAATCAGTTCACCGAACTGCCCGCTTGCCTTGGCCAGTGCACCGCGCTGACGATGATCGGTTTCAAGGCCAACGCCATCGAAAACGTGCCGGGCGCCGCCCTGCCGCCGCTGTTGCGTTGGCTGATCCTGACCGACAACCGCCTCATGGATCTGCCGACCGAACTGGGTGAACGCCCGCATCTGCAAAAGCTCATGCTCGCCGGCAACCGGTTACAACGCTTACCCGAGAGCCTGAGCCGTTGCCATCGACTCGAACTGATCCGCATCGCCGCCAATCAGCTCACCGAGCTTCCCGAGTGGCTGCTGACCCTGCCGAGTCTGACCTGGCTGGCGTTCGCCGGTAACCCGCTGGAAACCGAAGCCGATGCCGCCGCCCTCGAAGCCACGGCGAGCATTCCGTGGTCCCAACTGAGCCTGGAGAAAAAACTCGGCGAAGGCGCGTCGGGGGTTATTCATCAGGCGTTGTGGGAGCAGACGAAACAGGTCGCGGTAAAACTCTACAAAGGCGAGATGACCAGCGATGGCTCACCGCTGCACGAAATGAACGCCTGCATCACCGCAGGCATCCACCCCAACCTGATCCGGGTCGAAGGGCGGATCGCCGGCCATCCGCAAGCCAAGGCTGGGCTGGTGATGCAACTGATCGATCCGAGTTACCGCAACCTGGCCGGGCTGCCGAGCCTGGCGTCCTGCACCCGCGACGTCTACGCCGACGATACCCGGTTCAGCGCTGACGTGGCGCTGCGCATCGCCAGTGGCATTGCTTCAGTGGCCGAACATCTGCACCGCCAAGGCATCACTCACGGCGACCTCTATGGTCACAACATTCTGTGGAACGAGCACGGTGACTGTCTGTTGGGAGACTTTGGGGCCGCGTCTTTCCATGCCACTTCGGACAGCCTTGAAAGCCGCGCACTGCAGCGGATCGAGGTGCGGGCGTTCGGGGTGCTGCTGGGGGAATTGCTGGCGCGGATCGACTCGGGGCTGAGCGATGAAGGGCGTGAGGCGTTAGAGGCATTGCAACAGCGCTGCTGTCAGCCGGATGTGCTGGCGCGGCCGGGGTTCAGCGAGGTTGTGCGGGAATTGAATAGCTGGTGACCGCTGCGCGGTCAATCGCGAGCAGGCTCGCTCCCACAATTGATCTGTGGCGTTCACAAATCTCCTGTGGGAGCGAGCCTGCTCGCGATGACGGCCTGTCAGGCAACAGAACATCAATGACACACAGATTTAACCCGCCAACCCGACAAACATGTCCTGCACGTCATCGTGGTTATCGAGGCCTTCGAGGAATGCTTCGACTTCTGCCATCTGCTCATCGCTCAAACCACTGACCGGGTTCTTCGGCTGGTAACCCAACTTGGCCGACAACACGGTGAAACCCTGCTCCGGCAGCGCTTTCTGGACCGCATCCAGGTCCGCAGGTTCGGTCAGGAACAGCGTCGCGCCGTCTTCACCCGGTTCGAAATCCTGGGCACCGGCTTCGATCGCAGCCATTTCCGGATCGGCTTCAGGGCTGTCCGGGGACGCCTCGATCATGCCGACGTGGTTGAAGTCCCAGGCCACCGAACCAGAAGCGCCCAACTGGCCCTTACGGAACGCGACGCGGATTTCAGCGACGGTGCGGTTGATGTTATCAGTCACGCATTCAACGATCAGCGGCACCTGATGCGGTGCGAACCCTTCATACGTCACGCGATGATATTGCACGGTTTCGCCCAACAGGCCCGCGCCTTTCTTGATCGCGCGATCCAGGGTTTCCTTGGGCATCGAGGCTTTCTTGGCCTGTTCGACCACCAGACGCAGGTGTGCGTTGGTGGCGGTATCGGCACCGTTGCGGGCAGCGATGGTGATTTCTTTCACCAGTTTGCCGAAAATCTTGCCCTTGGCGTTAGATGCCGCTTCTTTGTGTTTAACCTTCCACTGTGCGCCCATTACTCACTCTCTTGATCTGTGGCGCCGAGACATCTATTGGCCGACGCATGGCGCAAGTTTATACGGCCTAAAGATGCCAATCGACCAAAAAATCCAAGATCTTCACCCCGTGACGAATCGACATCTTCACCAGTGTTTGTAGGGCGATTCTGAAAAGTCGATTTGCGGTGACGCTTCAGGGCTGTGGTTTCGTACCCTCTGCGCCCATCCTCCCTGGCAGAAGCGCGCTCGATGCACAACGACAAGGAAAGCCCCTTCACCCTGACACTCCTCGACGGCGATTTGAGTCTGCAGGTGTTGCAGTTCAGTGGCCGTGAAGGTCTCAACCAGCCCTATCGATTCGACATCGACGTGATCGGCCTCGCCCCGGCGATGCACCCCAACCAATGGCTGCAACAACCGGCGTTTTTGCGGTTGGCGGGTGACAACGGCATTCACGGCGTGATCCACAGCGTCCGCCGCGAGTATCGCGGCCCGCACCGGGTCGGCTACTCCCTGGTATTGACGCCCCATCTTCAACAACTTCACCTGCACAGCTCGCGTCGGGTGTTTCATCGTCTCAGCGTGCCCGCGATCGTGCGCCAGTTGCTGGAGGAGCATCAGCTGCCCGAGCACAGCTACCGCTTCGAACTGGCAAACGGGTGTTACCCACCCCGACCTTTTTGCATTCAGTACGATGAGAGCGATCTGGCCTTCTTGCAGCGGCTGTGTGAAGAAGAAGGCATCCACTATCACTTCGAACATCAGCATGACGGGCACGTGCTGGTGCTGGCCGATGACAGCCTGAGTTTCCCTCAGGAACCGCTGCTGATGCCGTTCCATGACGACGCATTCAACGACTCCGTCTTGCCGGTGATCAGCGAACTGCTCCAGCGCCATGACCCGGACCTCGCCCCTGCACGATGGGAGGCAAAAAACCGCGGCGCGCAGATGGTCGGCGACGGAGCGGCCAACCACCCGCTTACCAGAACGGCGCCGATGACGGCACGCCCCGCGCCCGATCAGCTGCATCACGACCAGCTCAGCCGCCGACGGCTGGAACGCCTGCGTTGCCAGCACCGGCAGATCCACGGCCAAAGCAACCAGAGTGAACTGTGCAGTGGACAGATCCTGCAAGTGGCGCAGCACCCGCTCTCGAGTTTCAACGATCAGTGGCTGCTCACCGACATCCAGCACCAAGGACAGCAGCCGTCGATTCTCACCGAGGACCAGCCCGGCAGTGCCCGGCGCTACAGCAATCAGTTCACTGCCATTCCCTGGTCAACGGTGTTCAGGCCGGCGCTCAAACACGCCAGGCCGAGCATTCCGGGCTATCAGATCGCCCGAGTGCTGGGCCCCATCGGGCAACCGGCAGCGCTCGATGATCAGGGCCGGATACAGATCAGGCTATGGCCGACACCGGCGTTCGCGGTGGATGAAGCCGACGGTTTCTGGCTACCGGTCGCCTTCGCAACGCCGGACGGCCGGATCGATCCGTCCAGATTGCCCATGGCCGGCACCGAGGTGTTGGTCAGCTTTCTCGACAGCGACCCGGACCGGCCAGTGCTGTGTGCCGGCATGGGTCATACCCAGCCTTCCCGGCCCATTCCGGAGCCACGTCGCGATGGCCGTCTGCTGCTCGATTGGCTGGTCAACCGCTCGGACCTCGCACCCTGAGCATTACCCCTTATCAGCCTTGCCCGCCGCCGCGGCAAACTTCGCTAGCCGCACGTCGAGGTGCCGTGGCCGATGCCCGTGATCCTCGGCGCGCTCCTCACGAAAAAGCGCCGGTACCTTTAACGGAACTGGCGCTTTTTTGTGGCCGATCACTTGATCTGGAGCATTAAACAGCCCATTGCCCGCAGGCAAATCCAGCCAAACAGGATTACAGTGACTACACACCGTCGAACAAGAACGGTGACTTCAGACCAGACCCGTGAGGAAACACCGTATGCCCTGGAAGAATTCCGAATCACGCTACAGCACTGTATCGATCGCGTTGCACTGGTTGATGCTGGTTCTGCTAATAGTGGTTTACGCCTGCATCGAATTGCGCGGGATATTCCCCAAAGGCAGTGGCGGCCGGACGCTGATCAAGGAAGCGCATTTCATGCTCGGCTTGACGGTGTTCGTGCTGGTCTGGCTGCGTCTGTTCGCCCGCAGCCTGGGGCCGGCACCGCAGATCTTCCCCGCCTCGCCTCGTTGGCAAACCCTGCTCGCCAAACTGATGCATTGGGCGCTGTATATTTTCATGATCACCATGCCGATTCTGGGCTGGCTGATTACCAGCGCCGAGGGGCATCAGGTGATGTTCTATGGCATCGATCTGCCGTTGCTGATCGAAGAAAACAAACCGCTGGCCAAGCAGCTTGAGGGCTGGCATGTGCTCGGCGGGACGATCGGTTATTGGCTGATCGGCCTGCACGCCGTGGCTGGGCTTTATCACCATTATGTGGTGCGCGATAACACCTTGCTGCGCATGATGCCCAAGCGCGGTTGAGCTCGGCTACCGAAACCACTGATATCTGTGGTCAGAAGGCTTGCCCTAATGCTGGTAAGTCGCAGAACCTGTGGGAGCGTGGCTTGCCCGCGAAGAACGATGACGCGTAATACCCTGAAAAACCGCGGTGCATTTTTCGCGGCAAGCCACGCGCCCACAGGATTTTCGTCGCTCAAATTCTTAGCCCTCTCGCCGTGAACTGAAACCCTGGCGGCCCTGCAAGCCGCCGGTGTGGATGAAGATCAGCCGCGTGCCCCGGGCAAATTTACCCGCCTCGACTTGCTGCTTGAGCGCCAGCAGCGCTTTGCCGGTGTACAGCGGCTCGAGAGGAATGCCGCTGGCCTGTTCGGCCTGCTCGATGAACGCAAGCAACGGCGGATCGACTTTGGCAAAACCGCCACAGCTGGCGTCCAGCAGTTCATAGGCGGGATCGATCAGTCCGGCTTCTTGCACAATCCTCTCGACCTGCTGCGCTACGCCATGATCGTCAGGCACCGCCAGCGCGCCATGCACCGGATGCTCACCCGCCTCGGCCAGAACCAGCCCAGCCAGGGTCGTGCCCGTTCCGCAGGCCAGCCACCAACCGTCGTAGTGGCTCCAGCCCAGACCGCTCAGTTGCTCGCACGCCAGAGTCATCAATTGCCCGCAGCCCTTCGCCCCAAGCAAGCCGCCGCCACCTTCCGGCACTGGATGTAGCGCGGGGTATTGCTCCCGCCATGGCTGCCAGAAACCCGGTTCATGCCGCGCTCGATAACCGCCATAACCCAACCAATGCAAGTGCATGCCGAACGCTTGCAAGTCCTTCACCGTCGGGGTGTCTTGCGGATGCCCGCGCAGCAGGCCGACCGTGGTGAAACCGAAGCGTTTGCCCGCTGCGGCCAATGCATGGAGATGGTTGGAATGAGCACCGCCCAGGCTGATGATGCCTTGGGCGCCGCTCTGATCGGCGGCTTTCAGGTGTTCGATGAGTTTGAACCATTTGTTGCCGCTGATCAGCGGGTCGATCTGGTCCAGACGCAGGATTGCTACTTCGATGCCGGCGGTGGTGAGCCAGTCGAGGTGAAGGGGTTCGAGGGGGCTTGGGGTAGCCAATCGTCGGGTGGGAGAAGCATCGAGTGCCAGCTCTGGGAAAGAAGCTGGCATCTTAGCAGCCTTGAGGATGCCATCGCGGGCAAGCCCGCTCCCACAGTTTCTATGCTGTTCATGCATTTTGTGAACAACGCAAATCCCTGTGGGAGCGGGCTTGCCCGCGATGGCCATTGGCACGCTGGGCCTGCTGTTACAACTCAGCCGCCAACCGCGAACCCTGGTTGATCGCGCGTTTGGCATCCAGCTCCGCCGCTACGTCCGCGCCGCCAATCAAATGCACGTTCTGCCCGGCCGCGACCAGACCGTCCTGCAACTCACGCAACGGATCCTGCCCGGCGCAGATCACGATGTTATCTATCGGCAGCACCTGCGGTTCGCCGCTTTCACCGATGCGGATGTGCAGGCCTTCGTCGTCGATCTTCAGGTACTCGACGCTGTTGAGCATCTGCACCTGCTTGTTCTTCAGACCCGTGCGGTGAATCCAGCCAGTGGTTTTGCCCAGGCCGTCGCCGACCTTGGATGTCTTGCGTTGCAGCAGGAACACTTCACGGGCCGGTGCATGCGGTTCAGCCTTGATCCCAGCAACGCCACCGCGCGCTTCGAGGTGTGTATCGATGCCCCACTCCTTCCAGAACGCTTCGCGGTCCTGACTGGTGGCCACGCCTTCGTGAACGAGGAATTCCGACACGTCGAAACCAATACCGCCGGCGCCGATCACCGCGACGCGCTTGCCCACCGGTTTGCGCTCGAGGATCACGTCCAGGTAGCTCAGCACCTTGGCGTGTTCGACGCCCGGAATCGCCGGCACCCGTGGCGCGATGCCGGTCGCCAGGATGATTTCGTCGTAACCGCCCTCGACCAGCTGCGCCACATCCACACGGGTGTTCAGGCACAGCTCGACATTGGTGGTCTGCAATTTGCGGCTGAAGTAGCGCAGGGTTTCGAAAAACTCTTCCTTACCCGGCACGCGCTTGGCGATGTTGAACTGGCCGCCGATTTCGCTGGCCGAATCGAACAAAGTCACTTGATGACCACGTTCAGCAGCCACGGTCGCGGCGGACAGACCGGCAGGGCCGGCACCGACCACCGCGATTTTCTTGATCTGCTGCACCGGCAGGTAGTTGAGTTCGGTTTCATGGCAGGCCCGCGGGTTCACCAGGCAACTGGTCAACTTGCCGCCAAAGGTGTGATCCAGGCACGCCTGGTTGCAACCGATGCAGGTGTTGATTTCATCGCCACGACCGGCCGCAGCCTTGTTGACGAAATCCGGGTCGGCGAGGAACGGCCGCGCCATGGACACCATGTCGGCATCGCCTTCGGCTAGAATCTGCTCGGCGACTTCCGGGGTATTGATGCGGTTGGTGGTGATCAGCGGAATTCCTACCTCCCCACGCAGCTTGGCCGTGACCTTGCTGAACGCCGCACGTGGCACCTTGGTGGCGATGGTCGGAATCCGCGCTTCGTGCCAGCCGATTCCGGTGTTGATGATCGTCGCACCGGCTTGCTCGATGGCCTTGGCCAATAGCACGATCTCTTCCCAGCTGCTGCCGCCTTCCACCAGATCGAGCATCGACAGGCGGAAGATAATGATGAAGTTCGGGCCGACCGCTTCGCGCACCCGGCGGACGATTTCTACCGGCAGGCGCATGCGGTTTTCGTAAGCGCCGCCCCAGCGGTCAGTGCGATGGTTGGTGTGGGCCGCAAGGAACTGGTTAATGAAATAACCTTCGGAGCCCATGATCTCGACGCCGTCGTACTCGGCTTTTTGCGCCAGGGTCGAGCAAGTGACGAAATCGCTGATTTGTTTCTCGATGCCTTCCTCGTCCAACTCTTTAGGCTTGAACGGGTTGATCGGCGCCTGGATCGCGCTCGGTGCCACTTGTTTCGGGCTGTAGGCATAACGTCCGGCATGAAGAATCTGCATGCAGATCTTGCCGCCCGCCTCGTGCACTGCTCGGGTGACGATCAGGTGTTTAAGCGCCTCTTCCTCGGTGGTCAGTTTGGCCGCGCCGGAGTAAACCCCGCCCTCATCGTTCGGGCCAATACCGCCGGTAACCATCAGGCCTACACCGCCACGGGCACGCTCGGCGAAATATGCAGCCATGCGCTCGAAACCGCCGGGCTTCTCCTCAAGGCCTGTGTGCATCGAGCCCATCAGGGTGCGGTTGCGCAACGTGGTAAAACCCAGGTCCAGCGGGGCCAACAGGTGCGGGTAATGAGCGGCGGCCATCGGTAACTCCACAACGAGCGATCACGGAAAAAATGCAGGAGCTCTTCGGCCCCGTCAGTCATGTTCGACAGACTAAGAGTCGCACTGCTGTCACTCAATGACCGTAACTGACAACTTATTGATCCAAATGTGCAGCGCCCCTTGGCAAGCGCAGACATGGGCCCTACCCTAGTCGCGAACCCTGCACACGGCCGTTGACTGTTTCCCCATGCGCAAACTTTTGTACCTGACCTTCTCCATGGCGTTGATCGCCGCTCTCACGACCTACGCAATGTGGGCCGCGGACCGTCCGGTGGGTCATTACCTGTCGGACCTGCGCATCAGTCTCGCGGTCGATCAGGGCACTCCCGCCGATCGCGGCAATCTGCTGGGTATCCAGCCCGAGCTGTTCCCCACCGACTACCAAAGTCCCGAACGCCTGCACCGCAAGCTCGCGGCTTACTTGCAGAAGGCTCAGGATCAGGGTCTGCTGAATGAAAAGACCATCGTCGTGCTGCCCGAACATGTCGGCACCTGGCTGATGATCAGCGGCGAGAAAGACGAGTTGTACCAGGCCACTACGCTCAAGGAAGCCATGAACTGGCTGGCGGTGAGCAACCCGTTGCAGTTCATCCGCGCCCTGATCAGCGCCGAAGGCGGTAGCCGCCTCGACGACGCGCACTTGCGGATGAAAGCCAAGAAAATGGCCAGGGATTACCAGGCGCTGTTCGGCGGCCTGGCGAAAGACTTCCACGTAACCCTGGTGGCCGGTTCCATCGTGCTGCCCGAGCCGAGTGTCAGCGACGGTACCCTGAAGATTGGCCGCGGTGCCCTGTACAACAGCAGCGTAGTGTTCGGTCGCGACGGTTTGCCGATTGGCCAGCCGCAGCGGCAAATGCACCCGACTTTCGCTGGGCACGACACTGTCGAAGCCAATTCCGAACACACGATCAACGTCGTCGATACACCAGCCGGACGCCTGGGCGTGCTGATCGGCAGCGACAGTTGGTATCCGGACAACTATCGCAAACTCGACGATCAAGGCGCGCAACTGGTGGCGGTCCCGGCGTTCGTCGTCGGGCGCGGGTCTTGGGATCAACCGTGGCGCGGCTACAAAGGCCAGTCCACACCGAGCTCTGTGAGCCTCAAGGCTGGCGAACTCAGTGAAGGTCAGGCCTGGCATCGGCTGACGCTGATTGCCCAACCGGCCGGCAGCCAGACCATCGCCGGCATGAGCGTGTTTCTGCGCGGTCAATTCTGGGACAAGGGCAGCGCCGGTCAAAGCTTCCTCAGCAGCAACGGGCAACACTTTGCCGACGGCAATGCCCGGGGCGCGCGTTTGCTGAATCTCTGGCTGTAAGCAATGAAACCGCAGCCGATGCGCCTCGGGGATTTGTCGGTGGGCTTCGTCCATAGCCTGGCCGACGCCGTGCGCAGCCATGGCCTGGACCCACAACCGTTGCTCGAACAGTACGGCCTCGACGCCGCGCGACTGGCCGAGGCCGGCGCCCGTCTCTCGATCCCGCGCTACATGCGTCTGGGTCACGGCGCCATTCAACTGACCGACGACCCGGCACTGGGTTTGCGCATGGGCCAGCTCAGTCGCCTGAGCCAGGCCGGCCTGGCCGGAGTCACCGCCGCCCAGGCCCCCACCGTGCGGGAAGCGGCGCGCTGCCTGATTCGCTTCGAAGCGCTGTACGGCTCCAACTATCGCGGCCAGTCGAGCTTTCATGAAAACGCCCAAGGCGCCTGGCTGCGGTTCTATTCCATCAGCCCCTACAACGCCTACAACCGCTTCGTGGTGGATTCGATCATCGCTGGTTGGTTGCAGCAGTTGTCCAGCGTAAGCCCTACCCCGCTACGCGCCGAACGGATCGAGATCGAATTTGCAGCGCCGGATTACCGCGAGGCGTACGCCGTGTTGGGGGATTGTCCGATTCAGTTTGGTGCCGAACAGAATCAACTGCGCCTGAGCCTGGACAGCCTCGCCCAGCGCAATCCGGAACACTGCCCGAGCACCTGGCGGCACCTGCTGCAACTGTGTGAACGGGAACTGGAGCAACTGACACGCACCCGCAGCCTTCGTGAACGCATCACTCAGCTACTGGGGCCGTTGCTCAATGGTGGTCGGGAACCCGACCTGGAAGAAGTGGCGGCACGCCTGAAGCTGCCAACCTGGACGTTGCGTCGCAAACTCGCCGAGGAAGGCACGCAATTTCGCGCAATTCTCAACGACACACGCCGCGACCTCGCCATGACCTACATCCGCGACACCGAACTGGCGTTCGGGGAAATCGCCTACCTGCTGGGGTTTGCCTCAGCTGAAGCCTTTCAACGGGCCTTCAAACGCTGGAACGGCCAGACCCCCGGCGAGTTTCGCCGCAGTCATCGCCAATCCGCGTAAGACTTACAACTCTGTAGCGTCTTCGGCCGGTTCCAGCGGGTCCAGTTCAAACGCCTGATACTCGAGCAGTTCTTCTTGATAATCGTCCATTATTAAACCCCCATCGCCTGTTGAAAAAATCGTCTGAATAAATGACCAGCGCCCTGAGCATAAAGTGCCCATATGAAAGAAAAATGACGCTGGCACGACACTACGTCGCTACTGAATAAAACGTAGCAGGTGGTCAGGAATTTATCACAGGAATTTTTCGATACGAGCCGTAGGAATACAGCTCGATTTGATGTGGATCAATCTTGGAAGGTGTTACGGGATCGGAGTCGTCTGACCCGATCCGTAACATCCCATTACTGGGCGGAGACAGGCATGGCCGAGATTGGCTCGCTCGGAGGGGGCATGCTGCTTGAGTCCGCCGATGGAGTCGCCGTTTGCGCAGACGAAGTCGGCTCACTGCCCTGCTCCGGGGTAATCGGCGCCGTTTCAGCAGGTGGCACAACAGGCTCCGAACTGGCTGGTGCGGGTTCAGCTGCCGGCGCTGGAGCAGGCGCCGGTTCTGCCGCCGGGGTCGGCGCCAACTGAGCCGGCGCAGGCTTGGCTTCAGGCACACCCAGATCAGTCTTTGGCTTCTCGATAATGTGCGCGGCTTTCTTCGCTTCCGGCGGCAGGAACAACTCGACCAGAGCAAAGAAACGCTCGTAGAACTTGGCCGAGGACACGGTTTCACTGGCGACCTTGACCATCGAGTCGTCGGACGAGCCGATAGGCATCGATACCGAGCCCAACACACCCACACCGAGGCTGGCGGAGTTGTTGGTCTTCTTCAGCGCATAACGGTCCTGAAGAGCGTTAGCGAACATGGTCGCGTGGTGCCCTTCGCTGCCGTCATCGGCACAGACCACACTGAAGCTGATCTCCATGTGGGTCTCGCCAGTCTGCTGGAAGCTCTTGTGTCCACTGACCAGTTTCGGATCGGCGCTGGTGATGATGTAACCCTGGCTGAGCAAAGCCCGACGGGCGGCCTCGCAGGTTTGCGCATCGGTCACCGGGTAATTGCGCGAGAACGTTCCGGAATCGTCGAAGTTCTCATGCTCGTAGATGGCGGCCTTCTTCGACGAACAACCGGCAGCGGCGGCCAGCACCAAGGCCAGCCCGACAACACGCATGGGAATTGATTTAAACATTGAACATCCTGAGGAAAACGGTTCGGGGCGTATTGTGCAACAGATCGATGCTTAGCGTCGCACCGTTTAGTGTCTTGAAACAGTTACAAGTCTACTGACTGTTACTGACAGGAAAAAGTCGCGCGGTAAATAAGCAGGCGACGGGTAGCTCATGCCGTTTTTGTTTCACCCATAAAAAACCCCAGCCTTTCGGCCGGGGTCTTGGTGTCGCGCAAAGCTCAGTCAAGCATCAGAAACGCTTGATCTCAGCCTCGCTTTCCAACAGTTTGCGGTAGGCCGCAAAGTCTTGCTGGCCAATGCGCGAGGCGAGGAAGCGACGGTATTGAGCCTTCTCTTCTTCGGTCGGTGCCGCAGCTTCGTTCACGCCGTTCAGACGCACGATCACCAGGCTACCATCGGCCAGGGTCACGCTGCTGAAGGTCGGCTTGTCTTTGGCAACCGGTTTCGGCATGCGGAACAGCGCTTGCAGCACAGTTGGGTCGACCCCTTCCTGAGCGCGAGTCGCAGCTTGAGTCACTTTCCAGTTCTGGCCGTCGATCGCCTTGTCCAGTGCAGTCTTGCCATCGCGCAGGCTGACGATCAGTTGATCAGCCTTGGTCTTGGCGGCAGCACTGGCATGCTCCTTGGTCAGTTGCGCACGGATGCTGGCAGCCACGCTTTCCAGCGGCAGCTGCTCAGGCTTGCGGTGCTCCTTGGCGCGCAGAACGATCACGGTTTCCGGGTCCAGCTCGATGGCGGTGCTGTTGGCACCCTCATCCAGCACTTCAGGACTGAACGCAGCAGTCACCACGGCACGGTTGGCAGCAACACCTTCGCCACCTTCACGGCCAAATGGCGCGGAGGTGTGGACGGTCAGCTTCAGGTCCTGTGCTGGCTGGGCCAGATCGGAGGCCTCGAACGAAGAGTCTTCCAACTGCTTGGTCGCCTCGACGAAACGCTGCTCGACCTGCTGGGTTTTCAGCTCGCGGGTCAGCTTGTCTTTCAGGCTTGCAAACGTCGGCACTTCAGGGGCTTCAACGCCCAGCAGCTTGATCAGGTGGAAACCGAAGTCAGTGCGAACCGGCTCCGAAACCTGATCCTTGGCCAACGAATACAGGGCTTTTTCAAACGCTGGATCATAGACGCCTGGACCTGCATAGCCGAGGTCACCGCCGTTGTTCGCCGAGCCTGGATCCTGGGAGAATTCCTTGGCCAGGGCCTCGAATTTCTCGCCTTTGGCCAAACGCGCCTGCACTTCTTCGATTTTGGCCTTGGCTTGCGCCTCGGTCACCTTATCGTTCACTTCGATCAGAATATGCGCAGCCCGGCGTTGCTCGGACAGGTTCGCGGTTTCTTTCTGATACGCCGCTTGCAGGTCTTCGTCCTTGACGCTGACCTGATCAAAGAAGGACGCCTTCTTCAATTCGAGGTAGTCGATGACCACCTGATCCGGCGTCATGAATTCTTTGGCGTGTTCGTCGTAGTAGGCTTTGACTTCGTCGTCAGTCAGTTTCACCGCAGCAGGATCTGCCTTGATGTTCAAGGTGGCGAAATCGCGGGTCTGTTTTTCCAGACGGGCGAAGGCCAGAACCTGTGCATCGGTGACAAAGCCGCTACCGGCCAAGCCAGCGCGCAGCTGACCGATCAGCATTTCCTGAGCCAGCATCTGGCGGAATTGCAGACGGCTATAGCCGAGCTGACGGATCACCTGATCGAAGCGCTCGGCGCTGAACTTGCCATCCACCTGGAATTCAGGCGTTTGCAGGATCACCTGATCCAAAGCCGCTTCAGAGAAAGCGAATTTCGATTTTTCTGCGCCTTGCAGCAGCAGTTTGCGATCGATCAGGCCTTTGAGGGCCGATTCGCGCAACATTTTCTCGTCGAGCAAGGAAGCATCGAAATCCTTGCCCAGCTGTTGCATGAGCTGACGGCGTTGCATATCGACCGCCTGGCTCAGCTCGTTCTGGCTGATTTCTTCGCCATTGACCTTGGCCGCATCATTGCTATGCGTCGTGGCCTTGAAAATGGCGTCGAAACCGGTCAAAGCCATCAATGCAACGATGACCCCGATAATGGTCTTGGCAATCCAGCCTTGTGAATTGTCCCTGATATTCTGCAGCATGCGTCCCCCAGAAACGGTTGAACTTCAAAATTAGGCAACCGTGGAGCGTGGGTAGAATCCGGATAGAAGAAAGGCGCATCCGAGGATGCGCCTTCTCGTAACTGGCGGAGCGGACGGGACTCGAACCCGCGACCCCCGGCGTGACAGGCCGGTATTCTAACCGACTGAACTACCGCTCCGCTGCCAAGTCAGGAATGACCCCGACCCGGATAGGCAAAAACCTGAATCGAACTTAGTTGACAGCTTCTTTCAGTGCTTTACCGGCTTTGAAACCTGGTTTTTTGGCGGCGGCGATTTCCAGCGTCTTACCGGTCTGTGGGTTACGACCAATGCGAGCTGGACGATCGGTCACGGAGAAGGTACCGAAACCAACCAGAACAACAGAGTCGCCAGCCTTGAGAGCGCCAGTGACGGATTCGATTACAGCGTCCAGCGCACGGCCAGCAGCAGCTTTCGGGATATCAGCGGATGCAGCGATAGCATCAATCAGTTCCGACTTGTTCACTCTAAGTCCCCTTATATCTATTTGAGTTTGATTCTAAGTTTTTTGGTGAAAGCAAAAAAACGAGTGCTGAATGGCCTACAGACACTTAAGAGCCGCTTTATAACAAGGGCTCTAAAAAACTGTCAACAAGCCCCCCAGGCAAATGCGTACTAATGCGTGCTAATTCTTTCCTTAGAGTCAGACTCGCGTTTTTCATCCTTTGCAACGATCTCCGGAACCACATCCGGCAAGGGCTCCGGCGCGTATTGCAGCGCAATTTGCAGGACCTCGTCAATCCATTTAACTGGTTTAATCTGTAGATCTTGCTTGATATTGTCAGGAATTTCCTTCAGATCGCGTACGTTCTCTTCAGGAATGATCACCGTCTTGATTCCGCCACGGTGAGCAGCCAGCAGTTTTTCTTTCAAACCACCGATCGCCAGCACCTGACCACGCAAGGTGATTTCGCCGGTCATGGCAACATCTGCGCGCACAGGAATGCCAGTCAATGCTGACACCAGGGCCGTGCACATGCCTACACCGGCGCTAGGGCCATCTTTCGGCGTTGCCCCTTCAGGCATATGGATATGCGTGTCGCGCTTCTCGTGGAAGTCCAGAGGAATTCCCAGGCTCTTGGCACGACTACGGACAACGGTCAGGGCTGCGGTGATCGATTCGACCATCACGTCACCCAGGGAACCCGTCTTGATCAACTGGCCTTTACCCGGTACGACTGCGGCTTCGATGGTCAGCAATTCGCCGCCCACCTGAGTCCATGCCAGGCCTGTTACCTGGCCGATCTGATCTTGCGACTCAGCCAGACCGTAACGGAATTTACGCACGCCCAGGAAGTGCTCGAGCATGTCGGCGGTAACCTTCACCGAGAAGCGTTTTTCCATCGCGTGCTCTTTGACCGCCTTGCGGCAAACCTTGGCAATCTGGCGCTCCAACCCACGTACACCGGCTTCGCGGGTGTAGTAGCGGATAATGTCGCGAATCGCTTCGGCGTCGAATTCCAATTCGCCCTTCTTCAGCCCGTTGGCCGTAATCTGTTTCGGCGAAAGGTATTTGACGGCGATATTGATCTTCTCGTCTTCGGTGTAACCCGGCAGACGAATCACTTCCATCCGGTCCAGCAGTGCTGGCGGAATGTTCATCGAGTTGGAGGTGCAAAGGAACATCACATCGGACAGGTCGTAGTCGACTTCCAGATAGTGATCGTTGAAGTTGTGGTTCTGCTCGGGATCGAGCACTTCCAGCAACGCCGACGCCGGATCGCCACGCATGTCGCTGCCCATTTTGTCGATTTCATCGAGCAGGAACAGCGGGTTGCGGACGCCCACTTTTGTCATCTTTTGAATCAATCTTCCTGGCATCGAACCGATATAAGTCCGGCGATGACCACGAATTTCCGCCTCATCGCGCACACCACCGAGGGCCATGCGGACGAATTTGCGGTTGGTAGCGTGAGCGATCGACTCCGCCAGAGAGGTTTTACCCACCCCAGGAGGACCGACCAGGCACAGCACCGGGCCACGAATCTTCTTCACGCGCTTCTGCACGGCGAGGTATTCGAGGATCCGCTCTTTGACTTCTTCCAGACCATAGTGGTCGGCGTCGAGAATATCTTCGGCACGAGCGAGGTCCAGACGCACCTTGCTCTGGGCCTTCCACGGCACCTGAACCAGCCAGTCGATGTACGAACGCACCACCGTCGCTTCCGCAGACATTGGCGACATTTGCTTGAGCTTGTTCAGTTCGGCCTGAGCCTTGGCCAACGCGTCTTTCGGCAGACCAGCGGCATCGATACGCTTTTTCAGCTCTTCGATTTCGTTGTGGCCTTCGTCGCTGTCGCCCAGCTCTTTCTGAATGGCCTTCATCTGCTCATTCAGGTAGTACTCGCGCTGGCTGCGCTCCATTTGCTTTTTAACGCGGCCGCGAATGCGTTTTTCGACTTGCAGCAGATCGATCTCGGCATCCAGCAACGCCAGAACGTGCTCGACCCGGGCCGATAAATCGATGATTTCGAGGATTTCCTGCTTCTGCTCGATCTTCAGGGCCATGTGCGCGGCCATGGTGTCAACCAGGCGACCCGGCTCGTCGATGCTGTTAAGCGACGACAGGACTTCAGCGGGGACTTTCTTGCCCAGCTGCACATATTGTTCGAACTGAGCCAGCAGGCTGCGGACAAACACCTCCGACTCGCGCTCAGGCGCGTCGACTTCATCGATCAGCGATACTTCGGCACGGCAATGGCCGTCGACTTCGCTGAAGCGCTCCACGGCGCCCCGCTGCTCGCCTTCGACAAGAACCTTGACCGTGCCGTCAGGCAGCTTGAGCAGCTGCAGAACGGTAGCGATGGTACCTACGCGATAAAGTGCTTCTTCACCGGGATCGTCGTCAGCAGGATTTCGCTGAGCCAGCAGAAGGATCTGCTTATCGCCCGTCATCGCTGCCTCGAGGGCTTCGATGGATTTCTCGCGCCCCACGAACAGCGGGATAACCATGTGCGGATAAACCACGACATCACGCAATGGCAGGAGAGGCAATTCGATGGTTGTCTTCATGATTTCGCCTCTACGGCGGCCATAAGGCCGTAAACAGATGGATGTAAGCTTGAAACCAAGATGGGGGCTGCTTTCAAAAAAAACAAGCGGATAAAAGAACCACTTTAAAGATCGCCGCTTACGGTAGCGCCTGCATGGGTCCGGATACATCCAAAAAGCCCGGATGTCATACCGCCTTCGCAGCGGCGCGGCGATCCGACAAGCCAGCTCCCACAATAGCAAAGGGGCCCGAAGGCCCCTTCTTTATTTCAGCAGTGTGACGCTTAGGCGTCCGGCGCTGCCTTGGCAGCCGGCTCACTGTTTTCGTAGATATACAGTGGCTTGGACTTACCTTCTATAACGCTTTCATCGATCACTACTTTACTCACCTCGGACTGCGAGGGGATTTCATACATAGTGTCGAGCAATACACCTTCGAGGATCGAACGCAGTCCACGGGCACCGGTTTTGCGTTCCAGAGCACGTTTGGCGACCGATTTCAGCGCGTCGGCCCGGAATTCCAGGTCCACGCCTTCCATCTCGAACAGCTTGGCATACTGCTTGGTCAGAGCATTTTTCGGCTCGGTGAGAATCTGCATCAACGCAGCCTCATCAAGCTCGTCCAGCGTGGCAAGTACCGGCAGACGACCGACGAACTCCGGGATCAGACCGAACTTGACCAAATCGTCAGGTTCGACTTCACGCAGGGACTCACCGACTTTCTTGCCTTCTTCCTTGCTGCGAACTTCCGCGTTGAAACCGATGCCGCCCTTGGTGGAACGGTTTTGAATAACCTTTTCCAGACCGGAGAACGCACCACCACAGATGAACAGGATGTTACGGGTGTCGACCTGAAGGAATTCCTGCTGCGGATGCTTGCGACCACCCTGAGGTGGAACGGAAGCGACCGTGCCTTCGATCAACTTGAGCAGGGCCTGCTGCACGCCTTCACCGGAAACGTCCCGGGTGATCGACGGGTTGTCAGACTTGCGCGAGATTTTGTCGATCTCATCGATGTAGACAATGCCCATCTGGGCTTTTTCTACATCGTAATCGCACTTCTGCAGCAGCTTCTGAATGATGTTCTCGACATCTTCACCGACATAACCCGCCTCGGTGAGGGTGGTTGCGTCGGCGATGGTGAACGGAACGTTCAGCAAGCGGGCGAGTGTTTCGGCAAGCAGGGTTTTACCCGAGCCTGTCGGGCCGATCAGCAAGATGTTGCTCTTGCCGAGCTCGACGTCGTCATTCTTTTTGTCACGCTGGTTCAGGCGCTTGTAGTGGTTGTACACCGCTACGGCCAGAACCTTTTTCGCACGTTCCTGACCAATCACGTACTGATCAAGGATGCCGCTGATTTCTTTAGGCGAAGGCAATTTATGCGCGCTGCTTTCGGCCTGGGCTTCCTGCACCTCCTCACGGATGATGTCATTGCACAGGTCGACGCACTCGTCGCAGATAAAGACCGAGGGGCCGGCAATCAATTTGCGTACTTCATGCTGGCTTTTGCCACAGAAGGAGCAATAGAGCAGCTTGCCGTTGTCCTCGCCGTTGCGGGTGTCAGTCATTCGTTCGATCCAAATCCGATAGGCTTGCAACACAAGATGAAGGCTATTGCGGGCTTTTTCAAGCCCGCTGGTGATCGGACCCGCCGACCAACCTTATTTTGAGCTGCTTATTTTAAGCGGGGCGCTGATTGATCACTTCATCGATCAACCCGTATTCACGCGCTGCTTCTGCACTCATGAAATTATCGCGGTTGGTATCGCGCTCGATTTCTTCAAGAGTGCGCCCGCTATGCTTGGCCATCAGCGTGTTGAGGCGCTCACGAATGAAAAGGATTTCCTTGGCATGGATTTCGATATCCGAAGCCTGGCCCTGGAAACCGCCCAGTGGCTGGTGAATCATCACACGCGAGTTCGGCAGGCAGTAACGCTTGCCCTGGGCACCGGCCGTCAGTAGAAACGCACCCATGCTGCACGCTTGACCGATACAGGTGGTCGACACGTTTGGCTTGATGAACTGCATGGTGTCGTAGATCGACATGCCCGCCGTCACCGAACCGCCCGGCGAGTTGATATAGAGATGGATGTCCTTGTCCGGGTTTTCCGCTTCAAGGAACAGCAGTTGCGCACAGATCAGGTTGGCCATGTAGTCCTCTACCGGACCAACCAGAAAGATCACTCGCTCCTTGAGAAGGCGCGAGTAGATGTCATAGGCGCGTTCGCCACGAGCAGACTGCTCGACAACCATCGGGACCAGGCCGCCTGCGGCCTGGATATCAGAGTTCTGCTGAATATACGAATTACGGAACATGCTCTGCAGTCACTCCCAAATAGTTATGTCTTGAATACGCATAAGCCAGCACGAAGGCTGGCTTATGGTGTGTGCTTCTTACCGCAAAAACAATCAGTCGGCTTGTGGAGCTTCTACCGGCTTGACCGCTTCTTCGTAAGAGACCGATTTGTCGGTCACGCTAGCTTTCTGCAGAACAGTATCCACAACTTGCTCTTCCAGCACAACCGAACGGACTTCGTTCAATTGCTGGTCGTTCTTGTAGTACCAAGACACAACCTGCTCAGGCTCCTGGTAAGCCGAAGCCATTTCCTGAATCATCTCGCGAACGCGGGCTTCGTCAGGCTTGAGGTCGAATTGCTTGACCACTTCAGCCACGATCAGACCCAGCACAACGCGGCGCTTGGCTTGTTCTTCGAACAGCTCGGCCGGCAGTTGGTCAGGCTTGATGTTGCCGCCGAACTGCTGAACAGCCTGCACGCGCAGACGGTCGACTTCGTTGGACAGCAGAGCCTTTGGCACTTCGATCGGGTTGGTGGCCAGCAGACCGTCCATAACCTGATTCTTGACCTTGGATTTGATCGCCTGACGCAGTTCGCGCTCCATATTCTTGCGAACTTCGGTGCGGAAGCCTTCCAGACCGGTTTCCTTGATGCCGAATTGAGCGAAGAACTCTTCGGTCAGCTCAGGCAGTTTAGGCTCGGAAACGGTGTTCACGGTCACGGTGAACTCAGCGGCTTTGCCTGCCAGGTCGAGGTTCTGATAGTCCTCTGGGAAGGTCAGGTTCAGAACGCGCTCTTCGCCGGCTTTAGCGCCAACCAGACCGTCTTCGAAGCCAGGGATCATGCGGCCGGAACCCAGTACCAGCTGAGTGCCTTTGGCGGAACCGCCAGCGAACACTTCACCGTCGACTTTGCCGACGAAATCGATGTTCAGCTGGTCTTCGTTCTGAGCAGCGCGATCGGCAACTTCGAAACGGGTGTTCTGCTTGCGCAGGATTTCCAGCATCTTGTCCAGATCAGCATCAGCCACGTCAGCGCTCAGGCGCTCAACGGTGATACCTTCGAAACCGGCAACGGTGAACTCTGGGAACACTTCGAAAATTGCGACGTATTCCAGGTCCTTGCCTGCTTCCATCGATTTAGGCTCGATCGAAGGAGCGCCAGCCGGGTTCAGCTTCTGCTCAACAACAGCTTCATAGAAAGAAGACTGGATCACATCGCCCACGGCTTCTTGACGTGCATCAGCACCGAAACGGCGCTTGATTTCACTCATTGGCACTTTGCCTGGACGGAAGCCAGCGATCTTGGCCTTTTGGGCAGTCTGCTGCAGACGCTTGTTGACCTGAGTCTCGATGCGCTCAGCTGGCACGGTGATGCTCATGCGGCGCTCAAGAGCAGAAGTATTTTCAACAGAAACTTGCATGGATATTCCTCGTTGCACAGACGTTAGCCGGCCGTTTCCGACCCCAGAATCAAGGGCATGCATTCTAGTGGGTCAAACTCAAGAAGTCACCCTACTGAAAACGGGTAAAAAAGCAGCAGGCAATTTATAGGCGGGGACAAACGGTTGTGCCTCGCCCTGTTAGCAAATACAGCCAGTCATGCCGGGGCTCTGCACCAACCCTTCTATATATAGAAGAGACTGCCAACAATCTCCCTGACAGCCGATCTTGCAAGCAAGGCCGGCGGGCAGCGCGGCATCATCGAGAAACATAAATACGACGAAACGCCCCGCCGCTGCGACCCAGAACCTGCGGCCACTGAAACAAAAAAGGCGCCAGACTGTTAAATCTGGCGCCTTTCGAAATATGGGGTGGACGATGGGGATCGAACCCACGACAACGGGAGTCACAATCCCGTGCTCTACCAACTGAGCTACGCCCACCATATTGCGTTACAAAGAATGAACAACTTCTTTGTTGAACCCCAATCATGCCACTGGCATGAGCGAAGCTTTATTTGGTGCGGATGAAGAGACTCGAACTCTTACGCCTCGCGGCGCTGGAACCTAAATCCAGTGTGTCTACCAATTCCACCACATCCGCGGATTGAAGCTGTTAAAGCAAAGGCGCCAGACCGTTAAATCTGGCGCCTTTCGAAATATGGGGTGGACGATGGGGATCGAACCCACGACAACGGGAGTCACAATCCCGTGCTCTACCAACTGAGCTACGCCCACCATATCGCGCTACTTGTGCCAAAGCTGCCTAATGGCGCACCCGGCAGGACTCGAACCTGCGACCATCCGCTTAGAAGGCGGATGCTCTATCCAACTGAGCTACGGGCGCCTTGTTAGCTGTAACCTTGAAGGACTACAAACTAAGTGCTTTTCAGTCTTGCAGAACTTTGATTCCGCTCGACCTTCTCAACCAGTGCTAGGCTGTGCCCGACAAGTGCGACGAATAGTATAGAGCCCCCTAGAGGGCGTCAAATCCTTTTTATAAAAAATTCATTTAATTAAAGGGGTTAGGGGAATTTGCAGACCAAGCGCCTTTGCCCTCACCTCATGACATGCGAGAATGCGCTCTCTTTTTTTCCCCTCTCGATGGTTAATCACGCGCAATGACTGCACAACTAATCGACGGCAAATCGATCGCCGCCAGCCTGCGCCAGCAGATCGCCAAACGAGTCGCCGAGCGTCGCCAGCAAGGCTTGCGCACACCCGGCCTCGCGGTGATCCTGGTCGGCAGCGATCCTGCCTCTCAGGTTTATGTCTCGCACAAGCGTAAAGACTGTGAAGAGGTCGGCTTCCTTTCCCAAGCCTATGACCTGCCTGCCGAAACCACTCAAGAAGCACTGACCGACCTGATCGATCGCCTGAACGACGACCCGGCGATTGACGGCGTTCTGCTTCAGCTGCCTCTACCTGAACACCTGGACGCTTCCAAATTGCTGGAGCGCATTCGTCCTGACAAGGACGTCGATGGATTTCATCCTTATAACGTCGGCCGTCTGGCCCAGCGCATTCCGCTGCTGCGCCCGTGCACACCTAAAGGCATCATGACGTTGCTGGAAAGCACCGGCGCTGATCTATACGGGATGGACGCGGTCATTGTCGGGGCGTCCAACATCGTTGGACGTCCAATGGCGATGGAATTGCTGCTGGCCGGTTGCACCGTGACCGTTACCCACCGTTTCACCAAGGACCTGGCGGGCCATGTCGGTCGCGCCGACCTGGTGGTGGTTGCCGCCGGCAAGCCGGGTCTGGTCAAAGGTGAATGGATCAAGGAAGGCGCGATCGTGATCGACGTCGGCATCAATCGTCAGGAAGACGGCAAGCTGGTCGGTGACGTGACCTACGAAACCGCCCTGCCCCGTGCAGGATGGATCACTCCGGTACCGGGCGGCGTTGGCCCGATGACCCGCGCTTGCTTGCTGGAGAACACGCTGTACGCCGCGGAAACACTGCACAGCTGAGTTCACGCTTGCTCGCAGCGCCGCCTAAAAGAACCCCGCCCATCGCGGGGTTTTTTTCGCCCGCAGAAAAAGCTCGACCATTGACTGATCAGAGATAGGGAAGCTGGAAAGCCAGGATTGATACAAAATTGGTACAGCATTAAAAATAATTCATCTTTGGCCCTTTGTTTACAGGCGCCTATGGCTTTCCTGGCACATACTCCTAAAATGCGTCGTTTTTTAAGAAACAGCCCGTTACAGAACGGCATATCCACCCTTTATGAGTCCACCAGCGTGAAAATCCGTCTTTCAATCCTGAGCTTGTTTTTTGCGTTTACAGGGACTTTCACTACGCAAACGGTCAACGCCGCTGAAACCATCGAGGCGCCCCGAAACATTTCACAACTGAAGATCGCTTCCGGCAGTGCCTTGCTGATGGATATGCAAACCAACAAAGTCATTTATGCCAGCAACCCTGACGTCGTCGTGCCAATCGCGTCCGTCAGCAAACTGATGACTGGTCTGGTGGTGGTAGAAGCCCGACAAAATATGGACGAGTTCCTTTCCGTCAACATCAGCGACACACCGGAAATGAAAGGCGTGTTTTCCCGGGTCAAACTCAAAAGCGAATTGCCGCGCAGGGAGATGCTGCTGATTGCCCTGATGTCATCGGAAAACCGTGCTGCCGCGACGCTGGCCCATCACTATCCGGGCGGTTATGTCGCGTTCATTGCCGCCATGAACGCCAAAGCAAAAGCGTTGGGCATGACCAGCACCCACTTTGTCGAACCGACGGGCCTCTCCCCTCGCAACGTGTCCACCGCCCGGGACCTGAGCAAATTGCTGATCGCTGCGCACAAGTACCCGCTATTGACTGAGCTGAGCACCACCAAGGAAAAAACCGTTTCGTTCCGTAAACCCAACTACAGCCTGGGTTTCCACAATACCGACCATTTGATCAACAAGCCGAACTGGGACATCAAACTGACCAAGACCGGTTTCACCAACGAGGCAGGTCACTGCCTGGTGCTGGTCACCAGCATGGGTAATCGTCCGATGGCGCTAGTGATTCTCGATGCCTTCGGCAAATACACGCACTTTGCCGATGCCAGCCGTATTCGCAGCTGGGTCGAAACCGGCAAGAGCGCCGACGTGCCTTCCGTAGCGCTACAGTACAAATCTGAAAAGAACCTCAAGCATCGCCAAAGCGGCGTGGTTGAAGCCTCGAAATAAAGTCGAAACGCCTCCAAAAGAAAGCCCCGAATGTTCGGGGCTTTTTTTTCCCGGATTAATCATTGGGCAACGGCATCTGATCGTCATCCGGGATGCCATCCCCGGTACTCGGGTCCTTCCAGCCCTGCGGATGCTTCGTCGGCACCACTGTCGGTCTGGCCAACGGGTCCCTTAACGGGCTGTCCGGATCCATCACCGGATCCAGATCTTCTTCTGGGGTTGTTGGAACACTATCTGGAGGATCCGGACGTTTGTCGTCGAAGCTCGAATCAGTAGACATATGCACCTCTGACTAGGACTTGGGTTTCAGATCGCCAAGTGGATCGTAAGGCTTGGCCGGTGCCTTCTTGCCCTCCTCACCCGGTTTTACATCCCTGGGCGCCTTGGCGGGTCCGATGGGATCGACCTGAGGATCGGCGACGTCAGGAGAATCGGGGTCGAACCCCAACTCATTATCGGACGAATGCTCAGACGAGTGCGGGCCGGTTGGGGTATTGGAATGTGCCATGGCGCCTCCTGATCATGGTCCCGGAAAAATCCGGGCCCTCTACCTGAGACTCCAGCATAGCGTGGCAGTGCCATGCCGATGACGAGCGGAAACTTACTTCGTGATCAACGCCTTCTTCGCCCTGGCTGCCGCCTGCTCCTGACCTGACTGGGCAAGATCGCTCGCCGCTTTCAGCCAGCGCAACTGATCGACATTGGCCGGAATCTGGTCCGGCTTCTGGATCAATACAGCCCAGCCACCGGCATTCTCGAACGCCGACTCAAAGGAGCCGAACCCCATCAGCAACCGACGATCCATCCCGGCACGCAGCAGCACAGTCTGCTTCTGACGGTTGTAACCGGCGAGAATGGCATACCGGGGCTCAGCCCAGAACGCCGAGCCTTCGGTGAAGCGCACCATCACCGGGTAACCGGCCGCGACTTGGGCCAGCAGCGCCGGCAAATGGCTGTCGAGGGGATAGACCACCATCCCGTACTCGCGCGCGAGGTTCTGCATGTTCTGCTGCAAGCGGTCTTCGGCACCCGGCAAATGCAGAGGTTTGTCGAGCAGCCCCGGGGTTATCACGATGCCTTGCTGGGACAGCAGGCTGGCCAGAACCTGAGGCCCGCTTTGATAACTTTGCCCACGGTAAAACGTACCGCTGAGTTCGACCCGCTCCGGCAGACGCTTGATTTCAGGCGCCACGCTCCCTGCACAGCCAGCAAGGCCGGCAACGCAGCCAACGATCAGCACTAAAGACCGAATTCGAGAAAATACCCGCACCATCATCACTCTCTTGTTCAAGCGCCAGGCATTCACACTCCCGGCTTGGCCGTCGATCATAGGATGCCGCGCGGCAGCGGTATAGCCTTAACCGGCAGTTGATTGCATTCGATAGAGCGAACTGGTTGGTGACAGGCGACCTTTGGTCAATTGCCTGAAATATTGCAGCGGCTAAACTGTCATTTACCAAGGAAGAGTGTGCGCCCGATGCAGGGCAAGAGGAGGCACTGATGAGCCTGACAATGACAATCGTAATGTTGATTTCCGGCTGGCTGGCCGTGGCCGCCGCCATGCTGTGGGGCGTTTTGCGCATTACCCGCCGGCACCATCACCACCCGGTTCAATCGACACCTGTGGCGAAAACCGATCAGCCGGCTGCACACCCCGCTACCGCGCACTGACTGGCGCACTTTTCAATCGTACAAACAAAAACGGCCGCCAGGACTCTTTCGAGTTCAGGCGGCCGTTTCGTTTAACGAAGGTTAAGCTTCGGCGGCGATGCGCTTCTGCCTGGCCCGACGCGACAGCATGTTCAAGCCTTCGATCGTGGCCGAGAACGCCATGGCCGCGTAGACGTAGCCTTTCGGTACGTGGGCGCCAAAACCTTCGGCGATCAGCGTCATGCCGATCATGATCAGGAAGCCCAGCGCCAGCATCACCACCGTCGGGTTGTCGTTGATGAACTTGGCCAGAGGGTCAGCCGCCAGCAACATCACCAGTACCGACACCACCACCGCAATAATCATGATCGGCAAATGCTCGGTCATGCCGACAGCGGTAATGATGCTGTCGATGGAGAACACCATGTCCAGCAGCAGGATCTGACCGATCGCTGCGGCAAAGCCCAGGGTCACGGTCGAGGTGGCCGACGTCGGATCATCCGGCGCCGGGTCCATGCTGTGATGAATCTCGGTGGTCGCCTTCCATAACAGGAACAGGCCACCCGCGATGAGGATCATGTCCTTCCAGGAGAACGCCTGGCCGAGAATCTCGATCACCGGCTCCGTCAGCTGGACGATGAATGCGATGGTGCTCAACAGTGCCAGGCGCAGGATCAACGCCATGCCGATACCGATGCGCCGCGCCTTCTGGCGATGCTGTTCGGGCAGCTTGTTGGTGAGGATCGAAATGAAGATCAGGTTATCGATGCCGAGCACGATTTCCATCACCACCAGCGTGGCCAGGGCGACCCAGGCAGTGGGGCTTGCAGCAAGTTCTAAAAGGTATTCCATGGGTCAGTCCTGACTCGTTGTAGACGGTTTAGATTTCCTGGGGCGACGATTCGGATTTGTCCGACTCTTTAGCCGTTTGTTCTTTCTTGCTGATCAAACCGCCCGAGGCATCGCTGAGCGCTTGCTCGGCCGCTTTGTGGGTATCGTCAATCGCCTGTTTGGCGGTTTCGGCAGCCTTGCCCATCAATTGCTGAGCGCTTTTCTCGGCCTGGTCGCAACCGGCCAGCACCAGTAAAGACGTGATGAGCAATGCCGTGGTTTTAAGCTTCATGATGCTTTCCTCGATAAAACAGACAGAACCGAAAAGGCGATTCGTCGATAGCGAGGCATTCTAAGGAAGCAAACACTTCAGGAAAATTCGTATTTTTAGCGGTTATACTTCGGTTTTAACGAATCCAGACATCGTATTTGTATGTGCCTACGGATGATGTGAACAAAGGGTTTCACCAACATGTTGAATTATCGACAGCTGCATTACTTCTGGGTGGTGGCCAAAACCGGCAGCATCGTGCGCGCCTGCGAGCAGTTGAACCTGACGCCACAGACCATCAGCGGGCAGATTTCCCTGCTTGAGCAAACCTATGGTATCGAGTTGTTTCGCCGGGTCGGCCGGCAGCTGGAACTCACCGAAGCCGGGCGTCAGACCCTGCCCTATGCCGAGCAGATGTTTCAACTCGGCGGCGAATTGGAGTTGATGCTGCGGGCGCAGCCCAATGAGCAACAGATTCTGTTTCGGGTGGGCGTCGCCGACGTGGTACCTAAATCCATCGTCTATCGCCTGATCGCGCCGACCATGGAGTTGAGCGAACCGCTGCGTATCACCTGTCGCGAAGACAAACTGGAACGCTTGCTTGCCGACCTGGCGATTCAGCGCCTCGATTTGGTGATTTCCGACAGCCCGATGCCCTCGCATCTGGACATCAAGGGCTACAGCCAGAAACTCGGCGAATGCGGCATCAGCTTCTTCGCCACAGCCGAACTGGCGGCGCGATATGGCCAGGACTTCCCCCGCAGCCTGCACGGCGCGCCACTGCTGATTCCCGGGCCGGAAACCGTGGTACGCAGTCGCCTGCAACGCTGGTTTGCCGAACAGCAAATTCAGCCGCGAATTGTCGGCGAGTTCGACGACAGCGCCTTGATGCAGGCTTTCGGACAATCCGGCAGCGGGATATTCATCGGCCCGAGCGTGATTGCCGACGAATTGAAACGCCAATGCGGCGTGGAGTTGATCGGCCAGACCGACGCCGTGCGCGAGTCGTTCTACGCCATCTCGGTGGAACGCAAGGTCAAGCACCCCGGCATTGTCGCCATTACCGAAGGTGCTCGCCGCGAGCTGTTCACCGCGATGTGAGGTGTCAGGCGCAGATTTCGCGAGGTTTAAAGGTCATCAGCGCCATCGCCAACAGGATCGAGACAAGGATAAAACCGGCCGCCGCGAAACCCAGGCCGCCCAGGCCAACACTGTCGATCACCCGCCCACCGACCATCGCGCCCAGACCGATTCCGAGGTTGGCCCCGGCAATGTTCAGCGATGCAGCAAAGGCCGGAGCCTCAGGCGCAGCCTTCATCAGGCGCACGTGGCTGACCAGGAATAGCGCGGCCTGAGTCACGCCCCATATCCCCATCGCTGCCGCCAGACCGAGGGGTGAATGAATGTTCGGCACCAAGGCCACCATGCCGGCGATCATGAAGGCACAGAACGTCACTGAAGCGATCAGCGGATGCCGATCCACCGCGCGACCGCCCAATGAATTGCCGATCAAGCCGACCGCGCCGAAGCCCATCAGGCACCAGCCAACCACCGTGCCGTTGAAACCGGCCAGCCGCTCAAGAATGTCCGCCAGGTAGGTATAAGCGGTGAACATGCCACTGAACACCAGGATCGATAACAGCACATGCCCCAGCATCAACGGGCTACGCAGGATTCTGAACTGCGAACGGAAGCTCACTTGATGTTGGTGCAGGTTGGTTTTCGGCAGGTAGATAAACAGCAGCAACGCCTTGGCAAACGCGATCACCGCCAGAATGCCGAAGGCGCTGCGCCAGCCGAACGCATCGGAAATCAACGTCCCCACCGGAATGCCGAACACCGTGGCGCAAACAATGCCGAAACCGATCTTGGAGATGGCCCGTCCGGCGTAGTCCGGCCCGACGATGTCCACTGCGGTTTCACTGGCCAACGCCCAGAACACCGGCAGCCCCAGCGCCGGAATCAATCGCGCGATGGCCATCACCCCGATGTTCGGCGCCAGTGCCGCCAATGTATTGGCCAAGCCGAACATGATCAGCACGCTGATGAACAGTTTGCGCCGCTCAAATCTGGCGAAATACGCCGTCAGGAATGGCCCGAACGCGGCCACGGTAAAGGCGAACAGGGTCACCAGCAAACCCGCTTGAGGGATGCTGACGTCCAGATCACGGGCGATTGCCGGCAACAGGCCGACGATGATGAATTCCGTGGTCAGCACCGTAAAACCGGCGGCGGACAACAGAAGAATGGGCAACAGCATGCAGAACTCCAGGAAAACGACGACACCAGCGATAGCCCGAAGGCTCACTGGCAGAACTTGAAAATGAGGATGGCGAAGCTTAACAGAGTGCTTCCGGACGAGGTTGCACGAACCTGCAAATCGCGTTGAGCCATCGGGTGGCAGATCGTCACAGGTCTGAAGGATCACGCCTACGCTGTGATAAAGTCCGCGGCCTGCGGTACTTGTACTTTGCTCATCGGCCATTCATTGGCATTGATGTAGCGACCCTTCGGTTCCCTCCATGTGGCCTGCCCGGCTTTTTGCTGCATGAGCAGAACCCTGCACCCTAATAAAATCAGAGATGCCGTTATGACCGCTTCATCCCCTTCTCTCTTGCAACGCCTGAAACGCAGCAGCCTGGTCACGCAAATCATCATCGGCCTGATCGCCGGGATTGCCTTGGCATTGTTCGCGCCTGAGCTGGCCAAGTCCACCGCCTTCATTGGCAAAGTGTTCGTGTCGGCGCTCAAGGCTGTCGCGCCGATTCTGGTGTTCGTGCTGGTCATGGCCTCGATTGCCAACCATAAGCACGGCCAGGAAACCCATATCCGGCCGATTCTGTTTCTGTATTTGCTGGGCACCTTTGGGGCCGCCGTGGTGGCGGTGGTCGCCAGTACGCTGTTTCCGTCGAGTCTGGTGCTAGCTACCCAAGATGTTGCGGTGACCGCACCGGGCGGCATCAGCGAAGTGCTGCAAAGTCTGCTGCTCAGCGTGGTCGATAACCCGGTCAGCGCGTTGATGAACGCTAACTTCATCGGCATTCTCGCTTGGGCCATCGGCATGGGTATCGCGATTCGCCATGCCGGCGAGACGACGCGCGAAGTACTTGGCGATCTGTCCAATGGCGTGACCTTGATCGTGCGTTTGGTGATCCGCTTTGCACCGCTGGGGATCTTCGGCCTGGTGGCGTCGACCCTCGCCACCTCCGGTTTCGGTGCCTTGATCGGTTACATGCATCTGCTGGCCGTGTTGCTGGGCTGCATGCTCTTCGTGGCGCTGGTGATGAACCCGGCCATTGTGTTCTGGAAGCTGCGTCGCAACCCGTACCCGCTGGTACTCACTTGCCTGCGCGAGAGCGGCATCACTGCCTTCTTCACCCGCAGTTCGGCGGCGAACATTCCGGTCAACCTGGAGTTGAGCAAGCGTCTGGGCCTGCACGAAGACACCTATTCGGTGTCGATCCCGCTCGGCGCCACCATCAACATGGCCGGCGCCGCAATTACCATCACCGTGCTGACCCTGGCTGCCGTGCACACTCTGGGCATCGCCGTGGATATTCCGACGGCCATCCTGCTCAGCATCGTCGCGGCGATCTGTGCCTGTGGCGCCTCGGGCGTGGCCGGTGGTTCGCTGTTGCTGATTCCGCTGGCATGCAGTCTGTTCGGCATCCCGAGCGAAATCGCCATGCAAGTGGTAGCGGTCGGTTTCATTATCGGTGTGTTGCAGGACTCGGCGGAAACCGCGCTGAACTCCTCCACCGACGTGCTGTTCACCGCGGCTGCGTGCCAGAGTGAGGAACAGAAAACCCAGAAAGCCCAACGTTTGGCATAACAAAGCACACCTGTAGGAGCCAGGCTTGCCGGCGAAGGCGTACTTGAGATCGCCTTCGCCGGCAAGTCGGATCGCCGCACCGCTGGCTCCTACAGAAGGCAAAACGAAAAAGCCCGCCAAGGCGTAAACCTTGGCGGGCTTTTTTTGCATCTGGACGGTTTAGAACGCGCCCATGTAATCACGCTTGCCCACTTCCACGCCGTTGTGGCGCAGCAGTGCATAAGCGGTGGTCACGTGGAAGAAGAACTGCGGCAAACCGTAGCTCAGCAGATAAGCCTGGCCAGTGAAGCGCTTCTCTTTAGGGGTGCCTGGACGGGTAACGATCTCGATGCCTTCCTTGCCGTCGATCTGCTCGGGTTTGATCTCGCCGATGAAGGCCAGGACCTTGGCGATCAGCGCTTGCAGCTCGGCGAAGGTGGTTTCGGTGTCGTCATATTTCGGCAGTTCGACTTCAGCCAGACGCGCCGAAACGCCTTTGGCGAAATCAACGGCGATCTGCACCTGACGCACCAGCGGGAACATGTCCGGGTACAGACGGGCTTGCAGGAATGCGTTCGGGTCGATGTTTTTCGCGGTAGCGTGGGCTTCGGCCTTGCTCAGGTTGTTGCTCAGGGCATTGAGCATTTGCTGGAAAACCGGAACGGAAGCGGCGTACAGGGAAATAGTCATGATGGTCTCGTGTGGTGACAGGAGTAAAAACGTGGAACGATTATAGCCGTGCCCGACCGCCCTGCGGCTTGTCTTTTATCCTGCAAGGATTAGGCTAGGCGGCTTCGACTGCATGCTTCGACTGCATAGGGAAAAGCGCGATGAGCACTGAGCAAGAAACGACCTCCGACGAACCGCAGCTCAACAGCACGGAAATTCGCATTCTGGGCTCGTTGATCGAGAAACAGGCCACCAGTCCGGAAACCTATCCGCTGACGCTCAATGCGCTGGTGATTGCCTGCAACCAGAAAACCAGCCGCGAGCCGGTGATGAACCTCAGCCAGGGCCAGGTCGGCCAGAGCTTGCGCGTACTGGAAGGTCGCGGTTTTACCAGACTGGTGATGGGCAGCCGTGCCGACCGTTGGGAGCATCGGGTCGACAAGGCGCTGGAACTGGTGCCGGCGCAGGTGATTCTGACGGGGCTGTTGTTTCTGCGCGGCCCGCAAACGGTCAACGAACTGCTGACCCGCAGCGGCCGCATGCATGACTTCGAAGATGCCGAGCAGGTGGTGCATCAACTGGAGCGCTTGATCGCCAGAGGTCTGGCGCTGTTGATCCCGCGTCAGGCCGGCCAGCGCGAAGACCGGTACATGCATGCGCTGGGCGATCCGGCGGATATCGAAGCGATCCTGGCTGCCCGACAGAACCCAGCGGAACGTAGCGCCAGTGGTGGTGTGTCGGTTGAGCGAATCGAAGAGCTTGAAGCGCGGATTGCGGCACTGGAAGAGCGACTGGCACGCCTCGAATAATCACTGAGGTCCTTGTGGCGAGGGAGCTTGCTCCCGCTGGGTCGCGAAGCGGCCCCAAAACTGTCAACGCATTACGTCTGGCTCACCGGGTTTGCCTGCCTTGCGACTGCTTCGCAGCCGAACGGGAGCAAGCTCCCTCGCCACAGGGTTCGCGTTCAACGCTGACCCCATCGCGAGCAACCCCGCTGCCACACTTGACCGCATTAGACTGAATCAACTCGGTCACCTGTGGGAGCGGGCTTGCCCGCGAAGGGGCCGGTACATTCAATAGAAGACCGGGATGATCAGCCCCGGGCAAACGCCACGGCTTTCTGGAACTGTTCATCGGTCGGCCGCACGCCGGTGTACAGCACGAACTGTTCCAGCGCCTGGATCGCAATCACTTCCAGCCCGGTGATCACCCGTTTGCCTTCGGCACGACCGCGCACGATCAACGGTGTTTCCGAGGGGATCGCGACTACATCGAAGAGAGTTTCGGCTGCAGCGATAGCGTCAGGCTCAAACGCCAGGTGATCGGCCTCCGGCCCGCCGGTCATGCCGATAGGCGTGACGTTGATCAGCATTTGCGGGCGCTGGCCCCCCAGTTCCGCCTGCCATGAGTAACCCAACGATTCAGCCAAAGCACGCCCGGCGCGCTCATTACGGGCGACGATCAGGCCATTTTTGTAGCCACCATCGCGCAAGGCGCTGGCCACAGCCTTGGCCATGCCGCCGCTGCCGCGCAGGGCAAAGGTCGAATCCTTGGGAACCTGATGGGTTTCAAGCAACTGGGCGATGGCAATGTAATCGGTGTTGTAGGCCTTGAGGTGACCGTTGGTATTCACAATAGTGTTGATCGATTGAATGGCCTCAGCCGATGCATCCAGCTCATCGACCAGTGGGATACAAGCTTCCTTGAACGGCATAGACACCCCGCAACCCCGGATTCCCAAGGCGCGGATACCGCCAACGGCGCCCGGCAAGTCCTGACTGCTGAAAGCCTTGTAGTAAAAATTCAGGCCCAGTTGTTCGTACAGATGGTTATGAAACCGCAGGCCGAAATTGCCGGGGCGCCCCGAGAGTGACATGCACAGCTGAGTGTCTCTGTTGGGGTTCATCTGCATTGGAATCTCCTTCAATAGCACTTTCGGATGGACGGGATTAGCCACTTCACCGGTTCTGATTGATCATAAAAGCCAGTCTGCACTTGGCACACAGCCGTAAAGAAGCCGGTACAGACCTTACACAAAATTTACCCAACGGCTGTGCTGATTTTCAAAAAAATGCTGTCTTAGAAGTATCCCCGCGACAACTTGTGTCTATTGCAGACGCGAGCGCCGGGTCGAAGAACCGAGGACTTATCATGATCCGTAAAATCCCCACAGTAGCCTTGCTGATCGGTGCTCTTGCTATCGCAGGGCAGGCAGAAGCAGGTGGTCATGGTCATGGCGGCTGGGAAGGTCCGGCTGTGTTTGGTGCGATCGTCGGCTCGGCAATCATCGGCTCAGCCATAATCGGCCGCGACCGTCCAGTGTATGTGGAGCAACCGGTCTACGTTCAGCCACAACCGGTGTACGTGCAGCCACCGCCTGTTTATTACCAACCGGCGCCGGTCTACGTTCAACAACCGATGTACTACCGCCCGGCACCGATCTATTACGGTCCGCCACGCGGTTACGGTCCACCACGCGGCTATTACGGCCCTCCCCATGGTTATTATCGTGGCGACCGCTGGTAACACGCTCATCAGGCCCCGCTTTAGAAGCGGGGCCTTTTTTGTGACCACTGGCAGGACGAAGTCTGAATAAATCTCGTCAAGGTCGCTGTCGGGACAGTACCGGCAGGTAAAGTTGGTCATATTTATGTCATGTCCGATCCGCAAGCTTGGATCTGTCCATAAACAACAGGTTGATAAAAACAAGGACGACCGTCATGCCCACACAAAACCCGCATCGCATTGTCGGCTTGTGCACTTCCGGCAAGGTGTACAACGTACTGACCGAACTCAAACACCTGGAAGGCCATCGCAGCGCAAAATTCCTCTCGCTGCTGGCAGAAAACCTGGTGCGCAAAGGCCTGCTCAATGAGCAGGAAGTGGTGCATATGCTCGATCTAGTGGTAGATTGACCGCAGAACTCATTGGCATCAATGACGACTATCGAAAGCGTTGATTATCCGTTCAAGCGTCCGATCCGTAAGGTAGCTCCATAGATTAAAGGAGGTACTTATGGCCCAGGTTCAGATCATGTCCGTTATCGGCAGCGCCGTTCCCGCACAGCTCAGAGCGCGAGGATTGCTTGCCTGTTGGTATCTGGTGCAGGACGGCGAACCGATCAGCGGCCCGCTCACCTCGCTTCCCGCCGCCCAAGCCTTGTCACAACGTATCGACTCAGGCCAACTCAGCGCTTAAGGCAGCTGAACCTTGGGCTTGGAATCGATGAAAATCGCCCAGCTCGACACGAACAACGCCGCGATCAACGGCCCGATGACAAAACCGTTCAGGCCAAAAAGCGCCAGGCCGCCCAAGGTCGAGATGAGGATCAGGTAGTCCGGCATTTTGGTGTCCTTGCCCACCAGGATCGGTCGCAGGACGTTGTCCACCAGTCCGATCACGAACACCCCGAACAAGGTCAGCACCGTGGCCTGCCAGATCGCGCCGCTGAACAGGAAATATGCCGCCACCGGTATCCAGACGATACCCGCCCCCACCGCTGGCAACAGCGACAGAAACGCCATCAACACCGCCCAGAGCAGCACGCTCGGGATGTCCAGAAACCAGAAAATAAATCCGCCCAAGGCGCCTTGCGTGATCGCCACCACCACATTGCCCTTCACCGTGGCCCGCACCACGCGATTGAACTTGAGTTGCAAACGGCGCTTCTGATTATCTTCCAGCGGTATCGCCGCACGTACTTTACGTGCCAGTTCGGACCCGTCCCGCAGGAAGAAAAACAGCAGGTACAGCATGACGAAAAAGCTCACCACGAATTCGAACGTACCCTGACCAAAGTTGAACGCCTTGGTCGCGACAAACTGGCTGCCTTGCATCGTGCTCTTGATGATGTTCTCCCGAAGCCCGCTCAGCTCACCCATGCCGAAACGATCGAGCAAGTACTGAACGTACGGCGGCAGGCTTTGTTTGAACTGCGACACATACCCGGCAATGTCCAGTTCGCCGCTTTCGATTCGGTTGTACAGCGCCGCGCCTTCTTGAACCAGCAAGGTACTGATGGTGATTACCGGCAGGATCGCGATCACCACACAGAGACACAAGGTGAACAGGGCCGTCAGATTGCGTGGCCAGCCGAACCTCTGTTGCAACTGATGCTGCAAGGGCGAAAACAGAATGCCGAGGATGACCGCCCAGAACACCGCGCCGTAGAGCGGCAGCAGAATCCATATGAAGGCAATGCTCACCAGGGTCAGCAAGACCATCAACGATGTGTTTTGCAGTTTCGTTTCGTTCATGTCCGATCCATTCAGTGCGCAGGGGCGCCGTTTGCGCGTCCTGATATTTAGTCCGCCCCGGCTCGCGCGAGTGCCATCTGTTTGTTCACCAAGCATAGATCCAGATCAATTACCCCCGCGGACAAGCCGCTTATCCTTGCCGGCTTTTGCGATCGACACTGCCATGACCAGCGCCATAACGCTCACGCCCCCGGAACTGCTCGCCCCCGCCGGCACCCTGAAAAACATGCGTTATGCCTTCGCCTACGGCGCCGACGCGGTGTACGCCGGTCAACCGCGCTACAGCCTGCGGGTGCGCAACAACGAATTCGATCACACCAATCTCGCGCTCGGCATCGCCGAGGCCCAGGCTCAGGGCAAGCGTTTCTATGTGGTGGTGAACATCGCCCCGCACAACGCCAAGCTCAAAACGTTCTTGAAGGATCTGGAACCGGTGATCAGCATGGCGCCGGATGCGCTGATTATGTCCGACCCGGGCCTGATCATGCTGGTGCGCCGGCACTTCCCGCAGATGCCGATCCACTTGTCAGTGCAGGCCAACACGGTGAACTGGGCCAGCGTCGAGTTCTGGCAGCAACAGGGCTTGAGCCGGATCATCCTGTCCCGCGAACTGTCGCTGGAAGAGATCGCAGAAATCCGCCAACACGTCCCGGCGATGGAGCTGGAAGTGTTCGTCCACGGGGCGCTGTGCATGGCCTATTCCGGGCGCTGCCTGTTATCGGGTTACATGAATAAGCGCGACGCCAATCAGGGCAGCTGCACCAACGCCTGCCGCTGGAAATACTCGGCGACGCCGGCCAGCGAAAATCAGCTCGGTGAAATCGTTCAGCAGTTCCGCCCCGAACCAACCCTGGGCATTGGCGCGCCGACCGATCAAGTGTTCCTGCTGCAAGAAGCCAATCGCCCTGACGAACTGATGCCGGCGTTCGAGGATGAACACGGCACCTACATCATGAACGCCAAGGACCTGCGCGCGGTCCAGCACGTCGAGCGCTTGACGCAGATGGGCGTGCATTCATTGAAGATCGAAGGTCGGACCAAATCGCACTTCTATTGCGCGCGCACCACTCAGGTGTATCGCCGCGCGATCGATGATGCGGTGGCTGGCCGGGCGTTTGATCGCAGCTTGATGACCGATCTGGAATCCCTGGCCCAGCGTGGCTACACCGAAGGTTTTCTACGCCGGCATGTGCATGACGAATACCAGAACTACCAAAACGGCAGCTCGGTTTCAGAGCGCCAGCAGTTCGTGGGCGAGTTGACCGGCGAACGTCGGGATCAGTTGGCCGAGGTGCGGGTGAAGAATCGCTTTGGTTTGGGGGATCACCTGGAACTGATGACACCTAAGGGCAACTTCCATTTTGATTTACATCAGCTGCAGAACGTCAAAGGCGAGGCTATTGAAGTGGCGCCCGGAGATGGGCACACGGTGTATTTGCCGATTCCGGATGCGGTGGATTTGCGCTTTGGGTTGTTGATGCGGGATATGGGCGCGAGTTAAAGGTCGTCAAAAACAAGGCGCCAATTCTGTGACTACTGCGTATCAAACACTGTCACGACACTGTCGCCCAGGCGCGCAATAAATAAATGAGGTAATAACACGGAGGGACCTGCCAGGGCCGAAGTAAATCATGGCTTGGACTTCAACGCGCATCCCGACTCGCGTTCTTTGATCGCGAGGACAATGGCAATTGCTTGTACTAAGTCTGGAAAGACGGCGTGTTCCGACGCGCAACCAGGCTGACTTTATGTCGCGAACGTTCACGATCCAAGAGCAAACAGTGAACAAGCAGGGCAGCAGGGCTGGGGCCGAATGCACATAGGATGTGCGACAGCCCCGGGCATCGCGCCTACTTCACGCTCAAAACGTTGGCGAAAACATTACCCAGGCCAAACTGCAGATGGAATTTACTTCCACGAAAACGCCTTGTTGTACAGAAAAACAAATATAGCGATCCAACCAGCATTTCAAACGCCCTCTAAAACGGCCGCCGAATAATTCGCCACGTCCATCGCCAGCCCGGCCTCCGCCAGCGCCTCCAGCAAGGCCGCTTGCGCCTCGAAGCGCAACCCGCGCTTAAGCGTCCGCGCTACGTGCATTTGATCCAGTAACACATGGGTCACTTGATAAGGCGTGCTGTGTTTCAGGCGCTGTAGCCAGACGGGAAGTTTCTTTTCGATTTTACATTGCCTGACATCCGCGACACCCGCTGCTTTATCCGAAAAAGTATTTTTTGAAACCGCCACTGTCTCTTCAAACACATCAGTCAACTTCTTTAATATATAACCCAACATCAAATCATCATAGGCGATCAACACTCACACTCCATCGCTCCGAAAATCATTTCTCTCGACAAATACACCCATTATCTGCCATCACACTACACCTTATTGAACAATCATTAGTAGACGCATTCTAACATTCACACTTTCCACCAATACATAATGTTTTAATAACACACTAACAAGACTCGCTGACGTTTTATAACAATCATTGACACCCCAACGCCGACGCCCTAGATTAATGGCACTCTGCCAACACCCAAACAAGACAATGCATAAACTTTGTTAAGTTAATGGAATGCTGAGTTTTTGAGTTATTTCATTTCCTGGTACAACGCATGAAATATGTAGACGACATTACAAAACTCTTTACACGTTTTGGCGCCAATGCGGAGAGTTACCAGGAAATACAACCGAACTACAAAGATTTCAAAGACGACCCGGTTACGATGGTTGAGCCAGAACCGGCGGTGGCATTGTCTCCCCCAAACCCAGCGCCCTTTGTGTTTCTGCTGGATGAGCCACAGCCTTCTTTATTGATTGGCGCGGCGGTCGAGCCTGCGAAGAATGTTGTCCTCTCGCTACCTTCGCCCAAATCCCCTCCCCTGACCGAGCCACCTGCAAGTTCTGCTACGGGTGACCGTCAGCGATTGAGCGACCTGTTGCGTGAACTCAATCAGGTTCGTCGAGACGGTCTGCCAGAAACGACTCGCAAGCGGACCCAGGCGAAGGTCATTGCTATCGTTTCGGCGAACGGCGGGGTGGGTAAAAGCACCGTCGCCGCTGGCCTCGCAAAAACACTTCGACGCCCTGGCGGGCGAACCATCGCGATTGATCTGGACCCTCAGAACGCGCTGTCCAGCCACTTGGGTATCACCAGGCAGGTTCCCGGGCTGATCCAGCTCAAAGAGCAGGACGCAAACTGGAACGCTCATCGCCTGCCGGGCTTTAGCGACAGTGAGTGCCTGCCCTTCGGCACTGGAGAGGTGAACGAACGCCGACTGCTCAAGCAGTTGATGCTTGAAGACTCTGACTGGTTGAATCAGCACCTTGCGTCAATGAACCTCAACGAAAACGATACCGTGATCCTGGACACGCCTTCGGGTGCGACCGTTTATTCGCAACAGGCACTCGACGCCGCCGATCTGGTGCTGGTGATGACGGTGGCCGACGCGGCTTCCTACCTGGCACTGGACACCATGACCCAGTGGCTGGAAACCAGCCGGCGACGCGCGCAGCGGCACCGGTATGTACTCAACCAACGGGATGACTCACGTTCGTTCAGCAGGGACATGGGCGTGCTGTTTAGGCGGCGGCTCAGCGCTAACCTGATCGGGACAATTCGTCTCGATTACCAGTTCAACGAGTCGCTGGCCTATGGTCGGGACCCACTGCAGTACGCTCCTGAGAGCATTGGCTGTCAGGACATTCTTTCGCTGTCAGGCGCGGTCCATGCCCTGCTTTTCGCGGATGCATGCAGCCAGCAGGGCACGCCATGACCGCCCAACTGAATCAGCTACCTGCAAAGACGTGGTGGTTGCAGGGGCTACTGGATACTGTCCAGGCTCGCGTCAGTCGATGGCCCCTGCGTGGGCGCCGAGTCCTGAAGATCTCAGCCGGGCTGATCGCTGCATTGTTGGTGCTGGGTATCCTCACTGCGCCGCTGAATCTGTATTCCCAGGCCGCGTTTGCCACCGTCTGTTTTGCCGCCAGCCTGATCATCCGCAAGCAAGCCGGGCGTCTGGCGATCCTGACCCTGATCACCCTCTCGCTGATCGCTTCGTTGCGTTACATGTACTGGCGCCTGTCCGACACCCTGAACTTCGACAACTGGCAGGATGCCGTATTTGGCTACGGGCTGGTGCTGGCCGAACTGTATGCCTTGCTCGTCCTGGTCTTCGGCTATGTACAGACCGCCTGGCCGTTGCACCGCAAACCGCAGTTTCTGCAACAGCCACCCGCTGAATGGCCGACGGTAGACGTCTTCATTCCCACCTATAACGAAGCATTGGGTATCGTCAAACTGGTGGTGCTCGCGGCTCAGGCCATTGACTGGCCCGAGGGTAAACTGCGAGTGCACATGCTCGATGACGGACGCAGGGAGGAATTCAAGGTTTTCTGTCAGCAGATTGGTGTCAACTACATCACCCGCGACAACAATCAACATGCCAAGGCCGGCAACCTCAACGAGGCACTCAAAGTCACCGATGGCGAGTTCATTGCCATATTCGACGCCGACCACGTGCCCACCCGCTCCTTCCTGCAGATCGCCATGGGCTGGTTTTTAAAGGACCCGAACCTGGCGCTGCTGCAAACGCCGCACTTTTTCTATTCACCCGATCCGTTCGAAAAAAACCTCGATACCTTTCGCTCGGTACCCAATGAAGGTGAGCTGTTCTACGGCCTGGTGCAGGACGGCAACGACCTGTGGAACGCGGCCTTCTTCTGTGGCTCTTGCGCGGTCATCCGGCGGACTCATTTGCTGGAAGTCGGCGGCATCGCCACCGAAACCGTGACGGAAGATGCGCATACGGCACTCAAGCTCAATCGCCGTGGTTTCAATACCGCTTACCTCGCCGTTCCACAAGCGGCGGGACTGGCCACCGAAAGCCTTTCCCGACACATCAGCCAGCGCATACGCTGGGCGCGGGGCATGGCGCAGATTTTTCGGACCGACAATCCGTTGTTTGGCAAAGGGCTGAACCTGGGGCAGCGCATCTGCTACCTCAACGCCATGATGCATTTTTTCTACAGTTTGCCCCGTCTGGTGTTCTTGACCGCTCCCTTGGCCTACCTGTTTTTCGACGCGCAGATTTTCCATGCCTCGGCGTTGATGGTCACGGTCTATGTACTGCCGCATATTTTCCATTCCAGCCTGACCACCTCCAGCATCCAGGGACGCTTCCGTCATTCCTTCTGGAACGAAGTGTATGAGTCGGTATTGGCCTGGTACATCATGCGACCGGTGCTGTTGGCCCTGATCAGCCCTTCGCTGGGTAAATTCAACGTGACCGACAAGGGCGGCACCATTGAAAAGGATTATTTCAACTGGAAGCTCGCGCGGCCTTATATCGTCCTGCTGACCTTGAACATGATCGGCCTGGCGATCGGCGTGGTGAAACTGATCGGGAGTGATTCTGCCGAGGCCACTACCCTGCTGATCAACCTGGCCTGGACCGTCTACAACATCGTCATCGTCAGCACCGCTGTGGCGGTGGCCACTGAGTCCTCTCAGGTGCGCAACGAACCCAGGGTGCCCGCGGATCTGCCCGTGCGCGTCTATCGCGAAGACGGCACCTGGTTCGATTGCATAACCCGGGACTTCTCACAAAACGGCGTGGGTCTGGCACTGCCACCGCAGGTTCTGCTCAGCGTCAATGAGAAGCTGCGACTGTGCATTTTGCGCACACCGCCCTCAAGCCTCTTTCCCGCAAATACGGTCTTCAGCAACGACAACGTAGCGGGCGTGCAATTCGAGGGTTTGACCCTGCGCCAGCAAAGTGAGCTGGTGCGATTGACCTTTTCACGGGCCGACACTTGGGCCAACACGTGGGGTAACGGCCGCCTCGACGCGCCAATGTCGGCGTTGCGCGAGGTCAGCAGCATTGGCTTTCGCGCCATCCTGCGCTTGTTCGTTGCAACCCTAAAGGACAGCCAGGCGCTGCTGCGCAGACGCCCGGACACTCCATCATCCATCGACTCCACCGCGGACACGCAACGATCTTGAAGCCTTCCATTCGCCGGACCTTTCTTCCTCGTCGCTCACTCATGCTGATCACCTGCTCGCTAGTGGGCTGGAGCGGCTGGGCATTGAGTGCCGCCGCCCAAATCAGCGCCACAGAGCCGGTAATGATGCCGGTCGCATCGTTGCCCGGGACCGATGCCCCGAGCAACAGCTATACCCGCACTCTCAAGGAGCTGGGCAAAAGCTATTCGATGACCCTTAAAGGCGTGGAGGCTACCGACAGTGTGAACTTCGATGTGCGCGCCGATGAAGTCGTCACGGCTGCGCAGGTCACGCTGCAGTACAGCTACTCACCCGCGCTGCTGGCCGACCTTTCGCAGATCAATGTGCTGGTCAACGATCAAGTGGCCGCCAGCCTGCCCCTCCCGAAGGAAGAGGCCGGTAAATTGCAGACCAGGACCGTGCAGATTCCGCCGCAGACCATCACCGAATTCAACCGGCTCAGCCTGCAGTTCATCGGTCACTACACGATGCAATGTGAAGACCCTTTGCACTCCAGCCTGTGGGCCAGGATCGGCAACGAGAGTCAGCTGAGCCTCCAGGTATCCTCGATTAAACAGCCCAACGACCTGTCTGCTCTGCCACTGCCCTTGTTCGATCGTCGAGATGCCTCGTCCCTGAAGCTGCCCTTCGTGTTCGCCGGGCGCCCGGGCGGCCCTGAGCTTGAGGCCGCCGGTATCCTGTCGTCCTGGTTTGGCGCCCTGGCCAGCTACCGCGGCGCAACCTTCCCCGCCAGCCTCACCGGCCTGCCGGCCAAAGGCAACGCCGTGGTGTTTGTCAGCGGCAGCGAATCAACGACCTTGGGTGGCTTGCCGATCAAAGAAGCCACGGGGCCGACATTGACACTCGTGAGCAACCCGAATGATGCTCAGGGCAAACTATTGATCGTCTCCGGGCGCGATGGCGCCGATCTCAAGGTCGCCGCGACAGCGCTGGCCCTTGGTGGCTCGGCCTTTTCCGGGCAGAGCGTAGTGATCGACCGGATCGATTCGCTCAAGCCACGCCGACCGTACGACGCGCCTAACTGGATGCCCTCCGATCGCCCGGTTCGCCTGGGTGAACTGGCGCAGCCCGCAGAGCTCAATGTCTCGGGTTATAACCCGGGACAAATGACGGTTGCGCTGCGCTTGCCACCCGACCTGTTCAACTGGCGTGAACCCGGCGCGCAACTTGACCTGAAATACCGCTATACGCCGCAACCGGTCTCTACCAATTCCTCATTGCTGGTCAACTTCAACGACACCTTCATCAAGTCGATCGATCTGCCTTCGATCGAGAAACTCGGCAACAGCGACAGCCTGCTGGCGATGCTCAAAACCGACGACAGCCTGGCCCGTACGTCGCGCATGCTGTTGCCGCTCAATTCCGTAGCGCTGCAATCACGCCTGCAATTTCGCTTCATGTATGACTACATCAAACAGGGCGAATGCCGCGACATCATCATCGACAACATGCGCGGTGTGATCGACCCGGACTCGACCCTGGACCTCAGCCAATATGAACATTTCATGGCCATGCCCAACCTCGGGGTGTTCAAGGACAGTGGCTTCCCGTTCACCCGCATGGCCGACCTTTCTGAAACATCGGTGATCCTGCCCAACGAGCCAGGCACGGCCGATCTGAGCGCCTACCTGACCCTGCTGGGCCGCTTCGGCGACTCTACCGGTTATCCGGCCACCGGCGTGAAGGTGGTCCACGCCGACCAGCTGGCCGAGCAACGCGACCGGGATTTGCTGGTGCTCGCCTCGGGCAACAATCAGCCGCTGCTGGAGCAGTGGCAAAGCCTTCTGCCGGCCAAGGACGAAGACGCTGTGCAGTACCTGGAAGTGTCTGACCTGCCCTTGCGTCTGCGCAGCTGGATCAGCCCGGATACGAAAACCAATCTGCGTGAAGCGCGCAGCAGCTTCAGGTTTACCGCTGAGGACGGCAGTGCTTATCTGACTGGATTCGAATCACCGCTCAAGAGTGGGCGCAGTGTGGTGTTTATCGCCAGTGCAAGGCCCAGCGGTTTGGCCGACGTGACCAACGCCCTGCTCAGCAACGAAGAAAATGCCCACGAGTTGCAAGGCAGTCTGGTGGTGGTCAGAGGCAAGCACGTCAAATCGCTGGTCGCCGAGCAGGATTACTACGTCGGGAGCCTGGGCCCATTGCGCTATCTGCAGTGGTACCTCTCGCAAAATGTAATAGCGCTTATGCTGTTCACCCTCCTCGGGGTCCTGCTGCTTGCTTCGATGGCCTACCTGGCCCTGCGCTTACGGGCCAAACGTCGTCTTGGTCAATGAGCCGCGCATGCCTGTGTCGTCCATGAGCAGCCAAGGTGTTTCATTTAGCCGGTGCCTGCGCGGTAACACGCGCAGGTTGAGCGCTATGCTTGCGCTTGCCCTGCTGGCGCCTGCGGTAGCGGCCGCCCCCCCTGTGAGTCGCCAGCCTGGCCACTGTGGCAAACCTACGCAACGCGCTTCGTTCAAGACGATGGTCGTGTTCTGGAATCGAGCCTGGAGAACAATCACAGCACCTCTGAAGGGCAGTCCTACGGCATGCTCTTCGCACTAATCGGCAACGATCAGCCACGCTTTGACAAACTCTGGCGCTGGACCTCAGCCAACCTCGCAGGCTCGGCTCCTGACACACGCCTGCCCGGCTGGTTATGGGGGCAAGGCACGGACGGTCAGTGGCGCCTGCAAGACGCCAATTCGGCCGCCGACGCCGACCTGTGGATCGCCTACGCCCTGCTCGAAGCCGCACGCCTGTGGCATCGACCGGACTATCACCGGGACGCCCTGCACCTGATGGCGACGATTGAAGCGCAATTGGTCGTCAAGCTGCCCGGGCTGGGCCCGATGATGTTGCCTGGACGACAGGGCTTCGTCCAGCCAGACGCTCTCTGGCGCCTGAACCCCAGCTACCTGCCACTGCCACTGTTACGGCGGCTGGCCAAGGAAGCACCCTCCGGCCCCTGGCAAGCGATTGCCAACAACACCGCGACGATGATTGGCCAATCAAGCCACCACGGTTTCATCGCTGACTGGGTCGGTTATCGAGGCACTTCAGCGCAATCGGGTGCCTTCGTAAGCGACCCGATCCACGGCGACACGGGCAGCTACGATGCCATTCGCGTGTACCTCTGGTTGGGTATGAGTGATACCTCAGAACCGCTGGCGGCGCTCCTGCTCAAACGGCTGGACGGCATGGCCCGCAGCACTGTCGCGACGGGTTCCCCTCCGGAAACCGTCCAGGTTCTCCACGGCAGTGTTCAGGGTCAGAGCCCGTTCGGATTCTGGGCTGCACTGATTCCCTACCTTGAGGCCAAGGGGTTACCCGGGTTGGCCGATCAGCAACGACGCCGTGTGGAGCTCGCCTTGCGCGAGGCGCTGGCCAGGCCTGGTGCCGACGCCGCTCCGCCGCGTTACTACAACTTCATGCTTAGCCTGTTCGCCCTCGGATGGGCAGATAAACATTACCGATTCCGGGAAGACGGAACGCTGAAACTCTCCTGGGAGACCGCATGCACGCGCACCACCGCACGCTAGCCATCGCCGTCATGAGCGCATGGACGGCCGCAGCTGCCCACGCTCAAAGTCCGACACCACAGACATTACTCGTCGAGCAAGGGCAGTACTGGCAGTCGCACAACAACCCTCAACGCGCGGCGGAAGTCTGGCTGAAAGTCCTGCTGCTGGACCCAGCCCAGGTTGACGCACTGTATGGCCTGGGCTTGATCGGCGTGCAACAGGGCAAGCCACAACAGGCGCAGCAATACCTCGCCCGCTTACAGGCCATTCAGCCACCGCCTCGGCAGGCACTGCAATTGGCGCAGGACATCAGCGTGGCCCAGCCGCAGAACCAGCAGCGTCTGGAAGAGGCTCGGCGCCTCGTCGATGCCGGTGATCGTGACAAGGCGAGCGCCGTATTTCGTTCGCTGTTCGATGGCCGTCCACCCCAAGGTACGATCGGCCGCGAGTATTACAACAACCTTGCCTTCAATCAGGCTGACTGGGCTGAAGCACGCAGCGGATTTCAGCGCCTGCAACGCGAGATGCCCAACGACTCGATCGTCGCGCTGTTTTACGCCAAGCATCTGGTCCGCCGTGAAGACAGCCGTGCCGAGGGCATCCGCGCCTTGGCCGCGCTGACCCAGCGTGCCGACATTGCCGGTGATGCCGACGAAAGCTGGCGCCTGGCGCTGACCTGGATCGGTCCGCCCAATCCGGCACAAGTGCCGTTGTTCGAGGCGTACCTCAAGACGCATCCGGATGACGTGGAAATCCGGGCGCAGATGAGCAAGGGCAAGCAACAGCTGGCAACGACGGCCAGCAAGGAATGGCAACCGCCCGCCGAGGTAGCGCGCGGCCTGAAGGCGCTCAAAGAAGGTGATCAGGCCACCGCCGAACAGGCTTTTCAAGCACGTTTGAAAACCCGGCCCGATGATGCTGACGCGCTAGGCGGCCTTGGGGTTATTCGCCAGCAGCAACACCGACTGGCCGAAGCGGAAAAGTTCTTGAGTCAGGCCACGCGACAACACGACGGCAGCCACTGGCAAGTTGCGCTGAACGAAGTGCGCTATTGGTCAGCGTTGCAGCAAGCCCGCGACGCCCAGGCCAAAGGCCAGGCAGCCCAGGCGCAGGTCTTGGTCAACCAGGCGCTGCGGCTCAATCCAAATGGGGTGGATGCTCGCCTCGCGCTGGCGGATATTCAGGCCAGCGCGGGCCAGTTAGATGATGCTCAGCGCACCTATCGGCAGATTTTGAACCAGCGCCGCGACGACCCTCAAGCACTGGAAGGGCTGGTTAATGTGCTGCTCAAGAGCGGCAAGAACGATGAAGCCCTGCAACTGATCAACAGCCTGCCCGCCACCGGACAGGCAAAGATCGGCCAGTCCGCACGCCTGCAAGCCTTGCGCGCGACGCAACTGGCTGCCCTCGCCGAACAACGCAACGACCTGCCCGCTGCGCGCAACGCCTTGCAAGACGCGCTGCGCGTTGAGCCGGACAACGTCTGGACGCGTTTCGCCCTGGCCCGCCTGAACCTGGCGATGGGCGAACCCCAGAAGGCTCGGGACCTGATCAACGCCATGCTCCACGCCCATCCCGACAATGCCGATGCGCTTTACGTCAGCGCCTTGCTGTCGGTGCAGATGGGTGAGTGGAAAGCCGCCCAGACAACGTTGGGACGCTTGCGCCCCGACCAGCGCACCCCGGACATGGACGCGCTGGCCGCTGATATCAGCCTCAACCTGCAACTCAGCCAGGCAATCGAGTTGGGCAAGCGCGGACAGCGCCAGGAAGCCCTGACCTTGCTCGATCGTATTCAGTCGATGGCTAACAACAGTCTGGATCGCACGGCGAGCCTGGCCTCGGCGTATGTCGACATCGGCGAGCCAACCCGTGCGCTGGCCCTCATGCGCGGCCAGTTGCAAAACACCACGGCGCCCTCGGCGAACTTCATCCTGCAATACGCCGCTGTCCTGCTTAAAACCGGAGAAGACGCACAGGTCAACGAGATTCTGCGCGACCTTCAGAACAGGCCCTTGAACGCGCCGGCTCGCAAGCGTTTCGACGACCTGCTCTATCTCTATCGTATCCGCCAGGCTGACCAGCTGCGTGAGCGAGGCAATCTGGCCAGCGCTTATGACACGCTGGCGCCCGCATTGGCGCAACGTCCCGGTGACAGCGCTGCCGTTGCGGCGCTGGCGCGAATGTACTCGGCCAACAGCGACACGGCAAAAGCCCTCGAACTCTACAAACCGCTGTTACAACGTCAGCCAAATGACCCGCAACTGTTGTTGGGTGCCGCCAACGCGGCGGTGTTGGCACATGACACGGCCTTTGCCGAACAGGCACTGCAACAGCTGCTCAAGACCGAATCCGGCAACCCTCAAACGCTGACCGAGGCCGCCCGCCTCTACCAGAACATGGGCAAGACCGGCACGGCGACCGATCTGCTGCGCAAAGCAGTGGCCATTGAACAGAGCGAGAATCGCAGAAGCCAGAGCGGTCAACTGGCCGGTTCGACGGTGGCGCCCAACCCTTTTGCGGGGTCGGGTTCACGTAACGAAGTCAGTCGCGACACCTTGCTGGCAGCAATCCCGCCACCGGCTCAAGAGATGTCAGGCCGCATGACGTCTCACACCCCTTTTGGCATCGACGCCCCGCCAAGACCGCAGCAGGCGAGTAATGCATTCGAATCGCAACTGCCGCGCGCAGCATTGGTGAGCGAGGACATCAGCCCCGCGCAACTGGCGCTGAATAAAATCCTTCAAGAGCGCAGTGCCTACGTCACCCAGGGCGTGAGCATTCGCAGCAACAACAGTGAGTCGGGGCTAAGCAAACTGACCGATGTTGAAACGCCGCTGGAAATCAATATCCCGCTGGATGAAAGCCGCATCGCCCTGCGCGTGACGCCGGTCTCGCTGAACGCCGGCAGTGCCAGCGACGAGGCGCTGTCGCGTTTCGGTAACGGTGCGCAGAGTGGCAGCGTCGGCTCGCAAAAAGCCGAGGGTGTCGGCCTTTCCGTCGCTATTCAACGGCCCGCGGATGGGCTCAAAGCCGATCTCGGCACCACCCCGCTCGGCTTCAAATACACCACCGCCACCGGCGGCATCAGCATTGATCGCCCCGTGAGCGACACCTCTAATGTCCGTTACGGCGTGAGCGTTTCCCGGCGACCGGTGACTGACAGCGTCACCTCGTTTGCCGGCACCACGGACAAACGCAGCGGGCAATCCTGGGGCGGCGTGACCGCCAATGGCGGGCGTGGCCAGTTGAGCTTTGACGACAACGAAGTCGGCGTCTATGGCTACGCCTCCTGGCACCAGCTATTGGGCAACCATGTCGAGTCCAACAACCGCAGTGAACTGGGCAGCGGTGTGTACTGGTACCTGCAAAATGCAACGGACAGCAAGCTGACCGTCGGCCTGAGCATGACCGGCATCAGCTACGCCAACAATCAGGACTATTTCACCTACGGCCACGGCGGCTATTTCAGCCCGCAGACATTCTTCGCCCTGGACGTGCCAGTGACTTGGGCACAACGCTCCGGACGCTTGACGTATCAAGTCAAGGGCTCGGTCGGTGTGCAGCATTTCGAGCAGGACAGCGCCGACTATTTCCCCAACGACAAAGCCCTGCAAGCGGCCTCGGGCCTGCGCTACGAAGGGCAAAACAAAACCGGGATCGGCTACAGCGTCGCCGCGGCGGCTGAATACAAGGTCGCTTCGAACTTCCTGCTGGGCGCCAATCTGGGCCTGGACAACGCCCATGACTACCAACAACTCAGCGGTGCCCTGTCTTTGCGCTACCAGTTCGAGGACATCAGCGGCCCCATGAGCCTGCCGGTCAGCCCGTACACCTCGCCTTATTCCAACTGATCATTCTGGAGTTTTCGATGCCCACTTCTGCCCTTGCCGGCCTGTCCCTCCTTGTTCTTGGAGAGAGCCATATGAGCCTCGCGGACCATTTGCTGGAGCCGCTGCACGACAACCTGACTCGCCAAGGCGCTCAGGTTCATTCCATCGGTGCCTGCGGTGCCAGCGCCGGCGATTGGCTGATCAGCAAAAAGGTCGACTGCGGCGCCGAGCGCAAAGGCAACGACAAGATCGTGATCAAAGGGCGTGAGGCAACCACCACACCGATCCAGGACCTGATCGCGGCCGACAAACCCGACCTGGTGGTATTGGTCATCGGCGACACCATGGCGTCCTATGACAAGCCAGTGTTTCCGAAGGCCTGGGCCTGGCAAAGCGTCACCGGCCTGGCCAAGGCCATCGCGGCCACCGGGATCCGTTGCGCCTGGGTAGGCCCGGCCTGGGGCAAAGCGGGTGGCATGTACCAGAAGAATGATGCCCGCGCCCAGTTGATGTCGCAGTTTTTGGCCGCGAACGTGGCGCCTTGCACCTACATCGATTCGCTGACGTTCTCCAAACCCGGGCAGTGGATCACCACCGACGGGCAACACTTCACCGTCGCCGGCTATCAAGCATGGGGCACTGCAATTGGCGGTGCGTTGGCCAAACTGCCCGCCGAGCGCGTCAGCAGCGCAGGAGCCGGCAAATGAGCCGATCCGCATGTGGCTGGGCGCTGTTCGCGCCCTTGATGCTGAGCTTGCACGCCCAGGCTGCCGACATTGCCCTGTACCCGACGGGCCCGGATCAGGACTCGGCCTTCCTGCGCTTTATCAACGCCGCCGACCGCCCCTTGCAGCTGCTGGCCGAAGGCTCGCGGGCCCGCCTCAGACTCGAGGGTTCGAATGCCGTGTCCGACTACTTGCCTGTGCCCGCCAACCAGCCGATCAAGGGCACCCTGGAACGCAACGGCAAAAGTCAGCCGCTGGACATTCAGGTGGCAGCAGGCGAATTCGCCAGCGTGATCGCTTTGCCTGACAGCGCTCAAGGTATTCGCCAGGTCGTCATCCGTGAGCAACCAGACGACTTCAATAGCCTGAGAGCCTCGCTGGCTTTTATCAGCGCCGATCCAGCGTGCACCCAGGCCGGTTTGCGCGCCGCGGGGAAGAACGCCGACCTGTTCAAGGAAGTGGCCGACGGCAGTGTGCAACGCCGAGCGATCAACCCGGTCAGTCTGTCGGTTCAATTGGTCTGCGCCCAAACCAACGTCGGTGCCCCGCTTGACCTGGGCCAGCTCAAGGCCGGCGAGCGTTACAGCGTTGTGCTGCTACCTGGCGCAAATGGCCCTTACCTGCTGCTTGCGACTGACGTCCTGGCCCACTGATCGGATCGCGCCACCCCATGGTTTTTGCCTCTCTCGAGTTTCTGACGTTGTTCCTGCCACTGTTCCTGTGTGCCTATGCCGTGTGCCAAGCCGCCTGGCGCAACGTCACGTTACTGATTGGCAGCTGGCTGTTCTATGGCTGGTTGAGCCCTCGGTTCCTCGCCGTGCATGTGGCGCTGACGATCACGGCGTGGGCTGGCGGTTTGCTGATTGACGCCTTGCGGGAAGAAGGCAAGGGCCGCGTGCGGCTACTCGCGATGCTGATCGTGCTCAACACGGCGGTGCTGTGCTGGTACAAGTACGCCAACATCGTCGCTGGCACGTTGATCGATACCGTCACCTGGTATGGTGCCATGCCGCTGGACTGGCAGCGGGTCATCATGCCGGCCGGGCTGTCGTTTATCGTCTTGCAGGCGATTTCCTATCTGGTGGATGTACACCGTCGCACCGTGCCGGTCGAACGCAGCTTCATTGATTACGCCACCTATATTTCGATGTTCGGCCATTCGGTCGCCGGCCCCATCATTCGCTATGACTGGGTTCGGCGTGAGTTGAATCAGCGTTACTTCAACCTGCAGAATTTCTCGCTGGGCGCACGCCGATTCATGGTCGGGATGTGCATGAAGGTCCTGGTGGCCGACACCCTGTCGCCGGTGGTCGATGTGGCGTTCAGTTTGCCCAACCCCAGCTTCTCCGACGCCTGGGTTGGCTGCCTTGCTTATTCCCTGCAACTGTTCTTCGACTTCGCCGGCTACAGTGCCATGGCCGTTGGGCTGGGACTGATGCTGGGTTTTCACTTTCCCGAGAACTTCGACCGTCCGTACCTGGCCAGCAGCATCCAGGACTTCTGGCGCCGCTGGCACCTGTCGTTGTCCAGCTGGTTACGTGACTATCTTTATATTTCGCTGGGTGGCAATCGCAACGGCACCTGGAAAACGTATCGCAACCTGTTCCTGATCATGGCCATCGCCGGCCTCTGGCACGGCGGTGACAGCTGGAATTATCTGCTGTGGGGCAGCGCCCATGGCATTGCGTTGTGTGTGAATCGTGCCTGGAACAACTCTACCCTGCCCCCGGTACCGCCAGTGCTTGCCCATGGGCTGACACTGTTGTTCGTTTGCCTGGCCTGGACACTGTTCCGCGCCCCTGATTTTCATAGCGCGCTGAACCTGTACTCCGGACAGTTCGGCCTGCAGGGCGTCGCCCTCGGTGATGAACTGTCCGCGACCCTGCGCCCGGTACACGGCCTTGCAGGTTTGCTGGGTGTGTTCGGTGTCATCGCTCCGCTGCTGCGCCCTTACTGTGAGAATCGACTGGGCGGCCTTTTTTTCCACACCGCCGCCCTTTGGCCCATCGCCGGTTTAATGCTGTCGTTCGCGTTGATCGCCAGTCGCGAAACCGTCCCCTTCCTGTACTTTCAATTCTGATGACGAGCCTAAAGCACACCCCGCCCCCTCCTCACCCAGATGATCTGGCGACACGCAGCAGTCGGTTGCCAGGCGTGGCGCTGCTGATATTCCTGTTCGTCGGGCTGCTGTCCTCAGGCCGTCTGATCGTTTCAGGACAGATCTCGCTGTTACCCGATAAAGTGCTGACCTCGCAGATTTTTGACGGCGATATCACGCATCGGATCGCCAAGGAACTGTCGAACGCTTACCTCCCCACGACCTTCGCCGAGCTGGAGCGCGGTGTCAGTTGGCTGCTCCTCAGAGACACCGGGCCGAGGGTTCGCTCGGGTTGTCCTGACTGGTTGTTTTTGGCCGATGAGCTCAAGGTCAATCATCAAGCGCAGCGCAACGCCGATGCCAAAGCCCAGGCAGTGATTGATCTGAAGCAGCAACTCTCCCAACGTAACATTGGCTTGCTGGTGGTCATCGTTCCAGACAAGAGCCGCATCGCTTCCGAGCAGCGTTGCGCACTGCACCGTCCAGCCGCTCTCGAAGGGCGCATCCGGGCCTGGACCTCGAAGCTGGATGTGGCTGGTGTGGCGAATCTGGACCTCACCGATGCGCTGACGCCACTGGGGGCCGATGCCTGGTTGCGCACCGATACGCACTGGAGCGAATCCGGCGCGCAGGCGGCGGCCGAGGCCATCACACAGCGCCTGAAAACCCTGGGCATCAGCGCAACGCCACGCAGGTCGTTCAACGAAAATCATGCCCCGCTCGCGGTACGACCTGGCGATCTGGTCCATCTGGCGGGCATCGACTGGCTGCCGCTCAAATGGCAACCCGCACCCGAAATGGTCGCCCAAACCAGCACCCATGAGCTTCCTGTTGCGTCAGCCGATAGCCTCGATGCCGAGGCAGACCTCTTTGGCGATGCCGACCTCCCCGACACCGCGCTCATCGGCACCTCATTCTCGCGCAACTCCAACTTCGCAGGGTTTCTGCAAAAGGCACTGGGCGCCTCCGTGGGTAACTTCGCCAAAGACGGCGGAGCATTCTCTGGCGCGGCAAACAGCTACCTCAACAACCCGGCCTACAAAGAAACACCGCCAAAGCAAATCATCTGGGAAATCCCGGAGCGGGACCTGCAGTCGGCTTACATCGACCCCATTGCCTATCGCTCGTTGCAGTAGGCCAATCGCAAATCTGGGCCGTACAGGTTGGAAACGAGCCTGCAAAAGGGGTGCTGTCGAGGAGACAAACGGCGGCTACCGATCGGCCGAGAAACGGTCTCGGCTGTTGGTCAGGTGCAACCACATTGCCGCACGCGCCGCATCCGGATCCTGGCGTTTGATGGCGTTGAGAATCGCCTCGTGCTCGAGGTTGGCGAGCTGCCCGAGCTTGCTCAAATCCGCCGATCCGCGCTCGGAGGCATTGACCCGGGTCCGGGGGATCATGGCGCTGCCCAGGTGCTGCATGATCTCGGTGAAGCACACATTGCCAGTGGCTTCGGCGATCAGCAGATGGAAGCGTTTGTCTGCCTCGACGCAACTGTCGTTGTTGGCCAACAGGCTTTGATAATCATCCAATGCTTGACGCATCTGCACCAACTGCTGGTCTGTGCGACGAATCGCTGCCAGCGCGGCGGCCTGGGTTTCCAGACCCATGCGCAGCTCCAGAATACTGCGCACGCCCAGCGCGGTATCGACATTCAGCCGCAGCCCCTGATCCGGTGCTCGCTCGAGAACAAAGGTACCGATGCCGTGACGGGTTTCCACCAGCCCCGAAGCCTGCAACTTCGAGATCGCCTCGCGCACCACCGTGCGACTGACGCCATGCTCCTGAACAATCGAGTTCTCCGACGGCAGCTTGTCCCCCGGCACCATCTGGCCGAGCAGGATGCTCTGGGTCAGTTTGCTCACCAGATCATGGGCCAGGTTGTGGGCACGCTTGCGGGCAGGTGCGTCGATGTCTTCTTGCATGGTGGTAATCCATAAAGCAGGTATCCGGATCGTAGCACTGCGCTCGCTTCTCGTTGACTGGAATCTCAACAAAATGCCGTCATACTTGTATGACAACACTAAATTATCATGCTGAAGCAGACGATTTAAACTTATCAAACCCAACGTCCTCGCCGCGGGAAAGAAACATCACCGACTGAACAAACCAAGACACAACCCAGCAAATACGCCACACAAAACCAAAAAAAGAATAAAAACCCGCCCATTTAACGCCATTTTGTTGAGAGACAGCACTTGTCGACGCGAAAAACCTAGTTGTATGATGTCTATCAACAACGCAGCACCCAGCAACACCCCGCATAAAAATAACGAGTGGGAGAAAAAGAAGTGAATACATCCATATCCGGGATGAACGATGGCGCCGATTCGGTCCTGAAGTCCGCCATCTCGAAAGTGAAACGCCACGTCCTGCCGCTGTTCGTGATCATGTTCATCGTCAATTACATCGACCGCGTGAACATCGGCTTCGTCCGCGCCCATATGGAACATGACTTAGGGATTGGCGCTGCCGCCTACGGCCTCGGTGCCGGTCTGTTCTTCATCGGTTACGCACTGTTCGAAGTCCCTTCCAACATCCTGCTGCAAAAAGTCGGCGCACGAATCTGGCTGACCCGCATCATGTTGACCTGGGGCCTGGTGGCCGCCTGCATGGCGTTCATCCAGAACGAAACCCACTTCTATATCCTGCGGTTTCTGCTCGGCGTGGCCGAAGCCGGTTTCTTCCCTGGGGTGATTTATTACTTCACCCGCTGGTTGCCCGGTGTGGAGCGCGGCAAGGCGATTGCGATCTTCCTAAGCGGCTCGGCCATTGCGTCACTGATCTCCGGTCCGCTGTCCGGGTTGCTGCTGCAAATCAGCGGTTTGGGCATGCACGGCTGGCAGTGGATGTACTTCATTGAAGGGATGTTCTCGGTCGGGCTGTGCGTGTTCGTCTGGTTCTGGCTGGACTCCAAACCCCACGACGCCAAATGGCTGACCCGTCCCGAGCAGGATGCACTGGTCAAAGCCATCGATGACGAACAACTGGCCCGCGAAGCCGCGACGCCGATCAAGCCGTCGCTGGGCACACTGCTCAAGGATCGCCAGATCATCCTGTTCTGCCTGATCTACTTCTTCATCCAGTTGACCATCTACGCCGCGACCTTCTGGCTGCCGAGCATCATCAAGAAGATGGGCGATCTGAGTGACATTCAGGTCGGGTTGTTCAACTCGATTCCGTGGTTGCTGTCGATCGTTGGCATGTACGCCTTCGCCACGTTGTCGGCCAAATGGAAGCATCAGCAAGCCTGGGTCGCTGCTGCACTGCTGATCGCTGCGGCCGGGATGTTCATGTCCACCACGGGCGGGCCGATCTTCGCCTTCGTCGCCATCTGCTTCGCCGCGCTGGGTTTCAAATCGGCATCGTCGCTGTTCTGGCCGATTCCTCAGGCGTACCTGGATGCGCGGATTGCTGCTGGCGTGATCGCACTGATCAACTCGGTGGGCAACCTCGGAGGCTTCGTTGCGCCGACCACCTTCGGCCTGCTTGAAGAACACACCGGGTCGATTCAGGGCGGGCTGTACGGCCTGGCCGCTACCTCGATCATCGCGGCAATCATCGTCTTCGCCGCGCGTAATAAACCGAAACCCGCACCTGTGGTTGCCCCGGGCAAACCAGCACCTAATCACGCCTGAACACTCATGTAAGAGCACGGTTTATAAGGACAAGAAAATGAACCCACAAGAAGCCGCAAAAGCCCCGATCATTACCAGCATGCAAGTTGTACCCGTGGCCGGCCACGATGGCATGCTGCTCAATCTGAGTGGCGCCCACGGCCCGTTTTTCACCCGCAACATCGTGATCCTCAAGGACAACGCCGGTCACACTGGCGTCGGCGAAGTGCCGGGTGGCGAGCGTATTCGCCAGACGCTGGAAGACGCGCACACATTGGTGGTCGGCAGCCCGATCGGCACTTACCAGAAGATTCTCAATCAGGTGCGCCAGACCTTTGCCGATCGCGATGCCGGTGGTCGCGGCCTGCAGACCTTCGACCTGCGCATCACCATTCACGCGGTCACCGGCCTGGAAGCCGCCCTGCTCGACTTGCTCGGTCAGCACCTGGATGTGCCAGTCGCGGCCCTGCTCGGCGAAGGCCAGCAGCGCGACGAAGTGAAGATGCTCGGTTATCTGTTTTATGTCGGTGATCGCAACGAAACCGATCTGGCCTACCGCAGCGAACCGGACGCCGACAACGACTGGTTCCGTGTGCGTCACGAAAAAGCCATGAACGCCGAAGCCGTGGTGCGCCTGGCGGAAGCAGCCCACGCCCGTTATGGCTTCAAGGACTTCAAACTCAAGGGCGGCGTGTTGAGTGGCGACGAGGAAATCGAAGCGGTCACAGCCCTTGCCGAACGTTTTCCCGATGCGCGCATCACCCTTGATCCGAATGGCGCCTGGTCGCTGAAAGAAGCGATCCGCCTGTGCCGGGATCAGCATCACGTTCTGGCTTACGCCGAAGACCCTTGCGGTGCGGAAAACGGTTATTCGGGCCGCGAAGTCATGGCCGAGTTCCGTCGAGCCACCGGCCTGAAAACCGCGACCAACATGATCGCCACCGACTGGCGGGAAATGGGCCACGCGATTCAGTTGCAATCGGTGGACATTCCCTTGGCCGACCCGCACTTCTGGACCATGCAGGGCTCGGTTCGGGTCGCGCAGATGTGCCACGAGTGGGGCCTGACCTGGGGCTCGCATTCCAACAACCACTTCGATATTTCCCTGGCCATGTTCACCCACGTCGCGGCCGCTGCGCCGGGTGAAATCACCGCCATCGACACCCACTGGATCTGGCAGGACGGCCAACGCCTGAGCAAAGCGCCGCTGCAAATCGTCGACGGCTGCGTGCAGGTGCCGAAAAAACCTGGCCTGGGGGTTGAACTGGACATCGATCAACTGGCCAAGGCCCATGAGCTGTACAAAGGCATGGGATTGGGCGCGCGGGATGACAGCGTGGCGATGCAGTTTCTGATTCCGGGGTGGAAATTCGATAACAAGCGGCCGTGTCTGGTGCGGTAGGCTCTGAAAGCACCGCAATCCCGCTCCCACAGTTTTTTGTATTAAAGCGAAGCTTGCAGCAACCAACCTTTGAACGCCGCCATCGCCGACGTTTCAGGCCGTGACTGCAAATGGGTCAGCCAGTAGCTACCGGTGGTGATCCCGATGGCAAACGGTTGCTCGATTACACCCGCTGCCAGTTGCCGGGAAAACATCCGCGGCGGTGCCAATGCAACGCCTGCCCCTTGCAACGCCGCTTCCATCATCGCCAGCGATGAGTCGAAGACAATGCTCCGAGGTGGGGCGGCATGGACCGAAAGGCCGGTAGCCTGAAACCACTCCGGCCACTCATCCGTGCGATAGGAGCGCAACAAGGTTTGTTGCAACAGATCGGCTGGCGTGTGCAATTGTCGCGCAATCTCGGGAACGCAAAGCACCGACAGCGGCGCCTCGATCAAGCGCACCGCTTCAATCCCATGCCACGCCCCCGCGCCAAAACGAATGGCGTAATCGAGGCCTTCAGCGGCCACATCCACCCGGTTGTTGTTGGTCGAAAGGCGCAAATCTATGAACGGATGTTTCGCCTGAAAATCCGTCAGCCGCGGCAGTAACCAGCCCACCGCAAACGTCCCCACCGCCCCTACCGTCAACACCTCGCGAAAATGCCCGCCCTCGAATCGCTCCAGGGTCTCGGCGATCCGGTCGAAGGATTCGCGCAACACCGGCAGCAGCGTTTCACCTTCGCTGGTCAGCATCAGGCCTCGGGGCAGGCGTTTGAACAAAGTCACGTTAAGCTGGGCTTCAAGGCTTTTGACCTGATGACTCACCGCCGCCTGTGTGACACACAACTCCACCGCCGCCCGTGTGAAACTCAAATGGCGTGCCGAAGCCTCGAAAGCGCGCAGCGCATTCAATGGCAGATGAGGTCGAATCATGCCCACTCCCAAAATTTTCTAATGGCTCATCCGAAATATCGTTGTTTGTCGTTCTTCGCCAAACTGCATAGATTTGGCTCGCCCAGCAAGGGACCGGCTTGAAAAACCGCTCGGAGTGTAGCGATTAACTCAATAGAAACTCACGGAAAGTGGCTCATCATGCATAAAAAGAAACAGGAAAAATTCACGTCCTACAGCGCTTTCGTACTTTTCCTCGGTACCAGTCAGTGCTTTGCTGACGACCGCATCGAAGCAATCGTGAAGAACACCATCGAACCGGTGATGCAGCAACAGCAGATCCCCGGTGTCGCGGTCGCGATCACCGTCAATGGCCAACCGCATTACTTTAACTACGGCGTAGCCTCGAAAGAAAACGGCAAAGCCGTCACCGAGAACACCCTGTTCGAAATCGGTTCGGTGAGTAAAACTTTCACTGCCAGCCTCGCCGCCTATGCGCAGGCGACAGGCAAACTGGCCCTGTCGGACAATGCCAGTCAGGTTCTGCCGACATTGCGTGGCAGCGCGTTCGACAGCATCAGCGTGCTGCAACTCGGTACCTACACCGCCGGTGGCCTGCCGCTGCAATTCCCCAGTGAGGCAGACCATCAGGACAAAATGCTTGGCTACTTCCAGCAGTGGAAACCGACTTACGCCGCCGGCACTCATCGCCAGTATTCAAACCCCAGCCTTGGGTTGTTCGGCTATCTGGCAGCCCACAGTATGGGTGCGCCGTTCGATGAGCTAATGGAAAAAACCTTGCTGCCGAAACTCGGCCTCAAGCACAGCTACCTCAAGGTGCCGCAGGATCAGATGACGCTTTACGCCCAGGGTTACAACAAGGACGACAAGCCTGTGCGGGTCGGACCGGGCGCATTGGATTCCGAAGCGTATGGCGTGAAAACCAGCGCCTCGGACCTGCTTCGCTATGTTGAAGCGAACATGAACCCGACGTCGCTGGAAAAGCCCCTGCAACAAGCCATCGCCACCACTCACACCGGTTACTACACCGTCGGCGAGATGACTCAAGGGTTGGGTTGGGAGTTCTACAACTATCCGGCAACGCTCGATACATTGCTGGCGGGCAACTCATCGCAGATGGCGATGGAGGCTCATAAAGTCCAACCGCTGAACCCGCCGCAACCGCCACGCGATACTGTGCTGATCAACAAAACCGGCTCAACCGGTGGCTTTGGCGCCTATGTCGCCTTTATCCCGGCGAAAGACATCGGCATCGTGATTCTTGCCAACAAAAATTACCCGAACGCCGAACGAGTCAAAATCGCTCACAAAATACTGAATGCGCTGACTGAATAATCCCGACAACCCATTGAGGCTGGGCAACCACGCACCTGTGGGAGCGGGCTTGCTCGCGAAGGGGGCGTGTCAGTCGACATATTGCCTGGCACACCGCCTTCGCGAGCAAGCCCGCTCCCACAGGGATTGCGCTTAATTGATCTGCATTGAGGTAATGCTTCTCACTGCAATAGTGCCGCGCAATACTCATTCATCCGGCTGCTCAGGCGGTTTGGCGGGTTTCGCCGGTTTGCCTTTTGCGCCTTTTGCGCCTTTGACCGGTGCCATTTCAGCCACCGGCGCAGGGGTCGGTACCGTTGCTTCTTTCTCAGCGGCCGGCAGTTGGTCGATGGTGTCAAAGACTTTCTTCAAATCGACCGATTTCGACTCATCCCCTGAACTCTCGAGTTTCTTCTCGCCGTCCTTACCCAACAGAATGACTTTGGGCAAAGCCCCGGCGCCGAGGTTCAGCGAGCGGATCAGCGCCATGGTGTCCTGCTGGCCGAGATCTTTACCATCGAGCTGACCGAACATGTTCAGCACGCTGTACACCTTGATGTTGCGCTGGGCGACGCCCTGCTTGTTGGCAGGATCCTCCAGTGACTTTTTCAGGTTCACCCAGACAGGGTCAACGGTGCTGGGCGCGATCACAATCAAGGGACGGGCCCTGCCCACGTCTTTAACCAGAGGGGAATCGTCATCGGCGGCGAACAGGGGGCCGACGAAAGCCAGCAGAGTAGCCAGGGTCAAAGACCTGATGAGCATGCGCATCTCCTTTTGATATCCACGCTCTAATGATTGCGCATCGCGGCGAACGTTCCGGGTGACGCACTGCAATTGTGTTTCGCCTTGCCCCAAGCTTAGGTCAGGGCGGTCATTGCGCAACAGCCTGAGCTAATCTCATAACCTGATTCGCCGTGAGGACTTTTCCATGAGCGCTCAGCTGAACCACACCATCGTCTGGTGCCGTGACAAACAGGTGTCGGCCCGCTACCTGACCGACCTCCTCGGCCTGCCCGATGCCGAACCGTTCGGGCCGATGCTGGTGGTCAAATTCGATAACGGTGTATCGCTGGATTTCTACAATAACGACCCGCCGATTGCTTCCCAGCACTACGCGTTTCTGATTGGCGACGAAGACTTCGATGCAGCCTTCGCTCGCCTGCAAGCGCGCAAGCAGCCCTGGTGGGCCGATCCGGGCAAGCAACGGCCGAACGAGATCAATGATTACGGCGGGGGTCGGCGGGTGTATTTCGATGACCCGGACGGGCATCTGCTGGAGATTTTTACCAGGGAATAGATACCCGTCATTTGCAGGTCATATGCCGAACGGAAAGGTGTCTTCCTCGTGCTCCATGAACTCAGGCTCCGGCAATGGCGAGACCGCGTGGGTTTTTTCGATCCAGACAAAAGCGTCGAACTGCTCCGCCAGCACTGCCTGAAAGTAATGGCTCTGGCGCTCGGTCCTGGGTCGATAAATGACGCCGATGGCGCGCTCAAGTAATGGCTCGGCCAGCACGTCCAGCAATTCCTCGCTCGGTGAGGTCCGCCAGTCGAGCAGCGCTGCGGGAATGCCGGCCTGGAGAAACAGTTGTTCCCAGCTGTCGGCCAATGCCGGGTTCACCTGTTTGACCTGCATCGGCTCATCCCAGTCATCGGCGGCAGCGACGGTGCCGTGGTCGGTGCCCATGCCGATCAGCACCGCTTGTGAGCCGTAGGCCGTGCGGCACAACTGGCCGATGTTGAACTGTCCCTCCCAACCCATTTGCGTGGCGGCGGCGTTGCCGATATGTGAGTTATGCGCCCACACCACCGCTTTGGCGCCTGCCCCGCGATGCTCCATCAGGGTTTGCAAGGTATCGAACATGTGCAGGTCACGCAGGTTCCACGAGGCGGTCGAGCCGCGGTACATGGCGCGGTAATACTGCTCGGCGGCCCGCACGACGCGGGCGTTCTGGGTGGCGCTGAAAAACGCCTCGTCGTCGGCGACCATCGGATCAAGCCGTTCGCCCAGCAGCACATTCAATTGCTCGACCACTGCGTCCTCGCACGTGGCCATATTGCCTCGCTCGGCGAAATGACCGTACAGCGCCGGGTCGTCATGCCATGGCGTGAGGCAGCTGTAGCGATGCCGGGCCTCCTTTGCCAGCTGCGGGTCGGTCTTATCGAGATAGCCCAGTACCTCATCGATGGAGTGACGCATGCTGTAAACATCCAGCCCCCGAAACTCCACACGCTGTTCGGGCGTCAGCCCGCGATTATGGTGGTGCAGCCAGCGGGTAAAAGTCTGCACGGCCGTGTTGCGCCACATCCAGGTGGGGAATCGGGCGAAGGCTTGTTTTTTCCAGGCGGAACGGCCCAGGTCGCGGACACATCGGTCGATCTGGCCGGCATCGGGCCAGTCGGCTTCGACCGCGACGATGCCAAAGCCGTGCTGCTCGATCAGGCGGCGGGTGATCGCCGCTCGGGTCTGGTAGAAGTCCTGAGTGCCGTGGCTGGCTTCACCGATCAGCACCACGCTGGCATCGCCAAAGCGGTCGAACAGTTCGCCGAATTCAGGAGAGTCGAGTGCAGGCAACGGTTCGACATGTCGGCGTAGCACTTCGGCTGCATTGCCGGGTGGCTCGCCGCGGGGGCGGCGGAACCGTCGCAGAAGATCGTTTACGGGGCTGTTCATGGACGTCATGACCTCATCTGAACGTGGTCATAGTTTTGACTACGTCAGCGAGAGCATGATTCCGCTAAATTCAGTGATGTATACGGTGCCGGATCAGAACGCCAGCTTGTAGCCGATCAGCACCAGCATCGTGGCCAGGCACGGACGCAGCAGTTCGTCGGAGATCCGCCCGGTCAAATGGCTGCCCAGGTAAATCCCCGGCAACGAACCGACCAGCAAGTAGCCCAAGACGTGCCAATCCATATTGCCCATGCTCGCGTGGCCCAGGCCGGCGACCAGGGTCAGGGGCACCGCGTGAGCGATTTCGGTGCCAACCAGGCGGCGGGTAGGCAGCAGCGGATACAGAATGAACAGCGCGACGGTGCCCAGGGCGCCGGCGCCGATGGAGGTCAGGGCCACCATGGTGCCCAGGACCAGACCAGTGATGACGGTCAGTACATTCAACCGCGAGCCGCTGGGGTTGTAGTGGCCGCCCGCTCGTTTGTGGGCGAAATCGAGCAAGCGTTTCTTGAAGAAAATCGCCAGCGCCGTGGCGAACAATACGAAGCCCAAGGCTTGTTTGATGACGGCATTCATCGCGTCGGGCGAGGTCTGCAAACTGCTCAGGAACCACAGTGTCAGCGCCACTGCCGGCACACTGCCGAGGGTCAGCCAACCGGTGATCGCCCAATCGATGTTCTTGTTCTTGCGATGAACCAGCACGCCGCTGGATTTGGTAATGGCCGCGTACAGCAAGTCCGTACCCACCGCTGTAGCCGGGTTGACGCCGAACCACAACAGAATGGGGGTCATCAACGAACCGCCCCCGACGCCGGTCATGCCGACAATAAAGCCGACCACCAGACCTGCAACGACCAACCCGAAATTGCCGAATTCCATTAATACGCCCAGAAAATCGCAGGAGAATAACCGGCTCGCAGCATAGCGATTTTTCTTATAACCAGTTATATCGATACGGTCTATCGTTATGCCAACTCACTGGGCCGGAACACTGTTTTCCCTCTCGACCATATCCCCTTGTGGGAGCGGGCTTGCTCGCGAATGTGGTGTATCAGTCGACACTCATGGCGACTGACACGACGCATTCGCGAGCAAGCCCGCTCCCACAGGGGATTTGGGCTCACTACTCTAATTACTGCACTGGCAAGAAATTCAGGAACAGCAAACTCTGGGCGTAGTTGAGGCCGATCCGCCGGTAGCGTTCATCGAGCATCTGGGTCAGCAGGTCCAGCCGCGCGACGATTTTGCCGAACTCCACGGCAAAGCTCAGGTTACTGCCCTCCTCCGAGATTTCGTTGGAAAACAGCAACGGCTCGCCTTGCTTGTTTTGTCGCTGACTCAAGATCCAGGTGGCTTTCTCGATGTTGCGCGCGGCATTACTGACGAAGGTCGGGTTGATCGCATCCGTCATGTAGAACTCCAACCGATTGCCGTGGGCGGTGACCAGCATGCTGCCGATGGCATAGATGAAGGCACCGACCCGGTCGCCAAGGAATTCCGGGCTCATGGCGTAACTCAGCGCGGCGAGGTCTTTTTTGCCGCCAAGTGTGGGTAGCGGCTCTTGCTGTTCGATGGCCATGCGCACTTGTTTTTCCGCGGTGCCAACATCGAGGAAGCCGGATTTCTTCAGCTCCTCCGGATTGCGCAGGTAGAGCTTGTTCATCAGCAGGTAGAGGCTTTCGAGGTTGTCACGCATCGTCAGGGTCGCCATGCGGTCAACGCTGGTCTGGAGGAATTCCTGGGGTTGGCCGTTGCGAAACTGGCTGACGATATCGTTGCCCGGCTGATGGCTGCAGCCACTGGCGAAGAGGATCGACAGGCCAATCAGCAGCAAGCAATAACGGCGAATGTGCGGGGTAAAGCGGGGTAAAACTCGAGCCATGGGTTCTTGAACTTGGGCATGGGCCGGCGGTGGGGATCGCCGCGGGCTGGCCAAGGATAGAACCGTGAAAGCTGGAAAAGTGCAGTGCCGGTGGTCCGTAAACGCTGATCACCGTGAAAGCGACCGCACATTAGTCATACTTTATAATTGCAACACTGCCTGAATAAGCTATAAATCCTTCCTTGATCGCGTTAATACTCGATTATTAGTATGACTACTTCTCACAAAACAACAAAAAGGAAGGTCAACCATGCTTCAATCTCGATACCTGCTCTCCGGCCTCGGACTGTCCCTGATGATCGCCACCCTCCCCGCTCACGCCACCGGTTTGTCCAGCGAACACAAAGCCTTCGGCAAAACCAATGACGGCACGCCCGTCGAGCAATACATCTTGCGCAACAGCCATGGCCTGCAAGCCACGGTCATTACCTACGGCGGGATTCTGCAGTCGCTGAAAGTGCCGGACAAAAACGGCAAGCTCGACGATGTGGTGCTGGGCTTCGATGATGTGCAGGGTTATCAAAGCGGCACCGCGTACTTTGGCGCGACCATCGGCCGCTTCGGCAACCGCCTGGCCAACGGCGCCTTCGAACTGGACGGCAAACGCTATCAAGTGCCACTCAACGACGGCAGCAATTCACTGCACGGCGGGGCCCAGGGTTTCGACAAGCGTGTATGGAAAGCCGAACCGAGCAAAGGCAAGGATTCGGTGGGCGTGACCCTGACATACCTGTCGGCGGGCGGTGAAATGGGTTTCCCGGGTAACCTGAAAACCGAAGTCACCTACAGCCTCACCGAGAGCAATGAGCTGCGCATCGAGTACAAGGCCAGCACCGATAAACCCACCGTGTTGAACCTGACCAACCACAGTTATTTCAACCTGGCCGGCGCGGGCAATGGCGACGTGCTGAAGCAACTTGCGACCTTGCATGCCGCCCGTTACACACCGGTCACCGGCAAACTGATCCCTACCGGTGAACTGGCCCCGGTCGCCGGCACACCCATGGACTTCACTCAACCGACCGCCATCGGTCAACACATCAAGGTTGATCACCCGCAACTGAAGTTCGCCGAACCGAAACAAGGCGGTTTCGATTTCAACTGGGTGTTGGACGCCAAGGGTGATCTGGGCAAACTCGCCGCCGATGTCAGCGATCCGCAATCCGGGCGCCGGCTACAGCTCTACACGACTGAACCGGGTGTGCAGTTCTATACCAGCAACTTCCTCGATGGGACGGTCAAGGGCAAGGCTGGCAAGATCTATCCGCATTGGGGGGCGTTTACTCTGGAGACGCAGCATTATCCGGATTCGCCGAACCAGCCGAATTTCCCGTCCACACGGCTGGATCCGAGCAAGCACTATAGCCAGACCACGGTGTATAAGTTTTCTACCCTGTAGATCAAAAGATCGCAGCCTTCGGCAGCTCACCGGCCCCCGGGTATGCCCCGCCCTGTAGGAGCTGCCGCAGGCTGCGATCTTTCGACATGTCCATGGAACCACCGGGCTATTTTGCTGCCAACTGAAGTATCGATCGGGCTTCGGTAAGGAGGATTCATGCGTACTCTTGAGTTGGCCGGCATCCATGTGCCGGTCATCGGCCAAGGAACCTGGCGCATGGGAGAGGAACGCTCCCGACACACAAAGGAAGTTGCAGCGCTGCGTTTGGGCATCGAGTTGGGCATGACCCTGATCGACACCGCTGAAATGTACGCCGAAGGAGGCGCTGAAGAGGTGGTGGGTGAAGCCATCGCAGGCAGGCGAGACCAGGTTTTTCTGGTCAGCAAGGTCTACCCCCACAACGCCAGCTGCCTAGGCATCCCCCAAGCCTGCGAACGTAGCCTACGGCGTTTGAAAACCGATTACATCGATCTTTACCTGTTGCACTGGCGCGGCGAGTATCCCCTTGAGGAAACCGTCGATGCCTTCGAACGGCTGCGTGAAAGCGGCAAAATCGACCGTTGGGGGGTGTCCAACTTCGACTTGGATGACCTGGAAGAATTGGCCTCGCCCACCTGCGCCACCAATCAGGTGCTGTATAACCTGGAAGAGCGCGGCATCGAATTTGATTTGCTCCCCTGGAGCCAACACCAAAGGATGCCGGTGATGGCCTATTGTCCGATCGGCCAGGGCGGGCACATGCTGGCCAACTCGACGCTCATGCAGATTGCCGTCCGTCACGAGGCGACACCCGCGCAGGTAGCGCTGGCATGGATTCTGCGTCAGAACGGCGTGATCGCCATCCCCAAGGCGGTCCGTCCCGAGCATGTGCAGCTCAATGCGCAAGCGGCGCAATTGCGGCTTGAAGTTGGGGATCTGGAGGCGCTGGACCAAGCTTTTCGCGCGCCACAACGCAAGCAGCGGTTGGCTATGGTCTGAGCCATCGCGGTTCTGTCAGAGGGCATCGGCATGAGAAGTACCGATCAGCTCGACTCTTTCAACTTGCCACGCTTCGTCCAGGCGCAGGACCCTGTGTTCGAGTGGGTACAGGAGGAACTGCGCGCCGGCCAGAAGCGCCGGCACTGGATGTGGTTTATCTTTCCGCAGTTTTGCGGACTGGGCGACAGCGAGATGTCCCGCTACTTTGCCATTCGCTCCAGCGAAGAAGCCACGGCGTACCTGGAGCATCCGTTGCTGGGGCCACGCTTGCGTGCCTGCACGCAATTGGTCCTGGACGTTCCTCATCAGTCGATCGCCAAGATTTTCGGCCATCCCGATAACCTCAAGTTTCACTCATCGATGACGCTGTTCGCCCAGGTTTCGCCAAAAGGCAGCCTGTTCCATCAGGCGCTGGATCAGTATTTTCATGGCATACCGGATGGCTGGACGTTGTCGCTGCTGGACTCAAAACAAGCCCAGTTGCCCCCCAATCAGCGTTGAAAAATCGTCATCCACGAACGGCAGGATCGCATCCGCCACCGGTTGCAGCTGCCGGGTGACGTAATGGTCGTAGTCGATGGGCGCGCTGCGGACTTCCAGCGGCTCGGGGCCGGCGACGGTGATGACATAACTGATCCAGCCGCCATTCTGATATTGCCGCGGGCGTCCCTGCTGGTCGTTGTAGTCGTCGGCGATCCGCGCGGCCCGCACATGGGGCGGCACGTTACGTTGATAGTCGTCGAGGGTACGGCGCAGGCGTTTGCGATAGATCAGGCGCTCGTCGAATTCCCCCGCCAACGTCCTGCGCACATAGTCACGTACGTAATCCTGATAGGGCTTGCGATTGAAGATGCGCAGGTACAGCTCCTGCTGGAATTGCCGGGCCAACGGCGACCAGTCGGTGCGCACGGTTTCCAGGCCCTTGTAGACCATTTCATCGGTGCCATCTGCGCGGGTGACCAACCCGGCATAGCGCTTCTTGCTGCCCTCCTCGGCGCCGCGAATGGTCGGCATCAGAAAGCGCTTGTAGTGGGTTTCGAACTGCAACTCCAGGGCACTTTTCAGCCCGTATTGCTGTTTCACATGCTCACGCCACCACTGGTTGACGTGGTCCACCAGCACGTGACCGATCTGCGCGGCTTCTGCCTGGCCGTGGGGACGCCGGAGCCAGACAAAGGTCGAGTCGGTGTCGCCATAGATCACCGCATGGCCCTGCGCTTCGATCAACTGGCGGGTGCGCAACATGATCTCGTGCCCACGCAAGGTGATGGACGATGCCAGCCGTGTATCGAAGAAGCGGCAACCGCTGGAGCCGAGGACGCCGTAGAAGGCATTCATGATGATCTTAAGGGCCTGGGACAGCGGCGCGTTGTGTTCGCGCTTGGCGGTTTCACGACCTTCGGCAACCCGGGCGACAATGGCCGGCAGGCAATGCCGGGTTCTGGAGAAACGTGCACCGCGAAAACCCGGCACCGACTCGCTGTCGTCGGGATGCTTGAGCCCTTCGATCAAGCCCACCGGATCAATCAGGAAGGTGCGGATGATCGACGGATAGAGGCTTTTGTAATCGAGCACCAGCACCGATTCGTACAACCCCGGTTGCGAGTCCATGACAAAACCGCCGGGGCTGGCCTCCGGTGGTTTTCCGCCGAGGTTCGGTGCGACGAAGCCCTGCCGGTGCATCAACGGCATATACAGGTGCGTGAACGCCGCCACCGAGCCACCGCTGCGGTCCGCTGGCAAACCGGTGACGCTGGCGCGCTCGAGCAGGAAGGTCAGCAACTCAGTCTTGGCGAAGATCCGCGTCACCAGTTCACAGTCCTTGAGGTTGTACTTCGCCAGGGCCGGTTTGTCCTCGGCAAACATGCGATTGATTTCGTCCATGCGCTGGTACGGGTTGTCGATCGACTTGCCTTCGCCCAACAGGGTTTGTGCGACATTTTCCAGGCTGAACGAGGGGAAGCTCCAAGTCGCCGAGCGCAGCGACTCGATGCCGTCGATGATCAGCCGGCCGGCGGCCGAAGCGAAGTAATGATTTCGGCTGCCGTGCTCGCGCCACTGCATTTCTTCACCGCCACGCCCCAGTTTCAGCGGCACCGCCAAGCGACGAGCATGTTCGTGCAGTACGCGCAGATCGAACTGCACGACATTCCAGCCGATGATGGCGTCGGGGTCGTGCCGGGCGAACCATTCATTGAGTTTTTTCAGCAGCAGGGTTCGCGAGTCGCAGTATTCGAGCTGGAAATCCACCCCACTGTCATCGCCATTGGGCGGCCCGAGCATGTACACCTGACGCTCGCCGCAGCCTTCCAGAGCGATGGAATACAACTCGCCCTGGGCGGTGGTTTCGATGTCCAGTGAGACCAGCCTGAGCTTCGGTCGGTAGCCAGGGTCGGGTTTCATTTGCGCGTCGAGCAGCAGGCCTTCGGCGCTGGATGTGCCGCCGAACAGAACGGGCGCGGTGATGAAACGCTCCATCATGTAGCGTTCCGGCGGGCGGATGTCGGCTTCGAATACATCGACGCCTGACCTGCGCAGCGCGGTGTCCAGGCGCATCAACTGACCGTGCTGCTGGCAATACAGGCCAAGCACCGGGCGATGTTCGAAGTCCAGCAGCGCCAAGGGCTTCAGCTCGAGGTTTTTCTCGCCGCGCAGCAGCGCTTCGGCTTGCTCGCGTTGGGCTGCCGGAATGAACGCTACCGACGGTTGATGCGGCAGGCGGATACGCCGGGGACCGGCATCGGTCGCCAGCCAGAACTCGACTTCCGTGCCCGCCGGGGTATCGCGCCAATGCCGGGTCAGCACGAAGCCCTGCTGTAAATCCACCACTGCAACCTCAACGATCTGATTCAAGGGGTAATTCTACGCGTGATCGGCGGTGTGGTGAGGGGGCTTGCCCTAATGTGGGCAAGTTAAAACGCAGAACCTGTGGGAACGTGGCTTGCCCGCGAAGAACGATGACGCGTAGTACCTGAAAAACCGCGGTGCATTCTTCGCGGGCAAGCCACGCTCCCACAGGATTTTCGTCGCTCAGGGGCGGGCTTTTACAAAGAAAAATCGCCGAATGACGCTTTTCGCGCTGTATGTGCCGCTTTCTGCCTTGCTCTGCGAGCGCGTCTCTACGATTCTTCAAGAACAACGACAACACCCGAGAATCCGTCATGAAAACCGTCGCCCAACTGCTCAAGTTAAAGGCCCAACAGAATCAGGAAGTCCACACCATTGCGCCTCATCAAATGGTGCTGGAAGCGCTGATGGTGATGGCCGCAAAAAACGTCGGCGCGTTACCGGTGCTGAAAGAGGGAAAGGTCGTCGGCATCATCAGCGAGCGTGACTATGCGCGCAAACTGGTGCTCAAGGGGCGCTCCTCTGTGGGCACACCGGTCAGCGATATCATGGTGGCGCCGGTCATCACCGTGGACACCCATCAAACCGTCGAAACCTGCATGGGCATCATGTCCGAAAAACGCCTGCGGCACTTGCCGGTGGTAGAAAACGGCGAGTTGATCGGCTTGCTGTCCATCGGCGACCTGGTCAAGGAAGCCATTGCCGAACAGGCTGAACTGATTCGGCAGTTGGAGCAGTACATCCGCGGCGAGTGATTGCGACATACCGCCAATTTCCCCCTGTGGGAGCGGGCTTGCTCGCGAAAGCGGTATATCAGTCGATACTTATGGTGACTGATACACCGCTTTCGCGAGCAAGCCCGCTCCCGCATTTTGATTGGCAGTGTTCTTAAGATGGCCAATGCCGCGCGAAAACCGGTGCCAACGCAGGGTGCCGGTCGAAGCGTTCGAGCCAGGCGGAGAACCCCGGCCGCGCACCGCGCAGGTGCTCCCGAGTGCCCGCCCAGCGGGTCACCACCGCCGCCAGAATATCCAGCGCGCCCGGTGTTCCGTCGGCCAAGTACAATTTGCCGGCGAACTGATCGGCAAACACCTCCCAACTCCAGTGCAGGCGCTGGCGGGCACCGGCCATAAGGTTTTCCCTGGATGATTCGTCCGCCTCGGCCAGCCAGCGCTCGGGGTAATCGATGATGCCGATGGCTGCATAGCAATTGCTGACGATGTACACCAGGCCCCGAATAACCTGATCACGCTTGAGCGGGTTTTCCGGCAGCAGGTTCGACTCCGGGAACGTGAGGCCCAGATGAATCAGGATGGCCGCACTCTCGGTCAGAACACCGCCATCGGGCAGTTGCAGGGTGGGAATCTGCTTGAGCGGGTTGAGCTTCTCCAATGCCTGAACCGCCTCCGGGGACGATGAAACATCGATGAAGCGATAAGGAACCTCGCACAGTTCCAACGCGGCTTCGATGGCGGCCGCACCTGAGTTCTGATGCCCGTAGAGCTGGTACATGACTAAATCTCCTCTGCGACTCTCTCTTTGTAGCAGCTACCGAAGATTGCGCTCGGCCAAAGCGGCGGGGCAGTCAATTCATCCGTCAAATGTAGTAGCGCTTTCGCGATCAGGCCCACAGGACCGTCGTTGTAATCATCATCAGCGTCGATGTTCACCATCACGTCAATGAAGTTCTCATAAAAAATCCGCGGCGTAACATCCGCTCCATACCCAACCAATAACACCCCGGAGCACATCACCATGAAACGCCAAATCCTCCTCAGCATCGCTTTCTCGGTTTTTGCAGTTAACGCTTTCGCCGCTTCCTCTGCTCACCCGGTCGTCGCTGAAGGCGGTTCGGATCGTCTGATTGAAAGCCGTTTGGCTGAAGGTGGTTCGGATCGCCTGATCCAGAATCGCGTCGCCGAAGGTGGCTCCGATCGCCTGATCGAGAATCGCGTCGCTGAAGGTGGCTCCGATCGCCTGATCGAAAATCGCGTCGCTGAAGGTGGTTCGGATCGTCTGATCGAGAATCGCGTGGCCGAAGGTGGCTCCGATCGCCTGATCCAGAATCGCGTGGCCGAAGGTGGCTCTGATCGTCTGATCGAGAATCGCGTGGCCGAAGGTGGATCCGATCGCCTGATCCAGAATCGCGTTGCCTGAATGAAGGGTTTTACCGCAGTACTCAATAAAAAACCCGGCCTCATCAGCCAATGCCAGTCAGTTAAGCGCAATCCATGTGGGAGCGGGCTTGCTCGCGAAGACGGCGGCACATTAAACATTGATGTTGCCTGACCCACCGCTTTCGCGAGCAAGCCCGCTCCCACAGGTTTCGCACCGTAACTGACTGGCATTAGCCTCATCAGCCGGGTTTTTTTATAGTCATTTTTTGGTTCGGTTACATCCCCGCGCGCTTCATGCAGCGTTGATAACGCTCATCGACCCGCTTGGCGAACCACGCCGTGGTGAGTTTGCGGGTGATTTTCGGGCTTTGCAGGAGGATCCCCGGCAACACCGCTCGGGGTAATGGCCGGCCTTCGGCCTGTTCGGCCAAAGCAAAGACCCGCCGATAAAGCTTGGTGTCCTCGAATTCGAGACCTTTACCCTCCTCCAATTGATCCCGAATAGTGAGGTTGCGCATGTCCAACTGCTTGCCGAGAGTGCGCACCGCCAATTCCGTGGTGCCCGGCATGATCGAACCGTAGCGCACCAGATCGCCATCCAGCGCCAGCGCAATACCCGTCGCACGACTTACCGCGTTCTGAAACGCCGCATTGCGGCTGGCGTACCAACCGGCGTTGAAATCGGCGAAGCGATACAGCGGCTGCTTGTAGCTCACCGGGTAACCAAGCAAGTGGGCAATACCGAAATACATACCGCCGCGACGCGTAAACACTTCGCGGCGAATCGAGCCGTTCACCGGGTAGGGATAATCCCGCGCCTGCTGCTCTGCAAAATCGATGCTGACCTGCATCGGCCCGCCGGTGTGCACCGGGTTGAAACCATCGAACAGCGTCCGCCCCATGGGCACCATGCCGATGAAGTCATCGAAAATCGCGCTGAGCTCTTTTTCGCTGCGCGCGGCATTCAGCCGGTCACTGTAACTTTTGCCATTGGGTGAGCTTACCTGCAAGGCACCGCTCACCAGCAGACCGGGAATGTGGGCCTTGGCGGCGCGGCGGTCGATCTCGTCCCGGGCGATCGTGCCCAGGCCCGGCACCCGCGGATCAGCCTGAAACGTCGATTCCTGCTCAGTGACCGCGAGTACCGAACACAGGTTTTGCGTGGTCGGTGGAATCTTTTGTGCGGCAAATGCCGCGTAGATGTCTGTGGCCCAGCCTTGGCTGTCGGCTGTCTTGGCCGGGAGCAGACGCATGATCTCTGACTTGACCTCGGCAGGCTTGCGGGCCGGCGGTTCCTGCGTGCGTTGGCTACCGCAACCGGCCAGGACCAACAGTGCCGCGATGCTCATGATCAATCGATTGGCTTGCATGGTGCTCCATCAAAATCCGTTGAGCCGGGTTAACCATACGATCAATGGCATGGCGCAGGCTATGACTGTGACAGACACGGACTGTTCCCCTGCCCCGTAGCGCTGTGGCGCTGTTACACGGGGGTGTTTTCCGTTGGGCAGCCGGGAGGCCGGTGCATCCGGGCTGAACCATACTTGATCCACATACCGAGGAGGACAGGCTCATGAACCGTAGCGACGTGCTGATCATCGGCGCCGGCCCGACCGGGCTGGTACTGGCGCTGTGGTTGAGCAAACTGGGGATTGCGGTGCGGATTGTCGACAAGACGTCGGAACCCGGCACCACTTCACGTGCGCTGGCGGTACAGGCGCGAACGCTTGAACTGTATAGCCAGCTCGACCTCAGCGACGCCGTTGTGCAAAACGGCCATAAAGTGGCCGCGGCGAATTTCTGGGTCAAGGGCGAACCGGTCGCGCGCCTGCCGCTGAGCACCATCGGCGAGGGTCTGACGCCCTACGCGTTTCTGGAAATCTATCCGCAAGACGAGCACGAACGCCTGCTGATCGAACGACTGGAGGCCTTCGGTATTAAAGTGGAGCGCGATACCGAACTGCAAAGCTTCGAGGAAACCGGCGACGGCATCACCGCCCGGCTGCGCTTGCCCGATGGCCAGCAGCAAACCTGCCAGGCCTGTTACCTCGCCGGCTGCGACGGCGCCCGGTCGATTGTGCGCAAAACGCTGGACACCGGTTTTCCGGGTGGCACCTACCAGCAGATTTTCTACGTGGCGGATGTACAGGCTCGCGGCCCCACGTTCAACGGCGAACTGCATGTGGACCTTGATGAAGCCGACTTCCTCGCCATTTTCCCCTTGTCCGACGAAGGTCGCGCCCGCCTGATTGGCACGGTTCGCGACGAGCGTGCCGACCGCGCCGAAACCCTCCAGTTTGAAGACGTCAGCAGACGGGCCATCGAGAATTTAAAGCTGCAGATCGATCAGGTGAACTGGTTCTCGACCTACCGCGTGCATCACCGGGTTGCGGATCACTTTCGCACCGGGCGCGCGTTTTTGCTGGGTGACGCCGCCCATGTCCACAGCCCGGCGGGTGGCCAGGGCATGAACACCGGGATTGGCGATGCGATCAATCTGGCCTGGAAGCTCGCGACAGTATTGAGCGGCGGCGCCACGCCCAAACTGCTCGACAGTTATGAAACCGAACGCATCGCCTTTGCCCGGCGCCTGGTGGCCACCACCGATCGGGTCTTTAGTTTCGTCACGGCCGATGGGCCAATTGCTGACATGGTGCGTATGCGCGTGGCCCCCTTTTTGATCCCGAAAATGATCTCGTTTGAGGCGGCCCGGGAGTTCATGTTTCGCACGGTGTCACAGACCACCCTCAACTATCGCGGCATGCCGCTGAGCGAGGGCGTTGCAGGTCATGTTCACGGAGGTGATCGCCTGCCCTGGGCCCACGATGGCGAAGGGGACAATTTCGAATCGCTGAAAAATCCGGCCTGGCAGGTGCATGTGTATGGCGAGACCAGCAATGAGATGATTGCCTGGTGCACCGAGCATCACCTACCGTTGCAGGTGTTCGACTGGCGACCGGTGTTTGAAACGGTGGGGCTGGCGCGCAACGGGTTTTACCTGCTGCGGCCGGATACCTATGTAGCGATTGCCGAGTACAGCGCCGATCCGAAAGTGATCGAACGGTATTTCCGGGACCGCGGGATTCGGCCTTTCGTCGGCTGAACCCAAGACCACTGAAGATCAAATGTGGGAGCGAGCCTGCTCGCGATGACGGCGGCACATTCAAAATCGATGTAGCTGAACGTCCGCTATCGCGAGCAGGCTCGCTCCCACATTAGGTTTCTGGTGGTCTTTAGATCCCGGCCAGGGCCAGGTCCATCGCGAAGTAGGTGAAAATCAAATCCGCCCCGGCCCGCTTGATCGCCCCCAGGCTCTCACGCACTACTCGGTCTTCATCGATTGCCCCGGCCTGCGCGGCGAATTTGATCATCGCGTACTCGCCACTCACCTGATACGCCGACAGCGGCAAACGCGAGGCTTCGCGGATGTCCCGGATGATGTCCAGGTACGCGCCGGCCGGTTTGACCATCAGCGCGTCGGCGCCTTCCTGCTCGTCCATCAGCGATTCCCGCACGGCTTCGCGGCGGTTCATCGGGTTCATCTGATAGCTTTTGCGGTCACCCTTCAGCGCACTGCCACCGGCCTCGCGGAACGGGCCATAGAGTGCCGAAGCGAATTTGGTCGAATAGGCCATGATCGCAGTCTGGCTGAAACCCGCTTCATCGAGTGCCCGGCGAATGGCCTGGACCTGCCCGTCCATGGCCGCCGACGGAGCGATCACATCAGCGCCAGCGCGGGCGGCGGCCACGGCTTGTTTGCCGAGGTTGTTCAGGGTCTGGTCGTTGTCGACTTCGTGGTGGTGCAGCACACCGCAATGGCCGTGGTCGGTGTACTCGCAGAAACAGGTGTCGGACATCACGATCATTTCCGGCACGGCGTCCTTGGCAATACGCGACATGCGCGACACCAGACCATTCTCGCTCCAGGTGTCGCTGCCGCTGCTGTCCAGATGATGGGACACGCCAAATGTCATCACCGATTTGATCCCGGCCCGAGCGTAACGCTCGATCTCGCCGGCCAGCTTCGACTCGGGAATGCGCATCACCCCGGGCATGCTCTTGATCAGCACGAAATCATCGATTTCTTCCTCGACGAAAATCGGCAGCACCAGGTCGTTCAAGCTGAACTCGGTTTCCTGGAACAGGCTGCGCAGGCTCGCATTGCGACGCAGACGGCGTGGACGTGCTTCGGGGAACTGACTGGACATGGGTCTTCCTGAAAAACGGCGAATGAGACAAAAGTCGTAAAGGGCGCAGCTTATGCGCTGCAAGGCGCGGGGCACAAACCTCGATCACTCAAGACTGCGTTACCGCGGCGGCAACAATCACCGCATCCAGCACAGAACCCTGTGCGAGCGGGCTTGCTCGCGAAGGCGGGCTATCATTCAACATTGATGTCGACTGACCCACCGCTTTCGCGAGCAAGCCCGCTCCCACAGGTTCAGTGCGATAACTCAAAGGGGTTGCTTGGGGATTTCCAGTCCGCGAATCACCGCCGGCCTTGCCAGGAAGCGTTCCAGCACGCGGGTGACGTTGGGGAAGTTCCGGATGCCCACCAAGTCGCCGGCCTCATAGAAGCCGATCAGGTTGCGCACCCATGGAAAGGTCGCAATGTCGGCGATGGTATAGCGCTCGCCCATGATCCAGTTGCGCCCCTCCAGACGTCCATCAAGAACCTGAAGCAAGCGCTTGCTTTCTTCGACATAACGATCACGCGGACGCTTGTCTTCGTAGTCCTTGCCGGCGAATTTGTTGAAAAAACCGAGCTGACCGAACATCGGCCCGATACCGCCCATCTGAAACATCAGCCACTGAATGGTCTCGTAACGCGCCGCCGATTCCTTCGCCAGCAGTTGTCCGCTCTTGTCCGCGAGGTAAATCAGAATCGCCCCGGACTCGAACAACGCCAGCGGTTGGTCCCCCGGACCGTGGGGGTCGAGGATCGCCGGGATCTTGTTATTGGGGTTCAGCGACAGAAACTCGGGAGACAGCTGATCGTTGGTCTCGAAGCCCACACGATGCGGCTCGTAGGGCAGCCCGATCTCCTCGAGCATGATGGAAACCTTGACGCCATTGGGCGTTGGCAAGGAATAAAGCTGAATCCACTCCGGGTACTGGGCCGGCCATTTTTGAGTGATAGGGAATGCAGACAAATCGGTCATAAGGGGCATCCACGAGGAAATCGGACTGAAGATCATAATGTAGGAGGCTGCCGAAGGCTGCGATCTTTTGGCGCTCTCAGGGGGGTGCCGAAGAGAAAGATCAACAAATCGCAGCCTTCGGCAGCTCCTACAAAGGGTAAGGTGTATGCCGTGTCCATAAATCCGCAACATCCTGTCGATAAGCTTTCCCGCAATCCGTTCAAGGTTGCCGCTAAAGTGCCGGGTACCTCACTCAGATCGAACCAAAAGGCTTCAAAGGACTCTGAGCATTGCCCCGCAGGAAACGGACCGGGTCAACCACATGGAAAACACCCGGATGCTGAGAGCTGGCGGTATGAAGGTTTGTCAGCCCTAACCGAATACGCTGAAGATGACCTATTCGATGATGAATCCATTGAAATTCGCTCAACGCTTCAAACATCGCGCCTATATCTTCCTGTCTGCCCTGCTGGCGGCCAGCGTGTTGTTTTTGTCGTTGGAGTCCAGTGAAAGCCGCGCCCAACCGGCGGACGGCACTCAGACGCTGGTATTTCTGCGTCACGCGGAAAAACCCGCCGGCGGCCTGGGTCAGCTCAATTGTCAGGGGCTGAATCGCGCCATCGATCTGGCCACCTTGTTGCCGGAAAAATTCGGCAAGGCCAACTACGTGTTCGCCGCCAACCCGACGCGCAATGTCGAGGAAGGCGAATTTGATAATTCCTACAGTTACATCCGCCCCCTGATGACCATCAGCCCCAGCGCAATCAAGCTCGGCTTGCCGGTGAACATCAACTTCTCGGCCAACGACACCAGCGATCTGGCGGATGAACTGCTGCACGACAAGTATCACAACTCGGTCATTTATACGGCCTGGTCCCATGGCTACCTGCCCGAACTGATCAATAAAGTCGCAGAGGAAGCCGTCGGCAAGAAACAGAACATCGCCGATGACTGGGCGTCCAGCGACTACGATTCGCTGTACGTACTCACGCTGACCTGGCACAACGGCAAGGCCAGCCTGCAGAGCCACAGCTACAAGCAAGGGCTGGATAACGGTCAGGAGAGCTGTCCGACGTAAGCTGTGATCGTGGTGGTGCTTCGAGTTTTATAGTGCCTGTCACGGCCTCATCGCGGGCAAGCCCGCTCCCACAGTGGCCCGGGGTGGAACACAGATTTGTGATCGACGCGGCCCCTTGTGGGAGCGGGCTTGCCCGCGATGAGGCCGGCAAAAACAACATCAAAGCAGCTGTTTGCCACGCTCCCGCAGATACTCAATGACTGCCCCCCGCTCCCCGACAAACTCGATCCGCGTCCCCTTCTTTTCCCGCTGAAACGCATACATCGGGTCGTAATACTCTCGCAGCAACCCTTCGATCCAGCCCCGGTGCAAATCCACCGCACCGCTGTTCGCCTGTTCTGCCAGCGCGTCTTCCATCAAGGTCAACATCCGCCGATGGCGTTCGCCACCCAGACGTTTCTGGACATTGTTCAGGCTCGCCAGCATCCGCTCGGAAAACAGCGCGAAGCCTTCATCGCCATGCACTTCGATGAACTCAGCACACAAGTCCACCACGTAATCGCGAAGGATCCGTTCGACCCGCCCTTCCAGGCTATCTTCCAGCCAAACCATCGGAAACTGCTGCATGCCCTGATACAGCGGCAGCGGCAAGGCGCAACTGCCAATCGCGCGGCTCTCGTCTTCCAGCACGAACTGTTCGATGCCATGGGCGCGCTTCTTCAGCACGTCCACGGCCAGGCGGTTTTCAAAGTCGATGTTGGAGGGTTGGCCGGTGGCGCGCTTGCCGAAGCTGGAGCCGCGATGATGGGCGTGGCCTTCAAGGTCCAGCCCGTTGCTCAATTGCGTGAGCACCTCGGTCTTGCCGGTGCCGGTCATGCCACCCAGCAAAACGAAGTCACACTGGGCAATGGCCTGATCGAGCGTGTCGAGCAAAAAGGTGCGCATGGCCTTGTAGCCGCCACCGACCCGCGGATAGTCGATACCTGCTTCGTCCTTGAGCCATTGCTGAACGATTTGCGAACGCAAGCCGCCACGAAAACAATACAAATAACCATCCGGATGAGCCCGGGCAAAATCGGCCCAGGCCTGGATGCGCTCGGCCTTGATCTCGCCAGACACCAATTGATGTCCCAGCGTGATGGCTGCTTGTTGACCTTGCTGCTTGTAGCAAGTGCCGATCCGTTGCCGCTCAAGGTCATTCATCAGCGGCAGATTGACCACGCCGGGGAATGAGCCCTTGAGGAATTCGACTGGCGCACGGGTATCCATCATCGGCCGGTCGTTGAGAAAGACGTCGCGGTAATCGGTGAAGTCGATGGACATCAAAAACACCTCTACCGCGTTAGTCTGTCGCTCAACCAGTTCGCCGATCGGCTCAAGGGTCAGACCGAGTTCGGCGGCTATTTTGAGGAATTGTTCGTTACCTTCAGGGGTGACTGCAATCAGCAGGCCGCCGCTGGTCTGCGGGTCGCAGAGCACGCGTTTGTGCAACTCCTGGAGCCGGCCAACCTTGTTGGCATAACTGTCAAAATTGCGCAGCGTGCCGCCCGGCACACAGCCCTGATCGAGGTAATACTCGACGCCCGGCAGGCGCGGCACCCGGTCATATTCGATGCGGGCGGTGACGTTGCTGCCGTCGGCCATCTCCACCAAGTGCCCGAGCAGGCCAAAACCGGTGACGTCGGTCATTGCGGTCACGCCGTCGAGTTTGCCAAAACGGCTGCCGGGTTTGTTCAGGGTACACATCCAGTCGCGGGCCAGGCCGATGTCGGCAGTGCGCAACTTGCCCTTCTTCTCGGCCGTGGTGAGAATGCCGATGCCCAAGGGTTTAGTGAGGTACAACAAGCAACCGGCAGTGGCGGTGTCGTTGCGCTTCATGTGGCGCTTTTCCACCAGCCCGGTCACGGCCAGGCCGAAGATCGGCTCTGGCGCGTCGATGGAATGGCCGCCGGCCAGTGGAATCCCCGCCTCATCGCAGACCGAACGCCCGCCGCGAATCACTTCCCGGGCTATCTCCGGCGCCAGCACATTGACCGGCCAACCGAGGATCGCAATCGCCATCAACGGATCGCCGCCCATGGCGTAGATATCGCTGATGGCGTTGGTGGCGGCAATGCGACCGAAGTCGAACGGATCGTCGACGATCGGCATGAAAAAGTCGGTGGTCGATACTACGCCGCGCTCTTCGTCGATGGCATACACCGCCGCGTCATCGCGCGAGGCGTTGCCGACCCAGAGTTTCGGGTCCAGGTTCTGGGCGCCGCTGCCGGCCAGAATCACCTCCAGCACCTGGGGCGAAATCTTGCAGCCACAGCCTGCGCCGTGGCTGTACTGGGTCAGACGAATCGGCTCGCTCATCGGGGGTGCACCTTGTGAAGTCAATGCCGAGGATTCTACAGCAACCCCATTCCTACAGGGTCTTCACAACCCGCAGGAATAAGCGATCCATTGTGGCGAGGGAGCTTGCTCCCGCTCGGGTGCGAAGCACCCGCAATACTGGCGGGCGGGGATTTTGAGTCACCGTTGCAAGGTTTTGGGGCTGCTGCGCAGCCCAGCGGGAGCAAGCTCCCTCGCCACAAAAGCTCCTTTGCCATCTTTGTCACAACATCTCTATTGCCACCCATCGGGTTACTGATCTGACAGTCGACACCACTTTGGTGCATATCCCCGCCATATCCCCTTCGCCCTGAATACAACGCCCTCTGCTCCCCCCCGAAATCCTTGACCAAAGGGACAGCAAAACCACCGTTTCCCCCTATTTTTCAGCCAATTGAACAAAACTGGTATGCCTTATGCAAACGTTTGCGAGTGACCGATACCGGCCTGTTCGCCACCTAACCGCGCAAACCCGCTCCACCGGGTTTTCGATCCGCACAAAAAGGGACTTTTAATGCACTGCACCTCCAGCCGCGTGACTTGCTCGCGCACCTTTGCTGTTTCCTTGCTGCTGGCCAGCGTTACAGGACTACTCAGCAGCCACGTTTTGGCCCAACCGGCCACCGCCGAAGAATCCGCCCAGGGCGAAGCCCTCAGTCCTGAAGCCAGCCCGCCGAAAAAAGGTGCCTACCTGTCGGACTGGTTCAACCAGGACCTGACCGTCATTGGCAGCAAAGACATCAGCTTCGGCCCGCAACCGGCCGACGATATCTACCTGGAATATGAATATTTCGGCCGCAAGGGGCCGTTCGAGTTGTACGGCTACATCGACATTCCAAAGATCTTCGACATCGGCAACAGCCATGACAAAGGCGTCTGGGACCATGGCTCGCCGGTGTTCATGGAGCACGAACCGCGGATTTCCATCGACTACCTGGCCGGCCGCAGCCTGGCCGTGGGACCGTTCAAGGAATGGTACGTGGCGTTCGACTGGATCTACGACCACGGCAGCAACAGCGCCAACCGCGCCAACACGCTGTACAGCGGCCTCGGCACCGACATCGACACCCATTCGCGGGTCAACCTGTCGGCCAACTTCTACGGCCGCTACCAGTGGGAAAACTATGGCGCCAGCAATGAGTATTCGTGGGATGGCTACCGCGCCCAGCTCAAGTACATAGTGCCCATCAGCAGTTTCAGCAACGGCGCTTCGTTGACCTACATCGGTTTCACCAACTTCGACTTCGGCTCCGACCTGCACAAGGACAACCCGGCCCGCACCGCTAACGCCACCGTGGCCACCAACGTGTTGCTCTACGCCTTCACCCACTTGCGTTTCACCCTGGTCGGCCGTTACTTCCACAACGGCGGCAACTGGGAGGATGGCAGCGAGCTGAATTTCGGCGACGGTGACTTCCGCGCCCGTTCCAACGGCTGGGGCTATTACGCCGGTGTCGGTTATCAGTTTTAAGGCTCATTTAAATCAGGAGGTTTTATGAATGCAATGATGCGTCTTTCCCTTACCGTGGGCTTGGCTTGTGGCACCCTGCTCTCTTCCGCCGCGTGGGCTGGCGACGCGCCGATCCAGCCGAAAGTGATGCTGATCACCATGTTCGCCCCCGAGGCGCAGAACTGGATCGATCGCCTGGAACTCAAGCAAGAAGTTCGCGTACCGGGCCTGTCCGCCGAGTACCCGAATATTCGCTGCAACACCCAACAGGTGTGCCTGATGGTCACCGGTATGGGCCAGACCAATGCCGCAGCCTCGACCCTGGCCCTGGCGCTGTCACCGAAATTCGACCTGCGCAAAAGTTACTTCCTGATCGCCGGGATTGCCGGCATCAGCCCGCACCACGGCACCATCGGCACCACCGCGTGGGCGCACTATCTGGTGGAGTTCGGCACCCAGTGGGAACTGGATTCCCGCGACGCGCCGAAAGACTGGCCGACCGGTTACCTGGGCATCAACACCAAAGGCCCGAACGAAAAGCCGCCGCTGGACTACAAGACTGAAGTGTTCGAACTCAATCCGAAGTTGCAGGCCAAGGCATTCGCCCTGAGCCATAAGGTCCAGCTGAGCGAGAGCAAGGAGTCAGCGATATGGCGCTTGAAATATCCTTCTGCGCCAGCCAATCAGCCACCGGTGGTGACCCAGTGCGACACGCTGGCGGGCAATACCTGGTTTTCCGGAACGCGGTTGAGTGAGCGGGCGGAAGCCTGGACCAAGTTGCTGACCAATAACGAAGGGATTTATTGCACCACTCAGCAGGAAGACAACTCCACCTACGAAGCGCTGCTGCGCGCCAGCCGCGAGGGGCTGGTGGACGTCCGGCGCCTGGCGGTGGTGCGCGCCGGTTCCGACTTCGACCGGCCGGCGCCGGGCCAGAGCGAGGTGGACAACCTGCTCAAATACGCCGATCAGGGCGGTTTTGTGCCGGCGCTGGAGAACCTGTACCGCACGGGGAATCCGTTGGTGCAGGAGATTTTGCAGAACTGGTCGGCTTGGGAGAAAGGTGTGCCTGAGGTCTGAGTTCGGCTTCAGGGGCATCGCGAGCAGGCTCGCTCCCACAGAGGTCTGTGTTGGTCACAAATCATGTGAGCGGCGCAGATCAACTGTGGGAGCGAGCCTGCTCGCGAAGGGCCGGAACATTCAACTTAAATGCCGACTGTGACGGTTCCGCCGGCGCACCTTGAGCCTTAAGCCAGGATCATTGGGGGGCCGGGAAGGCTCCATGATCACGAGGCGTCCGGCTGTCGCCAGTCACTGTCACCACCGACAATTCGACTGAATTTTCCCCGCGCCTCGCGATCCCTCTATAACTACAGGGAGGAATACAGGCTTTATGAACAATGCAAAACTTTTCGTTATTGAATACACCCTTCATGGCCAGCCCAAGTCTTTCATTATCCGCCTGGACAAAATGGACAATGCAGAGGCTTGGCACTGGGCAAGTTGCGACGCCGGAGTCGGGCGGATCCCGCGCTTTGGCCGTGAACGGGTGCAAAAGACCAGCAAACCGCTGGCGGAAAAATTCGGCATCGAGAATGTGACCTGGCGACCGGCCAGTTGAGCGTCAAAAAGGAGAGTAAAGATTCAAACCGAAGTGGAGCCTGGAAGGCTCCACTTTTTTGGCTGAACAGTTAGTGTTGAGCACACTTGCAGCCTTTGGTGGCGCAGGCTTCGCCATGTTCGTGATGCTTGGCGCAGGCTTCACAGCAATAGTGCTTGCCGTGACGCACGATAGGGTGTTCACCCAGCTTACAGTTACATTTCGGGCAGTCGCAGGTACCGTCATTCATAAGTCTGACTCCATGGTTAGGGTCGTCCGGGCGCCGCGGATGCGCGACACCTGAAGCAAATGACCGCCCGTTCCGGATACGGGTTCAAACAAACGCTTGGACGGTGTTTGCTTACTAATGAGGGTAGTCGCGATGCGGCTACTCAGGGATGAACACTGCCCTGGGGTGAGAGGGGAAAAACCCTAATGCCAGTAAGTCAAGGCGCAGACCTGTGGGAGCGTGGCTTGCCCGCGAAAGCGTAGTGTCAGTCGATATCAATGTTGAATGACACGACGCCTTCGCGGGCAAGCCACGCTCCCACAGGATTATCGTCGCTCAAATTTCTTGATTTACCGGCATTGGGGCAAGCCCCCTCGCCCCTAAAGCACTATCAATCAGATACGGAATTGCCCGACCAGTTGCCCCAGGCGTTGACCGAGGTCGGCCAGGCTGCGTGAGGTCTGGGCGCCGAGCTGGGTTTCGTCGGCGACGCTGTCTACGGCCACGGCAATTTGATGCACGCTGCGGTTGATCTCTTCGGCCACGGCGGTTTGCTCCTCGGCGGCGCTGGCGATCTGTGCGTTCATCGAGTTGATGGTGCCGATCAGCTGGGCCATGGCATCCAGAGACGCCCCCGCCTCGTTGGCCTGGGCCGACGTGCCGTCGCCGGCCTCGCTGGAGCGGCGCATGGCTTCGACTGCCGATTGGGTGCCGGCCTGCAAGCGGTCGATCATGCTCTGGATTTCCTGGGTGCTGATTTGCGTGCGACTGGCCAATGCACGCACTTCGTCGGCGACCACCGCAAAACCACGTCCGGCCTCACCGGCGCGGGCCGCCTCAATGGCGGCGTTGAGCGCCAGAAGGTTGGTCTGTTCGGCAATCGAACGGATCACCCCAAGCACACTGACAATCGACGACACGTCTTTCTGCAAACTGTCGAGAGACACGCCGCTGCTGCGAATATCGTTCACCAACGCATGAATCTTCACGATGCTGCCGGCCACCACGCGCTTGGCGGCCTGGCCTTCTTCATCGGTCTGCTGGGCAGCGACCGCCGCGTTTTGTGCGCTTTTGGCCACTTCCTGGGCCGCCGCCGACATTTCGTTGATCGCCGTGGCCACCTGATCGGTTTCGTGACGCTGACGCTCCATGGCCTGATCCGAACGCTGTGCCTGATCGGAGACCTGATTCACCAGCCCGGTCAGTTGCGAGGTCATTTCAGTGATCTGCCGCACCAAACCGTGGATCTTGTCGACGAAACGGTTGAACGAGCCGGCCAGTTCGCCGAGCTCATCCTGGCTGGTAATGGTCAGGCGCCGGGTCAGGTCGCCCTCGCCCGCCGCGATGTCGTCGAGGTTGGCTTTCATCAGGTTCAGCGGACGCAGAATGGTGTTGGCCAGCAGCATCCCGGCAGCAGCGATCACCAGCAGCACCACCACGGCAATCCCGACAATGCTCAGCACCACGCCTTGCATGCGTTCCTGGACCTTGGCCTCAACCACCGCCACTTGCGCTTCGATGCCGTCGAGGTTGACCGAGGTGCCGACCGCCATGTCCCACTTCGACAGGTATTCGGTGTAGCCGAGTTTGGGCACCAACACTTGCGTGTTACCGGGCAGCGGCGAACTGTATTGCAGGTAGTGAGTACCGTCCTTGGCGACTTTCACCAGGTCACGATTGACGTAGACGCCGTTCGGGTCGCGGTTGTCCTTGAAGCTCTGGCCCACGCCTTCGGCGCTGCTGGCCTTGAACAGGCGCACGGTATTGGAGTCGTAGCCGAAGAAGTAGCCGTCCTTGCCGTAGGTGATGCTCGACAGCAACTTGATCACCTGCGCCCGCGCCGCGTCATCGCCGGGAGCAGCCGCGTCGTACAGCGGTTTGATCGTGGTCATGGCCACGGCAACATAACTTTGCAGGGTCGCCTTGGCATCGCTGAGCAGGCGCTGACGGGTTTCCTCGACTTCCTTGCGGGCCTGCTCTTGCAGAATGAACAGCGTGGTCAGACTGATGACCAGCGCAAAGAGCAGCACCGGGAGGACGGCAAGGGACAGGACTTTAGCCTTCAGGCTCATGCGCATAACGTTCACTCTTTTGATTTTTTTGGCGTGGTTAAAGGCTATAACGGCAGGCCAATTCAAAAGTTGAACGCGGTCATTGTGGGAGCGTGGCTTGCCCGCGATTCAGGCGCCGCGGTTTGTCAGGCACACCGCGTAATCGTTCATCGCGGGCAAGCCACGCTCCCACAAGGTAAATGTGGTTACAACACCATCGCGGCCACCCAGCCAAACGCCAGCAACGGCAGGTTGTAGTGCAGGAAGGTCGGGACCACGGTGTCCCAGATGTGGTGATGCTGGCCGTCGATGTTCAAACCGGAGGTCGGGCCCAGGGTCGAATCCGACGCGGGTGACCCGGCATCGCCCAACGCGCCAGCAGTGCCGACGATGCACACGATGGCAATCGGGCTAAAGCCCAGTTGCACGCACAACGGCACGAAAATCGCCGCCAGGATCGGCACCGTGGAAAACGACGAGCCGATGCCCATGGTCACCAACAATCCGACCAGCAGCATCAACAGTGCACCGATGCCTTTGCTGTGGTTGATCCACGACGCCGAGGACTCCACCAGCGTCTGCACATGACCGGTGGCTTTCATCACTTCGGCAAACCCGGACGCGGCGATCATGATGAAGCCGATCATCGCCATCATCTTCATGCCTTCGGTGAACAGGTCATCGGTGTCGCGCCATTTGACGATGCCCGACACCGAAAAGATCAGGAAGCCCACCAGCGCCCCGATAATCATCGAGTCCAACAGCAACTGAACAATGAACGCGACGGCAATGGCCAGACCGGCGATCATCAGGCTCATTGGGTTGTACTGCACCGCGACCTGTTCGACTTTCTCGATTTTCTCGAGGTCGTAAACGCGCTTCTTGCGGTAGCTGATCAACGCTGCCGCCAAGCCAAACACCATGCCCAGCGCCGGAATACCCATGGCATGGGTGACGTTGATACCGCTGATGTCCACGCCACTGCGGGCGACGTTCGCCAGCAGAATTTCATTGAGGAAGATGTTGCCGAAGCCCACGGGCAAGAACATATACGGCGTGATCAGACCGAACGTAATGAGGCAGGCAATCAATCGACGATCCAGTTGCAGTTTGGTCAGCACATATAACAGTGGCGGCACCAGCAACGGGATAAAGGCGATATGAATCGGCAAGATGTTCTGCGAGGCGATAGCCACCACCCACAGCAAACCGATCAGCAGCCATTTGACATTGCCGCCTCCGTTGGCGTGCTGGCGATCGACCATGGCCAAGGCTTTGTCAGCCAGCGCATGGGCCAGGCCGGACTTGGCGATGGCCACGGCGAACGCGCCGAGCAAAGCATAAGACATCGCCACCGTCGCTCCGCCACCGAGGCCATTGTTGAAGGCTTTCAGGGTCGCGTCGATGCCCAGACCACCGGTCAGACCGCCCACCAGCGCGCCCACGATCAGCGCGATGACCACATGCACGCGGGACAGGCTGAGGATCAGCATGATGCCGACCGCGGCAATTACTGCATTCATTATTGCTACCTCAAAAACAGCGCGGTGAGGCAATCACCGCCAAACGGAATGAGTCCGGCCGGCAGTCTGCATAGGCCGCCAGCGGATTAAAGAAAAAGGGTTTTATTAGAGGGCGCGCACTGTGCCGGAGCATTGCCGCCTTGTCAAAGCCAACGCCAACCTTCGTAGGCACTGTCGAAGGCTGCAATCCTTTGATTTTCAACGACCTTGATGACACCAGAAGATCAAAAGATCGCAGCCTTCGGGTCAAGTCGGCTCTGCAAGCCAATCGCGAGCAGGCTTGCTCCCACAGGGTTAGTGGTTGCCCGCAAAATTTGCAGGCAACACAGATCCAATGTGGAGCGGGCTTGCCCGCGATGAGGTCATAACATCCAACATCTATGTTGACTGTTACATCGCCATCGCGGGCAAGCCCGCTCCCACAGGGTTAATTGGCGTTCTTCAGATTGGGGTCAGCGTTTGGGCAACTCGATCATCACCATCAACCCGCCCCACTCGCTTTCCTGCAACTTCAACACCCCGCCCCATGGGTCGAGGATGTCACGCACGATGCCCAACCCCAGCCCATGCCCATCCGTCTGTTCATCAAGCCGAGTACCGCGGCTGAACACCTGAGCGCGCTGGTCTTCGGGAATCCCCGGTCCATCGTCTTCCACGCTCAACTCAAACCTTTCTGCCGTTTCGACCACGCTCAGCCGCACCTCGGCATCCGCCCATTTGCAGGCGTTGTCCAGCAGGTTGCCGAGCAACTCCAGCAGATCTTCGCGATCCCACGGCAGTTGCAAACCGGCCGGCGCGCGATAGCTCAGCTCGAGGTGTTCGCCGTGAATCATGTTCAACGTGGCCAGCAACCCAGGCAGCTCCGCATCGCAATCGAACAACGCCCCCGGCAGTGCATCACCGGACAGTCGGGCGCGGTTGAGTTCGCGATTGAGCCGTTGCTGAACCTGTTCCAGTTGGGCCTGCATGACTTTACGCAGCTGCGGGTGAGCATCGAGTTTTTCGCTGGAAGCCAGGCTCAACAACACCGCCAGAGGGGTTTTCAAGGCATGGCCAAGATTGCCCAACGCATTACGCGAGCGCTTGAGACTGTCTTCGGTGTGAGCCAGCAAATGGTTGATCTGCGCCACCAGCGGTTCCAGCTCCAGCGGCACTTCTTCATCGAGTTGCGAGCGCTGGCCCTGCTGCAACTGGGCGATTTGCTCACGGGCCTTTTCCAATGGGCGCAAGGCGCGGCGCACGGTGATCCGTTGTAACAGCAATATCAGCAACAGCCCCGCCAGTCCCAACCCGAGGCCGACCTGTTGCATGCGCCGAAAGCTCTCACGCACCGGGGTATAGTCCTGGGCGACGCTAATGGAAATCGCCTGGCCCAACCGACGATAGTCCGAACGCAATACCAGCAGCTGCTGCCCTTCCGGCCCCAATTGCAGATTGCTATGCAGGCCGGGGTGTCCTAGCTGCGGCAGCTCCTGATCCCATAACGAGCGGGAACGCCAATGGTTGTCGGCGAAATCGATACGAAAATAGTGCCCGGAGAAAGGTCGCTGATAGGCCGGCGACAAGTGCCGCTCATCCAGTTGCAAACCCTGCGGCCCACGCACCAGCGCCACCAACAGGTTTTCGCTGTCGTTGCGCAGCCCGGCTTCGAGGTAGCGCTGCAAACCCATTTCGAACAGCCACAGGCTGGTTTGCGCCAGCACCAGACCGACGATCACCATCACGCTGATCAGGCCCAGGCTCAAGCGGCGCTGGATCGACCTCACTGGGCTTGCCCGCCGAACAGGTAACCCTGACCGCGACGGGTTTCGATCACGCTGCGGCCGAGCTTGCGTCGCAGGTGATTGACGTGGACTTCCAGCACGTTGGAATCGCGCTCGGTTTCACCGTCGTAGAGGTGTTCGGCGAGATGGCTTTTGGAAAGGATCTGTTCGGGGTGCAGCATGAAGTAGCGCAGCAGGCGAAACTCGGCGGCGGTGAGCTGGATGTCGGCGCCGTCGCGGGTCACGCATTGGCGACCTTCATCCAGATGCAAACCGGCGGCCTTGAGCGTCGGCTGATTGGCGTGGCCGTGGGAGCGGCGTAATAGTGCCTGGACTCGCAAGTGCAGCTCTTCGGGGTGAAACGGTTTGGTCAGGTAATCGTCGGCGCCGGCCTTGAGGCCTTCGATCCGCTCGGCCCAGGAACCGCGCGCGGTGAGGATCAGCACTGGCGTGGCCAAGCCCCCGGCTCGCCATTGCGCCAGCACGTCGAGCCCTGGCAAACCCGGCAGGCCGAGGTCGAGGATGATCAGGTCATAGGGCTCGCTGCTGCCCTGGTACACCGCATCACGGCCGTCGGCCAGCCAGTCCACGGCGTAACCCTGCCGGTTGAGGCCAGCCATCAATTCGTCGGCCAGCGGCACGTGGTCTTCCACCAGGAGCAAACGCATCGATCAGTCTTCCTTGTCTTTCAGTAAATGGCCGGTGGTGGCGTCAAGGTCCAGCTCACGCACCACGCCTTCGGCGGTCAGCAGCTCGACCTCATAAACGTAGACGTCGTGTTTTTCCTCAAGCTCGGCTTCCAGCAGTTTGGCCCCGGGATAGAGGTCCAGCGCTTGCTGCAAGAGTTGCTCCAGCGGCAGGATCACCCCTTGTTGGCGCAGGCGCAGGGCCTCGTCCTGATCCAGGTCGCGGGCCATGACCACCGAGCAAAAAGCCAGGAGCGCCAGCGCCATTCGACTGCTGGCGCGTCGATTTAACGAAAACACCTTCATTACGTATCCTGATGATTCTTGAGAACCTGCCCGCTGACAGCGTCCAATTCCAGGTTCCACTCAAGGCCCTGCGGGTCGCGCAGTTCCACCTGGTAGATGTACTTGCCGTACTCTTCTTCAAGCTCGGTTTCGCTGATTTTGGCGCCGGGGTGTTTGGCCAGTGCCGTGGCGTTGAGCTTCTCGAAGGACACAATGGTACCAGCGTCGCGCAGTCTCAGGGCTTCGTCGGGGCCGAGGTCTCGCGCGTGGGCGATGCTGGCGGTCATGGCGATGATGGAGGCGGTGAACAGGGCAGTCAGGATTTTCATCGGTGTCTCCGTATTTTTTTATGTGTTACTACGGGCGCTACCTTAGTGATTCGAACTTAACTGAAACTGAATTGCCATCATTGATGATTGCAACGCGACATTACTGACACATACAAATCCCTGTAGGAGCCAGGCTTGCCGGCGAAGGCGATTTCGAGGACGCCTTCGCCGGCAAGCCTGGCTCCTACAGATTGTGTGCCGCGCTGTCTGGTACGCGCTTATAATCGCCGCCTGCCAGACATCGAGACCGGTATGACCGCGATCCACATCAAGTTCCCTTCCCTGACTATCAAGGCCGGCCCGCGTGCCTTGGCGCGTATCCGGGCAAACGGCTTGAGCGCCACCGACGTGGGCACGTTGCCGGGCGCCGCCGGTGGCCCGAAAGCGTTGGGGATTCAGGGCCTGGATCTGGCGTTGTTCGGCGAATGGCTGCCAGCGGCACCCCGGGAACGCTCGCTGATCGGCGCGTCGGTTGGCTCCTGGCGGTTCGCCAGCGCCTGCCTGCCGGATGCTGCTGAAGGCATCCGTCGCCTCGGTCATCTGTACACAGAGCAGAATTTCGCCAAGGGCGTGACCATGGCGCAGATCAGCCAGAGCTCCCGGCGCATGCTCGATGACTTGCTCGACGGCCGCGATGCATCGATTCTGGATAACGCCCACTACCGACTGAACATCATGGTGGTCAAAAGTCACGGCCTGCTGGCGGACGATCATCGTGGTCGGCTGGGGCTGGGACTGTCGTCGGTGATCGCCGACAACCTGCGCGGACGAGCGCGGCTGTCGCGGCATTTCGAGCGGCTGATCATCCACGACCCACGCCTCGCGCCACCGGTAAACGCGCTGAATGACTTCCCGTCGCGCTTCGTTGCGCTGGATGCCGGCAACCTACGCCAGGCCCTGCTCGCCTCGGGCTCGATCCCGATGGTCATGCAAGGCGTGCGCGACCTGCCGGGTGCCGGCGCCGGGACGTTTCGCGATGGCGGGCTGCTGGACTATCACCTCGACTTGCCCTACAGCGGCAACGACATCGTGCTCTATCCACACTTCACTGATCGAGTGATCCCCGGCTGGTTCGACAAGACCCTACCGTGGCGCCGCGCCTGCCCGGTGCGTTTGCAGGATGTTCTGTTGCTGGCGCCGTCGAAGGAATATCTGTCGCGCCTGCCCTACGGCAAACTGCCGGACCGTAACGATTTCAAGCGCTTCATGGGCGACGCCCCGAGCCGGCAGAAATACTGGCGCACGACGATGAATGAAAGCCGTCGTCTGGGCGATGAGTTCCTTGAACTAGCCGCCAACGGGCGCTTGGGCGAGCGCTTGCTGACCCTTTAGTCAGTGTTTTCCCGCATCGCCAAACGCAAACTGGTAAACTCGCCACCTGCCCGAATCGCTGCGGCGAACGCCATCTGAACAGAGCTGAACATGACTGTGGAAATCTTCAAAGAATTTACCTTCGAGTCCGCCCACCGCCTGCCCCACGTGCCGGACGGCCACAAGTGCGGTCGCTTGCACGGTCACTCGTTCAAAGTGGCGATTCACCTGAGCGGCGACCTCGATCCGCACACCGGCTGGATCCGCGACTTCTCGGAAATCAAGGCGATCTTCAAGCCGCTCTACGAGCGTCTGGACCACAACTATTTGAACGACATTCCTGGCCTGGAAAACCCGACCAGCGAAGTGCTGGCCAAGTGGATCTGGAATGAATTGAAACCCCTGCTGCCGGAACTCAGCGCGATTCGTATCCACGAGACCTGCACCAGCGGTTGCATCTATCGCGGTGAGTAGACCGACCCCAAGCACAACATAAATCCCTGTGGGAGCTGGCTTGTCGGATCGCCGCACCGCTGCGATGGCATCAACCCGGTTCGACGTTAAACCGAGCCGCCTGCATCGCGGGCAAGCCCGACTCCCACACAAGCCCGACCACACAAGAACTGCGTTTCGTCAGTGAATATAAAAACAGCCTTCAATGGCTGTTTTTTTATGCCTATGCTTCTTGGCTCGCACATGCCAAGAGGACGCTCCCATGGCTGACTGGCCGCTGGCTCAGACCTATCGCTTCAACGGGCATTCCGTGCGCTACGCCGTGCGTGGCGACGGTCCGCCGCTGGTGTTCGTGCATGGCACGCCCTTCTCTTCTTATGTGTGGCACCGGATCGCGCCGCACTTCATCACCACGCACCGGGTGCACTACTTCGATCTGCTGGGTTACGGGCAATCCAATCAGCCGGATGGCGATGTGTCGCTGGGCGTACAAAACCAACTGTTGGCGCAATTGCTCGAGCACTGGGGCCTGGAACGGCCAGACGTGGTGGCCCACGATTTCGGCGGCGCCACCGCGTTGCGCGCGCATCTGCTCAATGGCAAGGATTACCGCAGCCTGACGCTGATCGATCCGGTGGCGCTGTCGCCCTGGGGTTCGCCGTTCGTACAGCATGTGCGTCAGCATGAAGCGGCGTTCAGTGGACTGCCCGACTACATTCAGCAGGCGATTGTGCCGACCTATATTCGTGGCGCGATCAAGCGCGAGATTCCCGATCATGAGCTGGCGCCCTATGCGCAGCCTTGGCTGGGGGAACCGGGACAAGCGGCGTTCTACCGGCAGATCGCGCAGATGGATGAATGTTATACCCGCGAGGTCGAGGGGCTGTACCCGACGATTCGCTGCCCGGTGCAGATTCTTTGGGGGAAGGACGATCAGTGGATTCCCATTGAGCGCGGCCAGGCGCTGCATCAGATGATTGCGGGGTCGCAATTTCACGCCATTGCCAATGCCGGGCATCTGGTTCAGGAGGATGCGCCGGAGGCGATTGTGGCGGCGATATTGCGGTTTTTGCCCCTGCACAAATCCCCCTGAAAAAACCGAATCAAATGTGGGAGCGAGCCTGCTCGCGATAGCGGTCTGACAGTCACCCGAGTAGTGAGTGTGCCACCGCTATCGCGAGCAGGCTCGCTCCCACATGGGTGCCGTGTTCCTTCAGGTGCACTGCTTTCGAGCCCTCTTCGGGCCAAATCCGCCTGCTCGTCTATAAATAACAACACCCTCGCGCCATTGGCACGAGCACTGCAACACCCCCGCGTCCTCCATCCAGCAAGGAACGCCACATGACGCAGAACGATTTGGGCAACGATTACCCCCTCAGCGAAGTCCCGATGCATGCCCGCAAGGGACTCGCCTCCACCGCCATGGTGCTACTGGGTTTTACCTTCTTCACCGCGACCATGTTTGCCGGTGGCAAGCTTGGCGTGGCGTTCAGTTTCGGCGAGATGATGGCGGTGATTATCGTCGGCAATCTGCTGCTGGGGATCTACGCCGCGGGACTGGGCTACATCGCCTTCAAGAGCGGCCTCAACTCGGTATTGATGGGACGTTTCTGCTTCGGTGAAGTCGGCAGCAAACTCAGCGACCTGATCCTCGGTTTCACCCAGATCGGTTGGTACGCCTGGGGCACCGCGACAGCGGCAGTGGTACTGGGCAAGTATTTCGAACTGAACCAGGGCACCGTTCTGGGGCTGATGGTGTTGTTCGGCCTGGGGTTCTGCGCAACGGCGTACATCGGCTATCGTGGGCTGGAGATTCTGTCGTACATCGCCGTGCCGGCCATGGTGTTGCTGCTGATGTTGTCGATGTGGGTCGCGACGGTGAAGGTCGGCGGGCTCGAGGGCTTGCTCGCGGTGGTTCCGACCGGAACGCTGGATTGGTCGACGGCAATTACCTTGGTGTTCGGCACCTTCGTCAGTGGTGCGACGCAAGCAACCAACTGGACACGCTTCTCCCGTTCGGCGCGGGTTGCGGTGCTGGCGAGCCTGATCGGCTTCTTCGTCGGCAATGGTCTGATGGTGTTGATCGGTGCCTACGGCGCCATCGTCTATCAGCAACCGGACGTGGTCGAAGTGCTGCTGTTGCAAGGCTTCGCCATGGCCGCAATGGCAATGTTGCTGCTCAACATCTGGAGCACCCAGGACAACACCATCTACAACTTCGCCGTCGCCGGCTGCAACTTGCTGCGCACCGGCCGGCGCAGAACTGTGACCCTGGCCGGTGCGGTGATCGGCACGCTGCTGGCACTGCTGGGCATGTACGACATGCTAGTGCCTTACCTGATTCTGCTGGGCACAGTGATTCCCCCGATTGGCGGGGTGATCATGGCGGACTTTTTCTTCCGCTTTCGGGGCCGCTACCCCCGCTTGGCCGACACACGGTTGCCCGCGTTCAACTGGCCGGGACTGAGCGCTTATGCGGTCGGCACAGTCGCCGCCTTCAGTTCGCCGTGGGTCGCGCCACTGGTAGGGATTGCCGTAGCCGCGCTAACGTATGTGCTATTGACCGGGGTACTGGGTGCCCGTACCGCCGACGCACCACTCCAAGATCTCTAGAAGGATTCGCCCGATGCACATCATCAACGCCCGCCTGCGCAACCAAGAAGGCCTGCATGAGTTGCACCTGGAAAACGGCCTGATTCACAGCATCGCCCGGCAAACTGAAGCCCCGTCCCTGGGGCCGGATGACCTGGACGCCGGCGGCAATCTGGTGGTGCCGCCCTTTGTCGAGCCGCACATTCACCTCGACGCCACCCTGACCGCCGGCGAACCGCGCTGGAACATGAGCGGCACACTGTTCGAAGGCATCGAGTGCTGGGGCGAGCGCAAGGCGACCATCACCCAGGAAGACACCAAGACCCGCGCCAAGAAGACCATCCAGACCCTCGCCGCCCATGGCATCCAGCATGTGCGCACCCACGTCGATGTCACCGACCCGGAATTGACCGCGCTCAAGGCAATGCTCGAAGTCCGCGAGGAATGCCGCCACCTGATCGACCTGCAAATCGTCGCGTTTCCTCAGGAGGGCATCGAGTCGTACCGCAACGGCCGGGAGCTGATGGAAGAAGCGATCCGCCTGGGCGCCGATGTGGTCGGGGGCATTCCGCATTTCGAGTACACCCGAGATCAGGGCGTCAGTTCGGTGAAGTTCCTCATGGACCTGGCCGAGCGCACCGGTTGTCTGGTGGACGTGCATTGCGACGAAACCGACGACCCGCATTCACGCTTCCTTGAGGTGCTGGCCGAAGAGGCCCGCAGCCGCGACATGGGTTCACGCGTCACCGCCAGCCACACCACGGCCATGGGCTCTTACGACAACGCCTACTGCGCCAAACTCTTTCGGCTGCTCGGGCATTCGGGGATCAGCTTTGTCTCCTGCCCCACCGAAAGCATTCACCTGCAAGGACGCTTCGACAGCTTCCCGAAACGCCGTGGCGTGACCCGAGTGAATGAGTTGCTCGAAGCGGGGATGAACGTGTGTTTCGGCCAGGATTCGATCGTCGACCCGTGGTATCCGTTGGGCAACGGCAACATTTTGCGGGTGCTCGAGGCTGGGTTGCACATCTGCCACATGCTCGGTTATCGCAATCTGCAAAGTGCGCTGGATCTGGTGACCGACAACAGTGCCAAGGCCATGAACCTGGGCGATCGTTATGGGCTGGAACAAGGGCGACCAGCGAATCTGTTGATTCTGTCGGCGGACAGTGATTATGAGGTGATTCGTAGCCAGGGTTTGCCGCTGTATTCGGTTCGCGGGGGCAAGGTGTTGATGAAGCGGCAAATGCCGGTGGTGGAATGGGCGGATCAGCTCTGAATTTTCGCTGACTGTGCGGGCCTCATCGCGGGCAAGCCCGCTCCCACAGGGATCTGTGTTGAATGCAAAATTTGCAAACAATGGAGAACCTGTGGGAGCGGGCTTGCCCGCGATGGCGATGTTGAATTCACCCCATCAACCGCGCCGTACCAAACAACCTGACCCGACTCAATTCGCCATCCGATTCTTCCAGCAAAATCGGCGCCGTGCCGCCAGGCATGACCACCTTCACCTCCCCCGCCGTCACCCAACCCACGCGCCACGCAGCACACGCCACCGCACTGGCGCTGGTGCCCGACGAGGCGGTCGGCCCTTCGCCGCGCTCGAACACCCGCGCAACGATTCGCCTCTCGGATTCAAGCATCGCCCATTGCAGGTTCACCCCAGCCACACACGGCTGCCCTGTCCCGGTCGGCATGGCGTAGGCAATATGCATCAAGCCTTGCGCCAATGGCGGCTCACGCATCTGCTCATTGCTCGGCAACGCGTCGGCATTCGCCAGCAACGTCACGCAATGAGGATTGCCGATGCGCACAAACTGGCTGTGACTCCAGGAAGGATCAAGCGCCGACAATGGCCGCACATGACTGACTTCGCGCCCCTTCAACGTCACGGGTTCAACCCCTTGCGCCCCCACCGCTTCAGGCCCGAACGAGGGTTGTCCCAGGTCCAGCCAGAACCCTTGCACGCCATCGATTTCAGCGGGTTTCACTGAAGTCTCCAGCGGTGAAACCGCATCGCTCTTGTCGTGATGCACCCGCAGCTGACAGGCTTCTTCCTTCGGCATCAGCCCTTGTTCGCCAAGGGCCTGGGAAAAAATCGTCAGGCCATTGCCACTGCGCTCGGCCAGGGTGCCATCGGTGTTGACGATCAGCAGATCAAAAGGTGGCAACGCTTGAAACGGCCCCACTAGCAGGCCATCGCAGCGATGCGCCTTGCTGCCGAGCGGTTGTGTACCTGGAGCCCAAGCGCAGAATGCCTCGATGGCCAACAACGTCCATGCCTCACGGGTTTGCGCGGCATGGCTGGCTTGTTCAGGCAGGTCGATACCGCTACCGCGCAGAGCGTCAGGCGCCACCACTGCGTAGATATTGCCCCGAGCATCGTACATCCGCGTCATGGCGCCCCCCTCTATGAACAATTGATGCGTCGACGATATCGCGAAACAACGGCTGGCTGTGCAAGGATGTCACCCTGCCTGACTGCGACTCCACCCGGACGTGACGATCGAGCCCTATGCGGTTGTTCACTGTCCCTTGGGGACGCGACGTTTTTTGCCAAGGATCGATATGACCAACCTCAACACCCAAGCCTCATTCGTCCCCGGGCGTCTGGAACAGATGTCCACGCGCATCGCCTTTTTCATCGCAGGCTTCGGCATCGCGGCCTGGGCGCCGCTGGTGCCTTACGCCAAGGCGCGGGTCGGGCTGGATGAAGGAACCCTCGGGCTGTTGCTGCTGTGCCTGGGGGTGGGCTCGATTCTGGCGATGCCGATGGCCGGTATTCTGGCTTCGCGTTTTGGCTGCCGTCGGGTGTTGAGCGGCGGGACCTTGTTGATCTGTGCGGCACTGCCGCTGTTGGCGACGGTGTCTTCGATTCCGGCGTTGATCGCCGCGTTGTTCATGTTCGGCGCGGGCCTGGGCACAGTGGATTCGACGGTGAACCTGCAAGCGGTGATCGTCGAGCGGGCCAGCGGCAAGACCATGATGTCGGGGTTTCATGGGTTGTTCAGCCTCGGCGGGATCGTCGGCGCGGCGGGTGTCAGCGCCCTGCTCGGCTTCGGGATGTCACCGCTGGGGGCGATGCTGGTGGTGATCGTGCTGCTGGTGGTGGCGTTGCTCAAGGCCGCGCCGCATCTGTTGCCCTATGGCAGCGAAAGCTCCGGCCCGGCGTTTGCCGTGCCGCATGGCATCGTGCTGTTTATCGGCGGGATGTGTTTCATCGTGTTCCTGGCCGAAGGCGCGGCGCTCGACTGGAGCGCGGTGTTCCTGGCGCAGGAACGCGGGATCGACACAGCGTATGCGGGGCTGGGTTATGCGGCGTTTGCGCTGACCATGACCGTCGGGCGTTTGACCGGCGATGCGATTGTCCGGCGCCTCGGTGCGACACGAGTGATTGTGTTTGGTGGATCGACGGCTGCGGCGGGCCTGGCGCTGGCGACATTTGCACCGAGCTGGGAAGCGGCGCTGGTGGGGTATGCGCTGCTCGGCGCTGGCTGTTCGAACATTGTGCCGGTGCTCTATACCGCCGTGGGCAAACAGACCGTCATGCCGGAAAGCATTGCCGTGCCAGCCATTACTACATTGGGCTATGCAGGGATTCTCGCCGGGCCTGCGGTGATTGGTTTTATCGCCCATGGCAGCAGCTTGAGTTTTGCCTTTGGGTTGATGGCAGTGTTGCTGGTGGCCGTGGCAATTGGCGGGAAGGTGTTGAAGGTTTAAAAGCATCGCGGGCAAGCCCGCTCCCACAAGGATCTGCAGCGGACACAGCATTTGTGCACGACGCAGATCCAATGTGGGAGCGGGCTTGCTCGCGAACGCGTGGTGTCAGGCGACGGCTTTATCGGCTGGATGTCCGTCTTCGCAGGCAAGCCCGCTCCCACAAGGATCTACAGCGGACACAGATTTTGTGCACGACGCAGATCCAATGTGGGAGCGGGCTTGCTCGCGAAAGCGTTGTGTCAGGCGACGGCTTTATCGACTGGATGCCAGTCTTCGCGGGCAAGCCTCGCTCCTACAAGAGATCTTCAGTGGACACAGATTTTGTGTACGACACAGATCCTGTGGGAGCGGGCTTGCCCGCGATGAAGTTAACTCGGTCGATCAGAACCCGACACTGGCCTGCACAAAGAAGGTACGCGGTGCGCCGACGTACATCCCCGAGTTGTTATCGCTGGAGCGGGTGAAGTACTGCTTGTCGAAAATGTTCTTCACCCCCGCGCCGACTTTCAGGTTCGACAGTTGCGAACCGAAGTCATAACCGCCACGCACGTTCCAGGTGACATAACCCGGGATGTCGCCGTACTGGCCGTCCGCGCTGCCTTCGGTGATGTAGTTGCCGCTGAAACTGCCATCAGCGTTTACCGCGGTGCCCGGCGAGCGCTGTTTGGACTGGGCAAATGCATCGAGGTTGTAGGTCCAGCGGTTGATGTCATAACGCAGGCCGGCGGTCGCCACCTGACGCGAGTAGAACGGTAGGTCACGGCCCTTGAAGCCTGGAATCTCACCTTCATAGACGGCGCGAGTGTAGGTGAAACCGGCGTTGGCGGTCAGGCCGTCAAGTCGTGGGTCCAGCGCCGCCATGTCGTAATGCACCGAGGCTTCAAGGCCTTGGTGCGTGGTGGCGCCAAGGTTGGTCCAGCCCACATCGTTGCTGATGTATTGCAGTTCTTTATCGAAGTCGATGTAGAACAGCGTCACTTCCCCGCCCCACACGTCATCGTTGTAGCGCGTGCCGATCTCGTAGGTCTTGGCCTTTTCCGGGTTCAGGCCGTTGGCGGTGTTGTCACCCGAGCCACCCTGACCGAGCTGGAAATATTGCAGGCTGCCAAACGAGGTTTCGTAGTTGGCGAACAGCTTCCAGGCCTCGGACATGTGATACATCACGCTCAGGGCCGGCAGCGGTTCGTTGCTGTCGATGCTGCGGCGTTTTTCCTGCACAGGTTTACCGGCGGTGTCGAGAACCGGTCGATCGTGCCATTCGGTGCTGATGCTTTCAAAACGGATGCCGGGGGTCACGGTCCAGTTGCCGACGTCGATCTTGTCATCGATGTAAATGGCGTGGGCTTCGGTGCCGCCGGTGCGATCCTGGAACACATGGCCATCGGAGGTTTTGGTGACCACCGGCTGATTGTTCACCAGCGCCAGGCGGCTCGCCTCTTCATGCATGCCTTCTTTCAGGTAGCGATAACCGACGCTGGCTTCCTGAGTGGTCGGGCCCAGATCGAACACATGGGACACGCGCGGTTCGATGCCGAACGTGTAGTAAGTACGCGGATAAGAGCTGAGGGTTTTCTGGTCGCGAGCGGCGATGGTGCTGCCACGAAAACTGTCGGAATAGTAGGTCAGCACTTCGGCCTGGGTGCGGTCGTCGATCTGCCGAATCCACTTGAAGGACACGTCTTTGCGACGGCCGCTGAAGTTGTCATGGTCGCGGTCGGACTGGAACGGATCGGCATCATACTGCTTCTGCGTCAGGCCACCGGGCATGTCGGCGCTGGCGTCGTAGTAGTGAAAATTGAGACTGAAATCGTCCTGGTCGGTGGGCGCCCAATGGGTCTTGAGGATCACATCGTCGATGTCATTGCTGTTGTTGCTTTTTCGATAACCGTTGCCGTTCACGCCGGAATACAACAGCGCCACGCCCATGCCGTTATCGGCGGTGCCACCGAGAAACGCAGTGTCGATGTGTTTCCAGCCACCGCGCTGGGTGGTTTCCAGGGTGGTGCCGATTTCGCCCGTGGCTTTCTCCGGAATCGCGCGGGTAACGAAGTTGATCACACCACCGACGTTCTGCGGCCCATAACGTACGGAACCGGCGCCACGCACCACGTCGATGCTGTCGAGGTTGCCGGAAGAAATCGGTGCCATCGACAGCTGCGGTTGCCCATAAGGGGCGAAGGCGGCCGGCACGCCGTCAATCAGCACAGTGGAGCGTGGCGACAGGCGCGAGGTCAGGCCGCGCACACCGACGTTCAGGGAAATATCGCTGCCGCCGGTGCCGTTGGCGTCCTGCACTTGCACGCCGGGTACGCGACGCAGCACGTCACCAACGTTCATGGCGCCCTGTTCCACCATGGCTTCACGACGGATCACCGTGCGCGCGCCAGGATGGTTTTGCACCACGGCAGCATTGGCATCACCGAGCCAGTCGCCGACTACCTTGATGTCGGTCACACCCAACTCCAGCGGACCGTTGGCGGCGGAAGTCGGGGCTGGCATCAGGGTCACCGAGCCTTCATCGATCTGATATTCCAGACCGCTGCCTTGCAGTAATTGGCGCAAAGCCTGTTCCGGCGAGAGATTGCCATCGACTGCCGGAGCCTGTTTACCGGCCACCAGTTCAGGGCTGAAAAAAACCTGTAGCGAGGTTTGCTGCCCCAGCTGACTCAAGGCCTGACCTAGCGGTTGCGCCTGAATATGAATGGCATCGGCAGCGAACGCCTGGGGCAGCGCCGAGCTGACCGCCAGGGCGAGAGCGAGGGGCAGCCAGGATGTTTTGTTATTTTTAGCGGTGGTTTTCTTCACGTCGAACATTGTCCTGTGGATCGCAAGAGTGTGCGGCTGTTAATGCAAACCAGTTGCAGTTGGACAAGAAGACGAAGAACTCGAAAAAAACCTGAATCTATCGGGCAATTATTTCCTGACTGCCGTCATTGAGGATCCGAATGGCCACCGGCAGGATGCTCGGCAAGGCCTTGAGCAATGCGTCGGTGTTGTCGGATTTGAACACGCTAGTCAGGCGCAGATCGCCCACTTTGGCGCTACCGACCGTCAGCGGTTTTTCCCGATAGCGCGACACTTCTTCAGCTACTTCTCTGAGGCTGGCGTTGTTGAACACCAGTTTGCCGCTGCGCCACGCAGTCAGTTCCGCAGGATTGACCGTATAGGCGGCGGCCACCTTCCCCAGAGCATCGACGCGAGTGCCAAGGCCAGCGGTGAGGCTGACGAAATCGGCGCCGCTACCTTGAACCTTGACCGTGCCCTGCTCCACCGCGACCCGGGTTTCGGTGCTGTCGCGACGCACGTCGAAACGGGTGCCGGTGACTGTCACGTTGCCGCTGCCCGCCTCGACCACGAACGGTCGGCTGCTGTCGTGCTCGACGCTGAACATCGCCTCGCCTTGCGTCAACTCGATGCCGCGACGATCTTTTTCATAGCGCACCTGCACCCGGCTGCGGCTGTTCATATCGATCACCGAACCGTCCGGCAACGCCACATGGCGACGCTCGCCAAGGGCCGTGGAATATTCCGCCGTGTAGGTCGCCGGATGATTCAAGCCGCTGAACAACCCCAGGCCAAGCGCCACCGCCAACACACTGGCAGCCACCGCGTAACGCACCAGCGGAGGACGTGTGCGGCGTGCCGGCGGGGTTTCGCACAAGGCGTGCAAACGCTTGGCGGGCAGCAGATCGGCCGCCGCCCACAAGCTCTGGAGCATTTGATATTCGTCGCGATGCTGAGGGTGTTCGTCCAGCCAGATCTCGAAGCCTCGCCGGTCTTCGGCGTTGACGACAGGTTCCTGCAAACGCACAAACCACCGCGCCGCTTCATCGCGAACTGTTGTTTGCCCGCACGCACAATCACCAGTGTCCATCATGGAAAGTCCTTTTTGGCGGCGGATGAGAAGACGCGGCGAATCATGGCTGTAACCCGTCCAGGCGATCACGCAAATGCCGCAGGGTGCGGATCATATACTTTTCCACCATGTTCTTGGACAGCCCCAGGCGCTCAGCGATTTCGGCCTGGGTCAGGCCTTCGATCTTCTGCCAGACGAACACCTTGCGACAGTTGACCGGCAGCTCGGTGAGCGCCCGTTCGATGGAATCCGCCAACTGGATCGCGTGCATGAAATGCTCCGGGTCGCCGGACGACGACACACTGTGATCGATCGCCTCGGACTCCATGGCGCCCCGCCGATCCTCACGCCGATAACCGTCCACCGCAATGTTGCGCGCAGTCTGGTGCAAATACGCCCGAGGTTGTTGCACCGCCGCCGAATCGGACTCAAGCACCCGCACGAAGGTGTCATGGGCCAAGTCCTCGGCCTGCTGACGATTTCTCAGGCGACGGGTCCAGGTGCCGATCAACTCTTCGTAATGCTCGAAAAAGCCGTGTCTGCGGGGCAGCTTGGGGGTCATTGCGGTGTGCTGTGGAGAGGAGGCGTGAATAGTAATGCTTCCTATTAAGCAGAAGCAATGCATTCCACTGGCTAGGTGAACATACAAGACATGCCCTACAGCTCGCACATTTTTGGTCAGCTTTCTGTCCCTGCCAACAACACGGCCAGTGCGCCGCACACCATCAAGGTTTCACCCAACGCCTGACTCCAGGCTGCCAAGATTAGCCCACCGCCAATCAACAGGTAATACAGCAAACCAAACAGTGCGCCAGCCGTGCCCAGTCGATCGCCGTAATTCACCAAGGCCGAACCGAGGATGTTCGGGATTGCCATACCGAACGCTAAAACCACCAGCAGCATCGCCAGCACGAACAGACCGCTGTCCTGCATCAGCCATACGCCGATGCCACCCAGCAATGCCAACAACGCCGCAAGCCGAATCAAGCGCGGGCCCCTGCCCCCTCGATGGAGCAAGCGCTTGTTGAGCCAGGCGCCAAGACCGGAACCCAAGGCCAGGATCACACCGCTGTAACCGAAATACTGCGCACTCAAGCCCAGTCGCTCGAATATGAAGGGGCCGAGGCTGTAGTAGCTGAACAAGGCAATGTTGAATAACGCGACCAATAGCGTCGAGCGCCAGATATTGCGGTCTTGCAGCATTCGCCACAGCGTCTCGAACAGGTTCGCGGTGATCAGGTGCTGCGGTCGGGTTTCCGGTAACGCGCGCAAGCACCACAGCAACAACCCCAGCGACAGCAGCAACAGACAGCCCTGCACGCCTCGATATCCAAAGGCTTGCACCAGACTCGCCCCGCTGAACAAGCCAATCGCCGGACTCGCGGCTAGGGCGATACCCATCACCGAAAATACCTGAGCCAGTTCCGCGCCCTTGAAGCGGTCGCGCAGCAAGGTTTGCGTCACCACCGAGCCGACTGCCGCGCCAAACGCTGCCAGCGCCTGAGCCCCCAGCAATGCACTGAAGGTGCTGACGCTCAGCGCCATTACTGTCGCGCCGACGTACAACGCCAACCCGGCGAGCATCGAAAGCCGACGACCAATACGGTCACACATCCGGCCCCACACCACCACGCCGAACGCAAAGGCCAGGAAATACACGGACAGCGTTTGCGCCGCCGCTTGAGGGCCGGCAGCAAACACCTGACCGATATCCGCCAACGCCGGGCTGTAAAGGGTTTGGGCTATTTGCGGAAACATCAGCAAGGCGATCGCCAGCACCAGCAGGCTTCTGGAATTCATCACGACTTCACTCTTCAAGAAAAAACTGCCGAGGAGTTTAAGAAGGCGTGACTGACGTATTATCCAAACCCTGACAATCAATCGTTGAAATCGGACAACTATGGCCTGGCTCGATGCCCATGCACAATTCAACCCCGATACCTCCCCGGCACTGGTTATCGGCATCGCTGCGACCATGGGCGATCACGATTCCGGGCTTCATCGACACGCATGCGGGCAGTTGTTGTTCACGCGCCAGGGGTGCATGCGCATCACACTGGCGCAGCAATTGTGTTTATTGCCGCCATCCCGCGCCGCATGGATTGCGCCAGGTATCGTTCACCGCGCCGTGATGCAACAGAGCGTGGACTATCGATCCATTTACCTGAAACCTGAGTTATGCGCCGAACTGCCGCAACAGGTTTGCGTCATTGAAGTCAGCCCGCTGCTGCGAGCGGTACTGGAACCGATGGCCGGGGCCGACTTCGACACCGATTGGCAACAGGGCAAGTTCGTCCATCTGTTGGGCCTGTGCTTGAGCGAAATTCGTGATGCCACACAACAACCGATGCTGCTGCCTCTGCCTCGGGACAAGCGCCTGATACCACTGCTCGCGACGCCAGAAAAACTGCCACCGGAACTGCAGGTGCTGGAAAGGCAAATCGGAGCCAGCGGCCGGACGATCAGCCGAATCTTCCAGCGCGAAACCGGTATGAGCTATCAGCAATGGCGCCAACAGTGGCGGTTGATGCGCGCCATGGAATTACTCGCCACCGGGCGCAACCTCAGTTACAGCGCATTCGAACTGGGATTTGCCAGTGACAGCGCGTTTATCGCGTTCTTCAAGGACATGACCGGCATCACCCCTGGCGCGTGGCTTAGATAAACGACGACTGGCAGCAGAAACCCATTGTCAGTAAATATTACCTACGTCATATTACACTTGTAATAAAGCATTACTTCTCACAGGATTTCTTCATGACCAGCATGCCCAGCCTTGAACCCAACCTTGCTGTCGCGGTGAATACTCCCAAGCCTCCCCTGCTTAAAAGGCTGATCTTGCTGACTGCGGCCATCGCGGCCCTGGTGTTCATCGGGCTGTACGCGACCCATTGGTGGACCGCCGGGCGTTTCATCGAAGAAACCGACGATGCCTATATTGGTGGCGACGTCACGGTGATCGGGCCGAAAGTCGCGGGGAATATCGAAGAGGTCCTGGTCACCGACAACCAGAAGGTCAAGGCCGGTGATGTGCTGATCCGCCTCGATGCTCGTGACTATCGCGCCAACCTGACCAAGGCCGAAGGTGCGGTGGCTGCCGAAGAGGCGTTGCTCGCCAACCTCGACGCCACCGAACAACTGCAACACGCGGTGATCGGCCAGGCCCGCGCCGGTATCGATGCTACAGGCGCCGAAACCGCGCGCTCGCGGGACGATAACGCTCGCTACAAACGTCTGGTTAGCAGCAACGCCGTCTCGGTGGAAAGCGCGCAACGAGCCGACGCCACCTTCAAGACTGCACAGGCGCAGAGTGCCCGGGCTCAGGCCGAATTGCTGGCCGCGCAACGCCAATTGAACGTGATTGAAACACAGAAACAGCAAGCGCGAGCGGCGTTGATCCAGGCACGGGCCGAGCGTGATCTGGCGCAGTTGAACGTCGGTTACACCGAGTTGAAAGCCCCCGTAGACGGCGTGATCGGCAATCGTCGGGCACGAGTAGGTGCTTACGCCCAGGCCGGTTCGCAACTGCTGTCGGTGGTGCCGGCCAGCGGGTTGTGGGTCGATGCCAACTTCAAGGAAGATCAGCTGTCGCGGATGACGCCGGGCCAGCGTGTGATCATTCATGCGGACGTGCTCAAGGGGCGTGAATTCCATGGTCATCTGGACAGCCTCGCGCCGGCCAGTGGTTCGCAGTTCAGCGTGCTGCCGGCGGAAAACGCCACCGGCAACTTCACCAAAATCGTTCAACGGGTACCGGTGCGAATCCTGCTCGATCCCGCTGATGGCGTGCTCGGTCACCTGCGTCCCGGTTTATCGGTGACTGCCGAAGTGGACACCCGCGCCGAACCTGAAACCCCGACCGTAGCCGGCACGCCATGAACCGCGCCCTCGCCGCCCCGGCGCAACCATTCAATGCCGCCAACATGGCAACGGCGACCAAGGTGTTTGCCTTCGCCACGATGTGCATCGGCATGTTCATCGCGCTGCTGGATATTCAGATCGTCTCGGCGTCGCTGCGTGACATCGGCGGCGGACTCTCGGCCGGCACCGACGAGACCGCGTGGGTGCAGACCAGTTATCTGATCGCCGAGATCATCGTGATTCCGTTGTCGGGCTGGTTGTCCCGGGTGTTCTCGACCCGTTGGTTGTTCTGCGCCTCGGCGGTGGGTTTCACCTTGGCCAGCCTGCTCTGCGGCGCGGCCTGGAATATCCAGAGCATGATCGCCTTCCGCGCCCTGCAAGGCTTTCTCGGTGGCTCGATGATTCCGCTGGTGTTCACCACCGCATTCTTTTTCTTCACCGGTAAACAACGAGTGATCGCCGCCGCGACCATCGGCGCAGTGGCCTCGCTGGCACCGACGCTGGGGCCGGTGATCGGGGGCTGGATCACGGACATTTCGTCCTGGCACTGGCTGTTCTACATCAACTTGGTGCCGGGGATTTTCGTTGCGGTGGCGGTGCCGATGCTGGTGAAAATCGACCAGCCGGAACTGTCGCTGCTCAAGGGCGCCGACTACCTGAGCATGCTGTTCATGGCGGTGTTTCTCGGTTGCCTGGAATACACCCTGGAAGAAGGCCCGCGCTGGAACTGGTTTAGCGACAGCACGATTCTGACCACCGCCTGGATCAGCGGCCTGGCCGGATTAGCTTTCATCGGTCGGACCTTGCACGTGGCCAATCCAATCGTCGATCTGCGTGCCTTGAAAGACCGTAACTTCGCCCTCGGCTGTTTCTTTTCCTTCGTCACGGGGATCGGCCTGTTCGCGACGATTTACCTGACGCCGCTGTTTCTCGGTCGTGTACGTGGCTACGGCGCGCTGGACATTGGCCTGGCGGTTTTTTCCACCGGGGTGTTCCAGATTCTGGCGATTCCGCTGTACGCCTTTCTGGCCAACCGCATCGACCTGCGCTGGATCATGATGATCGGCCTTGGATTGTTTGCCCTGTCGATGTGGGATTTCAGCCCGATCACCCACGACTGGGGGGCCAAAGAATTGATGCTGCCGCAAGCCTTGCGCGGGATCGCTCAACAACTGGCAGTGCCGCCTGCGGTGACCCTGACTCTCGGCGGACTGGCGCCCGCGCGGCTCAAACATGCTTCGGGATTGTTCAACCTGATGCGCAATCTCGGCGGCGCAATGGGCATCGCCGCGTGCGCGACCATTCTCAATGACCGCACCAACCTGCACTTCACCCGGTTGGCGGAGAACCTCAATAGCACCAACGAAGCACTCAATCAGTGGCTGTCCCAGGTCGGCAATAACTTCGCAGCCCTCGGCCAAAGCGGTGACATTGGCGTCACCGCCAGCCTGCGTCAGCTATGGCTGCTGACCTACCGCGAAGCGCAGACGCAAACCTACGGCGACGCGTTCCTGATGATCATGGTTTGTTTCATCCTCGCCACGGCGATGGTGCCCTTGATGCGCAAGGTACAACCACCGCCCGCACCGAGTGCTGATGCTCATTGAGGCTTGCTGCCGTCGGGTCGCGAAGCGGCCCCAAGATATCCCGACCAACCAAAACCCTGTGGCGAGGGAGCTTGCTCCCGTTGGGCTGCGCAGCAGCCCCAAAACCAACGCCACGAGTTTGTCAGGTACACCGCAAGGCTTGGTTTGGCGCCTGCTACGCAGCCGAGCGGGAGCAAGCTCCCTCGCCACAAAAAGCCGCTCGGCGCTACTCCGAAGGCCGTGCCCTCAACCGCCGCCCAATCACATCCAGCACATCGCACCCATCCCGTAACGGAATGGCGCAAAGCAAAGCGAAGTCGTTGAGGATGATCGAGTCGCACTCGACCGAGCCGCGCATGGACATGTTTTCGAGCACTTGCGTTACGGCACGAATTCGATAGCTGGCGGCGTCGGTCAAGATATCGAGCGGCGCGTGGGTATCGACGAACAGGGTGGGCATGTCGGTGCAGTTGCTGGTGAGCGCCATGAAGCGGCTTTTGGGATGGGGAATTGGTTTTTCGTAGGGTGGATCAGGATGAAGACTTTTCATTTTTATACCTCTGGTAGAAGTGGAGCTACCATCGGCCTTCCTACAGGCTTGGGTGGCAGCTATACGCGGGGTAGGAATATCGAGACCAGAGCAAACTCGACCACACCGAAGCGTGCCCGCGCACAGCCGCCGCAACTGATCTTACGGACGCACGTCGATGGCCGCAAATTCAGGTGTCGACGCCAAAGCGTCCTCTCTAGTCTTGAAGGGTTCCTACACCCTGCCACTGAATCTTCAGTGACCACCAGAGACTATCGATGGAAAACATTTCGCACCAGTTCATGGAAACCGCTACGAGTTGAAGGAACTTCCGACGGGCTTGCCCGGAAATTTCACCGTCTGTAAGACCATCAACGCAACTAACCGATAGTCGTCCAAGTGGATTGATCTTCAAGGCTGGCTTTTTGAAGGTCGTCTTCCCACACAACAGTTGCCAAGCGAAAAATGTCTTCAAAAAATGCCCTGGTATTTTTCATCTCATCCCACCCATCAGGAAATGATGAATACGCCTCGGGCGTCATACTTCAGCAATGATTGGAAATCATAATGTCTGTCCTGAAGGGCTTCCTCCAGACATTTGCAAAGTAAAAATCTTTGCCGATATGATCGCTTTCTGGGTAGGCAATATTTGAGAATTAGCTCCTCCCTGTCCGTCGGATCATTAGGATCGAACCCCTCCAATTCCTCACCCAGAGTCTCTTCACGATCATAAATATCAAAACACCCCAAAAAATAAGAGGATGTAGGGATATACGGCTGCCCAGTTCCAGGATCAATAAGCATTTTCCACTCTACCTAATCGGATATAAAGCAAAAATAAAGCAAAAAGTGGACGGATTTATTTGTAGCTGTTCTCGATAACAAACTGCTGAATCTTCAGATACCTGTCGGAAACACATTTATATTCTTAACCTTTAAATCCACTAACACCGAATCAGCTTTCGCACATCCAATCAACTCAATAAATATTATTGATCCACCCACATCAACAACTGCGCCGCCCTCCATATCATTTGAAATTAAAGTCCCCGTCATAGTCACGGTGCCATCCATCACTTCAATAGAGTGAGCGTTACTGAGCGAAGAGCAAGCATTCTCTCCCCAAACAAACTCATCATCGACTTCTAATTCGACATCATACTGTTCACCTACTTTCGGTGGGGTAGCACGCCAAACTGCGGTTGCGGCCCCGACATTAGTTGAAAACACAACTAAAACTTCTTTAGCAATAAGAGTCACGAGATTTATGGTTATTTTCATCCCTATTTCTTCAGTAATGGGACGGACAAAGGGGGCAGATTTATTTGCCCTGCATACATTCCACCTATATCCGCTTTTGAAAATAAATAATCCAAAGCATCCTTACCATCGCAGTTTATTTTTGAAATATAGTCTCGACATAGAGCCAGAAACCCTCTCAACTTTACCAAGTTTTATATACTCTTTGAAGTCGCGCTCCAACACACTCTGATCTATATACTTCGAATGCAGGCTGGGAACCTCGCATGCATACATATAAAGTCTCCACGCATCAAACCCATCAACCCTTTCGTCGGGTCCATAATCGAAGTCGACACACATGCCCGGAAAACTCACCCTGCAACCGACTCCATGCAACTCATAACTAATACTATCTGTAACCATGCCTCGCTGTGAGATTTCATTTATCTGCCAAAGTCGAAGAATACATTTTCTACCAAATTTTTCTTCAAGCAAGTCGGTAGCTCTATCGACTTGAATCAAAAAATCGTCAATTAAATACTCCAGATCCTTATTCTTCATCTTCTTGGCCTCATCAATCTGTCATGCCCCACACTATCAGCGGACTCCATTACTTCATCCAAGGCATTAAAAGCACCGTGATGACCAGCGAGATCCTTTATCAACACAATGGTAACTTTTGTGTGAGTTCGTCTGGCCGCAGAAGCTCTATGATGTCCATCGACTATATAGCGACTGCCATTATGCTCCACAACATCAATCGGCCAATCATCGTCGTACCCATTTTTTTGCATTTTGCTGGCGATTGCTTCTACTTGTTTCGTGGAAGCTTTACCTTCTATCACATGAGTCCTTTTTAGACTGTTTGGATCAACATCACGGATCACAGAAGGCAGACGAGGCTCACCTTCGTCAATTACCGCCTTGCCGGTCGGATCTTGCTCTCCAAACGATGGTTTCTCACATCCATCCCCCCTGGGCAGGTATTCAACCCCAACGGATCAACCCACCCCGTCGGGTTCGGCGTGTACTGGTACTGGTTCAGCCCACCCGCCAACTTGATCGGGTCCGGCGTCAGGTACCGACCAATATCCGGATTGTAGTAGCGATGCCGGTTGTAATGCAGGCCGCTCTCGGCGTCGAAGTACTGCCCTTGAAATCGTAGCGGTTGCTCAAGTTGCTCGACCCCGCCGAACGACAGGCGAGTGACTTTGCCGTAGGCGTTGTACTTCGACGACCACACAATCTCGCCACCGTAATCCGTCAGTTCCTGCGGCGTGCCGAGATGATCGAGTTGGTAATAAAACGGGCAAGCCTTGCGCGGTCCTTTGCCGTCGAGCATGGCCAGCGGGCGGAAGCTACCCGGTTCATAGACGTAACTACGGTAATGCTCGCGGCTGCTTTCGGCGATGAGGTGGTCGCCCTGCCAGAAGAACTCGGTGGTTTTGCCGTCGACGGTTTTGGCGATGCGGCGGCCGAAGGCGTCGTAGCGGTAGCTTGAGCAATGACTGTCCGGCGTGGTGACGCCGATCAGGCGGTGCTGACAGTCGTAGCGGTATTCGGTGACGAGTTTCTGCGCGGTGCCGCGGCGTTCGCGGATCAGGTTACCGAAGGCGTCGTAGTCGTAATGGCGGTCGCCTTGCATCAGCAGGCGATTACCCAGCACCTTCGCAGCGCCGGGGCGGTCCTGCATCAGCAGGTTGCCGGCCGGGTCGTGGGCGAAGGTCTCTGGTGGGTCGTCGCGGGTGTGCCGGACGCGGGTCAGGCGATTGAGCGGGTCGTACTGGTAGCTGCGCTGGCCGTGGCGGGTGTCGGCGATGTGGTCGAGATTGCCGTTGAGGCTGTAGGCATAGTCGCGGCGGTACAGGTTTTTTTGCTGTTGACTGACAGCGTGGGCTTTCAGCCGACCTTGGTCGTCGTAGGCGTATTCGCTGAGCAACAGACCTTGCTGACGTTGCTGTTCGCGGCCGGATTTGTACGTGTGGGTTGTAAGACGTGTGCCGTTGAGGTCGATGGCCGTCAGCGCGCCGCCCTTGGCGTGGTGGTAATCAAGTTTACTGCCGTCCGGCAGGCGCAGGCGCTTGAGCTGGCCGCAGGCGTCGTAGCCATAACGCAACGTGCCCCAACCCTGGTGTTCGGTGATCAGCCGGTCCTGCCGGTCGTACTCGAATTCCAGCGGGTGATCGTGGCCATCGTCGACGCTGACCAGTCGACCCAGCGAGTCGTAGCGGTACTCGACCTGGATACCGTCAGGCAGGGTCTTGGTTAGCAACCGTCCGGCCGAGTCCCGCTCATAAGCCGTGACCAGCTGCGAGCCGTCATCGCCAAACTCGGTTTTTTCCAGCAAGTGCCCATTGAGGTCATAGGCGTAGGCAGTGCGCTGTCCGTCGAAACCGGTTTCCTGTCGGATCAAGCCATTGGGCGTGTAGTCCAGTCGATAGTGTTCGCCGGATTCGTTTTCGATTTCCGTCAGCAGCAGTTGTGCGTTGTCGTAGCGATACTTGAGCTGGGTGCCATCGGGGTTGATCCGGCGACTGACCAGGTGCAGGTCGTCGGCGTATTCGTAACGGGTGACGCGACCCAGTTCATCGCGTTCGGCGGTGATCTTGCCGTAGGCGTTGTAGCTGAATCCGCGAGTGGCGCCGGTAGGCAGCGTGGTCTGAACCAGTCGGCCGACGGCATCCCATTGGTATTGGGTAACAGCACCGTGTTCGTCCTGACGGGTCGTCTGCCGGCCCAATGCGTCGTAGGAAAAGCGCCGCTGACCACCGTCCGGCAAGGTCTCTTCGAGCAACTGCCCCAAGGCATTCCAGACGAACACATGGCGGCTGGTGTCCGGGTAGCGGATCGACAGCAGCCGCCCCTGAGCGTCGTAGTGATAATGGGTGACCTGACCATCGGGATCGGTGGCTTCGCTGACGTCCCCCTGAGCATTGCGCTGATATTTCCACACCGCTTTGCCGCGATAGCGCGCATGCAGGAATCCGTTGCGATACTCGTAGGCCGTCGGCTCGTCTTCCGGCGGAATCAGCGCCACCAACCGCCCAACTTCGTCGTAACGGTATTCGGTGACGGCCCCGAGCGGATCCTGCTCAGCAATTAGCCGACCCTGATCGTCATAGGCCTTGAGGTTTTCGCCACCATCCAGCTCGACCTTGCGCACCAGCCGCGCGCGGTCATCGTGGACATAAACCTCTTGGCTGCCATCGACGTTATGAACCGTGACGCTGCCCTGATCGTCCCAGACGTAGCACGCATCCATCTGCGCAAACGACGCCCAGTGCCGGACGCAACGGGCCGCCTTGCCGGACCGTTCCCACGCCCAGAAGAAACTCGCCCCACCAGCCAGTTGCCGCTGCAGAATCACGTGCCGGTCGTCGTAGTCGTAACGCTCGCTCTCGCCGGCAGCGTTGCTCGCTTCGATCAGCTGAGCGCATTCGTCGTAGTGGTAACTGACCAGCGTCTGCTCGGTGTGCCAGGCTTCGTCGAGGGTCTGCGCTGGAACAAACACCTGATAGTCGACGGCAATCAGGTGGGCGCGGTCATAGCGCAACAGCAAGGCGCGGCCGGCGCCGTTGTCGAGACGTTGAATGCGCTGCTGGCGGTCGCGGGTGATGCGCAGGCGGTTGTCGTACGCGTCGCTGATCGCCGTCAGCCGACCGTTGTGAAAGTGGTAAAACCGCGTGTCGTCGCCGGCCTGGGCGAGGATCAGTTCTTCGGGTTCAGCGCCGAGATAAATCGCTGCGCGTGACAGGCTGTTGTGAATCGCCGGGCGTTCGCTGCTCGGTAATGGAAACGGGGTGCGACGGTTTTCGTGGTCGATCCAGATAACCTGATCGCCGTCGATTTCCAACCGATGGGCGAGCGAATGACTCCAGCCAAAACCCAGCCCGCAGTCGATCTCGGCAGCACTGGTGCGATAGAGCCGGGTGAAGTCGAACGGCAGGATGCCGTCCAGCGCACCGTCGGAGAGGGTCAGCAGTTCTTCGCCGGTGACCATCGACACCGGGCATTTGTTGGTGGCAGTTTTATTGGCGGAGTCGGCACTGTCGCCGTTGGGGTTTTTTGCTTGATCCGGGACGTTGTCGTGGTGTTCGTTTTGCTTGAGCGTAGTGTTGCGCTTGGCATCCCAGCGCAGTTGCATCCGACCTTTTTTCAGACCCGCTGCCACACCGCGTGCGGCGACTGCTTTGTACTGGTCGACGTACTTCATGAAGGTGTTGAGGATATTGAAAGTGGCCTCGACGAAGCGCATCGCAAGGCCAGCCAACAACGCCCCGTACTTAATCCCGCGAAGTGTGAGATAGGCCTTGGCGGCGGGTATACCGACACCCGTCCAGGCCAACGCCAAAGCAATCAGAATATCGATCAGCACCGAAACAATGACTTGGCTGGTCACCTCCGCCGTGTTGCCAGCGATCTCGCTGGGCGGGAGCATTTCCAGCCAGAGACTCGCCGTACGCAGCAGTAAACAGAGCGCCGCTTCGTCACTGGCCAGCAGCTGGACTTTGGCTATGACCTCCGGCGCCGTCTCCGCGAGCCTGGCCAACTCATCGGCGCCGCTGCCCAGCCGTTCAGCAAATTTTCGGGGATCCTGAAGAATGTCCGAGAGCAGGCTGAGGCTGTCCCAAACACCGATGACCGCCGCCCAACTGCCCGCCAGCATGCCGTTACCGGTAGCCGCAAAAGTCGACTGCGACCATTGCGGTTTGAACCCCTCCCATTCCTTGCGTAGCCAGCCTTCCAGCTCGGTGGTCAGGCCTTTGTAGGAATCAAAAAGGTCATTGACTTGCTTCGGAGTAACTTCACCCTGAACGTGAACGCGGTAGAACTTGCCCTCTTCCCCTCGGAATGTTCCCTTGCCGTTTTCATCGAGCGTGACCGGCGTCGACTTACCCCCATCCTCCGCAATCACATGGACCTGAATATTCCCCAACGGAATGTCATAAACCGATTCGAACTTGCTCTCGATTTCCAGAATCCCGCCTTTCGGGCACTGGACGACGGTGGAGATAAAGTCGTCGTCACCACTGCTCACGGCGGTGCCGGCATTGCCGAACCAAATGATCCGCTCCATGCCCATCAGCGACGGCAGATCCGCCACGTGGCTGGCCTGGTCGGCGGTCTGGCTGAACCAGTGATTGAGCTGTTCGCGATAGAGCGAGAGGGTGTGCGGAAAGTTGTCGAGTTCCTCCTCGATGCGGGTAACGTGCTCCATCAACACACCGAGAAGTACGGAGTTGTTGGATAAAAGGAGTCGAACATGAGCAATCCCTCGCGCAGAAAATTAGGCGCGAGGACTTTGCGGGGGATCGATCAGGAAAGAAGTCGGGAAAGGTGGAAATAGCTGTAGGGGGATTCGCTGATTAACAGCGACTCAACAACGCGTAATCCAGGTGGGAGCGGGCTTGCTCGCGAAGACGGCAGCACAATCAACATTGATGTCGCCTGACATGCCGCTTTCGCGAGCAAGTCGGATCGCCGCACCGCCGCTCCCACAGGTTTTGCGTCTTAACTGACTGAAATTAGAGCCAGGCGTTACGCCTGAGGCATTTTGCGAAAACCCACGGCCAGGCGATTCCAGCTGTTGATGGTGGAAATCGCCACGGTCAGGTCGACCATTTCCTTGGGGCTGAACTCGGCGCTGAGCAGCGCATAGTCCTCATCCGGGGCGTGGGTCAGGCTCAGCTGCGTCAAGGATTCGGTCCAGGCCAGCGCCGCCCGTTCACGGGGGGTGAAGAACGGCGTTTCACGCCACGCCGACAAGGTGTACAGCCGACGCTCGGTTTCACCATCCTTGCGGGCATCGGCAGTGTGCATGTCGATGCAAAAGGCGCAGCCGTTGATCTGTGAAGCGCGCAGCTTCACCAGTTCGATCAGCGACTTTTCCAGCGGCAGTTTCGAGACAGCGGTTTCCAGGGCGATCATGGCTTTGAGACCGTCTGGGGAGGCGGTGTAGAAATCAATACGAGGTTGCATGGTGAGCTCCAATTACGGGTGGGGTTGGAGCTACGTTAATGCCAACATGGAGCTGAACAAATAGCCAATTATTGGGAAGTTGAGGATGCCAATGGACCACTGGATTGGGGTGACTCTTCTGGCCCCTTCGCGAGCAAGCCCGCTCCCACATTGGATCTTCGCCGGACACAAAACCTGTGTTCACTGAAGATCTAATGTGGGAGCGGGCTTGCTCGCGAAGGGCCGGAACAGGCAACCAACACATCAGCCGCTACGCTTGCGCAACCACTGCAAAAAACCTTTCTTCTCCACCACCTTGGGTGTTTCCTGAATCAGCGTCTGAGCCTTGTTCAAGCGAAAATCCAGCAACGCCTTCATCGCTTCGCCGATGTCATGCCGCGCATCCAGGCACGGTTGGAGGTATTCCTTCTCGATCCGGTACAAGCTGCAGACCGTCTTGGCGATAAAGTCTGCCGGCATCGCCGTATCGGACAAAATCCCGCCCTCGCCGATCACCTCGCCCGGCCCCATGCGCCCGGTTTCGAACTTGACCCCACGGCGGCTCAGCTCCACCGACACGACGCCGGATTCGATGATGAACAAATGATCGCTGACCTCCCCCGCCGGCAGAATCATTTCACCAGGGCGGAAAGTTTGCAGTGTCATGTTCTGACTGAAGGTTTCTTTCTCATCCTGACGCAGCGTCGAGAAAATGTTCGAGGCGTCCAGCAATGCCCGTGGCCGCGACAGGTTGGCCGGTGCGTTCGGTTCGACGTTCGACAACAGGCTGACACCGCTGGCCTGCAAGTGCCGGAACGCCAGGTCGAACAGCAGATTGCGAACCATGCGTTTCTGGTCCATCGAGACGACGAAACCACTGATTTCGTATTCCACGCCCGTGGCGCTGGAGCCTTTCAACGCTACGCATGGCGCCGGTTTATTCAACAGATAGCGGCATCCTTGCATCGCCCGTTCCAACGCGTCGATCACCGTTTGCGGACGTGCGTGCGGGCTCAGTTGCAAGCTGACGGAGACACCGAAAATGTCACTGGGCCGGCTGAAGTTGATGATCTTGGCCTTGGCTGCCAGGGAGTTGGGAATCACCGCCATGCTGCCTTGCGCGGTTTGCAGGCGCGTGGCGCGCCAGTCGATGTCGATGACCCGGCCTTCGGTGCCGTCGATGGAGATCCAGTCATCCAGTTGATAGGGTTTGGTGGTATTGAGGACGATCCCGGAGAACACGTCGCTGAGGGTACTTTGCAAGGCCAGGCCGACGATGATAGCCAACGCGCCGGACGTTGCCAGCACGCCCTTGACCGGCAATTCGAGTACGTACGCCAGGGCGGCGATGACCGCGATCAGGAAAATCACCGCGCCGAGCAGATCCTGCAGCAAACGCCCGGTGTGCCCGACCCGTTGCATCATCACCGTGCCGATCAATACCGTCAGGGTGCGCGCAGCGAACAGCCACCAGCCAATTTGCAAACCGGTCGCCGCCAGGTGCAACGGCACGTTGTCGGCCCAGGGCGCCGGCTCCATGGGGTTCATGCCTTCGTTGAACAGCAGCATGCTGAACAGCGCGAAAATCACCACCCGCACCGCCAGCTTCCAGTTGCTGCCGCTGGCCGTGATCAAACGCCACAATCCCAGATCGATCAGGATCAGCGTCAGCGCGCTGAGCAATGGGTGTTCGGTGAGCAGTGACAGCATCGAGCGACTCCAGCAAGGGCAAATGGCGGGAAGATCTCACAGATTGGGCACAGTGTAGGAGCAATTGATGGCCTGAGAACAACACAAAATACTGTGGGAGCGAGCCTGCTCGCGATGGCGGTTGAACAGACACATTTGCAGTGACTGTCGGACCGCTATCGCGAGCAGGCTCGCTCCCACAGTTGATCGGTGTTACTTGGCGTTAGTCAGCGCGTTGTAGCTGGTAAACAGGTTGCGGTAGTCCGGGATGTGGTTGGAGAACAAGGTGCCCAAGCCTTCCACGTCGTTGCGCCAGTCGCGATGCAGTTCACAGGCCAGGCCAAACCAGGTCATCAGCTGGGCGCCGGAGGACGACATGCGATCCCACGCCGATTGACGGGTCAGTTCGTTGAACGTGCCGGAAGCATCGGTCACCACGAACACCTCAAAACCTTCGGCCAGGGCCGACAGTGCCGGGAACGCCACACAAACCTCGGTCACCACACCCGCGATGATCAGTTGTTTCTTGCCAGTGGCCTTGATCGCCTTGACGAAGTCTTCGTTATCCCAGGCATTGATCTGGCCTGGGCGAGCGATGTACGGCGCGTCCGGGAACAGTGCCTTGAGTTCCGGCACCAGTGGGCCGTTGGGGCCAGTCTCGAAACTGGTGGTCAGAATCGTTGGCAGCTTGAAGTACTTCGCCAGGTCGGCCAGGGCCAGCACGTTGTTCTTGAAACGGTCCGGATCGATGTCGCGCACCAGAGAAAGCAAACCCGCCTGGTGATCGACCAGCAGAACGGCGGCGTTATCTTTGTCGAGACGTTTGTAGGAAGTAGTCATGGGGTAATCCTCGCTTGTTATCGATGCCGAACGGGCCGGCGTAAGTGAACTCTGTTTTTTCGTTTCAACGTGGCCAGGCATGCGTTGTCAGCCAAGCCCGGCACGCCATAGCGCTACAACAATGATTTCAATCACTCATCCGGCCAAAGCGTCCCGACTGGAAGTCGGCAAAGGCCTGGTGAATTTCTTGCTCGGTGTTCATCACGAACGGGCCGTGGCCGACGATGGGTTCGTCGATCGGCTCGCCGCTGAGCAGCAGCACCACGGCGTCGTTATTGGCTTCCAGACTGAGCTGATCGCCGTCGCGCTCAAACAACGCCAATTGCCCTTCTCGCACCAGTTCCACACCGTTGACCTGAACCGTGCCGCGCAGCACCACCAGTGCCGTGTTGCGCCCTTCGTGCAGATCCAGGGTCAACAACTTGCCGGCGTTCAAGCGAACGTCCCACACGTCGATTGGCGTAAAGGTCCGCGCCGGGCCGCTATGGCCTTCGAACTCACCGGCGATCAAACGCAGGCTGCCGGTGTTGTTCTTCAGTGGGATACTCGGGATGTCACCGTCGAGAATCGTCTGGTATCCGGGCTCGGCCATCTTGTCCCTGGCCGGCAGGTTGACCCACAGCTGCACCATTTCCAGGGTGCCGCCGCTCTTGGCGAAACCTTCGGAGTGGAACTCTTCATGAAGAATCCCCGAGGCTGCGGTCATCCATTGCACGTCGCCGGGGCCGATCTTGCCACCGCTGCCGGTGGAGTCGCGGTGTTCCACTTCGCCCTTGTAAACGATAGTCACGGTTTCGAAACCACGGTGCGGATGCTGACCAACGCCACGACGCTCGGTGGTGGGGGTGAATTCGGCAGGGCCGGCGTGATCCAGCAGCAGAAACGGGCTGATGTGTTTACCCAGGTTGTCGTAGGAAAACAGCGTGCGAACCGGAAAACCGTCGCCGACCCAATGGGTTCGTGGGCTGGTGTAGATACCGATGATGTTTTTCATCTTTGCCTCCAAATCTGTTGTGTGACGCGATGGACAAAGCTTAAAACCGGCGCCTTTGGTGCGCTAGACTGCAAAAATCAGCCTTAGCGTTCTATTTGGAGAACGATGGTGGAAGACCTCAACACCCTGTACTACTTCACTCAGGTGGTGGAACATCGCGGTTTCGCCCCCGCCGGCCGCGCGCTGGACATGCCCAAATCCAAGCTCAGCCGACGCATCGCCGAGCTCGAAGAACGCCTCGGCGTGCGGCTGCTGCACCGCACCAGTCGGCATTGCTCGTTGACCGAAATCGGCCAGGCGTATTACCAGCGTTGCCTGGCCATGCGGGTGGAAGCCGAAAGCGCCGCCGAGCTGATCGAGCGCAATCGCTCCGAACCCCAGGGTCTGGTGCGCATCAGTTGCCCGACCGCGTTGCTGAACACTTGGGTCGGACCGATGCTGACCCGCTACATGCTCAAATACCCGTTGGTGGAGTTGTTTATCGAAAGCACCAACCGCCGGGTCGATCTGATCCACGAAGGGTTCGATATCGCTCTGCGAGTGCGCTTTCCACCGTTGGAAAACACCGACATGGTGATGAAGGTGCTGGGCAACAGCACCCAATGCCTGGTGGGCATTCCAGCATTTTTGCAGCGCTTGTCGTCACCGGCCACACCGGCTGACCTCAGCGGCCTGCCGAGCGTGCATTGGGGTGGCGCGCAGCGTGAATATCAGTGGGAATTGTTCGGCGCCGACGGCGCCAGCGCGCTGATTCGTCATACCCCGCGGATGGTCACCGACGACTTGCTGGCCTTGCGTCACGCGGTGCTCGCCGGCATTGGCATCGCCCACCTGCCGAACGTGGTAGTGCGCGATGACATCGCTACTGGTCGCTTGGTGGAACTGGTGCCGGGCTGGACACCCAAGTGTGGGATCGTGCATGCGATCTTCCCCTCACGACGCGGATTACTGCCGTCGGTGCGGGCCTTGATCGACTTTCTGGGTGAGGAATTCAGCCATAGCGATATTGCTTGAAAAGATCCCGCTAGCCTTGGCTCAAATGCTCGTCCAACGATGACATCGCGTCCTTCAATTGGTCGATAGCTGCATCAACCGCCGCCGGGTCATCTTTGTCGATAACATGCTCCAGATGCTCGCAGCTCTTGATCAAGCGTGCCGCCCGGACCATGCGCGCACTGCCCTTGATACGGTGCGCCAGGTCTCGCAGAACATGGCGATTGCCGCGCGCTTGAAGCAGGTTCTCCCGATCAGCCCGATTAGTCACGATCAGTTCGCGAACCAAGTGATCCAGCAGCGTACGGTCCGCACCGACGTACTGCTCCAGGCCACTCAAGTCCATCTCTGCATTAGGTTGCTCTTCGAGCACCTCTGGCAATTCGCTCACAAACCTGGCAGCCAACCATGCCCTCAAATCCGCCAGCAGGATGGGTTTGAACAGGCAATCGTCCATACCTGCCTCCACGCAACGGACTTTTTCCTCGGGCTGCGCATTGGCGGTAAAGCCCAGAATCAGCGTCGGCGGTAATCCCTGGGCGCACTCTTCATCGCGGATTGCCCCCGCCAGTTCATAACCACTGAGTCTGGGCATATTGCAGTCGGTAACCACCAGATCGAACTCATGCTCGTGCCACAGCTCAAGTCCTCGCTCGCCATCCGCAGCCTGCATGACGTGATGCCCCAGATCACACAGTTGCCATGACAATAACAGCCGATTAATCGGGTGATCGTCGACCACCAGAATCGTCAGCGGCGGCGTCGGCGCCTGCAGCCCGCTATCCACTGCCTCAATGGAAGACAACGGTTGCAATGCGATCAGCTCAAGGTTGATGTCCACCCGCGTGCCTTGTCCGAGGACGCTGTCGAGTTGCAACCGGCCGCCCATCATTTCGCACAAAGTGCGGCTGATCACCAGGCCCAACCCGGAGCCGCCGCGAGCAGATTGCCGGTTATTGCTGGCTTGGGCGAACGGGCTGAATAACCGTTGCCGGTCGACGGCGCTGATGCCAATGCCGGTGTCTTCAATGCGCACACTGACCGCCAGATGCCCCGGCGTAACGGGCGTTACCCGCAGCGTCAGGCTGATCTCACCCTCACGGGTGAACTTGACGGCGTTGCTCAGCAGATTGGACAGCACCTGCTTGAAACGGGTGGGGTCGATCAACACGTCGCAGTCGCTGTGCTCATCCAGATCGATGCGCCACGCCAACTCATTCTGCCGTGCAAGGCCTTCGAAAACCCGACACACCGATTCCACCAGCCCCCGAAGATTGGCGCGCCCAGGTGTCAGGAATAAATGCCCGGACTCGATACGGGCGATGTCCAGAATGTCACCGATCAGCGCCAGCAATTGTTGTGCGGCACCGGACGCCAACTCAATGGCGAAACGGTCGGTGACGCCCTCGTCGGCACGTTTGAGGGCCAATTCAAGCATGCCTATCAGGGCGTTCATTGGCGTGCGAATCTCATGACTCATGGCCGCCAGAAAGGTGGTTTTGGCGCGGTTGGCATCGTCCGCCTCGTTTTTGGCGTCCTGCAATTGCTGCAACCATTGCTGGCGCTGGCGGATCTGTCGGCGCTGCCAGGCGATCCAGCCAAAAGCGAACAACAGCAAGGTGCCAGCCACGGCAAAGGCCTGAAAAATACTCTTACGGTGACGCAGCCAATAGCTGTCATCCAGCACCACATCATGACTCCAGCGGGCCACCAGATCGTCCATTTCCTGAGGCGAAATGCTCAGCAATGCCTTGTTCAGAATCGAGTGCAACTCCTGCGCGCCGCGGTGCGTGGCCAAGGCGATTCGGGCGGGTTGATCGCCCACGGTGCTGCTGACGCGCAGACGATCACGGTAATGCCGAGTGATCAGGTAACGGGCGACCATCAATGAACTGAGCGTCGCATCAGCCTGCCCCTTGATCACCCATTCCATACCCTCGGCCGGGCTTTGCACTTCGACCAGGCGCACCTGCGGCGCCCGGGCCTGCATGAACCCGAACAACGGATGACCGCGATAAATCGCCAGGCGTTTACCGGCCAGATCGTCCAGCGTCCTGGGGCTGCCCCTCGTCGTTGCACTGACCAGTACAAATGGATTGCTGAGGTAGGCGCGGGTAAAGAGCAACGTGTCATCACGCTCGGTACTGGGGGTGATCACAGGTAATAGATCGATCTCGCCGTCCTGGAGTTGCTCGATTTGCCGGTCCAGAGAGTGGCCGCGTTGCACCTGAAAGGTCAAACCGCTGCGTTGGCTGATCAGCGTCAGCAACTGGGCCGTCAACCCGCTGAGCCGGCCTTGGGCATCGTAGAACGTCAGCGGGGCAAAGTTGTCGATCGCGCCGACAGTGACCGTCGGATGCCGGTCCACCCAGCGTTGTTCACCGGGGCTCAAACGCACCGGCTGTTGACCCGCTGTATTGGCCCTGCCGGCACTCCAACGCACCTCGATGACCGCGCGCTGGTCCATCGGAATCGCCGCCAGAGCCTTGTCGATGATGCTTTTGAGACGCGGATTGTCCTTCGCCAAAGCGAAGCCGAACGGATTGGCATCCAGACCGGAAGGCCCCGCCAGATGGACATTGTTGAGGTAGTTATTGTTGATCAGGTAATTGGCGCTGATGAAGTCGCCGAGGTACACATCGTCCGGCCCGAACGCTACCGCTCCGAGCGCGTCGAGTGCCGAGGGATAGCGCTGCAAGGTCGCGTCGGGATAGAAGGCCTCCACCGTCTGGGCTGACAAATAGTCTTCGACCATGGCGATACGTTTGCCGGCAAGATCGACAGGCATTCGCTCGTCCAGTCGAGTGACCAGCATCGGCTGATCTTCGGCATAGGCTCGGGACCGGGTCAGCGCGGGGTCAGTCGCTTCGAAGTTGTTCGAGGTTCCGAGCAGATCCAGCTCATGGCGTTTGAGGGCGTCCATGGCGGCTTCACGGGTGGCATAACGCAGCACGTCGATTTTGACATGCAGCAGTTGCCCCAGCAGCTCGGCGTAATCGGCCGTGATGCCCTCCAGCTCATCGCGGTGGCGCGTCACTTCGAACGGCGGGTAATCCGCCCCCGTTACCCCCAGACGCAGGACCCGCTTATCGCGTAGCCATTGCCAGTCTTTTTCATCCAGCTTGACCTGAGAACCCTCCACCGTGGAGCGACCCAGCAGGTGCAACCGCTGCGACTCGTCGGCCATCGCCGCGGCTAATTGCGTTAAAAGGCTCAGTGCCAAGGCCGACAGAAATATGCGCATGATCGGGGTCATTCAGATCAAGCTATTACGCTTGGCGAAGTCTCGCAGGTGCACCGCTGCGTTCACCCCGAGCTTTTCGATCAAGCGCGTCTTGTAGGTGCTGACCGTCTTGTGGCTCAAGTGCATAAGCTCGCCGATCGCTTTGTTGGTCATACCCCGGGCCAGGTATTGCAGGATCGTCAGCTCACGGTTGGAGAGTTTGTCGATCATCTGTTTTTCGCTGTGTTGCAGAGGGTTCTGCGAACCAGAAGGCAGTCGTGTGAAATAGGTGTAACCGGTCATCACCGCATGCACGGCCTTTTGCAATTGACTCAGGTCGTTGGTCTTGGAGACATACGCCATGGCTCCGGCGCGCATGCAACGCTCTTGAAAAAACAGCGGATCCAGGGATGTGAAAACCAGTACCTGACATGACCAATCACTGGTACTGATCCGGTCCAGAAGCTCCAGCCCATCGCCTTCGGGCATGACCAGATCCAGCACCATCAACGTGGGTGAATGCTCCCGGAGCATCGACAGCGCCTCGCTACCGCTGGCAGCCTCATGAATCCGTTTGAACCCCTCCTTCTCCAGTACGATTTTGACTGCGGCGCGTACCACCGGATGATCGTCCGCAATCAGCACTGACTTCATGACAACTCCCTGTGCAAAGACCTGACGATTGCGCACGAATGTACGCCGGATAACCACGAACCGGACGCAACGGCTACGCTAAGACCTTTGCATGAAAGGCAGAAAGAATGTACCTGACAGAAATGATAGTACCGACGAACGGTAGTCCCCGAAATCAACCGATCCGTTGCCGATACTGTTCGCGATTCAGTGATGGTGCAGCTTCACACGCAGGCGGATCGATGCGCGTCATCAGTCGTTGAATGGATGCAAAATCCGGGAGCGCATCATGGCTTATCTGAACCTTCTGCTGAAAACCAACAGCAGGGACCTGTACCTGCCGGCCAGCGTAGATCAAGGCGTGACGAACCTGGCGGTTATCGAGGAAGAACCCAGGCAGGTCCAATGCCCCACCTGCCAGAGGGGCATTAATGACGACCAGATCAAAGGGCTCGCAGCCGTACTCGACCAGGATCAGCATATGCGCAAGGCTTTGCACCGGTGCCACCCGGTAATAACCGAGCTGATTGAACAACCGCTCGGTTTTCATTCGATGAAAATGCTGTTCGTCGGCGATCAGGATACGCAAGGTTTTGTTGGTCATCGCGTGCCTCCAGGTCAATGCCTGATGAGTGAGGCGGCAAGACTACGCAAGAGCCATGAAGCGTTCTGTAGGACGTTTCCTAAAATCTGTGTCACTTATCCCTTCAGCATGTGGTTCTCAGGGAACGGGCCGGGTTTCGCCGCGCCGTTGCAGCGCGGAGTTAGTCAGAAGGGTTCAGGATTCAAGATTTGTGGTGCTTTTGAGGGCCTCATCGCGGGCAAGCCCGCTCCCACAGGGATCTTCAGTGAACACCACTTTGGTGATTGAAGATCAAACTGTGGGAGCGGGCTTGCCCGCGATGGCGGCCTGGCAGGCGCCGAAGATTTAGCTGGCAGTGGCCAACAACACATCCATCACCGACCGGCCATGCCCACGCGACTTGCCATGGTCATACAGCGAACCGGCGATTTCATCGGCGCGGATCGGCAGGATTGACAGCAAGGTGTCGCTCAAACCGTGGCTGGCCTGGCAGAAGCCCTGCATGTAAATGCCGGCCTTGCAACGCTCGTCGGTGATCAGTTTGTAGTTGCGATCGACCTCGAAATCACCCAGGTACTGTGCAAGCGGTGCCAGCAGTTTGCGGTGCATCTGACGCTCGTAACCGGTGGCCAGCACCACCGCGTCGTAATGGCGAACCGTGACTTCACCGGTGGCATTGTTGCGCACCGCCAGCTCGATACCGCGCTCGGTGGCGGTGGCTTTTTCGACGGTGGTCAGGGTACGGAACGCATGGCGCGCGATGCCCGAGACTTTCTGCCGGTAGAAGATGCCGTAGATGCGTTCGATCAGGTCGATGTCCACCACCGAATAGTTGGTGTTGTGGTACTCGTTGACCAGACGCTCGCGTTCGCTGCTGGCCTGCTGGAACACCAGGTCGGTGAACTCCGGCGAGAACACTTCGTTGACGAAAGGGCTGTCATCGGCCGGTTTCAGGGCCGAGCCACGCAGGATCATGTCCACCTGCACCGACGGGAAGCTGTCGTTCAGGTCGATAAAGGCTTCCGCCGCGCTCTGCCCGCCACCGATAATCGCGATGTTCATCGGCTGGTTGTTCACGCACGGCTGCGTGGCCATGCGCTCCAGATACTGGGAGTGATGGAACACTCGGCCGTCATCCTTCAGCGCCTTGAACGCTTCAGGAATGCGCGGTGTACCGCCGGCGCTGACCACTACCGAACGGGTGGTGCGCACATGCTGCAGACCTTGCGTATCACGCGAGATCACCCGCAGCGCTTCGACCTGCTGCTGATGCAACACTGGCTCGATGGCCAACACTTCCTCGCCATAGCGGCTCTGCTCGGTAAATTGCCCGGCGACCCAGCGCAGGTAGTCGTTGTACTCCATGCGGCACGGATAGAAGGTGCCGAGGTTGATGAAGTCCACCAGACGACCGTGGTGCTTGAGGTAATTGACGAAGGAATATGGGCTGGTCGGGTTACGCAGCGTCACCAGGTCCTTGAGAAAGGAAATCTGCAGTTCGCTCTGGGTGACCAGGGTATTGCCGTGCCAGCGGTAGTCCGCTTGCTTGTCGAGAAACAGCACATCCAGCTCGCCCTGGCTCGGCCCGCGCTCTTGTAGGGCGATGGCCAGAGCCAGGTTCGAAGGGCCGAAACCGACGCCGATCAGGTCGTGAACGATGGGCGATGCAATTGCCTGTGTCATTTCCAGTGTCCTCTGGATGAACCCCGGACCAGCGGGGATAACGCCTGGGTGACCTGACCGGCCTTGTGCGGCAGCAGATCGTCTGTTGAATAGGAACGAGGACAATGAAAAAAAATTTAACGTAGCCTGACTAAACGGCAATGCCGTTCACTTAAGGCTTGCCTGAATCCTTGTGGCGAGGGAGCTTGCTCCCGCTTGAGTGCGAAGCGCTCACAAAAGAGGCCTGCTGCGCAGCCCAGCGGGAGCAAGCTCCCTCGCCACAGAATCATTTCATCCGCTTAAGTGAACAGCATTACTACTAACCGGCGTCGATCAATGAGCGTCCCACTGACGCATTCGCACCCGGCAATGCTTCATCGCATTGACGATGTGCTTTTCCACCAGCGCCCGGGAAATACCCAGGTGCTCGGCGATTTCCGGGTGCGACAAGCCATCGATCTTGCGCAAAAGAAAACTCTCGCGACACAGGCGTGGCAACTCCGCCAGCGCGCGCTGGAGCATGTCCAGGCGTTGACCGTGATCGAGGCTGTTGTGGGGGGATGGCGTGAAGTAGCGCTCTTCGCTGTCGAGCACGTCCAGGGATTCGACCTGCCGCAAGGCATTGCGTCGGTGGTCGTCGATCACCAGATTGAGCGCGGTGCGATAAAGAAACGCCCGGGGTTGTTCGATCGGCGTCTCACTGGAACGCTCCAGCACCCGCAGATAAGCGTCATGCACCACATCTTCGGCCACCTGACGGTTGCCTAGCTTGGCGTTCAGGAAACTCACCAGCTCGCGATAGTAGTTTTCCAACATGACTCCCAGTCCTTGAGCCAGATCTGCGCCATAAAAGAGATGGCGGCACGATGATGGCAGCGCGCAAGGGGCGTAATTTATAGTAATTCTCATATAGATTTAAAGCACTGGATCCATTTACCTGAGAAATAACCTCATTTGCCGACCTGTAACGCCATGCATCAAGGCTTAAATTCCCGTTCGGGGTTCTCGTTTACAGGACAGCTTCCCGTGTCTGTCGGTCCACCGACAGCGTTCAGCGGCGCCGGTCACTGCCGCGCTCGCCGAGCGACGGGCCGATTTTCACCGGCTGGAACCCCGCATGAAACGTCCCCGCCCTACCCGCCGCGCCCTGTTTGTCGCTCTGTGCCTGATCCCCGCTATGGCCCTGGCCGCCTGGCAAGTGATCCCGCCGGGGCGTGAGAAACTGGCCACCGCCGCCGTGACCCGCGCCGATATCGAAAACAGCGTAACCGCCCTCGGCACCCTGCAACCGCGACGTTACGTCGACGTCGGCGCCCAGGCGTCCGGGCAGATCCAGAAGATTCATGTCGAGGCCGGCGATCAGATCAAGGAAGGCCAATTGCTGGTGGAGATCGACCCCTCTACCCAGAAAGCCAAACTCGACGCCGGGCGCTTTTCCATCGACAACCTCAAGGCCCAGCTACAAGAGCAGCGCGCCCAGCACGACCTGGCACAGCAAAAGTATCAGCGTCAGCAGAACCTCAAGGCCGGCGGCGCGACCCGCGAAGAGGATGTGCAAACCGCCCGCGCCGAAGTGCGGGCGACCCAAGCGCGCATCGACAGGTTCCAGGCGCAGATTCGTCAAGCCCAGGCCAGTTTGCGCAGCGATGAAGCGGAGCTGGGTTACACACGGATCTACGCGCCGATGTCCGGCACGGTGGTCGCCGTCGGCGCCCGGGAAGGCCAGACGCTCAATGCACAACAACAGACGCCGCTGATATTGCGCATCGCCCGGTTGTCACCGATGACCGTATGGGCCGAGGTCTCCGAGGCCGATATCGGCCAGGTCAAACCCGGCATGACCGCCTGGTTCACCACGCTCAGCGGTGGCAGCCGGCGCTGGAGCAGCACCGTGCGGCAGATTTTGCCAGTGCCGCCGCGCCCGCTCGAACAGACGCAGGGCAGCCCCACCAGTGGTCGCAGCGGCAGCGAACGGGTGGTGCTCTACACCGTGTTGCTGGATGTCGACAATGCCGACAACGCCTTGATGACCGACATGACCGCCCAGGTATTTTTCGTCGCCCAGCAAGCCCAGAACGTGCTGACGGTGCCCACCGCGGCCCTGCAAAACGGTACCGCAGCGGATCGCCAAGTGGCGCAAGTGGTGGCCGCTAACGGCGAGGTTCAGCGCCGCGAGGTTCGCACCGGGATCAGCGATCGGTTACGCACGCAGATTCTCGACGGGCTGGCGGAAGGCGATCACGTGCTGAGTGCTCCGCTCACCGGCAGCGGAGGCTGAATGCAAACGCCCCTGATTGATCTGCGACAGATCCGCAAAGCCTATGGCGGTGGTGACAGCCCCTTGGTGGAAGTGCTGCGTGGCATCGACCTGTCGATCCATGCTGGCGAATTTGTCGCCATCGTCGGCGCTTCCGGCTCCGGCAAATCGACCCTGATGAATATCCTCGGCTGCCTCGACCGCCCCACCCGCGGCGACTATCTGTTCGCCGGGGAAAACGTCGCGGGCCTGGGCAGTGATGAACTGGCGTGGCTACGGCGCGAGGCCTTCGGCTTCGTGTTTCAGGGTTACCACCTGATCCCGTCCGGATCGGCCCAGGAAAACGTCGAGATGCCAGCCATTTATGCCGGCACCCCGGCGGACGAACGCCATGCCCGCGCGGCGGCCCTGCTCGAGCGCCTCGGCCTGGGTTCGCGCACCGGCAATCGTCCACATCAGCTCTCCGGCGGTCAACAGCAACGGGTATCGATCGCCCGCGCCTTGATGAACGGCGGCCACATCATCCTCGCCGACGAACCCACCGGCGCCCTCGACAGCCACAGCGGCGCCGAAGTCATGAGCCTGCTCGATGAACTGGCCAGTCAGGGGCATGTGGTGATCCTGATCACCCACGACCGCGAAGTGGCCAAGCGTGCCAACCGGGTCATCGAAATCCGCGACGGTCTGATCATCAGCGATACCGCCACACATCCTTCGGATGCCCCGCGTACGGTCCGCCCCGGTGCGCTGCAAGCCGTGGACCTGCGTCAACGCCTGAGTGCCGGCAGCGAAGCCAATGGCGCCTGGAAAGGCGAACTGGTGGACGCGGTTCAGGCGGCCTGGCGCGTGATGTGGATCAACCGCTTCCGCACCGCCCTGACGCTGCTGGGGATTGTCATTGGCGTCGCGTCGGTGGTGGTGATGCTGGCGGTGGGCGAAGGCAGCAAGCGGCAAGTAATGGCGCAGATGGGCGCCTTCGGCTCCAACATCATTTACCTCAGCGGCGCAGCGCCCAATCCGCGTACGCCGCCCGGGATCATTACCCTCAACGACGTCGCCGCGCTCGCCAATCTGCCCCAGGTGCAGCGGATCATGCCGGTCAACGGCTCGACGGCCGGTGTGCGCTTCGGCAACGCCGATCACACCGCCTATGTGGGCGGCAACGACACCAACTTCCCGAGTATTTTCAATTGGCCGGTGGTTCAGGGCGGCTATTTCACCCAGGCCGATGAAGACAGCGCCGCCGCGGTCGCGGTGATCGGCCACAAGGTCCGGGAGAAGCTGTTCAAAGACCTGAGCGACCCGATCGGCCAGTACATCCTGATCGAAAACGTGCCGTTTCAGGTGCTCGGCGTGCTGGCCGAAAAAGGCTCCAGCTCCGGCGACTCCGACAGCGATAACCGCATCGCCGTGCCCTACTCGGCCGCCAGCGTGCGTCTGTTTGGCAGCCGCAATCCGGAATATGTGGTGATAGCCGCCAAGGATGCGCGCAAGGTCAAGGAGGCCGAGCAGGCGATTGAACAAACGATGCTGCGCGAGCACAAGGGCACGCGTGATTTCGAGCTGACCAACAACGCCGCCATGATCCAGGCCGAGGCCCGCACCCAGGGCACGCTGTCATTGATGCTTGGTTCGATTGCGGCGATTTCGCTGCTGGTCGGCGGCATCGGCGTCATGAACATCATGCTGATGACGGTGCGCGAACGCACCCGGGAAATCGGTATTCGCATGGCCACCGGCGCCCGTCAGCGCGACATCCTGCGCCAGTTTCTCACCGAGGCGGTGATGCTTTCGGTGGTCGGCGGTGTCGCCGGGATCGGTCTGGCGCTGTTGGTCGGTGGCGTGCTGCTGCTGAGCAATGTCGCGGTCGCGTTCCAGTTGATCGCCGTGCTCGGCGCCTTCGGCTGCGCCCTGGTCACCGGTGTCATCTTCGGCTTCATGCCTGCCCGCAAGGCTGCCCGGCTCGATCCGGTCACGGCCCTTACCAGTGAATGATCGACCTATGAAAGTGCCCCTGACCCTTCTGGCCGCCAGCCTGTTGCTGGCCGCCTGCAGCAACCCTGCGCCGCGCCCCGACAGCGGCCTGCAACCACCCGCCGCCTGGCAATCGCCGAGCACCGCGGCCGCAGCACACAGCAATCGGCAATGGTGGATGCAGTTCGGCAGTCCACAACTGAATCGCCTGATCGAACAGGCCCGCGTGGGCAGCCATGACCTGGCTGCCGCCGTCGCCCGGGTGCAGCAGGCCCAGGCCAGCGCCGCCATCGCCGGCGCCCCGTTGCTGCCCGAACTCAAGGCCGGCCTCAACGCCAATCGCCAACGTTTGCTGCATGGCAAGGGGTATAGCCAACTGGACGTCAGCCCCGATAATCGCTCGCTGAATTATTACGATGCAGAGCTGAGCGCCAGTTACGAAATCGATTTCTGGGGCGGCAAACGGGCGGCCCGGGACAGTGCCCTGCTCGGCTTGCAGGCCAGCGAGTTCGATCGGGCCACCGTGGAGCTGACCTTGCAAAGCGGCGTGGCCAACAGCTACACCCAGGCCCTGTCGTTACGTGAGCAGCAGCGGATCGCCGAGCTGAACCTGGCCAACGCCCAAAGCGTTTTGCGATTGGTGCAGACCCGTTACGACGCCGGCAGCGCCACCGCACTGGAACTGGCGCAGCAAAAAAGCCTGGTGGCCGAACAGCAACGCAAACTGCCGCTGGTGCAGCAACAAGCCCGGGAAGCGCGGATCACCCTCGCCGCCCTGCTCGGCCAACCGGTGCAGGCACTGACGCTGACAGAGCAGCCGTTCGATCAATTGCATTGGCCGGAAATTGCCAGCGGCGTACCCAGTGAACTGTTGAGCCGCCGCCCGGACATCGCCAGCGCCGAAGCCAAACTCGCCGCCGCCCAAGCCGATGTGACCGTCGCCCGCGCGGCGATGCTGCCCACCCTGACGCTCACCGCCAGCCTGGGCACCGGCGCGGACCTGGCTTCAGATTTGTTGCGCACCACCTTTTACAACCTGTCCTCGGGACTGGTGGCGCCGGTTTTCAACAATGGCCGCCTCAGCGCCGCCCGCGACAAAGCCACGGCGCGTCAACAGGAACTTCTGGAAACCTATCGCGGGGCAATCATCAATGGCTTCGCCGATGTGGAAAAAGCCCTCAACAGCATTCATGGGCTGGACGAACAACGTCAGTGGCAAGGGGAAGAATTGAGCCAGGCGCAGAGCGCTTTCGACATCGCCCAGAGCCGTTACCAGGCCGGTGCCGAAGACCTGCTCACGGTGCTGCAAACCCAGCGCACGCTGTATGCCGCCCAGGATATGAATGTGCAGCTGAGATTGTCGCGGTTGCAGGCCAGTATTGCGCTGTACAAGGCGTTGGGTGGGGGGTGGCAGGTGCTTTAGTTCAGTGTGAGTTTGATATCGCCTTCGCGAGCAAGCCCGCTCCCACATTAGGTCTGCGTCGTACACAAACCTTGTGCTCGATGAAGATCAAATGTGTGCGGGCTTGCTCGCGAAGAACGATAACGCGGTCTATCTGATTAAACCGGCCATCCCTTGACCTTCAAATGCCGCGCATACCATGGCCGTCGTGGCACTTTGCGCAACAGGTCACTCATGTTGTCTTCATCGCCAAAGGTGATGCGCAACGCCAGCTTCATGGTTTCGGGGTCCATTTCCACCGAGCGCCCCGTTTGCAGGCCCGGGGTCGTGCTGCAACCGTGGGTGTCCGGGCCGAGCCACGGGTCGTCCACTTCCACCCAACGCCCCGGCGCAAACCACGGCACGCCATTGACCTCCAGGCGGCTCAGCTCGCCCGGGTGAAAACGCTCATGGGCGCGGAACCAGTCTTCGATGCGATCGTCGATCCAGCCGTGGAAACGCCAGAACACCGGGTTGACGTGGGACGAAAACGGATCGCCGAGAAAATCGTTTTCCGGGGCATACCAGCGCGCCGCGAAGTCGGCCTGATCCCGGGCCATCGGCACCGGTATCTCGTTGGACGGGTCCCGGGCCACCGACGCCCAGCGCATGTGCAACCAGTCGTGCAGGCCCAGTTCGACCTCCGAGCCGAACTGGCCGAGGGTCAGTTTCGACAGGTAACGCGGATCGCAGTACTGCGACTCCCAGACCTGGAAGTTGCTGTGATAGGTCTCTGCGGCTTTGATGTCACTGACCCACTTGGTGTATTCGTCATCGCCCTCGGTCAACCAGGTTGGCGGCAAGGCATTGCCATCGTGATTGTCGAAATAGCGCGCGAAGCCCTGGCGATCACGCTCGAGTTCCGGCTGCGGCAAGGGGAACGCCGGCCATGAAGGTAAATCCTGCATGGACCGGGCGATGCCGAGCATGTGCCGGTGCATGAAGAAAAAATCGATGCCCGAGCCGTTTCGGTCCTTGCGCGGCCCGCGGGCATCACGCTCCTTGTCCCGCGGGCCGGGTTGCCAGCCGATACCGCGCAACGCCTCGCGCTTTTTCTCCGAGAGCTTGTGCCATTTGTCCCGGGACGCGTGCCAGAGCTGATGAAACAATCGATGCTCGGGGGACACCAGCCACGCCAGAAACGCCGGGTTGAGGGCGGTTCGCTCCCGCGCTTCGGGAAACCGGCGCTTGATGGCGATAAAGCGGTTATCGAGTTCGGGCAAACCCAATGGGCGATTCAGGCTCAGCACCTGGCCGCTGAACGTGCCGCTGCCGGCGTTACCGAAAGCGGCCCAGACTTCGTCGAGCTTTGCCTTGAATTCATACACCGGCGCCACCAGAGGGGCATTGGTGCGCATCAGCCGCCAGTACAGTTCGGCGCCATTGGCCGGTGCCAGATCGCCGATGACTTGATAGCGCGGCTGGCCTTCCTCGCGCAGGTGAGTGCCGGTGTCCAGGCAACCGCGCAACCCGCGCCCGCGATGGGCAATGTCGAGAAACAGCTCCAGCCCGTCCTGCGGCAAGCCATCAAGCCCGGCATCGCTGCCGACAAAACGAATGTCCCAGACTCCGCGCAAGCTGTCCGCCAGTTGCTGCCCGGCGGTGCTGGCCAGGTCGACCGTGGCCTCCCCCGGCGTGATCGGTTCCTTTTCCCAGGTCAGCTCACGATGTGCATAAAAAGCGGCAGGCACCGCAGCGCTCGTGAGCGCCAGGCCCGCCATGAACCAGCGTCGAGAAATCGTCATTGCCCTACCTGTGTCAGCCATGAAGCAGGCTTTATCCAAACTAGAACGTTTGTTGCCTCTACAAATTTAAATGCGCCCCCTGTAGCTGCCGAAGGCTGCGATCTTTTCGGGGCCACCAGAGATCAAGATCAAAAGATCGCAGCCTTCGGCAGCTCCAAAGGGATCGCATTTCAAATGTAGGAGTTGGCGCAGCCTGCGATCTTTCCAACGGCCACCTAAATTCCTGTGCCGGTCACTCGTCCTTCCCACATAGCAAAGGCCCCTGCGCCTGCACCGGGGCGGCGAACCTGACTGAGATGGCGATGACAAAAACACGTTCGAAAAAGGCTCTGTACCTCGGCCTGCCACTGGCCCTGGCCATCAGTGCCGGCGCAGGCTGGCTGGTCTGGGATTACGGGTTCAAGGACAATCCCGGCTACCCGGTCAAGGTCATGAAACAGGCCACCGAACTGCAGGGGCGGATCCTTTCCTTCGACAGCCATATCACCGTCCCCCTGAGTTTCGGCGCCCACGGCAACGAGGCCGACAAGGACGGTTCCGGGCAGTTCGATTTGATCAAGGCCAACCGTGGCCGACTGTCCGGCGCGGCCCTGACGGTCTTTGGCTGGCCGGAAATGTGGAACGGCCCGAACGCACCGCACAGGCCCACCGACGGTTTCGTCGAAGAAGCACGCAACCAGCAGGAAGTACGCTACAAAATCATCTCCGGCCTGGTGCGCGATTTCCCCAATCAGGTCGGCATCGCCTACACCCCCGACGACTTCCGGCGCCTGCACGGCGAAGGCAAGTTTGCGATTTTCATCAGCATGCTCAACGCCTACCCGCTGGGCAATGATCTGAGCAAACTGGACCTGTGGGCTGCTCGCGGCATGCGCATGTTCGGTTTCAGCTACATCGGCAACAACAGCTGGGCCGATTCGTCACGACCGCTGCCGTTTTTCAACGACTCCCCCGATGCCCTCGATGGGCTATCGGACATCGGCAAACAAGCGGTGCAACGCCTCAACGATTTGGGCGTGATCATTGATGTGTCGCAGATGTCGACCAAAGGCCTGGAACAAGTGGCGCAACTGAGTCGCACGCCGATGGTAGCCTCGCACTCGGCGCCACGGGCTTCGGTGGACATCCCGCGCAACCTCAGCGACAAAGAGCTGCAGCTGATCAAGAACAGCGGCGGCGTGGTGCAGGTGGTCGGCTTCTCGCAATACCTCAAACCGCTGACCCAAGGCACACAGGACAAACTCAACGCCCTGCGCACGCGTTTCGATCTGCCGCCATTGCCCAACCTGGCAATGGCGCTGATGCCGGGCGACGCGATCATCACCGCCTGGTCTGAACAGAAGCTCGGTCAATACGCCAGCGGCCTGTACGCCATTCTTGAGGAAGAACCCAAGGCCACGCTCAAGGACCTCGGCGACGCCATCGATTACACCGTGCGCAAGGTCGGCATCGATCACGTCGGCATCGCTTCGGACTTCAACGACGGCGGCGGCATCAAGGGCTGGGAAAATGTCGGCGAAATCCGCAACGTCACTGCCGAACTGATCCAGCGCGGTTATTCCGAAGCCGATATCGCCAAGCTCTGGGGTGGTAACTTCCTGCGGGTCTGGGAACAGGTGCAAAAAGCCGCGAAGCCCACACTGATTTCTCGCCAGGACACGATCAAGCCATGAGTGACCGTCGGACCTTTCTGAAACAGGCCGGGATCCTCGCCGCCGGCCTGCCGTTGGGTGCCAGCCTCGGCTCACCGGTCGCCGTCGCGCAGATGCAAACCCTGCACCGGGACAAATGGGCGCAATTGCGTCAGTTGTTCGACCAGGACCCGAACTACATCCACTTCGCCAATTTTCTGGTGACCTCCCACCCCAAACCCGTGCGCGAGGCCATCGCCCGTCACCGCGCCGAGCTCGATAAAAATCCCGGGCTAGCCATGGACTGGGACTTGGGTGTGACCGAGCGGCGCGAAGAAAACGTGCGACTCTGGGCCAGCCGGTATTTGCAGGCCAAACCGACCCAGATCGCCCTCACCGGCAGCACCACCGAAGGCCTGGCGATGATTTATGGCGGTGTGCAAGTGCGCCCGGATCAGGAAATCCTCACCACGGTTCACGAGCACTATTCCACGAACAATATCCTGCATTTTCGCAACCAGCGCGATGGCACCCGAGTGCGCAAAATTCAGTTGTTCGAGCAAACACAGTCGATCTCGACCGATCAGGTGCTGGATACCATCAACCGCAACATCCGCCCCGAGACCCGCGTGCTGGGCATGACCTGGGTGCACTCGGGCAGTGGCGTGAAGCTGCCGATCAGCGACATCGCCGGCCTCGTCGATGAACACAATCGCCAGCGCGACGACAAGGACCGGATCGTTTACGTGGTCGATGGCGTGCACGGTTTCGGCGTCGAAGACCTGAGTTTCCCGGCGATGAACTGCGACTTTTTCATTGCCGGCACCCACAAATGGATGTTCGGCCCCCGCGGCACCGGCATCGTTTGCAGCCGCAGCGAAGAACTCAAGTACGTCAGCCCGAGCGTGCCGACCTTCTCCGAAGCCACGACCTTTTCCACCATCATGTCCCCGGGCGGTTATCACGCCTTCGAACATCGCTGGGCCGTGGATGAAGCATTCAAATTGCACCTGGAACTGGGCAAGGCCGACGTCCAGGCGCGCATCCATCAACTCAATAGCTACCTGAAACAACGATTGCTGGAGCAGCCGGGCGTTGAACTGGTCACCCCGGTCGATCCGAAATTTTCGGCGGGCTTCAGCTTCTTCCGGGTCAAGGGTCAGGACAGCGATGCGGTGGCCGCTCACCTGCTGCAAAACCGGATTGTCAGCGATGCGGTCAGCCGCGATGTCGGCCCGGTGATCCGCACCGCGCCGGGCCTGCTGAATACCGAAGCCGAGGTGGACCATTTCATCGACGTGCTGGGCAAAAAGCGCTCCGCGTGAACCCTCGCTGCGAGGCACAGTTTTCCTTTAACCGAGACGACTTATGAAAACGCTGCATATGCCCTCTTCCCTGCGAACCCTATCGACCCTGGCACTGACCGCCCTGCTCGCCGGTCTGCTGCCCGGCGCCGCCCAGGCCGCGAACCCGCCCGCCCCCGGCAAGGTGTTCAAGGACTGCAAGGACTGTCCGGAAATGGTCGTGCTGCCCGCCGGCCGCTACACCATGGGCACGCCAGAGGATGAAGTCGGCCACCAGCCCGATGAAGGTCCGCGGCATGAAGTGACCTTCACCCGCCCTTTCGCCATCAGCCGCTTCCAGGTACTGGCCGGCGAATGGGATGCGTACGTGCGCGCCACCGGCAACACCCCCGCCGACTTCGATGATCGCCCGGGCCGTCGCTGCACCGCCGGAAAACCCAGCTTCAAACAGACTGCGCGCCACCCGGCCGTGTGCATGAGCGTGGCCGAAGCCGAGGGCTACATTGCCTGGCTGTCGAAGAAAACCGGTCATGCCTATCGCATGCCCAGCGAGTCGATCCGTGAGTACGCCGCCCGCGCTGGCAGTACCGGGTCTTTCCCGTTTGCGTTCGATGAAGGCGCCGACTACCAGATCTCCAAAAACGCCAACACCTACGGCGCCGCCGACGGCTACAACTTCACCTCCCCTGCCGGCACCTTCCCGGCCAACGCCTTTGGTGTGTTCGACATGCACGGCAACGTTTATGAGTGGGTCGCCGACTGCTACCGCGAAGACTATGTCGGCGTGCCCAGCGATGGCAGTCCGTGGCTGGAGCAGAACTGCAAACGCCAGGTCATGCGCGGCAACGACTGGGGCGAAGCGCCGGTGTTTTCCCGCTCCGGCAATCGCAACAGCAGCCTGCCCACCAGCAGCGGTGACTGGCTGGGGTTTCGTGTAGTGCGTGAGCTCTGAATCCTTTGTGGCGAGGGGGCTTGCCCCGCTTTTTCGTAGGAGCCAGGCTTGCCGGCGAAGGCGTTCTCAAGGACGCCTTCGCCGGCAAGCCTGGCTCCTACGGGCATTACCGTCTTTAGCCGTTTAAATAAAGTCCCGGACCATTCGTTTTCCTTAAGTACCGGCACTCCCTCCGCACTCCGCATCGAAGCAGGAATCCTCCATGACCAAGCCAACGCGTGGGGCGATCAACGAATTGTTCGCCCTGCTCAAGCCCTTCCGCCTGATCGTCTCTGTGTCCATCGTGCTCGGCATGATCGGTGGCCTGAGCGTCACCGTGTTGCTGGCGACCATCAACAATGCCCTGCACTCCGCTAACGGCCTGACCCGCACCGTGGTGATGATTTTCGCCGGACTGTGCGTGCTGGCGCTGCTGACCTCGATTCTGTCTGACATCGGCACCAACTACGTCGGTCAGCACATCATCGCCAGGCTGCGCAAAGAGCTGGGGGAGAAAGTGCTGTCGGCGCCGATCGACCAGATCGAGCGCTACCGCAGCCACCGGTTGATCCCGGTGCTGACCCATGACGTGGACACCATCAGCGATTTCGCCTTCGCCTTCGCGCCATTGGCGATTTCCCTGACCGTGACCCTGGGTTGCCTCGGCTATTTGGCGATGCTGTCGTGGCCGATGTTTCTGATGATGCTGGTGGCCATCGCCATCGGCACCACCATCCAGGCCATCGCGCGGGCCAAGGGCATGCGCGGTTTCTATGCGGCGCGAGACTCCGAAGACGAGCTGCAAAAGCACTACAACGCCATCGCCGAAGGGGCCAAGGAACTGCGCATCCACCGCCCGCGGCGTCAGCGCATGTTCGTGTCCGGCATCCAGAAGACCGCCGAGAAAATCTGTGACACGCAGATCCGCTCGATCAATACCTTCGTCATTGCCAAGTCGTTCGGCTCGATGCTGTTCTTCGTGGTCATCGGCTTGGCGCTGGCCCTGCAATCGTTCTGGCCCAGTTCCGACAAAGCCGTGATGAGCGGTTTTGTGTTGGTGCTGCTGTACATGAAAGGACCGCTGGAACATCTGGTCAGCACGCTGCCAATCATCAGCCGGGCGCAGATTGCGTTTCGCCGGATCGCCGAGCTCAGCGAACAATTTTCCTCCCCGGAGCCGCACCTGCTGCTGGAGGATCAGGGCCACAAACCCGGCCCGGTCCACAGCCTGGAACTGAGCAACGTGCGTTACGCTTTCCCGCCAGTGGAAGGCAGCGAGCCCTTCCGTCTCGGGCCGGTCAACCTGCGTATCGAGCAAGGCGACATTGTGTTCATCGTCGGTGAAAACGGCTGCGGCAAAACCACGCTGATCAAACTGCTGCTGGGTCTTTACGCGCCCACCGAGGGCGAGATCCGCGTGAACGACCAGCCGATCACCACCCTCAACCGCGATGACTACCGGCAGAACTTCACCACGATATTTGCCGACTATTACCTGTTCGATGACCTGATTCAGGGCGACCGGCAAGTGCCGCAGGATGCCACGCGCTACCTCGAACGCCTGGAGATCGCGCACAAGGTCAGTGTGCGCGACGGCGCGTTCAGCACCACCGATCTTTCCACCGGCCAACGCAAACGCCTGGCGCTGGTCAATGCCTGGCTCGAAGAACGACCGGTGCTGGTGTTCGATGAATGGGCGGCCGATCAGGACCCGACCTTCCGCCGCATTTTCTACACCGAGCTGCTGCCCGACCTGAAGCGCCTGGGCAAAACCATCATCGTCATCTCCCACGATGACCGCTACTTCGACGTGGCCGATCAACTGGTGCGCATGGAGGCCGGCAAGGTCAAAAGCGAACTGCAACCCGCGTAATCGACGAGGCCGTGGCCGATCGGGAAAATAATTTTCCGGTTTGCCGCGGCCTCCTCGTCTTAATGAGATGAATAAGAACCATTACCAACTATACCTGCCAAGGTCTTAACCTCATGTCCGCATCCCGTTTCATGCTTCGACCTCTGACCCGCGCCCTGTTAATGAGCAGCACGACCCGCTCGCGCATGACCGCCACCGGCCTCGGCCTGGCGATGACCCTGGCCATGACGCCGTATGTCCAGGCCCAGGAATGGTCCTTGAACATCCCGGCCCAGCCATTGGCTCAGGCGCTGCAGACTCTCGGTCAACAGACCAATCTGCAAATCATCTACAGCCCGGAGAGCATTCAGAACCTGCGCTCCAGTGCCCTCAGCGGCCGCTATCAGGAAGATGATTCGCTCAGCGCGATGCTCAAGGGCACCGGCATTCGCCATCAGCGCGACGGCAATACGGTCACGCTGCTGGCGCCGGCCACCGGCAGCGCGATGGAACTGGCACCGACCAGTATCAACGGTCAGCGATTGGGTGCGACCACCGAAGGCAGCAACTCTTACACCACCGGGGCGGTGACCATTGGCAAGGGCGAGCACTCGCTCAAGGAAACCCCGCAGTCGGTCACCGTCATCACGCGCAAGATGCTCGATGACCAGAACCTGAACACCATCGAACAGGTCATGGAAAAGACCCCGGGCATCACCGTTTACGACTCGCCAATGGGCGGCAAGTATTTCTACTCCCGCGGTTTTCGCATGACCGGCCAGTACCAGTACGACGGTGTGCCGCTGGACATCGGCAGCAGCTACGTGCAGGCCGATGCCTTCAACAGCGACATGGCGATCTATGATCGGGTCGAAGTGTTGCGCGGAGCGGCCGGGATGATGAAGGGCGCCGGGGGCACCGCGGGCGCCGTGAACTTCGTGCGCAAGCGCGGCCAGGACACCCCGCACACTCAACTGTCGTTGTCTGCCGGCACATGGGACAACTACCGTGGCCAGGTCGACACCGGCGGCCCGCTGAATGACGCCGGCACTATCCGTGGCCGGGCCGTGGTGACCCAGCAGACCCGTCAGTATTTCTATGACGTGGGCGAACGCAGGGACCAGATCTACTACGGCGCGCTGGACTTCGACCTGAGCGACTACACCACCCTGGGCCTGGGCATGGCCTATGAAGACGTCGATGCCACTCCGTGCTGGGGCGGCTTGCCGCGTTACGCCGATGGCAGCGACCTGAAGCTCTCTCGCTCCACGTGCCTGAACACCGCCTGGAGCAACCAGCGCAGCAAACGAGCCACTTACTTTGGCGACCTGAAACACGAGTTCAACGACAACTGGGCGCTGAAGGTCGCGGGGGTTTACTCGAAAAACACCCAGGACATGGAATACGCCTTCCCGAGCGGAACGGTACCGGTTGGCGCCACCAGCACCAATACCCTGATGATCGGCAGCATCTTTGACTACGATCAGGTCGACTACGGCCTCGATGCTTATGTGGACGGCAAGTTCGACGCATTTGGCCAAGAGCACGAGCTGATCGTCGGTGCCAACGCCAGCCGCTCCCGCAAAGATGACTTCTACGCCGTGGCCCTCCTGCCTCAGACTCAGAATGTGCTGAACCCCGACCATCACCTGCCCCAGCCAGATGAAAGTTTCTACCTGGCCAACGCCACCCGGGGCGGACCGGTGGACATGCGGATCAAGCAATACGGCGCCTACTCCACGGCACGCCTGAAGCTGGCTGATCCGCTGACCTTCGTACTGGGCAGCCGCGTCAGCTGGTACAAGTCCGAAACCGACTCCGTCTCGTTCTGGCGCGGCGAAGGCACACCGATCAGTTCCGAGGCCAAGGAAACCGGGCAAGTCACCCCGTTCGCCGGGCTGCTGTTCGACATCAACGACAACCTGACCGTCTATACCAGCTACGCGGATATCTTCACCCCGCAAGGCAACTACAAGACCATCACCGGTTCGACGCTCAAGCCATTGATCGGTCAGAGCTATGAACTGGGGATCAAGGGTGAATGGTTCGACGGTCGCCTGAACAGCTCCTTCAACCTGTTCCGCACCGTCCAGAAAGACGCAGCCCAGGATGACCCGGCCTGCCCGGACAGCAGCTGCTCGCAGAACTCCGGCAAAGTGCGCGCCCAAGGCTTCGAAGCTGAAGTCAGCGGTGAAGTCATTGACCGCCTGCAATTGCTCGCCGGCTACACTTACACCCAGACCAAGGTGCTGGAAGACGCCGACGTCAGTCAGGATGGCGTGTCGTACAACACCTATGTGCCGCGTCACGTGCTGCGGATGTGGGGCGACTATGCGCTCAGCGGCCCACTGGAACGCTTCACCGTCGGTGCCGGCGTCAATGCCCAAAGCAGCAACTACCGCACCTCGCCGAGTAGCAGCAACAATATCACCCAGGCTGGCTATGCGGTCTGGAACGGTCGCATCGGCTACCGCATCGATGACACCTGGTCCGTGGCATTGAACGGCAAAAACCTGTTCGACAAGCGCTACTACGCCACGGTCGGTACCGAAAGTTGGGGTAACTTCTACGGTGAACCGCGCAGCTTCGTAATGTCGGTCAAGGCTGACTTCTGATTGCAGCCTCAATGAAAACGCCCCGCCATTGCGGGGCGTTTTTTTGTGCGGGAAAAGCTGACGTATTTATTTATCCGAGGCTTGACCCTGGGTTTGAGGGTGCTCTTTCGGGCCTCATCGCGGGCAAGCCCGCTCCCACAGTGATTGGTGTCGTTCACAAATCCTTTGGCCTAAGCAGATACCTGTGGGAGCGGGCTTGCCCGCGATGAGGCCCGTCCATCCACTACAAAATCCAAAGAGAGACTGCTAAGCAAATGATGTTTCATCGACATCTCCCGCACACCATAAGATGTAGTGAGGAGAATCTTTCTACCCAACGAGCTTGGAGGAGTCAGTGAATAACGCTTCAAGAGTCCAGACCATCATTTCAGAAGACCCCGCTCGATGGCGTCTACTCCAGCAAGTTCATTCCCTGGGGCTGCCGGATTGTTGGGTCGGTGCAGGTTTTGTCCGGAACGCGGTTTGGGATTACTTGCACGGGCGCTACCCGTCCCCTATCTCGAGCGACGTCGACGTCATCTGGTTTGATCCATGTCACTGCACTCCCTCAGATGACAGGGCTTTAGAAGCAGCTCTGCGAGACTTGGACCCGACAGTCCTCTGGTCAGTAAAAAATCAGGCGAGAATGCATGTTCAGAACGGCGATAAACCTTACATCTCCACGACTGATGCAATGCGTTACTGGCCAGAGACAGCAACGGCAATAGCCGTCAGATTGCGCGAAGCAAACACCTGTGAGGTCTCTGCGCCATTGGGACTGGATGATCTTTTTAACCTGATCATCAGGCCCACTTGGAGATTTACTGAAGAAAAAAAAGCGATGTACAAGGAGCGCTTGAAGTCCAAGGGGTGGACGACAACGTGGCCTCTACTCAGGCAAGAGCCTGGTCTACCAGAAAGATGACTTAACCAGACGCTTACTGGTTTTTAGCGAGAAAGCGGACGCATTCGTTTATCCGGTGGTTTGACCGTGGGTTTGAGGGTGTTCTTTCGGGCCTCATCGCGGGCAAGCCCGCTCCCACAGTGATTGGTGGCGTTCACAAATCCTTTGGCCCTAAGCAGATACCTGTGGGAGCGGGCTTGCCCGCGATGAGGCCGATACAGCCACCACAAGGTTCAGTGTCAGACCGCTAAACAGGCACTGTTTAATCGACACTTCCAGATACTCACTCAGGCTACACATTCTTGCGCCGTTGCCTACGACTACCCCAGAATCCGCCGGCTAGTGCACCTATGGCCGGGGCTGTATCGTTTTCCGGTCGCTGACGAATTCAGCGATCGGGTTTAGCGACCCGGATCATTCGAAGTGCATCAGTGTCCCAGACTTCATTGCAGACTTTTTAACGTCTGCAATTACGTTATGGCGGCTGTATGCGGGAGACCTTCGGGTCTACCGGGTGCCTTTGACCGGTTCGCTAACCTGCATACAGCCGCCACCTTTGTTTGTTTAGCGACAGGTTCTGGTGGCGCTTTTCTACAAAGGAGCTTCACCATGTTCAAACCAACGCCAAATCCTCCGGAAACCGATGACGTTTCCCCCTACGAATCCCTCGATTCGAAAAAACTCAACGAAGCCGCCGACCGCGCCCTCGATTACCACCTCAAGCCATCCATCCCCAAAGACACCAAGCGCAAACCCAGCACCATTTACCATGTCGGCGCGGAGGTCGATAACGAAACCCTGCTGGTCAACGCCTGCGAAACCCTGGCATCAGCGAGCATGATGCTCAGTGAGTTCGCCGGATTGATGGACATTCCACATCGCAACATGATGTTGGGGATTCAATCGGTGGTGATGCTCGGTGAGTTGGCCGTCAACCGGGTGCTGGATAACCTCGATCCACGAGGCTAGCGAGGATGATCGTTCCCACGCTCTGCGTGGGAATGCCTCAACGGACGCTCTGCGTTCGGCTCTGGAAGGGACGCGGAGCGTCCCGGGCTGCATTCCCACGCAGAGCGTGGGAACGATCATTGAACGATCAATGTCGGCATCAACCCAAATGCCGACTCAGTGCCCGACTCAAGCGTTCATGCACGTTCAGCACATCCGGCATGACCGAGGCCAGCCTGAGCAAGTCATGAGTCAAGCCTGGGCAATGTTCGAGTTCGACACTCACCCCTTGTGCGCGCAGTTTATCGACGTAGGCCTGGCCTTCATCGAGCAACGGATCGAACCCGGCCAGCAACACAATCGCCGGCGCCACACCGCGCAGATCCTCGGCCAGCAACGGTGAGAAGCGCCAGTCCAGCAGGTCTTCGGGGCCGCGGGCGTAGTGCTGGTAAAACCAGTCCAGTGTGTCGTTCTCCAGCAAATACCCTTCACTGAACAACAAGCGCGAATCGTGGGTGCGCGAGGCATCAGTGACCGGATAACACAGCAGTTGCACCTTGGGGACGATGGCCACGGTGTGTGGCTGAACCACCGCTTGCAAGGCCAGCACCGTCGCCAATGTGGCACCGGCGCTGTCACCGCCGAACGCAATGCGACCGGCATCCAGCCCCAGGGACGGCGCCTGTTCCGCCAGCCAGGACAAGGCGTCTTCACCGTCCTCCAGCGCTGTCGGGAAGCGGTGCTCCGGCGCTAGCCGATAGCCAACCGACAACACCGCGCACGGCGTACGTCGGCAAAATTCGCGGCAGACTCCGTCATGGGAATCCAGGCTGCCCACTACAAAACCACCGCCATGGAAATACACCAGCACCGGCATCGGTGCCGTCGCCCCGCTCGGCCGATACAAACGCAACGCCAGCGGCGCACTGTCCCGCGCCGTGGTGTTGACCTCCAGCACATCAATATCCTGAGGAGCATTCCAACGCAATTGCGCGGTGGTTTGTTCGAAGATCGCCCGGGCCTCCACCGGTGTCATTTGATGCAGCGCCGGCAGGCCTGCGTCCTGGCCGTCTTGCGCCAAGTCGAGGAAGGCTTCCAGATCAGGGTGTAACGACATCGAAAAAATCCTTATGTCCGTAAAAAGGGGCGCGCCTGAGCAACGCCCCTCCAGCAATGATTAAAGCCCCGGCACTCAGCCCACTCGCGCCATGCAATGCTCGATCAACGCCTCAAGCTCGCGCTGATAATCCTGCATGAACGACTCCATGGTGCTGGCTCGATAACGCTGGGTGCTGTAGATGCAACGCAGCGCCAACTGACCGTCGTACACCTGGCCGACAACCTCCAGCCAGTTGCCCAGATTGGCCTGCAGGCTGTAGTTGTCGCCGGTTTCTTCCAGCGCCGGCACCAGCAAGGCCTGCTCGTCGAAGCTCTGATCGAACTGGCCCAGATAGTTGAACGTCACCCGAGCCTGCGGCAGATCGGCCAGTTGGCGGGCCAGTTGCGGGCCGGCCAGATGACGCAACACGCCGTAGCCGATGCCCTTCTGCGGGATGGCCGCCAACTGCGCCTGCACGTTGACGATCGACGCACCGATGTCCGCGCTGTCGGGAGTGAGTCGGACCGGGAACATGCTGGTGAACCAGCCCAGGCTGCGACTCAGGTCGATGCTCTCGAACAGGTCCTCGCGGCCGTGCCCTTCCAGCAAAATCAGCGCCGACGGCTGTTCGCTCCAGCGACACAGCGCCCGGCTCAGGGCCGACAGCAGCAAATCGTTGATCTGCGTGCGATAGACCGCCGGCGCCTGCTTGAGCAACTGCTCGGTGTGCTCGCGGGACAACTTGAGCCGCGCCTGAGCCTGATGACGCACCTGATTCTTGCCACGACGGTTGTCGCACGGCAGGTCGATACCCGGCTGATCCAGTTGCTCCAGCCAGTAGCCCAATTCCTGCTCGGCAATCACCGGCGCCTGCGCCTGCAGGGCTTCGGCAAATGCGCGATAGCTGCTGGTACGGATCGGCAATTGCGGCTCGATGCCCATCACGCAAGCCTCGTAGGTCACCTTCAAGTCGTCGAGCAGAATCCGCCACGACACGGTGTCGACCACCAGATGGTGGATGACCATCAACAGTCGCGCCTGGCCGTCCGGCAAGGCGATGTGCACCACACGCCAGGCCGGTCCATCGTCGAGTTTGAGGCTGCGCTGAGTCAGGTTGGCCAAGGCTTCGACCTGCTCACTGTTCTCGACTTCGCGGCGCCACAGTACCGGCTCGCGGCGTTCGGTCGGTGCGGCATAGCGCTGCAGCCAGCGCCCGCCTTCCTGACAGAAGCGCAGGCGCAAGGTGTCGTGATGGTTTTCGATCCAGCCCAGCGCTCGTTCCAGGGCATCCAGATCCAGCGTCTGACGCGCACTCAGCAAAAACGACTGGTTGTAGTGATGAGACTCGGCCATGCCCTCGGCAAAGAACCACTCCTGAATCGGCAGCAGATTGAACAACCCTTCACTGGCCACATGGGTGAGGTCCACCGACGATTGCGCGGTGCTCGCCTTCACCACGTCCTGTTCGACGATGCCGGCGATGGTCTGGTAGCGCATCAGATCGCGCAGCTTGAGTTCCATCTGCAGGGTCGGATGGTTCCTGACCCGGGAAATCACTTGCAGGCTCAGGATCGAGTCGCCGCCCAGCTCGAAGAAGTTGTCGCTGATACCGACCTGCTCCACCTGCAAAACCTGCGACCAGATCTCCGCCAGCAATTCTTCCTGCTGATTGCGCGGGGCGACGTATTCCTCGCTTTTGAATTCCGGCTCGGGCAATGCCTTGCGGTCAAGTTTGCCGTTGGGGGTGATCGGGAAGGCACTGAGGCAAACGATCTGCGCCGGCACCATGTATTCCGGCAACGTGCTGCGCAGCCCAGCCTTGAGCTCATCACCCAGCTGCTGGCCGGCGTCGGTAACGACGTATCCGATCAGTTGTTTGCCGGAGGCGTTGTCCCGGGCGATCACCAGAGCATCGCTGACTTGCGCCAGTTGCCGCAGGCTGGCCTCGACTTCACCGAGCTCGATGCGAAACCCGCGCACTTTGACCTGATGGTCGATACGACCGACGTAATCGACCACGCCGTCCTGGCGCAAACGCACCAGGTCGCCGGTGCGGTACAACCGCTCGCCGCCAGCAAACGGGTTGGGCACAAAGCGTTCGCAGGTCAGGTCTGGCCGACCGTAATAACCACGGGCAACCCCGTAGCCACCGATGTACAACTCGCCGGCAAAACCTGGCGGCAGCGGATTCAGTTCTTCATCCAGCACATACAGGGAACGCGCGCCCACCGCCCGGCCGATCGGCGCATAGGCCGCTTCACACTGTTGGCTCACCGGCACTTTCCACAGCATCGGCGTGACCACGGTTTCCGTCGGACCATAGCCGTTGGTGAAGTACTCGGGACGCAGTGCCGCCTTGACCTGTTCGAAGGTCTGGTCCGGCACCGCATCGCCGCCGAAGCAGTAAATGCGCACCGGTGGCGGCGCGATACCGCTGGCCGCGGCGTACTCGGCCAGTTGCTTGAGGTAGGCCGGCGGGAAGCAGGCGATGGTCACGCCGTATTCGTGCAGCGCTTGGTAGGTCTGCTCCGGCGTCCACAGGCAACCGTCCCGCACCACCAGCCGGCCGCCGCTGTACAGCGTACTCAACCAGCGCTCATGGGCACCGTCGAAGGCGAACGACATGAAGTGCAGCTCGCAGCTGCGGGTGTCCATTTCATACAGTTTGGCGATGGCCTGACAGTGCATGCTCAGGGGTCCCTGGGTGACGGCCACGCCTTTTGGCCGTCCGGTGGAACCCGAGGTGTAAACCAGATAGGCCAACCCTTGCTCCAGCACGCGACACACCGGCGCCTCATCGGCATAACGGGACTCGTCGAGCTGATCCAGCTCAAGGCGCAACAGGCCCTCGGGCGCCGGTAACGTCGCCCGCAGGCTGCTCTGGGTCAGCAGCAGCGACATGCCCGAATCTTCGATCATGTACGCCAGACGCTCCGGCGGATAATCGATGTCCAGCGGCACATACGCGGCGCCGCTTTTGAGCACGGCGAGGAAGCTGACGACCATTTCCAGCGAGCGCGGCAGTGCCACGCCGATCACCACTTCCGGCCCCGCGCCATGCTCGATCAGGCAATGGGCCAGACGATTGGCCCGGCGTTCCAGTTCGCCGTAGCTCAGGTTCAGCCTGGCGCATTGCACCGCAATGGCCTCGGGCTGACTCAAGGCGTGTCGGCTGATCAGCTCCGGCAACAGCTGTGGCTGATGATCCGCTGGCGGCTCGGCGCTCCAGGTCTGCATCGCCTGCCATTGCTCGAGCGACAGACGCTGCAGGTTACCCAGACGTTCGTGAGGCGCACGCATCATCGCCGCAAGGGTGTTTTCCAGGGTCAGGCGAATTCCTTCCACCGCCTCGGCACTGAAGTGGCTGCGCAGGTACAGGTATTCAATCGACAGTTCGTCGCCGAGCGTCACCGCCAGGTCCATCGGCACGTTCGTCACGTCATGGCCGATGGATTTGCCGAAGCTCAGGCCGGTATCGTTGTCCTCTTGCAGGCGATCGTCGATCGGGTAGTTCTCGAACACGATGATGCTGTCGAACAGCGCCTGCCCGCCCAGGCCGGACCAGCGTTGCACGTCCGCCAACGGAGCCTGGGAATGGTCGCGGATATCCAGGTTGTAAGCCTGGATCCGGTTCAGCCAGTCTGCCAGAGGCTGATCCGGTTCCAGCGTCTGAATGATCGGCAAGGTGTTGATGAACAGACCCAGCATGTTGCCGACATTGGGCAAACTCTCGGGACGCCCGGACACCGTGGCCCCAAAGGTCACGGTGTTTTTCCCGGTGTAGCGCTGCAACAGCAGCAACCATGCGCCCTGGATCAAGGTGTTCGGCGTAATCCGCAGATCGCGGCAAAACTGCAGCAAACGACCGGTCTGTTGCGCGTCCCAATGGGAGTAAATGGCGTTGTGGCCAGGTTCATCGGACACATGCCGCGGATGGATGGCCTGGCTCAACGCCGTCGCCTCGTTGACCGGGGCCAGCCGGGCTTTCCAGAACAGCTCCCGGGCGTCCTGGTCCTGGGCTTGCAACCAGGCAATGAAGTCACGGTAGCGGCCGTTTTCAGCGCTGATTTCACCCTTGGCGTAGTGCTGGATCACCTCACCAAACAGCCGCGAGCTGCTCCAGCCGTCCATCAGGATGTGATGACTGGTCCAGACCATCTGATACTGATCTTCAGTGCTGCGAATCAACAACACTCGCTGCAGTGGCGCATGGGTCAGCTCGAAGCCTCGCGCGCGGTCCTCGGCGGCCCGCGCGGCGATGTCCGCCTCGCTGACGTCGCGATCGCGCCAGTCGAGCACCTGCAAATCGAGCGTCGCCTGACTCTGGACAATTTGCAGCGGTTTGGCCAAGCCATCGTGCCAATGAAAGCTGGTGCGCAGGATGGGCTGACGCGCGATGACCGCCTCCCAGGCCTTGCGGAAACGCTCAACATCCAGACCGCCCACCGGTAAACTGATCTGATTGACGTACAGGCTGGAACCATTGTCCGACAAGGTGTGGAACAGCATGCCCTCTTGCATCGGCGACAGCGGATAGATGTCTTCGATCCGCGACGGGGCTACCGGCAAGGCGTCCAGTCGGGCCTGATCCAGATGCGCCAACGGGAAGTCCGACGGCGTGACTCCGTGACTGTCCGGCTGGCAGCAATGCTCGATCAGCAGCTCCAGTTCCCGGGCGTACTCCTCGGCCAGGCGTTCGATGGTGGAGGCATTGAACATGTGCGTGCTGAACGACCAGCCGACACTCAACTCGCCGCCGTACACTTGGCCATTGAGCGTCAGCCAGTTACCCAGCAGCGCATCGTGACTGTGCTCTGCGCCCTTGACCTCATCGGCCGGCACAAACAAGGCACCGCTCTGGCTATCGAAGCTGCCATCGAACTGGCCCAGATAGTTGAAGGTGATACGCGGTGTCGGCAGGGTCCGCAGCGACGCCTGGCAAGCCTCGTCACCCAGATAACGCAGCACACCGTAACCCATGCCACGATCCGGAATCGCGCGCAGTTGCTCCTTGATTTGCTTGATCGAGCCGGCCAGCTCCTGGGTCGGGGTCAATTTGACCGGAAACAGGCTGGTGAACCAGCCTACTGTACGGGTCAGATCGAGGCCGTCGAACAGATCTTCACGACCATGACCTTCGAGCTGAATCAGCACCGACGACTGTTCGCTCCAACGGGCGATCACCCGTGCCAGTGCCGTCAGCAACAGGTCGTTGACCTGTGTGCGGTAAGCCGCCGGGGTCTGTTGCAGCAGTCGTCGGGTCAAGATCGGGTTCAGGCGACTGTAACGCGTCAAGGCATGGCGGCTCTGCAGGCTGCCCTGGGGGTTATCTTGCGGCAGCGGCGCGCCGTCCGAGCGCTGCGCCTGCCAGTAAGGCAGTTGTCCAAGCAGCGATTCACTGCGGGCGTGACCTTGCAATTGCTCCGCCCAATGCTTGAAGGACGTGGTCTTGGCCGCCAATGCCAATGGTTCGCCGGCCAGTAACTGGCGGTAGCTGCCCTGCAAATCCTCCAGCAGGATCCGCCACGACACACCATCGACTACCAGGTGATGAACGATCAACAACAAGCGCTGTTCGCCCTCAGGCAAATCGAACAACACCGCGCGCAACAACGGGCCTTGTTGCAGATCCAGGCTGCGTTGGGCGTGTTCGGCGACGCGTTCCAGGTGGGCGGCATCACTCACCGATTCCAGCCACAACGGTGACAGGCGCTGTTGCTCCACGGGCCGATAGCTCGCCGACCAACTGCCTGGGGTTTGTGTAAAGCCCAGGCGCAGGCCGTCGTGATGATCGATCAGCGCGTGCAAGGCCTGCTCAAGCGTCGCAGTCACCAGAGGGTTCAACGGTTTGAGCAGCACCGACTGATTCCAGTGATGACGCTGCGGCAAGGGTTGTTCGAAGAACCATTGCTGAATTGGCAGCAACGGTGTCTCACCTGTCACCGGGCCTTGATCGGTTGGCGCCAGGGCTTTGCCGAGCTGCGCGACAGTGGCCAGCCCCTGGACGGTCTGCTGCTGAAACAGATCCTTGGGCGTGAAGCTGATTCCCTGCTGACGCGCCCGGCTCACCACCTGAATGGAGATGATCGAGTCGCCGCCCAGGGTGAAGAAGTTGTCGGTCACACCGACTCGTTCGAGTTTCAGAATGTCTTGCCAGATCCCGGCAATCTGCTGCTCCAGCGCAGTGCGCGGTGCCACGTAATCGCGTTGCAGCTGGTTGGCGTCCGGGGTCGGCAAGGCCTTGCGGTCGAGTTTGCCGTTGGGGGTCAGCGGCAGTTGTTCAATGAACAGCCATTGCGCCGGCACCATGTAATCCGGCAGGTGCGCCTTGAGTCCGGCCTTGAGCGCTTCGCTCAGATCGTCCTGCTGTTGCGGGCTCAGATCAGCCTGCGTCGGCACCACATAGGCCACCAGTTGCTGGCCGCTATGGCCTTCCGTCGCCAGCACCACGCCTTCGCGCACGCTGCTGTGAGCCAGCAGGCGCGCTTCGATTTCACCCAGTTCGATACGGAACCCACGCACCTTGACCTGATGATCGATGCGGCCGACGTATTCGATCACACCGTCTTCACACAAACGGGTCAGGTCGCCGGTGCGGTACATCCGTTCGCCATGGCTGGTCAGCGGGTTGGGCACAAAGCGCTCGGCGGTCAGGCCCGGGCGGAACAGATAGCCACGGGTAATGCCGTCGCCGGCCAGGTACAGCTCGGCAGCAACGCCAATCGGCGCGGCCTGCAATTGGGCATCGAGCAAGTGCGCGGTGGTGTTCACCAGCGGCCGGCCGATGTTCGCCTGCCCGCCGGCTTCGCGACGGGCGCAGGTCGAATAGGTGGTGTCTTCCGACGGTCCGTACAAATCATAAACGTGCTCGACCGAGGTCTCGCGGTACAGCGTGTCCACCAGGCTTTGCTTGAGCGGTTCACCCGCAAGATTGATGATGCGCACACCTGAAGGGATCTGCCCGGCGCGCTGCAAGGCCGCGATGGCCGACGGCACGGTGTTGATCAGGCGCACCTGATCACGCTCCGGCAGGTCGGGCAATTCCAGGGCGTTGCGCGCCATGATGATCGAACCGCCGCGAGCCAGAGTGACAAAAATCTCCCACACCGACAGGTCGAAGCACACCGAAGTCGAGGCCAGCACGCCTTGCAGCTCTTCCTCGCTGTACACCTCGTGCGACCAGTGGATCAACGCCTGCACGTTGCGATGAGCAATCGCCACGCCTTTCGGTTTACCGGTGGAACCGGAGGTATAAATCACATAAGCCAGGTTGGCCGAGTCAATCCGGCCTTCAAGGTTGTGCGACGCCAGGTCGGCGAAGGCCTGCCCGCCAGCCTCGACCCACACCACTTGGGCTTGGGTCTCGGGCAACTGCGACAGCAAGTGCGGCTGGGTCAGCAACACCCGCGCCTGACTGTCGTCGAGCATGTAGGCCACGCGATCCGCCGGGTAGTCCGGGTCCAGCGGCACGTAAGTGCCACCGGCCTTGAGCACTGCCATCAAGGCAATCACCAGTTCGGCGGAACGGGGCATCGCCACGCCCACGCGGATTTCCGCGCCGACACCCAGCGTTTGCAGATGACGGGCTAATTGGTTGGCGCGATGATTGAGTTCTGCATAGGTCAGCCCAGCACCGGCATGCCGCAACGCAATCGCCTGCGGCCGCGCTTCGACCTGGGCTTCGAAGCCTTGATGGATCAAGGCCTGGGCCGGGTACGCCGCATGATGGTCATTCCATTCGGCCAGCGTGCGCAGCTCGCTCGCCGGCAACAGGCCGATCTCGCCCAGCGGGTGTTGCGGTGCATCGAGGAACTGGCGCAGCACTTCTTCCAGATGAGCCGCCAGGCCGACAATGCTGCGCTCGGCGAAGTGCTCGGTGAGGTAGTTGAAGTCCAGGCTCAATACTTCGCCGGCACCGGCGATCAGCGTCAGGCCGTAGTTGGTTTGCTCACGGTGTTCGAGACCGCTGAAACGCAAGCCGCCCGGATTGGCCTCCAGGGTGTCGGACACCGGGTAGTTTTCGAACACCAGCAAGGTGTCGAACAACGCTTCACCGTTGAGCGCGGCCAGGCGTTGAATGTCTTGCAACGGCGTCTGTTCGTAATCGCGCAGCAGCAGGTTTTTGTCCTGCACGCTGCGCACCCAGTCGCTGACACTGCAGGTCGCTGGCGGGCTGGCGATCACCGGCAGGGTATTGATGAACAGGCCCAACTGTTGCTCGATACCCGGCAGATCCACCGGGCGACCGGACACCGTCGCGCCGAACGCGACACTGCTCTGCCCGGTGTAGCGCTGCAACACTAGCAGCCATGCAGCTTGCACCAGGCTGTTGAGCGTCACTTGCTGCTGACGCGAGAAACCGTTGAGGCGCTGGGTGAAGGCTGCGTCAAAGTTCAGCTTATGCACGCCTTTGCCGGGGCCGGGCACGGTTTGCCCGTGGCAGGCCGAGGCCAGCCGCGTCGGCTCGTCCAGTTCGGCCAATTGCTCGCGCCAGAAGGCTTGCGCCGCGTCCTTGTCCTGACGTTGCAGCCAAGCCAGGAAGTCGCGATAACGGCCCTGTGCACTCGGCACCGGATGCCCGGCGTAATCCTGCAGCACTTCGCCAAACATCCGCGAGTTGCTCCAGCCGTCCATGAGAATGTGGTGGCAGGTGAAGATCAGACGATGACGGTCATCGGCGGTGCGCAGCAGGCACAGGCGCAGCAGCGGCGGATTCTGCAAGTCGAAACCGCGCTCGCGATCGGCCAAGGCTCGGGCCTCAAGCACGGCTTGCAGATCCGGTTCGGCGCACACATCCACTTCCGGCATTTCCAGGGTCAGCTGGCGATAGATCACTTGCAGCGGTGTATCGAGGCCGTCGCGGCCCCAGATGAAACCGGCGCGCAGCACTTCATGACGATCCACCACCCGCTGCCAGGCTTGCTGGAAGCGCGGTACATCCAGACCGTCGATATCCAGCAGCATCTGATAGACATAAGCGCTGGCGTCGGCGTCGTACAGGCTGTGGAACAGAATGCCCTGCTGCATCGGTGCCAGCGGGTAAATGTCCTCGATCCGCTGCGCGGCGATCGGCAAGCTGTCCAGATGCGCCTGGGACAACCCGGCCAATGGCACATCGGAAGGGGTCAGGCCGCCGCTCGGATGGCTCAGGCAATGGTCGATCAACTCACCCAGCGCAACTTCATAAGCGCGGGCCAGGGCGTTGATAGTCGCCTCTTCGAACACGTCACCGCTGTAGGTCCAGGTCAGGCTCAATTGCCCCTGATAGACGCGGCCGTCGATGGTCAGCCAGTTGCTTATCGGCGCCTGTTCATCTTGCCCGGCGCCCTTGTCTTCGGTGGCCGGCACCCACAGGGCGTCTTCGTCGAAGTTGTTATCGAACTGCCCCAGGTAGTTGAACGTCACCTTGGGTTGGGACAAGCCGCTCAGGGCTGCTTGCGCAACGTCGCTGCCCAGATACCGCAGCAAGCCAAAGCCGATGCCTTTGTTCGGGATCGAGCGCAGTTGCTCCTTGATGCCCTTGATGGACGCTTCGAGGCTGGCCTGCGGAGTCAGGCGCACCGGGAACATGCTGGTGAACCAGCCCACGGTACGGCTCAGGTCGAGGTCGTCGAACAGGTCTTCGCGACCATGCCCTTCGAGCTGCACCAGGGCGCTGTCGGAGGCGGTCCACTCACACAAAACCCGGGCCAGTGCGGTCAACAGCAAATCGTTGACCTGAGTGCGATACACCGCCGGCGCCTGTTGCAGCAGTTGCCGGGTGCGCTCGGCATCCAGACGCGTATCGACGCTGCGCTCAAAACGGTTCTGCAGTTGTCCATCAGGGTTGTCCAGCGGCAAGTCCACCGGGGCTTCAGCCAGTTGCCCGCGCCAGTAATCCAGCTCGGTTTCCAGCCCGGCGCTGCGCGCATAACCTTGCAGGCGCTCGCCCCAATCCTTGAACGCCGTGGTCTTGGCCGGCAGGCGCAACGGCGTCCCGGCGCTCAGTTGCTGATAAGCGGTTTGCAGGTCTTCCAGCAGAATCCGCCACGACACACCATCGACCACCAAATGGTGGATCACCAACAGCAGTCGCTGGCTGGCGTCGGGCAAATCCACCAGGGCCGCGCGGATCAATGGGCCGTCGCTCAGGTTCAGGCTGCGCTGCAACTCCAGGCACAGCGCCGGCAAAGCCTCGCTGTCTGGCAACGCCACAGTGCGCAGCAATGGGTTTGGCTGCTCGACGGCGGCATGTTCCTGCACCCAGCCGCCTGCGGTTTGGCGATAGCGCAGACGCAAGGCATCGTGATGCCGTTGCAGATGTTCCAGGGCCTGCTCCAGCGCAGCCGCTTGCAGAGGCTCGGCCGGGGTCAGCAGGATCGACTGGTTCCAGTGTTGACGCTGGGGAATCTCGGTGGCGAAAAAGTACTGTTGAATCGGGGTCAGCACGGCAACGCCGAGCACATCACCTTGCATCGCCTGCACCGCATCGCTCTGCTGTGCGACGGTGCCCAGCCGTTGCACGGTCTGGTGCTGGAAGATGTCTTTGGGCGAGAAACGGATGCCCGCCTGACGCGCCCGGCTGACCACCTGAATCGAGATGATCGAATCGCCGCCCAGCTCGAAGAAATTGTCGTTGAGCCCGACCCGCTCGACTTTCAACACGTCCTGCCAGATCTCGGCCAGGCGCTGTTCGAGTTCGCTGCGCGGTGCCGCGTAAGCTTCTTGCACCAGGCTCACATCGGGGTTGGGCAGTTGCTTGCGATCGAGCTTGCCGTTGGCCGTCAGCGGCAGGCGTTCGAGGAACACCCAGCTGACCGGCACCATGTAGTCCGGCAGGGTTTCACGCAATTGCGCCTTGATCGAATCGCGCAAGCCGGCATGGGCGTCCGCGTCCAGTGGCTCGCTCGGCACGATCCACGCGGCCAATTGCTGCCCACTGAGCCCTTCGACCGCCAGCACCACGGCTTCACGCACCGCGTCATGGTTGAGCAATCGGGTTTCGATTTCCCCCAGCTCGATACGGAAACCGCGAATCTTCACCTGATGGTCGATACGACCGATGTACTCGATCACCCCGTCGCCGCGCAGCCGCGCCAGGTCGCCGGTGCGGTACAGGCGTTCACCAGCCTGAGGATTGAACGGGTCCGGAACGAACCGGGTGGCGCTCATGCCTGGCTGGTTCAGATAGCCCCGCGCGAGCCCGGCCCCGGCGATGTACAACTCGCCAATGCACCCTTGGGGCACCAGGTTCAGCGCGTCATCGAGCAAGTACCACGACAGGTCGACAATCGGCTCGCCGATCGGGCTGCTGTGGGTCTGTTGCAAGTCCGCCATGGACAGCGGTCGATAGGTCACATGCACGGTGGTTTCGGTGATGCCGTACATGTTGATCAGGGTCGGCGCGCGATCACCGAAACGCTCGAACCAGGGACGCAGGCTCTGCACTTCCAGCGCTTCACCGCCAAACACCACGTAACGCAGCGCATGGTTGCGCGACGAAGCACTGGCCACTTGCATCAGCGGTTTGAACGCCGACGGCGTCTGGTTCAGAACGGTGACTTGTTCATCGCAAAGCAAGGTGTAGAACTCTTCCGGCGAACGGGTGACATCGTGGGGCACCACCACCAGCTTGCCGCCGTGGAGCAGCGCGCCGAAGATTTCCCAGACCGAGAAATCGAACGCGTACGAATGGAACAGGGTCCAGCTGTCCTCGGGGCCGAAACCGAACCAGTGATCGGTGGCGCTGAACAGGCGAATGACATTGCCATGGGGCAACAACGCGCCTTTGGGCTTGCCGGTGGACCCGGAGGTGTAAATCACATACGCGAGGTTGTCCGAGGTGGTCAGGCAAGGCGGGTTGGCCGTGCTGCTTTCCAGCAGCGGTTGATTCAGATCCAGACACGCCAGCCCCGGTGGAATCGGCAGCTGCGCCAACAGATGGCCCTGGCTCAGCAACAGCTCGATCCCGCTGTCCTCGATCATGTAGCGCAAACGGTCGTCGGGGTAGCTCGGGTCCAGCGGCACATAAGCGCCACCGGCCTTCAGCACAGCGACAATGGCGACGATCATGTCCAGCGAACGCTCCACCGCCACGCCCACCCGAACATCGGGGCCAACGCCACTGGCGATCAGCTGATGCGCCCACTGGTTGGACTGTTGATTGAGTTCGGCGTACGTCAGCCGTTGCCCGGCGAACACCACCGCTGGCGCATCCGGACGACGCTCGGCCTGAGCCTCGATCAACTGATGAATGCACTGGCTGACCGGGCGCGCCATCGGGCTAGGGTTCCAGTGCGCGAGCAGTTGTTGTTGCTGCGCATCATCGAGCACCGGCAGCTGGGCGATGCGCTGAGTCGGGTCCTGAACGATCGCCCGCAGCAGGTTGCGCCAGTGCTGCGCCAGGCGCTCGATGGTCGAAGGCTCGAACAGGTCGGTGGCGTATTTGAGCACCGCTTCAATGCCATGGGCCTGTTCGGTGGTGTTCAGCACCAGATCGAATTGCGCGGTTGCGCTTTGCCATTCCAGCGGCTCGATGCTCAAGCCGTTCAAGCGCGTCTCGACACTGATCCGGCTTTCGGCCTGGTGATTGAACATCACCTGGAACAACGGGCTGTGACTCAGGCTGCGTCCCGGCTCCAGGGCTTCCACCAGTTGTTCGAACGGCAGGTCCTGATGCGCCTGGGCTTCCTGGGCGGTTTGCCGCACCTGGCGCAGCAGATCGACGAAGCTGGCTTGACCATCGACGTCCGCCTTGAGCACCTGTGTGTTGACGAAGAAACCGATCAGACGCTCGATCTCCACGCGCCCGCGGTTGGCCACCGGCACACCGACGCGGATGTCGGCCTGGCCGCTGTAGCGGTGCAACAAGGCCTGGAACGAGGCCAGCAACAGCACGAACAGCGTGACGTTTTCCCGTCGGGCGAAGGCCTTGAGGCTGTCGCTCAGCACCGAGTCCAGAATCAGGTTATGGCTGGCCCCGGCAAAGCTCTGTTCCACCGGTCGCGCGCGGTCAGTGGGCAGCTCCAGCACCGGCTGCTCGCCGCCGAGCTTTTGTTGCCAGTAGGCCAGTTGACGTTCCTGTTCGCCGGCCTCCATCCACTGCCGCTGCCACAAGGCGTAGTCGGCGTATTGAATCGGCAAGGCCGGCAGCCCGGCGTCATGCCCGAAGTTGAAACCGGCATACAACTGCACCAGCTCCTCGATCATCACCTGCAACGACCAACCGTCCGACACGATGTGGTGCAGGGTCAACACCAGCACGTGATCATGCGGGGTGACTTGCAGCAGGGCCGCGCGCAACAGCGGGCCGGTCTGCAAATCGAAAGCTTGCTGGCTCTGGGTCTGGACGAAGGCCTGGATCGACGCCTCCGGATTTGCCGCCAGTTCAGGGCTCAGCTCGTGAGTATCCAGGGTAAACGAGCCTGCCGGCAGGATCGTTTGCAAGGGTTGCCCGGCGTCTTGAGTGAACACCGTGCGCAAGGTTTCGTGACGTTCAATCAGCGCCTGGACGCTGCGCTGCAACGCGGCCACATCCAGCGGGCCCTGCAAGCGCAAGGCCGTGGGAATGTTGTAGGCCGCGCTGTGCGGCGCCCATTGCCAGAGAAACCACTGGCGCTGTTGAGCGTAGGACAACAACAACGGTTCTTCAGCCGTGCGCTTGAAAACCGGGGCAATGTCAAAGAGGTTGACGCCTTTCTGCTTGAGCAGAACCGCCAGAGCCTTTCTTTGCTTAGCCGAAAGTTGTCCTACCGACTCGATTAACTCTTGCACGCGTTGTTCCCCTCAAGAAATCAGTTTTTCCAGATCATCGAGGGATAGACGTTTGAGGGCCTCCAGGGATTTAGCCAATTCGTCCTGAACCGGCGATAATTCGACGCGCAACGCTTCGATACGGGTGCAGAACGCTTGCAGGGTGTCGGCTTCGAACAATTCCTTGAGCGGCACTTTGTCACCCAGGCGTTCCTTGATCCGGGTCACCACCAACGTCGCCAGCAACGAATGCCCGCCCAACTGGAAGAAGTTGTCCGTCAGGCCGACGCGCTCGACTTCCAGCACCTCTTGCCAGACGGTCGCCACTTCCCATTGCAGATCGGTGCGCGGCGCTTCGTAACGCTGCAGCGTTGGGTTGCCGCCCAGCGCCATCAGGGCCTTGCGGTCGAGCTTGCCATTGGGGGTCAGCGGCAGCGCGTCGATCACGTGCAGATGGCTCGGCACCATATGCGCCGGCAAGCGGCTGGCCAACGCCGCGCGCAGGGTTTCCACCAACGATAAATTGCCCGGTTGGCTCGCTACGACGTAGGCATGCAGATGTTTGCCCGCCGCGCCCTCCTGCGCCAGCACCACGGCTTCGCGCACCTCGGGCTGCTCCAGCAATCGGGCTTCGATCTCGCTCAGTTCGATGCGGAAGCCGCGAATCTTCACCTGATGGTCGGCACGACCGATGTACTCAATGTTGTCGTCAGGCCCCTGGCGCATCAGATCGCCGGTGCGATACAGCCGCTCTCCATGGGTGGCGAACGGGTCCGGTACGAAGCGTTCAGCGGTCAGGCCGGGACGCAGCAGGTAGCCACGGGTCACGCCGGCACCGGCCAGGTACAACTCAGCCGCCAGCCCTGCCGGCAGCACTTGCAATTGGCTGTCGAGCAGGTAGGCCACGGTGTTGTCCAGCGGCCGCCCGATGTTCGCCCGGCCGTTAGCGACGCGCAGGGTGAAGGTCGAATAGGTGGTGTCTTCCGACGGCCCATACAGGTCATAGACCTGCTTGACCGATGTGCTGGCGTACAGCGTATCGACCAGCGTCTGCTTGAGCGGCTCGCCAGCCAGATTGATGGTGGTGACCGACGGCGGAATCTGCCCGGCCCGTTGCAGCGCGGCAATCGCCGACGGCACGGTATTGATCAGCGTTACGCGCTCACGGGCCGGCAACTCGGACAGCGCCAGAGCGTTGTCCGCCAGCACCATGCAACCGCCGCAGGCCAACGTGACAAAAATCTCCCACACCGACAGGTCAAAGCAGATCGAGGTCGAGGCCAGCACGCCACGCATCTGCTCATCGCGGTAAACACCCTGCGACCACTGGATCAGCGCCGCGAGGTTAGCGTGGGTAATCGCCACGCCTTTGGGCTTGCCGGTGGAACCGGAGGTGTAAATCACGTAGGCCAGATTCTGCGCAACGATGCGGCTGACAGGCGCCGTGGACGGATACCCGGCGAGCCATTCGGCGCCCTCTTCGACCAACAATACTTGAGACGGCAAAGCCTCGGGCAACATCGCCTGCAATTCGGCTTCGGTCAGCAGCACCGCTGCGCAACTGTCCTCGAGCATGTGCAACAAGCGCTCTTGCGGATACTCCGGGTCCAGCGGCACGTAGGCACCGCCGGCCTTGAGAATCGCGAGCAGCCCGACCAGCATGTCCGGGGTGCGGCGCATGCACACGCCAACCCGCACTTCCGGCCCGACACCCAGCGCTTGCAGCTTGTGCGCCAGTCGATTGGCCCGGGCGTCGAGGGTGCGGTAATCGAGGGTCTGCTCGGCAAACAACACCGCCGTAGCCAGCGGTTGGCGCTGTACCTGCGCGTCAATCCGTTCGACCACACTGCGCGAATCCAGCGCCGTGACCGCAGCCTTGCCCCAGTCGACCGCCGCTTGACGCGGTGCGCCGTCCAGCAGTTGCAACGCGCCCAACGGCTGCGAAGCATCCGCCATGAATTGCATTATCAGGCCTTCGAGCTGGGTGCTCAGGTTGACGATGGTGGCGTGATCGAAACAGGCCTGATCGAAGCTCAAACTCAAGATCAACTCACGACCGGTGACCGCCACCAGCGTCAGCGGATAGTGGGTCTGCTCCTGACGCGAGAGGGTGGAAAACTCGAGCCCGGTGGCAGAGCCTTGGGCCAGCGCTTCGGCCATCGGGTAGTTCTCGAACACCAGAATACTGTCGAACAGCGCGCCCGCGCCCTGCCCCGCCCAGCGCTGGATATCGTAGAGCGGCGTGTGTTCGTGTTCGCGCAGGGCCAGGTTGAGGCTCTGCACCTGCTGAATCCACTGGCCGACCGGGATCTCGGCGGACGGCGAAGCCACCACCGGCAAGGTATTGATGAACAGGCCGATCTGCTGCTCGACGCCAGGCAAGTCCGTCGGGCGACCGGCAACAGTGGCGCCGAAAGCCACGGTGTCCTGGCCGGTATAGCGCTGCAACAGCACCAGCCACGCGGCTTGCATCAAGGTATTGAGGGTGACCTTCTGTTCGCGGGCAAAGCGGTTCAGGTCACTGGTCTGCTGTTCGCTGAACACATGCTGGTAATCGGCATAACCGCTGGCCAACGTCTGACTGACCGGCATGGCGCTGGCCAGGCGGGTCGGCTCCTGAAGGTCAACCAATGCCGACGTCCAGAACTCGCGACTGGCCTGAACATCGCGCTGTCCCAGCCACCCAATGTAATCGCGATAACGTCCCGGGGTCGCTGCCGGGGTCATGCCGGCATAGCGTTGCAACACTTCGCCGAACAACTGCGAGGTGCTCCAGCCGTCCATCAAGATGTGATGACTGGTGTAGATCAAGTGATGCGCTGCTTCACCGGTTTGCACCAGCAGCACGCGCAACAGCGGGGCCTGGTCCAGTTCGAAACCAACGGCCAGATCCTCCCGGGCCAACCGATCGAGCGCCGCGTGCAGGTCATCACGACCGCGCCAGTTCTGCACGGTCATGGGCATCTGCACCGTCTGCCTTACAATCTGCACCGCCGCATCGGCATCCTCGGGCCAGACGAATACCGTGCGCAGAATCTCATGGGCCTCCAGCGTCTGCTGCCAGGCCTGACGGAAACGCTCGGCGTCCAGTTGCTGCACATCGACGCGCAACTGGTTGGTGTAGGCCGGGCCGTCCGGCTCGTTGAGGCTGTGGAACAGGATGCCCTGTTGCATCGGCGACAACGGATAGAGATCGCTGATATCCCGCGCCGACACCGGCAGCGCCGACAGTTGCGCCTGAGTCAGGCGTACCAGATTGAAGTCCGACGGCGTGACCCCGGCATGCTCACCGGCAGTGCAATGTTCGATCAGTCGTTCCAGCTCAAGGCAATAAGCATCGGCCAGCACCTGAATGGTTTGCAGGCGGTACATGCCTTGGCCGAACGTCCAGCTCAATTCCAGCTCACCGCCATAGACTTGGCCATCGACGCTCAGCCAGTTGCCCAAGGGCGCATCGTCATCCTGATGCTCACCGGTGCTTTCGGCAGTCGGCATGAACAGTGCGCCATCAGCGGCACTGAACGCACCGTCGAACTGGCCCAGATAGTTGAAGGTGATGCGCGGCGGCGGCAGTTCACGCAGCGGTTCGAAACCTGCGAGGTAACGCAGCACGCCGTAGCCGATGCCTTTGCCCGGCACCGCTCGCAGTTGTTCCTTGATCGCGCACAGCGAAGTGCCCGGCTCTGCCTGTGGGGTCAGGCGCACCGGAAACAGACTGCTGAACCAACCGACAGTGCGACTCAAATCGAGGTCGTCGAACAGGTCTTCGCGACCGTGGCTTTCGAGCTGGATCAGCACCGAATCCCGTTCGCTCCAGTCACACAGCACCCGCGCCAGGGCCGTCAGCAACAGGTCGTTGATCTGGGTGCGATAGGCCGCCGGTGCCACTTTGAGCAGCGCGTGGGTCAGTGTCTTGTTCAGGCGTGAAGTGGCCCGAGCGGCCTGATGGCGGGTCTGGACTGTCTCGAGGAAATCCCTCGGCAGGTCACTGTTGCCGCCCTCCAGCGTGCGCTGCCAGTAATCGCGCTCAGCCTTCAAAATATCGCTCTGCCCGTAACGGTGCAGGTGTTGCGCCCAGGCCTGGAGCGAACTGCTTTTGCCCGGCAGGACAATCGCCTTGCCTGCCGTCAACGCGGTATAGCCTTGCTGCAAATCTTCCAGCAGCACCCGCCAGGACACGCCATCCACCACCAGGTGATGAATCACCAGCAGCAAACGTTGTGTAGCGTCAGGCAGGTTCACCAGTACCGCGCGCACCAGACGGCCCTGTTGCAGATCGAGACTGCGCTGGGCCTCGGTGGCCAGCGCGGGCAAATCGGCAAGGTCGTCCAGTGCGCGCACCCACAACAGGTCTGTGTGGCGCTGCGCCTGGAATGTCGCCTGCCAAGTCTCGCCCGACGCCTGAAAACTCAGGTTCAGCGCATCGTGCTGCTCGATCAGGGCGGCCAATGCGTTGTGCAGATGGGTCGCGTCGAGGGGAGATTGCGGCTGCAGCATCACCGACTGGTTCCAGTGATGACGCTGGGGGATATCGGTCTGGAAGAAGCGGGCCTGGATCGGCAACAATGGCAGCTCGCCGCTGATCTTTTGCGCGACGCTGGCCGCCGGTTTGCTCTCGATCAGCTTGGCGACTGCCGCCAACTGGCCGATGGTTTGCTTCTCGAACAGTTGCTTGGGGCTCAGCTTGATGCCCTGGCGTTTGGCCCGGGCGATGATTTGCAGGCTGAGAATCGAATCGCCGCCCAGCTCGAAGAAGTTATCGGTACTGCCCACCTGTTCAAGCTTCAGGACATCGGCCCAGATAGCGGCGAGCTTCTGTTCGATCTCGCCCACCGGGGCAACAAATTGCTGCGTGACCAGCCCCGGCGTCGGCAAGGCACGCTTGTCCAGTTTGCCGTTGGCGGTCAGCGGCAAGCGCTCCAGAACCACGATCTGCGCCGGCACCATGTACTCCGGCAGGCGCGCCTGTAGCTGCTGACGCAAAGCGTCGACATTCAATGGCAGGACAGGCGCGGCCACGCAGTACGCCACCAGTTGCAGGCGCGTTTCATCACCGTCCAGCGGCAAGGCCAATACTGCGGCCTCGCTCACGCCACTCAGGCCCAGCAATACCCGGGAGACTTCCGCCGGCTCCACCCGATAGCCGCGCACTTTGACCTGGTCATCGGCACGACCAATGAACTCCAGCGCTCCCTGACGATTGCGGCGCACCCGGTCACCACTGCGGTATACCCGCGCGCCGACGGCACCAAAAGGATCTGGCAGGAAACGTTCGGCGGTCAGCCCCGGCAGCCCGAGGTAACCCAACGCCACACTGTCGCCGCCGATGTACAACTCGCCCGCCACCTGATCGGCGACCGCGTTGAGCACATCGTCCAGCACGTAGACATGCGCACCCGACAACGGACGGCCGACCGGCACGCTGCGGGCACCCGAGTCGAGATCCTTGAGCTCGTGGGTCAGCACGCCGACCGTGGTTTCGCTCGGGCCATAGTGGTTGATGAACCGGCAGCCCGGCTTGAGTCGCCGCACCTGTTCGAGCAATGCCGGCGAACAGGCCTCGCCGCCCACGATCAGTGCGTGTTGCGGCAATACATCGGCGGCCCGGGACGCCTGCATCAGCGCCGCCAGATGACCCGGCACGATCTTCAACACGCCCACTTGGTGCTCAGCCATGTAATCGGCAAATCGGTCCGGGTCGAAGCCCAGCTCTTCGGGCAATACATGCAACAAGCGACCGGAGTACAAGGCGCCGAACAGCACGGTAAACCCCAGGTCCGCGGCAATGGTCGAGACCAGCGCCATGCTTGCCGCTGGCTCCAGCGCCAGACGCTCCAGCGCACCGCGCACATAACTGGCCAGAGCGCCGTGGCTCACCAGCACGCCTTTGGGTTGACCGGTGGAGCCAGAGGTGTGAATCACATAGGCCGCTGCATCCGCCGACAATGTCAGCGAAGGCTTCGTCGTCGGCTGGTTCTGCCAGCGTTCGGGCGTGAAGGCCAGGCCCAGGCAACCGGCGACCACCAGAGTGCTTTCCCGCGAATCGCCTGCGGCACACAGCAGGACTTTCGCTTGCGCGCCTTCGAGCATCTGCTGCAAACGTGCGGCGGGCGCCTTGACGTCCAGCGGCATGTACACCGCCCCGGCCTTGAAAATACCCAACACACTGGTCAGCCATTCCAATGAGCGCTCCATCAGCACCGCCACTGGCTGCCCGCTCTGCACGCCTTGCGCTCGCAGGTAGTGGGCCAGCCGATTGGCGTCCTGATCCAGCGCCTGGAAACTCAACGTCCGTTCGAGACAGCGTGCGGCCAGCGCTTCAGGCTGTACGGCCACCTGACGATCCCATTGCTGCAATACCGACTCCGCCGGCTGCCGTGGCGCCAGCGCCGGTTGCACAGGCGTGGTGGCAAGACTGTGCAGCGGCGCCTGCGGGGCGCTCAACAATTCGCGGAACAGGCCGAGCAGCGTCGGAATGAACGCCTCGATGGTCGAGTGCTGGTACAGGTCGCTGGCGTAAGTCATTTGCCCGTGGATCAGCGTGCCGTCATCGGTGATGTCCAGCGCCAGATCGAAGTGCGTGCCTTGTTTGTCCAGCGGATACTCGGTGACGCTCAGGCCCGGCAGGTTCATCGAACGCTGGGTCTGCATGCCGACGTTCTGGTTGAACTTGGCCTGGAACAACGGGTTATGCCCCAGGGTTCGCTCGGGCACCAGTTCATCCACCAATTGCTCGAAGGGCAGCTCCTGATGAGCCTGGGCACCGAACGATGCTTCCCGAACCCGAGCCAGCAAATCGTCGAAGCTGCCGCGCTCATCAACCTCGCAACGCAACACTTGAGTGTTGACGAAGAAGCCGATCAGCCCTTCGACCTCGGAGCGCCCACGGTTGGCATTGGGCACGCCAACGCGAATATCACGCTCGCCGCCCAGACGCGACAGGAACAGCGAAAACCCGGCCAGCACCAGCATGAATAAACTGATGCCCTGAGCCCGGGCAAACCCGTTCAACTGCCGGGACAAGTCCGCACCGAAATCGAAGCTCAGGGTCTGGCCTTCGAAACTCTGGGTCAGCGGCCGGGGGAAATCCGCCGCCACGTCCAACAGCGGATGCTCTTCACCCAACTGCTGACGCCAGTAATCGAGTTGTCGCTCGCCCTCGCCGGCCTCCAGCCAGCGGCGCTGCCAGATCGCGTAGTCGGCGTACTGCAACGGCAACGCCGGCAATTGCGGTTCGCGCTCAAGGCTGAAGGCCTGATAGCACTGCACGAACTCCTTGACCATGACGTCCATCGACCAGCCATCGGAGACGATGTGGTGCATGCTCACGATCAGCACATGTTCATCGTCCGTCAGGCAGAACAGACTGGCCCGCAGCAATGGCCCGTGGAGCAAATCGAACGGTTGCGCGGCCGCTTCCTGAACTCGCCGTGCCAGCTCGGCTTCACGCGCTTGCACGGCGACGCTCGACAGATCGACGCGTTGCAGTGGCACGCTCTGCTGGTCGAGGATGACCTGGCTCGGCTGGTCGTTGTCGGTCTGGAACACCGTGCGCAGCACTTCATGGCGCGCCACCAGATGATCGAAGGAACGCAACAGCGCCGTCTCGTTCAGCTGCCCTTGCAGGCGCAGGCCGGCGGCCATGTTGTACGCGGCGCTCTGCGGGTCGAGCTGCCAGAGAAACAGCAAGCGCTGCTGGGCAAACGAGAGCGGAATCACCGCACAGTCGTGACGACTGACCGGCAGCGGCAACAGGCTGAAGTCCTTGCCCTCCTCGCGCAGTTTGGCGAGAAACAGTCGACGTTGCTCCAGCGGCAAACCGACGAACCTTTTAGCGATACGCTCCGCCATAGTGCCGCTCATACTTCTACCCCCTCCAAAGAACTCATGAACTGATCCATGTCGGACCAGTCGTTATCGCTTGTACCGTCTGCCAGCGCGGCCAGCTCCAGGGCCAGATCGCCCAGCTGCGGTGTCTCGAACAGGCTGCGCAGCGGCAGCACCATGCCCAACTGGCTTTTGATCCGCGCGATCACTTGCGCGGCCAGCAACGAATGCCCGCCCAACTCGAAGAAATGGTCATCCATACCGACCCGTGGCACCTGCAGCACCTCAATCCAGATTTGCGCCAGCGCCTGTTCGGTGTCGGTTTGCGGGGCGCGATAAGTGCTTTGTAATTGGCTCGGATCGGGGATCGGCAAGGCCTTGCGGTCGAGTTTTCCGCTGGGGGTCAGGGGCAGGCGCGGCAACAGCAGCAAATGGCCGGGCACCATGTAGTCCGGCAGGTTTTTCTGCAGCGAGGTCCTGATTTGCTGACGCAGAATCGCTTGCTCCGCTGCGCTGCCGAGCACGCTCTGATCGACGACCAGATACGCCACCAGTTGCGGCCCGCCGACTAGAGGCAAGGCCAGCACCACCGCCTCACGAATCCCCGGACATTGCTGCAACCGCGATTCGATTTCTCCCAACTCAATGCGGAACCCGCGAATTTTCACTTGGTGATCGACGCGACCGATGTACTCCACCGCGCCGTCGTCCCGCAGCCGGGCACGGTCGCCGGTGCGGTACAGGCGCTCGCCGACCGCGAACGGATCGGCGATAAACCGCTGGGCGCTGAGCGTCGGCTGCCGGTGATAACCACGGGCCAGGCCCGGCCCGCCGATGTACAGCTCGCCCACCGCCCCTTGCGGCAGCAGGTTCAAATCGTCGTCGAGCACGTACAGCCGGCGCTGCTCCAGACCGTGACCGATCGGAATGCCGCGCCACGACACCGCCTCGGCGGTCAACGCGCTGCAATCGTGGAGGGTCGAAACCACCGTCGCCTCGGTCGGGCCATAGGTGTTGAGCAAACGCACATGGCCCAACCCGGCGCGTTGCCACAGGCGCAGCCCGTCCACCGCCATCGCCTCGCCGCCCACATGAATCTGGCGCAGGGCGCCGAAGTGGGCAGGCGGGTTGGCCGCGTAATCCTGCACCACCGAATACCAGTAAGCGGCCGGCAAATCCGCCAGGGTAATGCCCTGTTCAACGATCATCTGATGCAAGGTCGCACTGTCCCACAGGCCTGCATCGCGCAGGACGACACAGGCGCCATGGCACAGCGGCGGGAAGAATTGCTCGACGAAACCGTCAAAACTGCTGGTGGCGAATTGCAGTACGCGATCACCTTCGCGCAAATCGCTGTAGTCGATCGCACGCGCGATGAATTCGCTCAACGCGCCGTGGCTGACGGCCACGCCCTTCGGCCGACCGGTGGAGCCGGAGGTGTAAATCACATACACGAGATTCTGCGGATCTACCGTCAGTTGCAGGTTGTCTTGATTCGCCGCGTCGCAGTCCGGCAGTCGGTCCAGACACAGGCAGTCGATGCCATCGAGCGCCGGCAGGCTGCTCAGCAGAGGGCTCTCGGTCAGCAACAGTTTCAGTCCGCTGTCATCCAGCACATGGCGCAAGCGTTCGGCCGGCGTGTGCGGGTCCAGCGGCACATAGGCGCCGCCGGCCTTGAGCACGGCCAGCAATGCCACGGCCAGTTCCAGCGAGCGACCCAACGCCACACCGACCAGCACATCGGGACCGACACCTTTGGCGCGCAACTGATGGGCCAGACGATTGCTGCGAGCATTCAATTCGGCATAGCTGAGTGAGAGCGACTGATCGCCGACCAGAATCACTGCGGTGGTGTCGGGAGTGCGCGCCGCTTGGGCCTCAAACAACTGCGGCATGCCGGGCAGCAACGCCGGGATGGCGACGGGTTGAATCAAGTGCTCGCGCTCATCCGTGCCGAGCATCGCCACCTCGCCCAGCGGTTGTTGCGGATCACGGCAGACCGACACCAGCACGTTGTGCCAATGCTCGGCCAACGCGGCGATGGTTTGTGCGTCGAACAGGTCGGTGGCGTAGGTGAACGCGGCGAACAACTGCTCGCCCTCCTCCCGAGTGTCGAGCATCAGGTCGCTGGTGGCCGCATGCTGACGTCCGCTGCCGGCCAGTTGCTGCTCACTCAGATAGCCGACCTGCAAACCGCAATCGAGCCGCACGTCCTGCAGATCGGTCACCAGTGGCTGGTGGTTGAACATCACCTGAAACAACGGATTGTGGCTTTGGCTGCGGGCCGGCTGCAGGGCTTCGATCAACGCGTCGAACGGCAGCTCCTGATGAGCCTGGGCGCCAAGCGCCGCTTGACGCAGGCTCTGCAGCAGGTCGCTGAAACGGGTCTGCGGGGTGACCTCGCTGCGCAAGATCTGGGTATTGACGAAGAAGCCGATCAAGCCTTCGGTTTCACTGCGGGTGCGGTTGGCGATCAAGCCGCCGACGCGGATGTCGGTCTGGCCGCTGTAGCGGTGTAGCAAGGTCTTGAAAGCCGCCAGCAGCACCACGAACAGCGTCACGCCCTGGCGCTGGGCGAGGGTTTTCAGCTCTTGGCGCAGGGCACCGTCGATGACTTTTTCCAGGCGCGCGCCCTGGTGGCTGGACTGGGCCGGATAGGCACGGTCGGTGGGCAATTCGAGGATCGGGTGCTCTTCGCCCAACTGCGTGCGCCAGTAATCGAGCTGACGCTCACGCTCTCCGGCTTCCAGCCAACTGCGTTGCCACAGGGCGTAGTCGCGGTAATGCACGGTCAGCTCCGGCAAAGTCGATTGAAGCCCCGCCACCAACCCGTCGTAGGTGCGCATGAACTCGTCGATCAGAATGTTCATCGACCAGCCATCGGCAATGATGTGGTGCAACGTCAGCAGCAGCACATGCTCCTGTTCGGTCAGGCGCAACAGGCGAATGCTCAGCAGCGGCCCCTGTTGCAAGTCGAACGCCTGAGTGGCTTCAGCCATCATGTGCTGTTGCGCCTGCGGCCAGCGCCGTTCTTCAGGCAAGGCACTCAGGTCGTTGATCGCCAGCGTCAGGTCACGGGGTTCAGTCACCCGCTGGAACGCACGCTCGCCCTCCTGGCCGAAGGTGGTGCGCAAGCACTCATGGCGCGCCACCAACAGGCTGAACGCGTGCTCAAGCGCATCGGTTTGCAACGCGCCGCTCAGGCGTACCGCCATCGGCAGGTTATAGGCCGCGCTCTGCGGGTCCAGCTGCCAGAGAAACCACATCCGCTGCTGCGCATAGGACAGGCCGTCACGCTCATCGACCCCGACACAGGAGGTCATGGGAAGCTGCGCAAAATCGATGCCTTCGCGGGCCATGCCGGCTAGAAACAAGCGGCGCTTGTCCTGCGGCAGTCCGATAAAACGGCGGGCGAGTTTCTGTGCGTCTGCGGCATTCATGCATTGGGTCCTTGCTGATCGGCGGCGTGACCAGGAGGCCCGGTCGTATCAACAAGAACGAATGGCTGACGCGACGATTTAGCGGTACCGACAAACCCAGACTTGTGGCGAGCGAGCTTGCTCGCGCTGGGCTGCGGAGCGGCCCCAAAAAATCTGGCAGTGATTGCCGATTTTTGTGAGTGCTACGCACTCAAGCGGGAGCAAGCTCCCTCGCCACAGGGTTGCGCTGAGTCAAGACGCTCTTAAGTGAACACAAAAACACCAAAGCCGGTGCAAGACCGGCTTCGGCGACAGGCGCGTCAGGGACTGATCAGATCAGCGCGCGTCCTGGGAATGCCCTTCGGCCATCGCGACGATCACCTTGCGCTTGCCTTCGAAGGGCGCGCGGGCGTGGGCCGAAAGCATGTTGTCGAGCATCAGCACATCGCCCTCCTGCCAGGGAAAGCTGATGGCGCAGTCATCGAGCACGGCGCGAATTTCATTGAGCACCTCATCCTCGATGGGCGAGCCGTCGCCGTAGTAGACGTTACGCGGCAGGTCTTCCTCGTCGACGATGTCCAGCAGGGATTCGCGCACCTCTGGCTGAAGGTTGGAAATGTGGAACAGGTGAGCCTGATTGAACCAGACCATGTCGCCGGTCACCGGATGACGCGCCACCGCCTGACATGTCTGGCGGGTGCGCAATTCTCCGTCGTCCTTCCACTCGCAAATAATGCCGTGGGCCTTGCAGTAGGCCTCGACCACCTCGCGATCTTCGGTGTTGAACACCTGCTCCCAGGCCACGTCCAGGCCGTTACCGAAATTGCGCACGTACATCAGACCCTTGCTGATGAAGCGCTCGCGGATTGCGACAGGCATGCGGCGATAGACTTCCCGACTGTCGGCAATCGGCGTTTCACCGCCCGAGGTGGCGGCGATCATGCTGTAGAACCAGATTTTCATCGGCCAGTCCCGGGAGTAGGCCTGCTCGTTGTGCAACGGAATGCTCTGATGCGCCGGGTATTCGGTGGAGGTGTAGACCCCTTGGGTGACGTTGGTGCGCGGCGTCGAGCCAAACTCGTAATTGAGCAGCGGATGGCCGAAGCCGGCGGCGAATTGGCGGAACTGCTCGGCGCCATCCAGCTGGAACCCGCGAAACAGAATGCCGCCGTCACGCAGCAAATGCTCATCCACCAGCTCATTCAATTCATCGAACACCGCCAACAGGCTGGTATTCGGCTCGGTCGCCTCCACCAACAGCGGCAAGCGCCCCCGCGCTGGCAACAACGGCCGAACGGCAAAACCCACAGCAACACCCATGACGGGCCTCCTGTTAACACTCAATAAAGTAAACCACGCGCACTAAAAAACCGCCGCGGTCAGTTGCGCATGACATCGGTGATGAACGTCCAGATGAGTCTTGATAATCCGGATCACCTTGGCTTCATGCTCATGAATGAAGAAATGCCCGCCGGTCATCATGTCCACCGAGAAACTGCCTTGGGTTTCCTGGCTCCAGCCGATCAATTGCTCGGTGGTGGCCTTGTCTTCCTTGCCGCCCAGCACATGCACCGGGCACTTGAGCAGCGGGCGCTGCATCGGACGGAAGCGGCCGCAGAGCATGAAATCGGCGCGCAGGATCGGCAGCGTCAGGCTCATCAACTCCTGATTGGCCAACACGTCCTCGCTGGTGCCCTGGAAGGTACGCAGCTGCTCGATCAACTGTTCGTCACTCTGGGGCTCGGCGAAGCCACGGTCATAGTCGCTGCGCAGGGTCGGGGCGGCCGTGCCTGAAGCAAACAGCGCCACCGGCTCCGCAGCGCCGAGGGCACGAAAGGCGTGGGCCATCTCGCAGGCCAGCAACGCCCCCAGACTGTGACCGAACAGGGCGTAGGGGCCGTGCAAGGACGGCTTGTGCTCCCTGGCCAATTGCAGCGCCAGGGCTCGCATGTCGGTCTGCAAGGGTTCGTCATAACGGGCGCCCCGCCCCGGCAACTCCACCGGCTGCAAGTGCAGCCACGGCGGCAACTGGCGCCGCCAGCGGCTATAGACCATGGCGCTGGCGCCCGAATAGGGCAGGCACAGCAATGTCAGCTTTGTCACCGCACTTACCTCAATGGGTTATCTGTTTAGGAGAACGGATGAGGTGTGGTGAGAATTAGTCTGTGGGATGGATCAGAGTTACCTGTGGGAGCGACGGTTTGCCGGCAAATGAACTCTCTGCGGCTCAAACCGGTCAGCTAGTTAGACCCTCGGTTCCCGGAGCACTGCGGCAATGGTTGATCATTCCGAACGACAAAGCGCCATCGACGCCCACGGCATCATTGGCGACATGCGCAGCGCAGCACTGGTCAACGACAAGGGCAGCGTGGACTTTTTCTGCTGGCCGGAATTCGACAGTCCGTCGATCTTCTGCTCGCTGCTGGACAGCCCCGAAGCCGGCATTTTCCAACTGGCCCCGGACCTGCCCGACGCCCGTCGCGAGCAGATTTACCTGCCCGACACCAACGTCCTGCAAACCCGCTGGATGAGCGATCACGCGGTGGTCGAAGTCACCGACCTGCTGCCCATCGGCGATAGCGAAGATGATTTGCCGATGTTGATGCGCCGGGTGCGGGTGGTCAGCGGACAAGCGACGATCCGCATGCGCTGCGCTGTGCGTCATGACTATGCCAGGGCTCCCACCAAGGCCCGCGCACGTGATCGGAGTGTGTATTTCGAGGCCACCGGCCAGCCAGCCATGCAACTGTGTTCGGATCAATCCTTGCGCGTCGAGGGCCATGCGGCCGTCGCCGAATTCATCCTCGAACAGGACCAGAGCGCCGAGTTCCTGCTCGGCGGCGTTGACGATGCGCGCTTCAAGGAAGGCGCCGCCGCACTGTGCCTGGAACGCACTTTGAAGTTCTGGCGCGACTGGATCGGCCAATCCAATTATCGCGGTCGATGGCGGGAAATGGTCAATCGCTCGGCCCTGACCTTGAAGCTACTGACCTCGCGCAAGCACGGCGCCATCCTCGCCGCCGCCACCTTCGGCCTGCCGGAAACACCCGGAGGCGAACGCAACTGGGACTATCGCTACACCTGGATCCGCGACGCCTCGTTCACCGTCTATGCCTTCATGCGCCTGGGCTTCGTCGAGGAAGCCAACGCCTACACCCGCTGGTTGCGCGGTCGGGTCAGGGATTGTCACGGCAAGACCATGAAACTCAACATCCTCTACGCCATCGATGGCCGCCAGGAACTGCCGGAGGTCGAACTTCCACACTTGGCCGGCCATGGCGGCGCGACGCCGGTACGCATCGGTAATCAGGCTTACGATCAAGTCCAGCTCGACATCTTCGGCGAGCTGTTGGACGCGGTGTACCTGGTCAACAAGCACGGTGAAGCGATTTCCCATGAAGGCTGGAAACACACCGTGGAAGTGGTCGATCAAGTCTGCGAAACCTGGCAGCAAGAAGATGTCGGCATCTGGGAAATGCGCGGCGAGCAGTATCATTTCCTGCATTCGCGACTGATGTGCTGGGTGGCCGTGGACCGAGCCATCCGGTTGGCCTCCAAACGTTCGCTGCCCGCCCCGTTCGCCCGTTGGGACCAGACCCGTCAAGCGATCTACAGCGACATCTGGAACAACTTCTGGAACGAAGAACGCGGGCATTTCGTCCAGCACATCGGCGGCACCGGCCTCGACGGCTCGATGCTGCTGATGCCGCTGGTGCGCTTCGTCAGCGCCAAGGATCCGCGCTGGATCGCGACCCTCGAAGCCATTGAGAAAACCCTGGTTCGCGCAGGGATGGTCTACCGCTACCGCAACGACGACAGCCAGATCGACGGCCTGCCCGGCACCGAAGGCGCCTTCGCCGCATGCTCGTTCTGGTACGTCGAATGCCTGGCCCGGGCCGGCCAAGTGGAGAAGGCGCACCTGGAGTTCGAACAATTGCTGAAGTATGCCAACCCGCTGGGGCTGTATGCCGAAGAGTTCGACAGCCATGCCCGGCATCTGGGCAACACACCGCAAGCATTGACGCATCTGGCACTGATCAGCGCGGCGAGTTTCCTGGATCGGAAGTTGAGCGGGGAGAAAAACCTTTGGCAGCCTTGAAGACCGGCGTCGCCTTCTTCGCGGGCAGCCTCGCTCCAACAGGTTTTGTGAACGCCACAGTCCAATGTGGGAGCGGGCTTGCCCGCGATGGCGGTGTGTCAGTCGACATTCATGTTGAATGTGAAATCGCCTTCGCGGGCAAGCCTCGCTCCTACAGGGGATCAGCTGTGTGGCGCAGGCTTCGGTACGTCGACGTTATCCAGCACCCGATTCACCGCCAGCTCGGCCAGCATGATGACCTGCTGAATCGCCAGGAGCGTATGCCGTTGCGGTGCCTCGACATACGCGGCAATGTCGCTGGTCATGACGCTCGCTGAGGCCAGTGATTCGCAGATATGGGCCAGCAGACTTTCGTTGTCCATATCCGGCGCAACCAGAAACATCTTGCTTGGCTTACGGCTTTCGGGTTGTTTGGGGGCGGGTTTGAGATAGTGGTCGAGCGCACGTTCGGCAGCTTCGTGGAGTTTTTTCGAATCGAGAGATTCGTAGGGGGAAACGTTGTCGGTTTCTGGGGGATTGGGGCTGTCTTTTATCATGGTGTAACTCCTGACATTCATGAAGCTCACCACCGTCGTGACCAAACGATGGGTGGTGGGCGGTACGCAGGTTGGTCAACCGGGAAGTCAGGCACCCGGCGCACTCGAAAGTGCCCCGCGCACAGCCCACCGCGAAGCATACCGACAAGTACAAGAAAAAGCGCCGACATGCTCACGTTGGCGCTTGCACGCCTGACATTGCACGGGTGACCAAACCCGGCCGCTGAATTGGCAGCGACCCGGAAAGACTATCGGCTCCCTTTCCTAACCTACAACCGCCAAAACTCGTCAGAAATATCCACATTTACGACACTTCTTGTAGGATCAAGTCCTACCCGCGATGAACTTAAACACACTCCGCCTGACAGGGCTGACCTCCTGTGGCGAGGGAGCTTGCTCCCGTTGGGGCGCGCAGCGGCCCTGAAATCCACAACCACATTCCTCCAGAAGCACCGCATTTGCTGGCTTTTCGACCGCTACGCAGCCGAACGGCGGCAAGCCCCTCGCCACAGAATCGTGTAGGCCAAACACCTACATTTGTTAAACAAACTCGCCCAATCAACACTCAGTCACTCATTCCTACATCCAGAAATACCTTGTTGCCACCGCTTACATCCATCCCTACCATCCACGTCAACGGGCACAGCGGAGCTGTCCAACAAAACCCGAATTCAAGGAACCGGAATGACCCAGCGCATCCATCGCAGCATCGACACCCCACTCCGATCAGGCCTGAACCGGGACGAACTGTGGGAGGGCCATGACAAAGGCCTGATCAAATGCTGGGAAATCGGCCGCCAACGCGCCGCCCGCTTTCCCGACCTCGTCCAACAATGCCTCACCAACGAACTTCCGGTGCTGGGCTGGAAAGGTGGCGTCAGCCGCAGCCTGAAGAAACTCGAAAAATATGGATCCCTCAAATACCTCGCCCAGTGGCAGGGGTTGCGCGGGGAAGATCTGGATATTGATTTGAGCGCAGAGCGGGCGTTGACCTGTTCCAGAACCAAGATGGTCGTGACGTTTACGCCGGATCGGTCGAAGTATTTCAATCAGGTGGCGGACGTGGAAGCCTGAGGAAAAGGCCCCGAGTCGATTTGAGTCAGCCCTCTCAAAACAGCGGTTTACCAGCCCTTATGAACGCCGAGTACTGCAGGCGTCAGGCATGACATTGCCGAAGAAGCGCCCGAGGCGACGCTTAAGGCAATACTGGATCTGCTGGAGAGCTGACGGAAAACCGCTCGCGATAGGCCTGCGGTGTCACGCCCATGGCCCGCAGAAAACTGCGGCGTAAAGTTTCTTCGCTGCCAAACCCGCATTGCACCGCGACCCGTTTGATCGGTACGCCGGTGTCGCTGAGTAGCCGTCGCGCAGTCTCGACCCGAATCAGTTCGATGGCCCGCGCCGGGGTCTGGCCGGTGTCGACACGGTAGTGACGGACGAAGCTGCGCTCGCTCATGCCGGCCTGCAAGGCCAAGGTCGGGATGCCGAGATCTTTAGTTAGATTTTCGCTGATCCAGGCGTGAAGTTCATCGAAGCGGTTGCCTTCCTTTTGCAGGGACAAGGTCACGCTGAACTGCGACTGGCCCCCCGGACGCTTGAGAAACACCACCAGTTGCCGGGCGACGTCCAAGGCCATGGTTCGGCCGAGGTCTTCTTCGACCATCGCCAAGGCCAGGTCGATGCCCGCGGTGACCCCGGCCGAGGTCCAGACCGGGCCGTCGTTGATGAAGATCGGGTTGGGTTCGACCTGGAGTTTGGGATGCTGGTGCGCCAATTGTTCGCAACGGGTCCAGTGCGTGACCACCCGCCGGCCATCGAGCCAACCGCTGGCCGCCAGCAAAAACGCCCCGGTACACACCGACGCCACCCGCCGACACCCCGTCGCGTGTTCACGCACCCAATCCACCAGCGACTCGTCTTTCGCCGCCGCGTAAACGCCCCAGCCACCGGCAATGATCAAAGTGTCGCTGCCCTGTTCCGACAACGGCTCTGCCAACAGCGCCAGCCCCGCCGACGACATCACCGCCCCGCCACCGCTGGCAATCACCGACGGCGCATAGGGCGGTGGCAAACCTTGCTGGCGAGCAATGTCGTTGGCCGAGGCGAACACCTGCAACGGTCCGGTGACGTCGAGCAGTTGCACGTTGGCAAAGGCCAGCACATGGATGGTTTTCGGGTTGTTCGGCATGTTTGGCGTAATTCGTGGGGTTATTGGCGTATACGCCAGATCCTACGAGCCTACAGTGAAGTCGTCCACCCCAACCAGGAGAAAAAACGCCATGACGTTGCAGATCGGTTTTCTGTTGTTTCCACAGCTTCAACAACTGGACCTGACCGGCCCTTATGACGTTCTGGCCTCGCTGCCGGACGTGAAAGTGCATTTGATCTGGAAGGACCTGGTCCCGATCACCGCGAGCACCGGGCTGGTGTTGAAACCGACCATCACCTTCGACGATTGCCCGCCACTGGATGTGATCTGCATTCCCGGCGGCAGCGGCGTCGGGCCGTTAATGGAGGATGACGAAACCCTGGCCTTCATCAAGGCTCAGGCTGCTAACGCGAAGTATGTCACTTCGGTTTGCACCGGCGCGCTGGTGCTTGGCGCGGCGGGGTTGCTCAAGGAAAACGTGCCACCACTCACTGGGCGTATCACCAATTGCTCGAGGTGTTGGGAGCGATTCCGGTTAACGATCGAGTGGTGCGCGACGGCAATCTGCTGACCGGTGGAGGTATCACGGCGGGGATCGATTTTGCCCTGACCCTGGCGGCTGAATTGTTCGATAAGGACACCGCGCAACTGGTGCAGTTGCAGCTGGAATACGCCCCGGCGCCGCCGTTTGCTTCGGGAAGCCCGAAGACTGCTCCGGTCAGCGTGCTGGATGAAGCCCGCAAACGCGCTGCCGCGTCGTTGAAATTGCGCTCGGAAATCACCGAACGTGCAGCGGCGAAACTCGATCGCCAGTGAAAGAAACGGCGGTGGGCGCTATCGCGCCCGCGGCCAGTTACTCAGGCTGGAAAATCCGCCAGCAATTAACGTGTTTGTAGGGTTTACGGCCGCTGCGCAGCCGAACGCAGCCTTCGGCAGCTGCTACAGGAGATCGGGTTTCAGTTTTTTCACACAAAAAAACCCGCCTAAGCGGGTTTCTCAAGACCATCGCGACATCCTGTCGGCAGCCATCCTGGCGTATGGTCGATCATCCGTGATCCTGAGCACGTCCTGTGCTTCAGTTGATGGATCCAGATTAGACGTATCGGTGAAGCTTAAAAAGACGACATACCACTGGCTACGTGTAAGCCATTGACCATTCAACGCCTGAAACCTGCACTTGTAGCAGCAATCGGCAGCGGTTACAGGGACCGGGTTGAAGTTTTCTGCAGGCGAAAAAAAACCCGCCGAAGCGGGTTTTTCCCAAGACCATATCGACTCCCTGTCGGCAGCGATCCTTGCTATGGTCGATCATCCGTGACCCTGGAGCACTTCCTGTGCTTCAGTTGATGAGGCTAGATTACGCTTGGGATCCAATCTGCAATAGACGACATAGCTACTACCGCGTGTAAGACATTCGCTATAGTCGCCCCTCCGCAACCCCTTTGAAGAGTCAGCCATTCTGCGCTGAAGCCACGAATTTCGTGGCCTGCAGCCATCAGCCGCCCTGATGCTCATGGTTCTTGGTATTTGTTTCCAGAAATTGTTCGATATTGCTCATCTGCTCATCCCAACCCCGGCTGTCCATTCGGAACGCCTTGAGCCTGCGCGACTGAGGGATGTGATCGAAACCGGACTCGACAACCGTCAACAACGTGCCTTCGTCCATATCCTGGAGTTCGAACTTCACCAGCGTGGTGGGCTCCTGGGAGTAATCGGTATCGGGTTCGACTGCATACGGGTGCCAGCGAAACGAAAACACCCGCTCCGGCTCGACCCGCTCCACCAGTACATTCCATAACAAGTGCTCATAACCAGGATAAGTAATCTGCCCCTGGGTCCACTCGCCGGCGACAAAGCGCTTGCCTTCGAGTGCCACGCCGAACCATTGCCCAAAGGCTTCGGCATTGGCCAGCACGCGCCAGACCTGCGAGCGCGGCACCTTGAGCAGGATCTTCCTTTCGATGCGATCTGATGCTGGGTTCATAAGTCACCTCCTGTATTGAACAGTAGGCCTGTAAAGACCATAAGACCAACCTAAAAGTTGTATCAAACAGGCGCCGCAATAACCTGTACCTGAAATATTCGGCCTCAGTTTTGGCCATAAGTTCTGGTTTTTCGGGGGAGTCAGCGGACTGAAAACTGCTAACGTTTGCAACGACGTGGAACCCTTACAAGGAAGATTCATGCAGCCTTCACTCACGGAACGTTATCGCGCAACCCTCCTGGGGCTTGCTTGTGGGGATGCCGTCGGCACCCATGCCGAATTCCAGCCGCGCGGCTCATTCGCTCCTCTGACCGACATGATTGGCGGCGGCCCGTTCAATCTGAAGCCAGGGCAATGGACCGATGACACTTCCATGGCACTTTGCCTGGCAGAAAGCTTGCTGAACAAAAAGGTTTTGATGCGGCCGATCAAATGGGCCGTTACCTCAACTGGTGGCAATGGGGTTACCTGAGTTCCACCGGAGAATGCTTCGACATTGGTATGACCGTCCGTGAAGCGCTGGCTCGTTATCAGGAAACCGGTCAGCCATTCGCGGGATCCACCGATCCTTATACGGCCGGTAATGGCTCGCTGATGCGGTTAGCGCCAATAGTGTTGTACTACTTTCCCGACCCCGACCGGATCAGGAGGTTTTCCGCAGACAGCTCGCGCACTACCCATGCGGCGCCGGAGGCACTTGAATGCTGTCAGTTGCTTGCCGATCTGATCCGCAAGGCATTGCAAGGCGTGCCCAAGCAGGATTTGCAGAGTCTGCCAGAGACGACCTTCGTGGAACCGAAGGTCGCGAGCATCGCTCGAGGCGATTACCTCGGAAAATCCAAAGACGATATTCGCGGTACCGGTTACTGCGTTGCATCACTGGAAGCGGCCTTGTGGTGCTTTCACCACACTGATAGTTTTGAAGCCGCCATCCTCGAAGCCGCGAACCTGGGCGACGACGCCGATACCACTGCCGCCATCGTCGGCCAGTTGGCCGGGGCTCACTACGGTGTGCAGGCCATCCCTGACGGCTGGCTTGCGAAATTGCATCAGCGCGAAGACATCGAAGCCACGGCTGACGCCCTGCTTCGGACTGCCATCTCAGAGACGCAACCAGGGAAACCCCATGAATAACTTGCATGGCAGTTGCTTGTGCAAAGCCATCGAATACGAACTTGATCGCCTCGACATGCCCATCAATCACTGCCACTGCCACACCTGTCGCAAGGCACACGCAGCAGCATTCGCCTCAACGGCCGGGGTTATGCGTGAGCATTTTCGCTGGACAAAAGGACAGGACCGGCTAAGCACCTATGAGTCGTCGCCGGGCAAGCTTCGGCATTTCTGTTCGATCTGCGGATCGCATCTAATGGCAGAGCGCTTGGCCCAACCCCATGTAATCGTTCGCGTGGCGACTCTCGACGATGATCCGAAAATGACACCTCAGGCTCATATCTGGACGTCCCATGACGTGTCCTGGCTTGAATATGAATCGAATGAGAAATGTCCGCAGTGGCAGGTATAAATTCTGAACAGCGCAGCGCTTTTGTGGCGAGCGGCAGATTCGTTGATTAACCATCCGCTTCGCTACACTGCACCGCAACTTTCCAATGTCACCACGAGAATCCCCCATGCACCCACGCTTTCTCCTGGCACTGACGCCGCTGCTGTTCACCACCGTGGCGCATGCCGTGGACTGTGCGAATTCGAACGACCAGGGCACCATGAACCAGTGCGCCGCGGAGCAGTACAAAACGGCTGATAAAGAGCTGAACACGCTTTACCAGCAAATCACCAAACGATTGAAAGACAATCCCGATGCCAAGAAGCTGCTGGTCAGTGCGCAACGCAACTGGGTGGCGTTTCGTGATGCCGAGTGTGAGTTTTCGACCTCTAGGGTGACGGGTGGCAGTGTGTATCCGCTGATCTATAGTCAGTGCACCACCAACCTGACCAAGGCGCGCGTCGAAACCTTCAAACGCTACCTCACGTGTGAGGAAGGCGATATGAGTTGTCCGGTGCCTGAGGCTTGATGCTGCGGTGTTCTTGAGGACCGCTTCGCGGGCATTTGGCGGGACACAATTTGTGTGTTCAGCAAAAATCCCCCGACAACTTGATGTTGCCGATCTGCTTCAGGCTATCGGAGTGTTCGACGGTGGCCGAGTCTTCATTCTCCGCTTCGAATACACGCCGCACCGCCAACGTGGTGCGGCGTGACGCAGGTTTAGCGGTAAAACGGAGGGTGACTGACTTTATGAGCCTCGATTTCTTGCCGCATATCAGCCACTAGCGACGCGATCGCGTGGGGACTATCCAGTGTCCACACCGGAACATGGGTGGCCACCAGATCCACTTTCCCGGTCATGCAATCGCAGACCCGAATTGTCAGGGACTGGTCCGCCTCCATGCTGCAAGTGCACACAGCGGGCAAAAAACTATGCTCAATGATATTTTGAATTTCCAGGGTTGAAAGGAACATTACTACCTCCCTCATGCCAGATGTGTGGCCGGGCAAATGCTCCCTCACTCACCCATTAACCTGAAAATTCTAGTCTTCAATAGCAGGTGTCTCAAGACCGTAACAGGTTGCTCGTCGTCTCATTGGTTGTCGCGATTTACGACAACACTTGGGAGCGGACCTGCATCATGCAAAACCTGCCGACACCGTGGTGCCACCGGTCCAGTCCTGGGATGTCGCCCTGCAGGCAATAAATCGATATTGAAGTGCGGGAGAAGTCGATCAGTCGATCGAGATAATGTTCGTCGCTCGATTAACCCGCCAGCACATGCTCAGTATCTGTGAGCCGGTGCTGTATAGCTTTGATCGTTAGACATGAGGGTGATCACCCAGCGCTTTGCTCGGCGCGGCGTATTGCGGCTTCAGGTGACCGTCCTGATCGAGCAGCCAGGCGTCCATGATTTGCCGCACCACCGGACCGGCGACGCGACCTCCGGCCTCGCCGTTTTCGATCATGACCGAAATGACAATCTTCGGATGTTCGGCCGGGGCGAAACCGACGAACAAGGCATTGTCACGGTTGCGCTCCAGCGTTTTCGCCCGGTTGTAGCGTTCACCCTGCTTGATCGCCACCACTTGCGCGGTCCCACTTTTGCCTGCGATACGGTACTGAGCCCCCGCCGCTGCCGCTCGGGCAATCCCACGGGCATCGTGCATCACCATCTGCATGCCATGATTGACCTGTTCCCAGTCACGCGGGTCCTTGAGCAGGATGTTCGGCATCGGATGCTCGTCCACCGGTGCTACGCCATCCACCGTTTTGGCCAGGTGTGGTCGGTTCCATATACCTTTGTTGGCGATCAGCGCGGTGGCTTGGGCCAGTTGCAGAGGCGTGACCTGCATGTAGCCCTGACCTATGCCGAGGATCACCGTCTCGCCAGGGAACCAGGGTTGACGACGGGTCGCGCGTTTCCAGGCCTGGGATGGCATCAACCCTGGGGACTCTTCGAACATGTCCAGCGAGACCTTTTCGCCAAGACCGAACATCGCCATATAGTCGTGCAGACGGTCGATGCCCAGCTTGTGGGCCAGATCGTAGAAGTAGGTGTCGTTGGAGCGCATGATCGCCGCGTCCATGTCTACCCAGCCATCGCCACTGTGGTTCCAGTTACGGTATTTATGATCAAAATCCGGTAGCTGGTAATAACCTGGATCGAAGACACGGGTCTGCGGGGTGACCACCCCGGCGTCGAGGCCGGCGATCGCCACTTCCGGCTTGATAGTCGAGCCCGGCGCGTAGAGTCCACGCAGCACACGATTGAACAACGGCCGGTCGATGGAATCGTGCAGCGCCGCATATTCCTTGAAGCTGATGCCCGTCACGAACATGTTCGGATCGAAGCTTGGCTTACTGACCATGGCCAGTACTTCGCCGGTCGACGGGTCGAGAGCAACTACCGAGCCACGGCGATCGCCCAATGCCTCCTCGGCTGCTTCCTGAAGTTTGACGTCGAGGCTCAGGACGATGTTTTTACCGGGGACCGGGTCGGTGTGTTTGAGCACTCGCAGCACGCGGCCCTGAGCGTTGGTCTCGACCTCTTCATAACCCACATGACCATGCAACTCGGGCTCGTAGAATTTCTCGATGCCGGTCTTGCCGATGGATTGGGTGCCACGGTATTCCACCGTATCCAGAGCCTTGGATTCTTTCTCGTTGATGCGGCCGACGTAGCCGATCGAATGGGCAAAATGTGCGCCCATGGGGTAGTGGCGAACGAACTGTGGCTCTACGTCGATCCCTGGCAGACGGAATTCGTTGACTGCCAACACCGCGATCTGTTCTTCGCTGAGTTCGTAGAACAAGGTAACGGGCACGAAGGGGTGTCGAGCCTGCTTCATCGCCTTGTCAAACAGCGTGCGATCTTCAGTCGGCAAGCGCAGGAGGTTGACCACCTCATCCAGCTCTTCTTTGACGTCGGAGGCGCGTTCGCGGGTGATGGTCAGGTTGAAACTGGGCCGGTTGTCCGCCAGTAGCACGCCGTTGCGGTCGTAGATCAGCCCGCGCGTAGGGGCGATCGGCAATACGTGTACACGGTTGTTTTCGGAGATCGTCGAGTGGTAGTCGTACTCGACCACCTGCAGAACATACAGCCGCACCACTAGCGCGCAGGTAATAGCGACGACGAACAAAGCGCAAGCCATCAGTCTTTTATTGACCAGGCGCGTCTCTTTTTCGTGGTCCTTGATTGGTATTGGTTCAGGCATTTCTGCAGCGACTCTTTGACTGTAGAGGGGTGCCGATCCGTAGGCTTGAAATCAGTCCATGAGAAAGGGCTGCAGCATTCCAAAAACGGCGTAGCTACTTTAGCGCCCGTTTCCCCGAAACTTCATGAACAATGCAACTGTTACCCAAAATAGCCACCACGGCACTTTCCTGCGGACAAAACAAAACCCCTACCTGCATACGCAGATAGGGGTTTCGGAATTTAATCTTGACGATGACCTACTCTCACATGGGGAAACCCCACACTACCATCGGCGATGCATCGTTTCACTGCTGAGTTCGGGATGGGATCAGGTGGTTCCAATGCTCTATGGTCGTCAAGAAATTCGGGTACTGAGTCGTGACCAGGTGGCCTCGCTTCAGCAAATTGGGTATGTGACAGCTTGGTGTTTTGTGAGCATTTCGAACTTTCGGTTCATTTCGTCTTCACACACCGCAATCTGATGCTCTTTCGAGTAGTCAAATTGCTTGGGTGTTATATGGTCAAGCCTCACGGGCAATTAGTATTGGTTAGCTCAACGCCTCACAGCGCTTACACACCCAACCTATCAACGTCGTAGTCTTCGACGGCCCTTCAGGGGACTCAAGGTCCCAGTGAGATCTCATCTTGAGGCTAGTTTCCCGCTTAGATGCTTTCAGCGGTTATCTATTCCGAACATAGCTACCCGGCAATGCCACTGGCGTGACAACCGGAACACCAGAGGTTCGTCCACTCCGGTCCTCTCGTACTAGGAGCAGCCCCTCTCAAATCTCAAACGTCCACGGCAGATAGGGACCGAACTGTCTCACGACGTTCTAAACCCAGCTCGCGTACCACTTTAAATGGCGAACAGCCATACCCTTGGGACCGGCTTCAGCCCCAGGATGTGATGAGCCGACATCGAGGTGCCAAACACCGCCGTCGATATGAACTCTTGGGCGGTATCAGCCTGTTATCCCCGGAGTACCTTTTATCCGTTGAGCGATGGCCCTTCCATACAGAACCACCGGATCACTAAGACCTACTTTCGTACCTGCTCGACGTGTCTGTCTCGCAGTCAAGCGCGCTTTTGCCTTTATACTCTACGACCGATTTCCGACCGGTCTGAGCGCACCTTCGTACTCCTCCGTTACTCTTTAGGAGGAGACCGCCCCAGTCAAACTACCCACCATACACTGTCCTCGATCCGGATAACGGACCTGAGTTAGAACCTCAAAGTTGCCAGGGTGGTATTTCAAGGTTGGCTCCACGCGAACTGGCGTCCACGCTTCAAAGCCTCCCACCTATCCTACACAAGCAAATTCAAAGTCCAGTGCAAAGCTATAGTAAAGGTTCACGGGGTCTTTCCGTCTAGCCGCGGATACACTGCATCTTCACAGCGATTTCAATTTCACTGAGTCTCGGGTGGAGACAGCGCCGCCATCGTTACGCCATTCGTGCAGGTCGGAACTTACCCGACAAGGAATTTCGCTACCTTAGGACCGTTATAGTTACGGCCGCCGTTTACCGGGGCTTCGATCAAGAGCTTCGCGTTAGCTAACCCCATCAATTAACCTTCCGGCACCGGGCAGGCGTCACACCCTATACGTCCACTTTCGTGTTTGCAGAGTGCTGTGTTTTTAATAAACAGTCGCAGCGGCCTGGTATCTTCGACCGGCGTGGGCTTACGCAGTAAATGCTTCACCCTCACCGGCGCACCTTCTCCCGAAGTTACGGTGCCATTTTGCCTAGTTCCTTCACCCGAGTTCTCTCAAGCGCCTTGGTATTCTCTACCCAACCACCTGTGTCGGTTTGGGGTACGGTTCCTGGTTACCTGAAGCTTAGAAGCTTTTCTTGGAAGCATGGCATCAACCACTTCGTGTTCTAAAAGAACACTCGTCATCAGCTCTCGGCCTTAGAATCCCGGATTTACCTAAGATTCCAGCCTACCACCTTAAACTTGGACAACCAACGCCAAGCTGGCCTAGCCTTCTCCGTCCCTCCATCGCAATAACCAGAAGTACAGGAATATTAACCTGTTTTCCATCGACTACGCTTTTCAGCCTCGCCTTAGGGACCGACTAACCCTGCGTCGATTAACGTTGCGCAGGAAACCTTGGTCTTTCGGCGTGGGTGTTTTTCACACCCATTGTCGTTACTCATGTCAGCATTCGCACTTCTGATACCTCCAGCAAGCTTCTCAACTCACCTTCACAGGCTTACAGAACGCTCCTCTACCGCATCACCTAAGTGATACCCGTAGCTTCGGTGTATGGTTTGAGCCCCGTTACATCTTCCGCGCAGGCCGACTCGACTAGTGAGCTATTACGCTTTCTTTAAAGGGTGGCTGCTTCTAAGCCAACCTCCTAGCTGTCTAAGCCTTCCCACATCGTTTCCCACTTAACCATAACTTTGGGACCTTAGCTGACGGTCTGGGTTGTTTCCCTTTTCACGACGGACGTTAGCACCCGCCGTGTGTCTCCCATGCTCGGCACTTGTAGGTATTCGGAGTTTGCATCGGTTTGGTAAGTCGGGATGACCCCCTAGCCGAAACAGTGCTCTACCCCCTACAGTGATACATGAGGCGCTACCTAAATAGCTTTCGAGGAGAACCAGCTATCTCCGAGCTTGATTAGCCTTTCACTCCGATCCACAGGTCATCCGCTAACTTTTCAACGGTAGTCGGTTCGGTCCTCCAGTTAGTGTTACCCAACCTTCAACCTGCCCATGGATAGATCGCCCGGTTTCGGGTCTATTCCCAGCGACTAGACGCCCTATTAAGACTCGCTTTCGCTACGCCTCCCCTATTCGGTTAAGCTCGCCACTGAAAATAAGTCGCTGACCCATTATACAAAAGGTACGCAGTCACCCAACAAAGTGGGCTCCCACTGCTTGTACGCATACGGTTTCAGGATCTATTTCACTCCCCTCTCCGGGGTTCTTTTCGCCTTTCCCTCACGGTACTAGTTCACTATCGGTCAGTCAGTAGTATTTAGCCTTGGAGGATGGTCCCCCCATATTCAGACAAAGTTTCTCGTGCTCCGTCCTACTCGATTTCATGACTAAGAGATTTTCGCGTACAGGGCTATCACCCACTATGGCCGCACTTTCCAGAGCGTTCCGCTAATCTCAAAGCCACTTAAGGGCTAGTCCCCGTTCGCTCGCCACTACTAAGGGAATCTCGGTTGATTTCTTTTCCTCAGGGTACTTAGATGTTTCAGTTCCCCTGGTTCGCTTCTTAAGCCTATGTATTCAGCTTAAGATACCTAACTTATGTTAGGTGGGTTCCCCCATTCAGACATCTCCGGATCAAAGTCTGTTTGCCGACTCCCCGAAGCTTTTCGCAGGCTACCACGTCTTTCATCGCCTCTGACTGCCAAGGCATCCACCGTATGCGCTTCTTCACTTGACCATATAACCCCAAGCAATCTGGTTATACTGTGAAGACGACATTCGCCGAAAATTCGATTCTTGCTCATAAAGAGCAACTCACAAATTTTACCTTAGCCTGATCCGTTACCAGTGAAAGTAACGTTCAGTCTATCTTTCTATCACATACCCAAATTTTTAAAGAACGATCTAATCAAAGACTAGAAATCAACATTCATCACCGGCTCGGTGGAATGCTCATTTCTAAGCTTTCAACAAACAGAAGCAGTAGTGGTGGAGCCAAACGGGATCGAACCGTTGACCTCCTGCGTGCAAGGCAGGCGCTCTCCCAGCTGAGCTATGGCCCCGTATTTCTACAGGCGTTTCCCACACAAAATTGGTGGGTCTGGGCAGATTCGAACTGCCGACCTCACCCTTATCAGGGGTGCGCTCTAACCAACTGAGCTACAGACCCAATTTCGGGCTGCTTCTTTATCGTCTTCTTCAATGAATCAAGCAATTCGTGTGGGAACTTATGGAACAGCTGATGTCGTCGATTAAGGAGGTGATCCAGCCGCAGGTTCCCCTACGGCTACCTTGTTACGACTTCACCCCAGTCATGAATCACACCGTGGTAACCGTCCTCCCGAAGGTTAGACTAGCTACTTCTGGTGCAACCCACTCCCATGGTGTGACGGGCGGTGTGTACAAGGCCCGGGAACGTATTCACCGCGACATTCTGATTCGCGATTACTAGCGATTCCGACTTCACGCAGTCGAGTTGCAGACTGCGATCCGGACTACGATCGGTTTTCTGGGATTAGCTCCACCTCGCGGCTTGGCAACCCTCTGTACCGACCATTGTAGCACGTGTGTAGCCCAGGCCGTAAGGGCCATGATGACTTGACGTCATCCCCACCTTCCTCCGGTTTGTCACCGGCAGTCTCCTTAGAGTGCCCACCATGACGTGCTGGTAACTAAGGACAAGGGTTGCGCTCGTTACGGGACTTAACCCAACATCTCACGACACGAGCTGACGACAGCCATGCAGCACCTGTCTCAATGTTCCCGAAGGCACCAATCCATCTCTGGAAAGTTCATTGGATGTCAAGGCCTGGTAAGGTTCTTCGCGTTGCTTCGAATTAAACCACATGCTCCACCGCTTGTGCGGGCCCCCGTCAATTCATTTGAGTTTTAACCTTGCGGCCGTACTCCCCAGGCGGTCAACTTAATGCGTTAGCTGCGCCACTAAGAGCTCAAGGCTCCCAACGGCTAGTTGACATCGTTTACGGCGTGGACTACCAGGGTATCTAATCCTGTTTGCTCCCCACGCTTTCGCACCTCAGTGTCAGTATCAGTCCAGGTGGTCGCCTTCGCCACTGGTGTTCCTTCCTATATCTACGCATTTCACCGCTACACAGGAAATTCCACCACCCTCTACCATACTCTAGCTCGTCAGTTTTGAATGCAGTTCCCAGGTTGAGCCCGGGGATTTCACATCCAACTTAACGAACCACCTACGCGCGCTTTACGCCCAGTAATTCCGATTAACGCTTGCACCCTCTGTATTACCGCGGCTGCTGGCACAGAGTTAGCCGGTGCTTATTCTGTCGGTAACGTCAAAACAATTACGTATTAGGTAACTGCCCTTCCTCCCAACTTAAAGTGCTTTACAATCCGAAGACCTTCTTCACACACGCGGCATGGCTGGATCAGGCTTTCGCCCATTGTCCAATATTCCCCACTGCTGCCTCCCGTAGGAGTCTGGACCGTGTCTCAGTTCCAGTGTGACTGATCATCCTCTCAGACCAGTTACGGATCGTCGCCTTGGTGAGCCATTACCTCACCAACTAGCTAATCCGACCTAGGCTCATCTGATAGCGCAAGGCCCGAAGGTCCCCTGCTTTCTCCCGTAGGACGTATGCGGTATTAGCGTCCGTTTCCGAGCGTTATCCCCCACTACCAGGCAGATTCCTAGGCATTACTCACCCGTCCGCCGCTCGCCACCAGGTACAAGTACCCGTGCTGCCGCTCGACTTGCATGTGTTAGGCCTGCCGCCAGCGTTCAATCTGAGCCATGATCAAACTCTTCAGTTCAAACATCTTTGGGTTTTTAAGAAACCCTAAACTTGGCTCAGCAATCGTTGGTTACATCTTTGATTTCTCGCGGAGTAACTTGTGATGCTGATAATCTTGTTGACTATCAGTCTGACTCCACAAGCACCCACACGAATTGCTTGATTCAGTTGTTAAAGAGCGGTTGGTTAAGATCTTTCGTCTCAACCGAGGCGCGCATTCTACAGCAGCCTCTGTTGCTGTCAAGCGGTTATTTTCAGAAGTTTTCAAGGTTTTCCTTAACAACTTCAACCACTTGCGCTTCCGATCTCTCGTTAGCGGGAGGCGAATTCTACAGCGTTAATCGCTGCTGTCAACACCTCTTTTTCTCCGCTTTCGACCGAGAAGATCGAACCGTCAATAAGGCGAAAACACACGGCCTTACCAACTCCTTCTGGCTTCGATGAACTGAAGCGTAACCGCTGTCGAAAACTGTATAACTCTTTGTTTACCAAGGAGTTTTCCGTTTCGACTGCGCCGGAAGTGGGGCGAATTATAGACTTCCAGAATCTGCCGTCAACCCCTGATTTGATTTTTCTATCAGGATGTTCAAAATCCCTGCTTATATATAGACGTGCCCGCAACGAATGCGCAGTATATTGCCCAACACATACAATAATACTTTCGCTGCCACTTCGGACGATGCCACGCAATGAATGATCACCCCCGTAGCCTTGCCTCGACTCTGTTCTCGGTTGGCCTGCTCTTGATAGCCATGGCATCCATCCAGTCCGGAGCTTCCCTGGCCAAAAGCATGTTCCCGGTTATCGGTGCTCAAGGAACGACCACCCTGCGACTGATCTTTGCCAGTGTGATCATGCTGCTGCTATTGCGCCCATGGCGAGCGAAGCTCACCGCAAAATCCCTGCGCACCGTTATTGTCTACGGAATGGCGTTGGGCGGCATGAACTTCCTCTTCTATATGTCCTTGCGCACTGTTCCTCTGGGTATCGCCGTAGCCCTGGAGTTCACCGGCCCATTGGCAGTCGCAATTTATGCTTCACGTCGGGCGATCGACTTTCTATGGATCGCTCTGGCAGCCTTGGGTTTACTGCTATTGATTCCAACAGGCGCCACAAGCGCAAACATCGATCTGGTCGGCGCAGGTTATGCCCTCGGTGCTGGTGTCTGCTGGGCGCTGTACATTCTGTTCGGCCAGAAGGCCGGTGCTGATAATGGGGTGCAGACCGCTGCGTTGGGCGTGATGATTGCCGCCCTGTTCGTGGCTCCCATCGGCATTGTCCACGCTGGCGCCGCGTTACTGACACCCTCGTTGATTCCCGTGGCCATCGCCGTCGCCATTCTGTCCACCGCCCTGCCCTATACCCTGGAGATGGTCGCCCTCACACGGATTCCAGCCCGGACCTTCGGTACGTTGATGAGCATCGAACCTGCGATCGGCGCGCTGTCCGGCCTGTTGTTCCTCCAGGAATACCTTTCCCTGTCACAGTGGATGGCTATCCTGTGCATCATACTGGCTTCCGTCGGCGCGACCATGACCATGGGGAGTACCGCCAAGCCTGCGGTCGCCGCGGATTGAAACGAGATTTGACGAAGGTCTGGTATTTGCCGCTCAATTAGGCCATGTTTAGGCTACGTAACTCAGTGTCAGACATGGATTTTTTCAGATAGGGATATCAGAACGCTTCACGCAAAAGCGAATGCAGGCAGACCCAGGCGTAGATCCGGGGCCGCTATTAAGGACAGCAATGAAACGAATTTTGATACTGATCGCCGTACTTGCAATTGCGGGCTGCGCGGCAACCTCGAAACCCCAGATGAAACACGGCAAGAAAGGACTGCATATCAACTGTTCGGGGCTCTCGTCTTCGTGGGACAAGTGCTACACCAGTGCCGCCAATTCGTGCGCGCCCAAGGGTTACAAGGTCATCGCCAAGTCAGGTGATGCGGTGGAAGAACCCGGTGACTATCCGTTCGGCCTCAACCCTGCCGGCTATACCAGTCGCAGCATGATCGTCATCTGCAAGTAACCCTCCCCTTTCTATCGGGCTTGCGTAGCCCGATAGTCGCTTCGCCCCGATGCTGCTAACGTTCGTCAGTCAATGACCGTTCAGCATAGGGCGATATCCATGACTAACAAGAAAATCGTATTGGTCGTCGGCGCAGGCGATGCCACCGGCGGCGCCATCGCCAAACGTTTTGCCCGTGAAGGTTATGTCGCCTGCGTCACACGTCGCAGCGCAGACAAACTCCAGCCACTGGTAGAGTCCATCACAGCCAGTGGGGGCGAGGCTCACGGTTTTGCCTGCGATGCGCGCAATGAAGAAGACGTGATAGCGCTCATCGAGCAGATCGAAACCGAGATCGGCCCCATCGAAGCGTTCGTCTTCAATATCGGCGCCAATGTGCCGTGCAGCATCCTCGAAGAAACCGCTCGCAAGTATTTCAAGATTTGGGAAATGGCCTGCTTCTCAGGGTTTCTCAACGCCCGTGAAGTGGCCAAGCGCATGGTCACTCGCCAACGGGGCACGATCCTGTTCACTGGCGCCACTGCTGGTCTGCGCGGTGCCGCGGGTTTCGCCGCCTTCGCCGGGGCCAAGCACGGGATTCGCGCCTTGGCGCAAAGCATGGCCCGCGAACTGGGACCGATGAACATCCATGTCGCCCACGTCGTAGTTGATGGCGCCATCGACACCGACTTTATCCGCGACAACTTTCCGGAAAAATACGCGACCAAGAATCAGGACGGCATCCTCAATCCCGAGCACATCGCCGACAACTATTGGTACCTGCACAGCCAGCCACGGGACGCCTGGACCTTCGAACTGGATCTGCGCCCCTGGAACGAACGCTGGTAAGCCCTCCCCTACAACAATAAGAAGAGCACATCGACCATGAGCAAAACCGTGGAGTTCTTTTTCGACCTCGGCAGCCCCGCCACTTATCTGGCCTATACCCAACTGCCGAAGATCTGCAAACAGACCGATAGTCAGCTGATCTACAGACCGATGCTGCTGGGTGGTGTCTTCAAAGCTACCGGTAATGCTTCCCCCATCACCGTACCGGCCAAGGGTCGCTACATGTTTCAGGACCTGGACCGCTATGCCAAACGCTACGGCGTACCGCTGAAGTTCAACCCGAACTTCCCGATCAATACCCTGATGCTGATGCGCGCTGTCACGGGTATGCAACTGCGTCATCCCGAACGCTTTCAGGCGTTTATCGATTGCCTGTTTCACGCCCTTTGGGTTGAAGGACGCAGCCTCGATGATCCAGCGACCGTCGCCGCCGTGTTGGCGCAAAATGGTTTCGATCCAAACGAGGTGCTGGCGCTAATCGCCGATGAGACCGTCAAAGCAGCTCTCAAGGACAACACCGAGGAAGCGGTGCAACGCGGTGTATTCGGTGCGCCGAGCATGTTTGTCGGTGATCAGCTGTTCTTCGGCCAGGATCGGCTGGACTTCGTCCTTGAAGCCCTACTTGCGCAATAACCAGCGCCTGCCTATGACCTGAGCCAGACGCTGGAAACAGCGCCTGGACTCAAACCGCTCAAATAGCCGCGGTTCGGGTGTTCAACCACTCAAGGGCCGCGCCATCGAGCAATGGGCTCAAGCGTTCACGCACCTCGGCGTGATAACCGTTGAACCACTGCTTCTCATCTTCGGTCAGCAGCGACGGTTCCAGGCAACGAGTGTCGATCGGGCACAGGGTCAGGGTTTCGAATTTCAGGAACTCACCGAATTCGCTCTTGCCTGCTTCACGATTCAATACCAGGTTCTCGATCCGCACACCCCAGCGCCCCGGACGGTAAGTGCCCGGTTCAATAGACGTGATCATGCCTGGCTGCATCGCTGTTTGCGGTGCCGCCGCGGCCTGATAGGCGATGACTTGCGGGCCTTCGTGAACATTGAGGAAATAGCCGACGCCGTGACCGGTGCCGTGGCCGTAGTCGACGCTTTCGGCCCAGATCGGTGCGCGAGCAATAGCGTCCAGCAACGGTGACAGAATGCCTCGTGGGAACTGTGCACGAGAGAGTGCAATCACGCCTTTGAGCACGCGGGTGCAATCGCGCTTCTGCTCGTCAGTCGGCGTACCCACCGGCACCATTCGGGTGATGTCGGTGGTACCGCCCAGGTATTGGCCGCCGGAGTCGATCAGCAACAGGCCGTTACCCTCGATCACCGCGTGTTCTTCTTCGGTGGCGTGGTAGTGCGGCATGGCGCCATTAGCGTTAAACGCGGCAATGGTGTTGAAGCTCAGCGACACATATTCCGGGCGGCGGGTCCGCGCCGCGGTCAGGTGTTCGTCGATGGTCAGTTCGGTGATGCGCTCACGCCCCAAGGCCACTTCCAGCCAGGCGAAGAATTCGCACAGTGCCGCGCCGTCCTGCTCCATAGCCCGACGAATGTGCTCGGCATCGGCCAGGCTTTTCTGCGACTTGGCCAGAGTGGTCGGGTTCAGGCCTTCGAGCAGTTTCACGCCGCTGTCCAGGTTATCCAACAGACCAGCCGTGACCCGCGCCGGATCGACTTGCAGGCTCTCGCCGCTCGGCACGGCGCGCAAGGCGGCGGTTACTTCGCTGTAAAAGCGCAGGGTCACGCCGTCCTGTTCGAGAATGGCGCGCAGCTCCGCGCTCACTTTGCTCAGGGCGACGAACAAGGTGGCCTGCTGCTGGCTGATCAGGGCGAAGGACACGAACACCGGGTTGAACGACACATCGCCGCCGCGCAGGTTGAACAGCCAGGCGATGTCATCGAGGGTGGCGATGAAATGCCAGTCGGCACCGCGCTCTTTCAGTACCTCACGCAGTTTGGCGAGTTTTTCGCCACGGCTGACCGTCGCCTGAGGCGGCAAGTGTTGGTAGATCGGCTCGTTCGGCAGACTCGGACGATCACTCCAGACTTCACTCAGCAGATCGATATCGGTGCGCAGACGTGCACCGCGCTCTTCGAGTTTGCTGCTCAAAGTACGCGCGGAGGCCACGGCCATCACCGCGCCGTCGACTGCAACGACACCACCTTCAGGGGTTTGCTCGGCCAGCCAATCAAGCGGGCCGGGTTGACCCGGTTGCAGCTTGACCAGTTCGATGCCGCTGCCCTTGAGCTCCTTGCTCGCTTGTTCCCAATAGCGGCTATCGGCCCAGACGCCGGCAAAATCCGGTGTAACGATCAGCGTGCCCACCGAGCCATGAAAACCCGATAGCCACTGCCGTCCCTGCCAATAGCCCGGCAGGTATTCCGACAGGTGCGGGTCGGCCGACGGCACCAGCAGAGCATGAATGCCCTCCCGGCTCATCAGCTCGCGGGTTTGCGCCAGGCGCTGGGGTACCAATCCATTGGTCAAAGGCTGTGTACTCATCGTGTCTCCTGCTAACCGCTCATCATTATTATTCGGTGCCGATCGGAGTCGGCGCTTAAGGACCTGTCGCCCAGAATGCCGGAGCACTGGCGCAAGCTGCTTTAATCAGGTCTACCGCTTGATCGATATCCTGCTCGGTGGTGAAACGCCCCAGGCTCAAGCGAATGGTGCGACTGGCCGAGCGAGCGTCATGCCCCAAGGCCAGCAGCACATGGGACGGCGCATTGCTGGCGGAATTACAGGCCGAGGTCGCGGAAAACGCAATCGAGGCGCTCAACGCTGCGGAACTGAACTCGCCTTCGTTGAAAGTCAGGCTCAGGGTATGGGGAATGCGTTGGGTCGGACTGCCATTGAGGCGCACGCCGGGAATGCTCAGCAGCGGCTCGAGCAAGCGTTCACGCAGACGCGCGATGGTGGCTTTTTCTTCATCGAATGAGGTGGCCGCCAATGCGAAGGCTGCCCCCATTGCGGCAATCTGGTGCGTCGCCAGCGTGCCGGAACGCAACCCGCCCTCGTGACCGCCGCCGTGGATCTGCGCCTGCAGACGCTGCTGCGCACGAGGACCGACATACAGCGCGCCGATGCCTTTGGGACCGTAGACCTTGTGCGCCGAGAACGACATCAAATCCACCGGCCACCGGGCCAGATCGATCGCCACTTTTCCCGCGCCCTGGGCCGCATCAACGTGGAACAACGCATCGCGATCACGCACCACCTGGCCGATGGCCGGGATGTCGTTGACGGTGCCCAGTTCGTTATTGACCAGCATCAATGACACCAGAAAGGTGTCCTCACGCATCGCTTCGCTGACCGCTTGCGGGGTAATCAGGCCTTCAGCATCGGGCACCAGATACGTCACCGCAACGCCTGCATCCTGCAATTGTTTTGCAGTGTCGAGAATCGCTTTGTGTTCGATCTGGCTGGTGATGATGTGGCCGCCGGACACACCGCGGGCCTGGGCCACGCCCTTGAGGGCAAGGTTGTTGGATTCGGTGGCGCCGGAAGTCCAGACGATCTGCTCCGCCTGGGCGCTCACCAATTCGGCGACCTGGCGCCGTGCTTGCTCGACCGATTGCCGGGCCTGTTGGCCGAAAGCGTGGGAACTGGACGCTGGATTGCCGAAGTTACCTGTGAAACCCAGACACTCGACCATGACCTTGATGACCCGCTCATCCACCGGCGTGGTGGCGGCGTAGTCGAAATACAACGGACGTTTATTCATAAAAGACTCGCAGAGCGTGTTCCGGGATCAGGAAGCTCGTCACTGGAAGCTTCAAAGCGCCGCCTCATGAGCGACGCCGAATTTTCAGAACGACAGCAATACCTGATCGGAGGCCATTAAAGAAGAACAACTTCATTTAAAAGTGCGTAGGAACGCTCCTGAAGTCGAGCTTAACAGGCATCGGGGCACCGGATGAAGCAATGCGTCAGCTAAAACTTTCGAGCAATAACGGATACATCGAAGCCACCAACAATAAGGCCATACCCCAGTTGAACAGCCGCAACCAGCGGCGATCACGCAGCACATTGCGCAACAGCGTGCCGCAACCGGCCCACACCCCGACGCTTGGCAGGTTGATCAAGGCGAAGACTGCGGCAATCACAATCACATTGGTGAAATAGCCCTGCATCGGCGTGTAGGTGCTGATAGCACCGATGGCCATGATCCAGGCCTTGGGGTTGACCCATTGAAACGCTGCCGCACCCAAATAGCTGATCGGCCTGCCCTCGCCCTGTTCACCCTCGGTTACCGGCCCGGAATGAGCAATCTTCCACGCCAGGTACAGCAAATACGCCGCGCCGACATAGCGCAACACGGTGTAAAGCATTGGATAGGTTTGAAACACCGTGCCCAGGCCGAAACCGACGGCGACCACCAGTACGAAGAAGCCGCAGGTGATGCCCAGCATGTGCGGAATGGTGCGCTGAAAGCCGAAATTCACGCCAGAGGCCAGCAACATGGTGTTGTTCGGGCCGGGGGTGATCGAGGTGACAAGGGCAAACAAGGCAAAGCCCAGCAGCAGATCGAGCGAGAGTGTCATGGGGGCAGTCCATCAGGGTCAGTCAGGGATTGACCCTATCGCACGCGTTGAGGGAAACCCATGGACAGTTGCGTGAAAGTTCGAGCGGTACAGTTGCCGCTCAGCTTTGGCGGCCGTGCAGTTGTACTGCGCGTTCGGCGTTCATCTCGCCTTGTTTGTCGAAACTGAACGATTTTGCCGGCTGGCCGAGCAATTCGGCTTTCTTCGCGTGGTACTCGTCGAAGGACAAGCCACGACGATTCAGGGCCTCCAGCGCCAGTTCCCGGGTTTCTTCAGCGGTGTAGGGCCGCAATTCCGGTGAAACATGGCTGGCACATCCGGCGAGAACGGAGATGGCGAGCAGCAAGAAAGTGGCGAATAGAGATTTCATTTCGGGCGTCCGGATATCTGTGTTTGGGGCAATGAACACAGGCTACCCGTGCCGCTTGAAGGGGAGAAATCAACGCTCTCGATAGTCGCTATCGACTTTGGTAAGCGCCGACCTGATATTTCCTAATGATCTATAAATATTAATTTACGGTCTTTTACGGAATAACAGAGAGCCTTTATAAACAACTCCATCGCCTCACGCACTGTTGCCCACGCAACTGTTTGCGTGGCAACAGGCAATCAACAAACAGCCGGTCAAATCGAACAGCGCCTGCCAGCAATCGCGCTGAAAGCCACGGAAAACTGGGCTCCCACGGATTGGTACAGCTCTTGCTCAACTCCGGTGACTCATCACTGCTCGCTGAGCAACTGTTTAAAAAAGGAACTGATCATGTCGCGTCCATTGAAAGTCGTTGCCCTCTCCGGCGGTACCTGGCGTCCGTCTCGCACTTTGGTGTTGACCCAGGCGCTGTTGGCCGAACTGGCCGAGCAGTTGCCTATCGAAAGCAAGCTGATCGAACTGGGTGATATCGCCCGACCACTGGGCGTCGCGCTGTCGCGTCAGGAACTGAGCGCCGATATCGAAGCCGAGCTGCAAGCGATCGAAAGTGCTGACTTGCTGATCGTCGCCGCGCCGGTTTATCGCGGCTCCTACCCAGGCCTGCTCAAGCACCTGTTCGACCTGATCGACCTCAATGCGCTGATCGACACTCCGGTGTTGCTGGCCGCCACCGGTGGCAGCGAACGCCATGCGCTGGTGCTCGATCATCAGTTGCGGCCGCTGTTCAGTTTCTTCCAGGCCCTGACCTTGCCGATTGGCGTCTATGCCACCGAAGCCGACTTCTCCAATTACCAAATAACCAGTGAGCCTCTGAAGGCCCGCATTCGTCTTGCTGCAGAACGCGCGGCGCCGTTGTTCGGCGTACACCCCAAAAATCTGCTGAAAATCGCTTAAGGATCTCTTCATGAATGTTTTCTGGTTTCTGCCGACCCACGGCGACGGCCATTACCTGGGCACCACTCAAGGCGCGCGCCCGGTGACGCTCAACTATTTGAAACAAGTGGCCCAGGCCGCAGACAGTCTCGGCTACCACGGCGTGCTGATTCCTACCGGGCGTTCCTGCGAGGACTCGTGGGTGATCGCCTCAGCCCTGGTGCCACTGACCGAACGCCTGCGGTATCTGGTCGCGATTCGTCCGGGGATCATCTCGCCGACAGTCTCGGCACGGATGGCCGCGACCCTGGATCGGCTGTCTGGCGGCCGCTTGCTGATCAATGTGGTGACCGGCGGTGACCCGGATGAAAACCGTGGCGATGGCAGTTTTCTCGATCACAGCGAACGCTACGAAGTCACCGATGAATTCCTGAAGATCTGGCGCCGTGTACTGCAAGGCGAATCGGTGGATTTCGAAGGCAAACACCTGCGGGTGCAGAATGCCAAAGCGCTGTACCCACCGGTGCAGAAACCTTATCCACCACTGTATTTCGGTGGCTCGTCCGAGGCCGCTCATGACCTGGCTGCCGAGCAGGTCGACGTTTACCTGACGTGGGGCGAACCGCCTGCCGCCGTGGCTGAAAAACTCGCCGATGTTCGAGAGCGCGCGGCGCGAAACGGTCGTACGGTGAAGTTCGGGATTCGCCTGCATGTGATCGTGCGCGAGACGGCCGAAGAGGCCTGGAAAGCCGCGGACAAACTCATCGAGCACATCAGCGACGAAACCATTGCTGCCGCGCAAAAAGTCGTTCTCACGATTTGATTCCGAAGGCCAGCGACGTATGGCCGCGTTGCATGACGGCCGTCGCGACAACCTGGAAATTTCGCCCAACCTTTGGGCTGGCGTCGGTTTGGTACGCGGCGGTGCCGGAACGGCGCTGGTGGGTGACCCGCAGCAAGTGGCGGCGCGGATCAAGGAGTACGCGGATTTGGGGATCGAGAGTTTCATCTTCTCCGGCTACCCGCATCTCGAAGAGGCTTATCGCTTTGCCGAACTGGTGTTCCCGCTGCTGCCCGAGCCATATGCCAGCCTGGCCGGACGTGGCGTCACCAACCTCACCGGGCCGTTTGGCGAAATGATTGCCAATGATGTGCTGCCGGCTAAAGCGACGGCCTGAAAACCTCCCCTACTGATCGTTCCCATGCTCTGCGTGGGAATGCAGCCCGTGACGCTCCGCGTCACTGGACGCGGAGCGTCCCTAGAGGCATTCCCACGTAGAGCGTGGGAACGATCAGTCGCCAGAAAAAAGGAACCCTCGCGTGACTGCCAAGCCGATAAGCGCCCTGTTGTCCCCCTTGCAGACCGCCCGCCAGCTGGCCGCCGAATTTGCCCTGACCGCTGTCGAGCGCGATGAACGCGGTGGTACGCCGAAAGCCGAACGTGATGCCTTGCGCCACAGCGGCCTGCTCGCTTTAAGCATTCCCGTCCAGTACGGCGGCCTCGGCGCCAGCTGGAGCGAAACCCTGAACATCGTGCGCGAGTTCGCCAAGGTCGACAGTTCGATCGCTCACGTCTTCGGCTTTCATCATCTGATGCTCGCCACCGTGCGCCTGTTCGCCCGCCCCGAACAATGGCAACCGTGGTTTGAACAGACGGCGCGCAAGAACTGGTTCTGGGGCAACGCCCTCAACCCGTTGGACACCCGCACCGTGGTGAAAGACCTCGGAGGCTGGCGCGAGTTTTCCGGCAAAAAGAGCTTCTGCTCCGGCGCCAGCGACTCGGAAATGCTGATCGCCTCGGCCGTCGATGAAAGTGCCGGCGGCAAGCTGTTGATCGCCGCGATTCCCAGCGGGCGCAGCGGCATCACGCTGCACAACGACTGGAACAACATGGGTCAGCGCCAGACCGACAGCGGCAGCGCCACGTTTGAACGGGTGCGGGTCGAAGAGTCGGAACTACTGCTCGACCCCGGTCCGTTGAGCACGCCGTTCGCCTGCCTGCGCCCCTTGATTGCCCAGCTGACGTTCACCCATATGTTTCTTGGCATTGCCGAGGGCGCCTTTGAAGAAGCGCGGCAATACACCCTCACTGAGACCCGTCCTTGGCACAAGTCCAATGCTGCGGATGTGCGGCAGGATCCTTATGTGCTCGGCCATTACGGCGAATTCTGGGTGGCGCTGGAAGGTGTTCGATTGCTGGTGCAACGCGCCGCTGAGTTGCTCGACAAAGCCTGGGCCAAGGGCCCGACTCTGAGCGTCGAGGAACGCGGACATCTGGCCACCGCCATCGCCACCGCCAAGGTCGCAGCGACGCGCAATGGCCTGGAACTGTGTAGCCGTTTGTTCGAAGTGACCGGCGCCCGCTCGACTCACGCCTCACTGCGGCTGGACCGCCATTGGCGCAACTTGCGCACGCAAACCCTGCACGACCCGGTGGATTACAAACTCCATGAACTGGGTGACTGGGCACTGAACCAGTCCCTGCCGATCCCGACCTTCTATTCATAGCCTTCCACTCATGGAGCCTGCCCATGCAACTGCTGACCTTACCGCCTTCGCCCGCGTTGGCCACCTCAATTCGCGCCACGGCACAGGTGTTCGAAGACCCGAAATCCCAGGCCCTGCTCGCGCACTTGCAGCAAGTCGCGCCGAGTGAAGCCAGCGTGCTGATCATCGGTGAAACCGGCACCGGCAAGGAGCTGGTGGCGCGGCATATCCACAACCTCAGCGCCCGGCGCAACCGGCCGTTCGTGGCAGTGAACTGCGGTGCATTTTCCGAATCGCTGGTGGAAGCCGAGCTGTTCGGCCATGAAAAAGGCGCCTTCACCGGCGCGCTAAGCGCCAAGGCCGGCTGGTTTGAAGAGGCCGATGGCGGCACCTTGTTCCTCGACGAAATCGGCGATCTACCGATGGCGATTCAGGTGAAATTGCTGCGAGTGTTGCAGGAGCGCGAAGTGGTGCGCCTGGGTTCGCGCAAGAGCATTCCCATCGATGTGCGCGTACTGGCGGCGACCAACGTGCAACTGGAAAAAGCCATCAATGCCGGGCACTTTCGCGAGGATCTGTATTACCGCCTCGATGTGGTCAGCCTGGAACTGAGCCCGTTGCGCGAACGCCCCGGCGACATCCTGCCGCTGACCCGACATTTCGTCGAAGCCTACAGCCAGCGTTTGGGTTACGGCAGCATCACCATCAGTAAGGAGGCCGAACACAAACTGCGCAGCTACAGTTGGCCGGGCAACATCCGTGAACTGGAAAACGTCATTCACCACACGCTGTTGATCTGCCGCAATGGTGTGATCGAGCGCGATGACTTGCGCCTGTCGAACATGCGCATCGAACGTCAGGACGACTACCACGTCAGCGTCGACGACTCACCGGAAGCCTTGCTCGATCGGGCCTTTCAAAAGCTCTTCGAGGAACAGGCCGGCGCGCTGCACGAGAAAGTCGAAGATGCGCTGTTGCGGGCGGCTTACCGCTTCAGTCATTACAACCAGGTGCACACTGCTGCCCTGCTGGGGTTGAGCCGCAACGTAACCCGCACCCGGCTGATCAAGATCGGCGAACTGGCGGTGAATAAACGCCGACCCACGGAGAACGTACAGGGTGAGCGTTTGATGCAGTTGTCGATCTAGCCGATCAGCGTGCAGTGCAACGCGTTGTCGTGACTAAGCGCCAGGCTATGCAGCACCTGAAATGAGCCGAAGGTCACGGTTTTCGCCCGATGGGCGCGAATCAGCTGCCAGAAATCCTGCTCGCCGCTTTCGACGCTCTGAAAGGCGGCTTCTCCGGCTTCGCGGGAGTGCCATTGCAGGTAATTGAGCACTCGCCGGCCATCGTCGCTGGCCTGGATGCTGGCACTCAGAAAACCCGGGGAGCTCTGGGCCAGACGTTCAGTGTGTGCCGACAGTGCCGACACCAGCGCGGCTTGCTCACGGGGTTCAATCTCGAATTCGATCAGTTGGGTGAAGCTGCGATTTTTCGCTGGCGCGTGCATGAATAGTCCCCACTCACTGTAAGCCGGATCTTGCGATCCGAAGGCCTGCAGGGTAAAACCTCGAGCTAACTAGAGGTCAAGGAGCATTTTTTAAATGATCACCTCGCAAAACCTGCATAAAGAACTGACCGTCGGCCAAGTGGCCGCCCGCAGTGGCGTGGCGGTCACTGCGCTGCACTTCTATGAATCCAAAGGCCTGATCAAAAGCAATCGTAATCAAGGCAATCAGCGGCGTTATCCGCGGGAAGTGTTGCGCCGGGTGGCGCTGATCAAAGTGGCTCAGCGTTTGGGAATTCCGTTAGCGGAGATTGGCGAGGCGTTGAAATCCCTGCCGGATAACCATGCACCGACGGCGGCGGACTGGAAAGTGTTGTCGGCGCAGTGGAGCCGGGATCTGGATGAGCGGATCAATCAGCTGACCCTGCTGCGGGACAGGCTCAATGGGTGTATCGGGTGTGGATGTTTGTCGATGGAGGCGTGTCCGCTGCGTAACTTTGGAGATGTGTTGGGTGAGCAAGGCCCAGGGGCGCAGCTGCTTGAGTCGGGGGTTGATCGGAAATAGTGGCGTGGCTATCGCGAGCAGGCTCGCTCGCACGTTAGATCTGTTTTCAGACCCAATTGTCGTTCACGACACAAAACTACTGTGGGAGCGAGCCTGCTCGCGATGGCGTCCTGCCAGTCGATGGAGGTTTGGGAAGTAATCTGCTGCTCGTCGGGCACTCGGTTGCGGGAAAAGGGGCTGACCTATAGTTATTCGACCGGAAATCGGCGAAGGAACACCTTAACCCCACAACAAAAGGAGAACCGTCATGAGCGTAAAACCTATTCCAGAGGGTTATCACAGCATCACCCCTTATCTGGGCATTCAGAAAGCTGCCGAAGCCATCGACTTCTACAAGAAAGCCTTTGGCGCCACCGAAGTCATGCGCCTGGCCATGCCCGATGGCGGCATCGGTCACGCCGAGCTGCGTATCGGCGACTGCCCGATCATGCTTGGCACACCCTGCGACCAGGGTCCATTGAGCAACCCGGACAAATCGCCGTCCGTGGGGCTGCATCTGTATGTGAACGATGTAGACAAGTCCTTTAAACAAGCAATCGATGCCGGAGCCACGCAGGTGTCCGAGGTCAAGGATCAGTTTTATGGCGACCGTTCGGGGACTTTGAAGGATCCCTACGGGCATCTGTGGTTTCTGGCCACGCGCAAGGAGGATTTGACTCAGGAGCAGATCGAACAGCGGGCGAAGGAGATGTTTAAGCAGGGTTGAGATCTTCGTTGCCTGATCCGGCCCCATCGCGGGCAAGCCCGCTCCCACAGGGTTTACGCAATCCTTGTGGGAGCGGGCTTGCCCGCGATGGGGCCATCACATTCAACATCTTATGTTGATCCTCAGATCGCTTTTGCGAGCAAGCCCGCACAGGGCAGCAGAAACACGAAACATTTACTTTCATATCCCCTTTCGGGATTTCCGATGCTCATACGTCTTATTTAGATGCAGTCGGTCGCGTAGGCAAAAGCCACGGCCGGACTTTTCATGGAGCGCAACGCTGGGAAGCCCACGGCAGCGTTCCTCTCATCGAAACAAGACCTTTAATCATGTCGAAGAAATCCCGCTCAAAACTCTGGTTTCTGGTCCATAGCTGGCTGGCGCTGCCCATCTGGTTCTTTGTATTGATCGTCTGTGTGACCGGCACGCTGGCGGTGGTCAGTCAGGAGATCGTCTGGCTCGCCAATCCGCAAATGCGTGCCAGCCCGCCTTCGGACGATGCGCCGCGGCTCAATTATGACGAGATCATCGCCGCCATCAAAAAGGCCGAACCCCAGACGCTGGTCGAGGGTATCAGTCGCCCCGACGAGTCGCATTTCGCCCTCGACGTGGACGTCAGTTACCCGGACGGGCGCTCGGTGACGGTCTATGTGAACCCCTATAGCGGGGTGATTCAGGGCACCGCTCCACAATTCAATTTCAAGGCATTCACCCGCGCACTGCATGGCTGGTGGCTGGTGCCGTTCACCAACGGCTACAGCTGGGGCTGGTATCTGGTGTCGTTCCTCGCGCTGCCGATGCTGGCGTCGCTGGTGACCGGGCTGGTGGTCTACAAACGGTTCTGGAAAGGCTTTTTCCGACCGACCCTGCGCATTCGCCATGGCGCACGAATTTTCTGGGGCGACTTTCACCGGCTCAGCGGCATCTGGTCGATCTGGTTCATTGCGGTGATCTCGATCACTGGTGTCTGGTTCCTGATCAAGGCGATTCTGTTCGACAACCAGATTTCGATTACCACGGAACCTGTGGTGTCGGTCGTCTCGCGAGAAAGCGTGCCGCTGATCAGCACCGGAAAGCCGGCCCCGATGATCAATCTGGAACAAGCCATCAAGGTCGCTCAAGAGCAGATCCCCGGACTCGATGCCAGTTTCGTCACCCTGCCGAGCAATGCTTACAGCCATCTTTCGGTCGGCGGTCGCAGCTGGTATCCGCTGATGTTCCAGACGGCCGAGGTCAACCCGTATAACGGCGATATCGCCAGCACACGGTTGCTGAGCGACCGCACTGGTCTGGAATTCGTGACCGAGTCGATGCGTCCGTTGCACACCGGTGACTTTGGCGGGATCTGGATCAAGCTGATCTGGTTCTTCTTCGGTTTATTGCTGAGCATGATGATACTCAGCGGGTTGCTGATCTGGACCAAACGCACCGCCCTGGCCACCGCCAACGCATTCAAGCGCAGCAACAAGACCCCGCGCCCGGTGTCGAGACCGCAAACGGTCATGAACCAACAGACTCCGGAGGGCAACCTGTGAGCAAAGCGATCACTGCACCGCAGCCTTCCCGGGCGAGCCTGCTCTGGCGCAAATGGCGCTTCCACATCAACATTTTCTTGCTGCTGATCCCTTTGAGCTTCATGCCCAAATACTTTGCCGATGCCTCTCTGTTTCGCGGCGACAGCGGACTGGGGGAGCGGGAAATCGGCGAAATCCAGGTCGGTCCCTGGAGCCTGCAACTGGCCGAACTGCGCAACGAAGCGCCGCGATTGACTGGCCCCGCCGGCTACATGAAAGGCTTCAACATAGCGTTGTGCGAACGCTGTCGCGATCAGGTCAAGGCGACTTACCTGCGCATCGGCAAACCCCGCAGCCTGCGCGCGGCCGGGGCGATTTTCTTCGGTACGCCATACCGCATGGGCGCGATGCTGCCAGTGCCTGAAAAGACCAAAACCGACGCCGAGCTGTGGATCACCATGGAAGGCTGGGACGGCGCCATGCATCAAGCGTCCATCCCCCTGAGACAGGCATCCCCGGCCACTCTCGCATGGCTGAACAAACAAGGAGGCAAACCATGATCAGCGCTTTTCGCCCCGTTCTATTGATGTTCTGCGCCGCCTTCAGCCCCAGCGCCCTGGCCCATAACCCGATGTGTGAATGCAAAGCCATCGACGCCGAACAGATTCAATGCACAGGCGGTTTTTCCGACGGCAGCGGCGCACCGGGAGTGACCCTGGACGTGATCGGCTACGACGAAACCATTCTGGTGCCGGGCAAGCTCGGCGCCGATTCGACCCTGACATTCAAGAAGCCTGGCGCCGAGTTCTACGTGCTGTTCGACGCCGGTCCCGGCCATGTCGTCGAGATCGACCAAGCCGACATCGAGGCGCCCTGAACGTGAGCATGACCTCGCCCACCACCCAAGTTGTTCGCCCGGCCGGTGCCGGCCATGAAACCCTCTATGTGTTGCTGTTGTGCCTGATGATCCTGGCGGTTGCCGGTTCGGTAGTCGCCTGGCGTGGCGAGCCTCAGGAAGTAAGCAGCGTTGGCAGCCATCAACTGGATGCCCGCCGTGATCTGAGCGCATCCGAGCAAGGTATTTACGCCGACCTGCGGGTCACGCTGGATGAAATTCATCTGTTGCGTCAGGAACAGCAAGCACTGCCCACGCCCACCACCCTCGCCGATGAAGGCTTTGCGCCGTTTGCCCAGGACGCCAGTTCTGTCAGCCGCGGCGGCCATGCCTGGCAGTTACTGGACGCCAAGGCGTACTTCGGCCAGAGCCAGAGCCCAACCGTCGCCGGCTCGTTTTTGATGCGTTTGACCGCTGAAGACGACGCCGCGCCGGACATCTGGCTCAACCGCGGTAGCGCCCTCCCCGCTCCGAATGATCTCACCGAGGCTGCGCTCGAAAGTGCCGGCTGGCAGCAGATCGTCGCGCAATTCGATGCCGGCGTCACCCGCCAGCATCGGCATTGAACCCTCGCCTTCACCGAGAGAAGACCGCTTTCCCATGCCTAGTTCATCTCAACGTCATTGCTTTTTTCGCCTGCTGCTGGTCGGCCTGTTTGCCTGTTTGCTGACACCTTTGGCCAGTGCCGATGAAGCCAAGCGCCTGCGCATCGGCATCACCCTGCACCCTTATTACAGTTACGTGGCCAAGATCGTCGGTGACAAGGCCGAAGTGGTGCCGCTGATCCCGGCCGGTTTCAACCCGCATGCCTACGAGCCGCGGGCCGAAGACATCAAACGCATCAGCGGGCTGGACGTGGTCGTGCTCAACGGCGTGGGCCATGACGACTTCGCCGACCGCATGATCGCCGCCAGCGAAACCCCGAACATCAAGGTGATCGAAGCCAACGAAAACGTGCCCCTGCTGGCCGCCACCGGCGTCGCTGCCCGTGGTGCCGGCAAGGTGGTCAATCCGCACACGTTCCTGTCGATCAGCGCCTCCATTGCCCAGGTCAACAACATCGCCCGGGAACTGGGCAAGCTTGACCCGAGCAACGCCAAAACCTACACCCAAAACGCCCGAGCCTACGGCAAACGCCTGCGGCAGATGCGCGCCGATGCCCTGGCAAAACTGACCCAGGCGCCGAACGCGGAGTTGCGCGTGGCCACGGTGCATGCCGCCTACGACTATTTGCTGCGCGAGTTTGGCCTGGAAGTGACTGCCGTGGTCGAGCCGGCCCACGGTATCGAACCGAGCCCCAGCCAGCTGAAAAAGACCATCGATCAACTGCGGGAACTGGACGTGAAAGTGATCTTCTCGGAGATGGATTTCCCGTCCACTTACGTCGAGACCATCCAGCGTGAGTCCGGGGTGAAGCTGTACCCGCTGTCGCACATTTCCTATGGCGAATACACCGCCGACAAGTACGAAAAAGAAATGACCGGCAACCTCAACACCGTGGTCCGGGCGATACAGGAGTCCGGCGCATGAGGGCTAAAGAAACCATTAGCCCGACCACCCCCGAATCCCCTGTGGGAGCGAGCCTGCTCGCGAAGAGGGAGTATCAGTCGACATCAATATTGACTGACCCACCGCTTTCGCGAGCAGGCTCGCTCCCACAGGTTTCGGGGCCGACGCTGGATTTCGCCGAGATCAGCCTCACGCTGGGTCGCACGACGATCCTCGACAAGGTGACCTTTCAAGTCCATCCCGGCAGCGTGCATGCATTGGTCGGCCCTAACGGTGGCGGCAAGAGTTCGCTGATCAAGACCCTGCTGGGGCAAATGCCGCATCAGGGTCGCTTGAGCCTGCAATGGCCGGGCGAACCGGGGACCATCGGCTACGTGCCTCAAGCGCTGGAATTCGATCGCGGTTTACCGATGACCGTCGATGATTTCATGGCCGCCATGTGCCAGCGGCGCCCGGCGTTCCTCGGGTTGAGCAAACATTACGCGGCGGCCATCGGTGAAGCATTGGAACGAGTCGGCATGCAAGACAAGCGCAAGCGGCGCATGGGCGCGCTCTCCGGCGGTGAACGCCAACGCGTTTTGTTGGCCCAGGGACTGATTCCGGCGCCACAGCTGCTGGTGCTCGACGAACCGATGTCGGCCCTTGATGAGGCCGGTATTCAAGTGTTCGAACGGCTGCTGGGCGACTGGCGCCAGAGTGGCATCACCGTGCTGTGGATCGAGCATGATCTGGAAGCGGTCGGACGTCTGGCGGACCGGGTCACCGGTCTCAATCGCCGGGTACTGTTCGATGCCACACCGAAACAGGCACTGACCCCGGAGCGACTGCTGACCTTGTTCTCGACCCATCCCCGGAGTGCGGCCTGATGAGTTACGAAGCCTTTCGTTTGATGGTCCAGAGTTGGGCCTCGTCGGGTTACCTGCCGGAAGCGCTGGCCTATGGATTTGTGATCAATGCCCTGCTCGCCGGGCTGTTGATCGGCCCGGTGCTGGGCGGCTTGGGTACGCTGGTGGTGGTCAAGCGTTTCGCGTTTTTCTCCGAAGCCGTGGGCCACGCGGCGCTGACCGGTGTGGCCATTGGCATTCTGCTCGGTGAGCCCTACACCGGGCCTTATGGCAGCCTGTTCGGTTACTGCCTGCTGTTCGGCATTTTGCTCAACTACCTGCGCAATCGTACCGGGCTGGCGCCAGATACTTTGATCGGTGTGTTCCTTTCTGTGTCGTTGGCCTTGGGTGCCAGCCTGTTGTTGATTCTGGCGGGCAAGATCAACGTACACATTCTGGAAAACGTGCTGTTCGGTTCGGTGCTGACAGTCAACGGCAATGACCTGCTGGTGTTGGCCATCGTTGGTTCGCTGGTGATGGCGCTGGCTCTGCCGCTGTACAACCGCATCATGCTCGCCAGTTTCAATCCGCAACTGGCGGCGGTACGCGGTGTGGCGGTGAAGACCCTGGATTACCTGTTCGTGATTCTGGTGACCCTGATCACGGTGGCGGCGGTGAAAGTCATCGGCGCGATTCTGGTTGGTGCTCTGTTGGTGATTCCAGCAGCGGCCGCGCGCTTGCTCAGCCAGTCGCTGAAGGGGTTTTTCTGGTGTTCGGTGCTGATCGCCACGGTGAGCACGCTGTGCGGAATTCTCGCGCCGATTGTCTTTGACCTGCCTATCCCTTCCGGTGCCGCGATCATTTTGGTAGCTGGTATCGCCTTCGCCCTGGCCGCGATTGCTCGCGGCATCGTTCCAAGTCTGAAAGGGAATCTCGGATAAATGTCTTTTTCTCTGCGTCAATTGACCTTGGCGGTGACCTTGTGTGGGCCCGTCTCCTTCAATGCATTCGCCACCGACACCTTCGAACCGATGCGTCTGGTGGCCAATCATGGTGTGGGTAACACCGCGCTCTTCGCCTCGACTTCAACGCACAAGGTGCTGGTCCTGGCGGCGTTGCCTGTGACCTACGGTCTCGGTGCCCTGCTGCTGGAGGGCACCAATATCAGCCTTGAGCGCGCTGCGCCGGCCAACCTGCCTGGCAGTCGGCAGACCGCATATTTCACCGGCCGTGGCGCTCTGGAGCTCAATAAGCTGGCGATCGACGCCGATGCGGTCATCGGCCTGCGCTCGTTATGGCCGGACGATCCGCTGTACCCGAACGCCCGTCGCAGCAATATCCGCATCATTGAAATCGACGCCGCCCGCCCGGTGGACGGCGCTCTGCCTGGCATCGCCGTGCAGCCTGGCAACAAGGTCGACGGATTGAACAGTCAGCCTTGGCTGGCCAGCAACAACATGGGTCGCATGGCGGATGTCATGGCGGCAGACCTGGTGCGTCTGGCGCCAGCGGCAAAACCGAAAATCGATGCCAACCTGGCAACGCTCAAACAACGCCTGCTCAAACTCAGCGCGGACAGTGAGTCACGCTTGGCTAATGCCGACAACCTGAGTGTGATGAGCCTGAGCGATCATTTCGGCTACCTGATCGGCGGCCTCAACCTGGAGCTGATTGGCCTTGATGCACGACCGGATGCCGAGTGGACAGCGGAGGCGCTCAAGCAATTGAGCACGATGCTCAAGGACAATGATGTGGCGGTGGTGTTGCATCATCGCCAGCCGTCGGACGCGGTGAAAGCGGTAATTGCCGAGGCTGGTAGTCAGCTGGTGGTGTTGAGTGTCGATGCGGTGGATCCGGTGGCCGAGCTTGAGGGAAATGTGGACTTGGTAATCAGGGGGTTGAGCGGGGTGTAACGTCAGTTGGACCGCGTTATCGTTCATCGCGGGCAAGCCCGCTCCCACAGGGATTTTTGGTGTTCACTCTATTTGTGCAACAACACCAATCCACTGTGGGAGCGGGCTTGCCCGCGATGACGGTCTGACAGGCGACATAAACCTCCAGGCCTGATAAAGCCCGCTGACCGTCACTGGTTCAGCGGGCTTTTCGTTCCCGCGCGCCACAAAGGAATGCAGCCAGAGACGCTCCGCGTCTCACTTGACAGCTCAGAGAGCCATAGCCGCCTGTTCTTCCATTTTCTGGCGCAAGCTCAGTGGACGCATGTCGGTCCAGACCTCTTCGATGTAAGCCAGGCATTCCTTTTTCAGGCCACTCTTGCCCACGGTGCGCCAGCCTTGTGGCACGGCTTTGTAGTCGGGCCAGATCGAGTATTGCTCTTCGTGGTTGACCACGACCTGAAAGAGGATGTCCTCGCGGTCGAATACTGACGTCATGTTGTCTCTCCATCGCTGTAGGGTGGGCTGCGCGCCGTGCGCAGCCGTTATGTAGAAGGAACGTTCAAGGCACCAAAAAATTTAGAGGCTGGCGGTGGCTGCGGCCATGGCCCTGCCGAAAATGTCGGCCACCCGATCAATTTCAGTGGCGGTGATCACCAGCGGCGGCAAGAACCGCACGACACCGCCGTGACGCCCGCCCAGTTCAAGGATCAACCCACGCTTGAGGCATTCGCGCTGCACCAGCGGCGCCAGACGACCGAATATCGGCGGATGACCTTGGGCGTCCGGCGCGCCAGTCGGATCGACCAGTTCGACGCCCAGCATCAAGCCACGTCCACGAATGTCGCCCAGTTGCGGGAAGTCCCGCTGCAGGATGTGCAGGTGTTCACTCAAGCGTTCGCCCATGGCGGTGGCGTGCTCGCAAACCTTGTGCTCTGTCAGGAAGCGCATCACCGCAGAGCCTGCAGCCATCGCCATCTGATTACCGCGGAAGGTCCCGGCATGGGCGCCCGGCAGCCAGGTGTCGAGCCAGTCGCGATAGACCACCACCGCCAGCGGCAGGCTGCCGCCAATGGCTTTGGACAACACCACCACGTCGGGAATGATCCCGGCGTGCTCGAAGGCGAACATCTTGCCGGTGCGGGCAAAACCGCTCTGGATTTCATCGACGATCAGCGCTACGCCGGCCTTCTCGGTGATGCGTCGCAAGCCGCGCAGCCAATCGAGATCAGCCGGAATCACCCCGCCCTCGCCCTGCACCGCTTCGACGATCACGGCTGCGGGCAATTGCACGCCGGCCTCGGGATCATTCAGCAGGTTTTCCAGGTAGTTGAGGTTGACCTGCACCCCCTGCGCGCCGCCGAGCCCGAACGGGCAACGGTAATCGTAGGGATACGGCATGAACTGCACGCCACTGCTGAGTAACGCACCCAACGGTTTTTTCGGCCCCAGACTGCCCATCAGGCTTAGCGCGCCCTGGCTCATGCCGTGGTAACCGCCCTGGAACGACAAAACCGTGCTGCGCCCAGTGGCGGTGCGCACCAGTTTCAGCGCGGCTTCCACCGCATCGGTGCCGGTAGGGCCACAGAACTGAATTTTGGCTTCAGCGGCCAATGCCGGCGGCAACAGACCGAACAGGTCCTGAACAAACTGATCCTTCACCGGCGTGGTCAGGTCGAGTGTGTGCAGCGGCAGTTCATCGGTCAGCACTTGCTGGATCGCTTCGATCACCACTGGATGGTTGTGCCCCAAGGCCAGAGTCCCAGCACCGGCCAGGCAATCGATGAAACGGCGGCCTTCGACGTCCTCGACATAAATGCCCTTGGCACGCTTGAGCGCCAGGGGAATACGCCGCGGGTAGCTGCGCGCATTCGACTCCTGCTGGCTCTGACGGGCCAGCAATGGCGATTCGTTGAACTGATAAAGCGTCTCGGCAGGCGTCGAGACAATCCGGGCCGGCTGATCTTCGATAAGGCTGGTAGCGACTGACATCTCTCGATCCCTCAATACGCTGTTGATAGTGACCAAAACTGCACACCGGGCAGGTGCGCGTTCCTGTCACGGGGCGCACTTGCAGGTTTTCCTGTTCTGGAAACGCATCAGAACCTCAAGGATTTAGACCCTCGGTCAGCTTTCTATGAAGGTGGCGACAGCGCCTTGTGCATGGGAATGGCGTGGAGTCCCGCCACGGTGAAGGTTTCAGCGCAAGCCCGGTAACCCAGACGGTGGTAAAACGCCTCGCCGGTACGGGTGCTGTTGAGCCGCGCGTGAGGTAAACCCTGAGCGATCAACCAGGTTTCGAGATCGTGCACCAGCGCTTGTCCGGCGCCTCGCCGAAACCATTCCGGCTGCACGTAACAAAACGCGACCTTGCCGCTGATTGCCGCCATGGCCACGCCGATCGGTTTGTCCTGCAACAGGGCGATGTTCAGGTACAACCGCGGATCGGCCAGCCAGGGCTGCACGTGTTCAATGGTTTTATTGTGAGTCCAGGTGGCGACGGTTCGCGGATCGTTGCGGTGGTCGAGCGCGCAGCCGACGCGAATGGAGCGCTCGACGATCCGGCTGATGATCCCGGCGTCGGCAGGCGTTGCCTTGCAGATATGTATCGATGCATCCATGGCGCTGTTACCTCAATCCATTGAGTCAAAGCTGCCGGGGACGATAACGCCGGTGGCGGCTCGAATACCAATGGAGAGAAGTTACATTTGATGTGCGACATCGAACCCTGTGGGAGCGGGCTTACCCGCGATGGCGGTGGCACATTGAGCAATGCTGCGTCTGACAGACCGCTATCGCGGGCAAGCCCGCTCCCACAGGGTTTTGTGTTGGTTAGACCGGCTGCAACGGCATCGTCAATTCAACCCGCAACCCATCCGGGCGGCTGTCGAAATGCAGGGTGCAGCCGCAGCGCTGGACGATGGCCTGGACAATCGCCAGGCCGAGGCCGCAACCGGTGCTCTGGCCGTTGCGCCAGAAGCGTTGGGTCAGGTGTTGCAGGTCATCTTCGGCAATCCCCGGGCCGTGGTCGCGGACCAAAAAACGCACGCGATTGTTGGTGGTTTCCAGGCTCAGCTCCACTGCCCCATCGCCTGGGGTATGGCGCAGGGCGTTGTCGAGCAAGTTGCGCAATGCGGCAATCGATAGCACCGCGGGCATTTGCAGCGGAGCATCGGAGAATGTCGCCGGCAACTGAAATTTGATCCGCTGACGATCACCGCTGGCTGCATCCTGAATCGCCAGTTTCGCCACCTTCTCGGCACTGCACTGCACGCCATCATCGAACGACAGACTGCCCTCGACGCGCGCCAGCAGCAGCAATTGTTCAAGCGTGCGATGCAACCGGTCGGCACCCTCTTCAGCCCGTGCCAGGGACTGGTCCCGGGCGCTGCCTTCGGTCATGCGCGCCACTTGCAGGTGGGTTTTGATCGCGGTCAGCGGACTGCGCAATTCGTGCGCGGCATCACCGGTCAGGCGCCGTTCGCGCTCGATGGTCTTACCGATGCGCAGGAACAACTGATTCTGTGTTTCCAGCAGCGGTTGCAGTTCGCTGGGCAGCGGCTGGATCTGCAATGGTTCCAGGGAATCGGCGCTACGTCGCATCAACGCATCGCGCATACGATTGAGCGGTGCCAACCCCTGACCAATACCGAGCCACAACAGGCACAGGCAACCAAGCAGCGCCACACCGACCGGCACCGAAGCCGCCAGCAGGATGGACATGTTCAGCGCTTCGCGCTCGATCTGCCGATCCGCTGTGGTAATCCGCACATCGCCCCGCGCCAGGGTAAAACTGCGCCACGGAGCGCCGTCGATCATTTGATCGTGGAAGCCCATTTTTTCGGCTTCCAGGGTTTGTTCGGGGCTACTGTGGCTGCGGGCCAGGATTTCGCCGCGCAACGAGCTGACCTGGCAGGCCATGCCGCCAGGAATACTTAGCTGCTCTGCACTGAAATGAGTACCCTCGCCCTTGCTCGGTAACGCCGGCAGTTGCTCCAGCAGCCCGGCCACCATCCGCGCCGATGCCACCAGCCGCTGGTCGAGGGAAAACATCATCTGGTTGCGCAGATCACTGAGCATCCAGGCGGCGGCCAGGGCCCAGATCAGCGCAAACGCGGCGCCGAGGGTCAGGCTCAGCCGCAAACGCAGGCTCATCACTTCGATTGCTCTCCGCCATCGGCCGGCCCCAAGCGATAGCCCAGGCCACGCACCGTCTCGACGATGCCGTTGCCGAGTTTGCGCCGCAGGTGATGGATATGGACGTTAAGGGCGTTGCTTTCCAGCTCGTCGTTGAAACCGTAGACGCTGTCCTTCAGTTGCTCGGTGGACAGTACCCGGCCGCGATTGTGCAGCAAGGCTTGCAACAACGATTGCTCACGGCGCGACAAATCCACCGATTGGCCTCCGAGCAGGGTTTCGCGGCTGCTCGGGTCGTAGGTCAAACGACCGTGTTCAATCAGATTGACGCTGCGCCCCGCCACTCGTCGCAGCAAGGTGTGCAGGCGCGCGGCAAGTTCGCGCAGGTCGAACGGTTTGAGCAGGTAGTCGTCGGCACCGGCTTGCAGGCCGTCGACCCGGTCGGTGACCGAATCCCGCGCGGTGAGAATCAGCACCGGGATTTCCAGGCCATGGTGACGCAACTGCTGCAACAGCTTCAGGCCATCTTCATCGGGCAGGCCGAGATCGAGCACCATGACGTCGAACTCCGCAACCTTGAGCATCGCCCGGGCTGCCGAGGCGGTGGCGACATGCTCCACGGTCAAGCCTTGGGCAGTAAGCCCGGCAACAATGCCGCTGGCGATTAGCTCATCGTCTTCGCAAACCAGTACGTGCATGGTGAGCCCCGTAGAAAAAGGTGATTAGGCCGGTAGCCGATTAAGCGGACATTATGCCGCAAGTGCCATTGTCACAAGGCGAGTGTGGTTAATCATCGGTTAATCGCCGCCCGCCACTGTGCCCCTCACTTGCACAGGGATAAGGCTTACCCATGCGTCGATTGTTTTTATTCTTTGTTCTGTTGATCTCGGGTGTGGCCCAGGCTGGAACGAATCCGTTCGAAACCAAACCCGATTTTCTCCCGGTGGAAAAAGCGTTCATTTTCACCTCCGAACGCCTTGAATCCGGGGAAACCCAGCTCTATTGGCAAATTGCCGACAACTATTACCTGTATCAGAAACGCCTGAAATTCGACGGTCTGGCCCCGAAGCAGGTGCCAGCGCTGCCCGAGGGCGAGTCCCACAGCGACGAGTTCTTCGGCGAACAGCAGGTCTATCGCCAGGGCTTGGAGCTGAAGATTCCGGCCGGAACCACTGGTCAGATCAAAGTTGGCTTCCAAGGCTGCGCCGATGCCGGTTTGTGTTATCCGCCGCAGACTCAAGTGGTCGACCTTGGCGCAAGTAACGTCCTTACCGCGTTTACTGAAGAAGCGCCCGACCAGGCCCTGGCCAGCGGCCTGCAGCAACGGACGCTGGGTTGGAGTCTGCTGGTGTTCTTCGGCCTGGGGCTGCTGTTGGCGTTCACGCCTTGTTCGTTGCCGATGCTGCCGATCCTGGCGGGTTTGATCGTTGGCAGTGGGGCCACGCCCAAACGCGGTTTTGTCCTGGCCGGCAGTTACGTGACCAGTATGGCGTTGGTGTATGCGGCGATGGGCGTTCTGGCTGCGCTGCTTGGCGCGAACCTTCAAGCGCTGCTGCAGAATCCATGGCTGTTGGGCAGCTTTGCAGCGGTGTTCGTGCTGCTGGCCTTGCCGATGTTCGGTTTCTTTGAGCTGCAGTTACCGGTGGCCATGCGAGATCGGCTCGAGCATGTTTCGCGCAATCAGCGCGGTGGCAGCCTGATCGGTGCCGGTGTACTCGGGGCTTTGTCCGGCCTGTTGGTCGGTCCTTGCATGACCGCACCGCTGGCGGGAGCCTTGCTCTATATCGCCCAGAGTGGAAATGCGCTGCACGGCGGGTTGATTCTGTTCGCCATGGGTATCGGCATTGGCGTGCCGCTATTGCTGCTGGTGACTGTCGGCAATCGCTTCCTGCCCAAACCGGGTGCGTGGATGAACCTGCTCAAGGGTGTATTTGGCTTTCTATTCCTCGCCACGGCGCTGCTGATGCTGCGGCCGGTGCTGGCTGAATCATTGTGGCTCGGTCTGTGTGGCGCCTTGTTGCTGATCGCCGCCTACAGCGCCTGGAAGCAGTCGCAAGGATTTGGCCGAGTTGCCCACCTGTTCGGCGCCAGTTCGCTGCTGTTGGGACTGTGGGGCAGCCTGCTGGTGGTCGGTGCGGCAGGCGGCAGTGACGATCCGTATCAGCCGTTGCAGGTGTACAGCGCCGGCCGTACCGGTGCTGCCGCGCCGAGCGCGCATGATGCATTCACCACGGTCAAGGAACCCGCCGTCCTGCAACGCGAACTCGATGCGGCCAAGGCCCAGGGGCAATGGGTGCTGCTGGACTACTACGCCGACTGGTGTGTGTCGTGCAAAGTCATGGAAAAACAGGTCTTCGGCAAACCGCAGGTCCTGGAAGCGCTCAGCGATGTACGCTTGCTACGGCTGGACGTCACCGCCGACAATGCCGCCAGCCGCGAACTGCTCGGGCGCTATAAAGTGCCGGGGCCGCCAAGCCTGTTGTGGATCGGCCCCGACGGCGAAGAGCGCCGCAGCCAGCGCATCACCGGTGAGGTCGATGCCGGCACCTTCCTGCAACGCTGGACCACCACCCGAGACGCTCGTTAATGCTGACTTTTACCCTCGGCACCTTTGCCATCGCGCTTAATCACCTGCTGCTGATCAGCGCCCTGGCGCTGGCGACCTTTGTCGGCTGGCGGGTGGCCAAGCGTGGTGGCGAGAACCCGGAGTCGGTGCTGTTCAGCCTGTTCCTGCTGGGCATGCTGGCGGCCCGGGTCGGTTTCGTGATCGCCTACTGGGCGCAGTATCGCCACGACCCATGGCAGATCATCGACCTGCGTGACGGTGGTTTCCTCGCCTGGCCTGGAGTGATCGTGCTGTTGCTCGCCGCCTTGTATCGAGGCTGGCGTCGCCCGGGCCTGCGCCGACCGTTGGGCTTTGGCGTGGCTAGTGGTCTGGCGTTCTGGTTGCTGGCGACATTCTCCCTGAGTATTTACGAACAAGGCACGCGCCTGCCGCAGATCACCCTGCGCAATGCCGCCGGCCAAACCATACCGCTCAGCGATTACCAGGGCGGTCCGCTGGTCATCAATCTTTGGGCCACTTGGTGCCCGCCGTGCCGCCGGGAAATGCCGGTGCTGGAAAACGCCCAGCAACAGCGTCCGGACCTGACCTTCCTGTTCGTCAACCAGGCCGAAAGCATGCAGAGCGTCAGCACCTTCCTCGAAACCCAGGGCCTGAGCCTGACTAACGTGCTGTTCGACAGCAGCGGTCGATTGGGTCAGGCCGTGGGTTCCATGGCATTGCCGACTACGCTGTTCTATAGCCCCGACGGGCACCTGCTGGGCAGCCATCTGGGCGAGCTCTCTGAAGCCAGCCTGGCCCGCGCCCTGGAAAACTTCGACACCCCGAACCCGGCCACCTCGGCCACGCCTTCAAGGAAATTGCCATGCTCCGCCTCCGCCACCTGCTGACCTTGACCCTGGGTGCCGCCCTGCTGCACTTGCCGTCGGTACAGGCCGAAGAATTGCCTGAAGCGATCAAGAAGATCGAAGCCAAGGGCGCGAAAATCGTCGGCCAGTTCGACGCCCCCGACGGCCTGCGCGGTTATGCGGCGCAATACCAGAACCGTGGCATGGCGCTGTACCTGACCCCGGACGGCAAACATGTACTGCTGGGCAATTTGTACGACGCCGAAGGCAATGACCTGAGCAGCGCGCCGTTGCAGAAACTGGTCTACGCGCCGATGGCCAAGGAAGTCTGGGGCAAGATGGAAGCGAGCAACTGGATCGGTGATGGCAACAAGGACGCACCGCGAATCGTCTATCTGTTCAGCGACCCGAATTGCCCGTACTGCAACATGTTCTGGGAACAGGCGCGGCCGTGGGTCAAGGCCGGCAAGGTGCAGTTGCGGCACATCATGGTTGGCATCATCCGCGAAGACAGCCCGGGCAAATCCGCCGCGCTGCTGGCCGCCAAGGACCCGCAAAAAGCCTTGGAAGAGCACGAGAAATCCGGCAAGGACAGTTCGCTCAAAGCGCTGAAAGACGTGCCGCCGGCCATTCAGGCGAAATTCGCGGCGAACATGCAGTTGATGGAAGACCTGGAACTGGCCGCCACCCCGGCGATTTTCTACATGGACGACAAGGGTCAGTTGCAACAGCAACAAGGCGCGCCGACGCCGGATAAACTGGTGAAGATTCTGGGGCCTAAGTAATCCCACCGGCCCCATCGCGAGCAGGCTCGCTCCCACAGGGATATGCGATAACCTGTGGGAGCGAGCCTGCTCGCGATGGCGTCAGTAAGATCGACTAAGTGCTCTCAGCCAAAAACTTCAACAGCGCGTCGGTAACAAACTGCGGATTCTCCAGATTGGAGATATGCCCCGCCTCCGGCACCAGCACAGTCGGGCAACCGATCAACTCGGCCATTTCTTTGGTTTCCGACGGCGGTCGCGGTTTGTCCTGATCGCCGCACATCAACAGCGTGGTTTCAGGGTTCAGTTCACCCAGACGCGGCAACAAATCATCACGCCCAAAGGTAATCCGCCCCATCGGTACGATGCTTTCACGCAAGCGGTCGGCCGGCAGCGCAGCCAGTTTTGCGCGGAAATCCTGATACAGCGCCGATTGCGGATCGATGCCCGGACGGAAGAAGATCGGCACAATAATGTCGAGCAGCTGCGACGAGATCACACCCGTGTCTTCGATCTGCTTGAACAGCGAGAAATAGTATTGGCGAGTCGGTTCCGGTTCGACGCCGACATAGGTGTCCATCAGCACCAGACCGTTGAGCCGTTGCGGTGCCGACAGCGCCAGTCGAACGCCCCACATGCCACCCACCGAAAGACCGACCAGCGTGACGCGATCGATGTCCAGATGATCGAGCAATGCCAGTGCCTGGCGCGCCACGTCATCCAGCGACGTCATGCACTCGGGCATCCGCCCGGATTCGCCATGCCCCCACAGGTCCAGGGCGATGACCCGATAATGCTGCGACAGCGCCGCAATCTGTGGCGCCCACATGGCCTGGTCCCACAGGTAACTGCCGGCCAGCAGAACCGCAGGGCCTGTGCCTTGATCTATGTAGTGAAGCGCTTGTCCATCAACCGTTACGAAGGGCATTGACTGTCTCCCTGGTGAAATCGGATCCATAAAAAAAGCACAGGAAGACTGAGCCGCATGGGACCGGCAGTCAACCCGGAGCTTTGTGGTGTCTACCCTGGCCCTTTCGCGAGCAAGCCCGCTCCCACATTGGACCTGTGTTCGCAGGACAAATGTGGGAGCGGGCTTGCTCGCGAAGGGGTCTTCACAAACGCTAAAGAATCACAGACCCTCCAACTCCGCCATCAGGTCATTCAACCGATCCACCTTCTCCCCGGTAATGTCGCTCGCCGCCAACCCATCAATGTACTCGGCCAGCTCCGCCACCGTGCTGCACTCGAACATCGCTCGTAGCGGCACGTTGCTTTGCAAGGCTTTTTGCACCCGCGAGGCGATCTGTGTGGCCAGCAACGAATGGCCGCCGAGTTCGAAGAAGTTGTCACGCACGCCGACCTTCTCGACCTTCAACACCTCAGCCCATATATCCGCCAGAGTCTGCTCCAGCTCATTGCGCGGCGCCTGATAGTCCTGGCTCTGCAACTGGCCGATCTCCAGCGCCGGCAAGGCCTTGCGATCGAGTTTGCCGTTGGCGTTGAGCGGCAGCTTGTCGAGCCACAACCAGTGCAGCGGCACCATGTATTCCGGCAATTCGGCGCGCAGACGTTGCTTGATGCGCTCCAGCCGTTCGTTCGGGTTCAACGCCGAATCCGCTGCGACCAGATAACCGACCAAATGCTTGCCGTTGACGCCCTCCTGCACACTCACCGCTGCATCGCGAACTTCCGGTTGCTCATGTAGCCGCGCCTCGATTTCACCCAGTTCGATGCGGTAACCGCGAATCTTCACTTGGTGATCGATGCGCCCGACGTATTCCAACACGCCATCACTGCGACGTCGGGCCAGGTCGCCGGTGCGATACAGGCGATCCCCCGGTGCACCGAACGGGTTCGGCACAAACACCTGAGCGGTACGCAACGGATCGCTCACATAGCCGCGCCCCACACCGGTACCAGCCACGCACAACTCACCCACCGCCCCCAACGGCACCAGTTCCAGCGCGCCATCGAGCAGGTACAAACGGTTGTTGTCGGTCGGCGTGCCAATCGGCAGATAACTGCCGCGCGTCGAAGCCAGATCGACGCGGAAGAACGCCACATCGTCCGAGCATTCCGCTGGACCGTAAGCATTCACCAAACCCATCTCCGGGTAACGCAGCAACCATTGATGCGCCAGCTCCGGCGGCATTGCTTCACCGGTCGGCAGCATCCAGCGCAGGCCATCGAGGCTCATGCGGTCTTGGGCGAGCATGCCCTGAATCAGCGACGGCACGCTTTCCAGCACGGTGATGCCCTGGCTCTGAACATGCGCCAACAAACCTTGCGGATCGTGGGCGATGCTGTTTGGGACGATGTCCAGCCGAGCGCCGAACAGAGGTGCCGCGAGGAATTGCCAGACTGAAATATCGAAGCTTTGCGAAGCAGTCTGCGCGATCACATCAGCCTCGCTCAGTTTCAGGTACGGCACCTTGCTCAACTGGTTATTGAGCATGCCGCGCTGCTCCACCATCACGCCCTTCGGCAGACCGGTGGAACCCGAGGTGTAGATCATATAGGCGAGGTTGTCCGGGCCACTGTAAATGCCCGGATTGGCCACCGAAATATCGCTCGTCTGCACGCCTTCCCAAACCAGCAACTTCGGCCGATTGGCGCAGCCGAATTCATTGAGCAACGCCAGCGCTTGTTTGAGGCATGCCTGGGTGCAGACCAGCAATGGCGTGCGGCTCAGGTCGATAATCCGGCTCAGGCGCTGACTCGGCAGGCCCGGGTCCAGCGGCAGGTAACCGGCACCGGCCTTGAAACTGCCGATGATCATGCCCAGCAGGTCAAGGTTACGTTCGGCGAGCAGCGCCACCGGTTGATCCAGGCCGACGCCGGCCGCAATCAGCGCATGGCCGAGACGGTTGCTGCGCTGGTTCAGCTCAACATAGCTGTGCTGCTGATCCAGGCAACTGGCGGCAACTCGCTGCGGATGCGCGGCAACCTGTGCTTCGAACAATGAGACGTAGCTCTGCTCCAGCGGGTAATCGTGTTCGCTCTGGTTGCAACCATGGATCAGGAAGTCCTGCTCTTCATTGCCCAGCAGCGGCAGATCGGCCATGTCGCCATGGAAGCCTTCGACCAGCGCCAGCAGCAGGCGCTTGAATTCACCGAGCATGCGTTCGACCGTGGATTCGTCGAAATAACGCTGGTCGTAAGACAGGTGCAAGCCCAGGTCATCGCCCGGATAACACACCGCCGTCAACGGGAAGTTGGTGTGGGTGCGGCCTGAATCCGAGGTGGCGTTGAGGCTTTGCGCACGGTCCAGTACCGAGACTTCCACCGGCGCGTTTTCGAACACGAACAGGCTGTCGAACAGCGGCTGGCCTTTAGGCAGTTCGCTGTTTTCCTGGATGCTCACCAGCGGCAGGTATTCGTACTCGCGCAGTTGCATATTGCTGTCGAGCAAACCGCTGAGCCACTGACGAACGCTGCAACGCTGATCGTCTTCGGGCATTTTCACCCGCAGGGCGATGCTGTTGATGAACAGCCCGACCGTGCGTTGCATCTCCGGCATTTCCACCGGACGCCCAGCCACCGTGACGCCGAACAGCACGTCGCGATCACCGCTCAAGCGACGCAGCACCAGCGCCCACGCCGCCTGGGCGAAGGTGTTGATGGTCAGCTGATGGGCCTGAGCCAATTCACGCAGTTGCGCACCATCGCGGGCATCGAGTCGGGTATAGCGGTCGCCGACGATCATGCCGCCGCTGTCGCCGGCATGTTCACGCAGGAACGGTCGATCACTCGGAATCGGCGTGGTGCGCTCGAAACCTCGCAGGTTCTGCTGCCACCACTGCCGCGCTTCGGCGAGGCTCTGGCGTTGCAGCCAGCCGATGTAATCGCGATAACGCGACACAAACCCAAGCTGCGCTTCGCGGCCTTCGCCGAGGGCGGTGTAGATCTCAAAGAAATCGTTCATCAGCAGCGAACGGCACCAGGCATCGATGAGGATGTGGTGGTTGCTCATCATGAACCAGTAACGCGCCGCGCCCACGCGGATCAAGCGCAGGTGGAACGGTGCCTGATTGAGCAAATCGAACCCGGCCTCACGCTCGCTTTTCAGCAGCGCCTGCAACTTCGGCTCTTGCTCGGTTTCGGCAACCGCGCTCCAGTCCAGATAGTCGATCGGTGTGCTGCCCGGTTTGTGGATCACTTGCAGCATGTCTTCGCCGACGTTCCAGCAGAACGAGGCGCGCAAGGCTTCGTGACGGGCGATCACCGCTTGCCAGGCTTGAGCAAACCGCTCCGGATCGAGCTCGCTGTTGATGCGGTAGCGGTCCTGCATGTAGTAGAGGCCGGTGCCCGGTTCGAGCAAGGTGTGCAGCAGCATGCCTTCCTGCATCGGGGTCAGCGGGTAGACGTCTTCGATCATCGCCGCCGGGACGGGCAATGCGTCGAGTTGCGGCTGAGTCAGTCTGGCCAGCGGGAAGTCCGACGGCGTCAGCCCGCCCGCGTTGTCGCTCAGGCAATGCTGGATCAGGCTTTGCAACTCGCCCAGATACGCGTCCGCCAATTCGGTGATGGTTTGCAGATCGTGGCGTTCGGCGCTGAAGGTCCAGCGCAGCACCAACTCACCGCCATACACCTGACTGTCGACGCTCAGCTCGTTGGGCAGCGGAGCGTGTGGATCGTGGGCCGCGCCCATCGGTTCATCGAGTGGACGGAACAGCGCATCGCTGCCGAAGCTCTGATCGAACTGCCCCAGGTAGTTGAAGGTGATCGGCGCCACCGGCAACGCAGCCATGGTCTGACGGCAAACATCATCGGCCAGGTAACGCAGCACGCCATAACCCAAACCTTTGTGCGGCACCGCGCGCAGTTGCTCCTTGATCGCCTTGATCGACGCACCCTGTTCATTCAAAGGCGTGAGGCGCAGCGGATAGGCGCTGGTGAACCAGCCCACGGTGCGGGTCAGGTCAATCTCGTCGAACAGGGTTTCACGACCATGGCCTTCGAGTTGAATCAACGCCGATTCATGACCGCTCCAGCGGCACAGCACACGGGCCAATGCGCTCAGCAGCAAGTCATTGACCTGGGTGCGATAGGCCGTCGGCGCCTGTTGCAGCAGTTGGCGGGTACGCTCGCTGTCGAGGCGCACGCTGACGGTTTGCGCGTGACGATTTTGCTGACCACCCTGCGGACTATCACACGGCAATTCAGCGCTTGGCCCGGCCAGTTGCGCCTGCCACCAGCTCAATTCTTCCCGCAGGGATTCGCTGCCGGCGTAAGCCTGCAACCGTGCGGCCCAATCCTTGAAGCCGCTGGTTTTCGCCGGCAGTTTTACCGACTGCCGGGACTCGAGTTGACGATAAACCGTTTGCAGATCGTCCAGCAGCACCCGCCACGACACCCCGTCCACCACCAAGTGGTGAATGGCAATGAACAGCCGTTGTTGCCCATCAGGATCATCGACCAGCAGAGCCCGCATCAGCGGCCCTTGCTCAAGGTCGAGGCTGCGCTGGGCATCGGCGAACAGCGCCACGCATTTGTCCATGGCCGGCACTTGCACCTGCCACAGCACGGCAGCGTCGGAAACCGCCTGGTACTCGGCCTGCCAATGGCCGGCGACGTCGGTAAAGCGCAGACGCAAGGCGTCGTGCTGTTCGATCACCGCCAACAGCGCTTGCTCCAGACGATGCGGCTCCAGCGCTACGGTCGGCTCCAGCAGTAACGCCTGGTTCCAGTGTTGACGCTGCGGGATTTCTGTGTCGAAGAACCAGTGCTGAATCGGCGTCAAACGCGATTCTCCGCTCAGCAAACCTTGCTCGGCCGTGACCTGCTCGGTGCGGGTCGCGACGGCTGCGAGGGTTTGCACGGTCTGGTGCTGGAACAGGTCACGCGGGCTGAAGTGGATGCCCTGCTGCCGCGCACGGCTGACCACCTGGATCGACAGAATAGAATCGCCGCCCAGTTCGAAGAAGTTGTCGTTGAGGCCGACCTGCTGGACATTCAGCACTTCGCACCAGATGCCGGCCAGGGTCAGCTCAAGTTCATTGCTCGGCGCCACGTACTGCTGACGATTCAACTCCGGGTCCGGCGCCGGCAGTGCGCGGCGGTCGAGCTTGCCGTTGGCGGTCAGCGGCATGCTGGCCAGCAGGATCAAATGCGTCGGCACCATGTAATCCGGCAACTGCGATTTGAGGTGCGCCTTCAACGTTTCGCGCAATGCAGTTTGTTGCGCTTCATCCTGTTCGGCGACGTTGGTGACCAGGTAGCCGACCAATTGCTTGCCGCTCGGTGCGTCGAGGGCCAGCACCACCGCTTCACGCACGGATTCGTGTTCCAGCAAACGGGTTTCGATCTCGCCCAGTTCGATGCGGAAACCACGGATCTTCACTTGATGGTCGATCCGGCCGAGGTACTCGACCAGACCATCGACGCGCTGACGGACAAGGTCACCGGTGCGGTACAAACGTCCGCCATCGGCGGCGAACGGATCAGCAACAAACCGTTCGGCGGTCATGCCCGGACGCTGGTGATAACCCTGCGCCAGACCGGCACCGCCGACGTACAACTCGCCCGTCGCGCCTTGTGGCACCAACGCCAGATTGGCGTCGAGGATGTAAGCGACGCGAGCGCCAATCACGCTGCCGATCGGCACACTGCCCAGCCCTTCTTCCAGTTGCTCGGGCGCCAGGCTGGCGAGCGGCATGACCACGGTTTCGGTCGGGCCGTAGGCGTTGAAAAACAGGCTCGGTTTGAACGCCGCGCGAATTCGCTGCAGGTGTTCGCCGGTCAACGCCTCGCCGCCGGTGATGCACATGCGCACCGGCAGGGTTTCGCCCTGGGTCGCCAGCCATTGCGCCAACTGGCTGCCGTAGCTTGGGGTGAAACCAAGAATATTGATGTGGTGCTGACGAATCAGCCCGCAAATCTCTTGCGCATCCCACTGGCCTTGCGCACGCAGGACAACCTGCGCACCGCTCAGCAGCGGCACCAGCAGACGCTCGGTCGCGGCATCGAAGTTGATCGAATAGAAGTGCAACTCACAGTCGTCGGGGCGCATGCCGAAGCGCTCGATCACGGCGCGGCAGTGCATGGCGATTTCACCGTGGGACACCACCACGCCTTTCGGTTTTCCGGTGGAGCCGGAGGTGTAAATCAGGTACGCCTGATGTTGCGGCAGGCTGATAAACGGCAGTTCGCTGGCCGGGTAATTGGCCAGTGCAGCGGCGTCTTCTTCCAGGCACCAACGGCCGACGCTGGCCGGCAGTTCACCGAGCGCCGCGAACATCGCTGCATCGCTGAGCAGCAAACCGAGGCCGCTGTCTTCGATCATGTAGTGCAAGCGATCCAGCGGGTATTCCGGGTCCAGCGGCACATAGGCACCGCCAGCCTTGAGAATCGCCAACAGGCCGATGACCATCTCCAGCGAACGCTCCAGCGCCAAACCGACCCGAACCTGTGGCCCGACGCCGCGCTCGCGCAGCATCCAGGCCAAACGATTGGCGCGACTGTCGAGCTCGGCGTAGCTCAGGGTTTGCCCGGCGAAGGTCAGGGCCGGCGCGTCCTTGCGCACCAGCGCCTGTTCGCTGAACAGGTGATGGATGCATTGATCGAGGCGATGCTCGCCCGGCTCAATGCCAAGGCTATCGAGCAGGTTTTGCTGTTCAGTGGCTTCCAGCAACGGCAGTTCACTGAGGCGTTGCTGCGGATCGACGAGCAATGCTTCCAGCAGATTGCGCCAGTGCCCGGCCATGCGCGCAATGCGCGGCTCGTCGAACAAATCGGTGCTGTAGGTCAGGCAGCAACCGAGGCGATGGTCGAGGTCGGTGACTTCCAGGTTGAGATCGAACTTGGTCGCTCGCGCATCGTTGGCCAAGTACTCGACAGTCATCCCGGCCAGGGTGCGGCTCTGCTGGAATTCCCAGCGCTGCACATTGCACATCACCTGGAACAGCGGGTTGTACGCCGCACTGCGCGGTGGCTGCAAGGCTTCCACCAGATGATCGAACGGCAGGTCCTGATGGGACTGGCCTTCGATCACCGTGTGGCGAACCTGCTCGAACAACTCGCCGACAGACATCTGCCCGTCGAGCTGGCAACGCAGCACTTGAGTGTTGAGGAACGCGCCGATCAGCCCTTCGCTTTCCGGGCGAATGCGGTTGGCCACCGGCGCACCGATGCGCAGATCGGTCTGGCCGCTGTAGCGGTAAAGCAGCACCGCCAGCGCGGCAGTCATGGTCATGAACAGAGTCAGACCGTTGTAGGCGTTGAAGGCACGAATCCGCGCCGCGAGATCATCGCTCAGATCGAAGCGGAACAGTTCGCCCTGGTGGCTTTGCACCGGCGGACGCGGACGATCGGCCGGCAGTTCCAGCAGCGGATGTTCGCGGCCCAGTTGCGCGGTCCAGTAATCGAGCTGGCGTTGACGTTCGCCGGATTCCAGCCATTGACGCTGCCAAACGCTGTAATCCAGGTACTGCACCGGCAGTGGTTGCAACGGTGATTCGCGGTCATCAACGAACGCTTCGTAGAGCGCGCTCAGTTCCCGGGCGAAGATGTCCATCGCCCAGCCTTCGGTGACGATGTGATGCAGGGTCAGGACGAAGTAATGCTCCTGCTCGGCGGTCTTGACCAGGCAAGCACGCAGCAGCGGCCCGGTTTCCAGATCGAAAGGCTTATGGGCTTCATCATCGGCCAGTTGCTGGACCTGCCATTCGCGGCCATCGGTATCCAGCGTGGTGAAATCCTTCCAGTCCATGCGCAGGCGAGTGTCGGGGTGAACCTGTTGCCGGGCTACGCCGTCGACGCTCGGGAACGTCGTACGCAGGGTTTCGTGACGCATGATCAGCGCTTGCAGCGCCGCTTCGAAACGCCCGACATCCAGCACGCCGCGCAGCCGCGCCATACCGCCGACGTTGTAGGCCGGGCTGTCCGGTTCCATCTGCCAGAGGAACCACATGCGTTGCTGAGAATAGGACAGTGGCACCGGTTGGCTGCGATCGACTTTATCGATCGGTGGCTGTTTGTTGGTTTTGCCGCTGGCCTGGATCAAGCGAACCTGTTCGGCAAAAGCGCCCAATTCACTGGCCTCGAACAGCGCCCGCAGCGGCAACTCGACGTCGCAGGCCTGGCGGGTGCGGGAAATGATTTGCGTGGCTAGCAAAGAATGGCCGCCGAGGGCAAAGAAGTCATCGCGCAGGCCGATCTGTGTTTGGCCCAGCACTTCACGCCAGATGCCGGCGATTTGTTGCTCAAGGGCAGTGACCGGTTCGACGTGCTCGCGGACTTGCCATTGAGGTTCCGGCAAGGCGCGACGGTTGAGTTTGCCGCTCGGGCTCAGAGGCATTTCATCCAGACGCATGAGTTGCGCCGGGACCATGTATTCCGGCAGCTCAGCCGCCAGCGCGGTTTTCAGGCGCATGGTTTGAGCATCGATGGTTTCGCTGGTGTCAGTGGCGGTGTAGTAACCGATCAACTGCCCGCCCGCCGCCGTTTCGCGCACCAGCACCACCGCTTGGGCGACGCCAGCCTGCGCCAACAGACGCGCTTCGATTTCTTCCGGCTCGACACGAAAACCACGCAGTTTGACTTGCTGATCGAGACGACCGAGGTATTCGATCACGCCGTCGGCGGTCCAGCGAGCGCGGTCACCGGTGCGGTACAGACGTGTGCCCTGCTCGCCCAGCGGATCGACCACAAAGCGTTCCGCGGTCAAGCCTGGACGACCGAGATAGCCCCGGGCCAAACCGATTCCGCTGATGCACAGTTCGCCCGGCACCCCGGCCGGTACAGGATTGAGGTCGCTGTCGAGCACGCGGCAGAGGACGTTGCCCAATGGCCGGCCAATCGGCGAACGCTCGCCATCAGCCGTTGTGCAATGCCAGTGGGTGACGTTGATCGCCGTTTCGGTCGGGCCATAGCGGTTGTGCAGTTTCACTGCCGGCAAGTGTTCCAACACACGGTTACGCAGTTCAGCGGGCAACGCTTCACCACCGGAAAACAGTCGACGCAGGCTGGTGCATTCGGCGCTGAGCGGTTCGTCGATGAACAACGAAAGCAGCGGTGGCACGAAGTGCAGTGTGGTCACGCCGAATTGCTGCACCAGTTGCGCGATGCGGTGCGGATCGCGGTGTTCGCCGGGGCCGGCGAGCAGTAGGCGGCACCCGGTAATCAGCGGCCAGAAGCATTCCCACACCGACACGTCGAAACTGATCGGTGCCTTTTGCATCAGCACATCGGTTTGGTCCAGACGGTAGGTGGCTTGCATCCATTGCAGGCGTTCAGCGAGCGCCGCGTGAGTGTTGCCAACGCCCTTCGGCTGACCGGTGGAACCGGAGGTGTAAATCACGTAGGCCAGGTTGTCGCCGTGCAGGTGCAGACCGGGCGCATGGCTTGGCCAGTTCTCCAGATGCAGGGTGTCCATGGCAATCACGCTGACGCCGTCGGTGGCCGGCAAGCGATCGAGCAATTCGGTTTGGGTCAGCAGCAGCTCGACGCCACTGTCGCTCAACATGTAGGCCAGGCGTTCGGCCGGGTAATCCGGATCCAGCGGCACATAAGCGCCGCCGGCCTTGATGATCGCCAGCAAGCCGATCAGCAATTGCGGCGAACGCTCGGCGGCGATGGCCACGCACACGTCCGGACCGACGCCTTTGTCACGCAGGTAATGCGCCAGACGGTTGGCCTGGGCGTGCAGTTCGGCGAAATCCAGGCTGCCGCCGTCCCACAGCAGCGCGGTGCGCTCAGGGGTCTGGCGCGCTTGCTCGTTGAGCAGTTCCGGCAGCCACTGTTGCGCCGGGTTGCATGGGGCAACGCTCCAGTCATTTTGCTGAGCGTGTTCGGCGGCGGTCAGCAGTTGCAGGTCGCCGATCGCTTGTTGTGGGCGCTCGCAGATGGCTCGCAGCAGGTTGGCGAAATGCTCGGCCAGACGCTCAACGGTCGCTGCATCGAACAGTTCGCTGGCGTAGTCGAAGGAAAAGCTCAGGCGACCGTTGCGGTCTTCTTCACTGTGCAGTTGCAGGTCGAACTTGGCTTCGCGACTGTGCCACGGCAGCTCTTCGGCGAGCAGTCCCGGCAAACGACGCAGCGCACTGAGATCTCGTTGCTGGTGGTTGAACATCACCTGGAACAGACCCTGCTCGCGGGCCTGCGGGAAGGTTTCAAGCAGTTGTTCGAACGGCAGATCCTGATGCGCTTGCGCGCCCAATGCCGCTTGACGGGTTTGCGCCAGCAACTCAACGAACGGCAGTCGCGAATCCACCTCGGCGCGCAGCACCTGGGTGTTGATGAAGAAACCGATCAGCCCCTGGGTTTCCAGGCGCGGACGATTGGCATTCGGCACACCGATGCGAATGTCGCGTTGGCCGCTGTAGCGATGCAGCAAGCTCTGGAATGCCGCGAGCAACAGCATGAACGGCGTCGACTCATGAGCCTGGGCAGTCTGGCGAATGGCATCGCCCAGGCTCGCCTCCAAACGCAGCGTGTGGCGGGCGGCGCTGTGAATGTGTTGCGCCGAACGCGGATGATCGGTGGACAGGTTCAGGGTCGGATGATCAACGCCCAACTGCGCTTTCCAGTAAGCGAGTTGACGCTCGCCCTCCCCTTGCGCCAACCACTGGCGCTGCCAACTGCCGTAGTCGGCGTATTGCGTCGGCAACGCTGGAAGGCTGGCGGTCTGGCCTTGAGAAGCGGCCGCGTACAGCCGCGAGAATTCGTCGATCAGCACATTCATCGACCAACCGTCGGCGATGATGTGGTGCATCGTCACCAGCAGTTGATGATCCTCATCGCCGAGGCGCACCAGCGTCACCCACAGCAGCGGGCCTTTTTCCAGATCGAACTGGGTGCAGGCTTCGTCCTCGCGGATTTGCTGCGCGCGGGCTTCACGCTCGGCGGCTGGCAGATCGCTGATGTCGATCACTTGCAGGTTGAATTCGCCGGCAGTAATGACCTGTTGCAGGGCCACACCGTCACGCTCGAAAAAACGTGTGCGCAGGGATTCGTGACGTTCAATCAGTTGCTGGAAACTGGCGCGCAAGGCGTCTTCGTCCAGTTCGCCGCGCAGGCGCAAGGCACCAGGGATGTTGTAGGCGCTGCTCTGCGGGTCGAGTTGCCAGGTGATCCACAAACGGTTTTGCGCCAGGGATTGCGGCATGGCATCACTGCGCGACAAGAGCATGATCGCGCCTTGGGCCACGCCGCCATCCTGTTGTTGCTGAGCGATAGCAGTGGCGAATGCGCCAAGGGTTGGCGCTTCGAACAACAGGCGCAGATTCAGCTCCAGCCCCAGCTCTTCACGCAGGCGCGCGACTACTTGAGTGGCGGCGATGGAGTTGCCACCGAGCAGGAAGAAATGGTCATCGGCGCTGACCTGCTTGACCTGCAATTGCTCACACCAGATCTGGCCGATCAGGGTTTGCAGCTCTGAGCCGGGGCTGGTTTCAGACGTGCTTGTGATGTCTGCCGACGGGAATAGCGCATAGCTGTCGAGGCTGCCATCGGCCAGGCGATTGCGGCAGGCGGAGCGTTGCAACTTGCCGCTGGACGTTTTCGGCAGCGCTCCCGGATTGAGCAATACCACCACGCTCGGTGCTTCCTGATACGCCTCGGCCACCGCTTGACGGATGGCTTTGATCAACGCCTCGGGCGGCAGGATTTTCTGCACGCTGCGGCTGATTTCCGCGGCGATGCCGATGCCCTCCTGACCCTCGATGTTGACCGCGAACGCGGCCACGCGACCTTTGCGCACCACCTCCACTTCACGTTCGATGGTCTGCTCGATGTCCTGCGGATAAAGGTTGTGACCGCGCACGATCAGCATGTCTTTCAGGCGCCCGGTGATGAACAATTCCCCGTCACGCAAAAAGCCCAGGTCGCCGGTGCGCAGCCAGGTGCGCCCGGCGTGCTGGATGAACGTCTTGGCCGTGGCTTCAGGGTTGCGCCAGTAGCCATGGGCGATGCTCGGCCCGGTGGCCCAGACTTCACCGACCGCGTTGTCGGCGAGTTCTTCGAGCGATACGGCATCGACAATCAGCACTGCGTGATCCGGCTGGCTGATGCCGCAACTCATGATCGGACTGCCATCGCCCGGCTCGGCACGGTTTTGCGCCAGGGCCTGATCATCCACGCGCAACGACGGAATGCCCTGGCCGCGCGGGCTGCCGGCAACGAACAACGTGGCTTCCGCCAAGCCATAGGAAGCCATGAAGCTGTCCGGCGTAAAGCCACAGGCCGCGAACTTCTCGGCGAAGCGTTCCAGAGTGTCGAGGCGAATCGGTTCGGAACCGGAATACGCCACGCGCCAGCCACTCAGGTCGAGGCGTTCCAGCGCCGATTCGCTGACTCGCTCGCTGCACAGTCGATAGGCGAAGTCCGGTCCGCCGCTGACGGTGCCGCCGTATTCGCTGATCGCTTCCAGCCAGCGCAATGGTCGGCCGAGGAAGTACGCCGGCGACATCAACACACACGGCACGCCGCTGAAAATCGGCTGCAACAGACCGCCGATCAGGCCCATGTCGTGGTACAGCGGCAACCAGCTGACAATCACGTCGTCGGGGTTCAGATCGATGCCGAATCCGTGACGAATCAACAGTTCGTTGGCCACCAGGTTGCCGTGGCTGACTTGCACACCTTTAGGCAACGCGGTGGAGCCGGAGGTGTATTGCAGGAAGGCGATGTGGTCGCCGTGCAAGTCCGGCGCAACCCAGCGTTCGGCCAGGGCGCTGTCGAGGGTGTCGACACACAGCAGCGGCGGCGCCTCGTTGATTTGCAGCAACGCGTCGCGCTGGTCGGCGCTGGTCAACAGCAAGCGCGGCTCGGCATCGCTAATGATCGACAGCAGACGTTCCTGGTGATGACGACGGGTCGATTCAGGCGGATAGGCCGGCACTGCAATGACACCTGCGTACAAACAGCCAAAAAACGCCGCGACGTAATCCGGGCCGCTGGGAAACAGCAACACCGCGCGATCGCCGAACGACGCCTCGGCTTGCAACGCTCCGGCAATGGTCCGCGCCCGCTGATCGAGCTCACGATAACTGAGCACCACAGCCTCATCCTGGGTTTCGGCGAGAAAACGCAAGGCCACCCGGTCCGGCGTCAGGGCCGCGCGGCGCTGAAGGGCTTGGACCAGTGTGCTGGGGAGTTCGAACGCGTCGGTCATGAGGTTTCCTGCCTGAATTCGGCTTGCAAGTGGAATCGGTTTTCGTACGTCACACCCATTCATTGGGTATGCAGGACGCGGTCTTCGCCGACCGCGCAAGGCTTGGGAATGCTGGTTTAGCCGGGACTTGCGCCCGCAGCCATTCACCAATGAGAACGGATGAGGCCTTGAAATAATTAGTCGCCAGGCTAGAGCGCCAGCAGGCTTGAGGTCGGTAGGTGAGTCAGCGTGTCGCAGCTCTCACTCTGCTCTTTTGCGGAGCATTAATTCTCTTTCTCAATTGACAATCATTATCATTCAACATAATTTGTCGCTCGATGTGTAGGACGACGCCGCCCCCCTGTCGTCCCACGACCCTATTTGCAGCAAGGTGATTTCCAATGACGGAACAAGTATCCACAAGCAGGTGCGATTCACCGCTACTTCAGGCCTTCGTCGACAACCGACTGATTCTGGTCAAGATTGCCGCCCGCATCACCGGTTGCCGATCACGCGCCGAAGATGTGGTGCAGGATGCGTTCTTCCGGCTGCAATCGGCGCCGCAGATCACGTCGTCAATCAAGGCTCAGCTCAGTTACCTGTTCCAGATCGTGCGTAATCTGGCGATCGATCATTACCGCAAACAGGCGCTGGAGCAGAAGTATTCGGGCCCGGAAGAGGAAGGTCTGAACGTGGTGATTCAGGGCGCTTCGCCGGAAACCTCGCATATGAACTTCTCGACCCTGGAAAACATTGCCGATGCGCTGACGGAGCTGCCTAGCCGTACCCGTTACGCCTTCGAGATGTACCGCCTGCACGGCGTGCCGCAAAAAGACATCGCCAAGGAACTCGGCGTCTCGCCAACCCTGGTGAACTTCATGATTCGTGATGCGCTGGTGCATTGCCGCAAGGTGTCGGGCAATCGTGCGGATACCTTTGCGCGCCGTTAAAAGCTTCGCGGGCAAGCCTCGCTCCTACAGTGTTGTGTCGTTCACAAATAATGTAATCGACACAATCCTGTAGGAGCGAGGCTTGCCCGCGAAGACTGACTCAAGACCGCAACAGACCTTGAGCCATACGCATCAAGCCAACGAACACCGATCAAAAAACCGCTCACGCCCCAGCATCATCAGCGCCGCGCGCTTGTGCGGGAAGTCGAACTCTTTTTCGCAGTGGAAACACTGATTGTGCAGATGCCCGATCATCTTCGCGTTGTCAGCGCGAGGCTCGGCGACCACCCTTTGAGTGCGTGGATCATCGAGAAACAGGTAATGCACCAGCGCCGATAGCCAGCTCGCCACCTTGTGCGGGCCGCGGTGATGTTCTTCGCCCACCAGCATGTGAATGCCACGGTCGTAATCGCCAGCATCATAGAACGGCGCAATGCGATCTTCCTTGGCCCAATAGACTTCGAAATAGGCAAATGGCTGATCATCGAAACAACCGATCAGCGTCAAGGTGTGCGGGTCCGCTTCGAGCTTGCTCAGGTATGCGCGATGCTTCTCGAGACTGCCCTCCTCCTGCCAGAAACTCGCCACTCGCGGGCTGTTCTGCCAGCGGTTGAAACGCGCCAGGTCATGCTCGATTTCTACCGTGCGCAGGGAGACCCACGCACCGAGCCGCGCATCGAAGCGTCGATACACCTCACCACGGGGTTTCACTGCACGCAATGGATGGCGCTTGCCGCCGCTGATGACCATTTGCTGCGGATAGCTGCCGGTGCGCGACTCACCCAGCCAAGGCTGGGGCAATTGCCAGAACAGTGTGCGTTCGCAGCGATAATGACCGGTGACTTCGGTCGCGATCAGCAGCCCGCTGAGCAAGGCTTCAGTGGGCACGTCATCGAGGTGCCAGGTCAGACGCTGACAAGCCGCGTCACGCGCAAACAGCCAATAGCAGGCCGCCCAGAAAGCCTGACCGTCAGGGCGGCCGAAGCGCTCCTCCAGCCGCAGATGCAACTCGGGCTCGCGGGTCAGCCGCAGTTCGATCAACGGTTGCCCTTGCAGGCTGAGGCTCAGGCGGCTGGCGGTTTCATCGGCTACAAGACAGTTGCCTGACGGCAAGGCCAAGGTGGTCAGGTCATTCAGATTGGACATGGGTGAGGCTCACGGTAATCGTCGACAGTTAACTGAGGGGACGTGAGCCAGGCATGGAAATTTAACGAAAAACACCGCGAACCTTAACGAGCGCTCGCGGTGTCATGCACAGCCAGGGTCAGTTCCAGGCCATCGAGGTTGCGCGGACGCTAGAGCGACCTGACCCAGATTTCACGGAAGGCATAGTCATTCCCGTTTCCGGTGGCGACATGGCTAACGATCTGCAACTCCATCTGCGACGAGCTCGCGGTAAAAGTGCCTTTGAGCGGTGCCCAGGCCATTGATGGAAATTCCGTCGCGGGAGCAATGACTTGCTGTCCGCTATTGAGTGACAGCACCGGAACTGAGTAGCTGGTATTCCACCTGCGCACGGTCAACCCGAACTCATAGGATCGCCCTACTTCCAGCCCCTGATAGGTCTTTTTCAACACCGTGCCGTCAGAGTTGTTGGTGTAGGTATTGTCGAATAATACGTAGATATCTCCATCTTTGGTGATGGTGAGGTCCCGTGGATCAGTCGCGGCCTCCCCCCTCATCCAGCCATTCCAGTTATTGGTACCGTCTTTTTCCGAGAAGGTCGTTTTGTCCTCAAAAGGCACCCGAACCTCAAGACACAATGTCGGGAACAACACCGGACCAGCACAACTGCCTCCATCCAGCGCAGCCTGAAAAACAAACGCGAGATGGCTCCCGTCTTTCAGATCCTGCAAGGACGCCCAGGCAATATTCCGGCGCCAGCCTTCCGCGAACTCCTGTTGCGTGACGGGCTCGGCATCAGCCACTCGCAGCATCACTGGCGAGCCATCGGCCTGTTGACCGCAGACATGCAACGTCACCTTTTGGTTGACCACCATGAATGGCCAACGCGCGACCTCGACCGTGACACCGGTCGAATCGTCAGGATTTTTCAGAATGAGTACATCATCGATAGCTTGCGCCACCACAGGGGAGGGAACGCAGGAGAGAGAAACCAACGAGGGGTTTGACATGGCAGAAATCCTTTCTGGCTGAGAGCCAACCCCTCCATGGGGTCGGTCAGGAAAGGAGCTAAGACGGCGAAACGTCTACTGTCAAATCTGAGACTAATCGAATAATGCGAAAGACCGATGAATGGTCGTCTGCTTTCCCCGGATCTGTCTCCGTCAGGGTTTGCCCACCGGCACCAGGGCAATTTTGTAGGGGTCGAAAATCTTCAGCATCTGGCCGTTGTTTCGCAGGCCTTGCAGCAATTTGCCAAATGCTTCACCAGTAATTGGCGCCTGCGGGCGAATCAGCGCGTAATGGTGATAGACCTGATCGATGCGTTGCGACACTAGCAACTGCTCGCCGACTTTCTCGTTACGCAGCAGGTAATCGCTCAGATAAGAGCGGGTCACCAAGGCAATGTCCGCTCGCCCACGCAGCACCATCAACAGGTTGCTGTCATGGGAATAGGTCAACGTGGCCTTGTAGGTCTCGGCCAGATACTTGGGATCGGCATTGAAATTGGCAAACTCGTAGTGATAGCCGCTGTACAGCGCCAGGCGCTTGCCCGTCAGGTCCTTGAAATAATTCTCATCGCGATCGGGTTTCTTCTGCGCGACAAAAATTTCTGCATCTTCCAGGCCCATGTCGACGAGGGTATGCGGGATGTCCTTCCAGCCCCAGTCCGGGTTCTCGAAAATCGCCATATCGACCCGGCCTTCCTTGAAGTCGTTGAAACGTCGAGGAATCGAGGTGGGCACCAGCTCAAACTGATAGTCGGTTTGCAACTGATTCAGCGCTTCCACCAGTTGCGGCAACAGCCCCGTGTCGGCACCGGACTCCGGGCGCACGGTATAGGGTGGAAAATGCGCGGCACCGACCCGCACCAATTGGGCAGCCTGAGAAGGCAACACGCAGCACACAGCAAGCACCGCCAGCAAAAGCCGCGACGCCGTTCGAATTGGTGAAGACATCAAAACAGCCCACTCCCCAAAAAATACTCATCAATGCATACAAGCTAGGCGGTTTCGCCAACTTAGCCAGTTTCTTGCCGAGATAGACGGCTCACTGACGTTCTGCAAGTACCAGAATCAACGCCTCATCGGCCAATTGATCGAGGCTCATGCTGCCATCGGCATGAAACCAGGTGGTGGTCCAGGACAACGCGCCCGTCAGGAAACGGCGGGTGATGAACACGTCGCCACGGATAAAACCGGCGTCCTTGGCTTCGCCCAGCACCTGCAGCCAGATGTCTTCGTAAATATCACGCAGCGCCAGTACCTGCGCCTGACCTTCCGCTGACAGCGAACGCCACTCATACACCAGCACTGCCATGGCCTCGCCGCTGCCGCCCATGATCGACTGCAATTCGCACCGAATCAACGCCAGAACCCGCTCTCGCACACTGCCGGCCTCGGCCAGGGCTGCGCGCATTAACGCGGTGTTGTAGCGAATGGTCTCTTCCATCACTGCCCGCAGGATCTCGTCCTTGCTCTTGAAGTGATGAAAAATACTGCCTGATTGAATACCCACCGCACTGGCCAGGTCACGCACGGTGGTGCGTTCATAACCTTTATGACGAAACAGGTGAGCGGCCACTTGCAGCAGTTTGCCGCGGGCGCTGTCCGGGTCGGTCAATTGGCCGCTGTCGACCAATTCGCGCATCACCCTCAGGGCTTTTTGCTCGTCCACCCGTTCTCTCCTACAGTCGATCAATCAATTGCGCCGCTGCCCGCTAAAACAGCGGGGTTGCGCGGGCAATTTAAGCTGGCGGGGGCGACCAAGCAAGCGCTTGGGCAGAAGATATTTCAGTCGTTTACAAACCAAGCGCTTGCTTGGTAGTCTCGAAGCACTTCTGTCGGAGGTGGTTATGGAATTGACTGCGCCTAAAACAATTCGCATCGGTTGCGCCAGTGCATTCTGGGGCGATACCTCGACCGCCGCCGAACAACTGGTGGAAGGCGGGCGGCTGGACTATCTGGTGTTCGACTATCTGGCCGAGATCACGATGTCGATCATGGCCGGGGCGCGGATAAAAGATCCGGGAGCCGGCTACGCCAGCGACTTCATCGAAGTGCTCAGTCCCCTCCTCAACCAGCTCGCGGAACGGAAGATCCGCGTCATCAGCAATGCCGGTGGCGTCAATCCACAGGCTTGCGCCGCTGTTTTGCAAGCTGCCTGCGACAAGGCCGGGGTGGCGCTGAAGATCGCCGTATTGTCGGGTGACGACTTGCAACCTCAGTTCAAACGCCTGAGCAGCCTTGGCCTCCATGAGATGTTCAGTGGCACGCCCCTGCCACCGATGTGCGTGTCGACCAATGCCTATCTCGGCGCGCCGGGCATCGTCGAAGCCCTGCGTCTGGGCGCCGACATTGTGATTACCGGGCGCGTGGTCGACAGCGCCGTGGTCAGCGCCGCGCTGGTGCATGAGTTCGGCTGGTCGTGGCACGACTACGACAAACTCGCCCAGGCTGCATTGGCCGGGCATCTCATTGAATGTGGCGCCCAATGCACCGGCGGCAATTTCACCGATTGGCACGACGTGCCCGACTACGAACACATCGGTTTTCCGATCGTTGAAGTCAGCGCCGACGGCCAGTTTATCGTCAGCAAACCCGATGGTTCCGGCGGTCTGGTCACGCCCCTGACGGTGGGCGAGCAGATGCTTTATGAAATTGGCGACCCGCAGGCCTATCTGCTGCCCGATGTGGTGTGCGATTTCAGTCAGGTCAAACTCGTGCAACAAGGCAAAAACGCGGTTCAGGTGCATGGCGCAAAAGGCTTGCCGCCGACCGATCAGTACAAGGTCAGCGCCACGTATCCGGACGGTTTCCGCTGTACCGCCAGTTGCCTGATTGCCGGGATCGATGCCGTGGCCAAGGCCCGACGGGTCAGCCAGGCGATCATCAACAAGACCTCGGAAATCTTCAGCCAGCGCGGCTGGGCGCCCTACAGCGAAGTGAACATCGAACTGCTGGGCAGCGAAGCCACTTACGGCCCCCATGGCCAGCGCAAGGACAGCCGCGAAGTGGTGATCAAACTCGCCGTGCGCCACCCAGGCAAACAGGCCTTGATTCTGTTTTCCCGGGAAATCGCCCAAGCCGCCACCGGCATGGCGCCGGGGTTGACCGGGATTGTCGGCGGGCGGCCGACGGTGTACCCGCTGATCCGGCTATTTTCATTCCTGATCGACAAAACGGCCTGCGCCCTGGAAATCGACCTCGCCGGTGAACGCCACCCATGCGCCCTGCCCGCCCTCGATGTACTCGACCCGGCTGACTTGCCGCTACCGTTCGAGCCGCCCCAACCCGCAGAGCGCGCCGACGCCAGCGTGGCCCTGATCAAACTCGCCGTGGCGCGCTCCGGCGACAAGGGCAATCACAGCAATATCGGCGTCATGGCCCGCCATCCCGACTACTTGCCGTGGATCGCCGAGGCTCTGACCCCGGAAGTGATCGTCGACTGGATGAGCCATGTCCTTGACCCGATCCACGGGCGTGTCGAACGCTGGTATTTACCCGGCACTCAGAGCTTTAATTTTCTTCTGGAGAACGCGCTCGGCGGCGGTGGCGTGGCCAGCCTGCGGATCGACCCGCAAGGCAAGGCATTCGCCCAACAACTGCTGGAGATCCAGATTCCGGTGCCGCAGCGCATCGCCGATCAGGTCTAGGGGGCGTTCTCAATTAGTTTCCCCGCCGCGCCGGGTCTGCTGTTGTGCAGGGCAAGGCGCGAGAAGCGTAGTTTGGTCATTCCAAATAAGCTTCAAGCAACACAGCCCTGCACAACAGCAGGCCCGGCCCTTCGGGTTGTGCCTTAAAGCGGGCCAGGCTGCGTTGCAGGCCTTGGAAAGGGAGCTACCATTCCCAGCGGCCTGCGCCTTGCCTGGCCCGCTTTAAGGCGACAACGCGGCAGGGAAACTAATTGAGAACGCCCCCTAAGAGGACCGTCGCCATGGCTTATGACTCGATTTACAAACCCGACCTGTTCGCTGGCCAAAACATCATCGTCACCGGTGGCGGCAGCGGCATCGGTCGTTGCACCGCTCACGAGCTCGCAGCCCTCGGCGCACATGTGCTGCTGGTGGGGCGTAATGCCGAGAAACTGAAAAAGGTCGCCGCTGAAATCACCGAAGACGGCGGTAAAGCCAGTTGGCAGGTCTGCGATATCCGCGATGAAGACGCCGTCACGCAATTGGTCAGCGAATTGATCCGTAAACACGGGCCGATTCATGGGTTGGTCAACAATGCTGGCGGGCAGTACCCCTCGCCCCTGGCGTCGATCAATCAGAAAGGTTTCGAAACCATATTGCGCACTAATTTGGTGGGCGGCTTTCTGATGGCCCGTGAGGTGTTCAATCAGTCGATGAGCAAGCATGGCGGCGCCATCGTCAACATGCTCGCCGACATGTGGGGTGGCATGCCCGGCATGGGGCACTCGGGCGCGGCGCGCTCGGGCATGGACAACTTCACCAAGACCGCCGCGTTTGAATGGGGCTATGCCGGCGTGCGGGTCAACGCCGTCGCGCCAGGCTGGGTCGCCTCCAGCGGCATGGACACCTACGAAGGCGCGTTCCGGGCCGTGATCCCGACCCTGTGCGAACACGTACCGCTCAAGCGCATCGGCACCGAATCGGAAATCAGCGCGGCGATTGTTTTCCTGCTCAGCCCGGCAGCCGCTTTTGTCAGCGGCAGCACGTTGCGCATCGACGGTGCCGCCAGCCTCGGCGGGCGGGCCTGGCCGATGCACAAGGCGCAGAACAGCCACTCGTACAACGGCTTTCACCGCGCCTATTTACCTGAAGTACTCAAACCCGACGCGCTCAAACCAGACATATCCAAACCAGACGAGCTCAAGGACAAGGAGTAACCATGCCGGTCATCCAGTCCCAGGTAGATCCGTTCAGCGAAGCGTTCGCCCGCAACCGGACGGCCATGCTGGCCGGCATCGAGCAGGTCCGTCAGCTCGAACAGAACCTGCTGAGCAAAGCCGCCGAAGCCAAGCCCAGGTTCGACAAGCGCGGGCAACTGCTGCCCCGTGAACGTCTTAATCTATTGCTCGATCCAGGCGCGCCGTTCCTCGAACTGGCGAGCCTGGCCGGCTACAAGCTGCACGACGACAAGGACGGAAGTTCGGCTGGGGGCGGTTTGATCGCCGGAATCGGTTACGTGTCCGGCGCACGGGTGCTAGTGGTGGCGAACAACAGCGCGATCAAGGGCGGAACCATTTCCCCCAGTGGTTTGAAAAAGTCTCTGCGCCTGCAACAGATCGCCATGGAAAACAAACTGCCGGTAATCACCCTCGCCGAAAGCGGCGGCGCCAACCTCAATTACGCGGCGGAGATTTTCGTCGAAGGCGCGCGCAGCTTTGCCAATCAGGCGCGGATGTCGGCCATGGGCTTGCCGCAAATCACCGTGGTCCATGGCTCGGCCACGGCGGGCGGCGCTTATCAGCCGGGGTTGTCGGATTACGTGGTGGTGGTGCGCGGCAAGGCCAAACTGTTTCTCGCCGGGCCGCCGTTGCTCAAGGCCGCCACCGGTGAAGTCGCCACCGATGAAGAACTGGGCGGCGCCGAGATGCACGCGCAAACCGCCGGCACCGCCGAATACCTGGCCGAGAACGATGCCGATGGCGTGCGCCAGGTGCGCGAGATCATGAGCCTGTTGCCGTGGAACGATCAGCTGCAATGGTTACCCGAACGTCGGTGGGAAGAACCGCTCTACCCCATCGACGAACTGCTGGGTCTGATCCCGGATGACCCGAAAAAACCCTATGACGTGCGCGAAATCATCGCCCGGATTGCCGACGCCTCGAACTTCCTCGAATTCAAGGGCGAGTTCGACCAGCAAACAATCTGCGGGCATTTGCAGATTCAGGGTCGAGCCTGCGGCTTCATCGGCAACAACGGCCCGATTACGCCCAAAGGTGCGAGCAAGGCTGCACAGTTCATTCAGCTCTGCGACCAGAGCCAGACGCCCCTGCTGTTTTTCCACAACACCACCGGTTTCATGGTCGGCACCGAGTCGGAACAACAAGGCGTGATCAAGCACGGCGCGAAAATGATTCAAGCGGTGGCCAATGCGCGGGTGCCTAAATTGACGATCGTCGTCGGCGGTTCCTACGGCGCCGGCAACTACGCGATGTGCGGCCGTGGCCTCGACCCGCGATTCATCTTCGCCTGGCCCAACAGCCGCACTGCGGTGATGGGGGGCGCTCAGGCCGGCAAAGTATTGCGGATCGTCACCGAAGCCAAACACCTCAAGGACGGGTTGGTGCCCGACCCGAAAATGCTCGACATGCTGGAACAGGTCACCGCGCAGAAACTCGACAGCCAGTCCACCGCGCTGTATGGCAGCGCCAATCTGTGGGACGACGGGCTGATTGATCCGCGGGATACCCGCACGTTGCTCGGGTATTTGCTGGATATCTGCCATGAGGCCGAGGTTCGTTCGCTGCAATCCAACAGTTTCGGCGTCGCGCGGTTTTGATTGATCGTTCCCACACTCTGCGTGGGAATGCAGCCGGGACGCTCCGCGTCCCCACGGCGGACGCAGAGCGTCCATAGAGGCGTTCCTTTGCTGCGCATGGGAACGATCGGGTTCGTCAGGAGAACAATAAAAAATGATCTTCACCCAGGAACACGAAGCACTGCGCCGTACCGTCCACCAATTCGTCGATCACGAGATCAATCCTCATGTCGATGAATGGGAAAAGGCCGGGCGCTTTCCGATCCATGAGATCTTTCGCAAGGCGGGCGACCTCGGTCTGCTGGGGATTTCAAAACCGGAAAAATTCGGCGGCATGGGGCTCGATTACAGTTATTCGATTGTGGCCGCCGAAGAGTTCGGCACCATTCATTGCGGCGGTATTCCGATGTCCATCGGCGTGCAGACCGACATGTGCACCCCGGCCTTGGCGCGTTTCGGCTCCGATGAACTGCGCGAAGAATTCCTGCGGCCGGCGATCACCGGCGAGCAGGTTGGCTGCATCGGCGTCTCTGAAGTCGGTGCCGGCTCCGACGTAGCCGGTTTGAAAACCACCGCCCGCAAGGACGGCGACGACTACGTGATCAACGGCAGCAAGATGTGGATCACCAACTCGCCGAGCGCCGACTTCATCTGCCTGCTGGCCAACACCTCGGACGACAAACCGCACATCAACAAGTCGCTGATCATGGTGCCGATGAACAGCCCCGGCATCAGCCTCAGCTCGCACCTGGACAAGCTCGGCATGCGCAGCTCGGAAACCGCCCAGATATTCTTCGACAACGTGCGCGTGCCGCAACGCAACCGCATCGGGCACGAAGGCGCAGGGTTCATGATGCAGATGCTGCAGTTCCAGGAAGAACGGCTGTTCGGCGCGGCAAACATGATCAAAGGCCTGGAGTACTGCGTCGACAGCACCATCGAGTATTGCAAGGAGCGCAAAACCTTCGGCAATGCGCTGATCGACAATCAGGTCATCCATTTCCGCCTGGCCGAACTGCAAACCGAAATCGAATGCCTGCGGGCGCTGGTCTATCAAGCCACCGAGCAATACATCAAAGGCCAGGACGTCACCCGTCTGGCGTCCATGGCCAAACTCAAGGCCGGGCGGCTGGGGCGGGAAGTCAGCGACAGTTGCCTGCAATATTGGGGCGGCATGGGCTTCATGTGGGACAACCCGGTGGCCCGGGCTTACCGCGACGTGCGACTGGTGTCGATCGGCGGCGGTGCCGACGAAATCATGCTGGGGATCATCTGCAAACTCATGGGCATCCTGCCGGGGAAAAAGAAATGAACACCCTTCCCGTTTGCCAGACCCTGTTGCTCGAACGGCATAACGGCGTCCTGCACATCACCCTCAATCGCCCCGACAGTCGCAACGCCATGAGCCTGCAAATGGTCGCCGAGCTGCGCGCGGTGCTGGCGGCGGTGCGGGATGACCGGCAGGTTCGCGCGTTGGTGATCGGCGGTGCCGGTGGGCATTTTTGTGCCGGTGCCGACATCAAGGACATGGCCAATGCCCGCGCTCAAGGCGCGACCGCCTACCGCAAATTGAACCGTGCGTTCGGCGCCTTGCTGGAAGAAACCCAGCACGCGCCGCAAGTGGTCATCAGCGTGCTGCAAGGCGCGGTGCTTGGCGGTGGTTTCGGTCTGGCCTGCGTCAGTGACATCGCGATGGCCGATCATCAGGCGCAATTCGGCCTTCCGGAAACCAGCCTCGGCCTGTTGCCGGCGCAGATCGCGCCGTTCGTGGTGCAGCGCATCGGCCTGACCCAGGCTCGCCGACTGGCCCTGACCGCCGCACGGTTCGATGGCAACCAGGCGCGGAGGATGGGACTGGTGCATTTTGTCGAGCATGACCCGCAAGCCTTGGCCGAGCGCCTCGATGAGGTGCTGGCCCATGTGTTGTGTTGCGCGCCTGGGGCGAATGCGGCGACCAAAAAACTCTTGCTGGCGAGTGCGGTGCAACTCTCGGATGGCCTGCTGGATCAGGCGGCCGAGTGGTTCAGTGAAGCGGTGACCGGGGATGAAGGGGTCGAGGGGACGATGGCTTTTGTGCAGAAGCGTAAACCGGGTTGGGCGATTTAAGAGCTTCGCGGGCAAGCCTCGCTCCTACGGACTGCGTGATACCCCTGTAGGAGCGAGGCTTGCCCGCGAAGAGGCCATCACATTCATCGCAATACAAAGGGAACAACCCATGCCCGCCTTCAGCAAAATCCTGATCGCCAACCGCGGTGAAATCGCCTGCCGCATCCAGCGCACCGCGCAAGCGCTTGGCTACCGCACCGTCGCCGTGTTCAGCGATGCCGACGCCGATGCCTTGCATGTGCAGATGGCCGACGAAGCCGTGAACATCGGCCCGGCCCCAGTGCAGCAGTCATATCTGAACATTGCGGCGATCATCGAGGCCGCCCGGCGCACCGGTGCCGATGCGATCCATCCCGGTTACGGCTTCCTCTCGGAAAACGCAGAATTCGCCCTCACCTGCCAACAGGCCGGCATCATCTTCATCGGCCCCAGCCCCGAGGCCATCGAACTGATGGGCAGCAAACGTCTGTCGAAACTCGCCATGATCAAAGCGGGCGTGCCCTGCATCAAAGGCTATCAGGGCAGCGATCAGAATGACGCGACCCTGAACCGCGAAGCCGAACGCATCGGCTACCCGCTGATGATCAAGGCCAGTGCCGGCGGTGGCGGGCGTGGCATGCGTCTGGTGCATAGCGCCGCCGAGTTGCTGGAGCAACTCCGTACCGCACGCTCCGAAGCGCTGCATGGGTTTGGCTGCGACGAACTGATCCTCGAGCAAGCCTTGATCGACCCGCGTCACGTCGAGGTTCAGGTGTTCGGCGATCAGCACGGCAACCTGATCTACCTTGGCGAGCGCGACTGTTCGATCCAGCGCCGCCACCAGAAAATCATCGAAGAAGCGCCCTGCCCGGTGATGACGACCGAGTTGCGCCAAGCCATGGGGGATGCAGCGCTCAAGGCAGGACGCGCGGTGAATTACGTCGGCGCTGGCACTGTGGAATTCCTGCTGGATGCTCGCGGGCGCTTTTACTTTCTAGAAATGAACACCCGGCTGCAAGTGGAACACCCAGTGACAGAGCTGATCACCGGTCTTGATCTGGTGGCCTGGCAGTTACACGTCGCCGAAGGGTTGCCACTGCCGTTGCGACAGGAGCAGATGCAGCTCAACGGGCATGCCATGGAGGTGCGCCTGTACGCCGAAGATCCGGCCCTGGGATTTGTGCCGCAAACCGGGCGAATCGTAGCCTGGGAACCTGCGTTGCAGGGCGACGTGCGGATCGACCATGGTCTGATCGAAGGCCAGTCTGTCAGCCCGTTCTATGACCCAATGCTGGCCAAGCTCATCGCCCACGGTGCCACCCGCGAAGAAGCCCGGCGCAAGTTGTTGCGGGCGGTGCAGGACAGCGTGCTGCTGGGCGTGCAAGGCAATCAGCGCTTGCTCGCCAGTCTGCTGGAACATCCGCAGTTCATCAGCGGCGAGTTCAGCACCGGGTTCATCCCCACGCACTTCGCCGATCATCCCTGCCTGTATCCCCATGTGCCAAACGCCGAAGAACTGGCCATCGCCACGGCACTGTTTTATCAAGCTTCAGCACAGGCTCACCGCGCCCCGCTGGCCGGTTGGCGCAACAACGCCAGCGTGCCCTTGCACTACCGAATCGGCCTGGAGGATCAGGATTGGCCGGTGGAATTGAACGCTGAACCTGGCAAACCCTACCGCGTTCAGGTTCGCACTCGCGCCCTCGAACTGAAGGTCATCGGATGCGACGGACGCTGGGCCACCCTGGAAATCGACGGCATTCGCCAACGCCATGCCTATCGCCTCGAAGCCGGGCAACTGTGGTTGTTCACGCGCCCCGGCAGCCTGCGGCTGGTCGATCGGACCCAGGCGCTGATCGGCGGCCAGGTCAGTGTCAGTTCCGGCACGCTCAAGGCGCCGATGGACGGGGCGATCGTCGATGTACTGATCAGTGAGGGCAGCCCGGTCAGCAAAGGTCAGCTACTGGTGGTGCTTGAAGCAATGAAAATGGAGCATCCGCTCAAATCGGGTATCGACGGCGTGCTCAAACGGTTGCAGATCAAGGTAGGCGATCAGGTCAAAAATCGTCAGATTTTGTTAGAGGTCGAATAAGCCGCTAGGCGGATCCGCCGCGTTTGGCTACGCTCAAGCCCTATCAGGACGCGGATACCAGGAACCCTGCGATGCCTCACTGGTTGGTCATTGATCTGGAAGCCACCACCGATGAGGGTGGCTGGCCAGTAACAGAAATGGAAATCATCGAAATCGGTGCCACCCTCGTGGACCGCAAAGGCCAGGAACTGGATCACTTCCAGTGCTTCGTGCGCCCGTTGCGCCGGCCCTTGCTGACGCCGTTTTGCCGGGAACTGACCCACATCACCCAGGCCAATATCGATGCCGCACAGCCGCTCACCGACATCTGGCCGTTGTTCGAACGCTGGCTCGGCCAACATCACGCGAGCCTGGAAGGCTGGGCCAGTTGGGGTGATTACGACCGCAAACAACTGCTTCAGGACTGGCAGCGCCTGCAACTCGACAGCACCCTGAGCCGGGTGCCGCACATGAACCTCAAGCAACGCTTCGCCAAGGCTTGTCGGCTGGAGCGCCCGCTGGGGCTTAATGGAGCCCTGCAACTGGCGGGCCTGCAGTTCACCGGTCAGCAGCATCGGGCGCTGGAAGACGCGCGCAATACCGCACGTTTGTTACCGTTGATTTTCCCCGCTAATCCTTGAGTGCAGGAGGTGACGCCTATCGACACCTTGTGCATACTGGCCGGCCCTTTTTAGCCCTTTTCGAGGAACCGCCCATGTTTAAAGTCAACGAGTACTTCGACGGCACCGTCAAGTCGATCGCCTTTGGCACCGCTGAAGGTCCAGCGACCATCGGCGTCATGGCACCGGGCGAATACGAATTCGGCACCAGCCAGCGTGAAATCATGCACGTGGTGTCCGGCGCCCTGACCGTCAAACTGCCTGACAGCGACACCTGGGAAACCTTCGCCGCCGGTAGCCAGTTCAACGTACCCGCCAACAGCAAGTTCCAGCTGAAAGTGGCCGTCGACACCGCTTACCTGTGCGAATACCGCGGCTAAAACCCTGGGTTTTCACAGCGACAAAAAAAATGCCCGTGTCCTTGGACACGGGCATTTTTTCATTTTGAAGGGCTTTTATTCGAGGATCGTCACCGGCATGCCGACTTCCAGGCGGCCGTTACCGTCGTTGACCAGGTTCTGGCCGAACATCGCGCCGTCTTCCTGGGCCCGGTATTTCTGCAAGGTCGCCAGCGGTTCACGATCTTCGCTGCGTTCGCCGGTCTGCGGGTCGATGGTGGTCAGAATGCAGCGTGAACAGGACTTGACCACGCGGAACTCGACATCGCCGATGCGAATGCGCTTCCAGCCATCTTCGGCATACGCCTCGCTGCCCTCGATCACCAGATTGGGCCGAAAGCGCAACATCTCCAGCGGCCGCCCGACCTTGCTCGACAAGTCTTCCAGCGACGCCTGACCAATCAATAACAACGGAAAACCGTCGGCAAAAGCCACCTGATCGTCGTCCTTGCCGTAACCGGACTGGGTGGTCCGGGCGCGATCAAGCGGCACTTGCACCAGACGCGTCGGCTTGCCGATGAACTCACTGACCCAGGCACCCGCCGCATCGCCGGCATCGGGGACGCGCAAGGTATCGCGCCAGATGGTCACCCCACGCAGATCGGCTTCATCGTCAGGCAACGCAATATCGATCGGTGAATGGCCTGGGGCACTGAGGGTCAAGCCGCCATCGGCATTCCACAACGCCGACAGCTGACTCATTTTCGCCACCGCGCGCTGGGTGAGAAAGCGCCCACTGGCTTCGTCCACCAGCATCCAGCGTCGATCGCCGTCCAGTCCCAGCTTGTCCAGGCTGACCTGATTGAGGGTCTCGCCCTTGCCGGATTTCAACGGAAAACGATAAAGCGCGCTCAGACGCAGCATGGCCAGCTCCCTGGTGGGTAAAAACGCCACCCTATACGAGCTTGATTGCCGAATCAAAGGCCCTGTGACAGGGGGAGTTTGCGCAGAACCTGTAGGAGCGTGGCTTGCCCGCGAAGAACGATGACGCGTAATACCTGAAAAACCGCGGTGCACTCTTCGCGGACAGCCACGCTCCCACAGGGTTTTCGTCGCTCAACTTACCGGCATTGGGGCTTGGCTGCGCAGCGGCCCGAACACTGCAACTGCGCTTTTTTCCAGATCGTTATCAAGCAGATACTGCGTCGAGCATCAGACGCTGGCGCACCACGTCGACGAGTTTGTCGGGCTGGAACTTGGAGAGGAAGTTGTCGCAGCCGACTTTCTTCACCATCGAGTCGTTGAAGCTGCCTGACAGCGAAGTGTGCAAGACCACATAAAGGCCGCGCAAACGGGGGTCGTTGCGGATTTCGGTAGTCAGGCGATAGCCGTCCATTTCCGGCATTTCCGCATCGGTAAAGATCATCAGCAGCTTGTCGGTCATGACTTCGCCCGTATCGGCCCAGGCCTTGAGCATGTTCAGCGCCTTCAAACCATCGCTGGCGATGTGCATCTTCACGCCCAGTTGACCCAATGTATCGCGCAACTGCGACAGGGCCACATTCGAGTCATCCACCAGCAGCACTTCACGACCACGGGCGAGCTCCAGAACCGGATCGTCGAGTTTGTCGCGCGAGACCTTGGCGTTGTACGGAACGATTTCGGCCAGGACTTTTTCGACGTCGATGATTTCTACCAACTGATCATCGACCTTGCTGATGGCGGTCAAGTAATGCTGGCGACCGGCACTGGCCGGCGGCGGCAAAATAGCTTCCCAGTTCATGTTGACGATGCGGTCCACGCCGCCGACCAGGAACGCCTGCACCGATCGGTTGTACTCGGTGACGATGATCGTACTGGTGGGGCTTGGCACCAGCGGCCGCATGCCGATAGCCTGGGACAGATCGATCACGGGCAACGTCTGGCCACGCAGGTTGACCACTCCGCAAACAAAGGGATGGCGTTGGGGCATCAACGTAAGCTTCGGCAGCTGTAACACTTCCTGGACCTTGAAGACGTTGATCGCGAACAACTGTCGTCCGGCCAGCCGGAACATGAGAATTTCCAGGCGATTCTCACCCACCAGTTGCGTGCGTTGGTCTACCGTGTCGAGAATGCCGGCCATTGATGACTCCTGGGCTTGTTCTGTTGAATTCACTAAAGGGAGTTATCGGCTGTTTTTGCCGGACCTTGACCCCCAGACAAAATGCCACGACCAGGCATTGATGTCACATTAACATCATGCTTTACTGTCTCCGTGATTTTTCATCTGCTTTTATTCCCTGCGGCGCGACCTCGGTTTGCACGTTAGGTTCCCCTGCGTAAGGGATTCCCCTAGTAACAATCAGGCCCAACCTGATATTCGCAATATCCAATAGCCATTAATGTGACGCCATTCTCATTGCATGAACGGAGTCAGGCTTTTGTGTGCGATCGCAGGTCAGTGGCCATCCACCCTCTCGAGTTCCCCAGCTGGCGCTCAAACCTGCCAGAGCGCGATCTCACGAAGGCTTGCCAGCGCCGGGACATGTATGGTTCTCGTCGGCACACACGACATTCCCTCATCTGACATGACGTTGTGGAGATAAGCATGCCGAACGACACCAAAGAGTGGGCTCAGCGATTTCCAGAGTTTCTCGTCGAGGCTGAAACACTCTTGGCCAAATCCGAGGAATGCCTGAGTCATTTGCAACTGATCAGCAATGACAAGGACGCCATCGATTGCATGCTCAGCACCCTTCTCAAGCTGTCCAGCAAGGCCGATGCCCTGGCACTGGCGACGGTTTCGGAGTTCTCGCTGCATATTCATGGATTGCTGAATCACGCTCAGAACCACATGGACCTGCACGATCAAGCCCTGGACGCACTCAAGGACTGCTTCACACTAATGGCCTGGCAACTCGAACTCATTGACCAGACTACTGGCCAGCTCGGTCTGGATGACACTGAACAGACCTCACTGATTGAAGCGTTTGCGTTTCAAGTAGGACAAAGTCAGTTTCAGCCGCACAACCACTCCAGACCGTTCAGGCTCGTTTCGTTCGCGGAACGGCAAGCCTGAAATCACTGGCCTCTGGCCGTGTTGCGCTTTTTATTGTCATGTCGCAATTGAAGAACTCTGACCATTCGACGACAGCGCGAAACAAATAGTTATCCCTGTCTCGACTTCAGATAGTGCCTATCCAATAAAATAAACTGCCTGGCAATCGATATCTTCCTACGATAAAACTCGAAAGTTTTTCCATTATGGAACTACCGTCCAAAAACTATATTTCCTGACTGTATAGAGCTATATACCGAACGCGACCAACGGTCTCTTAAGTGGTATTATGCCGACCATTAGTTGACGCCAATTAATGGCAAAGTGACTCCAGCCAAACACATTCAAGGCTGTATTTCAGTCACTGCACCGCAGCCATTGAAGGCGACTTCACACAACGACTTCCACACAGAGACCCGTCAGCCCTGATGGCCGGTCTACCCGCAGCGAACATCCATTGGCTCCATCCGCTATGTACGCCAGCCTCAAGTCAATTACCCTGTGGCCACCCTCCCGAAAAAACGCGCGCCGGTTCACGCTTTTAGTGTGCATCTGCTCGGCGCTTGGCAGCCTGCTGGTCTACAGCTTGTCCATGCCTCTGCCGGTGAGTCTGCTGGTGCTCAACAGTGCAGCGCTGACCTGTGTCTGGGTGGGACATTGTCTCTCGCGCAAATCGATAAAGTTTCAACCTCAAGAACTGGCTGACCGTCTGCTGGAAGTGCAGGAAAACGAACGCCACCGCCTGAGTCGGGAACTGCATGATGACATCGGTCAATTGCTGACCGCCGCAAAACTTCAAAGTGAATGGCTCAAACGTCGACTACCCGAAGAACTGCAGGGGCAGTGCTCGGTACTCTGCGATACGCTGGACGAAACCCTGACCAAGGTTCGGGACGTCTCGGCCATCCTCAATCCACGGCAACTAACCAGTCTCGGGCTGGAAGCCAGTTTGCGTGCACATTTACTCAGGACTCTGGCCAATACCTCCGTGAGCTGGAGCCTGGAATGCCATCAACGCCTGACGGGCATACCTGAGGAAATGGCAGTGGCAGCTTTTCGAATCACTCAAGAAGCAGTTACCAATATACTGCGTCACGCCGAGGCCAAAAATCTGTTGGTTCGCCTGCAACGCCTGTCTCTGGGCCTGACGCTGTTGATCAGCGACGATGGCCTGGGTTTCGCGCCAGCGGCAGATCCCGCTCGCGAGGGGCAACGCGGAATGGCCGGAATGTCGGAACGGATCGATCAGTTAGGTGGCACACTGACCGTGACCAGCGAACCGGGCAAAGGCACTCAAATAGAAGCACTCTTCCCCTGGGCGCCCCGTGCGCTAGAACGGGCCAGTACGAATAAGGTTATGCATTGACTTGTAACTTACTTCTGGTGGACGACCACTCGCTGATCAGGGCTGGCGTGCGCGCTCTGGTGCTGGATATTCCCGGCTATGCGGTAATCGGGGAGGCCAATGACGGCTCGCAGTTGGTCGAGATGGTCGAGCAGCTATCGCCGGACATCATTCTGCTGGATATTTCCATGAAGGAAACCGGTGGCCTTGAAGCCTTGCAGCGACTCAAGCGAGTACGCCCTCAGTGCAAAGTGCTCATCCTGTCGATGCACACCGACCCGGCGCTCATCATGCAGGCATTGGAATCAGGGGCTCATGGCTACCTGCTCAAGGACACCACGCCCACCGAACTCGAACATGCCCTGGGTGCCTTGCGCAATAACGAACGCTACCTGAGCCCGGCCATTGCCCATACAGTCATCAACCAGGCGCTGACCCGAACCCAGAAAAATCAAACGCAAACCCAGGACTCGCACAACCTGACGGCACGTCAGCTGGAAATCCTGCGACTGATCGTTCGCGGCAAATCCACCCGGGAAATCGCCAATGGCTTGGGTCTGAGCATCAAGACTGTCGAAACCCACCGCTCACAAATCATGAAACGCTTGCAGATCTACGATGTGGCCGGTCTGGTACTGTTCGCCGTGCGCGAGCAAATCATCAGTCTGGACGATTAGCTGGACTCGAGACACTCAGCAGCGGCGAGCCCTCGGGCAAATGCACCCGCAATGCCGCCGGGCGCGCCGAGAATCGCAGACTATCGCCCTCCAGAGGCTCACCATCAAGGTTGATATAAAGACCCTCCGATACTTTGATCTCGACCCATGGCAAGCGAGCTCGCACAAACATATTGTCGATCCCGAAACCATCGGCCAGCAGGTCTTTCAAGGTACCGACCACTTCCTGTGGCGCGGGCAAAATGCTGATATCCAACAGACCATCGTCAGCCAGCGCCTGCGGGCACAACACATGACCACCACCAGCCTGTCGACCATTGCCAATGCCCAACGCCAGCAATTCGCCGCGCCAGTGAAAATCCGGCCCCTGCAACTCGCCATAGGCCGCATGCAACTCACTGAAGCGCGATAAACCCGTGAAGAGATAAGCGGCGCCTCCAAGAATTTTTTTCAGATCCTCGGAGGTATTGGCCGTGACCTGACTGCCAAAACCGCCGGTGGCCATGTTCAGGAAAACCTGCCCGCCGACTTCTCCCAGATCAATGGCTCGCGGGGCAACCTCCAGAAGGTCCAATGCCTGAGCGGGCTCCAGAGGCACACCGGCAGCGCGAGCAAAATCGTTGGCGGTGCCCAAGGGCAAAAGCACCAGACTGGCCTGCGTCGAATGCGCCGCCATGGCTTCGGCGATATCACGCAAAGTGCCATCCCCACCGCCGGCAATCAGCTGCGTATAACCTGCCGTCAGCGCTTCTTCCACCAGCCGCTGCGCATCGCCGGCCTCCCAGGTCAGCCGAACAGCCAGTTCCCAGCCCTGCTGGCGCTTGCCTTCGACGGCTGCACGAACCTCCTCATTGAGTGCCTGCTTGCCATGCAGGATCAACAGCGCCTTGCGCTCGCTCATTTTGGCCACTCCCCATATCCGCAAATTCCATAGGATATGTTGACCTCGCAGCCCCTTATAAAAGTCGCAAGGATTTCAATTATTTCCAAGGGCAGGAAACGTGAGTCCTACAGAGCGGTATTTTTTCTTACAAAACATGAGGAATCGGCTCAATTGACCCACCCGGGCAATTGGTACACCGTCGTGTCTCGGCTATCAGTCATCACCCGTTGATTTATACAGGGACGTGAAAACAATGAATGGAACAACCTTAAGGGCCTCAAAAAGCGCACGCAACATTGGCATCGGCCACTCGAACGGTTTTAACGCAAGGAGCCAGCTACTCCATGCAAAGCCATGACCTCAGACTACCGGTTACTCCAGTCGCGCCGTTCGCTGAAAATCGCGCCAATCATCAGGCTGAACTCAAAAACAGTGCAAAGCCCGCCGGAGAAGTTGATATGGAACCTCGCGTTATTGAACTGGAGACACACCTCAAGTACATCCGAAGAGACATGGATGAAGTCCGGGGTGACGTCAAATCCATTAAACACAGGCTTGCCTATTCAGCTGGTGGAACAGCCGTGATCCTGGGACTTCTGGCCTGGATCGCCAACAGCCGCTTCGACCAGGTCGTGACACTTCTGGCACATTAGAATGTGTATGCACGCAAGCCCAATGCGATCAATCGGGCTTGCGTGGCAAAACCAGCGCCTGTATCAGCTCAAGACTTCACTCAGCGGGATGAAGCTCACATAATCACCCTCGAGCAGCGTACGGTCCTCCAGCACTTCAACCAGACCGTCAGCCCAGGCAGCACTGCGCAGTACGCCAGAGCTCTGATTCTTGTAGATGATTGCCCGGCCATTCTCCAGACGCCCACGCAAGTACTCACGTCGGTTACCAGCTTTGGGCCAGACAAACCCTGCCGGCACCTGGAACTTCAGGGGCTCAACCTCTTTTACGCCTTGGCGGCGCAAGAGGTAGGGCCTTGCCAACAGAGCAAAAGTCACCAGGGTCGACGCCGGATTACCGGGCAGACCAATCACAGGCACGCCGCGAAAATGCCCGAACGTCAGCGGCTTACCTGGTTTGATGGCAAGCTTCCACAGAGTCAATTCACCCTCTTCCCGCAAGGCGATGCCCAGAAAGTCGGCCTCCCCCACCGATACGCCACCGGTCGAGAGAATCAGGTCGACATTCTTCAACTCACCGAGGCGGGCACGAGTGGTCGCTAAATCATCGGGAAGAATGCCGGCATCGATCACCTCACAACCCAATCGCTGCAACCAGCTGCAGAGCAATACTCGATTACTGTTGTAGATCTGTCCCGGCCCAAGGGCCTGACCAGGCTCAATCAACTCATCACCGGTAGATAAGACAGCAACACGAATTTTGCGAACCACGTCCAGCTCAGCGCATCCCAGCGATGCCGCCAGCCCCTGCTCGATAGGCCCCAGACGCGTTCCGGCGGGCAGGATCAGTTCACCGACAGTGGCTTCCTGACCTTGTGGACGGATGTTCTTTCCTGGGCTCATGGTCTCGGTGAAACGTACCCGCTCATCCGCCTGAACCTCGGCGTTCTCCTGCATCTCGACACAGTCGGCACCTGCAGGCACAGGCGCGCCGGTGAAGATTCGCGCACAGGTACCCGGCTTCAAGGGCTCCGGGGCCTGGCCTGCAAAAATCTTCTGACTGACCACCAACGGCTCTCCCGTCCAGTCGGCCAGGTGCAAGGCATAACCGTCCATGGCACTGTTCGGCCAAGGCGGCAAATCCAGTGTCGAGACCAGATCAATGGCCAGTACACGCCCCTGAACCTGCGCCAACGGCAAGCGTTCGTGTTCACGAATCTTCGAGGCGTCGGCCATTTCCAGTAAACGCGCCAGTGCCACCTCGACAGCCATCAGACTGCCAGTCTTGCCTGGCTTACCCGCGGGTTTCACAGGGTGCCGCCTGTTTCAGATGGGCCACGAAATTGCACGGACGGTGACGCGAATCCAGTTGCTCGGCGAGAATGCCGTCCCAACCGGTGCGCACCGCATTGGTCGAGCCCGGCAAACAGCACACCAGCGTGCCATTGGCCAAACCGGCCAAGGCCCGGGACTGAACCGTCGAGGTGCCGATATCCGCTACCGATATCTGCCGGAACAATTCACCAAAACCATCGACCTGCTTATCCAGCAGGCAACTCACGGCTTCGGGCGTGCTGTCGCGACCGGTGAACCCGGTACCGCCGGTGATCAACACCACCTGCACGACCTCATCGGCAATCCAGTTGGCGACTTGCGCGCGAATTTTGTAGAGGTCATCTTTAAGCAGTACACGGGCCGCCAGGTTATGACCGGCAGCGCTCAAACGGTCGACGAAGACCTGGCCTGAGGTATCGGTTTCCAGGGTACGGGTATCGCTGACAGTCAGCACCGCGATGTTGAGCGGTGCGAAAGGTACATCAGCCTTGGCTTTCATAGGCTCGTCCAGTTGTAGGAGAAACAGCCCGGTGTTATATCACAGCGCCTCATTTTTTCGCCGCCCCCATGGAGAAGAGCGATGACCTCGAATACACCTCTGGCGCCTTGCTCCATTCTGCTCCTGGCGGGCGGGCGCGGCCAACGCATGGGCGGTCAGGACAAGGGTTTGCTGGATTGGCACGGCGAGCCACTGATCGCGCATCTGCACCGCAAGACGCGCCCGCTGAGTGATGACCTGATCATCTCCTGCAACAGAAACCTGGAAAAATATGCGCCTTATGCGGATCAGTTGGTCCATGACGACGAAGGCGACTTTCCGGGACCGTTGGCGGGTATCCGCGCAGGCCTGAAGGCCGCCCGCCACACTCACCTACTGGTATTGCCCTGCGATGTGCCACGCATCGATGCCGCGCTGCTCCAGAGCATGCGTGAAACCGCCGGACAGCATCCGGACAAACCGTTGATGCTGCGTCATGGCGAACACTGGGAACCGTTGCTGTGCATGATTCCCGTCGCCCTTTCAGCGGCTTTCGAGACCGCCTGGAAAGAAGGTGAGCGCAGCCCGGGTCGCCTTATGCGCAAGCTGGGCGCCACAGCCCTGCAATGCCCGGATAACGACCCCCGCCTGGCCAATCTCAATACGCCGGAACTGTTAAGCACACACCACACTGTGTCAGACTGACACGCGAAGGAACTTGCGCGCGTTGTATACGTCTCAAGCTCAGCAATCAAAAGAATTCCCATTCGGAGACACACTCATGACTCAACGGACCCTCGCCACTTTCATGCTCGCACTGGGCCTTGCGACCCTCGCCGGTTGCGCATCGCCTACAGTGATCACCTTGAATGACGGTCGAGAAATCCAGGCCGTCGACGCGCCTAAGTACGATGAAGAATCGGGCTTTTACGAATTCGAACAACTGGATGGCAAGCACACCCGCGTCAACAAAGATCAGGTCCGTACCGTTAAAGATCTGTAATCTTTACGGCGACAACCAGATACAGAAAAGCCCGCTTTAAAAGCGGGCTTTTTCGTGGGTGAAGAAAAGCAGAGTCGTTAGCCCTGTGATTACCACTGCAAGGTGATAGTGCTTTCGAATTCTCTTTCCTGCCCAGTGACCGGATCGACAAATCGCAGCCCCTGGGCCAACAGCTTCAAGGGGTTGGCATAGTCATCTTCAACGTCCTTGAGCACCTGCGGATAGAACGGATCATTGCAGATGCTGGCTCCCAGGGCTGTCATGTGAACTCGCAACTGATGTTTCTTGCCCGTCACCGGGTACAGCGCATAACGCCAGAGTTCACCGTTTTTTTCCCTGACCTCGACAGCCGTCTCGGTATTGCTGACGCCCGGACCTTCTTGCATGCGAAAAAACGGCTCGCCATCGATAAGTCGACTTTTATGGACCAGCGGGAAGGAGTGCTCAGGCAATGCCCGGGCAATTGCTTCGTAGCGCTTTTCGATCTGGCGTGTAGGAAACAATGACTGATAGGCCGACCGACTCTGAGGATTGGCTGAAAACAACACCAACCCGGCTGTATGCCGATCAATGCGATGCAAAGGCACCAAATGCGGGTTATCCAGTCGACGGATCAGCCGCCGCAGCAGCGTCTGCTCAACGTATTCGCCGGCAGGAGTCACGGGCAGAAAGTGTGGTTTGTCCGCGACCACCAAATGCTCGTCGGCATAAAGGATCGACTCTACTACCGGGATCGGTTTTTCGTCCGGTACTTCACGGAAATAATGAATCCGCAGACCTTCCTTGTAAGGCAGGTCCAAGGCGATCGGCAGGCCTTGCCCATCGAGGACACGACCGCGAGCAATTCTGTCCAGCCATTGTTCACGACCGATGGCGCTGAAGTGCTCGCACAGGCAATCGAGTACGGTCTGCCACGGCCCCGGCGGCAGGTAGAGCGTGCTGGCCTGGTTATGTGCAGCAGAAAAAGATGAAATGGACATACGAAAAGCTCTAACCCTCAATGCAGGGCGGCATTATCCAACAGTGGCCGGAACGAACCTAGAAGAGAATCTTCAGGCCGGTATCGACTGTGTGCGAGCGGCCGCTTCGGTGAACTCCTTGAGCCAGCGCAGCACATCGACCGCTTCCCAGCGACCCGGATCATAAAGCGCATACAACAAACCCTGATAGCCCACGACATCCAGCTGCCGGTGGTAGCCCGCACGCTGGAACAAGGCTTCGATTTCGGCGAAGCAGGTATTGAAATGCAATTTGTTGAAGGGCGTTTTTCCCTCCGTGACCAGGCCATCCAAACGCAATTCGAGGACGGCCTCGCGCACCACGTCCGCCGACATCCGGTTCACGCTGTTCTTCAATTGTTCGACATTGACCAAGGTTCATCCCTCTGACGTCCGGGATCGCCGGCCTAAACCCAAAACCGGGAAAAGCATGGCAGGCAATCGGAATAGCTGTATACACATACAGTAACCGAATAGCTCACCTTTCGCCAATGGGTGAAACGAGGACCGCGACGGGTGGGTCGTCTTCAGCTGGCGTCACGGCTCAGGAACGCGACGACCTGATCCGCATCGAAGGGCCAATCGAGTTCAGCGCCGTTATCAAGACGTCGCAGCACCGGTATACGCAAACCATAGTCTTCGACCCAGTCTTCGTTTTCCGCGATGTCGACCAACTCCACCAACAAACCGTTTTCGACAAAGGGCATCAGAAGTGCTTCGGCGACTTCACAAAGATGGCAACCAAGGGTGCCAAACAGGCGACATTCAGGAGGCATGACGACAAGACCCATCGAAGTAAGCGCTCATTCTAGGCCCGCGATCAAAAGCAGTCGAGCCAATGCCCCCACCTGCCTGAGCGATGGCCGATTTCAAGAGATTTCGGCAAACTCCTGATGCAAATCATTCGCCTCAACCGGCACTTGCGCGATGCTCGCGTCTTTTTTACTTCTACGCTTGAGTAGCCTGAACTTCACTGGAGTTTTTTGTGTTCGCCAATCTGTTGATCATCCTCGCCTCCTCTCTAGTGGTGATTGCACTGTTCCAGCGCCTGCGCTTGCCACCGGTGCTGGGCTACCTGTGCGTGGGGCTGATGATCGGGCCGACAGCGTTCAACTGGGTGAATGAAAGCGAAGAGTTGCCCGACCTTGCCGAGTTGGGTGTGGTGTTCTTGCTATTCTCCCTCGGGCTTGAGTTTTCCCTGTCGAAAATGCTCGCACTGCGCCAGGTGGTATTTGGCCTGGGCAGCCTGCAGGTGCTGGGTTCCGGGACGGTGCTGGGAGGGTTGCTGATGCTGTTCGGCATGCCGACCACGCCAGCACTGTTACTGGGTGCCGGTTTGGCGCTGTCGTCCACCGCCATTGTCAGCAAAGAGTTGAGCAGCCTCGGTGAACTTTTCAGCCGCCACGGCCAGAATGCCATCGCCGTGCTGTTGTTCCAGGACGTGGTCGCGGTGTTGCTACTGACCCTGGTGCCGGTGTTCGCCGGCACCAGCGACCAGGTCTGGTATTGGGCGCTGCCATTGACGCTGGGCAAGACCATGGTGCTGTTCGTCGGTCTGCTGCTGGTCAGTCGCTGGTTTCTGCCACGGCTGTTCCATGAAGTCGCCGCGTCCCGGTCCGCAGAGCTGTTCGTGCTGTTGGCGCTGGTGATCGTTTTGCTGACGGCCTGGCTGACTCACCTGCTCGGCCTCTCCCCTGCCCTGGGCGCCTTTCTGGCCGGTATGCTACTGGGGGAAAGTCACTACCGACATCAGATCGAGGCGGACATCCGACCGTTCCGCGATATCCTGCTCGGGGTGTTCTTCGTCAGTATCGGCATGCTGATCGACTTGCGGTTGTTTGCCAGCCACGGTCTGCTGATTCTCGGCCTGACGCTGGGGTTGCTGCTGATCAAAGGTACCGTGGTCGCGTTGCTAGTCAAATGGCGCGGCAGCGATGCCGAAACCGCCTGGCGCAGCGGCCTGGCATTGGCTCAAGGGGGCGAATTCTGCTTTGCCCTGATGGCGCAGATGCAGCAGAACAATTTGATGCCCGCCGACTTCGGTGGCCTGCTGCTGGCCGCCACGTTCTGCTCGATGCTGGTGACGCCTTTACTGCTGCGCGCCGCTCCCCACATCGCCACACGTCTGCACCACAAGCCCAACGAAGAAGCCGAACTCGAAGAAATCAGCGCGCTCAATGCAGGCTTGCACAATCACGTAGTGATCTGTGGCTACGGCCGTGTAGGCCAGTCCATCGGGCGCGTCCTGCGTAATATAGATCAACCTTACATTGCGTTGGATATCGACCCGGTGCGGGTTCAGGAAGCAGCCGTCAATGAAAGCTGTGTTCATTACGGCGACTCACGTCGCGGCGAGCTGCTGGTCGCGATAGGGCTGGAACGCGCCAGACTGCTGGTGGTCGCCGTGGACAAGACGGACATCGCACTGTTGATACTCAAGGAGGCACGCCGGTTCAACCCGAGCGTGTCGATCCTGGTGCGCACACGGGACGACAGTCAGTTGGCCGAGTTAATGGCCGCTGGCGCCAGCGAAGTCGTACCCGAGTTGCTGGAGTCCAGCCTGATGCTCGCCTCCCACGCGCTGATCATGCTGGGCATACCCGGCCAACAGGTGCGAGACCGGGTCGACCAGGTACGGCGTGACCGCTATCGCCTGCTGCACGGTTTTTACCCTGGCGCTGACGATGAGGAACAGTAATTCAATCCTGACTTACGGCACCGATCTTGTGCACCGACAAGTCCGCGCCGTAATACTCCTCTTCCTGGCTCAGGCGCAGACCATGGAACGCCTTGATCGCGCCATACACCGCAAAACCGCCGGCCAGCGCCACAATCACCCCCAGAGAAGTGCCGATCAACTGACTGATCAGGCTCACGCCCCCCAAACCACCCACGGCGGTTTGACCAAAAATGCCACAAGCGATCCCGCCCCAGACACCACACAGTCCATGCAGAGGCCAGACGCCCAGCACATCATCGATGCGCCATTTGCCTTGAGCCGCAGTAAAGCACCAGACAAACAGTGCCCCGGCGACGGCACCAGTCACCAACGCACCCACCGGGTGCATCAGATCCGATCCGGCACAGATCGCCACCAACCCGGCCAATGGGCCGTTATGCAGGAAGCCCGGGTCATTGCGCCCGACGATCAACGCCGCCACGGTGCCGCCGACCATGGCCATCAGCGAGTTCACCGCCACCAACCCGCTGACCCCTTGCAGGGTCTGAGCGCTCATCACGTTGAAGCCGAACCAGCCGACGATCAAAATCCACGAACCCAACGCGAGAAAGGGAATGCTCGACGGTGCGAATGCCACGAGTCGCCCATCGCGATAACGACCTTGCCTTGGGCCGAGCAACAATACCGCCGCGAGTGCCAGCCAGCCGCCCATGGCGTGAACCACCACAGAGCCTGCAAAGTCATGGAAGCTGGCGCCAAAACGTTCCAGCAACCACGCTTGCAGACCAAAGTTGCCATTCCAGATCATGCCTTCGAAGAAGGGATAGATGAACGCCACGATCAGCGCCGTCGCGCACAGCTGCGGGGCGAACCGGGCGCGCTCGGCGATGCCTCCGGAAATGATTGCCGGTATTGCCGCAGCAAAGGTCAGCAGAAAGAAAAACTTCACCAGCCCATAGCCATGGTCGGCAGTAATCACCGCCGCCGGCTGCATGAAAGTAACCCCGTAAGAAATCCAATAGCCTATAAAGAAGTAGGCCAGGGTCGAAATGGCGAAGTCGCTGAGGATCTTCGACAAGGCATTGACCTGGTTCTTCTGTCGAACCGTGCCCACCTCGAGAAAGGCGAAACCGGCGTGCATGGCCAAGACCATGACCGCACCGATAAGGATGAACAACGTGTTGGAGCTATGGACCAGACTGTCCACAGCACTTTGCAGATTTTCCATGGATTGGCAGACCTGAAGGCTGAAAAAAAGCACCAAAGCAGTTCGCGCGGACGACTGACGCACCAAGTTGCAGCTCATCCAGACAGCAGCGCTAATCTGGATGAACCGCTTTGGCGCACAAGACCACAGTCTCTGCGCGAGTTTTGATTATTTGAGTTAAGGTTTTCCTGAAATCATGCCCAGCAACAGCGCAATGGCGCAGGCTGACGCACCACGACACAGCAAAAGTTGTACCAGTCATTTGTACTGAACCTTCACGCAAGGCTCATACTCGAACGCTTCAGAAGCCACTCACGGAGATCACCAATGGCACGCACCACAGCAAAGACTGCTCAAGAAGTTCTGATGGAAGATTTTCAGACGCTGGTCACCGACACTGAAAGGTTGCTGGAACACACCAAATCCCTGGCTGGCGATCAGGCCGATGAGTTGCGCCAGCAGATCCATGACAGTCTGCTGCGCGCGCGGGAAACCCTGAGATTGACCGAAGACTCTGTGCGCGAGCGCGGCAAAGCCGCTGTCACCGCCACGGAAGATTACGTCCAGGCCAACCCATGGCAATCGGTCGGAATCGCGGCTGGCGTGGGTTTCCTGATTGGCCTGCTAGCCACTAGGCGCTGATATGGCGATCGGCGAATCCGACCCGTCCGCGACGGGCACCGGCTCATCACCGCGGCGCCTCGGGGCCGCGTTTCTTGGACTGCTGCACAGTCATGTCGAACTGTTCGGCATTGAATTGCAGGAACAAAAAGCACGCACCGTAAGCCTGTTGCTGTTTGCAGGCCTGACGCTGGTCTTTGCCTTGTTGTTGCTGGTGGGCTTGTCGACGCTGGTGTTGATCCTGTTTTGGGACACCTATCGCCTGGCAGCAATCATCGGGCTCTGTGTGTTCTATACCCTCGCAGCGTTGTTCTGTGCGATGCGCTTGAGAGCAGCGATTTTCGATGAATCCTCGCCCTTCCATGGCACCCTGGAAGAGTTGGCCAATGATCGGGAGCGTCTGTTGCCATGAGCATGTCTGAACTTCCCCGCAACAGCTCACGCACGGAAATGCGCAAAGCGCTGATCCGCCTGCGCATGGAAATGCATCGCCAGGAAATTCGCCACGAATCCCAACACCTGCTGCACCCTCTGCAACGGGTGCGTGGCATGACGCAAAACCTGCAAGACGGTCTCGGCATCAAACACGCTCCGCTCTGGGGGATCGCGGCCGTGATCGGGTTGGGCTTTCTGACCGGCAAAGGTGCCAAGGGTGGCAGTATTGGCAGCCTGACTCGGCTGGCTCGCCTGGGCGTCACGCTGGGGCCACTGATCAAGCTGATCATGCAGAGCGCTTCGCGCAAACATTAATCAGTTCTGTTTGGCTGCATTCTTTCAATATCACCAGGATTAACCTCTTTATCGAGAGGTTAACCCTGCGTGCCTGGTGTCCAGGTCCAGTACTGCCTGACCGCCGGGCTATTTACCGATAACGGTGAGTGCCTGCTACTCATCGATATCGATGCCGCAGGGCTCTAGTTCTCCTTGCAGGGACCCGCTTGAACCGGGAAGCTAGGGGATCAGTCACCTGACGGAGAAACCAGCCTTGGATTGGCAAACCCTGCTTACCCGCGAACGCCTCGGAAAGCCTGTACACAGCCCGGAAGAACTCGGCCGCAGCCCTTTCCATAAAGACCACGACCGCATCATTTTCTCGGGCGCGTTTCGCCGTCTCGGGCGCAAGACCCAGGTCCATCCGGTCTCCAGCAACGATCATATCCACACGCGCCTGACCCATTCGCTGGAAGTCAGCTGCGTCGGCCGTTCGCTGGGCATGCGCGTTGGTGAAACCATCCGCAGCGCCCTGCCCGACTGGTGCGAACCGAGCGACCTGGGCATGGTGGTGCAATCGGCTTGCCTGGCCCATGACATTGGTAATCCGCCCTTCGGTCATTCTGGTGAAGACGCGATCCGCCACTGGTTCCAGCAGGCCGCAGGCCGTGGCTGGCTGGATGCCATGAGCGAAGCCGAACGCAATGACTTCCTCAATTTCGAAGGCAATGCCCAAGGTTTCCGGGTGCTTACCCAGCTTGAATACCACCAGTTCGAAGGGGGAACCCGGCTGACCTACGCCACGCTGGGCACCTACCTGAAATACCCGTGGACGGCTCGGCACGCCGACTCACTGGGCTACAAGAAGCACAAGTTCGGCTGCTATCAGAGCGAACTGCCGTTGCTGGAACAGATCGCTCATAAACTCGGTCTGCCCCAACTGGAAGAACAGCGTTGGGCGCGTCATCCGCTGGTGTACCTGATGGAGGCCGCCGACGATATCTGCTACGCGCTGATCGATCTGGAAGATGGCCTGGAGATGGAGCTGTTGGAGTACGCCGAAGTCGAGTCCCTGCTGCTGGACCTGGTGGGCGACGATCTCCCGGAAACCTATCGCCAGCTCGGTCCCCAGGATTCGCGTCGGCGCAAACTGGCGATCCTGCGGGGCAAAGCCATCGAACACCTGACCAACGCAGCAGCCCGAGCCTTCGTCGAGCAACAGGACGCGCTGCTGGCCGGCACGCTACCTGGCGACCTGGTGGAACATATGCATGGCCCCGCCAAACGCTGCGTCTTGAATGCCAAGGACATGGCGCGCAAAAAAATCTTCCAGGACAAGCGCAAGACACTCCACGAAATCGGCGCCTACACCACCCTGGAAATCCTGCTCAACGCCTTTTGCGGCGCGGCACTGGAGCAACACAACGGTCGCACGCCATCCTTCAAGCACCGCCGCATACTCGACCTGTTGGGCAACAACGCACCCGATCCTCAGGGCCCTTTGCACACCTCCTTCTTGCGCATGATTGATTTCATCGCCGGCATGACCGACAGCTATGCCAGTGAAATGGCGCTGGAAATGACCGGTCGTTCAAGCCACGGATAGAAGCATATCGGTTAGCCGTGTCAGAGGCCTCTGAACGGCTGATCGAATGTCTCGACATTCATGTGTATTTCAACGTCGACAGAATCGCCCTACACACTGTGCAGAGCGGACTGATCGATTGTTCGGCTGTCTCGCGAAATAATCGCACTCCCCTGCTCGACAGATGACGCATGAAAATACCTATGTTCAAACATGATTGGCGCATCTTGCTGGTGGAGGATCATCCCTTTCAGCTACGAGCAACTCAATACCTGCTCGAGAGTTATGGCTTCACCCAATTGACTGCCACTGACAGTGCCGAAGCCGCCTTGCAACAAATGCTCAAGGCTGCGCAACCGTTCGATATTCTTTTGTGCGACCAATGCCTGCCTGACCTTCCGGGCCTTGACTTGATCGAATACGCCAGTCACCGGGGGATGATCAGGCAGGCAATACTTTTGAGCAGCCTGACATCCATCGAACTGGACCAACTTAAAGTAATGGCCCACGAACATGGACTGCCCTTGCTCGGTTACTTGATCAAACCTTTGAAACAATCAGACTTCAGAAACTTGTTGACCTTGGCTTCATCCTAAAAACACAAGAACCCAAACACACTAAGACCATTACAAAAAATAAAGACCCGCACCTCTAACTCAATATTTTCAATCTCTTGACGACCCCTCAAAACTTTTGCCCTTCCTCATGCAAAACCTAGTTGATACGTAGTCCGATTCTTCTTCGGTTGTAGGACTTTTCCTGTATTGCTGCTACAGCCCCCTCAGTTCATGCGGCGCCTCAACTATCTGAGCTAAGGTGCGCGCTTTATTTGTGCACGTATGGGATTTGATTATGAACTCCGTTTTTATTGTCGACGATCACCCTGTTATCCGCCTTGCCGTTCGAATGCTGTTGGAACATGAAGGTTACAAAGTCGTCGGCGAAACTGACAATGGGGTCGATGCAATGCAGATGGTTCGCGAATGCATGCCTGACCTGATCATCCTCGACATCAGCATTCCCAAACTGGATGGGCTGGAAGTTCTTTCCCGTTTCAACGCCATGAGTACCCCCTTAAAAACACTGGTGTTAACTGCACAGTGCCCGACACTTTTCGGTATTCGCTGCATGCAGTCCGGCGCATCGGGCTATGTCTGCAAGCAGGAAGACCTCAGTGAACTGATGAGTGCGATCAAAGCAGTCTTATCAGGTTACAACTACTTTCCCAGTCAAGCCTTGAACCCTGTTCGTCGTGACGACGCGCGCTGGTCCGACCTGGAATTGTTTAAATCCGTCAATGATCGAGAGCTGATGGTATTACAACTTTTCGCCCAAGGTCGCACCAATAAAGAAATTGCCAAGGGCATGTTTCTCAGTAACAAAACGGTCAGTACTTATAAGAAACGACTCATGCAGAAACTCAAAGCCAAATCCCTGGTTGAACTCATCGATATGGCAAAACGTAACGCGTTAGTGTGAGAAACAGGATGCCCAGCCGCTTGAAGGATCATCTAATACTCATGGCCGCGGGTTTATGCCTGAGCACCTCAGTACTCGCGGCCAAGACAGCCGGCGAGCATTACTCCCTGCTCAGTCGCTCGACGGCCGGGCACATGGAAGTCCAACTGGATACCTCACAACGACAATGGGTAAAAGACAAACGTGAATTGATCCTGGGTACATCGGCCCCGGACTATCCTCCTTTCGACCTGACCCTCAGCGGCCACGACTATGAAGGTTTGACCGCCGATTACGCAGGTATCCTCGGCAAGGCCACAGGGATGCCGATCAAGGTGCAGCGTTTCGCATCCCGGGGGGCCGCGATCGAGGCGCTGGAAAAAGGCCAGGTCGACATGCTCGGCACCGCCAATGGGTTCGAAGCCGACAACGCCGACATTGCCTTATCCATGCCTTATGCGGTGGATCAACCCGTACTGGTGACACGAGAAGGAGAAACCAGATCGCTGACCGATGGACTTGCCGGCATGCGGCTCAGCATGGTGTATCACTATCTGCCTCTGGATGAGGTAAGGGCGCTGTATCCGAAAGCCATCATTACCTCCTATCCGTCCTACCAGAATGCGATCAATGCGGTTGCCTTCGACCAGGCCGACGTTTTTCTCGGCGACACCATTTCAACCCACTACATGATCAACAAGGGGTATCTGAACAACCTCCGCATGGCCAACTTCGGTAAACACGAAGCCCATGGTTTCAGCTTTGCCGTGCAAAAAGACAACCCGACTCTGCTTGCAATCATCAACGTGGTACTCAAGACCATCCCCACGAGCGAGCGAGAAAACATTGCCAAACGCTGGAGTGCCGGCAGCGACATTCTTCTCACCGATCACAAACTGCAACTCAGCCACCGTGAAGAACGCTGGCTGGCACAACATCCGGTTGTGCGCGTCGTGGTTAATGAAGCATTTGCGCCGCTGACGTTTTTCGACAGCGACGGCAACTTTCGAGGTGTCACGGCTGATCTGCTCGAGCTGATCAGATTGCGCACCGGTTTGCGTTTCGAAATCCAGCGCAGCCGAAGCGATGACGAGATGATCGAGCAGATCGCTAACCATCAGGCTGACCTGATCGCCGCCCTGCTCCCCAGCATCCAACGTGAAACGACGTTGAATTTCAGCCGCCCCTATCTGGAAAACTCCTTTGTGCTGCTGACGCGCAAAGCGGCCGACAGCCCGACAAATCTCACGCAATTGCAGGACAAACGCCTGGCCATCGCCCAAGGCAATCCACTGGTGGATTACCTGCGCAGCGAGTTTCCGCGGATCAATCTGGTTGAAACCCCGGACACGTTCAGCGCCGTGGAGTTGCTCGTCGAGGGCCAGGCAGAAGGTGCGGTGAACTCACTGGTGATCGCCAACTACTTCATCTCATCGCGGATCTTCGAACAGACACTTCAGATCAGCACCACCATCGGCACCCGACAGGCAGCGTTTTCCCTGGCGACCGGGCGCGACGCCAAAGAACTGAATGCCATCCTCGACAAGGCGCTGCTGAGCATTGCACCGGAGGAACTGGGCATCATTAACAACCGCTGGCGTGGCTACTCGACGCCCTCGCAGAATACTTGGCGCAACTATCACCGGGTGTTCTATCAGATCGTTACAGGCGCTGGTGTTTTACTGCTGATATCCGTTGCCTGGAACGCCTATATGAGACGTCAGATAAAACAGCGTCAGGCAGCCGAACGCGCATTGAACGATCAACTGGAATTCATGCGATCACTGGTCAATGGCACACCTCATCCCATTTATGTGCGTGATCGCCAGGGATTGCTGCAAAGCTGCAACGATAGTTACCTGGAGACCTTCTGCGCGAAACGCGAAGACATCATCGGTAAAGGCGTCACGCAGGGCTGCTTCAGCAACGCCTTCGAAGCACGGGAATATCAGGCGGACTACCAACGCGTCATGGCCGAGGGCACGCCACTGATTCTCGACCGTCCGCTGCACATCGACGACCGCAAACTGACGATTTACCACTGGATTCTTCCCTATCGAGACTCGAGCGGGGACGTGCAAGGCATCATCGGCGGCTGGATCGATATCAGCGAACGGCGGCAACTGTTTGATGAGTTGCGGGCAGCGAAAGAGCGCGCCGATGAAGCCAACCGAGCTAAAAGCACCTTTCTGGCGACCATGAGCCATGAGATCCGCACGCCCATGAATGCAATCATCGGCATGCTCGAACTGACACTCAAGCGTATCGATCACCGTCATCCGGATCGACCAGCCATCGACGTCGCATACCACTCAGCGAAAGACCTGCTGGAACTGATCGGGGACATTCTCGATATTGCGCGCATCGAATCCGGGCGTCTGAGCCTGAGCCCGGAGCGCGTCAATCTGGCTGAAACCGTCGCCTCGGTGGTGCGGATTTTCGACGGGCTGGCCCGGCAGAAAAATCTCGGGCTGCAACTGCAATTCAGCCCTGTCCAACCGGCGACTGATGTCCTATTGGACCCGATGCGCTTCAAGCAGGTGCTGTCCAATCTGATCAGCAATGCCATCAAGTTTACGCAACAGGGCCAAGTCAGGATCAACGTAGAGTTGCAGCCGACCGACGAACCCGAGCGAGTTGACCTGCAATTGCTGGTTGAAGACAGTGGCGCAGGGATCAGCGAGCAGGACCAACAGCGGTTATTCGAGCCTTTTGTCCAGGCCGATAACTCCAGCCAGTCAGCCAGAGGCGGCGCGGGGCTTGGCTTGGTGATCAGCCGCAATCTATGCGAAATGATGGGCGGCAGCCTGCAATTGAACAGTCAGCCGGGAGTCGGCACACAGGTTCGGGTTTCGCTGAACCTGGCCACCCTGGCAACGGAACGGATGCCGGAACCTGCCGAGCCGCGAATCCACCCGAGCGCGGCCCCCTTGAACGTGCTGGTGGTCGATGATCACCCGGCCAATCGCTTGCTCATGTGCCAGCAACTGGAGTTTCTCGGGCATCGATTCAACGTCGCTGCGGATGGCGAGGAGGGGTTCGAGGCATGGAAGAATCAGCCATTCGATCTGGTGATTGCCGATTGCAACATGCCGATCATGAATGGATATGAGCTGGTCCGTGCCATTCGCCAATATGAACAGCAACTGCAGCGCCCTCCCTGTACCGTTTTGGGTTTCACCGCCAACGCGCAGCCGGAGGAAAGACAGCGCTGCAAACTGGCCGGGATGGACGATTGCCTGTTCAAGCCCCTCAGCCTGACGGCCTTGAGCCAATGTGTCGAAGGCATCACGCCGAAGGTCCGCGAGCCTGCCTTCAGCCTGGAGGGGCTGCACCTGTTGACCGGTGGCAACCCGACACTCAACCAGCGATTGTTGACCGAACTGCTGAACAGCAACCACCTGGACCGCAAAGCGCTGCTGGCGTTATCCGAGTCAAAGGACCGGCAGTCATTCCTCGACATTGCCCACAAAATCAAGGGCGCGGCCCGAATCGTCCAGGCCTCCCGACTGATCGACAGCTGCGAGGCGCTTGAACAGGCCTGCAACAACAGGTTCCATCCCGATAAAGTGGCCGATTGCAGCAAATCCATGGAGCGCGCCATGCTCGAACTCGAGCAGGCGTTGCAACAACAGATGGCACTCCATGACAAAAGCACAATGAAGGAGCATTAACTATGCTTGGGGGCTGAGCAGTGTGTTAATCATCATGGAGATAGCTGCAATGCCCAGCCCACTGCGCCCGGATCAACGCCGGTTCCCTCTGCACATCCATATCAGCGTGATGTTCACCTTCCTGTTGTTACTGACCGGGGTGGTACTGGGCATTTTCAACTATCGGCAAACCACCCAGATCATTCTTTCCAGCAGCGAAAAACTCTTCAACCGTATCGAGCAGGATGTCCGTCTGGACCTGCATCGCATCTATCAGCCGATTCGCCATCTGCTGAGCCTGCTGGCGGATATTCCAGCGACCCAGGCGCCCGACCTTGAGCAGCGCCTGGCGTTGCTCAAGCCCTTCAGCCAATCACTCAAGGACAACCCCGATCTGGCCTCGTTATATCTGGGTTACAGCAATGGCGACTTCTTCATGGTTCGTCCTTTGCCGACCGGAGCCCTGAAAACACTGGTCAAGGCACCCGACACGGCGGCGTATCAGGTATGGAGCATCGAACACTCAAGCAGCGGTCAGATCCGCTCCCAATCATTGTTTTTCGATCAGAACCTGGCCCTCATCAGTCGTCAGGACAACCCCGACGAAACCTACGATCCCCGTGCCCGCGCCTGGTTCTCCAGCGCCCGCGGCAACCGCGAACAGATCACCACCGCGCCCTACCTTTTTTTCTCCACCCACAATGTCGGCACCACACTGGCCCGGAGCAGTGGCGAGCATGCGGTGATGGGGGCCGACCTTACGCTGGCTGAATTGTCGGCGACCCTGGCCGAACATGTGGTGACCCCCAGTACCGAAATTGTGCTGTTCGATGCCGAGGGGAATGCCATCGCCTACCCCGACAGTAGCAAACTGATTGTCGACGACCAGACGGCGCGGTTGACCAAAGCCGCAGACCTGAGCCCCACACTCGCGGCGCTGCTCACCAGCCCCGCCGAGATCAATCGATTGAACGCCGCAGGTCGTCAATGGATCGTGGCGCGCAGCAGCATCCAGGAGGGTGGCCCGCAGGGACTGCAACTGGCACTACTGGTGCCGGAGGACGAATTGCTCGTCGATGCCTACCGCATGCGCTGGCAAGGCGCGTTGATTACCCTGGCGACGCTGCTGTTGTGCCTGCCGATGGGTTGGCTGACCTCGAGAATCCTGGTCAAACCCTTGCGAGCCCTGGTGCAGGAAGCCGATGCTATTCGTAGTTTCGATTTCAATTTTCCGGCCTCCCGTCGCTCGCCAGTGCTTGAAGTCGACCAATTGAGCGTGTCGATGGCGCGTATGAAAGACACCCTGGCGAGTTTTTTCCAGATCACCGACAGCCTGAGCGCCGAGACGCGTTTCGCCCCGCTGCTGCAACGGGTGCTGTTTGAAACCGTGAAGATCGGCCAGGCCCAGGCCGGTCTGCTCTACCTGCGCGAAAGTGATGACGATCGCGTGGAACCTCACGCGTTAGTCATCAATGGCAGCTCACAGGCATTGCCGTCATTCGCCATTCAAGGACACACGCCTCAGGATCTGCAGAGCCCTCAATGGATGCAGAAACTGTCGAACGCCGACAATGTCGTCACCAGCCTGGGTTTTGAAGAGGCGGGGGATTTGCAGAAGGTTTTGCTGGCACTGGAGTGCCCACGGGTTCATCTGATCGGTATCCGGCTGCACAATCGTCATAACGAAACAGTCGGGCTGCTGATCCTGCTGCTGGCCGACAGCGGCACGCAGGACGACCTGGAAAAACTTCGCCCGGACCGCATCGCGTTTCTCCAGGCGGTTTCCGGTGCCGCCGCCGTGAGTATCGAAAGTCAGCGCCTGCAAGCCAAGCAGAAGCAGTTGCTGGACTCATTTATTCAACTGCTGGCTGGCGCGATCGATGCCAAGAGTCCCTATACCGGCGGGCACTGCCAGCGGGTGCCGGCACTGGTGCTGATGCTGGCGCAGGCAGCCGCAGCCAGCCAGGACCCGGCCTTCAGCAGCTATCAGCCCACCGAAGATGAATGGGAAACCCTGCACATCGCCGCCTGGCTGCATGATTGCGGCAAGGTCACGACGCCTGAATACGTGGTCGACAAAGCCACCAAGCTTGAGACCCTGAACGACCGCATCCACGAAATCCGCACCCGTTTCGAAGTACTCAAGCGTGATGCCTGGATCAACTATTGGCAGGCCATCGCCCTGGGAGGAGACGAACAGCATCTGGCGCAATTGCGCAATGCGAACCTGGCGGCGCTGGATGATGATTTCGCGTTCATCGCCCACTGCAATCTCGGCAGCGAGGCCATGGCCGAGGCCGATCTGCAACGCCTGAACACCATCGCCCAACGCACCTGGACCCGAACCCTGGATGATCGACTGGGGGTTTCGTGGGAAGAGAACCGTCGCCAGGCCCGGACCCCGACGCTGACTCTGCCGGTCAGCGAGCCGCTGCTGGCGGATAAACCCGAACACTTGCTCGAACGAGCCGACAGCGAACTGATCCCGGTCGATAATCCGTGGGGGTTCAAGCTCGACGTACCGTGCTACAAGTACAACCGGGGCGAGCTATACAATCTGAGCACCACCCGAGGCACCCTGACCCGCGAGGAGCGTTACATCATCAATCACCACATGGTGCAGACGATTCTGATGCTCAATCACCTGCCCTTCCCCGACCACCTCAATAACATCGCGGAGATCGCTGGCGGCCACCACGAAAAAATGGACGGCACCGGTTATCCCAAACGGTTGAAACGCGAAGACATGAGCTTGCCGGCGCGGATGATGGCGATTGCCGATATTTTCGAAGCGCTGACCGCCGCCGATCGCCCCTACAAGAAAGCCAAGTCCTTGAGCGAAGCGCTGGGCATCATGGCCACCATGTGCCGTGACGCCCACATTGACGCTGAGTTGTTCGGGCTGTTCATCAACGACGAAGTCTACTTGCAGTACGCCAACCGTTTTCTCGACCCACGACAGATTGATGCGGTCGACCCGTCAAGCCTGCTAATCAAGGCCGGCTTGATGGCCTGATCAGCAGTCGGTCAGACGCAGGAAAATCGTCGCCAGCTGTTCGATACCGGCCTGATCGTCAGCGGTAAAACGCGCGAGTTTCGGGCTGTCGAGGTCGAGCACACCGATCAGTCTACCGTCCTTGACCAGCGGCACCACCAGTTCGCTGTTCGAGGCACTGTCGCACGCGATGTGCCCGGGGAACGCATGTACATCTTCGACCCGTTGAGTTTGCAAGGTGGCCGCCGCCGCCCCGCACACACCGCGACCGAATGGAATTCGTACGCAAGCGATTTGCCCCTGAAACGGACCAAGTACCAGTTCTTCGTTGCGATTAAGGTAGAAACCCGCCCAGTTCAGATCGTCGAGCTGGTTGAACAGAAAGGCTGAAAACTGCGCGGCGTTGGCGATGAAATCACGCTCGTCCGCCAGCAGCGATTCCAGTTGTGCCCACAACAAGCCATAGCCCTCAAGGCCTTGGCCGCTTTTTTGCAAATCAATCATGCCTTGTGCTCCAACAGCTTCAGCCCCACCCAATAGCGGGCAAATTGATACGCGCAACGTCCGTTGCGATTGCCCCGGCCCGTGGCCCAGCGCACTGCGAGGATGTCCAGCTCTTCGTCACGCCGCCACTCAAGGCCGGCCTTGTCAGCCAATTGGCCGATCCAGTGTTCGACGACGTTGAGGAAATGCTCCTGAGTAAATGGATAGAACGACAGCCACAGACCAAAACGGTCCGACAGCGCGATCTTGTCTTCCACCGCCTCACTGGGATGGAGTTCGCCATCGACCCTTTTCCAGTTCTCGTTATCGCTTTCCTTTTCCGGCACCAAATGGCGGCGGTTGGAAGTGGCGTACAGCAGAACGTTGTCTGGCGCCTGTTCGAGAGAACCATCGAGCACGCTCTTGAGCACACGGTAATCGCCCTCACCCGATTCAAACGACAGGTCATCGCAGAACAGCACAAAGCGCTGCGGCAATTTGGCGATCTGCTCGACCACGCGCGGCAAGTCCGCCAAGTGATCGCGTTCGATCTCGATCAGCCGCAGGCCACTTTTGGCGTGTTCCGACAGCAAGGCGCGCACCAGCGAAGATTTACCAGTGCCACGCGAGCCCCAGAGCAAGGCGTGGTTGGCCGGCATGCCGTCGAGGAACTGTCGGGTGTTGCGACCCAATTGCTCCAGTTGCCGGTCAACGCCGATCAGGTCGGACAAACGCGTGTCGAGGCTGACTTGCAGCGGCAACAGAAAACCGCTGCGTCCCTCGCGCTGCCAGCGTGCGGCCAGGCAGTGCGTCCAGTCGATGGCTTGCCGAGGCGCGGGAAGCAGCGGCTCGATACGGGCCAGAACGGCATCGGCGCGTTCAAGAAAAGCATTCAATCGGGAATCCACGTCTTCTCCTCGGGCACGTTCACGGTAATGATGGCGATACAACGACGAAACACAGCATCTACACCCCCTACAGGTGTTTTGCGAGAACATCGGTATCCATTGATCGACTATGCTTGAGCAGCGAAGGGAAACGGAAGTGGTTCAACATCCCATGGATATCAAGTTCAGCCACCGGCTGTCGTACAAACAAGCCCGGGTTACGGTGCTGGCCGGTTTCATTCTGGGCACGCTGCTCAGCCTGCTGCAAATAGGCATCGATTATGCCAGCGAAGACGCCTCCATCAACCGCGAAATACTGTCGTTGCTGGAAATCAGCCATAACCCTGCGTCCCGCATCGCCTACAACATTGATGCCGAACTCGCTCAGGAACTGGCCATGGGGCTGCTGCGCTCCCCGGCAATCATCGGCGCGCAATTGACCGACAACAACAATACCGTGCTGGCCAGCGTCAAACGTCCGGGCCTGGAAAACAATGACCGGATGATCAGCGACTTCCTGTTCGGCGCCAACCGGCAATTCGCAGACCGCCTTTACCTGGACCACTTGCCGGACGAATCCCTCGGGACCTTGCAACTGGAAGTCGACACCTACACCTTCGGCAGCCGCTTCCTGCGCCGGGCCGAAGTGACCCTGCTCAACGGCTTTGCGCGCAGCCTGATTCTCACGGGCATTCTGCTGGCGCTGTTTTACGTGATGCTGACCAAACCGCTGGTGCGGGTCATCCGCGAACTCAGTGGCCGTGATCCGCGCAGCGCGGAACCGACGTTGCTGGAGTGTCCGACGGGGCATGAAAACGATGAAATCGGGGTCTTGGTCAAGGTCGCCAATCAGCAGTTTGAAAACATCGCCACCGAAATCCAGCAACGGCGCAACGCTGAAAACCGTCTGACCGACTACCTCTCGCAACTGGAAAACATCGTCTCGGCCCGCACCGCGGAACTCAAGGCGATCAATACACGCCTCAGCCAATCCAACGAGGAACTGGAAGTCGCCCGCAGCACTGCCCTGGACATGGCCGAAGCGCGCTCGGTGTTCCTGGCCAACATGAGTCATGAAATCCGCACACCCCTCAACGGTCTGCTGGGGATGATCGCGCTCTCGCTGGACGGCCCGCTCAATGCCGAGCAGCAGCAACAGCTGTCCATCGCCCATGACTCGGGCAAAGTGCTGGTGGAACTGCTCAACGATATTCTTGACCTGTCGAAGTTCGATGCCGGCCAGCTCGAACTCGAACACATTCCATTCGACCTTGGTTCGCTGATCGAAGACACCGCTAACCTGCTGTCCCAGAACGCCGCGCCGAGTGTCGAGTTGGCATGCCTGATCGACCCGCAATTTCCCGCACTGGTGCTCGGCGATCCGACCCGGGTCCGGCAGATTGTCAGCAACCTGTTGTCCAACGCCCTCAAGTTCACCCGTTTCGGGCGGGTCGATGTGCGTCTTTCTATGTTCGAAGACGGCGTACGGATCGAAGTCTGCGACACTGGCATCGGTATCGCCCAGGATGCGCAGGTCAAAATCTTCCAGCCATTCACCCAGGCCGGTGCCGGTATTACCCGGCAATTCGGCGGGACCGGGTTGGGTCTGGCGCTGACTTATAGCCTCTGCGAAGCCATGCAGGGGCGTCTGACGATCAGCTCGGAAGCGGGATTCGGCAGTCAGTTCTGCGCCGACCTGCCCCTGCCCTGCCATACCCGGGCCATTTCCCCGGCAGCACTGCGGGGCAACATCGTCGCGATCACCGCCGCCAGCAGCGGTCTGGCGGAACTGTTGAGCCGTCTGCTGCCCGGCTGGGGGCTCGACTATCAGCAGCGTTCCATCGATGACCGGTTGATCGGTCTGGAGCCGGATGCGCTGATCACCGACTGTCCCGAATGCCTGTTTGGCCTGCGTCCTGGCTTCACCGCGCCGATTCTGCTGGTGACCGCTTACGGCAGTTTCCTGCCCGGCGAGCAAGCCAACGCCCTGGCGCCCTTGCAGCAACAGGCGAGGCCTCTGGCGCGCAATGCGCTTTACCAAGCATTGCGGCGGATCTTGCAGCCGGAACTCACCACGATTAACGGTGCCCGGATCGAAGCCATCTCACCCCAGCGACGCGGACGCATCCTGCTGGTGGAGGACAACCCGGTCAATCAGTTGGTGGCCAAGGGAATGCTCGGAAAGCTCGGTTGCGAGGTGAGCGTCGCGGCCCACGGCGGCGAAGCGCTGGATCAGCTTGAGGAGAGCGAATTCGATCTGGTGCTGATGGACTGCAACATGCCGGTGATGGATGGCTATGAAGCCAGTCGGCAGATTCGTCGCAGCGGGCGCTGGCCACAGTTGCCCATCGTCGCCCTGACCGCCAACGCCATGTCCGAAGAACGCGAACGCTGCCGTGCGGCGGGCATGAGTGACTACCTGGCGAAACCCTTCCGCCGGGAAGAACTGGCCGCCCTGCTCGACTTGTGGATACCCACTACGACAGCGCTTTGATCTGCCCCAGCAGGTGATCGAGGCCATCGCGCAGATCATTCAGGCGATCAAGATCGACGCCGCTATCGCACAACAGTCGGGCCTTGAGCGGCCCGACCTGATCGCGCAACGCCTTGCCGGCGGGCGACAGGCTCAAGTGCACCTCACGCTCATCGCGCGCCGAACGCTGACGCTGCACCATCTGCAGTTGCTCAAGCCGTTTGAGCAGCGGCGTCAGGGTTCCCGAATCCAGCGCCAGGCGCTCACCCAAGGCCTTGACCGTCGGCTGCTCCGGCGCCGCCTCCTGCCATTCCCACAACACCAGCATCGCCAGGTATTGCGGGTAGGTCAGGCCCAACTGATCGAGCATCGGCTTGTAGGCACGGATCACCGCCCGAGAAGCGGCGTACAGCTTGAAGCAGAGCTGACTGTCGAGCTTCAGCGAATCAACTGACAACGTGTTCATTTGAGCAGGGCTTCGATCTCGCGGCTCAGGTCCTGCGGTTTGGTCGCCGGAGCAAAGCGCTTGACCAATTTGCCGTCCTTGCCGATCAGGAATTTGGTGAAGTTCCACTTGATGCCTTGGGAACCCAGCACACCCGGTGCGCGCTTTTTCAACTGAACGAACAGTGGATGGGCGTCGGCACCATTCACTTCGATCTTCTTGAACAGCGGAAAACTCACCCCGTAATTCAACTCGCAGAACTCGGAAATCGCTCCCTCGTTGCCCGGCTCTTGCTTGCCGAACTGATTGCAAGGAAAGCCGAGCACCACCAAGCCTTGATCCTTGTAGGTCTGCCACAGCTCTTCGAGGCCTTTGTACTGCGGTGTGAAACCGCATTTGCTGGCGGTGTTGACCACCAGCACCGCTTTGCCGGCGAAATCGGCCAGGGTCTTTTGCTCGCCCTTGATGGTGGTGCAAGGGATGCTCAGCAGGTTGTCACTCATGGCACGAACTCCGAATGGAAGAACAAAGACCAAACATAGCGAGCAATTGAATTGTGTGCAATTTAATAAATCAATAGATGCCCGCACGTGCTCCTCATCGAAGGAGCTGCCGAAGGCTGCTCCTACGTCAAGCAAGGTACATCCGCGACCCTGCGCAACGATGCAGATTATTCGCGGGAAACGAGGTCCAGGCACACCGAGTTGATGCAATAACGCAAGCCAGTGGGCGGCGGACCGTCCGGGAACACATGCCCCAAGTGGGCATCACATTTGGCGCAGACCACTTCGGTGCGGATCATGCCGTGGCTGACATCACGGATCTCGACCATCGCGCTGTCGCCGATCGGCGCGTAGAAGCTCGGCCAGCCGCAGCCGGAATCGAATTTGGTCTTGGAGTCGAACAGCGGCTCGTTGCAGCAGATGCAGTGGTAAACACCGTCGACCTTGCTGTCGTTGTACTTACCGGAGAACGGCCGTTCGGTGCCCTTGAGGCGGCAAACGTTGTACTGCTCCGGGTCGAGCATTGCACGCCATTCTTCCAGGGTTTTTTCCAACTTTTCCATTGTTACACCTCAGCAGCTGAAAAAGCCCGATCTGTACCTTTTCCACGGATCGGGCGGCACGTATGATTGCGCCTCGTCAAACGCCAGTCTGGCAGCCAGACCACGCGCATTCAAACGGATTATGAGTGCCGCCATTCGAGGCGTCAGGCCTGTGTGAATACGCAGGATTCCCAGTACGGTCGTTCATACGCCGCCTGGATCGTTCATTTTCGGGAACACATCGCCATGCAGGTCAGCAAATCGAACAAGCTCGCCAACGTCTGCTACGACATTCGCGGCCCAGTGCTCAAGCACGCCAAACGCCTGGAAGAGGAAGGCCATCGCATCCTCAAGCTGAACATCGGCAACCCGGCCCCCTTTGGTTTCGAAGCGCCGGATGAAATCCTTCAAGACGTGATCCGCAACCTGCCGACCGCCCAGGGCTACAGCGACTCCAAGGGGTTGTTCAGCGCTCGCAAGGCCGTGATGCAGTACTACCAGCAAAAACAGGTGGAAGGCGTCGGCATCGAAGACATCTACCTGGGCAACGGCGTTTCCGAGCTGATCGTGATGTCGATGCAGGCCCTGCTCAACAACGGCGACGAAGTGCTGGTGCCGGCTCCCGACTACCCGCTGTGGACCGCCGCAGTGAGCCTGGCGGGCGGCAATGCGGTGCATTACTTGTGCGATGAACAGGCCAACTGGTGGCCAGATCTGGCGGACATCAAGGCCAAGATCACCCCGAACACCAAGGCTCTGGTGATCATCAACCCGAACAACCCGACCGGCTCGGTGTACTCGAAAGAAGTCCTGCTGGACATGCTGGAACTGGCCCGTCAGCACAATCTGGTGGTGTTCTCCGACGAGATCTACGACAAGATCCTGTACGACGACGCCGTACACATCTGCACTGCCTCGCTGGCGCCGGATTTGCTGTGCATGACCTTCAACGGTCTGTCCAAGTCCTATCGTGTGGCTGGCTTCCGTTCCGGCTGGGTCGCTATTTCCGGTCCGAAACATCACGCCCAGAGCTACATCGAAGGCATCGACATATTGGCCAATATGCGCCTGTGCGCCAACGTGCCGAGCCAGCACGCCATCCAGACCGCGCTGGGCGGCTATCAGAGCATCAACGATCTGGTGCTGCCGCAAGGGCGCCTACTGGAACAGCGCAATCGTACCTGGGAACTGCTGAACGACATTCCGGGCGTTAGCTGCGTCAAGCCGATGGGCGCGCTGTATGCGTTCCCGCGGATCGATCCGAAAGTCTGCCCGATCCACAACGACGAGAAATTCGTGCTCGACCTGCTGCTCTCCGAGAAGCTGCTGGTGGTACAGGGCACGGCTTTCAACTGGCCATGGCCGGACCACTTCCGTGTGGTCACCCTGCCACGGCTCGACGACCTGGACCAGGCGATTGGCCGGATCGGTAACTTCCTCAAATCCTATCGCCAGTAAGTGGCCTGTCACCGTGCGACGCTGGTTAAAATCGCACGGTGATTAATTCAGCAACATATCTTTGCACCCTGCCCTGCATCGTTGTTTCAAGCGCTGACTGATGACACGTTTCATGCCCGCGCCTAACAACGGCGGGGGCCTGCGAGGCTAATTAGCTGACAACCGTTTCCCATGCCGACGTCGGAAATGCCCTTCAAGCCGCTAGACTGTTGCTGTAGGACACAGTTTGAAATAGTCACTCGGTTGAATAGCCCGGTGCAGCACCTTATATACCCCGCAGTACGCTACATCTTTAGCACGAGGAGATTTCTACAACCATGATGCGCATTTTGCTGTTTTTGGCCACTAACCTGGCGGTCGTGCTGATTGCCAGCATCACCCTGAGCCTTTTCGGCTTCAACGGGTTCATGGCGGCCAACGGGGTTGATCTCAACCTCAATCAGCTGCTGATTTTCTGTGCGGTCTTTGGTTTCGCCGGTTCCCTGTTCTCGCTGTTCATCTCCAAGTGGATGGCGAAAATGAGTACCAGCACCCAGATCATCAGCCAGCCGCGCACCCGGCACGAGCAATGGCTGCTGCAAACGGTCGAGCAACTGTCCCGCGAAGCCGGGATCAAGATGCCCGAAGTCGGGATTTTCCCGGCCTATGAAGCCAACGCCTTCGCCACCGGCTGGAACAAGAACGACGCACTGGTCGCGGTCAGCCAGGGCTTGCTCGAGCGTTTCTCGCCGGATGAAGTGAAAGCTGTTCTGGCCCACGAAATCGGCCACGTGGCCAATGGCGACATGGTCACCCTGGCGTTGATCCAGGGCGTGGTGAACACCTTCGTGATGTTCTTCGCCCGGATCATCGGCAACTTTGTCGACAAGGTGATCTTCAAGAACGAAGAAGGCCAAGGCATCGCCTACTACGTAGCGACCATCTTCGCCGAACTGGTCCTGGGCATCCTGGCCAGCGCCATCGTCATGTGGTTCTCGCGCAAGCGCGAATTCCGGGCCGATGATGCCGGTGCACGCCTGGCGGGTACCAGCGCAATGATCGGTGCGCTGCAGCGTCTGCGTGCAGAACAAGGGCTGCCGGTGCACATGCCGGACACCCTGAATGCCTTCGGCATCAACGGTGGCCTCAAACAAGGGTTCGCCCGCATGTTCATGAGCCACCCGCCGCTGGAAGAACGCATCGACGCATTGCGCCGTCGGGGCTGACAGGCTCTGCACTAAAAGAAAAGGCCCGCAGTGAATGCGGGCCTTTTTTTGTCTACTTGAATGTAGTGGTGCTCATTCTGGCCCCATCACGAGCAGGCTCGCTCCCACAGTGGACCGAGTCGCTCAGGTGGACGCTGCCTAATGTGGGAGCGAGCCTGCTCGCGATGGGGCCGGTACAACAACACAAATCTATACGCTGGAAACCCGATAAACCCGCTCCTCAAGCCGAGTGACACCGGCCTCGAGAAACTTCCAGCTCTCACCCAGGACGTCCTGGTCTTCCAGAATCTTCAGCGCCCACACATCGCCGAACAACCGTTGCACTTCGTCATCAAGCACAGCAAACGGCGGCCCGGCCATTTGCGCCTGGTCGTAATCCAGCGTAATCAAAAGCCCCAAAGAATCCTTCGGCAGAATCCGAATCAAATGAGCCGCGTATTGCTCACGCATTGCCGGCGGCAGGGCAATCAACGCCGCGCGGTCGTACAGCCCACTGCAATCGGCGACATCGCCTGCCGTCAGCTCAAAGAAATCGCCACACCACAACTCGATTGAACCGGCGCGGTAGACCTTGAACGGCCCCTGCTCACTGACGTCCGGGTCAAATTGATGCTCACTGAAGAAATCCTCAACGGCCTTTTCCGACAGCTCAATCCCCAAGACCTCATGACCTCGGTGCGCCAGCCACAACAGATCCAGACTTTTCCCACACAGCGGCACCAGCACGCGAGCGCCCTCTTCCAGGCTCAACGCTGGCCAGAACCGTTGCAGATAAGGATTCACTTCCGGCAGATGAAAGCCGATCTGATTCGACGCCCATCGTTTGTGCCAAAACTCCGGCTGCATAATTAACCCCGAAAAATTCGATCAAAAGACCCTAAAACTTATATTAGATTTAGATCAATGATCTGACTGAAGATGGTGCCATCTTACTCTCAGGAGCTCATTCATGTTCCCCAGCCTGTATATCTCTCATGGCTCCCCGATGCTAGCCCTGGAACCTGGCGCCAGCGGGCCGGCTCTCGCGCGCCTGGCCGCGGCATTGCCAAAACCTAAAGCCATCGTGATGGTTTCCGCGCACTGGGAAAGCAGCGAACTGCTGGTCAGCGGCAACCCCCAACCTGAAACCTGGCACGACTTTGGCGGTTTTCCGCAGGCCTTGTTTGAGGTGCAATACCCGGCCCCCGGCAATCCGCAACTGGCGGCGGAGGTGGTCGAGCTGCTGAAAGCCGATGGTCTGCCGGCGCGCATCGACAGCCAGCGACCGTTCGACCATGGTGTTTGGGTGCCCTTGGCGTTGATGTATCCGCAAGCTGATATTCCGGTGGTGCAGGTCTCGCTGCCCACCCGTGGCGGCCCAGCCCTGCAAACCCGTGTCGGCCATGCGCTGACCGGCCTGCGCGAGCACGGTGTGCTGTTGATCGGTTCCGGCAGCATCACCCACAACCTGCGCGAACTGGACTGGCATGCCGGCCCGGAAAGCGTCGAACCCTGGGCCAAGGCGTTCCGCGACTGGATGATCGAGAAACTCGAAGCGAACGACGAAGCCGCATTGCACGACTATCGTCAGCAAGCTCCGAATGCTGTGCGTAACCATCCGAGTGACGAGCATCTGCTGCCGCTGTACTTTGCCCGCGCGGCCGGGGGTGAGTTCAGCGTTGCGCACAAGGGTTTCACCATGGGGGCACTGGGGATGGATATTTACCGCTTTGGCTGACACTTGATCGTTCCCACGCTCTGCGTGGGAACGCAGCCCGGGACGCTCCGCGTCCCAGAAGCGGACGCAGAGCGTCCATTGATTCATTCCCACGCAGAGCGTGGGAACGATCAGGCAAAAAAAATCCCCGAACCAGTCGGGGATTTTTTATGTTCGATCAATCAGCTCGAGAGCGGATCAATCTTCGCGGTAGCGACGCAGCTTCAACTGCTTACCGGCAACGCGAGTGTCCTTCAGTTTGGTCAGAAGTTTCTCCAGACCATCTTCCGGCAGCTCGACGAGGCTGAAGCTGTCACGCACCTGGATGCGACCGATGGCTTCACGCGCCAAACCGCCTTCATTCAGGATCGCGCCCAACAGGTTCTTGGCAGCGATACCATCACGCGCACCCAGCGCGGTACGGCAACGAGCACGACCTTCGGCCAATGGAACCGGAGCACGACGCTCGCGATCACCACGGTCCGGACGATCACCGGAACGCTCTGGACGATCGCCACGCGGTGCGTTGTTCGGCACCAATGGACGTTCTTTCTCGATTGCGGCCAGGGTCAGCGCCTGAGCGTTGGTTGCCTTGCGCAGCAGAGCAGCGGCCAGTGCACGCGGGGTGCAACCGATGTCGGCGGTCAGGCGATCCAGCAGATCACCGTGAGTCGATTCGGCATCAGCGACCAGCGGCGACAGGCTGTTGGTCAGTTTCTTGATGCGGGCATCGAGAACGGCCTGGGCATCCGGCAGACGAACTTCGGCAACCTTCTGACCGGTTACACGCTCGATCACTTGCAGCATGCGGCGCTCACGCGGAGTCACCAGCAGCAGCGCACGACCTTCGCGACCGGCACGGCCGGTACGGCCGATACGGTGAACGTAGGACTCAGGATCGTACGGCATGTCAACGTTGAACACGTGAGTGATGCGCGGAACGTCCAGACCACGAGCGGCAACGTCGGTCGCCACAACGATGTCCAGACGACCATCCTTGAGGGATTCGATCACGCGCTCACGCTGGTTCTGAGCAATGTCACCGTTCAGCGCAGCGGCTTTGTAGCCTTTGGCTTCCAGGGCACTGGCCAGGTCCAGGGTCGCTTGCTTGGTGCGCACGAACATGATCAGGGCGTCGAAGTCTTCCACTTCCAGCAGGCTCAATACAGCCGAGGTCTTCTGGTCAGCGTGAACCAACAGGTGAGCCTGTTCGATCGCGGTAACGGTCTGAGTCTTGGTCTGAATCTTCACGTGTTGCGGATCGCGCAGATGGCGTTCGGCAATGGCACGGATCGACTGCGGCAGGGTGGCCGAGAACAATACGGTCTGACGGGTTGCTGGCAGGGCCTTGAAGATAACTTCGAGGTCGTCCATGAAACCCAGTTTGAGCATTTCATCAGCTTCGTCGAGAACCAGGTGGTTCACGGTAGCCAGAACTTTTTCGTCACGACGCAGGTGGTCGCACAGACGGCCCGGCGTGGCGACAACGATCTGTGCGCCATTACGGATTGCTTTCAGTTGTGGGCCCATAGGCGCGCCGCCGTAAACGGCCACAACGGTAACGCCCGGCATTTGCTTGGCGTAGGTTTCGAAAGCGGTTGCTACTTGCAGCGCCAACTCACGGGTTGGCGCCAGGATCAGGGCTTGCGGCTCGCGCTTGGCAGGATCGATGCGGTGCAGGATCGGCAGGGCGAACGCGGCGGTTTTACCCGTACCGGTTTGCGCTTGGCCAATCATGTCGTGGCCGGCCATGATGATCGGGATCGATTGCTGCTGAATAGCCGAAGGCTCTTCGTAGCCGGTCGCAATGACGGCTGCAAGAATATTCGGATTAAGATTAAAAGCGGCGAAGCCGCCGGTTTCCTGGGTCATGGGTCTGCCTCTAAGTGCATCCGCAAAGACCCATGCTCCAAAGCTGCGCATGCCGTGTAAGACTCAAGAGTCGCCCTGGCTGCTTTGTCGGCGGGGATTTGCGAAAACGAATGAATGAAAAAGATTCGTCAAGGAAGAGTCCGCTGTGCGGACGTGCAGCCGAAGCTGACTTCGGGGAATTGCGCTACCTAAACGCGGCCCGGTTAAAGGCCGGCGCGCACTATACCGGAATTAGCCCGAAAAGGGAGCTTTTTTTATCGGAAAAAACCGGCGCATAGCGTTGTGTCACGGGCTTTGCGGATATTCGTGCGACGGTCTATTTTGCAAAGGCCCGGCCCTGCTGACGATGGCGCTAAAACGGTTCACTCTTGTGACGCAGACCTTCGGTCTGACACCCCTTCCCGCCCGAGGAAATCTTCCATGAATCAGCCCAGCCCCAGTCGTGTAACCCGTGAACGACACGGTCATGTCCTGATGATCGGCCTGGATCGGGTGGCCAAACGCAATGCCTTCGACCTCGACCTGCTCAATGAACTCAGTCTGGCCTATGGCGAGTTCGAGGCCGACAGCGAGGCGCGGGTCGCGGTGGTGTTCGGTCATGGTGAGCATTTCACCGCCGGGCTGGATCTGGTCAGCGCCGGCGCGGCCCTGGCCGAAGGCTGGCAGGCACCGCCCGGTGGCTGCGACCCATGGGGCGTGCTCGCAGGCCCCAGGGTCAGCAAACCGGTGATTGTCGCGGCTCAAGGCTACTGCCTGACCGTTGGCATCGAGCTGATGCTGGCTGCCGACATCAACCTGTGCGCCAGCAATACCCGTTTTGCGCAGAAGGAAGTGCAGCGCGGGATCTTCCCGTTCGGTGGCGCCACCTTGCGCCTGCATCAGGTGGCCGGCTGGGGCAATGCGATGCGCTGGTTGCTTACTGGCGATGAATTCGACGCTCATGACGCCTTGCATCTGGGGTTGGTGCAGGAGGTCATGGCCAGCGAGGACTTGTTGCCGCGGGCCATTGAACTGGCTGAGCGGATTGCCCGGCAGGCACCGCTGGGGGTTCAGGCAACGTTGATGTCTGCCCGGCAGGCGCGCTATGAGGGTGAAATGGCAGCAGCTCAGGCCTTGCCGGCGCTGGTGAAGACATTGCTCAATAGCGAGGATGCCAAGGAGGGTGTTCGGTCGATGGTCGAGAAGCGGCCGGGCGTTTTCAAAGGCTGCTGACACGTCGGCTTTTGTGGCGAGGGAGCTTGCTCCCGTTGGGCTGCGAAGCGGCCCCAAAAAATCTTGGCAATCAATGCAGATTTTGTGAGTGCTGCGCACTCAAGCGGGAGCAAGCTCCCTCGCCACAGATGACCTCACCGCTTCACGTCGCCGGCCGAATCGCCTTGATCAACGACTGCAACGAATACCCCAATCGCGGTGCCAGGCCTTCAGCGCGCGCGATCAGCCCATCCAGATCCAGTTCCTGATCCAGCTCAGACGGCACGATCAGAATCACGTTGCCCTCCTTCACCGGCAATTCCCAGTAATGCCGGTGATAGAGGCCGCGCAACAATGCCGCCCCCAACGGTCGACCATCGTCGGTGGCCCACTGGTTGATCACCAGCCAGCCACCCGGATTCAACCGTTTCTGACAGTTCTCCAGAAAACTCCAGGCCAGATGCCCGACACCCGGCCCGACATCGGTATAGAGGTCGACGAAAATCAGATCAGCCGGTTCAGCCGTATCGAGCAACTCCAGGGCATCGCCGACGCGAATGTACAGCCGCGGATCATCATCGAGCCCAAGGTATTCGATGGCCAGGCGCGGTACATCCGGACGCAGCTCGATGGCTTCGACATCTTCCAACGGCAGGAACTTGAGGCAAGCCTGGGTCAGAGTGCCGGCGCCGAGCCCTAGGAACAGCGCGCTTTCCGGCTGTTCGTGGCACAGCGCACCAATCAACATCGCCCGGGTGTAATCGTACTCGAGCCAGCTCGGGTCAGCGGTGAACACGCAGCTCTGTTCGATGGCATCACCGAACTCCAGAAAACGGTAATCAGCCACTTCCAGCACGCGAATCACGCCGAATTCATCCTGTACCTCGGCGAGCAGATGCTCGACGCGCTCCTCAGTCATTTCGTCTCCTGATCGTTACCGGGCCTGCATGCAGTAAATAGCAGCGCAATAAGACCGCGTGGGTGGCGGCAAAGGAGCGATTGTCCGCGAAGCGACGGGAACAGGTCACGCACTAATTGCTGATAACATAACCGTCCGAGCGTAAAACACTAGAGACTGCAATGAGCCAACCCTGGAGCCCTGACAGCTGGCGCGCCCTGCCGATCCAGCAACAACCCCAATACCCCGACGCGGCGCATTTGCTGCACGTCGAGCAAACTTTGGCGAGCTATCCGCCACTGGTGTTTGCCGGTGAAGCCCGGGAGTTGCGTCGTCAGTTTGCCGAAGTGACCCAGGGCCGGGCATTTCTGTTGCAGGGCGGCGACTGCGCCGAAAGCTTTGCCGAATTCTCCGCCGCGAAAATTCGCGACACGTTTAAAGTGCTGCTGCAAATGGCGATCGTCATGACCTTTGCCGCCGGTTGCCCGGTGGTCAAAGTCGGACGCATGGCCGGCCAGTTCGCCAAGCCTCGCTCGGCCAACGATGAAACCATCAACGGCGTAACGCTGCCGGCCTACCGTGGCGATATCGTCAACGGCATCGGTTTCGACGAAAAAAGCCGCGTACCGGATCCGGATCGTCTGCTGCAGTCTTACCACCAGTCCACTGCAACCCTGAACCTGCTGCGCGCCTTTGCCCAAGGCGGTTTTGCCGACCTGCATCAGGTGCACAAGTGGAACCTGGACTTCATCGCCAACTCGGCGCTGGCCGAGAAGTACAGCCATCTGGCCGATCGCATCGATGAAACCCTGGCCTTCATGCGCGCCTGCGGCATGGACAGTTCACCGCAATTGCGCGAAACCAGTTTTTTCACCGCCCACGAAGCGCTGCTGCTGAACTACGAAGAAGCTTTCGTGCGTCGCGACAGCCTGACCAACGACTACTACGACTGCTCGGCCCACATGCTGTGGATCGGCGACCGTACCCGTCAACTGGACGGCGCGCATGTCGAATTCCTGCGCGGGGTGCACAACCCGATCGGCGTCAAGGTCGGCCCGAGCATGAACCCTGAAGACCTGATTCGCCTGATCGATGTGCTCAACCCGGACAACGATCCGGGTCGCCTGAACCTGATCGCGCGGATGGGCGCGAACAAGGTCGGCGATCACCTGCCGCAGCTGATCCGCGCGGTGCAGCGCGAAGGCAAGCAGGTGCTTTGGAGCTCCGACCCAATGCACGGCAACACCATCAAGGCCAGCAGCGGCTACAAGACCCGCGACTTCGCGCAGATCCTTGGCGAGGTGAAGCAATTCTTCCAGGTTCACGAGGCGGAAGGCAGTTATGCCGGCGGCATCCACATCGAAATGACCGGACAGAACGTCACCGAATGCATCGGCGGCGCGCGGCCGATTACCGAGGATGGCTTGTCGGACCGTTACCACACCCACTGCGACCCACGGATGAATGCCGATCAGTCGCTGGAACTGGCGTTTTTGATTGCCGAAACCCTGAAGCAGGTTCGGCGGTGAGTCAGTAAGTCTTTGGTTGCCTGATACACCGCTTTCGCGAGCAAGCCCGCTCCCACAGTTGACTGCATTCCAAATGTGGGAGCGGGCTTGCTCGCGAAGGCGCCAGCTCAAACAACACTCAATTGAGCCAATGCCACCCGCAACCGCGCCGCACTCGCCCGCGGGCAATTCAATTGAATCTGCGCCAGCCCCAACCAATCCGCCATCTGCCGCAAATTGACCGCCAACGCCAGCATCCCAGCCTCATCCAGCCCCGGCTCTTCCTCATGCACGGCATGCACCGCCAACCGGCCCAACGCTCGCTCGGCACGCAAGTCGACCCGCGCAGCAATCCGCTCATTGTGCAAAAACGGCAATACGTAATAGCCGTAGATGCGCTTGTGCTGTGGCGTATAAATCTCCAACCGATAACGGAAATCGAACAATCGCTCGGTGCGGCTGCGTTCCCAGATCAGCGAATCGAACGGTGAAAGCAGCGCACTGGCCTCGACCTTGCGCGGTACTTTCGGCTCTGCCAGGCAATAGGCCGGTTGCCGCCAGCCTTCAACTTCACAGAGCAGCAGATCACCCGCCTCGACCAGCTCCGCCAGACGCGGTCGGCTATCGGCAGGGCTCAGGCGAAAATAATCCCGCAGGTCTTTTTCCGTCGCCACGCCCAACGCATTGGTGGCATGCAACAACAGACCGCGCTGAGCCTCGGCTTCGCTAAGCAAGGGCTGCTGGAGAATCGCCGAAGGAATCACCCGCTCCGGCAAATCATAAAGCCGCTCGAATCCGCGCCGGCCGGCCACGGTCACTTCGCCAGCGGCAAATAACCATTCCAGCGCATGCTTTTCCGCGCTCCAGTCCCACCACGGTCCTGCCCGCTCCTGCCGGGTCGACAAACTACCCGCCCCCAGCGCACCAAGTTCCTGTACCGACGCCAAAACGCGGCGAATCGTGGCTTGCTGCTCAAGACCGAAGCGTGCCAGTTGCTGGTAAATATCTTCGCCGCGGGTCGCGCGCTGCATTCGCCAACGCATCAAGGGGTACATCGACAAGGGCAACAAAGACGCTTCGTGGCCCCAGTATTCGAATAACGTGCGTCGACGGCCCTGACTCCAGGCAGCCTGATCGAGCAAGTCGGATGAGTAATTGCCAAGACGGGAAAACAAAGGAAGGTAGTGCGAACGCACCAACGCATTGACCGAATCGATTTGCAGAATGCCCAGACGCTCAATCAGCCGATTGAGCTGAACCGCTTTGATCGCCGCCGGCGGCTGGCGCCCATTGAACCCTTGGGCAGCCAGCGCCAGACGCCGAGCCTGTTTGAGGGAAAAAGACAGTGTGGCGGGCATGAGCATCTCCTTGTCTGCTCGCAACCTACCTCACCCGGAAGTGGTTTGTGTAGCGATGGCATCATCATTTATGCATCGGATCATCCCAGAACGGTCTTACCGTCTCATGCTCCACATCTGCACGGCTCACGCCGATATCCTTCAGTGCTTCGTCGCTCAAGCCCGCCAACATTTCACGTTCACGGTGAAGTTCGTACCAGCGACTAAACTTGTGCAGCAGATCGGATACCGCGTGGATTGAGAATTTTTGTTCCGTTACCTGCTCGTTGTGACCTTTCATCGTATTGCCCTCCTTTTGGGATAGCTCAAGTCTCGCGCCAGCGATAAGATCAATCCAACGAATGTTTCTGATGGCATACATCTCGGAGATTGATGAATGTCCGCTTACCCCAGTATCGACACCGATGTACTGCGCACCTTCGTCGCGATCGCCGATCAGGGCGGTTTTACCCGCGCCGGTGAAATGGTCAACCGCACTCAATCGGCGGTGAGCATGCAGATGAAACGCCTGGAAGAAGACGTGCTGCAGCGCCAGCTGTTCGAACGCGACGGGCGCCAGGTCAAGCTGACCGCCGAAGGCCAGGTATTGCTGGGCTATGCGCGGCGCATCCTCAAACTCCATAGCGAAGTCTTCAATACCCTGCGCGAGCCACACATGGTCGGCACGGTGCGCATCGGCACGCCTGATGATTACGTCATGCGTTTTCTGCCGGGCATCCTGTCGCGCTTTGCACAGTTCTACCCGTTGATCCAGATCGAGGTTCATTGCGAATCGACCCGGCAACTGTTGCAGCGCCAGGATCTGGACCTGTCCATCGTCACCCGCGAGCCGGGTAACGAAATTGGCCAACTGCTGCGCAAGGAGCGTTTTGTCTGGGCCGAAGCCCAATGCTTTAGCGCCCATGAACAAACGCCGCTGCCGCTGGCGATGTTCAACAGTGATTGCTTCTGCCGTCTCTGGGCTTGCAATGCCCTGGACGCCATGGGCCGCGACTACCGGATTGCCTACAACAGCTCCAGCCTGTCGGCGTTGATGGCCGTGGTCAGCGCGGGCCTGGCAATCACCGCGCAGCTGGAAAGCCTGATCACACCGGACATGCGCATCCTTGGTGCCAACGAAGACCTGCCGCTGTTGCCGGAAGCCAGCATCATGCTGATCCGCAACCTGAATAACCCTTCGCCGATCACCGAATGCCTGGCCGAGCACATCGTGGAAGGTTTCAAACTTTAAAAGCGAGCATTACCGCACAGACCACCAGAAAACCGCAGAACAGCCCGCGCAGAAGTCGCTCCGGCAATGCGTGGGCAATTCTCACGCCCCAACTGATGCTCATCAATCCACCGACCGCCAACGGCACACCGATCGCCCAATGCACCTGATGGTGCACCGCATAAGTCGCCAGGGTGACGCCCGTACTCGGCAACGCCAGCGCCAGCGCCAATCCCTGGGCAACCACTTGAGTGGTACCAAACAGGCTGGTCAACACCGGCGTTGCCACCACCGCTCCGCCCACTCCAAATAGTCCGCCCATCGTCCCGGAAGCCGCGCCGAGCACACCCAGCCACGGCCAGGAATAACGCATCTGCGAAGAGACCGGTGCATTGGTGGTGAACATTCGCATCAGGTTGTAGGCCGACAGCGCAATCAGAAAAGCAACAAAGCCCAAGCGCATGGTTTGCGCATCGATACCCACCGCCCAGATCGAACCGATCCAGGCGAAGCAAAATCCCATCGAGGCCAGTGGCAGCGCATGCCGCAATTCGATGCGATTGCGCTGGTGATAGCGCCACAGCGCCAGCATCACGTTCGGCACCACCATCACCAGCGCCGTGCCTTGGGCAATCTGCTGATCAAGACCGAACCACACGCCCAGCAGCGGGATCGCGACCAATCCGCCCCCAATGCCGAACAGACCGCCGAGGGTTCCCAGGGCCGCGCCAAAAACCAGATACATCAAAAACTCAATCACAGGCGAATTTCCTTTTGTCAGGCTGTTCATCCTACGCAGTCGGCTCTGGCGGGGAAACGCACAGCAACGCACAATGGCTGTGCCAACTTCGCACAAGCGCCGACGAACCATGAACCCCAATCAATTGACCGAACAACTTGGCCTGTTTCTCGATGTGCTGGAAAGCGGCAGTTTTTCCGCCGCCTCCCGTCGTCATCCACTGACGCCATCGGCGGTGGCACGACGCATTGATAGCCTGGAAAACGCGGTCGGCAGCCAGTTGTTCATTCGCAGCACACATGCCGTGCGCGCTACCCCGGCCGGGATGGCTTTTGCCGAGCGTGCGCGGCGGATCGTCGCTGAACTGCGCCTGGCCCGGGCGGAAGCGGTGTCCCTGAGCAGTGCGCCGGAAGGCCTGATTCGAGTGGATGCGCCGGCAGCGTTCGGACGCCGACACTTGGCGCCGGTGATTGCCGATTTCCTGACGCTTTACCCCGGCCTTGACGTGCAACTGCACCTGATCGACAGCTTTGTCGATATGCAGGGCTCGAACCTGGGCAAAGTCGATCTGGTGCTACGTGCCGGGCAGATGGCCGACACCCGGCTGGTGGCGACGCCACTGGCGAGCATGGTGCGCATCGCCTGCGCCAGCCCCGATTACCTGCAACGCCGTGGCGTGCCGACCGACCCTGCGCAGTTGGTCGACCACGATGGCCTCGACTGGGAGGGCCTGGCTCCGCCGTTCGCCTGGCGCTTCGAACGGGAGGGGCAGATGCACTTGCACCGACCAGCGCGAATCCGCATGAGCGCCAACAATGCCGAGGCGCTGGTGTGCGGCGCACTGGCCGGATTGGGCATCGCGCACTTGCCGACCTGGCTGGCCAGCGAATACTTATTACGCGGTGAACTGCTGCCGCTGTTTTGCGAGAATGGGTTACCAAAACCGGAAAGCACCGGCATTTACGCGTTGCGCCTGGAGCAGCAACCCAGTTCGCGCAGCCGCTTGTTGCTGGAATACCTGAAGACCCGTTTCAGCCCCATCCCGCCCTGGGATCTGGCGCTGCAAACCAACCTGGACCGCCACTAGTCCAGAATTATCTGGCGCATTAAAGATTCGCCCGCTAGATTCATGACGATCACTGATCAAGGCTTTGAAATGAACACCGAGCGCAATAACCCGGATAACTGCGACGACCTGCTGCTGGACAATCAGGTCTGCTTCGCCCTGCATTCCACCTCGCTGCTGATGACCAAAGTCTACAAGCCGCTGCTGCAAGCGCTGGGCCTGACCTATCCGCAGTACCTGGCGATGATGGTGTTGTGGGAAAAGGATGGGCTGACGGTCGGCGAAATCAGCACCCGACTGCTGACCGATCCCGGTTCCCTCACCCCGTTGCTCAAGCGTCTGGAAGCCGAAGGCCTGCTGAGCCGCACCCGCAGCCGTGAAGACGAGCGAGTGGTGATTGTCGAACTGACCGAGCAAGGTCGTGCGCTACGAGACAAGGCACGGGGCATTCCCCAGTGCATCCTCGGCGCCAGCGGACAAACGCTGGAACAGTTGAAGAAGCTGCAAGCGGATCTTCAAGCGCTGCGTAGTCATCTGCAAGATAGCCTTTAGACCGCGTTATCGTTCTTCGCGGGCAAGCCTCGCTCCTACAGGTTTTGTGTCGTTTACAAATTATGTATCGACCGAAAACCTGTAGGAGCGAGGCTTGCCCGCGAAGGGTCCTCCCCGCCGCAAAATAATTTACCTCGTAAAAACCTCGCACGAAAGCCTCTATCTCAAGCTTCTCCTTCCCAATCGAACTGTTGGACCTACGACCCGAAACTCATTTTTTCGAAAATTTATCTTGCACGCTAAATATTTGCGAGCTACATTCACCTCGCACTTACTTAGCGCGCAAACATTTAGCGCAAAAACATCCAAATTCGAATGAGGCTCACACCATGCAAACTCTCTACACCGCAATCGCAACCTCCACCGGCGGCCGTGACGGTCGTGCGATCTCCAGCGACAACGTGCTCGACGTCAAACTCGCCACGCCTAAAGAACTCGGCGGTGCCGGCGGTGCGGCAACCAACCCTGAACAACTGTTCGCAGCCGGCTACTCCGCCTGTTTCATTGGCGCACTGAAATTCGTCGCCAGCCAGACCAAACGCAAAATCCCGGACGACGCATCGATTACCGCCCATGTCGGCATCGGCCAGATCCCTGGCGGTTTCGGTCTGGACATCGATCTGCACATCAGCCTGCCGAGTCTTGAGCAAGCCGATGCGCAAAGCCTGGTCGAAGCTGCCCACCAGGTTTGCCCGTACTCCAACGCCACCCGTGGCAACGTCGATGTACGCCTGCACGTTACCGTCTAACCGCTGACTCCAAGGTCGAACAGGAAATGAATATGAACACTTTCAGCAAAGTCTTGACCGGTACTCTTCTGGCCCTGTCCATCAACAGTGCATTCGCAGGCAATGGGGTTGAACACAACACCCAGGCGTTCCTCGATGTACTGAGTGCCGGCACCGGCAAACCGATGGAACAGCTCACCCCTGCCGAAGCCCGCGCGGTGTTGGTGGGCGCGCAGGCCGGGGTGAAACTGACTCTGCCCAGAGCCGATGTCAGCGAGAAGACCATCCAGGTCGACGGCCAACCGATCAGCCTGACTATCGTTCGGCCGGCCGGGGTCAAGGGCGAGCTGCCGGTGTTCATGTTCTTCCATGGCGGTGGCTGGGTGCTGGGGGACTTCCCGACCCACGAACGACTGGTTCGCGACTTGGTAACGGGTTCGGGCGCGGCGGCGGTGTTCGTCAATTACACCCCGTCGCCGGAAGCGCATTACCCGGTGGCGATCAACCAGGCCTACGCCGCGACGAAGTGGGTGGCCGAGCACGGTAAAGAGATCAACGTCGACGGCAAACGTCTGGCCGTGGCCGGCAACAGCGTCGGAGGCAACATGGCAGCCGTGGTTGCGCTGATGGCCAAAGACAAAGGCACGCCGGCGATCAAATTCCAGGTGTTGTTGTGGCCGGTGACGGATGCCAGCTTCGAGACGGCGTCTTACAACCAGTTCGCCGAGGGGCACTTCCTCACCAAAAACATGATGAAGTGGTTCTGGGACAACTACACCACCGACGCCAAACAACGGAACGAGATCTACGCCTCACCGCTGCGGGCGACCACCGCGCAACTCAAGGGCTTGCCACCTGCTCTGGTGCAGACGGCCGGTGCCGATGTCCTGCGCGATGAGGGTGAAGCCTACGCCCGCAAACTCGACGAGGCGGGTGTACCGGTCACGGCAGTTCGCTACAACGGCATGATCCACGACTATGGTTTGCTCAACGTAGTGAGCCAGGTGCCCGCGGTGCGCTCGGCGATGCTGCAAGCCTCTGAAGAGCTCAAGCAACACCTGAAGAAATAACGCCGTCCCCTGTAGGAGCGAGGCTTGCCCGCGAAAGCGATTTGTCATTCAACATTGTTGTCGACTGACACGACGCCTTCGCGGGCAAGCCTCGCTCCTACAGGATTGGGCATCGGCCACAAAAAAGCCCGACTCAATGGTCGGGCTTTTTCATTCCTGAAGCTGTGCTTATTTAGCACGGCCTTTGTAGGAACCGCCTTCGCGGGTATCGATCTCGATCATATCGCCGATTTCGATGAAGTCAGCAACCGACAGCTCGGTACCGTTCTTCAGTTTGGCAGGCTTCATCACCTTGCCGGAAGTGTCACCGCGAGCGGAACCTTCGGTGTAGTCAACCTGACGCACGATAGTGGTCGGCAGTTCTACGGAAACCAGACGCTCTTCGAAGAAGATCGCTTCGCAAACATCGGTCATGCCTTCTTCAACGAAAGGCAGAACGGCTTCGATGTCTTCAGCGTTCAGCTCGTACATGGTGTAGTCAGTGGTGTCCATGAACGTGTAGGAGTCGCCGCTGATGAAGGACAGGGTCGCTTCTTTACGGTCGAGGATTACGTCGTCCAGTTTGTCGTCGGCGCTGTAAACGATCTCGGTCTTGTAACCGGTCAGCAGGTTTTTCAGCTTGGTCTTCATGATCGCGCTGTTACGACCCGACTTGGTGAATTCAGCTTTCTGAACCAGCCAAGGATCGTTTTCGAGACGGATCACCATCCCGGGTTTCAGTTCTTTACCAGTTTTCATTGCGAATATCCGAATTTGGATGGGATTTACAAAAATCTAGGCCGCGTATCATATCCAATTTAGGTAAAACTGTACCAGCGCTGCGGCAAGATCTGCCTGCAAGGCTTGTTCCAGACACCATGTCTCGGCATGTTTTTCCAGTTCAGGCCAATGTTTGCGGGTTGATTTCCAGTGATCCGTCATTGTCTCACCTGCATTCCATGCCCGCCATAGACCGCTGATCGCCTCGCGGGCAGGCGCGGACAGGCCTTGGGTGTACAGGGTCAGGAAGGCATCGAGCTTATCCAGATGGATATCTTCGTCCTGCCGATAGATGTGCCAGAGCAGCGGACGTCCCGCCCATTGAGCGCGGACAAAGGAGTCTTCGCCGCGCACAGCGTTGAAATCGCAGCTCCACAGCAGCAGGTCATATTGATCCTGTCGGACGAATGGCAGCACTTGCACGGTCAAGGCATCGCGCACATGCACCGCCCCGGCCTTCAGCCCATCCACCCCGAGCCAGCGTGCGACGTCGCCGAGAATCCGGCCTTCGGGTACCAGCAGATGAGTCGGCGTCGAATCGGCCGCCATCGTGTCGAGCCAACTGGCCAGCCCGGTATTTTCGTAGGCAAACAGCGAGATCAGTTGTGCATTCGGCGCGCGATCAATTCCCAGGCCTTGCAGGAATTCTCGCTGAGCTTGCGGACTTTGCTGAAACTGCCGACGCCGCTCCAGCAATCCGCTTTCACGCAGCAAGCCGCCGGTGCCCTTGCGAAAGCCCGGGAAGAAAAAGAACTTCTGCACATTCTTGTACTTCACCGATGGCAAGCCGTGACAGCCAACGACCCAGTCTTCGGCACTCAGATAATCGAGGTTCATCCACAGCGGCGGTTTTTCCCGTTCGGCCATGGCCTCCATATAAGCACTTGGCAACTGGCAGGCGAATGCGGCGATGACGACATCAGCGGCTTCGGTGAGCTGCCAATCGGCCGACCACTGTCGCACCTCGACGCCCTGTTGCCACTGCTGCGCAGCGTTGATATCGATTTGCGGACACAAACGCTCGAAGGCCCGCAGGTCGTCGACCCACAAGCGCACCGTCACGGCATGTTCGGCCACCAGTTGTCGGGCCAGGCGCCAGGTCACACCGATGTCGCCGAAGTTATCGACCACGGTGCAAAAAATATCCCAGCGGGTTTTCATTTCAGGCATTCCAGGCTCCCGTTGGCAAAGGCGCCGATTGTCCGCATAAATTACCCCGTGCAGAAGAGCCGACGGCGATTAATCTTCATGCGACAATCGCCACTTGCCCGCGACTACCCGCCAGGAGGCAGTAATGCCCTACCGCCCCAACCCGCGCCGTCCCTTGCCGATTCAGTTTAATGCGCTTCAACTGACCGGCAGCATTGCCCTCGGTTTGTGGCTGGGATTCATCGCGATTGCACTGACTTGCTGGCTCGCCTGGCGCCTGTTGTTCAACGAGCAATTGGCGCCCTTGGCCCAAGCGGTGGAGCAACTGGCCAAGCCACCGGTGATTGAGCAACCGGCCCCGCAGAACCCGATGTTCGAACAGTACGAGGACCATCTGCGCAGGAATGAACAGCAGCAAATGGTGGAACAGGCCAGAAGCAGCAAACACAATCTGTCCAATCCAAAATGCCAGTTCTGGCTGCAGCAAAATCAAACTGCGCCGAGCGAAAAAAGCCGCGCCAACGTCCTGCAATTTTGCGATTGATCATGAAGCTCTCTATGCACAAGCCGACCGTCCACCAACTGATTATCGACAAGCTGCGGATCGATCTCGACATCGCCGAGCGGGCCGCGCAAACCGCTTACGAAACCGCGACCCACGAAGAAAACATAGCCGAAAACAAGTACGACACGTTGGGGCTGGAGGCGTCTTACCTGGCGGCCGGACAGGCCAGACGAGTGGAAGAAATCAGGCAGTCATTGACCCTTTGCCAGAACCTGACTCTGCGACCTTATGACGATCAGCGCGGTATCGAAGTCGGTGCCTTGCTGGGTCTGGAAGACGAAAAGGGTCGCGAGCAATGGCTGTTCCTGGCCCCTGACGCGGCCGGGCTGAAGATTGATCTGGTGGGACAACTGATTACTGTCATCACCCCCCGTTCGCCGCTGGGCAAAAGCCTGCTGGGCAAGTTCGAAGGGGATGACGTGGAGATTCTGGTGGCGGGCGCTCGGCAACAGTTTTCTGTTACCGAGGTGGTCTAGGCAAGAAGATTGACGATTAATGCACCGGCAGTTCGACGCCGTCGAACAGCTCTTCCAGTTCCTGTTTGTTGTGGCACTGAATGGCCTTGGCCATGACTTCGCGGGTCAGGTGCGGCGCGAACTTCTCGATGAAGTCGCACATGAAACCACGCAGGAACGTGCCGCGACGGAAACCGATTTTGGTAATGCTGGATTCGAACAACTCGCTGGCATCAAGCACCACCAAGTCGCTATCAAGCTTGGTGTCGACCGCCATTTTCGCCACGATGCCCACGCCCAGGCCCAGACGAACGTAAGTCTTGATCACGTCGGCGTCGGCCGCGGTGAACACCACTTTTGGTGTCAGGCCACGATGACTGAAGGCTTCGTCGAGTTTCGAACGGCCGGTGAAACCGAACACATACGTCACGATCGGGTATTCGGCCAGGGCTTCGAGGGTCAGCTTCGACAGCTTGGTCAGCGGGTGCCCCTGAGGCACGACCACGCAGCGGTTCCAGCGGTAGCACGGCATCATCACCAGGTCACCGAACAGCTCCAGCGCTTCGGTGGCGATGGCGAAATCGACGGTGCCGTCAGCGGCCATCTCGGCGATCTGCATCGGCGAACCCTGGTGCATGTGCAGGGCAACGTCCGGGTATTGCTTGATGAAATTGCTGATCACCGGTGGCAACGCATAACGCGCCTGGGTGTGCGTGGTGGCGATCGACAGGGTGCCTTTTTTCTCGTTGGAGAATTCCTGGGCTATCTGCTTGATGCTTTCAACTTTGCGCAGGATCTCACCAGCGGTGGTGATGATGCGCTCGCCGGCCGGGGTAACCCGGGTCAGGTGCTTGCCGCTGCGGGCGAAAACCTCGACCCCCAATTCGTCTTCCAGCAGACGGATCTGTTTGCTGATGCCCGGTTGCGAGGTGTAGAGGCTTTGGGCTGTAGCTGAAACGTTGAGGTCGTGGTGCGCCACTTCCCAGATGTAGCGCAATTGTTGAAGCTTCATATGAATCCCTCAAAGCAGGTAGACGCCACGGGCATCAGCGACGGTATATAACTATATTAATGGTTTGATTAATAAATCTAGAACTTTTTATCAAAATGCCATTATTCGGGTCCTAGCGATCCCCTTTGCGGCGACGCTCCATCAGTGGCACCAGATAGACCGGCACCCTGGACAGTTGCAACACGCGCGCAGCGGTCCTGCCCAATGGCGTTTCCGCGCCAGCGCCATGACTGTGACTCCCTACGATCAGCAAATCGACGGAGAGTTTCTGCGCCTGGTCGAGAATCACTTCCGACGGATCACCCTGCAGCACCCGCACAGCCCGAATCCGTTCCAGATCCTGCTCCCCCTCATCCCCCAGTTCCTCGCGAAAGCTGTCGAGCACCCGTTGCTCGATATTGGCAATCACGTTATTCAGGCCCTGACTGTGAAACTCGTTCAAGGCCTGCTCATCGAGGTAACTCTGAAGCACCGATTCGGCGAACAACCCCATCGGCTCAACCGCATGCACCACATACAAGTCGGCATTGAATGTTCGAGCCAGTGCCAACGCATGCTGCATCACAAAAGGTGCATACAGACCGAGGTCGGTGGCATACAGCATCGAATGAATCATAGTGACCTCCTTTAATGCCAACATGGCGGAGATTGATTCAGCTTAGCAGTGCCGTGGCGAGTACGGCGTTCGGCTCCGCGCATCGAACCGCAGCGCTTTAAATCGACGGCTCGTTACTGATGCCATGCGGCACGTGACCGGTGGCGACCACTTCGCGGGCCAGTTCGCAATGGCCGGCCTGATCGTCGAAAAATACGTCGGCGGCAAAGGCTTCGAGAAAAGCCGATTTGGTCAGCCCCCCAAGGAACAGCGATTCGTCCAGACGGATGTCCCATTCGCGCAAGGTGCGGATCACCCGTTCATGAGCCGGTGCCGAGCGCGCGGTCACCAGCGCGGTGCGAATTGGACAGGCATCATCGGGGAACTCGCGCTGCAAAAGATTGAGCGCTGCGAGGAAGCCTTTGAACGGTCCGCCGCGCAAAGGCTCGCGGGCTGACTCGCGTTCGCTGGCCTGAAACGCCGCCAGGCCTCCCGACTGATAGACCCGCTCCGACTCATCGGAAAAAAGCACCGCGTCACCGTCGAAAGCAATGCGCAATTCATCACTGGCGGCGCGACTGGCACCGCCCGACAGAATAGTCGCTGCGGCGAAACCCGCCTCCAGCGCACTGCGCACATCGTCGGAATGGGTCGAAAGAAACAGGTCGCAGCCAAAGGCCTTGAGGTACGGATAAGGACTGCGCCCGCCGACAAATGCCGCACGCGAGATCGCCAGGCCATAGTGATGAATCGAATTGAAAACCCGCAGGCCGGTGTCGGCGCTGTTGCGCGACACCAGGATCACCTCGACCCGGGCGCGGCCGAGACTGGCGTTCAGGTTCAGGAGTTTTTCGACTAACGGGAACGCATCGCCGGGTTCGAGAATTTCGTCTTCGTGTTCGATCTGGTATTGCCGATAGGCCTCGACACCACTCGACAGATAAACCTTGTGGCTTTCACTCAAGTCGAACAGTGCTCGCGAAGAAATCGCCAACACCAGTTTGTCGTCTATGCCATTTGCCATGCCCTTCCCTCTCCTTTTTACCGACTCAGTGATTACGTCGATCGATAAAACTCAAGCTGCGATACAAGGCTTCTATTCGTGGCAATTCACATCCCGCCGCCTTCGCCGCTGCCAGTGGCCGAGTGTAGATCGCGTCCAGTTCCAGCGGTCGCTTGTGCAGGAAGTCGTGGTACATGCTCGGCCAATAATCGGGCATTTTCTCGGTCATCATGAACAGATAATCGGCGTAACCCGGCGGCATGTCGTGGCCACAGGCCTTGGCCCCCTGAACCACTTCGGCCATCAAGGCCTGAATCAGCGCGCGGCTGTCGGCATCCGTCATTAATGGCGTGGTGCTGGCTCCCAGCAGAACCGACAGACCGTTGTAGGGGATATTCCAGACCAGTTTCTGCCAACGCGCCTGATGCAGGTTCGGCATGGCCGAGGAGTCGATGCCCGCACTGCGAAACAGTCCGGCACCCTCCTCGACGATATTCATGCGCGCCTGTTCATCGGCGGCGGGGCCGCTGTGATAGCCGACGTTCACGGCCCCGAGCGCCTGATGGGTAATGACCCCTGGGCCGGTGCGATGGACGCAGATCAGACAGAGCCCGCCGAGCAGGTGCAGCGAATCGGGGAGCAACTCGCGCAGACTGTCTTCGACGTCCAGGCCATTTTGCAGCAGCAGTACTTTGGCATCAGGTGCCGCGGCTTGAATAATGGCCGGTGCCAGGTCCGCATTACTGGTGGTCTTGGCGCCTACCAGCAGCCAGTCGCAGGGTGGCATGTCTGCGGCCGACGAATACGCCTGAACCGGATTCAAGACCAGTGGGCCCAACGACGCATGATCGAGATGCAAGCCGCGTTCGGCCACCGCCGAAAACTCACTGCGCAACAGGAAATGCACATCGAAACCGGCACGCGCCAGCATCAGCCCGTAGAAACCACCGATTGCGCCGGTGCCGATAATGCCGATTCTCGGCTTGACCACTGTGTCTGTCATGGCAACTCCTCTGCTTGTCGACTCAACGCCTGACCCACGGCCTCGTTGAGCGCCGTGCGGGTCAGACGCGACTCTAGCGCCCCGAAGAACTCACCGTCGCGCACCACAAACAGCGCCGGCAAATGAAAGACCCGATAACGCTCGACCACCCCGCCATTGTTTCCGGCATCGATCCAGCACAGGCGATCGACCGCCAGATCGAACCTGGGCAGTTGCTCACGGGCAAAACGGCAACTGGCGCAGCCGACGCTGGTAAAGATCACCAGGGAAATGCCGTTCATCGCCAACAGCCGTTGGTCGGCGTCGAAATCGGTCAGTTCCGATTCGACCACTATACTGGGAGGAACGATGTCAGATGGCCGACACAGGGAGTCCGTGTTCATGAGACGTTATCTTCCTCATCCTGATGATGTGCCCGTCGAATTAACGTTGTTCAAACATGAGTGTATTTCGCGACAACAGCTGCACACTATCAGCCTCGGTGGCATGGCTTGCAATTACCACCGCGCGTGGCGCCACGGTACGGCGCTGGAAGTACGCATGCCGACCTTGAACCCGGACTTGCGTTTTCTGGGTTATGTGGCTTGGTGCCTGCGACGCAAACGCGGCTATCTGGTTGGCATCGCCTTTGTTGACGAACAGATGCTGTTCAGTGCCAGGATGGGCGAACAGGTGTGTCAGATCGAACGTTACCGCCGCCAGCATGACGCGCACGACGACCTGCAGGACATTCAGGCCCTCGCTCTCGAATGGGTCCAGCAGCATGCCGACGAGTTCTCCCACGACACGGTTCGCAAGGCATTTGCATAGCCTGTGCCGGTTTAAGGGACGTTCTGCCCCCTAAACAGGTGTCTACCCATTGTCGAGCCACGGTGTAACGCGCTAAGGTTCAGCTCCCCGACGCGCTTAATTTGCTGTGCTCCGCCGCGCGGGTTCGCTGGCGGCCGGCACCCGTGACCTGACGAGTAAACGATGGCTGATTTACCGATCAACGACCTTAACGTCGCCTCCAACGAGACCCTGATCACTCCCGATCAGCTCAAGCGTGATATCCCTCTGAGCGATGCTGCCCTGCGCACCGTCACCAAGGGCCGCGAAGTCATTCGCAACATTCTTGATGGCACCGACCACCGCCTGTTCGTCGTGATCGGGCCGTGCTCGATCCATGACATCAAGGCTGCCCACGAATACGCCGAGCGCCTGAAAGTGCTCGCGGCCGAAGTGTCCGATACCCTGTATCTGGTCATGCGCGTGTATTTCGAGAAGCCACGCACCACCGTCGGCTGGAAAGGCTTGATCAACGACCCGTACCTGGACGACTCATTCAAGATTCAGGATGGCCTGCACATCGGTCGTCAGTTGCTGCTGGACCTGGCCGAGATGGGCCTGCCCACCGCGACCGAAGCCCTCGACCCGATCTCCCCGCAATACTTGCAGGACCTGATCAGCTGGTCGGCGATCGGCGCACGCACCACTGAATCCCAGACTCACCGTGAAATGGCTTCCGGCCTGTCCTCGGCCGTCGGCTTCAAGAACGGCACCGATGGCGGCCTGACGGTGGCCATCAACGCTCTGCAATCGGTCTCCAGCCCGCACCGTTTCCTCGGTATCAACCAGGAAGGTGGCGTGTCGATCGTCACCACCAAGGGCAATGCCTACGGTCACGTGGTATTGCGCGGCGGCAACGGCAAACCGAACTACGATTCGGTCAGCGTCGCACTCTGTGAGCAAGCGCTGAACAAGGCGAAAATCAAGCCGAACATCATGGTTGATTGCAGCCACGCCAACTCCAACAAGGACCCGGCCCTGCAACCGTTGGTGATGGAGAACGTCGCCAACCAGATCCTCGAAGGCAACCAGTCGATCATCGGCCTGATGGTCGAAAGTCACCTGAACTGGGGCTGCCAGGCGATCCCGAAAGACCTCGCCGACCTGCAATACGGCGTGTCGATCACCGATGCCTGCATCGATTGGACCGCCACCGAAAACACCTTGCGCAGCATGCACGCCAAGCTCAAGGATGTACTGCCGAAACGCGATCGCAGCTGATCGCCGTTTCGTTTCACGCATAAAAAAACGCCAGGTTTAAACCTGGCGTTTTTTTATGCGTTCGCTTTGTTCACAGCTTGGCGGCATGCCGCTGGTGGCGTTCCATGTAGCGCTCCACATAGGAGCACGATGGAATGACCGTGTAGCCCATTTCCTCGGCGTATTGCAGTGCCTGCTCGGTCAACGCCGCCGCGATGCCGCGACCACGCAGCGCGTTGGGCACAAAGGTACGATAAATATCCAGGGTCTGTTTTCCCAGATCCATATAGGTCAGGTAGGCACGATAACCGTCCACAGTGGTCTCGAACTGATGACCAGCCTGGTCATGGTGGATGGACAACGCCTCGCTCATCACTACTCCTCGCGGGTCTTTAATTCTGACCCCTACCTTACCGATGTTTTTCCGGCGAAGGAACATCTACGCCACCCCGTGCCTGAATGGACACCGAGAGAGCAACACCTATCTCGCGCAACCGAGCACGTATCAAATAGTAGGCACCATTGGCAGAAATGCTCAAGGGACGCTCGTCATGCTGGCTGGCGGGTATTGCCTGGGGTAATGCAGGGGCGGCTCGACCGGAATCTTCCCGAGTCCGAGCCTGAACATTGCCGGATGTTGAGACTTAAGACGAGCGCCCTTTGTTTAAGTCACCTCAACATGGATAAAGATATGAGAGCCGCTGCGCAAAATCCGAACAAAAGTGTGGACGATTCCATCTAGACAGACTTTAGTCGAGACTGAAAAACAGCTGCCGACACCGGGAACTTTTCCTCGGCGGCTCGCTCAGCTCGGGCCTCGCAGCTGGATATTTTTTATACAATGCAGTTAAAAGTTGCTCGAAAAAGAATCAACGCCTACAATTTTTTTTGCTTCTTGCTCTACGTCAGTTTACTTACTACAAGTAATGGGTAGTATGTACGCCGGCTATTTCCTCAATCTGAGGAGACAGCTACTTAATAGAAAGTCCTTGAAGGGGAACACGATGAACAACGTTCTGAAATTCTCTGCTCTGGCTCTGGCCGCAGTTCTGGCTACCGGTTGCAGCAGCGTATCGAAAGAAACCGAAGCACGTCTGACTGCTACTGAAGACGCAGCAGCTCGCTCCCAGGCTCGTGCAGACGAAGCTTACCGTAAAGCTGATGAAGCTCTGGCTGCTGCTCAAAAAGCACAACAGACTGCTGACGAAGCTAACGAGCGTGCTCTGCGCATGCTGGAAAAAGCTAGCCGCAAGTAATAGTCCTTCGGGATTGTTATCAAGCCGATCCATTTTTTGGGTCGGCTTTTTTATTGCCCGCCGTTTCAGCAGGCGATAAAAAACCCGCCGACGCGGGCTGCGTCGGCGGGTTGCTTTAACGCGTTACTGCTGCAGGTCGATCGGCGCACTCGATACCATGGGTGCCGACGAGTTCGGCACGGCGATTTCCACCGGCAGGCCATCTTCAGCGGCAACCACGTCACGCACAACATCCCAGTTCATGCGCAAGTTGTTGGTGATGTCCTCACGCTTGAGCATCGCATTGATCACTGCGGTGTGCTTGTCGACTACCGAAGGGTTGCCCTTGTCGTCCAGCGGCGTGTGCGCTTCCAGATAAACCTTGCCGCCACTGAGGCCGAACTTGTACGGATCGTTGAGGATGCGCACCGACGTCCCTACTGGCACCATGCCAGCCATTTCCAGCACATTGTTGTTGAACATGCGGAAGCAACCGTGGCTGGTGCGCATGCCGATACCGAACTTCTTGTTCGAGCCGTGGATCAGGTAGCCCGGAGTGCCCAGTGTGAACTTGAACGGCCCCAGCGGGTTGTCCGGGCCGGCCGGCACCACATTCGGCAATGGGTCACCATCAGCGGCGTGCTCTGCCTTGATCGACGCTGGAGGCGTCCAGGTCGGGTTCGGTGTCTTCGCAACGATGCTGGTGTGGGCAATCGGCGAGCCCCAGCCTTCACGACCAATACCCAGCGGGAAGGTGTACACCACGTTCCGGCCTTTCGGGAAATAGTAAAGGCGGTATTCAGCCAGGTTGATGACGATGCCTTCACGGGGACCCGGCGGCAGGATGAAGCGCGTCGGCAACACCACTTCGGTACCCGCACCAGGCAACCATGGATCAACGCCTGGGTTGGCCGCGACCATTTCCGAGTAGCCCAGATCGTAGGTGGTGCCAAGGTCGGCGAAGGTGTCTTCGTACTTGGCCTTGATCACTTGCACCTGGCCGACGATGTCTTCACCAGGGGGTGGCAGGGGTAGCTCCAACGCTGCTACCGGACCCGCGACACAGAGGGCGGCAAGAGACAGGCAGCGGGTGACGGCGGGAAAGCGCGGCAACATCCGGAAAATCCTTCGCATGATCGACAAGGGTATAAAAACGGGATTGTACACCGCCTCCCGTTATTTCGGGGAGGCAGAGAAGTGGCAAGCGATGCAAGGCACTTGCTTCGAAAGGGATGATTGCCCTCACTGAGAGTTGGCGACCGGAATGACGCCATCGCGAGCAGGCTCGCTCCCACAGGGTTAGCGGCGTCACACACCTTGCGCCCCCCCCTATGTGGGAGCGAGCCTGCTCGCGATGGGGCCCTAAAGCTCGAATCGCAACTCGGGCCAGATCGGCGAGGTGCCACGTTTTTGCGATTCCAGAATGGCGCGGCACAGCGAGCACAGACGCTGGTCCTGGAACACTCTACGGTCGACGCTCGACCAGCGCGGTTGCGCCGGCAACAGGCTGCCGCACAAGGTTCGGTCCGCCGAGCCGCCCAACTCCAGTTGACGGGTCACCAGATGCACCCGCACTTCCTGGCAGGCGAACAGATCCAGCTGTTCGTCAGGCTCGATCAGTTGGTAGGCAAAAAGGGACCAGGCAGGACGCGGCATCGGGGGCTCCAAATCGGGGGCGCCACCTTAGCCGAAACACCGCCGCTAGAAAAGCGTCAAAGCAGCGGTTTCAGTGTCGGCCAGACATTTTCCAGCAACTTGTCCTGAGCCGCCGCAGCCGGGTGCAGGCCGTCGCCCTGCATCAGGTCCGGATGACCGCCCACACCGTCGAGAAAAAACGGCACCAGCGGGATCTTTTTCTCGTTGGCGACCTTGGTGAAAGCCTCGGCAAAGGCCTGGGTGTAACGCGCACCGTAGTTGGGTGGCAGTTGCATGCCCAGTAGCAATACCTTGGCACCACTGGCGCGGGAGCTGTCGATCATCGACGCAAGATTTTGTTGCAATTGTGTTGGCAGCATTCCACGCAACCCATCGTTGCCCCCCAACTCGAGGATAACCAGCGCAGGCTTATGCTCTGCAAGCAGCGCCGGCAGGCGCGCCCGGCCTCCGGCACTGGTGTCGCCGCTAATGGATGCATTGACCACTTTATCGTCGAAACCTTCGTGCTTGAGCCGTTGCTCGAGCAATGACACCCACCCCAAGCGGGTATCCAGGCCGAAACCGGCGCTGATACTATCGCCAACGATCAGGACTGTACCCGCCGCTGCGTTCTGGGCCATGCACATCAAGGCCAGGCCAGCACTCAAAAACCACACACGCATCGGATTCTCCATGGGCGTAAGCATTCTCACCGCGAAGAACCTCAGCAAAGTGGTTCCCAGCGCGGAAGGTGAACTGACTATCCTGCACGAACTCAGCCTGGAACTGAACAAGGGCGATAGCCTGGCCATCGTCGGCGCCTCCGGTTCCGGCAAATCCACCCTCCTCGGCCTGCTCGCCGGCCTCGACCTGCCGAGCAGCGGCGAAGTCACCCTCGCCGGGCAAGGCTTGAGCAATCTCGATGAAGACCAACGCGCGCGCATCCGTGCCGAGCACGTGGGGTTTGTCTTTCAATCATTCCAGCTGCTCGACAGTCTCAACGCTTTGGAAAACGTCATGCTGCCGCTGGAACTCGATGGCCGCAAAGACGCGCGTGAGCGCGCCACCGAACTGCTGCAACGGGTCGGCCTGGGCCAGCGCCTGACTCACTCCCCGCGTCAGCTTTCCGGTGGCGAGCAGCAGCGCGTGGCGATTGCCCGGGCGTTCGCCGCCGAGCCCGACGTGCTGTTCGCCGATGAACCCACCGGCAATCTCGACAGCCACACCGGCGAGCGCATCAGCGATCTGCTGTTCGAACTCAACCAGGAAAGCGGCACGACCCTGGTGCTGGTGACCCACGACGAACGCCTGGCACATCGCTGCCGGCGCCTGATCCGCCTTGAAGCCGGCCTGCTGGTCGCCCCTCTGGAGCCTTGATGGCACGCCTGCCGCTGTTGCGCCTGTTCAGTCTCGCTATCCGTCAACTGTTGCGCGATGCCCGCGCCGGTGAGTTGCGTGTGTTGTTCTTCGCCTTGCTGGTGGCGGTGGCGGCAAGTACCGCCATCGGTTACTTCGGTGCTCGCCTGAACGGCGCCATGATGCTGCGCGCCACCGAATTTCTCGGCGCCGACCTGGTGCTCGAAGGCAGCTCGCCGGCGCGGCCCGAACAGGTCAGAAGCGGCACTGAGCTGGGCCTAGAGCACGCTCGGGTGGTGGAGTTTTCCAGCGTTATCGCCACCGACAACAGCATTCAGCTGTCCAGTATCAAAGCCGCCGATGACGTCTACCCGTTGCGCGGCGAACTGAAAAGCGCCCCCGCGCCCTTCGCGCCGGAAGTACCCGGTGGTGGTCCGAAACCCGGCGAAGCCTGGGTCGAAGCGCGACTGCTGACCGCACTGGACCTGAAGATTGGCGACAGCATCGACGTCGGCATGAAAACCCTGACACTGGCGCGGGTGCTAACCTACGAACCGGATCGCGCCGGTAATTTCTACAGCCTGACGCCGAGGGTGTTGATCAACCTCAGCGACCTTGAGGCGACCGGCGTGGTGCAACCCGGCAGCCGGGTCAGTTACCGCGAACTCTGGCGCGGCAAAGCCGAGGCGCTGGAAACCTATCGTCAACTGATCAAGCCCGGGCTGGCGGCCAACCAGCACATCCAGGATGCCCGGGACGGCAACCGGCAGATCGGCGGTGCTCTGGGCAAGGCTGAACGTTATTTGAACATGGCCAGCCTGGTGGCGGTGCTGCTGTCCGGCGTGGCAGTGGCGTTGTCGGCTACACGCTTCGCCACGCGCCGATTCGATGCCAGCGCATTACTGCGCTGCCTGGGCCTGTCCCGTCGGGAAACCATGGTGCTGTTCAGTCTGCAACTAACCGTACTCGGACTGCTCGCCAGCATCAGCGGCGCCCTGCTCGGCTGGCTCGCGCAGCTCGGGTTGTTTGCGCTGCTGCATGATTTACTGCCGACCGATGTTCCACCGGGGGGCCTGCTGCCGGCCATCGCCGGGATCGGCACCGGGTTGGTCGCGCTGGCCGGTTTCGCCCTGCCGCCACTGGCCGCTTTGGGTCGAGTGCCGCCGCTGCGCGTATTGCGTCGCGACATGCTGCCGATTCCGTCCAGCACCTGGATTGTTTATGGCGCGGCATTGGGCGCCCTCGGTCTGATCATGTGGCGCTTGAGCCTGGACCTGTTGCTGACCTTCGCTCTGCTCGGCGGCGGTGTGATCGCGGCGCTGGTGCTGGGCGGTTTGCTATTGCTGCTACTGAAGAGCCTGCGCCGGATGCTGGCGCGCGCCTCATTGCCATGGCGCCTCGGGTTGGGCCAACTGCTGCGTCATCCACTGGCGGCGGCGGGTCAAGCCCTGGCCTTCGGTTTGATTCTGCTGTCCATGGCGCTGATCGCTTTGCTGCGTGGCGAATTGCTCGACACCTGGCAAAACCAGTTGCCGAAAAATGCCCCTAACTATTTCGCCCTGAACATTCTGCCAGCGGACAAGCAAGCCTTTACCGATCGACTGATGGAGGTGTCGGCACAATCGGCGCCGCTGTACCCGGTGGTGCCGGGACGCCTGATCAGCATCAATGGCGAACCGGTGCAGGACATCGTCAGCAAGGATTCGGCCGGTGATCGAGCCATTCAACGCGACTTGAGCCTGACCTGGGCGGCAGACCTGCCAGCGGGCAACAAGCTCACAGCCGGCAACTGGTGGGACCAGCAACCCGCGGATGAAATACCCGGTGTTTCGGTGGAAGGTAAAGTCGCCGAAAGCCTCAAACTCAAGCTCGGCGATCACATGGTATTCACCGTCGGCGGGGTCAATCGGGAGGCGAAAGTCACCAGCCTGCGGGAGATCAACTGGGACAACTTCCAGCCGAACTTTTTCATGATCTTCCAGCCCGGCACCTTGAAGGACTTGCCGGCGACCTACCTGACCAGTTTCTATCTGGCGGCCGGTCACGATCAGCAGATAGTCGACCTGTCCCGCAGCTTTCCGGCAGTGACCATTCTGCAAGTCGAAGCCTTGCTGGCGCAGCTGCGCAGCATCCTCGCTCAAGTCACTCTGGCGGTAGAATACGTACTGTTGTTTGTATTGGCGGCGGGGATGGCGGTGTTGTTCTCCGGTTTGCAGGCAACGCTGGATGAACGCATTCGCCAAGGTGCATTGCTGCGAGCGCTGGGGGCCGAGCGGCAGTTGTTGGTCAGGGCCAGGCGGATCGAGTTCGGCCTGCTCGGTGCGGTCAGCGGGTTGTTGGCGGCACTGGGTTCGGAGCTGGTGAGCCTGGTGCTCTACCGTTATGCCTTCGACCTGCCTTGGCACCCGCATCCATGGCTGTTGGTGTTGCCGCTGATCGGGGCCGTGCTGATCGGCGGTGCCGGTGTGTTCGGCACGCGCCGTGCCTTGAACGCCAGCCCCCTGACAGTCTTGCGCGAGGGTTGATAAACTCAAGCGCTCTGATCACGCATTCAACCACAAGAAGTCGCCATGAGCCGTTATCGCCCTCCCCGCACCGCTGGCACCGCGCTGATCACCCCCGAAGGTGAAGCGCGGATGCGGGCCGAGTTTCATGAACTCTGGCATGTGCGCCGACCGCAAGTGACGCAATCAGTCAGCGAGGCGGCGGCACAGGGCGATCGCTCGGAAAACGCCGAATACACCTACGGCAAAAAGATGCTGCGCGAGATCGACAGTCGCGTGCGCTTTCTCACCAAACGCCTGGAAGCGCTCAAGGTGGTCAGTGAAAAACCCAGCGATCCGAACAAGGTTTATTTTGGCGCGTGGGTCACGATTGAAGATGAAGACGGCAAAGAGTCGCGCTATCGCATCGTCGGGCCGGATGAGCTGGATCTGAAACTAGGCCTGATCAGCATCGACTCACCGTTGGCGCGCGCCCTGATCGGCAAGGCGCTGGACGCCGAAGTGCGGGTCCAGACACCAACCGGAGAACAATGCGTGTATATCGTGGCGATTGACTACCCCTGAGCTGCTGCGCCCTGAGCCGTAGCGCCCTGAGTCTCAGCGACGGGTAATCAGCCCTTGGCGAGCCACGCGAGTCAGCTGCCTGATCACTTCCGGCGCATCCTCGGCGTTGGGTGCCAGAATCACCGCCAGATCGAAACTGTCGTTGGCAAACCGTGCCAGTGACTCGCCGTCGTCGACAAACTGAATCAGGAAGGCAGCAGGCCCGCCGGTACGACGTGGCCAGCCATCGAGGTAACGCAGAAGCGTCGGCTGATGTTTGCCGCCAAGCAGGATTTTTGGATTGCGTTGGGAGAGGTGTGCCGTGATCGGCGCGGGGCGTACAACGGGGCTTAATGCATTCATTGTGTCGTGTCTCTGCCTCAAAAGTCTGCATGGCAGGTGAGAGGCAACACCGAACCAGCGCTTTAGCGGTATTTCGAAGCCTGTTTCAAGCTTCTATCGGCAACTGAATGAGTCACCTGGCGCCCCGCAAGTAGCTGTTTAAATCGGCGCATGGGCAGCATCCTAGAGAAGCTGACCGGACAGTGTCAAGAATCACCAGCAACAAAAAAGGCCTGCACGGTGCAGGCCTTTTTGTTGAACCAGAGCGGTCAGTTGGTGATGGCGCGGTCGACCGAGAGCTTGCCTGCACCTTCGATCAGCACTGCGAGGCTGCCACCAAGCAAAGCCAGGGCGAACTCATAACCGTTGTTAGCCATGAACAGACCGTTGCTGATGTGCACCGTGAAAATAGCCACCAGCGAGAGGAAGGTCAGCCCCAGCGCTGCCGGGCGTGCCAGCAGGCCGATGATCAGCGCCAGACCGCCGAAGAACTCAGTACCACCCGCCAGGATCGCCATCAGGTGACCGGGTGCCAGTCCGATGCTTTCCATGTACTGCGCGGTGCCGGCAATGCCGTAGCCGCCGAATGCACCGAAGAGTTTCTGTGAGCCGTGGGCCGCGAAGATGATGCCGACGAAAATGCGCAGAATCGTCAGACCGTAGCCCGCGCGAGTAGACAGTACCTTATTGATCAGTGTGCTCATGCTGTGTTCATCCATTGTGAGTGTGTGTTGGTTGGCCGCTATATTAATCAGTAAAACTTATGTTAAAAGCGCAAAAAACGCACCATAACAATCAGCTTAGTCGATCATTTCCATGAGACCACTTTTTGCCCCTGAGGCTCCAACGACTCCCGCTCCCGATCGAAGGCCAAATAATACTTGTTCACGCTATTAACATAGCTGACAGCCCCCATTCCCACCTGCTCCATGGCAATGCGCTCGACCTGGAAAAACCACTGATTAGGGTTCAAGCCGCGTCGTCGGGCTTCGGCGCGCATGCCTTGAACCCGCTCCGGTCCCATGTTGTAGGCCGCCAGCACAAACGCCATGCGCTCGCGCTCGTTGAGTTTGGGGCTGGCAAAAAACTTGCGGCGGATCATCGCCAGGTACTTGGCCCCAGCCTGCACATTGGCGTCGAGGTTTTGAATATTATTCACGCCAACCCGTTGGGCGGCGGACGGGGTAATTTGCATCAGGCCGGTGGGGCCAGTGCCACTTCTGGCGCTGGGTTGCAGCGCCGACTCCTTGAAGGCCAGCGCCGCCAGATTCAGCCAGTCCATGCCTTGGGCTTCAGCGTGTTTCTGCAATACCGGGCGAAGTTTTTCCAGACGCTGCCGATCGGCCTTGGCCAAGGGATAGTGCACTTGATACAGGCGTCGATAGATCCGCAGGAACGCTGCATCCTGATCCGACGGTTTCTTGTAGGTAGTCAGGAAGCGATCGATGCTCGAACGCAGCATCGAGGCGTCGCGGCGCACGAACCAGTATTCCTCGCCCGGCTCGCTGATAAGGACCTGTCGATCGAAGCGCAATTTGGGCAGAATCTTGCCCCAGCGTTCGGCAATCGGTTGCTCGACAATCGTCAGATGAAAGATCCCACCCTGGACCATTTCCAGCACGTCCTCGACTGCCAGGCTTGGATCGACCCACTCGATCTTCACCGCAGGCAATTTGTGCAGCGCGAGCTTCTGATTGATCTGACTGACCGCATCCCCGGCGGCACTGCCGGTGGGCAATGCCAGGGTTTTGCCTGAGAGTTGTTCGAGATGGGTGTAACGTCGTTCGCCTTTGATCCCCACCAGCAGCAACGGCACATCGCTGGCAATCGGTTGACTGGTGCTGACCGCGAGGCCCGATTGCGGATCGAGTAATTCCCCCGGTGCAACCAGATCACCCTCCCCGCGCTGCAATGCGCCGAGCAGTTGATCCTTGGCTTTGGGAATGATCTTGAGGGTGATTTCCTGGCCGTCACGGGCATGGCCGTTGAGGTATTGTTCGAAAGCGCGCAGGCGGTGATATTCGACGCCGATGGCCTGGCCCTGGACTTCGCCGGAGCTATTGCGGCTCTGGTTGACCAACACCCGCAACACGCGGCTGCTGCGAATCTCTGCCAGGTCGCGGACCTTGGCCGCCGGCACGGCTTGCAACGGCCCGGCCAGACGTGCAACCGCCGGCATTGGCAGCAGCAACGAACTACACAGCAGTAACAAAACCGAGGGACGAATCATCCACTCTCCGGAAAGAATACTGGCCGACCTCATGGGTGATTTCATGATGTCGAGCGACAGAAACAGAGCGCTAGAAGCGCTGATAAAGTGCGAAAGAGTGGCACAGTGATGGCAAATCTACCAACCCGACCTGTCTCGCGGCCTCAACAGACAGCTTTAACTCGTTGTAGTTCTTGGTTTTTCTTATAAATCTACAGCTCTGATATGCTTTCCGGCCTTTGGTCCGAGGTAGCACCATGCAACTCATCGATATCGGCGTCAACCTGACCAACCCCAGTTTCGCCGACAAACACCAGGCTGTACTCGACCGTGCCTATGCTGCCGGGGTCTGCCAACTGGTGCTCACCGGGACCAGCGTCGAAGGCAGCGAACAGGCTCTGGAGCTGTGCCAGCAACTGGACGAAAGCACTCAGCGGCTGTTCGCTACGGCCGGTATTCACCCACACTCGGCCAGCGACTGGAACGCCGACAGTGCTCAGCGTCTGCGCAGTTTGCTCAAGGAGCCAAACGTGGTGGCAGTGGGTGAATGCGGCCTCGATTTCAATCGTGATTTCTCGCCCCGTCCGCAACAGGAAAAAGTTCTCGAAGAACATCTGGCGATGGCGGTCGAACTGCAATTGCCGGTGTTCCTGCATGAGCGCGATGCCAGCCAACGATTGCTGGAGATCCTGCGTGACTACCGTGACCAGTTACCGGCCGCCGTGGTGCACTGCTTCACCGGTGAAAAAAAGGCGTTGTTCAGCTACCTCGATCTGGATTTGCACATCGGCATCACTGGCTGGATCTGTGATGAACGCCGGGGCACGCACCTGCATCCGCTGGTCAAAGAGATCAAACGCGGGCGCTTGATGCTGGAGAGTGACGCGCCGTATCTGCTGCCCCGCAGTCTGCGCCCAAAGCCGAAGAACGGTCGCAATGAGCCGGCGTATCTGACTGAAGTGTTGCGTGAGGTGGCGTTGCATCGTGGGGAAACGGTGGAAGATTTGGCTGCTCACAGCACAGCCTGTGCGCGGGCGTTTTTCGGTCTGCCCGCAATCCCTCAATGAACACACATCCCCCTGTGGGAGCGAGCCTGCTGGCGATGGTGCTCGTTGACCTGCATCAACATCTGAATCCCTGCATAGCGGCACAATGCTGGCACCTTGCCAAAATTGTTTCCGCTATCAGAGAAGACCTCCATGGGTGCCTGGCTTAGCAATATCTCGCTGAAATACAAATTCTGGGCGGTCAACGCCGTCGCCTTCGTCACCACCCTGTTGCTGGTGCTATACGCCGTGCAGCTTGAACAACAGGCCCGCAGCCACGCCGCCCAAGCTTCGGCTCAGGCCCAGGCGCGATTGATCAATGCCTGGCCTGCCGGGCAACCGCTGCCCAAGGCCGATAACCTGCTGACCTTCAATCGCGGGCAGGCGCCGTTGCTGAATGGGCAACCGCTGCTGGAGCTGACCGATACCAACGGTTGGGTCGAAATCAACACCATGCCGCTGTTCGGTGAGAACCCATTAATGGGCGCCGAGGTATTCACTCGCCCTGACGGTCAACAGATCGCGGTGATTGCTTATGGCCCGAGCCTGAGCCAAGTGTTCGGCGAACGCTTCACCCACTACGCGGTAGCGGTGTTTATCCTGATGCTGGCGATGCTCGGTGCGTCGCAACTGTTGATCCGCTTCCTGCTCAGCCAACTCAACACGTTGAAAGACGTGATGCTCCACGTCGAGAAAACCGGTGACCTGTCGGCTCGTGTGCCGCTGGCCTGCAAGGATGAAGTCGGGCAGATGGCCAGCGCCTTCAACGCCATGCAGGCCGGTTACCAGCGGGTAGTCAACACCGTCGCCAACACTGCCCGGCAACTGGATGTCGGCGCCGCGCGGCTGGCGTCGAGCATGAATGAGGTGCGTCACGGCATGCTCGGTCAGCAAAGCGAAACCGATCAGGCGGCCACAGCGATAAACGAAATGACTGCCACGGTCCATCACATCGCCCAACACGCTGGCGCCACTCGCGACCTTTCGCAAACCGCCGACACCCTGGCCGGCAGTGGCCAGGAAGTGGTCACGCGGGTGCAGAAGTCGATTGGCGGATTGTCCACTGGCGTGCAGCAAACGGCCGAGATGATTCAGCGTCTGGCCGAGGACAGCCAGAAGATCAATGGCGTGGTCAGCGTGATCCACAGCATCGCTGAACAGACCAATCTGCTGGCCCTTAACGCCGCCATCGAAGCAGCCCGGGCCGGTGAAATGGGCCGTGGGTTTGCAGTGGTCGCCGATGAAGTGCGTAACCTGGCCAAACGCGTCCAGACGTCCACCGACGAGATCACTACCATGGTTTCCGCGCTGCAGGCCGGCACTCGGGACGCTGTGGACTTCATGCAGGAGAGCTCGTTCAAGGCGGACGACTGCATGCAACAGGCTCAGGAAGCCAGCGTGGCCCTGGCCGAAATCACCACTGCGGTGGCGCAGATGCGTGAAAGCAACACGCAGATCGCGGTGGCAGCCGAACAGCAGAGCCATGTGGCGGAAGAAATGAATCGGGCGGTGGTGAGCATTCGCGACGTGACCGAAAACACCGTGCAGCAGACCGTGAATTCGGCGATCACCAGCAATGAGTTGGCGATGTTAGCGGGGGAATTGAGCAAGGCCATAGGTCAGCTCAAGCTTTGAGGGCCTCTTCGCGGGCAAGCCTCGCTCCTACAAGGGCGCCGCTGTACCTGTAGGAGCGAGGCTTGCCCGCGAAGGCGTCAGACCGAGCAACATCAATCCTGACCATCACACCTATTGCGCCGATAGCCAGCCTTGATTCGCCGACCGCTTGTGCCAAGCCTATTCTTTATTCAAGCGCCTCACGAATAAAGGATAAACATCATGGGCAAACGTCATCCCAACCTTCCCGCCTGGCAATGGCGAGCGTACCCGCATAATCACCAGCACCCGACCAATCTGGTGTTGCACCTGATTGCCGTGCCGCTGTTCATCGTGGCGTTTTTGCTGATGGTCTCGGGGGTATTCAGCCTGGATCTGGCGAGCATCGCGATCGGTATCATCGGCCTGCTCGCCGCCCTTGGCTTGCAGCGTCAAGGTCACCGCCTGGAGGCGCAAGCATCCGAGCCGTTCAGTGATCGCAAAGATGCGGTATCACGCTTGCTGGTCGAACAGTTCCTCACCTTCCCACGGTTTTTCTTCAGCGGCGGCTGGTGGCGCGCCTGGCGTGAACGCCACCGTCGTCGTCACTGATCAGGCGAAAATCGTGACTGTCTGCCGGCTCATGGCGATCAACTGACCGTCTTCGCTCCACAGTTTTGCGGCGGCGTGCCCGTAGCCGTCAGCGGCATACTCGATTTCAACCAGGTACTTGCACCAGTCCAGCGTGCTCAACGCGAGCAACGGCTGGACGAATTCGATGGTCCAGGTCAGCGTGCTGCCTGCCGCCGATTTCTTCAGATGCGACAACAAGGACGGCGGCCAGGCGTCGACCAGCGCCAGAATATGCGCCTCGTTGACCACCTCGTCCTTCCCTTCTCCACGCAAGCGCACCCATCCCCCCATATCGCGGGAGGTGTTGCCGGTGAACGGCAGGTCGCCGATGCTCCAGCGCATTGCCAAGTGACGCATGAATTCCGGGGTCACCCCTTTGATATAGGGCATTTCCTGGCAGTCGTCCCAGTGCTTCATCTCAGGCGCAGCGTTAGCCGTGACCGCCACTTCGGAAGGTCGCGAGGCACCGAAGCTGCCCTGGACCAACGTCACCACCTGCCCCTTCTGCATTGCCCGGCCCAGTACCTGGCTGACGGCTTTGCCTTCGCGCAGCACATCGACTTCAAAACTGACCGGGACATCGGGTTCGACCGGGCCGACAAAGGTGATTGCCAGCGAACGCACCGGACGATCCGCCGGGACTTTTGCGCGCATGGCTTCGTATTGCAAGGCGGCTATCAACCCACCAAAACTCGCCCGCCCCTGGCCCCATTCGGCCGGAATGGACAACTCCTGCGGCTGACTGCGGACAGCGTCAAGCAGATCGGAAAAATGCATGGAAACCTCAGAGGCCGGAAAATGGATGGAACGATCTTAACCAGCCCGTAAAGCCGACACAGCGCTTATTCCGGCCAAAATCACTGACAGATGAGCCGCGTCTGCACTGAACACACAAACTAATGTGGGAGCGAGCCTGCTCCCACAGTTGATCTTTGGGGTTTTCAGGATTTGAAGCAGGCGGCGCTGAGTTTTTCGAGCACGCGGTCGGCGCGCGCTTCGGCCTTGGCCAAGGTGGTTTTCCAGACCGCGACACAAGGCTGCAAATCGGGTTCTTCTTTGGCGCGGTCCAGCCACTGCCAGCTGTCGTGCCAATCACCCAGGGCGGACTGTGCCGACTTCAATCTGGGCAGGGCCGCTTCCGGCAAACGATCCAGTTCGGGGTAGGCTTCGATGCCATAGCGCACGCGCTTGATCAGCAGGCGCAAACGATGGCGGTCATGGGCGGGATCATGCAGGGCCTGGTCGAGCTTCTTCCATTGTTTGCCCAGGCGTTTTTCGATGCGCTTGCGCAAGCCCTTGAGCAAGCCCTGACGCTGGGAAGCCCGCAGGAAACGCGGAAAGGCGTCGAGGATCATCAGCATCTGCGCCACTTCCGGGCTCGCCGCCACGATGGGATAAGCCTCGTCCATCCGCGCCATCCGCCGGTGTGCAGCCTCAGGTTGATCGTGCTGGAGCAGGTACGCCGCCAGCACTTCGCGATCGCGCAACGGCGTGGTCAGGTCACCGACCCGGGACGCCGCCGCTTCCAGTTGCTCGACCCCGGGCAAACCGCGCAAGGGCCGCAGCAGGCTGCGCAAACGGCGCACGGTGGTGCGCAGATCGTGCAGCGCTTCAGAATCGGTGCGGGCACTCAAGCGTGCCTGACAGGCGAGCAGGCGCACGTCCAGGCCCAGAATATGAGCCACCAACCGATCAACCATGGTTTTCTCCGTAAACAACGGCCGGCTTCAAGCAGTAAGCCTGAAGCCGGCACGACGCACTGGTCGCCTGCTGCTTATAGACTGTAGCCGCTTCTATCGGCCCGCGCGGGATTCACGAATGTAGAAACGCGCCTTCTCGGCCTTCTTGGCACAACCCTCGTATGCTTCGAACTGCTGCTGGGTCTTGGCACCGGTCAGCAACGACAGCGCCTTGGAGTAGCTGACGGTCCCGGCAAAGCCCTCGACCTTGGCCAGGTCCAGTTCATGCCAGGCGGCATCGAGCTGGCTACCGCAGCTGTCACGGTAAGCGGTTTTACCGGCACAACCGGCGAGTGCCAGGGCAATCAACGGCACACAGATCCAGACTTTCATCACTCACACCTCAAAGATAGGTAAACATGCATGCACGTAAGACGGTCTGGCGCGTGAAAAGTGCCTTGGGCCGCAGTGGAAACCCGCCGTGGAAATCACAGCGCCCGCGAGAATACCCATTCGCCTTCCCGGAGTGTCAAAAAACGACGCACTAGCCTCGCCGAACGACCACAGCGATTGAAGCTTGCCCCTCGATAGGTGCATTGTTGAACCTTGTCAGAGAGGTCGATTCATGAAAAAGCGTGTCGCACTGGTGCTGGGCTCGGGTGGCGCCCGGGGCTACGCCCATATCGGCGTCATTGAAGAGATCGAACGGCGCGGCTACGACATCGCCTGCATCGCCGGTTGCTCCATGGGCGCGGTGGTCGGCGGAATCTATGCCGCCGGTAAACTCAAGGATTATCGCGACTGGATCGAGAGCCTGGATTACCTCGACGTGTTGCGTCTGGTGGACGTCAGCTTTCGCCTGGGCGCGATTCGCGGGGAAAAGGTCTTCGGACAGATCCGCAAGATTGTCGGCGAAATCAACATCGAAGACCTGCGCATCCCCTACACGGCCGTGGCCACGGACCTGACCAACCAGCAGGAAATCTGGTTCCAGGAAGGCTGCCTGCACCAGGCCATGCGTGCCTCGGCAGCGATCCCCAGCCTGTTCACGCCGGTGATGCAGGGCAATCGAATGCTGGTGGACGGCGGTATCCTCAACCCTTTGCCGATCGTGCCGGTGGTGTCGAGCCATTGCGATCTGATCATCGCGGTCAACCTCAACTCCACCAACCAGCGTCACTATCAACTGCCGGTGATCCAGCGCCCGGCCGCGTTCAAGACCCGCTTCGACAGTTTGATCAACTCGCTGGGCTCGAAAATGCCGTTCCGCCGCAAACAGGCCGAACAATTGCTGCTGCTGGAGAAGGAAGCGTTGATGGCAGAAGCGGCCGAGATTAATCCGTGGATCGAATCCGCCGCGCCCGAAGGCCAGCAACCGGCGGCGGCCCCGGAAAGCAACGGCGCACCGAAATCCGCCACCGGGTCGTTCATCATCGACAACGTCGGGCCGGCGTCCTTGCTGGACCTGATCAACCAGAGTTTCGAGGTGATGCAGACGTCATTGGCGCAATACAAGATTGCCGGGTATCCGCCGGATATCCTGATCAACGTGCCTAAGCGGGTGTGTCGGTTTTTCGAATTCTACAAAGCGCCGGAGTTGATCGCGCTGGGGCGTGAGATTGCGCGGGATACGCTGGACCGGTATGAGAATGAACGGGAATCTTGAGGCCTGACGATCGTTCCCACGCTCTGCGTGGGAATGCATCCTGTGACGCTCCGCGTCACGACTTCAAAAGCGGACGCAGAGCGTCCATGGCGGCATTCCCATCAGAGCGTGGGAACGATCAAGTGTGGGAACGATCAGGCATCAAGCAACCGATACCCAACCCCGGCTTCGGTGACGATGAACCGTGGCTGAGTCGGATCATCCGCCAATTTCTGCCGCAGGTGCCCCACCACTATCCGCAGATAGTGGCTGTCCTCGGTATGGGTCGGCCCCCAAATGTCCTTGAGCAATTGCTGCTGGGTGATGACCCGTCCCGGATGCCGCGCCAGTTGCGCCAGTACCGCATATTCCTTGCGCGTCAGCGCCACTTCGGCGCCGTCCAATAGCACCCGGCGATACGCCAGGTCCACGGTGAGCGGACCGAAACTGAGCGCCGCTTCCTGCGCCTCACCGGTCGGCGCCTGACGCAGCAACGCGCGCACTCGGGCCAGAAACTCCTGGATGCCGAACGGCTTGGTCACATAGTCGTTGGCGCCGCCATCAAGGGCTTGGACTTTCTGTCCTTCGCTGGCGCGCACCGAGAGCACCAGTACCGGCACCGTCGACCACTCGCGAAACTCGCGTAGCACTTGCTGGCCGTCCATGTCCGGCAGGCCGAGGTCGAGCACCAACAGGTCAGGTTTGTTCAATGCGGCCTGGGCCAGGCCTTCCGTACCCGTGCCGGCCTCCAGCACTTTGTAGCCTTGGGAAACGAGGCTGATGCGCAGGAATTTACGGATCTGCGGTTCATCATCGATGACCAAAATGGTCGCGGTCTGGCTCATGAATTCACATCAACACAAAGAAGTGGCAAGAGAGTAGCGCAGGCGAGTTCAGGCTTCACTGTCCAATCCCGGCTGAGTCTGCAACGGCAGGTGCAGCGTGATGCAGGTGCCGCGCCCTTCGATGCCGTCGGCGACGCTGATCCGCCCGCCATGGGCACCGACCATGCCCTGACAGATCGCCAGCCCCAACCCGGTGCCCTGCCCACCGCGATCGCCGCGAGCGGCGGTGTAGAACATGTCGAAAATCTTCGCCCGCTCTTCCTCTGGAATCCCCGGCCCCTCATCGCTCACCGAAAAAAACAGCTCGCTGTCAGTGGCCCCGGCACGCAATTCCAGTCGCCCGCGAGGCGGTGAGAAACGCGCGGCGTTTTCCAGCACATTGACCAGCGCTTGCTCGATCAACGCGGCATGCACATAGAGCAGCGGCAATTCGGCCGGCACTTCGGTAATAACCTGCAACGACGCCAGCACCGCGCGCAGACGATTGAGTGAGCTACCGACGATGTCTGCCGGCGACACCCAGTCCCGCGCCAGCTTCAGGGCGCCGTGGCCGAGGCGAGTCATGTCCAGCAGGTTTTGAATGTAGCGATCCAGCCGTTCGGCTTCATCGCGGGTGCCTTCGAGTAGTTCGCGGCGGTCCTCCAAGGGGATCGCCTCGCCAAGCGCCAGCAGGCTGTCGATGCTGCCACGCATAGAGGTCAGTGGCGTGCGCAAATCGTGGGACACCGAGGCCAGCAGCGCGCTGCGCAGTTGCTCGGTTTCGCCATGCAAGCGCGCCGCTTCAAGGTCATCGGCCAGTTGCGCGCGGGCCAGCGCCTGGGCCAGCGGTTGACTCAGTGCGGTCAGCAAGCGCCGTCGCTGGCCGCTCAAGGTCTGACCTTCTTTGGCACACACGCCGAGCAGTGCCAGCGGCCCATCGTCCACCGACAACGGCCACCACCACCAGCGCCCGAACGGCAAGGTGCCGGTGCCCGCGCCGGCCGGTTGATCATGTTGCCAGGCCCAATCGGCGGCGGCGCGCTCGGCTTCGGAGAACTCCAGCGGCCCACCGGTTTCGACTTTCCAGCCACTCTGGCCATCGCGATTGAGCAGGCACAGTTTCAGGTCGGTCCAGCCATTGAGGTGCTGCGCCGCAGCGCTGACCACGGCCTGACGGTCGGTGGCGGCGGTGAGTTTGCGCGACAGGTCGAGCAGTTCGCTGGTTTCTTCCTGGGTATCGCGCAGGGCCTGCAATTGTCGCCGTTGCCGCGCCGCCAGGTTGCCGGTGAGGGCCGCCATCAGCAGGAAAAACAGCAAGGTCAGCACGTCTTCTTCGCGCTGGATGCTGAAGGAGAAATTCGGCGGAATGAACAGAAAGTCATAGGTCAGAAATGAAAGCGCCGCGCAGGCCAGTGCCGGGCCGAGGCTGCTGCGCACCGCCACCAGCAACACCGCCGCGAGGAACACCAGCGAAATATTGGGCAGCGGCAAGACGCTCGACACCGCCCAGGCCAAGGCACTGGCAAGCACTGTCGCCAGCAGCGCCAACGCGTAGTCGAACCAGACCAGCGACTGCGCCGAGCGTTGGCGCGGTTGATGCTGTTCCTGATCACTGTCGAGCACGTTGATTTCCAGCCCGCGAGCATCGCGCAGCAAACGAGACGCCAGACCGCCACCGAACAACCGTCGACGCCAACGCTGGCGCGACTGGCCCACCAGCACCAGGCTGGCGCGTCGTTCAGCGGCGTGCTGGATCAACGTTTTCGCCACCTCGCCCGCGCGCAGCAACACCACTTCACCACCGAGGCGTTCGGCCAGTTGCTGAGCGCTTTGCAGGCGCAGGCGCGACTGCTCGTCGCGCACACGGCCGTTATCCACATGCACCAGGCTCCACGGCAGATGCCGGCGCTGGGCGACGCGACTGGCATGACGCACCAGACGCTCGGCCTGAGCATCACCATCGACGCCCACCAGCAAACGACCGCGCACGGCCGGTGCGGCCTGCCCCAACTGGCGATAACCCTGGGCCAGATCGTTATCGACCTGAGCGGCCGCGGTTTGCATCGCCAGTTCGCGTAGGGCAGTGAGGTTGGTCTGGGTGAAGAACGCATCAATGGCCGCCCGCGCCTGCTCCGGCACGTAGACCTTGCCGTCACGCAGACGCTCCAGCAACTCGCGCGGTGGCAGGTCGATCAGCAGCAGTTCGTAGGCTTCTTGCAGCACCCAGTCCGGCAGGGTTTCGCGCACCTGTACGCCAGTGATTCCGCGCACCTGATCGTTGAGACTTTCCAGATGCTGGACGTTGACCGTGGTGAACACGTCGATGCCGGCGGCCAGTAATTCCTGGATGTCTTGCCAGCGTTTGGTGTGACGACTGCCGGGGGCATTGCTGTGGGCCAGTTCGTCCACCAGCACCAGTTTCGGCTTGGCTTTGATCAGACCGTCGAGGTCCATTTCTTCGAGCATCACGCCGCGGTATTCCGAGCGCACCAACGGCTGCTGCGGCAAGCCAGCCAGTAGCGCTTCGGTTTCGGCGCGACCATGGGTTTCGACTACGCCGGCCATGACTTTCACGCCTTGGCGCAGTTGAGTGTGGGCGGCTTGCAGCATGGCGTAGGTCTTGCCCACTCCCGGTGCTGCGCCAAGGAATACCTTGAGCCGGCCACGGCCATCGCGGGGCAGGTCTGCTAACAGCGCGTCGGCGCGGCCGGAGTTGCTCATGCTTGAAGTTCTCTCTAATTGATCGTTCCCACGCTCTGCGTGGGAATGCAGCCCGGGACGCTCCGCGTCCCAGCCGAAGCGGACGCAGAGCGTCCATAGATGCATTCCCACGCAGAGCGTGGGAACGATCCATTCAACCATTCAACCTTTCAACCTTTACAACTTCTCCAACGCCATATTCAGCGCCAACACATTCACCACCGGCGGCCCCACCAAGGGCTGCTCGATGTGCGCGTCCATCAGTTGCTCAAGCGTAGACACTGGCAGATTGCGCGCCGCCGCGACACGCGCCAGTTGATAGGCAATCGCGGCCGGAGGCAAGTGCGGATCGAGGCCGCTGCCGGAGGTGGTCAGCATGGCCAACGGCACCGGACCCTGGCCGGGTATCAGCAGTTTATTGGCCTCGTCGATAATCCGAGTGGCCAGCGCCGGATTACTCGGTGAAAGGTTGCTGGCACTGCTCGAGACGGTGGCAAAGGCACCGGCCGATAGCCGAGGGTGGAACCAGGCGTCGCCGACGAAATCCTGGGCGATCAACGACGAGCCACGGACCTTGCCGTCGGCGTCGCGCACCAGGCTGCCATTGGCCTGGTCCGGGAAGGCGACCTGGGCCACGCCGGTGACCACCAAGGGGTAGGCGACGCCGGTGATCAGGGTCATCAGCACCAGTAGGCTCAGGGCCGGACGTATCAGTGTGGACATTTCACAATCCTCGGATTCGGATAACAAATACAGCGTTTCAGTCAGGTGCACCGTGGTGCATTCATCGCGAGCAGGCTCGCTCCCACAATTAGATAGCTGTCGTGCGCACAATGTGTGGTCAACGAAGATCCCTGTGGGAGCGAGCCTGCTCGCGATAGCGGCAGCTGGCGCACCGCATAGGTCAAACCAGATGCAACGCCGTCAACAACATGTCGATCGCCTTGATGCCCACGAACGGCACCAGAATCCCGCCCAGTCCATAGATCAGCAGATTGCGCCGCAGCAACGCCGCAGCACTCACTGCCTTCACCCGCACACCGCGCAGCGCCAGCGGAATCAGCACCACAATGATCAAGGCGTTGAACACAATCGCCGACAGAATCGCGCTCTGCGGACTGCTCAGGTGCATGACGTTGAGCACACCCAGTTGCGGATAGATCGAAGCGAACAGCGCCGGCAGGATTGCGAAGTACTTGGCCACGTCGTTGGCGATGGAAAAGGTCGTCAGCGCACCGCGAGTCACCAGCAATTCCTTGCCGATTTGCACCACGTCCAACAGCTTGGTCGGGTCGCTGTCGAGATCGACCATGTTCGCCGCCTCGCGCGCCGCTTGCGTACCGTCGTTCATTGCCATGCCGACGTCCGCCTGAGCCAAGGCCGGGGCGTCGTTGGCGCCGTCGCCGCACATGGCGACCAGGCGCCCGTCGTTCTGCTCGTGACGAATGCGCGCCAGTTTCTTCTCTGGCGTGGCTTCGGCCAGCACGTCATCCACGCCCGCCTCGGCAGCAATCGCAGCAGCGGTCAGCGGGTTGTCGCCAGTCACCATGACCGTGCGAATCCCCAGCTTGCGCAACTCGGCGAAACGCTCGCGGATACCAGGCTTGACCACGTCCTTGAGGTGGATAACACCGAGCAATTTTCCGTCAGCGCAGACCAGCAACGGCGTGCCGCCACTCTGAGCGATCTTGTCGATTTCCCGGGACAAAGGCGCGGCCAGATCGGCGCGTTTCAGGCCGACGAAGGTCAGCAGCGAATCCACCGCGCCTTTGCGATAGACCCGGCCCTGATAGTCGACACCAGACAAGCGGGTTTCAGCGCTGAACGGCACAGCGGTCAGCACCTCGGCGGACGGCTCAGGTTGCGGGTGAAGACCGCGTAGGTACTCGACGATGGATTTGCCTTCAGCGGTGTCATCGGCCAAGGAGGCGAACAGTGCGCCTTCGGCCAGTTCCTTGGCGCTGACGCCAGGCGCGGCATAGACCGCGGAGCAGCGACGGTTGCCGAAGGTGATGGTGCCGGTCTTGTCCAGCAGCAGGACGTGAACGTCACCCGCTGCTTCCACGGCGCGACCGGATTTGGCGATCACGTTCAGGCGCACCAGACGGTCCATCCCGGCAATACCGATGGCCGACAACAAGCCACCAATGGTGGTCGGAATCAGCGTGACCAATAACGCCACCAGGAACACCAGCGGCAGGCTGCCGTTGGCGAAGTGAGCGAACGGTTGCAGGGTCACCACCACCAGCAGGAAGATCAGGGTCAAGCCGATCAGCAGGATATCCAGCGCCACTTCGTTCGGGGTTTTCTGGCGTTTGGCGCCTTCAACCAGCGCGATCATGCGGTCGAGAGTCGACTCGCCGGGGTTGGCAGTGATGCGCACCAGCAGCCAGTCGGACACCAGTCGGGTATTGCCGGTGACGGCCGAGCGATCGCCGCCAGACTCGCGAATCACTGGCGCCGATTCACCGGTAATCGCCGCTTCGTTGACCGCTGCGATACCTTCGATCACCTCGCCGTCACCGGGAATCATCTCCCCTGCTTCGACACGCACCACATCGTCCTTGCGCAGGCTGCTGGCGGGCACCACCTGAAAGCTGCCATTGGCCGTTTTACGTCGGGCACTCAAGCCTTCGCTGCCGGCCTTGAGGCTGTCGGCGCGAGCCTTGCCGCGACCTTCGGCCAGCGCTTCGGCGAAGTTGGCGAACAACACGGTGAACCACAGCCACAAGGCGATTTGCGCCGCGACGAAAGTCGGCACGGCGTTGTCGGGAATGAAGCACAGCACAGTGGTCAGAATCGCGGTCAGTTCGACCACCAGCATCACCGGCGCGCGCTGCAATTGCCGTGGGTCGAGCTTGACGAAGGCTTGCACCAGCGCCGGGCGCCAGAGGGCCGAGATCGCGGTTTTCGGTTGTTCCGGCGCCTTGACGACGGCGGCTTTGGTTGCGGGCATATTCATCATTGACTCCTTAGAAGCCCAGGCTCAGGTGTTCAGCAATTGGACCCAGCGCCAGCGTCGGCAGGAAGGTCAAACCACCCACCAGCAAAATGGTCACGGTCAACAGGGTCACGAACAGCGGGCCATGGGTCGGGAAGCTGTTCTGGCCGATCGGTGCGGTTTTCTTCATCGCCAGGCTGCCAGCCAACGCCAGAACCGGAAGGATGTAACCGAAGCGCCCAATCAACATGCCCAGCCCCAGCATCAGGTTGTGGAACGCGGTGTTCGCCCCAAATCCCGCAAACGCCGAACCGTTGTTGGCACTGGCCGAGGTGTAGGCATACAGCAACTGACTGAAACCGTGAGCACCGGGGTTGCTCACCGCCGCGACCGGGCCTGGCAGGCTGGCGGCAATCGCACCCAGCACCAGCACGCCGACCGGCATCACCAGCAAGGTCACTACCAGCAGTTGAACTTCCCGGGCCTGCAGTTTCTTGCCGAGGTATTCCGGTGTACGGCCGATCATCAGGCCTGCGAGGAACACCGCGATCAGCACGTTGAGCAACATGCCGTAGAGCCCGGCGCCGACGCCGCCGAAAATCACTTCGCCGACCATCATGTTGATCATCGCGACCATGCCGCTCAGCGGGTTGAAGCTGTCGTGCATACCGTTGACCGAACCGTTCGACGCCGCCGTGGTAGTCACCGACCACAGCACGGTGGCGGTGGTACCAAAACGCGCTTCCTTGCCTTCCAGTGGCGCGGTCTGTTCGACGGCGACGTTGGCCAGGGTTGGATTGGGTTGGTATTCAGCCCACAGCGACGTCGCGCCGCCGATCAAAAACAGCGCCAGCATGCAGGCGATGATCGCGCGACTCTGACGCAGGTCTTTCACGTAATGGCCAAAGGTGAACACCAGCGCCACCGGGATCAGAATGATCGAGGAGACTTCGAACAGATTGCTCCAGGCCGTCGGGTTCTCGAACGGGTGCGCCGAGTTGACACCGAAGAAGCCACCGCCGTTGGTGCCCAGTTGCTTGATCGCGATCTGGCTGGCAGCGGGGCCGAGCGGAATCACCTGATCGACGCCTTGCATCGTCACGGCATTCACGTAATGAGCGAAGGTTTGTGGCACGCCCTGCCAGACCAGAAACAGCGCCAGCAGCAGGCACAGCGGCAACAGGCCGTAGAGGGTGGCGCGGGTCATGTCGACCCAGAAATTGCCCAGGGTCTTGGTGGATTTGCGACCGATGCCGCGACACAGCGCAACCAACACAGCGAGGCCGGTGGCGGCGCTGACGAAGTTCTGCACGGTGAGGCCGACCATCTGACTCAGGTAGCTGAGGGTCGCTTCGCCGCTGTAGGACTGCCAGTTGGTGTTGGTCATGAAGCTGACGGCGGTGTTGAACGCTTGCGTCCATTCCTGACCTGGCAGGTTTTGTGGATTCAGCGGCAAGTGATCCTGAAACAGCAGGATCGCAAACAGCAGCAAAAAACCCGCGAGGTTGAAGGCGAACAAGGCCAGGGTGTATTTCTGCCAGCTCTGTTCGGCCTGCGAATCGACGCCGGCCACCCGATAACAGCCGCGTTCCACCGGCCCGAGAATCGGCGAGAGCCAGGTGCGCTGCCCTTCCATCACCTTGTAATAGAAGCGCCCCAGAAACGGTGCCGGGATCAGCACCACGGCGAAGAAGGCGAGGATCAGCCAATAGTCATAACTGTGCATAGCCGCTCCTAGTTCCGGTCCGCGCGCAACAGCGCAACCAACAGATAAATGAACAGCCCCACTGCCAATAGCAGTGACACTCCGTCCAGAACGCTCATGGAAGTTCTCCGTGTTACGGCGTATTGCCGCGTGTGGAGTGATTGTCTGCAAGGGAGGCTGTAAAGGCGCGAGATCGAGGGATGGGGCGGGACATAAAGAATGCGTAAAGACTGGGTTTATGGCTTTGTTACTGCGGTGTCCGGACGGGCCTCATCGCGGGCAAGCCCGCTCCCACAGTGGAATGCGTTCGCCCAGACACTCAAAAAACCTGTGGGAGCGGGCTTGCCCGCGATGGCGGCAGAACAGGCACCACTGCCCCTAGCTGGCGCACAAAAAGCGTTCATTCAGCCGCGAACATCCCCGATACGACAGCTTTCAGCGCTTTACGACGCTCACCTGCAAAATGGCACGCCCACTGCACACACCCTCCCCGAGCTTTCCAAACCGTTCAGGGAGCAACGCATGAACACACAACTCAAACCCACGCTGGGCACGCTGCACCTTTGGGGTATCGCGGTCGGGCTGGTGATTTCCGGTGAGTACTTTGGCTGGAGTTATGGCTGGGGCGTTGCCGGGACACTTGGCTTTCTGGTGACCTCGTTCATGGTCGCCACGATGTACACCTGCTTCATCTTCAGTTTCACCGAACTGACCACCGCCATTCCCCATGCCGGCGGTCCCTTTGCCTACAGCCGCCGCGCCTTTGGCGAAAAAGGTGGATTGATTGCCGGGCTGGCGACGCTGATTGAATTCGTCTTTGCCCCACCAGCGATTGCCTTGGCAATCGGCGCCTACCTGAACGTGCAGTTTCCGGCCCTCGACCCGAAACACGCGGCAGTCGGTGCCTACATTGTGTTTATGGCCCTGAATATCCTCGGCGTGAAACTCGCCGCGACCTTCGAACTGGTGGTCTGTGTACTGGCGGTCGCCGAGTTGCTGGTATTCATGGGCGTGGTCGCCCCGGCGTTCAGCTTCAGTAACTTCGCGCTCAACGGCTGGGCCGGTTCTGATGTGTTCGGTGCGCCCGCGATTGCCGGCATGTTCGCGGCTATTCCATTTGCCATCTGGTTCTTCCTGGCCATCGAAGGTGCAGCCATGGCTGCCGAAGAAGCCAAGGACCCGAAACGCACGATTCCCAAAGCCTACATCAGCGGCATCCTGACCCTGGTACTGTTGGCCATGGGCGTGATGTTCTTTGCCGGCGGCGTCGGCGATTGGCGCACCCTGTCGAACATCAACGATCCGCTGCCGCAAGCCATGAAAGCCGTGGTCGGCGAAAGCTCCGGCTGGTTGCACATGCTGGTGTGGATCGGCCTGTTCGGCCTGGTGGCGAGTTTCCACGGGATCATCCTCGGCTATTCGCGGCAGTTCTTCGCCCTCGCCCGGGCCGGTTACCTGCCGGCATCCCTGGCCAAACTGTCGCGCTTCCAGACCCCGCACCGGGCAATCATCGCCGGTGGCGTAATCGGCATCGCAGCGATCTACAGCGACGGCCTGATCAACCTCGGCGGCATGACGCTGACGGCGGCGATGATCACCATCGCGGTATTCGGCGCGATCGTGATGTACATCATGAGCATGCTCAGCCTGTTCAAACTGCGCAAAACCGAACCGAACCTGGAACGCACCTTCCGCGCGCCCTGCTACCCGTTGGTGCCGTTCATTGCGCTGGTGCTGGCGGTGGTTTGCCTGGTGGCGATGGCCTGGTTCAACACCTTGATCGGGTTGATCTTCCTCGGCTTCATGGCAGTGGGTTTCGTGTACTTCATGCTCACCGCGCAATTGCGAGCCGATGCGCCGGCGGATGCAATGTTGACCGGGCTCTGACTTCACACACCGCGCCTGCAAGGATGTACGGCGTCTACGGCATATCAGGCATAGAATGGAACCACTGCGAAAATTAATCGCTCAAAGTGGTATGCACGATCGGTCGGCGAAAACCGCCAATCGGCCTGCCCTCAAGGAGAGCCCTATGCCCTGGTATGCCTGGTTGATTCTGATCGTTGCCATCGGCTCGATCGTTGGCGGTTTGATGATGCTGCGCGACACCGCCAACAAGGTCGAATTGACTGAAGAGCAACGTAAACGCGTCGCCGAACGCAACGCGGAAGCGGATGCCAAGGATGCGCAGGACCGCTGACCGAAAATTGTGGCGAGGGAGCTTGCTCAAATGCCGGACCTGTAGGAGCCAGGCTTGCCGGCGAAGGCGCTCTTAAGGACGCCTTCGCCGGCAAGCCTGGCTCCTACAGGTCCGGCATTGGGGCAAGCGCCCCTTGCCATAAAAGCGCTTCTATTTCTCCCAATCGGCCTTGGCAATGTGCAAGCCATGCAGCCCTTTGTAAGCCGCACGTTCCGGCTGGCTCCAGCCCTCAAGCACCGAATCCTCCAACCGATAAATCTCCACCCCCAGCGGGCGACACACACTCAGCGGATCCTGCGCATCCGGCCCCCACATGGCCAGCGACAGATCGCCCCCCGGACACGTCGACAGCGCGCACAACAAATCAATCTCGGCAAAGAACTCCAGATAATCGCCCTTCTGCGCCGGGCAGGCTTTCATGAAGTACATGTCGTCGTGATTCAGGCCGGTGCACTGGAAAATGTTCAGCACATCATGCACGTCAAACTCGGTCAGGCCATAGGGCAACACCGCGCGAGTCAAATTCGAGTGGCAGTGATGATGGAAGTCTTCGCCCGTGAGCATTCTGTTCACATACGGATCGCACCGCGTCCCCAGCAAGTCGTGCAAACGCCCGCCATGTTCGTCGATGCCGTACCCGGCCAGGCTATCGTCGGTGATGGTCACCAGCGGTCGTAAGAAAGGCAGGTTCGACCAGAGCCGATCATGGGTGCTGACATGCGCCCCTTGCAACTGCCGGGTCCGCGCAGCCCACAAGCGTTCGCGCGGGTCGTGGGCATTCCAGACATTGAAGTCGCCGACTTGCGGGCCGACAGGGGTCGTGACCCTGAACACATGCCCCGCCGGCACATTCCAGGCACGGCCGGTGCGGATCGGCACTTCGAACTGTTCGATCAGCGTGCGCCCCTCTTTCTTGTCCCGGACTCTCTCGTAGAAAGCCGTGTCTACCTGCAAGGCCGAGCCTTTACTGACTTGATAGGCTGCCGGATAGTCTTTGTACATGGCACAAATCCTCGATCAGTGATGGGAAGAAGGGGCAAGCATCTGCAACAGGAGGTGTTCGGAGTCGTCAAGATAAAGGCTCATGGCGTCGCCGGCGGCGCGTTTGTCGCCGTCGGCCAGCAAGTCATGTATCTGCCGGTCACGCGCCAGCCAGGGCGCCTGAAAATGTGATTCATCGGGAGCGGTGCAAAACACCAGGCGCAATTGCGCGACGACGTTGGTGAAGAACTCATCGAACAATGGACTGCGCAGCAATCCGACGATGTGTTGATGAAATGCCAGGCTGTGAGTGCCGACGGCACGCCAGTCCTCACGCTCCCGGGCCAGCTCGGTGGCTTCCAGAGCCTCAAGCATCCGGTCGGACTGATACTCACGCAGCGGCTGACTGGCGCTGATGGCTTGCAGTTCCAGAGCGCGACGGACCTTGAACAGATCGCGCACATCATCAGCCCCCAACCTGCGCACCATCACCCCTTTGTTGCGCACGTAACGGGTCAGCCCTTCTTGCCCCAGACGGTGCAACGCCTCGCGAATCGTGTTTCGCGAGGCGTTGTAGGCCGACACCAGATCGTTTTCCACCAACGCCATGCCGGGCAGCAAACGACCGCCGATGATGTCAGCGCGTAGCTCCAATGTGATGTGGTCGGCCAGGGACAGTCCGCTGCTCATACTCAACGCCTCTAGATTGTTCAACAATCGTCAGCGAATGAGTAATCACTATTCGTGCCATCCCGGCGAACTAGCCCTCCCAGCGCTTGAACAACACACTGGCATTCACGCCACCAAACCCGAAGCCGTTGGACATCGCGTACTCGATCGTCATTGGCCGCGCCTGACCGTGAACAATGTCCACCCCTTGCGCCGCCGGATCCGGGTTATCGAAATTGAGCGTCGCCGGCGCCACCTGATCGCGGAGTGCCAACAGGGTAAAGATCGCCTCGATCCCACCAGCAGCGCCGAGCAAATGCCCGGTCGCAGACTTGGTCGATGTCACGGCTATCTTGTTGTCCGAGCCAAACAACGACTTGATGGCCGCCAACTCCCCCAAATCCCCAACCGGTGTAGAAGTGGCATGAGCGTTGAGATGCTGCACCTGCGTCGGCGAAATGCCCGCCTGAGCCAACGCCAGCGACATCGCCCGACGCGCACCGCTGCCATCTTCAGGCCCCGCGGTGAGGTGATAAGCATCGGCACTGGTGCCGTAACCGACCAGCTCGGCCAACGGCTGAGCGCCACGCGCCAAAGCATGTTCCAGGGACTCGATCACCAGAAGGCCCGAGCCCTCGCCCATCACAAAGCCATCGCGACCACTGTCGAACGGTCGCGAGGAGCGCTCCGGAGTGTCGTTATAGCCGCTGGACAAGGCTCTTGCCGCCGCGAACCCGGCGAGGCTGACACGATCGATCGCCGCCTCCGCACCACCACACACTGCAATATCCGCCTCGCCACATCGAATCAGCCGCGCCGCGTCACCAATCGCCTGAACCCCGGCCGCGCACGCCGTTACCGGAGCCCCCAAAGGGCCCTTGAAACCGTGCTCGATCGACACATGGCCCGCAGCGAGGTTGACCAGAAATGAAGGAATGGTGAACGGCGACAAACGTCGCGGGCCACGGTTGTCGGTGGTACGCACCGCATCGGCAATCGCGCCGAAACCACCCACGCCCGAGCCAATAATGGTGGCAGTGCGCTCCTGGGCGTTGGCGTCCTGCGGTTGCCAACCGGCCTGCTCCAGTGCCTGACGCGCCGCCTCCATGGCAAACATAATGAAGCGGTCCATCTTCTTCTGCTCTTTGGGCGGCGTCGCCCGATCCGGATCAAAACCCGCCTCGGGATCTTCCGCCAGGGTTTGCACCGCACCACCGACCTTGGTGGACAGATCGGCAACCACCTCGTCCGGTAACGCCCGTAACCCGGAACGTCCGGCTAACAAACGCGCCCAAACCGCTTCGACGCCACTACCCAACGGCGACACCAGGCCCATGCCCGTGACCACCACTCGACGATTACTCATAACGCAAATACCTCAAGCCGATTCATGGTGCCTCACTTGTAACGCGTGGCGGCCGTGCTTCTGGACAGATTCGGCGCCATCGCATGACGCGCCGCTACATAGGACTCCCACTCAGAGAGATTCGGCAAGGAAGGAATGGTAATCAACTCACCCTGATCCAGACCCGACAACGCCGCGTCGACCATCTCCCCTGCTTCCATGACCATCTCCGCCGGAATCTGGGTCGCATCGATACCGGCGCGCTCCCAGATTTCGGTGCGTGTTACGCCCGGCAACACCGCTTGAACCTGGACCCCGGTGCCCGCAAGCTCGGTGTTCAACGACTGGGTCAGACTCAACACATACGCCTTGCTCGCGCTGTACGTCGCATTGAACCGCTCAGGAAACAACGCCACCACCGACGCGATATTAACGATCGTCCCGCGACCGGCCTTGGTAAAACTGGCCGCCGCTGCCGAGGCCAGCCGCGTCACCGTGGTGACGTTCAGCTGAATCAAGCGTTCCAGCTGATCCATGTCAGCGTTGGCCAGCAACCCATCTGCAGCAACTCCAGCGTTGTTCAGCAACAGGCTGATGCTCGAATCGCTGCGCAGACGCTGCTCAATCTTCAACACATCATCTTTTTGCGTCAGATCCGCCTTCAGCACCTCCACCTGAACACCATGCGCGGCGCGCAACTTGCTCGCCGCGGCCTCCAGCCGTTCCAGATCACGGGCAACCAGCAGCAAATCAAAACCACGGGTCGCCAACCGCTCAGCGTAAACCGCACCAATGCCGGAAGAAGCGCCGGTGACAAGGGCCGTACCTTGGTTCTGGACAGAATTCATGACTGTGCTCCCGGGAGATGCTTGAAGAAGGCGAGCGCCTGAATGTCAGGGCGCTTCAGCGAATGATGAATTTATTATAGGCATAATCTGAATACCATATGATAGCCGTAATTTTCTCCACCCCGATGAAAGGTGCCAGATCACCCTCCGCGGCAATAAGCAAAAAGGCCGGTCAGTGACCGGCCTCTTGGCGTAGATTTACAAGCTTAGTTCACTTCCAGCTTCTCGCGATTCTTGTCCAGAATGGCTTTGCCGATCCCTTTCACTTCCAGCAATTCGTCGACGGACGAAAATGGCCCATTACTCTCACGATACGCAACAATCGCCTTGGCTTTCGCCTCACCAATCCCGGACAGCTCGCGCTGCAGAGTCGGCGCATCAGCCCCATTGAGATCGACCTTACTCGTTTGAGCCTTGGCGGCAACGTCCAGCATCAAGGGTGCCTTGACAGCCTCCGGCACCGCTGTCGGCGCAGCAATGGCCGCAATAGAGGCGCTGGTGAGCAGGGCAAAAACCAGAGAATAGAAATAGCCAGTACGCATAAATGAAGCTCCATGACATCGATTGAGAAAGCAGCTTTTCCGAAGCTGCCTCCCAAACTTAGGCGATGTGGCGGAGCTGTCAAAAGTGTGTCAGTTACAGGATGTGAAACAATCAGGGCTCGAGACGGCGTTGCTGGTGAATCCAGTCGACAATCTCTCCGTCGGGGGTATAACCGCTGACCGTTTCGCGCAAGAGCTGGCGCACGCGGGAATAATCGTCCTGCTCGACCGCCAACAACAGCTCAGTCAAGCGGCCCTTGAGCACGTCCCAGGGTAAATGATCTTCGTTGGCGGTCATGATCATCGGATGCGGCGTCGCAGCGACGTTATCCCCGATCAACAACTCTTCGTAGAGCTTCTCGCCCGGACGCAGACCAGTGAACTCAATGGAGATGTCACCGTGCAGGTTCTTCTCCGAACGAATGCTCAAACCGGACAGGTGAATCATCTTCTCCGCCAGTTCGATGATCTTCACCGGTTCCCCCATATCCAGCACGAATACATCACCGCCCTGCCCCATGGAGCCGGCCTGAATCACCAATTGCGCGGCTTCCGGGATGGTCATGAAGTAGCGGGTGATTTTCGGGTGCGTGACCGTCAATGGGCCACCGGACTTGATCTGACTGTGGAACAACGGAATCACCGAACCGGACGACCCCAACACATTGCCAAAACGCACCATGGTGAAACGGGTTTTGTTGACCCGGGATACATTGGCCTTGTCGCCAAACAGTACCGGGGCAACTTCACGACTGAGGGCCTGAAGCGTCAGCTCCGCCAGACGCTTGGTGCTGCCCATGATGTTGGTCGGACGAACGGCTTTATCGGTAGAAATCAGCACGAAGTTGGCCACACCCGCCTGCAAGGCAGCCTGAGCAGTGTTCAACGTGCCAATGACATTGTTGAGCACGCCTTCGGCAATGTTGTGCTCCACCATCGGCACATGCTTATAAGCAGCCGCGTGATAGACGGTATCCACGCGCCAGGTCTTCATCACATCAAGCAGTTTGTGCGGATGACGGATGGAGCCGAGGATAGGCAGCAACTTGACCGACACTGACTCACGACAACCGCGCTGCTCCAACTCCGACAGAATGCTGTAAAGGTTGAATTCACTGTGCTCAAACAGCAGAAGCGTGGTCGGGCCAAGGGAGAAAATCTGCCGGCACAGCTCAGAACCGATCGACCCGCCGGCGCCAGTGACCATCACGGTCTTGCCTTTGATACAGCGTTCGAGCAAATCGGCTTGGGCTGGCACAGCATCACGGCCCAGCAAATCGGCGATATCCACCTCCTGAATGTCTTCAACCTTGACCCGGCCGCTGGCCAGATCGGTGAAGTTCGGGACGCTTCGTACGTGAAGTGGATAACCTTCCAGCAGATTGAGGATTTCCCGGCGTCGTGCACGGGTGGATGACGGTAGGGCCAGGAGGATTTCCTGGGCACCGGTGACGTCGATCATTTGCTGGATGTGTTTGGGTTTATAGACCTGAAGGCCGGAGATAGAGCGATCGGCGATGCTGGGGTCGTCGTCGATGAATGCCACGGGGCGCATGACTCGGCCCATGCGCAAGGCAGCAACTAACTGATTGCCTGCGACGCCTGCACCGTAGATGGCGACTTTGGTGAGGCCGTCGTCGCGGTTGGTGAACGGTACGTGCTGGGCGGCGGTGAACCAGTCGCCCATGAAGTATTGGCGCATGCAGAGGCGTAGGCCGCCGATGATCACCATGCTCAGCCACCAATAGTTGAAGATGATGGAGCGTGGGACGACGGTTTGGTGGTTGCTGTACCAGTAGACAACCAATGCGAGAATGAGCGAAGAAAGACTCACTGCTTTGATTATGACGACAAGTGCGTCGTTGCCAAAATAGCGCATCACCGCCCGATACATACCAAAACGGATAAAAAGGGGAATCGCTACGACCGGAGCACAGAGAAACAGCCAGAGGTGAACCTTCAGGGGATTGACCATTTCGTCGATCCCCAATCGGACGATAAACGCCAGCCACAAGGCTACCCAAACGAGAACGACGTCCGTCAGAACCTGAATCAATCGTTTCTGGCGCCGCGGCAGAGCCAACAAAACACCACGCAGTCTATCCATATGCTCCTGTACCAATCTGGCCTCCTCCCTTGGTTGTACCGGCGAACACATTGTACGGAGGTAAAGATCTTCGTTACAGAAAAAAGAACGGCTCCAGCAAGGTGCAAAGCCCTGCCCTGCGGGTCAAGCCCTCCAACTTTATGTGACCGTGCCGTTGCGGCCTTCGTTCAATCAAGAAGCTTTGCACCGGATGATAGACCTCAGCTGCTGCCTCATGGCCAAATAGGTATACTACGCGACAAGATTTTTTGCCTCACAAAGCCAAGGTGACTTTCGGCCTCGACCAGTAAACAGAGAGTTACCGGCAGACAGCACGATGACTGTTATTAGGGGGCGCGGAATGCGCCCACAAAATATCGAAAAATCAAACCAATAAAAATCTCGACCAAAACAAAATCCACCGATTAAACCAAGAATAGGGAAGTGAGTGCACGTGATGCAGACTGGGTCCATGTCACAAATAAAAACCATATTGAAATGGGCTACAGCGGGGGGACTACTCACTTTAATCTTTACGTGGCTCCTCCTGAAAAGCGCCGTGCTCGCGCCTAGCATTACGATCCAGACAGCGCACTTTCCGGCGAAACAATCGCAACTTTTTTATAAGAACGATGACGTGTACAAGGAAAGTAACTCATCGATCAATAAACTGGATACGGATAGCCAAACATTCAATTTTACCTTGCTGCAATATGATAGCGATCTAAGATGGGACCCGCTGGAAAGCTCCGGTTCCTTCTTTGTAAAAGCCGTCACCATTCGTGTTCTGGGTTATTCGAAAGCGGTGGAGTTGAAAAATCTGACGCCATTTATACAAATCAAGGAGGCCGAGCGCACCGATGGCTATGTGCACTTCATTGCCCCAGCGGGCGCCACGGACCCCCAGATAAACATTCATATCAACAGAAACTTGCTGGACAAATTGCGAAGCATCAACGCAATCCTGCTGGGGTTGGCGGGAGCATTTTCTGTACTCGGATGGATTAAATGGAACGAAAAAATTCTCGAATTTCTGCAAGAAGATCGCGCTTACATCAAAGAGTTGAAGGCCCTCTTCGCTCGAGAAAGCTTCTCCCTGAATGAATTTTCTAAATTGCTGGGAATAGGTATTTTCCTAAATATTGTCCCCGTAGTGAATTTCTTTTTATCTGTAGATGACGAACGCGGCGCCTTCCGTACAGACCCATCGGGATGGATACCCGACGGGCGTTGGACGGCGTTTTTAGTCGAGAAATTTGTATTTCCTCAACCCGTGATGCCCTTTGTACCCAACCTGTTTTTCTACACATGCCTCGCGCTATCGTACATGTTCATACTTCGGGCTTATAACCTAAAATTCAATTGGGTTGTGGCATTGGCGTACTGCATTCTGATCGCGCACCCAATCTGGTGGTTCATCGGCGAGTTCTACTCCAATATTCCATCCACGGGTCTTGGCGTTTTGATGTTGTCGATTGCTATTTTTATGTTTTCCAAATCACGGATTAGCGAAGATTCAAAAATCAAAATTATCGGCCAAGCCTTTTTTGCCAGCTTTTTTCTATCATTGGCAATTGGCGCTTACCAATCGCTGATTATGTTTTACATCGTTGCGGGTATCGGCGTAATCGTATTTGCGTACAAGAAAGACAACATAACGATCAAGCTGATCTTGAAGCCAACCCTGCACAGAGTCGCGCTACTGGTCGGAACGCTTATCAGTGGAGTAATTCTATACACTGCACTAAATAAACTTGCACAACTTGCCTACCCTTCGAACAGAAGCTATATTGACAGTTTCCTACGCATCAATGATCTACTCGCTGATCCGATCAGGATAACCAAACTTGTCTTAATGGAAATGTGGAAATTCTACACAGGCTCCCCCCAAACATATGGTGTCTCTTTCTTCAGCACGTTCGTCATGCTTGGACTGGCGATTCTATTTTTAGTCACACAGAAAACATGGAAAGCCTCCCTATGGATGGGCTTTCTTATTGCATCAATGCTAATCGCTCCCTTCTTGCTGAACTTTATCACCGGTGCCCTATACCTCCCGCTACGCGCCATGCTCGCCGTCTCTTTTATAAGTTGGATCGCCACGATCATCGTCCTTGAAAAAAAGGGATTGATGCGTGTTATTGGCACCGTTATCGCAATAATCATGCTGTTTCAAATGGTTTCTGCCAATGGCCAATATTCCGCAAGTACGATGATGGCCACCACCCATGATCGATTCACCGCAGAAGCACTTTACAATCGGATCAGCCAGCAAAATCCTAAGTTCGACAGAAACGAGCAGGTGCTGGTTGATGTATATGGCAGACTGCCCTTCGAAAGTAGATACCCGGCGCCCGACACTTCCACAATGAGCTCATCGTTTTTCAATTGGGATCAAGGCAACGTCTATCGAATGATGGAGTACATGCGACTGATTGGCTTCACAAACGTTTCTGCCATAGGCAATGCGACAAGAATCCCTCTGACACCGCGCTTTGACACGATGTCTGTGTGGCCGGCAGAAGGATCCGTTCGCTATGATAATGGCATTTACCTCATCAAGTTGAGCAACACACCGGATCCAACGCACGCTCAATATCAAGCGGATGACTCTCATGAGTAAAAAAACAGCCTGGCTGGTGTTCCCATGTGTATGTCTATTATTTTCGCTGGCCTCTCTTTACCTTGCGAAGGTAACAGGAGCATTAGATAGTACCCGGCATAATATCTGCTTCAACATTGACAGTTCGGCGAACGGACTCACACAAGCATTCACCTCGAGAACTCCCGAGGCGTTCAATGAACATCAGTCGACTTCAAAAGTGCTGACTCAAGGTAGGCAGAAAGTTTGTTTTCCAGTGACTATTGGTGAGCGTTTTATACGATGGGATCCTAATAACAATTATTCCAGTATGCTGATCAATCAAGCCAGCGTAACCTTTCTAGGCTTGAACCAACCCCTGGCGCTCGACCAACTCATATCCAAAACCAGTGGGATAACGAATTCAGAGCCGAAGCAGACTGAACTACTGCTGCATTTCACCGACCCCGATCCACAAATCATATTTGAGATTGGTGATTCGATAAGATACAAAGAGCTCCTTTACAGTGCCATCATTTTAACAATCGCTTACGCACTCGCGCTGTACATTGCTAATCTGCTCGTCAAAAAACTGATCATCGAAAAAATTCCCGCTTACCGCATGGCGATTTTCGCGATCATTGCTCTGACTCTTACTCACCAGTTCACAGGCGTTATCGCTGTTGGCGACGGAGCAGGATGGGATGGAAATGCCTATCTGAATCTCATATTTGACTGGAAACAGTCAGAACACTTTCCAGACACAGACCCCTATCGCATGAGTAGGCTGCCAGGGTTTGCACCACTTATAGCATTAGAGTTCCTACATGACTTTAGCCGACAACAACTTATTCAAATACAAGTAATACTTAACATCATTGGATTTGGTGCTGCGTCAGGCTTTTTTCTCGATTATCTAATGAGGTCCGGCCTATCTCTAAAAAAAGCAAATGAATATACACTTATGATGCTGCTGTCATGGCCTGTTATGGTTATGTCAACGTATTATCCTCTACTTAGCGATCATCTTGCGATAATATTTTCCTGCTTTAGCTTATGGTGTTTCTCCAAGAAACATCGTGCAAGCTTGCTCGTCCTCTGCCTAATTTCCCCACTAGTAATGCCAGGACTTTTTCTGCTCCCCTTCACTCTATTGGCCTTTTCTAGCACACAAGAAAGTAATGGCTGGTTAAGTCGATGGGCAACCTCCCCTCAATTCAAAATAGTGCTATTTTTGCTATTTTCAATAATCATGACTAGCTTTACTTATTCATCGCTCAACCAAATCTCCGACACCGAACTCCTGAATATCGGCTTATCTATCGCTCCAGGCTTGCCTAATTTAAAAAAGTTAAGCTTTATGTATGTATTATGTGCACTGATAGTGGTCTCATGGCTATGGAGCAATCATTTCCCCCAAAAAGAATTTTTTTCAAACTTATCAATAAATTGGCTACTATTAGCTTTGTTCGCCAGCATTTTTGGGCACGCGGCTTTATATTTCGGACTGAACTGGAACACCGGTTTTAAAGGACCAAATTTATGGCAAAACATGATCTTCCAGTCCCTCAATGCACCTCTCAAACCATTGATCTCTCATTTTGTATATTTTGGCCCGCTTTTTATCGTTGCACTAGCGCTTCTATTTAGATCGACAGACAGCAAAAGACTTCACTACCCGGTAAAAATAGCCATACTAGGCTTTTTACCTATATTGGCTATTGGCTCAGAGACACGGCAATGGGTCGCTATTCTGCCATTCCTAGTGGCATTTATTGCACAGTACGGCATCAAATCAAGAATAAGAAAACTGATATTAGGGTTTTCCGTACTGTTGGCCGCGCCATTATTTTGGCTACCAGGATCAGTGGAAAGAGCGTTTGCTTTAAAACTACCTATGACTGAGCCATTGTGGCAACTGTATTTTGGTCGACACGGCCCTTGGATGTCCTACACGACGTATTTAATTAGTGGCGCTCTTATGCTGGTATTTATTGCCTTTTGGATGTTGGCAAAAAGAAAGGACCATTCGGTAAAAATGGCCGACGAATAGGGGCGATTCAGTCGACATATCACCTGATTTGTGTAGTAAAATTTCGCCCATTATAATGCAGGCAGTCAAAAATTTTCTGGATGGATCATGGACGTAAATCAACAAATTCCGTTATTCTCTGCAGTTGCGGCCAATGCTGGCATTGATTTTTCTGCCCCCCTGATGCGCGTCGTCAATCGTCACTGGTACATCATGGGTGAAGAGGTAAAAGCATTTGAACGCGAGTTTGCTGACTACGTTGGGACAGAACACTGTATCTCTGTCGCCAATGGCTCCGACGCGCTGGAAATTGCTCTGCTTGGGCTGGGCGTCGGACCTGGTGATCGCGTCGTCACAGTGGCCAATGCCGGGTTCTATAGCAGCACGGCCATCCGTGCAGTCGGTGCTGAACCGGTGTATGTGGATGTCGACGATACGTCCCTGACAATGTGTCCAGTTTCACTGAAAATGGCACTGTCCAAGCCTGCAAAGGTCGTTATCGTCACTCATCTTTATGGGCAAATGGCTGATATTGAAACGCTAGCAGCCATTTCTCGATCCACTGGCGCGGCGGTACTGGAAGATTGTGCTCAATCCCACGGAGCGCGATCTGCCAAGAGACAATGCGGTTCTTTCGGGGATCTGGCCTGTTTCAGCTTCTACCCCACCAAAAATCTAGGAGCGCTCGGTGATGGCGGTGCAATCGTCACCTCATCCTCCGATATAGCAAAACGTTTACTCTCACTGCGCCAGTATGGCTGGTCGACCAAGTATCACGTCACCGTGCCACTGGGGCGCAATAGCCGACTCGATGAAATGCAAGCCGCTATTTTACGCGTGAAGCTCCCTCTACTGGATCAGTGGAACTCGGAACGCCGTTCAATCGCGAGCCAATACTGCGCAGCATTTGCAAAGCTGCCTGTAAAGCTACCGGCAAGTTTGAGTGACGATTTTGTTGCTCACTTATTTGTATTGCGCGTTGAAGACAGAGACGCCTTTACGTCTTACCTCAAAGAACACGGTGTTAGCACTGATGTTCACTATCCGGTTCCTGATCACCGGCAAACGGCTTATATTCTGAACGAAACATTCAACCTGCCGGTGACCGAGTTGGCGAGTTCCAAACTGGTCTCCTTACCCTGCTTCCCCGGACTGACCAGCCAGCAAATCGATCGCGTGATTGAGGTCGTTTCCAACTACTTCAATCAGGGGATTTAGTGTGCTATCGCTCGTTATCCCGGTCTACCGAAATGAGGAATCACTTCCTTCGCTTTTGAAAGCTGTTGACGACCTTAATGTCCAACTGCAGGGGGCATTGGAAGTTGTATTCGTAGTAGATGGTAGCCCGGATCGCTCGTATGAGATTCTGCGAGATTGCTTGCCCCAGCAGGCCTTTTCTTCTCAACTGATTCTACTTTCGAAAAACTTCGGCTCGTTCATGGCCATCAGAATAGGATTGCAGCACGGCAAAGGCAGAACATTTGCGGTAATGGCAGCTGATTTACAAGAACCGCCGAGCTTGGTACTGACGATGAATCGCATACTCAATAGCGAACCCGTCGACGTTGTCGTGGGCGTCCGGGAAGGCAGGCAAGATCCATTTTTTTCAAAACTGGCATCAAATATTTTCTGGGGTCTGTACAAGCGATATGTGATTCCAGAAATGCCTGACGGTGGCGTGGATATGTTCAGCTGCAATCTGGAGTTCCGTAACAACCTACTGAAGCTAGAAGAACGCCACAGCTCTCTGATTGCACAAATTTTCTGGCTTGGATTCCGTCGCCAGGTTGTCCCCTACTCTCGAGCGGCAAGAGAACACGGCAAGTCGGCCTGGACACTTAGAAAGAAAGTTAACTATCTGATGGACAGCGTTTTCTCATTCACCGACCTCCCCATCCGCCTTTTGATTCGGGTCGGAGCTACCGGCTCGGTAGTTTCTGCACTGTACGGTGTCAGCGTCCTGTTAGCCAAGCTTGGTGGGCTAATTGACGTGCCGGGATATGCGATGACACTTTTCACGATCACGCTACTGGGTAGCCTTAACCTCTTGGGCCTTGGTGTTATCGGTTCATACGCATGGCGCACCTATGAGAATACTAAAGGACGCCCTTTGGCGATCCCTATGAAAGTTTCGGAATTTGGAGCGAATAAATGAGTGAATCAAGGGATTTCTTCGTTCATGAACGTGCGATTTGTGAATCTTCTGCAATCGGTTCCGGCTCAAAAATCTGCGCATTCACGCATGTGCTGGCAAATGCACGTATTGGAACTGACTGTAATATTTGGGACCACGTCTTTGTGGAGAACGATGTCGTCATAGGCTCGCGCGTTACGCTCAAATGCGGCGTACATGTCTGGGATGGCATAACAATTGAAGATGATGTCTTCGTTGGACCTAACGTGACATTCGCCAATGACACGCTCCCTCAAGACAACATCTATCCAATGGAATTTGCTAGAACGGTTATCAAAAAAGGCGTCTCTCTGGGTGCAAATTCGACAATTTTGCCAGGCATTACTATCGGCTCTTTCGCCATGGTCGGTGCGGGTGCAGTAGTCACAAAGTCAGTTCCACCCAATGCGATCGTCGTTGGCAATCCTGCAAAAATTGTTGGCTATGTGGATGCTAAGCCAACCGACGGAAAGCTGGTAGAAAGCCCGACGAAGATTGGAACCTCAGAGGTTTACCCGTGCGGCGTGACGCTGCACCGCATGCTGGAGGCTATTGATATTCGCGGTAGCTTGAGCGTCGGCGAGTTTGAGCGAGATATTCCCTTCGCTGTAAAACGCTATTTCTTGGTTTCCAATGTGCCTACCGAAGAAACCAGGGGAGAGCACGCCCATCGCGAATGTCATCAGTTTCTGGTTGCGGTCAAAGGCACAGTTCATGTCGTCGCTGACAACGGCAAGAACAGACAGGAATTTGTCCTGGACTCACACACTCTGGGCCTGTTCCTTCCGGCCATGACATGGGGAATCCAGTACAAATACTCCTCCGACGCAGTGTTGCTGGTATTTGCATCAGAACATTACGCAGCCGAAGACTACATTCGTGACTATGATCAGTTTTTGATTGAGAAAGAAGAAAAAGTTGGCTAACTGACGTGAACCTTACGAAATTAATGGAAATTAAGTTTTTCCGATTCCTCCTGACAGGAGGCCTAAACACCGGCATTACCTATGCGCTGTATCTGATAATGCTGAATTTCTTTCCATACATTTGGAGCTATTCAATCAGTTATATCGGCGGAATTGTGATAGCGTTCGTAATGAATCGTTTTTTCGTATTCAAGGAACATCAAGGATTAAAATCCGTGCTGTTTTTTCCTTTCATCTACATCGCGCAATATATCCTAGGGATATTTATAGTTTGGTTCTGGGTAAAAAAACTGATGCTCCCCGAGTTCCTGGCTCCACTTGCTGCAATAGTCCTTTCTCTACCGCTTACGTACGTGCTGACCAAGCTTGTTTTTGTCAAAGCCAAACCTAAAGCGCTTTGAGTTCACACCTACGGACATTTTAAGAAACAGACTGTCACACACCAAAATACAGACGCAAGTCTCAACCGGAGTTGGATTATCCGGTTGAACTCGCCCGGCCCAAAGTTCCCCTTCATAAAACCGACCGACTCCTAATTGGAGTGATGGGCTCATGGAGCGCTTACCTTAGATTCGGATTGAGAGCGACCTTGAGCCCTTGAGCGAACTATTTTAAGAGGAAGCAAATTCTGCTACCCATGCTGCCACGGCTGCTTCTGGGTATCCTCTGTGAAAATGCCTTCTCCAAGGATATGCACTCTCCCCTGAACCGTCTTTGAGCTTGATTGCCTTGGTCTCACAAATGAACTTAGCGGGACTCCCGGCGACAACAGTATCTGGGGCAACATTTTTGCTGACGGAGCTATGAGCGCCAACCAAGGCCCCAGACTTTACTGTGACCCCCGGAAGGATGACCGACATTGTAGCGATAGCTACGAAATCCTCAATGGTAACACCCTGCATAACATTACTTGGTGGATGCGGATCATTAGTTAAGACAACATATGGAAATATCCAAACGTAATTTCCAATTACTGAATGCTGACCAACATGCACATTGCTATGAAACTTAACGTATTCCCCGATCTTGCAATGTCCCTGTATGTCGCTAAGAGTACCAATCTGAAGTCCATCCCCAGCTTCAGTTTTCTCGCGAACTGTAACTCTATGTCCTGTGGAAAGCTTTTCACCAAACACAGACCCTTCATAAAAAACGCTATGGGATCGAATCAGAGAAGAGTTACCGATGATTAACGGAGATCCATCGGACAAAGGAGATGGAACACCAATCTCACAATGTGAGCCAATTTCGCAATTGTCACCAATCACAACATTTTCATGAATGATTGTGTATGCACCGACGCGCACACCGCTGCCCAATTTCGCACCAGCTTCAATAAGCGCAGTTGCATGAATCATAAGATCGCCTCGACCTCTTAAACTGTCCATTATTTTTAGTCGCCTATTTGACGCCTAACTTACTTTGTCACTATTTCTTGAAGCAGCAACACTATAATTAATCGAAACCTCAATACTTATAAAAACCCTGACCAGTTTTTCTTCCTAGATGGTTTGCTCTTACCATTTTTCTTAGCAAAGAATGGGCCCTATATTTCGGATCGCCAGTCTCGTTATGCAGGGTTTCCATTATGGAAAGATTAACATCGTTACCTATCAGATCAGCGAGCGCCAAGGGACCTATTGGATGGTTTGCTCCATAGCGCATGGCCTTGTCTATCTCCTCGACGGTGGCAACGCCCTCGGCCAATATGCCTATCGCCTCATTGATCATGGGTATCAGCATTCTGTTAACAATGAAACCAGGAGCTTCATTCACCATCACAGGCTCTTTGCCCAAGGACTTTGCGAACTCAAATGCCCAGTCCAGGGTAGTTTTGGATGTTGAAAGACCCGCGATAATTTCGGTTAACTTCATCACAGGAGCAGGATTAAAAAAGTGCAACCCTACAACGTTCTCTGGAAACGGACAAAGTGATCCTAACTCTGTAATCGACAGAGAAGATGTGTTCGATGCCAAAACCATCTTTTCGGAGGCAATGCCGGAGAGCTTTTTAAAAATCTCCCTTTTTGATTCCATACACTCTGCCACTGCCTCTATCACCAGCGTAGAGCCCTTAACCGAATTGTAATTCTCAGAAGGATTTATTTTACTGATGTATTCACGGTGCTGAGAAGGAGACAGTCGATTTTTCTTTACCTGCCGATCCCAATGATCGTGCAGTGAAGAAAGCGCCTTGTCTACGCTAGAAATATTTCTGCCTATCCATACTACAGAAACGACATGTTCAGACTGCGCCATGATCTGGACGATTCCCTTACCCATCACGCCAGTGCCAATGACAGCTACAGAGTAAGATTTTTCAAGCGTATCCATTGTGCGTGGCTCACTTCAGCAAAAAATTGGCATCATATCGAATGATGAGTATGCAATGATAGGGCTCGACATCTAGCCAGATGCCAGAATCGGATCCTTGATCGCTTGCGAGGCTTTTTTTTACCCTGTTACGGTAGCATCAGAAATACTGAAAGCACGGCCCAAGTGCTCAGAAGCTCCAGCTTGAATTCCAATTTTTACGTCAGGTTGGTGCTGAGCTCCATAAGACATTGGGGATACCACATTGCCCCCCCTTAAGTCGCCCCTAAAGGGGGCGCGCATGGCTCAATTACTCCACCTCGGACTTTCCTGCATGATACTTCAGCGCTAGCAACACCAGAGGTGAGTATGCCAACAAAATCCCGAGCAGCCCGTCCAACTTGTATCGCGTGACGCAGACCGCCACTGGCAGTAACCAGAACAGGTTGATCAGGCAGACCGCAATTGTTACCGGCAAGTGTTTACGATAGCGGCGAGAGGCGAACTGATAAGCGTGACTGCGATGAGCCTCATACACCTTTTCGCCTCGTAGCAATCGACGGAACAATGTAAAGGTCGCGTCGACAACGAAAACGCCGAGCAAAATCATCCACCCCCAGAAGTAATCGAATGAGATAAAAGCGATCTGAAGCGACAGGATGCCTAGGACAATACCAAGAAATCCACTGCCGGCATCACCCATGAAGATTTTGGCAGGAGGAAAGTTCCATACCAGAAAACCACCGACACACGCGGCAAGCAGCAGAGGCGACCAGATCAGGTCGGCATTACCGCCGAGCCAGTACAATACACAAGCGCCCAGACACGAAGTTAAAGCTTCGACGCCAGCGATCCCATCAATACCGTCCATGAAGTTGTATAAATTAAGCATCCAAACCAGATATAGGGTCGCAACTACAAACCCTATCCAGCCAAGGTTGATTATCTGCCCGAAAGCACTCACCGGGGGAAGCCCACCTAACCAAGCCAGCGCCCAAACTGCTGCGAAAAAATGTCCAAGCAAACGCCAACGCGCGGCGATATGACCATGATCATCCATGAAACCGATAATCGCCACCAAAGCGCCCGCTCCGGCCCCTGCTATAAAGTTGCCCGCTGAAATCAGATTAATTGCAAATAATAGGCACAATACTGAAAGGAAAGTGATAACGATAGCCAAGCCTCCACCTCTTGGAGTGGGAACCGAGTGAGAACTACGAGCATTCGGAATATCTATCAAGCTTCTAGCAACGGCATACCGTCGGAGCACTGCGGTCAGAATGAAGGTAACAGCAAAAGCAATCAGAACAAGCCAACTGAGACTCATTGCGCCAGCACCCCAAAAAATTTAATTGCATTCATAAATACACCCACGAACAAGCTTAAAAAGCTGCCTTATTGCCGGATACTATCGAGCAACAAGGCAACTTCATAACTTTAGCTCTTGTGTATATCCACAATCTCATGCAATGGGCGCCTGGTAAGTACTTTCTTAATCTTTTGCCTCAAGGAGTACGGCACAGCATTGCTGAGACGCTGCATACGAGGATTACGATAAAGTGTCCATAGCGCCAGAAGAATAATTTCTTTGGTAGTTAGTGGTGCCTCAAATGTCGTAGACGGAGCTGAAAATTTCGGCAGTTTAAAAATAACGTTTCTACTTTGCTCGGCAATGAACCCTGTGCTGCATATAGCCGGATAGGTAGAATTGTAAAATACCCGATCGACTAAACTATTGGCAAGCAGAGGTGCTACTACGCTCTTCCCGGCCGTAAGCTTTTTTCACAAAGGCACTAATCTCAGCAATGAGTGCCTCAGGGTCAATCCCGTATTGATATATAAGTGTGTTTTCCCGGCCAGAAAGACGCTCCGGGAAAGCACCAATATCTGGCGCGATAATGGGCAACCCGGATTCCAGCGCATAACTTAGAGTATAACTGTAAGTTTCTGGGCACTGGCTCGGAAAAAAGATTACATCAATATGATTATCTGCAATCAGATCACTTAGCTCGGCTGAATCATAACGCCCAGTGCTGAGTACACCGTTTATCTCTCTATAACCGAACCCGATGAGCCTAAAATTAATCGGTGCATTGACCGTTGCAGCTGCGTCCGCGATTTGCTCCAAATAGTCAGCGCCCTTTTCTTTTCCCAACGCGCCAATAACGCCCATGTTGTAGCGCAACTTCTTCGGCAGAGTAGAAACTACCGTATCGATAGTGCGCTTTTGCTCTACGTGTCTCGCAACAACGGGGCTTCGCAGTTCGTAGAGATGCTTGTAGATCGACAGAGTATATTCGGACGGAAAAATGACTATTTTCGCCCCTTCTATAAACCCTCTCAACTGATCGCGCCAGCCCATTGCTGAAATGCCCTCGGGCAAAGGGAAATCAGGATTGGAAATATCGTCAGCATAGACTCCCGGATAGACTCCCTGCTCATTGGTGAGCGTCGGGTTACCACATGCCCAGTAATAGTCATGAACCGTCAACGCATACTCGGCCCCCAACTGGGCAGGCAGTTCAAACAACCCCGCGTTAAGGCCAAGCGAATGATGAAAGTGAACGAATTTGACCCCACAACCTTGCAGAAACTCCACGAGTAAAGTGTGTTCTTCAGGCAATTGGAATAGTAATTCGTCCGCGCCAGGGAACGCCCCCATACGTAAGGTGACTGCAGCAGTGCCTCTGCGAGGCTCCAGAAACAGGCAACATACATTCGGTTCGATCGCCTCAGCCAGCTCATCAAGATGTTGCTGGACACCACCCCCTGCCTCATGAGAAATATGCAAAACCTTGGGTCGGTCCAGAGCCGAGATGAGCAGGGCTAATCGATTGACTCGTACTGACTTTAACGGATCAGCCAAAATGAACTTCTGAATATCCAGATGGTACTCTGGGTGAAGCTCCGCAATCGCTTTGAAAGCATGCTCGGTCAAGGCCTGCTTGGATGATGAAAAGCTGACGCCCCCTTCATGGAAGGCATACAGGTTCGGTGTAATGATGTTCAGCCAGCCAGCCTTGAGGGCGCGCTGGCACAAATCGTTTTCCTCGCCATAGCCTCTGCCGAACTTCTCCTCGTTCAAAAGACCGATGATCTCCAGGCAATCTCTGCGCACATACATGCAGAACCCGACACCGGTAGGTGCTTTTATATTTGGCAGTCGAGGCTCTGAAAAAACAGCATCGATTTGTTCAACACTCAACCCAAAAGCAGCCTCGTTTTCAAATAGGAATGCGGGAAAACTACAGATTGTCGCGTTATTGGAAAATGGAGTAACAGTGCCTATATTTGCGCGAATGTAAGCTTCAGATGTCAATCGAACCAACCAGTCAGCTGGAACGATGACATCGCTGTTCAGAAAGACAACATCATCTTGGGAGGCATGGCGCATACCACGATTGACGGTCTTGACGAAGCCCAGATTCACTTCATTTTCAAGTACGGTCAATACATCGGGCCATTGCTGCTGCAACTCAAGCAGCATATCCCCCATGCCAGCGTCTGGACTTGCATCATTGATAGCTATGAGCTTCGAATCGGCGTATGAAGTGATGCCCGGCATCGCGGCCAGAATGCATCGCTTCGTCATCTCGACATCTTTATAGATAGGCAGGATTACGCTAATAGATCGGATACGTTCAATGGGCGCTTCCACTACACAGTCATCCGACGCTGACGCGTCCTTTCTTTGCTCTTGGCCGCGCAGATACGCCGTCGCAGCTTGCTTGGAAAGTTCAAGATTACTTCGAAATACACCTTTACGGTTACGCAGCGAACGAACCAGGAACCGGAAAGGCTTGGTTATGAGCCATGAATGAGAGTTAATGATGCCCTTATAAGCCTCTTCGCTCGCCGTAAGTTTCGCCGACAATGTTTCAATCTCCAGCGCTGCAGTACTTAGAGCAGCAGCAGTCGATTCAAGTGATTCAAGCGACGACGCAAGCGCTGCTTGCGACTTGTTGAATGCCGAAAACAAATTATCTTCAACAATATTTTGCTCTTCGCCCCAAGTTAAAAACTCACTTGGTATGCGACCATTGATGGCGTTCTGTATAGCGGATTCCAGCAACAAAAACTCTCTGATATCTTCGTCATCAATTGGGTAACCGGCGGCTTCGCACGCAGCGAAGACAAAATCTTTCTTGGTCAAAGGTCCCGGTTGGGCGCCTTGATTAAATCGGCTGATCGAACCAAGCAATTGTACTAAGGTCCGGAAGAGCAAGAATTCAAGACGGAAGGTTGTGATCAACGACCATTCCTTGTCTATTAGTTCTGGCCTGCCATTCTTATCAACGACGATATTCTGCGGCACCGCGTCAATCATGGCGCCGGGAAGTTGATCGGAGTCGTTCGACGGGACGCCCGAAATCTCAGTCAATATCGCAACATATTTTTTCAAAAATTCGCCGATGCAGGCATATGTCCAACCTTCGGCGTTAATGATATCGATCAACTTTGTGGACAGCACATAGCCGTTTACGTAAGGTTCAGTCTCTGTAAGATTGAACTCAACGATTGGCTTTTCCGCTGTTAAAAAGCTCTCCGATTTTGCGAGCTTTTTATAATGCACATTAATTGTGTTCTGCGAATCCCTTTTGAACTCTGACCTCTTACAGTACGCAGCACGCCTGTCGCTGCTGTAATGAAATGCCAGTATTTCACTATCAAGGGTCTTGCGGGAAACTGGCGAAGCACCGATCAGGAATGAGTTGGACATGTCCATGCCCAGACCATTCTTGAAAATCTGCGGCCAAGCCAACTCAAGAGAAAATGTGCAAAATTCAGGAAGCTGTGGATCGCGTTTAACACTTTGCCACGCAAATGCAGAAGCATCGAAGCCAGGCTCTTTAAAACCCTCTTCGGTCACAATCGATACAGGCAACTTGTAATCAGGGAATGGAGCAAAGAATTCGCTTGATGTAAAACCGGCATCTGAAAGTAGCGACGTCAGCGCCTTTTTTCCATAAGTCTGAGGCGTCGAGCTATTGTACCGACCCTCAACGCCATACATAGGTGACGCCACGTGATCTTCAGGCGCGCCAGCAAAATATTTCAAGCCCAGCTGATTTTCGATTGCAAGAATCAACAATCCATCTGGTTTGAGCAACGAGCGCACCTTTTGAAGCATTTGTGAACCCGGGTTATCACCCGAGACAAACAAATTGGCATATTCAAATACGCCTATCAGTGTGATGACATCAAATTTTTTATTAACACTGAAATTTTCGAACGATTCAGCCAGAACAGAAACATTCTCCAAATCCCGCGTCCGAGCTCGAGCAATGCTTGCTCTACGAGCACTTCCTTCCAGTGCCAGTACTTGCCCGCCCTGCTCGCCCAGATAGCGCGTAATCGCACCGCAACCGGCACCGATTTCAAGGATATCCCCGGAAAGGTCAGCATCAAATACTCGAAGCAAGTTTGAACGAGCACTCGAAAGATAATACAACGATGGCCAATCCGTGCACGACTTTCGCAAATCGTCAGAAAAAACGCTGACGTCGCTTGCCTGATCAATCAAGAATTTTATGCGCAGCTCGGTGCTATCACCATCACTATAATTGATACTCGTATAATCCGGTCGGGACCAGATTTTGAGTTCTTCATTAAACTGATAGCCCGCTTGCTTCAATAAAATATTCAATTTGAAACCTTCTTTGCACGAATACTGGAATCCAGATTTACAAGCCCAAAGAATTTGTCTGTCGGACGAACCTGGAGGTGGATCGAGTCATAACGACGGTCCCGTGGAGTAACCTCTTCCCCGTCCTTTGTTGATATTCCTAAGGATATGAAGTAATCGCCCGGTGCCAAATCACAAGAGATAAGTACCTCAGCTTCAACGATTTCACCTTTTTGGCCGCAAGACCGAAATCCAAAACAATCCAGACTTTCGGTATTTACGCCATAAACGGTAACGCCCTCCTTGGTTTTGATAGTCATCCCAAGAATCGGGCAAACCAAGTCAGTGTCAAATCTCACGAACACTAAAAGCTTAACCTGAGTACCGGTATCCACTGCTATAGGATAGTCGAGGCCAGCCGCACTCAAATGGAAGTCTATGATCGTTGCCGACCGATCCCCCCATCTATACTCATTCGGATTGTAGTTGGGGTGAGTTTCGAATACATCCGCACCACTTTCAGGTGTCTTATAGGATGCCAACTCCTCACTTTCTTCTGCACTTTCAACAGCGGCGGATTTCTGGGTTTTGCCAAAGAGCAGATCCAGATAACGATTCACCACTCTCCGTGGTTCGCCCTCCTCCAGTTGTAAACCATCGTTAAGCAAGAATGCGTGATCGCAGTGCGTCACAATTTGCTCACTGGAGTGGGTAACCAACAAAATGCTGGTGCCATTTTCTTTGAGTTTTTTAAGTCGGTCAAAGCAACGTGCCTGGAACTTCGCATCACCAACAGCCAACGCCTCATCGACAATTAGAATATCGGGTTCTACTTGAGCCTGAACGGAAAAAGCCAAGCGCACTAACATACCGCTTGAATATGTCTTTACAGGTTGATTAATAAATTCGCCGATATCCGCAAACTCAACAATCGCATCGTATTTTTCGTCAATTTCTTCTTTACTTAATCCGAGGATAGACGCATTTAAATAAACATTCTCTCGCCCGGTAAACTCGGGATTGAAGCCCGAACCCAACTCAAGTAGAGCAGCAATACGACCGTGAGTCTCAACGGTACCACTCGTAGGGTTTAGCGTCCCGCATAGAATCTGCAGTAACGTCGACTTACCACTGCCATTGCGACCAACAATACCAACGGTTTCGCCCTTGCGTATTTCAAACGAAACATCGCGCAGCGCCCAAAACTCACGGCAATATTTTTTCTTTCCGCGACTGAGCATTTGAAGCAATCTATCTCGCGGCTTGTCATAAATCTCATAACATTTGCTGAGATTCTGAACTTTGATAGCAATTTCAGATGACATCAGCAAATCCTTTTCTAGTTTTCTGAAACCATACAAACCCCAACCACGCTATCAATGTAGAGCCAACAAGGTAGAAGCCCAACACAGTGAAGTCAGGTAACTTACCCCAAAATAAGACATCCCGAGCATACTCAATGGCTGGAGTCAGGGGATTCAGCATCAGCAAATGCTGATATTTTTCTGGTAGTGCACTGGCCGGATAGAATATTGGAGACAAGAACATCAGCACCGTCGTCAGAATACCAATGAACTGCGCGACGTCTCTCAAATATACTCCGAGCGACGCTAATGCCCATGTCAACCCCATGATCAACAGGAGCAATGGCAGGATAATCAGCGGAAACAGCAGCACCGTTATATGAGGTGCGCCAAACAATATAAGGTAAGCCAGCATCCAGACTGCCAGGCTAATAATCATATGAAAAAGTGCAGACCCCACGGTGATCCAAGGAAGGATTTCCAAGGGAAAAACAACTTTCTTAACGTAGTTTGCATTGGAAAGAATAAGCGTTGGACTGCGATTAAAGCATTCAGCGAACAGATTAAAAACGATCAAGCCTGCAAACAGTATAAGGGCAAACTCGGTTTTCGAATCACTGCCACCACTCCAACGAGCTTTGAAAACAACACTGAACACAAATGTATAAACAATCAACATGAAAACGGGATTAAAAAATGACCAGAGAATCCCCATGAAAGAACCACGATACCGTCCGACAACCTCTCGTTGCACGAGAGCTCTTATCAAGCTTCTATTGCGCCAAAAACTGCTAAACATTTCTTTCGGCGACGTGGAAAAGTTAAGCATCAGAAACACACCTAAAGAAGTCGAGGAAGATAAACTTCACCAGCAAACTCTCTTGTTTAAATACCACTTTAATGACCACAAAAATCCCCAAAAGAGCCATCCAGGCATAAATACATATCAAATTTTATTAAATACCGCAGCCAGAACCAAACCAAGGTTACCCCAATGTGTTTGCCGGTAGACCCCGGATCGTCTGAGCAAAGCAAAGCGAGCCAAACCATGCGAGCTACGCGCTTTTTTGAATTGCTCCAACTTCAACCGATTTTCCTCAGTAAGAAAAGAATGGATAGAATCCAGGGCCATGATATTTTGTTGACTCCAGCCACGGAAGCGACCGCTGAACATCATGCGCAGCCGAATGAGCCGTGCACGCACACCTGAGTTCGAGCCGATTAGGTTGGCCTCATGCTGCCTATAGTGAATGGTGGGAGATACATCATATAACACCTGTCCGCCCACTCCGGAAACGAGCAAATAGGCCCACCAATCGTGTGAAACAATGCCGAGGTGCGATCCCGCCTGTTGAAAGATCTGGCGCGCCGCCCGATTGAACACCATGGTATTCCCACCAGCGATACTCTGCACCAGCGCATTGGCGAAACTGGTCGGACGTAGAAACAATGGAGAGTGGCCAGTAACAGCCCCGCTATCGCTGATCAATTCGGTACGAGCACAATAAAGCGCCGGGATGTCCGATGGCAGGCCTTCCAACCGCTGTAGGGCGGTCTCCAGCTTGTTGTCCCGCCAGATATCGTCTTGGTCTGCCCAGGCATAGAAGTCCGATTCAGCAGCGCTATCACAAGTGACCGACATAAAGTTCGCGGCGAAGCCACGCTTCGGGCCCTGGCGAACAATCAGCTTCCCTTCACCCCAGGATTCGCTGTAATTGCGAAGTATTTCCAGGGTCGCGTCCGTTGAACCATCATCGGATACCACAATATTCCAGTTGGGATAGCTCTGACGAGCGATCGAGTCGAGCTGTTGAGACAGGAAGCGCTCACCGTTATAGGTACACATCAACACGGTAACGCGTACAGAACTTGAATCATTTTGCGGAAGAGGGGCTACCACCGAGCACTCCATTGCATTAAAGATAAAATAATGACCATGCTGGTTCGTCTAGCATAGAAATGCGCCCGAGCATCAGGACTAGTCTCAGTTCGTCTCATGAGCCACTCCCAGCGCGCAAAATTTGCCATTATACCGACTAGCCATTGCTATTTGATAGCCCGGTGACATCATCGCTATGGGTAACCCCAAGCTAAGAAAAAAGACGAAAATGAAATCCGAATGTGAAGTGGTAACCAGTACTCAGTACTGGGTCGCGTAGGGTATCAAGTGCTCCTCATTGGCAAAAGGGTGGCAATCTGCCAATAAGTAATACTTGGATGAGCGGCCCTCTTTCTTGTCCAACCGTTTGTGGAAGGGCACTACCTGACAGAGCTCAACGACTCTTCATACAGGGTAATGAGAAGCGGTAAGTTGAAGCGCCTTATCGACGCCCACTGGCGGAAACCAATCCAGCATGGAACAGGTTTTCCCGATATCAACCTGCAGCGAACCGCACAACCGGTCTGCCATTGCTTTCTTGCCCAGCAGCAATGCACCAAAACGCAAACCCGCTTCTGGTATAGGCCACAAATGCGTACGCACCTTCAGCGCATCAGCCATACGACGAAGTAATTGCGTCGTGGAGAGGTCCTCACCATCACTCACCAGAAAAGTTTGGTTTGCTGCGGCGGGGTGAGTGATACACGTGACAGCTAAATCCACTAGGTTGCCAATCGCCACCAAGCTACGACGATTATTTAGCGCACCCAGCGGGAGAGGCACTCCCCTCTCCAGCCAACGCATCATATTTAGAAAATTGGCCTTCACGCCGGGACCGTACACCAATGGCGGTCGAATGATGACAACCTCCATACCGGTATCTCGGCTGATTTGTCGTAGCGCATCTTCAGCTTCTCGCTTCGATATACCGTACGGATCGACAGGGGCGGGCCGATCGTCGGCCTTGAACGGTATACCCGACTCGGTGCTCTCGCCGTTGACCTTGATCGAGCTGATATAAATGAACCGCTTAACACCGGATTCCGCCGCCTTTCGAGCTAGACGAGCAGTTCCCTCCACATTCACCTTACGAAATTGCGCAAGAGGATCTATCGCTGCGTCATTCATGACGTGTACCCGAGCAGCGCAATGAATGATCACCCCAATATTACTCAAGGGCGGTAGAGCTAGCTCGTCACTCAAGTCGAACGGTACAACACGGCACAAACCACTCAATCGCGTCTCGCCACGTACCGCGGCGACAGGTGTGAACACCCTGTCGAGCAACAGCCGAAACACTATGGCCTCGCCAACAAACCCGGTAGCGCCCGTTACTAAAACTTGAAGCCCACTCATCTAGCTTTTTTCCCAATCAGCGCGGTGGCGCAGCAAATACAAAAGAAGAACACCTTATCTCGCGTACGCCGACGACATTTCCAGGCACTCAGTGATAGTTTCAGCAATTGCCGACGCCCCAAGGACAACCATTGCTGGACGAAGGCATCAGCCCCCAGCCCGACCAAGCAAGCGATTATCCGCACTTGAGAAAACCACCAACCGTCATGGATCGTCTTGTAACGCGCGATCAAAGGATTGATGCCGGTGTTGGCTCCAACCTGATTTCGCTCATGCTGACGATATTGCATGGAAGGCTGAGGATCGATGAACCACTTGAAGCCATGACTTCGCGCAAAAGCGTAGCAGTACCAGTCGTGCAAGCTGACACCCTGCAGGTCAGCCCAATTAGCCAAGATGGATGCCTTTAAAGACACCATCATTTTTTGGCTCATTACATATGTGCAACCTGGCCCAGCAGCTTCAAACAGGAAGTCCCAGGCAGCCTGAGGTTGAGCTTTATCCAATAACTGAGTCCGACCGTCTGCCCAGAAAGCGGTGACGTTGCTGGAGTACGCATCCACATGTCGGGCGTGAATGGTTTGGGTCGCGCGCTGAAGCTTATCCAAATGCCATACGTCATCCTGATCGGCAAAGGCGACAAAGTCGTACCCATGAAGATCAATATCGCGGATCAACCTGAAGAAGTTGCGTGAAGCACCACCAAAGGTGCCAGCAGCAGGCAGCACAATAACGCTTGGATGCTGAGCGGCATAAGCCGCGCACCAGACTTCGGTACCGTCAGTGGAGGGGTCGATACTGATATAAACGGTTACGTCGACAGCTGACTGGTCGAGGATCGAGGCCAACTGCTCCTCGATCCACTGCATGCCATTGTAGGCAGCCAGCAAAACCGCAACTTTGGAGGGATGTTTTACTGGCATGCCATTCCTGCCTGGACCGGTTAATCGCCACTGTTCGAAAGGATTGAGCCTTCGAATCAGTGGGAAGGCGAATCCAGTAGCTTCTGCAGATACTGACCATAGCCAGTCTTCTTCAGCGCATCAGCCTGAGTACCCAACTGCTCGGCAGTAATCCAGCCATTGTGATACGCGATCTCTTCAAGGCAAGCCACCTTCAAGCCTTGACGCTGTTCAATGGTGTGCACGAAGTGACTGGCTTCCAACAGCGAATCATGGGTACCGGTGTCCAGCCAGGCGAAACCACGGCCAAGCATTTCGACGTTGAGGGTCTTCTGCTCAAGGTACGCGCGGTTAATGTCAGTGATTTCCAGCTCGCCACGGGCGGATGGCTTGATGCTCTTGGCGATTTCGACGACCTGGTTGTCGTAGAAGTACAGACCAGTCACCGCGTAGCTGGATTTCGGCTTCAGCGGCTTCTCTTCGATGCTCAAGGCGCGGCCGGCAGCGTCGAACTCGACGACACCAAAACGCTCCGGGTCGGACACGTGATAACCAAATACAGTCGCGCCGTGCTCTTGAGTGCTGGCGGAGCGCAGGTTTTCCGAGAAGTGCTGACCGTAGAAGATGTTGTCGCCGAGGATCAGACAGCAAGGATCCTTGCCGATGAATTCTTCGCCGATGATGAAGGCTTGTGCCAGGCCGTCCGGGCTAGGCTGCTCGGCGTAGGTCAGCTTGATGCCGTACAGGCTACCGTCACCCAGTAATTTTTGAAAACTTGGCAGGTCTTCAGGGGTGGAGATAATCAGGATTTCGCGCATGCCGGCGAGCATCAGCACCGACAGCGGATAGAAGATCATCGGCTTGTCGTAGATCGGCAGCATCTGTTTGGACACGCCGAGGGTCAGCGGGTGCAGACGAGTGCCCGAGCCGCCAGCGAGGATGATGCCTTTACGATTTGTCGTGGTCATTTGTTCAGAACTTCCGTAAGCATTCGGGTGACACCACTTTGCCAATCCGGCAAGTGCAGAGAAAAATTGTCGCGCAGCTTCTGAGTGTTCAACCGTGAATTCAGAGGGCGACGCGCCGGTGTTGGGTAGGCAGTTGTGTCTATCGGATTGACCGACGTAACGGCGAGCTCTTCACCGTTGGCTTTGGCAAAACCAATCACATGGCTGGCATAGCCGTGCCAGGACACTTCGCCGGCGGCCGCCAGGTGATACAGGCCTGCCAGTTCAGGACGTTGCATGACTTGCTGAATGGCCAATGCCGTCACGTCGGCAATCAAATCTGCGCCGGTCGGGGCACCGATCTGGTCGGCGATGACGCTCAGGGTGTCGCGGTCCTTGGCCAGACGCAGCATGGTCTTGGCAAAGTTGTTGCCGCGCGCGCCATAGACCCAGCTGGTGCGGAAGATCAGGTGCTTGCAGCCCGAGGCTGTAATCGCTTGCTCACCGGCCAGTTTGCTCGCGCCGTAGTGATTCACCGGGGCGACGGCATCTGTCTCTTGCCATGCCTTCAGACCTTCACCACTGAACACGTAGTCGGTCGAATAGTGAATCAGCCAGGCACCCAGGGATGCAGCTTCTTCAGCCATGACCCGACTCGCCTGACCGTTCACACGGTCGGCCAGCTCAGTTTCGGACTCGGCTTTATCGACGGCGGTGTAGGCCGCTGCGTTGACGATGACGTCGGGCTTGACCTGACGGATCGTCGCGCGCAGTGCATCGAGATCAGACAGGTCGCCGCTCAAACCATCGACCGGGTGACGATCCAGGGCGATCAATTCACCCAGCGGCGCAAGGGCGCGTTGCAGCTCCCAGCCCACTTGGCCGTTTTTTCCCAACAGGAGGATTTTCATGCCTTGTCCGAACGATCCGTGTAGTTCTGGTCGATCCATTGCTGGTAGCTGCCGCTCTTCACGTGAGCGACCCATTCAGTGTTGTTGAGGTACCACTCGACGGTTTTGCGGATACCGGTTTCAAAAGTTTCTTCCGGGGTCCAACCCAACTCGCGCTGAATTTTGCTGGCGTCGATTGCGTAGCGCTGGTCATGGCCCGGGCGATCCTGAACGTAGGTGATCAGGCTGGCATGTGGACGATGAGCGGAGTCAGGACGCAGTTCGTCGAGCAGTGCGCACAGGGTATGCACCACTTCGATGTTTTGCTTCTCATTATGTCCGCCGATGTTGTAGGTCTCGCCAATGACGCCTTCGGTCACGACTTTGTACAGTGCGCGGGCATGGTCTTCGACGTAGAGCCAGTCACGGACCTGATTGCCTTTGCCGTAAACCGGCAGCGGCTTGCCTTCCAGAGCATTGAGGATAATCAGTGGGATCAACTTCTCAGGGAAATGGCACGGACCGTAGTTGTTCGAGCAGTTGGTGACCAGGGTTGGCAGGCCGTAAGTACGAGCCCAGGCGCGAACCAGGTGATCGGAACTGGCCTTGCTGGCCGAGTACGGCGAGCTTGGCTGGTACGGCGTGGTTTCGGTGAAGAGGTCTTCCGGACCTTCGAGGTCTCCGTAGACTTCGTCGGTGGAAATATGGTGGAAGCGGAAGTTGGCTTTACGCGCATCATCCAGTGCCGCCCAATAATGGCGTGCAGCTTCCAGCAAGGTGTAAGTGCCGATGATGTTGGTCTGGATGAATTCAGACGGACCGGAGATCGAGCGGTCAACGTGGGACTCTGCAACCAGATGCATGATGGCATCCGGTTGGTGTTCACGCAGGACACGGTCCACTTGGTCACGGTCGCAGATATCGACGCGTTCGAACACGTAACGCGAGTTCTGGCTGACTTCGGCCAACGATTCAAGATTACCGGCATAAGTCAGTTTATCGACGTTAACGACAGAGTCGTTAGTGTTGGAAATGATATGACGAATGACTGCCGAGCCGATAAACCCGGCGCCGCCGGTAACTAGAATTTTCACGCGAAACCATACCCTTAAGTTGCTGACAGGGCCGCCAACCGCGCACTGTCAAATCCATGAATGCAAAAGCCATCAAAGTCAGCCGTGGCTTCTGACAAAGTCAGTCTGAACCGATTCGGGAATGCCCTATCGATCAAGCGCAGCATTTTACAGCTTAATGAAGGTTTTACTAATGGATATGGACAAGCTGTGACACAAACTCGATACACACAACGGGCTTGTCGCAGTCAGACAAGGCGCTTGCGTGAGGCTTTGGACGTACGCCCCAGAAACCAGCCGAGAATCGGCCCGATCACCATGCCAACCAACAGCGCAATTACCATGACCAGCGATACTGGCAACTGTGGACCCGACCAGCCCAAGAATAGCAGTGCAACGCCTTGCTGGTTCTCAAGAACGAACGCCAGGATCGCTAGAACGAGCAATAGGACAAATACAGCGAGAAGTACGCGCTTGAGGTTATGCATCAGCGGTTCCTTGTAGTGCAGCAGCTGTCAAAGCCCTTCCTCCTCGTCCTCGTTCACGCGATCGCGCAGTTCTTTGCCTGGCTTGAAATGCGGAACGAACTTGCCGTCGAGGCTGACGGACTGACCGGTTTTAGGATTGCGACCTACGCGCGGTGCGCGATAGTGCAGGGAGAAGCTGCCAAAACCACGGATCTCGATTCGATCACCGGTGGCCAGACATTGGGACATTTGCTCAAGCATGGTCTTGATGGCCAGCTCCACATCCTTGGATGAGAGCAGCCCTTGATGGGTGACAATTCGTTCGATCAACTCCGACTTCGTCATATTTTTCCCTTCTTTTTCAAGCAGCTAGGAAAAGCGCTTCAAAGGTTTTAGCATGCCCGGAGAAATTTGAACAGCCCGAGTTTTGACATATCTTTCTCTGCAATGAGGCGCCCGATTTCAGAACATCGGAACACTGCTCAAACCCAGCACTCACCTACAGATAACCAGCATGGTACGCGTCAGATAACCCGCGGGATTGAAGCCAAAAGGGAATTCATCTTCCTCTTTCGCGTCATCGGACCTTACGATGACTTTATAGCCTGCGCCCTTGCATTCCTTGGCAGCTCTCTTGTGACACCTCTCCCATCCGGAGCCCAACCCTGAACAATCGATCTCTATGCCACTGACTCCTCGTACCGCATGAGTCTTGGCATTGGTGGTACAGCCCGCCAATGTCAGTACTGCTATCACGACAATGAGCTTGTTCATTTATTTCCTTATGCCGGGCGCATTGCCCAGCGGTCGTTCACTTCAGACTAAGCCTAGCCTTGAATAGACGATTGACCTGTATGAAGCTACAGACAACTTATGTAGATCATTGGTTTCACGAAAGAAATATCGCAGCGTCAGCACGCTTGAGATTCATCAAATCGCAGACGCAAAAAAGGGCGACCGAAGTCGCCCTTTTTCTATGGTCTGACAGAACTTAGTTCTGTTTTTCCATTTGTGCACGCAACAGGTCGCCCAGAGTGGTAGGACCAGCAGCGATGCTATCCGAAGGCTTGTCTTTCAAGCTTTGGATGGCTTCTTTCTCGTCTTCAACGTCTTTCGACTTGATGGAGAGCTGGATTACACGGCTCTTGCGGTCAACGCTGATGATCTTGGCTTCTACTTCTTCGCCTTCTTTCAGAACGTTGCGCGCGTCTTCAACGCGGTCACGGCTGATTTCGGAGGCTTTCAGAGTCGCTTCGATATCGTCGGCCAGAGTGATGATGGCGCCTTTAGCGTCAACTTCTTTCACGATGCCTTTAACGATGGCGCCTTTGTCGTTCTCTTGAACGTACTCGGAGAACGGATCGCTTTCCAGTTGCTTGATACCCAGGGAGATGCGCTCGCGCTCTGGGTCAACCGACAGGATAACGGTGTCCAGCTCGTCGCCCTTCTTGAAGCGGCGAACGGCTTCTTCGCCCACTTCGTTCCAGGAGATGTCGGACAGGTGAACCAGACCGTCGATGCCGCCGTCCAGACCAATGAAGATACCGAAATCGGTGATCGACTTGATGGTGCCGGAGATTTTATCGCCCTTGTTGAACTGGCCAGAGAAATCTTCCCATGGGTTAGATTTGCACTGCTTGATGCCGAGGGAGATACGACGACGCTCTTCGTCGATGTCCAGAACCATAACTTCCACTTCGTCGCCGACTTGTACGACTTTCGAAGGGTGGATGTTCTTGTTGGTCCAGTCCATTTCGGAAACGTGTACCAGGCCTTCAACGCCTTCTTCCAGCTCAGCGAAGCAGCCGTAGTCGGTCAGGTTGGTTACACGAGCGGTAACGCGAGTGCTTTCTGGGTAACGGGCTTTGATAGCAACCCATGGATCTTCGCCCAGTTGCTTCAGGCCCAGGGAAACACGATTGCGTTCGCGATCGTACTTCAGAACCTTGACATCGATCTCGTCGCCAACGTTGACGATTTCAGAAGGATGCTTGATACGTTTCCAAGCCATGTCGGTAATGTGCAGCAGGCCATCGACGCCACCCAGATCGACGAATGCGCCGTAATCGGTGAGGTTCTTGACGATACCTTTGACTTGTTGGCCTTCCTGCAGGGATTCCAGCAGAGCTTCACGCTCGGCGGAGTTCTCGGCTTCGAGGACGCTGCGACGGGAAACGACAACGTTGTTGCGTTTCTGGTCGAGCTTGATGACCTTGAATTCCAGCTCTTTGCCTTCCAGGTGCGTGGTGTCGCGCACTGGACGAACGTCAACCAGAGAACCTGGCAGGAACGCACGGATGCCGTTAACGTCGACAGTGAAGCCGCCTTTAACCTTACCGTTGATAACGCCCTTGACCACTTCTTCGGCTGCGAAGGCTGCTTCCAGAACAATCCAGCATTCAGCGCGCTTGGCTTTTTCACGGGACAGCTTGGTTTCACCAAAGCCGTCTTCAACCGAGTCCAGAGCAACGTGAACTTCGTCACCGACGTTGATAGTCAGTTCGCCAGCATCGTTGTAGAACTGCTCAAGCGGGATGAGTGCTTCAGACTTCAGGCCAGCGTGAACGGTTACCCAGCGAGCTTGGTAATCGATATCAACGATAACACCGGTGATGATGGAGCCTGCCTGAAGGTTCAGGGTTTTTAGGCTTTCTTCAAAGAGTTCCGCAAAGCTTTCGCTCATTTTAATTCCTGTTGAATAAGGGCGAAGGATACGCCCATCTCCACACCCCAGACGGTGTGGGTCAGTTTCATTTAAAAGAAGCCACCGCAGGACTATGACTGGTCCCCTGCGGCCTTCTTGGTCACCCGGCGATATCGCGAATGGCGATTTCACTCATGATGCGTTCCAGCACCTGATCGATGGATAATTCCGTGGAATCCAGCTGTATGGCGTCAGCCGCCGGTTTGAGCGGGGCTACCGCTCGCTGGGTGTCACGCTCATCGCGCGCACGTATCTCATCTAGCAGACTCGACAGACTAACACCATCGACTTTGCCCTTCAACTGCAAGTATCGACGGCGCGCACGCTCTTCGGCACTGGCGGTCAGGAAAATCTTCAATGGCGCGTCGGGAAATACCACAGTGCCCATGTCGCGACCATCGGCCACCAGACCCGGTGGCTCCTGAAAGGCCCGCTGGCGCTGTAGCAGCGCCTCACGAACGGCGGGCAACGCAGCAACCTGCGAGGCGCCCGAGCCGATGCTTTCGGTGCGGATGACGTCGCTGACTTCATCACCTTCCAGAATAATGCGCTGCAGCTGACCATCGGTCGCCGCGATGAACTGCACATCCAGATGAGCGGCGAGTTTTTTAAGCAGTTCTTCGTTCGTCAGATCGACGCCATGGTTATGCGCCGCGAAAGCCAGCAATCGATAAAGCGCACCGGAATCCAGCAGGTTCCACCCAAGGCGCTTGGCCAGCATCCCGGCGACTGTGCCCTTGCCAGAGCCGCTTGGCCCATCAATGGTGATGACCGGTGCGATGCTGATCACGACTGAGCCTCTTGTGCAACACGGATACCGACCTGCGCGCACAGCGCAAGGAAGTTCGGGAACGAGGTCGCAACGTTGGCGCAATCGTGGATGCGGATCGGTGCGCTAGCGCGCAAAGAAGCCACGCTGAAGGCCATGGCAATCCGGTGATCGCCGTGACCGTGCACTTCGCCGCCGCCGATCTGGCCGCCGTCGATGATGAGACCGTCCGGGGTTGGCTCGCACTTGACGCCCAACGCCAACAGACCATCCGCCATCACCTGGATCCGGTCCGACTCCTTCACGCGCAGCTCTTCGGCACCGCGCAGCACGGTGCGCCCTTCGGCACATGCAGCGGCCACGAACAGCACCGGGAACTCGTCGATAGCCAGTGGAACCAGCGCCTCAGGGATCTCGATACCTTTGAGTTTAGCTGCCCGCACGCGCAGGTCCGCTACCGGTTCGCCGCCGACCTCACGCTGGTTTTCCAGGGTGATGTCAGCGCCCATCAGGCGCAGGATGTCGATCACGCCGGTACGGGTCGGGTTGATGCCGACGTGCTCAAGCACCAGCTCCGAACCTTCGGCAATCGATGCGGCCACCAGGAAGAACGCCGACGACGAAATATCGCCCGGTACTTCAATGTGGGTCGCGGTCAACTTGTGGCCGGACTCGACCGAGGCAGTCGCGCCGTTGACGGTCACCGGGTAGCCGAAGCCGCGCAGCATGCGCTCGGTGTGGTCGCGAGTCGGTGCCGGCTCGGTGACGGTGGTCTTGCCTTCGGCATACAGCCCCGCCAGCAACAGGCAGGATTTAACCTGGGCGCTGGCCATTGGCATGGTGTAAGTCAGGCCCTTGAGCTTGTTGCCGCCACGAATGGTCATCGGTGGACGACCTTCAGCGGCGGTCTCGATCACGGCACCCATTTCACGCAGCGGATTGGCCACGCGATTCATCGGACGCTTGGACAGCGAAGCGTCGCCGGTCAGCGTGCTGTCGAAGTTCTGCGCAGCCAACAGGCCAGACAGCAGACGCATCGAGGTGCCGGAGTTGCCCAGATAGATCGGACCCGGCGCAGGCTTCAGGCCATGCAGGCCGACGCCGTGAATGGTCACGCGACCGTGGTGCGGACCTTCGATGACGACGCCCATGTCGCGGAAAGCTTGCAGGGTCGCCAGAGCGTCTTCGCCCTCGAGGAAACCTTCCACTTCGGTGACGCCTTCGGCCAGGGAACCGAGCATGATCGAACGGTGGGAAATCGATTTGTCGCCCGGTACACGAATCCGCCCAGTCAGGCGGCCACCAGGTTGTGCCAGGAAAATCAGATCGTTGGAATTCATAGCGTCCACATAGGCCCGGCGGGCCAGGATTTTACTGAAATGCTCGCGGGCAACCCGGGCGCGCGTGAACACGCCCAACAATTGGTGCCCATCCCCTGCATCGACCGCGTCGCGCAAGGCGTCGAGGTCGCTGCGAAATGTATCGAGTGTGCGCAGGACAGCTTCGCGGTTGGCGAGGAAGATGTCGTGCCACATGACCGGGTCGCTACCGGCGATTCTTGTGAAATCGCGGAAACCGCCCGCAGCGTAACGGAAGATCTCAAGATTTTCATTGCGTTTGGCCAACGAATCGACCAAACCGAACGCCAGCAAGTGCGGCAGATGGCTGGTCGCCGCCAACACTTCGTCGTGACGCTCGACCTGCATGTGCTCGACGTCGGCGCCCAGTTCGCGCCACAACCGGTCAACCACTGCCAACGCGGCCGGATCGGTCTGATCCAGCGGCGTCAGAATCACTTTATGGCGGCGGAACAGTTCGGCATTGGAGGCTTCCACCCCACTCTGCTCGGAACCGGCAATCGGATGCCCCGGCACAAAACGCGCCGGCATGCCGCCAAACGCCTCGGTCGCCGCGCGCACCACATTGCCCTTGGCGCTACCGACGTCGGTCAGAATCGCTTGCCCCAGATCCATGCCCGCCAACAGCGCGAGCAATTTCTCCATGGCCAGGATCGGCACCGCCAGCTGAATCACGTCAGCGCCCTGGCAGGCCTTAGCCAGATCTTCTTCGCAGCGATCGACCACGCCCAACTCGACCGCCAGCTTGCGCGACTGCGGGTCGAGATCGACCCCGACCACTTCGCGGCACAGACCGCTTTCACGCAAGCCTTTGGCAAACGAACCGCCGATCAGCCCCAGGCCGACCACCACCAGGCGACCGATCATAGGTTGCGCAGATTGCAGCGCAGCGACATCAACCACGAGCCATAACCTTGGTCAGCGCCTCGAGGAAGCGGCTGTTTTCAGCCGGCAAACCGATGGTGATACGCAGGTGGTTCGGCATGCCATAGTTGGCCACCGGACGCACAATCACGCCTTCGCGCAGCAACCCCTCAAACACTGGCGCCGCAACGCGACCCAGATCGACACAGATGAAGTTGCCCTTGGATGGAATCCAGCTCAGCCCCAGCTCACGGAAACCCGCTTGCAACTGCTGCATGCCGGATTCGTTCAGGCGACGGCTTTCGGCCAGGTACTCGACGTCTTGCAACGCGGCACACGCGGCGGCCAGTGCGAGGCTGTTGACGTTGAATGGCTGACGCACGCGATTCAGCACATCGGCGACGATGGCCGAGGACAAGCCGTAACCGACCCGCAGCGACGCCAGGCCATAGGCCTTGGAGAAAGTGCGCGAGACCAGCAGGTTCGGATAAGCGGCCAGATAATCCAGGCCATCCGGCAAGTCGCTGCCTTCGGCGTATTCGATGTAGGCCTCGTCCAGCACCACCAGCACATGGGCCGGTACGTCCTGCAGGAAATCATCCAGCGCCTGGGCGTCGAACCAGGTCCCGGTCGGGTTGTTCGGATTGGCGATGAACACCACGCGAGTATCGGCATCGATCGCGGCCAGCATGGCCGACAGATCATGACCCCAGTCTTTGGCCGGGATCACTTTTGCCTGGGCACCGACGGCTTGGGTGACGATCGGATAGACCGCAAACGCATGAGCGCTGAACACCGCGTTCAGGCCTGGCGCCAGATAAGCACGCGCCACCAGCTCCAGAATGTCGTTGGAGCCGTTGCCCAACGTTACCTGGTTCAGCTCGACGCGGCACTGATCGGCCAGCAGGGTCTTGAGCGCAAAACCGTTGCCGTCCGGATAGCGGGTCAGCTCGGTCAGCGCTTCGCGAATCGCTGCCAGCGCCTTGGGACTGGCGCCCAACGGGTTTTCGTTGCTCGCCAGTTTGACGATATTGGCCGGATCGAGGTTCAGCTCACGGGCCAGTTCGTCCACGGGTTTGCCCGGAACGTAAGGCGAAAGTTGTTGCACGCCCGGCTGTGCCAGAGCGAGGAAGTTGCCACTCATTTGCTACCGCCCTTAGAGAACTGCTTTCGGGTAGGAACCCAGCACTTTGAGTGCCACTGCTTCCTGACTGATCTTTTCCAGCACACCTTTGATCAGCGGATCGCGATGGTGGCCGACGAAGTCGATGAAGAACACGTAGGTCCATTTACCGCTGCGCGACGGACGGGTCTCGATGCGCGTCAGGTCGATGCCGTTGTCATGGAACGGCACCAGCAGCTCGTGGAGCGCGCCGGGTTTGTTGCTCATGGAAACAATGATCGAGGTCTTGTCGTCGCCGGTCGGCGGCACTTCCTGGCTGCCGATCATCAGGAATCGCGTGGAGTTGTCCGGACGATCCTCGATTTTTTCGGCCAGACGAGTCAACCCGTACAGACCGGCGGCCATGTCGCCGGCGATCGCCGCCGAGTTCCACTCACCCTTGACCCGTTTGGCCGCTTCGGCGTTGCTCGAAACCGCCACGCGCTCGACATTCGGGTAATGGGCGTCCAGCCACTTGCGGCACTGGGCCAGGGACTGGGCGTGGGAATAGATGCGGCTGATGCTGTCGGTCTTGGTGTTTTCACCCACCAACAGGTGATGGTGGATGCGCAGCTCGACTTCGCCACAGATCACCATGTCGTGTTCGAGGAAGCTGTCGAGGGTGTGGTTGACCGCGCCCTCGGTGGAGTTTTCCACCGGGACCACGCCAAAGTTCACCGCACCGGCCGCGACTTCACGGAACACTTCATCGATCGCAGCCATCGGCTTGCTGATCACTGCATGGCCGAAATGCTTCATGGCTGCAGCCTGAGTGAAGGTCCCTTCAGGGCCGAGGTAAGCCACTTTCAGCGGCTGCTCGAGGGCCAGGCACGAGGACATGATTTCGCGGAACAGCCGCGCCATCTCTTCGTTGCCCAGCGGCCCCTGGTTACGCTCCATCACGCGCTTGAGCACCTGAGCTTCACGCTCAGGACGATAGAACACCGGCACTTCGCCTTCGGCCAGCGAGGCCATCTTTACTCGCGCAACTTCCTGGGCGCAGCGTGCGCGCTCACTGATCAGCTCCAGGACTTTTTCGTCCAGAGCGTCAATGCGCAGGCGCAGTGCCTTGAGTTCTTGCTCAGACATTAACCGTGTTCCTTCTCGAACTCTGCCATGTACGAAACCAGTGCGTTGACCGCAACGATATCGACGGCGTTATAGATGGAGGCACGCATGCCACCCACGGAACGGTGGCCCTTGAGGTTCAGCAGGCCACGTTCGTCGGCACCCGCCAGGAACGGCTTGTCGAGACGATCGTCGGCCAGACGAAACGGTACGTTCATCCACGAGCGGTCCGATTTGTTGATCGGGTTGCTGTACAAGCCGCTGGCATCGATGAAGTCATACAGCGTGCGCTGCTTCACTTCATTGAGCTTGCCGATGGCTTCGATACCACCCTGCTCTTTCAGCCACTCGAACACCAGACCGGACAGGTACCAGGCCAGGGTTGGCGGGGTGTTGTACATCGAGCCGTTATCGGCCGCGACCTTGTAGTTGAGCATGGTCGGGCAAATGGAGCGGGCGTGACCCAGCAGGTCTTCGCGAACGATGTTGACAACGAGGCCACTCGGGCCGATGTTTTTCTGGGCCCCGGCGTAGATCATGCCGAAGCGCGAAACATCCACCGGACGCGAGAGAATGTCCGAGGACATGTCGGCAACCAGCGGCACATCACCGGTTTCCGGAATCCATTGGAATTCCAGGCCGCCAATGGTTTCGTTCGGTGCGTAGTGAACGTAGGCCGCGTCTTTGGACAGGCTCCACTCGTTTTGACCGGGGATTGCGAAATAGTCGTAAGGCTTGGCGGTGGCGGCAACATTGACGTGGCCGTAGCGCGAGGCTTCTTCGATAGCTTTCTGCGACCAGATACCGGTGTCGATATAGTCGGCGGTGCCGCTTTCCGGCAACAGGTTCAGAGGGATCTGAGCAAATTGCTGACTCGCGCCACCTTGCAGAAACAGCACTTTATAGTTCGAGGGGATATTCAGCAGATCACGCAGATCCTGCTCGGCCTTGGTGGCAATGGACACGAACTCATCGCTGCGATGGCTCATTTCCATGACCGACAGGCCCTTGCCGTGCCAATCAAGGAGTTCACCCTGGGCGCGCTTCAGGACAGCTTCGGGAAGCGCCGCAGGACCGGCACAGAAGTTATAGGCTCTCTTGCTCACATCCAATCTCGCTCTGATTTGGTGGTCACTTAAATCTTTCGGTCTGCGGATGATCGTTCCCACGCTCTGCGTGGGAATGCATCCAATGACGCTCTGCGTCATGGGACGCGGAGCGTCCCGAGCGGCATTCCCACGCAGAGCGTGGGAACGATCCTGTGCAGTGTCGCAAATTTTCAAAAGGGACAAACAACAAGGGGGCGAATTTTCATCCGCCCCCTGCTTGCCCGCTTACTCTTGTGGCTCTTCGTCAGCGGCGGCGTCGAGTTGCTGGTCTTCGGCAACGTCGTCGATCACGACCTCACCGTCGAACACTGCACCCTCTTCACCTTCGAGCCCTTCGCCTTCCAGCTCTTCGCCTTCGACTTCCGATGGCTCTTGAACCCGCTCCAGGCCTACCAGCGTTTCATCGCTGGCCAGCTTGATCAGGGTCACGCCCTGGGTGTTACGACCCAGGCTGGAGACTTCGTCGACACGGGTACGAACCAAAGTACCCTGGTCGGAAATCAGCATGATTTCTTCGCCGTCGAGCACCTGAACCGCGCCGACCAGACGGCCGTTACGCTCGTTGCTGACCATGGCGATAACGCCCTGACCGCCACGCTTGTACTCAGGGAACTCGGTGATCGCGGTGCGCTTGCCGAAACCACGCGCCGAAGCGGTGAGGATCTGGCTGCCTTCTTCCGGGATCAGCATGGAAATCAGCTTCTGGCCTTCCGGCAGACGCATACCGCGGACACCCCGAGCGGTACGGCCCATGGCGCGAACGTCGGTTTCCTTGAAGCGAGTGACCTTGCCACCGTCGGAGAACAGCATGACTTCACGTTCGCCATCAGTAATGGCGGCAGAGATCAGTACGTCACCTTCGTCCAGCTCCAGCGCGATCAGACCGACGCTGCGCTGGCGGCTGAAGGATTCCAGCGGGGTCTTCTTCACGGTGCCTTTAGCAGTGGCCATGAAGATGAAGTGACCTTCGGTGTATTCCTCGACCGGCAGCATGGTGGTGATGTATTCATCACTGTCCAGCGGCAGCAGGTTGACCAGCGGACGACCACGGGCAGCGCGGGATGCTTCCGGAATTTCGTAGGTCTTCAGCCAGTACACTTTGCCTTTGCTGGAGAACAGCAACAGCGTGGTGTGGCTGTTGGCAACCAGCAGGTGAGCAATGTAGTCCTCATCCTTGACGCCGGTGGCCGACTTGCCTTTACCACCACGACGCTGAGCCTGGTACGCAGCCAATGGCTGGGTCTTGGCGTAGCCACCGTGGGAAATGGTCACGACGCGCTCTTCTTCCGGGATCATGTCGCCCAGGGTCAGGTCGAGACGGGCATCGAGAATCTCGGTGCGACGCACATCGCCGTATTCGGCGCGGATCACTTCCAGCTCTTCGCGGATCACTTCCATCAGGCGCGTGGCGCTGCTGAGGATGCGGATCAGCTCGCCGATCTGGTTGAGGATCTCTTGATACTCGGCCAGCAGCTTTTCGTGTTCCAGACCGGTCAGACGGTGCAGACGCAGTTCCAGAATGGCTTGCGCCTGCTCTGGCGACAGGAAGTACTTGCCCTCGCGCAGACCGTATTGCGGGTCCAGAGTCTCTGGACGGCACGAATCGGCACCGGCACGCTCAACCATCGCAACTACAGCGGAAGATTCCCACGCAGTCTTGATCAGCGCTTCCTTGGCTTCCGACGGCGTTGGCGAGGCCTTGATCAGGGCGATGACCGGGTCGATGTTCGACAGGGCAACCGCTTGACCTTCCAGAATGTGGCCACGTTCGCGCGCTTTACGCAGCTCGAACACGGTACGGCGGGTAACCACTTCGCGACGGTGACGAACGAAGGCTTCCAGCAGGTCCTTGAGGTTCAGGATCCGCGGACGGCCGTCGATCAGCGCGACGATGTTGATACCGAACACTGCTTGCAGCTGGGTCTGGGCGTAGAGGTTGTTGAGGATCACCTCAGGCACTTCACCGCGACGCAATTCGATCACGACGCGCATACCGTCCTTGTCGGACTCGTCGCGCAGCTCGGTGATGCCTTCGAGCTTCTTCTCTTTTACCAGCTCGGCGATCTTCTCGATCAGACGCGCCTTGTTCAGCTGGTAAGGGAGTTCGGTGATGACGATCTGCTGGCGACCACCGACCTTGTCGATGTCTTCGATCATCGAGCGGGCACGCATGTAAATGCGCCCGCGACCGGTGCGGTAGGCTTCGATGATGCCGGCGCGACCGTTGATGATCGCAGCGGTCGGGAAGTCTGGACCGGGGATGTATTGCATCAGCTCATCGACGGTCAGTTCCGGATTGTCGATGAGTGCCAGGCAACCGTCGATGACTTCACCGAGGTTGTGCGGCGGAATGTTGGTCGCCATGCCCACGGCGATACCGCTGGAGCCGTTGACCAGCAGGTTGGGAATACGGGTCGGCATGACCGCCGGGATCATTTCGGTGCCGTCGTAGTTCGGCACCCAGTCCACGGTTTCTTTGTGCAGGTCAGCCAGCAGCTCGTGTGCCAGCTTGGTCATGCGCACTTCGGTGTATCGCATGGCCGCGGCGTTGTCGCCGTCCACCGAACCGAAGTTGCCCTGACCGTCTACCAGCAGGTAACGCAGCGAGAATGGCTGCGCCATCCGAACGATGGTGTCGTACACCGCGGTATCACCGTGAGGGTGATACTTACCGATCACGTCACCGACAACACGGGCAGATTTCTTGTACGGCTTGTTGAAGTCGTTGCCCAGCTCGCTCATCGCGAACAGCACACGCCGGTGCACGGGCTTCAAGCCATCGCGCGCATCCGGCAGTGCCCGCCCGACAATTACGCTCATCGCGTAGTCGAGGTAGGACTGCTTCAGCTCGTCTTCGATATTGACCGGGAGGATTTCTTTGGCCAGTTCGCCCATGAGAAGCCTGATTCCTTTTTCTGGTGAAACTTCGTCACATCCATATGGGACGAACGAAGCTCGCCGATGCAGACTGAGTGCCATGCACCGACTTACGACAAATCAACGAGTTATGCCATGGATCTGCGCAGTAAAGGCAGCCACATCAGGCTACCCTGGAAACCGCCGGATGTTATCACAAGAGCCGCCACGCACCTATCCCCCAGATGCGCATGGAGCATAGTAAGTTGACCGGTGACAGGCTTGAAAGAGACGAGAGGGGCTTAGAGCCGTGTTGAATGGAGAATTCAGGGCAGATTCGGCTTGCTTCATTGACATTCAGGGCCTAATCGCGGGCAAGCCCGCTCCCACAGGGATCGCTGCACGCCCCGAGATTTTCGGTTCGACACAGATTCCTGTGGGAGCGGGCTTGCCCGCGAAGGCAATTTATCAGGCGCCAGATATCTTTAATGCAGACGCTTACGGCACATCAACTGCGCCATTTTCGCGGTATCCGGCCGTTCGACGATGCCTTTTTCGGTAACGATCGCGTCGATCAAATCCGCAGGCGTCACGTCGAACACCGGGTTGAACGCATCGACATCCGCCCCCACCCGCTTGCCGCCGACTTCCAGCAACTCGCGGCCATCGCGCTCTTCGATGGGGATTTCGTCGCCGCTGGCGAGGTTCATGTCGATGGTCGAACTCGGCGCAACCACCATGAAGCGCACGCCGTGATGCATGGCGTTGACCGCCAGTTGGTAGGTGCCGATCTTGTTCGCCACGTCGCCATTGGCGGTGATGCGGTCGGCGCCAACGATCACCCAGGTCACGCCTTTGGTTTTCATGATGTGCGCGGCGGCGGAATCGGCATTGAGGGTCACAGGAATGCCTTCATTGGCCAATTCCCATGCGGTCAATCGCGAACCTTGTAGCCACGGCCGGGTTTCGTCGGCATAGACGCGTTCGACCATGCCCTCGATGAAAGCCCCGCGAATCACCCCCAGCGCTGTGCCGAAGCCGCCGGTGGCCAGTGCGCCGGTGTTGCAGTGCGTGAGGATTGCCTGGGCGTTGCCCTGATGCTTGCGGATCAGGTCGACACCCAGTTGGGCCATGGTCAGGTTGGCTTCGCGATCACTTTCATGGATCGCGATGGCTTCGGCCTCCAGCGCTGCCAGAGGGTCCGCGTCTCCCTTGAGGCGGTCCAGGCGGTCACGCATGCGACTCAAGGCCCAGAACAGATTAACCGCTGTTGGACGGGAATCGGCCAGTAACGCGTAATCCTCTTCCCACGCCACCTGCCAGTCACCGCCCTCGGCAATTCGGGCGCGGGCTGACAGCACCATGGCATACGCCGCACTGATGCCAATGGCCGGCGCGCCACGCACCACCATCGAGCGAATGGCTTCGGCCACACCCGCAGCGCTGGTGTAGGCGATCCAGGTTTCCTCGAACGGCAAAATACGCTGATCCAGCAGATACAGGGCGCCATCACGCCAATCGATGGCCTTCACCTTCTCCGCAGCCAACAGTCGATCGCGCATCCACTTACCCCGCACTCATGAACAAAAGCCGCCGATTATAGCGATCCCCCCGCGAAGACGCTCGGGTATACTTCGCCATCCTTTACAAAAGCACTGGAACCGACTTTCGATGCCGACCCCCACCGCTGCGCTCGACCTATTATTGCTGCCGACCTGGCTGGTACCCGTCGAACCGGCTGGCGTGGTCCTTAAAGAGCATGCCCTGGGCATCCGCGACGGTCGTATCGTATTCATCGGCCCGCGCGCGGCAGGCTTGAAGCTTAATGCAACCGAAATCCGCGAATTGCCGGACATGTTGCTCGCCCCCGGCCTGATCAACGCCCACGGGCATGCGGCAATGACGCTGTTCCGCGGGTTGGCCGATGATCTGCCGCTGATGACCTGGCTGGAAAAGCACATCTGGCCGGCCGAAGCTAAATGGGTAGACGAAGCGTTTGTACGCGACGGCACTGACCTGGCCATTGCCGAGCAGATCAAAGGCGGCATCACCTGTTTCTCCGACATGTATTTCTTCCCGAAGGTCGCCAGCGAACGCGTCCATAACAGCGGCATTCGCGCCCAGATCGCCATTCCCATCCTCGATTTCCCGATTCCAGGCGCCGCCACGGCGGATGAAGCCATTCGTCAGGGCGTCGAATTATTTGGCGATCTCAAGCATCACGAGCGGATCAAAATTACCTTTGGGCCTCATGCACCCTACACCGTGGGCGACGAAACCCTGGAAAAAATCCGGGTGATCGCCGAAGAGCTTGACGCCTCGATTCATATGCACGTCCACGAAACCGCTTTTGAAGTAGCGCAGTCGGTCGAGCAGTGCGGCGAACGCCCGCTGGCCCGCCTCGGCCGCCTGGGCCTGCTCGGGCCGCGCCTCCAGGCCGTTCACATGACCCAGATCAGCGATGAAGACCTGGTGCTGCTGGTAGAAAGTAACACCAACGTGATTCATTGCCCGGAGTCGAACCTGAAGCTGGCCAGCGGTTTCTGCCCGGTCGAGCGCTTGTGGCAGGCCGGGGTCAATGTGGCCGTCGGCACCGATGGCGCGGCCAGCAATAATGACCTCGATCTGCTCGGCGAAACCCGCACCGCTGCGTTGCTGGCCAAAGCAGTCGCCGGCTCGGCCACCGCGCTGGACGCCCATCGCGCCCTGCGCATGGCCACGCTCAACGGCGCCCGTGCGCTGGGGATCGAAGCTGAAACGGGTTCGCTGGAAGTCGGCAAAGCGGCGGACATCGTTGCGTTCGACCTGTCGGGCCTGGCACAGCAACCGGTCTACGACCCGGTTTCGCAACTGATCTATGCCACTGGCCGCGACTGCGTGAAACACCTTTGGGTCGCCGGCAAGCAACTGCTCGACGACCGCCGCCTGACCCGCCTGGATGAAGCGCAACTGTGCGCCACCGCCAAGGCCTGGGGCCAGCGCATCAGCGGCCATACCGAATCGTAAGCACCGAATTGTAAGCACCCTGGACCGAAACCGGGGCAACAGGATTTTTCAAGTTTTAGAGGACTGACACCATGAGCAACGTCGACTACGCCGAAATCGCCAAATTCGAAGCCCTGGCCCATCGCTGGTGGGACCGCGAAAGCGAGTTCAAACCGCTGCACGACATCAACCCGCTGCGGGTCAACTGGATCGACGAGCGTGTCAATCTTGCCGGCAAGAAAGTTCTCGACGTCGGTTGCGGCGGCGGCATCCTCAGCGAAGCCATGGCCCAGCGCGGCGCGACCGTGATGGGTATCGACATGGGTGAAGCGCCGCTGGCTGTCGCTCAACTGCATCAGCTGGAATCGGGCGTGAGCGTCGAATACCGGCAGATCACCGCCGAAGCCCTGGCCGAAGAAATGCCCGAGCAGTTCGACGTGGTGACCTGCCTGGAGATGCTTGAACACGTGCCGGATCCATCGTCGGTCATCCGCGCCTGCTTCCGCATGGTCAAACCGGGCGGCCAGGTGTTCTTCTCCACCATCAACCGCAACCCGAAGGCCTATCTGTTCGCCATCGTCGGTGCCGAATACATCATGAAGCTGCTGCCGCGCGGCACCCACGACTTCAAGAAATTCATCCGCCCTTCGGAGCTTGGTGCCTGGAGCCGCATGGCCGGCCTGACCGTCAAGGACATCATCGGCCTGACCTACAATCCGCTGACCAAGCACTACAAACTGGCGGCCGATGTCGACGTCAACTACATGATCCAGACCCTGCGCGAGGAGTAAGCCGATGCGTATCAGAGCAGTCCTTTTCGACATGGATGGCACCCTGCTCGACACCGCGCCGGATTTCATCGCCATCTGCCAGGCGATGCGCGCTGACCGTGGTTTGCCGCCAATCAACACTCAACACATTCGCGATGAAATTTCCGGCGGCGCCAAAGCGATGGTCGCCGCGAACTTTTCCATGGACCCGGAATCGCCAGGGTTCGAGGAACTGCGTCAGGAATTCCTCGACCGCTACCTCAAGGGTTGCGCGGTCCACAGCCATCTGTTCGACGGCATGGCCGAGGTGCTGGAAAAAATCGAAAAGGCCAACCTGATCTGGGGCGTGGTCACCAACAAACCGGTACGTTTCGCCGAGCCGATCATGCAGCAACTGGGCCTGGCCGAACGCTCGAAAGTGCTGATTTGCCCCGATCATGTGAAGAACAGTAAACCGGACCCGGAGCCGTTGATCCTGGCGTGCAAGATGCTCGACCTGGACCCGGCCAGCGTGCTGTTTGTGGGCGATGACCTGCGAGACATCGAGTCCGGCCGCGATGCCGGCACCAGAACCTGCGCGGTGACCTACGGTTATATTCATCCGGACGATAACCCGAAGCATTGGGGCGCAGACGTGGTGATCGATCATCCGCTGGCGCTGATCGAGGTGTTGGATAACGCTTTGTGCAGTTGCTGATTCAAATCAAAAGATCGCAGCCTGCGGCAGCTCCTACAGGAGACCGCGATCGGCGTAGGAGCTGCCGAAGGCTGCGATCTTTTTCGGCCCTGTTAACGGATTATGTTGAGGTTTTTTATGTTTGATTATTCCGCCCGCCCTGAATTGCTCAAGGACCGGGTCATCCTGGTCACCGGCGCTGGCCGTGGTATCGGCGCTGCGGCTGCAAAAACCTACGCCGCCCATGGCGCCACCGTGTTGTTGCTGGGCAAGACCGAAGCCAATCTGACTCAGGTCTACGACGAGATCGAAGCGGCCGGGCACCCACAACCGGCCGTGATTCCGTTCAATCTGGAAACCGCACTGCCTCATCAATACGATGAGCTGGCAGCCATGATCGAGACCGAGTTCGGCCACCTCGACGGCTTGTTGCACAACGCCTCGATCATCGGGCCGCGCACACCGATCGAGCAGTTGTCTGGCGAGAACTTCATGCGCGTCATGCACGTGAACGTCAACGCCATGTTCATGCTCACCAGCACCCTGCTGCCACTGCTCAAGCTGTCTCAGGACGCCTCGGTGGTGTTCACCTCCAGCAGCGTCGGTCGCAAAGGTCGTGCGTACTGGGGCGCATACGGCGTTTCCAAGTTTGCTACCGAAGGCTTGATGCAAACCCTGGCCGACGAAGTGGATACGGTCGCACCGGTGCGTTCCAACAGCATCAACCCCGGCGCTACCCGTACCAGCATGCGCGCTCAGGCCTACCCCGGTGAAAACCCGCTGAACAACCCGACACCCGAGGAGATCATGCCGGTCTACCTTTACCTCATGGGACCGGACAGTACCGGCATCAATGGCCAAGCGTTCAACGCTCAGTAACGCCGTGCGTCGCTTTTCTGCCGCGACGGCTTCCCGCCGCGGCACTCAAACCCGGTGGCAACTGCCCCCTCCTCAAGTCAAATAAATGTCATCGTCCTTCGCAACTTCGCTTGCATGACCTTTCAGTATTTTGATTTTTAAAGCTTTTTTCTTCGACTGAACCGAATGGCACGACTTTCGCTCTAAGCTTGTTCAGACACGCCGTGTGAAAGCAGACGGGGCGGAGCTTGAGCCGAGAGGTTACTAATCTTCGGCAAAGCGGACTAAACTCGTGCCAAATGTCCTACGGGACTGATGGACCAGTATGACGCGCAGCCCAAAGCCGCTCTCACCCAGCCTGTAAGACAGCCTTACTGCTTAGGGGCTCACGCCATATGAAATCACCTTCCCAGACCAACGCAATTGACTTCGACAGTGCCAAATTGCAACGCCTGGGCTTTGGTCAGCAGCCTCCCCTTCTGGAGCGGCCCGTCAGTCTTGCGCAGTTGCGCCAGGAGCTGGGCCTGCAACTGCAAACCAGTCTTGAGCCGCAACGCATTCTCGGACTCTTCTTCCGTGAAATTCAGCGCCTTGTGCCGCTGGATGCCTTGAGTTATGAACATCAGCCCAGCGACTTGCGCCTGCAATTCGGCTCGCGGGGTCATCATTCAATCAGCTACAGCCTCAGTCATGAAGGCGAGCAACTGGGTGAGCTAGTGTTCCGCCGCAATCAGCGTTTCAGCGAACAGGAGCAGGGTAGCCTGGAGTCACTGTTGTCGGCCCTGCTCTTCCCCATGCGAAACGCCCTGCTCTACCGAGCGGCGACCCAAAGTGCATTGCGTGATCCGCTGACTGATACCGGCAACCGCATCGCTATGGATCAGACGCTGCAACGGGAAATCGAGATGTCGCGGCGACACTCCCAACCTCTGTCGCTGCTGATGCTGGACATCGATCACTTCAAACACATCAACGACACCTACGGGCACAGTGCCGGCGATGAAGTGCTGAAGGCCGTCGCAGCTTCGATCAAAAACCAGCTACGCAACGTCGACATGGTATTCCGGTTTGGTGGCGAAGAATTCATGATCCTGCTGTCCAATACCAGTCGGGAAGCTGCAGCCATGGTCGGTGAAAGACTGAGGTTTGCAGTGCAGGCTCAAGACTATGTGGCCGAGGGCAAGATGATCGAGCTGACGGTCAGCATCGGTTGCTCGACGCTGCTACCCGGCGAGTCTGCCGAGAGTTTGCTGCGACGGGCCGACAGTGCGCTGTATGTGGCCAAGCGTGAGGGGCGTAACCGCCTTGCGATGGCGGGCTGATATTTCAGCAACGCTGCATAACCAATGTGGGAGCGGGCTTGCTCGCGAAAGCGGTCTACATTCAGCATCTCTGTTGAATGTTAAGCCGTCTTCGCGAGCAAGCCCGCTCCCACATTTGGTTTGTGTTGCTTTCAGAGGATCAGCTTTCGGCCAACTCCATCCGCTCACGGACTACCGGGGTTTTCACTGCCAATTCCAACTGCATGCATCGTTCCAGGAACAGATACATGTAGTCGTAACTTTGCAGACAGCCTGGCGCAATTCCACTTGCAGCGCCTTGCTCGGGTTCATCCCCGCCAGGGTGCAGATGATTTCCAGCGCTTCCCATGGATGGGCATCGTCATACTGGGCGTGCATCTTCAACCACTTCATGGCCCGCTTGCGATCTTCCTCGGGGAACGCCGCCGCGTAGACGCCAGTGGAACAGACCAGTGCCGACCACTCCCCCGTCGCCCCTTCGATGGCGTAGTTGGTGGCGGCGATGGCCACGATCAGCGAATCCGACGAACTGGTGTGCCAGCACCAATGGCTCAAGGCGTGAAGCTCAGGGGCCACCTGTTGGGCTTGCAGATCTTCCAGGCTGACACCGTGAGCACGGCTCCAGTGCAGCCAGTAATCGGCATGGTTCAATTCGACGCGAATATTGCGCATCAGCCAGCGACGCGCCATGTCTTCGCCAGGGTGGCGCGCAAAACGGGTCTTTGTCAGGTTCTGAGCCATGTATAAAGCGAACTGTTCGACCACCGGCCAGCCACCAATAAGGTACTGACGCATGGTTTTTGCACTGAGTTTGTTATCTCGCATGCGTTGATACAGTTCGTGTCCGACAACCCGGCGCTTGCTCTCGCTGCAATCCTGGATCAGTTGCTGAGCCCAGGCGGGATAACTTGCAGCTTCCATGAGAGGTCCGGTTCTGTTGAATGTGTCGATCACTGTCGCGCTCCTTTTGATTGTGATTTTTAGATCAGCAAGAGTTTCAACGGAATGTGCCGGGCGCCTTGAACAACAAAGGTCGGGGCCGGGCAGGACGACTTTGCAAACTATCCCAGGTAAACAGATGCGGGCGTTCAATCACATACCCTTGAGCGTAATCCACCCCGATCTCCAGCAATGCCTGCTCGATCTGAGGTGTTTCAACGAACTCGGCAATCGTGCGCTTACCCATGACATGACCGATGTGATTGATCACTTCGACCATGGCGCGGTTAATCGGGTCGTCCAGCATATCCTTTACGAAACTCCCGTCGATCTTCAGGAAGTCTACAGGTAAATGTTTCAAATACGCGAATGAGGACATACCGGCGCAAAAGTCATCTAGCGAAAAATGACAACCTAAGCCTTTGAGTTCATTGATAAATCTAATTGCACTACGCAGATTTGCAATCGCGCTGGTTTCTGTAATTTCAAAACAAATCATTTCAGGTGGAACTGAATATGCAACAAACTGTTCACGAAGGAAGTCCAGAAACGCCTCATCTCCGATAGTGATACCTGACAGATTTATCGCACACATGGCCAACGGCCCTTCGCGCTCTTGGGCGATGCACTGGGCAATGACTTTGAAAACGTTCTCCACCACCCAACGATCAATCGACGTCATCAAACCGTAACGCTCGGCGGCCGGAATGAAACTGTCCGGCAGAATCATGCGCCCCGCCTCGTCATGCAGGCGCAGCAGGATTTCGATATGCCCGCGGCCCTGCTCGTCAGCACCAAGGGGCGCGATTTCCTGGGCGTACAGGCAGAAGCGGTCTTCTTCCAACGCCACATGCAGGCGCTGCACCCAGGCCATCTCGCCAAAGCGCAGGGACAGCTCCGAGTCGTCGGCATGATAGACCTGAACCCGGTTGCGGCCCTTTTCCTTGGCCATATAACAGGCCATGTCAGCAGCACGCAGCGAAGCTTCGAGGGTGACCGGACTCTGGGCCACATGCACCAGACCGATGCTCACGGTGGTCACGAATGGCCGGCCTTTCCAGACAAAGTGCAGGTTCTGTACGGTCTGGCGCAGGCCTTCGGCGATTTTCTCGGCCGCTTCCGGTGCGCAGTTTTCCAACAGAATGCCGAACTCATCGCCACCCAATCGGGCCAGGGTGTCGCCTTCGCGCAAGCCTGATTGCAACAACGCACAGATATGCCGCAACAGCTCGTCGCCCGCTGCATGACCGCTGGTGTCGTTGACCAGTTTGAATTGATCCAGATCGAGAAACATCAAGGCATGACGCCCCACCTGGCGCGTCAGGTTATGCAGGGCCTGTTCGAGGCGATATTCGAATTCGCGGCGGTTGGCCAGCCCGGTCAGGGCGTCATGGGTCGCCTGCCAGGACAGATTGGCGATGTATTGCCGCTCCTGAGTCATGTCGTGCAGCACCAACACGGTGCCACTGACCTTGCCCATATTGCGGATCGGCGCGCCGACCAGCGTGACCGAAACCGTGCTGCCGTCCAGACGCTGGATCAGTTTGGAATGCTCGCTGCCACCGCTGAGCTGACCGCTCAAAATGTGCTCGATCAAGGTAAAACCATCAGCCTGAGCGTTCTCGTCCAGCAGATTGAACAACGCAGCCAATGGCAACCCCGCCGCCTGTTCGGCCTTCCAGTGAGTCAAGGCCTCGGCGGCCGGATTCATATAGGCAATCGCGCCCTCGACGTTCGTGGTGATCACCCCGTCGCCAATCGATTGCAGAGTGACCTGCGCCCGGTCTTTCTCCAGCTGCAACGCATCGGCGAAGGCATGGCGCTGCTTGAGCAGTTTATGAGTACGCAGCAGCGCCAACACAATCAAACCCAGCGCGGTGGCGAGGTTCGTCACCAACAGCAGTCGAAGAATCATCCGCGAGCCTTCGCCCAAGGCATCGCTGAACGCTTTGGCAGCAGGCGTCACGCCATCGTTGATGGCAAAAATCTGGTCCTTCCAGCGTTTGACGTCGGCATCGGTGGCCTGGCTATCGGCAATGCGCTGGTGCATCTCGCGCGCGACGTCATCGAGTCGCACAAGGTATGCGTCACCGACCGTCCAGAGGTCGATGGCTTTTTCAAGGTAGCTGAAGTGCCGGAAATTGAGGTACAGCCAAATCACGCTGGCGACGTCGTCCGGGTGATTGCCGCCCTTGAGGATCGCAATGCGCGCCGCCTCGATATTCGGTGGCTGATGATCCAGCGCCAGACGCAATTCATGGCCACCCTGAGGTACCGCAATCGCGTTCTGGTATTTGAGAAAAATCGTTTCGTCGCGACTGTCGGCGTAGAGATTGAGGTAATAGATGGCGTCTTTCTGGCCCTTGGACCACAGGCTTTCACCACCGACGTAGCTACGAACCGCCGAAAGAACGTAAAGGCTGACGCCCCCCAACAATGCCTGAAATAACACGACAGCGATAAATGGCCAGACGATACCCAACAACCGAGGCGTTCCGAGAGTCCGTTTCTGCTTCATGAGGTCCCTTGCATGATCACTGCCTGATCTTCCATCTCTATCAGACCATCCCCTCAAGACTAGGAGGCGTTCCCGGTTCCGGCAAGCGGCGGATCGGCCTCTTTGGAGTACAAGCGCAAGCCATACATAGATACCGCCATAACCGGTTTCGAGACCGCTTTACTGAGCCCTCCGGCTCCCCGATCCATTTCGGGAACCCTTTCAAAGGAATGAGACATGACAACAACATCCTTACCTGCACCCAACCAGCTGGCCTTGACAACGGTCGCCGAAGATTTTCGCGCCCTACAGGTGCTCGGACTCGATGATGGCCCGGACGTCGAAGACCTCAACCCGCCCCCCACGGCCCAGGATCGAAGGCTGTTTAAGGTTTTGCAGCACACAACCCCCGCCCTCGTGCAAAACATGACCGTCGGCACCTTCAAGGCAAAACGCATCAATGTTCAAATCATCGACGCCGTCGCGGGCTTTCTGACAGGCAAGTCCTCGTTGATCGGTCATCTTGGCGCCGATGTATTTGCTTCTGCGTCCGCAGATCAACTGCGTGCAACGCCCAGCGTGTTCCTCCAGCGGATGCTGAGTTCGGTCGAAGCACAGTATCTGGCTGACCGACTGCTCAAGACGCTCAAGTGGTACGGCGCACACCCCGGCGAACAGACTCCGGCGTCGGTACGTCATCAACTGGTTTGCAAAGCCATATGCCTTTACTTGCACAGCCCGTCGGCCGACGAACCGCAAGAGCTCGCCGGATTCCGCTGGCAAGACCCGGTTCATTGGGGCAAAAGCTACCAGACCCTGCGCAGCGATTTTGAACAGCACTTGCTGCGCACAAAACGGGTTGCCAACGCCAAAGAGGCAATCTTGCTGGCGCGCGTGTTCGAGACTCGACTCTCAAAGGACTTCGCCGTTCGCGATATCCCGCCCGACCTTCCTTACAAAAGCTCAGTGGTGTGGGTGAACTTCATGCACGGTGTGTTATTGGCAGACGAGCTCGGCCTGAACCGATCGCAACCGTTGTCCTTTCAACAATTCGTCGACCTGCCTCTTAACCGGAGCATCAGCGCATCGCCCGATCAACTTGAAACGATTGCACGGCTGAGGTTGATTCCGGCACTGGAATGGGCGGTCTGCAACGGTATCGTTCAAGCGCAAACGGCATCCGACTATGCCGAGGAAGATATACAGCAGGCGCTGACGGCTCTGCAGGATCATATTGAGAGCCTGAGCAACGCCGTGACGGCACTGGATCTGCCGCCCCCTGAAAGACTGAAGATGGCTAAACGGGCGAAAGATGAGCTGTTCGGCGGTAATTCGTTCGAATCGGACGGACGCAGGTTGTTGCTTGATGTGCCATCGGCCTACACAGGGGCCAAAAGCACACCCTTGATAAAACGGCCAGGATTTACGCTTCTTGATCTCTACGCCGACGGCAGACTCGATAGTGGACAAAAATGGTTTGTCACTCAGTCCGATGGCAAGACGCCAACCAGTCACTGGATCAGGATCGACGACAAACGAACCATCCATTCAGAGCGCGAGGATCATTACGGAAATTATCGACAGGTGCATTACGCGGGCAAAACATTGCCCGATGTCAGCACGCAATTTGAAACTGACTTCAAGAACTATCTCTTAACAATCAGGCCGGCCTATCAGACCCTGATCGCCAGTCTGCTGGCCTCACTGCCGTTGGCTGACCGCCAGGCACTGGAATGGGGCAACGTGCGTTTGCTCAGCCTGCGCCAGGAAACAAAGGACATAATAAAAGAACACGAAACCGCAGCGCTGCTCATGCCCCTGCGGGCAAGAAAAGGGTTCGTTTTACAGGTAGCCCATGACCAAAAAATCACTTTTTATGAACTGATTCCATGTGCCGGCGTCATTCGTTGCCGAACCGACCTGACGTCCTTGATGGTGGGTGGCCAAGACGCGACTGCGGAATTCGAGGGTTGGTTCTTCGGAGAAAAATTCGACGTCGAGGTACTCCGCAACCATTCGCTACCCTTCGACTGGTCAGCCCACACGAACGGCACAAATCCGGTAAACAGTGTGCGCTGTCAGGCGATCCTTGACGTGGTGGGTATCGCACTCGCCGCTGTCACGCCGGGCGCAGTTTCTCTCCATTCAGGGGTTCCAGCATTAGCGTCCGCGCGACAGACCGCACTGGCTCGCTACATTGCAACGAATTTTCTGTTCGTTGATGAACAGCAGCTGTATAGCCAGGCCCGCGGCACGACAGTATTCGACACCATAAGGGCCGATCAGAAAACAACGCTGGATACCCTCAAAGGTTTTGTACCTTTCTGGGGCAGCCTTGACGATCTGTTGTCAGGGAACACCGACCGCATGTTCCTGGGCCTGCTGGGTCTCATGGCTGACCTGGCTTCCTTTGTCGTTCCTGTCGGGAAATTCATGTCCGGTTCGGTGCGTTTGATCAGGCTCGCAACCCCAGCCTCACGCCTGACTGTCAAAGCCAGCCTGCCTGCGTTTGCAACGTTGACCCGCAAACTCCTGACAACTTCACTGAAAAACCTGAATCCGCTGGATGGTGTTCCGACATTGCTGAGAATACTTGGAAGTGGTGCCTGGAAGGGCTTGTACATAGCAAGCCTAACGGGTTATCGCAGCATCAAAAGATTGAGCGGGCACGCCGACAGCTACCGACTGATCCACAATTTGCCTCAGACAACCGATCCGGGGCGTTGGAAACCACTAACAAACAGCGATCGACTGGCAACGGTCAACGGTGTCGATGACGTATTTGTGCGCAATACCAGTCCGTCGGATCCGACCCGATTCCATCCCGTCGACCCGGTGACGTCCTTGCCCTTTGGCCCTCGCCTGCGCAACCACCCCGACAACTTCGTGCAGGGCCGGTCAACCTTCAACACCCTGCCCTCTACCGAATCCCATGTGCTGGCAGAACTTCCGGAACATGCCCACGTCCGTGAAATACTTGAAGTCGATGGCCGAACCACGCTATTGGTTGATGACACCCCCTATCGGCTGGAGGGCAATCAACTGCGCCGCGCCGACTTGATTGATGATCAGGCGATGTTCAGATCCTTGCCTTGCCGGGTACCACGTAGCCCGGGTGCCGATGTATGCACGACCAAATTCGTTACCCGTAATCCGGCACCGACACCGGCGATCGGCAGTTTCGACGAAAACAAAGGCTGGGCGCCGTGGTTCGGAGACAGTATCTATACGCCGGCCACTGCGGATCGGGCGATGCTGCTTAAAACCCTGAAGAAAAAAAGCCGGCTCTCGGCTACGGTAGAGTTCCAAAAGGGATTTATGGGCGGATCAAGGTGAGTATTCCCTACCGGAACCAGAACCAATTCGATACCTTTCAGGCCGGTGCCACCATCATCCCGGCGATAGACGACTCGAAGCGCTATGTGTTCACACAGCTGGATGCTGGAGCTTTTTACGTCGCCGAACTGGCACAAGGTCAGAGCATAAGAGACACACTGAATTTCAAGAAAGCTTCCACATTGCCGGAAGATCTCAAGGCAGAATTGCTGACTGTCTACACCGGATCGTTGAATGCCAACAATGTGGCAAGGATTCACGGTACGGAAGCGGTGGACCGTGCATTGAAAACAATGGACGAAATTGCCATTCCGATTGGCGGCCACGTGAACCCGCCCAATACACTCAAGCTGCTCAAGGTCGATACCCGTCCAGGCGAAGCAGTGCTGTTCGATCACTCTACCCGAATGATTGTCACCCAGCTGCCGAAAGGTGCGACAAGCTGGTCGCGCAGCAAGGTTGCACCAGAAGCCTTCCGTCAAAGAACAGGGGAAATTTTCGATACATTGTTCCTTGAGCCGAGCATCGTACTGAACAATGCCGACAGCGCATTGAGGATCGACAGCACGATGAAAAAGCTTCACAACCTTATTCCTCGTCACCAGCGCCCGTTCAACGCTAGAAATATCGCCTACGCCGAAGTAGTCACCGCCACCGGGAAGCGGGAGGTTTATGTAAGTGCTTCGGGAGCGCAGGGGGCAACTGGGCATCTGCCTTTATTCAAAAATAACTTCGGTGCAGATAAGGTCGAGGTAGGCCAGACGACCTACTTCAATGTTGATTTGAACGAAGATTTTCCCAAGACATCACTCCTTGTGTCTGATGAAGGCAAATTAGTCGCTGTGCCGGTGACAATAAAGGATATTGAAAGCTATAGCCCGACACTGACTCGCAAGCCCACGTCACTGGACAGCGAAAGCAAGTTAATCAGCGTGATTCGCGACAAATACTCCGATCCCGGATCGATCGAGTCGATTAACGTCGCCACTACCATGCCGCCCTGCGAGTCCTGTTCGGTTGTTCTCAAGGAATTCGGTTTCGACGGCGGTGTCGATGCGATGAACGTCCTATGGCACTGATCTAGTGCTGCTGCAAATGCCCATAAAGCCTGGCATACAAACCACCATCGGCAATCAATTGCTGATGGTCGCCATCCTCGGCAACTTGCCCACCATCGAACACCAACACCCGGTCGGCCTGCTTCACGGCCGACAAGCGGTGCGCAATGATCAGCGTGGTGCGGTTGCTCAAGAACCGCGCCAGTGCCTGGTGCAAGTTGTATTCGGTGGCTGCGTCCAGGGCGGACGTGGCCTCGTCGAGGATCACCACTTTGGGTTCGGCCAACACCATTCGCGCAATCGCCAGGCGCTGACGCTGACCGCCGGATAAACGCACACCGGAGCGCCCGACAATACTGTCCAGACCGTTGGGCATTTCACGCACCGTGTGGTGCAGCTGAGCGATTTCCAATGCCTGCCAGCAGGCTTCGTCACTACGTTCGCGGCCCATGGTCAGGTTGGCCCGCACCGTGTCGTTGAACAGTGCCGGATGCTGCAAGACCACGGCGACATTTTCACGCACGGTTTCCAGACCGATCTCTTGCTGAGTCGAACCACCGAAACGGATGGTGCCGGTCAGCGGCGTGTACAAACCCAGCAACAACTGCACCAGGGTGCTTTTACCACCGCCGCTGGCGCCGACAATCGCGACTTTTTCACCGGGGGCAATCGACAGGTTCATTTGGTTCAACACCAACTCGTCACCGTAGCCGAAACTCAGCCCCTGAACTTCGATGCCTACCGTGTCGCGCCCCAGGAACGGGTCGACACTGCCGGTGTATTGCGGCTCATCGGCGCGGGCCAGCAACTCGTTGATTCGCGAAAGTGCACCGCCGGCAGCGTAAAAGGCGTACTGCAGGTTGAGCAGTTGCTCCACCGGACCGATCATGAACCACAGGTAGCTGAACACGGCCAACATCTGGCCGATGGACAGGTCTGAAAACAGCACGGTGAGCATGGCCGCGGCACGGAAAATATCGATGCCGAACTGGAACAGCAAACCGCTGGCACGGTTCGATGCATCGGTTTTCCATTGCGAGTTCACTGCGTAATCGCGCACTTCACGCGCTCGCTGGCCAAGCCGTCCGAGGAAAAAGCCCTGCCGATTACCGGCGCGCACTTCCTGGATGGCATCCAGGGTTTCGGTCAAGGCCTGGGTGAAGCGCGAGGTGCTGTCGTTCTCGAGTTTCTTCAGGTGTTTGACCCGTTTGCCCAACTGCACCGTGGCATAGATCACCAGCGGGTTGAACAGCAGGATCAGCAGTGCAAGTTTCCAGTGCATCCACATCAGGATGGAGGCGGTGCCCACCAGCGTCAGCATGGCCACGAGGAAACGACTGAGGGTTTCGCCGACGAATTTGTCCAGCGTGTCGAGGTCGGTGACCAGATGCGTGGTCACCGTGCCGCTGCCCAGGCTTTCGTATTCCCCCAGCGAGATACATTTGAGTCGCTCGATCAGCCGCACCCGAATCCGATACACAATGTCTTTGGCCAGCGCCGCAAACAATTTCGCCTGCACAACGTTGAACAACAACGCCGCACAGCGTAATGCCAGGGTCACCAGCAGCATCAGGCCAATGTAACCCGCGGCTTTCTGCCAGACGTCGGGCAGCGCGTGGTTCATGATTTTCAGCGCGGCATCACCGTGGCCCAGCAGTACTTCGTCCACCAGCAACGGCAACAGCAAGGGGATCGGCACGCTGCACAGCGTTGCCAATACCGCGACGCCGTTGGCGATCCACAGGGATTTTTTATGGTGAAGGGCCAAGCGACGGATTTCCGCCCAGCTCAGACGGTCGACACGCACAGCGGCTGAAACGTCGTCGGGCAGCTCATGCACAGGCAGCGCGCTCCAGCCAGCGGCCGAGCAACGGTGACAACACACTCAGAGGTTGATACCCATTGGTCAGCAACGCCAATTGACCATCACGCTCCGCCAGCAAGGTCGGGAAACCGGCAATGCCCAGGTCCTGAACCCAAGTGAAATCGGCGGCGGTGGCTGCGTGTTGATCGGCACGATCGAAGGCGGCGGCGAACTCGATGCGCGGTAAACCGGCCTGCTCTGCCAGCTCAACCAACACGCTGGCGTGGGTGACGTCGCGCCCTTCGGCGTAGAACGCGTGCTGGATCAACCCGAGCAATTTCCACGCGCAATCCGGTGCCAGGCTGCGCGCCGTCACCAGCGCCCGACACGCAGGCTCGGTGTCGTAGACGAACCCGTCGGGCAGCGCACCTTCAAACTTGAATGGCTGGCCGGTGGCCTCATGGACCGCCTGCCAGTGTTCAAGGATATAGCGCCGGGTGGTCGGCTCCAGCGCTGAGCCGCTGCCGGTGCGCAAACCGCCGACTACCAAATGCACGTCCACCCCCACTGCCTGCGCCTGCTCGACCAGCGCGTTGGCCACTGGCGCAAAACCCCAGCACCAGGAACACATCGGGTCCATCACATAGAGCAGGCGACGTGCAGACATGGTTCAAGCCTCGGAAGGAGTTTGCTTGTAGTTGTAACCGATCGGGTGCGGCATATTGCGCGCCTTGGCCAGTTCGATCTGCTTCTGCCGGTCGATGGCACTGCGACGGGTTTTCTCGCTCAGCTTATCCCAGCAATGCGGGCAACTGATGCCGGCCACATAATGCTCGGATGCACGGTCTTCGACGCTGACCGGTGTACGGCAGGCATGACATTGATCGTAGTCGCCTTCGCTGAGGTCGTGACGAACGGTCACGCGGTTATCGAACACGAAGCAGTCGCCCTGCCATTTGGTTTCCTCCTGCGGCACCTCTTCGAGGTACTTCAGGATGCCGCCCTTGAGGTGATAAACCTCGTCGAAACCCTGGCTGAGCATGTAGCTCGAAGCCTTCTCGCAACGAATGCCGCCGGTGCAGAACATCGCGACTTTTTTGTGCACGGCCGGGTCGAAGTGTTCTTTGATGTAGTCGGGAAATTCGCGAAAACTGGTGGTCTTCGGATCGATGGCGCCTTCGAAGGTGCCGATCGAGACTTCATAGTCGTTACGGGTGTCGATCAGCAGTACTTCCGGATCGCTGATCAGCGCGTTCCAGTTCTGCGGATCCACATAGGTGCCGACCTTTTTGTTCGGGTCCACGCCTTCGACGCCGAGGGTGACGATTTCTTTCTTGAGTTTGACTTTGGTGCGATAGAACGGCTGATCGTCGCAGTACGACTCTTTGTGGTCGATGTCGTCCATGCGTGGATCGTTCTTGAGCCAGGCCATCAGCCCGTCAATGCCTTCGCGGCTGCCGGACACGGTACCGTTGATGCCTTCTTCGGCGATCAGCAGGGTGCCTTTGATGCCGTTGTCGACCATTGCTTGCAGCAGCGGCTCGCGCAGGGCGACGTAATCTTCCAGGGTGACGAACTTATACAGTGCCGCCACGACAATCTGTTGTGTCATGGGTAATTCTCCAGGTGGCTACCCTCGTAAGGGGTGAACCGGATGCGAAAAAAAACGCGCCGGGTGAGCGGCGCGTTGCGGATTCTAGCAAAAACGATGTGATTTTAGGACTGTGATGTAAGGCTGGGCACAAACCTTTGTGGCGAGGGAGCTTGCTCCCGCTCGGCTGCGAAGCAGTCGTAATGCTGGCGACTGCACTCTTTCAGACAGAATGCTGTTGCAGGTTTTAGGACTGCTTCGCAGTCCAGCGGGAGCAAGCTCCTCGCCACAACAGCCCTTCAGCGCTTCACATTAATGCTTGCTGCCGCCAGCACAGGTCGGCGAAGCCGGAGCCGCGTCGATCTGTGCCCATTCTTGCGGCGTGTAGGTATGCAGCGCCAACGCATGGAACTCGCCCATCAGCTCGCCCAAAGTGCCGTACACCTTCTGGTGACGCTTGACGCGATTGAGGCCTTCGAACTGCTGGCTGACCACCACCGCCTTGAAGTGGGTCTGTAACCCACGGCTGTGCATGTGGCTTTCATCCAGCACTTGCAGATGCTCGGGCTGTAGCAGCCCGAGGGTCGATTCGATGCGTTGTTGCATGGTCATCCCCGAACTCCGCTTAAGGCTTTTTCTTGGCAGGAGCAGCGGCGCCTTTAGGCTCCAGCTCGGCCGTCATGTCAGCCAGCAGTTTGTTGACCACAGGCACCGCGCTTTCCAGCTTGGCTTGGGTCATCTGGGCCGATTGCTGAGTCAGTTGCGGCATTTTTTCCAGGACTTTCTTGCCCAGTGGCGACTGGTAGAACGCAACCAGATCCTTGAGCTCGGATTCGCTGAAATTGGTGGTGTAGAGCTTGACCATGTCCGGCTTCAGCTTGTTCCAGCCAATGGCTGCGTCCAGAGCGGCGTTGGCCTTGGCCTGGTAAGTTTCCAGCAGGGCTTTTTTCGATTCAGGGGCTTTGGTCTGTTCAAAGCGCTGAGCGAACATTTGCTGCACTTGCATGTACACCGGAGTGCCCAATTTGTCAGCGTGCGCCAGGGTCAGGAAAGCTTCGGCACTGGCGTTGTGGCTGGCGGTATCGGCAAAAACCTGGCCGCTGGCGCAAACCAGTGCAACCGCGGTACAGATGGCACGAAGACGAGTCATCGAGTTTCCTTTTCTAGCAGGCGAGGCAAAACCTCAAGGGCGTCCATTCTGCACCTAAAAAAGTGTGTCACTCAACCCCAAGCCTTGTCGTGCCTGATTTAGAGGGGTTGAACGGTCAAATTCCAGACTGATGGAACCACGGACGGCGATCACGGCCTAAACTGCGCTATCAGACCTACAGGAGTGTGCATGATGAGCCGTATTGAAACCGACAGCCTGGGCCAGGTGGAAGTCCCGGATGACGCTTACTGGGGCGCTCAGACGCAACGCTCGCTGATCAACTTCGCCATCGGCAACGAGCGCATGCCGCTGGCGGTGCTGCACGCCCTGGCCCTGATCAAGAAAGCCGCGGCGCGCGTCAACGATCGCAATGGCGACCTGCCCGCCGACATCGCCCGGCTGATCGAACAAGCCGCCGACGAAGTACTCGACGGTGATCACGACGAGCAGTTCCCACTGGTGGTCTGGCAGACCGGCAGCGGTACCCAGAGCAACATGAACGTCAACGAAGTGATCGCCGGTCGCGCCAACGAACTGGCCGGCAACCCGCGCGGCGGCAAGACTCCGGTGCACCCCAACGATCACGTCAACCGCTCCCAGAGCTCCAACGATTGCTTCCCCACGGCCATGCACATCGCGACGGCTCAGGCGGTGCAGCAGCATTTGCTGCCGGCGATCAGCGAGTTGTCTGGCGGGTTGGCGGAGTTGTCCGCACGGCACATGAAACTGGTCAAGACTGGTCGTACCCATATGATGGACGCCACGCCGATTACCTTCGGCCAGGAACTCTCGGCGTTCATCGCACAACTGGATTACGCCGAGCGGGCGATTCGCAGTGCGCTGCCGGCCGTCTGTGAGCTGGCTCAGGGCGGCACTGCGGTTGGCACTGGATTGAACTCCCCCACGGTTTTGGCGAAGCGATCGCTGCTGAACTGGCCGCCCTCTCCGGCCTGCCGTTCGTCACAGCCCATAACAAATTCGCTGCCCTGGCCGGTCACGAACCGTTGGTCACCCTCTCCGGCGCACTGAAAACCCTTGCTGTGACTCTGATGAAAATCGCCAACGACCTGCGCCTGCTGGGCTCCGGGCCGCGAGCGGGGTTTGCCGAAGTAAAATTGCCGGCCAATGAGCCGGGCAGTTCGATCATGCCAGGCAAGGTCAACCCGACTCAGTGCGAAGCGCTGTCGATGCTGGCTTGTCAGGTATTGGGCAACGACGTTGCCATCGGTTTTGCCGCCAGTCAGGGCCACCTGCAATTGAACGTGTTCAAACCGGTGATCATCCACAACCTGCTGCAATCGATCCGATTGCTGGGCGATGGCTGCAGCAACTTCCAGCAGCATTGCATTGCCGGGCTGGAACCGGATGCCGAGAAAATGGCCGAGCATTTGGAACGAGGCTTGATGCTGGTGACGGCACTGAATCCGCATATCGGTTACGACAAGTCGGCGGAAATTGCCAAGAAGGCTTACAGCGAGGGGCTGACCTTGCGCGAGGCGGCGTTGCAGCTGGGGTATCTGACGGATGAAGAGTTTGATACCTGGGTAAGGCCGGAGGACATGTTGGAGGCCGGTAAACAGGGGTGAATCTGAAAGTGATTCAATGCCTGACAGTCAGTCTTCGCGGGCAAGCCACGCTCCCACAGGTTATGTGCCGATTCCGAATATTGTGATCGACACAAAACCTGTGGGAGCGAGGCTTGCCCGCGATGAACGATAACGCGGTCTAACTGGCCGCTGACTTACAGGTCATCCGTCGATCCCGAATATTGTGATCGACACAAAACCTGTGGGAGCGAGGCTTGCCCGCGATGAACGATAACGCGGTCTAACTGGCCGCTGACTTACAGGTCATCCGTCGATCCCGAATATTGTGATCGACACAAAACCTGTGGGAGCGAGGCTTGCCCGCGATGAACGATAACGCGGTCTAACTGGCCGCCATCCGCACCCGCCGGGCACGAAGCCCGGCCATCAACGATGGCCCCAACGCCACCAGCGCCGACCCGAGCACCACCAACACCGCCCCGCCATAACCCAAGCCATTGATCTGCTCGGCATGCACATACTCCGGCCATAACCACGCAGCCACGGCCACAGCGGCAAAGGTCACCAGCGGTGTGATCGCCAGCGTCGCACTGACCCGTGAGGCTTCCCAATGGGCCAGGGCTTCAGCGAAGGCGCCGTAAGCGATCAACGTGTTCAAACAGCACGCCAGCAGCAGCCAGCCTTGCAGCGGGCTCAATTGCAGCGCCTCCAGCGGATGCACCCATGGCGTCAGCAACAGCGCACAGAACAGGTAAATCACCATCATCACCTGCAACGAATTCCACACCGTGAGCAACTGCTTCTGGCCCAAGGCATAGAAGGTCCAGACCGTGGACGCCAACAGCACCATCAGCACACCGGCGGTGTAATCGGTCAGGGAGGTGAGCAGTTCACTCAAACGCTGATTGAAGAACAGTGCAAAGCCGATCAGCAGCACCAACAGGCCAATCCCCTGCCCCACGCTAAACCGTTCCTTGAACACGAACAGACTGGCGATCAGCAACATGATCGGGCCCATTTGCACCACCAGTTGCGCGGTGCCGGGGCTGAGCAGGTTCAGGCCCATCAGGTACAGCACGTAGTTGCCCACCAGTCCGAGTACCGCCATCAACACCAGCCAGCCACCGCGCGGACCGAGAACTTTGCGACTGGGCAGGCGTTTGGTCGCCGCCAGATAAATGAACAGGAGACCGCCCGACACCAGCAGGCGAAACCAGGTCACCGTCACCGGGTCCATCACCAGCAGCACTTGTTTGAGCTTGATCGGCAGGATTCCCCACAGCAGCGCGGTCAGCAAGGCCAGGCACAAACCATAAACCCAGCGACCCGATGAAATATGCATGCTGACCCCAAAGCCGATTGGCGAAAACGCTCATTCTAGGCTCAGACCGAGGCGCGACACAGGGACAGTTGCCAACGGGCCGCGAATGAAACTGTGCAGGTCGCACCATAAAGTTGACGATATGCCGTCGATCAGGTGGCCAGGCGGGGCAAGTGGTTCATGCATAAGCTCATTGAAACCGTCACCCGCAGGAGATCGTCCATGTACGGCATGCGCGCCCAAGACAACGCCCCCGCCACTCACTTTCGTTGTGACCGCTTGTGTCGTGTGAATGGAGAGCTGTATTTCACCACGCGGGAACACACGCTGGAGGGTCCGTTTGAAAACCGGGAGACAGCGATGCGTGAGATTCAGGCGTATGTCGAGCGGATGCAGTTTTTGTGCATGAGCCGATAGACCGCGGCGCCTGCATTCGCGAGCAAGCCCGCTCCCACATTTAACCGTGTCCAACGTTGGAACTCGGTCAAGTGTGGGAGCGGGCTTGCTCGCGAATGCGGTTGATCAGGCAACAAAACACTTAAGATTTAACGCACCGCCTCAAACAACCCCGTAGCCCCCATCCCGCCCCCCACGCACATGGTGACGATGCCGTAACGCAGGTTACGCCGCTGCAACTCACGCACGATGTGCCCGACCTGACGCGAACCGGTCATGCCGAACGGATGGCCGATGGCAATCGAACCGCCATTGACGTTGTATTTGTCGTTATCGATTTCCAGCCGATTGCGGCTGTACAGGCATTGCGAGGCGAACGCTTCGTTGAGCTCCCACAGATCAATGTCGGCAACCTGCAACCCCTTGGCCTTGAGCAACTTCGGCACCGAGAACACTGGGCCGATGCCCATTTCGTCCGGTTGGCACCCGGCCACGGCAAAACCGCGGAAGAAGGCTTTGGGCTTGAGCCCCAGCGCCAAAGCTTTTTCCAGGCTCATCACCAGGGTCATCGAGGCGCCGTCGGATAATTGCGACGAGTTGCCGGCGGTCACCGAGCCGTCTTCGGCAAACACCGGTTTCAACCCGGCCAGGCTTTGCAGCGTGGTGTCCGGGCGGTTGCAGTCGTCGTGATCGACGATGCAGTCGAGGATCTGCACCTGGCCGGTGGCCTTGTCCTCAACGCGATACTTCACCGCCATCGGTACGATTTCATCGTTGAACAACCCGGCGGCCTGCGCCAGGGCGGTGCGTTGCTGGCTTTGCAGGGCGTACACATCCTGCTCGTGGCGACTGACATCGTAACGACGCGCGACGATCTCGGCAGTCTGGCCCATGGGAAAATAAATACCCGGCACCTGCTCTTTCAGCAGCGGATTAATCAGGTTGTCGGTGTTGACGCTTTTCATGGTCAGGCTGATCGACTCGACACCGCCTGCGACAATGATGTCGCTGCAGCCCGAAGCGATCTGATTGGCGGCAATGGCGATGGCCTGCAAGCCCGACGAACAGAAGCGGTTAAGGGTCATGCCCCCCGTGCCGATGCCCAAGTGCGACAGCACCGCGACGTTGCGGCCGATGTTGAAACCCTGGGCGCCTTCGTTGGAGCCGGCGCCGACGATGCAATCCTCGACGCTGCCCGGGTCGACATCATTGCGCGTGAGCAGCGCGTTGACACAGTGGGCCGCCATGTCGTCCGGACGGGTCATGTTGAACTTGCCGCGAAAGGATTTGGCCAGGCCGGTCCGTACGCTGTCGACGATCACCACTTCACGCATGGCATACACCTCATTGTTGTTGTCAGTCAGGAGTTGGACCGAGCATAAGTCCACCCTATGACTGACCGCGACAATCATTCACCCCGCGTATGCGTAGCCATCGGTTCAGCGCTTGCGCTTTTGCAGTTTCTTCTCGCGTTTGTCGGACTTTTCGAAGGCATCTTCCAGCGCCTGGTTAATAGTGCGCAGGACCTTGACCCGCGCCCAGCGCTTGTCGTTGGCTTCCACCAGTGTCCACGGCGATATCTCGGTGCTGGTGCGATCGACCATATCGCCGACGGCGGCGCGATAATCGTCCCATTTGTCGCGATTGCGCCAGTCGTCCTCAGTGATCTTGAAGCGCTTGAAGGAGATCTGTTCACGCTCCTTGAAACGCTCCATCTGAGTCTCCTTGTCGATGGCCAGCCAGAACTTGACCACGATCACTCCGGCATCGGCGATCTGCTCTTCGAAGTCGTTGATCTCGCCATAGGCGCGCATCCAGTCGGCCTTGCTGCAAAAGCCTTCGATGCGCTCCACCAGCACCCGTCCATACCAGGAACGGTCGAACACAGTGAATTTGCCCCGCGCCGGAATATGCCGCCAAAATCGCCAGAGATACGGCTGCGCCCGTTCTTCCTCGGTAGGTGCGGCGATCGGTACGATGTCGTACTGGCGGGGGTCAAGCGCTGCGGCCACCCGACGAATTGCTCCGCCCTTGCCTGCCGCGTCGTTGCCTTCGAACACCGCGATCAACGCGTGGCGACGCATGCGCTTGTCGCGCATCAGCCCGGAAAACCGTGCCTGCTCGGTAATCAGTTGCTCTTCGTAATCGTCCTTGTCCAGCTGCAGGGTCAAGTCCAGGCTGTCGAGCAGATTCAGTTGATCGACGCTGGGGAACAAGGGCGCCGCGCTGACTTTGTGCGGGTGAATCCTCGGTCTCTTCAGCGCGCTCTGCAGGCCCTCGAGCAAGATCTTGCCGACCGTCAGGCTCCGATAGCGCGCGTCGACGCCGGCGATCACATGCCACGGCGCATAGTCGCGACTGGTGCGGCGCAGCACCCGTTCGCCGTACTTCACGAACTTGTCGTAGGTCGCGGATTGTTGCCAGTCCAGCGGGCTGATGCGCCAGCTGTGCAGCGGGTCGTCGGCCAGCGACTTGAGCCGTGCTTTCATCTGTTTCTTGGAGAGGTGAAACCAGAACTTGAAGATCAGCGCGCCTTCGTCGCACAACATCTTCTCCAGTCGCTCGGCTCCGTTGATGCTTTGATCGAGTCGCGGATCCTTGAACAAACCATGAACCCGTCCTTGCAGCATCTGGCTGTACCAGTTGCCGAAGAAAATCCCCATGCGGCCCTTGGCCGGGAACATCCGCCAGTAGCGCCAGGCTGGCGGTCGCGCCAGTTCTTCGTCGGTCTGTTGATCGAAGGTGCGGACCTCGATCGAGCGCGGGTCCATCCATTCATTGAGCAATTTGACCGTCTCGCCCTTGCCGGCGCCTTCGATGCCGTTGATCAGGATGATGACCGGAAAGCGCTGTTGCTGGCGAAGTTCGAACTGCGCTTCGAGCAAGGCTTCACGCAACGCTGGCACTTCGGCTTCATAGGTTTCTTTGTCGATGGCATGACCGATTTCGGCGGATTCGAACATAGAGAGCAGCTCCTTCCAGGATTGAGCAAGACTAGCGGATTGGGCAGGTGGTCATCAGAGAAATTCCCTGAGGAGCTTTTGTGGCGAGGGGGCTTGCCCCAGTGCCGGTAAGTCAAGAAATTTGAACGACGAAAATCCTGTGGGAGCGTGGCTTGCCCGCGAAGAATGCACCACGGTTTTTCAGGTATTACGCGTCATCGTTCTTCGCGGGCAAGCACGCTCCCACAGGTTCTGCGTCTAATTACCGGTAAATTTTCTCTGCCCCATCGCCCTTATGCCTTGCCATGGATCAAGCACCGCAGCAGCGATCGGCTAGAATGGCCACCTTGCCGTTACCGAGCCTGCCATGAAACCTGTATTGCCCCACGCCCAGCTCGACTGGGACGACCAAGGTCGCCCGCGTTCGCGGGTGTTCGATGATGTGTATTTTTCCGACCTGTCGGGCCTTGAAGAAACCCGTTACGTGTTTCTGGAGCAAAACGATTTGCGCGACCGCTTCGCCGCATTGCCGGCAAGTGGTCGACTGGTGATTGGTGAAACCGGGTTCGGTACCGGGCTGAATTTTCTCTGTGCCTGGCAGTTGTTCGAACAGCACGCGGTGGCCGGTGCGCGGCTGCATTTTGTCAGTGTCGAAAAGTACCCGCTGAGCGCGCCCGATCTGCAACGAGCCTTGGCCTTATGGCCGGAGCTCAAGCCGTTTGCCGATCAATTGCTGGCGCAATACGTGGCGATCCATCAGGGCTTTCAGCGCCTGCTGCTGGACAACGGCCGCATCACCCTGACCTTGCTGGTCGGCGATGCACTTGAGCAGTTGCCGCAACTGGATGCGCAGATCGACGCCTGGTTTCTCGACGGTTTCGCCCCGGCGAAAAACCCTGACATGTGGACCGCCGAATTGTTTGCCGAACTGGCTCGCCTCGCGGCACCCGGCTCGACCATCAGCACCTTCACCAGCACCGGCTGGGTACGCCGTTTGTTGAACGCGGCGGGTTTCAAGATGAAACGCACGCCTGGCATCGGCCATAAATGGGAAATTTTGCGGGGCACCTTCCTCGGTTGGCCTGAAGAGGCCACTAAACCAGCCGCGACAAAACCCTGGTTCGCTCGCCCACAACCGCTGACCGGCGAACGCCGCGCCCTGGTGATCGGCGCCGGGCTGGCCGGTTGCGCGAGTGCTGCCAGCCTGGCCGCTCGGGGTTGGCAAGTGAGCCTGCTGGATCGCCACGAAGCACTGGCGCAGGAAGCCTCGGGCAATCCTCAAGGGGTGCTGTACCTCAAGCTTTCGGCCCATGGCACGGCGTTGTCGCAATTGATCGTCAGCGGTTTTGGCTACACCCGACGCCTGCTGGAACAGCTGCAACGTGGTGTCGACTGGGACGATTGCGGGGTCTTGCAACTGGCCTTCAATGCCAAGGAAGCCGAGCGTCAGGCGCAATTGGCCGCGGCCTTTTCACCGAGCCTGGTGCACCTGCTCGATCAATCCCAGGCCCAGACCCGAGCCGGCATCGAATTGGCGCACGGCGGCTTGTTCTACCCTGAAGGCGGCTGGGTTCATCCGCCCGCGTTGTGCCAGTGGCAAGCGTCCTCAACGAACATCCAGTGGCTGCCCCATCGCGAGGTGCTGGAACTGCGCAAGGTCGATGATCAGTGGCAGGCCTGGGACGCAGATGCATTGCTGGCCAGCGCGCCCGTGGTGATTCTGGCCGGTGCCGCCGAGATCAAGCGTTTTCCACACAGCACCGATCTGCCCCTCAAACGCATTCGCGGCCAGATCACCCGACTGGCGCAAACCCCTGAAAGCCAGAGCCTGGCGACCGTCGTCTGCGCAGAAGGCTATGTGGCGCCCGCACGCCTGGGCGAACACACCCTCGGCGCCAGCTTCGATTTCAAAAGTGATGAGCTAACCCCGACCGTCGCCGAACACCTCGGCAACCTGGCGTTGCTCGAGGAAATCTCCGCTGATCTGGTCGCCCGTCTGCATGTTCCAGACCTGGACCCGCAGCAACTGGAAGGACGCGCGGCATTCCGCTGTACCAGCCCGGATTACCTGCCGATCGTCGGACCGTTGGCTGAACAAGTCGCCTTCGCCGAGGCCTATGCCGCGCTGAGCAAAGATGCCCGGCAAGCGCCCGATGTTCCCTGCCCATGGCTCGATGGTTTTTACGTCAACAGCGGTCACGGTTCTCGCGGTTTGATCACCGCGCCGTTGTCTGGCGAGCTGTTGGCGGCATGGCTTGAAAACGAGCCGTTGCCGCTGCCAAAAACAGTCGCCGAGGCCTGCCATCCCAACCGCTTTGCCTTGCGCCAATTGATCCGCGGAAAAGCCTGACACGCAGCCTTATAACTTATCGGTCTAAAACTCCAGGGATTCACATGGGTCAGTTTCCGAGTACCCGCCGTTTTTGGCGCGTATCGATTGACCCTCCCCAACGGAAAAACCGGTAAGGACTTATGTGCGGATTAGCTGGAGAATTACGTTTCGACCATCAACCTGCGGACCTCGCAGCCATAGAACGAATCACCCATCACCTGGCCCCTCGTGGCCCTGATGCATGGGGCTTCCACAGCCAGGGGCCGATTGCCCTGGGCCATCGGCGCCTGAAAATCATGGACCTGTCGGACGGCTCGGCGCAGCCGATGATCGACAACCAACTGGGCCTGTCCCTGGCCTTCAACGGCGCGATCTACAACTTCCCGGAACTGCGCACCGAGCTGGAAAGCCTCGGTTATGCCTTCTATTCCGGCGGCGACACCGAAGTGCTGCTCAAGGGTTATCACGCCTGGGGCGAAGCCTTGTTGCCCAAACTCAACGGCATGTTCGCCTTCGCCATTTGGGAGCGCGACGCCAAGCGTCTGTTCATTGCCCGCGACCGTCTCGGCGTAAAACCCTTGTACCTGTCGCGCACCGGTCAACGCCTGCGCTTTGCCTCGGCCCTGCCAGCGTTGCTCAAGGGCGGCGACATCAACCCGATTCTCGATCCAGTCGCGCTCAATCATTATCTGAATTTCCACGCCGTGGTCCCGGCCCCGCGCACCTTGCTCGCGGGCATCGAAAAGCTGCCCCCAGCGAGCTGGATGCGCATTGAAGCGGACGGCACCACCGAGCAGAAAACCTGGTGGACCCTGCCCTACGGCCCCCACGCCGACGAACTGAACCTGACCCTCGAAGACTGGCGCGATCGCGTGCTCGACAGCACCCGTGATGCGGTAGCGATCCGTCAACGGGCGGCGGTGGATGTCGGCGTGCTGCTTTCCGGTGGTGTCGACTCGAGTCTGTTGGTGGGCCTGTTGCGCGAAGTCGGGGTCGAAGACTTGTCGACCTTTTCCATCGGTTTCCAGGATGCCGGTGGCGAACGCGGTGACGAGTTCCAGTATTCGGACCTGATCGCCAAGCACTACGGCACACAACATCACCAACTGCGCATCGACGAAAAAGAGATCATCGAGCAACTGCCCGCGGCGTTCCGCGCCATGAGCGAGCCGATGGTCAGCCATGACTGCATCGCGTTCTATCTGCTGTCGCGCGAAGTAGCCAAGCACTGCAAGGTGGTGCAAAGCGGCCAAGGCGCGGACGAGTTGTTCGCCGGGTATCACTGGTATCCACAGGTGGACGGTGCGAGTGATCCGTACGCGGCGTATCGCGATGCGTTTTTCGACCGCAGCTACGCCGACTACGCCGCCACGGTGCAGCCGAAATGGCTGACGGCCAACGACGCGGCCGGCGACTTCGTGAAAGAACATTTCGCTCAGCCCGGTGCCGATGCAGCCGTGGACAAAGCCCTGCGTCTGGACAGTACCGTGATGCTGGTGGATGACCCGGTCAAACGGGTCGACAACATGACCATGGCCTGGGGCCTGGAAGCGCGTACGCCATTTCTCGACTATCGCCTGGTGGAATTGTCGGCACGGGTGCCGGGGAAATTCAAACTGCCGGACGGCGGCAAACAAGTCTTGAAAGAAGCAGCGCGACTGGTCATTCCGAGTGATGTGATCGACCGCAAAAAGGGTTACTTCCCGGTCCCAGGCCTCAAGCATTTGCAGGGCGATACGCTGAACTGGGTGCGTGAACTGCTGCTCGATCCGAGTCAGGATCGTGGCCTGTTCAACCCCGCCATGCTCGACCGCCTGCTGACCGATCCGCAAGGTCAACTGACCCCGTTGCGCGGCTCCAAGCTGTGGCAATTGGCAGCCCTGAACCTGTGGCTCAGTGAACAAGGAATCTGATCGATGAAACCTCACGCTACGGCTTATAGCCAACGCTTGTTGCGCGGTCAGGCGCCCTCTTACGAACGCTTGCAGGCGCGCCTGGCCGAAGACGGCAGTGAATTGGGCGCCGCGCCAATCGCGGTGCATTGCGGCTGGGGCCGGTTGCTGATCGGCCATACCTTTCCCGATGCCGCGAGCCTTGCCCTAGAGCTGCTCAATGAGCAGCCCGGCGAGCGGGACATCGCCTTGTACGTTGCCGCGCCCCAGCAAGTGCTGGGGCTGGAGCCGGCGCAGCTGTTTCTCGACCCGTCCGACACCTTGCGCCTGTGGTTCAGCGATTACCGTCAGGCCACCCGGGTGTTTCGCGGCTTCCGCATCCGTCGGGCGCAAAGCGAGGCGGACTGGCAGGCCGTCAATCAGCTGTATCAGGCGCGCGGCATGCTGCCGATTGATGCGAGTTTGCTGACGCCTCACCACCAGGGCGGCCCGGTTTATTGGCTGGCCGAAGATGAGGACAGCGGCGCGATCATCGGCAGCGTCATGGGCCTGAATCATCACAAGGCATTCAACGACCCGGAAAACGGCAGCAGCCTGTGGTGTCTGGCGGTCGATCCGCAATGTTCCCGCCCAGGCGTCGGTGGAGTGCTGGTGCGGCACTTGATCGAACACTTCATGAGCCGCGGTCTGAGTTACCTGGACCTGTCCGTGTTGCACAACAACCGTCAGGCGAAAAGCCTTTACGCCAAGCTCGGTTTTCGCAACTTGTCGACCTTTGCCATCAAGCGCAAAAACGGCATCAACCAGCCTTTGTTTCTCGGCCCCGGCCCCGAAGCCGAGTTCAATCCGTATGCGCGAATCATCGTCGAGGAGGCGCATCGCCGCGGCATTGATGTGCAGGTGGATGACGCACAAGCCGGTCTGTTCACCTTGATTCACGGCAGTCGTCGGGTACGTTGCCGCGAATCCCTGAGCGATCTGACCAGCGCCATCAGCATGACGTTGTGCCAGGACAAAAGCCTGACCCACAAGGTGCTGAGAAACGCCGGTCTTAAACTGCCCGCCCAACAACTGGCGGGGAGCGCGGACGACAATCTGGCGTTTCTCGACGAGCACGAACGGGTGGTGGTCAAACCGCTGGACGGTGAACAGGGCCAAGGTGTGGCGGTGGATTTACGCACCATCGAAGAGGTCCAGCAAGCCATCGAAAGCGCTCGTAAATTCGATAGTCGAGTACTGCTGGAAAGTTTTCACGAAGGCCTCGACTTGCGGATTCTGGTGATCGGTTTTGAGGTGGTCGCGGCCGCCATTCGCCGGCCGGCGGAAGTGGTGGGCGATGGTCAGCATTCCATCGGTGCGCTGATCGAGGCCCAGAGCCGTCGCCGTCAGGCGGCGACCAGCGGTGAAAGCAAAATCCCGCAGGACCATGAGACCCAGCGCACGTTGCAGGCTGCGGGTTATGACTACAACAGCATTCTGCCGGCCGGCGAGCATCTGTTCGTACGGCGCACGGCGAATCTTCATACCGGCGGCATTCTTGAAGACGTCACGGCGATTCTGCATCCGACCTTGGTGGATGCGGCAGTGTGCGCGGCGCGGGCGCTGGATATTCCGATGGTCGGGCTCGACCTGATGGTGCCGGCCGCTGATCAGCCGGAGTATGTGTTTATCGAAGCCAATGAACGCGCCGGGCTGGCCAACCACGAACCGCAGCCGACGGCCGAGCGGTTTGTGGATTTGTTGTTTCCGCATAGTCAGCCGGCGGTTTGACATTGATGTGATGATCGTTCCCACGCTCCGCATGGGAATGACTCCTCGGACGCTCCGCGTCCGCTTGGGACGCAGAGCGTCCCTGGCTGCATTCCCACGCAGAGCGTGGGAACGATCAGCTCTCAACCCATCAGGAGTTTCCATGACCAGCAAAATTCCCGAACCGGATCTCAATTACCTGCAAAAAGTCCTGCTGGAAATGCTCGCCATTCCCAGCCCCACCGGGTTCACCGACACCATCGTGCGTTACGTCGCCGAACGTCTCGAAGAGCTGGGCATTCCCTTTGAGATGACTCGTCGCGGCACCATCCGCGCCACCCTCAAGGGCAAGAAGAACAGCCCGGACCGCGCCGTCTCCGCTCACCTGGACACCATTGGCGCGGCGGTTCGCGCGATCAAGGACAACGGTCGCCTGACCCTGGCGCCAGTCGGTTGCTGGTCCAGCCGTTTTGCCGAAGGCAGCCGCGTCAGTTTGTTCACCGACAACGGCGTGATTCGCGGCAGCGTGTTGCCGCTGATGGCTTCCGGGCACGCGTTCAATACTGCCGTGGATGAAATGCCGATCAGTTGGGATCACATCGAGTTGCGCCTGGACGCCTACTGCGCCACCCGCGCCGATTGCGATTCGCTGGGGATCAGCATCGGTGATTTCGTCGCCTTCGACCCGTTGCCGGAGTTCACCGAAAGCGGCCACATCAGTGCCCGTCACCTCGATGACAAGGCCGGCGTTGCCGCACTGCTGGCGGCGCTGAAAGCGATTGTCGACAGCGGCGAAGAGTTGATGATCGACTGCCATCCGCTGTTCACCATCACCGAAGAAACCGGCAGCGGTGCGGCGGCGGCCCTGCCCTGGGATGTCAGCGAATTCGTCGGTATCGACATCGCGCCGGTCGCGCCCGGCCAGCACTCCAGCGAACACGCAGTAAGCGTGGCCATGCAGGATTCCGGTGGGCCTTATGACTATCACCTGTCGCGCCACTTGCTGCGGCTTGCCAGTGACAATGAACTGCCGGCGCGCCGTGACCTGTTCCGCTATTACTTCAGCGATGCTCACTCAGCCGTCACTGCCGGCCACGACATTCGCACCGCCCTGCTGGCCTTCGGTTGCGACGCCACCCACGGCTACGAACGCACCCACATCGACAGCCTCGCCGCCCTCAGCCGCCTGCTCGGCGCCTACATCCTCAGCCCGCCGGTGTTCGCCAGCGATGCACAACCGGCCAAGGGATCACTGGACCGGTTCAGTCACCAGATCGAACACGAGACGCAGATGGAAAGCGATACGCGGGTGCCGTCGGTCGATAGTTTGATTGGGCAGCGCACAGAAAGCTGAATCAAATTCGGGATAGGTAGCGCATGGAATATCGCCATCGCGAGCAGGCTCGCTCCCACAGGAGTACACCGTTAACTGTGGGAGCGAGCCTGCTCGCGATGGCGGTAGATCTGGCACCACATGAGCCCCAGGCTAGCCGCCACCGCCCATTCGCCGTAGCATCGCGCCATTGTTTAGCCGAGGTGCCTTATGCTGATCCCCCACGACCAACTTGAAGTCGATACGCTGACCCGTCTGATCGAGGATTTCGTGACCCGCGACGGCACGGACAATGGCGATGACACACCGCTGGAAACCCGCGTCTTGCGTGTTCGTCAGGCATTGACCAAGGGCCAGGCGCTGATCGTCTTCGATCCGGACAGCGAGCAATGCCAGTTGATGCTCAAGCACGACGTGCCCAAGCATCTGTTCGACTGAGGTTCTTAACGAGCTTTCGCTTTGGCCTGTTTGATCTGGATGCGCTCATAGACCTCGGCGCGATGTACGTTGACCTGCTGCGGCGCTTCAACACCGAAGCGCACGCTGCTTCCGTTGACGGCGAGAACCCGCACGGTGATGTTGTCACCAATGGAAATCAACTCGCCCACAACGCGACTAAGTACAAGCATGGCATTCATCCTTCAGGGTTACCGGCCCTTGAAGATGCCCGGCGCGTAGCGGGTCTTCAATGCAACAGCAGCAAAACAGTCTCTCCCTACAGCGCAGAATGCATCGCCCTGACGGACGCATCCGACAAACCGGTTGAATGAAGGACCAATCCTTCAGGAAACGGAAAAACGCGGGCCAAACAGGATGACGCTCGCCCCGATCACACACAGCGCCACGCCAATCCAGTCCGAGCCCAGCGGACGAATCCGCTCGACCACCGCTAGCCAGCCGATCGAGGCAATGATGTAGATGCCACCGTAGGCGGCATAGGCGCGGCCGGCGTAGCTCGCTTCGACCCGGGTCAGCAGCACCGCAAACAAGATCAGGCTGAGCAACGCCGGAATGATCCACCAAGCGCTTCTACCCTGGCGCAACCACATCCAGAAGGCGAAGCAGCCAGCGATTTCGAACAGCGCGGCGAGGAAAAACCACAGGTAATTGATCATGCAGATGTCTCGCGAGAATGGCCAGTTGCGGCCACCCTAACGACGGTATTGCGCACGGGCAAGTTCAGCCTGCGGATTGTTTGGCCTTGGCGCGCATTTTGTCGGCCATCACGGTCATTTCGTTGTAGAGCAACTGGGGATCCTTTTGCTTGATCGCCCAGGCCATACGGCCCTGTTCGTGAGGCAGGATCAAGAATTCGCCGGCGGCGACCTGCTGATAAATGTAATCGGCAATGTCGGCAGCGCTGATCGGCGAGCTTTCCAGTAATTTGCCGACCTGGGCTTTCATGGCCGGGGTCGGGCCGCGGAAAGAGTCCAGCAAGTTGGTCTGGAAGAACGACGGGCAGACCACATGCACGCTGACTTCCTCGTGGGCCAGTTCGATCAACAGACTTTCGGACAAAGCCACCACACCCGCCTTGGCCACGTTGTAGTTGCTCATGGCCGGACCTTGCATCAGCGCTGCCATCGAAGCGATGTTGATGATCTTGCCTTTGCTTTTCGCAAGCAACGGAAGGAAGGCCTTGCAGCCCTTGACCACGCCCATCAGGTTGATCGCGATCTGCCAGTCCCAGTCTTCCAGCGACAGTTCACTGAAGAACCCGCCCGAAGCCACGCCGGCGTTGTTGACGATGACATCGATGCCGCCAAACTTCTCTTCACAGGCCTGGGCGAAAGCCGTCAGCTGGCTGTAGTCGCGCACGTCGCAACGCTGGATGAAACCGTCACCGCCGGCTTCGCGAACCAGTTTCAGGGTTTCTTGCAGGCCAGGTTCACTGACATCCGACAAGGCCAGCTGCCAGCCTTCACGCGCCCAGCGCAGCGCGATTTCGCGACCCAGGCCTGAGCCCGCGCCAGTGATCATCATGCGATTTTGCATAGCAAACAGCCTTGTTGTTCCGGGGAAGATGCACCGAGTGTAGCGAAGGATAATGCGCGACCCACGCTCCATCAGATTGCTGAATGGCCAGCAATGAACCACGGCGCGGTCCGGTTGTTTCAACTTTGAGACGCCGTAAAAGAAATAAACGTGCTTTCCAAATACATTAAAAAAACCTGGAATTTTTCTTCATATCCATGAGTCGGATTTTGTAAGCAGCTAGGATTAATACAAGTCCAGCTGATGGCTAAAACCCTAGGTCAATCCACAACGCTTCCAACAAGGAAACAGACATGGGCACAATTCTTATCGTTATTCTTATCCTGTTGTTGATAGGTGGCTTGCCGGTCTTCCCGCACTCCAGAAGTTGGGGTTACGGCCCGTCCGGTATCATCGGCGTAGTGTTGGTGGTGCTGTTGATCCTGCTGCTACTGGGCAAGATATAAAGATTTTCCGGCAAAAAAAGAGGCCCTGCGAAGGGCCTCTTTTCTATTGCGCGAAAAACTTAGTCCGGCTTGCCGTCCACCACACCAGCGGTGTTATCGATCAGGCTTTTAGTGGCCGTCTGAATGAACGACTCGAGCTTCTGTTTGAGCGCCGCTTCGTCAGCCGATGCCGGGATCACTTCACCTTTCGGGTTGGCGCCCAGTTCGTATTGATACAACTTCGGCGGCATCTCTTTGGGCAGTACCAGCACACGATCCGCGGTGAGCAACGCGACCGTCTGATCGCTGCCCGACGGCTTGATCACGCCAAAGCCCTTGTCGCCTTCAGGCAGGTTCAGCAAGTCGCGACCCCAGCATTGATGAACCACATCGCCACCGATACGGCCCATGATGGTCGGCACGATATCGATCTGGGTGCCGACGGTGTGGTCGACCTGGCCGAATTTTTCCTGGACGCCCGGCCCGATCAACAGCATCGGTACGTTGAAGCGACCCAGGTCCATTTCGGTAATTTGCTGTTCGTTGCCAAAACCGTGGTCGCCTACGACCACGAACAGGGTTTCCTTGAAGTACGGCTCTTTGCGGGCCTGTTCAAAGAACTGACCCAACGCCCAGTCGGAGTAGCGCATAGCGGTCAAGTGTTCGTTGAGGCTGCCCCGATCGGTCACAGGCTTCACTGGCAATGGCGTCGGCAAAGCGTACGGAGTGTGGTTGGACAGCGTTTGCAGCAAGGCATAGAACGGCTTCTTGTCCTTGCCATCGCGGGCCTTCAATTCTTCCAGGCCACGGTTGAACATGTCCTGGTCGGACACGCCCCAGGTCGGATCGGAGAACACCGGGTTGACGAAGTCATTACGCCCGATGAAATTGGTCATGCCCTGGTTGCTGAAGAAGCCCGACTGGTTGTCCCAGGCGAAGTCGCCGTTGTAGACATATACATCGTCGTAGTCACGGGCACTGAGCAACTGCGGCAGGCCGGACAGTTTGTGGCTGCCTTCCGGCGTCTGCATCAGGTATTCGAAACCCGGCAAGTTCGGGAAGCAGGCCATAGTGGCGAACATACCCTGGTGGGTATGGGTGCCGTTGGAGAAGAAACGGTCGAACAACAGGCCTTCTTTCGACAGTTTGTCGAAGTACGGCGTGATTTCACCCGGACGACCCAGAGCGCCCACCGAGTGACCGGCGAAGCTTTCCATCAGGATCACCACGACGTTCTTGATCGGCAGCGTCTTGTTGGTGTCGGGGCTGTAGTTGCGACGCACCGCGGCAGTCTCGGGATCGACCAGCTTGTCGCTCGGAGTCAGCAACAAATCGCGCACGGTCTGCTGGGCTTGAGGCTGTGGCAGTGTGGCTTTCCAGATGTTGTCGCGATCTTCGGACATCCGGCTCTTGGCCGCCGCGATCAGCGACAGCGTGCCGTTGAGGCCCAACTGGTTGGCGAAGTTCGAGTCGGTGGTGTAAACGTCCCCCCAACGCAGCGGCGGGCCTTGACGCAGAGTGCCACGAGCGGCGACCACGCAGACCAGCAGGCAGACCACGAACACCACGCCCCGCGCATACCATGGAGCGACCTGCCGCGTACTGATGCTGCCACCGCTGAACGGCCCGCGAGGACGCGTGGCGCGGTCGGCGCCCTTGAATGCGAGGGTCAGAATCAACGTGCCTAGGGCCCAGGCCAACAGGTAACGAACCACCGGAAAACCGTACCAGAGCATGCTCATCACGGTTTTCGGGTCTTCTTTCACGTACTGGAAGACCAGACCGTTGAGGCGCTGGTGGAATTCGCGGTAAAAGTCCATCTCCATCAGGCCAAGGAACAGCGCGATGCTCGAGGCAACGGTCAGCCACAGCCGGAAGAACCCGCGGGCGGCCATGGCCCGGGCGCTGAACAATGCCAGCAGCAGCGGAATGCTGAGGTAAACCACCAGACGCAAGTCGAAACGCAGGCCGTTGGCGAACGCTTCCAGAAAGGTCGAAGCCGGTGTGTCGAGGATCATCGAGCTGTTGTAGACCAGCAGCGCCACGCGCAGCAGGCTGAACATGACCATCATGACCAGGGCACACAACAGTGTGTAGGCCAGATGCGATTTGACGGTCGGTTGCAGCAGGCGACTAGAAGCTCGCTGCTGACTCAGGGCGTCCGGGTTTGCCATGTCGTTTTAGGACCCATTGGAAGTTGAAGTTTCAAAAATACAGCGGCGCCTTGCCTGATGCCGGTCGGTTAACCTGTGGGAGCGGGCTTGCTCGCGAAAGGTGGCGGCACAGTCAACATTGATGTCGTCTGACACACCGCTTTCGCGAGCAAGCCCGCTCCCACATGAATTGCGTTTAACTGACCGGCATCAGCTGCCTCGCCCTCTGTTGGCCATCCTCGGCCCCGGGGCTTGCGCGGTGCGCAAATGTTGCACGATCAACCGCAGCATTACCATTGATTACTGACCCGCAGGCCAGACTGTCGCTTGTAGCGTTCTGGGACAAGAGACGTGGCGCAAAGTTGCGGAGGCTAACGGGTTGGGGCGCGGGTGAATTGTCTTGGAGACTTTGTGAAAATTTCGTTCAACGCATATCCAGAAACAAAATAAAGTCGTGATACTGAACCTGTGGCGAGGGAGCTTGCTCCCGTTGGACTGCCAAGCAGTCCCATTCTTTTTGGGGATAAGCGGGGCCACTTCGCGGCCCAGCGGGAGCAAGCTCCCTCGCCACAGGTTATGCATCGGGGTGTTTGTCGAACAGACCATATCCAAAGAGTTGGGTGGTTATTTCTCGGCGCGTTCTTTCAGGGCTTTGAGGGTATTGAATGGCGCGTCGACCACAAACTTGTTGGCCAACCACGATGGCACGCTGCCGCCGGGTTCGGTATGGGCCTGATAAGTCACTTCGACTTGATCGCCTTTAGGCACGAGCTTCCAGAAACCTTTGACCTGGGCGACCCGTACAAAACCTTTTTCTTCCGGAAGGTACTTGGGCTGCCCTTCCAACTCGCGGGTCACGCTGCCATCGGCGCTTTCAACGGTGGTGACATGCAATACGGAGTCGCGAGGAGTGACCGGCCAAGGGGTATTGAACTGGGTGTAGGTCCAGCTCTGGTTGCCTTCATGTTTGAGCAACTTCTGAGTCTTGCACTCGTGAATCCATGCACAGGCACCCGGCACGTCTTCCTGCAATGCACGCAGTTTGGCCATGGTGGTCTTCATGACGGTCACGCCACGGTAAGCCTTGTATTGGGAACCGGCCACTTCACTCAAGGACACCTTGATGCCCTCTTCTTCCTTGGCGGTTTTCCATTCTTCGGCCTGGGCCGTGGAGGCCAGCAAAACCGTCAAACCACACAGCACAGCCATACGATGCAGCGAACCCATAGTCTTATTCCTTATTGTTGAAGTTCCGTTCGTTGAACACATCACGCGGCCGTCATTTGCTCCCACCAGCCCAGCAACTTGATCGCTTCGTCGCTGCTGCTTCCGCAGACCTCGACATCGGCTTCAAATGCCGAACACACCGCAGGACGTTCCGGCTTGCCGAAAATGTTGCACAGGTTATCGGCAGACAGCTGTATGCAACGTTCTCCGGCGGCTTTGCCATTGGGCATTCCCGGAATCGGCGAACTGATGGAAGGGGCAATGCAACAGGCGCCACAGCCTTCACGGCATCTCATGACGACAAGCTCCTCGCGATGGGCAATGTATTAAAGGGACGTGGCACAGAGTAACGTCTAAAACGACTGTTTAAAATTACCTGAGCCCGGGTTTTTTCGCTCAAACGAACGTGACTGACCAGTCTCCGACAAAGCGTCTGGTCCGCGGGTCACGAATGGGGGGATTTACTGCTTGAACTCGATATCCAGTGCCGCGCCCTCAACTTCCCGACGCTCTTCATTGCGCAACTGCAGCTGCATTTCATTGCTGAGCAGGCGACCGTTGAGCTGGAACGGGCTGCTCTTGTCACCGAACATTTGCGGCAACAGCGCATCGTGTCGGGGCAACTGTACCGTGCCGACCGGCTTCAGTTCTTCGACCATGTCCTTGGGCAGGCTCAAGTCGAGACTTGCGGAAGGGAGTTTGGTTTTCACCACTTCACTGGCCGGTTTCGACTTGGAAGCAATGGGGGAACGTTTTTTGACCGCCGCAGCCTTCTTTTTGGCCGGCGCGTTTTTTTTGACCTGTGCCGTTTTTTTCGCGGTGGTGCTGGCTGTCGGTTTTTCCTGAACGGAAGCCGCCATGACGCCTTCCGGGTGACAGGTCATTAACAGGCAGATCAACAACCAGGCGGCAGGAAAAATCGGCTTCATGGACCCAACGGCGTGAACGGCAGAAGGCTACATGCTCGCCTGTTAGAGACGACAAGACAAGCGGCCAGTTCAGAACTGCCCAGCCGCTCAAAAACCGCTCGCCATCTCCTGACAAAGTTGCGTAGCCAGCAACCCCAACGTCATCAATGCACGCTCGGCCTCGCGGTTCCAGGGGATGCCACAGTTCAGGCGAATGCAGTGATTGAACTGCTCGGTATTACTGAAAATCAGCCCCGGCGCAATGCTGATGCCCTGCTGCAACGCACGCACATGCAGTTCCTGCGTATTAACCCGCCCAGGCAGGCTGACCCACAAAATGAAGCCGCCGGTGGGCCGGGTCATCTGCGTACCTTCCGGAAAGTACTGCTGCACCGCCAGTTGGAAAGCGCTGAGGTTCTTGCGGTACTCCTGACGGATGTAGCGCAAATGCCGGTCGTAACCGCCGTTCTCCAGATAGGCCGCGATGCCCATTTGCGTGACGCTGCAGGCTGAATGGGTGCTGAAGGTCTGCAAGCGCTGGATTTCCTGCTGGTACTTACCGGCAATCATCCAGCCGATGCGCACACCGGGCGACAGGGTCTTGGAGAAGCTGGAGCAATAGATCACCCGATCCAGCCGGTCATAGGCCTTGAGCGATTTGGTGCGGCCCTGCTCGAACATCAGTTCGCCGTAAATATCGTCTTCGACGACCTGGATATCGAAATCCGAAGCCAGGCGCAGCAGTTGTTTCTGCCGCTCTTCGGGCATGGTGCCGCCCAAGGGATTGCTCAGGCGCGTGGTCAGCACCAGCGCCTTGATCGACCACTGGTTGGCTGCCAGTTGCAGGGCTTCGAGGCTCATACCGGTGGCGGGATCGCTGGGGATCTCGATGACTTTCAGCCCCAGCAGGTCGGCCAGTTGCAGCAAACCGTAATAGGTCGGCGACTCGGCCGCGATCAGATCGCCCGGCCGGGTCAACACGCGCAGAGACATCTGCAACGCATCGACGCAGCCGTGGGTGATCACCACTTCCGATGGATCGACCACCACGCCGGCATCGCGCATGCGGATCGCCACTTGCCGCCGCAACGGCTCGAAACCGGGGCTGAACATGTAGCTGAACGCCCGCGGGCTATGGAAACGGGTAACTTTGGCCAATTGCTGATGCAACGCCCTCACCGGTAGATAATCGACGCTCGGTACAGCCGCGCCCAACGGAAAGACGCCTTCGCGGCGGGATTCAACCAGAACTTGCTGAATGATGCTGCTGCGGGTGACAAGGCCAGGTCGCTCGACCCGGGCAATGTCCGGGGTTGGCGCCGTGAGCGCTGGCGTCTGGTGAACGTAGTAACCGGATTGCGGCCGGGCACGGATCAGCCCCTGATCCTCGAGGTTGGCGTAGGCCTGCAACACCGTTGCATGGCTGACGTTGAGCTGCGAGCTCATCTTGCGCACCGAAGGCACGCGCTCCCCGGGTTGATAGACACCGCGGCGGATGTCCTCGGCCAGTTGCTGAGCAATTCGTTGATAGAGCAAGAGATTGGTCATGACGCAGCACTCGATTTCACGGGCATTTTATTCTTGTGTGAAACAATACCGGAACAGTTTAGAAGTGTACTGGGACAGTTGTCACCTTAGTCGACCGTACAGTGCATTGTCAGTAAAAACTGTACTGTTTTTATGGAAACTATTGCGCTGATCGGCAGGCACAAAAAAACCCGGCGCTGCTGACAGGCCGGGTTTTCCAGTAACGCAGCCCTTAGCGGGCGGCGCCGAGCTGGCCTTTTTCGTCGGAGAACACAATTTCCACCCGACGGTTCTGTGCACGCCCGCGCTCGGAAGCGTTCACGTCCACCGGGTATTCATCGCCGTAGCCTTCGACTTTGATACGTTTGTCGTCGATGCCCAGGTCCATCAGCACATCCGCCACCGATTGCGCGCGGTCGCGGGACAGCTTGAGGTTTTCCTGTTTACCGCCAGTGCTGTCGGTATAGCCCTCGATCCGCACCACGCGTTTGGGATTGAGCTGCAAGAACTGGACGATCTTCAGCACCACGCGGTTTGCCGAGCTTTTCAGCTCTGCTTCACCGGTATCGAACAGCACATCGCCCAGCGTCATCACCAGACCACGGTCGGTTTGGGTGGTCGCCAGCGCTACAATTTGTTCTTCGAGCCACTTGCCCTGTTGCTGCACGCTGAGCAGCTTGGACTCACGCAGGGCCAATTGGAGGCGCTGACGCTCGAGTTCGAGCTTCGCCGCGCTCTCCTCGTTGAGCACTTGATTGGTGTGTTCCCGGGCGATTTCGCTGTAGCGCTGGCTCAGGTAGGCGTAATGCACAACGTCCGAACCGCTGCCCCAGTAGCTGGACAGACGATCGGCGCGGGCCAGGGATTCACCGGCACGGATCACGTCTTTTGGCGCAATGCGCAGCACGTTGGAGTCTTCCTTGACCTTCTGGAAGTCGGTGCCGGCCTGCTGCAATACGGCTTCGCTGTGTTGACCGGCGCAGCCATAAAGGCTTGCGCAGCCAGCCAGGATCAAGCCGCCGAGTGCTTTGGTCTTCAGGCTCATTGGGCATCTCCCAGTTGCTTGCGCAGGCGAGTGATGCGGGTATTGAGCACGTTCAACTGCGCCTCGCTCTTGAGGGTCAGAACCCGGGCTTCGGCCAGACGCGCGTCCAGCTCGGCCTGCTCGGCCCGCATGCGCGCATTTTTGAAGGACTGATCGGCCATGTTGCCCTTGGCACGCTTGAACTTGTCTTCAGCCAGTTTCATCTCTGGCACTTCGTCGGCGGTAGCACCCACGGCCTTGGCTTGTTCGAGGGCCTGTTCGGTCAGGCGTATTTGTTCATTCGGCGCCGGATCGGCTGCACAACCCGCCAGAGCCAGAACGGCCAGGGCAGCGAAAAGAGGTCGAATACTCACTAAGAATCCCTACTGTTTTGGGGTACTGACAGGTTGTGGCTGCGGCTGTGAGAGTTGCGCTTTCCAACGCTCGATATTGCGCAGCAGCGCAGCTTCTGTCAGTCCGGACGCGGGCAATTCTGTCATCTTTTTGGCCAGCTGTCCGCGCAACCAAGGATCGTTGCAGGCAGAGTTATGGGAAACCGCGAGATACAGGCCGGGTTTGTCGATGGGTTGTGGGTGAGCCATCAAGTCATCGGCCATCCCCAGCGTTTGCACCATAGCCATGCCCGAGTAGCGTCCGGCGAGGACAAATTCCACCTCGTTCAGCAGCAATTTCTGAAAGGCCTGGGTCAGATTGGGCGTGCGCACCAGGGTCAATTGCTGCTCGGCGAAAGTGCCAAATGACGAGGTCACTCGAGCCTTTTCCGACAAGGCACCGGGATGACCGTGAAGGTCCTGCGCTTCGTTGTAGACCAGTAACGAGTCGTTGCGGGTCCAGACCAGATAATCGTTTTCCAGCAACGGTGGATGGATGTAATCCAGATTTTCCAGCTCACTGACCATCAATGGTGCATCGGCCAGCATGTCCATGCGCCCGCTGCGCACTTCGTCCAGGGCCTGGGAGCGTTTACCGGCGTAAAGCAGCTCGACCTTGATGCCCAACTCCCCCGCCACTTGCTGCAACAGGTCGGCGCTGGCGCCAATCAGGTACTTGGGGTTTTGCGGGTCTTGCCACAGGTACGGCGGCGCGTCCGGGCTGCCGGTCACCACCAGGCGTTCGCATTTGCCCGCGGCGATGGATAGCCCCGGCAACAGCGTCAGCCCCAGCAATAATGACCAGCCACACACGCGGCGAAAATCCATGGAGACACTCCCTACAACCTATTATTTTCGCAAAAAAAAGCCCGACCAAAAGGTCGGGCTCTTTATAAGTCAAGCCGCCGGATTAGACCAGCTTCTCGAACTCGGGGATGGCTTCGAACAGGTCTGCCACCAGGCCGTAATCGGCCACCTGGAAGATCGGCGCTTCTTCGTCCTTGTTGATCGCAACGATCACTTTGGAGTCTTTCATGCCGGCCAGGTGCTGGATCGCGCCGGAGATACCGACGGCGATGTACAGTTGTGGAGCAACGATCTTGCCGGTCTGACCGACCTGCATGTCGTTGGGTACGAAACCTGCGTCGACCGCGGCGCGGGAAGCACCGACGGCCGCGCCCAGCTTGTCGGCCAGGGCGTACAGATGTTTGAAGTTGTCGCCGTTCTGCATGCCACGACCGCCGGAAACGACGATTTTGGCAGCGGTCAGTTCCGGACGATCGGACTTGGCCAGTTCTTCGCCAACGAAGCTCGAAGTGCCAGCGTCGTGAGCAGCCGCAACCGCTTCAACGGCAGCCGAACCACCTTCTGCAGCAACCGGGTCGAAACCGGTGGCACGCACGGTGATCACTTTGACCGCAGCGTTGGACTGTACGGTAGCAATGGCGTTACCGGCGTAGATCGGGCGCTTGAAGGTGTCAGCGCTTTCAACCGAGATGATCTCGGAGATCTGGTCAACGTCCAGGGTCGCAGCAACGCGCGGCAAAATGTTTTTGCCGTTCGAAGTAGCGGCAGCCAGGATGTGGCTGTAAGCCTTACCCAGCTCGGCCACCAGCGGAGCAACGTTTTCCGGCAGTTGATGAGCGTAAGCAGCGTTATCGGCCACCAGCACTTTGGCCACGCCAGCGATTTTCGCAGCGGCTTCAGCAACAGCACCCACATTCTGACCAGCGACCAGAACGTGAATGTCTCCACCGATTTTGGCGGCAGCAGCAACGGTGTTCAGGGTGGCAGGAGCCACAACCTTGTTGTCGTGCTCAGCGATTACCAAGATAGTCATGATTAGATTACCTTCGCTTCGTTTTTCAGTTTCTCGACCAGTTCAGCCACCGACTTGACCTTGATACCCGCGCTGCGTGCAGCTGGCGCTTCGACTTTCAGAGTCTTGTTGGTGGAGGCGGTGGAAACGCCCAAAGCGTCCGGAGTCAGCACTTCGAGAGGCTTCTTCTTGGCTTTCATGATGTTTGGCAGAGACGCATAACGCGGCTCGTTCAAACGCAGGTCGGTGGTGACGATGGCTGGCAGTTTCAGGGAAACTGTCTGCGCGCCGCCGTCGATTTCACGGGTCACGGCAACGCTGTCGCCGGACACTTCGACTTTCGAAGCGAAGGTGCCCTGACCGTAGCCGCTCAATGCAGCGAGCATCTGGCCAGTCTGGTTGTTGTCGCTGTCGATGGCTTGTTTGCCGAGGATCACCAGTTGAGGCTGTTCCTTATCGACAACAGCTTTCAACAACTTGGCAACGGCCAGGGAAGTCAGATCTTCAGCGGATTCGACGAGGATGGCGCGGTCGGCACCCAGAGCCAGCGCGGTGCGCAATTGCTCTTGAGCGGTAGACGGGCCGATGGAGACGACGACGATTTCAGTCGCAACGCCTTTCTCTTTCAGACGTACGGCTTCTTCCACTGCGATTTCGCAGAAAGGGTTCATCGACATCTTGACGTTAGCGAGGTCGACGCCGGAATTGTCCGCCTTGACACGAACCTTGACGTTGTAATCCACAACGCGTTTGACAGCTACAAGAACCTTCATGGATTCCTCGTTACTCTCCGGTGAAAAGAAAGTCGCCTAGGCGAACCTGGCGGTTGATGCTCATCGGCGCAAGGGCACCTCTAAAAACGCTGGCAGGTGTATCGGGTGAACGTTGCTCACGAGGCAAATAACCGTTCGTCAGTGGTGACCGACGAGTCATTCATTATCGCGGCGTGTAAACTGTGCGCCAAACCTGCGCTACATATCACCTTGTACTGCCATCGCCCTGTCTTTAGAGGTGCTCTTGAAACCAACAGTCAGCCTACGGCGAGCGCAAAACCGCCCGTATCTTGACCGGAACACCTATTCCGGTCAATACGGCAAAATAGCCGTTCATAAGCCGCGTGACTTTGATTTCTCTGGCTTTGAGCCAATTCAAACAAACGTTTGTATTGGACGCTAGGAGTGGTGTAGATATAATGCGCCACCTAGAGAGAAAGGTGGGTCATCCATTGTCCCTTCCGGCAAGTTGCCGGAAGAAATAATGGGTGCAACGCCAAACCTCCAATTAGAAAAAACTGTTGAGCCTTGAGTAGGAGATAGCCTGTGGAACGCGAATACATGGAATTCGACGTGGTCATCGTCGGTGCCGGCCCCGCTGGCCTGTCCGCCGCCTGCCGTTTGAAGCAGAAGGCCGCCGAAGCCGGTAAGGAAATCAGCGTCTGCGTGGTCGAAAAAGGCTCCGAAGTCGGCGCTCACATCCTGTCCGGTGCCGTGTTCGAACCACGCGCCCTGAACGAATTGTTCCCGGACTGGAAAGAACTCGGCGCGCCGCTGAATACGCCAGTCACCCGCGATGACATCTTCGTTCTGAAAAACGCCGACAGCGCGCAGAAGATTCCTGATTTCTTTGTGCCCAAGACCATGCACAACGAAGGCAACTACATCATCTCCCTGGGCAACCTGTGCCGCTGGCTAGCCCAGCAGGCCGAGAACCTGGGCGTGGAAATCTACCCGGGCTTCGCCGCCCAGGAAGCGCTGTTCGACGAGAACGGCGTAGTTCGCGGGATCATTACCGGCGATCTGGGCGTTGACCGCGAAGGCAATCCGAAAGAAGGCCTGTACACCCCAGGCATGGAACTGCGTGCCAAGTACACACTGTTCGCCGAAGGTTGCCGTGGCCATATCGGCAAGCAGCTGATCAAGCGCTTCAACCTCGACAGCGAAGCCGACGCCCAGCATTACGGCATCGGTCTGAAAGAAATCTGGGAAATCGACCCGGCCAAGCACCAGCCAGGCCTGGTGGTCCACACCGCCGGTTGGCCACTGGACATCATGGGCACCGAGAACACCGGTGGCTCGTTCCTCTATCACCTGGAAAACAACCAGGTGGTGGTCGGCCTGATCGTCGATCTTTCCTACAGCAATACCTTCCTTTCGCCGTTCGACGAGTTCCAGCGCCTCAAGCATCACCCGGTGCTCAAGCAATACCTGGAAGGCGGCAAGCGCATCAGCTACGGCGCGCGCGCTATCTCCAAAGGCGGCTTGAACTCACTGCCGAAAATGGTCTTCAAGGGCGGCGCGCTGATCGGTTGCGACCTCGGCACGCTGAACTTCGCCAAGATCAAAGGCAGCCACACCGCGATGAAGTCGGGCATGCTCGCCGCTGAGTCCGTGGCCGAGGCACTGTTCGCTGAAAAAGACGGCACCGAAGAGCTGACCACTTACGTCGACGCCTTCAAGAAGAGCTGGCTCTACGACGAACTGTTCGCCAGCCGCAATTTCGGCCCGGCGATGCACAAGTTCGGCCCAATCATCGGTGCCGGTTTCAACTGGCTCGACCAGAACATCTTCGGCGGCAAACTGCCGTTCACCCTGCATGACACCAAGCCGGATTACGCTTGCCTGAAACTGGCGGCCGACTGCAAGAAGATCGACTACCCGAAACCGGACGGCAAGATCAGCTTCGACAAACTCAGCTCGGTGTTTATCTCGGGTACCAACCACGAAGAAGAACAGCCTTGCCACTTGAAGCTGGCCGACGCGAGCATTCCAATCGGCAAGAACCTGCCGATGTACGATGAACCTGCCCAGCGTTACTGCCCGGCCGGCGTGTACGAAGTGGTGACCAAGGAAGACGGCGAGAAGCGCTTCCAGATCAACGCCCAGAACTGCGTTCACTGCAAGACCTGCGACATCAAGGACCCTGCACAGAACATCACCTGGGTGGCGCCGGAGGGCTCTGGCGGCCCGACTTACCCGAACATGTAAGTCGAATCGCTGAACATCAAGGCTCCCGAAACGGGGCCTTTTTGTTGCCCGCGATTCAAGCGTCAACACCAAACCAATGTGGGAGCGGGCTTGCTCGCGAAGGCGGTTTATCATCCAACATTGATGTCGACTGATACACCGCTTTCGCGAGCAAGCCCGCTCCCACAAGGGGATTGGTGTCGGATCAAGCTGCGCGCTCATCCCCAGGATTACGTTCAAAGTAGCGCTTGTACTCACGACTGAACTGCGACGTGCTCTGATACCCCACCCGATGCGCCACCTGGGCCACGCCCAACCCTTCGCCCAGCAACAACTGCTGAGCCCTGAGCAAGCGCAAACGCTTCAAATACTGCACCGGCGACAACAAGGTGCAGCGTTTGAAATGCTCATGAAACGTCGACGCACTCATGTTCGCGCAACTGGCAAGGGTCTCGACGTTCAGCGGCTCGGTGTAATGCGCATGCAGATGACTCAGTGAAGCCGCGATCCGCGCGAACTGCCCCTGTTGTTCCACCAACGCTCGCAATACATCGGCTTGCGGCCCGCGCAACGCCACGAACAACAATTCACGCAAACGCGCCGGGCCCATGATCTGGCATTCCAGCGGATCGTGCAGGCAGCGCAACAACCGTTCCACACAACCGCGCATGGCATCGTCGAGGACTGCCGAGGTCATGGACTCAGGCGTCTGTGCGGGAACCGTGCGCCCCGGCGCCAGCCCCATGCCCAGCACCAATTCACTGAGCAGCACCCGGTCAATGGCGATGGAAACGCCTAGCATCGGGCCATCTGGAGCTGAAAACGTCTCGCATTCGAAGGGTACTGGCAACGCCTGAATCAGGTAATGCCCAGTGCCATATTCCAGAGTACGCGGGCCCAGATGCGCCAACTTGCCGCCCTGGGCGATGATGACCAGGCTTGGCTCGTAGATTTGCGGGCCACGGGCGACATCACAACTGGCTCGCATAAGCTGCACGCCCGGCAACGCGGTAGGCGCAAAGCCGTCGCGGGTGATCAGCGGCCGGATCAACGAAACCAGGGTGGCATTGGCGTCGAGGTGACGGGTCAACAACATGGGGGAGCTCTTCACAAAAGAAGTCACAAAAAAGTCGCGAAAAAAGGGATGAAAACATCATCGCAGGTCTGATGGCCAATGCACTCCATCAAACGCACATACCGGAGGATTAGGCATGACACCCGGAGGAATCGCCATGGCCGGTAACCCGTGCGGCGCCCAGAATTGCTCGCCTCACCTGTCACCGCTTTCGCGAGGTTCACCATGTACACCGCCATTGGATACGCCGCTCAGTCAGCCACCACTCCCCTCGCCCCGATGAAATTCGAACGCCGCAGCCCACGGGCCGACGACGTTGCGATCGACATTCTCTACTGCGGCGTCTGCCATTCCGACATCCATCAGGCACGCAACGAGTGGGGCATTGCTGTTTACCCACTGATGCCCGGCCACGAGATCGTCGGAAAAGTGACCGCCGTCGGTGCGAATGTGATTCAACACAAGGTCGGCGATCTGGTCGGGGTCGGCTGCATGGTCGACTCGTGCCGCCACTGCGAAGCCTGCCAAGCGGATCTGGAGCAATACTGCCTCGAAGGCCCGACCATGACGTATGCTACCCCGGACCGGGTCGATGGCAGCAACACCATGGGCGGCTACTCCGACAGCATCGTGGTCAGCGAGCACTTTGTCGTGCGTATCCCGGAGAAGCTCGACCCGGCCAGCGCCGCGCCGATTCTGTGCGCCGGCATCACCACCTACTCGCCGCTCAAGCACTACGGCGTCAAGGCGGGCGACAAGGTCGGGATTCTCGGCATGGGTGGCCTCGGTCACATGGGCATTAAGTTCGCCAAAGCAATGGGCGCTGAAGTGACGTTGTTCACCCGCTCGGCGAGCAAGGCTGAAGAAGGTCGTCGTCAAGGCGCGGACCACGTGATCGTGTCCACCGATGCAGAACAGATGAAAGCCGCCGCAGGACATTTCGACTTCCTGCTGGACACCATTCCGGTGCAGCACGACCTTAATCCCTACCTCGATACCCTGCGTTTCGATGGCGTACACATTCTGGTGGGCTTGGTCGAGCCGATCGATCCACCGGTTCACGCTGCCAAACTGATATTGGGTCGTCGTGTGTTGGCCGGCTCGCTGATCGGCGGCATTGCCGAAACCCAGGAAGTGCTGGATTTCTGCGCCGAACACGACATCACCTGTGACATCGAAATGCTCGACATCCGCCAGATCAACGAGGCTTACACCCGCATGATTGCCGGTGACGTAAAGTACCGCTTCGTGATCGACATGGCGACGCTGAAAGTCTAATCAGACTTTCGCGCCGAGTTCAGCAGAAAGCCGAGCCGTGACCCCTTTGATCAGGGGAATCAGCTCGGCCATTTTTTCCAATGGCATATACGGCACGGTGCTGGCGATGCTGATACCGGCGACGATGCGCTTGCTGGCATCGCGGATCGGCGCCGCCACGCAGCGGATCGACGGTTCGTTGTCTTCCAGGTCGAAGGCGTAACCGCCGGCCACGTACTCAATCATGCGCTGCTGAAACTGCTCCCAGGATTGCTCCGGGTGCTGCGGCCAGAACTGATTCTTCCCACCCACCGGCAAGCTGATTTCGTACAGCCGTTGCCATTCTTCCTGCGTGTCATCGAGCATCAGCGCCTTACCGATACCGGTACGCGCCAATGGCATGCGATGACCCACTCGCGAACGCATTTCCGGACCATTGCGTCCTGGATTCTTGAGCAGGTACAACACCTCGTCGCCTTCACGAATCGCCAAGTGAATGGTGTCACCGGTCAACGCCGACAACTCATCCAGATACGGCCCGGCCAACGTCACCAGTGGCAGCTCTTCACGTGCCTGGAAACCCAGCTCGATCAGTTTCGGCCCCAGCAGATAACCGACTTGCGGCACCACCCGCAAATATCGTTCGTCCACCAGGCAACTGGCCAGACGATGGGTGGTGCTGCGCGTCGTGCCGATCAGCCGGGCGATTTCCTTGAGATCGCGGGCGCCACTGGCCACGGCCTGAACCACACCCAAACCACGAAGCAGTGTCTGGGTGCCAGTCGGCGCGGCGTCCTTGGCGATTTTTGGGGCGTCTTCCTGCATATCCAGCCTTTACCGTTGAGCGAGTGAACGGGCGGCATTATGGTCGCCCGATGGCCGCGACTACAACTTGATACGCTCGACCTTGCCCACCAGCAACACGTAGGAAAGCGCACCCAACAACGCCAGAACCGAGATATAGGTAATCGCCGGGGCAAACGAATCACCGGAGGCGAGAAAACCGATGACGATCGGCGTGGTAATCGCCGCCAGGTTGCCGATGAAATTGAACACGCCACCGGTCAGTCCAAGCAAGCGCGCCGGGGCCAGGGTCGACACCAGCGACCAGGTAATCGAAGCCAGGCCATTGCCGAAGAAGGCCAACGCGAGGAAGGCAATCACCAGCGGCGTCGAGTCGACGAAGTTGGCGCCGATAATCGAAGTGGAAATCAGCAAGCCACCAATGATCGGCAACTTGCGGGCGAAACCCACCGTGTAGCCGCGACGGATCAAAAAGTCCGAGAAGAACCCCGAACACAGCACGCCGACGAAGGCCGCCAGAAACGGTAGCGACGCCAGCAAGCCAGACTTGATGAAGTCCATGCCGCGATATTTCACCAGATAGGTCGGGAACCACGTCAGAAAAAACCACAACGTCGAGTTGAGGCAAAACTGGCCGAGGTAGATGCCCCACAACTTGCGTTTACTCAGGACAATCCCGAGGTCGACCCAGCTGAATTTCGCCTTGGCCTTCGCGGTTTCAGCCTGGATATCCACCAGCCCGCCGCCTTTGCGGATCAGCTCGATTTCAGCGTCATTGGCGCCCTTGAAATCACGCGGTTCGCGATACACCGCGTACCAGATCACCGCCCAGATAATGCCCACCACACCGGTGCTGACAAACACCATGTGCCAGCCATATTGATGTTGCAACCACGCGAGTACCGGCGTGAGAAACGCCAGCCCAACGAACTGCCCGGAGGTGTAGAAACCGATGGCCGTGGCGCGTTCACGCTCAGGGAACCAGGTCGTCACCACGCGGCTGTTGATCGGATACGCCGGTGCTTCCAGCGCACCAACGGCCATGCGCAGCACAAACAGCGCGATGAAACTGGCGGCGAAGCCGAGCATCACCGTGGCAATCGACCACAGCAGCAATGCGACGCTATACAGGATGCGCGGCGGCACTCGGTCCACCAGCCAGCCGCCGGGGATTTGCATGGCGGCGTAAGTCCAGCCGAATGCGGAAAAAATCAGCCCGACATGGATCGGATCGATGCCCAGATCGCTGGTCAGCGCCGGGGCGGCAATGGACAGGTTACTGCGGTCCAGGTAGTTGATCACCACGGTAATGAACAGCAGGACCATGATGAAAAACCGCTTGCGGCTCGGCGTCACCAACGACGCCTGCCCGGTGAGGGTTTGCGGTTGCATGGGGGGTGCCTCTTCTTATGTTTATTGAGGTCGTGGTTGTTGATCGTTCCCACGCTCTGCGTGGGAATGCAGCCAGGGACGCTCTGCGTCCCAAGAGCGGACGCAGAGCGTCCAGTGAGGCATTCCCACGCAGAGCGTGGGAACGATCACCGCGTGAATATCACCACTCGGCAAAGCTGCCATCGGCATGGCGCCAGATCGGGTTGCGCCAGCGGTGGCCGACGGCGGCGCGTTCGATCACGTATTCCTCGTTGATCTCAATGCCCAGGCCCGGGCCGTTGGGGATTTTCACGAAGCCTTTGTCGTAGTCGAACACCCGCGGATCTTTCACATAATCGAGCAGGTCATTGCTCTCGTTGTAGTGAATGCCCAGGCTCTGCTCCTGGATAAACGCGTTGTAGCAAACAGCGTCCAGTTGCAGGCACGCCGCCAGGGCAATCGGGCCCAACGGGCAATGCAGCGCCAGAGCCACGTCGTAGGCTTCGGCCATGTTGGCGATTTTGCGGGTTTCGGTGATGCCGCCCGCGTGGGAGGCATCCGGCTGGATGATGTCGACGTAGCCTTCGCTGAGCACGCGTTTGAAATCCCAGCGCGAGAACAACCGCTCGCCGAGGGCAATCGGCGTGCTGGTCAGCGGTGCCAGCTCCTTCAGCGCTTCGTAGTTTTCGCTGAGCACCGGCTCTTCGATGAACATCAGCTTGTACGGGTCGAGTTCCTTCATCAGCACCTTGGCCATGGGCTTGTGCACCCGACCATGGAAGTCCACGCCGATGCCGACATTCGGGCCGACGGCATCGCGCACGGCGGCGACGTTGGCCAGCGCCAGATCGACCTTCTCGAAGGAGTCGAGGAATTGCAGTTCTTCGGTGCCGTTCATTTTCACCGCGGTGAAACCACGGCTGACCGCTTCTTTCGCGGCACGAGCAGTGTCCGCCGGGCGATCACCGCCGATCCATGAATAAACGCGAATCTTGTCCCGCACCTGACCACCCAACAGATCGCTGACCGACACACCCAGAGCCTTGCCCTTGATGTCCCACAACGCCTGGTCGATGCCGGCCAGCGCGCTCATGTGGATCGCGCCGCCACGGTAGAAGCCGCCACGGTAGAGCACGGTCCAGATGTCTTCGATGTTGCGTGGGTCTTTGCCGATCAGGTAGTCGGACAATTCCTCAACCGCAGCAGCGACGGTGTGCGCGCGGCCTTCGACCACGGGCTCACCCCAACCGGTTACGCCCTCGTCGGTTTCGACCTTGAGGAAGCACCAGCGCGGCGGAACGATGAAGGTGGTGAGTTTGGTGATTTTCATCTCTCGTACTCTCTTTTTATTAATGCAGCTCTTATAGATGCAGCGCTCGCAGCGCCAAAAAGTCTTAACGCAAAGCATTCCAGGCAGCGACATACGCCTTGGCGCGTACCGCTACTTCGTCAGCCGTCATGCCCGGTTTGAACAACCCGGAACCGAGGCCGAAACCTTTGACGCCGGCCTCGATAAACACCTGCATGTTGTCCGGCGTAATCCCGCCCACCGGCACCAGCACCGTCCCTGCCGGCAACACCGCCAGCCAGGCTTTCACAACGGCGGGGCCCATCTGTTCGGCCGGGAACATCTTCAGCACATCTGCCCCTTCGGCCAATGCAGCAAAGGCTTCGGTCGGCGTCGCCACGCCCGGCGACAGGAACAGCCCCGCTGCCTTCGCCGCACGCAACACCTTGGCATCGCTATGAGGCATGACGATCACCTGGCCGCCCGCCGCTTTCACTTGCTCGACCTGTTCCGGCGTCAACACCGTGCCCGCACCGATCAGGCAATCGGCGGGCAAGGTACTGCGCAGGATGCGGATACTTTCGTACGGTTCAGGGGAATTAAGCGGCACTTCAATGACGCGAAATCCGGCCGAGTACAGGACTTCGCCGACGGCTGCCGCTTCTTGCGGACGCAGGCCACGCAGGATCGCGATCAGACCGTTTTGTGCCAGTGCTTGCTTGAGCATGTCAGACCTCCAGTCAGGTTTAACGGGATGGGGGTGTCGTGATCAGCCCGGCGGCGACCGCCAACTGCCACAACCCGCGTTCGGTAGCCTGCTCGGCGAGGGTCACGCGGGCAAAACCGCAGGCGTCGAGCGCCCGGCTGTAGCGGGCGCAGAGCTGTGCGTTGCCGATGAGGATGATCGACGGCAGGTGCACGCTGTTGCGCCGACGCCGCTGAACATTGGCCAGGGCCGACAGTTCATGGCCGATCAACAGACCGGACAGATAGTCCGGTTGCGCGACGGCGCTGAGTTCACCGGTCAGCCCCAGACTGCGGGCACTGAACAATGTTGACAGCGGTCCGATCTCGCCGTCCGCCGACAGAGCCACCCGCACGCCACGATCAAACGCTTCGCCATCGAAAGACGCGCCACGCTGTTGAGTGCGCCCCAGAATGCTGTGTTCACTGAGGACGGCGAAGACTTCGCCAGTCATGAAAGTATCGAAATGCACGATGCAGCCGTCGGCCACTTCCACCCATTTCGAATGGCTGCCCGGCAAACCGATCAACAGATCGTTGCCCGCCCCGCTCGGCAGATTCTGCAACACGCCGAGGACTTGGGTTTCCTCGCCGCGCATCACGTTCGGCAAACGCGAACGCTGAATCACGCCCGGCACGATGTGCACATCGATACCGCGAAGACTACGAACGGTTTGTAGAGAAGTTCCGAGATTGGCGACGTTCGCCGGGGTGTCGCAGTAGGCCGCTTCGCGCCAGCCCTGAGCACTGCCGACCATGCCGCAAGCAATCACCGGCAAACCGGGCTGCGCGTCGAGCCAGTCACCGCACGCCTCATCGAAGGCCAATTCAAAACCGTCGGCGCATTCCTGCCCGGCGATGATTCGCGGCGTCTTGGGCAGCTGCATGATCCCGGACGACAGCGCACGCTGTTCCAGTACCTGGCCACCGAAGCCGAGTTTGTAAGCACGTAATGAGGTTGTCCCCCAATCGAGCGCGATCAGTTGCGCCAGCATCGCTTCACCTGTTTTGTTTTTTGGCAGTGAGTGAGCTGGACTATAAACCTGGACGAAGGTAAATCTCAATATATAAATATCAATCCCATATATTGGGAGATATACAAAAAAAGATCGCAGCCTTCGGCAGTCCCTACAGATTCGATGTGCGACGCAATAGCGCGGTCGAACACAATCCCGTGTAGGAGCTGCCGAAGGCTGCGATCTTTTAGGGGATCAATTGCCCTCGGCAAAATCCCTTAACACCGCCCCATCCATCCGATACCGCACCCACTCCTCCTGCGGCTGTGCGCCGAGGGATTTGTAGAATTCGATCGCCGGTTTGTTCCAGTCCAGCACGCTCCATTCGAAACGGCCGCAGTCATTGGCGCAGGCGATTTTCGCCAAGTGGCGCAGCAAAGTTTTACCGGCGCCACCGCCCCGTTGTTCAGGCGTGATGTAGAGGTCTTCGAGGTACAGGCAGTTGCTGCCCAACCAGGTGGAATAGCTGAAAAAGAACACCGCAAAGCCGATCGGCAAGCCATCGCGCAGGCAGATCAGGCCATGGGCGGTGGCGCCTTCGCTGAACAGGCTGCGCTCGATGTCAGCGACGCTGGCGATGACTTCGTGGCGGGCACGTTCGAAGTCCGCCAGTTCAGTGATGAACGCGAGTATTTGCGGAGCATCGCTGGGGGTTGCCGAGCGGATTTCGATCGTCATGAACGTGCCTTGTCAAAAGTTGAAAACGCCATACTAAGTCCGCGCGCGATGCTCGTCACATTTGAAAGCAAAATGTCATATAGCATCGCTGTTTTTGTGGCGTTTTGCATGAACAGGCCAGCCTGCGAAATCAGCGTGACTGTGCTGACGTCTTCGCGGGCAAGCCCGCTCCCACAGGGTACTCATTGATCACAAAAACCGAGTCGAATCCAAGGATTTCCATGACCACCATCGCTTTCGCGCCGCTGCACACTCTGGCTTCTGAACTGCTGCCTCATGCACTGGAGCCTGGCGAGGACGGCGCCCATGATCTGTCGCACTTGCAGCGGGTGTGGCACAACGTGCGCACGCTTCATGCCGAAGAAGGCGGCGATCTTGAGGTGCTGCTGGCAGCCGTGCTGTTGCACGATTGCGTGGCGGTGGAGAAGAACTCGCCGCTGCGCTCACAGGCATCACGGCTGGCGGCGCAGAAAGCTTCAACCGTCCTGACAGCCATGGATTGGCCTGACGCAAAAATCACGGCTGTCGTTCACGCCATCGAAGCCCATAGCTTCAGCGCCAACATCACGCCCACCACCCTCGAAGCGAAAATCATCCAGGACGCCGACCGCCTCGACTCCCTTGGCATGCTCGGCGTGGCGCGTACCTTCTACATTGCCGGGCGCATGGGCAGCGCGCTGTACGACCCGTTGGACCCAGAAGCAAAAGAACGGGACTACGACGACAAACGCTTTTGCCTCGATCATTTCCAGACCAAGCTGCTGCACCTGGCGGACGGTTTCCAAACGACGACCGGTCAACGTCTGGCACAGATTCGCCACGAACGCCTGAAGGGTTTCATGGAGCTGTTCAAGGAAGAAATCGGCGTCGACCAATAAGCTTGGGCGACACCGCTCGTCGTTCATCAGGCACCAATCCAGGTCGGGAAGGATCAATATCGGGTAAGGACTCTAATCAACGGAGACGACACCATGATCACGTCCCGACTGACCGCCCTCGCTCTCACCACATTGCTCACCTCTGTCGCCTTCGCCGCGACCATCTCTTCCGGGACCGACCCGACCGATCCAGTCGAAAGACCCGAATCTGCGGCCACCCAAGGCATCGACAGCGGCCGGTCGCCTTCTCCGACGGCCACAGACCCACGCATTTATCACGACGACGCGGGTCGTCAGGGCGGGATGAATACACCCGGCCCCCAGACTCCCGATAACGCCGGAACCGGCGTCGGCTCGAAAACCACCACCGGTGGCTCGGGCTCCGAAGGCCGTAGCGTCAATCAATAAGTTCGCCAATGCGAGCGAACATGCAATACCAATCCATCCTGACGAAGAGGTAACCATGAACGTCGATAAAAACCTGGAAAAAGAAGTCCTGACCCGCCTGCTGCACGCCCACCCAAATGGCTTGGGCAAGGAGGTTCTGGACAATTACCGGGGAGAGAGTCGTGGCCAGCACGCTCGCGACTCTGCAGGAACGCGGGCTGATCCAGCACGGTCATGTGGTCCGCAACGAAGCCGGCGAGCACTCGTTGAACCTGCCGATCAAGCTCAGCGCAGCAGGGGTTGAAGCAGCGCGCAAGCTGGATGTCTAACCATGTAGGAGCTGGCGAAGCCTGCGATCTTTTGATCTTAAACATTCACAGGCAAAAGATCGCAGGCTTCGCCAGCTCCTACAACCAGGAGAAATCCCATGCCTCGTGGAAGCAAAGACAAATACACCGCCGAGCAAAAGCGCAAGGCCGAACACATCGAAGAAAGCTACGAGCACAAAGGCGTGTCGAAAGATGAAGCCGAAGCTCGTGCCTGGGCCACGGTGAACAAGCAGTCGGGCGGAGGTGAACGCGCCGGCGGCTCCGGGCGCAAGAAGCCGGCCAGCGCCAAGTCTGCGGATCGCAAGGAATCGGCCCGACGTGCGGTGGCCACCCGTGAAGGCAAGCCGCGCAACAGCAAGGCTTCGCGTGATACGCAGACGGTGGACAGCCTGATGAAAGAAGCCCGGGCGAAGAAGATTCCAGGGCGCTCGAGCATGCGCAAGCAAGAGTTGATCGAGGCGTTGCGCAAGGCGGGTTGAAGATCTGAATTGATGGTGAGTTTGAGGGCCTCTTCGCGAGCAAGCCCGCTCCCACATTGGATCTATGTTGATCGTTTGAATGTGTGAACGACACAGATCAAATGTGGGAGCGGGCTTGCTCGCGAAAGCGGTGGATCAGACGCCGAAAGTCTCGAGGATCAACGCATCCACCTCAGCCGCCCCCGGCGAAGTCGCCGGCCCCCAGCGAGTGACCGCCAACGCCGCAGCCGCATTCGCCCGTCGTGCCGCTTCGACTGCCGATAATCCGTGCGCCAACCCGGCGACAAAAACTCCCGCGTGAGCATCCCCTGCGCCGTTGCTGTCCACCGCCACTACCTTGAATCCCGGCACATGCTGGTGCTCGCCACGCTGGCTAATCCAGCACCCTTGCGGCCCATCGCGTACCACCGTCAACACCTCTGTCGGCAGATGATCCGCTAACCGCTTCAACGCCTCGCCGATGTCCGTCGCCCCGGTAAACCGCTGCGCCTCGACACGGTTGCTGGTCCACAGATCGATGCGCGGCAACAAGGCCTTCATCAGCGATGCGTCTGGCGAATCCACCAACGGACCCGGATCGAACACCACCTTGATCCCGTCCGGCAAATCCAGCACCCAATCCACCAGCGCCTGAGCCTTGCCGCCATGCAGCAGGCTATAGCCGCTGACATAGACAAAATCGCCCGCCTCGGCTGGCACACTCGCCAGGTCTTCGGCGGCCAATTCGCCTTCGGCACCGATGCAGGAAATGAACGTGCGCTCGGCCGAGGCTTCGGTCAGCGCTACGCACAGCCCGGTGTCGCGCTCGGTGCTCTGATCGATGCCGATCCGAATGCCTTCAGCCGTCATCGCCTCTCGGGCCATGTCGCCGAAACGGCCCTTGCCATGGCCACCGAGGTAAACCACCGGCAAGCCGTTTCGCCGGGCCGCAGCCATCACATTGAAGCCACCGCCAGCCTCGAAACGGGCGGATTGCGCCAGCACGTCACCGCCCGATTGAGGCAATTTATCCACGGCCATGACCAGGTCGATCATGACCTGGCCGGTGTGTAGCATTTTAGGCATGAGCCAGCTCGATCAACGCAGCGCGACGGTCCTCGGCACCGCCGAGTACCCGGTAAATGCCACCGGCCACCAGGAACGTCACGATCCAGCCCAAGCCGTTGTGGCCCAGCCAGGAGTCGGACAAAAAGCCCCGGAACCAGACATCTTGTTCAGTAGTACCGATGGTGGTGAAACTGAAACCCAGCACAATCGCCAGCGCCCATGCACCGAAGGCGCGCCACTCGACGCCGCCGCGATACCAGTAGGCGCTGCTCGGGCTGACGTCCAGCAGGTCTTTGGGGCTGTAGTAATGCCGGTGAATCAGGTCGACCACGAAGATCCCGACCCACGCCGTGATCGGCACGGCCAGCAAGGAAATGAAGGTGATGAACGGACCGTAAAAACTTTCGGCGATCAGCATGAAGTAGATCGACCCGGCGAAGATCGCAATGATATCGAGCACCACCGCATACACGCGTTTGACCTTCAGGCCGAGGGTCAAGGTAGTCAAACCGGCGGAGTACACCGACAGGTTGTTCGACAGCAGCAGCCCGCCGAATGCGGTGATCAGGTACGGCACGGCCATCCAGGTCGGCAGCATGTCGCGGATCGCGACAATCGGGTCAGTGGCCGAGGCCAGATCATTGTTGCCCACTGACAGCAGACCACCGAGGGTAATCAGCAGCACCAGCGGAATCCCCGCACCGAACGCCGCCGACGCCACCAGACGCACGGCTTTGACGCTGCGGTGCTGGTAGCGCGACATGTCGGCACCGGCGTTGGCCCAACCAATCCCGGTGCCGGCGGCCATGGTGCCGATGCCGATGATCATTGCGCTCAGGGGCGCTGGCGTGGCGTTGAATACAGCGCTCCAGTCGATGGTCGCGCAGAGGAAACCACCGACCAGGATGTTCAACGCACCGAACACGTAGGTCGCCCATCTCTGGATCACCAGCAACGTGGCGTGACCGAGACCGGACACCGACAACGTCAGCAGCACGAAAATCGCGATGAACGCGAGGGTCAGCAGCGGCGCGCTTTTGGCTTCCACCGGCGAGCCGAACAGAATCGAGCACAACGACAGCAAGACGAACGCGGCGGTGGTGGTGTTGACGGTTTCCCAACCCAGTCGCGACATCAGCGAAACCAGCGTCGGGCCGATATTGCCGCGTACGCCGAAGATTGCTCGCGACAGCGTCAGGCTTGGTGCGCGGCCACGACGACCGGCAATGGAGATGATCCCGACCACCGCGAACGAACCGGCGGCACCGAGGATGGCGACGATGATCGCCTGCCAGATCGCCAGGCCGCGGAAGGCTACCAGCGTGGCGCCCAACGGCAAGCCGAGAATGGAAATGTTCGCTGCGAACCAGACCCAGAACAGTTGCAGTGGGTGACCGTTGCACTCCCCTTCCGGCACCGGTTCGATACCACGGGTTTCCAATTGCCCGGCACTTTGCCCGGTGTTCGATGAACTCATGAAAACTGCTCCTGTTGCCGTTGTTGTGTTTTTGGTTGCGGGCAATTCGGAAGTCGACATAACTTTCCGGCGGTCCTGGCCATATCAGTGCGCTCCATTGCGGTGAAAAATCTCAAATGCGCGTTGCGCCCTTCGCGAGCAAGCCCGCTCCCACAGGTTCGATGTGAACCTTGAGAATTGCGCCATCCTTGTGGGAGCGGGCTTGCTCGCGAAGACGTCAGTACAGTCAACGCAAAGCCAACAGCCCCTGCACCAACGGCTCCAACTGTAGATCATTTACCGCTTTAACCTTCCCGATCATCGCCACCGGCCAACTCTCAAGCCCCAGACAAGCCCCAAGCATTGCGCCGAGAATCGCTGCGATGGTGTCGGTATCTCCGCCCAGGCTGGCAGCCATGCACAACGCTTCGAAGGCACTCATCTCACCAATGGCCACTTGCCGAGCCAGCGCAAACGACACCACCACCGATTCCTGCGAGGCTACCGAAGTGCCGATCACGTCATACAAAAAGTCCGCCAGCAACGCCTTGTCGATGTCGTCGCTGATGCTCCACGCCCAACTGATGCGCGCGGCGATACGTCCGCCAGCGACCCAGTGACCATGACGTTCGGCTTGCTGAGCAATCTGCTGGCCGAGGTTCAATGCCTCGCCCAGCTCCATGCCATTGATCCCGGCAGAAACCACCGCCGCCACCGCCGCCGCACTGGCAATACCCAGCGTGGTGTTGTGGGTCACCTGACAGGCTTGCACCACGGCCCGGATGAAACGTTCGGGGTTGGCAACATCGGCCGCAATCCCCACCGGCATGATGCGCATGGCCGCGCCATTGGTGGTGCCGTAGCGCCCTGCCTCTTCCAGCGAGTGGCCGGCGAGGATCATCTCGATCGCGCGTTTGGTCGAGGGGCCGAGCAAATCCTGCGAACCCTTGGCTTGCATCCCGGCTTCCCATTCAATCAAGCGCTGGGCCAGCACCTCCGGTTCGATCCAGCCCTCGCCTTCAATCAACAACTGACCGACCAGGATCGCCTGCTCCGTATCGTCAGTGATCGAGCCTTTGGGCATGTTTGCGGCGATCGGCTGATCCGGGCCAGCGTCTTGCAGATCGGTGATCTCGCCGAAGCGCGCCTTGATCTCGGCGCGGCTCAGGGATTGTGTCGGCATGCCCAACGCATCGCCCAGGGCCAGTCCATAAAACGCGCCGAGGGCACGGTTGAGCGCGGTCATTTTGCAGTTCCAATTTGCAGGTGCAGACGAAAATGCACCGGATCGAGCAGGCTTTCGACCTGCTCCATGAAGCGGTTCTGTCGGTCGTAAGTGGTGCGCAGGGCCTTGAGGAACACTGTGCCCTCCGGGCGCCCGAGCAATTCGGCGTCTTCGGCATTCAAGGGTTCGGCGCCGATCCACTGATCGCCGTGGTCGCCAACGTAGCCATAGGCGGCCAGCGTGATGGTCAGGGAGTCATCGATCAGACCGACTCGCGGCAGACCTTCCAGGCCTCCGGTGGCGGGCATCAATGAACGTTCAAGGGACACCAGCGTGCCATCGGTGCCGCGGCGGCGACGGTCGAGAGTGATGAACTGATCGGTGCCGAAACGTGGCAGCAGGTCAGGACGGGTCACCGCCTCCAGCCGCAGCACTTCGGTATTGATCAGCGCTCCATTGTCGGCCAGCGCCTGGGCCCAGCCGCTGCGCTGATCGAGTACCACACCGTCGAACGTGACGATGGACCCCACCCCGCTTTGCGTAGCGATGTAGTGGCGCCGTTTCAGTTCGGCCAGGGCTTCACGCAGCGTGCCTCGGCTGACCTTGAATTCTTGAGCCAACTGATGTTCGCCCGGCAATAGAACGCCGTCCTCCATGAGGCCGTTTTCGATGCGCCGGACGAGCTCGTCGACCACCTGTTGTTTCTTGTCAATTCGTACCGGTCTAATCATGTACACCTCGGGTGTACCGTCATAGCTGAAACGGGTTGGGGCGAGCAAGGGATATTTTGTGAAAGTCGGCGAAGGATCCTCCAAATGATCGTTCCCATGCGCAGCAAAGGAATGCCTCAATGGACGCTCTGCGTCCGCTGTTGGGACGCGGAGCGTCCCGGGCTGCATTCCCACGCAGAACGTGGGAACGATCGGTTACAACCCACTCCCACCAGGGAAAATCAGCGTTGTTTCAGTCGGTCGATCACGACGGCCAGCAGCAAGATCGAACCGCGAATCACATACTGATAAAACGTATCGATATTCTTCAAATTCATCGCATTCTCGATGATCGCCAGAATCAGCACCCCGGCAATCACATGCCGAATCATCCCGATCCCGCCACTCAGCGATACCCCGCCGAGCACGCAAGCCGAGATCACCGTCAACTCGAAACCCTGGCCAATCATCGGCTGACCGGACGTCATGCGCGACGCCAGAATTACCCCCGCCAATGCGCCGATCACACCGTGCACGGCAAAGATAATGATCTTGGTCCGGTCAACATTCACCCCAGCGAGCAACGCCGCTTCCTGGTTGCCGCCGATGGCCATGGTGTTGCGCCCGTAGGTGGTGTAATTCAGCAACCAGCCGAAAAACAGGAAACAGACGATGGTGATCAGAATCGGCACCGGCACACCGAACAACTGACCATTACCGAAGACGAAGAACTGCTCCTGCGAAACGCCCACCGCTTTGCCGTTGGCAAAAATGTAAGCCAGGCCACGCACGATCTGCATCGTCGCCAGCGTGGTGATCAACGCATTGACCCGCAGCTTGGCGATCACGATCCCATTGATCAGCCCGACGATCAGCCCCATCACCAGCGCCGCACTCACACCGAGAAACACGCTATCGGTGTCGCGCATTACCACTGCCGCAACCACGCCGGCGCAGGCAATCACCGAGCCCACCGACAAATCGAAGTGCCCGGACGCCAGGCAATACAACATGGTGCACGCGGCAATCCCGGTAGTGGAAATCGCCAAGCCCAGGCCACGCATGTTCAGCGGCGACAGGAAGTTGTCGATCAGCAAGGTACAGAGCACGAAGATCCCGACGGCCGCCAGCAGCATCACCCAGTCATCGAGAAAGCGCCGCAAGTCCAGCGGTTTGCGCGGGGTTGGCAGAGCATTGTTTTGGATGGTCATAGTCACCTCTCAGTTCACCACGTCGGCAGCGCGTTGGCGTGGCAACGCCAGTTGCAGCAGGTTGGATTCATTGGCTTGTTCACGGGTCAGTTCGCCGCGCATCGCGCCTTCGCAGAGCACCAGGATGCGGTCGGAAATGCCCATGACTTCCATCAGGTCGCTGGACACCACAATCACCGAGATGCCGCTGGCCGCCAGGTTATGGATGATCTGGTAGATCTCGGCTTTTGCACCGATGTCGATGCCCCGGGTGGGCTCGTCGAGCAGCAGGACTTTCATTGGCATCGACAGCCAGCGACCGAGGATCGCCTTCTGCTGATTGCCGCCAGACAGGTACATGATTTTCTGCGCAGCGTTGGGCGTCTTCACCTTCAGCGCCTTGATCTGCTTGTCGGCATTGTCCTTTTCCCACAAGCTGCGCAACAGGCAGCCGAAGGTGGAATGGGCACCACGAGCGCTGATGTTGATGTTCTCGGCGACGCTGGCGAGCGGCAGGATGCCCTCCTTCTTGCGGTCCTCGGGACACAACAGAATCCCCGCTGCGATGGCATCGCGGGGCGAATGCAATTTCAGTTCACGACCGCGCAGTTCCAGGCGCCCGGCGGTGTTGCGCGTCAACCCGCTGAGCATCCGGAACAGCTCGGTGCGCCCGGCCCCCACCAGCCCGAACAGGCCGAGGATTTCACCCTTGTGCGCCTCGAAACTCACCGGCTCGCGCAAGCCCGGCCCCAGTAATCCGTCGACCTTGAGCGCCACTGCGCCGCGCGGACGGCTGCGGTAATCGTAGATGTCCTGAATATCGCGACCGACCATGCACGTCACCAACTGGTCATGGCTCAGCGCGCTCATGTCCTCGAAGGTGCGCACGAAGCGACCGTCCTTGAACACCGTCACCGCGTTGCAGATGCGGAACACTTCTTCCATGCGATGGGAGACGTAAAGCACCACTTTGCCTTCGTCGCGCAGGCGCCCGATGATCGCCATCAAGCGATCGATTTCCCTTGCCGACAGGCTGCTAGTGGGTTCGTCGAACGCAATCACATGCGCGCCACGGGACAACGCCTTGGCGATTTCCACCAGTTGCCGCTGGCCGAGGGACAAGCGCCCGACCTTCTCTTGCGGATCGATTTCATCGGCCAGGCCTTTAAGGCAGGCCAATGCCTGTTGCCGCAAAACGCCGCGATTGATCAGGCCGAAACTCGCCGGCAGATGCCCGAGAAACAGGTTCTCGGCCACGGTCATTTCCGGCACCAGGTGCAGCTCCTGATGGATCACCGCGACCCCGCTGCCAATGCTGTCGGCGGTGGACTTGAAGACCCTCGTCTGCTCGCCGATCTGCAGATCGCCGCTGCTTGGCGTGTAAGCACCGCCGAGGATTTTCAACAACGTGGATTTACCGGCACCGTTCTCGCCCATCAAGGCGTGAACCTGCCCCGGATGGGCGACGAAGCTGATGCCGTCCAGCGCCTTCACCCCGGGAAAGGTTTTGCCGATCCCGTTGAAGCGCAGGCTGCCGCCAACGCTCTGTTGATCTGTCTGTATTTGTGCGTGCATAAACCCACCTCATCACACCGGTCAGGCAGCCCCGTCGCCAGGGCTGCCGATGAAATCAACCGTGCCTCAGTTCCACAGGCCGATTTTTTCCAGTTCCTGCTTGAAGTTGTCGCGCGTGATCAGCGTAACGTCGTCCATCGCGGTGTATTTCGGCGGTTCTTTGCCGGTGGTGACCCACTCGTACATCATGCTCGCGGTGTTGTAGCCCTCGATGTGCGGGCTCGGCAGCATCGAGCCGAAGAAGCCGCTGTTGGGCTTCTTCAGTTCGCCGATAGCATCGGTGCCGTTGATGCCGATGCCGATCACGTTGGCCGCGGCAAAACCGGCGCTTTCGGTGGCGCGCACGCCGCCCAGCACGGTGTTGTCGTTCATGCCGCCAATGATCAGGTTTTTCGCCGCACCCGGAAGCTTCACCAAGGCCGAGTTGGTGGCGTCCATGCTGCCCGGTACGTCGAGGGTTTTCAGCGCCGAGAAGAGGATGTGATCTTTCGGCATACCGGCGTCTTCCAGCGCTTTGGCGGAACCGTCAGTGCGTTTTTTGCCAGTGTCGAGTTCGTTGTAGGTGTTGATCACCGCGTAGGTGTCTTTCCAGTCCCAGCCGCGTTTTTTCGCTTCGGCGGCCATGGCGGCGCCCTGCTTCTGGCCGACTTCGAAGGCTGCCATGCCAAGGTACGGCACGTGCTCCATGAACTTTCCACCGGCATCGACGAAACGGTCATCGACGGCGATCACTTTCAAACCGTTGAGCTTGGCCTTGGCCATGATGGCCGGACCGAGGGAAACGTCCGGCGGGCAGATCACGAAGCCCTTGGCGCCGTTGGCCGCCAGGCTGTCGATGGCCGAGAGGGTTTTCTCGCCATCAGGCACGGCGATTTTTATGACGGTGAAGCCCTTGTCCTTACCGGCCTTTTCAGCGAAGGCCCATTCGGTCTGGAACCAGGGCTCTTCCGCTTGCTTGACCAGAAAACCGATCTTCACTTCCTCGGCCGCCAGCAACGTACTGCTCAGGCTGACCGCGGTAACCGCCAAAGCGGTACAGCACAGGGAACGGATCCCACGACGACGTTTCATAAGCTGACTCCTTGTTATTTTTTTTGAGCGTTATTTGAAAGCCAATACAGCGGTCGAAGCATGAGCCAATAGTCATATCGTATGATGATTGGATTTCAGACGTAGTTTCGCGCTTGAAACCCGGGTTATTCAGTCGTGGTACATGACCGAGCGCCCACCATCGATGGTGATGCATGAAGCGTTAATGAACGGCGCTTCATCGCTGGCCAGGAACACAGCGGTCATCGCCACTTCAATCGGCTGGCCGATACGCCGCGGTGGATGCAGGTCGAAGGCCCGCTGACGTTCGGCATGGGGGTCGGCAAAACCGTTCCAGTAATCGACGTTCAGCTGGGTTTCGATGTAGCCCGGCGCGATGGCGTTGACGCGAATGCCTTTGGGTGCGTACTCGATGCCCAAGGCGCGGGTCAGCCCGAGCAAGCCATGTTTGGCCACCGGGTACGGGAAGCAGCCGGGAATGATGTGAGTGGAATGGGTCGAGGCGATGTTGATGATGCTGCCAATGCCCTGCTCGATCATTTGCGGCAACACGGCTTTGCAGCCATACCAGGCGCCGTCCAGGTCGATGGCGAAGCAGCGATGCCAGTCTTCCTCGGTCATTTGCAGCGGATCGCGGAACACGTTGACCCCGGCGCAGTTGACCAGCACGTCGATTCGGCCGTGAAGTTCGATGGCCAATCTGGCCATGGCGTGCAGGTCGTGCTGGCGCGACACATCGGCCTTGATCGCCACCACATCTGCGCCTTGTTCACGCCAATGCGCCGCGACTTTCTCGACTTTTTCGACCTGGATATCGCTGATGATCAGCTTGGCCTGCTGAGAGGCGAAGGTTGCAACAATCGCTTCGCCGATACCTTGAGCGGCGCCGGTCAGCAGTACGACCTTGTTTTTCAGGCGCTCCCCCTTGGGAGGTTCGGGCACCGGTGGCAAGGAAAGAGGTTCAGCCATGGATCAACACTCCTGTTCGAAGGCACGACGATAACCGGGCATCTGTCGATGTCCGGTCAAAAAGCTGTTGGGAATAGGCAGGCAGGCGCGAAAACGCCCGGGCGCCGAGGCGGCCTGAAGCACTGACTCCGCAAGGGAGTGCGGTGGAATATCGCTGCATCACTTCACCTGTTTTGTTTTTTTAAGTGTGAGTGCGTGTAACTGATGGGGCCGACTATAAACCCGACCACCAAATAATCTCAATATATAATTTTACGTCCCATATTTTGGGATCTATCCAGCAAACCGCTGACAAGCTTTTCCGGGCACATCCACTCGAATCGATAACAACGCGCCGTCCAGCGGGTGATTGAGCGGGCTTGTGGCGCTGGTGATGTACAGGGTTTTGAAGTCTTCGCCACCGAACACGCAACTGGTGGGACGGCTGACCGGCAGTTCGATCACTCGATCCACATAACCGTCGGGGTTCAATCTGAGCAGACAACTGCCGTCCCAACGGGCATTCCATATATAGCCCTCGGCATCCATCGCCGAGCCGTCGGGGCCGCCACGTTCATGGGGGCCAAGCCATACATAGGCGGTGTCCAGGTTGCCGTCGGTATGGATGAAATGCCGGTAAAGCGTGCTGTCGAGGCTGTCGGCGAAATACAGGGTTGTGCCGTCGTCGCTCCACAGCAACGTGTTGGGGATGCCTAATCCCCGAAGCAGCGGCGTGACCCGAGCATCGCGGTCGATGCGAAATAGGCCCCCCGAGCGGCGCACGACAGGCAAATCTTCGCCCTGCTCACCGATGTTGTTTTGCATGGTGCCCAACCAGAGCCGGCCCTGGGCATCGCAGCGGGCTTCGTTGGGGCGATTGCCGGGTTGCGGATCGGCGACGCAGAACAAGGTCAGCCGAGGTTCCAGGCCTGGAGAATCCAGATCCAGCCGATAAACCCCACTGCTCAATGTCACCAGGGCATCGCCACTTTCGCAGGGAATGAACGCGGACACGTGCTCCGGCATTTGCCAGATTTGCACATTGGCGCCGATCAGCCTGAGCGCTTGTTTACCGGCAATATCTACCCAATACAGCGCCTGGGTCGGTGCATCCCAGAACGGGCCTTCGCCGAGTTGCGCACGGTGTCCGGTAACCGCAGTCCACGTCATGAAACCTCCTGCATTGTTCTTGTTTTATGTGGGAGCGAGCCTGCTCGCGATAGCGGTCTGTCTGGCACATAAATGCTGGATGTACCGTTGCTATCGCGAGCAGGCTCGCTCCCACAGGGTTCGTCTGGTCAGCTAGCCTTCTTGTCGGCCATGACCTGGGGGTAGAAGCGTTTGATCGCCAGGTCCGCGTTATCGATCAGGGTCATGCAGGCCCACACACCCCGCGCGGCATCGCGGGCGGCGATGGCGTCGGCCATGTCTTTGTGGATGGGCAAGGTTCGGCGCAGTTCGTCCGGGTCGGCGGCAGACACTTCGAAAGACACTGCCAGCAACGCGCCGAGGGCCGGGACCATTTGTTCGATGAATTGATTGTGGCTGGCGGCGAGAATGCACTCGTGGAAGAACTGGTCGGCGCGGTTGTAATCGATGCCGCTGTCCACGGCCCGTTCCAGCGCGTTATAGGCCTGAAGCACCGCTTGCACTTGTTCCACTGTCGCCCGCTCGCAAGCCCAGCGCACCGCCATGGGTTCGATGGTGCGGCGCAGGTCGAGCAAGTCATCGACGAAGTTTTCCGGTAAGCCGCTGCGCGACAGCCAGCCGACGACTTGCGGATCGAAGAGATTCCAGCGCCGCACCGGCAATACGCGTGTGCCGACTTTCGGCCCGACTTCAAGCATGCCTTTGGCGACCAGGGTTTTGATGGCTTCGCGGATGACCGTACGGCTGACACCGAGCTGCTCGCCCAGATCGGCTTCGACCTTGATGGTTTCGCCGGGTTTGACCTGGCCGGCAGCGATCCAGCACCCCAGCCAGTCGACCGTCGACGCATGAAAACTGCTGGACATGGGCACCTCGTCGAGCGGTGATAAAAACAAACGACACAAAGTCGTTCGCGATGGGTGTCCACGCTAATCATCATATGATTGGGTGTCAATTGGATTTTCAGGTAGCCCACCAATGGCTGTTCGTCCGAATGCTGCCCGAAGCGCTTTGATCCCATCCACTTTGTAAACTACGGTTAGCCGCAGCAGATCGGGCAGTCAGCGATCTGCACCCCTTCAAATCCGCTATTGATAGGTATGAACATGGACATGGATGCGTCTACGAAATACCCCATTGTGTTGGTTCACGGTCTTTTCGGCTTCGATAAAATCGCCGGTTATCCCTACTTCTTCGAAATCGAAGAAGCGCTGGAACGCGCCGGTGCTCAGGTGTTTGCCGTGAATATTCCAACCGTCAACGGTAATGAGGAACGCGGTGAAAAACTGCTCGAACACGTCAACCGCATTTTGCTGGAAACCGGAGCCGCCAAGGTCAATCTGATCGGCCATAGCCAAGGCCCTCTGGCCGCACGCTACGTAGCAGCCCTGCACCCGGAAAAAGTCGCGTCGGTCACCTCGGTCAGTTGCCCCAATCATGGCTCCGAGATTGCCGACCAACTGCATAAGGCACTGACGCCCGGAGAGTTGCCCGAAGCCTTCGTATTAGCCTTGTTAAGCGCAGTCGGCACCTTCATTTCGTTGATCAGTGGCCACCCGGAAAATCCCGTGGACCCTCAAGCGGCGTTTGAATCGCTGACCAGCGCAGGATTGGCTGCCTTCAATCGCAAGTACCCGCAAGGGATGCCAAAGGTTTGGGGCGGGGAAGGCAACGAAGTTGAAAACGGCGTGTATTACTACTCCTGGAGCGGGATAGTGCAGAACTTCCAAAGCCTGCAACTCCTCGACCCGACCCATCTGAACTGTAAAGTGCTGTCGAAATTATTTTATAAAGAGAAGCACGCCAACGATGGACTGGTCGGTCAATACAGCTCGCATCTGGGCAAAGTGATCCGCTCGGATTACCCCATGGACCATTTCGACGCAGTCAATCAGATGGCAGGGATCAACAGTTGGAACGTGAGCCCGGTCATGCTCTACCTTGAACATGCCGCGCGACTCAAGAGCAAGGGTTTGTAAGCCCCCCAAAAAAAACGGCCCGTTGCAATAACGGGCCGTTTCGTTTCCAGCGCTCAGCCCCTTACGGCTCAAGCCCGATAGGGAAGAATTCGCCACCGCTCCACACGCCCAGCCAACGTTGCCCGTCGATTTCACGACTCACCGCCAGTTCCACCAGTTGGTAGAACACATTGCGGTGAATCAGCGCTTCAAGGTTGGTGCGTACATGCACGTACGGCGCGGGCTCTTGAGTGACCGGGTCGATCACCACACGCATAGGGTGCTCGGCGCCGGCATCGGCCGTTTCATCGACGTTGGTGGTAAAGCGCAAGACCTGAGCGTCACCCTCGCCTTCGACCTCCACGGCAATCGCCACGAATGGCGCGTCGTCGACCTTGATGCCAACCTTTTCGACTGGGGTAATCAGGAAGTAATCATCGCCGTCGCGGCGAATGATGGTGGAGAACAGCTTGACCATCGGCTTGCGCCCGATCGGCGTGCCCAGGTAATACCAGGTGCCGTCGCGGGCGATGCGCATGTCGATATCACCGCAGAAGTCGGGGTTCCACAAGTGGACCGGCGGCAAGCCTTTGGTTTTGGGGATTTGCCCCAACAGGTCGTTGGCTTTTTGCGGGCCACTCATGGCGTTCTCCTTTGAATTACTGGTCGCTGAGCCCCAGCAGGCTACGAGCATATTGCTCCAGCGGCGGGCCCAGCAAGTCTTCTGGCTTGTTGTCGTGGAACGTCAGTAAACCGCCACGACTCTTGATACGTGCAGTATCAATCAAATACTGGGTGCTGGTCTCGATCAACATGATCTGAATCACGCCGTTGTCGATACCGAGGCGATCCACGTGTTCCTGATCGAGCCATTCGTCCGAGTTGCCGATGCGGTCGTCGGCCTTGGCGAAACGCGTGTAGAGCAGGTAATGGGCGCCGGCGGCACGGGCTTCGCCCATGGCAGCGTCGAGGCCTTCCGGCGCGCGAGCGCGGCGGACCATCGGGAAATATTCGATAAAGCCGTTGAAGGCCTCTTCGGCCACCACGTTAGGACGCGGGTAGGCACTGCCCGGCGGCGCGAAGGCACCCTGGGCGATGTAGATGAACGAGTCCGGCTGAATGCGGAAGTTATTCACACGACGGCTGTCGCTGTGGTCCAGCAGGCCCGCGTCGCTCATGTGGTAGCGAGTCCCTTCGGCCATATCGCTGACATTCATGCAGCCACCAAGCGCCAAAACGGCCAGCAGCAAAACCAGGCTACGCATCCTACCCTCCAGAGGCCGGTGACGGAAAACCGGCGAATGGCCATGGGATGCAGCTTTTGCGCCAGCTCAACGTGCAGGGGGTGTGTCAGTTGTTTTTGGGGGTGAATGGAGGATAGCTATCGCGGGCAAGCCACGCTCCCACAGGTCATGTGTCGAATGTGGAAGCTACGGCTGACAGATGACCTGTGGGAGCGTGGCTTGCCCGCGATGAGGCCCGATCAGCCGCCAATAATCTTCATGATGGTCGCGCCACCAGAGAACGCCACTTCCTGCTTGTCTCCCAACGCCTTAACCAACAGTCGCTGCAGCGCCGGCAGCGCCTGATGACGAGGCTTGTCCAGCAAGTCGCCGACATAGTGGCGATTGCTCGACGACAGGCAGCCATGCAGCCAACCCGTGGACGACAAACGTAGACGCGAACAGGTGCGGCAAAACGGAACGCTTTCGTTGGCGATCACGCCGAAGTGGCCCAGCCCCGGAATCTGGTAGCGCACCGCCGTGGCATCGACCGGCGCATCGGCCTGAAGGTACTCGTAGCGTTCGCCGATCAGGCTCAGCAACTGCTGAAGGCTGACGAACTGCTGCAGGAAGGCGTTGGAGTCGCTGGCCAGGTGGCCCATGCGCATCAACTCGATGAAGCGCAACTCGTAGCCGCGCTCCAGGCAGTAGTCGAGCAACGGCATCACCTGATCCAGGTTCTGCCCACGCAACGGCACCATATTGACCTTGATCTTCATGCCGGCTGCGGCGGCCTGATCCATGCCGTCGAGGACGGTCGCCAGATCGCCGCCGCGCGCAATGCTGCGAAAAGCGCTGGCATCCAGGGTATCGAGGGAAACGTTGATGCGCCGAATGCCGGCGTCCACCAGTAGCGGCAGCTTCTTCGCCAGCAACTGACCATTGGTGGTCAGGCTGATGTCCGCCAGGCCCATCTGCCCGACAGCGGTCATGAAGGCTTCGAGTTTGGGGCTGACCAGTGGCTCGCCACCGGTAATGCGCAAACGCTCGATGCCCGCCGCCTCGATCAGATAGGCCACGCCGCGTGCCATGGCCTCGGCCGACAACTCATCCTGTGCAGCCACCAAGCGCTTACCGTTGGGCACGCAGTAGGTACATGCGTAGTTGCAGGCTGAGGTCAGACTGATCCGCAAATTGCGAAAACGCCTGCCTTGACGGTCAACGATCATGGATCACTCCGGCGAAAGAAGATTCGAACGCGCAAAACTTGACTCACAAATCAAGTTTTAGCAAGCCCTATGCCTGAGTATATTCCTGCGGTACTGCGCCATGTAGCTAAATCATGGCGCAACAAGAGCAACTGACGGGTTCAGCTACTCGGCGTGTCGGTATCGCGCTTGCGCTTGTTACCCATGCGCACGCCGATATCCATCAGGAACTGGAAGAAACCTTCCTGATCTTCCAGCACGTTGCTCCAGAACGGCGAGTGATACAGCGCCACGGCGCCGTGCACCAGCGCCCAGGCCGCGCAGTAATGGAAGTAAGGCGGCACGTCTTCGAGCTTGCCTTCGCTGATCCGGCCCTTGATCAGCAGGGTCAGGCGTTCGAAGTTCGAGGCGCGGATCTTGTGCAGTTCCTCGACCATCTCCGGCACCTGGTTGCCCTTGACCACCTTTTCTTCCAGGCGATCGAACAACCGATAGCGTTGCGGATCGCGCATGCGGAATTCGAAGTAGGCCCGGGACAGGGCTTCCTTGTCCTTATCAACATCGGCCGAATGCAACAGCTCGTTCAAATCGCGCTCGTAATCGAGCATCAAGCGCAGATAGATCTCCGCCTTGGATTTGAAGTGCTTGTAGATCGTGCCTTTGCCGATACCGACGGCATCAGCAATCATCTCGACGGTGACACTGTCTTCACCTTGGTCGAGGAACAGCTTGAGCGCGGTATCGAGAATTTCTTGCTCGCGGCGACGAAACTCACGGACCTTACGAGGTTCTTTATGCATAAGAAAAGGTCTGTAGGGGTCAAAATTCGAAGCCGCGTATTATGCCTAACTTACGCCAAAATGCACGGATCATCCGACCATATATGTGTTTCTTGATGAATTCGCACACCATCGCCGGCTGATGAGAACTCAACCGAAGCGCGCGTATTCCAAATTTGTTTAAAAACCCGACCAGCTAAACTGGACTCGGCGCAATACTGATCAATACTTCAACTGTCGGCGAGGCATCTCCCCCAAGTGTCGCGCCGATGAAGGTACCAAAGGATTGCGTGCCTTTGTTTTACTCCTAATGGTCTTAACCCGGATTCACCCCCAGAACCCGGGTTTTTTTGCCTGCGATTCAGTGGCCAAAAACCCCACAGGCTGCGATCTTTTCTAACGTTACACCGATGCCCTGACGTGCGCCAACGGGAATAAACGCTTGAAATTATCGGTGGTCTGCTCGGCAAATCGCTCGTAGGACTCACCTCGCAACATTGCCAGAAATTCCGCTACCTCACGCACGTACTGCGGCAGGTTCGGTTTGCCGCGATAAGGGATCGGCGCCAGGTACGGCGAGTCGGTTTCCACCAGCAACCGGTCAGCTGGCACCTTGCTGGCCACATCCCGCAGGGCATCGGCATTGCGAAAAGTGACAATACCGGACAAGGAAATGTAATACCCCATGTCCAGCGCGACCTTGGCCATCTCCCAGTCTTCGGTGAAGCAATGCAGCACGCCCGCCTGAGGCAGTGCAGCTTCGCGCAGCAGCTCAAGGGTATCGGCCCGCGCGCCACGGGTATGGATGATCACCGGTTTGCCGGTCTGTTGCGCCGCTTGCAGGTGCAGGCGGAACGATTCCTGCTGCAACGCTGCCGCTTCCGGCTCGTAGTGATAATCCAGACCGGTTTCACCGATCGCCACCACCCGCGGATGATTGAGTTCGCGCAACAGCCAATCCAGCGCCGGTGCGGCACCCGGCTGCACATCGAGTGGATGCACGCCGACTGAACAGTCGACATCGTCGTAGCGTTCGGCCAGGGCTTTGACGTCTGCTGCGTTATCGGCGCTGACGCCAATGCACAGAAAGTGCCCTACCCCGCGTTCACGTGCCGCATCGAGCGCGGCATCCAGGGAGCCGTCATGGGCGGTGAGGTCGAGGCGGTCAAGGTGACAATGGGAATCTACGAGCATAAAAGGACTGCAACTTACATCGTATGAGTGGGACGGTCGGACTTCAGGGCTCCGGCCAGATGGGTTTCGATTCGACTGCGCGCGGTGTTGTCGCCTTCGTTGAATTGCACGCCAACCCCGGCGGCGCGATTGCCCTGGGCACCTTTGGGGGTGATCCAGGTAACCTTGCCGGCGACCGGAATCTTTTCCGGTTCGTCCATCAGGTGCAGCAACATGAAGACCTCATCGCCCAACTTGTAGCTCTTGTTGGTCGGGATAAACAGGCCACCATTTTTGATGAATGGCATGTAGGCCGCGTAGAGCACGGCCCTGTCCTTGATGGTCAGGGACAAGATGCCGTTGCGCGGCCCTGGACTGACAGGTTCATTCATACTGACCTCCATTTCGGATGATCAGAGTCTAGTCACTTCTGGGTAGGCAAGGATACCCATTGCACCAACAGCGCCTCCAGCAACAATGCCGGATTGAGGTTGGCTTTGCTCATCACTTTCTGGCGCTGGGCGAGGATCCAGTCCTGGATATTCAGGACTTTGTCTTGTGCGGACTTCTGCGCCAGGTATTGAATCACCTTGCGCATGTCTGCCAGGCCCAGCCCTGCTTCATCCTGAGTCAATTGATAACGCAGGATCAGGCTCGACCAGTCGCAGAACCAGTCGAACAGCAGCAACATGGGAATGGTTTTCCACTCCTCGGCCAGTTGCGTTGGCGATTGCTGCTGCTTAAGCAGTTTCTTTACTCCTTCAACCACCAGCGCCCGCTGCTCGCGCACGCCCTGCGCCTGCAATTTGACCGCGGCCAATGGCGAACCGGCGGCGAGGGTCAGCAGTTCAATGCGCTCTTCTTCCGAACAGTCCGGCAAAGCGCTGGCCAGCCAAGCCAGACTCATCGCTTCACTAGGCAACGGACAGGCCTGCTGAACGCAGCGGCTCTTGATGGTCGGCAACAGACGGCTGGTCTGGTGGCTGACCAACAGCAAAACGGTGTCGCCGGATGGTTCTTCAAGGCTTTTCAGCAAGGCGTTGGCGGCATTGATGTTCATCGATTCGACCGGTTCGATCAGCACCACTTTGCGCCCGCCCATCTGCGCGGTCTGAACCACGAAGCTGACCAGATCACGCACCTGATCGACCTTAATCGCCTTGTCTGCTTCTTCCGGTTCCAGGATGTAGTTGTCGGGGTGACTGCCAGCCTTCAGCAACAAGCAGGATTTGCACTCACCGCAGGCGTCTTGGGCGGTCGGGCGCTGACACAAAAAATGGGCCATCAGACGCTCGGCCAGTGCACGCTTGCCGATCCCGGCCGGGCCATGCAGCAAATAGGCGTGAGCGTGTTGGGCACGCCCGGCCAATTGCTGCCAGAGACTGTCCTGCCACGGATAGGCTTCAGCCACGGGTCAGCTCCAGCAGACGCGGCAACAAAACATCAAGAGACTGCTGAACCTGTGCCAGCGGCTGAGCGGCATCCACCAGGACATAACGCGCAGGATCCGCTTTGGCGCGCTCGAGGAAGGCTGTGCGCACTGCATCGAAAAACGCTCGGCCTTCGAGCTCGAAGCGGTCCAGTCGACCGCGGGCGCTGGCGCGGGCCAGGCCCACTTCTACTGGCAAATCGAAGATCAGCGTCAAATCCGGGCGCAGATCGCCCTGGACGAACGTTTCGAGGGCCGCGATGCGCTCCAGCGACAAACCACGACCACCGCCCTGGTAGGCATAGGTCGAATCTGTAAAGCGATCGCACAGGACTACCGCGCCACGGGCCAGTGCCGGGCGGATCACCTCGGCCAGATGCTGGGCTCGCGCGGCGAACACCAGCAGCAGCTCGGTGTCGGGGTTCATGACCTCATCGACCGGCGCCAACAGCACGTCACGGATCCGTTCGGCCAAGGGCGTGCCGCCAGGCTCCCGGGTCAACACCACCTCGATCCCGGCGGCGCGCAGACGTTCGGCCAGGTATTCGCGATTGGTGCTCTTGCCGGCACCTTCCGGGCCTTCCAGGGTAATAAACAAGCCAGTCACAGGCAGTCCTTAGTCAGAGTCATTGCGGGCTTTGCGGCGCGGGCGCATCCGCTTCGGGTGCTGGCGCAGGTTCTTGTGCAGGCTCTTGCTCTTGTACAGAGTCTTGCCCGGAATCTTGCGGCGCTACTGGCGGCATTTCTTCGATCGCCGTGTCGGGCGAAGCTGCCGGGATTGGCGCCTGAGCATCCTCCGTCGGCGGCGTAACAGTCGGCGCAGGGCTGGAACGATAATCGGCGCGTCGATTGATCTGGAACTCGCGCACCGCATTGTTGTGGGCGTCCAGATCATCGGAGAACACGTGGCTGCCATCACCGCGCGCGACAAAATACAGGCTGTTGCCGTGCGCCGGATTCAACGCCGCATGGATCGCTTCGCGGCCCACCATCGCAATCGGCGTCGGCGGCAGGCCAGCAATCATGTAAGTGTTATACGGCGTCGGCTCCTTGAGATGAGCGCGGGTCAACTTGCCGTTGTAACGATCACCCAGACCGTAAATCACGGTTGGATCAGTCTGCAACAGCATGCCCATCTCCATACGCCGCACGAACACGCCGGCGATCTGCCGACGCTCCTGCGGCACACCGGTTTCCTTTTCCACCAGCGAGGCCATGATCAGCGCCTGATAGGGCTCGGTGTAAGGGACGTCGGCAGCGCGCTGGTTCCATTCCTTGAGGAGGACCTCATCGAGGCGGTCGTAAGCTTTCTTGAGCAGATCGACGTCGGTCATGCCGCGCACGAAACGATACGTGTCGGGGAAGAATCGCCCTTCGGGGAAAATCCCGCTGTGCCCGAGCTTGTCCATCACTTGGCTGTCGCTCAGACCGTTGAGGGTCTGCTCGAGTTTTTCATCCTTGGCCAGGGCCGCGAGAACCTGATGGAAATTCCAGCCTTCGACCAGCGTCAGGCTGTACTGCACCATTTCTCCGCGCTTCCACAGGTCGATCAGCCCGTTGACTGTCATACCGGGCACCATGCGGTATTCGCCGCTGTGCAGCGGCTGCCCTGCCAGATTAAAGCGCCAATACACACGCAGCCAGAAAGCGTCTTTGATGACGCCATCGGCTTCGAGTCGAAGGAAGGTGCGGTTTGGCGTAGTGCCTTTGGGCACTTCCAGCAGCTCTTCCTGGGCGATGTTCAGCGGCTGTTCCAGCGCCGAATCGATTTTCCAGGCGCAAGCGCCCGCCAACAGCCCCGCCAGAACCAATCCGGTTTCCAGCAGCAGCAAGAATTTACGTCTCACGAATCAAGCATCCAGTAGCGCACGAGCAATGGTTTGGAGTTTACGGGTGAGCGGCCCAACCGGCCAGCTCAGTGCCGCATAGGCGCGCACCGGCCAAACGCCATACACGCTGTTGCAGACAAAGACCTCGTCAGCCCATTGCAGCTGCTCGAGGGTGATATCGGTGATTTGCGTGGGAATCCCCAATGACTCGGCTTGAAACAATAATTCGGCACGCATCACGCCCGACACGCCACAGCGCTTGAGATCGGCGGTCACCAGCACGCCATCGCGTACCAGGAACAGATTGCTGAACACGCCTTCGATCACCCGTCCGACCTGATCCAGCATCAAGCCTTCGGCATGCTCGGTGTCCTGCCATTCGGAACGGGCGATAACCTGCTCCAGACGATTCAGATGCTTGAGACCGGCGAGCAGTGGTTGTTTGGAAAGCCGTGTCGCACAAGGAAACAGCCGAACGCCCTGCTCCGCATGAACAGCCGGATAAGCCGCAGGAGGATTGCCTTGCAGAATACGTCGAGCCTGAGCCGAGGGATCGGCGGCATAACCGCGCAGGCTGTCGCCGCGGGTGAGGATGAGTTTGAGCACGCCCTCGCCCAGCGCGGCAGCATAGGCCAGCAGCTCCGCGCGGATCAGTTGATGATCAGCGACAATCGCCAGGCGCGAACAACCCTGCGCCAGTCGCGACAAATGTCGATCCAGCAGCAGCGGCTGCCCGCCCTTGACCAAAAGGGTCTCGAACAGACCATCACCGTAAGCCAGGCCGCGATCCTTCAGCGACAAAGCGTCAGCCGGTTGACCGTCGACCCAGCTGTCCATCAGTCAGCGAACCGGCGGAACACCAGCGAGCCATTGGTACCGCCAAATCCGAAGGAGTTGGACAGCACCACGTCGATATCCATGCCACGCGCGGTGTGAGGTACGAAGTCGAGGTCGCAACCTTCGTCCGGCTCATCAAGATTGATGGTCGGCGGTGCTACCTGACTGTTGATTGCCAGTACGCTGAAAATCGCCTCGACCGCGCCCGCCGCACCCAACAGGTGACCGGTCATGGATTTGGTCGAACTGACCGCCAGCTTGTAGGCGTGATCGCCGAACACGGATTTGATCGCACAGGCTTCGGCGAGGTCGCCCGCCGAGGTCGAAGTACCGTGGGCGTTGATGTATTGAACCTGATCGCCATTGATCTTCGCATCACGCAAGGCATTGGTGATGCAACGCGCAGCACCCGCGCCATCGGCCGGTGGCGAGGTCATGTGGTAAGCATCGCCACTGGTGCCGAAACCGATCAGCTCGGCGTAAATGGTCGCGCCACGGGCCTTGGCGTGTTCCAGCTCTTCGAGCACCAGTGCGCCGGCGCCGTCGGACAGCACGAAGCCATCACGGCCCCTGTCCCATGGACGACTGGCACGGGTCGGCTCGTCGTTGCGGGTCGACAGTGCGCGGGAGGCACCGAACCCGCCCATGCCCAGACCACACGCGGCCATCTCGGCACCACCGGCGATCATTACGTCGGCTTCGTCGTACATGATGTTGCGTGCCGCCATGCCAATGCAGTGCGTACCGGTGGTACACGCCGTGGCGATGGCGTAGTTAGGTCCCTGTGCGCCCAAGTGGATGGACAGGAAACCGGAAATCATATTGATGATCGAACCAGGCACAAAAAACGGAGAGATCCGTCGTGGGCCGGAATCATGCAGCGTACGGCTGGTTTCTTCGATATTGGTCAGACCGCCAATACCCGAGCCCATGGCCACACCAATCCGCTCGCGATTAGCGTCGGTAACCTCAAGACCTGCGTTACGCACGGCTTGAAAACCTGCAGCCAGACCATATTGAATGAACAGGTCGAGTTTGCGAGCTTCCTTGACCGACAGGTATTCCTCGACATTGAAGCCCTTTACCGAACCGCCAAAACGGGTGGAATAGGCAGAAAGGTCGGTGTGTTCGATCAGACCAATGCCACTGCGGCCAGCCAGAATGCCCTGCCAACTGCTCGGCACATCCGTGCCCAGTGGCGACAACATACCCATACCGGTGACTACGACGCGTCTACGCGACACAGCACTCTCCTTTTTTCAAATGACGACTTTGCATCAGGCCTAAAGGAAAAAACCGCACGCCATGATGGCAGTGCGGTTTTTCCATGACAGCGAGCAACGATTACAAGCTATTAAGCCTGATGGTTAGTAACGTAATCGATTGCGGCTTGTACAGTAGTGATCTTCTCAGCTTCTTCGTCAGGGATTTCGGTCTCGAATTCCTCTTCCAGAGCCATCACCAGCTCAACGGTGTCAAGGGAGTCGGCACCCAGGTCTTCAACGAAGGAAGCAGTGTTGACCACTTCTTCTTCTTTAACGCCCAGTTGCTCAGCAACGATTTTCTTGACGCGCTCTTCGATGGTGCTCATACCTTGTTTTCACTCCTAATGGACAAATTCAGGCAGCTGGCCGGTGGGTAAGTGTATAGAAAGACTTTTCAGTTTTTCAACTGAAAGCTTCACTCCTCAAACCCGGCGACCCTCTGTCGATAAATAGATTGCAGCTTTATAACGGATTTTAGACAGCTCGTATGACATTTTTTTGAAGCAATCCGTCACATTTAACTCATGTACATCCCGCCGTTCACCGGGATTGTAGCCCCAGTAACGTAAGCCGCACCGTCGGATGCAAGAAAAGCGACCACAGACGCGATCTCTTGAGCTTGCCCCAGACGACCCAGCGGAATCTGCGTCTGCAAGGCTTCACGCTGCGCCTCGGGCAGTTCACGGGTCATATCGGTGTCGATGAACCCAGGGGCCACCGAGTTTACCGTAATCGAACGCGAACCGACTTCACGCGCCAGTGCACGGCTGAAACCTTCCAGACCGGCCTTGGCGGCAGCATAGTTTACTTGGCCTGCGTTGCCCATGGCACCCACAACCGAACCAATACTGATAATTCGTCCCCAACGGGCTTTGGTCATGCCGCGCAAAACACCCTTGGACAGACGGAACAGACTGTTCAGATTGGTATCGACGACGTCATGCCATTCGTCATCTTTCATGCGCATCATCAGGTTATCGCGGGTGATACCGGCATTATTGACCAGGATCGCCGGCGCACCGAATTGCTCCTGAATGCTCGCCAGAACGGCCGCAACGGACTCGTCGCTGGTGACATTGAGTTCCAGGCCAGTGCCCTGAATACCATTTTCTTTCAGGGTCGCAGCGATACGCTCAGCCCCCGAAGCGGAAGTCGCGGTGCCGATAACAATGGCACCCTGACGACCCAATTCCAGAGCGATAGCCTGGCCGATACCACGGCTGGCACCGGTGACCAATGCAACTTTACCTTGCAGGCTCATGCAAGCTTCTCCTTGTTCAGGCCAGCGCTGCACGGGCGGCAGCGAAAGCGTCTGGGGTATTGAGGTTAGAGGTCGACACGCCTTCGGCGCAACGTTTGTTCAAACCGGCAAGTACTTTGCCTGGGCCGCATTCGACCAGTTCGGTCGCGCCCTTGGCAGCCAGCGCCTGGACCGACTCGACCCAGCGTACAGGCTTGTAGAGCTGTTCAAGCAGATCGCGCTTGAGGGTTTCCAGATCGACCGGCACGTTGGCGCTGACGTTCTGTACCACAGGAATCTGCGGCGCCTGCCAGTCGATCGCTGCGATCGACTCGGCGAACCGCTCGGCGGCTGGGCGCATCAATTCGCAATGAGACGGCACGCTGACCGGCAATGGCATGGCGCGCTTGGCGCCACGTGCCTTGCAGCCTTCGATGGCGCGCTCGACCGCAGCCTTGGCGCCAGCGATTACTACCTGGCCCGGGGAGTTGAAGTTCACCGCGCTAACCACTTCGCCTTGTGCCGCTTCGGCACAGGCTGCCAATACGTCGGCGTCTTCCAGGCCAAGGATTGCGGCCATGCCGCCTTGCCCGGCCGGAACAGCCTCTTGCATCAACTGACCGCGACGCTCTACCAATTTCACTGCGTCGCCCAGGCTCAGACTGCCTGCAGCCACCAGGGCGCTGTATTCGCCCAGGCTGTGACCGGCAACGTAAGCCGGACGCGCGCCGCCTTCAGCCAGCCACAGGCGCCACAAGGCGATCGAGGCGGTCAGAATGGCCGGCTGGGTTTTATCGGTTTGATTGAGTTGTTCTTCCGGCCCTTGCTGGGTCAGTGCCCACAGGTCGTAACCCAGAGCATCGGAAGCTTCTTTGAATGTTTCGAGGACCACCGGATGTTGCGCGCCCAACTCGGCCAGCATGCCGAGGGACTGCGAACCCTGTCCTGGAAAGACGAATGCGAGGGAAGCAGACATGTAACAAGCCCCTAATGATCTTGTCGTCGGAGAATGACGTCCCGTTTCTGGAACGCAAGAAACTCACAGTTGGATGGCCCATTGAACTGAGCGGTCACATTTAAGCATTGTCCGACGAAAACGCCTAAGGCAACAAATCTTCCAGGCGCCCGTGAAGCCGTTCCGGCAAGTTTTCCTGGATCTCGATCAACGCGCGCTGAATCGCACTCTGAAAACCCTGCACCCCCGCCGAACCGTGGCTTTTCACGACAATTCCCTGCAAACCGAGGAAACTTGCGCCGTTATGACGTGCCGGCGCCAGTTCGGCCTGCAAGCGCTTCATCAGCGGCAGCGCCAATGCGCCCACCACTTTCGACGCGAGATTTTTCTTGAACAGCGCCTCTATGCGCCCGGCAATCATGGTCGCCAGACCTTCGCTGGACTTGAGCAGGATATTGCCGACAAAGCCGTCACACACCACCACATCCGCTTCGCCACGGTACAAACCGTCACCTTCGACAAACCCGATGTAGTTGATGCCACGAGCACTCTGCAACAAGGTGGCCGCCAGCTTTACCTGCTGATTGCCCTTGATGTCTTCAGTGCCGATGTTCAGCAATGCGACCCTTGGGCGAACGATGCCCAGGGTTTCTGCCGCGACCGAGCCCATCAAGGCAAACTGCAACAAGTGCTCAGCGCTGCAATCGACGTTGGCACCCAGATCGAGCAACTGGCAGTAGCCTTTCTGCGTCGGAATGGCCGCGATCATTGCCGGCCGATCGATACCCGGCAACGTTTTGAGCACAAACCGTGACAACGCCATCAGTGCACCGGTGTTACCCGCACTGACGCAGGCCTGGACCTTGCCGTCGCGCAGCAACTCCAGCGCCACGCGCATCGACGAATCGGGTTTTCCGCGCAAGGCCTGGGCAGGTTTTTCGTCCATGGTGATGACTTCGGACGCTGGCGTAATCGACAGGCGCGCGCGATCCACAGCCGATTGACTGGCGAGCAATTCTTCAAGAAGAGAGGGTTGACCGACGAGGGTCAGGTGCAGCGAGGGCGTAGCAGACAGACAAGCAAGGCTGGCCTGAACAATGCTGCGGGGACCGAAGTCCCCGCCCATTGCGTCAATCGCGATGACTTGAGCGGACAAGGATTACTCGTCAGCGCCCTTGTCGATCACTTTACGACCACGGTATACGCCTTCTGGCGATACGTGGTGACGCAGGTGAACTTCACCGGTGGTTTTTTCTACAGACAGGGTGCTAGCCTCGAGAGCGTCGTGCGAACGACGCATGTCACGGGCAGAGCGGGATTTTTTGTTCTGCTGAACAGCCATAATTGATTAACTCCTAAACGTTTGGGTCACGCTTTAACTGCGCCAATACACTGAACGGGTTGGACCGCGTTACCTCGTCCTCGCTCGGTTCGGGCTCATCGAGACCCGCCGGCTGCTGGCATTCTTCCGGATGATGAGCAGGCACAATGGGCAAGGCGAGCAGAAGCTCCTCCTCGATCAGTGACTGCAGATCCAAAGGATCTTCGCCCAGTTCCAGCACGTCATAACCTTTCGGCAACGACTGGGTATTCGCACCCTCCTTCACCACAGCATAACTGCATTCGCTATGGATCGGCAGGGTGACCAGCTCAAGACAACGCTGGCAAACCATTTTGACTTCGGTGTCGATAAAGCTGTGAATTACCACAGATTTACGTTCATCTCGTTCAAAAACGAATTTAGCCTGCACCGTACCGACAGTATCGGAAAGCGGGTCGCAGAGTCTCTCCAAATCGGCCAGCAGCAGTTCACCTTGAAGGGTGGTGCCACGGTCAGCCAATTTGCGCGGGTCAACGTGAGGTGGAATCGGGTCATTCAACATAGGCGCAGCATTATAGGGATGCCCCCAGCCATGTCAAAGGAAATTCAGCCCTGTCCGTCACTTGCAAGCTTCGCTAGAATTCGCCCCTGCTCTTTGGAGATGCGCATGCTGCCTTTATTACTCGCTTCAAGCTCGGCCTATCGCCGGGAATTACTGGCTCGCTTGCAGCTGCCGTTCACCTGCAGCTCGCCGGATATCGACGAAAGCCGTCGCCCCGACGAGTCAGCCGTCGAACTGGTAAAGCGCCTCGCCGAAGAAAAAGCCCGCGCACTTGCCGGCAGTCATCCAGCCCATCTGATCATCGGCTCGGATCAGGTTGCGGTACTCGGCGAGCAGATTATCGGCAAACCTCACACTTTCGAAAAGGCCCGCGAACAACTGCTGGCATCCAGCGGCGCCAGCGTGACCTTCCTGACCGGCCTGGCAGTGCTCAATAGCCAGACCGGCCACTGCCAGGTCGACTGCGTGCCCTTTACCGTACACATGCGCACACTCGACGCCGCACGCATCGAACGCTACCTGCGCGCCGAACAGCCCTATGACTGCGCTGGCAGCTTCAAGGCCGAAGGGTTGGGGGTGAGCCTGTTTCAAAGCACCGAAGGCCCTGACGCCACCAGCCTGATCGGCCTGCCGTTGATTCGCTTGATCGATATGCTGCTGGCTGAAGGTGTGCAGATACCCTGAAGATCTTTTGATCTGAAAAAAACCGGCCACGCAGGCCGGTTTTTTTTATGCAGCCAGACGATCAGCGCAGCGAAGGCCCCTGAAAGCCCATCCACATCGCCAAATGCTCAGCCACGCTGGCGCCGAGCTTTTTCGAGAAGCGATCGAATGGCGATTCCTCAACAGTGAAATCCACCAGCTCTTTCTCGCCGATCACATCACGCGCAACCGAACTGGCATTGCCCAGGCCATCGATCAAGCCCAGCGACAGCGCCTGCTCACCCGACCAGACCAGCCCGGAGAACAGCTCCGGATGATCTTTATCCTTCAGACGATCACCACGGCCCTTCTTGACGCTGCTGATGAACTGCTGATGAGTGGTATCGAGCACGCTCTGCCAGAACTGGGTTTCCGCAGGCTTCTGCGGCTGGAACGGATCGAGGAACGATTTGTGCTCGCCAGAGGTGTAGGTACGACGTTCGACGCCCAACTTTTCCATGGTCCCGACAAAACCGTAACCGGCCGCCGTCACACCGATGGAACCCACCAGGCTCGCCTTGTCGGCGTAGATCTGATCCGCCGCGCTAGCGATGTAATAGGCACCGGAAGCGCCCAGATCCGAGATCACAGCATAAACCTTGGTATCTGGATTCAAGCCGCGCAAACGACGGATCTCGTCGTAGACATAACCCGACTGCACCGGACTGCCGCCAGGGCTGTTGATCCGCAGAATCACACCCTTGACCTTCTTGTCCTCGAAGGCTGCACGCAGACTGCCGACGATATTGTCGGCACTGGCCGGTTCTTTGTCGGCAATCATGCCCGTTACATCGATCAGCGCCGTGTAGCCAGAGCCGAGGCTCGCGCCTTTCTCCATGCCTATCAACGGCGATAACAGAATCAACGCGCCGAGCAGGTACAAAAAAGTCAGCGATTTGAAGAATATCCCCCAGCGACGGGCCCGACGCTGCTCCTGCACACCCGCCAGCAGTGTTTTTTCCAGCAGCTTCCAGCTTTTCTCGTCACCGCTTTCTGCGCTCGCCTTGGCGGGCGCTTTCCATTCGTCGGTCATGCCATGCACCCCAGCAAAAAAACCAATTAAACCCGCTGACTCAGCCAGGCGTGCAACTCTGAAAAACGATCAATGGCCAGTCTCGGCTCAAACAGTTTCAAGGCGTCGATCGATTGAGCGCCATAGCTGACCGCCACTGAATCCATGCCCGCATTGCGCGCCATCTGCAGGTCGAACGACGAATCGCCGACCATCAGCGCCTGCTCCGGACGAACCTCGCAATGGGCGAGAATTTGCTCAAGCATCAGCGGATGGGGTTTGCTGGCGGTTTCGTCAGCAGCACGGGTGATATCGAAATAATTTTCCCAACCATGAGACCTCAGCACCCGATCCAGCCCACGACGAGCCTTGCCGGTCGCTACTGCCAGATGATACCCCTCGACACGAAACGCTTCGAGAGACTCGACAACACCCTCAAACAGCGGGGAAGGCACGGCCTCCGACGCAATGTAGTGATCCGCATAGTGCTGACGGAAGGCTATCAGCTCGGCGTCGCCAATCTCGGGATACAGCGTGCGAATCGCTTCCGGCAAGCCCAGACCGATAATGCCTTTGACGGCAAAATCATCACGCAACTGAAAACCGGACCGCTCGGATGCGACATGCATCGCCTCGACAATCCGACCAATGGAGTCAGCGAGCGTGCCGTCCCAATCGAAAATAAGCAGCTTGTAATCAGTAGGGCGCACTCAATCGCTCCACGGTTTTGGCCCACATCTCGTCGACCGGCGCCTGCAACTTGAGCTCACCACCATCAGGCAGCGGCACAGTCAGCATGTAGGCATGCAGAAACAGGCGCTTGCCGCCCAGATCACGAATCTCTTTGCTGAAACCTTCATCGCCGTACTTCGCATCACCAGCAATACAATGTCCGGCATGCAGAGTATGGACGCGAATCTGGTGAGTGCGGCCGGTGATCGGCTTGGCTTCGATCAGGGTAGCGAAGTCGCCAAAACGACGCAGGACCTTGAACACGGTCACAGACTCCTTGCCCTCCTCCTCGTCGACCTCGACCATGCGCTCGCCGGAACGCAGATTGCTCTTGCCGAGCGACGCCCGGACTTGCTTGATCGAGGCCGCCCAGTTGCCACGGACCAGCGCCATATAGCGCTTATCGACGCCATCGCCGCGCAATGCCGTGTGCAAGTGGCGCAACATGCTGCGCTTCTTGGCGATCATCAACAGGCCGGACGTATCACGATCGAGACGGTGAACCAGTTCGAGCTCTTTGCAATCGGGACGCAACTGACGAAAGGCTTCGATAACCCCGTAAGTCAGGCCGCTGCCGCCATGAACCGCGATGCCGCAAGGCTTGTTGATCACGATCAGCGCTTTGTCTTCGTAGACAATCGAGGCCTCGAGCCGCTGCAACAGACCCTGGGCCAGCGGCACAGGCTCATCGCGCTCAGGCACGCGAACCGGCGGCACGCGCACGATATCGCCCGCCTGCAGCTTGTATTCGGGCTTGATCCGACCTTTGTTCACCCGCACTTCGCCCTTGCGCAAAATGCGGTAAATCAAGGTCTTGGGCACGCCTTTGAGCCGAGCGAGAAGGAAGTTATCAATACGTTGGCCGGCATATTCCGGCGAGACCTCCAGCAGTTGTACGGCTGGGGTCGAAGGGGCAGTAGTCGTCATGGCGCGGATGATAACAATTTTTTATGGAATTGAAGCACTTAATCATTGCTGCTATAGTCGCGAACGCCGCCAAAAGCGGCCTGGACAGCGGAACCACGGTCAAAAACCGGCCCTGACCAACGCAATTCACCAGGACGCGAGGCCGTCCTACGGGGCTTTCGCTACGTAACGGTGGAGTTTGCAGTTGTAACAAGCGCAGGTGACATAAGGCCTGAATCATGCCGCAAAGCAGAGTTTTCACTCGCCTTCCGAGCAAATATTCACGGCCAGTTCACAAAGTGCAGTCAGCTTCGAACGACCCCGAGCGAACGCTTCGGAAACACCGCCTAAATTAGCCATGATGCGTGACCTCCCCTTTCGGAGCTCACGGTAAATGCCAACCCGCTGCGGATTCTGCGCGCGGCAGCACCCGAATTATCAGGGATACGTGTAGGGTGGAGATGCACAACCGCTGGACTGTGTAGCAATAGGCTTTATCAAGACGCTTCATCTCGTCCACAGCCGCCGGTTGATTCCTCCTCCTGACTGAGTGCTTAAGTAGCCACAGCAAGCAGGACGCGTACGTCGCGATGAAGGCCCACATTGGCCGGACTTCGCTGGACACGGGAATGGCCAACCACTCCCGACGCACCTGACACCGACCGTGAGAAGTCGTGTGTGCCGAACGCCGTTTCCGGCAGCCCGGAAACCGACGGTACTACATGAAAAGAATGCTGATTAACGCAACTCAACCCGAAGAGTTGCGTGTTGCACTGGTAGATGGCCAGCGCCTCTACGACCTGGACATCGAATCCGGTGCACGCGAGCAGAAGAAGGCCAACATCTATAAAGGCCGGATTACTCGCATCGAACCAAGCCTTGAGGCTGCCTTTGTCGATTTCGGCTCTGAGCGCCACGGCTTCCTGCCCCTCAAAGAAATCTCCCGCGAATACTTCAAGAAAGCCCCCGAAGGCCGCGTCAACATCAAGGACGTCCTGAGCGAAGGCCAGGAAGTCATCGTTCAGGTCGAAAAAGAAGAACGTGGCAACAAGGGCGCCGCCCTGACCACCTTCATCAGCCTGGCCGGTCGTTACCTGGTTCTGATGCCGAACAACCCGCGTGCCGGCGGTATCTCCCGTCGCATCGAAGGTGAAGAGCGCAACGAACTGCGTGAAGCCCTGAACGGTCTGGTTGCCCCGGCCGACATGGGTCTGATCGTTCGTACTGCCGGCCTTGGCCGCAGCAGCGAAGAAATGCAGTGGGACCTCGACTACCTGCTGCAACTCTGGACCGCCATCAAAGAAGCTTCGCTGGATCGTTCCGCGCCGTTCCTGATCTACCAGGAAAGCAACGTGATCATCCGCGCCATCCGCGATTACCTGCGCCAGGACATCGGCGAAGTGCTGATCGACAGCGTTGAAGCCCAGGACGAAGCCCTGACCTTCATCCGCCAGGTGATGCCGCAGTACGCCAGCAAAATCAAACTGTACGAAGACAGCGTTCCGCTGTTCAACCGTTTCCAGATCGAAAGCCAGATCGAAACCGCTTTCCAGCGCGTCGTCGAACTGCCTTCCGGCGGCTCCATCGTTATCGATCCGACCGAAGCCCTGGTGTCCATCGACATCAACTCGGCGCGCGCCACCAAAGGCAGCGACATCGAAGAAACCGCTCTGCAGACCAACCTTGAAGCTGCCGAAGAAATCGCCCGTCAGTTGCGCTTGCGCGACATCGGCGGCCTGATCGTCATCGACTTCATCGACATGACCCCTGCCAAGAACCAGCGCGCCGTGGAAGAGAAAGTCCGCGAATGCCTGGAAGCCGACCGCGCTCGCGTGCAAGTCGGTCGCATCTCGCGCTTCGGCCTGCTGGAAATGTCCCGTCAGCGCCTGCGTCCATCGCTGGGCGAAAGCAGCGGCATCGTCTGCCCGCGTTGCAACGGCACCGGCATCATCCGTGACGTTGAATCGCTGTCGCTGGCGATCCTGCGCCTGATCGAAGAAGAAGCCCTGAAAGACCGCACCGCCGAAGTTCGCGCACAAGTGCCGATTCCGGTTGCAGCTTTCCTGCTCAACGAAAAACGCAACTCGATCACCAAGATCGAACTGCGCACCCGTGCCCGCATCGTCATTCTGCCGAACGATCACCTCGAAACGCCGCACTTCGAAGTTCAGCGTCTGCGCGATGACAGCCCGGAAGCCGCAGTCGGCCAGTCCAGCTACGAAATCGCTGCTGCCGCTGCCGAAGTTGAAGAAGTCCAGCCAGCCGCTGCGACCCGCACCCTGGTTCGCCAGGAAGCCGCGGTCAAGACGGCTCCAGCCCGCGCCAACGCTCCGGTTCCGACCGAAGTCGTCGCCGCTCCCGTGGCCGCACCGGCTGTCGCTCCAGAGCCAAGCCTGTTCAAAGGCCTGGTGAAGTCGCTGGTCAGCCTGTTCGCCACCAAGGAAGAGCCTGCTGCGCCGGTTGTGGTTGAAAAGCCAGCTACCGAACGCCCTGCTCGCAACGAAGAGCGCCGTAACGGCCGTCAACAGAGCCGCAACCGTAACGGTCGCCGCGATGAAGAGCGCAAGCCTCGTGAGGAACGTGCACCGCGTGAAGAACGCGCACCACGTGAGCCACGCGAAGCCCGCGAAGCCCGCGAAGAAGCTCCAGTAGTTGCCCAGGAACGCGCTCCGCGTGAAGAGCGCGCACCACGCGCCCCTCGTGAAGAACGTGCACCGCGCGCCCCGCGTGAAGATCGCAAGCCACGTGGCGAGCGTGAAGAACGTCCGGTTCGTGAACTGCGCGAGCCTCTTGATGCTGCCCCGGCCGCTGCTGCTACTGCTGTCGCTGAAGAGCGTCCAGCCCGTCAGCCACGTGAAGAACGCGCTCCACGCCCACCGCGTGAAGAACGTCAGCCACGTACCGAGCCAGCCGCTGCTGCCGTTGCTGAAGAAGAGTTGACCACCAACGAAGAGCAACTGCAGGAAGACGGTCAGGAAGGCGCCGAAGGCGATCGTCCACGCCGCCGCTCCCGTGGCCAGCGTCGTCGCAGCAACCGTCGTGAGCGTCAACGCGATGCCAACGGCAACGTGATCGAAGGTTCGGAAGAGTCCGAATCGGCTGAAAACGCCGAAGCGCCAAGCGCTGCCGATCTGGCCGCCGGCCTGGCTGTTACCGCAGCCGTTGCCAGCTCCGTGATCAGCGCACCTGCTGAAGCACAAGCCAACGAGCAAGCTGAACGCGCCACTGCCGCCACGCAGGAAACCGCTCCGGTCCAAGCACCAGTCGTTGAAGCGACCACGCCAGTGGAAGTCACTGCTTCTCCGGAAATCGAAGTGGCACCGGTTCGTGAAGCCCAGCCTGAAGTTGAAGCTGCCGCTGAACCGGTAGTTGCTGCAGAGCCTGTGGTTGAAGCGCCGGCTGAACCGGTTCGTGAAGTTCGCGAAGAGCAGACCACGTTCAACTGGGTTGCCGAGCCACCGGTAGCGGTCGAAGCTCCAGCGCCAGTCGCTGAAGCCCCGGTTGCTGAAGCCATGGTCTCCGAGCCAGTGGTTGCTGCTGCCGAGCCTGCTCCAGCGGTTGTTGAAGCGCCAGTCGCTGCCGAAGAGGCTGCACCGGTGGTTGAAGCCGCCCCTGCCAGCGCTCTGACCCCAAGTGGCCGTGCGCCGAACGACCCGCGTGAAGTACGTCGTCGCAAGCGTGAAGAAGAGCGTCTGCAGAAGGAAGCCGAACTGGCCGCCACTGCTGCTCCGGCTGCTGCCGAGCCAGCACCGGTTGTTGCTGAAGTCGTCGAGGCAGCCCCTGCCCCGGCCGCTGAAGTCGCTGCCGAGCCGGTTGAATCCGCGATCGACGAAGCACCGCGCTCCGTTCAGGAAGCTGTAGAGCAACACGAGCAAGCCCAGGAAAAAGAGCACGAGCCTAAACCCCTCGTCTGATTCCATCGGCCACTAAAAAGCCCCGCCTGGTAATCCAGGCGGGGCTTTTTTTTGCTTATAGAAGTTGAAGCCTGTCGCTACCTGGCAACGGTTTATTGCCGAGGCGATTGCGTTCCTCACTAAACACCCGCTTAAATATTTGTAAGCACGTATTACGAAAGAGCCGCACAACATGCAGAATAGAGCGGTGCAGGGCTCAAAGCAGGTCCTGCCACGGCCCGAAAGACTTCGGCCCGTTATGGAGCAAAGAGTGCGTGACTATGGAAATTTCTGAACTGGACGCTTTCAAAGCGATTGTTGACTACGGCAGCGTCACACAGGCAGCGATCAGGTTAAACCGCGCTCAATCCAGTATTTCCTTCCGCATCAAGACACTCGAATCACGGCTCGATACCAAGCTGTTCGAACGCTCCGGCCGCGGTATCACGATGACGGCGCAAGGCAAGGAGCTCTATGCCTACGCTTCACAAATCCTCGAACTGGTTGCTCGCGCTCAAGCCAGCCTGAGCCAGACAAAAACCGAAACACGGGTGCGTTTGGGTGTCATCGAAAACCTCACTATTACTCGCCAGAACCTGTTGCAAAGCATCGTTGCCAATCCCGACGGGCTGGCGGTGGATGTCAGCATTGGTAATACACAGTCGCTGCTCAAGGATCTTGAGGCCGGCAAGCTCGACGCAGTGATTGTCGGCGCAGGCTTTGCACCTTCCCATTATCGCCGGGTAACGCTGTTCAACGATCCGCTGGCCTTGATCTACAGCGCAGCACACCCCGTCATCCAGGACCTGAAAGCGTTCAGTGGCCAAGTGTTCCTGGTCAACAGCCGGCGCAGCGCTTCGCAACGTAATCTCGACGAACTGTTTGTGATGGGCAATATCACTCCGGAAAAAATCATCGAGTGTGGCTCTTATCCGCTGTTGTTTTCTAATGTGATCAACGGCGTGGGCGTTGCCCTGGTGCCGTTGTCACTGGTTGATTCGTGTTGCCGCAGTGAACAGGTGCAAACGTATTTCCTGAGCGGTTCATATGCCTCGCTGACCACCGAATTCGTGTTTTTCGATCACCCTGGCAAACCAGCCCCCAGAGCGTTGGCGCAATGGGTGCTGGACTTCGAAAAACCGGCCGGCTTACCGCTGACGGCAGAGTAACGGGCCGGGCACCCGTCAGCAGTTAATCAAGCCGCCTCCGCGCGCAGTGCCACCGGTGCCTGCCTCTTAATGGAACAGAGGATCACCCCAAACACGATCAGCACCAGACTGACCAGATGATAGGCGTGCAGTTGCACGTCGAGGAACACGATGCTGAACAGCCCACCAGACAGTGGCACCAAGTGAGTGAAGATCTCACCACGGGTGGCACCGATTTCACCGATGCCTTTGCTCCAGAACAAGTACGACAGCCAGGACGGGAAAATCACCAGATACGCCAGGCCCAGCCACGGTGCAGCGCCCTGCCCCAGGTTGAACGTCAGATCAGGGTGCAACGCACAAATACCCAGGCTGAACGGAATCAGGCACAGCGCCCCTGCCACCGCGCAATACGTCACGAACGCATTGCCGGCGATGGTTTTGGGCTTTGTCCGCAAAAAGGAGCAATAGACAGCCCAACTGGCAGCCGAGGCCATGGTCCAGAAATCGCCTTTATTGAAGCCTTCCAGAAAGCTCAAATCGGACAGATGCCCCATCGTCACCAGCCAGAACACACCCACCGTACTGATGACCACCCCAAGCATGTTCGACCTGGAGATGAAATCACCGAAAACGAAACGGTTGAGGGCCAGTACCAGACATGGCGTGGCCGACAGGTAAATGGCCGCATTCAACGAACTGGTGTATTGCAAACCAATATATAAGGTCAGCGGAAATATAACCTGGCCACAGACCGCCAACATAACCAGGGTCAACCATGACTTACGGGCGACCGGTAAACTGGCGATCACGGCTTTATAGTTAATCAGCAGTAGTAAAGCGCTGGTAATCAGCCATCGAAGTTGCGACAGCAGCACCGGATCAACATCCACCACCATCAACTTTCCGACAACATAGTTACCGCCCCAGAACACGGCAGCGAGTGAAAGTAATAAGTACGGCATTGACGCCTCCGTTAGATTTTCTTAATTAACATGAAAGAGGCACCGTCGAACTCGACTTCACCTTGCAATGGAACAAGTCTTGATACACAGACGCCTGCAACACCTCTGTGATGGGCACCAACAACAGTGCCTGTGTCGCGCACCCGGACCAGTTCATCGACATAGACTCGGCAAGGCTCGGCTTCGACAGGCGAACGGTTGGCGACAATCAGTGAGTCACCCTATCGACGGCTGATAGTAATATCGCCGGCCGAGGTGAATGCAGTGAGTACGGACCGGATGTTCACCCCTACTGTAAACACCACACGCCACATGATCGTATGTCGGATAGAACCCGCTGAATAACGAGTTTTATATCTGGCACCCATCGATAAATACGAATGGGCGAAAGGAAGAGCCTATTACTCCGGGGAAGTGCGAATGCGATCCCGCTGACAACCGTTATTGAAAAACCAGCGCCTCGGGCACATCCACATCCCACAACACACCCGGATCCTCCACCGCCACCTCGACCACCCTCGCCTGCACGAACAGCGACTTGGCGCCGTGATCACCGGTCAACGCCATCAATCCCGGACCAAAACTTCGCCCGAATCCCACCGGGTGCCCATATTGCCCCTCATGCACCGGCACGCTGATGGCATCCTCGGCAATATTCGCAACAACCTGTTCAATGCTGGACGGCAGGATAAACGGCATATCCCCCAGCATGATCAGCCAGCCACCGAGTTGCGAGCACGCCGCCACACCCGCCGCAATGCTGTCGCCCAGGCCGGTCGACTCGATCCGCACAATCTCGCAACCATAGGCTTGAGCCATGCGAATCACTTGCGGGCGATCCGCCGTGGTCACCAATACACGCTTCTCAAGCGCAGCCGGTAGATTCACCAGCACCTGCTCGATCATCGAATGCACGGTGACGCCGTCACGACCCGTGCAGTCCACCAGCAGCTTGTCCTTATCGTCACCCGCAACCTGTCGAAACCGACTGCCCTGCCCCGCGGCCAGAACGATAACGCCAATGGAGTCGCTCATACGCCCTCCTGCAACGGCTTCTTCTGTTTCAGTTCGACGCCGTTCTTGATCGCCACAATTTCGGCCAGCAGCGACAAGGCGATTTCCGCCGGTGTATGGCTGCCGATGTGCAAACCGATCGGGCCGTGCAAGCGCTCGATGGCCTGTTGTGACAAGCCTAGCTTAGCCAGGTTATCCCGGCGCTTCTGGCTATTGACCCGCGAACCCAGCGCACCGACATAAAACGCCTTGGAGTCCAGGGCCGTGAGCAGCGCCATGTCATCCAGGCGCGGATCGTGGGTCAGCGCGACAATGGCCGTGCGCTCGTCGGTCTGGATGGTCAGCACCGCTTCGTCGGGCATGCCCGGGACGAAGCGACCGTGTTGCTCCTCCCAGCCATAGACGAACTCGGTGCGCGGATCGCAGATCAACACTTCGAAATCCAGCAGCCGCGCCATCTCGGCAACGTAGCGCGACAGTTGGCCGGCGCCGATCAGCAACAGCCGCCAGCGCGGACCATAAATGGCGCGCAGGGTGTGCCCGTCAAACACCAGCGCATCTGTCTTGTTCGCCGACTGCAAAAACACTTCACCGGTCGCAATATCCAGCGAGCGCGCAACGATTTCATGGGCCTCGCAGCGCGTCAGCAATTCGGCGACCCACGTCGGATCGCCGACGCGCTCCTCGGTCAGGCGCAATGTGCCGCCGCACGGCAAACCAAACCGCGCGGCCTCCTCCCGGGTGACGCCATAGGTAATCAATTGCACCGGCGGCCCATCGGCCGGAATACGGCCATCGTGCAGCCGGGCAATCAGGTCATCCTCGACGCAGCCACCGGACACCGAGCCAATCACCACGCCGTCTTCACGCAAGGCGAGCATGGCGCCAGGTGCCCGGGGCGCGGTGCCCCAGGTCTGGACCACGCTATACAACATCACCCGCTGACCGGCGCGACGCCATTCCAGCACGCTGCGCAGGACATTCAGGTCGACGCTATCCATCAGGCTTGCGCCTTCTGCCAGCCTTGCAGCTGATAGCGTACCGGCAGGTTACGGATGCGCTTGCCGGTGGCGGCGAAGATCGCGTTGCACAGCGCTGGCGCTATCGGCGGCACGCCCGGCTCACCGACTCCGCCCAACGGCACATCGCCCGGTGGCGTGACCAGATGCACGGCGACTTCCTTCGGCGCCAGCGACATGCGCGCCACCTCGTACATGTGGAAATTGTCCTGCTGTACCTTGCCGCCCTTGAAGCTGATTTCCCCCAGCACCGCGTTGCCCAGGCCCATCACGCAGGCACCTTCGAACTGCGAGCGAATCCGCTCAGGGTTGATCTGCGGGCCGCAATCCACGGCGATGTCGGCCTTGTGCACGATCAACGTCCCATCGTCTTTGACTTCCACTTCGATCACCGCCGCCACATAAGTGACAAAACTATAGTGCACCGCCAGGCCCAAGCCTCGACCCTTGGGCAACTCACGCCCCCAACCGGCCGCTTTGGCGGCGGTTTCCAGCACGGTGCGCATCCGTGCGGTATCGATTGGATAACGCTCAGGGGATTCACCGTAGTTCCACTCTTCACTCAAGGTGCGCGGATCGATCGATCTGTCCGGACCGAGCAGTTTGATCTGGTACTTGAGCGGATCATGGCCAGCCTTGTGGGCCAGTTCATCGACAAAGCTCTGAATCGCAAAGCCGTGGGGAATATTCGACACAGAGCGATACCAGCCAACCCGGGTATGGACCGTCGCTTCAGGGTTTTCCAGGCGCACGTTGGGGATCGCGTAAGCCATGTTGGTAAAGCCCATGCCCAGCTCGAAAGCCGCCTCATGGTTCATCCCCGGCGCGAACAGCGCGGTGATACTCGGCGCCACCGTACGGTGCAGCCAGCCGGACGGCAGGCCGTCCTTGTTCAGGCTGGCCTTCAGGTATTCGGCCGACACGGTGTGGAAATAGGAGTTGTGGATGTCGTCTTCACGGGTCCATTGCACCCGCACCGCCTTGCCCGGGAATTCCTTGGCCAGGATCGCCGCTTCAACGACAAAGTCCGGCTTGGATTTGCGACCGAAACCGCCGCCGAGCAAGGTGACGTTGAACGTGACGTTATCGAATGGAATGCCGAGGCGCTCGCCGATCCGTTCACGGGTGACTTGCGGGGCCTGACTTGGGGCCCACGCTTCGCACACGCCGTCCTTGAAGCGGGCGATGGCGACCATCGGCTCCATGGGCGATTGCGCCAGGTGCGGCAGGTAGTAAGAGGCTTCGAGGGTGCTGTCGGCGCTGCTCATGGCCTGGTCGATGCTGCCGGTATTGCGCACCACTTTGCCAGGTTTGAGGGACGCGGCTTCGAGCTCCTTGCGGTAGGCGATCGAGTCATAACTGGCGTTGGGGCCGTCATCCCACTGGATTTTCAGCGCTTCGCGGCCCTTGATCGCCGCCCAGGTATTGCTGGCCACCACGGCCACACCACCCAGAGGCTGAAACTCTGACGGCAATGGACGGCTTTCGATTTGCAGGACCTTGATCACGCCCGGGACTTTCATCGCGGCGCTGGCATCGAAGGATTTGACCTTGCCGCCGTAGACCGCTGGACGCGCGATGGTAGCGAATAGCATGCCCTCGAAATGCACATCGGCACCATAGACCGCACGACCATTGACGATGTCCGCACCGTCGATGGCCTTGGTGCCTTCCTTGCCAATGTAACGAAATTCCGAGGGTTGCTTGAGCCGCAGGCTGTCGCGGGCCGGCACCGCCAGTGCACTTGCAGCAGCGGCCAAGGCGCCGTAGCCCAGTTCACGACCGGTCGGTTGGTGAATGACTTTATGCAGTTGCGCATGGCACTCGCCGACCGGCACTTTCCACTGCGCGGCGGCGGCTTGCTCAAGCATGGTCCGCGCGGCAGCACCGCAACGGCGCATCGGCTCGTACCAGTGACGCATGCTGCGTGAACCATCGGTGTCCTGGTTGCCGAAACGCACTTCGTCGCCCGGCGCCTGTTGCACTTTGACCAGCGCCCAATCGGCCTCCAGTTCATCGGCCACTACCATGGTCAGGCTGGTGCGCACGCCCTGGCCCATTTCCGAACGGTTGCAAACCACGGTCACGCTGCCATCGGCGGAGATGCTGACGTAAACCTTAGGATCATCGATCCAGCCGTTGGGCATGCCGTCAGCGCCGAACTTCTTGTCTTTCTCGGCGGCAAGCGCGTCCTGCCAGCCCCAGCTTGCCGCCAGAACCAGCGCACTGGTGGCGCTCACGCCTTTGAGAAAACCACGGCGGCTGAGGTTGCTCAGCGCAAAGTCATTGGGTAACTGGCTCATGCCTTGGCCTCCTTCAGGTGAGTGGATGCCTGGCGGATGGCGGTCTTGATCCGGTTGTAGGTACCGCAACGGCAAATGTTGCCGACCATCGCCTCTTCAATCTGCTCGTCGCTGGGGTTCGGATTGGTTTTCAGCAATGCAGTGGCCGACATGATCTGCCCACCCTGACAGTACCCGCACTGAGCCACGGCGCTGTCGAGCCAGGCTTGCTGGACGATTTTGCCTATCGGGTCGTTATGCAGTTCATCTATGGTGGTGACGTTCTGGCCGTTCGCGGAACTGATAGGTGTGATGCACGCCCGAGCTGGTTGGCCGTCGATGTGAATCGTACAGGCACCGCACAGTCCCATTCCGCAGCCGAACTTTGTTCCCGGATGGCCGCCCGCGACATCTCGAATGGCCCAGAGCAGCGGCATCTCGTCAGGAACGTCCATTTTGTAGGGTTGACCGTTGAGAATCAGAGTAATCATGGGCACGCCCGCATAGTTATAGAGGTTATGGGGTCGAGCAATCTGCCGCGTGGGTTCCTTCACGCAGATCGACTCAGGCTAATGGGCTCTCTTATGCGGACGGCAACGTCTGCACCGGGCCTTTGGTGGAGCAAATGCTTGCATCGTTAGGTCGCTAAGTTAACTCAGCATTAACAAAAAAAGCCCTGCACATCTGAAGATGTGCAGGGCTTTGGAATCAGCCGTGAAAGCGTAGCCTCAATACCGATTGGGCTCCATTTCCAGGTCGACGTGGAAACGTTCTGAAATGTCTTTCTGAATGCGTTGCGCCAGATTCAACAATTGCAGGCCCGTTGCGGTGCCGTAGTTGACTAGCACCAGCGCCTGTAATTTATGCACACCGGCATCACCGTCGCGAAAGCCTTTCCAGCCGGCTCGTTCGATCAGCCAGCCCGCCGCCAGTTTCATTTGCCCGTCAGGTTGCGCGTAGGCCACCAAGTCCGGGTATTCAACTTTTAGCTGTGCGACCAATGCCGCTGGCACCAAGGGGTTCTTGAAGAAGCTGCCGGCATTGCCGAGCACCGCCGGGTCCGGGAGTTTTTCGTTGCGAATGCTGCAAATGGCCTGACTGACATCGGTAGGCGTCGGGTGATCGATGCCCAGCGACGTCAGGCGCTGGCGAACCGGACCGTATTCCAGATGCAGATGCGCGGTGCGCGTGAGGGTGAAACGCACCCGCAGGATCAACCAACGCCCCGGTTCCTGTTTGAACAAGCTGTCACGGTAGGCGAAGTTGCACTCGGCCAGCGTGAAGTCCCGCAGCTCGCCGGTCTGGCGATCAAGGGCGGTGAGGCCGGCAAACACGTCTTTTATCTCGACGCCGTAAGCGCCGATATTCTGCATCGGTGCCGCGCCCACAGTGCCGGGAATCAGGCTGAGGTTTTCCAGCCCCGACAAACCTTGCGCCAGGGTGTGTTGCACAAACGGATGCCACGGCTCGCCCGCCTCGGCTTCGATCACCACCTGGTTGCCGTCATCGCGCAGTAGGCGAATCCCCCGCGTGGCCATGCGCAGCACCAGTGCCTGGACATCAGCAGTCAGCAGCAAATTGCTGCCACCACCGATCACCAGCACGGGCACATCATGCTCCACCCCGTACGTCAGGGCTTCGCGCACGTCGGCATCGCTATGGGCCTCGGCAAACAGCCGGGCCTGAACATCCACGCCAAAGCTGTTGAACGGCTTGAGCGATACCAGCGGATGTACCTGCAAACTCATAACCGGCCCTTCAATTCGATTACCAGCAGATCGCTGGCGCGCTCGATCAGGTCCAGTACCTGTTCGAAACCCTGGTCGCTGTCGTGATAAGGATCCGGCACTTCATCGATTTCCGACTGGAAGCGACGCAGGAACAGGTCCAGCTCGGCCTTGCCCTTGGCCGGTTGCAGGGCCTTGAGATGACGCAGGTTGCTGTTGTCCATCGCCAGAATCAGGTCGTAGGTGGCGAAATCGGCGCGGCTGACTTGCTGAGCGCGCTGGGCGGACAGGTCGTAGCCGCGCAGTTTCGCCGCGGCCTGGCTGCGCTTGTCCGGGGGCTTGCCGACGTGCCAGTCACCGGTGCCCGCGGAAGCCACCTCGACTTGATCGGCCAGCCCCGCCTCACGCAGTTTGTGCCGCAATACGCCTTCGGCCGTGGGGGAACGGCAGATATTGCCCAGGCAGACGAACAGAACCCGCATCAGGCCTCCAGCAAGCGGCGAACGCGCTCGAGGTCTTCAATGGTATCGACGCCGGTGGGCGGCGCGATCAGCGCATCGGCAACGTGAATCCGTACACCGTGCCAGAGCGCCCGCAGTTGCTCCAGAGACTCGGTGTTTTCCAGCCAGCACGGGCCCCAGGTGACGAAGTCCTGCAGGAAACCGGCGCGATAAGCATAAATGCCGATGTGGCGGCGATACGGCACACCTTCCGGCAATTGCTCGCGGCTCTTGACGAACGCGTCGCGAGCCCATGGCAAGGTGGCACGACTGAACGTCAGCGCCAGGCCATTGAGGTCGCTGACCACCTTGACCACGTTGGGATTGAACAGGGTTTCCACATCTTCGATCGGCTCGGCCAGGGTGGCCATGCGCGCTTCGGTGTGGGCAGCCAGGTTAGCGGCGACCTGATCGATCACACTCGGCGGAATCAATGGCTCGTCGCCCTGAACGTTGACCACGATAGCGTCCGGAGCCAGGCCCAGTTTCGCCGCGACTTCGGCCAGTCGGTCAGTGCCGGAGTTATGGTCTTCGCGAGTCAGCACCACTTCGGCACCAAAGCTTTTGCAGGCCTCGACAATGCGCGCATCGTCAGTGGCAACGACCACTCGCTGGGCACTGCTTTTGCTCGCCTGTTCCCAGACGTGCTGGATCATCGGCTTGCCGGCGATCAGCAGCAGGGGTTTGCCCGGCAGACGGGTGGAGGCATAGCGCGATGGAATGACAACGGTAAAGGCTGTGGTCATTTATCCAGACGCTCGTCAGTGGTCAGGGTGCGTGCTTCACTTTCGAGCATCACCGGGATGCCGTCGCGAATCGGGTATGCGAGGCCAGCGCCCTTGCTGATCAGCTCGGTTTTGTCGGCGCTGAGCTTGAGCGGACCTTTGCAGATCGGGCAAGCGAGAATATCGAGCAATTTGGTGTCCATGAACATTCCCTGGATAGAAACGGAGTTAAGGCAAAAGACGAGCCGGCAACAGGCGTATCAGCTGCGTATCGAACCAGGCCACGAAGGCCGGCGATGGCACAGCATCGACCGCCAGGTACCACCAATCGGCGGCGGCGAAGGCACGGCACTTCACCGCGTCCTTTTCCGTCATCACCACGGGCAATGACGGTGTGAAATTCAAGGCCTGCATGCTGTACTCGGCGTGGTCGGCAAATGCATGCGGCACTGGCCGCCAGTGTAGCGTTTCGAGGGTCGTGAAGAAACGCTGGGGATTGCCAATCCCGGCGACGGCGTGAAGGGCCTGGCCTGCGGTGAAGTGGTCGAGAGGCCGTCGTTCGCCGCTTTGCAGATTGACCAGCGCGGTGGGTTGCAGCTGGAAGGCAAAACCGTCGATGCGGTCAGCCGCGGCGCCGTTATAAAGCACCGCATCGACGCTTTGCAGACGCTCGATCGGTTCGCGCAACGGCCCGACCGGCAGGCAACGCTGGTTGCCCAGGCCCCGGGCGGCATCGATCAGCACCAGTTCCAGGTGCCGGGCCAGCCGATAATGTTGCATGCCGTCGTCGGAGAGAATCAGGTCCAACGGCTCACTCGCCAGCAAGGCTTTGACCGCGCGGCTGCGATCCGGGTCGATCATCAGCGGCACGCCGGTGCGCTGAACGATCAACAACGGTTCATCGCCCGCCACGTCCGCGCGTTGATCCGCCTTGACCCGCCACGGCAATTGCGCAGGTTTGGCGCCGTAACCACGGCTGACCACACCGACCCGCAGCCCGCTGCGCTGGCAATGCTCGATCATCCACAGAATCAACGGTGTCTTGCCGGTGCCACCTACCGTGATGTTGCCGACCACGATCAGCGGCACCGGCGGCTGATAGATCTCGCCTTCACCCGCCAGAAAGCGTTTGCGCTTGCCGGTGACCACGCGCCGATACAGCCATTCCAGAGGCTGCAACAGCTTCAGCGCCGGATGGCCTTCGTACCACGCAGCGAGCAATCGATCGGACATGGCCATCAGGACGCCGGCGCCGCCTCGACAGTGGTCATGCGCAAGTGACTGAAGCCGAGCTTGCCGGCAGCGTCCATCGCAGTGATGACGGACTGGTGGGGGGTCTTGCCATCGGCACTGATGGACAATGGCAAGTTAGTGTCGCCATTGGATTCTTTCTGCAGCGCTTCCATCAGGCTGGTCAGGTCATTCTTCGGCAACAACTGGTTGTTCACGGAGAACGCACCTTCGGCGCTGATGGCGATGTCCAGTTGCTTGGCCTGCTGGTCCTCGGCCGGGGAACCGCTGACGGCTTCCGGCAAGTCGACGCGCAGCTGGGTTTCACGGGTGAAGGTGGTGGTCACAACGAAAAACAGCAGCAGGATAAACACCACGTCGATCAACGACGCGAGGTTGATGTCTATCGTTTCCCGTGGTTTACGACGGAATTTCACGCTTTGCCCTCAGCCAGATCCACGTCGCGGTCACCCTGCACTACCTCGACCAGCTTGATCGCTTCCTGCTCCATGCCCACCACCAGTTCATCGATCCGGCGTTGCAGGAAACGGTGGAAGAACACGGCCGGGATGCCGACCATCAGGCCCGCGGCGGTGGTGATCAGCGCCTTGGAAATACCACCGGCCAGGACCGAGGCGTTGGTGCCCATGCCCGTGCCCATGAACGCACTGAAAATATCGATCATGCCCAGTACGGTACCCAGCAACCCCAGCAATGGGGCCATGGCGGCAATGGTGCCCAGCGCATTGATGTAGCGCTCGAGCTCATGAATCACCCGCGCTGCAGCCTCTTCGATGCACTCTTTCATGATCTCGCGACCATGCCTGGAGTTCGCCAGACCGGCGGCCAGGATCTCGCCCAACGGAGAGTTGGCGCGTAGCTCCTTGAGTTTTTCTTTATTGAGTTGTTTGTCCTTGATCCAGACCCAGACCTGCCCGAGCAAATGCTCCGGGGTTACGCGGCTGGCACGCAGCGTCCACAGACGCTCGGCGACGATCGCCATGGCAGCGATGGAACTCAGAATGATCGGCAGCATCATCCAGCCGCCGGATTTGACCAATTCCCACACAGTGACAGTCCCCTCGAAAAGTGCGCCACTCTAACATAGGGGGTGGACGCACCGAAGACCGGGATGTCGCATCCGGTCGGGCTTCGATAGTTCGGGTTACTGGCTGGATAGTGGCGGACCGCGCCAGAAGCGCCGTTCTTGAAGCATCGTCCACGGAGGCTTGAAGCGTCCCAGTTGCAGACGAATGGCACCTTGTTCGGCGCTGTCATAGATCACCACACCGCGCTTTTGATACCGCGCCACGACCGTGGGATGGGGATGACCGAAAGAATTGCCGTTACCACGGGAGATCAACACCGCTTTAGGTTGCAAGGCGCTGAGCAATGCCATCGAAGACGAACTGCGACTGCCATGGTGCGGGGCCTGCAACCAATCCGTCGGCACCGCCAATGGACCGTCGAGCAGCACACGTTCGGCTGCGGCATCGATATCGCCGGTCAGCAGCAATCGCTCGCCATTGGCTTCGATCTGCAACACGCAGGATTTCTGATTGCTGTCGCTGGCCGATGACCACTGCCAGAGTTGAAACTTCACGCCGTCCCAAGTCCATTGCTGACCGCTCTCGCAGCCCTCGGCGTGCAATTCGTCTGGCAGGGCCAGATGATCGCCACTCAGTACTTGCTTCACCGGTATTGCGCTGGCAATTGCTCGCGCACCGCCGGCGTGATCGGCATCGGCGTGGCTGATCAGCATCAGATCGAGCCCGTTCACGCCCAGTTTGCGCAATGACGGCAGCACCACCCGCTCACCCAGGTCGATATCGCCGAACCGTGGCCCGGCGTCATACAGCAAGGTGTGATGGCGGGTACGCACGAGGATTGCCAAACCCTGACCGACATCCAGCTGCCAAACCTCGGCCATGCCTTCGGGTAACGTGTGCCGGGGCGCAAAAACCAGTAACAGCAACATCGGCCAGCCCAACGGGCGCAATGGCACGCCTCGCGGAAATAACAGCAAAAAGGCCCCCAACATGCCGAGCGCCCATACCCACAACGGGACCGCCACCGGCACCCACGCGGGCAATTGCCCGGCGATCAACGCCAATCCCTTGAACAAAAGATCGATCAGACCGCCGGCCAACCACAGCAATCCTTCGCCCACATAAGGAACGGGCAACAACACCGTCCCAAGCAGAGCCGGCGGCAGGACCACCAGGCTGACCCAAGGCACCGCCAGCAAATTGGCCAGCGGCCCGCTGAGACTGATCGGCAACCCCAGCACCAACAGCAGCGGGCACAGACCGATCGCGATCAGCCATTGGGCGCGGGTCCAGGTTTGCCACCAGCGCCACGCCCCCAATCGGCCGCCAAAAGTGAAAATCAGCACCGCGACCGCCGCAAAGGACAACCAGAAACCCGGTTGCAGGCTCGCCAGCGGATCCAGCAGCAAAACACCGTCAAGCGCCAGCAACAGCGGCCACCATGCGCCGAGGTGACGAAACCGTAGTCGCCACAACAGCACCAGACCGATCATCAGGCAGGCCCGCCGCACCGGCACTTCGAAGCCGGCCAGCAGCCCATAACCGAGCGCCGCCGCGAACGCCAGTCCGCACGCCCATGGCAGCCACGGCAAACGCTTGGGCCATAAGCCGTAACGCGCCAACCCGGCAATCAGCAGATACACCACTCCCGCCAGCAAACCGATGTGCTGCCCGGAAATCACCAACAAATGCACGGTGCCGGTGTTTTGCAGCACCTGCCAGTCCTCACGACTCAGCCCGGCGCCATCCCCCAGCACCAACGCCGTCAGCGCCCCCGTTCGCCCTTGGGCATCCACGGCCTGCAAACGCTGACGGATGCTGTCACGCCAGGCCCACTGCGCTTCCATCCGTCGCTGGCCATCTTTGACGGTGCCGGTGGCGCCGATGTGCCGGGCCAGTAACCAGGCGTCGTAATCGAACGCATGCGGGTTGAGCAACCCGACAGGACGCTTCAATTTGACCGCCAGCCGCCAATGCTCGCCGCTGTTGACGGGCGGCCCGCCATACCAGGCCAGACGCAGGTGCCGAGGCAGTCTGGTGCGACGCGACTGACTGTCCGTCAGTTCGAAACGCACTACGCCCTCGGCCTGCTGCGGCAACCCGGTCACACGACCTTCAACCCAGCGAGTCTCGCCATCAAGATTCAGCGCCAAGCGATCATTCAGCGCCCACTGTGCATTCGCGCCCGCCCAACTGAAACCGAACAGAAAAAATGCCAGGGGAAAGGTGCGAAACGGCAGCAACATCAAACCCACTACCGGCAACAACAGCCACAACCCCGCCGGCGGTAATACCGGTAAAAAACGCAGGGCCAGCAGACCCAACGCCAGCGCCATCATCCCTGTGCGCATAAGCCCGTCCTTGAGAGTCCCCGCCCTAGGCTTAGCTGGTCCGTCGCACGTCCGTCGTTATCAATTGTCACAAAGTCTGAATGGGCGGTTCGTAGAATCCAGACATACTTGCCGCCTTAACCGACCGAGAAGCCTTATGCCCCGGCGCTTATTCAAACGTTACATGCCAGACCCGACCAGCATCAGGGAACACAAATCCTTACGCTTTCTCGGCACCCTGCTGCATGACCCGAACCTCTGGCACCTCAATCGCCACTCCGTCGCACGGGCTATGGCGGTCGGTTTGTTCGCGGCGTTCCTGCCCATCCCGTTGCAGATGCTGTTGGCGGCCATCCTTGCGATTGTGGTGCGCGGCAACATGCCGATTGCCGTCAGCCTGGTCTGGCTGACCAACCCGATTACCATGCCGGCGGTGTTCTTCTGCACTTACCAGACCGGTGCCTGGTTGATGGATGTTCCCGCCCGCGGTCTGCCGGATGAGTTGACCTGGGAATGGATCAGCGGCGAACTCTCGACGCTGTGGCAACCGTTTTTGCTTGGCTCGGTGGTGACGGGGCTGGTGCTGGGAGCTCTCGCCTATTGCCTGACCATGATGTACTGGCGCTGGTGGGTTGGGCGGCAGTGGAAGCGGCGTAAGCAAAGTCGGATGTGAGAAAGCAAAACGGCCTCCACTTGGGAGGCCGTTTCTTTTTGTGGTGTTTGTGCTGACGCCTTCGCGAGCAAGCCCGCTCCCACATTAATTCGCGGGCGTTCACAAATAATGTGTTCGCAGCAGATCCAGTGTGGGAGCCGGCTTGCTCGCGAAGCAGGCGACTCGGTCTTCCTTAGGTACGCATCCCGCGACCACTCACCAGCAGCCGCGCACAACCGATGTACAGCACAACGGTCGCAATGAGCATGAAGGTGATCGCCACGCTGATCTTGATATCCGACACACCAAGGATGCCATAACGGAAAGCGTTGACCATGTGCAGCACCGGGTTGGCCAGCGACACGGTCTGCCAGAACGGTGGCAACAAACTGATCGAGTAGAACACTCCGCCCAGATACGTCAACGGCGTCAGCACGAACGTCGGGATAATCGAAATATCATCGAAGTTCCGCGCAAATACCGCGTTGATGAAACCCAGTAGCGAGAAGATCGTCGCCGTCAGCACCACCACCAGAACGGTCACGCCCAGGTGATGAACCTGCAATTGAGTGAAGAACAGCGACAGCAAAGTCACGATGATCCCGACCATCAACCCGCGCAGCACGCCGCCCAGGGTGTAGCCGATCAGAATCGTATGCGGCGACACCGGCGACACCATCAATTCTTCGATGGAACGCTGGAACTTGCTGCCAAAAAAGCTCGACACCACGTTGCCGTAGGAGTTGGTGATCACCGACATCATGATCAGCCCCGGCACGATGTACTCCATGTAAGTGAAGCCACCCATGTCGCCGATCTGCCGACCGATCAGGTTGCCGAAAATCACGAAGTACAAAACCATGGTGATGGCCGGCGGCAGCAGGGTCTGTGGCCAGATCCGGGTGAAGCGCTTGACCTCACGGTAAACGATGGTATTGAGGGCAACGAGGTTGGGTTGCAGCTCGGAACTCATACCGCCACCTTCGACAGATTCTTCTCCACCAGGGACACGAACAACTCCTCGAGGCGATTGGTTTTGTTACGCAGGCTCAACACTTCAATGTTCTGCTGCGCCAATTGGGTGAACAGCGCGGTAATGCCCATGGCCTTGTCGACCTGGACTTCCAGGGTATGACTGTCGATCAGTCTCGTCGGGTAACCGAGCAACTGCGGGGCCACTTGCAAGGTGTTCTTCATATCCAGCAGGAAGGTTTCAACATGCAGTTGGCTGAGCAACTGTTTCATGCTGGTGTTCTCGACAATAGTGCCGTGGTCGATGATGCCGATGTTGCGGCACAACTGCTCAGCCTCTTCCAGATAGTGCGTGGTGAGGATGATGGTGATGCCTTTCTTGTTCAGTTCGGTGAGGAACGTCCACATCGAACGACGCAGTTCGATGTCCACCCCCGCCGTCGGTTCGTCGAGGATCAGCAGACGCGGTTCGTGAACCAGCGCACGGGCGATCATCAGTCGGCGCTTCATGCCACCGGACAGGGAGCGCGACGGCACATCGCGTTTGTCCCACAAACCCAATTGGGTCAGGTACTGCTCGGCGCGTTCCTTGGCGATTTTCGGCGGGATGCCGTAGTAACCGGCCTGGGTCACGACGATGTCGAAGGTTTTTTCGAATTGGTTGAAGTTGAATTCCTGGGGCACCACACCAATGCAACGCTTGAGCGCCGCTGGTTCCTTGTCCAGGTCATGACCAAAGATATTCACCGTTCCGCTGGTCTTGTTCACCAGAGTCGAGAGAATGCCGATGGTCGTGGATTTACCGGCGCCGTTGGGGCCGAGCAAGGCGAAAAAGTCACCTTCGGCGACGTCCAGATCGATACCACTCAAGGCCTGGAAACCGTTGCCGTAGGTTTTGGTTAGCTGCCGGATGGACAGAGCGGAACTCATATCGGATTTACGCACCAAGAAGGGAAGAAAGGAATAAATAAGGGCGGGCGGCGAGCAATGCAACCGCGGCGCATGAGCGCAATGGTGCTTGTCGCTGCCGCACAAGTACAGTCAAGCGTGTCGATAGTGAGTATTAAGTCAACGCGGTCATGACCGCCTTCTGATAGGCCGAACGCTGTTTCAATCGCGCATACCAGGCTTGGAGATGAGGCTGCGGTGCACGCTCGATCGGCATCTCGAACCAGGCATAAATGAAACTGCCCAGGGGAATGTCGCCCATGCCGATCTCGTCGCCGGACAGGTACGAATTGGCCGCCAACGCTTGATCGGCCATCGACAGCAGACTGTCGCACTCCTTGATCGCGGCCTTGATGGCCGGCCAGTCCTGCTGGTCTGCCGGGGTGCGCAATACGCCCCAGAACACCGTGCGGAACGGGGTGGCAAAACTTGAGGTGGTCCAGTCCATCCACTTTTCGGCAGAGGCACGGGCCTGCAGGTCTGTCGGGTACCAGGCAGTACCACTGGCATGCCGGGCCATCAGATAACGGACGATGGTGTTGGATTCCCACAGCACAAAACCGTCGTCTTCAATCACCGGCACACGGCCGTTGGGATTCATCGCGCGGTACTCAGGCGTGTCGACCACGCCAAAGGCCCCGCCGGCGTCGATGGCTTCATAGGCCAGGCCCAGTTCTTCGGCGGCCCATAACGGCTTCCTGACATTCGACGAATTTTTCCGACCCCAGATCTTCAGCATGACCGCCCCTTTTTGGATGAATGCGCAGGCAGCATACGCCGGATCAGGCGCGACTCAAATCGCTCTGCATGTCACCCAGCAGCACGGGCAGTTGCTCGCTGAACAGATGCGGATAGCACTTTTCCAGGTGTGCGAAAAAGAACGCTTCAGGCACATCGGTGAACTGGCCGTGATCGATCAGGTACTCCATCAATTGCTCACCGTCACGGTTGAAGGGGTGGAACACGCTGTCGTTGATCCCATCGAACTCCAGCGGCGCGACATTGAACAGTTCACAGAGTTGTTGATTGAACGCTGGGGTGGCTTTGACCCAACGATCGTTCAGATATAACTCGGTGTAGCCGTGCATGGCGAACACATCACTTTTGAGCAACTCGAGCAGACGCGGCGTCGACAGGTGATTGCGCACATCTGCCAGACCGATACGCGCCGGGATCCCGCAATGCCGGGCTGCACCGGCCAGCAGCGTGGCCTTGGGCACGCAATAACTCTCCCCCGCCGCCAGCGCATAGCTGCCGCGCAAGGTTTCTGGATCGCGACTGAAGGTGTAAGGGTTGTAGCGCACGGCCTCACGCACCGCGTAATAGAGATTGATCGCCTGTTCCAGTGGATCGCGTCCGGCACCACGATGTTTTTCGGCGAACTCCACCACCGAGGGATGGTCACTGTCGATGAAGCGGCCGGGGCTCAGACATGCGTGCATGGGAACAATCTCCTGGGGAAGCCACGAGTCTAGCGACACCTTCAGCACAGAGATAACGACGTATCGGCCAAATATCAGCGTTTGCCGCCCTGTCGACAAACGCGCTTAACCGTCCGCCCTCGAAATAACTCACAAGTTTCAACCGTTGCTTCCTACAAACTCAGACCTATCGGTCTGCCCCCCACTTTTATGGATGCCGTCTAAGCTCTGAAAGTGGTTTTGCCCCTGGCTTCATGGAGAATTGAATATGTTGCTGTTGTGGATACTGGTTCTGGTGGTCGGGATTGCCTACCTGGCACATCGCCGCACTGCGCCTCTGCCCGCCTTGGGCATCATTGCGGCCTATCTGCTGGCAATGGGCATCTTCAGCCATGCCCCCGTCTGGCTCATGCTGATTTTCTGGGTGATGCTCGCAGTCGTGACCGCTTTCCTGTTGCTGCCGGATCTGCGCCGAAAACTCTTCACGGCGCCAATATTCGGCTGGTTTCAAAAAAACCTGCCGCCGATGTCGCAAACCGAACGTGAAGCCATTGAAGCTGGCACGGTCTGGTGGGACGGCGAGTTATTCAACGGCCGCCCGGACTGGAACAAGCTGCTGGCCTATCCAAAAGCGCAACTGAGCGAAGAGGAACAAGCCTTCATCGATGGCCCGACCGAAGAGCTCTGCGCAATGGTCAGCGATTGGCAGATCAGCCAGTTGATGGATCTGCCGCCCAAGGCTTGGGATCACATTAAACAACATGGCTTTTTTGCCCTGATCATCCCCAAAGAGTACGGTGGCAAAGGCTTCTCGGCCTATGCCCACTCCCAAGTGGCGATGAAACTGGCCACCCGCAGCGGCGACCTGGCCTCGACCGTCATGGTGCCCAATTCCCTCGGCCCGGCGGAACTGCTGCTGCATTACGGCACCGACGAACAACGCAATCATTACCTGCCACGGCTGGCACGCGGCGACGATATTCCCTGCTTTGCCCTGACGGGTCCAATGGCGGGCTCCAACGTCGGCGGGATGACCGACACCGGGGTGATCTGCAAAGGTGAATGGGAAGGCAAGGAAACCCTCGGCCTGCGTCTGAACTGGGAAAAACGCTACATCACCCTCGGCCCGGTGGCGACCTTGATCGGCCTGGCGTTCAAGGCCTATGACCCGGACCATCTGCTGGGCGACAAAGTCGACCTGGGGATCAGCCTCGCCTTGATTCCAACCCAGACCCCCGGTGTAGAAATCGGTCGCCGTCACCTGCCGCTGGGCGCCTCATTCATGAACGGCCCGAACTCCGGCAAGGATGTGTTCATACCGCTGGAATTCATCATTGGCGGTCAGGAGATGCTCGGTGAAGGCTGGATGATGCTGATGAATTGCCTGTCAGTCGGGCGTTCCATTTCACTGCCTGCCATCGGTACCGCTGCGGGTAAGTTCACCAGTCTGGTGACGGGCCAATACGCGCAGGTTCGCGAACAATTCAACGCACCGCTGTCAGCCTTCGAAGGGATTCAGGAAGCACTGGCACGGATCGCCGGCAGTACCTGGCTGATGGACAGCGCACGGATGCTCACCGCCAACGCGGTCGACCTCGGCGAAAAGCCATCAGTACCCTCGGCGATAATCAAATACCACCTCTCCGAACGCGGCCGCGAATGCATCAGCCACGCCATGGATGTTCACGGCGGCAGGGCCATCATCATGGGCCCGAACAACTACCTGGCGCGTAGCTGGCAAGGTGCACCCATTTCCGTCACGGTCGAAGGCGCGAACATCCTGACACGCAACTTGATGATCTTCGGCCAGGGCGCTATTCGCTGTCATCCGTTCGTGCTCAAGGAAATGGCCCTCGCCCACCGCGAAGACAAACAACAGGCACTGGTCGAGTTCGATGCACTGCTGATCGACCACATTGGTTTTGCCGTGTGCAACGCCGCCAGTACCCTGGTGCTGAACCTCGGCCTCGGGCATTTCGAACACATGCCCGGGGACAAGCTCAGCCAAGGCTACTTCCGCGCCCTCAACCGTCAGGCCGCGGCATTTGCCCTGCTTGCAGACCTGAGCATGATGCTGCTGGGCGGTGATTTGAAACGTCGCGAACGGCTGTCCGCACGTCTGGGCGATGTACTCAGTTACCTGTATCTGGCCTCCGGCGCACTCAAGCGTTATCACGATCTCGATTCACCCGAGCATATGCACCCGCTGTTCACCTGGGCCATGGAGGAGAGCCTCGGTCAGTCCGAACGTGCGCTGGACGAACTGCTGACCAACTTCCCGAACAAGGTGCTTGGATGCTTGCTGCGGGTGATGGTGTTTCCGTTCGGTCGTCGCCACAGAGGCCCGTCGGACAGACTGGCGTCCAACGTCGCAGCCGTCATCGGCCGCGCCAAGGGCGATCCAACGCTTGAAGAGTTACTGGGCGGCTGCTATCGCCCGCAATCACCAGAAGACTCGGTCGGCGCCCTGCAGCACGCTTGCGATTTGCTGAACGCCGCCAAGCCGCTACAGAAAAAACTCAATACGGCGCTGAAAAGTCGCCAGGTCAAACCCACTCTCGGAGAGTCTGTCATCGATACCGCCCTGGAGGCTGGCGTCTTGCAACCGGTTGAAGCCCAGACCTTGCGCGAGGCAGAAGTGGCACGACGCAAGGTGATCGATGTCGATGATTTCGACCCAAAGGAGCTGGTATTGGCCAAAGGCAAGGTTCGCTGATCCAGCGGACCCTGTGTCTTGCATGGGACTCTTTACCTCTATCATGGGAAAAGGGGCGCAAGAGCTTTATACTCTGGCGCCCGTTTTGCTCTTGAGGACTTATCTCGTGTCCAACGTCGTTGCCGATCATCTCGTCTTGCTCGACCACCTGCGCAGCATCCTGGTCGCCGTAGGTGAGGCCGAACAGGTTCCCGAAGAAAGCCATGCCTTGTTCCTGGAGCGCTTCGACGAACTGCTGGCATCACTGCCGATCGAGCCGATCGAAAGCCAGTACCTGGGCCAGGACATCCTGACGCAGGTCATTTCCCGCTATCCGCAAATCGCCCACCTGATTCCACGGGATCTGCTGTGGTACTTCGCCGGCGACTGCCTGCACTACCTGTCCGACGAAGAAATCGACTTGTACCAGGCGCTGGAAGAACGCCGCTTCGAAGCCGAACAGAACGACGAACCGTTCGACTGGAATCAGGAAAAACAGCTACTGGCGATGTCGAACCAGGACAGCAAGCACTGATCCCACAGTCAGTAATACAAAAGGCCCGCATGGTTGAACATGCGGGCCTTTTTTTGTTCGGCAGCTCCTACAGGGTGTACGCCATCTCAATGGAGCTGCCGAAGGCTGCGATCTTTTGATCTTAACCTCAAAGCAACCCATCACTCTCGGGCAACTCATACTCCGCCGCGACCTTGCCCGGCCTGCTCAAGGTTGGCTCCTTCTCCAGGCATTCCACCAGATAGTCGATAAGCACCCGTAACTTGGGCGGTAGATAGCGGGTTGGCGAATGCAGCAGCCAGGCGCCTCCATGGTAGGAGGCCAGAAAAGTCCAGTCCGGCAGTACCTGCACGATCAGCCCTTGTTCCAGCGCATAACGGGCGGTGAAGTACGGCAGGCTGCCGATTCCGATGTGTTGCAATACCGCGCCCAGTCGCACGCCCGTGTGATTGGCGGCATAACGTCCGCGTACGCCGACGGTCACGGCTTTGCTGCCTTTCTTGAATTTCCAGCGTGCATCGCTCGGGGTTTCGCCCAGATAGATGCAGCTGTGGTTAAGCAAATCATGGGGATGAGTCGGGGTGCCGTGTTCGGCCAGGTACTGCGGCGTTGCGCAGAGCAAATGATCGATGGTCAGCAACTGCCGCCCCACTAGCCCTGCAGGCGGTCGGTCGGTAATACGGATCGCCAGATCGACGTTGTCGTCGATCAAATCCACCTGACGGTCCTCGAGCAACAACTCCACATTCACTTTGGGATAGCGCCGCAGAAATTCCGGCATGTGCGGATGAATCACGAATCGCCCGACGGCCTTGGGCACGCTGACGCGCACCAGCCCTTCCGCTTCATGGGTGTACTGACCGCTGATTTCCATCACCGACTTCGCTGCGCTGACCATCTCCTGGCAACGCTTGAACACCTCTTCGCCACCGTCGCTCAGGCGCAGCTTACGCGTGGTTCGTTGCAGCAGCCGCGTGGCGAGCGCCTTCTCCAGCCGCGAAATGCTGCGACTCACCGCCGAGGGTGAAGAGCCCAATTGACGCGCCGCTTCGGAGAAACTGCCAGTCTCGACAACCTTGACGAAAATCGCCATTTCACCGAGCAGCGGCAGGGGAAGATTTATGCTCACAGCGCAACAGTCCTTTGATGATTGAACGGATTATCACGCAATTCCACGATTCATATAATAAAAATAGAAACTTTAATAAGAGCATGGAATATGACGCTTCGCCTCTTCTTCCATAGTGATGAGCTCAAGGCCAACGTGGAAGTCCTGGAATGCGCACCTCAGGAGAACGAATTCGCTGTGGTACTGCGCGCCACACTGTTTCATCCCCAAGGCGGCGGGCAACCCTGGGATACCGGCTGGATTGGCGAAAGCCAGGTGCTGCGCGTGGTTCAGGACCCGGACCGGATAATCCACTTCGTCGACCATCCGGTAAAACTCGGCATGATCCAGATTCGGGTCGACGAGCAACGACGCCAGTTCAACACGCGCATGCATTCGGCGGGTCACCTGATTGGTCACTTCGTCCAGGCGATGGGCTGGATGCCGATCAAGGCTCATCACTGGCCGGATGAAGGACGTGTCCAGTTCAAGCCGGCTGAAAGTGCGCAGGAGGTCGATGCGCAGACGATTCAACACGGCATCAAGCAATGGATCGCCCATGACCTGCCGCGCCTGACGTCGTTGCGTGAAGGCGCCCGGGAAATCGGTTTCGGTGAACTGCCCGCCTACGGCTGCGGCGGCACCCATGTACGGAGCCTGAAGGATTTGGGCACGGTCACGATCGCTTCCCTTTCACAAAAAAAGGGAACGCTGTCAGTCCACTACAACGTGGAATGAGCATTTGGGCGATGGCCCCGCCATCGCCTGACGCCTGGGGAGCCTGCGTTCGCGGGTTCTGTTGACTATCGATAGATGGACCTAAAGACATGATGCTTGACGTCGAGCGTCTCGATGAGACGTGCATACAAAAACTGGCCAACGAAGAAGTCCTCGCCATCCGCGTCAAAGGCTTGTTGCCTGGGCCGCTGGCGATTCAGATCGGCGACAAGATCCTCGCCCCCGGCTTCGAAGGCTACATCAACGCGCCGAGCATCGGACGCATTGGCATGGCGTTTTATGAAGCGGAAAACCAGCCGCTGCTGATCGAGGATTACTTCGAGCGCGCCACCAGCAATATCGCCGAATTGCGCAGCCGTTGTGCGCCCTACTCCTCTCCTGTCGATACGTTGCGCTGCATGCTCGACGAGTCCTGGCCGGCGGGAGCGCATCTGGAAAATCTCTATGGCCGCAAGATGTATGTGGGGCTATCCCGGGTCGTGAAACCCGGGGTGTGCTTCCTCGCCCATCACGACATTTTCGCCAAGGATGCCCCCGACAGCTTCCAGGCCAAAAGCCTGGAAGCGCAGTTCGCCTGCAATGTTTACCTGAACATGCCGACCGAGGGCGGCGCGTTGCAGATGTGGGATCACGACATTTCCCCGGACCAGTTCGACGAAATGCGCGGCGACAGTTACGGCATCGACCCGGCCTTGCTCGGCCCTCCGACCCTGGAGATTCGTCCTGAGCCAGGTGATTTCATCATGTTCAATTCGCGCTGCATGCACTCGGTGACCCCGGGTGTGGACGATCCGCGATTGAGCCTTTCCTTCTTTGTCGGCTATCGCGGCAATGCTTCACCCCTGACTTTCTGGAGCTGAGATGTTTTCGAATTACCTGGGCGAGTTTCTGGCGCTGGCAACGATCCACTTTCTGGCCGTGGTTGCTCCCGGACCGGACTTCGCCGTGACCATTCGCCAAAGCGTGCGTTTCGGCCGCTTAGTGGGGATTTGCACGGCGCTGGGCATCGGCGCGGGCATTTCCGTGCATGTGCTTTACACCTTGCTCGGCGTCGGCGCGCTGATGCATACCACGCCCTGGTTGTTGACGGTGGCCAAGGTTGTAGGGGGCGCCTACATTTTGTACCTCGGCGTGAGCTTGATACGCAGCAAACCCAAATCGGTAATTGAAGGCGACAAGGGGGCAGAAGCGTCAGCTGAACGACAGACCTTGTTCAAGGCCTTCAGCACGGGGTTTCTGACCAACGCCACCAACCCCAAGGCCACGCTGTTTTTCCTGGCGATCTTCACGACCATCATCAGCGCCACGACGCCGCTGCAGATTCAGGCACTGTACGGGCTGTGGATGTGTTTCGTGAATGCCTTGTGGTTCGTGATCGTGGCGCTGTTTTTTTCCAGCGCGCGGGTGCGATTGCTGTTCATGCGCATGGGGCACTGGTTCGAACGAACCATGGGGGTGATCCTGATTTTGTTCGCGGGCCGGTTGATTCTCTCGATGTAAAACAAACGGCCCGCTCAGCTTGACTGGCGGGCCGTCGATATCATTTCCTGTTCGATAACCGAGACACTTACCAAAGCGCCAGGGTATAGCTGACGATCAAGCGATTCTCGTCCAGATCATTGCCAAAATTCGAACGCACCGACGCGTTGCGCCATTTAAAGCCCAGGCCTTTCAAAGTACCGTCCTGCACCACGTAAGCGATATCGGTGTCGCGCTCCCACTCCTTGCCTTCACCCGCAGCACTGCGCTGCACGTTATCCCCCGAGATGTAGCGGGTCATAAAGCTCAACCCCGGCACACCCAATGCGGCGAAGTTATAGTCATAGCGCGTTTGCCAGGAGCGTTCGTCAACGTTGGCGAAGTCATTGATCTGCACGAAGTTGACCAGGTACGGATCACTGCGTCCGATGTACGGAAACGGATCGTCGCCGCTCATGCGCTGGTAGCCGAAGCCCAGCGCGTGGCCGCCGAGACTGTAGGTAAACATCGCACCGAGAGCCTGGTTGTCGAGGTCACGAAAGTTGCCATCTTCGATGCTGCGCGCATAGCGCACATCGCTCTTGAGCGACTGACCGGCTCCCAGATCCAACAGGTGCACCAATCCAAGGTAGTTTTGCTGGTAGATATTTTCCAGTTTGCCGTAGCGGTACTGCGCTGTCAGGTTCGGCAAGAATTGATAGTCAGCCCCGGCGAACTGGAACTTGTCGCTTTGCCCGCCGATGCGATTGGCCGTCATGTCCTGGTAGTCAGTGGAATCAACGAAGTTGATTTGCGTGAGTTGACCTGCCGTGAGCTTCAAACGGTCGACTTCCTGCACATTGACCAGGCCGCCCTTGAAAGTTGACGGCAACAGGCGAGTGTCGTTGGAGTTCACCACCGGATCCTTGATCTGCAAAGTCCCGAGCTTCAGGGTGCTCTTGGACAAACGCACTTTGGCGGTCAGGCCAAACTCGCCATAGCGATCTTGCGAGCCGCCCGACAAATCCGGCGGCAAGAGATTGGTGCCCGCCGTGCCGCCGCCGGAGTCCAGTTTAAAACCGGCCATGCCCAGCGCATCCAGACCAAACCCCAGCGTGCCAGCGGTATACCCGGACTCCATCCGCAACAGAAAGCCCTGTGCCCATTCCTCGGCTTTGTCTCGCGAGCCGTCCTGGCGGAAATCGCGATTGAAGTAAAAGTTGCGTGCTTCCAGGCTGCCTTTACTGTCGGCAATGAAATCCGCCTGAGCGGCCGGTGCGCCGAGCAAGCTCAAGCCGAGCAATGTGCCGACCGGGAGGTACAACCGTTGGGTGGAAAGCGAATTGTTCATGCCTGCTCCTGTTACGGACGCGAGCGAGCCCTCTCGGGGGCGTTGCGATCGCGGCCGATGTTTGTCGATTAGCAATGGATCAGCGACGTCTGAGCAGAGCTGCCCAGACGTGTCGGGGTTCAGGATTCGAGTTGCCGACCGCGGGTTTCCGGCAGGCTTAACGCGGCCAGAATCACCACGCCATAAGCACCGGCAGCGAAGATTCCGATCCCCGTACCAATCGGCAACGTTTCGCTCAGCGCACCGATGAACAACGGAAACAGCGCCGCAATGGAACGCCCGGCGTTATAGCAAAAGCCCTGACCCGAACCGCGCATGCGAGTCGGAAACAACTCGGTCAGAAAAGCGCCCATGCCAGCAAAAATGCCCGAGGCGAAAAACCCCAACGGAAAGCCCAGCCAGAGCATCCAGGTGTTGTCGATGGGCAGTTGGGTGTAGGCCAGAACGATCGCCATGGAGCCGACGGCAAACAGGATGAAGTTCTTCTTCCGGCCAATGGCATCGGTCAGCAATGCGCTGGTCACATAGCCGATGTAGGAGCCGAGGATCACCATCGCCAGATAGCCGCCAGTGCCGAGTACACTCAAGCCGCGCTCGGTTTTCAGGTAAGTCGGCAACCACGTGGTGATCGCGTAATAACCGCCCAGCGCGCCAGTGGTCAGCAACGAAGCGCGCAAGGTGGTACTGAGCATCCGGGGCGCGAAAATTTCGAAGAAGGCCCAACGCGAATCCTTTTCAGGCTTGGCCTTGCGCTCAATGCAGGCCTGCTCGAAGGTGTCCGACTCTTTGACCAGTCGGCGGATCACCAATACAAATAGCGCTGGCACCAACCCGATCATGAACAACGCCCGCCAGGCCTCTTCCGGCGGCAGAAAGCTGAATAATCCGGCATAGAGCAATGCCGTAAGCCCCCACCCCAGCGCCCATCCGGCCTGCACCATGCCCACTGCCTTGCCGCGATCCTGGGAGCGAATCACCTCGCCGATCAGCACCGCACCCGCTGTCCATTCACCGCCGAAACCAAAGCCCATCAAAGTCCGGGCCACCAGCAGTTGCTCGTAGTTCTGTGCCAGTCCGCAGAGGAAAGTGAAGAAGGCGAACCACAGCACCGTCAGTTGCAAGGTGCGCACCCGACCGATGCGGTCGGACAGTATTCCGGCGATCCAGCCACCCGCCGCCGAGGCCAGCAGCGTACAAGTGCCAATCATCCCGGCATCGCCCTTGGAAATACCCCACGTGGCGATCAGGGTCGGAATGACGAAACTCAGCATCTGTGTGTCCATGCCATCCAGGGCATAGCCGATCTTGCAACTCCAGAAGGTACGCTTTTCATTTTTCGACAGGGGGCCGTACCAACTGAACGGGCCGGTGCGGCCCGAACCTGAAAGCACGTGGTCAGTCATGGTCTTTTCCATGGGAGTTCCTGCGGCAGCAAGCGAAGATGACGGACACGCCTCATTATTTTTTTGTGAAGGCGTTGTCGTGGGGGGCAGACGCAGTGGCTGCGTCGTGGAGCGGATTCTTCGCGCCAAGGCCAAACTGCGTCAAACGGGAAAAAAACGAGGTTATACATAAGAAAATTTGATACCCCCGGCGACGAACTCTGGAGTAACAATTACTGCACCCCCACCACGGTTCTCTGTGGAAAAACAGTGAACGCCCCACCACGAGAACCGCCATGAACCTCAAATTTCTCGAAACCTTCGTCTGGGTCGCACGCCTGCAAAGCTTCAGCCTTACCGCCGAGAAAATGTTCAGCACTCAGGCGGCTATCTCCAGCCGGATTGCCTCGCTGGAAGAAGAGTTGGGCCTGCGTTTGTTCGTGCGTGATTCGCGCGGCGTGTCGCTAACGCTCGAAGGTCTCAAGGTGCTCGACTACGCTGAGCAGATGCTCGAGGTTCAGCGAGCGTTGAAACACTCACTGGATAACACCAACCCGCAACAGGGCCTGGTGCGCATCGGTGTGATGGATACGGTGATCCACACCTGGCTCAGCCCGTTGATGTCGACCTTGATGCAGACCTTCCCCGCCGTGGAAATCGAGATTACGGCCGACGCCGCACGTAATCTGTGCGATCAGTTGCAAAAGGGCTATCTGGACATCGTGTTCCAGACGGACCTGATCCGCCACGAAAGTGTGCGCAACCTCGAACTGGCGCACTACCCCATGCACTGGATCGCCGCCAGTAACTCAATCTATGCCCGCCCCTATGCCTCACTGGCCGAAATGGCCAGTGAGCGCATCATCACCTTCGTTAAAAACTCCCGGCCGCATCAGGATGTACTCAACCTGCTGCACGCCCACGGCATCAGTACACCACGCGTCAGTTGCGTCAACTCGGTGTCGGCCATGACCCGGCTGATTCGTGATGGCTTCGGTATTGGCGCCTTGCCGGCCGCGCTGGTGGCCAAGCCCTTGGCCAGCGGCGAGCTGATTCAGCTGGAACCAGGCACTCGCTTGCCGCAGCTGGATGTCGTGGCTTCATGGCGCGCCGGCGTCGGCCTGGAGTTGATCGAGAGCATCGTCGATATGAGCCGCCAGGTGGTCTCCCAATACGCCGCGGATGTCGGCCCGCTTCGAATGGTTCCGGCACCCGGTCTCAGCAACCGACGGACTCTTGAATAACTTTTTGTTGTCCCGGGGTAACAACATTCCTGGTTGGACGCCATCGTCATGGTTTTCTAAAAAGGCTCATCGAACCTGAAGAGATGCCGTGATGAGCCAAACCACCCTGTCTTTCGAACAACTGAAGCACAGCGTTCCACTGGCTCTGCGCCAATGCATCGCTGCCGGACAATATCAGGGCCACACCAGCGGCCTGGCTCAAGGTCGGGTGCAAGCCAATATCGTGATTCTGCCCAATGATTGGGCTAACGAATTTCTCCGGTATTGCACGCTCAATCGGCAGGCTTGCCCGGTGCTCGACGTTACCGAACCGGGTGATCCGTATTTTCGCAATCTCGGCACCGCCATTGATATCCGCCATGAGGTGTCCCGATACAGGGTCTATCGCCATGGCGAACTGAGCGAAGAACCATCGGATATCGGGCATGTGTGGCAGGACGATCTGGTGGCCTTCGCCATCGGTTGCTCGTTCTCCTTCGAACAACCGCTGCTGGACGCCGGCATCGCCCTCAGGCACATCGATCTGGGGCGCAATGTCGCCATGTACCGAACGAACATAGACACCCGCCCTACCGCACGCCTGAGCGGCAAGCTGGTGGTGAGCATGCGCCCGATGAAGGCCGCCGCGGCGATCCAGGCGATCCAGATCACCGCACGCATGCCCAACGTCCACGGCGCGCCTGTGCATATCGGTGATCCGGCGCTGATCGGCATCGATTCACTCAGCAGTCCGGACTACGGCGATGCCGTGCCAGTCGAAGCCGACGAAATCCCGGTATTCTGGGCCTGCGGTGTGACCCCGCAATCGGTGGTGCAAACTTCACGTCCGCCACTGTGCATCACCCACGCCCCCGGCTGCATGCTGGTAACGGATGTTTTGAACAGCGCTTTGTAAATGAGTGCGGACTCGCGTGAAATAGTAATGTGAGCCTTGGATTGGACTGTTTTCAACCTGATATGGATGCCATGGATAAGCAATGAACACTGCTCAACAATCGATTCAACAGTACATAAAAGGCAAGGACGGTAACCGCCCCCATTTGTTGCGCCAGGCCTTTGCGCCAGACGCGATCCTGGACATGGTCGTGCACACCGGATCTATCTCGTTTCCACCCCACGTTGAAGGCCTTGGACCTATTGGCGATGTGCTGGTCAGGCGATTCGGCCAGACCTTCGAAAACGTCTATACCTTTTGCCTGGGACTCCCACCGGAACCAGAGGCCAAAACATTCCAGTGCAAATGGCTGGTCGGCATGTCCGACAAGAGCTGCGGCGAAATCCGGGTCGGTTGCGGTCTGTATGAGTGGCAGTTCAGCCCCGCGTCGGGGCTTGTCGAGAGGCTTACTATCACCATTGAGCACATGAAAACCCTGCCAGCGACTGATCTGCACTGCATCATGGAGTGGGTATCGCACCTGGACTACCCATGGTGCAGTTCGCAAGCGTTAGTGAAGAATGCTCCTGACATAGACACGCTTGAAGAGGTGATCCAGTACCTTGCGGCCAATACTCCAACCTGCACTTCGCAGGTGTAGAGCTACACAATCAGTCGCCAGATGCCGTTGTTACTATTGGTCTGCATTCGAGAACTACAAAACGGCACACCTGAAAACGCCACTCAATGAGTGGCGTTTTTGTGAAATATGCAGCGCAAAACCCCAAGAAAAACTCGCGGGACCGTGGAGCACCCCTTATTTCATCAGCATCCAGCGCAATACCAATGATTGCGTGGCCTGACCGTGGCTTTCAGAAAAAAACCAGCATCTGTATCGAAAGTTTTCGTTCAAAGCGTGGCGCTTTGCCTTGGTTGAACTACCTTTCAAACAAGAAGAAGACATAACGGTTCGAAATGCCACGTTAGGTTCAGCGATCAGATAGCGGAATGGCAAAAGGAGTTACCTCACTATGGTCCTGGCAAGCATTTTCCGGCTCTTTGCTTTGATTGCCGGTTGCTTTTTAGGGGAGTCAGGTCGGCGCAAAGTGCCGTCTTTAGCTGCTATTGCTTTCGAGCCCGAGCCTATCGTTCGGCTCGACAGTTCAGGTATCTGGATCACTAAAAACCGTTTTAGCGAAGGTCGCTCGTTGTTCCGTCAGAACAGCGTATTGCAGTTGCTTGCATGTAGCGCCAAGGAATATTGCCGGGGCCATTAATCAGGGGTCTGGCGGGGTAGAGGGCCGACCAAGGCCCCTTGTAGTGATCCGAGGCAACCCAGTTAGCCTCAAAGATGGCCTATTCAGCGAGGATGCACTTAATGAGCTATCGTACCGTGCCCGCTTTCAAGCGAATTATCCATGGCCTGTTTTGGACGGGTCTCAGCGTGAATGCGGCTCAGGCCGCGCCGGCCAATTGTTCGCAACTGGACAGTTTGCCGGCAACGTTTGAGGTCGGTCAGGGACTTCAGAACGAACTGCGCGTCCCCGTCGCGGTGACACAGCTGGCGGTAGGTGACCCGAAAATTGCCGACGTGCAACCCAGCGGCAGCAACGCCTTCATACTCACGGGCCTCGCGCCGGGGGCCACCAGCCTGATGGTCTGGACCGCCTGTTCGAAAACGCCGCGCCAAAGCATGGTATTCGTCAAGGGCAAGGCCACGGCAGCGCTGACCAGCGTGTCGACGGTGCCTTCTGAAGACCCGCTGCTGCCAAGCCAGGTGCAGACTGACATCCGTTTCGTTGAAGTCAGCCGGACCAAACTCAAGGAAGCCTCTACCTCGATTTTTGGCCGCCAGGGCAACTTCCTGTTCGGCTCGCCGAGAACCTTGCCCACCATCGGCGGCATTGTCACGCCATCGGTGCCGGTGAGAAACGACATGTTCAACCTCTCTTTCGCTACCGGCAATACCCTGGTGGCGATCAACGCGCTGGAAGGCAGCGGTTTCGCCTACACCTTGGCGCGGCCAAGTCTGGTGGCGCTCAGCGGGCAGAGTGCGAGCTTCCTGGCCGGTGGTGAAGTACCGATTCCGGTGCCCAGTTCAGGCAGCGATAACGTGTCTATCGAGTACAAGGAATTCGGTATTCGCCTGACCCTGACGCCGACCATCGTCGGAAAAAACCGTATCGCACTGAAGGTGGCGCCGGAAGTCAGTGAACTGGACTTCACCAACGCCGTGAGCATCGCCGGCACCATTGTTCCGGCGCTGACCATACGCCGTACCGACACCAGCATTTCGCTGGCCGACGGCGAAAGTTTCGTCATCAGCGGCCTGATCAGCACCCGCAACAGTTCACAGGTGAACAAGTTTCCGGGGCTGGGCGACATTCCGATTCTGGGCGCGTTCTTCCGCGATAACTCCATCAACCGTGAAGAGCGCGAACTGCTGATGATCGTTACCCCGCATCTGGTCCAGCCAATGGCTGCCAATGCACAACTACCGTCATTGCCTGGCGAGCAGCTGCGCAATTACGACCCGAACTTCTACCGCATGTTCTTCCTCGAAAATGGCGATTTCGACAGTCGCTCCGGGCTCTCGCAATGAGCCTGAATCAGACTTGCCTCGACCTCACTCGTAACGGTGATCTTGAACGCTTGCCAAGCCAGTTTTATTGCCATTGGCCAGGCGTTCAACATGTTGTAGCCAGAGGACACTCGATGAAAGCAGTCATTGCAATAGCGGCGACAATAATGCTCACAGGTTGTGCCAGCAATGGCCTGTCTTCGCGACCGGCTGACTGTGCCAAGCCCGCTTCGGAGCAAGAACTGGCCCTGAGCCTGGCCGACAATATGGTCAACGAAGGCCGTTTGTATGCCAGCCTGGCGAACCTGGAAGGTTTGCCCGACAGTCTGGTCCAGGTTCGCCTGCGCAAGGCTCGAGTGCTGCGCCTGATGGGGCGTAAAGACGCGGAGCCGTTGTATCAAAGTTTGCTCGGCACCTGTCTGGCCGCTGATGGAGAACATGGCCTGGGCCAGTTGGCCGCGGCCAAAAATGATTACGTCACTGCTATCACTCACCTTGAACGTGCGGTGAAGATGGCCCCCACCGACGACAGGATGCGCAACGACCTGGGGGTGGTCTACCTCAATCAGCGACGCATCCCTGAAGCACGCTTCGAGTTCATGACCGCTATGGAGCTCAAGCAGACCGATTCACTGGCGGCACTGAATATGGTGACGCTGCTGATCTATCAGGATAACTGGAAGGCAGCTTCCGAGCTCGTGACCCGCGCCAGCTTGAGTCCTCAGCAAGTCGCAGAGGCTCAGAGCCGCGCGGAAAAACTCAAGGCTTCTGCTAAGAAAGCGGTGGCTTCCGAGGGGAATCGCAGAACTGAGGTAGCCGATGCCTCATCCAGTGCGACCAAGTAAAACGTACGAGGAGTCGAGATGAATACCAAGAGGCTGTTGATCGTGTGCATGGCTTGCCTGTCCACCAGTGCCTGGGCTTTTGAACCAGGCCCCTCTTCGAAGGAGCAAAAAGGCACCGAGCAGTGGATGCAGCTACAGATTCGCGGCATCGTTGCTTCACCCAAACTGCAGACCGCTTCGGCCACCGAACGTGACATGGCGATGCAGCGTTGGCTGAACAGCTTCAACTACCCGATTCCGGAGTTTTTTGATCAGGATATGGCGGGTGAAATCCCCAGCAGTAATTGAGGCGCATCACGGGTTATCAGCCTCTGACATCGTCTAAAGTGGCCTGGCTGTAAAGCCGGGCTAGACGTCGTATGCAGGAAAGCATTGATATTATCCAGGCCTTGCAGGACTACCCTGTAGGAGCTGCCGCAGGCTGCGATCTTTTGCTCTTCAGCGATCCCTCGGCCATCAAAATCAAAATCAAAATCAAAATCAAAAGATCGCAGGCTTCGCCAGCTCCTACATCTGCCCGCATCCTTGTTCCTGAAAGGGGTGTCTGGCAACCATCGATTCCGCCTGATCAGCCTGTCACCGAGCGTATCGCAGCAATCAGCGCCAGGTCGTGATCAACCGATGTTTACAAATCTCTGCAGGAGCGGCCGCAGGCTGCGATCTTTTGATTCAGAGGCCAGGGCAACGAATTGCCTGCCATCAAAATCAAAAAATCGCAGCCTGCGGAGTTCTTTCGGGGAGGTGTAGATCTATGGCTGGACGTGCAAATCAGGTTCAGGAGACAAGGCCATCTGACTCGACAGCACATGCCTCCTGTTCATTTCAAAGCTTCCCGAATGCTCTGAGCACTCCGATCAACGGAGGGCCCACGGCTACCAGAAAGAAGCTCGGCCACAGACAGAAAATCAATGGGAATATCAGCTTGGTACCGATTTTCGCCCCCGCTTCTTCGGCGGCCTGCGTACGCCGGTCACGGAACTCATCGGCATAGATGCGTAGGGTATCGGCCACGCTGGTACCAAAGCGGATGCTCTGCGCCAAGAGGCTGACCAACCCTTGTATCTCCTCCAGTCCGGTGCGCACAGCCAGTTGCTTGAGCGCTTCGGTACTGGGGACGCCGGCGCGGATTTGCGAATTGACCAGCGCCAGCTCCTCAGCCAGCTCAACCTGGCTGACCGACATCTCCTCAGCCACCCGCTCGATGGTCTGCGGCAATGCCAGACCCGACTCCACACACACCACCATAAGATCCAGGGCATCCGGAAAGGCAGCGCGCAGCCTGCCCTGTCTGGCCTGCTTGCGCTTTTCGACATACACCGCTGGCAGCAACCATCCGGCGGCAGCAGTCATTGATACCACCAACAACCCCATATTCAGAGAAAGCCTGGAGAACATCGGCAACAACAACAGCGCAAGACCAACCGATATCAGTGGCAACAGCAAGCGCACCGCCCAGTACATCTGTACCGCTGAGGGCGAGCGATAACCGGCGTGCATTAACAGAGTTTGGGTGGCAGATGTCTGAGCCGTCTCAGCCGAGCCAAAACGTTGTCCGACCCGCTCCAGCAATAATTGCAGATTACTCGGAGCGTCCTGCCCGGCGACATTCCCCGAATGACCGCGTTTGATAAGTGCCAGACGACGCTGTACTGGATCCTGCAGTCCCAACACCAGCAACATCACGGTGACGGCCGCTAGCACCGCACTCAAACCAATAACACAGACGAACAACATACGCGCCAGCTGCGCATTGCCCGCCACCTGACTGAATACCCCGAGCAAATAGTCCATGACCTGCACCTCTGAGAAACGAATACCACTCAAACCTGGATCCGGATAATTTTACGAATCCAAAAAATCCCAAGCAACATGGCGCCGAAAGCCCCGATGATCAACTTGTGGCCAAGCGGATCATTGAGCAGCAAAGGCATATAACTGGGGGTTGTGATCAGGATCACTGCTGCCAACACAAAGGGAATGGCCACCAGCACCCAAGCCGACATGCGTCCTTCGGCTGACAAGGTTTTGACCTTGCGCTGGAAACGGAAGCGCCCACGAATCAGTCGACTCAGACGCTCCAGCACCTCGGTCAGATTACCTCCGGTCTCGCGATGAATGAGGATTGAGGTCACCAGCATCATCACTGTCATGCTCGGCATCCGCTCTAGCAGGCCAAGCATGGCCCGGCGTACATCGTTGCCATAGTTGATATCGGCAAAGGTCGCGCCGAATTCTTGAGCCACTGGTCCCTTATGCTCCTCAGCCACTAAACGCAAGGTTTCATTGAAGGGATGACCGGCTCGCAGAGCCCTGCACATGGCATCCAATGCATCTGGCAGGCCCTCCTCAAACGCAGCGAAACGTTTGCCACGGTCACGAGAGATTTTCAGCATGGGTAACCAGAACGCTCCGAGGCTCGCCATCAACGCCATCCACCAGATGGACGAGACCATCCAGATCAAGACACCCGCCCAAGCGCCCAGCACCAACCCGAGCAGCAATACCCTATAGGCCCGGTATTCGTGCCCAGATTGCTCAATCATTTGCGTCAATGTCTCCATAAAGGGCAGCTGCTCAAGCCTGGCCTCCAGTGGTGACAAACGCGTCAGGTATTTCTGCCGCAATACCGTCTGCATGTTGGGCAGATTGTTGGCCTTCTCCATCACATGCAAGCGGCCGCGGATGCGCTTGCGCATCTTGCCGGCCTCGCCGAACACCGGTACCACCACGCCCTGGGACAGAAGGAACACGGCAATAAACACCATGCCGAGGAACATCAGAATAAATTCACCAGGAATATTGTTCATGACTGCCGCGCCTCCATCCATTCAGGCCTGAACATATTGAGCGGCAATTCGATGCCGCGCTTGGCCAGTACATCGCGGAAGGCCGGGATCATGCCGCTGGGGCGGTAATCACCGAGCACCTCACCGTTTTCACCCATGCCTTGACGCGCAAAGGAGAAAATTTCAGTCATGGTGATGATCTCGCCCTCCATGCCGTTGATCTCCTGCACGCTGACCAGGCGGCGCTTGCCGTCCTCCTGACGTTCCAGCTGGATCACCACATCGATGGCCGAAGCGATCTGCTGACGCATGGCCTTGATCGGGAAGGTCGCCCCGGTCATCGACACCATGTTCTCGACCCGCCCCAACGCATCCCGTGCGGTGTTGGCGTGGATGGTGGTCAAGGAACCGTCGTGGCCAGTGTTCATGGCGGTCAGCATGTCCAGCGCCTCGGCGCCGCGCACTTCGCCGATTACAATGCGGTCCGGGCGCATCCGCAGACTGTTGCGCACCAACTCCCGCTGGCTCACTTCGCCTCGTCCCTCAATGTTGCAAGGGCGGGTTTCCAGGCGCACCACATGGGGCTGTTGCAGTTGCAGCTCGGCCGAGTCTTCGATGGTGACGATCCGCTCGTTTTGCGGGATGAAACTGGACAGCACATTGAGCATGGTGGTCTTGCCGCTGCCGGTACCGCCGGAAATCAACACGTTCAAGCGCCCACGGACAATCGCCTTGAGCAGCAGGGCAATGGCCGGGGTCAACGTCCCCACCGAGATCAGGCTGTCGGTATTGAGCAGGTCCACCGCAAAGCGGCGAATCGACATGCTCGGACCGTCGATGGCCAGCGGCGGGATAATCGCGTTGACCCGCGAACCGTCCTTGAGCCGGGCATCCACTAGCGGCGAAGACTCATCAATGCGCCGACCCAGGCTGGACACGATGCGGTCGATGATGTTCAGCAAATGCTGATCATCGCGAAAGCGCACATCGGTCCTTTGCAGTTTGCCGAAGCGCTCGACATAGACTGAGGCAAAGCCGTTGACCAGAATGTCGGACACGCTGTGATCGGCCAGCAACGGTTCCAGAGGACCCAGGCCGAGCACCTCGTCGGTAATCTGCTTGATGATCAACTGACGGCTGACGGAACTCACCGGCGCCGAATGTTCATCGAGCAAGCGCTGGCAAATATCGCGAATCTGCCGCGTGGCTTCGGCCGGTTCAAGGGAGTCCAGCAAGGACAGGTCCATAACCTTGAGTAACTGCTGGTAAATCTTTTCTCGCCACTCGGCCTCTACCGGGGTGACCTGGGTTCTGGTTTCATACAGGACATCCGGAATTGCATGCTCCCACGCCATCAATTCTTCTGCCGGATCCTGGTCACGGCCCAACTGGGTAGCCGACGATGAGGCGGGTTTACCGGACTGTTTGCGCAAGCGGTTACGAAAGTCGCTGATCATGGGTCATCCCCCGAAAAAACGGTTGAAGGCGCGTTTGAGTAAGCCTTTGTTCCCGGCTACCTGTTGACCGACCAGGTCCTCGGTCATGTCGCGCAGTGCGGCAGTAATCGCTGCCCTCGGCGCATGCAGCCCCAACGGCACGCCAGTGTTCTGACTCTGGCTGACCAGGTTGAAGTCGTTGGGTAATTTCGACAGATTGGTGCAGCGCAGCGCTTCGCCGATATCTTTGAGGCTGATCGCTCCCGCCTTGTCAAAGCGGTTGACCACTATCTGCAATTGATCCCCGCGCACGCCCAGGTCATCGCGAAGAATTCGCACCAGGGAGCTGGCATCGCGCAGATGGCTGACACTCTGCTGTACCACCACGTATACCCGATCCACCTGTTCCAGCACGGAGCCGGTGAGGTGGTCGATTTGCCGTGGCAGGTCGATGACTACCCAGTCGTAGCTGGCGCGGGCCAGCTTCAACAGGGCATCAAGTTGCTCGGGCTGAGCATCCTGCGGCAGACACAACTCACCGGCCCGACCACCCAGTACATGCAAAGTCGGGCTGAAGTGACTGCAAAAACCGCGTAGCGCGACGCTGTCCATACCGTCGATCTGCTGCAGCACCTCGAGATGGCTGTGTGTCTGCGCCACATCCAGATAATGCGTCACGCTGCCAAATTGCAGGTCCATGTCCAGCAACAGGGTACTGCCGCCCCTGGCGCTGAGCTGCTGAGCCAGGTTGCAGGCCACCAGGGTTCCGCCGGAGCCGCCCTTGGCGCTCATCACGGCGATCAATTTCCCCTTCTGCCCCGCTGCCGGTCCGAACCTCCATGACCAGGCGATTCAAAGCGGCGACCAGTTCTGGCTCGGCGATGGGTTCCGGCAACACGTCACGGGCGCCGGCCTGCATCGCCAGGCGCATGGCTTCCTGTTCACTCAGGAGTCCGCACACCAACATCGGCGGCCGCTCATGGGCCGGACGCTGTAACAGCGCCGACAACTCTTCGCGCCACAGATGGCTGACGCGCAGCAGCAACAGATCGGGCATCCGGTCCAGACCGTAAAGCGGGTCGACATGCCCATTGCTCACAAGGCGAGTGCTCACCTCCAGGCAGGGCATACGTTGGCAGACGCTCTGCAGGTCGCGCAAAGCGGTCGCATCACGGCTGCTGATCAGCAACCGGAGCCCGGTTTTGCCGGTCGAGGTGGAGAGTGGAGTTTCCTTGGTATTCAGCATGGCGTGATCTCCCCGGAATCGGAATGACGTCCTAGGCTTTCGCGTGGCAAGGTTGCCCTGAAGGTGGGCAAGGTAATGGGCACGCCGAACCCGGGAATAAACAGATTGAAAACGAAGTTTTGCAGGTTCAACTGGACGTAGCGGATGGCACGAAAACCATTGACCCCAGTCGTGTCGGCGGGGTTGGCCACCAGCGCGCCGTTTTCATCCAGATAGGTCAATGAGAGATTGCTGGTGGCCAGATTGTTGATCAGCTGGCTCGTACCAGCGTCGGACGCGGCATTGAAGATCGCCCGCCGCAACACCACCGGATCACTGATATTGCACACCGCCGCCAGACGCGCACCACGCCGCGCGGCTTCATCCAGCGCATTGACCGTGAAGTACAGACGGCCCATTTCCAGTACGCCGAACAACAGCGTGAACACCAGCATGCCAATGACGGCGAATTCCACAATATAGGTACCGTGCATGTGTTTGCGATTCATCACAGTGCCCTCATGACAGTCGTGGCGACCAGTGGAATGCTCAGCGCAATCTGATTACCAAAGAAACCAGGAATCGAGCCGGCACAATTGCCACCGCCAATCACCGGGCAGAATGTATAAGTGATGGTGACCCGCACGTGGTCGGTGCCCACCGCGGCGACGACCACATTGCCAGTCGTCAACCCTGACACCACAGCGGTGCCGGTGTTGGAAGGCACGCCATATACCGCAACGTTTTTCGTCTGGGTCTGCAGCGTACTGCTCAGAGCGACCATGCCAAGCGTCGAGTTCCAGGCTTGACTGGCGACAAAACGGTCGGCATCACGACTGGCCTGCAATAGGACGTTGTACTGATAGAGCAAGCGGCCAAACTCACCGAAGGTCAGCAACAGCAACAGCAACACTGGCAAGACAAGAGTGAATTCAACCATCGCCAGGCCTTGTTGGGCCTGTGGTCGTTTAAATGTTTGATGTCTCATGACGCCTCCTACGAGTCTGTGCTCGGAGTGCCACTGCCGTTGAGATAGGTTTTGTAGAGTTGGATGATCTGCGGGCCGGAGTCATTTGACGGCGAAGGGCTGGGCACGTTGTCGCCTTCGCACTCCCTCACAAACTGTCCGAATATCTGCGCTTGCGTGCCGCCGCTACTCATTGGCTGTACCACGAAATAGCAACCAAAGCCCAGGACAGGGATCGTGGTTGAACCTCCCTGTTTGCCAGTACAGTTGCCAACGACGACTTTCAGCATCCGGCGCTCGAACACTCCATTGCTTTGGCAGCCACTGCCGGCCCCCCCCACACATGCGGCAACACTCGCCTTCCAGTCGTTGTAATCCAGTATCGTATTGCTGCCGGCGGTAAGATTGCCGCCGCTCGAGGTGACGGGCTGCCCCTTGTAAAGCACCTGCGCCGGGGTAACTGAATCGTTGTAGGTGATCGCGGGATTACTCGACGACGTCACCAGGTCTGGCGGATAGTTCGAGGCACTGACTGGGCCGTTATAGATGCCGAAGCGCGTATTCAAGCCTTGAGACGCAGGGCCCACCGTGTTGCCGGGTGAAGTCTGGACATTGTCCCCCACATTGCGGCAGACCGAGCCGCCTCCGGCCAGGTCTTCTCTGACCGAACTGCCGCCCGAACCGAAATCGAGCAGTTGAAAATTGCCAGGGCCAATGGTGGAACTACTACCTGCTGCCGACTTCAACACCTGCAAATCACCAAACTGGAAGCCCCAGAACATACCAGCGCCCGGGTTGTATTGAGTCGCATCGCCACAGATCATCAACGGTGCAAGATCACACGGCCTGGTAGGGCTAGGTCCAGCAGTGGCGATCGCCGCCACCGCTTTGTTCCCCACGGCGCCGAATGCCTCGGCGAAGTTCCAGAAAAATCCCGTCAGGTTATAGGTCGGTACCGATACTCGGACGTATTTGGCATTCGACGGCCCGGGATAGGAGAACGGGCCATAGATGAGGTCGGACAGTTCCACCACCGCGAATGCGCCCGGGTTGCCGGCAACAGCCGCGGCCAACTCGTTGTTGCCCGCGGCATTGGCATTCTGGTTGAGCGTACTGAGCGCGGCAGCCCGCGTCGTGCTGGCACTGTTGGCGCCACCTGCCACCTGACTCAGGGTTTTGGCGCCACTCAGGGCCGCGGCATCCACCGCATTCTGCAGACGAGTCTTGTTCAGCAGCATGTGTCCGCCGTCCAGAGCCAACGCCGCCATCATGAGCATTGCCACCAACGTGATCGCCATCAATATGCTCACCGCCCCTCTCTGGCGCCTTGGCGTCGCAGTGAACGGCTGCTGAATACGAAGATTCATCATCAAGCCCTCTTTGCCGAGATTGATCCGGATCGGCTCCGCCAATACCCATGATGCCCAGGTGCCTGTTGCGCCCTGTCAGCGAATGTTGACTACTTTGGTTTCGATGCCACGAATAATGGTGATTGCTCCGCCACTCTCGCCGCCGCTACGCTGCACCACACGTTTTGGCACCGTGGCCGTAGCCACCGCCATGACCGGTGCGGGAGGCGCCACGGCCGCTATTTTTTTCTCGGAGTTCAGCGGATTGCGCAGGGTCAGTTGCAATTTCCCTTCCGTTTGCGCCGTGACCAGAGTTTCAGCCTCTGCAGTGGTCATCTCCAGCGTCACTGCGCGCACCACCACGGGTTGTGTCTTGTCGGTGCCCGCTGTCTGATCCACCGCCAATACCCGCAAGTTCTCGAGGATTGTTCTGGATGTGGCGCTGTTACTGCCGGCGTTGGTGGTTTTGGTCGCCAGCACATCGACCCGGTTACCTGGCAGGAGAAATCCGCCCACGCCGACCACATCGTCCACGCGTACCGATATGGCACGTTTGTCGGTCGCAATCAGCGAGGCCAGGGTGCTGCCACCTAAGTGTTCGCTCAGGCGTGCGCCGCGCATGATGTCGCCCTTCAGAATGTCGAACGTTGCGATCTTGCCCACTGCTTTGTCGCTGGAGTCGAAGGCATCGTCCGGGATCGTGTCCATGGGCATGCGCATGGTCGTGACTTGCTGGGCCTCGACCATCTGCCCGAATGGAATCTCTGCCGTGGCGACCACCACGCTTCGAAGGTGGTCATCCGGGCTGGCATTGAGCCGCGCGCTCAGCCAGGAATCGGCCATCCATGCGGCGCCAAGGCCCATGACCAGGGAAACACCTATCAGGGGAAGAGTACGAGAGCTCATGTCAGTATCTCCGAATCAAAGAAAGTCGAGCTGGACGAAATAGTTATGCCAGGCCCATTCCAATTCTTGCGGTGACAGGGGTCCGGAACCGCCCATATAACGCTGACGATCGAGCGCCATGTTCAGGAGATCGCGGGGATGGCAAGGCACCAGGGGCATGCCTTCACTTGCATAAAGCCTCTGGAGTACATAACGCAGCAGCAGCGGGTCAAAAGGAATGCCCAGGCGCTCGCTTTCCTGACGCCAGATTTTTTCGTACTCCTCAGGCTTCAGGTAACCGAATTGCAACTTGTAGCCAATCCGACGGAGAAAGGCCTCATCGGCCAGTTCCAGAGGATTGAGGTTGGTGGAGAACACCAGAATAAGATCGAACGGCAGCTCGCAATGGCGACCGCCGCCCAGGTTGAGGAAGTCGCGTTTCTCTTCCATCGGGACGATCCAGCGATTCAACAGCTCGGCGGGCGCCATGCGCTGGCGTCCCATGTCGTCGATGATGAACAGGCCATTGCTCGCCTTGAGCTGCAAGGCGGCCTGGTACTGACGGGTATAGGGGTCATAGCGAACGTCCAGCTGTTCCATGCTCAACTCACCGCCGGTAATGACGATCGGGCGTTTGCAGCACAGCAGTCGACGGTCGATCCCTTCGTTGAGCATCAGATTGTTTTGTTGGCTATTGTCATCCAGGCGCTGATGCACCTGCGGGTCATAGATCTCGATCACTGACTCGTTGATGACGATGGCATGAGGCACCCAGATGGCCTCGGCGAACAGACGAATCAGCCGACTGCTGACATAAGTCTTGCCGGTACCCGCCGGGCCATAAATCATGATCGCGCGGCCGGAGTTCAGCGCCACGCCCAACTGATCGAGCATCCCTTCGGTAAGCACCACGCCAGCAAGGGCGTTGTGCATATCGTTGGCGTTGATGCGTCCGTGGTGAATGGTCTGGAGTTTGATCAGGGAACGGTAAGTACTCACCGGAAAAGGTGCCGCGCCGATGTAGCCACTGCGCGACAGCGCATCGCGGGCGGCACTGCGACCGCGTTCGGTCAGGCCATAACGCAGCATTTGCCCACTCGTGGTTTGCGGCCCCATCTGGCCAAGCACTTCGACACGGCCATCCTTGCGCAAAAACGCCAGGACTTCTTCAAGTACAGCGCCGGTCAGTGCCAGGCGCTCCACCAGACGCGACATGTCCAGCACGCCGGCGTCATATAAATGTTTGCAAACCAACTCGCCGAGAAAACTGTCTGTCAGACCTGTTTCGCGGATTGTGCACGGCTGAGGAGCCAGTCGTTGCACCGCTTCCCGCTCATTGGGGAAGGCATCAGTATCAACCATGACGTGCATGACTAATCTCCCAACCCACTGGCAACGAGTTGCCAGTAGATGCTGCCCAGAGTGCCGAGCAAGATTGCAACAGCGTAAGGAAAGGGCTTACCAGCCGCCTCGTCCGCACTCGGCGCCAAGTAGGCCCGAGCCTTCAGAATCAGCCAATAACGCCCCAGGGTTTGCAACATCTGACCGTGCACCAGTACGATCAGAAAACCGCACAGGCCGCCGAATACCAGACTGTATAGCGCGGCCCACACTGCGTAATGAACCGGTAGGAAGCTGCCAACCATGGCCATCAACTTGACGTCGCCGGCGGCCATGCCACCCACGGCATGCATGGGCAGAAACAGCGCAAAACAGATCAGGACGCTTAACAGGCTGTCACCCAACCCGCTTATTCCACCTGAATAAGCCTGGCCGGCTAATCCCAGAGCCAGGCCCACCAGGATCAGCAGGTTGGGAATGCGGTGGCGACGAATATCGCTCACCACCGCTACGCCCAGCAGCCCTATCAGCAAACCAGTAGCTATCAGCTGCTCCATGGACATTGCAGCATCTCCCTATCGGAAATTGTTGTTACGCGCACGCACCACCAGCACCGACGGCATTGCACAGTGCTGTGATTTGGGTATGCACGGCAATTCCGAGATCGGTGAATGCGAGGGCAACAGCTGCCGTAATCAACCCTCCCGCTACCGCATACTCCACAATGGTCAGACCATCTTCGTCTTTGACGAACTTCAGTACCGAAGCCTTGATTGTTTGCATGATCATTTTGCCCACCTCACTCGAATGTTGTTTTTCCGGAAGGCAGTACGTTCTGCACTGCCTGATGCAACCCTAGTCAGGGACAAGGCTTAGGCGTTAGGAAGATTTTGCACATCACTAGGACTTTTTTGCGGGTGTCCAAATACGGGCCATTGGCCTTTGAAGAGGTATAAGAAGGGAGCAAAACGAGGGGTGGCGGGCAAAGGAGATTGCCATTGATTCACAAGCGACGAGCGGTTGACGCCGTATGTGCCAAACCACGTCAACAAACAGTTGCCCTAGACCGACTTCAGGCAACACATAGAGCAAATAGAACTAATTTCTTACTTTCTTATCAGCATTTATTCTGCAAAGTGATAGCACCTTAGCAATACTACTCAGCGAAAGAGGGGCACTAAGAACCGCAGAGTAGAGACATGACGTCCAATTTGACCAGAAGGCCATCGCTACTGTGGTTCGATCTGACTCACGATCGTTCCACGAAGGAACTCATCGCGCAGTTCGAGGGTACCTGCGACTGCAAATTGACGAAAAACTCCGTGCTGCCCCACGGGGAACAGGCGGACATGATCTGCATTCATTTCGATCGCCCCGACACAGCGGGCTTGAGGCTGTTGCTGGAGATCAAACGCACCACCCCCACCATCCCGATCACCATGTTCACCGTGCAGCACTCGGAAGAGCTGGCCGTCTGGGCCATGCGGTCCAGTGTCTGGGAATACATGGTGCTCCCGCTCTCAGGCACTGAGAAAAAGCGCTACCTGACGGCGGTGGTGCAGTTGTGCGAGTTGCGCCGAAATTTCAATGGCCAGGGCCAGACGTCATTGATCGATCACTCCCCGACCCTGCCGGACAGTATCCGACTGACTGCTGGACACCAAAAACACCAGGCGCTGAGCCATATCATGCTGTACATCGATCAGCACTATCGCGACAGCATCGATCAGAGGGATTTGGCGAAGCGCTGCGGCATGACGACCTTTCGCTTCAGCCGCCTGTTCAAGGAAGCCAATGGCGTTGGCTTCACCGATTACATCCTGGACAAGCGCATGAACTTCGCCAAGCAACTGCTCGACAACAGCCAGATGCCGATTACCAGCATCGGCTATGAGGCCGGCTTCAAGGATCCGTCCTACTTCGCTCGCGCCTTCAAGCAGTTCGTCAACTGCACGCCCAGCGAATACCGTCTGACCTGCCAACTCAGAGCGGTCGCCGCGCAACCGGCGCTGGAGGATACAACCGCTGACGTGCTCGAAAGCCTGGTGCAGAGCCTCGGAAGTTGACGCAGTTTTTTACGCGCATAAAAAAACGCCGCTCAATGAGCGGCGTTTTTTGAATTTGGAGCGGGAAACGAGACTCGAACTCGCGACCCCGACCTTGGCAAGGTCGTGCTCTACCAACTGAGCTATTCCCGCAAATGGCGTCCCCTAGGGGACTCGAACCCCTGTTACCGCCGTGAAAGGGCGGTGTCCTAGGCCACTAGACGAAGGGGACACGCTGCCCGGAACACATGGTGTGTGTTTCGGTGCCCAGATCCGCATCCGAAGATTTGGTTCTGGTTTCACTCAGCCCTGCCCGAAAGCAAAGCCGTTTAAAACTGGAGCGGGAAACGAGACTCGAACTCGCGACCCCGACCTTGGCAAGGTCGTGCTCTACCAACTGAGCTATTCCCGCATTGGCGTCCCCTAGGGGACTCGAACCCCTGTTACCGCCGTGAAAGGGCGGTGTCCTAGGCCACTAGACGAAGGGGACACACGTACAACATTCACTCCCTACCGCGTTTCGCTGTGTGCTTTACGCTGTAAGTGGCGCGCATTCTATGGATGGATTGAGGGGGCGTCAACCCCCAGATATAAATTTATTTAAATCAATGACTTCGCCCTGCTTTCAGCAGCGATTCGGGCTTTTCCGTCGACTGACCTTTGGCGCCTATATTCTGGCATCCAGCAAGGCGCTATAGTCCACGCCGAGATGATGGCAATGTGCACCTCACACGCTATTTACTTATATATGCAGCAATACGGCCGATATAAGCAGAGCCATAGCCGATTCAACTCGTCGAGCGGCCCTAGGCGCCCAAATGCCAAGCTACTACACTCGACTCGCACGCGAACCCTAATAAAAGAGGTCTTACCGGTGACACCACTCATGATCACCCTGCTAGTCGTAGCCGGGATCGCACTATTGATCGCCATTGGCTACATGAACCATGTGGTGGAGAACAATAAGCTGGAGAAGGCCCGCACCAAGGTTGAACTCAACGACCGCCTGCGTCGCTGCGGCGAAATCACCGAGACCTTCCCTGGTCAGTTGATGACACCAACGCTCAAGCTGCTATTGACCCGTCTGGAACTGAACGTCTGCCAGCGCCTGCTGAACCTGGAAAAAACCAACGCCACGTTGAAGGCACGGATTACCGAGCTGAGTGCCTTGGTCGCCCAAGGCGAATCGATTCCGGTCAACAACCCGCCGGCACCGATCCAGACCGAAGCCAAAGCCAAAGACGTACGCTTCCTGCTCGAAGCCCTGCATGGCCAGATCACCCGCGCGGCACAGGACGGTTTCCTGCCGACCAACGAAGCCAAGCGCTGGATCCGCGAAGTGCGCCACATCCTGGTCCTGCTGCACATCGAATTCTTCAACAACCTGGGTCAGCATTCCCTGCAACAGAACCAGCCCGGCCAGGCCCGCCTCGCCTTTGAACGCGGAGTGCAATACCTGCGCAAACAACAGGAACCGCAGATTTACGCTGAACAGCTGGAATACCTGGAGAAACTCCTGGCCCGCGCCAACGCCCAGGTCATGGACAAGATCGCTCCGGTCGAAGGCGAGGTGAACCAACTGACCGAAGGCCTCAAAGACGTCGAGGCTGATGCCGACTGGAAGAAAAAAGTCATCTACGACTGATCATCTAAATGCTGAAAAGCCACCGTTCAGGTGGCTTTTTTTTGCGTTGGGATTGATGGAGGGCAGCCCCTACAGCCTGAAGTGCCCCACCATCCCCTTCAGTTCAACCCCCAACTGCGCCAATTCAATACTCGACGCCGCATTGCCCCGCATCGCCAATGACGACTGGTCCGCACTGGCGCGAATACTGGTGACACTGCGATTGATCTCCTCGGCCACCGAACTTTGCTCTTCGGCAGCCGCCGCAATCTGCTGGTTCATCTGCTGAATCAACGACACCGCTGCTGCAATGCTCCCCAAGGCGCTCTCAGTCTGCAACGCATCGCTCACCGCCAGCTTCACCAATTCACCACTGCTCTGAATCTGCTGCACCGACGACTGCGCCGCCGAGCGCAAGGCACTGACCAGCCGTTCGATTTCTTCGGTCGATTGCTGGGTTCGCTTGGCCAGCGCCCGAACTTCATCGGCCACCACCGCAAAGCCCCTGCCCTGCTCGCCGGCGCGGGCCGCCTCGATGGCCGCATTGAGCGCCAACAAGTTGGTCTGCTCGGCGACGCTTTTGATCACGCTGAGCACCGTGCCAATGTTCTGGATTTCTGCGCTGAGACTTTCGATGCTGGAGCTGGCCGAGGTGGCTGAGTCCGCCAGTTGCTCGATTCGCGCCATGCTCTGACGCACCACCTGCTGACCGCTTTCGACCTTGCCGTCGGCAGTCTGCGCCGCCTGGGCGGCCTCTTCCGCGTTACGTGCGACGTCGTGCACGGTGGCGGTCATCTGATTCATCGCGGTGGCGACCTGCTCGGTCTCTTCCTTCTGGCTGCTGACTTCAAGGTTGGTCTGCTCGGTCACCGCCGACAGCGATTGAGCAGAGCTTGCCAGTTGTTCAATACCGGCCTGCAAACCACTGACGATACTGCTGAGCCCCGCGCCCATTTGTTGCATGGCTTGCATCAACTGGCCGATCTCGTCACGGCGGGTCACTTCAATCGTGGCACTCAAATCGCCCGCGGCGATCTGCTGAGCGACACGAATCACACTGCGCAGTGGGGTAACGATCAATCGGGTAATCACCCACGAAGCAATCAGCCCCACCAGCAGGGCCAGTGCCGAAGAGCCGATAATCAACAGCGAGTTCTTTTTCAGCTCAGCCTGCATCGAATGGTCTTCGGCAACGTAGGCCTGGTCCACCCGCTCCACCACTTGAGCGGCGCGCTGGTGAAGTTGCTCGTAGACGGTCTTTTCCTGCGCCAGTAAGCCGGTGTATTCGGCGAGTTTTTCACTGAAACCGGCGATGTGACCGGACACTTCATTGAGGACGGTCTGGTAACCCTCATCCTTGATCGTGGTTTTCAGCTGCTCGGCCTGGGTCAGTGCCTGATCGGCTTGCTCAATCTTGCCCTGCCCACCGCTGTCGTCGCCCTTGCGACTCTGGTCCAGGCGTATGCGTGCTTCGTTCATGGCCTGCAGCATCAGCCGCGATACCTGACTGACCTGATTGGCCTGCTCGATGAACTGCGCGCCGTCCTTGCCCTCGGACTCCTTCAAGGTATAAGCACCATCGTCGGCGAGCCCGGCCTGTAGCACATCCAGGTTATTGGCCACGCTGGACACCGACCAACTGGCCATTTCCAGCGCCAGGTCCTTGGCCTGACTCAGCGAGACGAACTCGTCAAACGCCTTGCGATAGGCCCCCAGAGATTGCTCGACGTCATTCATGACCGCCACGTTGGCCGCCGACTGTGCCTTGAGTTCGGTCGCCAGAGCGATCAGAGCGTCCACCCCGGCGCGCAAGGCGTCCGCGGTTTTCGGATTACCGTGCAAGGCGTATTCCTGCTCGAGCAGGCGAACCTTGAGCAAACCATTGTTGAGCGACGACATCTGCTTGAGCCCGTCGAAGCGTTGACTGATGGTTTGCAGGGACCATACGCCGATGGCCGCCACCAGAGCTGTCAACAGCAGCACCAGTACAAACCCGACACCCAGTTTTTTCGCCATACCGAGGTTGGCAAAACGTCCTTGCACGGCCGAAATCATTGCGCTTAGTCCCCTGCCATTGTCTGTTGATGCAGATTCGCAACGGGCTTGTGCCAACACAAGTCTCTGGCGTCGGAATAATGGCAAAAAGCTACGCCCGCGTCGCTTTCAGAACGCTTGAGGTCGATCCCCAGGGTCTGTTGACGTTCGCATCGCAACGCGGTTCGTCACCAAACGTCAACAGACCCTGGCGGTGGCCTGAAAAAATGCCCGGGCGCGCGGATCACAGGCATAGGCAACGTTGATCCGCTGCCAGTCATGAGTTTGGCCGGTCGGACTGAATGCCGTTGGGCAAGACAGCACGATACCGAAGCGTCGTGCCTGAGCTCGCACCTGAGCGAAGTCAGACTTGCGTGATCGCGCCCAGATAAACAGTCCGCCCGCCGGTTTGCCGAAAACCTCCCACTCCGCGTCTTCGAGCACCTGCAAGGCCGCTTCCCTGCCAGTGCTTAAACGCTGACGTTGACGCTGCACCAATTTGCGATAGGCACCACTGGCCAACAGACAAGCCAGCACCGACTCGCTAAACCGTGAAACGCCCATGCTGCTGATCATCTTGATCTCTGCCAGTCGCGAAATTACATCGGCACTGGCCACTACAAAGCCGACCCGCAACGAACTGCTGAGGGTTTTGGAGTAACTGCCAACGTAGATCACGTTGTCATCGATGCCCAGTGCCGCAAGACGCGTGCCTGGACCGCTGTGCAAATCCGCATAGACGTCGTCTTCGATCACCAGCACGCCATGTTTTTTGGCCAGTTGCAGGACCTGCTGAGCCACCCCCGGGGTCAAACTGCTGCCGGTGGGGTTATGATAAAAACTGTTGATGAACAAGCCACGGGGCTTGTACTTCAGCAGCAATACCTCGAGTGCTTCAGGGTCTGGCCCGCGAGGGGTTCGTGGCACCTCGATCATGCTGACCCCGTGCAGCCTGAGCAGATCGAACAGCATCGAATAACCGGGACTCTCCACCACCATACAATCGCCCGGCTTGAACAAAGTGCGCACAATCAGATCGAGCCCATGACTGGCCCCCGCCGTGGTCAGGATTCGGCTTTCATCCACCGCAATACTCAGCTGTTTCAGTCGTTTGAGGATCTGCAGGCGCAAGGCTGGCAGGCCCAGTGACGTGCTGTAGTTGAACAACCCGGCCATGTCGGTGCGGCTGACCTGGCGTATGGCGTAGCTCAGGTCGTCAGTCTCGCGCCAGCTTTCAGGTAATCCGCCGCAACCCAGTTTCAGTTCGCCGATGAGATTGCTCTGCTGCTCGACCCCTTCGAACCAGGGAAGATCCCGTTGCTCTTGAACGGCCAGCACCGTTGCCGCGACAAAGAAACCCACCCCGTTGCGCGTCGCCAATACTCCTTGAGCCACAAGCCGTTCACAGGCCTCGACGACACTGGACTGACTGAGCAGATTGATTCGCGCGATTTGCCGCACAGAAGGCAAACGCGTCCCCGGCGACACCTCGCCACGACGGAGCCAATCCGCCAATGCGTCGACGATTTGCTGCACGACAGGCACCAATGCCTGTCGATCGATTCTCAACTCCATGAGCAAGCAAACTCCTGTCAGTTTTGCGGGAAACAGTTAATCACAGGAGCGCTCGAGGGGATGTGCGACAACGCCGCCAAAACCCTCAGATCTAATCATTTGAAACACATTGACCGGTATCTTCAGGGAACTGGGGCCGATCGATGAAAAACTGTGGGAGCGGGCTTGTGTGGCGAGGGGCTTACGATGCGGCGTTCCGACAAGCCCCTCGCCACACAAGCCCGCTCCCACTCCTTCCACACCATCGCAGCCTAAAACATTAAAACGCCGTAACCCCACCATCCACCGCCAGCGAATGACCGGTGGTGAATGCCGCGCCGTCGCTGCACAGGTACAGCACCGCGCTGGCAATTTCTTCGACCTTGCCGATACGCCCGACCGGGTGCATGGCGTTGGCGAACTCGCCCTTCTTCGGGTCCGCTTCGTAGGCTCGACGGAACATATCGGTGTCGATCACCGCCGGGCACACTGCATTCACGCGAATCTTTCTCTTCGCGTATTCGATGGCCGCCGATTTGGTCAGGCCGATCACCGCGTGTTTCGAAGCGGCGTAGATGCTCATCTTCGGCGCAGCGCCCAAGCCGGCGACCGAAGCGGTGTTGACGATCGCGCCACCGCCTTGGGCCAGCAGCAACGGCAACTGATACTTCATGCACAGCCAGACGCCTTTGACGTTGACGCCCATGATCGCGTCGAACTCATCGATTGTGCCTTCAGCCAGTTTGCCTTTCTCGATTTCGATACCGGCGTTGTTGAAGGCATAGTCGAGACGGCCGTAGGTATTCACGACCTCGTCCATCAGATTTTTTACATCGCTTTCCAGCGTGACATTGCAGCGCACGAAGGTCGCTTCACCACCCGCGGTGCGAATCAGCGCCACCGTACCTTCACCACCGGCCGCGTCCAGATCGGCGACCACCACTTTCAAACCTTCGGCGGCGAATGCCAAAGCGGTCGCGCGGCCAATACCATTGGCCGCGCCTGTCACAACGGCGACCTGGCCGGAAAACGTCATGCTCATTGTTATGTCCTCGGAGGGAAGAATGCGGAGGGAATTGCGTGTTCCCAGTCTAGGCACAGGGGTCTATCGCACGGCAGCACTATCAGAAGGCCGGTTGGGCACCCATGAGTTGCAGTGATAGAACTGGCGCCCTGACTATCACTGCACTGGATCGATGTGCATTCGCAGCGTCAGCCAACCTTGCAGCATCGCCAATGAAGGTCTATCAACAAGACTTCATTCATCTTGAGTGCCTGTCATGACAACCCAGACCAATCGCCAGTTCCTGCTCGCCAAACGCCCCGTCGGGGCGGCCACTCGTGAGACGTTCACGTATCAAGAAGTACCGGTCGGCGAGCCGGCGGCGGGTCAGATCCTGGTCAAGAACGAATACCTGTCCCTGGACCCGGCCATGCGTGGCTGGATGAACGAGGGCAAGTCCTACATCCCTCCGGTCGGTATTGGCGAAGTCATGCGCGCATTGGGCGTAGGCAAAGTCATCGCCTCGAACAATCCGGGTTTCGCCGTGGGGGACTACGTCAACGGCGCCCTCGGCGTGCAGGATTACTTCCTCGGCGAGCCGCGTGGTTTCTACAAGGTCGATCCGAAACTGGCACCGCTGCCGCGCTATTTATCCGCGCTGGGCATGACCGGGATGACTGCCTACTTCGCCCTGCTCGATGTCGGCGCGCCAAAAGCCGGCGAAACGGTAGTGCTGTCGGGCGCGGCCGGTGCGGTGGGCAGCATTGCCGGGCAAATCGCCAAGATCAAAGGTTGCCGGGTGGTCGGCATTGCCGGCGGCGCGGACAAGTGCAAGTTCCTGATCGACGAGCTGGGTTTTGACGGTGCCATCGACTACAAAAACGAAGACGTGCAGGCCGGCCTCAAGCGCGAATGCCCGAAAGGTGTCGATGTGTATTTCGATAACGTCGGCGGCGATATTCTCGACGCTGTGCTGAGCCGCCTGAACATGAAGGCGCGGGTGGTGATTTGCGGCGCCATCAGCCAGTACAACAACAAGGAAGCGGTCAAAGGCCCGGCCAACTACCTGTCGCTGCTGGTCAATCGCGCACGGATGGAAGGCTTTGTGGTGATGGATTACGCCGCGCAGTTCGGCGCTGCCGGGCAGGAAATGGCCGGGTGGATGGCCAAGGGGCAGCTCAAGAGCAAGGAAGACATCGTTGAAGGACTGGAAACATTCCCGGAGACGCTGATGAAATTGTTCAGCGGCGAGAATTTCGGGAAGTTGGTGCTGAAGGTTTAACGTATTACCTGACCACAACAAAACCTTGTGGGAGCGGGCTTGCCCGCGATGAGGGCGTGTCAGTCAACATCAATGTTGTCTGATACACCGCTATCGCGGGCAAGCCCGCTCCCACAGGTTTAGTGGCGTTTAAGCGAGTTCGGCCACTACCGCCGCCAACGCCTTCGCCGGATCCGCCGCCTGGCTGATCGGACGGCCGATCACCAGGTAGTCGGAACCAGCCTCCAGCGCCTGACGCGGGGTCAGGATGCGGCGTTGATCGTCCTGGGCGCTGCCCGCCGGGCGAATCCCCGGGGTCACCAGTTGCAGCGACGGGTGAGCGGCTTTCAAGGCCCGGGCTTCCAGGGCCGAGCAGACCAGACCGTCCATCCCGGCTTTTTCCGCCAGCGCGGCCAGGCGCAGCACCTGCTCTTGTGGCTCGATGTCCAGACCGATACCCGCCAGGTCCTCACGCTCCATGCTGGTCAGCACGGTCACGCCGATCAACAGCGGTTTCGGGCCGCTGCGCTGATCGAGCACTTCACGGCAGGCGGCCATCATGCGCAAACCGCCGGAGCAGTGCACGTTGACCATCCACACACCCATTTCCGCAGCGGCCTTGACGGCCATGGCGGTGGTGTTCGGGATGTCGTGGAACTTGAGGTCCAGGAACACTTCGAAACCCTTGTCGCGCAAGGTGCCGACGATTTCCGAAGCGCAACTGGTGAACAGTTCTTTACCGACTTTGACCCGGCACAGCTTCGGGTCCAGTTGATCGGCCAGCTTCAGTGCGGCGTCACGGGAGGGGAAATCCAGGGCGACGATGATAGGCGTCTGGCAAGCGGACATGAGTGGGCTCTCAGGCAAGTCGAAATCGGCGCGCATTGTAGCGGAACCAACGCCGCTGCGGGACCCGATGATCGGTAATTCGTCGTCGCGGCTCAGACAAGACTAGCTGCTGCGGCAATTGTGTCGAGTTCGGTACACACACGACACGCCTACAACACCCTTCAACGTTACCCTCGGCAGCCGCAACAGGTCCTACAGCACTTCCCGCCTCACGGCCGGACGCCTATGCTGAAGCCACAACCTCGCAGCCTATCTTTGTGGTTGGCAGCCTATCTGGCAGATGAACGCACGCATGCACAACTCCCCAGCACCTCAGAACGACGATCAAAAAGCGCCGGCCGACGATAAACGCTGGAGCATTCGCGCCCTGATTGTCGACGATGACGTTCCGATCCGCGAACTGATGATCGACTACCTGGCCCGGTTCAGTATTCACGCCAGCGGCGTCACCGATGGCACCGCCATGCGTCAGGCGCTGCAGGCTGAGCATTTCGACGTGGTGGTGCTCGACCTGATGCTGCCGGGCGAAGATGGTTTGTCGCTGTGCCGCTGGTTACGCGCCGAATCGGACATCCCGATCCTGATGCTCACCGCCCGCTGCGAACCCACCGACCGGATCATCGGTCTGGAACTGGGCGCCGACGACTACATGGCCAAGCCATTCGAGCCGCGGGAACTGGTCGCACGGATCCAGACCATTTTGCGTCGAGTGCGCGACGACCGCACCGAACAGCGTGCGAATATTCGCTTCGACACCTGGCGCCTCAACAGCGTGCTGCGCCAATTGATCGCCGCCGATGGCCTGGTGGTGCCGTTGTCCAACGCCGAATTCCGTTTGCTCTGGGTGTTCATCGAGCGTCCGCGCCGGGTACTCAGCCGCGAACAACTGCTGGACGCCGCCCGTGGTCGCTCGATCGAAGCCTTTGATCGCAGCATCGACTTGCTGGTGTCGCGCCTGCGCCAGAAACTCGGTGACGACCCGAAAGCCCCACAGCTGATCAAGACTGTTCGCGGCGAGGGTTATCTGTTCGACGCACGAGACATCGGCTGATGCGTGCGCGCTTCGATACGCTGTTCGGCCGCTTGTTTGGCGTGCTGCTGCTGGCGATCGTACTGGCGCACTTGTTGGCGTTCTTCTGGTTCAAACATTACGGTCCACCTCCCCCACCTCCACCGTCGGAGTTTTCCGAGCGCTTCGACGGACAACGCCCACCGATGGACCCGCGCTTTGACAACCGGCCGCCACGGCCGTGGTTCGGCGGGCCGCTGGTGCCGCTGACCTTTCAGTTTATCTCGCTGATCATCGCCGCCTGGTACGGCGCCAAGCTGCTGACCCGCCCGATTCAACGCCTGAGCGACGCTGCCGAGCGCCTGAGTGAAAATCTCGACAGTCCTGCGCTGGATGAGTCCGGCCCACGGGAAGCGCGGCAAGCGGCCCACACCTTCAATCTGATGCAGCAACGCATTCTTGAACAGATACAGCAGCGCTCGCGGATGCTTGGCGCGGTGTCCCATGACCTGCGCACGCCGCTGTCGCGACTCAAGCTGCGACTGGAGCAGATCGACGACGACAAGCTGCAAGGCCAGATGCGTCAGGACCTGGACGACATGATCAGCATGCTCGATGCCACCCTCACCTACCTGCACGAACAACGCACCAGCGAGGCGCCACAATGGATGGACGTGCAGGCATTGGTGGAATCCCTGAGCGAAAACGCCCAGGACCAGGGCGCCGACGTCCAGGCCAGCGGCCACTGCGCCCCGTTGCAGGTTCAGCCGATGGCCTTGCGCTCGTGCATCAACAACCTGTTGGACAACGCCCTGCGTTATGCCGGGAACGCGCTGATGACGCTCGAAGACAGCCGCGAGGAGCTGGTGATCCGGGTCATCGACCATGGCCCGGGTATCGCGGCGGATAAACGTGAAGCGGTGTTCGAACCGTTCTTTCGTCTGGAAGGTTCACGTAATCGCAACTCCGGCGGCGTCGGCCTGGGCATGACCATCGCCCGGGAAGCAGCGGAGCGTTTGGGTGGGCAATTGAGCCTGGAAGAAACTTCCGGTGGTGGTCTAACCGCAGTCATCCGCCTACCCCGCCTCTAAGCCACACCCCCATCCAATGTGGGAGCGGGCTTGCTCGCGAAGATGGCAGTCCAGTCAACATTGATGTCGCCTGACACACCGCTTTCGCGAGCAAGCCCGCTCCCACAGGATCTGAGCCTGGCCAATACTTGTGTGTACCCATCGGTACAAACCCCACATACCCACGACAACTCACCCCTTGAGGCTGCATAAGCCGGTGCACCCCACCGGTTTCCCATTCCAAGGAGTGAGCACAATGATCGGCAGTGTCAGCAGCTACACGAGCTATACCAGCACCAGCAGCACCTCCACCAACAGCGCCCGCAGCCAGCAATTCCAGAAAGAACTGCTCGCCAAACTCGACAGCAACAGCGACGGCGCGGTGGATCAGGACGAGCTCACGAACGCCCTGTCGCAGAAAACCGATGACGGTCTGCTGGTCAGCCTGAGCAAGAACTTCAGCGACCTGGACAGCGACGAAAGCGGCAGCCTGAGCAGCGAGGAAATGGCCGCGATGGCTCCTCCTCCGCCGCCGCGTGATCAGGCGCCGAGCACCGAACTGGCCGATGCGCTGATCAGCGCTCTGGACACTGACGGCGACGGCGCCATCAGTAGCGATGAGCTGAGCAACGGCCTGACCAGCGCCGGCAGTACGGCCGACAGCACGGAAATCTTCTCGGCCCTGGACAAGAACGAAGACGGCACCGTCAGCCAGGACGAACTCGTCGCCAGCCTGACCCCACCGCCGCCACTTCAGCAGATGTCTGGTGAAGAGCTGTTCAGCCAGCTCGATACCGACAGCGATGGCAGTGTCACAGCCACCGAACTGAGCAGCGCCCTGGCCAGCGACAGCACCTCGTCGACCAGCACCGACACCAGCGCCGCGTTGCTCAAGATTCTGGATAGCGACAGCAGCGATGGCATCAGTAGCGATGAACTGAAAACCGCCCTGCAAGCCAGTCGCGAGCAAAACACTGACAGCTCCACCACTCAGTTCAACGTGACCGAAGCGCTGAACAAAATGATCGCCAACCTGAGCAAACAGTACTCGCTCGACAACGTGGCGACCGTGGGCAAATACCTGAACGAGGCGACCTGAGCCAAAAGCTTCGCGGGCAAGTCGGATCGCCGCACCGCTCGCTCCTACAAGTCATATACCTGACCCACACCCGTATGAGAATCGGATGGCGGATAATTTCGATCGGCAAGGCTAGAGCAGAATCTGTGGGGGGTTACCTGTGGCGAGGGAGCTTGCTCCCGTTCGGCTGCGCAGCAGTCGCAATCCAAATACATACGGTGAAACTGACAGACTGCGTTGAATGGTTTTGGGGCCGCTTCGCAGCCCAAACGGGAGCAAGCTCCCTCGCCACAGTAATCGCGGCTCATCAGAGGAAACCGCGACAACTAGGTTACAGACAACAGAAACCCGCCATTCCTTGCACAGAAATGGCGGGTTTTTTCGTTTCAGATCACACGGTATCCACCTTCAACGAATGATCATTAAGCATGCCGTTGATGATCGTCGCCGTATCGTGACCGCCGGCAATCACACCATCCGCTCCCGGTGTCACACCGTAGTGGCTGGCCAGGTTCACGCCCGCCAAGTCGATGGTCTGGTTCGGCGTGGCGCCGGCCATGGCGCTGACGTCGATGCTGGTGATCACCGACGCGCCACTGCCGCTGACGGTGAAATGCAGGTAGTCATCCAGTGATGCCGCGGTGTCGTTTTCTCCTTGCAGCAGTTGCGACAGGTCGAGTTTGTCGGTGCCTGGGGTGAAGTCGGTGATGACGTCGTGGCCGCTGTTGCCTTTAAGCCACTGGAAGGTGTCGGCGCCGCTGCCGCCGGTGAGGGTGTTGTTGCCGAGGCCGCCGATCAGGAAGTCGTCGCCACCCGCGCCGTTGAGCACATCGTTACCCAAGCCGCCGTTGATGATGTTGCTGTTGTTGTCCCCCATGAGGCTGTCATTAAAGTTTGAGCCGGTGAGGTTTTCGATGCCGGTCAAGGTGTCGGTGCCCGCGCCAAGGGTGTTTTGCGCGGTGAGCAAGCTCAGGTCGACGGTGACGCCGGCGGTGGCGTGGGCATAGCTCGCGGTGTCGTTGCCAGTGCCGCCGTCGAGCAGGTCATTGCCTGCTCCACTGAACAGCAAATCATTGCCGGCGCCACCGTGCATCTCGTTGTTGCCGGAACCTGCGGTGAGCACATCATTGCCATCGCCGGCATTGATGACGTTGTTGCCAGCGCCTGCCACCAGTACGTCGTCCCCAGAAGTGCCGGTCAGCGTATGGCCGTCCTGATAGCTGATGGTCACATTGGCCGAGTCGCTGCCGCCGTGGTTGTCGTTGGCGGTGTAGGTACCGTGGAAGTCTGGCGTGGTGTCGTGTGCTCCGGCGTAGTTGACGGTCATGGTCAGCTGGTAATTTTCCGCCCCCTTCCCGCTGTTGCCCGGACCGCCGTCGTCGATGTTGGTGATGTGAATCTGGTACGTGCCGTCCGCCGTGGCGGTGATGGTCTGGCCGTCGGCGATGGCAATGAAAGCACCGCCGTTGACCGAGTACTCCATGGTGACGTGGCCGGCCGCCAGGTTGTGGTCCAGGTTGAGGGTTTCACCCTGTTTGAGGGTGACGGTGATGTTGTCTTCATCGTTGGTATTGTTGGCGCTGACCGCCCCCAGTGCCCCGCTGACCACCAACATCGCCGTCATGGCCGCTGTGTTGGCAACAAATGCGCTGCGGGCGATGGTGACTGCCTGGGTGTTATTGGCGGTGAAGCTGAAGCTTGAGTTGGTTCCGATGAAGTCTGCGCCCTTGGCCCCCCATCCAGTGTTGAAGGTGGTCGGCGATGCAGTGAGCGTGTCGCCATTGACGTCGGTGTCGTTGGCCAGCAGCAGTTCGCCCGGCACTACAATGCTGCCCGACAGCACGTTGGTGATGACGTGGTCATCGACCGCCACCGGTGGCGTGTTCGGAATCACGTTGATCACCAGCGTGGAGCTGGCCAGATCGCCGTCGTTGTCGCTGACGATGACGATGAAGCCGATGTTCTCAGTGATCACCGCCGCCGTGGTTTTCTGCGAGAGGTAGGTGTACTCGCCGGTGTCGAGATTCACCAGCAGCGTGCCGCTGTCATTGGTGGCGATGCTCAGAGTGTTATTGGCGGTGTTGAACGTGCCGTGGTTCGCACCGCCGCTGAAGCTCAGCGATCCCTGATTGCTGTTGGCTTTCGGATCATAGGTATAGGTGGTGCCATCGACGGTGATGGTTTTGATGAAGCCGCCATCGGCGCCGAACGTACCGCCCGCACCCTCGCCCAGCAGCGAGCCGGTGACCGGCGCGCCTTGCACGGTGCCCGAGAGTACCGAGTTGAGTTGATTGAGGTCGGTCACCGCCACGGCATTGGTGTCGGTGTGCGTACTGCCGTCATAGGCCACTGGATCGAGGCTGTCGTTACTGACACCGCTACCCAGGCCGATGGCGTAGTTCTTGATGCCATTGGCGTCGAGGAAGGCTTTGAGGGCGGTCTCGTCCGCGGTGCCGATGTCGCCTTCGTTGGGTTTGCCATCGGAGAAGAAGTAGCCGACGTTCTGCGCCCCGATGAGTTTGCCCGTGGTGTCGAACGCGCTTTGCATGGTCGCCACGGCCACGTCGTAGTTGGTCCCGCCGCCTGCCGTCAGCGTCGCGATGATCGACTTGGCCGTCGCCACATCAACCCAGATCGACGTCTGGTCCGTAGCGCTGCTGCTGAAGGTGACGATCTGCACCTTCACGTCGCCCAGATTGTCGTACTTATCGAGCAGTGCGCTGATCGCCTGCTTGGCCAGGTCCAGCCGCGACAGGCCCGATACGCCGGAAGGGTCGTCCATGCTCCCGGACACGTCGATCACCAGCAGCAGGTTGGAGTCGATCTGCACCGCGGGCACCGAACGGTCCGAGGCGACGGCGTTAGACGGCACGTCATCGACGATACTGACCACAAGGGTGCCGGTGGTGCTGTTGCCCACGGCATCGGTGGCGGTGTAGGTGAAGCTTTCATTCAGGATGTTCGCGCCGTCATTGGCGTTGGGCGAAGTTTTCGGCGCCGAGGTCAGGGTGTAGGTGTAGCTGCCGTCCGGGTTAAGCAGGATCTGCCCGTAGGTGCCGGTGGCGCTGCCAACCAGGGTGTAAGTGATCGCGCCACTGGCGCCGGTGACCGCACCGACCAGCGTACCGGAGCCGGTTTCACCGGTGTTGCCCGGCTCGCTGCCAGTGACTGTGCCCGCTGCCAGGTCCTGGCCGTTCTGGGTCAAATCCAGGGCTTTTTCGTAGACGGTCACGTCGGTATCGGTGACCGTTACGAGGCAGCTGTTGTGGACGTCGATGGTGAGAGTGGTGGTGCTTTCATCGCCGTCGGCATCGCGCACGGTATAGGTGAACATATCCGTGGCGCCCGGTTCGCCGACCGAGTTCGGGTTGCTGTGGTACACGGCGTTGCCGTTGGCATCCAGCGTCAGATAGCCGTAGGTGCCGTTGATTTGCGTGTTCAAACCGCCGAGGGCCGAGGTCGAGGTGTCGCTGCCGGCGCGCACGCCGACCACTGCGCCACCCACGGCTGGGCCATCGGCGCCGAGCACATCGTTGTCCAATACATTACCGCTGACTGTCCCGCCTTCTACCACCGAGACTGAATCGCAGTGAGCGGTCGGCACGTCATCGACGATGTTGATCACGATGGTGCTGGTGACGCTATTGCCCACGGCATCGGTGGCTGTGTAGGTGAAACTTTCGCTCAGCGTGTTCGGCCCGTCGTTGGCATGGGGCGTGGTCGCGGGTGCGGACGTCAGGGTGTAGGTGTAGCTACCATCCGGGTTTAGCAGGATTTGCCCATAAGTCCCGGAAGCACTGCCGACCAAAGTGAAAGTGATTGCGCCAGTAGCGCCCGTGATGGAGCCGACCAACGTCCCAGAGGCGGTTTCGCCAGTGTTGCCAGGCTCACTGCCGGTAACCGTGCCCGCCGCCAGGTCCAGGCCGTCCTTGGTCAAATCCAGGGCTTTTTCCAGAACCGTCACGTCGGTATCGGGGGGCACTACGAGGGAGCAGTTGGACACGTCGACGGTAATGGTCGTGGTGCTTTCATCGCCGTCGGCATCGCGCACGGTGTAGGTGAATACATCCATGGCGCCCGGGGCGCTGACCGAGTTCGGATTGCTGTGGTACACGGCATTGCCATTGGCATCCAGGGTCAGGTAGCCGTAGGTGCCGTTGATTTGCGTGTTCAAGCCACCGATGGCTGAAGTCGAGGTGTCGCTGCCGGCGCGTACGCCGACCACCGCACCACCCGACGCAGGGCCGTCAGCGCCGAGCACATCATTGCCCAACACATTACCGCTGACCGTCCCGCCCTCCGCCACCGAGACTGCATCGGCGTGAGCGGTGGGTACGTCATCGACGATGTTGATCACGATGGTGCTGGTGACGCTGTTGCCCAAGGGATCGGTCGCTTGGTAGGTGAAACTTTCGCTCAGGGTATTCGGCCCGTCGTTGGCATGGGGAGTGGTCGCTGGCGCGGAGGTCAGGGTGTAGGTGTAGCTGCCATCGGGATTGAGCACGATTTGCCCATAAGTCCCGGTGGCGCTGCCGACCAAGGTGTAAGTGATCGCGCCAGTGGTGCCAGTGACCGAACCGACCAACGTGCCGGAGCCGGTTTCACCTGTGTTGCCAGGCTCACTGCCGGTGACCGTGCCTGCCGCCAGATCCTGGCCATCCTTGGTCAAATCGAGAGCTTTCTCCTGAACCGTCACGTCACTATCGCTGGCCGCTATGAGGGTGCAGTCCGCCACATTGATGGTGATGGTCGTGGTGCTTTCATCACCGTCGGCATCGCGCACGGTGTAGGTAAACACATCCGTGGCCCCCGGCGCGCTGACCGAGTTCGGGTTGCTGTGGTACACGGCGTTGCCGTTGGCATCCAGAGTCAGGTAGCCATAGGCACCGGTGATTTGCGTATTCAGTCCACCGATGGCTGAAGTCGAAGTGTCGCTGCCGGCACGCACGCCAACCACCGCACCACTGAGTGCCGGGCCATCGGCGCCACCGATATCGTTGTCCAGCACATTGCCCGAGGCCGTTGTGCCCTCGGCCACCGTGGCGTGATCAGGGTTGGCGGTGGGCAAGTCATCGACGATGTTGACGTTGATCTGCCCCAATGCCGTGCTGTCATCGACGTCGGTGGCGACGACGTTGAGGTTCTCGGTGATGCTGTTGGTGCCATCGGCGTTCGGGTGGGTTTCGTTATCCGTCAGGGTGTAGCTGTAGCTGACCACACCGGTGGTGCTGTTGAAACCGGTGATGGTCAGCGTACTGCCGAGCGGCGTGACGATCGATTGCGGAAAACCTGCGGCCACACCGCCAGTGACCACCGCGATACCGCCCACAGTCAAGGTTTGCAAACCGTCGAGGGCGGTGACGGTGAAGGTGCCGCTTTGGGTCAAGGCTGGTGTGTTGGGGCTGGTGCCGTCACTGAGGTTTTTCTCATAGACGGTGAGTTCGCCGCCGTTGACGTTCAGGCCATCGAGGGTCACCGGGTCATCGTTGTTATGGATGTTCAGCACCAGCGTCGCAGTGCTGGTATCGCCATCGGAATCGGTGAGGGTGTAGACGAAATTTTCGGTGCCGTTACCACCGCCGTTCAGGGCTTTGAAGTCGGCATCGCTGGTGTTCAGGGTGTAGGTGTATGTGCCGTTGGCGTTGAGCACCAGCGTGCCGTAAGTCCCGTTGAACGTACCGCCAATGATCGGCCCGCTGTCGGGGCCAGTAGGAATGCGGTCGGCGCCCTGGATGTCGTTGGGCAGCACGCTGCCGGTTAACGTCAGCAGAGTTTCCGAGGCGGTATTGGCATTACTGTCGTCTACGGCTTGTGGCACGTCATCGACGATGTTCACATCGAGAATGCCATGGGCGGCGGTGCCATTGTCGTCCACCATGGTTACCGCAAATTGCCCAACGAGCCTGTCAGCGCCGCTGGTATCCGGGTGCGCGTCGTTAGTGTTGAGGGTGTAGCTATAAGCGATCACGCCGGTCGCACGGTCAAACCCGGAGATGGTCAGCGTATTGCCGAGCGGCGTGACGAAAGATTGCGGGAAACCTGCGGTCAGACCGCCAAGCACTACGTTGATTGCACCTACGCTGAGGTTTTGCACGCCGTCTGGCGCAGTGATGGTGAACGTGCCGCTGCGGGTCAGCGCCGATGCATCGGGGTCACTGCCGTCGGCGAGGTTTTTCTCGTAAACAGTCAACTCGCCGCCTTCGATATTCAGCCCACCGAAAATCACCGGGTCATCGTTGTTGTGAATCTCCAACACCAGATTCGCGGTGCTGGTATCGCCATCGGCATCCGTGAGGGTGTAGGTGAAGGTTTCCGTAGCGCTGCCGCCGCCGTGCAAGGCTTTGAAGTCGGCGTCGCTGGTATTCAGGGTGTAGGTGTAGGTGCCGTTGGGATTGAGTACCAGCGTGCCGTACGTCCCGTTGAACGTGCCGCCGATGATCGGCCCGCTATTGACACTAGTGGCAATGCGGTCAGCCCCCTGGATGTCATTGGGCAGCACGCTGCCGGTCAAGGTCAGCAGGGTTTCCGAGGCGGTATTGGCGTTGGCGTCGTCGATGGCTTTGGGCACATCGTCGGTGATGTTGACGTCCAGCGAACCAGTGGCGGTATCGCCGTTGCTGTCACTCGCGACCACGGTGAACTGTTCACTGAGGTTGTTGGCGCCGTCGCCAGCCGAGTGGGTTTCGTTGTCAACCAGGGTGTAGCTGTAACTCACCACGCCGGTGGCCGGGTTGTAACCGGTGATCGTCAGGGTGTTGCCCAGTTGCGTGGTGATCGATTGCGGAAAACCGGCGGGCACACCGCCACTGATCACATTGATTCCGCCGATGTTCAGGCTGCTCAGCCCGTCAGCCGCAATGATTGTGAAGGTGCCGTTTTGAATCAACGCTCCGGGGTTGCTGGCCGAACCGTCCGCCAGGTTGGCTTCATTGAGGGTCAGTTCGCCCCCCGCCGCTGACAGGCCAATGAGAGTGACAGGGTTATTCAGTGCGCCGGTCCCACCTGCACCACCTGCACCGTTGTCGCCGTTGTCCGGGTCCCGGCGCTCCAGGGAGAATTCGGGAATACCGTTGAAGCCTGCGGTGGGGAAACCAATGATGGGATCGACCCGGCCCGCCACTTCCTCCAGCAACACAAAACTGTGACCACCACCCAATCCACCCGGCGTGCCCGAGGCGCCCGGTCCGGCGGCAGTGGCTTCACCTGTTTGAGTCGGGTCGGCGCCGGCGGCAATGGCTTTTTGCAGTTGCTCGACATCGGTCAGTTGCGCCTGGCTCGGCGTCACCGCATCGGCGGTCTCCACGTGCGGGACCTGATGCGCCAGTAATTGGGACGTCATCTGCAGGCTGCTGTCACGACCCAGGGTCAGCTCCTGGCCATTTTGCAGTTGCACCGCCACCGCGCCTTCGGCCCCGGTGACCAGTTGCTCGCCGGCAAACAGCCGATCACCCTCGACCAAGGTACGTCGGGTGCCATCACCCGCCACTGCGTACACCTGACCAATGACCTTACTGACGATACCGATGAGCGTTGCCATGTGCATTTCCTCCGCTGCCAACTGCTGTCGGCATCCTGTTTGCGCGAAGACGTGCTCATGGTTCAGGCAGGTGGTCTGGCGGACTGTTTGCCGAGAAGGTGTTTACCTAAGGTAAACCACTGCCTCCCGACACGCTCGCCAGGCATATCGCTCGCAAGGGTAATTTCTGGATCGGGATAAAACCCTCTGCAATCAATGGCATCGGGGGTCCACTTCCAAAATAACCGGCCTGCTAACAATGCGTAACGGTTTTGAATCACTCAAGCGACAAAAAATTGTCGCCTATAAACCGTCTCGCTTCCCTCCCCTGCAGCACTTCTTCGCCCTGTGTCGAAAAGTGAATGGAACTTTTCTAAAGCCTGTTGATGCCCTGAGAGCTCATAAAAACAAGGCTTTCGCATTGAACAATGTGCTGGATTTTTCAGAGCGCATAAGTTTTTTTCGGCATAAACCTTATGAGAAATCCTTCTTAGCTTCTCTTCAGGATGTTCTTAGCTCTGTTGTAACAAGCGTGAGACGGTTTCACTTAAAAATAACGTCAAATATTTGGCGACTCGCTAAGTACCATCAGGAATCAGGGAGAGGCATCCATGCGCGTTTTAACCCCCCTCTGCAGCGCGATTTTGCTGGCCATGGCCTGCACTTCTCAGGCACAGGCGATGTCATTGACCGAGGCGATCCAGAGCACCATTGCGACCCACCCGGAACTGGCGTCGCGGGTCGACGCCCGGCTCTCGGCCGACGAGCAGATTAAAGTCGCCAAAGGGGGCTTCTATCCATCGGTGGATTTGAACGCCGGCTACGGGCGCGGGTACAGCGATAACACCACCACTCGGGCGCAGGGCAATCACCACACCGAAATCCTCAACTACACCCAATCGGAACTGCGCCTGCGGCAGATGCTGTTCGACGGTTTCAACACCTCCAACGAGGTCGCGCGCACCAAAGGCGTGGCCAACTCGCGAGCCTATTACGCTCAGGGCACCGCCCAGGATCTGGCTCTGCGCACCATCGAGGTTTACCTCGAAGTGCTCAAGCGCCGCGAACTGGTGACCCTGGCCAAGAACAACCTGCAAGCGCACATGCGGGTCAACGATCAGATTGGTCTGCGCACCCAGCGCGGGGTCGGCAGCAACGCCGACTCCGACCAGTCCAACGCTCGCCGGGCGCTGGCGCAAAACAACCTCGACACCGCCGAAGTCGATCTGGCCGATGCCGAGACGAATTTCTACAGCGTCGTAGGGCGCATGCCCGATGAACTCGAAGCGCCGCCATCGACCCGCGGCGAATTGCCCGTCACCCTGCCGGAAGCCCAGCAGAGCATGGTGGAAAACAACCCGTATCTGAAATCCGCCCAGGCCGATGTGCAATCGGCCGAAAGCCAATACGAAGTCGCCAAGTCGCCGTTCTATCCGCGCTTTGACGCTGAAGCGGCGGTGGGCGCGAACAATAATATTCAGGGCGACGAAGGCCACGACAACGAATGGCGGGTGGGTGTGGTGATGAACTACAACCTGTTCCGCGGCGGCAGCGACAAGGCCCGACTGGCCTCCGATGCGCACCAGATCAACCAGGCGCTGGACATCCGCAACAACGCCCTGCGCCAGCTCAACGAGAACATCCACCTGGCCTGGAACGCCATGCTCAACGCCAAGAAACAAACCCCGACCGCCCGTGAATACGCCGAAACCACCACCCGTGTGCGGGCCGCGTATCAGGATCAATTCGGCCTTGGACAACGAACCTTGCTCGACTTGCTCGACAGTGAAAACGAGCTCTACAACGCCAACCGTCGCTACACCGAAGTGCGCTACACCGAGGAGTTCTCGATGTACCGCGTGCTGGCGAACATGGGCCAGTTGCTGAGTAAACAAAGGGTGGTGCTGCCCGCCGATGCGATCGCTTCCACCGAAGTGAAGAACGAAGCTCGCTTGCCTGAACTGAAATGAAATAACCCGACGTGATCAATTGTGGCGAGGGAGCTTGCTCCCTCTGGGTTGCGCAGCAACCCCGAACACCGATTGAAGATGAGGACAGTGTGAGTGCTGCGCACTCAAGCGGGAGCAAGCTCCCTCGCCACAGGCAATCAATATGACCAGCATGGAACCCGGCAACACTGGCGTCGATCCGCGTCTAAACTTCGATGACCCGCTTCTGGACGGTCTGTTGATCCTCTGCAAACTTCATGGCGCGACGGTCAGTCGAGCCAGCCTGAGTGCCGGGCTGCCAATGGCACACCAACGTTTGAGCCTGGACCTGCTACCGCGCGCAGCGGCCCGGGCCAGTTTGCAGGCGCGTGTGTTGCGCCGTGAGCTGGGGGAAATTTCCGCGCTCAACCTGCCTGTGATGCTGATCCTCAACCACGGCCGCTGCGCGATCTTGCGTCGCTTTGGCGATGATGGTCAGGCGCTGATTCTGCCGAGCGAAGCCGACGGTGGAGAACAATGGGTCAGCACGGACGAGCTGGCCGCCAACTACAGCGGCCAGGCCTTGTTCGCCCGGCCGCGGCATGAACTCGAAGACTTGCGCGCGCCACTGGTGCCACGAGTCGAGGCGTGGTTTCGCGACACGTTGAAGTTGTCGAAGTGGTTGTACAGCGATGCGATTCTGGCGAGTTTTCTGATCAACCTGCTGGGCCTGATGGTGCCGCTGTTCGTGATGCAGACCTACGACCGAGTGGTGCCGAACCAAGCCACTTCAACGTTGTGGGTGCTGTCGATCGGCTTGCTGATCGGCACCGGGTTCGAACTGGTGCTGCGGGTGGTTCGCGCGCACTTGCTGGACACCGCCGGGAAGAAAACCGACGTGATTCTTTCGGCGACTTTGTTTGAACGCATCACCGGCATGGCGATGAAAGCGCGGCCAGCAACCATCGGTGGTTTCGCCCAGAGCATTCATGATTTTCAGGGCCTGCGAGAATTCCTCACCGCCGTCACGCTGACCAGCCTGATCGACCTGCCCTTCGCCGTGCTGATGCTGGTGGTAATCGGTCTGCTTGGTGGCTGGCTGGTGGTGATTCCGCTGTTGGCCTTCCCCATCACGATCATCTTTGCCATGGTGATTCAGGCACGTCTGCGCGACACCGTGCAGAAGAGTCTGAGCCTCGGCGCCGAGCGCCAGGCCCTGCTGATCGAAACCCTCGGCGGCCTGGAAACCCTCAAGGCGTGCAGCGCCGAAAGCGAACGCCAGCACAAATGGGAAAGCACCCACGGCGCCCTCACCCGCCTCGACAGCCACGCGCGCAACCTCTCGGCGCTGGCCACCAACGGCACGCTGTTCATTCAGCAATTCTCCGGCATGGCGACCATCGTCGCTGGGGTCTACAGCATCATCGCCGGCAACCTCAGCGTCGGCGCGCTGGTGGCGACCTACATGCTCGGCAGCCGCGTGCTCGCGCCGCTGGGGCAGATCGCCGGGCTGATTACCCGTTATCAACAAGCGCAACTGACCATGAAAAGCACCGATGCGCTGATGTCGTTGCCGCAAGAACGTGACGCCAAACAGCGGCCGCTGGAGCGTACGCAACTGCAAGGCGCGCTCGACGTCAGCGGCGTGACATTCCACTACAACGGCCAGAATGCTCCGGCCCTGGCCAACGTCAGCTTCAGCATGAAACCGGGCGAACGGATCGGCATCATCGGCCGTAGCGGTTCGGGCAAAAGCACATTGGCGCGACTGGTGATGGGGTTCTATGCACCGGAAGAAGGCCAGTTGCTGCTCGATGGCCTGGACCTGCGGCAACTGGACGTCGCCGACCTGCGTCAACAGATCGGCTACGTCGCCCACGACCTGCCATTGCTCGCCGGCAGCCTGCGCGACAACCTGACCCTCGGTGCGCACTACATCAGCGATGCCCGGATGCTCGAAGTCGCCGAACTGACCGGTGTCACCGAACTGGCTCGTCAACATCCACAGGGTTTCGACCGGCCGGTGGGCGAACGCGGTCAGTTGCTGTCGGGCGGTCAACGCCAAGCGGTGTTGCTGGCGCGGGCCTTGTTGCTCGACCCGCCGATCATGCTGCTCGACGAACCCACCAGCGCCATGGACAACAGCAGCGAAGACGTCCTGCGGCAAAAACTCCACGGCTGGATTCAGGGCAAAACCCTGCTGTTGGTCACTCACCGCACCTCGATGCTCAGCCTGGTGGACCGGTTGGTGGTGCTGGACAACGGACGGATCGTCGCCGACGGCCCGAAAGAAGCGGTCATCGATGCATTGCGCAAGGGCCGTGTCGGCTCTGCGACGGTTTAGGAGTTGCCCATGGCTGGTTCATCGTCCGACACGCCGCTCTCTGATTCAAAGCAACGGGGCTACTTCGGCAGCTTCCGCAAAAGCGCCGAAAGCGAATTCATGCCGGAAACCGCCGGCGCCTCGTTGCAGGATTCGCCGCGCTGGTCACGGATCACCGTGTGGCTGGCGGCAGCGCTGCTGATCACCGCGCTGGTCTGGGCCAAGTTCGCCGTGTTGCAGGAAGTCACCACGGGTGAAGGCAAGGCGATTCCGTCGAGCAAGATTCAAGTGATCCAGAACCTCGAGGGCGGCATCGTCACCGAGATCTTCGTGCGCGAAGGACAAATGGTGAACAAGGGCGACACTTTGCTGCGCCTGGATGACACGCGATTCCTGTCGAACAAAGGTGAAAGCGAAGCGGACCGCTATGCACTGACCGCGCAGGTCGAACGCCTGTCCGCCGAAGCCGAAGGCCGGCCGTTCAAGCTGTCTGCGGAAGTGATCGCCAAGGCGCCGCAAGTGGCCGAGGACGAACGCTCGCTGTACGAACAACGTCAGCGCCGACTGGCCAGCGAACAGCGCACGCTGACCGAACAGCTTCGGCAGAAAACCCAGGAGCTGGCGGAATTCCGCTCCAAACAGGGACAGTTCAGTTCCAGCCTGGCCTTGCTGCAACAAGAGATGAATATGTCTGCGCCGCTGGTGGGCACCGGGGCGGTTTCGCCGGTGGAAATCCTGCGACTCAAACGCAGCGCTGTGGAAATCCGCGGCTCGCTGAACGCCACAACCCTGGCGATTCCCCGGGCGGAATCGGCGATCAATGAGATCAAAAGCAAGATCGATGAGTCCGAACAATCTTTCCGTTCAGACGCGGCAAAAGAGCTGAATGAAAAACGTACCGACCTGTCGAAAATAACCGCGACGAGCATCGCCATCGACGACCGGGTGACGCGCACCACCGTGGTGTCGCCAGTTCACGGCATTATCAAAATGCTGAAGGTCAACACCATCGGCGGCGTGGTCCAGCCAGGCAACGACATGGTGGAAATCGTGCCGCTGGAAGACAACCTGCTGATCGAAGCCAAGGTCCGCCCTCAAGACGTGGCGTTCCTGCACCCGGGCCAGAAAGCCATGGTCAAGTTCAGCGCTTACGACTACACGATTTACGGGGGGTTGAGTGCGAAGCTGGAGCTGATCGGGGCGGACACCATCACCGATGACAAGGGCAACAGCTTTTATCTGATTCAGGTAAGAACCGACAAGAATCACTTGGGCGGGGATGTGAAGCCGCTGCTGATCATCCCGGGGATGGTGGCGACGGTGGACATTATTACCGGGGAGAAAAGCGTGCTGGATTATCTGCTTAAACCGGTGTTGAAAGCGCGGACCGAGGCAATGCGGGAGCGGTAGTCATTCTCCAAAGGTCGCGGTGATTGATCATCCGCCTTCGCGGGCAAGCCCGCTCCCACAGGGATTTGCGTCGTACACAAATAGTATGAACACCACCACACACTGTGGGAGCGGGCTTGCCCGCGAAGGGGCCAGCATAAACAACAACTATTTTTGCCCATGATTACGCTGAAAAACCTCCTCCCCCATCGCCGCAATCTGCCCCTCGATCAACGCCTCGAATGGCTTCAACAACGGCTCAAAACTGACCGGTGACTCAAGCGTTTGCAAGGCCTGCACAATCGCCTCCACCGTCGACAACGCCCCAGCCCCCGGAGCCTTGCGCAAGCGATAACGCGACACCCCGCCCTCGGCCAATGTCACTCTGGGCAACGCCGCCAACAATGGATTGAGGTGCAGCATTTTGCGCGCCTTGCGCCAGGTGCCGTCCGGAACCACCAGCAATAGTGGCTCGTCGATGGCGGAATAAGCCTGCATCGGCTGCGCCTCCTCGCCGGGAAACAGCAACCGTGCCTGATAGCCCGGCTGATTCAACAGCGCCGGCAAATCCTCGAACACCTCGCCAACAATCAACTCGGCATTCTTCAACCCTAGCGCCGCCAATCGCGCGGTGTTCAGCGCGTGGTTCACTTCGCTTGGATGCTGAAGCAGCAACACCCGAGTGCGACTGTCGAGGCTCGGGATCAGCGGGCACAGGCAATGGGTTTGCGGGCGTAGACAGCGTGGGCATTGGATTCTGGACATTGTCTTAAGCCTGATTCAGTTGCGCTTTAAGCAAATCACGGAAGGTCTGGATCAGCGGTTCGCGGCTGCGGCCACGGCGCACGATCATCGAAAACGGTGCCTGATAGCCGAACGTCGCTGGCAGCAGCACGCGCAAATCACCTTTGTCGGCCCAAGCCTGGGCGTAGTGTTCCGGCAGGTAACCGATGTAGGCGCCGGACAGCACCAGAATCAACTGGGCCTCCATACTTTCCACGGTCGCCGCGCTGTGTTTGAAACCGTGGCGGGCCAGTTCGGCCTGGCTCCAATAGCCGCGACCGACCATGCGCTGTTGGGTGATGACTTGCTCGGGGATGCGCCGCTCGGTGAACAGCGGATGACGACTGCTGCAATACAGCCAGTGCTGCTCACGGTACAGCGGCATGTAGACCAGACCGCTCATGCGCGTGGAAAAGGCACCGATGGCCAGGTCGAGACGGTTGTCCTGCACACCGAGTTGCAGTTCGTAGGGGCTCATGACCGACAGATGCAAATGCACCGCCGGGTGTTCCTGACTGTAGGCGCCGATGGCTTCGGCGAACGGCAAGGCCTTGTCGCTGACGGTAGAGTCGATCACCCCCAGGTTCAAAGTGCCGCGCAACTCGCCTTTGAGGGCGGCGGCGTATTGTTCGAAACCTTCGAGTTCCGCCAATAGACGCAGGGTTTCCTGATGGAACAGTTCGCCCTTGCTGGTCAGGCTGAAACCACCGCGACCGCGATGGCAAAGCACCAGGCCCAGGGCCGCTTCGAGCTGGCTCATGTAAGTGCTGATGGCCGAGGTCGAGAGGTTGAGCTCTTGCTGGGCGTTGGCGAACCCCTGATGGCGGACCACGCTGACGAAGATGCGCAATAGTTTCAGGTCGGGTAAAGCGTTGGCCATGGGGGGCTCCGGTTGCAAGGTAATGCATGTTGCTTTTGTGGCGAGGGAGCTTGCTCCCGCTCGGCTGCGCAGCAGTCGTAAAACTTGCCAATGCGGTCCACCAGACACAACGAAGTGAATGGTTTTGGGGCCGCTTCGCAGCCCAGCGGGAGCAAGCTCCCTCGCCACAGGGGTTCTGCGTGTGGTCAGAAGTCTATCTCTGCTCTCGCCATTAGTTTAGAAAAATCTGAACTAAGTATTTGCCCGTAGCGATTCTTCCCGGTCACTGCATTTCGCAGAATCGGCCCACAGCGGTGCCCGTCTCTCCCCGAGCGTGCAACCGACATAAATAAAACAACGACGATGAGGCCTTACCCGTGGACAAGATTCTTCACCAACCACTGGGCGGCAACGAAATGCCGCGCTTCGGCGGCATCGCCACCATGCTGCGACTCCCCCATTTGCCATCCGCTGCTGGCCTGGACGCTGCCTTTATCGGCATCCCGCTGGACATCGGCACGTCCCTGCGCCCCGGCACCCGTTTCGGGCCGCGTGAAATCCGCGCCGAATCGGTGATGATCCGCCCGTACAACATGGCCACCGGCGCGGCGCCGTTCGATTCGCTGTCGGTTGCCGACATCGGTGACGTGGCAATCAATACGTTCAACCTGCTGGACGCTGTGCGGATCATCGAAGAGGCCTACGACAATATCCTCGAACACGATGTGATCCCCCTGACCCTCGGCGGCGATCACACCATCACCCTGCCGATCCTGCGTGCCATCCATAAAAAGCACGGCAAGGTCGGCCTGGTGCACATCGACGCTCACGCCGATGTGAACGATCACATGTTCGGCGAGAAGATCGCCCACGGCACCACCTTCCGTCGCGCTGTAGAAGAAGGCCTTCTGGATTGCGACCGCGTGGTGCAAATTGGCCTGCGCGCTCAGGGTTACACCGCTGATGACTTCAACTGGAGCCGCAATCAAGGCTTCCGTGTGGTTCAGGCTGAAGAGTGCTGGCACAAATCCCTGGCACCGCTGATGGCCGAAGTTCGCGAGAAAGTCGGCGGCGGTCCGGTGTACCTGAGTTTCGATATCGACGGTATCGACCCGGCTTGGGCACCCGGCACGGGCACCCTGGAAATCGGCGGTCTGACGACCATTCAGGCGATCGAAATCGTGCGCGGCTGCCAAGGCCTCGATCTGGTCGGCTGCGATCTGGTAGAAGTTTCGCCAGCGTATGACACCACCGGTAATACCTCGCTGTTGGGCGCCAACCTGCTGTACGAAATGCTCTGCGTACTGCCGGGCGTGGTCCATCGCTGAGGATCGGTCATGAGCGAACGTGATCAGGTACTCAACGCCGCCGCCGAGCTGGTATCGGCCTTTGCCCGTAACGATCGCGAAGCCTACTTCGGCGCATTCAGCGTTGATGCCAGCTTCGTGTTCTACACCCTCGAGCAGCCCCTGCTGTCACGCGATGCTTACCAGGCGTTGTGGGACACCTGGCGCGCCGAGGACGGCTTCGAGGTGCTGTCCTGCACCTCGAGCAACGCCTTCGTCAGCCTGCAGGGTGACGTGGCGATTTTCATCCATGACGTGGCCACCGAGTTGCGCATGCAAGGGGAGCAACACTTCAGCCAGGAGCGCGAGACAATTGTTTTCAAAAAACAGACGTCTGGCCAAGAACAACAAGGCCTATGGCTGGCCTGCCACGAACATTTGTCCGCCATGCCGGAAGGGCTGCCACCCCCTTAGCCAAACAGGTGACGCTCACGCACGATGAGCGCGCCTTTATGATCGGAGCAGATCATGAATAACAACAACAAAGACCAAAGCCTTAGCAGCATCGAAACAAACGGGGTCGAACAGATCCCGGACAATGAACGCGACGCCCGGCCCAGCGACCTGTTTCGCCTGATCTTCGGCGGCGCCAATACCTTTGCCACAGCGGTGCTCGGCAGTTTTCCCGTGCTGTTCGGCCTGTCCTTCCAGGCTGGCGTGTGGGCGATTGTGCTGGGCGTGGTGATCGGTGCGATGATCCTGGCGCCGATGGGCCTGTTCGGGCCGATCAATGGCACCAACAACGCCGTGTCCTCCGGTGCACACTTCGGCGTGCACGGACGAATCGTCGGCTCTTTCCTGTCACTGTTGACCGCTATCGCGTTCTTTTCGCTCTCCGTATGGAGTTCGGGCGATGCGCTGGTGGGCGGCGCCAAACGCCTGATCAACCTGCCGGAAAACGACCTCACCCTGGGCCTGGCGTACGGTCTGTTCGCGCTGCTGGTATTGACGGTGTGCATCTACGGCTTCCGCTTCATGCTGTGGGTCAACCGCATCGCGGTGTGGGCCGCCAGCCTGTTGTTCCTGCTCGGCATCTTCGCCTTCGCCCCGGTGTTCGACAGTCAATACGCCGGCAGCGTGGCCCTGGGCCAGGCGGGATTCTGGGCGGCGTTCATCGGCGCGGCGCTGGTGGCCATGAGTAACCCGATTTCCTTCGGTGCGTTCCTTGGCGACTGGTCGCGATACATCCCGCGTGAAACCCCGAAGGGTCGCATCATGCTGGCGGTGATTGCTGCGCAACTCGCCACGTTGATCCCGTTCCTGTTCGGCCTCGCCACCGCCACCATCGTGGCGATCAAGGCACCAGACTACATCGCGGCCAATAACTACGTCGGCGGTCTGCTGGCGGTGTCGCCGAGCTGGTTCTTCCTGCCGGTGTGCCTGATTGCGGTGATCGGCGGCATGTCCACCGGCACCACTTCGCTGTATGGCACCGGGCTGGACATGTCCAGCGTATTCCCACGGGTGCTGTCGCGGGTCAAGGCAACGCTGCTGATTGGCGTGATGTCGATTGCCTTCATCTTCATCGGGCGCTTTGCAGCGAACCTGGTGCAGAGCGTGTCGACTTTCGCCGTGCTGATCATCACCTGCACCACCCCGTGGATGGTGATCATGATCATCGGCCTGCTGGTGCGTCGCGGCTTCTACTGCCCGGATGACCTGCAAGTGTTCACCCGTGGCGAGAAAGGTGGCCGTTACTGGTTCACCCACGGCTGGAACTGGCGCGGCCTGGGTGCCTGGATCCCGAGCGCGTTGGTGGGTTTGTGCTTCGTGAACCTGCCGGGGCAGTTTGTCGGGCCACTTGGGAATCTGGCGGGCGGTATCGACATCAGCCTGCCGGTGACCCTCGGTCTGGCCTCGCTGGTGTACCTGACGCTGCTGAGCCTGTTCCCGGAACCGGCCACGGTGTTCGGCCCCAGTGATCCACGCAGCAAGGGCACAAGCACCATGGCAAAGCCTGAACTACGTCAGCCCGCCTGACACAGACTCACCTGTGGGAGCGAGCCTGCTCGCGATGACTGCGGCACATCCGACATTGATGTTACTGACAAATCGCAATCGCGAGCAGGCTCGCTCCCACAGAGACCTGGCCCGCAGAAACATCTTTGTTTCACCATAAAAAAGACAATCGGAGACACGCCATCATGGCTTTGGATTTATTCGTCGTACTCATCTACGCCGCCGCGATGCTGATACTCGGCTACTACGGCATGCGCAAGGCCAAGACCAACGAAGACTTTTTGGTCGCCGGTCGTAACCTCGGCCCGAGCCTGTACATGGGCACCATGGCCGCTACCGTTCTGGGCGGCGCATCTACCGTCGGCACCGTGCGCCTGGGCTACGTCCATGGCATCTCCGGTTTCTGGCTCTGCGCGGCCCTCGGTTGCGGGATCGTGGCGCTGAACCTGTTCCTCGCCAAACCACTGCTGAAACTGAAGATCTACACCGTTACCCAAGTGCTGGAAAAACGCTACAACCCGATGGCCCGCTCCGCGAGCGCGGTGATCATGCTGGCGTATGCGCTGATGATCGGCGTGGTCTCGATCCTGGCCATTGGCACCGTGCTGCAAGTGCTGTTCGAGCTGCCGTTCTGGCTGTCGGTATTGGTCGGCGGTGGCGTGGTGGTGATTTATTCGGCGATTGGCGGCATGTGGTCGCTGACTCTGACCGACATCGTCCAGTTCGTGATCAAGACCGTAGGCCTGATGTTCATCCTGTTGCCGATCTGCCTGTACCGCGTCGGTGGTTGGGATGAGTTGGTGTTGAAACTGCCGGCAAGCGCCTTCAGCTTTACCACGATTGGCTGGGACACCATCATCACCTACTTCATGATCTACTTCTTCGGGATCCTGATCGGCCAAGACATCTGGCAGCGTGTGTTCACCGTCAAGAGCGCCAAAGTGGCTCAGGTCGCCGGTACATTCGCAGGCTTCTACTGCATCCTTTATGGACTGGCCTGCGCCCTGATCGGCATGGCCGCTCATGTGCTGATCCCGGACCTGGACAACGTCAACAACGCCTTCGCCGCCATCGTCAAACTGTCCCTGCCGGATGGTATCCGTGGCCTGGTGATTGCGGCGGCCCTGGCGGCCATGATGTCCACCGCCAGCGCCGGCCTGCTCGCCGCTGCCACCACCCTGACCGAAGACCTGCTGCCGAAACTGCGTGGTGGTAAACAGTCGAGCCTGGGCATCAATCGCCTGTTCACCCTGCTGACCGGCGTCGCCGTGCTGGGTATCGCGCTGGTGGTAAACGACGTGATCAGTGCCTTGACCCTGGCCTACAACCTGTTGGTGGGTGGCATGCTGATCCCGCTGATCGGTGCAATCTTCTGGAAACGCGCAACCACCGCAGGCGCTATCGCCAGCATGGGCATGGGCTTTGCCACCGCGCTGCTGTTCATGATCAAGGACGGTATGGATTCCAACACCCCGATCTACTACAGCCTCGGCGTTGGTCTGGTGAGCTTCGTGTTGGTCAGCCTGATGTCCCGTCGCCCGGCAGTGGTGGCGAATGCGATCTAACCTTTCTATAACGACTTGATGCTTTCTTCGACGGGTGTGGCGTCGGTTGCCATACCCGTTTTTTTCGCCTGAAGGAATCTGCCGAACGGCCACTGTCGCGCACGATGATTGACGAGTGGCAGCGCCGGCAAGCCTGAAGCCTGCTGTACTCAGCACCAGGGACAACAACAATAACGCCCTCGAAGAACAACCATGACCAAAGACGCCGTTCGTACAACCGTGCATCGTTTCATCAGCCGCCTGCTGGAAAATCAGGATGATTTCGACGACAACACCAGCCTGGTGCAGTTGGGACTGGATAAAGAGGATATCGAAGAGCTGATCTTCCATCTGGAGGATCAGCTGGGTTTGACGGCGTTTACCGCCCAGGAAGACCGGATGCTCAAGACTGCAATGACCGTCGACGACTTGAGCCGGTTTTTGATTGAGATTGGGCGGTATTAACCGCCACACTTGATCTAACCTGTCGGCCGCCAAGATCGCAGCCTTCGGCAGTTCCTACAGGTACCCGCAATCGCAGCACAGACACACTCCCTGTAGGAGCTGCCGAAGGCTGCGATCTTTTCAGGATTTATGACTTACCGGCGGCGCTGCTGGCGGCGACGTTGTTCGTCGTCAGTGCGAATAGGCACGGGTTGCAGAGGCGGTTCGATCAAACCGAGTGCGACACCCAGGTCATGCAGCCAGTTTTGGATTTTCTCTTTCATGGTGCCCCCTTCAGGGTAGTGCCGAGCGGCCGAAGTTCTGTAGCCCCTTCGCACTGATAATAGTCCGAAGTCCTACGCAATGCTCGTCCAACATCGCAATGATCTGTTACTGAATTGATCCAAATCCCTGACCGTTGGTTCAAGCAATTGCCTGGGCCTGAATCGCTGCCGACGGATACATCGCCTGCTGCTGCTCGATCCATGCATTCAGGTTGGCGCCGACCATGCCCTTGCGCCACATCAGCCAGGTGGTCGCGCTGGCAAACGGCTCGGCCAACGGGTGCACTGCCACGCTTTCGCGCCCCGGCAGGCTGGCGAGCATCGACTCCGACATCAGCGCCACGCCGGAGCCGGCAATCACGCAGGCGAGCATTCCCGGATAAGACTCGATCTCCATCGCCCGGCCCATGGCCGCGTGATCATGGGCGAACCAGGCTTCCAGGCGCATCCGATAGGAACAGCCCTGCCGAAACGTGAACACCGAACGCCCTTCGACATCCAGCGCGCTGCATACTGGCGGATGATCAGCCTCGCTGATCAACACCAGCCGTTCGTCGCACAACGGCACGCCATCGAGCCCGGCCAGTTCCAGCGGGCCGTCCACCAGCGCCGCATCGAGGCGCCCGGTGAGCAGACCTTCGAGCAATTCGCCGCTGGGCCCCGATTGCACTTGCAGGTTTACCGCCGGATAGCTGCGGTGATAACGCGCCAACAGCTCTGGCAGGTGAATCGCAGCGGTGCTGTACATGGTGCCCAGTACAAAATCCCCGGCCGGTTGCCCGCCCTGCACCGCCGCGTGGGCTTCGTCGTGCAAGGAGAACAGCTTGGCGGTGTAGTCCAAGAGGACTTTTCCCGCAGGTGACAACTGCAAACGCTGACGCTCGCGTACGAACAGTTCAACACCGAGTTGCTCTTCGAGCTGTTTGAGCCGGGTCGACAGGTTGGATGGCACACGATGCAGGCGTTCAGCCGCGCGAGTAATGGAGCCCTCCTGCGCCACCGCCTGGAAGATCCGCAATTGGCTGAATTCCACACCATTCTCCAAATCAGAACAAGTTTCTCACTATTATTCATTTTTAAAGAAAGTCAATCAGTCCTAGCCTGACGGTCATTGATCCTCGAAACGGAACTCAGACCATGTCTCCTCTGATTCGCTTAGCCGCCTGTTTTATCGCCCTGATGATGGCCATGGGCATCGGGCGTTTCGCCCTGACCCCGCAACTGCCGCACTTGCTCAGCGAAGGCCAGATCGACCTGACTGCCGCCGGTCTGATTGCCGCTGCCAACTACCTCGGCTACTTCGTCGGCGCGGTGGACGCGATGTTCGCCCGTTGCCCCGACCAGGTTCGTCGGCGCCTGCTCGGTGGTTTGTGGCTCTGTGTGCTGCTGACCCTGGCCTCGTTCTGGGCAGACGGATTCTGGTCGCATCTGGTACTGCGTTTCGGCACGGGCGTGGCCAGCGCCTGGGTGTTGGTGATGATTACCGCATTGAGCCAACCGCTGGCAGCGGCGGCCGGTCGTCCACGGCTCGGCGCGCTGGTCTTTGCCGGGCCGGGGCTGGGGATTTTTCTGACAGGATTGTTAGCCTTGGGCTCGAACCTGCTCGGTCAGACGTCTGCGACCTTGTGGCTGGTGTATGCCGGTGTCGGGCTGGTGATGCTGCTGGGGATTCTGCCGTTCTTGCCGCAACCGGCCGCCCTTTCTACGGCGACACCGTCTGCCGTTACATCGGGCACCCAAGGTGTCGGACGGTTACCGGTGATCTATGGGTTATACGGTTTGGGCTACATCATCCCGGCCACTTTCCTCTCACAGATGGCCAGCGCGCAGTTCCATGGGCAATGGCAAGCCGATCTGTTCTGGCCATGCTTCGGCCTGGCGGCAGCAATCGGAGTGGTGTTGGTGAGCCTGCGTCGGCACAACCCGAATGCCACTCGCCATTGGCTGATGGCAACATTGTGGTTGCAGGCGACCGGGGTCTTCGCCTGCCTGTTGGGCAACGGTGCCGGCCTGGCACTGGGGGTGATCCTGTGTGGTGGGCCGTTCCTGGCCTGCATGCAACTGGTGATGCAGCGCTCCCGGGAACTGGCGCCCCATGCCACCCAGCGCAACGCTGGGCTGCTGACCGCGTGCTTTGCCGTGGGGCAACTCAGCGGTCCGTTGCTGGCAGCGCTGAGCAGTCATTTCAGCGGTGGATTGCAACCCGCGCTGGTGATTGCCGGCAGCGGTTTGCTCATCGCAGGAGGCCTGTTGCTGCGCCCGGTCAGGGTTGCCCAAGTGCTTTGCGCAAACGACGGCGGACCCACTGCTCTGCGCTCACAAAAGTGATCCCGAGCAGAACCAGCACCGCGCCGATCACAAAGTTGAGGCTCAGTTCTTCGCCCAGCAGCACCACACCGAACGTGACGCCGAACAGCGGCGTCATGAACGAAAACACTGCCAGGTTTGCCGCCAGATAACGACGCAGCAGCCAGAACCAGGTCAGGTAACTGAAAAACGACACCACCAATCCCTGGAACAGCACGCTGGCCACGGCAACAGTGGTCAGGCTGACATGGCTGACCTGCCCGCTGAGGATCGCGATCAACAGCAGACCAACGAAGCCGACGATCAGTTGATAAAACAGCGTCAAGGTCACCGGCGCTTCCGACAGACGCGAGGCACGTACCACCACGGTGGTCGCCCCCCAAGATGCGCCGGCCAGCACGCCCAACGCATCGCCCATCAGCATGCGATGGTCGAGGTTATCCCAGGACACGCCCCCGGCAAACGCAATGGCAATGCCGATGAAAGCGAGAAAAATCCCCAGCCACTGCACCGGTCTTAAACGCTCACTCGGCAGCAGCCAATGCACGCCCAACGCGGTGAAAATCGGCGCGGTGTAGAGGAACACCGACATGTGCGCCGCCGTGGTCAATTGCAGGCCTTCGGAAATGAAGAAGAACTCCAGGCCAAACAACGCACCCGCCAGCAAGCCGCCGCGCCAGGTATTACCGACCTGATCCCAACCGCCCTTCCAGCAGATCAACAATCCTACGAGTAACGCGGAAATACCCGACCGCCCCGCTGCTTGCATGACCGGCGCGATGTCGGGTGCCGCCCATTTGATCATCACCTGCTGCACGCCCCAGATCAGGCACAGCCCGACCATTACCTGCAGGGCAAATCCATCGGCGCTACGCCGAGTGGCGCTCACCGGAACACCTCGACAACACAATCCATGGCAGTGACTCGACAGTAAAAGCAAAACCCCGGCCTTCTGGCTGAACAGAGTGCCGGGGCGAAAAATTATGCTGTCGATTATTAACCAGATGGACAGAAAAAGGTGTCTGCAAAAGACCTTTAAATCGCCGCTTGCGTCATCCCGCTATGACCAGCGCCGCCGACTGCTGTGCCTGCTCGCGCTTGGCCAGCGCGAAGTACAGGGCGCCGCCAAGGAAGCAGCCGGTAAACCAGGCGAAGTTGGCCATCGGTTGCAGGACTGGAATGAACGTGATTGCTACGCCCATCAGGGTGGCCGGAATCAACGCCTTGACCGCCGTCCAGTTGATCCCGCCGCTGTAGTAATAACGTCCGCTCGGGCCGTCGTTGAACAGCGCATCGACGTCGATCTGCTGCTTTTTGATCAGGTAGTAATCCACCAGCAGAATCCCGAACAGCGGCCCGATGAACGCCGCCAGCACGTCGAGGGTGTAGTGAATCACTTCGGGGTTGTTGAACAGGTTCCACGGGGTGATGAAAATCGAAGCCACGGCGGCGATCATGCCACCGGCGCGCCAGCTGATTTTGCTCGGGGCAATGTTGGCGAAGTCGAACGCCGGGGACACGAAGTTGGCGACGATGTTGATGCCGATGGTGGCGGTGACGAAAGCAAAGGCGCCGAGCAGCACCGCTACGCTGTTGTCGATGCGCGCCACGGTGGCGATCGGGTCGTGAAGCATTTCACCGAACACCGGCAAGGTGCCGGAAACGATCACCACGGTCACCAGCGAGAACGCCAGAAAATTCATTGGCAAGCCCCAGAAATTGCCACGTCGCACGTCATTCATGCTGCGGCAGTAGCGACTGAAATCACCGAAGTTCAGGGTCGGACCGGAAAAGTATGACACCACCAACGCCGTTGCCACGATCACTTGGCCGAAAGCTTCCCAGCCAGACAGGGATTTTTCCGCCAGAGTGAAGCTGATGTTGCTCCACCCGGCCTGCCAGACGATCCAGCCGGCGAGCAGGAACATCACGCCGTAGACCACCGGGCCGGCCCAGTCGATGAAGCGGCGGATCGACTCCATGCCAGTCCAGAACACCAGCGCCTGGACGAACCACAGGCTGAGGAAACCGAACCAGCCGAGGTAGGACAAACCGGCAAAGTGCGGTTCGGCGTAGGCTGCCATTGAAGGAAAAAACCGCAGTACGACGATGATCAGGGCACTGGACGCCAGGTACGTCTGAATCCCGTACCAGGCCACCGCAATCAGGCCGCGGATGACCGCAGGAATATTCGCCCCAAACACCCCGAACGCCAGTCGGCAGATCACTGGATATGGCACCGCTGCTTGCTGACTCGGCTTGGCTACCAGGTTGGCGATCAACTGCACGATGCAAATCCCGCCCAGCAAGGCAATCAACACCTGCCAACTAGCCAGCCCAAGCGCAAACAGGCTGGCGGCGAACACATAGCCGCCGACGCTGTGCACGTCACTCATCCAGAAGGCAAAGATATTGTACCAATTCCATTTCTGCGGCAGCGGCCCCAAGTCCTGGTTATACAGGCGTGGGCTGTAGCCGTTGGGCAATTGCTCGGTCATCGCAGGGCTCCTCGAAAGTACAGGCGCGGCCCCCGAGATTGATGTGGCGACCACACTGCGTACGGGAGCCGGCATGGTTTGTATACGAATTACTACGCAGAATGCGTGCCATCCGCTCTAAAGATGCGACAAGTCTGGCTTTCAACTCTGTTCAGAGGAAAGGCTTTAAGACGTAGAGGGGATGGTAATGCCCATGAACAGGGCGTCAGCGCCTACAAATGGTGCAGGACATTATGTATACAAAGAGATGGGTGACTGCTGCGCAGTCGATCGCGAGCAGGCTCGCTCCCACATTGGATTCGTGGTGAGCCTGGGAGTTTGTGCCCGATGCATATTGTAGGAGCGGCCGCAGGCTGCGATCTTTTGCCTGTAAAAGATCAAGATCAAAAGATCGCAGCCTGCGGCAGCTCCTACAGAGAGCGCGTAGGGTCAGCTGAGCTCGATACGATCAGCGTGAATGACGATCTGGCCGTTCTTGTACAACGCACCGATGGCCTTTTTGAAGTTACCTTTGCTGACGCCGAACATACTGCTGATCAGCGTCGGGTCGCTCTTGTCGCTGACTGGCAGGGTGCCGTTGTTGTCGCGCAACTTGGCAAGAATCTTCGAGTTCAGACTGGTGGCTGCTTCTTCGCCCACCGGTTGCAGGCTCAGGCTGATCTTGCCGTCGGCGCGGACTTCTTTGATAAAGCCCTTCTCTTCTTTACCGGCGCGCATGAACTTGAAGATTTCGTTCTTGTGGATCAGACCCCAGTGCTTGTTGTTGATGATTGCCTTGAAGCCCATATCGGTCGCTTCGGCCACCAGCAAATCAACTTCCTGACCCGGGGTGTAATTGGCCGGAGTCTTGTCCAGGTAGCGGTCCAGACGGGCCGTCGCGGTGATGCGTCGTGTGTGTTTGTCGAGGTAGACGTGCACCACGACATACTCGCCAGCCGTCATCTGGCGCTTTTCTTCGGAATACGGCAGCAGCAGATCCTTCGGCAACCCCCAATCCAGGAACACGCCGATGCTGTTGACTTCAACAACTTTCAAACTGGCGAATTCACCGACCTGAACTTTCGGCTTTTCGGTGGTGGCGATAAGTTTGTCATCGCTGTCCAGATAAATAAAAACGTTGAGCCAGTCTTCATCTTCGCTGGGAATATCTTTGGGGATATAACGATTAGGCAGGAGGATTTCACCGTCCGCGCCACCGTCCAGATATAAACCGAAGTTAGTGTGTTTAACCACTTGCAAACTGTTGTAGCGCCCGACTAAAGCCATGTCCAATACCCTCATTGCGTGGGCGGCATTCTACCCGTTTTTGCGGGTGGCGTTCGGTGGCCGGCCCGGTGGCGCAAGAAAATCCGCGGAAGGGCTTAATTTTCCTGGGTTTTGCCGTGTGCGTTTGGCCACTCGTCAGACCATTTGGGTGCCTCGCACCCGGGGCTGCCCATCCGAAAAGCGCTTTTCTCCCACTTGGGTTCTTAATTAAAACAGCAGCTTAGGGGAACATTGCGAATAATAACTTGCGATGAATCGCGTTTCTCCAACGTGTATTTCGGGAGGATATTTACCAAGCAATTGTCAAGTATTTCCTGTACTATGCCTGGCCAAGTTAATTTCTACAGGTTAATGGCCGCCATGCGTGTAAAAGCATCCAACAGCAAAGCAAAGCCAGCTCCAGCCGTTGAAACCAGCGAATCGATCAACAACCAGATCGCTGCGTTCCTCAAGTCCGGCGGCGAGATCCAGCAAATTGCCAAAGGCGTCAGCGGCCAGACGTTCGGCCCATCCAAGCAGATCACGCTGGGCAAGAAGTAATTTCCCCTGCGTTAACTGGTCCATAAGCGCTTTGAGCTTCGAAGCGCTTGGACTGGAACCCTCCCGCAATACCCCATCAAACAAATCAATATTTCAAAAATCGACGAACGGCCCTCGATGCCGAACATTCGCCGGTATGCTTGCACGTGTCTGGATCAAGCGTTTCAGCAGGTTTTCAGAACCTGTTCCTCGCTGTTCATGGAGTGACGCATGTTCAAGCCCTCTCTTTTCCTGCTCGGCAGCCTGCTGTGGTGTTCCGTCACCCATGCGCAAGTCTTTCAGCGCGAACTGGGCGACTTCGATCTCAAGCTCGCCACCACCCCGAGCCGCAGCATGGCCCAAGGACTGGTCAAACCGTCGACGAGCGGCTCGTTCCACGGTGGTCTCGACCTGAGCCACGACAGCGGCTTCTACGTGGGTCAATGGTCCCCCAGCATGGGACTGAGCCCGTCGAGCAACCTTGAAGTCGATTCCTACATGGGCTTTAAACAGCCTTTCGATCACTCCCTCGGCTATGAAGTGGGCATGATCCATTACAGCTACCCGAAAGCGGACACCCTCGACAGCCAGGAGCTATTCGGCGGCCTGACCCTGCTGGGCAGTCGCTTCGGCGCAGCCTTTAGCAACGATCCGGATAAACAGAACAGCACCCTTTTCGCCGACCTCAGTGGCAATCAACCGTTCGGTATCGGGATCAGCCTGAAATACACCACCCATCAACTCAACACACCGGTGTCCGTCGACGATGGGTATGTAGGCAGTTTCACCGACTGGTCAGTGAAATTATCCCGGCCGTTCATGGGCATCGACCTGGACTTGATCTACAGTGATTCAAGCCTGAGCGGCAGCGATTGCTCCGCCTATTCCGGCCACAATAGCGAGTGCGACGGCCTGGTGACGCTCAAGGCTGCGCACAGCTTCTATTAATCGGCTGAACTGCCGGGCTCATCCCGCGATCACACAAGAGAACCCCAAAAGAAACCAGGTCTTCGCAAGGACTCGCCATGTCGCACTGGTTGAAACAGATCGGCGTCATCATCACCCTCAGCCTCACCGTCGCCGCGTGCAGCCGCGTAGGCCTTGCTTATCGCAACCTCGACGTGATCATTCCCTGGACGCTCAGCGACTACCTGGAGATGAACCACGAGCAAAAAGACTGGTTCAACGAGCGCCTCAAGGAACACCTGAGCTGGCACTGCACCACGCAACTGCCCGGCTACCTCGACTGGCTGGATCGCTTACAGGCCATGGTCGAGGCCAACCAAATCACCGACGCCGCACTGCAAACCCGCACCCAGGAAGCCAAACAGGCCATCGCCGAAACCGCCCGGGAAATCACTCCGTCAGCCATCGAACTGTTGCAGGGTCTTGATGACAAGCAAGTCGCAGAAATGAACGAAGCCTTCGCCAAGGACCAGCGCAAACGCCAAGAGGCCTACCTCAAACCGTCTCTGGAGCAACAGATCAAAGAGCGGAGCAAGCGCATGGAGAAACGCTTGAATGACTGGCTCGGCCCGCTCAGCCCAACCCAACAGCAACGGGTCATGGCCTGGTCAAATGCCTTGGGTGATCAGAACAAGCAATGGATTGCCAACCGCGCCCATTGGCAACAGCAATTCAGCGCGGCAGTGGCGCATCGGCAAAGTCCAGAATTCCCACAGCAAATCGAGACACTTCTGGTGAATCGCGAGAGTTTGTGGACGCCGGCTTATCGCGAGGCCTACGCCAACACCGAAGCCCAGGCTCGGGCGTTGCTGGTGGACATAATGACCGAGAGCACACCGATTCAGCGTGAACGGTTGCTGAAGAAGATTGAAGGCGTGCGCAAGGATTTCACTGATTTGAAATGCCTGAAGGCGGCGCGGCAGGGTTAAGCGGAACACCACAATCCAATGTGGGAGCGGGCTTGCTCGCGAATGCGGTTTAACATTCAAAATCCATGTCGACTGTCACACCGCATTCGCGGGGAAGCCCGCTCCCACAGGGGGTAAACGCGGTATCAGGCAATCTGCGCCTTCGATGCCAGCTCATCAAACGTCAACTCTTCCAGCGCATCTTCCTGCTCATCCAGCACCTGCCGTGGATGCTCATTACCCGGAATGCTGCTGTCGATCAGGCTCAACAATCTCGAGCCCCGGGGCGTCAAAATGTAATTCTCGCCATTGCCACCCTGGTCCTCCGGCCGAGGCTCGATATAACCCCGCAGCAGCAGTAACTTTTCGTACTCACCAGCCACTGTTTTCAGGTGATCCAGGTTTTCGAACGGTTCGCCCGCGTTGGCTTTCGACGCCGCATACTGCTCGGCATAAGGCCGTGGGGTGAAACTGTGGCCAGCGCCGTTCTGCACTTCATGCAGCAAGCGTTCAATCAAATCCCAGTTATAAGTCATCCTGATCAACCTCCGGTGTCCCCGAGTGAGATGGCCTTCATAGGTTGTGACCGACAGGGACAGCGGCCGTTCAGCCGAGGTATTGCGCCCTACCGACCGGCGGTATGTCGAATAGGGCGCAGGCCAAACGACTAGGCTGTGTAAGACGGTTTACCCCTCTGCGCGGATCGACTTTCGCCAAAGCATGCAGGAGAAATCAGTATGAACATTCAGAATCATCCGATCGTTTCCCGAGAAGAATGGCTCGCCGCCCGCAAACAACACCTGGCCCACGAAAAAGCCTTCACCAGGGAACGAGACAAACTCAGTGCCGAACGTCGCGCCCTGCCTTGGGTGAAAATCGACAAACCCTACCGCTTCCAGGGCCCCAACGGCGAACTGAGCCTGGCCGACCTGTTCGGCGGCCGCAGCCAATTGATCGTCTATCACTTTATGTTCGCCGCTGGCTGGGATGAAGGCTGTCCCGGTTGCTCGTTCCTGTCCGACCACATCGACGGCGCCAATCAACACCTGGCCCACCATGACGTGGTCGTGGTCGCGGTTTCCCACGCACCGTTCGCCGAATTCCAGCCCTTCAAACAGCGCATGGGCTGGAAATTCGACTGGATCTCGTCGGAAGGCTGCGACTTCAACTACGACTTCGGCGTCAGCGCCCGAGCCGAAGACGTCGCCGCCGGAAAAGCCACCTACAACTATGAAAAAACTGACGGCGCCGAGGAAGAACTCCCAGGGCTCAGCGTGTTTTATCGCAATGAAGCGGGGGAGATTTTCCACACCTATTCGACTTATGCACGAGGCTTGGACCTGCTGGTCGGCGCGTACAACTATCTGGACCTTACGCCTAAGGGGCGTAATGAAAAGGAGATCATGGATTGGGTGAGGCATCACGACCGGTATGAGGACAAGGCATCGGGCAGTTGCTGTCATGGAGGGTAGACCGCAATCATCGCGGGCATTGGTTCGGGTTGAACACAACATCCGCCAACACCACAAATCCCCTGTGGGGGCGAGCCTGCTCGCGATGACTGACTGACATTCAACATTGATGTCGACTGATGCACCGCCATCGCGAGCAAGCTCGCTTACAAGGTTGCGTCGAGTTCTGTAGGGCGCGTCCCAGCTGCCGCTAGGAAAACGCCCTACAACAACCTCGGAATCAGGCGCCTTGCACCGCTGGAACGATGAAGCTTATAGTCCGCCCGTCGCCCAAATGGCGATTCAGGTTTGGCGACCTGATTATAGAGAATGCGAAGGCTATCAGCTTAATTGCAGGCGCCAACGCACCCGCAAAGCCGCTATTTATGGCGGCTGTGCGCGGGAGATCTTCGGATCTGCCGGTTTCTCTGTACCGGTTCGCCAACCTGCGTACAGCTGCCACCCTTTCGTTTGGCGACGACTGAGTGACGGCATTAGCCAATCAAACAGAGATCTTCAAATGAATCGATACATGCCCCTCACCGGAATCGACCTGATCCCGGCCTCCCTGCTCATCGACACCCAAGCTCCACTCGACGTCCTGCAAGCCATGGCCGACTACCGCATTCGCACCGTCACCCAAGTGCTGGAAAACATCGCCTTTCGCGCCGAGATCGGTTGCGACACGGTGGTTCTTTCCGACTTTTCCAAACTGCTGGCTATACCGTTGCGGGATGGTTGTGATTTGATGGATGTCATTGGCAGACGGCTGCGGGCGCAGGCTGCGGAGTAAAAAGAAAACGGGCGACCTGCAGGTCGCCCGCTTCATACAGTGCATACAAATAAATCTTTCCATTACCAACCAGTACAACTTACTTCCCGGATCAAACTTACTTCGTTCGACACATAAGGATCGATACCAGCCTGTATCAATTTTTTTGTAAAGCTAATAACATTTTCATAGCGGCTTCGATACTCAGCGAAGCTTTACGGGCTTCCTGCTCTGATATTTCATCCTCGCGCATAACAATCTGATGTGATCCGGCATCGTATCGTACGAAAAAACGAGCCCGCGACCCCATATTCCCATGTCACTGAGCTGAAACATTTTCTTGTCCATATCCAATCCAATAAATCGGAGAAAAATTTATTTTATGGTCCATGCACAATACCAAATAAATATATCCATCCCCTTCTAATTTTTTTTCGTCCGATATTCACTCAATCATTTTCTTATACACCAAAAACTCACGATCTCTCACTGCGCATATAGACTCATACTGAAAGGACAGCAGAACTCGAGTATCAACAGCATTTACTACAGCCTTCATAACATCATCCCGTTCTTCTGCACTTTCGGCTAGTGCACCAATCGCTATATCGCGACCGCCTGATCCATATGAGTGCCAGGCACGATTCGGTCGATTAGAAAACGGGCACGACGGGGTCAACCTGCCGGGTGGGAAAAGACGAAAACCCAGCACTTAAAAACTGCAGGGCGAGGTGGCTTTTAACCTTGACTTGAGACTGGCTAATGGGTGTCCCCTTTTCTACACCTGCGCACAAGGCCGGTGCTAGGTCCTTCTAGGCCACTACAACTAACAAGAGACGTTCAAACCGCAAGCAGAGATAAAATCACACATCGGTATATCAAGAGAGCTACTCCCTCCTGCGGAAAGAACATCTTGCAACATGACAATATCTTTTTCAAAATCCAGAGCAACGTCAAAGCAATTAAACTCGAACTCGCTCAGCAGAACGCTCTCTGAGCGCATCCGCTCATCAAAGGCATCTTTCAAAATAGAGCGAATGCTGTCGTCCAACTCTTGATCGATAAATCGCTCTATTAGTGTGCCGCTACCGCTCACAACCATTCCTAACTAGTACGGGAATTCGGTCTGAATTACACCATCCCGAATATTTATTTTGATTGTCGATGTTGGAGCGCCTGAGTCGTTTATTACAATCACCTTGCCTGCGTTGCACTCAATAACGTGGCCACTTGGACCATTGGGAGTTACCTTCCCATATCTCAATGCATTATCAACATAACTAGAGACGTCTTTAACAGATGTACCTTGCGAAAATTTACTAACATTCGCAAATCCTGAATCAGGTCCATGACGATAGACTACGTGTTCAATACCTGTCAACAGACCGCCCTTGTTGCTCGCGCTCCACGATGCATCTATTTGTCTTGGAACTGGTAATACATTAATCGCGTCATCTACAACAGCCCCAGTTTTGCACCAACTTACACGCTACGCAATGTCCACCACTGGCAACTTACCTCAGGTTCAAATGTAACTCTAGCTTCTGAAGTCGACTCACAAATATTAAATACGACCCGAACTCCCGCCCCAGAGCTATCCCGCACCAACTCAATAACCTTGACGTTTTCCGACGAAATAGTTGCCAGTTCTTGCATAGCAAGTCTCAACACAACCTGAAATGACTCCATCACAGCACTAAACGAGATATCAATCTCAATCTCGCTATTTTCTGATTTTTTTATGTAGCGACATAAAGCCAAGCTTGGATCTACCTCAACAGGCTCGATACCAAACGCCTCCAAAAAATCACTTTCGCTAGGAAATTTCATTACAGTGCCCTCAGTGAAGTGGTATGAGTGTGCTCAATTTACGAGTCCCGTCATCAAGAACCTGGAACGTACTCTGAAAATTAGCGGCCTTACCTGATGGTCCCATGAACAAGGATTCTCTGACCTCAAACTTTCCGTATTGGTTGGAGAAAGTATTTATGATATTTCCCTCAGTTTTGGCAGAAGCCGTCAAGTGTTCAGTCAGCATCTGACGACCAGCAGCATTGTCTGGTACACCAAGCCTCTTCATTTCGAGCGCAAGCTGGTTCGAACGGGCGGCATTATGAGAGTTGCTAGCGACGCGACCAAATAGATAATCAAACTTACCTGGTGCTACTTCGATTCCTTTTGCACCTGCGACTAGCGGTAAAAGCTCCGCTGCATAGCTCAGTGCCGTCGCAACAATGAGGTCGACCCAGTATTCTGGCTCACTAAGCATATAGCCATAATGATCCACGCCAGAAGCTATCTCGCCGCTCTGCGTACGTAGAATCGATGAGGCGAGATTCAGCTTCCAGGCCGGTACCGTAAGATACCCTTCCTGCCATGCCACAGGAAGCTGACGATAGAGCTCGTACTCCTTAGGCTCCATGATCAGTAGCGGTTTACCATTTTCTCCTAGAATCGTGTAACTGACAGCGTTACCAGATTCGTCAAGGTTCTGGACGAGACCGTTTTCAAGCGGCTGCGCCGTGACTCCCGCCATTCCCAAAATCGTAGAGCAACCTGTACTTGATGGATTCTTCCGGCAGCCATCAGTGCTCTTTTCAAAATCGCTCCAGTGAGCTTGGTAGTTGTACTGCGTTGCATTCGCCGCCACCGCAGCACCAACCTCGACATCTCCACCTGAAGCCGCCGCCCCTAGCACACCAACAATTTGCGAAAGCGCGAGAAGGTTGGCCTGGGCCTGGTTGTACTCCGCAGAGCCCGGAACAAGGTTCGAAGGCAAGAGTTTGTCGCCGAGCAATCCGACCAACACTTCGTTGGCGCCACCTGCCAGTGCTCCGGTGCGGAAATCACCGCCCATCGCTTCAGCCAGCAAGCCACCCAAACCCGCATGCAAGACAATTTTTGCTAAACCGCCCTCTGGCAGGGGCAGATCGCCAATTTTTCCAGCCCCGACAGCGCCACCAATACCTGCGGCTACGCTGACAGCCGAACTGGCCAGATTGTCCTTGAAGCTTCCTCCGTAAACTGCCGTCTTGATCACAGCGTCGGCAGTCACCTTGATCGCCACGGTATTCAAGCTCTTGACGTCCAACCCAATCTTTCCCGGGTTGTAATTGAGCCCGTCCGTGACGCCGGCCGTGGCAGCGGCCACGACATAACCTTTGATGCTGTCTTTCGAGGTAACGTCCTTGATGACCTTGCCCAGATTGCCGCGGTTGTCGATGGTGCTGACGGTGGCCTTGGTCGCCACACTCAAGGCGCCCGCCTGCACCATCGCGTTCATGCCGACCATCATCGGCCCCATGACGGCAGCCAACGCAATCGCAATGATCAACTGCGAAGCCGGCCCTAGCCCCGAGTTGCTGTACTTGAACGACTCATGAATCTCCTTGACCTGCCTCCAGTCCACATCACCGCGTGCTTCAGCCTGCTTCAACCAGGCCAATTGCGGATCGGCCTTTACCATCGCATCAATTGTCTGACTGACGGTTTGCTGATTCACCTGTTTGAGGTCGATTCGCAGACCTTCGACGGCTTTGATCGTGATGTTGCCTTTGGCAATCATCTGGGTCTGGCGCAGTGTCTCGTCGGTATTGCCCTTGCCTTTCGATGAGGTCCAGAAAGCATCGCCATCACTCTTGATATGGCTCTCGTCGTGAAGGTCTTTCACTCCTTCAAAAACAATCGCCCCACCGCTGTCGAGAATGATGTCCCGATCACTATTGAGCTTCGCCACCTGATACCGCTGATCCCCACCACTGAACAGCGTCAGGTCGCCACCGGATTTGATCTGCGTACCGATGTGGGTGATCTGTGTGACCTCATCGTGCTGGGTCTTTTTACTGCCCCAACTGCCGCTTTTTTTCATGTCATACAGCGTGTAATCCTTGTCCTGTGCGGCCAGCAGTTGCAGGTCGCCGTCGGCGTGCAGGTAGGCTTCTTTACCGGCGCTGATGTCGCTGGCGATCAGCGTCATGTCCTTGCCGGACTTCAGGGTCAGTTTGCCGCCGGCCTCCAGGGTGGTGCCGATCTGATTGACGTGGTCTTGCTGCCGGGTTTCCTTTTTGTCCTTGAAGTAGCTGTGCTGTTCGTCGGCGGCGGAGGCGAACAGCAGGTCGCCTTTGGCGTCCATCGTCACGTCGCCCTTGGCCTCGAGCTTGCTCGCCACCACGGTCACGTCGCCGCCAGAGTTGACTGTCAGGCCACCGCCCGCACTGACGCTAGAGCCGTGCTGGGTGAGGGTCGAGTCGAGGAAGTTGGTACGGCTGTCGGAGTGGCGTTCTTCTACCAACAAACTGGAACTCCACCAAATAGACCTTGCTTCTTTCTGGTGTGAAAGTGGTTTTGATCGGACCGCAGCTATAGGTATTCCCAACACCCACGCCATTCGAATAACCCGATACCTGGAACGGCTGATCGGAATCGGCCTGTACTTCCAACTTTGGGAAGCGTTTAAGCGTGGCGCTGTTGGCCGCTTCGTTGAATTTGGCGATCCAGCCGAACACCTTGCCCTGACCTGAATCCACCACCGTTCCAAGCACCTCCATACGCTGGTCGGGATCCGCTGCGCGAGGGATCGAGAACTCTACTGGGGAAGTGTTTCCTGATGCTTTCATGATGACCTTTGGCGTGTTGCGCATCGACGGCCACCTTGTTCTGGTGCAGCTGGACACCGTCTTTCAGCAGGCAGGGGGAAGAGTCACGGACGTTGGAATGGCAGCCTGGTAATGCCAGAATCAGGGTCAGTGTTAGTGTTAGTGTTAGTGTTAGTGTTAGTGTTAGTGTTAGTGTTAGTGTTAGTGTTAGTGTTAGTGTTAGTGTTAGTGTTAGTGTTAGTGTTAGTGTTAGTGTTAGTGTTAGTGTTAGTGTTAGTGTTAGTGTTAGTGTTAGTGTTAGTGTTAGTGTTAGTGTTAGTGTTAGTGTTAGTAGTGTGGTTCTTTTCACGTCTGAATGTTCTTGAAAGCGTATGTTTGGCTGATGAGAAAATATTTATCAAAGCGGCGCTTCATAAATACTGAGTTCGCTATAGGGGACTGTCAGACCCAAGCGCGTATAGCACAAAAACAGGGCTAATTTATTAGCCGAACTAATCTAGAAGTAGATCCACTTCTTTATTCCCTTCCTTCATCACTCACAAATTTTCGCCGCACAAAGTATTTTCGTAAAAGTTTTCCAACTTTGTATAACTGCCTTCCAAAAAACGGACAGATTTATTTTCTGGCCCACCGCATAAAACCAAACAAATAAATCCGCCCACCTTTCTCGCCCCCCTTCTGCCTATTCCGCAGCCCGTTTAAGCAAGTCGCTTCAACCCTCGTACGTCAACGGCAAGAATACGACATCCATATCGAAACCTAGAGATCCCTTTAATCTTTCAAAAAGTACCGTCCCACGCAAATTGTGCTGAATCACTTCTTGCTCGGTTTTAAACCCAGAGTTCGGTGGATACTCCTCCGAAAACGTTTTTTGATACTCAGAATCCCAGATACGTATATCCGAAATCAACTCATCCGGGATATTCATATCTTCAAAATCAATGCACCCCATCTTATCTATATCTCCACAAAAAAATGGAGGAGCACAGTATGACACCCCGAATCTAATTTTTTTCATTTTAGCGGCTTCCACTCAGACACCGGATTGGATCGAACAATATATCCATCGGAGCCCACTCCTACGGAAATATATTTTGGCTTAACACCGTAAAATATTTCTTAGACCGGTGCAGAGCCATTTGTGTCAACAATTCTACCTTTACTCACTGCTTGCATCACCACTGAGGGTATATCGGCAAGTGCAATTCCCTTGCCGACAAAATCAAGAAAAAAAGGGGACAGATATGAATGGCACTTACTTAACATGTTTAGCGTGCCCATTTTTCCTGACATCCGCCCTTGCTGACCGCCGTGATTTGGTCAGCAAGGGGTAGGCTAGAGGTCTTCGTTTTATGGCTCGCGGCTCGATACGACCAGGTCGGTTTCCAACGCGCCTTTGAGCGATCAGCGTCAATAAATTTGACAGGCCATCCTCTTCTTCAGGGCTGCCATATTGTCGCAGCGCCAGCCATAGCTGAAGGCTATGTTTGAAGCTCAGTTCGCGAGGCAAGCAGTCAGCCAATAGAGCCGATTGTGCCATGAGCATTCGGATCAGATTGTGTGCCAACAGGTAGACCCATAACTCCTTGACTGCCATGCCAGGGGTTTTGCAGCTTAACTTTCCAAGTCCCAGCGTGGCTTTGAGATTTCGCAAATCTAACTCGACATGCCATCGCCCTTTGTACAGCGATTTGAGGGCTGTTTTTGGTGTCTGCTTTGGGCAATGCAACGTGGTCACCAAAGTCTTTCCACCAGCCTTCAGCTCTCGCACTGTCAGCCTTTCAGGCGCCTGTTCGTAATGCGCCTGACTCATCCAGGGCGGCCTTCTTTCGGGCTTTTTCAACTCGATCAGATGATCTTCCGAACCGAGACTTTGCCCCAGGCGAAAGTCCGTGCTGCGCCGTCGTGCGCCATATTGTTCGAACACGCCATCGACACCTCTTCGTTGCAACTCGCACAGCAGGAAATAAGTTGCGTAGTGTCGCCCAACAAAATGTCGCCTGTTTTCAACGTGTCGAGCATTGATCTGAGCAGCGTCTGTTCATCGCCACCCTTGCCTCGGAAACGCCCAAGGGGGGCATCTAGAACGGCACCGCTGGAGAGGCAAACGATGCCAACCACTCGACACAGCGGAAAACCAAGACCGACTTTCTGACCGCGAGACTGCGGATAGGCACCCTGATTGGCCGCGGTGTCGGGCATGCTGACCGTCGTACCGTCCACAAGGCGAACAGGCCGTCCCATCCAGCGCCACGACGATGGTGCTTTATCACTTATCGAAGCACCGGTGTGCCTAACCAACGTGGAAACCATTTCCACAGGCAGGCGCTTTCTGGCTTTACAGTAGGCGCCCGTGCGAATGCTATTGGGCTTCATGCCGCCACAAGACCGTTTGATGGACAAGTCGTTGACGGCGTTCTGGCAGGAACGGTCGGCACTCATCGCTTGAGCCAGAAACATAGACAGCGTTTCAGTCGGCGGAAACAGTCGCTCCCGATATTCTGGCAATGCAGATTCGACGCGCTGTAACAGTTCGGGAGCAGTGAGAAGGTTGAAAAAAGCATAGGCATCACAGTTCGAAGCGTGTCGATGAAAACGTTGCTGTTGATGCTGGAGAATTTGACGTCTACGATTCATTGGGGTTGTGTCCTTGGTTCGTCGGTGTGTGTTCGCAACTATCACCGTAGACCAAGACCAGCCCCTTCTTCATTTTTTTGCTTTTAGCTCAAGTGGTTAGCTGCTAAGTAAGTGCCATTCAGATCTGTCCCTTTTTCGTTTCCCGTAATATTGCGAGACGAGGTACATCAACAAGCACGGGCGTCAGAATAGATTTGTGGGGATCCCTCAGAATCCGTCTCCTTTTCTCTGCCCCGGCAAGAAAGACATAGTGTGTACGCATCTGTCCCTCAAGCCACTCTAATTGCACCTACCCCTTTAGCATCGAATCCAGCAGGCCAATTTGTTAGACCATCAAACGTCGCACCTGAAAAAATCGCACTATCAAGTCGCTTAGCATTCAAATTGGCGCCACACAAATTGGCACCAGAAAAATCTACACCAGCTAGATCAGCAAACTGTAAATTAGCTTGAGATAGATCAGCCTTTGAAAAGTCAGCATAAACCGCCACAACCCAAGACAGATCAACTTCAACCATAGTAGCACTTCTCAAACTTGCATTCATAAGACCAGCTCGCTGCAAATTGGCCCCATCTAAAACTGCGAATTCAAAATTCGCATTTCGCAAGTCTGCACCAACAAATATAGCACCTCGCAACTCTAAACCATTAAATATTGCCCGATGCAATTTCGCTCCTGAGAAATCCGCACCATTCAGACTATCTAAATGCAACTGCAAACTCTCACCGCCTTCAAAATTCAAAATAATCATTTATTACCCCAATCAACCGGATCAATACTTATATCCGATATAGGTTTAATTCGGTCAGTTTTATTTGGAGGCAACGCACCAGGTACTACATCCGGATCCATACCTAGTATTTTTGCCGCAATATATCGATGATTCCCATCAACAATAACATTCCCATCCATCTTTATTGGGGGAGCAATATCACCAGCCAAAAGCCTATCCACATAACGCTGAATTGCGGGCAACGATACACCATTCTGAGCGCTGATCGCCGGATCACCTAACAGCGCTTTCTGAATGATTTCCGGAGTTACATCCCCTCCTTTGGATACCAATGGGACACTTTTCGTGCCTATACCACCTGGCCTTGTGATTCCGTTGACAGCCCCCAAAAATGTCGCACCCAAGGCATTCTTGAATCGAGAACTCTCGCCCTCAGAAAGAGCTGCCAGTTCAGTCGCGATGATACTGCCAGCAGCAACGTTGCTGTTGACAATCAACATTGCAACAACCGTTGCTTTTTCGTATTGACCGCTAGCTGACAGCTGCTTCGCTAAATCTCTTAATTTTGGGTCGTCCTCTAGTAAACGCGTAGCAAGACGATCACAAAAATCGGACGATCGCTTACAGAGCGCTGGCAACTCCTTGTTTCTACTTTCATCAAGATTAGCGTATCGCTCCCTTACCTCGGCCTTACCCTCCTCAGTCGTCTGCTCGTCGATTTCACGAAGCATTTGCTCTGTTTCGTGGTGTAGCAGCCAATTGTACTGCGTCGCGTTGTTGGCAACCCACGCCCCAGTTTGCAAAGTGTCCGCATCAACATCCCCTTGCGTTGACGCCGCTAACACCCCGACGATCTGCGACGCCATCGAGAGCAGGTCAGGGTTGCCACCGACCAGTTTGTTCAGGTCTACGATGAGCGCTTCATTTGCACCAGCCGCTAAGGCTCCCGTTGCAAAATCACCGTCTGTAACCTCTGAAAGAAGCCCGCCCACCATCGCGTGAATGACGACTTTAGTCGGGGAGCCGTCGGCTACTCCTTTGGTGAAGTCACCTACCGTATTGAAGCTGGCTGCCGCCAATGTGTTGAACAAGGCAGTTTTCAATACATCACTAACGCTGACGTCTTCCCCCAACGCCTTGCCCAGCAACGCGGACGTTCCACCTTGCAGCACCTGATTAACACCAAACCGTCCAATCCCATCCAGGCTGCTCAGGTCAACGGTAACTTTCCCTGTTGGGCTAGTCGTTATTTTAAGAATGTCTTTAAAGAAACTGGCTGTTAAACCAGCCGTCACACCCGAAATCACATATCCCTTGAGGGCATCAGAGGAAGTCACGTCCTGGAACACTGCTCCAAGATTCCCACCATTGTTGATAAAGCTGGTGGTCGCATTCGTTGCTGCACCAGAGGCCACTGCTGCAAGCCCCGCAGCCCAGGCGGTGCTCATACTGGCGCTTAAAGCGCTCAGGGCTGCGGGACCGACAATGGCGGCCATGACAATCGCAATGATTATCTGAGAAGCCGGACCAAGCCCCGAGGTTTCATATTTGAACGACTCATGAATCTCCTTGACCTGCCTCCAGTCCACATCACCGCGTGCTTCAGCCTGTTTCAACCAGGCCAATTGCGGATCGGCCTGGACCATCGCATCAATGGTCTGACTGACGGTTTGCTGGTTCACCTCTTTAAGGTCGATTCGCAGACCTTCGACGGCTTTGATCGTGATGTTGCCTTTGGCAATCATCTGGGTCTGGCGCAGTGTCTCGTCGGTATTGCCCTTGCCTTTCGATGAGGTCCAGAAAGCATCGCCATCACTCTTGGTGTGGCTCTCGTCGTGAAGGTCTTTCACTCCTTCAAAAACAATCGCCCCACCGCTGTCGAGAATGATGTCCTTACCACTCTCCAGCTTCGCCACCTGATACCGCTGATCCCCACCGCTGGACAACGTCAGGTCGCCACCGGATTTGATCTGCGTACCGATGTGGGTGATCTGTGTGACCTCATCGTGCTGGGTCTTTTTACTGCCCCAACTGCCGCTTTTTTTCATGTCATACAGCGTGTAATCCTTGTCCTGCGCGGCCAGCAGTTGCAGGTCGCCGTCGGCGTGCAGGTAGGCTTCTTTACCGGCGCTGATGTCGCTGGCGATCAGCGTCATGTCCTTGCCGGACTTCAGGGTCAGTTTGCCGCCGGCCTCCAGGGTGGTGCCGATCTGATTGACGTGGTCTTGCTGCCGGGTTTCTTTTTGTCCTTGAAGTAGCTGTGCTGTTCGTCGGCGGCGGAGGCGAACAGCAGGTCGCCTTTGGCGTCCATCGTCACGTCGCCCTTGGCCTCGAGCTTGCTCGCCACCACGGTCACGTCGCCGCCGGAGTTGACTGTCAGGCCACCGCCCGCACTGACGCTAGAGCCGTGCTGGGTGAGGGTCGAGTCGAGGAAGTTGGTACGGCTGTCGGAGTGGCGTTCTTCCACGGCGGTGATGCTGACGTCGCGCTTGGCATCGATGGCCATGTCGCCGCCGCTTTTCAGCACACCACCGGTGTTGATCACATCACGACCGGAGTTGATCACCAGTTTGTTGGCGGCTTCGATGCGGGCGGCGTTGTCCACGAAGTCGCGTGCGTGGCTGTAGTCGCCGACGCTGCTGTCGTGGGCCGTCACTGTGCGCTCGTTGACGACATCGCCGTTCGTGGTCGTGAGCGTCACGTCCCGCCCGGCGATGATGCCCCCGGCCTTGTTGGTCAGATTATTCGTCGCCAACAAATTCAATCGGGCGCCCGCCTCCACCAATCCGCTGCTGACCAGATCATTCTTGGCTGTCGCCTCCAGATTCTGGCTGGCGCGCAGGGTGCCGGCGTTGTTCAGGTCTTTGCCGGCGATCAGGGTCACGTCGTGGCCCTGGATCAGCGCGCCGTTGGCGGCGAGGCGATTGTTGGCGTTGGCCAGGTACAGCACCGGCACCAGCACTTTTTCGCCGTTCACTTCGTGCTCTTCGAGCCAGACGATGTCGTGGGTCAGGGCCGCGACTTGTTGTGCGGTGAGGGTTACGCCCAGGCTGAGGTTCAACGCGTTCTTGCTGGCGATGGCGTTGTTCATCAGGTATTTGAACAAGCCCTCGTCGCTGTTCTGGCCATCGATGAAGCGCTGACCGGTCCGAGCCACGACCGCTTGCTGGATCAGGCGTTGTTCATAAAGGCCATCGCCCAGGCGCTTGGCACTTTGGTCGGGGTTGTAACCCAGGTTCGACAACAAGTAATCCGAGCTCATGAACTGCTTGAGGTCGGTGAGTACCGGGTTGGTTTCGATCAGATATTTGTGCGGCTGGGATTTACCGGTGTTGCTTGGCAGACCTTGGACGCGGTTGAGGGTGACTGGCGTAGACGATGCACCGGCGGTGACTTTGCCGCCGGTAAGCGTCCAGCTTTGCGGACCGGTGCCGGTCGGGTTGGCGCTGCTTTCCTGGCTCAGACGGAACAGGCCGTTCTGGCTGGTGGGCAGGCTGAAGCCAGGCAGCGCCAGCGGGTTGACTTGTTGCTGGGCCAGATCGGGGGTGAGCTGCTGATTAATCTGGATCCGCGTCGAGTAACCACTGCCCGCGCCGGTATCGGGTTGGGTACGACCCGCTGCCACATAGGCATAGTACGGGCGGACCACGCTGTTGTTGATGTTCTGGGTGGCATTGAGCGTGACGTTTCCACCCGCCTGGATGATGGCATCCAGGGATTCGCCGCTGATGACGCGACTGCTGGTCGGCAGTGTTTCGCCCATCCAGGCCAGGAAGTTGCTCATATCCTGTTCGACGGTGGCCGAAGGTGTCGGATTGTTTCGTTGAGTGAAGAGGTCAGCCATTCGAATGGCCGAGGCGGTTTCATTGACCCAACTCACGAATCGTCGGGTGGTTTCGATGTCCTGCTCTTGCACACCCTTGTTGTTGATCGTCGACGCCGTGATCGTTAAATCCCCAGCGGCCGTAACGTTGCTGCTGATGTTGTTCACTTCGCCGGCGTTAATCGTCAGGTCCGCGCCGCTGTTGATCGAGGCTGCTTCAGAATGAAGCGTGACCTTCAAGCGATCGGTTTCTGCAATTTCCCAAAGACCGTTGATGCGGCCACCGCCACGGCTGTCACATCCATACGAGATCAGCGTGCACGACAACTGAGTGATGGTCGCGACACTTTTCTCATGCTCGGTGTACTGCAACACATCCATGACGTTGTTAACCGTCGTGGCTGCGATTGTCAGATCGCCGCGTGGTGGTGATCAGGCCGTTGGCGTTGTTCAGGTCGCCCATGGCGCCGCTGAAATCGATGGCGATGGCGCTGCCAAGCAACGAGCCGCCGTTCTGGTTGTTTAAACTCGCCGTGTTGATGTTCAAGTTTTGGGTGGCGTTGATCAGGCCTTGGCCCTGATTATCGAGCTGGCCGGTAACCCGAAGTTCGAGGCCGGTGCGACTGGTCAGGGTGCCGCCGTTGTTGTTCAGGCTACCGGCCTGTACATCGACGTTTGCCGCAGCGATCAGGCCTTTGACGTTGGTCAGCGCCTGCTGCACACGCAGGGTCACGGCTTGATTGCCGAGCAGTTTGCCGTTGCTGTTGTCGAGGCTGTCGGCCGCCAGCGTGAACGCCAGCGCGAGGCTCAGATGCCCGTTGGCATCGAGCTGGATATCCCCGCCACTGGCCTCCAGGTTGCCATCGAGTTTCACTCCGACCCCGGCTTCGGTGCCAATCAGTTTGATCGCCCCGGCCGCCGAGGGCCGAGGAGTCGATGGCCAATTGCGGTTTGGCGCTGCCGTCATCGGCACGGGCGGTGGCGTTGAGGCTGTCGGCGTTGACGTCGTTACGGCCGGCGACGATGGTCAGGTTTCGCCTTTTGATTGAAGGAGATGGTCACTTGCCTGGAGGGGTGTAGCCGGATTCACCTCCCCATAAATGCACAACGCGCCGGAGTGCGGCGCGTTGTGGGGGTCAGATCAGCACCAGGCGATCAACGGTTTTGTACGCGCTCGATGGCCGTGTCATACACCGGGTTGGCCTTCTGCGTCTTGGCTAACTGGTAATGACGCAGGGCGTCGGGGAACTGACCGGCCGCTTCATAGATACGGGCAATGTTGTAGTAGGAACCGGCACGCACGGTGGCGGCCGAATTGCCGCTGGCCAGGGCAATGGCCTTGCGGTTGGCCCAGATCGACTCGGCGGTGTTACCGGCCTTCTGATACGCCAGACCCAGGTTGCCGTACGCCTGACCGTAGCTGTTATTCAGATCGATCGCCTGACGGAAGAAGTCGATTGCCAGCGGCAGATTTCCGGTTTTGTAGGCCGCTTCGCCTTTGGTGTTCAGGCTTTTCGCATCGGCCTGTGCCGAAGCGCTGATAGCCACCGCCGTCACGGCGACGCTGTCATCCAGCAACGGCGACACTTCGTTCAACACGTTTGCCGCATCGACCCTGGCACCCGTAATGCTGTTGATGTCCTGGAAGTCGCCACCGCCGGTCATGCGGAACACGGTCCACAGGTTGCCGCTGCGGTTCTGCGGCACGTAATAGGTGCGCACCAGTGACTGGCCCATGTACACGAACACTTTGGCCTGGCTGTTGGAGAGATCGCGCGAACCCGGTTCGCCGCTATTGCTATAGTCATGCACGGCGTAGACGTAACTTTCGCCGTAGTGCTTCTTCTCCAGGGTGATGGTTTCCGGGCCATAGCTGGTGGTGTCGTCGACATCCAGATTGGCATCATCACCGTGCTGGTTTTCGAAATAGATGTTGTTGCCGGGGAAGATCATGTGGGAGTCGAGGTCCGACGGGGTCGCACCCCAAGTCAGCACCACGCGTAGACCGTCGAGGTTCTGCATCACCGGGCTGATGGCATAGGTCATGCCCTTGCACGGACACTTGACCACCAGATTGGAGTAGCCGGGCTTCTTGATGATCAGCAGGTTGCCGGCATCATCGGCAAACTCGGTGGTCAGGCTGACCTGGCCCTGAGCATTGGTGCGACCCACCACGTTTTGTGCGCCGTTGCGTTGCAACAGCAGCTCGGCGTCGGCGATCTTCTGGTCCTTGACCACCGCACTCAGCACTTCGATCGGCAGTTGCTCGGCCTGCACCAAAAACGCCGCCGCCCACAACGACAACACTGAAGCCACGCGAAAAAATCGCATACTTAATTCCTTTAAGTGAGAGTAACGGACATAGCGAAATGCCCTACAGATTTTGGCGCGAACCATACACAGTTTTTGCGTCCGGCGCCCGACAATCGCATAGGAAATTTGTTCACTAAGGGAATCGCTGAAAAAACCAGGGAAGTGCGTAGGAACAAGGCTTAACAACAAGTAAAAACCCTAGTAAAAATGGGGAAAACCACGTTTCCCGAACGGAAGCTTCCCTCGAATAAAGTCCCACTACGTCCGTATGTACGATTTATGTATTGCGCTGCTCATAAGCAAACTTGCACTGCCGTGTTCATGAGGGCTAATCAACAAAGGAACATGATTAGTCATCAGACACCAAGCGTGAATTTCACACGCCTATTTGTTGGCCTGCTCGGCAAGCAGCTCTAAATAAAAAAGGTAATCATCCTCTGATAAAAAGAAAAGGGGATACCTGCCATCAAGACACGTGCTCTACGTAGTTGAATGTCACTCAGTCATCGCGAGCAGGCTCGCTCCCACAGGGGATTTGTGGTGTTGACGGGTAGCGCAGGCTGCGGAGTGAATGAAATCCGGTGACCTGTGGGTCGCCCATTTCTGTCACTGAACTTTTTCCACCCTTCAGCCCTCAACCGGATAACCCGCCTTAATCGGAACCGAGGCCTGACTTTATGAAAACCCTGCTCAAACTCACCCTCGCCGCCACCCTCGCCTGCACCCTCCCCGTTTGGGCCTGCCCTCCCGATGAAGCCACCGCCAAGCGCGAACAGCTGGCCAAGGAAGTCGCCAAGATCACTGAGCAGAACCCGGCCAAGGCCAAGGAGATCAACGATGAGTTGCAGAAGATGGACCTGGAGACGGCCAGCAAGGATTTGCCGGATAAGTGCCAGTTGATTGATCAGCGTCTCAAGGAGCTGGAATCGGCGGAGAAGAAAGCCAAGGGTTAAAGGGCAAGATCAAAGGATCGCAGCCTTCGGAGCTCTTACAGGTGCACGCTTAAACCTGTGTAGGAGCTGGCGAAGCCTGCGATCTTTTGACGTAAAAAAACCGGACAATGTCCGGTTTTTTATTGGGTCATGAAGCAACCTTACTCAGCAGCCGGCGCTTCCGGCTTGCGGCGCTTGAGCGGGGCCATGCCGTCCTTGCTGACCAGCGACAGGGCGTCGGTCTTCGGGCGGTTGGCGATCTTGCGCTTGGTCGGGGCCTTCGCGCCGGTTTTCTTCTTGTCGCCCTTGGCGTCGACCTTTTTCTTCTTCACGCCAACGGCTTTGCCCGAGGCCTTGACCTTTTTCGGTCCGCCGTAGGTGCCTTTGACTTCCTTGATGGTGCGGCGCTCGAAGCTCTGCTTGAGGTAGCGCTCGACACTCGACATCAGGTTCCAGTCGCCATGGCAGATCAACGAGATGGCCAGGCCATCGTTGCCGGCGCGGCCGGTGCGACCGATGCGGTGAACGTATTCGTCGCCGCTGCGCGGCATGTCGAAGTTGATCACCAGGTCCAGGCCTTCCACGTCCAGGCCACGGGCCGCGACGTCGGTGGCCACGAGGATCTTCACGCCGCCCTGCTTCAGGCGGTCGATGGCCAGTTTGCGGTCTTTCTGGTCTTTGTCACCGTGTAGCACGAACGCTTTGTAGTCTTGCGCCACCAGACGGCCGTAAATACGGTCGGCCATGGCCCGGGTGTTGGTGAACACGATGGCCTTCTGATAGGTCTCGTTGGCCAGCAGCCAGTTGACGATCTGTTCTTTGTGCTGATTGTGGTCGGCGGTGATGATCTGCTGACGCGTGGTGGCGTTCAGATCGCTGACGTTGTTCAGCTGCAAGTGTTCAGGGTTGTTCAGGACCTTGGCGACCATCTCGCGCAGGCCCGAACCGCCGGTGGTGGCGGAGAACAGCATGGTCTGCTGACGGTTGGTGCACTCTTCCACCAGACGCTGCACGTCTTCGGCAAAGCCCATGTCGAGCATGCGGTCGGCTTCATCGAGCACCAGCACTTCGACTTCCTTGAGGTCGAGGTTGCCAGCGTTCAGTTGCTCGATCATCCGGCCCGGCGTACCGATCAGGATGTCCGGCACCTTGCGCAGCATGGCGGCCTGGACCTTGAAGTCTTCACCGCCGGTGATCAGGCCGGACTTGATGAAGGTGAACTGAGCGAAGCGCTCGACTTCCTTGATGGTCTGCTGGGCCAGCTCGCGGGTCGGCAGCAGGATCAGGGTCTTGATGCTGACGCGGACTTTGGCCGGGCCGATCAAGCGGTTGAGGATCGGCAAAACGAATGCAGCGGTTTTGCCGCTACCGGTTTGCGCTGTCACCCGCAGGTCACGCCCCTGGAGCGCCAGCGGGATAGCCGCTGCTTGCACAGGCGTTGGCTCGACAAATTTAAGCTCGGCCACGGCTTTGAGCAGGCGTTCGTGCAGGGCGAATTGGGAAAACACGGGTGCTACCTCGAAGAAATACAAAAAAACAGCTGCATAGGGTAACGGTTTCGAGCGCGAAGGCCGAGTTTCTTTATACAAACGGCTGCAAACAGTGGTTTTTTTGTTGCCTGATTTGTCTCAAAACGTCATCCGGAACGTCTTAAATGCTCTAATCACCCCGTCGCGTCCTACAGAAGAACCGTTTTTGCCCATGGATATCAAACAGCTCTGGCTCAATGCCCAAGACCTCTGGGGTGCTCTCGATCAGCATCCGCTCCTGCATTCCACGCTCGCGCTGATGTTGCTGCTGGTGGTGGCGCTGGTGCTCGGACGAGTGGCGCGGTTCCTCATTCTTCACGCGACCAAAATCCTCGGTCGCCAGCCGTCGCTGCACTGGATTACCGATTTTCGCCACAACAAAGTGTTTCATCGCCTGGCGCAGATGACGCCCTCGCTGCTGATCCAGTTCGGCCTGCACCTGGTGCCGGAGTTGGGCAAGACCAGCCTTAACTTCCTCGGCAACGTGGCGCTGGCGTTCACCATTCTGTTCCTGGTGCTGGCCGTCAGCGCATTGCTTAATGCCCTGCTGGACATCTATGCCCGTACCGAACATGCCCGTACCCGCTCGATCAAAGGCTATGTGCAGCTAGCGAAAATGGTGCTGTTCGTGTTCGGCGCGATCATCATCGTCGCCACGCTGATCGACCGTTCGCCGCTGTTGCTGCTGTCGGGTCTGGGCGCCATGTCGGCGGTGATTCTGTTGGTCTATAAAGACACCCTGTTGTCATTCGTCGCCAGCGTGCAACTGACCAGCAACGACATGCTGCGGGTCGGCGACTGGATCGAGATGCCGCAAGTCGGCGCCGACGGTGACGTGGTGGACATCACCTTGCACACGGTCAAGGTGCAGAATTTCGACAAGACCATTGTGTCGATTCCGACCTGGCGCCTGATGTCCGAGTCGTTCAAGAACTGGCGCGGCATGCAGCAGTCCGGTGGGCGACGGATCAAGCGCAGCCTGTTCATCGACGCCAGCGGCGTGCGGTTTATTCGCGATGACGAAGAACTGAAGCTGTCCCAGGTGCATCTGCTGACCGACTACATCAATCGCAAACAGGCCGAACTCAAGGCCTGGAACGAAGCTCAGGGCAACGTCGCGGCGATGTCGGCCAACCGCCGACGGATGACCAACATCGGCACCTTCCGCGCCTATGCGCTGGCATATCTGAAAAGCCACCCGGAGGTCCAACCGAACATGACCTGCATGGTTCGGCAAATGCAGACCACGGCCCAGGGCATTCCGCTGGAAATCTACTGCTTCACCCGCACCACCGTGTGGGCTGATTACGAGCGGATTCAGGGGGATATTTTCGATTACCTGCTGGCGGTATTGCCGGAGTTTGGCTTGAGCCTTTATCAGCAGCCGAGCGGTGGTGATTTGCGGTCGGGGTTGCTTCCGGCGGTGTTGGGCGCAAGCCACATTCCCGAACCCGAAAAACACATCATGTAGCACTACATATCCCTTTGTGGGAGCGGGCTTGCTCGCGAAGGCGGAGTGTCAGCAGACATCTATGTTGAATGTCATACCGCATTCGCGAGCAAGCCCGCTCCCACAAGGGATTAGTGTGCAACCGCCGGCTGGCGTACACCCAACCGACTAATCCACACCGCCATCAAAATCACCGACCCACCAAACAACAACCGCCCCAATTCTTCATGCTGATTCCAGATCAACAAGTTGATCAGCAACCCCACCGGCACATGCAGGTTGTTCATCACCGCCAGCGTCCCGCCGCTCACCAGGCACGCGCCCTTGTTCCACCAGTACAAACCCAGCGCGGTCGAGACCAGGCCAAGGAATAGCAGCACGCCCCATTGCAGTGGCGCTTCGGGCAGGAAGTTCTGTTTGCCGAACAGCAGAAACGCCGGCAATGCCACCGCTAACGCGCCCAGGTAGAAGTAACCGAAGCGTCGGTAATGCGGCAGATCGCTCGGATGGCGGGCCACCAGATGTTTGTAGAGCACCTGCCCGGCGGCGTAGGTGAAGTTGGCCAGTTGCAGCAATAGAAAGCCCATGAAGAAATCCGGGTTGATTCGGTCAAAGCGAATCACTGCCGCGCCCGCCACCGCCACCAGTGCCGCGATCAATGCCCAGGGATTGAAGCGCCGGTTCAGCGCGTCTTCGATCAGGGTTACGTGCAGCGGCGTGAGGATGGTGAACAGCAACACTTCCGGCACCGTCAGCACCCGGAAGCTCAAATACAAACAGACGTAAGTCACGCCGAACTGCAACGCGCCGATCAGCAACATACCGCGCATGAACGCCGGCTCGACCTGACGCCAGCGCGTCAGCGGGATGAACACCAGCCCCGCCAGCAACACCCGCACCAGCACCGCGAAGTAACTGTCGACATGACCGGCCAGGTATTCGCCGATCAAGCTGAAGGAAAATGCCTGGATCAGCGTGACAAAAAGTAGATAGCCCATGATCGCCTCATTTCGAATGGCGGCGACGATAGCGGGTTTTGCCCTTCATCGCGAACAGTCAGGCAACACAAAACCCTGTGGGAGCGGGCTTGCCCGCGAAAGCGGTGTGTCAGTCGAATTCAATGCTGCCTGACATACCGCCATCGCGGGCAAGCCCGCTCCCACAGGGTTGTGTGTCCGCTCACAAAATCGCAGGCAAAAAAAAGCCCGATCTCGCTAATGCGTTCAATCGGGCTAGAGCACTCAGGAGCAACAAGTGCAAAGGGAGGTTCGATGCGCGTACAGGCTTGAAGGGTTGCGCCAGGTCACTAGACCATCCAGCGATTATCTGGCGATTAACGGCTCAGGCGACCTGAGAAAGCTTGGCGTTGGCCTGGTTCAGGCCTTTCTCCTGGAAGCCGCCGCCCAGGTTCATGCCTTCGGCGTGAATGAACGTTACGTCGTGGATGCCGATGAAGGCCATGACCTGACGCAGGTACGGTTCCTGGTGATCCGAGGCGGCTCCGGCATGGATACCACCGCGAGCGGTCAGCACATAAGCACGCTTGCCGTTGAGCAAACCTTGCGGGCCGGTTTCGGTGTACTTGAAGGTCACGCCGGCACGCAGCACGTGGTCGAGCCAGGCTTTGAGGGTGCTCGGAATGGCGAAGTTGTACATCGGTGCAGCCATCACCAGCACGTCGGCGGCCAGCAGTTCATCGGTCAGCAGGTTGGAGCGTTCCAGCGAGGCCTGTTCGATGTCGTTGCGTTGTTCGGCAGGTTTCATCCAGCCGCCCAGCAAGTTGATGTCCAGGTGCGGCACCGGGTTGGCGGCTACGTCACGGACAGTGATCTGGTCGGCCGGGTGTGCGGCTTTCCATTGGCTGATGAAGGTCTGGGTCAGCTGGCGGGAAACCGAGTCTTGCTGACGGGCGCTGCTTTCGATGATCAGAACGCGGGACATGGGATGTAGCCTCCATCTGAGAATGCTGTAGGTCGATGGAGTGAAGGTTAAACAGAGTCATATCGATGAAAAAGCGCAAATAACTGCTATAAAGCATCGATAAATTCGTTTATAAGCGGAGCATGCCCCAGCCGGCTTGCTCCGCTCGATGTTATTTCGGGGTGCAGGTCAGGTTGATACGCATCTTGATGATGGTCCGGGTGAACTTGGCGGTGGCGTTTTTGTGTTTACCGGCGGGCACTTCGATTGTGCGGGTACGCGGCGCTTCCGGGCCATTGTTGAAAACCACTCTGCAGATCGCATCGGTGCTGCCGTAGTTGTTCACTTGAATGGAGGCGATGTCGTTATCCGTGTCGTACGAGTTGTAGTCGATGCTCAAGCCGTTCAATTGCTTTTGAACGTCGATCGGATAGGCAAACGCAGTCAGCGGCAGCATCGCCAACACAGCACAACCCGCCATCACACAACAAAGTTTTTTCATTCAGCAGCCTCCAATAAGGACTGCCAGCTTAGGACAAGAGGAGCTCAACATGAAAGCGCCCCGCGTGACCCTTGATCAATGGCGAACATTGCAGGCCGTGGTCGATCACGGCGGTTTCGCCCAAGCCGCCGAAGCGCTGCACCGCTCGCAATCGTCGGTCAGCTACACCGTAGCGCGCATGCAGGACCAACTCGGTGTGCCATTGCTGCGCATCGACGGCCGCAAAGCGGTGCTCACCGAGGCCGGCGGCGTACTGCTGCGCCGCTCCCGACAGCTGGTGAAACAGGCCAGCCAACTGGAAGACCTGGCCCATCACATGGAACAGGGCTGGGAAGCGGAAGTGCGGCTGGTGGTCGACGCCGCCTACCCCAGCGCCCGCCTCGTTCGCGCACTGACTGCGTTTATGCCGCAAAGCCGTGGCTGCCGGGTGCGTCTGCGCGAAGAAGTGTTGTCGGGGGTCGAGGAAGTGTTGCTTGAAGGCGTGGCCGATCTGGCCATCACCGGTTTCAGCATTCCCGGTTATCTGGGCGCGGAATTGAGCGACGTCGAATTCATCGCGGTGGCCCACCCCGAGCATTCCTTGCATCGCCTCAACCGTGAACTGAACTTCCAGGACCTGGAAAGCCAGATGCAAGTGGTGATTCGCGACTCCGGCCGTCAACAACCGCGAGACGTCGGCTGGCTCGGCGCCGAACAGCGCTGGACTGTCGGTAGCTTGGCCACCGCCGCGACCTTCGTCAGCAGCGGCCTGGGCTTCGCCTGGCTGCCTCGGCACATGATTGAGCGCGAACTCAAGGAAGGTACGCTCAAAGTGCTACCGTTGGATCAGGGCGGCAGCCGCAACCCGAGCTTCTATCTGTATTCGAACAAGGACAAACCCCTGGGCCCGGCCACGCAGATTCTCATCGAACTGCTGCGCACCTTCGATACCGCGCCGCTGGATGCGCCCTTCGCCGCCCCTGAGCAAGCCTGACACGGAGTGTACCCATGGCCTATTTCGAACATGAAGGTTGCAACCTGCACTATGAGGAATATGGCCAGGGCACGCCGTTGCTGCTGGTTCACGGGCTGGGTTCCAGCACCCTGGACTGGGAAATGCAGATCCCGGCGCTCTCGGCCCACCATCGGGTGATTGTCCCGGATGTGCGCGGCCACGGGCGCTCCGACAAACCCCGCGAGCGCTACAGCATCGCCGGGTTCAGCGCCGACCTGATTGCGTTGATGGAACACTTGAATCTTGGCCCTGCACATCTTGTCGGGCTTTCGATGGGCGGCATGATCGCTTTTCAACTGGCGGTGGACCAGCCGCAACTGCTCAAGAGCCTGTGCATCGTCAACAGCGCACCCGAAGTCAAACGGCGTAGCCGCAACGATTACTGGCAGTGGTTCAAGCGCTGGAGTCTGATGCGCGCGCTGAGCATGCGCACCATCGGCAAGGCCCTGGGTGCCAAGCTGTTTCCCAAGCCCGAACAAGCTTCGTTACGACAAAAAATAGCGGCGCGCTGGGCAAAAACGACAAACATGCTTATCTCGCCAGCTTCGATGCCATCGTTGGCTGGGGGGTTCAGGAACGACTTTCCAGAGTCTCCTGTCCAACCCTCATCGTCAGCGCCGACCGTGACTACACCCCGGTCGCGTTGAAAGAAACCTATGTAAAACTGCTGCCCGATGCGCGGCTGGTGGTGATCGCCGACTCGCGCCACGCCACCCCGCTGGATCAACCCGAACGCTTCAACCAAACGCTGCTCGAGTTTCTCACCGCAGTCGACACCACCACTCAGGATCACTGACCCATGCTGAAAAAAATCGCCCTCGTCGCCGGCTCCGTTCTGTTTGCCGCCAACCTGATGGCCGCTACGCCCGCCAAGGCGCCGCACGTGCTGCTGGAAACCACCAACGGCCAGATCGAAATCGAACTGGACCCGGTCAAGGCGCCGATCAGTACCAAGAACTTCCTTGAGTACGTCGACAGCGGCTTCTACAACAACACGATTTTTCACCGTGTGATTCCTGGATTTATGGTCCAGGGCGGCGGTTTCACTCAACAGATGCAGCAAAAAGAAACCAAGGCGCCGATCAAGAACGAATCCAAGAACGGCCTGCATAACGTGCGTGGCACGCTGTCCATGGCCCGTACGTCTGTCCCGGACTCGGCCACCAGCCAGTTCTTCATGAACGTCAAAGACAATGACTTCCTCGACCAGGGCGACGGCTACGCGGTGTTCGGTAAAGTCGTCAAAGGCATGGACGTGGTGGACATCATCGTCAACTCGCCAACCACTACCCGCGGTGGCATGAAAGACGTGCCAGCCGATCCGGTCTTCATCAAGTCGGCCAAGCGCATCGACTGAGCGTAAGCTGGACAGGGAGTTTTGAGCGGCCGCCGGTGCTTGCGGCGCCGCTCATATCGTTTAAAGGAGAGCCCGTGCGCGGGCGGAGAACTGATGCTTTATCGCCGTTTTGAAAAACTGATCGACATTTTCCGCGATGCACCGACGGCGGCTCCGCCGGATCGGGTTCTCCCCTTCTATACCTATTACCTGAAGCAAGTCTGGCCGAGTTTCGCCGTCCTGCTGATCGTCGGCCTGTTCGGCGCGTTGATCGAAGTGGCGCTGTTCAGCTACCTGAGCCGCATCATCGACCTCGCCCAGGGCACGCCCAACGTCAATTTTTTCAAGGAACACGGCATCGAACTGGCCTGGATGGCGGTGGTTGCGCTGGTCCTGCGCCCCATATTTGTTGGCCTGCATGACTTGCTGGTGCACCAGACCTTGAGCCCCAGCCTGACCAGCCTGATCCGCTGGCAAAACCACAGTTATGTGCTCAAACAGAGCCTCAATTTCTTCCAGAACGACTTCGCCGGGCGCATCGCCCAACGCATCATGCAGACCGGCAACTCGTTGCGCGATTCGGCTGTGCAAGCGGTGGACGCGCTATGGCACGTGCTGATCTACGCGATCAGTTCACTCGTGCTGTTCGCCGAAGCCGACTGGCGCCTGATGATCCCGCTGCTGACCTGGATCGCCGCCTTCATCGGCGCCCTCTACTACTTCGTGCCACGGGTCAAGGAACGCTCGGTGGTGTCGTCCGATGCGCGCTCCAAACTCATGGGGCGGATCGTCGATGGCTACACCAACATCACCACCCTGAAGCTGTTCGCTCACACCAACTTCGAGCAGCAATACGCCCGCGAAGCGATCAAGGAACAAACTGAAAAAGCCCAACTGGCCGGCCGTGTGGTCACCAGCATGGACGTGGCCATCACCAGCATGAACGGCCTTCTGATCGTCAGCACCACCGGTCTTGCGCTGTGGTTATGGACGCAGTCGCTGATCTCAGTGGGTGCAATTGCCTTGGCCACGGGCCTGGTGATCCGCATCGTCAACATGTCTGGCTGGATCATGTGGGTGGTCACCGGAATTTTCGAAAACATCGGCATGGTTCAGGACGGTTTGCAGACCATTTCTCAACCCGTCAGCATCACCGACCGCGAGCAGGCCAAGCCTTTGAATGTGGCGCGTGGCGAGGTGCGTTTCGAGCACGTCGACTTTCACTATGGCAAGAAGAGCGGGATCATCGGTGACCTCAACCTGACCATCAAACCCGGTGAGAAAATCGGCCTGATCGGCCCCTCCGGTGCGGGTAAATCGACGTTGGTCAATCTGCTGCTGCGCCTCTATGACGTGCAGGGCGGGCGGATTCTCATCGATGGCCAGAACATCGCCGAAGTCGGTCAGGAAAGCCTGCGCGAACGCATCGGCATGATCACCCAGGACACCTCGCTGCTGCACCGTTCGATCCGCGACAATTTGCTGTACGGCAAACCCGACGCCACCGATGCCGAACTCTGGGAGGCGGTGCACAAGGCCCGTGCCGACGAATTCATCCCGTTGCTGTCGGACTCTGAAGGCCGCACCGGTTTCGATGCTCACGTCGGCGAACGCGGAGTGAAGCTCTCCGGTGGTCAGCGTCAGCGGATTGCCATCGCCCGGGTGCTGCTCAAGGACGCGCCGATCCTGATCATGGACGAAGCCACCTCGGCACTGGACTCGGAAGTCGAAGCGGCGATTCAGGAAAGCCTCGAAACCCTGATGCAGGGCAAAACCGTGATCGCCATCGCCCACCGACTCTCGACCATCGCGCGGATGGATCGGTTGGTGGTGCTGGAAAACGGCAAGATCGCCGAAACCGGCAGCCACGCCGAACTGCTGGCCCATGGCGGTTTGTATGCGCGGTTGTGGCAGCACCAGACCGGGGGATTTGTCGGAATCGATTGAGACAACACCGCCCCTGTGGGAGCGGGCTTGCTCGCGAATGCGGTGTGTCAGGCAACATCGATGTTGACTGACACTCCCTCTTCGCGAGCAAGCCCGCTCCCACAATGGATCTCCACTATCCGCGGGTTACAGCGTCAACACCATCTCATGCCAAGCCATCCCGCCATGGTCGGACGCCGAAGGCTTGATGTAGGCAAAACCAAACCCGGCATAGAGCGCAATGTGCCGCTCTTTGCACATCAGGTGGATGCTGGCCTTGTTCAGTGCGCGCATGCGCTGGATGAACTCACTCATCAAGCGTTTCGCCAGGCCCTGCCCTTGGTAGTCCGGATGCACCACCACCGACATGATCACTACATGCGGGCCGGCCGGGTCGTGGCCGATCAGTTCCTTGAACGCCTCGTCCGACATCTCCACCTCAAACGCCGCACCGGAATTAATGAAACCGGCGGCAACGCCATCCACTTCAGCAACGATGAACCCCTCAGGCCAAGTGGCGATGCGGGTGGCGATTTTCTCGCGGGTGGCGGCTTCATCGCCTTCGTAGGCGACGGTTTCGATGGCATAGCAGCGGTCCAGGTCAGCGGGGCTGACGTGGCGAATGACGGTGTTCATGGCAGCTCGGAATCGGCGTGGGAAAGGTTGGGGATCATAAATCAGCATCAAGACGACATCGAGAGGCGAATCACCGATCCGCCTCTCGACCCGTTCTTTAGGCTTTGAGCGGCAACCAGATTTCCAGCACGCCAGTGTTGAGCTTCGGGTTGAAATCGTCGCTGTAGCGTTCGAACTCCGGAGCGTCCGCCGCTTCATGACCGGACTTCGGCAACCAGGTTTTCCAGATGTGTTGAAAGGTCTGGGGCAAGGTATCCAGAGAGCCCTTGTGTTCGAAGACTGCATACTTCTGAGGCTGAACTTCGATCCAGCGGTACTTCTCGGGCAGGTCGTCGAGCTTGCTGATTTCGACACCGGCGATGTATTCGAAACCACCCTTGTCATCCGGATTGCAGCAGATGCCGTAGGTTACTTCGCTTTTCTGGCCGGGAATTTTGCCAATCTCGGGAATGAATTTCTCCCACAGGTCGGGGATCGCTTTGGTCGTATCCGCAGTAAATCGTCCACCAAGCCCCGCTATGAGCATGAAGTGCCCGTTTTCGAAGCGTGGCTCGGCCGTTTCGACGCCTGTTTGCTCATCCATGACTCAACTCCTGGTACTGAAAGGTGGGTTCGGCTGGGAGTATAGAAGCCAAACCCGATTCGCCCAATTACAGTGCGTGCAACTGTTCGATGGCGCCTGGACCGATGAACTCGTTATAACCCGATAGGATCACGTAGACCGCGAAATAGCAGAAGATCGCTGCCGATGCCATGTATGAATAACGTAGCAGTTTGTCACCGAGCAATTTGCCGCCGTGGCTCGCAGCGAAGCACAGACCGACACACCAGAGCACGCCGGCGCCCAAGAAACCGCCGAGAAACAGCGCCGAACTGAGCGCGCCGCCGCCACCGGAACGGGCGATCAGCGTGCCGCCCACCGCCGCGAACCAGAGAATCGCGCTGGGCGATGACATGGCGAGGAAAATCCCGCGAAAAAACTCGCGACGGTGCGAGTTGTGCCCCACCTCAGGGGTTTGCGCCAACAGCGCTTCATGGTGAATCGCCGAATAAATCATCTTCGCCGCGAAGTACAGCAGCAATGCCGACCCGCCAATCCACAACACCCAGCGCACGGTCTCGTACTGCAGCAAAACGGTCATGCCAGCCAATGCCAGTACCGCGTAAATCAGGTCGCCGACACAGGTCCCCAACCCCAGCGCAAAACCTTGAAAGTAGCCGCGCTGCATCGCCAGCGTGATCATCGCGATATTGGCCACGCCGATGTCCAGGCACAGCGAAAGGCTCAACAAGAAGCCACTGGTAAATTCCATCGACCATATCCTTGGGGAAAATTTATTGATGCGCAGGCTAGACAGTTTGCCACGACTGCCCTTACATTCCGCCACAGGCCACCGCAGTGGCCAGCGTCGCTCGGACGGTTCCGGGCGCTTACGTTATCCGAGGCAACAATGGCCGAACAAGGTTCGCCGCGCCGCTTTGCGCGCATAGATCGACTCCCCCCTTACGTTTTCAACATCACTGCCGAGCTGAAGATGGCCGCCCGTCGTCGTGGCGAAGACATCATCGACTTGAGCATGGGCAACCCCGACGGCCCCACGCCGCCGCACATTGTCGAAAAACTCGTCACCGTTGCCCAGCGTGAAGACACCCACGGCTACTCCACGTCCAAAGGGATTCCGCGCCTGCGCCGGGCGATCTCCAACTGGTACAAGGATCGCTACGAAGTCGACATCGACCCGGAAACCGAAGCCATCGTCACCATCGGCTCCAAGGAAGGTCTGGCGCACTTGATGCTGGCCACCCTCGACCAGGGCGACACCGTGCTGGTGCCGAACCCGAGCTACCCGATTCACATCTACGGTGCCGTGATTGCCGGCGCCCAGGTACGGTCGGTGCCGCTGATCCCTGGCGTGGATTTCTTCGCCGAACTGGAACGGGCGATTCGCGGCTCGATCCCGAAACCGAAGATGATGATCCTCGGTTTCCCGTCCAACCCCACCGCCCAATGCGTGGAGCTGGACTTCTTTGAGCGGGTGATTGCCCTCGCCAAACAATACGACGTTTTGGTGGTGCACGACCTGGCCTATGCCGACATCGTCTACGACGGTTGGAAAGCGCCGTCGATCATGCAAGTGCCCGGTGCCAAGGACATCGCGGTGGAGTTTTTCACCTTGTCCAAGAGCTACAACATGGCCGGCTGGCGCATCGGTTTCATGGTCGGCAACCCGGAGCTGGTCAACGCCCTGGCGCGGATCAAGAGTTATCACGACTACGGCACGTTCACCCCTCTGCAAGTCGCGGCCATCGCGGCGCTGGAAGGCGATCAGCAATGCGTCAAAGACATTGCCGATCAGTATCGGCAGCGGCGCAACGTGCTGGTCAAAGGCCTGCATGAACTGGGCTGGATGGTCGAAAACCCGAAAGCCTCGATGTACGTCTGGGCCAAGATTCCCGAGGCTTACGCACACATGGGCTCGCTGGAATTCGCCAAGAAACTGCTGGCCGAGGCCAAGGTCTGTGTCTCGCCGGGTGTGGGATTTGGCGAGTATGGGGATGATCATGTGCGCTTCGCGCTGATCGAAAACCAGGACCGGATTCGTCAGGCCGTACGCGGGATTCGCGGGATGTTCCGGGCGGATGGGCTGGTTCAGAAAACCACCTGACACATTGATCGTTCCCACGCTCTGCGTGGGAACGCAGCCAGGACGCTCCGCGTCCCTTCCAGAGCCGAACGCGGAGCGTCCGTTGAGGCATTCCCACGCAGAGCGTGGGAACGATCGTCACCCACAAAAAAACCGCATCGCTGCGGTTTTTTTGTGTTTGCCGATCGTGTCAGACGAACAACGACAACAGCAAGATGAAGCCCAGGCCCACCACGGACAGGATGGTTTCCATCGCGGTCCAGGTCTTGAAGGTTTCCGCCACGGTCATGTTGAAGTACTGCTTCACCAGCCAGAAACCGGCGTCGTTGACGTGGGACAGGATCAACGAACCGGCACCGGTGGCCAGCACCAGCAGCTCACGGTTCACACCCGGAATCATCCCCACCACCGGCACCACGATGCCCGCGCCGGTAATGGTTGCCACGGTCGCCGAACCGGTCGCAATGCGAATCACCGCCGCCACCAGCCAGGCCAGCAGGATCGGCGAGATCTGTGCGTTCACCGCCATGTGGCCGATCACATCACCCACACCGCTGGTTACCAGCATCTGCTTGAAGCCGCCACCGGCACCGATGATCAGAATGATCGCGGCGGTCGGTGCAAGGCTCGCGTCCAGCCATTTGAGCATCTGTTGCGAACCGATGCCCTGCTTATAGCCGAAGGTGTACAGCGACAGCAGCAATGCCAGCAGCAGTGCCGAGATCGGGTGACCGATCAGATCCATGAAGGTGCGGAAGAAGTTGCCATCCGGCAGCACCACATCGGCAAAGGTCTTGAGCAGCATCAGGAACACGGGCGACAGCACGGTGATCAGGGTGATGCCGAAGCTAGGCAGATCCCCTGCATCCTCATCGCGCACCAGTTGATCCACCAGTTCCTGATTCGGATGACCAGGAATGTGCTTGGCAATGAACGTACCGAAGATCGGGCCGGCAATAATGGCCGTCGGCAGCGCAACGATCAGGCCATAAAGAATGGTTTTACCGATGTCGGCACCGAACACGCCGATGGCCAGCAACGGACCCGGGTGCGGCGGAACCAGACCGTGCACGGCGGACAGACCGGCCAGCAGCGGGATACCGATCTTGATGATCGACACGCCGGTACGACGGGCGACGATGAATACCAGCGGGATCAGCAACACGAAGCCGATTTCGAAGAACAGCGGGATGCCGACCAGGAAGGCCGCGAACATCATGGCCCACTGCACCTTGTCCTTGCCGAAGGCTCGAATCAGGGTTTGGGCGATCTGGTCCGCCCCACCCGACTCGGCCATCATTTTGCCAAGCATGGTGCCCAACGCCAGGATGATCCCGACAAAACCGAGCACCCCGCCGAAGCCGTCCTGGAACGCCTTGATGATGGTGCCTATCGGCATACCGGAGGTCAGCCCGAGAAAGGCTGCGGCGATGATCAGTGCGAGGAATGGGTGCAACTTGAACTTGGTGATCAGGACGATAAGCCCGATCACTGTAACCACTGCGTCTAGCAGCAGGAATGACTCGTGGGACATGCCAAACATGGGGGGTGTCTCCGTTGTTTGTTGTTGTTATGAAAGCAATTATTCAAATGCCGTCAGGACAGCGCTATCTCTTGGAGTAAAACTCAACTGGCGAGTTTCAGGCCATGATCGAGCCACCAACGGTGGGCCAGAGCGGCCAATTCATCGACACTGTGACTTGAAGCATCCAGAGCCAGGGTCAGGGGCTCACCAACGGGCGATTCAAGTGTGGCGAACTGGCTGTCGATCAAGGTCGACGGCATGAAGTGGCCCGGCCGATGAGACACACGATCGGCGGCGACTTCGGGGGTCAGCTCAAGGAAAACGAAGCCCAGGCCCGGCAAGGCACTGCGCAAGCGTTCGCGGTAACTGTGTTTGAGGGCCGAGCAAGTCAGCACCGGGCGCTCGCCCTTGGCATCGACGCGGCGCAGTTCATCGCACAGGCTATCGAGCCAGCCGGCACGGTCTTCATCATTCAAGGGGATACCCGCGCTCATCTTTTCGATATTGGCGGCAGGGTGGAAAGTGTCGCCTTCAATGGCGGTCGCGCCGCTAAGCTGGCACAGGGACTGGCTGACGCATGTCTTGCCGCAACCGGCAACGCCCATGATGACCAGGGCGGTGATGGGATGATTCATGTAACACCTCAGCGCGCAGACAGCGCTACCTTTGCTACGTAAGACTCTAGTGCAAAAGCAGAAGTTGCCGACGCCTTCTTGTCATTTTTGTGGGTTGCAGCATGTTCGTTCTCGATGCCAAAAAGCGAGGATCAGGCAAACCCCGCTCATGCATTTGCAGCCGCCTCGAGACAGCGCTACCTTAGTGCCTTGAATTTTGTTTGGCAAGCCGTCCGATGATTACCCCTAAAAACGATAAAAATACTCGTACCACTGGCCGCCCCACCCTCAATGAAGTCGCGCGCCTGGCCGGTGTCAGCCCGATTACCGCGTCCCGCGCCCTGCGCGGCGTCAGCACGGTGGCCACCGAACTGGTGGAAAAAGTCCAGAAAGCCGCCCTCGACCTGAACTACGTGGTCAACCCCGCCGCCCGCGCGTTAGCCTCGGCCCAGAGCCATTCCGTAGTGGTTTTGGTGCCGTCATTGTCCAACCTGCTGTTCATCGACACGCTGGAAGCCATTCATCAGGTTTTGCGACCAAAGGGCTTCGAAGTGCTGATCGGCAACTTCCATTACTCGCGTGATGAAGAAGAAAACCTGCTGCGCAATTACATGGCTTATCAGCCTCGCGGTTTGTTGCTGACCGGTTTCGACCGCACCGAAAGTTCGCGGCGGATGATCGAGGCCAGCAACATTCCCTGCGTCTACATGATGGAACTGGACAGCGCGGCCGGGCTCAATTGCGTCGGCTTTTCGCAAGTCGCTGCCGGCGAAACGGCGGCCGAGCATTTGCTGTCACGCGGTCGCAAGCGTCTGGCTTACATCGGTGCGCAACTGGACCAGCGCACGCTGCTGCGCGGCGAAGGTTTCCGCCGCGCGCTGCAAAAGGCCGGCTTGTATGATCCGGATCTGGAAGTGCTGACGCCGCGAGCCTCGTCGGTGGGTCTGGGCGGCGAGCTGTTCCTGCAGCTGCTCGCCAGCCATCCCGATGTCGATGCAATCTTCTTTGGCAACGACGACCTGGCCCAGGGTGCGTTGCTCGAAGCGCTGCGCAATGGCATCAAGATTCCCGAACGCGTGGCGATCCTCGGCTTCAACGACTTGCCGGCATCGGAGCACATGGTCCCGCGCCTGAGCAGCATCAGCACCCCACGAGAAGCCATCGGCCGTCGTTCCGCAGAGCTGATGCTGACCTTGCTGGCCGGCAATTCAGTGACCAAACCGGTGCAAGATATGGGGTTTGAATTGAAGGTGCGCGAGAGCACCTGACGCGCGACCATTCCCACGCTCCGCGTGCTAGATTCCGGATACCTGGAACAGCAAACGGAGAAGCTCAATGGGACATACGCTGAAGATTTTGGGTAGGGCCTCGTCAATCAACGTCAGAAAAGTCCTGTGGACCTGCGACGAACTGGGCGTTTCATACGAACGCGAAGACTGGGGCAGCGGTTTCGCATCGACCCAGAGCCCGGAATTTCTCCAGCTCAACCCCAATGCACAAGTGCCGGTCCTCATCGATGAAGCCGGCGTGCTGTGGGAATCCAACACCATTTGCCGGTACCTGGCCGGTAAACAGCAAAACACTGACCTGCTGCCCATCGAACCGGCGGCTCGTGCTCGCGTGGAGCAGTGGATGGACTGGCAAGCCACCGAACTCAATCCTTCCTGGGGCTACGCATTTTTTGCGCTGGTGCGGCAACTGCCGAACTTTCAGGACTCGCAGCGGATTGCTGATGGCGTTCGCGGCTGGAACGCGAAAATGGGCATCCTCGAACAGCAACTCGCGGCAACCGGTGCGTATGTTGCCGGACCACGCTTCACACTGGCCGATATTCTCATTGGATTATCGATCAACCGCTGGCGGATGACCCCGATGGAGCGCCCGGACTACCCCGCCGTCGACGCCTATTGCCAACGACTGGCGCTACGGCCGGGGTTCATGGAACACGCCTGTAACGGCGTGCCATGACGCCAAATCCGCCCCCTCTGCCCTTCCATAAAAAGAGAACCCCATGAACGGACTCAACGTGCTGCTGACCGGCGCCTGCGGCAGAATAGGCAAAACCTTTTTCGAAGCTTCGCAGGACCGCTACACCTTCGTGCTGACGGATCGCATTGAGCCCGACTTCAATGTCGATGCACCGCATCGCTTTGTACGCCTGGACTTGTCCGACCTCACCACCATAAGCGAAGTGCTGAAAGGCATCGATGTCATCGTGCATCTGGCCGGCATCCCTCACGCCACCGCCTCTTTCGATGAGTTACTGCCCAACAATATTCTGGCCACCACTTACCTGTTCGAAGCCGCCGTGGCGGCGGGTTGTAAGCGGTTGGTGTTCGCCAGCAGCGCGCAGACCATTGAGGGCTATCCGGTGGACCGGCAGATCACACCGGGCATGCAGGTGATGCCGGCCAATCTGTATGGCGTCAGCAAGTGTTATGGCGAAGCGTTGTGTGCGTTCTACGCTGCCAAACACAACCTCTCGACCATCGCCATACGCATCGGCGCTTTCGAGTTTGCGGACCGTCACGAATTGACCAACGCTCGCGACCTGAGCGCGTGGCTCAGCCCTCGTGATGCAGTGCAGTTGCTGCAACTCTCGGTAGAGGTCAAAGGTGTGCAACACCTGATCGCCCACGGTATTTCCAATAACCGTTTCAAACGCCTGGACCTCAGTGAAACTACCCGGGTGTTGGGTTATAGGCCGGAGGATGATGCGTTTCAGCAGTTCGACATTCCTATTGGGTTTCCTTGACGGTGCGTCTCCAGAATCCGGGCAACGTGATTCTTGCGCTGTAACCCGAGGGTGTGCGGTCGACCTCTGCCGCTCGGCGGCGTTCCGACGACAGAGGTGTATCAGACGACATTGATGTTGATTGTGTCGCCGTCTTCGCGAGCAAGCCCGCTCCCACATGGATTGCTCTGAACTGACTGGCATTACCCGTCAATGGGCCTCTTTCGGTTCCCTGGCTAACCAGCCGAAAACTGATGATCTGCGAGCATCCCCAACAACGCCCGCACCGCCGCCGAAGGTTCTTTATCGGGCGCGACTACCAACGCAAATTCGCGATCGATACGCGGCGTCACAGGCACTATGCGCAAACCTTGGCGATTGGCCGGCAGGGTCATTTCCGGCACCAGGGTCACGCCGATGTTTTCCCGCACCAGGGTGAACGCACTGCTCCATTCACGCACCTCGGCCCGCACATCCTGCAACTGCAACCCGGCATCGGCCGCCAGGCTGCGGGCATTGGTCGAACAGCCGCCGGTGGCCAGCACAAAGGGTTGCTCCGCCAGTTCCGCCAGTGAGACGCCCTCTTCATTCGAGCATCGCGCCAAGGGATGGCCACCAGGCAAAACCGCCACCCAGGCATCACACCCCAAACGACCGGCATTGCGCGCGGGCGCCGGGTTCAACACCACGCCGACATCCACCAGTCCGGCGCCGAGCAGCGTTTCCACTTCATCGTCGCTGACCTCCAGCGCCACCACTTGAATGCCGGGGTAAAGCCGATTGAACTGGCGCAGCAGCGGCGGCAGAAAGGTCGTCAGCACCAACGGAAAACTGGCCAGGCGGATTGTCCCGCGCTGGATATCTTTAGTAGCGTCGACGGTACTGCGAATGTTTTCGAGGGCACCCAGCATGGTTCGCGCGTGTTCGATCACAGGCAAGCCGATGGCGGTTGGCAGCGTCTGGCGGTTTTCCCGGCTGAACAGCTGAACACCCAGGGTTTCTTCGATCAGTGCCAGCGCCTGACTGGCACCGGACTGGGTCATTCCGACCCGCTCGGCGGCCCGGGTAATGTTGCCGGTATCGGCCACCGCCACCACCATTCGCCAGTGCATCAGGTTCATCATGGCAGTAGCTTTCCTAATGGCAATGTTCTGAAAGATTAATTTTACCAAGCGTGCCGCGCACTATGACACTGGCGCAAACCTGCAACCAGAGCCCTGCCCATGAAGTTGTATTACGCCCCGCAAGCCTGCTCATTGGCGCCGCACATTGTGCTGCGCGAACTGGATTTACCGTTCGAGTTGATCCGCGTCGACAACAGCACCAAGAAAACCATCACCGGCGAGGACTTCCTCGCCATTAATCCCAAAGGCTACGTCGCCGCATTGCAGCTGGAAAATGGTGATGTGCTGACCGAAGGCCCGGCGATTCTGCAGTACCTGGCGGATCTACGACCCGAGACGAACCTGGCACCGGCGAACGGGACGTTCCAGCGGGTGCGTTTACAGGAATGGCTGAACTTCGTTTCGACCGAGATTCATGGCGGGCTGGGTTGGCTGTTCAATTCGCAGTTTCCGGATGACGTGAAGGTGCTCATCAAAGAGAAGCTGTTCAAGCGTTTTGTCGTGCTGAGTCAGACGCTGGAGAGACAGGATTATTTGCTGGCTGGCGGATTCAGTATTGCTGATGCGTATCTGTTTACCGTGTTGCGTTGGACGCAGTTGTTTGGCATCGATTTGAATCGGTGGCCGGCGTTGGCGCAATTTCAGGCCAGGGTTGATTCGCGGCCAAGCGTGAAAGCGGCGTTGGCTGCGGAGTTGGTGTAAGGCTTGAGATCATTCGCGAGCAAGCCCGCTCCCACAGTGGATCCGCTGTGAACACGGTATTTGCCAACACCGACAATCAAAATGTGGGAGCGGGCTTGCTCGCGAAAGCGGTAGTTCAAGCACTAAAAAACATAAGACAGAAGCTACCAACTCCCACTCACCTTCGTGGCCACCTCCCCCGACACCCAGCCCTTCCACACCTGCGGATGATCACGCAAAAACGCTTCGGCGACTTGACGCGGTGGCTGGCGTTTTTCGCTCATTTGCCCGAGGGTCTGATTCAGCAGATTGATCGGCAAATCGACCTTTTCGAAGAACGCCACCAGGTCCGGGTACTGCGCCTTGAACGGCGCCGACACGCCGATGGCCAGACTGGCCGGCATCGAACGCGTGCCCTTGGGGTTCGGGTTGTTGGCATCGGCCAGGGTCTTCCAGGCTTGCGCGTCGAACGGCGGTTCTTCGAGTTTCACCAGTTTGAAGCGGCCCAACAGTGGCGTCGGCGACCAGTAGTAAAACAGCACCGGTTTGCCACGACGGATCGATGAAGCGACCTCGGCATCCAGCGCCGCGCCGGAACCGGTGCGGAAGTTGACGTAGCTGGCAGTCAGGTCATAAGCCTTGAGTTTCTGGCTGTTGACGATCTCCGACGTCCAACCGGTCGGGCTGTTGAGGAAACGTCCGCGGCTTGGGTCTTCCGGGTCGCGGAACACGTCCTTGTAGCGCGCCAGATCGGCGACGGATTTCAGCTCCGGCGCCAAAGGTTTAATGCCGCGTTCCGGGTCGCCCTTGATCACATATTCCGGCACCCACCAACCTTCGGTTGCGCCTTTGACCGTGTCACCCAAACCAAACACTTTGCCCTCCGAGGCCGCCTTCACCCAGGCCGGACTGCGCCCCGCCCACTCTTCGCCGATCACTTGAATATCGTTCTTCGCCAAGGCTGCTTCAAGGCTGACGGTACTGCCCGGCAAAGTATCGGTCGGGTAGCCGTAACCTTTCTCGACGATCAACCGCAGGATCTCGGTGATCAGGCTGCCGCTTTCCCAGGTGATGTCGCCGAAGTGGATGGGCGCGTTTTTTTCTGCGGCCGGAACGTGGCCAGCCACAAGGCTCAGGGTCAGCAGCGAACTGCCGAGCAGGGTTTTGATCGATCTCATGCGGACCTCTGGGTCAGGGGTAATCGGCTCAAGGGTTCGTTGGCGCTGTGCTCGGCGCACAGTGCTCGGGAGCGGGTCATGTAGACGCTGACCGAGCGCTGGGAAATGCCCAGTTCGGTGGCGATTTGTGGGTAGGTCAGGCCGTCGATTCGGGACAGCAGGAAGGTTGCCCTGACCTTGCCCGGAAGGCGGTCGAGGGTTTGATCAAGGCGTGTCAGGGCCTGGGAAAACTGCGCCAGGTCTTCAGGCGATGGTCCGCCGAGCGGGTCAATCGTCGGTAACTGGCCGAAGTGCTGGCGTTCCAGATCGCGACGGCGCCACAGCTGATAAATCAACCGATGGGCAATGGTGGTGAGCAAGGCGCGAGGTTCGCGAATTGGCGTCAGGCCTGGCAATTCGAGCAACTGCACGAAGGTCTCGGCAGCGATGTCTTCGACGCTGGGATTGGCTCCCAGGAATCGGCGCAGCCGTGCGCACAGCCAGGCGTAGTGGGCGCGGAACAATCCGCCCACGTCGTTGCGATGGGAAAAGTCGGCGCCGGACATAGAGGCTCCATGGGTTAGGGGTCGCTGAATGTCCGGTGATCCGGTGACGCGATCCTAGCAAAGAGCCTTATTCATTAATAATACTTAAAACGAATTTTTATATTCCATTAATGAATTTAAATAAGCGGCGCCTGACACATCGCTATCGCGTGCGCCACGCTCCCACAAGTCCACCGAAATCCTGCAGGAGCGTGGCTTGCCCGCGATTGACGGGATTGTCGGCACTGGCCTCAAGCCTCATCGCAACCGCCCGTACCCCAGCGCTTCGGCCTCCTGCTGATAATCGAGAATGACTTGATAGTCGCTCTCGCTGGCGGGCAGCACTTCTTGCAGGCCCAAAGTCTCGGCGACGTCGGGCAGCTCCTTCAACGTCTGATTCATCACCTGCCGAAGCTGTTCAGCCTGCTCATCAGTGGTGCCAGCGGCTGCGATGTAAGGCAGGGTCGGACTGAACGCCGTGCGCGCCAACACGCGCAGGCCTTCGACCTCGGCCTGGGAATACTGCGCGAGATAGGCGAAGGTCACACTGTCGATGGCGGCCAGGTCCGCCAGGTCATCACGCAGCCAACGCAGGCTTTCGCGGTGGCTGCCGCTGATGGCGACAGTGGCAAAAAATTCGCCGTCGCGCTGCAACGGTGCCAATCGGTGGCGTAACAGGTTCATGCCACTGTTGGAGTCTTCACCGTTGATCACACAGCGACTACCCCGAAAGGCCGACAAGGTCCATCGAGGATCATCGGCGCGAGTTAATAACAGGCTGCAATGGTTACCGCCGTTGCTGTCCGGAAGTTCGTAACGAGGCCGACCGATAACCCGAACTTTACCGCGCAGTTGCGTCATCAGCGGATAGCCGCAGGTCTGGGTCAGCAACAGGTGCGGGGACAGCCAAAGGTCCATCAGCGACAGCCCTTCGGCACTCAAACGAGCATGGCCCAAGTGTTCGAGGATGCGCGAGAGCCAGCGCTCGCTCGCCGCGCGGATGGGTTTGGGGGCGGTGTACATCAGGAGTTCGGCGATGTGTTGAGTCATCAAAATCTTCCAGGCAACAAGTAACCCTGTGGGAACGGGCTTGCCCGCGATAGCGTTGGCCCAGTCAACAGGTGTGTTGGATGTGACATAGCAATCGCGGGCAAGTCGGATCGCCGCACCGCCGCTCCTACAGGGTTCAATGGTGACCATGCATCAACTAAACGGATGCCGCGGACTGTCGATGGCCTTCACCCCGTTCTGACGCACCAACTGAGCATAACCCTGCACCAGAAACCCGCCACTGCGCGCCAGCCATTGCTCGCGACGAGCGTGATAGACCCGTGGCAAGTCGTACCAGGACAGGCCCGGCAAGTCGTGATGCACCAAGTGCAGGTTGAGGTTCAAGAACAGCCAGCGCCACGGCCATGCCGCTTCGTTGATGACGGTGCGTTGCTCGGGTTGCACGTGGGGACGGTGTTCATAGAAGGAGCGGATCATCGCAATCGACAGCGCCGGCACGCTGATCAGCAACAGGTAATGCCAGACTGGCAACGCGCTGTAGCGCGCGATGACCGTCAGCATCAACAGCGTCAGCGCGCCGTGGGTCAGCCACATCAACCAGGCTTGGCGCTCACCCGTTTTTAGCCGTTGCAGCTCTTCCCAGGCCAGCGCCAGCAAGGCCAGTGGCGCACCGAGGACACAGCGCCCGAACACGGTTTTGTTCAGCCTGTGCAGGCCCTGTTCGAACAACGAACTGCGTTGCCACTGTTCAGCGCTCAGGTAACGGCTTTCCGGATCGCGACCGGGGAGGGTCAGGTCTTCGTCGCGGTGATGCCGCAAATGACTGTCGCGGTACAGGGTGTAGGGATACCAGACCGCGAATGGCGCATACCCGAGGACTTTGTTCAGCGTTTGCCAACGGGTGGGATGGCCGTGCAGCAATTCGTGCTGCACCGACAACCACAACACCAACAGTGAAATCAGCAACAACGTGCTCCACCACAAACCCAATCGGTCACTGCCCAGGACAAGGCTGAACCAGCCGACGTACACGCCGATCAACAGCAGCCAGGTCGGCCACTCGGTGCGAGCGGTCAGGCGTTGGCGCAGGGTTTCGATTTCTTCACGGTGGACAGCGTCAAAGTAATGGGGCATGGCTTTGCTCAGAATGGGAACCTATCCCTCTCTGTGCAACGGCGCAGGGGTTTCTTGCAGATTGTCTGGTTATTTCGATAGACGTAAAAAGCAGGAGCCCGAGGACTCGGGCTCCGTTGACGCGGGATCAGTGGCCGAACACACCCACCTTCTTGGCCTTCTTGTCCGAACGTTTTTCATCGGCGGTTTTCGCCGGCTTCTTCTTTGCCGCTTTCTTTGAATCCATACCTTTGGACATGATACGTACTCCACTCATAGGGGATGTGAGATCAGGTATACACCTATCCCTGAGCCGGCGTTCTTTTATAATCATCCGCTTTGCGCACTGACAGTCCAGGCCCATGCCCAACACCCAGTACACCTTGCTCGACGAGCCGTTGTGGCCGTTGATGAACAAGTTTTACCGCGCCCACCAATCGTCGATGAAAGCAGTCCGCGACGCTCGGCTGTGGGTGGCAAAACGCGATGAGATCATTGCGGCGTTATGTTTGCGGCCAGTGGCCGGCGGGCATTGGCTGACCGGGCTGTTCGTCGACCCGCGCTGTCGCGAGCAAGGGATCGCCGCGGCGTTGATCGACCACGCCGTCAAGCATCTCGATGAGCCGGTCTGGTTGTTCTGTCATCCGGATTTACGTGGCTTTTATGAGCGTCGCGGCTTTACATTCGACCCGCCCCTGCCCTACGCGATGGCTGAACGGTTGAGCCGTTATGCGCGCAGCAAACCGATGATTGCGATGGGGCTGGAACCGAAGCACTAGAGACCAGTGAAGAATAAATGTGGGGAGCGAGCCTGCTCGCGATAGCGGTGTAACAGTCACCATAAATAGTGACTGTCAGGGCCTCATCGCGAGCAGGCTCGCTCCCACATTGGTTTTGTGCTGGATTCGAAGGGCAGTGTCACTCGTCCGTCGCTGGGTCCAGGTCCGGGAACATCACCTCGGTAAACCCGAACTTGCTGAAATCACTGATGCGCGAAGGGTATAAACGGCCGATCAGGTGATCGCATTCATGCTGCACCACCCGCGCGTGAAATCCCGAGGCGATGCGCACGATCGACTCGCCCTTGGGATCGAAACCTTCATAGCGAATCTGCTGATAACGATCCACCGCTCCGCGCAGGCCCGGCACCGACAGGCAGCCTTCGAAACCCTCTTCGAGGGTCGGGCTCAATGGCGTGATCAGCGGATTGATCAGAATCGTCTGCGGCACCGCTTCGGCGTCCGGATAGCGTTCGCTGTGTTCGAAACCAAAGATCACCAGTTGCAGGTCGACACCGATCTGCGGCGCGGCCAGGCCAACTCCGCCGACGCTTTCCATGGTCTGGAACATGTCGTCGATCAGCTGCCACAACTCTGGGCTGTCGAACATTTCTGCCGGTACCGGTGGGGCAATACGCAGCAGGCGTTCATCGCCCATTTTCAGAATTTCACGGATCATTTTATGGCTTCGTCAGTGGTCGGCTTGATTGAGTGGTCCCGTCCCAGTCCCGAAACGTGGTGTTTGGGTTCTTCGGGCACGTTTTCGCCGTGTTTCTTGTTTTCGGATGACATGTGCTCGATCACCGCGTTCATTTCCGCGCCGAGCAACAACACTGCGGCGGAAATATAGAAGTACAGCAGCAACACGATGATCGCGCCGATACTGCCATACATGGCGTTGTAGTTGGCGAAGGTTTTGACGTAGAGACCGAAGCCCAGCGAAGCGATGATCCAGACCACCACAGACAACACCGCACCCGGGGTGATAAAGCGAAACTCTTGTTTGACGTCGGGCATGACGTAGTAAATCAGCGCCACCGCCATCATCAGCAGAATCACCACCACCGGCCAGCGAACGATGGTCCAGACAGTCACGATGAAATCTTCAAGGCCGACTTGCGCGGCGATCCAGCCCATCACCTGTGGCCCGAGTACCATCAGCGCGGCGGCCATCAGCAACATGCCGGCGATGCCGATGGTGTAGAAAATCGACAGCGGAAAGCGTTTCCAGACCGGACGGCCTTCGACCACGTCATACGCGGCGTTCATCGCGCTCATCATCAGCCGCACACCAGCGGATGCGGTCCACAGGGCGATCACGATACCTACCGACAATAACCCCCCCTTGGATTGCTGGAGCTGGTCAATCACCGGGTTCACCTGCTCCAGCGCCTGGGGCGGCAAAACCAGTTCTGATTGCAGGCGCAGCCAGGAGAAGAAGTCCGGCAAATGCAGGAAACCGATCAGGGCGATCAGGAACAGGATGAAAGGGAATAGCGAGAATAGCATCTGATAGGCCAGTGCCGAGGCATAGGTCGACATCTCGTCGTCGACGAACTCGGTGACCGTGCGCATCATCACCCGATGCAGGGGCAAACCTTTCATGGTCGGAAAAAACATTAGCGTCTCCTTTCGCCGCAAAAAGGTTGAAGTCATGGCGACTCAGGGGCCGTTTTCTACAACAAAGTAGCCTACTTGGCGACTTTGAAACAATTTCCTTGCTCAAGTTCAAGCTGACACAGAAACGGCCATCCGCGGATGGCCGTTTCTATTACTCGTCAAAGTCCGGATTACGCCTTGTCGATGCCTTTTTTAAGAGCATCCTTGGCTTTGCCGATCGCCTGCTGGTTTTCGCCTTTCCTCTCCTGCGCCACGCCTTCGGAGCGCAGCCTCTCGTTGCCAGTGGCCTTGCCGACGCCTTGCTTGACGTTGCCGGCCGCTTCGTTTGCCATACCTTTTACTTTATCGCCGGTGCTGCTCATGGCATTTCTCCTGTGAACATTTCAACGGGGAAAATGGTTACACAAGGGTTGACCGGGGGCCTTTACACGGAGTTTCATTTATTTATTAACCGGACATTTCGCAGATCAGGCTTTATGTTTACAGGCTTTGCCCCGAGAATGCGCAACGTATTCAGGCCATGGCGCTGAAGATCCAATCCCGTAGGAACGTTATGAAACTCGATAAAAAACTGGCCATTGCCCGCAGAAACCAGGAACTCGGCGGTGCAGTGCTTGGCGTCAACAACTGCCATTTCACCGAATTGAACCGCAACCGCAATATCTTCTGGTTCGATATTCCGGTCGCGCGCCTGGCCGTTGGTCAGTACGAATGGATTCACTTGCTGATGCACACCCCGGATACCGACGAACTGCTGCACCTGAAAGTGCCGACGGTGTTCCTGCGCGAGAAACTCGAAGGCCTGGTGGTGCGCAACCAGGGCAAGCGTAAAGCTGCCTTGAGCCTGGAACTGAGCGCCGACAAGGACTCCTACCTGCAGGACATGCGCCCGGCCGGTACCAACGTTGATTTCGCGCAGTTCCGTCAGTAACCACCCGTCTGTACTGAGGACTACTGTGGCGAGGGGAGCTTGCTCCCGCTGGGGTGCGCAGCGCCCCCAAATCAGTCACCTTGATTCATCTGATCAGGCCGGTGGCAGCTTTTACGACTGCTGCGCAGCCGAGCGGGAGCAAGCTCCCTCGCCACAAAAGCGTTCTCGATCAGTCAGGCAACAAAAAGCCCCGCACTGCGGGGCTTTTGTTTGGCTAGAGCGCCTACTTTCTTCACGCCCAGTTTCTTCAGCTCTTCGTCGCGCAGTTCGCGGCGCAGGATCTTGCCGACGTTGGTGGTCGGCAGTGCGTCGCGGAACTCCACGGCTTTCGGTACTTTGTAGCCGGTGACGTTGGCGCGCATGTGCTCCATCACCTGTTCCTTGGTCAGGGTCACGCCCGGTTTGGCGACGATGAAAATCTTGATCGCCTCGCCCGATTTCTCGTCCGGCACACCGATGGCCGCACATTGCAGCACGCCCGGCAGAGTCGCCAGCACGTCTTCAAGCTCATTGGGGTACACGTTGAAACCGGAGACCAGGATCATGTCTTTCTTGCGATCGACAATGCGCATGTAGCCGTCTGGCTGGATCAGCGCGATGTCACCGGTCTTCAACCAGCCTTCGCTGTCGAGTATTTCATCGGTGGCGTCCTGACGCTGCCAGTAGCCCTTCATCACTTGCGGACCTTTCACACACAGCTCACCGATGGCGCCCAACGGCTGTTCAACGCCGGCATCGTCGATGACTTTGCACAGAGTCGATGGCACCGGAATACCGATGGTGCCGATCTGGATGTTCTGGCTAGGGTTCACCGTGGCCACCGGACTGGTTTCGGTCATGCCGTAACCTTCGCAGATCGGGCAACCGGTGACCGCTTTCCAGCGCTCGGCCGCGGCCAGTTGCAAGGCCATGCCGCCGGACAGGGTGATTTTCAGACTGGAGAAATCCAGCTTGCGGAACGCTTCGTTGTTGCACAGCGCAACGAACAGCGTGTTAAGGCCGACGAAACCGCTGAACTTCCACTTCGACAGTTCCTTGACCATCGCCGTCAGGTCGCGCGGGTTGCTGATCAGGATGTTGTGGTTGCCGATCAGCATCATCGCCATGCAATGAAAGGTGAAGGCATAGATGTGGTACAGCGGCAGCGGGGTGATCAGGATTTCGCAACCTTCGTTGAGGTTGGAGCCCATCAGCGCCTTGCACTGCAGCATGTTCGCCACCAGGTTGCGGTGGGTCAGCATCGCGCCCTTGGCCACGCCGGTGGTGCCGCCGGTGTATTGCAGCACGGCAACATCGCTGCTGGCCGGGTTGGCTTCAGCCACTGGCTGGCCATGGCCCTTGCTCAGCACGTGATTGAATTTGATGGCCTTGGGCAAGTGATACGCCGGAACCATCTTCTTCACGTATTTGATGACGCTGTTGACCAGAAGACGCTTGAGCGGCGGCAGCAGGTCGGCCACTTCAGTGACGATCACGTGCTTGACGCCGGTTTTCGGCACGACGGTCTCGGCCAGATGCGCCATATTGGCCAGGCAGACCAGGGCTTTGGCACCGGAGTCGTTGAATTGGTGTTCCATTTCCCGCGCGGTGTACAACGGGTTGGTGTTGACCACGATCAGCCCGGCGCGGATCGCACCGAAAACGGCGACCGGGTATTGCAACACGTTGGGCAGTTGCACGGCGATTCGATCGCCTGGCTGCAAATCGGTATGCTGTTGCAGGTAAGCAGCAAAGGCACCGGACAATTCGTACAGCTCACCGTAGGTGATTGTCTTGCCCAGGTTGCTGAATGCCGGTTTGTCAGCGAAGCGTTGGCAGGATTGCTTCAACACTGCCTGAATATTCGGATACTCGTCTGGATTGATCTCGGCAGCAATTCCAGCTGGGTACTTATCCTTCCAAAAGTCTTCGATCATGGAAGCCCACTCCTCAGCAACGCGAATTCTTCACCGCATTTGATGCGATTATTATTGGTGTGTGTTTTATTGGTGAATCTGGCTTTTACAAGGCCGAGAAGTCACAAAGCGCGCCGAGAGTAGCAGCTTTGCCAAGGGCCGACTAGAGCCTAAAACGGCCTCTACGGTCACATTTATGACTCTTGAATATTCAATAGTCACTTTTAGAGCAAAAATTCTATAGCACCTTGAAAGCCTTTGAAACCGGGGTTTCAGCCGCTTAAAAACTTCGCGGGCAAGCCTCGCTCCTACAGGGTTCGCGTCGTTCACCGCTTTGTGAACAACGCTGGACTTGTAGGAACGAGGCTTGCCTGCGATCCGCGCGAAGCGCGGCCATTCAACGATCAGGCGATCTCACGCAACTCCCGCCGCAGAATCTTGCCCACCGGCGTCATCGGCAACGACTCACGCAATACGATGTGTTTGGGCACTTTGTACGCCGTGAAGTTTTCTTTGCAGTACGCCTTCAGTTCTTCAAGGCTGACTCCGGATTCACGGGCCACCACGAACAACTTCACCGCCTCCCCCGAACGCTCGTCCGGCACGCCGATCACCGCGCAGCTGGCGACTTTCGGGTGGGCCATCACCACGTCTTCGATCTCGTTGGGGTACACGTTGAAGCCCGAGACGATGATCATGTCTTTCTTGCGATCGACGATGCGCACGAAACCGTCCGGGTCGATCACCGCAATGTCGCCCGACTTGAACCAGCCGTCGGCGTCCAGCACTTCGTCGGTGGCTTCGGGCTTCTGCCAGTAGCCCTTCATGATCTGCGGGCCCTTGATGCACAGTTCGCCACGCTCGCCCAGCGGCTGCTCGACGCCTTCATCGTTGATCACTTTAAGGGTGGTGCCCGGCACTGGCAGGCCGACCGTGCCGATGCGCGACTTGTCGCCGTAAGGGTTGGTGCAGGCCACCGGCGAGGTTTCGGTCAGGCCGTAGCCCTCGGTGACGCGGCAACCGGTGAGCTGTTCCCAGCGCTCGGCCGTGGCCTTGACCAGCGCGGTACCGCCGGAGTTGGTGAGTTTGAGGCTGGAGAAATCCAGGGTCTTGAAATCGGGATGGTCCATCAGTGCAACGAACAGTGTGTTGAGCCCCAGAAGTGCCGAAAACCGCCAGTTCTTCAGTTCCTTGATGAAGCTACCAATGTCCCGTGGATTGGTGATCAACACGTTGTGGTTGCCGGTCACCATCATGCACATGCAGTTCGCCGTGAACGCATAGATATGGTAAAGCGGCAGCGGCGCGATCATTACTTCCTGGCCTTCGCGCAGCAGCGGCTGGCCGTCTGCACCGAATTGCCCCAGACACGCCCGCGCCTGCTGCATGTTCGCCACCAGGTTGCCGTGGGTCAGCATGGCACCCTTGGCCAGCCCGGTGGTGCCGCCGGTGTATTGCAGCACGGCGATGTCGTCGAGGCCGACGCTCAACGGTTTGATGCCCAGGCCCCGGCCCAGACGCAGCGCGCTCTTGAAGGAAATCGCCTGCGGCAAGGAATAGTCCGGGACCATCTTCTTGACTTTGCTCACCAGGGTATTGGCCAGCCAGCCCTTGGCGGTGGGCATCAGGTCGCCCATCTTCGCTTCGATCAGGTACTGAATGTCGGTGTCGGGCAGCACTTCCTGGACCTTCTGTCCGAACACGTTCAGGTACACCAGCGCCCGGGCACCGGAGTCCTTGAACTGATGACGCATCTCCCGCGCGGTGTACAACGGGTTGGTATTGACCACGATCAGCCCGGCGCGCAAGGCACCGAACACGGCAATCGGGTAATGCAGGATGTTGGGCATCTGCACCGCGATGCGATCCCCCGGCACCAGGTCGGTGTGGGCTTGCAGGTAACCGGCGAACGCAGCGCTGTAGCGTTCCAGTTCGGCGTAGGTCAGGGTCACGCCCATGTTGCTGAACGCCGGGCGGTCAGCAAATTTCTTGCAGGAACGCTCGAACACCTCGATCACCGACTTATAGGCCCCAAGGTCAATATCCAGGGGCACGCCGGCCGGGCGTTTGTCATTCCAGAAATCAGGTTGCATTATTTTTGTCCTCTTTACCTGAGCTATCCGGGGGCCGCTTTCTGTCCTTCTCTATAACAAGAAACGAAAAACGGTGCTTCCCGGACACTAGCAGCTATGGTGAATCAGGCAAATATGCGCATGGGCGTCATAGATCGCGTGAATCTTGCTGCCCCGCCGTGGCCTGATCAGACGGTCGGCGATGGATGCGCTATACAATGCATCGAGGCTGTTTTCCACCCAGCAGTCTCATGCAGTCCAACGCAAAGGAATCGCCATGATCCACGACACTTTCTGGCTGACCGCGAGTGACCGCAGCCGCCTCTTCGTCAACCAGTGGCTGCCGTCCGCGCCGCTCAAGGCGGTGATCCTGCTGGCCCACGGCATGGCAGAACACAGCGGTCGCTACGCTCGTCTGGCGCAAGCATGCTGTGATCAGGATTATGGTGTGTACGCTCCGGACCTGCGTGGACATGGCAAATCCGCCGAAAACGGTACGCTGGGCCATTTCGCCGACAATGATGGCTGGTGCAAAGTGGTCGGCGACCTGGCCAGCCTTAACCAACATATCGGCCAACAGCATCCCGGCGTTCCGATCGTGTTGCTGGGCCACAGCATGGGCAGCTACATCGCCCAGGCTTATTTGCTGCACCACAGCGCCAGCCTGCACGGGGCGATTCTCAGCGGCTCGAACTTCCAGCCCGTGGCACTCTATCGCGCAGCGCGACAGATTGCTCGCCTCGAACGCCTGCGCCAAGGGCCCAAGGGGCGTAGCGCGCTGATCGAGTGGCTGTCGTTTGGCTCATTCAACAAGAAATTCAAACCGGCACGCACGCCGTTCGACTGGCTGAGCCGCGACCCGGCCGAAGTCGACAAATACGCCAGTGACCCGCTCTGCGGCTTTCGCTGCACCAATCAACTGTGGATCGATTTGCTCGGTGGCTTGCAGCAAATCAGCAAAGCGTCCAATCTCGCCCAGATCGATCCGGGCCTGCCGCTGCTGATAATTGGCGGTGAATGTGATCCGGTGAGCGAAGGCAAACGTCTGAAAGATCTGGCCCACGCCCTGCGCGACGCTGGCTGCCAGAGCCTGCAGCTGACTGTTTACCCGCAGGCCCGGCATGAACTGTTTAACGAGAGCAACCGCGACGAAGTGACTGCCGATGTGCTGAACTGGATCGCCCAGGCCTTGAGCAACCGTCGGCCACCCAGGGCCGAATAGTTTTTTGTGGATTTATTTAATTCGTCACAGGAATCGAGACAGATGACCCAGGTTACCAACACCCCTTACGAAGCCCTCGAAATCGGCCAGACCGCCAGCTACAGCAAGACCGTCGAAGAGCGCGACATTCAGTTGTTCGCCGCGATGTCCGGCGACCACAACCCGGTGCACCTGGACGCCGAATTCGCCGCTGCCAGCATGTTCAAGGAGCGTATCGCCCACGGCATGTTCAGCGGCGCATTGATCAGCGCGGCGGTGGCTTGCGAGTTGCCTGGGCCGGGAACTATCTATATCGGTCAGACGATGAGCTTTCAGAAGCCAGTGAAAATTGGCGACACGCTGACTGTGCGCCTGGAAATTCTTGAGAAACTGCCGAAGTTTCGTGTGCGCATCGCCACTCAGGTGTTCAACCAGCGCGATGAGTTGGTGGTGGATGGCGAGGCGGAGATTCTGGCGCCGCGCAAGCAACAGACCGTGACGTTGCCTATCCTGCCGGCGATCAGCATCGGCTGATTCACTGCCCAACTGTGGCTGGGCTTTCCGTGGCGAGGGGCTTGCTCTCGCTGGGGTGCGCAGCGCCCCCCCAATCGAGCACCTCGATTCACCTGATCAGGCGCGGTGGCAGATTTTACGACTGCTCCGCAGCCGAACGGGAGCAAGCTCCCTCGCCACAGACAAGCCCCCTCGCCACAGTGAATGCAGCGTTATCGTTCTCCCACAATCCCGAACACAAAAAAACGCCAGACTGGCTGGCGTTTTTGACAGATAACGAACGCTTACGAGCGTGCGCGAGCCTGGTTACGCAGGGCTTTCACCTGATCGTGGTTGCGTTGTACGCCGTGATACTGGCGTTCAACGATGTCACGAATGCTCACCAGGTTGTCCTTGTTGATTTTTTCCAGTGCGTCCTTGTAAGCCTTCAGCGCATGGTCTTCACCGCGTTCGGCTTCGTTCAGCACTGCCTCTTCATCCTTGCCGGTGAACATCGCCTTCACGTCGACCCAGCGACGGTGCAGATCGCCGCTGACGCTGGTGGAGGTTTCCGGATCACCGCCCAGGGAACGCACAGTGGCCTGCAGTTCGGCAGCGGCAGCAGCGCAGTCGGCGGAGCGCTGAATGAACAGGTTTTTGAGTTCTGGATGTTTGATGTCTTCAGCGCAAGTCTTGAACCCTTCCTGACCGTCTTTACTGGTTTCAATCAGGTCGTTGAGTACAGAGATCGCGTCTTTATTAATGTCAGTCATTTTTCAATTCCTTGCGGTTGATGAAAGATGCAATTAGTAGTTGCACCCTGCATGCCAGCTTTGAATTGACGTCTTTTTACTTATATTTCAATCGGTTGGCTTACAAGTCGAAATCTGTATCCGCTTTTTTTGCATGATCTGTCATTTGGCCTGCATGCAGAATGCCTGTATTTTCCAGACTGTTTTGAATCAAGACGACTGATGATGAATCCCGAAAAGCTCGAACTGCTGATTACCCGCGAAATGCCCTTCGGCAAATACAAGGGCCGCATCATCGCCGACCTGCCCGGCCAGTACCTGAACTGGTTCGCTCGCGAAGGTTTCCCCCACGGTGAACTGGGCGGCTTGCTGGCCTTGATGCAGGAAATCGACCACAACGGCTTGTCGGAGCTGCTTGAACCGCTGCGCGCCAAACATGGCAAACCAGCCCCTCGCCACTGACCCGCCGATCTCACCGAGTAGCTCATGCCCGATAACACCCGCCGTTCCCGCGATGAAGCCTTTTGGCAGACCTTTGCCGACCGCTATGCTGTCGAACCGGGTCCCCTGAACCTGGAGAACGGCTACTTCGGGCGCATGTCGCGCACCGTGGTCGAGGAGTATCAGCGCAACATCGAACTTATCAACCGTGGCAACTCGGTGCATGTGCGCCAGCGCTTCGAACAAGGCGAAAGCGTCAAGATTCGTGCGCAATTGGCCGAGCTGATCGGTGCCCCCGCCGAAGCCGTCGCCCTCACCCGCAATGCCTCGGATGGCCTGCAATCGCTGATCCGCAACTACAACCGCCTGGAGCCGGGCGATCAGGTGCTGATATGCGATCTGGAGTACGACACGGTCAAGGGCGCGATGCGTTGGCTGGCGCGCTATCGAGGCGTGGAAGTGATCGAGATCGAACACCGCCACCCCGCCAGTTTCGACAGTTTACTCACCTCTTACCGCGAAGCTTTCGTGCGCTATCCGCGCTTGAAGCTGATGGCCCTGACTCACGTCACCCATCGCACCGGGTTGGTAATGCCGGTACAGGCAATTGCCGCTGCCGCCAAGGAACACGGCATCGACGTAATTCTCGACGGCGCCCATGCCCTCGGTCAGATCGAGTTCAATCTCGATGAACTGGGCATCGCCTTTGCCGGCTACAACCTGCACAAATGGATCGGTGCGCCGCTGACCCTGGGCTTTATTTACATCGCCCCTCAGCGACTGGCTGATATCGACCCGGACATGGGCGAAATGCATTTCCCGGTCACCGACATTCGCGCCCGCACGCCGTACAGCACTCCGAACATCCCGGCCCTGCTGACCCTGCCGCTAGTGTTCGAAGAACATCACGCCATGGGCGGTTCCGTCGCCAAGGGCATGCGGCTCAATTACCTGCGCAACCGATGGGTCAATGCCGTTCGGGGGTTACCGGGAATCGAAGTCATGACCCCGGATGATCCAGGCCTGTATTGCGGCATCACCTCGATGCGCTTTACCCTGCATGCCGATCAGCAGGTGATGGTCGAGCGACTGCTCAACGACTACAACCTGTTTACCGTGGCGCGCAGCGGTGCGGCGTGTGGCCCGTGCATCCGCATTACGCCGGGGCTCACCACCACCGCAGCCGACATGGATCTGCTGGCCCGGGCCCTGACTGAATTGCGCTGAGATCACACGGTGTATTTGTCGAAGTCTTCGGGCTTGATTTGCGATGACAGCGCAAACGTGTCGACACCGATGGTCATGTGGCCGAAAAAGCCGTCTTCGTTCGAGTCTCGGCCGAGGGTATGCACATTTAGGGTCGAAGCTTCGCCGCCCATGGTTTCATAGAAAAAATCTTGATTGTTGGTCAGTGGCGAGACGGCTCGACCACTGTACTCACGGGCGTTAAGCACCGATCTAGAGGCGATCTCGGGAAAATAAAGCTGCCCAACCCAGGCGACATGTCGCTCTTCCAGATAGTTGTTGCCGGCCGTGATGCGAACAGCGACGTGGATGTGCAGGGCGCGCCCGGCGTAATACCCCGGATAAATGGTGGTAAACCGCACGATGCCTTTTTTGTCGGTGAACTGCCCGCCGCGCAGGTAAGTACCGTCATCGGTACGCGGGATCGAGCCGATATCACCGACGTCGACCTCCTTGTCCGGGTCGACCTTGCTCCAGCCCGAATACGCCCCGCGCGCATTGCAATGCCAGATATCGACCAACGCCCCCTAACCGGTTGACCGGTCATGGCATCGACGATCGTCAGTCGCAGCACAAGGGGAACGCCATCCATGCCTTCGCTGATGTTTCGTCTGATCAGTTTCGGGTTTCGAAAATACGGGCCGGCGATCTGTTCGGGTGACAGTTGGCAAGCCGGAGGTGGGGATGTAATTGCAGTGTTGTCTTCCATGACGTTCTCTCTTCCTAAGATGAACGCAGGTTAACGCTGGACGAGCGGCGAGATGCGGTAACTATGTATCGCATGATGTCCTGTGGGATCGCCGCACCGCCGCTCCCACAGAGGTTTTGTTTCAGGCAAAAAAAACGGCGCACCGACCAAGTGCACCGTAAAGCCGTAGAACACACAACGAAGTGTTTGGTAAAAATCCGGTGAATCAGTCCAGCAGGGCCAACGCCTCGGCGGTGCACTCCTGGATGCGGGCCCAGTCGCCGTTCTTGATCCACTCAGGGTCAAGCATCCAGCTACCGCCCACGCACATCACGTTTTTCAACGCCATGTAGCTCTTGATGTTGGCCGGGCTGACGCCGCCAGTCGGGCAGAATTTTACTTCGCCGAACGGGCCGCCCAGGGCCTTGATGGCCGCGACGCCGCCGCTGACTTCCGCCGGGAATAGCTTGAAACGGCGATAACCCAGGCCATAGCCTTCCATGATGCCGGAGGCGTTGCTGATGCCCGGCAGCAGCGGGATCGGGCTACCGACACTGGCTTCGAGCAGATCACGGGTGATGCCCGGCGTAACGATGAATTGCGAACCAGCCGCTTCAGCGGCGGCCAGCATGCTGCGATCAAGCACGGTGCCGGCACCGGTGACCAATTCCGGACGCTTCTCGCGCAGGATCTGGATCGCCTTGAGGCCGAACTGCGAACGCAGGGTCACTTCCAATGCCGTCAGGCCACCGGCCGCCAGGGCGTCGGCCAACGGCAGTATGTCCTGTTCACGAGCGATGGTGATCACTGGCAGGATCCGCGCCTTGGCGCAGAGGCTGTCGATCAGGGCAACTTTGTCCGCCATGGAAACGGTCGGGGATGTGTTTGTCATAGCGGCTGATCCTTGGTTCATGGGCACCAGTAAATCTCTAACGTAGGTTGCAGAAACGCCCGAATCGGCATGGCGGCGACATCGTCACCGGCCAGTGCGGCATTCAGGGTGGTCAGCTTGGACTGACCGGAAATCGATAGAACGGTGTGCTTCGCCGAGGCCAGCAGCGCGCGACTCATGGTCAGGCGTTGATGGGGCACGGTCGGCGCCAGCATCGGCCAGCAACGACGGGTGCCGTCGACTTTCAAGGCGTCGGCCAGGTTCGGGCTGTTGGGGAACAGCGACGCGGTATGACCGTCGTCACCCATGCCCAGCACCAGCACGTCGATCGACGGCAATTCGGCGAGCAAGCGATCCGCCTGCTCGGCGGCCTGTTCCAGGTTGGCGGTGGCACTGTAGAGGCTCAGAAACTGAGCCTTGGCCGCCAGGCCTTGCAACAGGTAACGCTTGAGCAGACCGGCATTGCTGTCGGCATGTTCCACCGGCACCCAGCGCTCGTCAGCCAGGCTGACAACCACTTTCGACCAGTCCAGCGCCTGCTTGGCCAGGTGCTGGAAAAACGCCACCGGGCTGCGCCCGCCAGACACCACCAGCGTCGCGGCGCCTTGTGCGGCAATCGCGTCGCTCAGTTGCTTGGCCACCGTCAATGCCAGGCCTTCGGCCAGCAACACCGGGCTTTTGAACTCATGGGCGCTGACGCCCTGAGGCAGCTTCAATTCAGATATCGCCATACCACGACCTCCCGTCCCGCGTAATCAGTGCAATGGAGCTCATCGGCCCCCACGACCCGGCCGCGTACGGCTTGGGCGCATCACCGGATTTTTTCCACCCGGCGATCAACTGGTCACACCACTTCCACGCGGCTTCGATTTCATCTTTACGGACAAACAGGTTCTGATTGCCGCGCATCACTTCCAGCAACAACCGCTCGTAGGCGTCGGGAATCCGCGCGCTGCGATAAGTGTCGGAAAAATTCAGCTGCAACGGACCGCTGCGCAGCTGCATGCCCTTGTCCAGGCCTTGTTCTTTAGTCATCACGCGCAAGGAAATGCCTTCGTCCGGTTGCAGGCGGATGATCAGTTTGTTGCTGATCTGCAAGCGCTGCTCAGGGGCGAATATGTAGTGCGACGGTTCCTTGAAGTGGATGACGATCTGCGACAGCTTTTGCGGCATGCGCTTGCCTGTGCGCAGGTAAAACGGCACGCCGGCCCAGCGCCAGTTGCGAATGTCGGCACGCAGGGCGACGAAGGTTTCGGTGTCGCTCTGGGTGTTGGAGTTCGGTTCCTCCAGATACCCGGGTACCGATTTGCCTTCGCTGTGGCCGGCAATGTACTGGCCGCGCACCACTTGAGTGGTCAGGCCTTCCGGACTGATCGGCGCCAGTGCCTTGAGGACTTTGACTTTCTCGTCACGGATGCTGTCGGCGAGACAGGTCGGCCGGCGGGTCCATCGCGATCAGGCAGAGCAATTGCAGCAGGTGATTCTGGATCATGTCCCGCAGCTGCCCGGCCTTGTCGAAATAGCCCCAACGGCCTTCGATCCCGACCTGCTCGGCCACGGTGATTTCCACGTGGGAGATGTAATTCTGGTTCCACTGGGTTTCGAACAGGCTGTTGGCGAAACGCAGGGCGATCAGGTTTTGTACGGTCTCTTTGCCCAAGTAGTGGTCGATGCGGTAAGTGCGATTCTCCGGGAAGAACTGCGCTACGGCGTCATTGACCTTGCGCGAGGATTCCAGATCCGAACCGATAGGCTTTTCCAGCACCACGCGGGTGTTTTCGGTCAGGCCGACCTTCGACAGGTTCTCGCAAATAGCGCCATAAACCGCTGCCGGGGTGGCGAAGTAGGCAATCACCCGTTGGGCGCTGCCGGCCTGCTCGGCCAGGGCGACGTAGTCGTCCGCCTTGAGGAAGTCGACGTGCAGGTAGCTCAAGCGGGCCAGGAAGCGCTCGACCACTGCTTCATCCAGCTCTTTGGCGCCCACGTAGCGGCGCAACTCGGCGGTGATGAATGCCAGATGTTGCTGCTCGCTGCCGGGTTCACGGGCCAGCGCGATAATGCGCGTATCCTCATGAAGCAGGCCGGCACCATCGAGTTGATAGAGGGCAGGAAACAGCTTGCGCAAGGCTAGATCGCCGAGAGCGCCGAACAAGGCAAAGGTGCACGGTTCAACCGTAATCGAAGGCATGATGTTTGTTCTTTTATCAAGTTAAGCTACAAATACCTTTTTTCAAGGCATCACTCAAGGGAAAATGTAGTAATAACCACAACATTTTCGCAAAATACAGATTCCGAGTGGTGGTCAGTCGGAGCCATCAGTAGGATAGGCCACCGTTATGGGCCGCATCAAAGGCCCAATTTGCATTAGCCGAACGCTTATTTGTGCTGCTGACCTAAGGAACATGTAATGGACCGCGTGCGAAATTTACTGGAACAGATCCAGAGTCGCCTTGAAGACCTGAACAAGGCAGAACGCAAAGTCGCCGAAGTGATCCTGCTCAACCCAGAGCAGGCCACCCGGTTCAGCATCGCCGCCCTCGCCCAAGCCTCTAAGGTCAGCGAGCCGACAGTCAACCGTTTCTGTCGTTCGTTCGGTGTCAGCGGCTACCCGGAACTGAAACTGCAACTGGCCCAGAGCCTGGCCAGTGGCGCGGCGTATGTCAGCCGGGCGGTTGAAGCCGATGACAATCCGGAAGCGTATACGAAAAAGATTTTCGGCAGCGCCATCGCCTCTTTGGACAGTGCGTTGCAGGCGCTTGACCCGAACCTGATCAGCCGTGCCGTCGACCTGTTGATCCAGGCCCGGCAGATCCACTTCTTCGGCCTCGGTGCCTCGGCCCCGGTGGCGCTGGATGCGCAGCACAAATTCTTCCGCTTCAATCTGGCGGTGACCGCTCATGCCGACGTGCTGATGCAGCGCATGATTGCCTCGGTGGCTCATACCGGTGAGTTGTTCGTGATCATTTCCTACACCGGTCGCACCCGCGAACTGGTGGAAGTGGCGCGCATTGCCCGGGAAAACGGCGCCTCGGTGCTGGGCCTGACGGCCGAGGGTTCGCCGCTGGCCAAGGCCAGTACCTTGAGCCTGAACATCCCGTTGCCGGAAGACACCGATATCTATATGCCGATGACGTCACGGATCATTCAGCTGACCGTGCTCGATGTGCTCGCCACCGGCATGACCCTGCGCCGGGGCGTGGATTTCCAGCCGCATTTGCGCAAGATCAAGGAAAGCCTGAATGCCAGTCGGTATCCGGTTGGCGATGAGTTTAATTAACCCATGCCGATCGTTCCCACGCTCTGCGTGGGAATGCCTCTAGGGACGCTCCGCGTCCAGTGACGCGGAGCGTCACGGGCTGCATTCCCACGCCGGAGCGTGGGAACAATCATCACGCCCCCACCCGCGCCTGCAAACTCAAATGCGCCCGCTCCCCCGGCGGCAGGCACAGGCTGTCGGTCCCGCCGCTGGCCGCTTCCACGCAGACAAACTCTAAAACCTCGTTCCAGCTCACGCCCAGCAACGGCCGCGAGCCCGGATGCCAGACCACCGTGTCTGCATGGTCACCGGTGTCGATGCACAACTCGCGCTGCCAGGCGTGGTCCTTGAGCTGCAATTCACCGTCATGCTGGAACACTCGCTGACAACCGCCGTCGACCCGCAACTCGCCTTCTTGCTGGCAAACCTGGCGGCTCAACTGGTCGTAACCGTGCGCGCCGTCGAGCCCAGACAGCGCTACCTCGCCCACGTCGCCAATACGCCAATAGGCGTGCAACGCCTGGCTCAACTGGCACGGCATGTCGTCCTGATGCTCGGTGCTCAGATGCAAATCCATGCGTTCACCCAGGTGCGCGTGCAAGTCCACTTGCCAGTCGCACAGCTGTAACTGCCAGTGCAGGTGCACGCCATCGTCATCACTGCTGCTGTCGAGCAGTTTCCAGTCGAGCAAACGCGCCCAGCCATGGGACGGCCAGGCGTTTTCGCTCGGATGACGGCCATACCACGGCCAACACACCGGCACGCCGCCGCGAATCGCACCGACATGCGGCCACTTCGCCGCGCACCACAGCCAGGGTTTCTGACCCTTTGGCTGGAAGTGCAGCAATTGCGCGCCCTGCCGACTGAACACCGCCTGACACAACGGATGGTCGATCACCAGCACATCGCGCATCTGATAGCGCTCCCACGCAAACACCGGACGTTCGCGCAAGGATTTGAAGAAGCGTTGTAGCGGATGCTCAAGCATGTGCCACGGTCCTGAAAATCATTTTTCTACCTGATCGTTCCCACGCTCTGCGTGGGAATGCATCCCGTGACGCTCTGCGTCACATACGATGGACGCAGAGCGTCCAGAGCGGCGTTACCACGCAGAGCGTGGGAACGATCTGTCCAAGGGGTGTGCTGCCCCCAAAAAAGCGGACAGCCTTGGCCGTCCGCAAATATGCGCACATAGAGAGGAGCTTATCGCAACAGCGTTAGAACACCGACTGAATTTTCAGGCCGGCGACCAGCGCGTTATCAACTTCATCCACACCGCCCGGGTGAGTGATGTATTGCAGGTTAGGACGTACGGTCAGCCAGTTGGTAACGTGGAAGCCGTAGTTGATCTCGTAGTTGTACTCGGTGGTACGCAGCGGCGAGAACAGCGGATCTTCGTAGTCGCTGACACCATTGGCGGCGTTGACCAACTCGGCGTTTTTCTTCACGTCATCGTTGACATGGATACGGGAGAAACCGATCCCGACGTCGTCTTTTGGACGAGCATCAAACGGGCCTTTGTACACAAACATCAGCGACTGGTAGTTGTCGACGAAGTTGGTGTCCTTGTCGTGGAAGGTGGCGTTGGCCGCGATGTTCAAACCGCGAGAAGCGTCGCCATTATGGGTCGTGAGTTGCTGCTGCGCGACGAACCAGTAGCCGTGCTTGCTGTTGTGGCTGCGATAGGCGTTACGAGTGGTCGCTGCATCATCACCGTTGTCATCTTTACGGACGTCATCGGCATCGGCTGTGCTCTTGTAGTAACCGACGCGGTATTCGCCCGGCAGGTTGTTGACCTTCGGCGACCAGACCAGTTCGACCGGCAAGACGGTGCCCTTGGTACCACTGCCGCTGAGCTTGAAGCCGTTACCGTGCTCCAGTTGCGATGGGTTCTGGTTGTACGCGCCGATCTGCGCATAGAACTCAGGCGTGATGTTGTACTTCACGCGAACCGCCGCCTGCATGACCGGCCAGTTGTACCAGATACCCGTCGCCCAGTTACCCGCTTGTGAACCGCAGAACGCCAGGTTCTGGAACTCGCAAGGGAAGGTGTTGAAGTCTTCGCCTTCGCCGAAGTAACCAGCCTTGACGTCCAGTTTACCGTCAAGGAACTGGTGCTTGATCCACAATTGGGTCAGACGGACCATGTGGCCACGGCCGTAGACTTCCTGGGAGGAACTCAAGGTGCCGGCACGCGGGTCGCCGACACGGTCATTGGAGATGTTCTGACCGTTACGGTTGGTGAGCTGGATCTTGGCCTGGGTGTTATCCCAGCCCCAGAGTTTTTCCAGGTCCAGCGCCACGCCCAAGCCAAACTGGTCGGCGTAACGCGCCGTCTTGTCGTCGTTGTAGCCGCCATGCAGGTTGGCGCCCACTTCACCGACGTAGTCGGCCTTGATGTCGATACCCTGTTCGATCAGCTTGGTCCGCTCGCCGCCCCAATCACCGGTCATCCACTGCGAGTCGGCACTGAACGCGTCAGCCGCGTGTACGCTACCGGCCATAGTCATCACCGCAAGAGCCGACAACTGGCAGATAAGCTGAGCGTTGTTCTTCTTCTTCATCCCTACATCCTCGTCTTTATTGTTATTAACTGTTTTTATCTAACGCGGTTTACATCGATTGCGGCAGATGTCCCCATCTGCCGCGAATCCCCCCTGTGGGAGCGGGCTTGCTCGCGAAGGCGGTGTGTCAGTCGACATCAGTGTTGAATGTCAGACCGCTTTCGCGAGCAAGCCCGCTCCACATTTGATCTTTATCTGCCTTTGAACTGCGCGACGTTAGCGCTGTGAGCTTCGGTTTTTGGCAGGCCGGCCACCCCCAGGCGTTCACCGGTCTTGGCATCGAACAACAGCACTTTCGAAGGATCGAATTGCAGGGTCAGGGTCTCGCCCACGGCCGGCGCGACGTCCGGTGCCAGGCGGCAGCAGACTTTGGTGTCGTTGAGATTGACGAACACCAGGGTGTCGGGACCGGTCGGTTCGGTGACTTGCACTTCGGCACGAATGGTCGGCAAACCATTCGGCTCGCTGCCCGCCAGCACGATCTGCTCCGGGCGCATGCCGAGGATCACTTCGCGGTCTTCGAGCCCGGCGTCCTGCATGCCCAGCGGCAATTCGCAGCGCGCCTGACCGCTGTCGAGCAGCGCTACCAACCGACCTTCCTTACGCTGCAATCGCAGAGGGATGAAGTTCATTGGCGGCGAACCGATAAAGCTCGCCACGAACAGGTTGGCCGGGTTGTTGTAGATGTCTTTCGGCGTGCCGAATTGCTGAATGATCCCGTCCTTCATCACCGCCACTTTGTCGCCCAGGGTCATGGCTTCGATCTGGTCGTGGGTCACGTAGACCGTGGTGGTTTTCAGGCGCTGGTGCATCAGTTTCATTTCGGTGCGCATCTCGACCCGCAGCTTGGCGTCGAGGTTGGACAGCGGTTCGTCGAACAGGTAAATCTTCGGCCGCCGCGCCAGCGCCCGGCCCATGGCCACGCGCTGTTGTTGGCCGCCGGAGAGCTGACCCGGTTTGCGACTCAGCAGGTGTTCGATTTGCAGCAGCTTGGCCACGCGAGCGACTTCTTCGTCGATTTCGGCGGTGGGCATTTTGCGAATCTTCAGGCCGAACGCAATGTTGTCGCGCACGCTCATGGTCGGGTACAGCGCGTAAGACTGGAACACCATGGCGATGTCGCGATCTTTCGGGCTCATGCCGCTGATGTCGGCGTCGTCCACCAGGATCGCCCCGCCGCTGATGTTTTCCAGACCAGCGATGCAGTTCATCAAGGTGGATTTACCACAGCCCGATGGACCGACCAGGATCAGGAACTCACCGTCATTGATCTTCAGTTCGATGTTTTTCAGGGTGTCCGGCAAACCGGCACCGTAGGTCTTGTTGACGTTGCGTAATTCGAGAGTTGCCATGTTCTACCCCTTGACCGCGCCGGACGTCAGCCCACGCAGGAAATACTTGCCAGCGAATATGTAGACCAGCAGTGTCGGCAGCCCGGCGATCATCGCGGCGGCCATATCAACGTTGTATTCCTTGGCCCCGGTGCTGGTGTTGACCAGGTTGTTCAGGGCCACGGTAATCGGCTGGGCATCGCCACTGGCGAAGACCACGCCGAACAGGAAGTCATTCCAGATTTGCGTGAACTGCCAGATCAGGCAGACCATCACGATCGGAATCGACATCGGCAGCAGGATCTTCCAGAAAATCGTGAAGAAGCCCGCACCATCCAGCCGCGCCGCCTTGACCAGCGCATCTGGAATGCTCACGTAGTAGTTGCGGAAGAACAGCGTGGTGAACGCCAGGCCGTAGACCACGTGCACCAGCACCAGGCCCGTGGTGGTGTTGGCCAAACCGATCTTGCCGAGGGTGAACGAGGCTGGCAGCAGCACGGTCTGGAACGGCAGGAAGCAGCCGAACAACAACAGGCCGAAGAACAGTTGCGAACCACGGAAGCGCCACATCGACAGCACGTACCCATTCATGGCACCGATGAAAGTAGAGATCAGTACCGCCGGCACGGTGATTTTCACCGAGTTCCAGAAGTAGCTGCCGACACTGTCCCAGGCCTTGATCCAGCCGATGCCATCAATCACTTGCGGCCAGCTCAACAGGTTGCCGGTGCGGATGTCTTCCGGCGATTTGAAACTGGTCAGCAGCATCACCACCAGCGGCACCAGATAGATCGCCGCGGCCAGCAACAGGGTTGCGTAAATGGCGATGCGGCTGAAGCTGATGCCCGACTTGCCAAGTTGATTACTCATGGCGTTTGCCTCGCAATTCGGAGTACAGGTACGGCACCAGAATCGCCAGGATCGCGCCGAGCATCATCATGGCGCTCGCCGAACCAATGCCCATCTGGCCACGGCTGAAAGTGAAGGAGTACATGAACATCGCCGGCAGGTCGGACGAGTAACCCGGACCACCCGCAGTCATTGCTGCCACCAGGTCGAAGCTCTTGATCGCGATGTGCGCCAGGATCATGAAGGCGCTGAAGAACACCGGGCGCAGGCTTGGCAATACGATCTTCAGGTAGATGGTCGGCAGGCTCGCACCGTCGACTTGCGCCGCGCGGATGATCGATTGATCGACGCCACGCAGGCCGGCCAGGAACATCGCCATCACAAACCCGGAGGCTTGCCACACGGCGGCGATCACCAGGCAATACACCACGCGATCCTGATCCACCAGCCAGTCGAGACGGAAGCCTTCCCAGCCCCAGTCGCGCAGCATCTTGTCCAGACCCAGGCCTGGGTTGAGCAGCCATTTCCACGCGGTACCGGTAACGATCATCGAGAGCGCCATCGGGTACAGGTAAACGGTGCGGATGAAGCCTTCCTTGCGAATGCGCTGATCCAGCAGTACGGCGAGGAACACGCCCAGCACCAGGCTGATGCCGATGAACATGCCGCCGAACACCGCGAGGTTCTTGCTCGCGACCCACCAGCGATCGTTGTCCATCAGGCGAATGTATTGCTGCAGGCCGACCCACTTGTAGCTCGGCATGAAGCTGGAATTGGTGAAGGACAGAACAAATGTCCAGATGATGTAACCGTAAAAACCAACCAGGACGATCAGCATGCTTGGCGCCAAAACCAGCTTGGGGAGCCAGCGCTGCAATGCGTCGAACGGTGAGGCTTTGCTGAAAACCGCCACAGAGCTCATCGGGATAATCCAGGTGAAGAGAAAAGAAATCGGCACGGCGCCCCCTTGTGGGAGCGGGCTTCTGTGGGAGCTGGCTTGCCTGCGATGGCATCAACTCGGTTTGAAATTAAACCGAGTCGCCTGCATCGTGGGCAAGCCCGACTCCCACATAAACCCATTCCCACAGGGGACACGCGGTGTCAGGAGTTACTGGGCAGCTTTGACGGCCGACGCCAGTTGCTTGCTGGCCGTCGCCGGGTCAGCGTTCTTGTCGTTCATGAAGTTGGTGACCACATCGAAGATCGCGCCCTGCACGGCCAGGGAGGTGGCCATGTTGTGCGCCATGCTTGGTTGCAGGCCGCCAGTCTTCTCGTCAGCCAGGAAATCCTTGGCGGACGCTTGAGCGCAAGAATCGAAGCCCAGCGCGCTCATGTCGTTAAGCATGTCGGTACGCACCGGGATCGAGCCTTTGTTGATGCTGAAGACTTTCTGGAAGTCTTTGCCCAGAGCGACCTTGGCCAGGTCTTGTTGGGCGGCGATGTCGCCTTTGCGATCGGCTTTGAGCTTGAATACAGCCATCGAGTCGATGTTGTAGGTGAAGGCTTTTTCGGTGCCCGGGAACGGCACGCACTGGTAGTCCTTGCCTGCGACTTTCTTCGCGGCGGTCCATTCGCTCTTGGCCCAGTCGCCCATCATCTGCATGCCGGCCTTGCCGTTGATGACGTCGGCGGCCGCGATGTTCCAGTCACGACCGGCGCGGTTCGGGTCCATATAGCCGGTGATTTTTTTCAGCTCGGTGAAGGCCTTGGCCATCTCGGGGCCCGAGAGGGTTTTCTGATCCAGGTCGACCAGCGCTTTCTTGTAACCGTCTGCGCCCATGACCGAGAGCACCACATCTTCAAACACAGTGCTGTCCTGCCAAGGCTGGCCACCGTGAGCGAGCGCGATGAAGCCGGCGGCTTTGAGCTTGTCGCCAGCGGCATAGAATTCTTCGAGGGTGGTCGGTGCTTTTTCGATCCCGGCTTTCTTGAAGACTTCCGGGTTGATCCACAGCCAGTTGACGCGGTGGATGTTCACCGGCACGGCGACGTAATCGCCTTCGTATTTCACGGTGTCGGAGACTTTCTTGATCAGCAGGTTATCCCAGCCTTCGGACTTGGAAACCTCTTTGAGGGTGTCGGTGCTGAGCAGGCCTGTGCTGCCCCACTCCTGGATGTCCGGCCCCTTGATCTGGGCAACGCCCGGCGGGTTACCGGCCACGGCGCGGCTTTTGAGTACGGTCATGGCTGTGGAGCCGCCACCGCCGGCGACTGCGCCGTCTTTCCAGGTGAAGCCGTCTTTTTCGACTTGAGCCTTGAGTACATCGACGGCCGCTTTTTCACCACCAGACGTCCACCAGTGAACGACTTCCACCGAACCTTTGGCATCGGCGGCAAGGGCACTGACGGGGAATGCAGCAACGGGAAGCAGTGAAGCGAGAGAAATGACAGTAGCGAGGCGAGAAATCGCATTCATCTAGTAGTACCTTTCTTGTTGTTATGCATGCAAGTCTGGTGCTTGCGCTGCATAGGATTCTAAACAGGGGATGCCCCTTCGCAGGTAACGAAGGGACGCGTGAATGTCACCACATGGTTACACAGCAACGCTCTGCGACAATTGCGCCAGCGCCGTGGCCATGCTCGGGGCCAGCGGCAGGCGTGGGATCAAAACGGCTTGCCAGGCGTGATACAGGTCGGGTTTGCCGGCCCAGATATCGGCACTCGGACGGTTCAGCGGATCGAGTTCGTGATGCCAGCTGCCATCGCAGCGGTCAATGAAGTGACTGTCACAAAATTCCCAGAACAGTCGGTACCAGTGCTCGTATTGCTCGTCACCGGTGCGTTTGAGCAGCGCACTGGCGGCGGCGCTGGCTTCGCAATGAGTCCAGTGCAGGCGATGACGAACCACTGCGCGATTATCCCAGTCGAGGGTGTAGACAATGCCCGGCGCACCGTCGACATCCCAGCCGTGACGGCAATTGTGCTCGAAGAGTTTTTGCGCATCGGTGGCGAGCCAGCCCGGCGTGAGTATCCCGGCCTGTACACGCGCTGCTTCAAGATGCAGCAACAGCCGCGCCCATTCGAAACCATGGCCCGGCGTGGTGCCGTAAGGGCGAAAACCGTCGGCCGGATTGTCGTGGTTGTATTCGCGCAGCGGCTGCCAGTCGCGGTCGAAATGCTCGACCACCAGATAGTCATTGGCCGCGGCGTGATCGTGAATGACGCGCTCGACGATGCGCTGGGCGCGAATCAGCCAGCGGTTGTCCTCGGTGACATCGGCCAGGGCGAGAAAGGCTTCGGTAGCGTGCATGTTGCTGTTCGCGCCGCGATAGGCTTCCTCGTCACTCCAATCGCGGTTGAAGGATTCGCGCATGGCGCCCTCCTCCTCGCACCAGAAATGCGTGTCGATGATATGGATCGCATCATCGAGCAAGGCTTGTGCACCGGGGCGTTGAGCGACCACTGCAGAACTCGCGGCCAACGCCACGAACGCATGCAGGTAAGCGGCTTTGCCGGTATTGCCATCGCGGTGTTCGGGCGTGGCGAACCAGCCTCCGTGTTTGGCATCACGTAGCGGCCCACTGAGGGCCTGGATGCCGTGATCCACCAGCTCGGCAAAACCCGGCATACCCTGGATGTGGGCCATGGCGAAGCTGTGGGTCATGCGGGCGGTGTTCATGGTTTCGGCTTGCGCGTTCGCCGGCAGGCGACCCTTTTCATCGAGGTTGCCGAAACCTTCGGCACGCTTTGAAGCCTTGGCGAATCCCAGCAGGCGCAGGCCTTCAGCGGCGAGCCATTGCTGATGGGCAGGCGCGTTCAGCCAACTGCTGAAGGCGGGTTGGAAGGTGTCCATGGGAGTACCTTTTTTGTTGTTATGACTGGGGGCAGTCTAAACAACGAGCGGTGACGGGCAGGTAACGAAGGGGGCGAGTTATGTCACCGAGTTGTGACATTTGCCTTGGAGAATGCGTTGATTGATCTGACGCCATCGCGGGCAAGCCCGCTCCCACAAGGTTATGCACATACCTTGAAAATGCAGGTAATCCTGTGGGAGCGGGCTTGCCCGCGATGAACGATAACGCGGTCTTTAGTCAACACTGCGCGGCAACTGCAACGTCACCCGCAACCCGCCTTCACGCAGGTTTTGCAGGCTGACTTCACCGCCATGGCTGTGGGCAATGTTGCGCGCGATCCCCAGCCCCAAGCCATAACCCTGCTGCTGCCCGGCCAAGCGGAAGTGCGGCTCGAACACTTGCTCCAACCGCTGCTCCGGTACGCCCGGCCCTTCATCGTCGACATGCAGGACAAACGCGCTCTCGTCATCATCGATATGCAAATGCGCGTTCTGCCCATACTTCAAGGCGTTGTCGATCAGGTTGCCGATGCAACGCTTGAGCGCCAATGGCTTACCGGGATACGGCGCCAGCGCGCGCCCCTGCTGGGTCACGCGGCCATTGCCGTTGGGCGCCAGATACGGTTCCACCAGACAGTCGAGCACATGGTTGAGGTCCACCGGTTCGATGTTTTCATGGATGTCAGTGTCTTTCACGCATTGCAACGCGCCTTTGACCAGCAACTCCAGCTCATCCAGATCACGGCCGAACTTGGCTTGCAGCTTTTCGTCTTCAAGCAATTCGACCCGCAGTCGCAGCCGGGTAATCGGCGTGCGCAAGTCATGGGAAATCGCGCTGAACAATTGGCTGCGTTCGGTCAGGTAACGGCTGATGCGCTCACGCATCGCATTGAAGGCGCGGCCCACTTCCACCACTTCACTGCCGCCGCCCTCGGCCACCGGTTCGACTTCGGCACCGAGAGACATATCCCGCGCCGCTCGCGCCAGTCGCTTGAGCGGTCGGCTCTGCCAGTGCACCAACAGGCCGATGAACAGCAGCAGGAAACCGCTGGTGAGCACGATGAACCAGACCTGCTGCGCCGGCAGGCCTTGTTCTTCAAGGCTGGTGTAGGGCTCCGGCAACAGTGAGGCGATGTACAGCCATTCACCCGGTGCCATCTGGATTTGCGTGACCAACACCGGCGGGTTCACCGGTTCCAGGGTCAACGCGTAATGCGCCCAGGAGCGCGGCAACTCATCGAGTTTCAGGCCACCGTTGAAAATCCGCAGGTCTTCGGGGCTGACGAACGTCACTGAGATATCGATGTCCTGACCCAGCGACTCGCGCAGCACTTCACCCACCGCTTTGAGCACCGCTTCTTTGCGCGGGGTGATCGGCAGCACTTCCATGCCCAAGGGTTTGTCGTTGAGCGTCACCACGAATCGGGTGCCACCCATGCTGCGCAATTGATCAAGCACCAGCGGTCGAAACGCCACCGGCAACGAGCGGAAATAACTGACGCTGGCCGTCATCGAATGGGCCAGGCTGCGGGCACTGGTGACCAGGCCTTCAAGCTGCGTGGCGCGCAATTGCGAAACCCAGATCACGCTCGACAGCGCCTGGGCGAACAGCACCGCCAGCAGGGTCAGCAACAACATTCGTCCGAGCAGCGAGCGCGGCACCGGCACCCGCCCGGCGAGCTTGCGCAGGAACTCAGTGACCATTGCTGGCAACCACGTTGGCTGCCAATTGGTAGCCACTGCCACGCACGGTGCGGATCAGCCGTGGCGGTTTTTCGGTGTCACGCAGGCGCTGGCGCAAACGGCTGACCGCCATGTCGACGATGCGATCCAGCGGCATCAAGTCACGGCCACGGGTGGCGTTGCCGATGGTGTCGCGGTCGAGGATTTCCTGAGGGTGATCGAGGAACAGTTTCAGCAGCGCAAAATCGGCGCCTGAGAGAATCACTTCCTCGCCGTCGATGTGGAACAGTCGATGGCTGACCATGTCCAGACGCCAGTCGTCGAAAGCCAGCACTTCGCTGCCGGAACGCTCCTGGCCGAACTGCGCGCGGCGCAACAAGGCTTTGATGCGCGCCTGCAATTCACGGGGGCTGAAGGGTTTGCCAAGGTAGTCGTCGGCGCCCAGTTCCAGGCCGATGACGCGGTCGGCCTCGTCGGAGCTGGCGGTGAGCATGATAATCGGCACCTGGGCCTGACGCGGGTGCTGACGGATCCAGCGACAGAGGCTGAAACCGTCTTCGTCCGGCAGCATCACGTCGAGAATCACCAGATCGCTCGGTGCCTCGTTCAAGGCCTGACGAAAACCTGCTCCATCAGGCGTGGTGCGCACCTGGAAACCGGCCCGGGTCAGGTAGGTGTCCAGCAACTCGCGTATCTCTTGATCGTCATCGACCAACAAAATCGACTTGTTGACTGAGCTCACGGGGCGGCGTCCTTGTTGTTTGAATTGGGCGGATTATGCCTGATCGTGCGTAAATTCGATCGTTCCCACGCTCTGCGTGGGAATGCTTCAAGGGACGCTCCGCGTCCAGTGACGCGGAGCGTCACGGGCTGCATTCCCACGCAGAGCGTGGGAACGATCATTACTGCGCCTGATCCAGAGCCACACCCGCGCCCACCAACCCGGAATACGGCGCCGTCACCAGCCACACCGGAATGCCTTTGAAGTAATCGCTCATGCAACCCTTGTCGGCGAAGCACCGGGCGAAACCACTTTCAATGAAGAAATCGGCAAACCGTGGAATCACGCCGCCAACGATGTACACACCACCCCGTGCACCGGTGGTCAGCACGTTGTTGCCGGCCACGCGACCGAGCCAGCAGCAGAACTGCTCGAGCACTTCCAGGGCAATCGGATCGCCCGCCAGCCCGGCCGCCGTAATCGACTCAGGCGTGTCGAGCACAGGCGTGTGACCGTCCACCGCGCAGATCGCCCGGTAGACTCGCGGCAAACCACTGCCGCTCAATGCCGTTTCAGCACTGACATGGCCGATCTCGTTGAAGATGTGCTGCCACAGTTGGGTTTCTCGCGGGCTGCTCAGCGGCAGGTCGACGTGACCGCCCTCCCCCGGCAACGGGGCAAAACGGCCCTCGCCCAGATCGAGCAATGTGCCCACGCCCAGGCCAGTACCCGGGCCGATCACTACCGCCGGCCGCAACGGTTCCGGCGTGCCTTCGCAGACCACCCGAAACTCGCCCGGTTGCAAGCGGGTCATGCCTAGCGCCATTGCCGAAAAATCGTTGATCAACAGCAGTTGATCCACCTGCAAGGTCTTGCAGAAACCCTTGCGACTGAGCCGCCAGTGATTGTTGGTGAACTTGAATTCATCGCCGCTCACGGGGCCTGCCACCGACAGGCACACCGAACCGATCGAACCCGGCGCCAGACCGAGCCCGCTCAGGTAAAGCGCAATGGCTTCCTCCGGGCTGGCGTGGTCTGCCGTCGCCAGCACCTGGACCGATTCCAGCTGCTGGTTTTTCCACAACGCGAAACGTGCGTTGGTGCCACCGATGTCACCGACCAAAGCCAGTTTCAATTAAGCGTCTCCAGGGCAGAAGTAAAGGCGCTGGCGCCCTGCTCTGCGGAGCTGAAGGCCATGCGCATGAAACCAAACAGTTCGCGACCGCTGCCAATGTTGTTGCCCAACAGGCCCTTGGCAGGTTCGCGCGCTGCGAATTCTTCGGCGTCCACCTTAAGCTCCAGGGTGCCTTTGACGCCATCGACGCGGATGATATCGCCCTCTTGCACCCGCGCCAAAGCGCCGCCCACATAAGCTTCGGGGCTGACGTGAATCGCCGCCGGGATTTTCCCCGAGGCGCCGGACATGCGTCCATCAGTCACCAACGCGACTTTGAAGCCGCGATCCTGCAGCACGCCGAGGAACGGCGTCATCTTGTGCAGTTCCGGCATGCCGTTGGAGCGCGGCCCCTGGAAGCGCATCACCGCGACGAAATCCTTCTCCAGCAGACCGGCCTTGAACGCATCGGCCAGGTCCTGTTGATCCTGGAACACCATCGCCGGTGCTTCGACGACCTGGTTTTCCAAAGCGACGGCGGAAACTTTCATCACGCCGCGGCCGAGGTTGCCTTCCATCACGCGCAAGCCACCCTCTGGCGAGAATGCGCGAGCGACCGGACGCAGAATGTTTTCGTCGAGGCTTTCGATCGGACCTTCGCGCCAGACCAGTTCACCGTTATCGAGGAACGGTTCCTTGGTGTAGCGGCTCAGGCCGTGGCCCAGCACGGTGTTGACGTTTTCGTGAAGCAGGCCGGCTTCCAGCAGTTCGCGGATCAGGAACGACATGCCGCCCGCCGCCTGGAAGTGGTTGATGTCGGCTTTGCCGTTCGGGTACACGTGGCTCAGGGTCGGCACCACCTCGGAGAGGTCGGCCATGTCCTGCCAGGTCAGTTGAATGCCCGCGGCCATGGCGATGGCCGGCATGTGCAGCGTGTGGTTGGTCGAACCGCCGGTGGCGTGCAGGGCCACGATGGAGTTGACCAGCGAACGCTCGTCGACGATTTCGCCGATCGGCATGAAGTCGCCGTTCTGCTTGGTCAAGCGGGTGACCTGGTGCGCCGCTTCACGGGTCAAGGCATCGCGCAACGGGGTGTTCGGGTTGACGAACGAGGCGCCCGGCAAGTGCAGGCCCATGACTTCCATCAGCAACTGGTTGGTGTTGGCGGTGCCGTAGAAAGTGCAGGTGCCAGGGCTGTGATAGGACTTCATCTCCGATTCCAGCAGCTCTTCGCGAGTCGCCTTGCCTTCGGCGTAACGCTGACGCACATCGGCTTTCTGCTTGTTGGAAATGCCCGAAACCATCGGCCCGCCCGGCACGAAAATCGTCGGCAGATGACCGAACCGCAACGCGCCCATCATCAGGCCCGGCACGATCTTGTCGCAGATGCCGAGCATCAGCGCACCATCGAACATGTTGTGGGACAGCGCTACAGCGGTGGACAGCGCGATCACTTCGCGGCTCGGCAGGCTCAGTTCCATGCCGGGCTCGCCCTGGGTCACGCCATCGCACATCGCGGGGGTGCCACCGGCGAACTGGCCGACGGAGCCGATTTCGCGCAGGGCTTTTTTGATCTGTTCCGGGAAGACTTCGTACGGCTGGTGCGCCGAGAGCATGTCGTTATATGACGAAACTATTGCGATGTTGGCGGAGTTCATCATCCGCAGGCTGTGCTTGTCGTCGCTGCCACACCCGGCCACGCCATGGGCGAAGTTGGCGCATTGCAGCTTGCCGCGCATCGGGCCGTCGCTGGCGGCGCCGCGGATCAATGCAAGGTAAGCCTCACGCGTGGTGCGGCTGCGGGCGATAAGCCGTTCGGTGACCTCAAGGACGCGGGGATGCATGTGTAGAACTCCAGGCTAACGGATGTGGCGACCTGATTGTCTATGCTGATCAAGCACCGCTGTGATTGGGATGACAGACGGTTTTCTTGATCATTCGGACCAGTTGATTCAGGTCACTCGTTGTAGATAAAACAAAATATTGCCACTAAAAAGGCTTGTTTTCTATTTTTTTGCGAATAATCTTGTAATTCCAACAACAAAACGACGGCGGCGCTGTAAATGACTCTTCGAATTGCAATCAATGGTTTTGGCCGTATCGGCCGTAATGTCCTGCGCGCACTGTATACCCAAGGTTATCGTCAGGATCTGCAGATCGTAGCGATCAACGATCTGGGCGACAGCTCGATGAATGCCCATCTGCTCAAGTACGACACCGTTCACGGCACATTCGATGCCGATGTCCAGCACGATCAGGAAAGCCTGACCGTCAACGGCGACCGTATTTCGGTCAGCGCCATTCGCAACCCGGCCGAACTGCCTTGGGCCGCGGAAAAGGTCGATGTCGTGTTCGAATGCACCGGTCTGTTCACCGACCGTGCCAAAGCCGCCGCGCATATTACGGCCGGCGCGCGCAAAGTGATCATCTCGGCCCCGGCCAAAGGCGCTGACGCCACCGTGGTATATGGGGTTAACCACGACATTCTGCGCCAATCGCACCAGATCATTTCCAACGCCTCGTGCACCACCAACTGCCTGGCCCCAGTGGCCCAGGTGCTGCATCGCGAGCTAGGCATCGAAAGCGGTCTGATGACCACCATCCATGCCTACACCAACGATCAGAACCTGACCGACGTCTACCACACCGACCCGTACCGCGCCCGTTCCGCCACCCAGAACATGATCCCGAGCAAGACCGGCGCCGCTGAAGCGGTAGGCCTGGTGCTGCCGGAACTGGCGGGCAAACTGACCGGCATGGCGGTGCGTGTACCGGTGATCAATGTGTCGCTGGTGGACCTGACCGTGCAGCTCAAGCGCGAAGCGTCGGCCGATGAAGTCAACGCGATGCTCAAACAAGCCAGCCAGCACTCGAAGATCCTGGGTTACAACACCCTGCCGCTGGTTTCCAGCGACTTCAACCACAACCCGCTGTCGTCGATCTTCGACGCCAACCACACCAAGTCCAGCGGCAAGCTGCTCAAAGTGCTGGCCTGGTACGACAACGAATGGGGCTTCTCCAACCGCATGCTCGATAACTGCCTGGCGCTCTGCAACGCCGAGTAAGCGTCTCACTCTACGTTGAGCGCGGTGAAACGCCGAAAAATGCGTCGTCCCAGGCGCATTCTCGGCAGGAGAAGCAAGCGATGATCGGTATCAGCTTTACGCAAAAAACCCTGGCCGCGCGCAAGCGTATCGCCCTGGTTGCCCACGACCACTGCAAAGTATTTTTGCTGGATTGGGCCGAGCGGCAGAAAGACAAACTCGCGCAACATGAACTGGTCGCCACCGGCACGACGGGGTTGTTGTTGCAACAACGCCTCGACCTGCCGGTGGAAAGCATGATCAGCGGTCCGCTGGGCGGTGATCAGCAACTGGGCGCGCGTATCGCCGAGCAGCGGGTCGACATGCTGGTGTTCTTCTGGGACCCGTTCGAACCGCAGCCCCATGACCCGGATATCAAGGCGCTGCTGCGGGTCGCGGCGGTGTGGAACATCCCGGTGGCCTGCAACGAATGCAGCGCCGATTACCTGCTCAGCAGCCCGTTGATGGATCAGGCTCACGAACACCGCATCCCGGATTACGCGACCTATCTGCTGGGGCGTGGGTAAAGCGTGACCCGTTCCGGGCGTAGCAACAATCACAAATCCTGTGGGAGCTGGCTTGCCTGCGATGGCGGTGTGTCAGCCGAATCTCTATTGGCTGATACACCGCCATCGCAGACAAGCCAGCTCCCACAGGGTCAAGTATTCGGCCGGCGATCGGCGTTTTCATCTAATCGAGCGGTATTTTGATCTATGCTCGGGCTCTCGTTCCGGAGGGCCTTCGATGACTGATTTACTCACGTCCATTCAAGCCACACTCGGCTTGCCGCACACCCCAATCCCGTTCAAATCGAGCGGCGCCCTGCCCTCGGCGTTTGCCGTCACTGACCTTGCCTGCGCGAGCATTGCCGCTGCCGGTCAGGCTGTCAGTGAGTTACTGCAACAACACACCGGCCGTTTGCCTGCCCTTGAAGTCGACCGCCGCCTGGCGTCGTTCTGGTTCGCAACGTCGATCCGCCCCGTGGGCTGGAGCGTCCCGCCGTTGTGGGACCCGGTTGCCGGTGACTATGCGACCAAGGACGGCTGGATCCGCCTGCACACCAACGCGCCTCATCATCGTGCCGCTGCTGAAAGCGTGCTCGGCGCCTGTGTCGACCGCGCCGCGATGGCGAGCAAGGTTGCGCAATGGGTGAAAAGTGATCTGGAGCAGGCCGTTGTTGATGCCGGTGGATGTGCGGCCGAAATGCGCAGCTGGGCGCAATGGCAAGCGCATCCCCAAGGTTTGGCGGTGAACGCCGAGCCGTTGATTCAGTTCAGCGCCGACAACAGCCAAAACCTCAAACCGTGGAGGGGTTCGGTGGCGCAACCGCTGGCCGGGATCAAGGTGCTGGACCTCACGCGCGTGCTCGCGGGGCCCATCGCCAGCCGCTTTCTCGCAGGGCTCGGCGCCGATGTTTTGCGCATCGACCCACCAACCTGGAACGAACCGGGCGTGGTGCCGGAAGTCACTTTGGGCAAACGTTGTGCGCGTCTGGATCTGCACGACAAGACTGATCGCGCGGTGTTCGAAAGCCTGCTCAAGGACGCCGATATCTTGCTCCACGGCTACCGCGCCGACGCATTGGAAAGGTTGGGCTACGGCGTCGCCGTGCGTCGAAAACTGGCGCCGGGCCTGATTGATGTGTGCCTCAACGCCTACGGTTGGAGCGGCCCCTGGCAGAACCGTCGAGGGTTCGACAGTTTGGTACAGATGAGCAGCGGGATTGCCGAAGCAGGGATGCAGTGGAAGAAGGCAAACAAACCGACACCGCTGCCGGTACAGGCGCTAGATCACGCCACCGGGTATTTGATGGCAGCTGCGGCAATCAAGTTATTGGGACGTGGCGGGTCGGCCAGGTTGTCGTTGGCGCGGACCGCCAAGTTGCTGATTGAACATGGCGCGGGGACCGATGAGGCGTTGCGGGCGGAGGATGACAACGATCAAGGGATGTTGGTTGAGCAGACACCTTGGGGGCCGGCCCATCGGCTGCAGGTGCCACTGAAAATCACCGGAACTCCGTTGCAGTGGGCACTGCCGGCCGGGGAATTGGGTTCCCATCGCGCGCAGTGGTGGTGACTGTTCTGCCCCCTTCGCGAGCAAGCCCTCTCCCACATGTGATCGCATTCCTTCAAGGAAACTCGGTCAACTGTGGGAGCGGGCTTGCTCGCGAAGGGAGCCGAAAAGTCACTACACATCTCAGCTCAGCTCAATCCGGTCGGCTCAGCGATGTCCAAAGCACCTGCGCCGCATACCCTCGCCAGGGCCGCCAAGCCTCGGCCCGTGCCCACAACTCCCGAGCCGTCACCGCTCGACCTTCCAGCGCCGCCAGCGAATTGATCAACCCCACATCCCCACTCGGAAATGCATCCATCTCCCGCAACTGTCGCAAGGCAATGTATTGCGCCGTCCAGTCACCAATCCCGTGCAATGCCAGCAACCGCGCCACACCGCCTTCCCTCGGCTCAAACAACAAGGGATCATCCAGCAACGCCTGAGCCACGCCGGACAAGGTCCGACCGCGACTTTTCGGCATCCCCAACATTGCCAGATCCGCAGCTGCCAATGTGGCAGCATCAGGAAACACATGACTCAACCCCGGCATCGGCGACTGCAATGGCTGTCCATATTGCACCACCAGTCTCCCCGCCAACTTAATCGCCGCGACCACGCTAATCTGCTGCCCCAACACCGCACGAATGGCCAACTCCAGCCCATCCCAAGCCCCGGGCACTCGCAGCCCCGGACGGGCGGCAATCAAGCGCGCCATTAACGGATCAACCGCCAGTTGTCGATGAATGGCTGGCAAATTTGCGTCCAGATCAAACATCCGCCGTAGCCGCGCGACAATCTCCGGCACTGCCGCTGAATCAGGAAAATCCAGCGTCACTTCCAGCACATCGCCCGTCCCTGGCCTGACCGAAATCACCCCGTGAACACCGTTCAAGCCGATGCTGCGCGAGTACACCCCATCGACCACGGTTTCCATCCCGACCACCGCCCGCGCCGACAAGAAGCTCTGCATCGCCGACCAGTCATAAGGCGGTTGATACGCCAGCAATAACCTCACAACGACAACAATCCGCTATACAAGCCATAGGCCGCCAACCCCGCCCCGGCAACCACACAGCTGAAAATCCCCTTCTCCACCAACGTAAACAGCGGCTCGCCCTGTTCCCGCTTGGCCTTTGCAAACAGAATCACCCCCGGTGCATACAACAACGCCGAGAGCAGCAGGTATTTCACCCCGCCGGCGTACAACAACCAAACCGCGTAACACAGGGCAATGCCGCCGATCAGCAAGTCTTTCGTGCGCTCGGCCGAAGCATGCTCATAGGTTTCCCCTCGACCGCTCAACAACACCGCATACGCCGCCGACCACAGATACGGCACCAGAATCATTGATGAAGCGAGGTAAATCAGGCTGGTGTAAGTGCCGGCGGAAAACAGCGTAATCAGCAGAAAAATCTGGATCATCACGTTGGTCAGCCACAGCGCATTGACCGGCACATGGTTGGCGTTTTCCTTTTGCAGGAACGCCGGCATGGTCTTGTCCCTGGCCGTGGCGAAGAGGATTTCGGCGCACAGCAGCGCCCACGACAACAACGCCCCCAGCAGCGAAACAGCCAGACCGACGCTTATCAGCACCGCGCCCCAATGACCGACCACGTGTTCCAGCACCGCGGCCAGCGACGGGTTCTGCAACGTGGCCAATTCCGGTTGGCTCATGATCCCAAGAGATAACACATTCACCAGCACCAGCAATGCCAACACACTGATAAAACCGATGACCGTCGCCCGGCCCACGTCCGAACGTTTCTGCGCCTTCGCCGAATACACGCTGGCGCCTTCAATGCCGATGAACACGAACACGGTGACCAGCATCATGTTGCGCACCTGATCCATCACACCGCCGAAATTCGGGTTGCTGCGGCCCCAGATGTCACGGGTAAAGATGTCCGCCTTGAAGGCCACGGCGGCGATGACGATGAACATAATCAGCGGCACGATCTTGGCCACGGTGGTCAGTTGATTGATGAACGCCGCTTCCTTGATCCCGCGCAGCACCAGAAAATGCACCGCCCACAGCAGCACCGACGCGCAGCCGATGGCGATTGGCGTGTTGCCCTGGCCGAAGACCGGAAAGAAATAACCGAGGGTACTGAACAGCAATACGAAATAACCGACATTGCCCAGCCAGGCGCTGATCCAGTATCCCCAGGCAGACGAGAACCCCATGTAATTGCCGAATCCGGCCTTGGCGTAGGCGTACACCCCGGAGTCCAGTTCGGGTTTGCGATTGGCCAGGGTCTGAAAGACGAAGGCCAGGGTCAGCATGCCCACGGCAGTGATCGCCCAACCAATCAATATCGCCCCGGCATCGGCTCGCGCCGCCATGTTTTGCGGTAAGGAAAATATCCCGCCACCAATCATCGATCCCACCACCAAAGCGATCAGCGCACTCAGGCGAAGCTTTTGCGTCGGTTGCGACATTCGTGCCTCTCCATTTCCCCGCTGCACTATCGCCGCGAGACCATCACATAGTCGGTTTTTAACTAAATAGATAAAGCGTAATAACGTCTATCAATTAACGCCAATGCTGTCTTTTTATAACTGATCACGCTATCGAACCTATTTGGAAATAGCGGTTTTATCGGAAAATCCTAATAATTCCATGCCCCTGCAAAATCAATGACCAATACTTGCCAAAACAAGAAAACAAACTAGCGTGTAAATCTCAACTGATACGCTTTATTTCTTTCACTTTTTAACCGAGGCCTCTGGAAAGGGCTTTCCGGGATTTAGCCTTATGCCTGCCAAAGAGGCATAAGTCTTTAGTTAACAATGGAATGTGACCATGAATTGATCTAAGTCAGATGATTGAACAGCTAACGAAATTAACCTGTTGTTTCTCTTCTCCTGCATTGGAGTCATGCAATGTCTGAATCCCCCGGAAAACTGAAACTCGGCGCACTGGTTGCTCTGGTTGTCGGCTCGATGATTGGTGGCGGGATTTTTTCCTTGCCCCAGAACATGGCCGCCAGTGCCGACGTCGGCGCCGTTCTTATCGGTTGGGCAATTACCGCGGTGGGCATGTTGACCCTGGCCTTCGTGTTCCAGACCCTCGCTAATCGAAAACCTGATCTGGATGGTGGTGTTTACGCCTACGCCAAGGCCGGTTTCGGCGATTACATGGGTTTCTCGTCTGCATGGGGTTACTGGATCAGTGCCTGGCTGGGCAACGTCGGTTACTTCGTTCTGTTGTTCAGCACCCTCGGCTACTTCTTCCCCATTTTTGGGGAGGGCAATACTGTAGCTGCCGTGATCGGTGCGTCGGTGCTGCTCTGGGGTGTGCATTTCCTGGTATTGCGCGGCATCAAGGAAGCGGCGTTCATCAACCTGGTGACCACCGTCGCCAAAATCGTACCGTTGCTGCTGTTTGTCCTGATCGCTGTTTTCGCGTTCAAACTGGACATCTTCACCGCCGACATCTGGGGCGTGAAAAACCCGGACCTGGGCAGCGTGATGAACCAGGTGCGCAACATGATGCTGGTCACTGTGTGGGTGTTCATCGGTATCGAAGGCGCAAGCATTTTCTCGGCCCGTGCGGAAAAACGCAGCGATGTGGGTAAAGCCACCGTCATCGGTTTCATCACCGTGCTGCTGTTCCTGGTGCTGGTGAACGTGCTGTCGCTGGGCATCATGACCCAACCGGAATTGGCGAAACTGCAGAACCCGTCCATGGCCGCGGTGCTGGAACATGTGGTCGGTCATTGGGGCGCAGTGCTGATCAGCGTTGGCCTGATCATCTCATTGCTCGGTGCTCTGCTGTCATGGGTGTTGCTGTGTGCGGAGATCATGTTCGCCGCCGCCAAGGACCACACCATGCCGGCCTTTTTGCGCCGCGAAAACGCCAATCATGTGCCGGTCAATGCGCTGTGGCTGACCAACGCCATGGTCCAGTTGTTCCTGATCATCACGCTGTTCTCGGCCAGCACTTACCTGTCGCTGATCTACCTCGCCACCTCAATGATTCTGGTGCCATACCTGTGGTCGGCGGCTTACGCGCTACTGTTGGCGGTACGCGGCGAAAGTTATGAAAACGCTATAGCCGAGCGCAGGAAAGACCTGTTCATCGGCGCCGTCGCGTTGATTTACGCGGTCTGGCTGATCTATGCCGGTGGCGTCAAATACCTGCTGCTCTCCGCCCTGCTCTATGCGCCCGGCGTGATCCTGTTCGCCAAGGCCAAGCTTGAAGTCAACAAACCGGTTTTCACCAACGTCGAGAAGCTGATTTTCGCAGCAGTCGTCGTGGGCGCCCTGGTGGCAGCTTACGGGCTGTATGACGGCTTCCTGACTCTGTAACACCTCACCCATTTGTCATCTGGAGGATCACTGTAATGACCACCGAAAAAGTTAAGTACGGCGTCCATTCCGAAGCCGGCAAACTGCGCAAAGTCATGGTTTGCTCCCCAGGCCTGGCCCACCAGCGGCTGACCCCGAACAACTGCGACGAACTGCTTTTCGATGATGTGCTGTGGGTTGCCCAAGCCAAGCGTGACCATTTCGACTTCGTCACCAAGATGCGTGAACGCAACATCGACGTACTGGAAATGCACAACCTGCTGACCGACATCGTTGCCATCCCTGAAGCGCTGGACTGGATTCTGGAACGCAAGATCACCGCCAACTCGGTCGGCCTTGGGCTGGTCAACGAAACCGGTTCCTGGCTGCGTAGCCTGGAGCCGAGGAAAATTGCCGAATTCCTGATTGGCGGTGTCTCCGCCGATGACCTGCCGGACAGCTTCGGCGGCAAGACCATTCAGATGTTCCGCGAATTTCTCGGTCACTCCAGCTTCATTCTGCCGCCGCTGCCCAACACCCAGTTCACCCGCGACACCACCTGCTGGATCTACGGTGGCGTGACGCTCAACCCGATGTACTGGCCGGCGCGCCGTCAGGAAACGTTGTTGGCCACGGCCATCTACAAATTCCATCCGCAATTCACCAACGCCGACTTCCAGATCTGGTACGGCGATCCGGATCAGGACCATGGCAGCGCCACCCTTGAGGGCGGCGATGTGATGCCGATCGGCAACGGCGTGGTATTGATCGGCATGGGCGAGCGTTCGTCCCGCCAGGCCATCGGTCAATTGGCGGTCAATCTGTTCAAGAACAAAGCGGTCGAACGTGTGATTGTCGCCGGCCTGCCGAAGTCCCGCGCAGCGATGCACCTGGACACCGTGTTCAGCTTCTGCGACCGCGACCTTGTGACCATTTTCCCGGAAGTGGTGAACCAGATCGTCGCTTTCAGCGTACGCCCTGATGAAAGCAAACCGGGCGGCGTCGATATCCGCCGCGAAGAAACCAGCTTCCTCGACACCGTGGCCAAGGCCCTCAACCTGAAAGCGTTGCGCGTCGTCGAAACCGGCGGCAACAGCTTCGCCGCCGAACGCGAGCAATGGGACGACGGCAACAACGTGGTGGCCGTGGAGCCCGGTGTGGTGATCGGTTATGACCGCAACACCTACACCAACACCCTGCTGCGCAAGGCTGGCATCGAGGTCATCACCATCAGCGCCGGTGAACTCGGTCGCGGGCGTGGCGGCGGCCACTGCATGACCTGCCCGATCATTCGCGACCCTATCGACTATTAACTTTCAAACCCTGGCCGCCGCTTATCCAGCGCGGCCCGGGGGATAACCGATACCAAAGGAGATCCAATCATGGCTTTTAATATGCGCAACCGCAGCCTGCTGAGTTTGATGCACCACACCACTCGCGAGCTGAACTACCTGCTGGACTTGTCCCGTGACCTCAAACGCGCCAAGTACACCGGCACCGAGCGTCCACACCTGCAAGGCAAAAACATCGCGCTGATCTTCGAAAAAACCTCGACCCGCACCCGTTGCGCCTTCGAAGTCGCGGCCCACGATCAGGGCGCGCACGTCACCTACATCGACCCGGTGTCGTCGCAGATCGGCCACAAAGAAAGCATGAAAGACACCGCCCGCGTGCTCGGGCGGATGTTCGATGCCATCGAGTACCGTGGCTTTGAACAGGAGATTGTCGAAGAGCTGGCGAAGTTCGCCGGCGTGCCGGTGTTCAACGGTTTGACCGCTGAATTCCACCCGACGCAAATGATCGCCGACACCCTGACCATGCGCGAACACAGCGACAAGCCGCTGCACGACATCAGCTACGCCTACCTCGGCGATGCCCGCTACAACATGGGCAATTCACTATTGATGATCGGCGCCAAACTCGGCATGGACGTGCGCATCGCCGCACCGAAAGCGCTGTGGCCACATCAGGACTTCATCGATCAGTGCAAAGCCTTCGCCGAGGAAAGCGGCGCGCGCATCACCATCACCGAAGACCCGAAAGAAGCGGTCAAGGGCGTGGACTTCATCCACACCGACATCTGGGTGTCGATGGGCGAGCCGGTGGAGGCGTGGGACGAGCGCATCGAGCAACTGCTGCCCTACCAGGTCAACGCCGACATGATGAAAGCCTCGGGCAACCCGCGCGTGAAATTCATGCACTGCCTGCCGGCGTTCCACAACAGCGAAACCAAGGTCGGCAAAGACATCGCCGCGCGCTATCCGCACCTGGCCAACGGCGTCGAAGTGACGGAAGAAGTCTTCGAATCGCCGGCCAACATCGCCTTCGAGCAAGCGGAAAACCGCATGCACACCATCAAGGCGATTCTGGTGTCGGCGTTGGCGGATATCTAAAGACCGATCCGGTTCCTCCTGCAGGAACAAAGCCCCTGTGGGAGCTGGCTTGCCTGCGATGGCATCGCCTCGGTCTGTCAGATACACCGAGGTGATGCCATCGCAGGCAAGCCAGCTCCCACATTGACCGAGTTCCAACCGGGGCCGAATCGCCCGCAACCTCTGTTTAGAAGGACTGCATTATGCGTATCGTCGTTGCTTTGGGCGGTAACGCCCTGCTCCGCCGGGGTGAACCCATGACCGCGGACAATCAGCGCGCCAACATCCGGATCGCCACCGAACAGATCGCCAAGGTTTATTCCGGCAACCAACTGGTGATTGCCCACGGTAATGGCCCGCAGGTCGGCCTGCTGTCGCTGCAAGCGGCGGCCTACACCCAGGTTTCCGCTTATCCGCTGGACGTGCTCGGTGCCGAAACCGAAGGCATGATCGGCTACATCATTGAACAGGAACTGGGCAATCTGCTGGACTTCGAAGTCCCGTTCGCCACCCTGCTGACCCAGGTCGAAGTCGACGCCAACGACCCGGCGTTCCAGGCCCCCAGCAAACCCATCGGCCCTGTCTACACCAAGGCTGAAGCGGAAAAACTCGCTGCCGAAAAAGGCTGGGCGATTGCTCCGGACGGCGACAAGTTCCGCCGCGTGGTGGCCAGCCCAAGACCGAAACGCATCTTCGAAATCCGCCCGATCAAGTGGCTGTTGGAAAAAGGCAGCATCGTGATTTGTGCCGGTGGTGGCGGCATCCCTACGATGTACGGTGCCAGCGGTAAACTGCAGGGCGTGGAAGCGGTGATCGACAAAGACCTGTGCTCGGCGCTGCTGGCCGAACAGCTTGAAAGCGATCTATTGGTGATCGCCACCGACGTCAGCGCGGCGTTCATCGACTTCGGCAAACCCACCCAGAAAGCCATCGCCCAGGCCCATCCGGATGACATGGAAAAACTCGGCTTCGCGGCCGGCTCCATGGGACCAAAGGTCCAGGCGGCCTGCGAGTTCGCCCGCCATACTGGAAAAACCGCAGTGATCGGCTCACTCTCGGACATCGAAGCGATCGTCCAGGGCAAGGCCGGCACACGTATCAGCACGGCGACACCTGGCATAACTTACTTGTAAGGAGAGACGTCAATGGCAACGTTTGAGCCCGGTCATCTGCACATCGAGCGCCACGCGCTGACCCCGGATGATGTCAGTTACAACGTCCGCCTCGACTATGAGGTCATGCAGGATCCCAAGAAAGGCAAAGGGATACAGTTCACCCTGCACGGCAGCATGCAGGGCAAGGACATGTCGGAGACCTTCTTTCTACCCAAGGAGGAGGCTTACAACTTCGCCAACAATGTGACGAAAATCGCCGAGAAGTACGGAATCCCGAAGGCACACAGCCAGATCGGCTCGGTTCACAAGCATTACGATTTAATGTTTGAAGACATCCGGAAGCAGTTGGACATGAAATCCGGCGACCCGGTAAACCTCGAGAACTTTGAGTAAACCCGCCCTGCACCGGGCACACATTTCATGTACGCCATCAATCAACTGTGGGAGCGAGCCTGCTCGCGATGACGATCTGACCATCAACATGAACGTTGATTGATAGACCGCATTCGCGAGCAGGCTCGCTCCCACATTTGGTTCTGTGGTGACGTGAAGTCCTGCGCAGGATTTCACCATTGGCCCGCCCCAAGGCATACTTGCCACCCTCCGCACTCCAGAACCCAACCGCCCCATGCGTATCCACGTCAGCTTCATCGACCGCGTCGGCATCACCCAGGAAGTCCTGGCCCTGCTCGGTGGGCGCAATCTCAATCTGGATGCGGTGGAAATGGTGCCGCCCAACGTCTACATCGACGCCCCGACCTTGAGCCCGGCAGTGCTCGAAGAGCTGCGCGACGCGCTGTTCAGCGTGCACGGCGTGCAAGCGGTGACGGTGGTCGACATCCTTCCCGGCCAGCGCCGTCACTTGCAACTCGATGCGTTGCTCGCCGCCATGACCGACCCGGTGCTGGCTCTGGACAGCGCTGGCAAGGTGCTGCTGGCCAACCCGGCGCTGATTGCCCTGTACGGCCGCGAACCGGCGGGTGAAAGCATCAGCGAGCTGTTTGCCGACCCGGCGCTGCTCGACACGTTGCTGGAAAACGGCTTCCGCCTGCCGCTGCGCGAGATCACCGTCAACGGCCAGACCCTGCTGCTGGACGCCACGCCGATCACCGATGCCGGCGCCCTGCTGACCCTGTATCAACCGAACCGCATCGGTGAACGCCTCTCGGCGCTGCACCACGACCACGCCGAAGGTTTCGATGCCTTGCTCGGCGAATCCCCGGCCATCCGTACGCTCAAGGCTCGCGCCCAGCGAGTCGCAGCCCTCGATGCACCGTTGCTGATCCAGGGCGAAACCGGCACCGGTAAAGAACTGGTGGCCCGCGCCTGCCACGCCATCAGCGCCCGCCACAGTTCGCCGTTCCTGGCCTTGAACTGCGCGGCACTGCCGGAAAACCTCGCTGAAAGCGAACTGTTCGGCTACGCCCCCGGCGCCTTCACTGGTGCGCAACGGGGCGGTAAACCGGGGCTGATGGAACTGGCCAACCAGGGCACGGTATTTCTCGACGAGATCGGTGAAATGTCGCCGTACTTGCAGGCGAAATTACTGCGCTTTCTCAACGACGGCAGCTTCCGACGGGTCGGTGGCGATCGCGAAGTGAAGGTCAACGTGCGGATCCTCAGCGCGACCCACCGCGACCTGGAAAAAATGGTTAGCGAAGGCGCCTTCCGCGAAGATCTGTTCTATCGCCTCAACGTGCTGAACGTCGAAGTCCCGCCCCTGCGCGAACGTGGTCAGGACATTTTGCTGCTGGCGCGCTACTTCATGCAGCAGGCCTGCGCGCAGATCCAGCGCCCGGTCTGTCGCCTGGCCCCCGGCACCTACCCGGCGCTGTTGGGCAATCGTTGGCCGGGTAATGTGCGGCAATTGCAGAACGTGATCTTCCGTGCCGCGGCGATTTGCGAAAGCAGCCTGGTGGACATCGGCGACCTCGATATCGCCGGCACCTCCGTGGCGCGCCAGAGCGACAGCGAGGTCGACAGCCTTGAACAGGCCATGGAAGAGTTCGAGAAAACCCTGCTGGAAAAGCTCTACGTCAGCTACCCCTCGACCCGCCAACTGGCCAGCCGCCTGCAAACCTCCCACACCGCGATTGCCCATCGGTTGCGTAAGTACGGCATACCCAATAAGCCGTAAGACTTGTGGCTGAAACACAAATCCTCTCAACGCCACAAAACCCTGTGGGAGCGGGCTTGCCCGCGATGGCTATCTAACATTCGGCAGAGGTTGAATGTAATGGCCTCATCGCGGGCAAGCCCGCTCCCACAGGTTCTGCGCTGTTTTCAAAATCGTCTTTAAAAGCGACCTCCATCTGTACTGAAAGCGCTACAGTGGAATGATATCGCTACACCCTCTCCCGATCACCGCTGTCGCAAGGCTTTGATCCACCTCAGCTTTTTTATTCAGTCCGCGCTGTAGCGATTTCGCTACAGCCAGCTTTTTCAAGTCTTTCATAAAAACAAATAACTTATTGATTTATAAAGAATAAATAACATTGGCCGCGTTTTTGCTTAGTAACCACCCATAAAGCAGGGCTTTTTGCCCAAGCATTCAATCGCGCCCACCAGACGAGTCTGGCCCCCTTAGGAGTTTCCATGAGCGAGTTGCGTTTTACTGAAGATCACGAATGGCTGCGCACCGAAGCTGACGGCACCGTCACAGTCGGCATCACTGCTTTCGCACAGAACGCCCTGGGCGACGTGGTTTTCGTACAACTGCCTGAGCTGCAGTCCTACGACAAAGGCGCTGAAGCCGCCACCGTGGAATCGGTAAAAGCCGCTAGCGGCGTGTACATGCCACTCGACGGCGAAGTGCTGGAAGTGAATCCGGCGCTGGACAGCAGCCCTGAACTGGTCAACGAAGATCCGCTGGGCGAAGGCTGGTTCTTCCGCTTCCAGCCAAGCGACGCCTCGGCTGTCGGCCAACTGCTGGATCAAGACGCTTACGACCGTCTGATCAAAGCCAACGCTGAAGCCTGAGGAGCGCTGACATGACTCAAGTCAATCTGACGACCGCCAACGAATTCATCGCGCGCCACATCGGCCCGCGTTCCGGCGACGAGCAAGCCATGCTCAACAGCCTGGGTTTTGACTCCCTGGAAGCCCTGAGCGCCAGCGTCATTCCCGACAGCATCAAAGGCACCAGCGTCCTCGGCCTGGAAGACGGCCTGAGTGAAGCGGATGCCCTGGCGCTGATCAAATCCATCGCCGGTAAAAACCAGCTGTTCAAAACCTACATCGGCCAGGGCTACTACGGCACTCACACGCCATCGCCGATCCTGCGCAACCTGTTGGAAAACCCGGCCTGGTACACCGCTTACACCCCATACCAACCAGAAATTTCCCAGGGCCGTCTCGAAGCGCTGCTGAACTTCCAGACCCTGATCAGCGACCTGACCGGCCTGCCGATCGCCAACGCCTCGCTGCTCGACGAAGCCACCGCCGCTGCCGAAGCCATGACCTTCTGCAAACGCCTGAGCAAGAACAAAGGCAGCCACGCGTTCTTCGCCTCGGTGCATTGCCACCCGCAAACCCTCGACGTGCTGCGCACCCGTGCCGAGCCGCTGGGCATCGACGTGGTGGTCGGCGATGAGCGCGAACTGAGCGACGTGACGCCATTCTTCGGTGCTTTGCTGCAATACCCGGCCAGCAACGGTGACGTGTTCGACTACCGCGAACTGACCGAACGCTTCCACGCGGCTAATGCGCTGGTCGCAGTCGCGGCTGACCTGCTGGCGCTGACCGTGCTGACTCCGCCAGGCGAATTCGGCGCTGACGTGGCCATTGGCAGCGCGCAACGCTTCGGCGTGCCGCTGGGCTTCGGTGGTCCGCACGCGGCCTATTTCTCCACCAAGGACGCGTTCAAGCGTGACATGCCGGGCCGTCTTGTCGGCGTTTCCGTGGACCGTTTCGGCAAGCCGGCCCTGCGCCTGGCCATGCAGACCCGCGAGCAACATATCCGTCGCGAGAAAGCCACCAGCAACATCTGCACCGCCCAAGTGCTGCTGGCCAACATCGCCAGCATGTACGCCGTGTACCACGGCCCGAAAGGCCTGACGCAAATCGCCAAGCGCATTCATCACCTGACCGCGATCCTCGCCCAAGGCTTGAGCGCATTGGGCCTGACCGTCGAGCAAACCAGCTTCTTCGACACGCTGACGCTCAAGACCGGCGCGCAAACAGCTGCCTTGCACGACAAGGCGCGTACTCAGCAGATCAACCTGCGTGTTGTAGATGGCGAGCGTCTGGGCCTGTCCCTGGACGAAACCACTTCGCAAGCTGATGTGGAAACCCTGTGGACCCTGCTGGCCGACGGCAAGGCGCTGCCAGACTTCGCCGCATTGGCCGCAAGCATTGAAAGCACGATCCCGGCCGCGCTGGTGCGCCAATCGCCGATCCTCAGCCACCCGGTGTTCAACCGTTATCATTCGGAAACCGAGTTGATGCGCTACCTGCGCAAGCTCGCCGACAAGGACCTGGCCCTCGATCGCACCATGATCCCGCTGGGTTCCTGCACCATGAAACTCAACGCCGCCAGCGAAATGATCCCGGTGACCTGGGCCGAATTCGGTGCCCTGCACCCATTCGCCCCGGCCGAGCAAAGCGCCGGTTATCAGCAGCTGACCGATGAACTGGAAGCGATGCTCTGTGCCGCCACCGGTTACGACTCGATCTCCCTGCAACCGAACGCCGGTTCCCAAGGTGAATACGCGGGCCTGCTGGCGATCCGTGCGTACCACCAGAGCCGTGGCGAAGACCGTCGCGACATCTGCCTGATCCCGTCGTCCGCTCACGGTACCAACCCGGCCACCGCCAACATGGCTGGCATGCGTGTGGTCGTGACCGCCTGCGATGCCCGCGGCAACGTCGACATCGAAGACCTGCGCACCAAGGCCATCGAGCACCGCGAACACCTCGCGGCATTGATGATCACTTATCCGTCGACCCACGGCGTGTTCGAAGAAGGTATCCGCGAAATCTGCGGGATCATTCACGACAACGGCGGCCAGGTGTACATCGACGGCGCCAACATGAACGCCATGGTCGGCCTCTGCGCACCGGGCAAGTTCGGCGGCGACGTGTCCCACCTGAACCTGCACAAGACCTTCTGCATTCCACACGGCGGTGGCGGCCCGGGCGTCGGCCCAATTGGCGTCAAGTCGCACCTGACCCCATTCCTGCCGGGCCACGCCCAGATGGAACGCAAGGAAGGCGCGGTCTGCGCGGCACCGTTCGGCAGCGCGAGCATTCTGCCGATCACTTGGATGTACATTCGAATGATGGGTGGCGCGGGTCTCAAGCGTGCTTCGCAATTGGCGATCCTGAATGCCAACTACATTTCCCGTCGCCTCGAAGAGCATTACCCAGTGTTGTACACCGGCAGCAACGGCCTGGTGGCGCACGAATGCATCCTCGACCTGCGTCCGTTGAAAGACAGCAGCGGCATCAGTGTCGATGACGTCGCCAAGCGCCTGATCGACTTCGGTTTCCACGCCCCGACCATGTCGTTCCCGGTGGCCGGCACGTTGATGATCGAACCGACCGAAAGCGAATCCAAGGAAGAACTGGACCGCTTCTGCGACGCCATGATCCGCATCCGCGAAGAAATCCGCGCGGTGGAAAACGGCACGCTGGACAAGGACGACAACCCGCTGAAAAACGCACCGCACACCGCCGCGGAAATCGTCGGCGAGTGGACTCACCCGTACAGCCGCGAGCAAGCGGTGTATCCGGTTGCGTCGCTGATCGAAGGCAAGTACTGGCCACCGGTCGGCCGCGTCGACAACGTCTTCGGCGATCGCAACCTGGTTTGCGCCTGCCCGTCGATCGAAAGCTACGCTTAAATCTGCGTGGGGCGGTTAATCCGCCCCACTCAAGAACACCGCATATCCCCTTGTGGGAGCGGGCTTGCTCGCGAAAGCGGTGGGTCAGACAACATTGATAGTGACTGATCCACCGCTTTCGCAAGCAAGCCCGCTCCCACAGGGATTTGTGCCAAGCCTCAACTTCCGCCAATTCCTATAACAAGAAACCGGAGAACAACCATGTCGTTAAGCGTGTTCGACCTGTTCAAGATTGGCATCGGCCCCTCCAGCTCCCACACCGTCGGCCCGATGCGTGCCGCTGCGCGTTTCGCCGAAGGTCTGCGCCGTGAAGGGCTGCTGGCCGCAACCACCTGCCTCAAAGTCGAGCTCTACGGCTCGCTCGGCGCCACCGGCAAAGGCCACGGCAGCGACAAGGCTGTGTTGCTGGGCCTGGAAGGCGAACACCCGGATACCGTAGACACCGAAACCGTCGCCGCTCGCCTGCAAGAGATTCGCGGCAACGGTCGCTTGAACCTGCTCGGCGAACACAGCATTGCGTTCAACGAGAAAGAACACCTGGCGATGATTCGCAAACCGTTGGCCTATCACCCCAACGGCATGATCTTCCGCGCGTTCGATGCCGCGGGTCTGCAAATCCGCAGCCGCGAGTACTACTCGGTAGGTGGCGGCTTCGTGGTCGATGAAGACGCCGCCGGCGCCGATCGCATCGTCGAAGACGCCACACCGCTGACCTTCCCGTTCAAAAGCGCCAAGGACCTGCTCGGTCATTGCAGCACCTACGGTTTATCCATCAGCCAAGTGATGTTGACCAACGAAAGTGCCTGGCGCCCCGAAGCGGAAACCCGTGCTGGCTTGCTGAAGATCTGGCAAGTGATGCAAGACTGCGTCACCGCCGGTTGCCGCAACGAAGGCATCCTTCCTGGTGGACTGAAGGTCAAACGTCGGGCCGCGGCGCTGCATCGGCAACTGTGCAACAACCCGGAATCGTCGCTGCGCGATCCGCTGTCAGTGCTGGACTGGGTCAACCTATACGCTCTGGCGGTCAACGAAGAAAACGCCAACGGCGGACGCGTGGTTACGGCGCCCACCAATGGTGCAGCCGGAATCATTCCGGCGGTGTTGCATTACTACATGCGCTTCATCCCAGGCGCCAACGAAGATGGCGTCGTGCGCTTTCTATTGACGGCCGCCGCGATCGGCATTCTGTACAAGGAAAACGCCTCGATCTCCGGCGCCGAAGTCGGCTGTCAGGGCGAGGTCGGCGTCGCCTGCTCCATGGCCGCCGGCGCCTTGTGTGAAGTACTGGGCGGCACGGTGCAGCAGGTGGAAAACGCCGCCGAAATCGGCATGGAGCACAACCTCGGCCTGACCTGCGACCCGATTGGCGGGCTGGTGCAAGTGCCTTGCATCGAGCGCAACGCCATGGGTTCGGTCAAGGCCATCAATGCGGTGCGCATGGCCTTGCGCGGCGACGGTCAGCACTTCGTCTCCCTCGACAAAGTCATCCGCACCATGCGCCAGACCGGCGCCGACATGAAAAGCAAATACAAGGAAACCGCCCGTGGCGGTTTGGCGGTCAACATTATCGAGTGCTGATGCGCGCATCAGCACTATTTTCAGGAGCTGGATATGTCCACCGAACAATTGTTGAAAACCCCGTTGCACGCACTGCACCTCGAACTCGGCGCCCGCATGGTGCCGTTTGCCGGCTACGACATGCCGGTGCAATACCCCTTGGGCGTGATGAAAGAACACCAGCACACCCGTGATCAAGCCGGGCTGTTCGATGTTTCGCACATGGGCCAGATCCGCCTGACCGGCGCCAACGCGGCCAAAGCTCTGGAAACCCTGGTGCCGGTGGACATCATCGACTTGCCAGTGGGCATGCAGCGCTACGCGATGTTCACCAACGAGACCGGCGGCATCCTCGACGACCTGATGGTCGCCAACCTCGGTAACGACGAACTGTTCCTGGTGGTCAACGCGGCCTGCAAGGACCAAGACCTGGCGCATCTGCGCAAGCACATCGGCGACCAGTGCACCATCGAGCCACTGTTCGAAGAGCGCGCGTTGCTCGCGCTGCAAGGCCCGGCCGCCGTCACTGTGCTCGCACGCCTGGCGCCTGAAGTTGCGAAGATGACCTTCATGCAATTCGCCCGCGTGAAGCTGTTGGGCGTGGACTGCTTTGTCAGCCGTTCGGGCTACACCGGTGAAGACGGTTTCGAAATCTCCGTACCAGCGGCCAACGCCGAGGCTCTGGCGCGCGCCCTGCTGGCCGAACCGGAAGTGGCCGCTATCGGCCTCGGCGCTCGCGACTCCCTGCGCCTGGAAGCCGGTCTGTGCCTCTACGGCCACGACATGAACACCGAAACCAGCCCAATCGAAGCGAGCCTGTTGTGGGCCATCTCCAAGCCTCGTCGTGCCGATGGCGCGCGGGCCGGCGGCTTCCCTGGCGCTGAAACCGTGTTCGCCCAGCAGCAAGCGGGTGTCAGCCGCAAACGCGTTGGCCTGCTGCCGCAGGAACGTACGCCAGTGCGCGAAGGTGCGGAAATCGTCAACGAAGCCGGCGAAATCATCGGCAGCGTATGCAGCGGCGGTTTCGGTCCAACCCTCGGAGGTCCTTTGGCCATGGGTTACCTCGACAGCGCTTACATCGGTCTGGATACGCCAGTTTGGGCAATTGTTCGTGGGAAAAAGGTGCCTTTGCTTGTAAGCAAAATGCCATTTGTTCCACAACGCTACTATCGCGGTTGATTGACTGTTTCTATAAGTAACGCGGCTGCGTTAACAATGCACTAATCTGTAACGCAGCCGCCATAAAACAGTGCGTACGTTTCGTTTATGAACGTTACTTATAACGATCGAAAACAACTGAACAACTCTATCGAATAAGCCTGCGTTAGTGCCCCCCTTGATTGTCACAACCCGAGGAAATCCGGGCCTTCGCAGGGCTTGTTTTTTCTCCCGTAGTTGGCGTAGAGTTTGCTCACTGTGTTTGCATGGGTCGCTTGGAATCGTGACCTGGGCAGTAGCCTACAAGTTAGCTACATCCCGTTCGACGTCTTCTTACTCTCCTGCAACCAGCCCCAGTACTCTTTCATCGGAAGGAGACTGTCATTCATTTTTGCGTCAAAGGAAATAAGAAATGTCCCAACGTCAGAGCGGTACCGTCAAGTGGTTTAACGACGAGAAAGGTTTTGGTTTTATCACTCCAGAAAGCGGTCCGGATCTGTTCGTACATTTCCGCGCTATTCAGGGCAACGGCTTCAAGAGCCTGAAAGAAGGCCAGAAAGTGACTTTCGTTGCTGTGCAAGGCCAGAAAGGCATGCAGGCTGACGAAGTACAAGCAGAAGCCTGATCTTCTGTAACGAAAAAGCCCCTGATACTGATATCAGGGGCTTTTTTGTGCGCGTAAATCCGTAAAATGGCTTCTTTTTCCGCTCAGAGGCTGCCATGTCGAAACACCTGCTCAACCCACGGGGCGACTTCCCCGCCGTCGGCCTGGGTCGTCGCCTGGCAGCGATGTTCTACGACTTCCTGTTATGCACCGCCCTGCTGATCGTCACCAGCGGCGTTTATAAAATGACCCAGATGGCGATCATCGGCGAAGAAAAAATGCGCGCCCTGACCGAAGCCGGCGCGCTGGATGGTGATCCATTGCTGTCGACGGTGCTGCTGTTCGTGCTGTTCGGCTTCTTCGCCAAGTTCTGGACTTGGTCGGGGCAGACACTGGGCATGCAGGTCTGGGGCATTCGCGTGCAAAACGCCGATGGCTCATCCATCAGCCTGTGGCAGGCGCTGCTGCGCTTTGTGCTGTCGATCGCGTCCTGGCTATGTATCGGGCTGGGTTTCTTCTGGTCGCTGCTCGACAAGCAGAAGCGCAGCTGGCATGACATCTACTCCAATACCCAGCTTGTACGCATTCCGAAGAAAACCAAGTAACTGTGGCGAGGGAGCTTGCTCCCGCTGGGGTGCGAAGCGCCCCCAAATGCGGCTGCTGCGCAACCGAGCGGGAGCAAGCTCCCTCGCCACATTAGCTCTCGCCACAGTAAGTGTCAGGCGTTGCCCGCCAACTTCATTCGCGCCGCCTGCGTGAAATCAAGCATCCGCTTCAACGGCCGCACCGCCTGCGGAATCAATGCTGGATCAACAAAGATCTCGTTGGTCCCTTCACGCAAGCTCTTCAGCGTGCGCTCAAGCGTATTCATCGCCATCCACGGGCAATGCGCGCAACTTCGGCACGCTGCGCCGTTACCGGCCGTTGGCGCTTCGATAAAGACCTTGTCCGGGCACAGCTGCTGCATCTTGTAGAAGATGCCGCGGTCGGTGGCGACGATCAGGGTCTTGTTCGGCAGACTTTGCGCGGCAGCGATCAGTTGACTGGTGGAACCCACCGCGTCGGCCAATTCGATGACGGCGGTCGGCGACTCCGGGTGCACCAGAATGGCCGCGTCCGGGTACAGCGCCTTCATGTCTTCGAGCTGCTTGGCCTTGAACTCTTCGTGGACGATGCAGGCACCGTCCCACAGCAGCATGTCGGCGCCGGTCTTGCGCTGGATGTAAGTGCCAAGGTGCTTGTCCGGGGCCCAGATGATGGTTTCGCCGTTATCCATCAGGCTTTCGACGATTTCCAGCGCACAGCTGGAAGTCACCACCCAGTCCGCACGTGCCTTGACCGCCGCCGAAGTGTTGGCATACACAACCACCGTACGTTCCGGGTGCTGATCACAGAACGCCGAGAATTCGTCCACCGGGCAACCCAGGTCCAGCGAGCAAGTCGCTTCCAGGGTCGGCATCAGCACACGTTTTTCAGGGTTGAGGATTTTCGCGGTTTCGCCCATGAACTTCACACCGGCGACCACCACGGTCTTGGCCGGGTGGGCATTGCCGAAGCGGGCCATCTCCAGAGAGTCGGAGACGCAGCCACCGGTTTCTTCGGCCAGGGCCTGAATGACCGGATCGCAATAGAAGTGGGCAACCAGCACCGCGTCCTGAGCCTTGAGCTCGGCAGCGATGGCAGTACGGTAATAAGCCTCTTCCTCGGCGGTCAGCGGTTTGGGCTGCTTGGCATCGAGGTGGGCTTGAACCAGAAGGCGTTCGGAAATCTGCGTCATGTTCGCAAGACCTGCAGGCGCTTTCGCGCGAAAGTCGAGTATACACCCGGCTCCGGACCCTTCAGGGTACCGCCGGGAGAGTGAGTGTTCATCAGGCGTGGACAGCGTTGAAGCTGCGCAAGGCTACAGAATATCCCGTGGATGCAAAAGATGATTCTGACCTGCGCCACACGGACTGAGCCGAGCTCAAATCGCGGGCAAAAAAAAACCCGGAAATCCTCACTTACGTGGGCCTTCCAGATTTTTTAAAATGGTGGGTCGTGTGGGATTCGAACCTACGACCAATTGGTTAAAAGCCAACTGCTCTACCAACTGAGCTAACGACCCGCTGTGTGGTGGCGCGTATAATACTGATTTTTAAGGACTATTCAACACCTAATTTTAAATAAATCAAAAATAAGGTGTTGGGTCAGTCACACCGGCCGCCGCGAAGCCTTCTGCACGCAGGCGGCAGCTGTCGCATTTACCGCAGGCACGGCCATTATCGTCTGCTTGATAGCAGGAAACGGTCAGCCCGTAATCGACGCCAAGCTTCACGCCTGCCTGAACGATCTGCGCCTTGCTCAGGTTCTGCAGTGGCGCCTGGATGCGGAAGCCCTGCCCTTCTACCCCAGCCTTGGTCGCCAGGTTAGCCATGCGCTCGAAGGCTTCGATGAACTCGGGGCGGCAATCCGGGTAACCGGAGTAATCCACCGCGTTGACGCCGATAAAGATGTCACGCGCGCCCAGCACTTCGGCCCAGCCCAGCGCCAGAGACAGAAACACGGTGTTGCGCGCCGGCACGTAAGTCACCGGGATACCTTCACCCGGCGTTTCCGGCACATCGATGCTAGGGTCGGTCAGGGCCGAGCCGCCGATACCATTCAGGTTCAGGCCGATCACCTTGTGCTCGACCACACCAAGGCCTTGGGCGACACGTGCGGCGGCGTGCAATTCGGCGTGAGAGCGCTGACCGTAATCGAAGCTCATGGTGTAGCAGCTGTAGCCTTCGGCACGGGCCATAGCCACGACAGTCGCGGAGTCGAGGCCGCCGGACAGCAAGATGACCGCACGTTTTTCTGCAGTGTTCGTTTGTTCAGTCATTTCAGCGCCCCGGCTCGTCATTCCAAAGATATTTATGCAGCTGCAATTGCAGACGCACAGGCAGATTGTCCGCCACCACCCAGTCCGCCAGATCACGCGCGTTCAGGTCATGGTGACTCGGCGAGAACAGGACTTCGCCAGCACGTTGATCCAGACCGTACTGAATCAGCTTGGACACGGCCCAGTCGTAGTCTTCCCGCGAGCAGATGACAAACTTTACCTGGTCGTTAGGGGTGAGCAGCTCGATGTTCTCGTAGCGGTTGCGGTGTGCTTCTTTCGAACCCGGGGTTTTCAGGTCGACGACGCGACTGACCCGTGGATCGACCGCCGAGATGTCCAGCGCGCCACTGGTTTCCAGGGACACTTCGTAGCCGGCGTCACACAACTGCTTGAGCAAGGGAATGGCATTCGGTTGCGCCAGGGGTTCGCCTCCCGTGACACACACATAACGCGGGCGAAAACCGGCCACTTGCTCGAGGATGTCATCGAGCGTGCGAATGGTGCCGCCAGTGAACGCGTAGGCGCTGTCGCAGTATTGGCAACGCAATGGGCAACCGGTCAGGCGCACAAAAACAGTGGGCAGCCCGGCAGTCCGCGTTTCACCCTGCAACGAGTAGAAAACTTCGGTGATTCTCAATGTGTCTTGCATAGTCGCCACGGGCGTAACAGCTAAACAGGCTGTCCGCCTCCGTCAGGCACTTCAAGGAACCTCGCCAACGCGCAGATCCCAAAAAGCGTGTTTCATAAAAAGGGCGTGAATTCTAACGAAAAAACCCGCGACAAGCGCGGGTTTCTTCGAAACGGGTCAAGCAGCCTTTACATTTTTTGCAGATCACGCTGGGCCAACTGAGCGGCGGAAGTGCCCGGATATTGGGACACGACCTGCTGCAGAATGCCTTTGACCCTGTCGGTATGACCGAGACGACGCTCTACATCAGCGAGCTTGTACAGCGAATCAGGCACTTTAGGGTGCTTGGGGTACAGCTGCGAAACCTTGGCAAATGCCTGACCTGCACCTTGCAGATCGCCTTTGGCCAAGTTCACTTCACCCAACCAGTACTGAGCGTTGCCCGCGTATTGGCTGCTCGGGTATTTGCGCAGGAATGCGGCGAAAGCCTGGCTGGCCTTGTCGAAATCCTTGGCTTTGATCAGGTCGAAGGCTGCATCGTAATACAGTTTTTCCTTCGCCGGATCTGCCGGTTCGCCACCCGCGGCAGGCGCTTGTGTGGAAGTGGCAGCGGCTGCCGCTCCGGCACCTGCGCCGGCTGCAGCACCGGGGGCATTCAAATTGCCACCGGTGGAAGAATTATCAGGAGTCGCGGCTGGTGCAACGCCGGTTCCTATGCGCCGATCAAGATCCTGATATCGCTCCAGGTTCTCTTGCTTCATGCGCGCTACATCATTTTGCAGAACTTCGATCACACCCTGTTGGCGCGAGATCTGCTCCTGCATCGATTGCAGTTGGTTGAACAGCTCGCCCTGTGCCGAGACAGGGGCCGAAACCCTCCCCCGGCATAGGCGCCGTTCGTACCGTAACCCGCAGGCGGATAACTACTCCCGCTATTGTTATAGCCGGAGTTGTCCTCGACCACAGGAACCGCAGCCCACACCGCAAGCGGTGCGAGGCTGAGAGCCAAAACAGTTACAGCACGACGGCACGTTCGCATGACGAATTACTTACGCAGTTCGACGCGACGGTTTTGAGCCCAGGACTGCTCGTCGTTGCCGGTAGCAACTGGACGCTCTTCGCCGTAGGAAACCAGTTCCAGCTGAGCTGGGGAAACACCTTGCAGTACCAGGTAGCGCTGAACGGCTTTCGCACGACGCTCGCCCAGTGCCATGTTGTACTCACGAGTACCACGTTCGTCGGTGTTGCCTTCCAGAACAACGCGAGCGCCGTTTGCTTTCAGGTCTTTGGCGTGAACGTCCAGAGCGCGCATGGCTTCTGGCTTCAGGTCCGAGCTATCGTATTCGAAGTAGAAGGTGGTGATTGCGCGCAGAGCAGCTTCTTCGCTCAGGGAGCCGTCAACAGCACCAGTGTTAGCGCCGTAACCAGCGTTTGGATCAACAGCGCCTTCACCGGCGTTGTCGCCGCCTTTGGACGAGCAACCTACAGCTACAGCCATGGCCAGAGCCAGCGCAGCAAATTTACCAAACTTCAGCATTTCCATCGTGAAACTCCTAATGAACCCCAGTGTGTTAAGTACAACGTGTAGCGCCGCGTCAGTTCAGGTAAGGGGACCAGGACGGTTCTCTGACTTCGCCTTGTGCGGTAGGAAGCGGGAGCCTCACGCGTCCATTAATGGACACGAGCATCAAGACTCCCCGGCCCTGCTGGCGGGTGGCGTAGATTACCATGGTGCCGTTGGGCGCAACAGTAGGCGACTCGTCCAGAGTGCTATCAGTGAGGATCTTTACACTACCTCGCTGCAAATCCTGGGCCGCCACCTTGAAATTAGTGAAGCCTTCCTGACGATGGATCATCACCAGGGTCTTTTCATCAGCCGACAGTTTAGGGTTGGCGTTGTAGTTACCGATGAAGGTCACACGCTCCGCACCACCACCGCTTGCGCTGGTCTTGTAGATCTGTGGCTTGCCGCCACGGTCGGAGGTGAAGTAAATGGTCGAACCATCCTTACCCCAGAACGGTTCGGTGTTGATACCTTGACCGTTGGTGACGCGACTGATCTGACGCGAACCCAGGTTCATCACATAGATGTCCGGGTTGCCATCTTTCGACAATACGAATGCCAGACGCTGACCATCCGGCGACCATGCTGGCGCACCATTCAGGCCTTCGAAGTTGGTGATCTGCTCACGGCGACCGGTGTCGATGTTCTGCATGAAAATGCGCGGACGCTTCTGCTCGAACGACACATAGGCAATGCGCTTGCCATCCGGTGCAAAACGCGGCGACAGGATCGGCTCGCGCGATTGCAGCAGGGTCACGGCACGGGCACCGTCATAGTCCGAACGTTGCAGCGTGTAGCGAGTGTTCTTCTCGGAGAACCGCTCGGCTGTCACGTACAGCAGACGTGTCGAGAACGCACCTTTGATACCGGTGAGTTTCTCGAACGACTGGTCGGAGATGTAGTGCGCCATGTCGCGCAGTTGATCGACGCTGCCCGACACGCTGCCGGTCAGCACTTGCTGCTCGGTGGCGACGTTGAACAGTGCGTATTGAACCTGCAGGCGACCGCCCGCTGGAACGATACTGCCGACCATAATGTACTGGGCACCAACAGCCTTCCAGTCACGGTAAATGATTTCGCTCGCCTGGCTTGGCTGGCTGATCATGTTCTGTTTTGGAATCGGCGAGTAGTAACCCGAGTTGCGCAGGTCGTTACCGATGATTTCGGCCATGTCGTCCGGCAGCACGCTGCCACCCTGGTTGCCGAACGGAACGACTGCAATCGGGGTGGCCCGATCACTGCCGCTGGTGACCAGAATGTTTTTTTCATCTGCCGCCGCTATCCCTGCCAGGCAGCAGATAACGACAAGCATTCCTCGAAGAAGGTTTCTCACAAGGCTAGATCCTCAGGTGTGAATGTCATCTTGAATGAACGATACGGAGCGAAATCACTCGGCTTCATTCCCTGCATTTCTGTCAAACGTCCAATGTTCTTGACCGCCGCTACAGCGGAAGCGTCAAACGGACCATCGCCGCTGGACTTGGCCACGCCAACCGAAGTCACCGTACCGTCCGGCAACATGCCGATTTGCAACACGACCGTCATGCCTTTGCGTGCCGAAGGTGGACGAGCCCAGCCTTCCGCTGCACGAGCACGAATCAGATCATCGAAACTGCCGGCGACTTCGTCACCCTGCTCATCGGCCAAGGCCTGCTGACGCTGCGGCGTGTCGGAAAGCAAATCTGCCAGGGCCTGAGCCTTTTTCTCATCGACGGATTTACGTGCCGCTTCCTGCGATTTTTTCTTCGCGGCATCGGCAGCAGCTTTCTTCTTCGCGTCTTCGGCGACTTTCTTCTTCGCCTCTTCAGCTTCAGATTTCTTCTTGGCGTCTTCGGCGGCTTTCTTCTTCGCGTCTTCGACGATCTTTTTCTTCGCTTCTTCAGCGGCCGCTTTCTTGGCCTCTTCTTCAGCAGCTTTCTTGGCTTCTTCTTCAGATTTCTTCTTGGCTATATCAGCCAATTGTTTCTCTTCGGCCTTTTTGGCTTCGGCGGTCTTCTTGGCTTCATCGGCTTTCTTGGCTTCATCAGCCTTTTTTGCCTCTTCCGCTTTCTTCGTCTCGTCGGCCTTCTTGGATTCTTCGGCTTTTTGAGCCGCATCTTCCTTCTTTTGTTCCGCGGCCTTGATCGCTTCCTGCTCGATCTTTTTCTGTTCCATCTGTTCGACTTCGGTCTGGCGCGCAGCGGATTTCTGCGCTTCACCCGCAATCTTCTGATTGGTCTGGGTGGTCGCCCGACTTTTCGATTTCAACTGGTACAGGGTCGCCTGGACGATCGGCTTGGCCGGCGGCAGCTCCGGTGTGAAGGCGAAACTGACAAACAGCATGCCGAAAACCAGCACGTGCAAGACAATCGCCCAGACACTAGGCCAGAAGTAGCTTTCCGAGGCGGACGGCTCTCGCATTTGCTGCATCAGGGTGCCTCGGTAATCAAGCCAACATTACCGACCCCGGCTTTCTGCAACCCGCCCATCGCGCCCATGACGGAGCCGTAATCGACAGTCTTGTCGCCGCGAATGAATACCTGGGTACGCTTGCCGCCTTCAGTACCGGCGCGAATGATCTTGGTCACCGCGTCGGTCATTTGCGGCAAGGTCATGGCCTTGTCCTGCTGCTTTTCGGTGTCGACTTCGCTGCCAAGGTTCCAGTAGTAGGTCTTGTCAGCCTTGATCGAAATGGTCAGGACCTGGGTGTTGTTGTCCTGCGGCAAGGCTTCGCTGGAAACCTTGGGCAGATCAACTTTCACGCCCTGATTGAGCATCGGCGCGGTCACCATGAAGATGACCAGCAGTACCAGCATCACGTCGATGTAAGGCACCACGTTCATCTCGGCAACCGGCTTGCGCTTTTTGCGAGCTCGAGCGATTAAAGCCATTGGAAATTACCTGCTTATTCTTCGCTGGTGTGCACTTTGCGGTGCAGGATCGCCTGGAATTCATCGGCGAAGGTGTAGTAACGGCCCAGCAGGGTTTCGCTGCGGGCAGCAAAACGGTTGTACGCGATAACGGCCGGGATGGCAGCGAACAGACCGATCGCGGTAGCGATCAGTGCTTCGGCAATACCGGGGGCCACGGTGGCCAGGGTCGCTTGCTGGGCAGTTGCCAAGCCACGGAAGGAGTTCATGATGCCCCAGACCGTACCGAACAGACCGATGTACGGGCTGACGGAACCGACGGTGGCGAGGAACGGCAGGCTCTGCTCGAGCTTTTCTTCCTCACGGGAGATGGCTACGCGCATGGCACGGGCCACGCCTTCCATGACCGCTTCCGGGTCAACGCCTGACTGCTGACGCAGACGGGAGAATTCCTTGAAGCCAGCACGGAAGATCTGCTCGACGCCCGAATCCGGATCAGGGTTGCTGCCGGCCTGACGGTAGAGTTTGGACAGGTCGATACCCGACCAGAAGCGCTCTTCAAAGCTCTCCAGGGCACGTCGACCGGCACGCAGCAAGTTGCTGCGCTGAAAGATCATGATCCATGAGGTCACCGATGCGGCTACCAGGATCAGCATTACCAGTTGCACCACGATACTGGCATTGCTGACCAGGCTCCACATGGAGGAATGGTCGACGACGTTAGCTTCCACGCTTTATCTCCTGCTTTGAGTGTGTACCCGCGCCGCTCACGTCGGCAAAGGCCGCACGTAGAGCTTCGGGAATGGCCCGGGGTTTTAAACTGTTAGTGCGCACACAGGCCACCAGAAACTGCCCTTCGCAGAGCAGCACATTATCCGTAGCCCGCCTGACCTGCTGTTTGAAGCGCAGGCTGACCCGGTTCAATTCAATAACTTCAGCGCTTACCAGCAGTTCATCGTCCAGTCGCGCCGGCGCGTGGTAACGCGCTTCGCTGGAATGCACGACGAACAACAGGTCCTCCCCTGCCAGCGCCGACTGGGCAAAGCCCAGCTCCCGGAGCCGCTCGGTTCGAGCCCGTTCCATAAACTTGAGGTAATTGACGTAATACACGATGCCGCCCGCATCGGTGTCCTCGTAATAAACGCGACAACGATGTGCGAACGGCTCAAGCCCGTTTTGCGCGCGCATACTCTAGTGCTTACTCCTCAGGTTGCCAATCCGGCCAGGCAACTGTTTTTCATTGATTCGCGGCTTTCTGGCGAAAGTACGGTCCTGGGACAGCACAAACCCCGAATAAATCAGCGCGCAAAGGTTACTAATCGTCCACGGCATCGATGAACTCGTCTACCACGGGCATCTCGCCTAATCGTGACGGGATGTTTAAACCGAAGTGCAGGTACGCATGCCGAGTGACCACCCGCCCCCGCGGAGTGCGCATGATATAGCCCTGCTGGATCAAATACGGCTCCAGCACGTCTTCAATGGTGTGACGCTCTTCGCTGATCGCCGCCGCCAGACTGTCCACCCCCACCGGCCCACCGTCGAATTTCTCGATCATGGTCAGCAGCAGGCGTCGGTCCTGATGATCAAAGCCTCGCTCGTCGACATCCAGCAGGTTCAGTGCCAGGTCGGCGATCGGCTTGGTGATGTGGCCCTTGGCGCGGACCTCGGCAAAATCCCGGACCCGACGCAGCAAGCGGTTGGCGATCCGCGGCGTGCCACGGGCACGGCGGGCGATTTCGAAGGCGCCTTCCGGGTCCAGCGGCAAACCGAGAATGTTCGCCGAACGGCTGACAATCGTCGCCAGGTCGGCGGTGTTGTAGAACTCCAGGCGCTGGACAATCCCGAAACGGTCGCGCAACGGGTTGGTCAGCATGCCGGCCCGGGTGGTTGCGCCAACCAGGGTGAATGGCGGCAGATCGAGTTTGATCGAGCGCGCGGCCGGCCCTTCGCCAATCATGATGTCGAGCTGGAAATCTTCCATGGCCGGGTACAGCACTTCTTCGACGATCGGCGATAACCGATGGATCTCGTCGATAAACAACACGTCATGGGGTTCAAGGTTGGTCAGCAACGCCGCCAGATCACCCGGACGCTCGAGGACCGGCCCCGAGGTGCTTTTGATCGACACGCCCATTTCCTGCGCAATGATGTTGGCCAGGGTGGTTTTACCCAAGCCCGGCGGGCCGAATATCAGCGTGTGGTCCAGGGATTCGTTGCGCCCACGCGCAGCCTGGATGAACAACTCCATTTGCTCGCGAACGGTTGGCTGGCCAATGTACTCGGCCAGGCTGACAGGACGAATCGCCCGGTCCTGGACTTCCTCGCGGTCACGGGGACCACCCGTGGCGGCGATCAGACGATCAGCTTCAATCACTTAGATCATTCCCTTAAGGGCACGACGAATCATGTCTTCACTGCTCAAACCTTTCTCCTTGATCGCGGAAATCGCCTTGCTGGCTTCCTGCGGCTTGTAGCCCAGGGATATCAGCGCGCTGACCGCGTCATTTTCGGCGGTGGCGACCGGAGGCGCATCTGGCCCACCCGGCTGGTTTGGCACCAACGCGAACATCGCCGGCACGGTTTCCCACGCCTTGAAGCGGTCCTTGAGTTCCACCAGCAAACGTTCGGCGGTCTTCTTGCCCACGCCCGGCACCTTGGTCAACGCCGAAGTGTCCTGGGACTGCACGCAACGAACCAGCTCGTCGACTTCCAGGCTCGACATCAAGGCCAGCGCCAGTTTCGGCCCTACACCATTGAGACGGATCAACTCGCGAAAAAAGTCTCGCTCGCGCTTGCCAAAGAAGCCATAGAGTAACTGCGCGTCTTCGCGTACGACCAAATGGGTGTGCAAGGTCAGCGGTTCACCGACCGACGGCAAGCGATAAAGCGTGGTCATCGGTACTTCCAGCTCATACCCCAGACCGTTTACATCCAGAATCAGGTGCGGCGGCTGTTTCTCAGCCAAAGTGCCGCGCAAGCGTCCAATCACGTTTCAGATCCTTGAGCCTTGGCCAGATCAGTGCTGGCGACTGACAGAACAAGGGTTTTGCACCGACAACACAGGCGCAAAACCCTCATTCCATAAAAAATGATTGCTGATGCTATCAGAGACGCAGGCGCCCGCCACGACTGCGTGCTGCACCCAGACCATGAGGCAACAGACTGGAACGGGTGTGCGCGTGGCAAATCGCGATGGCCAGGGCATCCGAAGCATCGATTTGCGGCTTGCTGGTCAATTTCAGCATGTGCATGACCATCATTTGCACTTGTTCCTTGTTCGCCCCGCCGGTGCCGGTCACCGCCTGTTTGACCTGGGTCGCGGTGTATTCGGCGATTTCCAGGCTTTCCTCGGCACCGGCCACAATGGCTGCGCCGCGGGCCTGACCGAGCTTGAGTGCGGAGTCGGCATTGCGCGCCATGAAGACTTTTTCAATGCCCATGGTCACCGGGCCGTAGGTCTGAATGACTTCACGCACACCCCGATAGACGATTTGCAGGCGCTCGTGCAACTCGCCGGAGCCCGTGCGAATGCAGCCCGACGCCACGTACACGCAACCACGCCCGGTATCGCGTACCACGCCATAACCGGTGATACGCGAACCGGGGTCGATACCAAGAATTAAAGTCATAACGCCTGCGGGTTAGGTAAGAGCACGATATTCATTACAGCGAATAACAAATGTGGGAGCTGGCTTGCCTGCGATGGCGTAGGCACATCAAACAATGATGTAGCCTGACACGCCGCCATCGCAGGCAAGCCAGCTCCCACACTGAATCTTAGTCGCCCTTATCCGAGCTGTGCGGCCACCGACTCTGGAATGTCGGCGTTGGAATACACGTTCTGCACGTCATCCAGGTCTTCTAGCATGTCGATCAGCTTCAGAACCTTCTCGGCGCCTTCCAGGTCCAGTTCGGCACTGGTGGTCGGCAGCATGACGATTTCCGCATCATCGCCCTTGAAGCCGACAGCCTCCAAAGCGTTGCGCACGGAATAGAAGCCGGCGAACGAGGTAAACACGTCGATCGAACCGTCTTCGTGGGTCACCACGTCATCGGCGTCGGCCTCCATGGCCGCTTCCATCAGCGCATCCTCATCCACGCCTGGCGCGAAGGAAATCTGCCCCTTGCGCTCGAACAGGTAGGCCACCGAACCGTCGGTGCCTAGGTTGCCGCCGCACTTGCTGAACGCATGGCGAACAGCGGCTGCGGTACGGTTGCGGTTGTCGGTCATGCATTCGACCATCACCGCCACACCGCCCGGGCCGTAACCTTCATAGGTCAGCTCGACCATGTCGTCGGTATCGGCGGCGCCGGCACCGCGAGCAACCGCGCGATCGATGATGTCGCGGCTCATGTTCGCGCCCAGCGCTTTATCCAGCGCCAGACGCAGACGCGGGTTGGAGCCTGGATCACCGCCGCCCTGACGGGCGGCAACCGTCAGTTCACGAATCCACTTGGTGAAAATCTTGCCCTTCTTGGCATCCTGACGTTCTTTGCGGTGCTTGATGTTCGCCCACTTGGAATGACCCGCCATAACTCGCTCCGAATTATCTTTGAAACATTGCCCGCCACGCCATGATGCGCCGGCCAGCAAAAAAAAATCTCGACCCTGTCTATAAAAGAAGGGGCGCATCCGCAGATGCGCCCCTTAGGTCAGCCTTACTCAGCCTTTGGTGTTTCGCGCAGACGAATGTGCAATTCGCGCAATGCCTTGGCATCCACCAGCCCTGGTGCCTGAGTCATGACGCAGGCAGCGCTCTGGGTTTTCGGGAAGGCGATCACTTCACGGATCGACTGGGCGCCGGTCATCAGCATCACCAGACGGTCCAGACCGAAGGCCAGACCACCGTGCGGCGGCGCGCCGTATTTCAGGGCGTCGAGCAGGAAGCCGAACTTCTCTTCCTGTTCCGCTTCGCTGATACCCAGCAGACGGAACACCGACTGTTGCATTTCCTTGCGGTGGATACGGATCGAACCGCCACCCAGTTCGGTACCGTTCAGGACCATGTCGTAGGCACGGGACAGCGCGGTTGCCGGGTTGGCTTCCAGTTCTTGCGGGGTGCACTTCGGCGCGGTGAACGGGTGGTGCAACGCGGTGAAGCTGCCGTCGTCGTTCTCTTCGAACATCGGGAAGTCGACAACCCACATCGGAGCCCATTCGCAGGTCAGCAGGTTCAGATCGTGACCAACCTTGATCCGCAGCGCGCCCAGGGCTTCGCTGACGATCTTGGCTTTGTCGGCACCGAAGAACACGATGTCGCCGTCAACCGCGCCAACGCGATCAAGGATCACATTGAGATTGGCTTCAGGGATGTTCTTGACGATCGGCGATTGCAGACCTTCAACGCCTTTGGCGCGCTCGTTGACCTTGATGTATGCCAGGCCCTTGGCACCGTAGATACCGACAAACTTGGTGTAGTCGTCGATCTGCTTGCGCGGCATGCTTGCCGCACCTGGGACGCGCAGAGCGGCAACGCGGCATTTCGGGTCGTTGGCAGGGCCGCTGAACACCTTGAAGTCGACTTCTTTCAATTGATCGGCAACGTCAACCAGTTCCAGCGGGTTACGCAGGTCCGGCTTGTCGGAACCGTAACGACGCATGGCCTCTTCGAAGGTCATGTGCGGGAAATCACCGAATTCCAGGTCCAGCACTTCCTTGAACAGGTTGCGGATCATTTGTTCGGTGATGCCCATGATCTCTTTTTCATCGAGGAAACTGGTCTCGATGTCGATCTGGGTGAATTCCGGCTGACGGTCGGCACGCAGGTCTTCGTCGCGGAAGCACTTGGCGATCTGGTAGTAACGGTCGAAGCCGGCGACCATCAGCAGTTGCTTGAACAGCTGCGGCGATTGCGGCAAGGCGAAGAAGGAACCGGCGTGGGTACGGCTTGGCACCAGATAGTCGCGCGCGCCTTCTGGCGTGGCGCGGGTCAGAATCGGCGTCTCGACATCGAGGAAGCCGTTCTCGTCCAGGAAGCGACGGATGCTGGTGGTCATGCGCGAACGCAGACGCAGCTTCTCGAGCATTTCCGGGCGACGCAGGTCGAGGAAGCGATAACGCAGGCGGGTTTCTTCGCCGACGTCGGAGAACTCGTTCAGCGGGAACGGCGGGGTTTCCGCTTCGTTCAACACTTCCAGCTCATAGCCCAGCACTTCGATCATGCCCGACGCCATGTTGGCGTTGGTGGCACCGGCCGGACGCAGGCGAACCTTGCCCGTGATCTTGACCACGTATTCGCTGCGCACGCGATCGGCGGCGGCGAAGGATTCAGCGCGGTCCGGGTCGAACACCACCTGGGCCAGACCGTCACGATCACGGATATCGAGGAAAATCACCCCACCGTGGTCACGGCGACGGTGAACCCATCCGCAAAGGGTAATTTCCTGGCCTTCCAGGCTTTCGTTCAGTTGGCCGCAATAATGGCTGCGCATCATGGTCGTGGTTTCACTTCTCGTAATTCGAAATTCGGTTGGAGGTCTTGCCGCACCCTCGCACTTAAACAAGGTGCCAGATGATGCAAGAGCTCGCGCGTGTCATTCAGCCCGGGCGCTAGACCCTAGTCAGCTTTGTCGCCACCGGCCAGATTCTTCTTGGAACCGGTCTTGAAATCGGTTTCGTACCAGCCGGTGCCGCTGAGCCGGAAGCCCGGCATGGACAGCATCTTTTTCAGCTCTGGCGCCTGGCAGGCAGGGCAGTCGACCAGCGGTGCTGCGCTGATCTTTTGAATGGCTTCCAACTGATGACCACAGGAAGCACATTGATAGTCGTACATCGGCATGGGGGTTGTCTCGGCGATCAGATTGCTACCGCGCATGCTGGGCTTTGCGGCAAAGGGCGGGATTATATCCATTAAATGCAGCCTGTGCAGCCGTAAGACTGCACAGACCGACACTCGACCCGATCAACCGCCAATCGCTAAGCCATGACGAGGCAACTTCCCTCCTTCAGGCTGTGCACGACGCAGACAACCCGCACCAGCCCGGTGAAGTTCTTCACCCCGCCATGACGCAAATGCACTTCGCGATCCACGCGGGACAACAGCGCACTGACCGAGCAGCAATTGACCTTGGCCATATCACCCAAAATATCCCAATAGACCTGCTCCAGCCGCAAGCAGGTCGCAAAGCCATTCAAACGCACAGACCGGGACAATGGCTGGGCCAGGCCCATATCGAATTCGCTGACTAATGAATCAATCCTTACGTCCTTGAGTGGACCGACCCTCCCCTCGTTTCGCCTGTCTTCATGAACCATTCCGTTGACACTCCTTTGCCATCCTTGCTGCTTATAAGAGTCCTATTCCGTTTCCTTATAAAAGCGCAGGCGCACAGGCATATCCAGATGACTTTATGACCATCAACGTAGGATAAGCCAACAACGGAAGGGAGATCATGGAGCACGTCCTAGGCCGGACGTTTTCCCACAATAACTGACGCAACATCACTCAGTGAAAAGGTAAAAGATCCGAGGAACACTGCGCGCGAACAGCACTCAGCAGGCGTCATTCGCATACCGGCCAGTGGAAAGCACCGCTGGACTGCCTGATTTGAGTAGCCGCGGGCTTTGCTGTTAAATAGGCAGTGTGTCGCTATCGCCTATTTTCCGGGGATTGCGCATAGGCTGATACCGGGTACGTGTCCAACGCCTCTTATTGTTCTGAAGCGAACCGTGCTCCATCAGCTCTTCCTTGTGATCCGTCTTAACGTGAGTTAATCAAAATGTTGAAAATCGTCCACCTGCTAATGGGCGCAGCAGCCCTGCTGCTGTCCTTCATCCCTAGCCTGCGATCCGAAGCGCTACCTTACCTGCAACAACCTGATGCGCTGTACCTGGCCTTTTTCGGCCTGCTCAACCTCACCCTTGCACCTGTTATCCCTTACTGGAACAAAGGCCCGCGTCATCAACTGCAAAACCTGGTCAGCGCCCTGCTGGTTCTGGCTGTCGTGCTGCAAACCCTGACGCTGATCGCTCCGATGCCTGTCATCGCCGGTCAACCTGCCGTTCTGTTCAGTCTGGTCGCTGCCCTGATCGCCATTCTTCTGCACCTGGCCGTCAGCTTCTACAAATCTTCACCGGCCGCCGCCTCGCCAAGCTATGACATGAGCAACCGCGATACTGGCACCGTTAAATGGTTCAACACCTCCAAAGGCTTCGGCTTTATTTCCCGTGATTCCGGTGATGATATTTTTGTGCACTTCCGGGCAATTCGCGGTGAAGGCCACCGTGTTCTGGTCGAAGGCCAGCGCGTGGAGTTCTCTGTCATGAACCGTGACAAAGGCCTGCAAGCCGAAGATGTGATCGCCGCGCTGCCGCGTCGCTGATTCAAGGCTAAAAAAACCGCGAACAGCCCGGGCTGTTCGCGGTTTTTTTATGACCTGCTTTTCTCTAATGTGGCTCAGTAATGCGGCGGCGGGGCCTCTTCTTCGAAGGACTCGAACTGACCGACCATTTCCTCCTGCCGCTTGAGCAGCGCCATCATTTGTAGTTGCAGACGCTCAACCGCATGTTGCTGCGCAGCCAGCACATCATTCAACGTCTGGATGGTGTCATCCTGAAACGCCAGCTGGCTTTCCAAATCGGTAACGCGCTCTTCCAGGCTCATGACTCAACCCTCCAGAAACGTGAAATCATCGGTCAACACCAGGCGCAGCCGTTCACGAATCGTCGCGATCTGCTCTGGACTGTAGGGTAAAGCCTGCTGCTTGCCCCAGACCGGAGCAGGCCAGGCGGCGTCCTCACGCTTGCGCACAATCACATGCATGTGCAACTGACTGACTACATTACCCAAGGCCGCGACGTTCAACTTGTCCGCATCGAATGAGTCCTTGAGCATTTCCGCCAGCGCGGTCGTTTCCTGCCACAGCTGCTGCTGATCTGCGACATCTAACTGAAATATCTCACTGATATCCTCGCGGCGTGGCACGAGGATGAACCACGGGTAGTTCGAATCATTGGACAACAGCAACCGACAGAGCGGGAAATCGCCGATCGGCAAGGTGTCTTGTTGAAGTCGTGGATCTAAAGCGAACACAGCGCGCACTCCCCTCTGGTGATCTTTTTTCAGCTTAGCGCCCATACCAAAAGACGGCGGCACCAAGCGACAGGACGGCAGCATACCTGCGAATGCCACGCGCTTCACAACGACTTGCCGCCTGCAGCGTCGCCCCGACATGAGCCATCTTGATCCGGCATGCACCATGACAGAACCAGCCATCGTACAAAAAAAGCCGAAATGACCGATAAACAACGGGCTGCTCGATTCGACCACAAAGCGACACTGTGTGAATTCGGTACAGCAATTGAAATTTTTGCACCAAAACCGCACAACGCGTCTACGCTCAGTGCGTCAGCATCCGCTAACTACTCACTGGCGGGGTGAACCGGTAACGTTTTTGGTTGTCGCCCCCATCAGTTCGATGTGGTAAACACGATGCGAAGCATGGCGTCAAGCCCAAGTAACACGAGCTTGAACCCCCCGGTTTTATGGGGTTTTTACAGCAGCAGGCAGGCCTTTGAAAAAAAACAGCAACAGAATTCCGATTTGTGCACGCTTGTTGCATTCACACCTATATCGTCTATAAGGCGTCCGCTGGAAGTGGAAGCCTTAAGGCCAATAAAAACAGTGGCAGGATTGCCCGATGGAGATTCAAGTGCAGGACCAGGGACTCTTTTTTACCGATGCGCAAGCCATGGAAAACAACGCTAAAGTTGTCAGTCCGATTGCGTCGGGATTGTGAATTTGCGACATCTACCCAGCCATTTGCGACAGGGTCGTAAAGAAGCTGAAAGGTTAGATGCGCAAGTATCGCCAACATGGTCGGCGTGATATAAGTTTGCGCCGACACAAAAGAAAGAGCCGCCCGGATAATAAAACAGGCGGGACGGCAGTACTCTTCTAAAAACCAAAGGAGCAAATCACGATGCGCGTGATGAAGTGGAGCATGATCGCACTGGCAGTTGCTGCAGCAGCCAGTACTCAATTGGCTACGGCCGCACCTTTCGTAAGTGACCAGGCTGAAGCCAAAGGTTTTGTTGAAGACGCCAAGTTCGACTTGCTGCTTCGCAACTATTACTTCAACCGTGACAAGAAAGACCGCGCAGTCGACGACAAAGACTGGACCCAGGGTTTCCACGGTGTATTCAGCTCTGGCTACACCCAAGGTACTGTAGGCGTCGGCGTTGATGCGTTCGGTTACCTGGGTATCAAGCTGGACGGCGAAGACAAGTACTCCGGTTCGGGCAACCTGAGCCGCGATTCCCAAGGCCGTAACCACGACGACTTCGGTAAAGCCGGTGGAGCTGTCAAACTTCGTGTCTCCAAGACTGAACTGAAGTTCGGTGAGATGCAGCCAAGCACCTCTCCAGTGTTCGCCGTCGGTGGCTCCCGCCTGCTGCCTCAAACCGCTACCGGTTTCCAACTGCAGAGCAGCGAAATCACCAACTTGGACCTGGAAGCCGGTCACTTCTACTCGTCCTCCAGCCAGGACGAGATGAACAGCGACGGTGAGTTGCACTCCCAGTACGCGAGCTTTCCTGATGACGGTCAACCTGTAACCGGCAGGACCATGGACTATGCCGGTGGCAAATACGGCATCAACGACAACCTGAGCGTTTCGCTCTACGGTTCCAAGTTCAAAGACATCTGGAACCAGTACTACGCCAACGTGAACTACACCATTCCAATGGGTGGCACTCAGTCGGTCAACCTGGACGGCAACATCTACCGCACCACCGATTCCGGTAGCGCCAAAGCGGGCGACATCAGTAACACCACGTACTCGCTGGCAGCCGCTTATTCGTTCCTGAAGGCTCACACCGTTACTCTCGCCTTCCAGAAAGTTAACGGCGACACCCCGTTCGACTACGTCGGTGTAGGCGATAACAACCGTGGCGGCGACTCGATCTTCCTCGCCAACTCCATCCAGTACTCTGACTTCAACGCTCCAAACGAAAAATCTGTACAAGTTCGTTATGACCTGAAGATGGCTGAGTACGGCGTTCCTGGTTTGAGCTTCATGACCCGTTACGCTAAAGGTTGGGATATCGACGGCACCAAAATGGATGCCGATAGCCCATACCGCCTGTACGGCTACGGCGAAGATGGCAAGCACCACGAAACCAACCTCGAAGCCAAATACGTAGTTCAGGCAGGCCCTGCGAAAGATCTGTCCTTCCGCATTCGTCAGGCATGGCACCGCGCCAATACCGACCAAGCTGAAGGCGATATCAACGAGTTCCGCCTGATCGTCGACTACCCAATTTCGGTTCTGTAATTGCCGAAAGCTAGTTTGCGGTAATCAAAAAAAGGCCCATCTTCGGATGGGCCTTTTTTTATTTGGCTACAGCATTGTGTTTAACGGATCGGGCTCTTGCAGAGCAAATCTGACCGAAAGGTCAAACATGCATCGAAGACCAATCATTACACCGTTGCCGATTCTTGAACCACTCGAATAACCCGCTGCGGAAACGGAATATCGATACCGGCCGTTTTCAGTCGATCACGGGATTGTTCGTTAAACATGAACATCACATTCCAATAGTCGGCGGTCTTTACCCACACCCGCAGGGAAACAGTGATCGAACTGTCACCCAGCGTAGAAATTACGGCTTCCGGTGCCGGCTCAGCCAATACACGCGGATCCTTGGCCAGGTTCAGCAACACTTCGCGGGCCTTCTGCAAGTCCGCCTCGTAATCCACACCCACATCAAACACCACCTTACGGGTCGGTTGACGGTTGGTGTTGGTGATGATGCCGTTCGACAGGTTACCGTTAGGCACGATGATGGTTTTGTTATCGCCGGTGCGCAGTACCGTGTGGAAGATCTGAATGCTGTCGACAGTACCGGCTACACCTTGGGCTTCGATCCAGTCACCAATACGGAACGGGCGGAACAACAGAATCAGCACGCCGCCGGCGAAGTTCGCCAGGCTGCCCTGCAAGGCCAGACCGATCGCCAGGCCGGCAGCACCGATGGCCGCGACGAACGAGGTGGTTTCCACACCGATCATCGACGCCACGCTGACGATCAGCAGAACCTTTAGAATGATGTTCGCCAGGCTGCTGATGAAACCTTGCAGCGCCAGGTCGGCATTACGCAACGCCAGCAGGCCGCCAAGCTTTTGCGTGACTTTGTTGATCAGCCACCAGCCGACGGCCAGTGTGATCACCGCCAATAGCACGCGGCTGCCGTATTCCATGATCATCGGAATCCAGGCTTGGGATGCCTTGACCAGATTGTCCACTTCAGCATTCAAATCCATCTTTTTCTCCTGATTTCCGGCTACCCGGCACGCAAAAAATGAGCGGCAGAAAGACCAAACCCGTGAGGGCTCAATCGTTTCTGCCGTTGCTTGGGCCTCGGACGTCGAAAACGCCAAGAGGTTCCCGCTTGAAAAGTCAGTCGCGGAAGTTGTTGAACTGCAACGGCATGTCGAATGTCTTGGCGCGCAGGGCTGCAATCGCTTCCTGCAAATCGTCACGTTTCTTGCCGGTGATGCGCACTTGCTCGCCCTGAATGGCGGCCTGGACCTTGAGCTTGGCGTCTTTGACGTGAGCGACGATTTTCTTCGCCAGCTCTTTGTCGATCCCTTCCTTGAGGACCGCTTCCTGCTTCATCAACTTGCCCGACGCGTAGGCATCCTTGACTTCCAGGCACTGCACGTCGATCTTGCGCTTGACCAGGGCCAGCTTGAGGATCTCGATCATCGCTTCGAGCTGGAAATCAGCTTCCGCGGTCAGGTTGACGGTCAGGTCCTTTTCCTTGAACTCGAAGGTGCCCTTGCCTTTCAGGTCATAGCGACGATCGAGTTCCTTGACGGCGTTCTCGACCGCGTTGGTGACTTCGTGTTTGTCCAGTTCGGATACCACGTCGAACGACGGCATGTAATCTCTCCAATAAAAAGGCACGCTCGATAATGATGGAGCGCGCTTGGCTTGCGGTTAAAATCCGGCTCATTATAACGGGTCTTTTCCAACCGATACTGCGAGCCTCACATGCCAGCGACAAACCGGGCAAAAAGCTGATGTCTACCCCTTGGCATATCTTGGGCGCCGGCAGCCTCGGCACCCTTTGGGCCACACGTCTGGCACGGGCTGATGTGCCGGTCAGGCTGATCGTGCGGGACGCGACGCGCTTGCAAGCCTATCAGGCGGCGGGCGGGTTGACGCTGGTCGAACACGGTGAAGCACAGCTGTATCCGGTGCCCGGCGAAACAGCCGACAACGACGAGCCCATCAGCCGTTTGCTAGTGGCCTGCAAAGCCTACGACGCAGAGAAAGCCGTCGCCCGGCTCGCCCACCGCCTGACACCAAATGCCGAACTGATCCTGTTGCAGAACGGCCTCGGTAGTCAGGACGCGGTTGCCGCGCAGGTGCCTCAGGCGCGCTGCATCTTCGCCTCCAGCACCGAAGGCGCGTTTCGCGATGGCGATTGGCGTGTGGTGTTCGCCGGTCATGGCTACACCTGGCTGGGGGATGCCGGCCACCCGGTGGCGCCGATCTGGCTGGAGGACTTGAGCGCCGCCGGTATTCCTCATGAGTGGAGCACGGACATCCTCACAAGGCTGTGGCGAAAACTGGCGCTCAATTGTGCGATCAACCCGCTGACCGTGCTGCACGAATGCCGCAACGGCGGTTTGCAGCAACATCATTGCGAAGTCGCCACCCTCTGCGCCGAGCTCACCGAACTGCTGGAGCGCTGCGGCCAGCCGGCAGCGGCGCAAAACCTCCAGGATGAAGTCGAACGGGTGATCCAGGCCACTGCCGCCAATTTCTCCTCGATGTACCAGGACGTCGCGAATCGGCGCCGCACTGAAATCAGCTACCTGTTGGGTCATGCCTGCAAAGTCGCGTCGCGGCACCAGTTGAACCTGCCCCACCTCAGTCAATTGCAGCAGCGCTTGATCGCCCATCTGCACAGCCTTGGATTGCCCAGCGACTGAGCAGCGGCTACGCTGGCCACTTGTTCCTTTTCAGCGATGAACCTGATGCCATTGCGCCAGCGCCTTGAAAATCTTCCAGTCGGCCAGAAACTGCTGGCCGCCCTGCTGGTGCTGCTGACCACCGTTTTGCTGGTCGCCAACCTGACCTTTATCAGCGCCGCGTATTACATCTCCCAGGAAAGCATGGCTCCCCAGGCCTTGCAGACCATCGGCCGACTGGTGTCCAACCCGAGCCTGGTCTCCGACGCCTTGAAGTCGCCGCAAACCGCCGAGCGCCTGCTCAACGAACTCAACAGCTATACACCGTTGCGTGCGGCTGCGCTCTATGACGGTAAAGGTGTGCTTCTGGCGCAGTTGCAGCAGGGAGACAAGCTCCATCTGCCGGAGCACTTTCGGCACCTCGAAGCCTGGCAAGCCATGGAGTTTCGCAGCAACCAAGTGATCACCCTGCCCCGCCCCGGCACTGCGCCTGGGCATTTGTTGCTGGTGGCCAGCAGCGAGTTGCCGATGGCGTTCTACACCGGGACCCTGACCGCCAGCCTGGGGATTCTGATTTTCAGCGTGCTGTTGTGGCTGGTGATCGCCCGGCAGATCAAACGCCTGATTACCCGGCCGATCCATCAGCTCGAAGAGTTATCCCGGCAAGTGACCCGGGAAGAGAACTACGCCCTGCGCGCCTCTCGCGGCAACCACGACGAAATCGGCAGTCTCGCCGAAGCGTTCAACACCATGCTCTCGCGCATCGAGGCCCGGGAGCAACAACTCAAGCGCGCTCGCGACGACTCCCAGGCTGCTTACGACCAGGCCCAAGGGCTGGCCGAAGAAACCCGTCACACCAACCGCAAGCTGGAACTGGAAGTTCAGGTGCGCAGCAAGATCGAGAAAAAACTCACCGGTTTCCAGAACTACCTCAACAGCATCATCGATTCCATGCCGTCGGCACTGATCGCCCTCGACGAGCAGCTCTACGTGACCCAGTGGAATCAGGAGGCCAGCGCCCTGTCCGGCACACGTCTCGACGAAGCCCTGAACCAGCCGATCTTCCTCGCCTTCGAACCGCTCAAGCCGTTCCTGCCGCAACTCAGGCAAACCGTCGAGCAGCACACCGTGGCGAAGATCGAACGCGTTACCTGGCTCAAGGACGATGAACCCAAGCATTACGCCCTGACGTTCTACCCTTTGATGGGCGGTGCCGGGCGCGGCGTGGTGATCCGGATCGACGACATCACCCAGCGTCTGTCCCTGGAAGAAATGATGGTGCAGTCGGAAAAAATGCTCTCGGTCGGCGGACTCGCTGCCGGTATGGCTCACGAAATCAATAATCCGCTGGGTGCGATCCTGCACAACGTGCAGAACATTCGTCGACGCCTGTCACCCGACTTGCCGAAAAACCTCGAACAGGCCGAACAACTCGGCATCGAGCTGGAAACGGTCAACCAGTACCTTCAAGCTCGTGAAGTCCCGAAGCTGCTCGATGGCATTCAACAGGCCGGCGCCCGGGCGGCAAAAATTGTGACGCACATGCTCAGCTTCAGCCGCCGCAGTACCCGGCAGATGGCCCCGTGCGATTTGCCGGCGTTGATCGATCAAGCGGTGGAAATCGCCGGCAACGACTTCGACCTGGCCATCGGCTTCGACTTCAAGGGTCAGGCGATCATTCGGCAGTTCGATCCGGCACTGGGCCCGGTGCCCGGCACCGCCAATGAGCTGGAACAAGTGCTGCTCAACCTGCTGAAAAACGCCGCGCAAGCCATTCACCAGCGCCCGGACGACCGCGAACCGGGGCGGATCATTCTGCGTACAAAACTGAACCCGCCATGGGCAGAAATCCAGGTCGAGGACAACGGCATAGGCATGAGCGAGAACGTGCGCAAACGCACGTTCGAGCCGTTCTTCACCACCAAGGAAATCGGTCAGGGCACCGGCCTTGGGCTCTCCGTCTCGTACTTCATCATCACCAACAACCACAAAGGCCAGATGGAAGTGCAATCGACACCGGGCCAAGGCACCTGTTTCACCTTGCGCCTGCCGTTGTCGGGCACTCCGGTGGTTTCTCAAGAACTCAATCAGCTGTCGAGGTAACCATGGGCTTTCGCTTGTCGAAGATTTACACCCGCACTGGCGACAAAGGCGAAACCGGGCTCGGCGATGGCCGCCGGGTGCCCAAGGACCACCCGCGCATCGAGGCCATTGGCGAAGTCGATACACTGAACAGCCAGGTGGGTGTGTTGTTGGCCGGGTTGGCGACGGAAAGTAACGCGTATCCGGGGTTGAACGAAGTGATCGAGGTGTTGGCGCCCTGCCAGCATCGGTTGTTCGACTTGGGCGGTGAACTGGCGATGCCGGTTTATCAGGCACTGAACACGGCAGAAGTCGAACGCCTGGAAGCGGCGATTGACGTGTGGAATGAAGAGTTGGGGCCGCTGGAGAATTTCATTCTGCCCGGCGGTTCGGCGCTGATTGCTCAGGCTCACGTATGCCGCTGTCTGGCGCGCAGTGCCGAACGGCGGTGTCAGCAGTTGAATGCGATCGAGCCGCTGGCCGGGGTTGGCCTGGCGTATATCAATCGGTTGTCGGACTTGTTGTTTGTGGCGGCACGGTTGATTGCCAAGCGTCAGGGGATTGCTGAAATTTTGTGGCAAGCGGCAGAGAAACCCTCTAACTGATCGTTCCCACGCTCCGCGTGGGAATGCAGCAAGGGACGCTCCGCGTCCCAAGAGCGGACGCAGAGCGTCCGGGGAAGCATTCCCACGCGGAGCGTGGGAATGATCAGGTACTAGGCCTCAGGCCAAAACGCCCGAATCCCCGCCACACCCTGCGCTCCCGCTTCCCAGGCTTTCTGCCGCTCTGCCGGACCCACCCCACCGAGCAAGAACACCGGCTTGCTGAAGCCCTCGATCAAAGTCGAAGCCTGCTCCCAACCCAATGGCAGCGCCTCCGGATGAGTCTGCGTCGGCTGCACCGGCGACAGGGTCACAAAGTCCACGCCCATCTGCTCGGCCAGCGCCAGTTCTTCAGCGTTGTGGCAAGACGCTGCCAACCAGCGCGACGCCGGTAGCGGACGCCCGGCTGCGGCGTACTTGCGCAACTGTGCCGACGTGATGTGCCAACCGGCGGACGGGAAGTCCCCCAGCCACTCAAACGGCCCCTTGATCATCAACTGAGCCTTCCCCGCACACAGCCCCGCCGCATCCACCGCCAGATCGCGGTATTGCGGGTCGTAGCCGTTGGGCGCGCGCAATTGAATCAACTTGATGCCGCCAGCGATGGCTTTCTGGATACCGCGCAGCAAGGCCGGGGTTTCCAGGCCCTCCGGGGTGATCAAGTATTCGCCGGGCAAGCGTGCAGCGGCAACGATCGGCTGGTTGGCGGCCGGAAATTCGTAGTCCACCAGTTCACGCGCGGTCACCCAGGCCAAAGGCTGACCTTCGGCGCCATGGGGTTCGCCGGTAAACGCCGAGACTTCCCAGACATCCAGCAACACCTGCTTGTCCGGGTAGTCGTGGCGGACTTTGATCATCGGTCGCGCGGTATTGACCACGATGCCCAATTCTTCGTGAAGCTCGCGAGCCAGGGCCGTTTCGACGGATTCATCATCCTCGACCTTGCCACCGGGGAACTCCCACAGACCGCCCTGATGCTGGGTGTCGGCACGACGGGCAATGAGGATCTTGCCGCTGCTATCGCGGATAACCGCGGCTGCTACATGGACTCGTTTCACCGCTCTATTTCCTCCAGACCCGCCTTCCGCCAAGCCTTGAAGGCTGGCCATTGGTAGATGGTTTCGACATAGGCCGCGTCGGCCTCGGGCAGTTTTACCTGATAGGTGCGCAGGCGTACGGCGATCGGTGCAAAAAACGCATCGGCCAGGGTCGCGCCGCCAAACAGGAACGGGCCGGTTTCAGTCGAGGTGACACGACATTCAGCCCACAACGCCAGCATGCGCTCGATTTCAGCCTGAACCTCAGGCGGGGTCGGCGACAGCGGCGCATCGTGGCTCAGGTCGAACGGAAAATTGCTGCGCATGGCGAAAAAACCGCTGTGCATCTGCGCGCACGCCGAACGCGCCTGGGCACGGGCGGCAGTGTCTTGGGGCCACAGGCCGGCATCGGGAAATTGTTCGGCCAGGTATTCGGCAATCGCCAGGGAATCGGCGACGGTGCCGTGTTCGGTTTTCAGCAGTGGGACTTTCCCGGTCGGCGAATGCTTGAGCAGGCGCTCGCGAGTGTCCGGCTGGTTCAGCTTGATCAGTTCTTCGGTGTAGGACGCGCCGGTCAGGTCGAGGGCCAGTGCGGCGCGCAGGGACCAGGAGGAATACAGTTTGTCGCCGATGATCAGGTGGAGGCTCATGTTCGGGCGCCTTTTCATGAGGGGAATAGACCAGGATCTCGAGTGTCTGTTCGTCCGTCATCGCGGGCAAGCCCGCTCCCACAGGGTTTAGTGTCAACCGGCAATCTTGTGGCTGACTCGATCAATGTGGGAGCGGGCTTGCCCGCGATAGGGTCGACGTAGTCTTACGTACGGTACTCAGCGTTGATCTTCACGTATTCGTGGGACAGGTCAGTCGTCCAGATGGTTTCGCTGCAATCACCGCGACCCAGCTCGATGCGGATGGTGATTTCTTCCTGCTGCATCACCGCCGCGCCCTGGGCTTCGGTGTAGGTGGCAGAGCGAGCGCCACGGCTGGCGATGCACACGTCGCCGAGGAACACGTCGATCTTGCTCACGTCCAGGTTCGGTACGCCGGCACGGCCCACGGCGGCCAGAATGCGGCCCCAGTTCGGGTCGGAGGCGAACAACGCGGTCTTGATCAGCGGTGAGTGGGCCACGGTGTAACCGACGTCCAGGCACTCCTGGTGATTGCCGCCGCCGTTGACTTCAACGGTAACGAACTTGGTCGCACCTTCGCCGTCGCGCACGATGGCCTGGGCCACGTCCATGCAGACTTCGAACACCGCTTGTTTCAGCAACGCGAACAGCGGACCGCTGGCTTCGGTGATTTCCGGCAGTGCAGCCTGACCGGTGGCGATCAGCATGCAGCAGTCGTTGGTCGAGGTGTCGCCGTCGATGGTGATGCGGTTGAACGACTTGTTCGCGCCGTCCAGCAGCAGGTTTTGCAGCACATCGCGTGAGACTTTGGCGTCGGTGGCGATGTAGCCGAGCATGGTCGCCATGTTCGGGCGGATCATGCCCGCGCCTTTGCTGATGCCGGTGACGGTGATGGTCACGCCGTCATGCTGGAACTGGCGGCTGGCACCCTTTGGCAGGGTGTCAGTGGTCATGATGCCGGTAGCGGCGGCTTCCCAGTTATTCACCGACAGATCGTCGAGGGCGGCTTGCAGCGCGCCTTCGATTTTTTCGACCGGCAGCGGCTCACCGATCACACCGGTGGAGTACGGCAGCACCAGGCTTGCATCGACACCGGTCAGCTCAGCCAGTTTGGCGCACGTGCGCTCGGCGGCTGCCAGGCCTGGTTCGCCAGTGCCGGCGTTGGCATTGCCGGTGTTGGTCAGCAGGTAACGCACCGGGCCTTGCACACGTTGCTTGGCCAGGATAACGGGAGCGGCGCAAAAGGCGTTCAGGGTGAACACGCCCGCCACTGTGGAACCTTCGGCGCAGCGCATGACCACGACATCCTTGCGCCCCGGGCGCTTGATGCCGGCCGAGGCGATACCGAGTTCAAAACCGGCAACCGGGTGCAACGTTGGCAAAGGACCAAGACCAACAGCCATGAATGCGCTCCTTAAAAAGTAGTGTCTGCACCGTCATTACCCCGTTCTTTTAACGTGGCGCGGTGGTTTAAATGGCAAAACGCCGCGACGGCATAAGCCGGTCGCGGCGCGGGTATTTCAGCGTATGAAACGGGTTTACTGGATCTGCCCGTGGCAATGCTTGTACTTCTTGCCCGAACCGCAGTAGCACAGCTCGTTACGGCCCAGCTTCTGCTCGTTGCGTACCGGTGCGGTGGCGAGGGCTACATCGACCTCTTCACCCAACACTTCCGGTTGCTCCAGGCCAGGTGCTTCGTCGTGCTGGAACTGCATGCGCGCAGCCAGTGCCTCGGCTTCCTGACGCAGGCGAGCTTCTTCTTCGATCGGGTCTTCGCGGCGAACCTGAACGTGCGACAGCACGCGGATCGAGTCGCGCTTGATCGAATCCAGCAACTCGGAGAACAAGGTGAAGGACTCGCGCTTGTACTCCTGCTTCGGGTTCTTCTGCGCATAACCACGCAAGTGGATGCCGTGACGCAGGTGATCCATGGTCGACAGGTGGTCTTTCCACAGGTCATCCAGTACACGCAGAACGATTTGCTTCTCGAAGGAGCGCAGTGCTTCGGCACCGGCCTGGTCTTCTTTCTCGTTGTACGCCGCGATCAGCTCGTTCATCAGCTTCTCGCGCAGGGTTTCTTCGTAGAGGTGATCGTCTTCGTCCAGCCACTGCTGGATCGGCAGCGCCACACCGAAGTCGCTCTGCAACGCCGCTTCCAGACCGGCCACGTCCCACTGCTCTGGCAGCGATTGCGGTGGAATGTGCGCGCTGACGGTTGCGTTGAGCACGTCCTGACGGAAATCGGCGATGGTTTCGCCAATATTGTCGGCGGCCAACAAACTGTTACGCATGTGATAGATCACTTTACGTTGTTCGTTGTTGACGTCGTCGAACTCAAGCAGTTGTTTACGAATGTCGAAGTTACGGCCTTCAACCTTGCGCTGAGCTTTCTCGATGGCGTTGGTCACCATGCGGTGCTCGATCGCCTCACCGGACTGCATGCCCAGCGCCTTCATGAAGTTCTTCACCCGGTCAGAGGCGAAGATGCGCATCAGGCTGTCTTCCAGCGACAGGTAGAAACGGCTGGAACCGGCGTCGCCCTGACGACCGGCACGACCGCGCAACTGGTTGTCGATACGGCGCGATTCGTGACGCTCGGAAGCGATCACCTGCAAACCGCCCGACTCCAGCACTTGCTGGTGACGTTTCTGCCAGTCGGCCTTGATCTGGGCAATCTGCTCAGGGGTCGGGTCTTCCAGCGAAGCCACTTCCACTTCCCAGTTACCGCCCAACAGAATGTCGGTACCACGACCGGCCATGTTGGTGGCGATGGTCAGTGCGCCCGGACGACCGGCCTGAGCAATGATTTCGGCTTCTTTTTCGTGGAACTTGGCGTTCAGAACCTTGTGTTCGATGCCTTCCTTCACGAGCAGGCTGGACATGTGCTCGGACGTTTCGATGGTGGCAGTACCCACCAGCACCGGACGGCCCTGAGTCATGCACTCCTTGATGTCGTTGATGATCGCCGCGTATTTCTCTTCGGCGGTCAGGAACACCAGGTCGTTGTAGTCTTTACGCGCCAACGGTTTGTTCGGCGGGATGACCATGACCTGCAGACCGTAGATCTGGTGGAATTCGAACGCTTCGGTGTCCGCGGTACCGGTCATGCCGGACAGCTTGTTGTACAGACGGAAGTAGTTCTGGAACGTGGTCGAGGCCAGGGTCTGGCTCTCGGCCTGAATGTTCAGGTGTTCCTTGGCTTCGATAGCCTGGTGCAGGCCTTCGGACAAACGGCGACCCGGCATGGTACGGCCGGTGTGTTCGTCGACCAGCACGACCTGGCCGTCCTGCACGATGTATTCGACGTTGCGATTGAACAGTTTGTGCGCGCGCAGGCCGGCATAAACGTGGGTCAGCAGACCGAGGTTATGCGCCGAATACAGGCTCTCGCCTTCAGCCAGCAGGCCGACGCGGGTCAGCATGTCTTCGATGAACTGGTGACCGGCTTCGTTGAGCTCGACCTGACGGGTCTTCTCGTCCACGGTGTAGTGGCCAGCCTTGGTGACTTCGCCTTCGACTTCTTCGACGTGCAATTCCAGCTGCGGGATCAGTTTGTTGATCTCGATGTACAGCTTGGAGCTGTCCTCGGCCTGACCGGAGATGATCAGCGGGGTACGGGCTTCGTCGATGAGGATGGAGTCGACTTCGTCGATCACGGCAAAGTTGAGTTCGCGCTGGAATTTTTCTTCCATGCTGAACGCCATGTTGTCGCGCAGGTAGTCGAAACCGAATTCGTTGTTGGTGCCATAGGTGATGTCGGCGGCGTAAGCCAGACGCTTCTCTTCTGGCGGCTGGAATGGGGTGACCACGCCGACCGTCATGCCGAGGAATTCGTAGAGCGGACGCATCCAGTTGGCGTCACGGCGGGCCAGGTAGTCGTTCACCGTCACAACGTGCACGCCCTTGCCGGACAGCGCATTGAGGTAAACGCCCAGTGTTGCCACCAGGGTCTTGCCTTCACCGGTACGCATTTCCGCGATCATGCCTTCATGCAAGGTCATGCCGCCGATCAGCTGGACATCGAAGTGGCGCATACCCATGACGCGCTTGCCGGCTTCGCGGGCGACCGCAAAGGCTTCGGGCAGCAGTTTGTCGAGGGTTTCCCCTTTGGCGAGGCGGGCCTTGAACTCGTCGGTCTTGGCACGCAATTGATCGTCCGAAAGGGCTACCATTTGCTCTTCGAAGGCATTGACGAGCTGCACCGTCTTGAGCATGCGTTTGACTTCACGCTCGTTCTTGCTTCCAAAAAGTTTCTTTAACAAAGGCGCAAACATATCGGCAGGATCTTCCACACTAAAGGGATGGAGGGCGGCCCCGTGAGTCGCCCGTGCAGCCCTCATGGCCGCATGCGAACGAGCATTCTACCCGGAAACGATGGTGAGGAAAGTGGCGTTATTCCACGATGCATGCACTGCGCTGTAACGGGGCTCACTTAAAATAAGGGCTTTTTGCTGAACTTCAACCCATCGAGGGCTCAAGTTACTCGTTGATTTAATGGGTAAAGCGCTCGCAAAGCAATGGGTCGGGGGCAACGGGTGCTTTCTGTTACCATGGCCGTTCTGTTACTTCAGGTGTTCGATCATGGCATTTCGCCCTCTCACGGCCAGAGCACCCGCCGTTCTGCTTCGCGAAGCCAAACCGCTGAAAGCCATTTTTGGCCACGCTCAACGCCTGGGTCATCTACAACGTCTGGTGGAAAGTCAGTTGCAGCCGGCTGCCCGCGAGCATTGCCATGTGGCGTCGTGGCGTGAAGGCAGTTTATTGCTGATTGTCACCGACGGCCACTGGGCCACTCGCCTGCGTTATCAGCAAAAGCGTCTGCAACGCCAGCTACAGCTGTTCGACGAGTTCGCCAGCCTGACGCGAATTCTGTTCAAGGTTCAACCGCCTACCGTTCAGCAAGGGGCTGTGGGGCATACGATAAATTTGTCGACCGATGCGGCGGCAACCATTCAGGCGACGGCTGACGGAATTACCGACCCGAACCTGCGGGCGGCCCTCGAACGCCTGGCGGCGCACGCCAAACCCAAAATCTGAAATTGACACATATCCTGTAGGAGCGATTGTGTCCATTCAGGTTTTTAGCGGCGTTTGCTGCCACCGAGCAATGACCCCATCAACCCGCGTACCAATTGTCGGCCCAATTGATTTGCCGCCTGTCGCATGGCTGATTTCAACGCCTGGCCTGCCGCCGTGCCGAGGAATTCCCCGGCCTGTTCGGTGAAACTCGGCTCTTCAGGTGCAGGTTTGCCCGGCGCGGCTTCGGGATCCGGCGCCAGGCCTTTGCGCCCCATCAGCACTTCATAAGCCGATTCGCGATCGACCGGTTTGTCATAGCGCCCCTTGAACGGCGAACCGGCGATCAGCACGGTGCGTTCGGTCTCGGTCAGCGGCCCGATCCGCGATTGCGGCGGTGCAACCAATACACGCTGGACCATCCCCGGCGTGCCCTTGTCCTGCAAGGTGCCAACCAGCGCCTCGCCGATCCCCAGCTCCGTCAATACCGACAAGGCGTCGAACGCCGGGTTCGGCCGGAAGCCGTCGGCCACCGCGCGCAGGGATTTCTGTTCTTTGGCGGTAAATGCACGCAAACCGTGCTGAATGCGCAGGCCCAACTGAGCCAGCACATCATCCGGCAAATCGCCCGGCGATTGAGTGACGAAATACACCCCCACACCTTTCGAGCGAATCAGTCGCACCACTTGCTCCAGACGCTCCTGCAACGCCTTGGGCGTACCGGCGAACAACAAGTGCGCCTCGTCGAAAAACAGCGCCAGCAGCGGTTTCTCGGCATCGCCACGCTCCGGCAATTGCTCGAACAGTTCGGCCAGCAACCACAGCAGGAACGTCGCATAGACCTTCGGCGCTTCGTGCACCAGACGACTGGCATCGAGCAAATGAATGCGCCCGCGACCATCCACGGCCGGTTGCAACATGTCTTCCAGTTGCAGCGCCGGTTCGCCGAACAACGCTTCGGCGCCCTGCTGTTCGAGCGTCGCCAGACGGCGCAACAGCGCCTGACTGGAACCGGTGGTCATCAACGCGGCGTCATCCCCCAGCAATTCGGGGTTGTCGCGCAGGTGATTGAGCAGCGCCTTCAAATCCTTCAAATCCAGGAGCAACAGCCCTTCGCGGTCGGCCACCTTGAACGCGGCATAGAGTGCCGACTGCTGACTGTCGGTCAGCTCCAGCAGGCTGCCGAGCAGCAACGGGCCCATTTCGCTCAAGGTGGTGCGCAGCGGATGACCGGACTGACCGTTAATGTCCCACAGGGTTACCGGATACGCCTGAGGCTTATGGTTCAGCCAAGGCATGCCGGCGATCCGCTCGGCGACTTTGCCTTGGGGATTGCCGGCAGCGCCCAGGCCGCAGAGGTCGCCCTTGATGTCCGCTGCGAATACCGCAACGCCGGCATCGCTGAAGGCTTCGGCCAGGCGCTGCAAAGTGACGGTTTTACCGGTCCCGGTAGCGCCCGCCACCAAGCCGTGACGGTTCGCCAGGCGCATGGCCTGGGCGACGGACTGGCCCGCGAGATCGGCGCCGATAACGAGTTGCGATGAGTCAGGCATTTTGTCACCCATGATTAATCTTTGATCCTTCACGGCCGATATAAAAGACTGAAAAGCGTCGGTAATCCCCCTAAGGAGAGGACGGAAATATCAGCTTGATTTCAACATTGCCCGTTTTGCGTGCCTTTATAAAAGCACGCCCTGAATAATAAGACCTTAGCGGAACCCCAAGCCATGAACAAAAATCTGCGCTTCAGTCATAAAATCCTGCTTGCCGCCGCCCTCATCGTTATTGCTGCCTTCGCCTCGTTCACACTGTACAACGACTATTTACAGCGCAATGCCATCCGCGAGGATCTGGACAACTACCTCAATGAGATGGGCGACGTCACCGCCAACAACATTCAGACCTGGCTGACAGGTCGCATCCTGTTGATCGAGGGCCTCGCGCAGAATATTGCCCTCAACCCAGAACAATCCAACGTCGCCAACCTGCTTGAACAGAAGGCTCTGGAGTCGACCTTCATGGCCAGGTACCTGGGCGATGCCAGCGGCACTTTCATCAACCGCCCGGACTCCAAGATGCCGGACGGCTATGACCCCAGGGTTCGCCCTTGGTACAAAGGCGCGGAAAACAGCAATGGCTCGACGCTGACCGAACCTTATATAGATGCGGCGACCGGTCAGACCATCATCTCCATCGCCACCGCCTCGAAGAAAGCCGGGCAAAGCGTGGGAGTGGTAGGCGGCGACTTGAGCCTGCAAACCCTGATCGACACCTTGACCGCGCGTGACTTCGGCGGCATGGGCTATGCCTTCCTGGTCAGCGCCGACGGCAAGATCCTGGTCCATCCGGATAAATCCATGGTGATGAAGTCCCTCAACGAGGCTTACCCGAAGAATACCCCACGCATCAGCGGCGGCATCAGTGAAGTCGAGGTCGATGGCAAGCCCCGTATCGTCACCTTCACCCCGATCAAAGGCCTTCCATCGGTCAATTGGTACATCGGTCTGTCGGTGGATAAAGACAAAGCCTTCTCGATGCTCAGCGAATTCCGCGCCTCGGCGGTGATTGCGACCGTGATTGCCGTGGCAATCATCATCGCCCTGCTCGGCATGTTGATCCGCATCCTGATCCAGCCGCTGCACGTCATGACCCGCGCCATGGAAGACATCGCCGACGGTGAAGGCGACCTGACCAAGCGCCTGACCATCCTGAATCAGGACGAGTTCGGCATCCTTGGCACGGCGTTCAACCGTTTCGTGGAACGGGTTCATACGTCGATCCGCGAAGTGTCCTCGGCCACCGGCCAAGTCAACGAAGTGGCCCTGCGTGTGGTGGCCGCCTCGAACTCGTCGATGTTCAATTCCGACCAGCAAGCCTCGCGCACCAGCAGCGTGGCCGCGGCAATCAACCAGCTCGGTGCCGCCGCCCAGGAAATCGCCCGCAACGCCGCGCAAGCGTCGAATCAAGCCAGCGACGCGCGCAGCTTGGCCGAAGACGGCCAGCAAGTGGTGGATCGCAGTATTGCCGCGATGAATCAGCTGTCGAGCATGCTCAGCGCCTCAAGCACCAACATCGAATCGCTGAACAGCAAAACCGTGAACATCGGGCAGATTCTCGAAGTGATCACCAGCATCTCCCAGCAAACCAACCTGCTGGCGCTGAACGCCGCTATTGAAGCGGCGCGGGCCGGTGAAGCCGGGCGCGGTTTTGCCGTGGTGGCCGACGAGGTGCGCAACCTGGCGCACCGCACGCAAGAGTCGGCGCAACAAGTGCAGACCATGATCGAGGAGTTGCAAGTCGGCGCCCGCGAATCCGTCAGCACCATGAGCGACAGCCAGCGCCATAGCCAGGACAGCGTGGAAATCGCCAACCTGGCCGGCGAGCGTCTGAACAGCGTGACGTTGCGCATCGGCGAAATCGACGGCATGAACCAGTCCGTGGCCACAGCGACCGAGGAACAGACGGCGGTGGTTGAGTCGATCAACGTGGATATTACCGAGATCAACACACTGAACCAGGAAGGCGTGGAGAATTTGCAATCGACCTTGCGTGCGTGCTCGGACCTTGAGCAGCAGGCTTCGCGATTGAAGCAGTTGGTGGGTAGTTTCCGCATCTAAGTCGCTCTCACCGGCCTCTTCGCGGGCAAGCCCGCTCCCACAGTGATCTCTGTCGTACACAAAATTTGTGTTCATCGAAGATCATTGTGGGAGCGGAGCTTGCCCGCGATGGCGATCTGCAAAACCCCGCAAAACCCCGCTGACACCCTCCGCCGCACAACCCCAATCGAACATCTATCCTTCATATAGGTCAACCAAAGGGAGAACAACGGTCCCGGAGGGATGTTCATCGTGCATATCGCTGACATAACCATGTTCTACGCCCCTGCCAGCGGTGGCGTGCGCACTTATCTGGATGCCAAACACCGCCGCCTGGGTAACAAGCCAGGCATTCGTCACAGCGTGCTGATCCCTGGGGCACATTTAAGTGAGCAGGATGGCATTTACACGGTTCCGGCCCCTGCCCTGCCCTTTGGCAAGGGTTATCGCTTCCCCCTCCGTCTCGCGCCATGGCGCAATGTTCTGCAGGTTTTGCAGCCCGATCTGATTGAAGTCGGCGACCCTTACCTGACCGCCTGGGCTGCTTTGGACGCCAAGCGACAACTCGATGTGCCAGTGATCGGCTTTTATCATTCGGACCTGCCGCTGTTGGTCAGCAATCGCATGGGCAATTGGGTTACCCCCAATATCGAAGCATATGTCAGCAAACTCTATGGCAACTTCGACCGGGTTCTGGCGCCGAGTCAAATCATGGCCGATAAACTGATCGGGTTGGGCGTGAAGAACGTTTTCGTACAACCGCTGGGCGTCGACCTGCAAACGTTCAACCCCAGTAAACGGGATCCAGGTTTGCGGGCTGAATTGGACATCGATGAAAACACTCATCTGCTGATCTTCGCCGGCCGTGGATCCAAGGAAAAAAACCTGCCGGTGCTGCTCAAATGCATGAAACGCCTGGGTCGTCGCTATCACCTGTTACTGGTGGGCTCTGTCAATGCCGACTCTGGTACCGCGCAATGTCACCGTCCTCGATGAGTTCTACCCGGCGGCGCAAGTCGCGCGTTTGATGGCCAGTGCCGATGCGCTGGTGCATGCCGGTGATCAGGAAACCTTTGGCCTGGTGGTCCTCGAAGCCATGGCCAGCGGCATTCCGGTGGTGGCTGTGGCGGCCGGGGCTTTTCAGGAAATTGTCACCGATCAATGCGGCCTGCTGTGCGCGCCGAATAATCCAGCGGCGATGGCCAACGCGGTGCGCGAACTGTTCAGTCAGGGCAGCGCCGCGCTGGGCAAACAAGCCCGCAGCCATGTCGAGCAGCATTACGCCTGGGATATCGTGGTCGACAGCCTGCTGGGGCACTATCACGCCGTACTCGGCACTCAATGGCCACTGACCGCTAATGGTTGAGCCCATGAACGCGCCCAGCCTGTTACTGGTATTGCACGACGTTGCGCCGCAAACCTGGCCCGATTACCAAGCCTTCGTCGAAGCCGTCGACGCACTGGGTGAGGTGCCGATCACCTGGCTGGTGGTGCCCGATTTCCACAAGCATAACGACCTGGACGCGTATCCGGCGTTTCGACGGTTGCTGACCCGCCGCGTCGCTCGCGGCGACGAACTGGCACTGCACGGTTACTTCCATTGCGATGAAGGACCGATCCCCATCACTCCCAGAGACTGGTTCATGCGCCGTATCTACACCCATGAAGGCGAGTTCTACGGCCTGTCACAGGAAACCGCCCTCACCCGCCTGCGTGCCGGAATCGAGGTGTTCCACCGTTACAACTGGCCATTGCAAGGTTTCGTCGCTCCGGCCTGGTTGATGAGCGAAGGCACCCGCCAAGCCTTGCGCCAGGTACCGCTGCGCTACACCAGCGACTCAAAGCATCTGTATCGATTGCCGGATTTCACCGCGATCGATGCCCCGTGCCTGGTCTGGAGTGCGCGCAGCGCCTTGCGCCGGGGTCTGTCGAAAATCGTCAGCGATCAGCTTGAACAACGCTGGCGCCAAGCGCCAGTGATTCGTCTCGGCCTGCACCCGGTGGACATGCGCCATGAGTTCTCGCGTCACTACTGGCTGCAAACCCTCAAGCGCTTGCTTGACGAGGGTCGTGTGCCGATGACCAAGGCCAACTGGCTGACACAGCAACGTGACCCCATCGGTCGCGCCGCATGAGCCGCGGGATTCTGCTGGTCGTCGCCCTGCTCGCTGCGGTGCTCATCCCGTCGTTGCTGGGTGGTGGAGAGACATGGTCGCGGTTGCAAAGCTTTCCGCTGAAATGGCTGCTGATCATGTTCGGCATGATCCTGCTCTGCTGGATGCTCAACACCCAGCGCTTGCGCCTGCTGCTGGGGGATCAGCGCGACAAGGTCAGTCGCTTCAAAAGTCTCGCGGTGGTGATGTCCGCCGAGTTCGCCTACTGCGCCACCCCCGGCGGCAGTGGCGGACCGCTGACCATCATGGCCTTGTTGGCACGCCACGGCGTACGACCGGCCAGGGGCAGCGCCGTGTTTGCCATGGATCAGTTGAGCGATCTGCTGTTTTTTCTCTGCGCGCTGAGCGCGATTCTGATTTATGCACTGTTCCAGCACCTCAGTCAGCGCATGGAATGGCTACTGACCGTCAGCGCCATCTCGATGTTCGGCGGGTTGTTTAGTTGCGTATTGGCAGCTCGCTGCCACCGCTCGCTGATTCGTCTAAGTGGTCGGTTGCTCGCTCGTCTCAATGTCAAAGGCACCACCCGGATGCGCTGGGCGCGAAAGATCCTGCACTTCCTGGCGGCGTTCACCGACACACTGAAGTTGCCCTTTCAGACGTTGATCACAGTGTTTGTACTGACCTGCCTGCATTGGCTCTTGCGCTATAGCGTGCTGTATCTGGCATTGCGTGGGCTGGGCGTGGACTTGCAGTGGGCCTGGTGCTTTCTGATCCAGATGCTGTCGCTGAGTGCCGGGCAGTTCAGCCTGTTGCCGGGCGGTGCCGGGGCGGCGGAATTGACGTCGGCGGCGCTGCTGGCGCCCATGGTCGGGAAATCCACCGCGGCGGCGGCGATTCTGATCTGGCGGACAGTGACCTATTACTTCTATCTGGTGGTCGGTGGCCCGGTGTTTTTGCTGATGCTTGGGCGGCCATTGCTCAAGAAGTTGATGAAGTTCAAGCAGGCTTAAAAGATCACAACCTTAAAAGATCGCCCTGCAACTGCTCCCACAACTCGGCGGCACCGGGAAACTCCGTGCCGTCTTCGGGGCTCAGGTCATCCGGGTCATAGCGACTCAAACAGCCCTCACCCAATGTGGCGGGCGCCTTGGAAGTGGCTTTATCCAGTGGATCGGTCATGGTCATGTTCTCTCTTCACCTGGATCGTTCCCACGCTCTGCGTGGGAATGATCCGCAGGCCATCAGAACACGACAGTTTTATTGCCGTGTACCAACACCCGGTCTTCCAGGTGATAACGCAGACCACGGGCCAGCACCATTTTCTCGACGTCACGGCCAAAGCGCACCATGTCTTCAATACTGTCGCTGTGACTCACGCGCACTACGTCTTGCTCGATGATCGGACCAGCGTCCAGCTCTTCGGTTACGTAGTGGCAGGTGGCGCCGATCAACTTCACACCGCGCATCGAAGCCTGGTGATACGGCTTGGCGCCGACAAACGACGGCAAGAAGCTGTGATGAATATTGATGACCTTATGGGCATATTCGCTGCACAACTCAGGCGGCAGAATCTGCATGTAACGTGCAAGGACCACCACTTCGGCCTCGTGCTGTTTGACCAGGCGCGAGACTTCGGCGAAGGCCGGTTCCTTGTTCTGTGGGTTGACCGGGACATGGTAGTAAGGAATACCGTGCCACTCGACCATGCTGCGCAAATCATCATGGTTGGAAATCACGCAGGCGATTTCACAGTCCAGTTCATCGCTGTGCCAGCGGTGCAGCAAGTCGGCCAGGCAGTGGGATTCACGGCTGGCCATCAACACCACGCGTTTCTTCTGCTCGGTGTCGGTGATGCGCCAGTCCATCGAGAACTCTTCGGCAATCGGTGCAAACGCTTCGCGAAAAGCTTCGATACCGAAAGGCAACGAATCGGCACGAATTTCGTGACGCATGAAGAACCAGCCACTGAGATTATCCGAGTGATGGCTCGCTTCAGTGATCCAGCCGTTATGTGACGCCAGAAAGTTACTGACTTTAGCAACGATGCCGACGCGGTCCGGGCAAGCAATCACCAGCCGAAAAGTGCGCATGAGGGTCAAACTCCAGAACTTCGCAAAGGCCGCCATTCTAGCGATTGCGCAGCAAAACTGCAGTATTGATGACGTATGGCTTTTCCCGCAGGGCCGGTACAGGTTCTGGAAGCACCAGGCTGCCCCACGCGATGGTGTTCTTGCGGGCAATCTTCAAGAGGTCAACTGTGAATATTTGTGACGCTATTTAACTGTCTCTCCAATGTGCGTCCTATTCCTCAACTAATTTAAATAAAACTCTGGTTAAATGTTTACTTGATGAAACACCCTGACTATTATTGTCGCACTGTCACCTGCCATCCAGCGCCCAACATAAGGTAGTCCTCATGTCCTTGATCAACGAATATCGCGCCACCGAAGAAGCTATCAAAGAGCTGCAAGCCCGTTTGAAGAATCTGTCCCAAGACGACAAACTGCAAACCGAGCTGGAATTCGAAGGCAAACTGCGTACCCTGATGGGCGAATACTCCAAATCCCTGCGTGACATCATCGCGCTTTTGGATCCAGAGTCCAAAACCAAGGCTCCACGTGGCGGCGCAGTAAAAACTACCGGCACCAAACGTGCTCGCAAAGTTAAACAATACAAAAACCCGCACAACGGCGAAGTCATCGAAACCAAAGGTGGCAACCACAAAACTCTGAAAGAGTGGAAAGCCAAGTGGGGCGGTGATGTGGTTGAAGGCTGGGCTACCCTGCTGGGCTAAGCCGCAAGCGTGTCGCAGCCTGATCGCGACTCAAAAGAACGCCAGCGAATGCTGGCGTTTTTTTATGTCTGGAATTCAAGCGGCAATCATTTTCGTTTTCAAAGACTCAAACGTTTGCGTAATACCTGGACATGATTCTGCCATTCATCCAGAACCATTCGCTGAAACGATGTAGCACTAGTCATCGATTGAGCAGCCGCCTCCAGAAAACTATCCAGCGTATTTGGCGCGCCCCACTCGGGTGCACACAAACGTTTCTGACAGAATATTCGCCAGCGTTCTTGCTCTTCCACGCTCAACGTATCGGGAAAGTTGCGTGCGCGATAACGAAACAATAATTCTGGCAAGCGTTCATCATCGAAAGGCCACAGTTCTTGTGCTAATTGCGCTGGGTCGGCGGTTCTGACTTGCTCACATAGACGGCGGTCCCGATCACCGATAAAACCGTCGTATAACTGTTGCTCGGGGTCTTGGCTCGAAGAGAAATCGTCGCGGGAGTAAATGTCTGACACTTTATCTCGCCAAACTTGTTGTGCGTCACTTAGCCGCAGCGCCCGCTCCTGATAAAGCGCCATATCCAGTCCCAAACGCTGCTGATCGTCAGGACGAAGTACCGATAACGGCGCCACTACCGGGCACTTGTTGATGTGTATCAGCTTGAGCGGCACCGGCAGTTCACCTTCGGCCAAATCATCGCGGCGGGTATAAAGCCGCTGACGCAAGGTTTCGGCATCCAGATCGAGAAGCCCCTGAGGGTCCAGGTGCAAGTCACAGACAATCAGCGCGTTGCGATTGCGGGGATGCCAGGCCAACGGCAGCACCACACCCACATAGTTGCGGGCCGCCGAAAGCGCCCGGAAATATGCACCATCGGCTGCAACAGCCGAATTTGATCCATGACCTTTTGTTTGCCGCGCAATTGAAACAGCCAGTCATACAACTTCGGCTGTTTTTCCCGAATCAGACGCGCCAGGGCGATGGTGGCGCGAACATCCGACAGCGCCTCGTGTGCATGCCCGTGATCGATGCCATTGGCCGCGGTCAGGCGTTCGAGTTTGAGCGTGACTCGCCCTTCGTCGTCCTTGGGCCAGACGAGGCCATCGGGACGCAAGGCATAAGCCGCGCGCACCACATCGATCAGGTCCCAGCGACTGTTGCCGCCCTGCCACTCCCGTGCGTAGGGGTCGAAAAAGTTTCGATACAGGCTGTAACGGGTCATCTCGTCGTCGAAACGCAACGTGTTGTACCCGGCCCCACAAGTGCCGGGCGCCGCGAGCTGGGCATGCACCCGTGTCATGAAATCGGCTTCGCTCAAACCTTGCTCGGCCAGACGCGCGGGCGTAATACCGGTGATCGCGCACGCCGCCGGATGAGGCAGGATGTCGTCGCTGGGCTGGCAATAAAGGTTGACCGGTTCGTCTATTTCATTGAGATCGAAGTCGGTGCGAATCCCCGCCACTTGCAGCGGGCGGTCGCAACGGGGGTTGATGCCAGTGGTTTCATAGTCGTACCAGAAGATCGAGGTCACGGGTTGTTCCTGAACTGAAGACCGGCGAAGTCTAGGCGCACATATACCGCCCCGACCAGAATCTTGTCATTCAATCATCTCTGACCACGCACCGTGCAATACATAGTTATGTCGTTTTCCCCCAAGAGGCTGCTAGCATCGAACGGAAATCGAATCCGGACCAGGCCACATCAAGGTTGCCCATGCTCGAGACCACAGCACTGCCAGGGAAAGCGACGCTGGCCCGGCCACTGGACACGCGGTATCACGTCGAAACGCCCGAAGGCATCGACTTGCCGCTGCGCCCGGCCGGGTTGATGGTGCGGGCGCTGGCGTTCGCCATTGACCTGGGCCTGCGTGGGTTAATTCTGGGCCTGCTGTTTATTATGTTGGCGTTTCTCGGAAAACTTGGCGCCGGGCTTGGCTCGATTCTGCTGTTCGTGGTGAGCTGGTGGTACATGGTGCTGTTCGAGATGCTTAATCAGGGCCGCTCGCCGGGCAAGCAATGGATGGGGTTGCGCGTGGTGCATGACGATGGCACGCCGATCGGCTGGTCCGCGTCCTTGCTGCGCAACCTGCTGCGATTTGTCGACATGCTGCCGTTCGGCTACTTTCTCGGGGCGATCAGCTGCCTGCAACATCCCACCTTCAAACGCCTCGGCGACCTGGCTGCCGGTACGCTGGTGATCTACCGCGAACAACCACTCACCCGACCGCAGTTGCCTGATGTCTCGCCGCGGCGCGCAGCCTTCGCGCTGACGCTGAGCGAGCAACGCGCCATCCTCGGGTTTGCCGAACGCCAGGGTGAACTCTCCGAGGCACGGGCCAACGAGCTCGCCGCGATACTCGCGCAACCGTTACAGGTATCTGCGCCACAGGCGAGGGCCGAACTCAACGGCATCGCCCGTGGACTGTTGGGCCCCACATGAAGCAAAGCCTTTTCGAAAGTCGCCACAGTGCCGAATGGGAGCAGTTTGCACTCATGCTTGAACGGCTGGAACGCGGCAAGGACGCCTCAGGAATCGCCAGTTTTCCCAGCGATTATCGACGGATCTGCCAACACCTGGCCCTGGCTCAGGAGCGCGGCTACAGCAGTTTCCTGATCGACTCATTGCAGCAACAGGTCCTGCGCGGACATCAACAGCTTTATCGGCATCGCAGTCGACTGGGTGCCAACGTGTTGAGTTTCATCCTCGCCGATTTCCCGCGACTGGTGCGTGAGCAGTGGCGTTTCGTTTTTGCCGCCAGCCTGATGTTTTTTGGCAGCCTGATCGGCTTCGCATTGTTGGTGTATCTGTTCCCGGAGCTGGTCTACAACCTGATCCCCGCCGAGCAGGTCAGTGAGATGCAAAGCATGTACGATCCCGTCGCCGGTCATCTGGGGCGCTTGGCAGATCGGGCAGCCAGCGAAGACTGGGTGATGTTCGGTTACTACATCATGCACAACATCGGCATCGCTTTTCAGACCTTCGCCAGTGGTTTGCTGTTTGGCTTGGGTAGCGCGTTTTTCCTGTTCTTCAACGGTTTGATGATCGGAGCAGTGGCCGGGCACCTGACGCACATTGGTTACGGGCAAACCTTCTGGTCGTTCGTGATTGGCCATGGCGCTTTCGAACTGAGCGCCATTGCCCTGGCCGGCGCCGCAGGACTGCAACTGGGCTGGGCCTTGATCGCGCCGGGGCGTTTGCCCCGCGCCGAAGCCCTGCAACTGGCAGCGCGCAAGAGCGTGTTGCTGATTTGCGGGGTCATGCTGTTTCTGCTGATTGCGGCGTTTATCGAAGCCTACTGGTCGTCGCGGACCGGGCTCGCGCCGCTGACCAAATACCTGGTCGGCGCGGCGCTCTGGTGCCTGGTGGCGACTTATCTGCTGTTCGCCGGACGGACGCGCCATGCGTCTGAGTGATGCCAGTGTGGTGATCCGTCCGCGCACGACCTGGGAAGCCATGGATCTGGGGGTACTGCTGAGCCAGCGCCACCGACGCCTGTTGATGACCAGTTGGGCGATCGTGACCTTGCCGATCTTCGCCCTGCTCACCTTGCTGCTGTGGGATTCACCCTCCCTCGCCGTGTTCCTGTTCTGGTGGCTCAAACCGGCGTTCGATCGGCTGCCGCTGTACATCCTGTCCAAAGCCATGTTCGGTGAAACCCCCACGCTGAAGCAGGCCCTGCGCCAATGGCCACGCCTGCTCAAGCCACAACTGCTGGCCAGCCTGACCTGGCGCCGCCTGAGCCTGAGCCGCAGTTTTCTGATGCCGGTGGTGCAACTCGAAGGCCTGGGGGGCGAAGCACGCCAACAACGTTTACGCGTGTTGCTCCAGCGCAACGCGGGTGCCGCGCAGTGGCTGACGATCATCGGCGTGCATCTGGAAACCGCGCTGTGGATCGGCTTGATGGTGCTGTTCTACATGCTTTTGCCGCAACAGGTCGAACTCGACTGGGGCTGGCAGACCTTGATCGCCGCCGCCACTCAAGACTGGCGCTGGCTGGAACACCTGACCAATACCTTTTACGTTCTGGTGCTGATTGTCTGGGAACCGATTTATGTGGCCTGCGGTTTCAGCCTTTATCTGAACCGGCGCACGCGACTGGAAGCCTGGGATATCGAGCTGGTGTTTCGCCGAATGCGTCAACGCTTGACCAGCGCGGTTGTCACGCTGCTGCTGGCCGCGATCCTGCTGGTGCCGACGGCGCAAAGCGTCTGGGCTGCCGAACCGGTTATTTCACCGGACTCTGCGCGCCTGCTGGACCAGCCACTGACCAGCCAGGCGTCCCGGGACAGCATCAAGGCCATCCTCGATCAGCCACCATTCAAGAACAAGGAAACGGTAACGCGCTATCGCTTTGGCGAAGACAAACCCGCCTCCGACACTGCCGACGATGGTCAAACGCCCGCATGGCTGAAGGCTCTATTCAGCTTGCTGGAAAGCCAACGCTTCGGCGTATTGGCCAACCTGATCGAGGTATTGCTGTGGGGCGCAGTGATCGGCGCTATTGGGTTATTGATCTGGCGTTACCGCGACTGGTTGCAGGCGTTCGTCAGCCGCCGACCTACGTTAAATCGTAAAGTCGCGCGGCCATTACCGCAGCAGGCGTTCGGCCTGGACCTCAACCGCGAAACCCTGCCCGCCGACATCGCAGCCAGCGCCGAAAGCCTCTGGCAGACAAATCCCCGTGAAGCCCTCGGGTTGCTCTATCGCGCCCTGCTCAGCCACTTGCTGCACGACTTCAACATGGCGCTCAAACCCGCCGACACCGAAGGCGAAGTTCTTCAACGCGTCGAACAACTGCAACAACCTGCCTTGCTGGCCTTCAGTAAAAACCTCACCGGGCACTGGCAGAACATGGCGTATGGGCATCGATTGCCCCCGCGCATTTGCAACAGGAACTTTGTGATGGCTGGCGCATGTTGTTCGGCCCGGGAGCGGTCCGTTGAACCGGCGCTTGTGGCTTTCAGTCGGTGCGTTCATCGCCCTGCTAGTGTGTGCACTGGGTGTTTACCTGTATTTCAAGGCCATACCCTATCCAGCAGAAATCGATCACGGCCCATCGCCCGAAGCCCAGGCCAACCCCTATCTGGCAGCCGAGCATTTTCTGCGTAAACAGGGCCTGACCGTCAATCACGCCAACAGCCTCGACATCCTGCCGACCCTCGAACCTCATCAGCGCAGTTTGTTGTTGCTGGGCGATCGATCGAGGATGTCGCCGCGACAGGTGAATCAGGTGTTGAACTGGACCCGGGCCGGTGGACGTCTTTTATTCGTCGCCGAAGCCCTGTGGGATGAAAAGACCGGTCAGAGCAATGACCTGCTGCTCGACCGGGTGCAACTGCACCAATCCCTGAGCAAAGACCTCAAGGAACCGCCACCCGATCTCAATGACGACCCCTACCCCAAGCTGACCAAGCTCTACCTGGAAAACGAAGAGGCGCCGGCCTACTTCAGCTTCGATACCGCGTTCCACCTCGACGATCCGAAAAACCTAGCCCAGGCTTGGGCCAACAGTGGCAAAGCCACGCACATGATGCAGCTAAGCCACGGGCTCGGTTCGATCACCGTGGTCACCGACGCCGACCTCTGGAAAACCCCGGCCATCGACCAGTACGACAACGCCTGGCTACTGTGGTACCTGACGGCCGACACAGACGTGACGCTGCTGTTCAATACCGATCACGACAGCTTGCTGACCTTGCTGTGGCGCTACTTTCCACAAGCCTTGGTGACCCTGATCGCCTTGATCGTTTTCGGGTTCTGGCATGTTGGCGTGCGCAACGGCCCGTTGCTGGAACCGGCCACGAGAGCCCGCCGCCAGCTTCAGGAACACCTGCGTGCCAGCGCCGGTTTCATGCTCCGTCACAACGGTCAGCACAGCCTGTTGCAAGCCTTGCAACAAGACATCCTGCGGCGTGTCCGTCACCGTCATCCCGGTTTTGAACAACTCGGCGTTGCCGAACAGTGGCTGGTGCTCGCACGCCTGACCGGCCAACCCACACGCGCCATCAGCCAGGCCATGAGCCCGCGACCGAAGCAGCGGCTGCCCAGCGCTGAATTCAGCCGTCAGGTCGCCCACCTGCAAACCTTGAGGAACGCCTTATGAGTGAACAGATCGAGCCCGGCACACAGCCCCACGCCGTCCAGCAGCGCCAGCGCGCCAGTCAGTTGGCCCAAGCGATAAGGACGGAACTGCAAAAAGCCGTGATCGGACAGAACATCGTCATCGACGATGTGCTTACCGCCCTGATCGCTGGCGGCCATGTGCTGCTCGAAGGTGTGCCGGGATTGGGCAAGACGTTGTTGGTGCGCGCCCTCGCTCGCTGCTTCGGCGGTGAATTCGCACGCATCCAGTTCACCCCGGACCTGATGCCCAGCGATGTCACCGGGCACGCGGTGTACGACTTGCAAACCGAGCAATTCAAACTGCGCAAAGGCCCGCTATTCACCAACCTGCTACTGGCTGACGAGATCAACCGTGCCCCGGCGAAAACCCAGGCGGCGTTGCTCGAAGCCATGCAGGAACGCCAAGTCACCCTCGAAGGCCGCGCCCTGCCCATCGCGCAACCGTTCATGGTGCTCGCCACGCAAAACCCCATCGAACAGGAAGGCACTTATCCGTTGCCGGAAGCCGAGCTCGACCGCTTCATGCTCAAGGTGCGCATGGATTACCCCGATGCCGAGCAGGAATTGAACATGGTGCGCCAGGTCAGCCGCTCGACCCGGGCCGACATGCTCGACGTGCAACCATTGCGCACGGTGTTGCAAGCCAAGGACGTGCTGGCCTTGCAACGCATTGCCAGCGATCTGCCGCTGGACGATCAAGTGCTTGATTACGCCATACGTCTGGCCCGCACCACCCGAACCTGGCCGGGGTTGACCCTGGGCGCCGGGCCACGTGCGTCAATCGCGCTGGTACGTTGCGCTCGTGCCCGGGCCTTGTTGCGTGGTGGCGAGTTCGTGATTCCCGATGACATCAAAGGTTGCGCGCTGGCCGTTCTGCGTCATCGTGTGCGAATTGCCCCGGAGCTGGACATCGAAGGGCTGGAAGTCGATCAGGTGCTCAGGCAGTTACTCGATCAAGTGCCGGCGCCGCGTCTGTGAAACCCGCTACTTCGGCAAACGATACTCCTGTGGCGAGGGGGCTTGCCCCCGTTCGGCTGCGAAGCAGTCGCAATACAGGTAAACGCGTTTTACCTGACACTCTGTGTCGGCTGGTTCCAGGGCTGCTTCGCCCCCCAGCGGGAGCAAGCTCCCTCGCCACAAAAGGTATACGCCGATGAAACCCACGCGCCTGCAGCTGATCTGGCTCGCAGTCCTGCTGGCCATCGGCATCGTGCTCGGCGCATTGCGGGCGCTGGACATCGCGGTCCCATCGAGCCTTTTGGCGATCAACTGGGGATTACTGTTAGCGCTGCTGGCCTCGGCGATACTCGACGCCATCCGCCTCAAACGCCTGCCCTCTCCACACGTACAACGACAAATGCCCGGCAGCCTGGCGCTCGGCCGATGGGGTGAAGTGCGACTGGAGGTCGAGCACGATTTTGCCCAACCGCTGAACATACAGATATTCGACCATGTGCCGCATGGCCTGGACTTCGAACACCTTCCGTTGTCCGTCGAACTGCAACCCGGCCAACAGAGCCAGATCGGCTATCGCCTGCGCCCACTCAAGCGCGGCCACTTCACCTTCGAACACTGTGAAATCAGCCTGCCAAGCCCAATGGGCCTGTGGTCGGACAAACGTCTGTTGAATGTGCTCGACAACACCCGCGTCTACCCCGACTTCGCCCGCCTCTACGGTGGACAATTGCGAGCTGTGGATAACTGGCTCAACCAGATTGGTGTACGCCAGCTCCAACGACGCGGCCAGGGGCAGGAATTCCATCAATTACGCGAATTTCGCGAAGGCGACAGCCTGCGCCAGATCGACTGGAAAGCCACCGCCCGCCACCGCACCCCCATCGCCCGCGAGTACGAAGACGAGCGCGACCAGCAAATCATCTTCCTGCTCGACTGCGGCCGACGCATGCGCAGCCAGGACGGCGAAATGTCGCATTTCGACCACGCCTTGAACGCCTGCCTGCTGCTCGCCTACACCGCCTTGCGCCAAGGCGATGCCGTCGGCCTGAGCACCTTCGCCAGCAACCAGCCCCGCTACCTCGCCCCGGCCAAAGGCAGCGGCCAGCTTAACTTGCTGCTCAACACCGTCTACGATCTGGACAGCAGCCAGCGCCCGGCCGACTATCTGGCTGCTGCCAACCAGCTACTGACCCGGCAAAAACGCCGGGCGCTGGTGGTGTTGGTGACCAACCTGCGGGATGAGGACGATGAAGATTTGCTCACCGCCGTCAAACGCCTGGGCAAGCAACATCGAGTGTTGGTGGCGAGCCTGCGGGAGGAAAGGCTCGACAGTCTGCGGCAAACGCCAGTGCAGGACTTGACGGAGGCGCTGGCTTATTGCGGGGCGGTGGAATATTTGAATGTGCGGGCCGAATTTCATAAGCGGCTGACTATTCATGACATCTCCGTTCTGGATTCATGTCCCAGCGAACTGGGCACTGCGTTGGTGACGCGGTACATAACATTGAAAAAGACCAAAACCTTATAAGCCGCCACCCAGACTTACTTATTAAAAAGCATTATTGAAGAACCACAGGCAAACATCAGACATAGTCTTTATTGTATGGATTATAAACCTTCAAGCGACGAATACTCTGCTGACTTATCGTTGTAGCGAACTCCCCTTTAGCATCAGTCCGTTTATTTTCTTCACCACCAGGATACTCCAGAATAACTTTCACACCACTTATTACCTTTTCCGTAAACGCAGATTTTACCCGAATGTGATAACTGGTCCATTCGATATCTGGCCATTGATGATGTGATGTTTGCCATCGCTCAGCTGTTAACAAATTATGCCCCAGCGACATAGTTAATGGCGAAGAGACCACCCACGAATCCACCAATCCCAGTTGCAAGGAAAAATCTCCGTCTTCAGTAGTACTGAGGCAATTCACTTCCCATGTCAGTCCCTCAACCGTTAACTGCCGGACGTTTTCCAACGCGGGAGTGATCACCACACCGAGACTTTCCGCGGATTTCCCGCCCCATAGCAGTTTTACTTCCTTATTCAAAAAATAGCTGGAAGGTTTGGGCCGCACGGTAAACGTGTGCGTGGCACCATGGCAGGGATAGGCGGTACTCGTTTCGAAAGTAACCGGAAACTCGTCGAATATAACGTCTACTTCTTGCGCGATATTAACTATTTCCCCCGGCAATAGCGGTGAATCCGGCAAAGTTGAACCAATTGGAAACTTAAATTTCAAACCAAAAGGACCGCTAGGCGCCTGGTCGGTGAAAATAGACCAGTTCAAGGAGGTGGTTCCCTCTGCCATCTCGCAATATTGTCCAAGGGGCGGATCAAAAACCAGACCTTGCCCTTCTACACCTTCTTGATATTCCAAAGCAAGAAAGGCATCTGGGTCGCCAATAAAAGTGCTGTCTTCATAGTCCAACTTCAGTTCGCAACGTTGTCCCGCGACTAAATTCAGCGTCACCTCGCCCCACTTTACCCTATTGCCATTAACGTAAGGTTTGAAATGCAGACGCCAAGTAGGAGAATAAAATATTAAATCGGACATATTCACCCCCCATTCAAATTAAATAAATTGTAATTTCCATCCAGCAAACCCACCCGACAGGATAGGCTCGCGGCGAGCTAAACACCTTATCTCATTGAAAAAAGCGTTTATTGCTTAGTGAAAACAGAAGTGAATGTCATACGATGCTTCCATCGTATTTATTGAAAATTTTCATTTCGATAATAGTATCGTCGTAAACATCCGCCTGAGCCTCACCCTGTGAATTGGTGTTGTTGTAGCTCGTGTTATCGTTACGCCTGACAGTTACTTGAACACCAGGTGAGGGCTTATTCAAAAACACGGAGATCGCACGAATATGATGCGAATACCATGTAATATCTGGCCATCTATCATGCTCCTCACTCCAACGCTCAGCTCTCACCAAGTTATGCCCTAACGACATAGCTAATGGCGGAGATACTCCCTCCCAACCCACCAACATCAACTGCAAGGAAAAATCCCCAACATTTGTAGTGTCGAGACAATCCAGTTCCCACGTCACCCCCCCTTGCGTCAGCAACTGGTCGTTCTCCAATGGAGGCGTGACTACCACACCGAGACTATCCCCGCCCCATATCAGTTTTATAGGCTTATCCAATAACTGGCTGGAAGGTTTAGGCCGCACGCTGAACGTGTGCCTCGCACCAAGACAGGGATAAGCGACAGCATTCTCTTCGAAATCAAGCGGAAACTCTTCGAATACAACGTCCACTTCTTGCGCGATATTAATCACCTCTCCCGGCAATAGCGGTGAATCCGGCAAAGTTGAACCAATTGGAAACTTAAATTTCAAACCAAAAGGACCGCTAGGCGCCTGGTCGGTAATAATAAGCCAACTCAAGGAAGTGGTCCCCTCTGCCATCTCGCAATATTGTCCAAGGGGCGGATCAAAAACCAGACCTTGCCCTTCTACACCTTCTTGATATTCCAAAGCAAGAAAGGCATCTGGGTCGCCAATAAAAGTACTGTCTTCATAGTCCAGCTTCAGTTCGCAACGTTGTCCCGCGACTAAATTCAGCGTCACCTCGCCCCACTTTACCCTCTTGCCATTAACGTAAGGTTTGAAATGCAGACGCCAAGTAGGAGAGTCAGATTCGTTCTCAGCTTCAGTTTCAGTTTCATTTATTGACATAGACATATCTCGCACCCACTCAAGTTAGATAAATTGGTAGTCCTATCCAGCAAACCTACACAACAAAGTACACTGGCAGTGGGTAAAACATCTTCTCATGGAACCAGAAGGGAATATCAAACAACATTTTCATCGTATCAATTAACAATTCAACAGATGGTTCGCTTTTAGCGATGCAACCTCTCGCTATTAAACTACGATTCAGAAGACGTATAGATCAGTTCAAACTCCAGACGCTGCACCACCCATCCGGCATACCCACCCGATACGGTAGCTTTTAGAAGTCCCTTTCTTACCCCCGACATTTTGAACTCCACCCGCGCCATACCGTCAGCATCTGTTCTCGTCGGAGCAATCAATCTATCGGGGTAATCCCACTTCACTTCAACGTCCTGCAAAGGCTTGCCGGTCATGGCCGACACCACGGCAATGTCCGCTGAAACCCATTCACCCTCCTGACCACTTGGCTTCGGACTGGTGAGCGACTCTATTTTCCGAGGCTCAATCAATGTGTACCGAAATGAAACCGAGTCCCAGTGGTGTTCATCCCCTGTCTTGGCAATCACTTCAGACTCTCTCGGGATCTTCGGGGTAAATTGAATCTTCGCCACGCCGTAGAAATTGGTAACCGTAGATACGCGTCCCACACCCGGCCCTTCCCAATAAACAGGCAGCCCGGCAACAGGCTCACCCAGTCGGGAGACAGCGGTAACAGCAGCCTCGAATTTCCCCCCCAATTAATCGTCTGCAGAACACGGTTGTCGGCAGACAATGTGACGCCCCTGAAGGGTGCGCCCAATGACACGGGTTGGCTCGGCGACAGCGACAGCAATCGTGTGGCCGCCAGGAGAAGCGAGAAACTGCCGTCCGTCACATCGCTGGATATGAGGGTAACGGGCAGATCTTTGTCAAAGTCACGGAAATCACCCAACGGAACGGGCTCTATCGCCATGCTTAATGCATTGGGCCCGGTCCCCGTCAGCCCCAAAGCCACCCGTTGACCACGAAGATAACTTTCCTCATTAGCCGACAACGTGAGATCGAATTCACCGTTATGACGAGGAAGCAGGAAAGACGCTCCCCACTCGCCATCGCCGTCATCCGATTGAACCCTGAGGTCCAGCCACGGATCGCGTTGCAGGGCATTCACTTCGACGGTCTGCACAGTCACGCTGTCGTCATAAGGGTTAACGACTTGGGCCTGGACAGAGATAAGCCCTGCGCGCAACGGTTCGTAATCAAGCCTGGCCCAGCCGTCTTGATCGGTCACCAAGTCACTCAGCGCTTCCTCCTGATCACTCCATGCCACCGTTTTACCGGCAACGGGCGCATCGCTGAACCAGGACCGGAATTGGACTTCCAGATGGACGCTCTCCTCCTTGTCCAGTACGGGATCAATTGCGACCGGGCGCCGCTCACCCGGCTTGAGTTTATTGTGGTCAATGCTCAACGCTACGGGTGCCGCGGGCCTGGACTTCCCGCTTTGCTCCGTCAGCAAAATATTGTATTCAGCCTTTTGCGGTACATCACGGCAGTCGATGCTCAGCTGCACGCCCCCCGCGGTGATGACCTGCCCCGTGGTTTTGTCTGGGGTGATGACCAGCCCGGGCGGCGGCTCCGCGCCGGACCAATGCAATTCCAGGCCCAGTAAGGGGCTGAATGCGTGAGGCAGCACTCGCAGGGTGTGAACGGCTCCCAGACACGGGTACAAAGTTTTCTCGGCCATCATTGAAGGCAGTTGATCGAACAGCAGCGTGGCTTCGTCTTTGATGCTTTCGCCCAACAGACGACCTGAAAGCTCGCGCTTCTCTTCCAGATAACCGCTGGTCACTTCCAGTTCGAACAAACCGATGTCTGAAGCGTCAGAAGTGACCGTCCACTCCAGCCCCTCTTTCGTCAGGGGACGAGGAGCTCCCAGTGCCGGGACAAATACCAATCCCGGTAGGGGATCCGTCCCGCCACGCCAATTCAAGGTAACCGGCTGACCGATAAACGGGCTTTCATCGTTCGTGGGGGCGATCCGGAATTTATGAGTACTGCCACTGCGACAAACCACGCCCCACTTATTTCTATCGATCACCTGCGTATCCAGCGAGCACTCGATATGGTCTTTCCAGCCGCTGGTGGACCGTGAGATGACCGTGAACGAATGTTCCAGCGGCACGCCGCCATCAGGTAGTTGAACCTGCGCGATTATCTCGTATGTCTGCGCATGGGTCGGTGTATGGAATACGCTGGCCCAACCGCCTGCGCCCGTCAGCGTTGTGACCTGGTCATCGCCAATGATCCAGTCGATGGATATATTGAGCGCCGGCTCATCTTTCTTGGTCAGCACTTGCAGCATGCAATGAACGCTATCGCCCTCATCCACCAAGGGTGACTTGTTGGCTTCTCGCCAATCACCGATTTTGAATGTATTGCGCGCCAGCGACATGGCGTTACTGCGGGAATCACGCAGCAAGTGAGGGCTCGATAGAAACAAACCGAATCGCGCGTCCAGCTTGTCGCCGCAAAGCAGCGTCCACGCCAGCTCGATGCTGTCGGCTACAATCAATTCGTCAAAATCAGGATCGAGAGTGACGTCCAGCTCTCCGGGCAAGTGTCCACCCTCGCTCCAGTGCACCGCGATCGACTCATCCCGCAAAGGGCTGTCCTCAGGCAGAACCACTGTGAATGGATACGAGCTGGCCCGGTCGGGATAACCAGTTTTTCTCCCCAGATTGCAGCCGGCCCGTCTTCGAACCGGACCTGTACCGCTTTAAAGGGGTCGAACTCAAGGACGCGAATATCGAACGACTGCTGGACGCTGGCATCCTGGTAATAGGGGCTCGACACCGTAGCCCTGATCACCTGTTCCCCTTTAAGGGTGGGCGTAAAATCGAAAGAGGCTTTGCCCTCCCTGTCGCTCTCGCCGCGATACAGAATCTCCTGGCCCAAACTCCAAGTCACCTCCTGGCCCGGGACGGGTTGGCCGGTGTAATACGACACCACCTGAACCTGCAGCGGCACCGTCTGCTTGTATTCCAGAACAGGCCAGAAACCGGCCTCTTGAACAACGTTCATTTCCAGCCGATGGTGACCGAGGGAAACATCCATCGTGTAGGGTTGCGCCGTGTACTGGCTGTGAAGCGACAGCGAGAACAGAAAAGGCGCATCCCCCTTCAGCACCGGGCAGTCGAGACGCCAGGCCAGATCCAGCGACTGGTTCTCACCCAACTGTGGCTCAATGAGGATGGCTTCCTGCGGATTGTCCACGGTCCACAACGCCGCCGGTAAGGCGGCCCATGGGCTATCCGGCAACGGCTCGAAGCGTAGTTGATGGGCAGTTTCACCCTCGGCGCCCATGCACAAATAAAGCGTCTGCCCGGTTTCGAACGACTGGTCATCATTAATCATTCGCTGCAACTGCAACGGCGCAAGCACCAAATGCAGCTCGATCAACGTCACGATCACTTCTTGGTCAGGGACATTGGAGGGGTCTTTCACCTGGGAAAACATGACCTTCAACTGGTCACCTTGCTGCAGGTCAAGGTCGAGGAACATTTCATGTTCAACAAGAGCCAATTCCAACGGTTCAGCCCCGTTTTGATGAAGCGGCTGGGCCTGCAGTCTGACTTCGACCTTTAGATCATTACGTGTGTTGACTACAGAGGCCATGCCATACGTTGCACCACGAACTTCATAGAAAAACGTGAGGCGGTACCGCGCATCGTTCCCTTTCCCACTGAACGGTACATCAATCATTTGATGCGCCGCAGCCTCGTTTTCCATGGACAAATAGTTGAAATAATCCCCTAGCCACCAAGCACCTCTAACGTTGAATTGCGTGCCCTCCCACCATTTGTCGGCCTGACTAAGATCGCCATCGACTACCAGGTTGGTGTTGGCATTAGGCGCACGATCATTCATGGCGGCTTACCTTTGCAGAGGTTTCAGTTCCAGGATTTTTGTTCCCTACCAGCTCCTCCACCTTCGCTGCAAACTTCGCATCTGCGACTTTGGCGGTATAGCGAACCTTGAGCACGATATCGGTCAACGCCGCCAACTGCGCTTCCTGTTGCGGCCGTTCGTGCCAGGGAAATTTCAGTTGCCAGCGGGAAACGGCCCCAGTGTTTTCAAAGGGATTGAGCAAACCTTCATCGGCTTTGAACGTCGTCAACCCCATATCGTCCAGCCCACTGGACAATGCCACCTGCTGGCCACTGCCCAGATTGATCAGCACGTCCGAGGGGGCTACTGAGTCGCCGGGTGAATGCAGGTATTCCAGGGACGCGATCGACGGTTGGGTGGCGGTATAACTGCCTACTTGCGTCAGAATGGCCCGGGTATCTTCGAAGGGCCCTTTTATCAACGGCAGCGTGACCTCTATGGCGCTGATCTGGCGGCAATAATGATTGGTGTAATCACGGTCAAACAGCAGTTGGCCCAGTGAGAAGCTCAAGGTGCCGCCCTGCTGGAGTTCGTCGAGCGCCTCCGTCCATGAACCGGGCTCTTGCTCGTACGAGCTGTCGTCAAACAACTGACGTAACGAAACGGTCTTGACCAGCTCAAGGCGCCGTTCGTAGCGTTGCAGGTAATTGGCCTCCATGCGCAGCAGGTCCAGACGCAAAGAGTCGCCCGCCGTCAGGCCATGGCGATGATCGAGCCAGACGTCCGGCCGAATCGTTGCGGTATCGAACTCGCAGGTTTCCGCTCGCAGCGCCGCCTGGGCACTCAGACACAAGCTGACAACGGCATCGCAGGCCTGGAAGTGCAGGGTTTTAAGCTGCCCCAAGTGCCAGCGATACAGCTCCAGGTTACTGGCTCGTTTTTTTAGAAACTCGAACAGATTCAACGCCTGGGCATTGGCCTTCAGGGTTTGTTCAAGGCCAGCCTGGGCTGCGGCGATGGAGCATTGCTGAGCCTCGATTTGCGCATCGATGGCATTGATTTCCACCCCGGCCTGATCACGGGCCAGCCGCCATTCCTGCCGGCGGCGCCGATAGTTTTCCGACGTCTGGGATTTCTCGGCATCCTTGAGAAGGATATCAGCGGCAATCTGGATGCCCAAACCCACGGCTTGGGGAATGCTGCCCGGTCGATGCCCACCGTTTGCCCCCACCCCAAAGATATTCGGGAAGGCATCGATGACTGAACCTGCCACGAAAAACCCGGTACTGGTGGCCGACAAAGTCTTAACCGTATCGAGCTCGGCCATGACGCTGTATTCGCCCGATGAAATGTTCTCCCGCTCCAGCTCCTCGTAGTGCGAACGGCGCTCCTCGGCCATCGTCCTGCTTCGTTGCAAGGCGCTCAGGCTGGCACGCTGTTGCGCGTTGGTTTCCTCGTGGACTTTTTGTGCAAAATCCCCAAGTTCCACCAAGTGCCGTTGCTGGACCTCTTCCAGCTCTGCGCGATCGGCCTGCTCCAGCAGACGCATCACCTGGTTGCCGAATTCCTGTAACAACTGCACAGAACGCAACGCCGTATCGAACAGCACTCGCCAGCGGAATGCCGCCACGCGTAACTGGCCTCCCATAAACCGCGCGGCACCCGTGCCACCGGCCGCCAGGCTGTTCAATAGCTGACTGGGGTCTACCGGGGGGCTGAAGAACGGAATCGACAAGGGTTTGCCATCGATCGTGAGGTTATGGCGCAGGTTAAACATCCGGCTGGCCGGCAGGTCAAACAGCTCCAGCAACCGAGGGCTGATCGGTAACTTGAACGATTTGGTGCCGCATGCGAATGGAGCCTCGAAGTGCTTGGCACTTAGGGGTAATTGAGTTGGGTCCACAGCAAGCGCTTCTTCGAAGGCTTGCAGGTTCGGCTTATCGACGATCTCCTTGATCAGCTCCTTCAGAGCGGTCGACGTCCATTTGCTCACCGTCTGCTTGATGGGCGCAGACCCCATCAATGTTTTTGCACGCGTGTAGTGCAATTTGGCAACGGCAAGGCTGTCTCGGGTCAGTTGACGATAGTGCCAATCGCCCCAGGCCATGATGTTGCTGACATAGTCGAGAAAAATCACCGTTTTGTAATGCCGGGGCGATGAGTAGGCAATCGCGTCCGGGTCAGTCGGTGCCTTCACCTCGTAGGCGATATTGGCCTGGTCGACATTTAACGGGCGGCAGCGCCAATACTGAGGTTTAGGGTTGGGCACGCCGGGGAGGTCGGCCGGAGCCTGCGGGTCGAACAGGTAATGTAACCACTGCTGGGCCTCGAGAAAGCGTTCTTCATCACGTAACCGGCACGCCACCAGATGAGGCAGGTGGAAGAACAGTTCCCAGAAAAACAAACCGTTGCAACCGTCGAAAGGGCCATTGGGTTCGCTCCCCTCGGGCAATGGTGGCTCTCCAGGGAACTGGGTGGTCCAGTCAAGCACCGCGGCCATGGACACATGGGTACGAAACACCAGCTCGCCACCGATCAGCGTATTCATGCGCACGTACTTGAGTTTGATCGGCTGACTGAAATTCAGAAACTGCGCGCCTTTTTCATTGGTTTTCAGCAATGTCGGCAGCAGCTTGACTTCAGGAACGCTTTGGACGCGAAGCTCATAGGTCTTAGTGCCGAAATCCGCCACCCCCAAAGTGACGGTAATGTTGGTATTGGCCAATGACTGCCGCTTGATTTCTAGCCAGGGCGTAGACCATCCCCCGCTCCCGGAGTGGCTGCCGGAATACTCTGCAGAATCACCTCCCGCAGCGTATTCGACTTTCAATGCAACCGTTTTGCTAGTTACGCCCCCGCCGGGCACCCGGGAACAATGTCCCTGTACAAACACGTGATCTTCTGTGCCTCGACGAACAACGTAGGCCTTTAATACGTAGTGCGCCGTCAGACTGCCCGGCGTGGTGACTTCTGAAGTTAAAGAGGGAAAGTCCTTGGGCGCTATCGAATGCTGGAGGGTGAACGAATTATCGAACTGCTCCTGCGCAAGATAATCCATCAGAGAGCTTTCATCTGGCACCTTGCGAAACAGCGAATCGCGGGTTTCGTAGATTTCCACCGGGTTGTTGCCCACCGTCGTCCCGCGACCATTGGTCACGTGCACCGCCAGGCGTCCATCGGGGTCGGCCTTGTCGAACACATCACGTAGCGCCACCGCTACCATCCTCAAGCCTGGCGAGACGTCCTCTTTATATTCCGACCGGTGCAAGTTGACGGGTGCCGACCATTGCCCGTTCAAGGCAATGAACGCCACGCTGAGTTCCAACTCATAGGGTTTTTGCAGTTTGTTGTCTGCGTTGAACAATGCCTCATGCCACGTCGCCCATACCAGGCACAACCGGCCGCCCCAGAACACCGGACGGCTGTCCAGCACCTTACCTTCGGCGCCAATGTCGGCCTGTTGCCACTCACTCCAGGCGGTCGGGTTCACGGCCACGGACGAACCGTCGAGCTCTATATCCGCTTTGCGCCAGAAATAACGGTGCGGCTCGATGCGCTCGCGGCCAATGAAGTAATAAACGGCGTCAAGCGGATTTGCGGTACTCATGTAACCATTGAGCACTTCCAGGTTGCAGGTTTCTTCGAACACCCGAAGGTATTCCTGCACACCACGTTGTACCGAATCGGTCGTCAGGCGAGTTTGATTGAGGTTGCTTTCAAGCACCTTGAACAGGCTGGTCTTGCGAATACGCGCATAAGGCGTGATGTAGTCTTCGGGCGTGCATTTAAGCAACTGGCTGGCGGCCCAGACGGGGTAATTATGGGCAATGTCCCAGTCTTCCAGATCCTTGGCGGGGAACTCTCGTCCGACGTAACCCGGCTCCAGTTTCTGGTAGACCGCGTGAATGTATTGCTGAAAACAGCTCACCGCCTCAGCCACCTTAGAGGTCATGACCTGATCGCTGTCGGCAGGATCGGTGCGCAACCATTCGAATAAATTATCCAGCGAGACAATACGTGAATGATCTTCCTCGTTCGCGTCGAGGTCTTTGAGGCCGATGCAAAATTCGATCAGCGCATCACGCCGTAATGCCTTGAGCGCACCCATCTGCAGCGTAATCATGTCAATCTCCTTGTCGATGTCGAGCGTCAATGGCTGGACAATGGCTCATGCCATGCTAAGAGGTGAATCAGCGAATTCGTCGGGGCGGGGTATGAACTCGATCGACCTGAATGTCGTGCTATTGCCATTGGCGATGATTATGGCTTTTACTCTGACGTTCCCGGGTTCGTCGCTGGTGAACATGACCTCAGCCAGGCCGGCCCGGTTTGTATGTGTCACGATCTCAGGGATACTCGGCGAATTGAATTCCCAGAGCACCGACTGATCGGCCGCCAGGTTGCGGTAACGGTCCACAACCGTGAGAAACAACGAGACCGGCGTCCCCACCATCGGCTTGGTCGGCACGGGTGACTCGCGGGTAGGGCCAAGTGTGCTCACATCAAAGCCAATCTCTACCGTCGGGCCCGCCAGCTGCTTGCCCAGGTCATGCTGATAGAACGTCATCGCACTGCCCATGACCGTACCGGCATACAACTTCACGGTTGCCACGCCATAGTCGTCAGTGGGCGTCATCAACGTTTCGAGCTGCCCCAGCGTCGGTCGCCAGTGCACGTTGACTCCTCTCAGCGCTTTACCAGCACGGTTTTGGACGGTGATGGTATAGGTCGCAAACTCGTCAGGTTTGTTCGCGATCAAACGTTCAGGCTTAACCGTAACGGTCATCTGCACATCCTGCCCCACCGAGCCGATGTCATCAGCGATAAGCGGATTTCCCGGCTGGGTCAGGCTGGCCGTGACCCGATCGGCCACAGCCTTGTACTGCTCGTAGCTGCCATCCAGAGGCAGCGTGCCGATCGCCAGGATCGCCTCGGCGTCCATGCCGCTGCGCAAGGCGAACGCCCGGACACGCAACAACACATCAAGCTGGGCCACGGTTCGAATCAGCCCTTCATCCGGGCTCACCCGAAAGCGCACGCCAAAACCTCCCGGGTACTCCAGGTGAACAGTTCAGCCAGTAACTTCGCCGCCGCGTTTTGGACAAGGGTCTTGCCGTCCGCTACAAGGCTTGCCGGTAGCGCACCGACGCGCTGGAAATAACTCACCAGTTGCTCTTCCGGTTTGGCGCTCAGCGCCAGCGCCCGCTTGTAGACGCTGAGGTTGTACAGCGTGGCGAGTGAAAAGGCCGGGGCTGTTTGTCCATGTGGCGTTTGTTCGCGGTTTTCTTCCAGGTGATACTTCAAAAAGATGGTGCTGAGTTCCAACGTGCGGACAATGGAACTGCGCCGCAGAAACTCCGCCAAAATGACCCAAAACGCGTCCTCGGGATGATCAGGCTCCTGACGCCGGGAGACAGCCATTCCATCGAGCGTGGAAGCCGACAAGACCCGAGCCAGCACCTGGTACACCGAGGCACCCGACCAGGTCAGCACCAAAAGCGTGATATCCGAAGTCAGGCCGGAATACCCCGACAGGCCTTCCTGGACCACGCTGTGCTGGCCACTGCGGCAACGCAGCAGCACATCGAGAATTTTTTCTGTCAGTACTGCCTGCTCGCCTTCATCAAGATCCGGCAGAGTTGCCTTTACCGCCCTGTCAATCGTCTCCCGGGCATGGGTCTTGTAAGGCCGCGCCGCCGTTTCTTCAAAATGCAGCACGAGCCCTTTTTCATCCACCAATGCCATGAGCACCTCCAGCCATGGCCGGTTGTTCGGCAGAAGCGGCGCACCACCCATGCTCAACAATTGCTCGGTAAACAGCGCCGCAACAATCTGACTCCTCAACTGTTCAGCCAGCGCGAACTCGACCTGCGAAGGCAACGCGGGGGCGATGGCCGTCGGTACATGCTGGGCGACCCAGTGCACCGTCAGGCCGGCGTCCAGACACCAACGCACACTGTCCACCAACGCCTGAATGACGCTGAGCACATCGGTGTAGTTAGGCCCCTTTTGCCCGGCGATGATCCGCGGTGCGCCTGCCAGACTGAACAGCAGGCTGTTATCGCCACCCATTATCTGCAGCAGCGCCACGGCCTCGATCGGCGTGATCCCGATCAGGCGCGGCAGCTTTGCCATCCGGTAAAAACTGGAAAGAATGGGCACGCTGCGGCGCAACACGGTCACCTTATGGGCCTGCGCGATCACTTGCGCCAGGTAAAGATAGGTTTCCAGCTCGATGCCCAGCGCGCTGCGTATCTGGCTGATCGTCAGCATGTCGGCTTCTGTCTGCGGGATGATCGCAAACTCACCGTCGTCGATCTTCAAGGGACGCGTAAACAGGGTGTTCTCATTGAACACACGGTCGAATTGAGCGGCCTCGATGCCTCGTCCAAAGACAGAAATGTGATGGATAAACACTGAAAAATCTTCGGCGGTGCACGCGAAGTGTTCCCTTAATTCCTGAAACAACCCCAGCGCGCGGATCGTATGGGGGTTATCCAGTACTTCGGTGGCGCAGGTGCGTTCTCAGCCTCCATCGCAGCGACGAGCAACCTGTCGACTTGGTGGGTGGGCAATCCCAGCCATTTGTCCAGGCGCAACTTGCGGTTTATCCGATCGATGCGGGGGTGGTCGAGGTCCTCAAACAGGTTGAATACACTTGCTACGGTGGAATAGATAATGGAAATGGCAGGCGAAACACCTGCGTTGATAAAAACCGAGCCTGAATGCGCACTGCTAACAGATTCGCTACTGTCCGGAACGTAATTTGGCGACAAGGTTGTGGCGAAATCCTTGATCGATAGAAGCGCTTCCATCCCTTGCTGATTCAGCTGAGTTCTGTTGTTGAAATAACTCACCTGAGATGACAGACACTTGTACTGCACCTTCACCAGACCGAAGTTCGCCTTGAAATAGGCTTCTTGTGTTTCCAAAGAAAAAGAGGGTTCGATCAACAGTGTTCTCTGCTCGACACTGAATCGTGCCGCCAGTGAGAGAGCCGCATCCGACTCCTTACTCCGAAGCGGCGGGTAAAGAAAATACGGAGACTTGGGGTCACAGAGCTGCCTTACGCTGCCGACCGATTCCAGATGCTCCCGCGCAAGGTAATTCAGCGTCACCCAGGGCCGATGAAACGGCAGCCCATTGGGGTAACGGCTGCGACTCAAGGCTTTATCGATGTCGAGCTGGCCGCTTTCAGTTTTGATGAATGTTTCCATCACGTGGGTGACGACCTCTACCGAGGGCACGCTGTCATGGACCGTGTTGATATCGACAGGCAATTCGTCGAGGTCCGTGCGGCGATTCTTTAACGGCAATCCTTGTTCGTCCGTGCTCCCGAGCCGATATCCGGCCCAATAGCCCAGGGAGGCCAAATAAGCCGCCGGCGAATGAATGGCTTCAATGGATTGCGGTGAGCACAGCATTTCGTAGGCAGGCTTGAACAAACTGGCATAGGTCGGCCCGTGATCCCCGGCAGGCCATCTTGATCGTTCCGGGTCTACCGGGGCAGGGCCGGTTTGTTGGTGGTGGATATACTGACGCAGCACAGAGGTCGCCAGCGGATTGAGCCGCGTCAGAAACGCCTGTGCCTTGTCACGGTTCATCCCGTAGTCGGCCATCAGCCTGTCGACACCCTTTTCCGCCAAGGCACACACCGAGCCCTGCGTGTCGAAAAACTGGTTGAGCTCAGGCAACGCCTCACGTTCGGACGCATCGAAAAGTCTCTCATAATACTGTCTGGCCAGGCTGTTGGGCGTATCCATGATCCTGATGCTCCGGCGTAGGTGAAACGGTCACAATGAATAATGTCTGGAATAAAGATGCGCTGGCCAAGCTGGGGCGTCTACTGTCAGAACTGACAGTAGAGACGACCGTTCATCGGACTTCAGGCGCCCGGATGGGCAGTTTTTTCTGCGACGGTAATCACTTCGAATCGAGGGCTGTCGGCCATGGCGGATGTCTGCGCGCCCACTGATGTTTGTGCCCGAACCCAATGCTCGTAGGGTGACAAGGCTTGCGACGGTGTCGCTTCCCAGGCTTTGCCGGTGAAGCTGGATTCGCCCAGTTTTATCTCCGGATTAAACCAGGCAAGCAGCACAACAGCACTTCCCACCTCGGCCGTACCGGCGAACACCGGTTGAGGCAATACCCATTGGCCAGATCGGGGGGCTGTAAACAACGGTGGATCGGTTCGCAGTTCGAGGGCACGCGCCTCAGTCCACCCGGACAGGTGCTCTCCATAACTCTGCTGAGCGAACAACGCTGCCTGGCCGGCCGGCCGGTCAATCGGCAGGCGCAGCGACCAGGTGCCATCCTCTTGCACCTCAGCGGTACCCAAGGGCACTTCGGTGGCATCGGCGAAGGCGAGGCTGACCGTATCGCCCGGATAGCCAAAGCCAAACACCGCCATGTGTGCCTCGATGGCTTCGCCGCTGGCCGGACTTTCGATAAACGGTTTGGCGGGCACTACCGCCAGCACCAGCGCTTCGCGTACAGACTTGTGATCCCTGAAATACTGTTGGAAGGTCAAGGTATGAGCGCCCACTGGCAAAACGGCGTCGTACTCCCAATGACCGGTGTTCCACACCACCCGAACAGTCCATGGATCAGGCGCATCGTCCAGCCACACATGCACAAACGCCGCATCCGAACCTTTTGGACGAGCCCCACGCCCCTGGATTGTGAATTTTCGCGCGACCTTATCGTCCGGCAGCGGTGTTTGCACGACAGGCGCCAACAATACGACCTCCAGGCGGGCAGGCTGGCTGTGTTCGGAGTGCGTTTGGTTGAACGTCTGTCGCGCATAAACATCACTGGGTCCAAATGCCAGTTCGTCAATGGTTACCGCCCATTTGTCCCCCGTCACGGGCGCCTCGCCCAGCAACGACTCGGTGTGGTATCCATAGATTTTCAACATCGCGCCGGGCACGCCGCCATGGCCTTCGATCACCGAATCCTGGTGGCCTACCGGCGCCGTTAACGGCGTGATGACAGGTTTTATCACCGCCACCCTGAACAGCTTGCTCGCCGGGTTGGATGTTTGTCCGCCAAATGTCTGGGTGGCCGTGACGGTATGCTCGCCTGGCAGCGAGAGTTGCGGCCGGGTGAACGTCCATTTCCCCGCATTATCGCTGGTCGCGGAGCCGGGTAGCCCGCCGTCGCTGAACTCGAACTTGACCACCGCGCCAGGCCAGCAGGTGCCTGAGAAAATCGGAAACAAACCGTTTTCGTCAATGGTGTCGATCGTTGGGAGCCGGGGCCGAATGGCCACGAATATCGGATCGGTCCAGGCAGATGCCAGTTCCGGGCTTCCGCTTGCCTGGAACAGCTGCCTCGCCTTCACTGAATGGTTACCGGGAGCCCAAGCTTGCGACGCCTCAGTCGACCATTGGCCCGATATCACGGGAGCTTTCGGCACAGTTGATGTGCCACCCAATACCTCGACCTGGGTGGCAGGCTGGTTATCCCAATGATGGCCAGTCCCGGAAAACCTCGGCCGCTGATCCTCATCCACATGAAACGTGAGCGTGGGCTTCGGAACGCTTATCGAAAAAGAAAGGGGAGCGGTAGCCTCGGAATAGATCTTCTCGCCAGCCGATGCCCCACGCACCCATTGGCGCGCCTGACAGGTGTAATTGCCCGGCAGCCAGTTGTCGGAGGTGTGGGTCCAGGACGAAGTTTGCACAGGCAATTCGATCGGAAGCCGGCTAGGGGGGTGAAGGTGATTTCAATATAGGCCGGCACTTCCCCCACATACCCCCCGTTGCCGGAGAATGTCACGGTGTTGTCGTCGGCGGGACGGGCGGTGAATGAGCTGACTTTTGGGGGGCGGATTTTGAAATGGCGAGTAGTTCCGCGTCCGGAATGGACACTGCCCATTACCTGCTCGGCAACAAGCGAAATCGGCCCCGGCGGAACATTGACCGTGACACTCCAGCTGCCGTTTGTGTTGGTGACCAGCTGCGAGCCATAGCTTGGAGAGAACTGCAGGTCTTTGTATACAAAGATCGTTGCACCCGCGACGCCGCCGGTGCCGGTAATGGTGAAAGACTCATTCTGCTCGCTGCCGGAGGCCGGCGTACCCCAGAGTGGTCTGCTGTCCACCGTGAAGGTGATAGGATCCGAATTCCTTTGAGGTTCCCCGACAGATTTATATTGCGCTTCAATAGTCAATTCACCGCTGGGTAACAACAGCCTTGGCAATAGGGGAAGCGTCCATTTATCGATATTAAAATTTTTCCGGTCAGACAGTACTGCCCTATTATCCCTGTTAACGACAACGATCTCAGTACTTGGATCGCAAGTTCCTGCAAAAGTCAAAGCTTCAACTCGCACTTGTTGACCATTGCGTGGTTCCGTGATGACCGTGAGCATAAGCAATCTTATAGTAACTGGATCTGCCGCCTCGGATACTTTACCTTTAAACACTTGCCGGCAAGTAAGTGTAATAGTACCTGGAAGCATATTAGTGGCCGGAATCTTCCATTTACCTTCTGAGTCTGCGAGTGCACTACCATGAATGCTTCCAACATTGTGTTTATACAAGGTAACTTGCGCACCTGGAACTGCACCGGTTCCTTCTATAATGGGATTGAGTCCGATAAAAGATCCACTGCTGGTAATCACCGGTTTTCGTACGATGTAAAAGGAGGCAACAGCCAAATCAGAAGGAAACCCCGCAATTCTATACCAGGTCTCTATACTAACCCTAATACCGGAGGCATCAGGTATCGACAAGTCATAATAGCGACCGGTGTGCCTACCTTGATACTTAACATTTCCAACCGATGCAAACCACTCACCCGAGCCTGCACCTTCGATTGACATTCGAACGTCTAAAGGCAATGTTTGCGCAGAGCCGTTAAAATCCGTAGGGAAAACGGGGGCTGGGGCCGCCTGTATTTCAAGGCTGGAGGAGTTGTCTATAACATCTGTAAAAAAGGGCATCACCTCCCCTTCGATTAGGTCTTTCTCTTCGGGGGCCTCGTCACGCAAATTTTCACCGAATTCGCTTTTGTCATTTGACATAACTTATATCCTTTTGTTAACCATCTGCCGTTGATCAATCCAAGGCTTTCTTTTTACTCCGCCGGCTTATGCACCTTGGCGTTGCCCCGTAACTTGATCCGCGTCGCTGCCAATCAGCGATTGGGTTTAGTCGCCCGGAGATAACTGAAGGTGCACTTCTGACGGTCAGCCCCCCCACCCTGCGCGTTCAGTTATTTAAAAATTTCACTTTCGTTATTAAAAAATCCCCTCCGATGGTCATTAATTGGAAGGGCGAATAGTATAAGTCCGTAACGCGCCCCGGCCAGAACGGTAGTTACCCAAGACCTGTTCGGCGACGACTGAAACAGTACCGGAAGGCACCCTGACCGTTACCGTCCAGGTGCCGTCGCCCCCCACGAGGCCCGAGCCGTATTCATCACCCGCCAGGTCTTTGTATATATGAACGGTGGCGCCGCTTGCGCCTTTATTGCCCTTTATCTCGAAGTTCTGGCTCTGCGTCGAGCCGGGCTCGGGAGATGTAATAACAGGCTTTTCCAAACCCAGGGTGTAAGCGCGCGGGTTTGTATAACCGTCCGTAAAACCTGCCAGGCGCAAGTAAGCTTTTGCCGTAAATGGACCCGCGGGGAGCGTGGCCGTCAAAGGTGCCTCCCAAGTGCCCTGTGGTGTCACGGTAACGTTCGCACTCAAGGCAATTGACGGATTGTCTGCATTGACTATGCGTATTGTGGTTCCCGGTGCAGCCTCGCCCTTGAAGACAATGTTTTGGGGGATAAGAGGTCCAGCGGGGGGCCCGGTCAGGCGGGCTCGATAGACCGTTATTACCTCGGAAGGAAAGCTACCACCGCTGGTGAGAACTTGCCGGGCCCGAAAACTCATGGGGCTTTCGCCGGCTGGAAAAGAGGTAAGGCCGAGCCATGTGCCGTTCGGATCTATACCCGCAGCGGTCGGCCGCACTCCTTCAGGACTGATAATGTCGATATATATCGTGGCCGCCCCAAATGCCCCTCCGGTCCCTTCAACAGTGAATCGCTCATCGATGAGGTTCTGGATTGGGTTAATAATCGGCGTCCTATGGATATTCTCGTCTGGCGAATTTTGTCCACTTTCGTGAGTCGTAATTTCAACTTCCTTTAAGGCCTTTGCAGGTTCGTCCTGAGTAACATCCTTGTTATTTTCCATGGCCGCTCTCCTGGCCCCATCGGGCGCATTGGCAAGATTGATAACTAAGTGAACACCTTCCCCTGTTGTTTGCACACCTGTTAGATCTGACAGTCCCGACGAATGGTATTCGTCATACTGGGGAGTGACCAAGGTGACTACAGCGCCTTGCGTAACGGACTACAGATCCGCCAGAATCCGCCGGCTTGTGCGCCTTGGCTTTGCCCCGTAACGTGATCCGCGTCGCTGCCAATCAGCGATCGGGTTTAGTCGCCCGGTTTTGTACGATGTGTATAAGCGTCATCCAGTCGGGTAATCCCTATCCCCGCACTCGATGGTGGCTGTTCGCAGGGCGCCTTTGGGCGCGCCGGTTCTCGTACTCACCGGTCGACTAACCTGCTTACAGCCGCCACCCCCTTCGTTTAGTCGCGAGCCGTGTGGCAGCCCCAACGACGAGTACGAAAATATGTTCAAAGCCACACCCAACCCACCCGAAACCAACCCGGTTTCCCCCTACGCCACCCTCAATTCAAAAAAACTCCACGCCGCCGCCGAAAAGGCCCTCGACCACTACCTCAAACCCGATATCGAATCGCTGCGCTCATCCCAGGACCGTGCCATGAAAATGTTCACCGTCGTACCTGATGCAAACCCCGAAGCCCTCATCATCCAGACCTATGAAACCTTTTCGTCGGTCAGCATTCTGCTGCTCGACCTGGCAGAAAGCCTGGACGACACACAGCGGCATCTGGCGATGGCGATTTATCAGATGAGTGAGATGGGGTTGATGCTGGCGGAGAGGTCGCTGGATATCGAGCGGGCGATTAAGCCGGCCTAGCCTTTAAGTATTGGCCGTCTGGTCTGACGCCATCGCGGGCAAGCCCGCTCCCACAGGGATCTTCGGTGAACACACAATAAGTGAACACCGCCGAAACTGTGGGAGCGATTGTGAAGCCGCCGCAGCCTTCAGGCCGAAGCAGGCAACGGCTGAAAACTGAAGTACTGCTTCAGTGCCTCGACCAATTGCCCATATTCCGGCGGTGCCCGTTGCAGGCTGAAGCCGGCGTCATAGTGGTGAGGGGTTGCGTCTTCGTGGCACCACAGGCAGCAGGCATTGAGGTCGATCACCTGCTGACAATGGCCGTCCATGGGGATTTTCAGGCGCAGATCAAAATCGGCGCCCACCATTATTGGCAACTGGCTGATCAGCATCAGCCCGTCCCCGGACAGATTGCCCAGAAAGCCAATGGGCTTGTCGGTGACGCTGTTGAACACTTTGAGAAAATACGGCAGTTGATGCCGCTCGATCCGGCGGTCAGTGAACATGCTGATTTCGCTACGCAAGGCCCTTGAGCAGGGCCGCACTAATGCTTCGGAACGTGCCTGTTTCTATCTATATAGATAGAGGCGCGCTCTCCCCGATCCTGGTGCGACAGTCCATCCATCCGCTGTCGCTTACTGCTGCCGATCACAGGTGTTACCTCGAATTAGAAACAAGGCTCTAAACCGATCTATTCGACTATAGCTCACCGCCGCCGGTCAGCCAGCCTTTGAATGCCCCTTCAATCAGAACAGGGTCGGGCTCACGACTGCCGCGCTGCGGGTCGGGTAATGCCCCAGGCTCTGCAAGGTTTCCAGGCGGGCACGAGCGCGATACGCGTATTCGCTCTGCGGGTACGAGGCGATGATGAACTGGTAAGTCTGGACCGCGTCGACGAACATTTTCTCCCGTTCCAGGCACTGGCCGCGCATCATCGACACTTCCGGCCACACATAAGGCCGCGCGCGGCTGGCGCGCTCGACCTTGGACAGTTCGAGCATCACTTGCTCGCAGTTGCCACGGTCATAGGCGCTGTAGGCGTTATTCAAATGATGGTTCATCGACCAACGGGTGCAGCCCACAACACTGAGGGCAAGAACGGCAATGAGCACGAATCGCATGGGGGGATCTCCTGTCTTGCGCTCTGTATCGACCCGGGAGGAAAAATCTTCAGTCCAAAAGACGCCTGTGTGGCAAGGAAGATGCACTGTAGGAGCACAGCTTGCTGGCGATGGCGTATTTGAGATCGCCTCGCCAGCAAGCTGTGCTCCTGCAAAGTTTTCAAGAATGTTCATTTCGAAAAAGAAACGAATAAGTAGTGCAAACGAACAATGACTACACCCAAAGACCATAGTAGCCTCTGCGTGCGCTTGAACTCAGGAGTCTATGCATGTCCGTCCGTCGCACCAAAATCGTCGCTACCCTTGGCCCGGCCAGTAACTCGCCGGAAGTTCTCGAACAGCTGATTCTGGCTGGCCTGGACGTCGCCCGCCTGAACTTCTCCCACGGCACCCCCGACGAGCACAAGGCTCGCGCGAAGCTGGTGCGTGACCTCGCTGCCAAGCACGGCCGCTTCGTCGCCCTGCTGGGTGACCTGCAAGGCCCGAAAATTCGTATCGCCAAATTCGCCAACAAGAAGATCGAGCTGAAGATCGGTGATCAATTCACCTTCTCCACCAGCCATCCGTTGACCGAAGGCAACCAGCAAGTGGTCGGCATCGACTACCCGGACCTGGTGAAAGACTGCGGCGTGGGCGACGAGCTGCTGCTCGACGACGGCCGCGTGGTCATGCGCGTTGATACCGCCACCGCCACCGAACTGCATTGCACCGTGACCATCGGCGGCCCGCTGTCGGACCACAAAGGCATCAACCGTCGTGGTGGCGGCCTGACCGCACCGGCCCTGACCGAGAAAGACAAGGCCGACATCAAGCTCGCCGCCGAAATGGAAGTCGACTACCTCGCGGTATCCTTCCCGCGTGATGCCGCCGACATGAACTACGCCCGTCAACTGCGCGACGAGGCCGGCGGCACTGCCTGGCTGGTGGCGAAGATCGAACGCGCCGAAGCCGTGGCCGACGACGAAACCCTCGACGGCCTGATCCAGGCGTCCGACGCGGTGATGGTTGCCCGTGGTGACTTGGGTGTGGAAATCGGCGACGCCGAGCTGGTGGGCATTCAGAAGAAAATCATTCTGCACGCACGCCGCCACAACAAGGCAGTGATCGTCGCGACCCAGATGATGGAGTCGATGATCCAGAACCCGATGCCGACCCGCGCCGAAGTGTCCGACGTAGCCAACGCCGTGCTCGACTACACCGACGCCGTGATGCTCTCGGCCGAAAGTGCTGCCGGTCTGTACCCGCTGGAAGCCGTGCAAGCCATGGCGCGCATCTGCATCGGCGCTGAAAAGCATCCGACCAGCAAGACCTCCAGCCACCGCATCGGCAAGGTCTTCGAAAGCTGCGACCAGAGCATCGCACTGGCAGCCATGTATACCGCCAACCACTTCCCGGGTGTAAAGGCGATCATTGCGCTGACCGAAAGTGGCTACACGCCGTTGATCATGTCGCGCATTCGTTCCTCGGTGCCGATCTACGCGTTCTCCCCGCACCGCGAAACCCAGGCCCGCGCGGCCATGTTTCGTGGCGTCTACACCGTACCGTTCGACCCGGCATCGCTGCCGCCTGAGCAAGTCAGCCAGGCCGCGATCGACGAGTTGCTCAAACGCGGCGTTGTGGAGAAAGGCGACTGGGTCATCCTGACCAAGGGCGACAGCTACCACACCACCGGCGGCACCAACGGGATGAAAATCCTGCACGTTGGCGACAAGATGGTCTGAGTGATCGAGCGCTGAAAAACAAAAGCCCCGCCATGTGAATGGCGGGGCTTTTTGGTGATCGTTCCCACGCTCCGCGTGGGAATGCCTCAACGGACGCTCCGCGTTCGGCTTTTGGGACGCAGAGCGTCCCGGGCTGCATTCCCACGCAGAGCGTGGGAACGATCGGCTAGTGTTTGCTGATAAACCCGGACAACGCCACCATCTCCCACATTGGCCAATACCGCTTCACCACTGCCCAACGCTTCAGTCGCTATCCCCCACGCGGCCGCCTGTTCACCGCTGAATTCCTCGCCGAGCAAGCTCGCTCGCCACAGAAATCAACGCTCAACCACGAGGTAGAAACACATCCGCCAGCAGTTGGTTGCGCGGCAAACCGGCCAGGTACAAGCGCCGGGCAAAGGCGTCGACGCTGTCGGGGGCCCCGCAGACTAAGGCCAGGGTTTGCCGCGAAACAAGGCGCAGTTGTGCCAAAGCCGCGGGCAACTCGGCCGCCGTCCATAGCTCGACCGTCAAGTTCTCACGGCCGTCGGCCATGGCTTGCAGGGGTTTGGCCAGATAATGCTCACCCGCATCATGGGCCAGGTGAATGACACGGATGGCGCCTTGGTGATCCTGACGCAATGCTTCGCGCAAAATACCGAACAACGGTCCCAGACCGGTGCCGGCCGCCAATAACCACAGCGGTCGGGTGTGCCAGTCCGGATCGTAATGAAGTGCCCCACCGCGCAACTCGCCGAGGCGGATCGGATCGCCGATTTTCAAGCACCGCGCCGCATCACTGAATTCCCCCGGTTGGCGGCAATCGAGGTGAAACTCCAGAAAGCGGTCTTCTTCCGGCAGACTGGCCAGGGAATACGGCCGCGCAATCTGCCCTGCCCACAACACCAGATGCTGCCCCGCCTGATAGCGCAACGGTCGCTCGCAGGTCAAGCGTAAACGCAAGACGCTGGGGCTCAGCCAATCGCTGGCGGCCACTTGCGCGGCAAGGCCATCACGCAGCGGATCAAAGGTTTCGACTTGTAGATCGTCGACCACCTGGCACTGACAAGCCAGCCGCCAACCCTGCTGACGCTGCTCATGGCTCAAGGCATCGGGACGACTGTCGCTGGGCAAGCCCTCGACACATTTAACCAGGCACGCATGGCAACTGCCCGCCCGGCAGCTATAGGGCACCGACACGCCGTTCTGATTCAAGGCGTCGAGCAGGTTGCTCCCCGCAGCCACCGTCCATTGGCGTTCGCCGACCCGTAACTCAGGCATCGACATTCTCCCAGGCCGCCGCGCAACGGTTACGGCCGTCACGCTTGGCGCGATACAGCGCCTGATCGGCGCGGTGCAAGGCGTCATCCAGATCGTCGCCAAGCGTCAATAACGTCATGCCCGCCGACAGGCTGAGGTTGCGCACATTGAGGCCGATCATCTCCACATCCATAAAGGCAACGCGCAACCGTTCGCAGCAAGCGGTCAGACGTTCGGGATCACAATCGGGCAACAGCACCACGAACTCTTCACCGCCATAGCGGGCCAGAATATCGCCATCGCGCAGGCAGGCAGTGGCCACCCCGGCGAACGCTTGCAACACCTGATCGCCGGCGGCATGGCCGTGAACATCGTTGATGCGTTTGAAGTGATCGAGGTCGATCAACGCCAGGCCATGCACCACGTCGGCTTCCATGGCATTCAACTCCCGGGAGGCCAGGCGCAGGAAATGTCGGCGGTTAAACAGCCCGGTGAGTTCGTCGGTCGCCACCAGGCCTTCGAGCTGGCGCATCATTCCGCGCAGGGTGTCCTGATGCGCCTGCAAGGCGAACCGCCGCTGACGCATACGCTGGCGCGACAGCTGGACGTAACGGGCGTAAAGCACCATCCACACGAGCACCACAAACAGTACACACACCTGCAACAGCGCCAGTGTCGGGTTGGGTAGCTGGAAGTGGTAGCCCTCCCACAAGGTGATGACGCTGAAACTGAAGAACACTAGAAACGCGCAACGGGTGAAAGCCGTGCGCGACAAATGAAACAATCCGAATAACAGAATCAGCAGATAAAACACCAGAAACGTGCCGCGCGCCTCGTCCAGATTAGCGATGAGCCAGGTTTGCCATCCCAGCCCCAGCAGTATTTGCACTTCAGTCAGGCTCGGGTCGGAAAAGCGCAGGTTGCGGCCGCTGGAGAACACCGCGAACAACACCGCCTGGCTGAATACCACCAACGCGCTGCCGATCGCCATGCCGGTGACGGACTCTTGGTAGTGACCAGTGAAAAACGCCAGCCACAGCAGCAGCAAAGCCAGGGCGTAGGTGCCAGCTGCGAGGGCAAAACGTTTAAGCAAAAGCCGCTGGATGGCGTTATGGGTCAATCGTTGATTCACCGTGGGAAAGGGGGCTGTCGGAGTGTCCTACTCTACAGGCCGGATGCCACTTTAGTGGCGAGTCTGATAAATGACTATTCAATTTTTAGAGGCAGAAAACTGGCGTCAAAGCCATGACCCAAGCTCAAGATAATCCTGTGGCGAGGGAGCTTGCTCCCGCTGGGCTGCGAAGCGGCCCTCTGCCTTCTTTCAGTTGAACTGCGATAAATCTATTACGACTGCTTCGCAGCCGAACGGGAGCAAGCTCCCTCGCCACAAAAGCCCTTCACCCATATTCATCTGTGGGCGGTATGCGACCAACGTTTGATTGTCAACGGATGTGCCCGCCATCGAGGCGCGGTATACTGCCGCGCCTTTTTAGCGTCGCGCCAGCATGCCCGGCGTGCCTTGAAAGGTGCTTGCAACCGACCGATGCACCCAAGCTGCAAGCACCTTATTGAATGTTCCCGTCTTTTAGAGGAGCGCGACTCATGACCGTGATCAAGCAAGACGACCTGATTCAGAGCGTTGCCGACGCCCTGCAATTCATTTCCTACTACCATCCCGTGGATTTCATCCAGGCGATGCACGAGGCCTACCTGCGTGAAGAATCGCCGGCAGCCCGCGATTCCATGGCACAGATCCTGATCAACTCGCGCATGTGCGCTACCGGCCACCGCCCGATCTGCCAGGACACCGGTATCGTTACCGTGTTCGTGCGCGTGGGCATGGACGTTCGTTGGGATGGCGCCACCATGGGCCTGGACGACATGATCAACGAAGGCGTGCGCCGGGCTTACAACCTGCCGGAAAACGTCCTGCGTGCCTCGATCCTCGCCGACCCGGCGGGCGCTCGTAAAAACACCAAGGACAACACCCCGGCCGTTATTCACTACTCCATCGTTCCGGGTAACACCGTGGAAGTGGACGTGGCAGCCAAGGGCGGCGGCTCCGAGAACAAGTCGAAAATGGCCATGCTCAACCCGTCCGACTCGATCGTCGACTGGGTGCTGAAGACCGTTCCTGAAATGGGCGCCGGCTGGTGCCCACCGGGCATGCTCGGCATCGGCATCGGCGGCACCGCCGAGAAAGCCGCTGTCATGGCCAAGGAAGTGTTGATGGAATCCATCGACATCCACGAGCTGAAGAAGCGCGGCCCGTCCAACCGTATCGAAGAGATGCGTCTGGAACTGTTCGAGAAGGTCAACCAACTGGGCATCGGCGCCCAGGGCTTGGGTGGCCTGACCACCGTGCTCGACGTGAAGATCATGGATTACCCGACCCACGCCGCTTCGTTGCCGGTGTGCATGATCCCGAACTGCGCCGCCACCCGTCACGCGCACTTCGTGCTCGACGGTTCTGGCCCTGCCTCCCTGGAAGCGCCACCGCTGGACGCTTACCCGGAAATCGTTTGGGAAGCCGGCCCATCGGCTCGTCGCGTCAACCTCGACACCCTGACGCCTGAAGAAGTGCAGAGCTGGAAACCGGGCGAAACTGTCCTGCTCAATGGCAAAATGCTCACCGGTCGCGACGCTGCGCACAAGCGCATGGTCGAGATGCTGAACAAGGGTGAAACCCTGCCGGTGGACCTCAAGGGGCGCTTCATCTACTACGTCGGCCCGGTTGATCCGGTGCGTGAAGAAGTGGTTGGCCCTGCCGGTCCGACCACTGCCACGCGGATGGACAAGTTCACCCGTCAGATCCTCGAGCAAACCGGCCTGTTGGGCATGATCGGCAAATCCGAGCGCGGCCCGACCGCGATCGAAGCGATCAAGGACCACAAAGCCGTTTACCTGATGGCTGTCGGCGGCGCGGCTTACCTGGTGGCGCAAGCCATCAAGAAATCCCGCGTGGTGGCTTTCGCCGAACTGGGCATGGAAGCGATCTACGAGTTCGACGTCAAAGACATGCCTGTGACCGTTGCGGTCGACAGCAAGGGCGAGTCGGTACACATCACCGGTCCTGCGATCTGGCAGAAAAAGATCAGTGAAAGCCTGGCGGTGGAAGTGCAGTAAGCGCCTCCCCTGCTACCGAAAAGGCCGGGCCGTCTACCCAGACGATCCGGCTTTTTTTTGGATATCGATTTCGATCTAAGCAGCCTCGTCGATCAACCCATTCGTTCTAGAAAAAGCCGCCCTACCTGTCAGATCTGACAGGTTACGTTTCACTCCCATCTTGATAGCGTTAATCCACCCACGCCCACCGCGTGCGCACTGGATAAAACCATGGCCGATCAAGACCTCAGCATCACGACGCCGTCCATCGCGAAAAGCTCATCGATCGCCACGATTGGCAAGAGCTGGAGCTCAGTGGGTCCAACGGGGGCGGCGTCATTCGAGCTGCCAATACCGGTTTCCTCCGGGCGGGGCTGGGACCCGCAACTGTCACTGACTTACAGGAGTCAGGCCGGTAACGGGCCATACGGCATCGGTTGGAGCCTGGCGCTCAGCCAGATCAGCCGCCGAACCAACAAGGGCGTGCCGCGTTATACCGAGCATGACGAGATCCTCGGCCACGACGGCGAAGTCTGGATGCCTGAGCTGGAGGACGATGGCACGATCAGGTCCCGTACCGAAAGCACCTACAACGGCGTGAACGTCGGCCCGCACACCGTGGTGCGTTACTGGCCACGGGTCGAAAACGACTTTGCCCTCAGAGAACGCTGGCAAGCGGTAACTCAACCATCGGAAGCGGAAAAGCCAACGTTCTGGCTTGTGCACGGCGCCGATGGCTCATTGCATGTGTATGGAAAAACCGCAGCTTCGCGCCGGGCAGATCCCGATCCTGATCAACCGCTACACGTGAGTGCCTGGCTGCTCTGCGAAAGCATGAATACCCATGGCGAGCACATTTGTTTCGACTATAAAGCCGATGATCAAGGCCCCGACCCGATTCATGACTACCGTGCTCAGCGTTACCTGCGCGCAGTGTTCTACGGCAACTTCACGGCAAGCACGGATCTGTACGCCTGGACGGAGGAAAACCCGGCCAATCTGGACTGGCATTTTCATCTGCTGTTCGACTATGGCGAGCGCAGCAAATCGCTGACAGAAAAACCCGAGTATGACGGCGATACCCTGCAACCCTGGTTGACGCGCCCGGATCCCTTTTCGACCTATGGGCAGGGCTTTGAAGTGGGCACCCGTCGGCTCTGCCAGCAAGTGTTGATGTTTCATGATTTTCCTGACGAGTTCGGCGTCGAGCCGGTACTGGTACGACGCCTGCTGCTGGAGTACACGAAAAGCACACCTGCCTGGACCTTCAGCCGGATCACGGCGGCACACTATCAGGCGTACGACGCCAGCGGCGCCGTGGAAAACACCCCACCGGTGGAGTTCGATTACTCGCCTTTCGAGATGAATAAGACGCCCTCCCCGTTACTTGAACTGGACACCATGCCGGGCATCGAGGACGGCCAGTACCAGTGCGTCGACCTGTACGGTGAGGGTGTGCCGGGTTTCCTCTGCCGTTATGACCAGAGCTGGTATTACCGTGAACCGCTTCGCGCCGCATCGGGGCCTGATGACATAGGCTATGGGCCCTGGACAGCGCTGGATAAAATACCGGTCGCGAACGGCAACAAACCCGTGCATCAGGTACTGACCGACCTGACCGGTGACGGACGTCTGGACTGGATCACCGCCCAACCGGGCATGAGCGGTTTCTACACGCTGAATGCCGATCGCAGCTGGGCAGAATTCATACCGTTTACCGCATTCCCGCTGGAATTTTTCCATACCCTTTCGCAATTGGGTGATCTGTCCGGCGATGGGCTCAGTTCGCTGGCAATGATCGGCCCGCGTTCCGTGCGCCTGTACGCCAATTGCCGCGAAGAAGGTTTTGCACGGGCTGAAGAAGTCGACCATAAGCCGGATGACGATCGGCTACCGCTGTTCAGCAACTCCCCCAGCGAACTGGTCATGCTGGGTAACCTGCTGGGCAGCGACATGACCGAGCTGTGCCGCATCCGGCATAACGAAATCAAATGCTGGCCCAATCTGGGGCACGGCAGGTTCGGTGAGGGGCAGGTGATCAGCGCCTTGCCGTTCGAGTACGACGAATTCGATTCGGCACGGGTACGAATCGCCGACCTCGATGGCTCCGGTGCACCCGCCCTGATCTATCTGAAATCCGATGCGTTCGAGATTTACCTGAATCATGGAGGTAATGGGCTGAAACAGATCCCGGTGACTATGCCGTGGCCCGAGGGCGTGCGCTATGATGGATTGTGCCAGGTCACCTTCGCCGACCTGCAAGGCCTGGGCTGTGCCAGTCTGATCCTGACGGTGCCGCACATGAAACCGCAGCACTGGCGTTACGATTTTGTGCCGGCCAAACCCTACCTGTTGACGGCCAGCAACAACAACATGGGGTGCAGCGCCCGGGTGGTCTATCGCAGTTCGGCGCAGGAATGGCTGGATGAAAAACCGGCCGAGAACCCGGTGTGTCACTTGCCATTTCCCGTCCAGGTGGTCAGCCAACAGTTGCAACTGGACGAGGTCACGGGCAACTTACTGACTCAATCGCTCAATTATCGCCAAGGCGTTTACGACGGCCAGGAACGCGAGTTCCGCGGTTTCGGTCAGTTGCAACAAACCGACAGCGAAACCGCCACCGGCAACGACGATCCCGGTTTCACGGCGCCGGTGCGGGTATGCACCTGGTTCCACACCGGTCAATCCATGGACAGACCACGGGATGGCTATTTCAATCGCGACGCAGAGGCCTGTCCGCTGGGCCATACCTTGTTCAGCCGCTATCACGCCGATGATGAATGCGATCAGCCGGTTACACCGCCCGACGCCGCCACGGAGTCTGAAATCGCTCGGGCGCTGGTCGGCTCGATCGCCAGAGCCGAAATATGGGCTGCGGGCGACGACCCGGCCACGGCTCAGCCGTATTCAGTGGAGGAACACCGCTACCTGGTTCGCGAAATACTCCCCCGGGGGAAATTTGCCGCTGCGATACTGCTGCCCTTGGCGCTGGAAAAGATCGGCTACCAGTACGAACGTTTTGTCGACGACCCGCTGTGCCAGCATGACGTGACTCTTTGCTGGAACGGCTACGGCTTACCCAGCCATGCCGTGAGCGTCAATTATGCCCGTCGCCGCACCGAGTCAGACACGCCCCCTTTTACCGATCCCGATGAACAACAGTGGTGGCGGGACGCCCATGACGATGCGCAACAGTTGTACTACCTGAACGAAACCCGCGTTCGTTTCATTGATCTGGACAAAGATCCGCAGCACTGGCGGCTGGGGTTGCCGTGGCAGCAACGCGCCAATGCGCTGGTTTTGCCCAAAGGTTCGTTGCCTGCGGGGCTCGCACCGAATCAGGTTTCGTATGAACAACTGACGCAGCATCAGGGTTCACCCGAGTGGAATAGCCAGCGAGTGCTGACGATGCAGTCGGTGCAGCGTTACCTCAAGACCGCCGATCAGTCGCTTCTGCCCGATGGCGAAGCTGATTTCAAAGCCCTGGCCGGCCCGTCAGAGGTGGCACAAATGGACAAAACCGCGCTGGATGCTTACAGCAAGCTGCCACCGCCCTTCGACATCCGGGACGAACTGACTCGCATCGGTTATACGCCCATGACATTGCTGTTCGAAACGCCGTCCTCGACAGACGACTTGTGGTCAGCCCACTACGGTTTCGCCAAGTACGACGGACTCGATGGTTTTTACAGAGTGCGCGAACACCACGAGACCGCCAGCCACGGAGTGACCAAGGCCGAATACGATCCCTATTGTCTGGCAATCATCAGCGTCGAACTGCCGGATGGCTGCACGACCCGGGTCGAATATGACTACCAAGCGTTGCAACCGGTGCGCATCATCGATGCCAACGAAAATGTTCAGGAAGCGATTTACGAACCGTCCGGGCAGCCCCTTGCGATCAGTTTTTACGGCACCGAAAATGGCAGCGCCGTTGGCTTCAAGCCGCTGAGCGATTTCGTGCGCCCGGAGGATCATCGTCCGGATCCGGCCATCGAGAACCCGGTGGAGGCCATACAAAAAGCGGCCAGTACGTTGCGTAAGGACTTGTTCAGCTGGATGGGCCAGGTGCCGTTTTCCGTCAGCCCCGAACAGCTCGCCGAATGGGTCGCGAACGGTGATGTCCTGCCCAGCGGGCATATTTGCGCCAGCGCTCGCCAACGGTTGCAGCAAAGCACCGACCTGACCTTGTCGGAACAAGCGTTGAATGAGCTCATCGAAACAGTTCATCGCGAACCGGTGCACAGCGTCATCCTCAGCGCCGACCGTTATCCCGATGATCCTGTACCTCCACAGATCCAGATTATCAAAGCCTGTGTGGACGGGTTCGGTCGGGCGCTGCAAACCCAGCAGCTAGTCGAGCCCGGCATGGCCTACGCGGTGGACGCTGACGGCAAACTGATCATCGAGAATGGCCAGTTTCTCGAGGTGTTCGCCGACCCGCGCTGGCGCATCAGCGAACGGGTCGAGTACAACAATAAAGGCCTGGCGGTTCGACAGTTCCGGCCGTTTTTCGCCGATACCCATGGCTACGTCGACGACCACTCCCTGCATGAACTGGGCTATTTCGATCAACTGTTCTATGACGTGTCGGGACGGCCGATCAAGCTGATCAACGCCAAAGGGTATTTCTCTCGCGAGACCTGGCACCCGTGGTACCACATCAGCGAAGACTTCAATGACACCGCTGAGCCGCCACCACCGACACAACCTCGGACGTTGCACTGATGACCGCCAATATCCATCGGCGCACGCCGTCACTCTCGGTGAATGACGGTCGTGGCCTGCCGATTCGCCAGATTGCGTATCTGCGCACCGTCGCCGGTGAAACGGCTACCGCCCTAATAACCCGCCAACAGCACGATGCGGCCGGGCGCTTGGTGGCACAGCGGGATCCGCGCCTGTCCAGGCCCAACCTCACGACCCTCTATAGCCTGTCCGGCGAGCCGCTGAAAATCGACAGCGTCGATGCCGGCTGGCGCCTGAGCCTACCGGGGCTGGCTGGGGAAATGCTGGAGGGCTGGAATGCGCGCGGCAGTCATTGGCGCACTACCTACGATGACCAGATACGCGTGGTGGCCCTCGAGGAAAACGCCCAACCGAACGTTGACACCTTCACCTACGCCGATGCCTCGGCCGATGCCGGTCACAACCTGCGTGGCCAGTTGCTTGAACAGCTGGATCCGTCTGGCAGCTTGTACCTCGACAGCTACGGCCTGCTCGGTCAGCCGCTGCGCGAAACCCGCACCTTTCATGACGCCAAGGCGCTTAGCAGCCACCGCACCTACAGTCCCCTAGGTGCCGTTCTGGAACAGATCGATGCCGGCGAACACCGCCAGCAGTCGAGCTACGACCTTGCCGGGCAGCTCAAACAGGTGCAGTTGCAGATCAACGAGCAACTCGACTGGCAGGCGGTTTTGCGGGGCGCGCAGTACAATGCGGGCGGGCAGATCGTCGAGCAGAAGACGGGCAACGACATCATCAGCACTTGGGTTTATGACCCGGCCAATGCCCGCCTGCATCGGCAATCGGCACAGCACAACCAGCAGTCGCCCCTTCAAGATTTCGAATACGAATACGATCCGATGGGCAATATCACCCGCATCCTCGACCATGCGTTCATCACCAGCCACTTCGGGAATCAGCGCGTCGATGGCCACCGTGAATTCAGCTACGACTCCCTATACCAACTGATCACCGCGACCGGTTACGACGACGCTCCGCCTTCAGACCTTCCGGGCCGGCCGGCACCGACCGCCCCAGATGATCGACGCAACTACACCCAGACTTACACTTACGATCCCGGCGGCAACCTGATCGGGCTACGCCATGTGCGCGACGGTGCCAGCCATACCCGCGAGATGTTTATCGATCCTGACAGCAACCGTGGTGTGCGTTGGACTGAGGGTGATCCCATCCCGGATTTCGACAGGCTGTTCGACCGTCACGGCAACCTGCTGGCACTGCAGTCCGGCCAGCCAATGCAATGGGACGCCCGCGATCAATTAACGTCGATGACGCTGGTGCATCGCGAAAACGGTCCTGACGACGAAGAGTCCTACCGCTACAGCCAGGGCGTGCGGGTATATAAACGCCACGACACACACACCGCAACGACCAGCCATTTTCACGAGGTTCGCTATCTACCCGGTCTGGAAATCCGCGCCAAGGACAATGGCGAAGAACTGCACGTCATCATCCTCGCGGCCGGCCTCGGCAGCGTCCGCTGCCTGCACTGGGAGAAAGACCCGGCGAACATCGGCAAAACCCAGATGCGCTATACCTTGGATGACCATTTGGGCTCGTGCCTGATGGAACTGGATCAACAGGCACAACTGATCAGCCACGAAGGCTACTACCCGTTCGGCGCCACCGCATGGATGACAGCGCGCTCGTCGGTGGAGGTCGATTACAAGACCGTACGTTATTCGGGCAAGGAAATGGATGTCAGCGGGTTGTATTACTACGGCATGCGTTATTACGCACCGTGGCTGGGTCGCTGGACGCAGCCGGATAAATCCGGAACCGTGGATGGATTGAATCTGTACCGGATGACTGGAAACAACCCGATCAACTTTATTGATGAGCAAGGGGCCATGATGGCGCCCCCTCCTTTAACCCCTGCACAAACAACAATTAATATGTCATCCCCATCGTCTAATGCGACATCCCCATCGCCTTCACGCAGAAGTTCCGTCGCAAGCAGTACGTCGCAAGCCTCTAATTCACCTGCGTTGGTGGACAATCCTGAAGCAAACCCTCCCGGCCACTTGCCGCCCAAGCCTGAGCAGTCGTGGCGTGAATGGGGCAAGGAAATGGTTTTGGCGGCCGTCAACTCTAAAGTCGGGTTAGCCGTGCTTCCGACCGCAACCTCGTCTCCTGCTTCCCCAGTGATCGTTACGGTGCTTGCCACCAATGCAGTATTGTTCGCGGTAAACGCAACTCTCTCTAATCCGGGTTGGTCTATGGCTGGCACTTGGCCTGAAGCAATAGATGGTACACCCCCACCCTATGAGGTAACCCAAGCTGTCAATCGCAGTTATCAGTTAACCGTAGCTGCCGCAAACCTCGTCGCTGCGGCGGTCGGGCCTCCACTGGCCCTACTCGTCGGCGGTTATATCGACGAGCTCAGAGGCACCAAGGCAAAAGGTGAAAAAAAAGCCATGGCCGCTGAGATGACAACCACAATCAACAGACTAACTGCCGAGCAACGTTTGTTAGAGAACGTGACCAAGAAGGCGCAGGACTCGCTCCATGAGCAGGTACTGGAAGTCGAAAGCTTGATCGGCATTACGTGGAACACCATGGCGATGCTTGAGAGAATTCAAAATCTGAGGCCTGGAATCGATAGTGTGAGCGGCGCGTCCTCGCGTCGAAGCTCGGCTTCCTCTCGAACGTCCGTTAGCAGCAGCATTCGTCAAAGACCTCAACTAAACCGAACCCCGCTGCGCTCCAGTAACAGTTCCGTGCAGCACACTCGCCTTTAACAAACAGGGCATTCGGGACTCCAGAATTTCTGGTTTCCCTTTCTCTTACGGCGGGCACACCATGCTATGGTGCCCGCCCGACTTTCTACCTGTTTGCGCCAGCATGCTGCCGACTTCCCGTACCGTGCGTTTTTCGTTGTACACCCTGCTAATCCTCGCGGGTGCAGCACTCGCCGCCACCCTGGCCATCCGCCACACCGAACGCCAGGCGTTGGTGGAAGATGCCGCACGCGCCAATCAGCAACTGGCGCTGTACGCCAACTCCCTGCACACCCTGATTGACCGCTACCGCGCCCTGCCCGCCGTATTGGCGCTGGACCCGGAATTGCGCGCCGCGCTAAACGGTGAAGTGAGCCCCGAAGAGCAGCTTGCATTGAATCGCAAACTGGAAAAAATCAACGGCGCCGCGCAGTCCTCGACCCTGGAACTGCTAGACCGCACCGGTCTGGCCGTGGCCGCCAGCAACTGGCGCTTGCCCAGCAGCTACGTCGGCCACAATTATGGCTTTCGCCCTTACTTCAGCCAGACCCGAACCCAGGGCACCGGGCGCTTTTACGCGGTGGGTGTGACCAGCGGCATTCCCGGCTACTTTCTCTCCAGCGCGGTGACCAGCGACGGTGGTGAGTTCCTCGGGGCCATGGTGGTCAAGCTCGAATTCCCGGAACTTGAGCGCGAATGGCGTCAGGGCAGTGACACGTTGCTGGTCAGCGACGCACGCGGAATTATCTTCATCGCCAATCAACCTGGCTGGCGCTATCGCCAATTGAAACCGCTGAGCGACAGCGACCGCGCCGAGCTCAAAGCCACCCGCCAATACGACAAACAGCCGCTGACCCCGCTTGACTATCAATCGGTGCGACGTTTCGACGACAACAGTGCCCTGACTCGCGTCGTTGGCCCCGACGGGACGGCGGATTACCTCTGGGAATCGCTGCCGCTGGCCGCCGAAGGCTGGACGCTGCACCTGTTGCGTCGCCCGCAGGTCGCGTTCGAAGACCGGCGCAACGCCGGGCTCGCCGCCGCTGGTGCCTGGCTAACGCTGGTGTTTTTGCTGCTGTTCCTGAACCAGCGCTGGCGCCTGGCCAAGATGCGTCAGCGCAGCCGCGAAGAACTCGAGCGACTGGTTGAAGAACGCACCCGGGATTTGCGCACCGCCCAGGACGGGCTGGTGCAATCGGCGAAACTCGCGGCGCTCGGCCAGATGTCTGCGGCGCTGGCCCATGAAATCAATCAGCCGCTGACCGCCCAGCGCATGCAGCTTGCTACTCTGAGGCTGCTACTCGATCACGGCCGGGTCGAGGACGCCTACAAGGCGCTCAAACCGGTAGACGACATGCTCACCCGCATGGCCGCTCTCACCGGCCACCTGAAAACCTTCGCCCGCAAAAGCCCCAGCGGTTTGCGCGAACGGCTGGACCTGGCGGCGGTGGTCGATCAATCCTTGCAGTTGCTGGATGCGCGCCTGCGTGACGAGCACATCAGCACCGTGCTGCATCTGACTCGCCCGGCCTGGGTGCGTGGCGATGCGATTCGTCTGGAACAGGTGCTGATCAACCTGCTGCGCAATGCCCTGGATGCGATGCATGACAAACCCTGCAAACGTCTGGAAATCCGCCTCGAAGCCGATGAACAATTGTGGCGCCTGACCGTCGCCGATAACGGTGGCGGCATTGCCGAAGAAAACCTGGGTAAAGTGTTCGACCCGTTCTTCACCACCAAACCGGTGGGCGACGGACTGGGCCTCGGGCTGGCCGTCTCCTTCGCTATCGCTCACGAAGCGGGCGGACGCCTGAGTGCCGATAATGGCGAAAACGGCGCGGTGTTTACCCTGACGTTGCCCATTGATCTGGAGGTGTCTGGCTGATGCTCAATTCGGTGATGGTGGTTGATGACGAAAGCAGCATCCGCAGCGCCGTCGAACAGTGGCTGAGCCTCTCAGGTTTCGAAGTGCAACTGTTCAGTCGCGCCGATGAGTGTCTGGCGCAACTGCCGAAGCATTTCCCCGGGGTGATTCTCAGCGACGTGCGCATGCCAGGGATGACGGGGCTGGAGCTGCTGGCCGAAGTCCAGCGCCGTGATGCTGACTTGCCGGTGATCCTGCTGACCGGTCACGGTGATGTGCCGATGGCCGTCGAAGCGATGCGCGACGGCGCTTATGATTTTCTCGAAAAACCTTTCAGCCCGGAAACCCTGCTGAGCAGCCTGCGTCGCGCGCTGGACAAGCGTCGGCTGGTACTGGAAAACCGTGCCCTGCATGAGCAAGCGGACAATCGCGCCAAACTCGATGCCACTCTGCTGGGGGTTTCCCGTGGTTTGCTGACATTGCGCCGGCAGGTGCTGGACCTCGCGACGTTGCCGGTCAATGTGCTGATCCGTGGCGAAACCGGCAGCGGCAAGGAATTGGTTGCCCGTTGCCTGCACGACTTCGGCCCTCGCGCAGACAAGCCTTTTGTGGCGCTGAACTGCGCGGCGATTCCCGAGCAGTTGTTCGAGGCCGAACTGTTCGGCCATGAGAGCGGCGCGTTCACGGGCGCCCAGGGCAAACGCATCGGCAAGCTGGAATACGCCGACGGCGGCACGCTGTTTCTCGATGAAATCGAAAGCATGCCGCTGGCCCAGCAGGTGAAACTGCTGCGGGTGTTGCAGGAGCAGAAGCTTGAGCGTTTGGGTTCCAACCAAAGCATCCACGTGGACTTGCGGATCATTGCCGCGACCAAACCCGACTTGCTGGATGAAGCCCGGGCCGGACGTTTTCGCGAAGACTTGGCGTATCGCTTGAACGTCGCCGAGTTGCGTTTGCCGCCGTTGCGCGAGCGGCGTGAAGACATTCCCCTGCTGTTCGAGTTCTTCGCGCAGAGTGCCGCCGAGCGTTTGGGCCGCACCTTTGCGCCCTTGAGCGGGCCGCAACTGAGCCACCTGCTGAGCCACGACTGGCCGGGCAATGTGCGCGAACTGGCGAACGTCGCCGAGCGACAAGTGCTGGGCCTCGGCGAGCCGGAACCGGCGGGGATCGACCCCGGCCAGTCACTGGCGGCGCAGCAGGAAGCCTTCGAAGCGCACTGCTTGCGCGCGGCACTGACTCGGCATAAAGGTGATGTGAAAGCGGTGCTTGAAGAGCTGCAACTACCGCGCCGTACCTTTAATGAAAAGATGCAGCGGCATGGACTGACGCGCGAGATGTTTTTGCAAGACAGCTGAATGATCGTTCCCACGCTCCGCGTGGGAATGCAGCCCGGGACGCTCTGCGTCCCAAAAGCCGAACGCGGAGCGTCCGTTGAGGCATTCCCACGCGGAGCGTGGGAACGATCAGCTCCGGCGGATTTCCGCTTGCCAACCCCAATTCCATAAGCGGATTTCCGCTCAATAAAACCCGCTCCCCCCTCTAAACCGGCCCTCCTTTCCTTGGCACAGCTCCTGCTATAGCTCTAGCAGGCTGCGTTTTAACGCGCTCCACAAAAACAATTAAATGAAGGATCCTTCAATGGATAACTCCAACGCCTTGCCTCTTGGGTCGGCTGCTGCGCCGGCTAAAGAAAGAACCACCGCTAGCCGGATCAAATCGATCTTCAGCGGCTCTGTCGGCAACATGGTCGAGTGGTACGACTGGTACGTCTACGCCGCCTTCTCCCTGTACTTCGCCAAAGCCTTTTTCCCTAAAGGCGACACCACCGCACAACTGCTCAACACCGCCGCGATCTTCGCCGTGGGCTTCCTGATGCGCCCGATCGGTGGCTGGTTGATGGGTCTCTACGCCGACAAGGCGGGTCGCAAACGTGCGTTGATGGCTTCGGTTTACCTGATGTGCTTCGGCTCGCTGCTGATCGCCCTGAGCCCGGGTTATGAAACCATCGGCATCGGCGCGCCGATCCTGCTGGTGTTCGCCCGCCTGCTGCAAGGTTTGTCGGTCGGGGGTGAGTACGGCACCTCGGCGACTTACCTCAGTGAGATGGCGACCAAGGAACGTCGCGGCTTTTACTCCAGTTTCCAGTACGTGACCCTGATCTCCGGCCAGCTCATCGCCCTGGCGGTGTTGATCGTGCTGCAACAGACCCTGACCACCGAGCAGCTGTATGCCTGGGGCTGGCGCATTCCGTTCGCCATCGGTGCGCTGTGTGCCGTGGTCGCGCTCTACCTGCGTCGTGGCATGGAAGAAACCGAGTCGTTCACCAAGAAAGAGAAAGCCAAGGAAAGCGCGATGCGCACCTTGCTGCGTCATCCGAAAGAACTGATGACCGTGGTCGGCCTGACCATGGGCGGCACGCTGGCGTTCTACACCTACACCACGTACATGCAGAAATACCTGGTGAACACCGTCGGCATGAGCATTTCCGACTCCACCACGATTTCCGCGGCCACGCTGTTCCTGTTCATGTGCCTGCAACCGATCATCGGCGGGCTGTCGGATAAAGTCGGGCGTCGGCCAATCCTGATCGCCTTCGGTATTCTCGGGACGCTGTTCACCGTGCCGATCCTGACCACACTGCACACTGTCCAGACCTGGTGGGGCGCGTTCTTCCTGATCATGGCGGCACTGATCATCGTCAGCGGCTACACCTCGATCAACGCGGTGGTTAAAGCCGAACTGTTCCCGACCGAAATCCGTGCGTTGGGTGTTGGTTTGCCGTACGCACTGACCGTGTCGATCTTCGGCGGCACCGCTGAATACATCGCGCTGTGGTTCAAGAGCATCGGCATGGAAACCGGTTACTACTGGTATGTCACGGCGTGCATCGCGGTGTCGTTGCTGGTGTACGTGACCATGAAAGACACCCGCAAGCATTCGCGGATCGAGACGGACTGATCCCTGAACACAACACCACAGCCCGGCCTTGGTCGGGCTTGGTCGTTTCTGGGGAAGCATACAAAACCTTGTGGGAGCGGGCTTGCCCGCGATGAGGCCATAACATTCAACATCTGTGTTGACTGTAAAACCGCTATCGCGGGCAAGCCCGCTCCCACAGTGATCGAGGATGGACTGGAAATATGTCTCCGGTCCTTGCACCATGACCGCCTCCCGATAGACCGCAGGAATTCACTGTATGCCCGACGACATCCACTTCTACGAACCCACCAATGGCCATGGCCTGCCGCATGACCCGTTCAACGCCATCGTCGGCCCACGTCCTATCGGCTGGATTTCCTCCCAGGACGCCAACGGTCGCTTGAACTTGGCGCCCTACAGCTTCTTCAACGCCTTCAACTACATTCCGCCGATCATTGGGTTTTCCAGTGTCGGGCGCAAAGACAGCCTGAACAACATCGAGCAGACCGGCGAATTCGCCTGGAACCTGGCGACCCGACCACTGGCCGAGCAGATGAACCAGAGCTGCGCCATGGTCGGACCTGAGGTCAATGAATTCGAACTGTCCGGGCTGACCACCGCCGCGTCGAAAATCATTCAGGTACCACGGGTTGCCGAAAGTCCGGTGTCCTTCGAGTGCAAGGTCACGCAGATCATTCAGTTGCAGCGCGCAAACAAGGAAGTGGTGCCGAGCTGGCTGATTCTCGGCGAAGTGGTCGCCGTGCATATCGCCAAATGGCTGTTGAAGGATGGGGTGTACGACACCGCCGCGGCAGAACCGATTCTGCGCGGCGGCGGGCCGGCGGATTACTTTCAGCTGGGGCCAGAGGCACTGTTCAAAATGTTCCGCCCGGGGGCGGTCAAGTAATTACCAGAGCAGATCGGCGTCTTCTTTAACGTCTTTGAGGCGGGTCAGCTCTTTGGCCGCGGCCTCGTCGGCTTCATGAGCGGTCTTGAAGGTCTGGCCTTCCAGCACTTTGTGAAAAACCGGGGCACCGGAACCGCCGAGGGCTTTGACGGCAATCGCGGCGTGGTAACCGCCCTCGCCCGGTACTACTGCTGAAACGGCTTCGAAGTGTTCAAAGGCTTTGCGTGCCATGTCGCGGATCCTGGCTAATGGAGAATTGCGCCATTAAACCCTCAACCGGCGAGTTTGTGTACCGCTGCCTTGGACTGACCAAGGGCCTGAGCCGCCGAGACATCCTTGAAGGTATGGAAATCCAGGCTGTTGACCACCAGCTCCTGCACCAGCTCGGCAAAAATCTGCATCGCCGGGCTGCCGAAGTAAGCGGTCATGGCCTGTTGGTTGTCCCAGAAACCGGACACCAGCCACAGCTCCGGATCGCATTGCGAGTGCTGCAGGGCAAAGCTCAGGCAACCGGGCGCGTTGCGCGATGGCTCGATCAGGGCGCTCAGGCGCGCACCGAGTTCTGCCGAACGCCCGGCACGGGCGCGAACGAAGGCCATATGACTGACGGGGATTTGCGTAGACATGTTCAACCCTCCCAGGTCATCCAGTGGCAGCCGGGGACGGGCTGCGACAGGATCCAAGATTAGGCGGCACTCCCTGGTCGTCGTTAGTCGATTCCTGCCGGCTTGTTGCACAATCCTGCGCGGCCGTCATCGCCACCTGCAACAAGCTGTAAACCACGGTCATGGCACTGTCATATGAGATTCGAGCAAGTGTGCTGAACTCAAGTAGGAGCTGCCGTAGGCTGCGATCTTTTGATTTTGAAAGACCAAGTCAAAAGATCGCAGCCTGCGGCAGCTCCTACGCAAGCAAAGACGCGCCAGGCAAACGTTGGAGCGCAGAGCCACCCCATGCAGAATCAGGCAAGCATTTCGCAGAATGTGTCTACCGCCTCGGCTTGCACAAACTTATGCTCTGCACCATTCCACCTCCTCTGAGGAAGCCGTGCATGCCTTCACTCGATCACCTTCAGGCCCCGCTGGATGCCGACATGGAAAAACAGCGTGCGGAACTGGCCGCCCTCATCCGCCGTAACACGATGGAGGATGGCACTTATGCCACCGCCGTAGGTTCGCTGTTCATGTCGCGCCACAGCCAGAACCACGACTTCGCCCCGGTGCTGGCGCAGCCGGCCCTGTGCATCATGGCCCAGGGGCGCAAGGAAGTACGGCTGGCGGACGAATACTTCAATTACGACCCGCTGAATTACCTGGTGGTGTCGGTCTCGATGCCGTTGAGCGGGCGGGTGGTGAATGTCTCGCCCGAGGAGCCGATCCTCGCCGTACGGCTGGACATCGACCCCGCGGAAATCAGTGCGCTGATTGCCGACGCCGGCCCCATCGGCGTGCCCACGCGGCCCACTGGCCGCGGCCTGTATGTCGAGCAGATCGACACGGCAATGCTCGATGCCGTGCTGCGTCTGGCGCGTTTGCTGGACACACCGAAAGACATCGCGATGCTGGCGCCGCTGATTCGTCGGGAGATTCTGTATCGGCTGTTACGCAGCCAGCAGGGTCATCGGCTGTATGAGATTGCCATTGCCAACAGCCAGAGCCATCGCATCAGCCAGGCGATCAAATGGCTCAACGGAAACTTTGAACAACCGCTGCGCATCGATGATCTGGCGCGGGAAGTGAACCTGAGCGTGTCGACATTGCATCACCGGTTCAAGGCGATGACGGCGATGAGTCCGCTGCAGTATCAGAAGCAGTTGCGTCTGCAAGAGGCGCGGCGGTTGATGCTGGCCGAAGGGCTGGAAGCTTCGGCGGCGGGTTATCGGGTGGGGTATGAAAGTCCTTCGCAATTCAGCCGGGAGTACAGCCGATTGTTCGGGGCGCCGCCGCTCCGGGATTTGGCGCGGTTGCGGTTGTCGGTTTGATCCGACTTTTTCTGTGCTGCTACTGACGCCTTCGCGAGCAAGCCCGCTCCCACATTGGATCTGCGGTGTTCACTTATTTTGTGTCCACCACAAATCCCCTGTGGGAGCGGGCTTGCTCGCGAAGGGGTCGGCAAAGGCAACCCTCCTCTAAAGTCAGGCGCTTAGTACGCGGCAAGCCTCAGACGGCAATGTCACCGACACCGGATTGCCAATGCTCAACCCAACCCCCTGACACGGCGTGCTCAACGCGGTAAACGACACTCCGGAACACTCGACGGTGGTTTCAATCGTCGCCCCGATATCCCGCACAAACGTCACGTTCCCGAGCAGACGATTCCCCGCCGTGGCCTGGGGTTGCGACAGTTGAAGGTCTTCCGGGCGAATCAGCATTTTCACCTTCTCCCCCACCACAATGCTGCTGCAGATTGGCACTTGCAGCGCATCGCCACCGGGCAAGCTGACCTTGCCGTTGCCCAACACCGTGGCCGGAAAAATGTTCCCCGAACCGATAAAGTCCGCGACAAATTCATTGGCCGGATGCCGATAGATTTCAATCGGCGTACCCACCTGCTGCACCCGATGCTCACCCAACACCACCACGATGTCGGCCATGGTCATGGCTTCGCGCTGGTCGTGGGTGACCATGATGGTGGTGATGTTCAAACGCTGTTGCAGCTGACGGATTTCCACCTGCATCGATTCACGCAACTTGGCGTCCAGCGCCGACAGCGGTTCGTCGAGCAGCAGGATTTTCGGCCGCGAGGCAATCGCCCGGGCAATCGCCACGCGCTGACGTTGCCCGCCAGAGAGTTTCGCCACCGGGCGATCAATCATTTCCTGCAGCTGAATCAGCTCCAGCAACTCCACTACCCGCGCCTGTTGATCAGCCTTGCTGACCCCGCGCAGTTTCAGCGGATAGGCGATGTTCTCCCCCACCGTCATGTGCGGAAACAGCGCCAGCGATTGAAACACCATGCCGAAATTACGCTGGTGCGCCGGCGTATGGCCGATGTCTTCACCGTCCAGACGAATCTCGCCACCAGTCAGGGTTTCGAGCCCGGCAATCATCCGCAGCAAGGTGGTTTTGCCGCAGCCCGAAGGGCCGAGAAAACACACCAGTTTGCCCTCGGGCAAATGCAGGTTCACATCCTTTACCGCGCAAGCCGAGCCGTAATGTTTCTCGACGTTTTCCAGAATCAGACCAGTCATGTTGCACCTCAAATCAAAAGGAAACGCCACCTTCACCGACTAGCTTCTCCAACGCCCAAATGAGGACGAAGTCGATCAGCACAATCAGCACGGCAAACGAGAAAACGGTTGGGTCGAGCGAAGACACGGTGCGGCTGTACATCCAGATCGGCACGGTCATGACGTCGATGGTGTAGAGGAAATAGGTCACGGTGAATTCGTTGAACGAGACGATGAACGCCAGCAGCATGCCCGCCAGAATCCCTGACTTCATCAGCGGCACCACCACATCGACAATCGCCCGAGTCGGTGAAGCGCCGAGCATTTGCGCGGCCTCCTCGACTTCGCTGCCGATGGAGAGCATCGCCGCCGTGCAGTTTTTCACCACGAACGGCAGCGCCAGAATCACGTGGGCAATTACCAGCCGCGAGGTGGTGATCTGGAACGGCAGGCTGTCGAACACCAGCAGCAAGGCCAGGCCCAACACCACCATAGGGAACACCAGCGGCAGCGACATCAATTGCAGCGCCACGGCCTTGCCGCGGAACTCGCAACGGGTCAGGGCGTAGGCTGCCGGCACCGCGATAATCGTGGCGAAAACCATGGTCAGGCAGGCCACCATCAAACTGGTGGTCATGGCTTTGCCGAGGCTCAGCACGTCGCTGGAGTCTGGTGACACGAAGGTGTTCCAGGCAGCCTTGTACCATTGCAGGCTATAACTGCTGGGCGGGAAGTCGAGGTTCGACGCACCACTGAACGACATGACGATCATGGTCAGAATCGGCAACACCGCCAGCAGCAAAATGAAACCCGACAGGATGCCGGCGAACTTGCCGGTATCGCCCGGCAGCAGCGAGTGGCGCTTCTTGATCACAGAGCTCATTGCGAAGCCTCCAGCATGCGCCGACGACGGCCAGTGATGTATTCGGACAAGGTCATGATCGCCAGGGTGGTAACGATCAGCACCACACCGGCAGCAGACGCGGCGGGCCAGTTCATCAGCGGAGCGATCTGGTCATGCACCATCACCGCCAGCATCGGCACGCGTCGACCACCGAGCAGCAGCGGCACCACAAAACTGCTGGCGTTGTAGGCGAACACCAATGTCGCGCCGGTGATGATCCCCGGCAAACTCATCGGCAACACCACCTGGCGAAACACCTGCAAGCGACTGGCGCCGAGGGTGGCAGCGGCTTCTTCGTAAGTGCGGGCAACGCCGCGCATGGCGCTGGCAATCGGCAGCACGGCCAACGGGAACGCGGTTTGCACCAGGCCCATCAACACGCCGTTCTGGTTGTACAGCAGCATGATCGGGCGCTTGATCAGGCCCAGGCCCATCAGCGCCTGATTGAGCATGCCGCCGGGGCCGAGAATCACCAGCCAGCCGTAGCTTTGCAGCAGCAGGTTGACCAGCAAGGGCAGCAGCACCGCCGCGAGGAAGATCCGCCGCACAAACGGTGAGGTCAGTCGTGACATGGTGTAAGCCACCGGGATCGCCAGCAGCACCGCGATCACCGCGCTGATCAGCGCCAGGCGCAACGTCAGCAGCAACGATTTGAGGTAATAGGGTTCCAGCAATTGGGCGTAACTGGCCAGGCTGAACCCGGTCCACTCCGCGCCTTTGGTACCGACGCTCATGCGCAGCACCAGCAGGCTGGCGGCAATCAGCACGCCGAGAAACAGCATCGACGGCGAGAGGAAAAGCCAGGCACGCGCCGTCGGTGAGACACCCCGATTGATGCGCACGGGTGCGGCGCTTACCGGATGGGTCAGAGGTTGGTGTTCCATAGCAAAGGGTCTCGTCAATGGAAAGCAGCTGACAAACACAAGACTTGAAACCACATTGGCCCCTGTGGGAGCGGGCTTGCCCGCGATAGCAATCTGTCAGTCACATCGTTGTCGACAGGGAGGCCGTCATCGCGGGCAAGCCCGCTCCCACAGGGATCTTCAGTGGTTTGAAGATCCTGTATTCGCCACTCGATCAGGAAGAAAAGATTTCCGTGTAACGACGAATCCATTGGTCATGCACGGTGGCCAGGAAGGCGTTGTCATGCATGATCGCCTTCTCGGCAATCTGCTCCGGCGTGAGGATGTACGGGCTCTTGCGTGCTTCGGCGGAGATGATTGCCTTGGCGTTGACCGGGCCGTTGTAGATGTCTTCGGCCATCTTGCCCTGTACCAGCGGGTCCAGAGAGTGGTTGATGAAGGCGTAGGCCAGGTCGGTATCGCCCGGACGATTCTTCGGCATCACCGACAGCATCAGGTCGGTGTAGAAGCCTTCCTTCATGCCGAAGGTGGCGCCCAGACCGTAGGCCGGATCGCGAATCTGTTTCGGGAAAAACGCCGGCGCGTACAAGCCACCCATGTCCAGCGAACCGGTGCGGAACAGCTCGGCGATCTGGTTCGGGTTTTCGCCCAAGGTCACGACGCGATCCTTCAGCTCGGCGAGTTTCTTGAAGCCTGGCTCGATGTTGTGTTCGTCACCACCAGCCAGTTTGGCGGCGATGATGATCAGGTCCATGGCCTCGGTCCAGTTCGGCGGCGGCAGGAAGATGTTCGGTGACAGCTCCGCGTCCCACAGGGCGGCGTAGCTGTCTGGCGCTTCTTTGATGGTGCGGGTGCTATAGACCAGGCTGTTGCACCACAGCAGGTAACCGATGCCGTGACCGTTGGCGCCAGTGCGGTATTGCTCCGGCACGTCGATCAGGTTGGGGATGCGGTTGAGATCGGGTTTTTCCAGCAGGTTGGCGGCGGCCAGACCTTCAGCGCCGACGCCGGCCAGAGTGATGATGTCGTACTGCGGACGATCGCCGCCGGCCTTGAGTTTGGCGACCATTTCCGAGGTGCTGCCGGTGCGGTCAGCGATGACCTTGCAGCCGTACTTGGCTTCGAAGGTTGCCGCGATATTGCGCAATGCTGCAAGGCCGGTGTCATCGGACCAAGTCAACAGGCGCAGGGTCTTGCCCTGGAAACGTGTGTCGCTGGCATTGGCCTTGATGAACGGCATGCTCATGGCCGCCGCAGCCACGGACGCGACGCCCACGGTTTTGATGAATTGACGTCTGTTCAGATCGTGCTCGCCCATGAAGGACTCCCTTTGTTTTTTTAAGTATGAGGTTGGTCGCAACCGTTGCATCCGCGCGGCCAGATCAGCTTCAAGCCCCCGGTTTCAATGGGCCTTGGCGATGCCAGCGGGTTCATCCTGAGGTCGTGCAAAACACCTGACTATCGATAAAAACTCATTGAAGCCATGACGCTGGCGCATGCCTCATCGCGAGGCATGCGCTCACCTTTTTCGTGCCTTCAGACGGCCCGAATCACGTGTTTGATTTCCTGGAAAGCCTGCAAGCCCCACGGCCCCAATTCGCGACCGATGCTGCTCTGTTTGTAGCCACCCCAAGCGGTTTGCGGGAAGATCACTTGCGGCGCATTGATCCACACAAGCCCCGCCTGCAAAGCGTTGGCAACCCGATTGGCCGCTTCGGCGTCGCGCGTGACCACGCTGGCCACCAAGCCAAACTGGCTGTCGTTGGCCAAGGCAATTGCCTCGGCTTCAGAGGTGAAACTACGCACGCAGATCACCGGGCCGAAAATCTCTTCGCACCACAACGCACTGTCGAGGGGCGCGTCGATGAAAATAGTCGGCTGCAAAAAATAGCCGCGTGGCAGATCCGCCGGACGATTGCCGCCGCAGATCAACTTCGCGCCAGCGCTCAAACCGCGATCGATGTGACCCAGCACACGTTGGTATTGCGCCTGATTGACCAGTGCGCCCATTTCCACGTTGGGGTTGAACGGGTCGGCCACACGAATGGCTTCGGCGCGGGCCTTCAATCGTGCTACAAATTTATCCGCCAGCTCATCGGCGACCAGCACGCGGCTGGTGGCGGAACACATCTGCCCGGCGTTGAAGAAACCACCGCCACAGGCCACTTCCACGGCCAGCTCGATGTCGGCATCGGCGAGTACCAGCAGCGAAGATTTGCCGCCCAGTTCGAGGCTCACACCTTTCACGGTTTCTGCCGCCCGCTGCATCACCTGCACGCCCACCGCGTTGCTGCCGGTGAAGGAAATCTTGGCGATGCGCGGATCAGCCGACAGCGGCGCGCCAACAGCCAAGCCGGTGCCGCAGACCAGATTGAACACACCGTTTGGCAGGCCCGCCTCGGCAATGATCGTTGCCAGTTCCAATTCCGGCAGCGGTGTCACTTCAGACGGTTTAAGCACCACGCAGCAACCGGCGGCCAGGGCCGGGGCGAGTTTCCAGGCGGTGGTGACCATCGGGAAATTCCACGGCACGATCAGCCCCACCACTCCGCATGGCTCGCGGCGCAAACGGGCGCTGAAATCGTCGCTCGGCAATGCCACGACGCTGTCCTGTTTCGCGTCCAGGCCTTCGGCCAGCTCGGCGTAATACTCGAACGTGGCGATTACATCGTCGACATCAATGGCCGCTTCAAACAGCGGTTTGCCGTTGTTGCTCGACTGCAATTTCATCAACTGCTCACGACCGGCGTGTACGCCAGCGGCGATTCTGCGCAGGATCACCCCGCGTTCGGCGCCGGTGGTTTTCGACCACGCTTTGAAAGCATGAGTCGCCGCCGTAACAGCCTGATCGACAGCGCGTTCATCGCCGCCGTTAACGGTTGTCAGCAGTGCTTCCGTCGCAGGGTTGATCACGCGCAGATGTTCGTTGCCGGCCGACCATTGACCGTCGATGTACAGACCATCAAGCGTGGTCGGAAACGTCGCAGAAGAACTCATTTCGACACCGCCTTCATCCATTGGGCCTGATCGATTTCAATCAGGGTCGGGCCCTGGCGATCGGTGGCGAGACGCAATGCACTGCGCAGTTCTTCGACACCGTTGACCGCCTCGGCCGCGCAACCCAGCGCCTTGGCGACACCAATGAAGTCCGGGGTGTAGATGTCCACGCCAACCGGCTCGATGTCGCGGTTGACCATGTATTTCTTGATCTCTTCGTAGCCCTGGTTATTCCACAGCAGGACGATTACCGGGGTGCGTGCTTCCACCGCACTGGCCAGTTCCGGCAGGGTGAATTGCAGACCGCCGTCGCCGATCAGGCACACCACCGGAGGGCGTGCGCCGCCTTCGAAGCTGCCACCAAGCCAGGCACCAATCGCTGCCGGCAAGGCGTAACCGAGAGTGCCGTAACCGGTGGACGAGTTGAACCAGCGGCGCGGGCGTTCCGGGTTGAACGTGAGGTTGCCGGTGTACACCGGTTGGGTCGAATCGCCGACGAACACCGCGTTCGGCAATTCGTGCAAAACGGTTTCCAGGAAGCGAGTCTGGGTCAGCGTCGGGGCGTCCCAGGTTACGGCCAGTTCATCGCGTAAACGCGCGGCACGCACCTGGCCCCAATCGTTGCGGCGCTCGGCCAGCGACTGGTGGGAGAGCGCACTCAGCAAGGCCTGGGCGGCGTTGCGCGAGTCGGCCACCAACGCGACTTTCGGCGGATAATTACGTACGGTCTGGTCGGGGTCGATGTCCACGCGCAGCAACACGCCGGGAATGTCGAAGCCGCCGGCGAAGGTGACGTCGTAATCGGTTTCGGCCAATTCGGTGCCGATGGCCAGCACCACATCGGCCTCGGCGACCAGCGCGCGAGTGGCTACCAGGCTTTGGGTCGAGCCAATCAGCAGCGGGTGACTGGATTCGAGCATGCCTTTGGCATTGATGGTCAGGGCTACTGGCGCGTCCAGTAGTTCCGCCAGTTCGGTCAGCTCGGCCGACGCATTGATGGCGCCGCCACCGGCGAGAATCAATGGGCGCTTGGCACCGGCAAGCAAGTCGCTCATGCGGCTGATCGCGCTTGGCGAAGCACCGGCGCGATCAATGTTCACCGGCACGCTGGCGAGCAAGCCATCGGCCTCTTCGACCAATATGTCCAACGGGATTTCGATGTGCACCGGACGTGGACGGCCAGCCTGGAACAGCGCGAAGGCGCGGGCCAACACGCCCGGCAATTCAGCCGCCGACATCAAGGTGTGGGAGAACGCCGCCACGCCGCCGACCAGTGCGCTCTGGTTCGGCAACTCATGCAACTTGCCGCGCCCGCCGCCCAATTGACTGCGCGATTGCACGCTGGAAATCACCAGCATCGGGATCGAGTCGGCGTAAGCCTGGCCCATGGCGGTGGTGATGTTGGTCATGCCAGGGCCGGTGATGATGAAGCACACGCCCGGCTTGCCGCTGGTGCGCGCATAACCGTCGGCCATGAAACCGGCGCCCTGTTCGTGACGCGGAGTGACGTGGTTGATGCTCGAACGGGCCAGCCCGCGATACAGCTCCACGGTGTGCACCCCGGGAATGCCGAACACCTGCTCGACCCCGTAATCTTCGAGTAACTTGACCAATACTTCGCCGCACGTCGCCATGTCTTTGCCCTTTTTGTTCGTTTGAGACGCCGGCCTGCGCAGTGTTTATGATGGGTTGGCAGGTCCAGGGATGGCCTCATTGGAACGGGCGACACGTAGCCGCAACAATGGATAAAAAGTCATACTAGCCATGTCCTCACGTCATACCTTGGGTCCCCATGAAACGATTGCCTCCCCTGCCGGCACTGCACACTTTTCTGATCACCGCGCAGTGCTGCAACTTCACCCGGGCCGCCGAACAGCTGCACATCACCCAAGGCGCGGTGAGCCGGCAGATCGCCGGGCTGGAAGATCATCTGGGTTATGAGCTGTTCATTCGCCAGGCGCGGGGCTTGAGCCTGACCGCCGAAGGACGGGAATGGCTGCCACGGGTGCAGCAGATTTTTGGCCTGATCGACGAGGCCGTGGAGCAGATCGGCGAGAAGCGCGAAACCCTGCAACTCAAGGCGCCGACCTGCGTGATGCGCTGGCTGTTGCCGCGCCTGTTGCAGTGGCAAAGGGAACGACCGGATGTACCGGTGGAATTGACCACCACGGTGAAACACGGCGTGGATTTCCATCGTGAGCAGTTCGATGCGGCGGTGATGTATGGCGCGCCGCCGGACAGTTCACTGGCCTGCCAGCATCTGTTCGATGAGCAACTGACGCCCGTGTGTTCCAGACCGATGCTTGAAGGGCCGATGGCTTTGCAAACACCGGCCGACCTGCAACAGCACTTGTTGCTGCACCCCACCCGCGATGAACGGGACTGGAACGCCTGGCTGAAGGCTGCGGATATTCGGCTGAGCAATGTCGGCAAAGGTCAGCATTTCGAAACCCTGGACCTGGCGATGTCGATGGCGTCCCAAGGGACAGGTGTAGCCATTGGCGATTGGTCGTTGATCGGCGATGACCTGAGTGCCGGACGGCTGGTCATGCCTTTTGATTTGAAGGTGAAAACCGGGTTGGCGTATTACCTGGTGTTCCCCGAGAAACCTGCGCCTTCACCGAAGTTGCGCGAATTGATGGGGTGGTTAGTGGAACAGGCGCAAAGCCGCTAAGAGATGCTCATAGATCGTTCCCACGCTCTGCGTGGGAATGCCTCAACGGACGCTCCGCGTTCGGCTTTGGAAGGGACGCGGAGCGTCCCGGGCTGCCTTCCCACGCAGAGCGTGGGAACGATCAGATCAGTGAACTCAATACCCGACAGTAAACCGCTGACGGGAATGCTTCGGCGTTTCCACTTCATCGATCAGCGCAATCGCGAAGTCAGCAAAGGTAATCCAACTGCGGCCTTCGGCACTCACCAGCAAGTCATCCTTGCCGACCCGAAACGTGCTCGTGCGCTCACCTTCGACGAATTCCGCCGACGGCGACAGGAAGGTCCAGTCCAGGTCCTTCTCCTGACGCAAGGCATTCAGGAACGCGGCACCAGCGCTGGCCTCGGCTTTGTATTCCTCCGGAAAGCCTTCGCTGTCGATCACCCGTGAGCCATCCGGCAGCAACAGCGAACCGGCACCGCCGACCACCAGCAGACGCTTGACCCCGGCCTTCTTCACCGGTTCGATGACCGCGCTGGCAGGGATGGTGGAGAAGTGCGCAGCGCTGATCACCGCATCATGCCCGGCCACGGCGGCTTGCAATGCAGCAGCGTCGAGCACGTCCACGTTTTTGCTCACGACCCCGGCACGCGGGGCGATTTTCGAGGTGTCGCGGGCGATGGCAGTGACGCTGTGACCGCGACGCAGGGCTTCTTCCAACAGTTGGCTACCGGCACGACCGGTGGCACCGATGATTGCGATATTGCTCATGAAATTTCTCCAGTTGGCTTGGGTGTACGCGAAGTTGATCGTTCCCACGCTCCGCGTGGGAATGCAGCCAGGGACGCTCCGCGTCCCATCAAGAACCGAACGCGGAGCGTCCGTTGAAGCATTCCCACGCAGAGCGTGGGAACGATCAGTTGAGTGCGGCGAATTACCACTTCATCTCGCCCTTGGCGACTTTGGCGCTCAGCTCGAGCGAGCTTTCTTCGCCCAGGCTCGGGTAGCGTTTTTTCATCGCGGCGATCAGCTCGGCAGCGTCTTTCGCCTTGGCGGTTTCTTCGTCGAACGCCTTGATGTAATCGGCGGTGAACTGCACCGCCGCCAGAGAGCGAGCGCTCTCACCGAGGTAGTGACCCGGCACGATGGTGTTCGGCTTCAGCGCTTCGATCGCCTGCAACGTCGTCAGCCAATCGGCATGGGATTGCGGGGTCTGGGTGTCGGCCATCCACACGTGAATGTTTTCGGCGACAACCACGCCACCGACCACTGCCTTGATCGACGGGATCCACACAAAGCTGCGATCCGGCTGCTTGCCGTCCAGGCCGATCACCTGCAATTTCTGCCCTTCCAGCATCAGGCTGTCGCCCTTGAGTACGTGCGGCACGATGGTTTTGTTCGGCACGTCAGCACCCATTTTCGGGCCCCAGAACGCCAATTTGCCGTTGACGGTTTTTTTGATGTGATCGACCGTCGGTTGCGAGGCCAACACCTTGGCTTTCGGGAACGCTTGGGTAAGGGTGTCGAGGCCGAAATAGTAATCCGGGTCACCGTGGCTGATGTAGATGGTGGTCAGTTGCTTGCCGCTGGAGCGGATTTTTTCCACCACTTGTTCGGCCTGGGCTTTGCCAAATTGCGCGTCCACCAGAATCGCTTCTTTCTCGCCGCTGACCAGCACCGAGGTCACCGGGAAGATCGCATTGGCGCCAGGGTTGTAGACGTCCAGCGTCAGGGTAGACGCCGCAGCGGCATGGGCCGCGAAGCCGAGCGTGGCGGTTGCCAGAAGAATACGTTTGATTGAGGTGAAGCCGATCATCTGTTGCTCCGTTGTCCGAATGCCATGCTTGGCGATGGGACAGAGCTTAGTTGCCTGGTTCGATACAAAAAATGCGATGCTTGAACATAGTTTGTTTCTGAAAGCGGGCAAATCATGGATCGTCTACAAGCAATGCGGGTGTTCGTCACGGTGGTGGACCTGGGCAGCCAATCGGCCGCCGCCGATCACCTGGACCTGTCACGGCCGGTGGTTTCACGCTATCTGGCGGAGCTGGAAGATTGGGTCGGCGCGCGCCTGATGCACCGCACCACGCGCAAATTGAGCCTGACCGCCGCCGGCAGTGAGATCCTGCCTCGCTGTCGGCAGATGCTCGATTTGTCCACCGACATGCAGGCCGCGGTCAGCGAACCGGACGACGCACCGCGAGGCCTGCTGCGGATCAGCGTCAGCACCTCGTTCGGTCAGGCGCAACTAGCGGACGCCATGGCGGCCTACGTCAAACGTTACCCCGGCGTCAGCATCGATATGCAAATGCTCGACCGCACAGTGAACCTGGTGGATGAACGCATCGACCTGGCCATTCGCACCAGCAATGACCTGGACCCGAACCTGATCGCCCGGCGGCTGACGGTCTGCCGTTCAGTGATCTGCGCCTCCCCCGCTTACCTGCGCGAGCACCCCACGCCGCAACGGGTCGAGGACCTGAGCCGACATAACTGCCTGACCCACTCCTACTTCGGCAAAAGCCTCTGGCATTTCGAGCAGGACGGCGAGCCCGTCTCGGTGCCGGTGCAGGGCAACATCAGCGCCAACGAAGCCAGCACGTTATTGCGCGCGACGATGGCCGGGGCCGGCGTGGCGATGCTGCCCAGCTATCAGGCGGGTGTGCATATCCACAGCGGCGAATTGATCCGCCTGCTGCCCCAGGCCGAACCGCGGCAGATGAACATCTATGCGGTGTATGCCTCACGCAAACACATGCCGGCGGCGTTGCGCAGCATGCTGGATTTTCTGGTGCTCAGATTTCCGGAAGAACCTGCGTGGGATGTCGGCCTGTAACCGGAACAAAATGTGGGAGCGGGCTTGCTCGCGAAAACGGTGGATCAGGCAACATCATTGTTGAATGTCACACCGCATTCGCGAGCAAGCCCGCTCCCACATGGGGTCATCATTGTTCTGAATATCGCGCCAACCGCAAAACCGGACTTGCTGGCAACTCACCGGCGCTGACCTATGCTCAAAACAGTACCGAAAGGTATTCGTTCAGAGGTCAACGCCATGAACATCAAAACAAAAAGATACCTCGCCATTTTCATCACTTGCACAGCGACACTAGCGCTGTATGGCGCGGCAGCCTGGCGTGTCGAACAGTTGCGAAAAGTGCCCCATGACCATGCGAGCTGCTACTTCGAGCGCTGCATTCCCCACAACGCGACCCTTAACGCCCTCCGGTAACGAACACACCTGTGGCTAGAGGGCTTTTGTGGCGAGGGAGCTTGCTCCCGCTGGGTCGCGAAGCGGCCCCCCTTATCCCCAAAAAGAGGGGGACTGCTTCGCAGTCCAACGGGAGCAAGCTCCCTCGCCACAGGATTCAGGCCTCGTTGTCCTGATCGGCCTTCAAGCGGTCGCGAAAAGCCTTGGGAGATATCCCCACGCGACGCCTGAACAGACGTGTGAAGTTGGTCGGATCGGAAAACCCCAACACGTCGGACATTTCATAAATGGTCATGCTGGTGTAGGTCAGCAAGCGCTTGGCCTCCAGCAATTGACGCTCATGCATGATCTGCAACGCCGGTTGCCCCGCCAGCTCACGGCATGTGCCGTTGAGATGGGACACGGAAATCCCCAGCCGATGAGCCAGGTCCTCGACCTTGACGTGCTGGCGATAGGTTTCTTCCACCAGCTGAATAAAGCCGTTGAGATATTCCCGAGCCCGCTGCGGACGCTGAGTGGCGGTTTGGCGCTGAATCACCTGACGGCTGATCCACACCATGATCACGCTGACCAGCGAATGCATGAGCATTTCGCGCGCCGGTTGATGGCCGGTGTATTCGCTTTGTAGCGCTGAAAACAAGCTGTTGAGGTACTCGCTGTCCTTGCCCGCCGGGTAGCTTTCGGCCTGTGCCAGAGCGTTCACCGAATTGCCCAGTTGTGCTTGCAAGTGGGCGATCAGCGGCGCGGCCAGCGTGACGACGAACCCTTCGACGTCCTCGGAAAACCGATAACCATGCACCGATAACGGCGGCAGAATCAGGATGGCCGGCTCGGTCAATTGTGAGCGTTTGCCTTCGATCTCAAGCTCTGCCTGACCTTTGAAGACGAAGAGCAACTGACACAAATCGGCATGGCGGTGGGGTTTGATTTCCCATTGATGTTCGCGGCTGCGTTTGGAAATGGTTTCACAGTGCAACAAGTCAGGGGTCGGCCAGTCCAGGCTTTCACCATAAAGTTTGAACACCGGAATCGATGGCAGGTCAGGCTTGTTCATCACTTCAATCCAGGCCTCGAGGGTAACGGGGCGATAATCGCACCGATTGGCAGAATGTACAGGTATCGGCTCAGTTTTCCCCTTCAATTGACAGACTCGCAAGTGAAAAATGCAAGTACTCGATCCATAAAAATCATTCACCGGCCTTGGTCGCGTGGAGCTTGCGAGTCATAAAAACAATGAAAACACTGAAAACCCAAGTCGCGATCATCGGTGCCGGCCCCTCTGGCTTGCTACTCGGCCAATTGCTGCATAACGCCGGCATCGACACCCTGATCCTCGAACGCCAGACCCCGGACTACGTGCTCGGACGCATCCGCGCCGGTGTCCTCGAACAAGGCATGGTAGAGCTGTTGCGTCAGGCCGGGGTGGGTCAGCGCATGGACGCCGAAGGGCTGGTCCATGCAGGCTTCGAACTGGCCCTCGACGGGCGCCGGGTACACATCGACTTGCAGGCGCTGACTGGCGGCAAAACCGTAACGATCTATGGCCAGACCGAGGTCACCCGCGACCTGATGGCCGCCCGTCGGGACGCCGGTGCGCAGACAATTTATCAAGCCAGTAATCTCGTCCCCCACGGCATGAAAACCGCTGAACCCTTTGTCACCTTCGACAAGGACGGCGAAACGTATCGACTCGATTGTGATTACATCGCCGGTTGCGATGGTTTCCATGGCGTGGCGCGGCAGTCGATTCCTACGGACTGCCTGAAAGTGTTCGAGCGGGTTTATCCGTTCGGCTGGCTGGGGATTCTCGCCGACACGCCGCCGGTGCATGAAGAGTTGGTCTACGCGCGGCATGAACGGGGTTTTGCGCTGTGCAGCATGCGTTCGCCGACACGTACCCGTTACTACCTCCAGGTTCCGGCTCAGGACAAAGTCGAGGACTGGTCCGATCAGCGCTTCTGGGATGAGCTCAAATCCCGTCTGCCGACCGCCCTCGCCGCCTCTCTGGTGACCGGTCCGTCGATTGAAAAAAGCATCGCGCCACTGCGCAGTTTCGTGGTCGAGCCAATGCAGTACGGGCGGATGTTCCTGGTCGGCGACGCCGCGCACATTGTTCCGCCCACCGGCGCCAAGGGTTTGAACCTGGCGGCCAGCGACGTCAGTACGTTGTTTAATATTCTGCTGAAGGTTTACCGCGAAGGGCGTGTGGATTTGCTGGAGAAGTATTCCGAGGTCTGCTTGCGTCGGGTGTGGAAAGCCGAGCGGTTTTCCTGGTGGATGACCTCAATGTTGCATCGCTTCGACGAGCACGATGCGTTCAGCCAGCGCATCAGCGAATCGGAGCTGGCCTATTTCGTGGACTCCGAGGCGGGCCGAAAAACCATTGCAGAAAACTATGTCGGTCTTCCATACGAGGCTATCGAATAGCCTGCTATCGACTTACACTGGCGAGCATTCCGACTCGCCTTGCCACTGCGGGTCCATCACTGCCCGCAGGTTTACCCGTGACCAATCTCAACCAGCCTGAAACGCCCAAACCGGCTATTCGCAGCGTGTTGATCGCCCTGATGCTGGCGATCTTTCTGGGCGCGCTGGATCAGACCATCGTCGCCGTGTCGATGCCGGCCATTTCCGCGCAATTCAAGGACGTCAGCCTGCTGGCCTGGGTGATTTCCGGATACATGGTGGCGATGACCGTGGCGGTGCCGATTTACGGCAAACTCGGCGATCTGTATGGCCGCCGCAAGTTGATGCTGTTCGGCATGGGGATGTTCACCCTTGCGTCGTTGTTCTGCGGCATGGCGCAAAGCATGGAGCAACTGGTGCTGGCGCGGATCCTTCAGGGCATCGGCGCCGGCGGGATGATTTCGGTGAGTCAGGCAATCATCGGCGACATCGTTCCACCTCGCGAACGCGGTCGCTATCAGGGTTACTTCAGCAGCATGTACGCAGTGGCCAGCGTGGCCGGCCCGGTTCTCGGTGGCTACATGACCGAATACCTGTCCTGGCGCTGGGTATTTCTGATCAACCTGCCATTGGGCCTGGGCGCCTGGCTGGTGGCCCACCGCACGCTGGTGGGGCTGCCGGTGCCACAGCGCAAGCCGATCATCGACTACGTCGGCACCTTGTTGATGATCATCGGCCTGACGGCGTTACTGCTGGGCATTACTCAGGTTGGCCAGGGCTATTCGTGGCGCAGCACCGAAGTGTCGGGTTTGCTCGGTTGTGCGGTGGTGGTGCTGGCCGTCTTCGTCTGGCATGAACGGCGGGCGCGGGAACCGTTGCTGCCGATGCACTTGTTCGCCAACCGCAGTGCGATTCTTTGCTGGTGCACGATTTTCTTCACCAGTTTCCAGGCGATTTCCTTGATCGTGCTGATGCCGCTGCGCTTCCAGAGCATCACTGGCGCCGGGGCCGACAGCGCCGCGCTGCACCTGTTGCCGCTGGCCATGGGTTTGCCGATAGGCGCGTACTTCGCCGGACGCCAGACCTCGGTGACCGGTCGTTACAAACCGATGATTCTCACCGGCGCCCTGCTCATGCCGTTCTCGATCCTGGGCATGGCACTCAGTGCGCCTCAGGCGTTTGTGCTGAGCAGCCTGTTCATGTTGCTCAGCGGCATCGCCAGCGGCATGCAGTTCCCGACATCGTTGGTGGGTACGCAAAACTCGGTGGAGCAACGGGACATCGGCGTCGCCACCAGCACCACCAATCTGTTCCGTTCCCTGGGTGGTGCAATGGGTGTGGCGTTGATGTCGGCGCTGCTGCTGGCGTTGTTGCAGGATTCAAGTTTCGCTCACTTGGCCGGCTCGTCGTTAATGGCCGAAGGGAGTTCGGGGAATGTCTTGCTCGATGGTTTGAACGCCGCACCGGGGGACGCACAAAACGCCTTGCGCGCTGAGCTGTTGCTGACCTTCCGGCATTTGCTGATGGTCAGCGCGGCGGTGTCGCTGCTGGGGCTGGCGGCGGCGATTGCCATGCCGAACAGAGTGCTGCGGGGGCGGGAGGACACGGCGCGATAGGAAGACCGAGGCGCCTGCAATCGCGAGCAGGCTCGCTCCCACATTAGATCTCGGCCGTATGCAACATCTGTGACCAATGGAGATTTACTGTGGGAGCGAGCCTGCTCGCGATTGCGGTCTTTCCGTCACCTTGAATCAAGGGCTGTAATACCCTACCGCCACCAGAAAGTGCCCGACCTTTTTCAGGTAGGCATGCTTGTCTTCCACTTTGCCGGTTACCGGGTTTTTCCAGCGGTACTCGTATTCACCGTCATCCTGTTTGGCCATCAGCGCCAGAATCGGCTCGCCCACCGGTTTGCCTTCCGGGTCTTTGATCTTGCTGAAATCGGTGTTAATCAGTCGCAGATTGGTGCCATGGGCCACATAACGCTGGGTATCCAGGTCGACGACAAACACGTACAGGTCATCCTGCAAGTAACCGCCCTTGAGGGAGTTGATCGCTGTGAGCGTGCCCTTTTCGTTTTTGGCCAGATCGACCGCTGCTTTATCGAGCAACGCTTGTGCCTGTTGCGGCGAGGCCCGTGGCAGGTAGTAACCGACCGCCAGAATCCGCTGGCCGATGCGCTGATAGAACACATGCTTGCGTTCAACCTTACCGTCAGCCCAGTTCTGCCAGCGGTATTCGGCTTGCTGAATGCCGTTGCCCTCCGGCACTTTCAAGGCGTCCTTGAAGGCTTTCTGCACATCAGGCCCAAGCACCTCGGACACATCACGACCGATCAACGCCGAAGATGGCCCGCCGCTGGCGAGCATCACGCCCTTGGTGTCGACCACGAAGACATAGCGATCCTTGTCGACAAAGTCGCCCTGACGGCTGAAGGCCGCGAAAGCCTTGTCACCCTGCTCGTGGTAATAGGCCAGGGCTTTTTCCAGCAAGGCTTTGGCAGCCTGGCTGTCAGCGTTTTCCGTCGTGGCGGCGTGAATCGGACCCAGGCACAGCAAAAGCAATCCGCCCAGCCAGGCTAGCTTGTGAAGAACCCCCATTGCGCATTCCCCATTCTTATTAGTGTTTCAAGAGCGTAGACGGCTTGGGGCTATGTATGAATATTCAGGAAACGGTGGGGAGGTTTGTGCTTTGAAGGGCATATGTGGCGAGGGAGCTTGCTCCCGCTGGGTGGCGCAGCCGCCCCCAACCCATTCACCACAATTCTTCAGGTAATCCGCGGTGCCTGATTTGCGACTGCTACGCAGCCGAGCGGGAGCAAGCTCCCTCGCCACAAAAGCCCCACTCCCCAGGCCCCATCACTGCATCGAGCTATTGAGGCCGGGCGCGCAGCTGTTGCTGCAGATTCTGAATCTGCGCCTGCAGGGTGTTGATGTTGCGGGTGACCTGGCCGCGGAAGGCGTCGAACTCAGCAGTGTTGGTGCCACCTTGTGCGGCGGCCGGGCGGTTGTCCTGCTGGCTTTTGAGCACGATCATGTCTTGCTCCAGGCGCTCGATGGCGGCGCTCGGGTTGTTTTGTTTCTTCAGCGCGACAATGTCAGCACCCAGGCTTTTGAGTTGGGCGTCGAACTTGCTGGTATCGTCCGGCGCGTTCTTCAATGCCGCCAGTTCGCCGCTCAAGGCTTTGACCTGGGCCTGCAACTGAGCATTGGCGGTTTGTTGTTCGGTGGCTTGCGCGGTCATTTGCGCCAGGCGCTTGTCCAGATCGGAGGTCTGGCCGAGTACGCCTTGCTGCTGTTTGCTCTGATCCTGAAGCTTGCTTTCCAGCTGCTTGCTCTGATCCTGGAGTTTGCCTTCAAGCTGTTTGATTTGCAGCTTTAACGCTTCACTGCCGGTGTTGACGTTGGACTGGCTGGCCACGACCTTGCCGGAAATGTCCTGCAGGCGCCCCGCCGCTTCCTCACTGATGCGCGCGAAACTTTCCTGGGTCGCCACCAGTTGCTGTTCCATCAGCGAGATCTGCTGAAAACTCCACCAGGCAAGGCCGGCGAAGGCAAAGAACAACGCGCCGACCAATGCCCACAGAGGGCCAGTGCTCGGGCCTTTGACCTTCACCACCGGCGTGGTGCGCGAATGCACGGAAGTGCGAGCGGTGGTCGGAAAATCATCGTCATCGAGGCTGTCGGCGCGCAGGCTCGGGACATCGTCGAAGTCGTCGTTGGCATCGTTACGCATGGGCATTAGGGTCAACCTTTGTGGAACGCGGTGATGGCTTGATGCGGCGAAGTATAACCCCCGCTGCCGCACCGGTTGACCCTGAACCCAGAACTCGGTTCAGTAAGGGGTCACCCTTGTGTGTCAGCGAATGTCCTGAGCCTTCCACCAGCCGCAGAATTCATCGAGGGCGGTCCAGAGGCTGACTTTCGGATCGTAGTCCAGATAATGCCGTGCGCGGCTGATGTCCAGGGTGAAGTTTTTGTTCATGACCTGCATGCCCAGCCGCGACAGCGTCGGCTCGGGCCGACCTGGCCACAGCTTGCACACGCCCTCGTTGAGCGCGGCAAGGCTGTAGGCCAAACCGTAGGAACGATAGCGGGTAACCTGTGGGACATCCATTTGGCGCATCACGTAATTGACCACATCCCACAACGGCACCGGCGCTCCGTTGCTGATGTTGTAAGCCTTGCCCAAGGCCGAACCGCTGGCCAGCAAGCTGCTGAGCAACGCTTCATTGAGGTTTTGCACGCTGGTGAAATCGACCTTGTTCAGGCCATTGCCGATAATCGCCAGCCGCCCTTTGCGCTGCATCTTCAGCAATCTGGGGAAAATACTCATGTCGCCGGCGCCCGTCACGAAACGCGGGCGCAGGGCCAGGGTTTCGAGGCCGAATTCCTGCGCCCCAAAGACTTTTTGCTCAGCCAGATATTTGGTCGCGGCGTAGGGATGCTTGAAGCGCTTGGGCACCTGTTCTTCAGTCAACCCCAGATGATCGCGGCCATCGAAGTAGATCGACGGCGAGGACAAGTGCACCAGACGCCGCACCCGCTGTTTCAGACAGGCCTCGACCACATTCTCGGTGACTTCGACGTTGCCTTGATAAAAGTCCTGATACCGCCCCCACAACCCCACTGCACCGGCGCAATGCACCACGGCTTCGACGTCTGAACACAGATCGCGCGCCAGTTGCGGGTCGCTCAAGTCGCCCTGAATGAACTCGGCGCCACGGCGCACCAGATGCTCGACGCTCTCGGCCCGGCGACCGTTGACCCGCACGTCCAGGCCCTGCTCCAGGGCAAAACGCGCAAAGCGTCCGCCAATGAAGCCGCTTGCGCCGGTGACCAGAATCTTCATGAATTGCTCCGAATATTTCGTTTTGCGTTTTGCGTTTTGCGTATTGCGTATTGCGTAGGGCGTGAGGTCTTGACGCTACCCGTCAGTCCAACGGCACCAGCCATTGTTTCGATGAGCGCACCAATTGATCGGTGAGTAACCCCAAAAGCTGACCGCCATTGCGCCAATGATGCCAGTACAGCGGCACATCGATCGGCTTATCTGGCAAAAGCTCCTGCAATTGGCCGCGCTCAAGTTGCTCGCGCACCTGCAATTCAGGCACCAGGCCCCAGCCAAGCCCTGCTTCCGTGAGACGAAGAAACCCTTCGGACGATGGGCATAAATGGTGTTCGAAACCGCCATCCACACCGAGGGATGCGAGGTAGCGATGCTGTAGGAAATCATCCGGGCCAAACACCAGGGCCGGGGTTTTGGCTAACTGATCGGCGCGCACACCATCGGGAAAATGCCGGGCAATGAACGCAGGGCTCGCCATCGCACGGTAGCGCATCGCCCCCAACAGAACGCTGCGCGCACCGGCCACCGGCCGCTCACTGGCACAGACACACCCCGCCACTTCGCCTGCGCGCATGCGTTTGAGGCCGACGGTCTGGTCTTCTACCACCAAGTCGAGCAGCAGATGTTGTTCCGCACAAAAGTCCCCCACCGCCTCAGCCCACCAAGTCGCAAGGCTGTCTGCATTCAGCGCGATACGCAGGCGTTCCGGCAGGCCTTCTTCGTCCAGCGCCGGGACCAACGTTTGTAGATCGCGCTCAAGCAATCGCACCTGCTGCACATGGTTGAGCAATCGCCGGCCAATCTCCGTCGGCGCCGGAGGTGTGACCCGCACCAGCACCGGTTGGCCGACCCGTGCCTCCAGCAGTTTGATCCGCTGGGAGATGGCCGATTGGGACAAACCCAGCACCTGCGCAGCGCGTTCGAATCCGGCCTGCTCGATTACGGCGGCGAGCGCGGAAAGTAATTTGTAGTCGAACATCAGTTTTCCTAATGGGCGATCAGGACTATTGGTTTTTCTTATACAGCGTTCATCCGGAGAATGGCCAGCAAGAACTCTTGAACAAGGATCACCGACATGGCTGGCGAAACGTCATTGGCAACCCTGCTGCGCAGCATGAGCCCGCAACTCAACGATGGCGAATACGTGTTCTGCACGTTGCGCGACGGCAAGCTGCCCGCCGGCCTTGAGATTGTCGGCAGCTTTCGCGAACGGGAAGGCCTGACGGTGATTCTGGAACGTTCCCACGCCCAAAAGGCCGGTTTCAGCTTCGACTATGTCGCCGCCTGGATCACCTTGAACGTGCACTCGGCCCTTGAAGCCGTCGGCCTGACCGCCGCATTCGCCACGGCGCTGGGCCAGGCCGGCATCAGTTGCAACGTGATCGCCGGGTATTACCACGACCATTTGTTCGTCGGCCAGGCCGATGCTGAACGCGCCCTGCAGGTACTGCGGGATCTGGCGACCAACGCGGAGTAAAACGTATGTGGCAAAGCTATGTGAACGGCCTGTTGGTGGCCGCGGGTCTGATCATGGCGATCGGCACCCAGAATGCGTTTGTGTTGGCGCAGAGCCTTCGGCGCGAACATCACCTGCCGGTGGCGGCGCTTTGCGTGACCTGCGATGCGCTACTGGTGGCTGCCGGGGTATTCGGCCTGGCGACGGTGCTGGCGCAAAACCCGACTCTGTTGGCCATCGCTCGTTGGGGTGGCGCGGCGTTTTTACTGTGGTACGGCAGCCTGGCGCTGCGTCGGGCCTGCTCGAAACAAAGCCTGCAACAGGGCGAGAATCAGACAGTACGCTCGCTACGAGCGGTGCTGCTCAGTGCGTTGGCGGTGACGCTGCTCAATCCACACGTCTATCTGGACACTGTATTGTTGATCGGTTCCCTCGGCGCCCAACAAACCGAGCCCGGCGCTTATGTGGTGGGCGCGGCCAGTGCGTCATTGTTGTGGTTTTTCACTTTGGCCCTTGGCGCGGCATGGCTGGCACCGTGGCTGGCACGGCCAAGCACCTGGCGAATCCTCGACCTGTTGGTCGCCGTCATGATGTTCACCGTAGCGTTCCAGTTAATCATCGCTTCATGATTTATTCCAAAAGGCTCTGGAACCTCTATTCCACACAGTTGTTGCGTGGTTATGCCGCACCCCCGGTGCTATGATCCGATCCCTGCGCCGCAAAGAGTACAAACTCCCCGGCGCATGTCTGGCCGCCCGTGATCGGCCTTGCGCTCACCGCAACTGACCTGATTAGGAGAATCATCATGGCTTTCGAATTGCCGCCGCTGCCTTACGCACACGATGCCCTGCAGCCGCACATTTCAGAGGAAACTCTGCAGTACCACCACGACAAGCACCACAACACCTATGTCGTGAACCTGAACAACCTGGTGCCAGGCACCGAGTTCGAAGGCAAGACCCTGGAAGAAATCGTCAAGACTTCCTCGGGCGGTATCTTCAACAACGCCGCTCAGGTCTGGAACCACACTTTCTACTGGAACTGCCTGGCGCCAAACGCCGGCGGTCAACCAACCGGCGCGCTGGCTGATGCCATCAACGCAGCGTTCGGTTCGTTCGACAAGTTCAAGGAAGAGTTCAGCAAAACTTCCATCGGCACCTTCGGTTCCGGTTGGGGCTGGCTGGTGAAAAAGGCTGACGGTTCCCTGGCCCTGGCCAGCACCATCGGCGCCGGCAACCCGCTGACCAGCGGCGACACCCCGCTGCTGACCTGCGACGTCTGGGAACACGCTTACTACATCGACTACCGCAACCTTCGTCCGAAGTACGTCGAAGCGTTCTGGAACCTGGTCAACTGGAAATTCGTGGCTGAGCAGTTCGAAGGCAAAACCTTCACCGCTTAAGCTTCGCGCCAGTCAAGAAACCCGGCTTTTGCCGGGTTTTTTTATGGGCTGTGGGAAAGCTCGGGAACCTGGATTGCCTGACAAGAAAGCGGCGCCTGCCAAGCCGCCTTCGCGAGCAAGCCCGCTCCACAGGGGTACATCGTCGTTTACAGATTCGGTTTACGACACAAATCCTGTGGGAGCGGGCTTGCTCGCGAAGAACGATAACGCGCTCTATACCGGATCGACGTTATCCAGCGCCCGGTTCACCGCCAACTCCGCCACCATGATGATCTGCTGAATCGCCAACGCTATATGGCGCTGCGGACCGATCAAATTGTTGGCGAAATCGCTGGCCAGGACACTCGCTGAGGCCAATGATTCACAGGCGTGGGCCAGCAGGCTTTCGGTGTCGGCACCCGGGGCGACCATGAACATCGTGCTGGGGCGACGGGTTTTTTCGGTGTATTGCGTCGGGGGATCGAGGTAGTAGTCGAGGGCGCGTTTTATGGCTTCGCGATCCTTGAGTAATTCTTCGGTACGCGAAGCTTCGGCGTTGGGTGTGGTGGTATTGAAGGGTGGGTCGGGGATTAATTTGTCCATTGAAAAATTTCTCCAGCGTTGGAGCCTCCACTTGCCGCTTCTCACACGGAAAGAGGTGGCAGCTATGTGCGAGGTGAGAAGACCGGTTATGGACACCCGGCCGGACCGAAGTCCGCCCGCACACAGCCGCCATAACGCATTTGCAGGCAGCTAATAAACTGGCGGCGATTATGCGTGTACAGACACTGGATGACCATAAGTTGCCGGGCTTCTCACACCCGATCGCTGAGTTTTCAGCGACAGCCAAAGGTTAGGGAATCCGCTTCCCACCCGGCAACCTGAAAAATGCGTGGGAAAGATCTGCGTTCTGACAAGTCGGTTAAACAGCCCATGCCAGACGCCGGTCTCTGTAGGAGGGAACATTCCCACAACGCGAGTGGCATTCGCCCTCTTGCCCCCACCTCACAGCCGTCTAACATCAACCACAAGGAAAAATTGTCCCGTTCCCCTCAAGTTGAGGGCCTCAACAACCGACACAGTGCTAATAGGGCAAATACTCCAAACAGCAACATATCGGCCAAGCTACCGGCAAAATCCCCTGGGTTGGAATGTCCCTTTGACTGACATCACGGGATTGCCAATACTCATGGCAACTTGACGCTACCCGCACGGAACAAGGAATAACCCTTTGAAGCTGGAACTCAAGAACAGCTTGTCGGTGAAGTTGCTCCGGGTCGTGCTCCTGTCGGCATTGATCGTCGGCGTAGTCTTGAGCTGCGCGCAGATCGTTTTCGATGCCTATAAAACACGTCAGGCCGTAGCCAGCGATGCCCAGCGCATCCTCGACATGTTCCGCGACCCCTCGACCCAGGCCGTCTACAGCCTGGACCGGGAAATGGGCATGCAGGTGATCGAAGGCCTGTTTCAGGACGATGCCGTGCGCATGGCCTCCATCGGCCATCCTAACGAAGCCATGCTTGCGCAAAAAACCCGTGAACTGCAGCACTCCAACAGCCGCTGGCTGACTGACCTGATCCTCGGCAACGAACGCACCTTCACCACCCAACTGGTGGGCCGCGGGCCCTACAGCGAGTACTACGGCGACCTGAGCATTACCCTCGACACGGCCACCTACGGCAAGGGCTTCATTGTCAGCTCGGTGATCATCTTCATCTCTGGTGTATTGCGCGCCATGGCCATGGCCCTGGTGCTGTATCTGGTCTATCACTGGTTGCTGACCAAACCGCTATCGCGGATTATCGAGCACCTGACCGAAATCAACCCGGACCGGCCCAGCGCCCACAAGATTCCGCAGCTCAAGGGTCATGAGAGAAACGAGTTGGGCGTGTGGATCAACACTGCCAACCAGTTGCTCGAATCCATCGAGCGCAACACTCACCTGCGCCACGAAGCGGAAAACAGCCTGCTGCGCATGGCCCAGTACGACTTCCTCACCGGATTGCCTAACCGCCAGCAATTGCAGCAACAACTGGACAAAATCCTCGTCGATGCCGGCAAATTGCAGCGTCGGGTCGCGGTGCTGTGTGTCGGGCTCGATGACTTCAAAGGCATCAACGAACAGTTCAGCTATCAGACCGGCGACCAGTTACTGCTGGCCCTGGCCGATCGCCTGCGGGCTCATAGCGGTCGCCTCGGCGCGCTCGCCCGTTTGGGTGGCGACCAGTTTGCACTGGTCCAGGCCGACATCGAACAACCCTATGAAGCGGCCGAACTGGCCCAAAGCATTCTTGATGATCTGGAAGCGGCGTTCGCCCTCGATCATCAGGAAATCCGCCTGCGCGCCACCATCGGCATCACCCTGTTCCCCGAGGACGGTGACAGCACCGAGAAGTTGCTGCAAAAAGCCGAGCAGACCATGACCCTGGCCAAGACTCGCTCGCGCAATCGCTATCAGTTCTATATCGCCAGCGTCGACACAGAAATGCGTCGGCGCCGAGAGTTGGAAAAAGACCTGCGCGATGCCTTGATCCGCGACCAGTTCTACCTCGTTTATCAACCGCAGATCAGCTACCGCGATCATAGCGTGGTGGGCGTCGAGGCGTTGATTCGCTGGCAGCATCCCGAACACGGCCTGGTACCGCCGGACCTGTTTATCCCGCTGGCCGAGCAGAACGGCACCATCATCGCCATCGGCGAATGGGTGCTGGATCAGGCCTGCAAACAATTGCGCGAATGGCACGATCAGGGTTTCGACCTGCGCATGGCGGTGAACCTGTCCACTGTGCAATTGCACCACGCCGAGTTGCCGCGGGTGGTCAATAACCTGCTGCAGATGTACCGCCTGCCACCGCGCAGCCTGGAGCTGGAAGTCACCGAAACCGGCCTGATGGAAGACATCAGCACCGCCGCCCAGCACTTGTTGAGCCTGCGTCGCTCCGGCGCGCTGATCGCCATCGACGACTTCGGCACCGGCTATTCATCTCTGAGCTATTTGAAAAGCCTGCCGCTGGACAAGATCAAGATCGACAAGAGCTTCGTTCAGGACCTGCTCGATGACGACGACGATGCGACCATCGTTCGCGCCATCATCCAGTTGGGCAAGAGCCTGGGCATGCAGGTGATCGCCGAAGGCGTGGAAACCGCCGAGCAAGAGGCCTACATCATCTCCGAAGGCTGCCACGAAGGTCAGGGCTATCACTACAGCAAACCGCTGCCGGCCCGGGAGTTGAGCGCCTACCTCAAACAGGCGCAGCGCAGTAACGCGGCAATCCTAAACAGCCTTTGAAGTAGCTGGCACAGCCCTGTGGCGAGGGAGCTTGCTCCCGCTCGGCTGCGCAGCAGTCGCAATCAGGTTGACGCGATACTTCTGACAGAACCGGGTTGCAGAATTTGGGACAGCTTCGCCGTCCAGCGGGAGCAAGCTCCCTCGCCACAGGGCTGTGCCAGCTGCTATAGCTCATGTTCCTGGCATTCAGCCGCGCGAATAAGAAATATTTACAAGCACAACCCTTTACACATAATGCGAAAGATTTGCATTATGTCGCAGTTTTGCGCGCCCTCCACGCGCGTCCATTAATCACCGAAGCAGGATGTTCGCCATGATTCGTATGCCTCTGGCCACCGCCAGTCTGCTGGCCATCGCTATTTCCCTCGCCGGTTGCGGCGAAGGCAAAGACAAGGCTGCCGCTCCACAAGCGCCGACCCCGGCCGCCAGCACCGCTGCCCCGGCTGCGCCTCCTGCTACCGGTAAAGTCGATGAAGCCGCCGCCAAGGCTGTGGTCGCGCACTACGCCGACATCGTCTTCGCCGTTTATAGCGATGCCGAATCCACCGCGAAAACCCTGCAAACCGCCGTCGACGCATTCCTCGCCAAGCCGAACGCCGACACCCTGAAAGCCGCCAAGGCTGCCTGGGTCGCGGCCCGCGTGCCTTACCTGCAGAGCGAAGTGTTCCGCTTCGGCAACACCATCATCGACGACTGGGAAGGTCAGGTGAACGCCTGGCCACTGGACGAAGGCCTGATCGACTACGTCGACAAATCCTACGAACACGCACTGGGTAACCCTGGCGCCACCGCCAACATCATCGCCAACACTAAAGTTCAGGTCGGCGAAGACAAGGTCGATGTGAAAGACATCACCCCGGAAAAACTCGCCAGTCTGAACGAGCTGGGCGGTTCCGAGGCCAACGTTGCCACCGGCTACCACGCCATCGAATTCCTGCTCTGGGGCCAGGATCTGAACGGCACCGGCCCTGGCGCCGGCAACCGTCCGGCTACCGACTACCTGCAAGGCAAAGGCGCTACCGGCGGTCACAACGATCGTCGTCGCGCTTACCTGAAATCCGTGACCCAACTGTTGGTCAACGACCTGCAAGAAATGGTCGGTAACTGGAAGCCGAACGTGGCCGACAACTACCGCGCCACCCTGGAAGCAGAACCGGCTGAAACCGGCCTGCGCAAAATGCTGTTCGGCATGGGCAGCCTGTCCTTGGGCGAACTGGCGGGCGAGCGCATGAAGGTTTCCCTGGAAGCCAACTCCCCGGAAGACGAACAGGATTGCTTCAGCGACAACACCCACAACTCGCACTTCTACGACGCCAAAGGCGTGCGTAACGTGTACCTGGGCGAATACACCCGCGTCGATGGCACCAAAATGACCGGCGCCAGCCTGTCGTCGCTGGTCGCCAAAGCCGACCCTGCTGCCGATACCGCGCTGAAAGCCGACTTGGCCGCCACCGAAGCCAAGCTTCAGGTCATGGTCGATCACGCCAACAAGGGTGAGCACTACGACCAACTGATCGCTGCTGGCAACACCGCTGGCAACCAGATCGTGCGCGACGCCATCGCTTCGCTGGTCAAGCAGACCGGTTCGATCGAAGCGGCCGCCGGCAAACTGGGCATCAGCGACCTGAACCCGGACAACGCTGATCACGAGTTCTGATCAACGCTGGCTGAGTAAAAAAGGCGACTTTCGGGTCGCCTTTTTCATGTCTGTTTTTGGGTGATGCTGACGGCCTCATCGCGGGCAAGCCACGCTCCCACAGGTTCAGTGCAAAACCCTGTGGGAGCGTGGCTTGCCCGCGATGGCCGCGATGCGGTCTGACGTCAAACCCTGCCCCACATCAACCAAACGATAATTCCTCTTATTCAAACTCCCCTGCCCTGTTAGACTTTGCGCCCTTGTTTTGCTCCTCTTGCAGGATATCCGATGCCCTCGCTGCCTCTTCGCTTGTCCGCTCTGTTGCTGGCCCTGGGCCTGAGTGCCTGCGATGACGCCCCGCGTTTTACCCAGGCCGAACCCGGTGAAGCCCGCTCCGGCGGCAGTGCGACGGTGCGCAAGACCGATCAAAACGCATTCTCCCTGCCGTCCGCCAATCTGCCACCGTCACGGCGCGTCGATTTCAGTGTCGGCAACAGTTTCTTTCGCAGCCCTTGGGTGATTGCCCCATCGACCACCACCGCCCGCGATGGCCTTGGCCCGTTGTTCAACACCAATGCCTGCCAGAACTGCCACATCAAGGACGGGCGCGGTCACCCGCCCGCGCCCGATGCGCCGAATGCGGTGTCGATGCTGGTGCGTCTGTCGATCCCTGATGCGCCGGCCTACGCCAAAGTCATCGAACAACTGGGTGTGGTTCCGGAGCCTGTCTATGGCGGGCAGTTCCAGGACATGTCGGTGCCCGGCGTCGTCCCGGAAGGCAAGGTGCGCGTCGATTACACGTCGGTCCCGGTGCGTTTCAAGGACGGCAGCGAAATCGAGTTGCGCAAGCCGACCCTGCAGGTCACCCAACTCGGCTACGGCCCGATGCATCCCGATACGCGTTTCTCGGCGCGCATCGCACCGCCAATGATTGGCCTAGGCTTGCTTGAAGCGATCCCCGACGAGGCCATTCTGGCTAACGCCGAGGCTCAGTCCCGGGAGAAGAACGGCATCGCCGGACGACCGAACCGGGTCTGGGACGACGCGCAGCAGAAAACCGTCCTCGGGCGATTTGGCTGGAAGGCCGGGCAACCGAACCTCAATCAACAAAACGTTCACGCGTTCTCTGGTGATATGGGCCTCACGACCAGCCTGAGAACCGTTGATGACTGCACCGACGCGCAAACCGCTTGCAAGCAGGCGCCCAACGGCAATGGCCCGGATGGCTCGCGGGAAGTCAGCGACAACATTCTGCGGCTGGTGCTGTTCTACAGCCGTAACCTCGCGGTGCCGGCCCGTCGCGATGTCGGCGCGCCGCAAGTGCTGGCCGGTAAGAATCTGTTTTTCCAGGCAGGGTGCCAGTCCTGCCATACCCCGAAATACACCACCGCCGCCAACGCTGCGGAACCTGAATTGGCCAATCAAGTGATTCGCCCTTACAGCGACCTGCTGCTGCATGACATGGGCGACGGCTTGGCCGATAACCGCAGCGAATTCCAGGCCAGCGGCCGCGACTGGCGCACTCCGCCGTTGTGGGGCATCGGCCTGACGCAGGCGGTCAGCGGCCACACCCAGTTTTTGCATGACGGCCGCGCCCGTAACGTGCTCGAAGCCGTGCTCTGGCATGGCGGCGAGGCAAAAGCGGCGCAGCAACAGGTTTTATCTTTCAATGCCGAGCAGCGTGCGGCGTTGCTGGCGTTTTTGAATTCCCTTTAATACGTTTTCCTTCAGCGGGAGCCCGACATGTTCCGTCCCAAATTGTTGTTCACCAGCCTTGCCGCCCTCGCCCTGGGCGCCTGTTCGCCCCAGGACCCGCAAGCGGTCACGTCGGCGGCCATCGCCAAGCAAGTCATCCTGCCGACCTACAGCCGCTGGGTCGAAGCCGACCGGCAACTGGCGGTCAGCGCCCTGGCCTTCTGCCAAGGCAAGGAAAACCTCGAAACCGCCCGCGCCGACTTCCTGCACGCGCAGAAAGCCTGGGCCGAGTTGCAACCGCTGCTGATCGGGCCGTTGGCCGAAGGCAACCGTTCGTGGCAGGTGCAGTTCTGGCCGGACAAGAAAAACCTCGTGGGCCGTCAGGTCGAGCAACTGGTCACCGCGCAACCGCAGATCGATGCCGCCGCCCTGGCCAAGTCCAGCGTTGTGGTGCAAGGCCTCTCTGCCTACGAATACATCCTGTTCGACAGCAAAGTCGACATGGCCGACACCGCGCAGAAAGCCAAATATTGCCCGCTGCTGGCCGCCATTGGCGAACGCCAGAAGCAACTGGCTGAAGAGATCCTGTCGCGCTGGAACACCAACGACGGCATGCTCGCGCAGATGAGCAAATTCCCGAACCAGCGTTATGCCGATTCCCACGAAGCAATCGCCGATCTGCTGCGCGTGCAAGTGACGGCGCTGGACACCCTGAAGAAAAAACTCGGCACGCCGATGGGCCGTCAGAGCAAAGGCACGCCCCAGCCGTTCCAGGCCGATGCCTGGCGCAGCCAATCCTCGCTGAAAAGCCTGGAAGCGAGCCTGAGCGCGGCGCAAACCGTCTGGGTCGGTGTCGACAACAAAGGCCTGCGCGGTCTGTTGCCGAGCGAGCAGAAACCCTTGGCTGACAAGATCGACGCGGCCTACGCAGCGTCCCTGAAACTGCTCGCCAGCAACCAGCGCTCACTGACCGACATGCTCACTGACGATGCCGGGCGCCAACAGCTCAACGCGATCTACGACAGCCTCAACGTTGTCCATCGCCTGCACGAAGGCGAGCTGGCCAAGGCGCTGGGCATCCAACTGGGCTTCAACGCCAACGACGGTGACTGATGAGGGCAAGTGCCATGCTGCGACGCCAGGCTCTGACGTTAGGGAGTTTGCTGCTGGGTGCGGTGACACTGGGCGGCTGGACGCTGTTCAAGCAAAAAGACAAAAGCCCTCTGCTGCTCTCGGCGCGTGACGACGGTGACGGCAAGCACTACGCCGTCGGTTATCGGCTGGACGGCACCCGGGGGTTTGCCACCCAGGTCGGCCAGCGTTGCCACGACATCATCAACCACCCGACGCTGCCGATAGCGCTGTTCGTCGCTCGGCGTCCGGGGACCGAGAGTTACCTGATCGACCTGCGCGACGGCACGCTGCTGCAAACCGTGGTCTCGCAGCCGAACCGGCACTTCTATGGTCACGCGGTGATTCACCAGAGCGGCGACTGGTTGTACGCCACCGAGAACGACACCTCCGATCCGGGCCGTGGCCTGCTCGGCGTGTATAAGTTCGAAGGTGAGCGGCTGATACACAGCGGCGAGCTTTCCACCCACGGTGTCGGCCCGCATCAGGTGTCGTGGATGCCCGATGGCGAGACACTGATTGTGGCCAACGGTGGCATTCGCACCGAGGCCGAAAGCCGGGTCGAGATGAACCTCAACGCGATGGAACCGAGCCTGGTGTTGATGCAGCGCGATGGCACTTTGTTGAGCAAGGAAACACTGGCCCAGCAGATGAACAGCGTGCGGCATTTGGGCGTCGCCAGCGACGGTACCATCATCGCCGGCCAGCAGTTCATGGGCGATGCCCACGAGTCATCGGAGCTGCTGGCGATCAAGCGTCCCGGCCAACCGTTCGTGGCGTTCCCGGTGCCCGAGCATCAGTTGCAGGCCATGGGGCATTACACCGCCAGCGTCGCCGTGCACAGCGAACTGCGTCTGGTCGCCCTGACCGCGCCGCGGGGCAACCGCTTTTTTATCTGGGACCTGGACAGCGGTGAAGTACGCCTGGACGCGCCACTTCCCGACTGCGCCGGCGTCGGCGCCGTGGCCGATGGTTTTGTCGTGACCTCCGGTCAAGGACGATGCCGGTACTATGATTGCCGCCAGACAACCCTTGTCGCAAAACCTCTGGAGTTGCCTGCGGGACTCTGGGACAACCATCTTCATCTGATGGTTTAAAAGATCGCAGCCTGTTTGCGCTCCTACAGGGGAATGCGTACCTGTAGGAGCGCAAACAGGCTGCGATCTTTTTCGTAAGATCACGCAAAAAACATCCATTGGAATCCCCCTCACACTCAGAGTAATGTTCCCGCCTGTACCACCTGATTTTCTCCAAGGAACTGGAAATATGCTGCGTCGCCGCATGCTGATCATGTTGGGTGTTGTTCTGCTAATCGTGCTGGTCCTGGCCGGTTACAAAGCCTTCTCCATCTATACGATGATGCAGGGCTTCTCCGCGCCGAAACCGCCGATAAGTGTCGCCGTGGCCACCGCCACCGAACGTCCGTGGCAAAGCCGTTTGCCAACGGTCGGCACCCTCACGGCGCTGCAAGGGGTCGACCTGAGCCTGGAGACCGCCGGCACCGTCAAGGAGGTGCAGTTCGAGTCGGGACAGAAGGTCAAGGTCGGTCAGCCGATCCTGCAACTCGATACCGCCGTTGAAACTGCCCTGCTGGCAACCGCTCAAGCCGACCTGGGACTGGCGCAACTGGATTACGGACGTGGCAGCCAATTGGTGGGCAGCCAGGCTATTTCCAAAGGCGAGTTCGACCGACTCTCGGCGGTGTTGCAAAAGAGCCGGGCCACGGTCAATCAACTCAAGGCGGCACTGGAAAGAAAACGCATCCTCGCCCCGTTCAGCGGGACCATCGGCATTCGACAGGTAGACGTTGGCGACTACGTGGCCAGCGGCACGATGATCGCCACCCTGCAAGACATCAGCAGCCTCTACGTCGACTTCTTTGTGCCCGAACAGGCCGTACCGAAAATCGCTCTCGGCCAACCGGTACAGATCACGGTCCCGGCCTACCCGACAGAGAACTTCCCCGGGACCATCAGTGCGATCAACCCGAAAGTCGAGAGCAGTACCCGCAATGTGCAAGTGCGCGCAACCCTGGCCAACCCCGATGACAAATTGCTGCCGGGGATGTTCGCCAGCCTGCAGGTGATATTGCCTGATCCGCAGCCACGCATCGTTGTGCCGGAAAGTGCGATCACCTACACCCTGTATGGCAACTCGCTGTACGTCGTCGCGCAGAAAAAGGCCGAAGACGGCAGCCTCGAAAAAGACGACAAGGGCGAGCCGATTCTGATCGCCGAGCGGCGCTTCATCGAAACCGGCGAGCGCCGCGATGGAATGGTCATGATCACCAAAGGCGTGCAGAACGGCGAAAAAGTGGTCACGGGGGGCCAGATCAAACTGGACCACGGCGCGCACATTGCCATCAGCGACGACAAGACCCTAGCCGAGAAGAGCAGTCAGCCGCGCGCTGACTGATCAAGGAATCCCCATGGCTTTTACCGACCCGTTCATCCGCCGCCCGGTGCTCGCCACCGTGGTCAGCCTGTTGATTGTGCTGCTGGGCTTCCAGGCCTGGAGCAAGTTGCCGCTGCGCCAATACCCGCAAATGGAAAACGCGCTGATCACGGTGACCACCGCTTACCCCGGGGCCAACGCCGAAACCATCCAGGGTTACATTACCCAACCGATGCAGCAGAGCCTGGCCAGTGCCGAGGGCATCGACTACATGACCTCGGTCAGTCGCCAGAACTTCTCGGTGATCTCGATCTACGCGCGCATCGGCTCCAACAGCGACCGCCTGTTTACCGAACTGCTGGCCAAGGCCAACGAGGTCAAGAACCAGCTGCCCCAGGACGCCGAAGACCCGGTGCTGAGCAAGGAAGCCGCCGACGCCTCGGCGCTGATGTACATCAGTTTCTTCAGCGACGAGTTGAGCAATCCGCAGATCACCGATTACCTGTCACGGGTCATCCAGCCGAAACTGGCGACCTTGCCGGGCATGGCCGAAGCCGAGATTCTCGGCAATCAGGTGTTCGCCATGCGCCTGTGGCTGGACCCGGTGAAACTTGCCGGTTTCGGACTGAGCGCCAGCGACGTGACCAACGCCGTGCGCCAGTACAACTTCCTCTCCGCCGCCGGTGAAGTGAAAGGCGAGTACGTGGTCACCAGCATCAACGCCAACACCGAACTCAAATCCGCCGAAGCCTTTGGGACGATTCCGCTCAAGGTCGAGGGCGACAGTCGCGTACTGCTGCGGGACGTAGCGCGGGTCGAGATGGGCGCGGAGAACTACAATTCCGTCAGCTCCTTTGGTGGCACGCCCTCGGTGTACATCGGCATCAAGGCCACGCCAGGCGCCAACCCGCTGGACGTGATCAGGGAAGTGCGCAAGATCATGCCGGAGCTGGAAGCTCAGCTGCCGCCGAACCTGAAAGGTGAAATCGCCTACGACGCCACGCTGTTCATCCAGGCCTCCATCGACGAAGTGGTGAAAACCCTGTTCGAAGCGGTGCTGATCGTGATCGTGGTGGTGTTCCTGTTCCTCGGCGCCCTGCGCTCGGTGGTGATCCCGGTGGTCACCATTCCGCTGTCGATGATCGGCGTGATGTTCTTCATGCAGATGATGGGTTACTCGATCAATCTGCTGACCTTGCTGGCGATGGTATTGGCCATCGGGCTGGTGGTGGACGACGCCATCGTGGTGGTGGAAAACATCCATCGGCACATCGAAGAAGGCAAGACGCCGCTGGATGCCGCGCTTGAAGGCGCTGCGGAAATCGCCATGCCGGTGGTGTCGATGACCATTACCCTGGCGGCGGTCTATGCGCCGATCGGCTTCCTGACCGGCCTGACGGGGGCGCTATTCAAGGAGTTCGCCCTGACCCTGGCCGGGGCAGTGGTAATTTCCGGCGTTGTAGCCCTGACGCTGTCGCCGATGATGTGTGCCCTACTGCTGCGCCACGATGAAAACCCTACCGGCCTGGCCCATCGCCTGGACGTGATCTTCGAAGGCCTCAAGCGCCGTTACCAGAGTGTGCTTCATGGCACCCTCAACACCCGGCCGGTGGTGCTGGTGTTCGCGGTAATCGTGCTCTGCCTGATTCCGGTACTGCTCAAATTCACCCAGTCGGAACTGGCGCCGGACGAAGACCAGGGCGTCATCTTCATGATGGCCAATGCCCCGCAACCGGCCAACCTTGACTACCTGAACGCCTACACCGACGAGTTCCTCGCGATTTTCAAGGAGTTCCCCGAGTACTACTCCTCGTTCCAGATCAACGGTTTCAACGGCGTGCAATCGGGGATCGGCGGCTTCCTGCTCAAACCCTGGAACGAACGCGAGCGGACCCAAATGCAGATCCTGCCCGTGGTCCAGGGCAAACTGGCAAGCATTCCGGGCTTGCAAATTTTCGGCTTCAACCTGCCTTCCCTGCCGGGCACCGGCGAAGGCTTGCCGTTTCAATTCGTGATCAACTCGGCCAACACCTACGAGTCATTGCTGGATGTGATGGACCGGGTGAAAAAAGGGCGATGGAGTCCGGCAAGTTTGCTTTTGTCGATGTCGACCTTGCCTTCGACAAACCCGAAGTCGTGGTGGATATCGATCGCGCCAAGGCTGCACAGATGGGTGTGTCGATGCAGGACCTGGGTGGCACCCTCGCGACGTTGCTGGGTGAGGCAGAGATCAACCGCTTCACCATCGAAGGTCGCAGCTACAAAGTCATTGCGCAGGTGGAACGCCCCTTCCGGGATAATCCCGACTGGCTGAACCATTATTACGTCAAGAACACAAAGGGCGAGTTGCTGCCCCTGTCGACCCTGATCACCGTGACCGACCGGGCGCGGCCGCGCCAGTTGAACCAGTTCCAGCAACTCAATTCGGCCATTCTTTCCGGGGTTCCACTGGTCAGCATGGGTGAAGCCATCGACACCGTGCGCCAGATCGCTCGCGAAGAAGCGCCGGCGGGATTCGCCGTCGACTATGCCGGTGCGTCACGGCAATACGTTCAGGAAGGCAGTGCGCTGTGGGTCACCTTTGCCCTGGCGTTGGCGATCATCTTCCTGGTGCTGGCGGCCCAGTTCGAAAGTTTCCGCGATCCGCTGGTGATTCTGGTCACCGTGCCGCTGTCGATCTGTGGCGCGTTGATACCGTTGTTCCTCGGCTGGTCGAGCATGAACATCTATACCCAGGTGGGGTTGGTGACGTTGATCGGGTTGATCAGCAAGCACGGGATTCTGATCGTTCAGTTCGCCAACCAGTTACGCAAGGAGAAGGGCCTGTCGCCTCGCGAAGCGGTGGAGGAAGCGGCGGCCATTCGCCTGCGTCCGGTATTGATGACCACGGCGGCAATGGTGTTCGGCATGGTGCCATTGATCATCGCCACGGGTGCGGGTGCCGTCAGTCGGTTCGACATCGGCACGGTGATCGCGACGGGGATGTCGATCGGAACGCTATTCACCTTGTTCGTGTTGCCGTGCATCTACACATTGCTGGCCAAGCCTGATAAGCCCTGAAGAACATATCCCTGTGGGAGCAAGCCTGCTCGCGATAGCGGTATATCAGGCACCTCAATGCTGACAGTGCCACCGCTATCGCGAGCAGGCTCGCTCCCACAATGGATCGCGCAAGACTTGAGCCATCGGACACAAAAAAGGCCTCGCATCTGCGAGGCCTTTTATTTGGGCTTCAATCTGTTCAACTCTGTGGCCTCAGTCCCTGAGAAAGTCCGAACATGAACAGTAACAAGTCATGATCGGGTTGAGTGGCCACGGGTGCTTTGGCAACCCGGGGCAACGGACAATGCGCGTCACCATGCACGGAGCTCAGGACTTGAATACGGGGCTGCTCCCAGGCCGCCACCGCCAATGAAGCAACTGCCAAGGCTCCGGCTAAAAACAAACCTCGTGCAATTTCGAGTTTCATTGATATAAGCCTTTGATAGCGCTGCCAAACGCCGTTTGATAAAAATAGACGAGTTTTTCCCACTCTGTATCGCTGAACGACGAGTGGCGAGGCACGTCGGTTTTTTCTACCCATTCATCACTCAGGTTCCAGAAGGAGTCGAAATAATCCTGGGGAACGACTTCCGTTTCTGTTGCACCTTGCACTGCCATCCCGTTACCTCTTCTTGCGTAATACGTAGACACGCCACATGGCAAAAAGCGGTAAAAAATCCAGTTGCTTTTGGATACTGAAACCCGCCTGCTCAAATTCGTTTTCAACCGTGGCAGCCGGTAACACAAATCGATTCTGGTAACCCTCCTGCCCACACCTTTTCTCGGCGCGCTTGCGTGTCCAGGCTTTCAAATTGCCGTCCACCCACAACGAAACAATCACGCTGTCACGGGTGACACGCTCGAATTCGCGCAGGATGGCCAGCCGATGCTCGGCTTCACCGATGTGATGAAACAAGCGCAGGCAGAAAATACTGTCGACAGCGTTATCGGGCAAGGCAATGTCAAATGCAGAAGTGTGCAAGGGTTGTACCCGTTTTGCCACGTCGGCGAGTTGCGCCTGCATGGCAGTCTTCAACATGGACCTCGAATCATCAGCCCCGATGATGATGCGGTTGTGTTTTTCCGCCAGCAGCGGCCAGAAACGCCCCGCATCGCACGGCAAATCGAGGACTAAACCAGGCTCACCGGCTAGCGCCAGCGCCTTTCGCGCCAGTTGTTCATCACGCCAGTGGGACAGTCGACGGGCGAGACCAGCCTGATGCTTGCGCAGATACTTCCGGGCGTCTTGATCGTCGTATTTTTCGGAAAAATCGACCTTGATCGGACCAGCCATCACAGCCTCCTGAACTTCTGATGACCACCATCTTAGGGAGTGCGGTGTCAGTGTCAGGTCGTGCGTTTGTGAAAAAGTTGTCATGTAAACCCGGAGTTATTTCAGGGTTTTACAGGGCCTGATTCAGGATCGCCGCCTTCGTGACTGTGGGCACCGCCGAAGACTGCGATCTTTTCGGTTTTTCGATCAGATCAGATCAAGTCGGGGACGGACTCAATACCACCTGAAAACGGCAGCCGTTGGGTTCCATGTTCGTCAGGCTGACGCTCCAGCCCTGGTTCTCGCAGATCCGCTGCACCAGCGACAGCCCCAGCCCCAGCCCTTCGCCGCGTTTTTCGTTGCCACGCACGAAAGGCTCGAACATCGCCTCGCGTTTTTCCTCGGGAATGCCCACTCCACTGTCCTCGACCATGAACCCCGTATCCGTCAGGGCCAAACGGATAAATCCACGCTCGGTGTAATGCAGCGCATTACGCAACAGGTTGCCCATCACCGCATGCAGAAGGGTCGCGTTATAGCGGGTGTCCGGCGGATTGCCCGGCTCAAAGTTCAGCGTCAGGCCTTTGGCTTCGATTGGCTCGCGCCATTGGCTGAGCAGCCCGTCGGCTACCTGGCTCAGGGTCTGCTGGGGAGCCATGCTGGCGTCTTCATGTTGAGCACGCGCCAGCATCAGGAAGGTTTGCACCAGCTCGCGCATCTCGGCACACGCACGGGCAATTCGCTCGACCTGGGCACGACCGCGCTGATCGATACCAGGGTTTTCCAGCAATAGCTCACAGGAACTTGCCAACACCATCAACGGCGTGCGCAGCTCATGGCTGACGTCACTGGTGAACAATCGCTCGCGGGTCAACGCCTGACGCAAGCGCCCGAGGGTGGCGTCGAAAGCCACGGCCAGTTCGCCCACTTCATCAGCGGCATAGTCCGGCGCCAGTGGCGGTGCCAGGCCCAACAATTGATCGCGATGACGCACCTGACGGGCCAGACGCACTACCGGCGCCATCACCTTGCGCGCCAGCACCCAGCCAAGAAACACCGCCAGTGCCAGACTCAGCACGAAGCCCACCAGCACCACAGCAAACAGCACCCGCTCACGCTCTTCAAAATCGCTCTGGTCTTGCAATAGCACGTAACGCCGACCGTCAACGACTTCGACCATCGCGTGATACGACAGCTGCTCGCGAAAGACTTCATGAAAGCCCGAGTCCAGGTGCCGCAAATCCTTGGGCAAGTCAAAGTCGCCCGGCCCGCCGCTGAAATAGAACAATTGATCCGGCTCGGGGCGGTGGCTCCAGTCCGAGACACTGTCCATCAACAACAGACGTTGCAAATCGCCGCCCAGGCCTGCCGAGATCAGTTTCTCTTCCACCAGGTGCACGGTCGCTATAATGCCGATGGCGAAGGCCCCCGCCACCAGTGCGCTCATCAACGCAAAGGCGATGATGATCCGTTGAGCAAGGCTCTGCTTAAACTCCATCACGGCCCTCGGCCAAGCGATAACCGACACCATGCACCGTATGTAGCAAGGGCTTGGCAAACGGTTTGTCGATCACTTGGCGCAGTTGATGAACGTGACTGCGCAAGCTGTCGCTGTCCGGGCAGTCATCCCCCCACAAAGCCTCTTCGAGCACCTCACGGCGTAACACATGGGGGCTTTTCTGCATCAACACGGCCAGCAACTTCAGGCCCACAGGGTTGAGTTTCAGCAGACGACCTTCGCGCGTCACTTCCAGCGTATCGAGGTCGTAGCTCAGATCACCAACTTGCAAGGATCGGCGACCGCCTCCTTGGGTTCGGCGCATGACTGCTTCGATACGCGCTGCCAGTTCAGACAGGGCAAAGGGCTTGATCAGGTAGTCGTCGGCACCAGACTTGAAGCCTTGCAAACGGTCGTCCAGTTGGTCGCGGGCGGTGAGCATGATCACCGGTGTGTCGCGGCGGGCGTCTTCGCGCAGGCGTTTGCACAGGGTGTAGCCGTCGATGCCGGGCAGCATGATGTCGAGCACGATCAAGTCGTAATGCTCGGTGGCGGCCAGGTGCAGGCCCGACAAACCGTCCTGCGCGCAATCCACGGTGTAACCCTTGAGCCCCAGATAATCGGCCAGATTGGCCAGGATATCGCGGTTATCTTCAACCAATAGAATTCGCATCGGCACCTCCTTCGTACACAACGGCTGTCTTGGCGCGCAGCTTAAGGCCAAGTGTGGCTCAGGGATAGGGTGGCGTGCAGGGGTAAGTTTGAGAAGAAAAGCCCGAGACAGCCTTAACAACTTTTTCACCATCGATTCACGGGCTGACGACAGAAGTGTGTTCAGACTCCCGCGGTTGTGCTCTTCAGAACATTTCACTCACCAAGGATTTGCCATGGTTTCGACCGCTGCCCGCCCCGCTTCCAGGCCACTGAATGTATGGCTATGTCTGGGAGTGCCCGCCATTGCGGCGATCACTCTGCTGTTGCTTGAACTGACGTCCCTGGACATGGACCTTGCCAGGCTGTTTTATGACCCGATCGCCGGGGCGTTCATCGGGCGACACAGTTACTTCCTGGAAGACATCCTGCATGACCGGGCCAAGCAACTGGTCATCGCCTTTTCGGTGTTCGCCATCCTGGGCTTCATTGGCTCCTTTTTCATGGACCGGCTCAAACCGTTCAAGCGTGAACTGGGTTGCCTGGTGTTGTCTCTGGCGCTGGCAACGTCATTCGTCACTCCGGTCAAAGCCGTGACCGCAGTGCAATGCCCATGGAGCCTGGAGCAATTCGGCGGGCACGAAACCTACAGCGAACTGCTCAGCCCTCGCCCGCACACCGATAAGCCAGGCCGCTGCTGGCCCGGTGGTCATGCGGCGACTGGCTTCACGTTGTTTGCGCTGTTTTTCGTATTGCGCGACCGTCGTCCGCGTCTGGCGCGCAAGGCGTTTGTCTTCGCCTTCGCGTTGGGCTCGGTGTTTTCCATCAGCCGGATGATGCAGGGCGCGCATTTCTTTTCGCACAACGTGTGGACCGCGATTTTCTGCTGGCTGATTTGTCTGGGGGCGTATTACTTCATCCTCTATCGACCGGCCTCCAAGGCTGAACGGGTAAGCGAGGTAGAACCGGTCAGCGCCTGAGCCGACGCCATCGCGGGCAAGCCCGCTCCCACAGGTTCAACGCAATCCACTGTGGGAGCGTGGCTTGCCCGCGATGGCCGCGACTCGTTCTCCAGACCTACCAAAAATGAAGGCAATAAAAAACCCCGCCTGCTTAGCGCAGGCGGGGTTTTTTATGTACGGGGTGAGGCTGGCTTACATCATGCCGCCCATGCCGCCCATACCGCCCATGTCTGGCATGCCGCCGCCAGCTGGTGCGTCGTCCTTGATCTCGGCGATCATGGCTTCAGTGGTGATCATCAGGCTGGCAATCGACGAAGCCGCTTGCAGAGCCGAACGAGTCACTTTAGCCGGGTCCAGGATACCCATTTCGATCATGTCGCCGTATTCGCCGGTAGCAGCGTTGTAACCGTAGTTACCCGAACCCTGCTTGACCTTGTCGACAACTACGCTTGGCTCGTCGCCGGAGTTGGCAACAATCTGGCGCAGTGGCGCTTCAACAGCGCGACGCAGCAACTGGATGCCAACGTTCTGGTCATCGTTGTCGCCTTTCAGCTCGGAGATAGCCTGCAGAGCGCGAACCAGTGCCACGCCGCCGCCAGGTACCACGCCTTCTTCAACGGCTGCACGGGTAGCGTGCAGGGCGTCTTCAACGCGGGCTTTCTTCTCTTTCATTTCAACTTCGGAACCCGCGCCAACCTTGATCACTGCAACGCCGCCGGACAGTTTGGCCAGACGCTCTTGCAGTTTTTCACGGTCGTAGTCGGACGAAGTATCAGCCACTTGCTGACGGATCTGCAGAACGCGAGCCTGGATGTCAGCCTCAACGCCGGCACCGTCGATCACGGTGGTGTTTTCTTTGGACAGGATCACGCGCTTGGCATTACCCAGGTGTTCCAGGGTAGTGCTTTCCAGGCTCAGGCCGATCTCTTCGGAGATAACGGTACCGCCAGTCAGAACAGCGATGTCCTGCAGCATGGCCTTGCGACGGTCGCCGAAGCCTGGAGCCTTGACGGCTGCGACTTTAACGATACCGCGCATGTTGTTCACAACCAGAGTCGCCAGGGCTTCGCCTTCAACGTCTTCGGCCACGATCAGCAGTGGACGGCCGGCTTTGGCAACGGCTTCCAGTACTGGCAGCATTTCGCGGATGTTCGAGATCTTTTTGTCGACCAGCAGGATCAGCGGACCGTCCAGCTCGGCAGTCATGGTCTCTGGCTTGTTGACGAAGTACGGGGACAGGTAGCCACGGTCGAACTGCATGCCTTCAACAACCGACAGTTCGTTTTCCAGGCCCGAGCCTTCTTCAACGGTGATCACGCCTTCTTTACCGACTTTTTCCATGGCTTCGGCAATGATGTCGCCGATGGAGCTGTCGGAGTTGGCCGAGATGGTACCGACCTGAGCGATGGCCTTGGTGTCAGCGCAAGGCTTGGACAGGGCTTTCAGCTCTTTGACGATTGCGATGGTCGCTTTGTCGATACCGCGCTTCAGGTCCATCGGGTTCATGCCGGCAGCGACGGCTTTCAGGCCTTCGTTGACGATCGATTGAGCCAGAACGGTAGCGGTGGTGGTGCCGTCGCCTGCGTCATCGTTGGCACGGGAGGCAACGTCTTTGACCAGCTGCGCGCCCATGTTTTCGAAGCGATCTTTCAGCTCGATTTCTTTGGCAACGGAAACGCCGTCCTTGGTGATGGTCGGAGCGCCGAAGCTCTTCTCGATGATCACGTTACGGCCTTTAGGGCCCAGGGTCGCTTTTACTGCGTCAGCCAGGACATTGACACCGGCGAGCATTTTCTTGCGGGCGGAATCGCCGAATTTAACTTCTTTAGCAGCCATGATCGATATTCCTTAAATACTTTGTAGTAGCGGGAAAATGAGCGGGGAATCAGCCTTCGATGACAGCGAGGATCTCGCTTTCGCCAATAACCAGCAGGTCTTCGCCGTCAACTTTCACAGTGTTGCTGCCGGAGTAAGGGCCAAACACAACCTTGTCACCCACTTTCACGGCCAGCGCACGCACTTCACCGCTGTCCAGTGCTTTGCCTGGGCCTACGGCGAGGACTTCACCCTGGTTTGGCTTTTCAGCAGCCGAACCTGGCAGGACGATACCGCCAGCGGTTTTCTTTTCTTCTTCGCTGCGACGGACGACGACGCGGTCATGCAGAGGACGAAGCTTCATTGTCGATCTCTCCTAATTGTGGTTTTCATCGGCCGGTGTAATCCCGGCGGGTTTAACAAATCCGGCGGCGCCGGGTGCGGTTCGTCGAGCGAACCGCGGAAGTCTGTCTGGCGCAATTGCCAGAAACCTTGCGGTGACCGTTACATAAGGGCGCACAAGCTTATTTCAAGGGCGGGGCGCGAAAAATTTTTATCTCAATGCCCTGAAAATGAACACGGCACCCGAAGGTGCCGTGTCGATGGAAGTGTTACTTGGAATCGCGGTGTTCGAACTCGCCTTCGATCACATTGGGCTCACGGCCCAGTGGCTGCTGCGGAGCAGGACCGCCCCGTGGCTGAAGGTCATCGGCAAACGCACGCTGACGCATCGCTTGTTCCTCGGCGCGCAGACGCATTTTGTTGGCCAGCAGTCGACGAGAGATCGGCAGCAACATGATCAAACCCAGCACGTCGGTGACGAAGCCCGGCAGGATCAACAAACCGCCCGCCAGGGCCAGCATCAGGCCTTCGAGCATGGTCTGAGCCGGCAGCTCGCCGCGGTTCAGGCTTTCACGGGCGCGCAGTGCAGTTGCCAGACCGGCGATACGCAGCACGAACACGCCGAGCATCGAGCCGAGAATGATCAGCAGCAGGGCCGGGAAAAACCCGATCGCCCCGCTAACCTTGACGAATACGAACAGCTCCAACACCGGGAACAGTACAAAGAGCAATAAAAAAGGGCGCATCAAATGGTTCCTCAACGCAAGAATGCCTTGCCAGTCTTCCCTAGATGACGTCGCCGTTTCGTGAATTCAAGCGTCGGCCACTTCATTTTTCGGCCAATGCTCGGCGTGAGCCAGGAAAACCAAGGCTTCCCGGACTTGTGTCGGCGTATTACAAGGCGTTTGAAACGGTAGCCAATAGAGTCCCTGACCGATGCGCAGATGCATGCCTTCAGAGTCGATGCCGGTCAATTGAGCCGGGGCGGTTTTCGGCAGGCCCGCCAGTTCGACGTAGTGGGCGATGGCTTTGGCGTGATCGGCGTTCATGTGCTCGACCATGCTGACTTCGGCTTTGCCAGCGAACGGGTTGGCGAGGGTCAACTGATCGATCCAGTGGATTGCACCGAAACCGCCGATGTAGCGGTGACGTACCTCGTTGAGTACCCAGAAATCGAAATCATGGGCCTTGTGATAGTTCTGCGAATCGGGGAAATAACGGTAGTAACGCTCGGCTGCTGCCTCGATGGCAGCGGTGTCTTGCAGCTTTTCTGCCTCGGCGAGGTAAGTCAGGCGACCAACGGCTTGTACGTCTTCTGCCTCCCGTTCACCCACCAGCAGCGAGCATTTCGGATCTTTCTGCAGATTGTGAGTGTGCTGAGCGATGCGGCTGATAAGGATCAGCGGCCGGCCCTGCTCATCCAGGCAGTAGGGAACCACGGAGCCAAACGGAAAACCGGGCATCGCTTTGGAGTGCGTCGAGAGCACTCCACGGTATTCCTTGAGAAGCAATTCTCGGGCATGCTTAGCCACTACAACGCTCAATTTATGACTCCTTATTTAGAATCCGTCAAAAACGGACAGGCGCCTGGGTAAAAGTTCCAGCACGCCATAGGGCAGTTCTCATGTGCAGCCAGGCCATCATCAGGCTCAGATCGAGAGGCCCTCTAGAAGGAAACCCACTCCGATCTGCCATGGGGCTATGCGAATGCAACTCACTGACAAAGTAATCATTATCACCGGCGGTTGCCAGGGTTTAGGCCGCTCGATGGCCGAGTATCTTGCGGGTAAAGGCGCGAAGCTGGCGCTGGTGGACCTGAATCAGGAAAAACTCGACGCCACCGTCGCGGCGTGCAAGGCCAAGGGTGTAGAGGCCCGCGCCTACCTGTGCAACGTCGCCGATGAAGAGCAAGTGACCCACATGGCTGCTCAGGTGGCCGACGATTTCGGCGCGATCCATGGCCTGATCAACAACGCCGGCATTTTGCGCGACGGCCTGCTGCTGAAGGTCAAGGACGGCGAAATGACCAAGATGAGCCTGGCCCAATGGCAGGCAGTCATCGACGTCAATCTGACCGGCGTATTCCTGTGCACCCGTGAAGTCGCGGCAAAAATGGTCGAGCTGAACAACAGCGGCACGATCATCAATATCTCGTCGATTTCGCGCGCCGGCAACATTGGCCAGACCAACTACTCCGCCGCCAAGGCCGGTGTCGCTGCGGCGACCGTGACCTGGGCCAAGGAACTGGCACGTTATGGCATTCGCGTGGCGGGCATTGCGCCGGGTTTCATCGAAACCGAGATGACCCTGAGCATGAAGCCCGAAGCGCTGGAGAAAATGACCTCCGCGATTCCGCTCAAGCGCATGGGCAAACCTGAAGAGATCGCTCAGTCGGCGGCCTACATTTTCGAGAACGACTACTACACCGGTCGGATTCTGGAATTGGATGGCGGGTTGCGGATTTAAAGCAAGATCAAAAGATCGCAGCCTCGCTTCGCTCGACAGCTCCTACAGGTGTAAGCCTATCCATGTAGGAGCTGTCGAGCGAAGCGAGGCTGCGATCTTTTCAGCGAATCAGTCGTCGCTGACGGTAATGTTCGGCATCGCCGGCGTTGCCGCTTCCTGCAACACAATCCGCGCGCCGACATGGCGGGCCAGCTCCTGGTAAACCATCGCAATCTGGCTGTCGGGCTCGGCGATCACCGTTGGCTTGCCGCCATCGGCCTGTTCGCGAATCAGCATCGACAGTGGCAATGAAGCCAACAGTTCGACACCATACTGGTTGGCCAGCTTCACACCGCCGCCCTCTCCGAACAGATGCTCGGCATGCCCGCAGTTGGAGCAGATGTGCACGGCCATGTTTTCCACCACTCCCAGCACCGGGATGTTGACCTTGCGGAACATTTCCACGCCCTTGCGCGCGTCCAGCAATGCCAGATCCTGCGGGGTGGTCACGATGACCGCACCGGCCACCGGGACTTTCTGCGCCAGGGTCAACTGGATATCGCCGGTGCCTGGCGGCATGTCGATAACCAGATAATCCAGGTCGCCCCAAGCTGTTTGCGTGACCAGTTGCAACAGGGCGCCGGACACCATCGGCCCGCGCCAGACCATCGGCGTGTTGTCGTCGGTCAGGAAGGCCATGGACATCACTTCGACACCATGGGATTCAATCGGAATGAACCACTTCTGATCCTTGACCTTTGGTCGGGTGCCTTCAGGGATGCCGAACATGATGCCCTGGCTCGGGCCGTAGATGTCCGCGTCGAGAATTCCGACCTTGGCGCCTTCACGGGCCAGCGCCAGGGCCAGGTTGGCAGCCGTGGTGGACTTGCCCACACCGCCCTTGCCGGATGCCACGGCCACGACGTTCTTGACGTTGGCCAAGCCTGGAATCTGAGCCTGAGCCTTGTGCGCGGCGATCACGCTGGTGATCTCGACGCGCGCGGTGACGACGCCGTCCAGGCCTTCGATGGCCAGTTGCAGCAATTGCGCCCAGCCGCTCTTGAACAAACCGGCGGCATAACCCAGCTCCAGCTGGACGCTGACGCGATCACCCTGGATGTCGATGCTGCGCACGCATCCGGCGCTGACCGGATCCTGGTTCAGGTAAGGGTCGGTGTACTGGCGAAGGACGGCTTCCACCGCTGCGCGATTGACGGCGCTCATGGGCAACTCCGATAGCAAGACTGGAAAATCAGGCGGGTATCCTAACCGTTCTACATCATAGACGGCATGCCCCACGATGATTTGTGGCAAACATATCCCTGTGGCGAGGGAGCTCGCTCCCGCTCGGCTGTGCAGCAGTCGTAATCACGTTGACGCAATCCTTCTGTCGGAACCGGGTTGCAGGGGTGGGGCGGCTTCGCCACCCAGCGGGAGCAAGCTCCCTCGCCACAAAAGCCCTCTAGCACCCGGCAAACTCATCGCCCCCTTTTTCAGGGTCGATGCATCCGGAAACAGGCCCGAAGGGTGAAAAATATGCGCTGGCGCTTTATAGTGGCCGACCTCCGTTTCATCAAGTAGCCGAGCCCCATGTCCGAGCCACGCAAGATCCTCGTCACCAGCGCCCTGCCCTATGCCAATGGTTCGATCCACCTCGGCCATATGCTGGAATACATCCAGACCGATATGTGGGTGCGCTTCCAGAAGCATCGCGGTAACCAATGCATTTATGTCTGCGCCGACGACGCCCACGGTTCGGCCATCATGCTGCGCGCGGAAAAGGAAGGCATCACCCCGGAACAACTGATCGCCAACGTCCAGGCTGAACACAGCGCCGACTTTGCCGAGTTCCTGGTGGATTTCGACAACTTCCACTCCACTCACGCCGAAGAAAACCGTGAGCTGTCGAGCCAGATCTACCTGAAGCTGCGCGACGCCGGGCACATCGCCACGCGCTCGATCACTCAGTACTTCGACCCGGAAAAGAAAATGTTCCTGGCCGACCGCTTCATCAAAGGCACCTGCCCGAAATGCGGCACCGAAGACCAATACGGCGACAACTGCGAAAAATGCGGTGCGACCTACGCGCCGACCGATCTGAAGGATCCGAAGTCGGCAATCTCCGGCGCCACGCCGGTGCTCAAGGATTCCCAGCACTTTTTCTTCAAGCTGCCGGACTTCCAGGAAATGCTGCAAGCCTGGACCCGCAGCGGCACGTTGCAAGAAGCCGTGGCCAACAAGATCGCCGAATGGCTGGATGCCGGCCTGCAACAGTGGGACATCTCCCGCGATGCGCCGTACTTCGGCTTCGAGATTCCCGACGAGCCAGGCAAATATTTCTACGTATGGCTGGACGCACCAATCGGCTACATGGCCAGCTTCAAGAACCTCTGCGCCCGCCGCCCAGAACTGGACTTCGACGCATTCTGGGGCAAGGATTCCACCGCCGAGCTGTACCATTTCATCGGCAAGGACATCGTCAACTTCCACGCCCTGTTCTGGCCCGCCATGCTCGAAGGCGCCGGTTTCCGCAAACCGACTGGCATCAACGTGCACGGCTACCTGACCGTCAACGGCCAGAAGATGTCCAAGTCCCGCGGCACGTTCGTCAAGGCGCGGACTTATCTGGATCACCTGTCGCCGGAATACCTGCGCTACTACTACGCCGCCAAGCTGAGCCGTGGCGTCGACGACCTGGACCTGAACCTCGAAGACTTCGTGCAGAAGGTCAATTCCGACCTGGTCGGCAAAGTCGTCAACATCGCCAGCCGTTGCGCAGGATTCATCCAGAAAGGCAACGCCGGAGTACTGGTGGCCGGCAACGCCGCGCCGGAACTGACCGATGCCTTCCTGGCCGCAACGCCAAGCATTGCCGAAGCCTATGAAGCTCGCGACTTTGCCCGCGCCATGCGCGAAATCATGGGCCTGGCCGACCGCGCCAACGCCTGGATCGCCGACAAGGCGCCGTGGTCGCTGAACAAACAGGAAGGCAAGCAGGATGAAGTCCAGGCCATTTGCGCCTTGGGCATCAACCTGTTCCGCCAGCTGGTGATTTTCCTCAAACCGGTACTACCGCTGCTGGCCGCCGATGCCGAGGCATTCCTGAACGTCGCACCGCTGACCTGGAACGACCACGCCACCTTGCTCAGCAATCATCAGTTGAACGAGTTCAAGCCGTTGATGACCCGCATCGACCCGGTAAAAGTACAAGCCATGACCGACGCCTCGAAAGAAGACCTGACCGCCAGCGCAACCGACACCGGCCAAGCAGCACCTGCCGGCAATGGTGAACTGGCCAAGGATCCGCTGTCGCCAGAGATCGAGTTCGACACCTTCGCCGCTGTAGACCTGCGCGTGGCGCTGATCGTTAAAGCCGAAGCCGTGGAAGGCGCCGACAAGCTGCTGCGCCTGACCCTGGACATCGGTGACGAGCAACGCAACGTGTTCTCCGGGATCAAGAGCGCTTACCCGGACCCGTCCAAGCTCAATGGTCGCCTGACCATGATGATCGCCAACCTCAAGCCCCGCAAAATGAAATTCGGGATCTCCGAAGGCATGGTGATGGCGGCAGGTCCTGGCGGGGAAGAAATCTACCTGCTGAGCCCCGACAGCGGCGCCAAGCCGGGTCAGCGTATCAAGTAAAGTTCTGCGGTAAACCGATCCCACAGTCGTGCCCGGCGCGACTGTGGGATTTTCATGTCTGGCCCACCCTCCTTCCTTGCCGGATAATGCCTAATCTCTTTTTAGAGAGCCTTTAAGAAAGCCCTGTCCTTACCGGCACGATCATGACCGAACTGCTTTTTACGCTTATCAGCGCCGCCCTGATCAACAACCTCGTGTTGCACTGGCCACTGGGCGTCGATCCGGTGCTGGGCAGCGAGCGGCCGCAGGTCCACGCGCTGGGCATCGCGACAACGTGTCTGATGCTGATCGTCGGCACACTTGGCTATGCGCTCTATCACTGGCTATTGGGGCCGCTGGGGCTGACGTCGCTGCGTCTGTTCGTGTTCCTGCCGTTGAGCGTTCTGCTGATCGGCCCGCTGCTGAAGCTGCTTTCACGGTTATTGGCGAAACTTTCATTCGATGGCCTCTGGCCCCTGCTGCTGGGGAATGCTGGGGTGCTTGGGCTGACGTTGCTCAACGCTCAAGACGACAAGGGAATTTTCCACGCCATAGCCCTGAGCCTTGGCGCCGGGCTGGGTTTCTGGCTGGTGCTGAGTCTGTTCAGCGACTTGCGCCAGCGCACACTCGATAACGATATCCCCCTGCCTTTTCGTGGACTGCCGATCGAATTGATCGGCGCCGGATTGATCGCGGTGGTTTTTCTCGGATTCAGCGGGCTGATCAAAACATGAGTCTGATTCAACGCATCGACGCCCTATTGCCGCAGACCCAATGCGGCAAGTGTGGCCACCCCGGATGCAAACCCTACGCCGAAGGCATTGCCAGCGGCGAACCGATCAACAAGTGCCCACCCGGTGGCAGCGAAACCATCGCGGCCCTGGCCGACCTGCTGAAAGTGCCGGTGCTGGAACTGGACGTCAGTCGCGGTTCGGCACCGGCGCAGATCGCTTACATCCGTGAAGCCGAATGCATCGGCTGCACCAAGTGCATTCAGGCCTGCCCGGTCGACGCCATTGTCGGCGCGGCGAAATTCATGCACACGGTCATCGTCGACGAATGCACCGGTTGCGACCTCTGCGTGGCGCCCTGCCCGGTGGATTGCATCGAGATGCATCCGTTACCGCTGGCCACGGTGCTGCCGATTGTCGGCGGGCTGGCGTTCAGCCTGGAGGAACAACAGGCTCGGGCCGCCAAGCGCAATCACGCGCGACGCCGTTTCGAACAGCGCAATGCCCGTTTGCATCGCGAAGAGCAACAGAAACTCGCCGAACGCCAGGCCCGTGCCCAACGTGCTGTGCAGCCCAGCGAAGTGACGCTCGACCCGGTTCAAGCTGCACTTGAGCGCGTCCGCGCACAGAAAGCCGCCAATGCCGATGCGGCACTGAAAAAGGCCAAGGTCGATCTGGCGATGAGTCGGGCGCAGCTGAACAAATCGCTCAAGGCCTTCGGGCATCCGCCAACCTTCGAACAGCAATCGCAACTGATCGTGCTGCAACAGCAGTTCGAAGCCGCCGAACAGGCGCTGGCGCAACTGGAGATCAGCGCACCGCCGGTCTCTGCGCCACCTGCCCCGACAAAAGATGCCGAGTTGAAACGGGCGAAGATCCAATTGGCCATGCGCCGCGCCGAACTCAAGAAAGCCCAAACAAGCCAAGCGCCGGCCGAACAGATCGAAGCGTTGCAACATGCGCTCAGCGAAGCCGAGCGTCAGGTGGATGCCTATGTCACCCCTTGAATCGGTGGACGAACGCCTTCAGCAAGCCATGAAGCTGGTATTGCTGGCCACTGTGCCGGGGATGCTGATGTTGTTTTGGCTGTACGGCTGGGGCGTATTGATCAACCTGATTCTGACGGCGGCTACTGCACTGGCCGTGGAAGCGGCGGTGTTGCAGTTGCGCAAGCAACCCTTGAAACCGACATTAAGCGACGGCAGTGCGCTGGTCAGTGCGACGCTGTTGGCACTGGCCTTGCCACCTTATTGCCCGTGGTGGCTGACAGTCAGTGCTGCGGCGCTCGGACTGTTTTTCGGCAAGCACTTGTATGGCGGCGTCGGCAAGAATCCGTTCAATCCGGCGATGCTCGGTTTCGCGCTGGTTCTGGTGATGTTTCCCCTGCAAATGACCCATTGGCCGGCATCCCATGGCATGGATTTGTTCGGTGGGTTGCAACAGGTGCTCGGCTTCAGCTTCGGTCAGACACCCGATGCGTGGGCCCAGGCCACGGCGCTGGACAGTCTGCGAATCAACAAAAGCCTGACCATGGAAGAACTGTTCGCCGGCCATCCGGCATTCGGCCATTTTGGCGGCAGAGGCGTGGAATGGGTCAACCTGGCGTTTCTGGCCGGCGGTGCGTTTCTGCTACAGCGGCGGGTATTCAGCTGGCATGCACCGGTCGGCATGCTCGCCAGCCTGTTCATCATCAGCCTGTTGTGCTGGAACGGTACGGGCTCCGACTCTCATGGCTCGCCACTGTTTCATCTGCTCACCGGCGCGAGCATGCTCGGTGCCTTCTTCATCGTGACAGAACCAATATCCGGTGCGAAAAGCCCCACTGCCCGCTTACTGTTCGGCGCAGGCGTGGGGTTACTGACTTACCTGATTCGGACGTGGGGCGGGTATCCGGATGGCGTGGCCTTTGCGGTTTTGCTGATGAACCTCTGTGTACCAGCGCTGGAACGGTTTGCCGCGTCCAGACAGGAGCAGGTTGCCTGATGAACCGAGCGACGAGCGTTGTGATCCTGCTAGTGCTGGCAGGCCTGGGGATGGGCGCGACTTACCTCGTGCAGCACACCAGCGCCGCGCGCATTGCCGCCGAACAACGCCTGATCGACAGCCGTCAGTTACTGGATCTGCTGCCGCCCGACAGCTACGACAATCAGCCACTGGAACACCCCCTCAGCCTCGAAAGCACTCGCCTGGCCAACAGCACACTGTTGGGGGGCTACCTGGCCTCCAAGGCCGGCCAACCGAGCGCTATGTTGCTGCGCAGCCAGACACTGGGCTACGTCGGCGCCATCGACTTGCTGATCGCCATCGACCCCCAGGGCAAGTTAGTGGGGGTCAAAACCCTCAAGCAATCGGAAACCCCGGGGCTGGGAGGCAAGCTCGCCGACTGGCCCAATGCCTGGCTTCAGGTGTTTACCGGCAAGTCGCTAACCGACCCCGATGACAATGGCTGGGCCTTGAAAAAGGACCAAGGGCAATTCGATCAGATCGCGGGCGCGACCATCACCTCAAGAGCGGTGATCAATGCCAGCCATGACGCGTTGCGCTACTTCGATGAACACCGGCAATCGCTGATCGGGAGCAGCGCCCATGAATAAGTCATCGACCCTGCAGAACTCGCTGATGCTTACGCCGCTGATCGGCGTCACTGATTCATTGGTAACGGCCCTGGGCCTGTGGCTGATGTTTGCTCTGGTACTCAGTGTTTACGGTGCGAGCATGGGCATCTTGCGCTCGCGACTGATTCCGGCAACACATTTGCTGGCCTGCCTGCTGCTGGCTGCCACGCTGAGCAGTTGCGCGGAACTTGCCATTCAAGCCTGGTCGCTTCAATGGCACCAGCATCTGGGTTTCTATGCAGGATTGATCGCCTTGCAATGCGTCGTGCTGGAACACAACGGTTTTTTCCAGAGCCCACGGCGGGATCGACTGCGTCTGTGTGGCCTGTTCGGCGCCTTGATGGTGGGCCTGGGTGTGCTGCGCGAGTTCATCGGCAACGGGACTCTCGGTAGCCATCTGTCCTGGATGGCCGGTGCCACGCAACCGGACTGGCAAGGCTGGACGCTGATCGCCGACGGTGGCCTGCATCTGGCCATACTGGCCCCTGGCGGGTTTACTCTGCTGGGACTGCTGATCGCCGCACATCAAGCCTGGACCCGCCGCCCGGCTACCCCACATTGACCGCCTTCGAGGAAACGCATCGCCCATGAATGCCGCAAAACGTCTTGAAATTTTCCGCAGGTTTCACGAAGACAACCCTGAACCGAAGACCGAACTGGCCTATTCCTCGGCGTTCGAATTGCTGATCGCCGTGATTCTCTCGGCGCAGTCGACCGATGTCGGCGTGAACAAGGCCACCGCCAAACTGTTCCCGGTGGCCAATACGCCGGCGGCGATCCATGCCTTGGGCGTCGAAGGGCTGTCGGAGTACATCAAGACCATCGGCCTGTTCAACAGCAAAGCGAAAAACGTGATCGAAACCTGTCGCTTGCTGGTGGAGCGCCATGGAGGCGAAGTGCCGCAGACCCGCGAGGCACTGGAGGCATTGCCCGGCGTCGGTCGCAAGACCGCCAACGTGGTGCTCAATACCGCCTTTCGTCAGCTGACCATGGCCGTAGACACCCACATTTTCCGAGTCAGTAACCGTACCGGCATTGCTCCGGGCAAGAACGTGGTCGAGGTGGAGCAAAAACTGATGAAATTCGTGCCGAAGGAATATCTGCTCGACGCTCATCACTGGCTGATTCTTCATGGGCGCTACGTTTGCCTGGCTCGCAAGCCGCGGTGTGGCAGCTGCCGGATCGAGGATTTGTGCGAATACAAGCAAAAGACCTCGGACGATTGAGGCGCTATTAGTTTTTTTGATTGATCGATTGAAAAAATCTTTTTTACCCGCCGGGAAATTGTCGATATAAGGAGCGCCAAAGGGCAGCCTTAGCCTGGAGTTAACCTTATGAGCACTGGCAAAGAGCAATTGGACGTAGAAGACGACTTCACCCCCGTTGAGGCCGATGACGCAGAACCGGTAGTGGAAGTGGCGAAGACCAACCTGAGCAAACGCCGCACCATCGACAATCTGCTGGAGGAGCGCCGACTGCAGAAGCAATTGGCCGACTACGATTTTGACCTGTGACACTTAAAAGCCTCCCGAAACGGAGGCTTTTTACTAAGTGCCGATCCCTGATAAACGCCCGTTCATCGCGCCTCGTCAAACGCTGGCAGCGTCATACCAGGCCATTGCGTTGGGCCAATTCGATCAGGTCGACCAGTGAGCGAGCATTGAGCTTTAATAAAAGTCGAGTCTTGTAAGTACTAACGGTTTTATTGCTGAGGAACATTCCATCGGCGATCTCCTTGTTTGTCTTTCCTCGGGCTAATTGTTGCAGAACCATCATCTCTCGCCCGGACAAACGATCCACCATATCAGCTTCACTGGCATTCCCAAGACTGGAACGCACGGTATGCAGAGCCTGATTAGGAAAGTAGCTATAGCCTGACAGTACGGCTTTTATTGCACTGAGCAACTCAGTGAGATCTTGTTGTTTGCAGACATATCCGGCGGCACCCGATTGCATGCAACGCATGGAAAAGTGCCCTGGTGCCTGAGAAGTCAATATCAGTACTTTTAGAGGCATCGCCGTTGATGTCAGGCGCGCGATGACTTCCAACCCATCCAGTTTCGGTATTCCAATATCCAGTATGACAATATCCGGCATTAGATCACGGGAAAGTTGTAATGCGTCCACGCCATTATCTGTTTCTGCAATGACTTCGTAGCCATGACGTTCCATTAGCATACGCACCGCAAGACGAATGACGGGGTGATCATCCACGATCAGCACTTTATTCATGGGCAAGTCCAATTTTCGCTGTTCGAATTTTTTAGAGCCCGCACCATAGCCTAGTCGTTTCACCCATGGCATGCCGTCACCCCCGGCCACTCGCAGCGAGAGACATAGCCTACAAACAACGCGGATTATTCCTACAAAAATTCATTGCCACACGAAGAGCCAGAGACTTTACTGGCCCAATATCGCTCAGCGCTTCGACATTTTTTTGTATCGCCTTACAACAAAAAAAACACAAAAACAGGGTTTGATGCCGATAATCCAACACACATCGACTATTGAGCTACCCTTAAAAGTAACGGGCATTTTCCAATACTCTTCGAGACCTGACTCAAACAATCAAGAACAAACTCACACACTGTAACACTTCACTAACAACAGCCCCCTACAAATCTAAAAAAACAAGTAGCCACACCCACCCCTTCACAACAACACAGTTACTATAACAGCCTCCATTATTGGAGCAAAAAAAGAGTTCACCATAACAGCATAAAAACCTAATATATTAGTTATTACCACTCTTACAAACCCATCGAGAGAACACATACTTCATGAGTAGAAAATATGATAAAACTCAGAAAAAAAATCACCAACCCGATGACAATCATCGCAATCTTTGCAGCATTATCTGAAACTTCGGCCGCTGTATCTCTCCCCTTTCTTGATAACGAGGAGAGAGCGCTCTATGTCTGGTTTCTGATTAGCTTCCCCCTTTTATTTACTTTTTCTTTTCTTTGCCACACTCAATTTCAACTATCGGTCGCTTTACGCGCCCTCCGATTTCGAGAAGGAAGAACATTTCATAAAAGCCATGGACAACGCTGATCACTCGGAAAACACCCCATCCAGGGTAACGCACGAAAGCTCGGCGCCACACCATGTGCGCCTGCCTGTTCCCCTAAAGGATCTGCACATCGTTGATGCGCGGTGGATACACAAAAAAATGGCGTTAAGCGCCCTGGTGGAAAGTATTCAGCATCCTCCGGATAATCCTGCACAAGTGATCGTATTTCTCACGTGTACCGACTCGGATAAATTACTGAAGGACAATACACTCAAACATTGGAAACAAATAAAGAAACAGAACAGCTCAACATTCTGTATTTCCTACAACTTGAGTTCACAGGGCGTGACGGTTGTGGGCTAGGTATTGAATGGCCGCACACCAGAAGACAGTCCTTGAAGCTAGATCAAGGACAGGAAGCAGAAGGAACGGTTAGCAGAAACAAGAAGAAAGCGAATACACAATATGCAGCAGCCCCCTTTCAGATGTGTGGCCCTGTCATCGACAGGGCCACACATCCATTACCGACTCAAAGGTCTCAGAAAAGCTTCCGGCCTTTGTTCGCCGCAATGCGCATACGCAAGGCGTTGAGCTTGATGAAGCCCGCCGCATCGGCCTGGTTGTAGGCGCCGCCATCTTCCTCGAAGGTCGCGATGTTGGCGTCGAACAACGACTCGTCGGACTTGCGGCCGGTGACGATCACGTTGCCCTTGTACAGCTTCAGGCGCACTACGCCGTTCACGTGGGCCTGGGAAGCGTCGATCATCTGTTGCAGCATCAGACGCTCTGGGCTCCACCAGTAACCGGTGTAGATCAAGCTGGCGTATTTAGGCATCAGCTCATCTTTGAGGTGAGCCACTTCGCGGTCCAGGGTGATCGATTCGATCGCACGGTGAGCGCGCAGCATGATGGTGCCGCCAGGGGTTTCGTAGCAGCCACGGGACTTCATGCCCACGTAACGGTTCTCGACGATGTCGAGACGGCCGATACCGTGTTCGCCACCGATACGGTTCAAGGTCGCCAGCACGGTGGCCGGGGTCATTTCGACGCCGTCCAGTGCGACGATATCGCCGTTGCGGTAGGTCAGTTCCAGGTACTGTGGTTTGTCAGGAGCGTTCTCCGGGGAGACGGTCCATTTCCACATGTCTTCTTCGTGCTCGGTCCAGGTGTCTTCCAGCACGCCGCCTTCATAGGAGATGTGCAGCAGGTTGGCATCCATCGAGTACGGGGATTTTTTCTTGCCGTGACGCTCGATCGGGATCGCGTGCTTCTCGGCGTAATCCATCAGCTTCTCGCGGGACAACAGGTCCCATTCGCGCCACGGAGCGATCACTTTTACGCCTGGCTTCAAGGCGTAGGCGCCCAGTTCGAAACGAACCTGGTCGTTGCCCTTGCCGGTCGCGCCATGGGAAATGGCGTCAGCGCCGGTTTCATTGGCGATTTCGATCAAGCGCTTGGCGATCAACGGACGAGCGATGGAAGTACCCAGCAGGTACTCGCCTTCGTAAACGGTGTTGGCGCGGAACATCGGGAACACGAAATCGCGCACGAATTCTTCGCGCAGATCGTCGATGTAGATTTCTTTTACGCCCATGGCCTGTGCCTTGGCGCGGGCCGGTTCGACCTCTTCGCCCTGACCCAGGTCAGCGGTGAAGGTCACTACTTCACAGTTATAAGTATCCTGCAGCCACTTGAGGATCACCGAAGTGTCCAGGCCGCCGGAATACGCCAGAACGACCTTGTTTACGTCCGCCATGCCATCACTCCACGGGGTTCTACGGAAAGCCGTCAAGTCTACCGCTCATGCAGGACAATTTACAGAGGCGCGACAGCTTATGACGACGAAGCGACAGATTATGTCGAGCGAGCGACGAATTAGCAGGTTCAGGAGGTCTTCGGGCTGCCCACGGAAGCAGTGGCTGGAGGCGCCGGTTTCTCGGTCGGCGCTACCCGTTCAAGGCGTACGGCTACCCGGCGGTTCTTCGCCCGGTTGGCGGCATTGTTGTTCGGCACTAAAGGATAGCGCTCACCGTGAAAACGCAGGGTGATCTGCGATTCCTGAATACCATTGGCCTTGAAGAAGTCCATCACGGCCAGCGCCCTGCGTCGTGACAGTTCACGGTTGGTCAGGCGATTGCCGCTGTTGTCGGAATGGCCGTCGAGCTCAATGTGATTGACCGTCGGATCGGCTTTCATGAATTCCAGCATGACCTGCAGATGGGCCTTGGCTTGAGCGTCGAGATCGATGCCCTCCCCTGGAAAGCCGACTTCGGACTGCTTCACCTGCTCGAAATTCTGCGGCAGCAACTTGGCCACGCAACCCTGATAGTCACTATAGGCCTTGCTGAATTTGACCGGCAGCAGACGGACTTCAGATACCCGACCGTCGCCCGAGGAGTGTCGAACCAGCGGGCTGCGGCCATCCATCAAACCGCTTATCAGGCGCCCGGCCTGAACTTGCGAGCTGTTGAACAGCACGTTACCACGGCCGATTCGCACCGAGCCCAGGTTGATGTCACCACGTCCCGGTTGCCAGGGCGCAGCGGCCGCAAGCAGGGTTGCCGAACCGCCACCGATCATCGAGTTGTAGGCCTTCAGACGAAATGTTGCCTGCTCGCCGGCGCGACGCACGAACTCACCCGAGCCGAAATCAGTGATCGGTTGAGCCAGGCGGCATTCGAACTTGTCACCTTCGACCGTCCACTCGATGCTCTCCAGACGGGTCTGGAAAGTGAGCGCCATCGCAGGAAGGCTGGCAAACACACTGAGCAAGGCTAAATAACGCTGGCGCACGGGAGGCTCCACTGGCTTCTGCAACAAAAAGACCAACACACATATTTACGGCGTACCTGTTGGATATCGGAAGCTTGCCGTAAAACTTGATAGCGAGTGCCTGGAAGAGTCTTTTCCGGTAGCATTCCCCTGAGTTTGACCCGCCTGGAATCCCCTCATGTCCGACCGCCTGACCCTGCTGCGTCCCGACGACTGGCATATTCATCTTCGCGATGGTGCTGTGTTGACCAATACCGTCGCGGATGTCGCGCGCACCTTTGGTCGCGCCATCATCATGCCCAACCTGGTGCCTCCGGTGCGCAACGCTGCTGAAGCCAATGGCTATCGCCAGCGAATTCTCGCTGCTCGCCCGGCCGGCAGCCGTTTCGAACCGCTGATGGTTCTGTACCTGACCGACCGCACCCAGCCCGAAGAAATACGTGAAGCCAAGGCCAGCGGTTTCGTTCACGCCGCCAAGCTGTACCCGGCCGGCGCGACTACCAACTCGGATTCTGGCGTCACCAGCATCGACAAGATTTTCCCCGCACTCGAGGCCATGGCCGAAGTCGGGATGCCCTTGTTGGTTCACGGTGAAGTCACCCGTGGCGATGTCGACGTTTTCGATCGCGAAAAAATCTTCATCGATGAGCACATGCGTCGTGTGGTCGAGCGTTTCCCGACCCTCAAAGTGGTGTTCGAACACATCACAACCGCCGACGCCGTGCAGTTCGTCAACGAGGCTTCGGCCAACGTCGGCGCAACCATCACCGCGCACCACCTGCTGTACAACCGCAACCACATGCTGGTGGGCGGGATTCGGCCGCATTTCTACTGCCTGCCGATCCTCAAGCGCAATACCCATCAGGAAGCCCTGCTTGACGCCGCCACCAGTGGCAGCGACAAGTTCTTCCTTGGCACCGACTCGGCGCCCCATGCCCAGCACGCCAAAGAAGCGGCTTGCGGCTGTGCCGGTTGCTACACCGCTTATGCAGCGATCGAGATGTATGCCGAAGCCTTTGAACAGCGCAACGCGCTGGACAAGCTCGAAGCCTTCGCCAGCCTCAACGGCCCGCGTTTCTACGGCCTGCCAGTGAACACCGATCGCATCACCCTGGTCCGCGATGAGTGGACCGCCCCAACCAGCCTGCCGTTTGGCGAGCTGACCGTAATCCCGCTGCGCGCCGGTGAAAAACTGCGCTGGCGCCTGCTGGAGGAACACGCGTGAGTGAAGACCATTTCGACGACGAACAGGACGGTAATGGCGGCGGAGGCGGTTCTCGCCATCCAATGGCAGCCAGGTTCCGTGGTTACCTGCCGGTTGTTGTCGACGTAGAAACCGGTGGCTTCAACTCGGCCACCGATGCCCTGCTGGAAATCGCCGCCACCGTGATCGGCATGGATGAAAAAGGCTTTGTGTACCCTGAGCACACCTATTTCTTCCGGGTCGAACCGTTCGAAGGCGCGAACATCGAAGCGGCGGCCCTGGAGTTCACCGGGATCAAGCTTGATCACCCGCTGCGCATGGCCGTGAGTGAAGAAGCGGCCCTGACCGATATCTTCCGCGGTGTGCGCAAGGCTCTGAAGGCCAACGGTTGCAAACGGGCGATTCTGGTCGGGCACAACAGCAGCTTCGACCTGGGCTTCCTCAACGCCGCTGTCGCGCGCCTGGACATGAAACGCAACCCGTTTCACCCGTTCTCCAGTTTCGACACCGCAACCCTCGCCGGCCTGGCTTACGGTCAAACCGTATTGGCCAAGGCCTGCCAGGCAGCGGATATCGACTTCGACGGTCGCGAGGCCCACTCGGCCCGCTACGACACCGAGAAGACGGCTGACCTGTTCTGCGGCATCGTCAATCGCTGGAAACAAATGGGCGGCTGGGAAGACTACAACGACTGATGCCAGTCGCCGGTTTATCCCGCCCATAAAAAAACCGGCCTTATCAGCCGGTTTTTTTATGCCTCGAACGTGCCTTACAGCGCAGCAGCGTTCTCGGTCAGGTAAGCCGCAACACCTTCGGTGGAAGCGGTCATGCCTTTGTCGCCTTTTTTCCAGTTGGCAGGGCAAACTTCGCCGTGCTCTTCGTGGAATTGCAGAGCGTCGACCAGACGGATCAGCTCTTCAATGTTACGGCCCAGCGGCAGGTCGTTGATGATCTGCGAGCGGACAACGCCTTTGTCGTCGATCAGGAACGCGCCACGGAAAGCCACGCCGCCTTCGGACTCAACGTCGTAGGCCTTGGCGATTTCGTGCTTCAGGTCGGCCGCCATGGTGTAGCGAACTTCGCCGATGCCACCATTGTTGACCGGGGTGTTGCGCCAGGCGTTGTGGGTGAAGTGCGAGTCGATCGAAACGGCTACCACTTCCACGTTGCGTGCCTTGAAGTCAGACATGCGGTTGTCCAGAGCGATCAGCTCGGACGGGCAAACGAAGGTGAAGTCCAGTGGGTAGAAGAACACCAGGCCGTATTTGCCTTTGATGGCCGAGGACAGGGTGAAGCTGTCTACGATTTCGCCATTGCCGAGTACGGCCGGTACGGTGAAGTCAGGGGCTTGTTTGCCTACGAGTACGCTCATTGGATATCTCCTGGTGTAATAACGGTGAAGAACAGGGTTCGTATCAGCCTGCCACCTCAGGCGACAGCCCTGTGACACGATCCCCCTTCGCAAAGGCCGACCATCATACACCGCGTTTTTGGCCTGTCCTCAACGGTTTTTTCTGCCAGATGAAAGGCCGCCGTTATATTTTCTTCAGGGAAGGTCTTAGAAGACGCCGTTCGTCAGTCACACGCCTTTATGAAGAAAAGCTTTCAGAAACCACTTTGACAATCATTCTCGTTAACATTAAGATCCATCGCAATTGAGTCACAACCAGCGACGGTTCTCACTTATGTATGTCTGCCTCTGCACTGGCGTCACCGACGGTCAAATCCGCGATGCAATCTATGAAGGTTGCTGCAGCTATCGGGAAGTACGTCAGGCCACCGGCGTTGCCAGCCAATGCGGTAAATGCGCCTGCCTTGCCAAGGAAGTGGTCCGTGAAACCCTGGGCAAACTGCAATCGGCCCAGGCGGCGATCCCCCTTCCCCGCAGAATTTACCGCCGCATAACTATCGTATTTCAAAGAACCGGACTTGATGTCCGGTTTTTTTATGTCTGCAAATCAATCGCTTAGATGCCAGACGCGGAACAAAAACATTCTTATTCCGATTAATTTTCATTTAAGTTTCAATAACTTAGGTTTGACACCCTTAATTACGCGGCTCAAACTCTGCCTTTATAGACAGCTAATACAGGGCAGGACCCCATCATGAAAGGCGACATTACAGTCATCCAGCATCTCAACAAGATCCTTGCCAATGAGCTGGTCGCGATCAATCAATACTTTTTGCATGCGCGCATGTATGAAGATTGGGGCCTGAACAAGCTCGGCAAGCACGAGTACCACGAATCCATCGACGAGATGAAGCACGCGGACAAACTGATCAAGCGCATCCTGTTCCTTGAAGGTCTGCCGAACGTCCAGGACCTGGGCAAGCTGCACATCGGCGAACACACCAAGGAAATGCTTGAGTGCGACCTGAAGATCGAACGCGACGGCCATGCCGATCTGAAAGTCGCTATCGCTCACTGCGAAACTGTCGGTGACTTCGGTAGCCGTGAACTGCTCGAAGACATTCTTGAATCCGAAGAAGAACATATCGATTGGCTGGAAACCCAACTGGGCCTGATCGATAAAGTCGGTCTTGAGAACTATCTGCAATCGCAGATGGGCGAAGAGTAAATGCTACGCCGCTAATCGCGATGCAATAAAAAGCCCCGCTCTCTTTTAAGAGGCGGGGCTTTTTAATGACCGGATTTCAGGCTCACCCTAGAGCAAATGTGGGAGCGGGCTTGCTCGCGAAAGCGGTAGGTCAGTCAACTTATCTGTTGAATGTTGTACCGTCTTCGCGAGCAAGCCCGCTCCCCACAGCGAATCAGGCGTCGGTCTTGTTGGCTGCAGCAGCTTCAACAGCAGCCTTGATCGTCGCTTGCAACGAACCGTCAGCAGACATTTCGGTCATGATGTCGCTACCGCCGACCAGCTCACCACCGACCCACAATTGCGGGAAGGTTGGCCAGTTGGCGTACTTTGGCAGGTTGGCGCGGATTTCCGGGTTCTGCAGGATGTCCACATAGGCAAACTTTTCGCCACAGGCCATGACAGCCTGAGCGGCTTTCGCGGAGAACCCACACTGTGGGGCATTCGGCGAGCCTTTCATGTAAAGCAGAATGGTGTTGTTGGCAATCTGCTCTTTAATCGTTTCGATGATATCCATGGAGCACCTCGGCTGAACTTTCCGACTCAGTGGTCGGCACGGTGGCGCATTGTAACGGAAACCCGAGCGCCATGCTCGGCCTCCCCGACAGTCATGTTCACGCCGCCGCCACGGTCACCGGTACGCCATTCAACGCCGCATTACCCGACAACTCATCGAGCTGACATTCGTCAGTCAAGTCATTGGCGCTGGAGCCGGGTTGGCCGCTGGCAATCGTCATCTGCACACCCGGTCGCGCATGACCCCAACCGTGAGGAAGGCTGACCACACCTTTCATCATATCCAGGCTGGCGATCACTTCAACCTCGATCACGCCGACTCGCGAACTGACGCGCACCCGCTGCCCATCGCAGAGCCCGCGGCTGGTCAAATCGTCCGGGTTCATCAGCAGTTGATGGCGAGGTTTGCCCTTCACCAGACGGTGATAGTTGTGCATCCATGAGTTGTTGCTGCGCACATGACGGCGGCCGATCATCAGCAGCTCATCGGCGGCCGGTGCTTGCAGTACCGCGAAGCGCGCCAGGTCGGCGAGGATCTCGACAGGCGCTGCCTGGACTCGCTGATTGGCCGTTTTCAAGCGTGGCGCCAAGTTGGGTTTAAGCGCGCCCAGATCGATACCGTGAGGATGATCGAACAAGGTCGCCAGCGACAACTTGTGTTCCGAAGCGTCGCCATACAGACCCATCCGCAGCCCTTGGTCGATCATCTGCGCCGGTGCGATAGTCGGTTTCAGTTCCTTGCCGGTCTTGGTCGCAAAGGCTTTGGCCAGCCCCACGAAGATTTCCCAGTCATGCAGCGCGCCTTCAGGCTTGGCGAGGATCGCCCGGTTGAAGCGGGTGACGTTGCGCACCGCGAACATGTTGAACGTGGTGTCGTAATGATCGTTTTCCAGCGCGGAGGTCGACGGCAGGATCAGGTCGGCATAACGCGTGGTTTCATTGATGTACAGGTCGACACTGACCATGAACTCCAATCCATCCAGTGCCTGCTCCAGTTGCCGGCCATTGGGCGTGGACAGCACCGGATTACCCGCCACGGTAATCAGCGCGCGGACCTGCCCTTCCCCTTCGGCGAGCATCTCTTCGGCCAGTGCCGATACAGGCAATTCTCCAGCGTATTCCGGACGCCCGGACACCCGGCTCTGCCACCGGTTGAAATGCCCGCCCGAGGTCGATGCCACCAGATCCACTGCAGGCTCGGTGCACAACGCACCGCCCACCCGATCGAGGTTGCCGGAGACCAGATTGATCAATTGCACCAGCCAATGGCACAGGGTGCCGAAAGCCTGAGTCGAAACGCCCATGCGGCCGTAGCAGACCGCTGTCGGCGCTGCCGCGAAGTCCCGTGCCAATTGACGGATCTGCTCGGCAGGCACTGCGCACAGCGGGCTCATGGCCTCGGCGGTGAAACCGGCGATCGCCTCACGCACGTCATCCAGGCCGTCGACCGGCAAATGACTGTCACAGGTCAAGCCTTCGGCGAACAGGGTATTGAGCAGCCCGAACAACAGCGCCGCATCGCCACCGGGGCGCACGAACAGATGCTGATCGGCAATCGCCGCCGTTTCGCTGCGACGCGGATCGACAACCACCACTTTGCCGCCCCGGGCCTGAATCGCCTTGAGGCGCTTCTCTACATCCGGGACGGTCATGATGCTGCCGTTGGAGGCCAGTGGATTGCCACCCAGGATCAGCATGAAATCGGTGTGATCGATGTCCGGGATCGGCAATAGCAAGCCGTGGCCGTACATCAAGTGACTGGTCAGGTGATGGGGCAACTGATCGACCGACGTCGCGGAAAACCGGTTACGGGTTTTCAACAGGCCGAGAAAATAATTGCTGTGGGTCATCAACCCGTAGTTGTGCACGCTGGGGTTGCCCTGATAGACCGCCACCGCGTTCTGCCCGTGACGCTCCTGAATCGCCGCCAAGCGTTCGGCCACAAGGCTGAAAGCATCTTCCCACTCGATAGGCTGCCATTCGCTGCCTACTCGCAGCATCGGCTGACGCAGGCGATCCGGATCGTTCTGGATATCTTGCAGGGCAACCGCTTTGGGGCAGATATGCCCGCGGCTGAAGGTGTCTTGGGGGTCACCCTTGATCGAGGTGATCTGTACGCCGCTGCCTTCGACCTCGGTGGTCTCGATGGTCAGGCCGCAGATGGCTTCACACAGGTGGCACGCACGGTGGTGGAGAGTCTTGGTCATGGCCAGTCTCTGTTTTGTTCTGGGCGGGCAATATCGGCCGCGGGAACAAAACTATGGCGCGCGACTCGCCCCTTTGCCAGCGACGTTCGTCTTGTGAATCGGCGACTATCAGGCCAGCCGATGGCAGCAAGGGATCAGTTCGATGGCAGACTCGGCGGCGCCTGCAACTGGATCTCCTCGATGGTTTCGATCTGCTCGTGGGCAACATGCACGCCGGTGAGTTCGCCGATCAGTCGCCAATGCTCGTCGAGCCCGGCGCTGATGGTGGCCATGCGGTCGATCATGCGCCGGCCGGCCACCTTCGTGACTTCGTCTTCACTACGCATCAATTCGAAAGACATCGAGGTCATGGAAGCAGTGAGGTGGGTCAGGGAGCGCGCCGTAAGGCCGAGTAGCTCCATCAACAACTGTTCTTTCGATTCCATTCCAAAGGCTTCCTGCGTCGCTCGTGCTCTAGTTATAACCTAGCACCTTGCTTTAGCAAATGTTTCGGACAAGACACATTGCCCGCCAAAGGCCCGAATGACAGGTCAAAAACCGACCGCCAGCGTGTCGCCCGCGTCCTGTTTGATTGCCAAGCCCGGCGAACGCGGTGTACAAATGGTTAGCTGCTGTCAGGAAACAGGCTTCAAAAGCGCTACTGCGGTCTCCCCGTAGCCCCTCTGAAATCCCCTAAACACCGTAGCCTATTGGCGTAACGCGACATTTAATGTCAATATCGCGCCCACCCCTATTTCGTCGCCCCGTGCGGCTTACGCCGCAGGTCTCGCCCGTTTTTCAGTTAAACAAGGCTTTGAGTATCTGCGGTCTGTTGCAAAAAGGTAGTCAATGATGAGCGCAAGGCACTTTCTCTCCCAGATGGATTGCACGCCCGAAGAGCTGGTCAGCGTGATCCGTCGAGGCGTTGAGCTCAAGGACCTGCGTAACCGCGGCGTACTGTTCGAGCCTTTGAAGAACCGCGTCCTGGGGATGATCTTCGAGAAATCCTCGACCCGCACCCGTATCTCGTTTGAAGCCGGCATGATCCAGCTCGGTGGCCAGGCGATCTTCCTGTCGCCACGCGATACCCAATTGGGTCGCGGCGAGCCAATCGGCGACTGCGCCATCGTCATGTCGAGCATGCTCGATGCGGTGATGATCCGTACCTTTGCCCACAGCACCCTGACCGAATTCGCCGCCAACTCCCGCGTGCCGGTGATCAACGGCCTGTCCGATGACCTGCACCCGTGCCAGTTGCTGGCCGACATGCAAACCTTCCTTGAACACCGCGGTTCGATTCAAGGCAAGACCGTGGCCTGGATCGGCGATGGCAACAACATGTGCAACAGCTATATAGAAGCGGCGATCCAGTTCGACTTCCAGTTGCGCATCGCCTGCCCGGAAGGTTACGAACCCAACCCCGAGTTCGTGGCTAAAGCCGGCGATCGGGTGACCATCGTCCGCGATCCGCAGGAAGCCGTGCGCGGCGCGCACTTGGTGAGCACCGACGTCTGGACCTCCATGGGCCAGGAAGAGGAAACCGCCAAGCGCCTGAAGTTGTTCGCACCGTTCCAGGTCAACCGTGCCCTGCTCGACCTGGCCGCGCCGGATGTGCTGTTCATGCATTGCCTGCCGGCCCACCGTGGCGAGGAAATCAGCCTCGACCTGCTCGACGACTCGCGCTCGGTGGCCTGGGATCAAGCCGAAAACCGTCTTCATGCACAGAAGGCCTTGCTCGAATTCCTCGTCCCGCCTTCGTACCACCACGCATGAGCCAGCCATTACTGCTGAACCTGCGCAACCTGGCCTGCGGTTACCAAAACCAGCGGGTTGTGCAGAACCTCAACCTGCATTTGAATGCCGGCGATATCGGTTGCCTGCTGGGGTCTTCGGGCTGCGGCAAAACCACCACCCTGCGGGCGATTGCCGGTTTTGAACCGGTGCACGAAGGGGAAATCCAGCTGGCGGGCGAGACCATCTCCAGCGCTGGTTTCACCCTCGCCCCGGAGAAGCGCCGGATTGGCATGGTGTTCCAGGATTACGCACTGTTTCCGCATTTGAGTGTGGCCGAGAACATCGCTTTCGGGATCCGCAAGCACCCGCAAAAGGATCGCATCACCGAAGAGCTGCTCGAACTGGTCAACCTGAAAAACCTCGGCAAGCGCTTCCCTCATGAGTTGTCCGGTGGCCAGCAGCAACGTGTCGCCCTCGCCCGCGCCCTGGCGCCGGAACCGCAGTTGCTGTTGCTCGACGAACCGTTCTCCAACCTCGACGGCGAATTGCGACGCAAGCTCAGCCATGAAGTACGCGCCATTCTCAAGGCTCGCGGCACCAGTGCGATTCTGGTGACCCACGATCAGGAAGAAGCCTTCGCGGTCAGTGACCACGTGGGCGTTTTCAAGGAAGGTCGCCTGGAGCAGTGGGACACGCCCTACAACCTCTATCACGAACCCCTGACGCCATTCGTGGCCAGTTTCATTGGCCAGGGTTACTTCATTCGCGGTCAGTTGAGCAGCCCGGAGTCGGTGCAGACCGAGCTGGGTGAATTGCGCGGCAATCGTGCCTATACCTGGCCAATCGGTTGTGCCGTGGACGTATTGCTGCGCCCGGACGACATCGTCTATGCGCCGGACAGCCCACTGAGGGCACAGATTGTCGGCAAGAGCTTCCAGGGGGCATCAACCCTGTACCGCTTGCAGTTGCCTACGGGCGCGCAGCTGGAGTCGATTTTCCCGAGTCATGCCGATCATCTGGTCGGTGCTGAAGTGGGCATTCGGGTAGCGGCTGAACACCTGGTGCTGTTCCAGGCGTCCGGCAGTACGGCGGCGCAGATTCCGGTGATCGAATCCGGTGTTCGGCGGTACAGCACCGCCAGTTGACAAAACACGGACTGAATAATGTGGGAGCGAGCCTGCTCGCGATAGCGGTGGATCAGTCAACATCTCTGTTGAATTTGAAACTGCCATCGCGAGCAGGCTCGCTCCCACATTGGACTTTGGTTAACCCAACATCAGTGTTCCGCTTGCGACCAGCGTTGCATTCCCGCCAATACTCACCCGATCCCCTTCCAGCTGGCAAAACAACTCCCCGCCCCGCGCCGAACATTGATAAGCCGTCAAACTCAACTTGCTCAAACGTTGCGACCAATACGGAATCAGGCTGCAATGGGTCGACCCGGTCACCGGGTCTTCGTTGATGCCGATTGCCGGCGCAAAGTAGCGCGACACAAAATCATGCTTGTCGCCCTTGGCCGTCACAATGGCACCCGGCCACGGCAGTTTTGCCAGCGCAACCATGTCAGGCTGGCAATCGAGCACCGCTTGCTCGGACTCCAGCACCACGAACAATTCTTTCGAACCCAACACGTCGACTGTTTTCACACCCAAGGCGCGCTCGACATCCAGGGTCACGCCCACTTCTGTCGGCACGACGGCCGGGAAATCCAGCCACAAGCGCTTGCCCTCACGACTGACACTCAGCGGGCCGGACTTGCAGATGAAGTCCAGCCGTTCGACCGGCTCCTTATAGAGTTCAAACAGAACATAGGCGCTGGCCAGGGTCGCATGGCCGCATAGCGGGACTTCGGTGGTCGGGGTAAACCAGCGGATGTGCCAGACGGCCCCCTCACGAACCAGAAATGCGGTTTCGGCGAGGTTGTGTTCGGCGGCGATCTTTTGCATCAACTCATCGTCGAGCCAGGAATCGAGCCGGTACACCATCGCCGGGTTGCCACTGAACGGCCGATCACTGAACGCGTCGACCTGATGAAACTCTAGCTGCATGCCAGTTCTCCCTTTTTAGGTCGACGAGCATGCAGCCACGAAGAGTCCTTCACCAGTGACAGAACCCATCAATTTCCACCATACAGAGCCGGGCTGAACGCCCGAGGCCCTCTGCTCAGGCGCGACCGATATCGGCGAACTTCGCCTGGGTGTGTTCGGCCAACACGGCGGGCGCCAGTTCAACTTCCAGGCCGCGCCGTCCGGCGCTGACGAATATGCTGGAAAAAGGCCGAGCTGAACTATCAATAAAGGTACGTAGGCGCTTCTTCTGCCCGAGCGGGCTGATACCACCCAACAGATACCCCGTCGAACGCTGTGCAGCCGCAGGATCAGCCATTTCGACTTTTTTCACACCTGCGGCCTGCGCCAGTGCCTTCAAGTCCAGACTTCCGACGACCGGTACCACCGCCACCAACAATTCCCCCTTTTCGCTGGCCGCCAGCAATGTCTTGAACACCTGAGCCGGGTCCAATCCCAGTTTTTCCGCGGCCTCCAGACCATAGGACGCCGCCTTCGGATCATGTTCGTAACTGTGCACGCGATGTTCGGCACGAACTTTTTTCAACAAATCCAATGCGGGGGTCATGGCAACTCCAAACTTGGCGGCAGAAGAAAAATACTGCGCTGGATTCTAGGCCATTGATCGATAAAAGGCTCTATTTCGGCTCTATTTCAAAGGCTTTGCCGGGCTCCTCTGCCGTTCGTCCACGACCGGCCTGCCTGATGAACGATGCGGTCATTCACGTGACTAATAGTTGAAATGTGACCGACAGTTCACTTTCGACCTTTGACAGCAGCGTTTCTTGTCTATATTTTTTCGAATCTGAATACTGTACGAATGTCTCACCGCAGCACCCAGCAGTAAGCCGAGCACAGGATGGGGATCCTGCCTCGGTGAAAATCGCGCTTTGACCATGATGAAAGAAGCGCCAGACAACAACAAAAAAGAGGTTTTCAATGACAACTGCTTTACAACAACCGTCGCTCTCGAGCCAATGCATGGCCGAGTTTCTGGGTACTGCGCTGTTGATCTTTTTCGGTACCGGCTGCGTTGCCGCGCTCAAGGTGGCGGGTGCCAGCTTCGGATTGTGGGAAATCAGCATCATCTGGGGGGTTGGTGTCAGCATGGCGATCTACCTCACCGCTGGCGTTTCCGGCGCGCACCTCAATCCTGCCGTGAGTATCGCGCTGAGCATTTTCGCTGACTTCGAAAAGCGCAAACTGCCGTTCTATATCCTCTCCCAGGTGGCCGGCGCCTTCTGCGGAGCCTTGTTGGTTTACACGCTATACAGCAACCTTTTCTTCGATTTCGAACAAACTCACCAAATGGTTCGTGGCACCCAGGCCAGCCTTGAATTGGCTTCGGTATTCTCCACTTTCCCAAACCCTGCCCTGACCACAGCCCAGGCCTTTTTGGTTGAAGTGATCATCACCGCCATCCTGATGGGCGTGATCATGTCGCTGACCGACGACAACAATGGCCTACCCAAAGGGCCGATGGCACCATTGCTGATCGGCCTGCTGATTGCCGTGATTGGTAGCTCGATGGGCCCGCTGACCGGTTTCGCAATGAACCCGGCCCGTGACTTCGGTCCTAAACTAATGACTTTCTTCGCAGGCTGGGGTGAAATTTCCTTCACTGGCGGGCGCGATATCCCGTACTTCCTGATCCCGATTTTTGCACCGATTGTCGGTGCCTGCCTCGGTGCTGCAACTTATCGCGGGCTGATTGCCCGTCATCTGCCCAGCGCCATACCTGCTACAAAGGATGCAGCACCGGCCATTGACGGCAAACCAAGAACGTCTTGAAACCGTTGGCGCATGATCCTGCCCATTTGGTCCCGCGCCTGATCTCACTTCCTAATTTTCGTCCAAGGCAATCGACATGACCGATATACAGAATAAGAACTACATCATTGCCCTCGATCAGGGCACGACCAGCTCCCGCGCGATCATTTTCGACCGTGACGCGAACGTGGTCTGCACCGCCCAGCGCGAATTCGCACAGCATTACCCGCAAGCCGGCTGGGTCGAACATGACCCGATGGAAATCTTCGCCACCCAAAGCGCCGTGATGGTCGAGGCCCTGGCGCAAGCCGGCCTGCATCACGACCAGGTCGCGGCCATCGGCATCACCAACCAGCGCGAAACCACCGTGGTCTGGGACAAGACCACCGGCCGCCCGATCTACAACGCGATCGTCTGGCAGTGCCGTCGCAGCACCGAAATCTGCCAGCAGCTCAAGCGCGATGGCCACGAGCAATACATCAGCGACACCACTGGCCTGGTCACCGACCCGTACTTCTCCGGCACTAAACTCAAGTGGATCCTCGACAACGTCGAAGGCAGCCGTGAGCGTGCGCGCAAGGGTGAACTGCTGTTCGGCACCGTCGATAGCTGGCTGATCTGGAAATTTACCGGCGGCAAGGTGCATGTCACCGACTACACCAACGCCTCGCGCACCCTGCTCTTCAACATCCACACGCTGGAGTGGGACGCGAAGATGCTGGAAGTCCTCGACATCCCGCGCGAGATGCTGCCGGAAGTTAAGTCCTCGTCCGAAATCTACGGCCACACTAAAAGTGGCATCGCCATTGGCGGTATTGCCGGCGACCAGCAGGCGGCCCTCTTCGGCCAGATGTGCGTCGAGCCAGGCCAGGCGAAAAACACCTACGGCACCGGTTGCTTCCTGCTGATGAACACCGGCGACAAAGCCGTGAAATCCAAACACGGCATGCTCACCACCATCGCTTGTGGCCCGCGCGGCGAAGTGGCCTACGCCCTGGAAGGCGCGGTGTTCAACGGTGGCTCCACCGTGCAGTGGCTGCGTGACGAGCTGAAAATCATCAACGACGCCCACGACACCGAATACTTCGCCAACAAGGTCAAGGACAGCAACGGTGTGTACCTGGTGCCGGCCTTCACCGGCCTGGGCGCTCCGTACTGGGACCCGTATGCCCGTGGCGCATTGTTCGGCCTGACTCGCGGCGTACGCGTGGATCACATCATTCGTGCCGCGCTGGAGTCGATTGCCTACCAGACCCGCGACGTCCTGGACGCCATGCAGCAGGATTCCGGTGAACGCCTCAAGTCCTTGCGCGTGGACGGCGGCGCAGTCGCGAACAACTTCCTGATGCAATTCCAGGCCGACATCCTCGGCACTCAAGTCGAGCGCCCGCAAATGCGCGAAACCACAGCGTTGGGCGCGGCTTACCTGGCGGGTCTGGCATGTGGCTTCTGGGGCAGCCTGGACGAGTTGCGCGGCAAGGCGGTGATCGAGCGCGAGTTCGAACCGACACTGGACGAAACCGCGAAGGAAAAACTCTACGCTGGCTGGAAAAAAGCTGTCAGCCGTACTCGCGATTGGGAACCGCACGAGGGTGCTGAATAAGCCAAGGACCGGACCCAAACAGGGTTCGTCCAAACATCGTGAAACGTAGCGAGCGAAGGGAAGACAAGGCAAAAACAGGCGAGGACGCGGAGTTTACGGGTTTGTAAATCAGCAGTCCGAGCCTGTTTTTAACGCAGTATTTTCGAGCGCAGTAGTTTTCACGTTGTTTGGAAACTGGTAGGGAGCGGATTCCTGCGTCATCATGGGCGAATTTTGCACGGCAGCCCAAAGGAAGCCCCATGAATCTGCCTCCCCGTCAGCAGCAAATCCTCGAACTGGTCCGCGAACGCGGCTATGTCAGCATCGAGGAAATGGCTCAGCTGTTCGTCGTTACACCGCAAACCATCCGCCGCGATATCAATCAACTGGCGGAAGTCAATTTGCTGCGTCGCTACCACGGTGGCGCAGCCTATGATTCCAGCGTCGAAAACACCGCCTACGCCATGCGCGCCGATCAGATGCGCGATGAAAAGCAGCGCATCGGCGAAGCCATTGCCGCTCAGATTCCCGATCACGCCTCGCTGTTCATCAATATCGGTACCACCACCGAATCCATTGCCCGGGCGCTGCTCAACCACAACCACCTGAAGATCATCACTAACAACCTGCACGTCGCTTCGATGCTCAGCGCCAAGGACGACTTTGACGTTCTGCTGACCGGTGGCAACGTACGGCGTGATGGAGGAGTGGTCGGTCAGGCAAGTGTCGACTTCATCAACCAGTTCAAGGTCGACTTCGCCCTGGTCGGCATCAGCGGTATCGATGAAGACGGCAGTTTGCTGGACTTCGATTATCAGGAAGTACGGGTATCCCAGGCGATCATCGCCAATGCCCGGCAAGTGATTCTGGCGGCTGACTCCAGCAAATTCGGGCGCAACGCCATGATTCGCCTGGGACCGATCAGCTTGATCGATTGCCTGGTTACTGACCAGCAACCCTCGCCAGCCTTGGCGCAGTTGTTGAGCCAGCACAAGATTCGGTTGGAAGTGGTTTAACCCCCTTCGAAAACAGCGCGCTCCCTTGTGGCGAGGGAGCTTGCTCCCGCTCGGCTGCGCAGCAGACGCAAATCAGACAATTTGTACTTCCTGAAAACCGCGTTCACCGGTTTTAGGACTGCTTCGCAGCCCAGCGGGAGCAAGCTCCCTCGCCACAAAAGCACTCCCACGCTCATTCAATGTTCGTAAATTTTCCTTTAACCGCCCTTCGATCAGTATTTTCAATCGAAGTTGACTGGCTGCGGGCGTCTTTATGGGCTAGTATTTTCGCAAATGAACATTAATGTTCGAATTCCAATATAGAAATCAAAAGCCTGAGGCCAGCCGATGCCCACTTCTACCTTGCCTTCGCCCCCTCTCGCCGAGGTCTACGATATCGCCGTCATCGGTGGTGGGATCAATGGCGTGGGGATCGCAGCGGATGCCGCCGGTCGCGGTCTTTCGGTGTTCCTTTGTGAAAAGGATGACCTGGCCAGCCACACCTCGTCCGCCAGCAGCAAGCTGATCCACGGCGGCCTGCGCTACCTCGAACATTACGAATTTCGCCTGGTGCGCGAAGCCCTCGCCGAGCGTGAAGTGCTGCTGGCCAAGGCACCGCACATCGTCAAACAAATGCGTTTCGTGCTGCCGCACCGCCCGCACCTGCGTCCGGCCTGGATGATCCGCGCCGGCCTGTTCCTTTATGATCACCTCGGCAAACGGGAAAAGCTCGAAGGCTCGAAAAGCCTGAAGTTCGGCCCGGACAGCGCGCTGAAAAGCGAAATCACCAAAGGCTTCGAATATTCCGATTGCTGGGTCGATGACGCACGTCTGGTTGTGCTCAACGCCATGGCCGCCCGCGAGAAAGGCGCTCATGTCCACACCCAAACCCGTTGCGTCGGCGCCCGTCGCACCAAAGGCCTTTGGCACCTGCACCTGGAACGCGCCGATGGCAGCCTGTTTTCGATCCGCGCCAAAGCGCTGGTGAACGCAGCCGGCCCGTGGGTCGCCAAGTTCATTCGTGACGACCTGAAGATGGAATCGCCGTACGGCATCCGTTTGATCCAGGGCAGCCATTTGATCGTGCCGAAACTATATGAAGGCGAACACGCGCACATTCTGCAAAACGAAGATCAGCGCATCGTGTTCACCATTCCGTACCTGAACCACTTCACCCTGATCGGCACCACCGACCGCGAGTACACCGGCGACCCGGCTGCAGTTGCGATCACTGAAGGCGAAACCGATTACCTGCTCAAAGTGGTCAACGCCCACTTCAAGAAGCAAATCAGCCGCGACGACATCCTGCACAGCTATTCCGGCGTTCGTCCGCTCTGCAACGACGAATCCGACAACCCGTCGGCCGTCACCCGCGATTACACCCTGGCATTGTCGGGCAGTGGCGAAGAGGCACCGTTGTTGTCAGTGTTCGGCGGCAAACTGACGACTTACCGCAAATTGGCCGAGTCGGCGTTGGCGCAACTGACCCCGTACTTCACGCACATCAAGCCAAGCTGGACCGCCAGCGCCCCCTCCCTGGCGGCGAAGACATGACCACTGCGCAGGCCTTGAGCTCGCGGATCCGCGACAAGTTCGACTGGGTGCCCACCGAGATCGCTCGACGCTGGGCCACCACTTACGGCAGCCGCACCTGGCGCATGCTCGAGGGCGTAGAAAACCTCAGTGACCTGGGCGAACACATCGGCGGCGGCCTCTACACCCGCGAAGTCGATTACCTGTGCAGCGAAGAATGGGCGACCACCGCCCATGACATTCTGTGGCGCCGCAGCAAGCTTGGGCTGTTCACCACACCGGACGAGCAGCAGAAGCTGGCTGACTATCTGAACAAGGTTGAGCAGAACCGCAGCAAGATCGAAGCAGCCTGATCGGCAATCCGGTTGAACGAAAGCCCCTGAATCTCACGATTCAGGGGCTTTTTTGTATTCCGAACACATCTCGATCCCCTGTGGGAGCCGGGCTTGCCCGCGATGACGCCAGCACAGTCAATAATAATGTCGACTGATACACCGCTATCGCGGGCAAGCCCGCTCCCACAGGGTTTGAGTAAAACCCAAGATTGTATTCGGTTTTCCGAACGCGACCTGTCGGTCGATTCGGATAACCGGATTACTGATCGTGAAAAAATCACGCCATAAATATTTAATATCCTTATAAATCAATAACTTGATCTATATCGCCTGGCCTGGCACGAGTCATGCTCTACACTCTTGGACGAATGCCTGTTGCGCCAACACTTCAGGAGCCGTCAGGCATTCGAAGCACCAAAAGGCCGATGAACTGGCTCCATAAAAAAAACAATGTCGAGGAAAATTTGATGCGCATCGTTCCCCATATCCTGGGCGCAGCCATTGCTGCCGCTCTGATTAGCACTCCAGTTTTCGCTGCCGAACTCACCGGCACACTGAAGAAGATCAAAGAGTCCGGCACCATCACCCTCGGGCATCGTGACGCTTCCATTCCGTTTTCCTATATCGCGGACGCTTCCGGCAAACCGGTTGGCTACTCCCACGATATCCAGTTGAAAATCGTTGAAGCCATCAAGAAAGACCTGGACATGCCCAACCTCCAGGTCAAATACAACCTGGTCACCTCGCAAACCCGTATCCCGCTGGTGCAGAACGGCACCGTGGACGTCGAGTGCGGCTCCACCACCAACAACGTCGAACGTCAGCAGCAAGTTGACTTCTCCGTCGGCATCTTCGAAATCGGCACCAAGCTGCTGTCCAAGAAAGATTCCCCGTACAAAGACTTCGCCGACCTTAAAGGCAAGAACGTTGTGACCACCGCCGGCACCACGTCCGAGCGCATCCTCAAGTCGATGAACGCCGACAAGCAAATGGGCATGAACGTGATCTCCGCCAAAGACCATGGCGAGTCCTTCCAGATGCTGGAAACCGGCCGTGCCGTGGCTTTCATGATGGACGACGCCTTGCTGGCCGGTGAAATGGCCAAGGCCAAGAAGCCAACCGATTGGGCCGTCACCGGGACTGCACAGTCCAATGAAATCTACGGTTGCATGGTTCGCAAAGGCGACGCGCCGTTCAAGAAAGCTGTCGACGACGCCATCATCGCGACCTACAAGTCCGGCGAGATCAACAAGATCTACGAAAAATGGTTCATGCAGCCAATCCCGCCAAAAGGCCTGAACCTGATGTTCCCGATGAGCGAAGAGCTCAAGGCTCTGATCGCCAATCCGACCGACAAAGCGGCTGACGAAAAGAAATCCTGATTTCTGACTAACCTTATCCCCTGAGAGGGCCTGCGCCCTTTCAGGGATTTGTCACTCCCTGCTGGCATTTCTGGAAACACTCGAACCGGTGGCTGTCGAGCCGCTCGTGTGTGCCTGAACTTCAAGGTTCGGGCGGGAACGGAGCTTCCCCAGGCGGGCATTTGCACATCGAACGAATCCGAGGGGAGACCCTAATGAATTACAACTGGGACTGGGGCGTGTTCTTCAAGTCCACCGGCGTGGGCAGCGAGATTTATTTCGACTGGTACCTCTCCGGTTTGGGCTGGACCATCGCCATCGCCGTCGCCGCCTGGATCATCGCGCTGCTGCTGGGCTCGATTCTGGGCGTCATGCGCACGGTACCGAATCGCATCGTATCGGGCATCGCGACCTGCTACGTCGAACTCTTCCGTAACGTGCCGCTGCTGGTTCAGCTGTTCATCTGGTACTTCCTGGTGCCCGACCTGCTGCCTGCGGACATCCAAGAGTGGTACAAGCAGGATCTCAACCCGACCACTTCGGCCTTCCTCAGCGTCGTCGTGTGCCTGGGTCTGTTCACTACTGCCCGGGTTTGCGAACAAGTACGTACCGGTATCCAGGCGCTGCCTCGCGGTCAGGAATCAGCTGCCCGTGCCATGGGTTTCAAGCTGCCGCAGATCTACTGGAACGTGCTGCTGCCCCAGGCTTATCGCATCATCATTCCGCCGCTTACCTCGGAATTTTTGAACGTGTTCAAGAACTCGTCCGTGGCCTCGCTGATCGGCCTGATGGAGCTGCTTGCGCAGACCAAACAGACTGCCGAGTTCTCCGCCAACCTGTTCGAAGCCTTCACCCTGGCAACGCTGATCTACTTCACGCTGAACATGGGCCTGATGCTGCTGATGCGCGGCGTCGAGAAGAAAGTCGCCGTACCGGGCCTGATTTCCGTAGGGGGTAAATGATGGAATTCGACTTCTCGGGCATCATCCCGTCCCTGCCGGGTTTGTGGAACGGCATGGTCATGACCCTCAAACTGATGGCTCTGGGCGTGAGCGGCGGGATCATCCTCGGCACCATCCTCGCGTTGATGCGCCTGTCCCACAACAAACTGCTGTCGAACCTTGCCGGCGCCTACGTCAACTACTTCCGCTCGATCCCGCTGCTGTTGGTCATCACCTGGTTCTACCTGGCGGTGCCATTCGTACTGCGCTGGATCACCGGTGAAGACACCCCGATCGGCGCGTTCGCCTCGTGCATCGTGGCGTTCATGATGTTCGAAGCGGCGTACTTCTGCGAAATCGTCCGGGCCGGCGTGCAGTCGATCCCCAAGGGCCAGATGGGCGCCGCCCAGGCATTGGGCATGGGCTACGGCCAGATGATGCGATTGATCATCCTGCCGCAAGCGTTCCGCAAGATGACCCCGCTGCTGCTGCAACAGAGCATCATCCTGTTTCAGGACACCTCGCTGGTTTACGCGGTGGGTCTGGTGGACTTCCTCAATGCTTCGCGCGCCAGTGGCGACATCATCGGCCGCTCCAATGAGTTCCTGATCTTCGCTGGTTTCACATACTTCATCATCAGCTTTGCCGCCTCGCAGCTGGTCAAGCGTCTGCAAAAAAGGTTTGCCGTATGATCTCTATCAAGAATGTCAACAAGTGGTATGGCGACTTCCAGGTACTGACTGACTGCAGCACCGAGGTCAAAAAAGGCGAAGTGATCGTGGTGTGCGGGCCATCCGGTTCCGGAAAATCCACCCTGATCAAATGCGTCAACGCGCTGGAACCGTTCCAGAAAGGCGACGTGATTGTCGATGGCACGTCCATTGCCGACCCGAAGACCAACCTGCCGAAACTGCGTTCGCGCGTCGGTATGGTGTTCCAGCATTTCGAACTGTTCCCGCACTTGAGCATCATCGATAACCTGACCATCGCGCAAATCAAGGTGCTGGGCCGCAGCAAGGAAGAAGCCACCAAGAAAGCCCTGCAACTGCTTGAGCGCGTCGGCCTCTCTGCCCACGCCAAAAAGCACCCGGGCCAGCTTTCCGGTGGTCAGCAACAGCGTGTGGCGATTGCCCGTGCGCTGGCGATGGACCCGATCGTCATGCTGTTCGACGAACCGACCTCGGCGCTGGACCCGGAAATGGTCAACGAAGTACTCGACGTGATGGTGCAACTGGCCCACGAAGGCATGACCATGATGTGCGTGACCCACGAAATGGGCTTCGCCCGTAAAGTGGCGGACCGGGTGATCTTCATGGACCAGGGCAAGATCATCGAAGACTGCAAGAAAGAAGAGTTCTTCGGCGACATCAACGCCCGTGCCGAACGTACACAGCACTTCCTCGCGAAAATTTTGCAGCACTAAGGAAGGCACCGCTCCCCAACGTGGGAGCGGGCTTGTGTGGCGATGGGGCTTGCCCCCGTTCGGCTGCGAAGCAGTCGTAAACCCGTTGCATGCGGTTTGACTTCTAAATGCCGGGGCCGCTTCGCGACCCAACGGGGCGATGCGGCGTTCCGACAAGCCCCCTCACCACAGGCCGCTCCCACAGGGGGGCCGTGGGTATATGGATATTTGTGTTGTGGTTGACCCAAGGCATCTGTGATGAAATGCGACTCCACTCTCTATCGCGCCGCGCCGCCATCACTCGCCGTGAAACCCCGTTTGATTCGCCATCTGTTCCTGCCGCCACTGATCATCGCCCTGATGATCGGATTGGGTTACATCGGCTTCTGGGTCAGTGAACACTACGGAATTCGCGGTCTCAGCGAGAACGGCCAGCGTCAGCTGGAACTGCACGCCCGCGCCGTCGAGAGCGAAATCAGCAAGTACACCTACCTGCCCAGCCTGCTGGAACTCGAATCCAGTGTTTCCAGGCTGCTGGCCGACCCGTCTCCAGAACTGCGGCAGACGGTCAACGAATACCTTGAAGGCCTGAACCGGCGTAGCCGCAGTCGGGCCATTTATGTGATGGACACCACCGGTCGCGTACTGGCCACCAGCAACTGGCGCGATGTCGACAGTTATCTGGGTGAAGACCTGTCCTTCCGTGCCTATTTCCAGAACGCCGTGCGCGGTCAGCCGGGGCGTTTCTACGGCATCGGCAGCACCAGCGGCGAACCCGGCTATTACTTGGCTCATGGCCTGGAAGAGCACGGCAAGATCATTGGCGTCGCCGTGGTCAAGGTCCGCCTCGAAGCCATGGAAGAACGCTGGCAACGTGCGCGCCTGGAAGCCTTCGTCAGCGACGAGAACGGCATCATCATTCTCTCCAGCGATCCGGCGCGGCGGCTTAAATCGGTTGTGCCATTGAGCGAGGAAACCAAGGAAAAACTGGCCCGCAGTCTGCAGTACTACTGGTTTCCACTGAACGAACTGCAACCGCTGGCGCGGGAGAAACTCGCCGAAGGCGAGGAAAAACTGACCTTTCCCGCCAACAGCGAATTGATGTCCGATGAAGAGAACATCAGCTACCTCTCGCAAACCCGGCCGCTGAGCGACACCCCATGGAACTTCACCCTGCTCACCCCTTTGCAGGATTTGCGGCGTGAAGCGATCAATCAGGGGATTCTGGTGGCGGTGGCGTTTGCCCTGGTGGCGTTTCTGCTGATCGCCTGGAACGAACGGCGCAAGGTGATCGCCACCCGTCTCGCGGCGCGGGAAGCCCTGCAGGAAGCCAACAATCAACTGGAGCGTCGGATTTCCGAACGCACCACCGACCTGCGTGCCAGCAACGAACGGCTCAAGGGCCAGATCCGCGAACGCCGACAGGCGGAAGAGACGTTGCGCCGCGCTCAGGATGAACTGATCCAGGCCGGTAAACTGGCCGCCATCGGCCAGATGTCCACCAGCATCGCCCACGAATTGAACCAGCCGCTGGCAGCCTTGCGGACCTTGTCCGGCAATACCGTGCGCTTTCTGGAACGCGGTCAGCTTGATGTGGCCAGCACCAATCTCAAGACGATTAACGAACTGATCGACCGTATGGGCCGGATCACCGCCAGCCTGCGTTCCTTCGCCCGGCGCGGCGATGACAAGGGCCAGGCCAGCCTCGGCAAAGCCGTGGACGCCGCCCTGCAATTGCTAGGCGGCCGGATGGAAAGCGCTCATCTGCAATTGCACCGTGACCTCGAAGACGTGCAGGTGCTGATCGACCAGACCCGTCTGGAGCAGATCCTGGTCAACCTGATCGGCAACGCGCTCGACGCCATGCAGTCGCAGCCCCAGCCGGCGTTGTGGCTCGAAGGCGAGGCGTTTGACGGCAAATATCGTCTGCGGGTACGCGACAACGGCCACGGCATCGATGCCGAAGCGCGCAAGCATCTGTTCGAACCGTTCTTCACCACCAAACCCGGCGAACAAGGCCTGGGCCTCGGCCTGACCCTTTCCGCGAGCCTGGCCGCTGCCACCGGCGGGCATCTGGGTGTCGAGCACCCGGCCAGCGGTGGCACCACCTTCGTCCTCAGTTTACCGTTGGTAAGCCCCACTCCCGCCGAGCCGATATGAACAACGACCTTAGTGTGCTGATCGTCGAAGACGACCCCCATGTCCTGCTTGGTTGCCAACAGGCGCTGACCCTGGAAGACATTCCTTGCGTGGGTGTCGGCAGCGCCGAAGAAGCGCTGGAGCGGGTCGGTGATAATTTCGCCGGCATCGTCATCAGCGACATCCGCCTGCCGGGCATTGATGGCCTGGAACTGCTGACCCGGCTCAAGGCCCGCGATCGCAGCCTGCCAGTGGTGCTGATTACCGGCCACGGCGACATTTCCATGGCCGTCGGCGCGATGCAGAAAGGCGCCTACGATTTCATGGAGAAACCCTTCTCCCCCGAACGCCTAGTGGATGTGGCGCGCCGAGCGCTGGAGCAACGCAGCCTGGCGCGGGAAGTGTCGTCGTTACGTCGACAACTGTTCGAGCGCGACTCCCTCGAAGGCCGGATCATCGGGCGCTCGCCGGCCATGCAGAACCTGCGGGAACTGATCGCCAACGTCGCCGATACCTCGGCCAACGTGCTGATCGAAGGCGAGACCGGTACCGGTAAAGAATTGGTTGCGCGCTGCCTGCACGACTTCAGCCGTCGGCACTCCAAGCAGTTCGTCGCGCTGAACTGCGGCGGCCTGCCAGAGAACCTGTTCGAAAGCGAAATTTTCGGCCACGAGGCCAATGCCTTCACCGGTGCGGGCAAGCGGCGGATCGGCAAGATCGAACACGCCGACGGCGGCACGCTGTTCCTCGACGAAGTGGAAAGCATGCCGCTGCCGCTGCAGATCAAACTGCTGCGGGTGTTGCAGGAACGCACCCTCGAACGCCTCGGCTCGAACCAGAGCGTGGCGGTGGATTGCCGGGTGATCGCTGCGACCAAGTCCGATCTGGATCAATCGAGCAAGGCCGGCGAGTTTCGCAGCGACCTGTATTACCGCCTGAACGTGGTAACCCTGGAACTGCCGCCGCTGCGCGAACGCCGCGAAGACATCCTGCAATTGTTCGAACACTTCCTGCAGCAGTCATCCCTGCGCTTCGACCGCGCGGTGCCGGAGCTGGACAATCAGACCCTGTCGACCCTGATGAGCCACGACTGGCCGGGCAACGTACGCGAATTGCGCAACGTCGCCGAACGCTTCGCCCTCGGCCTGCCGGCCTTCAAGAAATCCGGTGCCAGCGGCAGCAACCAGGGCCTGGCCTTCGCCGAAGCGGTGGAAGCGTTCGAACGTAACCTGCTCAGCGACGCCTTGCAGCGCAGCGGCGGCAACCTGACCCAGGCGAGCCAGGAACTGGGGATGGCCAAGACCACGCTGTTCGACAAAGTGAAGAAATACGGACTGAGCCACTGATGGACCTGATGCTCAAAGCAGCTTTGGGCGCGGCAGTGGTGGTGATCCTCGCCATGCTGGCCAAGACCAGAAACTATTACATCGCAGGCCTGGTGCCGCTGTTTCCGACTTTTGCGCTGATCGCTCATTACATCGTCGGCAAGGGGCGTTCGCTGGATGATCTGAAGACCACCATCGTGTTTGGCATGTGGTCGATCATTCCGTACTTCGTCTACCTGGCGACTTTGTATGTGATGGTCGACCGAATGCGATTGGAGGCCTCGCTGGCGGTGGCGGCGGTGGCGTGGTTGATGGCGGCGACGGTGTTGGTCAGTGTTTGGGTTCGCGTCCATGGATAACCCCTCCGTTCTGTAGGAGCGAGGCTTAACTGATCGTTCCCACGCTCCGCGTGGGAATGCAGCCCGTGACGCTCCGCGTCACTGGACGCGGAGCGTCCCTAGAGGCATTCCCACGCAGAGCGTGGGAACGATCGAGCGTGTAACGTCCATTCAACCGTTGACTGTACCGCCCCTGGCTTCACTCATGATCTGGCGAATCGCGCCAACAAACGTCTCCACCGGCTGCCCGCCACTGACGGCGTACTGCCCGTTGAACACCACCGTCGGCACCGAACTCACCCCGCGCGACAACCACAACTGTTCTTCTTCGCGAACCTCTTTGGCGAATTCATCGGACGCCAGAATCGCCTCGGCCCGCTGCCGGTCCAGCCCCACGCTTTCAGCGATCTGCGCCAATTGCCCGTGATCGGAGGGATTGCCTCCCTCGGTGAAATACGCCTTGAACAGTGCGTCTTTCAGGTTGAACTGCAACCCTTGCAACCCCGCCCAATGCAGCAAGCGGTGAGCATCGAAAGTGTTGTAGATACGGCTGTTGCCGTCCGTGCGAAAGGCAAAACCCACCTCGGCGCCACGCGCGCGGATCATTTCGCGATTCTTTTGCGATTGCTCAGGCGTCGAGCCGTACTTTTCGCTGATGTGCTCGGTGATGTTCTGGCCTTCGGGGCTCATCTTCGGGTTCAGTTCGAACGGCTGGAAACGGATCTCGGCCAGGACTTCGTCGCCGAGCAAATCCAGGGCACGGGTCAGGCTATACAGACCGACGGCGCACCAGGGGCAGGACACGTCGCTGACGAAATCGATTTTCAGGGGGGGACTCATCACACACCTCGCAGGCTTGGGTAGCGCCGGAAAGTTTGAACGATACACCCGAAGGCTGAGCCCGTGTGGCAGCCGTTCCACTATCCCTGTGGGAGCCGGGCTTGCCCGCGATGACGGTGCTCAAGACGACATCTGCGGTGACTGACACGCCGCCATCGCGGGCAAGTCGAATCGTCGCACCGCCGCTCCCACAGGTTTTTGGGTGTTTGGGAGAGCGTGTTTAGTTCTGTTTAGCGTTACTTCCTGAAAGCTACAGCGCCTTGCGTCATCGCCTACAACCACGTCAGAATCCGCCGGCTTGTGCGCCTGGAGGCCTGTCGGTAACTTGGTTCGTATCACTGATTCCCAGTGATCGGGTTTAGTAGCCCGGCTAAGTTTATCCACGGTTGCACAAGTGTCATCCAGTCAGGTTTCGACCTGCGCTTGATGGTAGCTGTGCGCATGGCGCCCTCGGGCGCGCCGGGTTTTTGGGTGATCTTACCGGTCTACTAACTTGCGCACAGCTGCCACCCTTCCGTTTAGTAGCGAGACGGGTTGCAGCTCTACTATTAGGAAGAATACCCATGTTTAAGATTACGCCGAACCCACCGGAAACCGACGACGTTTCCCCCTACGAAACCCCAAACTCCAAAAAGCTCAACGAAGCCGCCGACCGCGCCCTCGATTACTACCTCAAACCGGTCATTCCCAAAGACACCCCACGCAAACCCAGCACCCTTTACTCCGTCGCCCCCGACGCCGATAACGAAACCCTGCTGGTCAACGCCTGCGAATCGCTGGCGGCGGCGAGCGTGATGTTGAGTGATTTCGCGGGGATGCTGAACGGCCCGCAGCGCAACACCGTGCTCGGCATCCAGAACTCCGTCATGTTGGGTGAACTGGCGGTGAACCGGATGCTTGATAACTTCGTTCCAACGTAAAACAGCCTCCACTGTAATCGAGGCGCTTTTGTGGCGAGGGGGCTTGCTCCCGCTCGGCTGCGCAGCAGTCGTAAACAGGTCAATGCGGATTACCTGAGACTCAGCAGCCTGTGCAGGATTGGGGCTGCTTCGCAGCCCAGCGGGAGCAAGCTCCCTCGCCACAAGAGCCCGCTCACACAATTGGATTTGGGTGTTACAGAAGATTGTGTTCGGCCACTGGATCGATTTGTGCCCAGTGCGAGGTGTCTTCACGGTGGGCCTGCAAATACGGCAACACCGCCGCCAACAACGGCGCCTTGAACGCTTCTTGAAAACGATGGGCCAGACCCGGAATCAGCTTCAACTGACTGCCGCGAATGTGCGCCGCCAAGTGCACGCCATGCATCACCGGCAACAACGGATCGGCGGTGCCGTGAACCACCAGCGTCGGCACCCGCAATTGATTGAGCAGCGCCACGCGGCTGCGTTCAGCGAGGATCGCCATGATCTGACGCTTCACGCCCTCCGGGTTGAATGCCCGGTCGTAGGATTGCGCCGCCTGCTGCAACAACGCCTGCCGGTCATCGCTCACCGCCGGGCTACCCAATGCCGCCAGCAAATCAGCCTGTTGCTCCAGTGCCACCTCGCGATTCGGCGCGCCGCGTCGCGCGAGTAACTGCACCAGCGCCGCACTCGGCGCCGGCAAACCTTCGGCCCCCGAACTGGTCATCAGCAACGTCAGGCTCTCGACCCGTTGCGGAGCCATGGCCGCCATATGCTGGGCGATCATCCCGCCCATGCTCGCGCCCAGCACGTGGAATTGCTCGACGTGCAAGGCATCCATCAGCCCAAAGGCATCGTCCGCCATGTCGGTCAAGGTGTACGGCGCCGATACCGGCAAACCGAGTTTGTAGCGCAGCACTTCGAAGGTCAGGTTGGCGTCGACAGGCGTCTGCCGCCAGGTCGAGAGGCCAACATCGCGATTGTCATAGCGAATCACCCGAAAACCCTGCTGACACAACGCGACCACCACCTCGTCCGGCCAGTGAATCAACTGCCCGCCCAGGCCCATCACCAACAACAACGCCGGGTCCGAGGCACGGCCAATACTCTGGTACGCCAGGCTCACCTGATCCAGATCGACCCGTTCGGTCGGAACATTGACATCGCAACGAGACGCCGCAAGAGACGGAAAATTGAACAACACAGCGGCCAGAAAGACCGCTGTGGATAAAAATCGTGCACGCATGAAAAACACCGAAACGCAGAACTCCAGTAGAGCGCGAGTCTGATGAAGTTTGTTCAAGCGCGCTGCCACAGTTACGTGACAGTTTGATGAAGAGTGCTGAACGGTAATGTCCGAGACCGAGTCGCCTGCATCGCGAGCAAGCTCGCTCCCACAGGATTGATGCCGTACACAAAATCTGTGTTCGGCCCCTACCCTGTGGGAGCGGGCTTGCCCGCAAAGGCGCCAGATCGGGCGCCGCAGAGTTAAGCCAACTGACTACGCAACTGTCGCGCCGCCGCGACCATGTTCACCAGTGCGGCTTCTGTTTCCGGCCATGCGCGAGTCTTCAACCCACAATCGGGATTGACCCACAACCGCTCTGCCGGAATGCGTTTGACGGCTTTGCTCATCAACTTCACCATCTCGGCCGTATCCGGCACCCGTGGCGAGTGGATGTCATAAACGCCCGGCCCGATGTCGTTCGGGTAGTCGAAGGCTTCGAAGGCCTCCAGCAATTCCATGTCCGAACGTGAGGTTTCGATGGTGATCACGTCGGCGTCCATGGCGGCGATGGACTGGATCACGTCATTGAATTCGCTGTAGCACATGTGGGTGTGAATCTGGGTTTCGTCGCGCACGCCCGATGCACTCAGACGGAAGGCTTCCACCGCCCAATCGAGGTATTCCTGCCATTGCGCCCGGCGTAGCGGCAGTCCTTCGCGGAAGGCGGCTTCGTCGATCTGGACGATTTTGATGCCGGCGTTTTCCAGGTCCACCACTTCATCGCGCAAGGCCAGGGCCAGTTGCTGCGCCTGAATTTTGCGCGAGACGTCTTCGCGCGGGAACGACCACATCAGCATGGTCACGGGACCGGTAAGCATGCCCTTCATAACCTTATCGGTCAGGCTTTGGGCATAGGTGATCCAGTCGACCGTCATTGGTTTCGGACGGCTCAGGTCACCATAGATGATCGCCGGTTTGACACAGCGCGAACCGTAGCTCTGGACCCAACCGAACCGGGTGAACAGGTAGCCGTCCAGTTGCTCGGCGAAGTACTCGACCATGTCGTTGCGCTCGGCTTCACCGTGTACCAGCACGTCCAGGCCCAGGCGTTCCTGGATTTGCACGGCGTGGCGGATTTCGCTGTGCATGGCATCGGTGTAATCGTTGGCCGACAGCTTGCCTTGCTTGAAGGCCTGGCGCGCCAGACGGATTGCTCCGGTCTGCGGAAACGAGCCAATAGTGGTGGTCGGGAACGCCGGCAGTTTCAGCCGTGCCTGTTGTTGTTCGATGCGTTTGGCAAACGGCGAGTGACGCTGGCTGTCTTTAGCGCTGATCGCTTCTATCCGCGCTTGCACCTCGGCTTTGTGGATACGCGGCGATTGGGCACGACCGGCCTGAATCGCACGGCTTTCAGCCAGGGCTGCTTGCACTTTTGGCGCTTGCGGGTCGTTGAGGGCATCACGTAGCACGGCGATTTCACCGCACTTCTGCACGGCAAACGCCAGCCAGCTTTTCAATTCCGGGTCGAGTTTGTCTTCACGGTCCAGGTCCACCGGGCTGTGCAGCAGCGAGCAGGAGCTGCTGACCCACAAGTTATCGCCAAAACGCTCCTGGGCTGGTTGCAGCTGCGCGAGCGCTTGCTCCAGTTCGCAGCGCCAGACATTGCGGCCGTTAACCAGGCCCACCGAAAGAATCTTGTAGGTCGGCAGACGATCCAAAATCTGGCCAAGCTGATCCGGTGCGCGCACCGCGTCGATGTGCAAGCCTTGCACCGGCAGGCCGACCGCCAGGCCGAGGTTGTCTTCCAGGCCACTGAAGTACGTCGCCACAAGTTTTTTCAACGGCGAGTATTGAAGGATGTGATAGGCGCGTTCGAAGGCGTTTTTCCAGGCCTGTGGCAGGTCGAGGGTGAGGATCGGTTCGTCGATCTGCACCCACTCCACGCCTTGGGCAGCGAGGCGACCGAGGATTTCGCCGTAGATCGGCAGCAGGCGCTCCAGCAGGTCGAGTTTGTCGAAGTCATCACCCTTCGCCTTGCCCAGCCACAGGTAAGTCAGCGGGCCGATGATCACCGGTTTGACGTTGTGGCCCAAAGCCTTGGCTTCATCGACTTCATCGAATAGCTGTTCCCAGCTCAGTTTGAACTGTTGATCAGCGCTGAATTCCGGGACCAGATAGTGGTAGTTGGTGTCGAACCACTTGGTCAGTTCCTGAGCATATTGCGCTTTGGTGTGTTCACCGCCGCAGCAGGCTGCGGTAGCACCACGGGCCATGGCGAACAGGGTGTCGAGTGTCGGCAGGCCACGGGAATCCTTGGCACTGTCGAAACGCTCGGGGATGACACCGAAGGTCAGAGAATGAGTCAGTACCTGGTCGTACCAGGCGAAGTCGCCCACCGGCAGCAGGTCGATGCCGGCGTCTTTCTGCAATTGCCAGTGAGTGGCGCGCAATTGGCGGCCGACGCTTTTCAGTGCGTCCTGATCGAGATCGCCCTTCCAGTAGGATTCGAGGGCTTTTTTCAGTTCGCGGTCGGCGCCGATGCGCGGGAAACCAAGTGTGTGGGCCAAGGCCATGGTGAAAGTCCTCCCTATAAAAGATGGTGCTATTGTCGACAGCCCACCCAACATGAGACAAACTCAACCTTTTCGTGTTGATCACAAATTTTCCTCATGGAGCCCCCGGTGCTTGAAATCCGTCACCTGAAAACCCTGCACGCCTTGCGCGAGGCCGATAGCTTGGTGGATGCGGCTGACCGCTTGCACCTGACTCAGTCGGCGCTGTCCCACCAGTTCAAAGAGCTGGAAGAACGCATGGGCATGCCGCTGTTCGTGCGCAAGACCAAACCGGTGCGCTTCACCAGTGCCGGCTTGCGCCTGCTGCAACTGGCCGACGCCACCTTGCCGTTGCTGCGCGGCGCCGAGCGGGACATTGCGCGGTTGGCCGGTGGCACTGCGGGGCGTTTGCACATGGCGATCGAGTGCCACAGTTGCTTTCAGTGGCTGATGCCGACCATCGACCAGTTCCGCGATGCCTGGCCGGAAGTCGAGCTGGACCTGGCCTCGGGTTTCTCCTTTGCCCCGCTGCCGGCGCTGGCCCGAGGCGACCTGGACCTGGTGGTGACCTCCGATCCACTGGAACTGGTCGGGATCACTTACGTGCCGTTGTTCACTTACGAGGCCATGCTCGCGGTGGCTAATCAGCACCGCTTGGCGAGCAAGCCGTACATCGTGCCCGAAGATCTGCTCACGGAAACCTTGATCACCTACCCGGTGGAGCGTGATCGGCTGGACATCTTCACCCGTTTTCTGGAACCGGCCGACATCGAACCGGCACAGGTGCGCACGTCGGAACTGACGGTGATGATGATGCAACTGGTGGCCAGCGGTCGCGGCGTCTGCGGCATGCCTCATTGGGCGCTGCATGAATACAGTTCACGGGGTTATGTGAAGGCCAAGCGACTGGGGGAAAAAGGCTTGTTCGCGACGCTCTACGCCGGGATTCGCGCCGACATGCTGGATGCGCCGTACATGCGCGACTTCTTGCTGACGGCCAAGGACACGTCGTTTTCGACGCTGGATGGGGTTAGTGCTGTCCGATAGAGCGACCTATTCCCTTTAGGAGCGAGCAGCGACAAGTCTAGGATGATCGTTCCCACGCTCCGCGTGGGAATGCCTCAACGGACGCTCTGCGTTCGGCTCTGGAAGGGACGCGGAGCGTCCCGGGCTGCATTCCCACGCAGAGCGTGGGAACGATCAATCGGGGGGGGCAGAGCTCGCGCCACATATGGATCTTGTCGAAGTAGTCTTCGCCGACCCGCACTGCCAGCGGCTCAAGCCCGAATTGCACGAAGCCGCAACGCTGATACAGCTTGAATGCCGCTTCATTGCCGGCGGTGACGGTCAACTGGATCAGCCGCAGCCCCTGATGGGTCTGCGCTTCAGCCAACGCGGCCTGGACCAGTTGATAACCGAGCCCACGCTGTCGAACCGCCCCTGAAACGTACATGCCAAACAACGTCGCCTTGTGTCGGGCCTTTTCCCGAGGTTCGAACGCCAGGCCGACGATGCCCGCCAACTTGCCCTCCTCGAACGCCCCGAACACTATGTCCAGCTTGCTGGTCAGGCGCGATTCCCACCAACTCAATGGCATCACGGCGCGCTCGCGCACGCTGGAAGTGAACGCCTGGGGATGCAAGTCATAGGCCTCAAGCATCAACGCCCGGTAATCCAGAGCATGGCTGGCATCAAGCCGATCAATCCACATCTTCAGGCCGCTCGCCGCTGCTCAAGCATCAAGCGCACCGCCAACCCGGACAGCACGAAGCCCATGAAGTAACGCTGCATCGCCAGCCAGTTCGGATTGTTGACGAACCAGGACGCGATGCCCGCGGCGAACAGCGCGATCAGCAAATTGACGCTGAAGCTCACGCTGATCTGGGTCAGGCCGAGGATGATGCTCTGGGTGAACACCGAACCGTGCTCAGGGGTAATGAACTGCGGAAACACCGACAGGTAAAACACTGCAATCTTCGGGTTCAGGGCGCTGGTGAGAAAGCCCATGGTGATCAACTTGCGCGACGAATCCGCCGGCAGCTGCTGCGCCTCAAACGGCGAGCGCGCACCAGGCTTGACCGCCTGCCAGGCCAGCCACAGCAAGTACAGCGCGCCAGCCCACTTCAATACTTCGTAAGCCATCGGCACTGCCACGAACACCGCGGTCAAACCCGCGGCGGCCGCGAACAGGTGCACTAAAAACCCCGCGACCACGCCGAGCAACGAAGTCACTCCGGCCTTGCGCCCCTGGCAGATAGAGCGAGAGATCAGGTAGATCATGTTCGGCCCGGGCGTGAGCACCATCAGCAACGCCGCGGCGGCAAAAATCAGCAAATCTTGAAGTGGGATCATGGGCATCCTCCGTCCTTGGACGATCAGGCAGTTTCGATCAGTGAGGCTCGATAAAACGGCAAGATCAGGTCCCGTGTCAATGGCGCCAGCGTGATTTCGCCATCAGTGGCTGGATCGATCCAGCGCACCTCTTCGATCTCCGCCGCCGGGCAAACGTGCGAATCGATGGTCAGCTGAAAGAGTTCGGCCTGTACGACATAACCCGGCTCATTGGCGGCCGGTGCCGAGAATTGTCCCAGGTAGGCGGCTTGCGCCGGATCGATGACCAGCCCCAGTTCCTCTTCCAGCTCACGGGCGAGGGCATGGACCGGTTGCTCATGGGGCTCGATCTTGCCCCCCGGCTGCATGAACGCCTGGGTTCCGCGCTTGCGCACCAGCAGGGTGCGACCGTCGGGGCCGATCAGCAGGGCAGCGGCAATGCGGATGAGGCGGGGCGAAGCGGCGGATGAAAGCGTCATGGATCAGGATTGGCCTTGGGTAAAAGCAGCAAGGATCACATGAGGGCCGGTTCTTCGTCACGCCGAAAAAATCTCCCCAGTCCTTCCTGTAGGAGCGAGGCTTGCCCGCGAAGAATGCACCGCGGTTTTTCAGGTACTACGCGTCATCGTTCTTCGCGGGCAAGCCTCGCTCCTACAGGTTATGCGTCTTACTTACGGCCTGAAGGCTCAACTCGTCTCCAGAAGCGCGCCCTCCACTTCCTCCGGCACTTTCACAAAAATGCTGTACTTGGCACTTTCCATCGCCTCGAAAGCGATCAACTTCTCCACCAGCGGCCCATTCAACACCTTGCCGGCATTGAGCAGCAGCATGCCGTTGTCGGCATTGAGATTGCGCGCCAGGATCATGCCCGCCACCAAATCCCGGGTGGCCAGCACCTTGACCGTCGGATCGGCCAGCGTCACGTCGCTCAGATAAGTGGCGCAGACCTGAATGAAATCCTCCACCAGTTCCGGGTCGTAGAGGCGACCGGCGTATTGGCGGATATAGACCAGGGCTTCGTCACTGTTCATCTGTCGTTCGAGGATCAGCCCGCGCTGCAACTCGATGAAATCCACCGCCAGTTTCAGCAACCGTGAACCGAACGGAATCGTTTCACCCTTGAGCCGATCAGGAAAACCGCTGCCGTCCCACCGCTCCTGATGATGCAGGATCAGCCGCGCGGCATCCTTCATCGGATCGAGGGTCATCAGCAGCGATTCACTCTGCTTCGGATAACCCCGATAGCGCTCGCGGTCATTGTGATGCAGCAGGTCCGAGGGCGTGCTCATCATGCTGTCGGTCCAGCTCAACTTGCCGATGTTGTAGAGCGCCGCTGCCATGGTCAGGTCACGACTGGTGCCTTCGTCCAGGCCATGGAGTTTGCAGTACACCCGCACCAGTTCAATGATCTGCCGGTTGGTCTGTTTGGCGGGCGGCAGGCGCAGGTTGGCCAGCAACGAAAACACTTCGGTACCGGTGACATAGCTGCGTTTGAGCTCTTCGTAGGCCAGGTCCAGCATGTCGGCGGTCTGTTGCAGCTCGCTGGTGCGGGCCGCGACGTGTTTTTCCAGGGTGGCGTTGAGCTGCTTCAGTTTCTCGTTCTGATCCCATGTCTCTTGCACCAGACGCAAGCGCTCACGCTCGGAATGCTGATAGGCAAGTGATTGTCGCAGCGTCAGCAGCATTTCCTCATCGTGCCAGGGTTTGCTGATGTAACGATGAATCTGCCCTTCATTGATGGCTTTGATAATGGCCGACGGATCGGCGTAACCAGTCAGCATGATCCGGGTGGTGTCGGGATAGCGCTGGTGGACTTGAGCCAGCAGCGTGGCGCCGTCCATATTAGGCATACGCGCATCTGTCATTACCAGATCGATCGGCTGCTGGGCCATGATCTCCAAGGCCTGGGCACCGCTGGTGGCCAGCAGTACCTCGTAAGGCTGACCGCGCAGCAGGCGGCGCAGACTGTTGAGAATCGACTCCTCATCGTCGACCAGCAATAACTTGGGTTTATCGGTCACAGTCGTGGGGAGTTGCTCTTCCATGGCATTACCTCAAGAAAACGTGTGTCTTTATGGCGCGCGCGGGGCAAACGTCCTGGCGTTCCCGCGCCTGACTTACAGGCTAGATGATTTTCAGCCCGACCCAGGAAATGATTCGTTTCAGTCAACCGGGCGAAGTGCCGGCCGGGCGACTATGCTCAGATCACTCGGATCCAGAACGATACTCGCTCCATCCAGCGATCAGGGAAGGGATACCCTCTATGAGCTCATTGCACCAACCTGCTGTCGGTACAGGCGCATGTCAGTGAATACGCTGCTTGCGCGCATTAATCGGCGGATTCTCATCGTCGATGACACCGCGTCGATCCATGAGGATTTCGCCAAGATTCTCAGCCCGCCATCGATCGAAGACGACAGCCTGATCAGCGCCGAAAACGCCCTGTTCGGTACCTCGGCGTCGGTATCGTTGCAAAGTTTCGTCATCGATTCCGCGTTTCAGGGCCGCGAAGCGCTGGACAAGGTCGAGACGGCGCTGGCGAATGACTCGCCCTACGCGATGGCCTTCATCGATATGCGCATGCCACCGGGCTGGGACGGTCTGGAAACCATTGAACGCTTGTGGCAAGTCGATCCCAAGTTGCAGGTGGCGCTCTGCACCGCGTATTCCGACTATTCCTGGGAAGACATCGCCGAGCGTCTGGAGCTGGGCGATCGCCTGCTTATCCTGAAAAAGCCTTTCGATGCCATCGAAATTCGCCAGATGGCCAGCGCATTGACCGCCAAGTGGCAAATGACCGAAGACGCGGCGCTGAAAATGTCCTTGCTGGAGCTCGCGGTCGAAGAGCGCACCCGGGAGCTGTCCGACGCCAACATCATCGTGCAGAACAGCCCGACCATTCTGTATCGGCTGCGAGGCGAACCGTCGTTTCCGTTGATGTACATCTCCCACAACATCACCAAATACGGCCACGTTGCGGCGGCCCTGGTGGCATCCTCCAACTGGGCGCAGGAGCTGATCCATCCCGACGATCAATCAAAAGTCGATACGGCCATGGCCCGGGTGCTGGACCGCCATGCGGCAGGTGCTTCCATCGAATTCCGGATGCGCACCGGCGACGGCGACTGGCGCTGGGTCGAAAACCGCTATATCCCGGTGCGTGACGATGAAGGCCGCTTGCTGGAAGTCGAAGGCATCATCATCGACGTCACCGAACGCAAACTGGCCGAGGAAAAAATCGCCCTGTTGGCCCGCACCGACGGGCTGACCGGGTTGGCCAACCGCGCGACGCTGATCGAACGGCTGCACCAGGCATTCGCCGCCGCCCGGCGCGGGGCTACACCCTTCGCCATGTTTTACCTGGACCTGGATCACTTCAAACGCATCAACGACACCCTGGGCCACCCGGTGGGCGATCTGTTGTTGCAGGAGGTCGCCAGGCGCATCAAAAACTGCGTGCGCGAAAACGATGTGGTTGCCCGCCTGGGTGGCGACGAGTTCGCGATACTGCAACTGGATGTCGGCGATCCGACCCAATCAGCGGCCCTGGCCGCCAAGGTCCGCGATGCACTGGTGCTGCCCTACTCCCTGGCCGGCAATGATGTGCGGGTCTCGGTCAGCATCGGCATCAGCAGTTACGCGCCGATCAGCTTCAGCGCCGACAGCCTGTTGACCCAAGCCGACATGGCGCTGTATCGCTCCAAGGAAAAGGGCCGCAACCAGTACCACTTCCACTCCGATGAGATCAATCAGGAAGTGGTTGAGCGCATGACCATCGCCAACGACTTGAAAACCGCCATCGAACACGACGAACTCGAACTGCGTTATTGGCCGGAAGTAGACCTGAGCACTGGCAAGATCCTCGGCATGGAAGCGCAGGTCAGCTGGAACCACCCTCAGCGCGGGTTGCTGGAAGCCCAGGCGTTTCTGCCCGCGGCGGAAAAGACCGGCACCATCATCGCCCTCGGTCACTGGGTGCTGGAGCGTGCCTGTCGGCAAATGCGCCAGTGGCGTGACGAAGGCATGGCGCCGCCGGTGGTGGCAATAAAACTGTCCCTGGCTCAGCTCAAGAGCGGTCCCGAGCTGATCTATGATGTGTTGCGCACCACCGCGCGTTGGGAACTGTGCCCGTGGGACTTGCGCTTCGATGTCACCGAAGCGACCCTGGCCCAGACCAAGTGGACGCACAACGACGTACTGCCGCGCCTGCGTGAGTTGGGGGTGAAAATCGCCATCGACGACTTCGGCACCGAATACTCCTCGTTCGATTACCTCAAGACTTATCAGGTCAATCACCTGAAACTCGCCCAGACCTTCATCGACATGGCCGCACGCGACCCGGCCAGTGCAACCACCTTGCGGGCCATCATCAACTTCGCCCGCGAAGTAGGGATCGGCATTATCGCCGAGGGCGTCGAAACCCAGGAGCAACGCAGTTCGTTGATGGCCACCGGCTCACCGATGAACGCCCAGGGTCACTACTTCAGCCAAGCGGTCAGCAGCCAACAGGCCGCCGAGTTGCTGAAGGCCGGGAGCATCGTGCATGCCAGCCACGAAAGCGGAGCGATGCCCGACGACCCGCGGCGTGCCATGGAGGACAAGGAATGAAAACTCCGTTCGCCCAGGCTAACCGGCGCATTCTGATCATCGACGACACGCCTTCGATCCATCAGGACTTTCGCAAGATCCTCGGCCCGGATACCGACGACGAACAAACCATCGCCGGCACAGAAGCAGCGCTGTTCGGCAGCCAGCAATCTACTCGGCTGATATTCCAGCTCGACTCGGCCTATCAGGGCCAGGAAGCGCTCGAACTGGTCAAGCGTGCCCAGGCTCAAGGTCGCCCTTACGCCATGGCGTTCACCGACATGCGCATGCCCCCCGGCTGGGACGGTCTGGAAACCATCGAACAGCTCTGGAAGGCTGATCCTCACCTGCAAATCGCGCTGTGCACGGCCTTCTCCGATTACACCTGGGAAGCCATGGCCGAACGACTGGAGTTCGGCGATCAGTTGCTGGTGCTGAAAAAACCCTTCGACAGCCTGGAAATCCGCCAGATGGCCAGCGCCCTGACCTGGAAGTGGCAGATGGCGCAGGACGCGGCCATGAAAGTGCTGACCCTGGAGCAAACCATCGAGGCCCGGGTCCACGAGCTGCTCAAGGTATCGCACTTGTTGCAGTACGACGTATTGACCGAGTTGCCCAACAGCACCTTGCTGGGCGACCGGCTGAACCAGTCACTGGCGTTGTCCAGACGCCATGACAAACAACTGGCCGTGATGTTTCTGGGGCTCGATCGCTTCAAGCGCATCAACAATGCCTTGGGTCACCCGACCGGTGACGAGATGCTCAAACGTGTCGGGCACAATCTTGTGGCCTGCGTGCGCGAGTCCGACTCGGTGTTTCGTTACGGCTCCGATGAGTTTGTGGTGATCTTGGCTGACATCCACCACCCCCAACAGACCAAGGGCATCGCCGAAAAGCTCCTGAACGCCATAAGCACGCCTCAACACATCGCCGGCCACGACCTGAGCGTGACGGCCAGCCTGGGCATCAGCATCTATCCCGAGGACGGTTTCGATGCCATCGCACTGATCAAAAAAGCCGAAACCGCCATGCGCAACGTCAAGGACAGCGGCCCGAACGATTTCAGCTTTTTCATCGATGAGATGAACCAGCGCGCCCGGGAACAGCAGAGTATCGAGTCGGGTATTCGCCTGGCGCTGGAACGCAACGAATTTGTCCTGCACTACCAACCCAAACTTGATCTGGGCAGCGGCAAGGTGGTCGGCGCCGAGGCTTTGATCCGCTGGCAAAAGCCGGGGCAAGGCTGGGTTTACCCGACAGATTTCATCGGTGTAGCCGAGGACAGCGGCTTGATCGTACCGTTGAGCAAATGGGTGCTCGCCCAGGCCTGTCGACAAGCCCGCACCTGGCAGGCAAAAGGCCTGACGAAGCTCTGCATGTCGGTGAATGTGTCGGCCATCGATTTCCGCCAGCGGGACTTTGTCGAAGGTATAGAGCAGATACTCAAGCAAACCGGTATGGACCCCACATTACTGGAGCTGGAAATTACAGAAGGCGTATTGATGCAGAACGTCGACGCCACGATGCTCGCGCTGAATCGACTCAAGGCATTGGGCGTACGGCTGGCCATCGATGACTTTGGCACCGGCTACTCCAGCCTGAGTTACCTGCAACGGTTTCCCATCGATGTGTTGAAAATCGACCAGTCATTCATTCGTGGCCTGAGCCGCGACAGCAATGACGCGGCTCTGGTCAGCGCCATCATCAGCCTGGGCAAGAGCCTCAAACTGACCGTCATTGCCGAAGGGGTGGAAACCCTCGAACAGTTGAATTTTCTCAAGGCCCTCCAGTGCGAGGAAGGCCAGGGTTATTACTTCAGCAAAGCCGTGGAGCCGGATGCCTTTGTGCAATACCTGACGTCTGTGCAGTCCGCTCCATCCAGCACCAAATGAATGATGTGTAACGACACCCAGGCCCCCTGCGCCAAGGAATCATAAGATGTCGAGCCCCTTCTACTACCTGCTTCTTGCGCCTCTACTCGGATGTTGCCTGATAGCCAACGGCGCACCGCTGGACGAGCCACTCAAACCCTTGCCCGCAGTGCCCCAGCAGAATCCATTGCAAGTTGAACTCGGTCGCCAGTTGTTCAACGAGCCACGCCTGTCGGTCAACAACAGCCTGTCCTGTGCCAGTTGCCATCGCCTGGAAATCGGAGGCGCCGACGACAAAGCATTGTCTATTGGCTTCAAAGGCGATCCCCTGACGATCAACACTCCCAGCGTCTTCAACTCAAGTCTGAATTTCCGGCAATTCTGGAATGGCCGCGCCGATACCCTGGAAACGCAAGCCCACGAAGTGGTGCAGAGCCCCAGCGAAATGGGCAGTCATTGGGAGCATGTCGTTCAGACACTGACCGCCGACCCGGCTTACAAAAGCGCTTTCGCCAAGGCCTACCCGGACGGCGTGACGATGAGCAATGTGCAAAATGCCCTGGCTACTTACGAGCGCACGCTGATCAGCGCCAACTCGCGTTTCGACCAATACCTGTTGGGCAATACCGAGATTCTGACGATCGATGAGAAGTACGGTTACCAACGCTTCAAGGACTACGGCTGCATCGCTTGCCATCAAGGGGTAAACATCGGCGGCAACATGTTCCAGAAGTTCGGGGTCATGGGCGATTACTTCCAGGTGCGGGGCAACCCCACCGAAGCCGATCTGGGCCGCTATCTGGTCACCAAGGCTGAAGAGGATCGCAACGTGTTCAAGGTTCCGAGCCTGCGCAATGTCGCCGTGACCGCGCCGTACTTTCACGACGGCTCGGCCAAGACGCTCGAAGAAGCGGTAGACGTGATGTTCAAGTTCCAGCTCGGTCGCGTGCCCTCTGACCAGGACAAGACCTTGATCATCAAATTCCTCAAGACCCTGACCGGTGAGTGGGGAGGCAAACCTTTATGAAAACATACCACCGTCGCAACCTGGCATTGCTCAGTGGAGTGGCCTTGCTATTGGCCTCGACATTGTTGTTTCTGTACCTCAAATCAAGCTCCGACCAGACCTCGACGTACGCCGAGTCCCGGGGCCTGATCGGTCAGATCAAACAGCTCAATGCGCAGTGGGAAACCGAGATTCTCAAGGCCAGAATTGCCATCAGCCACAATTACGATCCGCTGGTTGCACCGCTGAACGAGATGACCCAGTTGTGGGAGCAATTCGAGACCATGGAGTCCAATCACGGCCGCAATGACCCCATCTGGCATTCCGGCCATGATGCATACCGCGCCGCCGTTAAGGAAAAAACCCGGCTGGTGGAGCAGTTCAAATCCCACAACGCGGTGCTGCGCAACTCACTGGCGTTTTTGCCCACCGCCGAAGACGACATCCAGGAGCCGCTTACCCGGTTGCTCGACGAAGACAAACTGCAACTCCAGAACATTGCCACCGACACCTACGACTTGCTGCTCAGCAGTCTGGAGTTCGCCCAGGTCACCTCCGACGACAGAGCGGCCGACATCCTGGTCGGGCTGAACAAACTGGGGGTGAACAAGGAGCGATTACCGGAGCAGTTTCATAGCCCTATCGATATTTTGAGCAATCACATCGCGCTGATCCTGCGTGAACAGCCGGTGGTCAATCGGTTGCTGGAAAACATCGAAGCCGTGCCTGTGGCCGAACGGCTGGACGACATCACCAATCTGCTGAATCAGGATCAGCAACGCGCCGACGCGGTGGATCGACGCTATCACTTTTACATGCTGGTCTTTTCAACGCTGCTGGTACTGGTGCTGGTGTACCTGGCGATTCGCCTGATGCGCAGCTTCGGCGAAATCAATCGGGTCAACAAAGAACTGCAAACTGCCAACGACGTCCTCGAACAACGGGTCGAAGAACGCACTCGCCAACTCAAGGACACCCAGAGCGAACTGCTCGACACCGCGCGTCAGGCCGGCATGGCTGAAATCGCCACTAACGTGCTGCACAACGTTGGCAACGTGCTCAACAGCGTGAACATCTCGGCCGACCTGGTCACCCGCAAGCTGCGTAGCAGCAAGGCCCAGGGATTGGGCAAGGCGATGCAACTGATCAACGCGCATCAGGACGATCTGGGCATCTTTCTGACCCAGGACGAGAAAGGGAAAATGCTGCCCGGCTACCTGAATCAACTGGTGGAGGCCATTGCCCTGGAACAACAAGGCATGACCGACGAACTCGCGCAACTGAGCAAAAGCGTCGACCACATAAAGGACATCGTCGCCACCCAGCAGTCCTACGCAGGCGCCAACAGCCTGATGGAACCGCTGCACATCAGCGAATTGCTGGAAGACGCCTTGCGAATGAACGCTGGCGCCCTGAGCCGGCATCACGTCACGGTGGTCAAGGAGTACGGCGACGTACCGCAAATCATGGGCGACAAACACCGATTGTTGCTGATCCTGATCAACCTGATCAGCAACGCCAAATACGCCATGACCGACCTCAGCAATCGCCCGCGGCAAATGATCCTTGGGGTGAAAGTCGTCGAGGACACGATCCTGCAAATCAGCGTCAAGGATGACGGCGAAGGCATCGAGCCGGAGAACATGACGCGGATCTTTGCCCACGGTTTTACCACCCGCAAGGAAGGTCACGGCTTCGGCCTGCACAGCTGTGCCCTGGCCGCGATCGAGATGAACGGCCACCTCACCGCCCACAGCGATGGGCCAGGCAAAGGTGCACTGTTCACTTTGCAGATCCCGTTGAAACCGGTCATGGAGGAAGCATGAGCGAACTTTCGAACCGACGCATTCTGCTGATTGACGACACGCCGTCCATCCATGAAGACTTTCGCAAAATCCTCACCCCGACATCGGCGCAGCATGTAGAGCTGGACGAAATGGAGGCCGCGCTGTTCGGCAGCGAAGTGAAGTCCGCCAGCGCCTTGTTCGAACTGGACTCTGCCTATGGCGGTCAGGAGGGTCTGGGCAAACTCATCCAGGCATTACAGGATAACCGCCCCTACGCGCTGGCCTTCGTCGACATGCGCATGCCTGAAGGCTGGGACGGCGCGCAAACTATCGAACACCTGTGGCAGCAAGACCCGCAGCTGCAAGTGGTGGTGTGTACCGCCTATTCCGACTATTCCTGGGATGAACTGCTGGACCGCTTGCACGCCCACGACCGCCTGCTGATTCTGAAAAAACCGTTCGACAACATTGAAGTCCAGCAGATGGCCAACACCCTGCTAACCAAATGGGAAATGACCGAACGTGCGTCCATTCAGATGAGCCATCTGGAGCATCTGGTGGATCAACGCACGACCCAGTTCAAGCAGGCCAGCGAGGCCTTGCAGCGAGAAATCGACGAGCGCAAACAACTGGAAAGCCAACTGGTGCAGTCGGAAAAACTCGCTTCGCTGGGGCAACTGGCGGCAGGCGTCGCCCATGAAATCAATAACCCCATCGGCTTCATTTCCTCCAACCTCGGCGCCCTCGATGGCTACTTCAAGCAACTGCAGGACATGCTCGATGCCTATCGGGAGGCGGAAAAAGCCATTGGCTCAAGCGAGGTCATTGACCGTCTCGGTCAGTTACGTGAACGGGTGGAACTGGACTTTCTGCGCGAAGACATTCCGCTGCTGATCAAAGAATCCAAGGAAGGCATCGGCCGCGTCGGCCAGATCGTCAAAGACCTGAAGGACTTCTCCCGCGTGGACTCCAATCAGGAATGGCAGTGGGCTAATCTGCAACAAGGCATCGAGTCGACCCTGAACATCGTCGCCAATGAACTCAAGTACAAGGCCGATGTGGTGAAGGAGTTTCAAAAGCTGCCCGACATTGAATGCCTGCCGTCGCAAATCAATCAGGTGATCATGAACCTGATCGTCAACGCTTCTCAGGCGATGGGGCCGGAACGGGGCATCATCACGCTACGCACCGGGCTTGAAGGTGAAACGGTGTCGATCGAGGTCGCGGACACCGGAATAGGCATCGAGCCAGACAACCTGCAGAAAATATTCGACCCGTTCTACACCACCAAACCGGTGGGCCAGGGGACAGGGCTCGGGTTGTCCCTGTCCTATGGCATCGTGAAAAAACACCAGGGCGATATTTCGGTGCGTAGCGAAGTCGGGGTGGGCAGCACCTTTCGGGTTGAGTTGCCGGTACGGCAATCGAAAATGGCTGTCTGACCAGCCGAGCAACGGATTGATCTCAATCCGGGCTGTTTTCGATTTTTCTCCAGGCGCAGAATGTCTGCCGCGTAACCATTGTTTGAACGCCAACCTCATCGAGAGGCGGGCTTAACACCAAGGAAGGACACTTTGCTTAAAGTAATCGCTCAAGATTTCATCAAACCCGAATACATTGAAACCGTTCGCCCGTGGTACGCCGAACTGGTCGAGAAGACTCGACTGGAACCTGATTGCATTGCTTACGACCTGTTCATCGATCAAAAAGACCCCGGGCACTTTATCTTCGTCGAACAATGGCCGGATAAGGCGGCGCTGGATGCTCATTGCCAGTCTGAGCATTTTCGGCGTCTGGTGCCGCAGATCAACGGTTACCAGGCGAGGGATTGTATTGTTGTGCTGATGGATGCGTTCTGACGTCAACCTCAAGGGGGGGGGCTGCTGCGCCGAGAATGAACAGACGAGCTTCGCTGTCCCCTTCCTTTAACCTCTGCACTTGCTTCCACTGCTTGGGAAACAATGCGTCATGTTCAGGACGGGCGTAGCCCGTTACCCACCAGATCCTCCTGGCATTCAGTTCCAAGGTTGAAAAATCGTCGAAGAGAATCGAGTGCAAGCGACGGGGAATGAGTGCCCAACCACCGTATTCGGCGGTTCCCCAAAGGGTGCCTGTCGGTGGTTTGAAGGCGTATAACCTCGGTTGAATACCGGTCGAGTTGTAGTACGTGAACGGCAAGTACCAATACAGGTTATCCACGATGATTTCGTCACCCTGACGAACTTCGCGGCCGAGACCTGCGATCACGGCGTCCAGTCTTGCGTCTTTGCGAATGCTTGTCCCGTTCATCTCATCCGTTTGCGCGTAGACCGCCGAAAGCCCGTGTACTTCTGCCAATAAAACCAAAGCCATGGCGACAGCGGCGAGAACGGCGTGACGCTGGCTCCATGCGTCCAGCGCGAGCGCAACGATCAGGGGTAACGCGGCGGCGGCGAACACCAGGTATCTGGCGTTGAATACCGGAACGATCAGCGACACCAGAAAAACGGTGAGCACCGGCACAAAAAAATAGCTCACCAGCAAGACGCTGAAAGGTCGCTCATGGCGCGCCTTGAGCAGCACCGCAGCGGCGCAAACGACGATCAATACCGAGGGCAGCACACGCCATAAAGATGAATAAGTGGTCGAATCCCCCATCATCATCAGCTGCCAAACGAGGGTCAGCGCTGTTTGCCAGGTGAGCGGTGGTATCCACTCGAGCCCGTCCATCCGCAGCAATTGATCGATGAAATAAGGTAGCCACGGCAGGTACAACACAACAATTGCACTGTTGGCCAAGACCCAGGCACGAATGGGTATTGCCGTGGACCGACCGCCATTTCGCACTCGCCACCAACAAAGCCAATGCACCAAAACGCACAGCGCGGCGAAGTAATGAGTGTAGAAAGCAGCCGTCATCAACAGCACGTAAAAAACCGGATAACGCTTTTGATCCGGTGCCTTGATCCAGCAAACCAGCGCCACAGCCGCACCCATCAGCCAGAAGCCGAGCAAGGTGTACATTCGCACTTCCTGGCTATAGCGCACCGACATCGGCAGCAACGCCAACAACACTGCGGCAATCCATGTCGCCTTTCGCGTTGTCACCAGACTCATCAATTTAATGCACAGCAACAGCGTGCCAACATCGGCCAGTGCACTCAGGGATCGCGCAGCCAACACGCCATTGCCGAACAGCAACATCCAGAAATGCAGCAAGACATAGTAAAGCGGCGGATGAACATCCCGAGCTGTCGTGGCCCAGATATACGCAGGCGAGCCCTCGGCCAGCAGCAGGCTGTAGGCCTCGTCGTACCAGATGACCGGCACGGTGATGGAGTGAAACCTTGCGAACAACGCGAGGACGATCACCGCCACCAGACCTGTCCTGTCGGCCATCCGGGATGAAAAACTTTCGGGAGGGATCGAAGAGGTAGTCACCAGGCTCACCACTGCAGCGTGGTGACCGGGGTCGGCTCTTTCATGACGATAAAACCGTAATCGCCCAGCAGATAGATGCGATAGAACTTGCTCTCCACCAGCGGCGAATAACCCTGGTAACCCACCAGGGTCGCGTTACGCCGTTCCCTTTCCACCTCCACATTGGTGATGCCCGCCTTCGGCAGGTTTTCGGCCAGCATGAAGAAGTTGATGTTCAACAGATAATGCAAGACCGGCATCTGCTTGAACGAGCCCGCAGCCCCCACCAGCCAGTGATCGGAGTAACTCACCGACAGGTAAATACGCTTGGCCTCGTGCAGTTGCCGATGGGCCGCAATGTCATGCCCCAGGGAAAACAACGCGCTGGACGCAAAGGTGTTCTGCACCGTCAGCACGCGGCCATAGGCGTAAGACAACGAAAGCATGGCCAGCAGAGGCACCGCCAACAGCATCGGCAGCCGCTCATGAATCGATGCCAGCGCCAGACGGCTCAAATAGAACAACAGCACCAGCAACACCGCGAAACCCATCAAGGTTCTGGCGCCTTCATTGAAGTCGCGGAAAAACAGCGCAGCACCCGACACCAATAAAGTCACGACCGGCACCGTCAGCACGCACACCAGGCCCATCACGATTTTTCTCAGCCCGGTGTCGTGGCGTTCAATCACGTTGCGGGCCAACCCTGCGCTGCCCACCAGGGCACACAACAGCAGCACGGCGAACACCCAAGTGAATCCACCGTGAAACAGCAGCGCGACTTTTTCCAGCACCCGGCCGATGTTGATTTCAAGTTGCAGCAAAGGCGCCGCTACCCAGTTCAGCAATAAGACGCGATCGTGATGCATGTATGGATAGGCCGTGACGCTGTAGATAAACCCGCCGAGCCCTGCCTGCGCGATTTTCCAGCCGATCAATTCGTACCACTGCCGCCAGGCCCATTTGTCATTCGCGCCCCTGAGCAATTCCAGGCAACACAGGCCCAGAAACACATTGAGGCTCACCTGATAGAGCCCCAGCGCCAGCGCAATCAGGAAGGCCGGCACCAGCCATTGCAGAATGCGCGAGGGATGACGAAAAGTGATCGCGTAGATCACTGCCACCAGACTCAAGGCATTGGCCGGCCCGTCGTATTGATAAGACAGGTTCTGCAGGAAGAACGGGTTGTACCAGAGCGGTAACAGCACCAGGCAGCAGGATATCGTCGGCTGCGGGTAGTAATGGAATGTCAGGCTGGTCAACGCCGAGGCCATGGCCAGCGTGGCAATCAACAGCGGCAACGGAAAGATGTTCGGCGCAGCATCGCTGAACGTCAGCAGGTTGTAGAACAGCTCGGTGAACAACCGCCCCTGCCCCGCCCAGGCAGTACCCGCCGACAGCGAGCGCCAGTTGTCATCGATGTAGGGATAGTCCGCGAGGATCAGCGGAATGACATAAATCAGGGTCGCGATCAGGAAAAACAGCCAGACCCGACGACGCCCGAGTTCTTTGCTGAAAAAGTCGTCCAGTCTGCCCATGCTAAAGCCCGATCCGGTCTTTGCCGCCAATGACATCTTTGACCACATAACGCGGCCGGTGCTTGGCTTCGATGTAGATGCGGCCGACGTACTCACCGAGGATGCCGATGCCAATCAATTGGACGCCGCCGAGAAACAGAATGGCCGTCATCAGCGAGGGGTAACCGGGGACGCTGTTGCCGAAGAAAATCTTGTCCAGCACCATGTACACCGCATACAGCACCGCGAAGATAGAAATGCCGCCACCGATGTAAGTCCACAACCGCAACGGCACCGTGCTGAACGAGGTAATGCCTTCCAGTGCCAGGTTCCACAGTTTCCAGCCATTGAACTTGCTGCGTCCTGCCACTCGCCGGGCCCGTTCGTATTCGACCACCGCTGTGGTGAACCCGGCCCAGGACAGAACGCCCTTCATGAACAACTGATGCTCGGGAAGCGCGCGAATCACATTAACCACCTTGCGGTCCATGAGCCGGAAATCCCCGACGTTTTCTTCGATCCGTGTGTAAGAAATTCTGTTCAGCAAATGATAGAAAAGCGATGCGCTGTGGCGTTTCAAATAACTGTCACTGTCACGATTCCGGCGTTTGGCGAGCACCACATCGGCACCCTTTTGCCACTCGGTAATCAACCGCGGGATGACACTGATCGGATCCTGCAGGTCGACGTCCATGGGAATCACCGCATCGCCGGTGGCGTATTCCAGCCCGGCAAACAACGCCGGCTCCTTGCCAAAGTTGCGCGAAAAGTTGATCAGCAATACCTGTTCATCGACCTGTGCCAGCGCCTTGGCTTGCTCAGCCGTCCGGTCGGTACTGCCATCGTTGATGAACACGATCTCGACCTCACACGGGTCAAGTTTCAATTCGCGACGCACCGCCTGATGGAACAGACTGATCGCCTGCTCTTCATTGAATACCGGGACAATCAGCGAAACTTTCACATTTCACACTCCTGAAAACGAAGTGTAGATGTTCGGCAGACGCCCATCAGGGGGCGTTCTGGTGCGCGAACTGCCCGGCAGACCGACGGGCATGGGTTCAATTCGTTCGCTATAGACTGCTGAGACATTCGGTAATATCCAGCCTTTTGCAATTACCCGCGAATCACGCCACCCTGCGCGCCGCCCCCGCTCACGAGCCTGCTGTCATGACGTTTGAACGCGATCACCGAATCGACTTTTTTCGCGGCCTGGCGCTGATCTTCATCTTCTGGGATCACGTGCCGCAAAACCCGCTCGCGCAGTTCACGGTGCGCAATTTCGGTTTCAGCGATGCGGCGGAGATTTTCGTGTTCCTGGCCGGGTACGCGGCCGTGCTGGCCTACGGCAAAATCGCCCGGCGCGACGGTTTCATGGTCGCCACGGTGAAAATCCTGCGACGCGCCTGGGTGCTTTATGTGGTGCATATCTTTTTGCTGGCGCTGCTGATGGGCATCGTATTCTTCGCCAACAGCCACGTGGAAACCCGTGATCTGGTGCAGGAAATGGGCTTGCAATATTTCCTCGGCAATCCGCAGCAGGCGTTGATGGATGAGTTGTTGCTGCGCTTCAAGCCGAACCTGATGGACCCGCTGCCGCTGTATATTTTGTTGCTGCTCGGCCTGCCGCTGGTGCTGCCGATGCTACTGCGCAAGGCTGAATACGTGGTGGGGTTGTCGGTGGTTTTGTACCTGCTGGCGCCATGGCTTCAGTGGAACCTGGCGGGCACCGGCGGTGGCGTGTGGTTTTTCAATCCGATGGCCTGGCAGCTACTGTTTATTCTCGGTGGCGCGGCGGCGATTCATGGGCAAAGGCCTCGGGTGCAACAACCTCGGCAGCTGACTCGGCAGCCGGTTTTTATCGCCGCGTTGACCTATCTGATGGTGACCGGGCTGATCGCAGTGTCGTGGAAGTGGCCGAGCGGGCATGACGCCTTCATGCCCCAACGACTCGGCGAATGGCTCTATCCGATCAGCAAGACCAACCTTTCACCGGCGCGCCTGCTGCACTTCCTCGCCCTTGCCTACGTCACCGCCAGGTTGTTGCCGGGCACGGGCTGGACGCGACACTGGCTGGCGCAACAAAGCTGTCGCATGGGCAGTTATTCGTTGGAAGTGTTCTGCCTTGGTGTGTTGCTGGCGCCGTTGGCTGACATGCTCAATGCCTTGGGCGGGAACACACTGGCAATCCAGATATTCAGTGCACTGCTGGGAGTCGGGTTGATGGCGTTGCTGGGGGCCTGGCTGGATTTCAACAAGCGGTTGAATCGACCAGCTCAAACCGCCGTCGTCTAGACAAGCCATTATGGCGAGGGAGCTTTGTGGCGAGGGGGCAAGCCCCCTCGCCACAAAAGCCCATCACCACAAAAGCTCGCTCGCCACAGAAGATCGCGTCAACCAATAAAAAGCCCCAGTCATCTCGACCGGGGCTTTTTGTATTTCTGGCGTTACAGACTCAAGAAGCCGAACGCACCGCACCTTGCGACACATTGGTCGGTTGCAGCTTGAACACGTAGAACAACACTGTCAGCAGCACCAGGAAAGCAGGCCCGACATACAGTGCCACGCGAGTGTCCGGGAAGTACGCCATCAGGCCAACCACCAGCACCAAAAAGGCCAGTGCCAGGTAAGAACTGACCGGGTACAGCCACATGCGGTATTTCAGGCCGGCACGTTCACTGGCGCTCAGGCCTTTGCGGAACTTGAGCTGGGCCAGCAGGATCATCACCCAGGTCCAGATCGCGCCGAAGGTGGCAATCGCGGTGACCCAGACGAAGACTTTCTCAGGCACCAGATAGTTGAGCAGCACGCCCAGCAGCAAGGCACCGATCGACAGCAGCAGCGCACGACGCGGCACGCCGTTGTTCGAGGTCTTGGCGAAACCGGCCGGGGCCTGGCCATTCTGCGCCAGGCTGTAAAGCATGCGCCCGGTGCTGAAGATGCCGCCGTTGCAGGACGACAGCGCAGCGGTGATCACCACGAAGTTGATGATGCCCGCAGCGGTCTTGATGCCCAGACGCTCGAAGGTCATCACAAACGGGCTGCCCTGGGTGCCGATTTCGTTCCACGGGTAGATCGACAGGATCACGAACAAGGCGCCGACGTAGAACAGCAGAATCCGCCAGAACACCGAGCCGATCGCATTGGGAATGGTCTTCTGCGGGTTCTTGGCTTCACCGGCAGTCAGGCCGATCATCTCGACGCCGAGGTAGGCGAACATCACCATTTGCAGGGACATCAACACGCCTTGCACGCCATTGGGCATGAAGCCGCCATGGGCCCAGAGATTGGAAATCCCCAAGGCGACGCCGTCGTTACCGAAGCCAAAAGCGATCACGCCAATGCCGCCGACCACCATCGCAATGATGGTGACGATCTTGATCAGGGCGAACCAGAACTCGAACTCACCGAAGGCTTTCACTGCGATCAAGTTGATTGAGCCCATGCTGATCAACGCAGCGAGAGCCCAGATCCAGCGCGGCACGTCGGGGAACCAGACGCCCATGTACACCGCCACCGCGGTGATTTCCGCGACGCAGGTCACCAGCCACAGGAACCAGTAGTTCCAGCCGGTCAGAAAGCCTGCCAATGGGCCGAGGTAATCTTGTGCATAACGGCTGAACGAACCGGCGACCGGGTTGTGCACAGCCATCTCGCCGAGGGCGCGCATGATCACCAGGATCGCCAGACCGCCAATGATGTAGGAGAGCATGATGGCCGGGCCGGCCATTTCGATGGCCTTGGCCGAACCCAGGAACAGGCCGACGCCGATACAGGCACCGAGCGCCATCAAGCGAATATGCCGTTCGCCGAGTTCGCGTTTAAGCGGGCCGCCCTGAGCGGTCTCGCCGTGAGGCAGGTGATTGCCGACTGGCATAGGTACAACCTCGTCTTGTTATTGGATGTGACCACCGAGTGTCGAAGCACCGACCGATAAGCCAGCGCTTCTGCGAAACCGGGCCTGCTTCATGGGCAGACACGTCTTGCAGGACCAAAACCTGCAAGATCAGCGGGCGTGCAGTATAAAAATCTTCCGGCAGGGTTTTTCACTCTATAAACCACAACATTCAGCCATAACTCTCGGCAAAAGCGCGGTTTACGGAGGGGCATTACCTGACTTATGTAGGATTATTCGCCACTGAAACGGCGCCGAGTATTGCACAGCAATGGTGCATCGTCATGCCCCTACCTAGGCAGCATTTACCTCTTTGATGCGTCTAGCTCGGCCCTTTCAGACGATACCACTTCTGTGGCGAGGGGAGCTTGCTCCCGCTCGGCTGCGTAGCAGTCGCAAACCCAACACACCGGTTTTACCTGACAGATCACGATTGCAGGGATTGGGGCCGCTTCGCAGCCCAGCGGGAGCAAGCTCCCTCGCCACAAAAGCGCCTGGATCCTTCAGGGATCTCGGAAATTTCAGTCAGAAGTTGCAGCTTCAGCTATGTAAAGAGGGAGCTAAGGTCAAATGAGGATCACTACAAAAGGACGCAAGGAATGCATCCACATCCCAATTCCCATTTGCTACGCCATGGACGCTGTTCAGAAGAGGGTCGAGCCTATCTCATCACTGCGGTTGTGCATCAACGCCGCCGAATATTCACTGATTGGCGGTTGGGGCGCCTGTTGGTCGCCGAGTTCAAGCGAGCCCACGACCAAAAGTGGATCAACTCAATAGCTTGGGTCGTCATGCCAGATCACTTCCATTGGTTGGTACAACTCGAACAACACTCCCTGGCGCAACTCATGCAAGCCACCAAATCCCGCAGCACCCTCACCATCAACCGAGCCTCAAACAATGAAGGGGCTTTCTGGCAGACCGGCTATCACGATCGGGCAATACGCGATAGCGAAGAGCTTCTGCCTTTTGCTCGTTACATTGTTGCCAATCCGTTACGGGCAGGATTGGTCAAGAAAATTGGCGATTACCCACTCTGGGATGCCTGCTGGCTTTGAACTGCGACACAACCTTTGTGGCGAGGGAGCTTGCTCCCGCTCGGCTGCGAAGCAGTCGCAGAACCGGCGAATGGTATTTATCAGACAAACCGCGATGGTCAGGGTTGGGCTGCTTCGCAGCCCAGCGGGAGCAAGCTCCCTCGCCACAGACCACAGACCACAGACCATAGGTCACCAGTCACCAGTCACCAGTCACCAGTCACCAGTCACCAGTCACCAGTCACCAGGAATAGTGCATACCCGATATTTGGTTATTCACAATTTTTTCACCAACGCCAACCACCGTCTAAGCTTCAAACAAGTCCGATCAATCTGCGTGAATGGATCAGTCGACTATGGGCGCTTTGTGGCAAACCGATTCGAGTAAAACTGTGGTTCCGACTGAACGTGTGGATGAAGCGCCTTTACCTGAGAAACCCCGTCGTTCCCGACACGGCTGGGGGGCGTTCTGGTTGTTGCTGCTGATTATCCTGATTGTCCTGGGCCTCGCCGCGGCCAAGGAAATGCGCACCTCCAAGTTTCAGGCGCGGGAAATCAGCAAATATGCCACCTCGCTGAAGTACGAGCTGCAACCCGGCCCCAGCGATGCTATTCGCTATCCTGGCGCAGGCCCGTTCGATCAGCGCTTGGGTTACAGCGCTCTGGATGAATTTCTACCGCGCCTGCTCAAACGCGATTACGTGGTGTCGGCACAAACCCGCTTTTCCCCGGCGCTGATGAAGTACAGCGACAAGGGCTTTTTCGTGCCCTATGCAGAGAAAATCCAGGCCGGGCTGTCGATCACCGATTGCCGCGCGGCACCGCTGTACCAGTTCAAATACCCACAACAACTCTATTCAAGCTTTGCGACAATCCCTCCGCTGGTGGTCAGCAGTTTGCTGTTCATCGAAAACCGCTTTTTGCTCGATCCCCACCAGCCTTTGGCCAACCCTGCCGTGGACTGGCCACGATTCGGTATGGCAGCGTGGTCCCAGGTGGCCAAGTTGTTGCGTCTGCCCGGTCAGTCGGCGGGTGGCAGTACGCTGGCAACGCAGCTGGAGAAATATCGACACTCGCCTGATGGCTTGACGATGTCGGGCGCGGAAAAGATCCGGCAAATGATTTCCGCCAGCGTGCGGGCCTACCAAGCGGGGCCGGAGACCCTCCAGGCCCGGCAAAATGTAGTTCGTGACTACCTCAATAGTGTTCCGCTGTCGGCGGTACCGGGCCACGGTGAAGTGCATGGAATGGCCGAAGGCTTGCGGGTCTGGTATGGCGCCGATTTCAACAAGGCCAATGAACGTCTGGCCAGCCCCGATACGGATCCGAAAAGCCTGTCGGAAAAAGGCTTGGCCCTACGTGAAATGTTGTCACTCATGATCGCTCAGCGTCGCCCTTCTCATTATTTGACCAAGGGCCGTGATGAACTGGCCAGCCTCACCGATAGCCATATTCGCCTGCTGGCACAAAATGGCGTGATTGATGCGCCACTCGCGGCGGCGGCATTGGCCAGCCAAGTGACTTACCGCGACTGGGCCACCCAACCCACCATTCAGCCAATCGAAACCAACAAGGGCATCAGCGTGGCGCGCAGCCGTCTGGCCGGTTTGCTCAACCGTCCGCTGTATGACCTCGACCGCCTCGACCTGTCCGCTACCAGCACGCTGCAAGGCGAACTGCAAACCCAGGCCACCGCGTACCTCAAACATCTGGCCGACCCAACCTATGCAGCGGAAATCGGCCTGATTGGCGAACGTCTGCTCACCCCCACTAGCACCACACAGGTGCGCTACAGCTTCACTCTGTTTGAACTGACCCCGGACGGCTCGCGAGTACGGGTGCAGACCGACAGCACTGACCAGCCGTTCGACATCAATGAAGGCAGCAAGCTCGAACTGGGCTCCACCGCAAAAATGCGCGTGCTCACCACCTACCTGCAGATCATCGCCGAGCTGCATGATAAATACGGGACGATGACCATCCCTGAACTGAAGAAAGTCGACGTCCCCGACCAGGACCGTCTGAGCCGTTGGGCCGTCGATTACCTGATTCAGAACAACGACCGCGACCTGCCGAAAATGCTCGGCGCCGCGCTGGATCGCAAATACTCCGCCAGCCCCGGCGAGGCCTTTTTCACCGGCGGCGGGCTGCACACCTTCGTTAACTTCCGCAAGGAAGACAACGGCCGCCTGCCAACCCTGCGCGATGCCATTCGTGAGTCGATCAACCTGCCGTTCATTCGGCTGATGCGTGACCTGGTGCGCTACACCACCTATTCCGGCCCAAACAGCAGCGCCGAATTGCTCAAGGACGATCGCGACCCTCGGCGCCAGGAATACCTGGCCTCATTCGCCGACAAAGAAGGCACCTCGTTTCTGCTGAAGTTCTGGAAGAAATACCGCAACAAAGACACCCAGGCGCGGCTCGAAACCTTTCTCGACGGCATGCGCCCGACCCCGATTCGCATGGCTGCCGTGCATCGTTATCTATTCCCCCAGGCCGACCAGGAAAGCTTCAACACCTTCGTACGCTCGCACCTCAAAGGCGCCAAACTCAATGAAAAACTGACCGACGAACGCCTCGAACGCCTCTACCTGAGCTACGGTCCCGGAAGCTACGATTTGCCGGACCAAGGCTTCATCGCCAAGGTCCACCCGCTGGATCTGTGGTTGATCGGCTACCTGCTGAGTAACCCCGACGCCAAGTTCAGCCAGATCGTCAAAGCCAGCCAGTACGAGCGTCAGGAAGTCTATAGCTGGCTGTTCAAGAGCCGCCACAAGGGCGCCCGCGACAGCCGCATCCGCACCATGCTGGAGATCGAGGCGTTCCTCGACATTCACCAGCGCTGGCAGAAAGTCGGCTATCCGTTCGATCACCTGGTGCCCTCGCTGGCCACCGCCATTGGCAGTTCCGGCGACCGTCCGGCTGCATTGGCGGAACTGATCGGCACCATCCTCAACGACGGTGTGCGCATGCCGACGCTGCGTATCGACAGCTTGCACTTCGCGGCCAACACACCGTATGAAACCAAATTGATCAACGACCCGGACGTCGGCAAACGGGTCATGCCATCCGAAGTCGCCACGGCCATGCGCGAAGCCTTGTCGCAAGTGGTGGATGCCGGTACGGCCAAACGGGTGTCCGGCAGTTTTGTAACGCCGGATGGCAAACCATTGGCCATGGGCGGCAAAACGGGCACTGGGGACAACCGCATTGAAGCCATCGGTTCAGGCGGACGGATTCTAAGCTCCAAATCCATCAACCGGACGGCGACGTTTGTCTTCTACATTGGCGATTCACACTTCGGCACCTTGACCGCATTCGTGCCCGGGCGCACGGCCGAAGCCTTCAAGTTCACCTCGGCGTTGCCGGTACAGGTGCTCAAAGGCATGGCACCGATTCTCATGCCGTACCTGCAACCCGGCAGCAAAACAGGTTGCTTGCCGACTGAAGTCGCGCGGCGTTAACAGAACGATTACGTTGCACAGGTGGTAATTAATTATTTTCGGCATGGATTATTCCAATGCATTAGCGGTGCAAGCGCTGATCAAGCAACAGGAATTGCGGCTTTTACTTTGGGCCTTGGGCGTTAGGCTGGTGACTCCCATTAACGCTCAAGGTTTTATCAAAGCATGCCTGACTTACATGGACGTATGTCTGAACGAGCGACCTCCGACACTAAAGGTCGCCACTACGAATTGATCAAAAGCCGGATCCATCCGGTTTTCCAACGCGCTTCATTGCGAAATATCCGGGAACTGGGCCGCGCCGAAAAAGCGCCCGCGCCCTGGATCAAGACAGCCTCCGCACTCGATCAATCCCGATTACAAAAAGCCAGCCTCGAACTCTGGTCTTCCCGTAACAAGGCGGATCGGTTTCTCGACGTATTGCAAAACGTTTACGAATTTGCCGAGCCCCTACTCACCGATGCGCTGAAGAAACTGGATATTGATGTCGACATTACAAAAACGTATTTGCACCTTTATCTTCCCAAAGAACGCCCTTGGTATGTCATCGATACGTCCGGGGGTGTCGTCACCCGTACTGTTTCGCTGATCGACGCCGCACTGCACAACTTCGCGCTTGGCGAAACCTGCGAACCGGATTCGGACTTCATCAGTCAGCCCGATCAGCGTGGTCAGTTCGTTGTCTTGCCCATCAAACACAAGCTCTCCATTGCAAGGTTCCAGGCGTTGTGCCGTGAGCTGGACATCGGCGCCCGCTACACCCGATACCTGGAAGAACAGTTATTGCCTCGTGATCGCCTCGCAAAGTATTGGCTCCAAAGCCATATCGTTGACAGCGAGAAAGCCGCTTTCAGAGCCGCCGTGGAGCAGGCAACGATGGCAGGCGATATCGACGCCGATGCCCGCGACATGGTCATTGAAATGCTGGAGGGCCAGCGCAACACCACCTGGAAAGGCAAGCCGGTGCAATTTGCCGACCTGTCCATTCTCGACATCCCCTTGACCGGGATCGTGCTGATCACTGCGAACCTGGCGCAATCGCACGAGGTGATGCCAGTGATCGCTTATGTGCCGCAGGATCCACAACACCCACTCAAGCAATACCCCTCGACCGTCGCGTTCATGGATGAACTGACGCGGCAGTTGCGCGACGACGCGCTTATCGCTTCCACCGGGATGACGTACCGTCAGTTCTTCAGCCGGTTCATCGACCATTCGCAACGCGGGCATTTCTTCGGCGGGCTGCAACAACGTCTGTTCGAGGTCAAATGGCATCGAAAGGAAACGTTCGATCCCGGCCCAAGCTGGCGGGATGTACCGATCGATAACCCGCGATTGAGTGTCGACATTGCGCCGATCACGGGCGAACTCTGGGTACACCTTTATCAAAATAAACTGAACAAGATTCTCAATGACGCGCGGGACATCGCCGTGTCGACCGCCGATACCGATCGCAAGGCGCGGTGGGCCTGGTGGGACAACTTCAAAAAAATAGTCTCCGATATTTTCAATGTCGCGCTGTTGATTGCCACGCCGTTCGTTCCAGGGCTGGGTGAACTGATGCTGGCCTACACGGCGTTTCAATTGACCAATGATGTTATTGAAGGCGCTGTGGACTTGGCCGAAGGACTATGGGCAGAAGCAGCGGATCACATTGTGGGGGTCGTGACGGACGTGGTTCAACTGGCCGCGTTTGCCGCCGGGGCGAGCATCGCCGACGCATTCCGGCTCAAGACTTCTGCATGGGTCGATAGCCTGCAACCGTTGAGCTTGCCCACCGGTGAAACCCGCTTGTGGCACCCGGACATCGAGCCCTACGCCCATCCAGAGCTGTCGCTGCCAACCGATTCCAGGCCCGACCGGCTGGGCCTGCATCGCCATCAAGGTCGGGATATTCTGCCTTTGGAAGGTCGCCACTATGTAACTCGCAAAGATCCGAAAACCGCACAGTATCGACTTGAACACCCTATCCGTCCCGAAGCCTATGCACCGAAACTGACCCATAACGGTCGCGGCGCCTGGCGTCATGAAGGGGAAAACCCGTTGACCTGGGAGGGCCCGAAGCTGATGCAACGGCTGGGGCACATGACCGATGGCTTGAGCTCACGGCAACTGGAAAATATCCGCTTGATCAGCGGCACCGAAGAAGACGCACTGCGGCGCATGCACGTCGAAAACGCTGAGCCCCCCCTGTTGCTGGAAGACACGGTGAACCGCTTCAAGGCGATGGAAGATGTTGCGGCCACGGCCATGCAGATTCGTTCGGGAAGCCCGATAGACCCGTCATCACACTGGTTCGAGCAACTGATCACCGAACTGCCGGGCTGGCCGTCCGACCATGCCTTGAGGGTGTATGAACGATCCGACTTGCTCGGCGCATCCCGTCTGTATGGCAACGCCAATGCCCGGCCAGAGCGGACACTGGAGATCGGGCTGGCGGAAGTGATGGCGGGCAGATTGCCGGAGCGGATCGTCAGGTTTCTCGATGAGCGACAGCTGGAGGCGCTGGTCGGACCGGGATTGTCCAGGCAAGCGAAGGTACAGCGCCTGCGGGATCGCTTGGCCGAGCGGGTCGAAGGGCGCAAGACCGCTATCGCCGATTACACCTATCGCTTTCGCGAACACAGTATCGATCGACGCATTCAAGTCTTGCAGCGCCAATACCCTGAACTGCCGACGATCATCGCCGAACGCCTTGTCGCTAATGCCAGGCCAGACGATCTGCGTATCGTTGCCGAGCAGCAGCGCCTGCCGCTGGACCTCAAGAGCCGCACCCGTGAGTGCGCTTTTGAAACCCGCGCGACACGGGCCTGTGAAGGCTTCTACCAGAACGAACGAATGACCGCCGACACCGAGCGCCTGGCGCTTAACGCGCTGCGTTTGAACAGTGGGATCTTGCGCGATCTGCGCCTGGAAATACGTGACGGCACCGCCGACGGTCCTTTGCGGTGCAGTGTCGGTCCTGACGATGCGCTCAATATTCGAATGCTGTTACGCGACGAACATGGCCGTTATGAGGTTGTTGATGGCCACCATCGCAAGCTTTCCGATGCTGTCGATTTTTATGAAGCACTCCTGCGCGCCATGCCCAAGCAGGCTCGCCGGTCCTTGGGCTATAAACTCGCCCAGGGGCAAGCGTTCAAGCAATGGATAATGGTCAAGTCCCGGCCACCGGCCGAACGCCGCACGCTCTTGCTGGAGCCCTCCATTCGTCCGGTGGCGGAGCTGGAAACGAGCCTGCTGTTGCGCGGCCCCATATTTTCCAAAGAGCCCGTCACCGTTGAGCACGCGGTGAAAAATCTGCATCCACACCTGAGCGAATACGAAGTCGATAATCTTGTCCGTTCCATGCCTCCCGGCATCGATCCTTTTCAGTGGATAAAAAATCAAAAACAACGACTCATAGAACTGCAAAACATCCTTGACGCATGGAAGGTAAAGCACACGCCGTTCGAGCCCGATAACACGCGCCTTCCGCCCAAGGAAGTCATTTTTATCGCTGATCGCCTGATGGAATGCTTACAGCGAAAAGCTCGGGTATTGGGTGAGCGCAGTACTCACTTCGACAAGGGTTATGCACTGGACTTGTCCACTGAATTACAAAGTATGAACCTGGAGCCCTGGTGGAAAAAGCTGCCAGACATCCGCCCTTATCTTGAACAGATCAGCACCTTGAATCTGGATGGGACGCAAATCTCGCCGGGCTCCACGGGGTTATTGAAAGATTTTTCCCGGCTACGCCATCTGAGCGCACGTCGCTGTCAGCTGACCCGCTTGCCAGACAATGTGGCCAGCATGCACCTGCTCGAAACCCTACGGCTGAGCCACAATCATATTGCGCTGAACACCAAGGCGGTCGAGCAATTGAAGCCTCTGACACGCCTGCAAACCTTGCGGCTCGACAACAACCCACTGGGCCAGCCGCCCAATGTCGAGCGCATGCCACGCCTGAAAGTGCTCAACCTTTCAAACACCGGGATCGATACCTGGCCAGACGGACTGGTGAGTAAACATCGTCCAACGGGGTTTTTTCTTGATCTGCGGGATAACCCGATCAAGACCGTCCCCACTGTCGTCAACGGATCAAGGCACGCACTTCTAGTGGCGCGCGCGCGGCTGGACATCGACTCCTTGCACGATATCCAGCGCCAGATCCTGTTCCAGTACCGCGATTCATCGGGCTTGCCGCGCCAGAACACCTATGCCCCTCTGGCCGCCAATGCGCGCGCCAAATGGCCGGTCGATGATGACTCCTCGCTTTGGGGTGCGAACTCGCCTGGCCTGGGGACTTACAGGGCGCAGGCCTGGGACGATCTCATGAATGAGCCGAACAGCGAAGGCTTCTTCAGAATCATCGATAGCCTGACCCATTCGGCCGATTTCAGAGCCGGTGGAGCTACGCGCAAAGCCTTGTCCCGTCGCGTCTGGGAACTGATCGATGCGGTGGATCTGGATACGCCACTGCGCGAAAAACTGTTCCAGACCGCCGAGCAACCCACCACGTGTGCCGATGCCAGCTCCGAAGTTTTCAACAACATGGGCGTGCAGGCGCTCGCCTCACAGGCGTATGCGTATTCGACCTACGCCGCCGAACTGGAAGCCCGGCTGGTGAAATTGAGCAAGGGCGCCGCGCGTTTGCAACGGGTCAACGACATCGCCCGGGCCGATGCACTTTCACGCCCGAGCAGGGCCGAAGAAGTGGAAATTTACCTGGCGTATCAAACCCGCCTGGCATTGCGCCTTGGTTTGCCCTGGCAATCCGAGGACATGCTTTACCGGCAGATCGCCGCCGTGAGCGACAACGCCATCGAACAGGCCTACACCACCGTGTTGGCGCTGGAGGAAGGGGACGGCTTGCTTGACGCCATGCTCGAGCAGCCGTTCTGGGACCGGTACCTGCGCGAGACCCATGACCTGAGATTCCGTTCAGATGATCGGGCGTTCGATGAGAAGTTGCGACTTCTCGAACAACGCAGGGAAGCTGGCGAAATCAATGAGCAGGCCTATTTGGAAAGCCTCAACACGCTGGCTGATGAGAAACTGCAATTGGGACGAACCTTAACCCGAATGCTGCTGGACAAACACGCGCTGTAAACGAGTAACCGGCTCCTGTAGTCCTGGTGTTGCCTTGTCTTCAGGAGCCTGGCTTTTTACCGAGCGTTACATCACAACCGAATCCCAGATAACGGTGATGTTGCCGCTGAACGTGTCACTGAATCCAGGGCGGAACAACGAGTCGATGGAGGCCTGGGTCATCTCGAAACGCAGTGTCCCGCCTTTTCGATCCACATAATGCTTAGGCTGAAAAGGTCCGCGCGGAACGTCGACCTGCAGATAAAACTCCTTGACCGGCACATTGTTGAGCTCGATCCCGTTGGGCAGGGTGAGTATTACGTTTACGACAGCGCTTTCACCGTTCGGACTCCGAAGAGCGCATGCGAGCACGTCCGCTTTAATGCAACGCAACGTGACTCTGAACATCGACGAAGCCGAGATGTAAAACAGTTGGTCGGCGTAGATACGGGTCGGCTTGCGACCGCTCTCGATCCAGGGTTGCCAGCCGCCTTCGGGCTGCAGCGCGACCTTGTTCCCACCCGGTGGCAGGTCTACCTTGAGCGTGTGCTGAACATCCAGTACGAAATCGAGGTCCAGCGAAGTTTGGTCCGGCACCATCGCTTGCCCCATATCGAAGTCTCCACCCCGCCCGACGGAATACGCCAGCGACCCGGTGTAAAGCCCGGTCGACATGCCCATAGGATTGGGCGTGCGCAGCTCATAGGCAAAATCGAAGTACTCGAACACCATGGCTGGAATTTGGAACGCGGGTACCTTGGTACACGCCGCTTGCACTGGCGTCTTCCAGAAAAAACTATAGGACTTATCGCTGTAGCTTCCTACAGCGCTGTACAGACAAGGCGGGGCTGCGTAATCCCAGCTGCCGCCGATGCCACCGATCCAAAGCTTTTGGTGACCTTCAAGTATGTCTGTCACCCCCACCAGACTGGCGGCTGAATGACTCAGTGAATATCTTGAACCCATGCCAGTGATGCGTATTTCGACGGTTTCCGTTTCCTGGGTATCGCGATTGGTGACGGTCAGCTGCCGCCAATCGGCAGGCGCTTTCACCCCTACACCCGAGAGGCCGGGAGAGATGGGGCGAGTGGAGTTGAAACGAATCGGCACCTGGATGCTGAACATCTTTTGGCCCGCGCATTCGGTTGGATGAATCGCGCAATATCCGCTGTTGGGCGTCGTGTTGATGAACATGTTCCTGTTCGGTTGCGCAGGATCCGGCCTGAACAACGCGCGGATCTCCTGGTTCGCCGCCTCTGCCGAGGGCACGCACAGCGTCATCAGCAACGCCAATTTACCGGTCAATTTTTTCAAACATTCCATTCGTGTCATTCCCGATAGATTCGATACTGGGCGCTTCATTCTCCCGGCACTCTGGCGTTGAACAGCAGCAAGACGTTGCCGGCGTAATCACCCGCGCGATATCCGCCGACTGGCTTCACCGGGTCGATCTCCAGCGCCACCCGCTTGCCCGCCGCGGCTTCTTCCCGAGACACGACCTGGCGCATGACAGAACTCAGTTCAACGCCGTTGAACCTGACCCGCAGTGCGATGTCGTCGTCCGGCCTGCCATTCGACAGGTAGGGCGTACTTTCCAGGCGCGCTTCAATCGCGCTGGTGTCGTGGCGCACATCGAAATCCTTGCGCAGACTGCCCAAGGTTGATGTGGGGTAGCTCCAGAGCAGTGGCTGCGGCCGATGAATCCAGTCCGGTTCGGACGGAATGATGTAGAAAGCCCGACTCGGAACCGTCAGCGACACTTCGAACGTATGCTCTTCGCGAGCGGCCCAACTCATGGCGCTCATCAGTCCAGTGATTGCCATCAGTACGACGACGGCGCCTTGCTTGCTCATATTCATTACCTACCCCGCCCATGGAAGCAGCCGTTAGCGGCTAACTACCTTCAAGTCCTGTTTACGTTCGCCTTCGAGCAACTTGAAACGGTATTCACGGCCCTTTTCCTTGTCGAAGCCGAATGATTTACCCGCCAGAACATGGTGTTTAGTGGTGGCTCCACAATCGCTCTCCTTGCTCAATGAACAGTTTTTGAATTCATCGATGACGAGTACCGAGTTGCCGTTGTTGCGCAGTTCGTAACGGCTGTCGGTTTCAGTGATGGCCGTTTCGAAACGGGCGTCTTTGGGTCGCACGAAGAAGATCGTGCCGAACCCGGTCATGACGTTGACGCCGGCGCTCAGGGTCTTTTTGTAGTCTTCGCGCTCTTCGCCGCTGACCACGAATTCGTCCTCCTTTTCCGGCACCACCGGCACGAAACGCACGCGGAAATAACGTTCGCGGTCACGTTCACCCATGTACAGCAGGCGAGTGCCCTGCATACCCTGCGCCGGCACGATCAGCCGCGCGGGGCTGGCCATCAGGCCATTGCGCGACGCCTTGTCAGCGGAGGTCTCGATCGGGATTTCCCGAGATGTACCGTCAGCGTCATACTCGATCTCCAATACGTTGACCTTGACGAAAGCGGTGCTGTCACCGCTGTTGAAGACCCGCTTCAGGTAAGTACTTTTGTCGCCATCCAGATAGTCATAAACAGTGCCGACATTGATTTGCGGCCCGGCGTTAGCCGCCACGCAAAACACACAGAGCATCGACAGCAAAAACAGACGTGTCATGTTTTCAATCTCACAAAATTCGAAAATGGAGGGTTGCGGAGGTTCACACTTCCGAATCCCAGATAATGGTGATACTGCCCCTGAGCGTGCCGCTGAAGCCGGGGCGTATCAGAAAGTCGATCGCGTCCCGCGGCATCTCGAAACGCAGCGAACCTGGCTTGCGATCCAGATAGTGACCAGGCTGAAACGGGCCTACCCACACGTTATTCAACAACGGGGTCTGATTGACCGCCCCACCACCGGGGCCGTTGATGCCTACGGGCAGACTTAGCCGTGTCTCGACCTGTGTGCTGTCGCCGTTTTCACTGCGCAAATAACAGCGAGTACCGCCCAGCGAATCGCACTGCATCATCACGCTGAAGCGCGAAGACGCTGATAGGTGGAAGAGTTGATCGCGGTAGATCCTCGTTGGCTTGCGACCGCTTTCGATCCAGCGATTCCAGCCGCCTTCTGGCTCCAGCGCCACTTTGTTTCCACCCGGTGGCAGGTCGACCTTCAAGGTGTGCTCTACCTCCAGGTTGAAATTGAGCGTCAATACCGAGTCGTCCGGCTGCATGATGTCCCCCATGTCGAAATCCATTCCGGGCCCGACGGTGTAGGTCAGGTCGCCGTAGTATTGGCCCGAAGACATTTTCAGCGGGTTGGGTGTACGCAGTTCGTAGCCAATCTGCACCTGCTCATAGGTAAAGCCCGGGATGCGATAATTGGCCCGGGCGGCACACACGCTCGTTCCGGACGTCAGCCAGAAGAACGTTCTGGCGTCTGGCCACGCATACATGCCTCCGGTACTTCTGCACGGCGATGGCGGTGCCCAGGTCCAGTCGCCCAACAGGCGTATATGCCAGCCGGGCCATGTCGTGGGCTCACCTTCGCCCACCAGGTTTTCCGCCGTATCGGAAAGAATGTAGCGGCCTCCGATCGAGACGATCCGCACTTCGACCTCGGCCTCTTCCTGCGTGTCGGCATGCCGCACACTAAGCCTTCGCCAGTCCCCCGGAACCCGAAACATCGGGGCCCTGCGCGGGTCGTTGTGCCCGGCCTCGATCGCACCGACAGACCGAAAGCCGATCGGTGTCAGCAGAGAAAACAGTTCTCTCTCCTTGCAGAACGCAGGTTGATTCGCGCAATGCCCGGTGACGGGCGTCATGTTGATAAATTCGTTGTGCATCGGGTTTGCCGGGTCGGGGCGGAACACCGCGCGGATATCCATGGTTGCGCCCGATACCGGTTCACCTGCCAGGCTCAACAGCAGCAACACCGTCAGGCCCCCCAGTGAACGTATAGACCTTTTCATCCTCAACCCGCCTTCTGCTCGGTGAAGGTGATATCGGCCAAAGTGTCCGGCGTACACCGCAGGTCACCGATCATTAGCACGTTGTTTTCACTGCGATGCCGGTCGGCCTCAAGACGGAACTGGCACAGCAACTGGTTGCCCTGACGCACTTCCAGCGTCGGCGAACCGGCGTTCATTTCCATCGAGAAGAAACCATCGACCTCCGTCACGCCACGACTGGCGTGGTTGATCACATGGTGACCCTTGAGCGGCTGCCCTTGCGAATCGACCAGCCGGCCCAGCACGGTCAGGGTTTTCATCACCCGCACCTTGCGGTACTCGACCCCACCCTTGTTCAGGTGATAACGGGTGCGGGCCGGTTCGATGGTGGCCGCCGGCACATGGTTGCCTTCAAAATCGAAACTCACCGAGCTGTTCTGGTACGCGGTGATCGGGATGAAGTTGCGTCCCGGCTTCAGCGCCGCGCTGCCGCCGCTGTAATCGTCGGCACGCAGGGCAATGTCATCGATGTCCGACTCCACATCGACAATCAACCCGGCGCCGCGCATCTCATGTTGGCTGGTCAACACCATCTGCTGGCCGCCGAGGACCAGGGTACTGTCCAGGTTGAGGCCGCCGGTAAAATTGCCGTTGTAGGATGAACGTTGAACGAAGCCATCACCATTGATCGCGTCGGTACGAAAGTTGGCGAGGCTGGAAACGCCGACGCCGTAAGTATCGGTGAGCGCCGTCACCGAGACGTTTTGCAGCACGTGATCTTTCAGGTCTTTGCGCCAGCCAATGGAGGCGTTGTTGTCGCGACCGCCGTCCCGGGCCGTGCGTGAACCGATGCTGCCGGTGATCTGCTGTCCAGGCGCACCGAGTGCCAGGTTGACGCTCAAGTCGACGCCGCGATTGCGGTCGTTACCACTGCTGAAACTGCCCGGCCGATCGAACAGCGACAGCCGCCAGTTGCCATCGCTGCCAAACAGGTTAGTGCGCTGGTTCCAGCCCAGATCGAGGCCGACACCTTCGACGTTGCCCTCGCTGTGGGACACCCGGGCATTGATCGTACTTTTGCTGCTAAGCCGATGGTTGAGTGCCAGCGAGGAGTTGCTGGTCTCACCGACGAACACATTGCGCTGGCGCACCCGGGTGCCATCCGGCAGGGTTTCGTAAAGATTGGTGGTGTCCAGCCAGCTGCGGTTGTGGCTGATCACCACGCTGCCGGCGCCATAGTTATAGAGGCTTTGCAAGTCCAGACCGGTGCCGTGGTCCTGTGTCTGGTAGACGTTGGCGTACAGGCTGAGGTGATTGGCCAGGGTCCAGTCGACGGAACTGCCGTATTGCAGTTTTTCGCGAACCTGGCGCGCCGACAGCCCCAGAATGACCCGTGGATGCGCCAGGTAGTTGACCGAGGCCCCGGCCGTGGCGCTGCCGCTGGATTGCTGATCCCAGTTGCTCAACAGTTTGCTTTCTTCCCCGGCAAACAGGTTGTAGCGCCAGCGCTCGTCGAGGTTGCGCCAGTTGTTGGGCTTGTACACCAACTCTTGAGTGCTCGAGGTGATCTGTCCATCCTCGATCAGGCGCACTTCGACTTCATAGATACCCCCCGGCAGCGGTCGGGTGTCGAGGGTCTGCAAACCGGCGGGCACCGACTGGGTATTGATCAACAGACCGTCGCGGTAGATTTCCACCGAGCCCTGGCGATTGGCCGTGACGTAGATCGGATAGACGCTGGGCATCGGACTGTTGATCGCCAGGCTGTCGGAGCTGCCATACATGACGCCGACAGCCGTATCTGGACTGGTGCCGAACGTGCGCGGCTGGCGGGTCAGTCCTTCGGAATTGGGGGTGAAATAGCCCAGACGAAAGAAGCTGCCTTGCAATTCGCGTTGGGTGTAAAGCTCATGGACCGCGTGATAAAGCTTGTCATCCGGACCGCCAAGACGGGCCAGCTGCATGTTGAATGTCTGGCTCCAGTTTCCCAGGCTGGCGCTGGCTTCAAGACCGAAGCGTCCGCCCAGATCCTGTTGCTGGCCACCGTTGAGATTGAGCTGGTTGCGCACCATCAGACCGCTGCTGCCGCCATCAGGCTGCTCGTAATAACGCTTGGCCTCGACGTCGCGCTCAGCGTTTTCGGTGAGGATCGAGACGAGGGAGTTTTCCAGGTTGTAATGCACGGCCAGTACCTGATCCGGACACGAACCGGTGCACGTGCCCAGCGGCACGCCTGGCTTGAGATAACTTGCCCACTTTTCCCGCTCGGCGGGGCCGAAGCGGTTTTCGCTGGTGTCGGTAAATTCAAGCAAGGTAATGCGATCATCGCGAGACAACACCACCATGGCTTCCCCCAGCGGTTGCTGATCGAGTTCTACCCGAACAGCCAGAGGCACATCAAAAAAATGCTCCTCGAAATCTGCCGGCAGACCTTTGGCCTGAGCCAACAGACTTCGCGGTGTTGTACCGGCGGAAGAAACGGGAGCCGCCGCTGCACTGGCACAAAACAACAGCGCAAGCGCAGCCGCGATGGGTGTCATCGGGAACATGAACTCTTACTCTGGTTACGAACGGGTTGGAATCCGGCGGACAGGCCGGGTGGCTTGTCCGCCGGTTAACGCCACTTGAGCAGTTAGCGTTTGTTGCCTTGAAGCTCGATCAAGGCGTAACGACCGGAACAACGGCGTCGAAGGTCATTGCGACCACACCGGTGTAGTCGCCCGGCTGGAAGTTAGTCCCCTTGGCAGAGATCTTCAGCGGTGCGCGGTAATTAGCATCAGATTCGGCTTCACCCACGACCAGTTGTGGAGTGAGCGTCAGCTCCTTGTTATTGAACTCGACTTTCAAATCAATCGACTGACCACCGGAGATCAATTTAGGTGCACTTTCCAGACTGGCGTGAACCGAGCCGTTATTGTTGCGCACGTCGAAGAAACCATTGACTTCTCCCATCTTGCCAGTGGCTGGCCGGAAGCTCATGTCCTGATCCTTGTTGACCAGATCAGGGTCGGTTGGCACCACATAGAAGCCATTGGTTGGCACGTGAGCGATGAGATTGATCGAGTGAGCAGCCTCGCCCGCGGCGAAAGCCATGGAGGATTGAAGAGCCAGAACAGCCAGAGGGGCAGCGATTGCAAGTTTCTTGAACATCATTCAGTACCTGTTTTCTTTTAAAGGTTCGGTTCATTGAAAGTTCAGACAGCTCATAGCCGTAAAGTCCGGTGGCCGTGCGCTTTCAACGCCGGGGCATGATCGACTTATCGATCTGGAAAGTAAGCAGGCAACTTCCCATGAGCTTGTAGTTCAACGACCTCATGACCAGAAGGAAAAAACTGCAAAAATCAAAATATAAAATAGTGACTGTAAGTTACGACCTACATACAGTTTTATTGAAAAAACCAGACAGCAGTTCCAGCCGTTTAACACGGGACTTTTAAGACTTTTGAAATATATGACCAAAAAATTTTAGAGTAATAACTTCAAGATTCTTCACTGGCTGGGCATTCGCAGGAAAGAGAGGCAGGTGATCAATGTCAGTCAGTTAAGGTGCAAAACTTGTGAGAGCGAGCCTGCTCGCGAGACGGCGACATATTCAGCGTCAATGTTGGCTGATCCGCTGCTATCGCGAGCAGGCTCGCTCCCACAGGGGCTGCGGTATGCCACCGCTCGTCGGGATAAATGCGCCCCCCACGGAAAGCGCCTTGATCAAGGCATAAGATATATCTTAAGTTGTATCTAAACACGACGAGAGTAAGCAGAAATGAGAGACCATCATTCCCCCCCACCGCGAACACGGCGATGGCCGCGACGGCTTCGAAAAACGCCCAGGACCCGGCCGCGAGCGCGGTGGACGCGGGCCACGGGTGTTCGCCCCCGGCGACCTGAAATTGCTGTTGCTGGCGCTGATCGCCGAACAGCCGTGCCATGGCTATGACCTGATCCGCCAGATCGAAAGCATGTTCGACGGCGCCTACAGCCCCAGTCCCGGCGTGATCTACCCGACCCTGACCTTCCTTGAAGAAAGCGAAATGATTCTGGGCGATGCCGAGGGCGGGAAAAAACGCTACAGCATCACCGACGCCGGACGTCTGTCTTTAAGTGAACAAGCGATTGCCCTGGACGGCGTGCGCATGCGTATCGAAGTCAGCAAGCGCTCGTTGCGCGGCCATGACCGCCCCGCCGAAATTCACGAAGCGGTGCACAACCTGCGCCATGCCTTGCAAATGCACCATGGTCGCTGGAGCCCGGAAGAAATTCTGCGGGTACGTGATCTGCTCAACAATACGGCCAAAGCCATCGTTGACGGCCCCGCCGTTCAACCCGTTCAGGAGAACGCCGAATGACCGACGTTATCGTGCCATCCCAATCCATTCACCGTGTCAGCCACGAGATCAAGCGCCGTCGTCTGGAAGTACTGCGAGTGGTCGACCTGACCCCGCGTATGCGCAGGATTACCCTGGGTGGCCCAGAGCTGGCTGGCTTCGTCAGCCTCGGAACGGACGACCACGTCAAACTGCTGTTCCCGCAAAACGCTGCGGAACACGCGGCGCTGGAAACCCTGGTACTCGGTGCCGGCAAGGACAACGGGCCGATGCCCGCGATGCGCGATTACACGCCGCGTCGTTACGACCTGGACACGCTGGAGCTGGACATCGACTTCGTGCTGCACGGCGATGGCCCTGCCTCGACCTGGGCCGAGCAGGCCAAACCCGGCCAGTTCCTGCACATCGGCGGGCCGCGGGGCTCGATGATCGTGCCAGACATCTTCGACAACTATTTGCTGATCGGCGACGAAACCGCCCTGCCCGCCATCGCCCGCCGTCTTGAAGGCCTGGCCGCCAATCGGCGTGCACTGGTGATTGTGGAAGTGGAAAACGGCGCCGAACAACAACGCCTGGAAAGCGCAGCCCAGGTCGATGTGATCTGGGTACTGCGTGAAGGTGGCAGGAATAACCTGCTGACCACCGTGCAACAGATCAAGGTGCCCGATGGCAATCTGTATGCGTGGGTGGCGACCGAGTCCAAAGTGTCACGACAGATCCGCCGGGTATTGCTTGATGAGCATGGCCTGAACGAGCAGTTTGTGAAAGCTGTCGGTTACTGGCGACTGGATAACAGTGACGAGGAATGACCGCAACACTGTGATTGCATGCTTTTTGTGGCGAGGGAGCTTGCCCCTCGCCACAGTTCACTTCCGACCTGTGCGCCACCGATCCAATCCAATCACCAGCAGCGCAATCAGCACAAACCCCACCAACAACCCGCCGGCATTGATGAACACCTGTAGATAACCCAGCTTGTCCACATCAATGAACGGATACGGATAAACCGCCAGCAAATGCCCGCGCCATAACGCATAGCCGAAGTACACCAGCGGATAGATCACCCACAGCGCAATGTGCCGCAGCCGCAATGTACCTTTGGGTACACAGAACCACCAATAAACCAGAAACAGCAGCGGCATGACGTCATGCATCAGCTCATCGGCCAGCCATTGCCAGCCTTCGGGGTGCCACAAGTGACGCAACAACAGGCTGTACGCCACACCGACCACGGCGATGCTCACTGCAATCGCGCTACTCACCCACGGCTGCAAAAACCAGCGCCGCGCCGCAGACTCGCGGGACGTCAGTTCACAGGTCAGTACCACTGCCACCAGCGTGTTGGTCAGCACGGTGAAAAAGCTGAAAAAACTCACCAGCCCACCCAGCAGACTGGCCGCAATACTCCAGCGTGAGTAGAGAATCAGGTACATCTGAATGCTCAAACCCACCCAGCCCAAAACCGCAGCCACGGCAACACAACGACGCCTCGCGGCAGAACCTGGCGTCGAGGGTATGACCATGCTCAGACCGGTCGCTTGGTGCGCATCAACTTCACGTACAGGCGTTCGACCTTCTCCCGCGCCCATGGGGTTTTGCGCAGGAACGTCAGGCTCGACTTGATGCTCGGGTCACTCTTGAAGCAGCGAATATCGATACGCTCGGCCAGCCCCGACCATTCGTAATGCTCAACCAGGGCGTTGAGGATCTGTTCCAGCGTCACGCCATGCAGCGGGTTGGTGTTCTGTTCGGTCATGCCGGGCCTTCGAGCGATGAAAGGATGGAAGCCGCGCACCTTAGCGGAGGCCTTCGTGCAGTGGAAGGGCCCCGGACAAAGGCATTCGTCAGAGGCTGAATTAACTGTAGGCGAGTTGGACAGCCTCTGAGGACAAACGTCAGGCGATAGCGCCGTCGGCTCAGTAGTAACGTCGCGGGTCCGAATCGATCAGGCTGGCCAGCTTGGTCAGGGCAAATCTCAATTCGTCCTGACTGGTGGGCGACATCAATACCAAACGCACGCAGCGGGTCATTGCGTTACGTTCGGCCTGGAACTGGGTACCACTGAGGACCAACACGCCATTGGCACGGGCCAGCATGGTGAATTCGTCGCTGGTCCAAGGCTCGGGCAGCGTCAACCAGAGGTGGTAGGAGTACGGCTGGGTCTTGAGTTCGAAATTGGCGAATATTTCCTGAGCGATCGCCTGCCGCCCGGCGGCTTCGTTGCGCTGAATACGGATCAGCTTTTTATCCAACCCCTCGGTGATCACGTTGCTGGCCAACTGGGCGGTCAACGGCGACGGCATCCAGACGCTGCTGCGCACCATCGAGGTCAGGCGCGACAACAGTTTCGGCGGGCTATAGAGATAGCCGATCCGCAAGGCCGGCATGATCGACTTCGACAGACTGGTCAGGTACACCGAACGATCCGGCGCGAACGCCGACAGCGGTTTGATCGACGGGTCGGTGGCCAGAAAACCGTAGATGTCATCGTCCAGGATGATGAAGTCGAACTCTTCGGCCAACGCCGCGATTTGCGCCCGACGCTTTTGCGACATGATCGCGGCCGTCGGGTTCTGGCAGGTCGCCACACAGACCAGCATCGCCGGTTTCTCACGTTGGCACAGTTCGCGCAGCGCTTCGGGAATGATGCCTTCATCGTCCATTGGCACGCCACGCAGACGTCGTTCCAGACCATGGGCCAGGGAAATGATGCCGGGGTAACAAAGCGCCTCGCAGAGCACCAGATCACCGGCATTGGTCAGCGCACTCATCGCGACCATCAAACCATGCTGCGCGCCGGCGGTGATCACCACTTGCTGCCATTGCGCATCAGGCAATGAATGGCGCAGCCACTGCGCACCTGCCTCGCGATGAGCCGGATGCCCACCATCGGGGGCGTAATCGAGGGCACGGGCAAAATCCGTGCTCTTGGCCATGCCCACCAATGCGTCGCGCAACCAGTATTCCAGGGTTTCGCTGTAAGGCTTGATGATCGAAAGATCCAATAATTCGGACTGCCCCAGATTCAGCGGGGCGGCATTGTTGCTGGCCGGCAACTCCAGTTGCTTCTGGTTGAGCACATAGGTGCCACGCCCCACTTCCCCCTGCACCAGACGCCGCCGTTGGGCTTCGCTATAGGCCCGGCTGATGGTACCCGGCGTGACATTCAGCGTAGTGGCCAGTTCCCGCAAGGTCGGCAGACGATCACCTTCGTTCAACACGCCATTGCTGATATCGCGCGCCAACGCGTCGGCAATCGACAAATACATCGGCTGGCCGAACTCGTTTAGCTGAGGAACCCACATGAATGATCGCTGCCCATCGTAGAAATGATGAATATCCGAGCATATCACAGGGAAGTTAGGCAACTTATAAATCGATCCAATCGACAAATTGAGTCGATTGATGTGGTGATTGAATCGAGCAGCACTTTTCGTACAAAATTCTCAACACGAAATATTATTTTCTTAATAATCAAATAGTTAACTTAAAAAAAGCTGACAAACAAACACGATCAGCCAAAAAACATCTCGTCACAGCCCCTCGCGCTATTGAATCAACTCAATTCATTCAAATACACTCATCCCGAATCGAATCAATCGACTCAATCCCACGCCTGAATCACCACGTGCCAGCCACGCCAAGTCGAGACATCATGGACACACTCAGAAAGGATCTATCCCTGTCAGCGATCATCGCAGGCTTCATCGCCGTGATCATTTCCTATGCCGGCCCGCTGATCATCGTGTTTCAGGCGGCTCGGGAAGCGCACTTGCCCGATGATCAGGTGTCGTCCTGGATCTGGGCCATTTCCATCGGCAGCGGCGTGACCGGCCTGTTGTTGAGCTGGCGTCTGCGGGTTCCGGTGATTACGGCTTGGTCAACACCGGGCGCAGCGTTGCTGGTGTCGATGTTGCCCACGGTTTCCCTGCCCCAGGCTATCGGCGCCTATGTGGTGGCTTCGGTGATTATCGCGGTGGTCGGCCTGTCCGGCGCGTTCGACAAACTGATGAGCCGCCTGCCCAAAGCCATCGCCGCCGCCATGCTCGCCGGCATTCTGTTTCGTTTCGGCGCCGAACTCTTCACCTCGATCAAGCTGCAGCCGGCGCTGGTGCTGTCGATGATCTCGGCGTACCTGATCTTCAAACGCTTTTCACCGCGCTACGCCATTCTGTCGGTATTGATTGTCGGCTGCGCCGTGGCGGCCTCGTTCGGTGAACTCAACAGCGGATCCATCAGCATCGATGTCGCCCATCCGATCTTCATTGCCCCGCAGTGGAGTTGGCACGCGATCATCAATATCGGCCTGCCGCTGGCCCTGGTCACCCTGACCGGGCAATACGTGCCGGGCATGGCGGTGATGCGCACCTCGGGCTACAACACCCCGGCGCGCTCGATTATTTCGGTCACGGCCATCGGTTCAATCTTGATGGCGCCATTCGGCTCCCATGGTCTCAATCTCGCGGCCATCACCGCCGCAATCTGCACCGGCCGCGAAGCCCATGAAGATCGCGACAAGCGCTACATCGCCGGGATTGCCTGCGGGGTGTTTTACATTCTGATGGGCACCTTCGGCGCGACCCTGGCTTCGGTGTTTTCTGCCTTGCCCAAAGAGCTGATTGCCTCACTCGCCGGCCTGGCCCTGTTCGGGGCGATCAGCGCCGGGCTGACCGGTGCCATGGCTGACGAGAAGCAACGTGAAGCGGCGCTGATCACCTTCCTGGTCACCGCCTCGGGCATGAGTTTCCTGGGGCTGGCCGCTGCATTCTGGGGGCTGATCTTCGGACTCGTGGCGCATTTCGTACTGACCTACACCAGGCAAAGCAAAGCCACCGCCGTCACCGAGGGCAGCCGACCATGACCGCTCGTTACGACTCCATTGTGGTCGGCGGCGGACTGTCACACGCATCACCGCATCTCGCGCCAGCCTCCGCGGCCGAAGCACTTATCCAAGGAATGATTCCATGAGCCTGCACAATTTCGACCCTGTCATCGCCCGCCTGATCAGCCGTGAACGCAACCGTCAGGAAACCCATCTGGAGCTGATCGCTTCGGAAAACTACGTCAGCGAAGAAGTGCTGGAAGCACAGGGTTCGGTGCTGACCAACAAGTACGCCGAAGGCTACCCGGGCAAGCGCTATTACGGTGGCTGTAAGGTGGTCGACGAGATTGAAAGCCTCGCCATCGAACGCGCCTGCAAACTGTTTGGATGCGACTACGCCAACGTCCAGCCGCACTCTGGCTCGCAAGCCAATCAGGCGGTGTTTCTTGCGGTGCTCAACCCCGGTGACACCCTCCTGGGCATGTCCCTGGCCCATGGCGGGCACCTGACCCATGGAGCCTCGGTGAACTTCTCCGGCAAGTTCTACACCGCGCACGCTTACGGTCTGGAAAAATCCAGCGAAACCCTCGACTACGCCCAGATGGAAGCCCTGGCCCGGGAACACCGACCGAAGCTGATCATTGCGGGTGCCTCGGCGTATTCCAGGACCATCGACTTCCAGCGTTTTCGCAACATCTGCGATGAAATCGGGGCCTACCTGATGGTCGACATGGCGCACTACGCCGGGCTGGTCGCAGCCGGCCTGTACCCCTCGCCGGTTGGCATCGCCGACTTCGTCACGTCGACCACGCACAAAACCCTGCGCGGCCCTCGGGGCGGCCTGATTTTGGCCAAACGCGAATACGCGGCGCTGCTCGACAAGACGATATTCCCGGTTTATCAGGGTGGGCCTCTGATGCACGTCATCGCTGCCAAGGCCGTGGCGTTCAACGAAGCCCTCGGTGATGAGTTCAAGCACTATCAGCAACGCGTCATCGACAATGCCAGGACCATGGCGGACATCCTTACGCGGCGAGGCCTGCGGGTGGTGTCAGGGGGCACCGACTGCCACATGTTCCTGCTCGATCTGCGCGCGATGAACATCACCGGCAAAGAGGCCGAGGCATTGCTTGAAAGTGCCCACATCACCTTGAACAAGAACGCAATTCCCGACGATCCGCAAAAACCTGCGATCACCAGCGGCATTCGCATTGGCACACCTGCCCTGACCACACGGGGCTTCGGTGAAGCCGAATGCGCCGAAGTGGCCAACCTGATTGCCGATCTGCTTGAGCAACCGACCAATGCGGTACTGCTGGAAAAAGTCCGCCGACGGGTGATGCATTTGTGTGAATGTTTTCCGGTCTATCTATTGACTTGACGGCACTGAAACATGCGGGGCGGACGCTTTAGTCCGCCCTTTTTTTGCACGGCCAGATGCTGCGGCGACAGGTCGCAGCCGACTGTTACCAAATCCGAAATGATCCATGTCAATAAAAGCTCTTTCTCTATGTGTTACAGGACATTATCCTTACGCCCGTCCTGCTGAAACGCTTCTCCCCCTGCTTCATCCCGCTGCGTTCAGTCCCCCCTTTAGAAAAAAGACCAAGAATTCCTTCTCTATGCCTGATTTCCATACTCCGCGAGACAGCGCTGTCTTACTCCCTGTGGCCAGTCGAAAAGCCCTGAACCTGATCGGTGGGTTCACCGCATTGAGTCTCGCCACCTGTACCCAGGCTGCACCGGCCTTCGATAGCGATTCGCCGTGGATGCTCGGCGACTGGAACGGCACTCGTACCGAACTTTCGGAAAAGGGCTACGACTTCAAGGTCGATTACACCGGTGAAATGGGCAGCAATCTGCACGGTGGCTACGATAACGACCGCACCGCGCGCTATAGCGATCAGTTCGGCTTTGGCACCCATCTGGACTTGCAGAAGATTCTTGGCTGGGACGACGCTGAATTTCAGCTGACCATCACCGAGCGCAACGGCAATAACATCAGCAACGACCGGATCAACGATCCGCGGGTTGGCGGTTTCACCTCGGCTCAGGAAGTCTGGGGCCGTGGCCAGACCTGGCGCCTGACGCAGATGTGGTATCAGCAAAAATTCTTCGATCAGAAGCTCGACATCAAAGTCGGTCGTTTCGGCGAAGGCGAAGACTTCAACAGCTTCCCCTGCGATTTCCAGAACCTGGCGTTTTGCGGCTCCCAGGTCGGCAACTGGGTTGGCGACATCTGGTACAACTGGCCGGTCAGCCAGTGGGCGATGCGCGTCAAATATCACCTGACGCCGGAGCTCTACGCGCAAGTCGGGGCTTACGAGCAAAACCCGTCCAACCTTGATCGCGATAATGGTTTCAAACTCAGCGGCAGCGGCACGCAGGGCGCGATCCTGCCGGTGGAACTGGTCTGGACTCCGAAATTCAATGGCCTGCCGGGGGAATACCGCGCCGGTTACTACTACAGCAATGCCAAGGCCACCGACGTCTACAAGGACAGCAACGGCCAGCCAGCCGCGCTGAGTGGCGAGGCTTATCGCAGCGCATCGAGCAAGCACGGCGTGTGGCTCGGTGTGCAGCAGCAGCTGACCAGCCGCGCCAGTGACAACTCACGCGGGTTGAGCGTGTTCGCCAACGGCACGATGCACGACAAAAAGACCAACGCCGTCGATAACTACGTCCAGGCTGGTGTCGTCTACAAAGGCTTGTTCGATGCCCGCGCCAGGGACGATATCGGTTTCGCCCTGGCCCGTGTCCACGTCAACCCGGCCTATCGCAAGAACGCCGAAGCGACCAATCAGGCCCGCGCCATCTTCGACTACGACGACCCATCGTTCCTGCCGCCGCAAGACACCGAATACAGCGCCGAACTCTATTACGGCGTGCACGTCACCAACTGGCTGACCGTGCGCCCGAACCTGCAATACATCCGCCACCCCGGTGGCGTGGACAAGGTCGATGACGCGCTGATTGGCGGGATCAAGATCCAGTCGTCCTTTTAAGACTCATGCAAAAAACCTGTGGGAGCGAGCCTGCTCGCGATAGCGGTATGTCAGTCGACATCAATGCTGAATGTTAAGCCGCCATCGCGAGCAGGCTCGCTCCCACAGGGATTGCTTCAACTGAACACTTTTTAACCTGAACCATGCCCGCGCCAGATCGTCATCTACAGTGAACTTGCGCGGGACTACCTAAAACGTCACGGAGAACCACACTATGAGCGCTGATGGTGCTTTCAGTCGAAGCCGTCTGCTGCCGAGCCTGCTCGGTATCGTGCTTCTACTAATGGGCCTGGCCTTGCTGGCCGGGGGGATCAAGCTGAGCATGCTCGGCGGCTCGCTGTATTACCTGCTGGCCGGTATCGGCCTGATGCTGACCGGGGGGCTGCTGCTGGCCGACCGTTATGCGGCGCTGAGCCTGTACGCGGTGGTGCTGTTCGCCAGTACCGTCTGGGCACTGTGGGAAGTTGGCCTGGACTGGTGGCAACTGGTGCCACGTCTGGCGCTGCTCTTCACCCTCGGCATCGTCATGCTGCTGCCATGGTTTCGTCGCCCATTGCGTACCGGCGAATTCAACCCGGTCGGCACCGGTGTGCTGAGCGCTGCCGTGGTCATCGCCGGTATCGCCGCGCTGGCCAGCCTGTTCACCAACCCCGGTGAAATCAAAGGCGAACTGGATCGCGACGCCGTGCCTGGCATGACCAACACCGCGCCGGCCATGCCCGATGGCGACTGGAACTCCTACGGCCGCAGCGCCCATGGCGATCGCTATTCGCCACTGGCACAGATCACGCCGCAGAACGTCAGCAAACTGGTGCCCGCCTGGACCTACCGCACCGGCGACCTGCCGGGCCCGAACGATCCGGGCGAAACCACCGCCGAAAACACCCCGCTCAAAGCCAACGGCATGCTCTATGTCTGCACGCCGCACAGCCAGGTGATCGCGCTGGACCCGGACAGCGGCAAGGAACTCTGGCGTTTCGATCCGAAGCTCTCCACGCAAAACGCGGCGAACTTCAAGGGTTGGGCGCACATGACCTGCCGTGGCGTGACCTATCATGATGACGCCGCCTATGCCTCCGAGCAGAGCCCGACCGGCACTGCCAATGCGCCAGTGACCAGCGTCTGCCCGCGCCGGATCTTCCTGCCGACCGCCGACACCCGCCTGATCGCCCTGAACGCCGACACCGGCAAAATGTGCGAAGACTTCGGCAACGGTGGCCAGGTTGACCTGACAGCCAATATCGGCGGCTTCACCGCTGGCGGTTACTACTCCACTTCGCCACCGGCGGTCACCAAAGACCTGGTGGTGATTGGCGGCCACGTGACCGACAACGTTTCCACCGACGAGCCAAGCGGCGTGATCCGCGCGTTCGACGTGCACACCGGCAAACTGGTGTGGAACTGGGACAGCGGCAACCCGGACGACACCACGCCGATTGCCGAAGGCAAAACCTACACCCGCAACTCGCCGAACATGTGGTCCATGTTCAGCGTCGACGAAAAACTCGGCATGCTCTACCTGCCGATGGGTAACCAGACCCCGGATCAGTTCGGTGGCGCGCGCACCCCTGAATCGGAACTGCACGCCGCCGGCCTGACCGCGCTGGACATCGCCACCGGCAAAGTGCGCTGGCACTTCCAGTTCACTCACCATGACCTGTGGGACATGGACGTCGGCGGCCAGCCAACCCTGATGGACCTGAAAACCGCAGACGGTGTGAAACCGGCGGTGCTCGCGTCCACCAAGCAAGGCAGCATCTACGTGCTGGACCGCAGCACCGGCAAAGCGATCGTGCCGATCAACGAAGTGCCAGTGCCACAGGGCGCTGTCGAAGGTGATCACACCTCACCGACCCAACCGAAATCCGACCTCAACCTGATGCCGCCTCCGTTGAAAGAACGCGACATGTGGGGTGTCACCCCGTTCGACCAACTGATTTGCCGGATCAACTTCAAATCTCTGCGCTACGACGGCCCGTTTACCCCGCCATCGCTGCAAGGTTCGATCGTATACCCAGGCAACTTCGGCGTGTTCGACTGGGGCGGTATCTCGGTTGACCCGGTGCGCCAGATCGCTTTCATGAACCCGGACTACATGGCGTTCAAATCGAAACTGATTCCGGCCGCCGAAATCGCCGCCCAAGGCCCGCGTAAAAGCGAAACCGAAGGCGTGCAGCCAAACAAAGGCGCGCCCTACGGCGTCGTCCTCGAACCCCTGCTCTCACCAATGGGCCTGCCGTGCCAGGCGCCAGCCTGGGGTTACGTGACAGCGGTCGATTTGACCACCAGCAAAATCATCTGGAAGCACAAGAACGGCACCGTGCGCGACAGCTCGCCGGTTCCGATCCCTCTGAGCATGGGCGTTCCCAGCCTGGGCGGCACCTTCACCACCGCCGGTGGCGTAGCCTTCCTGAGCGGCACCCTCGACCAGTACCTGCGCGCCTACGACGTGAAAAACGGCAAGCAACTGTGGCAAGGCCGCCTGCCAGCCGGCGCGCAAACCACACCGATGACCTACACCGGTAAAGACGGCAAGCAATACGTGCTCGTTGTTGCTGGTGGCCATGGATCGCTGGGCACCAAACAGGGTGACTATGTGATTGCGTACAAACTGTCGGAATAAGCGCTAGCGGCAGTTAAAGCAAAGGCGACTCCTGTGAGGGGGTCGCCTTTTTTGTCCTCGATTGGCTTTCTCGCGAAGGCTGCCTGACAGTCGACCAATCCCTCGCAGATGTACACAACCCCCACGTAGGAGCTGCCGAAGGCTGCGATCTTTTGATCTTCTGGCGTCTTCAAGAACACAAGATCAAAAGATCGCAGCCTTCGGCAGCTCTTGCAGGGGATGGGTGACCTGCTCCCACAGCTGATTGTGGTCGTCAGAAATATCGGCGCATGTCCTACAGACGTGGTGATTTTTTGAGAACTTTCCGACATGTTTTGACGGTTGTCGCTCGGAAGTGAGGTGGATAGGCTTTGGGGGTCGCTGCAAATCAGCGACCGGGCGTCGCGGCCTGAATTTTACTTGGTGCTTTTCCATCCCCTATTTGGAGCATCGCCATGTCTACACCAGAAACCGACAACGTTTCGCCCTACGAATCCAACGATTCAAAAAAATTCCACGACGCCGCTAACCGCGCGCTCGACCACTACCTCAACCCATCCGCCCTCAAATCACCCGTGGCCCGCAAGCCGAGCACGATGTATATGGTTGCGCCGGATATCAAAGACGAAGACCTGCTGGCCCACACCTGTGAATCGTTGGCCCAGGCCAGTGTGATGGCCAGTGATTTTGCGGGGTATCTGGAAGGGCCGCACCGGCACACCGCGATGGCGATTCAACAGATCGTCATGCTGGCAGAACTGGCGGTGAACCGGATGCTGGATAACGTTGCCGTGCCGAAGCCTGCGCCACAGAGCTAATCCATTGTGGGAGCGAGCCTGCTCGCGATAGAGGTGTGTCAGTCGACATCAATGTTGGATGACCAATCGTCATCGCGAGCAGGCTCGCTCCCACAGTTTTGGACGGTGTACATCTGCAATAGACAGGTCATACGTTCATGACCTGTCAAAACCCTGAACACACACGCTGAAATATCCAGAGCCATTGAAACCACCCCCCACCTGCCCCATCTAAGACCCATACCCTATTGCGCAGGTGCCCCATGACCGACCAGCAAGAATTCCCCGAAGACCCGAGCGAATACGCAGAAACAGACAACGCCGAACACCACTCCACCGGCAAAGGCCTCGCCCTGCCTGGCCAGAACCTGCCGGACAAGGTCTACATCATCCCGATCCACAACCGGCCCTTCTTCCCGGCGCAGGTACTGCCGGTGATCGTCAACGAAGAGCCGTGGGCCGAAACCCTCGAACTGGTCAGCCAATCCGACCACCACTCCCTGGCCCTGTTCTTCATGGATACCCCTCAGGAAGATCCGCGCCACTTCGATACCAAAGCCCTGCCGGAATACGGCACCTTGGTCAAAGTCCACCACGCCAGTCGCGAAAACGGCAAATTGCAATTCGTCGCCCAGGGCCTGACCCGGGTGCGCATCAAAAACTGGCTCAAACACCATCGCCCGCCCTACCTGGTCGAAGTCGAATACCCGCACCAGCCCACCGAGCCGACCGACGAGGTCAAGGCCTACGGCATGGCGCTGATCAACGCGATCAAGGAACTGCTGCCGCTCAACCCCCTGTACAGCGAAGAGCTGAAGAACTACCTCAACCGCTTCAGCCCCAATGATCCATCACCGCTGACCGACTTCGCCGCCGCGCTGACCTCGGCCACGGGCAGCGAGCTGCAAGAAGTGCTCGACTGCGTGCCGATGCTCAAGCGCATGGAAAAAGTCCTGCCGATGCTGCGCAAGGAAGTCGAAGTCGCGCGCTTGCAGAAAGAAATCTCCGCCGAAGTTAACCGCAAGATCGGCGAGCATCAGCGCGAGTTCTTCCTCAAGGAACAACTCAAGGTCATCCAGCAAGAGCTGGGCCTGACCAAGGATGACCGCAGCGCCGACATCGAGCAGTTCGAGCAACGTCTGACGGGCAAGGTGTTGCCGCCTCAGGCGCAGAAACGCATCGAAGAGGAAATGAACAAGCTGTCGATCCTCGAGACCGGTTCACCGGAATACGCGGTAACCCGCAACTACCTCGACTGGGCGACTTCGGTGCCTTGGGGCGTGTACGGCGAGGACAAACTCGACCTCAAACATGCGCGCAAGGTGCTGGACAAACACCACGCCGGCCTCGATGACATCAAGGACCGCATCCTCGAATTCCTCGCTGTCGGCGCTTATAAAGGCGAGATCAGCGGCTCCATCGTGTTGCTGGTGGGCCCACCGGGCGTGGGCAAGACCAGCGTCGGCAAGTCCATCGCCGAATCCCTTGGCCGGCCGTTCTATCGCTTCAGCGTCGGCGGCATGCGTGACGAAGCCGAAATCAAGGGCCACCGCCGCACTTACATCGGCGCGCAACCGGGCAAACTCGTCCACGCGTTGAAAGACGTCGAAGTGATGAACCCGGTGATCATGCTCGACGAGATCGACAAAATGGGCCAGAGCTACCAGGGCGACCCCGCCTCGGCGCTGCTGGAAACCCTCGATCCGGAACAGAACGTCGAATTCCTCGACCACTACCTGGATTTGCGCCTGGACCTGTCGAAAGTATTGTTCGTCTGCACCGCCAACACCCTGGACTCGATTCCCGGCCCGTTGCTGGACCGGATGGAAGTGATTCGTCTGTCGGGTTACATCACCGAAGAGAAAGTCGCCATCGCCAAGCGCCACTTGTGGCCGAAACAACTGGAAAAGGCCGGCGTGTCCAAAGGCAGCCTGTCCATCAGCGACACCGCTCTTAAAGCACTGATTGACGGCTATGCCCGTGAAGCCGGGGTGCGGCAGCTGGAAAAAAACCTCGGCAAACTGGTGCGCAAAGCCGTAATGAAGCTGCTCGACGAGCCGAAAGCAGTGATCAAACTCGGCCCGAAAGACCTTGAAGCCTCACTCGGTCGACCGGTGTTCCGCAATGAACAAGTGCTGTCCGGCATCGGCGTGATCACCGGGCTGGCCTGGACCAGCATGGGCGGCGCGACCTTGCCGATCGAAGCCACGCGCATTCACACCCTCAACCGAGGCTTCAAACTCACCGGGCAACTGGGGGAAGTGATGAAGGAGTCGGCAGAAATTGCCTACAGCTACGTCAGCTCCAATCTGAAGCAATTTGGCGGCGATCCGACGTTCTTCGACGAAGCCTTCGTCCACCTTCATGTACCGGAAGGTGCCACGCCGAAGGACGGCCCGAGCGCCGGCGTGACCATGGCCAGCGCCCTGCTCTCGCTCGCCCGCAACCAGTCGCCGAAAAAAGGCGTGGCCATGACCGGTGAACTGACGCTGACCGGGCATGTTCTGCCGATTGGCGGGGTGCGCGAGAAAGTTATCGCGGCGCGTCGGCAGAAGATTTTCGAGTTGATCCTGCCGGAGCCTAACCGTGGCAGCTTCGAAGAACTGCCGGATTATCTGAAGGAAGGGATTACCGTGCACTTTGCCAAGCGCTTTGCGGATGTGGCGAAGATTCTTTTCTGACAGAAATGTAGCGCCTGTCGTTGACGTTCCCACGCTCTGCGTGGGAATGCCGCCCGGACGCTCCGCGTCCCATCACAAGCGTGACGCGGAGCGTCACAGGATGCATTTCCACGAGAGCGTGGGAACGATCATCTCCCGCCACACTGTCACACTTTGTCTCATCTTCAGTTATGCTCGCCGTTCGTCGTGAACGCTGGAGCCGCTGATCTTATGTCCCCCACCCGCCTGTTGATCCCCCTCGCCCTCGCCCTGCTGAGCGCTTGCGCCACGCAATCGAAACAGAACGTGACCGTGGAAAAACAAAGCGAATGCCCGGCGAAACTGCACAACGGGCAAAACCTGATCCTGACCCTGCCAAGCAACCCGACCACGGGTTATCGCTGGGCGATCCAGGATTCGGCCGGTGGCGTGTTGCGTGCGCTCAGCCCCGAGGTCTATAGCAACCCGGAAGATGCCGGGATTGTCGGCAGCGCCGGCATTTCAACCTGGCGCTTCCAGGCCTTTGCCACCGGCACTGGTCGCTTGCGACTGACTTATTCACAGCCATGGGCACCGGAAGTTCCGGCCGTGAAAACCTTCGACTGCGCCATCGCGGTTAACTGACCGTGGGCTGGTTGATTCTGGCGTTGATGGGCGCAGTGACCTTTGTTTATGGTCTGAGTGTGCATGCGACGCTGCTCTGCCTGCTGGTCAAACCGATGCCGGTGCTAGCCCTGCTCGGCTGGTTGCACGATGCACCGCCCAGTGACTATCGGCGCTGGATCAGCCTGGGTTTGATTTTCTCTCTGGTCGGCGACGTGTTGCTGGCATGGCCGGGGGATTTGTTCGTGTTTGGCCTTGGGGCGTTTTTGGTCGCGCATTTGGCGTATCTGAAGGCTTATTTGAGCGATTGCCGGCGTCTGGCACTGTTGCTGTTGATCCTCGCGTTGAGCGTGGGCGCGGTGCTGCTGGGGATTCTGATTGCCAATGGCTTGGGACCGCTGCTGATTCCGGTGATCGTCTATGGGCTGGCCATCAGCGCCATGCTCTGGCGCGCCCTGGCCCGACTCGGCACCGACGTACCCAAACGCTCGGCGTTGCTGGCAGCGGCGGGCGCAGTGGCGTTTGTGTTTTCTGACAGTGTGATTGGCATTAACCGGTTTGTGATGCCATTCCATGCCGCGCCTTACGTGATCATCCTCAGCTACTGGCTGGGGCAGTGGGGGATTGCGGCGTCGACTTTTTCTCAATCCGTTCGCCGTCCTCTATAGATCGTTCCCACGCTCTGCGTGGGAATGCAGTCACGGACACTCCGCGTCCCCGCGTTGGATGTGACGCAGAGCGTCATGGGAGGCATTCCCACGCAGAGCGTGGGAACGATCATGGGGTAAACGCGGTTTGTCAGACAACCCGCACATCCCCCCGTCAATTTGGCTAAAATGCCAGCCTTTTCCACCTACGCCGCTGGAACCGCCGTGAGCAAAGAATCCGATCGCCTTTTCGCCCAGCCTTTGACCCAGGTGCCTGACTTCGCCTTTAACGAGGACGTGGTTCGGGTGTTCCCGGACATGATCAAGCGCTCGGTGCCGGGTTATCCGACCATCGTGGAAAACCTCGGCGTGCTCGCCGCGCAATTCGCCCAGCCCAACAGCGTGCTCTACGACCTGGGCTCGTCGCTCGGCGCGGTGACTCAGGCCTTGCGCCGGCACGTGCGCACCGACGGTTGCCGCGTCATCGCTGTGGATAACTCCGCCGCCATGGTCGAGCGTTGCCGCGAGTACCTCAACGGCCAGGACTCGATGTTCCAGGAGTTATTGCCGGTGGAAGTGATCGAAGGCGACATCCTCGCCCTGCAATTTCAGCCTGCCTCGGTAGTGGCGCTGAATTTCACCCTGCAATTCATCGCCCCGGACCAGCGCACCGCGCTGCTCTCGCGCATCCGCCAATCGTTGTTGCCCGGTGGCGCGCTGATCCTCTCGGAGAAGCTGCGCTTCAACGACCCCGAAGAACACGCGCTGCTCACCGACCTGCACGTGGCCTTCAAACGCGCCAATGGCTACAGCGAACTGGAAATCGCCCAGAAACGCAGCGCCATCGAAAACGTCATGAAGCCCGACAGCCTCGAAGAACACCGCGAGCGCCTTCTGGCCGCCGGGTTCTCGAAAGTCGTGCCGTGGTTCCAGTGTCTTAACTTTGCCTCGTTGATTGCCTTGCCATGATTGATCTGTCCCCCCTCGCCCGCCGTCTGGCCGGAACTCCCCTGGCCGAATGGGCCAACACCCTGCAAGCACAACTCGACAAGAAAATGGAAAAAGGTCATGGCGACCTGGAGCGCTGGCAGAGCGCCCTGGACGCGTTGCCGAAGATTCAGCCGAGCGAAGTCGACTTGCTCAACGGTCTGACGCTGGACACCGATTGCGACTTTGAGACCCGCGCGCAAATGCGTACCGCGCTGATGGGTTTGTCGCCTTGGCGCAAAGGGCCGTTCGACCTGTTCGGCGTGCATGTCGACACTGAATGGCGCTCGGACTGGAAGTGGTCCCGGGTAGCTCCGCACCTGGACCTGAAAGGCAAACGCATCCTCGATGTCGGCTGCGGCAACGGTTATTACATGTGGCGCATGCTCGGCGCCGGTGCCGACAGTGTGATCGGCGTCGACCCGAACTGGCTGTTCTTCTGCCAGTTCCAGGCCGTGCAGCGTTACCTGGCCGAGCCCAATGCCTGGCATTTGCCGTTTCCTTTCGAAGACCTGCCGCCGAATCTGGAAGGATTCGACACGGTGTTCTCCATGGGCGTGTTCTATCACCGCCGCTCGCCGATCGAGCATTTACTGGCGCTGAAGGATTGCCTGGTCAAGGGCGGTGAATTGGTGTTGGAAACGCTGGTGATCGAAGGGGATCAGCAGCAGGTGTTGGTGCCGGAAGACCGTTATGCGCAGATGCGTAATGTGTGGTTCCTGCCATCGGTGCCGGCGCTGGAACTGTGGCTGCGCCGCGCCGGGTTCAGCGATGTGCGTTGCGTGGATGTGAGCGTAACCACGGTCGAGGAACAACGCGGGACGGAGTGGATGAAGTATCAGTCGTTGAGCGACTTCCTTGACCCGCAAGATCACAGCAAAACGGTTGAAGGGCTGCCGGCGCCGATGCGCGCCGTCATCGTCGCCCGCAAGTAAAACCCCTATCTCCCAAACAATGGAGATCACTTGTGGGAGCGAGCCTGCTCGCGATGAGGGCCTTTCAGCCAACGAAGATGTTGGATGTTAGTCCGCTATCGCGAGCAGGCTCGCTCCCACAATGGTTCGGTGTTTACTCTGAAGGTTTTGCCCTTCTGGCCTTGAAGAATTCGCTCAACACCGCACTGCACTCCTCCGCCAATATCCCCCCCTCATACAACACCCGATGATTCAAAAAGCCCTGGGTGAAGAACTGCCCCTGGCTTTGCACAATCCCGGCCTTGGGCTCCAGCGCGCCATACACCACCCGCGCGATCCGTGAATGCACGATCAGCCCGGCGCACATGCTGCACGGCTCCAGGGTCACGTAGAGCGTGCTGCCCGGCAGGCGATAGTTGCTGGCAGCTTGGGCCGCGGCGCGGATCGCGACCATCTCGGCATGGGCGCTGGGGTCGTTGCCGCTGATTGGGCAATTGAAACCGCGCCCGATGATTTCACCGTCCTGCACCAGCACCGCGCCCACCGGCACTTCGCCAAGGGCCGCGCCTTGAGCGGCCAGGGCCAGGGCTTCGCGCATGAAATCGCGATCACGGCTGCGGTCGATAATCGCTGCGGGGCGAATCTGACGCATCACGCCACCTCGATGGCGGCCATCAGGCCGGTTTCCATGTGGTCGATCACATGGCAGTGGAACATCCAGACCCCAGGGTTATCCGCCACCAGCGCCACTTGCGCACGCTCGTTCTTGCCCAACAGGTACGTGTCGGTGAAGTACGGGATGACCTTGTGCCGGTTCGAGGCAATGACCTTGAAGCTCATGCCATGCAGGTGGATCGGGTGTTGATACTGAGTCATGTTCTTCAATTCGAAAATATAGCTTTTGCCCTTTTCGAGCTTGGCAATCGGTCGATCGGCGCAGGTCTTGTCGGTGATGTCCCAGGCCTTGCCGTTGATCTGCCACAGGCTTGGCGGCTTGCCGTTTTCGACATTGACCGACACCGAGCCTACCCATTCAAAATTGAAGTTGAGTTTCTCGGCATTGGCCAGGTCCGGCTCAGACACCGGGTTGGCGGGCAGCGCTGGCGGCCACTCGGTTGGCGCATCGGTGTTCGCCACTGAGCGAAAGGTGCCCAGGCGTACCGGGCCATTGCGCAGGGATAACTCTTCGCCGGCCGGCGGTGCCTTGATCGCCAGGCAAATGCGCATGCCAGGACCCAGCCAGTATTCCTTGCCCAGTGGACGCGGTTCAATCGGATTGCCGTCCAGCGCGTAGATCTGCGCTTCGACGCCGGGGATGTTGAGGCGGTACGTCAGCGTGTTGTCGAGGTTGAGCAACCGTACGCGAGTGATCTGCCCAGCGGGCAAGTCGATCACCGCTTGCGAGACCCCGTTGATAGTCGACAAGCCCCCCGCCGTGCCGCCACGGGCCGCTTCGCGAGGAATGCTGAACGCTACAAAAGCGCCCTCCTCATCGACGTGCCAGCTCTTGAGGCTCAAGGTCTTTTCGTATTTGAAACCGGTGGGCTCGCGTTCTTCGATGATCAATGGGCCGACCAAACCGCGACCGAGTTCTTCGCTGCTGTTCACGTGCGGGTGATACCAGTAGCTACCGGCATCGGGCACACGGAATTTATAGTCGAAGTACTCGCCCGGCAGCACCGGCAATTGCGAGACATACGGCACGCCGTCCATTTCCAGCGGCAGGCGGATGCCGTGCCAGTGAATGGTGGTCGCCACCGGCAGATGGTTGATGAAGCGCACCCGCAGCCATTCACCCTGACGCACGCGCAACTCAGTGCCCGGCGCCGACGGGCCGAACGCCCAGGCTTGGGTTGTGTGCCCGGCCACCAGCTCAACGTCCAACGGTGCGGCGATCAGCTCATAGTCGTGACCGGCGTCAGCATCGGCCATTTTGCCCAACCAGTAACGCGACGCGCCACCGGCTCCGACACCAACGACAACAAGACCGGCCAGGCCACCGAGGATTTGGCGACGGGTAAAGGACATGAACTCAACTACCTCACGTATCAACCACAGGCGGGGGCCTGCAAAAGGCGAATACGATACACCTGCGGATGAGAAACAGTAAGGGCAGCGCGGCGGATGGTCACAGTCAGATCATGGCTGACAATGCACCTGTGGTGGGGAACTTGCCCCAATGCCTGTTCGTTAAGAGAAGGACATGCCAAGTGCAGAACCTGTGGCGAGGGGGCTTGCCCCCGTTCGGCTGCGAAGCAGTCGTAAACCATCCAGCACGGTATGTCTGATGAAATGCTACTGCTGGTTTCGGGGCCGCTTCGCTGATCGTTATTTAGTCGCCATCAATCAGCGAATCCCCCTACATCCATTTCCACCTTTCCCGACTTCTTTCCTGATCGATCCCCCGCAAAGTCCCTGCGCCTAATTTTCTGCGCGAGGGATTGCTCATGTTCGAACCGACTTTTAACCCCGCCGTATACCGTTCGGTGCGTTGATGGAGCACATCGCCCGCATCGAGGAGGAACTCGACAACTTTCCGCACACCCTCTCGCTCTATCGCGAACAGCTCAATCACTGGCTCAGCCAGACCGCCGACCAGGCCAGCCACGTGGCGGATCTGCCGTCGCTGATGGGCATGGAGCGGATCATCACATTCGGAAGCTCCAGCACCGTTGTCAGCAGCGGTGACGACGACTTTATCTCCATCGTCGTCCAGTGCCCGAAAGGCGGGATTCTGGAAATCGAGAGCAAGTTCGAATCGGTTTATGACATTCCGTTGGGGAATATTCAGGTCGATGTGATTGCGGAGGATGGGGGTAAGTCGACGCCGGTCACGCTCGATGAAAACGGCAAGGGAACATTCCGAGGGGAAGAGGGCAAGTTCTACCGCGTTCACGTTCAGGGTGAAGTTACTCCGAAGCAAGTCAATGACCTTTTTGATTCCTACAAAGGCCTGACCACCGAGCTGGAAGGCTGGCTACGCAAGGAATGGGAGGGGTTCAAACCGCAATGGTCGCAGTCGACTTTTGCGGCTACCGGTAACGGCATGCTGGCGGGCAGTTGGGCGGCGGTCATCGGTGTTTGGGACAGCCTCAGCCTGCTCTCGGACATTCTTCAGGATCCCCGAAAATTTGCTGAACGGCTGGGCAGCGGCGCCGATGAGTTGGCCAGGCTCGCGGAGACGGCGCCGGAGGTCATAGCCAAAGTCCAGCTGCTGGCCAGTGACGAAGCGGCGCTCTGTTTACTGCTGCGTACGGCGAGTCTCTGGCTGGAAATGCTCCCGCCCAGCGAGATCGCTGGCAACACGGCGGAGGTGACCAGCCAAGTCATTGTTTCGGTGCTGATCGATATTCTGATTGCTTTGGCGTTGGCCTGGACGGGTGTCGGTATACCCGCCGCCAAGGCCTATCTCACACTTCGCGGGATTAAGTACGGGGCGTTGTTGGCTGGCCTTGCGATGCGCTTCGTCGAGGCCACTTTCAATATCCTCAACACCTTCATGAAGTACGTCGACCAGTACAAAGCAGTCGCCGCACGCGGTGTGGCAGCGGGTCTGAAAAAAGGTCGGATGCAACTGCGCTGGGATGCCAAGCGCAACACTACGCTCAAGCAAAACGAACACCACGACAACGTCCCGGATCAAGCAAAAAACCCCAACGGCGACAGTGCCGACTCCGCCAATAAAACTGCCACCAACAAATGCCCGGTGTCGATGGTCACCGGCGAAGAACTGCTGACCCTCTCCGACGGTGCGCTGGACGGCATCCTGCCGTTCGACTTCACCCGGCTCTATCGCACCAGTGCTGCCGAGATCGACTGCGGGCTGGGTTTTGGCTGGAGTCATTCGCTCGCCCATCGGTTGGAAATCGACGGCGATCAGGTTATCTGGATCGACCACGAAAACCGTCGCACCCCGTTTCCATTACCGAGCAGCGAACGCCCGGCGATTCACAACAGCCTGTCACGCGCAGCGATTTATCTCGGCGCTGAACCCGAAGAACTGATCCTCGCCCAGGCCGGCGACGACACGCGGTTTTACCACTTTCACAACGGTCGGCTGACGGCGATCAGCGACGCGTACGACAACCGCCTGCGCATCACCCGCGACCGCCAGCAGCGCATTCAACGTCTCGACAACGGCGCCGGCCGCGCCTTGCTGTTGCGCTATGACCGCGCCCACCTGATTGCCGTCGACTATCAGGTGTTTGTTCCAGCGCAGACCCTCGACGAAGCCTGGCACACCGAGCAGACGCTGGTCAGTTACCACTACGACGAATGCGCTCAGCTGATCGAAGCGAGCAACGCTGCCGGCGAGAGCGAGCGTTACGACTACGACGACCGGCACGTGATTCTGCAGCGGCAACTGGCTGGTGGGGCGAGTTTCTTCTGGGCGTGGGAACGGTCCGGCAAGGCGGCCCGTTGCGTCCGGCACTGGGCGTCGTTTGCGCAGATGGATGCGTGCTACGTCTGGGACGATCAGGGCAGCGTCACGGTTCATAACGTCGATGGCAGCCAAGAGGTTTATGTCCACGATGACCGCGCGCGGCTGGTGCGCAAGGTCGAGCTGGATGGTGGCGAAAACCTCAAGGCCTATGACGATCAGGGTCGGCTAATTGCTGAGCAGGATCCGCTCGGGGCCGTCACCGAATACCGTTACGACGAAGTTGGGCGGTTGGTGGCGCTGATTCCGCCGGAAGACGAGCCGACGGCCTACGAGTATCGCAACGGTTTCCTGCATGCGCGCTATCGCGGCAAAGCGGTGTGGACCTATCAGCGCAATGCTCAGGGGGATGTCACTGAAACCACCGATCCCGACGGCCAGGTCACCCACTATCACTACGACGCTCAGGGGCGTTTGCTGTCGATCCGCTACCCGGACACCAGCCGGCATGTGTTTGTCTGGAATGCCTTGGGGCAGCTGCTCGAAGAGACCTTGCCGGACGGTGGTCAGCGACGCTTTTCCTACGATGCGCTGGGGCGGCAGATTACCCGTCAGGACGAACACGGTGCTGTTACCCAATACCAATGGGATGCCGTCGGCCGACTGGTTCAGACCACGCTGCCTACCGGCGCCACTCGCGGATTCAGCTACAACGCCTACGGCAAGATCACCGCCGAACGCGATGAACTGGGCCGCGTCACCCGTTACGAATACGCCGACGACCTGCACCTGGTCAGTCGCCGGATCAACCCCGATGGCACCCAGCTCAAGTATCGCTACGACAACGCGCAACTGCTGCTGACGGAAATCGAAAACGAATCCGGCGAACACTATCGACTGGACTACACGCCCAATGGCTTGATCCGACAGGAAACCGGTTTCGACGGACAGCGCACCGCGTACGCCTACGATCTCAACGGTCACCTTCTCGAGAAAATCGAGTTCGGTGATGACGGCTCGCAGCTGATCACGGCTTATGAGCGGGACTCGGCCGGACGGTTGCTGGTCAAAATATTGCCCGATGGCATCAAGGTCGGCTACCGCTACGACTCGCTGGGCCGGCTGATCAGCGTCGACGATAGCCACGACCATCCACTGGAATTCGAGTACGACCAACAAGACCGGCTGATCACCGAGCATCAGGGTTGGGGCACATTGCGTTATGGCTACGATGCCTGCGGCCAACTCAAGCGCCTGCGCCTGCGCCTGCCGGACAACAGCAAACTCGACTACCACCACGCCAAGGGCGGCGCGCTGACGGCCATCGACCTCAACGGCGCGCGTCTTACTACCCACCAGTTTTCCTTCGGACGCGAACAAAACCGTCAGCAAGGTCTGCTGCTCAGCGAATATGCCTACGACGACCAGGGCCGTTTGAAGGCCCACGCTGTCAGTCAACAGCAAAAAAACCTCTATCGCCGCGACTATGCCTACAGCCTCAACGGCAATCTCGACCACATCGCCGACACCCGCCACGGCCAGCGCAGCTACCAGTACGACCCGCTCAACCGCCTGACCCGCGTGCGCCACACCCGCGACGACCCAGCGGAAAGCTTCGCCCACGACCCCGCCGGCAACCTGTTGATGCAGGATCGGCCCGGCCCGACGACCGTCAAAGGCAATCGCCTATTGATGCAGGGCGACCGGCACTATGACTACGACGCCTTCGGCAACCTGATTCGCGAACGCCGCGGCACCGCGCAAAAACTCGTCACCGAATACCGCTACGACTGCCAGCACCGGCTGATCGGCGTCACCACCCCGGACGGTCGTTGTTCCAGTTACCGCTACGACGCCTTCGGCCGCCGCATCGCCAAAACCGTCGACGATAAAACCACCGAATTTTTCTGGCAGGGCGACCACCTCGTCGCTGAAAGCAGCCGCGAGCACTACCGCAGCTACGTCTACGAACCCGGCAGCTTCCGCCCGCTGGCCATGCTCGACGGCAAGGGCCCGAAAAAGGCCTGCCCGTTCTACTACCAACTCGACCACCTCGGCACGCCACAGGAACTGACGGATTACGGTGGCGAAATCGTCTGGTCGGCGAAGTACAACGCCTACGGCAAGGTCACGCGTCTGGCGTTCGGTGGGGGCGAGCAGCTCGACCAGCCGCTGCGCTTTCAGGGCCAGTACTTCGACGCCGAGAGTGGTCTGCACTACAACCGGCATCGCTACTATGATCCGGAGGTAGGACGGTATCTGACGCCGGACCCGATCAAGTTGGCGGGTGGGCTGAACCAGTGTCAGTACACGCCGAATCCGACGGGGTGGGTTGATCCGTTGGGGTTGAGCTCGACGAACTGTCCTCCGCCGAAGAATAAGAAAAATGTAGGCTGTCCGGTCCCCGCGGACTCTAGTAATCCCGCCGTAAACCAGGGGGAACCAAAGCTCCCTAAGGCGAAACACCCTGAGCCAAAAACAGAGGAGGAAGCCAAGCGTCAGGTATTAAAGTGGAACAGAGAATACAAAATGCATTCAGTTGAAAAACATGGTCCAGAGATAGACAAAAAAGCTTTGAAGCAGCGGTCGATTGATGGGTCCCATCCGACGAAGAAAGGTGTGAGAGGACCAATCAGGCCAAGCTCCCAGTTCAGTAGCTGGATGATGCAATTTCGTGCAATAAGTTACGCATTGTCCAAAATGCATCGTGATGTGCCTGAGCCGACTGGTTATGACGCCGACCGGAACCCAATCGTGAGAATGGAATTACCCGGAGCAGGACGTGGATACAAGCCTAATGAAAAAAATCGAGATAATCCTCGTTATATAGAAAGTATGGATGGGGCGGAAATTAAATTTGATAAGCGAAATGTGAAACGTCCGTTCACGGCTTTTCCTCGAGAGGTTAAATAAAATGTTGACGCATCCGTTTGTAAATATTCCATTTGAGCCTCGGCTTTCTTACATCCTAAGCGGAATATCAATTTATGATAGAGAAGAAACGCTTGGTGAGGCTTTGTGGATTTATAACCCTAACAAGCAAGACGAAAGAGAGGAAGTAATACGAAAATTTATAATTCCAGATTTTGATTATTTAACCTACAGGCATAGGTTTTTAATTTTTAAGATGCTTGAGGAGATTTTACAGCAATCAGACTTTGATTTTTCTAAGCAGTTTGAAAGTGATTACGAGGATCCCCGGATCCTCGCTTGGGATGAAACCGAAATAGAAAATCCACGTGGTTTTTTTGAAGACGTATATAGGTTGGCAAGTGAAGAGTGGAAAGGTGATCTTCAGAAGGCAAACCTTGAAGATCAATCGACTTGGTAAGGTCAGTTATCTCTGAGGCAGATAGATTTTATGACCGCTTCGTGCTCAATCGCGGGCAAGCCTCGCTCCACAGGATTGAAGTCGTACCCATATTTGGCGGTCTGCCTCGATTCCGTGGGAGCGAGGCTTGCCCGCGATGACGGTCTCACAGGCAGCGAAATTTCCGGGCAAGGTCGTCGGAAGTTTCCTTCAAGTCGTAGCGGTTTCCATGAACTGGTGCGAAGTGAGATCCATGGATAGTCTTTGGCTGTCGCTGCAAATGCAGTGGCAGGGTGTAGGAGCCCTCTCTCATGGTGCAACAGCTTTGTCGTTTGATTGCGGCGCTTAATTCGTGTCCGTAAGATCGTTCGCGGCGGCTGTGCGCAGGACACGCTTCGGCGTGGCCGAGGTTCATGAGTGCTCGGTACTCCTACTCCTGCGCATGGCTGCCACCCAAACCTGTAGGAGGGTGCGTTGGCAGCTCATATTCATACTCATGGAAATTACAAATGACGACGCTAACGCCAGACCCACCCTACGAAAAACCAATTCCCCACCCCAAAAGCCGCTTCATGGCGCTAACCAGCAACTGCACCGATATGCCCACCCTGTTCGTCGATACCCACGCGCCGATCGATATTTTGACCGATGCTGCCAGCTATCGAATTCGCGCCGTCACTCAAGTGCTTGAGAACATGTCCATGCGCGGTTCAGTCGAGTGTGATTCGATGATTCTCAGTGACTTTGCCTTGCTCTGCGCCATTCCGTTACGGGATGGGTGCGATGTGCTGGATGTGATTGGGCGGCGGTTGAGGGCACGGCCTTCGGACTAGAGCCGAGGCTTTTTGTGGCGAGGGAGCTTGCTCCCGCTGGGCTGCGGAGCCGCCCCTAAAACCTGCGATCCGGCTTTATCAGACATACCGCGGTGTTTGGTTTGGCGACTGCGGCGCAGTCGAACGGGGCGAGCCCCAATGCCAGTCAGTTAAGCTGCGGAACCTGTGGGAGCGTGGCTTGCCCGCGATAGCGACCTGTCTGACACATCAATGGCGAATCTACGACTACGACGCCTTCGGTAAACTGATCCGCGAACGTCGCGGCACCCCGCAGAAACTTGTCACCGAATACCGCTACGACTGCCAGCACCGGCTAATCGGCGATCACCCAAGGACGAATTTCCCGGATTCTGACAGATTGGTTTCAGCGGACGGTAAGAGAAGCATTCGATACGGAGCACATGAAATGGGTGGCAAGGAGTAAGCATCATTACCATGAGGAGAAGTAGATACTCCAGTTAAAGGAGAATATTATGAACGTCGAAAATACCGTTGTCCGCGTGCCATCACTGAAGAAACAAGTATGAAAATAACCATAGATCTCGTAACTCTTGTTACCAAAGAAGTTCTAGTTGGGTTTTCAACCAATGTCGGGGCCGCAACCGCAGTTTGGCGTGCTACCCCACCGAAAGGTGGTGAGCAGTATGATGTCGAATTAGAAGTCGATGATGAGTTTGTTTGGGGAGAGAACGCTTGTTCTTCGCTAAATAATGCTCACTCTGTTGGAGTGATGGATGGCATCGTAACTATGACGGGGACTTTGATCTCAAATGATATGGAGGGCGGCGCAGTTATTGATGTGGGTGGGTCAATAATATTTATTGAGTTGATTGGATACGCGGAAGCTGACTCGGCGCTAGTGGATTTAAAGGTTAATAATATGAATGTTTTTCCGACAGATATCTGAAGAGATTCAGTAGTTTTCAATTGTTGTCGCGACAAATAGTTGGGAGGACGAACAGCTACAAATAAATCCGTCCCCTTTTTTGCTATTCTTCCGGTGAAGCAGCTTGTTACCGTTGAGATACGCAGCAATCTGACAGACAGGGACAACCTCCCGTAGAATGCCTTCGTGGCTATGGAACACCTTCCTTCTAAACCTCTAATGACCTAGGGGTTCCGCTCTCCACACCGCGCCTGCTTCTTGCAGGCGTTTTTATATCGGCTGTAGACACGATGCTGCAGCTCGTTCACGACGGCGGCCAAGGGAGAAAATCAAGCATGAATCAGGAGCTGTTCCTGCGTCGCCGTAGCAAAGTTCACGTCCCGATGGGTACTGGCGGTGCCTCGCGCGCTCAGGTCGCGTCGGCTGTCCGGGAAGTCGCGGCGTTCCGATGCGTACTATCAGAGCCTCTGATCGAGCGAATCGGCATGTTGTCAGCGACAGAACTCAAGCACTGGCTGCGCGACATTGTCGGAGTGCTTCGGCGGGAGACTGGCGCTCATGTGCACCACCGGCCGTTTTATCCTGACTTTCCGGAGCAAGTACTGACGGCCTCAGAGGCGGAACTGTATCTTAACGCCGTCATGCACTACCTCACGCTTTGGCGTTTACCACCGACTGAACACTCTCGACCTGCGATGCTTGAAGGCAACTTCATATCCCGCGTTATCGAACCGGGAAGCGTCTCTGAGTTCGAGTCACTGCTCGAGCCGCTGGTTTCATCGCGCACCTCACTTTCCGAAGAGGAAACTGCGGATGTCGTCTGGTTTGTCCGAGAGTACAAAAGCGATGTATTCCGTCTGCTGCCTGAGGTCGTCCCGTTCCGGGAGATCCGTGCACAGCTCGGCGGCGCACTTATCCTGCATGTCGCCAGCGATGCACGGGTGGACGCATTCCTGGAGCGAAACATCGAAACGGCGACTGACGTGCTACGACTCGCGGTCGCGCTGAATGGAGGAGACGTGTCACTGACGACAGCTTCGACACGTTTCACAGCGATGAAGCGCTCGATGCGCCGTCTGCTGTTGCGCCTACTCGACCACATACCCAACGCTGCAGAAGACGTGATGCGACATGCTGAGCGCTGGAAACGCCTGGCTGAAGTACTGCATCCGGGCGACTACGCCGATAAGTACCCACGAGCACTAGCCGCCATCACGGCAGCGCGTCGCAACGAAGCACCAGCTTCATTTGGATCATGTGTCGAAACATTGCTTGCCCAGCGTGACATCGCCAAGCTTACGCCCGTACTACAGAGCCGTCCTGGTGAGTTCGCACGACGGCTGGACGCGACTCTGCGGCGCGCGACGGAACCAGAGTCGGTTCTCGATGCGTTCGAGGCTGTTGCAACACAAGTGTCCTCGCCTGTCCTGCTGCAGTTGCTGGCCCAAGTACGTGCACCGCGCCCCCTGCCCCTGCGGGCATTCACACCGAAAGGTGCATTTGCCAAAGTCTATGGCATCAAGGATCGACGCGAACCTCTCACACCCGGCGTGTTGGCTCGTGCAGCCCGAATCTGCGAGGACGCTCTCGTAATGCGTTTTGCGTCGCTGCCGCCACTAGGCCGCTGTTTCATCGATCCAGCATTACGCGAATACAGGGTGCCGCTGGCGCAGCGCGCCTCATCGAAGTCGCTACGTACGCTGGTGCGGGGCAGTCGGTTGCCTATGCCTGACACACGTTTCATTCGTCTGTTCCTGTGGTGGAAGAATGGCAGTGGACGCACAGATATCGACTTGTCCGCTGCATTTTTCGACGCCAACTTCGTGTTCAAAGAAACGGTCGCGTACTACAACCTGAAGGGTTACGGCGGCTACCACAGCGGCGACATCGTCGATGCGCCCGACGGGGCTTCGGAGTTCATCGACCTCGACCTTGATGTCCTCGTCGAAAAGGGTATCCGCTATGTCGTCACGTCCATCAACTCATACACCGAGCAGCCGTACTGCGATCTCCCAGAATGCTTCGCTGGCTGGATGGCCCGCACCGACACGGCGTCGGGTGAAGTGTTCGAGCCGCGATCCGTGTTCGACCGCATCGATATCGCATCCGACACAGTTATCTGCCTGCCATTCGTAATGGACTTGCAGGAACGACGTATGATCTGGGCCGATCTGGGGCTCACTTCATCTCCACGATGGAACAACGTCGGGAACAACCTCAGTGGGATATCGTTGATGCTGCGGGCTTTGGTGCATACACCACGGCCTGATTTGGAGACTCTGTTCGATTTACATGTACGCGCACGGGGGGAACGAGTGGCTTCGCCGCAGCAGGCACAGGCGGTGTTTGCACCAGATCAAGGGATCACACCGTTCGATACGGATTTGATTCGATCACAGTTTCTCTAATACCTACGCCAGCCTTTGCCGTTCATTGAAAACGACAGCTCTTGCTTCGGAGCTTTCTTTGTTCTGCGCCATTCCGTTACGGGATGGGTGTGATGTGCTGGATGTGATTGGGCGGCGGTTGAGGGCACGGCCTTCGGACTAGCGTCGAGTTACTTTTATGGTGAGTGGGCTTTTTGTGGCGAGGGAGCTTGCTCCCGTTAGGCTGCGGAGCGGCCCCAAAGTCAGCAGCCCGGTTTTGCCAGGCATACCGCGGTGTTTGGTTGGGCGACTGCTGCGCAGTCGAACGGGGCGATGCGGCGTTCCGACGAGCCCCCTCACCACAGGGTTTTGTGGTGGTCTCAGGTTTCTGGGGGCGCTGCGCTGCCCAGCGGGAGCAAGCTCCCTCGCCACAAGGGCAAGATCAAAAGATCGCAGCCTTCGGCAGCTCCTACGGGGGGCTGCATCGGGAGAGGGCCGCGTCGCGACCCAACGGGGCGATGCGGCGGTCCGGCAAGCCCCCTCACCACAAAACTCCGGTTATGGCTGAAGACCGGTAATCAGATGCACAACCCCATCCTCCAGCATCATCACTCCCGGCACCCCTGCCACCGTCAACGCCTGCCGATCCATTCGCGTCATGTCCCGCAATTCCACCCGCACCCGGGTCAGCGCCACCGGCTGTTGCGACTTGAGGTTATCCACACCGCCCAGCGCGGCCACGACATTCGCGGCCAAACCGAAAACAGGCGGAGCCACCACTTTCGGCTCATCCACTACCAGGTCCGGCGTCAACGCTTTCCAGAACGCCCGCTGCATTTTCTCGAACATGCTCAGTTCTCCAGAATCAATGAAGTATCGACCGTCGCCTCATGATGCAGCCGCAATGCCTCGCGTACTTGCTCGGCACTTTCCAGCCCCAGCACTTGCTGGGCGATGGCCTGACAGTCCAGCAAATCCACTTCACGAACCGCCGCTTTGATCGCCGGAATCAACGGCACGCTCACCGACAGTTCATCCACCCCAAGCCCAAGCAACAGCGGCACCGCCAGTTTTTCCGAAGCCATGGCGCCGCACACTCCGACCCATTTGCCATGGGCATGAGCGGCTTTCACGGTATTGGCGATCAAACGCAGTACCGACGGATGAAAGCTGTCGGCTTGACTGGCCAGCCGGGGATGATCGCGGTCCATGGCCAGGGTGTATTGGGTCAGGTCGTTGGTGCCTATGGAAAAGAAATCCACCTCGGGCGCAAACAGATCAGCCATCAGCGCCGCCGCCGGTACTTCGATCATGATTCCCAGTTTCGGCAATTCAGTGAGACCCAATGCCAGCGCCTCTTCTTCAAGTAGCTGACGGGCCAGCCGCAACTCCGACAACTGCGTGACCATCGGCAGCATGACGTGCAGGCGCGCCAGCCCGGCGCTGCTCAATATCGCCTTGAACTGATCGCGCAACAGCTGCGGACGCTCCAGGCACAAACGAATTCCGCGCATGCCCAGGAATGGGTTGGTTTCGCGTTCCATCGGCACATAGGCCAACGGTTTGTCACCGCCGACATCCAAAGTTCGCACCACCAGATTGCGCGCCGGGCCCAGGGCACGGGCGATGGCGCTGTAGGTGGATGCCTGCTCGTCATGGCTCGGCGCGTGATTGCGATCCAGATAAAGAAACTCCGAACGCAACAGACCGACGCCCTCGCCGCCCAGCGCCACGGCCTGTTCGGCTTCGGCCAACGAAGCGATATTGGCGGTGATTTCAAAGTGATGCCCATCGCGGGTACAGGCGGCCAGTCCTGCATTTTCCAGCTCGTAATGCTGGCGTTTTTTTTGTTGCTGACGATTGGCTTGCAACTGCTCAATGGTGGCCAGGTCAGGATCCAGTTGTAGTTCGCCTTTATCGGCATCGAGCAAAACCCGGGTGCCATTGATCAGTGTCAGCACCTGAACTGACAAGCCGCAGATCGCCGGCAAACCGAAGGCCCGCGCCAGAATTGCCACGTGGCTGGTAGCGCCACCGCCGACCGTAGCGAACCCCAGCACCTTGCGCGTGTCCAGGCCAGCCGTCCGGGAGGGCGTCAGTTGCTCGGCAATCAGAATCGCCCCATCCGGCAACTCCATCGCACGATCCTCAACGCCGAGAATCAGCTTGAGCACCCGTTGACCGACGTCGGCCAAATCTGCCGCCCGTTCGGCCAGCAAAGCATTGCCCAGGCTTTTGAACAAGGCTGCCGTCGACTCGGTGGCCGCACGCCAGGCGAAAGCGGCACTTTTGCCGCCGTCGATTAGTGCCAGGGCCTGATCCAGCAGGCCAGGGTCTTCGAGCAGTTCCTGATGAGCCTTGAAGATGTCTGCCTGGGCGTCACCCGTGGCGTTGTCTCGCAACTGCTGCAGGGCCAGAACCGCCGCCGCCAATGCCCCGGACAGATGCTCACTCTCAACCTGGGGATTAACGCCTGACTCGCTCACCTCGAGGGTTTGCTCGGCAATCTGCACCACTTGGCCAAACGCCGACCCCGGCGATGCACAGACGCCGCGCAGCACCTTCAGCGATGAGGTCTCAGCAGCAACTGTCTCCACCTCTGCCATCACCGTCACGACTTCCCCGCAACCGGCGGCCAGCAACTCGGCCAGCGTCTTGATCGCCACTTCGGCATCCGCGCCGGCCGCGCTGACCTGCAGAACGTCACCATGGGCAGTCTGCAAAGCCATGATCGCCACCAGGGATTTGGCGTTCGCGCTGTCCTGCTGTTTATGCAGGCAAATGCTCGCCGAAAAGCCTTTCGCCGCTTGGGCAAACACTGCTGCAGGGCGAGCGTGCAATCCGTTGGTGTTGGGTAGCGTCACCGGTTTGGAGAACAGTGCCTCGCTCTTCTGCGCAATCCCCTCATCGGCCGCCACTTCGGATGGATTCAAACTCAGCAGCGGCTGACCGCTTTCCACCACACCCGTTGCGGGCGCCAGCCAAGTGAACGGCTCACCGCTGACCACCAACATCAAGGTCAACAAACTGCGGGCGTTCAAAGCGATGTAATCGGCATCGAACTCGATCAGCGCCTGCCCCACTGCTACCCGCTGACCTTCCTCCACCAACCGGGTGAAACCCTTTCCAGCCAGGTTCACGGTATCGAGGCCAATGTGCATCAGCACCTGCACGCCATTGTCGTCGGTGATGCTGACGGCATGCCCACTGACCTGCACATTGCTGATCACCCCGGCCAGCGGTGCGCACAAGGTTTGCGAGGTCGGATCGATGCACAGACCGTCGCCGATCACGCGACTGGAAAACACCTGATCGGGAACTTGGTCCAGCGGCATCAGCACGCCGGACAAAGGTGCCAGCAGTTGCAATTGTTGGGGTGTGGCCATGACGTCACCTGCTGTTTTGTTCTTTGAAGTGCTGATGGAGCGCGAGGCTCCGACAGCATCGCTTATTTCCACCAATACTCGACCTGCAATCCGACGTTCGAACCGTGTCGCGCCGTGCCGAAGGCGCCTGTGTCGGACAACGCCGAACCCGCCGCCAATTCATTGGCCGCCCGTTTGGCCGCCTCGTTCCAACTGGCATAGGTGTAATACAGACGCACCTCGGGACGCGCCCAGAATTCCGGGCCCTTGGGCGACCAGGTCGGGGCGAAGGTGAACTTGCTCAGCTTGCGCGTCCCACCCGTGGCGTCGACCTGATCGTGCCCCAGTTCAGTCACCAGTTTGAACTGCTCGGTGATCGCATAGGCCGGGCGAATCCCGAGGGAAATCCAGTTCTGGTCGGCGCCGTCCGGGCGAATGTCTTTCTGGTAGACCGCTTCAACTTGCCCGCCGAAACGCGGCGTCACTTGCCAGTCGAAGAACTCCACAACACGGTAGCTTTTACTGCTGTCGTCCAGCCTCACGTTACCGGTATAGCCCAACCCGGTGCCGGGGCCTTCGCCGTATTGAAAGGCCAGTTTATTCTTGCCGCCCAGAAAGCCCTTCTGCACATGCTGGGTGGTAATCGCCCAACCGCGGTGAGCGTCGCGGCTGTCGGGTTTGTCGATGTAGCTCAGGCCGAATTCCAGTTCGCCGCCGGGGTTGGTATTGAAGCCGGCGACATTGAAATCGTGACGGTTGATGTAGTCCTTCTGGTACAGGTTGTCCTTGCGCGAGAAGGCGTAGCTGTACTTCAGATCGCCGATCAGCACATCTTCGATACCGCCACCGGTGGCGCTCTGGTTCCAGTAGTAGAAGTCGGAAATGTGGATATCGTTCCGCTTGTAATAACGCCGACCGGCCCACAGCGAACCGCCGTTGAGGCTGGGCATGTTCGACCATTGCGCATACAACTGTGGCATGCGCACCGAGCCATTGTCGCCGTTGAACGTCAGGTCTTTGTCGTACTGGTTATACAGCGATGCCATGCCGTCGACGCTGAGCACCGAACCATCGTCCAGGGTGTACAGATCCTGGCGCAGTTCAAGTTCGGCGTATTGCTCGCATTCGTTACCCAAGCGGTATTTGGTCTGCGCTCCCGGCAGCTGAAAACACTGCTGTTTACCACTGTTAACCGAGGTGCCGACGCCGCTGCGCAGGTAACCGGCGAATTCCAGCGCCTGGGCCGACAGTGGTAATGCCAGGCATATGCCCGCCGCTACAAGGCTGCGATTTATCGTTATTTTCAAGAACCACCTCATTATTTTTATTGTGTGATGCAGCAAAATCGGCGCGCAAGACTCCCCCGCGCAGCGTTCTGCGTGTTTTTAAAACGATGTATTTATTGGTTAAGCGTTAGTGGTCGCTCAGGTGCAGAACGAACGACTCATAAGGCCGCAAAAAGACCTGTCGGCTTCGATCCGGACAGTCCGGGTAGTTGCTGATGACCAGACGTTGCGCCATCGCTTCATTGATCACGTCTGGCGGCAGTTCGACTTCGCACGGCGCGCCGTAGAAGTTGTTCAGCACCAGCAAACGCTCGCCATGGCCTTCACGCACATACGCCCAGATTTTCGTGTGCTCAGGCAATAACTGCCGATACACGCCGTCGGACATCAGCGTTTCACTGCGGCGCAGGGCAATCAGCTGACGGTAGTGATGCAGCACCGAATCCGGGTCGTCGAGTTGATGCGCGACGTTGATCTGCGCCACGTTGGCCGGCACGCCGATCCAGGGCTCGACCGCACTGAAACCGGCGTTCGGCTCGGCGTTCCAGTGCATTGGCGTGCGACCGTTGTCCCGGGATTTCTGCATGATCGCTGCCATGTTGTCGGCGTCGCGGCTACCGGCTTCGCGCTTGAGCCGGAAGATGTTCAGGGTTTCGACATCGCGGTACTGATCGATGTGATCGAAGCCCGGATTGGTCATGCCCAGCTCTTCACCCTGGTACACGAACGGCGTGCCTTGCAGGAAATGCAGCGCCGTGCCGAGCATCTTCGCCGACACCACACGATGCTCGCCGTCATGACCAAAACGCGAGACCACCCGTGGCTGATCGTGGTTACACCAGAACAACGCGTTCCATCCGCCGCCAGCCTGCATGCCGGTTTGCCAGTCGGAGAGGATGCGCTTGAGTGCAAGGAAATCGAAATCGGCGCGAACCCACTTTTGCAGGTTCGGGTAATCAACCTTCAGGTGATGAAAGTTGAAGGTCATCGACAGCTCTTTCGACTCCGGTCGCGAGTAGCGAATGCAGTGTTCCAGGCTGGTGGATGACATCTCGCCGACGTTGATCAGGTCATGGCCTTCGAACACTTCACGGTGCATCTGCTGCAAGTAGTCGTGGACGTTAGGGCCGTCGGTGTAGAAGCGCCGACCGTCGCTGTTGTCCTCCGGGAAATCCGCCGGTTTGGAAATCAGGTTGATCACGTCCAGACGGAAACCGCCCACACCTTTGTCGCGCCAGAAACGCATCATCTTGAAGACTTCGGCACGCACCTGGGGGTTGTCCCAGTTCAGGTCGGCCTGAGTGTGGTCGAACAAGTGCAGGTAGTACTGACCGGTCTGGGCCTCGTACTCCCAAGCCGAACCGCCGAACTTGGACTCCCAGTTGTTCGGCTGGTCGCGCCAGATGTAGAAATCGCGGTAAGGGTTGTCGAGGCTGCTGCGGGCCTGCTGGAACCAGGTGTGCTCGATCGAGGTGTGATTGACCACGATGTCGAGCATCAATTTGATCCCGCGCTTGCCGGCCTCGGCGATCAGCAGCTCGCAGTCGGCCATGGTCCCGTAGCTTGGGTCGATGGCGTAGTAATCGCTGATGTCGTAACCGTTGTCGCGCTGGGGCGAACGCAGGAACGGCGTGATCCACAGGCAATCGACACCCAGCCAGTGCAGGTAATCGAGCTTGGCCACGACGCCGAGCAAATCCCCCGTGGGGTTGCCGGCGTGGCTGTGAAAACTCTTCGGGTAGATCTGGTAGATCACCGAACGTTGCCAGTCTTGCATGGCGGGATTCCTTCAGTAAGTTTTGTACTGGGCTTAAGGGCCCTTCGCGAGCAGGCTCGCTCCCACAGTTGATCGCATTTCAATGTGGAAGCGAGCCTGCTCGCGATAGCGATCTATTAAGCGACCCGATACCCAGGCCGGACAATCCTCATGCTCAACCCGCAGGTCAGAACAAACGGTACGACCATGGCAATCACCATCCCGACCATGAACATCGGAATGAATTGAGGAATGATCGAGATGAAACCGGGCAAGCCGCCGACACCGATCGCCGAAGCCTGGACCTTGTTCAGCGACAGGAAGATGCAGCCCAGCGCCGAGCCGATCAGGGCCGCATAGAACGGAAATTTGTAGCGTAGATTGACCCCGAACATGGCCGGTTCGGTGATACCGAAGTAGGCAGAAATCGCCGAGGTCGAGGCCATGCTTTTGTCCCGCACACTGCGGGTCATGTAGAACACCGCCAGTGCCGCGCTGCCTTGGGCGAGGTTGGACATGACGATCATCGGCCAGATGAAAGTGCCGCCCTGGGTGGAGATCAGTTGCAGGTCGACCGCGAGAAACATGTGATGCATGCCGGTGATCACCAGCGGTGCATAGAGCAGGCCGAAAATCGCGCCGCCGACCATGGGCGCCAGGTCGAACAGGGCGACCACGCCTTCGGTGATGAGAATCCCCAGATGGCGGGTCACCGGGCCAATCACCGCCAGCGCCAGCACGCCGGTGACGACGATCGTGGTGATCGGCACCACCAGCAATTGCACCGCGTTAGGCACTCGCGCTCGCAGCCACTTTTCGATGACGCTCATCACATAGGCCGCCATGAGGATCGGCAGGATTTGCCCCTGATAACCGACTTTCTCGATTTGAAACAGACCGAGGATGTCGAAGTACGGCAGGCTCTGCCCCTCCAGCCCAGCCACCGCTTTGCCGTAGTTCCAGGCGTTGAGCAGATCCGGGTGCACCAGCATCAAGCCGAGCACGATGCCGAGGATTTCGCTGCCGCCAAACCGCTTGGCCGCCGACCAGCCCACCAACGCCGGGAGAAACACGAACGAGGTGTTGGCCATCAGGTTGATCAGGCTCCAGAGCCCGTCAAGCTTGGGGTAGGCATCGAGCAGAGTCTTGCCCTCGATGAACATGCCCTTGGCGCCGATCAAATTATTGATGCCCATCAGCAGGCCGGCAATGATCAGCGCCGGCAGGATCGGCATGAACACGTCGGAAAATACCCGCACCAATCGCTGCATCGGATTGATCTTGTCGACGCTTTTCTGTTTGACGTCGGCGATGGTCGAGGCGGCGAGACCGGTTTGCCGGCGCAGCTCGGCGTAGACCTTTTCCACTTCGCCGGGGCCGATCACCACCTGGAACAGACCACCGGTAAAGAATGAACCCTTGACCAGATCGATCTGGTTCAGCGCGGCGCTATTGACCAGTTTCGGGTCCTTGAGAGCCAGGCGCAGCCGTGTGACGCAATGCGCGGCCTGCTCGAGGTTGTCGCTGCCACCGAGGCTGTGCAGCAGCTCAGTGACGATATTCGGATAGTCGTGGCTCATGATTGTCCTTGCGCTGTTGTTTTTTGTTATTGGCAGCACGCCGAAGCGAAAAGTACTCGTCTGTACGAGTTAAAGCAACAACTCGTACAGACGAGTTTTATTTTGTTTACCCTGAACCCGACAAACGGCGACATTTCCTACCTCCGAAGTCAAAGAAACCCAAAGCCGCATGGACAAACCCCTACCCTGCCCTTAAGGTTCGAAACCTTGAGCACAGCGCGGCACAGAGCCATCCCCATGAGTAAATACAACCAGATCTACATCGATCTGCTTGCCAACATCACGACCGAACGTCTGGAACGTGGCGCACGTCTGCCTTCCGAAACCGAACTGATGGACAGCTATCAGGCCAGCCGCGGCACCGTGCGCAAAGCCATCGAGCAATTGCAGGAGCGCGGTTTCGCCCAGAAAGTCCATGGCAAAGGCACCTTCGTGCTGTCGACCAACCCGATCGAATTTCAGCTCGGCGGCATCGTCAGCTTCCAGGAAACCTACCCGCGACTGGGTAACGACGTCAGCACCGAGGTGGTCGAATTCACTCAGATCCCCCTTGAAGGCCCACTGCTCGAACACATCAAGGCTGCAGAAGGCAGCCTGATCACGCGGATCAAGCGCGTGCGGCGAATCGACGGCAAACGGGTGATCCTCGACATCAACCATTTCGTCAGCGACGTGATTCCCGGCCTGTCCCGCGACATCGCCGAACAATCGATCTACGCCTTCATCGAACAGACCCTGCAACTGCAAATCGCCTACGCCCAACGCACCATCGAAGCGGTGCCCCGCAGCAAGGACGACCAGCAACATCTGGACCTCGATGGGCAAAGCCATGTGATCGTGGTTAGTAACCAGACGTTTTTGCAGGATGGCAGGCAGTTCGAGTACACCGAATCGCGACATACCCTGGACAAGTTTTACTTCTCGGATGTGGCCCGGCGCTGAAACGCAAAAGGCCCCGTGAACTCGCGTTCACGGGGCCTTTCATTTGTTACGGACGACCAGCTAAAGCCGGGATCACTCCCACTCTATTATCAACTAGACAAATTCACCCTTTAAATAATGGCCTCAAGATAAACAAAATCCGCAGGCCGGAATATTCTTCATTAGTTCACAGTATTTAAACCCATCATTACGAGTGAAACCGAGACGTTGCATAAACTGAAATTGAAGCACCTGTTCGTTTATTGGGTAATGGTTTTGTAGCCCTCCCACAGGGTCGCCACATCCTGCCATTGCTGCCCTAACATAACCTAGAACTACACCGCCAATGCCGACGTCAATGCCGATGCCTCCACTGCCAAGGTGTGTTATGACAGATGATCATTAGATCCTTTCCCTGTCGTCGGACATTGGCCGGCTTCTATAAAGCCTGGATGGTGATGGTCTGCGCGATTCTCATCGCCTGCCAATCGCCGCGCGAGGCACTGCAACAACTGGCTGAAGAGCACGGCCGACAATTGGAGGTCCTCCGGGGACACGCCTTCCCCCTCGTCATACTTGCGCCGCACACTGCAGAAAAGATGACTCGCCTGCGTGTCTACCTGGAAGGCGATGGCCATTCCTGGGCGACGGCCACTCAACCCAGCCTGGATCCGAGCCCGCACAATCTGTTAGTGCCACGCCTGGCGGTCGATGATCCGACACCGAATGCGTACTTGGCACGCCCCTGCCAGTTCGTCATGGCCGCAGCCTGTCAATCAGCACTCTGGACCAATCGACGATTTTCTCAGGAAGTGGTCACCCGCCTCAGCCAGGCGCTGGACCAATTAAAACAGCGATATGGCAACAGGGAGTTCGAACTAGTGGGGTATTCAGGTGGAGCCGCTCTCGCATTATTGTTAGCGGCGCAGCGCAATGATGTTACCCAGGTGCAAACCCTTGCTGGCAATCTCAGTCCACGTCTATGGGCGACGATGAAAGGACTGTCGCCACTCGACGGTTCACTGGATCCGCTGGACTACCGTAATCGACTCGCCTTATTACCCCAGCGTCATCTCATCGGAGAAGCAGACCTGATTATTCCAGGTAGTTTAGCTGATAGGTACCAACAGGCGCTTGGCTCGCCCCTCTCCCAATGCGTCCATGTACCAGGAGCAAGCCATGATAGGGGGTGGGAAGCGACATGGAGCCGATGGGCTAAAACTCCGTTGGTACATGAGAATCCTGAGATTAAGGGTGGGCAGGTCCGTTTAAAAACATCCGAATACCATCCCCCCTAGTGCCTGACCCGGGCGTGACCGCAACGGCGACCTAAAGTTCCGCTTATTGCTGAATAACCCCGTAAAGCCTCAAAAAACAGCTGTAACTTCGCCTTTTTTAGTTTTTTTTTCGGCATTGATTATTTTTATGATGAATTGTCCTACAAGCATCGTGTAAATTTGCACGCGCTTGAATCAGCACTTCACTGACAAGCTGGCAGGGATGCCTAAAACAGACGCTGATGCGCAGGTTGTTCCCTGTCAGTTTCTGCCCTGTAAGGATACTGCCTTGAACATTTCCCACCTGCGCCGCTCGTTGTTGGCGCTGTCCGTCGCGGCTGCCACTGCCACGGTCCATGCCGCACCCGCACCCGACCTCAACTACGACCTGAGCACAGGGGCATACAGCAGCTCCGGTGATGTTTTCAATAACGCCATCTTCACCGGGACGTCGCAAAACGCAGGTGTAGAACTGACCGATGTGACCCTGGCGGGCAACCTGGTCAACCAGGGCAAAATCAACCTGACGGCCGCGAACCCCAGCGACATCCCGGCCGGTATCTCCATGACCCTCAATTCCACCGTCGCTGGCGATCTGGTAAATAATGGCGACATTACGGTGAGCGGCAACGGCGCCATGGGGCTGGACCTGTATCTGGCGAATATCGCGGGTGAAGTGAACAACAACGGCAACATCACTGTGACTGGTCAAAATGCCAATGGCATGATGATCACTTCGACCCAGTCGCGCATCAATAACTCGGGCACTATCACCGCTCGCGGCATCGACTCTGCGGGTATCGAGATCGAGAACGCTCGCTTTACCGGTCAGATGACAGGCGCCCCCTTCAAGAGTGATATCAACAACAGCGGGACTATCTCGGCCGAAGGGGTGGGTATCCACTTTATCAGCCTCGACCCCTCCAGCTATACCTTCTCCATCACGCAGACAAGTGGCCTGATCGAGGGCGGCACCGCAGCGATTCTGGCGGACGACAATGCATCTCCCTCGTATTTTTACTGGCAAGGAGGGCAAGTAAAGGGTGACCTGCTGGGCCTCAGTGGTGTGCTGGTGCGAGGGGACGCGATGTTCGATGGCTCGACCATCCGCGCCGGTTACGTCGATATCGGCGATGGCCGCCTGACTCTGCTTCGCCCGCAGACTACGATTGTGGGCGACCTCGACATGGACAGCGACACTGCGCGCTTGCGCTTGCTGCTGGATAACAACACTCTGCCCAACACGCCGATCCTGAAAGTCACCGGCAATACCTTCTTCGCTCCAGGCAGCCAGATCGAACTGCAGGCTCGCTCCGACGACTTCCGCACGTCGGCCCAGGGCACCCGCTACACCCTCATCAACTCTGGCACTTGGGAAGAGCCGCAGAACCTGTCCGTGGTTTCCTCCTCGGCGCTGCTTGAGGTGAGGAACTTCGGCATCGAAGGCCAGGACGTGAAAGCACTGGTTGCCACCCGCAGTGATGAGGTGATCACGCAAGACCTGCTGGGTGCCCGTGGTTCGCGCAACGCGGTGAACGCCATCAAACCGTTCAAGAACACAGTCTTGGGCCTGATGGACGAAAGCGACCCGGTATTCCAGCGTTTCGCCAACGCCGCCACCAGTGAAGATCTGGCCAAACTTGCCGAAACCCTGACCCCGGACGTCAGCCGTGGGGCGATCAACGCCGCCACCAACAGCCAGAACCTGGTCGCAAGTGCCATCAACCGCCGCGCCAGCAAAGCGCGTAGCGGTCTGTCCTCCGGCGACGTCCTGGCAGAACAAGGCGTATGGCTGCAAGCGCTGTCCAGCGATGCCAACCAGGACAGCCGCCACGGTATCGACGGCTACGACGCCAACACCAACGGCATCGCCGTGGGTGCCGACGGCAAGCTCAACGCCGATACCACCGTGGGCCTGGCTTACAGCTACCTGACCAGCGACGTCAAATCCGACCTGGGCAACAAAACCGACGTCAGCGGCCATGCACTGACCCTGTACGGCAACTGGGCCCGTGACAACTTCTTTGTCGACACCTCGCTGATGTATGGCTGGAACGACAACGAGTCCAAACGCTACATCGCCGGTACCCGCGCCAAGGCCGACTACGACAGTGAGATCTTCGGCGTCAACGCACTGGCAGGCTACACTTTCCAGCTCGACAAGCAGTGGCTGCTGGAACCACAGGTCGGTGCGCGCTATGCCAACGTATCGATGGATTCGTACCGTGAAAAAGGTAGCTCAGCCGCCCTCAACGTCGGCAGCCAGCGCTATGAAATCGGCGAAATGGGCCTGGGCGCTCGTCTGGCGGCCGCTTTTGACGTAGGTGTGGGCAGCCTGGAACCGGAAGCCAAGCTGATGGCCTGGCACGATTTCATCGGCGACAAGGCCGGCACCACCTCCACCTTCGTGCTCGGCGGTACCCCGTTCACCACCACAGGCGCGACACCGGCGCGCGACAGCTACGAGCTGGGACTGGGCGCGAACTACCGCGTAGGCGCGTGGAGCGTGGGAGGGACGTACAACTACCTGACCAGCAGTGGTTTCGACGCCGACACCTTCACTGCGAACGTGCGTTACGACTTCTGATCAACGTCTTCGTCTGAAACAACAAAACCCGCCAATGCGGGTTTTGTTGTTTGAGGCTGATGGTAAAGCCCGTAAGCGTCTGGGCACTGAATCAAAACCGCCCCAGGCTGTAACTGTCTCTGCGCAGAAAAGCGCTATCGATACCATGTCGGCATTGCTCTACCGAACATGGTGTCGATATTCGTTTCTGATGAGACCGGCACCACGTACCATGAACCAAGCCATTGATGACGTGGAAGAAATCGCAAACATTCTGATTTTTTACTTATAAAACAGATAGTTGCGGATCAACCCTACTCCCACTCAATGGTCGCTGGCGGCTTGCTCGACACGTCGTAAGTGACGCGGGAGATGCCTTCGATTTCATTGATGATCCGGCCGCTGACGGTTTCCAGCAGTTCGTAAGGCAGGTGTGCCCAACGCGCGGTCATGAAGTCGATGGTTTCCACGGCACGCAGAGCAACGACCCAGGCGTAACGACGGCCATCGCCCACCACGCCAACCGATTTCACCGGCTGGAACACCACGAATGCCTGGCTGACCTTGTGGTACCAGTCGGCTTTACGCAGCTCTTCGATGAAGATGTGGTCGGCGCGACGCAGCAGGTCAGCGTATTCCTTCTTCACTTCACCGAGGATCCGCACGCCCAGGCCCGGGCCCGGGAACGGGTGACGGTAGACCATGTCGTACGGCAGGCCGAGTTCCAGGCCCAGTCGACGGACTTCGTCCTTGAACAGCTCGCGCAGGGGCTCAACCAGCTTGAGGTTCATTTCTTCCGGCAGGCCACCCACGTTGTGGTGCGACTTGATCACGTGAGCCTTGCCGCTTTTGGCGCCAGCCGACTCGATCACGTCCGGGTAAATGGTGCCTTGGGCGAGGTATTTGATGTTATCCAGTTTGTTGGACTGGGCATCGAAAACGTCGATGAAGGTACGGCCGATGATCTTGCGCTTTTTCTCTGGGTCGCTTTCGCCTGCCAGATTGTCGAGGAACTGGTCCTCGGCGTTGGCGCGAATCACCTTGACGCCCATGTTCTCGGCGAACATGGCCATCACTTGCTCGCCTTCGTGCAGGCGCAGCAGGCCGTTGTCGACGAAGACGCAGGTCAGCTGGTCGCCGATAGCCTTGTGCAGCAGCGCGGCAACCACCGAGGAGTCCACACCGCCGGACAAGCCGAGCAATACGTTGTCGGTGCCGACCTGGGCGCGTACCTGAGCGATGGCGTCTTCGGCAATCTTCGAAGGCGTCCACAGGGCTTCGCAGCCGCATATGTCGAGGATGAAGCGCGAGAGGATGCGACCGCCCTGCTTGGTGTGGGTCACTTCCGGGTGGAACTGCACGCCGTAGTAGCCGCGAGCATCGTTGAACATGCCGGCAATCGGGCAGCTCGGGGTGCTGGCCAGGATGTGGAAGTCTTCCGGCATCTTGGTGACCTTGTCACCGTGGCTCATCCACACGTCGAGGCCGAACAGGCCGTCAGCGTCGATGTGGTCTTCGATGCCATCGAGCAGGCGGCTCTTGCCGACCACGTCAACGCGGGCATAACCGAATTCACGCAGCTCGGAACCTTCGACCTTGCCACCCAGCTGTTCAGCCATGGTCTGCATGCCGTAGCAGATACCGAAGACCGGTACACCCAGGTCAAACACCGCTTGCGGGCAGCGCGGGCTGTCGGCTACGTGCACGGACTCGGGGCCGCCGGCGAGAATGACGCCTTTTGGAGCGAATTCGCGAATCGCTTCGTCGTCCATGTCGAACGGATGCAGCTCGCAGTACACGCCGATTTCACGCACGCGGCGGGCAATCAGCTGGGTGTACTGGGAACCGAAGTCGAGGATCAGGATGCGGTGGGCGTGAATGTCGAGGGCCATGTGGTCAGTCTCGTCTATGCAGTTCGGTGAAGAAAATCAGAAACAACTCGGGGCTGAAAACAGCCCCGGTTACTTAACTTATTGCTGGAAGCTTCAACCTACGCGGTAGTTTGGCGCTTCTTTGGTGATTTGCACGTCGTGAACGTGGGACTCGGCCATGCCAGCGCCGGTGATCCGCACGAACTCAGGCTTGGTGCGCATTTCTTCGATATCGGCGCTACCGGTGTAGCCCATGGAAGAACGCAGGCCGCCCATCAGTTGATGGATGATGGCGCTCAGGGTGCCCTTGTACGGAACACGCCCTTCGATGCCTTCCGGAACCAGTTTCTCGGCGCCTGCCGAGGAGTCCTGGAAGTAACGGTCGGAGGAACCTTGAGCCTGGGACATGGCGCCCAGCGAACCCATGCCGCGGTAAGCCTTGTACGAACGGCCCTGGAACAGTTCGATCTCGCCTGGCGCTTCTTCAGTACCGGCGAACATCGAGCCCATCATCACGCAGGAAGCACCGGCAACGATGGCCTTGGACAGGTCACCGGAGAAACGGATGCCGCCGTCGGCGATCAACGGAACGCCAGTGCCTTCAAGGGCAGCGGCGACGTTGGCGATGGCACTGATTTGCGGGACGCCAACACCGGCGACGATACGGGTGGTGCAGATCGAGCCAGGGCCGATACCGACCTTGACTGCGTCAGCGCCGGCTTCGGCCAGGGCCTTGGCGGCAGCGCCGGTGGCGATGTTGCCGCCGATGACCTGCACTTCAGGGAAGTTCTGTTTAACCCAGCGAACGCGGTCGATCACACCTTTGGAGTGACCGTGAGCAGTGTCGACCACTACCACGTCAACGCCAGCGTGGACCAGGGCAGCGACGCGGTCACCGGTGTCTTTACCGGTACCGACTGCAGCGCCAACGCGCAGACGACCTTGATCGTCCTTGCTGGCCAGCGGGTAAGCCTTGGCTTTTTCGATGTCGTTGACGGTCATCATGCCTTTGAGGGCGAATTTGTCGTCGACGATCAGAACGCGCTCGATGCGGTGCTTGTGCAGCAGTTCACGCACATCGTTCTTGTTGGCGCCTTCCTTGACCGTGACAAGACGTTCTTTAGGCGTCATCACTTCACGGACGGAGGCGTCCAAGCGGTTCTCGAAACGCACGTCACGGGAAGTGACGATGCCGACCAGGTCGCCATCGTGCAGTACCGGAACGCCGGAGATGTTGTGCAGGCGAGTCAGTTCGAACAGTTCACGAACCGTGGCATCAGCCTCGATGGTGATCGGGTCCTTGACCACGCCGGCCTCGTACCGCTTGACCTTACGCACTTCGGCAGCTTGCTGCTCGATGGTCATGTTCTTGTGGATGATACCGATGCCACCTTCCTGAGCCATGGCAATTGCCAATCGGGCTTCAGTAACGGTGTCCATGGCAGCAGAAACCAGTGGAATATTCAGCTCGATGCCACGGGTAAGGCGGGTCTTGAGACTGACTTCGTTAGGAAGCACCTCGGAATAACCGGGCACTAGGAGAATGTCGTCGAATGTCAGAGCTTCTTGGCTGATACGCAGCATCGCGGGGGCTCCCGAGCGGGAAAATGGAAGCGCGCCATTATAGTCAGACACCCCCTCGGGTTCAATGTAAAACTCTGTCTATTATCGACACAGTGATCGACGGAGGTTTTGACACACAAATCCCGTAGGAGCGAGGCTTGCTCGCGAAGGGGCCATCACTGGCGCCAAAAGCTTCGCGGGCAAGCCTCGCTCCTACCTTTACAGTTCGACTTTGATCCAGCTCACGGGTTGATCCAGCCAATCGGCAAATTCGTCGATGAAGCTCTGCTTGAACCCGGCCTCGAGCCAGTTGTTGAAAATGAAACCCAGGTTGGAAAAGCCGCATTCCTGCAAGAACAGAAACCCGTTGATGTCGTCTTCATGTCCGCATTCTGGGCACGTGAAGTTATCGGTGCGCCCCGGCATCCACTCTTCCAGGCTTTCGAACAGCGCTTCGCCGATCTCCTTGCGGCACTCGGCGCAGCCGGCTTCTTCGAGAAACCCCTTGGCCGGTGTATAGATGCAACGCTTGGTGATGATCTCCAGGCCATTGATCGGCTCACCGAACGGCAGCGCGTCAGGGTGCAGGACCACGGCGCGGGCACCGTCGGCGATGGCGTGGGCCATGCGATTGCCGGTGCGGCCACAGGTGGTCAGTTCTTCTTTAATGATGTTCTTGCGCACCAGCCAACGCACGACCGCCCGGGCCCGGGGTTCGTGTACCGGCAGGGTGGAGATTTTCGGGACGATGATGCTTTGGGAATTCATGGTGCAAGCCTACAAATGCTGAATGATCCACCCTTGTGGGAGCGAGCCTGCTCGCGATGAGGCCATTGCAGCCAACATTGTTGTTGCCTGACCTACCGCCATCGCGAGCAGGCTCGCTCCCACAGGATTTGCGGCCGGCAGCTTAATCCCTGACGAAATCCGGTCAAGTACTCAAATAGCGCCCGATCAAGGCAATCCCGCTGGCCAGTACCAGCCAGGTCACCAGCCGCACGAATGCCTCGCGGGACAATTGCATGGTCAACCGCCGACCGACCCACAACCCCAGCGCCATCGCCGGCAACAAACACAGCGCCAATACCAACAAGGGTAGCTCGGCATACACACCGGCGATGGCAAACAGGCTCAAACGCACCACGGTGCTGCAACTGATCAGCGCACTCTGGGTTGCCCGGGCCGCATCCTTGGGCAGACGACTGTTCAAATAGATCGCATATAAAAAGCCGCCACTGCCAAACAGCGCCCCGAACATCCCCCCCACCGTGCCCATCGGCACCGCCCACCCGGCAGACAATTGCGCCGGACGGGTTTTAATCCACAGGCTGTAAATTGCATAGGCGCTGATAAACAGCCCCATCAACAGCAGCAAAACATCGGATTTGAGGTTCAGCAGAAATATCACCCCCAACGTGCAGCCCACCGCCATGCACGGCAGCAGCCGCAGCAATTCGGGCCTCGCCACATCCCGTCGCGAGGGCAGCAGATTGCCAAACGCCGCGACGAAATCCAGCAGCACCAGCAGCGGCACGATTTTCGACAGCGGCATAAACAGGATCAGAATCGGCCCGGCCACCAGCGCAGTGCCAAAACCGGCGATACCGAACACGATGTAGGCTAGGGCAACGCCCAACCCGATCACCAGCCAATCCACCGCCCCCCACGGCCATTGGTTTAACAGCTCCAGCACACTCATCGTCACGGCTTCCTTTAATTCCTGTGATGACTTTAGCCAGCGCCGAGCGTTGCGACTAATATCTTCAATGTCGACCACCTATCTCGAAAAGGCATGTCTCGTGCTTTCAACCCGTCAATTGCGCTACTTCGTAGAAATCGCCGAGAGTGGCAGCTTCAGCGCTGCGGCCGAACGTCTGTTTATTGCTCAATCAGCCTTGAGCCGACAGATCAAGGACATGGAAACCCAGCTGCAAACGCCGCTGTTCGAACGTACCGCGCGCCAGCCCCGTTTGACGGCGGCGGGTGAAGCCTTTTTGCCTCGGGCCAGAAACCTGCTGAACGAACTGACCAAGGCCAGCGAAATGGCCACTCAGGTGGGTACCGGTCAACTCGGCGTGTTGCGCCTGAGTCACTCCAGCACTGTGCCCATTAGCGGTCGGCTGCTGCGAGGCATCAGCGTCTATCTGGATCGGCACGCCGGTGTGTCGATGGACATCGTCAAGCTGTCCTCCGAGGCGCAACTGGAAGAATTGGCCGAAGGTCGCCTCGATGTGGGCCTGTTGCGCCTGCCAGTATTGCGTCAGCGTGAAGGGGTGCAGATTGTTCCGCTGTACAGCGAGCGTCTGTTGCTGGCGGTACCGCCGAATCATCGGCTGGCTGTGGATAAGTCCGCGCAAGGCATCGATCTGGCGCAGTTGAAGAATGAAGCGTTTATTTCCATCCCCCATCCACAGCGTGGCGGTCTGAGCTATCTGTCCGCCGAGTTGTGCATGCGCCAGGGTTACTTTCCCCAGGCGGCTCGGGTGGTGTCACGCAAAACCACGCAACTGCAATTGATCCAGGCCGGGTTCGGCATCGCGCTTTTACCGGAATCGATGCAGGACATCGCGCCACCGGATATCCACTTTCTGCCCTTGGCCGACCCGGATTGCCACAGCACCGTCGCCCTTGCCTGTCGGCAGAGTCCCACTGCGCTGGTTCAGCAATTCATCAAAACCTGCACAGATCATTGTGGGAGCGAGCCTGCTCGCGAAGGCGGTGTGACCGTCGACATTAATGTTGAATGTTAATCCGCCTTCGCGAGCAGGCTCGCTCCCACAAGGGATTTGCGTGGACGCATGGAGATTGATCGCCGAATGCCTTTAAACTGCGCCCCATGATTAAAGATCCCTTTGCAAGACTCGGCCTGGACCGGGAAGTCCTGACTGTCAGCCAGCTCAACGGCCGCGCGCGGGTGTTGCTCGAAGACGTGTTCAGCAACATCTGGGTCGAAGGCGAAATCTCCAACCTCGCCCGCCCGGCGTCCGGCCATGTGTATTTCACCCTCAAGGACAGCGGCGCCCAAGTGCGTTGTGCGCTGTTCCGGCAGAACGCCGCGCGGGTTCGCCAGGCGCTGAAGGACGGTTTGGCGGTCAAGGTTCGCGGCAAGGTTTCGCTGTTTGAAGGCCGTGGCGATTACCAACTGATTCTCGACACCGTGGAACCGGCCGGTGACGGCGCCCTGCGCCTGGCGTTCGATGCATTGAAGGAAAAACTCAGCGCCGAAGGCCTGTTCAGCTCCGAGCGTAAAGTGCCGCTGCCGGCGCATCCGCAACGCATCGGCATCATCAGCTCGCCCACCGGCGCGGTGATCCGCGACATCATCAGTGTGTTCCGCCGCCGCGCGCCGCAGATCCAACTGACGCTGATCCCCACCGCCGTGCAAGGCCGCGAAGCCACCGCGCAGATTGTCCGTGCACTGAAACTGGCGGACGCCCGCGGTTTCGACGCGTTGATCCTGGCCCGTGGTGGCGGCTCGCTGGAAGACCTCTGGTGTTTCAACGAAGAAGCCGTGGCCCGCGCCGTGGATGCCTGCGTGACGCCGATTGTCAGCGCCGTCGGCCACGAAACCGACGTGTCGATCAGCGACTTCGTCGCCGACGTCCGCGCCCCGACACCGTCCGCCGCTGCCGAACTGCTCGCGCCGGACTCCAGCGATCTGGTGCGTCGCGTCGAAAGTCTGCACCGACGCCTGGTGATGCGCATCCGCGACCGTTTGATGCGTGACCGGCTGCGTCTGGAAGGCATGGCCCGGCGCCTGCGTCATCCCGGCGAACGACTGCGTCAGCAAGCACAACGTCTGGATGATCTGGACATGCGTATGCGCCGCGCCTTCGAACGCAGCCTCAATACCCGTCGCGAACGTTTGATCCGTCTGGAAACCCGCCTCGCCGGGCAACATCCCGGGCGACAACTGGCAATGCTTCGCCAGCGCCTCGACAGCCTCGCCGAGCGCCTGCCCCGGGCCATGCGTGAAGGTCTTAAATCCCGTCGCCTGCAACTGCAAAGTCAGATGCAGACGCTACATGTGGTCAGCCCCTTGGCGACCCTCGCGCGTGGCTACAGCATTCTGCTGGACGAGCGCGGCAACGCGATTCGCAGCGCCGCGCAGACCCATACCGGCCAGCGCCTGAAAGCCAAACTGGGCGAAGGCGAACTGCAAGTGCGCGTCGAAGACAATCACCTGACGCCTGTCACCCTTTCTCTACTGGATTGATCCATGCCGCGTTTTTTAGCTCCGCTGCTGTTGCTGTGCCTGACCTTTAACGCCCACGCCGACAGTTACATCAGCCGCCTGTTGAACAAACCGGTGCCGGGTGGCGTGGCGGTGGTGGATCTGGGCAGCTCCGCCCAGGCCCCCAAAGCCAGCTATCAAGGCAAACCGGTATTGGTGATCAAGGAACAGAACAACTGGCTGGCCATTGTCGGCGTGCCGCTGACTGTCAAACCGGGCAGCCAATCGCTTAGCAGTGATGGTCGCAACCTGAGCTTCACCGTCGGCGGCAAGAAATACCCGGAACAGCACATCACCCTGAAAAATACGCAGCAGGTCAATCCGAACCCGGAGAATCTCAAGCGCATCGAGGGTGAGCTGGCGGAGCAGATCCAGGCCTACCGCAGCTTCAGCCCGAACACCCCGAGCAATCTGCTGCTGGACAAACCGGTCAACGGGCCGCTGTCGAGCAAGTTTGGCGTGCGCCGCTTTTTCAATGGCGAAGAACGCAATCCCCACGCCGGCCTCGACTTCGCGGTGCCTGCTGGCACGCCGATCAAAACCCCGGCCGCTGGCAAGGTGATTCTGATCGGTAACTACTTCTTCAACGGCAATACGGTGTTCGTCGACCACGGCCAGGGCTTTATCAGCATGTTTTGCCACATGTCGAAGATCGACGTGAAAGTTGGGCAACAATTGGCGCGTGGTGGCGTGGTCGGGAAAGTCGGCTCCACCGGGCGCGCGACCGGGCCGCATATGCACTGGAACATCAGCCTGAATGATGCGCGGGTGGATCCGGCGATTTTTATTGGGGCGTTTCAGCCTTAAATAGTTGTTGAGGCTGATGGCCTGCTCGCGAAGGCGGCCTCATTGGCGCCGCTTATTCCGCCTCAAGGTCCTCAATCCCGTGGACCTCCCTATGCGCCAGACACTCCTTGATCCGAGTCCGGGTTTCCTCCGAGAAACCAGCCAATTCTTCAGATGTGATCAGCTCATGAGTACACAGTCCCAGCAAGTGAGCAGGCGCCTCATTTCGTGAGTGACGAAAAACGCCAAACGCCCAATACAGCTCTTTTTGCCCGGCCTTCAGCAGTTCTTCACTGGCTTCAATACGTTCATAAGGCGCCAGGCTTTTATCCAGCACCGTACGCTCGACCGCCTCCATGATCCGGATACACATCCGCTCATGGGCTACCGGACGCAATGCGCTATAGAGCTTCCAATCCGACTCGTTCATTGCCAACCCCCGCTTTCTGGTCGTCTGGTTGAGGCTTTAAGAATAGCTGTGTCGACCGAACTGCAATCGCCAACCTTCAATTGCGCATCGCTCAAACCTCGCGCAAACATCAACACAATCCCGATCATTTACCGCAACAAAACCTCAATAAACTCGACTTTTCGAGTATTCCTCTCAATTTTTTTCGACTGCTTGCCATCCTTCACCCCCGCGGTTAGGGTTGAAGGCATGAAAACCTCTCACACCCTCATTCAGCTTCGCCAGCACCGCAGCCTGTGCCTCGTCAGTGCACGACTGCCAGGCTGAATCGCGGTGCCTCGTCTTACGCTTTACCCCCAGAACATTTGATCCACCGGCAGGCCGCCTTTTTCGGCCCACACAATAAGGATTTCCCGATGAGCATGCTCAAAGACCCGTCTTCGAAATACCGCGCGTTCCCGACCATCGACATCCCGGACCGCACCTGGCCATCGAAGACCATCACCGCAGCGCCGATCTGGTGCAGCTCGGACCTTCGTGACGGCAACCAGTCGCTGATCGAGCCCATGGACGCGGTCAAGAAGCTGCGTTTCTGGAAAACCCTGGTGCAAGTCGGCGTGAAAGAAATCGAAGCCTCGTTCCCGGCCGCCTCGCAGACTGACTTCGACTTCGTGCGCACCCTGATCGAAGACGGCCACATCCCGGACGACACCACCATTCAGGTGCTGACCCAGGGCCGTGAAGACTTGATCGCACGTACCTTCGAGTCCCTGCGCGGTGCCAAGAAGGCCATCGTTCACCTGTACAACGCGACCTCCCCTTCCTTCCGCCGCATTGTCTTCAACCAGGACAAAGACGGAATCAAGGCCATCGCCGTGAACGCCGCCAAGCTGTTCGTCAAATACGCCGCCCAGCAGCCGGAAACCGAGTGGACCTTCGAGTACTCGCCAGAAACCTTCAGCGCCACCGAACTGGAATTCGCCAAAGAAGTCTGCGACGCGGTCATCGACGTGTGGAACCCGACGCCTGAGCACAAGGTGATCCTCAACCTGCCTGCCACCGTCGAATGCGCCACCCCGAACATCTATGCCGACCAGATCGAATGGTTCGGCCGCCACATCAACCGTCGTGACAGCGTGATCATCAGCCTGCACACCCACAACGACCGTGGCACTGGCGTAGCCGCCACCGAGCTGGGCCTGATGGCCGGCGCCGACCGTGTCGAAGGCTGCCTGTTCGGCAACGGCGAGCGGACCGGTAACGTCGACCTGGTGACCGTGGCATTGAACCTCTACACCCAGGGCATCCACCCTGAACTGGACTTTTCCGATATCGACGGCGTGCGCAAAGTCGTCGAAGAATGCAACCAGATCCAGGTGCACCCACGTCACCCGTATGTCGGCGACCTGGTACACACCGCGTTCTCCGGTTCCCACCAGGATGCGATCCGCAAGGGCTTCTCCCAGCAGAAACCGGACGCCCTGTGGGAAGTGCCATACTTGCCGATCGACCCGGCCGACATCGGTCGCAGCTACGAGGCGGTGATTCGCGTCAACAGCCAGTCGGGCAAGGGCGGTATCGCTTATCTGCTGGAACAGGAATACGGCATCAACTTGCCGCGCCGCATGCAGATCGAGTTCAGCCAGGTCGTGCAGCGTGAAACTGATCGCCTGGGCCTGGAGATGACAGCCCAGCAGATCCACGCATTGCTGCACAGCGAGTACTTGCAGGCCAACACCCCGTATGCGCTGGTCAGCCATCGCTTGCAGGAAGAAAACGGTCACAGCGCCGTGGAAGTGGAAGTCTCCAGCAAAGGTCAGGGCGAAACCAACCTGCACTGGCGTGGCAAAGGCAACGGCGCCCTGGAAGCGCTGGTGGCCGGCCTGCCGATTCCGGTGGAAATCATGGACTACAACGAACACGCCATCGGCGCGGGCACCAATGCCAAGGCTGCGGCCTACATTGAACTGCGGGTGAATGGTGAGCGTGCGGTGCACGGCGTCGGTATCGATGAAAACATCACCACCGCCAGCTTCAAGGCGTTGTTCAGCGCGCTGAACCGTTCCCTGAGCCAGCCGGAAGCGAAAGCGGCGTAAAGAGCCCTGCGCTGCAATGCAAAAGGCCCCGGGGTGTGAACCTCGGGGCCTAATCGTTCCCACGCTCTGCGTGGGAATGCCTCAAGGGACGCTCCGCGTCCAGTGACGCGGAGCGTCACGGGCAGCATTCCCACGCAGAGCGTGGGAACGATCTGTTACGTGAACTCGAAGGTATCCGCATCCAGATTCGCCGGAAACCGTGCGCGATAGGCCGCCAGCTCCGCCGCGTCCAGAACGACCTTGAAGACCCCATCGGCATCGCCTGCGCTGAGCAACGTCTCACCCTGAAAATCCAGGACCTGACTGTCACCGGTATACGCAAAGCCTTTGCCATCGGTACCAATGCGGTTCACCGCCGCCACGTAGCAGAGGTTTTCGATCCCCCGTGCCGGCAGCAAACGGTTCCAGTGCTGACGCCGGGCGCCCGGCCAATTGGCGGTGTACAACAGCAAATCGGTATCTTGCGGGTCGCGGCTCCAGACCGGGAAACGCAGGTCGTAGCAAATCAGCGGCCGTACTCGCCAACCCTTCAATTCGAACTGCACCTGACGCTCGCCCGGGGTGAAATGGTTGTGCTCGCCCGCCATGCGGAACAGGTGACGCTTGTCGTAGTGCCACACCTCCCCGTCCGGCCGCGCCCACAACAGACGATTGCGATGGCTGCCGTCAGCCACCTGGACGATGATGCTGCCAGTGATTACCGCATCCAGTTTCGCCGCCTGAACCCGCAACCATTTACTGGTAGGGCCATTTTCCGGCTCGGCGAGGGTTTCCGATTCCATGGAGAAACCGGTGGTGAACATCTCCGGCAGGATGATCAGGTCCGCGCCGCGAGCCTGTTCCAGCAAGGGCTCGAAATGCTGCAGATTGGCCTGACGATCATGCCAGGCCAGGGTGGTCTGGATCAGCGCGACATTCAGATTGGGCAGAGCACTCAGATCACGCATAGTTTTGCCGCTGCTTCACGCAGGGTCTCCTCGCGTTTGGCAAAGCACAGGCGCACCAGGCGCTGGCCTTCGGGTGGCGTCTGGTAGAACACCGAGATCGGGATACTCGCGACGCCATGTTCGCGGGTCATCCACAGCGCCATCTCGACGTCATTGAGGTCCGGGCGAATCTGCGAGTAATCGACCAGCTGGAAGTAGGTACCAGCCACGCGAGTAAAACTGAAACGCGACGGCGTCAGCAGATCGCAGAACAGATCGCGCTTGGCCTGATAGAAGTCCGGCAACTCTTCGACGTGTTCCGGGTGTTCGGCCATGTAATCGGCCAACGCGTATTGCAACGGCGTCACGCCGCAGAAACTGACGTACTGGTGAACCTTGCGCAGCTCCGCGGTAAGGGCTGGCGGAGCCACCACATAACCGGTTTTCCAACCGGTGACGTGGTAAGTCTTGCCGAATGAACTGACCACAAATGCGCGCTGATAGAGTTCTTCGTGGGCCAATACGCTGACGTGAGGCACACCGTCGAACACCAAGTGCTCGTAGACCTCATCACTGATCACATAGATATCGCGGTCGCGGATCAACGCCGCCAGTTGATCCAGTTCGGCACGGCTGATCAGTGCGCCGCTAGGATTGTGCGGGGTGTTAAGAATGATCATCCGCGTACGCGGGCTCAGCGCCTCGGCAAGCTTCTGGAAGTCGATGCTGAAATCGTTGAGGCCCAGTTGCACATGCACGCAACGGCCGCCGGCCAGCTCCACCGAAGGTTCATAACTGTCATAGGCCGGATCAAACACGATGACTTCGTCACCGCTGTGGATCACCGCCTGAATGGCGCAGAAGATCGCCTGAGTCGCGCCGGGAGTGACCGTCACTTCGCTGTCGGCATCGACATGGGCGCCGTAGCTGCGAGCGATCTTCGCCGCAATCTGCTGACGCAACACTGGCAGGCCAGTCATTGGCGAATACTGGTTGTGCCCACTGGCGATATGCCGACCGACTGCATCGCGCAGGGCCTGCGGGCCGTCGAAATCGGGAAACCCCTGAGACAGATTGATCGCCCCGGTTTGCGCCGCGAGCTGAGACATCTGCGTGAAGATGGTGATGCCGACATTCGGCAGCTTACTGGTGATCATCGATGATTCCCTGCGCTACACCCGGCTCTAACGGCGGCACGGGAGAGCCCGAGGATAGCCCAAACGGCGCCCATAAAAAAAGGGCGCCCATGGGCACCCCTCTTTAATTTGATCGTTCCCACGCTCCGGCGTGGGAATGCATCCCGTGACGCTCTGCGTCACATTCGCGGTGGACGCAGAGCGCCCATGGCAGCATTCCCACGCAGAGCGTGGGAACGATCAATATCCACCTGAATCAGCGCTTGTCGCGGCGCTTTTTGTCGGCCTTCTTGTGGTGCGACATCATGCGACGCTTCTTGTTGACCTGACGGTCGGTGAGCGAATTCTTGTTGCCTTCGTACGGGTTCTCGCCGCCCTTGAACTCAATACGGATCGGAGTACCGACCAGCTTCAAGACACGACGGTAGGTGTTTTCCAGGTAACGGACGTAAGACTTCGGAACCTTCTCGATCTGGTTACCGTGGATCACGATGATCGGCGGGTTGGCACCACCCAAGTGGGCATAACGCAGTTTGATCCGGCGGTTGTTGACCATCGGTGGCGCGTGCTCGCCGACCGCATCTTCCAGAATCTGGGTCAGGCGGTTGGTCGGCCAGCGGGTGACCGCGGACTTGAACGAGTTCTGTACCGACGCGTAGAGGTTGCCTACGCCAGTGCCGTGCAGCGCCGAGATGAAGTGGATGTCAGCGTAGTCAACGAAGAACAGTCGACGTTGCAGTTCGACCTTCACGAAGTCGCGCTCGCTCGGCGTCATGCCGTCCCACTTGTTGATCGCGATCACCAGCGCACGACCCGATTCAATGGCGAAGCCGAGCAGGTTGAGGTCGTGGTCGACCACGCCTTCGCGGGCGTCCATCACGAAGATCACCACGTTGGCGTCTTTGATCGCTTGCAGCGTTTTGACCACGGAGAACTTCTCGACTTCTTCGTGGATCTTGCCGCGCTTGCGCACACCGGCGGTGTCGATCAGCGTGTACTTCTCGTCGTTACGTTCGAACGGGATGTAGATGCTGTCGCGGGTGGTGCCGGGCTGGTCATAAACGATAACCCGGTCTTCACCGAGCATGCGGTTGACCAGGGTCGACTTGCCGACGTTCGGGCGGCCGATGATGGCGATCTTGATACCGTCTTTTTCGCTTGGGCCAGGAATGCGCTTGGCTTCCTCACCTTCGGCAACGATCTCTTCTTCGCCTTCTTCCGGTTCTTCTTCGTCTTTCGGGAAGTCGCTCAGGGCGATTTCCAGCATCTGGGTGATGCCACGACCATGAGCGCCGGCGATCGGGATCGCGTGGCCCATGCCCAACGGGGCGAATTCGGCGCGGGCCATTTCAGGGTCGATGTTGTCGACCTTGTTGGCAACCACGTAAGAACGCTTGTTACGCTTGCGCAAGTGCTCGGCGATCATCTGGTCGGCCGCGGTGAAACCGGCCTTGGCATCTACCAGGAATAGAACGACATCCGCTTCTTCAATAGCCAGCAGCGACTGCTCGGCCATTTTTTCGTCCATACCGTGCTCGTCACCGGAGATACCGCCGGTGTCGACCAGAATGTAGGAACGCCCTTGCCACTTGGCCTCACCGTACTGGCGATCACGGGTCAGACCGGACAAGTCGCCGACGATGGCGTCGCGAGTCCTGGTCAGGCGGTTGAACAAGGTGGACTTGCCGACGTTCGGTCGGCCCACCAGGGCGATTACGGGAACCATGCGGCTCTCCACTTCGTTATTTCAGAAAATACAAAAGCCGCTGCGAGGCAGCGGCTGGTGCTCGGGGCAGCGCCTGTAAGCGCTGCGAGCCCCGCAGAACGGGGCCGCTTGGGGGTTAAACCCCAAGCATAGTCTTTACTTAATGGTCAGGGCTTCCAGTTTGCCACTGTTGCCATACAGATAAATCGTGTCACCCACCACCAGCGGACGGGCACGCAGGCCGTCACTGTCGATGCGCTCGCGGCCGACGAAACGACCGTCCACCTGACTCAGCAGGTGCAGGTAACCTTCCATATCACCGACTGCAACATAGCTGGAGAACACTTCCGGAGCCGACAGTTGACGGCGGGCCAGCGAATCGTTGCTCCACAAAGCAGTGGTAGAACGTTCGTCGACGCCTTCAACGGTGCCTGCAGACAGGCTCACGTAGACGCTGCCAAAACCCTGGGCAACGCCGGCATAGCTGGAAGCATCACGCTGCCAGAGTTGACGACCGCTTTCCAGGTCCAGTGCCGCGACGCGCCCCTGGTAGCTGGCGACATACAGCGTACCGCCGGACAGCAGCAAGCCACCGTCGATATCGACCACACGCTCGAGCTCCGAACGACCTTGTGGAATCGCTACGCGTTGTTCCCACACCGGCACACCGTTGGAAACATCCAGAGCGACTACTTTACCAGTCGACAGGCCAGCCACCGCGAGGCGATTGGTGACGATCGGTGCGCTGGTGCCGCGCAGGGTCAGAACCGCTGGCGTGCTGTCATACAACCAGCGCTGGTTGCCGGTAGCGGCATCCAGACCGATCAGACGGTCATCCTGAGTCTGAACCACAACAACATCACCATTGGTGGCCGGCGGCGCGAGCACTTCACTGGTCACGCGAGCGCGCCATTTCTCTTCACCGCTGCTGGCGTCCAGGGCAACGATTTCACCCTTGATCGTGCCGATCATGACCAGACCATAACCCACGCCAACGGCGCCGGAGACAGGCAGTTCAAGATCTTTCTTCCATTTGACGTCGCCATTGCTGCGATCCATCGCCATCACCACACCGGTGACGTCAGCGGCATAGATGGTATCGCCATCGATCGCCGGAACCAGCATGTTGTAGGTTTCGCCCTGACCATCACCGATCGAACGACTCCACTGCTTTTGCAGAACCACTTCTTCTTTGAAGTCGGTCAACTCGGCCGGTGGCAATTCTTTTTTACTGTTGCTGCTGCAACCCGCGGCCAATATGGCCAGAGCCAGCAATGCTGCATGTTTCCAACGGATCACGTCACGCATCCCCTTTGGCCAGGTCGTCCAGCTTGATTTGTAGGCCACCGACCGCCGCTTCATCCGACAGTGCCGCCTTGGCTTTTTGATACGCCGTGTTCGCTTCGTCGGTACGACCCAACTGCACCAGCAGGTCGCCTTTGAGTTCTTCGCGAGTAGCCAGGAAAGCCTTGTCGGCATCGCCTTCGAGCAGTTTCAGGGCTTCATCGACCTTGTTCTGCGCGGCCAGTACCTGCGCCAGACGCTGACGAGCAATTTCGCCGAGTGCCGGGTTGGCCGGTTTGGCGACAATGGCTTTCAACTCGCTGGCTGCGTCGTCGAGCTTGGCGCTGTCGACCGCAACTTTCGCCACGAACAGGCTGCCATATTGCGCGTAAGCGGTGCCGCCGAACTCGCTGTTGAGCTTGCCAGCCAGATCCGAAACACGCGCAGCATCAGGCTTGCCATCAGGTGTCAGCGTGGTTTCGAGCAATTGCTGATAGAGCATCGAGGCGCCTTGCGACTGATTGCTCTGATACTTCTGAAAGGCCTGCCAGCCGAACACGATGACCAGCGCCAACAGGCCGCCAGTGACCAGGGGCTTGCCGTTGCGTGTCCACCAGTCCTTCAACTCCGCCAGATGTTCGTCTTCGGTACTCGACACCCCAATACTCCTTAATCGCTAAATCGGCTGTTTGACAGCTTCAACCCTGCACGACGCAGGTGGCCAGGTGTGCAGCAAGCGCATCCCAGGCAATGCTTTGTTGTTCGCCCTGGCCACGCAGGGGTTTGAAACCTACCACTTGCTGGGCCATTTCGTCGTCACCGAGGATCAATGCGTACAGCGCACCGCTCTTGTCGGCTTTCTTGAACTGGCTTTTGAAGCTGCCGGCGCCGGCATTGACTTGCAGGCGCAGGTTGGGCAATTGATCACGAACACGCTCGCTCAGGGCCAGACCGGCCAACTCGGCGGCTTCACCGAAGGCGCAGAGGTAGACATCGACCTGACGGGAGATTTCTTCGGGAATCTGCTCCAGGGTTTCAAGCAGCAGCACCAGACGCTCGATGCCCATGGCGAAGCCAACGCCCGTGGTCGGCTTGCCGCCCATCTGCTCCACCAGACCGTCGTAACGACCACCGGCACACACGGTGCCCTGGGCGCCCAGCTTGTCGGTGACCCATTCAAAAACGGTCTTGCTGTAGTAATCCAGCCCGCGAACCAGCTTCGGGTTGATTACATAAGGAATGCCGGCGGCGTCCAGACGAGCCTTGAGGCCCTCGAAGTGCACGCGGGATTCTTCGTCGAGGTAGTCGGCCATCTTTGGCGCGTCGGCCAACGCCGCTTGAGTGTCGGGGTTCTTGGTATCCAGAACCCGCAGCGGGTTGGTCTTCAGACGGCGCTGGCTGTCTTCGTCCAGTTGATCCAGGCGAGCGGACAGGTATTCGACCAGTGCTTCACGATAACGACCACGGGACTCGCTGGTGCCCAGACTGTTGAGTTCGAGCTTGACCGCATCGCGGATACCCAGCTCGCCCCACAGGCGCCAGGTCAGCACGATCAGTTCGGCGTCGATGTCCGGACCGTCGAGGTTGAAGACTTCGCAACCGATCTGGTGGAACTGGCGATAACGACCTTTCTGTGGACGTTCGTGACGGAACATCGGGCCGATGTACCAGAGTTTCTGCACTTGGCCGCCGCCGGTGATGCCGTGCTCGAGCACCGCACGCACGCAGGCCGCTGTGCCTTCAGGGCGCAGGGTCAGAGAATCGCCGTTGCGGTCGTCGAAGGTGTACATCTCTTTTTCGACGATGTCGGTCACTTCACCGATGGAGCGTTTGAACAGCTCGGTGAACTCGACGATCGGCATGCGAATCTGCTTGTAACCGTAGTTATCCAGCAAACGCGAAACAGTGCCCTCGAAATGACGCCACAGGGGAGTCTGTTCGGGCAGGATGTCGTTCATGCCACGAATGGCTTGCAGAGACTTGCTCACTTTAAATCCTTAAATTCGTTCGACTTAGCCGCGCGCAATGACTGCTGCGTCAGCTTCGACCTTTTCGGCCGCTTTCTGGCGGATCAAGCGTTCAAGCTCATCCACCAGATTGTCATTAGTCAGTTTCTGCGCCGGCTTGCCGTCGATGTAAATCAGGTTTGGCGTACCGCCGGTCAAGCCGATATGGGCTTCCTTGGCTTCGCCCGGCCCGTTGACCACGCAACCGATCACCGCGACATCCAGCGGCACCAGCAGGTCTTCGAGGCGCCCTTCCAGCTCGTTCATGGTTTTGACCACATCGAAGTTCTGCCGCGAGCAGCTCGGGCAGGCGATGAAATTGATGCCACGGGAACGCAGGTGCAGGGATTTGAGAATGTCGTAGCCGACTTTCACTTCCTCGACCGGGTCGGCCGCCAACGAGATGCGAATAGTATCGCCAATCCCTTCGGCGAGCAGCATACCGAGGCCCACGGCGGATTTCACCGTGCCTGAGCGCAAACCACCGGCTTCAGTGATGCCCAAGTGCAACGGCTGGACGATTTCCTTGGCCAGCAAACGGTAGGCTTCAACGGCCATGAACACGTCGGAGGCTTTCACGCTGACCTTGAAGTCCTGGAAATTCAGGCGCTCGAGGTGTTCAACGTGACGCAAGGCGGACTCGACCAGCGCAGCGGGAGTCGGCTCGCCATATTTCTTTTGCAGGTCTTTTTCCAGGGAACCGGCGTTGACGCCGATGCGGATCGGAATCCCGCGATCACGGGCGGCATCGACCACCGCACGCACGCGGTCTTCACGACCGATGTTGCCCGGGTTGATCCGCAGGCAATCGACGCCCAGTTCGGCTACGCGCAAAGCGATCTTGTAGTCGAAGTGGATGTCGGCCACCAATGGCACTTTGACCAACTGCTTGATCTTGCCGAAGGCTTCGGCGGCGTCCATGTCCGGCACGGAAATCCGTACGATATCGACGCCAGCGGCTTCCAGACGATTGATCTGGGCCACGGTGGCGGCCACGTCATTAGTGTCGCTGTTGGTCATGCTCTGCACAGCGATAGGCGCATCGCCGCCCACGGGCACGTTACCGACCCAGATCTTGCGGGATTCGCGACGTTTGATTGGAGATTCGCCGTGCATGACTTATTGACCCAACTTCAGGCGAGCAGTCTCGCCACTGGTGAACGGAGCGACATCAACCACCTGCCCGTTGTAGCTGATCTGCGCGCCACGGGCGAAGCCCAGACGTACGGAAAAAGGTGGCTTGCCGCTGACAGTAACATTTTCGCCTTTACGCTTGAGACCACTCAACAGCACCTTGCCGGTGCCATCAGTCACTTGCGTCCAGCAATCGGCAGTGAATTGCAGTTGAACCTGGCCTTGGCCGGCCACCGGAGTTGCCGGAACTGAAGCCGGGGCGGTCGGAGCAATCGGGGCTGTGATAACCGGTGCCGGTACAGCGGGAACAGCCGGGGCTGGTGTCGCCGGTGTCGCAACAACCGGAGCAGCGCTGTGGGCCGCAGGCGTTACTGCTGGAGCCGCTGGCGCTGGAACCGGTGCGCTCGTTTCGGCACTGACTGGCTCCTCGACCGAAGTTTCGGCCTGAGGCAGCGCAAGAGGCGTTTCACCTTCAGCCTGACCTTGTGCAACGGCCTGATCTTCCGGCTCGTCCAGTGGATGGATCTGAGTGGTGCCGTCGGCGCCTTCGACTTCAACGTGTTCGGGAGCCAGGCCAACCAGATCCTTGGTGCGCAATGAGGTTTGATCCTGCCACCAGACAAAACCACCGCCAATCACCGCGAGCAGCAACAGCAGGCTGACAATTCGCAAAATGGTGTGGGAAACCCGTACCGGCTCTTCGATACGACCCAGGCTGTGAACGTTGCTGCCCTGGGAGTCGGTACCGGTGGATTGGTCGAACTGCTGGACCAGAACGGCTTGGTCCATGCCGAGCAATTTGGCATACGCGCGAATATAGCCACGAGCAAAGGTATGCCCAGGCAGCTTGTCGAAAGCGCCGGCTTCCAAGTTACTCAGGGAATTGACGGTGAGGTTGAGCTTGAGGGCCACTTCGGCCAGCGACCAGCCATTGCTTTCGCGGGCCTGGCGCAAAGTCTCACCGGGGTTAACGCGATTCGCTGCTACAACTTCGGGATGCGCCGCTTTCATCATTGCTCCGACAGGTATTGCTGATATTCCGGCGTACCGGGATAGAGTCGTTTTAATTGCAGGCCAAAACTGGCGGCCTTGTCGCGATCTTCGAACACTGTTGCCAGCCGAATGCCGAGCAACAGACTACGTGCATTTTGTTCGGTGAGCAGGCTAAAACGGTCGTAATAGTCACGCGCGGGCACATAATGCCTGTCTTCGTAAGACAACTCAGCCATTTCCAGCAATGCACGTGGCTGTTGGCGATTCAAACGCAGGGCTTTTTCCAGTTGCTGGCGGGCCAGATCACGCTGACCAAGCTTTGAAGCGGTCATGCCCAGGTTTTCGAAAACCCGTGAACGCTCAGGATACAGGGTATCGGCAGCGGCCTGTTCGAAGCGTTCATACGCCTCTTTGTAACGTTTCTCTTCGAAAAGAAAACTGCCGTAGTTATTCAGGATTCGCGCATCGGCGGGACGAGAAGACAGCGCTTTGCGAAAATGCTGATCGGCCAGTTCCGGCTCCATCTCGGCCTGAAACACCAGCCCCAGAGCCGCGTTGGCGTCAGGATCCGAGCTATCCAGGTCCAAAGCCTTCTTCAACGGGACTTTGGCCCGTTCGGTCATGCCTTGCTGCAGATACCCCAGGCCCAGCTGCACGTAGGCGGCACGCGCTTCATCACGGCCCTTGCTGGTCTTCATCGGATTGAAGTCGCCCGACAGGACACAACCAGCACAGAGGCTGGCCAACAGCACAAGCAGCGCGAAGCGCAGGGACATAGAGATCCTCTCTTAATTATTGTTCGCGGCGTTTGTTGCGATATCGTTTTCGGCGCTCAACTCACGCACGGCGATATAACGTTCGCTGCGACGGGTGCGATCCAGCACCTGCCCTACCAATTGGCCACACGCGGCATCGATGTCTTCACCGCGGGTGGTGCGTACGGTGACATTGAAGCCTGCATGGTGAAGCTGATCCTGGAACCGGCGAATCGCGTTGTTGCTCGGGCGCTCGTAACCGGAATGCGGGAACGGGTTGAACGGAATCAAGTTGATCTTGCACGGGATGTTCTTGAGCAACTCGATCATCTCAACGGCATGTTCAACCTTGTCGTTGATGTCCTTGAGCAAAGTGTACTCGATGGTCAGCACGCGCTTTTCGCCCAGGGACGACATGTAGCGCTGGCACGACTCGAGCAGCATCTTAAGCGGATATTTCTTGTTGATCGGCACCAATTGGTTACGCAATGCGTCGTTTGGTGCATGCAGCGACAACGCCAGGGACACGTCGATGTGCTTGGACAGCTCATCGATCATCGGCACCACGCCCGAAGTGGACAGGGTTACGCGGCGCTTGGAGATCCCGTAGCCCAGGTCATCCATCATCAGATGCATGGCGGCCACGACGTTGTCGAAGTTCAGCAGCGGCTCACCCATGCCCATCATCACCACGTTGGTGATGGCACGGTCGGCGGTCGCCGGGATGCTGCCGAACGATTTGTTGGCAATCCACACCTGACCGATCACTTCGGCGGCGGTGAGGTTGCTGTTGAAACCTTGCTTGCCGGTGGAGCAGAAACTGCAATCCAGGGCACAGCCTGCCTGGGACGAAACGCACAGAGTGCCGCGTTTGCCCTGGGGAATGTACACGGTCTCGACGCAGCTACCGGACGCCACGCGCACCACCCACTTACGGGTGCCATCGGTGGAGATGTCCTCGCTGACCACTTCGGGGCCGCGGACTTCAGCAATGGCCTTGAGCTTGTCGCGCAAAGCCTTGCTGACGTTCGTCATGGCGTCGAAATCATCAACGCCAAGGTGGTGAATCCATTTCATTACCTGACCGGCACGGAAACGCTTCTCCCCGATTGAGTCGAAGAATTTTTCCATTTCCTGTTGAGTCAGACCCAGCAGGTTGGTTTTTACAGTCGATGTAGTCATGGATTCACCTTCACTCTCAAGCCAATGCTTAGCGAGTGGTTACTTCAGTAGCTGCGAAGAAGTACGAGATTTCGCGAGCAGCAGCGGCTTCGGAGTCCGAACCGTGTACAGCGTTGGCGTCGATGGAATCAGCGAAGTCAGCGCGGATGGTGCCGGCAGCAGCTTCTTTAGGGTTGGTAGCGCCCATCAGCTCACGGTTCAGAGCGATAGCGTTTTCGCCTTCCAGAACCTGAACGACAACCGGACCGGAGATCATGAAAGCAACCAGGTCGCCGAAGAAACCACGAGCGCTGTGCTCAGCGTAGAAGCCTTCAGCTTCAGCTTTGGACAGTTGCTTCAGTTTCGAAGCTACAACGCGCAGGCCAGCTTTTTCGAAACGAGTGGTGATCTCGCCGATAACGTTTTTTGCAACAGCGTCAGGCTTGATGATGGAGAAAGTACGTTGAACAGCCATGGTGTAACTCCAGAAACGGTAATTTGCGAAAAATTAAACCCGCGAATTATACGCGGGTTCTTGGGTATTGCCTAACTGCGTACGGTGCAGACTCAGTCTGCTTCTTCGATCCAGGCGGCCTGAATGGCTTCAAGCACCTTCTCGCCACCGCGGGTCGGATCATCACTGAACTCCGGCAATGCCAGCACCCATTGGTGCAGATCGACGAAGTTCACGTATCGCGGATCCACTTCCGGCCTGGATTCAGCCAGCTGGATCGCGATTTCAAGCACATCAACCCATTTCAGACTCATGTCGGTTCCTTGAATCAGTGCGGCGCTTCGGCCGCATGGTTGAGCGAGTATTTCGGAATTTCGACGGTCAGGTCTTCAGTCCCGACGATCGCCTGACAGCCTAGACGCGATTGCGCTTCCAGACCCCAAGCCCGATCAAGAAAGTCTTCTTCCAGCTCATCCGCTTCTTCCAGCGAGTCAAAACCTTCGCGGATGATGCAGTGGCAGGTTGTGCAGGCGCAGACGCCGCCACAGGCGCTTTCCATCTCGATATGGTGTTCATGGGCCAGTTCAAGAATGGAAATACCGGGCTCAGCCTCTACAACCATGCCTTCCGGGCAGAACTTCTCGTGTGGCAGAAAAATGACCTGCGGCATCAGTTATCCTCGATTTCATTCAGGTTGCGCCCCGCCAGAGCGGATTTCACCGTCGAGTCCAGGCGGCGGGCAGCAAAGGCATCGGTCACTTGCGACAGACGTTTGGTCTGCTGCTCGATGGCGTAACCATCGGTGCCTTTCATCAATTCGGTCAGTTCCTGCATCTGCAATTCGATGACCATGCGCTCTTCGGCGTCGAGCAGGCGTTCGCCGTCAACTTCAAGAGCGCCCTGCACCGCCTCGATCAGGCGCTGGGCATCGACTTGCTGCTCACGCAATACGCGGGCGACTTTGTCGTCGTTGGCGTGCTGGAACGAATCCTTGAGCATTTTGGCGATTTCGCCGTCGGTCAGGCCGTAGGACGGTTTGACCTGGATGCTGGCTTCGACGCCCGAACCCAATTCGCGGGCCGAGACACTGAGCAGACCGTCGGCGTCGACCTGGAAGGTCACGCGAATCTTCGCCGCGCCGGCCACCATCGCCGGAATACCGCGCAATTCGAAGCGTGCCAGGGAGCGGCAGTCGCTAATCAACTCACGCTCGCCCTGCAAGACGTGGATCGCCATGGCCGACTGGCCATCTTTATAAGTGGTGAAGTCCTGGGCCCGGGCGACGGGGATGGTGGTGTTGCGCGGAATCACCTTCTCCATCAGGCCGCCCATGGTTTCCAGCCCCAGGGACAATGGAATCACGTCGAGCAACAGCAGTTCGCCGCCGTCACGCTTGTTGCCGGCCAGGGTATCGGCCTGGATCGCAGCACCGATGGCGACGACTTGATCCGGATCGATTTCAGTCAGCGGTTCGCGACCGAAGGCGTGCGCAACGGCTTCGCGGACGCGAGGCACGCGCGTCGAGCCGCCGACCATGACCACGGCGTGCACGTCTTCCAGCTCGACACCGGAATCACGTACCGCGCGGCGGCAGGCTTTCAGGCTGCGAGCAACCATCGGTTCGATCAGCGCATTGAAGGCTTCACGGGTCAACTCGGCCTTCCAGTCACCATAAGCGACTTCGACGGACAAGCAATTGGTCAGGGATTCTTTGGCCGCACACGCGGTTTGCAGCAGATTACGTTGCATACCCGGATCGAGATCGGCCGACAGACCAGCGCTCTCGATGATCCAGCCAGCAATGGCGTGGTCGAAGTCATCGCCACCCAGGGCGCTGTCGCCGCCGGTAGCCAGCACCTCGAAGACACCGCCAGTCAGACGCAGAATCGAAATATCGAAGGTGCCGCCGCCCAAGTCATAAATCGCGACCAGGCCTTCGGCGTGCTGATCCAGACCGTAAGCGACCGCGGCGGCGGTTGGCTCATTGAGCAAACGCAGCACGTTCAGACCGGCCAGCTTGGCAGCATCCTTGGTGGCCTGACGCTGAGCGTCATCGAAATAGGCCGGAACGGTGATCACCGCGCCAACCAATTCGCCACCCAAGGTCGCTTCAGCACGCTGACGCAGCACCTTGAGGATATCGGCGGAGACTTCAACCGGGCTTTTCGGGCCTTGCACCGTGTCGATGAACGGCATGTGCGACTCGCCGTCGACAAAACGATACGGCAACTGATCGCCCAATTGCTTGACGTCGGACAGACCACGACCCATCAAGCGCTTGACCGACAGCACAGTGTTCAAGGGATCGGACGCGGCGGCCAGTTTGGCCGACTCGCCGACTTCGACGCGATCGGCGTGATAGCGCACGGCAGACGGCAGGATGACCTGCCCTTGCGCGTCGGCCAGAGGCTCGGAAAGACCACTGCGCAATGCAGCGACCAGCGAATTGGTAGTGCCCAAGTCGATCCCCACAGCCAGACGACGCTGGTGCGGTTGAGGACTTTGGCCGGGTTCGGCGATCTGCAGTAGGGCCATCGTTATCAGGACTTATCTGTATATCAGGCGTGCGACCGGAGCGGCACTGGGTTAATCGTCGAGGCGCTCTTCTAACTGGCGCACTTCGTAGGTGAGCTTGTCGAGGAACTGCATGCGCCGCATCAGGCGTTCGGCCTGTTCACGTTGCGCTGCATCATCCCAACAGGCTGCGAAGCTTTCGTTCAGCTCATCCTGCGCGGTCTTCAGGCGACGCTTGAACACTGCAACACCCGCCAGATCGGCGCTGTCTTGCAGGTCTTCGAGCTCTTCACGCAATTCCATCTGCTGCAGAAGAAACTCCGGATCATGCACCGTGACCTCCAGCGGCAGCTCGCGACCGCCCATGGCGAGCAAGTAGCGCGCGCGTTTGGGGGGGCTTTTGAGCGTCTGGTAGGCCTCGTTGAGGCTCGCGGATTGCTCGAGCGCCAGCCGCTGCTCACGCTCGGAAGCGTCGGCAAAGCGGTCCGGATGAACACCGCGCGCCAACTCACGGTAGCGCGTGGCCAACTGCTCGAGATCCAGACGGAAGCTCGGCTGCAGTTCAAATAAAGCGAAATGACAAGGAGTTCCCACAAGCAGCCTCAGATGTTGAAGCTTTCGCCGCAGCCACATTCACCGCGCACGTTGGGGTTGTTGAACTTGAAGCCTTCGTTCAACCCTTCCTTGACGAAATCGAGTTCGGTGCCGTCCAGGTAAGCAAGGCTTTTCGGGTCGATGATCACTTTCTCGCCGTGACTTTCGAACACTTGATCCTCTGCCACCACCTCGTCGACAAACTCCAGCACGTAGGCAAGGCCGGAACAGCCTGTGGTGCGAACACCCAGACGAATCCCTTCACCTTTGCCGCGCCCGTTGAGGGAGCGTCGCACGTGTTGAGCAGCCGCTTCTGTCATGCTGATAGCCATCGGTGACTCCTTACTCGTCGCCAAATCTTGAAAGTCAGATCAAGCCTTTCTTCTGCTTGTAGTCGCGAACGGCCGCTTTGATAGCGTCTTCAGCAAGTACGGAGCAGTGAATTTTTACTGGCGGCAGAGCCAGTTCTTCGGCCAGCTGAGTGTTCTTGATGGTCTCTGCTTCATCCAGAGTCTTGCCTTTCATCCACTCGGTCGCCAGGGAGCTGGAGGCGATCGCCGAACCGCAGCCGTACGTCTTGAACTTGGCGTCTTCGATGATGCCTTGTTCGTTGACCTTGATCTGCAGGCGCATCACGTCGCCGCACGCCGGAGCGCCGACCATGCCGGTGCCGACATCAGGATCTTCCGCGTCCATCTTGCCGACGTTGCGCGGGTTCTCGTAGTGGTCGATGACCTTTTCGCTGTAAGCCATGATTCTTAATCCTCACTCATCAGGAGTCGCTCTTGAATCCCTGCCAATCGTGGATTAGCAGGGCCCGGTTGCGGCGACTTGAATATCAGTGCGCCGCCCACTCGATTTTCGAAATGTCGACGCCATCTTTGTACATGTCCCACAGCGGCGAGAGAGTGCGCAGCTTGGTAACGGCCTCGCAGACTTTCTGCGCGGCATAGTCGATTTCTTCTTCGGTGGTGAAACGGCCGAAGGTGAAGCGAATCGAGCTGTGTGCCAGTTCGTCGTTGCGACCCAGGGCGCGCAGTACGTACGAAGGCTCAAGCGACGCCGAGGTGCAGGCCGAACCGGACGAAACCGCCAGATCCTTGAGCGCCATGATCAGCGACTCGCCTTCAACGTAGTTGAAGCTCAGGTTCAGGTTGTGCGGTACGCGGGAGGTCATGCTGCCATTGACGTACAGCTCTTCGAGGCCTTCGACCTGCTTGAAGAAACGGTCGCTCAGGGCTTTGATGCGCACGTTCTCGGCAGCCATGTCTTCCTTGGCTACACGGAAAGCTTCGCCCATGCCAACGATCTGGTGGGTCGCCAGGGTGCCGGAGCGCATGCCACGTTCGTGACCGCCGCCATGCATGGTCGCTTCGATGCGAACACGCGGCTTGCGGCTGACGTACAGCGCGCCGATGCCTTTAGGGCCGTAGGTTTTGTGGGCAGAGAACGACATCATGTCGACTTTCAGTTTCGACAGGTCGATCTCGACCTTGCCGGTGGACTGAGCGGCGTCGACGTGGAACAGAATCCCCTTGGAGCGGGTCAGTTCGCCGATGGCTGCAATGTCGTTGATGGTGCCGATTTCGTTGTTCACGTGCATGATCGACACCAGGATGGTGTCGTCACGCAAGGCAGCTTCGACCATCTCTGGCGTGACCAGACCATCTTCACGAGGGTCGAGGTAGGTTACTTCGAAACCTTCACGCTCCAGTTGGCGCATGGTATCGAGGACAGCCTTGTGCTCAATCTTGGTGGTGATCAGGTGCTTGCCTTTGGTGGAGTAGAAATGCGCCGCACCCTTGATTGCCAGGTTGTCGGACTCGGTGGCACCGGAGGTCCAGACGATTTCACGCGGGTCGGCGTTAACCAGATCAGCGACCTGACGACGAGCGTTCTCGACGGACTCTTCAGCTTTCCAGCCGAACACGTGGGAACGGGACGCCGGGTTACCGAAGTTTCCGTCGACCAGCAGGCATTCACTCATTTTTTGCGCGACACGTGGATCAACTGGGGTCGTCGCAGAGTAATCAAGGTAAATCGGCAATTTCATGGACTATCTCCTAAATCAGGCTGGCTGGCGTGCCGCTAGCTCTTTGGCTGTCATTCGACGGCGGACGCTTCAATCTTGTCCAGGCGTGGCGCCTTGCTGTTGCAACGACGCTGGTCCTGACGCTGGGCTACTTCTTGCACCTCACGGCGAGTTACAAGGTCAGCCAAGCTGATACCGCTCAGAAATTCGTGAATCTGCAGGCTCAGATCGCACCACAAGTGGTGGGTCAGACAGGTGTCGCCGGAATGGCAATCGCCCTGGCCTTGGCATTTGGTTGCATCGACCGATTCGTTGACCGCATCGATCACCTGGGCGACCTGAATCCCCTCCATGTCGCGGGACAGCTGGTAACCACCGCCTGGACCGCGAACACTGGACACCAGATTGCTGCGGCGCAATTTGGCAAAAAGCTGCTCGAGGTAGGACAGGGAGATGCCTTGGCGCTCGGAGATATCGGCCAGGGACACCGGCCCGTGCTGCGCGTGCAACGCCAAGTCAAGCATGGCGGTCACGGCGTATCGGCCTTTTGTAGTCAGTCGCATGGACAATTACCACGGAGTTCGGAATGGGGCGAGTATGCAATTCCCGAGTATTTAAGTCAACTATAAGACCTAGTACTTTAGTCAGGTTTACCCGCAAAAGAGCGCGCATCATAGCAGGATCTACAGCGCAATGGCACACAGGTGAGCGCGCTGCCATTGTCTGAATACGACCTGTGTAGGAGCTGCCGAAGGCTGCGATCTTTTGATCTGCGCTTTTAAAAGCAAAATCAAAAGATCGCAGCCTTCGGCAGCTCCTATATGGACCTCAGCCAGTCTTGCTTTCATCCTTGTCCTTCACACAGGCGAAGTCTTCTTCGCGCAGTTCAGGCAGATCTTTCGCACAGTAATTGCTACCCAGGTCCTTCAGCGCCCCGCACATCCCTTCAAGGCGACCATCGACTGCCTGCAGATGATCGAGCAACTGGTTAATGGCTCGAGCCACCGGGTCCGGCACGTCTTCTCCGACACCGTAGGCATCGAAACCAATCTTCTCGGCCATGGCCTTGCGCTTGGCATCCTGCTCGTCATCGGATTTGACGATGATCCGCCCCGGAATCCCCACCACTGTCGCCCCGGGCGGAACCGCCTTGGTGACTACGGCATTGGAACCCACCTTGGCCCCGGCACCGACAGTGAACGGGCCGAGCACCTTGGCGCCCGCCCCGACCACCACGCCGTCTTCCAGAGTCGGGTGACGCTTGCCTTTGTTCCAGCTGGTGCCGCCAAGGGTCACGCCCTGATACAGAGTGACGTCGTTGCCAATTTCAGCGGTCTCACCAATAACGATGCCCATGCCATGGTCGATAAAGAAGCGACGACCGACCTTGGCGCCCGGATGGATCTCGATCCCGGTCAACCAGCGACCGAAGTTCGATACCAGCCGCGCCAGCCATTTCCAGCCCATGCCCCACAACGCTGACGACAGACGATGGATCCAGATGGCGTGCATGCCCGGGTAGCACGTCAGGACCTCAAAAGCATTACGCGCCGCCGGGTCACGATGGAAAACGCTCTGAATATCTTCACGCAAACGCTCGAACATTATTAATCCTTCCGCTTTAGAAGCTCGCCACGGGCCGCTTTCTGGGTTTCCGTGAGGATGCCACGCAATATATTCATTTCTGCCCGACTGACCGAGCTGCGTCCGTACAACCGGCGCAGGCGCGCCATCAAGTGCCGTGGTTTTTCCGGGTCGAGGAATTCGATGGCCACCAGCGTTTGCTCCAGGTGTTCATAGAATCGCTCCAGCTCATCCATGGTCGCCAGCTCACCACTTTTGATGGACGCCACTTCATCCTTCTCGACCTTGCTCGGCTGACCCGCTGCCGCCAACCAGGACATACGCACTTCATAGCTCAACACCTGCACCGCCGCCCCAAGGTTCAGCGAACTGAACTCAGGGTCTGATGGGATGTGCACGTGATAATGACATCGCTGCAGCTCTTCATTGGTCAGGCCGGAATCTTCACGACCAAACACCAATGCGATCTCGGCACCCTGCCCCGCCTCCTCGACCACCTTCACACCGCATTCGCGGGGATCGAGCAACGGCCACGGAATGCGACGATCGCGAGCACTGGTACCCAGTACCAGATTGCAGCCGACCAAGGCATCTTCCAGAGTGGCGACGACCTGAGCATTTTCAAGGATGTCACCGGCGCCGGACGCACGCGCATCAGCCTCGTGATGCGGGAACAACCGCGGCTCGACCAGCACCAGCCGCGACAGCCCCATGTTCTTCATGGCACGCGCAGCACCGCCGATATTTCCGGGGTGACTGGTATTGACCAGGACGACACGAATGTTTTGCAGCAAGGGAGGCGCTCTCGAACACTTTAATAGGGAGCAGAATCTTACAGTTCATCAGGGTGTCCCGCCTCAAAAATAACTGCTCACTTTTGGTGGCACTCAATGTTGGCATGCTGCGCTGCCACCTCCGCCCACAACAAGCTATGAGTCAGCGCGGCGCCTTGCCTGCCAACATAGACCACTCGTCAAAATATGAACGTATTTACGAGGCGGGACACACCGTTAAGCCATGAAAGCGAACACCGACCTTCACCTGTAGAAACTTTCTGATAGAATGCCCGGCTTTCTTTAACAACCTTAGGTGACACATCCATGCAGCCCATGCTGAATATCGCGCTGCGCGCCGCCCGCAGCGCCAGTGAATTGATTTTCCGCTCCATCGAGCGCCTGGATACCATCAAGGTCGACGAAAAAGACGCCAAGGATTACGTATCCGAGGTGGATCGCGCCGCCGAACAGAAAATCATCGACGCGCTGCGCAAGGCTTATCCTAATCACTCGATCATGGGTGAAGAAACCGGCATGCACGCCGGCAGCGGCATCGAAGGCGAAGAGTACCTGTGGATCATCGATCCACTGGACGGCACCACCAACTTCCTGCGCGGCATTCCTCACTTCGCTGTCAGCATTGCCTGCAAATACCGCGGTCGCCTGGAGCACGCTGTTGTTCTGGACCCGGTTCGCCAGGAAGAATTCACCGCCAGCCGTGGTCGCGGCGCCCAACTGAACGGTCGTCGCCTGCGCGTCAGCGGCCGCACCAGCCTGGACGGCGCCCTGCTGGGTACCGGCTTCCCGTTCCGCGACGAACAGATGGACAACCTCGACAACTACCTGGGCATGTTCCGCGCCCTGGTGGGCCAGACCGCCGGCATCCGCCGCGCTGGCGCAGCGAGCCTGGACCTGGCCTACGTGGCCGCCGGCCGTTTCGATGCGTTCTGGGAATCAGGCCTGTCCGAGTGGGACATGGCTGCAGGCGCCCTGCTGATCCAGGAAGCTGGCGGCTTGGTGAGCGACTTCACCGGCGGTCACGATTTCCTTGAGAAAGGCCACATCGTCGCCGGCAACACCAAGTGCTTCAAGGCAGTACTGACGGCGATCCAGCCGCACCTGCCAGCTTCGCTGAAGCGCTAAACGCGAAAGCACCTCAAGAAAAACGCCCCGACTTGTTCGGGGCGTTTTTTTTGCGCAGAAAAAAACCCCAACGCTGCACAACCCCTGCAGGATCGCCGCACCGCTCGCCCCCACAGGTTCCGCACCATAACGAAAAATGCCCCGCATCTTTCGATACGAGGCATTTTCTTGAAGCGCCAGCCTGAACAGGCTGGCGCTTCTGCATCGGAAGCTGGACTTAAGCCAGTTTTTCCTTGATGCGAGCTGCTTTACCGGACAGGTCACGCAGGTAGTACAGCTTGGCTTTACGTACGTCACCGCGACGTTTAACGGCCATGCTGTCGATTTGCGGGCTGTAGGTCTGGAAAGTACGCTCTACGCCAACACCGTTGGAGATTTTACGAACGGTGAAAGCACTGTTTACGCCGCGGTTACGCTTGGCGATAACTACGCCTTCGAACGCTTGCAGACGCGAACGATCGCCTTCCTTCACTTTCACCTGAACGACAATGGTGTCGCCCGGGGCAAAGGTAGGGATCTCTTTGGTCATCTGCTCTGCTTCGAGTGCAAGGATGATTTTGTTAGTCATGCTGTGCTCCTAAGGTAAATCGTCGGATCTACCATCGATACGTTGTTAACTATCGTCCCGCTCGCGGATGTATTCCTCGAGCAGCTTCTTCTCTTCTCCAGAAAGCGAGCGGCTTTCCAGAAGATCGGCGCGTCGTTCAAAGGTCCTACCAAGGGACTGCTGTAAACGCCAACGCCGGATGTGCGCGTGATTGCCACTTAGCAATACGTCGGGAACACGCTGATCCGCATACACCTCCGGTCGGGTGTAGTGCGGGCAATCCAGCAAACCATCCGTAAAGGAATCTTCCTCGGCGGAGTCCGCATGCCCTAAAGCTCCAGGCAGCAGTCGTGTAACCGCATCGATCAGGACCATCGCCGGCAGCTCGCCGCCAGACAGTACATAGTCGCCAATCGACCACTCTTCATCGACATGAGCATCAATAAAACGCTCGTCAATGCCTTCATAGCGGCCGGCAATCAGGATCAATGCATCCAGATTCGCCAACTCGCGCACCGCCGACTGAGTCAGTTGACGGCCTTGGGGGGACAGGTAAATTACCTTCGCCGCCTCCCCGGCTGCTGCCTTGGCCTGAACCAGAGCATCTTCCAGGGGCTTGATCTTCATCACCATGCCCGGACCACCGCCAAATGGGCGATCATCCACAGTGTGATGTCGATCCGTCGTGTAGTCTCGCGGATTCCAACAGGTAAGCTGCAACAGCCCCTGTTTCACCGCCCGACTGGTGATGCCGTACTCGCTGATGGCGGAGAACATCTCGGGAAACAAACTGATCACTTCTACGCGCAGGTTAGCCACGTTTAGAAGTCCGCATCCCATTCCACCTTCATCTCGCCTGCGGCAAGGTCGACAGCCAACACGCATTGCTCCGTATAGGGCAACAGGCGTTCGCGATCATCCAGGCTGCCAGCGCAAGGCTTGACCACCATTACATCATTGGCGCCGGTTTCCAGAAGATGATCGATTTTCCCGAGCAATTGCCCGAGTTGATCAATAACCTTCAAACCTTCCAGCTGGTACCAGTAGTACTCGCCGTCGGTCAATTCAGGGAACAGGTTGCGCGGCACACAGATCTCATAACCAGCCAGAAGACGCGCTTCTTCACGATCATCAAGACCCTTGAGCTTTGCGACCAGGAACTTGTCGTTCCCACGTCCGCTGACCAGCTCAACCTGCTTCACATTGCCTTCGCGCTTGAGCATCCAGGTTTTGTACTGCAACAGGTTTTCAGTCGGATCAGTAAAGGAATACACCTTCACTTCGCCGCGAACGCCATGAACAGAATAAATTTTGCCAATAACGATCAAATCATCGGCAACAGCTGGCGTCGCGCTCATATTGCTCAGGCCGCAGCCTTAGCAGATTCCTTCAACAACTGAGCAACGCGCTCAGAAGGTTGTGCACCAACGCTCAGCCAGTAGGCTACGCGCTCTTGGTTCACGGACAGACGAACTTCTTGACCACGAGCAACAGGGTTGAAGAAACCAACCTGTTCCTTGTGCGAACCGTCGCGCGGGTTGCGGCTGTCGGTTACGGTCAAGTGGTAAAACGGGCGCTTTTTGGAGCCGCCAAGGGCAAGACGGATTGTTAGCATGTGAACATCGTTCCTGTAGTCGGTGCTGCAAATCTAAAGGCACAGCGGGCATAGGTGCCCGAAAGGCCGCATATTCTAAGGAATATCCGGACTTTTGCAAATGTCTTTTTCCGGCGGCCTATCGGTCGCCATCCAGATTTGCTATAGAGCCGTCGTTAAAAACGGCCAGTCAGCTCCCGCCAAGTGCGGGTTTGCTGGAGATCCCACTTCCATGTGGGAGATGCAAGAGCAAGCCCTTGCGTGAATACTTTACATTTTCGGCATGCCGCCGCCGGGCAACATACCGCCCATGCCGCGCATCATTTTGGCCATTCCGCCTTTCGCGGAGAACTTCTTCATCATCTTCTGCATCTGCTTGTGCTGCTTGATCAAGCGACCGATGTCCTGCACCTGAGTGCCGGAACCCATGGCGATCCGGCGCTTGCGCGAACCGCTGATCAGCTCAGGGTCGCGGCGCTCGGCCGGGGTCATGGAGTTGATGATGGCTTCCATCTGCTTGAACTGCTTCTCTGCCGCGCCCTGGGCGTTGCCCATTTGCGCCAGATTCACACCACCGATGTTCGGCAGTTTGTCCATGAGGCCGCCGAGACCGCCCATGTTCTTCATCTGTTGCAGCTGATCGCGGAAGTCTTCGAGGTCGAAGCCCTTGCCCTTCTTCAGCTTCTTGGCCAGTTTATCGGCCTTGTCTTTGTCGAGGGTCTGTTCGGCCTGCTCGATCAGGCTGAGCACGTCGCCCATGCCGAGGATGCGCGAAGCAATACGCTCAGGGTGGAACGGCTCGAGCGCTTCGCTCTTCTCGCCCATACCGATGAACTTGATCGGCTTGCCAGTGATGGCACGTACCGACAGCGCGGCACCGCCACGGGCATCGCCGTCGACCTTGGTCAGGATCACACCGGTCAGCGGCAGTGCATCGCCGAAGGCCTTGGCCGTGTTGGCCGCGTCCTGGCCGGTCATGGCATCGACCACGAACAGGGTTTCGACCGGGTTGATCGCAGCGTGCAGCGCCTTGATCTCGCCCATCATCTCTTCGTCGATGTGCAGACGACCGGCGGTATCGACGATGACCACGTCGATGAATTTCAGTTTTGCTTCTTTAATAGCTGCTTGCGCGATGTCGACCGGCTTCTGACTCAGGTCGGACGGGAAGAAGGTAACGCCAACTTCACCCGCGAGCATTTCAAGCTGCTTGATCGCCGCTGGACGGTAAACGTCCGCGGACACGACCATGACCGACTTCTTCTTGCGCTCTTTAAGGAAGCGCGCGAGTTTGCCGGCGGTGGTGGTTTTACCCGCACCCTGCAAACCGGCCATCAACACGACAGCAGGGGGAACGGCGCTCAGGTTCAAGTCTTCGTTGGCCGCGCCCATCAGGCTTTCGAGTTCGGCCTGGACGATTTTCACGAAGGCCTGGCCCGGCGTCAGGCTGCGCGACACCTCGGTGCCAACAGCGCGTTCCTTGACCGAGTTGACGAAGTCTTTGACCACCGGCAAGGCGACGTCGGCTTCGAGCAACGCCATGCGCACTTCGCGCAGGGTGTCTTTGATGTTGTCTTCGGTCAGCTTGGCCTTGCCGGTGACATGGCGCAGCGTCTGCGAGAGACGGTCGGTTAAGTTTTCAAACATTGCGCGATCCTTTCAGGCCCTGTGTAGACCGGGATAATGGCGGCCCAGACCGGAATAAACATGTGCTCGGCGAGCCTGCGGCGTGGGCAGGTCGCGGATTATAGCGAAGACTGCGTCTGGCGGACACCTCGCCGTCAGGTTGCATGGTCTTTCGTGTCGTGGGGATTCTATGCCAAACTCAGCGCCTTTCGGGCTTGCCTAACAGGATTTATGCTCCCCTTGTCACCCAGTTTGCTTACCTCCCTCGCCGCCGCCTGCTTATATGCCGCTGCGACCCTCTATCAGGGCACTCGTCTGGCCACCGGCGCCAAGGCGAACAAGCGCCTGCTGGTCACGCTCGGTGTGCTGGCCGTGCTGGCCCACAGCGTCAGCCTGATCACCTATCTGCTGACACCGATCGGCCTGGCCCTGGACTTTTTCAGCGCCGCCAGCCTGATCGCCGCGGCGGTCATCGCCCTGACCCTGCTGGCCTGTTCGCGGATTCCGGTGGAAAACCTGCTGCTATTGCTGTTCCCGCTGGGCGCCGCCACCGTGCTGCTGGCACAGTTCGCCCCCGCTGGCACGGTGCAGATCATTGACGAAGAGCCAGGCATCCTCGCCCACATTCTCTTGTCGATCCTCGCTTACGGCATGTTCACCATCGCGGTGTTCCAGGCGTTGCTGCTGCTGGTTCAGGACCATCAGCTCAAACACAAGCATCCGTCCGGGCTGATCAAGAACTTCCCGCCACTGCAAACCATGGAGAGCCTGCTGTTTGGTTTTCTCTGGGCCGGCTGGAGCCTGCTGTCGTTGTCGTTGATTTCCGGCTGGTTGTTCGTCGAGAACTTGTTCGCCCAGCACCTGGTGCATAAAACCCTGCTGGCGTGCCTGGCCTGGATCGTGTTCAGCGTGCTGCTTTGGGGGCGCAACCGCCTCGGCTGGCGCGGACACAAAGCCATCCGCTGGACCCTTGCCGGTTTCTGCCTGCTGATGTTGGCGTACTTCGGCAGTAAGCTGGTCCGCGAATACATTCTGCATATCTGACGGGCGGCATTAATGGACGACTTGCCCATAGGGCCGATGCTCGCGGTGCTGGCCCTGCTGATTTTATGGTCGGGGCTGTTTACCGCCATCGAAGTTGCACATCATCACTTGCTGGCCCAGCGAACAGCCTCGCGCTCGAGCGACAAACCCGTGGCCAAGCTGAATTTCCCGCTCAGCAGCCTGATCCTCTGCAACACCCTGTGCCGCGCGCTGGTGGTGGTCATCAGCACCTTGCTGGCGATTTTCACCTGGGCGCAAAACGGTCCATGGATTGCCTGCCTCGGTGCCAGCGCGGTGCTGTTGGTGTTCGCCGACTACCTGCCGCGCACCCTTGCCGTGCGCTATCCGGATGCCGTCCTGACCCTGGGCAACACACTGCTCGGCATACCCTTGAAGATCGTCTACCCGGCGGCCTGGTTACTTAATGCCATCAGCCAACTGCTGATGCGACCATTCGCCCGCAAAATCAACGTGGTGCAGCAAAGCGAAGACGAGGCACCGGCAAATCGGCACGACGATCACGAACACGCAGCCAGTCGCCCGCATTTGCTGTCAGGTATCCACGCGCTGGATAACATCACGGTCAACGATATTCTGGTACCGCGCAGTGACGTCGACGGAATCAATCTGGACGATTCCCTCGAAGAAATCATCGAACAACTGCGCCATAACAGGCGCACCCGCCTGCCGGTATTCCACAGCGACATCAACCAGGTCGAAGCGGTGCTCAACACCCGGCAGATCCGTCATTTGCTGCCCGATTCAAGTCTGACTCTGGAAGCGCTGCTGGCAGCCAGTCACGAACCGTACTTCGTACCGGAAAGCACCCCGCTGCAGCTGCAATTGCTGAACTTCCACAAGCAGCAGCGGCGTTTGGGCATGGTGGTCGATGAGTACGGCGAAGTGCTGGGCATCGTGACCCTGGAAGACATTCTCGAAGAAATCGTCGGCGAGTTCGAAAGCCAGCACAGCCTGGACAACCCGCACATTCATCCGCTGGCCGATGGTCGCCTGGTGATCGAGGGCGCGGCATCGATTCGCGAATTGAACAAAAGCCTTGGCTGGCACCTACCCAGCGATGGTCCGAAAACCCTCAACGGGTTAGTGACCGAGGCGCTGGAAACGATCCCCGACAGCGCGGTTTGCCTGAAGATCGGGCGGTATCGGCTGGAGATTCTGGAGACGGAAGACAATCGCGTCACGCGCGTGCTGATCTGGCATACCAGTTCAGTGCCTGCCCTTTCCAAAATCTGACAGCCCCCCTGTAGCCAGGGGCTTGCCTGTGGCGAGGGAGCTTGCTCCCGCCGGACTGCGAAGCAGGCCCGATCACAGACAGCTCAATTACCCTGAAAGAATGCATTCAGCCGTTTGCGGCCGCTACGCACCCGAGCGGGAGCAAGCTCCCTCGCCACAAAAGCCATCGCATCCTCCAAGCCGCTTGTTGAATCATTAGCTGCCTTCCTATAATCAAGCCGCTTACCCAGCCCCGCCATACCCCGTGCTACCCGCACTCTGCGTTAAACCCACATCCCTGGGTATTCGACCATAATAATTCGCTCCACTGGGGCACATGACTGTCAGGGATTACCGCATGACGACCAGCACGACATATACCGAAACCACGCCTGCACAACCAACCAACTCCGCCACCCGAGTAGCCACCGCGAGTTTCATCGGCACGGCCATCGAATTCTACGACTTCTACGTCTATGCCACGGCAGCGGCGCTGGTGATCGGTCCGGTGTTCTTTCCGCAAACCTCCGGCACCGCCCAAATGCTGTCGGCCTTCCTCACCTTCGGTATCGCCTTCCTTGCACGGCCACTGGGTTCGGCGCTGTTCGGCCACTTCGGTGACCGCATCGGGCGTAAATCGACACTGGTCGCCTCCTTGCTGTTGATGGGCGTGTGTACCACGCTGATTGGCGTGCTGCCGGGTTACGAGAGCATTGGCGCCTGGGCGCCGATCCTGCTTTGCGTGCTGCGCTTCGGCCAGGGCCTGGGGCTGGGTGGTGAATGGGGTGGTGCCGCGTTGCTGGCCACGGAGAACGCGCCCAAAGGCAAGCGCGCCTGGTACGGCATGTTCCCGCAACTCGGTCCATCGATCGGGTTTCTGGCGGCGAACGGCCTGTTCCTGACTCTGGCCATGAGCCTCAACGACGAGCAGTTCCGTTCGTGGGGCTGGCGGATTCCGTTCCTGCTCAGTGCCGTGCTGGTGATGGTCGGTCTGTACGTGCGCCTCAAGCTCCACGAAACCCCGGTGTTCGCCAACGCCATGGCTCGTCAGGAACGGGTGAAGATCCCGCTGGTTGAGCTGTTCAGCCAGTACTGGGCGCCGATGCTGCTGGGGGCCGGCTCGATGGTAGTGTGCTACGCGCTGTTCTACATCTCGACAGTGTTTTCGCTGAGTTATGGCGTATCGACGCTCGGCTATACCCGAGAAACCTTCCTCGCCCTGCTGTGTTTCGCGGTGCTGTTCATGGCGGCCGCAACACCGCTGTCGGCTTGGGCGAGTGATCGTTTCGGGCGTAAACCGGTGCTGATCATCGGTGGCGTGCTGGCGATTCTGTCCGGATTCCTGATGGAACCGCTGCTCACCCAAGGCTCGACTTGGGGCGTGGCGCTGTTTCTGTGCATCGAACTGTTTCTGATGGGCGTGACGTTTGCGCCGATGGGCGCGCTGCTGCCAGAGCTGTTTCCGACCCACGTACGCTATACCGGCGCATCGGCGGCCTACAACTTGGGCGGGATTGTCGGAGCCTCGGCGGCACCGTTCTTTGCACAGAAACTGGTGGCGATGGGCGGTTTGAGTTATGTCGGCGGGTATGTGTCGGGGGCGGCGGTGCTGAGCTTGATCGCGGTGCTGTGCCTGAAGGAGACGCGGCATAACGATTTGAATCGGGTAGTCTGACGGGCCGCCATCGCGAGCAGGCTCGCACCCACAGGGACCACGTTCTGTCAGAAAGAATGCGGTTTAATGTGGGAGCGAGCCTGCTCGCGATAGGCGCGCCTCGGTTTAGAGCTCTACAACAACAGCCTGAGAAGCACGGGTCGCTTTCGCACGAGCAGCTTCAATCGACTCATCACGCGCCAACGCCACACCCATCCGACGCTGGCCATTGACCTCTGGCTTGCCGAACAAACGCAATGCAGTATCTGGCTCGCTCAGCGCAGCGCCCAAATTGGCGAATGCGGTTTGAGTCGACTGCCCTTCCACCAGAATCACCGCCGAAGCCGAAGGCCCGAACTGACGGATCAATGGAATCGGCAGGCCCAGGATCGCCCGTGCGTGCAGCGCGAACTGCGACAGGTCCTGGGAAATCAGGGTCACCAGACCGGTGTCATGCGGGCGCGGCGAAACTTCGCTGAACCAGACCTGATCACCTTTGATGAACAGCTCGACGCCAAACAGACCACGGCCACCCAAGGCCTCGGTCACCGCTTTGGCAACGCGCTCGGATTCAGCCAGAGCAACCGGACTCATGGCTTGTGGCTGCCAGGATTCCTGATAGTCGCCCTTCTCCTGACGATGCCCAACCGGCGCACAGAACGTAGTGCCGCCAATGTGACGCACGGTCAGCAGGGTGATTTCGTAGTCGAAGTCGATGAAACCTTCGACGATCACGCGACCTTTACCGGCGCGGCCACCTTCTTGAGCGTAATCCCAGGCCTTCTGCACGTCATCGACGCTGCGCAGCAGGCTCTGGCCTTTGCCCGAGGAACTCATGACCGGTTTGACCACGCATGGGAAACCCAGATCTTCGACAGCCTTGCTGTAGTCCTCGAAGGTGTCGGCGAAGTAGTACGGCGACGTCGGCAAGCCCAGCTCTTCAGCGGCCAGGCGACGGATGCCTTCGCGGTTCATGGTCAACTGTGCGGCGCGAGCGGTCGGGATCACGGTGAAGCCTTCGGATTCCAGTTCCACCAGGGTCGCGGTGGCGATGGCTTCGATTTCCGGCACGATGAAGTGCGGCTTCTCGGCTTCGATCACTGCACGCAGGGCGGCGCCGTCGAGCATGTTGATCACATGGCTGCGATGGGCGACTTGCATGGCTGGCGCATTGGCGTAGCGATCCACGGCAATCACTTCAACGCCCAGGCGTTGCAGCTCGATCACCACTTCCTTGCCCAACTCACCACAGCCACACAGCAATACGCGGGTCGCGGTTGGCGACAATGGAGTTCCGATACGGGTCATCTCAGGTCCTCAAGAAGCGGATCATCGAGGGAAGCGCGCTTCCCATGGGGAGAAAGCGCGGCATTTTACATGAACCTGAGGGTTTGGCTTCAGCTGACGACGGCCTGATTACGCAAGCGCCAGGCCATGATCAGCCACACGACCGTCACACCGGCGAACTTCGAGCCCATGGCGGTGAGGATCACGGCCGGAGTGAAGGCATCGATCATGCCGAAGAAGATGAAGGTGTCGAGCGGGATGCTCAGCGCCGAACTTATCCACAGGCGATCGTGCAATGGACGCTTGGTGATGCTGAACACCAGCCAGTCGATGCACTCCGACACGGCGAATGCGATGGCGCTGGCCAGGGCGATGGAGGGGTCGGAAGTGACGTAGGACAGTATCAACGCCACCAGCATCGCCGCGATCGCGCCGTGACCGAAGCGGGTTTGCACCATGTCGCGCAGCACGAACACCAGCCCACCCCAGGCCGACCAGATGATGTCCAGGTGCGGGGCGCTGGAAAAGGCGTAATTGATCAGCACGACGCTGCTGATGTAGGCGATCAGGAAGAGCATGGGGGTAGGGGATACCTGTCAATTTGGTGCAAAGAGTACTTCAGTCACGCAAAGGCTTAAATCAAAAGATCGCAGCCTGCGGCAGCTCCTTGTATCTCGACTATTGCTCCATCAGGAGCGATAGTTCTCGACTGATCATCGAGGGAGGGACCTGGAAGCCGTGCAGCTCCTTAGGCTTTTTGCCTGTGACGTAGATCGTGCTCCAACCCTCCACACTCACTCGTACAGTTCGAACGGTATCTTGGGCCCGTCTCTGGCGAGAGCCCGCATTCACAAGGTTGGACAGAGTGTAGTGATGATCGCAACTGATCTGATTGGGAGAAGACATGTCCAGTTTCGTCGGCGTCGATGTCGCTAAAAACACCTTTGATATCGCTACACACCTGCCGAATGGCAAGCATAAAACCAAAGCCAAACTGGCGAACGACGCCAAAGGATTCAAAGAGTTTGAAGCCTGGCTGCACAAGCAGGTCGAACCTTCGGCACTGATCGTGATGGAGGCCACCAGTGTCTATCACCTGGCGCTCGCCGAGTTCGTCTACAACAAGGGTTACCGGGTTTGCGTGGTGAATCCGGCCACGACCCATGCCTACGCCGGCAGTGAGTTACGCCGGATCAAAACCGATAAAAGCGACGCCAAGCTGATCGCGGACTTCGCCCGGGAAAAGGATGAAAAGCTTCAGCCATGGGCGCCGGAGCCTCTGAAGTATCGCCAGTTGAAAGCCTTGGTTCGCCGCCTGGATGACCTTCAGGAAATGCAGCAAATGGAGCTCAATCGTCTGGGGGTATCTGACGAAAAGGTCAAAGCCTCAATTAACTCCGTGCTGCACCATATCGAAAAAGAGATCGCTGAAACGCACAAAGCGATCAAAAAACACATCGATGACGACCCGGATATGCGTCAAATGCGCGACTTGATCGTGACCATCGACGGTATCGGGCAGAAAACGCTTGAGCGGCTGCTGGCCGAGCTGGGCGACCTGCGTAAATATGACGATCCTCGCAAGCTGGTTGCTGCTGCTGGGTTGAACCCCAAGCTGCAGGATTCGGGACTGCTCAAAGGCCGTACTGTGATCTCAAAAATCGGCTCAGCGCGCGTGCGGGCAGGCCTTTACATGCCCGGCCTGGTGGCGCTGCAGCACAACAAGGCGATCATGGCCATGAAGGATCGCTTGAAGGCCAACGGCAAGGCCCCCAAGCAGATCATTTGTGCCGCGATGCGCAAGCTGCTGCACTTCGTTTATGGCGTGCTCAAATCGGGCCAGCCTTATGACCCGAAACTTGCGCTTGCTCGGTGAGGTTTAAGACGGTATCTACGAGGGATCGCGTTCATCCGCGAAATCGCGACGAATACCGAATCTGGAGGAGCTGCCGAAGGCTGCGATCTTTTGATCTTCGGTTACTGACCGGGGGTTTTGCCCAACATCCAGATCAACCCACTCGACTTCGCCCGCTCATGACACAACTCCAACACCTTGCGCCGCTCTGCGTTGTCCATCCGGCTCCAGCGGGTGATTTCTTCCACCGTGCGCTGACACCCGGTGCAAATGTCATCCTCATCCAGCGCACAAATGCTCACGCACGGCGACGGGACGGGTCGTTCAATGGTGCTCATTCTTCCTGCTCGACCAGATCGCGGGCATAACGCTGCGAGTTATGCACATAGTGGGCGGCACTGGCTTCGAGCATCCTCTTTTGCGGCTCGGTCAATTCGCGTACGACCTTGCCCGGTGAGCCCATGACCAGCGAACAGTCCGGAATTTCCTTGCCTTCACCGATGAGCGAGTTGGCGCCGATGATGCAGTTCTTGCCGATTTTCGCACCGTTGAGAATCACTGCGTTAATGCCGATCAGGCTGTAATCGCCCACCGTGCAACCGTGCAGCATGGCGTTGTGGCCGATGGTCACGCCGGTGCCGATGGTCAGCGGGTAGCCCATGTCTGTGTGCATGACAGTGCCGTCCTGCACGTTGCTGTTCTTGCCGATCAGGATCAATTCGTTGTCGCCACGCAACACGGCGTTGAACCAGACGTTGGCGCCCTCTTCCAGTTTGACCTTGCCCACCAGCATGGCATTGGGGGCGACCCAGCTCTGCGGATGGGTATCGACGCGGGCGTCGCCCAGGCGGTATTTCATCTTATTGTCCTCAAGGCCAGACTGGCTCACTAACGAAAAGCCGGGGTCACGCCATACGCGCAATGGCTTCAGGTTTTGATAAAACTCTTGGGTGGTTGATGCAGGCTGATTTTCGCGTCATAGAGCAGGTTGATCAACTCGACAATCATGATCGCCGTCAGCCCCCAGATCTTGTACTCGCCATAACGGTAGCTTGGCACGTACCAGCTGTGGCCCTGATAGTCGATGCGGTGGGTATGCTCGCGCGGGTCCTTGCGAAAAAACTCCAGCGGCACGCTGAACACCGCGGCGATCTCGGCATCGTTGGCCAGGTATTCGACGAAATCCGGAATCACACCGACATAGGGCGTGACCTTGATGCCGTGCAGGGAGATCAGTGGGCTCAGCGGGCCGATCACTTCGACCAGCCCCGGCGGCAGGCCGATTTCTTCTTCGGCTTCGCGCAGGGCGGTAAAAATCAGGTCGGGGTCTTCGGGGTCGCGTCGACCGCCGGGGAAGGCGACTTCGCCGCCATGGGTCGAGAGCCCGCTGGCGCGAAGGGTCAGGACCAGTTCCGGTTCGTCACTGCGCGTGATAGGCACCAATACCGCGGCTTCGGGGAAACGTCGGTCGGTTTCCAGCGTACGCGGCGTGTGGTTGCTTACCCGGTGCAGTAGCTCGTCCAGCATGAGTCTTCTCGATCTGTGCCTTACCCTGCATCATGCACCAATCGCACCGGCCGCCCAAGCCCCGAACAGCCTCATGTCGCGAAACGACAACTTGCCGACCGACACCGCTGCACGCCAAGATAGGCGCAGCATTCAGGAACCCAAGCATGAAATTTTGCAGCCAATGCGGCAACCCGGTAACCCAGCGCATTCCCGAAGGCGATTCGCGCCTGCGTTTTGTCTGCGATAGCTGTCATACCATCCATTACCAGAACCCCAATATCGTCGCCGGTTGCGTGCCGACCTGGGGTTCGAAGGTGTTGCTGTGCCGGCGCGCCATCGAGCCACGGCTCGGTTACTGGACCCTGCCCGCCGGTTTCATGGAAAACGGTGAGACCATCGAACAGGCCGCCATTCGTGAGACCGCAGAAGAAGCCTGTGCCCGGGTGCGCAATCTGAGTATCTATACGCTGATCGACGTGCCACACATCAGCCAGGTGCATGTATTCTTTCGCGCCGAACTGGTGGACCTGGATTTTTCCGCGGGGCCCGAGAGCCTGGAAGTGCAACTGTTCGAAGAAGCCGACATCCCTTGGGGCGAACTGGCTTTCCGCACGGTGGGGCGTACCTTAGAATGCTTCTTCGCTGACCGGCGGACCGAGGTCTACCCCGTGCGGTCCGAATCGATCCCGCCGCTGGTCCAGCCTGCCATCATTTAAAGCTTCCTACCCATAAAAGCACCTATAAAATAAATAGTCGCGACACCTCTCAGGGATATCGTTTCAATGCGCTGGTTGCTTGCTTTTTTTTGCTTGTCGTTCGTCGCTGTCACCCAGGCTTCCTCCGTGGAAACGCTGGACGGCAGAGTCATCGAAAAAGTTCTGGTTCTCAAATCAGCCCATCAATTGCAATTGATCAATGATGGCAAGCCGATCAAGACCTATCGCATATCCCTGGGTAAACGCCCCAAAGGGCCGAAGCTGATGGAGGGCGACAAACGCACCCCCGAAGGCTTTTATTGGGTGGACTGGCGCAAGATCAGCGACCGTTTCAACCTGGCGATGCACATCTCCTACCCTAATATCAGCGACTCCGCCCGCGCCCGGCGCGAAGGCGTCGAGCCTGGCGGCATGATCATGATCCACGGCACCCCGGATACCGAAGACAACCCCGAAGACCTGTTCCACACCCTGGACTGGACTGATGGCTGTATCGCTATGCGCAACATGGACATGCGCGAAGTCTGGGGTCTGGTGCCGGACGGCACGATGATCGAGATTCGCCCTTAACGGTTACCTTCAGGCTGGCTAGAACCTTTTGTGGCGAGGGAGCTTGCTCCCGCTGGGCTGCGAAGCGGCCCCAAAGTTCTATCTGAAACCGCATTCGCTAATCGAGGGCCGCGCGCCCCAGCGGGAGCAAGCTCCCTCGCCACAGAAGCATCGCCTTACTTTCCATCCATGCTCTAGCTGCTTCCTTCGGCCGGAATCGAAAAATAAATTCAAAAATCGCAGCCTTCGGCAGGGCCTACAACGGAATCAGCATCAATCCAGAGAGGTCCAAACTGACAGCGCCGTCAGTTACCGGTCACCTTCCTGACGGGCGAACAGGTTTATAAAGGTATAAACCTGACAAAACTCCGACCACTCTGCCCGGCGCCCCACTCGCATGCGAACTCAGAAAAAAAACGCCCTGTTCGCCGCCCTTCTGATCGTCCTGGCAGCGCTGGGCGTGTGGTACGTCGCCAAACCCCCAACGACCAAACTGGCCACCTCCACCGCCATCCCCGTGCGAGTGGTCAGCGTCGCCGAAAAAGACGTGCCCCGCTACGTCAGCGGCATCGGCTCGGTGCTGTCGCTGCATAGCGTGGTCATACGTCCGCAGATCGACGGCATCCTCACCCAATTGCTGGTCAAGGAAGGCCAACGGGTGAACAAAGGTGACCTGCTGGCCACCCTCGACGACCGCTCGATCCGCGCCAGCCTCGACCAGGCCCGGGCGCAACTGGGGGAAAGTCAGGCGCAACTGCAAGTGGCTCAGGTCAACCTCAAACGCTACAAACTGCTGAGCGTCGACGACGGCGTGTCCAAGCAGACCTATGACCAGCAACAAGCGCTGGTCAATCAGCTCAAAGCCACCGCCCAAGGCAATCAGGCCTCGATCGATGCTGCTCTGGTACAGCTTTCCTACACACAGATTCGCTCCCCGGTCACCGGTCGTGTCGGTATTCGCACAGTGGACGAAGGCAACTTCCTGCGCATGACCGACACTCAAGGGTTGTTCACGGTGACCCAGATCGACCCGATCGCCGTGGAGTTTTCCCTGCCGCAGCAAATGCTGCCGACCCTGCAAGGCCTGATCAACGATCCACAGCACACGCCGGTCAAGGCTTACATTGGTGCCGACACCGATGGCGAAACCGGCAACCTGCTGGGCGAAGGTCATCTGACCCTGATCGACAACCAGATCAACGCCAACACCGGGACCATCCGCGCCAAGGCCGAATTCGCCAACACCGCACAGAAACTCTGGCCGGGCCTGCTGGTTACGGTAAAGATTCAGACAGCGCTGGATAAAAATGCGCTGGTGGTGCCGCCCACCGTCGTACAACGTGGCCTTGATCAGCATTTCGTCTATCGGGTCAATGGCGACAAGGTCGAAGTCGTTCAGGTGCAGATGGTTTACCAAGGCAGCGGCCAGGACATCATCAAAGGCGTGAAACCGGGCGATGTACTGGTCAGCGACGGCCAGTCGCGGCTCAAACCAGGCTCGACCGTGCAGGTAGTGACCGACCCACCGCAAGTGGTGCAATCGGAGCCGAAACCATGAAGGGCCATGGCTCGATTTCCGCGTGGTGCATCGATCATCCGGTGGCGACGGTCCTGCTGACCTTTGCCTTGGTGCTGCTCGGTGTCATCGCCTTCCCGCAACTGCCGATTGCGCCACTGCCGGAAGCGGAATTCCCGACCATCCAGGTGGCCGCGCAACTGCCGGGCGCCAACCCAGAAACCATGGCCTCGTCGGTGGCCACGCCGCTTGAAGTGCAATTCAGCGCCATCCCCGGCGTGACCCAGATGACCTCGAGCAGCGCCCTGGGCTCGACCATTCTGACCCTGCAATTCACCCTCGACAAAAGCATCGACACCGCCGCGCAGGAAGTCCAGGCCGCGATCAACACCGCCGCCGGCAAACTGCCCAAAGATATGCCGAACCTGCCGAACTGGAGAAAGGTCAACCCGGCCGACAGCCCGGTGCTGATCCTCAGCATCAACTCGCCGCAAATGCCCGGCACCGAAGTCAGTGACTTGGTGGAAACCCTGCTCGCCCGTCAGATCAGCCAGATCGACGGCGTAGGCAATATCAACATCACCGGTCAGCAACGTCCGGCAATCCGCGTGCAGGCCTCGGCGGACAAACTCGCCGCCATTGGCCTGACCCTGGCGGACATTCGTCTGGCGATCCAGCAGACCAGCCTCAACCTGGCCAAGGGTGCGTTGTATGGCGAGTCGAGCATTTCGACCTTGTCCACCAACGACCAATTATTCCACCCTCAGGAATACGGTCAGCTGATTGTTTCCTACAAGGACGGCGCACCGGTTCATCTCAAGGATGTGGCCAAAGTCGTCAACGGTTCGGAAGACGCCTATATCCAGGCCTGGGCTGACGGTCAGCCGGCGGTGAACCTGGTGATTTTCCGGCAGCCGGGGGCCAACATCGTCGAGACCGTGGACCGTATTCAAGCAGCGCTGCCGACGCTGGAGGCCATGCTGCCGGCCTCGGTGCAGGTCAAGGTGTTGATCGACCGCACCCAGACCATCCGCGCCTCGTTGCATGAAGTGGAAGTCACCCTGCTAATCGCGATCCTGCTGGTGGTGGCGGTGATGGCGCTGTTCCTGCGGCAGTTGTCGGCGACCCTGATCGTGGCGTCGGTGCTCGGTGTGTCGCTGATCGCCAGTTTTGCCCTGATGTACATCATGGGCTTCAGCCTGAATAACCTGACGCTGGTGGCGATCGTGGTGTCCGTCGGGTTTGTGGTGGACGATGCGATTGTGGTGGTGGAAAACATTCACCGCCATCTGGAGGCCGGCGACGGCATGCGCGAGGCCGCGATCAAGGGTGCCGGCGAGATCGGTTTTACCGTGGTCTCGATCAGTTTCTCACTGGTGGCGGCGTTCATTCCGCTGTTGTTCATGGGCGGCGTGGTCGGGCGGCTGTTCAAGGAATTCGCCCTGACCGCCACCTCGACCATCATGATTTCCGTGGTGGTGTCCCTGACGCTGGCGCCGACCCTGGCGGCGTTGTTCATGCGCGCGCCGGTGCATCACGCCCACGGCAAACCGGGTTTCGGCGAACGTTTGCTGGCGCTGTACGAGAAAGGCCTGCGCCGCGCCCTCGCCCATCAGAAATTGATGCTCGGTGTGTTTGGCGTGTCCCTCGGCTTGGCGGTCGCCGGGTACATTTTCATTCCGAAGGGTTTCTTCCCGGTGCAGGACACCGGTTTCGTCCTCGGCACCACCGAAGCGGCGGCGGACATTTCCTACGGCGACATGGTGAAAAAACACCTGGCAATGGCCGAAATCGTCGCCGCCGACCCTGCCGTCGAGACGTTCTCACACTCGGTCGGCGTTTCGGGCAGCAACCAGACTATCGCCAACGGCCGCTTCTGGATCTCTCTGAAAAAACGTGGCGACCGCGATGTGTCCGCCAGCCAATTCATCGACCGGATTCGCCCACAGCTGATGAAAATCCCGGGCATCGTGTTGTACCTGCGCGCAGGGCAAGACATCAACCTCAGCTCCGGCCCGAGCCGTGCGCAATACCAATACGTGCTCAAGAGCAACGACGGTGCACTCCTGAGCACCTGGACCCAGCGCCTGACGGAAAAACTGCGCAGCAACCCGGCGTTCCGCGACATTTCCAACGATCTGCAACTGGGCGGCAGCATCACCCACATCAACATCGACCGCAGTGCTGCGGCGCGTTTCGGCCTGACCGCCAGCGATGTCGATGAAGCGCTGTACGACGCTTTCGGCCAGCGGCAGATCAACGAGTTCCAGACCCAGACCAACCAGTACAACGTGATTCTGGAGCTGGACGCCAAACAGCGCGGCAAGGCCGAAAGCCTCAACTATTTCTACCTGCGCTCGCCGCTGAGCGGGGAAATGGTGCCACTGTCGGCCCTGGCGAAATTCGATGCACCGACTATCGGCCCGTTGTCCATCGCTCACGACGGGATGTTCCCGGCAGCCAACCTGTCGTTCAACCTGGCGCCCGGCGTCGCGTTGGGTGATGCGGTGATCATGCTCAATCAGGCCAAGACCGACATCGGCATGCCGACGGCCATCAGCGGTAATTTCCAGGGCGCGGCCCAAGCCTTCCAGAGTTCGCTGGCCAGCCAGCCATGGCTGATTCTGGCGGCGCTGGTGGCGGTGTACATCATTCTTGGCGTTCTGTACGAAAGCTTCGTGCACCCGCTGACGATCATCTCGACCCTGCCCTCGGCGGGGCTCGGGGCGGTGATCATGCTGTGGATCTGCGGCCAGGATTTTTCGATCATGGCGCTGATCGGGCTGGTGTTGCTGATCGGCATCGTCAAGAAGAATGGCATTCTGATGATCGACTTCGCGCTGGACGCCCAGCGCAACCGTGGCTTGCCGCCGGAAGAGGCGATCTACGAGGCGTGTATGACGCGGTTTCGGCCAATCATCATGACCACCCTCGCCGCCCTGCTTGGTGCCCTGCCGTTGATGCTCGGCTATGGCACCGGCGCCGAACTGCGCCAGCCATTGGGCATCGCGGTGGTCGGCGGCTTGCTAGTGAGCCAGGCGCTGACGCTGTTCACCACGCCGGTCATATACTTGTGGCTTGAGCGGCTATTCCATCGACACGTTCTCCCACCAGCGTCAGCACCGATGTCGGCGCTGACGACCACAGACTGAGGCGGGGTCATGCGCGTTCTGATTATCGAAGACGAAGAAAAAACCGCGGACTATCTGCACCGCGGCCTGACGGAACAGGGTTACACCGTAGACGTGGCTGGCGATGGCGTCGAAGGCCTGCACCTGGCGCTGGAAAGCGACTACGCGGTGATTGTTCTCGACGTCATGCTGCCAGGCCTCGACGGCTTCGGCGTATTGCGTGCACTGCGTGCACCAATCCACTAAGGCAATGTGTGATTTACCACTCGTCAGAAAGGTCAGAAAAGCAGTCCTCTACTGTCAGATCTGACAGTAGCTGAAATCGAGTCGGTCGTATTGAATCCAAAGGAGCGAAGGTAGCCCTGTCTTCCCCTCTTCCAAAGGAGTTCATCATGACAATTGAATCGGCCAACTCGGATAGACAACCGCACGCCAGTGAAGGTTGGGTAGATGTGACTATCGCGTACCACGGGGGGTTCGTATCTGCGATGGTGGAATACCGTGAGTCCCCGTCCGGAAGCCAATCCATCACGCTGTCTGGTCAGACCGAACCTGTGCTAGGCCAATCCAGAGGCATCCAGATTGGCTTCTATAATTCGATTGTGCCAGGGAAATACTCATTACCGACGGAGGATTTTCCTAATCGCTACTACTGCCGTTACTTCACTCAGGATGGCGCTCAGCGAACGAGCTATGAAGCGCTCGCTGGGGCCCTGACAATCCATGATTTCAATAGAGAGCAAGCGTTCGCCACCGGGGAATTCTCTTTTACCGCCAAAATCGACGACGACGCGCCTGAAGAACTCTTCGTGGGTAAATTTGATATTCGATCGATGACGAGAAAAATTAACAACTGACGAGTTAGCTGATGAATACCGGATGATCATCGACTACCGGCTCAATGTCTTCTAAGCTTCCATTAGCAAAAGGCCAGCATGTTTTGCTGGCCTTTTTTTTATCCGGCATTTATACAGGCGCTCCGGACGCGACCGGTTTCTGGGACTCTGCCCGATTTTTGTAAAAGAACTTTCATAACGCCTTATTTGCAGAAGTCAGAACCATGAGTGTGAGCAGTGCGAATTCTCAACATCCGATCCGTTCGACACGATCGGAGCGGCTTTTGGTTCTCAGCAGTTTGTTGTTGGTGATTGCGATATTGAGCATCGTGACCTTCCTGCTGATCCGTGAACGCGCCAACGCCGAATTGTCCGCCGCTCGCGCCGCCAACAATATCGTGCAATTGATCGATGCCGACGTGCTGCGCAATGTCGAACTCTATGATGTGTCCCTATTGGGCTTGATCGCTGCCTCCCAGCGAGAAGACCTCAAGAGCGTTTCTCCAGCCATTCGTCATTTGGCCTATTTCGATCGCGCCACTGCCGCGCCGTACAAGGGCAACATTTTGCTGCTCGACAACAAGGGCGACGTGATCGCCGACTCGGCCTCGGTGGAGCCCAGGCAGGGCAACTATGCCGATCGTGAGTACTTCCAGTCTCACGTGAACAACCCGGACCCGGGCATGTTCATCAGCCCGCCCTTCAGAGCCAGGTCGCCCGAACAGGATTGGCGTATCAGTTTCAGCCGACGGGTGAACGGCTCCCAGGGTGAGTTTCTGGGCGTGGCCGAAGCCGCCATGCGCTTGAGTTACTTCGATCAGTTGTTCAACAGTTTGAGCGTCGGCCGCGACAGCACGGTCAATCTGATCAGCAAGGACGGGACGCTTCTGGCTCAGCAACCACGTCTGGCCGAAGAGCTGATCGGCAAGAACTTCAGTAACCGCCCCAATTTCCAGCGCATCGTCAAAGAAGGCAACGGAAGCTTCACCAGCATGTCCGATCGATACCATGACAAGCGCTTGTACACCTTCTCCAAGGTCGGGAACTTGCCGTTGATCGTCATCGTTGCGTTGTCCAGTGATGAGGTCTTTGCGGCCTGGAAGCGCACCGCTGTGGTGGTCAGCTTTGCGACCATTGCCCTGTGCGTGAGCCTGCTGTGGCTGACCTGGTTGCTCTGCCGGGAATTGCGTCGGCGCCAAAGTGCCGAGCAGGAACTGGCACAACTGGCCGCTACCGACCCATTGACCGGCCTGGCTAACCGCCGAAGCCTGGATCAGGCCCTACGCCATGAATGGTTTCGCGCCCAACGTTCCGGCCTGCCATTGTCAGTGCTGATGATCGATGTCGATCACTTCAAGGCGTTCAACGATCGCCATGGCCATCAGGGCGGCGACGATGCCTTGCGCTGGGTGGCCAAGGTGATCAGCACTCATGTTCGACGGCCCGCGGATCTGGTCGCCCGTTACGGTGGCGAAGAGTTTTCGGTGATCCTGGCTGAAACCGACAGCGCCGGCGCGCAACAGATTGCCGACAACGTCCGCGCATCGGTGGAGGGGTTACCGTTGGTGGGGAGTGATACATCGCCGATTACTGTCAGTATTGGTATCAGCACCTGGACGACGGCAACCGACATCAGCCTGGAGCAGTTGCTGTTTGCGGCGGACAAGGCGCTGTATCAGGCCAAGGAAAACGGGCGGAATCGGGTGGTTGCTACGTAGTGAAATCTGCGTTGTGACGGCCGGCCCCATCGCGGGCAAGCCCGGCTCCCACAGGTTTTGCGGTTGACGCGGATTCGGGCACGACGCATGACCTGTGGGAGCGGGCTTGCCCGCGAAGAGGCCATGACAGACACCAGACCACTTTCCCGCAGCCATAAAAAAAGGCCACCCGAAGGTAGCCTTTAAAAAACTAGAGAGGTTTTTTGCTTACACGGCCGCAACAGGACGCATGTAAGAGATCGGTGCAGTGCTGGCGTCTTCGAAAGTCACGACTTCCCAAGCATCTGTCTGCTCAATCAACTTGCGCAGCAGCTGGTTGTTCAATGCATGTCCGGACTTGAAGCCCTTGAACTCACCAATCAGGCTATTGCCCAGTAGGTAGAGGTCACCAATTGCATCGAGGATCTTGTGCTTCACGAATTCGTCTTCATAGCGAAGGCCGTCTTCGTTCAGTACACCATCCGCGTCGACCACAATAGCGTTTTCAACGCTGCCGCCGAGTGCGAGGTTGTGCTTGCGCAGGTACTCGATGTCACTCATGAAACCAAAGGTACGGGCGCGGCTGACTTCTTTTACGAACGAAGTGCTGGAAAAATCCACGCTTGCACTTTGTGTGCGGTCACGGAAAACCGGGTGATCGAAATCGATCTCGAAGCTCACTTTGAAACCTTCGAAAGGGACGAAAGTGGCGCGCTTGTCGCCGTCTTCCACTGTCACTTCCCGCAAGATCCGGATGAACTTCTTGGCGGCGTCCTGTTCTTCCAGGCCGGCCGATTGAATCAGGAATACGAAGGGTCCAGCGCTACCATCCATGATCGGGACTTCGGACGCGGAGAGCTCGACGTAGGCGTTATCGATGCCCAGGCCAGCCATGGCCGAGAGCAAGTGCTCCACCGTGTCCACTTTGACATCACCGTTAACAAGCGTGGTCGACATAGTGGTTTCGCCAACGTTTTCCGCGCGGGCAGGAATCTGCACCACAGGGTCGAGGTCAGCACGACAAAACACAATGCCGGTGTCGACGGGCGCTGGCTTGAGGGTCAGGTAGACCTTCTCCCCGGAGTGCAGGCCGACACCTGTGGCACGGATAATATTCTTCAGGGTGCGTTGTTTTATCATGGCATGGGCCGCTTCAGCGCAAATTGCGAACTGGTATCAACAAAGGCTGGCGATGATAGCAGACCAGACCTTTGCTGAACACCAATCACCCTAATACCCCTGATACATTTCATCAATCGGCCTGACGACGCAGGAAAGCCGGGATGTCCAGGTAGTCCAGGTCATCTTGCGGGTTCATCTTCGCGGCAGTCGTAGCACCGGCCTGAGCCTGGTTGCGCATGACGGTCGGACGATCCAGGTCACGGTAATTCACCGCAGGCTGTTCTTGACGAACAGGGGCTTGTTGTTGTGGCTGGGAAGCCATCGAGGTGTGAACGGTATTGTCGATGACCTTCACAGGCTTCTCGATTTTAGCGCCTAAACCGGTGGCAACAACAGTCACGTGTAGCTCGTCGCGCATGTCCGGATCGATAACGGTACCGACCTTGACCATCGCGTGCTCGGAAGCGAAGGCTTCGATGATGCTACCCACGTCGGAGTACTCACCCAGGGACAGGTCAGGACCGGCGGTGATGTTCACCAGGATGCCGCGTGCGCCTTGCAGGTTCACGTCTTCGAGCAACGGGTTGCGAATGGCCGCTTCGGTGGCCTCACGTGCACGGTTCGGACCGCTGGCGCAGCCGGTGCCCATCATCGCCATGCCCATTTCGCTCATCACGGTACGCACGTCGGCAAAGTCGACGTTGATCATGCCCGGACGCTTGATGATGTCGGAGATACCGCGAACGGCACCGGCCAGTACATCGTCGGCCTTGGCGAAAGCCGACAGCAGGCTTGCGTCTTTACCGAGGATGGTCAGCAGCTTCTCGTTGGGAATGGTGATCAACGAGTCGACGCTTTCAGACAGCAGACGAATACCTTCGTCGGCGATCTGCATACGCTTGCGACCTTCGAACGGGAACGGACGGGTCACCACCGCAACGGTGAGGATCCCCATTTCCTTGGCCACTTCGGCAATGATCGGCGCAGCACCGGTACCGGTACCACCGCCCATGCCGGTGGTGATGAACACCATATTGGTGCCCTGCAGGACTTCGGCAATGCGCTCACGGTCTTCGAGAGCGGCCTGACGACCTACTTCAGGGTTGGCGCCGGCACCCAGGCCTTTGGTCACGCCGGTGCCCAGTTGCAGAATGGTCCGCGCGCCGATGCTTTTCAGCGCTTGGGCATCAGTGTTGGCGCAGATGAATTCAACGCCTTCAATGTTGCTCTTGACCATGTGATTGACAGCGTTGCCGCCGCCACCGCCAACACCGATAACTTTAATTACCGGGCTTGCGGGGATGTTGTCTACGAGTTCGAACATTTTCCCTCTCCTTACATTCTCTAGTTTTTTCGCCTACTGCTGTTTGAAGCGGTGTTGCGGTAAAGCTTTAGAAATTGCCTTGTACCCAGCTCTTGAAGCGATCGAGCAAGGCGACTTTCGGTTCGTCATTGCTGTAGCTGTCGCGGCTGCCGATGCCCGAGAACGAAATCCCGTCGGACTGCTTCTGCAGGCCGTACATCAACAAGCCAACGCCGGTGGAATAAATCGGGTTGCGGACCACGTCGTCCAGGCCCTTGACGCCATGCGGCACGCCCAGGCGAACCGGCATGTGGAAGATCTCTTCGGCCAGTTCGACCGCGCCTTCCATCTTCGAGGTACCGCCGGTCAGCACGATGCCGGCCGGGATCAGGTCTTCGTAGCCACTGCGACGCAGTTCGGCCTGGATCAGGGTGAACAGCTCGTCGTAACGCGGCTCGACCACTTCGGCCAGGGCCTGACGGGACAGCTCGCGCGGTGGACGGTCGCCGACGCTTGGCACCTTGATGGTTTCGCCGGCACCGGCCAGTTTGGCCAGGGCGCAGGCGTAGCGAATCTTGATTTCTTCTGCGTACTGGGTCGGGGTGCGCAACGCCATGGCGATGTCGTTGGTCACCTGATCGCCCGCAATCGGGATCACCGCGGTGTGACGGATCGCGCCTTCGGTGAAAATCGCGATGTCGGTGGTGCCGCCGCCGATGTCCACCAGGCACACGCCCAGCTCTTTCTCGTCGTCGGTCAGGACCGAATACGCGGAAGCCAGTTGCTCAAGAATGATGTCGTCGATTTCCAGACCGCAGCGACGCACGCATTTCTCAATGTTCTGTGCGGCGTTGACGGCGCAGGTGACCACGTGAACCTTGGCTTCCAGACGCACGCCGGACATCCCCAGCGGCTCGCGAACGCCTTCCTGGTTATCGATCACGTAATCCTGCGGCAGGGTGTGCAGCACGCGCTGGTCAGCCGGGATCGCCACAGCCTGGGCAGCGTCGAGAACGCGCTCAAGGTCGGCGGAGCTGACTTCGCGATCACGAATCGCCACGATGCCGTGGGAGTTCAGGCTGCGGATGTGATTGCCGGCCACGCCGACAAACGCCGAGTGGATCCGGCAACCGGCCATCAACTGCGCTTCTTCGATCGCGCGCTGGATCGACTGGACGGTGGACTCGATGTTCACCACCACGCCTTTTTTCAGGCCGCGGGACGGATGAGTACCGATCCCGACGATTTCGAGCGTGCCGTCGTCCGAGACCTCGCCGACCAGCGCCACCACCTTGGAGGTGCCGATATCGAGACCGACGATCATTTTGCCGCTTTGCACGTTTGCCATGGGTCCTGCCTCTTCTTAATTCTTCGCGACAGCGGGTTGGGCTGTCGTGGGCGCTACAGGTTCCCGCCAGCCAACAGCAAGGCCGTTGGCGTAGCGCAGATCGATGCGCGCAATGTTCGTAATCTGCTCTTTGAGCGTCTTGTCATAGATGGCAATGAAGCGGCGCATCTTTTCCACCAGGTTGCCGCGTCCCAGCAGCAGTTCGATTCCCGGGCCCGCGCTGCCGGCGCCGGTGGTCAGGAACCAGCTGCCTCGTTCACGCAACTCCAGGCGTGCAATCGAGAAGCCCAATGGCCTGAGCATCTGGCTCAGCACCTGATATTGCTGCATCACTTGCTGCTGGGCCCGCTGCGGGCCAAACAGCTGTGGCAAGTGTTCGTAGTTCGCCAGCTCACGCGGGGTGAACGCCTGCCCCTGGTTGTTCAACAGCGATTCGTCGCCCCAACGGGCCACCGGCAGTTGTTCTTCCAGGCGAATCACTACTTGATCCGGCCATACCCTGCGCACTTCGGCGTGGGCAATCCATGGCATCTGTTCAAGCTCGGTACGCATGCTCTCCAGGTCGATGGTGAAGAAGCTCGACGCCACGTAGGGGGCGATCCGCTGCTGCACCGCTTGCTGGCTGATGTAGCTCAAGTCGCCCTGTACCGCGATCTTGGTGATCGGCCGGTCGGCGTACGGCAGCAAACGCTGTGCGCCTTCATAAGTGCCGAACCCCAACGCAACCAGCAGCACGGGCCAGAACAGGCTTTTCAGAAAACCAAAGTTGGCTTTCGGCAGGCGCGCGGACATCGGCTCTTTGGCAACCATTCGGCTGGCACCCCGCGGTACAGGCTTGCGGCCGGGTGCGGAGGGCTGATGACGTAGCTGAGCGCCTTGCATGGTCTTAACCTCGCGGCTCGTTGTTGCTGGCAGTATTACCGGCAACGCTAGCGGCCAAAATCGCCAGAACCAGTTGCTGGAAATCCAGACCGGCAGCACGGGCTGCCATCGGCACCAGACTGTGATCGGTCATGCCCGGTGCGGTATTGACTTCCAGGAACCAGAACTGCCCATCGGCGTCCTGCATCACGTCTGCCCTGCCCCAACCGGCGATACCCAGCGCCTCACAGGCTTTGGCCGTGAGATCCATGAGTTCTTTTTCTTTGTTGCTGTCCAGGCCACACGGGATCCGGTACTGAGTATCGGAAGCCACATACTTGGCGTCGTAGTCGTAGAAAGTGTGCGGTGTGCCCAAGGCAATCGGTGGCAACACCTGGTCACGCAGGGTGGCGATGGTGAACTCCGGACCTTGAATCCATTGCTCGACCAACACTTGCGAATCGTAGGTACTGGCCGCTTTCCACGCATCGATCAATTCAGACGCGCAAGTCACTTTGGCCATCCCGATGCTGGAACCTTCATGGGCCGGTTTGACGATCAAAGGGAAGCCCAGTTCCGTGGCCGCCGAAATACAATCGGCCTCAGAGCTCAGTACCGCGTGGCGTGGCGTCGGAATACCGAGGCTGTGCCAGACCTGCTTGGTGCGCAGTTTGTCCATGGCCAGTGCCGAGGCCAGAATGCCGCTGCCGGTGTACGGAATCCCTGCGCATTCGAGCAGGCCCTGCATGCTGCCGTCTTCACCGCCACGACCGTGGAGGATGATGAAGGCGCGGTCGATTTTTTCGTTCAGCAGACGCTGCAGCAGGTCATCGCCCACATCAATACCGAACGCGTCCACACCGGCGCTTTGCAGTGCTTCGAGCACCGCGTTACCCGACTTCAGGGACACTTCACGCTCGGCACTCTTGCCGCCGAACAGTACGGCGACGCGGCCGAAATCTTTCGGCGCAATAGTGGAGACGAGGTTGGCGTAAGCAGCAGTCATTTCAACTTCCCCACGCTTGGCGCGGCAACCGCGCCAGCGAACAACGGACTGTTCAATAGTTTCGGTGCGAGACCGCCGATATCACCGGCGCCCTGGCACAACAGAATGTCGCCGGCACGCAGCAGCGGCTTGACGATTGGCGCGAGATCAATGCCGCGCTCGATGTAGATCGGGTCGAGCTGACCACGCTGGCGAATGCTGTTGCACAGCTTGCGGCTGTCGGCGCCCGGGATCGGCTCTTCGCCGGCCGGATAAACTTCCATCAGCAACAGCACGTTGGCGTCGGCCAGTACATTGACGAAATCGTCGTACAGATCGCGGGTGCGGCTGTAACGGTGCGGCTGGTAAACCATCACCAGACGGCGCTCCGGCCAGCCACCGCGCACGGCCTTGATCACGGCCGCGACTTCGGTCGGGTGGTGACCGTAGTCGTCCACCAGCATAACGTTGCCGCCTTCAACCGGCAGTTCGCCGTACACCTGGAAGCGCCGACCGACACCCTGGAACCCGGACAGGCCCTGGACGATGGCTTCATCGCTGACGCCTTCGTCGGTGGCGATGCAAATGGTCGCCAGCGCGTTCAGCACGTTGTGGTTGCCCGGCATGTTCACCGACACATCCAGCGGCTCGCGATCAGGGCGCAGCACGGTAAAGAAAGTCTGCATGCCCTGCTGACGCACATTGATGGCACGCACGTCGGCATCGTCGCCAAAGCCATAAGTGACCGTCGGACGTTTCACCTGCGGGAGGATTTCACGCACTACCGGATCGTCCAGGCACACCACCGCCAGACCGTAGAACGGCAGGTTGTGCAGGAACTCGACGAAGGTTTTCTTCAGTTTGTTGAAGTCGCCGTCGTAGGTCGCCATGTGGTCGGCGTCGATGTTGGTGACCACGGCCACCAGCGGCTGCAAATGCAGGAAGCTGGCATCGCTTTCGTCGGCTTCGGCGATCAGGTAACGGCTGGTGCCGAGCTGGGCATTGGTGCCCGCGGCATTCAGACGACCACCGATCACGAATGTCGGGTCCAGGCCACCAGCAGCGAACACCGAAGCGATCAGGCTGGTGGTGGTGGTTTTGCCGTGGGTACCGGCGACGGCGATGCCGTGGCGGTAGCGCATCAGTTCGGCCAGCATCTCGGCACGCGGCACCACCGGAATCCGGCGTTCCAGGGCCGTGGCCACTTCCGGGTTGGAAGTGTTCACAGCGCTGGAGGTGACCAGCACATCGGCGTTCGCGGTGTTCTCGGCACGATGGCCGATATAGATATGGGCACCGAAGGATTCCAGGCGCTCGGTCACCGGCGATGCTTTCAGGTCGGAACCGGACACTTCATAGCCCAGGTTCAGCAACACTTCGGCAATGCCGCACATGCCCACGCCGCCGATACCGACGAAGTGGATGCGACGGATGCGGCGCATTTCCGGGTGCGGCATGGCTTTCTTGTTCTCAACCATGGGCCACCTCCAGGCAGGTATCGACCACGTTACGAGTGGCATCGGGTTTGGCCAGGCGGCGTGCCGCGGTGGCCATGTCGTTGAGTCGTTGCGGTTGCATCAAGACCTCTGTCAGGCGAGCGGCAAGATCCGCTGCGCCGGTCGTTCTTTGCGGCATCAGGAAGGCAGCGCCTTCACGGGCCAAATAATCGGCGTTGCGGGTCTGGTGATCGTCGATCGCGTGGGGCAAAGGCACCAGCATCGAGGGCAGACCGGCAGCCGCCAGTTCACTGATGGTCAGCGCGCCTGCGCGGCACACCACCAGGTCGGCCCAGCCATAGGCTTGGGCCATGTCTTTGATGAAAGGCTGCACTTGCGCCTCGACGCCAGCTGCGCGATAGCGCTCTGTAGTCACTTCATCGTGGTTTTTGCCGGCCTGATGAAACACGTCCGGGCGCAGGTCGGGGGCGACTTGCGACAGGGCTTCAGGCAGCAACTTGTTCAACGGCTCTGCGCCCAGGCTTCCGCCCAGGATCAGCAAACGCGCCTTGCGACCGGCCAGGGCAGGTCGCGGTGTTTCGAGGAACAGCTCGGTGCGCACCGGGTTACCGGTGGTGCGACGGCTGTTCGACAGGGTAAAGGTGTCAGGGAACGCTTCACAGACTCGGGCGGCCAACGGCACCAGCAACCGATTGGCGGTACCTGCCACGGCGTTCTGCTCGTGAACGATCACCGGTACGCCAGCCAGTTTGGCTGCAACGCCGCCGGGACCTGTCACATAACCGCCGAAGCCGACCACGCACACCGGCCGCAACTGACGAATGATCGCCCGCGCCTGCCAGATCGACTTGAGCAACATGAACGGAGCCTTGAGCAGGGACAATTTGCCCTTGCCGCGCAAACCGCTGGCGTTGATCCGATGCAATTCAAGACCGGCCGCCGGCACCAGATCGTTTTCGATCCCGCGCGGCGTGCCGAGCCAGTGCACGGTGTAACCGCGGGCCTGGAACTCGCGAGCGCACGCCAGCGCCGGGAACACGTGGCCCCCGGTGCCGCCAGCCATGATCAATACGTTAGCGCCCATGGTTCGGCTCCTCGGCGAAGTCGCTCTCATGGAACTCCATCTCTTCACTGCCCAAGTGGGTTCGACTCTCCCACTCGATGCGCAGCAACAAGCCAAGACAGGCACAGCAGATCACCAACGAACTGCCGCCATAACTGAGGAATGGCAGAGTCAGACCCTTGGTTGGCAGCAGGCCGACGTTCACCCCGATGTTGATCAGGAACTGACCAATCCACAGGAACGACAGGCCGTACGCGATATAGGCGGCGAAAAATTGCTTGGCCTTCTCGGCCCAGTAACCGATGTACATGCCACGAATACAGACAAAGACGAACAGCGCTACGGTGCACAAAGAACCCACGGCACCCAGCTCTTCGGCCAGGACCGAGAACACGAAGTCAGTGTGGGCTTCCGGCAGGTAGAACTGTTTCTGCACGCTGTTGCCCAGGCCAACGCCCAGCCATTCGCCGCGACCGAAAGCGATCAAGGCTTGAGACAACTGATAGCCAGCACCGAACTGGTCGGCCCACGGATCCGCAAAGTTGGTCAGTCGCGCCATTCGATACGGCTGCATTTGAATCAACAACACCACCGCACCGACAGCCAGGACAACCATCAAGGAGAAACGGAACAGCCCGACCCCGCCGAGGAACAGCATCGCCGCAGCAGCCCCCATCATCACGACGGTGGCACCGAAGTCCGGCTCCATCAGCAACAGGCCCGCCATTGGCAGCAGAACGATGAACGGCTTGAAGAAACCCATCCAGCTTTCACGCACTTCTTTCTGGCGACGCACCAGATAACCGGCGAGGTAGATCACCACGAACACTTTGGCGATCTCGGAAGGCTGGACGTTGAAGAAACTGAAGCCGATCCAGCGCATCGAACCGTTCACTTCACGGCCAATCCCGGGGACGATCACCATCACCAGCAAACCGAACGCACCAATCAGCATCAACCAGCCCAGCCGTTGCCAGGTCGCGATTGGAATCATCATGGTGACGATGCAGGCACCAAGGCCCAGCACCACGTAGATCAAGTGGCGAATCATGTAATACAGGGCACTGCCCGACTGCACCGCTGCCACTTCGGTCGATGCCGATGCAATCATGACCAGTCCCAGGCCCAGCAGCGCCAGGCAGCCGGCGAGCATCGGGAAATCGAGGTCGATGCCGCGCCCGGTGATGATCGGCGACGGGTACGGCTTGATGATATTCAGGAGGCTCATGCCAAGCCCTCCACGGCGCGGACAAACTGGTGACCGCGATCTTCGTAGTTCTTGAACATGTCGAAACTGGCGCAGGCCGGCGACAACAGCACCACGTCGCCCGGTTGGGCAGCGGCGCGGCATTGCTCCACGGCTTTGACCAGCGAGCCGACGCGAATCTGTGGAACGGTATCGCCGATGGCCTCACCGATCTTGTCGGAGTCACGGCCCATCAATATGACGGCGCGGCAGTTGGCCGCCACCGGATCGCGCAGATCCTTGAACTCGGCACCCTTGCCATCGCCACCGGCGATCAACACGATCTTGCCGTCGATGTCCGCGCCCAAACCTTCGATGGCGGCCAGCGCGGCACCGACGTTGGTGGCTTTGGAATCGTTGTAATAGCCCACGCCATCCAGGTCACGCACCCACTGGCAGCGGTGCTCGAGGCCGGCGAAAGTGCGCAGGGCCGAAAGCATGGCATCGAACGGCAGCCCTACGGCGTGGCCCAGCGCCAAGGCCGCCAGGGCGTTGGACTGGTTATGCGCGCCACGAATCTTCAACTCGCGCACCGGCATCAGGTTCTGGAATTCGAAGGCCAGGTATTTCTCGCCATTCTCTTCCCGGATACCAAAGGCCTTGAAGTCGGGTTTGTTCAGACCGAAGGTCCAGCACGGTTGGCCTTCGCCCATCAGTGGACGGCTCAAGGCGTCCTGACGGTTGACCACAAACTGCCTGGCGCCACGGAAGATCCGGTGCTTGGCCAAGTGATAAGCCGGCAGACCGCTGTAGCGGTCCATGTGGTCTTCGCTGATGTTGAGCACGGTGGCCACTTCGGCGTTGAGCTGGTCGGTGGTTTCGAGCTGGAAGCTCGACAATTCCATCACGTACAACTCGACGTCGTCGCTGAGCAAATCCAGCGCTGGCGTACCGAGGTTGCCGCCGACGGCAACACGCTTGCCGGCCGCAGCCGCCATCTCGCCGACCAAAGTGGTGACGGTGCTTTTGGCGTTGGAACCGCTGATGGCGACAATCGGCGCCTTCGCGTTACGCGCGAACAGCTCGATGTCGCCGGACAACTTTACGCCACGGGCGGCGGCAGCCTGCAGGGCCGGGGTCGCCAGTGCCAGACCGGGGCTCACGTAGAGCTCATCGGCACGGCACAGGAATTCGACGTCCAGCTCGCCACAACGCACTTCCACGTGCGGATAGTCACGTTTGAGCGTGGCCAGTTCCGGTGGATTTTCCCGCGTATCGGCGACAGCAAACGACACGCCCCGATTCGCCAGGAAGCGAACCAGGGACATGCCGCTCTTGCCGAGGCCGACAACGATGCGGAAGTGGTCAGAAGCGATCAGAGACACTCGTTCTACCTCAGCTTCAGGGTGGCAAGGCCGACCAGTACCAGAATCACGGTGATGATCCAGAAACGGACGATCACACGCGGCTCGGGCCAGCCCTTGAGTTCAAAGTGGTGGTGTATCGGTGCCATGCGGAACACACGGCGACCGGTCAACTTAAAGGAGGCAACCTGGATGACAACCGACAGGGTCTCCATCACGAACACGCCGCCCATGATGAACAGAACGATTTCCTGACGGACGATCACCGCGATGGTGCCCAGGGCCGCGCCCAGCGCCAGTGCGCCGACGTCGCCCATGAACACTTGGGCCGGATAGGTGTTGAACCAGAGGAACCCCAGGCCCGCGCCGATCAACGCGCCGCAAAACACGATCAACTCACCCGCGCCCGGTACGTAAGGAATCAGCAGGTATTCGGCGAATTTCACGTTACCCGACAGGTAGCAGAAGATCCCCAAGCCGCCGCCGACCATCACGGTAGGCATGATCGCCAGACCGTCGAGGCCGTCAGTCAGGTTGACCGCGTTGCTCGAACCGACAATCACGAAATAGGTCAGGACGATGAAACCCGCACCCAATGGAATGCTGTAGTCCTTGAGCATCGGCAGGATCAGGGTGGTTTCTACCGGCGTCGCGGCAGTCATATAAAGGAAGATCGCCGCGCCCAGGCCGAACACCGACTGCCAGAAATACTTCCAGCGGCTCGGAAGGCCGCGGGAATTTTTCTCGATGACTTTGCGGTAATCGTCGACCCAGCCGATGGCGCCGAACAGCAAAGTCACCAGCAACACGACCCAGACATAACGGTTGCTCAGGTCGGCCCAGAGCAAGGTGCTGACACCGATGGACGAAAGAATCAGTGCGCCGCCCATGGTCGGGGTGCCGGATTTGGACAGGTGCGATTGCGGGCCGTCGTTGCGAACGGATTGACCGATCTGACGGTTCTGCAAAGTGCGGATCATCCACGGGCCATAGCACAGCGACAAAACCAGCGCGGTCAGCACACCGAGGATCCCGCGCAGGGTCAGGTACTGAAAGACCGCGAAGCCTTTGTAGAACTGTTGCAGATACTCCGCTAGCAGCAGCAGCATTAATGTTTCTCCAGACGGGTCCCGCACAAAGCGGCGACGATGTTTTCCATCGCGGCGCTGCGCGAGCCCTTGATCAAAATGGTGGTGTTTGTGTCCTGCTCGGCTTCCAGGGCCTTGATCAGTTCAGCCTGTGTGCTGAAATGAAAGGCCTGCTCGCCGAACGCGTTCACGGCGTGCGCCATCATTGGCCCCACGGCGTAAAGCGCGCAAACCTTGCCTCGGGCGTACTCGCCCACATCACGATGCCCCTGCTCCGCCCACGCGCCCAACTCGCCGATATCCCCGAGCACCAAAACGGTGCGACCGGAAAAGCCGGCGAGTATATCAACGGCGGCGCACATGGAGGTGGGGTTTGCGTTGTATGTGTCATCGATCACGCGTATGCCGTTACTCGCCAGTTGCGCGACGGTGCGGCCCTTGACCGGTTGCACGGAGCCCAGACCGGTGACGATGCCGAACAGCGACACGCCCAAGGCATGAGCTGCAGCGGCGGCGGCCATCGCATTGGCGACGTTATGGGTGCCGAGCAGGTTCAGTTGAACCCGTTCCACACCTTCAGGGCTGTGCAGGTTGAACGCTGGGCAACCGCGGGCATCGCGGTCCAGATCGCTGGCGTAGAAGTCGGCGCTGATGTTGCTCAGGGCAAACGTCAGCACTTTGCGACCGGCGGCTCGGGTTTTCCAGATTTCAAAAGCCTTGTCGTCAAGATTCAACACGGCGATGCCATCGGCATCCAGCCCTTCGAGAATCTCACCCTTGGCTTCAACGATTTTTTCCGGCCCGCCGAACTCGCCGACGTGGGCGGTCCCGGCGTTGTTGATGACAGCCACATGCGGCTTGGTCATGCCGACGGTGTAGGCAATCTCGCCGAGACGCGAAGCACCGAGTTCGATCACCGCTGCGGTGTGTTCCGGTGCCAATTCGAGCAGGGTCAGCGGAGCGCCGAGGTCATTGTTCAGGTTGCCACGGGTCGCCAATACAGGACCGCGCGTGCGCAGGATGCTCGCGAGCATTTCCTTGACCGTGGTCTTGCCGCTGGAACCGGTGATGGCCACGACCGGCTGAGTGAATGCCGCACGGTTCATCGCGCCCAATTGGCCGAGGGCCTGGCGGGAGTCCTTGACCAGCAGTTGCGGCAGCGCGCTGTCGACAACTTCGCGCTCGACCAAGGCACCCACGGCGCCTTTGGCGGCGACGTCATTGAGGTAGTCATGGCCATCAAAACGCGGGCCGGCCAGAGCAATAAACAGCTGGCCGGGCGTGATCGCGCGGCTGTCGATGCTAACGCCGTCGAAGCTGGCGTCGCTGGCAATCAGACGGCCATTCAATGCGCCGGTCAGTTCGCTCAGTTTCAAGGCTTTAAGCATGGGCCACCTCCCACGCGGTCAGGGCGTGATCGGCCTCGACCAGATCGGAGAAAGCGTGGCGCTCGCCATTGATTTCCTGATAATCCTCATGACCTTTACCGGCCAGGACAATCACGTCATCCGCCGAAGCGCCGGCGATCAATTGGGCAATCGCCTGGCCACGGCCAGCGACGAAGGTAACTTTATCCACAGCAGTGAAACCGGCGCGGATATCGTCGAAAATCACCGTCGGGTCTTCAGTGCGCGGGTTGTCATCGGTGACCAGTACGCCATCGGCCAGACGCTCGACCACTTCCGCCATCAGCGGACGCTTGCCGCGATCGCGATCACCACCGCAACCGAACAGGCACAGCAACCGGCCCTTGGCGTGAGGACGCAGGGCCATCAAGACTTTTTCCAGCGCATCCGGTGTATGGGCGTAATCGACCACCACCAACGGCTGAGTACCGCCGCCCAGCCGCTGCATGCGACCGGCCGGGCCTTCGAGTTTCGGCAGCACTTTGAGAATTTCATCCAGCGCGTAGTCCAGCCCGAGCAAGGCGCCGACCGCAGCCAACACGTTGCTCAAGTTGAAACGACCGAGCAAGGTGCTGCGCAAATGGTGCTCGCCTTGCGGCGTGACCAGCGTGGCGCGCACGCCTTCGTCGTCGAACTGCGCTTCGCGGCAATACAGGTAGGCGCTGGAATCTTCCAGGCTGTAAGTGATCAGTCGCGACTCGCCTTTATCGGCAGCCAGTTGCCGACCGAAATCATCGTCCAGGTTGACCACCCGGCACTTCAGATCATTCCAGGCAAATAACTTGGCCTTGGTTTCGCCATAGGCCTGCATGGTGCCGTGGTAATCCAGATGATCGCGCGACAGGTTGGTCATCACCGCCACATCGAACGCCAACGCAGTCACGCGGCCCTGATCCAGGCCGTGGGAAGAGACTTCCATGGCCACGGCTTTGGCGCCGGCCTTTTTCAGGTCGGCGAGGGTCGCTTGCACCGCAATCGGGTTCGGCGTGGTGTGCAGACCGCTTTCCAGCGCGCCGTAGAATCCGGAGCCCAAAGTGCCGACGATGCCGCAGTGTTGACCGAGCAGGTCAAGTGCCTGGGCGACCAATTGGGTCACGCTGGTCTTGCCGTTGGTACCGGTCACGCCAATCAGATTCAAGTGACGGCTCGGCTCACCATAAAAACGCCCGGCGATGTCCGACAGCTGCGCCGCCAGGCCTTTGACCGGAATCAGCGGCACGTCGGTAATCGGCAGCACGGTCGCGCCTTCGACTTCATAAGCCACGGCAGCAGCGCCGCGTTGCAAGGCGTCGGCGATGTGCGCACGGCCGTCGAACTTGCCACCAGGGACCGCGAGAAACAGATCGCCTGCTCGTACATTGCGACTGTCCAGCGCCAATTCGCGGATCAACAGATCGCGGCCGGCGTGGGCGAAAATCTTGTTCAGGCTCAGCGACATCAGCCGCGCCCTCCATTAGCTTTCAGCGGAACGACCGGTGCGGCGTTCGCTTGTTGAGTGGCTGGAAGGTTGTCCGGGGTGATGTTCATCAGACGCAGGGTCCCGGACATCACTTTGCTGAACACCGGCGCCGATACCAAGCCACCGAAGTAACCGGCCTTGGTCGGTTCATCGATCACCACCACGATTGCATAACGCGGATCGCTCATCGGGCCGAAACCGGCGAACAGCGAGCGGTAGGAATTCTCGGCATAGCCTTTGGTGCCGACCGACGTTTTACGCGCGGTACCCGACTTGCCGCCCACGTGATACGCAGGCACCTGCGCACGGAATACACCGCGCGGGGCTTCGATCACTTGTTGCAGCATGGTTTGCATGGTTTTCGCGACGGCTTCCGGCAGTACCTGTGTGGTTTGCGGCGCCTTGTCGGTTTTGATCAATGTCAGCGGCGCGAGACGACCGTTGTTGGCCAGGGCCGAGAAGGCGTGGACCAACTGGATAGCAGTCACCGAAATACCGTAGCCGTAAGACAGCGTGGCGGTTTCAGCCTTGCGCCATTCGCGGTAGTTCGGCAGGTTGCCGACGCGCTCACCCGGGAAACCGAGGCCGGTGTCCTGGCCGAGACCGACTTTCTGCGCGAGACGGAAAATCGTTTCGCCGCCAATATCGAAGGCGACCTTACTCATGCCGACGTTACTGGAGTTGATCAGGATACCGGTCAGGTCGAGTACCGGGCCTTCACTTTTGGATACGTCCTTGATGGTGTACTTGCCAATCTGCAAGGTGCCTGGATACACCTCGACGGTATCGGTCGGCTTCCAGCGCCCGGTTTCAATCGCGGCGCTCATGGAGATCGCCTTCATGGTCGACCCCGGCTCGAACACGTCGATCATTGCGCGGTTACGCATCATCGCCGGCTGCAGGTTGCGACGGTTGTTCGGGTTGTAGGTCGGCTGGTTGACCATGGCCAGGATCTCGCCAGTCTTCACGTCCATGATCACCAGGCTGCCGGCCTTGGCGCCGTTCTCGATGATCGCGTTACGCAGCTCGCGGTTGGCCAGGTATTGCAGACGCAGGTCAATGGACAACGCCAAGGGCTTGCCGGCCTTGGCGTTTTTGGTGACCTGGACATCTTTGATCAGCCGGCCACGCCGGTCCTTGATCACCTGCCGCTTGCCGGGGACACCGGCCAGCCATTCGTCGTAGGCCAACTCGACGCCTTCGCGTCCGTGATCGTCGATGTCGGTAAAGCCGACCATATGGGCGGTGACTTCACCGGCCGGGTAGAAACGCCGGAACTCTTCGATGCCATAAACGCCCGGCACTTTCAGGTCGAGCACAGCCTGGCCTTGCTCGGGGGTCAGCCCGCGCACCAGATAAATGAATTCTTTATTGGCCTGGGCCTCGAGACGCTCGGCCAGGGCTTTCGGGTCCTGCCCCAGGGCAGCCGCCAGTGCCGGCCACTTCTCTTTGGCCGTTTGCATTTCCTTGGCGTTGGCCCACAGGGTCGTGACCGGCGTACTCACGGCCAACGGCTCGCCGTTACGGTCGGTGATCAGACCACGGTGAGCCGGAATTGGAATATGACGGACGCTGCGCGCATCGCCCTGACCTTTAAGGAAGGCACGGTCGACCACTTGCAAATCGATGATGCGCCAAGAGATCGCCGCCACCATGATGCCGAGTAAACCCACCACCAAACGGAACCGCCATGGGAAGAGCGCGCCTTCGAGTTTCATCATGGCGCCACCATCTGCACTTCAGCGGCGCCGGGAATGCGCATCTTCAGTTGTTCGGTGGCCAGGACTTCGATACGGCTGTGGGCAGTCCAGGTGCTCTGTTCGAGAATCAACCGGCCCCACTCCGCCTGCGCCTTGTCTCGCACACTCAATTCGTTGTACAGCGAATTCAACAGCTGACGGTTCCAGTGCGCGCTATAGGACACGCCGATGGCCGACACGAGCACGCCGACAAACAGCAGCAGCATGAAAAAGCTTCCGCCGGGAAGTGGCTTGGCGAAAAGCTTGCTCACCGCAACTTCTCCGCGACACGCATGATGGCGCTACGGGAACGTGGGTTGGCTTTGAGTTCGGCCTCGGAGGCGGACTGCGCTTTGCCATGGATTTTGATTTTCGGTTCGAAAGCGACATGACGCACCGGCAGGTTGCGCGGCAGGTTGTCGGCTTCGCCTTTCACCAGTTTGCGCATGAACAGTTTGACGATGCGGTCTTCCAGCGAGTGGAAGCTGATGACGACCAGACGGCCGCCCACTTCCAGGCATTCCAGCGCGGCTTCGAGGCCGGCTTCCAGATCGCCCAGTTCGTTGTTGACGTGAATACGCAGGCCCTGGAATGCACGGGTGGCCGGATTCTTGCCCTTTTCCCATGCAGGGTTGGCGACTTTCAGCACTTCAGCCAGATCGCCAGTGCGCTCGAACGGCTTGATGTCGCGACGTTCGGCCACGGCACGCGCCATGCGACCGGAGAAGCGCTCTTCGCCGTATTGCTTGAACACCCGGGCGATTTCTTCCACCGGCGCGGTGTTGACGAACTCGGCTGCACTGATCCCGCGGGACGGGTCCATGCGCATGTCCAACGGACCGTCGTTGAGGAAACTGAAACCGCGTTCAGGGTCGTCGAGCTGCGGCGAAGACACGCCGAGGTCGAGCAGAACGCCGCTGACCTTACCGGCCAGACCACGTTCGGCGACTTCCGAACCGAGCTCGGCAAAGCTGCGCTGCACAATGACAAAGCGGCCGTCTTCGGCCGCTAGCGTTTGCCCGGTGGCAATCGCTTGAGGATCTTTGTCGAATCCGAGCAACCGACCATCAGGCCCGAGCTGGCTGAGAATCAACCGACTGTGGCCACCACGTCCGAACGTACCGTCCAGATAGCAGCCATCAGGACGTACGGCGAGAGCTTCGACGGCTTCGTCAAGCAGTACGGTGATGTGGTTAAAGCCGCTATCAATAGTCACAGGATTAAATCACGCAGTTCATCAGGCATGGCGCCCGGTTGTTGAATAGCAGCCAGGTCAGCGGCAGAAACCACATTCCAGGCATCCTCGTCCCACAATTGGAACTTGTTCAGTTGGCCTACCAACATTGCGCGCTTATCCAACTTGGCATATTCGCGAAGACGTGGCGGAACCAGAAAACGACCACTGCCATCGAGCTCGAGGTCGACGGCATTACCAATCAGTAAACGTTGCAAGCGGCGGTTCTCTTCGCGAAGCGAAGGCAGTGCACGCAGTTTGGTTTCAATAATTTCCCACTCATCGAGGGGATAAACACACAAACACGGATCAACGGCATCGATGGTGACGATCAATTGACCGGAACTTCGCGAAACCAGCTCGTCACGGTACCGGCTCGGCATAGCGAGACGGCCCTTTGCATCGAGACTGATAGCGTTAGCTCCGCGAAACACGTCAGCGCTTCTCCAAATATTAGCGTTTTACGCTCAAAAAACCCACTTCATGCCACTTTCCGCCACTTGCGCACACTATAGGAATGCGCCCACCACACCGTCAAGGCGCGGATTAAAGGAAAAGCCTTACAGAACGGAGATTTAGGAGTGTAAAAGGAGGGTTGACGAGAATCTGACGAATGAATTCGCTCAATAACTTGAATCAGCACAGAAGGCTGCGCTCAGAAGTTAAAGTAGTTTGTTAAGAGTAAGATTTTTTCGGTATTACAAAAGCGCTTCTGCTATTGATTCAGCAGGGAGGGAAATTGCCATTACACACATCGCTGCCAATGACTCGGCAGAGAGGAAAAAAGGTGGAGAGTCGATCTGTAAGCCGGGTTCTGTCTTGAACAGTCATTCGTCTACGATGGCCATCACTGGACATCTTTAGCAACCTACCCGGTCCCAGCGCGGGCCACGCCTTGGGACCCTATTTGGTCTTGCTCCAAGTGGGGTTTACCTAGCCACGAACTGTTGCCAGACGTGCGGTGCGCTCTTACCGCACCTTTTCACCCTTACCGGCGCCGAAGCGCTTAGGCGGTTATTTTCTGTGGCACTTTCCGTAGGCTCACGCCTCCCAGGCATTACCTGGCACTTCGCCCTATGGAGCCCGGACTTTCCTCCCCCTAATTTTCATAGAGGGCAGCGACTGTCCGATCGACTCTCCGCCGCGAAGATTAACGGCAGAGCGGCCGAAGAACAAGCGCTAAAAGCCTCTGGCCGGCGCTGCATGTCGGTTTACTCGCCCTTCTGTTTATCCAGCGCGACCTGATAGAGCACATTCTTGCGTTCGCCGGTAATTTGCGCGGCCAATGCCGCCGCTCGCTTGAGCGGCATCTCTTCGAGTAACAGGTTGAGAATACGCATCGCCTCACTGCTGACAGCGTCTTCGGTTTCGGGGGCAGTCCAGCCCGCCACCAGCACTACACACTCGCCGCGCTGCTGATTGCTGTCCGATTCGACGAACTCGCGCAACTCGGCCAACGGCAAGCCTTTGAGTGTTTCGAAAGTCTTGGTCAGTTCCCGCGCCAGTAATGCCGGACGCTCGCCACCGAATACCAGTTCCATGTCTTGCAGGCACTCGAGGATACGGTGCGGTGCTTCATAGAAAATCAGCGTGCGCGGTTCTTCTTTAACGAGTTCCAGACGAGCACGTCGGCCGACAGCCTTGGCCGGCAAAAAACCTTCGAAGATGAAACGGTCGGACGGCAGCCCCGCCGCCGACAACGCCGCAATCAATGCACACGCACCTGGAACCGGCACCACATTGATTCCCGCGGCACGGGCCTGACGCACCAGGTGATAACCCGGATCGGAAATCAGGGGTGTCCCGGCGTCGGAAATCAGCGCCACATCGTCGCCGGCCAGCAGACGCGTGATAAAGCGGTTACCCTCCTCCCGCTCGTTATGTTCATGGCAGGCCGCCAGTGGCGTGGGAATGCCGAAATGCTGCATCAATCGCTGGGAATGGCGAGTATCTTCGGCCGCGATCAAAGCGACGTCGCGCAGAATTTTCAGCGCCCGCGCACTGATATCGTCCAGGTTGCCGATGGGCGTCGCCACCACATAAAGGGAGCCAGCAGCGGAATTCAAAGCACCTGGAGCAGTCAAAGCGCACACCTCATGATCGGTAAAAAGCGGCATTGTAGCGCGTAGCGGCACTTGCGATACGTCTCACCCTTCCTGGGTTTTCCAGCCTTTTGTGCCGTACTGCAACATTTGCACGAGCTAAATTGATCGATTCACGCCAGTAGCATCGCGCCCCGGCCAGTGCTTGGGTACAATTCCACGCTAATTTGATCGAGTATCAGGAACACTTACATGATCGCTTGCCTGCGGCTGTTCACTGCCCTCTGCCTCGCTGCCTTGTTGGCGGCTTGCGCCAGCTCGCCCTCCTCCAGCCTTGGCGAACTTCCACGGACCCCGGACGCCAGTATCGAGCAACTGCTCGAACAGGCCACTAAAAGCAAAGATCCGGAAAAAGCCGCACTGTTGCGCTTGAGCGCAGCAGACCTGGCTTATCGTCAGGGCAATGCCGGCCAGTCCGCGCAAATCCTGCAACAGGTCCCGGTGGAACAACTCAAGCCTGGCCAACAAGTTTTCGCCAGCACCCTGGCGGCTGAACTGGCCATGACCCGCAATCAGCCCAAAGCGGCGCTGACTGCCCTGAGCCATCCGAGCCTGCAACGCCTGAGCGAACTGCCCGTCGAGCAACAGGTTCGCACCGGCACCGTACATGCTCGCGCCCTTGAGGCCGACGGCCAGACCCTGAACGCCGCACGGGAGCGCATCTTTATTGCCCCGATGCTTGAAGGTGAAGCAGCCAGCAAAAACCACGAAGCAATCTGGACCCTGATCGCTTCGCTGCCGACCGATCAATTGCAGCCGACCACCGACGATGACCTCGGCGGCTGGATACGTCTGGCGCTGGCAGTGAAAACAGCCGGCACTCTGGAACAGCAGCAAGCCGCGATCGACACCTGGCGCGAACAGAATCCAAAGCACCCGGCTGCCATCCAGCTGCCGCTGCCACTGACCAAACTCAAGGAACTGGCCAGCCAGCCCCTGAGCAAGATCGCCCTGCTGCTGCCGCAAGACGGCCCGCTGGGTTCGGTTGGCAAAGCACTGCGCGAAGGCTTCATGGCCGCTCACTACCAGGCGCAACAAGCCGGGCAGAAGCCGCCAGCCATCGAGTTCTATGACAGCTCGCGCCTGACCTCCCTCGATGAGTTCTATCGCAAGGCCCAGGCCGATGGCGTGCAACTGGTGATCGGCCCGCTGGAGAAGCCGCTGGTCAAACAGCTCAGCGCGCGCCCGCAACTGCCGATCACTACCCTGGCGCTGAACTACAGCGAAGGAGAACAAGGTCCGGCCCAACTGTTCCAGTTCGGCCTTGCCGCTGAAGACGAAGCCCGCGAAGTGTCCCGTCGTGCGCGCGCCGATGGCCTGCACCGCGCCGCCATCATGGTGCCGAAAGGCGAATGGGGTGATCGCGTACTCAGGGCATTCAGCCAGGATTGGCAAGCCAACGGTGGCAGCATCGTCGCTACCGAACGCGTCGACCAGCCGGTGCAACTGGCCCAGCAGATTGCCGACATGTTCCAGTTGCGCCAGAGCGAAGGCCGCGCCAAGAGCCTGCAAAGCACCGTTGGCTCGCAGGTTGCCGCCCAACCTTCGCGTCGTCAGGACATCGAGTTCATCTTCCTGGCCGCGACGCCGCAACAGGCTCAACAGATCAAACCGACCCTTAACTTCCAGTACGCGGGGGACGTGCCGGTTTACGCCACCTCCCACGTGTTCAGCGCCAGTGGCGACCAGAACCAGTACAACGACATGAACGGTATTCGCTTCTGCGAAACCCCATGGCTGCTGGATGCCAACGACCCGTTGCGCAAACAAGTCACTGCACAATGGCCACAAGCCGGCGGCAGCTTGGGCCGCCTGTACGCGATGGGCGTTGACGCCTATCGCCTGGCACCGCGCCTGGGGCAACTCAAGGCCTTGCCGGACAGCCGCATCCAGGGTCAATCGGGCAGCCTGGGCATGACTCAGAATCAACGGGTTGAGCGTCAGTTGCCATGGGCAGAGTTCACCAACGGTCAGGTTCAACGCCTGCCGGACACCTCGCGCTGATGCCTGACAGGTCACGCCAGCAAAGCGGTAAAGATGCCGAGCGTCATGCGCTCGAGCATCTTCAGCAACAAGGTCTGCGCCTGCTGGCGCAGAACTGGTTGTGTAAACGCGGCGAGCTTGATCTGGTCATGCTTGATGGCGATACAGTAGTATTCGTCGAAGTCCGCTACAGAAAAAACACCCAATGGGGTGGCGCGCTCGATAGCATCGATGGGCGCAAACGGCAGAAACTGATTTTTGCCGCGCAGTATTTTCTTCAGCGCGAGTCGCGTTGGGCCAATTCCCCCTGCCGCTTCGACGTGGTTGCCATCGACAGCAACCTTGATCAGTTGAATTGGTTGCAGAATGCCTTCGACAGCTGATCGCTTGCACCTCGAACCGGACACCTTCACCCAACACTTTTGCTCTTTGCTTTGCGGGCTGCACATTCATGTGCCAAGTAGCCGCGCTAATTAAGGTCACACAGATGGACATGCAATCCCGAATTCGCCAGCTTTTTCAGGCCAGTATCGACACCAAGCAAATGGCGATGGACGTACTTGCACCGCACATCGAGCAAGCCAGCCAAGTGATGGTCAACGCCCTGCTCAACGAAGGCAAAATGCTTTCCTGCGGCAACGGCGGCTCTGCGGGTGATGCCCAGCACTTTTCATCCGAGCTGCTCAACCGCTTCGAGCGCGAGCGCCCGAGTCTTCCCGCCATCGCGCTGACCACCGACAGCTCGACAATCACCTCGATTGCCAACGATTACAGCTACAACGAAATCTTCTCCAAACAGATTCGTGCCCTCGGCCAGCCGGGTGATGTTTTGCTGGCAATTTCCACCAGCGGCAACTCGGCGAACATAATTCAAGCGATCCAGGCCGCACATGATCGCGAAATGATTGTCGTAGCATTGACCGGTCGTGATGGCGGCGGCATGGCGTCACTGCTTTGCCTGAGGACGTCGAGATTCGCGTACCGGCCAACGTCACCGCACGTATTCAGGAAGTCCACCTGCTGGCGATCCATTGCCTTTGCGATTTGATCGACAGCCAACTGTTCGGGAGTGAAGAATGACCCCTAATCGCCTAGGCCTTCTGGCCTTGACCCTGTGCCTTGGCATCAGTGGCTGCACCTCGGTGGTTAACGCCAGCCGTGAAGCGCCGATCGACGATGACCGTGGCACCCGTACCTTCGGCAGCAAGATCGACGACTCCCTGATCGAAACCAAGGCCGGTGTAAACATCGCCAAGGCCGATCCGGACCTGGACAACAACTCGCACATCGTCATCACCAGCTTCAACGGCGTGGTGCTGCTCGCCGGGCAAACCCCTCGCGCCGACCTCAAGGCCAAGGCCGAACAGGTTGCCGCCTCTGTTCAGCGGGTAAAGAAGGTACACAACGAACTGCAAGTACTGGCGCCCTCGTCGCTGCTGGCGCGTCAGAACGACACCTGGCTGACCACCAAGATCAAGACCCAGATGCTCACCGACGCCTCCATCCCGGGTTCGCGTATCAAAGTCGTGACCGAAAATGGCATCGTCTACTTGCTGGGTCTGCTGACCAAGCAGGAAGCAGCCCAGGCGACCAATCTGGTACAAGGCGTTTCCGGCGTGCAGAAGATCGTGAAGTTGTTTGAGTACATCGACTGATCGGCTTGTTGGAGATAGCGCCCATGCCAGGCGCATATAAAAAAACCCGCTGAAATCACTTCAGCGGGTTTTTCATTTCAACGGCCACGAAGATCAGAAATCCTCCAACCGCCATACCTCATAAGCCGGCGTCTCATAGGGATGACTCTCTTTCAGAGCCACCACCACCGCCCGAATCAACTCATCGCTGACCACAAGCTCAACCTTCCATTCCTCAACCTGCTCGACCTGCCCCGCCTCACCAATAAACGGCTGACTGCCATCCAGTGGACGAAACTGACCCAACCCAAACACCTGCCACGCACAGTGATCATAAGCCCCGATCCGCCCGCCACCGGCAGCGAACACAGCGCTTTTGACCACTTCGACATGACTGGCCGGAACAAAAAAACTGAGCTTGTACACGGCGCTTAGTTAACCCAGACGCGAGCGTTACGGAACATACGCATCCAAGGTGCGTCTTCGTTCCAGTCTTCCGAACGCCACGAGTTCTGCACCGCACGGAATACACGCTCCGGATGCGGCATCATGATGGTCACGCGACCGTCACGGCTGGTAAGCCCGGTGATACCGCGCGGCGAGCCGTTCGGGTTGGCCGGGTAGTTTTCGGTGACCTTGCCGTGATTGTCGACGAAACGCATCGCCACACAACCCGACAGATCAGCTTCCAGCAACGCTTCTTCGCTGGCGAATTCGGCATGGCCTTCACCGTGCGCGATGGCGATCGGCATGCGCGAACCGGCCATGCCTTGCAGGAAGATCGAGTTCGACTCCTGGATCTGTACCATCGCCACGCGAGCTTCGAACTGCTCGGAACGGTTGCGCACGAAGTGCGGCCAGAACTCGCTGCCCGGAATCAGCTCGTGCAGGTTGGACATCATCTGGCAACCGTTGCACACGCCGAGGGTGAAGCTGTCGTTACGTTCGAAGAAGCCCTGGAAGGCATCGCGAGCGCGGCTGTTGAACAGCGCAGACTTGGCCCAGCCTTCGCCGGCACCCAGTACGTCGCCGTACGAGAAACCGCCGCAAGCCACCAGACCTTTGAACTCGTTCAGGTCGACACGGCCGGCCAGAATATCGCTCATGTGCACGTCGATTGCGTTGAAACCGGCGCGGTCGAACGCGGCCGCCATTTCCACCTGACCGTTGACGCCCTGCTCACGCAGCACGGCAACCTGAGGGCGAATGCCTTTCTTGATGTAAGGCGCGGCGACGTCCTGGTTGACGTCGTAGCCGAGCTTGACGCTCAGGCCCGGGTTGTCTTCTTCCAGCAGCACGTCGAATTCTTGTTCGGCGCAGTCGGCGTTATCACGCAGACGCTGGATCTGGTAGCTGGTTTCAGCCCACTGACGTTGCAGCAGACGACGCTGACCTTCGAACACGGTGTCGCCGTTGAACGTGATGCTGATCTCGCCGTTGTTCATCGGCTGACCGATCACCGACACGCAGTCACCCAAGCCCGCTGCGCTGAACTGCGCGAGGATGTCTGGAGTGGCGTCCTGGCGAACCTGAATCACAGCGCCCAGTTCTTCGTTGAACAGGATCGCGGCGATGTCGGCGGAGGTTTCTGCCAGACCGTCGAGGTTCAGGCTCAGGCCGCAGTGGCCAGCGAAGGCCATTTCCACCACGCTGGTCAGCAGACCACCGTCGGAACGGTCGTGGTAAGCCAGCAAGTGACCGTCGGCGTTGAGGCCCTGGATCACGGCGAAGAAGGCTTTCAGGTCTTCGGCGTCATCGACGTCCGGGGCCTGCTTGCCGAGTTTGCCGTGAACCTGAGCGAGGATCGAAGCGCCCATGCGGTTCTGACCGCGACCGAGGTCGATCAGGATCAGGTCGGTGGTGCCCTTGTCCATGCGCAGTTGCGGGGTCATGGTCTGACGGATGTCAGCCACGGGCGCGAAACCGGTCACGATCAGCGACATCGGCGAAGTCACAGTCTTGTCGACGCCGTCGTCGTTCCAACGGGTGGCCATGGACATGGAGTCCTTGCCCACCGGAATGGTGATGCCGAGGTCCGGGCACAATTCCATGCCGACCGCTTTCACGGTGTCGTACAGACGCGCGTCTTCACCCGGGTGACCGGCGGCGGACATCCAGTTCGCCGACAGTTTGATGTCGGAGATTTTGGCGATGCGCGACGCCGCGATGTTGGTCAGGGTTTCGCCGATGGCCATGCGGCCCGACGCCGGAGCGTCCAGCAGAGCCAGCGGAGTGCGCTCGCCCATGGCCATGGCTTCACCGGTGTAGACGTCGAAGCTGGTGGCGGTGACGGCAACGTCAGCCACCGGAACCTGCCACGGGCCGACCATCTGATCACGGGCCACGAGGCCGGTGATGGTGCGGTCGCCGATGGTGATCAGGAAGCTTTTGCTGGCCACGGCAGGGTGATGCAGAACGCGTTCGACGCTGTCGGCGATCTCGAGGGTCGACGGATCAAAATCGTCGCCCAGCTCGTTTTCGCGAACGGCCGAACGGTGCATGCGCGGGGCTTTGCCCAGCAGCACTTCGAGCGGCATGTCCACCGGACTGTTGCCGAAGTGGCTATCCGTGACAGTAAGCTGCGGCTCGGCAGTGGCTTCGCCGACCACGGCAAACGGGCAACGCTCACGTTCGCAGATCGCCTGGAAGCGTTCGAAGTCCGCAGGGCCGACTGCCAGAACGTAGCGTTCCTGGGATTCGTTACTCCAGATTTCGTGCGGGGCCATGCCCGGCTCGTCGTTTGGAATGTTGCGCAGTTCGAAGCGACCGCCACGGTTGCCGTCGTTGACCAGTTCCGGGAAGGCGTTGGACAGACCGCCCGCGCCGACGTCGTGGATGAAGCTGATCGGGTTTTTGTCACCCAACTGCCAGCAACGGTCGATGACTTCCTGGCAGCGACGTTCCATTTCCGGGTTTTCGCGCTGTACGGATGCGAAATCCAGATCCGCCGAGCTGGTGCCGGTGGCCATGGAGGAAGCCGCGCCGCCGCCCAGGCCAATGAGCATTGCCGGGCCGCCAAGAACGATCAGCTTGGAGCCGACGGTGATCTCGCCTTTCTGTACGTGTTCGGCACGGATGTTACCCATGCCGCCAGCCAGCATGATCGGCTTGTGGTAACCACGAACTTCGTCGCCACGCGGGGTGGTGATCGATTGTTCGAAGGTACGGAAATAGCCGGTCAGGGCCGGACGACCGAATTCGTTGTTGAACGCGGCGCCACCCAATGGGCCTTCGATCATGATGTCCAGCGCGGTAACGATGCGCTCAGGCTTGCCGTACGGCACTTCCCACGGCTGCTCGAAGCCCGGGATTTGCAGGTTGGACACGGTGAAACCAGTCAGGCCAGCCTTTGGCTTGGCGCCGCGACCGGTTGCGCCTTCGTCGCGAATCTCACCGCCGCTACCGGTGGATGCGCCCGGGAACGGGGCAATCGCGGTCGGGTGGTTGTGAGTTTCGACTTTCATCAGGATATGCACCGGTTCCTGCACCGCGCCGTACTGGCGGGTTTCAGGGTCCGGGAAGAAACGGCCGGCAACGGAGCCGACAATCACCGAGGCGTTGTCCTTATAAGCCGACAAAACACCTTCGCTGTGCATCTGATAGGTGTTCTTGATCATGCCGAACAGGCTTTTTTCCTGGCTCTGACCGTCGATGTCCCAACTTGCGTTGAAGATCTTGTGACGGCAGTGCTCGGAGTTCGCCTGAGCAAACATCATCAGTTCGATGTCGTGCGGATTGCGTTTCAAGCCGACGAAGGCGTTGACCAGATAGTCGATTTCGTCTTCGGCCAGCGCCAGGCCCAGCTCGGTGTTGGCTTTTTCCAGCGCGGCGCGGCCGCCACCCAACACGTCGATCGCGGTCAGGGGCTTGGGCTCGGCGTGGCTGAACAGGCCGGCGGCTTGTTCGAGGTTACCGAGGACGATCTGGGTCATACGGTCATGCAGCGCGTCCGAGATCAGCTGCGCTTCGGCGTCGCTGAACTGGCCGGCGACGTAGAACGCGATACCGCGCTCCAGGCGCTGGATCTTGGTAAGACCACAGTTGCGAGCGATGTCGCTGGCTTTACTGGACCACGGTGAGATGGTGCCGAAACGTGGCAACACCAGAAACAGACGACCGGTTGGCTCTTGTACTGGAACGCTTGGGCCGTACTTCAGAAGGCGCGCGAGCACCTGCTGTTCGTCGCCGGTCAGGACGCCGGTAACTTCGGCGAAGTGAGCGAATTCAGCATACAAGCCACTGACAGCCGGAACCTTCTGGCTCAGTTGCTCAAGGAGTTTGCTGTGGCGAAAGGCAGAAAGGGCAGGAGCGCCGCGCAGGATCAACATCTTCGGGACAGCCTCGGGAAGGGGTGTGCTTTGAGGCCGTGCATTCTAGCCTAAACCGCCCGCGACAGCACCCGAAACGGTACGCACGGCTGTACCCGAACGTCGGGCCGGGTATTCGGGCCCGAAACAGGTGCGTGTCGAGGGTTATTTTTTCTGTCACAAAATGCTGTTCAGGCCCATTCCTGCGGGCTCCAAGCGGGTTATAGACGCTCTAGCAGACAAGCCCTTTGCTGTCGAGATATGGCGCTCGTGGTCCTTTGCGTATACTGCGCAGATGTTTTCCCCAACGGCTTTGCGTCCGCGGTATGCCAAATGGCTGATCGCAACCGGACTCTTCCTGATGCTCAGCGGCTGTGTTGATAAACCCAACACGCTGGAGCGCGTAAAGGAGGATGGCGTGCTGCGGGTGGTTACCCGTAACAGTCCCGCCACCTACTTTCAGGATCGCAACGGTGAAACCGGCTTCGAATACGAGCTGGTGAAGCGCTTCGCCGACGATCTGGGGGTGGAACTCAAGATCGAAACCGCCGACAACCTCGATGACCTGTTCAGTCAGGTGGGCAAGCCCAATGGCCCGGTGCTGGCTGCTGCCGGCCTGGTCAGCAGCGAGCAACGTAAAAGACAGGTGCGGTTTTCCCACTCCTACCTCGAAGTCACCCCACAGATCATCTACCGCAACGGCCAGTCACGGCCGACCGACGCAGGCGACCTGGTCGGCAAGAAGATCATGGTGCTCAAGGGCAGCACTCACGCCGAGCAATTGGCAGAGCTGAAAAAGAAATATCCCGGCATTGAATACGAAGAGTCCGACGCGGTTGAAGTGGTCGACTTGCTGCGCATGGTCGACGAAGCCCAGATCGATCTGACCCTGGTCGATTCCAACGAAGTCGCGATGAACCAGGTGTACTTCCCCAACGTGCGGGTCGCCTTCGATCTTGGTGACGCCAGTAATCAGAGCTGGGCCGTGGCCGCTGGCGAAGACAACAGCCTGCTCAACGAGATCAACACCTACCTCGACAAGGTGAAGAAAAACGGCACCCTGCAACGTCTGAAAGATCGTTACTACGGCCACGTCGATGTACTCGGCTACATGGGCGCCACCACCTTCGCCCAGCACTTGCAGCAACGGCTGCCAAAATACGAACAGCACTTCAAGGCGTACGCCAAGAAAGAAAAAGTCGACTGGCGCCTGCTGGCGGCGATCGGTTATCAGGAATCACTGTGGCAAGCGGCGGTCACGTCCAAGACCGGCGTACGCGGATTGATGATGCTGACCCAGAACACGGCGCAAGCGATGGGCGTATCCAATCGCCTTGACCCCAAACAAAGCATCATGGGTGGCGCGAAGTACCTGGCCTACATGAAGGATCAATTGGACGAGTCGATCCAGGAGCCGGATCGTACGTGGTTCGCACTGGCAGCCTACAACGTCGGCAGCGGCCACCTGGATGACGCACGCAAACTGGCGGCCAAGGAAGGCCTGAACCCGGACAAGTGGCTGGACGTGAAGAAAATCCTGCCGCGTCTTTCCGAGAAGAAGTGGTTCAGCAAAACCCGTTACGGCTACGCCCGGGGCGGCGAACCGGTGCACTTCGTGGCAAACATTCGTCGTTACTACGACATCCTGACGTGGGTCACGCAGCCGCAACTGGAAGGCAATCAGATCGCTGAGGGCAATCTGCATGTGCCGGGGGTCGACAAGACCAAGCCGAGCCAGGAAACCCCTCCGCTCTAAATCTTCGCTGCCTTCAAGGACGCCATCGCGGACAAGCCACGCTCCCACAGGTCCGCGTCGAGTACATAGTTGTCGTTCAACTCGGACCTGTGGGAGCGTGGCTTGCCCGCGATGGCAGCGCCGCCGATCTAACCTTTCAACGCAGCTGCCAGAATCAGCGCTTTCATCTCCGACACCGCCGACTTGAACCCGACGAACAACGCATGAGCCACCAATGCATGGCCGATGTTCAGTTCGTTGATGCCCTTGATCGCCGCAACAGCCTCGACGTTGTGATAGTGCAGGCCGTGACCGGCGTTGACGATCAGGCCCTGGGCCAGGCCGAAGGCCACGCCATTGGCCACGCGCTTCAGCTCCTCGGCCACTGCAGTCGGCGTCTCGGCGTCCGCATAACGCCCGGTGTGCAATTCAATGGCTGGCGCACCAATACGACGGGATGCTTCGATCTGCCGCTCGTCCGCGTCGATGAACAGCGACACTTCACAGCCGATCTTCGCCAGGCGATCCACCGCTGCCTTGATTCGCGCCTCCTGCCCTGCCACGTCCAGACCGCCTTCGGTGGTCAGCTCCTGACGGGTTTCCGGGACCAGGCAAATATGTGCCGGGCGAATGCGTTCGGCGAAAGCCATCATTTCTTCGGTGACGCCCATTTCGAAGTTCATGCGGGTTTGCAGCACGTCCTTGAGCAACAGGACGTCGCGCTCCTGAATGTGCCGGCGGTCTTCGCGCAGGTGCACGGTGATGCCGTCAGCGCCCGCCTCTTCCGCATCCAGCGCTGCCTTGACCGGATCCGGGTAGCGAGTACCCCGGGCCTGACGCAGGGTGGCAACGTGGTCGATGTTCACGCCAAGAAGAATGCGATTGCTGGTGGTCACGGAAGCGCTCCTGAAAATAAGGGAAAGTTCGGTGCACAGCATACACGGGGAGCTTGGGTCTGTTGACGCAAGCATCACCAACTCCTATGGCTTGCGACACTATGGCTTGCGAAACAACTCGCGACTGACCAGAGGACGCCCGCCCAGATGAACGGCCAATGCCTGACGCATCAAGCGCTTGGCGGCGGACAGTGCGCCGGGCGCGGACCAGTCGGCATCGGCCATCGCCAGCAGTTCAGTGCCGTTGAACAGGCCCGGTTGCAGCAGATAGACCCGCTCCAGGCCTGCATCCACTTGCAAGCGGTAGAGGCCATCTGGCGCAATGGGGTCGCCGTGGATGTCGATGCTCAATGCAAAGCCGTAACCGAGGTCGTCGAGCAGACGCCATTCGAAAGAGCGCAGCAACGGCTCCAGCGGGCGGCCTTCGGCCAGGGCGAGCAAGGTCGCGGCGTAGTGATCGAAAACCGCGGGATGAGGGTCTTCGGCGGGCAGCAGGCGAATCAGCAATTCGTTGAGATAAAGACCGCTGAACAGCGCCTCGCCGTTGAGCCAGGTGGAAACACCAGCGCTTTCCATGCGGCCGACATTTTTCAACTCGCCTCGGCCACGGAACTCGACTTCCAGCGGCACGAACGGCCGCGCCAACGTCCCTGCCTTGCCCCGCGCGCTACGCAACACCGCGCGCAGCCGACCTTGCGGCGTAAGGAAATCCACCAGCGCGCTGCTTTCGCGGTAGGCGCGGGAGTGGAGGACGTAGGCGGGTTGGCCGATGGGGGTTTGAGACATGGGAGTCAGAGTTCTCAATGACGGAACGCAGTTTTACAAACAACCCAAAACCAATGTGGGAGCGGGCTTGCTCGCGAAAGCGGTATAACAGTCAACATCAATGCTGAATGTTACATCCTCTTCGCGAGCAAGCCCGCTCCCACAGTAGATCTATGTGCTGCCAAACGGTTTACAGGTCGCCGTAACCCAGCGAACGCAACGCACGTTCGTCATCGGACCAGCCGCCCTTAACCTTGACCCACAGGTTGAGCATGATCTTGGAGTCGAACAGCAGCTCCATGTCCTTGCGCGCCTCGGTGCCGATGCGCTTGATGCGCTCGCCTTTGTCGCCAATGATGATTTTCTTCTGACCGTCACGTTCGACGAGGATCAAGGCATGAATGTGCAGGGTCTTGCCCTGCTGCTTGAACTCTTCGATTTCCACGGTGATCTGGTACGGCAGCTCGGCGCCCAACTGGCGCATGATTTTCTCGCGCACCAGTTCGGCGGCGAGGAAACGGCTGCTGCGGTCAGTGATCTGATCTTCCGGGAAGAAGTGATCGTTTTCCGGCAGGTGCTCGGCGATCACTCGTTCCAGCGCGTCCAGGTTGTGCCCGTGCTGGGCCGAGATCGGCATGATCTGCGCGTTCGGCAGCTGCTCCTGCAACCAGCTCAGGTGCGGCATCAGCTCGGATTTGTCTTCGATGCGGTCGGTCTTGTTCAACGCCACGATCAGCGGGCCGGTCACGTACTGCACTCGTTCGAGGACCATCTGGTCTTCGTCGGTCCACTTGGTGCGGTCAACCACGAAGATCACCACGTCGACGTCTTTCAACGCCGCCGAAGCGGTTTTGTTCATGTAACGGTTCAGAGCCTTTTCGCCGCCCTTGTGCATGCCCGGGGTGTCGACGTAGATCGCCTGAACGGCGCCTTCGGTCTTGATGCCGAGCATGTTGTGACGGGTGGTCTGCGGCTTGCGCGAGGTGATCGCCAGCTTCTGACCCAGAATATGGTTCAGCAGCGTGGACTTGCCCACGTTGGGACGGCCGACGATGGCAACATAGCCACAGCGAGTTGCGGTTGTATCAGTCATTGCCATTCTCCACACCCAGGGCAATCAGTGCTGCGGCGGCCGCTACCTGTTCGGCAATACGACGACTCACACCCTGACCTCGGCTTTTTTCATTCAGTAAGATGATTTCGCATTCGACGAAGAACGTCCGGCAATGCGGCTCACCCTGGATATCCACCACTTCGTAACGCGGCAGCTCACAACCACGGGACTGCAGGAATTCCTGCAGGCGGGTTTTCGGATCTTTGTTGGTGTCGACCAGCGTCAGGCCTTCGAACTCTCCGGCCAGCCAGGCCAGCACGCGCTCGCGCGCCATGTCCATGCCGGCGTCAAGATAGATCGCACCGATCAGCGCTTCCAGGGCATCGGCCAGAATTGACTCGCGACGGAAACCGCCGCTTTTCAACTCGCCGGAGCCCAGGCGCAGGTATTCGCCCAGGTCAAAACCACGAGCCAGTACGGCCAGGGTCTCACCTTTCACCAAGCGGGCGCGCAAACGCGACAACTGGCCTTCGCGGGCCAACGGGAAGCGATCGAACAGCGCCTCGCCAGCGACGAAGTTGAGGATGGCATCACCGAGGAACTCCAGGCGTTCATTGTTGCGCCCGGCAAAGCTGCGGTGAGTCAGGGCCAGGACCATCAGTTCCTGGTCTTTGAAGGTGTAGCCGAGCTGACGCTCTAGACGGCTTAAGGAGACGCTCACGGTTTACCCACGCTGAGTTCGTGGCTGGATTCCACCGCCATCGCCGTGGTATGGCGCAGGCTTGGGACAATTAACGCTGTGTTCAAAAATAACGTCCTGAATATCGTTGTTTTCATGCTTCTGTCGCCGATTATGCCGGTTCCAGAAATGCATTCGGCGCTGTGTTCAACAGCGCCGTGTGTGATTACTTGATCAGGCCAACCCGCGAGAAATTCGGCAGGTGACTGAGTTTGGGTTCCGGCCAGCTCATCCAGACTGCGAAGGCCTTGCCGACGATATTCTTGTCGGGAACCATGCCCAGCAGATCCTTGGGAATGCTCGGATCATCCCAGTAGCGACTGTCGTTCGAGTTGTCGCGGTTGTCGCCCATCATGAAGTAGTGCCCGGCAGGCACGGTCCACGAATGATCCGGCGTTGCACGGTAGCGGCTCATTTCCTTGCGGATAAGGTGCTCGGCGACGCCGAGTTTTTCCTTGTAGAGCTCGGCGCTGCCCAACGTGCCCGGCTCGGAGCCGACCAGTTGTTCGGCAATCGACTCACCGTTGACGAACAGACGCTTGTCCGCGGTGTAGCGAATCTGGTCACCCGGCAGGCCCACCACACGCTTGATGTAATTGACGTTCGGGTCGCTCGGGTAGCGGAACACCATGACATCGCCGCGCTGCGGATCACCGACTTCGATGACTTTCTTGTCGATCACCGGCAGGCGGATCCCGTAAGAAAACTTGCTCACCAGAATGAAGTCGCCGACATCCAGGGTCGGTTTCATCGAGCCGGAAGGAATCTGGAACGGTTCCACCAGGAACGAACGCAGCACCAGCACGATGAACAACACCGGGAAAAACGACTTGCCGTATTCGACCAGCAGCGGCTCTTTGTTCAGTTTCTCGACCACCACCATGTCAGCCTGGCTGACGCTACCCTGGTAAGAGTTAATGGCAGCCCGGCGCCGTGGCGCCAGGAACAGCAAATCGAGCAACGCCAACAGGCCGCAGACAAACACGGCGATGACCAGCAACAGCGGGAAATTTAGTGACATAGGACCTAACTATCCAACCTGAGCACTGCAAGGAAGGCTTCTTGTGGAATCTCCACGTTACCGACCTGCTTCATGCGTTTTTTACCGGCCTTCTGCTTTTCCAACAGCTTGCGCTTACGACTAACGTCACCGCCGTAGCATTTGGCCAATACGTTCTTTCTGAGTGCCTTGACGGAAGTCCGCGCAATGATCTGCCCGCCGATGGCGGCCTGGATCGCGACGTCGAACATCTGGCGCGGAATCAGTTCTTTCATCTTCTCGGTCAACTGGCGACCTTTGTAGTGCGCATTGTCCCGGTGCACGATCAACGCCAAGGCGTCGACCTTGTCACCGTTGATCAGCACATCCAGTTTCACCAGACTAGCCGATTGGTAACGGTCGAAATGGTAATCCAGCGAAGCATAGCCGCGGCTGGTGGATTTCAGACGGTCGAAGAAGTCCAGGACCACTTCGTTCATCGGAATATCGTAGGTCACCTGGACCTGCGACCCGAGGAACAGCATGTCGTGCTGCACGCCACGCTTCTCGATGCACAGCGTAATGACGTTGCCCAGGTGCTCTTGCGGCACAAGAATATTGGCCCGCACGATCGGCTCACGCATGTCTTCGATCGAAGACACGTCCGGAAGCTTCGATGGGTTGTCGACGTAAATCGTTTCACCGGTTTTCAGCAACAGCTCGAAAATTACCGTTGGCGCCGTGGTGATCAGGTCCAGGTCGTACTCGCGCTCCAGGCGCTCCTGGATGATTTCCATGTGCAGCATGCCGAGGAACCCGCAACGGAAGCCGAAGCCCAGCGCGTCGGAGCTTTCCGGGGTGTACTGCAAGGACGAGTCGTTGAGGGTGAGCTTTTGCAGCGCTTCACGGAAATCTTCGAAGTCGTCGGAGCTGACCGGGAACAGACCGGCATACACCTGCGGCTGAATGCGTTTGAAACCTGGCAGCACGTCAACGTCTGGCGTGGAGCTCAAGGTCAGGGTGTCACCGACCGGTGCACCGTGAATGTCCTTGATGCCGGCGATGATGAAGCCTACTTCGCCCGCCTTCAGGTCAACGGTGGCAGTGTGTTTCGGGTTGAAGACACCGACGCTGTCCACCAAGTGGATCTTGCCGGTGGATTTAACCAGGATCTTGTCGCCCTTCTTCACACGACCATGACGCACGCGTACCAGGGAAACAACGCCCAGGTAGTTGTCGAACCAGGAGTCGATGATCAACGCTTGCAGCGGATCTTCGTAGTTGCCGGTCGGCGCAGGAATGGTGTGAACCAGGCGTTCGAGCACTTCGTCGACGCCCAGGCCAGTCTTGGCAGAGCACTCGACCGCATCGGTGGCATCGATGCCGATGATTTTTTCGATTTCTTCTTTGACGCGATCCGGATCGGCCTGTGGCAGGTCGATCTTGTTCAGGACTGGCATGACTTCCAGGCCCTGCTCGATCGCCGTGTAGCAGTTGGCAACCGACTGCGCCTCAACGCCCTGACCGGCATCGACCACCAGCAATGCACCTTCACAGGCCGCCAGCGACCGGCTGACTTCGTAGGTGAAGTCAACGTGGCCGGGGGTGTCAATGAAGTTCAGCTGGTACTTGATGCCATCGCGGGCGGTGTAATAAAGGGTGACGCTATGGGCCTTGATGGTGATCCCGCGTTCACGCTCCAGGTCCATGGAGTCCAGTACCTGGGCTTCCATTTCGCGCTCGGCAAGGCCGCCGCACATCTGGATGAAGCGATCGGCCAGCGTCGACTTGCCATGGTCAATGTGGGCGATGATGGAGAAATTGCGGATATGACTCAAATCACTCACGGATCAACACTCAAAAAGGCTGCAGGCATAGCCCGCCGAAAAATAGCCGGGAATTGTACCTGATCCACGGCGCAAGCGTCACGTTCGCAGGTCAGACGGCGCGTACAAAAACGCCCCGGTCTTGCGACCGGGGCGTTTTGAGTGACAAGCAATGTCGGGAATAACCCGCGATCAACCGGCCCGGCGCAACAACCAGACCCCGGCCAGGGCACAGACACCGGCCGGCACCAGCACCGCAAACAGCGGAGAGAAACCGAACACCAGGCTCGAAGGCCCCAGCAAATCCTGGACGATGCGGAAGGTGAAGCCCACCAGCACACCGGTAAAGACCCGCTGACCGAGAGTCACCGAACGCAGCGGGCCGAAGATGAAGGAAATTGCCATCAACACCAATGCGGCGGTCACCAGTGGCTGCAACACCTTGACCCAAAACGCCAGCCAGTAACGACCGTTGCTCAGGCCCTGGTCAGCCAGGTAGTGGATGTAACTCCACAGACCGGTGATCGAGAGAGATTCAGGCGCCATCACCACAGTGCTCAGCAGTTGCGGGCTCAGGGCTACTTCCCAACGCTCCACCGGAGTCGTCACCACTTCGGTGCTCTTGTCATGGAACAACGTGGTTGTGACATCGCTCAGTTGCCAGTGATCCGTGTCGAATTCCGCGCGCTTGGCAAAGCTCGAAGACAGCATATGGCGTTGATCGTCGAAGCGATAACGGGTCACGCCGTACAGCAGACCATTGGGTTGCACAGAGTTGACGTGAATGAACTCGTCACCCTGCCGGTGCCACAGACCGTGCTTGGCGCTTTGTGCATCGCCACTGCCCTGGGCCAGCGAGCGATTGGCCTGAGCGGTGACCTCCGTGGCCGGCGCGACGTATTCGCCAATCACCAGCCCCACCGCCATCAGAAGCAGCATCGGCTTCATGACGGCCCAGACGATCCGCCCAAGCGATACGCCCGCAGCACGCATGATGGTCAGTTCGCTGTGGCTGGCCAGGCTGCCGAGGCCGATCAGGCAACCGATCAGCGCCGCCATCGGCAACATGTCGTACAGACGGCGCGGAGCGGTCAGCAGCACGTAGCTCAGGACATCCATCAGCGTATAGGTATCGCTGACCTCACTCATTTCATCGATGAAGGCAAACAGCGTTGCCAGGCCGAGGATGATCCCCAGCACTGCCAGGATCGCGACGAACACGCTGCTACCGATGTAGCGATCGAGCTTATCCACGGGCCACCTCCAGCGCACTGCGGCGACTCGCCATTTTCAAGCGCAGCGGCTCCCAGTACAACAAGCCCAGGCCGATGACCAGGAAGATCGCATGCACCCACCACAAGCCCAATGCCGCCGGAATCTTGCCCTTTTCGAGGGCGCCGCGAGCGGCAATCAGGATGGTCAGGTAAGCCATATAAAGAAGAATCGCCGGCAGCAACTTGAGGAAACGGCCCTGGCGCGGGTTAACCCGCGACAGCGGCACCGCCATCAGGGTCACGATGAAGACCAGCAACGGCAGGGACAGACGCCATTGCAGTTCAGTGCGCGAGCGGATGTCATCACTGCCCAGCAAGGAACGGGTGGTCATCGCGTCACGGTCGGTGACTTCGTCGCTGACGTCCGGCTTGGGCAGCAATACGCCGTACTCGTCGTATTTGATGGCGCGGTAGTCGGCCTGACCCGGATTACCGTCGTAACGGTAGCCGTTGTCGAGGATCAGATAACGGTTGCCGTCGGGGCGAATTTCCTGACGCCCCTTCTCGGCCACCAGTACGGAAATCCCGCGATCCTTTTTGTCGGAGTTTATATTTTTCTGCGAAATGAACACGCCGCCCAGATTGATGCGGTCATCCGACAGTTGTTCGGTGTAGGTCACCCGAGTACCGTCGCGCAAGGCCTGGAAGCGGCCCGGCTCAAGGGTATCGAATTCAGTCAGTGCATCCTGTTTGTTCAGCAGCAACTGGAACTGATTGGCCCCTTGCGGCGCCAGGCTCAGGCTCAGCCATGCCACCACCAGCGCAACCAGGGTGGCCGGAAAAAGGGTCATGGCGAACAGACGCTGCTGACTCATGCCAGTGGCAGACAACACGGTCATTTCACTTTCAAGATATAGGCGACCGTAGGCCAGCAAAATCCCGAGAAACAGCCCCAAAGGCAGGATCAACTGCAGAAAACCCGGCAGACGGAAACCCATGATCAGGAACAGCGACCCCGGATCCAGCAGGCCAGAGGCCGCCTGGGCGAGGTACTTGATAAAGCGTCCGCTCATGATGATGACCAGCAGCACGGCGCTGACGGCGCTCAAGGTCAACAGGACTTCGCGGGATAGATAACGGAAGACAATCAAACCAGACACTCCAGGGTTGTCAGGCTAAGCGGCCAAACAAACAAACGTATCGGTCGGCCCGCAGGGCAGAGCCGCCGAAAAAGATGGCGCATTATCCTGTGATTGGGTGCGCCTGTCACTGCGCACGCTCAAGCAGACACCTGAACCACCGAAGTTCGCATGACCGAGGGTTGTCAGGCGCCGGTAGCGAGGTTCAAACTGCGGCCTTTGTCGCTGGCACTGCACCGGCGTCTTTCTTATAAGCAAGCCTCTGCGCGTCGCGCACTTTGACCATTAATTCAGGGACCCAGACATGGAACTGGTTGTAAAAAGCGTTAGCCCGGAAACGTTGAAGACCGCCACGCTGGTGGTCGCCATCGGCGAAGGCCGCAAGCTCGGCGCCGTTGCCAAACAACTCGACGAACTGAGCGGTGGCACCATCAGTGCCGTTCTCAAGCGCGGCGACCTGGCCGGAAAAGTCGGCCAGAGCCTGTTGCTGCACAGCCTGCCTAACCTCAAGGCCGAGCGCGTGTTGCTGGTGGGCGTGGGCAAGGATGAAGAGCTGGGCGATCGCCCGTTCCGCAAAATCATCGCCGGCATCCTCAACACCCTTAAAGGCCTGGGCGGCAGCGATGCCGTTCTGGCCCTGGACGAAGTCGTGGTCAAAGGCCGCGACAGCTATGGCAAGACCCGCCTGTTGGCCGAAACCCTGGTGGATGGCGAGTACACTTTCGACCAGTTCAAGAGCCAGAAAGCCGACCCGCTCTCCCTGAAGAAAATCACCCTGGTGACCATCAAGGCAGCACAGGCCGAAATCGAACGCGCCGTGGCCCACGCCACCGCAATCGCCAATGGCATGGCCTTCACCCGCAACCTGGGCAACCTGCCACCAAACATCTGCCACCCGACGTTCCTGGGCGAGCAAGCCAAGAGTCTGGGCAAAGAATTCAAGAGCCTGAAAGTGGAAGTCCTTGATGAGAAGAAGATCAAGGACCTGGGCATGGGCTCGTTCTACGCGGTCGGCCAGGGCAGCGCCCAGCCGCCACGCTTGATCGTCATGCAATACAGCGGCGGCAAGAAATCCGAGAAGCCGTACGCACTGGTCGGCAAAGGCATCACCTTCGACACCGGCGGCATCAGCCTCAAGCCGGGCGCCGGCATGGATGAAATGAAGTACGACATGGGCGGCGCCGCCAGCGTGTTCGGTACCCTGCGTGCCGTGCTTGAGCTGAAACTGCCGATCAACCTGGTGTGCATCCTGGCTTGCGCCGAGAACATGCCGAGCGGCAACGCTTCGCGTCCGGGCGACATCGTTACCACCATGAGCGGCCAGACCGTGGAAATCCTCAATACCGACGCCGAAGGCCGTCTGGTGCTGTGCGATGCTCTGACCTACTCCGAACGTTTCAAGCCGCAAGCGGTGATCGACATCGCCACCCTGACCGGCGCTTGTGTCGTCGCACTGGGTTCTCACACCTCGGGCCTGCTGGGCAACAACGACGAGCTGATCAGCCAACTGCTGAGCGCCGGCCAAGCCGCCGACGACCGCGCCTGGCAACTGCCGCTGTTCGATGAATATCAAGAGCAGCTGGACAGCCCGTTCGCCGACATCGCCAACATTGGCGGCCCGAAAGCCGGCGCCATTACCGCTGCCTGCTTCCTGTCGCGCTTCACCAAGAGCCTGAACTGGGCGCACCTGGACATCGCCGGCACGGCCTGGACCAGCGGCGGCAAGGACAAGGGCGCCACTGGCCGTCCGGTTCCCCTGCTGACCCAATACCTGCTGGACCGCGCCAAAGCCTGAAACCGATGACCTGGGGCGGCGTTGCTTTCGGGTGACGCCGCTCAAGGCTCAGGAACCGCAATGACCAAAGTCGACTTTTATATCCTGCCCAGCGCCGATCCTTCGGCACGGCTGGATTTTGCCTGCAAGCTCACCGAAAAAGCCTGGCGCATGGGCCACCGCATTTACCTGCACTGCAGCGATGCCGCCCAGCGTGACGATCTCGATGCACGTTTGTGGGCCTTCAAGGGCGAAAGCTTCGTGCCCCATGGTCCCGCTGAAAGCGAGCCGGAGGGTTTGATTGTCCTGGGTCTTGGCGATGACTGCGGTCAGCATCAGGATCTGCTAGTCAATCTCGACCTGAAAGTGCCGGTATTTGCCAAACAGTTCGCCCGCGTGGCGGAAGTGGTGGTGGAAGATCCGACGATTCGTTCGGCTGCGCGGGAGAGTTTCCGTTTCTACCGCGAACAGGGCTATCCTCTGCAAGATCACCGTTTACAGCGACTCTGAGCATTACGATGGACACTCCAAAACCGCAGCAAAATTCCGCGCATCTGTTGGATGACCTCGAGTCGATCCGCCAACTGCTCGGCGATGACAACCTGCAACCGCCCTTGCTGACCGACACGGTCATTGAAGGTGATCAGGAACAGATCCCCATGCTGTTCGACACAGTCGGCAACGCGCCGCAACCGGTCGAAACGACACCACCACCCGCCCCAGCCGCGCAACCGTCGCCTGCCGCCAGCAAAGGCGCCGACGCCCTGCTGCATCTGGACAGCGAACTGCGCGCCGCCGCGCTATTGATCATGCAAGATGTGATCGACGACTTCGCCCCGCACATCGAAACCGAAATCAAACGCCGTCTTGATGCGCGGATGGAACGGTTGCTCAGTCAGTACGAATAACACCACCTTTCCCTGTGGGAGCGAGCCTGCTCGCGATAGCATCACCTCGGTTTCCTGACAGACCGCGGCGCCCGCATCGCGAGCAGGCTCGCTCCCACATCTGATCTGCGCTGGAATTGATCAAGCGCCCTGTCCGCACCTGCTCGCCCTACGCCCCACGCCCCGCTATACTTGCCGGCTTTTCCTGAATAAATGCCAATAGGGTCCCGCCGCGCATGGATAAGACCTACCAGCCGCACGCCATTGAAACTTCCTGGTACAACACCTGGGAGTCTGAGAATTACTTCGCCCCGCAAGGCGCGGGCGAGTCCTACACCATCATGATCCCGCCGCCGAACGTCACCGGCAGCCTGCACATGGGTCACGGCTTCAACAACGCGATCATGGACGCCCTGATCCGTTTCCGCCGCATGCAGGGTCGCAACACCCTGTGGCAGCCGGGTACCGACCATGCCGGTATCGCCACGCAAATGCTGGTGGAACGCCAACTCGAAGCCCAGGGCCAGAATCGCCATGATCTGGGCCGCGAGAAATTCCTCGAGAAAGTCTGGGAGTGGAAGGATCAGTCCGGCGGCAACATCAGCCGTCAGATCCGCCGCCTCGGCTCGTCCGTGGACTGGAGTCGTGAGCGCTTCACCATGGACGACGGCCTCTCGGAAGCGGTTAAAGAAGCGTTCGTGCGCCTGCACGAAGACGGCCTGATCTATCGCGGCAAGCGTCTGGTCAACTGGGACACCAAGTTGCACACGGCGATTTCCGACCTCGAAGTGGAAAACCACGACGAGAAAGGTTTCCTGTGGAACCTGAAGTACCCACTGGCCGACGGCGCTAAAACCGCTGAAGGCAACGACTACCTGATCGTCGCGACCACTCGCCCGGAAACCATGCTCGGCGACGCCGCCGTGGCCGTTAACCCGAACGATGAACGCTACAAAGCCCTGATCGGCAAATTTGTCGAGCTGCCACTGGTTGGCCGCCGCATCCCGATCATCGCCGACGATTACTGCGATCCTGAATTTGGCACCGGTTGCGTGAAAATCACCCCGGCCCACGATTTCAACGACTACGAAGTCGGCAAGCGCCACAACCTGCCACTGCTGAACATCTTCGACAAGAACGCCAATGTTCTGCCCGCAGCCCAGGTGTTCAACCTGGACGGCACGCTGAACACCGAAGTCGACGGCAAGCTTCCGGCCGAATACGCCGGCCTGGACCGTTTCGAAGCGCGCAAACAGATCGTGGCTGCATTCGAAGCCGCCGGTCTGCTGGTCAGCGTCGACGATCACGCCCTGAAAGTGCCGAAAGGCGACCGCTCCGGCACCATCATCGAGCCGTGGCTGACCGACCAGTGGTACGTGTCCACCAAGCCATTGGCCGAGCCGGCCATCGCTGCGGTTGAAGACGGCCGCATTCAGTTCGTGCCAAAACAATATGAAAACATGTACTTCTCGTGGATGCGCGACATCCAGGATTGGTGCATCAGCCGTCAGCTGTGGTGGGGTCACCGGATTCCGGCCTGGTACGACGAGTCGGGTAAGGTCTACGTCGGTCGCGACGAAGCCGAAGTGCGTGCCAAGAACAACCTTGGCCCGGACGTTGCGCTGCAACAGGACAACGATGTTCTGGATACCTGGTTCAGTTCGGGCCTGTGGACTTTCTCCACGCTCGGCTGGCCGGAGCAGACCGAGTTCCTGAAGAAATTCCACTCCACCGACGTGCTGGTGACCGGTTTCGACATCATTTTCTTCTGGGTTGCCCGGATGATCATGCTCACCATGCACCTGGTGAAAAACGAAGACGGCACGCCACAGGTTCCGTTCAAGACCGTTTATGTGCACGGCCTTGTGCGTGATGGCCAGGGCCAGAAGATGTCCAAGTCCAAGGGCAACGTCCTGGACCCGCTGGACATCATCGACGGCATCGAGCTGGAAGAGCTGGTGCAGAAACGCACCTCCGGCATGATGCAGCCGAAACTGGCGAAGAAGATCGAGAAGCAGACCCGCGACGAGTTCGCCGACGGCATCGCCAGCTATGGCACCGACGCCCTGCGCTTCACGTTCTGCTCGCTGGCATCGACCGGTCGCGACATCAAGTTCGACATGGGCCGCGTCGAAGGCTATCGCAACTTCTGCAACAAGATCTGGAACGCTGCGCGCTACGTGCTGGACAAAGGCGAAGACTGCGGCCAGAACGGCGAAGCCTACGAGCTGTCCCTGGCAGATCGCTGGATCATTTCGCAGCTGCAACGCACTGAAACCGAAGTGACTCGTCAGCTCGATCAGTTCCGTTTCGACCTGGCCGCACAAGCCTTGTACGAGTTCATCTGGAACCAGTATTGCGACTGGTACCTGGAACTGTCCAAGCCTGTGCTGTGGGACGAAAATGCACCGGTCGAACGTCAGCGCGGCACCCGCCGCACGCTGGTTCGCGTGCTGGAAGTCGCGCTGCGTCTGGCGCACCCGTTCATGCCGTTCATCACCGAAGAAATCTGGCAGCGCGTCGCGCCGCTGGCCGGTATCGAAGGCAAGACAATCATGCTGCAACCTTGGCCTGTGGCCAACGAAGCACGCATCGACCAGGGCGCTGAAGACGACATCGAATGGCTCAAGGGCCTGATGCTCGGCACGCGCAACATCCGTGGCGAAATGAACATCGGTCCGGGCAAGCCGCTGAACCTGTTCCTGAAAAACGTCAGTGCCGAAGATCAGCGTCGCCTCACCGAAAACGAAGCGCTGCTGAAGAAGCTGGCGCGTCTGGAATCGATCACCGTTCTGAAGGCCGGCGAAGAAGCACCGCTGTCCGCCACCGCTCTGGTTGGCGAGATGGAAGTGCTGGTGCCAATGGCCGGCCTGATCGACAAGGACGCCGAACTGGCTCGTCTGGACAAGGAAATCCTGCGTCTGCAGGGTGAAGTTCAGCGGGTGGGCGGCAAGCTGTCCAACGCCGGCTTCGTCGACAAGGCCCCTAGCGACGTCATCGAGAAGGAACGCGCCAAACTGGCTGAAGCTGAACAGGCTTTGGGCAAGCTGGCCGAGCAGCATGCGCGGATTGCCAGTTTGTAACGGCACGTCGCAATGATAAAGGGAGGCCAGATGGCCTCCCTTTTTCATGCCCGCCCCTTCCCCCAAAACACCAAAACATGCTTTCTGTAGGATCCCCCGCGCTGCCATTGTCTGTGGGACAATACCCGCCACTTTTAGCCATACCCGAATCGACAACGCCCATGAACGCCCCCCGCACACCAAGACCTGCGCGCAAGAAGCCTGACTCCGCTACCCCGGCCAAAGCCGTGGAATCCCGCGAGAAGGCCAGCCTGCATCCGCGCAATCGCCATCAGGGTCGTTATGACTTCCCGGCGCTGATCAAAACCACGCCGGAACTGGCGAAGTTCGTGATCATCAACCCGTATGGCAAGGAAAGCATCGACTTCGCCAGCCCGGACGCGGTTCGGGTGTTCAACCGGGCGCTGCTCAAGTCGTTCTACGGCATCGCCCATTGGGACATCCCGGCCGATTACCTGTGCCCACCGGTGCCGGGCCGTGCTGACTATGTGCACTTCCTCGCTGACCTGCTGGCCAGCGTCAACGACGGCGAGATTCCTCGCGGTGCGCCGGTCAAGGTGCTCGATATCGGCATGGGCGCCAACTGCGTCTATCCGTTGATCGGCTACAGCGACTATCGCTGGCACTTCCTCGGCTCGGAAATCGACCCGACGGCCGTGGCCGCCGCCAAAGCCATCGTGCAATCCAACGGGCTGAACAAAGCCATCCAGCTGCGCCAGCAAAGCAATCCCAAGCACATTCTGCTGGGCCTGCTCGAGCCCGGCGAACGATTCGACCTGACCATGTGCAACCCGCCGTTCCACGCCTCGATGGACGAGGCCACCAAGGGCAGCGAGCGTAAATGGCGCGCATTGGGCCGTGCCGACCCAAAACGTAAACTGCCGGTGCTGAACTTTGGTGGTCAATCGGCCGAACTGTGGTGTGAAGGTGGCGAAGCACGGTTCGTGACGCAACTGATCGCCGAGAGCGCGCATTTTCAGCACAAAGTGCTTTGGTTCAGCACCCTGGTCTCGAAAGCCTCAAACCTGCCTGCAATCCAGACGGCGCTGAAAAAGGCTGGCGTACTGGAAAGCCAGGTGGTGGAAATGTCCCAGGGGCAGAAGCAAAGCCGTTTCGTGGCCTGGACGTTCCAGACTAAAAGCGAGCAGCAGGTCTGGCGCGAACGCTGGGTTCGCAAGAGCTGAGTAACGGTTGGTCCTGAACTGCGAAAAATCAAATGTGGGAGCGAGCCTGCTCGCGATGGCGGTGCATCAGTCGACATCATCGTTAACTGACATGCAGCTATCGCGAGCAGGCTCGCTCCCACATTGGTTTAGAGGTATTGCAGGTCAATCGATAAATCGCAGGCACAAAAAAACCGTGCCCGGATTGCTCCGGTGCACGGTTTTTTTAACAAGTCTTACTTGTTAACAGCGTCGGTCAGGCCTTTGGCCACAACCAGCTTGATAACTTTCTTGGCAGCGATTTCGATGGCAGCGCCAGTCGAAGGGTTGCGGCCGGTACGGGCAGGACGCTCAGTCACTTTCAGCTTGCCGATACCTGGCAGGGTAATTTCGCCGCCGTTTTCCAGCTGATCAGCAACGATTTGGCCCAGTTGGTCCAGAGCGTTACGCGCGGTGGTTTTTGGCGCGTCGATAGCTTCAGCGATGTCGGCGATCAGTTGGTCTTTAGTAAGAGCCATGTAATGTTCCTTCCCTATCAAATTCATATGGATTGCAGAGTGCAGTGTCAGCCATCGAGCCCGATCTTCTGGATCTGGCACCCTCGGCCATAACCACGACGAGTCGGGGTTATAGATACCGAAATCAGGGTTTGGTTCGACCTGACAAATGCTGAATGCACGCTTAACGCAGTGACTTCGCGTAAGACCGGGCAAAACTAGCACAGAGACGGGGAAATATCCGCCTCTAGCTACCCATTTGGTCAGCTTTATTGCTCTAAATAGGCAAAAAACTGCATAAGGGCCCTCGGACAACTTCGAATTGCCCTTGGTACCACGCCAAAACCAGTGGTTGCGGTACACTGGGCGCTTTTTCGGGGAGCACGCCCTCCTCTCTTCAATCAGCCGAGAAGCCCATGCCGATCCGTCATTGCATCGTCCACCTGATCGACAAAAAACCCGACGGCACACCCGCAGTTCTTCATGCCCGCGATTCCGAGCTGGCCGAGTCCAGCGCCATCGAGTACATGCTTGCCGACCTCAATGAGAGCTACAACGCCAAACAAGGCAAGGCCTGGGGTTTCTTCCATGCCGAGTCCGGGGCGCATCCGTTCAGCGGCTGGCTGAAGGAATACCTCGACGGCGGTAAAGACTTCACAGCCTTCAGCCGTGTGGCGGTGGAACATCTGCAAAAGCTGATGGAAGAGTCGAACCTCTCTGTGGGCGGCCACGTGCTGTTCGCGCATTATCAGCAGGGCATGACCGATTACCTCGCCATCGCCCTGCTGCACCACAGCGAAGGCGTGGCAGTGACCGATCAGCTGGACGTGACACCTTCGCGACATCTGGACCTTGGCCAGTTGCATCTGGCAGCGCGGATCAACGTCTCCGAGTGGCAGAACAACAAGCAGTCAAAGCAGTACATCTCGTTCATCAAAGGCAAGAACGGTAAAAAGGTTTCGGAGTACTTCCGCGACTTCATCGGCTGCCAGGAAGGCGTCGACGGCCCCGGCGAAACCCGCACCCTGCTCAAGGCCTTCAGTGACTTCGTCGAAAGCGAAGACCTGCCGGAAGAGTCCGCACGCGAAAAGACCAAGACCCTGGTGGATTACGCCAGCAGCCAGGCAAAAATGGGCGAGCCCATGGGCCTGGAAGAATTGTCCGAACTGATCGACGAAGAGCGCCCGAAAGCCTTTTACGATCACATCCGCAACAAGGACTACGGCTTGTCGCCTGAGATCCCGGCGGATAAGCGCACCCTGAACCAGTTCCGCCGCTTTACCGGCCGCGCAGAGGGCTTGTCCATCAGCTTTGAAGCGCACCTGCTGGGCTCGAAGATCGAATATGACGAAGAAGCCGGTACGCTGATCATCAAAGGCCTGCCGACCCAATTGACCGACCAGCTCAAGCGACGCAACTGATGCTCGGCGGCGTATTGAAGAAATGCCTGCTAATCCTGCTGGTGGTCGTTGTTTACCAGAACTGGGGCAAGATCGAGCGGGTGTTTCATCCCTTGCAGGTGGTGTCCGAGCAGACCCAGGTCAAGGCCAACGTCGTGCTCTACGCCACCGATTGGTGCGGCTACTGCAAGCTGACCCGGCGCTTTCTCGATCAGAAGGGCATTCCGTACAAGGAATTCGATATCGAGAAAGATGCTCTGGCGCGTAAAGCATACGAGGCGCTGGGCGGACGCGGGATCCCGCTGATCGATGTCAACGGAACGTTGATACGCGGGTATGACCCGGACAAGGTTCTTGCGGCGCTGGAATAACTCTTCAGGCCGACACCGTCCCTTGTGGGAGCTGGCTTGCCTGCGATAGCGGAGTGTCAGGCAACGTCAATATTGCTGGGCTGACCTCATCGCAGGCAAGCCAGCTCCCACAAGTTAGTGCATGGCCAGAAAATCAGTGGTTAGCGCCTACTGCGCTTCGATGCGAAACCCGAACCGCGGAAAGTGCACATGCACCACACCGGCCCGCTCGTCTTCGCGACGCAAAATCAATTCTTCGCTACCCGCAAACAACAATTCACCCGCCACCGGATCAACGCCGTAATCAGTCGCGGCGATCACCACCTTCTGGCCAACCTCAAACCCGTTCGGCTCCTCAAACTGCTCATCCGGCAACGCGGCCGGCGTGGCGTTGCGCGCGACTTCAAGCGCTTCCTCAGAAGTCATCTCGCTGAACGCGCCATGACCAAAACCCATTACCCGACCAAACCACGCCAAAACAGCCGGATAAGCATCCACCAACGGTGACGTCACGTGCGTCGCTTTGAGGAACCACAGTGAGTGGGCCAGGGCAAAGTCGGCAATCGACGGCTCGCCAAACAGGAAGTCGCCCTGTTCGCGCTGAAGCTGTTGCTCCAGCCGCGCCATGATCGTTGGCCACTGATGCCGGGCCTGCTCGGCGGACAACCGTGTGGCGCTGCCACCGCTGAACAGACCAGCGCGATCGGCCAGGAACCCCTTGATCGCTTCCGGCGACAACTTGCCAAAGCGCACCGCCACTGACGCCGGCTGGAACACCAGGCTGACCGCATGCTGGAACACCACCGAATCGGCCCACGCCGCGAAGGTCGCGGTGATCATTTCCTGACCTTCCGGGAAGAACGCCGGCAAGGCTTTTTCCTGCTCCAGACGACGAGCCATCAACGCGGTGTCGCAATAGACATCAGCACCAATCTGCAATACCGGCGTCTTGCGGTAGCCGCCGGTCAGCGCCGTCAGGTCGGGTTTTGGCATCACCGGCGAGATGCTCACCGACCGCCAGGACAGCCCCTTGAAGCCCAGCAGCAAGCGGGCCTTTTCGGCGAAAGGGGACGTCGGGTAGTGATGAAGAATCAACTCGGACATGCTCGGCTCCGCCGCTCGGATAAGGAGTTCGCAGCTTAGCGCGCAATCCGCGAGCGGCCTACCCATCTGCCTGATGGGCGCTTATCAGTCAGATTGATAAGCCCCCAGCCGCGCTCGCCACCAGACATTCCTTGGCGCTTTTCTTGAGTTTTTTGATCAGGCGTTCCTGGCGCAGTGCTTCGCTTTTATCGCGGCAGATTTCGGTGTAGACCAATGCCACGGCCGGGCTGGACAGGAAGAAGCGCGCGCCTTTGCCACTTTGATGGGTGGCGAAACGGCGGACAGGATCGTCGCTGATCCCGCAGTAGAGCGAACCATTGGCCGCGCGAACGAGGTAGACGAACCAGGGTTTGCTGACGGGCAGCGGCGGTTCGGCGGCAATGACGGAAGATTCGCTCGAGGTGTTCACGTGACGATCAAGGCTTGTAGGAAACAAGCCGCGATCTTATCAGCGACTGGCCTGAAATGCCTTCAGCCCCTTCAAGGCCTGGGCACGAACGGCATTTCTCACCACTGGCGTCCAGCCCAACAACAGCCCTTTGAAACCCAGCGCCTGACGCGACCAGCGCCACAGATCAAAGCTGTCATGATGCTCGCAGATCTTGCCGTCGCGAAACACAAAACGCGCCTGGATGTCGTTGACCACGGTATTGCCGGTCTGGCTGAACAGGTAGGTCGCCACCCAATGGGCACCGCCCGTGCGTTCATCGCTGCGCACATTATCGAAGGTCAGGGAGAAGTCTTTGGCTCGGGTGGTGAGCATGCGCCACATGTCGCCGGCATCGCGCCCGCGCAGTTCGCCGAACGCCGGATCACTGAACACCACGTCGTCGGTGTAGCAGGCACTCATGGCCTCGGCGTCCAGCCGCTGGAAGGCTTGGTAAAAGCGGGTGATCAAGGCGTTGTGGGCATCATTCATGGGCAGACTCCCTGTGCTTGAAAAATGGCTTCGAAAGATTGCCTGCACGATAGTCTGCAACCGGGCGAAACACTATCGGCATTCGCGGGACGAATATCGAGAGTGCGCTAGCGTCAGACTCTCTCGCTTTGAACCTGAACGTACAACGAGCGGCCGGCACCGAGACCGGCAATGATCGCGCCGAGGCCGATGACGCCGAAGATCCAGCCCAGAGCATTCCAGCCGCCGGTCCAGTCATGCACCACGCCGACCGCGAACGGCCCCATGGACGCCAGGGTGTAACCGAAGCCCTGAGCCATGCTCGACAGGTTGGCCGCGACATGGGCATCCCGCGAACGCAGGACGATCAGAGTCAGCGCCAGGCTGAACGTCGCGCCCTGTCCCAACCCCAGCAGGATCGCCCACCCCCACAGGCCGTCGATTGGTGCATAAAGGCAACCGAACAAACCGCCGAGGGTCATTGCCATGACGATCACGATTGCCAGCCGCTGATCCTTGCCACGCGTCGCCAACCAGGGTGCTGCCAGGGAGCTGATCAACTGGACAATCACCGAACCCGACAACACAAGACCGGCCTGGGTTGGTGTCAGACCGCGGCCGATCAGAATCGACGGCAGCCAGCCAAACACGATGTAGGCCAAAGACGATTGCAGGCCCATGTACAAGGTCACTTGCCAGGCCAGCGGATCACGCAGCAGCCCTCGAACCCGATAGGCAACATGATGCGCACCGTGATTCTGACCGACTTGCGGCAACCAGAAAATCGCCGCGACCAACGCTGGAATCACCCAGAAGCCAAGGCCCAAGGCCCAGCTTTTGTCGAAATGTTCGCTCAACGGCACGGTCGCGCCAGCCGCCATGGCCGCGCCCAGGCACAGGGCCATGGTGTAGACACCGGTCATGGTGCCGGCCTGTTTCGGGAAGTCGCGCTTGACAATGCCGGGCAGCAGCACGCCGATCACCCCGATGCCGGCGCCGGCCAGCACACTGCCGGCGAACAGACCGACCTCACCAAACGAACTGCGCAAAATGATCCCGCCGGCCAGCATCAGAAGAATCCCCAACACCACCCGCTCGGCACCAAAACGCCGCGCCAGCACCGGCGCCAAGGGGGCAAACAGACCGAGGCAGAGTACTGGCAAGGTCGTCAGCAACCCGGCTTGGGCAGCCGATAGCCCCAGCGCCTTCGAGATTTCGCTGAGCATCGGCGCCATGCTCGACAACGCCGGACGCAGGTTCAGCGCCACCAGAATCAGGCCGAGCAACAACAGCCACGGCTGCCGCAGGACCAGGTGAGTTTGCTGAACCTGTTCGTCATCGGCCTCGGCGTCGATCAACAGCTCTTCGAGCTCCGCCGTACGCTTGAGCTCAGTGACGCTGCTGTTACTGGCCTGCTGGGTGAACATGGGGTTCTCGGTTTCAAGGTTCATTGATCAACTGCCTCGACAGGGCTTTGGCCCGTTCCGGGTCGCGTTGCTCGACGGCCTCGAGCAGTTCGACATGAAGGTCGAACACCGATTGGCGTCGGGGTGAGATGTTCAGGGTCTGGCGCAAGTGCGCGCCGACGATGCTGGAAAAGTAGCGATACAACTCGCTGAGGGTCGGGTTGTGCGCCGCATCCACCAGTCGACGGTGAAATACCAGGTCGCAGGCGATGTAGGTATCGAGATCGCCGTGGTAGTGACTGCCGCTGACGCCTAGCGCCTCGCGCAATGCCACCAGGTCTTCATCGGTGCGGCGTAACGCCGCGAGGCCGATGGCTTCAACTTCCAGAATGTGCCGGGTTTCCCGAGCCTGTTCCTGAGTGCAACGGGACAGCGCCTTCATGGTGTCCAGCGGATCAATCACCGCCCGCAGATAACTGCCGTCGCCCTGACGGATTTCGATCAACCCGGAAAACGCCAATACGCGCATGGCTTCACGCACGGTGTTGCGGCTGATGCCCAGCTCAGTCGCCAATTCCGGCTCGGTGGGCAAGCGCTGGCCGACCGTCCAGATGCCTTCAGTGATGCGCAGGCGTAACTGGTCCAAGGCCTGATCGACCAGGGATCGTTTAATTAATGGAGAAATATCTGACATGGAATTCGCCTTTTCATCCAATCATAGGATGAATTTTCTGACATGTTAGTCAGCTTCGTGTAGGACGGCAACCGCCTACGGTCAGAGAGAAGGAATGGAGCGGGATTTTCGATTAGTCAAAATTACCCTTTAAGGGTAATTTCTAGAACAGGTTCAAGGTTTCTTATGGAGAAGCACACACCCCATTACAACCTGGTGGTGATCAAGGAGGATGTCAGGCGGCTCGGGAAAAACGCGTTTACCAAGACGGCACGGAAAAACGGCAGAGACCTGGGCTTTAGCATCAGGGAAATGCAAGAAGTCATTTTCGAATTGCACAGCAAGATGTTGTACAAATCGATGACTACCTATGGCGATCATCGGATATGGCAAGACGTGTACCACATCACTTCGCACGATCTGGAGATTTACATCAAGGTCACTTATTGCTCAGGCAGTGAACCTCCGGTGATCTCCTTCAAGGAGAAAAACCCATGAATACAAAACAATGCTTCAGTTGCGGCGCGCGAGAGGGAATGAGGCACTTCGAAGGTCGCGGCGAAACCATGAGCGTCAAGGGTATGGAGCGCCGGGTCGATGATTTATCCGGATGGGAGTGCCAAGCATGCGGAGAAGTCATACTCGACCCCGGTTGCTCGGAGCGCTATTCCGATGCGTGCGACGAGCTGGTCATCGCCGGCAGACAAATGATCGGCAACGAAATGAAACGAATCCGCCGCAAGCTGCATCTATCGCAAAAAGAAGCGGTTTTGCTGTTATCCGGTGGCGGACATAACGCGTTTTCCCGTTACGAGCGCGGCGAACTACTCCCGCCCAAGGCGCTGATGGTGCTGATGCGCTTGCTTGATCGCTATCCGCACTTGCTCGCGGATGCGAGAACCCTGGGTGAAGGGGCGGACTTGAGGGGTTTCAAGGATACGGAGCACAAGGAACATGAAACGCTCACCGTGTCCTGAGCTCCAGAAATACAAAAAACAAACCCGGCGCGAGGCCGGGTTTGTTTTTGCGAGTCAGTCTGGCATCAATGCAGGATCTGGCTCAGGAACAGCTTCGTACGCTCATTCTGCGGGTTATCGAAGAAGTCGTTCGGCGCAGCCTGTTCGACAATTTCACCCTTGTCCATGAAGATCACGCGGTTGGCCACGGTACGGGCGAAACCCATTTCGTGGGTCACGCAGAGCATGGTCATGCCGTCTTCGGCCAAGCCGATCATGGTGTCCAGAACCTCTTTCACCATCTCTGGGTCGAGTGCCGAAGTCGGTTCGTCAAACAGCATGATTTTCGGCTTCATGCACAGGGCGCGGGCAATCGCCACACGCTGTTGCTGACCGCCGGACAATTGCCCCGGGAATTTATGCGCCTGCTCCGGAATGCGTACGCGCTCCAGGTAATGCATGGCGATTTCTTCGGCCTTGCGCTTGGGCATCTTGCGTACCCACATCGGTGCCAGCGTGCAGTTCTGCAGGATGGTCAGGTGTGGGAACAGATTGAAGTGCTGGAACACCATACCGACTTCGCGGCGGACCGATTCGATCTGCTTGAGGTCGTTGGTCAGTTCCACGCCATCGACCACGATGCGGCCCTGCTGGTGTTCTTCCAGACGATTGAGGCAACGGATGGTGGTGGATTTGCCGGAACCCGACGGGCCGCACAAAACGATACGCTCGCCTTGCTTGACGTTCAGGTTGATGTCTTTCAACACGTGGAACTGCCCGTACCACTTGTTCACGCCCTGCATCTGAATAATGCCTTCGGGGCTCACTGTCTTTTTAATTGCTTCGCTCATCAGAGAACTTCCTAAATTAGGTACTGCTTTAGCGCTTGTGGCCAGTGTCCAGCTTGCGTTCCAAATGCATGGAATAGCGGGACATACCAAAACAGAAAATCCAGAACACCAGGGCCGCGAACACATAGCCTTCAGTGGCCATGCCCAGCCATTTCGGGTCGGCGGCGGCTTGCTTGACGCTGTTGAGCAAGTCGAACAGGCCGATGATGATCACCAGGCTTGTGTCCTTGAACAGCGCAATGAAGGTGTTGACGATGCCAGGGATCACCAGCTTCAGGGCTTGCGGCAGAATCACCAGGCCCATGCTGCGCCAGTAACCGAGGCCCATTGCTGCAGCCGCTTCGTATTGACCTTTGGGGATCGCTTGCAGACCGCCACGCACCACTTCAGCGATGTAGGCCGACTGGAACAGGATCACGCCGATCAGCGCCCGCAGCAGTTTGTCGAAGTTCATGCCTTCGGGCAGGAACAACGGCAACATCACCGAAGACATGAACAGCACCGTGATCAACGGTACGCCACGCCAGAATTCAATGAAGGTCACGCAGACCACACGAATCGCCGGCATGTTCGAACGCCGACCCAAGGCCAGAACGATACCCAGCGGCAATGCGCCGACGATACCGACGGTAGCGATCACCAGGGTCAGCATCAGGCCGCCCCACTGGCTGGTCGCCACGGTGCTCAGACCGAACAGGCCACCGTGCAGCAGGAGGTAGGCAATGATCGGATAGAGCACCAGAAAGCTCAGGCCATAGATTGCCTTGTGTGGAACGCGTGCGACGAACAACGGCGCCACGCCAATCACCGCCAGCCACACGGTCAGGTCTACGCGCCAGCGCAGCTCTGTCGGGTAGTAGCCATACATGAACTGGCCGAAGCGCTGCTGGATGAACACCCAGCAGGCGCCCTCCTTGGTGCAATCGGCGCGAGTGGTGCCGACCCAGTTGGCGTCGAGAATCGCCCAGCTCACGATAGGCGGAACTATCAGGTAGATCAGATAGAACGCGAACAGCGTCAGCAGGGTGTTGATCCAGCTGGAGAACATGTGCGCCCGCATCCACGCCACGACACCGATGCTGCTGCTCGGTGGTGGCATGTCAGGTTTGAAAGTATGAGTCGTCATGCGCTTTTCCTTACCGCTCGATCAGCGCAATGCGCTTGTTGTACCAGTTCATCAGCAGGGAAATGCTGATACTGATTGCCAGGTACACGCTCATGGTGATGGCAATGACTTCGATCGCCTGCCCGGTCTGGTTCAGCACCGTACCGGCAAACAACGACACCATCTCCGGATAACCGATACCGGCCGCCAGCGAGGAGTTCTTCGCCAGGTTCAGGTATTGGCTGGTCAGCGGTGGAATAATCACGCGCAGGGCTTGCGGGATGATCACCTTGCGCAGGGTCGGACCGTTGCGCAATCCCAACGAGTGCGCCGCTTCGGTCTGGCCATGGCTGACCGACTTGATGCCCGAACGCACGATCTCGGCGATAAACGCTGCGGTGTACACCGTCAAGGCCAGGGTCAGCGCCAGCAGTTCCGGGATCAGCACCCAGCCACCGACGAAGTTGAAGCCCTTGAGTTCCGGCATTTCCCAGTGCAGTGGCGCGCCGAAGATCAAGGCGCACAGCGCAGGGATCACCAGGAACATCGCCAGGCCGACCCAGAACTTGTGAAACGGTACGCCGGTCGCTTCGAAACGCTTGGTAGCCCAGCGGCTCATCAGCACGATAGCCACAATGGCCACGACGATGCTCGCCACAAACGGCCAGAAACCGTCCGCCGCCAACGCTGCGGGCATGTTCAGGCCGCGGCTGCTGACGAAGAAGGTGTCGCCGAAGTTATGGCTGTTGCGAGGCCCCGGCATGGTCAGGAACACCGCGAAGTACCAGAACAGGATTTGCAGCAGCGGCGGAATGTTACGGAAGACCTCTACATAAACCGTCGCCAGCTTGGCAATGATCCAGTTCTTCGACAGCCGTGCCACACCGACGATGAACCCGAGAATCGTCGCCAGGATCACACCGATAAAGGTGACCAGCAGGGTGTTGAGCAAGCCGATGACAAACACCCGGGCATAGCTGTCCGATTCGGTGTAGTCGATCAGGTGCTGAGCGATGCCGAAACCGGCGCTGCGCTCCAGAAAACTGAAACCGGAGGTAATGCCCCGGTGTTGCAGGTTTGTTTGAGTGTTGTCGAACAGGTACCAACCCATCCCGACCACGGCGACAACCGTGATGATCTGAAACAGCCACGCACGCACTCGTGGATCGCTGAGGCTGAGCCTCTGCTTTGGTGCGCCGATTGAATTTTGCATGAAGTGCCCCGGAAATAATGGAACAGAACATCACCCGGTGGTTGGCCCACCGGGTGATAGAACCATCAGCGCACTGGTGGTGCGTATTGAATGCCGCCGTTGGTCCACAGGGCGTTCAAGCCACGGTCGATTTCCAGCGGAGTGCTCTTGCCGAGGTTTTTATCGAAAACTTCGCCGTAGTTGCCGACTTGTTTGACGATTTTAACTACCCAGTCTTTCGGCAGTTTCAGATCCTTGCCGTATTCACCGTCGCCACCCAGCAAACGGGCAACGTCCGGATTCTTGGTCGACTTGGCTTCGGCTTCGACGTTCTTCGAAGTGATGCCGGCTTCTTCAGCGTTGAGCATGGCGTAACCCGTCCAGCGCACGATGGCCAGCCACTCGTCGTCGCCATTACGCACGACCGGACCCAGAGGTTCCTTGGAGATCGTTTCCGGCAGAACGACGTAGTCTTTTGGCGAGGCCAGTTTGCTGCGCTGTGCGTACAACTGTGACTTGTCGGAGGTCAGCACGTCGCAACGACCGGATTCCAGCGACTTGGCGCTTTCATCGGAGGTGTCGAAGGTGATCGGGGTGTACTTCAGGCCATTGGCGCGGAAGTAGTCGGACACGTTCAGCTCGGTGGTGGTACCGGCTTGAATACAGATGGTTGCGCCATCCAGTTCCTTGGCACTTTTCACGCCCAGCTTGCTGTTAGCCAGGAAGCCTACGCCGTCGTAATAGGTGATGAAGCCAGGAAACTTCAGGCCCATGCCCGCGTCACGGGAGCTGGTCATGGTGGAGTTGCGCGACAGCATGTCGATTTCGCCGGATTGCAAAGCAGTGAAACGCTCCTTGGCATTCAACTGGCTGAATTTGACCTTGGTTGCGTCGCCGAATACGGCAGCAGCTACAGCACGGCAGAAGTCAGCATCGATACCAACGATCTTGCCGGTAGAGTCCGGAACCGAGAAGCCCGGCAGACCATCACTCACACCACACTGTACGAAACCTTTCTTTTGCACTGCATCCAGGGTTGCACCCGCCTGAGCGAACCCACTGACACCGAGCACTGCGGCTGCAGTCACGATGGCCAGGGTGGATTTCAACATCTTCATTCAAACCTCCAGTTTTGCTCTTGTTGTGTCGGAGCTTGAGCCCTGTCGCACCCTTATGAGGCGTTGTTGACCCGTGTTGGCTTTTTTTAGGGTCAACCGACGCAGGACCGTCGCTATGAGTCTAGTAGGAGAAAATCCACATCATGGACAACTCCCTTCTCACCAATCGGCCGAACGGGCGGTAGCCCTTTCACGTTCGCGAAGCCCGTAGCGGCCTTTGGCGAACATCCATCACCGGATTCTTTGCTATCCCATGACTAGCCGTACACTGATAGTGTTACCGCCAGGCATGAGAATGGTGCACAGGTTTCCCTATAGCAAAGCCCGTACCAGACCGCTCGCTAAAGCGATTCAGCGACAGGTCAATAGCAAAACTTTCAGCCTTGCGACATCTTCTTAACTGATCAACCTGTTGCGCACTCCAACCTCGCACTTAAATGAGAGCGCATGCACAAATATGGAGCACCCATGACCGAGCCCTTGATTCTTCAACCCGTCAAGCCCGCAGACGCCTGCGTTATCTGGCTGCACGGGCTGGGCGCCGACCGTTACGACTTCCTGCCGGTGGCTGAAGCGCTGCAGGAAAGCCTGCTGACCACTCGCTTCGTCCTGCCCCAGGCACCGACTCGCGCCGTCACCATTAATGGTGGCTACGAAATGCCGAGCTGGTACGACATATTGGCCATGAGCCCGGCTCGCGCGATCAGCCGAGAGCAGCTGGAAACGTCCGCGCAACGGGTCTTTGATTTGATCGAAGAGCAGAAGGCCAGCGGAATAGACGCTTCGCGCATCTTTCTCGCCGGGTTTTCCCAAGGTGGCGCCGTGGTATTGCACACGGCCTTTCTGAAATGGCAGGGACCGCTGGGTGGCGTACTTGCCCTCTCGACTTACGCGCCGACCTTCAGCGATGAACTGGAGCTTTCCGCCAGCCAGCAGCGCATTCCGGTGCTGTCATTGCACGGCCAGTACGATGAGGTGGTTCAAAACTCCATGGGCCGGACCGCCTATGAGCATTTAAAGCAGCGTGGTGTCACCGTGACATGGCAGGAATACCCAATGGGCCACGAAGTGTTACCCGAAGAAATTCGTGACATCGGCGTCTGGCTCGCCGAGCGTTTGCGCTAAAAGCTACCCATTGATCCATCCCACTACGCCGCGCCCGATTCTTGCATTACACTGGCCGGCGTATATTCCTTAACCAATTGATGAGATGACCGTGCTCAAAGCACTCAAGAAAATGTTCGGTAAAAGCGAGACTGAGCAGCTCGCGCCAGTCTCCAGCGCTCCTTCTCATACTCCCAGCCACCGCACCGACGGTAATCAGCCTGGCCGGACCGCAACCGTAGCGGCACCGAAACACGAGCCGGTGACCACACCGACCGCCCCCGCAGCCCCGGCCATCGCCTCTGAGCAGCCGCGCAGCGAAGCCCCGAAGCCGGCAAAACCGCGCCGCGAACCAAAGCCAAAAGCGCCGGTTATTCCCTGGAAACTCGAAGACTTCGTCGTCGAGCCCCAGGAAGGCAAAACCCGCTTCCACGATTTCAAACTCGCCCCCGAACTGATGCACGCCATTCAGGATCTGGGCTTTCCGTATTGCACGCCGATCCAGGCGCAGGTGCTTGGCTTCACCCTCGCGGGCAAAGACGCCATCGGTCGCGCCCAGACCGGCACCGGCAAAACCGCCGCCTTCCTGATTTCGATCATCACTCAGCTGCTGCAAACCCCGCCGCCCAAAGAGCGCTACATGGGTGAACCGCGGGCACTGATCATCGCCCCGACCCGGGAACTGGTGGTGCAGATCGCCAAGGACGCAGCCGACCTGACCAAGTACACCGGCCTCAACGTCATGACATTTGTCGGCGGCATGGACTTCGACAAGCAACTCAAGCACCTCGAAGCCCGTCACTGCGACATTCTCGTCGCCACTCCGGGCCGCTTGCTCGACTTCAACCAGCGCGGCGATGTGCACCTGGACATGGTCGAAGTGATGGTGCTGGACGAAGCCGACCGGATGCTCGACATGGGTTTCATCCCACAAGTGCGTCAGATCATTCGCCAGACTCCGCCGAAGAACGAGCGTCAGACGCTGCTGTTCTCCGCGACCTTCACCGAAGACGTGATGAACCTCGCCAAGCAATGGACCACCGACCCGTCGATCGTCGAGATCGAAGCGCAGAACGTAGCCAGCGAAAACGTCGAGCAACACATCTACGCGGTGGCCGGTGCCGACAAATACAAACTGCTCTATAACCTGGTCAACGATAACGGCTGGGAACGGGTAATGGTCTTCGCCAACCGCAAGGACGAAGTGCGGCGCATCGAAGAACGCCTTGTACGCGATGGCGTCAACGCGGCGCAACTGTCTGGCGATGTGCCGCAGCACAAGCGCATCAAGACCCTGGAAGGTTTCCGCGAAGGCAAGATCCGCGTGCTGGTGGCCACCGATGTTGCCGGTCGCGGCATTCACATCGACGGCATCAGCCACGTGATCAACTTCACCCTGCCGGAAGTCCCGGACGACTACGTGCACCGTATCGGTCGTACCGGTCGTGCCGGCGCGGATGGCGTGTCCATCAGTTTTGCCGGTGAAGACGACTCCTACCAGCTACCGTCCATCGAGGCGCTGCTGGGTCGCAAGATCAGTTGTGAAACACCACCGACGCATCTGCTGCGGGCGGTTGAACGCAAGCGCCCGTAACCGGGAGTTTGCAGAAAGAGGCGCAGCCGGAAACGGACTGCGCTTTTTTTTCGTCCGGCTTTTTTCAACAGGAGCTTGCTCGAGACAACTAAAAGTCCATAATGGACAAATTAGTTTAATTCCAGCTCCCGGAGCCGACCATGTCCAGTACGCCTCACGTGATCACCCAACCTCAAGCCCGTGAACTGCTGACACAAATTGACGTGCCGCAGATCCTGCGCAAGCTGTTCCGCGACCTGGCCGCCGGGCAAGCCGTGCAGCCGGCGCAACAGCTGGTGGAATTCCCGCAGGGTGCCGGGGACTTCATCAACTACTTGGGTGTGCTGGCCGAAGACGGGGTATATGGCGTCAAGACATCGCCTTACATCGTGCGCGAGCAAGGCCCGCTGGTAACCGCCTGGACGCTGCTGATGTCGATGCAGACCGGCCAGCCGCTGCTGCTCTGCGATGCCGGTGAATTGACCACGGCTCGCACTGCCGCAACGACGGCGGTGGCGGTCGATGCCCTCGCGCCGCTGAAGGCCCAACGTCTGGCGATCATTGGCAGCGGCAAGGTGGCCCAGGCGCACCTGCACTACGTGAAGAACCTGCGAGACTGGCAAAGCATCAGCCTGTATTCGCCGAGCCTGCGCGGCAAGAATCCCGAAGCGCTGGCACAGCTCAAAAGCCTCGATCCACGACTGACCCTCGCCGACAGTTGCGAAGCCGCGATTCAGGACGCCGACGTGATCATGCTCTGCACCTCGTCCGCCGGACCGGTGATCGACCCGTCAATTTTGAGCAAGCCGGCGCTGATCACCTCCATCAGCACCAACGCCCCACGCGCCCATGAAGTGCCGCCGCAGAGCCTCAATGACATGCAGGTGTTCTGTGACTATCGTCAGACCACTCCGGGCTCGGCCGGCGAAATGCTGATCGCTGGCGAGCAGCATGGCTGGGACAAGCGTTCGATTGTCGGCGACCTGCCCGACTTGCTCAGCGAAAAAGTCCAGCGCCCCGAATACGATCGCCCGGTGTTCTTCCGCTCCATAGGCCTGGGCCTGGAAGACATCGCACTGGCCAATGCCCTTTACCAACTACAGCGCTAACACCACAACCCCTGTGGGAGCGAGCCTGCTCGCGATAGCGTCGGGTCAGTCGACATCGATGCTGGATGATTGACCGCTATCGCGAGCAGGCTCGCTCCCACAAGGGGACATCTTCAACATTGGCATTTGCGCCCCCACAGGAGACGTTCATGAGCCAGGCAGACTTCATCATCATCGGCGGCGGGATTGCCGGCGCTTCCACCGGTTTCTGGCTGTCGCAGCACGGGCGGGTGATTGTGCTTGAACGCGAATCCCATCCGGCCTATCACTCCACCGGACGCTCGGCAGCGCTGTTCACCGCCGCCTACGGCACACCGCAGGTTCGGGCATTGACCCAGGCCAGCCGCGACTTCTTCGACGCACCGCCGCCCGGTTTCTGCGAACACCCATTGCTGACCCCGCGCGGCGAGATAACCGTCGACTTCACCGGCGATCCGGCCGAGCTGAGCAACCAATACCTGAGCGCCAAAGCCACGGTGCCGGAAATGCAATGGCTCAGCGCCGACGAAGCCTGTGCGCGTCTGCCGATCCTGCGCCGGGAAAAAGTCCATGGCGCAATTTATGATCCAACCGCCAGCGACATCGATACCGACGCCCTGCATCAGGGCTATCTGCGCGGTATCCGGCGCAATAAAGGTGAGGTTCATACCGACAGCGAAGTATTGAGCCTGAGCCGTGATGCCGAAGGGCAATGGCAGGTTCAAACCAACACTCAGACCTTCAGCGCCCCGATCATCATCAACGCCGCCGGTGCCTGGGCCGACAAGATTGGCGAGCTGGCCGGCGCCCAACCGCTGGGCTTGCAACCCAAGCGTCGGGCAGCCTTTATCTTTGCCGGCCCCGAGGGCCTGGATATCCATGACTGGCCAATGCTGGTCAGCCTCGACGAATCCTTCTATATGAAGCCCGACGCCGGCATGTTCCTCGGCTCACCGGCCAACGCCGACCCGGTAGAACCCCACGACGTGCAGCCCGAAGAGCTGGACATCGCCATGGGCATTTACCAGATCGAAGAAGCCACCACCCTGACCATTCGCCGCCCGACCCGCACTTGGGCCGGCCTGCGCAGTTTCGTGCGCGACGGGGATTTGCTGTCCGGCTTCGATCAGCAGGTGCCGGGGTTGTTCTGGGTCGCGGCGCAAGGCGGCTACGGCATCCAGACGTCTCCGGCCATGGGCCAGGCCAGCGCTGCGCTGGTACGCGGTGAAGCCTTACCCGAGCAGCTCACCCGTTTCGGCCTGGACGCCGAGATGCTCTCCCCCGCCCGCCTGAGCTGATTCTGATCCTGCCTCTCAGGTGACGTGTCCACACGATTGCGGCAAACTTCCAGCGCCCCCTTTTTAACGGGGCGCTGACGCCGCCTGGAGTTCCACTGTATGAACGCACCTGAAAAAGACTCGGCCCTGGACGCTACGTCCATGGACAACTTCCGCGCGATTGCCGATGCGATCGCCACGTTGTTCTTCCCTCACGCCGAGGTGGTGCTGCACGACCTGCGCACGCAAAAGGTCGATTACATCGCCAACAACCTGTCCAAACGGGAAATCGGCGACGACTCGTCGCTGGAAGACATGCTCAGTGAAGAGGTCAGTGAACGAAACATCGGGCCGTACGAAAAGCTCAACTGGGACGGCCAGAAGATTCGCAGTCTCAGCAGCGTGCTGCGCGACAGCGAGGGTCGTCCGCTGGCGGTGTTGTGCATCAACCTGAACATATCGCTGTTCGAGAACGCGAAAGCGGCGCTGGATTTGTTCCTGTCGCCGACCAAGCTGATCCCGCAACCGGACTCACTGTTTCGCGATGACTGGCAGGAACGGATCAACACCTTTCTGCACGCCTGGTTGCGCGAGCGTCAGTTGAGCCTGAACGTGCTGACCCGCGACCACAAACGCGAACTGGTGCTGGCGCTGCACGCCGAAGGCGCCTTCAAAGGCAAAAGCGCCTCCAACTATGTGGCCAATGTGCTGAACATGGGACGGGCGACGGTGTACAAGCATTTGAAGGAATTGAAGGGCTGAGAGTTGAGATGTGTTCTGTCTGCCGAGGCCCCTTCGCGAGCAAACCCGCTCCCACATTCGATCGCATTTCTTCAGGAAGAACTCGATCAACAAGCGGGCTTGCTCGCGAAAACGATCGATCAATCGCCGTAGATATCCGACTTGAAATACTTCTGCGAAATCTTCTGATACTCGCCACTAGCGCGAATCTCGTCGATCGCCTTGTTCAGATCCGCCACCAACTGCGTGTTGCCCTTGCGCACGGCAATCCCGGCACCCTCGCCCACGTATTTCGGATCCTTGAGCTCCGGCCCGACAAAAGCGTAACCGGCGCCACGAGGCATCGCCAGGAAGTCACTCAACGGGATGGTGTCGGCAAAGATCGCATCGAGACGACCGGCTGCCAGATCCATGTAAATTTCTTCGTTGTTACCGTAGCGCTTGACGTTGATGCCTTTGGGTTCAAAAACCTCGGTGGCGTAACGGTCGGTAGTGGTTGCGCGTTGCACGCCGATATTCTTGCCCTTGAGGCTGGCGTACTGGTCATCCACCACGGCGCCGTCCTTCATCACCAGACGCGACGAGGTGAAGTAATACTTGTGAGTGAAATCCACCGACTTCTTACGGTCTTCGTTAATGGTCATGGACGATAGCGCCATGTCGATTTTCTTCACCTTCAGGGAAGGAATCAGACCGTCGAACTCGCCTTCGACCCACTCACACTTGACCTTCATCTGCGCGCACAGGGCATTGCCGATCTCGTAGTCAAAACCGACTATTTTGCCTTCCTGGGTTTTGGACGCGAACGGTGGATAAGCCGCTTCGATGCCGATGCGCAGGTTTTTCTCGGCGGCGAACAGGCTACTGCACGCCAACAGGCTCAAGGCCAGACCGGTGATGAGGGGGAATTTCTTCATATTCGTTCTCTCGCGGGTTGTTGTTGGTTTGGCAAGACAGAAGAAGCTGAAACAGGGAAGCACTTTTTTGTACTTATAATTCCATACTGGACTTTTACGTATTATCCGTCAATCGGGCAGACAGCCTTATATCCGGCCTCTGGTCGGGTGCTAGCCAAATGCAAAAAAGGCCGGGTCGGTGTTTCGCAAACAAGCGAAACACCGACCCGGCCCTCAGGAACCGCCCAGACAGTTATTCCAGCGCGGCAGCCGGCCCGAAGAACTCGTAACGGCTCTGCTTCTCTGGCACACCCAAGGCCTTGAGGTGACGCTTGATCGCCGCCATGAAGCCTTTAGGCCCCAGGAAGTACGCATCCACATCGCGCTGTTCCGGCATCCACTCGCCGAGTTGCTCCTGGCTCAACAGTCCAACCTTGTCCGCCGCCGGGCTGACGCCATCGTCTTCGGCGTAGCAATAAAAACGCTTGAGCTGCGGATGACGCTCGGCCAGGCCATCGATCCAGTCACGGAAAGCATGCACGCTACCGTTGCGCGCGCAGTGGATAAAGTGCACCGGCCGCTCGGTCGCCAGCGCCGCTTCGAGCATCGCCAGCGTCGGGGTGATGCCGACGCCACCACTGATCAGCACCAGCGGTTTGTCGCTGGCGGTCAGGGTGAAATCGCCCGCTGGCGGGAACAGCATAATGCTCGCGCCCACATTCAGTTGATCGTGCAAATGGTTGGAAGCGCGGCCGCCGGTTTCACGCTTGACGCTGATGCGGTACTGGCCCTTGTTGGCCAGCGCCGACAACGAATAGTTACGTCGAATTTCTTCGCCATCGAGGATCAGTTTCATGCCGATATACTGGCCAGGCTCTGCCGCGAGAATCGGGCCCTTGTCCGCCGGTTCGAAGTAGAACGAGGTGATTTCCGCGCTTTCCTCGACCTTGGCCGCCACGATGAACTCCCGCCCACCACGCCAGCCGCCCGGCGCCTGTGCTTTCTGGTCGTAGATGCTGGCTTCGGCGCCGATCAGGATCTCTGCCAATTGGCCATAGGCCGCGCCCCAGGCACTCATCACTTCAGGCGTGGCAATCTCTTCGCCCAGCACTTCGGAGATCGCTCGCAACAGGCAGCTGCCCACAATCGGGTAATGTTCCGGGAGGATTTGCAGGGCCACGTGCTTGTTGATGATCTTGGCCACCAAGTCGCCCAACTGATCGAGCTGGTCGATGTGCCGCGCATACATCAATACACCGTTGGCCAAGGCGCGAGGTTGATCGCCGCTGGCTTGGTGGGCCTGGTTGAACAGTGGGCGGACTTCCGGGTATTCGGAGAGCATCATGCGGTAGAAGTGAGTGATCAACGCTTCGCCGCCGCTTTCCAACAATGGCACGGTGGACTTGACGATGGCACGGTCTTGAACGCTAAGCATAAGAGCAACCCTGGGCTTTATATGAATAGCCTTTACATATCAGTTTCCATGCCAACAATTAAAACCTTATAAATCATATAGTTAAAAACACAGTAGTCATATCGACACACAACACTTTATAGTCATACCGACTACACGGAGTCATTATGACTGCAAAACTATTGCTCACGACCCTGCTGCCCCTGGTCTCCGACCTGTCCCGCGAATTGCCCGAAGGCGAGCGTTACCGACGCCTGCTCGAAGCCATGCGCGCTCTACTCCCTTGCGACGCCGCGGCCCTGCTGCGACTCGACGGCGAATGGCTGGTGCCGCTGGCGGTGGATGGATTGAGCACCGACACCCTCGGGCGACGTTTCAAGATCAGCGAACACCCGCGGTTCGAAGCGCTGCTCAGCAGTCCCGGACCGACTCGATTCGCCGCCGACAGCGATTTGCCCGATCCTTATGACGGTTTGGTCGATGGTCTTCACGATCACCTGGAAGTCCACGACTGCATGGGCTGCCCGTTGTTTATCGATGAGCGTCCGTGGGGTTTGCTGACCCTCGACGCGCTCGACCCTGAACGTTTCGAACCGATCGAACTGGACGCCCTGCAAGCCTTCGCCAGCCTCGCCGCCGCCACGGTCAACGCCGCCGAGCGCATCGAACGGCTGGCCAATCGCGTCGAAGACGAACATCAGCGCGCCGAGGTTTACCGTCAGGCCAGCAGCCAGCAGAGCCGCGAAATGATCGGCCAGAGCAAGACTTACAAACGACTGGTGGAAGAGATCAGCCTGGTGGGCGGCAGCGACCTGACGGTGCTGATCACCGGCGAAACCGGAGTCGGCAAAGAGCTGGTGGCCCAAGCCATCCACGCGGCGTCCCCACGGGCCGACAAACCGATCATCAGCCTCAATTGCGCCGCCCTGCCAGACACGCTGGTGGAGAGCGAATTGTTTGGCCATGTGCGCGGTGCTTTCACCGGCGCGACGAATGATCGGCGCGGCAAGTTCGAACTGGCCAACGGCGGCACATTATTTCTCGATGAAGTGGGCGAACTGTCGCTGACGGTGCAGGCCAAATTATTGAGGGTGTTACAAAGCGGTCAACTGCAGCGCCTGGGCTCGGACAAGGAACATCAGGTCGACGTGCGATTGATTGCAGCGACCAACCGCGACCTGGCCGAAGAAGTGCGCAGCGGTCGCTACCGTGCCGACTTCTATCATCGCCTCAGCGTTTACCCGCTGCTGGTGCCCGCACTGCGCGATCGCGGTCGGGATGTGCTATTGCTCAGCGGCTATTTCCTGGAACAAAACCGCTCACGCATGGGCCTCAACAGCCTGCGCCTGACCAGCGATGCGCAAGCGGCATTGTTGACGTATGACTGGCCGGGGAACGTGCGGGAGTTGGAGCATTTGATTGGTCGCAGTGCCTTGAAGGCGTTGGGTAACTGCAAGCAACGGCCGAAGATTCTCAGTTTGAGCGCGGCAGATCTGGACTTGCCCAATGGCAGCGTTGAACCCGCGCCAGAATCGGTGGATGCTGCGCCGGCGGCTGTGTTGGTTTCAGGGGATTTGCGTGAAGCCACCGAGCATTATCAGCGCCAACTGATCAGCGCTTGCCTGGAACGGCACCAGAACAACTGGGCCAGCGCGGCGCGGGAACTGGGTCTGGATCGAGCGAACCTTGGACGAATGGCCAAGCGCCTTGGAATGAAGTGACGGCCTCATCGCGAGCAGGCTCGCCCCCACATTTGATCTTTATGAGACACACATATTGTGTTCGGCGAAAATCCATTGTGGGAGCGAGCCGGCTCCGGGCGGCGTTCCGACGATGGGGTCCTGCCATTCACCCAAATTGCTAAAGCCTGCCCCCGACAAGTCGATAACCCGGCATCGATAGTTGTTGGCGATCTTCTCAATCGCCCATCACCTTTTTCCACAGAAGGTTTTTATGTCCTCCAACAAAGCCCGCGCAGATTCACTTTCGCTTCTGCTGTTTACCTTGCGCAGCGGCAAGCTGATGGCGATCAACCTGCTGAAAGTCAGCGAAATCATTCCCTGCCCGCCGCTGACCAAGCTGCCGGAGTCGCACCCCCACGTCAAAGGCATCGCCACCCTGCGCGGCGCCTCGTTGTCAGTGATCGACCTGAGCCGCGCCATCGGCGAGCGACCGCTGGAAGACCCGAACGGTGGCTGCCTGATCGTCACCGACGTCAGCCGCTCCAAGCAGGGCCTGCACGTTCAGGCGGTGAGCAAGATCGTCCATTGCCTGACCACCGACATCCGTCCACCGCCCTTCGGCTCCGGCGGTGTGCGTTCGTACATCACTGGCGTGACCTCGGTCGACGGCACGCTGGTGCAAGTGCTGGACATCGAAAAGGTCATCCACGGCATTGCTCCGGCGCAGATCGAAACGGCCCCGACCGAACTGAGCATGGAAGACGCCGAAGTACTCGGCAACGCGCGGATTCTGGTGGTCGATGACAGCCAGGTCGCCCTGCAACAATCGGTGCACACCCTGCGCAACCTCGGCCTGCAATGCCACACCGCTCGCAGCGCCAGGGAAGCCATCGACTGCCTGCTGGATCTGCAAGGCACCGCCCAGCAGATCAACCTGATCGTCTCGGACATCGAAATGTCGGAAATGGACGGCTATGCCCTCACCCGCACATTGCGCGAGACGCCGGACTTCTCGCACCTCTATGTGTTGCTGCATACGTCGCTGGACAGCGCGATGAACAGCGAGAAGGCCCGACTGGCCGGGGCCAACGCGGTGCTGACCAAATTCTCCTCGCCGGAACTGACCAAATGCCTGATCGTGGCGGCCAGGGCCATCGCCGAACAAGGTCACTGAGTTGTGGCTGAGTTTTTTTGTTTTCTGATGCGGCGCAACCTGGCTGAGGCTGTGCCGCCTTTCACTTGGCCAAATGGCATTGAGTTGACCCAGTACCGCCCTGAACTTGCCGAAGCCGTTCATCACTTGATGGAACTGGGCTATCGGGAAGGTAGCGGTCGCGTTCCGGCGCTGGAAGTCTGGCAGCAGCGTTTCGAAACCGATCCTGAATACGATCCGACCCTGTGCTTCATCGCGTTCGACGCCGAAGGAATCGTTGGCGTCGCCCAATGCTGGACCAGCGCTTACATCAAGAGCCTGGTAGTGCATCCGCGCGCTCAAGGCCTTGGACTTGGCCGTGCGTTGCTGCTAAATGCTTTCAATGTGTTTCAGCAACGCCGCGAAGGTTTTGTGGATTTGAAGGTCTTGGAAAACAACCTTCGGGCACAGCGATTGTATGAAAGTGCGGGGATGTATGTGGTCCGCCGGGAGCCGGTTCCAACCTGACACCGCTTTCGCGGGCTAGCCTCGCTCCCACAGACTCAGGTGATCCCTGTGGGAGCGTGGCTGCCCGCGAAGAGGCCCGCACAACCACCCAAAACCATCAGGCATACTCCGACCTCGGCCACTACACGCCAAGGATGCCCAACCATGAAAGCCACAACCCTGACCTTTCTCTGCGTCACCACCCTCGCCACCCAAGCCTATGCCTCCAGCCCCGACGCCTGGGCCACCTACGACAAAGCCGTGCTCGACAGTTGCACCAAAACCAGCGGCCTGAAGAATGCCAAACCCGTCGGCACCGCCGCACAGTTCGACGATCGAGTCGGCTATACCGCGCTCCTGCTGCAAGGCCAGTACCCGCAAAAACACATGAAAGGCCAGCAAGGCACCGAGCTGTGCCTCTACAACAAGAAAAGCAAAACCGCCTACGTGACCGAATGGGACTCCATCCGCCCAACAGCAAAAGCGCAGTAAATGGCGCATAACTTGCTTCGGCACAGGCCTTTGCGGTGGCTTTTTGTCGCCATTTCATGCCCCCACAGGTGACTGGCCGTTCAATGAATACAACGTTTTCCTGCGTAGGTTGTGGCAAATGCTGCAACGACCACCACGTGCCCCTGACACTGGCCGAAGCCCGGATGTGGGCGGCCGATGGCGGTCAGGTGATCGTGCTGGTGGAGGCCTTCCTCGCCAATGGCCTGGGCCTGCCCATGCAGCAACGCGAACATGCCCAACGCCGTTCGGTGGTAGTTCGAAGTGGTGCTTGCGAGGCGCACGTGGCGATCACCTTCGCCGCCTACAACGTCGGTCCCTGCCGGAATCTTGACGAAGACAACCTCTGCCGCATCTACGAACGCCGACCGCTGGTGTGTCGCATCTACCCGATGGAAATCAATCCACACATCCCGCTCAACCCGGCGATAAAGGAATGCCCGTCCGAGTCGTGGGAAACAGGGCCGGATTTGATCATCGGTGGTGAACTGGTGGATCAGGAACTGGTGGGATTGATCCAGCGCTCCCGTCAGGCCGATCGCGATGAGATTCAGACCAAGGATGCGATTTGCGCGTTACTGGGGATTCGGACGACCGCGCTGAAGGGTGATGGATTTACTGCCTATTTGCCGGACATGACTGCGTTTGCCATGGTCATTGATCAGGTGGCGAAGCAGCCGCTGACAGAGTCGGGCGGTGAATGGATCTTTCATGTGTCAGGCGATGATATTGCCGGGCAAGTGTTGGCGGCCGGGGCGCAGGTGGCGACTGAAGTACTGCTGAACTATGCGTTTATTTCGTTGCGGGCGGCGTGAGCCAGAGGATGTGTTGTATTTAATGGCCCCATCGCGAGCAGGCTCGCTCCCACCTTTGATCTTCATGGGACACAGGTAATGTGTACGACGAGAATCCACTGTGGGAGCGAGCCTGCTCCCGATGACGGCAGATCAGGCACCGCAGAGGTAAAAACTCAGCGCTTACCCATCGAACGACGAGTGCCAGGAGGCGCTGCCCCCGGGGTCTTGGTATGGCCATTCTTCGCGCCATTCTTGTACCAAGGCTGGCTGGCATTCTTCGCAGCGGCCAAATCACCCGGTTTAAACGGGAACTTGAACGCCGGGATCGCCGCTTTGGTTTCGCTGTCTGCGCTGGAGTCGACGCTGTCTGGCAGGTCTGCCTGGTCGTCGCTCAAAGCGTCGCCAACCGGCGGTTGTGTCGGGGAAGTCATGAAAGCTCCGGGTGATGCTCAAAGAGTCGGGCCCGGTAGGCGAGCCACGAAAGGCGGCAGTATACCTGTGTCGGGAGCCGCAAGCTGCAGTTGCTCAGTTGGGTTTTGCGCTGACTGACCTGCCGTCTTCGCCGGCACAGTGGTTCATCGTCGCTCATGGATTCCGTATACGACACAGATCCACCGGGCGCACATAAAAAAAGCGATCCATTCGGATCGCCTTTTTTATTACTTCACCACCTTCAAACTCGGTCGACCGCTGGGACGCGGCGGCTCGCTGTCGGGTGGCGGAACATCATCATCCGGCTCGATCTCTTCCTCGTCTTCCAGAGGCGATTCCATATCGAACACCATGCCCTGACCGTTCTCCCGAGCGTAAATGCCCAGGATCGATGCGATAGGCACGTACAGGGTATGTGGCACGCCACCGAAGCGCCCTTCGAAGCTGACTGCCTCGTTATCCATGTGCAGATGACGCACGGCTGCCGGGGAAACGTTCAGGACAATCTGTCCGTCACTGGCAAAACCCTGAGGCACCTGCACCGACGGATACTCGGAATTGACCAGCATGTGCGGGGTGCAATCGTTGTCCACAATCCACTCGTAGAGCGCGCGGACCAGATAAGGTCGACTGGAGTTCATAGCGGCTCCTTAAGCCTTAGCGCATATCGCGTTCGACACCAGACAGACTCGCCTGGAAAGCCTCACGTGCAAACGAGCGCTCCATATAATCAAGCAACGGCTTGGCAGGCCGCGGCAGTTCAATACCCAGAATCGGCAATCGCCAGAGTATTGGCAATAGGCAGCAATCCACCAGACTTTGTTCCTCACTGAGGAAAAACGGCTTGTCGGCGAACAACGGCGACACGCCTGTCAGGCTTTCGCGCAGCTCTTTACGAGCCACGACACGGGCGGCTTCCTTGGTCCGCGAATCCAGGATCAGATCCACCAGACCACACCAGTCACGCTGAATGCGATGAATCAGCAGACGACTGTTGGCACGCGCCACAGGATAAACCGGCAGCAATGGCGGGTGTGGGTAACGCTCATCCAGATATTCCATCACCACGGTCGACTCCCACAACGCCAGGTCACGATCGACCAGGGTGGGCAGGCTTCCGTAAGGGTTCACTTCAATCAGTTTAGGCGGCTGGCGACCAGCCTCCACGTAAATGATCTCGGCGCTGACACCCTTCTCTGCAAGTACGATGCGCACTCGGTGGGAATAGTGGTCGGCGGGGTCGGAGTAACAGGCCAACCGATTGGTCACGCCCATGGCGGTCCTCCTCGCTTGTTGAAATTATCGGAAACGGAAAAACACGCGCGCCCAGAGGGCGCCTCCCGTAACGCCTGGGTCACCAGACTCGTTACACCTTCAGAGACGCCCTTGGGCGCGCGCGATTAACAGCAATGGCTTACAGCTTTATCAATGGACGTCTTTCCAGTATTCACGCTTGAGCAAGTAAGCGAATACGAAGAAGAACGCCAGGTACAGCAACACATAGGTACCGATGCGCTGATGCTGCAGCTTCACCGGGTTGGCCGAGTAGGCCAGGAAGGTCACCAGGTTCTTGACCTTCTCGTCGAACTGCTCTTCGTTCAGCGTGCCGGTTTTCGGCAATACCGTCAGCTGGTCGCAGGCTTCATGGGTCAAACCCGTACCGGTCAGCGGATCGTATTGCTTCTTGCCGTCTTCGACGATTTGAACTTGTTTACAGCCTACCACTTGACGACCCTGCAAGCCGACCAGAACGTTAGGCATGCCGACGTTCGGGAACACCTTGTTGTTCACGCCCCAAGGACGCGACGGGTCTTCATAGAAGGAACGCAGGTAGCCGTAGAGCCAGTCTGTGCCACGAACACGAGCCACCAGTGTCAGGTCAGGCGGCGCCGCACCGAACCAGGTCTTGGCGTCAGCCGGCTGCATGCCGATGTTCATGTGGTCACCGATCTTGGCGCCGGTGAACACCAGCTTCTCAAGCATCAACTCGTGAGGAATGCCCAGGTCATCGGCAACACGCTCGTAGCGCTGGAACTTGGCACTGTGGCAGCCCATGCAATAGTTGGCGAACGTACGTGCGCCGTCCTGCATGGCAGCCTTGTCGGAAACGTCGATGTCGACCTTCTCAAGCTCAGGACCACCGTGTTCGGCCGCAAAGGACAATACAGGCATCGCCGCAAGAATCAGTACTGCAAATAGCTTTTTCATCAGCCAGTCACCCTTTCCGGAACCGGTTTGGTCTTCTCGAGCCTGGTGTAGAACGGCATCAGAATGAAGTAGGCGAAGTACAGGAAGGTACATACCTGCGACAGCAACGTACGGCCTGGAGTTGGAGCCAGAACACCCAACACACCCAGGATCACGAACGAGATGCAGAACACCCAGAGCCAGATCTTGCTCAGCCAGCCCTTGTAGCGCATCGATTTGACCGGACTCCGATCAAGCCAGGGAAGGACAAACAACATTGCAATCGAAGCGCCCATGGCAATTACGCCCAGAAGCTTGTCCGGAATCGCCCGCAGAATCGCGTAGAACGGCGTGAAGTACCAGACCGGAGCGATGTGCTCAGGGGTCTTGAAGGCGTTCGCCACTTCAAAGTTCGGCTTCTCGAGGAAGTAGCCGCCCATTTCAGGGAAGAAGAATACGATCGAGCAGAAGATGAACAGGAACACCACTACGCCGACGATATCTTTCACGGTGTAGTACGGGTGGAAGGCAATGCCGTCCAGCGGTATACCGTTTTCGTCTTTGTGCTTCTTGATGTCGACGCCATCCGGATTGTTCGAACCGACTTCGTGCAGCGCCAGAATGTGCACCACCACCAGACCGAGGATTACGATCGGCAGGGCAACCACATGCAAGGCAAAGAAGCGGTTCAGGGTAATACCGGAAATCAGGTAGTCACCACGAATCCACTGGGTCAGGTCGTTACCGATGACCGGAATCGCACCGAACAGCGAGATGATCACCTGGGCACCCCAGTAGGACATCTGGCCCCATGGCAGCAGGTAACCCATGAAGGCTTCAGCCATCAGCGCCAGGTAGATCAGCATGCCGAACACCCACACCAGCTCACGCGGCTTCTGATACGAACCGTAGAGCAGGCCACGGAACATGTGCAGATAGACCACGATGAAGAACGCCGAAGCGCCGGTGGAGTGCAGCAGACGCAGGATCGAGCCGTACTCGACGTCGCGCATGATGTATTCGACGGAAGCAAACGCCTCTTCCGCCGATGGGGTGTAGCTCATGGTCAGCCAGACACCGGTAACGATCTGGTTGACCAGAACGAGCAGTGCGAGGGAGCCAAAGAAATAGAAGAAGTTGAAGTTCTTCGGGGCGTAGTACTTGCTGAGATGGTCTTCCCACATTTTGGTCGCGGGGAAGCGCGCATCAACCCAATCCATGAACTTGCTCATCACGCTTTCTCCGTATCGACGCCAATGACAATGATGTCATCGGTCTCATAGGAATGCGGGGGAACTGGCAGGTTCAAAGGCGCAGGTTGCGACTTGTAGACGCGGCCAGCCAAATCGTAGTGAGAACCGTGGCAAGGGCAGAAATAACCACCTACCCAATCCTTGCCCAGGTCGGCAGGAGCCACTTCCGGGCGGAAGGTCGGAGAGCAACCCAGGTGAGTGCAAATACCGATCAGCAGCAGAACTTCTGGCTTGATCGAACGCGTCTCCGGGTCGACATAGGTCGGTTGCGTAGAGTTCTTGGAGGTCGGGTCAGACAGCTGGCCCTCGATCTTTTTCAGATTCCCCAGGATTTCCTCCGTACGGCGGACAATGAACACCGGCTGGCCGCGCCACTCAGCAATCATTTGCTGGCCTGGCTCGATTTTGCTGACATTCACTTTCACCGGTGCACCTGCAGCTTTCGCCTTGGCACTGGGAAACCATGACCCCACGAACGGGACCGCAGCCCCCACCGCTCCTGCAGCACCCACCACGGATGTGGCTGCTACCAAGAAGCGACGCCGGCCTGCATTCACGCCGTCATTGCTCATTCAGTCCTCTCCCATCAGCTTTGTGGCCTGTTAAATCAGGCGTCTACTAAGTAAAAATCTGAACTTATAAAAATTTTGCCGAATGGTAATGAAAAGCCCCAATTCTGACAAGGTAATTACCGAGGGGCTCCACTGCCAAGCCTTGCAGTATAGGGCTTCTGCGGATGTGGCAAGTTGTCACAGCGCAATTCATTGATAAATCGCGCCCATAAAAAAACGCCCAGCTTCGCGAGGAAACTGGGCGTTCTTTTTGAACGCGAAAGCGAATTAACGCTTCGAGTACTGCGGACGCTTACGCGCTTTACGCAGACCAACTTTCTTACGTTCAACTTCACGAGCATCGCGAGTAACGAAGCCAGCTTTGCGCAGAGCGCCACGCAGGGTTTCGTCGTACTGCATCAGTGCGCGAGTGATACCGTGGCGGATTGCGCCAGCTTGACCACTTACACCACCGCCGATCACGGTGACGTAGATGTCGAACTTCTCGACAGTCTCAGTCAATTCCAGCGGCTGACGAACTACCATGCGGGCAGTTTCGCGGCCGAAGAAATTATCCAGCGAACGGTTGTTGATGGAGATGTTACCAGTACCCGGACGCAGGAAAACGCGTGCGGTTGCGGTCTTGCGACGGCCAGTGCCGTAATTTTGAGTCGCCGACATAATGAACTATTCCGTTAAAACTTCAGTTCTTGGGGCTGCTGAGCAGTATGAGGGTGTACAGCGCCCGCATAGACTTTCAGCTTACGATACATGTCGCGACCCAGCGGGTTCTTAGGCAGCATGCCTTTGACCGCGGTCTCGATCACGCGCTCAGGGGCTTTAGCAATCAGCTTTTCGAAGTTGATCGACTTGATGCCGCCCGGGAAACCGGAGTGGGAGTAGTAGATTTTGTCGGTGGTTTTAGCACCGGTTACACGAATCTGCTCGGCATTGATAACGACGATGTAATCGCCGGTGTCAACGTGAGGAGTGTACTCAGCTTTATGCTTGCCACGCAGACGGCTCGCGATTTCGGTGGCCAGACGACCCAGGGTCTGACCTGCAGCGTCGACGACAAACCAGTCGCGCTGTACTGTTTCCGGTTTAGCAGTAAAAGTTTTCATTCTTTATAGCCTCAGGGGCCGCCCTGTAAATTAGACGGCGGATCTTACTGAATAGTGCGTACTTTGACAAGTCAAAGGCAGCCGGATACAGACGCTTTCGGGGGCTCGGGTCGGCGCGTCCGTTCAACGGCAAGATTCTTCGGCGGCGGCGCATCACTTCCACTGCAGAAAGAGGTGCGCAATTATGCAGATTGCGAAAAATATTTCAACCTGCTTTTATGATTGTTTTGCCCAAGGAGCATCCGATGGACTATCGCCAGCTAGGCCGTACCGATCTTACCGTGAGTGCAATCTGCCTCGGCACCATGACCTGGGGCGAGCAAAACAGCGAGGCTGAAGCCTTCGCCCAGATCGAACGAGCCAAGAGCGCGGGCATCAACTTCATCGACACCGCCGAAATGTACCCGGTGCCGCCCAAGGCCGAAACCTACGCCACCACCGAGCGCTATATCGCCAATTACTTCAAAAGTCGCGGCGATCGCGCCGACTGGATTCTGGCGAGCAAGATCGCCGGCCCCGGCAACACCATCGACTACATCCGCGACAAAAACCTCAAACACAACCGCGAGCACATCGTCCAGGCCGTGGATGCGAGCCTCAAGCGCTTGCAGACCGACTACATCGATCTCTATCAATTGCACTGGCCGGAACGCAGCACCAATTTCTTCGGACAACTGGGCTACAAGCACACGAGCGAAGTCAACCTCACGCCACTGGAAGACACCCTCGAAGCACTGGACGAACAGGTCAAGGCCGGCAAGATCCGCCACATCGGCCTGTCCAACGAAACCCCGTGGGGCACCATGCGTTTCCTCGCCATCGCCGAAGCCCGGGGCTGGCCGCGCGCCGTTTCGATCCAGAACCCCTACAACCTGCTCAATCGCAGCTTCGAAGTCGGCCTGGCGGAAATTGCCATTCGTGAACAGTGCGGCCTGCTCGCCTATTCACCACTGGCGTTCGGCTTCCTGTCGGGCAAGTACGAAGGTGGTGCGCGTCCGCCCAAAGGTCGCCTGAGTCTCTACAGCCGCTTCAGCCGCTATTTCAATCCTCAGTCGGAGGCAGCGTGCAGCCGTTATGTGGCACTGGCTCGTGAACACGGTCTGGATCCGGCGCAGATGGCACTGGCATTCGTCACACAGCAACCGTTCGTCACCAGCAACATCATTGGCGCCACCACGCTTGAGCAACTGGACAGCAACATTGCCAGCTTCGAGCTGAAACTTTCCGACGAAGTGTTGGCGGGAATCGAGGTGATTCACCAGGATCATCCGAACCCCGCACCGTAACTCAAGACAATGATCGTTCCCACGCTCTGCGTGGGAACGCATCCCGTGACGCTCTGCGTCACTTCCAAAGCGGACGCAGAGCGTCCCCACGCAGAGCGTGGGAATGATCACGCTGCATTACAGCGACCGCGCAATAATCTCCTTCATGATCTCATTGGTCCCGGCATAGATCCGCTGCACTCGCGCATCCGCCCACGCCCGGGCGATCGGATATTCCCACATGAACCCGTAACCGCCATGCAACTGCACGCATTCATCGAGCACCTTGCATTGCAGGTCGGTGCCCCAGTACTTGGCCATGGCAGCCGTCGGCACGTCGAGTTTGCCTTGCAGATGCAGTTCCAGGCAGCGATCGACGAAAACCCGGCCAATCTGGATTTCGGTCGCCATTTCAGCGAGTTTGAAGCGAGTGTTCTGGAAGTCGGCGATGGCCTTGCCGAAAGCCTTGCGTTCACGGGTGTAATCCAGCGTCCATTGCAACGCCGCTTCGGCTGACGCCAAGCCACCTACCGCGACCGTCAGACGCTCCTGCGGCAATTCCTGCATCAGGTAGGCGAAGCCCATCCCGGCCTGGCCCAGCAGGTTTTCCTTGGGTACCCGAACGTCCTGGAAGAACAGCTCCGAGGTGTCCTGAGCCTTCATGCCGACCTTTTCCAGACGCTTGCCCTTGGCAAAGCCCGGCGTATTGGCCTCCACCAGAAACAGACTGGTGCCCTTCGCCCCCGCCTTCGGATCGGTCTTGGCCACGACGATCACCAAGTCAGCCAGAAAGCCATTGGTGATGAAGGTCTTCGAACCGTTGATCACGTATTCATCGCCATCCAGCACAGCGGTGGTTTTCACCCCTTGGAGGTCGGAACCGGCACCCGGCTCGGTCATGGCAATCGCGGTGACCATCTCGCCAGACACCAGTTTGGGCAGGTATTTGTGTTTCAGCGTTTCACTGCCGTAATGCAGGATGTAAGGCGCAACAATGTCCGAATGAAGAGAGAAGCCGATGCCGGTCAGCCCCAGACGGCCGACCTCTTCAATCACCACCGCGCTGTAAAGAAAGTCCGCCCCCAGCCCGCCATACTCTTCCGGCAGATGCGAGCAAAGCATCCCCGCCTCCCCCGCCTTGTTCCAGAGTTGACGGTCGATATAGCCTTGTTTTTCCCATAGCCCATGGAACGGCACGGCCTCTTTCTCGAGGAACGTTCGCACGCTGTCGCGAAAAAGTTCGTGCTCGGAGCTGAACAAGGTTCTGGGGATCATGCGGCACCTGTGGTTATTGTTAGCCGGAATTGACCTTTAGAGACTAAGCCTCGCTTCCGATACAGGACACTGGACACATCCGACAAAAAATAAGACGATCCAGCCGTCTGGTGACCACTTTCCCCTATAAGAATAAAGTTGAATTATGTCTAACCAAGTCTCCACGCCCCTGCGGCGCGTCAGCATCCTGGCTATCGACCGGGTTTTCGCTTCCACCCTCATGCAAGCCAAGGATTTCTTCCATCTGGCCAGCCTGCGCTATGGCAAACAACTGGGCCACGGCCTGACACCGGCGTTTGAAACCCGGCTGGTCAGCCCCGACGGCAAACCGGTGAACAGCTTCAGCGACGTGATCATGCCGGTGGACGGCGGCCTGGAAAATGCCGACGTCATCATCCTTCCCGCCTTCTGGGACGATTTCGACACGCTCTGCAAACGTTACCCACAGGTCCTGCCGTGGCTGCGTCAGCAGCATGCACGCGGTGCCGTGTTGTGCGGCGAGGCCACCGGTGTGTTCTGGCTGGCCGAGGCCGGGCTGCTCGATGGCAAGGAAGCGACGACCTACTGGCGTTTCTTCAATGCATTTGCCGAGCGCTTCCCGCAGGTCCAGCTCAATCAGGACAAACACCTGACTGACGCCGACAACCTGTATTGCGCCGGCGGCACCACCTCGGCCTGCGATCTCTACATTTACCTGATCGAGCGTTTTTGCGGCGCCAACGTGGCCCAGGCCGTGGCCCGCGACATTCTTTACGAAGTGCAGCGCAGCTATGCGCCGGGGCGGATCGGTTTCGGCGGGCAGAAGCTGCACCAGGACGTGATCATCCTGCAGATCCAGCATTGGCTCGAAGAACACTTCGCCGACAAGTTCCGCTTCGAAGACGTGGCCCGCGAACACGGCATGAGCATCCGCAACTTCATGCGCCGCTTCCAGACCGCCACCGGCGACAAACCGCTGCATTATCTGCAGCGACTGCGCATCGAGACGGCCAAGGGCTTGTTGTCCGGCAGCCGCAAGAGCATCAAGACCATCAGCTATGAAGTCGGTTACGACGATGCGAGCTTCTTCGCCCGGCTGTTCCGCCAGCACACGGAGTTGTCGCCGAACCAGTATCGGCAGCAGTTTCAGCAAGCGGCTTAAGGACTGAACACAAATCCAATGTGGGAGCGGGCTTGCTCGCGAAAGCGGTCTGACATTCAACATTGATGTCGACTGAACCACCGCTTTCGCGAGCAAGCCCGCTCCCACATGGTTTCTTCGGCGCGCACAAAAAAGGGCCTGCATAGGCAGGCCCTTTTTATTTTCCGAATCTTATTTTTGAATAGCCCTACGGCTTATGCGCCCGGGACAGAAACTCGTGCGACTGCATTTCCAGCAGGCGGCTAAGCGTGCGCTGGAACTCGAAGTTCAGGCGACCGCCGGTGTAGAGGTCTTTGAGCTCGACTTCGGCAGAAATGATCAGTTTCACGTTGCGGTCGTAGAACTCGTCGACCATATTGATAAAGCGTCGGGCGATGTCGTCGGTGGTGACGCTCATCTGCTCGACATTGCTGAGCAACACGGCGTGGAAGATTTTACCCAGTTCGATGTAATCGTTCTGGCTGCGTGGGCCGTCGCAGAGTTCGCGGAAGTCGAACCAGGCCACGTCGTCGCAAGTGCGCACGGCACGGATTTCACGGTTCTCGATCACCAGAACGTCGTTCTCGATGGCTGCCGTGCACTCCGGCGTCAGGGCCCGGAAGCTCTTGCGCAGGCTTTCCTTGGCGGCTTCATCCAGCGGGAAGTGGAACAGCTCCGCTTGCTCAAGGTGGCGCAGACGGTAATCGACGCCGCTGTCGACATTGACGATCTCGGTGTTCTGCTTGATCAGCGCAATGGCCGGCAGGAAACGCGCACGTTGCAGTCCGTCCTTGTACAGGCCATCCGGCACGATGTTCGACGTCGCGACCAGGGTCACGCCGTTCTTGAACAGTTCTTCCATTAACGTGCCAAGAATCATCGCATCGGTGATGTCGGAGACGAAGAACTCATCGAAACAAATCACTCGCGACTCGTCGGAGAAGCGCTTGGCGATGATGGTCAGCGGGTTTTTCTCGCCGCCCAGGGTCTTCATCTCTTCATGCACACGCTTCATGAAGCGGTGGAAGTGAGTGCGAGTCTTTTCCTTGAACGGCAGCGCTTCGAAGAAGGTATCGACCAGGTAAGTCTTGCCGCGACCCACGCCGCCCCAGAAGTACAAACCCTTGACCGGCACCTGGTCTTTCTTGCCAAACAGTTTGCCGAGCAGGCCCGGTTTGTTCTGCGAGGCCGCGACCAGATCGTCGTACAGGCGCTGCAAATGACGCACCGCCGTTTCCTGGGCAGCATCGTGGAAGAATTCCGGGCGTTTCAGATCAGCTTGATATCGTTCTAGGGGCGTCATAATTCGTTAGCAAGGCAACAAAAACGGGCCGTCACTGTAGCGACGGCCCGTGGGAATGGCAATCGGCCCTTGGTCGGACCGAGCCGTTGATTATTCCTGAACCGGTGTCAGGGCAACGCGCAAAGCCCCGATGGCAGCATCGCGAGCAGTGCTGTCAGCGAAGGCCGGGCTGTCGGCAACACACTCGCCTTCCAGCCAGACGCTGAAGCTCAGGTCTTCGCTGCGCACATCCAAGGCTTGACCGGATTGCAGTTGCTTGGTCACTTGCCCTGCGGTTTTACCGTCGGCGAAGTTGCGCGACAGCAACAGTTGCTCACCATCGGCCGCCAGCAGACGGAAGCGGAAACTGCCGTCGTCTTCACGGAAGCTGACGAAGCGCGCGGCTTTCGCAGCTTTCTTTTTGGTGGTCGCTGCGACTTGTGTCTGAGCGACGAAAGAGCGCAGGCCAACTGCCTCACGCAGTTCGTGAAGGAACGGCGTCGCCACCGAACGGGCCTTTTTGGCACCGATCTGCAGCATGTCTTCCAGATCCGCCGGGCGTTCGATCAGTTGGTGATAACGCTCGCGGGATTCGCCCAATTCGTTGTCGAGCAACTGGAACAGACGATTCTTCGCCTCACCCCAACCCAGCCCCTGAAGCAATTCGCTGCGGAATTCGTCGGACTGTGCCGGCGTAGCGAAGGCCTGGAACAAGGTGAACAGGTGCGAATTGTCCGGATCCTTGGCTTCGCCCGGGGCACGGGAGTCGGTGACGATCCGCGAAATCGCGTCTTTCATCTCTTTGGCGCTGCTGAACAACGGAATAGTGTTGTCGTAGCTCTTCGACATCTTGCGACCGTCGAGGCCCGGCAAGGTGGCGACGCTTTCCTCGATCAGCGCTTCGGGCATGGTGAAGAACTCTTTGCCCTGGCCGAACAAGTGGTTGAAGCGCTGGCCGATGTCACGGGCCATTTCCACGTGCTGGATCTGGTCACGACCGACCGGCACCTTGTGGGCGTTGAACATCAGAATGTCCGCGGCCATCAACACCGGGTAGCTGTACAAGCCCATGGTGATGCCGGCATCCGGGTCTTCGCCGGTTTCGACGTTCTTGTCCACCGAGGCCTTGTAGGCATGGGCGCGGTTGAGCAGGCCCTTGGCGGCCACGCAGGTCAGCAGCCAGGTCAGTTCAGGGATTTCCGGGATGTCGGACTGGCGATAGAACGTCACGCGGTCCACGTCCAGGCCACCGGCCAGCCAGGTCGCGGCGATTTCCAGACGCGAGCGCTGGATGCGCAGCGGGTCATCGCATTTGATCAAGGCGTGGTAGTCGGCCAGGAAGTAGAACGAATCGGCATTGCTGTCACGGCTGGCGACGATCGCCGGACGGATAGCGCCAGCGTAGTTGCCCAGGTGCGGCGTGCCGGTGGTGGTGATGCCGGTGAGGATACGGGTACGAGTCGTCATGGGTAATCGCTTGTCAGACTGCAATCAATTCGAAAGACGCGGCAGGATCAGATCCTTGAGATCGGTCAGCTTGCCATGAAAAAAGTGTCCGCATTCTGCCACTTTCAGCAGCTCATGGGGGCGATCGAGTGCGTCGGACCAGTCGTAAACGAGCTGTGGATCGATGACTTCGTCGGTTTCTGGCTGGATCAGGGTCAATGTACCTTGTTGCGGCAGTTGATCCTGTTCGCCCAAGCGCATGACGGCGGGCGCGACCATGAACAAATGCTTGAGGTGTTCGCCCTTGGTTTCCAGGCGTCCGCCGAGACTTGCTGCGACAAATCCGCCGAAGGAGAAACCGAACAGGGTCAGGGGCACGTCAGGATGTTTGGCCCGCAGCCACTCGGCCGCCGCCTGGGCATCGTCGACTTCGCCAGTGCCCATGTCATGCGTGCCTTCACTGGCGCCGACACCACGGTAATTGAAACGCAAGGTAATCAAACCGGCATCGCGCGCGGTGCGCTGCAAGGTCGAGACGACTTTGTTGAGCATGGTGCCGCCCTGCACCGGGTTCGGGTGGCAGATCAGCGCCAGGCCGCGGGGCTGCTCGTTATCCGGCCCCTCGCTATTTAAGTACAGGGCTTCCAGTTGGCCGACCGGGCCATCAATCACTACAGGGGTTTCGCGCATAAGCAAGGAAGGAACTCCGTGACCTCGAATCGGGTCGACTCGTCTAGCCAATTGTCTGTGCCAATTCTATTGCGAGTGAATCGCGGTATACAGCGCAGGTTCGAGCCGTTAACGTAAAGCAAAGCCGTTTATAGAGGAAGGACTCGTGGAACACTCGCTCTTAGTTTGGTTGTTGCCGACTCTTGCCCTGGTTGTGGGTGTCGCCATTGGATTCCTGATCGCTCGCCTGGTGCCGAATGCCGCGCCTAACCGCACGCAACGTCAGCTGGACGACATTCAGGAACGTTTCGACAGTTATCAGAACGAAGTGGTCACCCACTTCAACAGCACTGCAACACTGGTCAAGAAACTGACTCAGAGCTATCAGGAAGTGCAGGACCATCTCGCCGAGGGCGCCAATCGTCTGGCCCTGGACGAGCAGACTCGCCAACGCTTGCTGGCGGCCCTGCACGCCGACGCGGCACAGGCGCCACGGGAACGCCTGACGCCACCGCGCGATCAGGAACCGCCTCGCGACTACGCCCCTAAAATGCCGAACGCGCCGGGCATGCTCGATGAGCATTACGGCCTGAAGAAGTAATCAGGTTTCGCGCGACACAAAAAGCCCTCGGATGAGTGATCGTCCGAGGGCTTTTTTGTTGCTGATCCGATATCTCTGGTGCCTGTCAGGGCCTCATCGCGGGCAAGCTGAACTGGCCTAATGATTTTGGACACTTCAATCGGGCGCTATGATGGCGCCCAAATCTGAGGTGTTTTGGCTATGCGTAAATCTTATTCCAGTGAGTTCAAACTCAAGGCGGCGAGCATGGTGCTGGACGAGGGACAGTCAGTTCCCGAGGTCTGCGCCAGCCTGGATATCGGTCCTACGGCCCTGCGCCGCTGGGTCGACCAGGTTCGGAAGGAACGTTTGGGCTCGACTCCGGTGGGCGCTAAGGCGATTACCGCCGATCAGCGAGAGATCCAGCAACTCAAAGCCTTGCTCAGGCAAAAAGACCTGGATATCGAAATCCTAAAAAAGGCCAGTGCTCTCCTGCTGTTGGACGCCAAAGATCATTCACGTTGATCGATGAGCTGGACGAGCAGTACGGCGTTAACAATTGCTGTCGGGCGTTCGGCGTCAACCGCAGCAGCTTTTATGCCTGGCGTCAGCGCCAAGGCAAGGTCAAACCTGAGAGGGAGAAACTCAAGGCCGTGCTGGTCGAACATCACAAGGAATCCAGATCATCTGCTGGCTCGCGCACTTTGGCCAAGGAGCTGCAAGCCAAGGGACATCGTGTTGGGCGGCATATGGCTCGCAGCCTGATGCGCGAAGCGGGCGTTGCCAGTCGTCAGCGCCGGCGGCACAAGTACAAATCTTCCGGCGTGGAAGCGCTGGTGGCGCCGCATGTGCTCAAGCGCAAGTTTGATGTTACAGCGGTCAATCAGGTGTGGTGTGGCGATGTGACGTACATAAAGGTCGGCACGCGCTGGCTGTACTTTGCGGCGGTTCTGGATCTGTTCGCTCGCCGGATTGTGGGCTGGTCGTTTTCGATGATTTCCGATGCCACGCTAACCTGCGAAGCGTTGCGCATGGCGGTCGAGCTCCGAGGCCGGCCAAAAGAGGTGCTGTTTCATTCTGATCAAGGCTGCCAATACACCAGCCATAAATTCAGAAATGAGATGCGCAAGCATGGACTTTTGCAAAGCATGAGTCGTAAAGGTGAGTGCTGGGACAACGCCCCGATGGAGCGTTTCTTTGGGAGCCTTAAATCAGAGTGGGTGCCAGAAGATGGCTACAACTCTGAGCACGAAGCCCGAATAGACGTGCAACGCTACGTGATGCGTTACAACAACGTCAGGCTCCATAGCTACAACGGCTATCGTTCACCGGTAGCTATGGAGAAACTGGCGGCATGAAAACCGTAACTGGTGTCCAAAATTAGTTGACCAGTTCAAGCCCGCTCCCACAGTGTTCTTCGTCGATCACAAAATTGTGGTCAAACACAAATCCTGTGGGAGCGGGCTTGCCCGCGATGAGGCCCGAACTGACAAAACAAAAAACCGCCCGACCTGTTGAGGATCGGGCGGGCTTTTGTACGCCTGGGGTTCAGTCAGGCGGGTTTTAGTACTGCTGAACAGGCTGGCCCTGCTGCTGATATTCCTGACCCGGAATCGGCTTCAGGTTGACCTCGACGCGACGGTTCTGCGCCCGGCCGTTCACATCACCGTTGCTGGCAATCGGGTTATCCGGCCCGGCACCACGCGCCGACAGGTTGGTGCCGCTGACACCCTGAGAGGTCAGGTAAGTCGCCACACTCTGGGCACGACGCTGGGACAGGTCCATGTTGTGCTGACGGCTGCCGGTGCTGTCGGTGTAGCCGACGATCTCGATCTGGTTCTGGTTGAACTCCTTGAGCGAGCCCGCCAGATTGTTCAGCGGCTGGTAGAAGCCCGACGCGATATTCGCCGAATCGGTGGCGAATGTGATGTTGCCCGGCATGATCAGCTTGATCTGATCGCCTTGGCGCTGCACTTCAACCCCAGTGTTGGCCATGCTGGCCCGCAATTTTTTCTCCTGCTGGTCGGCGTAGTAACCGTAACCGGCGGCAGAAGCCCCCACCACGGCGGAGCCAATCAGCGCGCCCTTGCCACGGTTATCGTGACTGATGGCAGCACCGGCCAGTGCACCGGCCAAGGCGCCGAGGCCACCGTATTTGGCGGTTTTGCTCATGCCCGTAGAACCGCTATCAGCCTGACCCTGGTTGTCATAAGGGTTCTGCGATGCGCAACCGGACAACAAAGCCACAGCAGTAGCGACAATAATCAAACGACGCGAGGTGAACATGGAGAGCTCCTACTTTTTTTGCATTCTGTGGTGCAGCGGACTTAAGCAATGAACCTTTGCGGGCGTTGGATCATGGGCAACGCCAAAAATTCCTTCGTGCCTTTCACAACTGCAGCATCAGGCTCGCACAAAAGGGTTACCGCGCATTTCATCGCCCAGACGAGTATCCGGACCATGACCGGTCACCACCGTCGCCTCTTCGTCGAGGGTATACAACCGTTGTTTGATCGAACGCACGAGAGTCGCCTGATCGCCTCCCCATAAATCCGTGCGTCCTACCCCGCGCTTGAACAGCGTATCACCGGCAATCAGCAGCTTAGCCTCTGAAAACCAAAAGCTCATGGAACCTGGCGTATGACCCGGCGTGTGCAACGCCACGCCACACCCGCAAGCCAGCTCTTCATCGTCCGCCAACCAACGATCCGGCGATGGCACCGGGGTGTAAGGCACACCGAACATCTGGCACTGCATTTCCAGGTTGTCCCAGAGAAATTGATCTTCCTTATGCAGGTGCAGGGTCGCGCCGGTTTTCTCCTTGAGCTGCCCGGAGGCCAGGAAGTGATCGAGGTGCGCGTGGGTGTGGATGATGCTGACCACCTTCAGGCCCAAGGCGTCGAGGCGCGCGAGGATCAGTTCGTGGTTGCCACCCGGGTCGACGACGATGGCTTTTTTGGTGATCGGGTCGCCGATGATTGTGCAGTTGCACTGTAACGGCCCGACAGGGAAGGTTTCGCGGATGAGGGTGGGTTGCTGGGGCATCGGGGCACGCTCGGGAAACAGGAATGGCCAATTTTGGCACAAAATTGCCCTGATCCATTTCCCCATGTGCATTGTAAAAATGCGTTACCCCAACACCCCCAACTCCTTCGCCCGCGCCACCGCCTGCGTGCGCCGCTCAACCCCCAACTTACTGTTGATATGGCTGGCATGGGTCTTCACCGTATGCAGCGAAATGAACAGTTGATCGCTGATTTCCTGGTTCGAACACCCCTGCGCGATCAGCCGTAGAACGGCCATTTCACGTGTACTGAGTTGTTCCGCAGCAGAGGACGACTCCACCATTGGCCGAAAGACCATGGCCGGGAGTTTTTCCGAGAGACTCTGCGAAATAGCAGTTGGCGCACAGAGTTGAAGTTGCCCGCGCAGCCAGTCAGGGTGTTCGGTCAACAATGGGTCAAACGGTTGCAGGACACCGCCGGCGGCCGCTTCCAAAGCCTGGGCCAGTGCCTTGCGCGCCTCGGATTCGCGTCCGCCCGCCAGCAACAGCGTGACTTTCTGACTCAGCGCCATCACGCTGAGCATCTGCCGGCCGCTGTGCTGACCGTGTTCATGCAACGCGTTCAAGCGTCCTTCGGCGAGCATGGGCTGGCCTTTCATCACGTCCAGCACCGCCTGTTGCAGTTCAATGTGCAGCGGCAGTTGCGGGTGGAATTCCGGGGGGGCCGCCGGGTGCTCGCCGTTATAGGTCTGGCCCAATCGCGCGAGCCAGGCTTCGGCGAGGTCGGTGCGGCCCTGGGCCAGCCAGAGTTCGCATTTGACCAGGGTGATCATCGCCAGGTAGTAAATCGGCGGAACGTCCCAGATGTGCATCAGCCGTTCGGCCTCGGCGAGTTCGGCGAAGGCTTTGGCGAACTCGCTGCTGCTGCCCTCCAGTCGGGCAATCACGCAGTGGCCGATCAACACGCTGATGTCACGACAGGCCCGTGCTTCGCTCAACCCCGCGAGCAAACGTAGCCGCGCGGCCTGGGGTTGCAAACGCAGCGCCAGCAAAAAACCCTCGTATAAAGTCAACCGTGCGCGCACCGCATAAAGCCGTTGCGGGGATAGGCCTTGGAGGCGCTGCAACCCTTGGCGAACTTCGTCCAATGAACGAAGAATCTCCCCGCGCGCTTGCAGCACGCGGGCGCGATCGTAATGGGCCAGCGCCTCGAACAGCGGATTGCCGACCCGCTGTGCCAGCTCAAGGGACTCACGGTTCAACTCTCGTGCACGCCAGAGATCGCTGTCGGCAATGGCCAGATTGGACAATGTCGAGAGACACATCAGGCGCTGCCCATAGCGTTTGGCCGGCAGGCTCTCCAGCGCTTCGGTGCAATAGAGCAAGGTCAGCTCGCGATTGCCTCGCCCGCGAGCAATGATGCCGCTCAGGGCCAGCCATTGCGCCAGCATGGATTTTTGCGCAGTGGCCGACGGCGCCGGCAGGAAGCGGCTCAAGTGGCTGGCCAGTTCCTCGGCGGCGTCCAGTTGGCAGGCCAGCCCCAACGCCCAGCTGTAGAGCACGATCAACCGGGGCGTACTGATCAGCAGGCTGTCGGGCAAGTCCATTTTCCAGCGCAGCAGCATGCCGACATTCTGCTCGGCCAGCAGCTGTTCTTCAGAGAGGTTTTGTACCAGATTCGCCGCAACATCCAGATGCCCGGCACGCAACGCCTGCTCTACCGCCTCATCGAGTAACCCTTGAGAATTGAACCAGCGGCAGGCACGCAGATGCAGGCTGGCCGTCGGCACCATCGCCTGGGCGGTGGGCCGGCTACGCAGCAGGTCGGAAAACAGGTGGTGATAGCGATACCAGTGACCGTGTTCGTCCAGCGGCACCAGAAACACCTGATGCGCCAGCAAGAAACGCAGGATCTCGGCACTGTCATGGGCTTCGCGCACGGCGTCGCACAACTCGCTGCAAAAGCGCTCTTGAAGCGCGGTCTCGAACAGGAATGACTGCACCTCGGCGGGCAGGCAATCGATCACTTCTTCGAGCAGGTAATCGCGAATCAGCCCTTCCCCACCGTACAGCGATTGGGGCAATGCGCCCTCGCTGCCGGCTTCGGAGGCCGCCAGCAGCCAGAAGCGCAGCCCGGCCACCCAGCCTTCGCTGCGCAGGATCAAACTCTCCAGTGCCTCGCCACGCAATGAAATGCTGTGTCTATCGAGTAGGGTCAGGGCTTCATCGTGGGTCAGTCGAAGATCCTGCTCATGCAACTCGAGCAGTTGCCGCGATAGCCGCAGGCGAGCCAGATGCCAGTCGGGACGTTGCCGGCTGGTGACCATGACCAGCAGACCATCGGGTAAATGATTGAGGAAAAACTGCAGGCAACGATCAAGCACCGTCCCCTGGGCCAGATGATAGTCATCGAGCACCAGCAACAGCGGCGTAACGGGTGAAAGGTGCACAGCCAGTTCATCGAGCAAACCGTCCAGCCATTCTTCGAACGCGAACGGCTGATGACGTTGGCGCATTTTCAGCAACCCCAGCGCCTGACTACCCAGTTGCGGAAAATACTCATGAAGCCCTTCGAGCAGCCGTTCAAGAAAACGACCGGGATCGCAGTCCCGAGGACTTAACCCCAGCCACAGGCTTTGCCAGTGATCCGGCAATCCCTGGCAAAACTCCACCGCCAATGAACTCTTGCCGAACCCCGCCGGCGCGCTGACCAGCAGCAGCCTGCCACCGAGACCGGCGCTCAGGCGCTCGCACAAACGCGGCCGCAGCACATGGCCGTCGGGCAGCGGAGGCCGGAAAAAGCGCCCGTCCAATACGGCGACGGCAACACTTGCAGGGCCCGGAAATGGGGACAGATCAGTCATGGCCGGCTCTTGTTTGAAAGGCTGATGGCGGCGTTACAGATGTCCGCAGCCTAGCGGTAAACGAAGAGCTATTGAAGGTTGTTGCTACAAATGGCTACAAAAAGACTACGAGCAGAAGTTGCCAAACCTGAGATGCAGTTTTCCGACAGACCGTGTCGCCCCTCTTCGCGAGCAAGCCCGCTCCCACACTGGATCTCCATTGCTCACAGATTGTATGTCCACCAAAGATCAAATGTGGGAGCGGGCTTGCTCGCGAACGGGCCATCACAGGCACCGAAGTTTCGCGAGCCACCCCGCGTTAACAATTGCGCCCTGATACAAAATTCCGATAAAAAAACGCCCCGAACCAGTCGGGGCGTTTTTTTCGAGGATGCGGCCTCGGTTCACAACGTATTAGCGAACGCCTTCCTGACGCAAGGCTGCCGGAGTGAAGTCGGCGGTGCTCGCGGTGAAGCCGAAGTTATACGCCGACTTCTCTTCGTTCTTCATGCCCAGTGCCAGGTAGCGGCCCGATTGCAGGTCGTACAAGGTTTCGAGGGCGTACCACGGCACTTGCTTGTCGTAGTAGTTCTCGGAGTGAGCCTCGGCGACACGCCACAGTTGCCCGCGACCGTCGTAGTGGTCGACCACAGCCGCCTGCCAGGTGTCTTCGTCGATGTAGAAGTCACGCTTGGCGTAGATGTGACGCTGACCTTCCTTCAGGGTTGCGACCACATGCCAGACCCGACGCAGTTCATAGCGAGCCAGGTCCTGGTTGATGTGACCGGCCTTGATGATGTCGGCGTACTTCAGTTGTGGCGAATCGAGCTTGTAGCTGTCGGAGGCGATGTACATCTCTTTCTTGCCTTCAAGCTTCCAGTCGTAGCGATCCGGCGCACCGTTGTACATGTCCAGGTTGTCGGAGGTACGCAGGCCATCGGCAGCGGTACCCGGCCCGTCATAGGACACTTGCGGTGCACGACGTACACGGCGTTGCCCGGCGTTGTAGACCCACGCCGAACGCGGTTCTTTAACCTGGTCGAGGGTTTCGTGTACCAGCAACACACCACCGGCCAGACGCGCCGGCGCGGTCACTTTCTGCTTGAAGTAGAACAGGATGTTGCCCGGATTTTTCGGGTCGTAATCCTTCATCTTGTCGCGGAACACGAACTGGTCCTCGAAGTACACGAGGCTGAACGAGCCGTTCGGCTGCGGCGTGGCCTGGGTTATCAGACGGGTCACACTGCCGCCGCGATAACGGGTGATATGGTTCCAGATGACTTCAACGCCACTTTTCGGAATCGGGAACGGGATCGCGGTTTCGAAGTTTTCCAGACCGTTGCCGCCGGACACCAGATTAGTGTTGGTGGCGTTTTTCTTGATGGAGGCGAACACGTCATCCGGCACGGTGGCGCCGCGATGGGACGGGTAGACCGGCATCTTGAAGGTTTCCGGGTAGCGCTTGAACATTGCGTACTGGCCCGGCGCGAGCTTGTCCTTGTACTGGTCGACGTTCTGCGCGGTGATGGTGAACTGCGGTTTTTCACTCGCGAACGGATCAGACAGAAAACCCTTGCTGTCCACGCTACCGGCGTTTTTCGGCATGGGTTTCCAGGCCGGGATCGAACCGTCGGCGTTGCCCGCCATCTCGGCGCCCATCGGGGTCAGGCTCTTGCCCAGCTTGTCTGCTTCGGCCGCAGGGACCGCCGCCATGACACCAGTTGCCAGCAGCGACAGCCCCAGAACGCCAACGTGGAACAGACTCTTTGTTATGTTCATAAATGTGTTCGTCCTGAAAATAGTGCTTAGAAGTTCACGCCGAAGCTGAGCGCAACGAAGTCGCGATCATCCACAGTGGTGTACTTGCCGTCGAAGAAGTTGGTGTACGCCAGGCTCGCGGTGTAGGTGTTCTGGTATTCGGCATCCAGACCCAGGCTCACCGCCTTACGACCTTCCTCGAAGTTGCCGCCAGGGCCAGGCGAGTAACCGCTCACGTCGTGGGACCAGGCCACGTTCGGCTTGAGGTTCACACCGGCGAATACGTCGGGGTAATCCCAAATGGCACGAGCGCGATAACCCCACGAAGTGGCCGTAGTAAAGCCGTCGTCTTCGCAATTGCGGCTGCGGTTGTTGGTAGCAGCACCTGCGCCGGCACCGTTGATGGTGCTGGTATTGAGGATCGCCGAGCAGGTGTTGAGGCCGCCGGTAGACGGCAGTTCACCAGGCCCGTAGACAGGGTCACGGCCATAACGAATGTCGGAGCTGCTTTCCAGGCCGCCAACATGGGTCACGCCCACTTCGCCCACCAGCGTCAGACGGCTGGCGCCCATGACCTGATCGAAGAAGTGCGTCAGAGTGGTCTGGAACTGGGTGATTTCCTTGCGGCGATAGCCGTGCAGATCCTGACCCGGTACACCGGGGAGCAGCGAAGCATTGGTCAGGGCGCCGCCCAATGGGCGCACGCCAGCAAACAGGATATCGGTGGAATTGAGTTGCACCGGCGCGTTCGGACGGTAGCTGATCTCGCCGCTCCACGCCGTACCGGTAGGCAGGGTGGTGGAGAAGCTCAAGCCGTAGAGGCGGATGTCTTCAGGATACTCGACGAAGTACTCGGAATTACCGGCGACCACCAGTGGCCCCAGCGCACGGAACGCCGCCGGCAAAGCTGCCACGCCGTTGTAGATCGATTGCGGAGCCCCCGTGGCGCTGAAGATCGGTGCACGGCTGTGGTAGTTCATGAAGTACGCGCCGAACTCGGTGTCGAGCGGATCGAACATGTACTTCAAGGACGCGCCCCACTGGCCGCTGTCCCGCGCATCGCGGTCAGGACCACGACGCACCAGTACACCTTCTTCGTTGACGTCGACGCCTGCGTTGGCCAATGGGCCCAGCGCGACGGCAGGAATGGTCGAGCGCTTGTTCAGCACGCGCAGATTGTCGGTGCAACCGTCGGCAATGATGTCTGGCTGGGAGAAAAAGGTACCGCAGTTATCGACAACCGTCTGGTCCCATTCCAGCTGATAGAAGGCTTCGGCCGACAGATTGTCGGTCAGGCTCTGGGATACATAAAACATGTTGACCGGGATCAGACCTTCCTTGACCTCGGCACCGGGACGACGGAACGCGGACACGTCGATCGGGTTGATCGAGTTGATGCCGCCGCCGATGAAGGTACTTTCACCCCAGCTCACAACCTGCTTGCCCAGACGCACGGAACCCGGCTGATCGGCAATGGAGTAGTTGTGGTAGACGAAGGCGTCGAGGATCTGGCCGCCGGAGGACTTGGCGCCTTCCTTGCGATTTTCGTCGCTGATGTCCTTGAACTCGCGGCTTTCATCCTTGAGTTCGAAGTCGTACCAGTATTTGCCCCGGACGAAGACACCGGTATCGCCGTATTTCAATTCAAGGTCATGGATGCCCTTGAAGATCTTCGAAAAGGTTTCGCCGCTCTTGAAGTTGTTGTGACCGTCATCGGACGTCTGGGACAGGCCGTGGCCCCCGTTATTGACGCCGATGAGGTTTTTGTTCGGGCTCTGAGTAGACCAACTGGCGCCGATCGACAGGGATGAGTCGAATTGACCTTCGATCTCACCGACGTTGAAACTGACGCCGAATGCAGGCCCGGCGAGCGAAGAGGCAAGACTGACCGCCAGGGGCAGTTTCGCCCGGCGCCAGAACTGGTTTACTGATGTCATCGACGCTACTCCATGTGCATTATTGTTATGGCTGAGTACTTTTAAAAACGTTGTGGGTGACCGGAAGCCAAGTGGTCCGAAGTCACTCCAAAGTTGCATCGCCCCATTTTGTGCGTGCGCTCCGTTCTTAAAAATCCTTGAGCGGACTATAGCCAGCAGGTAGTAGTGCTTGATCCCTCTAAAGTGTGATTTGCAGCTGCCGGCCACTCTGGAACAGTCCTTTCGCCAGTCCGACACATGTCGGCACGGCAAGGATGGCTGAAAATTCGGATTTCACAAGCCAAGCGCTTGCTTGGTGGGTCTGGCGCGCCGTTTTCGGCGCGCCAGCGGACGCTTAAAGCGTCGAGAGGAAGGTACTGTTGTTAGCCTGCCATTCGGTGATGTCGACGCGGATGCGCTTCTTGTCGAGTTTGCCGACACTGGTCTTGGGAATTTCAGTAACAATGGCAATCTGGCTCGGGATGGCCCATTTGCTCAGGTGCCCCTGTTCAACGAACGGCTTGAGGTGTTCCTTGAGTTCCCTGGCCCCGATCTCATGCCCTTCCCTGACGACCAGAAGCGCGAACGGTCGCTCGCCCCACTGCGGATCGGCGATGCCCACCACTGCTACTTCGCGTACCGCAGGGTGGCGGCTGATCAGGTCTTCCAGGTCCAGAGAGGAGATCCACTCGCCACCGGTCTTGATCACGTCCTTGATCCGGTCGCGAATATCGATCACGCCCATGCTGTCCAGCGTCGCCACGTCACCGGTGTGCAGCCAGCCGCCGGCCCAGAGCTCGGCGCCCTTCTGCGGCTCGTTGAAATAACCCTCGGTGAGCCACGGCGCACGCAGCACCAGTTCGCCCTGGGTCTCGCCATCGGCAGGCAGGAAGTTGCCGTCGGCGTCGACGATCGCCGCCTCGACCAATGGCCCTGGTACACCCGCCTTGATCCGGTAGGTGGTGCGTTCGTCTTCGGTGCCGGCCATCAGCTCATCGTTGAGGTGCGCACACGAGACCAATGGCCCGGTTTCCGACATGCCGTAAGCGGCGGTCAACTGAATGCCCTTGGCCTTCGCCGCTTCGTACAGCGCACGGTTCAGCGCACTGCCGCCGATGACGATTTTCCAGCCACCGAAATCGATGTCTTTCGCTGCCTTGGCATTGAGGACCATTTGCAGAATGGTCGGCACGCAGTGGGAAAAACTCACCTTCTCCTTACGCCACAACTCCACCAGATATTCGGGGTCGTAGCGGCCGGGATAAACCTGCTTGAGCCCGAGCATGGTCGCCACATACGGCAAGCCCCAGGCATGCACATGGAACATTGGGGTAATCGGCATGTACACGTCGTTGGTGCCCAGCAGCCGCACGCTGTCAATGGAACCCATAATGGTCGACACGCCCATGGTGTGCAGCACCAGTTGACGATGGGTGAAATACACGCCTTTGGGATTACCGGTAGTGCCGGTGGTGTAGAACGTGGTGGCGACCGAGTTTTCGTCGAAGTCCTCGAAGTCGTACTGCGTGCTCGCGGCCGCCAGCAATTGCTCGTACTCGCCAATCAGGTTTGGCAGGTCGGCGGTTTTTTCCGGCAAGTCGGTCAGCAGCAGAGTTTTCTCCACCGTGGTCAGGTGCCCGGCAATCGCCTTGTACAGCCCGACGAACTCGCTGTTGACCAGCACGAAGCGGTCCTCGGCGTGATTCATGGTGTAGAGAATCTGTTCCGGCGACAGGCGCACGTTGATGGTGTGGATTACCGCACCGATCATCGGGATGGCGAACATGCATTCCAAGTAGCGATGGCTGTCCCAGTCCATTACCGCCACGGTGTCCCCGGCCTTCACACCGGCGGCCGTCAGCACGTTGGCCAGCCGCGCGACCCGCTCGATCAGGGTCGGATAGCTATAGCGCAATTGATCGCGGTAGATGATCTCGCGGGTTTTTTCATAACGGGCGCCGGACATCAGCAGCCGTTTAATCAACAGCGGATACCGGTAAGCGCCCTCGGCTGGGGGGATAACGCGAGTCTGCAACATAAGAGTCCCTTTTCTGACTGCACGGTCTTGGCTTTTAAAGCTAAGCACTCTAGAGCCCTTGAACGCCAGCCAAATCAGCCAAAGGGATGATTTGCATAGCTGTATAAATGCTAGCTTTGCGCCAGCATTTACAGGAATTCGTTAGCCGTTACGCCGCTTTTCCTACGACAGCCTCGGATGGCGTTCGGGGGAAAAACACTGCTGCTATGAAGGTCAACGCTGCAAAACCCGCCAATATCAGGTAAAGGCCTACAAAACCTTGGCGCGGTTCGACGAACGAAATCAGCGGAATCGCGCAGGCACTGGCACCGAACGATAAACAGTAACGCAGCGCGAAAACTCGGGATTGCCATTGCGGTGCGACGAAGTTAGCGACCATCGCATCATTCACCGTGACCTGGCCAAACACCACGAACATGAACGCCGCACCCAGCGCGATCACAGCCCAGCCCTCGACATAGGCCAACCCGAACAACAGCGGCGCCTGGCACAGCGTCAACACTATGAACGGCCATTTCAGACTGAAACGATGCAAGACCCGGCCGATGCTCAACTGCGCCACGGCGCCGAAGGCATATGCCAGGCTGACCACGACGCCAAGGAGTTGCGGCGAAGCGAACAAATCGTGCAGGCGTTCCTGAAACAGTTTCGGGTAGGTCATCGTCGTGGCGTTGAATACCACACCGCCGGTGGCGGTAGCCAAGGCCAATACGCCGAACACCACGACCATGGAAATCCGCTGGCCAGCCGCACCTTTGAGCGGTATGTGCGCACGCTTCGGGATGGGTTCTTCACGCACCTGAAGCGCGAAACCGATGCCCAGCACAATCGCCACCACGCCCGGCAAAATGAACGCCGAGCGCCAGCCGAACTGCGTCACCAGCAACCCGGTGATCAGCGCCGAAAACGCCACGCCGAGGTTGCCCCACATGCCGTTGATACCGATTTCCCGGCCCCGGTTCTGTGCGTAAGCCACCAGCATCGCTGTGCCCACCGGGTGATAGATCGCGGCGAAAACCCCGATCAGCGTCAGGCCGAGTACCAACATCGGTGCGCTGCTGCTCACGCCGGTAAAGATCGCCGAGGCGCCAATGCCGAAAAAAAACACCAGCATCATTTTCCGTCGGCTCCAGTGATCCCCCAGCCAACCGGCAGGCAACGAACAGCCGCCAAAGGCAATGAAACCGCCGAGGGACAGGCCGATCAGCGCGGCATAGTCCAGCGCGAACGCCTGGGTCATGCCGAGAATGGCGGCCGGAAAAATAAGCATGAACATGTGATCGATCACATGGGCTGCGTTGATGTAGCGGAGGACATTTCTGGACTGGTTCATCGCGGCACGCTTTACGTTGTAGTGAGCGGCTTATGCTAAGTTGGCGAAAAAGCGTATTCCTGACAACAAAGTCATTGGATCTGACATGTTAATCAGCCATTTCCTGCACGGGCCGGTCAGCGCCTATCCGCGAGATTACGTGGACGGTGCTCACCAGCAATTGCATCAACACCGCGAAGCGCAGTTGCTGTACGCCGTTCGCGGCACCATGCGAGTGGTCACGGCACAAGGTGCCTGGGTCATTCCGCCGACCCGAGCCGTGTGGATTCCGCCATTGGTGGCGCATGAGATTTTCATGTCGGGCGAAGTACGCATGCGTTCGCTGTTCATTGCCCCCGAACTGTCGCCGCCAACGCTGCAGCAATGCTGCGTGCTGGCCGTCACGCCGTTGCTGCGCGAGCTGATCCTGCGCGCGGTGCAAGGTCCGCAACACGCGGAAAATTCATTGATTCAGAAGTTGATGCTGGAAGAGATCGCCAGCCTGGAAAACCTTCCGCTACACATTCCGATGCCCGAGGACCGACGCCTGCTGGGCATCTGCCTGGCGCTGCTGCGCGCACCGGACCATTCCAATACCCTGGAAGACTGGGCACAACAAGTCGGCGCCAGCTCTCGAACCTTGGCGCGGTTGTTCCAGCAACAACTGAAGATGAGTTTCAATGCCTGGCGTCAGCAACTGCGCCTGATGGAAGCCTTGCCGCGCCTGCTCGCCGGAGAAAGCGTGCAGAGCGTGGCGTGTAATCTAGGCTATGGCAGTGCTCGGGCGTTTAGCGCGATGTTTTGCCGTTTACTCGGGGAAAACCCTCGGGAATACCTGAACGCGTTGAACAAATTGAGCAAACTCAATCCCCCGTAGGCGTTCAGCGCGATCAATGCATTTCGGTGAACGCGAGTTTCACACCGATGGCAATCAACACCGCGCCCATGGTCCGGTCGAACCAGTGGCCCATGCGGGCGAAACCGGCACGCACGCGCTGTTGGCTGAACAGCATCGCCACGAGGCAAAACCAGACCGCCGTCGCCGCTGCCAGGTAAACCCCGTAACCGGCCTGTACCGTCAAAGGTGTTTGCGGGTTGATCACCACGGTGAACAGCGACAGGAAAAACAGCGTGGCTTTCGGGTTCAAACCATTGGTTACGAAGCCCGAGGTGAAGGCACCGCGTGCGGTGCGTTCGCCGGCCTCCTGGTGCAGATCATCAGCCATCGGTTTGGCCGGTTGCGCGCGCAAGGCCTTGAAGCCGATGTACAGCAGATACGCGGCAGCGGCCCATTTCAAGGCGTTGAACAGCACGATCGACTGAGACACGATCAACCCGATCCCCAGCAGCGAATAACCAACGTGCAGGAAAATCGCCGAGCCGACACCCAGCGCCGTCCAGGTCCCGGCACGGCGACCGTGGGTCACGCTCTCACGCACCACCACGGCAAAGTCCGGGCCGGGGCTGGCGACGGCCAGCAGGTGAATCAAGGCAACGGTCAAGAACTCTGTCCAGTACATGGGGGCTCCTTTTGGGCAGGGCGATCGATAAAAAACTCTGAGGCCGACTTCACCTCTGTGCCAACTCTCAAATCTGTGTTGTCCACCAAACATGTGGCGAGGGGGCTCGTCGGAACACCGCATCGCCCCGTTCGGCTGCGAAGCAGTCGCAAAACCGGATGATGCGTTCTGCCTGACGAAACACTGTCGCCTGGTTTGGGGCCGCTTCGCGACCCAACGGGGGCCCCCCCTCGCCACAGCAAGCTCCCTCGCCACAGGTTTGTACCAGGCCAGACAATGCGTAACAGTTTATTTCATCTGGTAGGCTCGGCAGATTACGCCTTCAGTTCAATGCACAAAAGGTACAGTTGATGACGAACTCTCGCCGCGCCGTTTTCCTCGACCATCCGTCCCTGGATCTCGGCGATCTCGACCTCAACCCGCTACGCGAGTGCTTCAGCGACTTGCAGCTGTTCGCACAAACCACGCCAGAACAGGTGATTGAACGCCTCAAAGGCGCCACCGTCGCCATCAGCAACAAAATCCTGATCGATGCGACGGCCATGGCGGCCAGCCCAGAGTTGAAGCTGATCCTGATCACCGCCACCGGCACCAACAACGTCGACCTCGCTGCCGCCCGTGCTCACGGAATCACTGTCTGTAACTGCCAGGGTTACGGCACGCCGTCGGTGGCTCAGCACACGATCATGTTGCTGCTGAATTTGGCGACGCGTCTGGCCGATTATCAAAAAGCTGTCGCCGAAGGTCGCTGGCAGCAGGCGAAACAGTTCTGCCTGCTGGACTATCCGATCGTCGAACTCGAAGGCAAAACCCTCGGCCTGCTTGGCCACGGTGAACTGGGCAGTGCCGTGGCGCGGTTGGCCGAGGCGTTCGGTATGCGCGTGTTGCTGGGGCAGATTCCGGGGCGCCCTGCCCGACCGGATCGCTTGCCGCTGGATGAGCTGCTGCCACAAATCGACGCCCTGACTCTGCACTGCCCGCTCAACGAACACACTCGCCACTTGATCGGCGCCCGCGAACTGGCCTCGATGAAACCCAGTGCCTTCGTGGTCAACACCGCGCGCGGTGGTTTGATTGACGAGCAGGCATTGGCCGACGCCCTGCGCAACGGTCACTTGGGCGGCGCGGCCACCGACGTGTTGAGCATCGAGCCACCCACCGCGGGCAATCCGTTGTTGGCCCACGATATTCCACGGCTGATCGTGACCCCGCACAACGCCTGGGGCAGTCGCCAGGCGCGACAGCGAATCGTTGGCCAGTTGACCGAAAACGCCCAAGGCTACTTCAGCGGTCAAGCGCTGCGGGTCGTCAGTTGATAAACTGCGGCACTTTTTTTCCAGGAGCAGAGTATGGATCCGCGCAGTGAAGTACTGCTTCGTCAGGCCGAGTTATTCCAGGGTTCGGTGCTACTGGCCGGTTTGCCCGCCGATGATTTGCTGGGCCGCTTGCCCGATGCCCATGGTTGGTGCTGGCACGCCGGCGATCAAACGGCGCTGGACACCCGTTTCGCCGAGCGCAGCCATTTCGGCGTGAATGCGCCGGAGCGCGAGTTCGACAGTGCCGTGGTGTTTCTGCCCAAGTCCAAAGACCTGACCGACTACATTCTCAACGCCCTCGCCTCTCGTTTGGCCGGCCGTGAGTTGTATTTGGTGGGCGAAAAGCGCAGCGGCATCGAAGGCGCGGCCAAGCAACTGAACCCCTTCGGCAAACCCCGCAAGCTCGACAGCGCACGGCATTGCCAGCTCTGGCAGGTCACCGTGGCCAACGCACCAGAAGCCAAGTCGCTGGAAAGCCTGGCCCAGACCTACGAACTGCCGTTGGCCGAAGGCCCATTGACAGTCATCAGCCTGCCGGGCGTGTTCAGCCACGGTCGCCTGGATCGCGGCAGCGCCCTGCTGCTGGAACATTTGGACAAACTGCCCAGCGGCCACTTGCTGGACTTCGGTTGCGGCGCGGGTGTGTTGGGGGCGGCGGTCAAGCGGCGTTATCCACACAACCAGGTCACCCTGCTCGATGTGGACGCGTTTGCCGCCGCCAGCAGTCGCCTGACCTTGGCCGCCAACGGCCTGGACGCGGAGGTGATGACCGGTGACGGCATCGATGCCGCGCCCATGGGTTTGAGCGCGATTCTGAGCAACCCACCGTTCCATGTCGGTGTACATACCGATTACTTCGCTACTGAGAACTTGCTGCGAAAAGCGGCCAAACATCTGAAAAACGGTGGCGAACTGCGCTTGGTGGCGAACAGTTTCCTGAAGTATCAACCGCTGATCGAAGAGCATCTCGGCACCTGCGCGATCAAGGCTGAAGGGCAGGGTTTCCGAATCTACCGGGCCAAACGCGGCTGAAAAACTTTTGAAAAAAGCAGGCACGCCCTGATGGTGCCGGATCAGGAACTTGAACACCGCAGCTCTTGTGGGAGCGAGCCTGCTCGCGATAGCGCCGGGTCAGCCGATATTGATACTGAATGTACCGACGTCATCGCGAGCAGGCTCGCTCCCACAGGTTTTGTGGTTTAGCTACCGATATTGGGGCTTGCCCAATCGGATTTGCCTAGGCAGAATCCGCTCCGTCCTAGGGGAGTAGTCTCCCACGAGCGCCATGCTCGTCCGGCATACGTCAACATACTTGGTCCTCAGACCATGGCGTATGCGACCCAAGCGTCCGCATCAGACGGATCGCAGGGTTTGACAAGACCTATGACACGAACACCTTACCCGGGGCGGGAAGGCTGTACGTGTCATAGCCGTGTCGACCCGCCCCTTAGGAAAACCCTGATGATGCTGGACTCTCTGCTCGTTCCCACCGCAATCGTTGCCTTGGCCGAAATCGGCGACAAGACGCAACTGCTCGCGCTCATTCTCGCTGCCCGCTTTCGCAAACCCTGGCCAATCATCGCCGGCATCGTCGCCGCGACCCTGGCCAACCACGCGGCAGCCGGTGCGGTAGGCGCCTGGTTCGGCAGTTTCTTCTCGAATGCGACGTTGCACTGGATCCTCGCCGCGAGTTTTACCGCCACGGCCCTGTGGACGCTGGTGCCAGACAAGATGGACGAAGACGAAGCCAGTACCGCCCGCAAATTCGGGCCGTTCCTGACAACGCTGATCGCGTTCTTCCTCGCGGAAATGGGCGACAAGACTCAAGTCGCCACCGTGATGCTTGCCGCGCAATACCCGGATCTGTGGCTGGTGATCATCGGCACTACCGCCGGGATGTTGATTGCCAACGTGCCGGTGGTACTGGCAGGTAACTTTGCGGCGGACAAACTGCCCTTGACCCTGATCCGTCGACTGGCGGCATCGGCGTTCTTCGTCCTGGCGATTGTTGCGGTGTACAAGGCGATGGAGAGCAGTGGGTGGGTTTGATGCGGTAGGTCAGTAGACCGCGTTATCGTTCTTCGCGGGCAAGCCTCGCTCCCACAGGTTTTCGGTCGATTACATAATGGGTGTACGACACAAAACCTGTGGGGGCGGGCTTGCCCGCGAAGGCGTCAGCAGCATCAACGCCTATCTATCAGGATTTCCTGGCTTTTTCATATAACGGCATGACTTTAGGAATCGCCGCCTGCAAGGCAGCAATCCGACTGGCCGACGCCGGGTGCGTGCTCAAGAACTCTGGCGGCGCACCATTCGAGGCTTTGCTCATTTTGTTCCACAAGGTGATCGCCGCGTTCGGGTTGTAGCCGGCACGGGCCGCCAGTTCGAGGCCGATCAGGTCCGCCTCGTTTTCATTCTCGCGACTGTTGGGCAAGGTCATGCCGTATTTCGCCACGGTGTCCGCCAGAGCCAGGCCGCCCTCGCCCAGGCCGAACAACGCACCAGCACCTTGCTTGGCCATTTCGATACCATAGGCCTTGGACATCGCTTCACGGCCATGCTCACGCAAGGCGTGAGCGATTTCATGGCCGATGATGGCAGCGATTTCGTCGTCGGTGAGTTGCAGGGTGTCGATCAGCCCGCTATAGAAAATGATCTTGCCGCCAGGCCCGCAGGAGGCATTCAGCTCGTCGCTCTTGATCAGGTTCACTTCCCATTGCCACTGGGCTGAGTCCGGACGGAACACCGGTGCCTGGGCAATCAGACGACTGGAAATCGCCTGGACGCGCTTTGCATCGTTACTGGTTTGGTCCAGCACGCCTTTGCTACTCGCCTCCCCGACAGTCTTTTGATAAGACTGGGCGTACATCTGGTTGACCTCAGAGGTCGACAACATGCTGAACATGTATTGCTTGCGCTCAACGCCCACGGCACCACCGCTAGTGGTGTTGACCGACTGACAACCGGCGAGCAGCAGACTTGCGCTCAGTGCACACAAAACCAATGTCTTATTCATCAAGAAGCTCCCTGGAAACATGCCGCGTATCCTAGGTGGGGATTTGTATCGGCGCCAGATACAACGGACGTTTAGCACGTACATTTCAGACAAAGCCCCGTAGGAAAAAATTCATATACCAGCGCCCGCCACGGCTGATCACGGCCAGCAATGATTCATTTGCGACATCCAGCACTCCAAAACAGCCAATTCGTCATGAGTCGTTCATGACCCTTCGCCACCCTGCCGATACAGCACCGCAGACGTCCTCTTGCGTGCGGAGCACCCATGAAATTCAAGTCGATCCAGTTTTCCGTTGCCGCCCTGGCCGGCGCCATTGTGCTCAGCGTCGTCGCCGCCCTGGTGCTGTACGCGCTGTTTTCCGGTGCCCGCACCCAAGACATGGTTCAGCAACGGACTCAGGCGCAGTTCGAGCAAGTCATCGAACAGCGCCTGACCTCGCTGGCGCAAACCCAGGTCAGCCAGATCCAGCGCGAACTCGAAGCACCGCTGCTGATTGCCGGTGGCCTGGTGCGGGTGAACGCGTTGATCGGTACCCCGGGCACTGATGGTCAGCCACAGTTGAGCCTGAGCCGTGAGCAACTGATTAGCCTGATTAAGGAAAACGTCGCCCGGAACCCGAAAATTCTCGGCACCTACATCGGTTGGGAAAAAAACGCACTCGACCACAATGATGCGGCCTACGTCGACACCCCTGTGGTCGGCATCGACGCCAGCAACGGGCGCTTCCTGCCGTGGTGGTTCCGCAACGAAGACGGCAGCCTGGGCCTGGACAAACTGGTGGACGTCGACGACCAGAAAACCCTGTCTACTGGTGTGCGCGCCAGCGAGTACTACCTGTGCTCCAAGGAAACCAAAAAATCCTGCGTGATCGATCCGGCGCCCTACAAGGTCGGCGACAAGATCGTCATGCTCGCCTCCTTCATTGAACCGATCATGCTCAACGGCGCGTTCCAGGGCATCGTCGGCGCCGACCTGTCGGTGAACTTCATCCAGGAAATGCTCCTGGGGGCGAATCAGAAACTGTACAGCGGCGCCGGTGAAATGGTCCTGATCGGTGGTAACGGCCGGATCGTCGCCTACACCAAAGACCCGAGCAAATTCGGCGAAAAGGTCAGCGACATTCTCGACAGCAAACAGATTGCCAACATGGCCAATCTCAAGCGCGGCGAAGTGACTTACACCGTCGACAAGGCCCAGGGCCGGATCGAGTTGTACCTGCCCTTCGGCATCGGCCAGACCGACGCCCGTTGGACCTTGATGCTGCAATTGCCGCTGAACGCGGTAATGGCCGATCTGCAAAAACTTCAGGGTGATCTGGACGCGCAGCGCAAATCCGACACCTTTGGCATGGCCATGGTCGGCCTGTTGATCGCCGGTATCGGTTTGTTGGTGACCTGGCTGGTGGGCCACGGAATTGCTCGACCACTCAAGCAAATGGTCGCGATGCTTGATGATATCGCCCAGGGCGAAGGCGACCTGACCCGTCGACTGAGCAGTGACCGCGCCGACGAATTGGGCTCGATCGCCAAAGGCTTCAACACCTTCCTCGCCAAGTTGCAGGCGATGATCACGCAAGTGGTGACGTCGGTGCAGAGCGTCAGCGACTCATCGGAACACACCGCCGACATCGCCATCCGCACCAACATCGGCGTGCACAAACAAATGGCCGAGATCGATCAGGTCGCTACCGCCGTGCATGAAATGACCGCCACCGCCCAGGATGTCGCGCGCAATGCGACCCAGGCCGCGCAAGCCGCCAGCCATGCGGATCAGGCAGCAGCGCAAGGCATGCAAATCGTACGTGATACCTCGAATTCCATCGGCGTACTGGCGGTGGAAATCGGCAAAGCCGTCGGCGTGGTGCAGACCCTGGCCAAGGACAGCGAGAACATCAATGCGATCCTGACGGCCATTCGCGGCATCGCCGAGCAGACCAATCTATTGGCCTTGAACGCCGCCATCGAAGCTGCCCGTGCCGGTGAGCAGGGTCGTGGTTTTGCCGTGGTGGCCGATGAAGTGCGCAACCTGGCGCAGAAAACCCAGAAGGCCACTGAAGAAATCCAGACCATGATCCAGCATCTGCAGCAAGGCACCCGCGATGTGGTGCGGGTCATGGAAGACAGCCAGAACCGCACCGACGAAAGCGTGCAACACGCGGCGAAAGCCGCCGAGGCGCTGGAGACCATTACGCAGGCGGTGTCGGTGATCAACGACATGAACACCCAGATCGCCAGCGCTGCCGAGGAACAGAGTGCAGTGGCGGACGACATCAACCGCAACGTGATCAACATCGGGCAAGTGGCCAATGAAGTGGCCGGTGGGGCGGATGAATCTAGCGCGGCCAGTGCGGATTTGACCAAATTGGCGGAACAGCAGCGGCGGTTGATCAATCAGTTCAAGGTTTAGGGTTCAATGATCGTTCCCACGCTCTGCGTGGGAATGCAGCCATGGACGCTCCGCGTCCACTGTGACGCAGAGCGTCACGGGATTCATTCCCACGCGGAGCGTGGGAACGATCATTACGCCGGCGTCAAACACTCCGGCCCATTAAGCTTGGGATCATTCACCAGATTCGCCAGCACCCGCTCACGCAACGCCGCGGGTTCACTGGCCAGCAACGCCTGCAAGGCATGCAACGGGGTTTCGGGGTTGAGCCAGGCTTCCTGCCCCGCCGCATCGAGAATCAACGGTCGACGCTGACTCGAAGCCGGCTGGGTGATCACTGCCGTGCTCAACCACACCTGTTCCTGCACCGGATACGCTTCCCAGATCGCCGCAAAGAACAGCGCCGAACCCTCCCCCGGCGTCAGCCAGTACGGACGTTTGCGTGTGGTGCCGCGCCATTCATAGAAACCATTGGCCGGCAGCAGGCAGCGACGCAGGCGCAAGGCTTCGCGAAACATCGGCTGTTCGGCAACGGTTTCGGCGCGGGCATGGGCCGGCGTGCGGGACAGGTCGGTCAGCCACGGCGGCGTCAGGCCCCAGCGGGCGCGGGCCAACTCACGTTGCCCGTCTGCGCCGGCACGCAGCATCAACACCGAATCGTTGGGGGAAATATTCCACTGGGCCTGCTGATCGGCGGGGAATCCGGGCAGGGCCGCAAAGGCGGGGTTCCAGCGAAACAGGGCATAACGTCCACACATGGGGCAATACGACTCTTGATCAAACGAACGTCAGCCTAACAGACCAGCGTGCCGGGAAAACTGTCCGGTTCATCGCCGGACAACGGCAGCGCGGCATTGTACGCGGTGATCAGCTCCCGGGCGTATTCGGCCTGGTCATTATCCACCGATAAGCCCAGCAGGCCGAACATCGGCAACTCCCCGGTGCCGCCGACCAAATCACGCCCAACCAGATGCGCCTCGATACCCTCACTGGCGAGCATGCCTTGCAGCAATTCGCCTTCCATCAGGTTTTCCGGTTCGTAGATGCGCTGCATAGACCCTCACTCGTTTTCACTGTGAACTTCGAGCAACCACTCATGGCCGTCAGTCTGCAAAACAAAAGTAATGGGACGGCAACACACAGGACAATCTTCAATATAGGTCTGATCGCCGCCGGACAAGTCCAGAACAGCCTCACACTCTTCACCGCAATACGGGCATTCATAGCGCTCGGTTTCCAGCATCGCGGTCTCCCAGGTGACTTGTGCGTATAATCGCCGGTCTATTTGCAGGGCTATTTTCGTCTGGCTACCTTTTCAGACCGTGCCCCGTTGGTTTTTTATCAAAACCTTTACTTACCCTAGCCGTTTCTAACAAGAGAGCATGATGGGCGAATTCGATGCCATCCGACCTTACGACGACAGCGAAGTCCCAGCGGTGCTGGCCCGGCTGCTCGGCGACAAGGCGCTTCTAGATATCCTCATCCACTTCCGCTTCCCGCGTTATGCCGGTGCCTTCGGCTGGATGCTCAAACCTCTTATAGCTCATCGGCTGCGCCGTGAGTTCGCCAGCGTCAATTCTGTGGCCACGTTGCAAGACAAGGTCGAGGTTTACGTCGACCATACCATCGAGCGTGCCACGGACGGTGTCACCTACACCGGCGTCGAGCAATTCAAGTCCGGCAGCGCCTACCTGTTCATCGCCAACCACCGCGACATCGTGATGGACCCGGCTTTCGTCAACTACGCCGTGTACCACGCCGGCCTGCCGACCCCGCGCATCGCCATTGGTGACAACTTGCTGCAAAAGCCTTTTGTCAGCGATTTGATGCGCCTGAACAAGAGCTTCATCGTGCACCGCTCGATCACTGGTCGCCGGGAAAAAATGGCGGCGTATCAGCTGTTGTCGGCGTACATCAACCATTCGATCCGCAACGACTGCGCCTCGATCTGGATCGCCCAGGCGGAAGGCAGGGCCAAGGACGGCGACGACCGCACCGAGTCGGCCATCCTCAAGATGTTCCACATGAGCCGCAAGGACGAGCCGTTCGGCGAAGTCATCCGCTCGCTGAACCTCACCCCGGTGTCGATCAGCTACGAATACGACCCGTGCGACCAGGCCAAGGCCCGCGAGCTGTACATCCGCGCCACCACCGGCAGCTACACCAAGGCGCCGGGCGAGGATGACGTGAGCATCGCCAAAGGCATCACCGGTTACAAAGGCCGGGTCCACGTGAACTTCGCCGCGCCGATCACCGAACTGTTCGAAGACACCAAGCAATTGGCGATCGAAATGGACAAGCAGATTCTTGGTGGTTACCGGTTGTTCCCGGTGCACTACCTGGCCTATGCGCAGTGGAAAGACGCTGATGCGCAACTGCAGGTGCCGAAAGCGGCTGAGGTGTTTGCGGCTGATGAACTGGCCAAGGCTCAGGAAGAATGGCAGCGCCGACTGGATGCCTGCCCTGAGGAGCATCGTCCGTTCCTGGTGCTGCAATATGCGACGCCGGTGCGCAATCAGTATCGGGTGAAGGCCGGGTTGCCGCTGTAAGGCAATGGGCTGGATACGACAACGGCGCCTTCGGGCGCCGTTTTTGTTTGTCTTGATGCGACAGGACAGTCAGGCACCTGTGTCAGATCTTCAGACGCGAGTACTGATCCACGACACCAGCAACGCCATCCCGAGGCAGGCGAAACCGAAGCGGTAGAAAAACCGGTTCATGCGCAGGGTCGCCCAATCCAGTGTTGGCTCTTCACTGGGACGACTTTGGCGCTGCGCTTCGATACTGGCCAGGGCGCGCTGTTCGCGGCGACGGGTGGCGTGCAGCAACCAGCCGCCCGGGAAGGCTAACAGCAAGGCCAGCAAATTGATCAATTTGGCGGGATGAGCGGTAAAGAGCGAAATCAATTGCAGCGACATCACAAACCTCAGGCAAACCGGTGTAGCAGACGCCGGACCGACGACCACGGCGCAGATTCTACCGAAAGCGCTCCGACCTGCCCCGGCTTTCCGACAAATAACGAAACCATTTAGTCGATTACTGTCCTGTGTCACGACGCCGTCATCTGAATCCGCCAGTCTGTTGCCCCTCGAAACCGACACGGACTCCGTCATGCTCCACGCCGAAAACCAGGACCGCCTCTACCTCATTGCCCAAAGCGACGAACAACAAACCTTAGTCGGCAGCCTCGCCTTCAACGTACAGGACCGGCATTGGCTGGTGTATTGCGCGCTGAGCGGGCATCAACATGCGGATTTGCCGGAAGCGGATTTGCTGACGGGGGTGAGTGTTCTGGATTTTTATTCAGAGGCGGCTTGAGCGTCCTACAAACGCAGTGATTGAAAGGGAACATTCCGACAGGTTTTGAAGGTTGTCGCTCGGAAGTGGGGTGGATAGGCTTTGGGGGGTCGCTGCACATCAGCGATCGGGTGTGGAAACCCGAGGTTCAACAGACATGGTCCCATGGCATACTGCGGCGTTTTTTCTGACCGCCGTTTTGAGTTATGGCGGCTGTGCGTGGGAGGCCTTCGGGTCTGCCGGGTTTTGTCCGTTGTCTCGGTTTTCCACCCTGCGCACAGCTGCCACCTACTCGTGTGGAAACGGAAAGTGGCAGCTCCAATGACTCAATGGAGATTTGCCATGATTAAAGAAACACCGAATCCCCCAGACGAAGACGTTTCCCCCTACGAATCCCTCGATTCAAAAAAACTCCACGACGCCGCTAACCGCGCGCTCGATCACTACCTCAACCCCTCCGCCCTCAAATCACCCGTAGCCCGCAAGCCGAGCACGATGTATATGATCGCGCCGGATATCAAAGACGAAGACCTGCTGGCTCACACCTGTGAATCGTTGGCCCAGGCCAGTGTGATGGCGAGTGATTTTGCAGGGTATCTGGAAGGGCCGCACCGGCACACGGCGATGGCGATTCAACAGATCGTCATGCTGGCAGAACTGGCGGTGAACCGGATGCTGGATAACGTTGCCATCCCAAAACCCGCGCCACACAGCTAATCCCCCTGTAGGAGCGAGCGGTGCGGCGATCCGACTTGCCCGCGAAGGCTTTCTCACATTCAACATTGAGGTCGTCTGACACGCCGCCATCGCGAGCAGGCTCGCTCCCACAATGGGTCGGCGTACAACTGAGGGAGATTGGTTGGTTGACAGGCCGTCTTCGCGGGCAAGCCTCGCTCCTACAAGTGGGGCGGCATATGTCTGAGAGAGATTGGTCGGCTGTCAGGCCGCCTTCGCGAGCAAGTCGAATCGCCGCACAATACAGCGGCGTACACCCACCCGCCCCTCACCACTCAACAGGCCGAGCGTTAGCTCGCCTGCAGCTCTTGATCTTGATCCACCCGCCCCTTCGGGAGGCTGAGTGGAGGTGTTCATCTGGGGATTGGCGCGCAGCGCCGTTCGACGCAGTCGAACCCATCGCATGTAGGTCGTAGCGAAGCAGACCGTAGGGCGATGCCCCCAGATGGATACCGGAACGAAGGAACGCCGAGCCTCAGCGAGGGGCCGGACGCTTGGGGCGAAGACCTTTGCTTCCTTTGGGGCGTTTGCCAAAGGGAGTCGCCGTAAGGGCGAAACCATAAGCCGCCGTTACCGCCGCAATGGATATGCACACACCCCAACCAAAACATGGTCGGCCCAAAGGCCGCCATCGCGAGCAGGTTCGCCCCCACAATGAATCTGCAGGCACAAAAAAACCCGGTGCCATCACTGACACCGGGTTCTTTAAACAAGCCGAAAACCGTTACTCGGCAAGCACCTGACCGATCGTCGGGTCCTTGAACAAGCGGGTCAACGCATCACTCAACACGTCACTGACCAGCTTGGTGTTGGTTTCCTGATTCGGCGCCATGCCAAAACGCTGATCCAGCGACGCACCGTAGCGACCGCTGTAACGACGGTTGGCATTCTGCACATCCGAACGGAACGTCGCGCCAATCGTTGCCTCAGTCACATACAGGCCTTCCTTGGGCGACTGATACTTCAGCTCGGCCAGGGTCACCGTCAATTGCGGTGCATTCAGCGCATTGGCTGTCGGGGTAAAGCCCAGCAAGCGCACGGCCGCTTCAGCCTGAGCCTGCAGCTTCGGCAGAATCTGCGCGCCCTGCACGGTGATCGCACTGGTCTCCGGGTACAGACCACCACGAGTCCCCAGCGTTGGCGACGGACGACCGTCCACCACACGCACCACCACCGGCTGACCACGGCCGACCGGCGCCAGCTGAGCCGTCAGCTTGGGTTCCGGGTTCAGTTGTTGCGGGCTGTGGGCGCAGCCGACGAGGGTCAAACTGGTCACAGTGATCAAACCGAACAACAGGCGTTGCAACATGCTCTTCTCTCCAGAATCAGGCACAAACAGACCCGCAGTATAGCGGTGCGCCACTGCGGCGAACTAGCTTCGTACAACGATTACTAAAATCTCTGACAAACCCGGCGTAGCGCGGTTCCTGTCACACATCTGTCATCGCCCAGACACAGGCATGTCATCGCCCACTGGCAAGCTTCACGACAGTCACCCACAAGGTACGTTGCCATGCGTGTTCTCATCTCCCTGTTCGCGCCACGCCCACTGCATCGCTGTTTTGCCCTGCTCGACCGCGATGGCCGTTGCCAGGCATTCAAACAGTGCAGCCTGCAGCCCATGGGCGATGGCTGGGTCGAAATCGAAGAAATCCGCCTCAACTGGCTGCACCATCCCCTGCCCGCCAGCGCCCGTGTCAGCCAGCGCCAGCCACGTGCTCGTGCGCAACAACTGTTGACCACCTGACCGGACGCCTAATAAAAGTCATTAAACACGACCATTTCCCTGCGTTTCTTAGATACAATCTCCCCCCGATTATAAGGACGTCTCCTGATCGGGCCTCGCAGCATCGTCAATGCCTCGGTATTGACACCCCCGCACCGCCCACAGAGAGCCGCCCACACAGATCGAGTGAAGCTGGCGCGCTTGCTGTTTCTTAAGCAAAACACCACTTTTCGCGAATCTGCAGAGCTGTCATTACGCTCGGTTACTGAGCTGTTTGCCCGTTTTGCTTGTCATGTATCCCATGGCGGCAATCCATCCGGGCACGGTGCCAGGCTGGGACAGCCCTTTTTTGAGGTTCACGTCTTCAAAAGAGCGTGAAAAAAACGGGTTTTCACAACTTCACAAGAGTGTGGCGAGCAAATGAATAGTTTTGCGTCTGAACATGCACCATTAGCGTCTACAACAGCCCAACGACACAGGACCGAGTATTCCTCGAACACCGGAGCCTGAAGCCTGTCCGCTACGGATTTGGTTGCACAAACGGATGTCTCGACCATAAGTCGAATTGCCAGCCGCGTGCCGAAATGAGTTCATGTGACTCTTGAGGCCGGGCCGCATGCATCCGTCGAAGTTGCGAAAAATTGCGAAGATTCGGACATGGCGATCCTGGCCATGGGTACCTGGGGCATCACTGACACGCCCCGTCACTCCTGGCAGCTATGCCGACAATTTGGTGCTGCAGATTTTGGAGACGCGTTAAATGGCGCATAACGAAGCAGTCGACGTAGTACTGGTTGGGGCCGGCATCATGAGTGCCACCCTGGCTGTACTGCTCAAAGAGCTCGACCCCGCGATCAAGCTGGAAGTCGTCGAGCTGATGGATTCCGGTGCTGCGGAGAGTTCCAATCCGTGGAATAACGCCGGTACCGGTCACGCCGGGCTGTGTGAGCTGAACTACACGCCACAGGCCGCCGACGGCACCGTCGACATCAAGAAAGCCGTGCACATCAACACCCAGTTCGAGGTGTCGAAGCAGTTCTGGTCCTATCTGACCAAAAAAGGCACGTTCGGCTCGTGCAAGTCGTTCATCAGCCCGGTGCCGCACCTGAGCTTCGTGCAGGGCGACGACGGCGTCTCCTTCCTCAAGGAACGTTTCAAGACGCTGAGCAAGCACCACGCCTTCTCGGACATGGAATACACCGAAGACAAGGCCACCATGGCCGAGTGGATGCCGTTGATGATGCCCGGCCGCCCGGCTGACGAAGTCGTCGCCGCCACCCGCGTGATGAACGGCACCGACGTCAACTTCGGCGCCCTGACCAACCAATTGCTCAAGCACCTGACCAGCGCACCTGATGCCCAGGTCAAGTACTGCAAGCGTGTGACGGGCCTGAAGCGTAACAACGGTGGCTGGACTGTCAGCATCAAGGACGTCAACAGCGGCAATACCCGCGATGTCGATGCGAAATTCGTGTTCCTCGGCGCCGGCGGTGCGGCATTGCCACTGTTGCAAGCGTCGGGCATCGAAGAAAGCAAAGGCTTCGGCGGTTTCCCGATCAGTGGCCAATGGTTGCGCTGCGACAATCCGGAAGTGGTCAAGCACCATCAGGCCAAGGTCTACAGCCAGGCTGCGGTAGGTTCGCCACCGATGTCCGTGCCGCACCTGGACACCCGTGTGGTCGATGGCAAGAAGTCCCTGCTGTTCGGACCTTACGCCGGTTTCACCACCAAGTTCCTCAAGCACGGTTCGTTCATGGACCTGCCGATGTCGGTTCGCGCCGGGAACATCGGCCCGATGCTGGCCGTGGCCAAAAACAACATGGACCTGACCAAGTACCTGGTCAGCGAAGTGATGCAGTCGATGGAACAACGCCTGGAATCCCTGCGTCGCTTCTACCCACTGGCGAAAGCCGAAGACTGGCGCCTGGAAGTGGCCGGTCAACGGGTGCAGATCATCAAGAAAGATCCGAAGAAAGGCGGCGTTCTACAGTTCGGTACCGAACTGGTCGCGGCCAAGGACGGTTCCCTTGCCGCCCTGCTCGGCGCGTCCCCAGGCGCTTCGGTGACTGTTTCGATCATGCTTGAGCTGATCGAGAAATGCTTCCCGAACAAAGCGTCCGGTGAATGGGCTGCCAAACTGGCGGAAATCTTCCCGGCTCGGGAAAAGGTTCTGGAAACCGACGCTGCGCTGTATCGCAAGATCAATGCACACAACAACGTCGCACTGGAACTGGTTGAAGCCAGTAACGAGACCGAAAGCTACGCTTGATTCGGCCTAAAAAAACGCCCCGTCCTCATTGAGGGGCGGGGCGTTTTTTTATGGATCTTCGTCAGCCTTGGAAAAGATCTCAGCCTTCGGCAGCTCCTTGTATCTACATGATCGCGTCGATCCGCGCATTGTGTAGGAGTTGCCGAAGGCTGCGATCTTTTGATCCTGATTTTTTGATCTTAACCGCGAGCTTTGCTGATCAGCTCGATGTATTCGGCCGCGTTGCGCTGATCCTTGATCAGCGCGACGAAGTCATTGCCGTGCTCATCCTTGCCATCCAGGTCATAGCCGGCTTCAACAAAGAACGTCAGAAAACGCTCGAAGTCATCGATGCGCAGGCCACGGTACGCCTTGATCAGTTTATGCAGCGACGGTGAAGTGGCGTCGACCGGCTCAAAATCGAGGAACAGCTTGATCTGCTCATCGCCGATCTCGTCACCAATCACTTGCTTCTTATCTTTACGCATTGCCGACTCCAGCTCGCAGACATTTCACGGGGCGGGCAGTTTACCCCTGCGCAGGCGCCAGGCTCAACGCGGACGAACGCTGCCTGTGTGCAAATCGGCCCAGATATGGCCATTGGCGTAGCTGAGGAACTGGCAATAGACCGTGTCATTGCGCAACAAGTCGATCACCACCCGGTATTGAGCCAACGGGTAATAGAGGGTCAGGGTTTTGCTTTTTTCGTCGTAGATCGGCTTTTTCAGGCTTTTGCTTTCGCCATCGAAGTTGACCAGCACCTGGCTGATGGTCGCGCCCTTGTTCAAGGATTTGCCCTTGAGACGGATCAGCAATGGCGAGGTGACCGGGATCGGCTGTTGGTTGGACTGGCGCTGGCTGCCGATCACCACCGAATAGTCGGTGACCTGCAACAGTTGCTGCTGCTCGGGTTCAGCATCACGCAGGGTCAGGTCGTCCGGGGGCAAAAACTGCAAGTGCATCGGCGACGGGGCGGCGGCCAGGGGCAGGCTGACGGTCAGCAACAGGGCGGCGCAGCTGCGGATCAAAAGGCTCATGGATGGCTCCGGGGGCGGGGCCGAGCACTCTAGCATGAGGATCTATCCGGCGAATAACCGATCCCGGTCAATACTCTGGAAGACAAGGCTGGGCATACTGAAAGAGCTTTCAGCCCCATTTCGACAGTGCACCCTTTGTTGTGGAGTCCCCATGTCATTCTCCATGCCCCCGTTATTCGCCGCCTGGCGTCAGACTTGGCGCGCAGGTTATAGCCTCAGACGTTTGCGCGGCGATATCAGCGCCGGGGTGACGGTCGGGATTATCGCCATCCCTCTGGCCATGGCCTTGGCGATTGCAGTGGGAGTAGCGCCCCAGCAAGGTCTGTATACGGTGCTGATCGCCGCGCCCCTGATCGCCCTGACGGGAGGCTCGCGCTTCAATGTCAGCGGGCCGACAGCCGCATTCGTGGTGATACTGCTGCCAATCACCCAACAATATGGCCTGGGTGGCCTGCTGCTCTGCACCATGCTAGCCGGGGCAATTCTGATTGCCTTGGGGCTGATTCGGGCCGGACGGCTGATTCAGTACATCCCTTATCCAGTGACCTTGGGCTTTACCGCCGGGATCGGCATTGTCATCGCCACCCTTCAATTAAAGGATTTGCTGGGCCTGAGTACCACCGGGCATGCCGAACACTACATCGAGCAATTAGGCGGGCTACTCCAGGCGTTACCCAGCGCTCGCCTGGGGGACGGGATCATTGGTGTCATGTGCCTGGCGGTTCTGATCGTCTGGCCGCGTTTTGTGCCGAGGATTCCGGGGCATCTGGTGGCGCTGGCCGTCGGCGCATTGCTGGGGCTGGCACTGGAAAGCGGCGGGTTACCGGTTGCGACGCTGGGGGAGCGCTTCAGCTATATCGTCGATGGCGTCAGCCATCCCGGCATACCGCCGTTTCTGCCGAGCTTCGACTGGCCGTGGAATCTGCCGGGGCCCTACGGCCAGCCGCTGCACCTGTCTTACGACCTGATCCGCCAATTAATGGCCCCAGCCTTTGCCATCGCCATGCTCGGTGCCATTGAATCATTGTTGTGCGCGGTGGTGGCCGACGGCATGACGGGCAGCAAACACGACCCCAATGCCGAACTGCTGGGTCAAGGCCTGGGTAATCTGGTCGCACCGCTGTTCGGCGGCATTACCGCCACCGCGGCAATCGCCCGCAGCGCCACCAACGTGCGCAGCGGAGCGTTTTCGCCATTGGCGGCGATTATCCACAGTGCGGTGGTGTTGCTGGCGATACTCGCCCTCGCGCCCCTGTTCAGCTACTTGCCGATGGCGGCGCTGGCGGCATTGCTGGTGATGGTGGCGTGGAACATGAGCGAAGCCCGGCACGTCGTGCACACCTTGCGCATTGCACCGCGCAGCGATGTGCTGGTCTTGCTGACCTGCCTGAGCCTGACGGTGCTGTTCGACATGGTGCTGGCCGTCGCCGTCGGCCTGTTGCTGGCCGCCGGCTTGTTCATCAAACGCATGAGCGACCTCACGGACACCGCCGAACTGCCTCGCGAGTTCCATCAAGCCTTACAGGATATGCCGGAGCATGTGCGTTGCTATGCGATACGCGGACCGCTGTTTTTCGGTGCAGCGGAAAAAGCCCTGGGCGTACTGCGCAAATTCAGCCCGGAGGTCAAAGTGGTGATTGTCGAGATGAGTGCCGTGCCCATGCTGGACATGACGGCGTTGGCGGCCTTCGACAATATCCTCAGGGATTACCGCACCGACGGCATCGGCCTGATTCTGGTCGGAACGGCTCCACGGGTACGCCTGAAACTCAGGCGCGCGGGCATCCATCGGGAACAGCGCCAGTTGGCCTATGTGAACAACCTGGAACAGGCTCGACGCAAAAGCGAACGCTGGCTCGCCGGACAGGGCTGAGCGCGCAGTTCAAGCAAACTGCGCATGCATCCCGATGTGAGGACTTGCATTCAAGCCTCAACGTGCCTGGCGGCAAGTCGCCCCCAGACAGTCATCCTGTTTACATGCCTTTAACGGCAAAAATCCCGTTGGCGTTACGCCAGTAGCCTTTGTAGTCCATGCCGTAACCGAAGATGTAACGGTCGATGCATGGCAGGCCGACGAAATCGGCTTTCAGGTCCGGGCGAGCCTTGCGGTCGTGGTCCTTGTCGATCAGCACGGCAGTATGCACGGCGCGGGCGCCAGCGTGTTTGCAGAAGTCGATGATCGCGCCCAGGGTGTGACCTTCATCGAGAATATCGTCGATGATCAGCACGTCACGGTCGATGAACGAGACTTCCGGCTTGGCTTTCCAGAACAGGTCGCCGCCGCTGGTTTCGTTGCGATAGCGGGTGGCGTGCAGGTAGGACGCTTCCAGCGGGAAGTTCAGATAGGTCAGCAGCTTGCCGGAGAAAATCAGCCCACCGTTCATCACGCAGAACACTACCGGATTGCTCTCGGCCAGCTGATCGTTGATTTGTGCACCGACGCGGGCGATGGCCGCCTCGACTTCAGCTTCGGTGTACAGGCAGTCAGCCTCTCGCATGATTTGACGGATATGCTCGAGATCAGCGGACATGGCGCTCTCCAAGGGGGACGGACAGAGGAAAAGCGGGCAAAGGTACGCATCCCGCACGGCCAGATCAAGCGTTTGTGGACTAACGTTCTATATGTCTATAGGACAACACCCTCGGATAGATTAATCTGGGCCGGTTTTTTTGCCCGCCTCCGGAGCCTTCCCCATGCCCATCCTCGAGATCCGCCATCCGCTGATCCGTCATAAACTTGGCCTTATGCGCCGCGCCGACATTAGCACGAAGAATTTCCGTGAGCTCGCTCAGGAAGTCGGTGCCCTGCTGACCTATGAAGCCACCAAAGACCTGCCGCTGGAAAGCTACGACATCGAAGGCTGGTGCGGCACGGTGTCGGTCGAGAAAATCGCCGGCAAGAAAATTACCGTGGTGCCAATCCTGCGTGCCGGTATCGGCATGCTCGAAGGCGTACTGAGCCTGATCCCGGGCGCCAAAGTCAGCGCCGTCGGCGTGGCCCGCAACGAGGAAACCCTCGAAGCCCACACCTACCTGGAAAAACTGGTGCCGGAAATCGACGAACGCCTGGCGATGATCATCGACCCGATGCTCGCCACCGGTGGTTCGATGGTCGCCACCATCGACCTGCTGAAGAAGGCCGGTTGCAAGGACATCCGCGCAATGGTGCTGGTCGCCGCGCCAGAAGGTATCGCCGCCGTGGAGAAGGCTCACCCGGACGTGATCATCTACACCGCTTCCATCGATCAAAAACTGAACGAACACGGTTACATCATCCCAGGCTTGGGCGATGCCGGTGACAAGATCTTCGGCACCAAGCAGAAGGACGCTTGAGCATGCAGCAAGCGTTCAACGATCCGCTCTGGCGCACCGTGTTGTCGGGCGCGCAGATGCTGTTCGTGGCCTTTGGCGCGCTGGTGTTGATGCCGTTGATTACCGGTCTCGACCCGAACGTGGCGCTATTCACTGCAGGCCTTGGGACGATTCTGTTCCAGATCGTCACCGGGCGTCAGGTGCCGGTGTTCCTCGCCTCGAGCTTCGCCTTCATCACGCCGATCATTCTCGCCAAGGGTCAGTTTGGCCTGGCGGCGACCATGGGCGGCGTGATGGCGGCGGGTTTCGTCTACACCTTCCTCGGCCTTGCCGTGAAGATCAAAGGCACCGGGTTCATCGACCGCATGCTACCGCCAGTGGTCATTGGCCCAGTGATCATCTCCATCGGCCTGGCCATGGCGCCGATCGCTGCCAACATGGCGATGGGCAAGGCCGGCGACGGCACCGAGCTGATTGCTTACCAGACGGCGATGTTGATCTCGATGCCGGCGCTGCTGACCACCCTGATCGTCGCGGTATTCGGCAAAGGCATTTTCCGCCTGGTGCCGATCATCTCCGGTGTACTGGTGGGTTTTGCGATGGCGTTCTATTTCGGGGTGGTCGACACCGCGAAGATTGCTGCTGCACCGTGGTTCGCGATTCCACACTTCACCGCGCCGGAATTCAACTGGCAGGCGATTCTGTTCATCGTTCCGGTAGCCTTGGCCCCGGCCATCGAGCACATCGGCGGCGTGATCGCGGTCGGTAGCGTGACCGGTCGCGATTACCTGAAAAAGCCCGGCCTGCACCGCACCTTGCTCGGCGATGGCATTGCCACCACCGCAGCCGGTCTGTTTGGCGGTCCACCCAACACCACCTACGCCGAAGTGACTGGCGCGGTGATGCTGACCAAAAACTACAACCCGAAAATCATGACCTGGGCGGCGATTTTTGCGATCAGCCTGGCGTTCATCGGCAAGTTCGGCGCCTTGCTGCAAAGCATCCCGGTGCCGGTGATGGGCGGGATTCTCTGCCTGTTGTTCGGTTCGATTGCTGCGGTGGGGATGAACACAATGATTCGCCACAAGATCGACCTGGGCGAAGCACGCAATCTGGTGATTGTCTCGGTGACGTTGGTGTTCGGGATTGGCGGCGTATTGGTCGGCACCGGCACCGGCCCGGACGATTTCGGCCTCAAAGGCATCGCGCTGTGCGCGGTGGTGGCGATTGCGCTGAACCTGTTGCTGCCGGGCAATGACAGCTGGAAGCACAAGAAGGCGGATGAATCGCTGCTCTGAGTGAACTGATCGTTCCCACGCTCTGCGTGGGAATGCAGCCCGTGACGCTCCGCGTCACTGGACGCGGAGCGTCCCCAGAGGCATTCCCACGCAGAGCGTGGGAACGATCATGACTACAGGGCTATCGGCGCCCTTTCGCATAATGCGTTCAACGCCTTGGCCCATTGCGGATCATCGTTGAGGCACGGCACCAGCACCAACTCCTCCCCTCCGCTTCGCGGAATTGCTCCTTCCCGCGATCACCGATCTCTTCCAGGGTTTCAATGCAATCGGCGACGAACGCCGGGCACATCACCAGGACTTTCTTCACGCCACTTTTGGCCAATTCATCGAGGCGCGCTTCGGTGTAGGGTTCGATCCACTTGGCCCGCCCCAGACGCGACTGGAACGACACCGACCACTTGCCATCCGGCAGGCCCATGCGCTTGGCAAACTCTGCCGCGGTGCGCAGACACTGACCGCGATAACAGGTCGCAACCACTTCCGGCGGCGCCCCGGCGCAGCAATCGCTGCCACCTTCGAAGCTGTGACCCGGATTAAGCTTCTTCAGGTGCCGTTCCGGCAAACCATGAAAGCTCAGCAGCAGGTGATCGTAATCCTGCTGCAGATAAGGTTTGGCGCTGGCCACCAGGGCATCGAGGTATTCCGGCTGATCGTAGAACGGCTGGAGAATCGAGAACTGCACGTCGAGTTTCTTCTCCCGCACCACCCGTTTGGCTTCCTCGACTACCGTGGTCACGGTGCTGTCGGCGAACTGCGGATAGAGCGGTGCCAGGGTGATTTTTTTGTGACCCTGAGCCGCCAGACGAACCAGCGTCGACTCAATGGATGGCTCGCCGTAGCGCATCGCCAGTTCCACCGGCCCGTGGGTCCACTGCGCGGTCATGGCCCGTTGCAGACGACGGCTGAGCACCACCAGTGGCGAGCCGTCCGCCCACCAGATCGACGCGTAAGCGTGGGCCGATTGCTCTGGGCGTTTGATCAGAATCAACGACACCAGCAAACGCCGCACCGGCCATGGCAGGTCGATCACATACGGGTCCATCAGAAATTGATTGAGGTAGCTGCGCACATCCGCCACCGAGGTGGAAGCGGGTGAACCCAGGTTGACCAGAAGCAACGCGTGATCGGTCATGCAACGTCCTATTTCTTGAGGCGGCTGGATAAATCATCCAACGCCGCGCGCAAATCAGTGAACTGGAAAGTGAAGCCCGCTTCCAGCAAGCGAGCCGGCATGGCCTTCTGGCCACCCAGCAACAACAAAGACAACTCGCCCAGGCCCACCTTCAACACGAGGGTCGGCATCGGCATGAACGCCGGACGATGCAACACGCTACCCAACGTTTGGGCGAATTCACGATTGCGCACCGGTTTGGGCGCGCAGGCATTATATGGACCGCTGGCCTCATTGCGATGCAGAAGAAAATCAATCAGGGCGATTTGATCCTTGATATGAATCCATGACATCCACTGCCGACCACTGCCGATCGGCCCGCCCAGCCCCAGTTTGAACGGCAACAACAGCCGCGACAAAAAGCCGCCCTCGGCGGACAGCACCAACCCGGTACGAATGAGGATCACGCGAATGCCCAGGGCTTCGGCGCGCTGCGCGGTTTCCTCCCAGGCGACGCACAACTGGCTGGCGAAATCATCAATGACCGGTGGCGATTCTTCGGTCAACTCCCGCTCACCACCGTCGCCGTACCAACCGATCGCGGAGCCAGAAATCACAACCTGCGGTTTTTGCTCGCGGCTTTCGAGCCAGGCCAACAGGGTTTCGGTCAGGGTGATCCGGCTGCTCCACAACAAGGCTTTGCGTTTATGAGTCCAGAGCCGATCGGCAATCGGGGCTCCCGCGAGATTGATAATGGCATCCACCGGCTCTTGACCCAGGTCCTCCAGTCGTGCGATTCCACGTACTTGAATGCCACAGACTTGGGCAACTTTTGCAGGTGTGCGACTCCAGACTGTCAGGCGATGTCCCTGACTCAACCAGTGTTGGCAGAGTTGACGTCCTATCAAACCAGTACCGCCGGTCAGCAATATGTGCATGACATCTTCCTCGCGTGGCGTTTTACCCTGATCACTAGTCTATTTTTATAAGCAGGGATCTTTGGTATCGGGCAGGCTCTGTGCTTAACAATAGGCCAAGCTGTCAGAACAAGAACGCTAAAAGTTATACCAAAAAACAATATTGTACAGGTTTGAACCACGGCGTAGTCTGTACAGACAGGTAAACGAGGCCCCTATGACTGTACCTATCGCAATCATCGGCACCGGCATCGCCGGACTCTCAGCCGCCCAGGCCCTTACGGAGGCCGGGCATGTCGTTCAACTTTTCGATAAAAGCCGCGGCAGTGGCGGACGCATGTCGAGCAAACGCAGCGATGCGGGTGCTCTGGACATGGGCGCGCAATATTTCACTGCCCGCGACCGTCGCTTCGTCACCGAAGTCCAGCGCTGGCAAGCCAACGGCTGGGTCGCCGTATGGACGCCGCAGCTCTATACCTTCCACGGCGGCCAGCTCAGACCTTCGCCGGACGAACAGACACGCTGGGTCGGCACACCACGCATGAGCGCGATCACGCGCGGCTTGCTCGGTGATCTGGAAGTGCATTTCGCTTGTCGCATCACCGAGGTCTATCGCGGTGAAGAACACTGGCATCTGCAAGACGCCGAGGGTTTCACTCACGGCCCGTTCAGCCATGTCGTCATCGCCACGCCCGCCCCACAGGCGACCGCACTGCTGGCGGCCGCGCCGAAACTCGCCGGGGCCGCCGCCGGGGTAAAAATGGAACCCACCTGGGCGGTTGCCCTGGCGTTCGACACGCCACTGGAAACCGCCATCGAAGGTTGCTTCGTGCAGGACAGTCCTCTCGACTGGCTGGCGCGCAACCGCAGCAAGCCCGGACGCGACACCACCCTCGACACCTGGGTGCTGCACGCCACCAGCGCCTGGAGCCGGCAGCATATCGACCTGCCCAAGGAAGCGGTGATCGAACAATTGCACGGTGCCTTTGCCGAACTGCTGCACGACGCCATGCCTGCTCCGACTTTCAGTCTCGCTCACCGTTGGCTGTACGCCCGGCCGGCCAGCAGCCATGAATGGGGTGCCCTGGCCGATGCCGATCTTGGCCTGTATGTGTGCGGTGACTGGTGTCTGTCTGGCCGTGTCGAAGGTGCCTGGCTCAGTGGTCAGGAAGCAGCTCGCCGGCTGCATGAACACCTGCAGTGAATTGAATCAAGTCCAGCCCATTGCTGCTGTCGACATGGGCAGCAGCCCCGCAAAAACCTATACAAAAAATTTGACTTGTACACCTTTGAATCTATGATGAAGTCATGTTGTACAGATCTAATAATCTGTACAGGTCTGGATTCGAGGCGCTCCGATGCCCCCTACAGCCATGAAACCCAAAATCGCCATCAGCGCTTGCCTGATGGGAGCCGAAGTGCGTTACAACGGCGGGCACAAAGCATCGCGGCTGTGCAGCATTACCCTCACCGATTATTTCGATTTCGTCTCGGTGTGCCCGGAAGTCGCCATTGGCCTGGGTACCCCTCGCGAACCGATCCGTCTGGTCGGCAACCCCGAGCACCCGGAGGCTGTCGGCACCGTCCACCCTGAGATCAACGTCACCCGGCCGCTGGCCGACTATGGTCAAAAAATGGCGATGGAGCTGGGCGACATCTGCGGCTATATCTTCATGCAGAAATCCTCTTCGTGCGGGCTGGAACGGGTCAAGGTCTACCACGCCAACGGCGCGCCAGTAGACGGCGGTGGCCGTGGTATCTACGCCCAAGCCTTCTGTGCATTGCATCCTGATCTACCGGTGGAAGAAGACGGCCGCCTCAACGACCCGGTGCTGCGGGAAAACTTCCTCACCCGCGTGTTCGCCTACAGCGCCTGGCAGCAGTTGCTGCAAACAGGCCTGACCCGGCGCAGCCTCACTGACTTTCACTCGCGCTACAAATACCTGTTGATGGCCCACAACCCGGTGCAATACAAAACCCTGGGCAACTTGCTGGGCAACATGGGCCAGTCCGATCTCAAAGAGCTCGGCCCGCGCTATTTCAGCGAGCTGATGACGGCCCTGAAAAAATGCGCCACACGCCGCACCCACACCAACGTGCTGCAGCACATCAGCGGCTATCTCAAACAAGCCATCAGCCCTGAAGACAAACAGGAGGTGCAGCACGTCATCGGGCAGTATCACAAGGGCATCGTGCCGCTGGTGGTGCCATTGACGCTGCTCAAACACTACTTTCGCCAACACCCGGATCCGTACATTGCGCAACAGGTTTACCTGCAACCGCACCCGGAAAACCTCAGCCTGCGAAACGCGATTTAATGAAAAACCCACCGGACACCCGCACCAGCGAGGACCTCGGCACCGACTTCAAGAAGGCCCTGGACGCTGGTTGGCTGCCCATTCGTGAGGTGGCCCGGCAGACCGGGGTCAACGCCGTCACTTTGCGCGCCTGGGAGCGCCGCTATGGGTTGATCGTGCCTCAGCGAACGCCCAAGGGGCATCGGCTGTTCTGCGCCGAACACGTTCAACGGATCCTGACAATCCTTACCTGGCTCAATCGCGGCGTGGCTGTCAGCCAGGTCAAACAACTGCTCGACACGCCTCAAGGGCTTACCGAGCCTGTCGGAAACGATTGGCTGGTGCTGCGCCGGACGCTGCTGCATGCGGTCACTCAGCTGGCCGAACGCACCCTTGATGACACGGTGAATCAGGCGATGGCGCTCTATCCGCCACGCACCTTGTGTGAACAATTGTTGATGCCGTTGCTGGCGGAACTGGACCAACGCTGGCAAGGCCAGTTCGGCGCGCAGATGGAGCGGGTGTTTGTTTATTCCTGGTTACGCAGCAAATTCGGCGCGAGGATCTATCATAACAATCGTCAGTTGCGCACCGCGCCGCTGTTGCTGATCAATCATTCGGACCTGCCGCTGGAGCCTTATCTGTGGCTCACCGCCTGGCTGATCAGCAGCGTCGATTGCCCGGTGGAAGTTTTCGACTGGCCACTCCCCGCAGGCGAACTTGCGCTGGCGGTCGATCACCTGCAAGCCCGCGGCGTACTGCTGTACTCCAGCAAAGCCATGAATCTTTCACAGCTGACGAAACTTTTGAATGGCGTCAGCTGCCCAAAAATGATTGCCGGACCAACGGTGTGCATTCACCACGCCGAGTTATCCGCAAAAACCGTCGCCATTGCTGACTTGTCCCTGGCCGAAGACCCATTATCGGCCCATCAGGGCCTCATTCAGCACGGGATCATTTAATGGCGAATTTTTAATGGATCGTGCGGATACCACCATGCAATTGATCTGGCTGCGCAGCGACTTGCGTCTACACGACAACACCGCCCTCTCGGCCGCCGCAGCCCGCGGCCCGAGTGTGGCGGTGTATTTGCTGAGTCCGCAGCAATGGCTGGCGCATGACGATGCGCCGTGCAAAGTGGATTTCTGGTTGCGCAACCTGAGCGAGTTACGCCATGCGCTGGACGCCCTGAACATCCCGCTGCTGATTCGCAAGGCATCCCGCTGGGACGAGGCACCTAAGGTTCTGCTCAAGTTGTGCCAGCAATTGAAGATCGACGCAGTGCATGCCAACGAGGAATACGGCATTCATGAATCCCGTCGTGATGACGCGGTGGCCAAAGCCCTGAAAGCCCAAGGCATCGACTTTTACCGCTACCTCGATCAACTGCTGTTCAAGCCTGGCACCGTGCTGACCAGAACCGGCACCTATTTCCAGGTCTTCAGCCAGTTCCGCAAGGTCTGCTACGAACGCTTGCATACATCATTGCCTGGATTGGTTACCGCCCCCGCCATTCAGGCGCCACTGGGTATCGCCAGCGACGAACCGCCCTCTCGTGTCGAGGGTTTCGACACGCCCAGCGACACTTTGCGTGCCCTCTGGCCGGCCGGCGAAGCCGAGGCCCGACGCCGCCTCGAGACCTTTACCGACGCACAGATCGACTATTACCACAGCGAGCGCGATTTCCCGGCAAAACCCGGCTCCAGCCGGCTCTCGGCCTATCTCACCGCTGGAGTCATTTCTCCCCGTCAGTGCCTGCATGCCGCGTTGCGCAGTAATCAGGGGGAGTTCGAAGGCGGCAAGCTCGGTGCCGTCACCTGGATCAACGAGTTGCTGTGGCGCGAATTCTATAAACACATTCTGGTGGGCTACCCACGGGTCTCCCGGCACCGCGCCTTTCGCCCGGAAACCGAAACCCTGGCCTGGCGTGACGCCCCGGAAGACCTCAAGGCCTGGCAGCAAGGCCGTACCGGCCTGCCGATCATTGATGCCGCCATGCGCCAATTGCTGGAGACCGGCTGGATGCACAACCGCTTGCGCATGGTCGTGGCCATGTTCCTGAGCAAAAACCTGCTGATCGACTGGCGCGAAGGCGAGCGTTTCTTCATGCGGCATCTGATTGACGGTGATTTGGCGGCGAACAACGGTGGCTGGCAGTGGAGTTCGTCCACCGGCACCGATTCGGCGCCCTACTTCCGGATTTTCAACCCACTGAGCCAGTCGGAAAAGTTCGATGCCGAAGGGGTTTTCATCAAGCATTGGTTGCCACAGATCAATGAAATGAGCAAAAAAGACCTGCATAATCCCGCGAGACTCGGCGGATTGTTCGGTGTGAAGGATTATCCATCGCCTATCGTCAATCTGAGCAGTTCCCGCGAACGGGCCTTGGCGGCGTTCAAGAACCTGCCGTCGCGACAAGGTTTACCGCTACTGGAATGATCTTGATGCCGCAGCGTTACGTTATGAACACGGTATTGAGCCGGGAAATCATCTGGTAAAAAAGGGAATTGGGATGAGTCGTACACCTCCAAGGCGATACTGGTTGACCGGCGCCAGCAACGGTATTGGTGCCGCGCTGGCCGAAGAAATACTGAAAGCCGGCGCTCATCTGGCTGCCAGCTCCCGCTCATTGGCGCCATTGAAAGCCCTGTCTCAGCGTTATCCCGGGCAGGTGCTGGTGGTCGCGGGTGATTTGACCAACGGCCAACGGGTGCGCGAAATCGGCGAGCAGATTGCCAAGGAATGGGGTTCTCTGGACACCATGATCCTCAACGCAGGCACCTGCGAATACGTCGATGCCAATCAGTTCGACTCGTCAATCATCGAGCACATCGTGCGTACCAACCTGCTTGCCAGCAGCTATTGCATCGAAGCCGCCCGCCCCCTGCTGCGGGCGGGCACTGCGCCGCATCTGGTGGGCATGGCTAGCTCGGCGACCTGGTTGCCGCTGCCACGGGCCGAAGCTTATGGCGATTCAAAGCCCGGGTTGCGTCAACTTTTCGAGTCCTTGCGCATCGACGTGACGCCAGAAAACATCGAAATGACCATAGTTAGCCCAGGACTTATCGATATCCCCCTGAGCAACGACGCTCCAGAACACCTCGACTGGTCGGCGGACAAAGCTGCGCGATACCTCTTCGACATGCTCAAACATCGGCCATTGGAACTCTCCTTACCGGAACTGCTCATGCCTGTCCTTTGGCCTCTGCCGCAAAAGCCCGGCCAGACTGGACTGGAAATCGGCAAGCGCATGGAGAGAAACAATCCGCCGATCGAGGGTCTGCCGTGAAACCTGAGCGTCCGTCAGGCCTTTCACACAGCGCGGGCCCACTGCCTTACACTGCGCGCCATGAAAACCATTCCCCACACGCAAATCGCCGAACCTGCGGTCACCTGCTCGACCTGCGCGGCCTGCTGCTGTCAGCTTGAAGTGATGCTGATCACCGATACCGGTGTGCCCGAGCGTTTTATCGATACCGACGACTGGGGTGGGGAAGTCATGCTGCGCCTGGATGACGGCTGGTGCGCCGCGCTGGATCGCAACAGCATGATGTGCACCATCTACGAAAAACGTCCGCTGATCTGCCGGGAGTTCGAAATGGGCGCACCGGAATGCATCACCGAACGCCAGGGGATAGCGACGGCGTATCGGTAATTTAGAGATGTGTCATCAGAACTGACGCCATCGCGGGCAAGCCCGCTCCCACAGGAGGTCATCTAACCTGTGGGAGCGTGGCTTGCCCGCGATGCTTTTGACGTTACAACGGCATCGTGTAATGCAGCGAGTAACTCTCTACGCCATCGTTCGGGTTGCTGATCCCGCCATTGGAATAGTGCGTGGCGCGAATTCCGACTTCATGTCCGCCGGTAAAGCGCAGACCAAACCCGAAACGGTCTTCGAACTGAAAGGCACTCCCCAGTTTGTTGTCTTCGATTTCGGTATTGGCAAACACCGCGATGCCGATACCGGCTTCAACGTAGGGTTTGATGGTCTGACCGGCAAACTCGTATACCAACACTGGCGAGAACGACAAACTGTGATTGCTTGATGTTTTGTCCCCCTCCCAGTAGGTGTAAGCGCCGCTCCAGTAGCCGGTCAAGCGACCGATGTCACTCTGAAGCCAGCTTTTGTCCCAATCGAATTGCATGCCCAATCGGTAGGTCATGGTTGAATCGCTGGTCTGGCCGACCCCGAATTCCACCCCTGCTGCCTGCGCGGTAAAACTGTGCCCCATCAATGCGGTCGCAATTGCGGCCAAGCAGAATAGTCGCTTCATTAGAAACATCCTTTTCCGAACAACTTAGTATGGTTTTTATGCTGACCAACAGACAACGCTATAGAAGTAGACGCTTGATCAGAGGTTCAGCCCAATTATTCGTGTCATCACTTTTTTTATCTACAAGTCGAAGCTTTGCACAACACCCGTCGAATGCCACAAAACCGGCAAGATATTTCTGAAGTGCGCAGGATCGGCACTCGTCCAGAACCGAGCACCGCAGGCAGGCCCCTGCGCCAGCAACTCACGCTCGGCCAACAATCGTTGAAGCTGCCGTGCCACAGCGGCACCGGTATCGATCAGGCTGATGCTCTGGGGGAGCATCTGCTTAAGCAGCGGCTTTAGAAAGGGATAATGCGTGCAGCCAAGAATGATCGTGTCAGCACCTGCAGTCAGCAGCGGATCGATATACCCTTGCAGCAACTGGCGCAATGTCTCGCTGTGCAGATCGCCATTTTCAATCAGCTCCACCAACCCGGGGCATGGCTGAGTGATGACTCGCACATCGGCGGCGAAACGGTCGAGCAAGGCGGCGAACTTGGCACTCTGCAATGTGCCGGTGGTGGCGAGTACGCCAACTACACCGCTGCGCGTCGCCGCAGCAGCCGGTTTGACCGCCGGCTCCATGCCGACGATGGGCCACTCGGGGAAATCGCGCCGCAAATCCGCGACACCCGCGACAGTCGCGGTATTACAAGCGAGCACCAGCGCCTTGGCGCCTTGCTGCTGAAAAAACTGCGCCATGACACGACAGCGCTGACTGATGAATGCCGGGGATTTCTCACCGTAGGGAATATTCCCGCAATCGCCGAGGTACAGCAGAGATTCGTTGGGCAGCAACTGCTGGATCTCGGCCAACACCGACAGCCCACCGACGCCGGAATCGAATACTGCAATCGGCGCTTCACGCATGGCTTAACCCGCAGACGCGGCAGCCCGGATCACGCTTGACCCGCAATTCACGGAAGCGCGTGCCCAAGGCATCGATCAATAACAGGCGCCCCACCAGCGGCTCGCCGAACCCCACCAGTAATTTCAGCGCTTCGAGGGCTTGCAGGCTACCGACCAGGCCCACCAGCGGACCGAGTACGCCGGCTTCGCTGCAAGTCAGTTCGGCTTCACTGCCGTGCCCGTATAAACAGTGGTAGCACGGGCTTTCCGGACGACGGGAGTCGAAGACCGACAATTGCCCTTCCAGCCGAATCGCCGCACCGCTGACCAGCGGTTTGCGCGCAGCCACACACGCGGCGTTGACCGCTTCGCGGGTGGAAAAATTATCGGAACAGTCCAGCACCAGATCCACCGCCGCAACTGCCGCCGCCAGGGAATCTTCATCCAGGGCGGTACGATGGGCAATCAGCTGAATCTCGGGATTGATCGCGGTCAGACGACGGATCGCCGAATCGACTTTGCTCAGGCCTACGCTGTCGCTGTCGTGAACGATCTGGCGTTGCAGATTGGTCAGGTCAACCGTGTCGAAGTCCGCCAGATGCAACTCACCGATACCGGCCGCCGCCAGGTACAGCGCAACCGGTGAACCGAGACCGCCGAGGCCGACAATCAGCACGCGGCTTTCTTTGAGCCGTATCTGGCCGTCGATGTCGACGTGTTGCAGCAGAATCTGCCGGCTATAGCGCAGTAATTCCTGATCATTCAGCACGGCAAGCGCCCCAGACTGATGCGTTCATGACCGCCCAGATCGGTGCGGCTATGGACCTCTTCAAAGCCGCGGGTCAGCAGCAAATCGCGCACGGGGGCGGCTTGATCGTAACCATGTTCGAGCATCAACCAGCCACCCGCCTCAAGATAATCCGGTGCCTGATCGACGATCAGACGCAAATCGTCGAGCCCATCGACGCCGGCCACCAGCGCACTGGCGGGTTCGAAGCGCACGTCGCCCTCCGCCAGATGCGGATCGGTCGAAGCAATGTAAGGCGGATTGCTGATGATCAATTGAAAGCGTTGGCCTTCCAAAGCGCTGAACCAATGGCTACTCAGCACTGTGGCGTTGTTCAGGTTCAGCCGCTGGCGATTGCGCTCGGCCAGGGCTACAGCTTCCAGCACGCGATCCACGGCGGTGACGTTCCAGGCCGGACGTTCGCTGGCCAGGGCCAGGGCGATGGCGCCACTGCCGGTGCCCAAGTCGAGCACCAAGGCCTGTGTGGCCGGCAACAGTTCCAACGCGGCTTCCACCAGCAATTCGGTGTCGGGGCGCGGAATCAGCGTGTGGGGTGCGACTTCCAGGTCGAGTTTCCAGAAGCCTTGCTGTTCCAGAATGTAGGCCACCGGCTCACCGCTACGGCGGCGCTGCAGGTACTCGGCAAACTTCAGTGCCGCTTCGCTCGGGACGATACGCTCGGGCCAGGTGTGCAGAAAACTGCGGGACTTGCCCAAGGCAGCCGCCAGCAGCAATTCGGCATCCAGGCGCGCGGTGGGCGAGTCGGGTAAATCAGCGGCGCGCAACAAACTGGCAATGATCGTCATTTACTCACCTATCGCTGCCAATTGGTCGGCCTGGAACTCGGCCAGCAGCGGTTCGATCACCGCATCCACGCCACCGGCGAGAATTTCATCGAGCGAATACAGCGTCAAGTTGACTCGGTGGTCAGTGACCCGGCCCTGGGCAAAGTTATAGGTGCGAATACGCTCGGAACGGTCACCGGAACCTACCAGCAATTTACGCTCGCTAGCGATGGCGTTCGCGGCGGCGCTGGTCTGCTGGTCGTTGAGCTTGGCCGACAGCCAGGACATCGCCCGGGCGCGGTTCTTGTGCTGGGAACGTTCTTCCTGGCACTCGACGACAATACCGGACGGCAAGTGCGTGATACGAATCGCCGAATCAGTCTTGTTGACGTGCTGACCACCGGCACCGGAGGAACGATAGGTGTCGACCCGCAGATCCGCCGGGTTGATCTCGATCGCTTCCTGCTCGTCCGGCTCGGGCAACACCGCCACGGTGCAGGCCGAGGTGTGGATGCGACCCTGGGACTCAGTGGCCGGAACCCGCTGCACGCGATGCGCACCGGATTCGAACTTCAGCTTGCCGTAAACGTTCTCGCCTTCGACCCGGGCAATGACTTCTTTATAGCCGCCGTGTTCACCTTCGTTTTCCGAGAGAATCTCTACCCGCCAGCCACGCCGCTCGGCGTAACGCGAATACATGCGGAACAGGTCGCCGGAGAAGATTGCCGCTTCGTCACCGCCGGTGCCGGCACGGATTTCGAGGAATACGTTGCGCCCGTCGTTGGGATCTTTGGGCAGCAGCATGCGTTGCAGTTGGGCTTCGATTTCGATCAGTTGCTCTTTGGCCTCGCGGACTTCCTCCACGGCCATTTCGCGCATGTCCGGGTCGCTGTCCTTGAGCAGCGCCTGAGCCCCTTCGAGGTCGCCCTGCACTTTAAGCAGCTGTTTATAGGTGCCAACGATCGGCTCGACTTCCGCATATTCCTTGGAATAGGCGCGGAACTTGTTTTGATCGGAAATGACTTCGCCGTCGCCAAGCAGGGCGGTCAATTCCTCGAAACGGTCCTGGAGGATGTCCAGCTTATTGAGCAGTGACGCTTTCATTGCGGTTTTTTATCCGAAAAGCTATCCGATGAGCCCTCACCGAGGGCAAAGAGTTCCTGGGCCATGGCCAGCGCATCGAGGCGGCCTTCGGCAGAGAGCTTTTTCAACTGCACGCTCGGGGCATGCAAGAGTTTGTTGGTCAGGCCGCGGGCCAGTTGCACCAGCACGTCTTCGGCGCTGCTGCCATTGGCGAGCATGCGCTGGGCTTTCTGCAATTCTTCGTCGCGCAGACGCTCGCTTTGTTGACGATAGGCCTTGAGCACATCCACCGCCGCCAGTTCGCGCAGGCGAACCATGAAATCTTCGGCACCAATCGACACCATCTCTTCGGCGGCTTGGGCAGCGCCCTGACGGCTCTTGAGGTTTTCGGCGACCACTTCGTGGAGATCGTCGACGCTATATAGGTAAACGTCGTCCAACTCGCCGACTTCCGGCTCGATATCCCGAGGAACAGCGATATCCACCATGAAAATCGGCTTGTGCTTGCGCAATTTCAAGGCACTTTCCACCGCACCTTTACCGAGAATCGGCAACTGGCTGGCGGTGGAACTGATGACGATGTCGCTGCGCACCAGTTCTGCCGGGATGTCCGAGAGCAGCACTGCGTGGGCGCCGAACTGCTCGGCCAGAATGCTCGCGCGTTCCAGAGTGCGATTGGCAACCACGATTCGCTTCACACCCAGCTCATGCAGATGGCGAGCGACCAGGGTGATGGTTTCACCAGCGCCGATCAGCAAAGCCTGGCTGCGCTGCAAATCACTGAAAATCTGTTTCGCCAGGCTGACCGCGGCAAACGCCACGGACACCGGGTTCTCGCCGATGGCGGTATCGGTCCGCACCTGTTTGGCCGCATTGAACGTGGCCTGGAACAGCCGCCCGAGCAGTGGACCGATGGTGCCGGCCTCCCGAGCGACAGCGTAGGCCGATTTCATCTGGCCGAGAATCTGCGGTTCGCCCAACACCAGCGAATCGAGCCCGGAGGCGACCCGCATCATGTGACGAACTGCCGCATCATCTTCATGCACATAAGCGCTCGCGCGCAGCTCATCGAGACTCAAATGATGATAATCGGCCAGCCAGCGCAATATAATGTCAGCCGAAAGGTGATCCTGTTCTATATACAGTTCACTGCGATTGCAGGTGGAGAGGATCGCAGCTTCGCGGCTGTCGGTGAGTCGGCAGAGCTGCTGCAAGGCCTCAACCAGCTGCTCAGGGGTAAAGGCCACGCGCTCGCGGACGTCTACTGAAGCAGTCTTGTGGTTAATACCGAGTGCAAGGAAGGCCATTCAAGGTCGCTGATAGTGACGTGAAGCCGACAATTGTCCTACTTCGACAGAGCCAGAACAACCACTCGATATCTATCGCTCCTGTAAGGACGGCCAAAGGCTGCGATCCGTTCTCGTTTACAAGGACGCCGGGGCGGCGGGGATTGCCCGCGCGGGTAAATTGGCCGGGCGGTTATGTTTGGCCGAAGGCTTGTGTCATGATGATCCGACCGCAGGTTAGTCGTCCTTTTCCTATATGAATAGATCTTCCGCGTTGCTCCTCGCTTTTGTCTTCCTCAGCGGCTGCCAGGCCTTGGCACCCGTTTCGTCGGACGGTACGCCGCCGGTCGAAGACAGCACTCCGGCCCCTGAAAAGCCCAAGGTTTACAGCTCGTTCAGTGAAGAAACCGTCTTCAGCCTGTTGAGCGCCGAACTGGCTGGCCAGCGCAATCGTTACGACATTGCCTTGGACAACTACGTGACCCAGGCCATCAATACCCAGGATCCGGGCATCTCCGAGCGGGCATTTCGCATTGCCGAGTATCTGGGTGCCGATCAGGCTGCCCTCGACACCGCATTGGTCTGGGCGAAAAACGCCCCGGACGATCTCGAGGCGCAACGGGCGGCAGCCGTGCAACTCGCCCGTGCCGGGCGTTACGACGACTCCATGGTCTATATGGAGAAAGTCCTGCAAGGCAAAGGCGACACGCATTTCGACTTCCTCGCCCTGTCCGCGGCCGATACCGACCAGGACACGCGCAACGGTCTGATGAAAGGTTTTGACCGCTTGTTGCAGCGCCATCCGCACAACAATCAGCTGATTTTCGGCAAGGCCTTGCTGATGCAACAGGACGGCGATGCCAAGGGCGCCCTGACCCTGCTCGAAGACAACCCGCCGGAGGAGGGCGAAATAGCGCCGATTTTGCTGCGCGCGCGCCTCCTGCAAGGCCTCAGCCGTGGTGATGAAGCCCTGCCGCTGCTGCAAAAAAGCATCAAGAAATACCCGGACGACAAACGCCTGCGCCTGACCTATGCGCGCATGCTGGTTGAGCAGGACCGCATGGACGACGCCAAGGTCGAATTCTCGAGCCTTGTGCAGCAATACCCCGAAGACGACGAACTGCGTTACTCCCTGGCGCTGGTCTGCCTGGAAGCCAAGGCGTGGGACGAGGCCAAAGGTTACCTGGAAGACTTGATTGCCCGGGAAAGCCATGTCGATTCGGCACACCTGAACTTGGGACGCATTGCTGAAGAGCGTAACGACCCGCAGGGCGCACTGATCGAATACGCCCAGGTCGGGGCGGGTAACGATTACCTGCCGGCGCAATTGCGTCAGGCCGATATTCTGATGGGCAATGGCAAGACTGCCGAAGCCCAAAGCCGTCTGGCAGCCGAGCGCGGCGAGCAACCCGATTACGCAATCCAGTTGTACCTGATCGAAGCCGAAACCTTGTCCGCCAACAAACAGGGTGACAAGGCCTGGAAAATCTTGCAGCAAGCCCTGCAGCAATACCCGGACGATCTGAATCTGCTGTATACCCGAGCCATGCTGGCAGAAAAGCGCAATGACCTGACGCAGATGGAAAAAGATCTGCGATTGATCATCAAGCGTGACCCGAACAATGCAATGGCGTTAAACGCTCTCGGCTACACCCTGTCCGACCGCACCACACGCTACGCCGAAGCCAAGGCCTTGATCGAGCAGGCGCACCAGCTCAATCCGGAAGACCCGGCCGTCCTCGACAGCCTCGGATGGGTCAATTTCCGCCTGGGCAACCTCGATGAAGCCGAGCGGTATTTGCGCCAGGCACTGGAGCGCTTCCCCGATCAGGAAGTCGCCGCTCACCTGGGCGAAGTCTTGTGGGCCAACGGCAAACAGCGCGAAGCCAAGAAAATCTGGAGCAAGTTCCTCAAGGAACAGCCCGACAGCCCTACCCTGCGCGGCACCATCAAGCGCCTGACCGGATCAGAGACTCTTTAAGATTATGTTTTTGCGCCACATCATTGTTTTCAGCTTCATCGCCCTGCTCGCCGGTTGCGCGGGCTTCGGCGCCCGCGAATCGGTCCAGGGTCAAGGCAACACGGCCCAATGGCGCGAGCACAAACAGCAACTGGCAAGCCTCGACGGCTGGCAGATCAACGGCAAAATCGGCATCCGCGCGCCAAAAGATTCGGGCAGCGGCACGTTGTTCTGGCTGCAACGCCAGGATTACTACGACATCCGCCTGTCCGGCCCGCTGGGTCGTGGCGCGGCCCGCTTGACCGGTCGCCCGGGCAAAGTCTCGCTGGAAGTGGCCAATCAGGGTCGCTATGACGCGCAGACTCCCGAAGCCCTGGTTGAAGAACAACTGGGCTGGAAATTGCCGGTATCCCATCTGGCATGGTGGGTTCGCGGGCTCCCGGCCCCGGGCAGCAAAAGTCGCCTGACCCTCGATGTCGACAGCCGCCTGGCCAATCTCGAACAGGATGGCTGGCAAGTCGAGTACCTCAGTTATGCCGAACAAAACGGCTACTGGCTGCCCGAGCGGATCAAACTGCACGGCACCGACCTTGATGTCACGCTGGTGATCAAGGAATGGCAACCACGCAAACTGGGGCAATGAACATGACTGCGCCACGCCTGACATTGCCCTCGCCCGCCAAGCTCAACCTGATGCTGCACATCCTGGGTCGCCGTGAAGACGGTTACCACGAGTTGCAGACGATTTTTCAGTTCCTCGATTACGGCGATGAAATCACTTTCGCCGTTCGCGACGATGGCGTGATTCGGTTGCACACCGAATTCGCCGACGTCCCTCACGACAGCAACCTGATCGTTAAAGCCGCAAAAAAACTTCAGGAACAATCCAGTTGTTCGCTGGGTGTCGACATCTGGATCGAAAAAATCCTGCCCATGGGCGGTGGAATCGGTGGTGGCAGCTCGAATGCGGCGACCACATTGCTGGGCCTCAATCATCTTTGGCAGCTGGATTGGGATGAGGATCGGCTGGCTGCGCTGGGCCTTACACTTGGCGCCGACGTCCCGGTTTTCGTGCGCGGCCACGCGGCTTTCGCCGAGGGCGTCGGGGAGAAACTCACCCCTGTAGAGCCCGAAGAACCGTGGTATCTCGTGCTGGTGCCGCAAGTATCTGTAAGTACAGCAGAAATTTTTTCAGATCCACTGTTGACACGTAACACTCCTCCCATTAAAGTGCGCCCCGTTCCCAAGGGAAACAGTCGAAATGACTGCTTACCGGTGGTAGCAATGCGTTACCCAGATGTACGTAACGCATTGAATTTGTTAGGTAAATTTACCGAAGCAAAACTCACCGGAACTGGAAGTTGTGTGTTTGGGGGCTTCCCAAGCAAAGCTGAAGCTGATAAAGTCTCGGCCCTTCTGACAGAGACCCTTACAGGGTTTGTAGCAAAAGGAAGTAACATTTCGATGTTGCATCGCAAGCTGCAAAGTCTGCTCTAAAAGGAATCGAGTACTGGGTACTCGTTGCAACAGATACAGGGGCGTCGCCAAGCGGTAAGGCAGCAGGTTTTGATCCTGCCATGCGTTGGTTCGAATCCAGCCGCCCCTGCCATTTTCCTATACTCATCCAGGTTACCCTCAGCCTTCAGGTACTGCGCGTGTCCAAGATGATGGTCTTTACGGGGAACGCTAACCCCGATCTGGCTCGGCGTGTTGTACGTCAGCTGCATATCCCTCTCGGTGACATCTCTGTCGGTAAGTTCTCCGACGGCGAAATTACTGCCGAGATCAATGAAAACGTCCGCGGTAAAGACGTCTTCATTATTCAGCCGACTTGCGCTCCGACCAACGATAACCTGATGGAACTGGTAGTGATGGCTGATGCCTTCCGCCGCTCATCGGCTACTCGTATCACTGCTGTTATTCCTTACTTTGGTTATGCCCGTCAGGATCGCCGTCCGCGTTCCGCACGTGTGGCTATCAGCGCGAAAGTCGTTGCTGACATGCTTACCGTAGTCGGCATCGACCGTGTTCTCACGGTTGATCTGCATGCTGACCAGATTCAGGGTTTCTTCGATATTCCGGTAGATAACATCTACGGCTCCCCGGTACTGGTGGATGACATTGAAGATCAGCGCTTCGAAAACCTGATGATCGTGTCCCCGGACATTGGTGGCGTCGTGCGTGCACGGGCTGTTGCCAAGTCCCTGGGCGTGGATCTCGGGATCATCGACAAACGCCGTGAGAAAGCCAATCACTCTGAAGTGATGCATATCATCGGTGATGTCGAAGGGCGTACCTGTATTCTGGTCGATGACATGGTCGATACCGCCGGCACTCTGTGCCATGCGGCCAAGGCCCTGAAAGAGCATGGCGCTGCCAAGGTTTTCGCCTACTGCACGCACCCTGTGCTGTCGGGTCGGGCGATCGAAAACATTGAAAATTCCGTGCTGGACGAGCTGGTGGTAACAAACACCATCCCGCTGTCCGCTGCAGCACAAGCCTGTGCGCGTATCCGCCAACTGGATATCGCACCGGTAGTTGCCGAGGCGGTCCGCCGCATCAGCAATGAAGAATCGATCAGCGCGATGTTCCGTTAAGGGCCCTGCCCTTTTCATTACATCTCGTTGACGAAAAGCGCCCCGCCCCGGCATTCCTGTCGGGGCGGGGCTTTTTTGCCCATATCGCCTTTAAGCGCTGGTCGCAAACGCTGGGGCGAATGTGGTTATTTTGGAGATACAACATGAACGATTTTACTCTGAATGCTGAAGTGCGTTCCGACCTGGGGAAAGGTGCGAGCCGCCGCCTGCGTCGTCTCGCAAGCCTGGTTCCAGCTGTAGTTTACGGTGGCGAAAAAGCCCCTGAATCCATCAGCATGCTGGCTAAAGAAGTTGCCAAACTGCTCGAAAACGAAGCGGCTTACAGCCACATCATCGAGCTGAACGTTGGCGGCACCAAGCAAAACGTAATCATCAAAGCCCTGCAGCGTCACCCGGCCAAAGGCCACGTGCTGCACGCTGACTTCGTACGCGTTGTAGCTGGCCAGAAACTGACCGCTATCGTGCCTGTACACTTCGTTGGCGAAGCTGCTCCGATCAAGAAAGGCGGCGAAATCTCGCACGTTGTTTCTGAGATCGAAGTGACCTGCCTGCCAAAAGACCTGCCTGAATTCATCGAAGTTGACCTGGCTAACGCCGAAGTCGGCTCGATCATTCACCTGTCTGACCTCAAGGCCCCTAAAGGCGTTGAGTTTGTTGCTCTGGCTCACGGTAACGACCTGGCTGTTGCCAACGTTCACGCTCCACGTGTTGCTCCAGAAGCTACTGAAGGCGCAGCAGAGTAATTTCACTCTGTTCGCCGGAGTGACCGGAAACATCGCGGACTAGAGCGTAGCGAGAAAGCGGGCGAGAACGCGGAGTTTACATAATGGTAAATGAGCACTTGTCGTCCACTTTCGCCGCACACCCTGATTGCGGCGATGTTATCCACCACTCCAAGGAAGGGCCCCTATCGTGACTGCCATCAAACTGATCGTTGGCCTGGGAAATCCAGGCGCTGAATACGAACAGACCCGGCATAACGCAGGGGCCCTTTTTGTTGAGCGCATCGCGCACGCGCAGGGTGTCAACCTTGTGGCCGATCGCAAATATTTCGGCCTGACCGGGCGCTATTCGCATCAGGGTCAGGATGTTCGTCTGCTGATTCCTACCACCTACATGAACCGCAGCGGCCAGGCCGTCGCGGCACTAGCCGGCTTCTTCCGTATCAAGCCGGAAGAAATCCTGGTGGCGCATGACGAACTCGATCTGCCTCCGGGCGTTGCCAAGCTCAAACAGGGCGGCGGCCATGGCGGTCACAACGGGTTGCGCGACATCATCGCGCAACTGGGCAATCAGAATACCTTTCACCGCTTGCGGCTTGGCATTGGCCACCCGGGCGTTGCCAGTATGGTTTCAAATTTCGTCCTGGGTCGTGCGCCACGCGCCGAACAGGAAAAACTCGATGCCAGCATCGACTTTGCCCTCGGCGTGCTGCCGGATATCCTCGCCGGTGAATGGAACCGCGCGATGAAAAACCTGCACAGCCAGAAGGCCTGACTCTTACCCGAGGGGAAACACCATGGGATTCAATTGCGGCATCGTCGGCCTGCCTAACGTCGGCAAGTCCACCCTATTCAACGCCCTGACCAAATCCGGGATCGCGGCCGAGAACTTCCCCTTCTGCACCATCGAGCCGAACACCGGTATCGTGCCGATGCCGGATCCGCGTCTGGAAGCCCTGGCGGTCATCGTCAATCCCAAGCGCATCCTGCCGACCACCATGGAATTCGTCGACATCGCCGGCCTGGTTGCCGGCGCCTCGAAAGGTGAAGGCCTGGGCAACAAATTCCTCGCCAACATCCGCGAGACCGATGCCATCGCCCACGTGGTCCGCTGCTTCGAAGACGAGAACGTGATTCACGTCTCCAACAGCGTCGACCCGAAACGCGACATCGAGATCATCGACCTGGAACTGATCTTCGCCGACCTCGACAGCTGCGAGAAGCAACTGCAGAAAGTCGCCCGCAACGCCAAGGGTGGTGACAAGGACGCCGTGGTCCAGAAAGGCCTGCTGGAGCAACTGATCGCTCACTTCACCCTCGGCAAGCCTGCGCGCACGCTGATGAAGAACATGGGCGCCGACGACAAAGCGGTAATCCGTGGCTTCCACTTGCTGACCACCAAGCCAGTCATGTACATCGCCAACGTCGCTGAAGACGGTTTCGAGAACAACCCACTGCTGGACATCGTCAAAGCCATCGCCGAAGAAGAAGGCGCCATGGTGGTTCCGGTCTGCAACAAGATCGAAGCCGAAATCGCCGAACTGGAAGACGGCGAAGAGAAAGACATGTTCCTCGAAGCCCTGGGCCTCGAAGAGCCTGGCCTGAACCGCGTAATCCGCGCCGGCTACGAAATGCTGCACCTGCAGACCTACTTCACCGCTGGCGTCGAAGAAGTCCGCGCCTGGACCGTCCGCGTCGGTGCCACCGCGCCACAAGCCGCCGGCGTGATCCACACCGACTTCGAAAAAGGCTTCATCCGCGCCGAAGTCATCGCCTACGACGACTTCATCCAGTACAAAGGCGAAGCCGGCGCCAAAGAAGCCGGCAAATGGCGTCTGGAAGGCAAGGACTACATTGTCAAAGACGGCGACGTGATGCACTTCCGTTTCAACGTCTAAAGGCTTCTACTGAACCTGAGTGAACCGGACTGAACCTGAAACTGGCCTGAAGCCCTTGTTTTTAGAGGGGGCTGCCAAATATCTAGAGCTCAGTGCGGTTCAGCAAGGGTGATAGTGTTCTAGAGAAAAGCGGGGTAGCATCAGGGGTATCACGATTTCTGGATGGGGGTATTTTCTTCATCTCTCACGGATACCCAAATGCCTAAAGACCTAATCACAGACGCTAAAGTACGCACTGCAAAGCCCGCTGCCGCCCCTTACAAGCTTGGGGATGGCGGCGGGCTTTTTCTTTTGGTGCAGCCAAGCGGTAGCAAGCTATGGCGATGGAAATTTCGACTCGATGGCAAGGAAAATGTTTTTGCTATCGGCTCTTACCCAGAGATTGGTCTTGCCGAGGCGCGCTCAGAACGTGACGCAGCTCGCAAACTGACGAAGCTTGGAATCAACCCAGCCCAACACAGAAAAGACGGCAAAAAGCGCAATATTGACGCTGCTGCCGAGCGTAAAAGGGCCATGGAAAGCTCCTTTGCAAAGGTTTCAGCTGCTTACCTTGACCATGTTAAGTCGAGCTACACACCGGGCTCCTTCCGCTGCAAAGAGTCACGGATCAGGCGGCATCTCAGCCCCAAGCTCGATGCGTTCGCAATTGCAGAAATTACGGCAAAAGAAATTCGCCCCGTACTGGAAGCTTGTAAAAGCTCCGGGGCATGGGCGGCTATTCATGTGAAAGGCGACCTATCTGCAATTTTCAAATACGCGGTAGTGCGTGGGTTGGCAGATCTCAATCCAGTACCCAGCTTGGAAGGCTTCCTCCGGATACCAACCTGCCAAAGCAAGGCTGTCATGACGACTAGCCAGATCAAGCAGTTTTATCAAGCGCTGCGATCCTACAGGGGTTACCCAGAGACTGCATTGTGCCTTCGTCTTATCGCGCTTACAGCGTGTCGTCCCGGCGAAGCAGCAGACGCAGAGTGGGACGAGTTCGACTTCACTGCGAACCTGTGGCGGCGTCCAGCAGCGAAAATGAAGGCTCGCCGCGATCACGTTTCACCTCTATCGACCGGTGCCCTTGCCGTACTGGCGGAGCTACAACTGATTTCCGGTAGTGGCCGTTATCTCTTCCCCCACCGCAGCGGTGAAGGTTTCACTACTCCCAATCGGCTCACTTACGCCATGAGGGATATGAACCTAGGCGAGAGAACCACTCCACATTGCTGGCGTACTACTTTCTCGACTTGGGCAAACGAGCATGGCTGTAGGCCGGATGCGATTGAGCGTCAGTTGGCCCACGTGGAAAACAATAAGGTAAGGGCTACCTACAACAAGGCACTCTTGCTGAACGAAAGGAAGGAAATTATGCAGACGTGGGCTGAATATCTGGAGTCGGCCCGGAGCGAAGGGATGAGCTCGAATGGATAAGGACAAAGATGCGATTTTGCAGAACGGCCTGCGTTACCTGAAAATCTATCGAGATCAGGGCCGCTCGCGATGCGACAGAATAGTGCCTGGGCAATTGGTGGCAGAGATCCTCCGCTACATTGAAAACTCCATGGCTGGTCGTTCCCAGTATGACTTGGAGCACATGCTTCTCGGCACAAACCAATTAGGAGCCCAATGGCGAGCATACGTTGCCCACCCACGCCGTGATGCCGAAGAACGAAAAGCCTGGCGGACGTGGTACGGCAGACACGGATGCAAAAACAGCGTCAGCGAACAGAGGACTGAAGATCCGTTCGCGATACAGCCCCCTCCCCTGCCACAACTGGATGAGGGAGAGGTTGAAATCTCTCTGCTCGAAACTGAGCCGCCTCGCCCCTTGATGCGGGCGCTGCCATACGATGGCAGATCCATGACCTTTCATTTACTACGCGAGGTCATTCGTCGCTGGTCAACAACCGTGGTTGCACGATATCTCGCCGAATCCACCTCTCAGCGCTGCGACAACGCGAGTGATGCTGAACGAGCTCTGTCTAGACATACCACATCGCTGGTGACGATCAGGACATCCCTGAATGCGTGGGAAGCTGCTTACGAGCTTTTGACCTTGCCGGATAGCCCAGAATCGACAGTTTTTAAAACTGAGTTCTTTCAACTCTTCCAAAGGCTGGAGGAACGAGATCAGGAACGCGATCCGTATTCACACAATGCTGGCATGCCTAGGGGACGATAGAGAAAACGGCAAAATCGTACGCATAGCATTCGGTCTATCAGGTTGAGACTGTAGAGGGTTACCGGAAGCCCCGGAAAATCTCGGCCATTCATCAGATTTGGTTGACACAAGTCTCACCTTATATAGGATCGTGCTTGAGCGCGAAACCAGTTGCCTCCAGCGGCTATAACTGGCGTAGGAACCCCGGCGATGGCTGAACATCGGCGTAGGGTGAGACCTCCACACCCCCGCATGAGAGTGTGCAAAAATATTTCGTGCTTCAAACTCAAGGGCTACTGTCACCAGTAGCCCTTTTTCTTTGTCCTCACAAAAGCGTGTAGCGCTTGTAGGGGTGACTACAGAATTCGGAAAAAATCGTACGCTAAGCATTCAGCTTGTGAGAATGAGAATGTACTTGTGCTCGCCTAGCCACTCCAAATCGAGGCCAAAAAAAACCGCCTGAGGGGCGGTTTTCTTTTGCGGGTCTGGTTGAGAGACCTAACCTGCAGGTTCCACTAGATACAGTCACTGAGGACAACCATAAATAACGATTCCACAAGCGTCAATAAGGTTCTACAAGCGTTCACAAGAGATTTCGGGCCTAGATCGGTTGCCTGCAAGCATGGCGACAGGCCATTCCCAAGTTTGTAGGATCAGGTAGGGACAAGATCGCGGGGCCAATAAATCCAAGGGTAAGCGTTCCGGCAATACATCTTGCGGCCTATCACCAGATGCGACGGTGTTCGTATCTTTGATATACAGCAGACCCATAACGTCCCATTTAAAGTACGGGAATGTCACATGGTGCCAGTGCTTACGGCAAGTCATGTGTATTCCCGTAGTTTCGGGCTCTGCTAGAAGCTCCACTCCTCAGCCCGAACTAGCTGGCAGAACGGCCCGTCAAGAGTTGCATTGTGATGAGCAACGATGTCCTTAGCTTTCATCACTGGCGTGTCTGAACAGGTATGACCTTCGGCGACAAGTACCGCATCGAAGCCAAGATCACGAGCAGCACGGCAGGTGCTGTCGACGCAGTATTGAGTTTTCATGCCAGTGATTACCACACCGGTAGCCCCGCGAGACCGCAAATTGTCCGCCAGGTCGGTCATTTCGAAGGCGTTAGGCCGCCGCTTTTCGAATACCACCTCTCCACCCAGAAGTTTCAGTTCCTGCGCAACCATCGTCAACGGGCTGCCTGGTTCGATTGGAGATCCAGCGGGCCCGATGTGGCGCGAGAGAAAAATTGGAGCACCAGCGCTGCGTGCCTCGTCCATCAGCGTATTCACTGTTTCCAACAACTCTTCGCAGCGCCATAGTTTTTCCGGGCCGTGAACAAGCCCGACTTGGATATCGAGTATCAACAGGGCGTACATGGGTGCATCTCCTTGCGTTTGAGCCAGCGACACAAGGGCATAAAAAAGGCCCTGTCCATCGCTGGCGGGCCTTTGAAGTTCGTCTGCTATTGGCTCACGACACCTCGCACGCTCCGCTTTCAGCGGTCGTGGTGGTGGTAGTCGAAGTGAGGCAATAGTTAGTCATAGATCGACACTAGCAATATTGCAGCGATCTGACAAGCCAGAATCCTAGAGTGAGTGCTTTTGGCAGACGCCGTAGTGTAAGTCTACGGACATCAGGTCTTGTGTAACTCAGGCAGATACCCACTGATGCGGCAGCAGTTGATCAATCTCACTCGCCCGCTGCGTCGGCAACTTCGTACAAGCCGCCAATCGAGTGCAGTGCCTGTTCTGCCAACTGGCTTTTATTCGCCATGTGCAGATCGAAAAACTTGCGTCGGGCATGAGCCATACAACCAATTTCGATCATGCCTTTCTCGAAGCCGGCTTTGTAGCCAGCGAAGTCGTCGTACACCAGCTTGCCATTCCAGGAACCGAGGAAGTTACGCGCATGCTCTCCGGCACGGCTCGGGCTGAAGTCATATAACAACGAGCACCGGCATAGCCGGATCCGCTTCGTGACACCAACGGAGCGACATCGAGGACTGGATCATCAGATCCTGGCGCGGCGACATGAACTGTACGAACGGGCCAAGGAGAACAACCCGGAACGCTGGTCAGGTCAGACGCGTAACTGGGAGCCGATAGGCACGGTGATACTGAACCCGGATCGGGAGCAGCAGACTGAGAAAAGAGCGGCATAGCTGAACGGTTGACGCGACAACTACCTTGAAAAACGCCGCCTGCCGTCGCTCAAACCCTCACGCATGGCTTTGCCATGGCAAAATTTTCGCGCCCGCGAAACGCTTCACAGCTCGACGGCAAAGCGTCCTACGGCGGTGAGGCTCGCCCAGGTGCGTAGCGGCTTTGCAGCGTGAGCGCACGGGCAGCCAGCGGCTGCCGGCGCCACCCAGGCGAATAGAAAGGGGCCATTTCTCGTTGTGCCGGCTGACCAGGACCTCGCGCACCGCGCGGGCCTCGAGATAGATATCCCTGATCGGAACCTGATGACTGTAGAGGTACAGTCCAACTGGCAAGGTTTCATCAAACTCAAGGCCACCATTACACCCTGCCCCGCCAGGCATGCCATGAAAGTCGCCAGCGCATTTTCAACGCTGTGCAAACAACGCCCGATAAGCGCTGGGTGAAGTCTGATACACCCGGTTAAAGTGCTGCCGCAGTGATACCGCGCTGCCGAAGCCCGCGTGCTGCGCGATAACCTCGATAGGTTCTTGCGTTGTTTCCAGCATTCTTTGCGCGTAGGCCAGGCGCTGCCCCAGTAGCCATTGCCCAACGGTCGTGCCCGTCAATTCCCGAAATCGGCGGGTAAAGTTGCGACGGCTCATCGCGACGCGTTCGGCCAGCGTATCCAGGGAATGTGGCACGCTCAGATTTGCCACAGCCCAGTTGAGCAACTCGCCAAGGCGGTCGCCGCCGCGCGCATAATGCAGCGGCTGCTCAATGTACTGAGCCTGCCCGCCTTGCCGGTGTGGCGCGGCGACCAACCGCCTCGCTATGCGATTGGCAACTTCAGCGCCATGCCAACGGCGCACCAGGTGAAGGCAACAATCCAGCGCCGCAGCGGTTCCGGCGGACGTTACGATTAGCCCGTCATCCGCGTCCAGATACAACACGTCCGGCACCAAGGTTACCCTTGGGTATAAAGCGGCGAACCGCTCAACGCTGCTCCAATGCGTGGTGGCTTGCCGGCCGTCCAGCAAGCCGGCTTCAGCCAGCACAAATGCCCCCAGGCACAGCCCCACTACCGTCGCCCCACGCGCATGGGCAGCTCGCACCGCATCCAACATCGGTTCGGGTGGTACCTCGGCTGGGTCACGCCAGGACGGTACGATCAGCACATCGGCCTGCGCAGCATCGGCAAGGGTCAGGTCCGTTTGGATGGCAAAGCCCGTGTTAGTGCGCAGTACGCCTCCCACAGTAGGCTCTGCCGCGCAGATGTGTAGTTGGTAGGCCGGTAATCCCGCCGAGGAACGGTTTTCAAATACCAGGCACGGCACCGACAAGTGAAAAGGGCTGATTCCGTTAAACGCTAAAACAGCAATGGTTATGGATGGCATAAGGCGGATGGTCGATGAGGAATGAGGAATGAGCATCGATAGATATTGGCCCAATATCATCGAGCGATGTCCTTTGGGCCGCTAACGGCGAGCATAGCATCTCTCTAAGATTCGGGCTAAGGGTTGCAGCCACTCGCGAGCGACCAGAAACCCCACAGGAATCTGACCATGCCTACTATCCAAAAACGCGCCTTGATCGTGATCGATGTACAAAACGAATACTTCACCGGGAACCTGCCCATCGAGTACCCAAACCCGCTGGAAACCATTGCCAATATCGGCATCGCCATGGATGTGGCAAGCGCCGCCGGAATTCCGATCATGGTGGTCCAACAAACTTCGCCGGCCGGCTCGCCGCTGTTTGCCATCCATACGGATGGCTGGCAACTGCATCCGGTAGTGGCCGCGCGTGCTCATGACCACTCTGTGAGTAAGACCTTGCCCAGCGCCTATCCAGAGACCGATCTGGCGCAATGGCTTGAGAAGAACGGTATCGATACTCTTACGGTAGTTGGCTACATGACCCACAACTGCAATGCGTCCACTATCAACCACGCCTTACATAACGGTTCCAACGTTGAGTTTTTACATGACGCATCCGGCACCGTGTCGTATCGGAACCAAGCGGGTTATGCGAGTGCTGAAGATATCCATCGCGTCTTCAGCGTAGTGTTGCAATCGCGCTTTGCAGCAGTCATGTCGACCCAGGAATGGATAGATTGCGTCAAATTGGGCGTGCCCCCCGTGCGCGACAGCATTTACAAATCCAACCAGCGGGCTCGCAGAAAAGCGGAGCATGTCGCTGCATTTTCTGCCGGCCAACTCACCACGACTATGCCTTTTGAATGAGGCACTTCGATTCGAATCGTGGCCGGAAGAATTTGAGGGGCCGCTGTCGAAGATCCAAGGTGCTGAGCTGTCACCTCGATGGCGTCCTTATGGCTGGTCGCGCCCTCAGTGCGACCCTCTCCAAGAAACAAGAAACCTAGGTAACTCGTTCTCTCTCAAAACAACCCACCTGCTTATGGTCATCCGACAGTTCATAGCAGTTCAGTGAGGTTGAGCATGGAACAGAGCAACGATCCAAACGCGATTGTAATTCTCCGTAGGCCACAGGTTGAAAAGCGTACCGGCCTGACTAAGTCAGGGATCTACTTCCTGATAAACAACGGAAGCTTTCCAAGACCAGTACCACTAGGTAGGAGAGCCGTCGGTTGGATTGAGGCGGAGGTGTCAGCGTGGTTAAGCCGTAAATGTGAGCTACGACTAACGCAAGCTGTGCGCTGAGGTAACAATGAGCCTCGCCAAAGACAATGCTCTGGATGAAATATCTTGGGAGCTTAACCCCCGCTTGCTCCGCATGATGAATGACGCAACTCGTATGGAAGCTACTCAGAGAACGAAACCGGGCCCGACAGCGTTCACGACCCGTTTTCTAGTACAAGCAACGTTTCCTCATAGCGATCCTGGTATTCATTATTTTGAACGCGGTACGGAATGGCTGAAGTTGTCGATTTCGGCACCTCCACATATCGGAGTGCCGTATGGAAGCTTACCGAGATTGCTACTGGCTTGGATTTGTACCGAAGCAGTCAAAACCCAAAGCCCCGTGATAGGGCTGGGTAAATCACAGTCGGCCTTCCTTAAAAAATTGGGACTGCATAACGACGGTCGATACATCAGCAAACTTAAAGAGCAGACATTAAGGCTGGTAAGATCGATGATTTCAGTCACTGGAAGCAACAGCGGCGCAGTCACAATTGAAAATATGATTGTAGCAAAGCAAGCGTTTTTCTTTTGGGATGCTAGAGCGCTAGACTGCGAGAAATGGGAGAGCACTCTCACACTAAGTACAGACTTCTTCGATGCAATCATGAGCGCCCCGGTTCCGCTGAAAATGGAAGCGTTGCAAAGCCTGAGACATTCCCCGCTAGCTATGGATATCTACGTCTGGCTTGTCTACAGGATGTACACGTTACGGAAATCTAAAAGAACAGAAATCAAGATTCCGATCTCAAGTTTGCGTAGGCAATTTGGTGCCAATTACGCAACGGACAAGCAAGGCGCTCGTGATTTCAAGAAAATTTTTATTAGGCGTCTCGACGAAGCCCTGTTGTTCTACCCAGAGGCCCGCCCCCATGTGGAGATCTACCGTGAGCACGTCAAACTGACTCCCGCCCAGCTACATATACCACCGGATAAAAATGCAGCCCTAGCGCATACGAAATAGCAGTTCAGATGATGGCGTCTGACGATCCGCTTGCAGGAGCTATCAATGTGTCCACCTCAATGAGATGGACACATTGCGCCGACTACCGGGACGACACTTACACCAATGGGACTCGCTTGCCCATGTACTGAAGTCCATCCGGAGTACCCACCACCTTCAGTGCATTTTTGTATCCGAAAAACTCCCCGGGACCATCGCCCACAGGAATAGAGTCGAGGCCGTTTACCACTGCGGTATGCTCACCGAAGCATAGGAACCGAGGCGCATAGGGTGTAGCTCCGTCGGACACGTAAAGCACGGGCGAGCGCTGGTCTCGACTCTGTCGCCAAGAGAAGTACGAGCGGACTACGCCTGCAAGCACCTCGCTGGCCGGATCGTTTCTTGAGAAGAGAACGACGTATGGGCGCCACCGACTTTCGTGCTCGCTCGACACCCCGAGCCCGAAATTGCGACTATCCAATGCCTTAATAAGGTCAAGTACGATGTCCTTTGATTCCTTATGAAGTTCTGGCGGACATGCACCGATTGCAGAGGTCTGCCGCGCAGCATCTTCGCTTATCCATAGTGGCCATGATTTTCCTAAGGCGAGTTGGAATGCAGCTTCTTTCACCGAATAGAACGGGATGGCCTCGAAATCTTTTGAGTTATGTACCTGATTACGCGATTTGGCGTTCTCGTAAGCGCTAACTTCCAGCCCTGCTTCCCACCCACTCTGTTGCAGCGCGGTCTGTAGATCTTTCGGCAGTACATCGGTGATCGCTTTGGCCCACCACCTGGCTTCGGTGCTAAGCGATACTGGTAGATTCCGGTCGCGCAAGTCTAAAGAACGGAACCCTTCAAGCACCTCCTCAACCCCAAGCTTCTTAATTCCATCGAAGATGAACGTGTCCTGAATTGAGGGAGCCTCTGTCTCCACAAGGATTAGACCTGGCAGTTTTTTGAGGCTCATTTGCTCAAGAAAAAGAACCAGAGCCGGAAGCACCGAATGTATCTGCCCGCCAGTGAACACTACGGGGCCGTTCTCCGTATATTCAAGGTTCAACCGATACAGCGCATTTAGCACATCCTGGTGCGTATCGTTGCGGCCAAGAATCGTCCAGAAAGGCGCTTCTTTATCCATGCCAAGGCGGTGAGCTAGGTTTTCGACATCAGCGAGCGAACGGAACCCGCGCGAAACGGCCACTGCATGTTGGCAAACCTTGAGCGGGTACTCTGTTCCAAATACGAGTTGGGAGTGCTTTTGAAGACGTTTGGCATCGCGCTTTAACGCCGATACGTTACGAATGACAGACGCGGTGAGACTGCGAATCAAAGAAATCGCCATATTTCGCCCCTTGATGCCCACTACGGGCACCTTACGGTGGTAAAAATCGGCTCGCAGTGAAAAAAATTTCAACTATGCAGAGCCATCAGGACAGCAGTGCGTCCCTCTCGGGTTTCAATGCGCCGCACTAGCGCAACGACGACGGTAGCTCACTTTTTTTGGACGAATGCAAGACTTGAGCGTCTGTAAAGGCACTTTGGTTGATCTGCCCAAACACGCCCCCCCCGCTCCAGAATCGTGCGCGTGAAATCGCTCCCAAAATACGTATCTGACCGCAGCCAGTAATCGCTGGGAAAAGCAGGACTTATCCACAACGGACAACGTGAAATCGATCCCGGCAGAGCGTGATATCGGTCCCGAAGGACGTGAAATCGCTCCCACCCTATCTCGGTCGACGGCGCTGGAGCCCTTAGATTTCAAGGGCTTCAGCCCACCCACCGCCCCCTCTTGTAACTTTCTTTTAGTTTTTTCGGATAGAAAAAACAAGTAGCCGCAGTACGAGACAGAAAGACCTGACACAGAGCTCCGCCCTCATACCGAACACGTACTCAACCGAGCGTAACCTGGGTCGCGACAGCTGCGCAGTGCGCACAGTGACAACGAGGTCGCGACTCCTACAAATCGTTGATGGTGATGAGCTAACTGAAAGTGATCCCCTCACTGCCAAAAAAACTCGAATATCTTGTACGTAAATGCCTGTTGCTCTTGAGCACGCCCCTTACCTACGTTGAAGAGCTGACTACGCCCGTACCTTCGACAGATCAGTGGCTTTTAGCTATCGTCATTAAGCAAAACCTGCCCGGCCAGCCCGTTATTACAATCTTTAGTTACTCAACAAACATGGAGTAGTTATGAGATTAAAATCGTTAAAAATCAAAAACTTCAGATCATACCAAGAACAAAAAGAAATAACATTTAATGATATGACCGCGCTAATTGGTCGAAACGACGTTGGAAAAACAACCATATTAGATGCCTTAGGTATATTTTTCGGCCATAAGTTATGCAAGTATGAACCTGGAGACAAGTGCGTATATGCTGGCGAGAATGAAGATGTTGCAATAACCTGCACCTTCGACGAGCTGCCAGACGAACTTGTATTAGATGCTACTTCTACTACAAGCTTGGCAGGAGAGTACTTGCTGACAGCAGAGGGCACACTTTCTCTATCGAGAGTATTCAGCAAGGGTAAAGGTGCTGGGGCTTTTGTAGCTACATGCTTGCATCCGTCAGCCAAAAACGCGAAGGGCATTCTACTTAAGAAAAATGAAGAACTCAAATCCCTAGCGCAATCCCTGAACATCCAAGCCGAAGACAATAGATCCAATGTTAGCCTGAGGTCGGCAATTTACATAGCAACTGGCGACCTCAAATTAAAAGAGCAAAACGTATCGCTAAACAAAGAAGATGGGAAGGAAATATTAGAAAAAATCCAGAATCACCTCCCTCACTTCGCTCTTTTTAGAGCTGACAGACCTAGCACTGACGAAGAATCTGAAGTTCAAGATCCCATGAAAGTAGCAATATCTCAGGCGCTTGAAGATATTGCACCTCAGCTCGAAGCTGTTAAAGATCAGGTAAGAGACAGAGCGCTAGCAGTTGCCAACAACACACTCAGCCACCTTAGTGATCTCGACCCTGAACTGGCTCTATCGTTAACCCCTGAATTCAAAGCTGACCCCAAGTGGGAGGGAATATTTAAATTATCCCTTGCGGGCGAGGATAACATTCCAATCAACAAACGAGGAAGCGGAGTTAGGCGCCTAGTCTTAATTAGCTTTTTCAAGGCCGAAGCAGAAAGAATAAAACGCGAGTACCGAGACCGGGGAGTTATTTATGCAATCGAAGAACCGGAGACATCACAGCACCCTGACAAGCAGAGATTACTTGTTGAAGCATTTTCGGAGATGGCGGAAAAAAAGGGCTGTCAGATAATAATTACAACACACGTACCGGCACTTGCCGAACAGCTACCAGTTGAGACCCTCAGGCACATTTATCGAGATCATGAAGGCGAAATAACAATAAGTTCTAGTTCAGACGGAATGTATCGCTCTATCGCAAAAGACTTGGGCGTATTACCTGACAGCAGAGCACAGGTTATTGTCTGTGTAGAGGGTCCCAATGATATTGCTTTTTTTAAAAACCTTTCGTCATCGCTTGCTTCTGAAGGAGTCGTTGTACCCGACTTCGATAATGACCCAAGGATAGTACTGCTACCACTAGGGGGAGATACACTTCGAGACTGGGTTAATGGGCATTACCTAAAAAATATCGGCAAACCAGAGGTCCATATATATGACCGAGACACCAACACCCCACCAAAGTATCAAGCTACCGCCGATGCAGTAAACGCACGAAACGATGGCTCTATTGCATTTATCACGAGCAAACGTGAAGCAGAAAACTATCTGCACGTAGATGCGATCCAAGAGAGCCTAAACATACGAATACAGTTCACTGATACCTGCGACGTGCCCACCTTAGTGGGGAACGCTATAGGAGTAAACGATAGAACGGCAAAGCGGAGGTTGAACAAGAATACAGCTAAACACATGACGATGCAGCGCTTAGCTGAGCAAGATCCCCATAGCGAAATACTTGGTTGGTTTGGGGCCATCATGGACCGCTGCCGTTAGACCGTCGATGAACGCAGGGCGAGTCAAGGGGTTGGTGCGGCCCACAGCACCGAAGGGGCGAGGACTCGGCCCCTTGACGCGTTCGAAGCTAATAGCCTTCGCTAGGGGGACAGGGAACGCTTCTATCCCTGGCTCCCGACGCCACGCGGGCGAGTGTGGGGAGTCCAGAGGGGCAAAGCCCCTATGGGGCGCATCGGAAACCACGCGAAATTCTAAAGGTTGATCAACCTTCTCCAGTAAAAAGCACTCTGTTTTTTGTGTAGGGCCTAGTTAATTTACAAAACAACCAAAAATTCCTGCGCATATACCACCTTGTGAATAGTGTTACCAGTGTGGTGACATTGTGCTAACTAGCTGGTAATTATGTAGTAAATAGCGTGTTAATAGTATGGCAACAGTATGGTAGTAACATGGCAACTGCGGGGCGAGACTGTGTTTACATAGCGGCAACTCTGTAGCTTTATAGTGTCAGCATTGTGTAGGAATATTCTGCTTTCTAGGCATCTAGCTATATTTGCCCATATAGAAACTCTAAGTTACCTTCTCCGTGGTGAGTCATGATGATTGATTGAGGACAGGGTGTGGTTTGAGCTACCGCGCACTTCGTGCTGGTATCTCACCGGGGTTCTTCCTCGCTTCGCTCGTCATCGCCCCTAACCTGCCCTGCTCAGGGCTGCGCCCCGAGACCCCTGCCGCTGTGCGGCCACTAGAAGCGGAGTTTGTTATGGCCTCAAATGGTCGTTCTGGTTCGAATATAAGGAAGCGGACTGTGGTCGTTCATACTCGCTGTCTGCCCGAAGAGGCAGACGCGCTGAAAGCTAAAGCCGAGGATGCAGGCATATCGTTGTCGATGTTTATTCGTTGTGCGGGATTGAGTCGCCGTATACGAAACCAATCAGACCGAATTATCTGTGCAGACATAAAGACGTTTGCCGCCCAATTGCGTAGTTTAGGCGGCTTGCAAAAAGAGCTATTTAATAGCAGTGGTGGTGCGTATTCACAGCAGACGTCGGAGATATTGATTGCGTTTAAGCATGCCGTTGACGAGGCGGCATTGGCTCTCAAACGCATAGCTCCAGACGTTGAGGAAGCGGATAGCGATGATCGCTAAAATTGGCGGCCGTCGAAGCGATGGGAAGACAAGTTTTCGTAGTCTGTCTAAGTACATAAACAGTCTTCGACATGGTGTTGATCCTGAGACTGGAGAAGTTACAGTTGGGGCAGTAGCAGTGCAAACAAACTGCCTTTCTGAGGACACAGCGTGGATTGAAATGTGGGGTACTTCTGTTCGTAGTACGCGCACGAAAGACCCGGTAATGCACCTTGTTCTGAGCTGGTCAGTAGGAGAGAACCCAACCGACGATCAAGCTTTTGATGCGGGTAAATTTGCGCTCGCCGCTATTGGGCTTGACGGCCACGAGTATCTGTCGGCCGTACACCGTGATACTGACAATGCACACTTGCATATCATGGTGAATAAGGTTCACCCGGATACGCACAGAGTACCGAGAATGTCGTTTTCGAAATTCACCTTAGATAAGGCAATGCGACAGATCGAAATTGACCAAGGGTGGAAACACGATAATGGGCCTTTTTCTGTCAAAGAGGTTGACGGTAAGAAGTCTATAGATTGGACCCATACGAGTGCAGCAAGCCGGCTTAAGGCTCGGGAAGGGACACGCGCAGATCTGCCAGAGAAGGCCCGGCAGTTTGAGGTTCACAGCGGCAATGAGTCGTTAGCAGGCTATGCCAAAGGCCAGCCCAAAAATGATGCTGGGACGCTAATGAAATCCGCCAAGGCATCGTGGCAGACGTTGCATACCATACTAGCCAGTCATGGACTTGAGTTAAGGCCAGCAAATGAGCGAAACAACGCTTTCTATGTGGCGTCGGTACGTGATCCCGCTCAAGCTCCGATCAAGGCATCTGACATGGGGTTGGGAGGGGGGAAACTTATAAAGCAGCTTGGCCCATATGAGCCACTTGAAACCAGGTATTTTGACCGGGAAGCGGTAGAGAATCAGACCTATAGCAAGCATCGCCCATTGCGTGATCCAACTAAGCGTGCCGAAAACCGCGAGAAGCGCGCCAAAGAACGCGCAGAGCTGCGCGGAAAATATGAAGGTTTTGTCGTTGAGTGGAAGGCCATGAAAGCCCCGGCTAAGGCTGAGCTAGCCAACACCCAGAAATTGCGGCGTAAAGCTCTCACTGATCGACTTAGGGCAGAACGGGAAGCCATCCGTCGAAGTGGGCTAGACGGCAATCATCGCAGAGCACTTCTATCGGTCGCAGCGTTTACTGCTGCGACCAAACGAGACGAATTAAAAGTCATATTTAAGGCTGAAAATGCCAGTCTACGAAAAGAGAAATATTCATCTTATCGGGACTGGGTGGCGGATCGTGCAGAGGCTGGCGATCTGGCAGCCATATCGCAGCTTCGGGGCTTTGCCCACGCAGACAAGCGGAAGGGCAAGCATCCTCAAGAGCCAGACATTGCGAACGCACAGCGGGCATATTTTTCAGCTTTTTCGGATAGTGATCTTGACCCGGTGTGGCCTACGAGGCTTTCGGAGCGCGTTACATGGGCTGTCGATCGTTCTACAGGTTCGGTGAACTATTTGATTAATAACCGCCTGGCTTTCCGAGATGAAGGGCGGCGTATCACCCTCAACAATGACAGCCACAACGATGCGGACAGCATCGAGATGGGGCTGCTTCTTGCGAAAGAAAAATTCGGCGCTGTAGTCGTGCATGGCGATCAAGAATTCTGGGATCGTGTACTTGCGGTGGCAGCTGAGCGGCGGCTAGACGTACGGTTTGCCGATCCTGAGCTTGAGCAACGACGTAAGGACGCTATCAAGGCCGATATAGACCAAAAGCGGCAGCGTGTTGTGGAAGATCAAAAGCAGGTCGATGTTTTGCGGACGCAGGCGGAGGCCAAGATAGCCACCCAGCAGCCCGGAATGCTGCGAGACGCGGCAAAACAAGTTTTATCAGCAAGGGTGCCGGTCCGGCCAGTCCGTGACTATGTAGAGATGGAAGCAATCGATGCCGAGATAATACGGTATCGGTCTAAGCTGGATTGTACATTCCGGGAGTCGTTGGGCGAACGTCCAGACCCGGAGAAGGCGGGCGGCTTTATTGGTCGACATATGGCGAAAGGCAAGGCCATGCAGTGGGACGAAGATTTTGACAAGAATGTGACCCGCCCATTGGCGGTGCGGCGCGAGCACTTAAATAGCAATCATCCCGATGCCGTTAAGTTTAGAGATGATGCTTGGAACCGGGCGATCATAGAACACGATTCATCGGTCATTGATTGGACAGAGATGCGCGATTATGCGAGGCAGACACTGATGGATTTTCACCTAGATAGCGAGCCTCCACCGAGCCAGCACGATCAGCGAGCCACTCGACAAGCCGAGGCTCAGCGATTGCAGCAGCGACAGGAAGAGCAGGAGCGCGAGCGTCAGAACTCACTCGACCGAGACACGCCGGACTTGGATATTTGAGGGCTGGATCATGTTAGAAAGAATGAAGTATGCATGGCGGTTCGACCCGGACGCGCAGGAGTTCCACGCTGTTCTGCCGCTCATGGTGCGGAACGATCCCGGCGCGTATTACGTCATCCGGGACGGTCTCGGTGATTTATGGGTGCACGATCCCTGGGGTCGTGAGTGCCCGGCACATTTTGAATATGTAGAGGTATACGGTATGACATTCGATAGAGAGCAGTTCGACCCGGAAAGGGTAGATGGTCAGCGCACGACCAAAGAGCCGCCCTTACGGTCGTTGTTTTCGCTGCTGCCTGAACAGGTTGATGAACTGCGGGCAGAGATGAGGCGGGATGGTCAGTGGATGCGCGAGCAACTGAACACCCGTCGTGGTAGCTAAGCAATGCCGTCGTTTTCGTTGGAGAGCTTACTGCGCGCTTGTAAGGCCTTGTAGCGTTCTACGAGGGAGCGGTAAGCACACTCAAGTGGGGAGCCGAGCTGATCGAGGTTAGACATTATGGGCAGCCCCTCTTCTGGCGCAGGTAGGTCCATTGCAGGCGGGCGACCGCGCCCTCGTGGTGGTCGCTCCACTCCGGCCTTTTCCAAGGCTCGTGTGAATGCGTCCAGGGCCGACCAGATGGCGGCCTTTTGCACCTCATTGGCGGCGGGTGCGCTCTCAGCCAGCGCCGCCGCCGCATAGCGCAGTGTGAGCGGCAAGGCATCCAGCGAAGCCTCAAGTTGCTTGCGTCTGAATCCAGCATCGTGAGACTTCTTCCACGCTTTCCACTCCCCTATTTCAACCTCTGTCAGTAACCGAACAGCATGCTCCGGTAGCTCGGTGTCCCATCGACTAATCGTGCAGACGTAGCTTTGCTTTTGATTGCCGCCTTTTGTCGTTTCATTCAGGAGGCGAAAACAAGTCACAGGGTTGCCGATGTACTGGATGCCTAGTGTTTTGCTGTCCTGGTACTTGAGCTTAAATCTCAATTTTGCCATCTCTGCTAACAAGTTCTGGAATACCCTGAGTCTAAGTTATGCCCAATTTTTAATAAACATCATTGTGATCGCTTTTTTAGCGTCTATTCGCGTTGCTGAAAATATATTTAAACCAATAAAATCATAGAGTTAATTAGGCGTTTTCTAAAAGTTATGGACTATAGTCCATGTGCGAATTTGGCCCGTATTTTAAAGGAGGTTTTTGACCTATAGACTTAATTGTAAATATCCCATGAGGCTTTACAAATGGCAGGCATGCCCTTTTCACCGTGCGGCACTACGGACGGCGCGAGCAGTTGCTCAGACGCAAGTGTTGGAGTGCTTCAAGCGGTCTTTGGGCCGGTCATTGACTCTTTGGCACAAGGCAGCGACCCGGAAACCGTTACTGCCAGCTCTAACGTGCTGGCCTCGATGTTCGTGCAATACAACTCGGGCCTGATGGTGCTGGCCTCCTTATTCGTTTCGTATATCGCCATTGTCGGCGTCGCGAACACGGCCAATGAAGGCGAAGCGATGGGCAAGGCATGGAGCACGCTTTGGACTCCCTTACGTATCGTGTTCGGCGGCGGGGCGTTACTGCCCGCATCAAGCGGCTATTCATTTATCCAGATCATCGTGCTGACGATTGGACTTTGGGGCATTGGCTTTGCCAACGGTGTGTTTAAAGCCGGTGTTGAAAACGGGATCGTTAACGGCTCACTCAGTAGTGTCAGCAGTCAGCTTGGGTTTGGCAGCGGCGCGAAGCCTAACCCCAACTATCCGTTGTACGATATTCGCCAGTTCGGCCAAGCCTATTTGGCGTCGAGCTGGTGCGCTCGGTCGCTGAATGCCATTTATGGCTCGCTTGACCAGCCTACTGCTGTACAGGCGCTTTCCACGCCTGACTCCAAGGTGGATGACGGCATAGGCCGACAGGCTGCGACCTATCTCGTCAAGGATCGCAATGCGGCCACCAACCTTGGCGGTGGCACCCCAATTTGTGGGTCGATCAAGGTCTATAGCTTTACCGCTCCTGCGGAGCTGGTGACAACCTCGACCTCTACGGGTTCTATTTTCGACCCCGCTACGATCACCAGTAACAAAGCCGCGATGCAGGCGGTACGCCATGCCGCTCTTAACGCCAAAATAGTCGCCATGAACAAGGTGATGGCCGATATTGATGCATGGGTGAACACCTGGCCCAGCGACCTAACTCAGACTGGCTGGGACACCGTTAACAGTGATCGCTTCAACACCATTATCAATCAAGCCCAAAATACGCTTACTCAAAATCTAACCTCGCAATTGACGAACGATACGACGTTACAACAAATAATGGCGAAGTACGTCGATGACGTGACTAAAGACGGCTGGGCGATGGCTGGGGGCTTTTATCAGCGCCTTTCTGGTATTCGGCAAGAGATGGGGGCTATGTTTGCGGAGCCTGTCGCGATTGCAACACAGCCGAACCTCAACATGCTGCCTAAAGACGCGGCGGGCCAGTTGGCATTAAACAGTTATCAGACGGTGTACCAGGCGATTATTAGTAAGTCGCTTGATGGTTCAAGCTACAAGCAGCCCGTAACGCCCAATGCAGCAGACATTAAAGCAGCTTTAGCTCCGGCATCGCTGGATGATTTGAATATCGACACCTTGGGTAGTCGTGGCGACAGCATCATGAGCAACTTTATCGGCTGGGGTATGGAGCGAGTCACGGCCACGTTAATTGGTACGGATGGCGACGTTGATGCAATTGCCCGAATCAAGACGACTGGCGATATTCTGGCACTCATGCAGGCATCCGCTATAGCAACAAATCGCATCGTGCATACCGCTCTATCAGGCGCTAAAGCAGTAGCTGCTGGGGTTGGCTCAGTATCGTTTTTCGGAACTAGTATTGATGCAACCCCGCTGGCTGATACATTGCTTGAATGGGTAATCTATAATTTCTTAATGCCACTCGTTGAAGTCGCTAGTTGGGTCGGAGTATTAGCGTTTTACTTCGGTGTTTTTCTGCCATCCCTGCCCTATACCATTTTCATTATTGCCGTGGTCGGATGGGTTCTTGGCGTTCTGCAATCAGTTGTGGCCGCGCCACTTTGGGCGCTGATGCATATGACGCCTGAGCGTTCGTTTGTCGGTTCGCAGACCCAAGGTTATTTAATGTTGTTGTCGCTGTTTGCTCGACCTGTGCTGATTGTTTTCGGTTTGTTTGCAGCGATGGCAATAGCAAATCCGATTCTGCTGTATATCAGTAAAGCATTTTGGGCGATGCACGCGGCCAACGTGACAAGTGCGGAATCTTTGGGTTGGTTTGTTGAGTTCTTCCAATGGCGCAACTGGCTCATCATGTACGGCCTGTTATTGCTGCCTGTCATCTACATGATCTTTGGGCTTTCGCAGACGTTGCCGGATGTGGTCTTGAAATGGATCGGCATCGGCATCGACTCTATGGGGTCTACGCAGGCCACGGGTGAGATGCGCTCTTACACAGAGAAATATGGCCCAAGCGGCTTGGGCGGCGGCGGTGGCGGGAGAAAGCCAATTCCCGGTGGAGGCACGTCAGGCCTTCAACACGAAGGCAGCGATAGCGGTGGCGGTCGTGGCGGTAGCCCGAGCAGTGCACCTAAGGTGCTCAGTTTCGGCCCACAGGGGGTTGCCCCGTCCGGGGCTGCTGATGAAGGGCCTAGCGGATTCGGTGGAGGGTCGCCATCCTTTGCTTCGTCGAAGCCTAATGGCCGAGATAGCAATGCAAACAATGACAATCCGATAATTATTTAAGGGACTAGAACTATGTCTTATGACTTTAACGCTGAAACCACTGGGGTCGTTATTGGCCGCAGACAGGGATATCAAAAGGGCCGTGACGAAGGTTATGACGCAGGGTTTGAAGATTCGAATAGCCAATGGATTGAGGTAAACAATAAATGGAAGGCGGGCTATGCGGCGTTGCAGAAAGAGAACGCGCAACTAAGGGAAACAATCCAAGAAGCAAATTATGCGCTAGCCAGCCTTTCCATTATTTCTATGAGCACAATGGAAACGTTAAAAAATGCTCCACAAGCTACGATCACTAAACTTGTTTTGCATTACTCCAATCTGTCTAAAAATTGGTTAGATGGTAAATATATCCGTGAGCTACCTGCTAATGAACCTGTGCTTCAACAGCATTCGCCACACATTGTATCTGTCATGCAAAAGTGGTGGGATCAGACGTTAGAAGCCACGAAGCCAGCAACCCAAAATAACAAGAATGACAGCGTCCCGTCGCCGTAATGATCCGGCCCGGAAGGGCCGGTAATTTGTACCACTGACCCGGAGGTCGGAACCATGAAGCAAGGATGTAAGGTAGAAGAAACCCCCTCTCAGGACATCATGGCGGTGCTTATCGCTGTAGCTGAAAAAGTTCTGACTAATACTGTGAAACGTCGCCGCCGTGCGCGTAAGGTGCTTTGAAATGACGATTTTTAACACTGCAAAAAAAGCTGCAAAATTCACGTTCGTTTCTATGCCTCTTTCGATCTTCGGATGGCGCAATATCTCGTCGAACCACCAACATTTGAAAGACTTGATGAACACGATGAGAAACCCGCATTGCCCGATGTGCGACAAGGGTGTGATGTTTGTTCACAAGGACGCAGAGCCAGACGAAAACGCGCTTTATCCGTGGACTTGTTCGGATGGTTGTGGCTTCGGGGTTTTTACCCAGCGAGATCAAGATTCAATCAATAAGGTACTGTTTCCGCTCATCACTAAAAAGGGGCGTGCCCAACTCAATGGCATGAGTGAAGAAGAGCAGACGGGCCTAATCAAGTCGCACACGCGACAATCGCGTATGTTCTGGGTGTTTGCCGCGCTCTGCCCGCTTATCGCTTTGTACAGCCTTGCAACAGGTAGTGTGGCTCTAACTTGCATCAGCATTTTGTCGATGACACTGCCCTTCTCGATCCTTGCTATCAAATGGAGCTATCGGGCTTGGCAGGTGCGCACCGGCACGCTGTATGTCGAGGGTGCATTTAAGCAGTTTGTGAAGCGGGGCCTTTGGATTCCGGGAGTGGAAATATGATCGCTCACAGATTTGTTGAGGGCGAGCTGGTGATCGAGGATGCAGACTACCGGGCGGCGCTGGAATATGCGGCGGATCAATTCTTGGCTCGTGAGGAGTTGGCCCAGAAGGAAACAGCCCGTAGGGATGGTTTCAACCGCTCCGCTAGGGCCATAGGGGCTTTGCCCCTCTGGACACCCCAGATCTGCCTTGCGACGCGGCGGGAAGCTGACGGGAAGAGCACCCATCAGCTCCCTTTGCAGAGGCTGGGGTCGTTCCAGCCGCATCAAGGGTGAAGGCTTCGCCCCGGCGCTCCGTTCATCGGGCAGGCCCGATGAGCCGGTGCGGCGGCCCTTGACCCGGCTATCCACTTTATTCACGCAGAAACGCAAACAATTGATGAATGAGCTTTGGGCCTACAGCGCGCTATGGTGGATTTTCTCGATTCCCCGGTTCAGACCCCATCGCCGCGGTTTCTATTTATCCACGCAGAAACACAAAGAATTTATGGAAATGAGCTAGGGATAGCTCATGCTTGAGCGATAGCGTTCATGATAACTAACCAAGGGGGCGATTAACGAATCTTGATCGGGCATGCGCTAATCGAGGCGGTGTAGCTGCGTTGCACTCGGTCTTGGAAATTCAGGTTGCGCAGGCCCTGCTCCACCAAATGGGCATCGACTGACAGTGGATCAAGCCACGATCCGGAGAGCATTTGATATAGCACTTTGATGCGTCATATGCCTTGCAGATAGCTACTGGCGTTGCCATATTGCATATGTCAGACATGTGTAGGAGTAACGTTATGCGCACTGTCTCAATTTTCAAGAACGGTAAGAATCAAGCAATCCGCTTTCCCACTGACATGGCTTATGAGGGTGTCGGGGAACTGGAGATTACGCGCAGCGGTGACACTATTACCTTGCGCCCCGTGATTACCTTGCACCCCGTGCGTCCGAGCTGGTTGTCGCTGGCTGAATTGCCCAAGGCTGATGCGGATTTTCTGCACGAGCGTCCGAGCGTTGTCAGCGATGAAGGAAGGTTCAATCTGTGACCACGTACAGATACTTGCATTTGCTCTTTCATAATGCGCGAGCGCCCAGAGTCTGTTTTGCAGCGATTAGCCGCAGAGGTTGCGCGGAATAATCGGATCGTAATTTCTGCGATTACCTACGCCGAAATGCAGTAAGCGACCAAGCTGGCTGGCAACACAGTAAGTGCCAAGATCTGAAGGAAAATCGTACCAGGCACACCCAAGCCCCAGCCTAAAAAGCCGGGGCCGTGTCAGTAGAAGGACGCCCATTTTCACATCCGCGAAAACTGATAGGGTCACCTAATGGACGTGGCTTGGTTTCTGAAACAGCGCACTAGCTTCATCCGGCAGTTGTATCGAGATGCCACCGCGCCCTTTGTCGTACGTATGCGCTTAATTGAAGTGGGTGAAGGTGTTGCTGCCTCGTTTGAGGTGGTGCCGTTCAGACAACGTGAACAAGGAGTTCCTGGTGAGTCAGGTGGTAAGAGCCGTATTTTTCGATGATCAAACTACCGATGGATCACGCTATCAGGATGCTTTCCAAGGGTATGAGTATTGCGAAGGTTAGGTAGGGTGTGACATGGAAAAATCACGTCGCTTAAATTTTATTAACCTATCTTCATGATTTTAAAGGGTATTTTTATAAAAAAAATTGGCTCCCTTTAAGTACAGAGGATTTTAAATTATAAATAGCGCTCTGTGACATAAGGTAGATCACGTGGTCATTGACGCGCTAAACGAAATTGGTCCGTGCTTGAGTACAAAGCTAGCTAGCTTTTTGGTCGAAACACATGGCCTCTCGCCAGATGCAGCTCGCCAACGCATCAGCCGTGCCCCGAAAGAAGTTCGGCGGTTGAGTAGTCTGCCCTTCGCTCACAGTGCAAAATTTATGTACCTGCAAGGTCAGTACTCATCGAGTGATTACTGGGACAGCCTCTACGAAGCGATCTTCTCAGTTGAAGGTACCTACTCGAGGGCGCTAGCTGCTGTTCTTGCTCGTGAGGTAATGCCCGTCCACCACTTCCTCATCGCATGTGGTGCTCCAATTGCCCAGAAGCGGCACATCGCTTCAACAGTCGCACTCAAGCGTCTAAAGGAGTCGGGAATCTTGGTGGAGCGCCCTCTTCCAGGAATTGGACCCTGTGTAATGACCAAACAAACAAGCGATAGCTTTGCGCTGGAAGCTATCGTGGCGGCTGCACGTGCTCGTTTGATGGCAGAGTCAATCTTGCTCGACAGTATCAAGGAGTGGTTGCGGAACTTAGCCTTCGCCAGCTTCAACAGTGTCAGCCTTCGGGCAACACCAGAGTCACCAATTCCTAGCGTTGGGACTTTTAACTGGGATCTAAGCGCGCCGAGCTATTCCACCGCTCTCGCAGAAAGGCAAAGAGGTAATTTGAAGCCTGGATTCATCGCCTGTGATGTTCTTCTCACCGAGCAAGTCAGTGTTGAGGGTATCAAGCCGTTTCTTCACAAAGTGAAAACACTCCAGGCGCTGAAAAACATTGGCCGCGTTATGTTCTTCATGGTCGGGCAGCGTTTCGAACATGAGGCATTCGGAGCGCTTAGATCAGCTGGTGTGATACCCGCGACACCTGAGTCTTTATTTGGAAAGGACGTTGCTGGAGCCTTTCGAGATCTGATCGGTGTGTTGTCGGATGCCATCCAAGGGGCAGTTGATTCCTCGAAGCTCGACGGAATTATCAATAAGCTTGGCAAGCTCGAAGGGGCTTTGGGAAACATGCGAGGCTCCTTCTTCGAACTGCTAGTTGCCGAGCTCGTACGCAAGACCTTTGCTGGAGAGGTTCAGCTCAACAAGATGTGTACTGGTGAGGATGGCAGCGCTGAGGTGGATGTCTGGGCTGTAAAAGATGGCATTTCAGCCAGGATCATTGAATGTAAGGGTATGGCACCCGGCGCCTTCGTCAGCGATGAAGAAATAGGAAAATGGCTGACAACTCGTATTAAGCGGGTTAGATACCATTTGAAGAATCATCTTCACTGGGATAAGCCTAAGCCGCAGTTTGAGCTGTGGACGAGCGGGATTTTATCCCCGGAAGCACTACATCGAATAGAGAAGACGCGCAGCGCTAACTGCGCTAAGTTTGATCTCATCGTCGTTGATTCTGAAGGAATACGACAAGCAGCCAAGTTGGCGAACGACGAGTCTCTGCTAAAAACACTGGAGCATCACTTTATTCCCGCTCCGTGAATAACCTCTACCTAACATCCCTTACGCTTCAGCAAGCCTACGACAGATAATTTTCCGTCCGCTTCCGTCCGATATCCGACCTCGACGCTCGATTTAGGCTTCCATTTTGTTTGGGTTAGCCCTAATTCCGCGGTTACTCTTTGCACTAGGTCCGCGTCACTTCCCATAACGTATCTATGACAATCCTGGGCGATCGTTCGATTGAACCGTTGCAGATTCTCAGCCGTTATAACGCTTCGACCTGTTCGCCCCAATGACCCACTCGCGACAAGCGCACACTTCGAGGTAAGAGGGAACAGAATCTGTGCATGTGGCGAGCCATAACCAATCGGCTCATGTCGGAGTGACGAGGACCTAGACTGCACAACAATCGGTGAGTCAGACGTCAAGAAACTGTGTTCGTTGCTGGGAGCGTGCAGGATCCTCCAATCTCGCTTGAACAGCTCCTCAGCCACGATATGCCAGACGTTCAATGAACGGTGAAGTGCAAACTGCTGATTCACTTCAATGTCATACGAATCGCTTCGAGCCATCTCTACGACGTCCCTCGCTTGATCCCGCAGCAACGCCTCATCCACGTTAGAACCATTCATTTTTTTGAGAAGCTCTAAGACCCTATTCTCATCGATGAACATCTGCCCAGCCTGAAGCTTTACCATTCCAGCGTATGCAGCTTGCGCCTCAGCAATGGCGGCAGGCGTCCGTACAGCAGCGAGACCAAGAAAGAGCGCAAAAGACTCTCGCTCGCCCCGACTTATGCGGGCTCCCTGTGCGAGCGAATTCAAGATTGGAGCAGCAGCATCTTCTACGAGACCGAAAAGCACCTCCAGATCAAACCGCTTGCGATCTTGGTTGTCCTCAAAGGTATACAGGTGACGGACGGTTGCTACAGCCTGCGGAGACTGCCGGTGCCTGATCTCTCCCTTGACCCGATCGAAAACGCAAAGCACCTGATTTGAGGTAAATCCCTTTAAATAAAATTTTGGGACGTAATGCTGCTGTTTCGGACCCTCAAGGTGCTGTTTGGATGTGAGTTTTTCGAACTTGTCCATGGGGCAAACAGCCGTTCTGCTTAGCGAGAACTCTACGATAGGTCAAAAAAGGCACATGCAATGGATTTTTTGGACCTTGATGAGTCCGGTTGCAATGGCGATATCAGTTTGAAGGCCTCCTACCATGGAATCGGATTCCGTATCTGTAGCAAGCAATTACAAATTTGAAAACTCAGAAAAACGCTTTTTTGGTGTGCCCCTAGTCAAGCGTAGAACTACTAATTAATAAAAAGCAGGCTCACAAGCTGAACCTGCTTTTATTTATTGCTGGTTAGCTGGATAAAAGAAATCCCCGAGGGCTTTTATCAGAACTAAAGCATTCGTGCGCTCTGTCGATGGAGCTTGAAGCGTCTTGACACGTGAGGCACTTTGGTGCGCCACATCGCCTCTTTCTTTACCGTACACATTCAGCATATTGATAAGATTTATATCGATTTCATCTGCCATTTTTCCGCAGACCAAAGACAACTTAACAAAAGAACCCTCTTTAATTCCGTTATTGTCGCTAATAAAGCCTTCTATATCCCTAATAAGTTTCTGCACTGAAGCGTGCAAACTGCGAGGATCGTATGGCAACTTTATTTGTAAATCTACGCCAAATACACTAGCCAGCAAAAATAGCTCTACATTAGATTTAATCGTAAATGTTTGCGGCGAAACTTTTGCTTTCAGTTGCACAATAGATTCGCGAGCTTTACGTTCGAGGTAATCCTCAATTTCAGCATGAACCAGCACCCTGAATGCAGCAAGTTGATCTGGGTCAACTGCAAACGTCAGAGGATCTTTTGACTCGGCCTCTAGTTGAGCCCCGAGAAAAGTAGACTCAAGCCTCTTAAATCTCTCTTGCAAATTTATGAATAGAGGACTCGGCTGGCTCATGTTCATACCACCCTGAAGCTGGCATCATCGAACTTCAAACTCAATCTACCGGCAAGCTCCTGCCCCCACATAGATAGTCTAGTGTTTGTCGCTCCAACGCTTTTAGTTGTTTTCTCAATCGATTCTTTAAATCGAGTATCAAGGCAAATGTCCTGAAAAGCTTGTGTAACCGCTGTCGGATCGTTCAGCGCCGCCTTTGAAACATCCTTATCTGCAAAATATCGAGTTATACAATCAAAAATTGCGCGATTGATACGGCGCTCGTAGTTGTCGCCAAGCCATTTCTTAAAAGAGTTCGATCCGAAAATTTCGAAGCTAGTATCTAGAGCTAAATCCAAGCGAGTTAATGCGTTATTCAAAACAGCTTGTTGATTATCCCAGTCCCCTTCAAACAGCTTAGTTGCATTATCGAGAAAATCTTTTAAGTTACCATTATAGGCTTCGAACGACATATCAAAAGCAATGAAGCGCAAAACCAACTCGGAGTCTCGCATTCTCTTGTCGGGCACCTCTCCAAAGATCCTGTGAAAGCTCACACTTTGGCTGATGTACTCTTCAATAGCATTCAGAACCTTGCCACCGATAAGTGCCTTTCGAAGCTCTTGAGGTGACAGAGGCAAACTTCCGCTATTCAACCTAAAGAACATGATGAAGAGAAAATTTTCATCACTCCAGTTCTTGATTACTGTGGAGCGAAGTGTGCTATTTTCAAGAAACTCCCGATCCTCGACATCTAGTGTCGAGTAAGTCCGCCCATTCAGATCCTTTCGGATATCAAGCCCTTTAAGCACGAGCTTGTCAGCCATAAAGCTATTGAGCGTTAGGAGGCGCTGTTTACCATCAATAACTAGAAAACGTCCACGACTGGTTTTATTTTCTGCCAACACAATATTGGGAATAGGCAAGCTAACAATTAATGACTCTATAAGCCTGCTTTGTCTAACATTATCCCAAGCAGATCGTCGTTGAAAACCAGGATCAAGGTCTATATTCCCCTTGTTAACCTGGCCGTTAATAGTCTCAATAGTCCAATCCGCATTCATTACGACAGCGTCTTTAAAAGATATGTCCTTATCGTTTAAATCACTTTCGTCTTCCTGCTGATCATCAGGAATTAGCTCGTCCAGCAGATCTACATTCGGGGCTTGCATTATGTCCATCCATGATTGAGTAAGAGGTGACTCCGATGATGTCACACCGGTAACTCGGAGTAGAAGAAAAAGGTGGCCGAGGTTGCGAGAGAGTCGGCCTTTAATTTTACTGCTAGCACCGAAGCCTGGGCAGCCTTCACGTTGAAAGCCGAAGCATCACTTGCTGCGGGGGGGTGATCCCGGTAAATGCGTGTGCGTCACCAACTGCGCATCCATCGGGCCTGAGCGCCGACTCTTGGAAAGAAGCCGGGCCACAGTTGCTACGTAGAGGACCGAAATGCCACGGGGCGACGGCGCCGCGTAGTCACTTCCAATCCCTAGGTGTTGATGCCGGTAAGCCACTGCATCACCAGGCCGCCTAAGGGGGCTTTGACGGTAGAAGGGGGCGGTTTTCGCGAAGCAAATGGATATAGAAAAGATGGGGGGTATAAACGGGGGTATTTTCTAGAGAAACGCGAAATTACCCAGCTATCTTTTTTATTTCAAACCATTGATATTATTGGTTTTTTACCAAAAGCAAATGTCTCCATTCCCCTTTAACGTGTGATTAACGTCTAACGATGACCGTGGATTTACACGGACCTCAATAAACTCAAAATCCCCGTAATCACTTGCTGATACGGGGATTTTTAGTTATGGGGATCGCCACCCTCCTCCATTGTGATCCGGTATGTCGATGGGGTGGGACTCCTCCGCAGGCTGTCCGGCCGTCTGGGGTACGCTGCCGAGCTATGCAAGAATGATTGTATTGGCAATCACTACAGGGATTGAAGATCATGCCATTTCCTCTCAAACGTCGTCTGGTTTTGCCTGATGCCATGGCCATGTGGTCCAGGACCATCGCTGGACTTGAACACCAGGAAAGAAAAACCTCAGGCATGTCACGCCAGGTCACCAGCGTTGTCGTGAAGTGGGCACACAGGGTTTTCATCAAGTGAGCCTGGATACAAACAAAGACGCTTCCTTCGCCTATCAGGCGGTGTACCGCTATCTCGTCGAGTTGATCGAGACCGCCAATTCGGAACTTGAACAGAAATTGCCGTCCTTGCGGCAACTGGCCCAGCGCCTGAACGTGTCGGTGTCGACGACCAAGTACGCCTATTCCCTCCTCGAAGACGAGGGGCGGATCTATGCCAAACCCAAGTTCGGTTATTTCACCAAGGCGAGGCCGGCCCCTTTATTGAACGAGGGCTCGCCCAATCTGTTGGACAACGTATTCTCCAACGCACGCCAGCCGGGGATGCTGGCCCTTAGTAGCGACGCGCCAGCGATGCTGTTGTCGCTGGAAAACCCGTTATTGATGATGGAGCGCGAACTGGCCCGGCAATACCCGCGCTCCCATGCGCCACTCTATCAGCCGTTCGGCGAGCCCGAGTTACGTGGTGCACTGGCCGACCGCTACACCAGTTCCACGCACTGCTACTGGCAGGCCGAGCATGTGTATATTGGCTCGGACCTGCGCAGTGTGCTGGAGTTGTCCCTCCGTGCCCTGAATCTGGGTGGCACTGTGGCGTTGGTGGAATCGCCGTGTTCATGGGCGATCCTGCGCCAGTTGCAAGCGGCAAAGATTCGTGTGATCGAAGTGCCCCTCGGCGAGGATGGACGTTTCAACCTGCCCGCACTCAATGAGCTGCTCAGGCGTGAGCCCATCCGGCTGGCGGTGCTGTCGTCGACCGTAAACATTCCCCAAGGCAACCTGATGCCGGCGCAGGATAAACAGCAGATCTGTCGATGGTTGGCGGAGCGGGATGTCTGGCTATTCGAAAATGACAGCTACGGCGAGTTCTATTTTTCCCCCAATCCCGCTCGCTATCGCGACTTTGCCGATCCGGCAAAGCTGCTGGTGTTCTCGACCTTCGACAAGATCATTGGCTCGGAAGCGCCTTATGGTTATGTGCTGTGTCGCCGACACGGGCCTCAGTTGCACCGGCTATTCCTGGAACGGGCATTTCGTCTATCGCCAATCCGTCAGAAAGCGATCGCCAAACTCTTCAGTTCCAAGCGCATCGACCAACATCTGATGGTGCTGCGGGCCATGCTGCTGGATCGTATGAAACGGATGAAGGCCCTGCTGGAGGAACACGCCGATGGTCAGTTACGGGTTGTCGCCCCGCAAGGCGGCGCGACCTTCTGGCTCGAGGCTATACGCTCGGTGGACATGCGACGGGTGTTCGAGCGCTTGCTGGCCCAGCGCATCGTTATCGCCCCGGGGGAAATCTTCAGCCAGCAGGGGGCCTGGCGACATCACGTGCGTCTGAGCTACACCCTCGACTGGAGCAAGGATATTCCCCTAGCCCTGAAGAAGCTGGCCCAGGCTATCAGCGAAGAGTATGCCTAGAGCCCATAGCAATGCCGCGATTCAGGGAATCGGCCATCGCGCACCTCTTCGGCAAAACGCTCACAAGCGTCGCGAATAACCGCGCCGACATCGGCGTACTGTTTGACGAAGCGCGGCACCTGCTCACCGCCCAAACCCAGCACGTCTTCGGTCACCAACACCTGGCCGTCGCAGGCCGGTGAGGCGCCGATGCCGATGGTGGGCATTTTCGAATCCAGGGTTATTTGCCGAGCTACACCTTCGGCCACACCCTCGAGCAACAGACTGAAAGCTCCGGCTTCGAGGTTGGCCCGAGCATCTTCGGCAATTATCGCGCCGGTTTCGGCGGTCAGGCCCTGGGCCTTGAATCCCCCCATGACATTGACAAACTGCGGCATCAGCCCGACGTGGGCCATGACCGGAATACCACGTGCCACCAAAAATTCGATGGTACCCGCCAGAGCCTTGTTGGCTTCCAGCTTGACGGCATCGCAACCGGTGCGCGCCAGTACTTGGGCGCAATTGCGAAAGGCCTGCTCGTTAGATTCCTGATAGCTGCCAAAAGGCATGTCGGCGATGACACAAGACAGACGTGTGCTGTCGACCACGGCCCGGGTGTGGCCGATGATTTCTTCGAGCTGCATGCTCAACGTCGAGGCCCGACCATAACCGACCATTGCAGTAGAGTCACCGACCAGGATGAAGTCGACGATAGGGTCGATCAGCCTGGCAATAGAGCTGGAGTACGCCGTCAGGGATACGATTTTCTGTTGGCCCTTCATCGCGACCAGTTGCGGAACCGTCAATCGTTTAGTACGGGTATGAGTGCTCATAAGTGTCTTCCTGTGATGATTGAAAACCCCACGGGATGGGGCGTCTGTCATGTATTGGAGTTCGGCGGGGTAAACCGCATGGTTCAAGGGGTCGGTGATAGGCGACATGAGAATGGGCATCAACTGTTTGAAGTCGCGCTCCAACAAATACTGTTGATAATCGCAATCGCTTCAACGTCCGGGTGATTAAAATCGTCGAAATTACGCTGAATCTCTTCCATGTCGCGCTCAGTATCCAAGATGAGGAAGTGCCCGATTATTGGTTAAACGCAAGAAAACTCAATGTACAGATTTGCGCTAAAAAGCAACCCAGATGCATTGTCTGGTTGTCCCGTCCGGTAATTGGATGGACCATTGCCGGCTAGATACCTGATGGCATTATTCGAACGGCATGGCCTGTTTAAGGGTTTGGTTTCGAATGCTGTTTCAGTCGCGAATTTCCATGAGTACCTGTTTAGAGTCCCTTTATGACAGCCCATATTTATCCACAACCCGGTCGCTTTTCCCGGTCTGACTACAAGACCCTGGGTCTTGCGGCGCTGGGTGGCGCACTGGAAATCTACGACTTCATCATCTTTGTGTTCTTCGCCCTGACCCTCAGCCAATTGTTCTTTCCACCAGAGATGCCTGAGTGGCTGCGCTTGCTGCAAAGTTTCGGGATTTTCGTCACCGGCTATCTGGCACGCCCGCTGGGCGGCATCCTGATGGCGCACTTCGCTGATCGGGTGGGGCGCAAGCGGGTGTTCAGCCTGAGCATCCTGATGATGGCTTTGCCCTGCCTGTTGATCGGGATCATGCCGACCTACGAACAGATCGGTTACTGGGCCCCCTTGATCCTGCTGCTGTTGCGGGTGCTGCAAGGTGCCGCGGTGGGTGGCGAAGTGCCGAGCGCCTGGGTGTTCGTGGCCGAGCATGCCCCGGTCGGGCATCGTGGCTATGCCCTGGGTGTATTGCAGGCAGGATTGACGTTCGGCTATTTGCTGGGGGCATTGACCGCGACTCTCCTGGCGCGGATCTATAGCCCCGCCGAGATCCTCGACTTCGCTTGGCGTTTCCCCTTCCTGCTCGGCGGTGTCTTCGGAGTGATCGGGGTCTGGCTACGGCGCTGGCTGAGCGAAACGCCGGTGTTCATGGCCTTGCAGGCGCGACGTGAAATGGATGCGGAGCTGCCGTTGCGGACGGTGTTGCGCGATCACCGCAAGTCCATCCTGCCGGCGATGCTTTTGACCTGTGTGCTGACGTCGGCGGTGGTGGTGCTGGTGGTGATTACCCCGACCGTCATGCAGAAAAGCTTCGGCATGAGTGCCAGCCATACGTTCGCGCTGAGCAGCCTGGGCATTGTGTTCCTGAATATCGGCTGTGTGCTGGCGGGATTACTGGTTGACCGGATCGGCGCCTGGCGCGCGGTGCTGGTTTATAGCCTGCTGCTGCCGGTAGGAACGGCGACGCTCTACGCCAGCCTGATCACTGGTGGCTACTGGATCAGCGTGGCCTACGCTGTGGCCGGCCTGACCTGTGGCGTGGTGGGCGCGGTACCCTCGGTAATGGTGGGATTGTTTCCGGCTCGGATACGGGTGTCCGGCATCTCCTTTACCTACAATATTGCCTACGCACTCTGGGCCAGTACCACGCCGTTGCTGTTGATCGGGCTGATGCCGTGGAGCCCTTGGGTCTGCGTAGGCTATTGCGTAATCATGGGTACCATCGGGGCCCTCATGGCATTCTTCTACGGTTTTCGCTCATCGTCCTCGGCTGACGTTTCGGTGACTACGGGCGCCTGAGCCTGGCCCTTTCGCGCCGCCGGTCGCGGCGCTTGCCTCTGAATATCAAAGGACGGCTATCGGCATGAGCTGCGTCAACGATTTGCATGATCTATCAGCGGTGCAACTGTTGGTGTTGTTCGCCAGCAAGGAGCTGTCGCCGCTGGAATACTACGACCATTTGCTGGCCCACATCGAGCGCTGGGAACCTCACATTAATGCGTTGTACGCCTTTGATCCGCAACGGGTCCGGGAACAGGCGACCGCCGCCAGCGAGCGCTGGCGCCGTGGCCAGCCCCGAGGACTGCTCGATGGCATGCCGGTGACGCTCAAGGAGTTGATAGCGACGCAAGGCGATTGCATTCCCCTGGGCTGCGCCGCTACCGAGTTGACCCCGGCCACAGTCGACGCGCCACCGGCGGCGCGGATGCGTGACGCGGGGGCGATTGTCCTGGGCAAGACAACGGTGCCGGACTACGGCATGTTGTCATCGGGGCTGTCGAGTTTCCACGGTGTGACCCGTAATCCCTGGAATCTGGCGAACAATCCCGGTGGCTCCAGTGCCGGCGCGGCGGCGGCGGCAGCGGCCGGCTATGGTCCATTGCATGTCGGCACCGACATCGGCGGTTCGGTCCGTTTGCCCGCTGCTTGGTGCGCCTTGGTGGGGTTCAAGCCGACACTCGGGCGTATCCCCATCGATCCCTATTACACTGGCCGCTGTGCCGGGCCCATGACCCGCACCATGGACGATTGCGCGCTGATGATGCGCTACCTGTCCCGCCCCGATGCGCGGGACGCCACCAGTCTGCCACCGGAACAAGGCGATTGGGGACTGGGACGGTTGTCGGTCCAAGGGCTGAAAATCGGTCTGATGCTCGACCCCGGCTGTGGCATTCAACCGGACGAACAGGTGTGCTCGGCGGTTCGGGAAGCGGCTCGCCTATTCGAAAGCCAAGGCGCTCAGATACGTCATATCAAGCCACTGATGGATCGCGCCGTGCTTCAGGGCCTGGATCATTTCTGGCAGGCGCGGCAGTGGAGTCAGTTGCAGGCCCTGAGCTCCGAGCGGCTCGATCAAGTCTTGCCCTACATACGCGACTGGGCGGCGGCGGCCGAGAGCCTGACCGCCGTGCAGGCGGTTGAGGGGTTCAACCAGACGTTCGAAATCCGACGCCGGGCAGCCGAAATCTTTCATGATGTAGATCTGGTGTTGTCTCCGACGAACCAGGTCAGCGCCTTTGCGGCAGAATGGGCTTCACCTACCAATGACCCACGCCTGCCGTTCGAGCACATCGTCTTTACCGTGCCCTGGAACATGGGTGAGCAACCGGCGCTATCGATCAACTGCGGCTTTACCGACCAAGGCATGCCGATCGGCCTGCAGATGATCGCCCCACGCTTCGCTGATCAGTGGTTGCTTCAGCTCGGCAAAGCCTATGAAAACTGGCGCGGCACGATTCGGCACTGGCCCAAACCGCCGTCTCACTGAAAACGTTTTGTTGTCCTGTGGGAGCGTGGCTTGCCCGCGAAAAACGATGGCGCGTAATCCCTGAGAAACCGCGGCGCATTCTTCGCGGACAAGCCACGCTTCCACAGGTTTTTCGTCGCTCAAATTTCTTAACTGACAAGCATTAGCAGCGTGCGCCTGCTTTTTTTCCTCTAGAGATTTATCGAAATGGATTTTCGTGTACTTCTGATGGCCGGCGTAGCCGTCGGCAGCCCTTTGCTTGCCATCGCAGGCGAAGCAGTGACCACGCAAAACGAGGCTCCGGGCTTTATCGACGGCAGCCATTTGGGGCTGAACTTGCGCCATTACTATGCCAACCAGCACACCCGGCGTTCTACCTATCTGAGGATCAAGAAAGCCGATGGCCTGGAGCGGACCCGCATCCGTGAAACCTGGGTCCAGACCGCGATGCTTAATTACAGCTCCGGATATACCCAAGGGCCGATCGGCTTCGGACTGGACGCCTCACTGTTCAGCGCTGTCAACCTGGAGCGCGGGCATGGGCGTGTCGCCAATGGTGGCGATCGGGTATTGGTAGACAGCGACGGCGATGCGGTGCCGACCTGGAGCCGATTGGGTGTCGGTGATTTGCGGCTGCGTTTTTCCAGCACTGAAATCAAGACTGGTCGCCTGCTTACCGAAAACCCGATTCTGCGCTACAAGGACAATCGCGCCCTGCCCTCGAGCTTTCAGGGCGTGAGCCTGTCCAGCAACGAACTCGATTGGTTGTCATTGCAGGCTGGCAGTTTCGAACGGGCAATTCCACGTACCGGTACCGGCAGTGAGAAACTCACCACCACCTTCGGCAACCGGGCGTATTCGGGGTCGCGTATTTCATACCTCGGTGGGATGGCCAAGACCCCTTACGGCCTGGACGTCAGCCTCTACGCTTCACGCTTCGAGGACATGTGGCAGCAGACCTATCTGGGATTGACCCGATTGATCGGAGATCGGCGTCAGATAGCGCTCAAGACCGCGCTGAATTACTACCATACCGAGGACCAGGGCGAGCAGCACCTGGGCTATATCGACAACGACGCCTTCAGCCTGGCATTCACTGCATCTCATCTGGCCCACAGCCTGACCTTGGCCTGGCAGCAGGTGTTCGGCGACGAGTACTTCGACTACGTCTGGGAGTCCACGGGCAATTACATGGCCAACTCGTTGTACTCGGATTACAACGGGCCGAACGAGAAGTCCTGGCAAGTGCGCTACGACCTGGACCTGGCATCCTTTGGTGTGCCGGGCCTGACGACCAGCCTGTGGCACGCCAAGGGCTGGGACATCGATGGCACCCGGTACAGCGGCGATCGTAACGGACGCAATACCGGTTATAACGTGCGAGGCCTGGACAACGCCAAACACGATGAAAACGGTTTAATGGTGGCGTACGTGGTGCAATCCGGCTCACTGAAGAACGCGGTGTTTCGCACCATCGTCTATAACCATCGGGCCACTGGCGGGCAGATTGACGGTAGCTACGACGAGGTCCGCCTGGTGGCGAATCTGCCGGTGTGGCTTTTTTGAGATGGGCTTTTTATGCCTGCTGTCTCGTGGATAAAACCAGCACAACAAATGCTATGACGGCTCCTTTATCAGGAGCCGCCACCGTTATGTTCACACTCGGTACTTACTACGTTTGAAGAACATCGAAGCCCCCGCCCCCACTCCCGCGATTGCAAAGATCCCGACATCGATGCCGCCAATGTAGGGCGGCAGCACAAACATCACGCCAAAGCCCAAACCGACCAGAGCAATACCCAGCCATTTCCTGAGTACGTAGCTTCTTACGCAAAGGTACAGCAGCATCATTCCCACGCAGGCCAACGCATACTGACTGTAGAGACTCATGGGCCTATATTCCTTGGGACTTGATGATCATGGAAGACACCGAGCGTTGCGGTCCGATGCCGCCGCTGACTTGGGCGTCCAGACTGACGATGACATCGCCAGCGTGATAGGTCGGTAACTTGCTCTTCACCAACTCTCGGCCCAAATAGCCTGCCGCCGGTCCGACAGCGGGACCAATTACAGGCACTTTAGAGCCAGCCGTCACAAAGATGCCGGCGGTAATGTTGGCAATACGCATGCGCTGGTCGTTGAGCAGGTCACCCTGCTTACGGGTCAGCGGGCTGGAGATACCTACCATCATCACGCAGGGCAGGTCCTTGGCGAGCATCTTGTCATACAGCTCGACCAGCAAACTGCTGACTTCAAAATGGGCCGATTTCGCTTCCCCGAAATGGAGCGTCCTGAGGCCACCCCGGTCACTGGGGGTGACGTTGAAACGGGTGACGCTGAAGACAATGCCGTGATTGGCGATAAATTGATTCCTGTCACACTCCACTGCTCGCGTCCTTAACGAATCCAGAAAGGCGCGAAGTTTCCACCAGGATAGTGATTTTGCACAAATGGCAATCTCGGCTGATGACGCCCTGTTAACACTACAAAATTTCTACACCGGTCAATCCGGTGTCAGACCTTTTTGGTCCGCGGCAGAAGGATCGCCAACACCCCAAGCAGCGGTAAGAACGAACACAGGAAGTACACGTACTCAATGCCGTGAACATCCGCCAGATGCCCGAGCAACGCCGCGCCAATCCCGCCGAAGCCGAACATCAGGCCGAAGAACACCCCCGCAATCATTCCGACATTCCCCGGCACCAGTTCTTGCGCATACACCACAATGGCCGAGAACGCCGAAGCCAGGATGAAACCAATCACCACGCTCAACACACTGGTCCAGAACAGATCGACGTGGGGCAACATTAGGGTGAACGGCGCGACGCCAAGGATCGAGAACCAGATCACTGCCTTGCGCCCGATCTTGTCGCCAATCGGGCCACCGAAGAAAGTCCCCGCCGCTACCGCACCGAGAAACAGGAACAGGTGCAGCTGCGAGCTGGCCACCGACAGGTCGAATTTTTCAATCAGGTAGAACGTGAAGTAACTGGTGAGGCTGGCCATGTAGAAATACTTGGAGAACACCAGTAACCCGAGCACCACCAGTGCGCTGATCACCCGGCCTTTCGACAAGCCGTGAGTCGCGGCCTGACCTTGTTTGAGCTTGAACAGGTTCAGGTGGTTGGCGTACCAACGACTGATCCGATACAGCACGAACAGCGCAAACAGCGCAAACAATCCGAACCACGCCACATGACCCTGACCGTAGGGAATGATGATCGCCGCCGCCAGCAACGGCCCGAAAGCCGAGCCCGCATTACCGCCGACCTGAAAGGTCGACTGCGCCAGCCCGAAACGTCCACCTGAGGCCAGTCGCGCTACACGAGAAGCTTCCGGGTGAAAGGTCGATGAACCGACACCGATCAACCCCGCCGCCAGCAGAATCATCGGGAAGCTACCGACCACAGACATCATCAGAATGCCGATCAATGTGCAGACAGTACCGGCCGGCAATAGCCAGGGTTTGGGATGCCGGTCCGTGTGGTAACCGACCCATGGCTGCAACAGCGAGGCCGTCAATTGAAAGGTCAGTGTGATCAGACCGATCTGGGTGAAGGTCAGGCCATAACTGGCCTTGAGCATCGGATAGATCGACGGCAATACCGCCTGAATCAGGTCGTTGATCAAATGCGCCAGCGCCACCGCGCCGATGATGCGCATGACCAGCGGGCTGCTTTGTGAAGTGGCGGGTGCCTTTGTTGCGGCGGACTGAACGTTGCTGATGGCCATGAGAGTTTCCGTACTGCGGATGGGTGCGCACTGGTGGGTCGGTCAATGTGCCATTTTTCGGTGCAGTTGCGCCATCCCCTTAGCTTGCTTACGACTTCAAAAAAAGAAGGGTGATAGCGCAACGCCATGGTCTGAATCTTGCCTTGTTTATCCGCTTCAACGCGGCCCCTTACAAAGGGAACCGAGAATGGGAAGTTTCGCTACAGAGTCGGCCTACAGAGCGGACCAAGGTGAACTTTCGAGGCCTTTAGAAGGGCACAAGTCGCGGTCGCAATGACCTCGACGCACGCCAATGGTGCGTGGTGTCCAGAGGAGTCATGGGGCATGCAGGCTTTTTTATCACCGGGGATCGGGCTGCTGGGGCGTTTCGGCTTCGCGCGCAAATTTCAGCTGCTGTTTCTACTGTTTATCCTGCCACTCGCGGGCAGTCTGTGGATGATCGGTCAGGATTATCGTGACAAGTTGAACCTGATCTCCGGCGAACGCGCCGGGGTTCGTCAATTGCTTGCCCTGGATGCGCTCGACAACCTGCTCGCCGCCCAGCGTGACCGCGCCGCTCGTTGGCGCGCTACCGAAACCAATCGCCAGCCGACACCCGCAACCATCGCGGCGATGGCAGCGTTCGACGCGGTTCAGCCGGCCGTCGCCCAAGCCACCACGGATCTGGGCGACGCCCTGAAAACCGAAGGTGCCGAGGGCCAAATCCTCACCCGCTATCAGGCCCTGCAAACCGCGCTCACCGGCCTGGACTCGAAAAGCCTGAGCAGCGTCGGCTGGTGGCCGGACGGTTACGATCGCTTCACCAATGCCTTGAGCGCCTTGCAAGCCTTGCGCGAACAAATTGCCATGGACAATCGCCTGACCCTCGCGCCGTGGCTGGAAACCTGGCTGCTGACGCAGATTTCCACTCAACACGCACCGGACCTGATCGAACGGGTCGGTCGCCTCGCTGCGGTCGGCCAGGCGTCGGTGGTGTCCGGACAGTTTACCCTGCAAAGCCGCCTGCAACTGCGGGACTTGCGCAGCCGCATCGGCGATGCCCGGGAGCAGCTGGTGAAAACCGCCAGCCTGCTGGAAGCACGCCTGCCCAGCGCCCTGCAAACCTGGGCCGGGCAATACCACGACAGTCTCAAGCACCTGGACGCCGGTTTGAAAGTGCTGGACGAGGGCGTCTTTGGCGGCAGCATCAATCTCAAGCCGGAAGACTTTGAACGCAGCCTCGACGCCCTCCTCGGCGACCTCGCCTCACTACGCCAGCAGTCGTTGGTTTCGCTGGATCAGCGGCTGGATTATTACCACGGTTCGGCCATCCGCCAGTTCATCCTGGTGGCGACAGTTTTTGGCTGCCTGCTGCTGGCCGCGTTGTACCTGTTCATCTGTTTGCAGGCCTCGATCCGTCGCAGCGCCAGCGGCATCACGCTGTTGGCCGAAGCGTTGCGCGACGGCAACTTGAGCCTGCAAGTACCGGTGCAGGGCCGCGACGAATTGGCGGCGATCAGCACCGCCCTCAACGTTGCCGTGGTGCAATTGCGCAATAGCCTGCTGGGGGTTGATCACGAAACCCTGCAACTGAGCAATGCCGTGCGCATCCTCAACGATCACTCCAGCGGCGCGCTTGGCGAAGTCGAGGCTCAGCAGTTGCAGATCAGCCAGATCGCCGCTGCGGCCACGCAACTGGCAGCCACCTCTCAAGGCGTCGCTCAAAGCTGCGAACAGGCCTCAGGCAGCGCTCAGCACACCCAGCGCATCGCCGCCGACAGCAGCCGTGACAGCCAACGCACGACAGCGAGTATTCAGCAGCTCAATCAGCGCTTGAACGACACTGCGGCGGCGCTGGGTCGGGTCAGCGAGCAAGGGCAGCAGATTCAATTGGTGGTCGATACCATTCGCGGTGTCGCCGAGCAGACCAACCTGCTGGCTCTCAACGCCGCCATCGAGGCCGCACGGGCCGGCGAACAGGGTCGTGGCTTTGCCGTGGTGGCCGATGAAGTACGCAGCCTGTCGCAACGTACCCAGTCCTCCACCGCGCAGATCGCCGGCACCGTCGACAGCCTGCGCAGCACCGTCAACGAAGCCGTAAGCCTGATGGAAGCCGCCTGCGGCCAGGCTCAATCGGATGCGCAAGCCGTCACCGGTCTCGGTGAGCGACTGGGGGAAATCGCCAGCGCGGTGCAGAGCGTCACCGACACCCTGGCGCAGATCGCCACCGCTGTCGAAGAGCAAGCGAGCACCGCCGATGAAGTCAGCGGCAACATCCAGCAAGTCGATCAGGCGGCGGTACGCTTGCTTGAAGGCGCACGGGCGGTGAACCTGGCGGCGGACACCTTGAGCCAGGGCAGCAAGGCCTTGAGTGCGAATACCGGGAGATTTCAGCTCGGTTGACGCCCTCTCCTGGCCCGAATTTTCGGATCAGCGGGATAAGCGGTTGAAAGTGTGGAGAAATATTTTAGATTTACGCTTGACGCATCTTCATTCCAGGTGAATAATGCGCGCCACTTGGCTACATAGCTCAGTTGGTTAGAGCATAGCATTCATAATGCTGGGGTCCGGGGTTCAAGTCCCTGTGTAGCCACCAAGTACTAAAAACGGCTTACCGAAAGGTAGGCCGTTTTTTTATGCCTCCAGAAAAGTGATGGAAACTCTGATTTGCGCACCACGTCATCGGCCGATAAAGTCCCCGGACCCTTTATCCCATGGACGGAGTGCCGCGCGTGTTCTCAGCCTTTCACTTGAGCCGCTATCGCCTGTCAGCCTTTTCGCTGATTGCCACCGCTTTAACCCTCGCCGCGTGTAATACCCTGCCCTCTTCGTCGTCAGTTTCTACGCTGCCGGTCGCCCCGGAAGTCGCCTCCGGTTATCGCACCGGCCTGCAGACCCGGCATGCCTCGAAACACATGGCCGCAGCCGCCAACCCACTGGCAGCCGAAGCCGGACGGGAGATGCTGCGTCAGGGCGGCTCGGCGATTGATGCAGCCATTGCCATGCAAGCGGTGTTGACGCTGGTCGAACCGCAATCGTCGGGCATTGGCGGTGGCGCGTTGATTGTGCTGTGGGATGGCAAGGCTGTGCGCACTTACGACGGTCGCGAAACCGCTCCGGCCGGCGCCACCGAGAAACTGTTCCTGCAAGCCGATGGCAAACCGATGCCGTTCACCCAGGCACAGATCGGCGGGCGCTCGGTGGGGACGCCGGGTGTGTTGCGAGTGTTGGAACTGGCCCATCAGAAGCACGGTCGCCTGCCGTGGGCGAAGCTATTCGAGCCCGCTATCAAGCTTGCGGAACAAGGCTTCGCCATTTCGCCACGACTGCATCAGTTGATCGCGGCGGATGCGTTCATACCGCGCTCACCGGATATGGCCGCCTACTTTCTGAATGCCGATGGCAGCCCAAAAGCCGTCGGTACGCAACTGAAAAACCCGGCACTCGCCGCTGTATTGAAACGCATCGCCAAGGAAGGTCCCGACGCGCTGTACGCAGGCCCGATCGCAAAAGAGATCGTCGCCAGAGTTCAGGGCCATACCAACCCCGGCAGCCTGTCGCTGAACGACCTCCAAGGCTATAAGGCCAAGGAACGTGCGCCACTGTGCACAGACTACAAACGCTGGCAAGTCTGCGGCATGCCGCCGCCGTCGTCGGGCGGGATCGCCGTGGCGCAAATCCTCGGCACCTTGCAGGCCCTGGAAACCCGCGACCCGCGTTTTGCCCTGGCGCCACTCAAACCGGTCAGGACCGGCAAACCGGCGGGCATCGAACCGGCGCCTGAAGCCGTGCACCTGATCGCCGAAGCCGAGCGCCTGGCTTACGCCGACCGCGCACTGTACGTCGCCGACACCGACTTCGTACCCGTGCCGGTAAAAGGTCTGATCGACCCGACTTATCTGGCCAGCCGCGCCGCCTTGATTGGCGACCGTAGCATGGGCCTGGCCAAACCCGGCACCCCGCCGGGAATTCAGGTTGCCCATGCGCCGGACCGCTCGCCACTGCGCATCTCTACCTCGCAAGTGGTGGCGGTCGATGACGAAGGCGGCGCCGTGTCCATGACCACCACCGTGGAAGCAGCGTTTGGCTCGCACCTGATGGTCCAGGGTTTCCTGCTCAACAACCAGATGACCGACTTCTCGTTCATCCCCGAAGAGAACGGACAAAAAGTCGCCAATCGCGTCGAACCGGGTAAACGCCCGCGCTCGTCCATGGCGCCCACGCTGATCTTCGACCGGCAGAACGGCGAGTTCCTGGCCACCGTCGGCTCCCCCGGCGGTTCGCAGATCATCGAATACGTGGCCAAATCCACCATCGGCCTGCTCGACTGGAACCTTGACCCGCAAGCGGCCATCAACCTGCCCAACTTCGGCAGCCGCAACGGCCCGACCGAACTGGAACAGGGGCAGTTCAGCGCAGAGCTGATTCAGGTACTGAAGGAAAAAGGGCACAGCGTAAACGAGATCGACATGACCAGCGGAACCCAGGCGATTGTTCGGGTCAAGGATGCGCAGGGGAAAGCGGCGTTGGACGGCGGGGCCGATCCACGGCGTGAGGGGGAAGCGTTGGGGGATTGAGTCATACGCAGAAATGAGAAAAGGCTTACCGGGAGGTAGGCCTTTTTTATTAGCGAAGAATCCCGATCAGGTATCTCGCGTAGCCTTTTCCTACCCTCAAATTGCTACCCCTTAGATAGAGTATGAAAACCGTTTTTAGCTCGAACGCCTGTTAACACACCTCACCAAATCAGCTATTGGCAATGCCTGATTGCAGGAGTCGATTTTACTCTTGCAATGACTTTCGGTTAGTAGTCGCGGTGGCCTATCGCTTCGGCGCTGTGTACATAAAATTTGTCGGCACCCACAAGCAGTACGATGGGATCGATGCTGATACCGTCGAAATGGAGTAACCCATGAACATTCATCCGATCCACACCGACGAGGACTACCGTGCAGCCCTCAAGAACGTATCTGCACTATTCAACAATGAGCCTGAGCCGGGAACCCCCGAAGGCGATTACTTCGACATCATGATTACTCTCATCGAGGCCTATGAAGCGAAGCAATTTCCGGTCGATTTGCCCACCCCGATCGACGCGATCAAATTTCGCATGGAGCAGTCCGGCCTGTCCGCAGCTGATCTGGCACCAGCCATTGGCCGGACAAACCGGGTTTATGAAGTGCTCAACGGTAAGCGCGCGTTGACGCTTCCGATGATCTGGAAGCTTCATGATCTATTCGGGATACCCGCTAAAAGCCTGATCAAGCCGCAGAAGTAGGCCTGACCTTTTCAGGGCTATGCAGCCGGACAGATAGCATTAAATCGCCAACTGATTGGCAAACTGCCCAACCGCATTCACCACTTTCTGTGCCCCGTCCTGGATCTCGACAATCACCGTGCCCGCCTCCGCCGCCAGGGCCAGCCCCTGTTCCGCCTGGAGTTTGCCATCAGTCATCAGGGCCACGGCGTTGCGCGCCATGTCCTGGTTCTGGCGCACGACGCCGACAATTTCGTCGGTCGCCTGACTGGTGCGCGAGGCCAGTTGCCGGACTTCGTCAGCCACCACGGCAAAACCTCGACCCTGTTCACCCGCGCGAGCCGCTTCGATGGCCGCGTTGAGCGCCAAAAGATTGGTTTGCTCAGCGATGCCACTGATGGTTTTGACGATGGTGCCAATGACCAATGATTGCTCGTTCAGCGCTTCGATGCCTTCGCCAGCGGTTTGCATATGCCTGGCCAGATCACGCATGACGTTTACCGCTTGAGTGACAACAGTGGTACCGCGCTGGGCGCTGTTGTCGGTTTGCTGCGAGGTGCTGTAGGCAATGTCGGCGGCTTCAGCGACAGCCTGCTCCCGATTGACCTGATCGGTAATCACCGTGGCGAATTTCACCACTTTGTAGAGCTTGTTGTTGGCGTCGACCACCGGATTATAGGAAGCCTCCAACCAGACCACACGACCATGGCTGTCGATGCGTTTGAATCGATCGGCCACGAACTCGCCGGCGTTCAGACGGCGCCAGAAGTTCTGATACTCGGCGCTGTTGTGTTCCTCTGGCGCGCAGAAGGTGCGGTGATGTTTACCCTGAACCTGCGCCAGGCTGTAACCCATGCCATTGAGAAACCGCTCGTTGGCCGTCAGTACGTTGCCATTGAGATCGAACTCGATGACCGCCGTCGAGCGAACCAGTGCGCCGATCAGGTTCTGGTGCTCACGGGACGCCTCGATGGTACGGGTCAGGTCGCTGGAGAAAATCGAGAAGTTCCTGATTCGGCCATCCGAGGACCGCACCGGCTGCATGATCGACCGCAGCCAGGCTTCGGCACCATTGCCGCGCAACAAACGGATCGCGCCGGCAAAGTGCTCGCCACGGGTCAGTGCAGCCTTGAAGCGGTGGTGAAATTCGTCCGATTTAACATGGGCCGGGACGATGTCTTCGATGTGCCGGCCGACCAGATCGTTGCCCTTGTAGAACATTTCACCCATGAAATTCCGGTTGGCCGATTGAATTCGGCCATCGGGGTCAAGGGTCAGGACCAGCATCTCGCTGTCCAGGCTCTCCTTGACTTGCTGAAGGCTGAAGAGTTCTTCGCGAAGAGCCGACAGCTCCTGCTTCAAGCGTTTGTTGAACATGGGAAAGTACCGATGGACAGTAGGTAGAAAGCGGCTTACAGCGTAACCATCGGCCTTGGAGATATTTTCTTAAGAGCGTTTGAGGATTGTCCTACGAAAATAGTGGCGGTATGACAGCTTCCTACCGTAGACGCGCTCTGACTGGCACTCTTTTCACAAGGGCACTGGACCGCTCGACACAAGTAGTTTCAGTATGTACTCGCCCCACCTTCGAGGGCTCACGCTGAAAAGGATCTGAGCATGTTCAAACTCGCAGGACTCACCCTCGCCGCACTTACCTTGAGTGCCGCCGCCCACGCCGACGTCGATCTGAAACTGGGCAGTACAGAACGCGTCACCCGGCTGTTCTCCTACCCCAACAACTGCAATGTCATCTGTTTTCGCAACTGGACACTGGAGCAGACCGTTGAGCATTACCTGACCCAAAGCGTCCAGCGCGATGGCTACAAAAACGCCAAAGTGGTGGTAAAAACCGACAACAAGCACCTCTATGCCAATATCAGTGGTGTGCCCAAAGGCTATGAAAAGCCACTGGCCGCGTTGCTCGATGCCGGCGATCTGGCTTACAACGGCGCCAGCAAGCTGAATGCCGAAGGTAAATGGACTTTTAGCTGGTACCTGTTCCTGCCGCTGGGCATGGCACTGGAAAATCGCAAAAGCGTCGAACTGCTGCATTTCCCGCCGGATTATTCGCTGACCCAAGCCCAGGACTACCTGGAGTCCAAGACCACCGACCGTTGGGCCACATTGCTGACCGCCAACGGCATCCCCGTCGACCAGACACCGGGCTATCAGACCATCATCGACATCGCGCCGATTGCCGCGCCATCCAGCGCCGGCAAAGACCTGGAAGGCGTCTACGGCTACTTCACGGACTACCAGACCACCATGGTCAAGGAAGTCAGCCAAAACGCCAGCGGCGCGGCGTTGCCAATGGTTGCCTTCGGCGCACCGGTGCGCAATTGGATCAAGCAACAATACGGGCAGACCGTGGACATACTGGGCCTGGCAACCATCAGCCCGAGCGAGGGAGTGAAGGTGCCAGTACTGGGTTCCAACCATCCAAGTTATATCTGGTACGCCGCCGATCCCGAGGCTTATAGCGGCAGCGATGCCCAGGCCAAGGCCGACGCCGCGGGCCTGAAAGTCATGGGGCAGGATTTGAGCGCCGCGTGCTGGCAAGCCGGAATGGGCAGCAAGCCGGGTACCGATCCTACTGTTCAGCTGAAAAGCTGTACGCAGACCTGGCAAGTGACTCAGAAAGAAAAAACCTGCGAGCTGTTCTACACCTCGATCCGCAACCTGACGCCCGAACAAGCCGTGGCCAAATGCGCAACAACGACGGTCAAATCTCAGCTGAAACAGCTGAAGACCCCGTCTCTTGCGACCTCCGCTCCTGCCCCACACTTGTAAACGATGAAGGTCTTCCCCCGCGTGAGCCATGGCTGACGCGGGAAGGAGCCTTTTTCGCCTGTCATATCTGACAGTAGAACATTTGTTTCATTTGCGAGAGGCTTGGGGGCGTACCCAAGTGCTGCAGAGCTGACCGGATGTCAGCTGAAAGAGGTTGTAGCACCCATCTGACAAGGATTGTTATGAGAACCCACGCCCAACAAGGAATACCCCCACCGCCCCCCAATGGCATCTATCCATCTGTAGAGTTGCCCCTTCGCCTTGGATTCCCTTCCAAGGACGACTTCGAAATCCTCTACAACACTGAGGGCTCGGCAACAGCTGTCACGGCACTGCGCGAGTTCCCCCGCATCAGCCGAATCTGCCGGGTTTCCGGACATTTGTTGCCCTATCGATGCCGACACACCCGGCAGCTGGCACCAGGCATCCACGTCTACGATCCGCGCTTCTGTGGTCTGCTAAGCCACTCCTGCGACCCCAACGTCTTTCTTGACATGAGCGAGCTATGGTTATGGGCGCTCAAGGACATCAAAAAGGGTGACCGGCTGACGATGGATTTCGCCGCGACAGAAGACAAGCTGCTGCGGCAGTTTGCCTGCCGCTGCGGTAGTCCGGGCTGCCGTGGCTGGATCATCGGCTATGACGAGTCGCCGAATGCCAATGGAGAACAGTTTTTTCAACACTGGCGTCGGCGAAGTCTCGGATGACAGGCTATAAAGCCTCGACCGGACGCAAACGGTACTGCGGTGGCAATTGTTCAAAGCCGCTGATCGTGGCGTTCAGGCTTTTCCAGCGTCCATCCTTGATGCCGTAGATGCAACCGTGGATCGACAGGCTCTGCCCACGATGCCAGGCGTTTTGCACAATGCTGGTATGACCGACGTTGGCCACTTGCTGGATCACGTTGAGCTCGCAGAGGCGGTCGACCCGTTCTTCTTCAGTGGATAACTTGGCCAGTTCGTCGCGCTTTTCATAATAAAGATCGCGGATCGAGCGCAGCCAGCCGTCGATCAGCCCCAACTGACGGTCCTGCATCGAGGCGCGTACACCACCGCAGCCATAGTGGCCAGTGACCAGGATGTGTTTGACCTTGAGCACATCGACCGCGTACTGAATAACCGACAGACAGTTGAGGTCGGTGTGCAGTACAACGTTGGCCACGTTGCGGTGCACGAACAAGTCGCCTGGCAGCATACCCACGATCTCGTTCGCCGGCACGCGGGCATCGGAGCAACCGATCCACAGGTATTCCGGGGTTTGTTGACGGGCCAGCTTGGCGAAGAAATCAGGATCTTCCTGGGTGATCGCGTCGGCCCAGCGCTCATTGTTATCAATCAGATCTTGTAATTCGTTCATGCAATGAAGCCTCAAGAATGATTTGCTGCTTTGACAGACAACCCTGTGTCGGGGTCACGCGCGAGATGCAGATACCCCCTAGTGCATTAAATGGATATCCGGCGCTCCCTGCCGGTGGAATTCTCGCAAGCCCAGTAGGTCAACTGTAGTAAGGCCTACAGTATGAGGGATTGCCATGACTGATTCACGACGTCCGTTCGATGAGGCACAACCCGAGCCCATCGACGACAACGAAGACCGCATGGGCTCAGTGCATGAGCTGGATTTCGACGAGGAAGAACCTAGCGCCAGAATCGGCGACTTGATCCCCGAACGCGAACGCGCGCAGAAGATGCCCGACGAACGCATCCGTGAAGCTGGCATGACCGGGGGCTCGACCGATGACCATGAATCCACCGACGATGACATGAGCCCGGAAACCTTGATCCGTGAAGACGGCGCACGGGATAGCCGCGAAGAGGGTGACGGCGACCAGGCAGATTGGGATTTGAGTATTGTCGATGAAGACGACATCGGCGGAGGCAATGGGCTGGATGAAGCAGAGATGGCGCGGCGCGATCCAATGGATGGCAAGCGTTGATCTACAGACCTGACCAGATTCCAACGTAGGAGCTGCCGAAGGCTGCGATCTTTTGATCTTTTGTTGCCGCGACATAGAAAGATCAAAAGATCGCAGCCTTCGGCAGCTCCTACAGGGATCAATCCACTAATGTACAAGCCATGACCACGGCATCTTCGCGCCCACCCACTGCCGGGTAGTAGTCCCGTCGACGTCCGATTTCGTTGAACCCATACCGCTCGTACAACCGAAATGCCGCCCGGTTGCTGTCGCGCACTTCCAGAAAACATTCCCGCGCCTCTGCCTTGTAGGCAATCGACATCAAATGCTCCAGCAGCGTCAACCCCAGGCCTCGGCCCTGATTTTCCGGTTTGACGGTGATGTTCAGCAAATGTGCCTCGTCGAGAATGATCTGCACCACGCCATGACCGACCTGTTGTTGCCCTTCGAACATCAGCCAGATCTGATATTTGCCCAGGCCATCGAGAAAAATCCCGCGGGTCCAGGGGTGGCTGTAAGCCGCGTATTCAATTTTCAGTACAGTGTCCAGGTCCGCCTCGGTCATCGGGCGGAACGATACAGCGTCACTCATTCGATTCTTTCCAGCGCGCCATCAGCCGACGCATGGCTTGCCAGACATCAGCCTTACGCTGTGGCTCTTCCATTAATAATTCCAGACCCGGCAGGGCCCAGACCGAACCCAGGCCTTCGACCTGAAGTTCACGGTTGAAGGATTCGGCATTGGCCTCACCGGCAAAACGCACCGCCGGCAAGCCGATCAGCCACAAGCAGACGCATGGGGCGTCTTCGAGACGGGCTGACAGAAAGCCTTGTACGAAATCCCGAGCCGCTTCCGGCCCTTGATCCATGGTGCCGCGAGCCAGCAGTGGCCAGCGCACCGGCTCGCCGACGATCTGCGGGCTGTCTGGCAGGCCGGCGGCGCGCAGCATGTCCTTGAGCAACAGATACGCCGGATCGCGGGTCTGGAAGCTTTCGCCTGTGGGTAACTCCACCAGCAACAGGCAACGACCTGCGCGCAGCAATTGAAGGGCGAAACGCGGTGGAGGAATGACCGGCGCCTTGACCGCGACCGGAGCCTCCTCTTCTTCGACCTTGGCGTTCGTACGGGTGCTGGCCAACGATGGCCGCGGCACCTCGATTTTTACCCGCTCGGCCGGTTTGACCACGGGTTCCATCGGTGCCTCGGCCACGGGAGCCGGCGCAACCGGGGTGACGACCAATGGCTCGGGCATCTCCAGCAGTTCGGGGCGCGAGGGCGCAGCAAAGGGCAATTCGGTGCGCGGCAGCCAGTTGACCACCTGCATGGCGGTCAAATAAGCGCGGCGACGGGACTCGATAAGCAAAGGTCGGCCACTTGTGGATAACTAAAGTGCGTTGATTCTACCGCCCTTCGCTCAAGATCGCCCACGCTTGATCGATAGAAAGCCAACTGTCCGTCCCGAGAGTGAATCGCAACGGGCGTGATGCAGTACAATCGCTGCTTTTAATTGCCAACCAGCCGGCCATTCCGATGATCGAACCCAAGCGCGTCTTGCGCGCCCTCGCTGAACACTGGGCACTTCTGGAGCCACTGTGCGAGCACTTCGACCAAGGCACATTGAGCCTCAACGAACTGCGCACGCAACTGGCCGCCCAGCAACTCGACAGTACACCGCAGGACATCACCAGCCTGCTGGACGTGTGGATCCGCCTCGACATTCTGGTTCCCGTGGCGAAAAGCCCGAACCGTTTCGAGCTCAACGCGCAAATCCACGACTTCCTCGCTTACCTGCGCCGCGAGCACCGTCTGGGCCTGTGCCTGGAAATCGAAGCCTATTTGCGCCATCTCGAGCGCCTGGCCGGTTACATTCAGGACGCCTTCGACATTCGCGACGGCCACGACCTGGCGCGTCAGTTGCGTCTGCTCGATATGCGCGTGCGGGACGTTCTGAAGAAACTCGCCAACGACGAACAGGCCCTGGTGGCCGTCGCCGAGCGGGCCAAGACCAGCGACCGGCAGATCCCGCTACGTCAACGCTACGCTGAAGTACTGGCGACCTGGGATGAATACGTCGAACCGATGATTCAGTTGGTGAACGCCGACGGCGCCTTCGAACAAGGTGTGCGCAAGGTCGAAAACGTCCTGCTGAAGATGCTCACTGAACAGCAGCGCCTCGGCCATCTGGTCGACGACGACATGCTGCTGCGCACCCACGCGCGCATCCTCGAAATGCAGACCAGTGCCCAGTTGACCTTGCGTCATGCCCGTGAACTGCTACTGCCGCTGCGTGAAGAAGCGCGCCGGCACAACGCCGTGACCCGTGGCGCGGCGCTGGCCTTGTCGGCCATTCGTCGTAAAGGTATCGATGCGGTGCCACAAGCGGCAATGCCGATGTTCACCCGGCCGCAAAGCACCTTCCTCGGCAGCGCCAGTCAGGTCGAAGCCTACGTGTACGCCCTGGCCCGTTTCGAGCCGAAACCTGCGCGTTTCCCCAAGGCTCACAAGACCCAGAAAGGCGAAGCCCCGCGCGCGCCACGCACGGTTCGGGAGATGCTCGAACGCTGCGAAGACGCCCTGCCGATGCCGGACCTGATGACCTGGCTTCTGGAGCAGGAGCCGGACGGCGCCACCGACGAATTGCTCTACTGGTTCTCGCGCCTGTCGCGGGAAAAGCGCTTCACACGCGAGCGTCTGGAACGCCGCGATTACCACACTCACGAGCACCAGGTCAGCCTGCGCTCCTTCGCCCTGCTCTCGGCCCGCGACACCGCCGAGGATTCTGCGAGCACCCCACATGCATCTTGATCTAAACGAACTGTCCCAGCTGGCACCGATCTTTCGCGAGCTATTCAAGGGCTACCACGTCAGCCGCCGTGATCCGGAGCTGTACGCGCAACTGTCAAACTTCCAGGACCAGTACCGCACGCTGTTCAAGGCACTGGGCTTTGAACTGGTCTGCGACACCCGTGGCTTCTACTACTTCGTCCCGGACCTTGCCGCTGCGGCGGTGAACAAGACTGCCCAGCGTCTGGCGCTTTTCACCTTCATCCTCGTTGAGCATCTGGCCGATCAGGGCCGTGACCCGGTCGCCGTACTCGACGGCGGCAGCCTTGGTCGCGATGAACTGCCTTCCTTGCTGGAAAAGTACCGCGACTTGTTCATCCAGGCTGAAGTGCAGACCGTGGAAGAACTCGAAGAAAAAATCATGCGTCGGATGACGCAGCTTGGTTTTGCCGGCGAAGAAAACGGCATCTACCGTTTCCTGCCGCCGATGCACCGTTTCCTCGATGTTTGCCTGTCGGTCCAGCAGGATCGCGATCTGGCAGCCAGCCTGCACAGCGTCTTGCCTCTGCCAGTGCCGGTACTGATCGATGACGACAGCGACGAAAAATTGCTGCAAACCGATGATCCGCTCGACTTGAGTGACTTCGAAGAAGAAAGCGAAGAAGACGCCATGGCCCGCGCCATTGCCGAAGAACAGGAGACCGACGCATGAGCAAGGAACGCTACGGCATTCGCCGCTTTGCCCTTTTGAATACCGCCGGTTACAGCCTCGGCCTGTTCCCGCTGGAAGAACCGCTGTCGGTTTACGGCGCGAACAACCTCGGTAAATCCGCCTCGATCAACGCCTTGCAGTTCCCGATTCTGGCGCGCATGTCGGACATGAGTTTCGGCAAGTACAGCCTGGAACAATCCCGGCGCTTCTACTTCGCCTCGGACACCAGTTACATCCTGGTGGAAGTCTCCCTGCCCCACGGCCCGCACGTAATCGGCGTGGTCGGGCGTGGCCCGGGCGGCGGTTTCGGTCACCAGTTCTTTGCCTATGCCGGCAAACTGGACTTGGCGCACTACCAGAAAAACGACACCTGCCTGCGCCAGAAAGAGCTGTTCACCAACCTTGAACGCGAAGGCCTGAAAGCCTACGAACTCAAACCTGATGAGTTGCGTCGATTGCTGGTCGGCGGTCACACCTCGATTCCGCTGGACCTGACGCTGATCCCGCTGCGTTCCACCAGCGAGCAGAGCCTGAAGACCTTCCGCGCCCTGTTCATCAACTTGCTACACATGCGCGAAATCACCGCGGCCAAACTCAAGCAGTTGTTCCTCGATGCTTTCGAACACAGCCTGCGTTCCGGCAGCGTCGATTACATCGCCGCGTGCGAAGAAGCGTTTCGCGATGTACGTCGCATGGAGCAGGACTACAACTCGCTGGTCACCGCTGGCCCGCTGGTTGAAGCACTGGCCGCTGGCGTGGCCCAGCGCAATATCCTGCGCGGCAAACTGCACCGGATCTCGCCGCTGCTCGACTCCTTGCTCGGCACTTGGTCGGACTACGCCAGTGCGCGCAAGGAAGAACTGACGATTCAGGCCGAGCACTACCGCAACGAGCAGGACGCGCTGCAAAACGATCAGCGCGGCGGCACTCAGGAGCTGATGCGTCTGGAGCGGGAAATCACCGGCATCCAGCGCTGGCTCGGCGAGTTGTCGGTGCTCAAGCATCGCTTTGCCCTGGTCGATGACGTCAAAGTCCTCGAGCAGCAACTGCTCGCGGCCAAGGACGCGCACGACGAACTGGCCGGTGCACTGGCCCAGTCGCGACAGTTCAGCGCCGAAGACCTGGAAGAGCGTCTGCGGGATCTGGAAAAACGCCTGAAGTCGGTCAAGCAACAACTCGATCACGCCGACAACAACAGCTACGCCCGTTTGCGCGAAGAGTTTTCGCAGCAGGACGTCGAGCGCCTGATGCGACTATTCAATAGCGCGCTGTTCAGCCTGCCATTGGGCGAGCACGGCATTACGCTGGACGAGGACGGTCAGTGGGTCAAATCCATGGAACTGATCCTCGATGGTTTCAAAGGCGAGCGCTTCGAAGTGCCGGGCCTGTCCATCGACATCTCGCACATCGAGCCTCCAGCGCTGCAAGCCCTGGCTGACCGCGCGGCGTTGCGCGATCAGAAAGAGCGTCTGGACAAAGAACTCAAGCAACTGAAAACCCAACAAGCCGTGGCGGCAGACCGTGCGGCCAGCAAGACCCAGACCGAAGCGCTGTACCAGCAAGTGCTGGACGCGCAGAAAGCCCTGGAAGATTTCCGTCGTGCGCAAACCTTGAGCGCCGAGGAAGACGACAAGCTTGAGCAACTGGCACAGATGGAAGCCGCTCAAGAGGAATTGAAGCGTTCCAGCGACGCCTTCACCGAACGCGTCCAGCAACTGTCGGCCAAGCTACAACTGGTTGGCCGGCAGATCGGCGACATGGAAGCCAAGCAACGCACCCTCGATGACGCCCTGCGCCGCCGTCAGTTGTTGCCGGCAGACCTGCCGTTCGGTACGCCGTTCATGGACCCGATCGACGATTCCATGGACAACCTGCTGCCGCTGCTCAATGACTATCAGGACAGCTGGCAAGGTTTGCAGCGCAGCGATGGTCAAATCGAGGCGCTGTACGCTCAGGTCCGCCTCAAGGGTGTGGCCAAGTTCGACAGCGAAGACGATATGGAGCGTCGCCTGCAACTGCTGATCAACGCGTACGCACACCGCACCGACGAAGCCCTGACCCTCGGCAAGGCGCGCCGTGCGGCGGTTACCGACATCGCCCGGACCCTGCGTAACATTCGCAGCGACTATGACAGCCTCGAACATCAACTGGCGCTGTTCAACCGCGAGATCAACAAGCGTCAGGTCTCCAACCTGCAAAGCTTCCGCATCGTGCTCGCGCCGAACAAGGAAGCGCTCAAGCACATTGACCAGATCATCCACAGCGCCGGTCAGTACGAAGAAGGCGAGACCCTTTCCGTCTTCGACCTGAGCCAAAGCGCCGATCAGGACAACAAGAACGAAGAGGCCAAGGAATACCTGGCGCGGTTGGTGGCGGCGAACCACAACCAGCTCGGTCTCAAGGATCTGTTCGAGCTGGCGTTCGAGATCACCAAGGTCAACAGCCAGCCGGTGATCCACACCGACATCGACGGCGCGGCGTCCAACGGCACCACGATGACCATCAAGGCACTGACCAACATGTACTTGTTGCTGCACTTGATGGACCGCGACCAGGCCGGTCGCGTGCGCCTGCCGTACTACCTCGACGAGGCGGCAGACATCGACGAGAAGAACCAGGCAGCGCTGCTGGAAACCAGCCTGCAACTGGGCTTCGTGCCGATCCTGGCGAGTGTGAAGCCGCAAGTCTGCGCCAGTGTCGCCATCGACCTGGAAGGCGGCAGCGGCCCGAACGGCATTTACATCGACGAGGCGGACTGGAAGTACATTCGTCGCCACGATGAAGTGAAGGCAACCGTTGTTGTACAAGCTGATGAGCCGGAGCTGGATGAAGTCTGATATGACTTAATCCAAGCCAACAAAAAGGCCGCGATCCAAATGGATCGCGGCCTTTTTTATTTATGGGTGTCCCGTCCTGAAGCTTCAGTGAACTTGATGGCCCCTTCGCGGGCTTGCCCGCGAAGGCGGCATCACAGGCACCAATAAACTACTTGCCGATTGCGATCTTCGGCGCCCAGGTCAGCCACTCATCTTCGAATTGGTCGAACAGCGGGAATGTTTGCTCGGGCCGCGCCGGGACACCCATGCGGTCGCCATCCGGTGTGGCAAAGGCAACGCCGCCCTGAACAAGCGTCTCCAGCGACTCAGTGCGTATTGTCGCGCCTTTGAACAAGCCGTAGTCGAAACCAAAACCACTGGTGTTCCAGAACCGCGTGCCACTGCGCACCAGCGGTGCATATTTCGGCTCGATCAGTATGTGTACCAATACTCGATCAGCCGTCTGGCCCAGTTCATAGCCGGTCACCTTGCCTACCGTGATTTCGCGATAGGTGACCGGGACGCCAGTCTTCAGCGAACCTCGACGAGCAGCGCTCAACACCAAACTTAAACCAGCCTCTTCCTTGGCGGTTTCCGGAGGATTGGTCAAGGCCACGAAGGTCTTCTGCGGGCCGAGGTTCTTCGGCGCCGGTTGCACTTCGATGTATTGCCCGGTAACCAACGTTTCGAGGTTTGAGGTTTTAATCAGGCCGAGCTCAGGTTTTACCACCCAGAACTGACTGCCGACCCGAGCGATCCGCTCCGGCACTTCTGTGATTCGCGCGGTCAGCAGTACTGATTGAAGGTCGTCACTGAGGTCGACGTCCTCAATCTTGCCCACGTCCAGGCCTTTGAATCGAACCGGTGTGCCGGTACGCAGACCATCGGCACGATCGACTTTGATCGTCACCATAGTGCCTTTCTGCGTTGCCTCATCATGGCTGGCATGCAGGCGGAAACGTGGGATACGCTTTTGCAATGGCGCTTTGGCTTCCGGGGTTTCGAAGGCGATGCCTCCGGCCATCAGGCTCTGCAACGACTCACTTTTGACCTGGATGCCGCCGGTCAACCCACCGGTGAGCGTGATGCCGCTGGCATTCCAGAAACGCGTCGAGGCGTTGACCAGCCCTTCGTATTCCTTCTCGATATGCACCCCGATCACCAGCTGCTTTTTGGTGCGGGAGAATTGATAGCTCTGAACCGAACCGACCTTGACCTGTTTGTAGAGAATCGGGCTGCCGACTTCCAGCGAACCGAGGTTCTCGGTGAACAGCACCAGGTGCAGGCCTGGCGAACGAAGATCCAGCGGCGGCGCCTTGGCCCGGGCTTCAAACTCACGCTGCGGTGCACCGCCCTTGTCGCCAGGGCGCACAGCTATGTAGTTACCTTTGACCAGCGCTTCCAGGCCGGTAATACCAGCGAGCGAAATCGATGGTTTGACCACCCAGAACTGCGTGCCGGTGACCAAGTACTCCTCGGCCAGCGGATCCAGAGTCAACTCAGCGGTCGCACTGGACAGGTCCGGGTCAATCTTGAGCGTTTTCAGATTGCCGACCTGAATGCCCTTGTACATCACCGGCGTACGGCCGGCCTGCAGGCCTTCGAAATCGCTGAGTTTGACCTTGACCCGAATACCCGCTGCGGCTGCATCGAAGTCTTCATAGAGACGGAACGGCAGGCTCGGATCGGTGGGCGGGCTATCCTTGCGGTTCTCTGGAGTGGCAAATGCAATGCCACCGGCGACGATGCTGGCGAGGGACTCGCTACGCACTTTCACACCAGACAGGTTGGCATCGATACTGATGCCACTGGCATTCCAGAAACGCGTATGTTTGCGTACCAGGTTGGCGTAGGTCGGCTCGATGAAGACTTTGAGTTCGACAGTATTCTGGTCTGCGGACAGCACGTAGCTTTTGATCTGACCGACCTGGATCTGCTTGTAGAACACTGGGCTGCCTCGATTCAGCGAGCCGAGGCGATCGGCCTTGATGGTCAGGTGCAGGCCGGGTTGGGCGTCCGAGAGCGGAGGCTCTTGGGCCAGAGCCTTGAACTTGCGGGTCGGCTCGCCTTCGCCCGGGCTGACGGCCACGTAGTTACCCGAGACCAGCGTCTCCAGGCCCGTGATACCGGCCAGGCTCACGCTCGGTTTGACCAGCCAGAAACGCGTGCTGGTCCTGAGGTATTGCTCCACGTCCTTGTTCATCTCGATGGTAGCAATTACCCCTTTTGAGCTGCCTTCGTCATCGAGTTTTAGGGCTTTCACCTTACCGACCGACATGCCTTTGTAGACAACTTCAGTCTTGTTGGCCTGAATGCCTTCACCGCTTTCGAAGCGCACCTGAATCTCGATGCCCGTCTCGCTGTAGGCACGCCAGCCGAGCCAGCCGCCAATGATCAAGGCAATCAGGGGCAACACCCAAATGGCTGACCAGTTCGAGGCCGGTCGGGTTTTCGCTTTAGGCAAATCAGTCATGGTCGTCGTCCGACTCCGTGTTATCCCAAATCAGTCGGGGATCGAAAGTTACTGCGGCAAGCATCGTCAGAATCACCACACTAGCGAAGGCGATGGCGCCAAGATTGGCTTCGACGCTGGCAAGCCGTCCGAAATTGACAACAGCCACCAGGATGGCGATTACAAATATATCCAGCATTGACCAGCGACCGATGAACTCGATAAAGCGGTACATCCAAATGCGCTGGCGTGCCGAGAGTGGCTGGCGGCGTTGCACCGAAAACAGCAGCAAACCTATCCCCACCAGCTTGAACGTGGGCACCAGAATACTGGCGATAAAAACCACGGCTGCGATTGGAATCATGCCGTGCTGAACCAGTTGGATCACACCGGACATGATAGTGCTAGGATCGCCTTGGCCCAGGGAACTGACGGTCATGATCGGCAGAACATTGGCCGGGATGTAGAGAATCGCGCCTGTGATCAACAACGCCCAGGTACGCATCAAGCTGTTCGGGCGACGGGCGTGAACCAGTGCACCGCAGCGGGTGCAGACCTGCTCATCCGTATCAGCTTCCTGCTTATTCAACTCGTGGCATTCGGCACAAATCAAAATGCCCGCATCAATCGCCCGCATGGGCATCTTCTCCTGATAGAGCCTGCCAGATCTGGTGCGGCGACATCACCACTTCCAACCAGACCTGGACTAACAACAAACTGATAAAACACGCCAGACCAAGACCTACGGTGATCGCTGCCATATCGGCCAATTTGACGATCGCAACCAGTACGCCCATAAGGTAAACCTCGAGCATCCCCCAGTCCCGTAGATGGTGATAAATGCGGTAGAGCAGCAAGCCGTAACTGCGTCCGATATCGAAGCGAATACTCAGCAACACGAACAGCTGGCAAAGCAGCTTGAGCAGCGGAATCCCCATGCTGCAAAGGAATACCACTGCCGCTACGCCTCGCATACCGGTATCGAACAAACCGACAACGCCACTCCAGACAGTATCGTGCGACGACTGTCCGAGTAGATGGAGCTGCATGATGGGTAGAAAGTTCGCTGGAATAAACAACAACAGTGCAGCGATGACCAACGCGAGACTGCGCTGCACGACATTGTGTCGATGGGCATACAGCTCATAACCGCAACGTACACAGATGGCTTTCTCACCATGAGCAAGCTCAGGCTTGCGCATCAGTAAGTCGCACTCGTGACACGCTACCAAGTCGTCCAGCGGTAAATCTGACAGCCCTGGGGCGTCAACCGGATCTGGCATAGAGGCTCTGGCTCCAAAAAAGTTGGACCTATTCTAGTATCCTGACTCGAAAATAACTGTGCAATTTTGTGCTGTTGCCAGAGTGCTTTTTCCAACGAACAAACAAAACCCCTACCTGCATACGCAGATAGGGGTTTCGGAATTTAATCTTGACGATGACCTACTCTCACATGGGGAAACCCCACACTACCATCGGCGATGCATCGTTTCACTGCTGAGTTCGGGATGGGATCAGGTGGTTCCAATGCTCTATGGTCGTCAAGAAATTCGGGTACTGAGTCGTGACCAGGTGGCCTCGCTTCAGCAAATTGGGTATGTGACAGCTTGGTGTTTTGTGAGCATTTCGAACTTTCGGTTCATTTCGTCTTCACACACCGCAATCTGATGCTCTTTCGAGTAGTCAAATTGCTTGGGTGTTATATGGTCAAGCCTCACGGGCAATTAGTATTGGTTAGCTCAACGCCTCACAGCGCTTACACACCCAACCTATCAACGTCGTAGTCTTCGACGGCCCTTCAGGGGACTCAAGGTCCCAGTGAGATCTCATCTTGAGGCTAGTTTCCCGCTTAGATGCTTTCAGCGGTTATCTATTCCGAACATAGCTACCCGGCAATGCCACTGGCGTGACAACCGGAACACCAGAGGTTCGTCCACTCCGGTCCTCTCGTACTAGGAGCAGCCCCTCTCAAATCTCAAACGTCCACGGCAGATAGGGACCGAACTGTCTCACGACGTTCTAAACCCAGCTCGCGTACCACTTTAAATGGCGAACAGCCATACCCTTGGGACCGGCTTCAGCCCCAGGATGTGATGAGCCGACATCGAGGTGCCAAACACCGCCGTCGATATGAACTCTTGGGCGGTATCAGCCTGTTATCCCCGGAGTACCTTTTATCCGTTGAGCGATGGCCCTTCCATACAGAACCACCGGATCACTAAGACCTACTTTCGTACCTGCTCGACGTGTCTGTCTCGCAGTCAAGCGCGCTTTTGCCTTTATACTCTACGACCGATTTCCGACCGGTCTGAGCGCACCTTCGTACTCCTCCGTTACTCTTTAGGAGGAGACCGCCCCAGTCAAACTACCCACCATACACTGTCCTCGATCCGGATAACGGACCTGAGTTAGAACCTCAAAGTTGCCAGGGTGGTATTTCAAGGTTGGCTCCACGCGAACTGGCGTCCACGCTTCAAAGCCTCCCACCTATCCTACACAAGCAAATTCAAAGTCCAGTGCAAAGCTATAGTAAAGGTTCACGGGGTCTTTCCGTCTAGCCGCGGATACACTGCATCTTCACAGCGATTTCAATTTCACTGAGTCTCGGGTGGAGACAGCGCCGCCATCGTTACGCCATTCGTGCAGGTCGGAACTTACCCGACAAGGAATTTCGCTACCTTAGGACCGTTATAGTTACGGCCGCCGTTTACCGGGGCTTCGATCAAGAGCTTCGCGTTAGCTAACCCCATCAATTAACCTTCCGGCACCGGGCAGGCGTCACACCCTATACGTCCACTTTCGTGTTTGCAGAGTGCTGTGTTTTTAATAAACAGTCGCAGCGGCCTGGTATCTTCGACCGGCGTGGGCTTACGCAGTAAATGCTTCACCCTCACCGGCGCACCTTCTCCCGAAGTTACGGTGCCATTTTGCCTAGTTCCTTCACCCGAGTTCTCTCAAGCGCCTTGGTATTCTCTACCCAACCACCTGTGTCGGTTTGGGGTACGGTTCCTGGTTACCTGAAGCTTAGAAGCTTTTCTTGGAAGCATGGCATCAACCACTTCGTGTACTAAAAGTACACTCGTCATCAGCTCTCGGCCTTAGAATCCCGGATTTACCTAAGATTCCAGCCTACCACCTTAAACTTGGACAACCAACGCCAAGCTGGCCTAGCCTTCTCCGTCCCTCCATCGCAATAACCAGAAGTACAGGAATATTAACCTGTTTTCCATCGACTACGCTTTTCAGCCTCGCCTTAGGGACCGACTAACCCTGCGTCGATTAACGTTGCGCAGGAAACCTTGGTCTTTCGGCGTGGGTGTTTTTCACACCCATTGTCGTTACTCATGTCAGCATTCGCACTTCTGATACCTCCAGCAAGCTTCTCAACTCACCTTCACAGGCTTACAGAACGCTCCTCTACCGCATCACCTAAGTGATACCCGTAGCTTCGGTGTATGGTTTGAGCCCCGTTACATCTTCCGCGCAGGCCGACTCGACTAGTGAGCTATTACGCTTTCTTTAAAGGGTGGCTGCTTCTAAGCCAACCTCCTAGCTGTCTAAGCCTTCCCACATCGTTTCCCACTTAACCATAACTTTGGGACCTTAGCTGACGGTCTGGGTTGTTTCCCTTTTCACGACGGACGTTAGCACCCGCCGTGTGTCTCCCATGCTCGGCACTTGTAGGTATTCGGAGTTTGCATCGGTTTGGTAAGTCGGGATGACCCCCTAGCCGAAACAGTGCTCTACCCCCTACAGTGATACATGAGGCGCTACCTAAATAGCTTTCGAGGAGAACCAGCTATCTCCGAGCTTGATTAGCCTTTCACTCCGATCCACAGGTCATCCGCTAACTTTTCAACGGTAGTCGGTTCGGTCCTCCAGTTAGTGTTACCCAACCTTCAACCTGCCCATGGATAGATCGCCCGGTTTCGGGTCTATTCCCAGCGACTAGACGCCCTATTAAGACTCGCTTTCGCTACGCCTCCCCTATTCGGTTAAGCTCGCCACTGAAAATAAGTCGCTGACCCATTATACAAAAGGTACGCAGTCACCCAACAAAGTGGGCTCCCACTGCTTGTACGCATACGGTTTCAGGATCTATTTCACTCCCCTCTCCGGGGTTCTTTTCGCCTTTCCCTCACGGTACTAGTTCACTATCGGTCAGTCAGTAGTATTTAGCCTTGGAGGATGGTCCCCCCATATTCAGACAAAGTTTCTCGTGCTCCGTCCTACTCGATTTCATGACTAAGAGATTTTCGCGTACAGGGCTATCACCCACTATGGCCGCACTTTCCAGAGCGTTCCGCTAATCTCAAAGCCACTTAAGGGCTAGTCCCCGTTCGCTCGCCACTACTAAGGGAATCTCGGTTGATTTCTTTTCCTCAGGGTACTTAGATGTTTCAGTTCCCCTGGTTCGCTTCTTAAGCCTATGTATTCAGCTTAAGATACCTAACTTATGTTAGGTGGGTTCCCCCATTCAGACATCTCCGGATCAAAGTCTGTTTGCCGACTCCCCGAAGCTTTTCGCAGGCTACCACGTCTTTCATCGCCTCTGACTGCCAAGGCATCCACCGTATGCGCTTCTTCACTTGACCATATAACCCCAAGCAATCTGGTTATACTGTGAAGACGACATTCGCCGAAAATTCGATTCTTGCTCATAAAGAGCAACTCACAAATTTTACCTTAGCCTGATCCGTTACCAGTGAAAGTAACGTTCAGTCTATCTTTCTATCACATACCCAAATTTTTAAAGAACGATCTAATCAAAGACTAGAAATCAACATTCATCACCGGCTCGGTGGAATGCTCATTTCTAAGCTTTCAACAAACAGAAGCAGTAGTGGTGGAGCCAAACGGGATCGAACCGTTGACCTCCTGCGTGCAAGGCAGGCGCTCTCCCAGCTGAGCTATGGCCCCGTATTTCTACAGGCGTTTCCCACACAAAATTGGTGGGTCTGGGCAGATTCGAACTGCCGACCTCACCCTTATCAGGGGTGCGCTCTAACCAACTGAGCTACAGACCCAATTTCGAGCTACTAAGGCCGACCTCACCCTGCTCTTAACCACGAAGCATGGGGTGCGCTCTAACCAACTCAGCTACAACCTGACACAGGCTGCTTCTTTATCGTCTTCTTCAATGAATCAAGCAATTCGTGTGGGAACTTATGGAGCAGCTGATGTCGTCGATTAAGGAGGTGATCCAGCCGCAGGTTCCCCTACGGCTACCTTGTTACGACTTCACCCCAGTCATGAATCACACCGTGGTAACCGTCCTCCCGAAGGTTAGACTAGCTACTTCTGGTGCAACCCACTCCCATGGTGTGACGGGCGGTGTGTACAAGGCCCGGGAACGTATTCACCGCGACATTCTGATTCGCGATTACTAGCGATTCCGACTTCACGCAGTCGAGTTGCAGACTGCGATCCGGACTACGATCGGTTTTCTGGGATTAGCTCCACCTCGCGGCTTGGCAACCCTCTGTACCGACCATTGTAGCACGTGTGTAGCCCAGGCCGTAAGGGCCATGATGACTTGACGTCATCCCCACCTTCCTCCGGTTTGTCACCGGCAGTCTCCTTAGAGTGCCCACCATTACGTGCTGGTAACTAAGGACAAGGGTTGCGCTCGTTACGGGACTTAACCCAACATCTCACGACACGAGCTGACGACAGCCATGCAGCACCTGTCTCAATGTTCCCGAAGGCACCAATCCATCTCTGGAAAGTTCATTGGATGTCAAGGCCTGGTAAGGTTCTTCGCGTTGCTTCGAATTAAACCACATGCTCCACCGCTTGTGCGGGCCCCCGTCAATTCATTTGAGTTTTAACCTTGCGGCCGTACTCCCCAGGCGGTCAACTTAATGCGTTAGCTGCGCCACTAAGAGCTCAAGGCTCCCAACGGCTAGTTGACATCGTTTACGGCGTGGACTACCAGGGTATCTAATCCTGTTTGCTCCCCACGCTTTCGCACCTCAGTGTCAGTATCAGTCCAGGTGGTCGCCTTCGCCACTGGTGTTCCTTCCTATATCTACGCATTTCACCGCTACACAGGAAATTCCACCACCCTCTACCATACTCTAGCTCGTCAGTTTTGAATGCAGTTCCCAGGTTGAGCCCGGGGATTTCACATCCAACTTAACGAACCACCTACGCGCGCTTTACGCCCAGTAATTCCGATTAACGCTTGCACCCTCTGTATTACCGCGGCTGCTGGCACAGAGTTAGCCGGTGCTTATTCTGTCGGTAACGTCAAAACAATTACGTATTAGGTAACTGCCCTTCCTCCCAACTTAAAGTGCTTTACAATCCGAAGACCTTCTTCACACACGCGGCATGGCTGGATCAGGCTTTCGCCCATTGTCCAATATTCCCCACTGCTGCCTCCCGTAGGAGTCTGGACCGTGTCTCAGTTCCAGTGTGACTGATCATCCTCTCAGACCAGTTACGGATCGTCGCCTTGGTGAGCCATTACCTCACCAACTAGCTAATCCGACCTAGGCTCATCTGATAGCGCAAGGCCCGAAGGTCCCCTGCTTTCTCCCGTAGGACGTATGCGGTATTAGCGTCCGTTTCCGAGCGTTATCCCCCACTACCAGGCAGATTCCTAGGCATTACTCACCCGTCCGCCGCTCGCCACCAGGTACAAGTACCCGTGCTGCCGCTCGACTTGCATGTGTTAGGCCTGCCGCCAGCGTTCAATCTGAGCCATGATCAAACTCTTCAGTTCAAACATCTTTGGGTTTTTAAGAAACCCTAAACTTGGCTCAGCAATCGTTGGTTACATCTTTGATTTCTCGCGGAGTAACTTGTGATGCTGATAATCTTGTTGACTATCAGTCTGACTCCACAAGCACCCACACGAATTGCTTGATTCAGTTGTTAAAGAGCGGTTGGTTAAGATCTTTCGTCTCAACCGAGGCGCGCATTCTACAGCAGCCTCTGTTACTGTCAAGCGGTCATTTTCAGAAGTTTTCAAAGTTTCGCTTGGAAATCCTTAACAACTTCAACCACTTGCGCTTCCGATCTCTCGTTAGCGGGAGGCGAATTCTACAGCGTTACTCGCTGCTGTCAACACCTCTTTTTCTCCGCTTTCGACCGAGAAGATCGAACCGTCAATAAGGCGAAAACACACTGCCTTACCAACTCCTTCTGGCCTCGATGAACTGAAGCGTAACCGCTGTCGAAAACTGCATAACTCTTTGTTTACCAAGGAGTTTTCCGTTTCGACTGCGCCGGAAGTGGGGCGAATTATAGACTTCCAGAATCTGCCGTCAACCTCTAATTACGCCTTTCGGGCAGAAGGTGCCTTTTTAGCTGTTAAACGTGGAATCCGGCGGGCTACAGGCGGCAATCTCAACACCACTAACAACGCACCTATAGAAGCATAGATCGCCCACTCCTTCAGATCGGCACGCACGATCCACAACATATGCAGCAATCCAAGCCCGAGAACCACATAGACCAATCGATGCAACTTTTTCCAGCGAGAACCCAGACGCCGCTGACTGTAGCGATTGGAGGTAACCGACAATGCCAACAAACAGAGAAATCCCAGTACCCCGACAATAATGTACGGCCGCTTGCGCAACTCGATACCCAACTGCGACCAATCAAAGCCAAGGATAAACGCGGTGTAACCGCTCAAATGCAGAACCACATAAGCGAAGCACCACAACCCCAACTGCCGTCGAACAGCAATCCACCCCGCCCAACCCGTGAGTTTCTGCAAAGGCGTCATGCTTAATGTAATGAGTAGCAGGCCAAGCGTCCCCAGCCCTAGGCGGTCAACCAGTACCTTGCCCGGATCCGGCCCCAACACATCCCCCAAGGCCTGATACAACCAAAGCAACGGCCAAATCGCTGCAGCGATGAAGACGCCAATACGCCAGAACGGATATCGCATCAGTAATTCTTCCGCAGATCGAGCCCTGTATAGAGAGAAGCGACTTCATCCGAGTAGCCATTGAACATTTGCGTGTCCCGCACATTGGGCTTGAACAGTCCGCTCGGCAAACGCCTTTCCCGCGCCTGGGTCCAACGCGGGTGATCGACTGTCGGGTTCACGTTCGCATAAAAGCCATACTCATCCGAGGCGATACTCTGCCAGGTAGTTTTCGGCTGCTCGCTGACCAAGCTGATCCGCACGATGGATTTGATGCTCTTGAAGCCGTACTTCCAAGGCACCACCAGTCGCAGCGGCGCACCGTTCTGATTCGGCAACTCACGCCCGTACATGCCCACCGCTAGAATCGCCAACGGATTCATCGCTTCATCCAGACGCAACCCTTCTACATATGGCCAGTCGATCAAGGCAAAGCCGGAACGCTGCCCGGGCATAGTTTTGGGATCCTGCAAGGTTTCGAAGCGAATGAACTTGGCCTTGGACGTTGGCTCAACTTCTTTGAGCAAGGCAGAAATGGGGAAACCGATCCACGGAATAACCATCGACCAGGCTTCCACACAGCGAAGACGGTAAATGCGCTCTTCCAGTTGATAAGGCTTCATGAAGTCTTCCAGCGCATACCGCCCCGGCTTCCCCACCTCCCCGTCCACCACCACGCTCCAGGGTTCGGTTTTCAGCGCACCGGCGTTGGCCGCGGGATCACCTTTATCGGTACCGAACTCATAGAAGTTGTTGTAGTGGGTCGCATCCTTGAAAGGTGTAATCGCCTCGTCTTTGACGTTGACCGCCCCCCATTTGGTAGAAGGAAGCTTTTCGACGAACCAGGAGGGCGCCTTGCCAGGCTCGACATCAGCATATCGCGCAACATCGTTGGCACTCGCCCAACGCGGCAGACTGCTCACCGCCAAACCGGCGACGGCGGCACCTAATACACTGCGACGAGAAAGGTAGAGGGATTCAGGCGTGACGTCCGACTCATGACAGTCAGACGCTTTGGGGACTTTGATCAGCATGACAACTCCGCAGCTTTGGAGGACAGATGCACCCATAGACTGCGGAGTATGAGGGAAATTACATCACTCGGCTTTTTTGTGCCGACGAAGGCGCAACAGGTACTGGACCGGCCCGGAAGCCGCATAGCCGAGGAAAACAAGCAGCAGGATACGCGGCGGATCACTGAACACAACGGCGAATACCAATACCACTGCGAGGATCGCGACAAAAGGAACGCGCCCTTTCAAGTCCAACTCCTTGAAGCTGTTGTACTTGATGTTACTGACCATCAACATGCCAGCGGCGGCAACCATCAGTGCAACCAGGAACGACATCTTGGAACCCTGAATGCCGTAGTCGCTGAATGCCCAGACAATGCCCGCAACCACACCGGCGGCAGCCGGGCTGGCCAGACCGATGAAGTAACGTTTGTCTGCGGTGCCGACCTGAGTGTTGAAACGAGCCAGACGCAATGCCGCACCCGCTACATAGATGAAGGCCACCATCCAGCCGACCTTGCCCATATCGCCCAAGGCCCAGCCGAATGCCAACAATGCCGGTGCCACACCAAAGGCAACCATGTCCGACAGCGAGTCGTACTCGGCACCGAAAGCGCTTTGGGTATTGGTCATACGGGCAACGCGGCCGTCGAGGCCGTCAAGCACCATGGCGACGAAAATCGCGATCGCGGCAAACGCAAAATATTTGCTCGCGCCGATCGCATCACCGGCACTCAAGGCACTCTGGGCGCTCATCGAATTGATGATGGAATAGAACCCTGCGAAGAGGTTCGCAGTGGTGAACAGATTCGGCAAAAGATAGATACCACGATGCCGGACTTTACGACCTTCAGCGTCATGCCCTTCTTCGATGTGTTCATCGATGGGCAGAAGGCTTTCGGCGTCAGAAGCCTGCTTTGGCTCTTCGGGACGTTCGCTCATGGACATTTACCTTGTAACGGGTGGAAAGTTTCGACAGGTGCCTGGGACGACGGTTCGGCCACAAACAATGCAGCTTTATACCAGAACCGGCGGATCCAAACGAAAAAACGCGGCCTAGGCCGCGTTTTCCGTACAAGCTCGGGACTTAGTTCTTGGCTTTGTCGACGATCTTGTTGGCACCGATCCACGGCATCATGGAGCGCAGTTGCTCACCAATGATTTCGATACCGTGAGCGGCGTTGTTACGACGCTTGGCGGTCATCGAAGGATAGCCGGTGGCGCCTTCGCTGATGAACATCTTGGCGTATTCGCCGTCCTGAATACGTTTCAGGGCGTTGCGCATGGCCTGACGGGATTCGGCGTTGATCACTTCCGGACCGGTCACGTACTCGCCGTACTCGGCGTTGTTGGAGATCGAGTAGTTCATGTTGGCGATACCGCCTTCGTACATGAGGTCAACGATCAGCTTCAGTTCGTGCAGGCATTCGAAGTAGGCCATTTCCGGCGCGTAGCCAGCTTCAACCAGGGTTTCGAAACCGGCTTTTACCAGCTCAACGGTACCACCGCACAGAACGGCTTGCTCGCCGAACAGGTCGGTTTCGGTCTCGTCCTTGAAAGTAGTTTCGATGATGCCGGTACGACCGCCACCAACGCCAGCGGCGTAGGACAGTGCAACGTTTTTGGCGTTGCCCGAAGCATCCTGGTAGATAGCGATCAGGTCAGGGATACCGCCGCCTTTGACGAACTCGGAACGCACGGTGTGGCCCGGAGCTTTCGGCGCGATCATGATCACGTCGAGGTCAGCACGTGGCACAACCTGGTTGTAGTGAATCGCGAAACCGTGGGAGAAGGCCAGGGTGGCGCCTTTCTTGATGTTCGGCTCGATTTCGTTCTTGTACAGGGCAGACTGGAACTCGTCCGGGGTCAGGATCATGACCAGGTCGGCAGCCGCTACGGCGGAAGCAACGTCAGTCACTTTCAGGCCGTGGGCTTCAGCTTTGGCAACGGTAGCCGAACCTTTACGCAGACCAACAGTAACGTCAACGCCGGAGTCTTTCAGGTTGCACGCTTGAGCGTGGCCCTGGGAACCGTAACCGATGATGGCAACTTTCTTGCCCTGGATGATCGACAGGTCGCAGTCTTTTTCGTAATAAACTTTCATGAAATTCCCCTCTATATCCTGGCCGTTCAGGCCATTCGCTAATTTGGTTTAGATGCTCAGTACTTTGTCGCCGCGGGCAATCCCGGTGACGCCACTGCGTACGGTTTCCAGAATCGAGGCAGTCCCGATCGATTGAATGAAGCTGTCGAGCTTATCGCTGGTACCGGTCAATTGAACGGTATACACGCTAGCGCTGACATCAACGATCTGCCCACGATAAATATCGGTGGTGCGCTTGATCTCGGCGCGCTGGGCGCCGGTGGCCTTGACCTTGACCAGCATCAGTTCGCGCTCGATGTGAGCACTCTCCGACAGGTCGACCAGTTTTACCACTTCGATCAGCTTGTTCAGGTTCTTGGTGATCTGTTCGATGACTTCATCATGGCCGACAGTGGTCAGCGTCAGACGCGACAGGGTCGGGTCTTCGGTGGGTGCCACGGTCAGGCTCTCGATGTTGTAGTTGCGCTGCGAGAACAGGCCGACTACACGAGACAGAGCGCCCGGTTCGTTTTCCAGAAGCAAGGAAATAATGTGCCGCATGATTAAGTACGCTCCGTCTTGCTCAGCCACATATCGCGCATGGAGCCGTCTTTGATCTGCATCGGGTAGACGTGCTCGCTGGTGTCGACCGAAATATCGATAACCACCAGGCGATCTTTCATGGCGAACGCCTCTTCCATCTTCGACTTCAAATCTTTCGATTCGGTGATGCGCACACCAACGTGACCATAGGCCTCGGCCAGCTTGACGAAGTCAGGCAACGATTCCATGTAGGAGTGCGAGTGGCGGCTGCCATAACTCATGTCCTGCCACTGGCGAACCATACCCAGTACACCGTTATTCAGAATGACGATCTTCACCGGCAAACCGTATTGCAGGCAGGTCGACAGTTCCTGAATGTTCATCTGGATGCTGCCCTCACCCGTTACGCAGGCGACGTCTTCATCCGGGAAGCTCAGCTTGATGCCCATGGCCGCCGGAAAACCGAAGCCCATGGTGCCCAGGCCACCGGAGTTGATCCAGCGGTTTGGCTTGTTGAACGTGTAGTACTGCGCGGCGAACATTTGGTGCTGGCCCACGTCGGAGGTCACAAAGGCGTCGCCCTTGGTCACTTCGCACAGGGTTTCAATCACGGTCTGCGGCTTGATCACGCTGCCGTCGCCCTTGTCATAAGGGAACAGGCCGCGGTCACCGCGCCACTCATCAACTTGCTTCCACCAGCTGGCAACGGACTCCTTGTTCGGGGTCTCGCCGATTTCCTTGAGGATCGCGACCATTTCGGTCAGGACACTCTCGACCGGACCGACGATAGGAACGTCTGCCTTGATGGTCTTGGAGATCGAAGCCGGGTCGATGTCGATGTGAATGATCTTGGCATTCGGACAGAACTTGGCCGGGCCGTTGATCACACGGTCATCGAAGCGTGCGCCGACTGCAAGGATCACATCGGCATGGTGCATCGCCAGGTTGGCGGTGTAGCTGCCGTGCATGCCGAGCATGCCAATGAACTGACGGTCGGTGCCAGGGTAGGCACCCAGGCCCATCAGGGTATTGGTCACAGGCAGGTTGAGCATCTTCGCCAGTTCGGTCAGCGGCGCGGAGCCACCACCGAGAATCACGCCGCCGCCTGCATAAAGCACAGGACGCTTGGCCGCCAGGAGCATTTCAGCTGCCTTGCGGATTTGCCCGGAGTGACCGCGAACGGCCGGGCTGTAGGAACGCAGCTTGGCTTTTTTCGGGAAGATGTATTCGAACTTCTCGGCCGGGTTGGTCATGTCTTTCGGGATATCGACAACGACCGGACCAGGGCGACCGGATTGCGCCAGGTAGAACGCTTTCTTCATGACCTCCGGGATTTCCGACGCATGCTTGATCATGAAGCTGTGCTTCACGATTGGCCGGGAGATACCGATCATGTCGGTTTCCTGGAATGCATCGGTGCCTACCAGGGTGCTAGGCACCTGGCCGGAAATGATCACCATCGGAATGGAGTCCATGTAGGCCGTGGCAATACCGGTGATGGCGTTGGTTGCGCCCGGGCCGGAGGTCACCAGTACCACACCGGCTTTACCGGTGGCACGGGCATAGCCGTCAGCCATATGGGTCGCAGCCTGCTCGTGACGAACCAGGATGTGGGTCACTTCCGGTTCTTTGAACAGGGCATCATAGACATGAAGAAGAGCACCACCCGGGTACCCGTAGATATATTTGACGCCTTCGTCACGCAAAAAGCGGACGAGCATCTCACCGCCAGATAAAAGCTCCACGTTGTTCACCTCTAAAACGCCAGAATACCGCCCACATACACAGAGGACGGGTCTTAATAGGTTTACTTCTCGGCAGAGCATGAGCGACGGTGGTCGCCGACTACGTCAGCACTGACTGAGCAAGTATTGGGATCGTCCCAAGTGTTGCGGGCCTTTCCCACCCAGCGCGAGGTAACGCGTTGCGGGTGTAACAGGTCGGCGCGGATGTGCGCCTCATGATCTACCGAGTGGGTCTGCTTCTGGCAGTCCCTCTACAGCGGACTTTGGATTCTTCTGTTTCGCCCATCGCAAGTCAAGCCGTCAATGTGCTTTATTCGAACTAAGCGCATGAGAACGCAAGAAAAAACCTTTAAACCGCAACTGTGTTAGCTTCGATTGCGCACCCATGACAAGGAAATGGCATGCGAACGTTCTTCTTCACCGCCGGCTTGCTGATCAGCCTGAGCCCTTTGTGCATGGCGGGTCAGATCTATAAATGGGTCGATGCCCAGGGCGTTACCCATTTTGATGCGCAACCGCCCCCAGGCCAGGAGCCCACCCTCGTGGTGACGCCCGCCCCGCCCGTCGGCAAACCAAGTACACCAACGCGCAGCAACGTGATAGGCGATCAACGGGCCATCGACAACAAAGTGAAAAAGCAGGTCGCCGAGCAGCAAGCCCAGCTAAAAGTATTCTGCGAACAGGCCCGAACGAACCTGGCTCAACTGCAGAATAATCCGCGATTACGGGAGGAGGTCGACGGCGAGACGCGCCGCCTGACCGACCAACAACGTCAGGAGCGCATGACCGAAGCACAGAAACAGATTGCGAAAAACTGCCAGTAGGTCCTGGCAGTTTCGATTCAGCGAGAGGCGGTGATCAACAGGTCGAACTCTTTGAGCAAGACCTGCAAATAGCGATCCTTGCCCTGGACGTTGCGGGCGGCGAAGACCATTTCGGCCATCTCCTGGATCCCCGATGCGTTGGGCAGCGGCAGATCCTGTTCAAGGATTATCTTCATCCGCGGCAGGAAAATCCATTGCAGCCATTGCTCGAAATCCAGCGTATCCACCGAGAACGGCTCGACGCTGGATAGCGCTTCAGCGGACGGTGCAACATCGTCCCACCAGCCCTGAACGCGCAGTTCACGCTCGATCAACAGCAACTGCTCGGCAATCTTCGGGAAGCGTGCATCCATCACAACGAGACCTTGGCCTTCTGACGAGCCAACGCCGCACCGGCGGAGTCACCCTGCTTCTCACGAGCCTGGGCGATCAATTCCCACAGGCTGGCCTGAAGGGCCGGACGACCATTGGCGAACGTCAGACCACGGCGAGCGAATTGCTCGGCCTGTGCCGCATCGCCTTGGGCCATACGCACCTGGGCCAGGCGATAAAGCACTTGCGGCTCACGCGGCGCGACACGCTGGGCGCGCTCGAGACTGGAGGACGCGCCATTAAGGTCGCCGCTGGCCTGTTGCTGCTGGGCAGTGGTCAACAACGCCAGGACAGGACCGTCCAGTTGCTCATCGGCAGACAGGCCGCCGGAGCTCGCCGAGGGAATTCCGCTTGGCGTCGATGGCATGCTGTAGCTGCCCTGGTTGATCGGTGCCGACTGGACCGGCGAGGTATCAATCGGGCCCGGGGTAATCGGCGAAGTGCTGATCGGGGCCGAGGAAACAGCGCCACCACCCGGCACCATCACCACAACGCCAGTGTCACCTTGCGGGATTGCCTGAGTCTGGCCTTGCACAGGACGTTTTACCGTCGTCTGACGGTAACCGCCATTCGCCTGTATCCGTTCACTGTTCGAAACGGCGCTGCCAGAATCCACAACCGGAATCGAACCACGCTGTACGGTGGAGCAGCCGCTGAGCAAAGCCACGGCGGTCACTGCTGGAATCAACCACTTGTTCACTTGAAACCCTCTTCGCTTAATTCATCCAGCCCTTGACCCAATCCATCACCGATTCGCCGGAAGCAGGGCCTTCGCCACCGCAAGCGGGACCAGGAGGCGGTTCGCTGCCGCGAATATACGGCATCTGCACGGCGCCTGGGCAGCTGCCCTCAGAACCTTGCCCGGTGCGCGAATCGACCCACGCCTGAACGATGTTGTCCGGCTGCGGCATGTCCAGCGGTAGCGGATCGGCCTTGCGCATGAAACTGGTCCAGACCTGCAACGCACCGGTAGCACCGGTGAACGGCGTCTTGCCGTTATCATCGCGCCCCAGCCAGACCACCGCCAGCAGATCCTGACTGAAACCGGCGAACCAGCTGTCCCGCGAATCGTTACTGGTACCGGTTTTGCCGGCCAGAGTCAGGGTTTTCGGCAACACGTTGTAAACCGAACTACCGGTGCCTTCACGCATGACCCGTTGCATGGCGCTCTGGATCAGGTAAATGGACGCCGGATCGAATTGCTGCTGAATCTGGAACGGATAACGCTTGAGCGGCTCGCCCTCGGCCGTCAGCACGCTGCGAATCCCGCGCATCGGCGTATTGAACCCGCCATTGGCCAGTGTCTGGTACATGGTCGCCACTTCGATCGGGGTCATGCCACCGGCACCGAGCAACATCGACGGGAACGCCGGGAACTCGCGACTTACACCCAGGCGCGCCAGGGTCTTCAAGACATTCGGTACGCCCACCGCCAAGCCGAGACGCGCGGTCGACAGGTTGTAGGAATGCGCCAACCCTTGATAAAGGAACACCGTACCGTGGGAACGGCGATCATAGTTCTGCGGTTTCCAGACCTGACCGTCCGCGCCTTTGACCGAGAAATAGTCGTCCGACAGCCAACTGGTCAGCGTGTACTGGCTCGGTTTCTCCAGGGCTGTCAGATAAACCGCCGGTTTGATCAACGAGCCGATCGGTCGTACCGCGTCCAGCGCCCGGTTGAAACCGGCAAAACTTGCCTGACGACTACCGATCATGGCCTGGACTTCGCCAGTTTCCGGATTGGTCACGACCATGGCCGCCTCAACCTCATCGGAACCCTTGCGCCCAGACAGACGCTTGAACGTGTCGTTGACCGACGCTTCGGCTTTCATCTGCAGGATCGGGTCGAAACTGGTGAAGATCCGCAGACCTTCTTCGGTCAAGTCTTCGTCGCGATAGTCTTCGCGCAACTGACGTTTAACCAGGTCGAGGAAGCCCGGGAACGAGCTGTCGGCCAACTTGCCGCGAGTGGTCACACCCAGTGGCATTTTCTTCGCTGCTTCAACCTGTTCGGCGCTGGCAACGCCTTGTTCCCCCAGAACATCGAGCACCAGATTGCGCCGCTCCAGCGCCCGCTCAGGGTTGCGACGCGGGTTGTAATAGGACGGCCCCTTGACCATGCCCACCAACAAAGCGACTTGATGCAGTTTCAGTTCGGACAATGGCTGCCCGAAGAAGAACTGGCTGGCCAGACCGAAACCGTGCACCGCGCGTTGACCATCCTGGCCGACGAACACTTCATTGAGGTAAGCCTCAAGAATTTCGCGCTTGTCGTAATGCAGCTCAAGCAACAACGCCATCATGGCTTCGGTGAGCTTACGGGTCAGGCTGCGTTCGCTGGTGAGGTAGAAGTTCTTGACCAACTGTTGCGTCAGCGTACTGCCGCCCTGGGTCATCTTGCCGCCCGAGGTGTTGACGTAGATGGCTCGGGCAATCGACTTCGGCGACACGCCCCAGTGGCTGTAGAAATCCCGGTCTTCTACGGCAACCAGGGTTTCGAGCAAATACGGCGGCACCTGATCGATCTTGATCAGGATGCGGTCTTCGAGGTTTTTCGGGTAAATCCCGCCGATCAGCAGCGGCTCCAGTCGCACCACAGAAAGCTTCGAACCGTTGGTCGCCGAGAGCTCGGCCACGTAATCGCCGGAGAAGCGCACCCGCACGGGCTGAGCCTGCTCCAGGCCTTCATAGAACTGGAAGCCTCGGGTATTCAAGTCGACGGTATTGCCATTGACCGCTGCCGCGCCGGGGCCGTTGCTGACGGCTTCACGTCGGTAACCCAGGGCATCGAGTTCGGTGAGGAAGTCTTCCTTGCTCAGTTTCTGGCCAGTGAACAGCTCGAGCGGGCGCGCGTACACCTTGGCCGGGATAGTCCAGCGCTTGCCGGAAAACTTCTCCTGAACCACAGCGTCGAGGTAAACCGCGAACCCGGCAAGCACCACAAGGCCGACCAGGCTGAGTTTAAGGGCCCAGCCCAGCCAGGGGCGCAAGCCCTTGGAAGGTGGTTTTTTGGGGGTGCGGGGGGATCGAGTACGAGTCATGGCGGCGGATTATACGCACTTTATTCATACTCAACAGAAGCCCGCTGAGGTTTGCGTCGGGCGGACTTGCGGCCATAATGACGGCCTTGAATTTTCCCCAGACTCTGAAGGATCGCCTGTGAGCCAGTCCCTGATCGCTGCCCTGCAAAACCCGGCCCTCTACCCCCATCCCGTAGACGGGTTCCAGGTCATCGAGACCCATATTTCCTGGGTGCTGCTCACCGGCCCCTACGCTTATAAAGTGAAGAAGCCAGTGAATTTCGGCTTCCTCGACTTCACCAGCCTCGAGGCTCGCGAGCATTTCTGCGCTGAAGAGCTGCGCCTGAACCAGCGTCTGACCCATGATTTGTATCTTGAAGTGTTGCCAATCACTGGCAGCGCCGAGGCGCCACAACTGGGCGGCGATGGCCCGGTTGTCGATTACGCTCTGAAAATGCGTCAGTTCCCACAAAGCCAATTGCTCAGCACCTTGCAAACCAACGGCGAATTGACCACCACGCACATCGACGAGATGGCTGCGCAGATCGCTCAATTCCACCTCAGCGCGCCGAAAGTGCCAGCCGAACACGAAGCCGGCACGCCAGACAGCGTGATGGCGCCGGTACGGCAGAACTTCGAACAGATTCGTCCGTTCCTCAGCGACAAGGCCGATCTGCTGCAACTCGAGGCGCTGCAAGCCTGGACCGAAAGCAGCTTCGAACGCCTCAAGCCGCTGTTCGCCCAGCGCAAGGCCGACGGCTTCATTCGTGAATGCCACGGTGACATTCACTTGGGCAACGCCACCGTGATCGACGGCAACGTGGTGATCTTCGACTGCATCGAGTTCAACGAACCGTTCCGCTTCACCGACGTTTATGCCGACACCGGTTTCCTGGCGATGGACCTGGAAGACCGTGGCCTGAAGTGCCTGGCGCGCCGTTTCATCAGCCAATACCTGGAGCTGACCGGCGACTATCAGGGCCTTGAGCTGCTGAACTTCTATAAAGCCTACCGCGCACTGGTTCGCGCCAAGGTCAGCCTGTTCAGCATGCCCGCCGAGGCCGATCCGGTACAGCGCGCCACTACTCTGCGTCAGTACCGCAACTACGCCAACCTGGCGGAAAGTTACAGCACCATTCCTTCGCGCTTCCTGGCGATTACCCACGGTGTTTCCGCCGTCGGCAAGAGTCACGTGGCCATGCGCCTGGTGGAAGCGCTGGGCGCCATTCGCCTGCGTTCCGATGTCGAGCGCAAGCGTATGTTCGGCGAGCAAACCGTACCGAACGACCCGCAGGCCGGCATCTATAGTGCCGACGCCAGCGCTGCCACCTACAGCCGCCTGCATGAAGTTGCCAGTGTGATTCTGCGTGCCGGTTTCCCGGTAGTGGTCGATGCCACGTACCTCAAGCGCGACCAACGCGACGGCGCGGCAAAAATCGCCGAAGCCACGGGGGCACCATTCCTGATCCTCGACTGCGACGCACCGCAAGCGGTGATCGAGAGCTGGTTGAAGCAACGTCAGGCAGACAATAACGATCCATCCGACGCCAACCTGACCGTTATCGCCGCCCAGCAAGCCAGCCGCGAGGCCCTGACGCCAGCAGAAATTCTGTGCAGCAAACGCGTCCAGACCAATGAAAGTGGCACGCTCGATACCGTCGTTGCGCAGATTCGCCAACGCCTGCCAGGCCTGTAAAAAACTATTTCAACCGTGAAGCCCTCACCGGCTTCACGGCTATCAAATAGTGGCACTATACTGGCGTCATAAAACCATCAGGTGATGCGACATGAGCCAGCCGAAACTTCTCGACACCCCGCTTTATGCCTTGCTGCACAAAGACGACATCACAGGCTTTAACAATGAACGCCCGAAAGATGGGCTTATCGACATGGTCGGTGGCGATTTCCGTGGCCTCGATCTGCGTGAACTGAATGCCGATGGCGTCGACTTCAGCGATGCCTATTTCCGCTCCGCCGACTTGCGTGGTATCGACTTTCGCAACGCCTCTCTGGAAGGCGCGAGCCTGGCCCACGCGCAGATCTCAGGCGCCTACTTCCCGCCCGAGCTGAGTGCCGATGAGATTCTGATGTCGATGAATTTCGGGACGCGACTGCGTTATCGCACCCACTAAAAGCGACGTTCTATCAAGTCCGGCGCCCTTGCTTTGCGCTGGACTCTGTACTTTTTTTACCCTGAAACTCAATCCTCCGCCCGTCTTCTGACTGCACTCGCAGCTCTTTCACGCCGCTTCTTGAGCCCTCTTCTTAGAAGCTTTTGCGTCGAAACCGACCAAACAATCACGCTTTTCCTACTGATGGCTACACTGCTGAGAGGCTCGCCCACGCACCGTTCGGCTGTCGCAAGGAGGCTTGATGAATGATGAACTGCAACACCTGAAAAATCTTGGCAAGACGTCGGCGCAATGGCTGCATGCCGTGGGCATCCACAGTGCCTCGGACTTGCGCCGGCTGGGAGCTGTGGATGCTTATCGGGCCGTGCGCACGCGCGGTTTTCGGGCTTCCAAGGTGTTGTTGTATGCGATTGAAGGCGCACTGATGGATGTTCACTGGAACGACATTCCCGCCGAACGCAAAGAAGCCTTGAACAAACAGCTGGATGCTATCTCGTCACGCCACAAGATTTGAACGGATGTAATTTCGCTTGAGCACATCCTGAAGACTAATGATTGCAGGGCCTTCACCAAGGGAACTGGTGAGATCCACAGAAATTGAAAATCAGCGGTTGACTTGATAATGAGAATCGCTATTATTATCACAACTGGTCGCGAGACTGGTCGATATTCTGAAAGGCCCTTGGTTCGGACTCTCAGATTATCTCCTCATCAGGCTAATCACGGTTATTTGACCCGGCTCTTGCCGGGTCTTTTTTTGCCTGTGGAAAACTCGCCAGGTTTTACTGCCCTGACTGCTTGCCGAACTGTTTACGCATTTGCGCGCAGTAATCCTGCGGTGGCGTGGCGGGCGTATACCAGACGTAATCGGCCATCGCCGGCGTGACCTCGGCCCCCTCCTCTGCCAGCATCAACACCATTAGCGCTTCGGACTCATCCAGATCCAGCACATGGATCGGCACCCCGACATCCTTGCGCGCGTGGTACGCGCCGGCAAACAGCAGTGAAGGCGTCGGTGCGGCCAGGAATCGCCCGGCCATCCGCCGATCACGCTGTTGCTGGACAGCCAGCATCGCGGGCATTTGCGATGTGGGCAGCAAGCCGCAGTGGGAGTCGCTGATTTGTGCCAGCAACGTCTTCTTGACCATCGAGGCGTTGGAGCGCGAACCGCTCAATGTCGGCGGTTTGGCATAGACAGTACGGACTTCAACCGTGTCCAGATTGGCCGCCAGTAACGGGTACGGCTGAGTCAGGGCAAAATCGACGATCGGCCCATACAGGTTCCAGTCCCAACCCGATTGCCAGGCCAATGCAGTGGGCAAGTCAGCGGGTAGCGGTGAAGACTGCCTGACGTGATCAACGCGCGCTTGCTGATCCGGCGTGAGCATTTCCAGCAGCAAACTGCCTTGAGGCCGCTGCTCATTCAGTGCCTGCAATAACCACAATTGCAGTTGATGGTGATCACGATTGTCATGCTGCTCGCCGACGATCAACCGCGAAGGCTTGGCTAACCGCGCAAGCAGTTCCTGCGCTGTCAGGGTTTGACCGCTGCGCAGGTCCCGGATCTCGCCGCCGACGGGTGGCGGCACCACCGGCACATGCTGACAGGCACTCAATAACAGCACAGTCAGTATCACCATCACACGCATGTTCTCACCTCGATGGAATGCTCAGCGGGCGATGATCAGCGGATGCCCACGCTCCGGGTGCGGCTGCACCAATACTTCCAACCCGAACACGGCCTTGAGCGGTTCCGGACGCAGCACCTGCTCCGGCGTATCCAGCGCCACGGGACGCCCACCTTCGAGCAGTAACAGACGATCACAATAGCGTGCCGCCAGGTTCAGATCATGCAGGATCACCAGCACTGCAGCGCCACGATCAGCAAACTCGCGCACTGCTTGCAGAGTAGTGTGTTGATGCAGCGGGTCGAGCATCGACGTCGGTTCATCGAGCAACAACGTTTGCCCCGCCTCCCCCGGCCAGAGTTGCGCCAGCACCCGCGCCAGATGCACCCGCTGACGCTCGCCGCCAGAAAGTGCCAGATAGCTGCGTCCACTCAGATGCCGCGCATCAGCCGCGTGCAGCGCGGCAGCGACGATCTCGTCATCCCGGACCCGGCCGCTTTGATAAGGCAAACGTCCCATGCCGACCACTTCTTCGACGCGAAAGGCAAAGTCCAGGGTCGACACCTGCGGCAACACCGCCAAACGTTGGGCTCGCTGCGCCCCGCCCCAATCACTCAGCTCGCGCTCATCGAGCCAGACACTGCCATGATCTGCATGCAATTCGCCGCACAGGGCGCCGAGCAATGTGCTTTTGCCGGCCCCGTTGGGGCCCAGCACGCCGAGGACTTCGCCCGGTTTGAGTTCGAGCGTGATGTCCCTGAGAACAATCTTTCGACCGCGCCGGATTTGCAGATTCTGCGTTCGCAACATCAGGCACGCCCTCTGAGCAGTAGATACAGAAAGAACGGTGCGCCGATGAAGGCTGTGACGATCCCGATCGGCAACTCGGCCGGCGCCAGGGCCAGCCGCGCCACCAGATCGGCAAACAACAAGAGACTGGCCCCCGCCAATATCGACGCAGGCAACAACACCCTATGATCAGGGCCGGCCAGCAACCGCACCAGATGCGGCACCACCAGGCCGACAAACCCGATCATCCCCGCTGCCGCGACCGCCGCGCCGACGCCCAGCGCCGTGCAGAACACCAGTTCGCGCTTGAGGCTTTCGACATCGATACCCAGGTGACCGGCCTCCGACTCCCCCAGCAACAATGCATTCAAGGCCTTGGCCCGACGAGGCAACCACAGCGCCACACCGGTGCTTACCAGCAGCAACGGCCAAAGTCGCGAATAACTGGCGCCGTTAAGGCTGCCCAGGTTCCAGAACGTCAAGGTGCGCAGAGTTGCGTCATCCGCCAGATAGGTGAATAGCCCTACCGTCGAACCGGCCAGGGCAGTCAATGCAATGCCGGCCAGCAGCATGGTGGCGACATTGGTCTGGCCATTGCGTCGCCCCAATCGATAGACCAGCGCAGTTACACCCAGCCCGCCGAGAAACGCACACACCGACAACAGATAAGGCCCGAAGGATTCAGGCAGACCGCCGAACACCGAGCCGCCGACAATCGCGATGGCGGCGCCCAATGCTGCGCCACTGGAGACTCCCACCAATCCCGGATCGGCCAGAGGGTTGCGAAACAAACCCTGCATCGCCACGCCGGACAACGCCAGCACACCGCCCACTGCCAAGCCCAGCAAGGTTCGCGGCAAGCGAATCTGCCCCAGGATCAGCTCGGCCTGCTCCAGCCCGTCGGGCGCGATGGGTAAGCCAATCAGCCGCAACGCCGCGCGCAAAGTATCGAACAACGGCAGACTCACCGGCCCCAACGCCAGCGACAGCCAGATCGCCAGTAAACACAGCAGGCTCAGGCCAATGAACAACACACGGGGTTTAATCAGAAGGATCATTGGCCGGTCGTACCGGGATAGAACGCACAGAGCGCAGCAACGCGGGTACTCAGGCGCATAAACAGCTTCCTTTAAAAGGTTTTCCCGGGCATCGAGAGGGCAGGCCAAGTATCCTCGGCATCCGGCGCTCGCCCGGTGGGTGAGCAGCCATTTGATAATTGCTTGCATTTGAACGTCAAGCTCGGACCTATCAGGTCACGAGCTGCGAGACTTTGAGGATAGACATGAAGTTTCTTTGCACAGGCGCCGAATTGGCTGACGCCAGCAGTCGCGGTTTCGACGTCGACGGTCAGAAGCTCCTGGCCGTGCGCCGGGGCGGCCGGGTGTATGTGTATGAAAATCGCTGCCCGCACCGGGGCGTCGGGCTGGAATGGAAACCCGACCAGTTTCTCGACCCCAGCAACAGCCTGATCCAGTGCGCCACCCATGGCGCGCTGTTTCTGATCGAAGACGGCGAATGCGTCGCCGGCCCATGCGCCGGGCAATCCCTGACCACCATCCCCTGCCACGAAGACGAGCAAGGAATCTGGGTCACGCTAACCGTTTAACAACACTTCCAGACGCCGATCGACCACCATCTCTTCGTGGGTCAAGTGCACACCATACGCCAGCACTTCGACCCCGCACGCCACCGCTTCGCGTAACGCCGCCGCGTAGGCCGAATCGATTTCTTCCGCAGGACGCACGGAGTCGATGCCGGTCAGGTTCACGCAATACAGCTGCACGGCACGAATTCCGTCCCGGGCCAAATGCGCCAACTCCCGCAAATGCTTGGCCCCGCGCTGGGTCACTGCGTCGGGAAAGGCCGCCACCAACGAGCCATCGAAGCCCAGGGTGACGCTTTTGACTTCCACATATGCAGGCCCGCTCGGGTAGTCGAGACGGAAATCGATGCGACTGCTTTCCTGACCGTAGGCCACTTCGCGCTTCAGTTCGGTAAAGCCGTTCAGCTCGGTGATGACATTGGCCCGCAACGCCTCTTCGATCAAACCGTTGGCGCGCCCGGTGTTTACGCAGAACAGTCGCCCCTGTGGGGTTTCGCCGACTTCCCAGGTGCCGGGCAACTTGCGCTTGGGGTCGTTGGAACGGCTGAACCAGACCTGCCCGCCTTCGACTTGGCAATTAAGCATCGAACCGGTGTTCGGGCAGTGAATGGTCAGCAACTCGCCGCTAACGGTTTCGATATCAGCGAGAAAACGTTTGTAGCGACGAATCAAGCGACCTTCTTCGAGGGGAGGATGAAAACGCATCAGCCTTGCCAGCTCTTCAAGCCACGAGCAATCCGCTCAACCGCTTCCTGCAAGCGTGGAAGACTTTGGGTGTAGGCAAACCGCACGTGATGCCCGGCCTGATAACGCCCGAAGTCCAGACCCGGAGTGATCGCAACGTGCTCGATTTCGAGGAAATGCCGGCAGAACGCGAAGGCATCGCCGCCGAACTTGCTGATATCGGCGTACAAGTAGAACGCGCCTTCCGGCTCCACTGCGATTCCGAAGCCCAATTCCCGCAGGGCGGGCAACAGGAAATCACGACGTCGACCGAACTCGGCTCGGCGTTCCTCGAAAATTTGGATGGTGGCGGGTTCGAAGCAAGCCAATGCGGCGTGCTGGGCCATGCTCGGCGCGCTGATGTAAAGGTTCTGGGCAAGTTTCTCCAGCTCACCGACCGCCGCTTCAGGCGCTACCAGCCAACCGAGGCGCCAACCGGTCATGCCGAAATACTTGGAAAAACTATTGAGGACGAAAGCGCCGTCATCGACTTCCAGCACGCTGGCCGCATCCGTGCCGTAAGTCAGGCCATGATAGATCTCGTCGACCACCAAATGACCGTGACGGGCCTTGATCGCGGCAGAGAGCCCGGCCAACTCGTCGCGGGTCAGGATGGTCCCGGTCGGGTTGGCCGGCGATGCCACCAGGGCACCGACGCTGTCGTGATCCCAGTGACGCGCGACCAGATCCGGGGTCAGCTGATAACGCACGTCCGGACCTACAGGAACAAGCTGCGCCGCGCCTTCCACCAACCGCAGGAAGTGCCGGTTGCACGGGTAACCGGGGTCTGCCAGCAGCCAATGCTTGCCTGGGTCCACCAGCAGAGCGCTGGCCAACAGCAACGCGCCTGAACCGCCGGGCGTGATGAGGATGCGCTGCGGATCGATGCTCAGCCCGTAACGCTGCTGATAAAAGCCCGAAATGGCTTCGCGCAGCTCGGGAATGCCGCGGGCAGCAGTGTAACGGGTCTTCCCCGCTGTCAGCGCGGCCTGGCCGGCCTGGATGATCGGCTCGGCGGTGGTGAAGTCCGGCTCGCCGATTTCCAGGTGAATCACGTCGTGGCCGGCCGCTTGCAGCTCGTTGGCCCGCGCCAGCAGGGCCATGACGTGAAACGGTTCGATAGCGCGACTGCGCGCACTGTAGGACAGAGCCATTAGCCTTCCTTACAACGGGGAAAAGAATCGATTCTACCCAAGCGCAGGAACGAGCGAGAACCTAAAGCGGTCAGAGCCCATATAACGCTGGTCTCAAACGGTTCAAGCGTATGCTCCAGGTTTGACTAAAATCAATAATTGATCAGGTCTCCAGAGCCGCCAGGCAAGGCTTTGCAATCTTTTGCAAGGCCCACGGGCCGCGGGCTCGACATCCGGGAGTAGCGCGGTCCGATTTGATCTGGTAAGTTCGCCCGCTTGCAGCCGCAGGGCCGGCAGGTGTCGGTGATGGAGCAATCCTGCGCAATGGATTACAAGAGTAGAGGCGGTCCATTTCATGCCCACCCAAGCAAAGCAACAGCAGAACCAGTCGATCAGCGGCTTCGAACCCTACAAAGAAGTGAAGGGCGAAGAGTACATGGGCAAGCCCATGCGCGCTCACTTCACCAAGATCCTGAACAAGTGGAAACAGGACTTGATGCAGGAAGTCGACCGTACTGTTGATCACATGAAAGACGAAGCGGCCAACTTCCCGGACCCGGCAGATCGTGCCAGCCAGGAAGAAGAATTCAGCCTCGAATTGCGCGCCCGCGACCGCGAGCGCAAGCTGATCAAGAAAATCGACAAAACCCTGCAATTGATCGAAGACGAAGAATACGGCTGGTGTGAGTCCTGCGGCGTCGAAATCGGCGTCAAGCGGCTGGAAGCCCGCCCTACCGCCGACATGTGCGTTGACTGCAAGACCCTGGCGGAAATCAAGGAAAAGCAAGTCGGCAAGTAATCTTTGCGACTTGAACGAAGAACGGAGCGTGCGAACGCTCCGTTTTTTGTTTCTGAATTTCGCCTCGGCAAAAAACCTGTGGGAGCGAGCCTGCTCGCGAATGCGGTGTGTCAGGCAACACAAATGTTGGATCTGATGGCCCCTTCGCGAGCAGGCTCGCTCCCACAGGGACTCGCGCACGACCAGAGAAAGTAACATTCGTCCATGACTGCCACGACTTCCCCTCTCTACATTGGACGCTTCGCCCCTACGCCCAGTGGCCTCTTGCACTTCGGTTCGTTGGTCGCAGCACTGGCCTCCTACCTCGACGCCCGTTCGGTCGGTGGCCGCTGGCTGGTGCGCATGGAGGATCTCGATCCGCCGCGCGAAGAGCCCGGCGCTCAGAGGGCGATTCTCAAGGCACTGGAAAGCTACGGGTTCGAGTGGGATGGCGACATGGTCCGACAGAGTGAGCGGCACGCGACCTATGACGAAGTCATCAATCGCCTGTTCAATCAGGGCCTGGCCTACGCTTGCACCTGTTCGCGCAAGCAATTGGAGCCGTATCACGGCATCTATCCCGGATTCTGCCGCAACGCGGGGCACGGCACCGAGAACGCGGCGATTCGCCTGCGCGTACCGGAACTGGAATACCACTTCATCGACCGGGTGCAGGGCGAATTCCGTCAACACCTGGGCCGGGAGGTCGGTGATTTCGTGATCCGCCGCCGCGACGGGCTCTATGCCTACCAATTGGCGGTAGTGCTGGACGATGCCTGGCAAGGCATCACCGATATCGTGCGCGGTGCCGATTTGCTGGATTCCACGCCACGCCAGCTCTATCTGCAAGAACTGCTCGGCCTGCCGCAACCGCGCTACCTGCACATCCCGCTGATTACCCAGCCGGACGGCCACAAACTCGGCAAATCCTACCGCTCGCCGCCGCTGACCGAAGATCAGGCCACGCCGCTGTTGCTGCGCGCCTTGCGGGCGCTGGGGCACACACCTGTGACCGAACTGAATGACGCCACGCCACGAGAAGCGCTGAACTGGGGAATTGCCCACTGGGACGCATCGCTGATCCCGCGCACACTGACGCTGCCTGAAGCGCAACTGCAGTGATGCCACTTGCAGTGGCGCGCCCATCCGTTACCATCGCCGCACGTTTTCGGGCACGCGCATAAAAAAGAGAGGCCGGGATGTACATCTATCGCTTGGTCCTGCTCCTGGTAGTGGGGATTTATCTGTTCTCCCCGGCCATCATGGATTGGTGGATCGACGCCACGGGCGCCTGGTATCGCCCTTATTTGCTCTGGCTGATTCTGATTGTCGTGACCTTCATTCTGCAGAGCCAAAAAGATGCCGATGAGCTTTAGCCTGACCCAGATGATCCTGATCAGCGCCGCGTACCTGGCGGTGCTGTTCGGTGTGGCCTGGATCAGCGAACGGGGCATGATTCCCCGGGCGATCATTCGCCACCCGCTGACGTACACCCTGTCGCTGGGTGTTTACGCCAGTGCCTGGGCGTTTTATGGCACGGTGGGTCTGGCCTATCAGTACGGCTATGGTTTTCTGTCCAGCTACCTCGGGGTTTCCGGGGCCTTTCTGCTGGCGCCGGTGCTCTTGTATCCAATCCTGAAAATCACCCGCACTTATCAGCTCTCGTCCCTGGCCGACTTGTTTGCGTTTCGTTTCCGCAGCACCTGGGCCGGCGCGCTGACGACGATCTTCATGCTGATCGGCGTACTGCCATTACTGGCGTTGCAAATTCAGGCGGTGGCTGATTCCATCGGCATTCTCACCCGCGAACCGGTCCAGCATCGTGTGGCCCTGAGCTTCTGCGCACTGATTACGTTGTTCACGATTTTCTTCGGCTCACGCCACATCGCTACCCGCGAGAAACATGAAGGCTTGGTGTTCGCAATTGCCTTCGAGTCGGTGATCAAACTGATCGCGATTGGCGGCGTCGGTCTGTATGCGCTGTATGGCGTGTTCGACGGCCCGCAGCAGCTGGAACTGTGGCTGCTGCAAAACCAGACCGCCCTCGCCGCCCTGCACACGCCATTGCAGGAAGGCCCGTGGCGCACGCTGCTGCTGGTGTTCTTCGCCTCGGCGATTGTAATGCCGCACATGTACCACATGACCTTTACCGAAAACCTCAACCCGCGCTCGCTGGTCAGTGCGAGCTGGGGTTTACCGCTGTTTTTGCTGTTGATGAGCCTCGCGGTGCCGCTGATTCTCTGGGCCGGGCTGAAACTCGGCGCCACGACCAATCCGGAATACTTCACCCTGGGCATCGGCATCGCCGCCAACAGCAAAGCTCTGACGCTACTGGCGTATGTCGGCGGATTGTCGGCGGCCAGTGGCCTGATTATCGTCACCACGCTGGCGCTGTCCGGGATGGCGCTGAACCATCTGGTGCTGCCGCTCTATCAGCCGCCGGCCGAAGGCAATATCTACCGTTGGCTGAAATGGACCCGCCGGGCGCTGATCGTCGCGATCATCATGGCCGGTTACGGTTTCTACCTGATGCTGGGTGCCGAGCAGGATCTGGCCAACCTCGGTATCGTCGCCTTCGTCGCCACGTTGCAGTTCCTGCCGGGAGTATTGTCGGTGCTGTACTGGCCGACCGCCAACCGTCGCGGCTTCATCGCAGGCCTACTGGCAGGGATTCTGGTATGGCTGGTGACCATGCTGCTGCCGCTGGTCGGCAACCTGCAAGGCTTCTACATTCCGCTGTTGAACATGATTTACGTGCTGGACGACACAAGTTGGCACATGGCAGCAATCGCCTCGCTGGCCGCCAACGTGCTGATGTTCACCCTGATCTCGTTGTTCACCAACGCCAGCCCCGAAGAGGCCAGCGCCGCCGAAGCCTGCGCGGTGGACAACGTTCGTCGCCCGCAACGCCGCGAACTGCATGCCGCCTCGCCCCAGGAATTCGCCACGCAACTGGCCAAACCGCTGGGCGCCAAGGCCGCGCAGAAAGAGGTCGAACAGGCGCTGCGTGACCTCTATCTACCGTTCGATGAACGCCGGCCATACGCCTTGCGCCGTCTGCGTGATCGTATCGAAGCCAACCTTTCCGGCCTGATGGGGCCGAGCGTGGCGCAGGACATGGTCGAAACCTTTCTGCCCTACAAGGCTGGCGGCGAAAACTACGTCACCGAAGACATCCACTTCATCGAAAGCCGTCTTGAGGATTACCACTCGCGCCTCACCGGCCTTGCCGCCGAGCTCGATGCCCTGCGCCGCTACCACCGCCAGACCTTGCAGGAATTGCCGATGGGCGTGTGCTCGCTGGCCAAGGATCAGGAAATCCTCATGTGGAACAAAGCCATGGAGGAACTGACCGGAATCGCCGCGCAGCGTGTGGTTGGTTCGCGCTTGAGTACCATTGCCGATCCGTGGAAAGAGCTACTGCAAGGCTTCATCAATCTGCCGGACGAGCATTTGCACAAACAGCATCTGGCCCTCGACGGTCAGACGCGCTGGCTGAACCTGCACAAAGCGGCGATCGATGAACCGTTGGCGCCAGGTAACAGCGGCTTGGTGCTGCTGGTGGAAGATTTGACCGAAACCCAGATGCTCGAAGACAAACTGGTGCACTCCGAGCGCCTGGCCAGCATCGGTCGACTGGCAGCCGGCGTGGCTCATGAAATCGGCAACCCGATCACCGGCATTGCCTGTCTCGCGCAAAACTTGCGCGAAGAGCGTGAGGAAGATGCCGAACTCACGGAGATCAGTGGGCAGATTCTCGAGCAGACCAAACGCGTATCACGCATTGTTCAGTCGCTGATGAGCTTCGCCCACGCCGGCAGTCATCAGCACAGCGACGAGCCCGTCTGTCTGGCGGAAGTGGCCCAGGATGCCATCGGCCTGCTGGCCCTGAACCGGCGCAATTTCGAAGTACAGTTCTACAACCTGTGCGACCCCGATCACTGGGTAGAAGGCGATCCACAGCGTCTGGCCCAGGTATTGATCAATCTGCTCTCAAACGCACGCGATGCCTCGCCTCCAGGTAGTGCGGTGCGAGTCAAGAGCGAAGCCGGCGAACACACGGTCGATCTGATCGTCGAAGACGAAGGCAGCGGTATTCCCTCGAACATCATGGACCGATTGTTCGAACCTTTCTTCACCACCAAAGACCCTGGCGAAGGCACCGGTCTGGGCCTTGCACTGGTCTATTCCATCGTTGAAGAGCATTATGGACAAATCACCATCGACAGCCCGGCTGATGTTCAAAGCCAACGCGGCACCCGTATCCGGGTAACTTTGCCGCGTCATGTCGAAGCGACGTCCGCTGTGAACTGAGACCGTCGAGAGTATCGAATCAATGCCGCACATTTTGATCGTCGAAGACGAAACAATTATCCGCTCCGCCTTGCGCCGTCTGCTGGAACGTAACCAGTACCAGGTCAGCGAAGCCGGATCCGTGCAGGAAGCACAAGAGCGTTTCAGCATCCCCACATTTGACTTGATCGTCAGCGACCTGCGTTTGCCGGGCGCTCCCGGCACCGAGTTGATCAAACTTGGCCAGGGCACTCCGGTGCTGATCATGACCAGCTACGCCAGTCTGCGTTCGGCCGTCGACTCAATGAAGATGGGCGCGGTGGATTACATCGCCAAGCCTTTCGATCACGACGAGATGCTCCAGGCCGTCGCGCGAATCCTGCGTGACCGGCAATCGGCGCAAGCCAGCGGTGAACCGGTCGTCGGCAAAACGACCAATGGCGCCGCGAAAAACGGTGTCGACAACAGCAACGGCGAAATCGGCATTATTGGCTCCTGCCCACCGATGCAGGACCTGTACAGCAAGATCCGTAAAGTCGCGCCGACCGATTCCAACGTCCTGATCCAGGGTGAATCCGGTACCGGTAAAGAACTGGTAGCACGCGCCCTGCATAACCTGTCCAAACGCGCCAAGGCGCCGATGATCTCGGTGAACTGCGCGGCCATTCCGGAGAGCCTGATCGAGTCCGAACTGTTCGGCCACGAAAAAGGCGCGTTTACCGGCGCCAGTGCCGGGCGTGCCGGGTTGGTGGAAGCGGCGGATGGCGGCACCTTGTTCCTCGATGAAATCGGCGAACTGCCACTGGAAGCCCAGGCCCGCCTGCTGCGTGTGTTGCAGGAAGGGGAAATCCGCCGGGTCGGTTCGGTACAGTCGCAGAAGGTTGATGTACGCCTGATCGCCGCGACCCACCGGGACCTCAAGAGCCTGGCGAAGATTGGCCAGTTCCGTGAAGACTTGTATTACCGTCTTCACGTGATCGCCTTGAAGCTGCCGGCCCTGCGCGAGCGCGGGGCGGACGTCAATGAAATTGCCACTGCATTCCTCGCGCGGCAGAGCGCACGAGTCAACCGTACCGATCTGAAATTCGCCCTGGATGCCGAGCAGGCGATTCGGCATTACTCCTGGCCGGGTAACGTTCGCGAACTGGAAAACGCAGTTGAGCGCGCGGTGATCCTGTGCGAAAGCCCGGAGATTTCCGCAGAGCTGCTGGGCATCGACATCGAACTGAGCGATCTGGATGACGACGACTTCATTGGCCTGGCGCCCCAGCAGGGCAATGGCGCCGGTAACACCAGCCACGAACCGACCGAAGATTTGTCCCTGGAAGACTACTTCCAGCATTTCGTTCTCGAGCATCAGGACCACATGACCGAAACAGAACTGGCCCGCAAACTCGGGGTCAGTCGCAAATGCCTGTGGGAACGCCGTCAGCGCCTGGGCATTCCGCGGCGCAAGACCGGGGTGGCCAGCGAGAGCTGAACCGCACCTGTCGGATGCGCGGGTAACACATGACATTGTGAAAAAACTGTTACCTCAGCTTTTTCGCGTAACAGAAGCCGGGGCTTACGGTAACGAAGCCCCGGTTTTTTTGGGCCTCGAAAAACACCATTAGCCTGCCTAACCCCTTGTTTTACTGGCCTTCACAAAAGTTGGCACGCACCCTGCTATATGTTTGGTACAAGAACAATAACAAGCAATGTACAAGACAATAAAAATAAGACGAATCGACTCACGCACAATAAAAACAAGACGGCGAGAGGCGTAGCTAACTGATTCTTTTGGAGAGGCGTTGCATTTGGGGCTTGCCCCACGACCAGGCCGAGAATAATAAAAAACTGTCTCAAGACAGTGCCTGAACTGGTTGGATCGAACGATCACAGCAACACAGCGACCAAAGCAATCCGTTTGCTCTTGGCTCCCGATTGGGAGGGTCATGAAGGAAAACTTCATGGCGAGGGCACTCAACAAAAACAAGAAGCCCGAAACCAATAATAAAAATAGAGCATGCAACTACTTCTTGGGGAGCTTCGGCTCCCCTTGTGGTTTCTGTCATTTGGGCACGCCACGCGACATCCCCTTCACACGCTTGCGCAGCTTCGTACACCATCCCCCGACTAAATGCTAGAATCCCCGCCCATCATGCGGTCATTCTTCGTTATGGCCGAACATTCCTTCAAACAGTGCATCCCATGCTGAAGAAGTTGTTCCAGTCATTCCGTTCTCCCAAGCGTCATACGCAACACATTCGCAGTACGCCTGAAGTGCTCAACAGCGGCCAACATTCGCTGCAAAAGGCACGGTTCAGCCGTTACGCGGTGAATATCGTCGAACGCCTGCAGAACGCCGGTTACCAGGCTTACCTGGTCGGCGGCTGTGTGCGTGACATGCTGCTCGGCATCACGCCGAAAGATTTCGACGTCGCCACCAGCGCCACGCCTGAACAGGTACGCGCCGAATTCCGCAACGCGCGGATTATCGGTCGGCGTTTCAAACTGGTGCATATCCACTTTGGCCGCGAAATCATTGAAGTCGCGACCTTCCGCGCCAATCACCCGCAAAACGACGAGGACGAAGACAGCAACCAATCGTCTCGTAATGAAAGCGGGCGCATTCTGCGCGACAACGTCTACGGCACCCTGGAAGAAGACGCGCAACGTCGCGACTTCACCATCAACGCCTTGTATTACGATCCGGTCAGCGAACGCATTCTCGACTACGCCAACGGCGTACACGACATCCGCAATCATCTGATCCGCCTGATTGGCGATCCGAAGCAACGCTACCAGGAAGACCCGGTGCGGATGCTGCGGGCCGTGCGTTTCGCCGCCAAGCTGAATTTCGGCATCGAAAAACACAGCGCCACGCCGATCCGCGAACTGGCGCCGTTGCTGCGCGAGATCCCGTCAGCTCGTCTGTTCGAAGAAGTGCTCAAGTTGTTCCTCTCCGGCTATGCCGCGGACACCTTCGAAATGCTGGTCGACCTGGAGTTGTTCGATCCGCTGTTCCCGGCCAGTGCGGCAGCGTTGGAGTACAACCCGACCTACACGCACACGCTGATCAGTGAAGCGCTGATCAACACGGACCTGCGGATCAAGCAGAACAAACCGGTCACCCCGGCGTTCCTCTTTGCAGCCCTGCTCTGGCCAGCCCTGCCGGCCCGCGTGTTGCGCCTGCAAGAACGCGGCATGCCGCCGATTCCGGCGATGCAGGAAGCCGCTCATGAGTTGATCGCCGAACAGTGCCAGCGCATCGCCATTCCGAAACGCTTCACCATGCCGATCCGCGAGATCTGGGACATGCAGGAGCGTCTGCCACGGCGCAGCGGCAAACGCGCCGACCTGTTGCTGGACAACCCGCGGTTCCGCGCCGGTTACGACTTCCTGCTGCTGCGTGAAAGCGCCGGTGAGCAGACCGATGGCCTGGGCGAATGGTGGACCGACTATCAGGACGCCAACGACAGCGAACGCCGGGACATGATCCGCGACCTCAGCGGCAAGGACGACGGTACTGGCGCTCCACGCAAACGTCGCCGCAGCGGCGGTGCCAAGCGCAAGCGCGCAGCTGGCGCACCGAGCGCTACAGGCGAGTAAGCATGGAACGCATTTACATCGGAATGGGCAGCAATCTGGCTGACCCCGCCGAACAGTTGCGCAGCGCTGCCCTGGCGCTGACGCAGTTGCCGCAGACCGAACTGATTGGGGTTTCCGGGTTCTATCAAAGCGATTCGCTGCTGCCCGGCCAACCGCGTTACACCAACGCGGTCGCCGCGCTCGATAGCGATCTCGCGCCACTGGAGCTGCTGGATGCGCTGCAAGCCATCGAGAACGGCCAAGGCCGCGAGCGCCTCGAACGCTGGGGCCCGCGCACGCTGGATCTGGACATCGTGCTGTTTGGCGATCGACTGATCGACGAACCTCGCCTCAAAGTCCCCCACTACCACCTGCAGGAACGGGCCTTTGTGCTCTATCCGCTGGCCGAGCTGGCACCGGCTGATCTGCGCCTGGCCGATGGCCGCACCCTCACAGCATTGCTCGCTGCCTGCCCGTTCGTCGGGTTGGAACGCCTCTCTCAGAATTGACACAAATCCCCTGTGGGAGCGAGCCTGCTCGCGATGACGGACTGACATTCAACAATGATGTTGACTGAACGACCGCTATCGCGAGCAGGCTCGCTCCCACATTGGTTTCTGTCGGACAAAAAACCTGCAGATCATCCTTGCCAACCTGCTGAATCGCATCAGTAACGCCGGTAACACCCCATGCGTAACAATGCGGTAACACACACAATTGACTTCCCGGGTTCTCCTCACGACTATAGGCGTCCCGCTGCCGCCAACGCGGCGCCAAAGGGCGCAATCCAGGCCTTACAAGCACCACGAAAGAAGGTGCGCCTGTATAAATGACGAATCACGCGCGTTACTCGCAGTAGTTTCCATAGCGCCTGTAATGAGGATTTTTTTCATGCCAGCCATCACCCTGACCACGCTCCAGAGCCTCAAGCAGAAAGGTGAAAAGATCACCATGCTGACCTGCTATGACGCGACCTTCGCCCATGCCTGCAATGAGGCAGGGGTTGAAGTGCTGCTGGTGGGCGACTCCCTCGGCATGGTCTTGCAAGGTCACGACAGCACTCTGCCGGTGACCACCGCTGAAATGGCTTACCACGTGGCGGCCGTCAAACGCGGCAACGCCGATGCCCTGATCCTCGCCGATCTGCCCTTCATGGCCTACGCCACCATTGAACAAACCATGACCAACAGCGCGCTGTTGATGCAGTCCGGTGCCCACATGGTGAAGGTGGAAGGTGCATTGTGGCTCGCGGACTCGATCCGTCTGCTGGCCGAACGGGGTATCCCGGTCTGCGCACACATGGGGCTGACGCCGCAATCGGTCAACATCCTTGGCGGCTATAAAGTCCAGGGCCGCAACGAGAATCAGGCGCGGCAAATGCGTGCCGACGCCATCTCCCTGGAACAGGCCGGCGCGGCCATGCTGCTGCTCGAATGTGTGCCCAGCGAACTGGCCGAGGAAATCACCCAGGCGGTGAAGATCCCGGTGATCGGCATCGGCGCTGGTAGTGGCACCGACGGCCAGGTACTGGTCCTGCACGACATGCTCGGCTTGTCCATTACCGGCCGCGTGCCAAAATTCGTGAAGAACTTCATGACTGGCCAAACCAGCATTCAAGCCGCCTTGAGCGCTTACGTCACTGAAGTCAAAGCGGCGACTTTCCCTGGCATCGAACACGGATTCTCTGCATGAACACCGTAAAAACCGTACGCGAACTGCGGGCCGCCGTGGCCCGTGCCCGTAACGAAGGCAAACGCATCGGCTTCGTGCCGACCATGGGTAACCTGCACAGCGGGCATATCGCGCTGATTACCAAAGCCACGCAACGGGTGGATTTCGTGGTCGCGAGCATTTTCGTCAACCCGCTGCAGTTTGGCGTCGGCGAAGACCTCGACAAGTACCCACGAACCCTGGCCGCCGATCAGGAAAAACTGCTCCAGGCCGGTTGCCATCTGCTGTTCGCACCCACCGTCGAAGAAATGTACCCCGACGGCATGGCCGGCCAGACCCGTGTCAGCGTTCCGCAACTGTCCGAAGGCCTGTGCGGCGCCAGCCGCCCGGGGCATTTCGAAGGGGTGGCGACCGTAGTCAGCAAGCTGTTCAACATGGTCCAGCCGGACTTGGCGATCTTCGGCCAGAAAGACTTCCAGCAACTGGCGGTGATTCGTGCCCTGGTGCATGACCTGAACATGCCGATCCAGATCATCGGTGAACCTACCGTACGTGCCGCCGACGGCCTGGCCCTGTCGTCGCGCAATGGCTTCCTCAGCGAAGAACAGCGGGCCATCGCCCCAGAGGTCTATCGCACCCTGACCCGGATCAGCGACGCCATCAAACAGGGCGAGCGCGATTATCCGACGTTGATCAACGAGCAGATCAAACAGCTTGAAGCCGCTGGCTTGCGTACAGATTATCTGGAAATTCGCCATGCGTTGACCTTGCGTCCGGCGACGGCGGAAGATCGGGATCTGGTGATACTGGTGGCGGCGTTCCTGGGCACGACGCGGTTGATCGACAACCTGCATCTGAACCTCGACGCGCCCGTATAAACACCACCAAACCCTGTGGGAGCGAGCCTGCTCGCGATAGCAATCTTACAGTCGACATCAATGTTGAATGTGATGGCCTAATCGCGAGCAGGCTCGCTCCCACATTGGATCTGCGTCTGTTTCCATGCTGTATTGCCGCCCTTCAAGCCTTCGGGCAAACTGCCCGCCGTTCGATTCCGACCTGGGGAAACACTCATGCACGCCATCATGCTCAAGGCCAAGCTGCATCGCGCCGAAGTCACCCACGCTGTACTCGATTACGAAGGCTCTTGCGCCATCGACGGCGAATGGCTGGACCTGTCCGGCATCCGTGAGTACGAACAGATCCAGATCTACAACGTCGACAACGGCGAGCGCTTCACCACCTACGCGATTCGTGGTGAAGAAGGTTCGCGCATGATTTCGGTCAACGGTGCCGCAGCGCACAAGGCCAAGGTCGGCGATCGCGTGATCATCTGCGCTTACGCTCACTACAGCGAAGCCGAATTGCTCAACTTCAAGCCACGCATGCTCTACATGGCGCCAGGTAACGAACTGAGCCACACCAGTAATGCCATTCCGGTTCAGGTCGCCTGATCGAGCCGCTCCCCCTGTCAGCCTTCCGTTTGTCGGACCGCTCCCGGTTTAAATGTTAAAAAAGTACCGGGAGCAGGTCAGACAAAGTCAAGACAGATTGCAGCGCGAGGTTTACTGTATTCGCCCTGCGCCAGAAATCGTGTCGACGCAGTTGACCGGAGACCCACCCGCGGCTCTCCGGGATTTTTAGTGTTCAAAAGGCTGTTCAAGTAAAAAGGAAAACCGCAGCGATGGCGTACTACCGCACTCCTCACGACGTTACCGCTCTGCCCGCCTGGCAAGCGTTGAATGACCACCGCCAAGCCATGCAGGATTTCAGCATGCGCGAAGCCTTTAATGCCGATCCGCAGCGCTTTACCCAATTCACCCTTAGCAGCTGCGGCCTGTTTCTCGACTACTCGAAAAACCTGATCAACGCCGAGACCCGCAACCTGCTGGTGGGCCTGGCCAACGAAGTCGACCTCAAGGGCGCGATCAAAGCGCTGTTCGATGGCGAAATCGTCAACTCCTCCGAAGGGCGCCCGGCCCTGCACACCGCACTGCGCCGCCCGGTGGGCGACAAGTTGTCGGTCAACGGCGTCAACGTGATGCCCGATGTGCACAAGGTGCTGAACCAGATCACCGATCTCGTGGGCCGCATCCACGATGGTTTGTGGCGCGGTTACACCGAGAAGCCGATCACTGACGTGGTGAACATCGGCATCGGTGGCTCGTTCCTCGGCCCTGAGTTGGTATCCGAAGCGCTGCTGTCCTACGCCCAGAAAGGCGTGCGCTGCCATTACCTGGCGAACATCGACGGCAGTGAGTTCCACGAACTGACTATGAAGCTGCGCGCCGAGACCACACTGTTCATCGTCTCGTCGAAATCCTTCAACACCCTCGAAACCCTGAAAAATGCCCAGGCCGCACGCGCCTGGTACCTGGCTCAGGGCGGTTCGGAAGCCGAGCTGTATCGCCACTTCATCGCCGTTTCCAGCAACAATGCTGCGGCGGTGGCATTCGGTATTCGCGAAGAAAACATCTTCCCGATGTGGGACTGGGTCGGCGGGCGTTACTCGCTGTGGTCGGCTATCGGTTTGCCGATTGCATTGGCCATCGGCATGTCGAACTTCAAGGAACTGCTGTCCGGTGCCTACACCATGGACCAGCACTTCCAGAGCGCGCCATTCGAACAGAACATGCCAGTGCTGCTGGCGTTGCTCGGCGTCTGGTACGGCAACTTCTGGGGTGCGCAAAGCCACGCGATCCTGCCGTACGACCACTACCTGCGCAACATCACCAAACACTTGCAACAGCTGGACATGGAATCCAACGGCAAGAGCGTGCGTCAGGACGGCACGCCGGTGTCCACCGATACTGGCCCGGTGATCTGGGGCGGCGTCGGCTGCAACGGTCAGCACGCTTATCACCAGTTGCTGCACCAAGGCACCCAGCTGATTCCGGCCGACTTTATCGTGCCGATCGTCAGCTTCAACCCGGTGTCCGACCACCACCAGTGGCTGTACGCCAACTGCCTGTCGCAAAGCCAGGCACTGATGCTGGGCAAGACCCGCGCCGAGGCCGAAGCCGAGCTGCGTGACAAAGGCATGAGCGAGGACGAAGTGCAGAAGCTGGCGGCACACAAGGTGATCCCGGGCAACCGTCCGAGCAACACCTTGGTGGTCGAACGCATCAGCCCGCGTCGTCTTGGCGCACTGGTGGCGCTGTATGAACACAAAGTCTTCGTACAAAGCGTGGTCTGGGGCATCAATGCCTTCGACCAGTGGGGCGTGGAACTGGGTAAAGAGCTGGGCAAAGGCGTCTACAACCGCTTGGTCGGCAGCGAAGAAACCCCGGCCGACGATGCCTCCACCCAAGGCCTGATCAACTACTTCCGCGGTCGTCACCGCGGGTGATCTGACGCCACGCAGCTGCCCTTGTGGGAGCGAGCCTGCTCGCGATAGCGGTCTGACATTCAAATTGATGTTGAATGTTTTGCCGCCATCGCGAGCAGGCTCGCTCCCACATTGGTTTACGGCGGTCACACATTTTGCAGCCGGCCCCTTCCACACCGATCGGCAGCTGACTTGAACCCTTCCCCCACTCGGCGCATCTTTATTACTTGTCGTAACAAGAATAAGGAACCGTCATGTTCGATATCAGCACGTTCCCCAAAGCCGATGCCGTCCGCCGGGCTGCACAGTTAAGTCAAGACGACTACCAACGCCTGTACCGCCAATCCATCGAGCACCCCAGCACCTTCTGGGCCGAACAGGCCACACGCTTTCTCGACTGGAGCGCGCCGTGGCAAACCGTCCAGCGTTACGACCTGAAAACCGGTGAGGCGAGCTGGTTCGCTGGCGGGAAGTTAAACGTCAGTTACAACTGTATCGACCGTCACCTGGAAAAACGCGGCGATCAAATCGCGATCATCTGGGAAGGCGATGACCCCGCCGAATCCGCCCAGATCACCTATAAAAAACTCCATCACAACGTCTGCCGACTGGCCAACGTGCTCAAAAGCCGTGGCGTAAAGAAAGGCGACCGCGTGTGCATCTACATGCCGATGATCCCCGAAGCCGCTTACGCCATGCTCGCCTGCGCGCGGATCGGCGCGATTCATTCGGTGGTGTTCGGCGGCTTCTCCCCGGACTCGCTGCGTGACCGGATCCTCGACGCCGATTGCCGCACCGTGATCACTGCCGACGAAGGCGTGCGCGGCGGTAAATTCGTGCAGCTCAAACAGAACGTCGACACGGCGCTGCAAAGCTGCCCCGACGTGAACACCGTAATCGTGGTCGAACGCACCCAAGGCCAGGTTAACTGGGTCGACGATCGGGACATTTGGTACCACCAGGCTTTGCGCGACGTCAGCGACGACTGCCCGCCAGAGCCGATGGACGCCGAAGACCCGCTGTTCATTCTCTACACCTCCGGCAGCACCGGAAAACCCAAAGGCGTGCTGCACACCACCGGCGGCTATCTGTTGCAAGCGGCCATGACCTTCAAGTACGTGCTCGACTATCGTGACGGTGAAGTCTTCTGGTGCACCGCTGATGTCGGCTGGGTCACCGGCCACAGCTACATCGTCTATGGGCCTTTGGCCAACGGTGCGACTACGCTGATCTTCGAAGGCGTGCCGAGCTACCCCAGCACCTCGCGCTTCTGGCAGGTGATAGACAAGCACCATGTGAACATCTTCTATACCGCTCCGACCGCGCTGCGTGCGCTGATGCGTGAAGGCCCCGAGCCGTTGAAGGAAACGTCCCGCGAAAGCCTGCGGTTACTCGGCACCGTCGGTGAGCCGATCAACCCGGAAGCCTGGGAGTGGTATTTCAATACGGTCGGCGAGCAGCGCTGCCCGATTGTCGATACCTGGTGGCAGACCGAAACCGGCGGCATCATGCTCAGCCCGCTGGTCAGCACCCAACGGATCAAACCCGGCTGCGCCACCCAACCGATGTTCGGCGTGCAACCGGTATTGCTCGACGAACACGGTAATGAAATCAAAGGCGCCGGCAGCGGCATACTGGCCATCAAATCCAGCTGGCCGGCGCAGATCCGCAGCGTCTACGGTGACCCGAAACGGATGATCGAAACCTACTTCAAGCCCTACCCCGGCTATTACTTCACCGGCGACGGCGCACGTCGCGACGAGGACGGCGACTACTGGATCACCGGGCGCATCGACGACGTGATCAACGTCTCCGGGCACCGCATCGGCACGGCCGAAGTCGAAAGCGCGCTGGTGCTGCACGACAGCATCGCCGAGGCCGCCGTGGTCGGTTACCCCCACGACGTCAAAGGCCAGGGCATCTATGCCTTCGTCACGCCCATGAATGGCACCGAACCCAACGACGAACTGAAGAAACAATTGCTGGCGCATGTCAGCAAGGAAATCGGCAGCTTCGCCAAACCGGACTTGATTCAATGGGCCCCGGCCCTGCCGAAAACCCGTTCGGGCAAGATCATGCGACGAATTCTGCGCAAGATCGCCTGCAACGAACTGGACAGCCTGGGCGACACCTCGACCCTCGCCGACCCAAGCGTGGTGCAAGGGCTGATCGATCAGCGGCTGAACCAATGAGCCCGTGCTCCAAATCCCCCACGTGACCAACATCGACCGCGCGGAGCGGAGATCAGGGCGTGGCATTGGCCATCGAGCAACCGCGTTATTGATCGTTTGATCGTTCCCACGCTCTGCGTGGGAATGCAGCCAGGGACGCTCCGCGTCCCAAGAAGCAGACGCAGAGCGTCCGGTGAGGCATTCCCACGCGGAGCGTGGGAACGATCAGCCCATAGCTGTTAAACTCCCGCGCCCCCAATTCCCTCCTGCAAGGCGCTCAGCATGTCTTCCTTGAATCAGGCGCTGCGCGCCGCCCTCGATCATCGTCAGGACCTGCTCGCCGAGCTGCATCAGCAAGGCACCGATTGCTATCGCCTGTTCCACGGCAGCCAGGAAGGTGCCGGCGGACTGACCATCGACCGCTACGGCCCGCAACTGTTGGTGCAGAGTTTTCACCAGGCACTGGAGCGTGACGCCCTGCTGCAACTGCACGAGATCGTCAATCAGCAGTTGGGCCTCGACACCCTCCTGGTCTACAACGACCGTTCCCGTGGCAACTCGCGCATCGACCGCGAAGACACCGTCTACCGCGCCGACGAAGCCGCCCTGCAAGATTTGATCGGCCACGAATGGGGACTGAACTACCGGGTTCGCGGGCGCCATGCCGGCCAGGACCCGTTGCTGTTTCTCGACCTGCGCAACGCTCGCGGCTGGGTCAAGGCGCACAGCAAAAACAAAAGTGTGCTGAACCTGTTTGCCTACACCTGCGGTGTCGGCCTCAGTGCTGCGGCTGGTGGGGCGAGCGAAGTGTGTAACCTGGACTTTGCCGAAGGCAATCTGGCCGTCGGCCGCGAGAACGGTCTGCTCAACCCGCAATTGCCGACGATGGAATTCATCCAGTCCGATTACTTCCCGGCGATTCGTCAACTGGCCGGACTGCCGATCAGCCAGCGTCGCGGCCAGAAACTGCCGAGCTATCAACGTCTGGACCCGCGTCGGTACGATTTGGTGCTGCTTGATCCTCCGGCGTGGGCCAAGAGTGCTTTCGGCACGGTCGACCTGTTGCGCGACTATCAGAGCCTGCTCAAACCGGCACTGCTGACCACCGCCGACGATGGCGTGCTGATCTGCTGCAACAACCTGGCGAAGGTCAGCATGGACGATTGGCGTGAACAGGTTCTGCGCTGCGCAGAGAAGGCCGGGCGCCCGGTGCGAGAGTGGAGCGTGCTGACGCCGGGCAGCGATTTCCCGTCGATGGATCAGCAGCCGCCGCTGAAAACGCTGATCCTGCAGCTCTGAAAATCCGCACCGATAATCAGATAAATCCTATAAAGCCTGGTTGCTTCGGAACCGCAAACGCATGCCATACTCCAAGCCACTCCGATTCCGACAGATGAAGCCGCACATGCCCAAAGGATTGATTCGCGCTATCGGCGCCTTGTTGACCGCCCTGGCTCTTTATAGCCTGTTGGGGTTTCTGATTTTGCCGGGCATCGCGTTGCGAATCGCCAATCAACAGTTGGCCAACTACGCCACGACGCCCGCCACGATTTCGCGGATCGAACTCAACCCGTTCAGCCTTGAAGTCACCCTTTGGGGTCTGGTCATCGGCGAGCCGGGCAAGGAGCAAGTGGGCTTCGAACGTCTGTACGCCAACCTGCAGATCGACAGCCTCTGGACCAAGGCGCTGCATCTGTCTGATATCGAACTGGACAAACCCAAGACTGAAATCCTCTTCGGCAAGGACGGCAAACTCAACCTGCTCGGCCTGTTCAAAATCCCCGCCAGCGAACCGACCCCGGTCGATCCGGATGCCAAACCATTCCCGCTGCGCGTGGAGCGGATCAAACTGGCCGGCGGCTCCGTACATTTCGAGGATGCACGGCCTAGCGAACCCATCGAATTCCTCTACGACAAACTCGATTTCGAACTGAAAAACCTCAGCACCCTGCCCGAAGACAGTGCCGACATGACGCTGGTGGCCGTCGGCCCGGCAGGTGGACAGATCGACTGGACCGGTAACTTTAGCCTGATCCCGATCGCCTCGGAAGGTAAGCTGAAAATCACCGATGGCAAGATGAAATCCTTTTGGCCCTATGTGCGCGATGCTGTGCCACTCGCACTCGAAGATGGCGTGGTCAGCCTCAGCACCGATTACAAACTCAACCTGGCCAAGGAAACCGAACTGCTGCTGAGCAACGTTGCCGTCAGCGTCGCGCCTTTCGCCATCAAGACTCCGGATGGTCGACCGCTGGCGAAGCTCGAGCGGCTGGACATCAGCGAAACCACCGTAGACCTGGCCAAACAGCAAGTGGTGGTCGGCAAGATTCGCAGTCAGAAACTGGAAACCTGGGCCGCCCTCGAAGCCGACGGGCAACTCGATTGGCAAAAACTGTTCGCCAGTCAGCCGTCCAAAGCGGCTACCAAGGCCAATGCCGAGCCGACCAGCACACCGGCGGCTGCCGATTCGCCGAAGCCTGAACCGACCACGCCGAGCAAGCCTTGGCAGGTGCTGCTAAAAGACGTGCAACTGCGCGATTATCAAGTGCACCTGGCCGACCGCAAGGCACAACCGGCGGTGGCGCTGGAACTGGGCCCGCTGAATCTGGACCTGCAAAATTTCGACAGCCTCAATGGCTCACCTTTCAAGCTCAAGCTCGACACCGGAGTGGGCAAGCAAGGCAAGATCACCGCGGATGGCGTGGTCAATCTGGCCCCGATCAGCGCCAAACTGAACGTACAGACCAAGGACATCGACCTGCGCGTCGCCCAGTCCTACATCAACCCATTCATTCGTCTCGAACTGCGCAGCGGCATGCTGGGCAGTGATCTGGCGGTCGACCTGAAAAGCACCGAACCGCTGGCGTTCAACGTCACAGGTCGCGTCCAGGTCGATCAACTGCATACCCTCGACACCCTGAAAACCCGCGACTTTCTCAAGTGGCAACAGTTGGTACTCGAAGGCCTGAATTATCAACATGGTGACAGCCTGTCGATCGACAAGGTCAACTTGTTCCAGCCTTATGCACGCTTCATGATCAACGATGATCGCACCACCAACGTCGATGACCTGTTGATCCCGCAACCGGCCGACTCCGGCGCCACAACCACCGCTGCGGCCAAACCGGCAGCCGGAAAAGAAAAACCGCTGGGCATCCACATTGGCGGCATTGCCATCAATGACGGTTCGGCAAACTTCGCCGACTTCAGCCTGACCCCGAACTTCGCCACCGCCATTCAACAACTCAACGGTAAGATCGGCACCATCGACAGCCGCCAGGCAAAACCGGCCAGCGTTGACGTCAAAGGCAAGGTCGACCGCTATGCGCCGGTGACCATCAAGGGTTCGGTCAATCCGTTCGACCCGATGGCCAGCCTGGACATCGCCACCAGTTTCAAACGGGTGGAACTGACCACGCTGACGCCCTACTCCGGCAAGTTCGCCGGTTACCGTATCCGCAAGGGCCGGCTCAATCTCGACCTGCATTACAAGATCACCAACGGCCAGCTCCTGGCCGAAAACAAAGTGGTGGTCGAGCAGTTGCAACTGGGTGAAAAGGTCGACAGCCCAGACGCCGTGAGCCTGCCGCTGAAACTGGCGATTGCCTTGCTCAAGGATGTCGACGGCAAGATTTCCATCGAACTGCCAGTGAGCGGCGACCTGAACAACCCGCAGTTCAGTGTCATGCCTATCATCTGGCAGACCCTGCGCAACCTGATCGTGAAAGCGGCCGCAGCGCCATTCAAAATGATTGGCGGCCTGGTCAGCGGCGGCGGTTCGGAAGATTTGGGCACGGTGGCGTTCGCACCGGGTTCCAGCGACCTGAGCAAAGACGCCGAAACGGCGCTGGTCAAACTGTCCCAAGCGCTCAAGGAGCGTCCAGCCCTGCGCCTGGAAATCGAAGGCACCGCCGCCAAGAGCAGCGATGGCCCGCTGATTGCCGAGCAACGCCTGGAGCGGGAATACCAGTACAACTACTACAAAATGCTCCAGCGTCGCGGTGACAAAGTGCCGGCCCAGGCCTCGTTGCTGGACGTACCGGACAACGAGAAAGGCCCGCTGCTTGAAGGGATCTACCGCACACGCCTCAAGATCCAGCCGCCCGCCGAATGGAAGGACTTGGGCAAGGAAGAACGCAGTAAAAAAATGCGTGAAGGTGTGATCGCGTTCTGGAGTTCCAGCGAGGTGCTGTTGCGTCAACTGGGGCAAGAGCGGGCCAGCAGCATCAAGGATTATCTGGTGGATAAAGCTCAGTTGGCCGATGACCGTGTGTACTTCATCGACGCCAGCCTCGGTGAGGCAGAAAGCGATGGCCGGGTTATCACGTCTTTGCACCTGGATGCCGAGTGATGGGCGCACGTTGGCTTCTGAGCCTGAGCCTGGCGCTGGCTGCCGGCCAGGCAGCAGCGGCCGATACCCTGCGCTGCGGCAGTCAATTGATCAGCGTCGGGGACAGGTCCGGCGAAGTGCTGCACAAATGCGGAGAGCCCGTTGCCCGTGACGTGTTGGGCTACAAGCGCAGCGCCAATCGACGGGAAGAGTTTCAGGTCGAGGAATGGACCTACGGCCCCAACAGCGGGATGTACCAGTACCTGCGCTTTGAAGGCAACCGGTTGGTTCGAATCACCAGCAAGCGTGGGAATTGAATCCACCATAAACCAATGTGGGAGCGAGCCTGCTCGCGATAGCGGTCTTTCATTCAACGTACGTGTCGAATGTTAGTCAGCAATCGCGAGCAGGCTCGCTCCCACAGTTGTTTTTGCGTTGCTCCCAATAGAACAGGCCCCGACACGAATGCCGGGGCCTGTAATGGCCACGTCCTTGTGTCCTTTCGCATGAACTCTCAAGTTGCGGCAGACGTATGACTCGGCCCGCCTACCGCACCTTCTCCCGGTCCAGGCGAGAAGCCTTGCCTTACTCGGACTTCAGGCCGTCAGCGGACACCGCTTTGACGCCTTTGATTTTCTTGGCAATTGCCACGGCGGTTGTTTTCTGAGCATCTGTCAGAACGGTCATGGAAGACAGGGAAACAACGCCTTTGTTGGTTTCGACTTTAATGTCGGTGCCTGGGATGCCTTTTTCAGTTACCAGGTCTGCTTTGACTTTGGTTGTAATCCAGGTATCGGAAACATCCTCTTTCGCTTCAGTGACTTCACCGGCAGCCAGCACCATAGGGGACTGGGTTGTTTGGGTGGTCTGTGCCATTGCAGCGTTGGCCATGGTCAGAGTCAACGCGGTAGCAGTAGCGGCAGCGATAGCGAACTTCTTCATACGAGTAACTCCTGTATTTCTGGAAAGTCTGCTGCGTGTCTTGTCAGCAGGGTTACAGGAGATAGTGCGAACGCTATGCCAACGACACGATTAAAAATAAAAACTTATAAATCAACTACTTAACATGGAAGGTAATTTTCGAAATCATGCAAATTGCATGACTGCGAAATTATCTACATGCAACTTGCGGGTTTTTAGCGCAGGCCTAAAGCCATGAATTGTCGGAGTTTTCCTGATTATCCGACGCCCTCCAAAATGCCCCATAAAAAATGCCCCGCTTCGTGAGAGGCGGGGCACTGGGTATGCCTGGCAAAGTGAATCAGGTGCCGGTGGCGGTGCAGCCTTTTGGACTGTACTCCGGCGCAACCGTGGTGCCACATGTCCAGCCACCGGCGAGGGTACGCGAAAGCGTAACGGTTTTGCCGAGTACCGGCCCCGGTGCGTTGAGAATCGTGCAACCAATACTGCCCACACCGCTAGAGGAGGTACCCGATGCCGTAATCGTGCAGTTACCTGTAGTCGCCGTACCGCCGATCGATGTGAGGGTAGGATCTGTGCCCTGATTCATAATGTCTTCGAAAGGCACCTTCAGTGCCGAGATTTCTGCAAGAGCAGCGGTGACCTTCGCTCGCGCCTGATACTTCGAATACTGCGGTAGCGCAAACGTCGCGAGAATTCCGATGATCGCCACTACGATCAACAGTTCGATCAAGGTAAAACCTTTTTGATTTTTCATAGACAGGCTCCATGCATGAGTCGAAATCTCATGATCTGAATAAGGCACAGCACAGGTCATGCCAAACCGGGTTCGCCCCTGCCTGCTGGGCGCGAGATCGCGACAAAGACCTTTCCTGCTCCAAGGATCCGCACTATCTGACACTTTTTGTCACCTCATCCCGGCTGGTTTGGTTCCACTGCTTGACTAGGCTATAAGTCATTAACTGTCTGCGTCTGGTATCCCAATGAATGACATTGCCCTTAGCGGTCTGGCCAAGCAATTGGTACTGGCCGAGCTGATCACTGACCAAAGTGCGCAACAGGCGTATCAGCAAGCCCAACGCAATCGAATTTCGCTGGTCAGCTATCTGGTGCAAAACAAGCTGCTGAAAAGCTGGCAGGTCGCCGAGGTGGCCTCGGAGCATTTCGGCATGGCCCTGCTGGACCTCAATTGCCTGGACAAGGACACCCAACCCCGAGGGCTGGTCAGTGAGAAGCTGATCCGTCAGCACCATGCCCTGCCCCTCTGGCGGCGTGGTAACAAGCTGTTCGTGGGGATTTCCGACCCGACCAATCATCAAGCCATCAACGACATCCAGTTCAGCACCGGGCTGAGCACCGAAGCCATCCTGGTGGAGGAAGACAAGCTCAGCGACGCCATCGAAAAATTCTTCGACAACCACTCCACCGGCCTGGAAGACATGGCCGATGTCGACCTCGACGGGCTGGACATCGAGTCGGTCGATGAGCAGAAACAGGACCCCATTGGAGGGCAAGATACCGATGACGCGCCCGTGGTTCGCTTCGTCCACAAGATGCTACTCGATGCGATCAAGAGCGGCTCTTCCGACCTGCATTTCGAGCCCTATGAAAAAATCTACCGCGTGCGGATGCGCACCGACGGCATGCTGCGGGAGGTCGCCAGGCCGCCGACGCAACTGGCCAACCGTATTGCTTCCCGACTGAAGGTTATGGCCAGTCTCGACATCTCCGAGCGGCGCAAACCCCAGGACGGGCGAATCAAGATGCATCTGTCCAAAAGCAAATCCATCGACTTCCGGGTCAATACCCTGCCGACCCTGTGGGGCGAGAAGGTGGTGATCCGGATCCTCGACCCGTCCAGCGCCCAAATGGGCATCGATGCCCTCGGCTACGAACCCGAGCAAAAAGACCTGTACATGGCCGCCCTCAAGCAGCCACAGGGAATGATCCTGGTGACCGGCCCCACCGGCTCGGGCAAGACCGTGTCGCTTTATACCGGGCTGAACATCCTCAACACCGTCGACATCAACATCTCCACTGCCGAAGACCCGGTAGAAATCAACATGGAAGGCATCAACCAGGTCAACGTCAATCCGAGGCAAGGACTGGATTTCGCCCAGGCGCTGCGCTCGTTTCTGCGTCAGGACCCGGACGTGATCATGGTCGGTGAAATCCGCGATCTCGAAACCGCCGAAATCGCCATCAAGGCTGCCCAGACCGGGCACATGGTACTTTCCACCCTGCACACCAACAGCGCCGCGCAAACCCTGACCCGCTTGCGCAACATGGGGATTCAGGGGTTCAACATCGCGACCTCGGTCAGCCTGATCATCGCCCAGCGCCTGGCGCGCAAACTGTGCAGTCATTGCAAAAAGCCCATCGAGATTCCCCGCGAGGCGTTACTCAAAGAAGGTTTTCCCGAGGAACGCATCGGCTCGTTCACGATCTATGAACCGGTCGGTTGCGATCAATGCAACAGCGGTTACAAAGGGCGAGTAGGGATTTATGAAGTGGTAAAAAACACCCCGGACCTGCAACGGCTGATCATGGCCGAAGGCAATTCACTGGAAATCGACATCCAGATGCGTAAGGACGGCTTCAACGACCTGCGTACTTCGGGCCTGCTCAAGGCCATGCAAGGCATCACCAGCCTTGAAGAAATCAACCGGGTCACCAAGGACTGAACATGGCGGTCAAAGCAGCGAAAATCAGCGTATATGCCTGGGAAGGCACAGACAAAAAAGGCACAAAAATGACCGGCGAGTTGACCGGCCAAAATCCCGCGCTGATCAAGGCGCAGTTACGCAAGCAAGGCATCAACCCGGGCAAGGTGCGGAAAAAAACCGCATCCATTTTCAGTGCCGGCAAACGCATCAAGCCCTTGGACATTGCCCTGTTTACCCGGCAGATGGCGACCATGATGAAAGCCGGTGTACCGTTGCTGCAATCGTTCGACATTATCGGCGAGGGCTTCGATAACCCGAACATGCGCAAGCTGGTGGACGAGGTGAAACAGGAAGTCGCGGCCGGTAATAGCTTCGCCGCAGCCCTGCGCAAAAAACCCCAGTATTTCGATGAGCTGTACTGCAACCTGGTGGATGCCGGCGAGCAGGCCGGCGCTCTGGATACGCTGCTGGAACGGGTGGCGACCTACAAGGAAAAGAGTGAAAGCCTCAAGGCCAAGATCAAGAAAGCCATGACCTATCCGCTGGCCGTGGTGTTCGTCGCGATCATCGTGACCGGGATTCTGCTGGTCAAGGTTGTGCCACAGTTCGAGTCGGTGTTCTCCGGGTTTGGCGCCGAACTGCCGGCGTTCACCGTGATGGTCATCGGCTTGTCGGAGTTCCTGCAGGCCTGGTGGTGGATGGTGCTCGGCGTGCTGGTTGGAGCATTCTTCGGCGTACGTCACGCCTTGAAAAAGTCCCAGGGTCTGCGGGACCGAATGGACACCTGGCTGCTGAAACTGCCGTTGGTTGGCGCGCTCATGTACAAGTCCGCCGTGGCCCGTTACGCCCGCACCTTGTCGACCACATTTGCCGCCGGGGTGCCATTGGTCGAAGCTCTGGATTCAGTGGCGGGCGCGACGGGCAATATCGTGTTCAAGCGAGCGGTGTTACGTATCAAGCAGGACGTTGCCACCGGCATGCAGCTGAATTTCTCCATGCGCACCTCCGGCATCTTTCCGAACATGGCGATTCAGATGACGGCCATTGGCGAAGAGTCCGGCGCTCTGGACGACATGCTCGACAAGGTCGCGAGTTTCTACGAGGCTGAGGTGGACAACATGGTCGATAACCTGACCAGTCTGATGGAACCCTTCATCATGGTGGTGCTGGGAGTTATCGTTGGCGGTCTGGTCGTTGCGATGTACCTGCCCATCTTCCAACTTGGCTCAGCGATCTGATATGTCCTTGAACGAATTCCTGAATTTCAACCCGCTGGCCTTCACGATCACGGCATTGGTGATCGGTTTGCTGATCGGCAGTTTCCTCAACGTGGTGGTCTGGCGCCTGCCGAAAATGCTTGAGCGTGAATGGCGCCTGCAGGCCCATGACGTACTGGACTTGCCACCCGAAGCCCCCGGCCCGGCTTACAACCTGATACTGCCCCACTCCGAGTGCCCAGACTGTGGCCATCGGATTCGAGCGTGGGAAAACATTCCCGTGCTCAGTTACCTGTTTTTACGTGGGCGATGCTCGAACTGCGCGACGCCGATCAGCAAACGTTACCCGCTGACCGAATTGGCCTGCGGCGCGCTGTCGGCGTTCGTCGCCTGGCATTTCGGTTTCGGTTGGCAGGCCTGCATGGTGCTGGTCCTGAGCTGGGGCCTTTTGGCGATGAGCCTGATCGACGCCGAACACCAGCTGTTGCCGGACGTGCTGGTGCTGCCGTTGATATGGCTGGGGTTGATCGTCAATAGTTTCGGGCTCTTCGTATCACTGCATGACGCGCTCTGGGGCGCGGTGGCCGGCTACATGGCGCTGTGGACAGTGTTCTGGCTGTTCAAGCTGATCACCGGCAAGGACGGCATCGGCTACGGTGACTTCAAGCTATTGGCGATGCTCGGCGCCTGGGGCGGCTGGCAGATCCTGCCGCTGACCATCCTGCTGTCATCGCTGCTGGGCGCCATCATCGGGGTGATTTTGTTACGCCTGCGGGACGCAAAAACCTCGACTCCGCTGCCCTTTGGCCCCTATCTGGCCATTGCCGGCTGGATTGCCTTGCTCTGGGGTGGTCAAATAACCGGCTTCTATTGGCAGTTTGTCGGTTTGAAATGAATACCCCTGTGGAAAAACCCTGGATTCTCGGCCTGACCGGCGGCATCGGCAGCGGCAAAAGCGCGGCCGCCCAGCACTTCATCGATCTGGGCGTGCATGTGGTGGACGCCGATCATGCGGCTCGCTGGGTGGTCGAACCCGGTCGCCCGGCATTGGCGAAGATCGCCGAGCACTTTGGCCCCGGCGTGCTGCAAGCCGACGGCCAACTGGATCGCGCGGCCCTGCGCAAGCTGATCTTCGAGGTGGCGGATGAACGCCGCTGGCTCGAAGCGTTACTGCATCCGCTGATCGCCGAAGAGATCGCCCACCATCTGGCCAAGGCACAATCGTCTTACGCGATTCTGGTTTCGCCGCTGCTGATCGAGTCCGGGCAGTACGCCATGACCCAACGGGTCCTGGTGATCGATGCCCCGGAACAGTTACAGATCGAACGCACCCTGCAGCGTGACCAGACCAGCGAACAGCAGGTCCAGGCGATCCTCAAGGCCCAGTCCAGCCGACAGGACCGCGTGAGCCACGCCGACGATGTGGTGGCCAACGACCGCGACCTCGCCTGGCTGCACAGCGAGGTCGAACGACTGCATCACTTTTACCTTACTTTGCGTGGAGGCCAGTCATGAGCCAAACCCCAACCGTCGATTGCCCAACCTGTGGCGCCCCTGTCGAATGGAGCCCCGAGAACAAGTTCCGGCCGTTCTGTTCAGACCGTTGCAAACTGATCGACCTGGGCGCCTGGGCGTCGGAAGAACACAAGATCCCGGTGAGCCCGGATGCCGAAGACGAAATGTTCAGCGAAGACTTCGACCCGCGTCACTGATCCCGCCCCTCAAGGCCGCATAAAGCCATAATCCTGGGCCTCGTCGAGGTTCTCGGCGAGAAACCGCAACTCATCGGCCAGGTCTTCTATATTGCGTACCGCCTTGCTCCGCTGCACTACCGCACTGAGCAAGGCGCGCAGGCTCAATCCCGGATCGAAGCCCACCTCTTGCGCCACATCCAGACTCTGACGCAACTCCTGCCGGGCCCACTCATACACACTCATGTCATTGCTCCTGAAGGTTTTCCAGAGCATGGATTCGGCAACGTTTTTTGGATTTGATGTGGATCAAGATTTGGGATCGTCGTCTTTCCAGGGCGCCGAAAGGTAGCGCGTGCGATTGAATGTCTCCAGCCATTCGGGGCAGAACACCACCAATGCGCTGACCACCATGCCGTTGATAAATGCTTCGGGGAAAATGAGCAGCCACAGATAGCCGACAAAATCTTCCAGCCAATACGGCATGGCGAAACGTTCGTCGTACCACAGCAGCGTGAGCGCCAGAATCAAACACAACAGGGCCGACAACGCAGCGGCAAAAAAGCCGGAACAGAATATGTACACAAAGGGATTACGCGGCTGCGCGCGCTCGACCAGGATTGCGCAGCACTCGGTAATCAGCACCGGCAGCAGAATCAGCAGCGCGCCGTTGACCCCCATGGCCGCCATGTCCTGCCGCCCCAGCAGTACCAATCCCGTTTGCGCGACCAACCCGCCGACAATCGCCAACGGCCAATCCAGCAGTAACGTCACTGCCGTCATGCCGATGAAGTGATAGGACACGCCAGTGTCGAAGTCCCGTCGCACCAGCCAGAGCATGAACAGCGCGAACACCGTGCCGAACAACAGATGCTGACGCCGGCTATCGCTGAACAATTCAACCCAGGGCGCTCGACAGACAGCCCAGATCACCACCGGCACGTAAATCAGCCAGCCGACTGTGAGGCTTTGCGAGGACAGCAGTTCGGCGCCAATCATGGGCGTGCCTTTTCCGGCGCCTGGGTCCACATAAGCGCAAGACTGTGCAGCAATACTGTTCTATGTTTCACGCATCTCTCCCGTCGTGATAGCTCTCAGTCTATACCGGTGTTTCTGACTGGCCGTGTCGCGCGTTTACCCCGGCGAGTAGAGAATCCGAGGTCAAGGAAGAGGTTTATCCGAATTCTTCGCTGTTCGGTGACGGCAAGGAAATGGAGGTTAAACCATGAACTAGACTCACGCGGTTGGTATGGAGTTGAACGTCAAGAGCAGAGGGCCGTCCACGACTGACGCCAGTTTTGCTCGAAGCAATGAGACTGGCATTTGTGAGGCTTCGGTCATGGCAAAGGAAAAGAAGAAAATCCCGGTTAAAAGTAATGCCGCTGAACGCTTGAAGCTGACGAACAAGGACTATCTTGAGCAGTTGCGCCTACTGCATGTCGAATTGGTCAAGTTGCAGGAATGGGTGAAACAAAAGGGCATCAAGATCTGTATCGTCTTCGAGGGACGCGACGGTGCCGGCAAGGGTGGGACGATCAAGGCACTCACCGAGAGGGTGAGCCCGCGTGTCTTTCGAGTGGTGGCGCTACCTGCACCGACTGATCGCGAGAAGAGCCAGATGTATATGCAGCGCTACCTGGCGCACATGCCAGCGGCTGGCGAAGTGGTGATCTTCGATCGCAGTTGGTACAACCGCGCCGGGGTCGAGCGTGTGATGGGATTTTGTACCGGTGAGCAGGTGACCCGTTTCCTGAGCCTGGCCCCCCTCATGGAACGCATGGTGGTCGACTCGGGCGTTATTCTGCTCAAGTATTGGCTGGAGGTCAGCGAAGAGGAGCAGACCCGTCGGCTCGAGGCGCGGATCAAGGATGGCCGCAAAATCTGGAAACTGACGCCAATGGATCTCAAGTCATACAGCCGCTGGTATGACTACTCGCGCGCACGCGACGACATGTTCAAGGCGACCGACACCGATCATGCTCCGTGGCTTGTGGCCAACTCGAACGACAAAAAGCGGGCTCGCCTCAACATCATCTCTGATTTTCTCAGCCGCATTCCGTACAAGAATGTACCGCGCGAGAAGGTGATTTTGCCCAAACGGCAGAAATCAGGCGGCTATCGTGAACCGAATTATCCGCTGCGGCGAATTCCAGAAAAATTCTGACCGGCACGTTCAAGCGGATCTGCGCTGTACACCAAAGGGCCACAGTCCTATGAGCCATTCGGATGCTTCGCCTCCCGTCCCGGAACCGGGCCGGATTGCCCATCGGGATACCGGCGACAAGGCCGGTTGGGATCGCTGGCTGCCGGGACTGCGCACGCTACGCGGATACAAAATAGCCTGGTTGAGGCACGACCTTGTGGCCGGTCTGGTACTGACCACGATGCTGGTGCCTGTCGGCATCGCCTACGCAGTGGCATCGGGCGTACCCGGCATCTATGGCCTTTACGCGACCATCGTTCCGCTGCTCGCTTATGCGCTGTTCGGACCCAGCCGGATTCTGGTGCTGGGGCCGGATTCCTCGCTGGCTGCCGTCATTCTCGCCGTCGTGCTGCCACTGTCCGGCGGTGATCCGCATCGTGCCATCGCCCTTGCGAGCATGATGGCGATCGTATCGGGGGTGGTGTGCATCCTGGCCGGCATAGCGCGCCTGGGCTTTGTCACGGAGCTTCTTTCCAAACCGATCCGCTATGGGTACATGAACGGGATCGCGCTGACGGTTTTGATCAGCCAACTGCCCAAAATTTTCGGTTTTTCGATTGAATCCGACGGCCCGCTGAGAAACCTGTGGGCGATCGCTACAGCGATAATGGAGGGAAAAACCAACTGGACCGCCTTCATGGTCGGCGCAGCTACTCTGGCGGTGATTATGCTGCTCAAGGGCAACAAGCGCGTGCCGGGCATTCTGATCGCCGTGGCAGGGGCAACCGTCGCCGTGGGTGTGCTGGATCTTGCAGCGCGCGCTGGAATATCGGTCCTCGGCTCTCTTCCACAAGGCTTGCCGGCGTTCGCCATTCCCTGGATCACTCGCGCCGATATTGTCCCCGTCCTGATCGGCGGTTGCGCCGTTGCCCTGGTTTCGTTCGCCGATACCAGCGTGCTCTCGCGTGTTTATGCGGCGCGGACCCGCACCTATGTGGACCCGAACCAGGAAATGGTGGGTCTCGGTGTCGCCAACCTGGCCGCCGGTTTTTTCCAGGGTTTTGCGATCAGCAGCAGTTCTTCACGTACGCCCGTGGCCGAGGTTGCAGGCGCCAAAACCCAGTTGACCGGAGTCATCGGCGCGCTTGCTGTTGCCTTACTGCTGGTGGTAGCACCGGACCTATTGAAGGATTTACCTACCAGCGCACTGGCCGCGGTGGTGATCGCCTCCGCCATCGGCCTGATCGAGGTCACCGACCTGCGACGAATTTATCGAATCCAGCGTTGGGAGTTCTGGCTATCAATCGTCTGCACCATCGGCGTGGCCGTGCTGGGCGCGATTGAAGGTATCGGCCTGGCCATCGTGATTGCCGTCATCGAGTTTCTGTGGGATGGCTGGCGCCCTTACTCTGCCGTTCTGGGACGTGCGGAAGGCGTCAAGGGTTATCACGACATCAAACGCTATCCCGACGCGCGCCTTGTACCCGGCCTAGTGCTGTTTCGCTGGGATGCGCCGTTGTTTTTCGCCAACGCCGAGTTGTTCCATGACCGAGTGCTCGACGCCGTGGCTGCGTCGCCCACGCCAGTGCGCTGGTTGGTCGTTGCGGCGGAACCCGTCACCAGCGTGGACGTGACCTCTGCCGACATGCTGGTGGAACTGGACGAAACCTTGCACGCAGCGGGCATCAAGTTGTGCGTGGCCGAGATGAAGGACCCGGTCAAGGACAAGCTGAAGCGATTCGGGCTTTTCGCGCGGCTTGGCGAAACGGCGTTCTTTCCGACAATAGGCACTGCAGTCGACAGCTATCTGATGATTCATCCGGTGGATTGGGAGGACCAGGATCGCTGAGTGGCAGCGGAAACACTCAGCGACTGATCTTCATCAATGTTTACCGGCTCTCCCGCGACCAGCCCGTCTATGCTGGACTTACCGAACGCAGCCTTTGCCACTCTCTACTGGAGGTAATCAATGGTTCCCACGCCCATGCTCGAAAAGGTTTTTTCCCGCGACCTGCTCGATGTACTGATTCGTGCTGGAGTGATTGCCGTTCTGGTGATGTTCTGCTTTCAGATATTCAGCCCGTTCCTCGACCTGATGCTCTGGTCGGTGATCCTGGCAATCACCCTCTACCCCTTGCAAGTCAGGTTCAAAGGCAAGCTAGGGAACAAGGACGGGATCACCGCGACGCTGATCGTACTCATCGTCATCAGTATTCTTATGGTGCCTATTTATTTGTTGGGAGCCTCGCTCGCGGATTCCGTGGAGAGGGTCATGACCATGGTCAAAACCGACAGTTTCCATATTCCGCCACCGTCCGATACGGTAGCCAGCTGGCCACTCGTGGGAGAACCTCTCTATAACTTATGGACACAAGCCACCACTGACCTGCCCGATCTGGCACAGAAGTTCATACCGCAGATCAAAGGTATCAGCCTCTCCCTGCTGAGCAAGCTTGCGGGGGTCGGCATGGGGCTCCTTTTATTCATCGTCGCCCTGATTATTGCCGGTATTTTCTTAGCGTATGGAGAAAACGGCCACCGTAGCGCGGTGCACATCGTTTCGCGCTTCAGCGGGCCGATCAACGGGCCGAAAATCGCCGATCTGTGCACCGCCACCATCCGGGCAGTGGCGTTGGGGGTGGTTGGTATCGCCTTCATCCAGATGCTGTTGGTGGGCATCGGCTTTGTGTTCATGGGTGTCCCCGGCGCCGGCCTTCTCGCCTTGGCGGTGCTGCTTCTTGGCATCATGCAATTACCGGCGACCCTGATTACCCTTCCGGTCATCGTCTTTGTTTTCATGAGCGAAGGTGCCAGTACGGCGACTATTGTGTTTGCCGTTTATGTCTTCATCGCCGGATTGGTCGATAACGTCCTCAAACCGTTGCTGCTGGGTCGTGGTGTCGATGTACCGATGCCGGTGGTGCTGATCGGAGCCTTGGGCGGCATGGTCACGGGCGGTATCCTCGGCCTGTTTATCGGCCCAGTGATACTCGCGGTCGGCTATCAGTTGTTCTGGGAATGGGTGGATCAAGTGCAAGAACCCGGGCCAGACAACCAGGGACAGACCTGACGGCAGAGGATATTCCCATGCTGTTGAATCTACTGGCCGGCCTTCCCGTGATGTTGTTCTGCCTGGTACTGCAAGCCATTTTCGTGACCATATGCCTGCGTCAATACGTGCATTTCAGGCATGCCCAACCCGCTGAATCGCAATGGCTGAATATCCTGTTGTTGTCGATGGTGATGCTGTTGATGCTGCTCAGTAATTTCGCGCAGATCGCCATCTGGGCCATGCTGTTCACGCTGCTTGATGAGTTCGACGAATTCGCCATCGCGCTGTATCACTCGGCGGTCAACTTCGCCACGCTAGGCTACGGCGACATCGTCATGTCCTCTCGCTGGCGTCTGCTTGGCCCATTGGAGGCAGCCAACGGAATCCTGATGTTTGGTGTCTCCACCTCAGTGATGACCGCTGCGGTGATGGATGTCATAAAACACAACATGGAAAGGCTACAGCAGCGTGAACGCCCGTAGGCATGCACCGATCATGGCAGAGCCTTCTCCAGTGCCTCACGCAATTGTGCCGCCGAGGCGTATTCGTGCTGCCCCACCAATTGACCGTCCTTGAGCTGCAGCCACAGCACTTTATCCACGGACCCGGGGTAGCGCGGCGCCACGCGACTATCACGGTCAAGCATCACTCGATAGGAATAATCGCGCATAGCCGGTATTGCGAACATCTTCGCGATCAGTCGAGGCATGCGCTGGATGTCTGCGACAAATACCGTGTGCCGAGCCTCCAGATAGCCCTTGGGCTGGTCCTGCAGAGCGGCGCCGACCAGTTTGGCGGCGTCCATGCTGCGCGCCACCAGCAGCGTCTGAGTCTGGTTATCGAGCGTGAAGGCCTGATCGAACTGATCAAGTAAGGTCCACGGCGCCAGGCGCTCACCAACCTCCAGTGCCTGGGCCCAAAGAGGCAGAAGACTGAGCAATAACACCGGCCAATATTTCACGTTCTACTCCTTGTTTGAGCGCATATGCGTAATGGCCGTCAGTCTACACCGTCCGTTCCGAGTGCCCAGCGCCTCTGTTTACCGTTTCACGCTTTCTGCTTGTCGCAAATGAACGCTAAGCTTGGGCCTATGGATGACTCAGATTATTTACGCCTGCTGACCATTGCGGCCGAGCAAGCCAACACGTTCCTGTCCAATGCCCGCAAATGGGAGCGTGAGCGTTGGGTTTGCCAGCGCCTGCTGCAAGGCCTGAACATTCCCTATCGCGCCGACGAATTTGCCCCCGCCGGTGAGCCGCCGGACGTGCTGTTTCGCGACGCGAATTTCGAGGTGTTCTTCGTGCTCGACGAGGGCCGGCGCCTCAATGACGAATGGCGCGACGAGCTGCAACGTCGGCGCAACGCGTTTTCCCTGAGCCAGCTGGTGCGCCGCGAGGCCAAGCCCCGGCGCATCCCGGCCAATGAATTTCTGCTCAGGCTGGCGCCGACTTTGCGTAAAAAAGCTCACAACTACAAAGAGCGCGGCATGGACCTGGGGGAGCTGGACATCATTGCCTTCGCCAGCCTCAAGCGCGAAGTGCTGGACCTCAACAGCCACTTCCCACCGCCCACCGAATACTTGCGTCAGGGCTGGCGCTCGTTGTCACTGGTGGGTCCGACCTTCGCCCGAGTGCTATTCGCCCACCCGGAGGCCCCGGATTTTCTGCGTAGCAACCTGGGCCGCAGCATCGTCTTCGACGTCGGAATCAGCTTGTGAGTCCGTTGCAGGAGTTGATCGCCGAGTGTTACAAAGTGGAATTATTCGCCTGAACGATACGGTAAATGTCGAGCCATTCCAGCCAGCGACTATGCTCCGTTCAACGCAGGATCCCCCGCTGTAGCTTCTAAACATTCAGCAACGTCTACCTGACGAGGCCCAATATGACCAGCCGCCTGAACCCGGACGACCAAAAGCATGTCGAAGAGTACCTGCGCCTGTCCCAGCACCAAGTCGAGCGCCGGCCTTTCCGGCCGTGGATGCTCCTGGTGCTGGTGTTGGCAGTGACCATTGGTCTAGGCCTGTTGAGCCGACTTATCAGTTACCTGACGCTATGAGCTGCCTTGCGCTCGCTCGGTTGACTGCACCGATTTCTTTTAGCCTTGCGAGATATCCCCATGACTCATCGTATTGTCATCGTTGGCGGCGGCGCCGGCGGTCTGGAGTTGGCTACCCGTCTGGGTAAGACTCTGGGCAAGCGCGGCACGGCCAGTGTGATGCTGGTCGACGCGAACCTGACCCACATCTGGAAACCGTTGTTGCACGAAGTGGCGGCAGGTTCCCTGAACTCTTCCGAAGACGAACTCAACTATGTTGCCCAGGCAAAATGGAACCACTTCGAGTTCCAGCTAGGGCGCATGAGCGGGCTCGATCGCGCACAGAAGAAAATCCAGCTGGCCGCCACCTACGATGAGGCGGGCCTGGAACTGGTGCCGGCGCGTGAAGTGCCTTACGACTCGCTGGTGATTGCCGTCGGCAGCACCACCAACGATTTCGGCACGCAGGGCGCGGCGCAGCATTGCCTGTTCCTCGACACCCGCAAACAGGCCGAGCGCTTCCATCAGCAACTGCTCAATCACTATCTGCGCGCCCACGCAGGGCAAACTGATGCGGTGCAGCAGATCAGTGTGGCCATCGTCGGCGCCGGTGCCACCGGGGTCGAACTGGCAGCGGAACTGCACAACGCCGCCCATGAACTCGCAGCCTACGGCCTGGACCGGATCAAACCGGAAAACATGCACATCACCCTGATCGAAGCCGGACCACGGGTGCTCCCTGCTCTGCCGGAACGAATCGGTGGGCCTGTGCATAAAACCCTGGAGAAACTCGGGGTCAACGTGATGACCAACGCTGCAGTCAGCGAAGTGACGGCAGACAGCCTGATTACCGCCGATGGCAAAGTGATCAACGCCAGCCTCAAAGTCTGGGCCGCCGGGATTCGTGCTCCGGCCTTCCTCAAGGATATCGATGGCCTGGAAACCAACCGCATCCATCAGCTACAAGTATTACCGACCCTGCAAACCACCCGCGACGAAAACATCTTCGCCTTCGGTGACTGCGCGGCCTGCCCACAACCGGGCACTGATCGCAATGTGCCGCCGCGCGCCCAGGCTGCGCACCAGCAAGCTTCGTTGCTGGCCAAATCGCTGAAACTGCGGATCGAAGGCAAATCCCTGCCGGAGTACAAGTACACCGACTATGGTTCGCTGATTTCGCTGTCGCGTTTTTCGGCTGTGGGTAACTTGATGGGCAACCTCACCGGTAGCGTAATGCTCGAGGGCTGGCTGGCACGGATGTTTTACGTGTCGCTGTACCGCATGCACCAGATGGCGCTGTATGGCGCGTTCCGCACGGCGATGTTGATGTTGGGTAGCAAGATTGGACGCGGGACTGAGCCGCGGCTGAAGCTGCATTAAGATCTTCGGCGTCAACTAGGGCCTCATCGCGGGCAAGCCACGCTCCCACAGGTTATGTGTCGTACCCAGATTCCATGGTCGACACATAACCTGTGGGAGCGTGGCTTGCCCGCGATGCAGGCGCCTCGGTCCAACCTGCGGACACTTGTGTGTCTCTCTGTATCTCCCCACCGATTCCATCCCTTCGCTTACAAAGCCCCCCCTTGCACGACACAGTAGCGATACACCACGCCCGCTAAATGGCCACACCCGAGCAAGTCACTGCCTGCTTCGGTCATCGCCGCACTCACGTGGCGTCCTTTATCGAGCGGTTGCGTTGCGCAACCCAGGAGATTTGTAATGTCCCGTACTCTCAGCAAAAACACCGCTGGCCTGCTCGGCGCTGTCCTGGCCGGAGGCATGATGTTGTCCGGTTCTGTATTCGCTTCGCAGCCGCTGACTCAAGGCTACCTGCTGGCCTCGGCGGAACAGGTCGTGAAGACGCCTGAAGGTAAATGTGGCGAAGGCAAGTGCGGCGATGCCTCGATGGCCAAGACCGACACCGACGACGATGGCAAGGTATCCCGCGCGGAACTCCTGAAAGTGGCACCCAAGGCTGACTTCGACAAGATCGACACCAACCATGACGGCCAAATCGACGAACAAGAGGCTTTCGATAACGTGAAAGGCAACTACGAAGCCAATGGCAAAAAAATGCCGAAGGGTTTGTTCGAGCACCTGAAAGACAATAGCTAAGCCCCTGAAGGCCCAAGCCCTGCCTCTTTATCGAGACGCGGGGCTTTTTTTGCATTTTCAGCAGGCAAAAAAATCCCCGTATCTTTCGATACGAGGATTTTTAATATGGTCGGGGTAAGGGGATTCGAACTCCTGACATCCTGCTCCCAAAGCAGGCGCGCTACCGGACTGCGCTATACCCCGGTAAAAAAAAGGCACCTTTGAAAGGCGCCTTCTTCGATCAGCGCTTTTGGCCTCTGATCTTAAGATTCGATTCCAGCGCTAACTGGTTTCAAAAATGGTGGGTCGTGTGGGATTCGAACCTACGACCAATTGGTTAAAAGCCAACTGCTCTACCAACTGAGCTAACGACCCAAAAATGGTCGGGGTAAGGGGATTCGAACTCCTGACATCCTGCTCCCAAAGCAGGCGCGCTACCGGACTGCGCTATACCCCGGTTTGAAATTGGCTCCGTGACCAGGACTCGAACCTGGGACCCAATGATTAACAGTCATTTGCTCTACCGACTGAGCTATCACGGAACTACATATTTCAATTTACAACTGTGAAGCTTGCTTCACCTCTTCGACCCGTTCGCATCGCTGCGTTCGTGTGTCTGAGGCGCGCTATTCTACAATCTTAAGCAGCTCTGTCAACCCCCTAAATTGCTTTCAAGTTAATGATTTGCAACTTATTTTAGATTCCTGCTTGGGGAGCAGAAACCCTTCAAGGCGACTTACTGCGGGGCGCACTTTACAAGCCTTTTCCTTTGAGTTCAACAGCCTGGCGAAAAAAAGGCCTCGCAATGCGAGGCCTTCTTTAATTGCACTGTCGTCGAGCGTCAGACGAAAACGATTTCGTCGTTTTCCACAACACCCTTGGCGGTATCGCCGGGCATGAAACGACCTGACAGAATCAGCTGTGCCAACGGGTTCTCGATCCAGCGCTGGATCGCCCGTTTGAGCGGTCGTGCGCCGTACACCGGGTCGTAACCGACAGCGATCAGCTTATCCATCGCTTCCGGACTCAGCTCAAGCTTCAGCTCGCGCTCGGTCAGGCGACTACGCAGGCGACCCAACTGGATCTCGGTAATGCCGGCGATCTGATCCCGAGCCAGCGGCTCGAAAATCACCACTTCGTCGACCCGGTTGATGAACTCCGGCCGGAAGTGCGTGGAAATCGCATCCATCACCGCCGCGCGCTGCGCTTCGCGATCACCCACCAGTTCCTGAATCTGCACCGAGCCGAGGTTGGAGGTCATGACGATCACGGTATTTTTGAAATCCACCGTGCGGCCATGGCTGTCGGTCAAACGGCCATCTTCGAGCACTTGCAGCAAGATGTTGAACACGTCCGGGTGGGCCTTCTCGACCTCGTCCAGAAGGATCACCGAATAAGGCTTGCGACGCACCGCCTCGGTCAGGTAACCGCCCTCTTCATACCCCACATAGCCCGGTGGCGCGCCGATCAGTCGAGCCACGGAATGTTTCTCCATGAACTCGGACATGTCGATCCGCACCATCGCCTCTTCGGTATCGAACAGGAACTCGGCCAGCGCCTTGCACAGCTCGGTTTTGCCGACACCGGTCGGGCCGAGGAACATGAACGAGCCGCTCGGGCGATTCGGGTCGGACAACCCGGCGCGGGAACGCCGCACCGCGTTGGAGACCGCGATAACCGCTTCGTCCTGACCGATCACACGTTGGTGCAACAGGCTTTCCATCTTCATCAGTTTTTCGCGCTCGCCCTCGAGCATTTTCGACACAGGGATGCCGGTCCACTTCGACACGACTTCGGCGATCTCTTCTTCAGTCACTTTGCTGCGCAGCAACTGGTTTTCGCTTTTGCCGTGCTGGTCGACCATCTGCAGGCTGCGCTCCAGGTCCGGGATCACCCCGTATTGCAACTCAGCCATGCGATTCAAGTCGCCTTTACGGCGCGCAGCTTCCAGTTCCTGACGGGACTGTTCGATCTTCTGCTGGATCTGTGCCGAACCCTGGACTTCGGCTTTTTCCGAGTTCCAGATTTCTTCGAGGTCCGAGTATTCACGCTCGTGACGAACGATTTCTTCCTTGCAGTTTTTCCAGACGTTTCTTTGCCGCGTCGTCGCTTTCTTTCTTCAGCGCCTGGGATTCCACCTTCAGCTGAATCAAACGACGTTCAAGACGGTCCAGCACTTCCGGCTTGGAGTCGATCTCCATACGGATGCGGCTGGCGGCTTCGTCGATCAGGTCGATGGCTTTGTCCGGCAGCTGACGGTCGGTGATGTAGCGATGACTGAGCTTGGCCGCGGCGATGATCGCGCCGTCGGTGATCGCCACCTTGTGGTGAACCTCATAACGCTCTTTCAGGCCACGCAGGATGGCGATGGTGTCTTCTTCGCTCGGCTCGTCCACCAGGACTTTCTGGAAGCGCCGTTCGAGGGCCGCGTCCTTCTCTATATATTGGCGATACTCGTTAAGCGTGGTCGCGCCAACGCAGTGCAGTTCACCACGAGCCAACGCAGGCTTGAGCATGTTGCCCGCATCCATCGAGCCTTCGCCTTTACCGGCACCGACCATGGTGTGCAGTTCGTCGATGAACAGAATGATCTGCCCTTCCTGCTTCGACAGTTCGTTGAGCAGGGATTTGAGGCGTTCCTCGAACTCGCCGCGGTATTTGGCACCGGCAATCAGCGCCCCCATGTCCAGCGACAACAGACGTTTGCCTCTCAGGCCATCCGGTACTTCGCCGTTGATGATGCGCTGGGCCAGGCCTTCGGCGATGGCCGTTTTACCCACGCCTGGCTCACCGATCAGCACCGGGTTGTTCTTGGTGCGGCGTTGCAGGACCTGAATGGTGCGACGGATTTCGTCGTCACGACCGATCACCGGATCGAGTTTGCCTTCTTCGGCGCGCTTGGTCAGGTCGATGGTGTATTTATCGAGCGCCTGACGCGATTCTTCGTGGTTGGCATCATTGACTGCCTCACCGCCACGCAGGTTATTGATCGCGTTTTCCAGGGCTTTCTTGCTCACACCCTGGCCCAGCAACAATTTGCCCAGCTTGCTGCTCTCGTCCATGGCGGCGAGCAGCACCAGTTCGCTGGAGATGAACTGGTCGCCCTTCTGCTGGGCCAGGCGGTCAGCCTGGTTGAGCAGGCGCGCCAGATCCTGCGACATGTTCACATCGCCGGTCGGATTCTGGATTTTCGGCAGCTGATCGAGTGCTTTGGTCAGCTCTTTACGCAAGCTGTTGACATCGAAACCCACCTGCATCAGGAGGGGTTTGATCGAACCACCCTGCTGTTCAAGCATGGCCTGCATCAAATGCGCCGGTTCAATGGCCGGATGGTCGAGGCCGACGGCCAGGGATTGGGCGTCGGACAAGGCTAACTGCAACTTGCTGGTTAAACGGTCTATACGCATGGGTCACCTTCCTTTTGAGCAGGCCGGACCTATAAACATCCTAAATGAAGAAACCTGCCAGATACCTCACTAGATGTGGTCGATTCTGGAAGATTCAAGCGTCGTACAGTTGATGTAGATCAGAGAAGTCTAGTGTTCGATCCAGACTAAAGAGGCAAACCGGCCGGTGCGTGGACTGCGGCGGTAGGAAAAGAAGCGTGGATCAGTCACGGTGCAGAAACCGCCGCCATAAACAGCGGTAACCCCGCGAGCGGCCAGACGTAAACGCGCCAGCTCATAGATGTCGGCCATGAACTTGCCAGCATTCTGGCTCGGCACAAAGGCTTTGGCGGCTTCAGGCAATTGCTCGACGAAGGTTTCGCGCACTTCCGGGCCGACTTCAAAGGCTTGAGGGCCAATGGCCGGGCCGAGCCAGACCAGCACGTCTTCGGGCGGTACAGCCAGACTGTCGAGGGTCGCTTCCAGCACACCCGCCGCCAACCCGCGCCAACCGGCATGGGCGGCAGCGACGCGGGTGCCGGCGCGGTCGCAAAATAGCACTGGTAGGCAATCAGCGGTCATTGCCGTGCAGGCGATACCGGGTGTTGACGACCAACTGGCGTCGGCAGTGGCTACCAGGCTTGGATCCGCTTGGGCCACGACAATGCCGTGAACCTGCTTTAACCAGGCCGGTTGAATAGAGAAATGATCGGTGAGGCGACGGCGGTTTTCGGCGACAGCTTCGGGGCTGTCGTCGACATGATCGCCAAGATTGAGGCTGTCGAACGGCGCCAGACTGACGCCGCCCGCACGAGTGGTAACGCAGGCTTTCACCCCGGCAGGCGCAGGCCAGTCGGGAATCAGCCAGTCACTCATCCGATGAACGCCTCGCGGTCTTGCTTGAGCAGCGACAGCAACCAGACGAAGTCGTCCGGCAGTGGCGATTCCCAGCTCATGCGTTTACCAGTGGTCGGATGATCCAGCTCCAGGAAACGCGCATGCAGCGCCTGACGCGGAAAATTCTTCAGGGATTCGACCATGGTCACACTGGCGGCCGGCGGAATACGGAAGCGACCGCCATAGGCAGGGTCTCCGACCAACGGGTAGTTGATGTGCGCCATGTGCACGCGAATCTGGTGCGTACGACCGGTTTCCAGCTTCACCCGCACGTGAGTGTGGGAGCGGAAACGCTCAAGCACACGGTAATGGCTGACGGCTTGCTTGCCACCTTCCATCACAGCCATGCGCTGACGTTGCTGGCCATGGCGACCGATTGGCGCATTGATCTTGCCCCCAGCCGTCACCACACCGATCACGATGCACTCGTAGATCCGGCTTACGCTGCGGCTCTGCAATTGCGTGACAAGCTGTGTCTGCGCCTGAATGGTCTTGGCCACCACCATCAGACCGGTGGTGTCCTTGTCCAGGCGATGCACGATACCGGCGCGGGGCACATTGATGATGTCCGGCACGTGGTGCAGCAAGGCGTTGAGCAAGGTGCCATCAGCGTGACCGGCGGCAGGATGCACCACCAGGCCCGCAGGCTTGTTGATCACCAGGATGTCGTCGTCCTCATAGACGATGTCCAGCTCGATGTCTTGAGCGATCCATTCGCCCTGAGCTTCCTGCTCGGCAGTCAGCTCAAGAATGGCGCCACCGTGAACGATGTCTCGCGGGCGGATAACCGCCCCATCCACAGTCAGGCGGCCGTCTTTGATCCAGGCGGAAAGGCGCGAGCGCGAGTGCTCAGCGAATAATTGTGCGGCGACTTGATCGAGGCGTTGGCCGCCCAATTCGGACGGCACCTCTGCGCGAAGTTCAATTTTATCGGACATGCTCAGACTAGGCGTCGGCACAGCCTTTGGTTTCGGCTGCGCGCTTGTGGTTAAATACGGCGTCTTTTGCCCCGAGGCTTTTCATCGGGGCGCTCATCATAACAGGACGGCCCCGCCCAAGACAGCGGCCGTCATAGGGACGCAAGCCGCCATGCAAGTGAAACACCTGCTGCTGATCGCCATCCTCGCATTGACCGCTGCTTGCTCATCGAAGGAAGTCGTAGACGAAAACCTGAGCGAAGTCGAGCTGTACCAGCAGGCTCAGCACGATCTGGACAATAATAGCTACACCAGTGCCACAGCCAAGCTGAAGGCCCTGGAGTCGCGTTATCCGTTCGGTCGCTACGCCGATCAGGCTCAACTCGAGCTCATCTACGCCAACTACAAGAACACCGAGCCTGAGGCTGCCAAGTCCGCCGCCGAGCGTTTCATTCGCCTGCACCCGCAACACCCGAACGTGGATTACGCGTATTACCTCAAGGGTCTGACTTCTTCGACCAGGACGTCGGCCTGTTGTCGCGTTTCCTGCCGCTGGACATGACCAAGCGTGACCCGGGCGCCGCTCGCGATTCCTACAACGAGTTCGCCCAGCTGACCAGTCGCTTCCCGAACAGCCGCTACTCGCCGGACGCCAAGCAGCGCATGATCTATCTGCGCAATCTGCTGGCGGCCTACGAGATTCACGTTGCCGACTATTACCTGACCCGTCAGGCCTATGTCGCCGCCGCGAACCGTGGTCGTTATGTGGTAGAAAACTTCCAGGAAACCCCATCGGTCGGTGACGGCCTGGCGGTGATGACCGAAGCCTACCAGCGTCTGCACCTGGACGAACTGGCCGCGACCAGTCTCGAAACCCTGAAGCTCAACTACCCGAACCACCCAAGCCTGGTGGACGGTCAGTTCATGCCATCGGTGGCCGAAGCCGACAACCGTTCGTGGCTGAGCAAGGCCACCCTGGGCCTGATCGAATCCCGCCCGCCGCTGCCGCCGGGTGAAACCCGCGCCAACCAGGACGTGCAAAAGCAGTTCCAGGATGCCAAGGACGCGATTCCGAGCGAACTCAAGCCTAAAGATGAAAATGGCGATGTGATCGAAGAAGAGGAACACGATTCCGAAGCCAACAACGCCGACCGCTCGTGGTTCAGCCACATGACCTTTGGCGTGTTCGACTGACGCGGGGGATTGTGCCGAGAAGGCGCCTTTCGAGGCGCCTTTTTTATTACCGGATTTCAGGGGGTTAGCGTATTGCGCTGTGCGCCTGACCTGTCCTTGGCTAAACTGCCCATTCATTATTCAAAAAGCAGTTCACCATGCTTCGTCTATTGTTCTGGATCGCCCTGATTGCCGCTGCCGTATGGTTCTGGCGCAAGTTCAAGGGCCCGATTGCGGGTGCCAACACGCCACGAGAGCAAGATGCTCCGCCCATGGTTCGCTGTGCTCATTGTGGCGTACACCTGCCCCGCGACCGCGCGCTGAAACTCGAACAACAGTGGTATTGCAGCCAGGCTCACCTTGAGCAAGGCCCGGGCTCCAGTGATCGCTGAGACGCCCAGTCCCGGCCACAAACAGGCCCAGCGATTGCTGCGCCTCTATCACCTCTACCGTTTAAGCATCGGCATCACCTTGGTGCTGTTGATCTCCAGCAACATGGACAACCAGTTGCTGAAGTTCGCCAATGACGATTTGCTGCGCAATGGCAGCTGGTTGTACCTGGTGCTGAATATCCTGCTGGTGGTTTTTCTGGCGAACACCCGGCGCCCGGCGCAGTTGTTCAGCCTGGCGCTGGTCGATGTCCTGCTGCTATGCGGCCTGTTCTATGCCGCTGGCGGCATGCCCAGCGCCATCGGCAACCTGTTGATCGTGTCGGTAGTCATCAGCAACACCCTGCTGCGCGGGCGTATCGGCCTGCTTATTGCGGCAGTTGGCGCCCTCGGCATCGTGGGTCTGAGCTTCCTTCTGAGCTTCAGCCATCCCACCAGTCCCAACGATTACCTGCAAATCGGCACTCTCGGCGCCCTGTGTTTTGCCGCTGCATTGCTGGTGCAAGGCTTGATCCGAAGACTGGAAGTCAGCGAAACCCTGGCCGAGCAGCGGGCCAGCGAAGTGCTCGGCCTCGAAGCTCTCAACGCACTGATCCTGCAACGCATGCGCACGGGCATTCTGGTGCTCGACGACCAACGGCGCGTGCAACTGGCCAATCACAGTGCCTTGACCTTGCTGGGGCAGGAAAACCTGGACGGCCAGTTGATCGACGATCATTCGATGCCGTTGGTCGAGCGGCTCCAACTATGGTTCAACAATCCGACTTTGCGCCCGCAAAGCCTGAAAATCGCCGGCAATGGCCTTGAGCTGCAACCGAGTTTCATTGCCCTGGACCAAAGCCCGCACCACCAGACGCTGGTTTTTCTCGAAGACCTCGCCCAAATCGCCCAACAGGCACAGCAACTTAAACTCGCAGCCTTGGGCCGCCTGACTGCCGGTATTGCCCATGAAATCCGCAATCCACTGGGCGCCATTAGTCATGCCGCGCAGTTACTGCAGGAATCCGAGGAACTGAACGGCGCGGATCGGCGTCTGACGCAGATTATTCAAGATCACTCTCAGCGAATGAATCGGGTAATCGAGAACGTCCTGCAACTGTCCCGTCGCCAGCAAACCGTGCCGCAACGGCTGGATCTGCGGCCGTGGCTGGAGCACTTCGCCGCTGAAACCCGCGAAGGGGCGACCGAACGCCAGCAAATTCACCTGCAGATCAGTTCCGGAGACTTCAAAACCCTGATGGATCCGAATCAACTGACCCAGATTCTCGACAATCTGATACGCAATGCCTGGCGCCATAGCGCCCTGAACCATGATCGGGCGCAGGCCTGGCTTGAGTTGTTTATTGACCCGGACAGCCAGTTGCCGACCCTTGAAGTCCTGGACGATGGCCCCGGCGTAGCGCCGGACCAGCGCTCGCACTTGTTCGAACCGTTCTTTACCACCAGCAGCCAGGGTACTGGCCTGGGGCTTTATCTGTCCCGTGAGCTGTGCGAAAGCAATCAGGCCCGCCTAGACTTCAAACCACGCCAAGGCGGCGGCTGCTTTCGCATCACTTTTGCTCACGGACGGAAACAAAGTTGAACATGAGCCCACGGCAAAAATCCTGATCGTCGACGACGAGCCGGATATCCGCGAACTCCTGGAAATTACCCTGGGACGGATGAAACTCGACACCTTCAGCGCCCGCAACCTCGCAGAAGCGCAAGCACTGCTGGCACGGGAGACGTTCGACCTGTGCCTGACCGACATGCGCCTGCCCGACGGCACCGGTCTTGCCCTGGTTCAGCACATCCAGCAGTGCTATGCGCAAGTGCCGGTAGCGATGATCACTGCCTACGGCAGCCTGGAGACGGCAATCAACGCGCTCAAGGCTGGCGCCTTCGACTTTCTGACCAAACCGGTCGACCTGACCCGCTTGCGCGAATTGGTCACCAGCGCGCTGAGTTTGCCGGCGCCAGGCGGCGCCAACAGCGCCATCGACCGTCGGCTACTGGGCGACTCACTGCCGATGCGCAGCCTGCGCAAACAAATCGACAAACTGGCCCGCAGCCAGGCTCCGGTGTACATCAGCGGCGAGTCCGGCAGCGGCAAGGAGCTGGTCGCCCGACTGATCCACGACCAAGGTCCACGCGCCAGCCGACCGTTCGTGCCCGTGAACTGTGGGGCTATTCCGTCGGAATTGATGGAAAGCGAATTCTTCGGCCATCGCAAAGGCAGTTTCAGCGGCGCGATAGAAGACAAACCCGGGCTGTTCCAGGCAGCTCAAGGCGGCACTTTGTTCCTTGATGAAGTCGCAGACCTGCCGCTGGCGATGCAGGTCAAACTGCTACGGGCGATTCAGGAGAAAGCTGTTCGCAGCATCGGTGGGCAGCAGGAAACAGTGGTTGATGTACGCATCCTCTGCGCCACGCACAAGGACCTCAATGCCGAAGTCGCCGCCGAACGCTTTCGCCAGGATTTGTACTACCGCCTCAATGTGATCGAGTTGCGGGTGCCACCCTTGCGCGAACGCCGCGACGACATTGAGCTTCTGGCCAACAATATGCTCAAGCGACTGGCGACCGGCACTGGCCAACCCGTCGCAAAACTCCACCCACAAGCCCTCGACGCACTGAAAAGTTATCGTTTTCCAGGGAACGTGCGGGAATTGGAGAACATGCTCGAACGGGCGCACACCTTGTGCGAGAACAAACAAATCGAAACCAGCGATCTGCGGCTGGCCGAAGGCAACTGCAACCCGGACGGCGGTGTGCCGGACCTGACGCAAATCGACAATCTGGAAGCCTATCTGGAAAACGTCGAACGCAAACTCATCCTCCAGGCCCTGGAAGAAACCCGCTGGAACCGCACGGCGGCGGCTCAGCGGTTGAATCTGTCATTTCGGTCGATGCGTTACAGGCTCAAGAAATTGGGGCTGGATTGAACCGTTAAAAGATCGCAGCCTTCGGCAGCTCCTTGGAATTGTGAACCCCTATAGGAGCTGCCGAAGGCTGCGATCTCTTGATCTTAGATTCGCCCGGCCGGCGCATACGGCGCAGGATCGATAATCGGCGCCCGCCCCAGCATCACATCCGCAAACAACTGACACGACGCAGGCGCCAACACCAACCCATTGCGGTAGTGCCCGCAGTTGAGCCAGAGCCCGTCAAAACCCGGCACCCGGCCAATATAGGGAATCCCTTCCGGCGACCCCGGTCGCAATCCGGCCCAATGCCCCACCACCTCGGCATCCGCCAGCGCCGGAATCAACTCCACCGCCGAGGCCTTCAGGCTTTCCAGCGCAGTGTCGGTCGGCGTCTTGTCGAAGCCTTCATGCTCCAGCGTACTGCCGATCAGAATGTGTCCGTCACGCCGAGGAATGGCATAACGCCCCTTGGCCAGGACCATGCTTGGAAGGAAGTCCGCCGCGCACTTGTAGAGAATCATCTGACCTTTAACCGGCTCGACCGGCAACTCCAGGCCCAGGCTTTTCAGCAAGTCACCGCTCCAGGCCCCTGCCGTCAAAACCACTTGATCCCCCGCAATGGCCCCCATCGAAGTCTGAACCCCGACCACCGCAGCGCCTTCACGGATAAACCCGCTGACCTCGCACTGCTCATGAATCGTCACATTCGGCAGCGCCAGCAAGGCGGCCTTGAGGGATTTCACCAACCGTGGATTGCGCACATTGGCCACATCGGCCATGTAGATCGCCCGCGAAAAACCGGCGCCCAATATCGGCACCGCATCGTGTGCCGCAGAGATATCCACAGCCCGCAGCGGACGATTTTCCCGTTTGGCCCAGGCGAGCGCTTCGGCTTCGTCATCCAGGTCCAGCCAGTACAAGCCGGTGGTGTGCACTTCAGGATCGACACCAGTGGTGGCAAACAAACGTTCCGCCAGCTGTGGATAAAAATCCTGGGACCAATGAGCCAACGCAGTGACCGCCGGGCTGTAACGCCACGGGTAGAGGGGCGAAACGATCCCGCCACCGGCCCAGGACGACTCCTGACCGACATTCGAGCGGTCCAGCAGTACGACGCTCTGTACTTCGGACGCGAGATTGAACGCCGTCAGCAGGCCAATCACCCCACCACCGACAATCACCACTTGCTGTTGCTTGCTCATGTTCTGATCCAACCGCTCAATAGGCAGAAGGCGCAAAGGCGCCCGAATAAAGAAACTCAGCGACCCCAGCAATCCCTGGTGGTCAGGCCGGACGTTGCATTGACCATGCTTCTGACTCCGGTATTGGTGAGGGTGAAATCACCACACTTATCGCTCGCCATGGTCGAACCGGCCTTGCGTGTGGCCGTCAGCAGGAAGGTCTGATCGGTCAGGGTCGGGGTGATGGTATAGAAATCATTGCCGGCACTCAGGCCGGTGGCATTGGTGTAGACATTATTCTTCGAATAGAAGCGCTCAAGTATCTGCGCCTGCTCGGAAAGCAAACCGGCCACTTCAGTACGGCGGCCCTTTTTTACATACTCGGTGAGGCTCGGATAGCCAATGGTGATGACAATCCCGATGATCGCAATCACGATCATGATTTCGATCAGGGTAAAACCTCGGTTGGATCTGCGCATACCTCAAATCTCACTTACTGTATTTGTCGCCACATGATGCGACGGCCGCTGCCGCCACCGGACTTTTCTACCAGAGTGGTCACGCCACCACCGGAATCATTCACCACTTTGCGGGTTGCGTCATTGACGACCGCGTTCAAGGTCGGAATACCGCCCGTGAAGATCACCCCGCTGGAAATCGTGTCAGTGCTGTCGACCGTCCCGTCGCCATTGGTATCGAGCACCGCGTAATTGAGCATCTTACCGCTGAACGCATCGAGCTCGACCAGTTTGCCAGTGCCGAAGCTGGTACAGGGATCTATGGTATCCATACTGGCCGTGGTAAAGACGATTCGCCCCGACACCAGACTGGCCTGATTGAGTACCCGCTCCCCCGTCAGCACGTTGTTGTACACCAAGGGCAAGTACCAGCCTTTCTTTGCCGGGTAGGTCACTTCATTCTGGCTGGTGGTGATGAATTGCCCGGTGCTGCCGGAAAACACGCCGGTCACCACCTGCGCCTGCAAGCTGGAAGTGGTGATTTGCCCCGCTCCCCCCTCTGCATCCCATACCGCGTAGAACGCCTGCAGATCCTTGTTGGTCTTGTCAGCGGCCTCATTGAGTTTGCCGGTACCGAAAAATACTTCTTTGCCGCCCAATGCATGATCGGCGAGCAATGGTTGAACGGTGATCGGCTGGGTCGTGCCTCCCTCCGTAGTGAACAACGGCTTGCCGGAAAACGCTACACCCCAAGTGGAAGGGGTGGCGCCACTCAAATCGAACTTCCACAACCGCCCTTTCAGGTCGCCACCGTAGGCGGCCTGCACTACATTCTGCGAGTTGACCCTGAGCTTCACCGATGACAGGCCGTTGGTGGTTTCTGTACTGTCGACCACGATTTTCTTGATCAACGTGCCGTCGCTAATATCCACCACATACAGCGCTGCCACCCCGGAGTTGCTGCCATAACCATTGGAGATAAACGCCGCCCAGCGACCATCGGCCAAGCGTGCCACTTCGGGACGCGCATAGGCATAACCCAGATCATTGAAATCGTTCGCAGTACTGGCCGTGGCCGGCGCACTGATTTCCCACAGTGCTTTAGTCACGTTACCGGCCGAGGCGTCGAACAATTGCAGCGCATAGAAGGTTTTTCCGCCCGCCCCTGTTCCGCCAATCGCCAGGGTTTTCCAGGCGCCGTTGAGTTGGGTATCGAACACACCGACTTGGCCGTCGACCAGATATTTGTGGCTCACACCATTGATGTAAGTGGGGTCAGCAATGTAGCGCAATGATGGCAGCACACTGGCAGGCATATAGGCGTAGCGTCTGGCACCGTTGGTGGAATTGACGATGTTTACAAAACCGTCGTTTGCGTTCACCACCAGGCTGGAGTTCATATTGGCGGCTTTGGTGGTGAGATAAGTGCTGTAACTGGTGTCGCCCACCAGATCGGACGCGGTTTGGTCCGTGGGCGCGGCCAGCACGAGCGGCGAATTGATGATATCGCCGAGCAACACACTGCGCGTTTTCAGCCCGGTTTTGTTGGTGCCCTTGCTCCACTCCACCAGATCGCTGCCGGTAATGCCGGTGGGCAGCCCTTGGCTTAGGGATGTCTGCTGGACCGATGAAAAATTGCTGTAGGCCAAGGTGACAGCCGCGTTGGTCTGCGTGTTCCAGGACTGGTAGGTCGGCGCGGTGGCACCGGGCACGATGGTGGTATCGGTGGTCCACAGTACTGCGGCCGTATTGACTACTCCCGCCGATGTGAAACCAAAGGACTTTATGGTGCCTCGCCAGTCCTTGGGGTCATAGCTGGTCTGGAAGTAGCTCGAGGTGCTGGTCAGGGTCGTGCCACTGGTCACGCCGCTGCCACCGGAGCCTGCCTTGGAAGTGATATCGCTCAAGGCTGAAGACAATGCGCTGTTGAGCCCCGCGCTATCGGTCGCCTGATAGTACTTACCCTGCCCATAGCTGGCGGCATCCGACAACATCTGGTTTGCCACGGTGAAACCCACGGTATAGGTGTTGAGGTTCTGCTTGGGAAAATCCAGGGCGTTCCAGCTTTTGCCTGTGATGTCGATACCCGTGGAGCGCATGTCAATATCGAAGGCGAACTTGGCGATGTCATCCAGATAAAAGGTGTCGCCCTCTTTGTCGCCGACGGGGTTGGCACCATCATTACCGCTGATACCGTCCCAGTTCGGTAAGCGGTTGTCACCCAGCGGATCATCGGTCGGAAAGGTGTGGTCGTAGGTCGGCAGACCCGCGGTGATTACCACCCCGTAATTTCTCTGGCAGCGATACTGAATCGGACTGGTGTAGAGGTTGACCGTCGAGTTGTTGTAAGGCGTCATGCCACGAAAATAACGAGTGACTTCGTAATAGGCTTCAGCCAGCGGCGCATTGGCCTGTGCGCTCAGTTCGTCGATTCCGGCGATCAAATCGTTGTAGTTGGTATCAGCCTGAGCCTGGGTCACGGTACCGCTGACTGCCAACAAATCACTGACCGAGCGGACGATGTAACCGCCGTCATCCTTATGGTTGCCAACAGCCAGGTTGAACGTTGCCAAGCCGATGCGTAGCGAACGGTTGCTGCTCACCAACGTTTTGGAAACATTGCGCGCCACATTCATGCGGTAATCATTGGGAATCGAGCCGTCAGTGAAATCCCGGTCGGAATTGTTCGCCAGGCTTATCAGATAGGACAGGTAATTGGCCGTATACAGAGTGTCTTCGCCTCCCACCGGATCGGGAAGCTTCAGGCAAAGGGACTCCCAGCCGGAAATGCTGTTTTTATAAAAACCGTACCATCCGTCCTTTTCGCATGTTCCATGATTCAAGCTCGACAAGGCGATATTGCTATCGGTCATGTCCAGTTCCCGCCCTTTCAAGCACGTACCATTGGAAAGGCACATCGTCACCGGGGTGCGCGCGACCGTGGGGTCGAAGCCTGGTGCCCAGATAATGCTGTTCATGTTTGCCGAGTCATCGAGTAACAACATCACATTGGGCGTCACGGCAGCGGCGTTCAACAGCGGCGAATCCGAGGGCGTGAAGGCGTAAGCCGGCGCTGTCAGATAAAGACTCAACGCCGCGCCGCAGAACACCTGCAACAACCAACGGCGCCAGCCTGTGCGGGTCTCAATACTTCGCATAGATACTCTCCACCACACTGCGCGAATTGCCCGCGATGCCCACGGCGGTCACCCGGTACAGCGTTGTCGAGGTGTTGCTCGGCACGTTCACGGCTGTCAGGGTGGTGCCAATGTTCTGCACCCCGTAAAAACCGCTGCCGGAGGCGATCCAGGTCACCCCCGAGGTGGAATTGAACCCGGGGGCAATGATGACCGACGCCTCGGCCGGCGGCGCGCATTGGCTGGTACCGCTGCAAACCGGCAATGAATAGCTATTCAGTTGCACCGCGCTTTCGCCGACGCGCAACACCGCTTCCGCCCCCTGAAACGACTGGTTGCGCAGAATCACGCTGCCGGCCATTTTTTCCTGCAACGTAGCGCTCTGCATCGACGAAAGACCGATCAACGTCAATACCAGGAGAAATACCAGGCTGACCAACAGCGCCATGCCGCGCTGGGCGTGAGAGGTCATGGGGAAATTACTCACCGGCCTTCCCCTCATGGCAACCGGTTACGCAAGGCGGCAACCACGTTGAAGGTTTGTTCGCGCACCCGGTTGTTCGGGTCGGTCAGCGTCAGCGTCAGTCGCACACTTCGGATTCGTGCAGGATCGGATGGGTTGCTGCTATAGGTGGAGGCGGCCGTATCCGTGGCCGAACTGGCAAGGCCGAAGCTCACATTGAAGGCACTGACATTGTTCACCAGCACCTGCTGCGTCGGCGTGCCGGCACCGGAGCCCATCAGCAGCTGGTTGTTGCTGAAGCTGTAGATCAGCCGCCGGATCGGGAATGCCAACTGCCCAGACGTCGGCGTTCGTAGGCCGGTGTAGGCCGTCGCGGTGTTGCGGCAGTCGGAAATTACTGTCCAGGTTGGCACCCCGCCACTGCCGCCGACATCGGCGGTGACAAGCGCTAATTTGAGGTTAGCATTGTCCCAACTGATAGGCGTGATCTGACTGGCATTGAAATTCCCTGCCGAGCTGGCGTCGATAATCGTGCCCAAGCAACCGAACATGCCGACCATACGGATTTCCTGAATCATTTTACTCAGGACAAACCGTGCATCTTCCTGCATGCCGGCGGCGGTGTTCTGACTGACGTAGGTATTTTTAGCTGCGATGAAGATCTGCGCCACGCCAAGAACCACGACCAGACTCAACGCCAGGGCGATCAGTAACTCGATCAGGCCGAAACCTCTATTGGCTCTGATCATGGTGTCGTCGCCGGATCAACGGTGGCGCGGCTGACAACGACGAAACTGCGGCGCGAGTCGGCGGTATTGGCAGCCCGCGAGTCGTCCCAGGTAATGGTAATGGTGTACACCCGCTGGTTGCGGGTGATGCTGCCGGTCGCCGTGGTGCCGCCGAAACTGGCGATGTTGCGAGTGAAGTCGAAAAGGTCCTGATCCCGGGCCACGCTCAAATTGCCCGAGGTCGGTGGCGTGACGGTGTAATCGGCACCGGAGTTGGCGCGAATGCGGTCCATCATGTCGTAGGCGATAAAACTCGCCTGACTGGTCATCCGCGAGCTGTCGGTGTACTTCAGCGCATTGAGCTGAATCGCCGCCGCGCCCAATAACCCCACGGCCAGAACCAACAACGCGACCAGTACCTCGATCAGCGTCATGCCCTCCTGTGCACGCTTGCTCCAACCCCTCATCCGCAACTTCCACCCAATAGAATTCGTCCGTTCAAACACACATTCAGCGTCCTGCTCTGTGCCCCCAGTACATAACTGATCACGACGGCCGTGGACGGCGCCGACAAACCGCCCAGATTGTTGAAATCAATTGCGGTCACTCCTGAGGTTAGCGTCAGAGTGGCGCCACTGCTCATCGCTGGAACAACCCGCAATACATTGGCCGGGTTGCCGGTACCGTCATAAACGGTCAGATCGCCGGTCCAGACACTCCCGCCTGCTGTCGGGCGAACCCGGGTGGTAATGCCCCGGTCGATCGCCTCGAGCCGCGCGTAATTGAGCGCGCGTTGCAGATCACCAATCTCGGTATCGGCCTTGGTGCTTTGCACCGAGCGGGTAAACGCCGGAACAGCCAGGCTGATCAGGATCAGAAACACGGCGAGCGTGATCAGCAGCTCGATCAGCGTGAAACCTTTTGTACGATGATCCATCGGTGCCCTCCGTTGCCGTCGGCTATACCTGCTTCTACACGCTAGAACATTCGACCGGCGGATGTACGGTTGTTTTGCCATTACTCGCGCAAGGATCGTGCGGGCCGCAGCACTCCAGGGAAGGAAATGACATGCATCAGCAAGGTTTCAGCCTGATCGAACTGCTCATGGGACTGACAATTGTCGGGATTGTTCTGCAACTGGTCAGCCCGGCGTTCGCCGCATTCACCGAATCGAACCATCGACAACAGGCGGCCGAGTCGCTGATCAGCGGGATCCGGCAAGCCAGAACCCTGGCCATCACCCGCAACCAGAGCGTAGTCATTCATGGCATCAATGGCGATTGGAGCCAAGGCTGGCGAATCATTCTGGACATCAGTGGCAAAGGGCCGAAGGACAGCAGCAATCCGCTGCTGGTGGAGCGTGCGAGTGATACTCGGACGCCGATTGTCGGTAATTGGCCGGTAAGGCGTTTCGTACGCTTCAGCAGTCTGGGTCAACCGCTGATGCCCGGAAGGGCGTTTCAGGCAGGGACGCTACATATTTGTTCGGCTCGCGAGCCGGTCAGCCAGCGCCAGGTGGTACTGGCGGCGAGCGGCCGAGTGCGCCTGACCAGCGAAAAGGCTGAGCAGGCGCTGTGTCGAAAGGCGAAAGGTGTTACAGCAACGAACGCACGCGCAGCTCTTTAGGCATGGAGAACGTGATGTTCTCCTCGCGGCCGGCCAGTTCATCGGCCCCGGTGGCGCCCCAGGCCTGCAATTGCTGGATCACGCCACGCACCAATACTTCCGGAGCGGAGGCACCGGCAGTGATACCAATACGCTCGACACCGTCGAACCAGCTCTTTTGCAGGTCTTCGGCGCCGTCGATCAGATAGGCCGGGGTGGCCATGCGTTCAGCCAGTTCACGCAGGCGATTGGAGTTGGAGCTGTTCGGGCTGCCGACCACCAACACCACGTCGCATTCGTCTGCCAGCTGCTTGACGGCGTCCTGACGGTTTTGCGTTGCATAGCAGATGTCGTCCTTGCGCGGACCGCCGATCGCCGGGAACCGAGTACGCAGGGCGTCGATCACGCGACTGGTATCGTCCATGGACAGGGTGGTCTGGGTGACGAAGGCCAGTTTTTCAGGATTGTTCACCTGCAATGCGGCGACGTCTTTCTCGTCCTCGACCAGATAGATCGCGCCACCATTGCTGCCATCGTATTGGCCCATAGTGCCTTCGACTTCCGGGTGACCGGCGTGGCCGATGAGGATGCATTCACGGCCATCGCGGCTGTAACGCGCGACTTCGATGTGCACCTTGGTCACCAGCGGGCAGGTCGCGTCGAACACCTTCAGGCCCCGGCCTGCAGCTTCGGTACGCACGGCCTGGGAAACGCCATGGGCACTGAAGATCACGATCACGTCGTCCGGCACCTGATCCAGCTCTTCGACGAAGATCGCCCCACGGGCGCGCAGGTCTTCGACGACGAATTTGTTGTGGACCACTTCGTGGCGCACATAGATCGGCGGCCCGAAGACTTCCAGGGCACGGTTGACGATTTCGATCGCCCGGTCCACACCGGCGCAGAAGCCACGGGGGTTGGCGAGTTTGATTTGCATGCTGTGCCTCGTGTCTTGCGCGCAAGAAATAGCGAAAACGGTAGAAAACTTATTGTGGGAGCGAGCCTGCTCGCGAAAGCGGTGCGTCAGTCAACATTGATGTTGAATGTGATGACACCATCGCGAGCAGGCTCGCTCCCACAAGTTACAGCGCTTTGACGTTGAAGATCTCGACGTCAAAGGTCAAGGTTTTACCGGCCAGCGGGTGGTTGAAGTCGATGGTCACCTGGGCGTCATCGAATTCTTTCACCACACCGGGCAGCTCAGTATTGGCCGCATCGTTGAAGATCACCAGCAAGCCAGGCGACAGTTCCATATCCTTGAACTGCGAGCGCGGGATGATCTGCACATTTTGCGGGTTCGGCTGACCAAAGGCGTTTTCCGGCTCGATGGTCAGGGTGCGTTTGTCGCCGGCCTTGAAGCCGAACAGCGCTGCCTCGAAACCTGGCAACAGGTTGCCGTCGCCAACCTTGAAGGTCGCCGGGGCTTTGTCGAAGGTGCTGTCGACGGTGTCACCGTTCTCCAGGCGCAATGCAAAGTGCAAAGTGACTTCCGTATTCTGGCCGATGCGTTGTTCAGCCAATACCTGTTCAGTCATGAACGGTTTCTCCGGTCTTTTTACTTTTGAACATATCGAGTGCAAGCATCACGGCACCGACAGAAATTGCGCTGTCGGCAAAGTTGAACGCCGGGAAATACCAGCGGTTCTGCCAATGCACCAGAATGAAATCGATCACATGGCCCAACGCAATGCGGTCATACAGATTACCCAACGCGCCTCCCAGCACCAGCGCCAAGGCGACTGCCAGCCAGGTTTCGTTGCGCCCCAGGCGCTTGAGCCAGACCACCAGCACTGTACTGACCACCACCGCGATCAGGGCGAACAGCCAACGCTGCCAGCCCGAGCTGTCAGCCAGGAAACTGAACGCCGCGCCGGTGTTGTAGGCCAGGGTCCAACTGAAGTAATCGGGGATCACCACGATTTGCTGGTACATGCTCAGCGAGCCTTCGAAGTAGAACTTGCTGGCCTGGTCGATGACCAGGACCAGCAAACTCAACCAGAGCCAGCTCAGCCGTCCGAAACGGCCAACGGCGTTAGGCATAGTGACGAACCTCGCCAGCGCCGCTGATGTTGTCGACGCAACGACCGCAGATTTCCGGATGCTCCGGGTTCACGCCGACGTCTTCACGGCAGTGCCAGCAACGGGCGCACTTGGCATGGCTCGACTTGACCACTTGTAGTTTCAAACCGCCGACTTCGGTGACCACCGCGTCGCCCGGCGCCTGCACGAACGGCGCAACGGTGGCAGTCGAGGTAATCAACACGAAGCGCAGTTCGTTGCTTAGCTTAGCCAGATCGGCGCTCAGCGCGTCTTCGGCGAACAGCGTCACTTCGGCTTGCAAGTTGCCACCGACGGCCTTCGCCGCGCGCTGGATCTCCATTTCCTTGTTGACCGCTACCTTCACCGCCATGATCCGCTCCCAGTAGGCGCGGTCCAGCTCGAAGCCTTCCGGCAATTCGGTCAGGCCTTCGTACCAGGTGTTGAGCATCACAGACTCATTACGCTCGCCCGGCAGGTACTGCCACAGCTCGTCTGCGGTGAACGCCAGAATCGGCGCGATCCAGCGCACCAGCGCTTCGCTGATGTGGTACAGCGCGGTTTGCGCCGAACGACGGGCCTTGCTGTTGGCGCCAGTGGTGTACTGACGGTCCTTGATGATGTCGAGGTAGAAACCGCCCAGCTCCTGCACGCAGAAGTTGTGGATCTTGGAGTAGACATTCCAGAAGCGGTATTCGCCGTAGTGCTCTTGCAACTCGCGTTGCAGCAGCAGGGTGCGATCCACGGCCCAACGGTCCAGCGCCAGCATTTCTTCGGCCGGCAGGATGTCGGTGGCCGGGTTGAAACCGGTCAGGTTGGAAAGCAGGAAGCGCGCGGTGTTACGGATGCGCCGGTAGGCGTCCGCACTGCGTTGCAGGATCTGCTCGGAAACCGCCATTTCACCCGAATAGTCGGTAGAAGCGACCCACAGACGCATGATATCGGCGCCCAAGGTGTCGTTGACCTTCTGCGGCGCGATGACATTGCCCAAGGACTTGGACATTTTGCGGCCGGACTCGTCAACGGTGAAACCGTGAGTCAGCAGCTCGCGGTACGGAGCGTGGTTGTCGATGGCGCAACCGGTCAGCAACGACGAGTGGAACCAGCCGCGGTGTTGGTCCGAACCTTCCAGATACAGGTCGGCGCGTGGCCCGGTCTCGTGGCCCATCGAGTGCGAACCGCGCAGGACGTGCCAGTGCGTGGTGCCCGAGTCGAACCAGACGTCCAGGGTGTCACTGATCTTGTCGTACAGAGGCGCTTCTTCACCGAGCAACTCGGCGGCGTCCATCTTGAACCAGGCTTCGATGCCTTCGACTTCGACGCGCTGGGCGACGATTTCCATCAGCTCGACGGTGCGTGGGTGCAGCTCGCCGCTTTCCTTGTTCAGGAAGAACGGGATCGGCACGCCCCAATTGCGCTGACGGGAGATGCACCAGTCAGGACGGTTGGCGATCATCGAGTGCAGACGCGCCTGACCCCAGGCCGGAACGAACTTGGTCTCTTCGATGGCTTTGATCGCCCGCTTGCGCAGGGTTTCGCCGGTCGCAGGCTCTTTGTCCATGCCGATGAACCACTGCGCGGTGGCGCGGTAGATCAGCGGGGTCTTGTGACGCCAGCAGTGCATGTAGCTGTGTTCGATGGTGGTGGTGTGCAGCAGCGCGCCAACTTCCGACAGTTTGTCGACGATGGCCGGGTTGGCCTTCCAGATGAACTGGCCGCCAAAGAATTCCAGCGATGTCGCGTACACGCCATTGCTTTGCACCGGATTGAGGATGTCGTCGTTGACCATGCCATAGGCTTTGCAGGTCACGAAGTCGTCTACGCCGTAGGCTGGCGCGGAGTGAACCACGCCGGTGCCCGCGCCCAGTTCGACGTATTCAGCCAGGTAGACCGGCGACAGACGATCGTAGAACGGGTGACGGAAGTTGATCAGTTCCAGTTCTTTACCGGTGGTGGTCGCAATGACCGAACCTTCCAGGCTGTAGCGGGCCAGGCACGACTCGACCAGCTCTTCAGCCAGCACCAGCAGTTTGTCGCCGACGTCGACCAGGGCGTAGTTGAATTCCGGGTGAACGTTCAGCGCCTGGTTGGCCGGGATGGTCCACGGGGTGGTGGTCCAGATCACGATCGAGGCGGGTTTGCCCAGCGACGGCAGACCGAACGCGGCAGCCAGTTTGGCTTCATCAGCGATCGGGAACGCCACGTCGATGGTCGCGGATTTTTTGTTTTCGTACTCGACTTCCGCTTCAGCCAGGGCCGAACCGCAATCAAAGCACCAGTTCACAGGCTTCAGGCCCTTGAACACGAAGCCACCCTTGACGATTTCCGCCAGGGCGCGGATTTCACCAGCCTCGTTTTTGAAGTCCATGGTCTTGTACGGGTTGGCGAAGTCGCCCAACACGCCCAGACGAATGAATTCGGACTTCTGGCCTTCGATTTGTTCGGTGGCGTAGGCACGGCACAGTTCGCGAGTCTTGTCCGCGCCCAAGTTCTTGCCGTGGGTCACTTCGACTTTGTGCTCGATCGGCAGACCGTGGCAGTCCCAGCCCGGAACATAAGGCGCGTCGAAACCCGACAAGGTTTTCGAGCGGATGATCATGTCCTTGAGAATCTTGTTCAGCGCATGACCGATGTGAATCGTGCCGTTGGCGTACGGAGGACCGTCGTGAAGTACGAACTTCGGACGATCCTTGCCAATCTCGCGCAACTTACCGTACAGGCCAATGCTGTCCCAGCGCTGCAGAATCTGCGGTTCGCGCTGAGGCAGGCCGGCCTTCATTGGGAAGGCGGTGTCCGGAAGGTTTAGCGTGGCTTTATAGTCGGTCATTTAAGGCTCTTCATTAGCGATTGGCGCTAGGTGCGACAGGGCACGGGCGGCGGCGACATCCGCATTGATCGCCGTCTTAAGCGCCTCCAGAGAGGCGAAACGCTGCTCTTCACGCAGCTTGTGGTGGAAAACCACCGTCAAACGCCGGTCATACAGATCGCCGGCAAAATCTAAAAGGTGTACTTCGAGGTGGGCTTTGCCATCACCTTGGACCGTTGGCCGAACGCCGATATTGGCGACGCCTGGCCAGGTTTTACCGTCAATGTCGACGTTGACCAGATAAACCCCGGACAGCGGCACACGACGACGCTTGAGTTGTATGTTGGCGGTCGGCGTACCCAGTTGACGCGCCAGCTTCTGGCCGTGCAGGACCCGCCCGGCAATCCGGTACGGACGCCCGAGCAGCCGCTCGGCCAAGGCAAAATCTGCAGCGGCCAGGGCGTTACGCACCTGAGTGCTGCTGACACGAATGCCGTCCAGTTCGACGGTCTGCGCCGCTTCGACGGTAAACCCCTGAAGGACGCCTGCCTGTTGCAGGAAATCGAAATCCCCTAGCCGGTCGCAACCGAAACGGAAATCGTCGCCGACTTCCAGATGCTGTACGCCGAGGCCGTCCACCAGAATAGTATCGACGAATTCACTGGCGCTGAGTTTGCTCAGGCGCTGATTGAACGCCAGGCACAGCACCCGGTCGACACCTTCCACGGCCAGCAGCTGCAGTTTGTCCCGCAGGCGGGCCAGACGGGCCGGGGCGGTATCCGGGGCGAAGAATTCTCGCGGCTGCGGCTCAAAAATCACCACGCAGCTGGGCACGCCCAACTCGAGCGCACGCTCACGCAGCCGGGCCAGGATAGCCTGGTGACCACGGTGAACACCGTCAAAGTTGCCAATAGTGGCGACACAGCCCCGATGCTGGGGGCGCAGGTTGTGGAGGCCTCGAACCAGCTGCATAACGCGCTTCTTGCTCATAAAGTGGTCGATTATAACCACACCCGGCGGCCGACGACAGGCAACACCGTAACCCAAAGTGATCGAGCCGACAAAACCGCCGGCCCGCCCGTGTTTATCGAGACAAAAGCCTCAGCTCAAGGCCTTGCGATTGAAGTCGCGCAAACGGAAGCCCATCAACAGCAACATGCCGAAATAGACCACCACGCCGGCGATCACCAATGCACCCAGACGCAGCAATCGCTCAAGCATATGCCCCTCCCCCCAGGCCGGCATAAAATGCATGGCGCCCAGCAATACCGCGGACATCACCGCGACCGCCACCAATAATTTGAGGCCAAACTTCGCCCAGCCCGGCTGCGGCTGATACATCTGCTGCTTGCGCAGTTGATAGAACAGCAGCCCGGCATTGATGCAGGCGCCAGCGCTAATGGCCAAGGCCAGACCGGCGTGCGCCAGCGGACCGATCAATACCAGGTTGAACAACTGGGTAACGACCAGGGTGAAAATCGCGATTTTTACCGGGGTCCGGATGTTTTGTTGCGCATAAAACCCCGGTGCCAGCACTTTGATCACGATAATTCCCAGCAGGCCGACTGAATAAGCAATCAGCGCGCGCTGCGTCATAGCCGCATCGAAAGCGCTGAACTGGCCATACTGGAACAGCGAAACAGTCAGTGGCTCAGCCAGAATCCCCAGCGCCAGGGCGCACGGCAATACCAGCATGAAGCACAGGCGCAGTCCCCAGTCGAGAATCCGCGAGTATTCGTGGCGATCCTGGCTGGCATAAGTCTTGGCCAGCGTCGGCAGCAGAATCGTGCCCAGTGCCACTCCCAGTACACCAGATGGCAACTCCATCAGGCGGTCGGCGTAATACATCCAGGACACGGACCCGGCCACTAGAAACGAAGCAAATATTGTGTTGATGATCAGCGAAATCTGGCTGACCGAAACGCCGATAATCGCCGGCAACATCTGCTTCATGACCCGCCAGACACCGCTATCGCGCAGATTCAGGCGCGGCAGCACTAGCATGCCGATCTTCTTCAGGTGCGGCAGCTGAAACAGCAATTGCGCCAGACCGCCCACTAGAACAGCCCAACCCAGCGCCATCACCGGCGGATCGAAATACGGTGTCAGGAACACCGCAAAAATAATCATGCTGACATTGAGCAGGGTCGGCACGAAGGCCGGCACCGAGAAGCGGTTCCAGGTGTTGAGGATCGCTCCGGCCAATGAAGACAGGGAGATCAGCAATATATAAGGAAAAGTGACCCGTAGCAGATCGGAGGTCAGCTCGAATTTTTCCGGGGTAGTGGCAAAACCCGGCGCCGTGGCCCAGATGACCCAAGGCGCGGCGAGCATACCCAGCGCGGTGACCAGCGCCAGCACCAGCGTCAGCAGGCCCGAGACATAGGCAATGAACGTTCGCGTCGCCTCCTCGCCCTTCTGGCTTTTATATTCGGCGAGAATTGGCACGAAAGCCTGGGAAAAAGCCCCTTCCGCGAAGATCCGCCGCAGCAGATTGGGCAGTTTGAAGGCGATAAAGAAGGCGTCGGTCGCCATTCCAGCGCCAAATGCACGCGCGACAAGGGTGTCACGAACAAACCCCAACACCCGGGAAAGCATCGTGATAGAGCTGACAGCGGCCAACGATTTGAGCAGATTCATTGAAAGAGTTTTTGCCTGTCGATAAACAGCAGGCGAACAACGCGCCCACTTATGCGATACTCCGCGCCGCAACAGCACAGAGCCAAAGCTCGCGAGTTTACAGGTCGCACGCCGGAAAGAAATATCCAGCTCACCGCCCCCTTGAAAACGTAGCGAGCGAAGGCAAGACAAGGCGAAAGCAAGCGAGAAAGCGCAGGTGACGTTAGTCAGTGAGCATTTCGAGTCTGTTTTCAACGCTGTATTGCCGAGCGCAGTAGTTTTCATGGGGGGCCAGAACCGGCCACTTAGCGGAACGTTTCTCCCGCCCTTGACAAGACATCAACTCATCGGCATGATTCGCGGCCTATTTTGTTTGCTATTTCCTAAAAAGTCTTTCGAGGAGCTCGACGGTGGCCAACACACCTTCCGCCAAAAAACGTGCAAAACAGGCTGAGAAGCGTCGCAGCCACAACGCCAGCCTGCGTTCCATGGTTCGTACCTACATCAAGAATGTAGTTAAAGCCATCGACGCAAAAGACGCTGCTAAAGCTCAAGCTGCTTACGTTCTGGCTGTGCCAGTTATCGACCGTATGGCCGATAAAGGCATCATCCACAAGAACAAAGCTGCTCGTCATAAGAGCCGCCTGAATGGCCACGTAAAGGCCCTGAACGTTGCCGCTGCTGCCTAAGCGACACGCTCATTAAAAAACCGACCTCAGGGTCGGTTTTTTATTGCCTGCGATTTGGCAAATACACTGCAAAAAAAAATGTGGGAGCGGGCTTGCTCGCGAAGGCGGCGTAACAGTCAACACAGACGCTGAATGTCAGTCAGTCTTCGCGAGCAAGCCCGCCCCCACATTTGGATCTTCGCTAGCTTATTGAGCGTGCGTCCACGGCAAGATCGGAATCGCCGTCACGGCATTCTGCGGGCTGCCCTCGATCAAACGATCACTGTAGACCAGATACACCAGCGTATTGCGCTTCTTGTCGAGGAATCGCACCACCTGCATGGTCTTGAACACCAAGGACGTGCGTTCCTTGAACACCTCCTCGCCATCCTTGAGCTCACCCTTGAAGTTGATCGGACCGACCTGACGACACGCTATAGACGCTTCAGCGCGATCCTCGGCCAGACCCAACCCACCCTTTACGCCGCCGGTCTTGGCGCGCGACAAATAGCAGGTCACGCCATCCACTTTCGGATCATCAAACGCCTCGACAACGATACGGTCGTTCGGGCCAACAAATTTGAACACCGTCGACACCTGGCCAATTTCATCGGCCGAGGCCAGTAGCGGCATCGCCAACAACAAGCCCAATAATCCTTTTGCCACACGCATTCAGGTATTCCTTCAGACCAGAATCAGGTTATCGCGGTGAACCAGTTCCGGCTCCGCCATGTAACCCAGCAGACCGACAATCGCCTCAGACGACTGACCGATAATTTTTTGCGCTTCCAGAGCACTGTAGTTGGCCAGGCCACGGGCGATTTCACGACCGTCCGGCGCCACGCAGACCACCATTTCGCCACGACGAAAACTGCCTTGGACCAGTTTGACGCCCACCGGCAGCAAACTTTTGTTGCCTTGGGACAACGCCGTCACCGCTCCCGCATCCAGCACCAGTGTGCCGCGGGTTTGCAGATGCCCGGCCAGCCATTGCTTGCGCGCCGCCAGCATGCCGCGCTCTGGCGACAACAAGGTGCCTATGCGTTCGCCTGCCTTGAGACGATCCAGCACTCGCTCAATGCGCCCACCGACAATGATGGTGTGCGCACCGGAACGCGCCGCCAGACGTGCAGCGCGCAACTTGGTCTGCATACCGCCACGACCCAGCGCACCACCCGTGCTGCCAGCCACCGCATCCAGCGCCGGATCATCGGCACGCGCCTCGTAAATCAGCTTGGCGTCGGGATTGTTGCGCGGATCGGCATCGAACATACCGTCGCGATCGGTGAGGATCACCAGCAAATCGGCTTCGACCAGGTTCGCCACCAGCGCCGCCAACGTGTCGTTGTCGCCGAAACGGATTTCGTCAGTGACCACGGTGTCGTTCTCGTTGATCACCGGGATCACCTTGAGCTCGACCAGCGCGCGCAGCGTACTGCGAGCGTTCAGGTAACGCTTGCGATCGGACAAATCGTCGTGAGTCAGGAGAATCTGCGCGGTATGCCGGCCATGCTCGGCAAAGCTCGATTCCCAAGCTTGCACCAACCCCATCTGACCGATGGCGGCAGCAGCCTGCAACTCGTGCATTGCACTGGGTCGTACAGTCCAGCCCAGACGACTCATACCCGCCGCCACTGCCCCCGAGGACACCAGCACCAGCTCAACACCCGCCTCGTGCAGGGCAACCATCTGCTCGACCCAGACACCCATTGCCGCGCGATCCAGGCCTTTGCCGTCCGCCGTCAGCAAAGCGCTGCCGATCTTCACGACCCAACGCTGCGCACCTGTCACCTTGCTCCGCATCATCTTCAACCTTAGCTTGAGGACAGCGCGACCTGGCACTGCCCGTAACGTTATTCGTGGTTATTCGTGACCAACTATCGATTTCCAGATACTAAAACGCCGCTCTGGTGAGCGGCGCTTAAGTTTATCGCAACGAATCAGTCACGCACGTAAATGATTTCCGGACCGTCTTCGTCATCCACATCTTCCTCGTCCCAATCGTCGTCACCAATGTCATGGACCGACTTCACGCCACTGCGACGCAGGGCACGCTGATCGTCCAGCGCCTGCAACTGGGCGCGCGCTTCATCTTCGATGCGCTGATCGAGCTCGGCCAGCTCTTCCTTGTAGGCCGGGTCGTTAGCCAGACGATCGGCACGATCTTCCAGGTAACGCATGATGTCATGGCAAAGACGCTCAGTGCCTTGCTTGGCGATAGCGGAGATCACGTAGACCGGACCGGTCCACTCCAGACGATCAACGATTTCCTTGACGCGAGCATCATGCTCTTCTTCAAGGATCTGGTCGCATTTGTTCAGCACCAACCAGCGATCACGCTCAGCCAGGGACGGGCTGAACTTGGTCAGCTCGCTGACGATGACTTCAGCGGCATCCGGAGCACTGGTGTCATCCAGCGGCGCCATATCGACGAGGTGCAGCAGCAGACGGGTACGCGACAAGTGCTTGAGGAAACGAATCCCCAGACCCGCGCCGTCGGAAGCACCTTCGATCAGCCCCGGAATGTCCGCCACCACGAAGCTCTTCCAGCGATCGACGCTGACCACACCCAGGTTCGGCACCAAAGTGGTGAACGGGTAGTCGGCGACTTTCGGCTTGGCGGCCGATACCGAACGAATGAAAGTACTTTTGCCAGCGTTCGGCAAACCAAGCAGACCGACGTCCGCCAATACCTTCATTTCCAGCTTCAGGTCGCGCTGCTCACCCGGCTTGCCCGGCGTGGTCTGGCGCGGCGCCCGGTTGGTACTGGATTTGAAACGGGTGTTACCCAAACCGTGCCAGCCACCGTGAGCCACCAGCAGTTTCTGACCAGCCTTGGTCAGGTCGCCGATCACTTCCTGAGTCGCGGAATCGATGACGGTAGTGCCGACCGGAACACGCAGCACCAGCTCTTCACCTTTCTTGCCGGTGCAGTCGGTGCTGCCGCCGTTGGAACCACGCTCGGCATCGAAGTGCCGGGTGTAACGGTAGTCCACCAGGGTGTTGAGGTTTTCGTCGGCGATCATGTAGACCGAGCCGCCATCACCACCGTCACCGCCGTTCGGGCCACCGTTTTCAATGAATTTTTCGCGACGGAAGCTCATGCAACCGTTGCCGCCGTCCCCGGCCTTTACTCGAATCGATACTTCATCAACAAACTTCATAACAAAACGCCTCTCGCCATACGGACGAGCCGAAAAAACCTAGACATAAGACTCTTGCAAAAATGAGCGCAGCGACCTCAATCAACGACCGCCAATACAGCGCTGGAGCCCATCACAAACAGCTTTGCAAGAGACTCACCCCACAAACGAAAAAGCCCCGTCGCAAGACAGGGCTTTTCCAGCAACTACGTAATTATGCCGCGACGACGTCAGTCTTCGGGACAATGCTTACGTAACGACGACCGAAGGCGCCTTTTACTTCGAACTTGATCACGCCGTCGATTTTAGCGAACAGAGTGTGATCTTTGCCCATGCCAACGCCGTAGCCAGCGTGGAATTGGGTACCGCGCTGACGCACGATGATGTTGCCCGGAATGATAACCTGGCCGCCATACATCTTCACGCCAAGGCGTTTGGCTTCTGAGTCGCGACCGTTACGGGTACTACCACCAGCTTTTTTGTGTGCCATGAGTTCAATTCTCCTAGTGAGGAATTAGGCTGAAATTAAGCCTGAATACCGGTGATTTTGATCTCGGTGTACCACTGGCGGTGGCCCATACGCTTCATGTGGTGCTTACGGCGACGGAACTTGATGATGCGGACTTTATCGTGACGACCTTGGGAGATCACTTCAGCCACAACGGTAGCGCCAGGAACAACTGGAGCGCCGATATTCACGTCGTCGCCATTGGCAACCAACAGAACGCGATCAAAAGTAACGGATTCGCCGGTAGCGATTTCCAGTTTTTCGATCTTCAGGTATTCACCTGGAGCAACTTTGTACTGCTTGCCACCAGTAACGATTACTGCATAAGACATGGTATTTCTCCGATAATCCTGCTCACCCAGCTCTTTATAAGAAGAGGTATTGGCTGGCATGGCTGCATAAGGCTGGAAGGCCTGTTTGCAATTGCGTAAGGCAGGTGCTGCCCAGGAAGTTCAGGGTGCGCGATTGTACGCAAGCTGCCGGGGCGATGCAAGAGGCTGTCCATCGTGCCTTGACACCTGCCGACGTGGGTCCTAGCATGCCGCGCAACCCTTCTGGAGCAACTGTCGCTGATGCAACCCCAAGCTTTCTACCGCGCGGTGGCGGACGATTTTAGCGCCGTCGACGGCATCATCAAGAAACAGCTGACTTCCCGAGTGCCGCTGGTATCGAAAATCGGCGACTACATTACCTCGGCTGGCGGTAAACGCCTGCGCCCGTTGCTCGTGCTGCTGTGCGGCAAGGCACTCGGCCGCGAAGGCGACGACCTGCGCCTGCTGGCCGCGACCATCGAGTTCCTGCACACCGCCACCCTGCTCCACGACGACGTCGTCGACATGTCCGGCATGCGCCGTGGCCGCTCGACCGCCAACGCCATGTGGGGCAACGCGCCGAGCGTGCTGGTGGGCGACTTCCTGTATTCGCGTTCTTTCGAAATGATGGTCGAACTGGGCTCCATGCCGGTGATGAAAATCCTTTCGCAAGCCACGCGCATCATCGCTGAAGGCGAAGTGTTGCAGTTGTCGAAGGTCCGCGACGCCAGCACCACCGAAGAAACCTACATGGAAGTCATCCGCGGTAAAACCGCGATGCTCTTCGAAGCCTCGACCCACAGTGCCGCCGCTCTGGCCGGTGCCTCGCCAGAACAGAGCGAAGCACTGCGCACCTTCGGCGATCACCTGGGAGTGGCGTTCCAATTGGTCGACGACCTGCTGGATTACCGTGGCGACGCCGAGACCCTGGGCAAGAACGTCGGTGACGATCTGGCCGAAGGCAAACCGACTCTACCGCTGATCTACACCATGCGCGAAGGCACTCCGGAGCAGGCCGCACTGGTTCGTCAGGCGATCCAGAAAGGTGGCATCGAAGACCTGGAAAGCATTCGCGAAGCCGTTGAAGCCTCCGGCTCGCTGGACTACACCGCGCAACTGGCCCGCGACTACGTGGCCCGTGCGATCAAGTGCCTCGACGCCCTGCCCGCCAGCGAATACCGCGATGCATTGGTGGAATTGAGCGAGTTTGCGGTCGCCCGTACGCATTAAAAACGCTGCAACACCTTGTGGGAGCGAGCAGGCTCGCTCCCACAGGTTTATCAGCGTCTCGCCCTTCTCCATCTAAAACCCTATATAATGTGCGCTTTTTAGCCACCCTGAATCCAAGGAGCTTTAGTGAGCACGTTGCCAGCCTGCCCAAAATGCAATTCCGAATACACCTATGAAGACGGCGCACAGCTGATTTGCCCGGAGTGCGCCCACGAGTGGTCCGCCAGTGGCGAAGCCGAAGTGGCCTCCGATGACACCGTGAAAAAGGATTCGGTCGGCAATGTCCTGCAGGACGGCGATACCATTACCGTGATCAAAGACCTCAAGGTCAAAGGCACGTCGCTGGTGGTCAAGGTCGGCACCAAGGTCAAGAACATCCGCCTATGCGATGGCGACCATGACATCGACTGCAAGATCGATGGCATCGGCCCGATGAAACTCAAATCCGAGTTCGTCAGAAAAGTCTGAATCTGCTGTATTCCATCCCGCGCCTGGCGTGGGATGGTGCTTCGCCCCTCCCCGCATCACCCAGCATTCCCGCGCAGTAGCCAAACGCCAGTCGTTTTGATGCTCAGCAATTTCCCCACAGAAAAAAACACAAACCGCCAATAGGCCCTTGCTATTTGATGAATAAGAATTATTCTCATTGAAACCCATCAATGGAGATGAGACTCATGACTTATTTGATCGATGCCTGGCTGGACCGCCCACACCCTTACCTCAGAATCCTGCATCGAGAAACGGGGGAAGTCTGTGCAGTGCTTGAAGAAGAAGCCTTGAACGAGCTACAGGATCAGGGTGATCTGGACGTCAACGGCCTGAGTTCCAGCGAGCCGGTGGTGCTTAAGGAACTGGTACGCAATCTGTTTCTGTTCTGCTATGCCCGGGCGTTGCGCCCGACGAATGAGCTGCATCACAAGATCGAACTATGAAAATGCAATATGTCGGAGCGAGCCCTGTGGGAGCGGGCTTGCTCGCGAAGAAGCCATAACATTCAACATCATCGCTGAATGACACACCGTCTTCGCGAGCAAGCCCGCTCCCACATTTACCGGGCCAGCCCCAACACCGCGGGATTACAGAACGTCGAGCAGTTCGACGTCGAATACCAGAACGCTGTGCGGCGGAATGCTGCCAACGCCTTGAGCGCCGTAAGCCAGTTCGCTCGGCACGTACAGACGCCATTTGCTGCCGGCGTTCATCAGTTGCAGGGCTTCGGTCCAGCCAGCTATAACGCCGCCAACCGGGAATTCTGCAGGCTGACCACGATCGTAGGAGCTGTCGAACACAGTGCCGTCGATCAGGGTGCCGTGGTAGTGAGTGCGCACTTGATCTTCACGGGTTGGCTTGGCGCCTTCACCTTGAGTCAGCACTTCGAATTGCAGGCCGGAAGCCAGAGTGGTGATGCCTTCGCGCTTGGCGTTTTCAGCCAGGAAAGCCAGGCCTTCGCCAGCAGCGGCTTCAGCCTTGGCTGCGGCTTCGGCTTGCATGATTTCGCGGATCACCTTGAAGCTGGCGGACATTTCTTCCTGGCCCACACGGCTTGGCTTGCCGGCGAACGCGTCGGTCAGGCCAGCCAGGATTGCGTCCAGGCTAACGCCCGGTGGCGGGTTGTCACGCAGTTGGTCGCCCAACTGACGGCCAATGCCGTAGCTGACGCGGGTTTCGTCGGTGGACAGATTTACTTCGGACATGACACTGCTCCGCTGTGCGGACGGCCCTGGAACTTGCCGTGCGTACACAGCGCATCCCGGAGCGCCCGGAATCAAAAGGGCGAGCAGACTAGCACAGATGCCGTCACGTTTGAGCTGCGTCAGCGCTGTCACACAGAACGGAAGGTGATCGGTATTTTCAAGCCTTCCTCGGTGCTGGCACCGCACATTTCGTCATGAACCGAGGCATGCGTAATATTGAACGACAATTTTGGAAAGGCATGGAGCATGTCACGCGCATGTTCGACTGAGCGCAGATGCACTATCTCGCCATGAGTATCGCGTAATGGATACGCCGAGCCATGCATCCGCGCCTCCAGCACGTAGATCACGCCGTCTACCGAGATCAGGTTCATTTCATCGATCTTTCCGGCGATGGCATACGCATTCAATTCTTGCAGAGTCATGCGCGCACCTCATGCAGTGGCGAGCCAGGATCTCTACATGGAATGCCTCGACGGACCAAAGTACAAGCCGCAAACGACACCGCCCGTCTGTTTTGGCAACTCTGTGGGAGCGTGGCTTGCCCGCGATGGCATCACCTCGGTCTGACGATAAACCGCAGTGATGCCATCGCGGGCAAGCCACGCTCCCACAAGGATCAGTCGATCAGTGCTTGGTCAGCTTGTCCAGATAGCCCATGGCAAACGCCGACACCACGAACGTCATGTGAATGACCACGTACCACTTCAAATGCTCGGGATCGACGTTCTTGGCATCCATGAAAATCCGCAGCAGGTGGATGGACGAAATCGCCACGATGGACGCCGCGACCTTCATCTTCAATGAAGACGAATCCATGGTGCCCAGCCAGTTGAGCTTTTCCTTGCTGTCGTCGATATCCAGCTGAGAAACGAAGTTCTCGTAGCCGGAGATCATCACCATCACCAGCAAGCCGCCCACCAGCGCCATGTCGATCAGCGACAGCAGGACCAAAATCAGATCCGACTCCGCCATCGAGAACACGTTAGGGATGACGTGGAAGACTTCCTGGAAGAATTTCAGTGCCAATGCCAGCAAGCCCAGGGACAAACCGAAATAGATCGGCGCCAGTAACCAGCGGGAGGCGTACATTGCATTTTCGATAAAGCGTTCCATTGAATCTCACACAAGGGGCTGGAAATGGCGGCGAGTATAACAGCCACCTGTTACACCCAGAAACCGTCGGAAAATCCGCAACCTGCGTGTGTGTGACAAAGTTTTTCTGCTAGTGTCCAGATCATTGAACGGTCAGCGACGTCGGACAGGAAAACTGGAAATGGATGTGCGATTGCGTTTAACGAGTGCCGGACTTTGCCTCGCGTTGTTGCTCGGTGGTTGTTCACCCAGCGATGAGAAACGCCAGGCCAGCCTCGAAGAAAAGACCGCGCAATTCGAACAGTCCCTGGAGGCGATCAAGGATCCAAAACTCAAGGACGCCGTGGCCGAGCTCGGCGGCTCACTACTGTTGCTCGAGCGCGCGCAACTCAAGCTCGACAGCAAACCAGCGGTTACCGAATACGGTGAAGATGCTATCGCCGTGCTCAAGCACTACCCCACGCCCCAAGCGCTGGTCGACACCTACATCAACGGTCTGTTCGTGCTGCACAAGGAGTCCAGCTCGGATTACCTGACCGATTTGCAGCCGGTATTCCCCTTCAACTTCAACATTCCGGGCGCATTCCTTTTTCCTCATGGCCTGGAATGGCAATCGGTGACCCTGAGCAACAAGCGCGTCATCGCGTTCCAGCCGGAATGGTCGGAAACCGATCCCGGCATTCAGTTGAGCCCATCGAGCTCCAACCTGACCAACCCCGATGATTTGACGGTGACTTACCCCTTCATCGAAGGCCTGGATGTGGATAAGAAGAGCCAGCCACAACCGGTGAGCCTGCAAGGCAAGGTAGAAGTCATCGCCCCACGCCGGCTCTACAGTTTCGACCTGACGAAAAAGGATGTCGGCCAGACTCGCACTAACGACAATCTCAGTGTCACCTTATTGAAACTGGGCAATAACTACGCCGAAATCGAATTCAGTAACAGCGCGCCGTTGGCCCCCGAGATACGTGACATATCACTCAACCCATTGATCGTTCAGGCCAGGGATGCCACCGGGCAATTCCTCTCTCGCGCAGGCGCGATCAACGAATCCGCTGCGCAAATTGCGTTTTATCAAAAACAACTGACGCAGATGCAACAGCAGAAGGCCTGGAGCGAAGCGTTCGAAAAGCAGCTCGATGACGAGCAGCGTGCGTTTGAAAAGCAACAAACCCGGCATTACTCCAAGGTCTATTTCAACGGGCCCATCGATACCCTCGAAGTCAGCTTGCTGGACTTCTCGGCGGTCACGGTGACCCACAAGAACCTGAACCTGCCGATACGCCGCTTCGACCCGCACACCACGGAAAAAGCCATCCAGCCACTGACCTTGCCGGTGGTGGTGTATGACGACCAGGCCGCGACCTGGCTCAAAGGCGCAACGCTGGGCGAGGAACAACTGAAAAAAAGCATTAGCATCAGTCAGTCGGTGGATGACCCGAGTGCCGCGCGCATCGAATTCGACCACCCCAGAAGCTTCAATGACGAACTGCTCGGCACCTCTTTCAATCCTGGCGAAAGCCCGGTGACGTTCTTTACCCAAGACCGCAATGGCCAGCGTGATGGGCCGATCGAGCTGCCGCCGGAGGCGTATCAGGTCGATCCCATACGCGGCGCCATCACCTATGATCTGAACCTGTTTCCGGAAAATCCGGCCTACGCCGTGGGCTCCATGCCGCAGTACCTGGCGACTGTCGATCGGCAAACGTACGACGCCCGTCAATTGCCCAAAGGCCTTGAGCTCAAAGGGAATGCGTTGGTGGTGGATTTGAAGCTGTTTCCAGCCCAGGACTGGCGTTTTTTCGCCAAGGACGACAGCGGCAATTATCTGAAGGAGATTCTTTCGGTCAGTCACGACGCGAGCGCGCAAGGCCCGGCGTTATTTGCAGTGCATTACTTCTATGGCCAGCCCACACGTCTGGAAACTTATCAGCGAACCAACCTCACCACTGTGCAGTATGGGTTCGAGGTCAAACTCGACAAGGCTGAGCCAGGCAACCTTGATCAATAGTCTGTTCAGTGCTCGGGACGAAATTCGGGACCGCTAAGGTTGCGATAACGGCCGCCATTGATCTCTCGCAACTGGGCTTGCAGATGCAGACACCAGATTTGCGGGTCGTCGGCCAGCTCGTAGCCATGCAAGGTCAGACTTTCAACAATCGTGTCGAGTATCGATTCAGCCACGACAGGCCCACGGAACGGGCCTTGGGCCTTGATGGCAGAAGGCTGCTCGCCAGCCATTCCGGCGGCGAAGAGCAAGGTCCACATGCCCGTATCTCCCGCCAGCGGGCGGATGGCGCATTCGATACGGGTCACAAGACCCAGGCATTGACGGGTGAGGCAGAGGTTGCGCGACATGGCGGCGACCCTCGGTAGATCCGGTATTCAGCCTCCACGGGAAGGCTGTCTCGATCCAGTGATTACTGTCGATATCCTTGAGCAGATAATAGAAGAAAAGTCTGGTTCGCACGCGAACCAAGACCAGAAGGTGCCGAGTGGTCACCGTGTGAATATTGACGCCATTTTGACGGCGCTTTTGTGCATCGAACACAAAACCCTGTGGGAGCGAGCCTGCTCGCGATTGCGGACTTTCAGCCACCCAAGTGGTGAAATGTCGGTCCCTCATCGCGAGCAGGCTCGCTCCCACAGTGGAGAGGTGTGAGCTCAGCTCAGATGTGCGTCAGGCCGGTTTGATTTCCAGCATGGCTTCCTGCGCCAACTCTTTTTCGGCTTCCTTGAGGTCTTCCTCGCTGATCATTTCCGCGATCACACGCAAGCGTTCCACTACCCGCGCATTGATGCTGCCCTCAGGGAACTCGCCGTTCTCATTCGGCGCACCGGCCGGCTCGCCTACCAACAGGCTCAGGGCCTCGTCGGCCTGGCGCACTGCGTAGACATGGAACTGCCCCGCCCGCACCGCCGCCAGTACCTTCTCGTCGAGCATTAGCGTGGCGACGTTGGCCTGAGGAATGATCGCCCCTTGCTCCCCCGTCAGACCACGGGCCTCACAGAGTCGGAAGAAACCTTCGATCTTCTCGTTGACCCCACCCACCGCCTGCACTTCACCGAACTGGTTGATCGAACCGGTAATCGCAAAGCACTGCTTGAGCGGGGTTTTCGACAAGGCCGAAATCAGCGTGCACGCTTCGCCAAGAGACGCACTGTCGCCGTCGACATAACCGTAGGACTGCTCCAGGGCGATGCTCGCGGAAATCGCCAGCGGGAATTCCTGGGCATAACGGCTGCCTAGATACCCAGTGAGGATCATCACGCCTTTGGAGTGGATCGGCTGGCCGAGGTTGACCTCGCGCTCGATGTCGACGATGCCGCTGCCGCCCGGATAAACCGTGGCGGAAATTCGCGCCGGAACGCCGAAAGCCGAATCGCCGACTTCCAGTACCGTCAGTCCATTGCACTTGCCGACAGCCGCACCATCGGTGTCGATCAGAATGATCCCGGCCAGCATGTCATCGAGAATCCGCGCCGAAACACGCCCGGTACGGGTCGCCTTGGCCTTGAGCGCACGCTCGATATGCCCGGCGTCGGTCATATCGTCACCCGCCAGGTCGCGAATGAAATCCGCCTCGCTGACCAGTTGGAACAAATCGCCGATCCGCGCCGACAATCGCCCCTGGTGTTCTGCCAGACGCGCGCTGTAAGTCGCCAGACGCGCCACCGCATCGGCGGTCAGCGGCGCCATGCCTTCCTCGGACGTACGGGTTTTGAGCAACTGGGCGAACTGCTCCAGACTCTCGTCGACCATCGGGATGTCTTCGTCGAAATCCACCAGGACACGGAACATCTCCTGGAAGTCTGGATCGAGGTCTTGCAGCGTGTAATAGAGCTGCCGGGCGCCGATGATGACGACTTTGACCTGCAACGGGATGTGTTGCGGTGTCAGCGTCACGGTGGCCAGTCGACCCAACTCACCCAGAGGCGATTCCATTTTCAGCTTGCGCGATTGCAGGGCGCGTTTGAGCGCATCCCAGACAAAAGGCTCACTGAGCATTTTTTCCGCTTCGAGGATCAGGAAACCGCCATTGGCCCGGTGCAGCGCACCCGGTCGCAGCTGCCTATAGGTGGTGTAAAGCGCGCCCTGATCGGTGCTGTATTCGATGCGCCCGAACAGGTTGTCGTAGGTCGGATGCGGCTCGAACACCACTGGCGCGCCGCCGCTGAACGGATGACCGACCACCAGGCTCGGGGCGTATTGCTCTTCGAGCAATTTGCGGGCGATGGCGTCGGTCTTGCTGTCGTCCACCAGTTGCTCGACCACCGTCTTGAGCAGGTACACCTGCATCGCTTGCAGGTAGCCGCAAACGCCTGCGTTTTCCGCGTACTTTTCCGACAGCGGAGCGAGCAATGGCTGCAAGGCCAGGGTGATGGTCTCTTCGTTGAGCTGACGCAGTTGATTGCTCGACTCGCGCTTCCATTGCGGCAGGCTGGCGAGTTCTTCGTTCAGCCGCTCTTCCAGCCCGGAAATATCGTCATGAAAGCGTTCGCGCTCGGCTTCCGGCAACTGGGCGAATTCCGCCTCATCCAGTGCCTTGCCTTCGCTCATCGGGGTGAAGGCGATGTTGCTGCTGTCGCGGTAGAGCGCGACCTCTTTCTCCAGCGCCAGGCGCTCGATCACATCCAGTGCACGGTCATAACGCTGGTTGAAAGCGCGGTCGATGGCGCTTTTCTTCTGCTGATAGGACGGGTGCTCGAACACGGCCGGAAAGGTCGCCAGCAGGTTGTCGATCAAGCCGTTGATATCACCGATGAAGGCACCGGCGGTGCCCGACGGCAACTCCAACGCACGAGGCTCGCGCGGTTCATCGAAATTATTGACGTAGACCCAGTCCGCCGGGGTCTGCAGGCGTTTGCCTTCGGCCTTGAGGTAGCGTTTGACGAACGAAAACCGGCCGGTGCCGGGCTCACCCATGACAAATACGTTGTAACCGGGGCGTGGCATGGCCACACCGAACTGCAAGGCTTCGACCGCGCGTTCCTGGCCAAGCACACCGCGGAAGGGCTCCAGATCATTGGTGGTAGAGAAGCTGAACTGTTCAGCGGAAAACGGACGGGTCAGCGCTTCAGGCGCTAGACGCAAGCTGGCAGCAACAGGATCAGGCATCGGGCTTCCTTACATCAGGCGGGGCAGATAGCGGCATTCTGGCGCTGCCCGTACCTCACTGGCAAGGCGCGCGCTTAGACAAAGCGCCAACCCCGGGCCGAGCAGCTCAAAATCAATGTATTCAACGAATGTTTCGCAAAAAGTAACGGAACCCCCGGAACGTGCCTAAACTCCAAACTGCGCGGCTGGAACGAATAACCGGCCCACTGGCACCCTTAGGGTCGGTACGACAACGCAAGCAGTTTACGTACAGAGCCTGGGCCAGCACCCTGTCCATTGGAATGCACACAAAGAGAACATAGCTATGAAACGGATTCTTCTCGGTACTCTCTTCACCGCTGTATCCATCAACGCCATGGCACAGGCGCCAGGCGGTCCGGACTGCGGTTGGGGCAACATGCTGTTCGAAGGTCAGCGTGGCACCCCGGCACACTTCCTGGCATCCACCACCAACGGCACTTCCGGTAACGCAACGTTCGGTATGACCTCCGGTACCAACGGTTGCTCGACCAATGCGTCGCTGACCTATGGCGGCAAATCCTGGATCGCCATGAATGGCATGATGAATGAGCTATCCGAAGACATGGCTAAAGGTCAGGGCGAAGCGCTGACCACTTACGCCGTGGTACTGGGCGTGGCGCCGGAAGACCGTGCGCACTTCGCCGCTGTGACTCATCAGCACTTCCAGCAGATCTTCAGCAAAGCTGACGTGACCGCTGATGACGTGCATACCAACACCCTGGCCGTGCTGAAAAGCGACCCTCGTCTGGCCAAGTACGCTACTCAAGCTTAAGCTCGACCGGCCCGCTCTCTTTGGGGAGCGGGTTTTATTTTTTGAACCTGGCCCTTTTGGCCTGCCCCTTCGGGTCTTTGTTTCTTTCGGCTTAAGTTGCTCACTATGCTCAAACGCCTTGCCTGGCTGGCGCTCTGTGTCTGCGCCCCGCTGTCCGCCGCGCCACACATCGACAATCAACGTTTGCAGCAACTGGCCAACGACCCCTTCTGGATTTCCCTGGGGCATTACGAAACTGCCAAGCTCGGTGGCTGGCGCAGCTATGTCAGCGACAAGAAATTCTTTCTCGCCCCCGATGGTAACGAACACCCCGACCGCGAACTGGCGGCGACCGTGCAGGCACTGTATGCCCCGGCCAGTGTCGGCGAGCAGCATGCCCAATGCGTCTATCCGGCCCGCACCCGCTGGCTCAAGGCACAACTTGAACTGAGTGATCTGCCGACGCCGGACTGTGCCGAGTTCAAGCAATGGTTCAAGGATGTTTCGCCCCACAGCGCGGTGATGATTTTCCCGGCGGCTTACCTGAACAGCCCATCGTCGATGTTTGGCCACACCTTGCTGCGCATCGATCAGGCCAATGTGCAGAGCGACAAGACGTCGCTGCTCAGTTACGCGATCAACTTCGGCGCCTACATCGAAGGTTCGGACAACAGCATTCTGTACGCCTGGAAAGGCTTGATGGGCGGCTATCCAGGGTTGTTTGCGCTGGTGCCGTATCAGGAAAAACTCTCGGAATACCGCAGCCTCGAGAACCGCGACCTGTGGGAGTACCGCCTGAACCTGACCCAGCAGGAAACCGAGCGCATGGTCGAGCACGTCTGGGAACTCAAGCAGATCCAGTTCGACTACTTCTTCTTCGACGAAAACTGCTCCTACCGCCTGCTTGAACTGCTTCAAGTAGCGCGGCCGAGCCTGCATTTGACCGAGCAATTCCCGTTGACCGCTATCCCCACCGACACGGTCAAAGCGGTGAAAGAAGCCGGGCTGGTGGAATCGATCGAGTATCGCCCGTCCCGTGAGCGCGAACTGCTAAGCCGTGCCGAGCCATTAACCTTTGAAGAGCAGGAGTGGGTGCTGAAAGTCAGCGCGGATCAGAAGCAATTGCAGACCCCGGCGTTCAAGGCTCAGCCTCGCGACCGTCAGGCGTTGATCATCGATGCGGCTTATCGTCTGGAGCGTTATCGCGCCAATGGTCAGGAGCGTGACCCGCAACGAGCTCAACGCAGTTTCGAATTGCTGCGCGCAATCAATCAAAACCCGCCCCCGGAGCTGGAAATCCCACAACCTGGCTTACCCGAGGACGGTCACGAGTCCCGCACTTGGCAGGCCGGCATCGGCACCCGGGGCGACAAGGTCTTCGGCGAATATGGCCTGCGCATGGCCTATCACGACCTCAATGACAACATGGAAAGCTTCCCCCTCGGCGCGCAAATCGAAATCCTGCAGATGAAGCTGCGCCAATACGAAGGCAATGACTGGCAGTTGCAGCAACTGGACCTGGCGACCATCCGCTCGCTGACGCCTCGCAATGAATTGTTGCAGCCGCTGTCATGGCAAGTCACCGGCGGCCTGGAGCGCGTACCGGGCAAGCATGACGACGAAACCCTGGTCAGCCATGTCAATGGCGGTGGCGGCGGGACCTGGCAACTGGGTGAGGACATGCTCGGTTTCGCCTTGGGCACCGTGCGTGTGGAGCATAACAACGACTTCGCAGGCTTCATCGCTCCGGCGGCGGGCTTCAACAGCGGCCTGCTGTGGAAAAACCCGCTGGGCAACTTCAGCCTGGAAGCCAAGGGCGATTACTTCACCAATGGTGAGGTGCGCCGGAGTGTGAGCCTGAATCAGCAATGGGAACTGTCGCGCAATCTGGGTGTGCGCCTGAGTGCTCAACGCGAATTCAGCCACCTGGCTTCGCCCGAAAACGAAGTGATGCTTGAGGTGAAGTGGTATCACTATTGATCTGTCTCCTGTGGGAGCAAGCCTGCTCGCGATGAGGCCATCCCACTCAACATCCATGCTGACTGTTCCACCGCCATCGCGAGCAGGCTCGCTCCCACAAGGGATCTGCGCTACCCGACCGATTAATCACAAGCCTTTCACATACACCCGACAAATCCGCTTCTAGACTTCCCTTATAGGCCGTTGAACGGCCCAGGAGTCCGAGATGTGGCGTTGCGTGGGTGTGTTGGTTTTTTTGGTAGTGATCACGGGGTGCCAGTCGACCCACGAGGATCTGATCGCCAAGGGCTATCCGCCGGCGTTCGCTGATGGCTTCGATGACGGTTGCAGCAGTGGCCGGCAAGCCGCCGGGGCGATCACCGGCGAGTTTCGTAAAAATGTCCCGCGTTACCTCAAGGACAAGCAATACGCCGAAGGCTGGACCGATGGCTTCCGTCAGTGCCAGGCCATGCGTGAAAACGAGGATCGTAACGAGTACAAGGACCGCCATTGGGACGAGCGCGAACGGGCCTGGCAACAAGAGAAAGACAGGGACGCCGCGCGAGCCTATCGCTCGCAATAAGTCGTTTACAGACATTCGTCGAAACTTAAAGCCTGCGACCATGGCCCAAACCCTATAACGGGAGAACAGCATGAGTCGCGCCTTCGTCAATGAAGATAACGCCGCCGCGCAAGCCGATCAGCCAGTCGAACGGCAGGTCAGCGCGCAACCCAATTACGTCACGCCAGTGGGCCTGGCGCAGCTTCAGGTGAAAGTCGCCGAACTGCAAAAACTGCTTGATGACGAAAGCGCCAAAGGCGAACTGGCCGACAAGCAGCGCCAGGCCGACCTCGATCGTGACTGGCGCTACTTCAAGCAGCGCCTGCAAAGCGCCCAAGTGGTAGCACAGGCCTCCTCGGCCGATAAAGTGCAGATCGGCAACTGGGTGACCTTTGTCGATGAACACAATCATCAGCAGCGTGTGCAATTGGTCGGAGAAGACCAGGCGGATGCCGCTCATGGCTTGATCAATTGGAGCTCGCCGCTGGGGCGGGCGTTGCTCGGGGCGCAGGTGGGCGATGAAGTGTTATGGAAGCGGCCGGCGGGGGATTTGGTGATTGAGGTTCTTACGATAGAGATTGAGTGATATCGAAGCCGCCATCGCGAGCAGGCTCGCTCACACAAGGATTCTCAAGCGCTCTCAAAATCCGAGCCTGAAACAGATCCCTGTGGGAGCGGGCTTGCCCGCGATAGCCGCGCCTCGGTCTTACTGAACGCCCATAAAAAAACGGAGCCCCGAAGGCTCCGTTTTTCATGCAACCAACCCGAAATCAGGCCAGTTTCTTGTGCCGTACGCGGTGCGGCTGGGAAGCCGCTTCGCCGAGGCGTTTCTTGCGATCGGCTTCGTACTCGGTGTAGTTGCCTTCGAAGAACACCGCTTGCGAGTCGTCTTCGTACGCCAGGATGTGAGTCGCGACGCGGTCAAGGAACCACCGATCGTGAGAGATCACAATGGCGGCGCCCGGGAAGTCCAGCAGGGCTTCTTCCAGGGAACGCAGGGTTTCAACGTCGAGGTCGTTGGACGGTTCGTCGAGCAGCAGGACGTTGCCGCCCTCTTTCAGGGTCAGGGCCAAGTGCAAGCGACCACGCTCACCACCGGACAGGTCCTTGACGAACTTCTGCTGATCGCCGCCCTTGAAGTTGAAGCGACCAACGTAGGTGCGCGACGGGATTTCGTAGTTGCCGATGCGAATCTGATCGGAACCATCGGAGATCTGCTGGAACACAGTCTTGCTGCCGTCCAGGTCTTCACGGCTCTGATCGACGCACGCCAGTTGCACGGTTTCGCCGACTTCGATGGAGCCCGAATCCGGCGTTTCCTTGCCCATCAGCATACGGAACAGGGTCGATTTACCGGCACCGTTACCGCCGATCACGCCGACAATGGCGCCTTTAGGCATGGAGAACGACAGGTTGTCGATCAGCACGCGATCGCCGTAGCCCTTGCTGACGTTTTTGAACTCGATGACTTTGTCGCCCAGGCGCGGACCGGCCGGGATGTAGATCTCGTTGGTTTCGCTGCGTTTCTGGAATTCCTGCGATTGCATTTCTTCGAAGCGTTGCAGACGAGCCTTGGATTTGGACTGGCGGGCCTTGGCGCCTTTGCGCACCCACTCCAGTTCTTCCTTCATGGCTTTTTCATGAGCCGACTGCTGCTTGGATTCGGCCGCCAGACGATCGGACTTGGCTTCAAGCCAACCCGAATAGTTGCCCTCGTACGGGATACCGGCGCCGCGGTCGAGCTCGAGGATCCAGCCGGCGACGTTGTCCAGGAAGTAACGGTCGTGCGTGATCGCAACCACGGTGCCAGGGAAATCGTGCAGGAAGTGCTCCAGCCAGGCGACGGAATCGGCGTCCAGGTGGTTGGTTGGTTCGTCGAGCAGCAACATGTCTGGTGCGGACAGCAGCAGGCGGCACAGGGCCACACGACGCTTTTCACCACCGGACAGGAATTCGACCTTGGCATCCCACGCTGGCAGACGCAGCGCATCGGCGGCGACTTCCAGTTGGCGATCCAGGTTGTGACCGTCGCTGGCTTGCAGGATGGATTCAAGCTTGGCCTGTTCAGCGGCCAGTTTGTCGAAGTCTGCATCCGGTTCAGCGTAGGCCGCGTAAACCTCGTCCAGGCGCGCCTGAGCGTCCTTGATCACGCTGACCGCTTCCTCGACCACTTCACGAACGGTTTTGGTCGGGTCCAGGATCGGTTCTTGCGGCAGGTAGCCAATGTTCAGGTCCGGCATCGGACGGGCTTCACCGTCGAACTCGGTATCGACGCCAGCCATGATTTTCAGCAGCGTGGACTTACCCGAACCGTTGAGACCGAGTACGCCGATTTTGGCGCCAGGGAAGAACGACAGCGAAATGTTTTTCAGGATTTCCCGCTTCGGCGGAACAACTTTGCCCAGCCGATGCATGGTGAAGACGTATTGAGCCATGGAGAACCTTGGGTCAGTGACTGATGAATGATTGGAGCACAGGCGATGCCCGGCCAGGCCATGCGCGTCGTTCGTTTGATGGGTATCAAGGCGTGCGCGCTGAAAAAACCTTTCTAGGAGCTGGAACGCTCCCGCGTAACCGGCAAAGCTACCTTATTGATAGAAGGCAGTCCAGCCGAGTGGGGCTGGCACTTCGCCAGAACTCAAGGCATGCTAGCCGCCCTTTGGGCCTCCGGCTTATAGTGCACGTCGCGCCAGTCCAGCCAAACCGCAGGATTACAGTTTGTCCAATGTCTCTCCGCCATCGTCCGTGAGCGCACTCAATCCTGCGACCGGCTCGCCCCTGCGCGGAACCTTGAAGGGCGCGCTGGCGGCCCTCGTGCTGTTGCTGCTCGCACTGCTGTTCTGGCAACTGCTGGATCAGCTTGGCGAAACCCAGAAAAACCAGCGCCAATACACCATCGACTATTCCGCCGATCTGGCTGCGCAAGTCAGCCTCAACATGGCACTCAATGCCCAGATCGCCCTTAATCTGCTACCGATCATCGAACAACCGCAAAGCCCCGACGAACAGCAGAGATTGCTGCACAAGCTGCAACAATCGCTGCCCGACCTGCGCAGTCTGGCGCTGCTCAGTGCCACCGGAAAAATCCTCAGCGACAGTGCCACCGACAGCCTTGACGCCAATTACCTGAGCGAACTGGTTCAGCGCAGCCACGCCCAGGCCCACTATTTCAGCAATGCCGACGACGGTTCGGCGGTGTACCTGCTCCTGCATCAGGCCAGCGGCAGTACCCACGGCTATTGGGTCCTGCGCCTGACACCAACGTTTTTCTCCTCACTGACCAAACAGGGCGACGTCGGCATTCGCCCCCAATGGCTGGTGGAACACCGCATCAATCATCAGATCATCAGCCGCGATGACGCCCAGCCTTCGGCCAAACCGGCCGTGCTGACATCTGATGAGCTGGCCAACAGCGTCCTGACAATCCCTTTGAGCAGCAGCGATTGGCAACTGCGCGGGATGTTCGACCGGCAACGGGTGATCGAACAACTGCTGCCGACGTTCATTGGCAAATGCCTGCTGGGTCTGGCCCTCTCCTTGTTGCCATTCATCGCGCTGGTGAACATTCGTCGCCGTCAACGCCAATTGCATGAGGGCCGTCGACGCTATCAGGACATTTTCGAAGGCACCGGCGTTGCGCTGTGCGTGCTCGATCTGTCCGGGCTCAAAAGTGCCTTCGACAAGGCTCAACTCAACAGCAGTGAACAATTGAAGGCCTGGCTCGAAACACCGGAGCAACGCCAGCAACTGCTGCAGGAACTGCGCATTACCGAGGTCAACCAAGTCGCCTTGCAACTGCTCAACGTCAATTCCTGTGACCAAGCCTGGAAACTGCTGATTGACGGCTGCCCATTGGACTGCACAGCCATCGGCAATCAAGTGCTCGAAGCAGTGCTCCACCAGCAGAAACAGCTTGAGCTGGAAATCAAGCTTCAGGACGCCAATGGCCGCGACCAGCATTTTTGGCTGGTGCTGCGCCTGCCGGAAGATCAGACCGACTATAAAGCGGTGATTTTGAGCATCAGTGACATCACCAGCCGCAAGCTTGTCGAGCTGTCGCTGCTGGAGCGTGAAGGGTTCTGGTCCGACGTGGTGCGCACCGTGCCGGATCATCTGTATGTGCAGGATGTGGTCAGCCAGCGGATGATCTTCAGCAACCATCACCTGGGGCAAACACTGGGTTACAACCGCACCGAACTGCACCAGATGGGCGAGTATTTCTGGGAAATCCTTCTGCATCCCGAAGACGCCGATCACTACCACCGCTCGCGCCAGTCCCAGCGTCACGCGGGTTACAGCCAATTGCTGCAATGCCAGCTGCGTTTTCGCCATCGCGATGGCAAATGGCGGCGTTTCGATATTCGCGAACAGGCTCTGGCGCGGGACAAGCACGATCAAGTCACCCGCATCATCGGCGTGGCCAAGGACATCACCGACCAGATCGAAGCCAGCGAGTCCCTGCGCGACAGCGAGCAGCGCTACCGCATGCTCGCCGAAAGCATCAGCGATGTGATTTTCTCCACCGACAGCAAGATGTCGCTCAATTACGTCAGCCCCTCGGTGCAGGCCGTACTGGGCTTCGACGTCGACTGGATATTCCAGAACGGCTGGCAATCGACCATCGCCAACCCGCAACAACTGACCGGCATCTATAGCCTGATGGACCGGGTCAGCAAAGCGCTGGATAAACCCGAACAACTGGCGCTGCTGCGCAGTCAGGTGCAAACCCAGCTGTTTCTCTTCGACTGCCTGCGGGCCGACGGGCGCAAGATTCCCATCGAGTTGCGTCTGGTGCTGGTCTGGGACGAACACGGCGCCTTTGAAGGCGTGCTCGGGGTTGGTCGCGACATCAGCCAGCAACGCCGGGCCGAGAAAGACTTGCGCATGGCGGCCACGGTATTCGAGCACTCGACCTCGGCGATTCTGATCACTGACCCGGCGGGCTACATCGTCCAGGCCAACGAGGCTTTCAGTCGCGTCAGCGGCTATGCGGTGTCCCAGGTCCTCGACCAGTTACCGAACATGCTCACTGTCGATGAGCAGCAGGAAGCCCATCTGCGCTATGTGCTCAAGCAATTGCATCAGCACAGCACCTGGGAAGGCGAAGTCTGGCTCAAACGACGCAGTGGCGAGCATTACCCGGCCTGGGTCGGGATTACCGCGGTGCTCGACGATGAAGGCGATCTGGCCAGCTACGTATGTTTCTTCAGCGATATCAGCGAGCGCAAGGCCAGTGAGCAACGGATTCACCGTCTCGCCTATTACGACGCCCTGACCCACCTGCCCAACCGCACGCTGTTCCAGGATCGCCTGCACACCGCGCTGCAATCGGCTGAGCGGCAGAAGTCCTGGGTAGTGCTGATGTTCCTCGACCTGGACCGTTTCAAGCCGATCAACGACTCCCTGGGCCACGCCGCCGGCGACCGTATGCTCAAGGAAATGGCCACGCGCCTGCTCGGTTGCGTCGACGATGACGACACCGTGGCGCGCATGGGCGGCGATGAGTTCACGTTGCTGCTGCAACCGCGGGCCAACCGGGTGATCGCGCTGAACCGGGCGATTCATGTGGCCGAACAGATCCTCGCCAGCCTGGTGAAACCGTTCGTGCTGGAAGGCCGCGAGTTCTTTGTCACTGCCAGTATCGGCATCGCCCTGAGCCCTCAGGACGGCAGCGAGCTCAGTCAGCTGATGAAGAACGCCGACACCGCGATGTACCACGCCAAGGAACGCGGCAAGAACAACTTCCAGTTCTATCAGGCCGACATGAACGCCAGTGCCCTGGAGCGTCTGGAGCTGGAAAGCGACTTGCGTCATGCCCTGGAACAAAACGAATTCGTGCTGTACTACCAGCCGCAATTCAGCGGCGACGGCAAACGCCTGACCGGTGCCGAAGCCCTGCTGCGCTGGCGCCACCCACGACGCGGCCTGGTGCCGCCGGGGGATTTCATTCCAGTGCTCGAGGAGCTCGGGTTGGTGGTCGATGTCGGCGACTGGGTCATCAGCGAAGCCTGCCGTCAGCTCAAGACCTGGCATCAGGCCAAGGTGCGAGTGCCGAAGGTTTCGGTGAACATTTCGGCCCGGCAGTTCTCCGACGGGCAACTGGGCACACGGATCGCCAACATTCTCAAGGAAACCGGCCTGCCGCCGGCATGCCTGGAGCTGGAACTGACCGAAAGTATCCTGATGCGCGAAGTCAGCGAGGCGATGCAGATCCTCGCCGGGTTGAAGAACCTCGGCCTGAGCATCGCGGTCGACGATTTCGGCACCGGTTATTCATCGCTCAACTACCTCAAGCAATTCCCGATCGACGTGCTGAAAATCGACCGCACCTTCGTCGATGGCCTGCCCTCGGGTGAACAGGATGCGCAAATTGCCCGGGCGATCATCGCCATGGCCCACAGCCTCAATCTGGCGGTGATCGCCGAAGGCGTGGAAACCCACGAGCAGCTCGACTTCCTGCGTGAGCATGGTTGCGATGAGGTTCAGGGGTATCTGTTCGGTCGTCCGATGCCGGCGAGTCGGTTTGAGGCGCAGTTCAGCAATGATGCGCTCTTCATGTTTGACTGAAGTCTTGCAGAGAAGCTGATCGTCTCATCGCGAGCAGGCTCGCTCCCACAGGGTTTTGGGGTGTACACAAAATTTGTAAGCACCGAAAATCCACTGTGGGAGCGAGCCTGCTCGCGATGGGGCCAGCACGATCACCGCTGATCCCCGCATGAACACCACTTGTCTGCGACATGATGTCCTTTCATATGCCATCTAAAACCCGTTGGGTTAGAATGCCTCCCTTTTCTGCCCCGATCCTTGAGGACCGCCATGTTCAGCCGTGATTTGACTATTGCCAAGTACGACGCCGACCTTTTTGCCGCCATGGAGCAAGAAGCTCAGCGCCAGGAAGAACACATCGAGCTGATCGCTTCGGAAAACTACACCAGCCCTGCGGTGATGGAAGCTCAAGGCTCGGTACTGACCAACAAGTACGCCGAAGGCTACCCGGGCAAGCGCTACTACGGTGGTTGCGAGTTCGTCGACGTGGTTGAGCAACTGGCCATCGACCGCGCCAAAGAACTGTTCGGCGCCGATTACGCCAACGTTCAGCCACACGCCGGTTCGCAAGCCAACAGCGCCGTTTACCTGGCCCTGCTGCAAGCGGGCGACACCATCCTGGGCATGAGCCTGGCGCACGGCGGTCACCTGACCCACGGTGCCAGCGTTTCGTCCTCCGGCAAGTTGTACAACGCTGTTCAGTACGGCATCGACGCCAACGGCCTGATCGACTACGACGAAGTCGAGCGTCTGGCGGTTGAGCACAAGCCAAAAATGATCGTGGCCGGTTTCTCTGCTTATTCGCAGATCCTCGACTTCCCGCGCTTTCGCGCTATTGCTGACAAAGTCGGCGCCTATCTTTTTGTTGATATGGCTCACGTTGCGGGGCTGGTCGCCGCCGGCGTCTACCCGAACCCGGTTCCATTCGCTGACGTCGTGACCACCACCACGCACAAGACCCTGCGCGGTCCACGTGGCGGCCTGATCCTGGCTCGCGCCAACGCCGACATCGAGAAGAAGCTGAACTCCGCGGTATTCCCGGGCGCCCAAGGCGGCCCACTGGAGCACGTGATCGCTGCCAAGGCGATCTGCTTCAAGGAAGCGCTGCAGCCTGAGTTCAAGACCTACCAGCAACAAGTGGTGAAAAACGCCCAGGCCATGGCCGGCGTGTTCATCGAGCGCGGTTTCGACGTGGTGTCGGGCGGTACTCAGAACCACCTGTTCCTGCTGTCGCTGATCAAGCAGGAAATCTCCGGTAAAGACGCCGACGCCGCACTGGGCAAAGCGTTCATCACCGTGAACAAGAACTCGGTACCGAACGATCCACGCTCCCCGTTCGTCACCTCCGGCCTGCGCTTCGGCACTCCGGCAGTGACCACTCGCGGCTTCAAGGAAGCAGAGTGCAAAGAACTGGCCGGCTGGATCTGCGACATCCTGGCGGACCTGAACAACGAAGCGGTGATCGACGCCGTTCGTGAGAAGGTCAAGGCCATCTGCAAGAAACTGCCTGTATACGGCGCTTAATTGCCCCGCTAAACCGCAGCAATGAAAAAACCGGCCAGTGATGGCCGGTTTTTTTTCGTCCGCAATTTTTTTCAAAACGCGAAAAGGCTCAAGGTCGGGGCATTGCGCCAAACTGGTAAGACCGGTCATGCCAATTACTCAAAATTTTCTTGCGATCACTCAAAAACAGCGCCTAGACTGCGCCTGCACTGGACATACCGGTAAGACCACAATAATTAAGTCCTGAATCTGATGCGCATCGCGCACGGCAGCCAGGACACCGACCAGGATTCCTCCCATGCTCAGATGGTGCTCGCGCTCAATCTTCCTCCAAGTGGTTCTCGGACTGGTGCTCGGCATCGTCTGCGGGCTGACCCTTCCCGAATACTCCGCCCAGCTCAAACCTCTCGGCGACGGTTTCATCAAACTGATCAAGATGCTCATTGGCTTGATTGTGTTCTGCGTAGTGGTCAGCGGCATCAGCGGTGCCGGCGACTTGAAGAAGGTCGGACGCATCGGCCTGAAATCGGTGATCTACTTCGAAGTGCTGACCACCATCGCCTTGGTGATCGGCCTGGTATTCGCCTTCACGACCGGCATCGGCAGCGGCGCGAACATTCACCTGGACCAGCTCTCCGCCGCCGACATGGGCGACATCGCCCAACGCGGTCAGCACATGGCTACCACCACGCAGTTCCTGATGAACCTGATCCCGACTTCGGTGATCGGCGCCTTCGCGGAAAACAACATTCTGCAAGTCCTGCTGTTTTCGGTGCTGTTCGGCAGTGCGCTGAATCTGGTGGGCGAAGCGGCGTCGGGTATTTCCCGGTTGATCAATGAGCTGAGCCACGTGATCTTCCGCATCATGGGCATGATCGTGCGCCTGGCGCCGATCGGCGTGTTCGGCGCCATCGCTTTCACCACCAGTAAATATGGCCTGGATTCGCTGCAGCACTTGGGCAGCCTAGTCGGCCTGTTTTACCTGACCTGCACGGCATTCGTGGCGCTGATTCTCGGCCTGGTGATGCGCCTTTCGGGCCTGAAGATGTGGCCTCTGCTCAAGTACCTGCGCGAAGAACTGCTGATTGTCATGGGCACCGCCTCTTCCGACGCCGTGCTGCCACAAATCATGCGCAAGCTTGAACATCTGGGCATTGGTAGCTCCACGGTCGGGCTGGTGATTCCGACCGGGTACTCGTTCAACCTTGATGGTTTTTCGATCTACCTGACCCTGGCTATTGTGTTCATCGCCAATGCCACCGGTACGCCGCTGGCCATGACTGACCTGCTGACGATTCTGCTGGTGTCGCTGATCACCTCCAAAGGTGCCCACGGGATTCCCGGCTCGGCACTGGTGATTCTCGCGGCAACACTGACGGCGATCCCGGCAATTCCGGTGGTCGGCCTGGTGCTTGTATTGGCAGTGGACTGGTTCATGGGGATCGGCCGGGCGCTGACCAACCTGATCGGCAACTGCGTCGCCACCGTGGCCATCGCCCGCTGGGAAAAAGACATCGATATCCAACGGGCAAACAAAGTGCTGTCCGGCCAGCAGGGTTATACCTTCCAGCCGAGAAAATCGGTTGCCCCGGCGCATCAACAGGAATTCTGAATAATCGCCGTGCCTGCCCGAGGGCAGGCACGGTCATCAATCGTTATGGATGCTCATGGAGCGAACCGTGATTACCTCTTCAACCGTCGTAAATTCAGTGGTAGAAAAACTTCGGGCCGCGCTGGCCCGCGGTCAGTGGCGCTCCGGCGAAATGCTGCCGGGCCAGCGTGAACTGGCCGAACAACTGGGCATCAGCCGTCCAAGCCTGCGCGAAGCGGTCATCGTGCTGGAAACCCTCGGTTTGGTACGCTCAATGCCCGGCAAAGGCGTCGTCGTACTGGACGCGCAACTCAACGACAGCCAAAGCCACGACAGCGCGGTAGCCGGGGCCAGCCTGGAAGACGTGCTGCAACTGCGCTACACCCTCGAACCGTTCATCGTCGGCCTGGTGGCGCAGTCCATCAGCAGCAAGGAAGTGGGGCAACTGCGTCTGACCCTGATGGACATGCGCGAAGCCCTTGAGGCCAACGACAGCGAGGCTGGCGTGAACGCCTACATCGCATTCCACGAGGAGCTGTTCGCCCTGACCTCGAACCCGATTTTCCAGAGCGTGGTGCAGCAAACCAGCAATGCCCTCAAGCAAAGCGCCGACGTGCTGCGTAATTCGCCGGAGCATCTGGCTGAAAGACTTGAAGAAAACGAAGCCGTGGTGCGTGCCATCCGCAGCAAGAACAGCGCCCAGGCCAGCGCCGAGATGCGCCGGCACATCCTTCGCGAAGGCCAGCGGATGGGCATCGAATTGAACATCCCGGACGACCACCTCGGCAGTTGACCCCCCTCTTCGAACTGGAGACAGGCCATGAACAGCTTCGCCTCACCACAGACATTCACTGCCCTGCCCTTCTCCCGAACGGACACCGGGAAACCGCCAGCGGATGATCTCTATTCACGGATCTTCGAGGCCATTCTCGAACAGCGCATCCATGCAGCCAGTCGTTTTACTGAAGACAGCCTGGCGCAGATGTTCAGCGCTCGACGCAGTGACATTCGTAGCGTACTGACGCAGTTGTCTCATCAGCAGATCATTATCCTTCGCACCAATCATCGTCCCCGAGTCGCCGCACCCAATGTCGAGCAGACTCGGCAGATGCTGCATGCCCGACGATTGACTGAAATCACGCTGGTTCGACTGGCCTGCCAGCAACCTCGCCCACAGGACCTGAAACGCCTGCGCGCCTTGATCGACAGCAAACGCCAATGCACGGCGCGTGGTCCGGCCATTCGATTGTCAGGGGAATTTCATCTGCAACTGGCCGAAATGGCGGGGAACGCACCGTTGGCGCATTTTCTTGGCAGTCTGGTGCCGGTGACTTCGCTGGCCATTACGCAGTTTGATACGCAGGCGAAAGGTTATTGCGCCTGGCAGGAGCACGCGGAGATTGTCGATGCAGTGGAGCGTGGGGATGTTGTGATGGCCGAAATGTTGATGAACCGGCATCTGGATCATATTGAAGAAAGATTGCTGAACTCTGGATCATCGACCATTCGAAACTGTGCTGCCGGGTAGATCGCCTTCGCGAGCAAGCCCGCTCCCACATTTGATCCATGTTGCCCACTCTATCCGGGACGACACAAAGCCAATGTGGGAGCGGACTTGCTCGCGAAAGCGGCCTAAAACACGCTAAATATATCTGACCTTACTCGGCCGCGACCCGCGCGAACCCCTCGCGAATCTTCTCTTCCGGCAAATCATCGGCAATGAACACAATCACGCTTTCGCGCGTTTCATCGTCCGCCCATTCCGTATCCCAGTCGAATCCGTACAACTTCAAGACCCCCTGAAACACCATCCGCCGCGGCTCGCCAAGGATGTTCAAAACACCTTTGTAGCGCAGCAGTTGCTTGCCATGGTCTTCCAGCAGTTCGTTCATGAACTCGCTGAGTTTGTCGATATCCAGCGGCTTGTCGGTGCGCAATACCAGGCTGGAAATGCGATCGATGGAGGGCGCCTTGCTCACCGGACGCAAACTCACGCCACCACCGAGATCGGCATTGAGGTTGAAGCCGCGCACGTCGAGCAGTTCTGCCAGATCAATCTTGCCGTGATCAACCACGCGAATCGGCGCGCGACGGTTGATGCGGGTCAGACGCTCGCTAAGGGCGGTGAAGGTCGGCTCGTCCACCAGATCGCGTTTGCTCACCAGCAAGCGGTCGGCAAAACCGATCTGCGCCTGGGCGATGGTCTGGGTCAGGTGATGTTCAGCATGTTTGGCGTCGACCAGAGTGATGATGCCGTCGAGGATGTAGCGCTCACGCAGCTCTTCGTCGATGAAGAAGGTTTGCGCTACTGGGGCCGGATCGGCCAGACCGGTGCATTCGATGACCAGACGATCGAAGGCGATTTCGCCACTGTCCAGGCGTTCGAGCAGCAGGTACAGCGCCTTGGTCAAATCGGTGTGGATGGTGCAGCAGACGCAGCCGTTGGACAGCGTCATCACTTGCACCGGCTCCTCGCCCAACAGTTGGGTGTCGATACCGGCGTCACTGAATTCGTTTTCGATCACGGCGATTTTAAGGCCGTGCTTGGCTTTGAGCAGATGGCGCAGCAATGTGGTCTTGCCGGCGCCTAGAAAGCCGCTGAGGATCGTGACAGGGATGGGAGAGGACAAAGACAAGTCTCCTGTTTTCAAAAAAATTAAAGGAACACGAAACAAATGTGGGAGCGGGCTTGCCCGCGATAGCGATTTACCATTCAACATCAATGTTGACTGATAGTCCGCCATCGCGGGCAAGCCCGCTCCCACAGGGATTGCATCAACTTCTCTGTCGGGTCAACAGCACTTCGGCCCACCCTTGCCACCGTAACGGGCTTCCTGACGCTCGCGAAAGAACATCTCGTAACTCATCACCGGTTTGTCCGGGTGTTTGGTTTGCATGTGCTCGACGTAGTTGTCGTAGTCGGGCATGCCGACCATCAGGCGCGCGGCCTGACCGAGGTATTTACCGAGGCGACTCAGGTCATTGAACATGGTGCAATCCTCAGGTTACGCATCCGGCTGAGCCTGGAACGGCGATTCTTTATCCGTACGTTCCTTGGTACCCCAGGCGGCAATGCCGACCTTGAGCGCATAGAACAGGATGCTGAACACCACGAACAGGAACAGCGCAGTCAGCGTTGCGTTGGTGTAGGCGTTATAGATTACATGCTGCATCTGCTCGATGCTCTTGGCCGGGGCCAGGATTTGCCCGTTGGCCAACGCACCGCTGTATTTCTTCGCCAGCGACAGAAAGCCGATTGCCGGGTTGGCGTCGAACAACTTGATGAAGCCTGCGGTGGTGGTGCAGATCAGCAGCCACACTGCTGGGAGCATGGTCACCCAGACGTAGCGTTGGCGCTTCATTTTGATCAGCACCACGGTCGCCAACATCAGCGCGATACCCGCCAGCATCTGGTTGGAGATGCCGAACAGCGGCCACAAGGTGTTGATGCCGCCCAGTGGGTCGATCACGCCTTGGTACAGCAGGTAACCCCACATCGCCACGCAACCGGCGGTTGCGATCAGGTTGGCAGTCCAGGACTCAGTGCGTTTCAGCGCAGGCACGAAGGAGCCGAGCAAATCCTGCAGCATGAAACGTCCGGCACGGGTACCGGCGTCGACGGCCGTCAGAATGAACAGCGCTTCGAACAGGATTGCGAAGTGGTACCAGAACGCCATGGTGTTTTCACCCGGCAGCACACTGTGCAGGATCTGCGCGATACCGACCGCCAGGGTCGGCGCACCGCCGGCACGGGCCAGGATGGTGGTTTCACCGATGTCCTTGGCCACCGCTTGCAGCGCTTCCGGGGTAATTGCAAAACCCCAGCCGCTGACAGCTTGTGCCACAGCCACCACGTCACCGCCGACCACCGCCGCCGGGCTGTTCATGGCGAAGTACACGCCTGGCTCAATCACCGAAGCGGCAACCATTGCCATGATCGCCACGAAGGACTCCATCAGCATGCCGCCGTAACCGATGTAACGGGCGTTAACCTCGTTATCCAGCAACTTTGGCGTGGTGCCGGAGGAGATCAGTGCGTGGAAACCCGACACCGCGCCACAGGCAATGGTGATGAACAGGAACGGGAACAGACCGCCCTTCCACACCGGCCCGGTGCCGTCGATGAACTGGGTCAATGCCGGCATTTTCAGCTCAGGCATGGTGATCAGAATGCCGATCGCCAGCGCAACGATGGTGCCGATTTTGAGGAAGGTCGACAGGTAATCGCGAGGGGCGAGAATCAGCCACACCGGCAACACTGCCGCCACAAAACCGTAGCCAATCAGCATCCAGGTGATCTGAATCCCGGTAAAGCTGAACGCCTTGGCCCACACCGGGTCAGCGGCAATCTGCCCGCCCAGCCAGATCGAACCCAGCAACAACGCCACACCGATCACCGAGATTTCACCGATGCGGCCCGGGCGGATGTAGCGCATGTAAATGCCCATGAACATCGCGATCGGGATGGTCGCCATCACCGTGAAAATACCCCATGGACTTTCGGCCAGGGCTTTGACCACGATCAGCGCCAGCACCGCGAGGATGATGATCATGATCAGGAAACAGCCAAACAGCGCGATGGTCCCGGGGATGCGGCCCATTTCTTCACGGACCATATCGCCCAGGGAGCGGCCGTTGCGGCGGGTGGACATGAACAGGACCATGAAGTCCTGAACCGCACCCGCCAGCACGACGCCCGCAATCAGCCACAGCGTACCGGGCAGGTAGCCCATCTGCGCCGCCAATACCGGACCGACCAGAGGCCCCGCGCCAGCGATGGCCGCGAAGTGGTGACCGAAAAGGATGTGTTTGTTGGTCGGCACATAGTCCAGACCGTCATTGTTGAGCACGGCAGGTGTAGCCCGACGCGGATCGAGTTGCATCACATTGTTAGCGATGAACAGGCTGTAGTAGCGGTAAGCGACCAGATAAATGGCCACGGCGGCGACCACTATCCACAAGGCGTTGATCGCCTCGCCTCGGCGCAATGCCACTACACCCAGGGCGCACGCTCCCAGGATTGCCAGCAGCAGCCAGGGTAGGTGGCGTAGCAGGCTATTATTATTTTTCATTTTATGATTCCAGCCAGAGTGGACAAGAAAGACAGCCACCCCGAGTTTAGCGCTACTGGCCTCAAAGGCCACCCCCAACATTGGTCTAGAACCTGTCTTGCTGGCAGGCTTTAACAATGCGGGTCTATAGTCAGCGGACATTCAGAGGATTGCGCCATGAGTGACCACCCTGCTGATCGCCGCCGCTTCAAACGTATTGCGTTCGATGCCCGAACCGAGCTGAGCCAGGGGGAATTCATCTGGCCAGTGAAGTTGATCGACCTGTCGCTCAAGGGGCTGCTTATCGAGAAGCCCGAGCCGTGGCTGGGTAATCCAGACTGGCATTTCCTGGTTGATATTCATCTTAACGAAGACGTCGAGATCAAGATGGATGTGATGTTGACCCACGATGACCATGGTCAGCTCGGGTTTGTCTGCAAACACATCAGCCTGGAATCGATTGAACGGCTGCGGCGGTTGATCGAGTTCAATCTGGGCGACCCCGAGGAACTGGAGCGCGAATTGGGCGCCCTGATCGAAATCTGAAGGCCAATCCCATTTAATGTGGGAGCGAGCCTGCTCGCTCCCACAGGGTTCGTGTCCGGTTTACCCGTTATTCGAACAACGCGTCGAGCGCCTGTTCGAGACGCGTCACGGCAATAATCTGCAATCCCGGCGGCGCCTCTTTCGGCGCGTTGCCCTTGGGCACGATGGCGCGCTTGAAGCCGTGCTTGGCCGCCTCTTTCAAGCGTTCCTGGCCACTCGGCACCGGACGCACTTCACCCGACAAGCCGACTTCGCCGAACACCAGCAGATCATGGGGCAGCGGCCGGTTGCGCAAACTGGACATGACCGCCGCCATCAAGGCCAGGTCGGACGCTGTTTCCAGCACCTTCACTCCACCGACCACGTTGAGGAACACGTCCTGATCATGAGTCGGTATGCCGCCGTGGCGATGCAAAACCGCCAACAACATGGCCAAGCGATTCTGATCCAGACCGAGCGTCACACGGCGCGGGTTGGCGAGATGGCTGTCGTCCACCAATGCCTGAACTTCCACCAGCATCGGCCGGGTGCCTTCCCACGTTGCCATGACCACACTGCCCGGGACTTCTTCCTGAGCGCGAGTCAGAAAAATCGCCGAAGGGTTGGAGACTTCTTTCAGGCCCTTGTCGGTCATACCGAACACGCCCAATTCATTCACCGCGCCGAAACGGTTTTTCACCGCCCGCAACAAACGCAGGCGCCCATCGGATTCGCCTTCGAAATACAGAACGGTGTCGACCATGTGTTCCAACACTCGGGGGCCGGCCAACGCGCCTTCTTTGGTGACATGGCCCACGAGGAAAATCGCCGTGCCACTTTGTTTGGCGTAACGCACCAGCAACGCCGCACTTTCGCGCACCTGAGAGACGCCACCCGGTGCTGATTGCAGTTGCTCGGTGAAAATCGTCTGGATCGAGTCGATCACCATCACCTTGGGCTTTTCCTGCCGGGCCGTGGCGATGATGGTTTCAATGCAGGTTTCGGTCATCACCCGCAGTTGATCCTGAGGCAAGCCCAGGCGTCGGGCACGCATGGCCACTTGTTGCTGGGATTCTTCGCCGGTGACATAAAGCGCCGGCATGCTCTTGGCAAGGTTGCACAAGGTTTGCAATAAAATTGTCGACTTGCCGATGCCGGGATCACCACCGATCAACACCACCGAGCCATCCACCAGACCGCCGCCCAGAACGCGATCCAGCTCGCTGGACGCCGTGGAGAAACGCGGAATCTCTTCAACGCTGACTTCGGCCAGGGTCTTGATCTGCGCCTGCTGGCCGGTCCAACCGGTGCGACCGCTGGGGGCTGCGGCGCCGCCGCTCTCCACCATGGTTTCGGTCAGGGTGTTCCAGGCCCCGCATTCGCCGCACTGGCCGGCCCACTTCGGGAAGGTTGAGCCGCACTCGGTGCAGCCGTACATGCGCTTGGCCTTGGCCATCTGAACTCCCGGCAAAAACCGCGATGATAGCTCAGCTAGCGCGGATCAGCGCGGCGCCGCCGTGCGGATTTCACCGCTGGCCAGACGCGCGGCACTGTTGCCCAGCGGATCTTCGGCGTTCATGTCCGCGCCTTTGGCCTTGAGTTCGTCGAGCAACCCGACGCGCTTGAACAAACCGGCATACATCGCGGCAGTCTGCCCCGCGCCGTTGCGTTGGTCGGGGCTGCAATTGGCCGCCAGCAGGGTCCTGGCAATCTGCATTTCGCCTTTGAAAATCGCACCCATCAATGCCGTGTTGCCGCGTTGATCCTGGGCACAGGCGTCCGCCCCGGCAGCGAGCAAACGCTCCACTGCGGCGCCCTGGCCGTGATAGGCGGCCAGAATCAGTGCGGTGTACCCCTTGCTGTCACGGGTATCGAGGGAATAGCCAGCCTCGATGAAGGTCTCGAGCATCGGCACATCGCCGCGTCGAGCGGCATCGAAATAGTAATCCTCTAATTGGGCTTTCAGCGCCGCAGGGGCTTTCGAGGCTTGCGCGTCAGACCCGACGAACATACTGAGCGACCAACACGCCAGAAACACAGACAGATAAAAACGCATGGCAGAGCTCCTTGATCAGACGGGACCTCGCATGAGGTCCCGCTTCAGGCGGATGGATCAGTCGACCAGTTTGGCCGCCAGCGCCTTGACCCGAGCCAGATCACCCTTGGCTACTTTGGCCACCCCGGTCCCGTATTCCGGGTCGGCCTTGTATAGGAAGGACAGGATGATGTGCTTGCTCTCATCATCGGTGGTGGCCAGTGAGCCACCGAAACTGTCGATCAGGTCCTGACGTTCCTTCGGGTTGAACGAGCGATACAGATCGCCGGCCTGCTTGAAGTTCTGCTCACGTTGAATCTTCGCCTGCTGCGTGCTGCCCGACAGGGTCGACTGGCTGTAACGCGCGGTTTGCGGCTCTTCACGGGCCAGCAAGCGACTTGGCTGGTAATTCACGCCTGTGCTGCTGGCGCCGATGTTCATTGCGCCATCCTGATTACCGTTGTTCACGGCGACTTTGGGTGCATTGATCGGCAGCTGCAGAGCGTTGGCCCCCAGACGATACAGTTGGGTATCGGCATACGAGAACACTCGCCCTTGCAATAAGCGATCTTCCGAAGGTTCGATACCCGGAACTAAATTGGCCGGGGCCATGGCCACTTGTTCGGTTTCCTGGAAAACATTCGCTGGATTGCGGTTCAACACCATTTGTCCAACTTTTCGCTCTGGAACACCTGGCCAAATTTTGGTCGCATCCAATGGATCGAAATCAAACTTGGACAAGTCTTGCGGATCTATAACCTGGATGTACAAGTCCCATTTCGGGAAGTCACCCTTGTTAATATGTGAAACCAAGTCGTTGGTCATATGACTGTAGTCTTGACCTTGAACACCCGTCACTTCTTTAGGGTCAAGATTTTTTATCCCCTGCAAACTTTTCCAGTGAAATTTTACATAGTGCACATCACCTTTGGCATTAACTAACTTGTAGGCATGTACACCGTTACCGTCCATTTCCCGATAACTGGCCGGCGTGCCGGAGTTGGAATACAACTCGGTCAAGGTACGAGTGGCTTCCGGAACATGGGAGAAAAAGTCGAAACGACGGGAATCGTCGTCAAGGTTGGTGCGCGGGTCTGGCTTGAAGGCGTGGACCATGTCTGGAAACTTGATCGCGTCACGGATGAAGAAGGTCGGAAAATTGTTGCCAACCAGGTCCCAGTTGCCGTCTGCGGTATAGAACTTGGTGGCGAACCCCCGCGGATCACGCAAGGTTTCCGGTGAATGGTTGCCATGGACCACAGCGGAAAAACGCACGAATACCGGCGTGCTCTGGCCGCTGGCAAATACCTTGGCCTTGGTCAGGTCGCTGAGGTCGTCGGTCACGGTGAACGTGCCATGGGCGCCAGTGCCACGGGCATGCACCACGCGTTCGGGAATGCGTTCACGGTCAAAACGCTGGAGTTTCTGGATCAATTGTATGTCTTGCAACAGCACCGGCCCGGTCGCGCCAGCGGTTTGCGAGTTCTGGTTGTCGCCGACGGCGGCGCCGTTATCGCGGGTCAACGTCGCCGCGCTGACGGAGAAGGACAGCAGGCTGGCGGTCAGAACGCCAAACGTACGACGGAGGGGCAAAGCCCCGAGGCCGAGGGGAGTTGTCATGGAAGTTTCCTCTGATTTTATAAGGCGCATCCAGGTGCGCCCCACAGAGGCTAGTGACCCAAAGGCCAAAACATAAATAGAAATCCCGTACCGAGCCGATAGCGAAAAGGTTCTGGAAAGCCCGGTCTAGAGCGGGTAATCGCGCGCGTCTGGTGGCACTTTGTAAACTAATTGGCGGAAGATGAGTCGATAGGAGCGAGCATCGTAAGGCGGTGTTTCGAGCAGGAGCCGTTTTGCTGCTTTACACTGCGTTCACCAACCTCATCTGTAACAAGGAAATAACCTATGGGCGTGATAAGTGAGTTCAAGGCCTTCGCGGTCAAAGGTAATGTGGTCGACATGGCCGTGGGTATCATCATCGGCGCGGCCTTCGGCAAAATCGTTTCGTCGTTTGTCGGCGACGTGGTGATGCCGCCAATCGGCCTGCTGATCGGTGGGGTGGACTTCAGTGACCTGGCCATTACGCTCAAGGCAGCCAATGGTGATGTCCCCGCGGTGATGCTGGCCTACGGTAAGTTCATCCAGAGCTTGATCGACTTCATCATCGTCGCCTTCGCGATCTTCATGGGCGTCAAGGCCATCAACCGTCTGAAGCGCGAAGAGGCCGTTGCGCCCACCCTGCCGCCGGTTCCGACCAAGGAAGAAGAGCTGCTGGAAGAGATTCGCGATCTGCTCAAGGCCCAGAATAATCGGCCCTGATGACTGATCACCCGGTAAAAACGGCGCCTTCGGTGCCGTTTTTTACCAGTAGTTTTCCACTGCCACCTGGCCGGGTCGTCGACTGAGGCTCAGGTGCATGCCCCGTTGTTTGAGCAACTTGCGTGTGTCATCGATCATCTGTGGATTACCGCAGAGCATTACCCGTGAATGCTCGGCTGTCAGCGCTACACCAGCCGTCCGCTCCAGCTCGCCATTTTCCATGAGTGTCGTGATCCGCCCATTCAAGGCACCTGGATGCTGCTCGCGCGTGACGGTGGCGATGAACTGCAGCTTGTGCGCGTACTCGGCCAGATAATCGCGCTGTGCCAGCCCTGCAATCAGCTCCTGATACGCCAGCTCCCGCGCTTCGCGCACGCTGTAGACCAGGATGATGCGCTCGAATTTTTCCCAAACCTCGAAGTCCTGCAAGATCGACAAAAACGGCGCCAGCCCGGTGCCTGTGGATAACAACCAGAGGTCACGGCCATCGACGAAGCGATCCAGCGTCAAATAGCCAAAAGCCTGCCGGTCGACCAGCAGCGTATCGCCGACTACCAGCCGACTCAGTTCACTGGTGAACTCCCCTCCCGGTACAACAATGGAGAAGAATTCCAGGAACTCGTCATAGGGTGACGAGACCATGGAATAAGCCCGCCACACCGTACTCCCGTCTGTCTTGGTGACCCCCAACCGGGCGAATTGCCCTGCGCGAAAACGAAAACCTGGGTCCCGGGAGGTTCGCAGAGTAAACAGGTTTGGCGTCAATGGCTGGACATCAAGCAGGGTCTGGCACGTGAATTTTTCTGCACTGGCAGTCATGGGTCACTCCATTCAACAGATGGAGCCAGTGTCCCGCAAAGCAGGCGGCGTAAACACCGGTGATTTGTAATGGCTTTCCGTTCCGACCCACTAACAATGCAAATATAAATATTACAATGCAGCCATTGATCCTGCTGTCCCGCGGTAGAAGACCTAAGAACCGGTTATTCAGTTAGTGGTTTTCTAAAGAACGAAAAAATCCAGCATGCAAGTAGGAATTCTCCTACACTGCTGGCGTGCCGGATCTTGGATCCAAAAAGCACCAAACTCAAGTAAGTCCGCATGGAGTTACCCAATGAACGTGTGGAAGGAATCACAGTTAACACAGCTTTCTTACGCTCAGAAAATGGAAACCGCATACGAGATTTCTCTCAATCTCGTCAAGAATCTTGGCTTTAATTTCTGCGCATTTTCAATAACCTCTCAAACAAAGGGGACACACCGCAATCAGATCCAGCTGAATAACTACCCCACCGAATGGAACACAAGATATGAACAAGAGCACTTCGGTGAAGTCGACCCGATACTAGCCCATTGCAAACACTCCGAATTGCCGATTCTTTGGCAGGAAGAGGTGTTCTCAAAGACACCGACGCTGTGGCAAGCACAAAAACAGCAAGGCTTGCACTATGGCTGGTCTCAATCCGTTCATGATCAGAATGGGCTTTGCAGCATGCTAAGCCTGGCCAGAAGCAACTGCCCGATTACTACGTATGATCTGTACAAAAATCTGGGCTATGCGATGTTCATTAGCCGTCACCTGCACGGGCTTGTTGCGAAAGATCTACCTGTGCCCTCGAAACCGGGCACAGTGCATTTATCATCCCGAGAAATCGAGGTATTGAAGTATTCAGCCGATGGCAAGACGGCATACGAGATCGCGATCATCCTCAACCTGAGTGAAAGCACGGTACAGTTCCATATACGCGGCGCCATCCGAAAATTCGGCGTCAACAACAAGATTGCGGCCGTGATCAGAGCCGCGAGAGCGGGTGTGATCTGAATCTGTTTGAATCTGCGAATCCTCGCGAGTAATCCAAGCGAAAAAAACGTACCATCTGCGATCCAATCCTGAGTGATGCCGTGTGAGATTCCACGACGTAGTCCACTCGGAATGGCTCGCCCGCTACAAGCCCCTGAGCGGCGAGCCACTTGTTGATTATCCTCCGTTGACCACCCAGAGCCCCCTGCCTCATGCCTCTGCTCGAAACCCCTTTCGCTCAACTCGATCTGATCCGCCAGCCAGAACAGCAGAATGAACCGTTGCAAGCATTTGATGCCGCAGACGAATACCTGCTCACTCATCTGGCCGAGCAACAACCGGCAGCCGATACCCGAGTGCTGGTGCTCAACGACAGCTTCGGTGCTTTGGCCGCCAGCCTGGTGGGCAAGGTTCAGGTGATCAGCAGCGGCGATTCGTTTCTGGCTTTTCAGGGGCTGGAAAAAAACCTGATACGCAACGGCCAGGCGTTTGATGCAGTGCCGAATGTGCCTGCCAGCGAAGCGTTCATCGGGCCGTTTGACCGGGTATTGATCCGGGTACCGAAAACCCTGGCCTTGCTGGAGGAGCAACTGATCCGGCTACAGGGCCAACTGGCTCCCGGCGCTCAAGTGATTGCGGCCGCAATGGTGAAGCATCTGCCACGCGCTGCGGGCGATCTGCTGGAGCGCTACATCGGCCCGGTACAAGCCTCGCTGGCCGTGAAGAAGGCCCGGCTGCTGATCGCCACGTCCGAAGCCAGAGCCCCTGCGTTCTCCCCCTACCCGACCCGCTATCGACTCGACGCCCCTGCAATCGAACTGCTCAATCACGCCAACGTGTTCTGCCGCGAGGGGCTGGATATCGGCACGCGGGCGTTTTTGCCACACTTGCCGAAGAACCTCGGCGCAGCGCGAGTTGCCGACCTCGGATGTGGCAACGGCGTGTTGGCGATTGCCAGTGCCCTGCAAAACCCTGAGGCCCACTACACCTTGGTGGATGAGTCGTTCATGGCGGTGCAATCGGCCGCTGAAAACTGGCGTGCGGCGCTGGGTGATCGTGACGTGATCGTGCGGGCCGGCGATGGTTTGGCAGAGCAGGAACCTCAATCTCTGGATGTGGTGCTGTGCAATCCGCCGTTTCACCAACAGCAAGTGGTCGGCGATTTCCTGGCTTGGCGGATGTTCCAGCAGGCACGTGAATCGTTGGTGGTGGGCGGCGCGCTGTACATCGTCGGCAACCGTCACCTGGGTTATCACAGCAAGCTGGCGCGGTTGTTCCGCGGCGTCGAGCAAGTCGCGGCCACCCCCAAGTTCGTCATTCTCAAAGCACGTAAATAAAAGCGAAAAAAAACCCTCCATCGGGAGGGTTATAAATCCGTGCCGCAAGGCAACGGGATGGGAATTTCAGTGGGTGCTCAAACCGGCGGCATTCATGAACATGCGCATCAGCGTGGCCACGATGAACAGTGCCACGACGCTGCCGGTCCAGATCATCGCCAGCCAGCCGAGTCGCTGCCAGAGCGGCTTTTTCTCGGCCGCTTCGATTTCCTGCAACGTAGGTTTGCCAGCCATCATCGCTTTCTCCTCTGGAATGGCGCCGGTATCAATCGCGCGCGTAGTCGTTTAGTGGTAACCATCTTCGTGGGTGACCTTGCCGCGGAACACGTAGTAGCTCCAGAAGGTGTAACCCAGGATGAACGGGATGATGAACAGCGTGCCTACCAGCATAAAGCCCTGGCTTTGCGGCGGTGCGGCGGCGTCCCAGATCGAGATCGACGGCGGCACGATATTCGGCCACAGGCTGATACCCAGACCGCTGTAGCCGAGGAAGATCAGCACCAGGGTCAGCAGGAACGGCGTGTAATGCGCATTGCGGGCCACCGCGCGAATCAGACCGTACAGGGTCACCAGCACCAGAATCGGCACCGGCAAGAACCAGAACAGGTTCGGCAGGGTGAACCAGCGTGCAGCGATCTCAGCGTGGGCCAAGGGCGTCCAGACGCTGACGACGCCAATCACCGCCAGCAACACGAACGCCAATGGCCGCGCCAGGTCATGCATCTGCTCCTGCAATTTTCCTTCGGTTTTCATGATCAGCCAGGTGCAACCGAGCAGCGCATAAGCTACCACCAGCGCCGCGCCACAGAACATTGTGAACGGCGTCAGCCAGTCGAGTGAACCACCGGCGAATTGGCGATTGACCACCGGCAGCCCATCGATGAAGGCACCCAATGCCACGCCCTGGAAGAAGGTAGCGGCGATCGAGCCACCGATGAATGCCTTGTCCCAGAGGTGACGCTTGTCGTCCTTGGCCTTGAAGCGGAACTCGAAGGCCACACCGCGGAAAATCAGCCCGATCAGCATAAAAATCAGCGGCAGGTACAGCGCCGAGAGCACCACCGAATAGGCCAGCGGGAAGGCGCCGAACAAGGCAGCGCCGCCCAATACCAACCAGGTTTCGTTGCCGTCCCAGACTGGGGCGACGGTGTTCATCATGACGTCACGGTCGGTCTTGCCCTTGATGAACGGGAAGAGAATCCCGATTCCCAGATCGAAGCCGTCCATGACCACATACATCATGATGCCGAAGATGATGATCACGGCCCAGATCAGCGGAAGATCAATACCCATGATTCAAATCTCCTTGTTCAGGCTGTGATTGTGATCAGCGTCACCATTGTCATCAGCTGCAGACAACGGACGGGCCGGTGTGCGTTTCTGGCCAGGACCGCCTTCGTTGGTTTCCTTGCCTTCGTCGATCTTCGGCCCTTTGCGCACCAGACGCATCATGTAGCCAAGACCGGCACCGAACAGGGCGAAATACACCACAACGAACATGATCAAGGTGATGCTCATCTGCACGAAGCTGTGCCCGGAGGAAGCGTCTGCCGTGCGCATCAAGCCGTAGACCACCCATGGCTGACGGCCGATTTCAGTGGTGAACCAGCCGGCGAGAATCGCGATCAGGCCGGACGGGCCCATCCACAGCGCCAGGTACAGGAACGGCCGCGAGGTATACAGCCTGTCGCGCTTGCGCAGCCACAGGCTCCACAATCCAGTGAAAATCATCAGCACGCCCAGGCCGACCATGACCCGGAATGACCAGAAGACGATGGTCGAATTCGGCCGGTCTTCAGGCGCGAACTCCTTGAGTGCCGGCACTTGCTTGTCCAGGGTGTGGGTCAGGATCAGGCTGCCGAGGTACGGAATTTCTACCGCGAATTTGGTCTTCTCGGCTTTCATGTCCGGCCAGCCGAACAGGATCAGCGGGGTCGGCTCATCGCCGACGTTTTCCCAGTGGCCTTCGATCGCGGCGATTTTCGCCGGTTGATGCTTGAGCGTATTAACGCCGTGGAAGTCGCCGATAACCGCCTGAATCGGAGCAACGATCAGCGCCATCCACATCGCCATCGAGAGCATGGTGCGGATTGCCGGGTTGTCCTTGCCGCGCAGCAAGTGCCAGGCTGCCGATGAACCGACGAAGAAGGCGGTCGCCACGAACGCTGCGGTCGCCATGTGCATCAAGCGGTAAGGGAATGACGGATTGAAAATAATCGCCAGCCAGTCCACCGGAATGACCTGGCCGTTGACGATTTCATAACCTTGCGGGGTCTGCATCCAGCTGTTGGAGGCCAGAATCCAGAAGGTCGAAATAAGGGTGCCGATGGCCACCATGACGGTAGCGAAGAAGTGCAGCTTGCGCCCGACCTTGTTCCAGCCGAACAGCATGACGCCGAGGAAACCGGCTTCGAGGAAGAAAGCGGTGAGCACTTCGTAGGTCAGCAACGGCCCGGTCACTGAACCGGCGAAGTCCGAAAAACGGCTCCAGTTGGTGCCGAACTGATAGGCCATGACCAAACCGGAAACCACGCCCATGCCGAAGTTGACAGCAAAGATCTTCGACCAGAAATGGTACAAGTCGCGGTAAGTGTCGTTGTGCGTCTTCAGCCACAGGCCTTCGAGCACCGCCAGGTAACTCGCCAGGCCAATGGTAATGGCCGGGAACAGGATGTGAAACGAAATGGTGAATGCGAACTGAATCCGGGCGAGATCAAGTGCCTCCAAACCGAACATAAGTCTTCCTCTGTCAGGTAATACCGGCTGAAGGCTTGCGGCCTACACCCACTGCCCCCACGGATATGGAGTGTGGCGAATTCGAATTCGTTCTTTTTGTACCATCATCACAACGTAGGGAGTCTGGCCATCTGGCCGCCGGATCATTTCCACGAAAGGTCTTGATCTGGATCAAGCAACGTTGAAAGAGTAGTCGCATTTTTGCCGATGGACGGTGTGGTCTATTGCCGCGTGACAGGTTGCCTCATGGGTTTTGTCTTGAGCTGCAATACATTTTTGGATGGGTGGACTAACTGTGGCGAGGGGGCTTGCCCCCGTTGGGCAGCGAAGCGGCCCCTGACCTTGGCAACTGATTTCTACCAGGCACACCGCAGTAACCGGATTTACGACTGCTTCGCAGCCGAACGGGGGTAAACCCCCTCGCCACAGGGGGATTTGTATGTTCTGTGGGATCGGTGTTTAGCTAACTAAATTTATCGCGCTCGCAACTTCTGGTTACAGGTCGGTGATAATCTCGCCCTTCACCTCGCCCAGACCTGCCTTCAGATGCCCAACCAAGCGCCCCTGCTGTTACGTCATCACCGCCCGTTTATCGCGTTCTGGCTGGCTCGGGTGTTTACCGCCAGCGGTTTTCAGATGCTCACGGTGGCTATCGGCTGGAATCTGTATCAACTGACCGGCAACGTGCTCGATCTGGGCCTGGTGGGGCTGGTGGAATTTGCCCCTCGAGTGTTGTTCATGCTGCACACCGGGCATGTCGCGGACCGCTATGACCGGCGCAAGGTCGCGGCAATTTGTCAGTTCCTGCAAGCGCTGATCGCCCTGGCACTGGCCATCGGCAGCGCGACCAACCATGTCACCCGGGAGATGATCTTCATCCTCGCGTTCCTGCTCGGCGCCGCCCGCTCCTTCGAAATGCCGACGACTCAGGCATTGCTGCCGAGCATCGTGCCCAGCGCGTTGTTTCCCCGTGCCGTTGCCGCCGCGCAATCTGCACAACAATCGGCGACCATCGTCGCCCCGGCGCTGGGCGGTTTGCTCTACGCATTCGGCAGTGTCTGGGTGTATGGCCCGACGGTGATTCTTTACCTCATCGCTTGTGCGCTGATGCTCAACCTTCCGGCCCGGCAGACACCGCTGAACAAGGGCAAGGCGACCCTGGATTCGCTGCTGGCGGGCATCCGCTTCATTCGCAGCCGCCCCGACATTCTCGGGGCGATTTCCCTGGATCTGTTTGCCGTCCTGCTGGGTGGCGCAACCGCTTTGCTGCCGGTGTTCGCCAAAGATATTCTGCTGACTGGCCCGTGGGGTCTGGGCCTGCTGCGTTCGGCTCCGGCAGTCGGTGCGCTGCTGATGTCGCTGTTTCTGGCGCGATTTGCCGTGGAGCGAAACGTCGGGCGGGTGATGTTCACGGCCGTGGGTGTATTCGGCGTGGCGACCATCGCTTTCGGCCTGTCGACTTCCTTCTGGTTCTCTCTCGCCGTGCTGGTGGTACTGGGCGCAGCGGACATGATCAGCATGGTGATCCGCGCCTCATTCGTGCAACTGGAAACCCCCGACGAAATGCGCGGCCGGGTCAGCGCTGTGAATGGCTTGTTCATCGGCGCTTCGAATCAGCTCGGTGAGTTCGAATCAGGCCTGACGGCCCACTGGTTCGGCACCGTGCCGGCAGTGGTGATGGGTGGCATTGGCACGCTGATGGTGACCGGAACCTGGATCAAACTGTTCCCGACCCTGGCCAACCGCGACCGTATGCATGTGCCGGTGGAAGAGGTCAGGGTCTGAGGTGGCTCAGGATACGGAGGTCCCGTACCTGCTTCCAAAAGACTGGAAATCAGCACAAAGCATAAATTCTCCGACCAAGTGCAATACAAAGATAGTGCATCAAGTGTAATGTATCGCCTTACACTTTGAGCATGATCAAATCCTTTCAGCACAAAGGCCTTCGTGGCTTCTACGAAACAGGATCGACTCGTGGGATTCGAGCAGATCATGCGAAACGTCTGGCTCGCATGCTGCAGTTCATGGATCGCGCAGTGGCCCCTGACGACCTCGACCTTCCGGGATGGCGATTACACCCGCTCAAGGGTGATCTGATCGAATATTGGTCACTCAGCGTTTCGGGGAACTGGCGGGTTATTTTTCGTTTTATTGGTTCGGATATCGAACTGGTCGACTATCTGGATTACCACTGACAGGAGGCAGGACCATGCCCATGCACAACCCGCCACACCCTGGCGAAACACTCTTGATGGATGTATTGCCCGAGCTTGGTATCAGCGTCACCGAACTGGCCAGGCACCTTGGATTCGCCCGCCCGCATCTTTCGCGAGTGCTGCACGGCCATGCGCCCATCAGTCCGGACCTGGCGGTACGTCTGGAGCGGGCTGGAATCGGTAAGGCCCGGATGTGGTTAGGAGTTCAGACTGACTACGATCTCTGGCAAGCGGAGCAGCGTGAGCAACCCTTAATCGAACCGATTGCTATCCACGCCTGATATTCACTAGACCACCAATTCCCCCGCCACCGTCGACCGCATGGCTTTGCCGCAGAGTTGCTCCACCAGCGTCAGCGCAAACTGCAACGCGGCGCCCGAGCCCTGAGCAGTGATGCAGTTGCCATCGACCACCACCGGTTGATCGATGAAGTTACAGCCCGACAGTTGATTGCTGACCGTGGGCAGGCAAGTCATGCGTCGCTGACGCAAAACGCCAAAGGTTTGCAGCGCGAGTGCCGGAGATTCGGCAATACCGGCGAACAGGCGCCCGGCGGCAGCCTGGTCCTTGATCAATTGTTGCAGGGGTTGGTGGGCCGACAAATGCTGCGCCCCCACGGCACCGCCGGGCAGCACGATCAGGTCGAACGGCTGGGCGAGCAAGTCCACCAACATCGCATCGGCGGTCAAGCGGGTGCCGCGAGCGCAGGTGAGCATGCGCCGTGCCTCGATGCTGGCCACCACCACTTCAACCTTGGCGCGGCGCAGCACATCGATCAGGGTCACGGTTTGCAGATCGTCGATGCCCTCGGCGAGGGTAATCAGGGCTCTAAAGGTCATGGGCGCGGTCCACAGGATGATCTTTAAAGCGTAGTCAGCTTTCCTGACCCTTGTTCGAGCCCAGCCGTTACTTGATGTAAAGCTGCGTCGACATCGTATTGCCGGGTGCATTGATCGAGGTGTCGCTGAACGTGAAGGTGCCGTCCTGCTTGCCTGCCAGGTTGAAGATGTACAGATAGCCGACGGTTTTTTTCCCGGCAGAGCACTCGGTCAGGTTGCCGGTATCAAAAGCACAGACAGGGGTTCGGGTGCCGTCCACTTTGAATCCGTCCAGCGCAACATGAGGCTCGCGACCGTAGCCGACCTCCAGCACGTAGACCTTGATGTTCGGGCCACTGTGGTTGCAGCGCGTCTGGTCCTGACCGTCCGCAATACTTTCAAATCCACAGGATGGCGATTCGACTTTGAGCACCTTCACCTGGCTCAACGGTGGCGCCGTGGCTGCAATAGCTGCTTGAGCTCCGATGAAACAGGTGACCAGCAACCCAAATGCCGCAATCACACGCTTATTAATGCAATACATATCTACCCCCTCCCTCCCCCCAAAAAAACAGCGCGCAGTATGGCGCAGTTCCCTTTTGTGCAAAACATCGACGACGATCGCTGCCATAAGCAGCCATAGCCCCACGCTGCTGGTATGATGCGCGGCTTTTTCCGACCCACAGAAAATACCCAGGCGCCTGCAGCGGTCTGTGCTTTGCTGTTGAGGTCGATACATTCACGGCGCCGGGCGCGCCACGGGGAGCAGACATGCTGGAAAGGCTGTTTCAACTCAAGGCACACAACACCAACGTGCGGACCGAGATTCTGGCGGGCGTCACGACCTTTTTGGCCATGGCCTACATTCTGTTCGTCAACCCGAGCATCCTCGGCGAGACAGGCATGGACAAGGGCGCGGTGTTTGTCGCGACCTGTCTGGCAGCCGCCATTGGCTCGACGACCATGGGCCTGATCGCCAACTACCCGATCGCCCTCGCGCCGGGCATGGGCCTGAACGCCTTCTTCACTTACACCGTGGTCCTGCACATGGGCCATACCTGGCAAGTGGCGCTGGGCGCGGTGTTCATCTCGGCGGTGTGCTTTTTCCTGCTGTCGATCTTCCGCATCCGTGAATGGATCATCAACAGCATCCCGTTACCACTGCGTTCGGCTATTGCCGCCGGTATCGGTCTGTTCCTGGCGCTGATCGCCCTGCACAACGCCGGCATCGTGGTCAGCAACCCGGCGACCATGGTCGGCCTCGGCGACTTGAAGCAACCGGCGCCGATTCTCGCGACCCTCGGCTTTGCCCTGATCGTTGCTCTCGAAGCCCTGAAAGTACGCGGTGCAGTCCTGATCGGCATTTTGTCGGTGACCATCGTCTCCATCCTGTTGGGCTTCACCCCGTTCGGTGGCGTGATGTCGATGCCACCGTCCCTCGCCCCGACCTTCCTGCAACTGGACATCAAAGGCGCACTGGACATCGGTCTGGTCAGCGTGATCTTCGCCTTCCTGTTCGTCGACCTGTTCGACAACTCCGGCACGCTGATCGGCGTCGCCAAGCGCGCCGGCCTGATGGGCAAGGACGGCCACATGCCGAAAATGGGCCGCGCCCTGATCGCCGACAGCACCGCGGCCATGGCCGGTTCCTTGCTGGGCACCTCGACCACAACCAGCTACATCGAATCCGCCGCCGGCGTGAGTGCCGGTGGCCGCACCGGCCTGACCGCCGTCGTGGTCGCGATCCTGTTCCTGCTGGCGCTGTTCTTCTCGCCATTGGCGGCCAGCGTTCCAGCGTTTGCCACCGCGCCTGCCTTGCTGTTCGTCGCCGTACTGATGACATCCGGCCTGGCGGAAATAGACTGGGACGACATCACCGTCGCCGCACCGGTCGTGGTCACCGCCCTGGCCATGCCATTCACTTATTCCATCGCCAACGGCATCGCCTTCGGTTTCATCTCCTGGACTGCCATCAAGTTGTTGTCCGGTCGCGGCCGTGAGTTGAATTCGGCGCTGGTGATTCTGTCGATTCTGTTCGTGATCAAGTTGGGTTGGTTCAACGCATGACTTTTGATTCCCAGGCTTACGCTGTTCAGCTCGAAGAAAAGGTCACGCGCCTGCGCGACCTGCTGGCCCCGTTTGGGGCGCCCGAACCTGCGGTGTTCGATTCGCCGCTGAAAAATTTCCGCCTGCGTGCCGAATTCCGCCTGTGGCGCGAAGCCGGCGAGCGCCATTACGCGATGTTTTCCCAGGAAGACAAACGCACGCCGATCCTGATCGAAGAGTTCCCGATCGCAAGCCTGCGCATCAACCAGTTGATGCCGCAGCTCAAGGCGGCCTGGCAAGCGAGTGCGGCCCTGAGCCACAAGCTGTTTCAGGTGGAGTTCCTCACCACCCTGGCCGGCGATGCGATGATCACCCTGTGCTATCACCGCCCGCTGGACGAGCACTGGCATGCAGCGGCGTCGAAACTGGCAGCCGACCTGAACGTCAGCATCATCGGTCGCTCGAAGGGCAAGCGCGAAGTGATCGGTCACGATTACGTGGTCGAGAAACTTGAAGTTGGTGGCCGCACTTTCAGCTATCGCCAGCCGGAAGGCGCGTTCACCCAACCCAACGGCACGGTGAACCAGAAGATGCTCAACTGGGCGTATGACGCCCTCGGCGATCGTTCCGACGATTTGCTGGAGCTGTATTGCGGCAACGGCAACTTCACCCTGCCGCTCGCGACCCGCGTGCGCAAAGTGCTGGCCACCGAAATCAGCAAGACCTCGGTCAATGCAGCGCTCAGCAACCTGAGCGAAAACGCGGTGGATAACGTCACGCTGGTGCGTTTGTCTGCCGAAGAACTGACCGAAGCCCTGAACGAAGTTCGGCCGTTCCGCCGCCTGCATGGCATCGACCTCAAGAGCTACGAATTCGGTAGCGTATTCGTCGACCCGCCCCGCGCCGGCATGGACCCGGACACCTGCGAACTGACCCGGCGCTTCGACAATATCCTCTACATTTCCTGCAACCCGGAAACCCTCGCGGCCAACATCGCCCAACTGCACGACACTCACCGCATTACCCAATGCGCGATGTTCGACCAGTTTCCGTGGACCCATCACATGGAATCCGGGGTGTTGTTGACCCGGCGTTGATCGCAGCCTCCACCTACAAATCAGCCGTCCACTGGACGGCTTTTTTGTGGGCGATCAAAGCGCCGCATCGGCTTTGCGCGGGCGACCACCCTTCTTGCCATTGGCCCGCGCAGCCTCGGCCTTGGCGGCGCTGCTCTGACGACCATTGCGCGAAGCGATCACCGAGGTCGCCATATCCATCAGCGGTTTGCTCGCCGAAATCAGACCGGCGATGGACACCTGCAGATCCTTGTCTTCATGACAAAGCGCGGCTCCGGCGAAACCGACTTTCAGCCCGGCGAAATCCTCGGTCTCAAAACCATCGAACTCCGGATAGTTTTTTACTGGCAACAATACACCGCTGCCATCCTCGAAACCGACGGCGAGACAGGGATCAAGAAAGATCACCGTCGTCGCATTCAATCCGGCACGACGGCGTGCCTCACCACGCTCGATCGCTTCGTCCAGAGCGCCTTCGGTCACGGGGTGATCGACCTGCATTTTTGCGCTTATCGTTTTCATAATTCGATCTCCACGCCTTCTGGTGCTCCCATCAGGCTCAGCAGGGTCTTGTTGCTCTGCGACTCATAGCGAGCCGAACCAATCATGTAAGTCGTGCTGGCAACCCACTTCATCACGACCACTTCATTGCCCTGCCAATCCCATAACTGATTGTCGAGGCAGGCCGTCTGCAATTTGTCCCACCAGATGCCACGGGCTCGCCGCAGATGAGCAGGTTGCCTGAGCGCCTGACGCAATCCCTCCAGCACAGCCAAAGGAGGTCGATGTGAATGAGGGACGACATCCCAGAGCTCGACCCCGTTGTGCCAGAAGCTGAACCTGAAGCGCGCGTTCCATGTGCCTGCGTCGACGTGAACGTGTGGCGGGCAATGCTCATTACGCAACATGACCACCAGTGAAAACCCTTTGTAGCAGCATACATTCATGCTAACCCATCCGTTAGGTTATAGAGTTCAAAGATTCGCCATTCCTTGAAGAATCCGATAACTGGCGCTGATCGCTTGGATCAACTGTCCACGTTTGAGCCTAGCGTTCCAGGTCGATCGGGCTCCGCCAATCAAGACAAAAAAGAGTAAGCAATCCTTTCATTGCCAACCTGGCCCGTGCTGAACCCGGCACTGTATTTATGCGCTCTTATTTGATAAATACAGACTCAGACACTTCATTTGATTGCCGGTGTAATCAATCATGCAGCGACATTTCGACGATCTTCAGCTGGGCAGCATCGAACTGTTTTGCCTGGCCGCCGAAGCCGACAGCTTTACTGCTGCGGCTCTGGTGGCGGGGGTGACCCCGGCCGCCGTCAGCCGTTCGGTGTCGCGCATGGAAGAACGTTTGGGTGTACGGCTATTTGCGCGTACCACTCGTAGCGTCAGGCTGACCGACAGTGGCCGGCGTTATTTCGAAGAATGTCGCGAGGCTCTCGCGCAACTGGTCGAGGCCCAGCGCGAGGTGATGGGGCAGCAGCAAGAACCTTCCGGCACTTTGCGTATCAGCATTCCCACGACCTATGCCCATCATCGAATCCTGCCTTTGCTACCGGCGTTTCGGGCGCGCTTTCCCGCCGTGAAGGTCGAGGCACATATCAGCAATCGCAACATCGATTTCGTCGGCGAAGGCTATGACATGGCAATCCGTGTGCGGGCCATTCCCGACTCCGGGCTGATTGCCCGGCCGTTGGAGGATGCCGCGCTGGTGATGATTGCCAGCCCTGATTACCTGAAGCGCGCCAGCACCCCGCAGACCCTGGATGAGCTGGCGCAGCACGAATGCATTCAGTACGAACTGCCCAGCAGCGGCCGGCGGATTGCCTGGCTGTTCAACGACAACGGTGTGCCGCTGGAGATTCTCGCCGAGGGCAACTACTGCTGCTCCGATGACGTATTGGGGGGCGTGACGCTGGCGAAACACGGTGCAGGGTTGTTTCAAACCTATCGTTTTATCGTCGAAAACGAACTGGCGGACGGTTCGCTGGTGGAAGTGCTCAAACCCTATGGCGGACGCTCCCGCCCCTTCACTCTGCTGTACCCGCAAAGCCGTCATGTGCCGTTGCGGTTAAGAGCGTTTATCGATTTTCTAGTTGAGCATCTGCCGCGCTGAAAAGATCGCACTTATAGGCGCTGCCGAAGCCTGCGGTCTTTTGTATCTGTCCGATCACCGCACAAATAATCCACGCCAGACGCCCTGTTCAATTGACCTTATTAACCAGTTGGTACAATTTCTCCCCACAGGCTGAAACCCTCGGCCAATGCCAAAAATAATATGTGGAGAGACCCGATGTCCCCTATCGTTCTGGTGCTCAACGGCCCGAACCTGAACCTGCTGGGCACCCGTGAACCGGCGACTTACGGCCACGAAACCCTGGCGGACATTTCAGCGCTGTGCGGTCGCGCTGCCGAAGAGTTCGGCCTGACAGTGGAGTTTCGCCAGACCAATCATGAAGGCGAACTACTCGACTGGATTCACGCCGCCCGTGGCCGCTGCGCAGGGATCGTCATCAACCCGGCCGCGTGGACTCACACCTCGGTCGCCATTCGCGATGCCTTGGTCGCCAGTGAACTGCCGGTGATCGAAGTACACCTGTCCAACGTCCATGCCCGCGAACCCTTCCGGCATCACTCCTTTGTTTCGTCCATCGCCATCGCGGTCATGTGCGGTTTCGGCAGCCACGGCTATCGTTTGGCGCTGGAGCATTTCAGCCAACGTTTGGAAGGTTAAGCGTCATGACACAGAACACCGTGGTATTGGCCGGGCTGATCGGTGCCGGCATCCAGGCTTCCCGCACCCCCGCGCTGCACGAGCATGAAGGCGATGCGCAGGGTTTGCGTTACCTGTATCGGTTGATCGACCTGGATCAATTGAAACTCGACAGCAGTGCCCTGCCCGACCTGCTGATGGCCGCCGAGCGGATGAATTTCACCGGGCTGAATATCACCTTCCCGTGCAAGCAGACGATCATCCCGTTGCTCGACGAATTGTCGCCGGAGGCCCTCGGTATTGGCGCGGTGAACACGGTGGTGCTGAAGGACGGTAAACGCATCGGCCACAACACCGATTGCCTGGGTTTTGCCGAAGGCTTTCGCCGTGGCTTGCAAGGCGTTGCCCTTGAACGCGTCGTACAAATGGGTGCCGGTGGCGCAGGCGCGGCAGTGGCCCACGCGCTATTGAGCGAAGGCGTACAGCTGCTGAGCATTTTCGATGTGGATCAGAGTCGCGCTCAGTCGCTGGCGAACAACCTCAATCAGCATTTTGGTTTCGGTCGCGCCGTGGCCGGGCATGATTTGCCAGGCACGCTGGGTCAGGCTGACGGCTTGGTGAATACCACGCCGATGGGCATGAAAAAGCTGCCGGGCATGCCCGTGCCAGTGGAGCTGCTTCGGGCGCAGTTGTGGGTCGCGGAGATCGTTTACTTCCCGCTGGAAACCGAACTGCTGCGCAACGCTCGCGCGTTGGGTTGCCGAACGCTGGATGGCGGCAACATGGCGGTGTTTCAGGCGGTGAAGGCGTTTGAGCTGTTCAGCGGCGTGGTGCCGGATGCCCAGCGGATGCTGGCGCATTTTCAGAGCATGAATGGTTGAAAAGCCTTCGCGGGCAAGTTCGGATCGCCGCACCGCTCACTCTTACACAGGTCGCGTGATCTGTGTAGGAGCGAGCGGTGCGGCGATCCGACTTGCCCGCGAAGGCGTCAGGCCTGCAGGTATCGCAACACCGACTCGCAAATCATCTCCCGATGACGCTGCTTGATGCTTTCGTCCGGCAAGTCGATCTGAAAGATCTCACCGAAGGTATGACGGTTCGACACGCGATAGAAGCAAAACGAGCTGATCAACAGATGCACATCCAGCGGATCGAGGTCGCTGCGGAATACACCCTCTGCCGCCCCGCGCCGCAAGATCTCGCCCAGTGAATCGAGGATGGTGTTGTTCATCGCCTTGATCGCATCGGAGCGCTTCACATACTCGGCGTTGTGAATGTTCTCGATGCTGACGATGCGCACGAAATCAACGTTGCGATCATGGTGATCGAAAGTGAATTCCACCAACCGCCGAATCGCTTCCACCGGCGCCAGTTCGGCCAGGTGCAAACGGTTTTCGGTGCTGCGGATATCTCCGTAGAGTTTCTCCAGCACCTCGACGTAGAGCTGTTCCTTACTACCGAAGTAGTAATAGATCATGCGTTTGGAGGTGTGGATGCGCTCGGCGATCGCATCGACGCGCGCACCGGAAAGCCCCTGCTGGACGAACTCGACAACGGCCTCTTGAAGGATGTTCTCGCGGGTCTTTTCCGGGTTGTTCTTGCGACTCTTGCGAGGCTCGGCAATTGGCTTTTCGGGCGCTACGGAGAGTTCTGAAATTATTGTCATTGCGGGCTCACGGCCATCACTGCACACGCTGGCGATTATGGGCTGCCTCGCACGGTGAAGGAAGTCGCGAGGCAGCGGTTTTGTACCCGTGTTTACGATTTTCCTACAACTTTGCCTGACGTACGCCACCAGATCGCGATTTAGCCATGGCCGCCAGTCGCACTGCCACGTTGGCCGCGCCATAACCCGCGTAGCCATTTTTGCGCTGGATGATTTCAAAGAAGAACCGTCCTTCAAACGGCTCGGTGTACACATGAAACAGCTCGCCGCCCTGAGCATCGCGGTCGTAGAGCACGTTGAAATAGGCCAGTTCGCTAAGGAACTCATCGTCGAAATCGAACCGCGCGGCGAGGTCATCGTAATAGTTGAGCGGGATATCCAGCAGCGGTACGTCCGCCTCCTTGGCGCGGCTGACTTCGGCAAAGATGTCGTCGCAATCGAAAGCGATGTGATGCACGCCGGAACCGCGATAACTCGACAATGCGTGTGAGATGGCGGTGTTGCGGTTCTCGGAAATGTTCAGCGGCAGGCGGATCGAACTGCAACGGCTGCGCAATGCGCGGCTCTTCACCAAACCATACGGGTCGGGCAGAACCACTTCATCGTCGGCTTCGAAATCCAGCAGGCTTTTATAGAACAGCACCCAACTGTCTAGGCTGTCGGCCGGCAGCGCCATCGCCATGTGGTCGATGCGCTTGAGACCACCGCTGGCCACGGCCGTCGGTTGCAGATTGAAGTCGGTGCCGTAGACGTCGGCGTCCTTGTCCACCAGGTAAATCAGGCTGCCGTCCGGCGCACGCACTGCTGCCAGTTCAAGCTCATTGGGGCCTACGAGTCCTCGATACGGCTGGCCTTTATAAGCCACGGCACGGGCCAGCGCACTGGCGCTGTCCTTGACCCTCACGGCGGTCGCGCACAGCGATGGGCCGTGGGCCTCGAAAAAACTGTGGGCGAAGGAATAAGGCTCAGAGTTGAGGATCAGGTTGATATCGCCCTGACGCAACAGGCTGACGCTCTTGGAACGGTGTTGTCCGGCCTTGACGAAACCCAGCCGCTCCAGCCAATGGGACAGCTTGGCACCGAGGCTTTCGTCCACCGCGAATTCAAGAAACTCGATGCCGTTGTATTCGCTGGCGCTGGGGGTGTCGAACAGAATGTCGCGATTGGCTGCGGGCGTAGCTTCCTGTTCCAGACGTTGGCGGGTTTTCTCTTCCAGATACAGCAACGAACGCAAACCGTCGGCGGCATTGGCCCGCGGCGGTGCGGCGCGAAAGCCGTCATTGAAGATCTCCAGCGACAACGGTCCGGTGTAGCCACTCTTGATGATCGGCGCGAGGAATCCTGGCAGATCGAATTCGCCCTGGCCCGGGAAGCAGCGGAAGTGTCGGCTCCACTCCAGCACGTCCATGGCCAGGATCGGCGCATCGGCCATTTGCACGAAGAAAATCTTGTCGCCGGGAATCTCGGCGATGGCGCTCGGATCGCCTTTGAGCGACAGCGTATGAAAACTGTCCAGCAATACACCGAGGCTTGGATGATCGGCCTGGCGAACGATGTTCCACACCTGTTGATACGTGTTCACATGCCGGCCCCAGGCCAGCGCTTCATAGCCGATCCGCAGGCCACGAATGCTGGCCCGCTCTGCAAGCTGGTGCAAATCATCAATCAGAATCTGCTCATCCCCGATCGAATCGGCCGAGGCGTTACTGCATACCAGCACCAGGTCGGTGCCCAGTTCCTGCATCAAATCGAACTTGCGCTCGGCCCGCTCCAGATTGCGCGGCAGGCGATCGCGGCGGCAACCTTCGAAATCCCGAAAGGGTTGAAACAGCGTAATCGCGATCCCGAGATCGGCGCACATCTGTCTGATTTCCCGCGGGCTGCCGTCGTAGTAGAGAAGATCGTTTTCGAAAATCTCCACCCCGTCAAAACCGGCGGCGGCGATGGCTTCGAGTTTTTCCGGCAGGGTGCCGCTCAAGGAAACGGTGGCAATGGAACGCTGCATGTGTCGACTCCCGGTGGTGGGGACATTCTTGTTGGGCAAATTATTGGCTTGACGAATCCACACAGCAATTCAAAGTGTACTACCCGGTTAGTTTTGCGGGCGATTATCGAACACAATGGCGGTTGGCGAATTGACGATTTTTCGTCCACTGCGCAACATCGACACCACATTGAGTCCGGTCACGACCCCATGGACTCGGTTACCAAAGACCCTGAACACCACATAAAAATTTCAAAAAACGGGTACACGCTCATGCACTCATTCAACGCCTTGTTTGCTTGCTCCACCGCCCTCCCGCTGTACTTGGCATCCATCCGAACCTTGTGCCCTCTCGGCCGAACCGTGCCGCTCGCTGAATAACGCGTTGTCGTCAGTCCGACGAAAACACCTCAGCCGATCAATCACACCCGCGCCTGGCGCCGGCGATTGATCACGCGCCCTTGAAGTCCCGACAAGCCTCGCTTGTCAGTCATTGAACGGATGGCACCTACATGTTTCCTTCTCAAAGCTCTCGCGTGGCTCCGGCCATGGGCGTCGCCACTGGCGGTATCGGCGACAAAATCCGCGGCGCCATGGCGGTCGGCAAAACCCGTTGGGGGATGCTGGCGCTGGTGTTTTTCGCCACCACTCTGAATTACATCGACCGTGCCGCCCTGGGCGTCATGCAGCCGATTCTGGCCAAGGAAATGAGCTGGACGGCGATGGACTACGCCAACATCAACTTCTGGTTTCAGGTCGGCTACGCCATCGGCTTTGTGCTGCAGGGCCGATTGATCGATCGGGTCGGCGTCAAACGCGTGTTCTTCTGCGCGGTGCTGCTCTGGAGCCTGGCCACCGGCGCTCATGGCCTGGCCACTTCGGCAGTGGGCTTCATGGTCTGCCGGTTCATTCTCGGTTTGACCGAAGCGGCGAATTACCCAGCCTGTGTGAAAACCACCCGGTTGTGGTTCCCCGCTGGCGAGCGCGCCGTAGCGACTGGCATCTTCAACGCCGGGACCAACGTCGGAGCGATGTTCACGCCGATGCTGTTGCCGCTGATCCTCCACGTCTGGGGCTGGCAAGCCGCGTTCCTGTGCATGTCGGCACTGGGTGGCATCTGGTTGCTGTTCTGGGGGCTGAAGTACTTCAACCCGGAAGATCACCCGAGCGTCAAACAATCGGAACTGGACTACATCCAGAAGGAAGTCGAGCCGGAACAGTCCCGCGTACCGTTCTCGCGAATCCTGCGCATGCGGGGCACCTGGGCCTTCGCCCTCGCCTACTCGATCACCGCGCCGGTGTTCTGGTTTTACCTGTACTGGCTGCCGCCGTTCCTCAATCAGCAATACAACCTGGGAATCAACGTGACCCAGATGGGTATCCCGCTGATCATCATCTACCTCACGGCTGACTTCGGCAGTGTCGGTGGCGGGATCCTGTCCTCGTTCCTGATCGGTCGCGGAGTCAATCCGATCAAGGCACGACTGATGTCCATGTTCCTGTTCGCCTGCTGCATCATCGGCGTGGTCATGGCCGCCGGCTCAAGCAGCCTATGGCTCGCGGTGTTCGCCATCTCCCTGGCCATCGGTGCGCACCAGGCCTGGACCGCGAACATCTGGAGCCTGGTGATGGACTACACGCCCAAGCACATGATGAGTACGGTGTTCGGCTTCGGCGGGATGTGCGCGGCCATCGGCGGGATGTTCATGACCCAGTTGGTCGGCCACATTCTGACGATCACCAACAACAACTACACCGTGCTGTTCACCATGATTCCGGCGATGTACTTCATCGCGCTGACCTGGATGTACTTCATGGCACCGCGCAAGATTCCTACCGTCACCGACTGAAATCCCTTCCTTCGGCAGGCCTGATTCCAGGCCTGCCTCCCTCCTCTTGTCGACGCCGTTGTTGCCACGCCGCTGCCAACCCACTGCAACAAATTACCGCGATCCCGAGCACCGTGGTCAGAGTCGGCGTGTGAGAAAACAGTAACCAGCCCAGCAAACCGGCAAAGACAATCTGGCAATAGCCGAACGGCGCCAACAACGCGGGCGCGGCGTGACGGAAGGCTTGGGTCAGAAACAGATGCGCCGTCATCCCGCACGCCCCTAACGCCACCATCATAAAACCATGACCCAGGCTTGGGACTTGCCAGAAAAACGGCACCAGCGCGCTCATCACCAATGTATTGCAGAGCCCGGCGAAAAAATTACTGGTGGTCGGGCTGTCGATTTCACTGAGCTTGCGAGTGAGCAATTGATAGAAACAGAAAAACAGCGCCGAGCAGAATGGCAGCAACACCGCAGGCGTGAACAGTTCACCGCCGGGATGGACGATGATCAACACCCCGATAAATCCACACATCACCGCCAGCCATTGGCCGCGCGTCACCTGTTCACCAAGCAGTGGCACCGACAGCGCCGTCACCAACACCGGAGCGAGAAAGTTGACCGCCGTGGCTTCGGCCAACGGGATAAACAGCAACCCCGTGGTGAACAGCAAACTGGTCCCCAGCAGGCACAATGCCCGCAACAGTTGCAGCAATGGCCGTTTGGTCCGTAGGACACGCAACCCGGACTGCGGCAGAAAAATCCCCGCCATCAGTAACGTGTGAACCACATAGCGGGCCCAAACCACCATGATCACCGGATAGAACCCCGAGAGGTATTTCGACAAAGCGTCGTGACTGGAAAACAAGAAGGTGGCAACGACGATCAGCAGAATCCCTTTGAAGGGCTGATTGACACCGGAAAGCGGAGTGCTGAGGGTCATGGGTATCCCTTGGTTTTTTGCATCAAGTGTTCAAAGCATCGCTTACGGCCTAACCAACAATTTAGAACCAGGTTCCAGATTCTCACATGAGTAAAAGCAGATAGTGTTCGAACAGCGCACAGTTTCGTATCGCCAAACACAAATCAAATGTGGGAGCGGGCTTGCTCGCGAAAGCGGTGTGTCCAGCACCATTGATGTCGACTGACACACCGTTTTGGCGAGCAAGCCCGCTCCCACAATGGATTGGGGCTGAATTAAACAAACAGCTCCGACGCCAGACTCGCCGCGGACAATTCCTCTGCAAACTTCAGCAACAGCGGCGCCAGTTCATGCAACCGCGCCCCCGGCATCCGCGCGCTCGGCCCGGCGATGCTGAGTACACCGATCACCCGGCCATCACCCGGATGCCGCACCACCGCTGCAATCGCCGACGTGCCTACCGCCGAACTTTCCTCGACCCAGGCATAGCCCTGCTCCCTGGCCAGACGCAGGCGTTCGAGCAATTCGATGTTGGAGCGCGGTGCATTCGGCCCGAGGTCCTTGGGCCGGTTAATGCCCTGGCGTTCCACCAGCGACAACGCCTCGGCATCGCTCATGCACGCCAGCCACGCATGCCCCGACGCTGTGTAAAACAACGGTGCATCGCGGCCCATGTCCGGGTCGTAACGCAAGCCGGATCGGGCGCCCTGGGACTTGGCGATCCAGATCTGCCGCTCCCCTTCGATCACTCCAAGGCGCACCAGCTCACCGGTTTCCTGAGCCAGGCGATCAAGCACCGGTTGAACGATATCCGCGCCGCTACTCGACAGGTAGCGGAAACCCAGGGCCACCAACTTGGTCGATAGGTGGTAACGCAGGTTCTCTGGGTTCTGCCGCACGTAGCCCAGCCGAACCAGTTCGGCGAGCAAGCGATGGGTCGCGCTTTTGGGGATATCCAGTTGCTCTGCCAGCGTCTGCATCGGCAAGCCGCGAGGGTCACTGGTGAGGCTCTCCAATACGCTGAAAACACGTTCGATCTGACTGCCGGCCATGGGAAGTTCCACATGAAATTTGCCCGATTCTAGAAGACAACACGCTGAATGCGAAATCTGGAACCCATGCCCGATAACCGCCCCCCTTTGCACACCAGAAGCATGCGGTTTCACGACCCCTTACACATTTCATCCACGCCTCTTTGCCAGCGCGGTTATTCATAGACGCGGCGAGTACACGCCCAATCAATCTATAAGAGACCGCAAACATGTTATGGAACAGAGCAAGACGCAGCGACGTTCATTCAGTCTGTACTGGGCGATACCGAAGACACTTGGAAACAACTTTTTGCACAAACCGGCCGCCGTTACCCGGAACCCACACTGACCCTGTTCAGTGAACGAGTGACCTCGGCGTGTGGCTTCGCAGACTCAGCCAGCGGCCCGTTCTATTGCCCGGCCAATCGACAGGTGTATCTGGACCTGGAATTCTTTCGCGTCATGGCCCAGCAGTTTTCGGTGATCGGCGATTTCGCACAGTCCTACATCATCGCTCACGAAATCGGACATCACGTGCAACTGGAAATGGGACTCTCCGATCCTTTCGAGGAAGCCTTGACCGACAATCAGCCGGTCATTGGAGATGGAGGCCTGGAGGTTAGAGTCGAGCTGCAAGCCGACTGTCTGGCCGGGGTCTGGGCGCACCATGCACAGAAACGCCATGACTGGCAGGAACCAGGCGATGTCGACACGGCCCTGCATGCCGCAGCCGTGTTCGGTGATGATTACCTGCAACGATCCCGTAACGCCGCGCTCCAGCCAGAAACATTCAGCCACGGCACTTCCATGCAGCGTGCGAACTGGTTCAAATCCGGTTTCGTCGCCGGTCGCATCGACGCCTGCGATACCTTTGCTGCGGTGGACCTGTAATTACCTCGCGTCGACGAAACAGCCAAGGTCACCGAACCCTCGTCGCTCAGGGCTGTCAGACGACCGGACTGGCGCCGCTCTCACTCACCAGCAACACTCATCACCATGTTCAACGAGGATTCCCCCCATGCTTTGGAAAAAGGCCGACGCAGCGACAACGTGGTTGATGCCCGTGGCGATGATGTCGGTGGTGGGGGCGGTGGGATGCGCTTCGGTGGAGGCAAGGGCCTGAGCCTGACGGCAATCCTGTTGATCGTCGGGATCGGCTGGATCACCGGCCAGGACCCGCTGCAGATCCTCGGCCAACTGACCGGGCAGATGAGCGAGCAATCGGCTCCGGCCACCACCCAAACCCGCAAGGCGCCACCGGCCAATGATGAAGGGGCCGAATTCGTGCGCTCGATCCTTGGCGATACCGAAGACACCTGGCGCCAGATTTTCCAGCAGGCCGATCGGCAATATAAAGACCCGACCCTGGTGCTGTTCAGCAACCGCGTCAACTCGGCCTGCGGCCTGGCGACTTCGGCAACCGGTCCCTTCTATTGCCCCGCTGACCAGAAGGTCTACCTCGACATGAGTTTTTTCCAAGAGATGTCCCAACGTTTTTCCGCCGCTGGCGACTTCGCCCAGGCCTACGTGATCGCTCACGAAATCGGACACCATGTACAGACCTTGCTCGGTGTTTCAGCGAAGATTCAGACCGCTCGCCAACAGGGCCGGCAGATGGAGGGCGACAATGGTTTGCTGGTGCGCCAGGAACTGCAGGCCGATTGCCTGGCCGGTGTCTGGGCCAACAATGCGCAAAAACGTCTGAACTGGCTGGAACCCGGTGACATCGAAGAAGCCTTGAACGCCGCCAACGCCATCGGCGACGATCGCTTGCAACAGCAAGGTCAGGGCCGCGTGGTGCCCGACTCCTTCACCCACGGCACTTCGGCCCAGCGGGTGCGCTGGTTCAAGGCCGGGTTCGCACAAGGCCAAGTTGGCCAGTGCGACACCTTTGCAGCGAAGAATCTGTGATGCGTAAGTGGCTGCTGGTTCTGTTAATCACCTGCGCAAGCACCCAGGCTGCCGAGCAAGGCGTCAAGGCGATCAGTTCCGGGCGCTTGCTGCTGAGCGCCGGGGAAATCGCGGTGAGCATTGGCCCGACACCGGCGAAAATCGAACGCGTGCTGATCATCGTCCATGGTCGATTACGCAATGCTGAAACCTACCGCCAAAGCGCCGAACACGCAGCCGAGCAGGCCGGGCAAAGCGCGAACACGTTGGTACTCGCCCCGCAGTTTCTCAACGAAACCGACATTGCGAGCCATACGGTGCCTGACAGCGTTTTACGCTGGCAAGGCAATGACTGGATGGCCGGCGGCTTATCCACCGCGCCGTTTACGCTGAGCTCCTATGCGGCGCTCGATGAAATCATCGCGCGACTGGGCGATCGGCGACAGTTTCCGGACGTGAAGCAAATCATCATCGCCGGTCACTCCGGCGGCGCTCAAGTGGTTCAGCGTTATGCCTTGCTGGGTCACCCTCAACCGGCCCTCGACACGGAGGGCGTGAAAGTGCGCTATGTGATCGCCAATCCTTCGTCGTATGCCTGGTTCAATGAGCAACGGCCAGTGGCGTTCAGTCACGCGGGGTGTCCGAATTTCAATCGCTGGAAGTACGGGCTGGCGGATCTGCCCGCCTATGCCGATGGGCAAACGCCTGCGCAACTGGAAGAAAACTACGTCAAACGTGATGTCGTTTATTTGCTCGGGCAGCAGGACACCGACCCGAATCATCCGGCGCTGGATAAAGGTTGTGAAGCCAAAGCCCAGGGCGCTTCTCGTTTGATTCGTGGGCGTAACTATTTCAATTATATGAAGCGACGCCATTCTCAAGGGTTGAGTCAGCAGCTGATCGAAGTGCCTGGGGTCGGGCATGATGGTGACGGGATGTTTACGTCGCCTGAGGGGCAGAAGGTGTTGTTCGGTCAGTGAGTTTTGTGGTGTCTGATCTGACGCTATCGCGGGCAAGCCCGCTCACACAGGGTTATGCACCATCCTTGTGGGAGCGGGCTTGCCCGCGATAGCGGTTAATCAGACGACCAATCCCTCAAGCCAAAAGCATCTGCCGCAACGCCACGCAATCGGCAGCATGCCAATCAGTCAATTCCGGCCACGGATTATCCGGCAAATTCACCAGCACCGTCCGTGTCCCCGCCGCCCGGCCGCAATCCAGATCAAAGCGGTAATCACCAACTATCACCATTTCGCTCGCCGGCACTTTCCAGGCTTCGGCCAGTTTCAGCAATCCACCAGGATGCGGCTTGGGCGGTGCTTCATCGCGGCCCAGTACATCCTCTACCGCAAAGCAGTCGGCCAGGCCGATGGCCTCCAGCGTGACATGCGCCAGCTCGCGAGCATTGCGCGTAAGAATGCCCAGACGATAGCCGCGCCCGGCCAACTCACGCACCAGTTCCACCGCGCCCGGCGCCGGCTTCGAACCCAACGCCAGATCCCGCTCGTGCTCCAGCAGCCACGCGTGTTTGGCCGCGGCTTCATCGGCAGGCAGCGCAGCGAGGTGGGTGAGGATGTCGTCTTCGGCGGGAATCGCCAAAGCCATGCGAATCGCCGCGAAGTCATGCACAGCCACCGTCAGGGTGCCGTCCATGTCGAACACCCAGTGCCGCATCTCGGCCAGGCTCATGCCCAATCCTTACGATGGCGAATCAGGCCTTCCTGAGTGACCGAGGCCACCAGTTGCCCGGCACGGTTGAACACGCTACCACGGGAAAATCCGCGCGAATTGCCAGCCCATGGGCTGTCCATCGCATACAGCAACCAGTCATCGGCGCGCAGGTCGGCGTGGAACCACAATGCGTGATCAAGGCTGGCGACCTGCATGTCTTTCTGCCAGACCGATTTGCCGTGGGGCAGCATCGAGGTGGTCAGCAGACCAAAGTCCGACGCGTAGGCCAGCAGGTATTTGTGCAGTGCCGGGGTATCGGCCAAGGCACCGTCGGCACGGAACCAGACATATTTGACTGGGTCGGCAGGCTGCGGGTTGTAGGGGTCTTTTTCAGTCACCGGCCGGAATTCGATCGGTTTCGGGCACAGCAGTTTTTCGCGCATGTGCTCAGGGATCAGGTGCGCGCGCTGCTGGGTGAGTTCCAGCTCCGACGGCAGGTTTTCCGGGCCGACCACTTGCGGCATTTCGCTCTGGTGCTCGAAGCCTTCTTCGTCGTACTGGAACGAGGCGCTGCAAGTGAAAATCGGATTGCCCTTCTGGATCGCCGTCACCCGGCGCGTGCTGAAGCTGCCGCCATCGCGCACCCGATCAACCTGATAAACCACGGGCAGCGCGGAATCGCCGGGACGCAGGAAATAACCGTGCATCGAATGCACATGACGTGCTTCTTCGACCGTCTGACTGGCCGCCGACAGGGACTGACCGATCACCTGACCGCCGAACAACTGACGAAATCCCAGGTCTTGGCTGCGGCCACGGAACAGGTTTTCTTCAATCGGTTCCAGGGTCAGCAGGTCTACCAGATCTTCCAACACTTGGCTCATTCAGACTCTCCTCACACAACGCAATGCCGCGCAGTCTTGGCTGCGGCGGTCGATTCAGTTTATGGCCGGTTCAACATGGGGGCCATTGTAAACGTCCGCGCCTGCTTATCCATGCAAGGTTTGCAGCCACTGCTCACGGGTGATGCGGTACAACACGTGCGGGCGCAGCGGATGATCGGCTGCAAGCCGCGGGTGCTCGAAGTCATCGGAAGGGGCATGGTGCATGCCAATGGCCTGCATGACTTTCTCGGATGGCAGATTGGTCTTGGTGGTGAATGCGACGACTTCTTGCAGCGCCAACCGATCAAACCCGCAGCGCAGAGCCGTCCACGCCGCTTCACCGGCATAACCCAGCCCCCAGTGCTCGCGTGCCAGACGCCAGCCGATTTCAGTGGCCGGTGTAAACGGTGCGTCGAAGCCGACCACACCCAGCCCGGTAAACCCGATGAACGCCCCGGTGTCCTTGCGCTCCAGTGCCCAGAGGCCGAAACCATGCTCGGCAAAATGCCCGCGAATGCGTCCGATCAACGCGGCACTTTCCAGTCGACTCAAGGGTGCCGGAAAATAACGCATCACTTGTGGATCGGCGCACATCGCCGCAAACGCCGGCAAATCCTCATCACGCCACTGCCGTAACAACAGCCGTGCGCTTTCGAGTTCCAGTATTGGCTCCATTGTGCCCCGCCCCTCCGTTTTCATGCCGCCAAGTCTACATCGCTGGTAGGATCCTTCACTCATTCCTACAGGCCTTTGTGTATAAATCAGCCATGCCCCTGCCATTGATCTACCACGAAGACTACAGCCCCGAGTTCCCGGCGGATCATCGCTTCCCCATGGACAAGTTTCGCCTGCTGCGCGATCACCTGGTGGACAGTGGCCTTGCCCGCGACACCGACTTGCTACGCCCGGACCTCTGCCCGCCAGAGATTCTCGCCCTCGCCCATGACCCTGCGTATATCGAACGCTACATGGGCGGCGAATTGTCCCGCGAAGATCAGCGACGCCTCGGCCTGCCCTGGAGCGAAGCGCTGGCCCGGCGCACGGTGCGAGCGGTCGGCGGTTCGCTGTTGGCGGCGGAACAGGCACTGGAGCATGGTTTGGCCTGCCACTTGGCCGGTGGCACTCATCACGCGCATTACGATCATCCCGCCGGGTTCTGCATCTTCAATGACCTGGCGGTGATCAGCCATTACCTGCTGGAAAGTGGCCGAGTGAACCGCGTGCTGATCTTCGACTGCGATGTACATCAGGGTGACGGGACTGCACGGATTCTGCACAACACCCCGGAGGCAGTGACCGTTTCCCTGCACTGCGAAAAGAATTTTCCTGCACGCAAAGCCGAAAGTGATTGGGACATTCCGTTGCCGATGGGCATGGGCGATGCCGATTACCTGAAGGTGGTGGACGACGCACTCAACTATTTGCTGCCGCTCTATCAACCGGATCTGGTGCTGTACGACGCTGGCGTCGATGTGCATAAGGATGACGCCCTGGGTTATCTGAAGCTGACAGACGAAGGCGTCGCCGCTCGTGATGAAAGCGTGATGCGCCATTGCCTGGGCCGGGATATTCCGGTGGTCGGCGTGATCGGCGGCGGCTACAGCAAGGACCGCAAAGCCCTGGCACGCCGTCATGGAATCCTCCATCACAGCGCCCAACGGGTCTGGCAGTCATCAGGTTGTCATTGATCTATGGGTCTTTACCCACAATGCCTGTGGAGCCGCCTGTGGATAACCTGAGTGAAAGGGTCTGCAGGCCATGCGGGGTATAGGCTACAGAACGGTGGTTGTTTTTTAACCACCCTTTTGAAAACACCGAAGATCAAAGGTGGGAGCGGGCTTGCTCGCGAAGGCGATTTAACAATCAACATTGATATCGACTGACCCACCGCTTTCGCGAGCAAGCCCGCTCCCACATTGATCGGGGCTGATAGAATGCCCAGCTTCATTCCGCCAGACCGCAGCGCATTCCATGACCCAGCCCTCCACTTCCCTCCCCCCTCACGTCGCCATCATCGGCGGCGGCCCCGCCGGTTTGATGGCGGCTGAAGTGTTGAGCCAGGCGGGGATCAAGGTCGATCTGTACGACGGCATGCCTTCAGTGGGGCGAAAATTCCTCCTCGCCGGGGTCGGCGGCATGAACATCACCCACTCCGAGGCCTACCCGGCGTTTCTCTCACGCTATGCCGAACAGGCACCGCAGATTGCGCCGCTGTTACGCTCCTTCGGCGCCGACGCCTTATGCCAATGGATTCATGACCTGGGTATCGAAACCTTTGTCGGCAGCTCCGGCCGGGTGTTTCCTACCGACATGAAAGCCGCGCCCCTGTTGCGTGCCTGGCTCAAACGCCTGCGCGATGCCGGCGTAGTTATCCACACCCGCCATCGCTGGCTCGGTTGGGATGACAACGGTGGTTTGCGCATCGACAGTCCCGAGCGTGAAAAAACCATTCAACCCGACGCCACCCTGTTGGCCCTCGGCGGCGGCAGTTGGTCGCGCCTCGGTTCGGACGGTGCCTGGATGCTGCCGCTGGAACAGCGCGGTGTAGGACTGGCACCGTTGCAACCGAGCAATTGTGGCTTCGAGGTGCAGGCCTGGAGCGAATTGATGGTCAGCAAATTCGCAGGCGCCCCGCTGAAAAACATCGCCATTGGCCTCAATGACGATGTGCCGCGACTCGGAGAATGCGTGATCACTGCCACGGGAATTGAGGGCAGTTTGATCTACGCCCTGTCGGCACCGATCCGCGAATCGATCAATCAACACGGCTCGGCAACCATTCACCTCGATCTGTTGCCGGGCAAGCCTGTGGATAAAATCCAGTCTGCGCTGAGTAAACCTCGCGGCTCCCGCTCCATGTCCAAACACCTGCACAGTCAGCTTGGCCTTGATGGCGTGAAAGCGGCGTTGCTGCGCGAACTGACACCGGCCGACTGTTTTACCGATCCGGCATTGCTGGCCAAAGCGATCAAGGCATTGCCGCTGACGCTGGTGAAAACCCGGCCATTGGACGAGGCCATCAGCAGCGCGGGGGGCGTGATGTTCGAGTCGATGGATGAACGTTTGATGCTAAAGCAACTGCCCGGCGTGTTCTGCGCGGGAGAAATGCTCGATTGGGAAGCGCCGACCGGCGGCTATCTGCTGACCGCGTGTTTCGCCAGTGGGCGAGCGGCTGGGTTGGGGTTGGTGGAGTGGCTCAGGAGCAGCGGCAAACTATAAGCTGCAAGACGAGCGCATTGATCGTTCCCACGCTCTGCGTGGGAATGCAGCCCGGACGCTCCGCGTCCCTTCAAAGCCGAACGCGGAGCGTCCGAAGAGGCATTCCCACGCGGAGCGTGGGAACGATCTTCAAAGGATCAAGGCTTACGCTTACGCGGCCCAGTGTTAAACACCGGCACTTTACGCACAGGCTTGATCGAAGGCTCCGGCGCCGAAGCATCACCGCTCTCGACCCACTTGCCCAGGTTGCGCTTGCCGCCACTCGAAGTTTTTGGCTTCTTCGGTTTTTTCGGCTTCTTGACAACCTGACCGCTGGCATCGGTATCCGGCACGCGGTGTTCAGGCTCGAAGTCCTGCTCCATCTGACGAGTCAACGTCTGACGGGTCAACATCTCAATGGCTGACAGCTGATTCACCTCATCGGCGCATACCAGCGAAATAGCCTGCCCGGTTGCGCCCGCTCGGCCGGTACGACCGATACGGTGGATGTAGTCCTCCGCCACGATCGGCAGGTCGAAGTTGACCACCAATGGCAAATCTTCGATATCCAGACCACGCGCTGCTACGTCGGTGGCTACAAGGATTTGCACTTCGCTGGCCTTGAAACGATCCAGTGCCCGCTGACGGGTCGCCTGAGGTTTGTCGCCGTGGATGCCGTCGGCATTGATGCCCAGGCCCTGGAGTTTTTCCACCAGCGCGTCTACACCGTTACGGGTCTTGGCAAACACCAGCACCTGCTTCCACTTGCCTTTGCGCATCAAATGAACGAACAGCTCCGACTTGCGCTTCTTGTCCACCGTCACCACCCATTGCTTGACGGTGTTGGCAGCGACGTTGCGCGGGCTGACTTCAATGCTCAGCGGGTCGTTGAGCATTTGCCCGGCCAGGGTGCGGATGGCGTCGGAGAAGGTCGCGGAGAACAACAGCGTCTGACGTTTCTTCGGCAGGGCTTTATAGATATTCCCCAGCTCTTCGGAAAAGCCCAGATCGAGCATACGATCGGCCTCGTCCAGCACCAGGGTTTGCAACTGGTTGAACTTGAGCGCGTTCTGACGGAACAGGTCGAGCAAGCGGCCCGGGGTCGCCACCAACAGGTCGACGCCTTTGCGCAGCTTCATCATTTGCGGGTTGATGCTGACACCGCCATACACCGCATAAGTGCTCAACGGCAGGTTCTCGGCGTACTGACGCACGCTTTCGTGCACCTGTTCAGCCAGTTCGCGAGTCGGCACCAGGATCAGTGCGCGCACGGAGTTGGCGCTGACTTTCGGCCCTTCCATGGCCAGCAATTGCAGCAGCGGCAAGGCGAAACCGGCGGTCTTGCCGGTGCCGGTCTGGGCTGCGGCCATCAGGTCACGACCAGCCAGCACCGCCGGAATCGCTTGTGTCTGCACTGGCGTAGGGGTCTGGTAGCCGAGCGTCTCGAGAGCGCGCAGCAAAGGTTCGATCAGGCCAAGGGTGGCGAAAGTCATGGGAGTACCGTAGGAAAATTCAGCGCGATTGTGCAAAGAGTGTGCAATGGCGCGCAGTTTACCCTAATTCGCTCGGGATTCTGTCGGCACAACCACCGCAGGCCGATTGGCACCTCGGCGCCACTGCGGCAACCCGATCAACACCACGGCACTGATGATCACTGTCATGGCCAGCGCTTCTTCAATACCAATGGTCTCACCAACAAATACGATACCCAGCAACACCGCCACCGCCGGGTTGACGTAGGCATAACTGGTGGCCGCCACCGGACGCACATGTTTCAACAGGTACATGTAGGCGTTGAAGGCGATGATCGAACCGAAGAACGTCAGATAGGCCAATGCAGCCCAACCTTCGATCGGCGGCATGGCCTCCAGATGTTCGCCGCTCACCGCGCTGCCGATCAACAACACCACGCCGCCCACCAGCATTTCCACCGCACTGGCCATCGCGCCCTGTGGCAACGGCAAGTGTTTGCTCCACACCGAACCGAAAGCCCAGGACGCTGCCGCGAATATCAGCAATGCCGCACCCAACGGGCTCGATTGCAGATTGGAACCGAGGTTGAGCATGGCGATACCGATCAGCCCGAGCACAATCCCGGCCCATTCGAGACGAGTATTACGCGCGCCCCAGAAATATCCGCAGAGCAAAGTAAACAGTGGCACCGTCGCCACCGCCAACGCGGCAACGCCGGAGGCCACGCCCGTATGCTCGGCGACACTCACCGCACCGTTACCGAACGTCAGCAGCAAAATCCCGATGATCCCCGCCGCTTTCCATTGAGCCCACGTCGGTGCCGGTGCCCCGCGCCAGCGCAGGAACGCGTACATCAACGTCCCGGCGATCACGAAACGAATACCAGCGAGTAACAACGGCGGCCAGTACTGCACGCCGATTCGAATCACCAGGTAGGTTGATCCCCAAATCACGTACAGCGCGAAAAAAGCAGCGATCAGCGGTAAGGAAAAACGGCGTATGCCAGGCATGGGCAGCTCGAGAACAAGACAAAGAGAGCAGCTATTCTAGAAAGGCCAGCGGCGGAAAATAAGTTACAAAACCTGTTTATAGCGCCGGTACACTTTTCAAAACACGGAGTTCAGCGCTATAAACCGTGCTTTCGAAAGTCAGTCTTTTTTCAGGAATGCCATGATGGACAAATACGACCGCATGCTCCTCAGCGCCCTGTTGGAAAACGGTCGAGCGTCCTATGCCGAACTGGCGCGCAAGGTAAACCTGTCCGCTCCCGCAGTGGCCGAGCGCGTGGCCAAACTTGAGGCCTGCGGGGTGATCACCGGCTACCAGGCGAAAGTCGACATGGCGAAACTCGGTCTGCCGATCCAGTGCGTGATCGAACTGCGCCTGAATCAGCACGGCAACCAGAAAACCTACGACGAACTGATCAAAATCCCACAACTCACCGAATGCCATCGCGTCACCGGAGACCCGTGCGTGATCATGCAAGCGGCGGTAGGTTCGATGCCGGAGCTGGAAGAGTTGATCAACCGGATCGCCACGTTCGGATTCAGCAAGACCTCGATCGTGCTGTCGAGCGCCATCGAGAAGCGTGTGCCGTTGGGGCAATTGGAAGGGAATGGCAAACCGTGATGTTGCACGGCCCCTGTGAGAGCGGGCTTGCCCGCGATAGCGGACTGTCAGTCAACAAAGATGTTGAATGTGATGGCCTCATCGCGGGCAAGCCCGCTCCCACAGGATTTGGGGTGGGTCTTAAAACCCGCGATGCCGCTTCAAATGTTCATTGATCTTCGCCGCCGGCACTTTCTGCAAACTGACGAGCAGATCATGGGACAACTCCCGCAACCCATGCTTGCGCCGCAACTCTTCAGCCAAGTGCGCCGTCAGGTTGGCGGCCATTTCGGCATCGGCCATGGCCCGGTGAGCCTTGCCGGTATTGGGCAGGCTGGCGAACGTGGTGAGGGTGCCGAGTTTGTGGTCCGGTGCGGCGGGCATCAGGCGGCGGGCGAGTAACAGAGAGCAGGCAAAGTTCTGCAAGCGTGTGCGTTTGATGCGACCGAGCTCAAAGTCCCAGAACTTCTGGTCGAACGCGGCGTTGTGGGCCAGCAGCGGTGTGATGCCGACGAATTCGTTGACTTCGTTCATCACCTGCTCGGCCGATGGCGCGGTGCGCAGCATGGCGTTGCTGATGCCGGTGAGTTGTTCGATGAAGGCCGGGACGCGCACGCCGGCATTCATCAGGCTTTGGTAACGCTCGACGATGCGCCCCTGTTCAAGAATCACCACGGCAATTTCCGTGGCCCGGCAACTGCTGCTCGGGGAGAGCCCGGTGGTTTCAAAGTCGATGACTGCTATGCGTTCCAAACCTGTTTCAACTCCGTAAAAATCAATTCTTGAGCAGCAACGCGCCTTCGATCGGCACGTAACGGCTGGCGGCGCGGATCAGCGAATTGGCGGTGAGACCGGGTACGCCATAGGCCACCGCTTGCACACCGTGCTTGCTGATGATGCGCTCCAGCAGCATGTCGAAATCACCATCACCGGAGGCCAGCACCACTTCGTCGACATGATCGGCGGCGTCCATGATGTCGAGGGTGATGCCCACGTCCCAGTCGCCCTTGGCCGAACCGTCGCTGCGCTGGATGTAGGGTTTGAGTTTCACGATGAAACCGAGATTGCGCAGGATCTGTTGAAACTGCTGCTGCTTGCTGTCGCCACGATCGATCGCATAGGCATAGGCCTCGACGATCTGCCCTTCTTTACTGACGTCAGCCCACAGCGCGGCGTAGTTGAAGTGGCAACCATAAGCCTGACGCACGGTGTAATAGAGGTTCTGGACATCGGCGAACACTGCGATTTTTTTCACCGTACATCCTCATTAGCGTGCCGAAGCGCGGGCAGGATCAGGCACCAGGCCCGAAAAGTTGCCCAGTATGCCAGCCCGAAGGATTGTTCCGCGAATAATCGGCCATATGGCGAGGGAGCTTGCTCCCGCTGGGGTGCGAAGCGGCTCCTTGCTTTAAAACCCAAGGGGCCTGCTACGCAGTCCAGCGGGAGCAAGCTCCTCGCCACAGATGTATCAGACGAAGGAATCGTCGTCGCCACCGAAGAACGATGAGCTGTCATCGCTGTAGTCGGCGTCGGTAAAACCGCCCTGATCATAGGCGTTGTCAGCCACGCGCTGATCATTGCCGCTGCCGCCCTGATCGTTGACCTGAGCCGGTTCTTCCTTGATGACTTCAACCACTTCCGGCTGCTGATTGTGCTGGAACAGGCTGCTGATGCCTTGCGCCAGCATCACGCCACCGGCCACACCCGCTGCAGTTTTCAACGCGCCGCCGAGGAAACCACTGCCTACCGGTTGTTGCGGGGCGTAGTTCTGCTGAGGCGGCGCACCGAAGTTTTGCTGTGGCGGCTGCGAGTTGAACGACGGCCGCCCCGGTTCACGCCAGCCGCCATTCGACGGGGCTGCGCTTTGAGTCGGCGCAGGCTGCGGATCACGGGAGCTACCACCGAAGATGCTCGACAAAAAGCCACCGCCGCTCGGCGTCGGAGCCGCCGTCTGAGCCTTGGCCGATTGCAGTTCAGCCTGCAATTGCTGGACTTGTTGGGTGAGTTGCTTGTTCTGTTCGTCGAGGCTCTTGATGGCTGCCTCTTGCACCAGAATCGCCTGGGTCATGAAATAGCCCGCCGCTGGCTGGCGAGTCAGGTGTTCCTTGATCCGCGCTTCGGCTTGGGCGTCGCGGGGGGCTGAATCCGTTTCGGCCTGTTGCAGCCGGGAAAACAGTCCATCGATCAGGGTTTGTTCTTCGCTGTTCATGGCGACCTCATAGATTGCCGGGAATATCGTCGCCCCTATCCACGGTGGATAAGGTGCTCACCAGTAATGGGGCTGATACAGGATGTTTCAATGACCTTTACCGAACGTTTACGTTTGCGCCCCAAAGGGTTTCATCGGTTAAAGTGAGGCACTGCTTTCAACCTGCGATACCGACTGATGAATTCGTTCGATGTGCTGCGTGACTCTCTGTATTTCTTCAAGCGCAATCTGAGCCAGATCGTGCAGCTGTGCCTGCCGCTGGTGATTTTCGAGGCATTGCTGCAACAAGTGGTCGATCACTCCACGGAGCCGGACAGCTTCCCCGGCATCAGTGTGATTGTCGGCCTGTTGGTGTACCCGCTGTACACCGCCGCGCTGATCCTGTTTCTCGATGCCCGCAGCCGTGGCGAATCACCGCGCATCCGCGATTTGCTGGCAACCTCTGCAACCTTGTGGCCGCGTTTCGCCGTGTTGACCGCCCTCAATACACTGCTGATCCTGATCGGCTTGTCGCTGTATTTCCTGCCGGGCATCTGGTTGATGGTGACGCTGGCATTCGCTGAATATCTGCTGGTGTTGCGCGGCTTGGCACCGCTGGCGGCGATGAAGGAAAGCCTGCGCCTGACTCGCGGGCATTTCCTGCGCATTCTGGTGTGCATTCTGTGCGTGATGGGCCCGCTGTGGGTACTCAAGGGGGCGACGCTGGCGGTTTACCCCGAACCGCAGAACCCGGTCATCTCTCTGCTGATCGACAGCGCTCACAGCTTTCTGCAACTGTTCACCAGCGTGGTGCTGTTCCGCTTATTCATGCTGATCGCCGATGCGCCCGAGAAAGCTGACGGAGCGCTCTGAGCGCTCTACCCTTGGGCTTGGGCGTTGCTCTCGGTTATGCTCGGGGCCATCTTTTGTAACGCTATAAGCCGAGCCATGACCCGTCTACTGCGCTACACCCTGCTGGGCCTGCTGATTGCCATTGGCCTGATTGCATTGCTGATCTACAGCCTGACCTGGCGCCCCCAGGCCAAGGAAGTGCTGCCAGTCAGTTGCAACGCCCAGGCGCCGACGCTGGTGCCCGGCCAGGCGCTGAAGGTGATGACCTGGGACGTCCAGTACCTGGCAGGCAAGCGCTATGTGTTCTGGAACGACCTGGCCGCAGGGAATGACGAGAGCCCTACACCTGAAGACATGGCCTTCAGCCTCGACGAAGTGGCGCGAGTGATTCGCGACGAGCAACCGGACATTGTGCTGTTGCAGAAACTCGATGACGGTGCCAAGGCCAGTGACTACCAGAACCAGTTCAAACTGCTTCAGGATCGAGTCACCGACCTGTATCCGTGCAGCGCGCAGGCCTTCGACTGGAAAGCCGACTTCGTGCCTGAACCACACATCTATGGCAGCGTTGGCCGGCAATTGGCAACCCTGAGCCGCTACCAGATCGAACACGCCGAACGCCTGCAATTACCGGTCGCACCGGCCAATTTCATCAGCCGTCAGTTCAAGCCGAAAAACGCCTTGCTGGTCACTCACCTGCCATTGAGCAACGGCGGCCAAATAGCCGTGTTCAACACCCATCTGGACCGTGCCACCACCCCGTTCGATGAAACCTTGCAACGCCAGGTGACAGCCGTGGTCAAGGTCCTCGACAAGTATGAAAGCCGCAGCACGCCGTGGCTGATCGGTGGCGACTTCAACCTGTTGCCGCTGGGCCAGTATCGACGTCTTACCGCCGAGCAACGCACGCCCTACTCCGCCGACAGCGCGCTGCATGTGCTGTGGGACAAGTACCCGATGATCCCCACCAACAACGAAGCCAGCGGTATCGATCGGGTGCAATGGCTGACCCATTACCCGAATGACCCGGGCTTGAACGGCCCGGACCGGACCGTCGATTATCTGTTTTACAGCCCGCACCTAAAACGGGTCGAAGCGCGGGTGCGGCAGGACGATACGTTACGGATTTCCGATCATTTGCCGGTGATTGCACGGTTTCTGTTGCCGGCCGCGCTTTAAATCAAAGCTGCGCGAGCAAGCCCGCTCCCACATTAGATCTTCAGTGAGCACAGCATTTGTGTACCACAGAGATCCCATGTGGGAGCGGGCTTGCTCGCGAATGCCGCACCACCGATGCAACTGACTATTTACGCGGCTTGATCCGCGCTGTCGCCTCGGCCACCAGCGGATCGTCCGGCCAGTAGTGCTTCGGATAACGCCCCTTCAAATCCTTCTTCACCTCGGCATACGTACTGCGCCAGAAGTTCGCAAGATCCTGCGTCACCTGCACCGGTCGCCGCGCCGGGGACAGCAGATGCAATTTCACCACTTGCCGGCCACCGGCAATGCGCGGCGTCTCGGCCAGGCCGAACAACTCCTGCAAACGCACCGCGAGAATCGGCGGCTGTTCGCTGTAATCCAGACGAATCGATGAACCCGACGGCACGCTCAAATGATGCGGCGCCAGCTCTTCGAGTCTTTGCGGCAGTGGCCACGGCAACAAGTTATGAATGATGCTCGACAAGTCCAGATTGGCAAAATGACTGAGTCGCGAGACTTTGCCCAGATACGGCATCAGCCAGTGTTCGAGACTTCTGAGCAGTGCAGCATCGCTGACATCCGGCCATTCGCTCTGGCTCTGACTGCTGAGATCCAACTGACGCAACAACGCCACCCGCGCCTGCCACTGACGCAGTTCCGGAGTCCACGGCAACAGCTCCAGACCTTTGCGCCGCACCAGGTTTACCAGCGCCTGATTGCGAGCGTTTTCATCGAGCCCGGTCAGCGGCTCACGGCTAAGAATCAATTCGCCGACCTTGCGCTGACGCTCGGCCCGCAGCACGCCTTCGCGCTCATCCCAATCCAGTTGATCGACGCAACGCACCTGCTCGGCCAGCACTGAATCGAACAACGCTGGATCGAAATCCGTCGCCAGATAAATCCGTTCTTCACGCTGGCCCTGGCGACTGCCCAGATCGGCGATCACCAGCCACGGTTGCTTCATCAAGCTGTCCGCTTCAGCAAACAGCGCCGCACGACCATTCGCCAATCGATATTCAGCGCCACCGCCTCGCCGCTGTTGGGCGACTCGATCTGGATAAGCCAACGCCAGCAACGCGCCAAGCCAGCGTGGATGATCCGGATCGCTGACCGGCTCCGACGCTTTTCCTCGCAGATAGCCGCGATACTGCCGCGCCAGCTGCCGGGCACGCTGAACGCCGCCCTGCGCACCGCGTGCAGCCCGCTCTTCGCCGGACAACAGCACCAATCGGCTATGCAGATCCGCCCCGGCGCCACGCAAAATATCCCGCTCACCGAGCAATGCCGCGACATCGCAGGCCATATCGGCCAAGCCGAGCGCCTGACCGCGTAACAGCAAATGCGCGATGCGAGGGTGAGCCGGCAGCTCAGCCATCGCCTGACCATGACGGGTCAGCGCTTCGCCCTCCAGGGCGCCCAAACGTTCAAGTAAATCCTGAGCCTGTGCATAAGCCGCTGCCGGAGGGACATCCAGCCAAACCAACTGCCCCGGCGTCACGCCCCAACGCCCCAGTTGCAAGGCCAGCCCGGCCAGATCCGCCGAGAGAATTTCCGCACTGGCGTAAGCGGCCAGTTGCTCATGCTGATCCTGCGACCACAGGCGATAACACACGCCGGGCTCCAGGCGCCCTGCCCGGCCCGCGCGCTGCGTGGCACTCGCTTTGGAAATGCGTTGAGTATCCAGACGAGTCATGCCGCTGCCGGGATCGAAACGCGGTACACGCGCCAACCCGGCATCGATTACCACGCGCACACCGTTGATGGTCAGGCTGGTCTCGGCGATGTTGGTGGCCAGCACCACTTTGCGTTTGCCAGCGGGCGCCGGCTCAATCGCCGCACGCTGGGCCGTCAGATCCAGTTCGCCGTGCAACGGGCAAAGCAACACAGGCGTGCTCTCGCCCAGCGCATCGACCAATTTTTGATGAACCCGACGAATCTCCGCCTGCCCCGGCAGGAACACCAGCAGGCTACCGGTCTCATCGTTCAGCGCGTCGAGGATGGTCTGTACCACCCTCGGCTCGATAAAATCGCCCGGTTGCTGCGGCTTGCCCCAGATGGTTGTGACGGGGTACATCCGCCCCTCACTGGTCACGATGGGCGCATCATCAAGCAGTTGAGAAAGCCGCTCCCCTTCCAAGGTAGCGGACATCAACAGTACCTTCAGCGGCAAATCATCACGAAAAAGCTCTCGGCCATTGAGCGCCAGTGCCAAGGCCAAATCGGCATCAAGATTACGAAGATGGAATTCGTCGAAAATGACGAGCCCCACACCTTCTAAGGACGGATCTTCTTGCAGCCTACGAGCAAGAATCCCTTCGGTTACGACCTCAATACGAGTTTTCGAACTTACCTTACTCTCAAGCCGAATACGGTAGCCAACCGTCTCCCCTACCCGCTCACCAAGCTCAGCAGCCATTCGCTCAGCAGCTGCTCGAGCCGCGAGTCGTCGAGGCTCGAGCATCACGATTGTCTGACCTTTCAGCCACTCCTCACCGAGAAGAGCAAGCGGCACGCGCGTGGTTTTACCTGCTCCGGGCGGCGCTTGTAGAACGACCTCATCACGATCATTCAACGCGTTTAGAAGGGCCGGTAGGGCGGCATCGATTGGCAACGTGCTCATACTGACTCCGAACTGTAGGGCGCCAGTATAAGGTGGTCAGGGAGTACGATGCATGGGGTGCCAGTGATCATCATAACTTTCGCCGGAGAGTGCATCAGGTACGTGAAGCGTGCGGCGGCGGTCTACGGGGAGGGACTCATTCTTGAATGATTTTGCCACCACGCCCAGTGAGGTGTTTACCAATTTCCTTGTCAGCCTTACGTTTTTTCATCGTAATCGGTAAAGGGCGGAGGCAAAAGGGTGAACGTAAGCCAATCTGACTTCGAGAATAGGAATTATCAGACAACTCAATTAACCGCACATCGGCCATTACTGAAAACACCAACTCACAGATAAAAAGTTATGATCCTTACTGATCACCCCCCGAACCCTCTTAAAAAAACACAATGACCATCATGAGAAATACAATGTTTGAGAATGAAAAAGAAATGCAAGAAGCCATCGGAGTCCACCTGCGGAACTTTAGCGGCCTAGGGGACATTATTACCCCATACAATTACAACAAAGACGGCAACCCTAAGCGTGACCGCATAATTGAGTCATACGAGTATTGCTGGAAGTGCGTACGTGAAACAGTACTAATCAGCGAAAACAAAAATATATCTCTATTCGAATCAGAAATATTAAATCCTGACTTTCTATTATTTGACCCCGGAATGGAAACTTTTGTAGTTGTCGAGCTGAAAAACTCATCAAATTCCACCAGAGAGTCAGGAACAGAACTAGGCGCATATACAAACGCAATAAAGGCACATTTTCCACTCATTTCAAACGGCGATGTAATTTGCGTAATAATATCAAACTACTGGCCAACACTTTTAAAAAACTATTTATTCAGCGAAATATTCTGGCACAAACGAAACATATTGTGCCTTCAACCAAAATCTACCACACCACTAGAACTTGAATACCTGCCACCTGAAATACTCCTCGATGCTAACCCACCCCTGAAATTCAACAAAAACACTTTCTCTGGACTTCAGCACTGCATATATGCAAAAAACATATACAGCGGCGGTCAAATTGAGGATCTAGACGCACATCTCGAGCAAATAAAATCCGCGTTCGAACGAATCATCAGAAAATCCAATGAAATAAACTCACACGGTTTCGCTTTCTTATGGCTTGATCTCAGAGAGCATACTGTAGCCAGGTACAGTATTACATATCTTGATATCAACCCATGTGAAAAATTTCAACGTTACGAGATCAGCATTCCGAATAAAATATCTCAATCCCTCCACGAAACCATTACAGAATGGGAGACATCCGGAGTTACCTATTCGACAATCAACACACTTTCAAAAGGAGACTACTTCCTTGATGATATAGCAAACCCTTTTCCGGAAGCACCATCGTCATGGCGAACGCTAAAAAAATTCATGCTTTGCAACAGCAAACTTATTTCATTCAGGGCTTGGGGCTTTTTGGCAGATCTCCATGAGGATGCACTTCTAGAAGAATACAAATCCAATAAAAACACGACAACGTATGACTGCCCTGAATTCGGTTTAAAATTTATAACAGATATTATTCCAAGCTAATTTCCAGCATCATTCAAAAAATACACACTGTTACCTTCGCTTTCAGCGTATGTGTTCTCGACCCCGGCCTTACGACACAGGCTGATCAAAGCATTTGCCCGCAAATGGTCGAATACGCGCATCGGTTGCAGTGATCTCCGCGACTAGCGGAACGCTCACCTGCACGCAGAGCCGAGATCGCCTTGAACACTTTCGTAGTGGTAGCTCTGGCAGAGGGAACAGAGCTTTTGGAACGTCCGGTGACGAGCGAATGAATGGCAATGGTGTCGCAGCGACTACCACCGAGGTTTTCCAGGATGGGGCGTACATTGTTGGAAATTTCGGATAGCCCGATACCTGTGCGAAGCCAAACCAAATCGCCGTTATCGTCGCGAAGCATCCAAGGCATGGTGATGACCTGCCCATTCACGCTGGCCGTACTCTCAGGGACGTAGTGTGCGATACCTGGCTGCAATGCGGTGCCACGATCAAAAGCGATCTTGGCATGCTCCAAGAGAGTCTTGTCCTCGGCCCGACTCGGTAATGGCCTCTCGCCCCATGCCTGCTCAAAGGCATCCTGAGACCTCACTCCATCACGATAGAAATACTCAAGCCCGGCCAGCACTGATCTACGAGCTCGGAACGCTACGTCCAGCTCCTGCTCAGCCGGCAGGTTGAGCTCATGCGCGTAGTGGTACTGGAGGGAGCAGGACATGAAGCCGTCGAGCACGGAGAAACTGATCGTAGCGGGCGCAGTCATTGGAACACGAGCCGATGAAACCGCGCCTACCAACCTATTCGCGGCTCCACTGATCGGAGCAAGGATTGATGAGTCGCAGAGGGGGCTGGGGATCTTAGACATATCCGTGCCGCAATATACGTTGAGCCGATCTTTGGCCCTCGAAACGCCCACGTACAGTAAGTTGTTACGCTCGATTGCTTCGCCCGCAGCCCGCAACTGGGCTGTGCTGTTGAGCGTCTCCGGAGGAAGCAAAAGGGCTTTGCGATCATCAAAGCGGGGCGGGGCATCGGCACCAAACCGGGAGTTCTCGACGTTGGCCATGTGCACGACGTCGAATTCGAGCCCCTTGCTGCCGTGAACCGTCATGAGCCTGACCGCGTCAATCACAGCGGCCTCCGGCGGTAACGAACGCATTGCCGACTGTTGTTCGAGATAGCGCCGGAAATCCTCCCTGACCAGAAACTTGGACAAAGTTGCCTCGCTACCGGCGCCATCACTATTGCGCACACCGTAGAGAAATTGCCACAGGGCCAGGCGCCGAATTTGAGCAGTCGCGGATTGGTCGCTCAAAGAGCCCAGTCCGAAACCCTTTTCGAACATCAGGTCGCACACGAAAGCCCAAGGACGGGAGTTGCGCGTCGACGTACCTAGCAACTCATTCAACGCATTCACGACCTGCTGTCCGTGAGGGGACAAGCCTGGCACTGGCTGCTTCAGCCAACGTCCGTGCTGATAATCGGGGCCTAGCTTGCACAGGTTCGTCAGCAGGGCTACGTCCGACGCTGGCATGCTCAGATCGCTGTACCGCAGCAAGCCCAGGAGCGCACCAGGCGAGCGCTGAGTCAGGAGTTGCATCAGGCACATGAACTCCTTCACTTCAGCCCGCTCGTTCAACTCGCCGATGTGAAGTACAGGGATTCCAGCGCGCTCAAGGTCATGGGCCAGCTTGTCCAGCTGAGAGTTGGTAGAGCTGATGATGCCTTGGCTACCATAGGGATGACCGCCCACCCGACACTGTTCGATCTGACCGACGATACTGCTACTTTGAGCGTCTTTCGCCGTCTGAATCAGGTTCGGCATGACCCCACTCGCAGGGCGAGAAGCTGAGACAGTATCGAGGGGCACGACAGGCTGCAGTACGTGATCTGTGCCAGCCCTTTCGACTACGCGGAGAATCTCAGGCGCACTACGGCGATTTATGTCCAGGCTGTACCGCGCGATCGAATCTGTTTGCCCGCGCGCGACGTAGGCTTCATCGAACTTGAGCAGACTTTGGATCGACGCCCCGCGCCAATGGTGGATAGCCTGGCGAATGTCACCGACGACCCACAGATGGCGCCTAGGCAGCCCAATTGTCTTAACAAATTCGATCATGACGTGGTTGACGTCCTGATATTCGTCCACCAACACATGGTCGTACTGGTCAAGAAAGGCGGCTATCGAGGGGCGGTCTTCGCGCGCTTTAATCGTCGGGCGCACCATCAGGTCTGGGTAATCGACCCAACCCTCCCGTCGCAGGACAGCCTCATACGCCCTATACAGGGTGGCGATATCTTCTCGCTCCAGCGCTACGTCCGGGTCGACGGCTGGCAATTTTTGAAGAATTGCTAAGTATTCGTATGGAAAGACCAGCTCTTCTTTCAGTCGGTGAATAGTTTTCAGGACGTCAGGCAGCCAATCATAGGGGTTGAGCAACCTGAAAAAATATTTGAGCTCCAGAGCCGGTAGCTCATCCACCATCATCCTGACCTGCTGCAGCAGATCCGCGACCTTGATCTGAGGGGTCAACCCGAAGAGCTGATAATGCTTGCGCAGCAGCTCCAATCCGAAGGAGTGGAAAGTGCCTGCCCAGATATGGGAGGCATTCGGGACATTGGCCGCTGTGAGTCGCTCTACAAGCTCCTGCGCGGCACGGTTGGTGAACGTCATGACCAGGATTTTATCGGCAGGCACACCACTTGCGATTAAGTTGGCCACGCGGTGCACCAGGGTCGTTGTCTTGCCCGTACCCGGCCCCGCGACGACATTGACGTACTTCTCAGGTGCCTGAGCCGCTTGACGCTGAGCATCGCTGGGAGGGTGCGTCGGCGCGGGAAGCGCAGGGGGAACATCCGGGAGCAACAACGCATCAGCCAGTTGCTGCCGCACGACCTCTAGGGGCAGGAGAAAATGCGTGGCAATTAGCCGGGAACGCCAGCCGCTTGACCACAGCGCCCTTGCTGCCGACTTGGGGAATAACAATTCCCGTGCAAAGACGTTGGCCTGAAGCTCTTGGCGCTCCCACGCGCCATAGCCATCAACGACCGCAGATCCAGCCGATTGCCCCGCATCTTCGGCAAGGAACGATGACGAAGCTGAGCCCTGCGGCAGTTGAGGCGAATCGAGATACCAATGGCCGAGCTCATGAGCCAACAGATAGGCTTTCTCTTCCTGGCGAACATCGTTACGAACCAGGATTGTGAGCATGGATCGCTGTATGAGGGCATCCCCGCCACACAGCGCATAATCGTCCGGAGCCACCCATTCAATTGCAAGGCCCAGAGTATCTTCAGCGACTGCGAGCAACTGCTCACTGCTTGGATAGGCCTCACCACACGCAGCGATGAGTTTCGCCCGCGCATCCATTGCCTGAATTCGTGCACGGTCGAAAGGATTCATCTCAGTCTCCCAAGGCCAACAGTTCAGCTTCCTCATCGTGAGGCAGATTGAGCGCCCTCACCGCCTCTTCCCAAGAAACAGGCTCAGTCAAAATCTTCGGTTGACCATTGGGTGCCTTGAAGGACGGTGCTTGCAACTGACGGAAATTGAGACTGACAGCCTGGGCTATTGCTTGCTGGGAGACCTTGAAGAACTCAGCAGCACGATCCAATAGAACACTGGGGGCACGTACGATCCCGCAAACCAGTTCATTCACCAGCTTGCGCTTGCCCGGCAGCCCAAGAGCTATGGCCAGCTCGCTAGCTTTCGGGCCCACGAATCCGGCCATAGCGGCCTGTGCTAGCTCAACCTCCACGGCGGTGCAGAGGGTCACTGCTTGGGTCTGCAGACAGTAGGAGAGTTCCTCGGCTAAAAAACCTCCAACGATCTGAGACGCCGAGCGACCGTACTCCTTGGCGGTCAGCTTGATCTCCAAGCTAAGGGTACGGTCAAGCCTGGCCATCCACTGAGAATTTTCTCCACTGTAGGCCGCGACTTTTTGCTCATAACCGTCGAGAACTTTTCTACCACTACGCTGTTCGAGTGCTTCCTCAAAACGGTCATAGCCTCTTTCGACCAATTCTCGGATGAGCACTGAAAATTTCTTGCCTTGATTCCTGGCAACCGACTTCAGCGCCTCATGCATGGATTCAGGTACGTAAACACCAAACGTCTGCAAGACGTCCTTGGTGCTGGTTACCGGCCCCGTCCGAGTCGTTTCTGATGCACGAGGCAACGCTGGTTCGTAATGACTACGCATAGACACCTCCTTTGGCGACACATCCTTTTGTGACACAACCTGGACAGGCGATGAACTCAATGGTTCTGCTGAGCAGGAAACGTGTGGAGGAACTACTAAGTTGGAGGTCAGCTCTGCCATGACCTTTTTAGCGAGCAAATCTGCAGAGCGCGCCTCCACCTTGAGTAGATGGCCATCTGGCAGGGGTACCGTACACTGGTGGAAGCCTGCCACCTCCCGAAACTCACTCGCGCTGGACACCCACGCGAGGTAATCTGCCCAAGCTCGGAGGGGCGAAGAAGTCAAATTGACATTACTTTTCATGGTAGACTTTGGCCATCGTGACGGTAGGAGCTACGTGATTACGGATGCTCGTATATCATCTTTATATCACTTGCCATGTAGGGACACAATTGATCGACGCTCATTTTTCACGGGCTATCCACGGCGCAGTGAGCGGCTGGATGCACGATAATTCACTCGAATCATGCCTTTCAGCTCTTGATCATCCCTCGCAGCTTAGCTCCCTTCTGCTTCCCGCCGTGGAGGCATATCTGGCGAACGTGGGTATCGAGCTGTATGACGTCCAGGAGCATGCTTGGACGAACCCACTGATTCATCTGCGCGCAGTGTTTGATGTGCACCAAGATTTGCCAGAAACCCCTTCCGCTTTCATTCCGGTTCCGGACGTTGCTACCACCATTGCAGCAAGAGCCTGTGCCGTGACCTGCTTGGCCGCGCTGAATTCGGATACCGTGTCTTACGGCTCGGAGAATGACGGCCATTTGTTCGTGAATCTGATCGTGCTGCCAGGCGAAGATGAATTCGCAGAAAAATCCAAAGGCGGCATGCGCGGGCATACCGATGGCGTCTCGTTCCCCCTCCGTGGACAACCTCATGAGTTCGACCAGCGAGTAGCGCCCTCACCGGACTTCGTTTGCTTGAGCGGCCTTCGGAATCCGGACAGCACTCCTACGACCGTCATGCCGCTGGCGCTCGTTCTGCAGCAACTGTCGGATGAGGACATTGCCGAGCTGACAAAGCCTCAGTATGTGATCCGGCCCCAGAAAACCTTCAAGCTTGGCTTGGAAAGGATGTTCGGTAAGCGGCACCCACTTGCTAGTTCAATGGAAAACATCCAGTTGCTGTTCCAGGCCGGTACTGGGTACTGGATCCGGTACAGTCACAGCGCCGGGGATGCGGGCTTCGATTCAGATCTGCCCAAACGCGCCCTGGATCGATTTGAGAAAGCATGCCTAGATTGTTCAAACTCGGTTGTCATTTCGCCTGGCGATCTTCTGGTTGTAAACAATCGCGTAGGCCTGCACGGTCGTAGCGAGGTCGGTGGCGAAGCAGGCGGCGAATCTCGATGGCTATTGCGTACCTACGGGCTGGATACTCGCGATCTGAGTTCGGATCAACGCTATGCAGGAAGCTCGTTCAAGCTCTTTCCCTGAACACGCATCCCATTCTTGATAATGGCCAATCATCGCTGAAACGGCGACGGGACACGTCCTAGCCACCGAACAAGCAGGGAGTCTTCTGCATGGATGAAGCAGTATGAAGTGGAGCAAGTCTCATATTGGCTGGACAAGCATCCTGGCGGGATTACTTTTCCTAGTTCCGTTTCTCAGAGACGTGTCGACCATCATAGGGCCATGGGCAGCCTACATCGTTCAACCCAATACATCCGACGGCCTGAACCCCAACCTCCTGGGCTTGTGGCATGAAAAATATCAATATCCCCAACGCAATGGCGTTGTTAGCTTTGAGGGCACCACGGAGTTCTTCCGCAACAAGACATACCGAATCACCGGTCTGTTGAAGAGCACTACTTTCTTGCCTATACCACTCTTGCCATTCACCACAAGCTATAACTTCGACGGAAATGGAGAATGGCAAGCCACCGACGATGAACTGGTCATCAAACTGCTAAATGTGAAAACGCGCGTAACCGCCCTATCGCTAGCCGGCATGACCTTCAAAATCCGTGACACCTCGCATCCTCGGAATGCTGAAGAAACCGAATTGGAGCAAGGCTTGCTCTTGGCCCAGTCTCAGCGGTACGACATTCGCAGCACGAAAAAAAATGAAGTCATACTGGAGACCAATGGCCTATTCGCTGACAGCTACGTCATCAAGATGACTCGCACCAAACAGATGTCCATGAGATAGCTGGAGCGCACAGGCTCAAGACCAGATTCGCGCAATGTCATCCTGTCACTCACCATCGTCTTGGAAGCCCCCCTTGGTCACGCTCGCAATCGAGAAGAATGACTTTTTGAACTTAATCTCAGCAGAGAAGATTGCTAATTACTTTAACAAGATGATGGTGATGGACATGATTGCGCGTTGAGAAGCGCTCGGGAGACATGCTCGCATCCTCTCTCGCATCTGGTTGGCCGACGTGATCAAAACTCGCGCAGGCCAACCATTCCATTGCAGCAGTAACGATTGAGGCACCTTCTATCTCTGTGCATAAACAGCCTGTTAGGACATGTATCAGGTCATAGCAACCAACTGACCTAGCGAGTTCTTCTCGTCGTTATACCCCTTGCAAAGCGCTTGCAGGACTTCAGAGGTCTCATCCTCGCCCCAATCTTGATCAAGAGCCCACTTGGAATCGTACAGTCCCATTAAGGTATCCTCAGAACCAGTGCTTGCAACAATCACCGCTCCCGTAGGAAACAACACCTCCGGATCTGCCAGCAGCCCATATATGGGCAAATAGCCTTCCAGTCCTGGCTTACCTTCAAAGTCGGGCATTCTATAAATCGGCCAGCCTTTCTGACCGAAGCAAACGTTCCAAAGTACACCAGACACAACTGCACCACCGCCCCGCTCATAATAGTGGGGTGCCACGCTGTGTTCGTTGCCCGGAATCACCAATCGGTCAGCCAGGATAAACGCAAAAGTGGGGCCTTGCTCGAACTGGGTGGACTTGAATGCAGAATTTGCCTTATTGATGAGCGTATTGGTTACCGCCAGCAGTGAGCGAGGATCGTACGAGTTATCGTTGAAGGCGCGTTTATAAGGAGCGATTTCTCTCTCCGCCATCGCAACTCGCCGCCCTTGTTTGAGCTGGTCTTCAAGTTCAATTTGCTGTTGCATGGCATCTTCGTGCATCTGATTCGGCCTGTACGGCGCATCAACGATGTCGAGAGACTTAACCTCAACAAAGAACTCCTTCCCATTTGGTAGCAGACAAGCAAAGTCCGGCATGGAGTTATTTCTCGCATCTACCCTTCTAGTCTTGAAGTGCTTACTGAGCATTCCATAAACAAGGGCCTCACCGTAATACTCAAAAGCTTGACGAAAGTTATTACTATCATTGACATGAGAAACAAGACTAAAGCCATGTTTCAGCTCATCAATTAGCCCCTTTAACTCAGGGTCTGTATACGAATCCTCTTCGAGCTTCTTTAAATGTTTCCACGAAATTGAACTGAGGCTATGGTCTGCTGACAACCCATGCAACTCATGGCACCAATGCAGATACTTCTGACCTACTGGAAACACCATATCGAGGCAACGGTTATACGCATCTCTTAGTTCTACTCCCTGTTCTGCGGTAGGGGCAGATTGTGTAGCGGCACTTAAAATAGTCCGAACTGTATCAAGGTCAGACTTGATGCCCGGCACGTGCTGTTCGACACGAGAGAGCGCTTCCAACCTATCGAATTCCAAACTGCCCATATGGGTAATTCTTCCCTCCCGAGGTAGGTCGCGTTGGTACATCAGGGCGTCGTACAAAGACGCTGATAGAGGGTTTTCCGGGCGACTAGGTTTTGAAGTGGTGATGGGGCTGTTGGCAGGTGATTCCATTCTGTATTGAGCCTCAGGTTGATATGGGGACAGCGCACCAGCGTCTCGGTAAGCGCATCGCGTATGGATTGCATTTGAAGAGTCGGCGGGCTTATTGGAGGGGTCAGCCCTACCCGCTCTTCTACCCTCTGGCAGTGGTCGTGGCCTGCTGGCTGAGCCATGTTGCTTCCACAGCCCTGATCATTCAATAGGTGGTCTCACGCGGGTCAAGAATGATCGGCTTAGCAGACATGGAGGCGGATTGGGGGGGCTGACTAAGTGAGGGGGGGACTGGAGATTTGGTTTTTTTGGGGGAGGCTAGGAATGAAGTTTGGGGGTTGGGGTTGGGAGGCGGATCTTGAACTGGAGGTGGGTCAGGAGAGGAATTGAGCAGGAGGGGGAGTGGGATTGCAGGCAATTTTTGACAAAAAACAGCATTTTTTCGGTGCAAGTGACAAAACGTGGAACTCATCGAAAATCAGCAAGCCCACGCCTTCCAGCGCCGGATCATCCTGCAAGCGCCGGGTGAGGATGCCTTCGGTAACCACTTCGATACGGGTATTGGGGCCGACTTTGCTGTCGAGACGAATGCGGTAGCCAACGGTTTCGCCGACTTTCTCACCCAGTTCACTGGCCAAGCGCTCCGCCGCCGCCCGCGCGGCTAATCGGCGCGGTTCGAGCATTAGAATGGTCTGCCCGGCCAACCACGGCTCATCGAGCAAAGCCAAGGGCACGCGGGTAGTTTTACCGGCGCCGGGCGGCGCTTCGAGCACGGCTTCGTGGCGTGTAGCGAGGGCTTCACGCAGGGCGGGTAAAACTTCATCAATCGGCAAAGAAATCATGCTGGCTCCCCAGGGCGTGCCTACAGTAAATTGCGAGTCGCGTTGAAGCCGTGGGCGTGCCAGGCAAGGCGCGGGACGCCGGTAAGGGTCGTTTCCTTACCAAGTCCCGCAACGCAGCATGGCGCGCCCACAGCTTCAGCCCGGAGGGCCGAACCCCGATAAAAACCATCAGCCGTCACGCGTTGTCGGTCTGGAAAAAACAACATCAATCCTCAACTATCCCAGTAGGGGTGAGACGCAGCCGCAATTTACTGTGGGCACGCCCTGCCGGCGCGAGTATAACGGCGTTCGTCGCGGTCCTAATTCATATCGACGATGCTTCGTTTCCAGATAACTCAGGAGATTTCACATGCGTGCTCCCTTTCGCTTGATCGGCGGTGTACTGGTCGCGACCTTGCTGACCCAGGTAACGGCCTGCGGCTCGATTTTCTACCCGGATCGTCGCGGTCAGATCGATGGCAAGATCGATCCGGCCATCGCCGCACTGGATGCCGTGGGTCTGCTGTTCTATATCATCCCCGGCCTGATCGCCTTTGCGGTGGACTTCGCCACGGGCGCCATTTACTTCGAGCCTGGCCGGACCGCCCAGGTGGCTCCGGAAAAACTCAAGGAAGCCATCGGTGCCGACGGCAAGGTCGATAACCACAAGTTGCAGACTATTCTGGAAAGTGAACTGGGCCGCAGCTTCCCGCTGGACGATCCGCGCCTGATCCAGCACAAGGGCAGTGCCCAGCAATTGGCCATGTTCGGCCTGCAACCGGCCGCATAATTCATGCGTTCGAAGAAATATTTAAAGGAAACGCCGTACCTATGACCACCAGTACCGAACACGCCCGCCTGCTGCGGTTGGCGACGCGCGCCTCGGTGGCGGTGGCGTGCACGTTGATGGTCGCCAAAGCCATCGCCTGGTGGTTGAGTGGTTCGGTGAGCATGCTCGCCGGGCTGACCGACTCGGCACTCGACGGCGTCAGCTCGCTGCTCAATCTGCTGGCCGTGCATTACGCCTTGCGCCCGGCCGACGACGATCATCGTTACGGGCATGGCAAGGCCGAATCATTGGCAGGCATGGCTCAGGCGCTGTTCATTGGCGGCAGTGCGGTGCTGATTGCCTTGCAGGCGATCGAACGGTTGAAACATCCGGAGCCGATAGGCGCGGCGTGGCTCAGTATCGGGGTGATTGTGTTTTCCCTCGCCCTGACCGTGGCCCTGCTGATGTTGCAGCATCGGGTAATCAAGGCAACCGGCTCCAACGCCGTGAGCGCCGATTCCTTGCATTACCGCTCGGACCTGCTGCTCAACGGCAGCATTCTGGTGGCGCTGGTGCTGGCCGGGTTTGGCTGGCATCAAGTCGACCCCTGGTTCGGTTTGGGGATCGCCGCCTACATCCTCTGGAGCGCCATTCATATCGCCCGGGAAAGTTTTGCGGTGCTGATGGATGAGGAGCTGCCGCCGGATGTCAGCCAGCACATGCTTGAACTGGCTTGCAGCGTACCGGGGGTTTTGGGCGCACACGACTTGCGCACGCGGATTTCCGGTAACCAGTGGTTCGTGCAGTTGCATCTGGAATTGCCGGGGAACTTGACCCTGTCGGTCGCCCACGGCATCAGCGATCAAGCCGCCGATGCGATTCACACCGCCTACCCGCGCGCCGAAGTGCTGGTGCACGCCGACCCGCAGGAAGTGGTGAACGCCGCCAGGGCTCAGTAACTCACCTGATAACCGCGACTGCTCAGGCAGTTGCCTTGGGCCTGTCGGTAGGCTTGCACCACCGACGGATCCGGTTGATAGGTGACGGCGCGGGGATCGAAACCGCTCTGCTCCACGGCCCAGCGATAGCACTCGTAACCGTCCCGACTGACCTCCTCTGGCGACTGGCCGTTGGCCGGATACGCCACCACGTCATAACCACTGCCCACCGGTTGTGGCTGCACCGGTGGTTCGACCACGATGTAATCCCGAGTGCTCTCCTGATAGGCGTAATACGCGCCGGCCGCCAGGAACAACAGCGCGCCGCCGATCCACACTTCACGCGCGTAATCGGGCAAGTAGCTGACCCGAATCCCGCGAGGCGGCTGAACTACCACGTAACGCGGGCCTTGCGGGCGATACCAGTAACCACCGGAATAGAAATAATCCTGGCCACGATACGGCACGCGATAGTTGCGCTCCGGGAAGCGATCAATCACGTACCCCGGACGATACTGCGGGCCGGGGCCCCAGCCATTGCCGTGCCCATCCGGGCGACCGGGCCAGCGACGGTCATCGTGACGTGAGCCCTGACTGCCAGTCTGCCAGTGCTGGTTGTCATTGTTGCGTCGCGGTTCGTCCTGATAGTAGCCACGCCGGGGTTCCTGGGTCTGGCGCACAGTGTCGGGCCGGCCCTGGATCGGCAGATTGTTACTGGGTTGTTGCGGTGCTCGCTCCTGAACATTGGAGTCGTGCTGTACACGGTTCTGCCACTGGCCACCCTGAGTATTGGGATCGTGCGAGGGACGGTTCTGACGCTCGCCGCCCTGATTCTGGTCGTGGAGCTCGAACTTGCGGCTGTTGTCGCCACGAATGATTTCGTTGCTCTGCTGGCGAGGCGGATTGTTACCGTCATGCCCCTGACCTTTGCCCTGATGATCCGCCCCACGCTCCCCACTATCGGGACCACGATATTGCGGCTCATCGGCCAGCGATTGCGCAGTGACACTCACACACAGCAAACCAACACCGGTCAAACGCCAGATGCGCGACTTCATGCTTTTCCTCACTGCGGGTTAGGGCCTGTACGTAAGACTGGGAAAGTGCAAGCCGGGTTCTGTGACAGGTTATCAGTCACGCAACTTATTTATTTAGGGTCGCTGCCAAATTCCGGGCAATAAAAAAGGGAGACCCGTCGGCCTCCCTTTGAGAACTTCGTCCGTGCTCGACGCTTATGACGTCGGCTCACCTCACGCCGTCTTCTGGACAGTGTGTAGCTCGGGGGCCGACACATCCCCGGTGGGGGTGGCGACCGCAGCTGGCCTGATTGGGCGAGCCGCATTGGACTGTTTGTCCGAGCAGTGATTCTGGTGATAAGAATAGGCCCGGAGCGGCGACAGAGGATTGCGAAGATTGCTCAAATAAACATCACTTGCGCAATTTTTAACTCAGGATAGATAATCCTCCGCAATAGTTATGACAAAGGCCTGATTGATGAGCAAACTCGACCGATACGACTTGAGCATTTTGGCGGAATTACAGCGCGACGCGCGCATCTCCAATCAGGAGTTGGCTGAACGCATCGGCCTGTCGCCTTCGCCTTGCTCGCGGCGGGTCAAGCAACTGGAAGACGACGGTTACATCACCCGTCAGGTCGCCCTGCTGGACCGCAAGATGCTCGGCCTGAGCCTGACCGCCTACGTGCTGATCGGCATGGACCGCCATACTCCCGAGCGTTTCGAGAACTTCGAAGCCGCCATTCGCACCTTGCCGCAGGTACTGGAATGCAGCCTGGTGACGGGGATGGATGCGGATTATCAGCTCAAAGTGGTAGTGCCGGACATGGACCATTATCAGAAACTGCTGCTGGGGCATCTGACCCGGATTGAAGGGGTGACGAGTGTGCGGTCGAGTTTTGTGTTGAATCAGGTGCTCAACAGCACGGAGTTACCTTTAACTCATCTGCGCAGCTGAGAATGCCTTCGCGGGCAAGCCTCGCTCCTACGAGTTTTGTGTCGGTCACGGTATTACGTTCGACACCCCCCGTAGGAGCGAGGCTTGCCCGCGAAGGGGCCACCACAGGCGACGAATAGCCGCGACACACTGCCGCAGGTCAATGCCCCGCCAATCCCCCATGGCGTATACTCCAGCGCCTTTTAGCCCCACCCACGCTGGAGATGTTCAATGGATCCTGCAGTACTCGAAGAGTGGATGATGACTGGACTGGTCAGCATCCTGATCATTTTCATGGGTTTCATCGTCTGGGATCTGGCGAAAAAATCCAAGGCCGGGCGCTTCGGCTCGTTCATTCTGTTCTTCGTACTGGGGCTGGGTGTGGCCGCATTCGTGATCAAAAGCGTGGTCATCGGCCTGATCGAATCCGGCACTCTATAAGCGCGCCGGCACTTCCTTCCACTGGCCCTGATCGAGCCCTTCGATTGACCAGTCGCCGATTCTGACCCGCACCAGACGCAACGTCGGCAAGCCGACCGCCGCGGTCATGCGCCGTACCTGACGGTTGCGGCCTTCGCGAATCACCAGCTCCAGCCAACTGGTCGGCACGCTTTTACGAAAGCGCACGGGCGGGTTGCGCGGCCACAGTTCAGGTTCATCCAGCTGTCGCGCTTCGGCCGGCAGCGTCATGCCGTCGTTCAGCTCGACACCATCGCGCAAGCGCTGCAACTGCTCGGCGCTTGGTTCGCCTTCCACTTGTACCCAGTAAGTCTTGGCCAGTTTGTGTTTCGGGTCGGCAATTCGCGCCTGAAGCTGACCGTCATTGGTCAGCAGCAGCAAGCCTTCACTGTCGCGGTCCAGCCTCCCTGCCGGGTAAATCCCCGGAATCTCGATGAAGTCCTTGAGCGTCGCCCGCCCTTCGCCGTCGCTGAATTGCGTCAGCACATCGAACGGTTTGTTGAACAGAATCAGCTTCGGCTCGGCCGGCGGCGCTTTGGCGACACGGCGCGGGGCTGAAGAGGATGGCGCAGGCTTCACGCCAGGGCGGCGAGAAACGGGACGTGGAGGACGAGACATGGCGAGAAGAACATCTAACGGTCAGGGCTCACCATGCTAGTGCCCTGACCGCTAAATGACCATGAGAACAATCAGCGGAACGGCGGCTCGTCGAAGCTGCGCAGTTTGCGCGAGTGCAGCGAGTTGAGTTCGGTGCGCAACAGATCCACCGCCTCGATACCGATCTTCAAATGCTGGCTGACCGCGCGCTCATAAAAGGCGTTGGCCGAACCCGGCAGTTTGATTTCGCTGTGCAACGGTTTGTCCGATACGCAAAGCAACGTGCCGTACGGTACCCGCAAGCGGTAACCTTGCGCGGCGATGGTGCCGCTTTCCATGTCCACCGCCACGGCGCGGGACAGGTTGATCAACGGACGCTCCTGCGCCCAGCGCAGTTCCCAGTTACGGTCGTCGTAAGTCAACACGGTGCCGGTACGCAGGCGCTTCTTCAGCTCGTCGCCCTTCTCACCGGTGATGTTGGCCGCCGCTTGCTGCAACGCCATCTGTACTTCGGCCAAGGCCGGAATCGGAATGTTCGGCGGCACGACCCGGTCGAGAATCCCGTCGCGGCGCATGTAAGCGTGGGCCAGCACGTAGTCGCCAATGGTCTGCGACTGACGCAAGCCGCCGCAGTGGCCGATCATCAGCCAGCAATGCGGACGCAGCACGGCCAGGTGGTCGGTGATGTTCTTGGCGTTGGACGGGCCGACGCCGATATTCACCAGGGTCACGCCATGGCCGTCGCTGGCGATCAAGTGATAGGCCGGCATCTGGTAACGATGCCAGACCACGCCCGCGGCAATCGCCGACGCTTCGCCATGGTCCATGCTCTTTTCGATGATCACGTTGCCCGGCAACACCATGCGTACAAAACGCGGATCGTTGCGCAGTTGCTCCAGACCATGAACGATGAACTGGTCGACGTAGCGGTGGTAGTTGGTGAGCAGAATCCACGGCTGCACATGGCGCCAGTCGCTGCCGGTGTAATGCACCAGTCGGCGCAGGGAGAAGTCCACCCGCGCGGCGTCAAACAGGGCCAGCGGCAGCGGGTCGGTGTTTTCCCAATCGTACAAGCCATCGGCAATGCCATCGGTCGCGGCCGACAAATCCGTACTCGGGAACACGCGCGCCAGCACTGCTGCCGTGACGCCGGAGCCGGCCAGTTCATCGCCCTGCTCGACCACGTACGGATAAGGAATGTTCTGCTGGCTGACGCCGACTTCCACGGTCACGGTGAAGTCGTGCATCAACGGGACAAGTTGTTCCAGCAGGTATTTGCGGAAAGCTGCCGGATGAGTGACGGTGACGCTGTAGGTTCCCGGCAGTTGAACCTTGGCATAGGCGCGAGTGGTCTGTGGGACTTCGCCTTGGCAAAGGTAGGTCAGACGCAACTCGGGATAACGAAACAGAGCACGCTGCTCAGCGTCCGGCTCGACGCGATCCTTGAGATAACGCTTGAGCGCCTGATTCAGCGCTGTGGTTGCACGCTCGTGCAAGGCAGCAAGCCGATCCACGGCTTGCTCGGCGGTTTGAACGACAATAAACGCTTCGGTCACGATCAGCTTCCTGTGTTCTGACTTGCAGACCTTCATCTTGCCTGCATCGTCGCTTCACGGGAACAGTGGCTACTACACAAATGCCAAGTCCAGCGTAGATCCAGTGTGGGAGCGAGCCTGCTCGCGATAGCGGACTGTCAGCCAACATCAATGTCGAATGTTAAATCGTTTTCGCGAGCAGGCTCGCTCCCACAGGGATCCGGTGTTGTTCACACAAGCGGGGTCGACCGGGCCACAATCGCTTCCACATCCAGCCCGCGCGGCAATGTTCCATACACCCGACCGGCCGAACCGAGGCGACTGGCGATGAACGCATCACTGACCGCCGCATTCCCCGCCTCCAGCAACAACTTGGCCTGAAGCCCCAACGCAATGTCTTCGGTGAGCTGGCGGGCGCGGTATTGAATGTCGCCGGTGTCCTTGAACGCCGCCTGCAATTGGCTGATATGCGCGGCCAGACGTTTGTCGCCATGACCGTCGCCCAACTCGCTGAACAACACATCAAGCACGCCCGGCTCTTTCGACAATGCGCGCAACACATCGAGGCATTGCACGTTGCCGGAACCTTCCCAGGTCGAGTTGACCGGAGCCTCACGGTACAGCCGCGGCAGGATGCTTTCTTCGACATAACCGGCGCCGCCCATGCATTCGGCAGCTTCATTGATCATTGCGGGCGCGCGTTTGCAGATCCAGTACTTGCCCACCGCCGTCACCAGTCGGGCGAATTTTGCTTCGTGATCGTCATCCAGATGATCCAGCGCCCGGCCCATACGCAAACTCAAGGCCAACGCCGCTTCGCTTTCCAGAGCCAGGTCGGCCAGCACGTTTGGCATCAAGGGTTGTTCGCTGAGCAACTTGCCACCGACCTTGCGGTGGGCGCAGTGATGACTGGCCTGGGTCAGCGCCTGGCGCATCAGCGCGCTGGAGCCGACCATGCAATCGAAACGGGTCATGGCGACCATTTCGATGATGGTCGGAATGCCCCGGCCCTCTTCTCCGACCATCCAGGCCAGAGCACCACGAAACTCCACCTCGCTGGAGGCATTGGACCAGTTGCCGAGTTTGTTCTTCAGCCGCTGTATGTAGAACTGATTGCGCGTGTCGTCCGGGCGATGACGCGGCAGCAGGAAACAGGTCAAGCCTTTGTCGGTCTGGGCCAGGGTCAGGAAGGCGTCGCACATCGGCGCCGAGCAGAACCACTTGTGGCCCACCAATTCATACGCCTGACCGGGCCCACTGGCGCCGACCGGATAAGCTTTGGTGGTGTTGGCCCGCACGTCGGTGCCGCCCTGTTTTTCGGTCATGGCCATGCCGATGGTGACCCCGGCCTTGTGGGCCATGCCGACGTTGCGCGGGTCGTATTCGGTGGAGAGGATTTTCGGCAACCATTGTTCGGCCAGATCCGGTTGCAGGCGCATCGCCGGGACGCTGGCGAAGGTCATGGTCAGCGGGCAACCGCTGCCGGCTTCAGCCTGACTGTGCAAATACGTCATGGACGCGCGGGCAACGTGGGCGCCGGGTTGCGGATCGGTCCAGGGCAAACCTGTCAGACCATGTTCCACCGCCGTGCGCATCAACTCGTGGTAAGCCGGGTGAAATTCCACCAGGTCGATGCGATGGCCGTAGCGGTCATGGCTGACGAACACCGGTTTGTTCTGATTGGCCGCAAACCCCGCCTCCATCAACGGCCCACCGGCCAATGCGCCGTAAGCGTCGATCCGCGACTCGGCCCAACCGGCATCGAAGCGCCGCGACCACTCCTGCAACGGCAGGTCGATGCGATAGAGATTGGTGCCGTCCAGCGACGGTGGCTGGTTGGTGACTTCGTGGGTTTCGGCGAACTGATGCAGGTTCATGACAGGGCTCCTTTGGTCAGCCAAGGGATTTTCAGTTAAGCACCGCCCCGAGGTTGAACAAAGTGGCATATCTGCCTAACTGTCGGCGCTTTCGCCTTGCCCTGGACAGAGCACACGCCGATAGAGCGCCGCCTGCAAGTCTTCGAATTTCACCGGTTTGCTCAAGTAGTCGACCAAGGTGTCGCTCGGGCAATAGGCCCGGTCCGCGCTCAAGGCAATCATGAACACGGGTAATTCGGCACAACCCGGAAAGGCGCGGATTCGGCAGCAGATCGAGACACCGTCCAGTGGCGGCAGCTGACTGTCGAGCAGCACCGCGTCAACGGTTTCACGCTGCAAGTAATCGAGCGCAGCGACGCCGCTGTCGGCGGTGCGCACGCGGAACCCAAGCTTGAGCAACATGCCACGCATCACCAATTGATTGATGCTGTTGTCATCGACCAGCAACACCGTGCAGTCCTGAGGCAAACGCAGGTGAGAGGTTTGCCGGATAATCGAAGGCGCAGACTCCACCACCGGCAGCTCGAATTCGACGTCCAGCTGAAAGCGACTGCCGCGCCCCGGTTCCGAGCGGTGGCTCAGGCGCCCGCCGAGCAATTCGACCAGTTGCCGACAAATGGCCAGGCCAACGCCCAAACCACCGTACTCACGGGTCATCGAGCCGTCGAGCTGGAAGAAGCGTTGATACAGCGTTGCCTCGTCCAAATCGGTAAAGCCAATACCGGTGTCGATCACCGCAAAGGACAGTGCCAGCCGATCGGACGCTACCGGTTTGCCCGTCACCCGCAGCGCCAATCCGCCGATCCGGGTGAATTTGATTGCGTTATCCAGCAGGCATTCCAGACATTGCGTCAGCTTGTCACTGTCGCCATGCAAGCGATCCGGCAACCCCGGTGCAACCTCGATCTTGAAGTCCAGCGACTTGCTCGACGCATTGCCATCGAACTGCACGCGCAAGGCCTCGACCACACTGCGCAAACTGAACGTGTCCGGATAAACCTTGAGCTTGCCGGCCTGCAATTCGGTCAGGGTGAGGATGCCGTTGACCATGCGCATCATGTCCCGCGCCGAACCGGCGGCCGTTTGTTGATATTGCTCCAGCTCAGGGTTCATCTCGACGGTCTGCATCAACTCCAGCGAACCGATTACACCGTTCATGGGCGTGCGCAGTTCGTGGGTCAGGGTGGCGAGGAATTCATCCTTGAGCTTGTTACTGTGAGCCAATTGCTGGTTCAGCACTTCGAGCTTCTGGCCGGCATCGAACAGCGTCTGAGCCTGTTGCTCGCGCATGGCATTGATGCGATCGGCCAGGGCCAGGGACAGCAGCGCCACTTCGATCGCCGAGCCGATCTGGCTGGCGTACATGGTGAGGAATACGTTGGGCAAGTAACCCAACACCATCAAGGTGTTGACGATGCCACCGAGCAGGAACGCCGACCAGGCAATGATGAAATACCGAGCGACCCGCAGGCCACGCCACCAGGCGAAAATCCCGGCGGCGAAAATCACCACGGTAAAGACCAACGCCAGCAACGTAGCCAGACGCAGGGCCAGGGCGTAACTGGTCATCAATGACAACCCGACCACCAGCGCACTGAACGCAATCAACGCCAGCAACAATCGGTCGAGCCAGCGACTGAGGGTCGCCGTCCGCAAAAAACTTCGGGCGAACTGGCTGCCGAACAACCCTGAACAACCGATGAAGAACGGCGTCGCGGCGTTGGCCCACCACGGATTGTTCGGCCAGAAAAACTCCACGGCCGCGCCATTCACCGACAGCTGATACAAGCCGAACGAGGCGATATAGACGATGTAATAGAGGTAGCTGGTGTCGCGCACGCTGAGGAAGATGAACAGGTTGTAGACCAGCATCCCCAGCAATACACCGTAAATCAGCCCCAGCACATAGAGCCGCACCGGCTGCTCTTCGAGGTAAGCAGTGCTTGACCACAAGGTGACGGGCGCCTGAACCGACCCTTCGCTTTGCAGGCGCAGGTACACGGTTTGCGCCTGCCCAGGCGCGAAGCTCAGATCGAACAGATAGTTGTTCTGGCGGATCTCGCGAGTGGCGAACGGCAACGCATCGCCAGTCTGTCGGACCAATTGATAGTCACCGCCAGCATCGGCCAAGTACAGATCAAGGTGATCGAGGGGCGGATAAGCCAGCTCCAGCAACCAGGTCCGTTGTGCCGCCGGGTTGGTCGGATGGTACTGCAAGTCGATTTTCAGCCAGAACGCCGAACGCGAATAACCGGCGTTGAGGGTGGCTTTATCGTGGGGCTTGAACTGCCCGGCCGCCGCTTGCGCACGGACATCGGCGATGGTCGCCTGACCGCCCGCGTCTTCATAAACCTGCATCGTTCGGCCCAGGGGAAGGCTCTGGGTGAACTCGTCGAATTCGACGGCGCTCGCCAAGAGGGGCAAGCACAACAGCAACATCAGCAAATAGCGCATTTAAGCCCCAGCGTGGCCTGTCCGGTTCTGTCAGGAAGCCCCCCCATTCCTTTTGAGTAGACGTAAAACCGGTATTACCTGTTATTGGTTTGGATCCACTCTAGCATAGCCGTTGGTGGCCATTGAGCACCATTGAAATTTTTTCTATAAAGGCTCTAGGACGGGCGTTCCAGCGCTATACATTGAGTTAGAGCTGTTGGCTTGGTCAGGTTGTGACAATGCCCCAGTGCATAGCGATTCCTGTGGCGAGGGAGCTTGCTCCCGTTGGGGTGCGAAGCGCCCCCCTTTGCCTTCTGCCTGGAACACCACATCGGCAGGTTTATGACCGTTCCGCGGCCGAACCGGGGGCAAGCCCCCTCACCACAATGTATCGGCCGCGATAGCTGCCACAACACCCGGAAAAACATGTTTGGTGGTAAGCTCGCGCACCATGAATATCTACAGCTCTCGCCCCGTTGTCCTCTGTCTCTCCGGCCACGACCCAAGTGGTGGCGCCGGCTTGCAGGCAGATATCGAAGCCCTGCTCGCTCAGGGTTGTCATGCGGCTCCGGCCGTCACCGCCCTGACTGTGCAAGACACCGTCAACGTCACTGACTTCCGCGTTCTCGATCGCGAGTGGGTGCTGGCCCAGGCCAACGCCGTGCTCAACGACTCCGAAGTCGCCGCCGTCAAACTGGGCATGCTCGGTTCCCTGGAAATGGTCGACACCGTGGTCGAACTGCTTTCAGCACACCCGCATTTGCCGGTGGTCTGCGACCCTGTGCTGCGCGCCGGCGGCGGTGGACGACTGGGCAAGGACGAAGTCGGCTACGCCATGCGCGAACGCCTGTTGCCGCTGTCGATCATTGCCACCCCCAACCTTCCCGAAGCCCGGATTCTCGCCGAACTGCCCGAAGGCACTGCGGACGAGTGCGCTGAAAAACTCCTGCCGTTCGTCAAACACCTGCTGATCACCGGCGGTCATGGCGACGAACACGAAATACACAATCGCCTGTACAGCCGCGACGGTCGCCGCGAAACCTTTACCTGCCAGCGCTTGCCCGGCAGCTATCACGGTTCCGGTTGCACGCTGGCCAGCGCCCTCGCCGGTCGCCTGGCCCAGGGTGAACACCTCGTCAGTGCCGTACAGAGCGCGCTTGACTACACTTGGCGCACCTTGCGTGATGCGGAGCAGCTGGGCAAAGGCCAGTTCGTGCCGCGCCGCTTGCCACTGGACTTCTGTTCGTAATTTTCCATGCGTGAAGCGCAGAGGCTTGTCCGATGAAACTACGTGGCCTGTACGCCATTACCGACAGCCAGTTACTGGCCGGTAAATTTCTTTCGTACGTGGAGGCGGCGCTCGAAGGCGGCGTCACCCTGCTGCAATACCGCGACAAGAGCAGCGACGAGGCCCGCCGCCTGCGTGAGGCCGAAGCCCTGCGCGATCTGTGCGAACGCTACAAGACTCAGCTGATCATCAACGATGACGCCGAACTGGCCGCGCGCCTGAATGTCGGCGTGCACCTGGGTCAGACCGATGGCCCGCTGATGCCGGTTCGCGCACTGCTCGGTCGCCAGGCAATCATCGGTTCGACCTGCCACGCGCAACTCGAACTCGCCGAACAAGCCGCCAAAGAAGGCGCCAGCTACGTCGCCTTCGGCCGCTTCTTCAACTCCAACACCAAGCCCGGCGCACCGGCCTGCAGCCTTGAACTGCTTGATCAGGCCCGCGGCAAACTGCACCTGCCGATCTGCGCGATCGGCGGCATCACTCTGGACAACGCTGCGCCACTGGTAGCCCACGGAGTCGATCTGTTGGCGGTGGTGCATGGCCTGTTTGGCGCCGAGAGCACGGCTGAAGTAACGCGCCGTGCCCGCGCCTTTAACGAATTATTCAAATCCTGATTTTCTGAGAGCCCGATCATGTCTCGTTCCGAAACCCTGTTTGCCAATGCCCAGAAACACATTCCCGGAGGCGTGAACTCGCCTGTTCGTGCGTTCAAGAGCGTTGGCGGCACGCCGCTGTTCTTCAAACACGCCGAAGGCGCCTACGTCACCGACGAAGACGACAAGCGTTATGTGGATTACGTCGGTTCCTGGGGGCCGATGATTCTCGGCCACAGCCATCCGGACGTGCTGGACGCGGTGCGCAAACAGCTGGAACACGGCCTGTCCTACGGCGCCCCGACCGCGATGGAAACCGAGATGGCCGATCTGGTCTGCTCGATCGTGCCGTCGATGGAAATGGTGCGCATGGTCAGCTCCGGTACTGAAGCGACCATGAGTGCCATCCGTCTGGCCCGTGGTTTCACCGGCCGTGACAGCATTATCAAATTCGAAGGTTGCTACCACGGTCACTCCGACAGCCTGCTGGTCAAGGCCGGTTCCGGCGCCCTGACCCAAGGCGTGCCGAGTTCGGCCGGTGTACCGGCGGCGTTCGCCAAACACACCCTGACCCTGCCGTTCAACGACATCGACGCGGTAGAAACCATGCTCGCCGAAGTCGGCCAGGAAGTGGCCTGCATCATTGTCGAGCCAGTGGCCGGCAACATGAACTGCGTACCACCGGCACCGGGCTTCCTCGAAGGTCTGCGGACCCTTTGCGACAAACACGGCGTGGTGCTGATTTTCGACGAAGTGATGACCGGTTTCCGCGTCGCCCTCGGTGGTGCCCAAGCCCACTACGGCGTCACGCCGGACCTGAGCACCTTCGGCAAGATCATCGGTGGCGGCATGCCGGTTGGCTGCTTCGGCGGCAAACGCAAGATCATGGAGCAAATCGCGCCACTGGGGCCGGTCTACCAGGCGGGTACGTTGTCGGGTAACCCGTTGGCGATGGCGGCTGGCCTGACCACTCTGCGCCTGATCAGTCGTCCTGGGTTCCACGCCGAGCTGAGCGACTACACCAGCCGTCTGCTCGATGGCCTGCAACAGCGCGCCGATGCCGCCGGAATTCCGTTCGTGACCACTCAGGCCGGCGGTATGTTCGGCCTGTACTTCAGTGGAGCCGACGACATCGTGACCTTCGATGACGTGATGGCCAGTGATGCCGGCCTGTTTGGTCGCTTCTTCCACCTGATGCTGGAAGGTGGCGTGTACCTGGCGCCAAGCGCCTTCGAAGCCGGTTTCACCTCGATCGCCCACGGCGAAACCGAGTTGAAATTGACGCTGGACGCCGCCGAGCGTGCATTCGCTGCACTGAAATAAAGCTGCAACGCTGGCGTTGGCGGTTGCCAGCGTCAGCTTTCACCTTCATTCGCGTCCTTTTTCCTACTCATCTGCTAATAATCTGCGCAAAGTGGGCGATATATTCCCCGCGCAGCAGAAAAACGAGTAAAGACTTTGTAAGGTTGGTCCTGCTTATTTCATAATGCGCGCTTATTGGATCCCCTCGATGGGTCCACGCGCCCCTCAGAGGTAAGTCGATTCCCATGAACCGCACCGGCCGCACCCTTGCACTGGGCTGCCTGTTGCTCCTTCAGCCCCTGCTCGCGCTCGCACAAGCAGGCGGCAACTCGTTGTTGATCCCGGCGATGGGTCGCTGCACCCTCAATACTCAGCCGCAAGACCTGACGCAAGCGCTCGCCGCCTGTCAGAAAGCGTCGGATGAAGGGGATGCGCAAGCGCAATACGAGTTGGGTGAATTCTACTACGACGGCAAAAACGCGCCGCGCGACCTCAATCAAGCCCTGAGCTATTTCGAAAAGGCCTCGCTGCAAGGCCACGCCCAGGCGCAATTCAAACTCGGCACCATGTTCTTCCACGGCGAAGGCGTACCGGCCAATAACGTTCAGGCGTATATCGTGCTGAAAATGGCCGCGGTCAACGGTGCCGAAGAGGCGCTGGACACCGCCGACGAAGTCGCCGAAAAAATGCCCCGCGAAGATCTGGAAGTCGCTACCCAGGTGCTGGGGCAAATTTTCCGTAAATACCTGATGGAATTGCAGAGCGCCGATGGGCGTACGCCGTTTTCGCCACTGCCTTGAATTGACGCGGACCCCTGTGGCGAGGGAGCTTGCTCCCGCTCGGCTGCGTAGCAGTCGTAAAACCGAAGAATGCGGTGTGCCAGACAGACTGTGATTGCAGGGGCCAGGGTTTCAGGGCCGCTTCGCAGCCCAACGGGAGCAAGCTCCCTCGCCACAACAAGCCACACTAGCCACTCAATCCGTGGCTTACTTCTCAGGCATTGGCATCGGAAACGGCATGACATTGCCGACCGCGCCACGGGCTTCGCTGATTTTCGGCGTGCCTAGGCGCTCGACCTCGTCGATGCGCACGATCGAATGCATCGGCACAAAACTGCGCACAACGCCTTCGAACTGAGCCTTGAGCTTCTCTTCGCTCGGATCGACGACCACTTGCGTGCGCTCGCCAAAGACGAACTCTTCCACTTCCAGGAAGCCCCACAGATCACTTTGATAGATCTGCTTGGCGTACATTTCGTACACCTGGCCCTGATTGAGGAAAATCACCTTGTAGATTGGAGCTTCACGTTTGGTCATGGTGGGCGAGCAACACATCGGGGATAAAAATGAGGGCGCGAACTATAGCATAGCCGCCGGACGCGCAACGGTAGGAACCTTGGAGCATGTTCCCTATAATGCGCGGTTCTTTGAATCACGTGATGACTCTATCCATGGCCAAGAAGCTTTACATCGAAACCCACGGTTGCCAGATGAACGAGTACGACAGCTCGCGCATGGTCGACCTGCTGGGTGAACATCAGGCTCTGGAAGTCACCGCTCGCGCTGAAGATGCCGACGTGATCCTGCTCAATACCTGCTCGATCCGCGAACGCGCCCAGGACCGGGTGTATTCCCAGCTGGGCCGCTGGCGCGAACTGAAATTGGCCAATCCGGACATGGTCATCGCCGTCGGCGGTTGCGTGGCCAGCCAGGAAGGCGCGGCCATCCGTGATCGTGCTCCGTACGTGGACGTGGTATTCGGCCCGCAGACCTTGCACCGCCTGCCGGAAATGATCGACGCCGCGCGCCTGACCAAGCTGCCGCAAGTCGACGTCTCGTTCCCGGAGATCGAAAAATTCGACCATTTACCCGAGCCTCGTGTCGACGGGCCGAGCGCTTACGTGTCGGTCATGGAAGGCTGCAGCAAGTACTGCACCTTTTGCGTAGTGCCTTATACGCGCGGTGAGGAAGTCAGCCGACCGTTCGACGACGTGATTGCCGAGATCATTCACCTGGCCGAAAACGGCGTGCGCGAAGTGACCTTGCTGGGGCAGAACGTCAACGGTTATCGCGGCACCACTCACGATGGTCGCCTGGCCGATCTGGCCGAACTGATCCGCGTAGTGGCAGCTGTCGATGGCATCGACCGGATTCGCTACACCACCTCGCACCCGCTGGAATTCTCCGACAGCCTGATCCAGGCCCACGCCGACGTACCGGAATTGGTGAAACACCTGCATTTGCCGGTGCAATCGGGTTCCGACCGGATTCTCGCGGCGATGAAGCGCAACCACACCGCACTGGAGTACAAATCCAAACTGCGCAAGTTGCGGGCCGCCGTGCCAGGAATCTGCATCAGTTCTGACTTTATCGTGGGCTTCCCCGGCGAGACCGAGAAAGACTTCGAACAGACCATAAAGCTGATCGAAGACGTCGGTTTCGACTTCTCCTACTCGTTCGTTTATAGCCAGCGCCCGGGCACTCCGGCCGCCGATCTGGCTGACGAAACGCCGGAAGAACTGAAAAAAGAACGCCTGAACGCCTTGCAACATCGCCTGAACCAGCAAGGTTTCGAGATCAGCCGACAAATGGTGGGCTCCATTCAGCGGATTCTGGTAACCGATTATTCGAAAAAAGACCCCGGCGAACTGCAAGGCCGGACCGAGAATAACCGTATCGTCAACTTCCGCTGCGACAATCCGACCCTGATCGGCCAGTTCGCCGACGTGCACATCGATGCCGCACAACCGCACTCGCTGCGGGGCTCGCTGATCCAATGACACCTCGTCACCTGTGGGAGCCGGGCTTGCCCGCGATGGCTACACCGCGGTCCGTCTGACGGACCGCGTTATCGTTCATCGCGGGCAAGCCCGGCGCCCACAGGGACGGTGACTGACTTTGCGATATTTAAGAGCTTTCGCACCCAGGCGACTGGCGCTATCCTTGATTCATCATAATTGCCCCTGGGCGGCTAAATACGACCTTGAACGCACCCATAGAACCACATCGTTTCATCCTCGAGCCTTTTGAAGCTCGCCGCTTCGCCAATCTGTGCGGGCAATTCGACGAGCATCTGCGCTTGATCGAACAGCGCCTCGCTATCGAGATCCGCAACCGTGGAAACCAGTTCGAACTGATCGGCGAGCCCAAGCACACCACCTCCGCGGAAAACCTGCTGCGCCGCCTGTACCGGGAAACCAAAGGTACCGAGCTGTCGCCGGACATGGTTCACCTGTTCCTGCAGGAATCGGCCGTCGAGGAACTGGACAACCACTCCCCCGCCGAACCGTCCGTCGCCTTGCGCACCAAGAAAGGCATGATTCGCCCTCGCGGCTTGAATCAGCTGCGCTATGTGAAGGAAATCCTCGGTAACGACATCAACTTCGGCATCGGCCCGGCCGGTACCGGCAAGACCTATTTGGCCGTTGCCTGCGCGGTAGACGCATTGGAGCGCGAGCAAATTCGCCGCATTCTGCTGGTCCGTCCGGCGGTTGAAGCGGGCGAAAAGCTCGGCTTCCTGCCCGGCGACCTGTCCCAGAAAATCGACCCGTACCTTCGCCCGCTCTACGACGCACTCTACGAAATGCTCGGCTTCGAATACGTCGCCAAGCTGATCGAGCGTCAAGTGATCGAAGTCGCACCGCTGGCCTACATGCGCGGTCGTACGCTGAACAACAGCTTCATCATCCTCGACGAAAGCCAGAACACCACCGTCGAGCAGATGAAGATGTTCCTGACCCGGATCGGCTTCGGCTCCACCGCCGTCATCACGGGTGACATCACCCAGGTCGACCTGCCGAAAGGCACCAAGTCCGGGCTGCATCACGTGATCGAGGTGTTGAAAGACGTACCGGGTATCAGCTTCACCCACTTCATGCCCAAGGACGTGGTGCGCCATCCGCTGGTGCAGCGCATTGTCGAAGCCTACGAGCGCTTCGAAAATCGCACAGCCGACGAACCGGCGAAGCTCTCTCCCAAGGACACTCGCCCCGATGCTTGAGCTTGATCTGCAACTGGCTACCGAAGCGCCTGCCCCAAGCGAAGCCGAATTCCGTCAATGGTGCGAACTGGCCCTGCGCCAGCGTACTGCCGACTCCGAAATGACCATCCGTTTGGTCGACGAGGAGGAAGCCCGTGAACTGAACTTCACCTGGCGGCAGAAAGACTACGCCACCAACGTTTTGTCATTCCCGGCTGATGTCCCCGATGAGTTTCTCGACATTCCCTTGCTTGGCGATCTGGTGATCTGCGTAGCAGTGGTCGAGCGCGAAGCGGCGGAACAAGGCAAGGAATTAAAGGCCCACTGGGCGCATCTGGTCATTCACGGCTGCTTGCATCTGCTTGGTTACGACCATATAGATGACGATGAAGCCGAAGAAATGGAAGCACTGGAACGAACGTTGCTTGCAGAGTTGGGTCATCCGGACCCTTATGCGGACGACGAAACAGACACATCCCCTACCGTAACAACAAAGGATTCAGAGTAATCGCTATGAGCGAAGATCGATCGAGCAACGGGCAGAAGTCATGGCTGGGTAAGCTCACCCAGGCTTTTGCCCACGAGCCGAAGAACCGTCAGGAGCTGCTGGAGCTGCTGCGCGATGCACATCAAAACAAGTTGCTGGACAGCGAAGCGCTGGCCATCGTCGAAGGCGCCATCCAGGTTGCAGACCTGCAGGTGCGGGACATCATGGTCCCGCGCTCGCAGATGATCAGCATCAAGGCGACCCAGACACCCCGCGAGTTCCTGCCGGCCGTTGTCGAATCGGCCCACTCCCGCTATCCGGTGATCGGTGAAAGCCACGATGACGTGATGGGCGTGTTGCTGGCCAAGGACTTGCTGCCGTTGATCCTCAAGGAAAACGGTGACAGCTTCAACATCAAGGATCTGCTGCGCCCGGCCACGTTCGTGCCCGAGTCCAAGCGCCTGAATGTGCTGCTGCGCGAGTTTCGCGCCAACCATAACCACATGGCCATCGTCATTGACGAATACGGCGGTGTGGCCGGCCTGGTGACCATCGAAGACGTGCTGGAACAGATCGTCGGCGACATCGAAGACGAGCACGACGTCGAAGAAGACAGCTACATCAAGCCGCTGCCCAGCGGTGACTTCCTGATCAAGGCCCTGACGCCGATCGATAACTTCAACGAGTTCTTCGACAGCGAATTCTCCGACGATGAATTCGACACCGTCGGCGGTTTGGTGATGAGCGCGTTCGGGCACTTGCCAAAACGCAATGAAATCACTGAAATCGGCGCCTATCGCTTCCGCATCCTGAACGCCGACAGCCGTCGGATTCATTTGCTGCGTTTGACACCTATCGCCCGGTAATTCTAAGGACTGAAATGCTCCGTATCACCCGCCCCGGCTGGCCCGGTAACCTGCTGGCCGTGGCGGCCGGCGCACTCACTACCCTGGCCCTGGCGCCGTTCGATATCTGGCCGCTGGCATTGCTGGCGGTCGGTTTCTTTTACGCCGGTTTGCGTGAACTGAGCCCCCGCCAAGCCTTGGGGCGTGGATGGTGTTTCGGTTTCGGCCTGTTTGCCGCGGGCACTAGCTGGATCTACTACAGCATCCACAACTTTGGCGGCGCCTCGGTGCTGCTGGCCGGATTCTTGATGCTGCTCTTCACCGCGGCGATTGCCTGGTTCTTCGCTCTGCCCGCCTGGATTTGGGCGCGCTGGCTGCGCCGTAACGAGGCACCGCTGGCCGATGCCTTGGCATTTGCGGCTTTGTGGGTGGGTCAGGAAGCCTTTCGCGGCTGGTTCCTTACCGGTTTCCCATGGCTCTATTCCGGTTACAGCCAGCTCGACGGCCCACTGGCCGGGCTCGCGCCGGTCGGCGGAATGTGGCTGATTTCCTTCACCCTGGCCCTGACGTCTGCACTGCTCTACAACGCTATGCGACTGGTGCGCACTGGCCGTAAAGGCTTCATCGCTGTCGGCGTGTTGCTGCTGGCTGGCCCATGGATGGCCGGCATGGCGCTCAAGGAACATGCCTGGACCAGCCCGGCGGGCGCACCACTGAGCGTCGCGGCGCTTCAGGGCAACATTGAACAAAGCATGAAATGGGACCCGTCGCAGCTCAATGCGCAATTGGCGCTGTACCGCGACATGAGCTTCAGCTCCAAACGCGTCGACCTGCTGATCTGGCCGGAAACGGCGGTCCCTGTGCTCAAGGAGTCCGCCGAGGGCTACCTGAACATGATGGGAAGCTTCGCCGCCGAACGTAAATCCGCGCTGATTACCGGCGTGCCGATTCGCCAGGTAGTCCACCACGAGAAGCGCTTCTTCAACGGCATTACCGTTGTCGGTGAAGGCGATGGCACTTATCTGAAGCAGAAACTGGTGCCGTTCGGCGAATACGTTCCATTGCAGGAAGTCTTGCGCGGCCTGATCGCTTTCTTCGACCTGCCCATGTCCGACTTTGCTCGTGGGCCTGCCGATCAAGCGCTGCTACAAGCCAAGGGTTATCAGATTGCGCCGTTCATCTGCTACGAAGTGGTCTACCCGGAATTCGCCGCAGGCCTCGCCGCCCGCAGCGATTTGCTGCTGACCATCAGCAACGATACCTGGTTCGGCACCTCGATCGGCCCTCTGCAACATTTGCAGATGGCGCAGATGCGCGCACTTGAGGCCGGTCGCTGGATGATCCGCGCCACCAACAACGGCGTGACCGGCCTGATCAACCCGTTCGGTCAGATCACTGTGCAGATTCCGCAGTTCGAACAAGGCATTCTGTATGGCGAAGTGGTGCCGATGCACAACCTGACGCCGTACCTGGAATGGCGTTCGTGGCCGTTGATCATTGTTTGCGTGTTGTTATTTGGCTGGGCGTTGGTGGCCAACCGGATGGCGAAGACCGTTTAAAAGCTTCGCGAGCAAGCGGATCGCCGCACCGCCGCTCCCACATTAGATCGGCAGTGAACACAGATTTTGTGAACACCAGAGATCAAATGTGGGAGCGGGCTTGCTCGCGAAGACGGCATCACAAGCACATCATCAATCAGCAGCGTCGACATCACCTCGATAGAACATCCAATACCCGATCTGCCCCACCGCCTCATTCATCAACTGCCCGCTCTGCCAGATCGATTTGAATTCCGGCATCCAGCCGCCCAGCGGCCGGGCATTGTCCACGCCTAAAAAACCCACTGGCGCTGGCACCACTTCAAATCCGGCCTGCTGAAAACTCCAGACCGCTCGCGGCATGTGCCAGGCCTGAGTCACGACCACCACCCGCTTGATCCCCTCTGGCAACAACACCTGAGCGCTGAGTTGCGCGTTTTCCCAGGTCGTGCGGCTGCGCCCTTCCTGCCAGCGTACCGTCACGCCAAAATCATCGAGCAATGAGTCCGCCATCAGTTTCGCTTCGGTCGGTGGCGTGCCGTAATGCAGACCACCACTGGCCAGAATCGGCAAGCCGGACGCCTTGGCCAAGCGCGCAGCATAGCGCTCGCGCCCCAAGCCTACGCCGGTCGGCTGGTCGACGCCCCAAGCCAGGTCGCCACGCTCACGCCCTGAACCCAGCACCACGATCGCATCGGCCCGTCGGCCCAAGGTTGCCCATTCCTCGCGCATCAGCGGCGGCTCGCGCTCCAGGGCCTTGGCACTCCACTCCACCATCACTGGCAGGCTCATCAACCAGAAGCCGCCTACGCCCAGGATGAAACACAACCCCGCCAGCCTCGGCCTTGAGCGGCGCCACCACCAGGCAAGCACCAGCAACAGCAATAAAATGCCGGGCGGCAATAGAAGTTGTTTAATGAAATAACGAAAAGGCATCGGGCATCTCCATAGATGCCCGAAGCCTAGGTGGATTGACACAATGCGACAACAAATGTGGAAGGACTTTGCTTCAAAAAAGCATATCCCACGGCTCAGTGCCTTACTTGAATTGCAAAGACCGGACCTTTACCGAGCCTTTGCCGGGTGCCTTGTCCTTGAGCCAGATGATCTTGGCCGAACGTGGTGCTTCGAGTTGCTTCACTGCTGCTGACAAGCATCCGTGCGTCTCACGCTCACTACGGTCCAAGTACGCCTTGACCAGTTCAAACTCTGCGGGGCTCAAGCCACGCAGCTCCAGCTCCAGGGGGCGCTCATCGCGAAGCCGACCGGCGGTTTTGGCCACATCCAAGGCCATTGCGAGACGGTCTATCAGTCTTTCGTACAGCTCCGGTTTTGTAGCATTTTGCTGTGACTCAACCATCCATCACCTCATTGAAGATAAGACTCACTCCCCTTTTAGAGCTTAGCCTCACTGAAAAAACCGGCTGAGTGCCGCGACCAACGGCCCTCGGGACGGGTATTCGCTGCGTCCTTGCGTGTAATCAGGGTTTCCCTCGGTAGAGCGCGGTCATGTATGCTACGGCGCTTCCTGTAACTCCACTTCCAGCTCGCCTGGACACTGAAACGCCGATTTGGCGTTATCACCGTCCAGCGTTGCATTGAAGAGGATTAGGCCACCCCTATTCAGTTCAAAAGTAGCCATGCACGAACAATATCAGCCCCGTGAAATCGAAGCCGCCGCCCAGTCGTTCTGGGACGAGCAAAAGTCCTTTGAAGTCAGTGAACAGCCAGGCAAGGAGACGTTCTACTGCCTGTCGATGTTCCCTTACCCCAGCGGCAAGCTACACATGGGGCACGTGCGCAACTACACCATCGGCGACGTGATCTCCCGCTACCAGCGCATGCAAGGCAAGAACGTCCTGCAACCCATGGGTTGGGACGCCTTCGGCATGCCGGCGGAAAACGCCGCGATGAAGAACAACGTAGCGCCCGCCAAGTGGACCTACGAAAACATCGCCTACATGAAAACCCAGTTGCGCAGCCTGGGCCTGGCGGTGGACTGGTCGCGCGAAGTGACCACCTGCAAGCCCGATTACTACCGCTGGGAACAATGGCTGTTCACTCGCCTGTTCGAAAAAGGCGTGATTTACAAAAAAAGCGGCACCGTGAACTGGGACCCGGTCGACCAGACCGTTCTGGCCAACGAACAGGTGATCGACGGTCGCGGCTGGCGTTCCGGCGCGCTGATCGAAAAGCGCGAAATCCCGATGTACTACTTCAAGATCACCGCTTACGCGGACGAGCTGCTGGAAAGCCTCGACGAACTGACGGGCTGGCCTGAACAGGTCAAGACCATGCAGCGCAACTGGATCGGCAAATCCCGCGGCATGGAAGTGCAGTTCCCGTACGACGTCGCCTCCATCGGCGAAGCCGGCGCGCTGAAAGTATTCACCACCCGTCCAGACACCCTGATGGGCGCGACCTACGTTGCCGTGGCCGCCGAACACCATTTGGCTACCCTGGCCGCGCAAAACAACCCTGAGCTGCAAGCGTTCATCGCTGAATGCAAGGGCGGCAGCGTCGCCGAAGCCGACGTCGCCACTCAAGAGAAAAAAGGCCTGCCGACCTCGCTGTTCGTCGAGCATCCGCTGACCGGTGAGAAACTCCCGGTGTGGGTCGCCAACTACGTGCTGATGCATTACGGCGATGGCGCGGTGATGGCTGTTCCGGCTCACGATGAACGTGATTTCGAGTTCGCCACCAAGTACAACCTGCCGATCAAATCCGTGGTGCGCACCAGTGCAGGTGACACCAACCCGGCCCCTTGGCAGGATGCGTACGGCGAGCACGGCACGCTGATCAACTCCGGCGAATTCGACGGCCTCGACTTCGCCGGCGCCTTCGACGCCATCGAAGTGGCGCTGATCAAGAAAAACCTCGGAGCCTCGCGCACTCAGTTCCGCCTGCGTGACTGGGGCATCAGCCGCCAACGCTACTGGGGCTGCCCGATCCCGATCATCCACTGCAACACCTGCGGTGATGTGCCGGTCCCGGAAGATCAATTGCCTGTGGTATTGCCGGAAGACGTCGTACCCGACGGCGCCGGTTCGCCGCTGGCGCGCATGCCCGAGTTCTACGAGTGCACCTGCCCGAAATGCGGCGCTGCGGCCAAGCGTGAAACCGACACCATGGACACCTTTGTCGAGTCCTCGTGGTACTACGCCCGCTACGCCTCGCCGCACTATGAAGGTGGCCTGGTAGACAAAGCGGCTGCCGACCATTGGCTGCCAGTGGATCAGTACATCGGCGGTATCGAACACGCCATTCTCCACCTGCTTTATGCGCGCTTCTTCCACAAGCTGATGCGCGACGAAGGCCTGGTGAGCTCCAACGAGCCGTTCAAGAACCTGCTGACCCAGGGCATGGTGATCGCCGAGACTTATTATCGTCGCGAAGCCAACGGTGCTTACACCTGGTTCAACCCGGCGGACGTCGAACTTGAGCGTGACAGCAAAGCCAAGGTCATTAGCGCCAAGCTGATTGCAGACGGTCTGCCGGTGGAAATCGGTGGCACCGAGAAGATGGCCAAGTCAAAGAACAACGGCGTTGACCCACAGTCGATGATTGACCAGTTCGGCGCAGACACCTGCCGACTGTTCATGATGTTTGCCTCCCCGCCCGACATGAGCGCGGAATGGTCCGACTCCGGCGTAGAGGGTTCGCACCGCTTCCTCAAACGCGTCTGGCGTCTGGCTCAAGCGCACGTCACTCAGGGCCTTCCGGGCAAACTGGACGTCACCAGCCTGAACGACGAACAGAAAGCCATTCGCCGTTCGATCCACCAGGCCATCAAGCAGGCCAGCCACGACGTCGGCCAGAACCACAAATTCAACACCGCCATCGCCCAAGTGATGACGCTGATGAACGTGCTGGAAAAAGCCGCGCAAGGCACCGAACAGGATCGCGCACTGATTCACGAAGGTCTGGAAGCCGTAGTCCTGCTGCTGGCACCGATCACCCCGCACATCAGCCACGAACTGTGGCATCGACTGGGCCATGCTGACCCGGTAATCGATGCCGGTTGGCCGGTACTGGACGAAAACGCCCTGGTGCAGGACAGCCTGCAGCTTGTCATTCAAGTGAATGGCAAACTGCGCGGCCACATCGAAATGCCGGCCAGCGCCAGCCGCGAAGAAGTCGAAGCTGCCGCACGCGCCAACGAAAACGTTCTGCGCTTCGTCGATGGCCTGACTATCCGCAAAGTGATCGTAGTGCCCGGGAAACTGGTCAATATCGTCGCCAGCTAAATTGGATCGGGCGCCAGGTCATGCCTGGCGCCGAGTAAAACCTTTCGGGCCGCTTGACCGGCCCACATGGTTTCAAGGGGAGCAACAAGATGATCAAACGCAATTTGCTGGTAATGGGCCTTGCAGTCCTGCTGAGCGCCTGCGGTTTCCAGCTGCGCGGCACCGGCACCACCGAACTGGCAATCAAGGAACTCGATCTGAGCGCCCGCAATGCCTATGGCGAAACCGTGACGCAAATGCGTCAGGTGCTGGAAAGCAGCGGCGTCAAGGTCTATAGCGGCGCGCCTTACAAGCTGTATCTGGCTGACGAGCAGGAAACCCAGCGCATCCTCAGTTATGCCGGTGCCGGCCGTACTGGCGAGTATGAGATGACCATGGTGCTGAACTACGACATCCGCGGTCAGGGCAACCTGCCACTGCTCAGCGACAAGCTGCAAGTGCAGAAAGTCTTCATCCATGACGGCAATAACCTGGTGGGTTCCGACCAGGAAGCCAACGACGCCCGAAAGGACATGCGTCGTGAACTGGTTCAACGCATGATGTTGCGCCTGCAACAGCTGACCCCGACGCAGTTGGAACAGCTGCAACAGACCGCTGACGCCAGGGCCAAGGCTGAAGCCGACGCATTGGAAGCAGCGCAAAAGGCTGAAGCGCAGACGCCGCGTCAGTCACCTGTCGAACTGCCGCAGCAATAAGCCTTACGGGGCGCTCAGGCGCCCCGTTCGCCTCTTCTTATGAAACTCGCCCCCGCCCAACTCGGTAAACACCTGCAAGGCGCCCTCGCGCCGGTCTACATCATCAGTGGCGATGACCCACTGTTGTGTCAGGAAGCCGCCGACGCCATTCGCGCGGCTGCCCGCCTGCAAGGTTTCGATGAACGCCAGGTCTTTGCCGCCGACGCCAGTTTCGACTGGGGCACGCTGCTGCAGGCCGGCGCCAGCATGTCGCTGTTCGCCGAAAAACGTCTTCTGGAACTGCGTCTGCCCTCCGGCAAGCCCGGCGACAAAGGCGCGGCGGCACTCATCGAATACTGCTCGCGCCCGGCTGAAGACACGGTGCTGCTGATCAGCCTGCCCAAGCTTGATGGCAGTGCGCAGAAAACCAAGTGGGGCAAGGCACTGGTCGAAGGTCCGCAGACCCAGTTCGTGCAGATCTGGCCCGTGGACACCAACCAGTTGCCGAGCTGGATCCGTCAACGCCTGTCCCAGGCCGGGCTTTCAGCCAGTCAGGACGCCGTCGAACTGATCGCCGCTCGGGTCGAGGGCAACCTGTTGGCAGCCGCTCAGGAAATCGAAAAGCTCAAGCTGATGGCCGAGGGTGGCCAGATCACCGTCGAAACCGTGCAAGCGGCAGTGGCTGACAGTGCGCGTTTCGATGTCTTCGGCCTGACCGATGCGATTCTTAATGGCGAGGCTGCTCACGCCTTGCGCATGCTCGAAGGGTTGCGCGGCGAAGGCGTCGAACCGCCGGTGATTCTCTGGGCGCTGGCCCGGGAGCTGCGCCTGCTGGCCAACCTGTCGCTGCAATACAGCCAGGGCGTGCCGCTGGACAAAGCCTTCAGCCAGGCCCGACCGCCGATCTGGGACAAACGCAAACCGCTGATGAGCAAGGCGCTGCAACGTTACTCGGCGCAACGCTGGGCGCAGTTGTTGCTCGAAGCGCAGCGCATCGACGCGCAGATCAAAGGTCAGGCTGCGGGTTCTCCATGGATGAGCCTGAGTCGGTTGACGCTGTTGATGGCCGGGCAGAGATTGTCGTTGCCTGCCGAATAAGGCTTTTGTGGCGAGGGAGCTTGCTCCCGCTGGGTTGCGAAGCGACCCTAAAACCAATCACCGCGCGTCTTCAGATATTCCTCGGTTACCCGTTTCACGACTGCTACGCAGCCGAGCGGGAGCAAGCTCCCTCGCCACAGGTATCATTTCCTACACAGTGTGGGGACTAGACAGAACCCCTACTTCGGCAGATTATTCCCCCCGCAAAACCCACTCACTCAAGAGATCTGATCATGAGCAAAAAGCCATCCAGGAATGGCCCCAACAAGGCCAAATCCATCATCGCCCAGCCACTGTTCCGCAGCCGTCAGGAACGAGCCGGCAAGGGCAAAGGCAGCTACCGCCGCGAAGCCTTCCAGTCTAATAGCTGGGAGGCTTCTTACTTTCTGGCGGCCTGAAAGGCAAGCCATCGCTCAACATGTTAAGGTCTGCACCTGATTCGTATCCTCTGGACCTGTGCATGCCCCTTTGTCTTTCCCGTCGTTGGCACCTTCGCCAACTGATAGCTGCCTCCAGCCTCGTTCTGCTTGTCGCCTGCGCGGAAAAACCCACCGCCGCCGACGCCCAACCGCTTCAGACCCGCACCGTTGCGACGGCCCCTGCGATCATTCCGCCGGTGGTTCCAAACGGTGAGAATCTTGACATCCAGCCAACCCAGACCTTTGCCGAATGGCAAGCGGGGTTTCGTAACGACGCCCTCGCCGCCGGTATTCGCGCCGACCTGTTCGACCGTGCTTTTGCCAATGTCAGCATGGACGACAGCGTGATCCGTGCCGATCGCAGCCAACCAGAATTTACTCGCCCGGTGTGGGAATACCTCGATGGCGCGCTGTCGCCGCTGCGGGTGCGCAAAGGTCAGGCGCTGGTCAGCCAGTACGCCGACATCCTGCAAAGCATCGAACAGCGCTACGGCGTCGACCGCCAGGCTCTGGTTGCGGTGTGGGGCATGGAAAGTAACTTTGGTCAGTTCCAGGGCAACAAGTCGGTGATCAACTCCCTGGCGACCCTGGCTTATGAAGGTCGACGTCCGGGCTTTGCTCACGCACAGCTGATCGCTGCCCTGCAAATCCTGCAACAGGGCGATATCGAACCTGAGAAAATGCTCGGTTCCTGGGCCGGCGCCATGGGCCAGACCCAGTTCATTCCGACCACCTACAATACCCACGCCGTGGACTTCGACGGTGACGGCCGCCGCGACATCTGGAACAGCTCCGCCGATGCACTGGCCTCGACCGCGCACTACCTGCAAAGCTCCGGCTGGCAGAAAGGCCAGCCCTGGGGTTTCGAAGCACAGCTGCCGAGCGACTTCAATTACGCCCTGGCCGATGGCACGATTCGCAAGAGCGTTGCCGAATGGCGACAATTGGGGGTGACCCTGCCCAATGGCGCTCAGGTTCCGGCAGGCTCCGAACACCTGTCGGCCGCCCTGCTGCTGCCAGCAGGCTATCGCGGCCCGGCGTTCCTGATCCTCGATAACTTTCGCGCGATCCTCAAGTACAACAACTCTTCGTCCTACGCCTTGGCCGTGAGTCTGTTGTCCGAGCGTTTCAATGGCGGCGGCTTGATCAGCGGTCTATGGCCAAAAGATGACTTGCCGCTAAGCCGTACCGAGCGAATCGAGCTGCAAAACCTGCTGAGTGCCCAGAACTACGACGCAGGGACCGCCGACGGGATTATCGGCGCCAATACCCGCAAAGCGATCCGCAGCGCCCAGCAGTCGTTTGGCTGGCCGGCGGATGGTTATCCGACGCACAAGTTGCTGGAAGGGTTGCGTAGCCGCTAAAAGCATCGCGGGCAAGCCCGCTCCCACAGGTTCATAGATGATCACAACATTGTGTACACCTTAAAACTTGTGGGAGCGGGCTTGCCCGCGATGACTGACTAACAGGCGACGAACTCTACCGCCTGATCACCACATCCTGCTCCAACACCAACGTCTTTTCCCCCGCATCCAGCCTGATCAGCGCGCCCATCGGCAGCGTCAAATTCGGATCACAATGCCCGCTGCGCCATCCGGACAGCACCGGTATCCGCAAAGAAGTAAAGGTCTGCTTGAGCAACCTCCCCAGCGCAATCGCATCAACCCCTGCCACATCCCCCACCAGAACCCCACGCAGCTTGTGCAGCGTGCCGGCCAGACGCAAATGAGTCAGCAGCCGGTCGATGCGATACAGCGGCTCGTTAATGTCCTCGATGAACAGGATGACGCCCTCGGCATCGATCTCATAAGGCGTGCCCATGGTCGCGGCGATTATCGACAGATTGCCCCCCAGCAAACGTCCGTGAGCGATGCCGGGCTCGATTGTGGTCAACGGCCAGGCCACCGGGTGAGAAAGCACACTGCCCGCCTTCACCTGCCCGCGCAGCATGTTGAAAAACGAGAACTCGGTGGGTTGCTGCTTGTCACCCAGCAGGTCAGCGTTGAGCATCGGGCCATGGAAAGTCACGAACCCGGCATAACGACTGATGGCCGAGTGCAGTGCAGTGACGTCGCTGTAGCCGATAAACGGCTTGGCGTTGTTGCGTAGTAATTCGAAATCGATGCGATCGAGCAAACGCGGCGTACCGTAACCACCACGCAGACAGATGATGGCATCGACCTCGTTGTCGGCGAATGCGCCATGCAAGTCATTGAGCCGCACATCATCGCTGCCGGCCAGGTAGCCATCTTTCTCATAAACACCGGGAAACACCCGCAGCGAATAGCCGCGAGCGCGCATCCAGGCAATGGCTTTATCGGTGTCCAGCGCTGCGGGGCCGGCGGGCGCGATCACGCCGATCAGCCCTGCAGGCGGCAAGGCCGGAACGGGGGCATGAGGACAAAGGGTGTGGGTCGGTCGAGCAGTCATCCATGATTCTCCCTGTGAACGCTTCAGCACACAGTAGTCAGGAACGGGAATAAACAGAAGAGGGTCAGTCGTACTGCGGCTTGCAGGAAAAGGCGATAATGGCCGTAAGCAACGCCAATGAAAACGCCCGCAAGGGTAAAAATCCTTGCGGGCGTTTTCTCACAGCGGGATCAGGACGACATCAGCTCGGCCTTGACCAGTTTCGCCTGCTCGTCGGCGTGGTACGAGGAACGTACCAGCGGGCCGGAAGCGACGTTCTTGAAGCCCATCTTGTAACCTTCCTCGGCGAACCAGGCGAAGGTATCCGGGTGCACGAAACGCTGCACCGGCAAGTGGCTGCGAGACGGTTGCAGGTACTGACCCAGGGTCAGCATGTCGATGTCGTGTTCGCGCATGCGCTTCATGACTTCGATCACTTCTTCGTCGGTTTCGCCCAGGCCCAGCATCAAACCGGACTTGGTCGGAATGTGCGGCATCATCTGCTTGAAGCGTTGCAGCAGGGTCAGCGACCACTGGTAATCCGAACCCGGACGCGCAGCCTTGTACAGGCGCGGCACGGTTTCCAGGTTGTGGTTGAACACATCCGGCGGCTCGGCGGCAGTGATTTCCAGCGCGACGTCCATGCGGCCACGGTAGTCCGGGACCAAAGTCTCGAGCTGAACGTTCGGCGACAGCTTGCGGATTTCGCGGATGCAGTCGGCAAAGTGCTGGGCACCGCCGTCACGCAGGTCGTCGCGGTCTACCGAGGTGATTACGACGTACTTGAGTTTCAGATCGGCGATGGCAATAGCCAGGCTTTCCGGCTCGTTGACGTCCAGTGGCTTCGGACGACCATGGCCAACATCGCAGAACGGGCAGCGACGGGTGCAGATGTCACCCATGATCATGAAGGTCGCGGTGCCGCCGGAGAAGCATTCGCCCAAGTTCGGGCAGGATGCTTCTTCGCACACGCTGTGCAGCTTGTGTTTGCGCAGCAGGGCCTTGATGCGGTCGACTTCCGGGGAAACCGGGATGCGCACGCGAATCCAGTCGGGTTTTTTCGGCAGTTCAGTGGTCGGGATGATCTTCACCGGGATGCGTGCAACCTTCTCGGCGCCGCGCAGCTTGACGCCGGCTTCAACCTTGGCACGCGGGGCCGGACGCTCGGTGACATCGAGCGTCGGGATCATGGTTTGCACTGCATCAGTAGTCATATCAGTCGATTCCGCCCGTTAGGGTCGTCTGCTCAGCATAGTCGAGGTGTTTGACGAGCTGCGCGCGCAGCCGGGCACTTACCTCGGCAAATTCAATCGATCCTGCGTGATCGCGCAGCTGGGTCATTGCCAGCCCGGCGTAGCCGCAGGGATTAATCCGTCGAAACGGTTCCAGGTTCATATCCACGTTCAAGGCCAGGCCATGAAAGGAGCAACCGTGGCGGATCCGCAGACCCAGAGAAGCGATTTTCGCGCCATCGACATAGACACCCGGCGCATCCGGCTTGGCCACCGCGGTCACGCCGTAGCTGGCCAGCAGCTCGATCAGGCATTGCTCCATGCGGCTGACCAGGTCACGCACGCCGAACCCCAGCTTGCGCACGTCCAGCAACAGGTAGGCCACCAATTGGCCGGGACCGTGATAAGTCACCTGACCACCGCGGTCGACCTTCACCACCGGAATATCCCCGGGCAACAGCAGATGCTCAGCCTTGCCGGCCTGGCCTTGGGTGAACACCGGAGGGTGTTCCACCAGCCAGATCTCGTCGGCGGCAGTGGTGCCGCGTTCGTTGGTGAAGCGCTGCATGGCATGCCAGACCGGCTCGTAAGCCATCTGGCCGAGTTCGCGAAAGCCCAGCGTGCCAGACATCACAGCACCATGTGCACGAAACCGGTAGCCCGCAACTCGCTGTTGATGTCGTACAGCTGTTCCTGGCCGGTGGCGATGATGTGCAACTGGATGGTCGTGTATTTGCCGTTGGTACTCTGCCGTTCGGCAAAGGTGTTGTGGTCAACGGTCGCGTGTTTCTCAAGGATCGCGATGATCTTGTCCCTGAAACCCACGCCTGTGTCGCCGATTACCTTGATCGGGTAATCCGCGCAGGGGAATTCGATTTTTGGCGCCTTTACTTCAGTGTCTGTCATGGCGTAACGGCCTCGTAAGCCGTGGCAACGGACATGGCCCCGCTCCGGATTGGAACAGGGCCATGCAGGTCCACACTAATTCAGTTGAACAAGCCGTAGAAGAATAGACGGATGCTATCCCACATGCGGCGGAAGATACCACCCTCGTCGACCGCGTCCAGAGCGATCAGGTCGGCGCTGTGCACCACTTTGTCGTCCAGTTTCACTTCGACTTTACCGATCACATCGCCCTTGGCGATTGGTGCGACCAGTTGCGGGGTCATGGTCATGCTGGCGGCGAGCTTTTTCAGCTGGCCTTTTGGCAGGGTCATGGTCAGGTCTTGAGCCAGGCCGGCCTTGACTTGATTGGTGGTGCCTTTCCAGACAGGTGCCTGAGCCAGCTCGGCGCCTTTCTGATAGAAGGTCTGGGTTTCGAAGAAGCGGAAACCGTAAGTCAGCAGCTTCTGGGTTTCAGCAGCGCGGGCTACATCGCTGTTGGTACCGAACACCACGGCGATCAGGCGCATGCCATCACGTACGGCCGAAGACACCATGCAGTAGCCGGCTTCGTCGGTGTGACCGGTTTTCAGACCGTCGACGGTCTTGTCGCGCCACAGCAGCAGGTTGCGGTTAGGCTGCTTGATGCCGTTCCAGAAGAACTCTTTCTGCGAGTAGATCGCGTAGTGAGCCGGGTCTTCGTGAATGATCGCGCGAGCCAGCACTGCCATGTCGTGAGCCGACGAGTAGTGCTCAGGGTTTGGCAGGCCGGTCGGGTTCATGAAGTGGGTGTTGGTCAAGCCCAGGTCAGCGGCGGTTTTGTTCATCAGGTCGGCGAAGGCGTCTTCGCTGCCGGCGATGTGCTCGGAGAGCGCTACGCTGGCGTCGTTGCCCGACTGGATGATGATGCCATGCAGCAAGTCGTTGACGGTGACCTGCGAGCCGACCTTGATGAACATCCGCGAACCGCCGGTACGCCAGGCGTTTTCGCTGACGGTCACCGGATCGTTCTCGCCGATCTGGCCGCGACGGATTTCCAGGGTCGCGATGTACGCGGTCATCAGCTTGGTCAGGCTGGCCGGCGGCAGACGCTGGTCACCGTTGTTCTCCACCAGCACGTTGCCGCTGCTGGCGTCCATGAGAACGTAGGCTTTGGCGGCCAGTTGCGGTGGCGACGGCATCATCTCGACCGCGAAAGCGGCAGGCGAGAGGAGCAGCGGGACTAGCAGGCACAGGCGTTTGGCAAAGGTGGTGATATTCATCCGTCTCTCGAAATCGCTAATGGAAACTGCCCTAAGGCAAAACTAATCAGACAACTTTCTAAAAAGCTGTCGCGTGTTCAGTTGCTCACTCTGCAACCCTTGCCGGGCTTTTGTTCTTCAACGAGCCAACAACCCGGTTCGCCCCCCAAACTGCAAGCGAACCGTCAATCAACTACTGCGTATTACTCGGCGCTGACCAGGCTCGGCGAACCGAGGTTGGCCAGCCGCACGCTGTTCTGTACCTGCTGGATTTCACCTGGCGAGCCGATTGGCCCCAGGCGCACCCGATGCAGTGTCTGCTGGTTACGCACGATCGAGCTGATGAACACCGGAGCGCTCACCATCCCGCTGAGCTTCGATCTCAGGAGTTCTGCAGCGTCCGGGTTGGCGAACGCGCCCACCTGCAGATACTGGCCAGAGGCTGGTACAGAAGCGTTTTTTTGCATCGATCTGCACGGGCACAACGGCCGCGGCGTGTTGCTGCGGAGGTGGCGTCCATTGCTCGACGGTGCCGGTGGAGGCCGTCACGGTGGGCGCGGCATTTTGCGCCACTTGCGGCTCGTTGAGCATCAACGGCGCCGGACGACCTTTCTGTGCCCACCATTGCTGCGGGTCGATGCCTTCGACCTTGACCCGCGCGGTACCGGTTTCGGCATAGCCGAGCTTCTTGGCCGCTGCATAGGACAAGTCGATGATTCGGTCCGAGTAGAACGGCCCACGGTCATTGACTCGCAGGATCACGCTCTTGTTATTGTCCAGGTTGGTCACCCGAACGTAACTTGGCAGTGGCAAGGTCTTGTGCGCGGCGCTCATGCCGTACAGGTCGTAAACCTCACCATTGGCGGTGTTCTGACCGTGGAACTTGGTGCCATACCAGGACGCAGTGCCCGAGGCCACGTAGGTCTTGGATTCCTGCAACGGGAAGTAAGTCTTGCCCAGCACGGTGTACGGGTTGGCCTTATAAGGACCACTGTGCAGGGTTGGCGTGGCATCCGGGATGCGCGAAACGTCGACGTCCCACCAAGGTGCGCCATCCTTGTGAGCCCGGTTGATATCCAGGCCAGGTGCCGAACGAACGGCGGTCGGAGACTTCTGAGTCGGCGAACGGCTGGTCGAACAACTGGCGACCAGCACCGCCAACGCGGCGAATGCCATGAGCTTCAGGGGTTTATTCATAGGCAATGCCTGCATTACTTGACGCCCCGTGCTTGGACCAGCTGTTCAGACAGTTGATGTACCGCCATGGCGTACATCACGCTGCGGTTATAACGCGTGATCGCATAAAAATTCGTCAGGCCCATCCAGTATTCAGGGCCATTGTCACCTTCCAGGCGAAAAGCCGTGACCGGCATATCATCGCGCAGCGCATCATGACTCGACCAGCCCAGCGCCCGCAACTCCCCGACGGTTTTCGTCGGCTCGATGCCTGCGGTCAAACCCTCGTCTACCTGATCGCCACGCACATCGGCGCGGCTGACCACAGGTTCGCCGGCCACCCAGCCATGACGCTTGAAATAACTGGCGACGCTACCGATGGCATCGTCCGGGTTGTTCCAGATATTAATGTGGCCGTCACCGTCAAAATCCACCGCATAGGCGCGAAAACTGCTCGGCATGAACTGCGGCAAGCCCATGGCCCCGGCGTAGGAGCCTTTGAGGGTCAACGGGTCGACCTGTTCCTCACGAGCCAGCAGCAGGAATTCACGCAATTCCTTGCGGAAGAATTCGGCACGGGGAGGATAGTCGAAACCCAGGGTCGACAAAGCATCGATCACCCGGAAATTGCCGGTATTGCGACCAAAAAAGGTCTCGACGCCGATGATCGAGACGATCACCTGCGCGGGCACGCCGTATTCCTGTTCGGCACGAGCCAGGACCGCTTCGTGCTGACGCCAGAAGTCCACACCACGGGCGATGCGCGCGTCGGTGATGAACATCGGGCGATATTCTTTCCACTGTTTAACCCGTTCGGCGGGCTTGGAGATGGCGTCCAGAATCGATTGCTTGCGCTCGGCTTCGCGGAACACGCCCATCAGCTGTTCACCGGCAAAGCCATAGTCGCGGGTCATTTCACCGACGAACTCGGCCACTTGGGGTGAGCCTTCGTAATCGCCGGCCAACGCTTGCTGCGCGGCACCAAGGATGCTTACCAGGCCGACCCATGGCGCGTATCGAGCCGCCCAGCCACGCATTACTTGCATTGAAATCTTCACCTTATTCAAACCTGTGCGATCCACTTGCGATGGGTATGGATCGACATCAAAACCCCAAACGCTGACAGTAGCGTCACCAGCGAAGTGCCTCCGTAGCTAATGAACGGCAACGGCACCCCCACAACCGGCAACAGGCCACTGACCATACCGATGTTGACGAAAACGTAAACAAAAAACGTCATGGTCAGGCTGCCCGCGAGCAATTTGCCGAACAATGTCTGCGCCTGGGCGGTAATCACCAGTCCACGACCGATCAACAACAGATAAATCAGCAACAGTGCGCAGATGCCTACCAGGCCAAACTCTTCGCCCATTACCGCAATAATGAAGTCGGTGTGGCTTTCCGGCAGGAAGTCCAGGTGCGACTGGGTACCGAGCAGCCAGCCTTTGCCGAACACGCCGCCGGAACCGATGGCCGCTTTCGACTGAATGATGTTCCAGCCCGTACCCAGCGGATCACTCTCGGGGTCGAGGAAGGTGAGGATTCGCTGCTTCTGGTAGTCGTGCATGATGAAGTACCACATGCCGACCGCCACCGGCACAGCCGCGGCAATCACGCTGAGAATCCAGCGCCAGCGCAGGCCGCCCATGAACAGAACGAACGCGCCGCCAGCCAGGATAAGCAGCGAAGTACCGAGGTCGGGCTGACGCACGATCAGAATGAATGGCAACCCGATCAGGAACAGACTGACGCCCACATGCTTGAGCTGCGGCGGCAAGGTGCGCTTGGACAGGTACCAGGCGATGGTCGCCGGCATCAGGATCTTCATGAATTCCGAGGGTTGGAAGCGAATCACCCCGGGAATGTTGATCCAGCGCGTGGCACCCATGGCGTTGTGGCCCATGACATCCACCACCACCAGCAACAGCACGCCAATCACATAACCGATCGGCACCCAGCGGGCCATGAAGCGCGGCTCGAACTGGGCGATGACGATCATCGATACCAGGCCAATGCCGAAGGAAGTGGCTTGCTTGGCCAATAGATCCCAGCTTTTGCCGCTGGCCGAATACAGCACAAACAGACTGCCGGCAGCCAGGGTCAGCAGCAGGATCAGCAATGGACCGTCAATGTGCAGGCGTTGCAACAGCGTTGCGCGGCGACGCATCACATCCTCGCTGGAGAGCATGCGATCGAAATTATTCTTCACGGGCCGTAGCCTCCGCACTGATAGGGCTGGCGTATTCGGCTTTCAGTCGACCATCCTGATCCAGGAGCCAGGCGTCCATGACTTGACGCACCACCGGCGCGGCTACGCCGGAACCGGACTCGCCGTTCTCGACCATCACCGACACCACGATTTGCGGGTTGTCGGCCGGCGCGAAACCGACGAACAAGGCGTGGTCGCGGTGACGCTCCTGAACCTTGGAACGGTCGTACTTCTCGCCCTGCTTGATGGCGACCACCTGAGCCGTACCACTTTTGCCGGCAATCCGGTATTGAGCGCCGATCGATGCCTTGCGCGCCGTACCGCGGGCGCCATGCATAACCTGTTGCATCCCGTGGTTGACCCGGGTCCAGTCCGACGGGTCACGCAGGACAATGTCCGGCATCGGATTTTCATCCTTCGGCCGCTCGCCTTCGACAGTCTTGGCCAGGTGCGGACGGTTCCAGACACCCTTGTTCGCCACCAGCGCCGTAGCCTGGGCCAGTTGCAGGGGTGTTGATTGCATATAGCCCTGTCCAATCCCCAGAATCAGCGTTTCGCCCGGGAACCAGGCCTGACGACGGGTCGCGCGTTTCCACTCCCGGGTTGGCATCAGCCCCGGCGACTCTTCGAACATATCCAGGGAAACCTTCTGGCCGATGCCGAACTTGCCCAGGTAGCTCGACAGCCGATCGATCCCCAGCTTGTGGGCCAGGTCATAGAAGTAGGTGTCGTTGGACCGCATGATCGCCGTGTCCAGATCAACATAGCCGTCGCCGGTACGGTTCCAGTTGCGGTATTTGTGATCGTAGTTGGGCAGTTGGTAGTAACCAGGGTCGTAGACCCGGGTCGATGCGGTGACCACGCCCGAATCCAGGCCGGCAATCGCCACCGCCGGCTTGATGGTCGAGCCCGGCGGGTACAGACCGCGCAACACGCGGTTGAACAGTGGCCGGTCGATGGAATCGCGCAACTCGGAATAGGCTTTGAAACTGATGCCGGTGACGAACAGGTTCGGGTCGAAACTCGGCTGGCTGACCATCGCCAGCACTTCGCCGGTTTTCGGGTCCAGCGCCACCACCGCGCCACGGCGACCGCCGAGTGCAGCTTCGGCGGCCTCCTGCAATTTGATGTCCAGGCTCAGGACGATGTCCTTGCCGGAAATCGGTTCGGTACGTTTGAGTACCCGCAGCACGCGGCCGCGGGCGTTGGTCTCGACTTCTTCGTAACCGACCTGACCGTGCAATTCGGGCTCGTAGAAGCGCTCGATGCCAGTTTTGCCAATTTGATGGGTGCCGCTGTAACTCACCGGATCGAGCGACTTCAGCTCTTTCTCGTTGATCCGCCCCATGTATCCCACCGAGTGCGCAAAGTGCGCGCCCTGCGGATAGTGACGAACCAGCTGCGCGACCACTTCCACGCCCGGCAGACGAAACTGGTTCACCGCGATGCGGGCGATCTGTTCTTCGGTCAGCTCGAACAGGATTGGCACCGGCTCAAACGGTCGGCGCCCCTGACGCATGCGCTTCTCGAAGATCACCCGATCCTCGGGCGTCAGCTCCAGCACCTCAACGATCACATCGAGCACTTGTTGCCAGTCGCCGGAGCGTTCACGGGTCATGCTCAGGCTGAAGCTGGGCCGATTGTCGGCCACCACCACGCCATTGCGGTCAAAGATCAACCCGCGAGTCGGCGGAATCGGCTGCACATGGACGCGGTTGTTTTCCGACAGGGTCGAGTGGTACTCGTACTGGATCACCTGAAGGAAATACAACCGCGCGATCAGCACGCCAATCAGCGTCACCACCGCAATGGCCCCGAACACGACGCGGCCACGCACCAGACGGGCGTCTTTTTCGTGGTCCTTGATGCGGATCGGCTGGGACATGAGGGCAGAACTACTTGTGGTAAGGGTGGCCGGACAACACTGTCCAGGCACGATACAGCTGTTCGCCGATCAGAATCCGCACCAGTGGGTGCGGCAACGTCAACGGTGATAACGACCAGCGTTGATCCGCCCGGGCACAGACTTCCGGCGCCAGCCCCTCGGGGCCGCCGACCATGAAATTCACCGTGCGCGAGTCCAGCCGCCAGCGATCGAGTTCGACCGCCAGTTGCTCGGTACTCCAGGGCTTGCCGTGGACTTCGAGGGTGACAATGCGCTCATTCGGCCCGACCTTGGCCAGCATGGCTTCGCCTTCCTGACGGATGAAGCGCGCCACGTCGGCGTTCTTGCCGCGGGTGTTGAGCGGAATTTCCACCAGTTCCAGCGCCAGCTCGGACGGAAGACGCTTGGCATATTCCTGCCAGCCTTCTTCCACCCATTTGGGCATGCGTGAACCGACGGCGATCAGTCGCAGTCGCACAGCGGTCCCTTATTGCTGGTCTTTGTTGAGCTTGATGAAATGCTCATGGGTGTTTTCCGGGCTGTGATGCGCGGCGCTGCCGGCACGGCTCTGCTCGGCACCCTGCCACAAACGCTCCAGGTCATAGAACTGGCGAGCGCTGGCAGTCATCATGTGCACGATGACGTCGTCCATGTCCAGCAACACCCAGTCGCTGTCGCCCTTGCCTTCTTCACCCAACGGCTTGACGCCCTGGGCCTTGACCGCCTCGCGGACCTTATCCAGCATCGCGCCGATCTGGCGGTTGGACGTACCGGTAGCGATGATCATGAAGTCAGTGATGCTCTGCTTTTCACGAACGTCGATCACCAGAACATCCTGGGCTTTGACGTCTTCCAGGGCTGCTACGGCAACCTTGACCAGCTCTTCGCCACGCAGCTCCGGCCCGGTTGGCGCCTCTACTGGCAGTGGGGCGCTCTTGAACGTGCCCTTGCGCTTTACTTTGCTTACGTCTTTGTCAGTCATATAAAACTCGTTTAGCTCGTATGTTCGGGCGCTTCGCTACACGCATTCACGTGCCTTGAAGCGCACCCTTTTTCAGTTCGACGCACGGTAAAGCCCGTGCGCATCGATGTAGGCCAGGACCGCGTCGGGCACCAGGAAACGTACCGACTTACCGCTGGCCAGCAGTTGACGGATCTGGGTGGCGGATACCGCGAGCGGCGTCTGCCAGACGAATGCAATCTGTCCGCTCGGCCCTTTGAGGGCCAGCGGGTCGCTCACCGAGCGCGCTGCCAGCAGGTTGCGCAAGGCATCCGGCGGTTCGCTGTCGGCATCCGGGCGTTGCAGCACCAGGATGTGGCAATGCTGGAGCAACTCTTCCCAGCGGTGCCAAGTGGGCAGGCCGCAAAATGCGTCCCAGCCCAAAAGTAGAAAAACCTGGTCTGGGACGGCCAATTCGGCGCGCATCAGTTCCAGGGTGTCGATGGTGTAGGACGGTTTGTCCCGCTGCAACTCACGGGCGTCCACCACCAACGGTGGCACACCGGCCACCGCGCACTTGACCATCGCCAGACGGTCCTTCGCCGACACCTGCGGCGTGCCCCGATGAGGCGGCCTGGCACTGGGTGTCAGACGCAACTCGTCGAGCGCCAGCGATTCGGCGACTTCCAGCGCACCGCGCAAATGGCCGATGTGCACCGGGTCGAAGGTCCCGCCCAGTACGCCAATGCGTCGAGGCTGCGGCGCGCTGGCGGTCACTTGGGCTGACGGGTCGAAGTCGCCCAAGTCAGACCGACTCCTGGCCGCGCAACTGCCCGTCACCGACCACGATGTACTTCTCGCAGGTCAGACCTTCGAGGCCCACCGGACCGCGGGCGTGCAGCTTATCAGTAGAAATGCCAATCTCGGCACCCAATCCGTATTCGAAGCCATCGGCGAAGCACGTCGGGGTGTTGATCATCACCGAAGACGAATCGACTTCAGCCACGAAACGCCGGGTGTCAGCCAGGTTTTCGCTGACGATCGAATCGGTGTGATGGGAGCCGTACTTGTTAATGTGCTCGATGGCCTGATCCAGCCCGTCGACCACGCGGATCGAGAGGATCGGCGCCAGGTATTCGGTGTGCCAGTCCTCGATGGTGGCCGCAACGGCCTCGATGATCGCCCGGGTACGCTCGCAACCACGCAGCTCGACGCCTTTTTCGCGGAACTGGGCAGCCATCGATGGCAGGAACTCCTTGGCGACGGACTGATCGACCAGCAAGGTTTCCATGGCGCCACAGATACCATAACGGTAAGTCTTGGCGTTGAACGCAATGCGCTGGGCCTTCGGCAGATCGGCGTGGGCACTGACGTAGACGTGACAGATGCCGTCCAGGTGCTTGATGACTGGCACGCGGGCATCGCGGCTGACCCGTTCGATCAGGCCTCGGCCACCACGGGGCACGATAACGTCGACGTATTCCGGCATGGTGATCAGCGCGCCAACGGCGGCACGGTCGGTGGTTTCAACCACTTGCACCACGGCGGCAGGCAGACCAGCCTCGGCCAGGCCACGTTGGATGCACGCGGCAATCGCACGGTTGGAATGAATCGCCTCGGAGCCGCCACGCAGGATGGTGGCGTTGCCGGACTTCAGGCACAGGCTGGCGGCATCGATGGTCACATTCGGTCGAGATTCGTAGATGATCCCGATCACGCCCAATGGCACGCGCATCTTGCCGACCTGGATGCCAGAAGGGCGATAACTCATGTCGCGGATCGCACCCACCGGGTCCGGCAGTGCCGCGACCTGGCGTAAACCGACGATCATGCCGTCGATGCGTTCCGGAGTCAGTGCCAGGCGTTCCAGCAGAGCAGGCTCGAGTCCATTGGCGCGGCCGGCAGCCAAATCCAGTTCATTGGCTGCCGTCAGCTCGGCGCGCGCAGCGTCCAGCGCAGTGGCAGCCGCCTGCAAGGCGCGGTTTTTCTGCGCGGTGCTGGCACGGCCGATCACGCGGGAAGCTTCGCGGGCGGCGCGACCCAAACGGGTCATGTAGTCAAGAACGGACTCAGTCATGGTCTGCAATGGTCTTTGCTAAGGTCTTGGTAAAGAGTAAAGCGGCAGATTATAGCTGTCGCGTCCCGGGACTAACAGCGGTGACAGGCGGATGGTCGAAATGGAGCGCAATTTGCCGACGTTCAGCCGTGATTAAGCTGCATATTGTTATCATCACGACTCAATCAGCCCTGATAAACGCTGTTCATCATGACCAACCTGCCTGCTTCTGCATCCACTACGCGCCAGCCCAAGGGGTTGCCGGATGCATTTTTCGACCGCGATGCCCAAACGCTGGCCCGGGATTTACTGGGCAAAATCATCCGTCATCGGGTTGGCGACCTTTGGCTCAGCGCCCGGATCATCGAGACCGAAGCCTATTACTGCGAAGAAAAAGGCAGCCACGCCTCCTTGGGCTACACAGAAAAGCGTAAAGCTTTGTTTCTGGATGGCGGCCACATCTATATGTATTACGCCCGCGGCGGCGATTCCCTGAACTTCAGTGCCCAAGGGCCGGGCAATGCGGTATTGATCAAATCCGCCTATCCATGGGTTGATGAATTGAGCGGGCCGGCAAGCCTGGCGCAAATGCTTTTGAACAATCCCGATGCCCAGGGCCGCCCTCGTCCCTCGCAAAAGCTGTGTGCCGGGCAGACATTGCTCTGCAAGGCGCTGGGTCTGAAGGTGCCGGTCTGGGATGCCAAGCGCTTCGACCATGAAGTGCTGCTGGTGGAAGATGTCGGGCCCGCGCCCGGCCATATCATCCAGACCACACGCCTGGGCATTCCCCACGGGCGCGACGAACACTTGATGTACCGCTTTATTGATGCGGCTTACGCACTTTACTGCACGCGCAACCCGCTGCGCCGAGGGCAAGTCGAAGGTCGAGATTATTTTTTGTTGTCCTGAGACGTGCCCGGGCTACAGGTAAACGAGAATCCCTGTGGGAGCGGGCTTGCCCGCGATAGGGCCCTACCGGTCGACATTAATGCTGACTGTCCCGGCGCCATCGCGGGCAAGCCCGCTCCCACAGGGTTTTATGATGTTGTTGAAATTGTGTTCGCCCACCAAGGGCTAATTGAATCAGATGGAGTTGTTTTTATGGGCCCATGGCTCGATAGCGTGACCGGTTGGTTGACGGTCAATCCACAATGGCTGGCCGCGGCAGTGTTCGTAGTGGCTTGTATGGAATGCCTGGCGATTGTCGGATTGATCGTGCCCGGCACGGTGTTGCTGTTTGCCGTGACGGTGCTGGCCGGCAGTGGCGCGCTGTCATTGGGTGAAACGCTATTGATGGGCTTTCTCGGCGGCGTGCTGGGCGACATCGTTTCGTATTTTTTAGGGCGACATTTCCACCAGAACATCCGGCGCCTGCCGGGGTTGCGCCATCATCCGGAATGGATGGCCGGGGCCGAGGCTTATTTCCAGCGTTATGGCATCGCCAGCCTGTTGGTCGGACGCTTTATCGGCCCGCTGCGGCCAATGTTGCCAATGGTCGCCGGGATGTGCGACATGCCATTCCCGCGCTTCGCCGTCGTCAGCCTGTTGGCTGCCGCAGGCTGGAGCCTCGCCTATCTCCTGCCGGGCTGGGCCACCGGGGCGGCGATCCGCTTGCCATTGCCGGAAGGTTTCTGGCTTGAAGCCGGGATTGTCGCCGGCAGCATTGCGGTGATGGTCGGCCTGAGCGCAAACAGCAGCCTGCGCCGCCATCGCCGGGCGACCATTTGGATCAGCAGCATGAGCCTGTTGATCCTGATCGGCTTGTTCATCGGCTACCCGCACCTGACCGCCGTCGACCAAGGATTGATGACCTTGATACAGGAACACCGCAGCCCGGTGCTCGATGAAGTGGCGGTGGTGTTCACGTTGATTGGCGAATTCCGCAACATGCTTATGCTCAGCGCCCTGCTGACAGTCTTACTGTTGCTGACACGACAATGGCGACACGCGATCTTCGCTGGCGGCACCCTGCTGTTCACCGCGCTGGGCAACACTGCGACCAAACACTTTTTCGCCCGTGTGCGCCCGGAAGTGCTGAGTGATCCACTGACCAGCTACAGCATGCCCAGCGGCCACGCCTCAGGCTCTTTCGCGCTGTTCTTGACACTCGCTGTGCTTGCCGGTCGCGGACAACCACCGCGCATGCGCCTGACCTGGTTATTGGTGGGCTGCTTGCCGGCGCTGACGATTGCCCTGTCACGGGTGTACCTGGGCGCGCACTGGCCCACCGATGTACTGGCCGGCGCAATGCTGGCGGCGTGCGTGTGCGCGGCTAGCCTATGGCTGACTCAACGCCAGACTCCGCTCAACGCCATGCCGCCGAAAATATGGTGGCTGGTGTTGCCATCGTTGGTGGCATTGTTCGGTTTCTTTGCGTTGAGGCACATGCCGCATGCGATGTTGAGATACGCGTACTGAAGTCCGAACGCGGCCCGAGCCTTCGGCAGCGCCTACAGGGTGTACGCCAATTTAATGTAGGAGCTGCCGCAGGCTGCGATCTTCTAGCGGACGTCAGGCAAACAACTCGCCCTGCAACTCATTCAGCAACGCCTGAATCGCATCCAGCCGCTGCTGCGGATCATCAAGTTGCAGCAGGTCTATCTTGTCCACCTCGGCAAACGGCAACAGATACGCCAACTGGTTGGCCAGCGACTGTTGCCCTGTCGCTTCGGTGCCCATGCTCAGCGCTTCGACCATCGGGTGTTCCGCCAAAGCCTTGAGCAGCGCGACCAGATCGGCGTCCTCATCCTGTAGCGGTTGCTCGGGCTCGTCTTCCAGCCACTCGACTTCGGCGACGATCAACTGGTTGCGCTGCACCTCGGTGCGCACAACCTGAAAACGCCGCCCGCCCTTCACCCGAATGCCCAGCAGGCCGTTGTCCTGCTGATGGAAATCGGTGATCAGCGCCTCGCACCCCACCCGTGCGTAACCTTCGGGGGCGATGCCGACTTCTTCACCGTCGAGAATGCACACTACGCCGAAGCCGCCGCCCTGTTTCATGCAGCGACCGATCATGTCCAGGTAGCGCGCCTCGAAGATCTGCAAGTCGAGGATGCAGTCCGGAAACAGCACCGTGTTCAGCGGAAAAAGCGGCAGACTCATAGACATTTCCTTTACACAACCATCGACACTGCCAGCGGCAGGAACACCGCCGTGGCCACACCCATCAGACTCATCGCCAGCGCCGCGAAAGCACCGCATTCTTCACTTTCCTGCATCGCCACCGCAGTGCCGACCGCATGCGCCGTCATGCCCAGCGCCATACCGCGCGCCTCAGGACTGTGGACACCAAGCCTTGTCAAAAGACTCGGCCCGAAGATCGCCCCGATCACCCCGGTAATCAACACGAACACCGCCGCCAGCGCCGCGACGCCACCGATCTGCTCCGCCACCAGCATGGCAATCGGCGAGGTGACCGATTTGGGTGCCATGGTCATCAGGATCATGTGTTCGGCGCCGAACCACCAGCCCAGCAATACGCCCATGCCCGTGGCGACCACGCCTCCTATCACCAGCGTAGTAAATATCGGCCAGAATAACTGCCGGATCCGCCGCAGGTTGAGGTACAGCGGCACCGCCAGCGCAACAGTGGCCGGCCCGAGCAAGATGCTGAGGATCTCGGTGCTCTTGCGATATTCGGTATAGCTCAGGCCGCACCCCACCAGTACACCGATGACCAGCAACATGGAGACCAGCACCGGTTGCAGAAAGATCCAGCGGGTTTTCTCGAAGGCCGCCAGTACCAACTGATACGCACCCAGCGTCACGCCAATGCCGAACAACGGATGATGAATCACCGACGCCCAGGCGCCGTGCCAATCGAGCATCATTGGCCGTCCTCAGGATGGGCATGGTGCTTGACCATGCGCTGCATCAGCACGCCGGCAAAGGCCATGGACAACAGCAACGACAACACCAATGCGCCAGTGATCGCCCAGAAATCCGCGGCAATGTCGGCGGCGTAAACCATCACCCCCACCGCCGGCGGCACCAGCAGCAATGGCAGATAACGCAACAAGCTGCTGGCCGCAAGGCTCAGCGGCTCGCCGACTTGACCGCGGATAATCAGATATCCCAGCAGCAACAACAGGCCCACGATCGGCCCCGGCAGCACCGGCAAAAACAGATGGTTGAGGGCGGTGCCGAGCAATTGAAAAAGCACCAGCCAGGTCAGGCCACGTAACAACATCCATCATCTCCCACGTGCTCTCCCCACAAAGAAGGGGCCCGACATTATAAGCACGCTAACGCTATGAATCGGCATTCGCCAAAAGCATGGTTAGTTGACCGGAACAATTTGTCATGTTGATCTAAAGTGGTTCGCAAGGGAGGTCATCCCACCCGCTCGAAAATCCAATAAAACCGATGAACCCAAGGAGAGTCTCAATGCCCTATGTACCAGTTGCGGAGCTCAAAGATTATGTCGGCAAGGAACTCGGACGTTCCCAGTGGCTCACCATCGATCAGGAACGCATCAACCTGTTCGCCGAAGCCACAGGCGATTATCAGTTCATCCATGTCGACCCGGTCAAAGCTGCGCAAACACCTTTTGGCAGCACCATTGCCCATGGTTTCCTGTCGTTGTCGCTGATCCCCAAACTGATGGAAGACATCCTCATCCTGCCAGAAGGCGCGAAGATGGTGGTCAACTACGGTCTGGATAGCGTGCGTTTCATCCAGCCTGTGAAGGTCAATTCCAGGGTTCGACTCAAGGTCGACATGAACGAGGTCATCGAGAAGAAACCCGGCCAATGGCTACTCAAGGCCACCGCCACGCTTGAAATCGAAGGGTCGGACAAACCGGCGTATATCGCCGAGCCACTGTCCCTCTGCTTCGTGTAAAGCATCCCGGATGCGAAGCAGCTCACGCTGTTTCGCGCCGTCTCTCTGCCGTGTCCCTATAAATGCGACACATAGCTGCGTCATACTCCGTCGCCTAATTGCCCGGATCCCGCTATGCGCCCACTTGCACTCCTTGCCCTGACCCTGTTGCTCACCGCTTGCGGCGACGGCGAATCGCTGTTGCCCCCCGATGCCCGCCTGCCGGACGGCGGACGCTATCGCGGTAGTCTGGTCAATGGTTTGCTGCAAGGTGAAGGCCGTATCGATTACCCGAACGGCAGCTGGTACGCCGGCCAGTTCGACAAAGGCCAATGGCATGGCCAGGGCGAATGGCATGGCAGCAACGGCGAGGTCTATCGCGGGCAATTCCAGCAAGGGCTATTCGACGGCCAAGGCACGCTGACCACCACTGGCAGCAGCTATACCGGTGGTTTCAAGGCGGGTCGACGCGAGGGTGAAGGTACCCTCAAAGAAAATGCCATGACCTACCGCGGCGAATTCAAGGCCGATCAATATTCAGGGCTCGGTCGTCTTGAACTCGAAGACGGCAGCCAGTACCAGGGTCAATTCGCCCACGGCAAACCCAACGGCGAGGGCCAGCGCAGCGATGCCAGTGGCAATCAGTTCACCGGGCATTTCGCTGACGGCCAACTAGAAGGCAACGGCACCTTCAACAGCGCCGATGGCGATATCTATGTCGGCGGTTTCAAGAACAATCAACTGCACGGCAAGGGTCGCTACGAAAACGCCGATGGCGATGTCTGGCTGGGTCAGTTCAAAGAAGGCGTGCTCAGCGGCAAAGGCGAGTTGATCGGCGCCGACGGCAGTCATTATATCGGCCAGTTCAGCGACTGGCGTTTTACCGGCCAGGGCCGTTTGAACCTGGCCGATGGCAGTTTCTATGTCGGCCAGTTCGATGGCGACAATTATCAAGGCCAAGGCACTTTGGTGCTGACCGATGGCACGGTGCAGAGCGGCATCTGGGTCAATAGTCAACGCGTGCGCGACGCCGACGGCAAGCTGCTGCCCGACCCTCTCGAACTCGGCTTGCTGGCTCAGGGTCGCTTACTCGACGATGCACTGGCCAACGTCCCGGCCTCGACCCCGGCGGTCGAACTGTACACCTTGACCTTGGGTGGTGATGGCAAGCAGAGCGTGTTCCTGCGCGAGTCCGACTACGTCGCCAACATGCTCGCCAGCCGGTTCGGCGCCTTTGGCCAGATCCGCCTGGTCAATCATCGCGACCACCTCGGCGACCGGCCGATGGCCACCCGGGAAAACCTGCGCCGCGCCGCCCTGACCCTGGCAGAGCGCAGTGGCCCGGAAGACTTGCTGTTCATTTACCTGACCAGCCATGGTTCGAGCGAACATGAACTGGTGCTCGACCAGCCACGCATGGAATTGGCCGACCTGCCGGCCGACGAACTCGCCGCCGTCCTCGCGCCCCTGAAGAAGCGCGACAAGATCATTGTGATTTCGTCTTGCTATTCCGGCGGTTTCATCCCCGCCCTCAAGGATGAACGCACCCTGATCATGACCGCCTCGCGCGCCGATCGAGTATCCTTCGGGTGTTCGGAGGAAGCCAACTTCACGTATTTCGGCGACGCGCTGTTCGCCCAGGCGTTGAACCAGACCGACGATCTGGAACAAGCCTTCAAACTGGCCAGCGCCACCGTGGCCGAGCGTGAACTGGCCGACAGCTTCGAAGCTTCCGAGCCACAGATCTGGGCGCCGAAAACCGTTCTCAGCCACTGGCAACTGTTGCGCAAACAACAGGCACGAAAGGCACTGCAAAGTGTCTCTATCAGCAAGGATGAAAAGAGCAACTAAGCTGAATAGTATCAAGGGGGAATAATTATGTACTTGACGCCTCAGCATGTATTGCTTGCCGGAGCCACCGGTTTAACCGGTGAACATTTGCTTGACCGTCTACTCAACGAGCCAACGATTACACGCGTATTGGCCCCCTCACGCCGGCCGTTGGCCGAGCATCCACACCTGGAAAACCCGGTCGGCGACCCGGCGGTGTTTTTGCCGCAATTGAACGGTCGCGTCGACATTGCCTACTGCTGCCTGGGCACCACAATCAAGCAGGCCGGCTCCGAGGAAGCGTTTCGCGCGGTGGACCTGGACATGGTCGTGGCTTTCGCCAAACGTGCACGGGAAATGGGCGCACGACACTTGATCGTGGTCAGCGCCTTGGGGGCCGATCGCAGATCCTCGATTTTCTACAACCGGGTCAAAGGCGAGATGGAACACGCATTGCGCGCACAGAATTGGCCGCAGCTGACCATTTGCCGACCTTCGCTGCTGTTGGGCGATCGCGTCGAGCCGCGACTGGCCGAGCGAGTCGCCGGTCCATTATCGAAATTGATTCCGGGCAAATACCACGGCATCGAAGCCTGCCAATTGGCCCGCGCCATGTGGCGCCTGGCACTGGAAGAGCAGGATGGCGTGCGGATTGTCGAGTCGGATGAGTTGCGCAAACTCGGCAAATAATTCCCTACAAAGATCGTTCCCACGCTCCGCGTGGGAATGCCTCAATGGACGCTCTGCGTCCGCTTTGGGACGCAGAGCGTCCCGGGCTGCATTCCCACGCAGAGCGTGGGAACGATCAGTTAGAGACCACCAGTCGCTTGAAAACTTACGCCAATCACCGTCAACAACGACAGCGGCAACAGCAACGTGTCGAGCAACGCACTGGCCGGCAGGTCAATACCCGGATAACTCGGCGCTTCTGCGCCAAATCGATCCATGGCACAGCAACCGCCGTTCATTGCATACAAATCCAGGCGCGTTCCCGAATACACCACCGGCGCTCCAGGCTTGGCGGCATCGAGTGTGCGCGCCGTGGCGCAGCCCGCCAATTGCAATGCCAGCAGAATGATCAGCAGCTTATTCATCGCTGCTCAAATGGTGTTCACCCCAGCGCGGCAACATGTCTTGCGGAATGTTCAGCAGATTGAGAATTCGCGCCACGACGAAGTCGATCAAGTCATCGATGGTCTGCGGCTGGTGATAGAAGCCCGGCGACGCCGGCAGAATGGTCACGCCCATGTTCGACAGCTTGAGCATGTTCTCCAGATGAATGCTCGAATACGGCGCCTCGCGCGGTACCAGAATCAGCTGGCGGCGCTCCTTCAAGGTCACATCGGCGGCCCGTTCGATCAAGTTGTTGCAGGCCCCGGTCGCGATAGCCGACAAGGTCCCGGTGGAACACGGCACCACCACCATCGCCGCTGGCGAGCCAGAGCCCGAAGCCACCGGCGACATCCAGTCTTCCTTGCCATACACCCGAATCTGCCCGGCAGCAGCGCCGGTGTATTCAGTGAGGAAGGCCTGCATCATTTGCGGCTTGGACGGCAGCGAGACATCGGTCTCGGTGGCCATCACCAGTTGCGCGGCCTTGGAAATCAGGAAGTGCACCTCGCGGTCTTCGCGCACCAGGCAGTCAAGCAGGCGCAAGCCGTACTGGGCGCCCGAAGCGCCGGTCATCGCCAGCGTGATGCGTTCCGGGCCGTTGTTCATTGCAGCGCCTCGGCCAGCTTGCCGTGCAGGCCGCCGAAGCCGCCGTTGCTCATGATCACCACGTGAGTGCCGGGCTGAGCCTGACTCTTCACGCGCTCGATGATGCCTTCCAGCGAATCGCTGACGATCGACGGCACGGTGCACAACGCGGCGATGGCGCCCAGATCCCAACCGAGGTTGGCCGGCGAATACCAGATCACCTGATCGGCATCGACCACGCTTTCCGGCAAGCCATCGCGGTGAGCACCGAGCTTCATGGAGTTGGAGCGCGGCTCGATGATCGCGATCAATGGCGCGTCGCCAATGCGTTTGCGCAGACCGTCAAGGGTGGTGGCGATGGCGGTCGGGTGGTGAGCGAAATCGTCGTAAATGGTGATGCCACGGACTTCCGCGACTTTCTCCATCCGGCGCTTCACGCTTTTGAACGCGCTCAGCGCAGCGATGCCCATCGATGGCACTACGCCGACGTGACGCGCAGCGGCCAAGGTGGCCAATGCGTTGGCGACGTTGTGCTGACCGGTCATGTCCCACTCAACCACGCCTTGAACGGCGCCTTCGAACATCACTTCGAATTTCGAGCCGTCTTCACTGAGCAGTTTGACTTGCCACTGACCGCCGGCACCGGTGGTTTGCACCGGAGTCCAGCAGCCCATTTCGATCACGCGCAGCAATGCCGGCTCGGTGGTCGGATGGATCACCAGGCCTTCGCTCGGGATGGTCCGCACCAAGTGGTGAAACTGACGCTCGATGGCCGGCAGATCGGGGAAGATGTCGGCATGATCGAACTCAAGGTTGTTCAGGATCGCCGTGCGCGGGCGGTAGTGAACGAACTTGGAGCGCTTGTCGAAGAACGCACTGTCGTATTCGTCGGCTTCGATCACGAAGAACGGAGTGCCGCCCAGACGCGCTGACACCGAGAAATTCTGTGGCACGCCGCCGATCAGGAAACCCGGGCTCATGCCGGCGTGTTCCAGGACCCAGGCAAGCATGCTGCTGGTGGTGGTTTTGCCGTGAGTGCCGGCAACCGCCAGCACCCAGCGACCTTGCAATACATGATCGGCCAGCCATTGCGGGCCCGAGACGTACGGCAGGCCTTTGTTCAGCACGTATTCAACGGCCGGGTTGCCACGGGACATGGCATTGCCGATCACCACCAGGTCCGGGGCCGGATCGAGCTGCGCCGGGTCGTAACCTTGGGTCAACTCAATGCCCTGGGCTTGCAGCTGAGTGCTCATCGGTGGATAGACGTTGGCATCGGAGCCCGTCACGTGATGGCCCAGCTCTTTGGCCAGAACCGCCATCGAACCCATGAAAGTGCCGCAAATACCAAGAATATGAATGTGCATAGTCGACCTCGTAAAACATGGCCGCAGGTTAGCGTAGGGAGGGGAAAATCGCACTCTTTAGCTGTAACCACGCTCGTTCCCACGCTCTGCGTGGGAATGCAGCAAGGGACGCTCTGCGTCCCAAAAGCGGACGCAGAGCGTCCGGGGAGGCATTCCCACGCAGAGCGTGGGAACGATCAGTCACAACCTAGCGGGCGATACCGTGTTTGCGCAGCTTTCTGTAGAGGGTATTGCGGCTGACGCCCAGCTGTTCTGCCGTGTGCGTCATGTGCCAGCGCTGCTGCTCCAGCACCGTCAGCAACGCCAGCCGCTCGGCATCGTCCAGCGGATACTCGGACGGTTCTTCAACCGCCGACGCCGGTATCGGCCGGGCCTGGCGAATCATTGCCGGCAAATCCTCCAGCCCGATCCGACCACCGTCACACAGCGCCGTCAGGGTTCGCAGCACATTGCGCAACTGCCGCACATTCCCCGGCCAGGCAAAATCCAGCAAAGCCTGCCGCGCCGGCCCGTCGATCAATACCGTCTCTCCGCCCGCCTCTTCGGCCAGCAAAAAGTCGAGCAACTGTGATTTGTCAGCGCGCTCACGCAGCGCCGGCAATGCGACCTCCAACCCGTTGAGCCGGTAATACAAATCCTCGCGAAAGCTGCCGTCCTGCACCCGTTCAAGCAGATTTCGGTGGGTGGCGCTGATGATCCGCACATTGACCGATTCCGGCTCACCGCCAATCGGCACCACCTGACGGTCTTCCAGCACCCTTAATAGACGGGTCTGCATGCTCAGCGGCATGTCACCGATTTCATCGAGGAACAACGTCCCGCCATCGGCCTGCTGCAACTTGCCGCGCATGCCTTCCTTGCGGGCACCGGTGAAGCTGCCGCCGCGATAGCCGAACAGTTCGCTTTCGATCAGGCTTTCGGGAATCGCCGCGCAATTGAGGGCGACGAAAGATTTTGCTGCCCGCTGACTGGCCTGATGCACGGCTTTGGCGAAGGCCTCCTTGCCTGAGCCGGTTTCGCCGTTGATCAGCAATGGCACATCCCGTTCAAACACGCGCAAGGCCTTGCGGAAATCCTCCTGCAGCGCGGCATCGCCCAGGCAAATGCCTGACAAGCGCGGACGCTCGGCAACCATCGGGCTTTGCACCACCGGCACCGGAATACTGCGCGGCTGCCCGCGCAATACGGCAAACAACCGCCGCCCGTCACGGGTGCGCAATGGCCAACTGGCGCTGGCACCAGGGCTCGCGCGGCCGAGCAACTCATCCAGCGAGCAGTCGAAAAACGCCTCCACCGGTTTGCCCAACAGCCCACCACGAATATGCCCGAGCAAATTCAATGCGCTCTGGTTGACCGCACTGATCCGCCCTTCCCCGTCGAACGCCAGCAACCCTTCGCTGAACAGCCCGACAGATTCGGCCTGCAGGTGAAAACGCAGCAACCATTGATTGTCGAAGTAACGCAGGAAATAGCAGCTCTCGATCATCTTCGCCGACAGATTGACCAGGGCCATGGTGTGGAACTGGCTCTGCCGCGAAACCTCATGACGCGCCGAAGACACGTCGAGCACTGCCAGCAGTTCGCCGTGAGGATCAAATACCGGGCTCGCCGAGCAAGTCAGGCCGGTATGACGGCCACGAAAATGTTCGTCTTGATGGATGGTCAGGGACTGACGCTCCACCAGGCAGGTGCCGATGCCATTGGTGCCTTCGCAGGCTTCGCTCCAGTCGGCGCCGAGCCAAAGGCCGGCGCGCTCGAAAATCTTCCGTTCGGCGGGCGCGGTGACGCAGTTGAGGATCACCCCGCGGGCGTCAGTCAGCAGCACCGCGTGGCCGGCACCGGAAAGTTGCTGGTGGAGGCTGGTCATTTCGTTGCCGGCGATCTGCAGCACTTGCTGCAAGCGTTCGCGGCTTTCCAGCACGCGGCCATGCTCCAGCACCGTCGGCGCCATGGTCAGGGCCGGGTCGAGGTGATAGTCCTCAAGACAACGCAGCCAGGAACGGGCAATGGATGGATCGCTGCCGGGACCGTGCAGGTGGGATTTACCCTGGGTCACGGTCAGCACTTGCTGGGCATGGCGACTCAAATGGTTGTCGTGCATTTCTTATTATTCTCCCCGATAGCTGTGCTGCCCCCATTAAGAGGCTGGCACACACCTTGTGGCGAGGGAGCTTTGCTCCCGCTCGAGTGCGAAGCGCTCGCCAAAAATCATGACCGGCAGACATTTTGGGGCTGCTTCGCAGCCCAGCGGGAGCAAGCTCCCTCGCCACACAAGCCCCCTCGCCACAGAGGATTACCTGTGTAGCAATTTGAGGCCCAGCATCCTCCAGCCATCGACGCATTGCAATGCTGGCAAGACCCGCCAGTCACAGCCTGCGCCACAAACGGTACAAAGTGTCACAGGGGCTGTACCGCAAGCGTCACAAACGCTGCCCATCCGTCCGACAAAAAACGCGCAAGGCCTTGATTTACCTGACCTGCAAGGCGCTGGCCCGACCTTTGCTCTACGCTTAATGCAGCGCTTTAGCGCGTCCTCCCTTATAAGCACAAAAGCCAAGGAGAAACCCATCATGCGTTACGCTCACCCCGGTACTGAAGGCGCTATCGTTTCGTTCAAGAGCAAATACGGTAACTACATCGGCGGCGAGTTCGTCGCGCCTGTCAAAGGTCAGTACTTCACCAATACATCGCCGGTCAACGGCCAACCTATTGCCGAATTCCCGCGTTCCACAGCCGAAGACATCGAAAAGGCCCTGGACGCTGCCCATGCCGCCGCCGATGCCTGGGGCGCCACGTCCGCCCAGGCACGCTCGCTGGTGCTGCTGAAAATCGCTGATCGCATCGAACAGAACCTGGAACTGCTGGCAATCACCGAATCCTGGGATAACGGTAAGGCCGTGCGCGAAACCCTCAACGCCGACATCCCGCTGGCCGCCGACCATTTCCGCTACTTCGCCGGTTGCATCCGCGCCCAGGAAGGCAGCGCCGCCGAGATCGACGGCAACACCGTTGCCTATCACATCCATGAACCGCTGGGCGTGGTCGGACAGATCATTCCGTGGAACTTCCCGATTCTGATGGCCGCCTGGAAACTCGCCCCGGCCCTCGCCGCCGGCAACTGCGTGGTCCTTAAACCGGCCGAGCAAACCCCGCTGGGCATCACCGTGCTGATGGAACTGATTGGCGACCTGCTGCCACCCGGCGTACTCAACGTGGTGCAAGGCTTCGGCAAAGAAGCCGGCGAAGCACTGGCCACCAGCAAGCGCATCGCCAAGATCGCTTTCACCGGCTCGACCCCGGTCGGCTCGCACATCATGAAATGCGCCGCCGAAAACATCATTCCGTCCACCGTGGAGCTGGGTGGCAAGTCGCCAAACATCTTCTTCGCCGACATCATGCAAGCCGAACCGACCTTCATCGAAAAAGCCGCCGAAGGCCTGGTGCTGGCATTCTTCAACCAGGGCGAAGTCTGCACCTGTCCGTCCCGCGCATTGGTGCAAGAGTCGATCTACGACGACTTCATGAAAGTCGTGATGAAGAAAGTGCTGTCGATCAAACGTGGCGACCCGCTGGACACCGACACCATGGTCGGCGCCCAGGCGTCCGAGCAGCAATTCGACAAAATCCTTTCGTACCTGGAAATCGCCAAGGGCGAAGGCGCCGAGCTGCTGACCGGCGGCAAGGTGGAAAAACTCGAGGGCAGCCTGGCGACCGGGTATTACATCCAGCCGACCCTGCTCAAGGGCACCAACAAAATGCGCGTGTTCCAGGAAGAAATCTTTGGCCCGGTGGTGAGCATCACCACCTTCAAGGACGAAGCCGAAGCCCTGGCCATCGCCAACGACACCGAGTTCGGCCTGGGTGCCGGTCTCTGGACCCGCGACATCAACCGCGCCTACCGCATGGGCCGCGCCATCAAGGCCGGTCGCGTGTGGACCAACTGCTACCACCTGTACCCGGCGCACGCCGCGTTCGGTGGCTACAAAAAGTCCGGCGTCGGTCGTGAAACCCACAAAATGATGCTCGATCACTACCAGCAGACCAAAAACCTGCTGGTGAGCTACGACATCAATCCGTTGGGCTTCTTCTAAAAACCGGGGGCGATACAGGTGTTTCTGTATCGCCCTTCAAACAGCTATCGCGAGCAGGCTCGCTCCCACATTGGATTTGGGTCAGCCCCCAAAAGTGGATTCGCCACTTAACCCTGTGGGAGCGGGCTTGCTCGCGAAGGCAACCTCAATGACACCCCCATCATCGCCCTGCTGGTCTGGCATGGGCTTTGCGTGCCCGCTCCACACCTAAACGCCATACCCGAAAGTCCAACAGATCAAACAATAAAAAAGACAGAGAGGACTTATGACTTCTACTACACAGCTCAAACCCACACTCGGCACCCTGCATCTATGGGGCATTGCCGTCGGCCTGGTGATTTCCGGCGAGTATTTCGGCTGGAGTTATGGCTGGGGCACCGCAGGGACCCTGGGTTTTCTCGTCACCGCCTTGATGGTGGCGACGATGTACACCTGCTTCATCTTCAGTTTCACCGAATTGACCACCGCTATTCCCCACGCTGGCGGGCCGTTTGCCTACAGCCGTCGGGCCTTCGGTGAAAAAGGCGGACTGATCGCCGGCATTGCCACCCTGATCGAATTCGTCTTTGCGCCACCGGCCATTGCCATGGCCATCGGCGCCTACCTCAACGTGCAATACCCGGAACTGGACCCGAAGATCGCCGCTGTTGGCGCCTATTTCGTGTTCATGGGCTTGAATATCCTCGGCGTGAGCATCGCAGCCACGTTCGAACTGGTGGTCACCGTGCTGGCGGTCGCCGAGTTGCTGGTGTTCATGGGCGTGGTCGCACCGGGCTTCAGCTTCAGCAATTTCGTGCTCAACGGCTGGTCGGGTTCCAACGAATTCACCATGGCCTCGATCCCCGGCATCTTTGCGGCGATACCTTTCGCGATCTGGTTCTTCCTCGCCATTGAAGGTGCAGCCATGGCCGCCGAGGAAGCCAAGGACCCGAAACGCACGATTCCCAAGGCTTATGTCAGTGGCATTCTGACCCTGGTGTTCCTGGCCATCGGCGTCATGGTGATGGCTGGCGGCGTCGGCGACTGGCGCCAGCTGTCGAACATCAACGATCCGCTGCCTCAGGCGATGAAAGCTGTGGTCGGCAATAATTCGACCTGGATGCACATGCTGGTGTGGATTGGCCTGTTTGGCCTGGTGGCAAGTTTCCACGGGATCATTCTTGGCTACTCACGACAGTTCTTCGCCCTGGCTCGCGCCGGTTACCTGCCCAAAGGGCTGGCCAAACTCTCGCGTTTCCAGACACCGCACCGGGCGATTCTGGCGGGCGGCGTGATCGGCATCGCGGCGATCTACAGTGACGGCCTGGTCAACCTGCAGGGCATGACGCTGACGGCTGCGATGATCACCATGTCGGTATTCGGCGCCATCGTGATGTACATCATCAGTATGCTGAGCCTGTTCAAGTTGCGTAAAACCGAGCCGAACCTGGAACGCACCTTCCGCGCCCCGGGTTACCCGATCGTACCGGGGATCGCGCTGTTTCTGGCGGTGGTGTGCCTGGTGGCGATGGCATGGTTCAACACGCTGATCGGCTGTGTGTTCCTCGGGTTCATGGCGGCCGGTTACCTGTATTTCCAACTGACTGCCAAGCAGCGTTCCGACGCGCCGGCGGATGCGATGCTCGAAGGCGTCTGAGTTGCACCGGCGCCGGGCTGATTCCCGGCGCCTGCCATATTGAAGTGCACGCAGTTCCCCATGTGGGAGCGAGCCTGCTCGCGATTGCGGTCTGACATCCAAAACATGTGTTGAATGACACACTGCAATCGCGAGCAGGCTCGCTCCCACAGGGGTTCGGCGGTGCATTTGAGTTATTTATTGAATCAGGAGGACACCGCCCCATGGCCATATTTGCCCATACCGTCGGCGCCCAGACCTACCGCTTCGACAGTCTCAAAGACGTCATGGCCAAAGCCAGCCCGGCGCGCTCCGGGGACTTTCTCGCCGGCGTTGCCGCCCTCAATGATGGCGAGCGAGTGGCTGCGCAGATGGCCCTGGCTGACATCCCGCTGACTCACTTCCTGCAGGAAGTACTGATTCCTTACGAGACCGATGAAGTCACCCGGCTGATCATCGACACTCACGATAAACAGGCTTTTAAAGCGGTCAGCCACCTCACTGTCGGTGGCTTTCGCGATTGGCTGCTCAGCGACGCCGCCGACGAACAGAGCCTGCGCGCGCTCGCTCCGGGCCTGATCCCGGAAATGGCCGCCGCCGTGTCGAAGATCATGCGCGTGCAGGACCTGGTGCTAGTGGCGCAGAAAATCCGCGTGGTCACGAAATTCCGCGGCACTCTGGGCCTGCGCGGCCGACTCTCGACACGCCTGCAACCCAATCACCCCACCGACGAACCGGCCGGCATCGCCGCGAGCATTCTCGACGGTCTGCTGTACGGCAACGGTGATGCAATGATCGGCATCAACCCGGCCACCGACAGCATCGCTTCGATCTGCGCCATGCTGGAAATGCTCGATGCGATCATCCAGCGCTACGAAATTCCTACACAGGCCTGCGTGCTGACCCACGTCACCACCTCCATCGAGGCGGTGAATCGCGGCGTTCCGCTGGACCTGGTGTTCCAGTCGATCGCCGGCACAGAAGCGGCCAACGCCAGTTTCGGTATCAACCTCAACGTCTTGCAGGAAGGCTATGACGCGGGCTTGAGCCTGAATCGCGGCACGTTGGGCCAGAATCTGATGTATTTCGAGACCGGCCAGGGCAGCGCCTTGTCGGCCAACGCCCACCACGGCATCGATCAACAGACCTGCGAAACCCGCGCCTACGCCGTGGCACGCCATTTCAAACCGTTTCTGGTGAACACCGTCGTAGGCTTCATCGGCCCGGAATACCTCTACAACGGCAAACAGATCATCCGCGCCGGTCTCGAAGACCACTTCTGCGGCAAGCTGCTGGGCGTGCCAATGGGTTGCGACATCTGTTACACCAACCATGCCGAAGCCGATCAGGACGACATGGACACCCTGCTGACCCTGCTGGGCGTAGCCGGGATCAACTTCATCATGGGCATTCCCGGCTCTGACGACATCATGCTCAATTATCAGACCACGTCGTTCCACGACGCCCTCTACGCCCGGAAAACCCTGGGCCTGAAACCGGCGCCGGAGTTTGAACAGTGGCTGGCGAACATGGGGATCTTCACTCAGGCAGACGGCAAAATTCACTTCGGCGACAACCTGCCGCCGGCCTTCCGTCAGGCCATGGCGCAACTGGGATGAGTATTGAGATGGATAAACCACCTGTCGATCCGCAAAACCCATTGCTGGAACTGCGGCGCCTGACCCCTGCACGTATTGCCCTAGGTCGTACAGGCACCAGCATGCCGACCAGCGCACAGCTGGATTTTCAGTACGCCCATGCACAGGCCCGGGATGCGGTGCATCTGGCGTTCGATCACATGGGGCTCAGTTCGCAACTGGCCGAGCGTGGACGTGAAAGTTTGTTGCTGCACAGCGCCGCTACCGACCGGAACAGCTATCTTCAGCGCCCCGATTTGGGGCGCAAGTTGAGTGATCAGTCGGCGCAGACCCTACGCGATTACGCACTGAGCCATCCTGGCGGCATGGATCTGGCCATTGTGGTGGCCGATGGCCTCTCGGCATTGGCCGTTCATCGCCACACCTTACCGTTTCTGGCGCGCATGGAAGAACAGACAGCCGCTGAAGGCTGGTCCCTGTCGCCGGTGATTCTGGTGGAACAGGGCCGAGTCGCGGTGGCCGACGAGATCGGCGAACTGCTGGACGCGAAAATGGTGGTCATATTGATCGGCGAACGCCCCGGCTTGAGCTCGCCAGACAGCCTGGGGTTGTATTTCACCTATAATCCCAAAGTCGGACTGACAGATGCCTATCGCAACTGCATCTCGAATGTTCGGCTCGAAGGCTTGAGTTACGGCATGGCGGCACACCGCTTGCTGTATTTGATGCGCGAAGCCTGTCGGCGGCAGTTATCAGGGGTCAGTCTGAAGGACGAAGCCCAGGTTCAGACGCTGGAGTCGGACATTGGTGCAGATATGAAAGGTAATTTCCTACTGAGCCCGTCGGATACCTGAACCGTTTCCGCATTGCGTTTCTATTCAGGTTTCAGGCAGGATCGATGCACGGCCGCCAGGGTTTCCCGTCGCCGTCACCACGTAAGACAGCCACTTGAAGACGAGACCTACCATGCGGATTATTCAAGCGACCCTCGAACACCTCGACCTGCTGACCCCGTTGTTCGTCAAATATCGTGAGTTTTACGGTTCCCTGCCGTATCCGGACTCATCCCGGGCGTTCCTCGAGAAACGCCTGCGACGCAAGGAATCGGTGATCTACCTGGCCCTGGCCGATGACGACAACAACAAACTGATGGGTTTTTGTCAGTTGTACCCGAGCTTTTCGTCTCTTTCGCTTAAACGCGTGTGGATCCTCAACGACATCTACGTCGCCGAAGACGCCCGTCGCCAGTTGGTGGCCGACAACCTGATCCGCACCGCAAAAAAAATGGCCAAGGAAACCAATGCCGTGCGCATGCGCGTTTCCACCAGCAGCGATAACGATGTCGCACAGAAAACCTACGAATCCATCGGGTTCAAGGAAGACACCGAGTTCAAGAACTACGTGCTGCCAATCAGTGAGGAGCTGTAACACAGCTTGAAGCTGCGTGCCCTTGTGGTGAGGGGGCTTGTCGGAACGCCGCATTGCCCCGTTCGGCTGCGCAGCAGTCGCAAATTGCTGAATGCGCGGTATGCCTGAAAAAACGCGCCGTCCGGTTTAGGGGTCGCTTCGCAACCCAACGGGGGCAAGCCCCCTCGCCACAAGGTAATGCGCAAGGCCATATACCTGTGGTCGACCCATCGACATCCCTCGCTACAAACTCGACGCGTTTTTCACTTGTCACCCCGTATAATGCCCACTCTTCCGGCTCGTAAGAAAAATCACACTTAGCTGTAGTCTTACGCGAAGCCATCCGCACAGGCCTGCAGAGTCGGGCCATCACCACAGGTGCTTTCCATGGATTTCAACCCGATCGACCTTATCCTGCATCTCGATGTTTACCTCGACCTGCTGGTGACCAACTACGGGTCATGGATCTACGCCATTCTGTTTCTGGTGATCTTCTGCGAAACCGGTCTGGTGGTGATGCCATTCCTGCCGGGTGATTCCCTGCTGTTCATCGCGGGCGCCGTGGCGGCCGGTGGCGGCATGGACCCGGTGCTGCTGGGCGGCCTGCTGATGCTGGCGGCGATTCTCGGTGACAGCACCAACTACGTGATCGGCCGCACCGTTGGCGAACGGTTGTTTCGCAACCCGAACTCGAAAATTTTTCGCCGCGACTACCTGCAACAAACTCACGAGTTCTACGACAAGCACGGCGGCAAAACCGTGACCCTGGCGCGCTTCATGCCAATCATCCGCACCTTTGCCCCCTTCGTCGCGGGCATTGGCAAAATGCCTTACCCACGATTCTTTGCCTTCAGCGTCCTCGGCACCATCCTCTGGGTAGGTGGCCTGGTGACCCTGGGTTATTTCTTCGGCAACGTACCGTTCATCAAGAAAAACCTGTCGCTGCTGGTAGTGGGCATCATCCTGCTATCGCTGCTGCCGATGATCATCAGCGTGATCCGCAGCCGCCTCGGTCATGCTGCGTCCAAAGCCGAACCCCGCTGACTCACGATGTGGTCCCTTAGCGCCTGGCGACGCCAGCGCACCCTGACCAGGCATCCGATTGCCGACGACATGTGGCAACGGGTGCGTCATTACTTGAGTTTTCTCGATGGCCTCAGCGCAGCCGAAGATCAGTGGCTGCGCGAAGCCTGCGTGCTGTTCCTGCAAGACAAACACCTGACCGCCCTGCCCGGCGTCGAACTTCACCAGGAGCAACGCCTGCTACTCGCCGCCCAAGCCCAATTGCCACTGCTGCATCTGGGCGATCTGAACTGGTATCAGGGCTTTCACGAAATCATCCTTTACCCCGACGATTTCCTCAGCCCCCAGCGCCATCGCGATGCCAGCGGCGTTGAACATGAATGGGACGGCGAACACAGCGGCGAAGCCTGGCAGCAAGGCCCGATCATCCTCGCCTGGCCTGGCGTGATGGCCAGCGGTGGCTGGGAAGGCTACAACCTGGTCATCCACGAACTCGCGCACAAACTCGACATGCTCAACGGCGACGCCAATGGCCTGCCACCGCTGCATGCCGATATGCGCGTCAGCGACTGGGCCAAGGTCATGCAAGAGGCCTATGACGACCTCGATCGGCAACTGGATCGCAACCCTGACGCGCAAACCGCCATCGACCCGTACGCAGCGGAAAACCCCGCCGAGTTCTTCGCGGTCACCAGCGAATACTTCTTCAGCGCCCCGGATTTGCTGCACGAGGCTTATCCACAGGTCTATGAGCAGCTGAAGCTGTTTTATCGGCAAGATCCGCTGGCGAGACTGAAGCAACTTCTGGTCGAGAACCCTGTCTATCAGGCACACGACTAGCGGGCACCTGGGTCTCTACGACCTCTGGCGCATGGCAACGACGGCGGAATATGCCTATAATCGCCGCCACTTTTTGGTCAATCCGGCCAAGTGTTTTTGGCCAACTAACGGGGGCACCGCCCAATGAGCTACAGCAAGATTCCGGCTGGCAAAGACCTGCCGAACGACATCTACGTCGCGATCGAGATCCCGGCCAACCACGCGCCGATCAAATACGAAATCGACAAAGACAGCGACTGCCTGTTCGTTGACCGTTTCATGGCCACCCCGATGTTCTACCCGGCCAACTACGGTTACATCCCGAACACCTTGGCCGACGACGGTGATCCCCTCGACGTGCTGGTCGTGACCCCTTACCCGGTTGCTCCAGGTTCGGTAATCCGCGCGCGTCCAGTCGGCATCCTGAACATGACCGACGACGGCGGCGGCGATGCCAAAGTGATCGCGGTTCCACACGACAAGCTGTCCCAGCTGTACGTCGACGTGAAGGAATACACCGATCTGCCTCCGCTGCTGATTCAGCAGATCGAGCACTTCTTCGCGAACTACAAAGATCTCGAAAAAGGCAAATGGGTGAAGATTGAAGGCTGGGCCGGCGCAGATGCCGCCCGCGACGCGATCACCAAGTCGGTTGCTGCCTATAAAGGCTGAGAAGCCGCTTAGCTTCTAGCTGCGACGTTTGAAGAAAAACCCCGGTTGATCCGGGGTTTTTTGTGGGCGCTCCATTCAGATACTCACCTTTTTAACGGTACGTATAGCGCTTCTTGGCTTTGGTTTTTTCTTGTTTAAATTCCACTAAAAGCGTCTTACATCCAGTCTTAAATTTCCCTCGAAATTTGAACGGATCGTTTATTCAACCCCCCATCCTGCGCCAGTAAACTCGTGTTTATGAAAAAGAACACTAGCGGCCCACGGTTTAAAGCACTCCTCGAAGCAGCGAAAATCACAACCACAGGATTTGCCGCTTTCTTCGACACGGAAGCGCAAAATATCCACAACTGGTACACCCGAGGTGTGCCCGCCTACCGCATGGAAGAGGTCGCCAGACTACTGTCTGTAAACAGCGACTGGCTAAAAACCGGCGAAGGCCCGAAAGAATCCTCACGCCTGCGCGTGCTCGACGAGGCCGGTAACACCTTCGACGCCCAGGCCATCCGCGGCATCTACACGGTGATCGAGGCCATCGACGTCGAGCTGCCCTTCTACAAAGAAACAACCACCGCCCCGGGCTCCAACAAAACTCACGTCGTCAAAGACCCCAGCCAATCCATCCGCCTGCCCCGCAGCCATCTGGACTCCCTGGAAATCAACCACGCCGACGCTATTTTTACTCACATGATCGGCAACAGCATGGCCGAAAAGATTGAAGACGGCTCGACGCTTGCAATCGACCGCGGGCTTACTCAGGTTATTGATGGGGAAATTTATGCGATCGAGCATGACGGGATGCTGCGGATCAAATACCTGCATCGAATGCCGGGGAATGCGCTGCGGTTGCGCAGTTACAACAAAGCCGAGTATCCAGACGAGATCTTCAGTGCCGAGCAGATCGACAAGCAAAACATCAGGGTATTGGGATGGGTATTCTGGTGGTCGACGCTCAACAAACGGCGGCCGTCTGTGCCCTTCCTGTAAGCACGTAACTCTGTGATCCACTGTGGGGAGGGGGCTTGTCGGAACGCCGCATCGCCCCGTTCGACTGCGCAGCAGTCGCAAACCATTTACTGTGGCGGACAGTCCATGGTCACCGGGTTTACGACTGCTTCGCAGCCGAACGCAGCCTTCGGCAGCCGCTACACCTCAGCGCAATCGCTCTACCCGCATACCAAGCTGGGAATTCCTCAAAAAAATCAGTATGCTGCGCCCCACATTTGCGCATCGCCCCTTCTTCAGGCTCAGATCGCACCGATAAGGCAGATGACTTTCTCGCCGAGTCCCACAGCCGGACGCAAGATCCGGGTGTACGTTTTGAAGGCTGGCGCGGTTTACCAAAAATAAACCAAGCCAGTCCCCGAGAAGCCGGCCACAAGCCGGCTTTTTAATGCCTGAAAGATATGCTTTGACCTGCAGCCCACTGCAAATGGGTCGAGTCCAGACCGCGATATTGCGCGATTCAGTCGCACCCGGACGTCGGGGACACCCTGTCGATGGCTGACCGGTGAGCCGAATAGACGTCATATTCGGCTCACTATATGAGCCGAATAGCATTTTTGATCGGTTCATCCCAGAACTATCCCCGCCACTAACACATTAATCATGATAGCCACAGAGCCGCATTGACTCCCAAAAACCATTGGCCGAACCGCCCCGCTCATTTGCCCATAACCCCTATGTCTGCTAGTGTCGCGCCGGTTTAACGTCAACCGGAAATAGCCGCCATGGCCCGCAAAAAAGCTGCACTGGATTTCGAACAATCTCTCGCTGACCTGCAAACGCTGGTGGAGCGTCTGGAGAACGGCGAATTGTCGCTGGAAGACTCGCTGACCGCTTTCGAGCAGGGCATCGGGCTGACCCGTGATTGCCAGGCGGCTCTGGCTCAGGCCGAGCAGAAGGTTCAAGTGCTGCTCGAGCGTGATGGTGAGCTGGCCGAGGAACCCTTCGACGCGGATCAGCCAGAATGATTGCGGCGTATTCGGCGACCAGCCAGGCCCGCGTCAATGCTGCACTGGAAACCCTGTTCAGCCCCCCGAGCTCTGAACTCGCCCGCCTCTACGAAGCCATGCGCTACAGCGTGATGAATGGCGGCAAGCGCGTACGCCCGTTGCTGGCCTACGCCGCGTGTGAGGCGCTGGGCGGCAAGGCTGAGCAAGCCAACGGCGCGGCCTGCGCGGTGGAGCTGATCCACGCCTATTCGTTGGTGCACGACGATTTGCCGGCCATGGACGACGACGATCTGCGTCGAGGCCAGCCGACTACGCATAAAAAATTCGATGAAGCCTGCGCAATCCTCGCTGGTGACGGTTTGCAGAGTCTGGCCTTCAGCGCCCTGCTCGACCCACGCCTGAGCAGTTGCGACGCCGAAACCCGTCTACAGATGGTCAGCGCCCTAGCGTTGGCGGCGGGCCCGGCGGGCATGGTCGGCGGGCAAGCCATCGATCTCGGTTCGGTGGGCCTGAAGCTCGATCAAAAAGCCCTTGAATACATGCACCGGCACAAGACCGGCGCGTTGATCGAGGTCAGCGTCAAGCTCGGTGCCTTGGCCAGCGGTCATGCCGCGAAGGACGAACTGAAGTCCTTGCGGAGTTATGCACAGGCCATTGGCCTGGCATTTCAGGTCCAGGACGACATTCTCGACGTCGAAAGTGACACCGAAACCCTCGGCAAACGCCAGGGCGCCGACATCGCCCGGGACAAGCCGACCTACCCGGCTCTGCTCGGTCTTGACGCGGCCAAGGCCTATGCCCTGGAACTGCGCGACCAGGCCCTGCACGCGCTGCGACCGTTTGACGCGGCGGCCGAGCCGTTGCGCGATCTGGCCCGGTATATCGTCGATCGCCGCAGCTGACGGCGTATCCGCCAAAAAAAACCAACGCGTGGGCAGGGGGCGATGCATCAGGTAAACTGCCGCATCTTTTATACCTATAACGATTCGCCTGATGCCCACGACGTTTCATGAGATTCCCCGCAAGCGCCCGACCACGCCCCTGCTCGACCGTGCCAACACGCCGGACGGCCTGCGCCGGTTAGGCGAAGCCGAGCTGGAAACCCTGGCTGATGAGTTGCGCCTGGAATTGCTCTACACGGTCGGTCAGACCGGTGGGCATTTCGGTGCCGGCCTGGGCGTCATCGAGCTGACCATCGCGTTGCATTACGTCTTCGACACCCCGGATGACCGGCTGGTGTGGGACGTGGGTCATCAGGCCTATCCGCACAAAATCCTCACCGGCCGTCGCGAGCGCATGAGCACCCTGCGCCAGAAGGACGGCATTGCCGCCTTCCCGCGTCGCTCCGAGAGCGAGTACGACACCTTTGGCGTCGGCCACTCCAGCACGTCGATCAGCGCAGCGCTGGGCATGGCGATTGCCGCCCGCCTGCAAAACAGCGATCGCAAGGCGATCGCGGTGATTGGCGACGGCGCACTGACCGCCGGCATGGCCTTCGAGGCGCTGAACCATGCGCCGGAAGTAGACGCCAACATGCTGGTGATCCTCAACGACAACGACATGTCGATCTCGCGCAACGTCGGCGGGCTGTCGAACTATCTGGCGAAAATCCTTTCCAGCCGCACTTACGCGAGCATGCGCGAAGGCAGCAAAAAGGTCCTCTCGCGTCTACCCGGCGCCTGGGAAATCGCCCGTCGCACCGAAGAATACGCCAAAGGCATGCTGGTTCCCGGCACGCTGTTCGAAGAGCTGGGCTGGAACTATATCGGCCCGATCGATGGCCACGACCTGCCGACCCTGATCGCTACCCTGCGCAACATGCGCGATCTGAAAGGCCCGCAATTCCTGCACGTGGTCACCAAGAAAGGCAAAGGCTTCGCTCCGGCGGAAGTCGACCCGATCGGTTACCACGCCATCACCAAACTCGAACCTGTGGATGCTCCGGCCGCCGCGCCGAAGAAAGCCGGGGGGCCGAAGTATTCCGGTGTGTTCGGTGAATGGCTGTGCGACATGGCCGCGGTTGATCCGCGTCTGGTCGGGATTACCCCGGCGATGAAGGAAGGCTCCGACCTGGTGGCCTTCAGCGAGCGCTTCCCGGAGCGTTATTTCGACGTGGCGATTGCCGAGCAACACGCCGTGACCCTCGCGGCTGGCATGGCCTGCGAAGGCGCAAAACCGGTGGTGGCGATCTATTCGACGTTCCTGCAGCGCGCTTACGACCAGCTTGTGCATGATGTGGCGGTGCAAAACCTCGACGTTTTGTTCGCCATCGACCGCGCAGGTCTGGTGGGTGAAGACGGCCCGACGCACGCGGGTAGCTTCGACCTGTCGTTCCTGCGTTGCATCCCCGGCATGCTGGTGATGACCCCGAGCGACGAAAACGAACTGCGTAAGATGCTCAGCACCGGCCACCTGTACAACGGCCCGGCGGCGGTGCGTTATCCGCGCGGCACTGGCCCGAATGCGCCGATCGCTAAAGACCTCGAACCGATTGAAATCGGCAAGGGTGTCGTCCGCCGTCAGGGCAGCAAAGTCGCCCTGCTGGTGTTTGGCGTGCAATTGGCCGAGGCACTGAAAGTCGCCGAGAAGCTGGATGCGACCGTGGTCGACATGCGTTTCGTCAAACCGCTCGACGAAGCACTCGTTCGCGAAATCGCCGGCAGCCACGAGTTATTGGTGACCGTCGAAGAGAACGCAATCATGGGCGGTGCCGGTGGCGCGGTCAGCGAGTTCCTTGCCCGCGAGAACATCCTCAAGTCGGTGCTGCACCTGGGCTTGCCGGACGTTTATGTCGAGCACGCCAAGCCTGCACAGATGCTGGCTGAGTGTGGGCTGGATGAGGCCGGAATCGAAGAAGCGGTGCGTCAGCGCCTGCAACTGCTGAATATCTAATCCTCTGGCTACATGCAAAACCCTGTGGGAGCGGGCTTGCTCGCGAATGCGGTGTATCAGTCGGCATCAATGTTGACTGACACACCGCATTCGCGAGCAAGCCCGCTCCCACATTTGATTTGTGTTCACCCCAAAGTGTCGACGGACTGTTTATGAAACTCTCCCCTTTTGCCCTGATGCTGACCCTCCTGCCGGCCGGCCAACTCTTGGCCGACACCTTCGAACGCGACCAGGCCCTGAAACTGCCGGACGTGCTGATCAGCGCCAACCGTCAGGTCGAAGCGCGCAACGACAGCAGCGCCGCCAACACGGTGTTCACTCGCGACGACATCGACCGTCTGCAACCGAGCAGCGTTACCGACTTGCTGCGCCGCGTACCGGGCGTGCAGGTCGGGCAAACCGGGGGGCGTGGCAGTCTGCCGGGGATCTACATCCGTGGTACCAAGTCGGCGCAAAGCCTGGTGCTGGTCGACGGCCAGCGCATTGGCAACTCGACCTCCGGCGACAGCAACCTGCAACACATCAACATCGAACAGGTCGAGCGTGTGGAAGTACTGCGCGGCTCCCGCTCGGTGATTTACGGCAGCGATGCGATTGGCGGGGTGATCCAGATCTTCACTCGCCGTGGCGACGAACAAGGCCTGCAACCACGCATGCACGTCGGGGTGGGCAGCAACCAGACCTGGGAGCGCAGCCTCGGATTGTCCGGCGGCAACGCGCAGACACGCTTCAATCTCGGTGCCAGCCTTGATGAAACGTCAGGCATCAATCGCACGCACGAGTCTTATCCCAGTGATGGCGATCACGATGAATACCGCAATAAGTCGGTCAGCTTAAGCCTGAGCCACGCGCTCACCGACGACATCGAAATCGGCGCCAATCTGCTGGATAACCAGGGCAAAAGTGCTTTCGACAATCCGTTCGGTCGCTTCGACATGAACACCTTCGAATCGGTCCAGCAGCAGCCCTACAGCGAGTTCTCCGTGAGCAGCGTCAGCAGTTACGCCGACGCGCGGATCAATGACCGGTGGAAAACCCGCATCGAGTTCGGCCACAGCGAAAACCGTGAAAAGACACTCGACAAGCTCAGCGATGAACGCAGCGTGTTCAACACCTATCGCGATTCGGTGAATTGGCAGAACGACCTGACCCTGGATGAGCGCAACAGCCTGATCCTCGGCGGCGACTGGTACGAAGACCGAATCAATAGCAGCACAGCGTTCGACGAAGACAGCCGCTGGAACCGCGCAGCGTTTATCCAGCATCGCTATCAGGCCGACAGTTTCTCTACCGAACTGGGCCTGCGTCGTGACCAGAACCAGCAGTTCGGCAGCCAGAACAGCTGGAGCGGCACGTTCACCCTGCCGCTGAACCTGGACAACGATGTGCTGTTGACCTACAGCGAAGGCTTCCGCGCGCCGACCTTCAACGACCTGTACTACCCGGACTTCAGCAACCCGGACCTGAAACCCGAGACCTCGAAAAGTTATGAGCTGCAGTGGCGCAGTCAGCTGACGCAAAGCAGTCGCCTTGAAGCTTCGCTGTACCGCACAGATCTGGAAGACGCGATTATTTTCGGCAGCAACAACCGCCCGGCGAACGTCGCTTCGGCGCGGATCAACGGTTTTGAAGCGGCTTTGAAACAAGAGCTGTTCGGCTGGCAGAGCAACCTCGGCATAGCAATCATCGACCCACGGGATCGCGACAGCGGCCACACCCTCGCCCGTCGTGCACGGCGGACTTTGAGCCTGGATCTGGATCGGCAGTTCGACCGGTTCGGCCTCGGGGCCAGTTGGCAAGCGGTGAGCAGCAGTTATGACGACGAGAACAACCAGCAGCCGCTGGGCGGATATGCGTTGTTGGGGTTGCGTAGCAGTTGGGCGCTGAATCGCGAGATCAAGCTGGAATTGAAGGTCGATAACTTGCTGGACAAGGGTTACAGCCGGGCGTTGTACAGCCATGACGGCAGTCAGTATGGGTATCGCGAAGAAGGCCGAGCGTGGATGTTCGGGGCGACCTGGACGCCGGAGTTTTGATCTGAGATCAGCGGTGCTCAGGCGGGCCTCTTCGCGGGCAAGCCTCGCTCCTACAGAGCTTGGTGTTGTCGAAAATTTTTTGATCGACTCAAACCCGTAGGAGCGAGGCTTGCCCGCGAAGGCCGCGCCTCGGTCTTAATGGTCTGGCGCGATCAACTGGCACAACTTGGCAGTCGCTTCGATCATCTGCCCACTCGGCCGCTCCAGCCCCTTATCCGTCACCAACAGCAATTGCCCCTGCGCCACCGCCGTTACCTGAGGCCAGGTCTTCCACGCATCGAGCTGCGCCTGATCACTGGCCAGAATCACCTCGGGATTGCGCTGCAATACCGCCTCCACACTGACCTGCGGAGCAGGCTGCGTCAGGTCGGCAAACACATTGCGTGCCCCGCAGACCTCCAGCGCATCGCTGATGATCTGCCCGCCGCCCACGGTGTACAGCGGCCGATCCCAGACTTGATAAAACACCCGTATCGGCTCATCCCTTCGATAACGCTGGCGCAGGGAATCGAGTCGTTGACGCAGATTTTCGGCCAACGAAACGCCACGCTCCGCTCTGCCAAGTTGCGTAGCAATCGCTTCAATCTGGGCGGCAAGTTGTTCGAGGTCGTGAGGTTCGGCGACATAGGTGGGGATGTTCAGCCGTTTGAGCTGTTCACGCTGAGCCGGCCCCACACTGCCCGGCCAGAGCAGCAACAGATCGGGTTTGAGGCTGAGCAGTCGTTCCATGTCCAACTGGCCGTAGCTGCCAACGGAAGGAATGTCTTTGAGTTCAGCGGGACGTTCGCCTGCATCCAGCACACCGACTAGCAGGTCAGCCGAGTTCAGCTCAACGACGATTTCAGAAAGCGACGGCGCCAGACTGACGACCCGCTCGACCGCAGGCGCCGAGCCGCTGACGGCCAGCAGCAACACCGCCAGCCAGATGCTGCGCATCAGCCGAGTTGACGCGGGATACGGTAGAGGTAGAACAGCACCGCGGTCGACAGCGCCAGCAGCACCAGCGGCACAGCTTCAAGCCCGACGAATACCGCCAGCGCACCGATCCAGGCGGGCAGGCCGGCGACCAGAAACGCGGCACGGCGTTTCGCGGCCAAGGCGATCCAGGCGGCGGGTTCTTCAGGGGTATCGAGGGCTTTCTGGGTGGCAATCAGTGCGTGCTTGTAGCCGCCAAAGAACTTCAGGCTGACAAACATCGAGGCCACACCGGCGATGAACAACGGCATGGCCAGCACCGGTAGAATCGCCTCGCTTTTGCCGAATACACCGTTGATCACGAACAGCGGCAGCAAGGCCAGCGCCAGATACTGCCACCAGTTGACGGACAGTCGCCGCCGTACCTGACCGCGAGTCACGCCCGGTCAGCCTCGCCCTGATGCTCGTTGCCCATCATGTGGTCGAGCTTGCTGGCCTTGGTCGCCAGATAGAGTTTGTTGTGCGGGTTGTGCCCGGTGTGCAACGGCACGCGCTCGGCAACCACGATGCCCATGTCGGTCAAGGCTTTGACCTTGCGTGGGTTGTTGGTCATCAGACGCAGGGACTTCACGCCCAGGTGCTCCAGCATCGGCAAGCACATGGCGTAGTCGCGCTGATCGGCGGCGAAGCCCAGACGCTCGTTGGCTTCAACGGTGTCGGCACCGCCATCCTGCAATTCATAGGCGCGGATCTTGTTCAGCAGGCCAATGCCGCGACCTTCCTGACGCAAGTAAAGCAACACGCCACGGCCTTCACGGGCGATCGCCTGCAAGGCTGCCTCGAGTTGCGAACCGCAGTCGCAACGCTGGCTGAACAAGGCATCGCCGGTCAGGCATTCGGAGTGCAACCGGCCGAGTACCGGAGCACCGTCGGCGAACTCACCCAGGCTCAGTACTACGTGCTCGCGCCCGTTCTCTTCATCGAGAAAGCCATGCATGGTGAATTGCGCAAAAGGCGTTGGCAGCTTGGAAGCGGCGACAAAAACGACAGGCACCGGTGTGCTCCTGATCTATAAGTACTGAAGATTCGCAGAGGCGGCATTGTAACAGCACGTTCCTGCAGACGCTTAGGCTGAATTATGGGGCATAACGATCAAAATGTTTGATCAAGAGGCCAAGCCAACGGCCCTGTGGGAGCGGGCTTGCTCGCGAAAGCGGACTCACATTCAACATATGAGTTGTCTGATATACCGCTTTCGCGAGCAAGCCCGCTCCCACATTGACTATGTTCAGTTTGTGCCAAACGGGTACGGCTGCTTCCACTTCGCGAAGATCGGTTTCAGCTGACCGCTTTTTACCAGCAACTCCATTCGCTGGTCGAACAACACCATCAACTTGCGGGCATTCGGCGTGTCGGCAAAGCACAGATAAAGCGGCAAATCCACGATATGCGTGCGGCGAAATTGCGACGGGGTCTTGGTTCGGTTGACGGTGGAGTTAACCTCGTCCAGCGCGTCGATGTAGTAATCGATGCGGTTGTGAATCAGCATCGAAAGAATCCCGGTACGCCGCACGATTTCGTTGTAGCTCTGCACATTGGGTAAATAATCCTGGAATTTGTAGCCGCGCACCCAGGCCAATCGATAGTTGCCCAGGGTTTCCAGAGTCGGCGCCGGATTGCTGGCCAGACCCAGTGCATAAATCGGATCGGTATCGAAATGCCAGCGCGGATAGAGCACATCGCTCACTTCATCCCGATAAGCACCGACACAGGCGTCCACTTCGCCGCGCTGTGCCAGGCCCGTGGCGCGCGTGTAAGGTTCGGTGCGAATATCCAGTTTGACGCCAGCCGGCTCGAACACTTCGCGCAGCACATCCCAACCCAAACCACGACCATCGGCGTTGGTGAAGTCTTCCCAGGCTTCGCTGGCCAGATGAATCACGGACGGCGTCGTCGGTGCATCCCCCGCCTGGGCGAACGAGCAAAATAGCGCGAAAACCATCAGCAGCAACCCGCGTTGCGCCATCCCCGTTTCTCTCACTTGACGCATCAGACGAAAAGCCACACCAGCCCTTGCATCGCCAACCAAGCAAATACGCCCGCCAGCACATCGTCGAGCATGATGCCTACACCGCCGTGCACATGTCGGTCGATCCAGTGAATCGGCCAGGGCTTGAGGATGTCGAAGAAGCGGAACATCAGGAACCCCGCCAACAACCAATACCAACCTTCCGGCACCAGCCACAGGGTGATCCACATCCCGACCATTTCATCCCAGACGATGCCTTCGTGGTCGTGCACGCGCAAATCATCGGCGACCTTGCCGCACAGCCAGAAGCCGAACAGCATGGTGATGCCGAGCATCAGCCAGTAGCCCCAATCGGGCAGCATCTGCCACAACGGAATGAAGGGTAACGCCACTAACGAACCCCAGGTGCCCGGCGCTTTTGGCAGGGTGCCCGAGCCGAAGCCGAACGCCAGGAAATGCCAAGGATTGCGCCAGACCGACGGCGGTACGAACTCCGCCGGGACCTGTTTGGGATGATCTGTCACGGTGTCTCCCGAAAATGTTGATAACCCCGGATTGGCGGGGTGATGTCGTGTCCGTCGGCGTCCAGCAGCATCACGCCCTGCCCCTCTACTACCCGTCCAAGCACATGGATCGGCCAGCCGTCCGCCAGCAACGATGGCAACTCGGCGGGCGGCAAGGTGAAGGCCAGCACGTAATCGTCACCACCGCTCAGGGCGGCTTGCTCAGCGCCAGACTGACCGAGGAAGGCCAGCAGCGCCTTCGATAACGGCAGCTTGTTGCGCTCTACCTGAACCCCGACTTTCGACGCCAAGGCAATGTGCCCGCAGTCGGCGAGCAGGCCGTCGGAGATGTCCAGCGCCGCTGTGGCTCTGCCGCGCAACGCCACGCCCAGACCCAGCTGCGGTTGCGGCGACCAGTAATGGGCACGCAACGGATCAGCGATGGCCGCATCAGCCATTCGCTGGCCCAGCACCAATGGCAACGCACCCGCGCCATTCCCCAGCTCACCGCCCACGCAAAGCAAATCGCCCGGCTGTGCGCCGCTGCGGGTCAACGCCAGACCGGTTGGCACCCGACCGAACACAGTCATGGTCAGGCTCAACGGCCCGCGAGTGGTATCGCCACCCACCAGCGCCACAGCGCAATTTTGCGCCATGAGGTTCAAACCACGGGCGAAGGCTTCCAGCCAATCGGTGGTCACCGTCGGCAAGGTCAAGGCAAGGGTAAAGGCAATGGGAGCGGCGCCCATGGCGGCCAGATCACTGACCGCCACAGCCAGCGAGCGCTGACCGAGCAGAAACGGGTCGCAGGGGTCTGCGAAATGCACACCGGCCACGAGGGTGTCGGTGGAAATCGCCAACTGTTCCCCGGGGGGAACAGCCAGCAAGGCGCAGTCGTCGCCGATCCCGAGGGCAACGCCTTCGCCGCCCTGCGCACAAGGCGCGGCGGCGAAGAAATTGCGGATCAGCTCAAACTCACCCATCGCAAATTCAAGCGGGTTAGCGCTTGAACGCCTTCACTTCAGCTTCACGCAGACGCGGGGCCAGCTTGTCGAGCACGCCGTTGACGAACTTGTGGCCGTCGGTGGAACCGAAGACCTTGGCCAGTTCGATACCTTCGTTGATCACAACGCGGTACGGCACATCAACGCGCTCGAGCAGCTCCCAGGTGGACAGGCGCAAGACCGCCAGTTCAACCGGGTCCAGCTCTTTGATGGTGATGTCCAGGCATGGCGCCAGTGCGGCGTCGATCCGGTCCTTCTGTGCCGGAACCCCATGCAGGATTTCACGGAAGTAGGCGCCGTCGACATCGCTGAAATCGTTATCGACCCGAAACTGCGCTTCGATCTCGTTCAGCGATTGCTTGGCCATGTGCCATTGGTACAGCGCCTGAGTCGCGAGCTGACGGGCTTCGCGACGCTTGACGCTTTTCGATGGCTTACCGGCATCCGCAGGCTTTGGATCGCGCGGGTTGAAACGATCGCTATCGTCGCTAATCACTTGGCCTCCAACTGCGCCAGCAGGCTGACCATTTCCAGAGCGGACAGGGCAGCTTCAGCACCTTTGTTACCGGCCTTGGTGCCGGAACGTTCGATGGCTTGTTCGATGGAATCAACGGTCAGTACGCCGAAAGCGACCGGTACGCCGAACTCCATGGACACCTGGGCCAGGCCCTTGGTGCATTCGCCCGCCACGTATTCGAAGTGCGGAGTACCGCCACGAATGACTGCGCCCAAGGCGATGATTGCCGCGAACTCGCCCTTCTGAGCGACTTTTTGCGCAACCAGCGGGATTTCGAAGGCGCCAGGCGCGCGGATGATGGTGATGTCGCTTTCGCTCACGCCATGGCGAACCAGGGCATCAACTGCACCGCTGACCAGGCTTTCAACGACGAAGCTGTTGAAACGGCCCACTACCAAAGCGTAGCGGCCTTTAGGGGCGATGAAGGTACCTTCGATGGTCTTCAGGGTCATTCGTTAGATCTCTTAAAGAGCCGGGACGCGTTTTCTACGCGCCCCTCAGTGATGTGTTAACCGCGAATACAGGCCCGCAAACTGCCGGTCATTATTCGGAGGGCACGTATTCTACAACTTCCAGATCGAAACCGGATATCGCATTAAATTTCATCGGCGCACTCATCAGGCGCATTTTGCGCACGCCCAGGTCCCGAAGGATCTGCGAGCCGGCACCGACGATGCTGTAAGTGGTCGGTTTTTTCACTGCGCTGTGATCCGCGGTTTCGCGGATATGCGCCAGCAACACGTCGCCATCGAGCGGGTGACCGAGCAACAGCACCACGCCGCTGCCAGCCTCGGCAACCGCAGCCATGGCGGCGCGCAGGCTCCAGCGGCCCGGTTGCTTGACCATCAACAGGTCACGCAGCGGGTCCATGTTGTGCACACGAACCAGCGTCGGCTCTTCGGCGCATACGGTGCCCAGGGTCAGGGCCATGTGCACGTCGCCTTCCACCGAATCACGATAGGTCACCAGGTTGAACTGGCCCAGTTCGCTGTCCAGCGGCTGCTCGGCAATCCGCTGAACGGTACGTTCGTGGATCATCCGGTAATGAATCAGGTCGGCGATGGTGCCGATCTTGATGTTGTGTTCAGCGGCAAACGCTTCGAGCTCGGCGCGACGGGACATGGTGCCGTCGTCGTTCATCACTTCGCAGATCACACCGCTCGGCTCGAAACCGGCCATCCGCGCCAGGTCGCAAGCAGCTTCGGTGTGGCCGGCGCGGGCCAGCGTACCGCCGGCCTGGGCCATCAGCGGGAAGATGTGACCGGGGCTGACAATGTCTTCAGCCTTGGCGTCTTTGGCGGCAGCGGCTTGCACGGTGCGCGCACGGTCGGCCGCGGAGATACCGGTGGTCACGCCTTCGGCGGCTTCGATGGACACAGTGAACTTGGTGCCGAAACCGGAACCGTTGCGTGGCGCCATCAACGGCAGCTTGAGCAGTTCGCAGCGCTCGCGGCTCATCGGCATGCAGATCAGGCCACGGGCGTGCTTGGCCATGAAGTTGATGTGTTCAGGCAGGCAGCACTCGGCGGCCATGATCAGGTCGCCTTCGTTCTCGCGGTCTTCGTCATCCATGAGGATGACCATCTTGCCTTGGCGGATGTCTTCAACCAGTTCTTCGATGCTATTGAGCGCCACAAGGCACCCCCTTGAGTCAGGATTTGAGGTAGCCATTGGCGGCCAGAAAGCTTTCGGTAATGGTGCTGCCGGCAGTCGGCTCGGCGGCCTTGTCGCCCAGCAGCAGGCGCTCCAGGTAACGGGCCAGCAAGTCCACTTCCAGATTCACCCGGCGACCAGGCTGGTACGACGCCATGATGGTTTCGCTCAGGGTGTGCGGAATGATGGTCAGCAAGAACTCGGCGCCATCGACTGCGTTCACGGTCAGGCTGGTGCCGTCGACGGTGATCGAGCCTTTATGGGCGATGTACTTGGCCAGGTCTTTCGGGGCACGGATGCGAAACTCCACGGCGCGGGCATTTTCAGTGCGGGCAACCACTTCACCCACGCCATCAACGTGACCGCTGACCAAGTGTCCGCCGAGGCGGGTGGTCGGAGTCAGGGCTTTTTCCAGGTTGACCGGGCTGCCGCTTTTGAGGTCATTCATGGCGGTGCAGTCGAGGGTTTCGCGACTGACGTCCGCCGCAAAGCCATTGCCCGGCAATTCAACCGCGGTCAGGCACACGCCGTTGACGGCAATGCTGTCGCCCAGCTTTACATCGCTCAGGTCGAGCTTGCCGGTTTCTACGTAAACCCGCACATCTCCGCCTTTTGGGGTCAATGCACGAATACTGCCGATGGATTCGATGATGCCGGTAAACATGGAGTCCTCCTCGAGAACAAAGCCTTCGCTTGTGGCGCAGGCCGGGAATTATACGCTCGCCGATGGCACAGGGATGGCAGTGACTCGCCAGTCATCGCCAACCGCACGAATTTCGGTGATTTTGAGCTCGGGCGCATCTTTCATCTGCGCCAGTGGCCAGTCCAGTAAGGGGCGGGCCGAGGAGCCGAGAAACTTGCCGGCGATGAATATCTGGAATTCGTCCACCAACCCGAGTTGGGCAAACGCGCCAGCCAGTCGCGGGCCGGCCTCGACCAGCACGTCATTGACGCCACGGTTGGCGAGCTCGACCAGTAACTGATGCAGATCGACCTGGCCATCATCGCCCGGCACGATCAGGCATTCCGGGCCGTTGGCGTACTGTTCTTCCACCGCGACACACGTGGCGACCAGTGCCGGACCGGCCTTGAAGAACGGTGCATTCAGCGGCACCCGAAGGCGACCGTCGATCAGCACACGAAGCGGCGGACGGCTCATGGCCAAGGCCGTTTGTTCAGCGTCCAGACCCAATTCGTCGGCACGTACGGTCAAGCGCGCATTGTCCGCCAGTACCGTGTCGGCGCCGGTCAGCACCACGCTGGCCTCGGCGCGCAAACGCTGTACCGCCGAACGCGCCGCCGGACCGGTAATCCACTGGCTCTCGCCGCTTTCCATCGCCGTGCGACCGTCGAGGCTCATGGCCAACTTGACCCGCACGAACGGCAAGCCATGTTCCATGCGTTTGAGGAAGCCTTGATTGAGCTTGCGCGCCTCGCCTTCCAGCACACCGCTTTCAGTGGCGATACCGGCCTGGGCCAGGCGTTGCAGACCGCGACCGGCGACTTCCGGGTTCGGGTCCTGCATCGCCGCAACGACGCGCGCCACACCGGCATTCACCAGCGCATCAGCGCAGGGCGGCGTACGGCCGTGGTGGCTGCAAGGTTCGAGGGTCACGTAAGCCGTGGCGCCCCGCGCCTTGTCGCCAGCGGCGCGCAGGGCGTGAACTTCGGCGTGCGGTTCACCGGTGCGCACATGCCAGCCTTCGCCGACTATCTGCCCGTCACGCACCACCACGCAGCCAACCCGGGGGTTGGGATGCGTCGTGTAATGACCTTTGCGCGCCAGTTCCAGGGCCCGGGCCATGTAATGCGCGTCGAGGATGGCTTGTTCGGGAGGTGTGGTCATTCTTTCACCGGTTCACGGGCGAGGCGATCGATCTCTTCGCGGAACTCGTTGAGGTCCTGGAAGCGGCGGTACACCGAAGCGAAGCGGATATAGGCGACTTCATCAAGCTTCTTCAGCTCGGCCATCACCAGTTCGCCGACCACGAGGGATTTGACCTCGCGTTCGCCGGTGGCGCGCAGCTTGTGTTTGATATGCACCAGCGACGATTCGAGGCGCTCGACACTCACCGGGCGCTTCTCCAGCGCACGCTGCATGCCGGCACGCAGTTTTTCTTCGTCGAACGGCTGGCGACTGCCGTCGGTTTTGATCAGGCGCGGCAACACCAGTTCAGCGGTTTCGAACGTCGTGAAACGTTCGCCGCAGGCCAGGCATTCACGCCGGCGGCGCACCTGTTCGCCCTCGGCGACCAGACGCGAGTCGATGACCTTGGTGTCGTTGGCACCGCAGAAGGGACAGTGCATGGTGGCAGGCAACAAAAAATGGGAGGGCCATGGTAGCGCATCCCCGTGGCAAGACAAGCCATAGGGTTTGCGGTATACAGACTGGCTGTATATGGATTTCGCTTGTTGGAGCCGCCAATGTCTTTACGACCCCTCATTTTGCTCAGTCTTTTCAGCCTGTTGGTGGCCTGTGGCAGCGATGCGCCCAAGCCCCAGCCACCGACGCCCGGCCCTGCACCGCAACAGGCGCAGAAGAAAGCCAAGGCGTCGGCCGAACTCGGCCCGTTGCCGGCTTATCAACGTGAATTGAGCGGCACCCTGCAGGGCGTGCCGGCCGGCGCCGAAGTCGAACTGGCGTTGCTGGTGATCGACGAAAAGGATCGTCCGCAACTATTGCTCGCCAGTTCCAACCTGATCGGCACCAATCAAGTGTTGCCGTTTCGCCTGCGCTTCAATCCCGAGTCCTTTCCGGCCGGTGCCCGCGTCGAGCTTCGTGGCCGCGCCAGCCAGTCCGGGCAGTTGATTCTGCATCTGCCGGCGCAAACCATCACACAGCCAACCACCCAGGCACTGGGTCAGCTGCAATTCGTCAAAGCGCCATGATTGCACCGCTCGACCTGCAACAGGCGTTAGGTGAACTGCTCGGCGATGCACAGCTTGTAGCCTGTGAGTTACCCGGCACCGAGCTGAAACTCTGGCTGATCGACGGCGACAACATGGACCGTGCCTTCAACCCGGAAGAAACCCGGCGGATTCTCCACGAGCCGCCGTACTGGAGTTTCTGCTGGGCCAGTGGGCTGGCCGTGGCTCGCTATCTCGCCGAGCACCGGCAATGGGTCGAAGGTAAACGGGTGCTGGATTTCGGCGCCGGCTCAGGGGTCGCCGGGATTGCGGCGGTGAAAGCCGGGGCACTGGAAGTGGTGGCCTGTGACCTGGACCCGTTGGCGATTGCCGCGTGTCGGGCGAATGCCGAACTCAATGGCGTGCAACTCAGCTACTCGACGGACTTTTTCGCCGAGGCGGATCGGTTTGATCTGATTCTGGTGGCCGATGTGTTGTACGACCGGGCAAATCTGCCTTTGCTCGACGAGTTTCTCAGCCGTGGCCGGGAAGCGTTGGTGGCGGATTCGCGGGTGAGGGATTTTCGCCATCCGTTGTATCGGCGCATTGAAATGCTGGAGGCAATGACCTTGCCGGATCTGGCCGAGCCTGAAGAGTTTCGGTATGTGAGCCTTTACCATGCCACCCGGACATGATCGTTCCCACGCTCCGCGTGGGAATGCCTCCAGTGACGCTCTGCGTTACGCCGTACGAAGGGACGCGGAGCGTCCGGGCTACATTCCCACGCGGAGCATGGGAACGATCAGTGTTACGACTTTCAGCAGCCCCTCGCGAAGCCTTATAGTGACCACATTCACGCTTTTACGAGATCCCCCATGAGTCAGGAAACGCCGTACATTTTCGACGCCACGACTGCCGATTTCGACCAATCGGTGATCGAGAACTCTTTTCACAAACCGGTGCTGGTGGATTTCTGGGCCGAATGGTGTGCGCCGTGCAAGGCCTTGATGCCGATGCTGCAAACCATCGCCGAGAGCTATCAGGGCGAATTGTTGTTGGCCAAGGTCAACTGCGACATCGAGCAGGACATTGTTGCGCGCTTCGGCATTCGCAGCCTGCCGACTGTGGTGCTGTTCAAGGACGGTCAGCCGGTGGACGGTTTTGCCGGTGCACAACCGGAATCGGCTGTGCGCACGATGCTCGAACCTCACGTGCAAATGCCGCCACCCGCTGCGGCCGACCCGTTCGAACAGGCTCAGGCGCTGTTCGATGACGGCCGTTACGCCGACGCCGAAGCCACGCTCAAAGTACTGCTGGCTGAAGACAACACCAACGCCAAGGCGCTGATCCTCTATGCCCGCTGCCTGACTGAGCGCGGCGAGCTGGGTGAAGCGCAAATCGTGCTCGACGCGGTCAAGACCGATGAGCACAAGGCTGCGTTGGCCGGCGCCAAGGCACAGATCCAGTTCCTCGGTCAGGCCAGGGATTTGCCGGATGCGGCAGACCTGAAAGCACGTCTGGCGAAAAATCCGCAGGACGATGAAGCGGTCTATCAGCTGGCGATCCAGCAACTGGCCCGTCAGCAATACGACGCGGCGCTGGATGCCTTGCTGAAGCTGTTCATCCGCAATCGCAGCTACAGCGAAGGCTTGCCGCACAAGACCTTGCTGCAGGTGTTCGAACTGCTGGGCAACGATCACCCGCTGGTGACCACATACCGTCGCAAGTTGTTTGCCGCACTGTATTAAGTGGATCGGGCCATGTGAACCCGATCCCGTAGGAGCTGCCGCAGGCTGCGATCTTTTGATCTTCCGACCATTTCAGCGCCGGAAAAACAAGATCAAAAGATCGCAGCCTTCGGCAGCTCCTACGCTGGCTTGTGCCAGCTGTACAGCGGCGTATCCCCGCCGCTCACCACTTTGACGTTTGCGCAGTGGCGCAAGCGCACCAACAAGCGTTTGCCCGCCGCTGCGCTGCCGGTCAGCCCTTCCAGCTGCTCCAGCAGATCCGGCCCGCTCAATTGCCCGGCCTTGCGCAACAATTCCTGGGCGATCTGCCACAGCGCATCGTCCTGATTCACCGGTTTGGCCGGCGTAGCACTCTCCTCGGGTTTTGCTGCCTGCAACTGCGCACCCAGCTGCGCCCAGTCACCCTCATCCAGTTCCAGGGTCAAATCCACCGGCCAGTCGCCGATGCTTCCGCGTATTCGCAACATAAGTCTGCTCCTGCACATACCTGACTCGCATGCTCCCATGGGTCTTGCGCAACGCCAAGCAGACGGTCAAACTCTCAACACTTTCGTTATAAGATTACATAACAATTGTTTCATTTTACTTTTCGGAGACCCGCCATGCGCCGTCTGCTGCTCGCTTTGCCGTTTGCCTTGTTGCCGCTGGCTGTCGCCCATGCCGCTGTCGAACATGATCACGATCATGATGAGCACGGCAGCCTCGCCGCCCACGAACATGGCGTCGGTCGCCTGAACGCGGCGCTGGACGGCCAGACGCTGGAGCTGGAGCTGGAAAGCCCGGCGATGAACCTGGTGGGTTTCGAACACGCCGCCACCACCGACGCCGACAAGGCCAAAGTCGCCACCGTCCGCGCGCAGCTGGAAAAACCGCTGGTGCTGTTCAACCTGCCGAAAGCCGCCGGTTGCGTGGTCGCGACTCAGGAACTGGAAAGCCCGCTGTTCGGTGACAAGCCGGGTGCCGATGATCATGACGAAGAAGACGCCAAGGACGGTCACGAGCATCATCATGACCACAGCGAGATCCATGCCCATTACCAATTCAGCTGCTCGGCCCCGGGGGCGCTGAAGACCCTGGATCTGGCGAATATCTTCAACACATTCCCGGCCACCCAGAAGATTCAGGTACAACTGATCAGCCCGAGCGGGCAGCAAGGGGTTGAAGTAACAGCCAAGGCTGCCGCCCTGAAATTCTGATCCACCACAAAACCAATGTGGGAGCGGGCTTGCTCGCGAAAGGGCCGTCACATTCAACACACATGTTGACTGTCAGACCGCTTTCGCGAGCAAGCCCGCTCCCACAGGGTTCACCACCAACCTGACCGGTTTCACATGACCCAAGCACTCATCGAACTGTCCGACCTGGGCTTCAGCTGGCCCGGTCATCCGCCGCTGCTGGACATCCCGGCGTTTCGTCTTATGCCAGGTGAAACCCTGTTCCTCAAAGGCCCCAGCGGCAGCGGCAAGACCACCTTGCTCGGCCTGCTCGGTGGCGTGCAAAAGCCCGATCACGGCAGCATCCGCCTGCTCGGCCAGGAGTTGACCGAACTCTCCGCCGGCGCCCGCGATCACTTCCGCGTCGATCACACCGGCTACATCTTCCAGCAGTTCAACTTGCTGCCGTTCCTCTCGGTGCGCGAGAACGTCGAGCTGCCCTGCCACTTCTCCAAGCTGCGTGCCGAACGGGCGATCCAGCGCCACGGCAGTGTCGATCAGGCTGCGGCCACCCTGCTCGCCCACTTGGGCCTCAAGGATGAAAAGATCCTCAGCCGCCGCGCCGATTCGCTGTCCATCGGCCAGCAGCAACGGGTCGCCGCCGCACGTGCGTTGATCGGTCAGCCGGAACTGGTGATCGCCGACGAACCGACCTCGGCGCTGGACTACGACGCCCGCGAGAACTTCATTCGCCTGCTGTTTGCCGAATGCCGTGAAGCCGGGTCGAGCCTGTTGTTTGTCAGCCATGACCAGAGCCTCGCGCCGCTGTTCGATCGCCACCTGTCGCTGGCCGATCTCAATCGCGCCGCCACCCCGTCCGAGGTCTGAGATGTATTTGTTTCGTCTAGCCATGGCCAGTCTGGCTAACCGTCGCTTCACCGCGATCCTCACTGCGTTCGCCATCGCCCTGTCGGTCTGCCTGCTGCTGGCGGTGGAGCGGGTGCGCACCGAAGCCAAAGCCAGTTTCGCCAGCACCATCAGCGGCACCGACCTGATCGTCGGCGCGCGCTCCGGTTCGGTGAACCTGCTGTTGTACTCGGTGTTCCGCATCGGCAACGCCACCAACAACATCCGCTGGGACAGCTTTGAACATTTCGCCAACAACCCGAAAGTGAAGTGGGCGATCCCGATGTCCCTCGGCGATTCCCATCGCGGATATCGGGTGATGGGCACCACCGAGGCGTACTTCGAGCATTATCAGTACGGCCATCAACAGCACCTCAAACTCGCCGATGGCCGCGCCTTCGCCAGCGATCCGTTCGAAGTGGTGCTCGGCGCCGAAGTGGCCGATGCGCTGCATTACAAGCTCGGCGACAAACTGGTGTTGGCCCATGGCGTGGCGGTGATCAGCCTGGTCAAACACGACGACAAACCATTCACCGTGGTCGGCATTCTCAAGCGCACCGGCACCCCGGTGGACCGCACGCTGCACATCAGCCTCGGCGGGATGGAAGCGATCCACATCGACTGGCACAACGGCGTGCCGGCACGCGGTAACGGCCGGATCAGTGCCGAACAGGCGCGCAACATGGACCTGACGCCGCAAGCGATCACTGCGTTCATGCTCGGCCTCAACAACAAGATTTCGACGTTTGCGCTGCAACGAGAGATCAACGAATTCCGTGGCGAACCGATGCTGGCGATCCTGCCGGGTGTGGCATTGCAGGAGCTGTGGAGTTTGATGAGCACGGCGGAAAAAGCCTTGTTCGTCGTCTCGCTGTTCGTGGTGCTGACCGGGTTGATCGGCATGCTCACGGCAATTCTCACCAGCCTCAACGAGCGGCGCCGCGAGATGGCGATTCTGCGCTCGGTCGGCGCTCGGCCGTGGCACATCGCGACCTTGTTGGTGCTGGAAGCATTTGCCCTGGCATTGTCCGGAGTGATTGCCGGTGTGGCGCTGCTGTATGTGGGCATCGCCGTAGCGCAGGGTTACGTGCAGTCGAATTACGGCTTGTACCTGCCGCTGGCCTGGCCGAGCGAATATGAATGGACGCTGCTCGGTGGCATCCTGATCGCCGCGCTGCTGATGGGCAGCGTGCCGGCCTGGCGTGCTTATCGCCAATCCCTGGCCGATGGCCTGTCGATCCGACTATGAGGACATTAATGATGCCCCGCGCTGTGCTTGCGCTATTGATGCTGATTGCCCTTCCGTTGTGGGCGGCCGAGCCGAAGGACCTGACCTGGTCGGAAATGATCCCGCCGGATGCTGCACCGGAAGTGCCGAACATGACGCCGCTGCATGACCTGTCGAAGATGAGCGATGCGTTGTCTGCGGAGTCGGCTCCAGCGGCTAAACAGGACATGCCGAACGCACCGGTGGTGAAGAGCCTCGACGGCAAGAACATTCGTTTACCGGGGTACATCGTGCCACTGGAAGTCAGTGAAGAAGGCCGCACCACGGAGTTTCTGCTGGTGCCGTATTTCGGCGCCTGCATCCATGTACCGCCTCCACCGTCGAACCAGATCGTGCATGTCAAAAGCGAAGTCGGCGTGAAGCTTGATGAGTTGTATCAGCCGTACTGGATCGAAGGTGCGTTGCAGGTCAAGGCGTCCACCAGCGAGTTGGCGGATGCCGGGTATCAGATGGAGGCGGACAAGATTTATGTGTATGAATTATCGGAGTGAATCCGGCAATTCTGTGTCGCTGTCAGGCCGCCAATCGCGAGCAGGCTCGCTCCCACAGGGGATTTGTGTTGATGCACAGATCCAATGTGGGAGCGAGCCTGCTCGCGATGAGGCCATCAAAGGTTCCGCGAAAAATCGGGCCATCACTGTTTCATTGAGCTGAATCAAAAGACCGCATCAGTTGGATCCCTACCATTGGACATCGAACATTTTTAACGTCCTCTGGAGCCCCCATGCACAAGTTCAAGCTCTGCGCTTCGCTGTTCGCCCTCGCGCTCGCCGCCCCGCTCGCCCATGCTCACACCGCCGGTGACATCATCGTTCGGGCCGGTGCGATCACCGTCAACCCGGAAGCCGACAGCTCCAGTGTCAAGGTCGATCAAGGCCCGCTGAAGGGGGCCGATCTGGGTGGCAAGGCCACCATGAGCAGCGACACGCAACTGGGCCTGAACTTCGCTTACATGATCACCAACCATCTGGGGATCGAACTGCTCGCGGCCTCGCCGTTCGAGCATGACGTGAAGCTCAAAGGCACCGCCCTCGGCGCCGCCAACGGCAAACTCGGTACGCTCAAACACCTGCCGCCAACCCTGAGCCTGGTCTACTACCCGCTGGACGCCAAGTCTGCGTTCCAGCCGTACATCGGCGGCGGTATCAACTACACCTGGATCTACGACGAGCACGTCGGCAGCGAAGCCGCCGCCAATGGCTTCAGCAACTTCAAGGCGGATAACACCTGGGGTCTGGCCTGGGAGGTCGGTGCCGACTACATGCTGACCGACAACGTAATGATCAACGCCCAAGTACGTTACATCGACATCGACACCACCGCGACCGTGGAAAACAACGCCGTCGCGCCGGGCACCCGGGCCAGGGTCAATGTTGATGTGGACCCGTTCATCTACATGGTTGGTTTGGGTTACAAGTTCTAAGCAACATTTGATCGGCTTTTGTGGCGAGGGAGCTTGCTCCCGCTGGGCTGCGAAGCAGACCCAATAGTGATGGCGACTGCTGCGTAGTCGAACGGGAGCAAGCTCCCTCGCCACGGGTTTTGCATCAGCTACAAAAAAGGCGCCTTCAAAGGCGCCTTTTTCATGGCTGTGTAAACCTCAGCGTCCCAGCAACCGCGCAAGGCCAACACTCATCGGTGTCTGTTGCGGGTAGGTAAACCGCTCTAGCAAACGTCGGTTGTTCGCGCGTGAATGGCGGATGTCACCGGAACGCGCCGGGCCGTAGCTCACGGGCGGCAGCTTGCCGACCACCGCTTCAAGGGCAGTCAGCATTTGCTTGAGAGTCGTCGCCTGATTCCAGCCGACATTCACCGGGCCAACTTCGACCTGCGGCTTCTCGATGGCTTGCACCAACACGTCCACCAAGTCCTCTACATAGACAAAATCGCGAGTCTGCTCGCCATCGCCGAACACGGTGATCGGCAAGCCTTTCTGCGCGCGCTCGCTGAAAATGCTGATCACCCCGGAATACGGCGAGGACGGATCCTGGCGCGGGCCGAAGATGTTGAAGAAGCGGAAAATCACCGGTTCCAGAGCATGCTGACGGCGATAAAATTCGAAGTAATGCTCGCTCGCCAACTTGTCCGCCGCGTATGGCGTCAACGGTGCCTTGGGCGTGTCTTCGTCGATCGATTCGCCTTCGCCATTGTTGCCATAGACCGCTGCGCTGGATGCAAACAGCACCCGTTTGACGCCAGCCTCGCGCATGGCTTCGCAGACATTCAACGAGCCGATGAAATTGCTCTGGTGAGTCTTCACCGGATCATCCACCGAAGCTTGCACCGAGGCCACCGCGGCCAAGTGCGCCACGGCGCTGCAACCAACCATGGCCTGCGCCACCAGTGCGGCATCGGCGACGTCGCCCACGATCAGTTCGACGAGAGGATTGTCCAGCGGCAGGTTACTGCGTTTGCCGGTAGAGAGGTCATCGAGAATGCGCACCGAATGCCCTTTGGCAAGCAAGGCGTCGGTCAGGTGCGAACCGATGAAACCGGCGCCGCCGGTGATTAAAACAGGGCCGTTAGCCATGGCGATAAAACCTATCCAGTAAGCCCGGGAGTGCCGCGCGCCAGGCGCGAGGCTTGATCCCGAAAGTGTGCAGAATTTTCTTGCAGGCCAGCACCGCGTGTTGCGGCTCTTCGGCGGCGTCGGGCCGCGCGGCGTGAGCCTGGGCGGTCGGCGCTTCGATGGCCAGCGGGTGTAAGGCGCGTGCTTCGGTAAGAATCGCCTGCCCCAGTGCCAACGGCGTGGTCGCCTCATGCCCGGCGTAGTGGTAAGTGCCCCACAGTGGCGCAGAGCAATCGAGTTGCTTGAGCACCGAAATAATCACCCGGGCGGCATCGTCCACTGGCGTCGGATTACCGCGACGATCATCAGCCATCAGCAGTTCTTCAGCTTTCTCGGCCCGGCTCAGGAATCGCCCGAGTGTGCCGTCGGGGCTGTCATCGAGCAGCCAGCCGAAACGCAGCAGTACGTGCTGTGGACAAGTGGCGCGCACGCTTTGCTCGATTCGCCACAAGGCCTGGCCACGCAAGCCCAGCGGCACCGGTTCGTCTTTTTCGCTATAGGCGGTCGCCCGGGAGCCATCGAACACGCGATAACTCGACGGTTGCAGCAGCACAATGTTGTGATGCTGGCACAGCTCGGCCAGCCGTTCGACGGCTCGCTCCTGCCCGGCCAGACGCTGTTCGCTGACGGTCTCCGCCTGGAACCAGTCGAAGTAGTAGGCGAGATTGATCAACGCATCCGGACGGGTATCGTCGAGCAGTTGCGTCAGGCTCGCGGCGTCCCAGCCGTCTTGCGGTGGGCGGGGGGCGAGGAAACCGATGTCTTCCTCTGCACCGAGGCGAATCAGCGCCTGCCCAAGGGCATTTCCGCCGCCCAGTAACATAAGGCGCATTCGCATAGAGTCAGCAGGCCCAGTCTGATTGGAACGATGGCTTTATCGACAACGCCCGCAGGCGATGTCCTCAATAATTGCCGGAATCGTTGCATTTTGCGGGTTTAGTGCGCAACCGTCATCCGTAAAGTGTAGATACCTGAGATCTGTGCCGCCTGTGACGGCCTCTTCGCGGGCAAGCCTCGCTCCTACGGGATCGACATTGCTCTTGTAGGAGCGAGGCTTGCCCGCGAAGAGGCCATAAGGATCGACACAGATCCTGAGCGGTACTTGCATCTTCACCCCCTCACCCGCATAAATGACTCCATGAATCTGCCCATCCCCACGGACGCTGCTCTGGCAGGCTTTCACCCCGCCGTCAGCGCCTGGTTCAGCAACACCTTCCCGGCGGCCACCGCCGCCCAGGCCCGGGCGTGGCCGTTGATCCGCCAGCGTCGTTCGACCCTGATCGCCGCGCCCACCGGCTCCGGCAAAACCCTTACCGCGTTTCTGGCCGTGCTCGACGATCTGGTCCATCGTGGCCTGGAGAGCCCGGATGGATTGCCGGACGAAACCCTGGTGGTCTACGTTTCGCCGCTCAAGGCGCTGTCCAACGACATCCAGATCAACCTGCAAAACCCGCTGGCCGGCATCACCGAGCAGTTACGGGTGATGGGCCTGCCTGACGTGCCGATCAGCACCGCCGTGCGCACTGGCGATACGCCGCAAAAAGAGCGTTCGGCCATGCGCAAAACCGCGCCGCACATTCTGGTGACCACCCCGGAATCCCTTTACGTGCTGCTCGGCTCCGACTCCGGCCGGCAAATGCTCGGCACCACGCAAACGGTGATCGTCGACGAAATCCACGCCATTGCCGCCAGCAAACGCGGTAGCCACCTGGCCCTGAGCCTGGAGCGTTTGCAGGCGCTTTGCGCGCAACCGCTGGTGCGTATCGGCCTGTCCGCCACGCAAAAACCCATCGAAGCGGTCTCGCGCTTTTTGGTCGGCCGTGATCGCGACTGCGACATCATCGACATTGGCCACGCCCGCCCACGGGATCTCGATATAGAGGTGCCGCCCGTGCCGTTGTCGGCGGTAATGGCCAACGACGTCTGGGAACTGGTCTATGACCGACTCGCCGCCCTCGCCCGTGAACACCGGACCACGCTGATTTTCGTCAACACCCGGCGTCTGGCCGAACGCCTGAGTCGACACTTGAGCGAACGCCTCGGCAAAGACGCAGTGGCGGCCCACCATGGCAGCCTGGCCAAGGAATTTCGCCTGGACGCCGAGCAACGGCTCAAGCGCGGCGAGCTACAAGTGCTGATCGCCACTGCTTCGCTGGAATTGGGGATCGACATCGGCGACGTCGACCTGGTGTGCCAGATCGCTTCGCCACGCTCGATTGCCGGGTTTGTGCAACGGGTCGGCCGCTCCGGGCACCAAGTCGGCGGCACGCCCAAGGGCCGGTTATTCGCCACCACCCGCGACGACCTGATCGAATGCGCCGCCCTGCTCGATTGCGTCCGACGTGGCGAACTCGACACATTGCTGATCCCCGAAGCGCCGCTGGACGTGCTGGCCCAGCAGATCATCGCCGAGGTCAGCTGCCAGGAATGGCAGGAACAGGCGCTGCTGGACATGCTGCGCAACGCCTCGCCTTACGCCACGCTCGACGAAAAGCACTATCAGGCACTGCTGCAAATGCTCGCCGAAGGCTACAACGGGCGCTTGGGTATTCGCAGCGCTTACCTGCACCGGGACGCCGTAAGCCGCACCCTGCGCGGCCGTCGAGGCGCCAAGCTGACGGCCGTGACCAGCGGCGGGACGATTCCCGACAACGCCGACTACAGCGTTTTGCTGGAGCCTCAAGGGCTGAACATCGGCAGCGTCAACGAAGACTTCGCGGTGGAAAGCATCGCCGGGGATATCTTTCAGCTAGGCAATACGTCGTATCGAATTCTGCGGGTTGAAACCGGCAAAGTCCGGGTCGAAGACGCTCAGGGTCAGCCACCGACCATTCCGTTCTGGCTCGGTGAAGCACCGGGGCGCAGTGATGAACTGTCGTTCGCCGTGGCCCGCCTGCAAGCGCAACTCGATGAACGCCTCGGGGCCACACCCGATAACCTGCAGCCAGCCGTCGACTGGCTGACTGACACCCTCGGTTTGAATCTCGCCAGTGCCGAGCAATTGGTGGATTACCTGGCCCGAGCGCGTCAGACCCTCGGCGCCTTGCCATCGCAAGACACGCTGCTGATGGAGCGGTTTTTCGACGAGTCCGGCGGTACGCAGCTGATCATCCACTCGCCATTCGGCAGCCGCATCAACCGCGCCTGGGGCCTGGCCCTGCGCAAGCGGTTCTGCCGCACCTTCAACTTCGAATTGCAGGCCGCCGCCAGCGAGGACGCCATCGTACTATCGCTGTCCACCGGCCACAGCTTCGAGCTGGAGGCCGTCTGGCGTTATCTGCACAGCAACAGTGCCGAACATACCTTGATTCAAGCGGTACTCGAGGCACCGCTGTTCGGCGTGCGTTGGCGCTGGAACGCAGGGGTCGCTTTAGCGCTGCCGCGCTACAGCGGCGGCCGCAAAGTACCGCCGCAGATTCAGCGGATGAAAAGCGAAGACCTGATCGCCAGTGTGTTTCCCGATCAGCTCGCCTGCGTGGAAAACCTCGCCGGCGAGCGTGAGATTCCCGATCATCCGCTGGTGGAACAAACCCTCGACGATTGCCTGCACGAAGCCATGGACAGCAACGGCTGGCTGGCATTGTTGCGGCGCATGGAACAGGGCGACATCCGCCTGATCAGCCGTGATCTGCCAGCGCCTTCGCCACTGGCGGCGGAGATTCTCAGCGCCCGCCCCTACACCTTTCTCGACGATGCGCCGCTGGAAGAGCGCCGCACTCAGGCAGTGCTCAGCCGCCGCTGGAGTGATCCGCAGTCCACCGATGATCTCGGTGCGCTGGATGCCGAGGCGATTACTGCGGTGCGTGATGAAGCCTGGCCAACGCCCACCGGCATTGATGAAATGCATGAAGCGCTGATGAGCCTGGCGTGCATCGCCGATAACGAGGCTCAGGCCAACCCGAATTGGCTCGATTGGCTGAATGCGCTGGCCGACAATGGCCGCGCCAGCCGTTTGCAGATCAACGCCAAGCAATCGCTGTGGTTGGCACTCGAACGACTGACCTGCCTGCGGGCAATTTATCCACAGGCCACATTGGTTCCACCGTTGGAGGCATTGCCCGGTTTCGATGAAACCTGGGAGCCAGACGAAGCGGTGCTGGAAGTGATCCGCGCGCGGCTCAGCGCGTTTGGTCCGTTGCCGCTGAAAGCGATTGCCGAACCGCTTGGATTACCGGCGATTCAAGTCACTCAAGCCTTGGCGCAACTGGAGCGCGAAGGCTATGTACTGCGCGGGCAATTCACCCCAGGCGCCCCTGAAGAAGAATGGTGTGAACGACATCTGCTGGCGCGGATTCATCGCTACACAGTCAAACGGCTGCGACGGGAAATCGAGCCGGTGGCGTTGCAGGATTTCATGCGTTTTCTGTTCGACTGGCAGCATCTTTCCGCCGCCAGACAAGGTCAGGGCCGCGCGGTGTTGCCGGCGATCATCAGCCAATTCGAAGGCTACCCCGCCGCCGCTTCGGCGTGGGACAGCGACATTCTGCCGGCGCGGCTCAAAGACTATTCGGCGAACTGGCTGGATGAGTTGTGCCGCAGCGGCAAACTGGTGTGGACCCGCCTGACCGCGCGCAACAAGAGCGCCAGCACTGCATTGCGCAGCACGCCGATTCTATTGCTGCCGCGTAGTCAGGTCGGATTGTGGAGCGGCTTGACCGAGCAGACGCCAGTCAGCGAACTGTCGCCCAAAACACAAAAGGTCCATGAAGCGCTCAGTCAGCACGGCGCACTGTTTTTCGACGAGCTGATTCACGAAGCCCATCTGCTGCGCTCGGAACTGGAAATCGCCTTGCAAGAACTGGTCGGTGCCGGACTGGTAAACGCCGACAGCTTCGCCGGCCTGCGGGCGCTGATTACCCCGGCCAGCAAACGCCAGAATCGTAGCAGCCGACGTGGGCGCGGAGCGTTTTCCGGCGGCATGGACGATGCCGGACGCTGGGCCTTGCTGCGCCGCGGTGCTGCCGCGCCGGTTATGGATAAGCAACGTCCCGCGCCTACGCCCAGCGAAACCCTGGAACACATCGCCATGACCTTGCTGCGCCGTTACGGGGTGGTGTTCTGGCGCTTGCTGGAACGTGAGGCGGACTGGTTGCCGAGTTGGCGAGAACTGCTGCGCACGTTCCATCGGCTCGAGGCCCGGGGCGAGATTCGTGGCGGGCGGTTTGTCAGTGGTCTGGCGGGGGAGCAATTTGCGCTCCCTGAGGCGATTCCATTGTTGCGGGAGGTCAGGCGGCGACCGCACGACGGGGGTCTGATCGCGGTGTGCGGAGTGGATCCGTTGAACCTTGCCGGCACCCTGTTGCCGGGCGCGAAAGTGCCGGCGCTGACGAGCAATCGACTGGTGTATCGCGACGGCATACCGGCCGCCGCCGAGATCGCCGGCAAGCAGCAGTTCTGGCTGGAGCTGGATCAGCAGGCCAGTGCCGAGGTGCGCACTAAGCTGACCCGCCACAATTTCCTGTAGGAGCGAGCGGTGCGGCGATCCGACTTGCCCGCGAAGGGAGCGCCGCGATGCATCAGCAGGACCGCGTCATCGTTCTTCGCGGGCAAGCCTCGCTCCTACAGGGTTTGTGTCGCTACTAAGCATGTGGGAGATCCGGCAGCAAAACCTGCTGTGGATAAGTCTGCGCGAAAATGCACCATCAATTGTTTTCCACAAGCTTTTCAAATGCTGATTGGATTTACCGTCCGTAGCCCCGTCGAAACTTTCTCGCACGCCCGGCAGTCATCAAAAGACAGAGGCTGTCCGAGGGCTACATTGACGGGAGGCGACATGGCGGCGATTCATATCGGTATTTCAGGCTGGCGCTACACGCCTTGGCGGGGGGAGTTCTACCCCAAGGGGCTAACCCAGAAGCGCGAATTGCAATTCGCTTCACGGGCAGTGAACAGCATCGAAATCAATGGATCGTTTTACGCCCTGCAACGGCCCGAGCGTTATGCCCAGTGGTACGACGAAACCCCGGCGGGCTTCGTGTTCAGCGTCAAGGCGCCGCGTTTTATCACCCACATCAAACGCCTGCGGGACATTCATAAGCCGCTGGCGAATTTCTTCGCTTCCGGGGTGCTGGAACTCAAGGAAAAACTCGGCCCGATCCTCTGGCAGTTTCCACCCAACTTCAAATTCGACCCGCCATTGTTCGAAAGCTTTCTCGAACAATTACCCCACGACACGGAACAGGCCGCAGCCCTCGCCCGCCAACATGAGCCGCGCCTGAATGGTCACGCCAGCATGAAGGCCTACGGCAAAAAGCCGCTGCGCCATGCCGTGGAAATTCGCCACGAAAGTTTTGTCGATCCCGCCTTCGTCCGTCTGCTTAAACGCTACAACACCGCGCTGGTCATTGCCGACACCGCCGGGAAATGGCCGTACCGCGAAGACCTCACCAGTGATTTCGTCTATCTGCGCCTGCACGGTGCCGAAGAGCTCTACGCCAGCGGTTACACCCCACAAGCGCTGAAACGCTGGGGCGACCGGATTGAGGCCTGGTATCAAGGGCAGCAACCGGCAGATCCGCAATTGATCGCGCCTCGGCAAAAACCCAAGACACGCAGATTCCGTGAGGTGTTCTGCTATTTCGATAACGACATAAAAGTCCGTGCACCCTTCGATGCGCGCCGCCTGCTTGAGCGTTTGCATCTCGACAAAGACCTCGCCACCGCACCCGGTGAACCGGTTGCCGAAGGAGTGCTGCCATGAGCATTCCCGAACCGGTCGGCACAACGGATGAACAGCAACCCATCATCAGCACCGTGAGTCGTTTTACCGTGCTGACGGTCAACACCCACAAGGGTTTCACCGCGCTCAACCGACGCTTCATCCTGCCCGAGTTGCGCGAAGCGGTACGCAGTGTGTCCGCCGACGTGGTGTTTTTGCAGGAGGTCCATGGCACCCACGAACATCATCCACAGCGCTACCTCAATTGGCCGGCAATGCCTCAGTACGAATTCCTTGCCGATACCCTGTGGCCGCAATTTGCCTATGGGCGCAACGCGGTCTACCCGGCGGGCGATCACGGCAATGCGCTGTTGTCGAAATTCCAGATTATTCGTCACGACAACCTCGACGTTTCCATCCACGGGCATGAGAACCGTGGAATCCTGCATTGCGTGCTACGGATGCCCGGCGATGGCCGCGAAGTGCATGCCATTTGCGTCCATCTGGGGCTTCGCGAAAGTCACCGCAAGGCACAACTCAAGCTGCTGAGCCAACGTATGGAAGAGTTGCCGGAGGATGCCCCGGTGGTGGTCGCCGGCGACTTCAACGACTGGCGCCTGCGCGCCGATGCGCTGCTCAAGCCCTGCGGTTTGCGCGAGGTATTCGCTGAGTTGCATGGCAAACCAGCGCGCAGTTTCCCGGCGCGTTTGCCGGCGTTGCGCCTGGACCGCATCTACGTGCGCAACCTCAAGGCCAGCCATCCGCAAGTACTGGCGGCACGCCCCTGGTCACACCTTTCCGACCATGCACCGCTATCGGTGGAGATCGAGCTATGACCGGCCCACTGATGGAAAAAACCAGGGTCGAACACGTCTCCGCGCCTCCGCCGGTGCGCAAGCCCGCAGTGGTTGACGTCGAGTATGGTTGGCACGGTAACAATCGCGTCGAACTGCTGGAGAACGGCGAGGAATACTTTCCACGAGTGTTTGAAGCGCTGCGCCAGGCCCAGAGTGAAATCCTGCTGGAGACCTTCATTGTCTTCGAAGACAAGGTCGGCAATGAGCTGCAAAAAATCCTGATTGAAGCGGCTCAACGCGGCGTGCGCATCACCGTCAGCCTCGACGGTTTTGGCTGTGGCGAACTGAGCACGGAGTACCTCGCGGCGCTGAGCAATGCAGGTGTGCGCCTGCAAATATTCGACCCCTCCCCACGGTATCTAGGCATCCGCACCAACTGGTTCCGTCGCTTGCACCGCAAGATTGTGGTGGTCGACGGCACGATTGCGTTCCTCGGCGGAATCAACTTTTCCGCCGACCATTTGGCCGACTTCGGCCCCGAGGCCAAACAGGATTATTCGGTTGAAGTGCAAGGCCCGGCAGTGGCTGATATTCATCATTTTGCCTTGCTGCAAAGTGGTCGCCCGGCCCGGGCCAAGTACTGGTGGCAGCGTCGCAGACAGAGGCGTGCGGAACTGGCGGTCAGCGATCATGATGGTCAGGTACGGCTGGTGTATCGCGACAATGGCGAACATCAGGGCGATATCGAAGAGGTGTACTTGCGGGTACTGCGCGGTGCCCGGCATCGCGTTGTAATCGCCAACGCCTACTTCTTTCCTGGCTATCGGCTGCTGCGGGAGATCCGCAATGCAGCGCGCCGAGGGGGTCGACGTGCGCCTGATTCTTCAGGGGCAACCGGATCTGCGGGTGGCCAGGCTCGCCGCGCGCATGACCTACGACTATCTGCTGCGGGCCGGGGTAGCGATTTACGAATATTGCGACCGTCCCCTGCATGGCAAAGTCGCCCTGGTCGACGAGGACTGGAGCACCGTCGGCTCAAGCAACCTCGACCCGCTGAGCCTGTCCCTGAACCTGGAAGCCAACGTGTTGATCCGCGATCGAGCCTTCAACCGTGACCTGTTCGAGCGTCTCGACGAACTGAGCAGCAACCACTGCAAGGTCATGTCGGCGGACAAGGCACCTCGTGGACGGATCTGGGACATGACCATCGGTTTTCTGGTGTTTCACTTCCTGCGGCATTTCCCGGCATGGGCCGGTTGGTTGCCGGCGCACAAACCGCGCTTGAAACCCTTCATTCATCCGGCCAGGAGCGATAAGGCATGAGCCATTCCGATGCACGGCCTGCCCCTCGCTCCGACACGCCGCGAAAATCCCATTGGCACCGCTGGAAAAAGCCGCTGACGATGCTGTTTTTTTTGGCGTTGATCGTTTTGTTCACGATGCTCGCCGAACGCATCGAATGGGGCGAAGTGTTCGATACCCTGGCCGATTTCAAGGTGCGCACACTGATCATCGCGTCCGGGGTGACGCTGATAAGTTTTCTGGTCTATGCCTGTTTCGACCTGATCGGCCGCACCTACATCCGGCAGAACCTGACCTGGCGGCAGATCCTCCCGGTGGGCATTATCAGCTACGCCTTCAACCTCAACCTGAGCGCCTGGGTCGGCGGCATCGCCATGCGTTATCGGCTGTATTCACGGCTCGGTGTGAGCAAAAGCAACATCGCGAAAATCCTCGGGCTGAGCCTGGCGACTAACTGGTTCGGTTACATGGTGATTGCCGGCACAGTGTTCACCAGCGGACTGGTGAGAATGCCGCCAGGCTGGAAGCTGAGCAGCGGTGCCCTGCAAGGCGTGGGCGCGTTGTTGCTGCTGTTGAGCGCGGGATATCTGGCGGCCTGCCGATTTTCCAGGCGACGGGAGTGGTCGATTCGCGGCGTGGAAATCAACCTGCCGTCGCTGCACATGGCGGTCCTGCAACTGGCCCTCGGCGCGCTGAACTGGTCGCTGATGGCGGCAGTGATTTTCACTCTGCTGCCAAGCAAGCTGGACTATCCGCTGGTGCTTGGCGTGTTGCTGATCAGCGCCATTGCCGGGGTCATCACCCACATTCCGGCCGGGCTCGGTGTGCTGGAGGCGGTGTTCGTGGCATTGCTGCAACATGAGGTCTCGCGGGGAAGCCTGGTGGCGGGGTTGCTCGCTTATCGGGCGATCTATTTCCTCCTGCCATTGTTGATAACGGTGGTGATGTACCTGGTGGTGGAAGCCAAGGCCAAGTCGTTGCGGATTTCGAAAAAGCCTTCTTGAGCAATGTGGTGAGGCGGCTGCCGCTATCGCAAGAACACCGCAAATCTCAACTCGACTGAATGATGCTCAACCGCTCGCCCACCACCATTTCCGTGATCCAGCCCACCAGGATTGAGGTGTACGCCTGTTGCGAGACAGGCTCGCTCAAGGCGTGATCGGCACCATCGATAATCCGGTGAGTCAGCGAGTGGGTCTGCTGACACGCCGCGCGGTAACTCATGATGGTCGCGTGGGGCACATAGGCGTCTGTCTCGGACTCCACCAGCAACACATCCCCGGTAAATTGCGAACAGGCATGCAGCGCACGATTACTGTCGGCGTGGACCCGCGTGCTGCGATAATCGCGCAAATCGAGCTTGTCCAACTCACGCTTGGGCGTGTGCCAGAAGTCGTCGCGATACAACGCCGGCACCCGCAGTGCCAGCCAGCGCACCGGGCGCAAGGAGGTCAGGATCGCCGCCAGATAACCGCCATAACTGGTACCCACCACAGCGACCGCAGAGGTATCGAGCGCCGGGTGCGCGAGCAAGCGGTCGTAGGCCGCCAGCAGGTCACGCAGGTTGTCTTCGCGGGTTACCCGGGACAACGGAATACCGGTCCCGCCGGTATGCCCGCGCAAGTCGAATGTCAGGCACACGCAACCCAACCCGGCGATGCCTTTGGCGCGCTCCAGGTCGCGCTCCTGACTGCCGCCCCAGCCGTGGACGAAAAGCACGCCCGGGACTTTCGATTTGGGGCTGAGGAAGGTTCCGCTCATCTGTTCATCGTCGATGTCGATCGCAATGGTTTCGCTTCTAGCCGTCATAGGATTTGACCGTTACGTACTTGAGAAGAAAGTCACTGTGTTCTGCTGGCCCGCGGTAGACCTCAATGGCGTTGGCCGGCAGCGGTTGATCGGTATAGGTTTCGACCGACGACACGCGAATCGCGCGCAAGCCGGGGTTGTCGACGAAGCTCTGCAGCGCGGCGACTTCAGCACTGCTGGCACCGCCCAGGCGCCAGGATTGTTCGAGCACGCCGCTGCGTTGTTTGCCATCGCAATCCAGCCCTTGGGCGATGTCGTAGTTGCGCCGCGAGGCGTAGAAACCGGGGTAGGCTTCATCAGCCGCGCTGTCGAATACCTGCGCCTGCTGGATCGCCAGCCGCGTGTCGTCCGGTAGTTCCAGCGCCAGCAGGTCCTCGTAATAACCCTGCACCACCAATAGGTTAGACCCTCCATAAACCTGATCGCCCTGACCGTCTTCGGTCAAGTATTGATCACCGCAATAACTCAGCACCTTGTCGCCGATAAAACTCTGACCGACGCTATGGGTGACCACCTCGGTCAAGTCTTGTTCCAGCACCACGCCTTCGGTGAAGAGTGTTTTGGCATCGGGGCGAGCGAGGATGGCGTCGAACTGGTCGAGGCTTTTGATCACTTCCTGACCGCGTCCGGCGCAGGCATGGATAGGTTTCATGCGGATCGGCCCACTGTAGAGCAGATGCTCCGCCGCCGGGCGAGCATCGTCCAGGGAGAACACGCTGAGGCCATCGAGCACAACGCTACGCACCCGTTCGGAAAACAACGGCGACCAGCCTTCGGGCGCGAACGCATAGCGATTCAACAGCCCATGGCTGATGGCTTTGGTGCAAATGAAATCGTGGTCAACGTAACCGCCCCACAAATCCTCCGGCCCTTTGACGCCCAACCGCCGGGCGACAGCAACGCCCACCAGTGTCTGGGTCGGCAACAGATAAACATCACGGCCGCTGTGCAGTTCCAAGTCATAACTGCCGCCGTACTCGAGCCCGACGACCTGCGCCAGCCAACGGGCCAGCGCGCGATTGGTTTCGACTTCGTGCAGCGAGGCGTCGGGGCGCACCGAATGGGCGAGCACCAGTTTCTTGCGGTTTGTTGGGGTCATGCGTTCCCCTTCAATCTGCGCTTGATAAATGTAGCTGAAGGAGGTGCAGAGATCAGGCCAATGGCGGCTGGAGTGAAACGAGTTTCAAATCAGTCGGTTGCGAAATACGCGATAGCACAAGGCCTGTTTTATTCTGCACGACACCTTTCAATACTCCCGGCATTTTGCACGACTCAAAGCCTGGCAAAGATTTAATGTGGGAGCGGGCTTGCTCGCGAAAGCGGTGGGTCAGTTAGCATTAATGTCGACTGATAGGACGCTTTCGCGAGCAAGCCCGCTCCCACATGGTTTGATCTGGTGTGATCTGGCGTGATCTGGCTACCGAGACACAGCTGTGTTTGGCGTTACCCCAAAACGCCCCCGGTAATCACTCGGCGCCAGCCCGGTAATCTTCTTGAACGTTGCCCGAAACGCACTCGGGTCCTGGTAACCCACGGTCCAGGCAATGTGATCAATGGTGCCGTTGGTGAACTCGAGCATTTCCCGGGCTTTGCCGACCCGCAGGTGCTGGCAGTACTCGGTGGGTTTCAACCCGGTTGCCGCACGAAAACGACGCAGGAAGGTGCGCTCTTCCAGCCCCGCCCGCTCGGCCATTGCCGTCAACGAGACATCGGTCGCGCCGGTGCTTTGCAGCCAATGCTGGACCTTGAGAATCGACGCATCGCCATGATTGAGAATCGGTGAAAAATTACTGCCGCACTCGCTCGCGCTGTCGCTGTGTTCCACCACCAGAAACCGCGCCGTGCCGGTGGCGATGCTCGGCCCGAGCAAGCGGTTCACCAACCGCAATCCCAGCTCTGACCAGGCCATCAAACCGGCGGTGGTGATCAGGTCACCATCGTCGACAATCGGCGTGTCGGCCTTGAGCTTGATCGCCGGGTAACGCTCGGCGAAAGCCTTGGCTGAAGTCCAGTGGGTGGTGGCGCTACGGCCGTCGAGCAGGCCGCTTTCGGCCAACAGAATAGAACCCACGCAGACTCCGCCGAGGGTCGCACCGTTGGCATGTTGCTGACGAAGCCAGCGAATCAGCCCTTGGGGCGCCTGCCGCTCGGAAAAACCTCCGATCGAGGGCGGGATCAACACGGCGACCAACGCGCCGGCCGGGCCTGGATGAGTGTCATAGACCCGCTTGGGCACTTGATCGCCCTCGACCTGCCAGTGACTGACCCGCAGCAATGGCAACTGCGCCGCCTGATGCTCGGCGGCGATCCGGTTGGCCACGCCGAACAGGTCCGTCAGCCCATGCACCGCCGCCATCTGCGCACCGGGATAGATCAGCACTCCCAGTTCGGCGACTGCCCTTTCTACACCCATTGTCAGTTTTCCCCCCTTCTATTGTCGGTGCGGCCAATCCTCGAACGAACGGCCAGCACCAATACTTGATTCCACACCAACACACACTTCGAGGAAACAGTCATGGCCAAGCAAGCACTCATCGTAGTCGATATCCAAAACGACTACTTCCCCCAGGGCAAGTGGCCGCTGGTGGGTGCCGATGCCGCAGCTGACAACGCGGTACGGTTGATTCAGGCGTTTCGCGAGGCCGGTGATTCTGTGGTGCACATCCGCCACGAGTTCACCTCCGATGCCGCACCGTTCTTCACGCCAGGCTCCGACGGCGCGAAGCTGCACCCCAAAGTTCTCAACCGCGCCGACGAACCGGTGGTGCTTAAACACTTCGTCAACTCGTTCCGCGAGACCGAACTGCAAGCCATTCTCGACCAGCAAGGCATTGAGCAACTGGTGATCGTCGGGAGCATGAGCCATATGTGCATCGACGGCATCACCCGCGCTGCCGCCGACCTGGGCTACACCGTCACGGTGATTCACGATGCCTGCGCCACCCGTGACCTGGAATTCAACGGCGTCACCGTCCCGGCCGCCCACGTTCATGCCGCCTTCATGTCGGCCTTGGGTTTTGCCTATGCAAGCGTGGTGTCCACTGACGACTTTCTGGCTGGTTAGTTGAGGAACCTGTGGGAGCGGGCTTGCCCGCGATGAGGCCATCACATCCGACATCTTTGTTGACTGTTACATCGCTATCGCGGGCAAGCCCGCTCCCACAGGATTGCGCTTAACTGACTGGGATTGAGTGATAGACCTTCTTTTGTCATACACCTGTGCAACAGTCGAAAAAATCTCACGCGTGAGCTATTGAGGTCCGCAAAAATTGCCTGTAGTGTTTCTCACGCGTGAGATTTTCATAACGGGGTCAGCATCATGAAAAGCAGCTCTCCATCAGATCCGCCTAGCGGATCTGTTACCGATCCAGCGAGCCAAAAGGGAGAGCGCTCGAAACCGTCCGCGAAAAAACCATCCAGCTTCTACATGAAGCAGATGCGCGCGGGCCTGGGTGCCGCCGGGTATGTGAAACACGAGACTTGGGTGCTTCCCGAAAACCGAAGCCTGCTCAAGCAGATGGAGAAACAGCTACGCCAACCGATTCTGGCTGGCTCATTCATGTCGGAGAATTACATGAGCGCAGGTAATAACTGGAACATCGATCGCCTCTACAGCGCCCTTCAGGCCCTCGACGAAGTGGTTTCGAACGACATCACCCTCTCCCTCGTTCAAGGCTCCGAGTCCAGCATCAAGCTGGAAATGAACGATTTCGGTGGCTTGCCGATTTACATCGCCGTGGTTGGCGATCAGGTCATCGTCGATACCGTTCTGGTCGATGTCGAGTCCATCAACGACGTGCCGGCATTCAATGATGCCGTGCTGCGCAGCCGGGAAATGTTCCCGCTGTCCTCGATCGGTATCGAGTCCATGCCCAATGGGCAGGTCGTTTACAACATGTTCGGCGCTCTGAGCTCCGACTCCAGCCTGACCAACGTCGTGACCGAGGTCAAAACCCTCGTCGACAACGTCCAGCGCGCCAGCGAAGCCTTTGAACGTTTCTTCATCTAATTTTTCGGGAACAGGAAATATCCAATGACTCAGTCCATCTGGAGCAAATTGTTCACCGCGTTGCGTGGCGGTGCCAACGAAGTCGGCGAATCGATCGTCGACCAGCAGGCCCTGCGCATCCTCGACCAGGAAATTCGTGATGCTGACAGCGCGCTGGCCAACGCCAAGCGTGAGCTGGTCACCATCATGGCCAAGCACAAACTGTCGGCTGATCGCGTCAGCGAGTACAACGCCAAGATCAAGGATCTGGAATCCAAGGCCCTGGCCGCGATCCAGGCCAACCGGGAAGATCTGGCACTGGAAGTGGCCGAAGCCATTTCGACCCTGACCAATGAACTGGATGTCGAGCAAAAGCAGGCCACCGAATTCGGCGGTTACGCGGACAACATGCGCAAAGACATCACCAAGGCTGAAAGCCGCATCAAAAGCCTGCGCCAGCAAGTGGACATGGCCAAGGCGCGTGAAAGCGTACAGAAAGCCCAGGTCAGTGCTTCGATCGCCAGTGGCGGCGCCAACGGCAAGCTGGAAACCGCCGTCGGTACGCTGAACCGCCTGCAAGCCAAGCAGCAGCAACGCGCCGCTGAACTGAACGCCCAGGACGAACTGGCCGATGCGTCGACCGGCACCGACCTGGAGCGCAAGCTGCGCGAAGCCGGCATCACGCCGAACGAAGGCAGCGCCAATGCGATTCTGGAACGCCTGAAGAAAAAATCGGCTGAGTAACCCGGTTAGGGCATTCATTGCCTTGATGTCAGTCAGGCAAGCGCACTGAACCTGTGGCGAGGGAGCTTGCTCCCGCTGGACTGCGCAGCAGTCCCCTTCTTTTGCAATATAGGGGGGCCGCTTCGCGACCCAACGGGAGCAAGCTCCCTCGCCACAATGTTACTCAGCGCTCGTTCTATCTCTTAACTGACAGGCATTAATTCAATGTCCTTCTTTTTGCCGAGTCGAGGTCACGGATGGATGCCCTGAAGGGTTTCAAGACAATCGCAGGCGTGGCCCTCTTCATGGTCGCGCTGCAACTGCTCAATGTGGCGACCGGCTACAGCCTTGTTGCCTTCGGCCTGGTGCCGAGAACATTGCACGGACTGGTCGGCATCATCACCTCGCCTTTCTTGCACGGGTCCTTTGCGCACCTGAGCACCAACCTGATTGCCTTTTTGATTCTCGGTACCCTGGTCATCGTCGAAGGGCTCAACCGGTTCATCGCTGTCAGCGCCATCATTATTCTGCTGGGCGGCTCGCTGGTCTGGCTGTTCGGTTTTGCAGGCGTACACATCGGCGCCAGTGGATGGGTATTCGGGCTGTGGGCGTACCTCCTGTCGCGCGCCTGGTTCCAGAGGAGCTGGAGCAACCTGATAACGGCCAGTGTCGTGGTCCTGCTCTATGGCGGCCTGATTTTTGGTTTCTTTCCTCGCCAGGGCATGTCTTTCGAAGGGCACATCTTTGGTGCGATCGCCGGATTTATTGCAGCCAAGGTACTGTTATCTACGCTGCGCAGCAGGTTTAATGCCGCCCGGTAACCGCATTTGAGCACTCAGACGCCAGAGCGATTACGTCGCCAGGAATGAGCCCCCATGGAGTCAGGGATGTAATGTCGATTTTCCTTTTATTGCGCACGTACGCCTCGTCCTTCTTCCATCGGTTCGGCTGGGCAGGCTTGGCCATTGCGCTGGGCATACACTTGAGCACGGCCTATATCGGCCTGGTGCTTCTGGGCGAACAACACCTCACCGCCCCCGCCACGTTTACCTACTTCTATCTCACCACCACGCTCACCGTCGGCTATGGCGATCTCGCGCCACAGACATCGGCGGGACGAATTTTCGTGGCTACCTGGGTCATGCTCGGGGGCATTGCGCTGCTGACGGCAGCCATCGGCAAAACCACCAGCAGCGTCATCGATGTATGGAGAAAAGGCATGAAGGGCAAAGGCGATTTCACCGGCAAGGTCGGCCACACTGTTCTCATCGGCTGGGAAGGCGCGTCCAGCGAGCGGGTCATTGAATTATTGCTGCAGGACGAAACCTCCAATGACAACCTGATCGTCATTTGCGATTGCGACCTCGAAGAAAATCCCATGCCGGGTAAAGCGGACTTTATCAAAGGCGAAAGCCTGTCCTCTGCCGCGCTTTTGCTGCGGGCCGGCGTTCCCGGTGCCGAACGCGTCCTGGTGCGAACACATTCAGACGACCTGACCCTGGCCACCGTGCTGGCGGTCAATCAACTGAGCCCTGTCGGGCATGTGGTCGCCCACTTCAATGAAAGTGAAATCGCCGCCCTTGCCAGCGCCTACGCACCCAGCCTGGAATGCACCTCAAGCATGGCCATCGAGATGTTGGTGCGCGCCTCTCAGGATCCGGGCTCCTCAGTGGTCATCAATGAATTGCTGTGCGTGGGTCAAGGCGCCACCCAATACCTGATGAGACTGCCCGAGACCTTTGAAGCAACGTTCGGCGATCTGTACGCACAGATGAAAGAGCGCCACAACGCTACCCTGATCGGCTACCGCGCCAAAGGCGCCCGACAGCCTTGGATCAACCCGCCCGGCGCCACTCGCGTTGAGGGCGGCGAACTCTTCTACATCGCCTCCACTCGCCTCAAGGAAATCACCAATGGGATGGTTTAAACAGTTGATGGGGCTTGAGGCCCCGAAAGCGAATACAGAATCGAAATGGACAGCCAACGAAACCCTGCCCGCCATCGGTCCGCTGGGCCTGGCATTGGGCAAAGAGGTGATGTTCGACACCACCCTGAAATTGTTGCTCGACGGCAACACCACCGTGGTCATCCCTGGCTCCCAACAGATCTGGAGCGCTGGCACTGTTGATCTCGGGCAGTCGAACTGGCTGTCACGCTACTACATGAACGATGAAGACTACTGGCTGCAAGTGCATACCACCGGCGATATCGCCGGACAGGTCGAATCGGTGATCCTGTTCAATTACCTCAGTTACGTCACCATCAACAGTGAATCTGAGCTGCGTCGGCTGGCCGGTCCTCAAAGCCTGATCGGCCTGCCGACCTACACCCACAACGGTGTCGAATACACCCGCGAATGGGGCACCGAGAGCGGCCAGACAGAACTGGTGACACTGAGCGAACACCTGAAAAACCCGGATGAGTCCTACCGCATCGAGCATCGTTCGATGCTGTACGCCCGCGAAACCGGCCTGACCGATCGCCGGGAATTCCTGCTGTTTTCCGTCGAAGAAGACGCCGAAGGCACCATCAGCTTGAGCACTTCGTTGGGCATTTCGCTGTACACCACCGACCTGAACACTTTTTAAAAAGGAAGAAGTCCATGCTTGAAGCGCTCTCCATCTCCCTGAATAAAGCCGCCGTGCTCGGGTTTGTTTCGTACATCCTCGGCGCCGCCGTGCTGTTCGCGCTGTTCCAGTTCATCTACACCCGAATCACCCCGCACAGAGAGTTCGAACTGATCCGTTCGGGCAACGTTTCGGCCGCGATCGCGCTGAGTGGCGCCATCATCGGTTTCGCCATTCCGGCCAGCAATGTGATTGCCTACTCGATCAGCATTCTGGATTTTGTCGTCTGGGCAGTGATCGCCGCTTTCGTACAACTGCTGGCGTTCCTGGTGACCAGCCTGGTGCTCAAAGGCGCCTCTGAACGCATTAAAAAGGGCGAGATCGCTGCGGGTATCTATGTCGCGGCAGTGGCCATCAGCGTCGGCATGTTGAACGCCGCGTGCATGACCCCTTCCCAGAACTGATTGCGCCACGGAGATCCCGATGAAACGAAGCAAGTACGTTCAGCTCTCCCTGGCCGCGTCGGTCGCCATGGCGATCTCAGGCTGCGGGCCAACGGAAAAACCTACGAGATACACAAAAAATACAACTTCCAGTCCGTTCAGCAGTGCGCGGATGAAAAGCTCCCGGTCGATATCTGTTCTGACGCCTACATGAAGGCCATGGCCGAGCATCGCCGCATTGCGCCGGTGTACGACAGCCAGGCTGATTGTGACGCCGACTTTGTTGCCGACTGGTGCCAGCAGGACTCCGCTGGCAAGTTCATCCCCAAACTCGGCGGTTTCGAACTGAACGCCGATGGCGAGGTGACACAAGCCGAAGTGGACGCGGCCAAGGCCAAACTGCCCGCGTCGGAAGCGAGCGCCGCAGGGTCGGGCTTCTCTGGCAGCAGCCTGCTGACCGGCCTGCTGATCGGCAATATGCTCAGTAACAACCGCAACAGTTACTACTCCGAACCGGTCTACCGCTATCGCGATGATCGCGGCAGCTACTCGTCCTCGACACTCAGCCAGCGGGTCTCGTCAGGTTCGACCTTCAACAGGTCCAATCAGGCGCGCTACGGCAGTAGCGGCAGTTACACCGACACCATCACCCGCAGCAAGGCGGCGTCTGTTGCCTCGGCCACCTCTCGCGGCGGCTTCGGCAGCCAGGCCAGTGCACGCAGTGGTTGGGGTGGATCAAGCAAGAGCTTTGGCGGTTCGAGCAGCTAAGGAAACAGGGCCATGAAGAAAATCCTCTGCGCAGAGCGTCATGATTGGAAACAGACCGCCGAAAGTCTTGGCTTTCTGTTTCATACCATCGACGACGAACCCTATTGGGATGAGAGCGCGTATTACCAGTTCACGCTCAAACAGATCGAGAACGATCTCGAAGACCCGACCACCGAGATTCATGAGATGTGCATGGACCTGGTGGCCCGCGTGGTTCAGAGCGAGGAGTTGCTGGAGCGTCTGAGCATTCCTGCGCCCTTCTTCGACATGGTTCGCACTTCATGGCTCGAAGGCCACCCGCACCTGTATGGGCGCATGGATTTCTCCTACAACGGCACCGGGCCGGCCAAGTTGCTGGAACTCAACTACGACACGCCGACCAGCCTGTATGAAGCCGCGGCGTTTCAGTGGGGCTGGCTGGAGCAATGCATCGAACGCGGCTTGCTACCCGGGCACGTCGATCAGTTCAACAGTATCGACACCAAGCTGCATCAAGCCTTTGCCCAGCTGCAGCTCAAACAGCCCTTCTATTTCGCCTCGATGAAAGACTCGGTCGAAGACAAAGGCACCACTGACTATCTGCGCCTGATCGCGGAAAAGGTCGGTATCGAATCGCGACACATCGATATCGAGGACATCGGCCTCACCAACGAAGGACGTTTCGTCGATTTAGAAGATCGCTGGATTCCTCACCTGTTCAAGCTGCATGCCTGGGAATTTATCTTCCATGAGCCCTTCGGTGCAGCGATTGCTCAGAGCGACACACAGTTTTTCGAGCCGGCCTGGAAATCGATCATTTCCAACAAGGGCATCCTGCCGCTGCTGTGGGAGTTCAACAAAGGTCACCCGAACCTGCTCGCGGCGCACCTGGATGTCGACCCAAGCAAAGCAGTGCCCAAAGGCTGGGTCCGCAAACCGTTCTTCTCCCGGGAAGGCGCCAACATCGAGCTGCAAACCGCTGACGGTCTGATCGTGAAAGAGGACGGCCCCTACACCGACGCGCCGTTTATCCTTCAGGAGTTCGCCCCGCTGCCGAAGTTTGGCGACAGCTTTACGCTGGTTGGCTCTTGGGTGATCGGCGATCAGGCTGCCGGTATTGGCGTGCGAGAAGACAACAGTTTGATCACTAAGGATTCGAGCCGTTTCTTGCCGCATCTGATACTCGACTGACCCATCCATCGCCGGTGTGGACATAAGTACGATGCCCGCAAGACTTACGGCTGAAATACCGGATAATGGCGGCCAAATCGTCTAGCCCGTTATTCTGGTAATCCCCCATGGAAATCAAGGTCAACTTTCTCGATAACCTTCGACTTGAAGCCAAGTTCGATGACTTCACGGTGGTGGCCGACCAACCTATCCGCTATAAGGGAGATGGCTCGGCACCTGGTCCATTCGACTATTTCCTGGCTTCATCGGCGTTGTGTGCGGCTTATTTCGTGAAGTTGTACTGCGACACTCGCAGTATTCCCACGGATAACATCCGCCTGTCGCAGAACAACATTGTTGATCCGGAAAACCGCTACAACCAGATTTTCAAGATCCAGGTCGAGTTGCCGGCGGACATCTCCGACAAGGACCGCCAAGGCATCCTGCGTTCCATCGACCGTTGCACCGTGAAAAAAGTGGTGCAAGCCGGGCCTGAGTTTGTGATCGAAGAGGTGGATAACCTCGACGCCGATGCCCAGGCGTTGCTGATGCCTGCGTCTAATTCAGAGGCGCATACCTATATCGCGGGCAAGGATCTGCCGCTGGAGCAAACCATCGCCAACATGTCGGCCATTCTGGCGGACCTGGGCATGAAGATTGAAATCGCTTCGTGGCGCAATATCGTGCCCAATGTGTGGTCGCTGCATATCCGCGACGCGCACTCGCCGATGTGCTTTACCAACGGCAAGGGCGCGACCAAAGAAGGCGCGTTGGCGTCGGCGCTGGGCGAGTTTATCGAGCGACTCAACTGCAACTTCTTCTACAACGACCAGTTCTGGGGCGAAGACATCGCCAACGCAGCGTTTGTACACTACCCGGACGAACGCTGGTTCAAGCCTGGCCGCAAGGATGAGCTGCCAACTGAAATTCTCGACGAATACTGCCTGAAGATTTACAACCGTGACGGCGAGCTGCGCGGCTCCCATCTGATCGATACCAACTCGGGCAATGAAGAGCGCGGCATCTGCTCGCTGCCGTACGTGCGCCAGTCGGACGGCGAGGTGGTGTATTTCCCGTCCAACCTGATTGAAAACCTGTTCCTGAGCAACGGCATGAGTGCCGGTAACACGCTGGCCGAAGCCCAGGTGCAGTGCCTGTCGGAGATCTTCGAGCGCGCGGTAAAACGCGAAATCATCGAAGGTGAATTTGCATTGCCGGATGTGCCGGCCGATGTGCTGGCGAAGTACCCCGGGATACTGGCCGGGATTCAGGCGCTGGAAGCGCAAGGGTTCCCCGTGTTGGTGAAGGATGCGTCCCTGGGTGGTGAATTCCCGGTGATGTGCGTCACGTTGATGAACCCGCGTACCGGCGGCGTGTTCGCCTCGTTCGGCGCGCATCCGAGCCTGGAAGTGGCGCTGGAACGCAGCCTGACCGAATTACTGCAGGGCCGCAGCTTCGAAGGCCTCAACGACTTGCCCCAGCCGACTTTTGAAGGTCACGCAGTAACCGAGCCGAATAACTTCGTCGAGCACTTCATCGACTCCAGCGGCGTGGTGTCGTGGCGCTTCTTCAGTGCCAAGTCGGATTACGAATTCGTGGAGTGGGACTTCTCTGGCCAGGGTGAAAACTCGAATGCCGAGGAAGCCGCGACCTTGTTCGGCATTCTTGAAGGCATGGGCAAGGAAATGTACATGGCGGTCTACGAGCATATCGGCGCGAAGGCGTGCCGCATCCTGGTGCCGAACTATTCGGAAATCTATCCCGTGGACGATCTGATCTGGGATAACACCAACAAAGCGCTGTTTTTCCGCGCCGACATCCTGAACCTGCATCGCCTGGACGAAGACGAACTGCAAGCGCTGGTTGAGCGCCTGGTGGAAAGTGAGCTGGACGACTACACCGACATCACCTCCTTGATCGGCATCGAATTTGACGACAATACGGCTTGGGGTCAGCTGACGATCCTGGAGTTGAAGCTGCTGATTTATCTCGCCTTGCAACAGTTTGAAGAGGCGAAAGAGGCGGTAGAAATGTTCCTGCAGTACAACGACAACACGGTTGAGCGTGGCTTGTTCTACCAGGCCGTCAATGTGGTGCTGGAGATGAAGCTGGACGAGGACCTGGAACTGGAAGACTACGAGGCCAATTTCCGCCGGATGTTTGGCAACGAGCGGATGGATGCAGCGATCGGATCGGTGGACAGCAGCGTGCGTTTCCATGGATTGACGCCGACCAGCATGAAACTGGAGGGGCTCGACAGGCACCTGCGGTTGATCGAAAGCTACAAGAAACTGCACTCGGCACGGGCCAATGTGGCCACTTTATTCAGTTAACAGCGCCCACAAAAAAGCGAAGCCAGATCACTGGCTTCGCTTTTTTTTATTACTTACTGGATAGCAGCTTTTTTAGAACGGGATATCGTCATCAAAGCTGTCGAAATCCGGAGCCGGCTGAGGAGCGGCCTGCTGCTGTGGCGCCGGGCGCGACTGTTGCGGTGCCGACTGCTGCGGACGCGGAGCCTGTTGGCGTGGGGCCGGGGCGGACTGCTGGTAGTTGTTACCCCCGCCTTGTTGGTCGCCCTGTTGTGGACGGCCGCCCAGCAGTTGCATGGTGCCTTGCATGTCGACCACGATTTCAGTGGTGTAACGCTTGATACCGTCTTTTTCCCACTCGCGGGTCTGCAGCTTGCCTTCGATGTACACCTGCGAACCTTTGCGCAGGTATTCGCCGGCAATTTCGGCCACCTTGCCGAACATCGACACACGGTGCCATTCGGTCTTCTCGACCTTCTGACCGGTTTGCTTGTCGGTCCACTGTTCGCTGGTCGCCAGACTCAGGTTGGTCACGGCGTTACCGTTAGGCAAGTAGCGAACTTCGGGATCCTGGCCGCAAGTGCCGACCAATATGACTTTGTTAACCCCACGGGCCATAACGTTCTCCTAGGCTACGCACGCTGCCCCGGCCGGGTTGTTCACCAAGCGCTCAAGGGTGGTGCGATCCAATAGTTCTGTGTCCAATTTGATGTAAATCGCCGCTTCATCTTCGACGATCACTGCATCTGTTACCCCTACGACGGCCTTCAGGCGCTCGACCAGACCCGCTTCGCGGATCGCCTCGGGCGACAACGGCAAGCGCAGGCTCGTGACGTAAGGTGGTTCGCGCATGGTAACAGCAAAGGCCAGCCAGAGGGCAGCCAGGCCGGCGCATCCGAGGAATACAACCGACAAACCGCCGTGCTGGAACATCCAGCCGCCGAGGATCCCGCCCAGCGCCGAACCGAGGAACTGGCTGGTGGAATAAACCCCCATTGCCGTGCCTTTGCCGCCTGCTGGTGAAACCTTGCTGATCAGCGATGGCAAGGAGGCTTCCAGCAGATTGAACGCGGTGAAGAACACCACCGTACCAATCACCAGAGCCCGCAAGCTATCGCCGAACTGCCAGAAGAATAGCTCAGTGAGCATCAGCGTCACGACGGCACCGAGCAAAACTCGTTTCATTTTGCGTCGCTTCTCGCCGTAGATAATGAACGGGATCATGGCGAAGAAGGAGATCAGCAGCGCGGTCAGGTACACCCACCAGTGCTGTTCCTTGGGCAGCCCAGCCTTTTCGACCAAGGCCAGGGGTAATGCAACGAAGCTCGACATCAACATCGCGTGCAACACAAAAATGCCCAGGTCCAGACGCAGCAAGTCCGGATGTTTGAGTGTCGGTATCAGCGCCTGACGCGCGACGCCAGACTCGCGGTGCTGCAACGGCCCGGTTGCGCGCGGCACCATGAACATCACGATGACGATACCGAACAGCGCCATCCCGCCGGTGGCAAAGAACAACCCGGACAGGCCAAAGACACGGGTCAGCAATGGTCCTACAACCATGGCGACAGCGAACGACAGACCAATCGTCATGCCGATCATGGCCATGGCTTTGGTCCGATGCTGTTCCCGAGTCAGGTCTGACAGCAACGCCATGACCGCCGCGGAAATCGCCCCGGCGCCTTGCAGGATGCGTCCGGCGATGACGCCCCAGATCGAATCGGCATTGGCCGCCAGCACACTCCCCAAGGCGAAGATGATCAGCCCCAGGTAAATCACCGGACGTCGACCGATGCGGTCGGAAATGAAGCCAAAAGGAATCTGAAAGATCGCCTGGGTCAGGCCGTAAGCGCCAATCGCCAACCCGATGAGGGCCGGGGTCGCTCCTGCCAGGTCCATCCCATAGGTCGCCAGAACCGGCAACACCATGAACATGCCAAGCATACGGAAGGCGAACACCAGGGCCAGACCGCTTGCTGCGCGGGTCTCACTGCCACTCATGCGTTCGCTGTGGGGATCGTGCATGGAAAAACCTCATGTGAACCGGCGGCGATTCTACCAGTCCCATCGATTGACGGGGTATATCGCGACGCTATGACGCGCACAGATGACGCAGTCTTCATCTAAGGCTGCGCACCCCGCATTTGATAGTGTGCATCCATCCAGTATTTGGCCGTATACTCCTACGTTTTCGACGCCCGCCGAGCGAGGCCACTTTGGACAAGATCCTGATTCGTGGGGCCCGAACCCACAACCTGAAGAACATCGACCTGACCCTGCCACGGGACAAACTGATCGTTATCACCGGCCTGTCCGGATCCGGCAAGTCGTCCCTGGCCTTCGACACGCTGTACGCCGAGGGCCAGCGCCGCTATGTCGAATCGCTGTCAGCCTACGCCCGGCAGTTCCTGTCGATGATGGAAAAACCTGACGTCGACACCATTGAAGGTCTGTCGCCAGCGATCTCCATCGAACAGAAGTCGACCTCGCACAACCCGCGCTCGACGGTCGGCACCATCACCGAAATCTACGATTACCTGCGCCTGCTCTACGCTCGCGTTGGTATTCCTCGCTGCCCGGACCACGACATTCCGCTGGAAGCCCAGACCGTCAGCCAGATGGTCGACCTGGTGCTGGCACAACCGGAGGGCAGCAAATTAATGCTGCTGGCCCCGGTGATCCGCGAGCGCAAAGGCGAGCACCTCTCGGTCTTCGAAGAACTGCGCGCTCAGGGTTTTGTGCGGGCCCGGGTCAACGGCCGGCTCTGCGAGCTGGACGAGTTGCCGAAGCTGGATAAACAGAAGAAGCACTCGATCGATGTCGTGGTCGACCGCTTCAAGGTCCGCGCCGATCTTCAACAGCGTTTGGCTGAGTCGTTCGAGACTGCGTTGAAACTGGCGGACGGCATTGCACTGGTCGCACCGATGGACGACGAGCCCGGCGAAGAAATCATCTTCTCCGCGCGCTTTGCCTGCCCGATCTGCGGCCACGCCATCAGCGAGCTGGAACCCAAGCTGTTCTCCTTCAACAACCCGGCCGGTGCTTGCCCGACCTGCGATGGCTTGGGTGTTAAGCAATTTTTTGACATCAAGCGATTGGTCAATGGCGAGCTGACGCTGGCCGAAGGCGCGATTCGCGGCTGGGACCGGCGTAACGTCTATTACTTCCAGATGCTCGGGTCACTGGCCTCGCACTACAAGTTCAGCCTTGAAGTGCCGTTTAACGACCTGCCGGCCGATCAGCAGAAGTTCATCCTGCATGGCAGTGGCTCGCAGAACGTCGACTTCAAATACCTGAATGACCGTGGCGACATCGTTAAACGTTCGCACCCGTTCGAAGGCATCGTGCCGAACCTGGAACGCCGTTACCGCGAAACCGAATCGGCTTCGGTCCGTGAAGAACTGGCCAAGTTCCTCAGCACCCAACCCTGCCCGGATTGCCGCGGCACCCGTCTGCGTCGCGAGGCGCGGCACGTTTGGGTTGGCGAGAAGACCTTGCCAGCGGTAACCAATCTGCCAATCGGCGACGCCTGTGAGTATTTCGGCGTGCTGAAACTGACCGGCCGCCGTGGCGAGATCGCCGACAAGATTCTCAAGGAAATCCGCGAGCGCCTGCAGTTCCTGGTCAACGTTGGCCTGGACTATCTGTCACTGGATCGCAGTGCCGACACGCTGTCCGGCGGCGAAGCCCAGCGGATTCGCCTGGCCAGTCAGATTGGCGCCGGCCTGGTGGGGGTTCTGTACATTCTCGATGAGCCCTCGATCGGTCTGCACCAGCGCGACAACGACCGCTTGCTGGGCACCCTCAAGCACCTGCGCGACATCGGCAATACGGTGATCGTGGTCGAGCACGACGAAGACGCGATTCGTCTGGCCGATTATGTGGTGGATATCGGCCCGGGCGCAGGTGTGCACGGTGGGCATATCGTCGCCGAAGGTACGCCGGCCGAGGTTATGGCTCACCCTGATTCGCTGACGGGCAAGTACTTGTCGGGCCGGGTAAAGATCGCAGTTCCAGCCAAACGCACGCCGCGTAACAAGAAGTTGTCGTTGGCCCTCAAAGGCGCTCGCGGCAACAATTTGCGCAACGTTGACCTGGAGATTCCGATCGGTCTGCTGACCTGCGTGACCGGTGTGTCCGGCTCCGGCAAATCAACGCTGATCAACAACACACTGTTTCCTTTGAGCGCTACCGCACTCAATGGGGCAACGACCCTGGAAGCGGCTGCTCACGACAGCATTAAAGGCCTGGAACATCTGGACAAGGTTGTGGACATCGACCAGAGTCCGATCGGTCGTACGCCTCGCTCCAACCCGGCGACCTATACCGGGCTGTTCACGCCGATTCGCGAGTTGTTCGCCGGTGTGCCGGAATCCCGCTCCCGCGGTTACGGGCCGGGGCGTTTCTCCTTCAACGTGAAGGGCGGACGCTGCGAAGCCTGTCAGGGCGATGGCCTGATCAAGGTGGAAATGCACTTCCTGCCGGACATCTATGTCCCGTGCGACGTCTGCAAGAGCAAGCGCTACAACCGCGAGACGCTGGAGATCAAGTACAAGGGCAAGAGCATCCACGAAACCCTCGAGATGACCATCGAGGAAGCCCGGGTATTCTTCGACGCCGTTCCAGCCTTGGCGCGCAAGCTTCAAACATTGATGGACGTCGGCCTTTCGTACATCAAGCTGGGGCAATCGGCGACGACGCTGTCGGGCGGCGAAGCCCAGCGGGTGAAACTGTCCCGCGAACTGTCCAAGCGCGATACCGGCAAGACGCTGTACATCCTCGATGAGCCGACCACCGGCCTGCACTTTGCGGATATCCAGCAACTGCTCGACGTGTTGCATCGTCTGCGCGACCACGGCAATACCGTGGTGGTGATCGAGCACAATCTGGACGTGATCAAGACAGCGGACTGGTTGGTGGACCTGGGGCCGGAAGGTGGGTCCAAAGGCGGACAGATCATTGCCGTCGGTACACCGGAGGAAGTGTCCGAGATGAAGCAGTCTCACACTGGCTTCTATCTCAAACCGCTGCTGGCTCGCGACAGAGCCTGAATCAAACCCACGAAAAAGCCCCTGTCACTTCACCAGTGACAGGGGCTTTTTTGTGCGTTTCTGTAGGAGCGAGGCTTGCCCGCGAAGGCCTCACCTCGGTCTGGCTGATGCACCGCGGCGATCCCTTCGCGGGCAAGCCTCGCTCCTACAACAGCATCAGAACTGCGATTGCAGATAGTTTTCCAGACCAATCAGCTTGATCAGACCCAGCTGCTTCTCGAGCCAGTAGGTGTGATCTTCTTCGGTATCGGCCAGCTGAATGCGCAGGATCTCGCGGCTGACGTAATCCTTGTGCAGCTCGCAAAGTTCGATGCCTTTGCACAGAGCCGCGCGAACTTTGTATTCCAGACGCAGGTCAGCAGCGAGCATGTCAGGCACAGTGGTGCCGACATCCAGGTCGTCCGGACGCATACGCGGGGTGCCTTCGAGCATGAGGATCCGACGCATCAGGGCGTCAGCGTGTTGCGCCTCTTCTTCCATCTCGTGATTGATACGTTCGTAGAGCTCGGTAAAACCCCAGTCCTCGTACATCCGCGAATGGATGAAATATTGATCACGGGCTGCCAGTTCGCCTGTCAGCAACGTGTTGAGGTAATCGATTACGTCTGGGTGACCTTGCATCGCCCTACATCTCCCTGCTTGAAAGTCTGCAGTTTGAACCAACCTGACCGGAAGGTCACTCGCCCGACGCAACAAAAGTAAAGATATTCTGAGAAAAGCGGTTTAAATAACGCAAAAACCGCCCAAATGAGGGCGGTTCTGCTTATCGTTTAGACTTAGTTAAGCTGTACGTTGAGTGCCTTTGCGATTGCTTCTCCGTACGCCGGGTCGGCTTTGAAGAAATGCTGCAATTGGCGATCAACCACATCGCTGGAAACTCCTGCCATTGCGCCGGCAATGTTGTTGATCAGCAGGTTTTTCTGTTCGTCACTCATCAAGCGAAACAGCGCGCCGGCATGGCTGTAGTAGTCAGTATCTTCGCGATGATCATAACGATCAGCCGCGCCGCTCAAGGCCAAAGCAGGTTCCGCGTAGCGCGGTGCCTGTTTCGGTGATTCTACGTAGCTGTTCGGCTCGTAGTTCGGTGCTGCGCCACCATTGGCGCCAAATGCCATGGAGCCGTCGCGCTGATAGCTGTTGACCGGGCTGCGAGGCGCATTCACCGGCAGTTGCTGGTGATTAGTCCCCACACGGTAGCGGTGAGCGTCAGCATAAGCGAACACGCGACCTTGCAGCATGCGGTCAGGCGACAGACCGACACCTGGAACCATGTTGCTCGGACCGAACGCCGCCTGCTCGACTTCAGCGAAGTAGTTCAGCGGATTACGGTTGAGCTCCAGTTCACCCACCTCGATCAATGGGAACTCTTTCTGCGACCAGGTTTTGGTCACGTCAAACGGGTTCTCGTAATGAGCCTCGGCTTGGGCCTCGGTCATGATCTGGATATTGACACTCCATTTCGGGAAATCACCGCGTTCAATGGCGCCGAACAGGTCACGTTGTGCGTAATCCGGGTCGGTACCTGCAAGACGCGCCGCTTCTGCCGGAGCGAGATTCTTGATCCCTTGCCTGGTTTTGTAGTGCCACTTCACCCAGTGACGCTCGCCATTGGCGTTAATCAGACTGTAGGTGTGGCTGCCGAAGCCGTGCATGTGGCGATAACCGTCAGGGATGCCGCGATCCGAGAACAGAATGGTGACCTGGTGCAATGCCTCAGGCGAGTGCGACCAGAAATCCCACATCATCTGCGCACTTTTCAGGTTGCTCTGCGGCAGGCGTTTCTGGGTATGAATAAAGTCAGGGAATTTCAGCGGATCACGGATGAAAAACACCGGCGTGTTGTTACCGACGATGTCCCAGTTGCCTTCTTCGGTGTAGAACTTCAGGGCAAAACCGCGTGGATCACGCTCGGTGTCGGCCGAACCGCGTTCGCCGCCCACAGTGGAGAATCGCAAGAATGTCGGGGTTTGTTTGCCGACGGACTCAAACAGCTTGGCACTGGTGTACTGAGTGATATCGCGAGTCACGGTGAACGTACCGTAGGCACCCGAACCTTTGGCGTGTACACGACGCTCAGGGATGTTTTCACGGTTGAAATGAGCAAGCTTCTCGATCAGGTGGAAATCATCGAGCAGCAAAGGGCCACGAGGGCCGGCGGAGCGAGAATTCTGGTTGTCGGCGACAGGAGCGCCACTGGCGGTCGTAAGCGTTTTGTTCTGGCTCATGCGATCTCATCCTTTGTCAGTCTTGATACGTGCCGGCTAATCGGCGTGGGAGGGAGTATTGACCATCAATCATGACACCTACAAATTCATTAATTTGCAGACATCAATAGAAAAATACTACCAACAATCCCCCTCATATACTGAAGGCATGAACCGCAAGGAAGCTTGTACAAACAGTGCATTTCTTACACGCACAAAAAACCGGGCACTAGGCCCGGTTCTTTGTTTCAGACTGACGTCTTACTCAGCGGATACAGCTTCACCGCCGACAGGACGATCAACCAACTCGACGTACGCCATAGGCGCGTTGTCGCCAGTGCGGAAGCCGCACTTGAGGATGCGCAGGTAGCCACCCTCACGGGTAGCGTAACGCTTGCCCAGGTCGTTGAAGAGCTTACCAACGATAGCTTTCGAACGAGTACGGTCGAAAGCCAGACGGCGGTTAGCCAGGCTGTCTGTCTTGGCCAAAGTGATCAGCGGCTCAGCAACGCGGCGCAGTTCTTTGGCTTTTGGCAGTGTAGTTTTGATCAGCTCGTGCTCGAACAGCGACACCGCCATGTTTTGAAACATGGCCTTGCGGTGCGAGCTGGTGCGGCTCAGGTGACGACCACTTTTACGATGACGCATGGTTCATTCCTTACCAAACACAACGTTCGGTGATTACGACGATCAGGCAGTCGCCTTGTCGTCCTTCTTAAGACTTGCAGGCGGCCAGTTGTCGAGGCGCATGCCGAGGGACAGACCGCGGGAGGCCAGAACGTCCTTGATTTCAGTCAAGGATTTCTTGCCAAGGTTCGGAGTCTTCAACAGCTCTACTTCGGTACGCTGAATCAGGTCACCGATGTAGTAGATGTTTTCCGCCTTAAGGCAGTTAGCCGAACGTACAGTCAGTTCCAGATCGTCAACCGGGCGAAGCAGGATCGGATCGATCTCGTCTTCCTGCTCAACAACCACTGGCTCACTGTCACCTTTGAGGTCGACGAACGCAGCCAACTGCTGTTGCAGAATGGTTGCAGCACGGCGGATAGCCTCTTCAGGATCCAGGGTACCGTTGGTTTCCAGATCAATAACCAGCTTGTCCAGGTTAGTACGCTGTTCGACACGGGCGTTTTCCACCACGTATGCGATACGGCGAACCGGGCTGAACGAAGAGTCAAGCTGCAAGCGACCGATGCTGCGGCTTTCGTCTTCATCGCTCTGACGCGAGTCTGCCGGTTCATAACCACGACCACGAGCTACGGTGAGCTTCATGTTCAGGGCGCCGTTAGACGCCAGGTTAGCGATTACGTGATCGGGATTAACGATCTCGACATCATGATCCAGCTGAATATCGGCAGCGGTAACCACCCCCGAACCCTTCTTCGACAAGGTCAGCGTAACTTCGTCACGACCGTGCAGCTTGATAGCCAGACCTTTAAGGTTCAACAGGATTTCAATTACGTCTTCCTGTACGCCTTCGATGGCGCTGTACTCATGGAGTACACCGTCAATCTCGGCCTCGACTACTGCACAGCCGGGCATTGAGGACAACAGGATGCGGCGCAGCGCGTTGCCCAGGGTGTGGCCGAAACCACGCTCGAGAGGCTCGAGAGTGATCTTGGCGCGGGTTGGACTGACAACCTGCACATCAATATGGCGGGGTGTCAGGAACTCATTTACCGAAATCTGCATGGATGCACCTATTTTCTAGCCCTTACTTGGAGTAGAGCTCGACAATCAGGCTTTCGTTGATGTCGGCGGACAGATCACTGCGAGCTGGAACGTTCTTGAAAACGCCCGACTTCTTCTCAGTGTCTACTTCTACCCATTCTACGCGGCCACGTTGGGCACACAGATCGAGAGCTTGGACAATGCGAAGTTGGTTCTTTGCTTTCTCGCGAACTGCGACCACGTCACCAGCACGAACCTGGTAAGACGGAACGTTTACGGTCTGACCGTTAACGCTGATCGACTTGTGCGATACCAGCTGACGGGATTCGGCACGAGTAGAGCCAAAACCCATACGGTATACAACGTTGTCCAGACGGCATTCGAGCAGCTGCAACAGGTTTTCGCCAGTTGCGCCTTTCTTGCCAGCAGCTTCTTTGTAGTAGCCGCTGAATTGACGCTCGAGAACGCCGTAGATACGACGGACCTTCTGCTTTTCACGCAGTTGGGTGCCGTAATCGGACTGGCGACCGCGGCGTTGGCCGTGGATACCAGGTGCTGCTTCGATGTTGCACTTCGATTCGATCGCGCGCACGCCGCTCTTCAGAAAGAGATCGGTGCCTTCGCGACGAGCGAGTTTGCATTTTGGACCAATGTAACGAGCCATTCTTTACAATCTCCTGGATTACACGCGGCGCTTCTTCGGCGGACGGCACCCGTTGTGCGGGATTGGCGTCACGTCGGTGATGCTGGCGATCTTGTAGCCACAGCCGTTCAAAGCGCGGACTGCAGATTCACGACCTGGGCCTGGACCTTTGACGTTAACGTCGAGGTTTTTCAGGCCGTATTCCAGCGCAGCTTGACCAGCACGTTCAGCAGCTACTTGAGCAGCAAACGGGGTGGACTTGCGGGAACCGCGGAAACCCGAACCACCGGAGGTAGCCCAGGAAAGAGCGTTGCCTTGACGGTCGGTGATGGTCACGATTGTGTTGTTAAAAGATGCATGGATGTGGGCGATGCCATCAACCACTGTCTTTTTAACTTTTTTACGAGGACGAGCAGCAGGTTTAGCCATGATTAATTTCCTGTCGATTCGCTGGGGCGATTACTTGCGGATCGGCTTACGCGGACCTTTACGGGTACGCGCGTTAGTCTTGGTACGCTGACCGCGCACTGGAAGACCACGACGATGACGCAGACCGCGATAGCAACCGAGGTCCATCAAACGCTTGATTTTCATGTTGATTTCGCGACGCAGGTCACCTTCAGTGGTGAACTTCGCCACTTCGCCACGCAGCTGTTCAATCTGCTCGTCGCTCAGATCTTTGATCTTTGCGGCTGGGTTTACCCCAGTCACTGCACAAATCTTCTGTGCAGTAGTGCGACCAACACCATAGATGTAGGTCAGCGAGATAACAGTATGCTTGTTATCTGGAATGTTAACGCCTGCAATACGGGCCATTCAGTGGGACTCCAATTGACAGCTACCTACGCCCCGGAAGCCAAGAAATAGGGCGCGAGATAATATCGCTGTAATAACAAATAATCAACCCGGCAGCGCACTAGCTGCCGGGCTTGAAGCACAATCACACTCAGCCTTGGCGCTGTTTGTGACGCGGTTCCGCGCTGCAAATTACTCGAACAACACCTTCGCGGCGAATAATCTTGCAGTTACGGCACAGCTTTTTCACCGATGCACGAACTTTCATCACCAACTCCTCGAACCTTATGGGTACTCAGCGCAACATGCCGCTGCCGTAACCCTTCAGGTTGGCTTTCTTCATCAGGGATTCGTACTGGTGCGAAACGAGGTGCGATTGTACTTGAGACATGAAGTCCATCACAACCACGACCACGATCAGCAACGAGGTCCCGCCAAGGTAGAACGGTACGTTTGCTGCAACCACCAGGAACTGGGGCAACAGGCAGACGGCCGTCATGTAAAGAGCACCGAACATGGTCAAGCGAGTCAGAACGCCATCAATGTAGCGCGCAGACTGCTCACCTGGACGGATGCCCGGAATAAAGGCACCGGACTTCTTCAGGTTTTCCGCTACGTCTTTCGGATTGAACATCAACGCCGTATAGAAGAAGCAGAAGAAAATAATCCCTGCACTAAACAGCAGAATATTCAACGGCTGACCAGGAGCGATCGACTGCGAGATGTCCTGCAACCAGCCCATACCTTCAGACTGACCGAACCAGGCACCCAACGAAGCCGGGAACAGCAAAATGCTGCTCGCGAAAATAGCCGGAATAACACCGGCCATGTTCACCTTCAGCGGCAAGTGGCTGGTCTGCGCAGCGAAGACCTTACGGCCCTGCTGACGCTTGGCGTAGTGAACAGCAATACGCCGCTGACCACGCTCAATGAACACCACGAAACCGATAATCGCTACTGCCAGCAAACCGATGGCAACCAGGGCGAAGATGTTGATATCACCCTGACGCGCAGACTCGAAAGACTGCCCGATCGCTCTCGGAAGACCGGCGACGATACCCGAAAAAATCAACATCGAGATACCGTTGCCAACACCACGCTCAGTAATCTGCTCACCCAGCCACATCATGAACATCGCACCAGCCACAAAAGTGGATACCGCGACGAAATGGAAGCCAAAGTCACCAGTGAACGCAACGCCCTGCCCCGCCAGACCAATGGACATGCCAATAGCCTGAACGAGAGCGAGGACGACAGTGCCGTAGCGGGTGTACTGGCTGATCTTGCGACGGCCAGCTTCACCTTCCTTCTTCAACTGCTCCAGCTGCGGACTGACGGCGGTCATCAGTTGCATGATGATCGATGCCGAAATGTACGGCATGATCCCCAACGCAAAGATGCTCATCCGTTCCAGCGCGCCGCCGGAAAACATGTTGAACAAGCTAAGAATGGTCCCCTCATTCTGTCGAAACAGGTCCGCGAGTCGGTCCGGGTTGATACCTGGAACCGGGATGTGTGCGCCTATTCGGTAGACGATAATCGCCAAGAATAGAAAACGCAGACGAGCCCAGAGTTCAGACATACCGCCTTTGCCGAGCGCAGAGAGAGCACCTTGCTTAGCCATTTATTCCTCGAACTTGCCGCCAGCTGCTTCGATAGCCGCACGCGCACCTTTGGTGGCGCCGATTCCCTTTCCGATGGTAACAGCGCGAGTAACTTCGCCGGACAGCATGATTTTCACACGCTGTACGTTGACGTTGATCACGTTGGCATCTTTCAGGGACTGCACGGTGACGATGTCGCCTTCCACTTTAGCCAGCTCGGACAAACGCACTTCTGCGCGATCCATGGCTTTCAGGGAAACGAAACCGAACTTCGGCAGGCGACGATGCAGCGGCTGTTGACCGCCTTCAAAGCCTGGAGCAATGGTGCCACCGGAGCGGGAGGACTGACCTTTGTGGCCACGGCCACCGGTCTTACCCAAACCACTACCGATACCACGGCCCGGACGATGCTTTTCGCGACGGGAACCCGGCGCTGGACTCAGATCATTGAGTTTCATCGATTAACCCTCGACACGCAGCATGTAGTAAGCCTTGTTGATCATCCCGCGATTCTCGGGAGTATCAAGTACTTCTACAGTGTGACCGATGCGACGCAGACCCAGACCCTTAACACACAGTTTGTGGTTAGGGATGCGGCCGGTCATGCTTTTGATCAGCGTAACTTTGACGGTAGCCATGATCAGAAGATCTCCTTGACGCTTTTGCCACGCTTGGCGGCAATGGATTCAGGAGACTGCATAGCCTTCAAACCTTTGAAAGTGGCGTGAACCACGTTTACCGGGTTAGTCGAGCCGTAGCACTTGGCCAGAACGTTCTGAACGCCAGCAACTTCGAGGACAGCACGCATAGCGCCGCCAGCGATGATACCGGTACCTTCAGAAGCAGGCTGCATGTACACCTTCGAAGCGCCATGGGCGGACTTCATTGCGTACTGCAGAGTGGTGCCGTTCAGATCAACTTGGATCATGTTGCGGCGAGCAGCTTCCATTGCCTTCTGGATCGCAGCAGGCACTTCACGCGACTTGCCACGGCCGAAGCCAACACGCCCTTTACCATCACCAACCACGGTCAACGCGGTGAAAGTGAAGATACGGCCGCCTTTAACGGTTTTGGCTACGCGGTTAACTTGAACCAGCTTCTCGATGTAGCCTTCGTCGCGCTTTTGGTCGTTATTTGACATAACTTAGAACTCCAGCCCAGCTTCACGAGCAGCATCAGCCAGCGCCTTGACGCGGCCGTGGTACTTGAAGCCAGAGCGGTCGAAAGCCACCTGCGAGACGCCAGCGGCTTTAGCACGCGTAGCGACCAGCTGGCCAACCTTAGTGGCCGCGTCGATGTTGCCAGTGGCGCCATCACGCAGTTCTTTATCCAAAGTCGAGGCACTTGCCAGGACTTTGTTGCCGTCGGCCGAAATGACCTGGGCGTAGATGTGCTGCGACGAGCGGAACACGCAGAGACGCACGACTTCGAGTTCGTGCATTTTCAGGCGTGCTTTGCGAGCGCGACGCAGTCGAGTAACTTTTTTGTCGGTCATTTGCTATGCCCTACTTCTTCTTGGCTTCTTTACGACGGACGACTTCGTCCGCGTAGCGCACACCTTTGCCTTTGTACGGCTCTGGTGGACGGAAGTCGCGGATCTCGGCGGCCACTTGACCTACCAGCTGCTTATCGATACCCCGAATCAGGATGTCGGTTTGGCTAGGAGTCTCAGCGGTGATGCCTTCCGGCAGTTCATAATCCACTGGGTGCGAGAAGCCAAGAGCCAGGTTCAGCACTGTGCCTTTTGCTTGCGCTTTGTAACCAACACCGACCAGCTGGAGCTTGCGCTCGAAGCCTTGGCTTACGCCTTGGACCATGTTGTTTACCAACGCACGAGTGGTACCAGCCATTGCGCGAGTTTGTTGATCGCCATTGCGAGCAGCGAAACGCAGCTCACCAGCCTCTTCAACGATCTCAACGGACGAATGGATGTTCAGTTCGAGAGTGCCCTTGGCACCCTTCACCGAAAGCTGTTGGCCTGCGAATTTGACTTCGACACCGGCTGGCAGCTTAACGGGGTTCTTAGCGACGCGTGACATGCTTATCCCCCCTTAGAACACAGTGCAAAGAACTTCGCCGCCGACACCGGCAGCGCGCGCAGCACGATCCGTCATCACACCTTTGTTGGTGGAGACGATAGACACACCGAGACCGCCACGAACTTTTGGCAGATCATCGACGGACTTGTACTGACGCAGGCCTGGACGGCTAACGCGCTTCACTTCTTCGATGACCGGACGGCCTTCGAAGTACTTCAGCTCGATGGACAGCAGTGGTTTGATTTCGCTGCTGATCTGATAACCCGCAATGTAACCTTCGTCCTTCAGGACTTTGGCAACAGCTACCTTCAAAGTAGAAGATGGCATGCTTACGACGGACTTTTCAGCCATCTGGGCATTACGGATTCGAGTTAGCATGTCCGCTAACGGGTCCTGCATACTCATGGGCTAGACGCTCCTAATACAAAAAAATTAGCCTTGCGGCTACTACGTGTCGCCGAGCTCATCCATGCGAAAAAAGCACGGGCTCAGGCGAGCCGGGTATTCTAGACACACCCCACAAATGAATCAAGCCCCAAAAGGGGCTTGATTCAAGTTCAAGGTCACCGATGGTCAGGATCTTGCGATCCCGAACACCGAGACTTTGATAGTGCTTACCAGCTGGCTTTAACCAGACCAGGTACGTCACCACGCATAGCAGCTTCACGCAGCTTGTTACGGCCAAGGCCGAACTTGCGGTAAACGCCGTGTGGACGACCGGTCAGGCGGCAGCGGTTACGCATGCGCGAAGCGCTTGCGTCACGTGGCTGCTTCTGCAGAGCTACTGTAGCTTCCCAACGTGCTTCTGGACTTGCGTTCAGATCAACGATGATAGCTTTCAGTGCTGCACGCTTTTTGGCGTACTTGGCAACCGTGAGCTGACGTTTCAGCTCGCGGTTTTTCATGCTCATCTTGGCCATTTTCCTACTCCAATCAGTTGCGGAACGGGAATTTGAAAGCACGCAACAGGGCGCGACCTTCATCATCGTTCTTGGCAGTGGTGGTCAGGGTAATGTCCAGACCGCGGAGAGCATCGATCTTGTCGTAGTCGATTTCCGGGAAGATGATCTGCTCTTTAACGCCCATGCTGTAGTTACCACGACCATCGAAGGACTTGGCATTCAGGCCGCGGAAGTCGCGAACCCGAGGCAGGGAGATCGACAGCAGACGATCCAGGAACTCGTACATACGCTCACGGCGCAGGGTCACTTTGACGCCGATCGGCCAACCTTCACGGACTTTAAAGCCAGCGATGGATTTCCGAGCGTAGGTCACAACGACTTTCTGGCCGGTGATCTTTTCCAGGTCGGCAACAGCGTGCTCGATGACTTTTTTGTCACCGACCGCTTCGCCCAGACCCATGTTCAGGGTGATTTTTGTAACGCGTGGAACTTCCATCACGTTCGAAAGCTTAAGTTCTTCCTTAAGCTTCGGTGCGATTTCCTTCCAGTAAATCTCTTTTAGTCGTGCCATGGTCTTCTACCTAGCAGTGTTCAAGCATCAACCGCTTTTTGGGTCGACTTGAAGACACGAATTTTCTTGCCGTCTTCTACTTTGAAACCAACGCGGTCAGCCTTGTTGGTTTCGCCGTTGAAAATGGCGACGTTAGAAGCGTCCAGTGGAGCTTCTTTTTCGACGATACCGCCTTGTACGCCCGACATCGGGTTAGGCTTGGTATGACGCTTAACCAGGTTCAGACCACCAATAACCAGACGGTTATTAGCGAGAACCTTAAGCACCTTACCGCGCTTACCTTTGTCTTTGCCGGCGATCACGATGATCTCGTCGTCACGACGAATCTTTTGCATGTCGGATCTCCTTACAGCACTTCTGGGGCGAGCGAGACGATCTTCATGAACTTCTCAGTACGAAGTTCACGGGTCACTGGCCCAAAGATACGGGTGCCGATCGGCTCTTGCTTGTTGTTCAGAAGAACAGCAGCGTTGCCATCAAAGCGGATAATGGAGCCATCAGCACGACGTACGCCGTGACGAGTGCGGACTACAACAGCAGTCATCACTTGGCCTTTTTTCACTTTACCGCGAGGAATTGCTTCCTTCACGGTAACTTTGATGATGTCACCGATACCAGCGTAACGACGATGGGAGCCACCCAGCACCTTGATGCACATAACGCGGCGTGCGCCGCTGTTATCGGCCACATCGAGCATGGATTGAGTCTGAATCATATAATTTCTCCGACCCCTAGTCCTTAGACTTCCACAGCGCGTTCGAGAACATCAACCAGCGCCCAAGACTTGGTCTTGGCCAAAGGACGAGTTTCACGAATAGTGACTTTGTCGCCGATGTGGCACTGATTGGTTTCGTCGTGCGCGTGCAGCTTAGTCGAACGCTTAACGTATTTACCGTAGATCGGGTGCTTTACGCGACGCTCGATCAGAACGGTGATGGTCTTGTCCATTTTGTCGCTGACAACACGGCCAGTCAGCGTACGGACGGTTTTTTCGGCTTCAGCCATGATTACTTACCTGCCTGCTGTTTGAGCACAGTCTTCACGCGAGCGATGTCACGCTTAACTTGCCGGAGCAGGTGAGACTGCCCCAACTGGCCAGTTGCTTTCTGCATACGCAGATTGAACTGGTCGCGCAGCAGGCCGAGCAGTTGCTCGTTAAGCTGCGGCGCGTCTTTTTCACGAAGTTCGTTCGCTTTCATCACATCACCGTCCGTTTAACAAAGGCGGTGGCGAGCGGCAGCTTTGCAGCAGCCAGGGCAAAAGCCTCACGCGCCAGCTCTTCAGAAACACCCTCGATTTCATACAGGACTTTGCCTGGCTGAATCTGGGCAACCCAGTACTCCACACTACCCTTACCTTTACCCATCCGAACTTCGAGTGGCTTTTTGGAAATAGGCTTGTCCGGGAATACACGGATCCAGATCTTGCCGCCACGTTTAACGTGACGGGTCAGAGCACGACGCGCTGACTCGATCTGACGAGCGGTGAGACGACCACGAGCTACAGACTTCAGCGCGAACTCGCCGAAGCTGACTTTGCTACCGCGCTGAGCCAGACCACGGTTGTGGCCTGTCATCTGCTTGCGGAACTTCGTACGCTTTGGTTGCAACATTTGGCGTACCCCTTACTTAGCAGCTTTTTTACGAGGCGCTGGTGCTTGTGGTTTCAGTTCTTCTTGGCGACCACCAATTACTTCGCCTTTGAAGATCCAAACCTTTACACCGATCACACCGTAAGTGGTGTGAGCTTCGTAGTTGGCATAGTCGATGTCGGCACGCAGGGTGTGCAGTGGCACACGACCTTCGCGATACCATTCAGTACGTGCGATTTCAGCACCGCCGAGACGACCGCTCACTTGGATTTTGATGCCTTTGGCACCAATGCGCATGGCGTTCTGAACAGCGCGCTTCATAGCGCGACGGAACATTACGCGACGCTCCAGCTGCTGAGCTACGCTCTGCGCAACCAGCATACCGTCGAGCTCCGGCTTACGGATCTCTTCGATATTGATGTGCACAGGCACACCCATTTGCTTGGTCAGGTCCTGACGCAGTTTCTCAACATCTTCACCTTTCTTCCCGATAACGATACCTGGACGAGCGGTGTGGATGGTGATACGTGCAGTCTGAGCCGGACGATGGATATCGATACGGCTTACGGACGCGCTTTTTAGTTTGTCTTGGAGATACTCACGCACCTTCAGATCAGCGAACAAATAGTCCGCATAAGTCCGACCGTCTGCGTACCAGACGGAGGTGTGCTCCTTGACGATTCCCAGGCGAATGCCAATGGGATGTACTTTCTGACCCATCTCTTCGACTCCGTTACTTGTCAGCAACCTTGACAGTGATATGGCAAGACCGCTTGACGATGCGATCAGCACGGCCTTTGGCACGTGGCATGATGCGCTTCAGCGAACGCCCTTCGTTGACGAAAACGGTGCTGACTTTAAGGTCATCAACGTCTGCGCCTTCGTTATGCTCGGCGTTGGCTACGGCCGACTCCAGCACTTTCTTCATGATCTCGGCGGCTTTCTTACTGCTGAAAGCCAACAAGTTGAGCGCTTCGCCCACCTTCTTCCCGCGGATCTGGTCGGCGACCAAGCGGGCTTTCTGGGCGGAGATTCGAGCGCCCGACAACTTAGCGGCTACTTCCATTTCCTAACCCCTTAACGCTTGGCTTTCTTGTCTGCCACGTGCCCACGATAAGTGCGGGTACCGGCGAACTCGCCCAGTTTGTGGCCGACCATGTCTTCGTTAACGAGAACTGGGACGTGTTGACGACCGTTGTGTACTGCGATGGTCAAACCGACCATTTGTGGCAGGATCATCGAACGACGCGACCAGGTTTTCACCGGTTTGCGATCATTCTTTTCCGCCGCCACTTCGATCTTCTTCAGTAGGTGAAGATCGATAAAAGGACCTTTTTTCAGAGAACGTGGCACTGTCGTATCCCTCTATTTACTTGCGACGACGGACGATCATTTTGTCGGTACGCTTATTACCACGAGTCTTCGCGCCCTTAGTCGGGAAGCCCCATGGCGATACCGGATGACGACCACCAGAGGTACGACCTTCACCACCACCATGTGGGTGGTCAACCGGGTTCATGGCAACACCACGAACGGTTGGGCGAACGCCACGCCAGCGTTTGGCACCAGCTTTACCCAGCGAACGCAGGCTGTGCTCGGAGTTCGAGACTTCACCCAAGGTCGCGCGGCATTCAGCCAGCACTTTACGCATCTCACCAGAACGCAGACGCAGGGTCACGTAGACACCTTCACGAGCGATCAGCTGAGCCGAAGCACCAGCGGAACGAGCGATTTGCGCGCCTTTACCTGGCTTCAATTCGATGCCGTGTACGGTGCTACCAACTGGAATGTTACGCAGTTGCAGAGCGTTGCCCGGCTTGATCGGCGCCAAAGCACCTGCGATCAGCTGGTCACCAGCACTCACGCCTTTAGGGGCGATGATGTAGCGACGCTCGCCATCTGCGTACAGCAGCAGAGCGATGTGAGCAGTACGGTTTGGATCGTATTCAATACGCTCGACAGTGGCAGAGATGCCATCTTTGTCGTTGCGACGGAAATCGACCAGACGATAATGCTGCTTATGGCCACCACCGATGTGACGAGTGGTAATACGACCATTGTTGTTACGACCACCAGTCTTCGATTTTTTCTCGAGCAGCGGTGCGTGAGGAGCGCCTTTATGCAGCTCCTGGTTGACCACCTTGACCACAAAACGGCGGCCAGGGGAAGTCGGTTTGCATTTAACGATTGCCATGATGCACCCCTTCCTTACTCAGCACTGCTGCTGAAATCGAGATCTTGGCCTGGCTGAAGGGAGATAACTGCCTTCTTCCAGTCATTACGCTTGCCCAGACCGCGAGCAGTGCGCTTGCTCTTACCCAGAACATTCAGGGTAGTAACACGCTCTACTTTCACGCTGAACAGGCTTTCGACGGCCTTCTTGATTTCCAGCTTGGTTGCGTCAGTTGCAACCTTGAAAACGAACTGGCCTTTCTTGTCAGCCAGAACCGTAGCCTTCTCGGAAACGTGCGGGCCAAGCAGAACTTTAAATACGCGTTCCTGGTTCATCCCAGCAGCTCCTCGAATTTCTTCACGGCCGACACGGTGATCAACACCTTGTCGTATGCGATCAGACTAACTGGATCGGAACCTTGCACGTCACGTACATCAACGTGTGGCAGGTTACGAGCAGCCAGGTACAGGTTCTGATCAACCACTTCAGACACGATCAAGACGTCAGTCAGGCCCATGCCGGTCAGTTTGTTCAGCAGATCTTTGGTCTTCGGTGCATCAACAGCGAAGTCCTGAACCACAACCAGACGATCAGTACGCACCAGCTCAGCAAGGATGGAACGCATTGCTGCGCGATACATCTTCTTGTTCAGCTTCTGGGTGTGATCCTGAGGACGAGCTGCGAAAGTGGTACCGCCGCCACGCCAGATTGGGCTACGGATAGTACCGGCACGAGCACGGCCAGTACCTTTCTGACGCCATGGGCGCTTACCGCCACCACGAACGTCGGAACGGGTCTTTTGCTGCTTGCTACCTTGACGGCCGCCGGCCATGTAGGCCACGACTGCTTGGTGAACCAGCGTCTCGTTGAATTCGCCGCCAAATGTCAGTTCGGAAACTTCGATCGCTTGAGCGTCATTTACATTTAATTGCATGTCAGCTTCCCCTTAACCGCGAGCCTTGGCTGCTGGACGTACAACCAAGTTGCCGCCAGTAGCGCCAGGAACAGCACCCTTGACCAACAACAGATTGCGTTCAGCGTCCACGCGCACTACTTCGAGGGACTGCACGGTCACGCGCTCAGCGCCCATATGACCGGACATTTTTTTGCCCTTGAATACACGACCAGGAGTCTGGCACTGGCCGATAGAGCCTGGAACGCGGTGGGACACGGAGTTACCGTGGGTATTATCTTGCCCGCGGAAGTTCCAACGCTTGATCGTACCCTGGAAGCCTTTACCTTTGGACTGACCGGTTACATCAACCAGTTGACCAGCAGCGAAGATTTCAGCGTTGATCAGATCGCCGGCCTGGTACTCGCCTTCTTCAAGACGGAATTCCATTACGGTACGACCAGCGGCAACGTTCGCTTTAGCGAAGTGGCCAGCCTGAGCAGCTGTAACACGCGAAGCACGACGCTCGCCTACAGTGACTTGCACTGCACGATAGCCATCGGTCTCTTCAGTTTTGAACTGGGTGACGCGATTCGGCTCGATCTCAATGACCGTGACCGGAATGGAGACACCTTCTTCGGTGAAAATACGGGTCATACCGCATTTACGACCGACTACACCAATAGTCATGTTGTAAACCTCATGAGTGTACGGGGCTTTCACCCGCTATGGCCGCCCATTTCAGAGCGTTACACGACTAAGACCGAGTCTTAGCCGAGGCTGATCTGCACTTCCACACCGGCCGCAAGATCAAGCTTCATAAGTGCATCAACGGTTTTATCCGTTGGCTGGACGATGTCCAGAACGCGCTTATGAGTACGGATCTCGTACTGGTCACGCGCGTCTTTGTTGACGTGCGGGGAGACCAGAACGGTGAACCGCTCTTTACGGGTAGGCAGTGGAATTGGACCACGCACTTGAGCACCAGTACGTTTCGCGGTTTCCACGATTTCCTGGGTGGATTGGTCGATCAGGCGATGGTCAAAAGCCTTCAACCTGATACGGATTTGCTGATTTTGCATTGGATTTCAGACTCCGGCTGCTATTCCCACCGAGCGCAATACGCCCGTTAAAAGGAGGCGCAATTCTATAGACGCCCCATATAGGTGTCAACCCAATAAAAAAGCCCCCGCTAAGCGGAGGCCTTTTCAACTCATCGAAGCCAACTCAAAAAAGAGCTTACTCGATGATTTTGGCTACGACGCCAGCGCCGACGGTACGACCGCCTTCACGGATAGCGAAACGCAGACCGTCTTCCATTGCAATGGTCTTGATCAGGGTGACAACCATTTTGATGTTGTCGCCTGGCATTACCATTTCAACGCCTTCCGGCAGTTCGCAGTTACCAGTCACGTCAGTAGTACGGAAGTAGAACTGTGGACGGTAGCCTTTGAAGAACGGAGTGTGACGACCGCCTTCTTCTTTGCTCAGAACGTAGACTTCAGCTTCGAACTTGGTGTGCGGCTTAACCGAACCCGGCTTAACCAGAACCTGGCCACGCTCAACGTCGTCACGCTTGGTACCACGCAGCAGAACGCCGCAGTTCTCGCCAGCACGACCTTCGTCGAGCAGCTTACGGAACATTTCAACACCGGTGCAGGTGGTGACGGTAGTGTCACGCAGACCAACGATTTCCAGTGGATCCTGAACCTTGACAATACCGCGCTCGATACGGCCAGTTACAACAGTACCGCGACCGGAGATCGAGAATACGTCTTCGATTGGCATCAGGAACGGCTTGTCGATAACACGGACTGGATCTGGGATGTAGCTGTCCAGAGTCTCAACCAGTTTACGAACGGCAGTGGTGCCCATTTCGTTGTCGTCTTGGCCGTTCAGAGCCATCAGAGCCGAACCGATGATGATCGGAGTGTCGTCACCTGGGAAGTCGTAAGTGCTCAGCAGATCGCGCACTTCCATCTCAACCAGTTCCAGCAGCTCAGCGTCGTCAACCATGTCAGCCTTGTTCAGGAAGACAACGATGTACGGAACGCCAACCTGACGGGACAGCAGGATGTGCTCACGGGTTTGTGGCATCGGACCATCAGCGGCCGAGCAAACCAGGATAGCGCCGTCCATCTGAGCAGCACCGGTGATCATGTTCTTCACATAGTCAGCGTGACCTGGGCAGTCAACGTGAGCGTAGTGACGGATCAGCGAGTTGTATTCAACGTGCGCGGTGTTGATGGTGATACCACGAGCCTTTTCTTCCGGAGCGCTGTCGATTTTGTCGAAAGCAACAACGGCCGAACCGAAAACTTCGGAGCAGACGCGAGTCAGAGCAGCGGTCAGCGTGGTTTTACCGTGGTCGACGTGACCGATGGTGCCAACGTTGACGTGCGGGAGGGTACGGTCAAATTTTTCTTTAGCCACGACAATTAACTCCTAGCCTAAAGGGGCTGAATCAGCCTTGTTTTTTGGTAACGGTTTCGACGATGTGCGACGGAGCCGTATTGTATTTTTTGAATTCCATAGAGTAGCTTGCGCGACCTTGGGACATGGAACGGACGTCGGTTGCGTAACCGAACATCTCACCCAGCGGAACCTCGGCGCGAATCACTTTGCCGGAGACCGTGTCTTCCATACCCAGGATCATGCCGCGACGACGGTTAAGGTCGCCCATCACGTCACCCATATAGTCTTCAGGCGTAACAACCTCTACCGCCATGATCGGCTCAAGCAACTCACCACCGCCCTTCTGGGCCAGTTGCTTGGTAGCCATGGAAGCAGCCACCTTAAACGCCATCTCGTTGGAGTCGACGTCGTGGTAGGAACCATCGAACACGGTAGCCTTCAGGCCGATCAGCGGATAGCCGGCAACAACGCCGTTCTTCATCTGCTCTTCGATACCCTTCTGGATAGCCGGGATGTATTCCTTAGGAACCACACCACCTACCACTTCGTTCACGAATTGCAGACCTTCCTGACCTTCGTCAGCAGGAGCAAAACGAATCCAGCAATGACCGAACTGGCCACGACCGCCGGATTGACGAACGAACTTACCTTCGATTTCACAGTTCTTCGTGATGCGCTCACGATAGGAAACCTGAGGCTTGCCGATGTTGGCTTCGACGTTGAACTCACGGCGCATCCGGTCAACCAGGATGTCCAGGTGCAACTCGCCCATGCCGGAGATGATCGTTTGACCAGTCTCTTCATCAGTCTTGACGCGGAAAGACGGATCTTCCTGAGCAAGCTTGCCCAGAGCGATACCCATTTTTTCCTGGTCGTCCTTGGTCTTAGGCTCTACGGCAACCGAAATAACCGGCTCCGGGAAGTCCATGCGAACCAGGATAATTGGCTTGTCAGCGTTGCACAAAGTTTCACCAGTGGTGACGTCCTTCATGCCGATCAAGGCCGCGATGTCACCAGCGCGTACTTCCTTGATTTCTTCACGGGCGTTTGCGTGCATTTGCACCATACGACCCACGCGCTCTTTCTTGCCTTTAACCGAGTTGATCACGCCGTCGCCGGAGGCCAACACGCCCGAGTAAACTCGAACGAAGGTCAAGGTACCCACGAATGGGTCGGTAGCAATTTTGAACGCCAGAGCCGAGAACGGCTCGCTGTCGTCTGCGTGACGCTCCATTTCCTTGGTCTCGTCATCCGGGTCAGTACCCTTGATGGCAGGAATGTCGGTAGGAGCCGGCAGGTAGTCGATCACGGCGTCGAGAACCAGGGGAACACCCTTGTTCTTGAAGGAAGAACCGCAAACAGCCAGAACGATCTCACCAGCGATAGTACGCTGACGCAGAGCGGCCTTGATTTCCGCGTTGGTGAGCTCTTCACCTTCGAGGTACTTGTTCATCAGCTCTTCGCTGGCTTCGGCCGCAGCCTCAACCATGTTGCCGCGCCACTCGTCAGCCAGTTCCTGCAGCTCAGCAGGGATAGGCTTGCGAACTGGAACCATGCCTTTGTCAGAGTCATTCCAGTAAACAGCTTCCATGGCCATCAGATCGATCTGACCCTGGAAGTTGTCTTCGGAACCGATGGCCAACTGGATTGGCACCGGAGTGTGACCCAAACGCTGCTTGATCTGACCGATCACGCGCAGGAAGTTGGCACCAGCACGGTCCATCTTGTTTACGTAAACAAGACGTGGAACGCCGTACTTGTTGGCTTGACGCCATACGGTTTCCGACTGAGGCTCAACACCCGAGGTGCCGCAGAACACAACGACCGCACCATCGAGAACACGCAGGGAACGCTCAACTTCAATAGTGAAGTCAACGTGGCCCGGGGTGTCAATGACGTTGAAACGGTATTGGTCCTTGTGCTGCTTCTCGGAACCCTGCCAGAAGGCGGTAATGGCAGCAGAAGTAATGGTAATACCACGCTCCTGCTCCTGAACCATCCAGTCTGTGGTCGCGGCGCCGTCATGCACCTCGCCCATCTTGTGACTTTTGCCAGTGTAAAAAAGGACGCGCTCGGTGGTGGTGGTTTTACCAGCATCCACGTGAGCAACGATACCAATGTTACGGTAGCGGTTAATCGGTGTAGTACGAGCCATAAAGCCCTCGCAAAATTAGTGACGCTAAAATTAGAAGCGGTAGTGCGAGAAAGCCTTGTTGGCTTCAGCCATACGGTGCACGTCTTCACGCTTCTTAACTGCAGCACCTTTGCCTTCGGCAGCGTCCAACAGTTCGCCAGCCAAACGCAGAGCCATAGACTTCTCGCCGCGCTTACGGGCGAAGTCTACCAACCAGCGCATTGCCAGAGCGTTACGACGGGACGGACGAACTTCGACCGGAACCTGGTAAGTAGCACCGCCTACACGGCGCGACTTCACTTCGACCAGCGGAGCGATGGCGTCGAGAGCTTTCTCGAAGATTTCCAGGGGATCGCTGTTCTTGCGTTCTTTAACCTTTTCCAGCGCGCCATAAACGATACGCTCGGCAACGGCTTTCTTGCCGCTTTCCATTACGTGGTTCATGAACTTGGCCAGGATCTGGCTGCCGTATTTTGGATCGTCAAGCACTTCGCGCTTGGCTGCTACGCGTCTTCTTGGCATGGATAAGCCCTCAAACGGTCTTCAGGTTCGCTCGGAATCGGTGCCCTTTCGGGACGCCTCCGACCTTACTCTTATCGACTCAGAAAAATAGAAAATCAGTTTTTACAAAAAGCCACTACTACTTAGGCTTCTTGGTACCGTACTTCGAACGACCCTGGTTACGACCTTTAACGCCGGAAGTATCCAAAGAACCGCGTACGGTGTGGTAACGAACACCTGGCAAGTCTTTTACACGACCGCCGCGGATCAGTACCACGCTGTGCTCTTGCAGGTTGTGGCCTTCACCGCCGATGTACGAGGAAACCTCGAAACCGTTGGTCAGACGCACACGGCATACTTTACGCAGTGCCGAGTTAGGTTTTTTCGGCGTGGTGGTATACACACGGGTGCATACGCCACGACGTTGCGGGCAGTTCTGCAGCGCAGGCACGTCGGATTTCTCGACGATACGCTTACGCGGCTGACGTACCAGCTGGTTGATAGTTGCCATCTACTAGCTCCACTGTTGTCTTGCGACGCTATTGTCTTGCAAGAAAAGCAAAATGGCAGGAACGAATTCCCGCCAAATTTAGGGGTACAAGAGTCTAAAGAGGATCTTGCCCCCAGTCAAGGCAAGGCCCCGACCTCCCCGCTCATCCAACCTCGACAAATTGTCTCGATTCGATGAACGGAACGGCCAGGGCCTTACGCTCATTTATCGCAGAACTCAGTTACCGCTCGAGTTCAGCGCTTCGGTCAGTGCCGCTTCCACTTCACTGGCGCTTACGCGCAACGGTTTGTCAGCATCACGGCGGCGCTTGCGCTCGCTGTGATAAGCCAGACCGGTACCGGCCGGGATCAGACGACCCACGACCACGTTTTCTTTCAGGCCGCGCAGGTAATCGCGCTTGCCGGTTACCGCCGCTTCGGTCAGTACACGGGTGGTTTCCTGGAAGGAAGCCGCCGAGATGAACGATTCGGTGGACAACGACGCCTTGGTGATACCCAGCAGTACGCGGGTGAACTTGGAAACGAATTTCTCGTCGCCAGCCAGACGCTCGTTCTCTACCAGAACGTGAGTCAACTCCATCTGGTCGCCCTTGATGAAAGTCGAGTCGCCGGATTCAGCGATTTCAACTTTACGCAGCATCTGACGCAGGATGGTCTCGATGTGCTTATCGTTGATCTTCACGCCTTGCAGACGGTAAACGTCCTGGATCTCGTTCACGATGTACTTGGCCAGCGCACTCACACCCAGCAGACGCAGGATGTCGTGTGGATCGCTCGGGCCGTCGGAGATAACTTCGCCGCGGTTTACCTGTTCGCCTTCGAAGACGTTCAGGTGACGCCACTTCGGAATCAGCTCTTCGTACGGATCGGTGCCGTCGTTCGGAGTGATGACCAGACGGCGCTTGCCTTTGGTCTCTTTACCGAACGCGATGGTGCCGCTGACTTCAGCCAGGATCGAGGCTTCTTTCGGACGACGCGCTTCGAACAAGTCGGCAACACGTGGCAGACCACCGGTGATGTCACGGGTCTTCGAAGTCTCTTGCGGGATACGAGCGATAACATCACCGATCGCAATCTTCGCACCATCCGCTACACCAACCAGGGCGTTAGCAGGCAGGAAGTACTGAGCAATTACATCAGTACCCGGCAGCAAGAGATCCTTGCCGTTGTCATCAACCATCTTCACAGCAGGACGGATATCTTTACCGGCAGCTGGACGGTCTTTGGCGTCGAGTACTTCAATGTTGGTCATACCGGTCAATTCGTCAGTCTGACGCTTGATCGTGATGCCTTCTTCCATGCCCACGTAGGTCACGGTACCTTTCATTTCGGTAACGATTGGGTGAGTGTGCGGATCCCACTTGGCCACGATTGCGCCAGCGTCGACCTTGTCACCTTCTTTAACCGAAATCACAGCACCGTACGGCAGCTTGTAACGCTCGCGCTCACGACCGAAGTCATCAGCGATTGCCAGCTCACCGGAACGGGACACAGCAACCAGGCAACCATCCACTCGCTCAACGTGCTTCAGGTTGTGCAGACGGACGGTACCGCCATTCTTCACCTGAACGCTGTCGGCTGCGGAGGTCCGGCTTGCCGCACCACCGATGTGGAACGTACGCATGGTCAGCTGGGTACCCGGCTCACCGATGGACTGGGCAGCGATAACGCCGACCGCTTCACCGATGTTCACCTGGTGACCACGCGCCAAGTCACGGCCGTAGCACTTGGCGCAAATGCCATAGCGGGTTTCGCAGCTGATCGGCGAACGCACGATCACTTCGTCGATGCTGTTCAGCTCGATGAACTCGACCCACTTCTCGTCTACCAGGGTGCCAGCAGGAACGATGATTTCCTCGGTACCTGGCTTGAACACATCACGGGCAATGACACGACCCAATACGCGCTCACCCAGCGGCTCAACAACGTCACCGCCTTCAATGTGCGGAGTCATTACCAGGCCATGCTCGGTGCCGCAATCGATCTCGGTCACTACCAGATCCTGCGCCACGTCTACCAGACGACGAGTCAGGTAACCGGAGTTCGCAGTTTTCAACGCGGTATCCGCCAAACCTTTACGAGCACCGTGAGTGGAGATGAAGTACTGAAGTACGCTCAAACCTTCACGGAAGTTCGCAGTAATCGGCGTTTCGATGATGGAACCGTCCGGCTTGGCCATCAGGCCACGCATACCGGCGAGCTGACGGATCTGCGCAGCAGAACCCCGTGCACCCGAGTCGGCCATCATGTACATCGAGTTGAAAGACTCTTGGTCGACTTCGACGCCATGACGGTCGATGACTTTCTCTTTCGAGAGGTTGGCCATCATCGCCTTGGAAACTTCGTCGTTCGCCTTGGACCAAAGGTCGATCACTTTGTTGTACTTCTCGCCCTGGGTTACCAGGCCGGAGGCGTACTGACTTTCGATCTCTTTCACTTCATCAGTAGCAGCATTGATGATGCGGGCTTTTTCATCCGGGATAACGAAGTCGTTAACACCGATGGAAACGCCGGAGATGGTCGAATAAGCAAAACCGGTGTACATCAACTGGTCAGCGAAGATCACGGTCTCTTTCAAACCAACCACGCGGTAGCACTGGTTGATCAGTTTGGAGATCGCCTTTTTCTTCATCGGCTGGTTGACGACGTCGTACGACAGGCCAGGCGGAACAACCTGGAACAACAGCGCACGGCCGACAGTGGTGTCGACAATACGGGTGTTCTTGACGCTGCCACCATCACGATCGTTGACGGTTTCGTTGATCCGCACTTTGACCTTGGCGTGCAGTGCGGCTTCGCCGGCACGGAACACACGGTCAACTTCTTGCAGATCCGCGAACACACGACCTTCGCCCTTGGCGTTGATCGCTTCACGAGTCATGTAGTACAGACCCAATACAACGTCCTGCGACGGAACGATGATTGGCTCACCGTTGGCTGGCGACAGAATGTTGTTGGTCGACATCATCAACGCACGCGCTTCCAACTGGGCTTCCAGTGTCAGCGGTACGTGCACGGCCATTTGGTCGCCGTCGAAGTCGGCGTTGTACGCAGCACAGACCAGAGGGTGCAGCTGGATAGCCTTACCTTCGATCAGTACCGGTTCAAACGCCTGGATACCCAGACGGTGAAGGGTCGGTGCACGGTTGAGGAGAACCGGGTGTTCGCGAATCACTTCAGCGAGAACGTCCCAAACCTCTGGCAGCTCGCGCTCGACCATCTTCTTGGCAGCTTTGATGGTGGTAGCGAGACCACGCATTTCCAGCTTGCCGAAAATGAACGGCTTGAACAGCTCGAGAGCCATTTTCTTCGGCAGACCGCACTGGTGCAGACGCAGGGTCGGACCTACGGTAATTACCGAACGACCGGAGTAGTCAACACGCTTACCGAGCAAGTTCTGACGGAAACGACCTTGTTTACCCTTGATCATGTCAGCCAGGGATTTCAGAGGACGCTTGTTGGAACCGGTGATAGCGCGGCCACGACGACCGTTATCGAGCAGTGCGTCGACAGCTTCCTGCAACATACGCTTTTCGTTGCGCACGATGATGTCCGGAGCGGACAGATCAAGCAGGCGCTTCAAGCGGTTGTTACGGTTGATCACTCGACGATACAGATCGTTGAGGTCGGAAGTCGCGAAGCGACCGCCATCCAGCGGGACCAGTGGACGCAGATCTGGCGGCAGAACCGGCAGAACGGTCAGCACCATCCATTCTGGAAGGTTGCCGGAACCCTGGAAGGCTTCCATCAACTTCAGACGCTTGGACAGCTTCTTGATCTTGGTTTCGGAGTTGGTTTGCGGAATTTCTTCACGCAGGCGGCCAATCTCGTGTTCCAGGTCGATAGCGTGCAGCAGTTCACGGACAGCCTCGGCACCCATGCGGGCATCGAAATCGTCGCCGAACTCTTCCAGCGCTTCGAAGTACTGCTCGTCGTTGAGCAGCTGACCTTTTTCAAGGGTGGTCATGCCTGGATCGATAACGACATAGCTCTCGAAGTAGAGAACGCGTTCGATATCACGCAGGGTCATGTCCATCAGCAAGCCGATACGCGACGGCAGCGATTTCAGGAACCAGATGTGGGCAACCGGCGAGGCCAGTTCGATGTGCGCCATGCGCTCACGACGAACTTTTGCCAGCGCGACTTCAACGCCGCACTTCTCGCAGATCACACCACGGTGCTTCAAGCGCTTGTACTTACCGCACAGGCACTCGTAATCCTTTACCGGGCCAAAGATCTTGGCGCAGAACAGGCCGTCACGCTCAGGTTTGAACGTACGGTAGTTGATGGTTTCCGGCTTTTTAACTTCACCGAACGACCACGAACGGATCATCTCAGGCGATGCCAATCCAATACGGATGGCGTCGAACTCTTCGACTTGACCCTGGTTTTTCAGCAAATTCAGTAGGTCTTTCAAGGCCTTTCCTCCTGGCGGAGCAGAGAGCGGGCAATCCTGCCCCGCTCTCGATTCGCGTCACGTGTTATTCGGTTTCCAGATCGATATCGATGCCGAGGGAACGAATTTCTTTGATCAACACGTTGAAGGACTCGGGCATGCCCGGCTCCATACGGTGATCGCCGTCCACGATGTTTTTGTACATCTTGGTCCGACCGTTCACATCGTCCGACTTCACTGTGAGCATTTCTTGCAGAGTGTAAGCAGCACCGTATGCTTCCAGTGCCCAGACCTCCATCTCCCCGAAACGCTGACCACCGAACTGTGCCTTACCACCCAGCGGCTGCTGGGTAACCAGGCTGTACGAACCGGTAGAACGAGCGTGCATCTTGTCGTCTACCAAGTGGTTCAGCTTCAGCATGTACATGTAGCCAACAGTAACCGGGCGCTCGAACTTGTTGCCGGTACGGCCGTCGGTCAGCTGCATCTGGCCGCTTTCTGGCAGGTCTGCCAGTTTCAGCATGGCCTTGATTTCGCTTTCCTTGGCGCCGTCGAACACTGGAGTGGCCATTGGTACGCCGCCACGCAGGTTCTTCGCCAGATCCAGGATTTCCTGGTCGGAGAAGCTATCCAGATCTTCGTTACGACCGCCGATCTGGTTGTAGATCTCGTCCAGGAAGGTGCGAAGTTCAGCAACTTTACGCTGCTCTTCGACCATCCGGTTGATCTTCTCGCCCAGACCTTTGGCCGCGAGGCCCAGGTGGGTTTCAAGGATCTGACCAACGTTCATACGCGAAGGTACGCCCAACGGGTTGAGGACGACGTCGACCGGGGTGCCATTGGCATCGTGCGGCATGTCTTCAACCGGCATGATCACGGAGACCACACCTTTGTTACCGTGACGACCGGCCATCTTGTCGCCCGGCTGGATGCGACGACGGATTGCCAGGTAAACCTTGACGATTTTCAGCACGCCTGGAGCCAGGTCATCGCCCTGCTGCAGTTTGCGCTTCTTGTCTTCGAACTTGTCGTCCAGCAGACGGCGGCGATCAACGATGTAGGCCTGAGCCTTCTCGAGCTGCTCGTTCAGAGCATCTTCAGCCATGCGCAGTTTGAACCACTGACCATGCTCAAGACCGTCGAGAATTTCGTCGGTGATGTCCTGACCTTTCTTCAGACCGGCGCCGCCTTCGGCTTTGTGGCCGACCAGAGCGGAACGCAGACGTTCGAAAGTGGCGCCTTCAACGATACGGAACTCTTCGTTCAGATCCTTGCGGATCTCGTCGAGTTGAGTCTTCTCGATCGACAGTGCACGAGCATCACGCTCAACGCCGTCGCGAGTGAAGACCTGTACGTCGATGACAGTACCCTTGGTGCCGGTAGGCACACGCAGGGAGGTGTCTTTAACGTCGCTGGCTTTTTCACCGAAGATCGCACGCAACAGCTTCTCTTCTGGAGTCAGTTGAGTCTCGCCTTTCGGAGTGACCTTACCGACCAGAATGTCGCCTGCGCCAACTTCAGCACCTACGTAAACGATACCGGCTTCGTCCAGCTTGTTCAGTGCAGCTTCACCCACGTTCGGGATGTCTGCAGTGATTTCCTCTGGCCCAAGCTTGGTGTCACGTGCCACACAGGTCAGTTCCTGAATGTGGATCGTGGTGAAACGGTCTTCCTGAACAACACGCTCGGACAGGCAGATGGAGTCTTCGAAGTTGAAGCCGTTCCATGCCATGAACGCGATGCGCATGTTCTGACCCAGAGCCAGTTCACCCATGTCGGTGGACGGGCCGTCGGCCATGATGTCGCTGCGCTGAACCCGATCACCCTTGCTCACCAGCGGACGCTGGTTGATGCAGGTGTTCTGGTTGGAGCGGGTGTACTTGGTCAGGTTGTAGATGTCGACACCAGCTTCACCGGTTTCAACTTCATCATCAGCAACACGAACCACAATACGGCTGGCGTCGACGGAGTCGATCACGCCGCCACGACGAGCCACGACGCAAACGCCGGAGTCACGGGCTACGTTACGCTCCATGCCGGTACCGACCAGCGGCTTGTCAGCGCGCAGGGTTGGTACAGCTTGACGCTGCATGTTCGAACCCATCAACGCACGGTTGGCGTCGTCGTGCTCGAGGAACGGGATCAGCGACGCTGCAACCGAAACTACCTGCTTCGGCGATACGTCCATCAAGGTGACGTCTTCCGGCGCCTTGACGGTGAACTCGTTCAAGTGACGAACAGCTACCAGTTCGTCGATCAGGACTTTCTTGTCGTTCATCGTGGCCGAAGCCTGAGCGATCACGTGATCAGCTTCTTCGATGGCGGACAGGAATACGATCTCGTCGGTGACCAGAGCGTCTTTCACCACACGGTACGGGCTTTCGAGGAAGCCGTACTGGTTGGTGCGCGCATAGGCGGCCAGGGAGTTGATCAGACCGATGTTCGGACCTTCCGGCGTTTCAATCGGGCATACACGACCGTAGTGAGTCGGGTGTACGTCACGCACTTCAAAGCCAGCACGCTCACGAGTCAAACCGCCAGGGCCGAGTGCAGAGACACGACGCTTGTGGGTGATCTCGGACAGCGGGTTGTTCTGGTCCATGAACTGGGAAAGCTGGCTGGAACCGAAGAACTCTTTCACCGCCGCAGCCACTGGCTTGGCGTTGATCAGGTCTTGCGGCATCAAGCCTTCGCTTTCAGCCATCGACAGACGCTCTTTGACCGCACGCTCAACACGTACCAGGCCAACGCGGAACTGGTTCTCAGCCATTTCGCCTACACAGCGAACACGACGGTTACCCAGGTGGTCGATGTCATCGACGATGCCTTTACCGTTACGGATGTCGACCAGAGTCTTCAGTACCGCGACGATGTCTTCTTTGCACAACACGCCCGAACCTTCGATCTCGGTACGACCGATACGACGGTTGAACTTCATCCGGCCGACCGCAGACAGGTCATAGCGCTCAGGGCTGAAGAACAGGTTGTTGAACAGAGTCTCGGCAGCGTCTTTGGTTGGCGGCTCGCCAGGACGCATCATGCGATAGATCTCGACCAGCGCTTCCAATTGGTTGCTGGTGGAGTCGATCTTCAGAGTGTCGGAGACGAACGGACCGCAGTCGATATCGTTGGTGTACAGCGTTTCGATGCGAACAACCTGGGCCTTGGCAATTTTTGCCAGGATCTCGGTGTTCAGCTCGGTGTTGCACTCTGCCAGGATTTCGCCGGTTGCCGGATGCACGATGGCCTTGGCGGTAGTGCGACCCAGGACGTAGTCCAGAGGCACTTCCAGGGTCTTGAGACCGGCTTTTTCGATCTGGTTGATGTGGCGCGCAGTAATACGGCGACCAGCCTCAACGATGACCTTGCCCTTCTCGTCCTGAATATCCAGAACAGCAATTTCACCACGCAGACGCGAAGCAATCAGTTCCAGACTGAGGGTTTCGCCGCTCAGATGGAAAACGTTGGTGGTGTAGAACGCGTCGAGCACTTCTTCAGTGGTATAGCCCAGCGCGCGCAGCAGTACCGATGCAGGCAGCTTGCGACGACGGTCGATACGCACGAACACGCAGTCTTTCGGGTCGAACTCGAAGTCCAGCCACGAACCGCGGTAAGGAATGATGCGCGCGGAGTACAGCAGTTTGCCGGAGCTGTGCGTCTTGCCACGGTCGTGGTCGAAGAACACGCCCGGGGAACGGTGCAGCTGGGAAACGATTACACGCTCGGTACCGTTGATTACGAAGGTACCGTTTTCAGTCATCAGGGGGATTTCACCCATGTAGACTTCTTGCTCTTTGATGTCCTTGATCGCTTTGTTCGACGATTCTTTGTCGAAAATGATCAGGCGCACTTTTACCCGCAAAGGTACGGCGTAAGTTACACCGCGCAATACGCATTCTTTGACATCAAATGCCGGTTCGCCCAGGCGATAACCGACGTACTCCAGCGCAGCATTGCCGGAGTAGCTGATGATCGGGAAAACGGATTTGAAGGCCGCATGCAGGCCCACGTCGCGGAACTGATCTTTAGTCGCTCCCGCCTGCAAGAATTCACGATACGAATCCAGCTGGATTGCCAGGAGATACGGCACATCCATGACGTCCGGCAACTTGCTAAAGTCCTTGCGGATACGTTTTTTCTCAGTATATGAGTAAGCCATCAGCGTTCCCCAGCTTGGTCACCTGCTTGTTTGGCCCCTCCCGACGGGAGCAGCCAGAAAATCGTGCAAACCCCATGGTTTGCGCCACCGCATCGGGTGGTTACAGCTCGTTACCAGCACCGACCCAGTCGGCTGCCAATAACGGAAAAAGGCCGGTGGCAAGAGCCACCAGCCATCAGCCTTTCGCTTAACGCTCGGGCTGGAGGTGCAAAGTCGATGCTTACTTCAGCTCGACTTTAGCGCCTGCTTCTTCCAGAGTGGCTTTTGCTTTGTCAGCTGCGTCTTTCGAAACAGCTTCCAGAACGATGCCAGGAGCGCCGTCAACTACAGCCTTGGCTTCTTTCAGGCCCAGACCGGTCAGTTCACGTACTGCCTTGATCACGTTAACTTTCTTCTCGCCAGCTTCGGTCAGCATGACGTTGAATTCAGTTTGTTCTTCAACAACGGCGGCAGCAGCAGCTGGACCAGCCGATGCAGCAGCAGCGGTAACACCGAAGGTTTCTTCCATCGATTTGATCAGCTCAACGATTTCCACTACGGATTTCTGGCCGATTGCTTCGATGATTTGTTCGTTAGTCAGAGACATGACTCAATTCCTGAATTGGGGGACGGCCTACGCGACCATCGAAATAAACAAAAAACGCGAGAAGTTGACGAGCCTTAGGCTGCAGCAGCTTCTTTCTGGTCGCGAATTGCCGCCAGAGTACGAGCCAATTTGCTGGTAGCGCCTTGAATCACGCTCATCAGCTGGGAAATTGCTTCGTCACGGGTCGGCAGAGTTGCCAGTACGTCGATCTGATTAGCTGCGAGGAACTTGCCCTCGAACGCAGCTGCCTTGATCTCGAACTTGTCCTGACCCTTGGCAAACTCTTTGAAAATACGGGCAGCAGCGCCCGGATGTTCGTTCGAGAATGCAATCAGGGTCGGGCCGGTGAACACGTCATTGAGAACACTGTATTCAGTGTCAGCAACAGCGCGCTTGAGCAGGGTGTTACGTACAACACGTACGTAAACGCCAGCTTCACGAGCCTCTTTACGGAGTCCGGTCATTGCGCCTACTGTTACGCCACGGGCATCAACCACGACAGCGGACAGAGCGACTTTGGCAGCCTCGTTGACTTCAGCGACGATGGCCTTCTTGTCTTCGAGTTTAATTGCCACGGGTTTAACTCCTGCTTGTTACCGTTTCATCCAACCGAAGCCGGATGTCGTTTTGGTGTCTGATTCGGTAAGGAACCGGGAGCACCATCTGCGTAGGCTTGTGGTTTAAGACTTGCGCCGCCTACGGTCTTGGATAGCCCCCGCCAGGCAGGGACCCCAATCTTTCAATTGGCGCAATCGCTTGCGCCAACCTGTGTCTTACGCGTCGAGCGAGCCTTGGTCGATGACCAGGCCTGGACCCATGGTGGTGCTCAGGGTAACGCGCTTGACGTAAATACCTTTCGAGGAAGCTGGCTTGATACGCTTCAGATCAGCGATCAGGGCTTCAACGTTTTCCTTCAGCTTGACGGCATCGAAGCCGACTTTGCCAACGGAGGTGTGGATGATGCCGTTTTTGTCGGTGCGATAACGAACCTGACCAGCCTTGGCGTTTTTAACCGCGGTAGCTACGTCTGGAGTTACAGTGCCGACTTTAGGGTTAGGCATCAGGCCGCGCGGGCCCAGGATCTGACCCAACTGACCAACAACGCGCATGGCATCCGGGGATGCGATAACTACGTCATAGTTCAGGTCGCCGCCTTTCATTTCGGCAGCCAGGTCGTCCATACCTACACGGTCAGCGCCGGCAGCCAAAGCGGCCTCGGCAGCTGGACCCTGGGTGAACACAGCAACACGAACAGTCTTGCCTGTGCCGTGTGGCAGCACAGTAGCGCTACGAACGACCTGGTCGGATTTACGCGGGTCAACACCCAGGTTCACAGCAACGTCGAACGACTCGCTGAACTTGACAGTCGACAGCTCAGCCAGAAGAGCAGCAGCGTCTACAAAGTTGTAGGACTTGCCTGCTTCGATTTTGCCGGCGATAGCCTTTTGACGCTTGGTCAACTTAGCCATTACACACCCTCCACGTTAAGGCCCATGCTACGAGCAGAACCGGCGATAGTACGCACGGCTGCTTCCATATCAGCTGCAGTCAGATCCGCGTTTTTGGTTTTCGCGATTTCTTCCAGCTGAGCACGGGTCACGGTGCCAACCTTAACGGTGTTCGGACGAGCGGAACCGCTAGTCAGACCAGCAGCCTTCTTCAGCAGAACCGAAGCAGGTGTGGATTTGGTTTCGAAAGTGAAGCTACGGTCGCTGTAGACAGTGATGATCACTGGAGTCGGCAGACCTGGCTCAATACCCTGAGTACGGGCGTTGAAAGCCTTGCAGAATTCCATGATGTTCACGCCGTGCTGACCCAGAGCAGGACCAACAGGTGGGCTTGGGTTAGCCTGAGCGGCCTTCACTTGCAGCTTGATGTAAGCGGTAATCTTCTTGGCCATGAGGCACTCCAATTACGGGTTCGAACGCCTCGAAAGGCTCCCCGGTTACTTGCGCGTTTATCCCAGTGACGACAAAACCCCACAGCCTGGGGCTGCGGGGTTGGGATGCTTGCTCAGCTAGACCTTTTCGACCTGGCTGAACTCTAGCTCTACCGGAGTAGAGCGACCGAAAATGAGCACTGCCACCTGGATCCGGCTCTTCTCGTAGTTAACTTCTTCAACCGTGCCGGTAAAATCGGCAAACGGCCCATCATTGACACGTACCGACTCGCCTGGCTCGAACAACGTCTTCGGCTTCGGCTTGTCGCTACCATCAGCAACGCGACGCAGAATCGCTTCTGCCTCTTTATCAGTGATCGGCGCAGGCTTATCAGCAGTACCGCCGATGAAACCCATCACCCGAGGAGTATCCTTGACCAAGTGCCAAGTACCCTCGTTCATATCCATCTGAACCAGCACATAACCTGGGAAGAACTTGCGCTCGCTTTTGCGTTTCTGGCCATTACGCATTTCAACCACTTCTTCAGTGGGAACCAGAATTTCGCCAAAGCCATCTTCCATGCCAGCCAGCTTTACGCGCTCTACCAACGAGCGCATGACATGCTTCTCGTAACCGGAGTAAGCATGCACAACGTACCAACGCTTAGCCACGGGACACCCTTAGCCGACAATCAAGGAAACAAGCCAGCCGAGCAGGGAATCAAGCCCCCACAACAGCAACGCCATAACCAGAACAACAGCCACAACAATCAGCGTGGTCTGCGTGGTTTCTTGGCGAGTTGGCCATACGACTTTACGAATCTCGGTGCGAGCTTCCTTAACCAGTACAAAGAAAGACTTGCCCTTGACTGTCTGCAGGCCTACAAAGGCAGCTACAGCAGCAATAACAAGCAAAGCGAGTACGCGGTACAGGATCGGCGAAGCAGAGTAATACTGATTGCCAACAACGCCAACAACCACCAAAGCGACTACTACTAGCCACTTGAGCAGATCGAAGCGAGAGCCTTGAGCTTCAGCTTTAGGAGTCATCTATGAAGATCCTGTGAAAAGAAAGCCAGACACACCAAGTGAATCTGGCAGGTCAGGAGGGAATCGAACCCCCAACCTACGGTTTTGGAGACCGTCGCTCTGCCAATTGAGCTACTGACCTAAAACAAAATCAGGCCGACCATTATGCCGGCCTGAAAAAGACATTACAACAACTTACTCGATGACTTTTGCTACGACACCAGCGCCGACGGTACGACCGCCCTCACGGATAGCGAAACGCAGACCATCTTCCATCGCAATGGTTTTGATCAGGGTAACGGTCATTTGAACGTTATCACCCGGCATCACCATTTCAACACCTTCTGGCAGTTCGCAATTACCAGTCACGTCAGTTGTACGGAAGTAGAACTGTGGACGGTAACCCTTGAAGAATGGCGTATGACGACCACCCTCCTCCTTGCTCAGAACGTAAACCTCAGCAGTAAACTTGGTATGCGGCTTGACAGTGCCGGGCTTGACCAGAACCTGACCACGCTCAACATCATCACGCTTGGTACCACGCAGCAGAACGCCGCAGTTCTCACCCGCACGACCTTCGTCGAGCAGCTTGCGGAACATTTCAACACCAGTGCAAGTAGTTTTGACAGTGTCACGAAGACCAACAATCTCTACTTCTTCCTGAATGCGGACAATGCCACGCTCAACACGACCAGTCACAACAGTACCGCGACCGGAGATCGAGAACACATCCTCGATCGGCATCAGGAACGGCTTATCAATAGCACGCTCAGGCTGCGGAATATAGCTATCCAGAGTCTCGACCAACTTCTTGACAGCGGTAGTACCCATCTCGTTGTCGTCTTGACCATTCAGCGCCATCAGCGCCGAACCAATGATGATCGGCGTGTCATCACCTGGGAAATCGTAAGTGCTCAGCAGATCACGCACTTCCATCTCAACCAGCTCCAGCAGCTCAGCGTCGTCAACCATGTCAGCCTTGTTCAGGAAGACAACGATGTACGGAACACCAACCTGACGGGACAACAGGATATGCTCACGGGTTTGCGGCATCGGACCATCAGCGGCCGAGCAAACCAGAATCGCACCATCCATCTGCGCAGCACCGGTAATCATGTTTTTTACGTAGTCGGCGTGACCTGGACAGTCAACGTGTGCGTAGTGACGCACAGCCGAATCGTACTCAACGTGAGCAGTGTTAATGGTGATACCACGAGCTTTTTCTTCTGGGGCGCTATCGATCTTGTCGAAGTCAACCTTTGCCGAACCGAACACTTCGGAGCAGACGCGGGTCAAAGCAGCGGTCAGCGTCGTCTTGCCATGGTCTACGTGACCAATGGTTCCAACGTTGACGTGCGGCTTGTTACGCTCGAACTTTTCCTTAGCCATCGAAATCACCCCTAGCAGAAGAATTAAGCAAGTACTATCAGCCATTAAAACAAAGGCAGATATTTTCATATCTGCCTTGTTATATGGAGCTCTTGAGCGGATTTGAACCGCTGACCTCACCCTTACCAAGGGTGTGCTCTACCAACTGAGCTACAAGAGCGTAACACTTTGCAGGACCTGCAAACTTGGAGCGGGTAGCGGGAATCGAACCCGCATCATCAGCTTGGAAGGCTGAGGTTCTACCACTAAACTATACCCGCGGAGCTTGCAGCTCTCGCTAAAAATGGTGGAGGGGGAAGGATTCGAACCTTCGAAGTCGTAGACGTCAGATTTACAGTCTGATCCCTTTGGCCGCTCGGGAACCCCTCCTAAGCGAGCCGGCATTCTATATCATGCCAGCCTTCTGTCAAGCATTTTCTCATTAAAAACCTGAGGTTAGCTGCGTTGACCTCGATTCACACTGCTGACCGTTAAAGGTCTTCACTGCGAAGCGGGCGCCATTCTATGCAAACTATTCGACGGGTGCAACCCCCTCGCACGGCATTATTTTATGTTTTAACTCATTGAATTCTTTAGAAAGGCTTTGCAACTGCGAGTCACCCAGCAAACGCCGGCTTTCCGGGGCTATGCGCACCCAGTAACCAGCATATTCGGGGAGATCCTTCGGCAAGGATTGAAACTTGATATCCATGTCACTCAATCGACGCTCGATTACCTGAGCGACTTCCTGTCGAGCAGAACCACCCAGATAGAGACAACTGCTATCCGCCTGAGTAGGTTTTCCTTTGTCTCGAGCGGTATCAGTTGCCTCGCTCAACAAACGAATATCCTGCTGCGAGCCGCGATACAGACTCAAAGGGGTTACATCTTTCGCGCGAAGCGGAGCCTCCTGTTGGTGCCAGACGTAATAGAACACATTGAGAACAAGCAACAACAGGAACAACCAACGCATAAAAACCTCAGGACAAGGGACACGCCATCGCCAAACCCACAAATACCAGGTCTGGAACCACCCTGGCCTCGGGCACAATCTCGGAGACAAGATCAGCATCTCCTCCAGTCAGGAAGACTACGAAATCTTCTCCCCAATAGCTGCGCGCCAACTCTAGCTGAGCCAGGACAAACCCTCTCAACATTAGCAAACAACCTCGCTCGACCGCCTCGACGGTTGTGCGCCCAGGAACAAGACTCTCCAAAGCGCGCTCGGCAGCAAGATCTCCATAGCGAATTCTACGGGTATGGGTACGCAGCTGGTTGCGCATCAAAGGCATCCCCGGACAGATAAATCCTCCGAGATGCTCACCATCTCCTGCAACAAAGTCAGCCGTAACAGCCGTACCAAAGTCGAGCACCAGACAAGCACCCGAAGCCAGATGAAATCCTCCGAGCATTGCAAGCCAGCGATCAAGCCCTAGCCGCTCGAACTCCTCATAGCCATTTCGAACCCCGGACATCTCCCGAGCCGGTGCCGCGCACACTACGGAAACGCCGAAAGCCTCGGTCAACAGAGAAATCAGCGCACTGGTTTCTTCGGCGGTTCTGACACTGACTAAACGACAATGCATGAGAGCGAGCCCCTTGAGCCCTCTCAAGCTCTCCAGCAATGCGAGATCCGAATCAACGACCCCCTCGCCAATCACCCGCCGGATATCCTCGCCGAGCACACGCCACTTGATGAAGCTGTTTCCACAATCGAGCTCAAGAATCATCACGCAACCTCAGACTGAGCTCGCCACCACTAAAGACCTTCTCCACACCATTCACCTTCAAGCGCAAGGCACCCTGGCCATCAATACCCAGCACCTCACCATCTATCTGACTAACACCGGCAATCAACGATACCGCCCGCCCCTGCCATAGATGATTTTGCTCCCACTCCGCCTGTATCGCCGGAAATCCGCCGGCCTGGTGGCGATTTAAATAGGCCTGGAGCATCAACCCTAACTCCGCAACCAGATGATTGCGATCAACAGCCTTACCCGACTCGAGGCGCATGGACGTCCATAGCTGATCAACCTCATCGGTCATCTGCATGTTCACATTTATTCCGACGCCGATCACCACGTGGCACACATCAGCGGGATCCCCCACTAATTCGAGCAGTATTCCCGCAATCTTTTGCTGCCCCACCAGAACATCATTCGGCCACTTCAACCCCACACCTGAAATACCAAGCCCTCGCAAGGCTTGCATTACGGCAAGCCCGACCACAAGACTCAAGCCTTCCAGCTGCCGCATCCCACCATCAATGCGCAGTACCAGACTGTAATAGATGTTTTCCGCGAACGGACTCACCCATTTGCGTCCACGCCGCCCACGACCAGCCGTCTGCCGCTCAGCGAGCACCAGAAACGGCGCAGGCTGGCCACGCTCGATAGCACGCAAGGCTTCAGCGTTGGTAGAGTCAATTGAATCGAAGACTAGAATGGGCCACTCGCAAGAAAGCGCCCGCGCGCTTATTTCCGCAGGATCAAGCAGTGTCAACGGCGCAGCCAGTTGATAGCCGCGACCGCGCACTTTATGAATGGATAAACCGAGCTCAGCTTCCAAGTGCTGAAGCTGCTTCCATACAGCGCTACGACTGACGCCCAAGGCAGCACCCAGGGCTTGGCCCGAATGGAATCGACCATCCTTAAGAAGCTTTAACAACGTCAGCATGCAAGTCTCGCCTCACAATGAGGCCCGCATGATAGCCATGCCCCGGGCTGTTGCATAGAAACCCTACAAGCGAGATTTTCCTGCGGACAAAACAAAACCCCTACCTGCATACGCAGATAGGGGTTTCGGAATTTAATCTTGACGATGACCTACTCTCACATGGGGAAACCCCACACTACCATCGGCGATGCATCGTTTCACTGCTGAGTTCGGGATGGGATCAGGTGGTTCCAATGCTCTATGGTCGTCAAGAAATTCGGGTACTGAGTCGTGACCAGGTGGCCTCGCTTCAGCAAATTGGGTATGTGACAGCTTGGTGTTTTGTGAGCATTTTCGAACTTTCGGTTCATTTCGTCTTCACACACCGCAATCTGATGCTCTTTCGAGTAGTCAAATTGCTTGGGTGTTATATGGTCAAGCCTCACGGGCAATTAGTATTGGTTAGCTCAACGCCTCACAGCGCTTACACACCCAACCTATCAACGTCGTAGTCTTCGACGGCCCTTCAGGGGACTCAAGGTCCCAGTGAGATCTCATCTTGAGGCTAGTTTCCCGCTTAGATGCTTTCAGCGGTTATCTATTCCGAACATAGCTACCCGGCAATGCCACTGGCGTGACAACCGGAACACCAGAGGTTCGTCCACTCCGGTCCTCTCGTACTAGGAGCAGCCCCTCTCAAATCTCAAACGTCCACGGCAGATAGGGACCGAACTGTCTCACGACGTTCTAAACCCAGCTCGCGTACCACTTTAAATGGCGAACAGCCATACCCTTGGGACCGGCTTCAGCCCCAGGATGTGATGAGCCGACATCGAGGTGCCAAACACCGCCGTCGATATGAACTCTTGGGCGGTATCAGCCTGTTATCCCCGGAGTACCTTTTATCCGTTGAGCGATGGCCCTTCCATACAGAACCACCGGATCACTAAGACCTACTTTCGTACCTGCTCGACGTGTCTGTCTCGCAGTCAAGCGCGCTTTTGCCTTTATACTCTACGACCGATTTCCGACCGGTCTGAGCGCACCTTCGTACTCCTCCGTTACTCTTTAGGAGGAGACCGCCCCAGTCAAACTACCCACCATACACTGTCCTCGATCCGGATAACGGACCTGAGTTAGAACCTCAAAGTTGCCAGGGTGGTATTTCAAGGTTGGCTCCACGCGAACTGGCGTCCACGCTTCAAAGCCTCCCACCTATCCTACACAAGCAAATTCAAAGTCCAGTGCAAAGCTATAGTAAAGGTTCACGGGGTCTTTCCGTCTAGCCGCGGATACACTGCATCTTCACAGCGATTTCAATTTCACTGAGTCTCGGGTGGAGACAGCGCCGCCATCGTTACGCCATTCGTGCAGGTCGGAACTTACCCGACAAGGAATTTCGCTACCTTAGGACCGTTATAGTTACGGCCGCCGTTTACCGGGGCTTCGATCAAGAGCTTCGCGTTAGCTAACCCCATCAATTAACCTTCCGGCACCGGGCAGGCGTCACACCCTATACGTCCACTTTCGTGTTTGCAGAGTGCTGTGTTTTTAATAAACAGTCGCAGCGGCCTGGTATCTTCGACCGGCGTGGGCTTACGCAGTAAATGCTTCACCCTCACCGGCGCACCTTCTCCCGAAGTTACGGTGCCATTTTGCCTAGTTCCTTCACCCGAGTTCTCTCAAGCGCCTTGGTATTCTCTACCCAACCACCTGTGTCGGTTTGGGGTACGGTTCCTGGTTACCTGAAGCTTAGAAGCTTTTCTTGGAAGCATGGCATCAACCACTTCGTGTACTAAAAGTACACTCGTCATCAGCTCTCGGCCTTAGAATCCCGGATTTACCTAAGATTCCAGCCTACCACCTTAAACTTGGACAACCAACGCCAAGCTGGCCTAGCCTTCTCCGTCCCTCCATCGCAATAACCAGAAGTACAGGAATATTAACCTGTTTTCCATCGACTACGCTTTTCAGCCTCGCCTTAGGGACCGACTAACCCTGCGTCGATTAACGTTGCGCAGGAAACCTTGGTCTTTCGGCGTGGGTGTTTTTCACACCCATTGTCGTTACTCATGTCAGCATTCGCACTTCTGATACCTCCAGCAAGCTTCTCAACTCACCTTCACAGGCTTACAGAACGCTCCTCTACCGCATCACCTAAGTGATACCCGTAGCTTCGGTGTATGGTTTGAGCCCCGTTACATCTTCCGCGCAGGCCGACTCGACTAGTGAGCTATTACGCTTTCTTTAAAGGGTGGCTGCTTCTAAGCCAACCTCCTAGCTGTCTAAGCCTTCCCACATCGTTTCCCACTTAACCATAACTTTGGGACCTTAGCTGACGGTCTGGGTTGTTTCCCTTTTCACGACGGACGTTAGCACCCGCCGTGTGTCTCCCATGCTCGGCACTTGTAGGTATTCGGAGTTTGCATCGGTTTGGTAAGTCGGGATGACCCCCTAGCCGAAACAGTGCTCTACCCCCTACAGTGATACATGAGGCGCTACCTAAATAGCTTTCGAGGAGAACCAGCTATCTCCGAGCTTGATTAGCCTTTCACTCCGATCCACAGGTCATCCGCTAACTTTTCAACGGTAGTCGGTTCGGTCCTCCAGTTAGTGTTACCCAACCTTCAACCTGCCCATGGATAGATCGCCCGGTTTCGGGTCTATTCCCAGCGACTAGACGCCCTATTAAGACTCGCTTTCGCTACGCCTCCCCTATTCGGTTAAGCTCGCCACTGAAAATAAGTCGCTGACCCATTATACAAAAGGTACGCAGTCACCCAACAAAGTGGGCTCCCACTGCTTGTACGCATACGGTTTCAGGATCTATTTCACTCCCCTCTCCGGGGTTCTTTTCGCCTTTCCCTCACGGTACTAGTTCACTATCGGTCAGTCAGTAGTATTTAGCCTTGGAGGATGGTCCCCCCCATATTCAGACAAAGTTTCTCGTGCTCCGTCCTACTCGATTTCATGACTAAGAGATTTTCGCGTACAGGGCTATCACCCACTATGGCCGCACTTTCCAGAGCGTTCCGCTAATCTCAAAGCCACTTAAGGGCTAGTCCCCGTTCGCTCGCCACTACTAAGGGAATCTCGGTTGATTTCTTTTCCTCAGGGTACTTAGATGTTTCAGTTCCCCTGGTTCGCTTCTTAAGCCTATGTATTCAGCTTAAGATACCTAACTTATGTTAGGTGGGTTCCCCCATTCAGACATCTCCGGATCAAAGTCTGTTTGCCGACTCCCCGAAGCTTTTCGCAGGCTACCACGTCTTTCATCGCCTCTGACTGCCAAGGCATCCACCGTATGCGCTTCTTCACTTGACCATATAACCCCAAGCAATCTGGTTATACTGTGAAGACGACATTCGCCGAAAATTCGATTCTTGCTCATAAAGAGCAACTCACAAATTTTACCTTAGCCTGATCCGTTACCAGTGAAAGTAACGTTCAGTCTATCTTTCTATCACATACCCAAATTTTTAAAGAACGATCTAATCAAAGACTAGAAATCAACATTCATCACCGGCTCGGTGGAATGCTCATTTCTAAGCTTTCAACAAACAGAAGCAGTAGTGGTGGAGCCAAACGGGATCGAACCGTTGACCTCCTGCGTGCAAGGCAGGCGCTCTCCCAGCTGAGCTATGGCCCCGTATTTCTACAGGCGTTTCCCACACAAAATTGGTGGGTCTGGGCAGATTCGAACTGCCGACCTCACCCTTATCAGGGGTGCGCTCTAACCAACTGAGCTACAGACCCAATTTCGAGCTACTAAGGCCGACCTCACCCTGCTCTTAACCACGAAGCATGGGGTGCGCTCTAACCAACTCAGCTACAACCTGACACAGGCTGCTTCTTTATCGTCTTCTTCAATGAATCAAGCAATTCGTGTGGGAACTTATGGAGCAGCTGATGTCGTCGATTAAGGAGGTGATCCAGCCGCAGGTTCCCCTACGGCTACCTTGTTACGACTTCACCCCAGTCATGAATCACACCGTGGTAACCGTCCTCCCGAAGGTTAGACTAGCTACTTCTGGTGCAACCCACTCCCATGGTGTGACGGGCGGTGTGTACAAGGCCCGGGAACGTATTCACCGCGACATTCTGATTCGCGATTACTAGCGATTCCGACTTCACGCAGTCGAGTTGCAGACTGCGATCCGGACTACGATCGGTTTTCTGGGATTAGCTCCACCTCGCGGCTTGGCAACCCTCTGTACCGACCATTGTAGCACGTGTGTAGCCCAGGCCGTAAGGGCCATGATGACTTGACGTCATCCCCACCTTCCTCCGGTTTGTCACCGGCAGTCTCCTTAGAGTGCCCACCATTACGTGCTGGTAACTAAGGACAAGGGTTGCGCTCGTTACGGGACTTAACCCAACATCTCACGACACGAGCTGACGACAGCCATGCAGCACCTGTCTCAATGTTCCCGAAGGCACCAATCCATCTCTGGAAAGTTCATTGGATGTCAAGGCCTGGTAAGGTTCTTCGCGTTGCTTCGAATTAAACCACATGCTCCACCGCTTGTGCGGGCCCCCGTCAATTCATTTGAGTTTTAACCTTGCGGCCGTACTCCCCAGGCGGTCAACTTAATGCGTTAGCTGCGCCACTAAGAGCTCAAGGCTCCCAACGGCTAGTTGACATCGTTTACGGCGTGGACTACCAGGGTATCTAATCCTGTTTGCTCCCCACGCTTTCGCACCTCAGTGTCAGTATCAGTCCAGGTGGTCGCCTTCGCCACTGGTGTTCCTTCCTATATCTACGCATTTCACCGCTACACAGGAAATTCCACCACCCTCTACCATACTCTAGCTCGTCAGTTTTGAATGCAGTTCCCAGGTTGAGCCCGGGGATTTCACATCCAACTTAACGAACCACCTACGCGCGCTTTACGCCCAGTAATTCCGATTAACGCTTGCACCCTCTGTATTACCGCGGCTGCTGGCACAGAGTTAGCCGGTGCTTATTCTGTCGGTAACGTCAAAACAATTACGTATTAGGTAACTGCCCTTCCTCCCAACTTAAAGTGCTTTACAATCCGAAGACCTTCTTCACACACGCGGCATGGCTGGATCAGGCTTTCGCCCATTGTCCAATATTCCCCACTGCTGCCTCCCGTAGGAGTCTGGACCGTGTCTCAGTTCCAGTGTGACTGATCATCCTCTCAGACCAGTTACGGATCGTCGCCTTGGTGAGCCATTACCTCACCAACTAGCTAATCCGACCTAGGCTCATCTGATAGCGCAAGGCCCGAAGGTCCCCTGCTTTCTCCCGTAGGACGTATGCGGTATTAGCGTCCGTTTCCGAGCGTTATCCCCCACTACCAGGCAGATTCCTAGGCATTACTCACCCGTCCGCCGCTCGCCACCAGGTACAAGTACCCGTGCTGCCGCTCGACTTGCATGTGTTAGGCCTGCCGCCAGCGTTCAATCTGAGCCATGATCAAACTCTTCAGTTCAAACATCTTTGGGTTTTTAAGAAACCCTAAACTTGGCTCAGCAATCGTTGGTTACATCTTTGATTTCTCGCGGAGTAACTTGTGATGCTGATAATCTTGTTGACTATCAGTCTGACTCCACAAGCACCCACACGAATTGCTTGATTCAGTTGTTAAAGAGCGGTTGGTTAAGATCTTTCGTCTCAACCGAGGCGCGCATTCTACAGCAGCCTCTGTTACTGTCAAGCGGTTATTTTCAGAAGTTTTCAAAGTTTCGCTTGGAAATCCTTAACAACTTCAACCACTTGCGCTTCCGATCTCTCGTTAGCGGGAGGCGAATTCTACAGCGTTAATCGCTGCTGTCAACACCTCTTTTTCTCCGCTTTCGACCGAGAAGGTCGAACCGTCAATAAGGCGAAAACACACGGCCTTACCAACTCCTTCTGGCTTCGATGAACTGAAGCGTAACCGCTGTCGAAAACTGCATAACTCTTTGTTTACCAAGGAGTTTTCCGTTTCGACTGCGCCGGAAGTGGGGCGAATTATAGACTTCCAGAATCTGCCGTCAACCCCTGATTTCAGCTTTATTCGGATTTGAGCGTAATACGCGCAAATGCCTTCTTCCCCGCCTGGCAAACATGGGTCGCGCCCAGTACGTATATAAAGGTGCGATCGACAACCTCACCATCTATACGCACACCACCAGAACCGAGAAGGTCGCGCGCCACAGCCGAGTTCTTCACCAGACCCGCTTTATTAAGGACCGCAGCAATTGGCATATCCTCGGCAGCGGTCAACTCGATCACTGGCAAATCATCCGGCAGCTCACCGTCCTTCATACGATTGCCCGCCGCACGGTGAGCATTGGCCGCAGCCTCTTCACCATGGAAGCGCGCAACGATCTCTTCGGCCAGCTTGATCTTGATGTCACGCGGATTCGCGCCTGCCTCGACGTCAGCCCGGAAAGCATTGATCTCTTCCATGGAGCGGAAACTGAGCAATTCGAAGTAACGCCACATCAGCACATCCGGAATAGAGACCAGCTTGCCATACATGACACCTGGCGCTTCCTGGATACCGACGTAGTTGCCCAGCGACTTGGACATCTTTTTCACGCCATCCAGACCTTCGAGCAACGGCATGGTCAGAATGCATTGAGCCTCCTGACCATAACCACGCTGCAGCTCGCGCCCCATCAGCAGGTTGAACTTCTGATCGGTACCACCCAGCTCGACATCCGCGCGCAACGCGACCGAGTCATAACCCTGAACCAGCGGATAGAGGAACTCGTGAATGGCGATGGGCTGATTTGTCGTGTAGCGCTTGTCGAAATCGTCGCGCTCGAGCATGCGAGCCACGGTGTATTGCGAAGTCAGGCGAATGAAGTCGGCCGGCCCCATCTGATCCATCCAGGTGGAGTTGAACGCCACCTCAGTCTTGGCCGGATCAAGAATCTTGAAGACCTGAGTCTTGTAGGTCTCGGCATTCTCGAGAACCTGCTCACGAGTGAGAGGAGGACGTGTCGCGCTCTTGCCGCTTGGATCACCGATCATCCCGGTGAAGTCACCTATAAGGAAGATCACCTGGTGACCCAGTTCCTGGAACTGGCGCAGCTTATTAATAAGCACAGTGTGACCCAGGTGCAAATCCGGCGCGGTCGGATCGAAGCCTGCCTTAATACGCAGCGGCTGGCCACGCTTGAGTTTCTCGATCAGCTCGGACTCGACCAACAGTTCTTCTGCACCACGTTTGATCAGCGCTAGCTGCTCTTCAACCGACTTCATAACAGACCCGCAAGGCTCAGATTCAAAGGGGAACAACCATACAAGATCGCGCACCAAATACAAGTTTTGCCCGGCGCACGGACGCCAATCCACGGACAGAGCGTTCGCAGACTTGCTTCAGAGATGATTTGGTTATATTTTATACAGTTATTTCGTCTTCATCATGTCATTCATCTTTTCCAATTCATCTTTTCAAAGTCAAAATTACCTATGACCACAGAACCGTCTAAAGCGCCACCGCTTTACCCGAAGACCCACCTGCTCGCAGCAAGTGGGATCGCCGCCCTTCTCAGCCTGGCGCTTCTGGTATTCCCTTCCAGTGATGTTGAAGCCAAAAAGACGACCCTGAGTCTTGAACTGGAAAGCCCTGCTGAACAACTGACACAAGATCAAGACGCTGCCGACGCCATTCAAGCCACAAATGAACCGGCGGCCTCCCCCTTCGCGCAGATCGAAAACAGCGCCGAGGACATTCAGGAAACTGCCCAGGCCGCCTCCGCCCCTGCTCCCGCGCCAGTCGTCGAAGAGAAGAAAGCGCCAGGCCATAAGGAAGTGATTGTTAGCAAAGGCGACACTCTCTCGACTTTGTTCGAGAAAGTCGGCCTTCCGGCCACTTCGGTGCATGAAGTACTGGCCAGCGACAAGCAGGCCAAGCAGTTCAGCCAACTCAAACACGGCCAGAAGCTTGAGTTCGAACTGGGCCCGGATGGCCAGCTGACCAATTTGCACAGCAAAGTCAGCGACATGGAAAGCATCAGCCTGACCAAGAACGACAAGGGTTATACGTTCAACCGCATTACTGCCAAGCCCACTGTTCGCTCCGCCTACGTTCATGGCGTGATCAACAGCTCGCTGTCGCAATCTGCCGCCCGAGCCGGTTTGTCCCATAGCCTGACCATGGATATGGCCAGCGTGTTTGGCTATGACGTCGACTTTGCCCAGGATATTCGCCAGGGTGACGAGTTCGATGTGATCTATGAACAGAAGGTCGTCAACGGCAAAGCGGTCGGCAATGGCCCGATCCTCTCCGCACGCTTCACCAACCGCGGCAAGACTTACACCGCGGTGCGCTACACCAACAAACAAGGCAACAGCAGCTACTACACAGCTGACGGCAACAGCATGCGCAAGGCGTTTATCCGTACTCCGGTAGACTTCGCCCGCATCAGCTCGAAATTCTCCATGGGCCGCAAGCACCCGATCCTGAACAAGATCCGCGCCCACAAGGGTGTCGATTACGCAGCACCGCGTGGCACACCAATCAAGGCTGCCGGCGACGGCCAAGTATTGTTGGCCGGTCGCCGCGGCGGTTATGGCAACACCGTGATCATCCAGCACGGCAGCACCTACCGCACGCTGTACGGCCACATGCAGGGCTTCGCCAAAGGCATCAAGACCGGCGGCAGCGTCAAGCAAGGTCAGGTGATCGGCTACATCGGCACCACCGGTCTCTCCACCGGTCCGCACTTGCACTACGAGTTCCAGGTCAATGGTGTGCACGTCGATCCACTGGGGCAGAAAGTAGCGATGGCCGATCCGATCTCCAAAGCTGAACGCTCGCGCTTCCTCGCGCAAAGCCAACCGCTGATGGCGCGCATGGATCAAGAGAAAACCACCCAGCTGGCTTCGAGTAAACGCTAAGCCATGGTGCTCTATATAGGTGTTATGTCCGGGACCAGCCTTGATGGCCTGGACATTGCGTTGATCGAGCAAGCCCCGGCAATCAAGCTGATCGCCACCCATTACATCCCTATGCCTGATTCCCTGCGCGCCGAGCTGCTTGGCTTGTGCGCCAGCGGCCCGGACGAGATTGCCCGCTCCGCCATTGCCCAGCAGAACTGGGTGAAACTGGCCGCACAGGGCATTCATACCCTCCTTGACCAACAAAATCTGAAACCCGCCGACATTCGCGCGATTGGCAGCCACGGCCAGACCATTCGCCACGAGCCGGCGCGCGGGTTCACGGTGCAAATCGGCAACCCGGCCTTGCTCACCGAGCTGACCGGCATCACCGTGGTCAGCGATTTTCGCAGCCGCGATGTAGCCGCAGGCGGACAAGGCGCGCCACTGGTTCCAGCCTTTCACGAAGCCCTGTTTGAAGAACGGCGCGGTAACCGCGCGGTATTGAACGTCGGCGGATTCAGCAACCTCAGCCTGATCGAACCCGGTAAGCCTGTTGCAGGATTTGACTGCGGCCCAGGGAATGTCCTGCTGGATGCGTGGATTCATCAGCAACGTGGTGACAACTTTGATCGTGACGGCCATTGGGCTGCCAGCGGCAAGGTTGAACCGGTGCTGTTGAACGAGCTGCTCAGTGATCCATTCTTTGTGACTCAGGGCCCGAAGAGCACCGGCCGCGAAGTGTTCAATCTGCCATGGCTGATGCAGCATCTGTCGCAGCTACCAACCTTCGCAGCCGAAGACGTACAGGCCACACTGCTTGAGCTGACTGCGCAGACCATTGTCGAGTCATTGCAAAGCGCCCAATCGGATACTGAGGAGCTGCTGGTCTGTGGTGGCGGCGCGCACAACGCCACGCTGATGAAGCGCCTGGCCAGTCTATTGCCGAATGCGAAAGTCAGCAGCACCGCTGTGTATGGTGTAGACCCGGACTGGGTCGAAGCCATGGCCTTCGCCTGGCTGGCCCATTGCTGCCTGGAAGGTATCGCGGCCAACCGCCCGAGTGTCACCGGTGCCCGCGGCCTGCGCATTCTCGGCGCCATTTATCCCGCCTGAACCTGAACCCCAGACAGCAAAACGCCGCGGAGTCCTGAGACCCTGCGGCGCCCGGTAATGCGGTGAGGTGCGATCAGATCGAGAACGAAGAGCCGCAGCCACACGTGGTGGTAGCGTTCGGGTTCTTGATCACGAAACGCGAACCTTCCAGACCTTCCTGGTAATCCACTTCGGCACCTGCCAGGTACTGGAAGCTCATTGGATCGACCACCAGGCTGACGCCTTCGCGCTCGACGATGGTGTCGTCATCGGCCACTTCTTCATCGAAGGTGAAGCCGTACTGAAACCCTGAACAACCGCCGCCCGTAACGAATACGCGCAGCTTCAAGCGATCATTCCCCTCTTCATCGACCAGGCTCTTCACCTTGTGCGCGGCACCGTGGGTGAATTGCAAAGCCGTGGGGGTGAAGGATTCGACGCTCATGCTGACTATCTCCCGGCGTTACGCCGCCATAATGCGTGATGACGCGCATTATCCGCTTCTCCCAGAAAATCGGTCAACTATTGTTACGGTATATCAATCAACCCAATTGTCAGACCACAATGCAAAAAGGCCCGTTCGACGGGCCTTTTTGCTGATCGGGATAAAGCCTTACGGCAGCATGCCCGCATGGGACAGACCCAGACGCTCATCCAGACCGAACAGGATATTCAGGTTCTGCACCGCCTGACCCGACGCGCCTTTGACCAGATTGTCGATCACCGACAATACCACCACCAGATCACCATCCTGCGGACGATGCACGGCAATACGGCAAACGTTGGCGCCGCGCACGCTACGGGTTTCCGGATGGCTGCCGGCAGGCATTACATCGACGAACGGTTCGTTGGCATAGCGCTTTTCGAACAACGCTTGCAGATCCACCGAGCGATCCACGACAGTCGCATAGAGTGTCGAGTGAATGCCGCGAATCATTGGCGTCAGGTGCGGAACGAAGGTCAGCCCCACGTCCTTGCCCGCTGCACGACGCAGACCCTGGCGGATTTCCGGCAAATGACGGTGCCCTTTGACGGCGTAAGCCTTCATGCTTTCCGACGTCTCGGAGTACAGCGAACCTACAGAAGCGCCACGACCAGCACCGCTGACGCCGGACTTGCAGTCTGCAATCAAGCGAGTGGTATCTGCCAGACCGGCTTCAAGCAATGGCAGGAAACCCAGTTGCGTGGCAGTCGGGTAGCAACCCGGCACAGCAATCAGGCGCGCTTGCTTGATTTGCTCGCGATTGACTTCCGGTAAGCCGTAAACCGCCTCCTCCAGCAGTTCTGGCGCGCCGTGCGGCTGACCGTACCATTTGGCCCACTCATCGGCGTCTTGCAGACGGAAGTCTGCCGACAGGTCGATGACCTTGGTCCCGGCCGCCAGCAACTCTCCCGCCAGAGCATGGGCAACACCGTGCGGCGTGGCGAAGAACACCACGTCGCAGGCCCCGAGGGTCTTGATGTCCGGAACGCTGAACGCCAGACCGTCGTAATGGCCTCGCAGGTTCGGGTACATATCGGCCACGGCCAGGCCGGCCTCGGATCGGGAAGTGATCACCACCACTTCAGCTTGCGGATGCTGCGCCAACAGACGCAGCAGTTCGACACCGGTGTAACCCGTGCCGCCGACGATACCGACCTTGACCATAAACCTGCCCTCAACGAACCCACTGGAAAGCCGTCGATAATAGGGGCCGCGCGGCCCTGCGACAACCGTCAAGGTGACGTGTGGCGGCTCAAGCCTCTACTATTCGGGCTACCGTGAACTTGGGAACACCTAAAAATGCTTTATCTGTGGCTCAAAGCGCTTCATATCGTCAGCATGGTCTGCTGGTTTGCCGGCCTGTTTTACCTGCCGCGCCTGTTCGTCTATCACGCCCAAAGCGAAGACACCGTCAGCAAGGAACGCTTCAGTATCATGGAGCGCAAACTGTACCGGGGCATCATGGCCCCGGCGATGATCGCCACTCTGGTGTTCGGTATCTGGCTGATCAGTCTCAACCCAAGCGCCTACTTCACCCAAGGTGCATGGATGCATGCCAAATTGACCCTTGTGGTAATCCTGATCGGTTACCACCACATGTGTGGTGCTCAGGTAAAACGTTTTGCCCGTGGCGAAAACACCCGCAGCCATGTCTTTTATCGCTGGTTCAATGAAGTGCCGGTTCTGATATTGCTGGCTATCGTAATTCTGGTCGTCGTTCGGCCGTTTTAATCCGACAAGCATAATTCACCCGGGGTACTTCCAATGTCGTTGCCCGCTTTGCTCGAACAACGTTTGCGCTTGCCCGTGGTGGCGGCGCCGATGTTCCTGATTTCCAACCCTGAGCTGGTGCTCGCTTGCTGCCGTAATGGCGTGGTTGGCAGTTTCCCCGCGCTGAACCAGCGTGAGAGCAGCGGTTTCAAGGCCTGGCTGGAAGAGATCGAAGCAGGACTGGCGACACTGGAAAATCCCGCGCCTTACGCGGTGAATCTGATCGTCCACAACAGCAACCCGCGATTGCAGGCGGACCTGGCGATCTGCATCGAGCACAAAGTACCGATCGTGATCACCAGCCTCGGCGCCGTGAAGGAACTGGTCGATGCCGTGCACAGCTATGGCGGCCTGGTGTTTCACGACGTGACGACGCGTCGCCACGCAGAAAAAGCCGCCGAGGCCGGCGTGGACGGTTTGATCGCCGTGGCTGCGGGAGCCGGTGGTCACGCCGGGACCTGGAGCCCGTTTTCGCTGATCGCCGAGATTCGCCAATTTTTCGACAAGACCCTGCTGCTGGCCGGCTGCCTGAACCATGGCCATGAAATTCTTGCCGCGCAATTGCTCGGCGCGGATCTGGCCTACTTCGGTACGCGATTTATCGGTACCACGGAAAGTCATGCACCTGACGCGTATAAGGAGATGCTCCTGACTTCCAGAGCCGCAGATATCATCCATACTCCAGCGGTGTCGGGCGTACCGGCAAGCTTCATGCGTCGGAGCCTGGAGGCCGCCGGTTTCGACATGGCAGCCCTGCAAGACAAGGGAGAGGTGAACTTCGGCTCCAAGCTCAAGCCGTTGAGCGATGAAGCTAAAGCCTGGAAAACCGTGTGGTCCGCAGGTCAGGGCGTCGGAGAAATCGAGGACCTGCCAAGTGTCGATCAACTGGTCGCACGTCTCGACGCCGAATATCGCAAGGCGCTGGAACTGGCGGCGGCGTTGCCCAAGCGCTGGCCGCGCTGACAGAAAAACTTGGCCAGCCAAATCCGGCTGGCCCTACACTCCATACTTGCAGCACCGCCTACTACAAACTCTCGCGACAAGGATGCCTCGGCCATGAGCGAAAACCGTTTCAAGATCGTCTTCGATGGCGCTCTGCAGCCAGGTGTTGACGCCACCACCGCGAAGCTCAATCTTGCCGAGCTGTTCAAAAGCGATGTCGCAGCCATCGAACGCCTGTTCAGTGGCCGCAAGGTTGCGCTCAAACGCGACCTGTCACACGCCGACGCGCAGACTTACCTTCAGGCGCTGACGAGAACCGGCATCGATGCCCGAATCGAAACAGAACCCTCGATCGAGCTGAACCTGTCCGACGTTCACGAACACGCCCCTGACAACAGCCAACCTGTCACGGCAGATCCCGATTCTCCCTATGCACCGCCCCGAGCCTCTGTCGGCGAAGCATTGCCGGAGTTTTCTGCACTCAAGGCATTCAGCTTCGTTGGCCGCATCGGTCGCTTGCGCTTTCTGGCCTGGACGATGGCGCTTACGTTGGTGACGCTTGGCGTTGGCTCCGTGTTCGCTATTTTCGGCTTTGCGCTCATCAGCACGGATTCCACTGCTGGCTTGATTCTCGCCGCTCTGCTGGCCTTTATCCTGGTCGTGGTACTCGCATTCATCAGCATCCAATTCAGCGTGCAGCGCCTGCATGATATCGGCTGGTCCGGCTGGCTCTGGCTGCTGAACCTTGTGCCGGTCGTGGGCAGCATTTTTCCGTTCGTGATAATGATCGTACCGGGCAACAACACTGCCAACCGGTATGGCGCACCACCGCCGCCCAACAGCAACGCGGTCAGGGTGCTGGCTTCGCTATGGCTGGTATTTATCGCAATCATGTTCGTCGGCGGGCTGACTGGAGGCCTCACCGCGATCCAGGATGAGTACGAAAGCGCAACCGAAAGCACCTATCAAAGCAGCTCGGTGATCACCGACGAAGTTGAAGTCGAGCCGGCCGAAGAGGCCGAACAAGCGCCAAATTCATCCGATGATGCAGCCGAAGCTGCCGAGCCCACTGTAGACTCTGCGAAAGAATGAACAGCGCTACCCGCCCGTGACACCTGCGTCGCCGGCGCGGAGCCGTTGCGATGGAGAACTGCATGACCCGTTACGCTCTGATCACTGGCGCTTCCAGCGGCATCGGCCTGGCGATGGCCGAAGCGCTGGCCCGGCGCGGTCGCAGCCTGATTCTGGTGGCCCGACAGCGTGATCAGCTGGAAAGCATTGCGATTGAACTGACTCAACGTTTTGGCGTGGAAGTGTTGTTTCGTGCCTGTGACCTGGGCGAGCCGCTGAGGCTGTCCGGATTTCTGCTGGAGCTTGAGGAAGGTGATCGACAAATCGATTTGTTGGTCAACTGTGCCGGCATCGGTACCTGCGGTCCATTCCTGGCTCAGGACTGGATGACCGAGCAGGACTTGATCGAAGTGAACATCCTGGCCCTCACGCGCTTGTGTCATGCCATCGGCAACAGCATGGCCTTGCAGGGCGGCGGACAAATTCTGAACGTCGCCTCGGTCGCAGCGTTTCATCCCGGTCCATGGATGAGCACTTATTTCGCCAGCAAGGCTTACGTACTGCACTTTTCCGAAGGCTTGCGCGTCGAACTGAAGAAATGTGCGGTCAAGGTGTCGGTACTCTGCCCCGGCCCGACCCGCACGGCGTTCTTTCGTAACGCGCAACTGGACACCGACAAACTGGACGAGAGCAAAAGGCTGATGAGCCCCGAGGAAGTCGCGCTTTATACCGTGCGCGCCCTGGAGCGAAATAGCGCCATTATTGTCCCCGGTCGCCTGAATCGCTGGTTCGCATTCCTGCCGCGGCTCGGCTCCCGCTGGCTGACCCGGACAATCGCGGGCATGGTCAACAAAGCCTATTGCCCGCGCTGATCAATCCTCAAGGCAAAAGACTGGGCTCTGACATAACCCATGGTTACACTCAGGCCAGCCCAAACAACGGAGAAAACAGCTGTGGATACTCTGTTCACCAAGATCATCAACCGGGAAATCCCGGCGAAGATCATTTATGAGGACGACCAGGTACTGGCCTTCCACGACATCGCGCCACAGGCCCCCGTGCATTTCCTGGTAGTCCCGAAGAAGCCGGTGCGCACCCTTAATGACCTCACCGAGGACGACAAGGCTTTGGCCGGGCATATTCTGTTCACGGCCCAGCGTCTGGCTCTGGAATTGGGCTGTGAAGAAGGTTTCCGGGTGGTCATGAACTGCAATGAGTTGGGCGGGCAGACCGTCTATCACATTCATATGCACGTGCTGGGTCAACGCCAGATGCACTGGCCGCCGGGCTGATTGCAAGCAGTAGGTTTATGTGGCGAGGGAGCTTGCTCCCGCTGGGTTGCGAAGCAGCCCCGAATCCACGCATCGAGTTTTTCCAGACAGAACCGATGGGTTGAATTTACGACCGCTTCGCGGCCGAGCGGGAGCAAGCTCCCTCGCCACAGATGACCCAGCGCAAACCCTCCCGCGGCCGATTGGGTTAAACTGGCCGCCGAGATTCTTTCCGGAGGTCAGCATGACTACCCAACGTCACTACTCGCCGATTGACCGTCTTCTGCTGCAAGCCGATGCCGCGATGCGTACTTTGCTGCCCTTCAGTGGTCAGCCCTACCGTCCGTCGCCTGCCATCGTGCAGCCAGATGCGCAAATGAGCGATGAGGACACCCGGCACGTCGCCGGTTTAATGCGCATCAACCATACCGGCGAAGTCTGCGCCCAGGCGCTGTATCAAGGTCAGGCCCTGACCGCCAAGCTGCCGAAAGTGCGCGCCGCCATGGAGAACGCCGCCGAAGAAGAAATCGACCACCTGGTCTGGTGCGAACAACGCATTCATCAGTTGGGTAGCCATACCAGCATCCTCAATCCGCTGTTCTACGGCATGTCGTTCGGGATTGGCGCGGTCGCCGGGTTGATCAGCGACAAAGTCAGCTTGGGTTTCGTTGCTGCCACCGAGCATCAGGTCTGCAAACACCTGAACGAACACCTTGAACAACTGCCCCCCGAGGACGAGAAATCCAGGGCAATCCTGGAGCAAATGCGCATTGATGAAGAACACCACGCCGAAAGCGCGCTGGATGCGGGCGGGTTTCGTTTTCCGGCACCGGTGAAGTTCGGGATGAGTTTGTTGGCCAAGGTGATGACGAAGAGTACTTATCGGATCTGAGGGTTGTGTTGTTTGACAGGGCCTCTTCGCGGGCAAGTCGGGTCGCCGCACCGCTCGCTCCTACAAGGGTTCTGTACTCCAACAAATAAAAAAGGCGACTACCGCAAGGTAGTCGCCTTTTTTGTGTCCGAAAAATCTTAGCTCGGCATGTTGCGCGCGTAGAAGATTTCGAGCATTTCGTGTTTCACACGCTCAGTCACCTGGGCACGTTGCTCAGAGGACAGGTTGCTGGTGGCGTCGCCGAAGAGGTAGTTATCCAGTTCGAAGTTCTTCAACAGCATTTTGGTGTGGAACAGGTTTTCCTGGTACACGTTCACGTCGGTCATCTGGTACGCGTCGCGGGTGTCGTCGGAGAGGTAGTTCTGGATCGAGTTGATCTCGTGGTCGATGAAGTGCTTCTTGCCTTCAACGTCACGGGTGAAGCCGCGCACGCGGTAATCCACAGTCACGATGTCCGAATCGAACTGGTGAATCAGGAAATTAAGCGCTTTGAGCGGTGAAATGACGCCACAGGTCGACACGTCGATATCCACACGGAACGTCGCGATACCGTCCACCGGATGGATTTCCGGATAGGTGTGCACCGTGATATGGCTCTTGTCGAGGTGGGCCAGGATGATTTCGGGCAATGGGCCCGGAGACTCTTCGATCTGACTGTCGGTCGGGGTCACCGGCTCTTCAGAGATCAGAATCGTGACGCTGGCACCTTGGGGTTCATAGTCCTGACTGGCGATGTTCAGGATGTTGGCACCAATGATATCGACAACTTCTGTGAGGATCTGCGTCAGGCGTTTGGCGTTGTACTCTTTATTGATGTACTCGACGTAAGCCTGTTGGTCTTGCGGGGTTTCCGCGTAGCAGATGTCATAGATGTTGAAGCTCAAGGTCTTTGTCAGGTTATTGAACCCGTGGAGCTTGAGTTTGCTTTTCACCGTTAAAAACTCTCTATGTATTGCGGGCTGGCCGCGTGATCAAGCATGCCCGTCAGATGCGAACGACGCACCTGCGTAGGACGGTTAACACCTCTTCGCGATGGCGATTTTGGTTGTCTGTTCAGGCAAGCGACCTGTCGGCTGACCGATCACTGCCCTGAAAAAAGTGGCGCATTATGCAGACGTCAGCTATGGATCGCCAGAGTCTGCACTGCTTTTATGATAGTTGAATGTCGATTCAACCGAGTTCGATGATTTCGTAGTCGTGGGTAATCGCCACGCCGGCCGCGCCGAGCATGATCGAGGCCGAGCAATACTTCTCGGCCGACAGCTCGATGGCGCGCTTGACCTGAGCTTCTTTCAGCCCGCGGCCCTTGACCACGAAATGCATATGGATCTTGGTGAAAACTTTCGGATCTTCGGTCGCACGCTCGGCTTCAAGGAAGGCTTCGCAGCTTTCCACGGCCTGACGGGACTTCTTGAGGATGCTGACCACATCGAAATTGCTGCAACCGCCAACCCCCAGCAGGAGCATTTCCATTGGCCGGACACCCAGGTTACGACCGCCGGCATCGGGCGGTCCGTCCATGACCACGACATGACCGCTGCCAGATTCACCGAGGAACATGGCTTCGCCAGCCCATTGGATGCGTGCCTTCATCGCCAAGACTCCACTGTATAAAAAGGGTCGCCAGCTTAGCACAGGGCCCTTGATTGGTAGCGCTTCGCCTTCCTAGGACATAACCATCTGCGTCGTAGGCAAATTCTCAAATCTTGAAGGAATGCGTCTGTTAAGCTGGCGCCAACTCAGTGGCGCATGGCCAGCTTTTCAGCGCACAAAAAAGGATTGCAGGCTTCGCCAGCTCCTACAAAAAACAAACACACCGTGCAGTCTTTTCGGGATACAACCATGGTTGCTATTACCCCCACACCCAAAATCAAAAACCTCGACAAACTGTTGATGCACTGCCAGCGCCGTCGCTATGCCGCCAAGAGCAACATCATTTGTGCAGGTGACCGCTCGGACACACTGTTTTTCATCATCAAAGGCTCGGTAACCATTCTGATTGAGGATGACGACGGCCGTGAAATGATCATTGCCTACCTCAATTCCGGCGACTTTTTCGGCGAGCTGGGTCTGTTTGAGCAGGCCGGCCTGGAACAGGAGCGCAGCGCCTGGGTACGTGCCAAGGTCGAATGCGAAGTCGCGGAAATCAGCTACGCGAAATTCCGCGAGCTGTCCCAACAAGATCCAGACATTCTTTACGTGCTCAGCGGACAAATCGCACAGCGCCTGCGCAATACCACACGCAAGGTCGGCGACCTGGCGTTCTTCGACGTGACCGGTCGCGTTGCGCGCTGCCTGCTGGAGCTGTGTAAGCAACCAGACGCCATGACCCACCCGGACGGCATGCAGATCAAGGTGACCCGTCAGGAAATCGGCCGGATTGTCGGTTGCTCCCGTGAGATGGTCGGCCGCGTGCTCAAGGATCTGGAAGAGCGCAACCTGGTCGACGTCAAAGGCAAGACCATGGTGGTCTTCGGTACGCGCTAAGCTCGAAAATTCAAGCTCCTGATTTAAGTCCCAAGCATTTCTGCCAGCAACTGTCGGTATAGCGCATCCAGCCGTTCCAGCACATCAGGAGCGGCAAACTTTTCATGCAGGGCGATGTGGCTTTCAGCGCGAACCCGCTGTTCCAGGCCACAGGCTTCATTGAAGCGATTGACCGCCGCGACCATCGACTCTCGCTCGTCATCGATCAACATCGCCCCGTGCACCAGCCCGACCGGACGCTGCCCACCTTTACTCTGGCGCCAACGCTGAGCGGTGCCGACCATCTTGCGACCATCAAGGTTGACGTTGAAACGGCCGTCGCAGAACGCGCCCTCGATTTCGCCCAACGACGAAGTGCCGCCCAACTCATCCAGTAACTGACAGATCGGATCGCACAGACGCCGGTAGCCGGTTTCGATGCGGTTCAGATCGCCTTCGCTGCGCGGCGGGGCATAGACCAGTGCGATGTTGATCGTCGAGGCCGATTGCGGCACTGGCTCACCGCCGGTTTCACGCAGTAGTACCGGCCAGCCGGCGGCAGCGGAGACTTCGCACGCGGCCTCGAACTGTGGCAGGCGATTCAAGCGACGGGGCATGACCAATGCGCGGTCAGTGGGTTGCCAGAACAGCAGACCGAACTCCGATTCACCGGTGCACACATGGGCCAACAGATCCTGTTCGGCGAGCAGGCCGGCTTCGATGGTCAGAGGGGTTGGTGAGGTCATAAGGTATTCCGTTGGGCATGAAGTCTGTGGCGCTACTTATGCCGCCATCGCGAGCAGGCTCGCTCCCACATTGGATCTCTGATGTTAGTAGATCTCTTGTGGGAGCGAGCCTGCTCGCGATGGGGTCGACTCGGTCTGCGTGTAATCAGTCGAGCGTAGAACCGCTCACTGGAATGCCACGCTCGGGAAAGAACAAGCGCTGCAATTCGGTACCCGGGCTTTCGGCGCGCATGAACGCTTCGCCGACCAGGAACGCATACACATCGCTGATTTCCATCAGCTCGACATCAGCCCGATTGAGAATGCCACTTTCAGTAATCACCAGACGATCACGCGGAATGCGCGGCAACAGGTCGAGGGTGGTTTCCAGATTGACGTCGAAGGTGTGCAAGTTGCGGTTGTTCACGCCCACCAGCGGTGTGTCGAGGGTTTTCAAGGCCCGTTCCAGCTCGTCGCCATCGTGGACTTCCACCAGCACATCAAGACCGACGTTTTTGGCCACGGCCGCCAGCTCGGCCATCTTCACGTCGTCCAATGCGGAGACAATCAACAGCACGCAGTCAGCGCCCAGTGCACGGGCTTCGATGATCTGGTACGGATCGATCATGAAATCCTTGCGGATCACCGGCAGCTTGCACGCAGCCCGGGCCTGTTGCAGATACGCATCGCAACCCTGGAAGTAATCGATGTCGGTGAGCACCGACAGGCAAGTTGCCCCGCCCTTTTCGTAACTTCTGGCAATGTCCGCAGGCACGAAGTTCTCGCGAATCACGCCTTTGCTTGGCGAAGCCTTCTTGATTTCAGCAATGACCGCCGGCTGCTTCGTCTTGGCCTGATCGATCAATGCCTTGGCAAAACCACGGGGTGCATCGGCCGCCTTGGCCAGATTTTCCAGCTCCGCGAGACTCACACGAGCGCTACGCTCGGCGACTTCCTGAACTTTGCGGGCCAGAATATTTTCCAGAACCGTCGGTACACTCATCCCTCATTCTCCACTTTGAATACCGCGGTAAATGCACCCAATTCCTCAAGTTTTTCCCGAGCGAGGCCTGTGTGCAGCGCATCGTGCGCCAGGGCAACGCCTTCTTTCAAACTGCTGGCATGGTCGGCGGCGTACAGCGCGGCACCGGCATTAAGCACGATCATCTCGGCGGCTTTCTGACCGTTCTCGGTCTTGCGCTTGCCCAAGGCATCGCGAATCAGCTCAAGGGAGGCCGCCGGGCTTTCCACCGCCAGACCGTGCAGGCTCTGGCTCTTCATTCCCAAGTCTTCGGGCTCGACCCAATACTCGGTGATCTGGTCATTCTTCAATTCCGCCACAAAGGTCGGTGCCGCCAGACTGAACTCGTCCAGGCCATCCTTCGAGTGCACCACCAGCACGTGTTTACTGCCCAGACGTTGCAAAACTTCGGCCAATGGCCGGCACAACGCCTGACTGAACACACCCACCACCTGATGTTTCACACCGGCCGGATTCGTAAGCGGGCCGAGCATGTTGAACAGCGTGCGCAGGCCCAACTCGCGGCGTGGGCCGGCGGCGTGCTTCATGGCGCTATGGTGAGTCTGGGCAAACATGAAACCGATGCCGACGTTGTCGATGCAGCGCGCCACCTGGACCGGCGTCAGGTTCAGGTAGATACCGGCCGCTTCCAGCAAATCGGCGCTGCCGCTTTTGCCCGACACCGCTCGGTTACCATGCTTGGCCACGGTGCAACCGGCCGCGGCGACGACAAACGATGACGCGGTGGAGACGTTGAAAATGTTCGCACCGTCGCCGCCGGTGCCGACCACATCGACCACGCCGTCGAGGGTATTGAGTTCAACCTTGTCCGCCAACTCGCGCATCGCCGTCACGGCGCCGACAATCTCGTCGATGCTTTCGCTCTTCATGCGCATGGCCATCATGAACGCGCCGATCTGCGCATCCGTGCATTGCCCGGTCATGATTTCTCGCATGACATCGCGCATCTCATCGGTACTGAGGTCGAGGTGGCCGACAATACGGCTCAGGGCTGTCTTGATATCCATGGAAAGTCCTTAGCGCGTGCCGCCGGTTTGTTTAAGGAAGTTGGCGAACAATTCGTGACCCTGTTCGGTGAGGATAGACTCAGGGTGGAACTGCACACCTTCGATGTTCAGCGTCTTGTGGCGCAGGCCCATGATCTCGTCGACCGAGCCGTCTTCGAGCTGGGTCCAGGCGGTCAGTTCCAGGCAGTCGGGCAGAGTTTCGCGCTTGACGATCAGCGAGTGGTAGCGGGTAACCGTCAGCGGATGATTCAGACCTTCGAAGACGCCCTTGTCCTCGTGGAATACCGGGCTAGTCTTACCGTGCATGACTTGACGGGCCCGGACCACATCGCCACCAAAGGCCTGGCCGATGGACTGGTGACCCAGGCAAACGCCGAGAATCGGCAACTTGCCGGCGAAGTGCTTGATTGCCTCAATGGAAATACCGGCTTCGGTCGGGGTGCATGGACCCGGGGACACGACAATGCGCTCAGGTTTGAGGGCTTCGATTTCGGCAATGGTGAGTTCATCGTTGCGCACGACTTTGACCTCGGAGCCTAGCTCGCCGAGGTACTGCACAACGTTGTAAGTAAAAGAGTCGTAGTTATCGATCATCAGCAACATGGCGTTAAGAACCTCTTGAATTCACTGACTTTTAATACGGCCTTCGAATGATTTACCCGCAGTGCGCTGCGCTTTGTCAGGTGCTGGAGTTGCGCCAGCAAAGCGGCATTTCATACAGGTAAAGAAGGCAAAGCGGTACAGGTCCGGCCAGGCCGGCAGAAAAGATTCAGGCGCGCCAACGCCAACGGGCGTGTGCCTTGATGACTTGATCCAGGAGTTTGCTGACGATCAACACGGGGAAGGTCTCATTCATACGTCTCGGCACAGTAACTTAGCTGGGCAGAGCGTGCAATATGGCCGGGGCGACAGCTTGCGAAACAAACGAAGGGTTCACGACAGATGGCAAAAGGCCGAAAGTTTTTGGTACTGTCGTTTCGTTTACTACAACAATAAATAAACGGACTTGCTCATGATCAAACAGACGTTGTTTGTACCGCTCGCCGGATGCCTGCTCGCTGCTGCCTGTGCCCAGGCGATCGCCGCGCCCAATCCTTATTCGAATTTCGTCGTCTTCGGCGACAGCCTCAGCGATGCCGGGACCTTCACCGATACCGGCGGGCCTGCCGGGGCGACCCAACGTTTCACCAATCGCACCGGCCCGGTCTACCTGGACGGCAGCGGTGAAGTGCGCTCGCTCAATGCCACGCAAATTCTCGGCGGGAGACTGGGGTTCTCACCGGACCAGACGGCGTCTTCTTCCTCGGCGGTACGCGCCAACGAAGGCTTGCCCGATGGCAACAACTGGGCGGTTGGCGGTTATCGCACCGACCAGATTCTCGACTCGATCACCAGCACCTCCGCCACCGGCGAACGTACCCGCGCAGGCTATCTGCCGTCGAACAACTTCCGCGCCGACCCGAACGCACTGTATTACCTCTCGGGCGGTGGTAACGACTTCCTTCAAGGTCGCGTGACCAGCCTGCCCCAGGCCAGCGCCGCCGCCGATCGCCTGGCCAGCAGCGTGCAAACCCTGCAACAGGCCGGTGCCCGCTACATCATGGTCTGGTTGCTGCCGGACATCGGCTTTACCCCGGCTTTCAACGGCACGTCTCTGCAAGCGTTCACGTCCCAGCTCAGCAACCAGTTCAACAGCGAACTGGTGAGCCAGCTGCAAAGCGTTAATGCCAACGTCATTCCGCTGAACATTCCGGTGCTGCTCAAAGAAACGTTCGCCAACCCGGCGCAATTCGGTCTGGCCACCGACCAGAACCTGAGCGCCACCTGCTTCAGCGGCAACAGTTGCACCGAGAACACCCGCTACGGGATCAACAGTGCCACCCCGGACCCGACCAAACTGATCTACAACGACTCGGTGCACCCGACCGAAGCCGGGCAACGCCTGATTGCCGATTACGCCTACTCGCTGCTGGCCGCGCCATGGGAAGCGACCCTCCTGCCGGAAATGGCTCAGGGCACCCTGCGTGCGCATCAGGATGAATTGCGCAACCAGTGGCTGGCCGATTGGGAAAACTGGCAAGGCGTGGGTCAATGGCGAGCGATTGTCGCCGGCGGCGGCCAGCATCAGGATTTCGACAGTCAGCGCAGCGGCGCCAGTGCTGACGGTAATGGCTACAACCTGAACGTCGGTGGCAGCTACCGGCTGAATGAAGCGTGGCGTGTTGGCCTGGCGGCTGGCTTCTACAATCAGAAACTCGAAGCCGGTGATAACGATTCGGACTACAAGCTCAACACGTACATGGGTACGGCTTTCGCCCAGTACCAGCAGAACCGCTGGTGGGGTGACGCGGCACTGACGGCCGGGCATCTGGACTACGACAGCCTCAAACGCAAATTCCAACTGGGGGTCAACGAGCGAGGGGAGAAAGGCGATACCGACGGTTATTTACTGGCCTTCAGCGGCCGGCTGGGTTACGACATCGCACCAGAAGCAACCAGCCCTTGGCACCTGTCGCCGTTCGTCAGCGCTGATTTCGCCAAGGTTGAAGTCGACGGGTACTCGGAAAATGGCGCTGACTCCACCGCGCTGACCTTCGATGACCAGTCGCGCATCTCTCGGCGCCTGGGTCTCGGGATTCAGGGCAAGTACCAGATCACCCCGCAGACCCAGGTGTTTGGCGAACTGGCTCACGAACGTGAGTACAACGACGACACCCAGGACGTGACCATGAACCTCAACAGTCTGCCAAACAACCAATACACCCTGGCCGGCTACACTCCGCAGACCAACCTGAACCGTTTGAACCTGGGCGTGAGTCACAACCTCACCAAGGACCTGGCGTTGCGCGCCAGCTACGATATCCGCAAGGATGATGACTTTACCCAGCAGGGTATTAACGTTGGGGTAGCGTTGGACTTCTAAATCCCGGGCAATAAAAAACGCGGCGCCCTCACAGGTGCCGCGTTTTTTATGGTGGTGAGATTCATGTGGGAGCGAGCCTGCTCGCGATAGCGACGGGTCAGGCAACATCAATGTCGGCTGTGCTGGCCCCATCGCGAGCAGGCTCGCTCCCACAGGTTTTGCTTATAACTTAACTTTCTGGCGTCTGCTCGGCCAGGGCCACGGCGCGGAACATGGCGCGGCGCTTATTCAGGGTTTCTTCCCATTCCAGTGCCGGCACCGAGTCGGCGACGATGCCGCCACCCGCCTGCACATGCAGTTCGCCGTTCTTGATCACTGCGGTGCGGATCGCGATCGCTGTGTCCATGTTGCCGTTCCAGGCGAAGTAACCGACCGCGCCACCGTAGACGCCACGCTTGACCGGTTCCAGTTCGTCGATGATTTCCATCGCGCGAATCTTCGGCGCGCCCGACAAGGTGCCCGCCGGCAGAATCGCCCGCAGTGCGTCCATCGCTGTCAGCCCGGCCTTCAATTGACCGGTAACGTTGGACACGATGTGCATCACGTTTGAATAACGCTCGATGACCATCTTCTCGGTGAGTTTCACCGAACCGATTTCCGAAACGCGACCGGTGTCGTTGCGGCCCAGATCGATCAGCATCAAATGCTCGGCGATCTCCTTGTCGTCCGACAGCAGGTCTTTCTCCAGCGCCAGATCAGCCTCTTCATTGGCGCCCCGTGGACGGGTGCCGGCAATCGGGCGCACGGTGATGAGGTTGTCTTCGACCCGCACTAGCACTTCCGGCGAACTGCCAACGACGTGGAAGTCGCCGAAGTTGAAGAAGTACATGTAAGGCGTCGGATTGAAGCAACGCAGCGCCCGATACAGGTCGATAGGCGCAGCCTTGAAGTCGATCGACATGCGCTGGGACGGCACGACCTGCATGCAGTCACCGGCCAGGATGTATTCCTTGATGGTGTCGACGGCTTTTTCGTAATCGTCCTGGGTGAAGCTCGAACGGAACACCGGATCAGCCGATTGCTGCTTGCTGAAATCCAGGCCACGGCGCGGAGTGATTGGCTGACGGAGTTGTTCCAGCAGCGCTTGCAGACGCGCCTGACCTTGCTCGAAGGCGTCTTCCTGCGCCGGATCAGCCAGGACAATCGCGTGCATTTTGCCGGCAAGGTTGTCGAACACCACCACCGCGTCGGAGACCATCAGCAGAATGTCCGGCACGCCCAGTGGATCCGGGTTCGGGCATTTGCCCAGACGCTTCTCCACATAACGTACGCAGTCATAACCGAAGTAACCCACCAGACCGCCATTGAAGCGCGGCAGACCGGCGATGGTCGGCACGTTGTAGCGCGCCTTGAAGGCTTCGACGAAGGCTAGCGGATCTTCAACGTCGTGGCTTTCGATCTCGACGCCGTCGTGGGTCACGCTGACGTGGTGATCATGAACCCGCAGCACGGTGCGGCACGGCAGGCCGATGATCGAATAACGGCCCCATTTCTCGCCGCCCTGCACCGACTCCAGCAGGTAGGAGTTGGGCTCATCGGCCAGCTTCAGGTAGATCGACAGCGGCGTGTCGAAGTCGGCCAGGGTTTCGCAGGCAAGCGGGATGCGGTTGTAGCCGGCAGCGGCCAAACGCAGGAATTCTTCGCGGATCATGAGGTGCCTCGTGGCTTGAGGGTCTAACGGTCAGGTGTGCAAACGCGCCGGTACGCCGGCCAGGAACAAGTCAGGCGCGCCAACGCCAACGGGCCAGGGCCTTGATGACTTTCATCCAGAGTTTGCGAGTGACCACCACGATGGCGTTTCCAGGAGGGGATTGAACAGCGTCGGGCAACGTTATCTCAGCGGCCGGATCCAGGCAACCGGGAATTAGTTTGCGCAGATCATCGATCACCAGTGCCGGCGATTCTTCGGCAATCGGCCGACCGTGGTTATAGCCATAACTGAGGGCCACGCATTTGACCCCCGCCGCTTTCGCCGCCAGCACATCGCTGCGTGAGTCGCCGACGAACAATGATTGCGACGCCGGAATGTTGGCCATTTTCATCACGAAAAACAGCGCGGCCGGGTCAGGTTTTTTGTTCGGCAGGGTGTCGCCACCGATGATCCATTTGAAGTAACGGCCGATCTTCATCTGATCCAGCAGCGGCGCGACGAAGCGTTCCGGTTTGTTGGTGATCAGCGCCATTTCGACGCCTTGTTTGTTCAGCCACTTGAGGGTGTCACGCACGCCGGGGTAAACCACCGTCAGCTCGTGACCGTCCTCATAAAAGCCGTTGAACAATTCCAGGGCATGCTCGGCCTCGACCTCATCGACACCCTCAGCGTCGATGTGGTTGGCCAAGGCCCGGCGCACCAGCATGTGCACGCCGTTGCCAACCCACTCCCGCACCGGTTCGATACCGGCAGGTTGACGCCCGAGTTTGAGCAGCATGTTATCCACAGCCGCCGCGAGGTCGGGGACCGAATCGACCAGGGTGCCATCCAGATCGAACATCACCAGCCGCGGCAGACGCCCGGGGAACAGCTGCTCAAAACCACTCATGGGCGAGCCAGCGCCAGTTCGGAGCGCATTTTTTCAATCACTTCCTGATAGTTCGGCGCATTGAAAATCGCCGAACCAGCGACGAAGGTGTCGGCGCCTGCGGCGGCGATTTCGCGAATATTGTTCACATTCACGCCGCCGTCGATCTCCAGGCGAATGTCACGCCCGGAGGCATCGATCAGCGCCCGCGCTTCACGCAGCTTGTCGAGGGTACCGGGAATAAACTTCTGCCCGCCAAAGCCTGGGTTGACGCTCATCAGCAGGATCATGTCGACCTTGTCCATCACGTACTTGAGCACGTCCAGCGGGGTTGCCGGGTTGAATACCAGGCCCGCCTTGCAGCCGCCTTCGCGGATCAATTGCAGGGAACGGTCGACGTGCTGCGTGGCTTCCGGGTGGAAAGTAATGTAGGTCGCACCGGCTTCGATGAAGTCACCGACGATGCGGTCCACCGGGCTGACCATCAGGTGCGCGTCGATCGGCGCGGTTACGCCGTACTTGCGCAGCGCGGCGCAGACCATCGGGCCGATGGTCAGGTTTGGCACGTAGTGGTTGTCCATGACATCGAAGTGCACGAAGTCGGCGCCGGCGGCCAGGACGTTGTCCACTTCCTCGCCCAGGCGGGCGAAGTCGGCGGAGAGAATCGACGGAGCAATGACGAAGGGCTGCATGACGCACCTTTTTTGAGCAGAATCACGATGGCGCGCATTGTATACCTCATGCTTTGACGCGCGCACCGTGCTGCGATGATTGGGTACTAATAGGCCGCTCGGTAGATCTTCTCGATATCGATGGCGCTCAGCTTGCGCGGATTGTTGCGCATCAGGCGCTCGATGCCGGCGGCTTCCACGGCCATGGCCGGGATCGCGTCCTCGGGCACCCCGAAACTGCGTAGACCCAGCGGGATCTCCACCGCGGCGCACAGCTCGGTCATCGCCTCCACGGCTTTGTCCGCCGCTTCATTGGCGCTCAGATGAGCGGTCTTCACCCCCATGGCCTCGGCAATATCCTGCATGCGCTCCACACAAGCCATCTTGTTCCAGGTCATGACATACGGCAGCAGCAAAGCATTACTGACGCCATGGGCAATGTTGAAACGCCCACCCAGCGGATACGCCAACGCATGCACCGCGCCGACCCCGGCATTGCCGAACGCCATGCCGGCCATCAGGCTGGCGGTGGCCATGTCTTCGCGGGCTTGCAGATGGGCTGGATTGGCGTAGGCCTTGGGCAGTGCCTTGGTAATCAGTTTGATCGCGCCAATGGCCAAGGCATCGGTGATTGGCGAGGCATTGAGCGACAGGTAGGACTCGATGGCGTGCACCAGCGCATCGACGCCACTGGCAGCGGTGACACTGCGCGGGCAGGTCAGGGTCATTTGCGGGCTGATAAGTGCCACGTCCGGCAACAGGTAATCGCTGACAATGCCCTTCTTCAGCTGCGCGACTTTGTCGGAGAGGATGGCCACGTTGGTCACTTCCGAACCGGTGCCGGCAGTGGTCGGGATGGCAATCAGCGGCGGGCCTTTGCGCGGTACCTGATCGACGCCAAACAAATCCTCCAGGGCGCCGTGGTAACCGGCATAGGCTGCAACACTCTTGGCGATGTCGATAGCACTGCCGCCACCGAGGCCGATCAGCCCGTCATGCCCGCCTTCACGGTAAACCCGCATGCAATCTTCGACGATGGCGATTTCCGGGTCCGGCAACACCCGATCGAAAATCTCGTAACTGCGCTCGCCGAGCTGCGCCAGCGCCAGCTCTACCGTGCCGGACTTGACCAGTGCGGCGTCGGTGACGATCAGCGGGTTGTCGATATCCAGACGCGTCAATTCGGCCGCGAGTTGCTCGATGGCACCTGCGCCGGTGATCAGTTTGTGAGCGATTTTGAAAGAGGAAAGACTCATGTGCGCAGCCTCTTATAGATAGGGGAGCTGGGCACAATAGTAGCTGGGGATTGGGGTTTGTCTGCTATTCAGATTGTGAATCACCGCAGATTCCGAAATTACTCTAAATCCCTGTGGGAGCGGGCTTGCTCGCGAATGCGGAGTGTCAGTCGATGTGTATGTCGAATGTTCCGCCGCCTTCGCGAGCAAGCCCGCTCCCACATTTTGAGCTGGGTGTAATTTCAGACCTGTGCGGTACGCAGTTTTTCGCTGCGCCCGCGCAGCCATTCCAGCGTCAGCAACAGGATCACCGAGAACGCGATCAACAGCGTCGCGGCAGCGGCGATTGTCGGGCTGAGGTTTTCGCGGATGCCGCTGAACATCTGCCGAGGCAAGGTCGCTTGTTCCGGACCGGCAAGGAACAGCGTCACCACCACTTCATCGAACGAGGTGGCGAAGGCAAATAGCGCACCGGAAATCACGCCCGGAGCAATCAAAGGCAATGTCACCCGACGAAACGCGGTCAGCGGCGAAGCCCCCAGGCTTGCAGCGGCCCGCACCAGGTTCTGGTTGAACCCTTGCAAGGTCGCCGACACCGTGATGATCACGAACGGCACGCCCAGCACGGCGTGCACAACGATCAGTGAGAGATAGCTGTTGCCGAACCCCAATGGGGCAAAGGTCAGGTAACTGGCTACACCAATGATCACCACGGGCACCACCATCGGCGAAATCACCAGCGCCATCACCAGCGGTTTGCCCGGAAAGTCGCCCCGGGTCAGGCCGATCGCCGCCAGCGTGCCGAAGATCATCGCCAGTACCGTCGCTGCCGGGGCCACGATCATGCTGTTCTTCAACGAACGCATCCATTCGGCCGAAGCAAAGAAGTCCTGGTACCAGTGCAGTGAGAAACCTTGTAGCGGATAAACCAGAAAACTCCCCGAATTGAATGACAGCGGAATGATCACCAGCACCGGCAAGATCAGGAACAGCAGAATCAAGCCGCAGAGAATCCGCAAGCTGTAGAACCACACCCGTTCGATGGGCGACATATAAGGACTCAGCATTTCATTCTCCCCTTAGCTCAGGCGCAGGCGACTGGCGCCCACCAGCCAGCTGTAAATCAGATAAAGCACCACAGTCGCCAGCAGCAACAGCCCACCGAGTGCGGTCGCCATGCCCCAGTTGATGCTGGTGTTGGTGTAGAAGGCGACGAAATAACTGACCATCTGATCATTCGGGCTACCCAGCAACGCCGGGGTGATGTAGTAGCCGATGGCGAGGATGAACACCAACAGGCAACCGGCGCCGACACCGGCATAGGTCTGCGGGAAGTACACCCGCCAGAAACTGGCGAACGGGTGGCAGCCGAGGGAAATCGCTGCGCGCATGTAAGTCGGCGAGATGCCTTTCATCACGCTGTAGATCGGCAGAATCATGAACGGCAGCAGGATGTGCACCATGGAGATGTAGACCCCGGTGCGGTTGAACACCAGCTCCAGCGGCTTATCGATGACGCCCATGGCCATCAGACCGCTGTTGATGAGGCCGCCCGACTGCAGCAACACGATCCACGCCGCGACCCGCACCAGAATCGAGGTCCAGAACGGCAACAGCACCAGAATCATCAACAGGTTGCTTTGTCGCGATGGCAGGTTCGCCAGCAGGTAAGCCAACGGGTAGGCCAACACCAGGCAGATCACGGTGATGATCAAGCCCATCCAGAAGGTCCGGGCGAAGATGTCGAGGTAGATCGCCTGATCCGGGGTGGCCGGAGCGATTTCGCCGAGGTCGTCAATGCGGTGATCGACGGCGGCCAGCAGGTAATAAGGCGTCACGCCACTGGTGTTGCGGCGCACGACCTGCCAATAGGCCGGATCGCCCCAGCGCTCGTCGAGGCCTTCCAGCGCTTCTTTATAAGAGGCCGGTTCGGTGGCGAACGGCAAGGCGCGTGCGGTTTTGGTCAGCAGGCTGCGGTAGCCGGCCAACTCCATGTTCAAGCGCTTGGACAAGTCGCCCAAGGTCTGATTCTTGCGGGCTTCGGCGAGGTCTTCGCTGGCGGCCTTGTACACAGGCTCCGCCGGCAGGCCTCGGCCGTCCCAACTGGCGATGGCCGCCACGGTGCGCGGCATGACGCCGACCACTTCCGGGTTACCAACGCTTTTGTAGAGCAGCGCCACGATTGGCACCAGGAACACCAGCAACAGAAACAGCACCAACGGCGCGATCAAGGCTTGTGCTTTCCAGCGGTTGATCCGCTCGGCGTGCTTGAGCCGCTGCTTCAAGGTGGGGTCAGTGCCCGCGTTCACGGGAACGGCGATAGCCATGGCGTACTCCGGAAATCTTTGGTCATTGCAAAGGTGGCAAACGCCGCCTCGAACTTTTGGTGCTGATCGTTCCCATGCTCTGCGTGGGAACGCATCCAGTGACGCTCTGCGTCACAGGGACGCGGAGCGTCCCGGGCGGCATTCCCACGCAGAGCGTGGGAACGATCATCCGGTGAACCATCGTCCCGTGTGGCGTGGTTATTTTGCAGCCCAGGAATTGAAGCGCTGCTCCAGTTGCTCGCCGTTGTCAGCCCAGAAGCTGACGTCGATCTGCACCTGGTTGGCGATGTTTTCCGGGGTGGTCGGCATGTCCTTCAGAACATCCTTGGACAGCAATGGAACGGCTTGGGTGTTGGCCGGGCCGTAGGCAATGTTTTCCGAGTAGATCTTCTGCTGCTGCGGAGCCACCGAGAACGCGATGAATTTTTTCGCAGCTTCAGCACGGGTCTTATCCAGGCCTTTTGGAATCGCCCACGCGTCGAAGTCGTAGATACCGCCGCTCCACACCACTTTCAGGTTGCTTTCTTTCTGTACCGCCGCGATCCGGCCGTTGTAGGCCGAGCTCATGACCACGTCACCGGAGGCGAGGTATTGCGGCGGTTGTGCGCCGGCTTCCCACCACTGAATGCTTGGCTTGAGTTCATCGAGTTTCTTGAACGCGCGGTCCTGACCGTCCTTGCCGGCAAGCACTTTGTAGACGTCTTTCGGCGCAACGCCATCGGCCATCAAGGCGAATTCCAGGGTGTACTTGGCGCCTTTACGCAGGCCGCGTTTGCCCGGGAATTTCTTGGTGTCCCAGAAATCAACCCAACTGGTCGGAGCGGTTTTCAGCTTGTCGGCGTTGTAGGCCAACACGGTCGACCACACGAAGAAGCCCACGCCGCACGGCTGGATAGCGCCTTTGACGTAGTCTTCGGTCTTGCCGAACAGCGCGGGGTCGAGTTGCTCGAACATATCTTCGTCGCAACCGCGGGACAGTTCTGGCGATTCAACTTCCACCAGATCCCAGGACACGCTCTTGGTGTCGACCATGGCTTTGACCTTGGCCATCTCGCCGTTGTATTCGCCAGCAACGATCTTGCCATTGCCCGCCGCTTCCCACGGTGCGTAAAAGGCCTTGGCCTGCGCCGCCTTGTTCGCCCCGCCAAAGGACACCACGGTCAGGTCCGGGCCCGCTGCCATCGCGTGCGCCGCACCGATCATGCCTACGACCAGGGCGGTGAATTTCAGGGATCTCAACATTTATTGTTCTCTCCACGTGCAGGGTTGGTGTTGGTGAAGCAGGGGGCGATCAATGCGCCTCTAGAAGTGGGTCGAGCGCGCGAACGTGTTCGACCTCCCAGCCAAGCGGTACCACATCGCCGACAGCGAGCGCGGGATCGAGCTCGGCAATCGGTTGTTTCACGAAGAAGTCGGTCTTGCCGCAGACTTCCAGGCGCACCCGGACGTGGTCGCCCAGATAGATGAATTCCGCCACCCTTCCTGAGAAGCGGTTGACGCAGGACTCACTCGAACCATTGAGGCTTACGCGTTCCGGGCGAATCGACAGCGTGACGGGCTCGCCGGTCTTGCCGACATTGACCGCCAGGGCTTCAACCTTTTCACCGCGACCGAGCTCAACCACGCAGCGGTCACCGGTATGGCTATGCAAGCGGCCATTGAGGCGGTTGTTCTCGCCGATGAAGTTGGCGACGAAGGTATTTTTCGGCTCTTCGTAGAGTGTGCGCGGTGGCGCGATCTGCTGGATTTCGCCCTGGTGAAACACGGCAACGCGGTCGGACATGGTCAGGGCTTCGCCCTGGTCGTGGGTCACGTAGACCACGGTCACACCAAGGCGCTGGTGCAGGTGTTTGATTTCCATCTGCATGTGTTCGCGCAGTTGTTTGTCCAGCGCGCCGAGGGGTTCATCCATCAGCACCAGTTGTGGTTCGAACACCAACGCACGGGCCAAGGCCACACGCTGTTGCTGGCCGCCGGACAGTTGCGCCGGATAACGCTGGGCGAAGGTGTCGAGCTGAACCATGCTCAAAACACGTTTGACCCGGTCACTGACATCGCTCTTGTTCAAACCGCGCACGGTCAGCGGAAACGCAAGGTTCTCGGCGACCGTCATGTGCGGGAACAACGCATAGTTCTGGAACACCATGCCGATGTCACGTTTATGCGGCGGCACGTTGTTGATGGAACGCCCGGCCAGTTGAATCTCCCCGGCGGTCGGCGTTTCGAAACCGGCGAGCATCATCAGACTGGTGGTCTTGCCGGAACCGGACGGCCCGAGCAAGGTGAGGAATTCGCCTTTGCGAATCTCCAGGTTGAGGTCTTTGACGATCAGGTTCTCGCCGTCGTAGCTCTTTTGCACTCCACGAAAGCTGACCAGAATATCGCTGGCCCCTGCGCTTGAATCAACCTGGCTCATACCCACACCTTTGTTATTGATGACTGCTGTGGACTAAGCCTAGTGGACGCTGGGAGCGGCGCAAATCGGGGCGCAGGAGAGAATCGCCTCAGCCGGATGGAAGATTGGGGGTAGGGATTGCCCTACAAGGATGGCGGGGATGGATATGTCGATTCGGGATCGCGACAGGCGGTAAGCTGCAAGCCGCAAGAACCGGCAAAAGCAGCGTTGGAGGCATGTCGCAAATGGACATGCCACAACAATCTCGTAGGAGCGAGGCTTGCCCGCGAAGGCGTCCTCACTGACGCTAAAAGCTTCGCGGGCAAGCCTCGCTCCTACAGGGGACCGCGAAGATTTAGAGGAGTTTGTGTTCCATGGCGTACTTCACCAGTTCGGCCAGGGAAGTGATATTGAGTTTCTGCATCAGCCGCGCCTTGTGGGTGCTGATGGTTTTGCTGCTCAGGGCCAGTTGCTGGGCGATGTCGTTGACGTTGGCGCCTTGGGCCAGGCGTTCGAATACCGAGAACTCACGCTCCGACAGCAACGAGTGTAACGGCCGCGAATCCGTCAGGCCGACTTCGAAGACCATACGGTCAGCCAGGTCCGGGTCGATGTATCGCCCGCCCGCCGCAACTTTGCGGATTGCCGTCAGCAGCAATGCCGGATCGCTGTCCTTGGTTGCATAGCCTGCGGCGCCAACCTTCAACGCCCGAGCGGCCATTTGCGCTTCATCGTGCATCGACAACACCAGGATCGCCGGCGGATTGTTCAAGGCGCGAATCCGCGGAATCGCTTCAAGGCCGTTGACCCCGGGCATGGAGATATCCAGCAACACCACTTCGCAGGGAACATGGCGCAAGGTCTCGAGTAACTGCTCGCCATTGCTCGCCTCCCCTACCACCAGCAAGTCCTTGGCCAGGCCGATCAATTGCTTGATGCCTTCGCGAACGATGGTGTGGTCTTCGGCTACCAGTACACGGATCACGTTCTTCTCCATTCTTCTTATGTCAGAGCCAAGATCATTCGCGAGCAGGCTCGCTCCCACATTGGATTTCGGTGTGTCAAAGATCTGTGTAATTACCCCAATCCCTGTGGGAGCGAGCCTGCTCGCGAAGACGTCAGCACAGACACTACAAATTCTTCAGGCTTCATCCAGCGGCACCCGCACACTCAAGGTCGTGCCCTCCCCCGGCTCACTCTCAAGCGACAACTGCCCGCCCATGATCAACACCCGCTCACGCATGCCAACCACACCAAAGGATGTCGGCCTGCCAGTGCCGGCGACAAATCCTACGCCATCATCGCTGACGGTCAGACAAAGTTCATCGCCCTCAAGGATCAGTGTCAGTTCAACAGTATGCGCCTGGGCATGGCGCATGACATTGGTCAGCGCTTCCTGAAGGATCCGGAACAGCCCGATGGCCTTGGCATCGCTGAGCACCGGCAGGTTATCCGGCACCTGCACCAGGCACGGGATCTGCGTGCGCGCCTCGAACCGTCGCGCCTGCCACTCGATGGCCGAGGCGATCCCAGCATCGAGAATCGGTGGCCGTAGCGCCGTGGCCACATCACGCACCAGTTGAAACAGCTGAGCGATCAATCGCTTCATGCTGTTCAAGCGTTCATGCAGACCCGGGTCGAGTTGGGCGTAGGCCAGTTCGCACATGGACGTTTCCAGCTTCAATACGGTCAACATCTGACCCAACTCGTCGTGAACTTCCCGGGCGATGCGGGCCTTTTCCTCTTCCCGCACGCTCTCCAGGTGGGCGGACAACTCACGCAATTGCTCGCGAGAGCTGGCCAGTTCCAGTTCGATGCGCTTGCTCTCGGTGATGTCCCAGACGATCCCGTCCCAGACATAGGCGCCGTCTTCGAGGCGGCGAGTGATGGCCTTGATCTCGGCCCAGCGCTGTTCGCCCTGACGGGTCAGAATCCGTCCCTGCCACGACCAGTCGCTGTCGGTATCCAGCGCATGGTCCTGAGTCTGGTGGTAACTGGCCTTGTCATCCGGATGCACCAGACTGCGCAGGCCTTTGTCCCGATGGGCCAGAGTGGCCGGTGAGTACCCCACCAGGCTCTCGCTGCCTTCACTGATGTAGGCAAAGTCGATCTGACCGGTCACCGGCGCGCGCTCCAGACGAAAGACCAGGCCGGGGACGTTGGCGGCGATCCCTTGCAGCCGCGCTTCGCTTTCCTGCAATGCGGCCAGGGCGCGACGACGTTCGGTGACATCATTGAGGTAAACCACCAGGTATTCGCCATCGCGAAAACGCAAGAAGCTCAACGAAACATCCGCCGGCAAAATACTGCCATCCGCTCGCACGCAATTGGTTTCGAAACTTTGCGGCCCTTCGTCACTGGCCCGAGCGCGTTTCCACAGGTTCAGCCAACGGTCCATGTGCAAACCGGGCTCGAAGTCGATCAAGGGCCGATCAATGATCCCGCCCGACGGGTAGCCGAGCATGGTTTCGGCCGCTCGGTTGGCGTAGCGCACATGGCTGTCCCAGTTGACCCAAAGGATGCCGACGGTGCTTTGATCGATGGAAAACTGCGTGAGGCGCAAAGCCTCTTCACTGGCCTCGCGCAGGGCAATGTCTTCGCGCGCCGCCAGCAATCGTTGCTCCAGACTGTGTTGTTGGCGACGCTGCCAAAACACAATGGCCATACTGCTCAGGAGCAACACCACCAAGAGCAGGCTGAGGTTCTGCCAAAAACCCGGCGACTCGGACAGCCGCGGATACTTGGGTTGCAGCCATTGATTGTGCAGTTGTTCGAGGTCCTTGGCCGGAATCGCCCGTAGCGCGCTTTCGACGATGCCGGCCAACTCCGGCCAGTCCCGGCGCGTGGCCACTCGCAGCAGTTGCGGGAAACCGATATCGCCCACCACAACCAGCCCGGAGAACTCGGGCTCGGCAGACAGACGCCCGAACTGCGCTTCATCGACTACGGCGTAACCGGCCTGCTGACTCAACAACAGTTGCAGCGCCTGGCGTTCCAGAGGCACGCCTTGCAGGTTCAGATGGGGATAATTGCTGCGCAGATAATCGGCGGTGACGCTAGGCATGCGTACGGCGACGCGGGTCTGGCTGTCGAGCTTTTCCAGCTCTACCGCACCGGTGCTCTTCTGGTCGCTGACCACCAGTTGCGGCACCCGCATGTAAGGGTCGGAAAATTGCCAGAACCGCAAACCCGCAGGAGTTTGCGTCAGCCCCGGTGCTATATCGATGTCGCCTTCACGAGCGGCGGCTTCCAGTTGCGCAAGATCAGGATAATTGCGCCAGCTCAGTTCGATCTTGAGCGCCTTGGCCAGCCACTTCATCAGCTCGACGTTAACCCCGGACAGGCGCTGCAAGCGGCGATCGTATTGAGCATAGGGCGTTTGCAACACCACTCCGACCCGCAACTCGCCATGCTGCACCAGCCATTGCTGTTGCGCCGGCGACAGGTGCACGACGCGCGCCGGTGGCGCGGGCGCCGCCCAGCCCATCAAGGGAAACCATAAACAGCCGATAACCCACAGGCAGCGAAAATGCATCATCAAAGTCTCACACACTGACAAATACTGACCAACCCATTAGGCTGCCGGAATAACTTCTGGCCTGGAATATCCGATGCCCCCTGTCTACCGCCTGGCACTGCCAGCATTGTGCCTGTCGCTGATCCTGCCTTGCGCGTTTTCCGTAGAGGCGGCCGATCCGGCACCTGCCGCTGCGGAAAAACCCGCCGAAGAAAAACCGGTCGAACGTCAGCCGTTGCTTGAGCGTAGTCAGGAAGAAGCGACCGCACTTGAGCGAAAAATCCCTGCGCAGGAACAGCAACAATTGCAAACCGGTACCGACAGTTTTCTCGCCTTGTGGAAACCGGCCAATACCGCCGAACCCAAAGGCGCGGTGATTATCATCCCGGGCGCCGGCGAAACCGTTGACTGGCCGCAAGCAATCAGCCCATTGCGCCACAAATTGCCGGACGCCAAGTGGAGCAGCCTGAGTATCACCTTGCCGGACCTGCAAAGCGAAGCCATTGCGCCACGTATCGTCGAAGTGGCGCCAGCGCCCAAAACACCTGATGCCGGCAGCAAAGACTCCACGACTGCGGCGCCCATCGAACAGGCGGCCGGCGGCGAAGCGGATGTGGCCGACAAGGCCATCGTCGAAACCACCGAAGAACAGGCCAAAGCCGACGCCGAGCGAATCTTCGCCCGCATCGATGCAGCCATCGCCTACGCCGAACAGCAAAGCGCTCGCAGTATCGTCGTGTTGGGCCATGGCACCGGCGCTTACTGGGCCGCGCGTTATCTGAGCGAGAAGCAGCCATCGCAAGTCGAGAAGTTGGTGATGGTCGCCGCCCAGACGCCCGTTACGGCGAAGCCCGAGCTGGCTGAGCTCACACCCACCTTGAAGCTGCCTACCGCAGATATCTTCTATATGGATAAACCGGTGGATCGTAACGCGGCGCTGGAACGTTTACAGGCCAGCAAGCGCTTGAAGACTTCGGGGTTCAGCCAGGTATCGCTCAAGGCGTTGCCGGGGAATGCCAAGGCCGAGCAGGAGCAATTGGTCCGTCGTGTGCGGGGGTGGTTGAATCCTCAACCTGCGGCGGACTGATAGACCGAGTCGCCCTCATCGCGGGCAAGCCTCGCTCCCACAGGATTTGAGTCGTACGCAATTTTTGCTATCGACACTAAACCTGTGGGAGCGGGCTTGCCCGCGATGGCGGCATCACTAGCGACACAAACCTTACTTGCTAACGAAAATCCCGCCGTTCACGAATCAAGGTATAGGCAGTATGCAATTCACGAGTCTTGTCCGTAGCCTCGCGAACCTGCAACGCCGTCGCACCGCTACCAGCAATCTTATCGGGGTGATGACGACTGAGCAGGCGTCGATAGGCGCGCTTGATTTGCGCCGGCTCGCTGGTCGCCGACACGCCCAATAGCCGCAAGGCGTCTTGATAAGTCACCGCGCTGCTGACCGATGGGCGTTTCTGCGGCTCATAATCAGTCGCCAAGGCCTGCACCTGTTGCCGCGTCCACCCCAACCATTTGCCCCACTGGGCAATCAGCTCGCGCTCACGGCTACCGGCGCGGCCATCGGCCCAGACCATCCGCCAACAGGCGCGCAACACACCTTCCGCCGCATAGGGTTGAGTACTCAGGCGTCGCAGATAACCGCGCAACCGGTCATGTCCCGACTTACCGCGATTGAACGCCGCAATCGCTCGACGTTGCGCCGATTCGGTCATCTCCAGCGAGCGCATTTCCTGCCGCGCCTGCTGGATGTGGCCATCCACTACCCGCCCATCGCTCTTGGCCAACCGGCCCAGCAACACGAACAGCAGTTCATCGTTGCGCAGCACCGAGCGACCACCAAATTTTTCCCATAAATGCGCCCAGCTCTGCAGGTGCAAGCGCCGGTCCAGCGCCTGTCCCAACAAAGCGCCGAGCATGGCCCCCGGAATGCTGGCTATGGCAAAGCCCGCTCCGGCTCCAATCAGAGTCCCTGGCCACAACATGTCAGCGTCTCGCTTCTATCAGAGTTTCTGCTTCAGCCAGACGCTCATGAGTGCCGACATCCACCCAATGTCCATTCAGGCGTTCGCCGGTCACTTGCCCGTCAGCCATGGCTTTGCGCAGCAGCGGCGCAAGTTTGAAGGCACCGGCCGAGCAACCGTCAAACAGCTGCGGGTGCAGTACGGCGATGCCGCTGTAGGTCAGGGTCGATGTATCCGGCCGACCGTCCTGCACAAGGCCATCGACCAAAGTGAAATCTCCACTCGGGTGATGCGCCGGGTTGTCCGCCAATACCAGATGAGCGAGCCCGGCGATGGGCTGATGCAACACGCTGAAGTCGTAGTCGGTCCAGATATCACCATTGACCACCACAAAGGCCTCGTCACCCAACAACGGCAACGCACGGAAAATACCGCCACCGGTTTCCAGCGGCTCACCTTCCGCCGAGTACTGAATGCTCACGCCATACCGCGAGCCATCGCCCAGGTAATCCTCGATCTGCTGACCGAGCCAGGCATGGTTGATCACGATCTCGGTAAACCCTGCTGCCGCCAACGCCCCCAAGTGATATTCGATCAGGGGCACTCCACCGGCACGAACCAGCGGTTTTGGCGTGGTCAACGTCAGCGGGCGCATGCGCTCGCCTTTGCCCGCGGCCAGAATCATTGCCTTCATGCCGTCGCTCCAGCACGCAGACTGGCCAGCAACTCACCCAGCTCCGCCAGTTCAGGGCGACGGGCGATGACCGCGTCTATATAAGCAAAGAAGCGCGGCACATCGCCGAGGTAGCGCGGCTTGCCGTCGCGATGGCAGATACGGGCGAAAATGCCGATGACTTTCAGGTGCCGTTGCACGCCCATCAGGTCGCTGGCGCGCAGGAAGTCTTCAAAGTCTGGCTGAACCGGGATATCGAGCGCGCCGGCTTGCTGCCAGTAATCTTCCAGCCAGCCACGCACGCGCTCTTCAGGCCAGCTGAGGAAGGCGTCCTTGAACAGGCAAGTCACGTCATAGGTCACGGGGCCATAAACCGCGTCCTGAAAATCCAGCACGCCGGGGTTCGGCTCGCTGAGCATCAGGTTGCGCGGCATGTAATCGCGATGCACCAGGACTTTGGGTTGAGCCAGGGCGCTGTCGATCAGCAGGTCGCTGACCTGTTGCCAGAGCGTTTGCTGCGCCGAATCAAACTCGATGCCCAGTTCGCGCTTCACGTACCACTCGGGGAACAATTCCAGTTCACGACGCAGCAGTGCCACGTCATAACTTGGCAGCGGCGCCACCATCGGCAACTGTTGGAAAGCCAGCAGTGCTTGCAGGGCATCCTTGAACAAATCGTCAGCGTTTTCGCTGTCGATCACGTCCAGGTAAGTCTTGTTGCCCAGGTCATTGAGCAAAAGAAAACCACGCTCAAGGTCTTCGGCATAAATTTTCGGCACGTTTATTCCGGATTTCGCCAGCAGAAAAGCGATATCCACGAACGGTTTGCAGTTTTCCTGGGGCGGCGGCGCATCCATCACGACGAAACTTCTGCCTGCGCCTTCCCAGCGGAAATAGCGCCGAAAACTCGCGTCGCTACTGGCCGCAGTCAACGTGGCCGGGGGCACGGAGCCCCAACCTTGTTCTGCAAAGAGGATAGCCAACTGTTCATCGAGCCAAACTTTCAGGTGTTGCAAGCGTACATCTTGGTCAGGCATTGCAAGGGTCTCCGACGGCGCTAGCCGTCAAGCGGGTCATGCTTTATTATCCAGCATCTTTTTCAGACCATCGAGAGGCGTGCGGCCCACACCGCGGGCAGATGGCACGCAGGAAGCCCGGACTAATAAGATGGCATTGAAATCCCCCGCGTTTCGTAAAAAATTTCCGTTGTTGGTCACCGGCAGTCTGCTGGCCCTGCAACCACTCGCCACTTCGTTCGTGGTCGCCGCGGAACAGTATGACTGCTCAGTCTCTGCTTCGGGTGCCTGGGACTGTGCGCCAAAAGCGCCGGCCGCTGCATTGCCGCCACGCCCCGTCCATGACGGCAGCGCAGTTTCCGCCACTGGCGAAGCCCCGGCAGACACCGGCTCCAGCGCAGACACCGGCGCCAAACCTGTGCTGGTTACCGAGTCCAAGGGCCGCGGCCTGAAGTCGCGTAGTGAAGACTACAGCCACCTCGACTGGGTTCCGCGCGAGAAGCTCACTGCAGCGCAATTGGCCGAAACCGGTCCTTACTGCTCTGGTTCCTATATCGAACCGATTCGTCCTGGCATGAATGACAAGACGAATAAAAGTGACGCTCCGACCTTTCTCGGTGCAAAAGCCTCTCGCTATAAGCAGGATGAACAGGTCGCTACCCTGGCCGGTGACGTGGTCATGCGTCAGGGCAGCATGCAGGTCGAAGCCGACGAAGCGAACCTCTACCAGGCCGAGAGCCGTGGCGAACTGAGCGGCAACGTCCGTGTTCGCGACAACGGCGCACTGATCGTGGGCGACCACGCCGACGTGCAGCTCGACACGGGTGAAGCCAAGGTCGACAACGCCGAATACGTGATGCACAAATCCCGTATCCGCGGTAACGCGCTATACGCCAAACGTGCCGAGAACGCGATCATCCGACTCAAGGATGGTACGTACACCACGTGCGAACCGAACAGCAACGCCTGGCAGCTCAAGGGCAATAACATCACCTTGAACCCGGCGACCGGTTTCGGTACTGCGACCAACGTGACGCTGCGGGTCAAGGACATCCCGGTTCTGTACACGCCATACATCTATTTCCCGATCGACGACCGTCGCCAATCCGGCTTCCTGCCGCCAACCATTGGCACCGGCAGCGATACCGGCTTCCTGCTGGTCACCCCGTATTACTTCAACCTGGCACCGAACTACGATGCCACGTTGTACCCGCGCTACATGAGCAAGCACGGGCTGTTGATGGAAGGCGAGTTCCGCTACCTGACCAAATCCAGCGAAGGTCAGTTCGGCGCCGCGTACCTCAACGACGAAGACACCGATCGCAGTGGTCAGACCGATTACCAAAAAAATCGTTACATGTACAACTGGCAGCACAAGGGTGGTCTCGACTCGCGCGTCTTCACGCAGGTCGACTACACCAAGATCAGCGATCCGTATTACTTCCAGGATCTGCAGACTGATCAGATTGGTGTGAAAAGTGCCGATTTCGTGAACCAGCAGGGTTCTGTCACCTATCGTGGTGACAGCTATACCGCTCGTTTGAATGCCCAGGCTTATCAGCTGGCGACCGTTTCGAACATTACGCCTTACGATCGTTTGCCGCAGATCACCTTCAATGGACAGCTGCCTTATCACCCGGAAGGGCTGAACTTCGATTACGAGACAGAGGTCGTGCGGTTTGATCGTGATTTGAAGAACGGCGACTTCGTGAACGAAGACGGCACCGTCGAGTCGCGTCTTGATAACAACGTTCAAGGCTTGGCACGTGCCAACGGCGACCGCTTGAATCTCAAGCCGGGTGTCAGTTTGCCGTTGAACTGGACCTATGGTTTCCTGAAGCCATCGCTCAAGTATCAGTACACCCAATACCAGCTGGATCTGGACGGTACCGGCAAAAGCCAAATCGCGGCCCAGGATCAAGCCGCAGCTGCAGCCGGGACTGAAAACCTCAATGGTCATTTCGGCAGCAATCAGAACCGTGGCGTACCGATCGCGAGCATCGACAGCGGCCTGTATTTCGATCGCAACACCCAATGGTTCGGCAAGAATTATCGCCAGACCCTCGAACCGCGCCTGTTCTACCTTTATGTACCTGAGGAAGACCAGAAGGATATTCCGGTTTTCGACACCAGCGAATACACCTTCAACTACGCCTCGCTGTTCCGCGACAACCGCTTCTCCGGCTCCGACCGTGTCGGTGACGAGAACAAGCTGTCGCTGGGCATCACCAACCGCTGGATCGAAGACAACGGCTTCGAGCGTCAACGCATCAGCGTCGGCCAGGCCTTGTATTTCAAGGACCGCGAAGTCCAGTTGCCAGGTATTGATGCGAAAACCCGCGCCGATGCTCAAGCCAACGTCTCGCCATATGCACTGGAATACGAATACCGCTGGAACCGCGACTGGCGCACCACGGCCGACTACAACTGGGACCCGGACAGCCGCAGCCCTCGCTCGGGCAGCGCGATGTTCCACTACCAGCCTGAAGACAACCCGAACAAGGTTATCAACGCCGGTTATCGCTATCGCAATGACCAGGTCCGTTATGACCAGAACACAGGTAAATGGGCGGTGGGCGGCGGTGACTATGGCACCCCTGGCCAACCTGGCTACGTGAAGGACTACTACAAGATCAAGCAGCACGACTTCTCGGTGATCTGGCCGATCGTGCCGCAGTGGAACGCCATCAGCCGCTGGCAGTATGACTACAACCGCAACCGTACTCTGGAAGCCTTCGGTGGTTTCGAATACGACAACTGCTGCTGGAAATTGCGCCTGATCAACCGTTACTGGGTCAGCTATGACGAGTTCAGTCAGAACGCCCCGGAAAACGAAAAAGGCGACCACGGCGTCTTCCTCCAAATTGTTCTGAAGGGACTCGGCGGCCTCACCGGCGCCAAGGTAGAGAGCTTCCTCGACAAAGGCATCCAAGGTTATCGTGAACGTGAAGACCAAGCTTTCTGATTGTCTGCGCCCGCTGATGCTGGGCGCGTTGTTCCTGGGTACCGCGGCCAACGCCGCGGTACAGTCCATCGATAAAGTGGTGGCCATCGTCGACAACGACGTGGTCATGCAGAGCCAACTGGACCAACGTGTTCACGAAGTTCAGCAAACCATCGCCAAACGCGGCGCTGCCGTACCGCCTGCCGGCGTACTGGATCAGCAGGTGCTCGAGCGTCTGATCGTCGAAAACCTGCAACTGCAGATCGGCGAGCGTTCCGGCATCCGCATTACCGATGAAGAACTGAACCAGGCAGTCGGCACCATTGCCCAGCGCAACAACATGTCGATTGAACAATTTCGCTCCGCTTTGGCTCGCGACGGCCTGTCTTATGACGACGCTCGTGACCAGATCCGCCGCGAAATGATCATCAGCCGTGTGCGTCAGCGCCGTGTCGCTGAACGCATTCAGGTGTCCGAGCAGGAAGTGAAGAACTTCCTCGCGTCCGACCTGGGCAAAATGCAGCTGTCCGAAGAATTTCGTCTGGCCAACATCCTGATTCCCACGCCGGAAAGCGCCAACTCCGACGCGATTCAGAATGCCGCCAAACAAGCCGATGCGGTTTACCAGCAACTCAAGCAAGGCGCTGACTTCGGTCAGTTGGCAATTGCCAAATCCGCCAGCGAAACCGCGCTGGAAGGCGGCGACATGGGCTGGCGTAAAGCCGCTCAACTGCCACCTCCGTTCGATCGCATGCTCAGCACTATGACGGTTGGCGACATTACCCAGCCAATGCGCACGCCGGGCGGCTTCATCATCCTGAAGATTCTCGACAAGCGTGGCGGCGAAGCCCAGGTGCGTGACGAAGTGCATGTGCGTCACATCCTGGTCAAACCAAGCCCGATCCGCGACGAAGAAAAAACCAAAGCCCTGGCTCAATCGCTCTACTCCCGTATCGAAGCGGGCGAAGACTTTGGCGAGCTGGCGAAAAGCTTCTCGGAAGATCCGGGTTCCGCCCTCAACGGTGGCGACCTGAACTGGATCGACCCGAACGCGCTGGTTCCTGAATTCCGCGAAGTGATGGCCAAGACCCCACAAGGTCAGCTGTCCAAGCCGTTCCAGACCCAATATGGCTGGCACGTTCTGGAAGTCCTTGGCCGCCGCGCCACTGACAGCACTACCCAGGCCCGTGAACAGCAAGCGATGACCGTACTGCGTAACCGCAAATACGACGAAGAGCTGCAAACCTGGCTGCGTCAGATCCGTGACGAAGCGTATGTAGAAATCAAGCTCCCTGGTGCAGACCAGGCAACGCAGTGAAACCCAAGCGTTTCGCGTTGACCCCCGGCGAACCGGCCGGCATAGGTCCTGACCTGTGCCTGCTGCTCGCCTCGCAAGCCCAGCCACACCCTCTGATTGCCATTACCAGCCGCGACCTGCTCATCGAGCGGGCTGCGCAGCTGGGCGTGGTTGTCGATCTGCTGCCGGTAACGCCGGACAGCTGGCCGGATGCTCCCGCACCTGCCAACAGCCTGTATGTGTGGGATACGCCGCTCAACGCCAAGGTCACCGCCGGGCAACTGGACAAGGCCAATGCCGCTTTTGTCCTGGAAACCCTGACGCGTGCTGGCCAAGGCTGCCTGGACGGGCATTTCGCCGGCATGATCACCGCCCCTGTGCACAAGGGCGTAATCAACGAATCCGGAATCGCCTTTTCCGGGCACACGGAGTTTCTTGCTGACCTGACTCATACCGCGCAAGTGGTGATGATGCTCGCCACTCGCGGCTTGCGCGTGGCGCTGGTCACCACTCACCTGCCCCTTCGCGAGATTGCCGATGCAATCACACCGGAGCGGCTGGAGCGGGTCACACGGATTCTGCACGCCGACCTGCAAGAAAAATTCGGCATCGCCCAGCCACGCATCCTGGTTTGCGGGCTTAACCCGCACGCCGGTGAAGGCGGTCATCTGGGCCATGAAGAAATCGACATCATCGAACCCACATTAGAGCGCCTGCGCGGCGAGGGCATGGACCTTCGCGGTCCCCTGCCCGCCGACACTCTGTTTACCCCAAAATATCTGGAGCACTGCGACGCGGTGCTGGCGATGTACCATGACCAGGGCCTGCCCGTGCTGAAATACAAAGGCTTCGGCGCGGCAGTCAACGTGACCCTCGGCTTGCCGATCATCCGCACATCGGTCGACCACGGCACCGCCCTGGATCTGGCCGGTAGCGGCAAAATCGATACCGGCAGCCTGCAAGTCGCCCTGGAAACCGCCTACCAGATGGCCGAGACCCGTTTATGACCGAGCATTACCAACACCGGGCGCGCAAGCGCTTCGGCCAGAACTTCCTGCACGATGCCGGCGTTATCGACCGCATCCTGCGCTCCATCCACGCCAAACCCGAAGACCGTCTGCTGGAAATCGGCCCGGGCCAGGGTGCATTGACCGAAGGCCTACTCAACAGCGGCGCCCAACTGGACGTAGTAGAGCTGGACAAGGACCTGATCCCGATCCTCAACCAGCAGTTCGCCAGCAAGAGCAATTTCCACCTGCATCAGGGCGACGCGCTGAAGTTCGACTTCAACAGCCTGAACGCAGCACCGGGCAGCCTTCGGGTAGTCGGCAACCTGCCGTACAACATCTCTACGCCGCTGATTTTTCATCTGCTGCACAACTCCCACCTGATACGCGACATGCACTTCATGCTGCAAAAGGAAGTGGTCGAGCGTCTGGCGGCGGGGCCTGGTGGCGGTGACTGGGGTCGCCTCTCGATCATGGTTCAGTACCATTGCCGGGTCGAGCATCTGTTCAACGTCGGCCCGGGCGCATTCAATCCGCCGCCGAAAGTCGATTCGGCTATCGTGCGCCTGGTGCCTCACGCGGTACTCCCGCATCCAGCCAAAGATCACAAACTGCTGGAGCGCGTCGTGCGCGAAGCCTTCAACCAGCGCCGCAAAACATTGCGCAACACTCTCAAACTGCTGCTGAGCAACGCCGAAATCGAAGCCGCCGGCGTCGATGGCAGCCTGCGCCCCGAACAGCTCGATCTGGCTGCCTTCGTGCGCCTGGCCGACAAGCTCAGCGAACAAGTCCTACAAAAGCCTGTTACCGACTGACAGGCGATGAGCGCTATCGGGTAGGACGCCACTCTGGTCTACTACCCGATACTTGGCCTAGACTGAGTTCAATCAGCTACGCCCCGCGTCCCGCTTCGTTTCTAAGGCCTTTTGCATGTCCGATCCTCGTTATCAGGTCGACGTCAGCGTCGTCACCCGCTATCTGGCAGAACAATCGCAACCCGAACACAACCGTTTTGCCTTCGCCTACACCATCACCGTGCAGAACAATGGCCTTGTACCCGCCAAACTGCTTTCACGGCACTGGGTGATCACCGATGGCGACGGACATGTCGAGGAGGTTCGCGGTGCAGGCGTCGTCGGCCAGCAGCCGTTGATCGACGTCGGCAAGAGCCACACTTACAGCAGCGGCACTGTCATGACGTCCAAGGTCGGTACGATGCAGGGCACGTATGAAATGGTCGCCGAGGACGGCAAACACTTCGATGCCATCATCGCACCGTTCCGTCTGGCGGTACCCGGAGCCTTGCACTGATGGCGACGTATGCCGTCGGCGATTTGCAAGGTTGCCTTGAGCCGCTGCAATGCCTGCTCAAGCAAGTCGCTTTCGACCCTGCGCGGGACCGTCTGTGGCTGGTGGGTGATCTCATCAACCGTGGCCCACAGTCGCTGGAAACCTTGCGCTTCCTCTATAGCATCCGCGAATCGCTGGTGTGCGTACTCGGCAATCATGACCTGCACTTGCTGGCCGTCGGGCAAAACATCGAACGCCTGAAGAAAGCCGACACCCTGCGCGAGATCCTTGAAGCACCCGATAGCGCGGAGCTACTGGAGTGGGTCCGACAGCAAAAGCTCATGCATTACGACGAACAGCGCGATATCGCTCTGGTTCATGCCGGCATCCCGCCTCAATGGTCGCTACGCAAAGCCTTGAAGTGCGCCGCCGAAGTCGAAGAAGCCCTGCGCGATGACAACCGCTTCGCGCCTTACCTCGACGGTATGTACGGCAACGAGCCAGTGAAATGGGATAACGACCTCAAGGGCGCGCCGCGCTTGCGAGTCATCACCAACTATTTCACCCGGATGCGTTTCTGCACCAGCGACGGCAAGCTCGATCTCAAGGGCAAGGAAGGCATCGACACCGCACCGCCGGGTTATGCGCCGTGGTTCACCCACAAGGAGCGCAAGACCAAAGACCTGAAGATCATCTTCGGTCACTGGGCAGCGCTCGAAGGCCAGTGCAACGAGCCGGGTCTGTTTGCGCTCGACACCGGTTGCGTCTGGGGTGGCGCCATGACCCTGATGAACGTCGACACCGGCGAGCGCTTGCAATGTAAATGCGACGCCCATGGCCACACCCGGCCGGCTGTCGCCGCCTCTATTCCCGAACAAACGTCAGCCAGCGCCCCGCGCTAGACTGCGCTTTCAGCCGAGCCACAGGAGCCCGCCATGAGCGAATTCAAACGTATCCCCCCAGAACAGGCCCAGGCCCTGCGCGAACAAGGCGCGGTGGTGGTCGATGTCCGCGACCCTGCAACTTTCGCCGCGCTGCACATTGCCGGTTCGAAGCACCTGGACAACCATTCTCTGCATGCTTTCATTCAGGGCGCTGACCTGGACGCGCCGACGGTGGTGGTCTGCTATCACGGCAACTCCAGCCAGGGCGCGGCTGCTTATCTGATCAGTCAAGGCTTCTCGGACGTCTACAGCATGGACGGCGGTTTTGAGCTGTGGCGTACGACCTATCCTTCGGAAACGGCGCAAGGCACTTCCGAATAATTTTTTTCAAGGCGTGCAAGCCCCGGCCCCCGTGGGTTCGGGCACTGGCAGACGAACGGTCTGCCACAACTAATTACTTATTGCGCCTTTACCTTCAAGATTCCGAACTATCCTTAAGCGCAGGCCATCCAAAACAGGGGAGAGCCGGTACACCGGCGCGCGGGTCATCGGGAGTAGCTTTCGGGGTTGATACCCTGAAGGTGTTCTGGGGGGTAAACAGCAACTGCATATTCAGTTGCTTGCCAGCATCGACTGACTGATCCGGCGTCGGCTCCACGTATCGAGCGAGGTGACGTCATGAGTATCTTTAGCCACTTCCAACAACGCTTCGAGTCCACGCGCCAGGAAGAACTCTCGCTGCAGGAGTACCTGGAGCTGTGCAAAAAGGACCGCAGCGCCTACGTTTCCGCAGCTGAGCGTCTTTTGCTGGCCATCGGTGAACCGGAGCTGCTCGACACCTCGACCAACTCGAGGCTGTCGCGAATCTTTTCCAACAAGGTGATCCGCCGCTATCCGGCCTTTGAAGACTTCCACGGGATGGAAGAATGCATTGACCAGATCGTGTCGTATTTCCGCCATGCAGCCCAGGGTCTGGAAGAAAAGAAACAGATCCTCTACCTGCTCGGCCCGGTCGGCGGCGGTAAATCGTCCCTGGCCGAAAAGCTCAAACAACTGATCGAGAAAGTGCCCTTCTACGCAATCAAGGGCTCGCCGGTTTTCGAGTCGCCTCTGGGTCTGTTCAACGCCACTGAAGATGGCGCGATCCTTGAGGAAGACTTCGGCATTCCCCGGCGCTATCTCAATACCATCATGTCGCCATGGGCCACCAAGCGCCTGGCCGAATTCGGCGGCGATATCAGCCAGTTCCGCGTGGTGAAACTCTATCCGTCGATCCTCAACCAGATTGCGGTCGCGAAAACCGAGCCGGGAGATGAAAACAACCAGGACATCTCGGCACTGGTGGGCAAGGTCGATATCCGCAAACTGGAAGAGTTCCCGCAGAACGACGCCGATGCCTACAGCTACTCGGGAGCCCTGTGCCGGGCCAACCAGGGCCTGATGGAGTTCGTCGAAATGTTCAAGGCACCGATCAAGGTGCTGCACCCATTGCTGACGGCCACCCAGGAAGGCAACTACAACAGTACCGAAGGCTTGGGCGCGATTCCGTTTACCGGGATCCTGCTGGCCCACTCCAACGAATCGGAATGGCACACCTTCCGTAACAACAAGAACAACGAAGCCTTCATCGACCGGATCTATATCGTCAAAGTGCCGTACTGCCTGCGCGTCAGCGACGAGGTGAAGATCTACGACAAACTCCTCTTCAACAGCTCGCTGGCCAAGGCCCATTGCGCGCCCGATACCCTGAAAATGCTCGCTCAGTTCACCGTACTCTCGCGCCTCAAGGAGCCGGAAAACTCCAATATCTACTCCAAAATGCGCGTGTACGACGGTGAAAACCTCAAGGACACCGATCCGAAGGCCAAATCGATCCAGGAATACCGCGACGCAGCGGGTGTTGATGAAGGCATGAACGGTCTGTCGACCCGCTTCGCCTTCAAGATCCTGTCGAAGGTCTTCAACTTCGATCCGCACGAAATCGCCGCCAACCCGGTGCATCTGCTCTACGTGCTGGAACAACAGATCGAACAGGAACAGTTCCAGGCGGAGACCCGCGAACGCTATCTGCGCTTCCTGAAAGAGTACCTGGCGCCGCGTTATATCGAATTCATCGGCAAGGAGATCCAGACTGCCTACCTCGAGTCTTATAGCGAGTACGGTCAGAACATCTTCGATCGCTACGTGCTGTACGCCGACTTCTGGATTCAGGATCAGGAATATCGCGATCCGGAAACCGGCGAAATCCTCAACCGCGTAGCCCTGAACGAGGAACTGGAGAAAATCGAAAAACCGGCCGGCATCAGCAATCCGAAGGATTTCCGCAACGAAATCGTCAACTTCGTATTGCGCGCCCGAGCCAACAACAACGGCAAGAACCCAACCTGGCTCAGCTACGAAAAACTGCGGGTGGTCATCGAGAAGAAAATGTTCTCCAACACCGAGGACTTGCTGCCGGTCATCAGCTTCAACGCCAAGGCCAGCAAAGAAGACCAGCAGAAGCACAACGACTTTGTCACACGGATGGTCGAGCGGGGCTACACCGACAAACAGGTACGACTGCTGTCCGAGTGGTACTTGCGGGTCAGAAAATCACAGTAACCCGCTGCCGGTCAGACCGGTTGTCGTTAGCCCGAGGCCTGTTTACGCTTTTTCTGTTACACAGGCCTCTGGAGGTGTCCGAAATGCGGTAGCGAGGTTCAGGCAGCATCAAAGCGCTTGGGGGGAGCGTGTACACCCTCCGGCACTGGCCTTATGCTGCGTTAACGCTCGCCCATTTCAGGACAGCTTCTAAGGAGCAGTCATGAGCTATGTGATCGACCGACGTCTCAATGGCAAGAACAAGAGCACGGTAAACCGCCAGCGGTTTCTGCGGCGCTACCGTGATCACATCAAAAAGGCTGTCGAAGAGGCGGTCAGCCGGCGCTCCATTACCGATATGGAACACGGCGAGCAGATCAGCATTCCCGGCCGCGACATCGACGAGCCGGTGCTTCACCACGGTCGTGGCGGCAAGCAAACCATCGTGCACCCCGGCAACAAGGAATTCACCAGCGGCGAGCACATTGCCCGTCCGCCTGGAGGTGGAGGCGGCAGAGGCCCCGGCAAGGCCGGTAACACGGGTGAAGGGATGGACGAATTCGTCTTCCAGATTACCCAGGAGGAATTCCTCGAGTTCATGTTCGAGGACCTGGAGCTGCCAAATCTGGTCAAACGCCACCTGACCGGCACCGACACGTTCAAAACTGTACGCGCAGGCATCAGCAACGAGGGCAACCCGTCACGGATCAACATCATCCGCACGCTGCGTTCGGCTCATGCCCGGCGCATTGCCTTGTCCGGCAGCAGCCGGGCGAAATTGCGCGAAGCAAAAGAGGAACTGCTGCGACTTAAACGCGAGGAACCGGATAACTTCGGCGATATCCAGGACCTCGAAGCAGAGATCGAGAAACTCAGCGCGCGCATTCACCGAGTGCCCTTTCTCGACACCTTCGACCTCAAGTACAACCTGCTGATCAAGCAGCCGAACCCCAGCTCCAAAGCAGTGATGTTTTGCCTGATGGACGTGTCCGGCTCCATGACCCAGGCGACCAAGGACATCGCCAAACGCTTCTTCATCCTGCTGTACCTGTTCCTCAAGCGGAACTACGACAAAATCGACGTCGTATTCATCCGCCACCACACCAGTGCCCGCGAAGTGGATGAGGAGGAGTTTTTCTACTCCCGGGAAACCGGCGGCACCATCGTCTCCAGCGCCCTGAAACTGATGCAGGAGATCATGGCCGAGCGTTATCCGAGCAATGAATGGAACATCTATGCTGCCCAGGCATCCGACGGCGACAACTGGAACGACGATTCGCCGATCTGCCGCGACATCCTGATCAACCAGATCATGCCGTTCGTGCAGTACTACACTTATGTTGAGATTACCCCGCGCGAACATCAGGCCTTGTGGTTCGAGTACGAACGCATTGCCGAAGCCTTCTCTGACACTTTTGCCCAGCAGCAACTGGTCTCGGCCGGGGATATCTATCCGGTCTTCCGTGAACTCTTCCAGCGCAGGTTAGTGACATGACCGCCAAAGAGCAGAAGCGCCAACCCATTTCCACCGGCTCCGAATGGACATTCGAGCTGATCCAGGCCTACGACCGCGAAATCAGTCGTCTCGCGGCCCGCTACGCGCTGGATACGTACCCCAACCAGATCGAAGTGATCACCGCCGAACAGATGATGGACGCCTACGCCTCTGTCGGCATGCCGTTGGGTTATCACCACTGGTCCTATGGCAAACACTTCCTCAGCACCGAAAAATCCTACAGCCGCGGCCAGATGGGCCTGGCCTACGAGATTGTGATCAACTCGGACCCTTGCATCGCCTATCTGATGGAAGAAAACACCATCTGCATGCAGGCTCTGGTAGTGGCTCACGCCTGCTATGGCCATAACAGTTTCTTCAAAGGCAACTACCTGTTCCGCACCTGGACCGACGCCAGCTCGATCATCGATTACCTGGTGTTCGCCAAGCAGTACATCATGCAGTGCGAAGAACGCCACGGAATCGACGCGGTGGAGGACTTGCTCGATTCCTGCCATGCGCTGATGAATTACGGAGTCGATCGTTACAAACGCCCTTATCCGATTTCCGCCGAAGAAGAACGCCGTCGGCAGAAGGATCGGGAAGAGCATCTGCAGAAGCAGATCAACGATTTGTGGAGGACCATTCCAAAAGGCGCGGACAAATACAGCGACAAGGACAACGCACGCTTCCCCGTCGAACCTCAGGAAAACATCCTGTACTTCATCGAAAAGCACGCTCCGCTGCTGGAGCCTTGGCAGCGCGAAATCGTGCGGATTGTGCGCAAGATCGCCCAGTATTTTTATCCACAACGCCAGACACAGGTGATGAACGAAGGCTGGGCCACGTTCTGGCACTACACCTTGATGAACGACTTGTATGACGAAGGCCTCGTCACCGATGGCTTCATGATGGAGTTCCTGACTTCCCATACCAGCGTGGTCTTTCAACCCGGCTTCGACAGCCCTTACTACAGCGGCATCAACCCCTACACCCTGGGTTTTGCCATGTATCGCGATATCCGCCGGATATGCGAACACCCCACCGAAGAGGACTATCGCTGGTTTCCGGAAATCGCCGGTACCGACTGGCTGTCCAGCATCAAATTCGCCATGAGCAGCTTCAAGGATGAGAGTTTCATCCTGCAGTACCTGTCACCCAAGGTGATCCGCGACCTCAAGCTTTTCAGCATCCTCGATGACGATCAGAAGGACGATCTGCTGGTTCCGGCGATACACGACGAAGACGGCTATCGAACCATTCGTGAAACCCTGGCGGCGCAATACAACCTGGGCAATCGCGAACCCAACATACAGATCTACAGCATTGACCGGCGTGGCGACCGCTCCCTGACCTTGCGTCACCAGCAACACGACCGCAAACCGCTGGGCGATTCCACTGACGAAGTACTCAAGCACCTGCACCGCCTCTGGGGCTTCGACATTCACCTGGAAACCCTGCAAGGGGATCAGGTGATGAAAACCCACCATGTTCCGCCTAGAAGCGAGCACGGCGAGGGGGATTACGGCCGACTGGACCTGGCAGTCATTCATCTTTGATCCGGTTTTCTGCCTCCGGAAGTTCGACGCAAAGGTTATTCTGTCGGGCTAACGGAGGTTTTTTATGCAGATTTATAAAGTCGGCGGTGCGGTACGCGATCGCCTGCTCGGCCAGCCTGTCACCGATATCGACTGGGTCGTTGTAGGCGCAACCACCGAAGAAATGCTCGCCAAGGGCTTTCGTCCGGTGGGCGCGGACTTCCCGGTGTTTCTTCACCCCAAAAGCGGTGAGGAGTACGCCCTCGCCCGCACCGAACGCAAGAACGGGCGCGGCTACGGCGGCTTCATCTTTCACGCCAGCCCCGACGTCACACTCGAAGAAGATCTGATTCGTCGCGACCTGACGATCAACGCCATGGCCGAAGACGACCAGCAGAACCTGACCGACCCCTACCATGGCCAGCGGGATCTAGAGGCGCGCCTGCTTCGTCACGTTTCCCCCGCGTTCGCCGAAGATCCTCTCCGTGTTCTGCGCGTTGCCCGCTTCGCCGCCCGTTACGCAGAACTGGGTTTCACCGTCGCCCCCGAGACATTGGAGCTGATGCGTCAGCTCAGCGAATCAGGTGAATTGGAGGCATTGACTCCCGAACGCAACTGGAAAGAAATCGCCCGCGCGCTGATGGAAGACCAACCCCAGGTATTCATCGAGGTGTTGCGCGAGTGCGGCGCTCTCAAAGTACTGATGCCGGAAGTCGACGCGCTGTTCGGTGTACCGCAACCCGAAGCCCATCACCCGGAAATCGACACGGGCGTGCATACCTTGAGCGTGCTGGAGCAAGCGGCGCTGCACAAACAACCGCTGACCGTACGCTGGGCCTGCTTGCTGCATGACCTGGGCAAAGGCTTGACGCCCGAGGAAGAATGGCCCCGCCACATCGCCCACGAGCACAAAGGCCTGAAGCTGATCAAAGCGGTCAACGAGCGCTTCAAGGCACCGAAGGACTGTCAGGAATTGGCGCTGCTGGTGGGCAAGTATCACACCCATGGCCATCGCGCTCTGGAGCTGAAGCCGTCGACCTTGCTGGAGTTGCTGCAGAGTTTCGACGTCTATCGTCGACCTCAGCGCTTTGAGGAGTTTATCGCTGCGTGCGAGATGGACGCCCGTGGACGCAAGGGGCTGGAGCAGCGTAGTTATCCACAGGCGGATTATTTACGTGGCGCTGCAACGGCGGCGCGAAGTGTTGCCGTTCAGCCGTTGTTGGAGAAGGGATTCAAGGGACCGGAACTGGGCGAGGCGATCAAGGGCGAGCGGCTCAAGGCGTTGAAGGTTTACAAAGCGGCAGCGCCTGCTTGAAAAGCATCGCGGGCAAGCCCGCTCCCACAGGGTTAGCCTAAACCTGTGGGAGCGGGCTTGCCCGCGATGGCGTCATCCGCCTCACAACAAATTCAAAGGGGTCAGCTGCTTGCCGCGCCACTCAAAAGCCACCGGCGCCAGCACCTGATCGATCTGCGCCTCATCCCACAAAGCCGAAAAGCTTTTGCCTACGCCCGGATGCACACGATCCGGTGCAATCAGCGACAACGGCCACAGCACGAAGGCATTTTTCAGAATCTCTGCCCGCGGCAAGATCAAACCATCGAAGTTGCCCACCAGATCGCCGAACAGCAGCACGTCAATATCCAGCGGCAAGCCCTTGCGGTCCGGCGCGTAACGGCCGTTATCCGCCTCGATGAACTTCAACCGTCGATCCAGCTCCATCAGCGGCAGGTCGGTGAAGGCCGAGACCACAAAGTTGAAAAAAGGCCCGCTCTTGATCCCCACCGGCTGGCTTTCGAATACCGCCGAGCAGCGCATATCCACCAGGAAACCCGCCAAGGCGTCCAGGCCAGCCTGCAAATGGGATTCGCGCTCGATATTGCTACCGAGCCCAAGGTACACCTGAGTCAGCGACATCCGCGCTCGATCTCCACGCCCACACCCGTGGCCGCCGGGACGGCACCTGGCTTGGTCAGCTTGAGGTGCATCCAGGTGATCTTGAATTCGCTCATCAGCACTTCCGCCAAACGCTCGGCAAAGGTCTCGACCAGCTGAAACTGTGCCTGCTCGGCGAACGCCTGAATGCGTGACGAAACGCTCGCGTAGTCGAGCGCCAGGGTCAGGTCATCACCGGCGGCGGCCGGACGATTGTCCCAGGCGAAGCTCAGATCAAGTCGAAGACACTGTCGGATGCCTCGTTCCCAGTCGTAGGCACCAATCACGGTGTCGACTTCCAGGCCCTCGATAAACACTCTGTCCAAGCACTTCTCTCCACTGCACGACAAGGGCGCAATGCGCCGTTAGAATCAGGGCGTCCTCGCCCGGAATAGTTAGCATGTTTTGGTTACTGGCGATCCTCGCCTACCTGCTTGGCTCTCTGTCCTTTGCCATTTTGCTCAGCCGCCTGACCGGTAACCCCGATCCGCGAATGAGTGGCTCGGGCAATGCCGGAGCCACCAACATGTTGCGTCTGGCCGGCAAGAAACTCGCCATCCTGACCTTGCTCGGCGACGTGAACAAAGGCCTGCTGCCCGTATTGATCGCGGGTGCGATAGGCCTTTCACTGCAAGAACAGGCCTGGATCGGCGTCTGTGCCGTTATCGGTCACCTGTTTCCGCTGTACTTCCGCTTTCGCGGTGGCAAGGGCGTCGCCACCGCAGCTGGCATGCTGCTGGGGCTTTACCCGCCTGCCGCGCTGCTGGCGGTCTGCGCCTGGCTGCTGACGTTCTACCTGACCCGCACCAGCTCACTCGCCGCCCTCATTGCCACGCCATTGACCCTGCCGCTGCTTGCCTGGCAAGAACCGGCGGCACTGCTACCCATGAGCGCGCTCACGGGCCTTATCGTCTGGCGTCATCGCGGCAATCTACGCGACCTGTTTGCCGGGCGCGAACGGCATTTTTAAATACCGCACGTGAACACCGCTCATCACAGCGCCGACAGTTGCTCCATTGGCCAGCGCGCCTGCACGCTGATCGCCAGGCTTTCATGCTGGCCGGCCTGCAAGCGCTGGCAGCCGGCAAACGCAATCATCGCGCCATTATCGGTGCAGAACTCCGGACGCGCATAAAACACATCGCCCTTCAAGTCGCCGAGCATTTTCTCCAGTGAAACCCGTAGCGCTTTGTTGGCGCTGACGCCTCCTGCGATCACCAGACGCTTGAGACCCGCCTGTTTCAGGGCACGCTTGCACTTGATGGTCAAAGTCTCCACCACGGCCTGCTGGAACGCCAGCGAGATGTCGCAACGGGCTTGCTCGCTGTCGTCCCCGGCGCTGACGCTCTGCTGCCAGGTGTTCAGCGCAAAGGTTTTCAGGCCGCTGAAGCTGAAAGCCAAGCCCGGACGATCACACATCGGACGCGGAAAAGTGAAACGTCCTGCAACGCCCTGCTCCGCCAGACGAGCAATCTCCGGGCCGCCCGGATAATTCAGGCCCATCATCTTCGCGGTTTTATCGAACGCTTCGCCGGCAGCATCGTCGAGGGTCTCGCCCAAGAGCGTGTATTGGCCAATCCCGTCGACCTGAACCAGCTGCGTATGACCACCCGACACCAACAAAGCGACGAACGGGAACTCCGGAGGTTGCGACTCCAGCATCGGCGCCAACAAGTGACCTTCCATGTGGTGCACGCCCAAGGCCGGAATACCCCAGGCAAAGGCCAGCGCCTGGGCGCACGAAGCCCCCACCAGCAAGGCTCCGACCAGGCCAGGACCCGCGGTATAAGCGATGGCGTCGATCTCGGTCGGAACACAGTCGGCCTCGGCCAGGACCTGACGAATCAAGGGCAGCATGCGTTTGACGTGATCACGCGACGCCAGCTCCGGCACCACGCCGCCATAGGCACGATGCAGATCGATCTGACTGAACAGCGCGTCGGCCAACAACCCGCGTTCACTGTCGTAAAGTGCGACACCGGTTTCGTCGCAAGAGGTTTCTAATCCCAGTACTAGCATGGGTTTGCGCCTTGTAGAGGCTGAATTCGAAGGCGCGCATAATAGTCGTCGCGTGATGCCCCGACCAGCGGTTTTCGATCAGAGGCTTTGCATTCCGAGCGATGAGGGGTTAACATCCGCAACCCTTAAAAACCGACGTCTTCAAGTGCTCTTTTGCCGCGAGGATGTTGACCCCGGTAATGAATGAAGGTAGCTCTGGATGCCAGCCGTCAAAGTAAAAGAGAACGAACCCTTCGACGTAGCTCTGCGTCGTTTCAAGCGCTCCTGCGAAAAAGCCGGTGTACTGGCTGAAGTTCGTAGCCGCGAATTTTACGAGAAGCCAACTTCTGAGCGTAAGCGTAAAGCAGCAGCCGCTGTTAAGCGTCACGCCAAGAAAGTTCAGCGCGAACAGCGCCGCGCCGTTCGTCTGTACTAATACACAGACGATCGTAGCAAGCTTCTGCCAAGCCCGGCCCTCAGCCGGGCTAATGGCATTTGCGGAAAACGCTTGATGCTTCACCGTCAAAGTCGCAGACGCGACCGAGACAAATCTGCTTCACAGCGTCAGACCTGGCTCTTTTGCCAGCGGTGCACGTCTTTTCTGACGAGCCTTCCAAGGCTACTGACGAGCACACCCACTGATTCCTCTCACGACGATCAGCCCAAGGCACCTTCTTGCGTGCCCGCTTATGAGCTATCCGAGGCCAATGACCGGCCGTCGCCGGATTCAGCGAAACACTTTCAAATAGTCGATTACTGATTGGTACTAACGTCAGTGGATTTTCGGCAGATACACTTCCCGACAGCGATACGCAGACGACACCGGTCGAGCCGCACACCCTGCGCGCCTCAAACAACGACCCGCGTTCGGCCGCCCTTCGTTTTGGGTCCATTTCAGCGCAGATGACGAGAACGCCATGGCCGGGCTAATTCCCCAGAGCTTCATTGACGACCTTCTGAACCGCACCGACATCGTCGACGTGGTCAGCTCGCGCCTGCAAATGAAAAAAGCCGGCAAGAACTACACTGCCTGCTGCCCGTTTCACAAAGAGAAAACCCCCTCCTTCAGCGTCAGCCCCGACAAACAGTTCTATTACTGCTTCGGCTGTGGCGCTGGCGGTAATGCCCTCGGCTTCATGATGGACCATGACAACCTGGATTTCGTCCAGGCTGTCGAAGAACTGGCCAAAGCCGCCGGCATGGAAATTCCCCGCGAAGAAAGTGGCCGACCGCACAAACCGCGGCAACCCACTGATTCGCCGCTGTATCCGCTGCTCACCGCCGCCGCCGATTTTTATCGTCAAGCCCTGAAAAGCCATCCGTTGCGCAAAGCCGCCGTGGATTACTTGAAGGGTCGCGGACTAACGGGAGAAATCGCCCGGGACTTCGGGCTCGGTTTTGCCCCGCCCGGCTGGGACAATCTGTTCAAGCACTTGAGCAGCGATACCCTGCAGCAAAAGGCCATGATCGATGCCGGCCTGCTGATCGAGAACGCCGAAACCGGCAAGCGCTATGACCGCTTCCGCGATCGCGTGATGTTCCCGATCCGCGACAGTCGCGGGCGCATCATCGCCTTCGGTGGCCGGGTATTGGGCGACGACAAGCCGAAATACCTGAACTCACCGGAAACCCCGGTTTTCCATAAAGGCCAGGAACTCTACGGCCTTTATGAAGCACGCAAGAACAACCGCAACCTCGACGAAATCATCGTCGTCGAAGGCTATATGGACGTCATCGCCCTCGCCCAGCAAGGTCTGCGCAATGCCGTCGCAACCCTGGGTACCGCCACTAGCGAAGAGCACTTGAAGCGGCTGTTTCGCGTCGTGCCCAACGTGCTGTTCTGCTTCGATGGTGACCAGGCGGGCCGAAATGCCGCCTGGCGAGCATTGGAAGCGACCCTGCCATGTTTGCAGGACGGACGTCGGGCGCGCTTTCTGTTCCTGCCCGAGGGTGAGGACCCGGATACTCTGGTCCGCTCCGAGGGCACTGACGCGTTCCGCGCGCGGATCAATCAGCATGCCCAGCCATTGGCCGATTACTTTTTTCAACAGTTGACCGAGGAGTCGGATCCGCGCTCCCTCGAAGGCAAGGCCCACATGGCCACCCTCGCCGCGCCGCTGATCGACAAAGTCCCGGGCGCCAACCTGCGCATCTTGATGCGCCAGCGCCTGAGCGAAATTACCGGGCTAAGTGGTGAAGCCGTGAGCCAACTCGTGCAAAGCACGCCTCACCCTCAGGAAGCGCCACCCGCTTACGATCCGGGCATCGATTACGACGCTATGCCGGATTACAGCGACTACCATCAGCCGCAGGCACAAGAGATGTACGCGCCGCAGCAGGAATGGACGCCGAAAAAGCCTGGCGCAGGCGGCAAGAAATGGGACAAGAAGCCGTGGGACAAGAACGGCAAACGTGGCGGCGATCGCGATCAACCGCGCGCACCGCGCACGCCGATTGCCGTAGAAGCGCCCACGCTGATCGCACTGCGCACCCTCATTCATCATCCAGATCTGGCTGGCCGGGTAGAAACCGCCAACCATTTTGCCAATGAGAGCAATACCTACGCACAACTGCTCGTGGCCCTGATCGAGGCGGTGCAAAAAAATCCTAAGCTAAACTCAATTCAGCTAATGGCGCGCTGGCACGGGACCGAACAGGGACGATTGCTCAAGGCATTGGCAGAAAAGGAATGGCTGATTGACGGCGACAACCTTGAACAACAGTTTTTAGACACCATTACTAGGCTATCAGCAGCTCAACACACGGATAGCCTGGAAGCACTTATCAGAAAAGCAAGGCAGCCAGGACTGACCGCGGAGGAAGCAAATCAGATCGCAAATCAGATGCGCGACCTATTAAAACGCAATATGGCTGTATCAACCCCGACCTCAACTGGCGCGTGAGGTCATAGCTCAGGTATAATCCTCGGCTTGTTTTTTGCCCGCCAAGACCTTCAGTGGATAGGGTGTTATGTCCGGAAAAGCGCAACAGCAGTCTCGTATCAAAGAGTTGATCACACTTGGTCGTGAGCAGGGCTACCTGACTTACGCGGAGGTCAACGACCACCTGCCGGAGGATATTTCAGATCCGGAACAGGTGGAAGACATCATCCGCATGATTAATGACATGGGGATCAACGTATTCGAGGTTGCGCCAGATAAGGATTCCCTTATGCTGGCCGACGCCGATACCGACGAAGCCGCGGCCGAAGAGGCAGCAGCAGCGTTGGCAGCGGTCGAGACCGACATTGGTCGCACCACCGACCCAGTGCGCATGTACATGCGTGAAATGGGTACGGTAGAGCTCCTCACACGTGAAGGCGAAATCGAAATCGCCAAACGTATTGAAGAGGGCATCCGCGAAGTGATGGGCGCAATCGCGCACTTCCCTGGCACGGTTGACCATATTCTCTCCGAGTACACTCGCGTCACCACCGAAGGTGGCCGCCTGTCCGACGTCCTGAGCGGTTATATCGACCCGGACGACGGCATTGCGCCGCCTGCAGCCGAAGTGCCGCCGCCTGTCGACCCGAAAGCCGTGAAAGCGGATGACGACACCGACGACGATGACGCCGAAGCGACTGATGACGAAGAAGAAGCCGAAAGCGGTCCGGATCCGGTCATCGCCGCACAGCGCTTTGGCGCTGTCGCCGATCAGATGGAAATCACCCGCAAGGCCCTGAAAAAGCACGGTCGTGGCAACAAGCTGGCAATCGCCGAGCTGATCGCCCTGGCTGAGCTGTTCATGCCGATCAAACTGGTGCCGAAGCAATTCGAAGGCCTGGTCGAGCGTGTTCGCAGTGCCCTGGATCGTCTGCGTCAGCAAGAGCGCGCGATCATGCAACTGTGCGTTCGTGATGCCCGTATGCCGCGTGCCGACTTCCTGCGCCAGTTCCCGGGCAACGAAGTCGACGAAAGCTGGACCGATGCACTGGCCAAAGGCAAAAGCAAATACGCTGAAGCCATTGGTCGCCTGCAACCGGACATCATTCGTTGCCAGCAGAAGCTGACCGCGCTGGAAACCGAAACCGGTTTGACGATCGCCGAGATCAAGGACATCAACCGTCGCATGTCGATCGGTGAGGCCAAGGCCCGCCGCGCGAAGAAAGAGATGGTCGAAGCGAACTTGCGTCTGGTGATCTCCATCGCCAAGAAGTACACCAACCGTGGTTTGCAGTTCCTCGATCTGATCCAGGAAGGCAACATCGGTCTGATGAAAGCGGTAGACAAGTTCGAATACCGCCGCGGCTACAAATTCTCGACTTATGCCACCTGGTGGATCCGTCAGGCGATCACTCGCTCGATCGCCGACCAGGCCCGCACCATCCGTATCCCGGTGCACATGATCGAGACGATCAACAAGCTCAACCGTATTTCCCGGCAGATGCTGCAGGAAATGGGTCGCGAACCGACCCCGGAAGAGCTGGGCGAACGCATGGAAATGCCTGAGGACAAGATCCGCAAGGTATTGAAGATCGCTAAAGAGCCGATCTCCATGGAAACCCCGATCGGTGATGACGAAGATTCTCATCTGGGTGACTTCATCGAAGACTCGACCATGCAGTCGCCAATCGATGTCGCCACTGTTGAGAGCCTTAAAGAAGCGACTCGCGAAGTCCTGTCCGGCCTCACTGCCCGTGAAGCCAAGGTTCTACGCATGCGCTTCGGTATCGACATGAATACCGACCACACCCTCGAAGAGGTTGGTAAGCAGTTCGACGTGACCCGTGAACGGATTCGTCAGATCGAAGCCAAGGCGCTGCGTAAGCTGCGCCACCCGACGAGAAGCGAACATTTGCGCTCCTTCCTCGACGAGTGATCACAGAACCCCCGGCCCAGGCCGGGGGTTTTGCTTTATACAGATTAAATGCCCCGTACATCCCCCCCGCCGCATAGCCCGTCTACACTCGAAACATTCCCCCAAGCCGTAACGAGACCGTTATGCCCAGATGGCCGACCGTGCTTTTTTTGCTGTCGCTGATGACCTGGACCGCAACGGCTGGCGCGTTGACTCTTACCGACGAAGAACGTAGCTGGCTGACGGCTCACCCGGAATTGCGCCTGGGCGTGGACGCGTCTTGGCCTCCGTTTGAGTTTCGCGATGAGCATGGCCGTTATCAAGGCTTGGCAGCAGACTACATCAACGTCATCCGTCAGCGGCTGGCCATCAAACTCACGCCCATCGAGCCGGTCAGCTGGACCGAAGTCTTGCAGCAGGCCAAACAAGGCAAGCTAGACATCTTGCCGGGCATCATGTCGACTCCCGAGCGCCAGACGTATCTGTCGTTCACCCGCCCCTATCTCGACTTTCCGATAGTTATTCTGGCTCACGTCGGAGGCCCCCAACCGCGCAAACTCGAAGACCTGTACGGGCTGAAGATCGCCGTGGTGGAAAACTATGCCCCCCACGAACTGTTGCGTAGTCACCATCCCGACTTGAATCTGGTGGCGATGCCCAACGTCAGCTCGGCGCTGCAGGCGCTCGCCACCGACGCCGTGGACGCCGTAGTGGGCGATCTTGCCTCCAGTGTCTGGAGCCTGCGCCAGCTCAAGCTCGACGGGCTCTACGTCAGCGGTGAAACACCCTATCGCTACCAATTGGCGATGGCCGTTCCCCCGAACAACAAGCTGCTGGTCAGCATTCTGGACAAAGTCCTGGCAGACATGACCCCGAGTGAAATCAGTGCCATCCAGGAACACTGGGTCGGTAACGTCCTGGACCATCGAACCTTCTGGCTCGACGTGCTGAGTTACGGCCTGCCAGGACTATTGTTTCTGATGATTGTGCTGGCAGTGGTTATCCGGATCAATCGCCGTCTCAGCTCTGAAATTGCCCGTCGGGTCGCTCTGGAACAGGAGCTGCGCAGCAGCGAATACCATTACCGCGGGCTGGTGGAGAGCCTTTCAGCCATTGCTTGGGAAGCACGGATCAGCGACTACACCTACAGTTACGTGTCACCTCATGCCCAGGATCTCCTTGGCTATCCCCTGCCCCATTGGTTGATTCCGGGCTTCTGGCGCAACATCATTCACCCCGCGGATCTGACCCGCGCCCAGACCTTCTGCGACCGTGAAGTGGCGGCCGGGCGCGATCACAGCGTCGATTACCGGGTCATCACCGCTGACGGCCGCTGCCTGTGGGTCCGCGACATCGTCAGCCTGATCGAGCACGCCCATGAACCGGTACTGCGCGGGCTGATGATCGACATCAGCGAAGCCAAGCGCACTGAAGAGGCGCTGCGTCTGTCGGAGCAGAAATTCGCTTCGGTATTCCAGCAATGCCCGGATATTCTGGTGATCGCGCGGCTTTCCGACGGTTGTTTGCTGGAGGTCAACGAAGCGTTCGAAGAACAGATCGGCCTCAAGGCCGAAGACGTCATAGGCCAGACCGCCACCGACCTGAACATCTGGGGCGTACCCGGCGTGGGGCCGGGTTTATTGCAACGGTTGCAGGCCGGCAGCATCCGCAACCTGGAGATGCCCTTTCGCCGCAGCAATGGCCAGGTGTTTACCGGCCTGATTTCTGCCGAGCCTTTCGATCTCGATACGACTCCGGCCCTGGTGGTCGTCGTGCGGGACATCAGTCAACTCAAGGAAACCCAACAACAGCTGCAAACCTCCGAGGAGAAATTCGCCAAGGCCTTTCACGCTTCCCCCGACGGCTTGCTCCTGTCCCGGCAGAGCGACGGCTTACTGTTGGAAGTCAACGAAGGCTTCAGCCGTATTACCGGCTTCAACAGCGCAATGTCCGTGGATCGCTCGGCCCTGGACCTGGGGATCTGGGTCAATCTCAACGAGCGCAAACAGATGCTCGAGCTGTTGCATCGGGATGGTTTCGTCCGCGACTTCAGTTGCCACATTCGCCGCAAAGACGGGCAGATCCGGCTCTGTGAGGTTTCAAGCCGGCCGTTGCCCATTGGCGATGAAGATTGCATGCTGACCATTGCCCGGGACATTACCGAGCGACATCTGATGCAGGAGAAACTGCAACAGGCCGCCACGGTGTTCGAGAGCACTGCCGAGGGCGTATTGATCACCGACACTCAACAGCACATCAGCGCGGTCAATCGCGCGTTCACCGAAATTACCGGCTACAGCGAGAGCGAAGCGCTGGGCCACACCCCTCGCCTGCTCGCCTCGGGCCTGCATGACAGCGCATTTTATGCGGCGATGTGGCATCAATTGACCGCCGACGGTCATTGGCAAGGCGAGATTTCCAACCGGCGCAAGAATGGCGAGCTCTACCCGAGCTGGCTGACCATCAGTGCGGTGCGCAACCGAGACAAACTCATCACCCACTTTGTTGCGGTGTTCGCAGACATTTCCAGCCTCAAACACGCGCAAGCCAAACTCGACTACCAGGCGCATCACGACCCGTTGACGGGCCTGCCAAACCGCACGCTGTTCGAGAGTCGGCTGTTGACGGCACTGAACAGCCAGCAGGAAAACGGTGGCCAAGGCGCGGTGCTGTTCCTCGACCTGGACCGCTTCAAACACATCAACGATAGCCTCGGCCACCCCGTTGGCGACCTGCTGCTCAAAGGCATTGCCGTGCGCCTCAAGGAGCAGCTGCGCGATATCGATACCGTGGCGCGGCTGGGTGGCGACGAATTCATCATCCTGCTCCCTGGCCTGCAACAGTCCAGCGATGCCGACAACATTGCCACCAAGCTGCTCAATTGCTTCTCCGCCCCTTTCCAGGCCGGCGAGCACGAGTTTTTCATCAGCGCCAGCATCGGCACCAGCCTGTATCCCAAGGACGGCTGCGACGTCGCCACGCTGGTCAAGAACGCCGATGCCGCGATGTATCGCTCCAAGGCCAAGGGCCGTAACCGGGTTGAAAGCTACACTCGCGACCTCACCGCCCAAGCCAGCGAGCGCGTGGCGCTAGAACATGAACTGCGGCGTGCCATCGAGCGCAATGAGCTGTTTTTGTACTACCAGCCCAAAATCAGTCTGAACGATCATCAAGTAGTGGGCGCCGAAGCGCTGATTCGCTGGCATCACCCCACCTTCGGCGATGTGCCTCCCGAGCACTTCATTCCCCTGGCCGAAGAAAACGGCATGATCCTGCAAATCGGCGACTGGGTACTTGAGACCGCCTGCCGACAGATGTACGAGTGGAATCAGGTCTATGAATGCCTGGGCCCACTCTCGGTCAATCTGGCCGGTGCACAACTGCGCCAGCCGAATCTGCTCGGCCGGATCGAACAATTGCTTAAAGACAACCACCTCAACCCCGGCTTCCTGCAACTGGAAATCACTGAAAACTTCATCATGAGCCAGGCCGAAGAGGCGCTGGCGGTGCTGCATCAACTCAAACGCCTGGGCGTGCAATTGGCAATCGACGATTTCGGCACTGGCTATTCGTCCCTGAGCTACCTCAAACGCCTGCCACTGGACATTCTCAAGATCGACCAATCCTTCGTCCGCGGCCTGCCAGACGACCCACATGACGCGGCGATTGTTCGCGCAATCATCGCCCTGGGCCGCAGCATGCAATTCACCGTCATCGCCGAGGGCGTCGAAACCCAGGCGCAGCAGCAATTCCTGGCTGCGGAGGGCTGTGAACAGATCCAGGGTTACATCGTCAGCCTGCCCTTACCAGCGGACGAATTCGCCGCGACGTTTCTTCGTACAGCCATATTGGATTTTTCGGATAGCACAGCCGAGAAACCATCGCTATAATCCGCGACCTACTGAGGGCCTATAGCTCAGTTGGTTAGAGCAGGGGACTCATAATCCCTTGGTCGTAGGTTCGAGTCCTACTGGGCCCACCATACTCAAAGCCGCGCACTGCGCGGCTTTTGTGTTTTTTGGTCGGCCACCGCTGGTACAGTCCTATGGACACCGTCGCGATCCAGGACTGGTAACTCCTTCGCCGTAAAGGCTTGCGTGATGCGCCTTAACTCGATTGGTGAACTCCCTTTCAGCCGGTGCAAGTTCGGGGAACTCAACCTGCAGTGCCTTGTTACCCCTGGCGATGTGTTCCATCACCGCCATGGCGATGTTTTCACGCACCATCCCGACTGAGACGTAATACATGGCCCAGGCTTGTTCGGGCGTGCAGTGGCCGATCTGCTCCTCAATCTCCTTGTAGGCTTTGTATTCGTCCGACTCCAAGTAGCATTGGCAATCACCTTGGCACATGATTTTTCTCCTTCCCTAGAATCTTTGTGACAACCCCTAAGTAAGTCGGCTGATAAGGGCTGTCCCTGCTCCCTACGTGATTACCAGTGCTCCAAATAAACGCGGGCTATTGCAGGAAACGCACCAATTTCGCATATACAGAACCTTCCCATCAGGCGCCTTTCAGGAGTCCCGAACCGTTAGGCGCAGAGGGTATTGGTTGGCTTGAAAGAGTCCGCTTTATCCGTATCCGAGCCCTGAAGGTCGAATTGATATAGTTTCAGCTTTAATTCTCTGCAATACCCCCCTCACATAAAGATCCTCATAGAACAACAAAAACGATAACCCAGTCAGATCACGTACCACTCTTCACTTTGGTCCAAACCCGAGTGCGGATTCGCTCCAACTTCAATGGCAGAGGCTCAAGTGGAACAAGTGTAGCAACGGTCTTTTTATCTGGATAAATCCAAGTATTGTCGCGCAGCTTCTGCTCAACAAACTCTGTGGCATCTTTATTAGCATTAGGATATAACGTGTGATTTGAGCTCTTGGCAATAATTTCTGGTCGCAACATATAATTAATAAATGCCATGCCTTCCTTTGGGTGGGGAGCATCTTTTAATAGAACCAGGTTTTCTGACCAAACCAACGCGCCCTCGCGAGGAAGGCTGTATGCAATCTTGCGTCCAGTATTAGCCTTCTCGTTGATGGCCTGCGCAGCAAGGGCACCATTGGCCCAACCTACAACTGCACAAATATTGCCATCAGCCAAGTCAGAGTCGATTCTGGATGAGTCGAAATAGAGGACGTAGGGACGGATTTTTAACAACAGGGCTTGAGCTTTCTGGTAATCATCCGGATTCCTACTGTTGCTAGGGAGCCCAAGGTAATGCAAAGCAATTGAAATGATCTCACTTGGAGAGTCGAGCATTGCCACACCGCACGACTTGAGTTTGCTGATGTTTTCTTCTTTGAAGATCAAGTCCCAGCTATTCACCGGAGCATTATCACCTAATGCCGCTTTGACTTTATCAACGTCATAGCCAATGCCGGTGGTGCCCCATAAATAGGGAACAGCGTAGCGATTACCAGGGTCATTGACCGCAACCTGGGACAAGATATCAGGATCGATGTGTGACAAATTACTCAGTTGATTACGATCCAACGGCTGAAGTACTCCCGCCTGGATCAGGCTTGGCAACACGTTGGAGGTAGCCACCACCACGTCGTACCCCGTGCGCCCAGCCATCACTTTACTCTGCATGATTTCGGCACTGTCGAACGCATCCATATGGATGCTGGTGCCAGTTTCCTGCTCAAACTCCTTTGGGGTCTCCGGTGCGATAAACCCGAACCAGTTATACAGATACACCCCAGGCTCTACAGCCCCCACTGATGTGCTGATCCCTGCACAGAGAAGCGAGGCTGCAAAAATGGTTCGCAAAGGTGATTTGCTCATACAACTATCCTTGTCAAGACGACATGCCCTCATGGCCATCGTGAATCCTGATCGTGAATATACCCGGCATTGACGAATAGTAAATACCTACGAATACTTACCTGCGACCTACGAATCCCTAACCCAAAAGGGGTAGAAAATGCCACTCGACCTTCATAGCCTGGCTTGGCACCGATCGATTGGAAAGCTGATCATGCAGTTGAACCGTCCAGAATTCTGGAGCTCACTTATTCGCACGTTAAATGAATATGTGCAGATCGATAACTGGGTCGTATTAATATTTAGCAATCAACAAGTACAAGTTGTTAGTCTCCCTGAAATAGCAGATACAGAAGAGGTAGATGCATTTATTCATCGCTACGTGAAGGGTCTTTATATGCTGGATCCATTTTATATAGCTAATCGAGAAAACCCGCAGAGCGGTTTCTTTCACATGCTGGATATTGCACCGGAGCACTTCCTTGAGACTGAGTACTATCACCAATATTTCGCACAGTATATTTCTGTAGATGAAGCGCAGTACAATGTCCAGCTTGACTCCGACAGAACGCTGTGCATTTCCTTTGGTAGTAACGCCCGCTTCAACCAAGAGCAAATAACAATACTTGATATTATCAAACCATGGGTGACTGCATTAATGCATCAACGCATGTGTTTTGAGATTGACGTAGAAAAAAATCCCCCTGAACCAACTCCATGGCCAGAAACGATTCTCCAGCTTGGCACACAAATAACGACACGCGAAAAGGACGTCCTCAAATTATTACTTAGCGGCTTCTCTAACAAAGAGATAGCAGGAAAACTTTCCCTGTCGACAGAAACAATAAAAGTTCACCGCCGAAATATTTACGCCAAATTAAACATCAAATCACAACCCGAATTGTTTGCTCGTTTTTTTATGCCAAAACAGGATATCTATCCTGCAAATTGAAGTCAGCGCCTGGCACTTTTCAGGCCCAAACACTCAGCGATGGAATGGCCTGCACAGGCCGCAACTGTTCAAGCATTTCCCCCGTCAACACGACCTCATAGGTACCCGCCGGCCTCCCCCATTGCTCCACAATGACCATGCCGTCTACCAGCGCCGCGCCCAAGCCCGTAATCGTATCGGCCAATGCCTCTACGATTTTTTGGGTCCGCTGCCACACACGATCAGTAATCTCTTTAAGCTCGGCAGTTATGCGCTCGGACGACGCTGGATCCGTATCGGGGTAGGAGATATTTCGCAGCAAGTGCCGCAACTCCCTTACTTTTGCATAATCCTGTTCCGCCCCAAGCTCTCCATTCAGGATGGCTGTCGCTTTCGTTTTATCGACGAGTTTCCTGGCCGAATGCTTTGCAGGTAAGGTCTGACTCATAGCGCCAGCAAAGAGGACGATAAGCCGACCTTCCAAGTGTTCCTTCATTTCCTCTATAGAGGAGATTGATCGCGTCAAGATAATGGAAGCTCCGGCCTGATGCCTCAAGTCCATGGTGACTTTCAGGGTCACATCACCCGTTTCAAAGCCCAAGGCTCGGGCAATCACGTAGTGCCCCATTTCGTGATTCGCAATCTGCAATGCATGTTCCCGTATAGCGGGAGGCATCTTCTTCATCATTTCCATCCCGTCACAGTCCTTAGTAGCGCATTCGACTACGAGTTACGACACCTGTCCATGCTATCGAGCCCAACCTGAATCAGACAACGGTTACGAGCACCGCGCAGGATGTGCCTGTAACATGCCTGCCCATTGATCTGTGCCGCTGGAGACGACCTTTGCCTGACACCCGCCCGCCCGTTCTTGACGAAATCGACCGCCAATTGATCGCAGCCTTGCAGATCAATGCCCGCGAAAGCGTGGCCATGCTCGCCCGGCAACTGGGCATCGCCCGCACCACGGTGACGTCGCGTCTGGCGCGGCTGGAAAAGGCCAAAGTGATCACCGGTTACGGTGTGCGTCTGGGGCAGCGCGTGGTGGATGGCGGATTGCAGGCGTATGTCGGGATTACGGTGCAACCACGGTCCGGCAAGGAAGTGCTGCGGCGTCTCAGCGCCATGGCGCAGGTTCAGCAGTTGTGCGCAGTGAGTGGTGAATTTGATTATGTGGCGTGGTTGCGCACCGATTCGCCGGAACAGCTGGATCAGTTGCTGGATCAGATTGGCAGTGTGGACGGCGTGGAGAAGACGACGACTTCGATCATCTTGAGCAGCAAGATTGATCGGGGGCAGCCGGTTTGAGTTTCAACCAAAAACTCTTCGTCGTCTGATCGGGCCTCATTGCGAGCAGGCTCGCTCCCACATTGAACAGTGTGTAGCAATACATCGTCATATTGATCAGACTATTAACAACATGACGACACATTGCGTCTTATTAACGTGTTCTACGCTCTCTAGAATGGCTGCCATCTTTCCCTATACTCAGACGCGCACTCTGCGTCAGGTCGCCAGCAAGGTCAGCCATGAACAAGAACAATCGCCATCCTGCAGACGGTAAAAAACCAGTCACCGTTTTCGGCCCGGACTTTCCTTTCGCCTTCGACGACTGGATCGAGCACCCGGCCGGGCTGGGCAGTATTCCGGCGCACAATCACGGCGCCGAAGTGGCGATTGTCGGGGCTGGTATTGCAGGCTTGGTGGCCGCCTACGAATTGATGAAGCTGGGCCTCAAACCCGTCGTCTATGAAGCCTCGAAGATGGGTGGCCGTCTGCGCTCCCAGGCCTTCAACGGCGCTGAAGGCATCATCGCCGAACTCGGCGGTATGCGTTTTCCGGTGTCGTCGACCGCGTTTTATCACTACGTCGACAAGCTCGGCCTGCAGACCAAACCCTTCCCGAACCCGCTGACGCCTGCGTCGGGCAGCACAGTAATCGATCTGGAAGGCAAAACTCATTACGCACAGAAACTGGCGGATCTTCCTGCACTGTTCCAGGAAGTCGCTGACGCCTGGGCCGATGCTCTGGAAGCCGGCTCGCAGTTCTCCGATATCCAGCAAGCGATCCGTGACCGCGACGTGCCGCGCCTCAAGGAACTGTGGAACACCTTGGTGCCGCTGTGGGACGACCGCACGTTCTATGATTTCGTCGCCACCTCCGAAGCCTTCGCCAAGCTCTCGTTCCATCACCGCGAAGTGTTCGGCCAAGTCGGTTTCGGTACTGGCGGCTGGGACTCGGACTTCCCCAACTCGATGCTGGAAATCTTCCGTGTGGTGATGACCAACTGCGACGATCACCAGCACTTGGTAGTCGGCGGCGTGGAACAAGTGCCGCTGGGTATCTGGCGCCATGTGCCGGAGCGTTGCGTGCATTGGCCTGAAGGCACCAGTCTCAGTTCGCTGCACAGCGGCGCGCCGCGCTCCGGCGTGAAAAAAATTGCTCATGCACCGAACGGGCGTTTTACCGTTACCGACAACTACGGCGACACCCGCGAGTACGCAGCGGTGCTGACCACCTGCCAGAGCTGGCTGCTGACCACCCAGATCGAATGTGACGAAAGCCTGTTCTCGCAAAAGATGTGGATGGCCCTGGACCGCACCCGCTACATGCAATCGTCGAAGACGTTCGTGATGGTCGATCGCCCATTCTGGAAGGACAAGGACCCGGAAACCGGTCGCGACTTGATGAGCATGACCCTCACCGATCGCCTGACCCGCGGCACGTACTTGTTTGAAAACGGCAAGTTCGACAACGGCGACGACAAACCAGGGGTGATTTGCCTGTCGTACTCGTGGATGAGCGATGCGCTGAAAATGCTTCCGCACCCGGTGGAAAAACGCGTCAAGCTGGCCTTGGACGCGTTGAAGAAGATTTACCCGAAAGTCGACATCGCCGCGCGGATCATCGGCGATCCGATCACCGTGTCGTGGGAAGCCGACCCGCATTTCCTCGGGGCCTTCAAAGGCGCCCTGCCCGGCCACTACCGCTACAACCAGCGCATGTACGCGCACTTCATGCAGGACGACATGCCGGCCGAGCAGCGCGGGATTTTCATCGCCGGCGATGACGTTTCGTGGACGCCGGCCTGGGTCGAAGGCGCGGTGCAGACGTCGCTCAACGCAGTGTGGGGGATCATGAAACACTTCGGCGGTGAAACTCACGCCGAAAACCCGGGTCCAGGAGATGTGTTCAACGAGATCGGTCCGATCGCCCTGCCCGAGTAAGAGGAATCCGAAATGCGCGTAGCCCTTTACCAATGCCCACCGCTGCCCCTGGACGTCGCAGGTAATCTGCAACGCCTGCATCAACTGGCGCTAGAGGCCAAGGGCGCGGACCTGCTGGTGCTGCCGGAGATGTTCCTGACCGGCTACAACATCGGCATCGATGCAGTCAGCGTACTGGCGGAGGTGCACAACGGTGAATCGGCGCAGCAAATCGCGCGCATTGCCAAAGCGACGGGGATCGCCATTTTATATGGCTACCCGGAGCGCACCGAAGACGGGCAGATCTACAACGCCGTGCAGTTGATCGACGCCAATGGCGAGCGGTTGTGCAACTACCGCAAGACTCACTTGTTCGGCGACCTCGATCACTCGATGTTCAGCCCCGGGCCGGATGAGTTTCCGCTGGTTGAACTCAACGGCTGGAAACTTGGCTTTTTGATCTGCTACGACCTGGAGTTCCCGGAAAACGCCCGGCGTCTGGCACTGGCCGGCGCCGAGCTGATTCTGGTGCCGACGGCGAACATGATTCCCTACGATTTCATCGCCGACGTCACCGTCCGCGCACGGGCCTTCGAAAACCAGTGTTATGTGGCTTACGCCAACTATTGCGGACACGAAGGCGAGATCCAGTATTGCGGCCAGAGCAGCATCGCCGCGCCGGATGGCAGCCGCATCGCTCAGGCCGGACTTGATGAAGCGCTGATTGTCGGTGAACTGGATCGTCAGCTGATGATCGATTCCCGCGCCGCCAATCGCTACTTCCTCGACCGCCGTCCCGAGCTATACGGCGAGCTGAACAAGCCCTAATCCGCTAGCATTAGCGCTTCTCTGTTCTGGAAGTGCTCATGCCTGCGCTGAATCACCCTCGCCTCCACACTGAAACCCTCGCCAACGGCCTGCGGGTGACGCTGCGTCACGCTCCCGATTTGAAGCGCTGCGCCGCCGCGTTGCGGGTCGCTGCCGGCAGTCACGACGTGCCACTGGCCTGGCCGGGGCTGGCGCACTTTCTTGAGCATCTGCTGTTCCTGGGTACAGAGCGCTTTCCCGCAGAGCAAGGGCTGATGGCCTACGTACACGGTCATGGCGGGCAGGTGAATGCGCGAACCAGCGAACGTACGACGGACTTCTTTTTCGAGCTGCCGCCTCAGGCGTTTAGGGATGGGCTGGAGCGTCTGTCAGACATGCTCGCTCATCCGCGTATGAACCCGGACGATCAGCGGCGGGAACGAGAAGTGCTGCACGCCGAATTTGTCGCCTGGTCGCGGGATGCGACGGCCCAACAGCAGTTTGCATTATTTGATGGGCTCTCGGCGGCTCACCCTTTGCGGGCATTTCATGCTGGAAACCGCTACAGCCTACCGGTGCCGCAACCCGAATTTCAGCAAGCGTTGAAGGACTTCTATCAGCGGTTTTATCAGACCGGGCAGATGACGCTGAGCCTGGCCGGGCCACAGAGTCTCGATGAACTGAAGGGGATGGCACAAGCGTTTTCCGCTGCCATTACTGCCGGCGAGAAAGCCCCTCAGGAAAAACCCACCTTGTTGATGGATTCTTCGGACAATAGTTATCAACAGGCCGGAGAACGTGGGCTGGATCTGCTGTTCGCCTTCGAAGCGCTGCCCGACTCATCGCCCGAAGCGCTGGCGCTCCTGTGCCACTGGCTGAACGCCGAAAAACCCGGCGGCCTGTTGGCGCAGCTGCGAGAGCAAGGGTTAGCGCACAACCTGAAAGCCGCGCCGCTCTATCACTACGCCGGCCAAGCCTTGCTGCACATCGAATTCACACAGCTCGCCCACGCCACGCAACCGGACAACGTGATCCGCGAACGGCTCCTGGATTGGCTGGGCTTTTTTGCCTCTCATCAGGATTGGGTCGAGTTGCGCGAAGAATATGCAGCTCTGCTGCAGCGCCAACAGCAAGTCAGCAGCGCCTTGCAACTGGCCCGACGAGACAGCGAACAGCTTGAAGCCGGGCTATCCGAACAGGGCGTTGTCGCCCTCAAGGCAATCCTCGATCAAATCGGCGCTGTGGATAACTTCACCGGCCAGTGGCAACTGCCGACCCCCAACCCGTTTTTGCGCGCCGAGACTCCAGCCTCGAATGCCGGACTGATTCGCGGCCAGACCAGCGCTCATCGCGGCCTGCGGACTTTTGCCCAGGATCGCTCACGCAGTCGCCGCGAACGATCGCCGATACAGTTCAGTCAGGCATTGCCGGATAACACGGATGAAGGTGCGGTTTATCTGCGCTGGCGCCTGGAGTTCGCGCCTCACAGTCGCCTTCAGTCGAATCTGGAAAACAACCTGCGGATGCTGCGCGAAGACGCGCGTCAGGCCGGTGTCGACTTTTCCTTCAGCGTTTCGGGCAATGAATGGCTGCTGAAGATGACGGGCCTGCAGGAACCGATGCCGACAGTCCTAGAACATGCGCTGAAAGAACTGACAAAACCTGATGCCGATTTCTCACAGGAAGAGCCGGCGGCCGTTGCATTGATGCCGATTCGACAATTGCTCAAGGCGCTGCCCGATCTATGCCTTGAGCACACCGTAGTCTCGAATGACCTACAGCAACTTTGGTCGAGCGCCCGCTGGGATGGCCTGGGGACAGGCCTGTCTGCCCAGACTCAAGCGGCGATGGGGCTTGCCTTGAGTCGTATTCCCGGCACTGCGGACAGTCAACTGACGCCGCCTCCGTCGATTCGCTCGCAGCGTCTCTGGGGTACCGTCGCCACCGAATCCAGCGAACATGCGCTGTTGCTCTTTTGTCCGACAGCAACCCATGACATCGCCGATGAGGCCGCCTGGCGTTTGCTCGCACACGTATGCCAGACGCCGTTCTACCAGCGCCTGCGGGTGGAGCTGCAGCTCGGTTACGCCGTATTCAGCGGACTACGCCAGTTAAACGGTCAGACCGGGCTGCTGTTTGGCGTGCAATCGCCGAGCGTCGCGCCTCTGGATTTGCTGGAGCACATCGAACAGTTCCTCAGCGAATTGGAAGGGATGATCGAAAGCATCAATGACACGACCTTCATCGCTCAGCGCCAAGCCCTGGCCGATCAATTCGACGATACCGCCCTGCCCAACGCCCAAGCCGCCGAACTGCTCTGGCAAGGCAAGCTGGCCGGCCACTCGTCGGATTACCTGAAACGTCTGCCCCAGGCAATTCTGATGACCGACCGTGTAGCCTTGCTGGCGGCGGCACAACGATTGAATCGGGCCAATGGTGGATGGCGCTGTCTGGCCAACGGACCGTGCCCGACTACTCTTTGGCAAGTGGCAAAATGATCATTACCGGTGCTGCAATTAGCTTTCTCAAAGATTCGTGGCCAATCGCTGTGTAATTTTGAGTAACATAGCCACCTAACTATCTGAACATCTCCGGCTGGAGGTGGACTATATGTATAGGTCTCAACTGTCCCATCCACCTGAAGGAGCGCTTCTATGTCCTGGTCCAAACCTGCTTACACCGACCTGCGTATCGGCTTCGAAGTCACCATGTACTTCGCAAGCCGCTAAGCTCTGCCGTCTGGTAGAGAATGCAGTGCTACGCCTCGGCTCGCCGGGGCGTTTTTATTTTCAGCTTTCAATGATGGAGCGGCCATGTTTGTCCAGATTCTAGGTTCCGCCGCCGGCGGCGGTTTCCCCCAGTGGAACTGCAACTGCGTGAACTGCGCAGGTTTTCGCGACGGCAGCCTGCGGGCCGAGGCGCGTACCCAGTCGTCCATCGCGATTTCCGATGACGGCGTGAACTGGGTGCTGTGCAATGCTTCGCCGGACATCCGCGCCCAGCTCCAGAGCTTCGCTCCAATGCAGCCAGGTCGCGCGCTGCGTGACACCGGCATCAGTGCAATCATCCTGATGGACAGCCAGATCGATCACACCACTGGTCTGCTCAGTCTGCGCGAAGGTTGCCCGCACCAAGTGTGGTGCACCGACATGGTCCACGAAGATTTGAGCACAGGTTTTCCGCTGTTCACCATGCTGACTCACTGGAACGGCGGGTTGAACTGGAACCGTATCGAACTCGATCAGAGCTTCACCGTCCCGGCCTGCCCGAACCTGCGCTTCACCCCGCTGCCCCTGCGTAGCGCCGCACCACCGTACTCGCCGCATCGCTTCGACCCGCACCCGGGCGACAACATCGGCCTGATCGTCGAAGACCTGGGCACCGGCGGCAAACTGTTCTATGCACCGGGCCTGGGCAAGGTCGACGCAGCGCTGATGAAGATCATGGCCAGCAGCGATTGCCTGTTGGTGGATGGCACGATGTGGGACGACGACGAAATGCAGCGTCGTGGCGTCGGCACGCGTACCGGCCGGGAAATGGGCCACCTGGCGCAGAACGGTTCCGGCGGCATGCTCGAAGTGCTGGAACAACTGCCCAAACAGCGCAAAGTACTTATCCACATCAACAACACCAACCCGATTCTCGATGAAGATTCGCCGGAGCGTGCGGAGCTGGTTCGGCGCGAGGTTGAAGTGGCGTATGACGGCATGAGTATTGTGCTGTAGCGGATGACCCCATCGCGGGCAAGCCACGCTCCCACAATGATCGCGTGTTCCTGTGGGAGCGTGGCTTGCCCGCGATGACGCCAGATTAGACGCCGCAAATCCAACGGTTATTCCCCGGAGAACCGCAATGACTGACACCGCAATGTCCCCCGCCGAATTCGAAGCGGCCCTGCGCGCCAAGGGCGCCTACTACCATATCTATCACCCGTATCACGTGGCGATGTATGAAGGCCGGGCGACGCGCGAGCAGATCCAGGGCTGGGTCGCCAACCGTTTCTATTATCAGGTGAACATCCCGCTCAAGGACGCCGCTATCCTGGCCAACTGCCCGGACCGCGAGATTCGTCGCGAGTGGATTCAGCGCCTGCTGGACCATGATGGCGCCCCCGGCGAAGAGGGCGGCATCGAAGCCTGGCTACGTCTTGGCCAAGCGGTCGGCCTCGACCCGGATCAACTGCGCTCTCAGGAATTGGTGCTGCCCGGCGTGCGTTTCGCCGTGGATGCCTACGTCAACTTCGCCCGCCGGGCCCGTTGGCAAGAAGCCGCCAGCAGTTCGCTGACCGAGCTGTTCGCGCCGCAGATCCACCAATCGCGCCTCGACAGCTGGCCGCAGCATTACCCGTGGATCGACCCGACCGGTTACGAATATTTCCGCACTCGCCTGGGTCAGGCGCGTCGGGATGTAGAACATGGTCTGGCGATCACTTTGCAGCACTACACTACGCGGGAAGGCCAGGAGCGCATGCTGGAAATTCTCCAGTTCAAACTGGACATTCTTTGGAGCATGCTCGATGCCATGAGCATGGCCTACGAACTGAACCGCCCGCCCTACCACAGCGTGACCGAACAGCGGGTCTGGCATAAAGGAATTATCGTATGAGTTTCGATCGCAGCAAAACCCCGACATGGCGCACCGGCTATCGCTTCCAGTACGAACCGGCGCAAAAAGGCCATGTGCTGCTCTACCCGGAAGGCATGATCAAACTCAACGACAGCGCTGCGCTGATTGGCGGTTTGATTGATGGTCAGCGGGATGTCGCGGCGATCATCGCCGAATTAAACACGCAGTTCCCCGACGTGCCCGAGCTCGGTGAAGACATCGAGCAATTCATGGAGGTCGCCCGTGCTCAGCACTGGATCGAACTTGCCTGATTCCGTGTCAGACACGTTACCGCCCAAGCCTGAAATCGGCCTGCCACTGTGGTTGCTGGCCGAGCTGACCTATCGCTGTCCGCTGCAATGCCCGTACTGCTCCAATCCGCTGGATTTCGCCGAGCAGGGCAAAGAATTGACCACTGAACAGTGGATCAAAGTATTCCGCGAAGCCCGGGAGATGGGCGCGGCGCAGCTGGGTTTTTCCGGCGGTGAGCCGCTGGTGCGCCAGGACCTCGCCGAGCTGATCGCTGAGGCGCGCAAGCTGGGTTTTTATACCAACCTGATCACCTCCGGCATCGGCCTCACCGAGCAGAAAATCAGCGACTTCAAGAAGGCCGGCCTGGACCACATCCAGATCAGTTTCCAGGCCAGCGACGAGCAAGTGAATAACCTGCTGGCCGGCTCAAAAAAGGCCTTCGCGCAAAAGCTCGAAATGGCTCGCGCGGTAAAGGCTCACGGCTACCCGATGGTGTTGAACTTCGTCACCCATCGGCACAACATCGACAAGATCGACCGGATCATCGAGCTGTGCATTGCCCTTGAAGCGGACTTCGTCGAACTTGCGACGTGCCAGTTCTACGGCTGGGCCCAGCTCAATCGGGTTGGCCTTTTGCCGACCAAAGAACAGTTGGTTCGCGCCGAACGCATCACCAACGAATACCGCGCAAAACTTGCAACCGAAGGGCATCCGTGCAAGCTGATTTTCGTTACGCCGGACTATTACGAAGAACGCCCGAAAGCCTGTATGAATGGCTGGGGCAGCATTTTTCTGACCGTCACGCCGGACGGAACTGCCCTGCCTTGTCATGGTGCCCGACAGATGCCCGTGCAGTTTCCCAACGTGCGCGATCACAGCATGCAACACATCTGGTACGACTCGTTCGGTTTCAACCGCTTTCGCGGCTACGACTGGATGCCCGAGCCGTGCCGTTCCTGCGATGAGAAAGAAAAGGACTTCGGCGGCTGCCGCTGTCAGGCGTTCATGCTCACGGGTAACGCGAGCAACGCCGACCCGGTGTGCAGCAAGTCGGAACATCACGGCGTGATTCTCAAGGCCCGCGAAGAAGCCGAACACGCGACCCAGACCATCGAACAACTGGCCTTCCGCAATGAACGAAACTCACGCCTCATCGCCAAAAGCTGAACCCTTAAGCGCCGCCAAGGCTGTCGCGGCCGGCATCGACTTCACCGAGTTGCAAATCGGCAAGCATGGCCTGTTCTGGAACGAATACCGCCCCGAGGACGCCGCCTGCCGGATCTGGCAGTGGCGCGACGGCCAGGCTCATTGCCTGACGCCGCCCACCTTCAGTGTGCGCAGCCGGGTGTACGAATATGGCGGCGGTGCATTTTGTCTGACCGATGACGGGCTTGTTTTCGTCAACGAGACCGATCAGCAGCTGTATCGGCAATCGCTGACCGGTGAGGCGCCAGAGGTGCTGACTTCAAGTGAATGCCGCTACGGCGATTTGCACTTCGCCAATGGGCAAGTGCTGGCGGTAGAAGAGAACCGCGATCGACATCGCCTGGTGGCTATCGATCTGGCTGACGGCCAACGTCATCTGCTGGCCGAAGGCGCCGACTTCTACGCGGCACCGACCGTGAGCCCTGACGGTCAGCGTCTGGCCTGGATCGAATGGAACCGTCCGGATCAGCCCTGGACCGCCACTCGCCTGATGGTTGCCGAGCGCCAGAGCGATCACAGCTTTGCGCAACCGCGGTGTGTGGCCGGTGACGGTGCTCAGGAGTCACTGCAACAACCACGATTCGATGACAGCGGCCGTCTGTTTTGTCTGACAGATCGCGGCGGTTTCTGGCAGCCGTGGATGGAATCGGGCAACGGTCTGAGCCCACTCCCAAGCGCTGCCGCCGACCATGGACCGGCGCCTTGGCAACTGGGTGGTTGCACCTGGTTGCCATTGGGCGAAGACAGTTATCTGGCGAGTTGGACCGAGGGCGGTTTTGGTCGACTGGGGCTTTGCCATGGCGATGGCTCCTGTGACGATTTCACGGGCGACTACAGCCGCTTCCGCCATCTCGCACAGGATGAACAGTTCATCTACTGCATCGCCGCTTCACCGGTCAGTTCGTCGGCAATCATTGCCATCGACCGTGAAACACGCCAGGTCAACGTTCTGGCCGGCGGTATCGCACCGCTGCCCGCCGAACAGATCAGCCGCCCGCAAACCCTGCGCTATCCGAGCGGTTCAGGCGAGGCCCACGGTTTCTTCTACCCGGCGATGACCGGCGACACGAAAGCGCCGTTGGTGGTGTTCATTCACGGCGGCCCGACTTCGGCCTGCTACCCGATGTTCGACCCGCGGATCCAGTATTGGGCACAACGCGGCTTCGCCGTGGCCGATCTTAATTACCGAGGCAGCAGCGGCTATGGCCGCGCTTATCGCCAGGCGCTGCATTTAAGCTGGGGCAATGTGGATGTGGAAGATGCCTGTGGGGTGGTGGCCTACCTCGCCGATCGGGGGCTGATCGACGGCAACAAGTCGTTTATCCGTGGAGGCAGCGCCGGTGGCTACACCACGTTGTGCGCACTGGCCTTTCACAATGTCTTTCGTGCAGGCGCCAGCCTGTATGGCGTCAGCGATCCCGTTGCGCTAAGCCGCGCTACGCACAAGTTCGAAGGTGATTATCTGGATTGGTTGATCGGCGACCCGGTGCAGGACGCTGAACGCTACGCCGCACGCACGCCATTGCTGCACGCGAACAACATCAGCGTTCCGGTGATTTTCTTTCAGGGTGAACTGGACGCCGTGGTAGTGCCGCAACAGACTCGCGACATGGTCACTGCGCTACAGGACAACGGGATTCTGGTCGAAGCGCATTACTACGCCGACGAGCGCCATGGCTTTCGCAAGGCCGGCAATCAGGCCCATGCGCTGGAACAGGAGTGGTTGTTTTATCAACGGGTGATGGAGTTGGCGGACTGAAGTCTGCGTTCGGCACAAAAATGTAGCGCCCCATTCGCGAGCAGGCTCGCTCCCACATTTGACCGAGTTGCCTCAGAGGAACGCGATTGAATGTGGGAGCGAGCCTGCTCGCGATGGCGATCTATCAAACGCAGCGAATGTCAGCGCTTGGCGATGATGTACACCGCATGCACGATCCCCGGAATGTAACCGCACAACGTCAGCAGAATATTCAGCCAGAATGCCCCAGCGAAACCGACTTGCAGAAACACACCCAGTGGCGGCAACAGAATGGCGATGATGATTCGAATAAAGTCCATGGGGCAGCTCCTGATTGAAGTAGGCTCTTGTGAACCCTACAGCTAGTCGACCTGCGGCGTTCTTCAGGGTTCATTTGTGGACTCTGATCACAGCCCCTCCAAATACCGATGAAGACAAAAAAACGCCCCACGCCAAAAGAATCAGGCGTGGGGCGATGCGTTATACCGCGAGACGGTTCTGGAATTCGTGTAGGACGGGTCTGATCAGACCGCAATCCCTTTGCGGCACTGCAGTTGCGCGGTGCGTACGCGGGAGAAGGCGCGGGCCAGGCGCAGGAGCATTTCGTCGACATTGGCCTTGCTGACGGTGAGAGCCGGGGTAAAGCGCAGGCAATCGGGTTGCGGGGCGTTGAGCAGCAATCCTTCGTACAACGCAGCTTTGACTACGGCCTTGGCTGAATCGTCGGACAGATCAAGCCCCCACAGCAGTCCTTGCCCGCGCAATTCACCGTGACCATAGCGATGAGCCAGACGACTCAACCCTTCACGCAGATGCCGACCCATTTCCCGCACATGATCGAGATGGCCCTTGTCCTGCACGTTGTCGAGGACGACAAGACCGGCCGCACTCATCAGTGCATTGCCATGATGCGTGCCGGTCAGTTCGCCGACTTCGTAACAACAGGCCTTGCCTCGCGCCAGCAATGCCGCCAATGGCACGCCACCGCCAAGCCCTTTGCCGAGCACGACGATATCTGCCCGCACGCCGTAGGACTGTTCGGCGAGCAAGGTGCCGCAGCGACCGATGCCGGTTTGCACTTCGTCGAGTATCAGCAAGATGCCAAGCTCACGACACAGGCGCTCGACACCTTTGAGGTAGTGCTCGGTGGCGGGAATCACTCCGGCCTCGCTCTGGATCGGCTCGAGCATGATTGCGACAGTCTGGGCGTCTACGGCCGCATGCAGTGCTGGCAGGTCATTGAACGGGACATGACTGAAACCCGGTAACTGTGGCTCGAATCGGTTGATCAGATTCGAACTGTCCGACGCTGAAATCGTCCCGAGACTACGGCCATGACAACCTTTACTGGCAACGATGATCCGCGAAGCGCCGCCACGATGTCTCTGGCCCCATTTGCGCGCCAACTTGATCGCCGCTTCACAGGCTTCGCTGCCACTGTTGAGCAGGTACGCCTGGTCACTGCCGGTGCTGGTACAGAGCCGTTCGGTGAGGTTGAGCATGCCACGGTTATGCAAACTGAAACCTGGGTTGATCAGCGACTGAGCCTGTTCCGAAATCGCTTTGACCAGTACTGAAGGGCTATGCCCGAGGCTATTGGCGCCGCCACCCTGTGAGAAATCCAGATAAGCGCGGTCATCGCTGTCCCACAGCCACGAACCTTGGCCCCGCACGAAAATCTGTTTCGGCCGTTCTACACTGGGCATCAGGCACTCGCTGGATAAGTTGTCGCTTCTGGACGGCTGGGAGGTATCCATCGCCAGGTCATCAAGGCTTGGTGGTTTGCGTCGCAGGTTGAACAGATTCATTGGATAAAACCTCGTTTGAGGTTTTCTGCCTTGCCTATGTAAACACCATCGCCGTAAACGGTATTCATCGTGCGCTCTGGCCCTGTAAGCCTTGTGAATGCGGTTAGACTAGGCTTAGGCAAGGCACTGAGCCATTTCGATTTCCCAGCATTTTCGATAAGTATTACTTATGGATTTCAAGCAACTGCGTTATTTCGTCGCGGTCTATGAAGAAGGCCACGTCGGTCGGGCCGCCGAGCGACTTTCAATCTCCCAGCCAGCATTGTCCCAGCAGATTCGCCAACTCGAAAAAAACCTCGATGTGAGCCTGTTCGAACGCAGCAGTAAACGCCTGTTGCCCACCCTGGCGGCCCACACGTTGTACAACCATGCCCTGCCCTTGCTCGACGGCCTGCAACGCGCACGCGAAGCCTTGGGCAATTTCAAGGGGAAGGCGCTGCGAACCTTGGCCATCGGCGTGTTGCAGACCGTCCACTCCAGCCTCGTGCCGCAAATGCTCGAACGCGTGCGTAAGGCGCAGCCACATTTAGTGGTGCAGATCTATGAACTGACTGGCCTGGAAATCGAGCGGCGGTTACTCAACGGTTCGCTGGACATCGGCATCAGTTACCTGCCGCCCCGTCAGCCGGGTTTGCACGGCGTGCAGTTGTACGAAGATGAACTGACTCTTGTCATCCCGGCGGATCACCCGTTGCGGGAATTCAAGAAAGTCTCCATGAGCCAGGCCGCCGAGTTGCCGATGTTGCTACTGGGTGAGGAGTTCCAGGTGCGGCAGATCTGGCAGGCACAACTGGCCAATCTTGGACGTCGCCCGCAGGTGCAGGCTGAGCTGAACAACATGGCGGGGATTCTCGACAGCCTGCCGCACACGCGATTGGCGACGGTTCTGCCTGGGCGCTCGCAAAAGCCCCATGGCGATCAGGCTTTGCTGTGGAAGCCACTGAGCGAGCCGCGGGTGCCGCTGAAAGTCGGATTGGTGTGTCGGGATGTGCAGCGGCAACAGGCTTCGCTGATGTTGTTGCGGACATTGCTGGAAGAAGTGATGAATGTGCCAGATGACCACTTGAATGGCCCGGTGACACTGGAGGGGTTGAGCTGAGTACTTTTTTCCAGACAAAAGAAAACCCCGCCGAAGCGGGGCTTTGCAGACTGTTTCCCTGACATCCATTTCACTCCGCCATCCTGGCAGAATCCTACGTGTCCGTGTTGTTGCTTTGCGCTTCCTGCGCGACGTCCATGTGAAGTAGATTAGCTCTGGATCCAATCTTCGCCTATGGGAAAACAGCAGCACGTTATGTAAGAGAATGCTTACATAACGTTAAAGGGTCAGAATTGTCCTGCGTCCAGCAGGAACAGCGATTCGCTACCGGCCTTTACCGACGCGCTCAACGAGTGAATACGCGGCAGCAGACGTGCGAAATAGAACCGCGCCGTACCGAGTTTGCTCGCGTAGAAATCGTCCTGTGCTTCTTTACCGAAGGCTGCCTTGGCCATCAGTGCCCACATGTAGGCGTAGGCCATGTAACCGAATGCTTGCAGATACTCGACCGACGCCGCGCCGATCTCGTTCGGGTTGTTTTTCGCCCGGTCCAGCAACCACGCAGTCAATTCGTCTAGGGTACCCACCGCATCACTCAGCGGCTGGGTGAACTCCGCCAGGTCAGCATCGGCTGTCCCGATGAAATGACGAATCTCGTCAGCGAACAGATTGTAGAACGCCCCGCCGCTACCAACGATCTTGCGCCCTACAAGGTCCAGCGCCTGAATACCGTTGGTGCCTTCGTAGATCTGAGTAATCCGTACATCACGAACCAGTTGCTCCTGGCCCCACTCACGAATGTAACCGTGACCGCCAAAAACCTGCTGGCCGTGAACCGTGGTTTCCAGACCCAGATCGGTCAGGAAGGCCTTGGCCACCGGCGTCAGCAGTGCAACCAGATCTTCTGCGCGCTTGCGGGTGGTGGCGTCTTCGCTGAATTTGGCGGTGTCCAGCTGCATCGCCACGTAAGTGGAGAAGGCACGGCCGCCTTCGTTCGAGGCTTTCATGGTCAGCAGCATGCGACGCACGTCCGGGTGGACGATGATCGGGTCAGCCACCTTGTCCTTGTTCTGCGCGCCGGTCGGCGAGCGGCTTTGCAGACGGCCGCGAGCGTATTCGATAGCGTTCTGGTAGGAGCGCTCGCCAGTGGCCAAGCCCTGGATGCCGACGCCCAGACGCTCGTAGTTCATCATGGTGAACATCGCCGCCAGGCCTTTGTTCGGCTCGCCGACCAGGTAACCCACGGCTTCGTCGAAGTTCATCACGCAGGTCGCGGATGCCTGGATGCCCATCTTGTGTTCGATCGAACCACAATTTGCCGGGTTGCGCGCGCCCAGGCTGCCATCGGCATTCACCATGAACTTCGGCACAAGGAACAGCGAAATACCTTTCGGCCCCGCTGGCGCGTCGGGCAGTTTGGCCAATACCAGGTGGATGATGTTCTCGGTCAGGTCGTGTTCACCGCCGGTGATGAAGATTTTGGTGCCGCTGACTTTGTAGGAACCATCGGCCTGAGGCTCGGCCTTGGTGCGGATAATTCCCAGGTCAGTACCGGCGTGCGGCTCGGTCAGGCACATGGAGCCGGCCCAGACACCGGCGTACATGTTTGGCAGGTACGCCGCTTTCAGCTCTTCGCTGGCGTGGGCGTTGATCGACAGGCAAGCGCCGGCGGTCAGCATCGGGTACAGACCGAACGACAGGCTCGCGGAGTTGACCATTTCTTCGACCTGCGCCGAAACCGCCTTGGGCATGCCCATGCCGCCGTAGGTCGGATCACCACCGACACCCACCCAACCGCCTTCAGCGTAAGTCTGATAAGCCTGTGGGAAACCGGCCGGGGTGGTGACGGCACCGTCGGCCCAGTGGCAACCTTCTTCGTCAGCTGCACGGCTCAGCGGAGCGATGCTTTTGCTGGTGACCTTGCCGGCTTCTTCGAGAATGGCTTCAACCGTTTCCGCATCGACGGTCTCGGCCAGCGCAGGCAGTTCGGCCCAGAGTTTGGCGACCTCGAAAACTTCATTGAGGACGAAGCGCATATCGCGCAGGGGCGCTTTGTAGTCAGCCATGGCAAACCTCGCAAGATCTAAACAGGTGGTTCGTAGAATAGTGATTTCGTTGTGTCCGAGTGTACCTCAACAACTTTTACGACACATAGGGTCAGGCTATGACTGTTTTGTTATTTTTAGTCACCGAGAATCAAGCGGATGTCTTAGGTCCGCCAAAACGCATTCGCGGGCAAGCCTCGCTCCTACAGGTTGTGTCGTACGCATTTCACGTGAACGACATAGAACCGTAGGAGCAAGGCTTGCCCGCGAAGCTTTTCAAGCCTAACCGTCAGAGCGCAAACAACTCCGCCGGCAGCTTCATCAGACAATCACTGCCCGCCTCGATGGCCGCTCGATGTGCGGCGGTGCGTGGCAGCAAACGCTTGAAATAAAACTCGTTGGTCGCCAGTTTGCCCCGGCAGTAATCGGCATCGCCGCCACCCGCCTCCAACTGCGCCTGAGCCACCAACGCCATGCGTAGCCACAGGTAGCCGAGGATGATGTAGCCGCTGTACATCAGGTAATCCACCGAGGCGGCGCCGACTTCATCCGGATTTTTCATCGCTGCCATGCCGACCCTGGTGGTCAACTCGCCCCACTGCTGATTCAGACCATTGAGCTGCGCCACATAGCTGCCGAGTTGCGGATGTTCAGCGTTTGCCGCACAGAACGTGTGGACGATTTTGGTGAAACCGCGCAGCAGTTTTCCCTGACTGCCAAGGACTTTACGCCCAAGTAAGTCGAGCGCCTGAATGCCGTTGGTGCCTTCGTAGATCGGCGCGATCCGGCAGTCGCGAACCAACTGCTCCATGCCCCACTCACGAATAAAACCGTGACCGCCAAACACCTGCATGCCGAGGTTAGTTACCTCCAGGCCGGTGTCGGTCATAAAGGCTTTGCAGATCGGGGTCAGGAATGCCAATAGGTCGTCGGCATCCTGGCGCGCCGTTTCATCCAGACTCAGATGCGCAACGTCCAGCAACTGCGCGGTGAAATAGGTCAACGCCCGGTTGCCTTCGTTGAAGGCCTTCATGGTCAGCAACATCCTGCGCACATCGGGATGAACGATGATCGGGTCAGCGACTTTTTCCGGTGCTTTCGGGCCGGTCAGCGAACGCATTTGCAGGCGGTCGTTGGCGTATTTGATCGCGCCCTGGAAGCTCGCCTCACCCAGACACAGACCTTGCATACCGGTACCGAGCCGCGCGTGGTTCATCATGGTGAACATGCAGTTCAGGCCCTTGTTCGGCTCACCGATCAAGAAGCCCTTGGCGTCGTCAAAATTCAGCACACAGGTGGCCGAGGCCTTGATGCCCATTTTGTGTTCGATCGAACCGCAGGAAACGCCATTGCGCTCGCCCGCCTCGCCCTCTGCATTGGGTAGGAATTTGGGAACGATAAACAGCGAAATACCTTTGGTACCGGCAGGAGCGTCCGGCAGTTTGGCCAGCACCAGGTGAATGATGTTGTCACTCATGTCGTGCTCGCCGGCAGAGATGAAAATCTTGCTGCCGGAAATTGCATAACTGCCATCGGCCTGAGGCACGGCACGAGTCTTGATGATGCCCAGATCAGTGCCGCAATGGGCTTCGGTCAGGCACATGGTGCCGGTCCATTGGCCGGCAGTGAGCTTGCTCAAGTAGGTTTGTTTCTGCTCTTCGGTGCCATGGGCGTGGATCGCTGACATCGCACCGTGAGTCAGGCCGGGGTACATGCCCCAAGAGGTGTTGCTGGAGCCGACCATTTCACTGATGACCAAACCCAAAGAACTTGGCAAGCCTTGGCCGCCGTAAACCGGATCTGCCGCCAGACCATGCCAGCCGCCTTCAACATATTGCGCGAAAGCCTGTTTGAAACCTGTAGGCGTTGTGACCACGCCGTTGTCGAAATGGCAGCCTTCTTCGTCGCCGGTGCGGCTCAGCGGTGCGAGAACGTTCTCACAGAATTTCGCGCCTTCTTCGAGGATCGCATTGATCATGTCCGGGCTGGCATCGGTGGCGCCTAGCGCGGCGTAGTTGCGGTGAAAATCGAAGACGTGGTCGATCAGAAAGCGCATATCGCGCAGGGGAGCTTTGTACTCGGGCATGGTCATTTCTCCGGCAGCAGATTGCTCAAACCTACTGCCGCGCACCACGCCTCACAATCACAGTCCAGACGCTGAATGCGCCGTCATCACTCAACCCGCAGCGGCGTCCATGCGCACCGCCCCACGGCGGTTCTGACCGAAAGCCATCACACAGTTCCGCCCCGCGCCTTTGGCGCTGTAAAGCGCCTGGTCAGCGGATTTGAGCACTTCTTCCGGCGTGCGCTGTTCCAACCGCTCGGCGACACCGATGCTGACCGTGACGGATACACTCGAGGCGCCTGAACCCCCGCGACGCTGGCGTCCCTGCTGGTCATCCTGGGGACGGTTGTCCTGATTGCGCAGCTGGATGTTGTAGGTGGCGATGGATTCGCGAATGACTTCCAGGTGCGGCATGCACTCTTCGAGGGTTTTGCCTGCGAATACCAAAGCAAATTCTTCACCGCCGTAGCGATAGGCCCTACCGCCCCCGCTGATTTTCGACAACTTGCTGGCGACCAATCGCAGCACTTGGTCGCCGACATCGTGGCCGTGGGTGTCGTTGAATTTCTTGAAGTGATCGACGTCGCCCATGGCCAGCACATAATTGCGCCCCAGCCGTTGCATGCGTTCGTTCAGGGCACGACGGCCCGGCAAACCAGTGAGCTCATCGCGGAACGCCATCTGATAGGCCTCATGGGCAACCGCGGCGGCAATCATCAACATCACCTGGCTGCACATGATGTTCAGGGTGAATGGCAGGATGAAGGTTTTCGGCAACATCCAGAACAATCCCAACAGCCCCACCCATTGCGCAGCATGCAAGGGTCTTGGGTTGCGCCAGTATTGCCAGGCCAGTAACAGGAATGAGGCAATGAATACCGGGTAGGACAACTGAATCAAGCTCATCCAGGCGCCATGCAAAGCAGGCCAGCGGATCTCCGAAAGCCATATCAGCAGCGCCTGTGGGTAACTTTGTTCCAGCCCCAGCGCCACGCTGCCGAACGCCAACAATACGGCGAAGCGCGCCACCATGTCCTGGAACAGGTGAGTACGCTCCTGCCAGGCGGCGAACAAGCCAAAGAGCAACGGCAGCAACAGACAGCACAGATGGAAAACCACGGCGGCGTCTTCACGGACTTTACCGTTGTCGCGGTAGTAGTCGGTCTGGGTGTCGAGCAGGAAGTAGGCGATGTACACCGTGACCATCAGAAACAGTTCACGCTGACGTCGGTAAACCGCGCAATACGCTCCGCCGAGTAACAGCACCAGAGTAGGCAGAACGTTGAACAGCGAAGTGAAGAAGACGTTGAGATCCTTGACGTAGGCAGCCGCAAGCCCCGCGAGCAGCAACAGCAGCGATGGCAAAAAATGACTGAAACGTACAGCGGAAAAACGCGGCAAGGGTAAAGCTCCGACCCGGCAAACAAAGATGGCATTGTGCCTGCATTTAGAACAGCTAAGCACGTGCAATGTGACATGTGTCACATCGCCATCCTCTTTAACGGCAGCAATGGTGTTCTTCTTAGCGTTTTAGTCAGGAATATTTACAGGCTCAGCCCGTTTGCGTCAGGCACAAAAAAGCCGCTGCTCCCGAGGAAGCAGCGGCTTTATGAAGGACTGCGTAGGGCTTAGTAACCCAGTGCGAAGTCTTCTTCTTTCATGTCCATCAGATTGTTGGCGCCCGACAGCATGGTTACAACATGAGTGCGGGTACGCGGCAGGATGCGCTGGAAGTAGAAGCGCGCAGTCTGCAGCTTGGCGGTGTAGAACGCCTCTTCAGTGGTACCAGCCGCCAGTTTCTCGGCAGCCAGACGCGCCATGTCAGCCCAGAAGTAGGCCAGGCAGGCGTAACCGGAGTACATCAGGTAGTCCACCGACGCGGCGCCGACTTCTTCGCGATCTTTCATGGCAGCCATACCGACCTTCATGGTCAGCTCGCCCCACTCTTTGTTCAGCGCAGCCAATGGCTCGACAAACTCTTTGACCGCGGCATTGCCTTCGTTGGTCTGGCAGAACTTGTGGACGATCTTGGTGAAGCCTTTGAGCGCTTCGCCTTGAGTCATCAGCACTTTACGGCCCAGCAGGTCGAGTGCCTGGATACCTGTGGTGCCTTCGTACAGCATCGAAATGCGGCTGTCGCGAACGTTCTGCTCCATGCCCCACTCGGCGATGAAGCCGTGACCGCCGTAGATTTGTACGCCGTGGTTAGCGGATTCGAAACCGACTTCAGTCATGAAGGCTTTAGCGATCGGCGTCATGAAGGCCAGCAGTGCGTCGGCTTTCTTCTTCTCTTCTTCATCGACGCCGTACTTGACGATGTCGACTTGCTTGGCGGTGAAGTAAACCATCGCACGGTTGCCTTCGGCGAAAGCCTTCATGGTCAACAGCATGCGACGTACATCAGGGTGAACGATGATCGGGTCAGCGGCTTTGTCCGGCGCTTTCGGGCCAGTCAGGGAGCGCATTTGCAGGCGATCGCGAGCGTATTTCAGGCCGCCCTGGAAGCCGATCTCGGCGTGTGCCAAGCCTTGCAGCGCAGTCCCCAGACGTGCGGTGTTCATAAAGGTGAACATGCAGTTCAGGCCTTTGTTCGCCGGGCCGATCAGGTAACCGGTGGCCGCGTCGAAGTTCATCACGCAGGTGGCGTTGCCGTGGATGCCCATCTTGTGTTCCAGCGAACCGCAGGTCACAGCGTTACGTGCGCCGATCGAGCCGTCTGCGTTTGGCAGGAATTTCGGAACGATGAACAGCGAAATGCCTTTGGTGCCGGCCGGTGCATCCGGCAGACGTGCCAGAACGATGTGGACGATGTTGTCGGCCATGTCGTGTTCGCCGGCCGAGATGAAGATCTTGGTGCCGGAAACTTTGTAGGAACCGTCGGCCTGAGGCTCGGCCTTGGTGCGCAGCATGCCCAGGTCGGTGCCGCAGTGCGGTTCGGTCAGGCACATGGTGCCGGTCCATTCGCCGGAAACCAGTTTGGTCAGGTAAGCCTCTTGTTGCTCAGGCGTACCGTGTTCGGAAATGGTGTTCATTGCGCCATGGGACAGGCCTGGGTACATGCCCCACGACCAGTTGGCTTCGCCAACCATTTCGCTGACTGCCAGACCCAGAGACTCTGGCAGGCCTTGGCCGCCGTGCTCTACGTCGTGAGCCAGGCTTGGCCAGCCGCCTTCAACGAATTGCTTGTAGGCTTCTTTGAAACCGGTCGGGGTTTTAACGCCGGACTCGCTCCAGGTGCAGCCTTCGGTATCACCCACGCGGTTCAGCGGAGCCAGCACCTGCTCACAAAACTTGGCGCCTTCTTCGAGAATGGCGTCAACCATGTCTGGAGTTGCGTCTGCACAAGCCGGAAGGCTCTGATAGTGCGCTTCGTAGCCGAGCAGTTCGTCACGAACGAAGCGAATATCACGCAAGGGGGCCTTGTAGTCAGGCATAGCGATAAACCTCTGCTGATGTAACCGGGAATGAACGACCGCGTTGATTTGTTGTGACGGTCAAACAGTTGTTTGAAACATACGTTTACGCCCAATTCTTGTCAAGCGCCGATCTTTTGCCGTTCGTCATCGCACCATGAAAACCTCGGCCACGCAGTTGCGCAACGCCGTTGACTGAGCAACACGCCATGTAGGAGAGATTAGTTGAGGGAGAAGGACTTACGCAGAAAAACGCCGCGCACAGGCGCGGCGTTGGAGTAGCGGATTCAGCGAGAGATCAGGCGTAGGTATCGATCAGCGTACCGAGCATTTCATCGGATGCCTTGGCGACTTTGACGCCCAGCTCCACCTGGAACTTGCCCTGAGCCATCTCGACCATGTTGCTGGTCAGATCCGATTGCTGGCTGCGGTCTACCGAACGCAGACGATCAACCTGAACCTCGGAGGATTGACTGGTGACCGAACGCTCGATGGTGTTGTTGGCGATCTGCCCCGAAGCCTGATCGACACGGTTCTGCCCTGTCTGAATAGTGCTCAGACCGGCATAAAAAGCGGTGTTTCCTGAGATTTCCATGGGAGAACTCGTCCGACAAAGGATCAACAGCAGCCATTGAACCAGACACGCCGACAAAAGGCCCGACAAAAACACTAATGGCACAGTGCCTTGCCATAGGTAAAACCCCAAGCCAACAATCAGTCCAGCAGATCCAGCTGCAGATGTTCGGCCACCGCTTCGGCCGTTACCGACTTGAGTTTCGGCACCCGTCCCAGGCACGGCGCGGGAATGCGCTCGGCCAGCGTCGCGAGGTTCTCTTCCAGGCGCGAGGTCTTCGGATCGATGATGTTGGCCACCCACCCCGCCAACTGCAAACCATCCCGTGCGATCGCCTCGGCTGTCAGCAGTGCATGATTGATGCAACCCAGCCGCACGCCGACCACCAGGATTACCGGCAGACCCAGCGCCATGGCCAGGTCCGACAGATTGTCCTGGTCCGCCAACGGCACTCGCCAGCCGCCAGCGCCTTCGATCAAGGTGAAGTCCGCCTGCATATCGAGAATCTGTCGCATCGGTGTCAACAGGGATTGCACGGTCAACGCCACGCCAGCTTCCCGTGCCGCCAGATGCGGTGCAATCGCCGGTTCGAACGCGACCGGATTGACCTGATCGTAGGTCAACGGTATCGAGCACTCGGCAAACAGTGCCAGCGCATCGGCGTTGCGCAAACCCTTGGGCGTCAGGTCGCAACCCGAGGCCACCGGTTTGCCCGCTGCCGTGCTCAAGCCCGCCAACCGCGCGGCATGCAGCAAACCTGCGGCGACGGTGGTCTTGCCGACATCGGTGTCAGTACCGGTGATGAAATAGGCTGCGCTCATAAGGGTTTCTCCAACACGGCGTAAACCACTTGATAAGTCGCCGGCAGTCCCTGTGCCTGACGATACTGCTCGTAAGCCTCGATCAGGCCGAGAATCCGCGCCCTGCCGGTCAAACCGCCCGGCCGACCGGGGTTCAGATTGTGCGCCCCAAGAGCCTTGAGCTCATGGGTCAGGCTGCGGACATCGGGGTAATGCAACACATGCGGTTGCGTTTCGAGGCTGACGACCTTCAAGCCGCTGCCCGCGCAAAGCTGTTGGTAAACACCGAACTCGCGGAAGCGGTTGACGTGCACCATGCCATCCACCTGACGCCAGCTGTCGCGCAATTCGTACAGAGTGCCTACACACAGACTAGCAAACGCGAAAATTCCGCCCGGTTTCAGTACCCGATACGCTTCATTGAGCACCGAGGAGAAATCCGCGCACCATTGCACCGCCAGGCTGGAGAAGACCAGATCGCAGGTTGAGTCCTGCAACGGTAAGCGCTCGGCATCGCCCGCGATGAAATGGGCCGCGCCGCCCAAGGGGCGGGCGTGATTGAGCATGCCTTCTGCAATGTCTAACGCCACGCCAGCGCTCGCAGGAAACCTCTGCGCCAAGGCTCGGCTGAAATACCCGGTGCCGCAGCCCATATCCAGCCAACGAGCAGGAACAAAATCTTCCGGCAACCGACGCAACAACTCGCCGCCCACGTCGCGCTGCAATTCGGCCACGCTGTCGTAGCTCGCCGCCGCACGGGAAAAGGATGCCGCCACCTGGCGTTTGTCGGGCAATCCGCCGGGCAGGTTGGGAAGGGATAAATCAGTCATCACCGAACTCATGCAAAAAGGCCTGAATCGCCCCCGCCACACCGTGGGGGTCCTCCAGAAGAAACGCGTGGCTGGCCTGTTCAATCAGGCCGATTTCGACATCCGGTAGCAACGTCAGCAAGTCTTGCGCCGCTTCGGCCGGGACCAGCCCGTCGAGGCCGCCAAACAAGTGCAGTTGCGGGCCGCGAAACGCTTGCAAGGCTTGCCGGGTATCCAATTGTGCGAGCAACTCCAGGCCGCTCATCAGCACCGGCGAAGACGTATGCGGTGCGCCAGCGAGCAACAGTCGCGACATTCCGCGCGGGTCTTCGGCACCTTGGGTGCACAACAGCGAAAAGCGTTTCAACGTCATGCGCGAGTCAGCCTTGCAGCCGGCCAGAAACGCATCGAAGGTTTCGCCGGGCATCGCGCTCGGCCACTGCTCATGGGCGACAAAAGAAGGGTTACTCGCCAGCGTCACCAAGCCACAGCAGCGGTCACCGCGTCGCGCCGCCAACTCGGACGCCAGCATGCCACCCAATGACCAGCCACCGAGCCAGGCATCCTGTGGCAACGTCGAGTCCAACTCATCGAGCCATTCTTCAAGGTCGCTCGATTCCAGTTCCGGCAACGGCTCGATCTCGACGCGCAGGTGCTCATCCAAACCCTGCAAGGCAGCTGCCAAGGGTTCCAGCGGCGAAATCCCGAGACCCCAACCCGGCAGCAGAATCAGACGATCACGCATGGCTTGGCTCCGGTCCCAGTTGTTGAAAACAATCGGCCAGTCCATTTAACAATAGCTGTACCTGTGCCTCGCTGTGAGCGGCGGTCAGGGTTACGCGCAAACGTGCGCTGCCCGCGGGCACAGTCGGTGGACGAATCGCAGTCACCATCAGCCCGCGTTCGCGCAGCATCTGCGACAGTCGAACTGCGCGTCCGGCGTCGCCGATCATGATCGGCTGGATCGGCGTGAAGCTGTCCATCAACTCCAGGCCAATCTGTTCGGCGCCTTGGCGGAACTGCCGAATCAGCGTCTGCAGATGGTCGCGTCGCCAGTGTTCGCTGCGCAACAGCTCCAGGCTTTTCAGCGTCGCGCAGGCCAGCGCTGGCGGTTGGCTGGTGGTGTAGATGTAAGGGCGAGCGAACTGGATCAGGCTTTCGATCAACTCTTCACTACCAGCCACAAAAGCACCGGCCGTACCGAAAGCCTTGCCGAGGGTGCCGACCAACACCGGCACGTCTTCCTGACTCAGACCGAAATGCTCGACGATCCCGCCGCCATTGGCACCCAGCGGACCAAAACCGTGAGCATCATCGACCATCAGCCAGGCGCCTTTGGCCTTGGCTTCGCGCGCCAGCGCCGGCAGATCGGCGATGTCACCGTCCATGCTGAACACGCCATCGGTAACCACCAGCGCATTGCCGGTGGCCTTCTCAAGGCGCTTGGCCAGACTGGCCGCGTCGTTATGCAGATAGCGATTGAAACGCGCACCGGACAACAGCCCCGCATCCAGCAACGACGCATGATTGAGACGGTCTTCCAGCACCGTATCGCCCTGCCCGACCAGTGCGGTGACTGCGCCGAGGTTGGCCATGTAACCGGTGGTGAACAGCAACGCTCGCGGGCGGCCGGTGAACTCGGCGAGGGCTTCTTCCAGTGCGTGATGCGGGCCGCTGTGGCCGATCACCAGATGCGAAGCGCCACCGCCCACGCCCCAACGCGATGCGCCGGCGCGCCAGGCTTCGATCACTTGCGGATGATTGGCCAGGCCCAGGTAATCGTTGTTACAGAACGCCAGCAACGGCTGACCATCGACCACCACTTCCGGGCCTTGCGGGCTTTCGAGCAATGGGCGCTGGCGATAAAGGTTTTCGGCACGACGGGCAGCAAGGCGTGCGCTGAGATCGAAAGACATGCAGGCCTCGAAGGTCATTTCACAATCTGATGCAGGAACAATGGGCTTGGCTGGAAACCGAGTCACGGCCATCGCGGGCAAGCCACGCTCCCACAGGGTTCTACGCAGTTCCTTGTGGGAGCGAGCCTGCTCGCGATGAGGCCATGACATCCAATATCCATGTTGAATATCTAATGGCTATCGCGAGCAGGCTCGCTCCCACAGGGGTTTTGCATTCCTTCTGAGGAATCGGTGGAGGCTTCAGACAGCTGCGTTATAGAACTGCTCGCTGCTCTTCTGCTCCACCAGTGCCTGTTCGATGGCGGCCTGATGCACTTCGTCGGCGTGCTCTTCGCGCGCTTCCGGCAGGATGCCCAGACGCGAGAACAGTTGCATGTCCTTGTCCGCCTGCGGGTTGGCGGTGGTCAGCAGTTTTTCGCCGTAGAAAATCGAGTTGGCGCCAGCAAAGAACGCCAGAGCCTGCATCTGTTCGTTCATCGCTTCACGGCCAGCGGACAGGCGCACGTGGGATTTCGGCATCAGGATGCGAGCGACAGCGAGCATGCGGATGAAGTCGAACGGGTCAACGTCGTCGGCATTTTCCAGCGGCGTACCGGCAACTTTCACCAGCATGTTGATCGGCACCGATTCCGGATGCTCGGGCAGGTTGGCCAACTGGATCAACAGGTTGGCGCGGTCGTCGAGGGACTCACCCATGCCGAGAATGCCGCCGGAGCAGATCTTCATCCCCGAATCACGCACGTAGGCCAGCGTTTGCAGGCGTTCGCTGTACGTACGGGTGGTGATGATGCTGCCGTAGAACTCAGGCGAAGTGTCGAGGTTGTGGTTGTAGTAGTCGAGACCGGCCTTGGCCAGTGCTTCGGTCTGATCCTGATCCAGGCGACCGAGGGTCATGCAGGTTTCCAGACCCAACGCTTTCACGCCTTCGACCATCTTCAGCACGTAAGGCATGTCTTTGGCCGACGGGTGTTTCCACGCCGCGCCCATGCAGAAACGGGTCGAACCGATGGCCTTGGCACGAGCGGCCTCTTCGAGGACCTTCTGCACTTCCATCAGTTTTTCTTTTTCCAGGCCAGTGTTGTAGTGGCCGGACTGCGGACAATATTTGCAATCTTCAGGGCACGCACCGGTCTTGATCGACAGCAGCGTCGACACCTGAACGCGGTTGGCGTCGAAATGCGCGCGGTGCACCGTCTGCGCCTGGAACAGCAGGTCGTTGAATGGCTGAACGAAGAGTGCTTTGACTTCGGCCAAAGACCAATCATGACGCAGGGTTGCAGTGGTGCTGGCGCTCATGGGCGTTTCCTTGTTTATGCTTGGCAAGCGGCTGGGGAATGGAATACCCACAGACGCGACACGGATGTTCGGCATATTTAAGGAAGAGTGATGCGCTGTCAACCACGTTACGTAGGACCGGTTTACATCTGGTTAAACAATAACCAACACTGCTTACTTTGCAACGAAGCGGCCGAGGATATCAGGCCAATCTGTATGGCCTGCGAAACTGACCTGCCTTGGCTTGGCGATCACTGCCAAACATGCGCCCTGCCCTTACCGGCGGCGGGCCTGACGTGTGGCCAATGTTTAAAACTACCGCCGGCCTTCGAACGAGTCGCCGCGCCCTGGACTTACAGCTTTCCTGTCGACAGTTTGATCACGCGCTTTAAGCACAGCGCGAAATGGCCATTTGGCCGCCTGCTCGCCGAACTTCTCGCTCAATTCCTGCAACATCGTTTCGATGAGGATCTGGGCCGGCCCGATGCGCTGATACCGGTACCTCTTGCCACCAAACGTCTGCGCCAGCGAGGTTTCAACCAGGCGGCGATGCTCGCCCGCTGGCTCAGCGCCAGCCTCGACATTCCTTGTGATGAAACGCTGTTGCTGAGAATCCAGGACACAAGCGCGCAACAAGAGCTGAATGCCGACGAACGTAAAAAGAACCTGCGCCACGCCTTTGCCCTCGCGCCCGTGGCTTCGATCAAGGGCCGCCACCTCGCATTGGTCGACGACGTGCTAACTACCGGCGCCACCGCCCAGGCCTTGGCTCGCTTGTTGATGGATGCGGGGGCCGCGCGAGTCGATGTCTACTGCCTGGCCCGTACACCCAAACCTGGCGATGAGGGCTGACTTGACTCCCGCACCTCAAGCCGCCAACGTCCTATCCATCGTCACAGCCCAAAGCGTCTCGCCATGTCCTTGCCTACGTTGTTGTCCCAACACATTGTCCGTCGCCCGCAGCGCATCGCGCTGCTGCAACACATCGCCGAACAAGGCTCAATCACCCGCGCCGCGAAAAGCGCGGGCCTGAGTTACAAAGCGGCGTGGGATGCCATCGACGAGCTGAACAACCTCGCGCAGAAACCGCTGGTAGAGCGCAGTGTCGGCGGCAAGGGCGGCGGTGGCGCCAAACTGTCCAGCGAAGGCGAACGCGTGTTGCGTCTGTATCAAAAGCTGCAAGCCTTGCAGGCCCAGGTACTGGAAGCTGCTGAAGAGGCCAGTGACCTGGACCTGCTCGGGCGACTGATGCTCAGAACCAGCGCACGCAACCAACTACACGGCAAGGTCGTGGCGATCGATACACAAGGGCGCAACGACCGGATCCGTCTTGAACTGGCCGAAGGCTTGCGTATCGATGCGCAGATCACCCACGACAGCACTCTGCGTCTGGAACTGCAAACCGGCACCGAAGTGGTGGCACTGATCAAGGCTGGCTGGCTGGAACTGCTGGGCATCGATCAAGCCGCGACGCCCGGCAACAATTGTCTGAAGGGCATGATCGAAGAAATCCTCGACGCCGATGACGGCCCCAGCGAAGTGCGCATCGGCCTGCCTAATGGCCAGACACTTTGCGCCCTGGCCGAGCCTCTGCACTTGAAAACCCTCGAGCTTGCCGCTGGCAAACCGGTGCTGGTGCAATTCGCACCGTCCAACATTCTGCTGGGTACACCGCTTTAGCCCAAGTGCATCGCAACCTCTGTAGGAGTGTGTTGTGGTGACTGCAACAAAACCTTCATCGATCACCATTAAGGTGACTGCAAAAACCCGCAGGGAGCCTGATGTGAGCTTATTAGAAGACAACCAACCCACCGACCTCGAAAAGATGGTTGGCCTCAGCCGTCGAGGCTTCATCAGCGCTGGTGCCCTCTGCGGTGCAGCGATGTTTCTCGGTGGCAACCTGCTGAGTCGCAGCGTGCTGGCCGCCAGCGTCAGCGCGGGCTCCAGCAAACTGTTGGGTTTCGATAGCATCGCCGCCGCCACGACCGACGCCATTACCCTGCCGCCTGGCTACAAGTCCTCGGTATTGATCAGCTGGGGGCAGCCATTGCAAAAAAATGGCCCGGCGTTCGACCCGAGCGGTAACGGCACCGCCGAGCATCAGGAAGTCCAGTTCGGCGACAACAACGACGGCATGAGCCTGTTCGAATTTCCCGGCGACAAAGACCGGGCGCTGATGGCGATCAACAACGAATACACCAACTACCGCTACCTCTACCCCCACGGCGGCACGCCGCAATCGGCAGAAGATGTGCGCAAGGCCCTGGCCTGTGAAGGCGTGTCGGTGATCGAAGTGCAGCGCAAGAATGGCCAATGGCAATTCGTCCAGGGCTCGCGCTACAACCGGCGCATTCACGGTAACGCGCCGATCAGCCTGAGCGGTCCGGCGGCCGGTCACGAGCTGATGAAAACCAGCGCTGACAAACACGGCAAAAATGTCCTCGGCACCTTCCAGAATTGCGCCAATGGCAAGACGCCGTGGGGCACTTACCTGACCTGCGAAGAGAACTTCACCGATTGCTTCGGCAGCAGCAATGCCGAGCAGAAGTTCGATGCCGCGCAGAAACGCTACGGCGCGGTGGCGGCCAGTAAAGATATCAACTGGCATCAACACGATCCGCGCTTCGACCTGGCGAAAAACCCCAACGAACTCAATCGTCATGGCTGGGTAGTGGAAATCGACCCGTTCGATCCGCAGTCGACGCCGGTCAAACGCACCGCGCTGGGCCGCTTCAAACATGAAAACGCCGCCCTGGCCGAAACCAACGACGGTCGCGCCGTGGTGTACATGGGCGACGACGAACGTGGCGAGTTCATCTATAAGTTCGTCAGCCGCGACAAGATCAACCACAAAAACCCCAAAGCCAACCGCGACTTGCTGGATCACGGCACCTTATACGTGGCGCGTTTCGACGCGGGCGACGGCAACGCCGATCACCCGAAAGGCCAAGGCCAGTGGATCGAACTGACCCACGGCAAGAACGGCATCGATGCCAGCAACGGTTTTGCCGATCAGGCCGAAGTGCTGATTCATGCACGCCTCGCAGCCAGCGTTGTGAGCGCGACGCGCATGGACCGTCCGGAATGGATCGTCGTCAGCCCCAAGGATGGCCAGGTTTATTGCACCCTGACCAACAACGCCAAACGCGGCGAAGAAGGCCAACCGGTGGGTGGGCCTAACCCGCGCGAAAAGAACGTCTACGGGCAGATTCTGCGCTGGCGCACCGACCGCGACGATCACGGCTCGAAAAGCTTTGCCTGGGATCTGTTTGTGGTTGCCGGCAACCCGGGCGTCCACGCCGGTACGCCGAAGGGCGGTTCGTCGAACATTACCCCGCAGAACATGTTCAACAGTCCGGATGGCTTGGGCTTCGACAAGGACGGGCGCCTGTGGATTCTCACGGATGGCGATTCGAGCAACGCCGGTGACTTCGCGGGCATGGGCAATAACCAGATGCTCTGTGCCGACCCCATGACGGGCGAGATCCGCCGCTTCATGGTCGGCCCGGTGGGCTGTGAGGTGACGGGGATCAGCTTCTCGCCGGATCAGAAAACCTTGTTTGTCGGGATTCAGCATCCGGGGGAAAACGGTGGGTCGACGTTCCCTGAGCACCTGCCCAACGGCAAGCCGCGGTCTTCGGTAATGACGATTTCCCGTGAGGATGGCGGGATCGTCGGCGCCTGATAAACGCCCCCCTCATGATCGTTCCCACGCTCTGCGTGGGAATGCAGCCCGGGACGCTCTGCGTCCCAAAATCGGACGCGGAGCGTCCGGTGAGGCATTCCCACGCAGAGCATGGGAACGATCCCCCTAAAGAAGCCCCGTCTGCGCTACCATGTTTGGCCCGACGCGGCAGCCTGCTGCGCGCAGGAGTCAGCATGGCCCACCCGTTTGCAACGCTCACCCCAGACCTCGTGCTCGATGCCGTCGAAAGCATCGGCTTTCTCAGCGACGCACGCATTCTGGCGCTCAACAGCTACGAGAACCGCGTCTATCAGGTCGGCATCGAAGACTCCGAGCCGCTGATCGCCAAGTTCTACCGTCCGCAACGCTGGACCAACGAAGCGATTCTCGAAGAACACCAATTCACCTTCGAACTCGCCGAGTGCGACGTACCGGTGGTCGCGCCGATGATCCACAACGGTGCCAGCCTGCACGAACACAACGGTTTCCGTTTCACCCTGTTTCCCCGTCGTGGCGGCCGCGCACCGGAGCCGGGCAATCTCGATCAGCTGTATCGCCTGGGGCAACTGCTGGGTCGCCTGCATGCGGTCGGTGCTACAAAACCGTTCGAACACCGTGAAGCGCTGGGGGTAAAGAACTTTGGTCAGGACTCGCTGACGACCCTGCTCGAAGGCAATTTCGTACCCAAAAGTTTGCTGCCGGCCTACGAGTCCGTTGCCCGCGATTTGCTCAAGCGTGTCGAAGAGGTCTACAAGGCCACGCCGCACCAGAACATCCGCATGCACGGCGATTGCCACCCCGGCAACATGATGTGCCGCGATGAGATGTTCCACATCGTCGACCTCGACGACTGCCGCATGGGCCCGGCCGTGCAGGATATCTGGATGATGTTGGCGGGTGATCGTCAGGAATGTCTGGGGCAGTTGTCGGAATTGATGGACGGCTACAACGAATTCCACGACTTCGACCCGCGAGAACTGGCGCTGATCGAGCCGCTGCGCGCCTTGCGCCTGATGCATTACAGCGCCTGGCTCGCCCGTCGCTGGGACGACCCGGCCTTCCCTCGCAGCTTTCCGTGGTTCGGCACCGAGCGCTATTGGGGCGATCAAGTACTGGCGCTGCGTGAGCAACTCGCCGCACTCAACGAAGAGCCACTAAAACTCTTCTAATCACCACCGAACCTGTAGGAGCGAGGCTTGCCCGCGAAGAACGATGACGCGGTTTGTCTGACGGACCGCGTCATCGTTCTTCGCGGGCAAGCCTCGCTCCTACAAGGACCCAGCACATTGAGATAAATCTCCTTACAATCCCCTTTTTGTTAGCTGCCTAAGCAAGGATTCTCATGCAAGCCGCCAACCCGCGTCGCGGGTACATCCTGGGCCTGAGTGCCTACATCATCTGGGGTCTGTTCCCGCTCTACTTCAAAGCCATCGCCAACGTACCCGCCGTGGAGATCATCATCCACCGAGTGCTGTGGTCCGCGCTGTTCGGCGCTTTGCTGCTGCTCGTCTGGAAGCATCCCGGCTGGTGGCGTGAGCTGCGGGAGAATCCGCGGCGGCTGGCAATCCTGGCCCTGAGCGGCACGTTGATCGCCGCCAACTGGCTGACCTACGTCTGGTCGGTGAACAACGGACGCATGCTTGAAGCCAGCCTCGGTTACTACATCAACCCGCTGGTAAACGTGCTGTTGGGAATGCTGATCCTCGGCGAACGGCTGCGGCGCATGCAATGGTTGGCGGTTGGCCTGGCGGCGGTCGGTGTTGCGCAGCAAGTGTGGCAAGTCGGCAGTCTGCCATGGGTGTCGCTGGTGCTTGCATTGACCTTCGGCTTCTACGGACTGATCCGCAAGCAGGCACCGGTCAAGGCGCTGCCGGGGCTGGTGGTGGAAACCTGGATGCTGGTGCCGATTGCTGTCGCCTGGTTGCTGTTCAATCCGACGGCGAGCAGCGCGCAAGCCGAATTCTGGACCACCTCTGAAGCCTGGTGGCTGGTGGCTGCAGGTCCGGTGACGCTGGTGCCGCTGGTATGTTTCAACGCCGCCGCACGGCACTTGCCCTACACCACCCTCGGTTTTCTCCAGTACCTGGCGCCGACGCTGGTGTTGTTGCAAGCCGTTCTGTTGTTTGGCGAGCACTTGTCGTCCAGTACGCTGGTGGCGTTCATCTTTATCTGGGCCGGTCTGGCGGTTTACAGCGTCGACGCGTGGATAAGCCTGCGTCGCCGCCGCTGATCAGAAAACGCACAAACCTCTACAGGCCACGTATCACGTGGCCTGCATCCATCCTTCCCAAGGTTATCCACAGTGTGATCCCCGGCGTTTGTGCGCAACTCACTGAAACTGCTGGTTTTTTGATCAGTTCCTGAAGAGCACCGGCCGACGTGGCCTGGCGAGGTGTCTCTACAGGTTATCCACAGGCAGGTGCACGTATAACTTGGATAACCTTTTCAAGGTTCGCTGCGCAGCACCAGTTCGACCATCAGATCGTCCGCCAGGGTTTCCAGGCGCGATTGCAGCACCTCCAGCGACAAGGTTAGTGGCACCGCAAGAATCGCCTCGGCATGGAACAGCGGCTCGCTGCTCATCGGCGCCGGTCGAACGTCGGTCACCAGCTGCTCCAGGTTCACGCCTTGCTCACTCAGCAGGCGCGTAATGTCTCGCACAATTCCCGGACGATCATTGCCCACCAGCTCCATGGCAATCGGCTTCCAGGTGCAGGACTGTTCGATGCCACTTTCGGCGATCAGCACGCGAATACCCTGGGTCGACAATCCCTGTAGGGCGTCTACCAATTCGTCGTAGGCCTCGGCCGGCACACCCACCCGAAGAATCCCCGCGAACTGTCCGGCCATGCGCGACATGCGGCTCTCCAGCCAGTTACCGCCGTGCTCGGCAATGCATTGAGCAATGCGCTCGACCTGCCCGGGCTTGTCTGGAGCAATTACAGTGAGTACGAGATGGTCCATGGCGCAGCCCTCTGGTCATGACTTTTGTTATAGAAAAACAAGTATAGGCAAGGGTTGATCTTGCGCTGAATCGGCTGGCGTCCTCGCGGGCAAGCCTCGCTCCTACAAGGTCGGCGTGTACCTCATTGGCATGAACGACGCCGACCTGTAGGAGCGAGGCTTGCCCGCGAATGCACCACCAACAATCCTGCCAAACCATAAATCGTGTACAAGTTTTTATATTTAACTGGAACAATCCAATAGTTTTTTGAGAACATCCCGTGCCCCGACGTGACTGCAATGCGTCATGGGGTCGCAGAACGACGTAATTAGTCTAATTTTCACAACCGCAATTCATCATGTAGTATGCCGCAGCGCGCACTACATAACGCTGGATCGATGTCTGCCGCAGGTGCCGCCGCAACCCCTGAAAGCCCTGTCAGCAAGGCCGCAAAGCCGTTGATCGGATCGAACCCAGCCGCCAGCAATGGCATGTACTGGTAGATGGGTTTGTGGTTTAAATGGCCAGAGGCTTCATTGTTAAATTGAAGAGCTGAAAAGCGAAATAGCTGAGCAGAGTGAGGCAAGCAATGACTGAACACGTTCAAGTCGGTGGCCTGCAGGTCGCCAAAGTCCTGTTCGACTTCGTGAACAACGAAGCCATTCCCGGTACCGGCCTCACCGCCGACACGTTCTGGGCCGGTGCCGACAAGGTCATCCATGACCTGGCGCCGAAGAACAAAGCCCTACTCGCCAAACGCGATGATTTCCAGGCACGTATCGATGCCTGGCACCAGGCTCGTGCAGGTGTTGCGCACGATGCGGTGGCCTACAAAGCCTTCCTGCAAGACATCGGTTATCTGCTGCCAGAAGCGGCTGATTTCCAGGCAACGACACAAAACGTCGATGACGAAATCGCCCGTATGGCCGGCCCACAGTTGGTGGTACCGGTGATGAATGCGCGCTTCGCGCTCAACGCCTCGAATGCCCGCTGGGGTTCGCTGTATGACGCGCTCTACGGCACCGACGCCATCAGCGAAGCGGACGGCGCGGAAAAAGGCAAAGGCTACAACAAGGTTCGCGGCGACAAGGTCATCGCCTTCGCCCGTGCCTTCCTCGACGAAGCCGCGCCACTGGCTGCTGGCTCCCACGTTGACTCCACCGGCTACAAGATCATTGACGGCAAACTGGTGGTCGCCCTCAAAGGCGGCAGCAACTCGGTTTTGAAGAGCTCTGGCCTGCGCGACGATGCCCAACTGATCGGTTTCCACGGTGATGCTGCTGCACCGACCGCGATCCTGCTGAAAAACAACGGCCTGCACTTCGAAATCCAGATCGACTCCAGCACCCCGGTCGGCCAGACCGATGCGGCCGGCGTCAAAGACATCCTGATGGAAGCCGCGCTGACCACCATCATGGACTGCGAAGACTCGGTCGCCGCGGTCGATGCCGATGACAAAGTGGTGATCTACCGCAACTGGCTCGGCCTGATGAAGGGCGATCTGTCGGAAGAAGTCGCCAAGGGCGGTCAGACCTTTACCCGCACCATGAACGCCGATCGCACCTATACCGCCCTCGATGGCAGCGAACTGAGCCTGCACGGTCGCTCGCTGTTGTTCGTGCGCAACGTTGGTCATCTGATGACCATCGACGCGATCCTCGATAAAGACGGCAACGAGGTACCGGAAGGTATTCTCGACGGCCTGGTGACTTGCCTCGCTGCGATTCACAGCCTCAACGGCAACAGTTCGCGCAAGAACAGCCGCACCGGCTCGGTCTATATCGTGAAGCCAAAGATGCACGGCCCGGAAGAAGCTGCGTTCACCAACGAGCTGTTCGGTCGCATCGAAGACGTCCTCGACTTGCCGCGCAACACCCTCAAGGTCGGGATCATGGACGAGGAGCGCCGTACCACGGTCAACCTCAAGGCCTGCATCAAGGCTGCCTCCGAGCGCGTGGTGTTCATCAACACTGGCTTCCTCGACCGCACGGGCGATGAAATCCATACCTCCATGGAAGCCGGCCCGATGGTGCGCAAGGCCGACATGAAGGCTGAGAAGTGGATCAGCGCCTACGAGAACTGGAACGTCGACATCGGCCTGAGCACCGGCCTGCAAGGTCGCGCCCAGATCGGTAAAGGCATGTGGGCCATGCCGGACCTGATGGCAGCGATGCTCGAACAGAAAATCGCTCACCCGATGGCCGGAGCCAACACCGCTTGGGTTCCATCGCCGACTGCTGCCGCGCTGCACGCGTTGCACTATCACAAGGTCAATGTGTTCACCCGTCAGGCCGAACTGGCCAAACGCGCTCGCGCTTCGGTGGACGACATCCTGACCATCCCGTTGGCCGTCAATCCAGACTGGACCACGGAGCAGATCAAGAACGAACTGGACAACAACGCCCAGGGCATTCTCGGTTACGTGGTGCGCTGGATCGACCAGGGTGTGGGTTGCTCGAAAGTGCCGGACATCAATGACGTCGGCCTGATGGAAGACCGTGCGACGCTGCGTATTTCCAGCCAGCACATCGCCAACTGGCTGCGCCACGGCATCGTCACTGAAGATCAGGTGATGGAAAGCCTCAAGCGCATGGCGCCGGTGGTTGACCGTCAGAACGCCAGCGATCCGCTGTACAGCCCGCTGGCACCGAATTTCGACAGCAACATCGCCTTCCAGGCGGCGGTCGAACTGGTGGTCGAAGGCACCAAACAGCCGAACGGCTACACCGAGCCGGTTCTGCACCGTCGTCGTCGCGAGTTCAAGGCTGCCAATGGCCTTTGAGTAAACGCTGACGCCGGACATGAAAAAGCCCTGATCGAAAGATCGGGGCTTTTTTATGCCGCAGTCCCCTGTGGCGAGGGAGCTTGCTCCCGCTCGACTGCGCAGCAGTCGTAAATCCTGTGTATGCGGTGTATCAGTACATTGGGATCGCTGGTTTTGGGGCTGCTTCGCAACCCAGCGGGAGCAAGCTCCCTCGCCACAAAAAGCTGCAGCCCGGAGATCCGCGCTACACATCCATCCCCAGCTCATGCTTGACCAATTCGAGCAGTTTGCCGCTATCGATGGGTTTAAGCAGAAAGTCCACTACGTGCAGGTGCATCGCTTCGATCGCATCTTTCACGTCAGCGTCGCCGGAGACGATGATGATCGGCAACGCCGCACGCGCCGACTCCCGCACCTGACGGATCAGTTCCAGACCATCGACGTGCCCCATCCGCAGATCGGTAATCACCAACCCAATCGATGACTTCGTCTCCAGCAATTTGAGCGCTGCTTCACCACTGGCTGCCGTCATGCAGTGAATGCCGTCCAGTCCCAGAATTTCCGACAGCAATTCCCTGGAGTCCTTATCGTCATCGACGATCAGCACCCGCTGCGGCGGCAAGTCTGGTTCCAACATGACGGCACTGAGCGCTTCGCGCTCGGCATCACTCAAAATATCGTGGTCGGACATGGCTTTCTCAACGTTTTCGATTCAATCCCTGACACAGTGGTCAGACATCGCTCAGCAGACTTCAATGTGCACTTCGTCGGAAACATTTCCAATAGACAATGTAGGAGGTTTTTCCCACAGTTGTGTCAGACATTTCCCATATTACGGTCGCTGCATTGCCTACCTAGACTTACGTCCAATGGGCACCCTGCCCGCAGGGGCCGACCATGCCTGGAACGATCTGACACAACGATCCGACACAACAACGAAAAAGACTGCGGTAATGGTTATGAGTAAAGCGGACGCCTTCACCCAGGCAGGGAAAACCGCGGTGTTGCAGAACATCCAGGGCACTTTGCAATTCCTCCAGCGCTTCCCGCCGTTCAATCAGATGGAAAACGCCCACTTGGCCTATCTGGTCGAGCAATGTCAGCTGCGTTTTTATGGCCCCGGCGAAAGCATCATCAAACCTGCCGATGGCCCGGTTGAGCATTTCTACATCGTCAAACAGGGCCGGGTCGTGGGCGAACGTCCGCACACGGCCAAGGGCGGGACCGAAACCACCTTCGAAATCACCACCGGCGAGTGTTTCCCCCTCGCCGCGCTACTGGGGGAACGGGCGACTCGTACCGAACATCTGGCGGCCGAAGATACCTTTTGCCTACAGCTGAATAAGCTGGCGTTCATCAAACTGTTCGCACTTTCCAGCCCTTTTCGCGATTTTGCCCTACGCGGCGTCAGCAGTTTGCTGGATCAGGTCAACCAGCAAGTCCAGCAAAAAGCCGTGGAAACCCTCGGCACCCAGTACTCGCTCAATACCCGGCTGGGCGAACTGGCCATGCGTCACCCGGTGACTTGCAGCCCGACCACGCCTCTGCGTGAAGCCGTAACGCTGATGCACAATCAGCAAGTCGGCAGCATCGTGGTGGTCGATGAGCAAAAGGCACCGCTGGGCATTTTCACCCTGCGCGACTTGCGGCATGTGGTGGCCAACGGCACCAGCGATTTCAATGAAGCCATTGAAGGGCACATGACCCGGGCGCCGTTTTACCTGACGCCGGACCACAGCGCCTTCGACGCCGCGATTGCCATGACCGAGCGGCATATCGCCCACGTCTGTCTGGTCAAGGATCAGCGTCTGTGTGGCGTGGTCTCGGAACGCGACCTGTTTTCCCTGCAAAGGGTCGATCTGGTGCATCTGGCGCGGACCATTCGCAGCGCCCACAAGCTGGAAAACCTGGTGGCTATGCGCGGCGAAATCGGCCAATTGGTGGAGCGGATGCTGGCCCACGGTGCGTCCTCGACCCAGATCACACATATCATCACCCTGCTCAACGACCACACCGTGTGCCGGGTGATCGAACTGGTGCTCGCCGAGAAAGGTGACCCTGGCGTGCCGTTCAGTTGGCTTTGTTTCGGCAGCGAAGGCCGCCGCGAGCAGACGCTGCACACCGATCAGGACAACGGCATTCTGTTCGAAGCCCGCGACGCGGCCCACGCCGCCGAGATTCGCGGCAAGTTGCTGCCCATCGCCCAACAGATCAATCAGAACCTGGCGCTGTGCGGCTTCACCCTGTGCAAGGGCAACATCATGGCCGGTAATCCCGAGCTGTGTTTATCCCGGGCCGAATGGGCGCGACGCTTTGCGGCGTTTATCCGCGAGGCGACACCGGAAAACCTGCTGGGGTCGAGCATCTATTTCGACCTGCGTGTGGTCTGGGGCGACGAGCGAGGCTGCGAGCAGCTGCGCCAAGGCATTCTCGATCAGGTCGGCGACAACCGTTTGTTCCAGCGGATGATGGCCGAAAATGCCCTGCGTAACCGTCCGCCCGTGGGCCGTTTCCGCGAATTCGTGCTGGCTCGCAAGAATGGCGAGAAAGCCACACTCGACCTGAAACTCCAGGGCTTGACCCCTTTCGTCGATGGCGCTCGAGTGCTGGCCCTGGCCCACGGCATCGACACCAACAATACCCTGGAGCGCTTTCGTCAATTGGTGGACAAAGAGGTCATCGAACGGCTCGACGGCGCGGCGTACGAAGAGGCGTATCACTTCATTCAGCAAACCCGCATGCAGCAACATCAGCTACAGACCCGGGAGAACTTGCCCTACTCCAACCGCGTCGATCCTGACAGCCTCAATCATCTGGACCGACGCATCCTGCGTGAATCCCTGCGCCAGGCCCAACGCCTGCAAAGCAGCCTGACCCTGCGGTATCAGTTATGAGCCTGTTTTCATGGCTGCGGCCGGTCAGCCCCATTTTGCCCGGTGAACTGCAACAACGTCTGGAACGCTTGCCTGCCGTGGCCGAGCTGGGTGATTGCAGCCTGCGCGAGCAACGCTGGGTGGTACTCGACCTGGAAACCACCGGGCTGAACCTGAACAAAGATCGGCTGCTGTCCATTGGCGCGGTGGTGATCGAGGACGGGGCGATCGATTTTAGTCAGCAATTCGAGCGCACGCTGCAATGCACCGAACTCAAACTTGGCCCCAGCGTGTTGATTCACGGTCTTGGTCCGAGCGCCATTGCCGCCGGTAGCGACCCCGCGCAGGCCTTGCTCGATTTCATGGAGTTCGTCGGCGACAGTCCGGTGTTGGCGTTTCATGCGCCGTTCGACCAGCACATGCTGGGGCGCGCGCTGAAAGAACATCTGGGCTACAAGTTGCAGCATCCGTTTCTGGATGTGGCAGACATCGCGCCGCTGCTGTGCCCGCAGGCACACTTTCGCGAGGCCGGGCTGGACGAGTGGATTGACTGGTTCAAGCTGGAGGTCTTCGAGCGGCATAACGCCAGTGCCGATGCGTTGGCGACGGCGGAGCTGGTGCTGATTCTGTTCAGCCGGGCGCGGCAGCAGCAGATTCATAGCCCGTTGAATTTGCAGCAGCGGCTGAGTCAGTGGAAGCGGCGGCGCCAAGCACCTTCGTTCTAGATCTTCGGTGACTGTTCGGGCCCCATCGCGGGCAAGCCACGCTCCCTCAGGTTTTCGTCGTCCGCCCATTTCGCAAACGACACAGAACCTGTGGGAGCGTGGCTTGCCCGCGATGAACGATAACTCGGTCTGACTGAATATCCCCCGCAAAAACCACCCGACCAGCGCCAATTGCTTACCTCCCCCGCCTCTGCCACAATCGCGAACAATTCTCGTTACTTAACACTTCTCATTCGGTGATGTTGCGTGTCGTCAGTCCAAAGCCCTCACAGTGAGCTCGTTGGTGCGTTGTATCGCGACCATCGCGGTTGGCTATTGGCCTGGCTGCGGCGCAACGTGGCTTGCCCGCAACGGGCCGAAGACCTGAGCCAGGACACCTTCGTGCGCTTGCTGGGGCGTGATGAATTCAAGGAGCCTCGCGAACCCCGAGCGTTTCTGGTGGCGATCGCCAAAGGCCTGTTGTTCGACTATTTCCGCCGCGCCGCGCTGGAACAGGCCTACCTCACCGAGTTGATGCTGATCCCCGAAAGCGAACAACCGTCGGTGGAAGAACAGCAACTGATCCTCGAAGACCTCAAAGCCATCGACCGCCTGCTGGGCAAGCTCTCAAGCAAGGCCCGAGCGGCGTTTCTCTATAACCGTCTCGATGGCCTCGGCCACGCCGAAATCGCTCAGCGTCTGGGCGTGTCGGTGCCGCGAGTTCGTCAGTACCTCGCCCAAGGCATTCGCCAGTGCTACATCGCGTTGTATGGTGAGCCGGTATGAGCCCGGTCAGCTCCAAACCCGTGTCGGCGCAGGTGCTGGATGCTGCGATTGCCTGGCAACTGTCACTGGATTCCGGCAACGCGGTCGAGCGCGAAGCGTTCGCCAAATGGCACGCCGCACACGAAGAACACGCTCGGGCCTGGCGTCAGTTGGGCATGCTCGACCAGCGTTTCAGCGTCGCCAATGGCCCGGCCCGCACAGCCTTGCTGCAATCGCGTGAAAGCATCCGGCGCCGGGTGCGCAAGCTCGGCAGCAGCCTGGCCAGCATCGTCGCGGTGATCGGCCTGGCGCTGTTCGCCGGTGATCGTTATCTGCCCATCGACTATTGGCTGGCCGACCAGCGCACCGCTACCGGCGAGCAGCGCACCCTGCGCCTGACCGACGGCACGCTGATCAACCTCAACACCCACAGCGCAGTGGATGTGCGCTTCGATGAGAAGCAGCGACTGATCGTCCTTCAGGAAGGGGAAATCCTCGTCGAAACCGGCCATGGCGATGCCCGGCCGTTTATTGTCGAGACCCGCGAAGGCAGCATGCGCGCACTGGGGACACGGTTCCTGGTCAAGCGTGAAGACCAAGGCACGCGGCTGAGCGTATTGAAATCAGCGGTCGCCGCCCATCCCGAATCGAGCCCCGAGGAACAGATCCTGCGTGAAGGCCAGCAGGTGCTGATGCGCAGCAATGGCTTGGGCCCGATCATCACCCTCAACCTCGGCGCCGATGCCTGGACCCGCGGCATGCTGGTGGTGGACAACGCGCGGCTGGAAGATCTGGTCCAGGAGCTCGGCCGCTATCGTCGCGGACATCTTGGCGTCACGCCGGAAGTGGCCGACCTGCGCATCACCGGCAGCTTCCCCTTGAACGATACCGACAAGGCGCTGAGTGCGCTTTTGCCGACCCTGCCGGTGCAGATTGAACAGCACACGCCATGGTGGGTAACGGTCGTGGCGAAGTCTGAGGCCAAGCCCTAAAAGACGCTGAGCCTGATCCGCCGCCTTCGCGGCGGTGCGGCGATCCGACAAGCCAGCTCCCACAGGTTTTGTGTCGTTCACAGAGTTCCCGCTCGACACAAAACCTGTGGGAGCGTGGCTTGCCCGCGAAGAGGCCAGCAGCCACACCGCAAATAACGAATCAAAATTATTTTCATCTCGCCCTATCACTTTTGAATTCTCGTCCGGCACCTAGGCAATTGAGAAATATTTCCATTCAGGAGCCGCTGTATGTCCCGTTCGCTAGACACCGTGTTGCGCCCCCGTTTGCTGGCGGTCGCCATTGCCCTTTGCGCCCCTTTGGCCAGCGGTCCACTGATTGCCGCCGAACAGGCGTCCAGCGTCCGCGCCTACAACCTGCCGGCTGCGCCATTGGCCAGTACCCTGAACCAGATCGCCAGCCAGGCCGGTTTGGCACTGTCGTTGAATCCGTCGCTGGCAGCGGGCAAGACCTCGGCTCCGGTGAAGGGCCAGTTCGACGCCACTGGCGCTCTGCGGGAAGCCTTGCGCGGCACCGGTCTACAACTGGAACAGAGCAGCGCCGAAACCTACAGCCTGGTGGCTGTGCCCGAAGGTGTGATGGCGTTGCCGGAAACCGCCGTCATTGGCCTGGAAAATGCGGAAACTGCCTGGAGCCCGGTCGAAGGTTACGTTGCCACGCGCACCGCCGCAGGCACCAAGACCGACACCGCGCTGGTCGAAGCGCCGCGTTCGATTTCCGTCGCCACCCGCCAGCAAATGGAAGATCGCGGTGTGCAAAACCTCGATGAAGCCGTGCGCTACATGCCCGGCATCGTCGCCAGCAGCTACGGCAGCGACACCCGCGCCGACTGGTTGCGCGTGCGCGGTTTCGAACCGACGCAATTCCTTGATGGCCTGCCACTGCCAAAAGGCGTGTACGCCAACCCGAAACAGGAAACCTGGAACCTTGATCGCCTGGCCCTCCTGCGCGGCCCGGCCTCATCGGTTTACGGCCAGACCCCACCAGGCGGCTTGCTGGACATGGTCAGCCGTCGTCCCAGCGCCGAATCGAGCAATGAAATCCAGCTGCAATACGGCAGCGACAACCATCGTCAAATCAGCTTCGCCAGCACCGGCAAGATCGATGACGAAGGCCGGTTTATCTATGGACTGAGCGGTGTATTGCGCGACAGCGGCACGCAGATCGACCACGTCGACAACAAGCGCTACAACATCGCGCCGAGCCTGACCTGGAACATCGACGAAGACACCAAATTCACCCTGCTGACGCAATTCACTCGCGACGATACCGGCATCACCAGCCAGTTCCTGCCGGTGCAAGGCACGAAGATCCATTCGCCGCTCGGCGATATCTCCCATCACAAAAACCTCGGTGACCCAGACTGGGAATTCTACGACCGCACCTACTACGCGCTGGGCTACGCCTTTGAACATCGCTTGAACGATGTCTGGCAGTTCAAGCAGAACCTGCGGTACACCAAATCGGACCTGTCCTTCCAGACTCTTACCCCCGGCGCCTACCCGTACACCCAGGTCGATGCCGAGGGCAACGTTGGCCGCTCGAGCACCAGTGTCGACGAGGACATCAGCCAGTTCGCCGTGGACAACAACTTCCAGGGCGACTTCGCGACCGGCGACATCCGTCACACCCTGTTGATCGGCCTCGATCACCAGCGCACCAATACCAACTACACCTCGATCTTCGGTGACGGTCTGACCACTAACGTCAACAACCCGATCTATGGCCAGCCAATCGTTCGCCCGTCACGCTCGACGGCGTTCTATGACTATGACCAGAAAACCTACCAGACCGGCTTGTACGTCCAGGACCAAATGGCCCTCGACCAATGGCGTCTGACCCTCGGTGGTCGTGAGGACTGGATCCACACAGGCACCAAATTCTTCAACAAGGGTGATGCCACCAACACCGAACGGGACAAGAAATTCAGCGGCAACGCAGCGATCAGCTATGTGTTCGACTCGGGCTTCGTGCCCTACCTGTCCTACGCCGAGTCGTTCCAGCCGACCAGCAAAGCCACGGCATCGCCGACCGAGTCGTTCAAGCCGACTGAAGGCAAGCAGTGGGAACTGGGCATCAAGTATCAACCGCCGGGCAGCAACACCCTGCTGACGGCTGCGGTCTATGACCTGACCCAGAAAAACGTCTCCGTCACTACGACCAACTCGGACAACGTCTCGATTACCAGCCAGACCGGCGAAGTGAAGGTCAAAGGCCTGGAGCTGGAAGCCGTTTCCGACGTCACCGACAACCTGAAAGTCATCGCCGCCTACACCCTGGCCAAGTCCGAAGTGCAAAAGGGTGACTTCAAGGGCAATCGCCTGCAATTGATGCCTAACCAGCAAGCGTCGCTGTGGGCCGATTACACTTGGCACAACGGTGTGCTGGATGGTTTCGGCATCGGTGCCGGCGCACGCTACACCGGCAATACTTATGGCGACCAGGGCAACACTTGGCTGGGCAAGGCTGATGCCTACACGGTGTTCGACGCGGCGGTCCATTACGACTTGGGCCGTCTGGATAACAGTCTGAAAGGTGCATCACTGGCACTGAATGCCACCAACCTGTTCGACAAGGACTACATATCCACTTGCGACGGCTTTTACTGCTACTACGGCGACCAACGCAGCGTCGTCGCCAGCGCTACGTACAAGTGGTAATCGCCTGAACTGACACGCGCCACGACCAGGCCGTCCTTCGAGGACGGCTTTGGTCTTTCTGAAGGCCATGAAATGAAAAGCAAAACCATCCGCCGCTGGTCCTCTATTCACACCTGGACCAGCCTGATCTGCACGGCATTCCTGCTGATGCTGGCGCTGACCGGCCTGCCGTTGATCTTCCATCACGAGATCGACCATCTGCTGGGCGATGCCGCCGAGTTGAAATCGATGCCGGCCGATACCCCGCAGCTGAATTTGCAGCAGTTGGTGCAGGCGGCTGAGAAGCACCGTCCCGGCGAGGTCATGCAATATTTCGGCTACGACGAAGAAGACCCTAACGGCGTGATCGCCATCATGGCGCCCACCGCCGGCACCGAGCCGAACTCGTCCCACACCTTCATGCTCGACGCTCGCACCGGCGAAGCATTGGAAATGCCATCGGCCAACGGCGGGCTGATGATGGTCATGCTGCGTCTGCACGTGGACATGTTCGCCGGCCTGCCGGGCAAGTTGCTGCTGGCGTTCATGGGGATTTTGTTTGTGCTGGCGATTGTTTCCGGAACGGTGCTGTACCTGCCGTTCATGCGGCGTTTGAAGTTCGCCACCGTGCGCCACGACAAATCTACCCGCCTGCGCTGGCTCGACCTGCATAACTTGATCGGCGTGGTGACCCTGACTTGGGTGCTAGTGGTCGGTGTGACCGGCGTGATCAGCGCGTGCGCCGACTTGTTGATCGCCGCGTGGCGCAACGACAGCCTGAGCGCGATGATTGCGCCTTATCGCGAAGCGCCGCCGCTGACTCAATTGGCGCCTGCGACCCGTCTGCTCGACATCGCCAAAGACGTCGCGCCGGGCATGCAGCCCGATTTCATCGCCTTCCCCGGTACGCGGTTTTCCAGCGAACACCATTACGCCGTGTTCATGAAAGGCAGCACCCACCTGACCTCGCACCTGCTGACCCCAGTGTTGATTGACGCCAGCACCCTGCAAGTCACGGCCGTGGCCGAACGGCCGTGGTACATGGACGCCATGGGCATGTCTCAGCCGTTGCACTTCGGTGATTACGGCGGCATGCCGATGAAGATCCTTTGGGCGACCCTCGATGTGTTGACCATCATCGTGCTCGGCAGCGGGGTTTATTTGTGGGTGGTGCGGCGCAAGGTCGCGAAACCTGTGCTCGAAAACGCGGAGTGCCCGACATGAGGCCGAGACAGTCGAGTTTCTGGAAGGTCTTCGCCACACCAACCGTCATCGCCCTGCTCAGCGCCGCGGGTCTGTTTGCCGCGTTGCTGGGCGATGGTGTGTGGGATGCATTGAGTTGGCTCGGGCTGGGCATCCCCGCCGTCCTCGCCTTGCGCGGGCTATTGCAACGCGATTGAACAGCACAAAACCCTGTGGGAGCGGGCTTGAACTGGTCAACTAATTTTGGACACCAGTTACGGTTTTCATGCCGCCAGTTTCTCCATAGCTACCGGTGAACGATAGCCGTTGTAGCTATGGAGCCTGACGTTGTTGTAACGCATCACGTAGCGTTGCACGTCTATTCGGGCTTCGTGCTCAGAGTTGTAGCCATCTTCTGGCACCCACTCTGATTTAAGGCTCCCAAAGAAACGCTCCATCGGGGCGTTGTCCCAGCACTCACCTTTACGACTCATGCTTTGCAAAAGTCCATGCTTGCGCATCTCATTTCTGAATTTATGGCTGGTGTATTGGCAGCCTTGATCAGAATGAAACAGCACCTCTTTTGGCCGGCCTCGGAGCTCGACCGCCATGCGCAACGCTTCGCAGGTTAGCGTGGCATCGGAAATCATCGAAAACGACCAGCCCACAATCCGGCGAGCGAACAGATCCAGAACCGCCGCAAAGTACAGCCAGCGCGTGCCGACCTTTATGTACGTCACATCGCCACACCACACCTGATTGACCGCTGTAACATCAAACTTGCGCTTGAGCACATGCGGCGCCACCAGCGCTTCCACGCCGGAAGATTTGTACTTGTGCCGCCGGCGCTGACGACTGGCAACGCCCGCTTCGCGCATCAGGCTGCGAGCCATATGCCGCCCAACACGATGTCCCTTGGCTTGCAGCTCCTTGGCCAAAGTGCGCGAGCCAGCAGATGATCTGGATTCCTTGTGATGTTCGACCAGCACGGCCTTGAGTTTCTCCCTCTCAGGTTTGACCTTGCCTTGGCGCTGACGCCAGGCATAAAAGCTGCTGCGGTTGACGCCGAACGCCCGACAGCAATTGTTAACGCCGTACTGCTCGTCCAGCTCATCGATCAACGTGAATGATCTTTGGCGTCCAACAGCAGGAGAGCACTGGCCTTTTTTAGGATTTCGATATCCAGGTCTTTTTGCCTGAGCAAGGCTTTGAGTTGCTGGATCTCTCGCTGATCGGCGGTAATCGCCTTAGCGCCCACCGGAGTCGAGCCCAAACGTTCCTTCCGAACCTGGTCGACCCAGCGGCGCAGGGCCGTAGGACCGATATCCAGGCTGGCGCAGACCTCGGGAACTGACTGTCCCTCGTCCAGCACCATGCTCGCCGCCTTGAGTTTGAACTCACTGGAATAAGATTTACGCATAGCCAAAACACCTCAGATTTGGGCGCCATCATAGCGCCCGATTGAAGTGTCCAAAATCATTAGGCCAGTTCAGCTTGCTCGCGAAAGCGGTTTAACATTCAACATTGATGCAACTGAGCCACCGCTTTCGCGAGCAAGCCCGCTCCCACACTTCGTTCCGTGCTCAACCGTGAGCTCGCGCTTGAGCTCAAGCTTTAAAGCGCTATGCTGCCGACACTGCCCATGATCGAGATCGTCGCCATGTCCGTCCCCAGCATGACCTTGTTCCACAACCCTGCGTCGCCCTTCGTTCGCAAAGTCATGGTGCTGCTGCACGAAACCGGTCAAACCAACCGCGTGGCGCTGCAAGCCAGCCAGCTCACGCCGGTCAGCCCGGATCTGGCCCTCAACGAAGACAACCCGCTAGGCAAAATTCCAGCCCTGCGCCTGGCCGATGGCAATGTGTTGTACGACAGTCGGGTGATCCTCGACTATCTCGATTACCAGCACGTCGGCAATCCGCTGATCCCTCGCGACGGCTCGGCGCGCTGGCGGCGTCTGACCCTGGCTTCCTTGGCCGACGGGATCATGGATGCCGCAGTGATGATTCGCTATGAAGTGGCCCTGCGCGTCCCGGAAAAGCACTGGGACGAATGGCTCGACAGTCAGCGCGACAAGATTCGTCGCGCTCTGGCATTGCTGGAGGCCGACGCGATTGCCGAGCTGACCAGCCATTTCGATGTGGCGGCGATCAGTGTGGCCTGTGCCTTGGGTTATCTGGATCTGCGCCACCCGGATCTGGAATGGCGCAAAGAGAATCCGAAGCTGGCGGAGTGGTATTTTGAGGTGAGTCAGCGGCCTTCGATGATTGCGACGATGCCGAAGGTCTGAAACTCGCGGTGACTGGTCTGCCGTCTTCGCGGGCAAGCCACGCTCCTACAGGTCCAAGTGATCCGTAGGAGCGAGGCTTGCCCGCGAAGGAACCACCGCAATCCAACGGAAACAACCCGGCAATCCGCGTCGCCAACACCTCTCCCACTCGCTGATCCTCGCGCAACCCCAACGACCGGCTCATTCCACGGCTCCAATATCAAAGGCCAGCGGCTTGGCGGTTTTTTGCCCGATCCCGTACCAGTCCAGCTTGCGCGTCAGCACCATGAACACGCCCAGCAGCCCGAACAACAGCAGCGAGCCCATCAACAGCGCGTAATCCTCGGCACTCAGCAAGCCGTAGAGCAAGCCATACAATGCCGCCAGCCCCGCCGAAAAACTCAAACCGTGATGCACGCTGCGTAGCACATGGCAGACATAGAAACCGATCAACAACACACAACCACTCGCCGACAGCAGATACGCCAGGGCGAAGCCGATGTGCTCGGACAGCGACAACAGCAACAGGTAGAAGAACGCCAACGCCACACCCACCAAAGCGTATTGCACCGGGTGTACTGCCAGGCTTTTCAGCACTTCGAAGAGGAAAAAACCGGCGAAGGTCAGGACGATGAACAGCAACGCGTATTTGATTGCCCGGTCGCTTTTCAGGTACTGGTCCACCGGGTCGATGAAACTCACGCCGAAGCTGCGACCGATGAACGCCTCGCACTGGCCGCCAGACACGCAACTGTTCAACGCCTCTTGCAGGTTGGTGGAGAAAAACGAGGTCTGCCAATTGGCGGTGAAGCCCTGATCGGTGATTTCACGCTGGGCCGGCAGGTAGTTACCGATGAAGCTGGGGGTGAGGCCAATTGGCGGCCAGTGAAACCTTGCTGGTCTTGCCCACCGGGAGAATCTGCAACTGGCCGGTGCCTTGCAGGCGCAAGTCGAAACCGAAGGCCAGCTCCGTGGCCTGTTGGGTGTTCAGCGCTGGCAGCGTCACGTGCACACCCTCGCCCAACCAGCCCACTTGGCTACCCGGTACAAAGTCCAGGCTCTGGCCATTGAGTTCGAGTTTCAGGGCATTTTCGATGCCGCGAATGTCGCTGATGCCGACGGTCAGGAACGGTTGATCGAAGCGGTAATCGGCGAAATCCTCCTTGATGCCCAGTTGCGCCGGGACCGAGAAATGCCCGCTGATGCGGTTGTCGGCATGGAACAGCCGGGCTTCGTAGATACCCCGGGCGCGAAGTTCAGTCTGGACCTGGCCGTCCAGTTCGAAGCGCTCCGGCAGGAAATACAAACGCCCGCGTTCCTCGCCGACATCCTGGTAACGCTGGTTGGTTTTTTCGTTGGTTTTCCAGGTGCGCACCGTTTTTCGATAGGGCACCACCATCAGCGGGCCGCTCAGTTGCTGGCTGTAGCTGGAGCTGCGGGCGATGTCTTCGAGCACACCATCGCGCAGTTGTTGCCGCTCCTGGATCACGCCGTTGATCATCAGCAACGGGATCAGCAGCAATAGAATCAAAAGGGCAATCGCCCCGAGTTTTAGGGTCAGGCTACGGTTCATGGGACTCTCCCTGTTTGGATGGGGAAAGTCTGGAGTCGGTGTGTGGGAGTTTTATGGGGGGAATGTGGAGACTTTGTGGAGACTGGGCCGGCCTCTTCGCGAGCAAGCCCGCTCCCACAGTTAATCGGCGATGGGCACCTTTTTTGTGATCACAGGAGATCCAGTGTGGGAGCGGGCTTGCTCGCGATGGCCGCGACTCGGTCCTAAGGCAGGCTCAATTTGGCTTCAACCCCGCCGTCGACATTACCGATACTCATCACCCCGCCATGCAACTTGACCACCTCTTCAACGAAGTTAAGCCCCAACCCCGTACTTTTACGCCCACTGTCCGGGCGCGGCAGTGAATAGAAGCGCTCGCTCAAGCGCGGCAATGCATAGTCGGGAATCGCCTCGGCCTGGTTGAACAGCCTGAACTCAATCTGCTCACCGACTCGTTCAGCGCACAAGCGCAGCACGCCTCGAACCGGGGTGAAGTCCAACGCATTCTCCAGCAGATTGCCCAGCGCCTGACGCAACAGAAACGGCTCGCCGAGCAGGTTCAGATCCGCTGCAATTTGCTGTTCCACACGCAACTGCTTGCCTTCGATTCTCGCAGCCTGCGCGCTCAACAGCTCATCTACCAAACCCGCCAACGGCACGGCCACCCGCTCTTCCAGCCCTTGGCGCTGTTCCACCTGCGCGAGGTTCAGCAGTCGTTCGATCAACTGCTGCATGCGTACGCTTTCGCTGTCGATGTTGCTGACGAATCGCTGCTGCTGAGCCAGCGGCATCTCGCCTTGCAGTAACTCCGCCGCACCACGAATCGCCGCCAGCGGGCTTTTCAATTCATGGGTCAGGGTGTGCACATAACGCTCGACGTAGGCTTTGCCTTCGAGCTGGGTGCGCATCTGCTCCACTGCCGTGGCCAGTTGTTCCAGCTCGCCGCCACGATAATGCGGTACCTCGACCCGCCGGCCTTCACTGACTGCCTGGGCATACGCCGTCAACCGCCGCAGCGCCACGCTCAGCCACCACGACAACAACGCACCGAACAGCAAACCCAGGCCAATCAGCCCGGCGCCATAAATCAGCAATCGCCGCTCGGTGCGGTCAACGTAAGGCTGCAGCGAGCTGTTGGGCTTGGCCACCGTCACCACGCCAATGATCTGGCCGTTGTCGCGAATCGGTGCACCGACGTGCATCACCGACGAGTTCGAATCATCCGGGTTGCTGCGCGTCGAACGAGCGCCGTACTCGCCGCGCAAGGTCAGGTAGACGTCGTTCCAGCGCGAGTAGTCCTGGCCCACCGCGACGCCGCTGGAATCCAGCACCACAATGCCCTTGGCATCGGTGACGTAAATCCGGTGGTTGACCTGATTCTTCGGCATGCCCCAGATACTCGCCTTCGGTTGCCGTTCACCGTAAGCCTTGAGCAACTCGGGCCAGCGGTTCTGGCTGAGGGTGCCAGCCTTGAAGTCGTCGCGCAGGATCTCGGCCATCAGGTTGGCGGTGTCCACCAGGGTTTCTTCGGTGGACTGGCGCACGCCGGGGCGAATTTCTTCCATCACGGTATTGAGCACGAAGTAGCCGGTCAGGCCGATGAACAGCACGTAGACCAGAAAAATCCGGATCCCCAGTGGCATCAGCTGTGCCCCGGGCTGTAGCTGTAACCGAGGCCGCGGTGAGTCTGGATCGGTTCGGCGTCGGCTTTCACCTGGCGTAATTTGGCGCGCACACTCTTGATGTGGCTGTCGATGCTGCGCTCGTAGCCGGCATCGGCGGCCACGCCCAGCGCATCGAGCAATTGCTCGCGGCTGAAGACTCGCTCGGGTTGCTCGAGCAGGCACTGCAGCAAACGAAACTCATGGCGAGTCAGGCTCAGGGGCTGACTGCGATAGCTGATCTGTACGCGTTCGCTGTCGATGCGAAACAGCGCTGACGCCACCTCCGCCACCGGTCGTGGCGCCATGCGCTTGAGAATCGCCCGGACCCGCGCCGCCACTTCCCGAGGGCTGAACGGTTTAACCACGTAATCGTCGGCACCGATCTCCAGGCCCACCACCCGATCGATCTCTGCATCACGGGCGCTGAGGAAAATCACCGGCACTTCGCTAAAACGCCGCAACTGCTTGCAGGTCTCGAAGCCGCTGATGTCTGGCAGGCCGACATCGAGGATGATCAGGTCGGCCGGCGTGGCGCGCTGATGTTCAAGAGCCGCCCCGCCAAGGCTCAACCAGGTGGTGGTGAAGCCCTCGCCCTGCAAGGCGAAAATCAGGGTATCGGCAATCGCCGCTTCGTCTTCGACAATCAGGATATGAGGCATGGCGTCCGAGCCCGCTGGTTAAGTGGGCGAACGGTGCCCCAAGGCTGATTCGCCGTCAATCAGCAGTCGGGTTTGTCTGCCGTAAAACGCCGTGCCGGGTTCACCGCCGCACCGAATTCACGCAGCGCTTTGGCGCCGATCAGCAACGGGTAATTGAAGCTGCTGCGGTCGGTGAGGTTGACCTCGACGGTGCGTTTGACGTTGCCCAGGCACAGTTCCAAATCAACCACCGGGCGCTTGGTGGGCTCGATCGCTTCCTTGTCATCCTCGTCTTCTTCGGAGCGGGTCTTGATCTTGCTGATCCGCGCGACCTTGTGTTCATAGACCTTGTTGCTGGCACCTTTGGTGGCGAGGCGGAAACGCACCCACTCGTCGCCATCGCGGGTGAATGTTTCGATGTCTTTGGCCGACAGCGACGCGGTCAGGGCGCCGGTGTCCATTTTGGCCTTGAGAACTTCGCCGCCGATTTCCGGCAGCGCGATGTATTCGTAACGCCCGTACAGGGTCGGCTCAGCGGCCAGGACCGGAAGGGCCACGAGGGAAAGCAGTGCAAGGAGAGATTTCACGTAATGGGCTTCCTTGAAGAGTGGGCAGTGGGATTTTAGACCGTTGTGTGAATGATCGTTCCCATGCTCCGCGTGGGAATGCCGCATGGGACGCTCTGCGTCACGCTTTGGGGACGCGGAGCGTCCCGGCTGCATTCCCACGCAGAGCGTGGGAACGATCGTTATGTCAGTCAAACATACCGCCACAAACGTGAAACATTCGTCACCACCGATTTGGCCTGTCGCCTGAAGCTGCTTATCATGGCGCGCCCAAACGCTTTCAAGAGTTACCTATGCGCCGCCTGCTCACCGGCTGTTTCGTCACCCTGCTGCTGTTGCTTAACACCCTGGTGCTGTTCGGGCCTTTGATGGTGTTCGCCCTGCTGAAGCTGATCCTGCCCGGGCGCTTTCGCGATTACGCCTCCTGGACGGTGATGTGGATTGCCGAAACCTGGGCCGAAATCGACAAGCTGATCTTCCGACTGTGCATTCCCACCCAATGGGACATTCGCGGCGGCGATGATCTGCGCCGCGACACCTCGTATCTGGTGATCGGCAACCATCAGTCCTGGGTCGATATTCCGGCACTGATCCAGACACTTAACCGGCGCACGCCGTTCTTCAAATTCTTCCTCAAGAAAGAACTGATCTGGGTGCCGTTCCTGGGTCTGGCCTGGTGGGCGTTGGACTATCCGTTCATGAAGCGCTACACCAAGGCGTTTCTGGAGAAAAACCCGGAGCTGGCCGGCAAGGATCTGGAGATCACTAAACAAGCCTGCGAGCTGTACAAGCGTCAGCCAGTGACGGTGGTCAATTACCTGGAAGGTACTCGATACACCTCGGCGAAAAGCGCCCAACAGCAGTCACCCTTCACTCACCTGCTCAAGCCCAAGGCTGGCGGCGTGGCTTTTGTGCTGGCGGCGATGGGTGAACAGCTGGATGCCGTTCTCGATGTGACAGTGGTGTATCCGCAGCAGCAGATTCCAGGTTTCTGGGATTTGATCAGCGGCAACGTGCCAAGGGTGATCATCGATATCCAGACCCGCGAACTGGACCCGGCGCTGTGGCAAGGCGATTACGAAAACGATCCGGCATTTCGCGAAAAGGTCCAGAACTGGGTCAACCAGCTCTGGATCGAAAAAGACCGGCGCATCAAGGCGCTACGCGCCGAAGGCTGACTTAGCTACCGGTGCCTGTGCCCCAGATCCCGCCGAGGTTTTGCAGCAGCGAACCGGCCACGCCTTGCTGACCTAGGTATTGCAGGATCACGGGGGCAAACATGCCGATCATCCCGGTGTCCATGCCCAGGGCACTGAAGGCGTTGTTCAGGTCGCTAGTGTCCTTGACGTTACCCAACAAGCCATCGAGCAAAGCATTCTTGTCCGAACCGCCGCCGAGCAGTCCACCCAATCCATTCAAGCCACCGATGGCACTATTACCGGCGATTTGACTGAGGCCCGGTACGTTTTTGCTCAGTTCGGAGAAGTCCTGGCCGCTGAGCTGATTTCTCGCCAGCCCCAGCATCGCACCGGCACCGCCGATGGCCTGCTCCGGGGTGATGTCGAGCTGCGAGCCCAGGGTATTGAGCAAACCGGCGGCCTTGGGCGCCGCTGCCACGATGCCATCGGCCTCATCGCTCTCGTTGCTCATGTCGCCTTCGTCGCCCTGCATCGCCGAAACCGCTTTGGCCGCATCAACGAGGCTGAACTGTGCAAAGGCCGGGTTGGCCGCCAGCGTCGTCAACGAAGCAACAGCCATGAGCGATGCCAGTGCAAAACCGCGTGAAACGTTCATCAAGACATCCTCTATTGGCATGAAAACCGCCCGGTAACGAGGCGGAAAAACTGCCGATTTGACCGGGTATCCGCTGGCATGTTCCCCCGTCACGTCGAGGAAACGTGAAACCCCGGACTCACGCGATGAATGGCATACAGGCGCCCGGACCTGGAGGAAGAAGTGAGGCGACGTTTGTGGCGAGGGGAGCCACAAAGGCCCCCTCACCACAGGGTAAGCGTGACGCATAAAAAAACGGCGACCCGAGGGTCGCCGTTTTGCTTTGCTTGAAGCCTTACGCCGCGCTGAACATCTTGTGCGGATCGATCACAAACTTCTTCGGCACGCCCGCATCGAACTCGCCATAACCACGGGGTGCGTCATCCAGGCTGATGACTTCAACACCGACGATGTCGGCAATCTTGATGCGGTCCCACATGATCGCCTGCATCAGTTGGCGGTTGTACTTCATCACTGGCGTCTGGCCGGTGTGGAAGCTGTGGGATTTGGCCCAGCCCAGACCAAAGCGAATGCTCAGGCTGCCCATTTTCGCGGCTGCATCCACAGCACCCGGGTCTTCAGTCACGTACAGGCCAGGGATACCGATTTTGCCAGCCACGCGAACCACGCCCATCAGCGAGTTGAGCACAGTTGCCGGAGCTTCATGTTTCACGCCGGCATGGCCGTGACCGCGGGCTTCGAAGCCCACCGCATCAACAGCACAATCCACTTCCGGCTCGCCCAACAGCGCGGCGATCTGTTCGTGCAGCGGGGTGTCTGTCGACAGGTCGGCAATTTCGAAACCCTGCGCCTTGGCGTGAGCCAGGCGGATCGGGTTGACGTCACCGATGATCACCACTGCAGCACCCAACAAGCGAGCCGAAGCGGCAGCTGCCAGTCCGACTGGGCCGGCACCAGCGATGTACACGGTGCTGCCAGGTCCAACGCCGGCGGTCACTGCGCCGTGGTAACCGGTCGGCAGGATGTCGGAGAGGCAGGTCAGGTCGCGGATTTTCTCCATCGCGCGATCGCGATCCGGGAGTTTCAGCAAGTTGAAGTCGGCATACGGCACAAACGCGTACTCGGCTTGGCCACCGGTCCAGTCACCCATGTCGACATAACCATAGGCACCGCCCGGACGCGCCGGGTTAACGCTCAGGCAGACGCCAGTATGTTGCTCTTTGCACGAACGGCAACGACCACAGGCAACGTTGAAAGGTACCGACACCAAGTCGCCGATCTGCAGATTCTCGACACCGCTGCCCTTCTCGATCACTTCACCAGTGATCTCGTGGCCCAGCACCAGACCGGTCTGAGCGGTGGTACGACCGCGCACCATGTGCTGATCGGAACCACAGATATTGGTGGAAACTACGCGCAGGATGACACCGTGCTCGATCTTCCTGCCGCGCGGGTCCTGCATTTTGGGATAGTCGATTTTCTGTACTTCGACCTTGCCAGCGCCGAGATACACCACACCACGATTACCAGACATGCTTTCACCTCGCTGTTGTTTTTATGTAGCGGTCGCGTCGCCATGGATCGGCGGCGCGTTGATTACTCGGGTTATTGCCTGTGTCTTCTTGCGTTGTCTGTTGGGGCCTCATCGCGGGCAAGCCCGCTCCCACAGTGGATCTGGGTGGGCCCAAGGTTTGTGAACGACCCAAACCCTGTGGGAGCGGGCTTGCCCGCGATGGCGATCTAAAGAACGACGGTGCGATTGGCGTTCAAAAACACGCGTCTTTCAATGTGATAACCAACGGCCCGCGCCAGGGTCAGCCCTTCGATATCCCGCCCTTTGGCGATCAAATCTTCGGGATAGTGACTGTGATCCACAGCCTCCACGCCTTGGGCGATGATCGGGCCTTCGTCCAGGTCGTTGTTGATGTAGTGCGCCGTGGCGCCGACCAGTTTCACGCCCTTGTTGTAGGCCTGGTGATAGGGTTTGGCACCCTTGAAACCCGGCAGCAGGGAGTGATGAATGTTAATCGCCTTACCATCGAGTTTGCGGCACAGCTCTGGCGACAGGACCTGCATGTAACGGGCAAGGACCACCAGTTCAGCGCCGGATTCTTCGATCACCTGCCAGACCTGACGCTCCTGCGCCGGTTTGTCGTTCGGGTCCAGCGGAAAATGGTAGTACGGAATCTGGTGCCAGTCGGCCAACGGCTTGAGGTCCGGGTGGTTGGAGACCACGGCGACCACGTCCATCGACAACTGGCCGATGCGCTGGCGGTAGAGCAAATCGTTGAGGCAGTGATCGGCCTTGGAGACCATGATCACTACTTTTGGCCGGTGGTGCGGCGGGGTCAGCTCGAAGACCATCCCGAAGGCGTCACCACGCTCTGCCAAACCTGCGCGGAAAGCTTGTTCGTCGAAGCCATCAGGCTGACGAAATTCCACGCGAATAAAGAAACGGCCCGAGAGCCGGTCATCGAAGGAATGGTGCTCGGTGACGTAGCAGCCCTGCTCGAACAGAAAGCGGGTCACCGCATCCACGGTGCCGAGGACGCTAGGGCAATCGGCGGTCAGAATCCATGTGTCTGGGGCGCGGCTCATAGTGCGGTGACTCCTGTTCGAAAATACCTACGCGACTGCGAAGACCTGTGGCGAGGGAGCTTGCTCCCGCTGGGTTGCGAAGCAACCCCTATTTCAGCAACCGCATTCCTGCAGATGGAACGCGGACTCAGGTTTTACGACTGCTGCGCAGCCGAGCGGGAGCAAGCTCCCTCGCCACAATTACGCCTGGACGCTAAGCCCGTACTCGGCGGCAGCATCCTGCAACCACAACCACCAGTAATCCGAGAAGCTGCGACGAATCAGCAGTTCCCAGGTGTCTTCGGCAGTGTGGCGGATCATCAGTTGCGACTTGGCGAACACCGTGCCGACAGCCTTGCCCACCGGGAAGTTGTTGGGATGCACGTCGTAGCTGGTGGACTTCATCAGCACCTGGCGTACGTTCGGGCCGCTGAGTTCGAGGATCTGCTGGCCGCCGCTGACGTTGACGATCTGGATGTGCAGGTCGCCCAACGCTTTGCGCAATTTCTGCTCGGCGGCGAATTCTTCACCGGTCGGCACGATCAGCAGCCATTCATCCGGCCCCATCCATTGCAGGCTGGTTTCGCCCTTGATCACCACGGTCAACGCGGCTGGCAGCTCCAGGCCCAGAGCCTTGTGCACACCGGCAGCGAACGCTGGATCATGGCCATCGCCACGAATGGTCAGGTGACCGAGGAGTTTTTTCTCACGCACGATCACGCCGGCGTTCTTGCGGCCCTTGCCCACCAGGCTGGCGAGGTCGGCGTGATGCAGCGACGACTCGGCCTTGGCCCCGGTGGTTGGGCGTTGTTGGTAAACATTGGCTGCGGTCATAAAGCACCTGTTCCTGAATTCAATTTCCTGTGGGAGCGTGGCTTGCCCGCGATGGGAGCAACTCGGTCTGCCTGTGGCACCGCGTTATCGTTCATCGCGGGCAAGCCCGCTCCCACAGGGGACTGTGGTGTTACACGTTCTGGCGATCGCCTTTCGGATCGAAGAACACCGAAGAAACGATTTCCGCCTCGATCACGCTGCCGTCGGCCAGCGGTGCGAACACCCGCTCACCCATGCGCTTCAGGCCGCCCTTGACCACACCCATGGCAAACGAATAGCCCAGGGAGTTGTGCAGGTAGCTGGAAGTCACGTGACCGACCATGGTCATCGGGATGGTTTGCTTGGTGTTGAACACCAGTTGCGCACCTTCCGGTAGCCACTTGTTCGGATCGATCGGCTTCAGGCCGACCAACTGTTTGCGTTGATCACGTACACAGTCTTCACGGTTCATGCCGCGCTGGCCGATCCACGAGAACGGTTTGGTGCGACCGACACACCAGCCCATGTTCAGGTCGTCCGGGGTCATCGAGCTGTCAGTATCCTGGCCGACGATGATGAAGCCCTTCTCGGCCCGCAGTACGTGCATGGTTTCAGTGCCGTACGGAGTCAGGTTGTACTTCTTCCCGGCCTCGACGATTTTCTCGAGTACGCCCATGGCGTAGTCGGCCTGCACGTTGACTTCGTACGACAGCTCGCCGGTAAACGAAATCCGGAATATCCGCGCCGGTACGCCGCCGACCAGAGCTTCTTTCCAGGTCATGAACGGGAAAGCTTCGTTGCTCAAGTCGACATCGGTGACTTCGCTGAGCAGCTTGCGGCTGTTCGGCCCGGACAGGGTCATGGTTGCCCAGTGATCCGTCACGGAAGTGAAGTACACCTTCAGGTCTGGCCATTCGGTCTGATGGTAGATTTCCAGCCATTGCAGCACGCGTGCAGCGCCGCCGGTGGTGGTGGTCATCACGAAGTGGTTGTCGGCCAGGCAGGCGGTCACGCCGTCGTCGAACACCATGCCGTCTTCTTTGCACATCAGGCCGTAACGCGCCTTGCCCACGTCAAGCTTGGTCCAGGCGTTGGTGTAGATGCGGTTGAGGAACTCGCGGGTGTCCGGGCCCTGGATGTCGATCTTGCCCAGGGTCGAAGCATCCAGCAGGCCGACGCTGTCGCGCACGGCTTTGCATTCGCGCTTCACGGCGGCATGCAGGTCTTCACCGTTTTTCGGGAAGTACCAAGGACGTTTCCACTGACCGACGTCTTCGAATTCAGCACCGTTTTTCACGTGCCAGTGATGCAGCGCGGTGAAACGAACCGGCTCGAAGATGTGCCCACAGTGACGACCGGCCACGGCGCCGAAGGTCACCGGCGTGTAGTTCGGGCGGAACATGGTGGTGCCCATCTGCGGGATGGTCACGTTCAGCGAACGGGCGGCAATGGCCAGACCGTTGACGTTGCCGAGCTTGCCCTGATCGGTGCCGAAGCCCAGTGCGGTGTAGCGTTTGACGTGCTCGACCGACTCGAAGCCCTCGCGGGTCGCCAATTCGATGGCGGCAGCGGTGACGTCGTTTTGCAGGTCGACGAATTGCTTCGGCGCACGGGCAGTGGCTTTTTCGTGAGGCACCTGGAACAGCGCCAACGTCGGTTCTTCCAGACGGCTCAAGGCTTTCGGCAAAACGCCTTCGACCTTGCCGAAACCGGCTTCGCCAGCGGCGCGAGCACCGCCTTCAAAACCGTCGGCCAGCGAATCGCCGAGGCCGTAGACGCCGTTGATGCCACCGACGCACACGCGTTTTTGCGGTGCTTCGCCTGGTACGAAACCGAGGATATCTTCACGCCAGATCGGCTTGCCACCCAAGTGCGACGCCAGGTGAACCACCGGGCTGTAGCCGCCGGAACTGGCGACCAGGTCGCAATCGAGCCACTCGCCCGGGCTGGTCACGGTGTGTGCTTTTACGTCAATCGCGGCAACGCGAGCGGCGGTGACGTGCTTGCTGCCACGGGCCTCGATCACGGCACTGCCGGTCAGGATGCGAATGCCTTTGGCGCGCGCTTCTTCCACCAGCGCACCGCGAGGGTTGCTGCGGGCATCGGCGATTGCGACCACTTGCAGACTGGCATCGAGCCAATCCAGCGCTACGCGGTAAGCGTGATCGTTGTTGGTCGACAGCACGAGCTTTTTGCCCGGTGCCACGCCGTAACGGCGAACATAAGTCGACACGGCGCCGGCGAGCATGTTGCCCGGCACGTCGTTGTTGCCGTAAACCAGTGGACGCTCGTGAGTACCGGTCGCCAGCACTACACGTTTGGCGCGAACCCGGTGGATGCGCTGACGCACCTGGCCGATCGGGGCGCGGTCGCCGAGGTGATCGGTGAGGCGCTCGTGAATGGTCAGGAAGTTATGGTCGTGGTAACCGTTGACCGTGGCGCGCGGCAACAGCAGCACGTCCGGGGTGTTTTTCAGCTCGGCGATGACGCTGGCAACCCACTCGGTAGCGGGTTTGCCATCGAGGCTTTCGCGGGAATCGAGCAGGCTGCCGCCGAACTCTTCCTGCTCATCGGCCAGGATCACACGCGCACCGCTACGGGCAGCCGCCAGTGCAGCCGCCAGACCCGCAGGGCCAGCGCCGACGATCAGCACGTCGCAGTGCTGGTTCATGTAGTCGTAGGTGTCCGGATCGTTCTCGGTCGGCGAGCGGCCAAGGCCGGCAGCCTTACGAATGTACTTCTCGTAGGTCATCCAGAACGATTGCGGGTACATGAAGGTTTTGTAGTAGAAGCCCGGTGGCATCAGCTTGCCGCCGACCTTGCCGAGAATCCCCATCATGTCGTTGTTCACGCTCGGCCAGCCGTTGGTGCTGGTGGCGACCAGGCCTTGATACAGCGCTTGTTGCGTGGCGCGCACGTTCGGGATCTGCGTGGCTTCGGTCGCACCGATCTGCAGCACGGCGTTCGGCTCTTCGGCACCGGCGGCGAAGATGCCGCGCGGGCGCGAGTACTTGAAGCTGCGGCCGATGATGTCGACACCGTTGGCCAGCAAGGCGGCAGCGAGGGTATCGCCTTCAAAGCCTTTGTAGACCTGGCCGTTGAAAGTGAAGCTCAGCACTTTGTTGCGGTCGATGCGTCCGCCATTGGACAGGCGATTGATCTGGCTCATACCTTCTCTCCCAGAGCCGTGGCGGCCGCTTTCGGGCTGTCGGTCTTGTCGGTGAACTGCGGCTTGGCGCCGATCTTGTAGGTTTCGAGAATCTCGTAGGTCACGGTGTTACGGGTGACGTTGAAGTACTGACGGCAACCGGCAACGTGATCCCACAGTTCGTGGTGCAGACCGCGAGGGTTATCGCGGAAGAACATGTAGTCGCCCCACTCCTCGTCGGTGCAGCTGTTCGGATCCAGTGGACGCGGGATGTGCGCCTGGCCGGATGCGTGGAATTCCTCTTCGGAGCGCAACTCGCCGCAGTGAGGACAGAAGATATGCAACATGGGGATTTCTCCTGTTAGTGGGCAACCGCAGCAGCGCCGTGTTCGTCGATCAACGCACCGTTGTGGAAACGGTCGATGGAGAAAGGTGCAGCCAATGGGTGCATTTCACCCTTGGCCAGGCTGGCGGCAAATACGTTGCCCGAGCCAGGTGTTGCCTTGAAGCCACCGGTGCCCCAACCGCAGTTGAAGAACATGTTCGGTACCGGGGTTTTCGAAATGATCGGGCACGCATCCGGCGTGGTGTCGACGATGCCGCCCCACTGACGGTTCATGCGTACGCGGGACAACACCGGGAACATCTCGACGATGGCCTGAACGGTGTGCTCGATCACCGGGTACGAACCGCGCTGACCGTAGCCGTTATAACCGTCGATACCGGCGCCGATCACCAGATCGCCCTTGTCGGACTGGCTGATGTAACCGTGTACGGCGTTGGACATGATCACGCTGTCGATAATCGGCTTGATCGGTTCGGACACCAGCGCTTGCAGCGGGTGCGATTCGATCGGCAGACGGAAACCGGCGAGTTTGGCCATGTGCCCGGAGTTACCGGCGGTGACCACACCGACGCGCTTGGCGCCGATGAAGCCCTTGTTGGTTTCAACGCCGATGCACACGCCGTTTTCCTTGCGGAAGCCGATCACTTCGGTCTGTTGAATCAGGTCCACGCCCAAGGCGTCAGCGGCGCGGGCAAAACCCCACGCCACGGCATCGTGACGAGCCACGCCGCCGCGACGCTGGACGGTTGCGCCCATCACCGGGTAGCGAGTGTTCTTGGAGCAGTCGAGGTACGGAATCTCGTCGGCTACCTGTTTGGCATCGAGCAGTTCGCCGTCCACGCCGTTGAGGCGGTTGGCGCTGACCCGACGCTCGGAATCACGAATGTCCTGCAGGGTATGGCACAGGTTGTAGACGCCACGCTGGGAGAACATCACGTTGTAGTTCAGGTCCTGGGACAGGCCTTCCCACAGTTTCATCGCGTGTTCGTACAGGTGCGCCGACTCGTCCCACAGGTAGTTGGAGCGAACGATGGTGGTGTTGCGCGCGGTGTTACCGCCGCCCAGCCAGCCTTTCTCGACCACGGCCACGTTAGTGATGCCGTGTTCCTTGGCCAGGTAGTAAGCGGTCGCCAGACCATGCCCGCCACCGCCGACGATGACCACGTCATAGACCTTTTTAGGGGTCGGCGTGCGCCACATCTTCTGCCAGTTTTCGTGATGGCTGAGGGAGTGTTTGAAGAGGCCGAAGCCCGAATAGCGTTGCATAGTCATTTACTCCAAAACCGCGCTCAGCGATAAACCGGGAAGTCCGCGCACAGGGCTGCCACTTGCTGCGCGACATTGGCCTCGACATCGGCGTCGCCGAGGTTGTCGAGGATGTCGCAGATCCAGCCGGCCAGTGTGATGCACTGGGTGACCTTGAAGCCGCGAGTGGTCACCGCCGGGGTGCCGATACGCAGGCCGGAGGTCACGAACGGCGACTGTGGATCGTTCGGGACAGCGTTCTTGTTCACGGTGATGTGGGCGCGACCGAGTGCTGCATCCGCCTCTTTGCCGGTGAGGCCCTGACGGATCAGGCTGACCAGGAACAGGTGGTTATCGGTGCCGCCGGACACTACATCGTAGCCGCGTTTGATAAATACGCCGGCCATGGCCTGGGCGTTGTCGATCACTTGTTGCTGATAAGCCTTGAAGCCAGGTTCCAGCGCTTCCTTGAAGCACACCGCCTTACCGGCGATCACGTGCATCAGCGGGCCGCCCTGGGCACCCGGGAATACCGCGGCGTTGAGCTTTTTCTCGATTTCTTCGTTGGACTTGCACAGGATCAGGCCGCCACGAGGACCGCGCAGGGTCTTGTGGGTGGTGGTGGTGACCACATCAGCGTACGGCAGCGGATTCGGGTACAGGCCAGCAGCGACCAGACCGGCAACGTGGGCCATGTCGACGAACAGCAGCGCACCGACCTTGTCGGCAATCTGGCGGAAGCGAGGGAAGTCGAGGGTCTTGGAGTAGGCCGAAAAGCCGGCAACGATCATTTTTGGCTTGCATTCGACGGCAAGGCGCTCGACTTCGTCGTAATCGATCAGACCGGTTTTGGTGTCGATGCCATACTGCACGGCGTTGTACAGCTTGCCCGAAGACGACACTTTGGCACCGTGGGTCAGGTGACCGCCGTGGGCCAGGCTCATGCCGAGGATGGTATCGCCGGCTTGCAGCAGGGCCAGGTACACGGCGCTGTTGGCCGAGGAACCGGAGTGCGGCTGGACGTTGGCGTAGTCGGCGCCGAACAATTGCTTGGCGCGTTCGATGGCCAGGGCTTCGACCTTGTCGACGTGCTCGCAGCCACCGTAGTAGCGCTTGCCCGGATAACCTTCGGCGTATTTGTTGGTCAGGCCGCTGCCTTGCGCTTCCATCACGCGCTTGCTGGTGTAGTTCTCTGACGCGATCAGCTCGATGTGATCTTCCTGGCGTTGCTCCTCGGCATTCATCGCCGCCAGCAGTGCATCGTCGTAACCCTTGATCTGGTCTTGCTTGCTGAACATCGCGTCTCTCCCAGCGGCATCTATGCGCCATTCGTCTCGGTAAGGCACTGGCGTTACGGCAGTGCCCTTTGGATGCGATGGTATGACCGGCGCAGACAGGTCAAATGCCTATGGACGCCACGCAAAGGTGCGTTTACGACATGGGCCAAAAAGGCAGGACCAGGGAAGGCTCTTGTGGCGAGGAGCTTGCTCCCGCTCGGCTGCGCAGCAGTCGCAAAACGACCAACACGATCAACCTGAAGAACCGCATTCGCTGGGTTTGGGGCTGCTACGCAGCCCAGCGGGAGCAAGCTCCCTCGCCACAGAGCCTGGGGGTCAGGCGATCAGTTGGCGCAAGGCCAGAAGCACGAGGAAATGCGCGGGATAGAGCGCGTAAGCCCAGCGACGCATCGGCGCTGGCCGGATGCCTTGGGCGTGTCGCAATAGCAACAGCCCCAATAGTGGCGCAATCAGACAAGCGGCAATGCCGAGAATGGCTACATCGCTATGAAGTCGTGCAGCGTAATACAGCACTTGCCATTGATTGGCCGCCAGACAGACTAGCCCCGGCAGCAGGCTGAAATACCAGGGCCGATGGATCACCAGCAGCATCGCCAGCGGCAACAGCATGCCGAAGAACCCGAACATCAGTCGCTCCGGGAACAAAGCCGCCAGCAACAAGGCACCGGCCGCCAATAGTCGCGATTGGAGCATCCCCTGCTGCCAGCCACGGGCGATCAACAGACCCAGAACCAACGTGGGCAACACGTTCAAGGTGTCGTGATCAGGAATGTACATCCGGTAGGGGATTTCGCTTACAGCGCTAAACAGCAACAACCAACCGAGGTAACGCCACTGGCCGTCGGTCGTTGTTGCAGGTGCCCGCGATAGATTTGCCGCCATCGCCAAACAGAACCACGGGAATGCCAACCTACCCGGCACATACAGAAAGTCGATGGAGTAACCGACATATCGCAGGTGATCGAGCACCATGCACAGCAGCGCCAGCCACTTGAGCAGATCCAGTGCACCGTCCCTCTGAGTCATGTGCATAATTGCCCAAGGCGTTTGTAATTTTCTGACAGACTCACCCCGTGTGCTCCCCGGACGATCTTCGGTAAAGTGCGCATCATCATTGACCAACGAAGCGCCACAAGCGCCTCGATCACGGAAGCAGGCCATGACCGACAAGAGCCAACAATTCGCCAGCGACAACTATTCCGGTATCTGCCCCGAAGCCTGGGCTGCCATGGAACAGGCCAACCACGGCCACCAGCGCGCTTACGGCGACGATGAGTGGACCGCACGCGCCTCGGATCAATTTCGCAAACTGTTCGAAACCGACTGCGAGGTGTTCTTCGCCTTCAACGGCACCGCGGCCAACTCGTTGGCCCTGTCGTCACTGTGCCAGAGTTACCACAGCGTGATCTGCTCGGAAACCGCCCACGTCGAAACCGACGAATGCGGCGCGCCGGAGTTTTTCTCCAACGGCTCCAAGTTGCTCATTGCTCGCACCGAAAACGGCAAGCTGACGCCGGAATCGATCCGCGAAATCGCCCTCAAGCGCCAGGACATCCACTACCCGAAACCGCGCGTCGTGACCCTGACCCAGGCTACCGAAGTCGGCAGCGTGTACACCCCGCAAGAAATCCGCGCCATCAGTGTCACCTGCAAAGAACTGGGCCTGAACCTGCATATGGACGGCGCGCGTTTCTCCAACGCGTGCGCATTTCTTGGCTGCTCACCAGCGGACCTGACCTGGAAGGCCGGCGTCGACGTACTGTGCTTCGGCGGCACAAAAAACGGCATGGCAGTGGGCGAAGCGATTCTGTTCTTCAACCACAAACTGGCTGAAGACTTCGACTATCGCTGCAAACAGGCCGGGCAACTGGCGTCGAAAATGCGCTTCCTCTCGGCACCGTGGGTCGGGATTCTGGAAAACGACGCCTGGCTCAAATACGCCCGCCACGCCAACCACTGCGCGCAGCTGCTGGCCGAACTGGTGAGCGACATTCCGGGCGTGGAACTGATGTTCCCGGTGCAGGCCAACGGCGTGTTCCTGCAGCTGTCAGAGCCGGCCATTGCCGCACTGACCGCCAAGGGCTGGCGCTTCTACACCTTCATCGGCAACGGCGGCGCACGATTTATGTGTTCATGGGACACCGAAGAAGAACGCGTGCGCGAATTGGCGACGGATATTCGCGAAGTGATGGCGGCCTGACACCCACCAGTCTGATCGTTCCCACGCTCTGCGTGGGAATGCCTCTCGGGACGCTCCGCGTTCCTGCCTCACCGCTGACGCATGTCCAACACCCTTGTGACGCAGAGCGTCACGGGCTGCATTCCCACGCAGAGCGTGGGAACGATCATTAGAGGCGCGTCGCAATTTCCCACTTTCTCTGCGGCGCTGTCCGCTAGCACCACTACATCACCCCGCTCACCCTAGTCATTCCCTCGCAAAGGAATGCATCCATGGGCCGAAGTCGCTACACCATCACCGAACCCGACAAACCCCATTTCCTGACCTGCACCCTCATGGAATGGCTTCCGCTGTTTATCCGCCCCTACATTGTCGAGCACCTGCTCAATTGCTGGCGCTATCAACAAACCCGCCAAGATCTAAAGCTGTATGGTTACGTCGTCCTGGAAAACCATCTGCATTTCGTTGCCGAGGCTCCAGACCTGAGCAAATGCCTCCGCCAGTTCAAATCCTTCACCGCCCGCCAAATCATCGACGATCTGCAAAACAAAGGCGCAGAGCGCGCATTGCAACGACTGCGCTTCAGCAAACGGGCACATAAGCAGGATCGGGTTTATCAGTTGTGGCAGGAAGGTTCGCACGCGGAAATGGTGTACAGCGAAACGGTGATGCGCCAGAAGCTGGATTACATCCACTTCAACCCGGTGAAGCGTGGGTACGTGGATTTACCTGAGCACTGGCGCTATTCCAGTGCGAGGAACTATGCAGGGATGGAGGGGCTGATCGAGATTCAGCGTTGGTATTGAGGGCCCCCATCTGATCGTTCCCACGCTCTGCGTGGGAATGCAGCCCATGACGCTCTGCGTCACCAACGATGCTGGGCATTGTGTCAGCGGTGAGGCTGGAACGCGGAGCGCCCCGAGAGGCATTCCCACGCAGAGCGTGGGAACGATCATGATCGCGCAAGAGTTGGTCTACATTGACTGGCGAGCCGTTTCGATCCGCATCGATAACAACAATCAGGAGCGTACGCATGTCATTGAAAGGCAAAACCCTGTTCATTACCGGCGCCAGCCGCGGGATCGGGCGTGAGATTGCGCTGCGGGCAGCCAAGGATGGGGCCAACATCGTGATTGCCGCCAAAAGCGCCACCCCTCACCCCAAACTGCCTGGCACCATCTTCAGCGTGGCGGCGGAAGTTGAAGCTGCGGGCGGCAAGGCGCTGGCCTTGCAGGTAGATGTGCGCGATGAAATTGCCGTGCGCCAGGCCATGGCCGACGCCTCTGAGCATTTCGGCGGCATCGATGCGCTGATCAACAATGCCGGGGCGATCAAGCTGACCGGCGTGCAACACATCGAGCTCAAGCGCTTCGACCTGATGCACCAGATCAACACCCGCGCCGTGCTGCTGTGCAGCCAGGCTGCCTTGCCCTATCTGAAAAAAACCGCCGGCCACATCCTCAACCTGTCGCCACCGCTGAACCTGGCCACCAAGTGGTTCGCCCAGTACAGCCCTTACACGGTGACCAAATACGGCATGAGCATGCTGACTTTGGGCATGAATGAGGAATTTGCCTCCTACGGCATCAGCGTCAATTCCCTGTGGCCGCAAACCATGATCGCCACAGCCGCCATCGAGTTTCAGCTGGGGTCACGCGAGTCGTTCAAGCATGCGCGTTCGCCGGCGATTATGGCGGATGCTGCTTACGCGATTCTGAGCAGCAGTGGTCGCAGCATTACCGGGCGCTTGCTGATTGATGAGGAGATTTTGCGTGAGCATGGGGTGACCGAATTCGATCATTACCGCTTTGAGCCAGACAGCAACGACAAGCTGATGCCCGACTTGTTTGTGGACTGAAATACCAACCATTGTGGGAGCGAGCCTCATCGCGAGCAGGCTCGCTCCCACATAGGTTCTGCGGTGAGAATCAGAACTCGATCCGCACATCCCCCTTCGGCACGCTGCAGCACGACAGAATGTAACCCTCGGCCTCGTCTTCCTCGGTAATCCCGCCGTTGTGGTCCATTTCGACCTCACCGCCCAGCTTCATCACCTTGCAGGTCCCGCAGATCCCCATCCCGCAGGCCTTCGGAATCAGTAAGCCAAGCTTGGCCGCCGCCGCATGCACGGTTTCGCCCGGTGCCACACGAATGCTCTTGCCGGACGCGGTGAACTCCACCTGATGCAGATCCGCCGCATCGACTTCCGGAGCATCCGCCGCTTGTTCGGCTTGCTCCACCGCATCGGCACGGGCTTCCGCTGGCGTCGCGCCAAAGGATTCCTCGTGATAACGCGTCATGTCGAAGCCCGCCGTCTCGAGCATGCGCTTGACCGCGTTCATGTACGGGGTCGGGCCGCAGCAGAAGACTTCACGCTCAAGGAAGTCCGGCGCCATCAATTCGAGCATCTTGTGGTTCAGGTAACCGCGATAACCGGCCCACGGCTCGCCCAGACCATGCTTCTCGCAGATCAGGTGCAGACTGAAGTTGTCGATCCGCGATGCCATGTGTTCCAGCTCGCGGTGATAAATGATGTCTTTGGGCGAACGGGCGCTGTGGATAAACACCATGTCGACGTTGCCGTTGGTGTCGTAGAACCAGCGAGCCATCGACATAACGGGCGTAATGCCGACACCACCGCTGAGGTACAGCACTTTCGGCGCGGTGAAATCCATGGCATTGAACAGCCCGACCGGCCCGTGCACCGCCAGCTCCTGGCCTTCATGCAGGGTGTCGTGCAGCCAGTTGGACACCTTGCCCCCCGGCACACGCTTGATCGTCACCGAAAAGCTGTACGGCACCGACGGTGAGCTGGAAATGGTGTAGGAGCGCATAATCGGCACGCCGTCGATTTCCAGCTCCAGGGTGACGAACTGCCCGGGCTTGAAAAAGAACAGGACTGGCTGGTCGGCCATAAAGCAGAAGGTGCGCACATCCCAGGTTTCCTGGATGACTTTGACGCAACGGACAATGTGTCGACCATTGGCCCAGGTCTGGGTGGTTACCGGGTTCAGGAAGCTGTTGGACATGCTGATCTCCACGGCCGACTGTCGGCCTTCATGTTGGCGATTCTGCGTATAGCGCAGCCCCTCCATTTACCTATCTGCGACATTCACATACTTATCGCGACCAGCCCCCAATTACCGGGGGTTGCGCGTCGGGAACAGATTGGGCCATGTCGCCCATGGATAAGGTTCTGGCGAGCGCCGGCCCCACACTCGCCCCATACCAAGACACAACCTTTACACCTTGCGTAGCAAACCTGATCAGCCACTTTCGCGGCCACGCAGATGGCCTTGAGGAAACACACGATGGACGTCACCACTACCCTGAGCCTGGGCGATCCACTGGAACCCGCACGCAAGGCCACCGCGCAGATGCTACAAGAGCGCGAGCGCACTTTCTCGCTGCCGCAGCCGTTTTACTCTGACGAGCGGCTGTTTGATATCGACATGCAGGAAATCTTTCAGAAAGAGTGGTTGATCGCCGGCATGACCTGCGAAATCCCGACCAAGGGCAACTACCTGACCCTGCAAATCGGCAAGAACCCAATCATCGTGATTCGTGGTGCCGACGGCGTGGTCCATGCGTTCCACAACGTCTGCCGTCACCGCGGTTCTCGGCTGTGCACCAGTGAAAAAGGCAAAGTCGCCAAACTGGTCTGCCACTACCATCAGTGGACGTATGAGCTGGACGGTCGCCTGCTGTTCGCCGGCACCGAAATGGGCGCCGACTTCGACATGAAGCAGTACGGCTTGAAGCCTGTGAACGTGAAAACCGCTGGCGGTTACATCTTCATCAGCCTGTCGGAGAACCCACCGGCCATTGATGACTTCCTGTCGACGCTGAACCATTACATGGAACCGTACGACATGGAGAACACCAAGGTGGCGATCCAGACCACCTTGTTCGAAAAAGCCAACTGGAAACTGGTGCTGGAAAACAACCGCGAGTGCTACCACTGCAACGCGGCGCACCCGGAACTGTTGAAAACCCTGCTGGAATGGGACGACGTCACCGACCCGCGTGCCGACCAGGCCTTCAAGGACCACGTCGCTGCTTCGGCCGCTGCATGGGAAGCCGAGAAGATCCCTTACGCCCACGCCAGTTTCGGCCTGCGTAACCGTATCGTGCGCATGCCGCTGCTCAAGGGCACCGTGTCGATGACCCTGGATGGCAAACAGGGCTGCGCCAAACTCATGGGCCGCATCAAAAACCCGGACCTGGGCTCGATGCGCATCCTGCACCTGCCGCACTCGTGGAACCACTGCATGGGCGACCACATCATCGTGTTCACCGTGTGGCCGATCAGCGCTCAGGAAACCATGGTCACCACCAAGTGGATCGTCCATAAGGACGCGGTCGAAGGCGTGGACTACGACGTGGAGCGCATGCGCCAGGTCTGGGATGCGACCAACGACCAGGACCGTCGCCTGGCCGAAGAAAACCAACGCGGGATCAACTCCACCGCGTACCAGCCTGGGCCTTACTCCAAGACCTATGAGTTTGGCGTGGTGAACTTCGTGGATTGGTACAGCGAGCGGTTGCTGAACAACCTTGGGGCCGAGCCTGCACCGTACCTCAAAGGAGTTCCGGTTCAAGGCTAAAAAGCATCGCGAGCAGGCTCGCTCCCACACTGGATCTATGTGCATTGAAGATCCCTTGTGGGAGCGGGCTTGCCCGCGATGAGGCCGTAACATTCACTCCATTACCTTGAAGACCACCGCACACTGCCATCCTCGCCAATAAACGTCTCTTCGATGTTCTCCCCCACTAGCCGCACCTTCACATAACCGTTCAATACCCGATCCGGGTACGCCTCATCCCGCGCATTTTGGGTTTCCGACCACAGCACCCGTGCATGCCCGTTCAGCTCACTGGCATTGCCGTAGGGAATCGCCCCGTGCCCGGCGCAACGCGCATGCAACCCGCCTTGCGCGGCATAGCAGATGCCGTTGTGCAAATGCCCCCAATACCAGTAATCCGGTTCGCGCCCCAAGGCATCGCAGACCGGTTGGTACAACGCCGTCTTGTTGTGCCCGGAAATATCAAAGCCCTGGTGATGACTCAGCACCATGATTTTCTTGCGCTGGGGCAGGCTTTTCATCCAGTCGATCTGCGGTTGGTTGAGGGTGCCATCCATGTACAGATTCATGGCGTCCGAGGCATACGCCGTGTCGAGCCCGATCACCAGCCAGTCATCGTTGTACAACGCAAAATAACTGGTGCCTTGCTGCGCCGGAAAACGCTTGGCCAGTTCCTTGAAATAGCCGTGGGCGCCGTTGTACATCTCATGGTTGGAATTAAGAGTGAACGAGCCCTGCGTGCCCATCGGCCAACCGGCCATGTCCACGTCTTCCTGGGAATGGGTGCCGGCGTAATACACATCCCCCAGGTGAATGGTGAAATTGGCCCGGGCCAGTTGCATCTGATTCGCCACCGCCACCGCCGGGGCATGGCTGTCGAACGGCCCGGTGCCCCAGTCGCCGGCAATTGCCAGGGTCACGTCGCGCTCCATTTTCACCAGTGCCGGGTCTGTGGCGAACGGCGCGTGATGCCGCAGGTTTTCGATCCACTTCAGCAGGGCCTCGCTCCATAACAGGTCGAGCAGTTCCCATTTGCGGCAACCGAGCAGACTGCCGTCCTTCAGCACCCGGGTTTGTAGCTCATCAACCGATTGCGGCAACGGGCTGACATTACCGATGCGCAGGATCGACAAACCATGAGCCAACTCCCACGGCACGCCCGGCTGATCGTCCGGCAACTCGCCGTGTTTGAGCACGTACTGCGCCTGATCGTGGCCGCGTTTGAGCAGCGCAATGATGGCTTCGAACTCCTGGGGTTCGAGTTCGCTGACGAGCTTCATCCAGGCCATTTCCACGCGCGTGAGCAAACCATGCAGCCGCACTTTGACCTTGTCGTACTCGTGTTCCCAATGACTGACCAATGACATGTCGTTTTCCTCCATCCGTAGTGGAATCACAGGGTTTTCATGAACTCGATGAGCGCCCGCTTATCGAGTTCCGACAGCTGCGTACCGTACAGATGGCCGCCGTTGTGGTTGCCCTCCAGACGGGTGTCGTATTTGAAGTCCGCCGAGGCCTTCATCTGCTGGCCACTGGTGACGAAGCCGACCTTGTCCTGGTCGTACACATCGGAGCCGGTGAAGAACACCAGCGGTCTCTTTTCCGGTGGTTGCAGCAAGTCCCACAGGGTCGGCACCGAACCGTTGTGCAAGTATGGCGCGCGCAACCAGACGCCGTCGGTGGGCGTGTTGCTGTAGCTCTGGGTCTTGCGATAGGCGCCAAAGTCGAACGGCGATTTCTTGAAGCCATGGAATGCCGTCACCAAACCTGTGGTGAAAGAGTTCAGCCGATGGGGATCGGTGCCCAGTTCATCAATGCTGGTGGTGACCTGACCGGTGTCGGTGCGGCCAAAATCATGGCAACCGGCGCAGTTGTTTTCCCAGACCGGTTTACCCCGTGCGACTTTGGCCTGATCCAGCGCGAACGGCCATGCCGGCGCCTTGTGGCCCAGCAACCAGTTGGTCACCCGGTTGAAACTGGCCGGCAATACCGACTCCGGCGTTGCGCCCACGGCCATGGCTGCCGCGTAGTTGCGCTCATGGATGTCGTTATTGTTGCCGTCCCAGTGCAGGTACAGCGACTCCCGAGGCTTCTGGTTCCAGACTTGCGGCAAGTCGACGGTGCCGATGGTCGAGTCATCCGGGAAGCCGAACACCACCATTTTCGTCGGGTTGAAGGTGTCGGTACGTCCCGGCCCTTGCGGTGCGCGCAGTCGTTGCCAGGCATAGGCCTGCTTCTGTTTGACCAGTGCGCTGGTGGCCATGGGAATGATCACGTAGCGGTTGTACAAGCGCTCGAAAAACCCGAGCTGGAACTTGCTGTTGATCGCCGTCATCACTGCGTCGGGGGTGAATGTCGGGTCGCTGGCGCAATTGTAGGCGAACCACTGGAAGGCCTGCAGTTGCAAGGTATTGGCCGGCGCGGTGGCCACCGGGATGGCGACGTCGCTGGTAGTGGCCCGGTAAGAACCGGTGTGACACAAGGCGCAGTTGGGCTCCACGGTCGGGTAGCCGATCTGCCGCTTGGCCATGCCGATCGGCAGGTCCTTGCCGTTCTCGTAGAGGAAACCGAAGACTTCGTAGCCGCCGGGTTTGGGCAGTTTATCCGGGCACATCTGCGGTAATACGGCGAACAGGTAATAGGGAATCCGCGCCTCGATGCCCAGGCCGATGGCGCCGTATTTGTAGTGGTCCTCATCGGAGGCGTATTGCTCTGCCGGCACCACCCGCAGCATCTGGTACCAGGTTTCGTAGCCGATAAACCCCAGCGCCAGTACCACGACCAGCGTGGCAACCTTGAAGCTGTGCCGCTGCCAGCGTCGTGCCCACGCCTCGCGCCACTCATGCAAGCCATCGCGAAGCAACGCCAAGGGCCGATTGGCCGGCGCGCTGCCCAAGTAGAGCAGAGTCCCGAGGATCAGGAACATGCTCAGATCGCCCAGCAGCATCGGCACGAACACCTGGGCCTGGTTGCTGGTGTTGATCAGGTAAATCCAGAACGCCACGGCGACCAATCGCGACAACACGCACAGCCACGAATGCACCACGTATTTGGGCGCGTTGAAGCCTGACGGCATGTAGAACAGGCTAATCCCCACCAGCAGCATGCCGGCGTTTTCCAGCCACGGATCGGAGAGCTGCGGCGGCATCCCGAGCATTGAGGTCAGCAATGCCGGCGCGAACAGCGCCGGGATCGCGAAGACCATGTTCATCACAATGCCTAGCCAGATGAAACGTTGAAACCAGCGGATGTAACTGTCCATAGCATCCATTTCCTTGTGCATGACCCGCGAGGTATAGCGCCTGATAGATCGCCTTCGCGGGCAAGCCTCGCTCCTACAAAAGCAGCGCGAAACCTGTAGGAGCGAGGCTTGCCCGCGAAGAATCCAACTCGGTCTAACGACTAGCCGAGCGCTGTTTTCTCCAGGTGTTGCAGGATGATCGGGTACACATCGAGCACCGCATTCTTGCCGAACATGCAGTCGATATGCCCGTAACCCGGCACCACATGCCGGCTGTAGCGCTCCGGTCCATGGGCTTTGCACACGCGCTCATAGGTCTTGAGCGTGCTTTCCGGCAGGTAGCATTGGTTGTCTTCGCCGCTGATGAAGCAGATCGGCATGGTCAGCCGGTCGAAGTGCGGCATGTAGACGTCCTGGCCCTTGAAGTCCACCAGATGGCCTTTGCGCAGGATTAGCGCCAAGTGTTCGAAGGTCTGCATATTCGATTCGCCGAACAGTTCATGCAGGTTGTCATGCAGGGTCTCGTTGAGCGTGTCGTGCCGGTACAGCGACGCGTACATGAAGGTGATGCGATGGCACACCGGGTTGGTGCAGTAGCCCTGAGCCTCGATGCGGGCGTAGCCGTTGAGAGCCTTGTCGTAGAGCTTGTTGAACCAGCTCTCCTTGTTGTCGGCATACGCGGTGAGGGATTTGATGCCGATGGCGTCGAGCATCCCCGGAAGGTGCAAGCCGGCCTTGAGCCCGGTTGCCGTGGCGACCACCGTATCCGCCGCGATCTGTGAACACACCACCGAACGCACGCCCTGCAACCCGGCCAGCAGCGACATAAAGAAAGTCGTCGCCCCGTAGCAATGCACCACGCATTGCACGTCCGCCGCCTTGGTTGCTTGCTGGATCTGCGCGATGGCGGCCTTGAAGTCGAACTGCGCAATCTGGTCGCCGTTCCACTCCTTCTTGCTCGCAGGCAGCAGAATGCTCACCCGCAGATCCAGCAGCCAGACGTCGTACTCGTGCTTGCACAGGTACTCCAGCAGGTTGGTCTGGATGGTGTCGGTGGAGAAAATATTCGAGCCCACGCCCAAGCCATGCACCAACATCACCGGCCCTTTGCTGCCGCCCTGATAGCGGGTCAGGCGTAGCTGGACGCTGTCTTCAGTCTGGAAGAAATGCACGCTCGGCGTCGGTGCGTCCAGCGGACGTTTCTGCCGGGGCGGTGCATCGGGGTTGAAGTAGATGTCGCCGGCGAACACGCCGCCGTAGCTTTCCCACAAGATGCCGGCGAAGAACTTGCCGAACCGTGCCAAGCCTTCAACACGCTCGCGTTCGTTGCGGGCGTTGAGCACCTTCATCGTGGTCATTTGCTTGGCGAAATCGGCCGGATGAATGTGCATCACACCCGAACCCATCACCTCACCGGTCTTGTCCGACCCGCGATACAGCGTCACGTAAAGAGTGCTGGTGTCATGCCAGACGTTCAGCACGCCGTTGTCTTCGGGCACGGTCTTGAACGCGCTGAAGTAATAATCGCTGCCGTCCTCGGCGGTCAGTTTCATGTCGTATTTCATGTGCCGCACGCCGACCTGTTCCTGATATTCCTCAAACAGGTTGAACACGCCATTGCTGGCGGTCAGCGGTTCCCGCGACAGGCCTGGTGCATTGAGCGTGCCGACCAGCGTCGCAGCGTGTTGCGGCTCCTTGATCATGCGGTTGAGGTCGTTGGCGGTGATGGTCAGGGTGAACTCGATCGGCGAGTTCTCCGACTCGCCGCGTTTGGCCGCCGCTTCGTAGAGTTTGAGATCGGTGCCCTGAGGCTGAGTGAAGTCTTTGGAAAAATAGCCCTTCATGGTTTCTGTGAACTGCACGCCGAGGGTCGGCGGCGCCACCTGTTTGCGCGGCGCCGAGGGCAGCGTGTAGTCGATGTGCCAACCGCGATCGGCCGCCAGCAGGCCCATGTTGCGCTCGCTCACGGCGGAGATGGTCAGCAGCGGATTGACCGCCAGGGAGGTCGGAATCACCGCGCCGTCGGTTACGTACAACCCGGCGTAGACATTGGTGCCACTGGTGCTGCTGAACACCTGGCCCTTGTGATTGACCACGCCCTGCTCCGCGTCCTCGCCCATCACGCAACCGCCCAACGGGTGGACGGAAACGATGCTGTGTTTGAGCAGCTCGGTCCAGATCGGGTTCTCGACCCAGATCCCGCCTAATGCCTTGGTGCTCTGGTGCAGTCGCTCGTTACCGAGTTTGACGTTTTCCTGCTCGCCAACGCCCGGCCAGTCGATGCGCAGCTGATCCTTGCTGTCGAGCACCATGCGCCCCTTGCCGTCATCGTGACTCATGATCAGGTAGGTCTGCATGTTATGCAGGGCGCCGTGATACGGGCCGCGCAGGAAGCTTTCGGTTTCGCGCTCGGCGTACTTGAGCTTGCCGCTGAAACTGTCATCAGTGGGTTTGCCGATCAACCCGGCGAATGCGGCCATGCTCGGCACCATGGGCCGGCCGAGCGCGCCGGGGATCGAGCCTTCTTCGATGACCATGCGGCTGCGCCAGTCGCCTTCGGTGCGCATGTCGATGATCGAGGTGATGCACGGGCCGACCGGTTTCATTTCACTGGCCGGGTGCGCACCGAAACCGATGCCGTTGATCGCTTGGTCGCAGTTGTGGCCGAAACCGAGAATGTCACCGTTGCCGCTCATGTTCTCGCCGAGCTGATCGGACGTCGCCAGACCTTTGTCCCGAGAACGCAGGAGGATTTCGGTGGACCCCAGAGTGCCGGCCGAAACCACAACGACGTCAGCCTTGACGAACAGCGTCGGTGCCGAGAACTTCTCGCGGCCACTGTCCAGGTATTGGAAATGCACGATCCAGCCGTCGCCGTCGCGCTCCAGATGCCGCACCTCGGCCTGGCAGAAAATTTCCGCGCCGTGGTTCCAGGCGTCCGGCAGGTAATTCATCAGCGTGGTGTTCTTGGCCTTGTTGTTACAGCCCGACACGCAGTCGCCGCAGTGGTTGCACGGTAATTGCTCGACGCCGACATGGTTGAGGTTGTTCGGCAGTTTGTCGAAGGTCACGTTGATCGGCGGCTTGTAGAAGTGTGCATCTTGCTTGAGGTAATCCGCGGACTTTTTATTAGCGTCCAGCTTGGGCAGGTTTGGCGCGGTGTTCGGATACGGATTGGGTTTGAGCATCTCCCGAGCCCGGGCATAACCGTCCTTGAGCAGCGTGTCGCGGTGTTCACGCACCGCCAGTGGCCATCGTGGGTCGTCGAACACACCGGGTTCCGGTTCCAGCGCAACGTTGGCGTTGATCAGCGATGTGCCGCCCAGGCCGCAACCGACCACCACGTTCTGCTGGGCATTGACGTGCAAGTCGAACAGCCCGGTGCGCGAACCGATGTGCCCGTCCGGGTCATGGACTTGCAGTTCTTCAGTGGCCGCCAGCATCGTATTGGGGTATTCGCCGGGCTGGATTTCCCGTCCTCGCTCCAGCAGGCACACCCGCTTGCCGGCCCGGGACAGGCGCGACGCCGCGATCCCGCCGCCGTAGCCGGAGCCGATGACAATCACGTCGTAATGTTCCTTGATGTCGCTGATGGGCGTGGCGATCCGTGTCATGGGTCATTTCCTCTCAGGCAGATGGGCAACTCTGTGGTTGCCTGCAATCGATCGACGAACGAACGCCTGGTCACCAGGCACGGTCGGGCCTCAGTGGCAGCGGCGTCAGGGTATGGGGAAAGGTTTCAGGCGCTATAGACGAGCGCGCTGATTGGCGGCGCGACGGTGAATCCGCTTACGCAACAACGTCGCGGGTGTCGGTACACAGGTCGCGCAGGGATTTGGGTGCGAGCGATGTGGCTGGCTATCCATCACGCGTTCTCCCTGAACCAGATGTGGATAAGTGACGGCTGTCCTTGTGCCATGAGAGTGAAGACAGACGACAGATCGAAGTCAAGGAAGTGTCTTAGAACTGTATGAAATCTGATCTATCGCGTTGCGGCCTATATGGGCCGTGGCTTGCAGGGTTTAGCGAACAAGTTATCCACATCTCCACCCACAGCTATTGGGGACAACTGTGGATGAGGGGACAAATTTATTCACAAAAAACCAAGAAAAACCGTGACTTATCCAGAAGCAGGGTTTTGGGCACGCATTGATCATTTTTTAATCAGAAGCCTGTAGCCCACGGTTTATATGACGTGCAGAGGATGGCGAACACCTTATCCACAGAAGCGCCAACAGACTTTGGGGGCAACTTTGCAGGTTCTGTGGAAAACTGCTGAAAGCCGCGAGAATTCGGGGTTTGCGGAAGGATTAGTGAGAGAAAAGGGTCAATTGAACATTATTTGATCAACCCACTGAAAGCCACGGTTTATATAGCCTGTAGCGGACAGCGAACATCTTATCCACAGAAGCGCCAACAGAGATTGGGGGCAAGTATCCGCTTGCGAGCGAAGTCATTCTGTGGAAAAAGCTCGAAAAAACCGGGGGTTAGGCTGGTTGTTTTTTGTACGGAGGGATGGAGGGCTTGATGGGCATGGGGTGTAGAGAGGGGCGAACATGTTATCCACAGAAGCACTAACAGGGATTGTGGGTAACCACAGCGGATTGTTGGTGCCCACACAATCTGTGATCGACACTGCTCCGTGTGGGAGCGGGCTTGCTCGCGAAGGCTGACTGACCTTCAACATCGATGTCGACTGACCCGCCGCTTTCGCGAGCAAGCCCGCTCCCACATGGATTGGGCTCGGGCCTTAAGGCCGATACATCAAATAGGCTTCCCCCGTGACCCGAATCATCGGGTGGGGCGTGATCTGGCAGGTATCGACGATCCGGAAGCCATGGCGCTCATAAAACCGTCGGGCGCCGGTGTTCACCGCGTAGTCGATCAGGCTCAAGCCATTGAGCCCCAACCGGTTGGCACGGTCGTAAGCATAGGCGAGGAATTGTTTGCCCAACCCCTGATTGCGCCAGCCCTCATGCAGGGCCAGGCTCGAAATATAAAGGGTGTCGGGAATTTCCATCGTGGCATACGGCGCCAGGACCGGATCGGTCACGGGAGCAGCCTGCGGATCGTGGCGCATCGCGTAGCTGTGCAGCATGCCGATGACCTCTCCCTCGGCCTGCGCGATCAGGCAGTTTTGGTAGGAGAAATCGACGTCTTCGCGAGCGTAACGACTGGCACCAACCTCCAGCAGATCCTGCCCGGGCTCCGCCAACTGGCTCCAGATGTAATCCGCCGCACCTTCTGATGAGATCTGAAACAAGCGAGCAATCTCGCGCGCATCCGCGCGTGAAGCCGGACGAAATTCAACTTCCATTATTTCCCCATAAATTTCGGTGAGATGACTTTCACGTTCTGCGTTTCCGGCATTTCACCTGTTCGGGGCACGAACGGAGCCTCTGTGGGAGCGAGCCTGCTCGCGAATGCGGTGGGTCAGCCAGCGTATATGCTGAATGTCATGACCCCTTCGCGAGCAGGCTCGCTCCCACATGGATCGATGGTGATTATGAGTTAGCGAACCACGCCTTCTTCAATCAACAACTTGAGAATGGCTTCGGCGCCCGCCTGCGCGGTTACGCCCTTGAGCACCTGTCCGCCTCCACCACTGGCCTTGGCCGTCGCGGCTTTCATGCGGTCTGCACCGCTCTTGGCCTTGATCACTTTCAAGCGTTTGGGCCGTGGCTTGGCCGGTTGCAGCGTGGCCACCGCGAGCAGTTCATCGTCGATCACCTCGACTTCATCCGCCTGCAATACCCCGCGACGTGCCGGACCATAGGCACTCTGCCGAGGCTTGGGCGCCGCGTTATCCACAGTCGCAAGAAACGGCAGGCGTACTTTCAAGCGACGACGCTGCCCGCGCGGCAAGGCCTGCAGCACCAGCGCTGAACCACCGTCAATGGATTCGACCTGCGCCAAACCCACCACCAGCGGCCAACCAAGACTTTCCGCCAGCAGGAACGGCAACATGCCCGAGCCTTCACCGGTTTCCGCCTGGCTGCCGGTCAGCACCACTTGCGCCCCGGCATCGCGCAAATACGCGGTCAACGCTGGCAGTGCGTCCGCACCTTCAGGTTGCTCCAGCACATGCAGCTGTTCCAGGCCCATGCCCAGATAAGCGCGCAGTGCCGGTTCCGCGACGTCGCCGGCATGCAGCACTTGCAGGTTATCCCCAGCCAGTTGCAAACCCAGTTCAACCGCCCGCGCATCCTGCTCGGCGCGGCGTGGCCGGCCGGAGGTCGGGTGGGCGCCGATGGACACCAGGCTGATGATTTTCGTGCTCATAACCCTTTCCTTTCCTTAAGCCGCATCGCGCTTGGCTTCATTGCGGTAAGCCTCTAGCGCATCGATCAAGGCTTGAAGAATCTCGGCGCTCTCGCCGATCACCGACAGGTCGGCCCGTTTGATCATGTCGCAACCAGGATCGAGGTTGATCGCCACCACCTTGTCGCAGGCACCGATGCCTTGCAGGTGCTGGATCGCCCCGGAGATACCCACTGCCACGTAAACCCGTGCCGTGACCCAGGTGCCGGACGCACCGACCTGACGGTCGCGTGCCATGAAACCATCGTCCACCGCCACCCGCGATGCACCTTCGGTCGCGCCCAACGCCTCGGCCGTCCTGTGGAAAAGTCCCCAGTCCTTGACCCCGTTACCGCCGGAGAAGATGAACTCGGCTTCGGCCATCGGAATCGCCGCCGGGTCCACCGCCACCGCGCCCAGATCTTCGATCCGCGACAGGCTGCGGGCGACCGCTGTGGATAACTCCACCGGCAAGGCCTCATGACGGGTTTCGCTGACCGGTTCGGCGCATTCGGCAGCCGCCAGAATCAAGCGTGCGACCGGACGTGCAAGGTCTTGCAAACCAGCACCGGCGCGGCCGATGCACTCCTGATCCTTGACCTGCCAGACCCGCGTGGCCGGGCGTTCGCCCAGTGCGGCGGCAAAGCGGCGACCAAGTTCGCCACCACCGCTGCGGCTGTCCGGCAGCAACCAGTGACGTGGGCTGAACTGGTTATCCACAGCCCGCAGGCCCTGGACGCGTTGTTCCGGTGCATAACCGCTGAATTCGTCGCCCTCAAGCACCAGCAGGCGATCAACGCCAGCGGTGGCGAAAGCATTTTCCTTGTGTTCACCGAAGACCACGGCCAGTACCGCGCCGTCCTTGCCGGCCAACTGATGAGCCAGGCCGAGCAAGTCACGGTCGTGGCTGCTCAAACGGCCGCCGACCATGTCCGGCACCACGCAGATGTAGAACACGGGTGCAGGCACTTGATGCAGCGGCAATTGCACTTCAACCACGGCCGAGCGTTTGGTCGCCCCGCCCTGCTGAGCGCCGCTGCGGTCAATACGTTTGATGCCGTTGGGGCCGAGAAAACCGATCCCGTGAGGATTCTTGCGGATGAGACCGTTAGGCCCCATCCAGCTGTGTTGCGCCGGTTGCATGGCCGCGTGCAGCGGGTGCAAGCGGTTGCGGACGATCCATTCGGCGCGTGGGTCGCGGCGGATAATGTCGCTCATTAATGCACCTCCGCAGGTTCACGTTTGGCCGGTGCCGATGGCTTTCCCGGCGTTGCGTCTTCGAGCAACGCATCGGCTACCAGTTCGGCGATGTCCTTGATCATTGGACGCGGTTCGACCACGCCTTCGAGCATCGCAGTGCACTGTGGACAACCCACGGCCACCAGTTCGGCGCCGGTTTCGCGGATGTCTTCCATGCGCATGTCGGGAATCCGTTGCTTGCCCGGAATGTCGGTGATCGGCGCTCCGCCACCGCCGCCGCAGCAGCGTGAACGGAAGCCGGAGCGTTGCATTTCCTTGATCTCGATGCCCAGGGCGCGCAGCACTTCACGCGGCGCCTCGTATTCGCCGTTGTAGCGACCGAGGTAGCACGGGTCGTGATAGGTCACGCTGCTGCCTTTGTGCTGGCCGAGGTTCAGGGCGCCTTCGCCAATAATCTCAGCCATGTAAGTGCTGTGGTGCTGCACGAGGTAGTTGCCGTCGAAGGCGCCGTACTCGTTTTTCAGCACGTGGAAACTGTGCGGGTCACAGGTGACGATGCGGTTGAAGCTGTACTTGGCCAAGGTCTGGATGTTGCGTTTGGCCAATAGCTGGAAGGTCGCTTCGTCGCCCAAGCGTCGGGCCACGTCACCGCTGTCGCGTTCTTCAAGACCCAGCACCGCGAAGTCGACCTTGGCCGCTTTCAGCACTTTGACGAAGGCACGCAAAGTGCGCTGGTTGCGCATGTCGAAGGCACCGTCGCCGACCCAGAACAGTACGTCGGTGGATTTCTTCTCGCTGAGCAGGTTCAGGTTCAAATCCGCCGCCCAGTTCATCCGCCCGCCCGGCGCGAAGCCGCCAGGGTTGTCGGTGGCGATCAGGTTTTCCAGCACTTCGGCGCCCTTGTTCGGGGTCGCGCCTTTTTCCAGAGTCAGATGGCGACGCATGTCGACGATAGCGTCGACGTGCTCGATCATCATCGGGCATTCCTCGACGCAGGCACGGCAAGTGGTGCATGACCACAGGGTTTCAGCGTCCACCAGACCGTTGACGATCGGCTGATGCGGATTGCCACCGTGTTCGCCGATGGCTTTGCCCGGATAGGGGCTGCCGGCGAACTTGGCATCAGTGCCACCGGCCAGGCCAACGACCATGTCCTGAATCAGTTTTTTCGGGTTCAGCGGCTGGCCGGCGGCGAACGCCGGGCACGCGGCTTCGCATTTACCGCACTGCACGCAGGCGTCGAAGCCAAGCAGTTGGTTCCAGGTGAAATCCTTGGGTTTTTCCACACCCAGCGGTGCGTTCGGGTCATTCAGGTCCAGCGGTTTCAAACCGGTGGAACGACCGCCGCCAAAACGTTCGGCGCGACGGTGCCAGGCCAGGTGCAATGCACCGGCGAAGGCGTGCTTCATCGGCCCGCCCCAGGTCATGCCGAAGAACAGTTCCGACACGCCCCAGAGCACGCCGACGCCGAGGATCGCAGCCACCACCCAACCACCGAAGTTTTCCGGAAGGATGCCGGCGACCGGCAGGGTCAACAGGAAGAACGACGCCGAGAACGCCATCAGGCTTTTCGGTAGGCGCATCCACGGGCCTTTGGACAAGCGGGCCGGTGGGTTGCGACGGCGCAGGAACATAAAGATCGCGCCGACAAACATCACTGCCGACATCAGCAGCAGTGCATAACCGAGGATGCGGTTATGCAGGCCAAAGCCATGAACCAATATCGCCAGCACAATGGACGCCACCGCACCACCAGCCGTGGCGACGTGGGTGTTGGCAATGTATTTGTCCCGCGCGACGACGTGGTGCAAATCGACCATGTAGCGTTTGGGCATGGCGAACAGACCGCCGATCAGGTCGACTTTCGAAGCCCGGCCCTGACGCCACATAGCCACCCGCCGCAACGCGCCCAGGACAGCCAGGCCCAAGGCAGCGAACAACAGGATTGGAAGAAGGGTGTTCAACATGTGGAGCTCCCAAAGACCGCAGGGTCTTGCAGGCCAAACTACCTGGATGCCTTGCCCGAATCCCTGTAGGAGCGAGGCTTGCCCGCGAAGGCGATGGATCAGCCGACATCAATGTTGAATGTCAGTCCGCCTTCGCGGGCAAGCCTTGCTCCTACAGGTTATCCACAAGCTCTTAGAAATCCTTGCACAACCGCAACGCGTCATAGATCGCCGCGTGGGTGTTGCGCTGGGCCACGCAGTCGCCAATGCGGAACAGCAAGTAGCCGTCGCCCGCCTGGCTCAACGAAGGTTGTGGCTTGATCGCGAACAAAGCTTCGATGTCCATCTGGCCTTTGTTGCGCGAGCCTTCCTTCAACGCGTAGTAGATTTCTTCGTCTGGACGCACGCCGTTCTCGACGACGACCTGGTCCACCACCCGCTCCTCTTTGGCGCCGGTGTATTCGTTTTCCAGCACCGCCACCAGTTTGTCGCCTTCGCGGTAGACCTTCTCCAGCATCATGTCGCCGGTCATGATCACTTCTTTCGGGTACATGCTGCGGTAGTAAGTCGGGAACGACGTACCGCCGATGGCCACACCCGGTTTGATGTCGTCGGTGACGATCTCGACCTGGCTGCCCTTGTCGGCGAGGAAGTCGGCCGTCGACATCCCGGTGAACTCGCAAATGGTGTCGTAGACCAGCACGTTCTTGCCCGGCGCAACCTTGCCGTCGAGGATGTCCCAACTGCTGACCACCAGGCCTTCAGCCGCGCCCCAGTGTTCGTTCTGCTCCAGGAACGGATGACCGCCGACGGCGAGTACCACCACGTCCGGACGCAGGTCGAGAATGGTCGCCGCATCCGCCGCCACGCCCAGGCGCAGATCGACTTTCAAGCGCGCCAGTTCCAGTTGGAACCAGCGAGTGATGCCGGCGATCTGGTCCCGTTGTGGAGCTTTCGACGCGGTAGTGATCTGACCGCCGATGAATTCTTTCTTCTCGAACAGGGTCACATCGTGGCCACGTTCGGCCGACACGCGAGCCGCTTCCATCCCCGCAGGACCGGCACCGACCACCACGACTTTGCGCTTCACACCGGTCGATTTCTCGATGATGTGCGGCACGCCCATGTATTCACGGGAAGTCGCGGCGTTCTGGATGCACAAGACGTCCAGGCCCTGGTACTGACGGTCGATGCAGTAGTTGGCGCCGACGCACTGTTTGATCTGGTCGACCTGACCCATTTTGATCTTGGCGATCAGGTGCGGGTCGGCGATGTGGGCGCGGGTCATGCCGACCATGTCGACGTAACCGCCTTCCAGAATACGAGTCGCCTGGTTCGGATCCTTGATGTTCTGCGCATGCAAAACCGGGGCCTTCACCACTTCTTTGATACCGGCGGCCAAATGCAGGAATGGCTCCGGTGGATAACTCATGTTCGGAATCACGTTGGCCAGGGTATTGTGGGTGTCGCAACCCGAACCAACGACGCCGATGAAGTCGATCATGCCGGTGTCATCGTAGTACTTGGCGATCTGTTTCATGTCCTCGTGGGACAAGCCGTCCGGGTGGAATTCGTCACCGCACAGGCGGATGCCGACGCAGAAATCCGGACCGACTTCCTTGCGCACAGCCTTGATCACTTCCAGGCCGAAACGCATGCGATTCTCGAAGCTGCCGCCCCATTCATCGGTACGCTTGTTGACGCGCGGGCTCCAGAACTGATCGATCATGTGCTGGTGCACGGCGGATAATTCGACGCCATCCAGGCCACCGGCCTTGGCCCGCGCGGCTGCGCTTGCGTAGTTGCCGATCACCCGCCAGATTTCTTCCGGCTCGATGGTTTTGCAGGTCGCGCGGTGCACCGGTTCACGGATGCCCGACGGCGACAGCAGGGTTGGCCAATGCTCGCCGTCCCAGCGCGAACGTCGGCCCATGTGGGTAATCTGGATCATGATCTTGGCGCCATGCTTGTGCATGGCGTCAGCCAGGTTCTGGAAGTGCGGAATGATCCGGTCGTCGGCCAGGTTGACCGACTTCCACCAGCCTTGCGGGCTGTCGATGGCCACACTGGAGGAACCGCCGCAAATCGCCAGGCCGATCCCGCCCTTGGCTTTCTCTTCGTAATACTTGACGTACCGGTCGGTGGTCATGCCGCCGTCGGTGGCGTAGACCTCGGCGTGCGCGGTGCTGAGCACGCGGTTGCGGATGGTCAGTTTGCCGATCTGGATCGGCTGGAACATTGCTTCGAAAGCCATGGCGGGGTCCTCGACTTACAACGGCTTGACGGTGAACAAACCGTCGTCGTGGCCTTCTTCGGAGCCACCGTAGACTTGTTCGGCGACTGTACGGATCTTGCTGCCGCGAGCGGCCAGGATCTGGTCCATGGCGCCGGCGAACCAGCCAGTGAACATGTAGTCGACCTTGCGCCCGACCTTGCCGTACACGTAGACAAATGCGGAGTGTTCGAGCTTGACGCTGGCGGTGCCTTTGTCGAGGTCGATGTCCTGAATCTTGAACAGCCCCCAGCCGCGTTGCGACAGACGTTTCATGTAATGCTCGAACACTGCAACACCTTCCAGGCCGTGGCATTCAGCTTCTTTTTCACACCAGTGCCAAGCGGACTTGTAGCCGGCCTTGTAGAGGATTTCGGCGTAGGCGTCGGCGCCCAGCACTTCCTCGATGCCCATGTGGTTGTTGACGAAGAAATGGCGCGGCACATACAGCATCGGCAGGGCGTCGGAAGTCCAGATACCGGTTTCGCTGTCGACTTCGATTGGCAATTGCGGGGCGATTTTGGCCATGGAAACTTAACTCCAGAAAATTCGTTGTGTTGCCCCCGGCACGGACGGCCGGGGGAAAGGATTCAGAGGTGCGGTGGCTTATTCGCCCCAAACGTCTTTGAGGACGTTCACCCAGTTCTCGCCCATGATCTTGCGTACCACCCGCTCGGAATGGCCGCGCTTGAGCAGGGTCTCGGTCAGGTTCGGGAACTCGCCCACGGTGCGGATGCCCAGCGGGTTGATGATCTTGCCGAAGCTGGTCAGACGGCGGGCGTAGCCCTTGTCATGGGTCAGGTATTCGAAGAAGTCCTGGCCATGGCCCTGGGTGAAGTCGGTGCCGATGCCGATGGCGTCTTCGCCGACGATGTTCATGGTGTATTCGATGGCTTCGGCGTAGTCGTCGATGGTCGAATCGATGCCCTTGGCCAGGAACGGCGCGAACATGGTCACACCAACGAAACCACCGTGATCGGCGATGAACTTCAGCTCTTCGTCGGATTTGTTACGCGGGTGCACTTTCAGACCCGACGGCAGGCAATGGGAATAGCAAACCGGCTTCTTGGATTCGAGGATGACTTCTTCGGACGTTTTCGAGCCGACGTGGGACAGGTCGCACATGACGCCGACACGGTTCATCTCGGCAACGATTTCACGACCGAAACCCGACAGGCCGCCATCGCGCTCGTAGCAACCGGTACCGACCAGGTTTTGGGTGTTGTAGCACATCTGCACGATACCGACGCCGAGCTGCTTGAAGACCTCGACATAGCCGATCTGATCTTCAAACGCGTGAGCATTCTGGAAGCCAAAGAGGATGCCGGTCTTGCCCTGTTCCTTGGCCTTGCGGATATCGGCGGTGGTGCGCACCGGAATCACCAGGTCGCTGTTCTCGCGGATCAGCTTCTGGCTGGCGGCGATATTGTTGACAGTGGCCTGGAAGCCCTCCCACACCGACACGGTGCAGTTGGCCGCGGTCAGACCGCCCTTGCGCATGTCTTCAAACAGCTCGCGGTTCCACTTGGCAATAATCAGCCCGTCGATAACGATGCTGTCGGCGTGCAATTCGGCTGGGCTCATCAGGCTGTCCCCTATTAGCGATTCATGCGCCGAATCGTGTGCCGGCGCTTTGGGGCCAGCATATGCCTGAGGGACGGGGCAGCCGGGTGCAAAAACGACAGGGGGTTTGCCGAAAGCGTCAATCCGCGACAAAGGGTCATCAACAGGCGTCATTGCCTACCTATCCAACGCCGCCTGCTTGGGCCAGAATTCGCCGCATCACTTGGTGTAATCACTGAATTAAGGGCGGCGACGCAATGAAATCGATCTTCCTGGCTTTGGCACTGATAGCGACTGGCGTACAAGCAGCTGAAGAGGCCGACGACAATCCCTGCGACGCCGTCGAAAACGAAATCCAGACCCTGGAATGCTCGGCCTACAGCAGAACCACCGCCGAACAGCTGCTGAGCGACAACTATCAGAGCCTGACCGAGCGCATGCAAACGCTTTACGGCAACAACAAGGCACAACTGACCGACATCACCGCCAAAATCAAAACCGCACAACAGCAATGGCTGAAAACCCGGGATGCCGATTGCGCTGTGGATGCATTTCCGGCGACCAGTGGTAGCAAAGCATTCACCATTGCGCAGAATGATTGCGTGGCGCGAATGAGTGACGAGCGGTCGGAGTTTTTGGAGACGATTGGGCAGGAGTGATCCTGAATCGCCCGTCGAAAGCTGGTAGCCCTACCAGCTTTTACTTTCAATTAAGACCTTTCCCACAGGCTTCACCGAGCAGGCCTACAACTCCCGCTGGGTAAGGGTTAAAGCACTTTTTTCGAGCAACATCCCGACAAATTTCGTTTGTTGGCCACCTGAAAAATATAAGCAAAGATTAGCAAATCTTATAAAAGACTTATACTCTCCCATGAACAGCATTCACTGGAGGCAACGTCAAAGCACTGGTTGGTCATGACTATGCCTATCGACTGCGAGTCGGTAGCTATCGGGTCATGTTCGACTGGGATGGCGCGATCAAAGTGGTCAGTATTCAAGAGGTCAAAAAACGCGATGAACGCACCTACTGAGATTCAAATCATCAACGACGCGGAAGGAAAACCAGCGTTCGTAGTCATTCCGTACGCGCAATATGTGGCGCAGAAGATCGAGCCCGATCTAATCCCCCACGAAGTGGTCAGTCGCATCGTCGATGGCGCGACGCCCATTCGCGCCTGGCGCGAACACCTGAACCTTACGCAGGATGAAGTTGCCAAGCGCATGGGCATTTCACAACCGGCTTTCGCCCAGCAAGAGACGGTCGCCAAGCCCCGCAAGGCAACCCGTGAAAAAATTGCCGCAGCTTTTGGCATCACCGCCAACCAACTAGAGTTGTAAGCTGAACGCCATCAGCCAGTTAAGGGATTCAACATGAAAGTCTGCGGCATCGAAATCAAAGGCAGCGAAGCGATCATCGCCGTGGCGTCCCTCGACGGTACGAGCCTGAGTCATGTCGCGCTCAACACCAAGAAAATCGCCCTCGATGAGGATGACGAGGCGGCCAACGTCAAGCTGTTCGCAGCGCACGTGGCGTCGTTTGTTCGCGAGAATTCAATCGACCGGATCGCGATCAAGAAACGCAGCAAGAAAGGTGAGTTCGCCGGTGGGCCGACTACGTTCAAGATCGAGGGGATTTTCCAGCTGCTGGAAAATTGCGAGGTGACACTACTGTCGCCGCAGACCATTAATGCGCAGAACAAGAAGTTCGATTTTGCACTGCCGGACACGTTGAACAAGTATCAGCATGAGGCTTACAAAGCGGCGTGCTCGGCCCTGATGAAGAAGTAACGACACACCTCGCTCCTACAGAGGGTCGGTTTCAGGCCTTCTGGCTTTGCTGTCGGTCTTCACGCGGGCACCGCTCAAATCTCGCTCGATAACTGCGGGTGAAATACGACGGCGATTCAAACCCGCACGCGATACTCACCTCCAACACACTCATGTTCGTCTGGCGCAGCAACTGCCGCGCCTTCTCCAGCCTTAACCGCAGATAGAAATTGCTCGGCGTGTCGTTCAGATGCAGGCGAAACAGGCGTTCCAGCTGACGCCGGGTGACTTTGATCGATTCCGCCAGCGCCAGCGTACTCAGCGGCGGTTCGCTGTGCTGTTCCATCTCCCCGATCACCTGCACTAGCTTCTTGTTGCTGATGCCATAACGCGTGGCAACTTCCATGCGCTGGTGGTCTTTACGCGGGCGGATGCGCCCGAGTACGAACTGTTCGCTGACCTGAATCGCCAATTCCGGGCCGTGGGCTTGGCCGATGAGGTCGAGCATCAGATCGATGGAAGCCGTGCCGCCGGCAGAGGTGATGCGCCGACGGTCGATCTCGAACAGCTCCTGAGTGACGCTGAGCTGTGGATAAGACTCTTTGAAAGCATCGATAGCTTCCCAGTGCAGGGTCAGGCGGTGGCCGTCGAGCAGGCCGGCTTCGGCGAGGACAAAGCTGCCGGTGTCGATAGCGCCGAGCGTCACGCCTTCGTTGTCCAAACGACGCAACCAGTGCTCCATCGCCGGGGTGGTGAATTTCAGCGGTTCGAAACCGGCGACCACCAGCAAGGTTGCGCCTTTCTTCAGGGGTTCCAGCGCTGCATCGGCGTTGACCGACATGCCATTACTGGCCAGCACCGCCCCGCCATCAGCGCTCAACACATGCCAGCGGTACAGCTCACCGCGAAAGCGATTGGCGACCCGCAGCGGCTCGATGGCCGAGATGAAACCGATCGCCGAAAAACCCGGCATCAACAAGAAGTAGAAATCCTGGGACATGGAGCGCACTCGATGGCAGGTAGCGAGAGGGCGGGTAGCGTGTGGACGTTGATACGCCACTTGCAACCGGCAATCAAGCGCGCAGGTCGCTGCAGTGCAAGAGCTGGTCGCCGCAGTGCGTTTTTACGGGGGCTTTGCTGCGTAACTTGGCAACACCGGCGCACGAAGACGCCCGGACCCACAATAACGACCTGCCGAGGAACCCGACATGAAACGACTGATCAGCAGCTGTGTTCTTGCACTCAGCGGTACCGCTTTCTTGAGCGCCAGCGTCATGGCCGCCGAACCCGCGTCGTGCCAGAACGTGCGCATGGGCGTGGTGAACTGGACCGACGTAATCGCCACCAGCGCCATGACCCAGGTCCTGCTCGATGGCCTCGGCTACAACACCAAACAGACCAGCGCCTCCCAGCAAATCATCTTCGCCGGGATTCGCGACCAGCGGCTGGACTTGTTCCTCGGTTACTGGAACCCGCTGATGACGCAGACCATTACGCCGTTTGTCGATGCCAAGCAGGTCAAAGTGCTTGAAGCGCCAAGCCTCAAGGATGCTCGCGCCACCCTCGCCGTTCCGACTTACCTCGCCGACAAAGGCCTGAAAACCTTCGCTGACATCGCCAAATTCGAAAAAGAACTGGGCGGCAAGATTTACGGCATCGAGCCTGGCTCGGGCGCCAATACTCAGATCAAGGCGATGATCGCCAAGAACCAGTTCGGCCTGGGCAAGTTCCAGCTGGTCGAGTCCAGCGAAGCCGGCATGCTTGCGGCGGTGGATCGCGCCGTGCGGCGCAAGGAAGCCGTGGTGTTCTTCGGCTGGGCGCCGCACCCGATGAACGTCAACGTGCAAATGACCTACCTCACCGGCAGTGAAGACGCCCTCGGCCCGAACGAAGGCATGGCCACCGTGTGGACGGTCACCGCGCCTAAATACGCCGAGCAATGCCCGAACATTGGACGTTTGCTGAGCAACCTGACCTACACCGCCGAAGACGAGAGCCGGATGATGCAGCCGCTGCTCGATCACAAGGACGCTTTCGAGTCGGCCAAGCAATGGCTGAAAGATCACCCGCAAGACAAGCAACGCTGGCTCGAAGGCGTGACCACCTTCGATGGCAAACCGGCGGCTGAAAACCTGAAACTGACCAGTAAATAAACCTGAAATGAATCACCGATTCGCAGCCCGATGCGGGCTGCGAACGGAATCGTCACGCCCTGAGCCACACCCAAAAATCACGCCTGTAAGGAACCGCCTCATGAACCACGACGTCATCATCACCTGCGCACTCACCGGTGCTGGCGACACGACCGCCAGAAGCCCACACGTGCCGGTCACCCCGAAACAAATCGCCGCGGCCGCCGTGGAAGCCGCCAAGGCTGGCGCCACCGTGGTCCACTGCCACGTTCGCGACCCGCAAACCGGCAAGTTCAGCCGTGACGTGGCGTTGTACCGTGAAGTGATGGAGCGTATCCGCGAGGCCGACGTCGACATCATCGTCAACCTCACTGCCGGCATGGGCGGCGACCTGGAAATCGGCGCGGGCGAGAACCCGATGGAGTTCGGTCCGAACACCGACTTGGTCGGCCCGCTGACCCGTCTGGCCCATGTCGAAGAACTGCTGCCGGAAATCTGCACGCTGGATTGCGGCACCCTGAACTTCGGTGACGGCGACACCATTTACGTGTCCACCCCAGCGCAACTGCGCGCTGGCGCCAAACGCATTCAAGAGCTGGGCGTTAAGCCTGAGCTGGAAATCTTCGACACCGGTCACCTGTGGTTCGCCAAGCAGATGATCAAGGAAGGCCTGCTCGATAACCCGCTGTTTCAGCTGTGTCTGGGCATCCCGTGGGGCGCACCGGCCGACACCACCACCATGAAAGCCATGGTCGACAACCTGCCGGCCGACGCGGTCTGGGCCGGGTTCGGCATCGGTCGCATGCAGATGCCAATGGCGGCGCAAGCGGTGCTGCTCGGCGGCAACGTGCGGGTCGGTCTGGAAGACAACCTGTGGCTGGACAAGGGTGTTTTGGCGACCAACGGCCAACTGGTCGAACGCGCCTCGGAAATCCTCAGCCGCCTCGGCGCCCGTGTTCTGACGCCTGCTGAAGGCCGTAAGAAAATGGGCCTGACCACGCGCGGTTAACCCCCACACACAATACCTGTAGGAGCGAGGCTTGCCCGCGAAGGCGGTATTGCTGCCGTAAGAGATCCGTCGGATGTACCGGCCTCTTCGCGGGCAAGCCTCGCTCCTACAGGGATAACCAACCTTTTTAGGACGTCGCCATGAGCTTTATCACTGATATCAAAACCTTCGCCGCACTGGGCAGCGGTGTCATCGGCAGCGGCTGGGTGTCTCGCGCCCTCGCCCATGGCCTCGATGTGGTGGCTTGGGACCCGGCGCCCGGTGCCGAAGCGGCGCTGCGCAAACGCGTCGCCAATGCCTGGGGCGCACTAGAGAAACAAGGCCTGGCACCCGACGCATCGCCGGATCGTCTGCGCTTTGTCGCCACCATCGAAGAATGCGTTCGCGACGCAGATTTCATTCAGGAAAGTGCGCCAGAACGACTGGACCTGAAACTGGAACTGCACAGCAAAATCAGCGCGGCGGCCAAGCCCAATGCCTTGATCGCTTCCAGTACTTCGGGGCTGTTGCCGAGCGAGTTCTACGAGAGTTCGACCCACCCGGAACGCTGCGTGGTCGGGCACCCGTTCAACCCGGTTTACCTGCTGCCATTGGTGGAAGTGGTCGGGGGCAAAAACACTGCGCCAGAAGCGGTACAAGCGGCGATGAAAGTCTATGAATCCTTAGGCATGCGCCCACTGCATGTGCGCAAGGAAGTACCTGGATTTATTGCCGACCGTTTGCTCGAAGCGTTGTGGCGTGAGGCGTTGCATCTGGTCAACGACGGCGTGGCGACCACTGGCGAAATCGATGATGCGATTCGTTTTGGCGCGGGCCTGCGCTGGTCGTTCATGGGCACCTTCCTGACTTACACCTTGGCAGGCGGCGACGCAGGCATGCGGCACTTCATGGCGCAGTTCGGGCCGGCGTTGCAGTTGCCCTGGACGTATCTGCCGGCACCAGAGCTGACCGACAAATTGATCGATGACGTGGTGGATGGCACCAGCGAGCAATTGGGCAAACACAGCATCTCGGCGCTGGAGCTCTATCGTGATGATTGTTTGCTGGCGGTGCTGGAGGCGGTGAAGACCACCAAAGAGAAGCATGGGATGGCGTTCAGCGAATAAGCCGGCTCACTGATCGTTCCCACGCTCTGCGTGGGAACGATCATCCCCGATCATCTCTGGAGAGCAAGATGCCCACCCTCACCACCTACCAAACCAAAATCATCCCCGACTGGGTCGACTACAACGGCCACCTGCGCGATGCCTTCTACCTGCTCATCTTCAGCTACGCCACCGACGCGCTGATGGATCGACTGGGCATGGACAGCAACGACCGCGAAGCCAGCGGCAACTCGCTGTTCACCCTCGAACTGCACCTCAACTACCTGCACGAAGTGAAGCTCGATGCCGATGTCGAAGTGCACACCCAGATCATCGGCCATGACCGCAAGCGCCTGCACCTCTACCACAGCCTGCATCTGGTGGGCGGTGACAAGGAGCTGGCGGGCAATGAACAAATGCTGCTGCACGTCGACCTCGCCGGGCCACGATCCGCACCGTTCAGCGAAGAAACCTTGAGCAAACTGCAAGCCATTGTCGCCGAGCAAGCCGACCTGCCCGCACCCGCCTTAATCGGTCGAGTAATCGCTTTACCGCCCGAAAAATAATAAGGAGCTCGTCATGAACACCGCCGCCGCTTTTGCCGATTTCCGCACCTACCCGTTGATCAGCGCGTTGACCGCCGTGCACCCCCTGGCGGACCGCATTCAAGTGCAGTGGGCGGACGGTCGGGTCAGCCCTTTTCATCATCAATGGCTACGGGACAACTGCCCGTGCCCGCAGTGCGTCTACACGGTGACCCGCGAGCAAGTGCTGGAAATCGTCGATGTCGCGGAAAATCTGATCCCCGACAGTGCGCGAATCGATGCCGAAGGTTGCCTGTGTATCGATTGGCAGGACGGCCATCTCAGCCGCTTCGACCCGGGCTGGCTGCGAGCCCACGCCTATGACGACGAGTCCCGCGCCGAACGCCGGGCCACCAAACCGAAAAACAAGCTGTGGGACAGCCAGCTGAAGTTGCCGGTGTTCGACTATCAGGCGTTGATGGACGACAACGATGCCTTGCTGCAATGGTTGCTGGCCGTGCGCGACATCGGCCTGACCCAGGTTCGCGGTGTGCCCACGGAGCCGGGCTCACTGAAGCTGATCGCCCAACGGATCTCCTTCATCCGCGAGAGCAATTTCGGCGTGCTGTTCAATGTGCAATCCAAGGCCAACGCCGACAGCAATGCCTACACCGCCTTCAACCTGCCGCCGCACAGCGACCTGCCGACCCGAGAGTTGCAACCGGGGCTGCAATTTCTGCATTGCCTGGTCAATGACGCCGACGGTGGCGAGAGCATTTTCGTCGACGGTTTTGCCATCGCTGAAGCCTTGCGTCGGGAAGATCCCGAGGCATTTCAGGCCTTGTGTGAAATACCCGTGGAATTCCGCAACAAGGACCGCCATAGCGACTATCGCTGTCTGGCGCCGATCATCGCTCTGGACTCTTTCGGGCAAGTGTCGGAAATCCGCATGGCGAACTTTCTGCGTGGGCCGTTCGATGCTTCAGTCGAGCAAATGCCCAAGCTGTATCGCGCTTACCGACGCTTCATTACGATGACCCGCGAGGTGCGGTTCAGGCTGATGCAAAGGCTCAATCCCGGCGAGCTGTGGTGCTTCGACAACCGCCGCACCCTCCACGCCCGCAACGCTTTCGACCCCGCTACCGGCGCCCGGCATTTCCAGGGGTGTTATGTTGATCGGGATGAGTTGTTGTCGCGGATATTGGTATTGCAAAGATAAACCGCGTCATCGTTCATCGCGGGCAACACCAAACCCTCTGATTCACACGCAAAAAAAACCCCGATCAAGCCGTGACAGGATCGGGGCAGAGGTGGGTACTGTTGAGGAGCCGTTGCGCGAGGGTGACCAAACCTTCGTGAATCCAGCTGAGTCCAGTGTGCCCACTCTCCTCGCTCGCAAGTTAGCCGAAAACGACCTGTTCATAGGTATTGCGGCCATTGCGACAAATCGTCCTTGCCGCCATCCCCAGCCCCTACCAGAATCGAGCCACGACACCGTTCCCTGAAGAAGGATTGCGTCATGATGCACGCCGATTTGATTGACCAGGAAGACCTGTTGGGCCAGCTGAAATCGTTGGGTTTTCAAGTGCCGAATGGCTCTACAGCCGAACAGGCTTGCGAGTGTGCGGTGCGAGGCTTGAACGACGAGCGGGCGATGACGCTGCGGACCATGGTCAAGCAGATGTACACCAGCAGCGCGACCATCCTGCCGGCCGTGCGCCAGGCCATTGACCAGCAACTGTTACCCGCATTGGCGCAGTACCAGCAAAGCCGTAGCGCCTGAGTACCGCCTCGCCATGATCGTTCCCACGCTCTGCATGGGAATGCAGCCCGGGACGCTCCGCGTCCCTGCCGAAGCGGACGCAGAGCGTCCATTGAGGCATTCCCACGCAGAGCGTGGGAACGATCAGAGCATTAGAGCCTTACGCTCGCGAAAGTCGACTCATTGCGCGCCTGACTCAACGCCGACAGCGGCCCGGACAACGGCGATAGCACCAAGGCTTGCGGCAGCGGCATCATCGCCACTTGTTGTGTGGTGTTGGAACCCACACGCTCGTCACGCGGCGGAATGCCGAAGTATTCGCGGTAGCACTTGGAGAAGTGCGGCGTAGACACGAAACCACATACCGACGCGACTTCGATGATCGACATCGGCGTTTGCTTGAGTAGCTGCCGAGCGCGGATCAGACGCAGTTTCAGGTAGTACCTCGACGGCGAACAGTGCAGGTATTTCTGGAACAGCCGCTCCAGCTGACGACGCGAAACAGCGACGTACACCGCCAGCTCATCGAGGTCGATCGGCTCTTCGAGGTTGGCTTCCATCAACGCCACGATTTCCTGCAACTTCGGCTGGTTGGTGCCGAGCATGTGCTTGAGTGGCACGCGCTGGTGATCCTGCTCGTTGCGGATGCGCTCGTAGACAAACATCTCCGAGATCGCGGCCGACAGTTCACGACCGTGATCGCGGCTGATCAGGTGCAACATCATGTCCAGCGGCGCGGTGCCGCCGGAGCTGGTGAAACGGTTACGGTCGAGGGTGAACAGCCGGGTGCTCATGGCCACCCGCGGGAAAGCTTCCTGCATCGACGCCAGGCATTCCCAGTGCACGCTGCAATCGAAACCGTCCAGCAGACCGGCGCACGCCAAGGCCCAGCTGCCGGTGCAAACCGCGCCAAGACGACGATGCTGACGCGCCTGACTTTGCAGCCACGATACGTGCTCGCGGGTCACGGTGCGCTGAATGCCGATACCGCCGCAGACAATCACAGTGTCCAGGGGAGGCGCTTTGTGCATCGCAGCGTCGGGGGTGATCTGCAGACCGTCACTGGCCCAGACCTGACCGCCATCAACGGTGAGTGTGGTCCAGCGATACAGCTCGCGGCCGGACAATTGGTTGGCCATGCGCAGAGGTTCTACTGCGGAGGCCAGAGAAATAAGCGTGAAATTGTCCAGCAGCAAAAAGCCGATGGATTGAGGCGCACGGTTCTGGGGTTGGGCCCCGGAGTTGAACGTCGTCATCGCGGTATCTCCTCACACAAAGCGGGTGATGGCCTCAGGCGGAGGCTCTTTTTATTGCCATCGTTCTCGCGTGGGAGACGGGCTTTGTAATGACAGAGCAATTGCCATGCCTAAAATTGAATACGTGTTCAATAACTCCTGAAAACGACGTCGCGATGTGTCTGGATATGGCGCGCAGAGATAAGAGGTTATAAGTGCCATTAGAGGCCGCAAACCCGCTACCCCGTTGCCTGTGAGCAAATCGGTAGCACTTGTGGGAACCGGGCTGCGACGTGCCGGGAACGAGTGTCACCGCAGGCACGGGTGACGGACGGTCAGGCTTGAATTGGATCCCCGATCAGGGAAGACAGACTTACCTGTTTGCGACGCGCTAAAAGGTGGCGCGTTTTGGTGCGGGTGTTCACTTGGTGCGCAGTTTTGACTGGTCTGGCGCTATCGCGGGCAAGCCCGCTCCCACAGGAATTGTTGTGTGACGAAGAACTAATACACACCACAAATACTTGTGGGAGCGGGCTTGCCCGCGATGGGGTCAACCCGGTCTCAACATTCAACCGCGCTAACCGCCAACCCACCGCGCGATGTCTCTTTATATTTGTCGTGCATGTCGGCACCGGTATCACGCATGGTGCGGATCACCCGGTCCAGCGAGATAAAGTGCTGACCATCGCCGCGCAGCGCCATCTGCGCCGCGTTGATCGCTTTCACCGCGGCAATTGCGTTGCGCTCGATGCACGGCACTTGCACCAGGCCACCCACCGGGTCGCAGGTCAGGCCGAGGTTGTGTTCCAGGCCGATTTCCGCCGCGTTGCACAGTTGCTCCGGGGTGGCACCGAGAATCTCCGCCAACCCGGCTGCCGCCATGGCGCAGGCCGAACCGACTTCACCCTGGCAACCGACTTCGGCACCGGAGATCGATGCGTTCTTCTTGCACAGAATCCCTACCGCCGCAGCACTGAGGAAGTAATCGACCACGTTGGCGTCGGTCACTGCCTCGCTGAATTTCATAAAGTAATGCAGCACCGCCGGAATGATTCCCGCCGCGCCATTGGTCGGTGCCGTTACCATGCGCCCGCCGGCAGCGTTTTCTTCGTTGACCGCCAAGGCGAACAAGTTCACCCATTCCATGGCGCTCAGGGTCGAGCCGATCACGTTGGGTTTGTTCAGTTCTTGCAGGCTGCGGTGCAGTTTGGCTGCGCGACGACGCACATTCAGGCCACCGGGCAGGATGCCTTCGTGCTTGAGGCCTTGCTCCACGCAATCTTGCATCGCGCGCCAGAGTTTCATCAGGCCGGCGCGAATTTCCTCTTCGCTGCGCCAGACTTTCTCGTTGGCCATCATCAGCTCTGCAACGCGCAGGTTGTGCTGCTTGCAGAGACTGAGCAGCTCGACGGCACTGGAGAAGTCGTAAGGCAGCACGGTGCGATCCAGATCCACCACGCCACTGGAAGCTTGTGCCTCATCGACGACAAAACCGCCACCGATGGAATAGTAGGTGTCGCGATGCAGCTCGCCGTGATCGCCTTCGGCAACCAGGGTCATGGCGTTGGGATGGAACGGCAGGTTCTCGTCGATCAGGCGCATATCCCGAGCCCAGATGAACGGGACCGACAAACGACTGTCGAGCAATAGCGTGTTGGTTTCACGCAGGGCCGCGATACGGATGCCGATTTGCGACGGATCGATCGCGTCCGGCCACTCGCCCATCAGCCCCATGATCACCGCATTGTCGCTGCCATGACCGATGCCGGTGGCAGATAGCGAACCATAAAGCTGAACTTCGACACGGCTTACTTGTTCCAAAAGACCCTGCTCGCGCAAACCTTGCACGAACAGCGCCGCAGCTCGCATAGGCCCGACGGTGTGTGAACTGGAAGGGCCAATGCCGATTTTGAACAGGTCGAAAACGCTGATAGCCATTACTGCTGAACTCCTGGATGTGCCTGCTCCAGGCGCAAAAGCGCCCAGTGACGGAGCTGCTACGCTCAAGCTGCAATCCGCCGAGATGGCCGCATCATCAGGCTTTTGTCATGTCGTTCGACGTCTCACACCGACGCACTCATGCCCGCTAGCGCCGCAAGCCGCTCATGCAGTGTTTTCGCCGTTTTTTTGCGGATCAGCGAGGCAAAACGGGCTGAAAAAAGCTGTAAACGACGTCACCGACACTGGATGCGACCATCCCTGTACTGGTTACGACGCCCCCTGTAGGCGTCAGATTTTCACTGGTACATGATCGTATCGACTCGATTGCAAGGCGCCGTGGTAGAGCTGTCTCCAAAACGCCATCCAACCGCAACAGATAAGTGCGGTGGTCCAGTCGGAACACTGCCAAAAAAAACACCAAGGAGTCGCCCCTTATGAAAGGTTCCCCGTCGTTGTTGTTGGCCGCCATGCTGAGTCTGCCGTTTCTGGCTCAAGCCGCAGAACCGGCCCAATGCAGCACCGTAAACTTCTCCGATGTCGGCTGGACGGACATTACCGTCACTACCGCCACCACCAGCGTCGTTCTCGATGCCCTGGGCTACAAGACCAAGACAACGATGATTTCCGTGCCGGTGACCTACAAGTCCCTGGCCGACGGCAAGAACATGGACGTATTCCTCGGCAACTGGATGCCGACCATGGAAAACGACATCAAGGCCTACCGTGATGCCGGCACCGTGGACACGCTGCGCGCTAATCTGGAAAACGCAAAATACACACTCGCCGTCCCCGAAGAGTTGTATAACAAAGGTCTGAAAGATTTCGCCGACATCGCCAAGTTCAAGAAAGAACTCGACGGCAAGATTTATGGCATCGAACCGGGTAACGACGGCAACCGCCTGATCCAGAGCATGATCGACAAGAACGCCTTCGGCCTGAAAGACGCCGGCTTCAAGGTGGTCGAGTCCAGCGAGGCAGGCATGCTCTCGCAAGTCGATCGCGCCCAGCGCCGCAACACCGCCGTGGTGTTCCTGGGCTGGGAGCCGCACCCGATGAACACTCGATTCAAGATGAAGTACCTGACCGGCGGCGACGAATACTTCGGCCCGAACTTCGGCCAGGCGACCATCTACACCAACACCCGCAAGGGTTACGCACAGGAATGCAGCAACGTGGGTCAGTTGCTGAAAAACCTGGTCTTTACCCTCGACATGGAAAGCACGCTGATGGGCAACGTCCTGGACGACAAAATGAAGCCTGACGCGGCCGCCAAGGCCTGGCTGAAAAAGAATCCACAGGTGCTCGATACCTGGCTCGCTGGCGTGACCACCATTGACGGTAAACCTGGCCTGGAGGCCGTGAAAGCCAAGCTCGCGCAGCCTTGATTTAGGAAGCATCGCTTACGCCGGGCGAGCCAGCTCGCCCGGGCTGTTTATTTCCTTGCATGCGGACGTTCACTACCATGCTGATTGATCAGAAAATACCCTTAGGCCAGTACATCGCGGGCTTCGTTGAATGGTTGACGCAAAACGGCGCCAGCACCTTCGACGCAATCGCTGTGTCACTGGAAACGATGATCCACGGCGTGACTTTCGCGCTGACCTGGTTCAACCCGCTGGCATTGATCGGCCTCATCGCGCTACTGGCACACTTCATTCAACGCAAATGGGGCCTGACCGTTTTCGTCATTGCCTCCTTTCTGCTGATCCTCAATCTGGGGTACTGGCAGGAAACCATGGAAACCCTCGCCCAGGTGTTGTTCGCCACCCTGGTGTGCGTGCTGATCGGCGTGCCGTTGGGCATCGTCGCCGCGCACAAACCGATGTTCTACACATTGATGCGGCCGGTGCTCGATCTGATGCAGACCGTGCCGACCTTCGTGTACCTCATTCCTACCCTGACCCTCTTCGGTCTGGGTGTGGTCCCGGGTCTGATCTCGACGGTAGTGTTCGCGATTGCCGCGCCTATCCGCCTGACCTACCTGGGTATTCGCGATGTTCCGCAGGAATTGATGGACGCCGGCAAAGCCTTCGGCTGTTCGCGCCGTCAACTGCTTTCACGGATTGAACTGCCCCACGCCATGCCAAGCATCGCGGCCGGTATCACCCAGTGCATCATGCTGTCGTTGTCGATGGTGGTGATTGCGGCACTGGTGGGCGCCGACGGCCTGGGCAAACCCGTGGTCAACGCACTGAACACTGCTGATATCGCCCTGGGCTTCGAAGCAGGCCTGGCGATCGTACTGCTGGCGATCATGCTCGACCGTATCTGCAAACAACCCGACGCTAAAGTAGGGGGTGACGCATGAGCATTATTCGCTTCGAAGACGTGGACGTGATCTTCTCCAAAGACCCGCGCGAGGCCCTCAAACTCCTCGACCAGGGCATGACCCGTGATCAGATCCTGAAAAAGACCGGGCAAATCGTCGGCGTTGAAAAAGCCACGCTGGACATCGAAAAAGGTGAAATCTGCGTGCTGATGGGCCTGTCCGGCTCCGGCAAATCCAGCCTGTTGCGCTGCATCAACGGTCTCAATACCGTTAGCCGTGGCAAGTTGTTCGTCGAGCATGAAGGCAAGCAGATCGACATCGCTTCCTGCACCCCGGCGGAACTTAAAATGATGCGCACCAAGCGCATCGCGATGGTGTTCCAGAAGTTCGCCCTGATGCCTTGGCTGACGGTGCGCGAGAACATCAGCTTCGGTCTGGAAATGCAGGGCCGGCCGGAGAAGGAACGGAAAAAACTGGTCGATGAAAAACTCGAACTGGTGGGCCTGACCCAGTGGCGCAACAAGAAGCCGGACGAACTCTCCGGTGGTATGCAGCAACGTGTGGGCCTGGCCCGCGCGCTGGCGATGGATGCCGACATTCTGCTGATGGACGAACCGTTCTCGGCCCTGGACCCGCTGATCCGCCAAGGCCTGCAAGACGAACTGCTGGAACTGCAAAGCAAGCTGAACAAAACCATCGTGTTCGTAAGCCACGACCTCGATGAAGCCCTGAAGCTCGGCAGCCGTATCGCGATCATGAAAGACGGTCGGATCGTCCAGTACAGCAAGCCAGAAGAGATCGTGTTGAACCCTGCGGACGATTACGTGCGCACCTTCGTCGCCCACACCAATCCGCTGAACGTATTGTGCGGTCGCAGCCTGATGCGCACCCTGGACAACTGCAAACGCATCAACGGTTCGGTGTGCCTGGATCCGGGCGGCGATTCGTGGCTGGACCTGGCCGAAGGCAACACCATCAAAGGCGCACGCCAGAACGGCTCAAGCCTGGACCTGCAGAACTGGATACCGGGACAAGCGGTTGAAGGCTTGGGTCGTCGGCCAACGCTGGTGGACTCCAACATCGGCATGCGCGATGCGCTGCAGATTCGTTATCAAACCGGCAACAAGCTGGTTCTGCACGACAACAACAAGGTGGTCGGGATTCTGGGCGACAGCGAGCTGTACCACGCACTGCTCGGCAAGAACCTGGGGTAAGAAGCAGCAGACACAAAAAACGCCGCGAGATGATCGCGGCGTTTTTGTTTGCGGGATATCGGGTCACGCAGCTGTGCGGCTGATGACCCCTTCGCGGGCAAGCCCGCTCCCACAGGGATCGGTGTCGTGATCAATATTTGCGTCACAACCTGATCTTGTGGGAGCGGGCTTGCCCGCGATGAATGCGACGCGGTGCTTCAGACAGAAACACCGCGCCACTCACTTCTTAGCTATAAACCCGGCCAAGCAGCTGCCGATGGCTTTCAAACTGATCGAGCACGTCACGGGTGATCTGATCCTGAGTGAAACCCATCAGGTCGTAGTCCTGGCTGCCGTTATGCAGGTACACCTCGGCGCGGTAGTAACGTGCGCGCGGTTCATCGGCACTTTCAGCAGACACCGTGTCACTCGCCGCCGCCAGATAACCGTCCAGGCTCACTTCGTAGACAAACGGGTTGCCCTCTTCCATCTCGATCCGCACGCCCATACAGCGTTTCGACTTGCCCAGCAACGTCTGCACATCCAGACCCTGAGCACGCAATTGCACAGCCGCATCTTCCAGCGCCGGGCTGACTTGCTTGTCCATGAAACGCTGAACGATCGACTGGTTCGGTTGCAGATCCAGCTGGGTCAAGCGCTCGCTGAAACCACGACGACCACGCGCCGCCAGTTCCGCTTGCTCCTGTTCGATTTGCACGTCCTGGCGCATGGCCTTGTGCAAACCAAACATGAAGAACACCAGCACCACCGAGAACGGCAGCCCCGCCAGCACCACCATGGTTTGCATGGCTTCGAAGTTACCGGCGAACAGCAGACCGATGGTCACCAGGGTGATCACCGCCGACCAGAAAATCCGCAGCCAGTGTGGCGCATCTTCATCTACATTGCCGCCCTTGCAGGAAAGGTTGGCCATCATCACCGCGCCGGAATCCGCCGGGGTCAGGAACAGTACGAAGCCGACAAAAATCGACACGCCGATCACGATTTTCGACGCGGGGTAATGCTCAAGCAACTGGTAGATCGCCATCGACGGCTGTTCCAGCGCCGTCTTCCCGAGCTCCACCGCCCCATGATTCATCACCAGGTCCAGGGCCGAGTTACCGAAGATCGACAGCCATGCCAGGGTGAAGCCCAGCGGAATCAGCAGCACGCCGGCTACCAGTTCACGCACCGAGCGACCACGGGAAATCCGCGCGATGAACATGCCTACGAATGGCGCCCAGGAAATCCACCAGGCCCAGTAGAACAGGGTCCACAGGCCCAACCAGCGGTCGGACTTCTCACTGTCGCCTTCATACACATAGAGGTCGAAAGTCTTCAGCACCACGCCGTTCAGGTAGTCACCGATGTTCTGCACAAAGCCGTTGAGCAGGTGCAGGGTCGGGCCGAACAACAGCACGAAAATCAGCAGACCGCTGAACAGCACGATGTTCAAGTTGGACAGACGGCGAATACCGTTTTCCACGCCGGACACAGCAGCGATGGTCGCCACGGTGCTCATTACGATGATCACGATCAGCAGGTTGGTGTTGTTGTGTTCCATGCCGAACAGGTTTTCCAGCCCCGACGACACTTGCAGCGAACCGATCCCCAGGTTCGTCACCAGCCCCAGCAAGGTCACGAACATGCCGAAGCCGTCCACCGCATGACCGGCCGCGCCTTTGACCCAACGCTCGCCGACCAGCGGATACAGTGCCGACCGCAAGGCCAGCGGCTGGTTATGACGGTAAGCAAAGTACGCCACGGCCAGGCCGACCAGTGCGTAGATCGCCCAGCCATGCAGCCCCCAATGCAGGAACGTCAGTTGCACCGCATGACGAGCCGCAAGGTTGCTGCCGGCCACGCCTTCCGGTGGATTGAAGTAATGGTCCAGCGGCTCGGAAGCACCGAAGTACAGCAACGAGATGCCGATACCCGACGAGAACAGCATCCCCGCCCAGGCGCCGTAGCTGAAATCCGGGGTGTCGTCCTTGCTGCCCAGTTTGAGTTTGCCGTAGGACGAAAACGCCAGGCCAACCACAAAAACCAGATAGGCGGCGATCACCACCATGTAGTACCAGCCGAAGCTGCGGGACAACCAGGCCTGGGCAATGCCGAGCATTCTGCCGGCCTCTTGCGGGGCGATGATCAGAATGGCGGTCAACAGCAGGATCAGCGCGGTAGAGGTGTAAAACACCCAACCGTTGACCGTCACCTTCTCGGGTGGGGTCTTTATTAGAGAGGCAGAACTCATGGCACAGATGCTCCAGGCAGTGCGAGAGAAGAACACAAGGCAACGCGGTACCCTACCAATCGGTTAGTTGGCAGCCGACCGGCGGGTGATATAAAGACACCCCGAAAAAAGCCCGAAACCCTTGGGACGCTTGCGCGTATGGGTTTCGAGCATTTTTGGATGTCGTTTTTCCGCCAACTACACGTAGGAAAAACCTGTAGGTAGCGACGATTTGTCGCAGATCTTATTCTTTGTTGATTGAACGTTCAATCAAAACAAAATAGACTGGCCTTCGATCCGGTAGCCGTTTTTCGTCCACCGGAAGGCCTAAGGAGATGTGCAAGATGCCCAAGGTCGGTATGCAACCCATCCGCCGCCAGCAATTGATCGAAGCCACGATGCAGGCTGTCGATCAGGTCGGCATGGGGGACGCCAGCATTGCGCTGATCGCCCGTTTGGCCGGTGTCTCGAATGGCATCATCAGTCACTATTTTCGGGACAAGAACGGCCTGATCGCCGCCACGGCGCAGTACCTGATGAGCGTCCTCAGCGAGAACGTCACCGCGCGCCGTCAGGCGCTGGAGGACACCAGCCCACGGGCTCATCTTCAGGTGATTGTCGAAGGCAACTTCGACGCCAGCCAGGTCAATGGCCCGGCAATGAAAACCTGGCTGGCCTTCTGGGCCACCAGCATGCACCACCCGTCTTTGCACAGGTTGCAGCGGATCAACGATCACCGTCTGTATTCCAACCTGTGCTGCCAGTTCCGCCGTGTGTTGCCGCTTGATCAAGCGCGCAGCGCCGCCCGTGGCCTGGCAGCCCTCATTGACGGTTTGTGGTTGCGCGGCGCGCTGTCGGGAGATGCTTTCGACACCGGGCAGGCGCACCAGATCGCTTACGAATACATGGATTTCCAACTGGCAAAGCAGGTGAGTTAGAGCACACATAAAAACGCTCAGCCCCTGAACCGCCACTGATCAGCGTCGCCAACGCTACACGGCACGCCCCAGTGGTTAACGCCAACCAACTTATGCACTTGCGAGGACTTTATGGCCCGTTTCGAACTGCAAAAACTCTACATCGATGGCGGCTACAGTGACGCCAGCAGCGACGCCACTTTCGAAGCCATCAACCCGGCTAACGGTGAAGTCCTCGCAACCGTACAACGTGCGACCAAGGAAGACGTTGAGCGCGCTGTGGTCAGCGCCGAAAAGGGCCAGAAAATCTGGGCCGCGATGACCGCCATGGAGCGTTCGCGCATCCTGCGTCGCGCCGTCGACATCCTGCGCGAGCGCAACGATGAACTGGCCGCGCTGGAAACCCTGGACACGGGCAAGGCGTACTCCGAAACCCGTTACGTCGACATCGTTACCGGTGCTGACGTGCTGGAGTACTACGCAGGCCTGGTGCCAGCCATCGAAGGCGAGCAGATTCCACTGCGCACCACGTCTTTCGTTTACACCCGTCGCGAGCCGCTGGGCGTCGTGGCCGGTATCGGCGCCTGGAACTACCCGATCCAGATCGCTTTGTGGAAATCCGCACCTGCCCTGGCGGCCGGTAACGCGATGATCTTCAAGCCAAGCGAAGTCACTTCCCTGACTACCCTGAAACTGGCTGAGATTTACACCGAAGCTGGCGTTCCGGCTGGCGTATTCAACGTTCTGACCGGCAGTGGCCGTGAAGTCGGCACCTGGCTGACCGAGCACCCACGCATCGAAAAAATCTCCTTCACCGGCGGCACCGACACCGGCAAGAAGGTAATGGCCAGCGCTTCCGCCTCGTCGCTGAAAGACGTGACCATGGAACTGGGCGGCAAATCCCCGCTGATCATTTTCGACGACGCCGACCTGGATCGCGCCGCCGACACCGCGATGATGGCCAACTTCTACAGCTCCGGTCAGGTCTGCACCAACGGCACACGCGTGTTCGTACCGAGCCATCTGAAAGCTGCGTTCGAAGCCAAGATCGCTGAGCGCGTTGCACGCATTCGCGTCGGCAACCCGGAAGACGAAAACACCAACTTCGGCCCGCTGGTCAGCTTCGCCCACATGGAAAGCGTGCTGGGTTACATCGCCAAAGGTAAGGAAGAAGGCGCTCGCCTGCTGTGCGGCGGCGATCGTCTGACCGACGGTGAATTCGCCAAAGGCGCGTTCGTGGCACCGACCGTGTTCACCGACTGCACCGACGAGATGACCATCGTTCGCGAAGAAATCTTCGGCCCGGTGATGAGCATCCTGACTTACGAAACCGAAGAAGAAGTGATCCGTCGTGCCAACGACACCGAGTTCGGTTTGGCCGCTGGCGTCGTCACCAAAGACTTGAACCGTGCTCACCGTGTGATCCATCAACTGGAAGCCGGTATCTGCTGGATCAACGCCTGGGGCGAGTCCGACGCCAAGATGCCGGTCGGCGGCTACAAGCAGTCGGGCGTGGGTCGTGAGAACGGCATCAGCTCGCTGAACAACTTCACACGCATCAAATCGGTACAGGTCGAACTGGGCGATTACGCCTCGGTGTTCTGATCTGACGCGGTTCTGGAGTCGCGGCCCTTTGTGGCGAGGGAGCTTGCTCCCGCTGGGCTGCGAAGCGGCCCCACTCCAGGCACCGCATTCCTTCAGACAGAACACGGTCGCTGACTTGCGACTGCTGCGCAGCCGAGCGGGAGCAAGCTCCCTCGCCACAAGTGAGTGGTGTATCGGCGACCCGCGACCTGACCCAACACCAAAGAGGGTGCATTCAATGTCCCAAGAATTCGATTACATCATCATCGGCGCCGGCTCGGCCGGTAACACCTTGGCGACCCGTCTGACTGAAGACGAAGGCGTCACCGTCCTGCTGCTCGAAGCGGGTGGCCCGGATTACCGTCTGGATTTCCGCACACAAATGCCGGCCGCCCTGGCGTTCCCGCTGCAAGGTCGTCGCTACAACTGGGCGTATGAAACCGATCCAGAGCCACACATGGACGGTCGCCGGATGGAATGCGGTCGCGGCAAGGGCCTGGGTGGTTCTTCGCTGATCAACGGCATGTGCTACATACGCGGCAACGCGATGGACTACGACAATTGGTCGAAGCTGCCCGGTCTGGAAGACTGGAGCTACCTCGATTGCCTGCCGTATTTCCGCAAGGCGGAAACCCGTGACATCGGCCCGAACGACTACCACGGTGGCGACGGTCCGGTCAGCGTGACCACGCCGAAAGCCGGCAACAACCCGCTGTTCCACGCGATGGTTGAAGCAGGCGTGCAAGCCGGTTACCCGCGTACCGAAGACCTGAACGGCTACCAGCAAGAAGGTTTCGGCCCGATGGACCGCACCGTGACGCCGAACGGCCGCCGCGCCAGCACCGCTCGCGGTTACCTGGACGTCGCCAAGAAGCGTTCGACCCTGACCATCGTCACCCACGCCCTGACCGACAAGATTCTGTTCGAAGGCAAGCGTGCGGTCGGCGTGCGTTACCTGATCGGCGCCGCTGAAGAGCGCGTTGAAGCCCGCGCCCGCAAGGAAGTGCTGCTGTGCTCCGGCGCCATCGCTTCGCCGCAGATTCTGCAACGCTCCGGCGTCGGCCCGGCCGAACTGCTGAAGAAACTCGACATTCCGGTGGTCCACGACCTGCCGGGTGTTGGTGAAAACCTGCAGGATCACCTTGAGCTGTACCTGCAATATGCCTGCACCCAACCGGTCTCGCTGTACCCGTCGCTGCTGCTGCACAACCAGCCGGCCATCGGTGCCGAGTGGCTGTTCAACGGCACCGGCATCGGCGCCAGCAACCAGTTCGAGGCCGGTGGTTTCATCCGCACCCGCCCAGACTTCGAATGGCCAAACATTCAGTACCACTTCCTGCCGGTGGCGATTAACTACAACGGCAGCAACGGTGTGAAAGAGCACGGCTTCCAGGCGCACATGGGCTCGATGCGTTCGCCGAGCCGCGGTCGCATCCAGGCCAAGTCCAAGGATCCGCGCCAGTACCCGAGCATTCTGTTCAACTACATGGCCACCGAGCAGGACTGGCAGGAATTTCGCGATGGCATCCGCCTGACCCGTGAAATCATGCAGCAGCCTGCACTGGACGCCTTCCGTGGCCGCGAAATCAGCCCGGGCATCGACGTGCAAACCGACGAGCAGCTGGACAAGTTCATCCGCGAGCACGCCGAAACCGCGTTCCACCCGTCCTGCTCGTGCAAGATGGGCACCGACGAGATGGCCGTGGTCGATGGCGAAGGTCGTGTGCACGGCATGCAGGCCCTGCGCGTGGTCGATGCCTCGATCATGCCGATCATCACCACCGGCAACCTGAACGCGCCAACGATCATGATGGCCGAGAAAATCGCCGACAAGATCCGCGGTCGCAAGCCATTGCCGCGTAGCAAGGCCGCCTATTACGTGGCCGGTGATGCACCGGTGCGTGGCAAGCCGTTGCGGGATGTGAGCCTGACTGCTCAGTAAGTCGTAATACCGAGGCGCGGCCTTCGCGGGCAAGCCTCGCTCCTACAGGGAATCGCATTCCCCCTGTAGGAGCGAGGCTTGCCCGCGAAGGGGCCAGCCCAACCAACACACAACCTCTGACACATCCTGGCAATCCCTCCCTACACCGCTCCGCCCTTGATCTACCCCCCGCCCAGGCCTAATCTAGCGCCACGCAAACGCTTCACCCCCCTCGCAACATCGATGTACCGCCACTCCATACCAAGGAGGTTCCCGAATGTTCGATTTCCACCCCCAGCTCAAGCAGCGTTTTGCTGCCTTGCGCACGGGCGCTGAATTCTTTTCGCTGCGTTATGTGCGCGAGTCCGGCCAGTACCTGTCGGTGCGCAAGAACGTCGCCGAACCGCCGAGCCTGAGCCGTGACGAAGGCGCGATGCTGACCGTTCGGGTCAACGGCGTCGAAGCCTATGCCGCAACCAACGATCTGTCCCAATCCGGCCTGCAAGCCGCGCTGGAGAGAGCCGAGCAACAAGCCCGTCGACTCAAGCCTCACGCCCTCCTCGACCTGCGCGAGCAAGCCGTCTCCAGCGACCGCGCCGACTATTTCTCGCCCAACTTCGACCAGCCCTTTCCGTCCCTGAGCGATTGCTACCAATTGCTCGGCGCCGAATCCGCCGCCGTGCCCAAGGACGAGCGACTGGTGAACTGGCAGGCGAGCATCGGCATCACCAATGTCGAGCAAATCTACCTCAACAGCGCCGGCGCCGAATTGCGTCAGGCCCAGCGTTTCGTCTACCCGAGCGTGGACGTCACCGCCTACGACGGCAGCGACAGCCAGACCCGTACCCTGGGCCGCGAGAATTTCGGCCAGCAGGGCGGCTTTGATGTGATCAGCCGTTGCGGCCTGATCGGTGCCGGCCCGAAAGTCGCCGATCAGGCGCTGCAATTGCTGCTGGCGCCAAACACCCCGCAAGGCCCGCGCGATCTGTTGCTGATGCCCGACCAGATGATGCTGCAGATCCACGAGTCCATCGGTCACCCACTGGAACTGGACCGCATCCTGGGCGATGAGCGCAATTACGCCGGCACCAGTTTCGTCAAGGCAGAAGACTTCGGCCGCCTGCAGTACGGCTCCGAACTGCTCAACGTGACGTTCGACCCGGACATCCCCGAGCAAATCGCCAGCTATGGGCATGACGACGACGGCAGCGCCGCCAGCAAGCAATTTCTGATTAAAGAAGGTTTGTTGCTGCGGCCATTGGGCGGTGCGCTGTCGCAATTTCGCGCCGGCATGGATGGCGTTGCCAACAGCCGCGCGTGCAGCTGGAACCGCCCGCCGATCGACCGCATGGCCAACCTCAACATCGAGCCCGGCGATCAGCCGCTGGAGCAACTGATCGGCAATATCGAGCACGGCATTTTGATGAGCACCAACCGTTCGTGGTCAATCGATGATGCGCGCAACAAATTCCAGTTTGGCTGCGAATGGGGCCAACTGATCGAAAACGGCGAACTCAAGGGTGTGGTGAAGAACCCGAACTACCGGGCGATTTCCGCACAGTTTTGGAAAAGCCTCAGCGCTGTCGGCGATGCCAACACCGTCAAAGTGCTAGGCACGCCGAACTGCGGCAAGGGCGAACCGAACCAGGTAATCCGCGTCGGCCATGCTTCGCCGGTCTGTGTGTTCAGCAATGTTGATGTGTTTGGAGGAGACGCCTGATGAGTACTTCCACGAGCACTTCAAATAGCCAGGCCGAGTCATTCAAGGACCTGGTCAATTGGTTGCGCGATGCACTTCGCACGCCGGAGCAATTCACCCTCAGTTACGCCGCCGAGTCGTCGGCTTTCGTGCGCTTCAACCACGCCAAAGTCCGTCAGGCCGGGCAGGTGCAGCAGGCGAGTGTCGGGTTCAAACTGATTAACGATGGTCGTCATGCCGATCTGAATATCACGCTGTCGGGCGACCCCGAAGTCGATCTTCAGCGTCTGGCCGAAGGCCTGCAACAGTTGCGCGAAACCCTGCCACTGTTGCCTCAGGATCCATACCTGCTGCTTAACCAGAACGACTGGCAGAGCAACAACGTTCAGGATCATCCCCTGCCGGATACTGAGCAGGTGGTCGCTGAAATCACTCAGGCTGCCGAAGGGCTGGATCTGGTCGGCTTCTATGCCGCAGGTCCCATCAGTCGCGGTTTCGCCAGTTCCTCGGGCGCATTCGGCTGGCATCAGGCCAACAGCTTCAACTTCGATTTCAGCCTGTTTCATGAAAACGGTCAGGCAGTGAAAGCCAGTTATGCCGGGCACGACTGGAACAGCGAAGGGTTTGCCAGGCGCTTCCAGCAGGCCCGCGAGCAATTGGCGTTTCTGGGTCGGCCATTGCGCACGCTGCCGCCCGGCGAATACCGCGCCTACCTGGCGCCGGCAGCGCTGGAAGAAATCATGGGCATGTTGAGCTGGGGCGGGTTTTCGGCCCAGGCGATTGCCAGCAAACAGAGCCCATTGCAGAAGTTCTACGCCAGCGAAGCCTGCTTCAGTCCCGACGTAGGGTTGAGTGAGCAGGTCAGCGGTTCCTTGAGCCCGGCGTTTTCCGACGAAGGTTATCCTCGCGATGATCTGGGGTTGATCGCCAAAGGCATGGCCAATGCCCGACTGATCGGCTCCCGCAGCGCCGCCGAATACGACCTTACTGCCAACGGCGCCAGCAGCCATGAATACCCGACAGCGCTGGTCATGCAAGGCGGCAATCTGGAGCAGGCGGAGATCCTCAAGCGCCTCGGCACCGGGCTCTACATCAGCAACCTGTGGTACCTGAACTACTCGGACCAACCGGCGGCGCGCCTGACCGGTATGACGCGATTTGCGACCTTCTGGGTCGAGAACGGCGAGATTCAGGCACCGGTCAGCACCATGCGTTTCGATGACAGCGTCTACAGCCTGCTCGGTTCGCAGCTGGAAGCGTTGACCGAGGAACGTGAGCTGATGTTGTCGGCCAGCACCTACAGTCAGCGGGCGACTGCTTCGGCGTTATTGCCGGGTGCGCTCGTCAGCCGACTTACATTGACGCTCTGACACAGATCGTTCCCACGCTCTGCGTGGGAACACCGCCCGGGACGCTCGGCGTCCCATTGCAGGCGTGACGCAGAGCGTCACAGGATGCATTCCCACGCGGAGCGTGGGAACGATCATCTCCGCCAACAAGAGGTCCCATGCCCAACCGCCCACCTCTCGACGCTGTCACCGCCCGCTGGGTACCTTGGGTTGTGGCCATTGCCTTCTTCATGCAATCCCTCGACGGGACAATCCTCAACACCGCCCTCCCCGCCATGGCCCGGGACCTGGCCGAAGACCCGCTGCGCATGCAGGGCGTCATCATCGCCTACATGCTCACCGTCGCCTTACTGATCCCCGCCTCCGGCTGGATCGCCGACCGCTTCGGCACCCGGAAAATTTTCTTCGGCGCGATCCTCCTGTTCAGCTTCGGCTCATTGCTCTGCGCCTTGTCCAGCACCCTGAGCATGCTCATCGGCGCCCGGGTGATTCAGGGCTTGGGGGGCGCCTTGATGCTGCCGGTCGGGCGATTGGTGGTGCTGCGCGCATATCCGCGCTCGGATCTGGTGCGGATCATGGGGTTCATTACCATCCCTGGCCTGCTTGGCCCGCTGATCGGCCCGACCATGGGCGGCTGGATGGTGCAATACCTGACCTGGCACTGGATCTTCCTGATCAATTTGCCGGTGGGCGTCCTCGGTTGCTACGCGGTATGGAAATTCATACCCGACCTGCGCGGCACTGAGCGCACCCGCTTCGATAGCTTGGGCTTTTTATTGTTTGGCGCGGCGATGGTACTGATCACCATCGCCATGGAAGGCCTCGGCGAGCTGCACCTGCCGCACTTGCGGGTGATGTTGCTGCTGTTTGGCGGCATGGCCTGTCTGGCGGCGTATTGGCTGCGGGCCGGGCACGTAGACAATCCGCTGTTTGCGCCATCGTTGTTCAAAACCCGGACCTTCGCCGTGGGCATCCTCGGCAACCTGTTCGCTCGCCTCGGCAGCGGCGCATTACCGTTCCTGGTGCCATTGCTGCTGCAAGTGGCGCTGGGCTACTCGCCCTCTCAGGCCGGGATGAGCATGCTGCCCTTGGCCGCGGCCGCGATGGTCGCCAAGTCAGTGGCGCGGCCGTTGATCGAACGTTTCGGCTACCGCACCGTGCTGACCGGCAACACACTGGCGCTGGGGATCATGCTGGCAAGCATGGGCCTGGTCAGCGAGCAGACGCCGTATTGGCTGCTGCTGGCTCAGTTGGCGATTCTGGGGGCGATCAACTCCTTGCAGTTCACCGCAATGAACACCGTCACCCTGATCGACCTTGACGACGCCAGTGCCAGCAGCGGCAACAGTTTGCTGTCGGTGGTCGCGCAATTGTCCCTGAGCCTCGGTGTGGCCTGCGCCGGCGCCCTGCTCGGAGGCTTCACGGCGGAGATCGGCAACGACGGCGTGGACACGGTCCTGGGCGCGTTCCAGCTGACGTTTGTGACAGTCGGAATCATGGCGATGCTGGCTGCAACGATCTTCTCGCAGCTGTCTAGAACTGACGGACGGCGCGTCAGGGGTCCGGAAGAACACATCGAGCCTTAGTTTCCAGACGATAAGTGCCTGCGCTCGACCATGCTGCGTTGAAAACAGGCTCGGAATGCTCATTGGCTAAAGCCAAGTCGAGTGCGACCCCAGCCGTTTCTCGCCTATTTTCGCCTTGCCTGGTCTGCGCTCGGCGACTTCTCGTCTGGAAACTACGGGCGAATGGCCATGGGACTGATACACTGCGCGACATTTTGTTTTGCAGGCCCGTCCCGTGACCACCATCGCCACCGCTTTTAATACTTTGCCGCTGTCCGCCGCCATGCTGGCTAACCTCGACTCCCTCGGTTATGCCCAGATGACGCCGATCCAGGCGCAAAGCTTGCCGGTGATCCTCAAGGGGATGGACCTGATCGCCCAAGCCAAGACCGGCAGCGGCAAGACCGCCGCCTTCGGTATCGGCCTGCTGAACCCGATCAATCCACGCTTCTTCGGTTGCCAGGCGCTGGTCATTTGCCCGACTCGCGAGTTGGCTGACCAGGTTGCCAAGGAAATCCGTCGTCTGGCCCGTGCCGAAGACAATATCAAGGTACTGACCCTGTGTGGCGGCGTGTCCTTCGGCCCGCAGATCGGCTCGCTGGAGCACGGCGCGCACATCATCGTCGGCACCCCGGGTCGTATCCAGCAACACCTGCGCAAGGGTTCGCTGGTGCTCCATGGCCTGAACACGCTGATCCTCGACGAAGCCGACCGCATGCTCGACATGGGTTTCTACGATTCCATCGAAGAAATCATCGCCCAGACCCCGGAGCGCCGCCAGACCCTGCTGTTCTCCGCCACGTACCCGGTGGGCATCAAGCAACTCGCGTCGAAATTCATGCGCACCCCTCAGATCGTGAAGGCCGAGGCGTTCCACGACGATACGCAGATCGAGCAGCGCTTCTACGAGATCTCTCCGGAAGAGCGTATGGACGCGGTGGTCAAAGTCCTCGCGCATTTCCGTCCGGCGTCCTGCGTTGCCTTCTGCTTCACCAAGCAGCAGGTTCAGGAAACCGTTGATCACCTGACCTCCAAAGGCATCTCCGCCGTGGGTCTGCAGGGTGATCTGGAACAGCGTGACCGCGATCAGGTATTGGCCATGTTCGCCAACCGCAGTACTTCGGTACTGGTCGCCACCGACGTCGCCGCTCGCGGTCTGGACATCGATATGCTGGACATGGTGATCAACGTCGAACTGGCCCGTGATTCGGAAATCCACATTCACCGTGTCGGCCGTACTGGCCGTGCCGGTGAGAAAGGCATCGCGATCAGCCTGGTCGCCCCGTCCGAAGCGCACCGCGCCCAAGCCATCGAGCAACTGCAGAAGTCGCCGTTGAGCTGGGATCAGTTGGACAACCTCAAGTCCCAGGGCGGAGCACCGCTGCTGCCGGTAATGAGCACGCTGTGCATCGGCGCTGGCCGTAAAGACAAGGTTCGTCCGGGCGACATTCTCGGCGCACTGACCGGCGACGCCGGCATTCCGGGCGCTCAGGTCGGCAAGATTGCGATTTTCGACTTCCAGGCCTATGTGGCCGTGGAACGCGGTATCGCCAAGCAAGCCTTGCAGCGCCTGAACGACGGTAAAATCAAAGGCCGCTCGTTGCGCGTGCGCATCCTCTAACCTGATCGTTCCCACGCTCCGCGTGGGAATGCATCCCGTGACGCTCCGCGTCACATAACGGCGGACGCAGAGCGTCCGTGGCGGCATTCCCACGCAGAGCGTGGGAACGATCATTGTGTGAGGACACCGTTTTGCGCTCTACCGAAGTCGTGATCATTGGCGCTGGCGCCGCAGGGTTGATGTGTGCGCTGACCGCCGCCGGGCGCGGGCGCAAGGTGATGTTGCTCGACCATGCGAACAAGGCCGGCAAGAAAATCCTCATGTCGGGCGGTGGGCGCTGCAATTTCACCAACATGTACACCGAACCGAGCAATTTTCTCTCGCAGAACGAACACTTCTGCAAATCCGCGCTGGCGCGCTACACCCAGTGGGATTTCATCGGTCTGGTGGCCAAACACGGCGTGCCATACCACGAGAAGAAACTCGGCCAATTGTTCTGCGATAACAAATCCAGCGACATCCTCGAAATGCTGCTCAACGAGTGCGATCAGGTCGGCGTCAGCCTGCACCTGGACACCTCGATCCAGCACATCGAAAAAATGGAAAGCGGCTACCTGCTGCAAACCACCCTCGACCAAATTACCTGTGAGTCTCTGGTGATCGCCACCGGAGGCCTGTCGATTCCGACCCTCGGCGCCACCGGTTTCGGTTATCAAGTGGCCAAGCAGTTCGGCCACGATTTGCTGCCGACCCGCGCCGGCCTCGTGCCGTTCACCATCACCGATCAGCTCAAGGAGCTTTGCACCGAGCTGTCCGGTACATCGGTGGATTGCCTGGTGAGCTGCAACGACCAGAGTTTCCGCGAGAACATCCTGTTCACCCACCGCGGCCTCAGCGGGCCGGCGATTTTGCAGATCTCGTCGTTCTGGGAATCCGGCGACACGGTGGAGATCAACCTGATGCCGGATCACGACGTGCCGAGCTGGCTGCAACAGCAGCAGGCCGAACGCCCCAACAGTGAGCTGAAAACCCTGCTCGGTGAAATCTTCACCAAGAAGATGGCCAACCTGCTGGCGGACAACTGGTTCGTCTCCAAACCGATGAAGCAGTACACCCACGCCGAACTGGCGGACATCGCCGAAAAACTGGCGAGCTGGAAAGTCGTGCCGGCCGGCACCGAAGGCTACCGCACTGCTGAAGTGACCCTGGGCGGCGTCGATACGCGGGAAGTGTCGTCCAAGACCATGGAATCGCTGAAAAGCTCCGGCCTGTATTTCATCGGCGAGGTGCTCGACGTTACCGGGCATCTGGGTGGTTTCAATTTCCAGTGGGCCTGGGCCTCCGGTTACGCCGCCGCGCAATACGCCTGACAAACAAAATTTAAATGTGGGAGCGGGCTTGCTCGCGAAGGCGGTCTGACAGTCAACCTAGATGTTGAATGTACCGGCCTCTTCGCGAGCAAGCCCGCTCCCACAGATTTCTCTGCCAACCACAGAATTTTTGATCGGCAACAGATCCCTCATACTCCCGGGAACAGATTTTGCTGTCAGATGTGATCGGCGCCATTGCGTCGGCGTCATTAGTGGCTCAATTTAGCGTCATTGCCTCGGAAGGCCTTCGCACTTCATGTCATCGACCACATTTCGGCAGTCTCTGCGTCGCCTCTGGGCGCTGGATAAATTCAGCTACAGCGTGCGGGTATTCATCGCCCTGACCGGCAGCATGGCGCTGTGTTGGTATCAGGATGAAATGGGGCTGCTGATCCCGTTGTTCCTGGGGATCATCGCCAGCGCCCTGGCCGAAACCGACGACAGTTGGCAGGGTCGCCTCAACGCACTGGCCGTGACGCTGATGTGTTTTATGGTCGCCGCCCTGTCCGTCGAACTGCTCTTTCCCTACCCCGTCCTCTTTATCATCGCCTTTGCACTGGCCAGCTTTTGCCTGACCATGCTCGGCGCGCTGGGCGAACGTTATGGCGCGATTGCTTCGGCAACACTGATTCTGTCGGTCTACACCATGATCGGCGTGGACCAACGCGGTGGCGCGGTCACTGATTTCTGGCACGAGCCGGTGCTGCTGGTGTCCGGTGCGGCCTGGTACGGCTTGCTCTCGGTGCTGTGGCAGGCGCTGTTTTCCAACCAGCCGGTACAGCAGAGCCTGGCGCGGCTGTTTCGTGAACTGGGTTATTACCTGAAGCTGAAATCGTCGCTGTTCGAACCGATCCGGCAGCTGGACGTGGAAGCGCAGCGGCTGGAACTGGCCCAACAGAACGGTCGGGTGGTGGCGGCCCTGAACGCCGCCAAGGAAATCATTCTGCATCGGGTCGGCGACGGTCGGCCGGGCGTAAAAGTCAGTCGTTATCTGAAGCTGTACTTTCTCGCCCAGGACATCCACGAGCGCGCCAGTTCCTCGCACTACCCCTACAACGCGCTGGCCGAAGCGTTCTTCCACAGCGACGTGCTGTTCCGCTGTCAGCGCCTGCTGCGCCAGCAAGGCAAGGCTTGCCGCGCATTGGCCGAATCGATCCAGATGCGCCAGCCGTTCATCTATGACGCAAGCTTCGCCGAGGCCCTGAACGACCTGCACGCTTCCCTCGAACACCTGCGCATCCAGAGCAATCCGGCCTGGCGCGGTCTGCTGCGTTCGTTGCGAGCATTGGCTGCCAACCTCGGCACCCTCGACCGTTTGCTCAGCGACGCCAGTAACCCCGATGCGCTCGCAGACGCCACCGATAGCAGCCTGCTCGACCGTTCGCCACGCAGCCTCAAGGATGTCTGGATACGTTTGCGCACGCAGCTGACGCCGACCTCGTTATTGTTCCGCCACGCCCTGCGCCTGCCCCTGGCGTTGAGCATCGGCTACGGCATGGTGCATTTGATCCACCCATCGCAAGGTTACTGGATCATCCTCACCACGCTGTTTGTCTGTCAGCCGAACTACGGCGCCACCCGCCGCAAACTCGGGCAGCGAATCATTGGCACCGCCATTGGCCTGACCGTGGCCTGGGCGCTGTTCGATCTGTTCCCGAACCCGTTGATCCAGTCGAGCTTCGCCATTGTTGCCGGGGTGGTGTTCTTTACCAACCGCACCACCCGCTACACCTTGGCGACTGCCGCGATCACCCTCATGGTGCTGTTCTGCTTCAACCAGGTGGGCGATGGTTATGGGCTGCTTCTGCCGCGACTGTTCGATACCTTGCTCGGCAGCCTGATCGCCGGGCTGGCGGTATTTCTGTTCCTGCCGGACTGGCAGGGTCGACGCCTGAACAAAGTGCTGGCCAACACCCTCACCTGCAACAGCATTTACCTGCGCCAGATCATGCAGCAATACGCCGCAGGTAAAAGCGACGACCTGGCTTATCGCCTGGCCCGACGCAACGCGCACAACGCCGATGCCGCGTTGTCGACAACGCTGGCCAACATGCTGATGGAGCCGGGGCACTTCCGCAAGGAAGCGGATGTCGGGTTCCGTTTCCTGGTGTTGTCGCACACCTTGCTCAGCTATTTATCGGGGCTGGGAGCACACCGCGAAACCCAACTACCGTCGGATGTGCGCGAGCATTTGATCGACGGCGCCGGTGTGAACCTGGCCGCCAGCCTCGACGAAATCGCCAAAGGCCTGGCGAGCAAACAGCCGATTGCGATTCAGAGTGATGAGGAAGAAGCGCTGGCCAATGGGCTTGAGCAGATGCCGGATGAGATCGATGAAGGACAGCGGTTGGTGCAGACGCAACTGGCGTTGATCTGCCGGCAGCTGGGGCCGTTGCGGACGTTGGCGGCGCATCTCATCAAGGACACTAGCGAGGCCTGAGATTTGTAGTGACTGGTCTGACGTCATCGCGGGCAAGCCCGGCTCCCACAGGTTTGTGCAAATCCTGTGGGAGCCGGGCTTGCCCGCGATGACGCCAGCAGCTTCAACACAAACACCGGATCAAACCCATCACATCCCATGCTGCTTGAGCAACTTCTCATAACTCCCATCGGCCTTCATTGCCGCAATCTCACGGTCGAACCCGGCGACGATCTGTTCATGCTGGGGGTTCTTCAGGCTCACCAGAATATGCAGGCTGTTCTCGCTCAATGGCTTGGGCAAAAACTCCACGGAATTGCGTACCCTGGATGATTCCCGAGCCAGGTAATACCGGGCGACGAACTCGTCTTCCAGGGTCAGCTTGACCCGGTCGGCCGCAACCATGCGCACGGCCATGGCGAAGTTATGCACCGGTACTTTCTGCAACGACACATCGTCATCGAATGCTTGCGAGTAGGCATAACCGCGTACCACCGCTATCGGGTAGGTGTTCAGTTGTTGCAGATTGCTGAATTCGATCGGCGTGTCTTTGCGCTTGAGAAAGCGCACGCGGTTGAGCAGGTACTCGCCGGAAAACTGCCCCAGTTTCGTGCGTTCATCAGTGTACCAGGCGTTGACCAGCACGTCGTAACGCCCCTCGCCTACCCCAAACAAGGCTCGCGCCCAGGGCACTTGTTCGAAATCACTGGCATAACCGGCCCGTGCCAGCGCGGTGCTGACGATGTCTGTGGCCAATCCGCCATTGACCAACGTCGCGTCGGTAAAAGGTGGCCAGGCATCGGCTACCAGACGCAGCTTTTCCGCTGCCGCGCTCTGTGTCAGCAACAGCAATCCAATCAAAGCAAACGCTCGATGCAATCGCGGCATGCCAGAAAATCCTTAGCGGGCGGACTGCCCGACGTGTTTCTCAGCCAAAACTCCAAGGCCCCTCTAACGGCGAAACCCAGGTCCTCACATTAGCTTATCGACAACATTGCACAGAGCTTCATCGCAGATTACACAAAGAAGACAATCTCGCGAGAAATGAATGATGGCATTTTGGCCTTTGTCACAGATTTCTCTGCCATCAAGACATTCCGCATCCGGACGCTTAATATCGGAGCTACGTTGCTCAAGGAATCTGAAGATGACAATCGATTGGGTCTGCAAACATCACAGCGATCTGGGGAAAGAGCAGCTGTATGCCATTTTGCAGTTGCGTGCCGAGGTATTCGTCGTCGAGCAGAAATGCCTTTATCAAGACATCGATGGCCAGGACCTGGAAGGTGATACCCGCCATTTGATGGGCTGGGACGGGGATCGACTGGTGGCCTATCTGCGCTTGCTCGACCCGGAACTACAGGGCGGCGACGTGGTGGTTGGCCGGGTGATCATTGCTCCCGCTGCACGCGGCATCGGGCTTGGGCATGAGATGATGAGCCAGGCGTTGAAACAGGCCGAAAAGCACTGGCCTGAAGTGTCGATCTACCTCTCGGCCCAGGCGCATTTGCAGGGGTACTACGGACGGTACGGGTTTGTGGTGGTGGGTGAGGAATATTTGGAGGATGACATTCCGCATATCGGGATGCGTCGTTCCTGAGGGCCCCATCGCGAGCGGGCTCGCTCCCACATTGGACTTTTGGTGGGAATTTTATTTAAGCCACACAGAAGATCTATTGTGGGAGCGAGCCTGCTCGCGATGACGTCAGCCCTGTCACCGCAGGCATTCAGGGATATTCCAGCACCGCTTTGATCTGCCGCAGATTGCGCTCGATCCACCCCCGATCAATCGCCCCCCACTCGCGAATCCGATAGCGCCCCGCATGGTTACGCGCGCCTTCTTCCTGCTCGAATTCACAAACAATATCCAGATCCGCCAATGCTGCGATGGTGTCCTGGGCCGTGCGCCGGGGCATGCCGGTGACTTCGGTCAACGCCGGGACGCTGCTGGCCAGTCCGCTGTCGATCAGGTACGCCACGTACAAACGGCGGTAGAAGCTGCTTTTGGTCTTGCTCACGTCCATCCATGCGCTCCTTGTTAGAAGATCAAAGGATCGCAGCCTTCGGCAGCGCCCGCAGGCGCGTAGCAGTTGCCGAAGGTTGCGATCTTTTGATCTTGATCTTCTATTGCATATCCCGCCAAGTCAGGTACACCCGCAAATCGAACTCCACCTGGTGATACCCCGGCAACATGTGTTCGCACAACTTGTAGAACGCCTTGTTGTGATCCGACTCTTTGAAGTGCGCCAACTCATGCACCACGATCATTTTCAGGAACTGTGGCGCCGCGTCCTTGAACAACGAGGCGACGCGAATTTCTTTCTTGGCCTTGAGTTTGCCGCCCTGCACCCGGGAAATCGCGGTGTGCAGGCCGAACGCGCGGTGGGTCAGGTCCAGACGGTTGTCGAACAACACCTTGTCGATCGCCGGGGCATTACGCAGGTATTCCTGCTTGAGATCCAGGGCATAGGTGTACAGCGCCTTGTCGCTCTGCACCCCGTGCTTTTCTGGATACCGCTGGCTCAGGTAGTCGCCCAGTCGACCTTCGGCGATCAGCTGGCGCACTTGGTCCTGCAAAGCAGCGGGATAGGCCTGGAGGTATTTCAACGCGGTCATTGGGGCGGCAACACGAGTCACGAAAAGGTCGCCAGTGTAACGAATTCAATTCGTCAGCGCGCTCCAGTCGAACGGTTCCACAAAGTGACGGGTGTCCTCGGCCATCAGCGGTCGCGCGACCAGGAACCCCTGCACGTACTGGCAACCGTTGACTTGCAGCCACTCATATTGCGCCACTGTCTCCACCCCTTCAGCGATGACCAGCAGACCGAACTGCTTGCACAAATCGATGACACTGCGCGCCAGCGCCGCATCCCGTTCGGACCCCGGCAACCGGGCGATCAAATGCCGGTCGAGTTTGAGCGTGTCCAGTTCCAGGTCTCGCAGGTGTGCCAGCGAACAAGCCCCGGAGCCAAAGTCATCCAGCGCCACCCGAACCCCCAGATTGCGCAGCAAACGCAATTGCTTGCGGGTTTCGTCGGGGTTAAGCATCAAGGCCTCTTCCGTGACCTCGACCTCCAGCTGCCGCGGTTTCAAACCATGGCGCTCCAGCACCTGACGCAGCTCGGTGACCAGGTTGGGCAAACCGAACTGCGTGCTGCTCAAACTGACACCCAGCACCAAGTCTTCGGCAAACAAGGTTTCCCAGGCTTTTCGCTGTTTGGCCCCTCGATGGTAAATCCAGCTGCCCAGGCGACTGATCAACCGCGCCTCTTCCAGCAACGGCAAAAACAGCCCCGGTGGAACATCGCCGACACTCGGATGCTGCCAACGCAGCAACGCCTCGAACCCGCGAATCTGCCCGTCGGCAATGGCCACTTGAGGCTGATACACCAAGTTGAAATCTCGGTTCTCGATGGCCGTGCGCACGCTCTCTTCGAGCATCAGCCGCGAGCGCGCCCGGCCATTCATTTCGTGATCGTAGAAGCGATATTGCTGACGCCCGGCACGTTTGGCTTCGTACATGGCGATGTCGGACGCGCGCATCAACCCGTCGAGATTAGCGCCGCAATCGGGGTAAGTGGCAATGCCGATGCTGGCGCCCAAGGCGATGTCCATGCCTTCGATTTGCTGACAGATCGATACCCGCTCGATGAGCTTCTCGGCAATCTTCGCCGCTTGCTCGGGGTGCTCAAGATCCAGCAGCGCGGTGAACTCATCGCCACCCATCCGCGCCAGAATATCGAAGGGCCGCAGGCAGGCCTTCAGCTGCTCGGAGACCCAACGCAGCACCCGGTCGCCAGCATCGTGGCCGAGGGAATCATTGACCCGCTTGAAGCCGTCGAGGTCCAGGTACAACAGCACCCAGGTACTATCGGAGCGTTCGCCGCGCAGCAGCAGGTTTTCAGCGGTCTGATAGAAACCCCGGCGATTGAGCAGCCCGGTCAGCGGATCGGTCACCGCCTGAAACTCCAGCTGCTGATGCAGATGGCGCACCACCGACATGTCCAGCACCGTCACCACCATGGCCTGTTGTTCGGCGGGCAACGGCGCACAGGACAACGCCACCGGCACTTGCTGGCCGGGCGCCGTACGCAGTAATGCATCGTGCAGGCGCAGGGTTTCACCGCGTTTGTAGCCGGTAAACAATTCGGAGTCAGCCCAGATCGGGATGTGCGGTTTTTGCAGGAAATCGAGAAACTCTTTGCCTTGCAGCTCATGCACCGTGGCGTTGAGCAGGCGGGACATTGCCGGGTTGGCAAAGCGAATCAGCCCGTCCTCGCCCACCACCAGAATGCCTTCAGCGGCGTTATCCAGCACCGAGGCATTGAAGGCTCGGGCGACCTCCAGGTCATGGCTCAACTGCTGCAAGGCACGGCGATTACGCTGATGCTCGAGCAGGGCCTGGACTTTGGGCTTGAGAATTTGCGGGTCGAACGGTTTGAACAGGTAATCCACCGCACCACTGGCGTAGCCCTTGATCACGGCGTCCTGGGATTGTTCGTTGGCGGTAAGGAAAATGATCGGCGTGAGGCGGGTACGCTGGCTGCCACGCATCAAGCGCGCCACTTCGAAACCGTCCATACCTGGCATCTGCACATCCAGCAGCACCAAGTCGACGTCGTGTTCGAGCAACAGGCTGAGCGCTTCAAAGCCGGAAGCCGCGGTGATGACCTGCCAGTCCTGGCGCTGTAACAACGCGCGCATGCTGATCAGGTTTTCGGGGTAATCATCAACAATTAAAAGGATTGAGCTGCCTTCAGCTGGCGTAGGTTGTGCGCATTCCATGCTGCATCTCTTGTGCTGGACCTCAGGCCGGTCTCTTGTGAAAACCGGACACATAGTGCGACTTCACTCTAGACCCGGATCTGCGAAAGCAGAAGCAGCCAGAGTGCTATCACTTCAGTAAAGTTTCACATAGCCGACTAACGGTCAGTCCTACAGCCCCCGTAAACCGGGAAAGATGGCATTTCGACAGGATGTTGACGTCAACCATCTGCCAAACGGGCATTAACAAATAACCGTTCTACGCTTATAAAGACGGCCCGAAGGCGCGCGCTAGAGCTTCTGGCACGTGCGTACAGAAAAAGTGGAAGCTCGAATATGATCGATCTCGCAACCTGGAACCTCAGCGTTCCTGTCGGCAGTCCGCCGTACACCGTTGAAACAACCAAACTGGTGGACGGCTTCAAGGATCAATACTTCCACTCCGACACCGGCACCTTGTTTTTCTGGTCCCCGGTAACCGGCACCCGCACTGAAAACGCAATCTACCCTCGCACCGAACTGCGCGAAACCTACAGCAACGGCACGCTGAAAAACTGGTACTACCCCGACGCGGACAACTCCCTGCGGGCGACCCTTTCGGTCAGCCAGGTACCCAGTTCGGGCAAGATCGTCATTGGCCAGATCCATGCTTACAACAGCCAGAAGCCCATGGTGAAGGTCGAATATCAATACAAAGACTCCAGCGCAACCGGCAACATCGTCGCCAAAGTCCGCATGCACCCCGACGACGACACCGCCCGGGTCATCACCATCGCCACCGGCGTGAAACTCAATCAGGAATTCTCCTACCTCATCCACCTCAGCCCTGGCGGTGCATTGGGCATTAGTGCGGTGGGTTACTCATGGGACACCGACATCAGCGCGATGTGGCGGGATAAACCGCTGTACTTCAAGGCTGGCGTTTATGTGCAGGACAACACCGGATATACCAGCGAGGGTGGGGAAGTGACGTTCAGCAAGCTGGATATCGATCACGATACGTAATCCCTAAAAGATCGCAGCCTCCGGCAGCTCAGGTTACGCGTCCTCTTAGGAGCTGCCGAAGGCTGCGATCTTTTGATCTTCAGCTCCGAAAATCTCGTAGGAATCCATCCATTGTGGCGAGGGAGCTTGCCCCCGCCGGGCTGCGCAACAGTCCCTCTTTTTGGGGGCCGCTTCGCGCCCCAGCGGGAGCAAGCTCCCTCGCCACAGGTTCTTTATATCCAACTTCCTCTCTTCACTGATCGACATCAGCCCCCACTTAAACGCCCACGTTTAAAGGCACTCAGCGTTACTTCATGAGACCTACAACAGCTTGCGTCACCGCCTACGGTTACGCCAGAATCCGCCGACTTGTGCACCTTGAAGCCCATCGGTAACTTGATTCGCATCACTGATTCCCAGTGATCGGGTTTAGTAGCCCGTGGTGTTTTTTCAGTTAGGTGCAAAGCTCTGTCCATCAGATGTTCCTGTCTGAACGTGATGGTGGCTGTGCTCAGGGCGCTTCGGCGCGCCGGTTAATGCTGATAACTCCCCGGTCTACTAACCTGCGCACAGCTGCCACCCTTCTTTTAGTAGAGAAGGTTAAGCAGCTCCATTCAGGAGTTTTCAGCTTATGTTCAAGGTAACGCCTAATCCGCCGGACACAGACCCGGCCTCCCCCTACGAATCCCTCGATTCGAAAAAATTCCACGAAGCCGCCGAGCGTGCCCTCGACCACTATCTCAACCCAGCCGCCCAAATCATGGCCAGCACCAACGAACCCGAACCCATGTTCCTCGCCAATCCGAAGTACAACACCGAATCCCTGCTGGCCAACGCCAGCGAAACACTGGGCTCGGCCACCACCATGCTTAACGATTTCGCGGCGCTGCTGGAGACCTCACATCGCAAGACCCTGCTGGGTATTGCCCAGGTGGTCATGCTCGGCGAACTGGCGGTAAACCAGGCGCTGGATCACGTCGAATTGAAGGAGTAATCGCGGCCCAATTAGAGCAAGGCGAGCAAACTTGCTTCCAACAAAAACCCGCCTCTCGGCGGGTTTTTTACTACGTGCTTATTCTGACTCTTTCGGCAATGTGAAAGGCGCGGGTCCTTTAGAGTTTTGGATACTTTCCGGCTTTGGTGCAACTGGAATTGTGACAGGCGCAGGGCCTTTCGCTTTTGGTTTTACATCCTTGGTGCTCATAACTGCGTACTCCATTACAGGGTGGAGTTTTATTCTGAAAGAATCGATAAAGGCTGTCTACTATCAGATATGACAGTCCTTTAGATATATTGGCAATAACGCTCCAAATAACCGATTAAAATAAATCCGTCCTTTACTCATTAATCACCTTCTCGGCTATTTTTCAAAACAGATCTTTTCTCAATCGCAAAAAGTTATAAAACACTATCAATTCTTACGCGAAAAGCGAGAAAAGGGGACCAGAAAAGGGGACAGATTTATTTTCTATCACGCGCGCCCATGCATTCGCCTCGTTGTTATTTTCCGCTAGGCTTCGTGCATCACTACAAGGACGTAGGAGGCTATATGCCCAGAATGGGACGCATTGTTTTGCCAAATTATCCGCATCATGTCGTGCAACGAGGCCACAACAGGCAGGTTGTGTTCCCTGAGCCGAGTGACTTCCAGCGTTACCTCGAAGATCTGCGAGAGCTCAAAACGCTATACGACGTTAAAGTCTATGCCTTCTGCTTGATGACCAATCATGTCCATCTACTACTCGCGCCAGGAGACTCCGTCGCGAGTCTCGGACAATTGATGAAAGGCTTGGCAGGCCGCATGACGCGTTATCGCAATAAGCTGGAGGGGCGCACCGGTACCTTGTGGGAGAGTCGATACAAATCCAGCGTGGTTCAAACCGACACCTATTTGCTGGCTTGTAGTCGATACATCGAGCTAAATCCGGTGCGAGCGCAAATAGTTCAGCATGCGCAGGATTACCCTTGGTCGAGCTTGCACCTACGGCTCAACGAAACGGCAGAAAATCATTGGCTCGATGAAGACCTTTGCTTCAACGAGCTCGGTGAAACCCATAGCGAGCGCCTTGCTCGCTACACCTCCTTTATGGAGCAAACGACTCCTTCCTCGGAGCTGCAGTTGATCAGAGGCGCCCTCCAGCGTGGACAATTGACGGGCAATCCTCGATTCACAGATGAGATTGAAAAAATCACTGGATTGCGAATATCGCATCGAGCGCGAGGCAGACCTGCGAAACAACTCGAATAAAGTATGAGGGGCGACTAACTGTCGATTCCGATAGAAAGTGATGATTAAATAAATCTGTCCCCTTTTTTGTCCCTTTTCTATCCTATTAAAAACCTTCACCTATCGCGAAATGATATTAAAGACTGTCAAATCTAACAGGTGCCGCAGAAAGCATATCTGTCTATCCTCTTCTACGGAACATGAAAAGAAGCGAAACAGCGCAACCAATTAAATAAACTTTCCATCTAATTGAATTCGTCGACGCTCGATGAATTAAGGAGAAAAATATGACTGTTATAACTATAAACTCAGTCGTGCCATGCGGGAGTTATTTTACTGTCAATGGCGCAGGAGATCCAAATAGGAATTTTGTCGTGTGTGTAAGTGGCACAGGGCAGCAATTATCGCAGGGATGTACAGATCACAATGGAAATTTCTCAATCAATGTTACTCCGGGCTCTAACCATGAGTACGACATTGTTTTGCGACATTTGGAACAAGATGGGACGATAGGTGACAACAGAAGCTGGTCCACATCATTTCGCAACCCCGTAAAATGAAAGTTTTGTAAATGACATCTTCTACATAGCACTGGCTTATTTAAGTCAGTACTGATTCTTCCCCGCAATAAAAACCCGCCTCTCGGCGGGTTTTTATTATTACTCAAATACAGAGGCTCAATTCACCTTAGCATTCAACTCACCCTTCAAATACCGCTGATACATCGCTTCCAACGAGATCGGCTTGATCTTCGAAGCATTACCCGCCGTACCAAACTGCTCATAACGCGCAATACACACATCACGCATCGCAGTCACGGTCGCGCCGAAGAACTTACGCGGATCGAACTCGCTAGGGTTGGTAGCCATCAGGCGACGCATCGCACCGGTGGATGCCAGGCGCAGGTCGGTGTCGATGTTGACCTTGCGCACGCCGTGCTTGATGCCTTCGACGATTTCCTCAACCGGTACGCCGTAGGTTTCTTTGATGTCGCCGCCGTACTGGTTGATGATCGCCAGCCACTCTTGCGGAACCGAAGACGAACCGTGCATCACCAGGTGGGTGTTCGGGATGCGTTTGTGGATTTCTTTGATGCGGTCGATGGCCAGCACGTCGCCGGTAGGTGGCTTGGTGAACTTGTAGGCGCCGTGGCTGGTGCCGATGGCGATGGCCAGGGCATCGACTTGGGTGCGCTTGACGAAGTCAGCGGCTTCTTCCGGGTCGGTCAGCATTTGGCTGTGATCCAGAACGCCTTCGGCGCCGATGCCGTCTTCTTCACCGGCCATGCCGGTTTCCAGCGAACCCAGGCAGCCCAGCTCGCCTTCTACCGATACGCCGCAGGCGTGCGCCATGGCGACGGTTTGTTGGGTAACACGGACGTTGTAGTCGTAGTCGGTCGGGGTCTTGCCGTCTTCGCCGAGGGAACCGTCCATCATCACCGAGCTGAAGCCCAGTTGGATGGAGCGCTGGCAGACGTCAGGGCTGGTGCCGTGGTCCTGGTGCATGCACACAGGGATGTGCGGGAATTCTTCGATTGCCGCCAGGATCAGGTGACGCAGGAACGGTGCACCGGCGTATTTGCGAGCACCGGCCGAAGCCTGGACGATCACCGGGGAGTCAGTCTTGTCAGCGGCTTCCATGATGGCGCGCATCTGCTCAAGGTTGTTGACGTTGAAGGCTGGAACGCCGTAGCCGAACTCGGCTGCGTGGTCCAGCATCTGGCGCATGCTGATAAGTGCCATTGTGTGTGTCTCTCCCGGTTGAGGGTCGTTAATCGTGCCAGCCTGCCGTAGCGGCGGCGGCTATTCAAGTTATTGCAGATCGGGGGTTGGCCCGGGCTGCGAATTCGGTGTTGCCTGAATCTCTACGAGCCGTTGATTTCCTGTAGGAGCGAAGCTTGCTCGCGAAGAGGTCATCACATTCAACACATATGTTGTCAGTTAAACCGCTTTCGCGAGCAAGCTTCGCTCCTACAGATTTGGCGCAAGCCTTCAATTACTCGGCTTTACAACCGCGGCCGATCAAATCATTGGTGGCGACCCAGTACACCAGGCCTTCCTCACCTTTTACGTGAAACGCCAGCATGTCGTTGCTGTACAGCGAACCTTCGGCGCCCGGTTCAAGCTTCAAGCGGTAGACCTGATCGGCACCGCCCAGGCGCACGTCGACTTCCTTGCGGCTGACATCAGTGTAGCGCCAGAGCACTTTGGCCTGGCTATCGCAGGTCCAGGTGCTCCAACTGTCCGCAGGCTCGGCAGCGTTGAACAGATTCAAATTGGCGCAACCTGCCAGCAATGCCACTGCCGCAACGGCAATAAAGCGTTTCATCCGTGTTCCTCGACTGACGGCGCACGCTGCCAGCCTTGAGTAAAGAGTCAGACCCCTCAAGGGCAACCATGTTCCTTGGCCGGGGTCTGTGTCTCATATTTGTCCAGGCCATCCGGCCCGGAACGCTTGTTGATCACCGGGTTGGTTTCCGCTTGCCAGTCGGCCTGGTAGCAGCCTTTTTCCTGTGTTTGCGGCGCGGGTTCCGGCGTGGCTTTCGGGTTACTCCCGCAAGCCGCCAACATACCCGCGGCGATCAACAACACTAAGGTCCTGACCATCTGAACACTCCTTTGCCTGGTCAAATGCGCGGCCTCAGGCCTTGGCCCGGCTTTCCAGGACTTCAACGGCCGGCAGGACTTTGCCTTCGACGAACTCGAGGAACGCGCCGCCGCCGGTAGAAATGTAGGAGATTTGCTCAGCAACGCCATATTTATCGATGGCTGCCAGGGTGTCGCCGCCGCCAGCGATGGAGAACGCCGAGCTGTCGGCGATGGCCTGGGCCAGCACCTTGGTGCCGTTACCGAACTGGTCGAATTCGAACACGCCCACCGGGCCGTTCCACAGAATGGTCTTGGACGACTTCAGCAGCTCGGCGAAATTCGCCGCGGTCTGTGGGCCGATGTCCAGGATCATGTCGTCTGCAGCCACGTCGGCAATCAGCTTGACGGTCGCGGTCGCGCTTTCAGCGAATTCCTTGGCAACCACCACGTCGACCGGCAGGGGCACGCTGACTTTGGCAGCGATTTCACGGGCGGTGTCCAGCAGGTCTGGCTCGTACAGGGATTTGCCGACCGGGTGACCGGCAGCGGCCAGGAAGGTGTTGGCAATACCGCCACCGACGATCAGCTGGTTGCAGATCTGGCTCAGGCTGTTGAGCACGTCGAGTTTGGTCGACACTTTGGAGCCGGCCACGATAGCGGCCATCGGCTGCGCCGGGGCGCCCAGGGCTTTGCCCAGTGCATCCAGTTCGGCGGCCAGCAACGGGCCAGCAGCGGCGACTTTGGCGAACTTGGCCACGCCATGGGTCGAACCCTCGGCGCGGTGAGCGGTGCCGAAGGCGTCCATCACAAACACGTCGCACAGGGCAGCGTATTGCTTGGCCAGTTCGTCAGCGTTCTTTTTCTCGCCCTTGTTGAAGCGCACGTTTTCGAACAACACGATGTCGCCGGCTTTCACGTCGACGCCGCCAAGGTAATCGGACACCAGCGGCACTTCGCGGCCCAGCGCCTTGCTCAAGTAGTCAGCGACTGGCTTGAGGCTGTTCTCGGCCGAGAACTCGCCTTCGGTCGGACGGCCAAGGTGCGAGCAGACCATCACGGCCGCGCCTTTTTCCAGGGCCAGCTTGATGGTCGGCAGCGAAGCCAGGATTCGCGCATCGCTGGTGACAACACCGTCCTTGACTGGGACGTTGAGGTCTTCGCGGATCAGTACGCGCTTACCTTGCAGATCGAGGTCGGTCATCTTCAACACGGTCATGGGTCGCATTTCCTGGATAGCTGTTTTAGAGAGCAGGTTTTGGTTGGGGTGCAGCTGTTTGCAAATAGTGTTCTGCAACGTCCAGCATTCGATTGGCAAAACCCCATTCGTTGTCGAACCAGGCCAGGATGTTCACCAGCCGTGGGCCGGAAACGCGGGTCTGACTGGCATCGACGATGGCCGAATGTGGGTCGTGATTGAAATCACAACTGGCGTGAGGCAACTCGGTGTAAGCCAGAAGGCCCTTGAGCGGGCCATGGGTGGCGGCCTCGCGCAGAATCCGGTTGACCTCGGTGGCGTCGGTATCACTTACGGTCTGCATCGTAATGTCGAGGCAGGACACATTAACCGTCGGCACCCGCACGGCTTTGGCCTGAATTCGCCCGGCAAGTTCCGGCAGCAGGCGTTCAATGCCTCGCGCCAGACCAGTGGACACCGGAATCACCGACTGGAACGCCGAGCGGGTGCGACGCAGGTCTTCGTGGTGATAGGCGTCAATCACCGGCTGATCGTTCATGGCCGAGTGGATGGTGGTGATCGACACATATTCCAGACCAATGGCCTGATCCAGCAGGCGCAACAGCGGCACGCCGCAGTTGGTGGTGCAGGAGGCGTTGGACACCAGCAGCTCGTCGCCGGTCAGGCAATCCTGGTTCACACCGTAGACGATGGTAGCGTCGACATCCGCCTCGCTGGCCATCGGCTGGGAAAACAGCACCCGGGGCGCGCCAGCGTCGAGAAAACGCTGCCCATCCTGACGGGTGTGGTAAGCGCCGGAGCACTCCAGCACCAGATCGACGCCCAGCGATGCCCAATCGATGCCTTCGGGGGTGGCACTGCGCAGGACCTTCACGCAGTCGCCATTAATATGCAGACAATCGCCTTCGACCTTCACTTCGCCGGGAAAGCGCCCGTGAGTTGAGTCGAAGCGTGTCAGGTATTCGATGCTGGCCATGTCGGCCAGATCGTTGATCGCGACAATTTCAAACCCGGCCGTCGAGCCTCGCTCAAACAACGCACGCAAGACGCAACGACCAATCCGGCCGTAGCCGTTGAGTGCAACTTTGTAAGGACGCGGTTGAGGCATGGGGTTCTCGATTACCGTGGTGAATCCGTCAGTGTTGCGTTGCATGTTCAACTGCCTTCGCGGGCAAGCCTCGCTCCTACATGGGCGGCATAAATCCCTGTAGGAGCGAGGCTTGCCCGCGAAGACGTCAGCACAGACAACGCAGCTGTCGGACTTAGTCTTCCAGCAGCTCTTCAGCCTGACCCAGGATGTTTTCCAGGGTGAAGCCGAACTCTTCGAACAAGGCAGGCGCAGGCGCCGACTCGCCGTAGGTGGTCATGCCAATCACGCGGCCTTCCAGGCCCACGTACTTGTACCAGTAGTCCGCGTGAGCGGCCTCGATGGCGATACGAGCGCTGACCTGCAACGGCAGAACCGCTTGCTTGTAGCCAGCGTCCTGGGCTTCGAAGACGCTGGTGCATGGCATCGAAACAACACGCACCTTGCGGCCTTGCTCGGTCAGTTTGTCGAAGGCTTGAACGGCCAGGCCGACTTCCGAACCGGTGGCGATCAGTATCAGCTCAGGCTCGCCTGCGCAGTCTTTCAGCACGTAACCGCCACGCGCGATCTCTTCGATCTGGATCGCATTGCGGGTCTGGTGCTGCAGGTTCTGACGGGAGAAGATCAGTGCCGACGGACCGTCGTCACGCTCCAGAGCAAATTTCCAGGCCACAGCCGATTCAACGGCATCGGCTGGACGCCAAGTGTCGAGGTTCGGCGTGCAGCGCAGGCTGGCCAGTTGCTCGATCGGCTGGTGAGTCGGGCCGTCTTCGCCCAGACCGATGGAGTCATGGGTGAACACATAGATGATGCGTTTCTTCATCAGCGCCGACATGCGCACTGCGTTGCGGGCGTATTCCATGAACATCAGGAAGGTCGCGCCGTAAGGCACCAGGCCGCCGTGCAGGGCGACGCCGTTCATGATCGCGCTCATGCCGAACTCGCGAACGCCGTAGTACATGTAGTTGCCGCTGGCGTCTTCGGCGGTGACACCTTTGCAACCTTTCCACAGGGTCAGGTTGGAGCCTGCCAGGTCAGCCGAACCGCCGAGCAGTTCCGGCAGCAGCGGGCCGAACGCGTTCAGGGCGTTCTGGCTGGCTTTACGGCTGGCGATGGTTTCGCCTTTGGCTGCGACTTCAGCGATATACGCCGAGGCTTTTTCAGCGAAGTCAGTCGGCAGATCACCGCTCAGACGACGAACCAGTTCGTTGGCCAGCTCCGGGAAAGCAGCGGAGTAAGCAGCGAAGCGCTGATCCCACTCGGCTTCGGCCGCGCGACCAGATTCCTTGGCATCCCACTCGGCATAGATGTTGGCCGGGATTTCGAACGGGCCGTGGTTCCACTTCAGTGCTTCACGGGTCAGAGCGATTTCCGCGTCACCCAATGGGGCGCCGTGGCAGTCTTCCTTGCCTTGCTTGTTCGGCGAACCGAAACCGATAGTGGTTTTGCAGCAAATCAGCGTCGGTTGCTCGCTTTTGCGCGCAGTTTCGATGGCGATCTTGATTTCTTCCGGGTCGTGACCGTCAACGTTGCGGATCACTTGCCAGTTGTAGGACTCGAAACGCTTCGGCGTGTCGTCGGTGAACCAGCCTTCGACTTCGCCGTCGATGGAGATGCCGTTGTCATCGTAGAAGGCGATCAGTTTGCCCAGGCCCAAGGTACCGGCCAAGGAGCTGACTTCGTGGGAAATGCCCTCCATCATGCAGCCATCACCCAGGAACACGTAGGTGTGGTGGTCGACAACGTTGTGGCCCGGACGGTTGAACTGCGCCGCCAGGACTTTTTCTGCCAGGGCAAAACCAACAGCGTTGGCCAGGCCTTGGCCCAGTGGACCGGTGGTGGTTTCAACGCCCGGGGTGTAGCCGAATTCCGGGTGACCCGGGGTGCGGCTGTGCAGCTGGCGGAAGTTCTTCAGGTCATCGATCGACAGATCGTAGCCGGTCAGGTGCAGCAGCGAGTAGATCAACATCGAGCCGTGACCGTTGGACAGCACGAAGCGGTCACGGTCGGCGAACGATGGATTGCTCGGGTTGTGCTTCAGGTAGTCACGCCAAAGTACTTCGGCGATATCCGCCATACCCATAGGGGCACCGGGATGGCCGCTGTTGGCTTTTTGCACGGCATCCATGCTGAGGGCACGAATGGCGTTGGCACGCTCACGACGGCTGGGCATCGCTGTTCTCCTGCGGATATTGAATCGAGAGTTAATAAAACGAAACGGAAAAAAGGCGAGCATTTTCCCTCACCGACAGCCCTCGGGGCAATGACAGATAGTCATCCGAAGACGTTTTTCCAATCGATAACGACGTATTCGACGGGTGAAACCTTTCCGCCGTTCATTTGCTGACTGAACCTAACGCTGAGAAGTGCCATCCATCGAGCAATATCAAAACTTTTTGATATTGCTCTTGCGATGATTTCTGAGCGTCACTAGACTGCTGGCCTTATGAATTTACGCGTGCCTTCCATTCGACATGACGATTGCGATGAGCTGGCGGCCCTGTGCAAGGCCGGCGGCGATCCTCTGCGGCTGAATGTACTGCGCGCGCTGGCCAACGACTCGTTCGGCGTACTGGAACTGGCGCAGATCTTCGGCATCGGTCAGTCGGGCATGAGTCATCACCTCAAGGTTTTGGCCCAGGCCGATCTGGTGGCGACCCGCCGTGAAGGCAATGCGATTTTCTACCGTCGCGCCCTGCCCCACACCGATCTGCTGGGCGGCAAGCTGCATACCGCGCTGTTGGAAGAAGTGGATAACCTGACCCTGCCGACTGACGTTCAGTCGCGGATCGGGCAGGTACACGGGCAACGGGCGGCGGCCAGCCAGGACTTTTTCTCACGGGTGGCGGAGAAGTTTCGCGCCCAGCAAGACTTGATCGCCGGCCTGCCGCAATACCGCGAAAGCGTGGTGACACTACTCGACAAGCTGAGTTTCGGCCCCGGCGCCACAGCCATCGAAGTGGGCCCTGGCGATGGCGGTTTTCTGCCGGAGCTGGCGCGTCGTTTCGCTCGAGTTACGGCGTTGGACAACAGCCCGGCGATGCTCGATCTGGCTCGTCAGGTCTGTGAACGTGAAACGCTGGCTAACGTCAGCCTGCAATTGGCCGATGCATTGAACGGTGTAAGTCTCAAGGCTGATTGCGTTGTACTGAACATGGTACTGCACCATTTCGCCGCGCCGGCCGAAGCACTCAAGCACATGGCCGACTTGCTGCAACCGGGCGGTAGCCTGCTCGTGACAGAGTTATGTAGCCACAACCAGAGTTGGGCCAGGGAGGCCTGCGGTGATCTCTGGTTGGGGTTTGAACAGGACGATCTGGCCCGTTGGGCCACCGCTGCGGGACTCGTTCCCGGGGAAAGCCTCTATGTAGGCTTACGTAATGGTTTCCAGATTCAGGTCCGCCATTTTCAGCGACCGACTGGCGACACTCACCATCGGTAAATTCAGGAAAAAATCGAGATGAGCGAATACTCCCTCTTCACCTCCGAGTCCGTGTCCGAAGGGCATCCGGACAAAATCGCCGACCAGATTTCCGATGCGGTGCTGGACGCCATCATTGCTGAAGACAAGTTCGCCCGCGTGGCGTGCGAGACTCTGGTGAAAACCGGCGTGGCAATCATCGCAGGTGAAGTCACCACGTCGGCCTGGGTCGATCTGGAAGACATCGTCCGTAACGTGATTCTCGACATCGGCTACAACAGCTCCAATGTCGGCTTCGACGGTGCAACTTGCGGCGTGATGAACATCATCGGCAAGCAGTCCCCTGACATCAATCAGGGCGTCGACCGTGCCAAGCCTGAAGACCAGGGCGCCGGCGACCAGGGCCTGATGTTCGGCTACGCCAGCAACGAAACCGACGTGCTGATGCCAGCACCGATCACCTTCTCGCACCAGTTGGTTCAACGTCAGGCTGAAGCCCGTAAATCCGGCCTGCTGCCTTGGCTGCGCCCAGACGCCAAGTCGCAAGTGACTTGCCGCTACGAAGGCGGCAAGGTTGTCGGTATCGACGCCGTTGTACTGTCGACCCAGCACAACCCTGAAGTGTCCTACAAAGACCTGCGCGAAGGCGTGATGGAACTGATCGTCAAGCACGTATTGCCTGCCGAACTGCTGACCAAGGACACCCAGTTCCATATCAACCCGACTGGCCAATTCATCATCGGTGGCCCGGTTGGCGACTGCGGCCTGACCGGTCGCAAGATCATCGTCGACAGCTACGGCGGCATGGCCCGTCACGGCGGTGGCGCGTTCTCCGGCAAGGATCCATCGAAGGTTGACCGTTCGGCGGCCTACGCCGGTCGTTACGTGGCCAAGAACATCGTCGCTGCCGGCCTGGCCGAGCGTTGCGAGATTCAGGTTTCCTACGCGATCGGTGTTGCTCAGCCTACGTCGATTTCGTTGAACACCTTCGGCACCGGCAAAATCAGCGACGACAAGATCGTCAAACTGGTTCGCGAAGTGTTCGACCTGCGCCCATACGCAATCACCACCATGCTCGATCTGCTGCACCCGATGTACCAGGAAACCGCTGCGTACGGCCACTTCGGTCGCACTCCGGCAACCAAGACTGTGGGCGAAGATACTTTCACCACCTTCACCTGGGAAAAAACCGACCGCGCCGACGACCTGCGTGTCGCGGCCGGCCTGTAAGACTTTCCTGGCGGTACCCAAAGCCCCGCACGGTTCGCCGTGCGGGGCTTTTTCATGGGAAAGATCAAAGGATCGCAGCCTTCGACAGCGCCCACAGGCGCGGAGCTGCCGAAGGCTGCGATCTTTTGATCTTCCTATCTCGAAACACGCAGAATTACACCCTTGCAACCCACACCCGAAAACTGACTAGCCTTCAAGCATCCCACTGAGCAAGGACGCTCTCGATGCTGCCCAACCTGCGCCTGTTTTTCGGTTTTCTGCTGACCTTCACCTGCCTGACCACCCATGCCGCCGAATGCCCCGACTGGCCGCCCGCCCGCGCACTAGACGAAATCACTACCCTGCAACTGCAAATCGATCGCTGGGACGACAGCTACCACCGTGAAGGCCAGTCGCTGATCGCCGATGAACTCTACGATCAGTCCCGCGCGCGACTGAGCGAATGGCGCGAGTGTTTTGATTCAGGCCCCACCGACGAACCATTGCGTACGGCTGGCGGCACGGTTGCTCACCCCATCGCCCACACCGGCCTGGAAAAACTAAGCGACGGGCACGCCGTCGAAACCTGGCTAAAAGATCGGGAAGCGGTCTGGATTCAGCCCAAGGTCGATGGTGTGGCGGTGACATTGGTCTATCGCAACGGCTGGTTGCACCGGGTAATCAGTCGGGGGGACGGGGTAAACGGCCAGGACTGGACTGCCTCGGCGCGCCAGATCGCCGCCATCCCTAAAAAACTTTCGCAGTCGCTGGACTTGCTACTGCAAGGCGAACTCTATTGGCGCCAGACCGAACACGTACAAGCCCAGGCCGGCAGCCTCAATGCCCGCGCCACGGTGGCGGGGTTGATGGCGCGCAAGACGCTAAGCCCAGAGCAAGCGACTGGTATCGGGTTGTTTGTCTGGGACTGGCCGCAAGGCCCGAAAAGCCTGCCGGCCCGGGTGGCGGCCCTGGATGAATTGGGGTTCCCCAGCACGGCGCCCTACAGCCAGCCGATCGAGGCATTTGCCGATGCCGAACGCTGGCGCGATCACTGGTATCGCACGCCCCTGCCTTTTGCCAGCGACGGGGTCGTGTTGCGCCAGAACCAACGCCCGCCGGCCGAGCGCTGGCAGGCGAAAACACCTTACTGGAGCGTCGCCTGGAAATACCCTTTTGCCCAGGCGCTGGCCGAGGTGCGCAAGGTCCGCTTCAAGATCGGGCGGACCGGACGGATCACACCAGTGCTGGATCTGGTACCGGTGATGCTCGATGACCGACAGATCAAACGCGTGAGTGCCAGCTCCCTGCAACGCTGGGAAGCGCTGGACATTCGCCCGGGCGATCAGGTCGCCATCAGCCTGGCGGGGCTGACCATCCCCAGGCTCGATGGTGTCGTATTGCGCAGTACTGAACGCCCGGAATTGAATGTACCGCTGGCAGCAGACTTTCACTCTTTAAGCTGCTGGCAGCCAACACCCGGATGCGAAAGCCAATTCCTCGCACGCCTGACCTGGCTCAGTGGTAAACAGGGTTTGGCATTGCCTCATGTCGGACCAGGCACCTGGGAGAAACTACTCAAGGCCGAACGCCTCGGCAGTCTGCTCGATTGGATGACCCTCGATGGGCAAGAGCTTGCTAACATTGACGGCTTCGGTGAGCGCAGCAGTGCTCGTCTTTTGGACAGCTTCAACAGCGCCCGGCAACGCCCATTCACTCGCTGGCTCAAAGCCCTGGGTTTGCCGCCGACTGGCCAGGCACGCCTCGCCGATACATGGCAGGCGCTGGCGCAACGAACCACCGAACAATGGCAGGCCGAGGCCGGCATCGGTGCGGGACGCGCAGCGCAGTTGAGCGCATTTTTCCGCGACCCACAGGTCCTGGCCTTGAGTGAGACATTACGTGTTGCCGGGATTGACGGTTTCTAGACGCCAGGCCGCTCTGATAACCGGGAACCCAAAGGTGCCGATGCGCTCAAACAGCCCATCGCTATATCGAATTTTTCACCTGGAGCTTTTATGAAACTTCTTTCACCGCTCGCCGTGTTGACCCTGTGCAGCGTGATGGCCGCTCCATTGATGGCCGACGAAGATGCCCCGGGCCTGACCGGCTGCGCCGCAAAAAAACAAGGCATCATCAACCAGATCGAACTGGCCAAGTCCCGCGGCAACGCCGATCAACAGGCTGGCCTGGAAACCGCCCTGAACGAAGTCACTGCCCATTGCACCGACGCTTCCTTGAAGAAGGAACGGGAAAACAAGGTGCTCGACGCCAAGCACGAAGTCAGCACGCGTCAGGCCGACCTCGAGAAGGCGATGAAAAAAGGCGACGCCGAGAAGATCAACAAGCGCAAAGACAAACTGGCTCAATCGCGCAAGGAATTGCAGGAAGCACTGGATGAACTGGATAAGTAAGAATAGGTAAAAGACCAAGATTTTTGTCGTGCTTCGAGCAGCTTTCGCGAGCAAGCCCGCTCCCACATGTACGATGATTTCCTGTGGGAGCGGGCTTGCTCGCGAAGACGTTAGCCAGAGCGCCGCAAATCAATGATCCCGAAACTCTTTATGGCAGGCACTACAGGCGTCTTCGACTTTCTGTACCGCCGGCCCCAGGTTGCTGACCTTGTAGGGCTGAACCTTGCTGGCAATCACCAGTTCACCGGTGGCGCCTTCAAGGGTGCGGGCCATTTCCTGGAAGCGTGCCTGCTTCTGCCAGACATCATCCTTGGCGCTGGTGTGATCCTCTTCGCGCACCTGCGGGAAATGTTTCCACGGCTCATGGGACAACGCGTCGAGCTTCACGGCGCCGTCGACGAATTTCGGGCCATCGAACGGAATACGTCCGCGCAACATGCCACCCAGGTCTTCGCCGGTCTTGAGCATCTGTTTGAAGATCGCCTTGCGCTGACCCAGCGGCGAGTTCGGGTCGACACCACCGCAGGCGGACAAGGTCAGGCAGGCCAGCAATACAACAGAAAGTCTTTTAAGAGTCATGGTGGCTTCAGATCACTGGAAACGGCGGCCAGTATCCTCGCGTCACCGGCAAAGACCAATAGCCCTATTATCAATACGGGTTGTTCGAGCGCATGGAGCACTCAGGCAACCGGCAAAGGAATTACTCCATGAACAGCCGTTTCAAGGCATGGCGTCACAACCTGGCCTGGACCCTTCCGATGGTGGCCGTGCTGGCAGGCTGCACCGGCGGCGACAGCAGCAAACCGAAAACCCACGCACTGGCGACCTACTCCAGCGCCACCTGGGAAGCGCTTCCGGCGGTGTCCGACAACGACCTCGTCGCTGGCTTCGGCTCGTGGCGCAGCGCCTGCACCCGACTCAAGGCCGATCCGGTCTGGGGCGGCACCTGTGCGGCTTCCGTCAATGTGCAGCCAACCGCCAATGACATCCGCGGCTTCCTCAAACAGAACCTGGACGTCTATGGCCTGCGCGCCGCCAATGACAACCCCAACGGCCTGATTACCGGTTACTACGAACCGGTGTACCCCGGCAGCCTGACCCAGACCGAAGCAGCCAATATTCCGGTGTACGGTGTGCCCGAGGATATGATCATCGTCTCGCTGGACAGTATCTATCCGGAACTCAAAGGCAAACGCCTGCGCGGCAGACTCGAAGGTCGCGTGCTCAAGCCGTACGACGATGCTGCAACCATTGAAACCAAAGGTGTGAAGGCGCCGGTGATTGCCTGGCTGACCGACCCGATGAACCTGCAGTTCCTGCAAATCCAGGGCTCGGGTCGCATCCAGCTTGATGACGGTCGTCAGTTGCGCATCGGTTACGCCGACCAGAATGGCCACCCGTATCGCCCCATCGGCCGCTGGCTGGTGGACCAGGGTGAGTTGAAGAAAGAAGACGTGACTATGGGCGCTATCAGCACCTGGGCCAAAGCCAATCCGATGCGTATTCCCGAACTGCTCGGCAGCAACCCCAGCTACGTGTTCTTCACCCGCAACCCCGACAGCAACGAAGGACCGCGTGGTTCGCTGAATGTACCGCTGACCGCAGGTTATAGCGCGGCGGTGGACCGCAAGGTGATTCCGCTCGGCAGTCTGTTGTGGTTATCGACCACACGCCCGGACGGCAGCGCATTGGTGCGCCCGGTGGCCGCGCAAGATACTGGCGGCGCAATTGCCGGCGAGGTCCGCGCAGACCTGTTCTGGGGCACGGGGGACGCAGCCGGGCAATTGGCCGGCGACATGAAACAGCAGGGGCAGATCTGGATGCTGTGGCCTAAAGGGGCGGCGTTGCCACAAGTACCACAGGTGGCTGACAAACTTTAAAAAGCAAAAGATCGCAGCCTTCGCCAGCTCCTACATTGACCGTGTGCGCTGCAATATCGCGGATGAACATCGATCCCTGTAGGAGCTGGCGAAGCCTGCGATCTTTTGATCTTGTCTTTAAACAGACACAACAAAGAAACTGACAATCAACCCTATGCCTATGGCCCACACCAGCGACCGCAAAATCGCCCAGTCCGCCAGATAGCAAATGATGTACAGCAGTCGACTGGTGATAAACAACACCGCCAGCACATTGATCGTCACCAGATCGGCATTACCGGCCAGGTGCGCGACGATTACCGCTGCAGCAAACGCCGGTGTCACTTCGAAGCTATTCAACTGCGCCGAATGCGCACGCCTGGCCACCCCTTCGAGCGAATCCAGAAATGCCCGCGGATCGTGATTCTGTTTCAGCCCGAACTTGCCGCCGCTGAACTTGGCGACGCCTGTGCATAGATACGGCAAACAGATCGCAATCAAAATGCACCATAGAGCAACCGTCATAACGCAGTCCCTTCTTCAAAGTTATAGAGAGTCGAGTTCCATCAGGGGCGACTAAAACTTCATCACCAACATGCCGACCAGCACCAGCCCACAGGCTAAGAGCCGGGGTCTGCCGAAAGGTTCTTTCAGGTAGCGCATACCGAACAGCACCACCAGGATCACACTGATTTCGCGCAGCGCCGCTGCTTCGGCAATCGAACCGAGCTGCATGGCCCACAGCACCAGAGCGTAGCTGAACAGTACGCAAAACCCGACCGCCAACCCCAACCGCCACTGCTCACGCCAGAACACCATGAACGCCGGCCGCTTGCGTACCATCGCCAGCAATGGGAACGGCCAGGCGCTAAGCAAGGTGACCCACACCAGGTAGTCCAGCGGGTGAGACCAGCGCCGTAAAGCCTGGCCATCGATGAAGGTGTAGCAACCGATGCACAACCCGATCAGCGCCACTACCGGCAGCATTGACCACGGCAGACGCACCCCGCCACCGCCCTGCCAGAGCAGGCACAACATGCCGAGCGGGATCAGTAAAATGCCGAAGATCTGCTGAGCCGTCAGCACTTCCCCGGCGAAGATCAGTGTCAGTGCCAGCACCACTAGCGGCGACAGGCCACGCATCAACGGGTAGACCAAGCCGAGATCGCCGACCCGATAGGCCTGGATCAACAGATAGCGATAGAGCAACTCGAATGCTGCCGACGCGAGAATCCACGGCCACATCTCCAGTGGCGGCAACATCACGAAGGGCAGCATCAGGGCGACAAACAGCAGCGCCACGCTATCCATGCAGGCCACCACCAACAGCCGCTCCGCGCTGAATTTGATCAGGGTATTCCACGCCGCGTGCAACAGCGCCGCCACCAACACCAGAACCGTCGCAAGCACGGCACACTCCTTATGTTCCCCCCTCCCTCGCAGGAGCTGCCGAAGGCTGCGATCTTTTGATCCTGGCAATCCACGCCGCACCAAAGATCAAAAGATCGCAGCCTTCGGCAGCTCCTACAAGGGCGGGAGCAGAGAATTGATTCGCCATATATCCGCAGCTGTTTATACTGCAAGCGACTACGCCGCACTCAGTTGCGCACACACTAATTCCAATAATTCCTGCCTCTGCCCGCTCTCACCGGACTTACCGTGGACCGGCGCACTGGTCAGCGGGTTGACGGTACTGACGGCGCTGTTTTTCATCTACCTGCAGCGTCGCAGTGCTGTCGCGGCCAATGTGTCCGGCTGATTGACTGCATTGTTGCGCAAACCGCTATCGCGAGCAGGCTCGCTCCCACTTGGACAGCGTATTTCCCGGTGGGAGCGAGCCTGTTCGCGATGAAGCTTACGCGGTGCACCTCACTTCACTCATCTTTACGCTTGCGTGGATCCGGCGTTTGATCCGTGCTCTTCTTCGGCGGCCCGCTTTCACTGCGAATCTGCGCATGACTGATCAGCGCGAAAATAAAACTGCCACCGATGATGTTCCCCACCAGCGTCGGCCCAGCGAATACCAGCCAGAAATCCTTCCACGGCAACTCGCCGGCAAACACCAGATACGAAACCTCGACCGATCCGACCACAATGTGGGTGAAGTCTCCCAGCGCCATGAAATAGGTGATGAGGATGATGATCCACATCTTGGCGCTTTCCATGGACGGGATCATCCAGACCATGGTGGCGATCATCCAGCCGGAGATGATGCCTTTGGCGAACATTTTGCTCGCGTCGTTCTCCATGACCTTGCGTCCGATGTCGAGGAAGGCCAGATCGGTCTTGGTGTCGAAAATCGGCAGGTGCAGCATCACGTACGCCACCAGCAAGGTGCCGCAGAGGTTGCCCACCAGCACGACTGACCACAGCCGAAACAACCGACCGAAATTACCCAGCGTAGGCTTGCTCATGATCGGCAATACGGCAGTCAGGGTGTTTTCGGTGAAGAGTTGCTGACGGGCCAGAATCACCGCGAGAAAACCTGCGCAGTAACCGAAGCTGGCGATCACCTTGAAGCCTTCGCCGTCCGGCAGACGCGAGTTGAGCAGCCCCATCCCCATCAGTGACAAGCCCATGGTCAAACCCGCAGCCAGGGCTGACCACCACAGCGCCGCAACGCTGCGCTCGAGTTCCTGATTACCTTGGGTGCGAATGATTTCGTGCAGCACCGCCGCGCGCGGTGGCTGATTCTTGTCGACCTCGCGCTGTTCTTGCGCCGAGAGGTCCGGTGTCTTGCCGTCTTTGGGCGTGTCCATAAAGCTCCTGAACCCGTGGCGTGTCGTTTAATTACGACACGCGGGGTTCGGAGCTGTTCACTACCTGGCGAAACGAAGCAAACCCTGTGGCAATCACTGGCCGATGTCATCATCCTTGAACTGGTCTTTGACGTATCTGATCTCGGTCCGGCCATGCGGTGCCGGCAGGCCGTCTTCGCCCAGGTTCACGAAAACCATCTTCTCCACCGTCAGGATGCTCTTGCGGGTGATCTTGTTGCGCACTTCGCAGGTCAGCGTGATCGAGGTGCGACCGAACTCGGTGGCGGTGATGCCCAGTTCGATGATGTCGCCCTGGCGAGAGGCACTGACGAAGTTGATTTCGGAAATGTACTTGGTGACTACGCGCTGATTACCCAGCTGGACGATGGCGTAGATCGCCGCTTCTTCGTCGATCCAGCGCAACAGGCTGCCGCCGAACAGCGTGCCGTTGGGGTTGAGGTCTTCGGGTTTTACCCATTTGCGGGTGTGGAAATTCATACTCACTCCTGACCGTCTTGCCGATTGATGCCGGCCATCATGGCAGAGCCCGGACTAGAGCTCTATTACGCATCGACTATGGTCTCGATTACCGTTCGGACATTGACCAACAGAAAGGCTTTGGAAGATCAGCATAGCCCGCTATAATCGCCCCCGTTTCAAAACGGTAATGTTCACTTGCTACCGTTTTCCCGCCACCTGTCCGAGGGGCGCTGCAGCAGGTTCGACCTGTCAGGCTCGGATGGGGCGTTGACTGGCCACGGCCAGACACTAAACGCACAACGGCGCCCATTCGCATACATTACGAATGGAGGCTCATCATGAGCGCTGTTATCACGCCTGTAGATTTTAACGATTACAAAGTCGCCGACATGTCCCTGGCTGCCTGGGGCCGTCGCGAAACCATCATCGCCGAATCCGAAATGCCAGCCCTGATGGGTCTGCGCCGCAAGTATTCCGCCGAGCAACCGCTCAAAGGCGCGAAAATCCTCGGCTGCATCCACATGACCATTCAGACTGCCGTGCTGATCGAAACCCTGGTTGCCCTGGGTGCCGAAGTACGTTGGTCGTCCTGCAACATTTTCTCGACTCAAGACCAGGCCGCAGCCGCTATCGCCGCTGCCGGTATCCCGGTTTTCGCCTGGAAAGGCGAGACTGAAGAAGAGTACGAGTGGTGCCTGGAGCAAACCATCCTCAAAGATGGCGCGCCTTGGGATGCCAACATGATCCTCGACGACGGCGGCGACCTGACCGAGCTGCTGCACAAGAAATACCCGGCGATCCTGGACCGCGTCCACGGCGTCACCGAAGAAACCACCACCGGCGTTCACCGTCTGCTGGACATGCTGGCCAAGGGCGAGCTGAAAATCCCGGCCATCAACGTCAACGACTCGGTGACCAAGAGCAAGAACGACAACAAGTACGGCTGCCGTCACAGCCTGAACGACGCGATCAAGCGCGGCACCGACCACCTGCTGTCCGGCAAGCAAGCGCTGGTCATCGGTTACGGTGACGTGGGCAAGGGCTCGGCCCAGTCCCTGCGCCAGGAAGGCATGATCGTTAAAGTGTCCGAAGTCGACCCGATCTGCGCCATGCAAGCCTGCATGGACGGTTTCGAACTGGTTTCGCCGTTCATCGACGGTATCAACAACGGTACCGAAGCGAGCATCGACAAAGCACTGCTGGGCAAGATCGACCTGATCGTGACCACCACCGGCAACGTTAATGTTTGCGACGCGAACATGCTCAAAGCCCTGAAGAAGCGCGCTGTTGTCTGCAACATCGGTCACTTCGACAACGAAATCGACACCGCTTTCATGCGCAAGAACTGGGCATGGGAAGAAGTGAAGCCACAGGTTCACAAGGTTCACCGTACCGGCCCGGGCGCATTCGACGCTCAGAACGACGACTACCTGATCCTGCTGGCCGAAGGCCGCCTGGTTAACCTGGGCAACGCCACTGGCCACCCAAGCCGCATCATGGATGGCTCGTTCGCCAACCAGGTTCTGGCTCAGATCTTCCTGTTCGGCCAGAAGTACGCCGACCTGTCGCCAGCCCAGAAAGCCGAGCGCCTGACCGTTGAAGTACTGCCGAAGAAACTCGACGAAGAAGTGGCCCTGGAAATGGTCCGCGGTTTCGGTGGCGTGGTCACTCAACTGACCAAGCAACAGGCTGACTACATCGGCGTGACCGTCGAAGGCCCGTTCAAGCCGCACGCTTACCGCTACTGATTGGTCCTGCTGCCTGCTCTCCCTTGTGGGAGCGGGCTTGCTCGCGAAGGCGGTTTAGCATTCAACATTAAATGTCGTTTGACCCACCGCCTTCGCGAGCAAGCCCGCTCCCACATTGGGATGTGCAAGCGTCCGGCTTACGCGTTTCCAAGGATATGACCATGTCCCAAGACCGTCGCTACAGCTTCGAGTTCTTCCCCACGAAGACCGATGCTGGACATGAAAAACTGATCGCCACTGCCCGTCAGCTGGCGACTTACAACCCCGACTTCTTCTCCTGCACCTACGGCGCTGGCGGTTCGACCCGTGATCGCACCCTCAACACCGTGTTGCAGCTTGAAAGTGAAGTCAAAGTCCCTGCCGCACCGCATCTGTCTTGCGTGGGCGACAGCAAGGACGATATTCGTGGCCTGCTGAGTCAGTACAAGGCAGCCGGCATCAAGCGTATCGTTGCGCTTCGCGGTGACCTGCCCTCGGGCATGGGCATGGCCAGCGGCGAGATGCGTCACGCCAATGATCTGGTTGAATTCATTCGTGAAGAGACCGGCGATCATTTCCACATCGAAGTCGCCGCCTACCCGGAGATGCATCCGCAAGCGCGCAACTTTGAAGACGATCTCAACAACTTCGTGCGCAAGGCTAACGCCGGCGCCAACAGTGCGATCACCCAGTACTTCTTCAACGCCGACAGCTACTTCTATTTCGTCGAGCGTGTGCGGGCGAAGGGTGTGACCATCCCGATCGTGCCGGGGATCATGCCGATCACCAACTACAGCAAGCTCGCGCGTTTCTCCGACGCTTGCGGTGCGGAAATCCCGCGCTGGATCCGCAAGCAACTGGAAGCCTACGGCGACGACACCCAAAGCATTCAAGGCTTTGGTGAGCAAGTCATCACCGAGATGTGCGAACGCCTGCTGCAGGGTGGAGCTCCAGGGCTGCATTTCTACACGCTGAACCAGGCTGAGCCGAGTCTGCTGGTGTGGAATAACCTGAAGTTGCCGCGTTAATCGTCGTTAAAGCAAGATCAAAAGATCGCAGCCTTCGCCAGCTCCTACAGAGGTACGTATCCCCCTGTAGGAAATGCCGAAGGCTGCGATCTTTTGCTTTCCGGCGCCCCTTTATTGTGCAGTCATATCCTGAGATAGAGCTTCTGGATCCGGTTTCTGGCTCTTTATGATTTCTCGTCGTAATCTCAACCCATGCCCCTGATCGCTCAGCTACTGACCGTGCTTCTATTCACTTGCCTGAGCTTCACCGCTCGGGGCGAGAAGCTACGTATTGTCACCGAACCCTGGGCGCCTTACGTGTATGAGGAAAACGGAAAATCGCTGGGGCTTGACTACGAAACCACAGCCATCGTCTTCAAACGCCTGGGGATCGACGTGGAATGGCAGTTCCTCCCGTGGAAGCGTTGTCTGTCGATGCTCGAGCAAGGCCAAGCGGATGGCGTGCTGGATATTTTCTACAGCGATGAACGCGACGCGACCCTGCTCTACCCCAGCGAACCGCTCTCGCAAGTGGAGTTCGTGATGTTCTACGCCAATGAGCGAGCGCATCCGTTTCGCACGCTGGAGGATCTGAAAGGCCTGACCATCGGCACCTCGCCGGGCTACCTGTACAGCAAGGACTTCAGCGAATCGACGCTGTTCACTCAAGAGCCGGCACCCACCCATGAAGCCAACTTCGGCAAGCTGGTGCGCGGCCGCATCGACCTGCTGATCACTGATCGCCGGGTTGGCCAGTATTTGCTCGATCAACTGAATATCCGCGACAAGATCACCGAAAACCCGATCATCATCAGCCAGCAAAGCCAGTTTCTGGCGGTACGCCGCAATGCCGGGATGGATTTGTTGGTGCAGCGTTTCGGTGCCGAGCTCAAACGCTTCAAGCGCGAGCCGGCCTACGCCGAACTGAGCGCCCGCTACGGCGCCGGCCCGGCCACGGAAGCGCGGGCCGCCAGCGCCACCGCAACCGGCGGAAAAACCGTTGAGCAGCAGGAAAGCGGCGCGCAGTGATTGCTCTGTTATACTCCGGCCTTCCCGCCAGGCTCACGCCCGGACGCTCGGACTTGTTCAAGGCATCTCGATCCCGCTACAGCGCAGCTTTTCAGCCCGCGCGAGCGCTCCAGACGAGCCTTCGAGGCCCAGCAGGACCGGACGGGATTGCGTCCTCTTAAACGCGATTCGCGCCAGGCAAGACTCCCATTGGGCCAAGCCCTAACTAAAACAGGATTACTCATGTCCTTTGCTTCCCTCGGTCTCTCCGAGGCTTTAGTCCGCGCCATCGAGGCAGCGGGCTATACCGAGCCTACTCCGGTGCAACAGCGGGCCATTCCCGCCGTGTTGCAAGGTCGCGACCTGATGGTTGCGGCACAGACAGGTACTGGTAAAACCGGCGGCTTCGCCCTTCCGATTCTGGAGCGGTTGTTTCCCAACGGTCACCCGGACAAATCCCAGCGTCACGGCCCGCGCCAACCGCGCGTACTGGTCCTGACCCCAACCCGCGAACTCGCGGCCCAGGTGCACGAGAGCTTCAAGGTCTATGCCCGTGACCTGAAGTTCGTCAGCGCCTGCATCTTCGGCGGCGTCGGCATGAACCCACAGGTTCAGGCCATGTCCCGCGGTGTCGACGTGCTGGTGGCCTGCCCCGGTCGCCTGCTCGACCTCGCCGGCCAAGGCAGCGTCGACCTGTCCCACGTGGAAATCCTCGTACTGGACGAAGCCGACCGCATGCTCGACATGGGCTTTGTCCATGACGTGAAAAAGGTTCTTGCCCGCCTGCCGAGCAAGCGCCAGAACCTGCTGTTCTCGGCGACATTCTCCAAAGACATCACCGACCTTGCCGGCAAGCTGCTGCACAACCCGGAACGCATCGAAGTCACGCCGCCGAACACCACGGTCGAGCGGATCGAACAGCGCGTATTCCGCCTGGCCGCCAGCCACAAGCGTTCGTTGCTGGCGCACCTGATCACCGCGGGCGCCTGGGAACAGGTGCTGGTGTTCACCCGCACCAAGCACGGCGCCAACCGCCTGGCCGAGTACCTGGACAAACACGGCCTCACCGCCGTCGCGATCCACGGTAACAAGAGCCAGAACGCTCGCACCAAAGCCCTGGCCGACTTCAAGGCCGGCGAAGTGCGCATCCTGGTCGCCACCGACATCGCCGCTCGCGGCCTGGACATCGACCAGTTGCCCCACGTGGTCAACTTCGAACTGCCGAACGTCGACGAAGATTACGTGCACCGTATCGGCCGTACCGGCCGTGCCGGTCGTTCGGGCGAGGCGATCTCGCTGGTCGCTCCGGACGAAGAAAAGCTGCTGAAAAGCATCGAGCGCATGACCAAGCAGAAGATTGCCGACGGCAACCTGATGGGCTTCGACTCCAGTGCCGTGGAAGCCGAGAAGCCAGAAGTTCGCGAGCGTCCGGATGTGCGTAACCCGCGCAACCCACGTGGCCCGCGCGGCGACGGTCCGAACGGCAGCGGTGGTGGTGGCGGTCGTAAAGACAAAGGCAAGGACAAGGGCGGCAAGGAAAACCTGCTGCCACTGGCCGTGGTGATCGCCCTGCCCGTGAACACAAGCCCCGCGAAGGCACCCCGGCCCGTGAGCAACAGCGTCCGGCACCTCGCGCCGCCGCTGACCGTGCTCCGGACGAGTTCCTGGACGACGATGTCGATAACTTCGGTAACCGCGTCGACTACGTGCCTCAAGCCAAACCTGCTCAGGGCCGTGGTCGCCGTCCGGGCGCTCCGGCACAAGGTGCAGGTGCAGGTGCTCCGCGCACCGGTCAGCCACAAGGTCGCCAGAACGGTCCACGCAGCAGCAGCGGCGCAACCACCGGTACTCCGCCGGCCAAGCGTAGCGGCCCACGAAATGGTGCTCCACGTGACGGCCAGGCCCGTCGCGAAGAGTCCCGCAACCGCCGCCCGGCCCGTGACGAACAACCTCGTTCGGAACCAGCCGTGCAGAACCCGCGGGGCCCGGCACCGAAGATCATTCACAAGGAGTCGAAAAGCGATCGCTTCCCGACACCTGAGCAACTTGATCAACTTCCAGGCCGTCCACGCGGCGAAAAACCAGCCTTGCTGACCCGCAATCGCTGATTTATCGCTGATATGAAAAATGCCCCGGATCGCAAGATCAGGGGCATTTTTTATGCTGGCGAAGAACCCTGTGGGAGCGGGCTTGCCCGCGATGGCGTCCGTCCAGTAAACATTTATATTGACTGACCCACCGCCATCGCGGGCAAGCCCGCTCCCACAGTGGCTCGGCACCGTCCGTATGGATTCTGGCAGACCATAAAAAACGCCCCCGATCGCGAGATCAGGGGCGTTTTTTTGTTCAGGCAGCGAAATTCACTTCGCTTTCACGCCTTCAAACGTAACGTACAGCTCAACCGCGTCGGACGCTGGGCCCAAATCTTTCTGCTTGCCGAAATCGGAACGCTTGATGCTGGTGGTACCTTCGAAGCCGGCACGGTAGCCGCCCCATGGATCCTTGCCTTCACCCAGGAAGGTGGCTTTGACTACGATTGGCTTGGTCACACCCAGCAGAGTCAAGTTACCGGTAACGTCGGCAGTGTCTTTGCCAGCGGCGTTTTTGCCGGTGGATTTGACGCTGGTGGAAACGAACTTGGCGTCGGCGAATTTGCCCACATTCAGGAAGTCACCGCTGGCAATGTGCTTGTCGCGCTCAGCGTGGTTAGTGAACACGCTGGCGGTGCGTACATTGAACTCGATCTTGCTGTCTTCAGGTTTGGCGGCGTCAAAGCTGAACTTGCCGTCGATGTCCTTGAAGGTACCAGTAATATAGCTGTAACCCAGGTGACTGATCTTGAAGTCAACGAAGGCGTGCTGACCTTCTTTGTCGACAACGTAATCGGCCGCCATCACATTAGCGGACAGCAGAGCAGAACCGATTGCCAGAGCGGCGAGCGTCTTTTTCAACATGCTTTCTATTCCTTTGGAGTCGAGGTTGAACATCAGGCTTTGCGTCCCAGCATTCGCGTCAGGGTCGCATCACGGTCGATAAAGTGGTGTTTCAATGCTGCCAACGCATGGAGGCCGGAAAAAATTACCAGCGCCCAAGCCAGGTACAAATGGATCACACCAGCGGTGTCTGCCTGGTCCGGTAGTCCGGAAACCAGTGCAGGAATTTCAAACAGGCCAAACACCGGGATTCCGACACCGTCTGCGGTGGAAATCAGGTAACCGGCAATCATCACAACGAACAGCCCGATATAGAGGAAGGCATGGCCGAACACGGCGCCAAGACGTGTCATGCGGCTATAACTTTGCAGGGGCGGTGGAGGTGGGCTGATGAAGCGCCACAACACCCGCAGCAACATGACTGCGAACAACACCAGGCCAATGCTCTTGTGCAAATCCGGCGCATCTTTACGCCAGGCGCTGTAGTAGTCGAGACCGACCATCCACAACCCCAACGCGAACAGGCCGAAGACCGCGAGCGCCACACCCCAGTGCACGAAGATGCTGATCCAACCGTAGCGGGAAGAAGAGTTACGTAGCTGCATTGCCCAAATCCTGTAAGAACTGCGCCCAAGACTATCGAGTTATCTATCGACTTAAAGCGGAAAATTTCGCTCTGAAACATCGAGAAATACGATCATGACCTTGGGGTCGAGATGTTAAGAGAGTGTTAACCAGAAGAAAAAACCTACAGCCGCTGTCCCATATTCGCTTCAAAAAAGCTTTTACCATTCGTCAGAACTGTCATATCTGACAGTAGCCACCATTGCAGGTCATTGATGAACCTGACCTCGGGCGTTTGTCCGAGCCTCTGAACAGGAGTTCTACCATGAGTCACCATTCGAGTTCATCCTCCGCAACTACGCAAAACCTATCCAATTCGATACCCGTAGGGGAAGGACCGCGAGGGTTAGCCATCAACAACGATGGATCACGGGTTTTTGTTTGTAATTACATTTCAGGCAATGTGTCAGTGATCAACACCCGGAACAGAAAGGTCATTCGCACCATCGCCGTCGAGCGTTATCCCCAAAACATTGTTCTTGCCCATGGAGGGAAAAGAGCTTACGTGACCAACTACGGTTCAAGTTCGGTTTCAGTTATTGATACTGAAACCTATGCAGTGGGTAACGTCACGGTGGGAAGATATCCTCGGGGAATCGTCGTCAGCCGAGACGGGAAGCATGTTTACGTCACCGTTCGACAAGATAAAGAGTGGCTGGCAATTATTGATACCCGCACTTATGCGGTGAGCAGAGTGCGAGGACTACCCTCTCCCTCCATAAGTGTGGATATCAGCCAGGACGATTCACGTCTTTATATTTCCAGCACAAACTCTCCTGACGGCCCTTATCAGGACGCACTAACGATCATCAACAGCAAGACTTTCAAAGTCCTGGACATCATCAAAACCGAAAAATATCCGTCAGCGATTACCGTCAGCCCCGACGACAGAGAAGTGTATATCGTGTGCCTGGACGCTCAAAAACTGACCGTACTGGACCCTAAGTCATCGACCACCAGGCATTTCGATTTTGTGACGTGCGAAGGGAAAATAGTGTTTGGCGAAAAAAACGCTTATGCCGTTGATCAAATCAAAAAAGAGGTCGTGGAAATTAATACCGCCACGTATGAAATTGTTCGCCGGGTGCCCATCCCTGATGCTTCCGAACCGTATGACATGGTTCTTGATCAACATGAGCAGGCTTATGTCAGCGACTACCAAAGCGACAAAGTACATAGGGTCGATCTAGCTTAGCGTCAAAGCTAAATCAGCCGCCGGCTTTGGGGCGACATACCCAAGACATAAAAAAAGCGCGGCATCACTGCCGCGCTTTTTTTGATTCCAGGACTTACTGCGTCTTGGTTTCAGTTGTCGCCGGGGTCTTCGCAGCAGTACTGACCGCTGGTTTCTTCGTTGGCTCAGTCTTTTTCGCCGTCGCCTTGACCGGAGCTTTTTTGGCCTCGGTTTTGGCAGCAGGCTTTTTCACTGGCGCTTTGGCCGGTGCTTTCTTGGCAGGCTCTGCTTTCACCGGTGCGGCAGGTTTCGGCGCCTCAACCGGTGCTGGCGCTGGAGTCGGCGCAGGTGTTGGGACGGGTGCCGGAGCAACCGGGGCCACTGGTGCTGGCGCCTTGGCCGGTTCCGGTTTGTCGTCAGAACCACCGAACAGATTGGTGAAGAAGTTGCCTTTCTTCGCCGCCACTGCACCGGCCGCTGCTGCGGTCGCCGCCGGAACAACCTTCGCCGGCTCAAACGACTTGCCTGCCGCCAGGTCTTCTACCTGACTGGCTGCACGCTGACCGGTGCGCAATGCGCCTTCCAGAGTGCCTGGGTACAAGGTATCGGTGTGTTCGCCGGCAAAGGCTACACGTTGCAGCGGACGTTCCCACAGGCGCCAGTATTTGCTCATCTGGCCAGGGCCGAAGGCCAGGTAAGCGCCACCCATCGACGGGTCGGTGCTGTAGCGACGGATTTCATAACCGGTGAACGAACCGCGTGCCTGTGGATAAAAGGCGTGCAGACGAATCAGTACCTGATCGACCATCTGCTTGTCGCCGAAGGCCTGCATCACGCGCGCGTTGTCGCCGGACAGGTTGATCACCACGTTGGCGCCGCCCTTCAAGGCCGGCTCAACCCACAACATGCCCAAGCCGGTATTGCTGTAGATCTCGCCAGACATGCGCGCCTTGCTTTCCCATACTGGCGTCTTGAACTTCAGCATGATCTGGTCGCGCCAGCCGTAGTTGGTGCCTTTGATGGCGCCCATGTGCTGGGCATCCAGCGCCGGGGTCATCTGGATCTTGTTCAGTGCACGCAACGGCACGGCCAACACAACGTAGTCCGCCTGATAGCCAACACTGCCGACTTTGACGGTCACACCGTCCTTGTCCTGAGTAATGGCCGAAACCGGGGAGCTGGTCTTGATGGTTTTCAGTTGTTTGACGAAGGCCTGGGCCAGCAGCGGGCTGCCACCAGGCAGACGCGCGGCGCGCAGGTCACGGTCGGCAATGCCACGGTAGACGCGGCTCTGTTGTGCGAAGTACAGCAGTGACAGGCGCGAAGGCTCGTCATAGTGGGTACGAATCTGCTGATTCACCAACTGACGCGCAGTGGCTGGCAGATTCAGGCGATCGAGCCAGTTGGACACGTTGATCTGGTCCAGAGCAAACAGCGTACTGTTGGCGGCCGGGTTCTGCGGGTCCTCAATCGAACGCGCCAGATCATCCAGGGTCTTTTCATAGCGTTTCAGCGCTTCGGCGGTGGCTGGCTGTTTAGTCGCCAGATCGGCGGCGGTGTAGTATTCACCGTCGATCAGATAGCCTGGGGTGCGTACGAATTCAGGAGCTGGCGTGGTGGTCAGCTTGAACGTCGAGACGTACTTGTTCAGCACCGGCTGGGTCTTGTCGCTGCCGATCCACTCACTGGTGGCCATACCGGAACGACCACCCAAAGTCGGTTTGGCTTCCAGCAGGGTGACCTGCCAGCCTTTGTTCTGCAGCTCGTAAGCCGCAGTGAGGCCCGCAAGCCCGCCGCCGACCACGATCGCCGTTTTATCCTTGGCCAGCGCCGAAACGCTGAACAGCCCCAACATCACCAGCGCACAGGCGCGCAGCCAACCAGCAGACATTCAGCGAACTCCGGAAATACACGAGGAAATAGCGGTTTTACGAGTCAGACGACCCAAAGAACCGCGAAGAATACGTCAGCCATCAAATCGCCGCCAGCGACGTCTATCTCCTTATACAAAGTAGCTCAATCGACACAATGGGTTGTCCCGATGACGCGCATTGCATAGGCTTGCGCGATTGTTTGCCCGCGCACCCAGCGAGCCGCCTCGAGGAGACTGAACATGGGCCTGAATAATCAGTGGATGCAACGCGATCTCGCGGTGTTGTGGCATCCCTGCACCCAGATGAAAGACCACGAACAGCTGCCGCTGATCCCGATCAAACGCGGCGAAGGCGTCTGGCTGGAAGACTTCGAAGGCAAACGCTACCTCGACGCCGTCAGCTCCTGGTGGGTCAACGTTTTCGGTCACGCCAACCCGCGGATCAACCAGCGCATCAAGGATCAGGTCGATCAGCTGGAACACGTGATCCTCGCCGGTTTCAGCCATCAGCCGGTGATCGAACTGTCGGAGCGTCTGGTGAAGATGACGCCCGAAGGCCTGACCCGGTGCTTCTACGCTGATAACGGTTCGTCCTGCATCGAAGTCGCGCTGAAAATGAGCTTTCACTACTGGCTCAACCGCGGCCAGCCGAACAAAAAGCGCTTCGTCACCCTCACCAATGGCTACCACGGCGAAACCATGGCAGCGATGGCGGTGGGCGACGTGCCGCTGTTCACCGAAACCTACAAAGCCCTGCTGATGGACACCATCAAGGTGCCGAGCCCCGATTGCTACATGCGCCCCGAGGGCATGAGCTGGGAAGAACACTCGCGCACTATGTTCGCCGCCATGGAGCAAACGCTGGCCGACAACCACGACACCGTGGCCGCTGTGATTCTGGAGCCGCTGATTCAGGGCGCCGGCGGGATGCGCATGTATCACCCGGTGTACCTCAAGCTGCTGCGCGAAGCCTGTGATCGTTATGGCGTGCACTTGATCCACGATGAAATCGCCGTCGGCTTCGGCCGCACCGGAACGATGTTCGCCTGCGAACAGGCCGGCATCCGCCCGGACTTCCTCTGTCTGTCCAAGGCCCTGACCGGCGGCTATCTGCCGTTGGCGGCCTGCCTGACCACCGATGAGGTCTACAGCGCTTTCTACGACGACTACCCGACCCTGCGCGCCTTCCTGCATTCCCACAGCTACACCGGCAATCCGCTGGCGTGCGCGGCGGCATTGGCGACGCTGGATATCTTCGAAGAAGACAACGTTATCGAGAACAACAAGGCCCTGGCCCAACGCATGGCCTCCTCCACCGCGCACCTGGTCGATCACCCGAACGTTGCCGAAGTGCGCCAGACCGGCATGGTCCTGGCCATCGAGATGGTCAAGGACAAGGCCAGCAAGACTGCTTATCCATGGCAGGAACGTCGCGGTTTGAAGGTGTTCCAGCATGCGCTGGAGCGGGGTGCTTTATTGCGGCCGTTGGGCAGCGTGGTGTATTTCCTGCCGCCGTACGTGATTACCCCGGAGCAGATCGACTTTCTAGCCGAAGTGGCCAGCGAAGGCATCGACATCGCTACCCGTGACAGCATCAGCGTGGCGGTGCCGAAGGACTTTCATCCGGGTTACCGTGATCCGGGCTAGTTCCTCTCGTTCCCACGCTCTGCGTGGAAATGCAGCCGGGGACGCTCTGCGTCCCGAAAGCGGACGCGGAGCGTCCGGTGAGGCATTCCCACGCAGAGCGTGGGAACGATCAGTTCAAACGAATTACAGAGACCATTGATGAGACTGTCCCGCTTCTTTATCGACGCCCCCTTGAGCATCGGCGAACACGAACTGCCCGAGGCCCAGGCCCATTACATCAGCCGCGTGCTGCGCATGGCCGAGGGTGATGCGGTGCAATTGTTCGACGGCTCAGGCCATGAGTTTCGCGGCACGCTGGCGGACGTCGGCAAGAAGCGCGTCTCGGTGCGCATCGATGAAAGCTTCGCCGGGCAGGTCGAGTCGTCGCTGGCGGTCCATCTCGGCCAGGGTTTGTCCCGTGGCGAGCGGATGGACTGGGCGATCCAGAAAGCCACCGAACTGGGCGTCAGCGAGATCACCCCGATCTTCACCGACCGCTGCGAAGTCCGCCTCAAGGACGAGCGCGCCGACAAACGCCTGATGCACTGGCGTCAGGTGGCGATCAGCGCCTGCGAGCAGTGCGGGCGCTCATCGGTGCCGGTGATTCATCCGCCGCTGCTGTTGGCCGATTGGCTGAAGCAGACGCAGGCCGAATTGAAATTGGTGCTGCACCCGGTGGCCGAGCCGTTGGTGAGTCATGCGAAACCGGCGACGCTGGCGTTTTTGATTGGCCCGGAAGGCGGGTTGTCCGACGCTGAAGTCGAGCAGGCCAAGGCTGGCGGCTTTCATGCCGCCCGCCTCGGCCCTCGCGTGTTGCGCACCGAAACCGCGCCGGTGGTGGCGCTGGCGGTGGCCCAGCAGTTGTGGGGCGACTTCTGACCCCATGATCGTTCCCACGCTCCGCGTCACTGGACGCGGAGCGTCCGTAGAGGCATTCCCACGCAGAGCGTGGGAACGATCTTTCAGGCACTACTGCACCGGATCACTCACCGGTTTGGCGATAATCGCTTTCAACTCGCTGGTCATCGGAAACTCAAGGTTCAAACCTTTAGGCGGAATCGGCTGCTGGAACCAGCGGTTGTAGATGCCGTTGATTTCCCCTGAGCTGTACAAATCGGCGAGCGTCGAATTCACCAACTCGAGAAATTGCGGATCACCCTTGCGCACCATGCAGCTGTAGATTTCCCGCGATTGCTCCTCGCCCACCACGACCCACTTATGCGGATCGCGCGCCTTGGCGCGTTCACCGTAAAGCAGCGCATCGTCCATATAGAATGCCGCTGCCCGCCCTGACTGCAGCATCTGGAATGCTTCACCGTGGTCCTTGGCGCTGATCACGAACATATCGATCTTGTGATCGACGTTGTAGCTCTTCAGAAACCGCTCATTGGTGGTGCCGGCGGTGGTCACAACGTTCTTGCCGCGCAGATCAGCGAAGCTCTTGATGCCGCTGTCCTTCGCCGTGAGCAATTGCCCCTTCACGTAGATGAACCCATAGGAAAACGCCACTTGCTGCATGCGCTCGGCGGTCACACCGGTGGAGCCGCATTCAAGGTCGACCGTGCCGTTCTGCACCAGCGGAATGCGCGTTTGCGAGGTCACCAGGTTGTACTTCACCTGCAGATCCGGCAGCTCGAGTTTTTGCTTGATGCGCTCGACAATCTTGCTCGCCAGGTCCACCGAATAGCCCATCGGCTGCCCCGTGTGATCACCCACGTAAGAGAACGGCACCGACGCGTCGCGATAACCCAGCGTGATGCTCTTGGCATTGGCGACTTTGTTCAGCGTGCCGGTCAGCGGCGCTTCGTTGGCCTGGACCTGACTGGCGAGCAGCAGGCCGAGGGTGCAGCCGATCAACGTGATTTTTTGCATTGTTATTCTCCGTTGTGGGTAAGTGCGATTAGCGGCGGGCGGCGATCACGGTGATTTCCACCAGAACCTCTGGACGGGCCAGTTGCGCCTGCAACGTGGTGCGAGTCGGTGCCTTGTCCGGCGACAGCCATTGTGACCAGACCTCGTTCATGGCGGCGAAATCGCGGCCAATGTCGCTCAAGTAAATGGTCGCGCTGAGCAAGTGATCCTTGTCGCTGCCAGCCTCGGCCAGCAACCCATCGATTTTCGCCAGAACCTCTGCGGTTTGACCGGCGGCATCGTGGCTGTCACCCGGCACCTGCCCCGATAGAAATACCAGTTCGCCGAAGCTTACGGCGCCAGAGAGTCGACTGTTGCTGTTGAAACGCTTGATGCTCATCGGTTGTTCCTTTTCCAGTCAGGCGACGCGGGGTGCGAGGCCCTGCATTTCGATCGAGGGTGCGCGCCGGGCAATCAACTCACTCAGCAGCCGGGCGCTACCGCAGGCCAACGTAAAGCCCAAAGCGCCATGGCCGAGGTTGAGCCAGAGGTTGCGGTACGCCGTGGCGCCAATCAATGGCACGCCACTGGGAGTCGCCGGGCGCATGCCGGCCCATTCAATGGCAGCGTCATAGTCGCCGGCATTGGGTAAGGTTTCCTGCGCCTGGCGCTTGATCAACGCCAGACGCCTGGGGTCGAGCGCCGGGTCGAAACCGACAATGTCGACCATCGCCGCCACCCGAAGTTGTGCACCGATGCGGGCGTAAACGATCTTGCGGTTGTAATCGGTGATGCTCAGCTCCGGCGCGCGATGTTCGGCGCGGATCGGCAGGGTCAGGCTGTAGCCCTTGAGCGGGTACAGCGGCAGGTTCATGCCCGGCAACGCCAGCGCCGGGCTGCGATGACCGGCAGCGATCACCAGTTGCTCGACCGGCAGCACCTGCGCGCCCATTTCGATGGCCTGCACCGCGCCATCCGCGTGACGAATGCCGGTGACCGTGCGGCCCAGCAAAAACTCGCAACGCCCCGACGCCTTGAGCCGGGCCACCAGTTGCTGGCAGAACGCATGGCAATCAGCGACTTCTTCATCAGGCGTGTAAATCGCGCCCACAAACGGCGCCTCGGCGAGTGCCGGCTCCAACTGTGCGCACTCGGTCCGGGACAACACCTGTTGCTGTCGTGGATCGGCCAGACTGTGGCGCGCATGCTCGAAACTCGCGGCTTCACGAAACGTCACCAGTTTGCCGTTGCGCCGCCAATCGAAACCGTCGAGCCGGTCGTCGTCGCGCCAGCCTTGCAGCGTGGCCTGGCTCAGCAACGCCAGGCGCAGCAGGTGTGCGCCGTTGCGCTGATTCACCGAACGCCGGCAGGCCGCCAGAAAGGACGCCATCCAGCGCCATTGCGCCGGGTCCAGACGCGGGCGCAGCTTCAACGGCGAGTCCCCGCGCAACATCCAGCCCAATGCCTGCAACGGTACGCCGGCGTCGGCCAGTGGCGCGACATAGCGGTAGGACAACTGGCCGCCATTGGCGAAACTGGTTTCGCTGGCAAACGAATCCCGGGCCTCGATCAGCGTCACGTCGATGCCGTCGCGAACCAGTGCGTAAGCCGTCGTCAGCCCGATGACGCCACCACCGATGATGCAAACCCGCTGAGCCATGTCTGTCCTTAAGCGTTGTTGGAACGTGCTTCAGGTTAGGACCAGGTGACAGCCGTTGAACAATGCATAAAGATGGCTGACCCATAAACAAAGGTTATGGACTTGCCATGCGACTGCGACACATCGAAATTTTTCAGGCCATTCGCCAAACCGGTTCGGTCAGTGGCGCTGCACAACTGCTGCACGTATCGCAGCCGGCGGTGAGCAAGGTGCTGCAACACGCTGAACAGCAACTGGGCTTTCCATTATTCCTGCGGGTGCGCGGTAAATTGCAGCCGACGCCCGAAGCCCTGGAACTTGAGCGCGAGGTCGACAAGGTCACTGAAAGCCTGCAAGGCGTGCGACGTCTGGCCCAAAGCCTGCGCCGCGAGCCGGGCCACAGTGTACGGATTGGCGCGATCCCGGCGCTGGCCTTGTCGCTGCTGCCGCCGGCAATCAACGAATGGACGCAACGCTACCCGGAAATCGCCTGCGAACTGTCCAGCGCCCACAGCCGCGAGCTGATGCAGAACTTGTTGATGCGCGAAGTGGATGTCGCTCTGACGCTGCAACTGCCCGATCATCCGGGCCTGAAGGCGCAGGCCCTGGCCTGTGGGATGCTGGTGGCGCTGGCGCCGAAAGGCTTTTGGGCCGACGACACTCACGGTAAACCGCTGCCGTTGATCGAACTGGCCGGCGCGCCGCTGATCGGCTTGTCCAGCGCCGACCCGCTGGCCGCCAGACTCGACAGCTACCTCGAGGCGGTCGATCCGCCGCCAAAGGTACGCATCGCGGTGCAGACCTACTCGCTGGCGCGGGCGATGGTTGAATCCGGGGCCGGGTTGGCAGTGATCGACCCGTTCACCGCGCTCGGCGCGTCCCCCGCCACCACGGCGATTCGCCCTCTGGCACCGGCGCTACCAATCACCCTGTACGCAGTGACCCGCGCCGACGAACCGCCGCCACACACCTTGAGCGACTTGTTGCAGGTGTTCAGCCGACGGGCGCAGGCGCAACTGGATCGCCTGCGTCCCTGAGGGAGAAAGCCTGCTCGCGATCCCCTGTAGGAGCGAGGCTTGCCCTAATGTCACTCGGTTAAGCTGCGGAACCTGTGGGAGCGTGGCTTGCCCGCGATAGCGATCTGTCTGACACATCAATGGTGAATGTGCTGCCGCCATCGCGGGCAAGCCTCGCTCCCACAGGTTTTGCAAATAGCGATCTACAAGACATAAAACAAAATCGCCACAAAGTGCAGCAAGCTCCCGGCAATCACGAACAGATGCCAGATCCCATGCGCATGACGCAGGCGATTGTCGAGGGCAAAAAAGATAATCCCCACGGTGTACAACACCCCGCCCGACGCCAGCCAGGTAAAGCCGACTGGCCCCAGCGCGGCCAGTAATGGCTTGACCGCCACCAGCACGATCCAGCCCATCACCGCGTAGATCACGATCGACAGAATCCGCGCTTCCGAGCGGGGTTTGATCTCTTGCAGGATGCCGATCAGCGCCAGCCCCCAGACAATCCCGAACAGCGTCCAGCCCCACGGCCCGCGCAGAGTCACCAGGCAGAATGGCGTGTAACTGCCGGCAATCAGCAGGTAGATCGAAAAGTGATCGACCTTCTGCATGATCGCTTTCTTGCGCCCGCGCACGCTGTGATAAACGGTCGAGGCGCTGTAGAGCACCAGCAAGGTGAACGCGTAAATCGCCACGCTGACGATCTTCCACGGACTGCCGTCCATACTGGCGATCACCAGCAGCCACACACCCCCGACAAACGCCGCCACCGCCCCGACCAAATGCGTCCAGGCGTTCAATCTCTCCCCGTGATACATGTGTTGCTCACCTCAAAATTCGTTGCCGCATCGCGCAAGGCTCAGGCCTTGAGACTAAAAGCGCAATGTTTCAAAACACAATGCCCCCTGTAGGAGCTGTGTAGGAGCTGTCGAGTGAAACGAGGCTGCGATCTTTTGATCTTGATTCTAGGCGCCCTCTGAAAGTGCTGAAAGATCGCAGCCTTCGGCAGCTCCTACAAAAGCCATCGAGCCAAACGTCAGCCAATTGGGCACAATCGAGCGATTCGAATAAGAGTCACGCCCATGCTGATCGATGAAGAGTTGACCCTGAAAAAACTCGAGGTGTTCCTGGCCTTCATGCGCACCGGCAACCTGGCCCGCGCCGCCGCCGAGTTGCAAACCAGCAACGTCAGCGTGCATCGCGCCATCCACTCTCTGGAAAGCGCCCTGCGTTGCCCGCTATTCAAACACGAAGGCCGCAACCTGACCCCACTCGAAAGCGCTTATGTGCTGGAAGAACGGGCGCAGAAGCTGATTCAGGACGTACTCGAAAGCGTGCGCCTGACCCGCGAAGCGGCTGGGTTCTCGGCTGAGCGCTTCAAACTTGGGTCACTGTATTCGCTGACAGTGAAAACCGTGCCGCAGCTGATCATGGGCCTGAAGATTCGCCGTAGCGAACTCAATATCGACTTGATCCTGGGCTCGAACATCGACCTGTTGTACAAGCTCAAGAACATGGAAGTCGACGCGATCCTGGTGTCGCTGGATGACAGCGTGAATGACCCGGACTGTGAGCAGATTCCGCTGTTTTCCGATGACATCTTCCTCGCCACCCCGGCTGATTCGCCCTTTGCCCAGCGGGCCGAAGTCGATCTGGCCGAGGTGCGTGACGAGACATTCATCACCTTGACCCAAGGCTTCGCCACACACCAGGACGGTATTCGGGTGTTCAAGCAGGCGGGGTTCGAGCCGAAGGTGGCGATGCAGGTCAACGACATCTTCACCCTGCTGAGCATGGTCAGCTCCGGGGTGGGTTATGCGTTGCTGCCGGGAAGGATTGCGGCAGTGTATGAGAACCGGGTGAAGCTGATTCCGTTGCAGGAAAAGTATCGGTTGCAGCAGCATATCGGCGTGGTGTTTTTGAAGGCCAAGGAGCGTGACCCGAATTTGCTGGCGCTTTTGGCAGAGTGTCGGATGTATGCCAATCGCCAGGCTTGAGACCGTGTTGTGGCCTTCGCGGGCAAGCCTCGCTCCTACAGGATTTCGCAGTGCCGCAGAATTGCGGCACAACACATAACCCGTAGGAGCGAGGCTTGCCCGCGAAAGCGTCATCTCAGGCGATACACCTCTCGAACCTACCCCACAATCCCGCGAACAATGAAGTACAGCAACGAAGGCCCCAGCAAGCACCCAAGCCCGGTGTGGAACGTCGCCGTCAACGCGCCATATGGCACCAGCCGCCGATCCGTCGCCGCCAACCCGGCGGTCACACCGCTGACAGTCCCGGCCAAGCCGCCAAACACCATCGCCGAGCGCGGGTTATCCAGCCCCATCCAGCGCGCCGCCATCGGTGTGCCGACCATCACCAGAATCGCCTTGATCAGCCCGGTGGCAATCGACAACGCCATCACGTCGGACGTGGCACCAATCGCGGCCCCGGTCACTGGCCCGACGATATACGTCACTGCGCCTGCGCCAATGGTGGTCATGCTGATCGCATCGCGATAACCGAACACCCAGGCAATGCTCGCCCCGACAATGAACGGCAGGATCGTGCCCAGCAGCAGCGCGATAACACCAATCATCCCGGCCTTTTTCGCTTCGGTGGCCTGCACCTCGAACGCGGTGGCGACAATGGCGAAGTCACGCAACATCGCGCCGCCCATCAAACCAATGCCGGAAAACAGCGACAAATCCGCCAGGCCTTTTTGCCCGCCGGTCATAGTGCCGCCAACCCAGGCCAGCACCAGGCCGATGACGATGGCAATCGCCGAGCCGTGAATTCGTCCGAAGGTCAGGCGTTTGGACAACACCACCGACACCCACATGACCACGCCGACGAAGGCGAACGCCGTGACCAGACTGTTATTTACCAGACCTTTCTCGATGAGTTCCCACATATCAGCGACCTCCTGCCGGTGCGCCAACCGACGTTATATCCGCCGGTTCATCGGGCAAGGGTTCGCCCTTGTGGGTCCGGCTGATCAGGGCAATGGTGCAGCCGCAGAGCACCACCGAACCGATCGCCGCCAGCACCGCCACCGGGCCGCCGTGAAGGGCGGTGACGACGTTCTGTTGCGCGGCCATCGCCACTACCACCGGAATGTACATGGCGCCCCAGAAGCCGACGCCCATCTCGCAATCCTTGGTCATGCCGCCGCGTTTTTGCATCCACAACCGCGCGCAAATCAGCAGGATCATCGCGATCCCGACCCCGCCGACGTTGGATTTAACGCCCAGCAACGCGCCGAGCATGTCACCCATGATCACCCCTGCCAGCGTACAGATCGCCAACAGCGCCACACCGTAAATAATCATTGTTGTAGTCCTCAAAGTGCATCGTCGGAATTGTTGTTTTTGTAGTTCGCAGCCTGAGTCGGTGATCTAGGGTTGGCGGCTTCCCTCCTCATACAACAGCGCCTGCAGGGTATCGAGCCGCGCACCGTCGAAGGCAATCACGGTGCCCTGCTCGAACACCCGGCGCGCCAGCCCGGTCAACACCGCACCGGGCGGCAGTTCGATCTGTAGACGTACGCCACGCTCGTAAGCGCTTTGCACCGTGCCGCGCCAATCCACCACGCGGCACATGTTGAAGGCCAGGTCGTCGCGTAACGCCTCGGGATTGATAACAGGCCGTGCGCGACTACCGCTGAGATAACCCAGCATCGGCGTTTTCAATTGCACCTTGGCGAAGGCTTCGGCCAGGATTTTTGCCGGTGCTTCCAGCAGCAAGCAGTGGGACGGCACGCTGACCGCCAGACGTTTGGCCAGACCGGCGCCACAACCTTTCGCCAACTCGGCAACCGCTTTCATCGCACCATCGCTGCCGGCGATGACGACTTGGTTATCGGCGTTGATATTGGCCAGGTAAACCGGCGTGTCGAGGCTGTGAACCTGCGCCAGCAAACCTTCCACCGTCGCCAGATCCAGACCGATGATCGCGGTCATGCCATAGCCTTGAGGATAAGCCTGCTGCATCAGCTCACCGCGCAGGCTGACCAGATGCAGTGCATCGCTGAAACTCAAGGCGCCCGCGACCACCGCTGCCGGATAGGCGCCAATGGACAATCCCGCCACGTAATCCGGCGCCATTGATAACTGGCGCGAAGCGGCGACGCCGGCAATCAGCAGGCAAAGTTGAACGGCTCTCGTCGACAGCAACGCCTCGGCAGAATCGAGCAGCAAGGCATCTTCGCCAAGCACCTCACTCGCCTCGATCAGCGTTTCCCGAGGCAAACGATGGAGCATGCCCGGTTGCTGCGCACCCTGACCGGGGAACACCAGCAAACTGCTCATGCTGCTTGCTCCTGCGGGTTCCAGGGATCGGTTACCAGACGGGCTTCAAGGGCGTTTTTGAGTAGAACCCAGTGCGAAGAACCAGCCCATTCGCGCAAAGCGACAGCGCCATAAGGCGTCTGCAATTGCATGTCGGCCAGACATTCAGCGGTGCCGAGAAGCGTCACCCATTCTTGTGCTTGAAGTCGGCTCAACGGTTGCGGTGTACGCAGAATCAAATCCAGATCGCTGCGCTCATGCAACGCCGCAAAACCGCTGGCCAATTCAAAACCGGCGCTGCCGCTGACACCCCACACCCAACCGCAGGCGTCGAGCATTGGTCGCAATTGCGCCAGCGCTCGCAAAGCCGGGAGATCCCGAACCGTCTCGACATGACACAGCTCTTCCGGCCTTACCCGACGTGAAATCGCCGTGATCGCCATCGACGTTGCATAACGCTGCTCACGCAAGCGTCCGCGCACGCCGACCGCGATTTGATCCGGCGCAGTCATCGCACGCCGAACCACCACCGGCTGACCCAAGCTGATCGACTCGATCACCCACGCGGGCGCATCCGCAGGCAACTGCTTCGGGGTCATCCCCCAAAGCAGGTCGTGGGCCAGAAACGTGTTCACCACTGCTCTCTCAGCAGTTGGCGAACCTTGCTCGACGCGGCGCGATTGCTCGCCCCCAAGCGGCCGCTCAAATCGCGACGACCTGCCTCGACATCTGCAATTGCCTGAACCAGACACTCGTTCACCCGCACCAGATCCGCCGTCGTCGGCTGTTCGATCTGATCCACCGACAAGGTTTCCCAGAGCAAACCCAGGCTGGCAAAGCTGTCGATGTCATACGCCATCGGCGGCACGCTGGCGGCCAAGGCTTCAAGTTCTTCGACGCTGCGCAAGGTGACCCGCGCCGCCGACGCCTTGCCCATCGCATGCACCATCACCCCCGGATCGCGCAATGCGATCAGCCGGTTGGCCTGATAGCCATGAGCGAGAAAGGCACCAGACATGGCCTTGCCCACCAGCAAACCAATCACTGCGTGCCCGGCCAGTCGGGCGCGGGCATAACTGTCCGCCGCACCGGCCAAGGCCTGATGAATACCGAGGGCTTCTTCGCGTCGGCCGTAAGCCTGACTGGGTACATCGACAATGGCGATCAAGGCGCGTTTTTGAGGCTTGTCGTTATCTGCAGCAATGACGTCATCCACCGCTTTGGCCAGGCCCCAGCCTTCCAGCAAACCGACCTCGCCATTGCGGGCGCGGACGAAGCGGTTGTCGGGATCGGCCACCACCGCGATAAAACGCGCAGGCTGCTCACCCAATAAACCATCGGCGACTTTCAACGACGCCGGTAAACCCTCGACCGGTTTCGCGCCGGCACTCAGGGCGTTGAACCAGTTCAAGCCTCTCAGGGAATACAAACTCATGAGCGCTCTCCTTGATACAGATCGCGAACCGTCGCCGGCTCGATTTGTGGTTCAGCGTCCAGGCTGGCCAGCCGTTGCAGGAACCATTCGGCCTGGCGGCTGCGTTGCTGCGCCGGCAAACCCTGCTTAAGCAATTCGCCGACCTGCTGCTGAATCTGCGCCACGTCGTCAGCGACATAGCGATCCACCAACCCACTGGCGAGCCGTTGCTCGCCGCCGGTCAGGCTCCAGATAAACGGCCGGTCACGGGAGTCGTATTCCTCAAGCCCGGCTTCCTGCTCGATCACTTGGGGGCCGTTAAGGCCAAGGCGCGCTTCCTGAGTCACCAGCAAATAGCTGCACAACCCGGCGGCAATCGACATGCCGCCAAAGCAACCGACGCTGCCGGCGACTACGCCAACTACTGGCTGGTACTGGCGCAAATCGACAATCGCCGCGTGAATATCGGCAATCGCCGCCAACCCGAGATTCGCTTCTTGCAAACGCACGCCACCGGTTTCCAGCAGCAATACAGCGCACGTGGGAATGCCTTTGCGGTTGTCCTCGGCGGCCAATTCCAGCGCACCGGCAATCTTCGCCCCGCCGACTTCACCCAGGCTGCCGCCCTGAAACGCGCCTTCGATGGCCGCGATCACCACCGGCAAACCGTCGATGCTGCCCTTGGCGATCACCACGCCGTCATCGGCTTGCGGCACCACGCCCTGGCGTGACAACCACGGCGACATGACCCGCTGAAACGGGTCGAGCAGCTCACGGAAAGTACCCGCGTCGAGCAAGGCTTTCGCTCGTTGCCGGGCGCCGAGTTCTACGAAGCTATGTTTGCTGAGAAGCGATGCGCTGTCAGTCATGGCTGATCTCCTCAAAGCCTTGTTCCAGGCGCAAACGCACCACGCCGGGAGTGGCGCCGAAATCGTGGATATCAATCGCCATCGCGGGCGGTGTCTGGCCGTCGAACATCCGCGCGAACAGATGCTGCCAGCGTTGTTCACTGCCATTGACCGAGGTCTGCACCTGAATCGTCAGCTTGCCGGCCAACCCCGGCTCGATCAGCACTTCCAGATCGCCCGAGCCCACGCAACCCACCAGCGCCTTGCCCCGTGGCGGCTGCCCGGCGGGAAATTCAAAGGATAAGGTTTCCATCAAAACGCTCCCTGGAAGATGCCGTCGCCCGAGTCGATACGGTCGATGAACAGGCAGGCTGCGAGCAAGTCCGCAGCGCCGCCGGGCGAGGCATTCAACGCGATTAATTGTTGGTCCAGCTCATGCAAACGGCGACGGCCGGCCAGGCTCGCACTGCCGCCGGCGTCGAGCACTGCTTGGGCGCCGATTTGCATGGTCTGCAGGCCTTGTTCGCCTGCGCGGTAGAGCACGCAGGTGTCGGAGAGATGGGTCATGATCGCCAGCAAGGCGTCGAGCCGAGCATTCTGTTCGCCATGGCCGGCGGCGCGGCTGAGTTTGAGTTGCGGCAGTGCGCGTTGAATCACCGCCGGAAAGCCCAGCTGTGCTTCTTCGCGTGCACCGCGAGCGCCGTAACGCTGGGCGACTTGGGCGCCATGGCTTAGAGGACGCGGCGCGTAACGGTCGTCGAGCAAGGCCAGACGTGCAGCGCGCAAGGTCACGGCACTTGCTTTGGTATTCGTGCACTCCAGCGCCGCCGCAGCGACCAACAGCCCCAACGCCCAGATCGCCCCACGATGAGAATTCACACCGTTAGTGGTGGCGAGCATCGTTTGCTCACCGTCACGACCAATCCGCCCGAGGGCTTCGCGCAGGGGTAAACCGACTTCGCCAAACTCGATGGCCGCTTCTGCCATTGCCTTGAACGCCGGCCACAACGACAGCGCCGAGGCGTGCATCAGGCTCAGGTGTAAATCGGTGTGCGCGCCATTGCCGCGACGGTCGACCAGCGCCGGTTTCGGCGACAGATCCGCTTCGTCGATCAGCGCGTCCACCGCGAGATCCGCCAGCCGCTCAGTCAGGGTTAAAGGTTTCGGTTGCAGATTAAATGCGCGCATTACCAGCTCCTGAACTTGGCGGGGGGGTTGTAGAGGCCACCGGACCACTCCACCAGATCGGCCACGCTTTTCGCTGCGAGCAGCTCGCGGGTCGCGTCGGTGCGGCGGATGCCGAGGTCTTCGGGCAAAGCGATCAGGCCTTCGCGGCGCATGCGGGCGGTATCTTTCGGGTTGTGGCGCAGGCCGATGGCGGTCACCCCGGCGACAGCAGCGATCATCGCCTGACGTTCTTCCAGCGAACGGGCCTTGTACAAATAGGCGATGCCTTCTTCGGTGAGCAGATGGGTGACGTCGTCGCCGTAGATCATGATCGGCGCCAGCGGCATGCCGCTTTTCTTCGCTACGTCCACCGCGTCGAGGGTTTCGACGAAGGTCGGTTTGCCGCCCTCCTGGAAGGTCTCGACCATTTGCACCACGAGTTTTTTACCGCGCTCCAGCAGCGCTTCGGGCGCATCGTCGTGACGCATGTCGAGCCAGGCCGGCGTGCCATGGCGGCGACCGCGCGGGTCGTGGCCCATGTTCGGCGCACCACCGAAACCGGCCAGGCGACCGCGAGTCACGGTGGAGGAATGGCCGTCGCCATCGACTTGCAGGGTCGCGCCGATAAACAGGTCCACCGCGTATTGTCCGGCCAGTTGGCAGAACATTCGGTTGGAGCGCAGTGAACCGTCGCGGCCGGTGAAGAACACATCCGGTCGAGCGGCGATGTAGTTTTCCATGCCCAGTTCAGTGCCGAAGCAATGCACGCTTTCGACCCAGCCGCTTTCGATGGCCGGGATCAGGGTTGGGTGAGGATTGAGCGTCCAGTTGCGGCAGATCTTGCCCTTGAGGCCGAGGGATTCGCCGTAGGTCGGCAGGATCAGTTCGATAGCCGCAGTGTTGAAACCGATGCCGTGGTTGAGCGACTGGACGTTGTGTTTTTCGTAGATCCCGCGGATCGCCATCATCGCCATCAACACGTGCACAGGCTTGATGTGTCGTGGGTCGCGGGTGAACAGCGGTTCGATGTAGAACGGCTTGTCGGCCACCACCACGAAATCGACCCAGGACGCGGGAATGTCGACACGGGGCAGTTCGCTGACATCGTCCACCAATTGGTTGACCTGGACGATGACGATGCCGTCGCTGAACGCCGCCGGTTCGATCAACGCGGGGGTGTCTTCGGTGCTCGGCCCGGTGTAGATGTTGCCCGCGCGGTCGGCCATGAAACCGGCCGAGAGCACGACGTTCGGGATCAAGTCCACCACCAGCCGCGCATAGAGTTCGATGTAGGTGTGGATCGCGCCGATTTCCAGCAAACCGTCTTCAAGCAACTGGCTGATGCGCAGGCTCTGGGTGCCGGCGAACGAGAAGTCGAGCTTGCGGGCGATGCCGCGCTCGAACAGGTCCAGGTGCTCGGAACGTCCGACGCTGGGCATGATCATGTGCAAGTCATGCAGCTTGCCCGGATCGGCCTTGGCCAGGGAGCGGGAAAGGAAATCTGCCTGCTTCTGGTTATTGCCCTCCAGCACCACACGGTCGCCAGGCAGAATCAACGCCTCCAGCGCCGCAACGATCTTGTCGGTGGGCAGCACCACACCGTCGGCTAGATCCTTGACCAACTCCAGGCGCCGCTGCTTTTCGCTGCGCCGCCGCGTCCATCGCGAGTCGGGGGATATTGTTGTTGTCATGACCACTCCACGGGTTCGCTGTCGTGGGAGTCACCTTAGGAGCGTTGGGTGGGGGGCATCAATCAAGCAAAGTGGTGGATCGTTACGCTGACCGTAATGATCAAACACCGTCCCGATCGTTCCCACGCTCTGCGTGGGAACGATCAGGTCCGCGATGAACTGAAGGTCGCCATCTGTTGCTGCACTCGAATCAGAAGCTGTTCAGCACTTTCCAATAGCTGCGCCAACAACGCCGGATCTTCATCCATATAGCCTTCGTACTCCGCCAGGTTTCGTCGCTCATGACACAGGGCGAATAGCCGAACCTGTACTTTTGCCAATATCAGCGGTATGAACCAGGCACTGAAACACCAGATATCGCTTGTCTGAACGGTAGCCGCACAAGCGAAGAGCCGTCAGTGCAAGGGCATGGGCAGCGTTGTAAGCCAGGTCGAAACGACTCGCGAAGGAAAGCGAAGACATTTGCGCGTCTTTCAATCGATCCACAGCCGACCGCATCAGCCCTTCGCATTCCTTGCGGTCCGGCGGCTCAGCTTTCAGTCCACCGCTACGTAACAGGTTTTCCAGGTTCTCGTTGCTGCCCATCCTTGGACTCCAAAGGGTTTCCCCCATCAGATTGATCTTGTCCTGCTGCGCTACCCGCACGACAAAACTATTTTCAGCCGCCAGTTTGGCGGCCCAGTCGTCGGGGGTGTAGAGCGTCGGGTTGAGGACGCGGCCCAACTGCTCTTCCATCGGTATAAGCCGCTCCATCACTTCACTGTAGTGGAGGCCCTCACCGATCAGCATGAGATCAATGTCACTGGATGCGTTTGCCTGATCCTTGGCGATAGAGCCGTACACAAATGCCCAGGTGATCTGTTCGACAAAGGGTTGGAGCGCCTGACGCAGAGGCTCGGCAATACCAAAAGTTTTACGGGCGATACCCAGCAGTTCGGCATAGATCGGGCAGTCGGGATTGGCTTGATAGTGGGTCTGGTTGCCCTGACGGCTCATGGTCAGCACGCCTGCCCGCTGCAACCGATCCAGCTCGCGCATGAGGCTGCCTTTACCCACTTGAGCCCAGCGGGCGATCTCGTTGGCGTAAAAACTTCGGTCGGGTTTACCAAACAGCAGGCCGAGCACTTTTTGCTGGGTGGTGGTGAACAAGGCTTCGCTTAGTGACAGGTTTTTCACGGCAACGACCGATAAGTCCCAAAAAAGGAACGATAGGTCCCTTTTTGGGAATCTTCAACCTGACGCAGCGTAAACCATTGTTCTCGGTGTACCTGATACACCCCGGTTGCAGGTTTTGGGGCTGCTTCGCAACCCAGCGGGAGCAAGCTCCCTCGCCACAGGGGGGGCCGACCACTTGGGGTTTTGTGTTTAAAAGTTTGTCCGCAGGAGCGGTGAGAGGCTACGCAGTCTGGCGTCGCTGCCTACAGCAATGCCGGAACCCGCTGACTGGTGCGGTTTTGCGTTGATCTTTATTGTTTGTCGGTCGCTGCCAATTCAGCGACCGGGATTGGAAACCCCGACGAGCAAACGGCGTGAAAGCGCCACTCATGACGTATGCTTGCGCACCTTTAAAGTGTGCACTCCGTTATGGCGGCTGTGCGCGGGAGACCTTCGGGTCAACCGGGTTGCCGTTTCCCGGGTTTCCAGCCTGCGTACAGCTGCCACCCCTTCGTTCGGAAACCGAAAGGGCCAGCTCCAAACCATAAGCGGAGAATCACTATGTTCAAAGCTACTCCCAATCCCCCGGAAACCGACACCGATTCCCAAGCATCCCTCGATGCAGAAAAAATGAAGGAAGCCGCTGACCGCGCCTTCTCCCATTACTTCCCGTCACCCCACGAAAAACCGGCTAAACGCCGTAAGTCCCAGCTCTTCACCGTCTCCCCCGATATCGACACCGAAGCCCTTCTGGCCAATGCCTCCGAAGACCTGCTGTCCATCAGCGCCATTGCTGCCGACCTGGCGGACGATGTGGAAGGCTCACGCCGCTCTGTCGCCTTGGCGCTCAGCCGTTTGGCAGATGGCGTGCAGTTGTTGGTAGAGCGAGTGCTGGATCATCATGAGTCGTTGCAGATGAAGGCTCAGGCCGGGATTTAGCGCAGCCCCCCTGTGGCGAGGGAGCTTGCTCCCGTTCGGCTGCGGAGCAGTCGTAAAACCATTGTTCTCGGTGTACCTGATACACCTGGATTGCAGGTTTTGGGGCCGCTTCGCGACCCAGCGGGAGCAAGCTCCCTCGCCACAGTGATCCGGTCAGACCAGGCCTGCACTCACTAGCAGTTCTTCCAGCGCGAGCAAGTCAGGCACCTTCGCCACTTGCTCCCCCACTTGCACCGCCGCCTGCTCCAGCGAACACAACGGCACATCGACATAGCTCAACTGACTGTCGAGTTTGTAAGACCGCGGAATCCCCTGCACCAATAACGCAATGAATTTCAGCTCAGGCCGCCCGCCGAGGGCGTTGAGGATGACGATCCGCGCCCGCTCCCCGATCACCACTTTGTTGCCACACGCCGATTCGAAACTGAGCAACGGAATCTGTCGCTCCCGCCACGTCACCCGCCCCAGATACCACGGCGGTGTATCGAGGTCGAACGCCCCCGGTTGATAGTCGATCAGCTCAGCGACAGCGACGTTGGGCAGGATCAGGTTGCGGTCAGCCAAGGGCAGTAACAGGCCAGTGAGATTGCTGGAGCGGTGTTCATGCATGGGTTTTGCTCCACCGGGCGATGCTGTCGAGCAGCACCGACTCCTGGTATGGCTTGCCGAGGTAGTCGTTGACGCCGATGGCCATGGCGCGGTCGCGGTGTTTTTGGCCGGTACGGGAGGTGATCATGATGATTGGCAAATGCTGCAAGCGCTCGTCGGCGCGTACCTGGGTCGCCACTTCGAAGCCGTCCATGCGCGGCATTTCGATGTCCAGCAGCATCAGGTCGGGCATGTGTTCTTCGAGCAGCAACATGGCGTCGACCCCGTCCTTGGCGGTCAGCACGTTCATGCCGTGGCGTTCCAGCAGACGGCTGGTGACCTTGCGCACGGTGACCGAATCGTCGACCACCAACACCAGCAACGGCCGTTGCGATTCGGGCTCTACGTCCTGCGTCACCGGTCGTTGCGGCACCCGGGCTTGCATCGCACGGATCGGCGCCAGCAAGTCGAGAATCAGTACCACCCGGCCATCGCCGAGAATCGTCGCGCCGGACAAACCCTGCACCGCGGCGAACTGCGGGCCAAGGCTTTTGACCACGATTTCCCGGGTGCCGGCCATGGCATCCACCTGCACCGCGACATGCCGCTCGTTGCATTGCACCAGCAACACCGGCAACGGCAGGCTCTGGCCCAACAGTTTCGGGCGGGTGCTGGTTTTCAACAGCTCGCCGAGATAGCACAACTCATAACGTTGCCCGGCGTATTCGTAGGTCGGCGGATCGAGCCGGTAATGCCCTTCGAGTTCGTTGGGCAACACCCGAACGATGCCATCAATGGTGTTCAGCGGGATCGCGTATTGATCCTCTCCGCACTGCACCATCAACGCGCGGTTGACCGACACGGTGAACGGCAGGCGAATCCGGAAGTGCACGCCCTGCCCTGGCACAGAGTCGATGGTCATGCCGCCGCCGAGCTGTCGGACTTCTTCGTGAACCACGTCCATGCCGACGCCACGCCCGGAGATCTGAGTGATTTTCTCGGCGGTGGAGAACCCCGGCTGCAGGATGAATTGCAGCACATCGCGGTCGCTGATATCGCTTTCCGGGTGGAGTAATCCGCGCTTGATCGCCTTGCGCCGCACGGCGTCCAAAGGCACGCCGGCACCGTCGTCGCGGATGTCGAAAATGATGTCGCCACCCTCTCGCGACAAGTCGAGGGTGATCTTGCCTTGGGCCGGTTTACCGGCCGCAATACGCACCTCGGCCGATTCCAGCCCATGGTCGACGGCGTTGCGCAGCATGTGTTCCAGCGGCGCGGCCATGCGTTCGAGGACGTTGCGGTCCATCTCGCCTTCGGCGTTGCCGACGATGAAGTCCACGTCCTTGCCCAGTTCACTGGCGACCTGCCGAACGATGCGCTTCAAACGCGGCAGCATCCGCTCGAACGGCACCATGCGCGTACGCATCAGGCCTTCCTGCAATTCGGTGTTGATGCGGCCCTGCTGTTGCAGCAGGTTTTCCGCGTCATGATTGCGCCGCTCGAGGGTTTCCTTGAGGTCGAGCAGGTCGGAGGCGGACTCGAACAGTGCCCGCGACAACTGTTGCAACTGTGAGTGACGGTCCATTTCCAGCGGGTCGAACTCTTCGTAGCCCAGGCGTTCAGCCTCAACTTGCTGACGGCTGAGAATCCGCCCCTGGGTTTCGGTATCGAGGCGGCGCAATTGGTCGCGCATACGCTCGATGGTGGTTTCCATTTCGCTCAGGGCCACCCATGCGTCGTTGACCTGTTGTTCGATGCGGCCGCGGAAGATTGAAGTTTCCCCAGCCAGGTTGACCAGGACGTCGAGCAACTCCGCCGAAACCTTGACCGTGTCGGTACCTTCCGGTTGTAGCACGGTCGGCTCGGCTTTTGGCGCTACGGGCAGCGTTACGGGTGCCGATGTTTCGGGCACCACCGAATGGCTGAAATTCTTGATCGCATCGATCAGCCGATCGGCCGGCGGCAATGGCTGACCGGCACGGGTGGCGTCGAGCATCTGCGCCAGTCGGTCATGGCTGCGTTGCAACAGCGAGAATAGCTCGGCGGTGGGTTGCAGCACGCCAGCCGACAAGCCTTCGTAGAGGAATTCCAGTTCGTGGGCCAGGTCGCCAATCGGTGCAATTTCCACCATCCGAGCGCCACCCTTGAGGGTGTGCAGGTCGCGCAGCAGGGTTTCCACTTCTTGGCGATTCGACGGTTCGGCCTGCCAGCGCAACAGTGCCGCGCCGGAGTTTTCAATGATGTCGAAACCTTCTTCGAGGAAGATTTCCAGAAGCTCGGAATCATGGCCCGCTGAGTCATTGCTGACCGCTGGTTCGATCACCTCGGCGCTGCCGGCATTGCCCTGGCGATACTCACGAATGGCCGCGATCAACTCATCCGGATCACCCAAAGGACGATTGTGCTGCAACTGATCAAGGAACATGGCCAGTCGGTCATGGCTCTGCTGCAGCAACTGCGCCAGCCCTTCGCTGTGGCTATAACGGCGGTCCACCAAGCCTTCGTAAAGGCTTTCCAATTCATGGGCCAGATCGCCGACCGGACCGATCTCGGCCATCCGCGCACCGCCCTTGAGGGTGTGCAAATCGCGCTGCAAGGACGACAGCGGCGCGGCGTTGTCCGGCTCACTCAGCCAGCGCTGCAAGGCCTGGCCGGCGCTTTCGAGGATATCCACTGCCTCTTCGAGGAAGATCGAAACGATTTCGTCGTCCAGCTCCACCTGCGTCGCGGCTTGCTCCAGCTCGGCCGTGGCGCTGCCCAGTTCGCGGATGCTCAGGGTGCGGCTGCCGTCACTGCGGATCAGGCCCATGGAAGATGGATCGAGACTCTCATCGAGCAAGCCGCGCAAGGCCCGTACGCGTTCCGGTTGCGCAGTGACTTCCTGTCCGGCGGCCAGTTCGTCGAGCATGTTGATCAGCGCTTCATGGGCACTTTGCGCCTCATGGAAAAACCTGTCGCTGACCGCCAGGCTGCTTTCTTCCACAGCGCCATAGAGGTCGAGCAACGCTTCGCAGAGTTCATCCACCGGATGCAGATCGGCCAGGTGCGCGCCTTCGCCGAGGGTGGTCAATTCGTCCAGTAGCGCGCTCAGTTCCTGCCGCTCGCCGGGATGCTGCTGCCAGCGCTGTAACAGGCTTTCGGCGTCCAGCAGGATGTCCATGCCTTGGGCCAGGAAGTTGTTGATCAGTTGCGGATCGCGCTTGATGCGCTGCTTCGTATCGGGCGCGCTCAACAGGCTTTGCAGACGCTCGGCCAGCAATACCTTGGTTCGCTCGATCAGCGAGCGAGCGTCGGGGATTTCAGCCAGCGGGTCGCTCTTGAGTTGTCGCAGCCCAAGGCGGAACAACCCTTCGGCTTCCAGCAGCAATTCAACTTCGTCCAGGTCGAGGGCAATCCGGTGCGCCTTGTACTCCCGGGCCAGTTGATCCAGGGGCGCCGCCAGTTCGGCAATCGGCAGTACGCCAGCCATCGAGGCGCTACCCTTGAGCGTATGCAACGCCCGCTGCAACTCGTCGCTGGCCTGGAGCGGCACGTGTTCGCAGGCTTGGTCGAGGAAGCGATTGAGGCTGCTTAGATGGGTTTGCGCCTCGTTGCGGAAGATCTCCAGCAACAGTGGATCGAGCGCCGCGACATCCTGCGTGTCCTCGTCGGTCACCGGCTTATCACCCTTGGCGAGGGCATGGGCGCGAGCGGCCAATTGATCGACATCGTTGCGTTGGCGCTGCGCATTGGCGGCGAAATCGGCCACCAGTTCCGGCAGCAGCTTCAGCGCATCGCCCACCAGTTGTTGCACCGCAGGCGAAGGGGCGACGCTGTGCTCAAGCACACGGTTGAGCAGGTTTTCCACCGCCCAGGCCAACTCACCGAGCACCAGCGCGCGGACCATCCGGCCACTGCCTTTGAGGGTGTGGAAGCCGCGGCGTAGTTCACTCAAGGCCGATGTGCTGTCGGGATTGGCCGACCAGCGCGGCAGATACTCCTCGAGGACTTCCAGCACCTCGTCAGTCTCTTCGAGGAAGACGTCCCGTAGCTCATCGTCTACCGGTTTTTCACCGGCGGGCGGCGGCAACAGGCTGCCCGGCGTGGTCAGGGCTGGCGGGTTGACGGACGATACGGGGCTGGCCAGCACATCGGCCAGAGACTGAACGGTTTCGGGGTCGTCCAATTCCTGCATGTCCTGCATGACCAGGGCTTCACTGGGGCTGAGCACCTCCTTGAGCATCGGCACCTGCTGTTCGCTGGGGAAGAAGCCGAGTGAGGCCAGGCCTTTTTCCGCGACGTCGAGCAGGTGTTCCCCCGGTGCTTCGGGGTCGTCGCCGAGGCGCTCCAGGTAATACTCGATGCTGGTGATGACGTCGGCCAGGCTGTCCAGTTGCTGCCAGCCGGGTTGGCCAGGGTCCACCAGCAGATGCTCGCGGATGAAGCCGTTGCAGGTTTCGACCAGGCTCGCCGCCCGGGCCAATGGAATCATCGCCAACGCACCGCGCACCTGGGTCAGCAACGCCGGCAAGGGTTGCAAATGCTGGCGGTCCCAGTCGGCGTCGATGTAGTCGACGATCATGTCCTTGGCCTGTTGCAGGCAAATGCGCGCTTCCTTGATCACGATCTGATGGATCTGCGTCAGGTCGGTGGTCGGCAGACGGCTGTCTTCCTGGCTTTCCGGCTCCACGGTACCGACCATCCCGGCCAGGGTCGCTTCGACGTAAAGCAAGGCCCCGGCGACGTCCATGAGGGTCGCGTCGTTGGGTTCACGCTGGCCCTGAGCAAGGCTCAGCACCACCGCCAATTGATCGATGATGACTTTGCGCGGCTGGCCGAAACCGAGCACCGCCAAGGTGTCGGCGATTTGCCGCAGGGGCGCCAGCAGGCTTTCGAGGTCCGAGGTGTGCTGACGATCGCTGCGCACGAACAAGTCCAGGCGCTCCTTGACCCGCACCAGCTCTTCGCACAGCGCCGCCAATACCGAGCGCATGGCGTCGCGGTCAGGGCCGGCCAGCCGTGCCCGTTCTTCATCGACCATCGCGCCGTCGGGTAGCGCATCGTCAAGTGAGTAGCGATCTTTCATGGTCAGCATCTGCCCGGTGGGGTGTTCGGCCTTGGCAATATAGAACAACAAACTCTTGAGCAGCTCCGGCGGTGCCGGTTGATTGATTCCGGGCATGCCCTGTTCGAGCAAACGCTTGAGCTCTTTGTCGGTGTCCTTGAACAGGCTGCGCAACGCGGGGCTGTTGGCAATCGAGCCATTGCGCATGCCTTCGACCAGTGCCGAAGCGACTTGCCATAACGGGCTCAGCGGCGCGTTGTCGCACAGCGCTTCGAGGCGCGCAAACACTTTGGCCAGATAACCGAAGTGGGTTTCGTCATCCTGCTCACGCAACAAACCGACCAGGGCCATCTGCAACATTTGCCGCAACTTGCGCAGCACATTCGGCAAGTCGGACGGCTCCAGCAGCGCCAGGGCCTCTTGGCTCAGGGGCGGCAGCTCCAGCAGTTGCGGGCTGAACAGGCTGGTTTCCGATAACAGGCTTTCGCCGCGGGCGCTGCGCAGGTCGTTGATCAGCGGCAACACGACTAAAGGCAAATCACGACGGGCGCCTTGCACCCGGTCGAGGTAAGTCGGCAATTGCCCCAGGGCTTGCAGCAACAGATGGATCGCCTCGTCGCGATGGCTGACGCGGTTCTGTTCTAAGGCGCTGGTCAACTGCTCGATCTCTTCGGCGAGCAGGGCCGCGCCGTAAAACTCGACCATCTGCAAGCTACCGTGAACCTGATGGACACAGGCCAGACACTCACTCAGTGTGTGCGTCGCCTGCGGGTCGTCAATCAGGGTTTCGATCGCCTGATGAGCCTGTTTCAGCGTTTCGGCAATCTCGCCTTTGACCCACTCGAGGGCCACATAGTCGTGCCGATCACCCATAACTACTCCAATCAAATGCATACGCCCTGAGGCGGTTCAAGCTTTGTCCGCAGCCTGCGTTTTAGCGGCCGGCAAGGTGAAACCGGACACCGAACGCCGCAGCTGGCTGGCCATTTTCGCCAGGTTGCCAATGCTCTCGGCGGTGGCGGTGGAGCCGGACGAGGTTTGCGTGGTGATCTGCTGGATCACGTTCATCGTCAGGGAAATCTGGCCGGCCGACGAAGTCTGTTGCTGCGCGGCGTTGGAAATACTCTGGATCAATGCCGCGAGGGTCTTCGATACACCTTCGATTTCTTCCAGGGCCACCCCGGCATCCTGCGCCAGACGCGCGCCGCGCACCACTTCGGTGGTGGTCTGCTCCATGGAAATTACCGCTTCGTTGGTGTCGGTCTGAATCGCCCGCACCAGCGTTTCAATCTGCCGGGTCGCCGCGGACGAACGCTCAGCCAACCGCTGTACTTCGTCGGCCACCACCGCAAAACCGCGCCCGGCGTCACCGGCCATGGACGCCTGAATGGCCGCGTTGAGGGCGAGGATGTTGGTCTGGTCGGCAATGTCATCGATCAGGCTGACAATATCGCCGATTTCCTGAGAAGACTCACCCAACCGTTTTATGCGCTTGGCGGTGTCCTGAATCTGCTCGCGAATATTGTCCATGCCATGAATGGTGTTGTGCACCACTTCGTTGCCCTTGTTGGCGATTTCCACCGAGCGCTCGGCCACCGCAGAGGATTCGGCGGCGTTGGCCGAGACCTGATCGATGGACTGGGCCATGTCGTTGATGGCTGTGGAGGCTTCGGAAATCTGCTGGGCCTGATGCTCCGAGGCTTGGGCCAGGTGCATGGCGGTGGCCTGGGTTTCCTGCACGGCGGCGGCAACCTGGCCGGCGGTGAGGTTGATGGTCGCCACCAGATCGCGCAGTTGGTCGACGGAATAGTTGATCGAGTCAGCGATGGTCCCGGTGAAATCTTCAGTCACCGAGGCGGTCACGGTCAGGTCGCCGTCGGCGAGGTCTTCGATTTCGTCCAGCAAACGCATGATCGCGTTCTGGTTGCGCTCGTTCTTCTCGGCGGTTTCCCGCAACTGACGGTTGGTTTCGCGCACCATCACTAGGCCGATGAGGATGATCGATGTCAGTGCGAGCAAGCCCAGCACGTAACCCCCGATGGTATCGGTGTTGCGCCCGCCGGCGAGGTTTTCGAAACGGCTGGCCAGGTGCGAGGCTTCATCGAGCAGGGTTTGCGACAGGGTAAAAATGTTGCTGGCCGATTCGCGGACCTTGAACAGCTGCGGCGAAGTTTCGAGGATTTCATCCACCGAACCCGAGACGAATTCAAACAGTTCGGAGATTTCGGTCAAACGGGTACGCGCATCGCGGTCTTCGACCTGACTGATTTTCAGTGCCGCATTGCCCTGAAGCATGCCGTTGAGCACCAGGCCGAAACGCGCCGCGTCGCGACCGAAAGCGTCGGCCGCCTGCTGCGAATTTTCATCGCCGGACAGCACGGTGTTCACCGCGCCGAGAATCCGCTCGGCCAGCAGCGACTGACGCTGGGCCATCGCCACCTGAGTGGCCGGGGCGCCACGTTGCAGGAGGGTTTCGACGACCTTTTCATACTCGACCTGCAACTGCGGCACGGTCTCGGCCAAGGTTGCGGCCACTTGATGCAAGGACAACACGGTCTGCTCGCTGGAGAGGATGGCGTCGGTATTTTTCAGCAGACGCTCCCAATCCAGCTGCACGGCGCGCATTTCCGGGCGCACGGTGGAGGGTGCTGGTGGCAGGCCGGTGGAAGGATCGCCTTTCTTCAGATAACCCCAACGCTGGGCGAAGTCGTTGCGCGCATCGCTGAGCAATTTGAACGCCGCAGCCTTGCCGGCGGCGGCTTCGGTGGCGTTCTTGGCGATGCGTTGGGACAGCACGCGCAGCTCACCGGCGTGGCCGATGTACTGTTTGTCGTAATTCGCCTGGGTGTTGAGGTACGCGAAGTTGGCGAACAGCAGCATGATGAAGACAATCAGCGCGATGAACAGCACGATGATCTGCGACCGGCTGCGCGACCCTTCTGGCTTGCCTGTGTTTGCTTTTATCATCGGTCCTCGCCTGTTAACCAACATCTGTGAACCTTGCCCAGAACCCTGTGGGAGCGGCGGTGCGGCGATCCGACTTGCTCGCGAAGGCGGTGTCACAGTCGACATCATTGTTGGATGTGCCGGCCTCTTCGCGAGCAAGCCCGCTCCCACATTAGATCGGCGTCGCGCCGGTTATACGGCGACGTTCATGAATCCTTGCGACTGCGCCAACGCAAACGGGCTGAACACCTGCCACTTCTGCTCACGCTGAAACCGGCCTTTGACGAACGCCGACATCGGCCCTTGCAAGTCACCGACCGGTACCGGTTCCAGACTGTCCTGGGCAAAGTGCTGCAAGCCGAAGACCTCATCGACCATCAACCCTGCAAACACGTCTTTGTGCTCCACCACCAATATCCGCCGTTGCTTGCGCAAGGCAGGCGATTCATGGCCGGGCTCATGACCATAAAAAAAGCCATGCAAATCCATGATCGGCAGCAGGCGCCCGCGCAGGTTAGCCACGCCCTTGACCCAGGGTTTGACTCCCGGCAATTGCGTAACGCGCGGTTCATGCAGGACTTCACTGACTTCGCCCATGGGCGCGACGTACCAATGCTCGCCCAAGCGAAAGCCGATGCCGCTCCAGCTGTCCTGTCGGGTCGGCTGGGACGGCAGGTCCGCCGCCAGCAGACGACAGCGCTGGTCAATCTGCAGCAGCAGTTCGAAAGCCGTCAGCGACTCGGTCATGACCGGACGATCAACCGGCCAGCACGTTGTTCAGGGTTTTGATCAGGGTGTCTTCGTCGACCGGTTTGGTCAGGTAGTCCTTGGCGCCCTGGCGCGTACCCCAGACCTTGTCGGTTTCCTGATCCTTGGTGGTGATGATGATCACCGGAATGTGCCCGGTTTCCGGGTCTTTGGTCAGCTGACGGGTCGCCTGGAAACCGTTGAGGCCGGGCATGACGATGTCCATCAGCACCGCGTCGGGTTTTTCCTGACGGGCCAGGGCCACGCCGTCTGCGCCGTTTTCGGCTTTCAACACCTCATGACCGTGCTTTTCGAGCATGCCGGTCAATTTGTACATTTCGGTCGGCGAGTCATCGACGATCAGAATACGTGCCATGGTCTTCCCCATTCTTGTCGACACCGGGCCCCATGGCCGAGCGTCACTGTGCGTGTCCTACTGCGGCGAAACGGCGGCGAAGCCCGGTACATGGGCCTGAATCGCGTTCAGCAGTTCTTCCTTGCTGAAAGGCTTGGTCAAAAACTGGTCGGAACCGACGATCCGACCTTTGGCCTTGTCGAACAACCCGTCCTTGGACGACAGCATAATCACTGGCGTGGACTTGAACGCACTGTTGTTCTTGATTAAAGCGCAGGTCTGATAACCATCCAGACGCGGCATCATGATGTCGACAAAGATGATGCCGGGATGATTGTCGGCAATCTTGGCCAGGGCATCGAAACCGTCGATTGCGGTGATGACTTCACAGCCCACGTTTTTCAACAGCGTTTCGGCGGTGCGACGAATCGTTTTCGAATCATCGATCACCATGACCTTCAAGGCGCTGGAATGCTGTTCCATAGTGGCTCTACCGTCGCCTTTGTGAATCAAATTGTCCGTTTACGGCTCATCGATGGCTCAAAACCCTTATTGATCAAGGGCCGAGCCTTTTTAGCACAGTCTCCCCCTCCAATCTATCGGGCGACCCTGACGGTGGTTTTTCCTTGACCGGGAACACACTCAGCGCCACTCTGACGCCACTTTTTCACCACACTTTCCACCCCAATTTCGAGGAAAACCCCATGAGCGTTCGCGTCGGGATTGTCATGGATCCTATCGCCAGCATCTCCTATAAAAAGGATAGCTCGCTGGCCATGCTGCTGGCCGCGCAAAAGCGTGGCTGGGAACTGTTCTATATGGAACAGCGCGATTTGTATCAGGCCGAAGGCGAGGCTCGCGGACGGATGCGTCCGCTGAAGGTGTTCGCCAACCCGGAAAAATGGTTTGAGCTGGGCGCCGAAAGCGATGCGCTGCTGAGCGACCTGGACGTGATCCTGATGCGCAAGGATCCGCCGTTCGACATGGAATTCGTCTATTCCACGTATTTGCTGGAGCAAGCGGAAAATGCTGGCGTACTGGTGGTCAACAAGCCGCAAAGCCTGCGTGACTGCAACGAAAAGCTGTTCGCCACGCTGTTCCCGCAGTGCACGCCGCCGACCATCGTCAGCCGTCGCCCGGACGTATTGCGTGAATTCGCCGACCATCACGGTGACGTGATCCTCAAGCCCCTGGATGGCATGGGCGGCTCGTCGATCTTCCGTCATACCGCTGGCCACCCGAACCTGTCGGTGATCCTCGAAACCCTGACCTTGCATGGCCGTCAGCAGATCATGATCCAGGGTTACCTGCCGGCGATCGTTGATGGCGACAAACGCATCCTGATGATCGACGGCGAGCCGGTGGATTACTGCCTGGCACGGATTCCCGCGCTCGGCGAAACCCGTGGCAACCTCGCCGCCGGTGGCCGTGGCGAAGCCCGACCGCTGACCGAGAAAGATCGCTGGATCGCCGCGCAAGTCGGCCCGACCCTGCGTGAGAAGGGCTTGCTGTTCGTCGGTCTCGACGTGATCGGTGAGCATCTGACCGAAATCAACGTCACCAGCCCGACCTGCATTCGCGAGATCGATAACGCGTTCGGCACCGACATTGGTGGCCTTCTGATGGATGCCATCGATCAGAAGCTCAAGACTCGTTGATCGAGAACAGCCAAGAAACAACCAACATTGCGTTATCATCCCCGGCTTGTAAAAAACGCGATGTTGGTTTTCTTGTTATGACACTCCCGTCCGATCTGCCCCCTGAACTCGCCCACCGTGGCGTGCGACCGGCTGATCGCCTCGGTTTCACCCTGTTCCTCGCGGCGCTGATTCACCTGGCCTTGCTGTTGGGCGTCGGGTTCTCCATGGTCGAACCCAAGCAAATCAGCAAAACCCTGGAAATCACCCTCGCCACTTTCAAAAGCGAAAAGAAGCCTGCGAAAGCTGACTTTCTCGCCCAGGAAAATCAGCAAGGCAGCGGCACGCTGGAGAAAAAGGCGATTCCCAAGACCACCGAGGTCGCGCCCTTCCAGGACAACAAGGTGCAGCAAGTCACCCCACCGCCGGCGGCCAAGCCTCAAGTGCAGGAAGCCGCGCCCAAGGCGTCTGTGACCACCGTCGCGCCGAAGCCGAAAAAAGCCGCAACCAAGACTGAAGAACCCAAGCCCCTGACCAAACCCCAAGTGGCGGCACCGACGTTCGACAGCTCGCAGCTGTCCAGCGACATCGCCAGCCTGGAAGCGGAACTGGCCAACGAACAACAGCTGTACGCCAAGCGCCCGCGCATCCACCGCTTGAGCGCTGCGTCGACCATGCGCGACAAAGGCGCCTGGTACAAAGATGAATGGCGCAAGAAGGTCGAGCGTATCGGCAACCTCAACTACCCCGACGAAGCCCGGCGCAAACAGATCTACGGCAATTTGCGACTGATGGTCTCGATCAACCGCGACGGCTCGCTGTATGAAGTGCTGGTGCTGGAATCGTCTGGGCAGCCGCTGCTGGATCAGGCGGCGCAGCGCATCGTAAGGCTCGCGGCGCCGTTTGCACCGTTTACCGGGGATCTGTCAGACATCGATCGTCTGGAAATCATCCGCACGTGGAAGTTTGCACGTGGGGACAGGCTCTCCAGTAATTGACCAGCACAAAACCCCTGTGGGAGCGGGCTTGCTCGCGAAAGCGTCGGGTCAGTCGACATCAATGTTGAATGTACCGCCCTCTTCGCGAGCAAGCCCGCTCCCACATTTGATCTGTGTTGTCAGGGGTATTGGGGGCATTTCCTATGCATCCCCGGCTTGTCAGTTCGCCCCTCCAACGCCACACTAGCGCTCATGAAGAACGTCAGCCCCAGCTACCTCAAGCATCACTTCCTGATCGCCATGCCTCACATGGCCGACCCGAACTTTGCGCACACCTTGACCTACATCGTCGAGCACACGGCCAATGGTGCCATGGGGCTGGTGGTCAACCGTCCGCAGGACCTGAACCTGGCCGATATCCTCGAGCAATTGCGCCCCGATATCGAACCGCCGTTGCTCTGCCAGCATGTGCCGATCTTTATGGGTGGCCCGGTGCAAACCGATCGCGGTTTTGTCCTGCACCCATCGGGTAAATCTTTTCAGGCGACCGTTGATCTGGAAGGCGAGTTGTCCCTCTCGACCTCCCAGGACGTGCTGTTCGCCATCGCCGACGGCGTCGGTCCCGCGAAAAGCCTGATCACCCTCGGCTACGCCGGTTGGGAACCCGGGCAATTGGAAGCCGAACTGGCCGACAACGCCTGGCTGACCTGCCCGTTCGATGCCGACATCCTGTTCAACACCAGCAGCGAATTGCGTCTTGAAGCGGCAGCCAAACACTTGGGCGTCAATCTCAGCCTGCTCACCAGCCAGGCGGGGCACGCCTGATGGCCCTGCGGTTGATTTTGGGTTTCGACTACGGCACCAAACAGATCGGCGTTGCGGTCGGCCAGGTGATTACCGGCCAGGCCCGCGAGCTGTGCACCTTGAAGGCGCAAAACGGCATTCCCGACTGGAATCAGGTCGAAGCCCTGATTAAAGAGTGGAAACCCGACGCTGTGGTGGTCGGCCTGCCGCTGAACATGGATGGCACGCCAAGCGACATGTGCCTGCGGGCCGAGAAATTCGCCCGACGCCTGAACGGCCGCTACAACCTGCCCTTCTATACGCATGACGAGCGCCTGACCACCTTCGAGGCCAAGGGCGAACGCCTGGTCCGGGGCGGCCAGAAAGGCAGTTACCGCGACAACCCGGTCGATGCCATCGCCGCCGCGCTGCTGTTGCAAGGCTGGCTCGACGAAAACACCGCGCTGTTCGAATCCTGACCGCACCTAATTCTGAAGAGCCGCTGCGGCGTCTCCCTTAGCTACAACCCGAGCCACCACTCAAGCAGCATCCGGCTCGGGACAAAGAAGGAGCAAACCATGAGCCTGCCCAATCCCGCCGAACTGATCAGCCAGATGGCGATCCGTCTTGACACCTATCTGGCCAAACGGGGCATCAGCGAACCGCGCTATATCGGCATTCGGACCGGTGGCGTCTGGGTCGCGCAGGCGTTGCTCGATGAACTGGGCAGCGATTCGCCCCTGGGCACCCTGGACGTTTCGTTCTACCGCGACGATTTCAGCCAGAACGGCCTGCACCCACAAGTACGCCCATCCGCACTGCCATTCGAGATTGAAGGCCAGCACCTGGTGCTGATCGATGACGTGCTCATGAGCGGTCGGACCATCCGCGCCGCGATGAACGAACTCTTCGACTACGGCCGCCCAGCCAGCGTGACGCTGGTGTGCCTGCTGGACCTGGACGCCGGTGAGCTGCCGATCCGCCCGAACGTGGTTGGCGCCACTCTGTCGCTGGCGGCCCACGAACGAGTGAAACTGTCCGGCCCGGAACTCAAGCTCGAACTTCAAGACCTCGCCCTTTAATTCGCCCTATTGAGAGTCCCCCTCGCGATGACGCCTCTAGAAACCAAGCGCCCGCTGCAGCTCAATGATCAGGGCCAGCTGCGCCACTTCCTCTCGCTCGACGGTTTGCGCCGCGAGCTGCTGACGGAAATCCTCGACACCGCCGACTCGTTCCTCGAAGTGGGCGCCCGGGCGGTGAAGAAAGTCCCGTTGCTGCGCGGCAAGACCGTGTGCAACGTGTTCTTCGAGAACTCCACCCGCACCCGCACCACCTTCGAACTGGCGGCCCAGCGGCTGTCGGCAGACGTGATCACCCTGAACGTGTCCACGTCGTCGGCGAGCAAGGGCGAAACCCTGCTCGACACCCTGCGCAACCTGGAAGCCATGGCCGCCGACATGTTCGTCGTGCGTCACGGTGATTCCGGCGCGGCGCACTTCATCGCCGAGCATGTCTGCCCGCAAGTGGCGATCATCAACGGCGGCGACGGCCGTCACGCCCACCCGACTCAGGGCATGCTCGACATGCTCACGATTCGTCGGCACAAGGGCGGCTTCGAAAACCTCTCGGTGGCCATCGTCGGCGACATCCTGCACTCGCGGGTGGCGCGCTCGAACATGCTGGCCCTGAAAACCCTCGGCTGCCCGGACATCCGCGTGATCGCGCCGAAAACCCTGCTGCCGATCGGCATCGAGCAGTACGGTGTGAAGGTCTACACCGACATGACCGAAGGCCTGAAAGACGTCGACGTGGTGATCATGCTGCGCCTGCAGCGTGAACGCATGACCGGCGGCCTGCTGCCGAGCGAAGGTGAGTTCTACCGCCTGTTCGGCCTGACCACCGCGCGCCTGGCCGGGGCCAAACCGGATTGCATCGTCATGCACCCGGGGCCGATCAACCGCGGGGTGGAAATTGAGTCGGCGGTGGCCGACGGCCCGCATTCGGTGATCCTCAACCAGGTGACCTACGGCATCGCGATTCGTATGGCTGTGCTGTCCATGGCCATGAGCGGGCAAACAGCCCAGCGCCAATTCGAGCAGGAGAACGCCCAGTGAAGCTCAGCATTCTCGGCGCACGCGTTATCGATCCGGCCAGCGGCCTGGATCAAGTGACTGATATCCACGTTGAAGCCTGCAAGATCGTCGCCCTTGGCGCCGCTCCGGCCGGTTTCGTTGCAGTAGACACCATCGACGCCAAGGGCCTGGTGGCGGCTCCGGGCCTGGTTGACCTGAACGTCGCCCTGCGCGAACCGGGCTACAGCCGCAAAGGCTCGATCGCCAGCGAAACCCGCGCAGCTGCTGCCGGTGGCGTGACCAGCCTGTGCTGCCCACCAAAAACCAAACCGGTGCTGGATACCTCGGCGGTGGCCGAACTGATCCTCGACCGCGCCCGGGAGGCTGGCAACACCAAAGTCTTCCCGATCGGCGCCCTGAGCAAAGGCCTGGACGGCGAACAGCTGGCCGAACTGGTCGCCTTGCGCGATGCCGGCTGCGTGGCCTTCGGCAACGGTCTGGAGAGTTTCCGCAATACCCGCACCCTGTGCCGGGCGCTGGAATATGCGGCGACGTTCGACCTGACGGTAATTTTCAACTCGCAGGACCATGATCTGGCCGAAGGTGGCCTGGCTCACGAAGGCCCGACCGCCAGTTTTCTGGGTCTGCCGGGCATTCCGGAAACCGCCGAAACCGTGGCCCTGGCCCGGGATCTGCTGCTGGTCGAGCAAAGCGGCGTGCGTGCGCACTTCAGCCAGCTCACCAGCGCGCGCGGTGTGGCGCTGATCGCTCAGGCCCAGGCCCGTGGCCTGAAGGTCACGGCGGACGTGGCGTTGTATCAGCTGATCCTCACCGACGAAGCGCTGATTGACTTCAGCAGCCTCTACCACGTCCAGCCGCCGCTGCGCACTCGTGCGGATCGCGATGGCCTGCGGGCAGCGGTGAAGTCGGGGGTGGTGTCAGCCATCTCCAGCCATCACCAGCCCCATGAACGCGATGCTAAACTGGCGCCGTTCGGTGCCACCGAGCCGGGCATCAGCAGTGTTGAACTGCTGCTGCCGCTGGCGATGACCTTGGTGGTAGACGGTTTGCTCGACTTGCCGACGCTGCTCGCACGCTTGGGCGCCGGTCCTGCCGAAGCGTTGCGCTTGCCGGCGGGTAAGCTGGCGGTGGGTGGGCCAGCAGATATCGTACTGTTCGACCCGGCGGCCTCGACCGTGGCCGGTGAGACCTGGCTGTCCAAGGGCGAAAACTGCCCGTTCATTGGTCACAGCTTGCCGGGTGTAGTGCGTTACACCCTGGTGGATGGACGGATCAGCCACCAGGCTTAAGACCTGTGGCGAGGGAGCTTGCTCCCGCTGGGCTGCGCAGCAGACCTGTTTTGGGGTCGCTTCGCGACCCAGCGGGAGCAAGCTCCCTCGCCACAACTTATTGGAAGGCGCCTCTATTCTGCGCGTTGCGAATAGACACTTGGTCATTCAACGTCCAGAAGTCATACAACACCCCCAGAAAGAACACCCCGCCCGTCACCAGGTACAGCAACCCGCTGATCCACTTCCCCTGATACATCCGGTGTACGCCAAAGACCCCGAGAAACGTCAGCAGAATCCACGCAACGTTGTATTCGATGGGGCCAGCGGTAAAGCGCAGGTCCGCTTCACGATCCATGGCAGGGATCAGAAACACGTCGATCAACCAGCCGATACCCAGCAAACCGAAGGTAAAAAACCAGATCGTCCCGGTCACCGGTTTGCCGTAATAGAAGCGGTGAGCCCCGGTAAAACCGAAAATCCATAACAGGTAACCAATCACTTTGCTGTGCGTGTCTTGCCCTGAAACGGGGTGTTGATAGGTGTTCATGGATGACCTCGACTCACACGATAGAGAAATATTCTTGAATTATTTGTGACTTTTTTACAGGCGGCCGACATACGGCAAATGCTACCTTCATTCCTGTCAAAGCCTTGTAATACCTGACCTCTGTCCGACAATCGCGTCCATTTTCTGCTTATTTGGTTCCATTGCCCGCAAAGTGAATCGACCAACGGACTCGGAAGGGCCAAAAAAGCTGTTATAAAGTTGCGCGTTCACCTATATGAGCCTTGCCTAATGCGTCCATTTTTCAAGACATGGCTAACCATTTGCCTATTATTGCCCTTGGCCGCCCACGCCACCAATCGTGAGCAACGTCTTCCTAACGTTAATGGTTACACTCCAAAATCCCATGTTTCTGCTCCTTCGAGCAAAAACAAACAGACCGTAAAACGCTCCAGCCAACTGAGCAGCGTAAACAGCAAGCTGGTCCCGCCGATGGCGACCAAGGAAAGCAGTAACGTGCTGAGCCGCGCGGTAAACGTGCTCGGTACGCCTTATCGTTGGGGCGGCAGCAGCCCAAGTAAAGGGTTCGATTGCAGCGGTCTGGTGAAATACGCGTTCAACGACGCCACGTTCGACTTGCCACGTACCTCTAACGCCATGGCCAGCGGTCATGGTGAGAAAGTCGATCGCAACGATCTGAAGCCAGGCGACCTGATTTTCTTCAACATCAAGAGCCGTCGGGTCAATCATGTTGCCATCTACCTGGGCAACGACCGCTTCATCCACGCACCGCGCCGTGGCAAGTCGGTGAGCATCGACACCCTGAAGAAACCGTACTGGGAAAGCCACTACGTGGTTGCCAAGCGGGTTCTGCCGAAAGAACAGAACGCGTTGCGGGTTGTTCAGCGTTGATTTGAAATCCCCCTCCTTCTGAAGGCGGGCATTTGTGGCGAGGGAGCTTGCTCCCGCTCGAGTGCGCAGCGCTCGCAGTTTTTTGGGGCCGCTTCGCAGCCCAGCGGGAGCAAGCTCCCTCGCCACAGGTTCGCATTCCAGCCTTAAAAATTATCCGGCGACCGCGCCTTCTCCCGCGCATGCTCGCGACTGATCACGCCCTTGGTCACCAGCTCCTTCAGGCACATATCCAGTGTCTGCATCCCCAGCGACCCTCCGGTCTGAATCGACGAATACATCTGCGCCACCTTGTCTTCACGGATCAGGTTACGGATCGCCGAAGTGCCAAGCATGATTTCGTGGGCGGCAATTCGCCCGCCGCCGACTTTCTTGATCAATGTCTGCGACACCACCGCCAGCAACGACTCGGAGAGCATTGAACGCACCATCGATTTCTCGTCGCCCGGAAACACGTCCACCACCCGGTCGATGGTTTTCGCCGCTGATGTGGTGTGCAACGTGCCAAATACCAGGTGACCCGTTTCGGCGGCAGTCAATGCCAGTCGAATAGTCTCCAGATCACGCATTTCCCCTACCAGAATCACGTCCGGGTCTTCGCGAAGGGCCGAGCGCAGGGCCGTGGCGAAGCTGCGGGTATCGCGATGAACTTCGCGCTGATTGATCAGGCATTTGCGCGATTCGTGGACGAATTCGATGGGGTCTTCGATGGTGAGTATGTGGTGATGGCGATGGTTGTTCAGGTGATCGATCATCGCCGCCAATGTGGTGGACTTGCCGGAACCGGTCGGACCGGTCACCAGCACCAGACCTCGGGGCGCTTCGGTAATCTTGCGAAACACTTCCCCCATCCCCAGGTCGTCCATGCTCAGAACCTTGGACGGGATGGTCCGGAATACCGCGCCAGCACCACGATTCTGGTTGAAGGCATTGACCCGAAAACGTGCCACACCGGGCACTTCGAAGGAAAAGTCGGTTTCAAGATGCTTCTCGAAGTCCACCCGCTGGAGGTCGTTCATGATGTCGTAGATCAGCTCATGCACTTCCTTGTGGTCCAGGGCCGGCAGGTTGATGCGTCGCACATCGCCGTCGACTCGGATCATCGGTGGCAGGCCGGCGGACAGGTGCAGGTCAGACGCGCCTTGTTTGGCGCTGAAAGCCAGCAGCTCAGTGATATCCATAGCGCTCCTCAATTCCAGTAGAATGCCGCGAACCTCAGACCCGCTGGCGCCCAATCCTCGCCCGAAAAGTAGCCGAGCGATGATCAGGCAAGGCAAAAGTCGGCGAAGAAGCGGAGTTGACGTCAGTCAATAAGCATTCTGAGTCGACTTTTAACGCCGCATGATCGAGTGTAGGCACTTTTCAGGCAGGATTTGATGTCCACGATAGCAGACAACATTGCTCAGGTTAGTTCACGCATCCGTGCTGCTGCCCTCGCCGCAAAACGCGACGAGCACAGTATCCAGCTGCTGGCTGTGAGCAAGACCAAGCCCGCCGAGGCCTTGCGTGAAGCGTATGCCGCCGGCCTGCGCGATTTTGGCGAGAACTACTTGCAGGAAGCCTTGAGCAAACAGCTCGAATTGGCCGACCTGCCCTTGATCTGGCACTTCATCGGCCCCATTCAATCGAACAAGACTCGCGCTATCGCCGAGCATTTCGACTGGGTGCATTCCGTGGATCGCTTGAAAATCGCACAACGCCTGTCCGAACAACGCCCTGCCGATTTGCCTCCATTGAACATCTGCATCCAGGTCAACGTCAGTGGTGAAGCCAGCAAGTCCGGCTGCACCCCGGCCGATCTGCCCGCCCTGGCCGATGCCATCAGCGCTCTGCCGCGCTTGAAATTGCGCGGCCTGATGGCGATTCCCGAGCCGACGGAAGATCGCGCCGCCCAGGATGCAGCCTTTGCTGCCGTGCAGAGCCTGCAAGCCAGCCTGAATCTGCCACTCGACACACTTTCCATGGGCATGAGCCACGACCTCGAGTCGGCCATTGCTCAAGGCGCCACTTGGGTCCGTATCGGAACAGCCCTTTTTGGCGCTCGCGGCTCTCAACAAATGCATCGCCAGTCTTGAAACAATGGCTGACACCTCTCTTTATAAGGACCTGACATGAGCAAGACTCGTATTGCCTTTATCGGAGCCGGCAACATGGCCGCCAGCCTGATCGGCGGCCTGCGCGCCAAAGGTCTGGACGCCGCGCAGATCCGCGCCAGCGATCCGGGTGAAGAAACCCGTGCCCGCGTGAGCGCCGAACACGGCATCGAAGTGTTTGCCGACAACGCCGACGCCATTCAGGGCGTGGACGTGATCGTGCTGGCGGTCAAACCGCAGGCGATGAAAACCGTTTGCGAAGCCATTCGCCCAAGCCTCCAGCCGAATCAACTGGTTGTCTCGATTGCCGCCGGCATCACCTGCGCCAGCATGAACAACTGGCTTGGCGCCCAGCCTATCGTGCGCTGCATGCCCAATACCCCGGCGCTGCTGCGTCAGGGCGTGAGCGGCTTGTTCGCCACCAGCGAAGTGAGCGCCCAACAACGCCAGCAAGCTGAAGAGCTGCTGTCGGCGGTTGGCATTGCCCTGTGGCTGAACGAAGAACAGCAACTGGATGCAGTCACCGCCGTTTCCGGCTCGGGTCCTGCGTACTTCTTCCTACTGATCGAAGCCATGACCGCCGCGGGCGTGAAGCTCGGTCTGCCAGCGGACATCGCCGCCCAACTGACCGTGCAAACCGCGTTGGGCGCAGCACACATGGCGGTCGCCAGTGATGTCGATGCGGCTGAATTGCGTCGCCGCGTGACGTCGCCTGCAGGCACCACCGAAGCGGCGATCAAGTCGTTCCAGACCGGCGGCTTCGAAGCCCTGGTCGAAAAAGCACTCGGCGCCGCCGCGCACCGCTCGGCCGAGATGGCTGAGCAACTCGGTCGCTAATCAGCTCTTACAAAGGAATCAATGATGCTCGGACTCAATGACGCTGCCATTTTTGTGATTCAAACCCTGTGCAGCCTGTATCTGCTGATCGTGCTGCTGCGCTTCATCCTGCAACTGGTGCGGGCGAACTTCTACAACCCGCTCTGCCAGTTCGCCGTGAAAGCCACTCAACCGCTGCTCAAGCCGTTGCGTCGGGTTATCCCGAGCATGTTCGGGCTGGACATGTCGTCGCTGGTACTGGCGCTGATCGTGCAAATGGCGCTGTACGCGGTCATCCTGCTGCTCAGTGGCTACCAGGTCGACGTGCTGTTTCTGGCGCCGTGGGCATTGATTGGTATCTTCGCGCTGTTTTTGAAGATCCTGTTCTGGGCGATGATCATCAGTGTGATTCTGTCCTGGGTTGCTCCGGGCAGCCACAACCCGGGCGCAGAGCTGGTCCAGCAGATCACTGAACCGGTGCTCGCGCCGTTCCGCCGGATCGTGCCGAACCTGGGCGGCCTCGACATCTCGCCGATCTTCGCGTTTATCGCACTGCAGTTGCTGCAAAGCTGGCTGATTCCACGTCTCGCGTACTACGCCCTCATGCCGAAGGAACTGTTCGGCCTGATCTGATGAGCTACTTTCGCTGGGACGGTGATGACCTGATTCTGGAATGTCACCTGCAACCTGCGGCCCGCAGCGATGATTTCTGCGGGCTGCATGGCGATCGCCTGAAGATCCGCCTGACCGCACCGCCCGTTGAAGGCAAGGCCAATGCGTACCTGATGGCGTTTCTGGCCAAGGCGTTCGGGGTTTCCAAGAGTCAGGTGAGTTTGATCAGCGGGGAGCTGAACCGGCAGAAGCGGGTGCGGATTTGCTCGCCGAAGAAGTTGCCGGATTTGCCCGAATTGATCCTACCTTGATCGTTCCCACGCTCCGCGTGGGAATGCAGCCCGGGACGCTCCGCGTCCCTGCCGAAGCGGACGCAGAGCGTCCATTGAGGCATTCCCACGCGGAACGTGGGAACGATCATGGGTCGTCGCTTGCTGCTACGGGCAGCGGTCTTTAGACTTACGCCTCATTTCAATGAGAGCAGGGTCGATGCCAGCTGCCTTCCCCCCGATTCTGTTGGTCTGGTGACGCCGCAAGTGGCGCACTTCAGTGAACCCCTGGCCTTGGCCTGCGGACGTTCGCTGCCCGCTTATGACCTGATCTACGAAACCTACGGCACGCTGAACGCTACGGCGAGCAACGCCGTGCTGATCTGCCACGCCTTGTCCGGTCATCATCACGCTGCCGGCTTCCACAGCCCCGACGACCGCAAACCCGGTTGGTGGGACAGCTGCATCGGCCCCGGCAAGCCGATCGACACCAACAAGTTCTTCGTGGTCAGCCTGAACAACCTCGGCGGCTGCAACGGTTCCACCGGCCCCAGCAGCATCAATCCGGAAACCGGCAAGCCTTTCGGTGCCGACTTCCCGGTACTGACCGTGGAAGACTGGGTGCACAGCCAGGCGCGTCTCGCCGACCTGCTCGGCATCCGTCAATGGGCAGCGGTGATCGGCGGCAGCCTCGGCGGCATGCAGGCCTTGCAGTGGACCATCACCTACCCGGACCGCGTACGGCACTGCCTGGCCATCGCCTCGGCACCGAAACTGTCGGCGCAGAACATCGCATTCAACGAAGTCGCACGCCAGGCGATCCTCACCGACCCGGAGTTCCACGGCGGCTCGTTCCAGGAAGCGGGCGTGATCCCCAAGCGCGGGCTGATGCTGGCGCGGATGGTCGGGCACATCACGTACCTGTCCGACGACTCCATGGGCGAGAAATTCGGTCGCGGCCTGAAGAGCGAAAAGCTCAACTACGACTTCCACAGCGTCGAGTTCCAGGTCGAAAGCTACCTGCGGTATCAGGGCGAGGAGTTTTCCGGACGTTTCGACGCCAACACCTACCTGCTGATGACCAAGGCACTGGACTACTTCGACCCGGCGGCGAACTTCGACGATGACCTGGCGAAAACCTTCGCCAATGCCCAGGCCAGGTTCTGCGTGATGTCCTTCACCACCGACTGGCGCTTCTCCCCTGCCCGCTCGCGGGAACTGGTGGACGCGCTGATGGCGGCCAGGAAAGACGTCTGCTACCTGGAGATCGACGCTCCGCAAGGCCACGATGCCTTCCTGATTCCGATCCCGCGTTATTTGCAGGCCTTCAGCAATTACATGAACCGTATAGCGCTTTGAGGAAGACATGAGAGCCGATCTGGAAATCATCCAGGAATGGATCCCCGCCGGCAGCCGCGTGCTCGACCTCGGTTGCGGTGACGGCGAGCTGCTGACCTGGCTGCGCGACCACAAACAGGTCACCGGCTATGGCCTGGAAAACGACCCGGACAACATTGCCGAGTGCGTGGCCAAGGGCATCAACGTCATCGAGCAGGACCTGGACAAGGGCCTGGGCAACTTCGCCAGCAACAGCTTCGACATCGTGGTCATGACCCAGGCCCTGCAAGCTGTGCACTACCCGGACAAGATCCTCGACGAAATGCTGCGGGTCGGTCGCCAGTGCATCATCACCTTCCCCAACTTCGGTCACTGGCGCTGCCGCTGGTACCTGGCGAGCAAGGGCCGGATGCCGGTTTCGGAGTTTCTGCCATACACCTGGTACAACACGCCGAACATTCACTTCTGCACCTTCGAAGACTTCGAAGCGCTGTGTCGCGAACGTGAAGCCAGGGTCATTGATCGGCTTGCCGTGGATCAACAGCATCGGCATGGGTGGGCCAGTAAGCTATGGCCTAATCTGTTAGGTGAGATCGGTATCTATCGCGTCAGCAGCCCCGGTCTGCCGGACCACAAGGTCGCGGTCTGAATCACGACACTTCGAGGAGAACGATCATGGGTCGTCTAGCGCTGTTTTTACTTACTGCCTGCCTGAGCATTACCACCATGGCCGCCGATGTCATCAAGGGCGAGCGCAAGGAAACCTTTGGCGATGTGACGGTGCATTACAACACCTTCAATTCCACTTTCCTGACACCTGATATCGCCAAAGCGGCCGAGCTGACCCGCAGCAAGAACCAGGGCGTGATCAATATCTCAGTACTCAAGGAAGGTAAACCACAGACGGCTCAGGTCAGCGGCACGGTCAAAGACCTGACCAGCCAAAGTGTTCCGTTGAAGTTCAAACAGATCACCGAAACTGGCGCGGTCTACTACATCGCCGAGTACCCGGTGCCACAGCAGGAAATCCGCACCTTCGACATCAAGGTGCAGACAGGCGATAAAATCAACACCATCAATTTCAACCAAGAGCTTTTCCCCGGCGAATGATGAATTTCACGCAACTCGTACTGGCCAGCCATAACGCCGGCAAACTCAAGGAACTTCAGGCCATGCTCGGCGAATCGGTGCACTTGCGCTCGATCGGCGAGTTCAGCAGCGTCGAGCCTGAAGAAACCGGCCTGTCGTTCGTCGAGAACGCCATTCTCAAGGCCCGCAATGCCTCGCGCATTTCCGGTCTGCCGGCCTTGGCCGACGATTCGGGGCTGGCAGTGGATTTCCTTGGCGGTGCGCCGGGTATCTATTCGGCCCGCTACGCTGACGGTAAAGGCGATGCGGCGAACAACGCCAAACTGCTCGACGTCTTGAAAGACGTGCCCGAAGCCGAGCGCGGCGCGCAGTTCGTCTGTGTGCTGGCGCTGGTGCGTCATGCCGACGATCCGTTGCCGATTCTCTGCGAAGGCCTGTGGCATGGGCGCATCCTGACCCAGGCCAGCGGTGAGCATGGTTTTGGCTACGATCCGCTGTTCTGGGTTCCGGAGCGCGAATGCTCCAGCGCCGAACTGAGCCCGAGCGACAAGAACCAGATCAGCCACCGCGCCCGTGCAATGGATCTGCTGCGCCAGCGTCTGGGACTGAAATGACCCATGACTCGTCCGCGTCGCCGCTGATCTTCGGCGGCGATGCCCAATCGCCTCGGGCCGCGCTCCCCGTGCTGCCTCCCCCTGGCGCTGTACATCCACATCCCGTGGTGTGTGCGCAAATGCCCTTATTGCGACTTCAACTCCCACACCGCCAGCCCCGTGCTGCCGGAAGAAGAATATGTCGACGCCCTGCTGGCCGACCTCGATCAAGACCTGCATGCGGTCTATGGTCGCGAGCTGAGTTCGATCTTCTTCGGTGGCGGTACGCCGAGCCTGTTCAGTGCTGAGGCTCTGGGCCGTTTGCTCAAGGGTGTCGAGCAACGTATTCCGTTTGCCAGCGACATTGAAATCACCCTGGAAGCCAACCCCGGAACGTTCGAACAGGAGAAATTCCGCGCCTACCGGGCGCTGGGCATCAATCGCCTGTCGATCGGCATTCAGAGCTTTCAGGAAGAGAAACTCAAGGCCCTGGGGCGGATTCACAACGGTGACGAAGCGGTACGTGCCGCCGGTATGGCCCGTCAAGCCGGGTTCGACAACTTCAATCTGGACCTGATGCACGGTTTACCCGATCAGTCCCTGGACGACGCCCTGAGCGACCTGCGCCAGGCCATCGCCCTGAAGCCGACGCACCTGTCCTGGTATCAGCTGACCCTGGAGCCGAACACGGTGTTCTGGAACCAGCCGCCGACGCTGCCGGAAGACGACACCCTGTGGGATATTCAGGAGGCCGGTCAGGCACTGTTGGCCGAACACGGTTACGCGCAATACGAAGTCTCGGCCTACGCCCTGCCCGGTCGTCCGGCACGGCATAACCTCAATTACTGGAGTTTCGGCGACTTCATAGGCATCGGCGCCGGCGCCCATGGCAAGCTCAGTCACCCGGACGGGCGCATCGTGCGCACTTGGAAGACCCGCCTGCCGAAGGACTACCTCAACCCGGCCAAGAGCTTCCAGGCCGGCGAGAAAGCCCTGACCAACGAAGAGCTGCCGTTCGAGTTCCTGATGAACGCCTTGCGCCTGACCGAGGGCGTCGAAGCGCGGTTGTATCCGGAGCGCACCGGGCTGCCCCTGGAAAGCCTCGCCGAAGGCCGTCGCGAGGCCGAACAAAGTGGCTTGTTGCAGGTCGAACCGTCACGTCTGGCGGCCACGCTGCGCGGACAACTCTTTCTCAATGACTTGCTGCAGAATTTTCTGACATAAGGAAATCGAATGGATCTGGTACTCGACCTGCTCGCCACCGTGTCCCGCTGGAGCCGTAGCAACCTGTCGGAAATCTCTCTGGCGCTGGTGGGCTGCTTGCTGGTGCTGTTTGGCGCCGACATCAAAGGCTGGGTCGACCAACGCCTGGGCAGCATCGCCGGCGCCTTGCGCGTCCCGCTGATGGCTCTGCTGTGCATGGTCGGCAGCGGCGTGGCGCTGATCTATGCAACGCCATGGATCATTAAAGGCCTGAGCCAGTTCAACAACTACAGCCTGGCGCCGGTGTTGTTGGTGGTGTTGGTATTGATTGGCGTCGTGGCAGACCGCCGCTGATCTCCAAGCACAGCACAAAACAAATGTGGGAGCGGGCTTGCTCGCGAAAGCGGTAGATCACTCAACAGTGATGTTGACTGATACGACGCCTTCGCGAGCAAGCCCGCTCCCACATTTGGTATTGCGTAGGGCTTAGGACTGTTTTTCGAATTTCAAATCCCACACGCCATGCCCAAGACGTTCGCCGCGGCGTTCGAACTTGGTGATTGGGCGTTCTGTCGGGCGCGGGACGCATTTGCCGTCTTCGGCTAGGTTGCGATAGCCCGGCGCGACGTTCATCACTTCCAGCATGTACTCAGCGTACGGCTCCCAATCGGTGGCCATGTGCAACACACCGCCGACCTTCAACTTGCTGCGCACCAGCTCGGCGAACGACGCCTGAACGATACGACGCTTGTGGTGACGGCTCTTGTGCCACGGATCCGGGAAAAACAGCATCAGTCGATCGAGGCTGTTGTCGGCGATGCAACGGTTGAGCACTTCGATCGCATCGCAATCGTAGACGCGCAGGTTGGTCAGGCCCTGAGTCAGCACGCCATTAAGCAGCGCGCCGACACCCGGACGGTGAACCTCAACGCCAATGAAATCCTGCTCCGGCGAGGCCGCGGCCATTTCCAGCAGCGAATGGCCCATGCCGAAGCCGATTTCCAGCGAGCGCGGCGCTGCGCGACCGAACACCTGATCGAAGTCCACCGGCGCATCGGCCAAAGGCAGTACGAACAGCGGCGTACCTTGGTCCAGACCGCGCTGCTGGCCTTCGGTCATGCGCCCGGCGCGCATCACGAAACTCTTGATGCGGCGGTGTTGGCGCTCTTCACCTTCTTCCGTCTGGATAGGCGTGTCGTTTGATTCAGTCATCAGTGGCTCTTACTTGATCAGACCATCCAGCGGCGAGGAGGCGCTGGCATAGAGTTTTTTCGGCATGCGGCCGGCGAGGTAGGCCAAGCGACCTGCAACGATGGCGTGTTTCATGGCTTCAGCCATCATGATCGGCTGCTGGGCATGGGCGATGGCCGAGTTCATCAGCACCGCTTCGCAACCCAGTTCCATGGCGATGGTGGCGTCGGAAGCGGTGCCGACACCGGCATCTACCAGCACGGGAATCTTGGCTTCTTCGAGGATGATCTGCAGGTTGTAAGGGTTGCAGATCCCCAGGCCTGTGCCGATCAGGCCGGCCAGCGGCATGACCGCGATGCAGCCGATTTCCGCCAGTTGACGGGCAATGATCGGGTCATCGCTGGTGTACACCATCACGTCGAAGCCTTCCTTGACCAGCACTTCGGCGGCCTTGAGGGTTTCGATCACGTTAGGGAACAGGGTTTTCTGGTCCGCCAGCACTTCCAGCTTCACCAGGTTGTGGCCGCCGAGCAGCTCACGGGCCAGGCGGCAGGTGCGCACAGCCTCGGTAGCGTCGAAGCAGCCGGCGGTGTTAGGCAGGAAGGTGTAGCGATCCGGCGACAGGACTTCGAGCAGGTTCGGTTCGCCCGGGTTCTGCCCGAGGTTGGTGCGGCGCACGGCGAAGGTCACGATCTCGGCGCCAGAGGCTTCGATGGCCAGGCGGGTTTCTTCCATGTCGCGGTATTTGCCGGTGCCTACCAGCAAACGCGACTGGTAAGTACGACCGGCCAGGACGAAGGGCTTGTCGCTACGAACGATGCTCATGGGAAATCCTCTGTAGGGGTGAGGTTCTTGCAGAATTCTGTGCCCATTAGGGCCGGACGACTAGCCGCCGCCGATGGCATGGACCACTTCGACGGAATCGCCGTCGTTCAGCGTGGTGTCGGCATGTTGACTGCGCGGGACGATATCCAGATTGAGTTCGACCGCCACTCGGCGCCCGGTCAGTTCCAGACGGGTCAGCAGGGCCGCAACGGTTTCACCGTCGGGCAGTTCAAGGGATTCGCCGTTCAATTGAATGCGCATACCGAATGCCGCCATCATTTTTAGGGGCTGGCATTCTAGCCCGATCAGTCAGGCCGACCCAAGCCATTCGTCACGAAATGGACCGCGTGGTCAGCTCAACCGCCAGGCGGCAAGTCCCAGGCAAACCCAGCCGACCAGGAACGCCAGGCCACCGAAGGGCGTAACGATCCCGAGCTTGCTGATGCCCGTTATCGTCAGCAGGTACAGGCTGCCGGAAAACAACAGAATGCCAATAGCAAATGATGCGCCGGCCCAAGTAATCAGTCGACCGGGCATTTGCGTGGCAAGTAGCGCTATACCCAGCAGCGCCAGGGTGTGCACCAGTTGATAGGTGACGCCCGTATGAAAAATCGCCAGGTACTCGGCGCTCAGGCGGCTTTTCAGGCCATGAGCGGCGAATGCGCCCAAGGCGACACCGGTGAAGCCGAAAAAAGCAGCCAGCATCAGGAAGCCACGCAACATGAAGAACTCCAGTCAGACTCGATCAACAGGGTCTGTATAATGGCCGGCTCAACGGGTTCGGCCAAGCCATCTCTATGCTGCGTTTAATTTTCCGTCGTTTCACGAAGGCCCTGCTCTGGTTCGCGGGCGGCAGCGTATTGCTGGTGTTGCTGTTTCGGGTGGTGCCGCCACCGGGAACGGCGCTGATGGTCGAGCGCAAGGTCGAATCCTGGTTCGACGGCGAGCCCATCGACGTGCAACGCACCTGGAAACCCTGGGATGAAATCTCCGACGACCTGAAAGTCGCGGTGATTGCTGGTGAAGATCAGAAGTTTCCCGAGCATTGGGGCTTTGATATCGGCGCGATTCAGGCGGCGTTTGCGCATAACGAACGCGGTGGCTCGATTCGCGGCGCCAGCACCCTGAGCCAGCAAGTGTCGAAGAACCTGTTTCTGTGGTCTGGCCGCAGTTGGCTGCGCAAAGGCCTGGAGGTCTGGTTTACCGGGCTGATCGAGGTGTTCTGGCCCAAGCAGCGGATTCTTGAGGTGTACCTCAACAGCGTCGAGTGGGATGAAGGCGTGTTTGGCGCCGAAGCGGCGGCCCGGCATCACTTTGGTGTGGGCGCTCGCTCGATATCCCGCCAGCAGGCGAGTCTGCTGGCGGCGGTACTGCCGAACCCGCGGGTGTGGAGCGCCAGCCATCCAACCTCTTACGTTGCAAGACGCGCCGGGTGGATTCGCCAGCAGATGAGTCAGTTGGGCGGGGACAGCTATCTGCTCGGCCTCAACGATTCGCGTCGGGCACCTTGGGCTGAGTAACCGAACACGATCTTATGAACACTGAAGCCCCCTGTGGAAACGAGCCTGCTCGCGATAGCGGTGGATCAGTCAACATTTACAGTGTCTGACCTGGCGCTATCGCGAGCAGGCTCGCTCCCACAGGTGTCCGGTGTCAGTTGGACAAACTAGGCACCAACAAAAACGCCCCGATCAATGATCGGGGCGTTTTTTATTGCCGGCGCGCAGGTTATGCGGCGATCGACAACTTGAGCTTGTTCATCGCGCTCTTCTCGAGCTGACGAATACGCTCGGCCGACACGTTGTACTTCTGCGCCAGGTCGTGCAGCGTAGCTTTTTCTTCTGCCAGCCAGCGCTGGTAGAGGATGTCGCGGCTACGGTCGTCCAGCACTTCAAGCGCTTCGTGCAGGTTGTGGTTCGAATTGTCGCTCCAGTCAGCATCTTCCAGTTGACGGGCCGGATCGTACCGGTGGTCTTCCAGATAGTTGGCCGGCGACTGGAATGCACTGTCGTCGTCCGCTTCCGCAGCCGGGTCGAAAGCCATGTCATGGCCGGTCAGGCGACTTTCCATCTCGCGCACTTCCCGCGGCTCTACGCCGAGGCTTTCCGCCACGCGATGGACTTCCTCGTTGTTCAGCCAGGCCAGACGTTTCTTCTGGCTGCGCAGGTTGAAGAACAGCTTGCGCTGAGCCTTGGTGGTCGCGACTTTCACGATCCGCCAGTTGCGCAGGATGAACTCGTGGATTTCCGCCTTGATCCAGTGCACCGCAAAGGACACCAGGCGTACACCCATTTCCGGGTTGAAACGCTTGACCGCTTTCATCAGGCCGACGTTGCCTTCCTGGATCAGGTCAGCCTGGGCCAGGCCGTAGCCGGAATAGCTACGGGCGATATGTACGACAAAACGCAGGTGGGCGAGCACCATCTGCCGAGCCGCCCCCAAATCCTGCTCATAATAGAGACTCTCGGCCAGTTCACGCTCCTGCTCCGGTGTCAGCAATGGAATGCTGTTCACCGTGTGCACATAGGCCTCCAGGTTCGCACCCGGGACCAGAGCATATGCAGGCTGCAAAGAATTGGTCATACGAAAAAACCTCCGACTTACATAACTCGTGCAGTTCAGCACTGCGAAAATTGACCGGAAACCAAAAGGCAAGTTCCCATAAACGCTGAAAGGTCAATACGAGCAAAATGATATTACTTTGGCGCAAGCTCCCGCAGGTGGCGTGCGACTGCAATCCATGCACCGATATACCCCAACAGCACCGCGCCAAGCAAGAGCGATAGACCGTCGGCAACTGGCACTCCGGCCAGCGCAAAATCACTGCCGTACAAACCGGCCAATCCAACCACCGCGTCGTTCAGCCAGTTCAGGCCAAACGCCAATACACCCCAGGACAGAATCCCCGCACCAAAGCCATAAAGCGCGCCCATATACAGAAAGGGCCTGCGCACATAGCTGTCAGTGCCGCCGACGAGTTTAATCACTTCTATCTCTGTGCGGCGGTTTTCAATATGAAGACGAATGGTATTGCCTATCACCAAAAGTAATGCAGAAACCAAAAGCACGGTCAGACCGAAGACAAAACGGTCGCCCAGCTTGAGAATGGCTGCCAGACGCTCGACCCAGACTAGATCAAGTTGCGCCTGTTGTACCTTCGGCAATTCGGAAAGTTTTTGTCTCAATGCTTCAAGCGCGGGCTTGTCGACCTCGTTCGGGGTCACCAGGACCACGCCCGGCAGCGGGTTTTCCGGGAGTTCCTTGAGCGCTTCGCCCAGTCCGGACTGCTGCTGGAACTCTTCCAGCGCCTGATCGCGACCCACGTATTCGGCGTCGGCCACGCCCGGCATGCCCTTGATCTGCTCACGCAACGACTCGCCCTGTTCAGGGCTGGCATCGAGTTGCAGGTACAGGGAAATCTGCGCCGCACGCTGCCAGGAACCACCGAGACGCTCCACGTTGCTTAGCAAAAGTGACAGGCCCATCGGCAAGCTGAGGGCAACTGCCATCACCATGCAGGTAAAAAAGCTGCCGATCGGGTGTTTGCTCAAGCGGCGCAAGCTGTCCAGCAGACTGGCACGATGACTTTCGATCCAGGCGCGGAACAGCGTAGAGAAATCCGGGCCATCGTCATCGTCGCGCTTTTTCTTCTGCTGCTGCGGTTGCGGATCGGCGGCCTTCGGGGCCACGCGCTCGGAAACCTTGGGGCTACGTGTTGCACTCATACGCCAGCCTCCCCGTCGCCGATCAATCGGCCACGCTGCAGGGTCAGCATGCGATGACGCATGCGGGCAATCAGTGCCAGGTCGTGACTGGCGATCAGCACGCTGGTGCCCAGACGGTTGATGTCTTCAAACACGCCCATGATTTCTGCCGCCAGACGCGGGTCAAGGTTACCGGTCGGTTCATCCGCCAGCAGCAAGGCCGGACGGTGAACGATGGCGCGAGCGATGCCGACACGCTGTTGCTGACCGGTGGACAAGTCGCCGGGGTAGAGATCGGTCTTGTCCGAGAGCGCCACGCGCTCCAGGGCTGAGTCCACGCGCTTGGCAACTTCGGCCTTGGACAGGCCAAGGATCTGCAGCGGCAATGCGACGTTGTTGAACACCGTGCGATCGAACAGCAGCTGGTGATTCTGGAACACCACGCCGATTTGCCGACGCAGGAACGGAATCTGCGCATTGCTGATGGTGCTCAGGTCTTGCCCTGCCAGCAGCAATTTGCCAGTGGTCGGACGTTCCATGGCCAACAACAGCCGCAACAAGGTGCTTTTACCGGCGCCGGAATGGCCGGTGACAAACAAGAATTCGCCCCGACGGACTCGAAAGCTCAGCTCATGCAAGCCGACGTGACCATTCGGGTAGCGTTTACCGACCTGTTCGAAACGAATCATGAACGCTCCCGCTCGGCAAACAATGCCTGGACAAAGGGTTCTGCTTCAAAAGTACGCAAATCGTCGATGCCTTCGCCGACGCCGATGTAGCGAATCGGCAAGCCAAACTGCTTGGCCAGGGCGAAAATCACCCCGCCCTTGGCGGTGCCATCGAGTTTGGTCAGCGCCAGGCCGGTCAGTTCGACGGTCTGGTTGAATTGTTTGGCCTGGTTGATGGCGTTCTGGCCGGTACCGGCGTCGAGCACCAACAGCACCTCGTGCGGCGCATCGGTGTCGAGCTTGCCAATCACCCGGCGAACTTTTTTCAGTTCTTCCATCAGGTTGTCTTTGGTGTGCAAACGACCAGCGGTGTCGGCGATCAGCACGTCAATGCCACGGGCCTTGGCGGCCTGCACGGCATCGAAGATGACCGAAGCCGAGTCGGCGCCGGTGTGCTGGGCGATGACCGGGATCTTGTTGCGCTCACCCCAGACCTGCAATTGCTCCACCGCGGCGGCGCGAAAGGTGTCACCGGCGGCGAGCATGACTTTCTTGCCTTCCAGTTGCAGCTTTTTCGCCAGTTTGCCGATGGTGGTGGTCTTGCCGGCGCCGTTGACACCCACCACCAGAATCACGAATGGCTTGTTCTGGGAGGTGATTTTCAGCGGCTGTTCGACGGGCTTGAGCATCGCTGCCAGCTCGGCTTGCAGGGATTTGTACAACGCATCGGCATCGGCCAGTTCTTTGCGGGCGACTTTCTGGGTCAGGCGCTGAATGATCACCGAGGTCGCTTCGACACCGACATCGGCGGTCAGCAGACGGGTTTCGATGTCTTCGAGCAACTCGTCATCGATGATTTTCTTGCCGAGAAACAGGCTGGCCATGCCCTCGCCAATGCTGGCGCTGGTCTTGGACAAGCCTTGTTTGAGACGGGCGAAGAAACCGGCCTTGGTCTCTTCGGTACGCACAGGCTCGACCGGAGTTTCAACGGGCGCAACGGGCGTGGCGACAACCGGAATGATGACCGGTGCAGGTGCAGGTGCAGGTGCAGGCTCTGGCGCTTGAACAATCGGAGCAACCGGAGCAACCGGAGCAGGAGCAACAAATACCGGCACTTCAGGCTTTGGAGCAACTGGCGCAGGCTCAGCCACGAACACAGGTTCAACGACCGGTTCAACCACTGGCGCCTGAACCGGCTCAGGTGCAAACGCGGTCGGGGCCGGAATCGGCGGAGTGATGTGAGCTGCTTGCTCATCTTCGACCAATGCCACCGGTTCTTCCGCCACCGGCAACGTCAGCCACGGCTCGGCGGCAGGCGTCAGCGGCAATGGGGCCACGACTACGGTTTCAGGCGCAGGCGCAGGCTCGATCACGGATTGCAGCACCGGCTCGGCGATCGGCAGGGCAATCGGCGCGGGCACTTCTTCCATGACCGGCGCCGGTGTTGGCTCAGAAAGCGATTGTGGCTGTTCGACAACGGGTTCCTGCGGCTTTTTGCGCAGCCATCCGAACAGGCTTTTCTTCTCGCCAGCCGCAGCTGGGGTCTTCTTGTCGTCGTTGGAACCAAACATGGAGGACGGCTATCTCACGGTAGCGACGCGCCAAAGAGCGCCTCGGCAATAAATAATTCGATGCAGAACAGACTGCGATTCATCCAGCTTGTTCACGCGCAACATTTTGTCGAGGTACCAACGGCACCTCAAAGGTTGATTAATACGAAGGACTGGAACAGCATCGTCGGCGAAAACGCAGAGTTTAGCTGACAAACTCAAAGCCCAAGCCGCAAACCCAAACAACCTATTGACCGATCAAAGGCCTGATAGGCGTGGCCGCCAGTAAAACGGATCAGTATCCTAGCACCCTCTCGCCCGCCGACGCTAAGACCAAGCGGGCAGCCCAACAGGTTTAAAAACGAATGAATGCTCTAGCCCGCCGCGCTGCAGGCCTGCTGTTCAGCACAGTTTGTCTGCCCCTCTCGGCCTTGGCTGCCGATCCACAACCCACCCACGAATTCACCCTCGACAACGGCCTGAAGGTTGTAGTGCGCGAAGACCATCGTGCACCGGTCGTCGTTTCCCAGGTCTGGTACAAGGTCGGCTCAAGCTATGAGACCCCAGGCCAGACCGGGCTGTCCCATGCGCTGGAACACATGATGTTCAAGGGCAGCGAGAAAGTCGGCCCCGGCGAAGCGTCGCTGATCCTGCGCGACCTCGGTGCCGAAGAGAACGCCTTCACCAGCGACGACTTCACCGCGTATTACCAGGTGCTGGCCCGCGACCGCCTGGGCGTGGCCTTCGAGCTGGAAGCCGACCGCATGGCCAACCTGCGCCTGCCGGCCGACGAGTTCACCCGCGAGATCGAGGTGATCAAGGAAGAGCGTCGCCTGCGCACCGACGACAAGCCGATGTCCAAGGCCTACGAACGCTTCATGGCTATGGCCTACCCCGCCAGTGGTTATCACACGCCGACTATCGGCTGGATGGCAGACCTCGACCGTATGAAGGTCGAAGAACTGCGCCATTGGTATCAATCCTGGTATGTGCCGAACAACGCCACCCTGGTGGTGGTCGGTGACGTGACCCCGGACGAAGTCAAAACCCTGGCCCAGCGTTACTTTGGCCCGATCGCCAAGCGTGACGTGCCACCCGCGAAAATCCCGCTGGAACTGGCCGAGCCCGGCGAACGGAAGATCACCCTGCATGTGCAGACCCAATTGCCGAGCCTGATGCTGGCTTTCAACGTGCCGAGCATCGCCACCGCCGAAGACAAGCGTTCGGTTAACGCTCTGCGCCTGATCTCCGCACTGCTCGACGGCGGCTACAGCGGCCGGATCCCGACGCAACTGGAACGCGGCGAAGAGCTGGTGTCCGGCGGCTCGTCGAGCTACGACGCCTACACCCGTGGCGATAGCCTGTTCACTTTGTCGGCCACACCGAACACCCAGAAGAAGAAAACCATGGCCCAAGCGGAAGCCGGCCTGTGGAAACTGCTCGAACAGCTGAAAACCACCGTGCCGTCCGCCGAAGAGCTGGAGCGGGTGCGAGCACAGGTCATTGCCGGCCTGGTCTACGAGCGTGACTCGATCACCAGCCAGGCCACCGCCATCGGCCAACTGGAAACCGTCGGGCTGTCCTGGAAACTGATGGACACCGAACTCGCCGACCTGGAAAGCGTGACCCCGCAAGACATCCAGAAGGCCGCCAAGCTGTATTTCACCCGCGCACGTCTCAGCGTCGCCCATGTACTGCCAGAGGAGACGACTCATGAGTGAGCGTAAAAAACCGCGCCTGGCCCTGATCGGCCTGGTCGTCATTGCATTGCTCGGGTCTGCCGCCTTCTATTTCTCCAAGTCTGACGAAACCAGCGCCAGCGAAGCCCTCGACAAAGCCAAGGCGAGCCAGAAACTACAATCGCTGGCAGAACTCGACGGCAAGGCCCCAAGCCATCGCTCGCTGAACGTGCAGACCTGGAACACCGCCGAAGGCGCCAAGGTGCTGTTCGTCGAAGCCCGTGAGCTGCCGATGTTCGACATGCGCCTGACTTTCGCCGCTGGTAGCAGCCAGGACGGCGATGCATCCGGCCTGGCACTGTTGACCAACGCCATGCTCAACGAAGGTGTGGCTGGCAAAGACGTCGGCGCTATCGCCCAGGGCTTCGAAGGACTGGGGGCCGATTTCGGTAACGGCGCCTATAAAGACATGGCGATTGCCTCGCTGCGCAGTCTCAGTGCCGCGGACAAACGCGAGCCTGCCTTGAAGCTGTTCGCTGAAGTCGTCGGCAAACCGACCTTCCCCGCCGATTCGTTTGCCCGCATCAAGAACCAGATGCTGGCCGGCTTCGAATACCAGAAACAGAACCCCGGCAAACTCGCCAGCCTGGAGCTGATGAACCGCTTGTATGGCGATCACCCGTACGCGCATTCCAGCGACGGCACGGCGAAAAGCATTCCACCGATCACCCTGGCGCAGTTACGGGCCTTCCATCAGAAAGCCTACGCTGCCGGCAACGTGGTGATTGCGCTGGTGGGCGATCTGTCCCGCGCCGAGGCTGAGGCGGTTGCCGCACAAGTGTCCGCCGCTCTGCCCAAAGGGCCGGCCCTGGCGAAAATCGAACAACCGACCGACCCCAAGTCCAGCATCGGCCACATCGAGTTTCCGTCCAAGCAAACCAACCTGATGATCGCGCAACTGGGCATCGACCGTGACGATCCGGATTACGCTGCGCTGTCGCTGGGCAATCAGATCCTTGGCGGCGGTGGCTTCGGCACCCGGTTGATGAGCGAAGTGCGCGAGAAGCGCGGCCTGGCCTATGGCGTGTATTCGGGTTTCAGCCCGATGCAGGCTCGCGGCCCGTTCATGATCAACCTGCAAACCCGCGCCGAGATGAGCGAAGGCACGCTGAAACTGGTGCAGGACGTGCTCGCCGACTACCTTAAAACCGGCCCCACACAGAAAGAACTCGACGACGCCAAGCGCGAACTGGCCGGCAGCTTTCCGCTGTCCACCGCCAGCAACGCCGATATCGTCGGGCAACTCGGCGCCATGGGTTTTTACAACTTGCCGCTGAGCTACCTGGAAGACTTCATGCAACAGTCCCAGAGCCTGACCGTCGAGCAAGTCAAAGCCGCATTGAACAAACACCTGAGCACGGACAAACTGGTCATCGTCAGCGCTGGCCCGACCGTGCCACAAAAGCCTTTGCCGGCCCCCACAGACAAACCTGCCGAGCAACCGCTCGGGGTTCCGGAGCATTAATGGCCCATCCATCGCGTCCAAAAAAACCTGTTCACAACGTGCATAACGGTGTGAATCAACTGCGCATCATCGGCGGTGAATGGGGCAGCCGAAAGCTGAGCTTCCCCGATGCGCCAGGCTTGCGCCCAACGCCGGACCGAGTCCGTGAAACCCTGTTCAACTGGCTCGCGCCTTATGTCGCCGGAGCCAAGGTGCTCGACCCCTTTGCCGGTAGCGGCGCATTGTTTCTCGAGGCTTTGTCCCGTGGAGCAGCAATGGGCCAGGCACTGGATGCCAGCAACATTGCGGTAGCGAGCATCAAGGAACATCTGGGCACCCTGCGCTGCACGACCGGTCAGGTACAGACTGCCGACGCCTTGCGCTATCTGGAAACCCAACCGGCCACGGCATTCGATCTGGTGTTTCTCGACCCGCCGTTTAATCAGAATCTGTTGCCGGCCGTTTGCACTTTGCTCGAAGAGCGTCATTGGCTGAGTGACGATGCGTGGGTCTACACTGAAAGCGAAACGGCACCGTCGATATTGGGTTTGCCAGAAAATTGGCGCCTGCATCGGGAGCAAAAATCCGGACGGGTGTATTACGCGTTGTGGCAACGTATGGCAGGGATCGCCGGTTAGTCCGGCCTGTAAAAACGGTGCGAAGCTCAGTCAGTTAACGCTGCGGGTAAGCACCGCTGCATCGAGAGCAATCGTGTCCCATCTGCCAGAACGCTTCACCCCCGCCTTCACGCCCGCCTACGGCCTGGGCAATCCGCACTTACAAACCCTGTGGGGACCGCTATGGCGCAAAACCACTCACTTGGACCGCGAGCGCGAGCGTTTATGGCTTGAAGACGGGGACTTCCTTGACCTGGACTGGCACGGCCCCCACAGCGCGAATGCGCCGTTGGTGCTGGTGTTGCATGGCCTGACTGGCTCGTCGAATTCGCCTTACGTGGCTGGCCTGCAAAAGACGCTGGGCGCCCAGGGTTGGGCCAGTGTCGCGCTGAACTGGCGAGGCTGCTCCGGCGAGCCCAATCTGTTGCCACGCAGTTACCATTCCGGGGCCAGTGAAGACCTGGCGGAAACCATCAAACACCTGCGAAACCAACGCCCCCTTGCACCGCTGTATGCGGTCGGTTATTCCATGGGCGGTAACGTGTTGCTCAAGCATCTGGGCGAAACCGGCAGCAACAGCGGTGTGCTAGGCGCCGTTGCTGTGTCGGTGCCGTTTCGCCTCGATCACTGCGCCGATCGTATCAGCCAGGGGTTTTCCAAATTCTATCAAGCGCATTTCATGCGAGAGATGGTTGCCTACATCAAGAACAAGCAGCGCAGGTTCCAGCATGAAGGGCATCAGGATGGCCTGGCGGCATTGGAGGCGCTGGGCTCGCTGGAGAATATGCGCACCTTTTGGGATTTCGATGGCCGGGTGACCGCACCGCTGAATGGTTTCGCCGATGCCGCGGATTATTATCGCCGCGCGTCGAGTCGTTATTTCCTCGGAGAGATTCGCACACCAACCCTGATTATCCAGGCGGCCGATGACCCGTTTGTCTTTCCTCATAGCCTGCCGCAAGCCGACGAGTTGTCTGCCTGCACGCAATTCGAGTTGCAGGCCAAGGGCGGACATGTCGGCTTCGTCGAGGGCTCGTTCCGGCAACCGGGTTACTATCTGGAACGGCGCATTCCCCAATGGCTGGCCACCACAGGGCGCAAGTAGAGCATGGGTTCGGATCAGGGCGAGTCGATCCACTTCTGGCAAACGGCGCCGTTGGCCGGGGTCGAGTTGTTGTCCGCACGCTACATCGAACAGCGCTTCGCCCCCCACGTGCATGACGGCTATGTGATCGGCATGATCATGGCCGGCGCCCAGCGATATCGCTATCGAGGTGCCGAGCATCTGGCCGGCAGCGGCACGCTGGTGCTGATCAATCCGGATGAACTGCACACCGGCCATAAAGGTACGGAAGACGGTTGGTTGTACCGGGCGTTTTATCCCGACAGCGGGCAGATTCTTTCACTGCTGGACGAGCTCGAACTGCCGACCGATATCTTGCCGGCATTTGGCGCCACGTTGTATCGCGATCCGGATCTGGTGAAGGGGTTCTGCCAACTGCATCGGTTGCTGGAGAGTCCGTCCACGGCGCTGCAGCAGCAAACGGTCTGGCGGGAAATGATGCTGTCGCTGTTGCAACGTCACGCAGCCGTTCCGATCGCCAACAAACCTGGCAAGGAACACCGGGCGGTAACCCAGGCCAAGGAACTGCTGCAATCACGCTTGGCGGCGCCGCCCTCGCTGGAAGAACTGGCGACGACGGTGAACCTGTCGCCCTTCCACTTCGCCCGAGTGTTCCGCCGCGCTACCGGCATGCCGCCACACACCTGGTTGATGCAGCAGCGTATCGCCCGGGCACGGGCGCTGTTACAGCGCGGCTGCCTGCCGCTGGAGGTCGCGACGCAGCTGGGTTTTGCCGATCAAAGCCATCTGAGTCGGCAATTCAAACAGGTTTACGGCGTAGGACCGGGGGCGTATCGCAGCGCGCGGCAGCTGTGAAATCTCAAGCCACCTTATTAACCATGTGGGAGCGAGCCTGCTCGCGATGGTGGCGTATCAGTCAACATCAATGTTGAATGTTATGGCCTCATCGCGAGCAGGCTCGCTCCCACATTGGTTTGGCGTTTACTCGCCCTTGGCGACGCCTCGCGCAGGATCGTTGATCCACTCACTCCACGACCCGGCATACAACGACCCCAACGGATAACCCGCCAGGCACAGGGCGAACAAGTTGTGGCAGGCGGTCACACCGGAACCGCAATACGCGACCAACTCCGTCGGTGAACGATCACCGAGCTTTGCGGCAAACCGCTGCTTGAGCTGTTCGGCCGGCAGGAACCGCCCGTCGCTGCCCAGGTTATCGGTGAACGCGGCACATTGTGCGCCGGGGATGTGCCCGGCAACCGGATCGATCGGCTCCACTTCGCCCTTGAAGCGCGGCAAGCCGCGGGCGTCGAGCAAGGTCAGCGCCGGTTGGCCGAGACGTTGCTGGAGTTGTTCGGCACTGAGCACCAACGAAGCATCCGGCGTCCCGGTGAAGGTGCCACGGGTGATCGACGGCGGATCAAGACTCAGGGGTAATCCGGCGGCGTGCCAGGCTTTCAGCCCGCCATCGAGAATGAACACGCCATCGCGCTTGCCCAGCCACGCCAGCAACCACCAGGCCCGCGCCGCGTAGGCACCGGGACCGTCATCGTACAAAATCACTTCGCTGTCGGCGTTGATGCCCCAGGCTTGAAAGCGTTCGATCAAGTCGGCGGGCTCAGGCAATGGATGACGCCCAGTCAACCCCTTGACCACCGCACCGCTCAAATCACGCCCCAGATCGGCAAAGCTCGACCCGGCAATGTGCCCTTCAGCGTAGCTGCGCTGACCGTAATCAGGGTCTTCGAGGGCAGAACGACAATCCAGAATCACCAGCCCCGGCGTCTCCTTTTTCAGGTCCAACGCTTGCGGGCTGATCAGTTGCGCAATGGGCATAACGGGCTCCTGTGATTTTGTTTGTCTGGATTCCTGCTGCAATCTTTATCTCACTTCTTCCAGCGCCTGGGCCAGCGGCACATAAAACTCCTCGAACAGTGCATTCACCGCATCGTGAGCTTGATCCGTGACGAATCCGGCCTCCAGCACCAGCACCTGATACACGCCCCGTTTGATCGCCTGTTCGCTCAGATGGTTGGAGTTTTCCCGCGTGGTGCACAGAAAACGCACCCACGAGGTGAGGATGATCCAGGCATTGAGGGTCAGGGATTCGATCTGAACCTTGTCCATGCACAAAATGCCGGCCTCGACGAAGCCCGCGTAGATGTGCGTGCCCTGGATCAGGCAGCGCTGGGAAAAGCGCCGGTAACGGGCGGCCAGCTCGGGATCGCTGTCGAGCAAATGCTCGAGGTCGCGATGCAGGAAGCGGTATTGCCACATGGCTGCGAGCAATTCCTTGAGGTAGAAGCGCTTGTCTTCGACCGTCGCGGCGCGCCCCTGGGGCGGGCGCAGGAAGCTGTCCACCAGGTTTTCGTACTCACTGAACAACACGGCGATGATCGCCTGCTTGTTGGGGAAGTGGTAGTACAGGTTGCCCGGGGAAATCTCCATGTGGGCAGCAATGTGGTTGGTGCTGATGCTGCGCTCACCCTGCTGATTGAACAGCTCCAGGCTGTTCTGCACGATGCGCTCGCTGGTTTTGATCCGAGGGGCCATGGCTTGAGCTTTAATTCAGAGTGCGATGAGGGGCATCTTACGACCTATCCACGCATGGATAAAACAAAGCTGTACCAGAGTGTCATTTGACATTCTAGAGCATAGACTCTAAAAAGTTCCTCATTACAATAAATCCGGAGCCGACCATGCCTGCTGACATTGCCTACCTGAAGAACCTGCAGCAGCCTCTGGACGAACTCCAAGCCCTGTTCGATGCTCAACGCGCGGCGTATGCAGCCAACCCGATGCCACCCGCGGCCCAGCGCCAGCAATGGCTAAAGGCGTTGAAGGACCTGCTGAGCAATGAGCGCCAGGCCCTGATCGACGCCATCAGCCAGGACTTCAGCCACCGCAGCGCCGATGAAACCCTGCTCGCCGAACTGATGCCCAGCCTGCACGGCATTCACTACGCCAGCAGGCACCTCAAAGACTGGATGAAAACCTCGCGACGCAAAGTCGGTCTCGCCTTTCAACCAGCGTCAGCCAAAGTGGTTTATCAGCCGTTGGGCGTAGTCGGCGTGATTGTGCCGTGGAACTACCCGCTTTACCTGGCCATCGGGCCGTTGGTGGGTGCGTTGTCGGCGGGCAATCGGGTGATGCTCAAACTCAGCGAATCGACCCCTGCCACCGGTTTGCTGCTCAAGGAATTGCTGGGGCGAGTTTTTCCCCAGGACCTGGTCTGCGTGGTGCTGGGCGAGGCCGATATCGGTGTGGCGTTCTCGCGGCTGCGTTTTGATCATTTATTGTTCACCGGCGCCACCAGCATCGGCAAACACGTGATGCGCGCGGCGGCCGAGAATCTGACGCCGGTGACCCTCGAACTGGGCGGCAAGTCCCCGGCCATCGTTTCCCGCGATGTGCCGCTCAAGGACGCCGCCGAACGCATCGCTTTCGGCAAAACCCTCAACGCCGGGCAAACCTGTGTCGCCCCGGACTACGTGCTGGTGCCGGAAGACCGCGTCGGCTCTTTCGTCGAAGCCTATCGTCAGGCGGTTCGCGGGTTTTATCCGACGTTGGCTGACAACCCGGACTACACCGCCATCATCAACGACCGGCAGCTGGCGCGGCTCAACGGCTACCTCAGCGACGCCACCAGCAAGGGCGCGCTGCTGATTCCGCTGTTCGATCAGGGCCAGGGCCGGCGCATGAGTCATAGCCTGCTGCTCAACGTCAGCGACGACATGACAGTGATGCAGGACGAAATATTCGGCCCGTTGCTGCCGATCGTCCCGTACAAGGACCTCGACGAAGCGTTTGCCTACATCAACCAACGCCCTCGTCCGCTGGCGCTGTATTACTTCGGCTACGACAAGCGCGAGCAAAACCGCGTCCTCCACGAAACCCATTCCGGCGGCGTTTGCCTCAATGACACCTTGCTGCACGTTGCTCAGGACGATATGCCGTTCGGCGGCATCGGTGCCTCGGGCATGGGCCACTACCACGGTCACGAAGGCTTCCTGACCTTCAGCAAGGCCAAAGGCGTGTTGATCAAACAGCGCTTCAATGCGGCGAAGTTGATCTATCCGCCGTACGGCAAATCCATTCAGAAACTGATCCAGAAACTGTTTATCCGTTAACGATCATCACCGCCGGGTAATAACAATAATGAGCCCAAGCCTGTCCGACACACCCGCGCTGTCACGGCGCGGCCTGCTTAAATTCAGCCTCGGCGCCAGCGCTTTTCTGGCCACGGCCGGATTAGGCGCTAGTCTCAGCGGCTGCTCGTCGAGCAACCCGGTCAGCGGTTTCGCGATTCTGCGCAGCGGCGACCTGCTGTTTCTGCGGGCAGTGATCCCGGTGATGCTCGACGGAGCCATGGCCGTCGAAAAAATGCCGGCCGCCGTCGCCGATACCTTGCACTGCCTGGATAACGGCCTGAATCACTTGTCGCCGGAAATGCTCAAACTGACCCGGCAATTGTTCGATGTGTTGGGGATGAGCATTACCCGCGGCCCATTGACCGGAATCTGGGGCAGTTGGGAAAACGCCAGCAGCGAAGATATCCGGCACTTTCTCGACCGTTGGGAAAACAGCTCGTTGAGCTTGCTGCGCATGGGCCATAGCTCGTTGCTGCAAATGGTGATGATGGCGTGGTACAGCCGGGCGGAATCGTGGGCGCATTGCGGGTATCCCGGGCCGCCCACCGTTTGAAATCGTGGCGACGCCTTCGCGGGCAAGCCTCGCTCCTACAGGGTTTGAGTCGTTCACAAAAGGGTGGTCCACCTCAGACCCTGTAGGAGCGAGGCTTGCCCGCGAAGACGTCAGCCGCCTCACCACCGCATCCAAAACATAACAACAAGAGAACCCAAACATGCCCGTACCCGATCCGTTCCGCGAAGGCCTGGCCCGTGGCTGGAAAACCTACAACGGCGCCCGACTGACCCAGGACCTGACCCTCGAAGCGGACGTGGCGATCATCGGCAGCGGTGCCGGCGGCGGGACAACCGCCGAAATCCTCAGCGCCGCCGGCTACAAGGTGTTGCTGATCGAAGAAGGCCCGCTCAAGACCAGCAGCGACTTCAAGATGCTCGAAGACCAGGCCTACACCAGCCTCTATCAGGAAGGCATCGGGCGCATGAGCAAGGACGGCGCGATCACCATCCTCCAGGGCCGGGCAGTGGGCGGCACTACGTTGATCAACTGGACCTCGAGCTTTCGCACCCCGGACCCGACGCTGGAACACTGGGCCAAAGAGCACGACGTCATAGGCCACACATCGGCCGAGATGGCGCCCTGGTTCGAGAAAATGGAACAACGCCTGGGTGTCGCCCCGTGGATGGTGCCCCCCAACGCCAACAACGACGTCATCCGCAAAGGCTGCGAAAAGCTCGGCTACGCCTGGCATGTGATTCCGCGCAACGTGCGCGGCTGCTGGAATATTGGTTACTGCGGCATGGGTTGCCCGACCAACGCCAAGCAATCAATGCTGGTCACGACCATTCCAGCGACCCTGGAGAAAGGTGGCGAGCTGCTCTATCTGGCCCGCGCCGAAAAGCTGTCGATCCAAGACGGCAGGGTTACGGGGTTGCAATGTATGGCGATGGATGAGCGTTGCGTTGCACCCACCGGACGCACAATTACGGTCAAGGCGCGGCATTACGTGCTGGCCGGCGGCGGGATCAACAGCCCGGCGCTGCTATTGCGCTCCGAGGCGCCAGATCCGCACGAGCGCCTGGGTAAACGGACCTTCCTGCACCTGGTAAATATGTCGGCCGGGCTGTTCGATGAGGTGATCAATCCGTTCTACGGCGCGCCGCAGTCGATTTATTCCGACCATTTCCAGTGGCTGGATGGCACCACTGGCAAGATGTCCTACAAACTTGAAGTTCCACCGCTGCACCCGGCGCTGGCCAGCACATTACTCGGTGGTTTCGGCACGGAAAGCGCCCGGCATATGGAAAACCTGCCACACACTCACGCCATGCTGGCGTTGCTGCGGGACGGTTTTCACCCGGACAGCCCTGGCGGCAGCGTTGAATTGCGCGGTGACGGTACACCGGTGCTCGACTATCAGGTTTCACCGTATGCCTGGGACGGGTTGCGCCGGGCGTTCCACAGTATGGCCGAGATCCAGTTCGCCGGGGGCGCCAACGCCGTGATGCCGATGCACGCCGACGCTCGTTACGTGAAAACCCTCACCGAAGCGCGCGCATTAATCGACGATTTGAGTCTTGAGTTGTATCGCACGCGCCTGGGCAGTGCTCATGTGATGGGCGGTTGTGCCATGGGTGAAGAGCCGAAAAACGCCGTGACCGATAGCCTCGGCCGACATCATCAATTGCGCAATCTGTCGATTCATGACGGCTCGCTTTTCCCCACCAGTATTGGCGCAAACCCACAATTGTCGGTCTACGGACTGACGGCGCAATTGGCCACTTCGCTGGCCGATCGTTTGAAAAACCCATGAAAACGCGGAATATTCCCATCGTCTATAGTGCTTTCTTACCCAACAGGCGACTTGGCCGACCGGGAAGGCTGCGATACCATCCGACTCCCCAACGGACTCCCGCCAGGACGACGCGATGAACCGAGTGTTGTACCCAGGTACCTTCGACCCTATTACCAAGGGCCATGGCGATCTGGTCGAACGCGCCTCGCGCCTGTTCGATCATGTGATCATCGCCGTCGCCGCCAGCCCGAAAAAAAACCCGCTGTTTCCCCTGGAACAACGTGTGGAGCTGGCCCGCGAGGTCACCAAACATTTGCCGAACGTTGAAGTCGTCGGTTTCTCGACGTTGCTCGCGCACTTCGCCAAAGAGAAGAACGCCAACATATTCCTGCGTGGTTTGCGCGCGGTATCGGACTTCGAATACGAATTCCAGCTGGCCAACATGAACCGCCAACTGGCGCCGGATGTGGAAAGCCTGTTTCTTACCCCGTCCGAGCGTTATTCGTTCATTTCCTCGACGCTGGTTCGTGAAATCGCAGCCCTGGGCGGCGATATCACCAAGTTCGTCCACCCGGCGGTGGCCGACGCCCTCACCCTACGCTTTAAAAAGTAGGAGCTGCCGAAGGCTGCGATCTTTTACGGCTACCGCAATCTTCGATCGCTGCACTTGATCGCGCCCGCGTGCACTGCGGGCGCCAATGCGGCACAATTGTGCGCATTGATTTATTGCGCCCGGGCCTGCCGCCCCGGCTGGAGTTAGCATGTCCCTGATCATCACCGACGATTGCATCAACTGCGACGTCTGCGAACCCGAGTGCCCAAACGCCGCCATTTCCCAGGGCGAAGAGATCTACGTGATCGACCCGAACCTGTGCACACAATGTGTCGGCCACTACGACGAACCGCAGTGCCAGCAGGTCTGCCCGGTGGATTGCATCCCGCTGGACGAGGCTCATCCGGAGACTGAAGAACAGTTGATGGAGAAGTACCGCAAGATTACCGGTAAGGCTTGAGTCATATATTTTTGTAGTGTTTGTGTCGGCCCTATCGCGAGCAGGCTCGCTCCCACAAGGATCATGTAAACCCTGTGGGAGCGAGCCTGCTCGCGATGGCGCCATCAGCCACACCATAGAGGTAACTGACTTCACTCCCGCTGTTCAAACCCCTCCCCGATACATCCCAAACACCGCACAAATGCGGCTTTCGCTGGATCGACCACTAACGCCTGCCCCGCATCGCCAATACCGCCACCGAACGCGGTAAACGGCAACGACAGCACAAACGCCCCCGCACCGATCACCGTCGCCACCACCAATAACGGTCGGGCAATCAGTAAATCGCCAAGCATGGCGTAGGCCGGTGGGTTCTGGATGGTGTAACGCGGATCGCCGCTGCCGTTCTCAGCCGCCAGCGCGGACGCACCGACGCTCAGCAGCAGCGTAACAACAAGGGTTCGAAACAGGTTCATGGCACGGTCCTTCGGCTAGGCAGTGAGAACACTGACTATAGACCGTAGCCGATATCAGCTCTGGCAGCGCGGACAAAAGACGCTGGCGCGCTGCCCAAGCTTGACTTCCCGCAGCCCTGAGCCACAGACCTTGCAGTGTTCACCACCACGGCCGTACACGAACAGTTCCTGCTGAAAGTAACCCGGTTGACCATCGCCGCCGATAAAGTCCCGCAACGTGGTGCCGCCGCGCTCGATGGCGAGGGCCAGGATGCGCTTGATCTCGATCGCCAGCTTCAAATAGCGCCCCCGGGAAATGCTCTTGGCTTCGCGACGCGGGTCGATGCCAGCCGCAAACAACGCTTCGGTCGCGTAGATATTGCCGACGCCGACCACCACCGCGTTATCCATGATGAACGGCTTGACCGCCATGGAACGCCCGCGCGATTGCTGGAACAGCCGCTCGCCGTCAAACAGATCGGTCAACGGCTCCGGCCCCAGACGAATCAGCAGTTCATGGTTGAGCGGGTCCAGGCTCCAGAGCATCGCGCCAAAGCGTCGCGGGTCGGTGTAACGCAGGGCCAGGCCCGATTCCAGTTCAATGTCCACATGCTCATGCTTGGCCGCCGGCGTTCCGACTTCCACCAGCCGCAGGTTCCCCGACATCCCCAAATGGCTGATCAGTGTGCCAACTTCGGCGTTGATCAGCAGGTACTTGGCGCGCCGCTCCACCAGCACGATGCGCTGGCCGGACAGCCGCACATCCAGGTCTTCGGGGATCGGCCAGCGCAGACGGCGCTCACGCACGATCACCCGGCTGACGCGCTGGCCTTCCAGGTGCGGTGCAATCCCGCGGCGGGTGGTTTCGACTTCCGGCAGTTCAGGCATGGGGCTCTCGAATCAGGCGAGGTTCGACACTCAACGAGTGGCGAGGTCGCGAATCTCTTGTTTCTGGGTTTCGAAATCGTATTCCGACAGACCGATGTAATCGAGCACAAGAGGCCCGACACTGTTCCATTCATGGTCTTCAGGCTGGTTGCCCAGCACGCGGAAGGAGGCGCAAATGTGCTCGGCCATCTTCAGGATCGCCAGCAAGTTCTTCAGCGGCGTGTTGCGCGACGATTCATCGCTGAAAATGGCCAGGGCGTTGTGATGGTTGGCAATGGCCTGAGTGACGTGTTCCGGCAGGCGCCAGGACTTGGCGGTGTAATACCCGACCACGGCATGGTTGGTGTTGTATTGCTTGTTCTCGGTATCGACCACGCGGCATTCGGCGCTGGCATTGCCATAGGCCTGTTCCAGCACTTTCATGTAGTCGGGGAATTTCTTGATCATCAGCGGGATGCCGCAATCGTGGAACAGACCCAGCGCATAGGCTTCATCGCCGGCCTGGACACCAACACGCTTGGCCAGGGTCAGGCATGTCATCGCCACGTCCTGCGCCGTGTCCCAGAATCGGTTGAGGGTGACGATAGCGTCGTCGTTCAGCTCGCCCTTGATCGACTGCGCATTGATCAGGTTGATGATCGAGCGGCTGCCCAACAGGTTCACTGCCCGCTGGATCGCGGTGATTTTGTTACTCAGGCCGTAATACGGCGAGTTGACGATTTTCAGCAAGGCGCCGGAAAGGCCGGGGTCCTGAGAGATCAGCTTCGCGATCACTTCCAGGTCCGGGTCGGGCATGTATTGCTCCATCTGCAGATCCACCATGATCTGCGGCTGAGGCGGAACACTGATGCCTTGCAGGGACTGTTGAATCTGTTCGGTCGTCAGCTCTTGGGACATAAGTACACACTCCGGGTCAGGCGGGGATTCTAACCCTTAAGAAGATGAATCCGACACATTCACAGCTATGCCGCCGAAATTTCATTTACTGCCCAGAACAAATGCACTCCCACAAGTTGCAGGCCGCCTCGCCACAGGTCTATCCGCCAAGCCGAGCCCTTGCGCAACACGCTATACTCCCGCTCTTTTTCCGGAGCGACGTCATGTCCCTGCCTAGCCTGCGCCTCAAAGCCAACGCCGACCGTCGCCTGCGAAACGGCCACCTATGGGTCTACAGCAACGAAATCGATGTTGCCGCCACCCCTTTGCACGGTTTCAAGGCCGGCGACCAGGCGATCCTCGAAGCCGCCAGCGGCAAGCCGCTGGGCATCGTTGCCATGAGCCCGAACAACCTGATCTGCGCCCGCCTGCTGTCGCGTGACATCAAGCTGCCGCTGGACAAGTCGCTGCTGGTGCATCGCCTGAACGTTGCCCTGTCCCTGCGCGATCGCCTGTTCGACAAGCCGTTCTATCGCCTGGTCTACGGCGACTCCGACCTGCTGCCAGGCTTGGTGGTCGACCGTTTCGGCGACATCCTGGTAGTCCAGATCGCCTCGGCGACCATGGAAGCTCATAAAGATGACGTGATCGCGGCACTGACCCAAGTGCTCAAGCCAAGCGGCATTCTGTTCAAGAACGACTCCGCGGCCCGTGATGCCGAAGGCCTCAACCGCTACGTCGAAACCGTATTCGGCCTGGTGCCGGAATGGGTCGCGCTGGAAGAGAACGGCGTGAAGTTCGAAGCGCCAGTCATCCAGGGTCAGAAAACCGGCTGGTTCTACGACCACCGCATGAACCGCGCGCGTCTGGCACCTTACGCCAAAGGCAAACGCGTACTGGACTTGTACAGCTACATCGGCGGCTGGGGCGTTCAAGCGGCTGCCTTCGGCGCCAGTGAAGTGTTCTGCGTCGATGCTTCGGCCTTCGCCCTCGACGGCGTCGAGCGCAATGCCGCACTGAACGGCGTCGCCGAAAAAATGACCTGCATCGAAGGCGACGTATTCGAAGCCCTGAAGGAACTGAAAGCCAGCGAAGAGCGTTTCGACGTCATCGTGGCCGACCCTCCTGCCTTCATCAAACGCAAGAAAGACATGAAAAACGGTGAAGGTGCTTACCGTCGCCTGAACGAGCAAGCCATGCGCCTGCTCAGCAAGGACGGCATCCTGGTCAGCGCTTCGTGCTCGATGCATCTGCCGGAAGACGATCTGCAGAACATTCTGCTGACCAGCGCCCGTCACCTGGACCGCAACATCCAGATGCTGGAGCGCGGCGGCCAGGGCCCGGATCACCCGGTACACCCAGCGATTGCCGAGACTCGCTACATCAAGAGCATCACCTGCCGTCTGCTGCCAAACAGCTGAGTACGCTGGTTTGACGGGGAGTCAACAGGCTCTCCGTCAGCCGTTTTAACGCCACACCATCCACTCTTCAGCCTCTGCTTCTTACTCTTGCGGTCCTACTGACTTGCAGGACGTTTCTCTGCATTTTTTATTTAAAAGAATATAACTTACAAACTTACTCCTACCGCCAGATCGCTCCGACAAAATTACTAGAATATTCCTACTTAATATCCCCTTGATAAGAGCTCATTACAGCCTATGATTGAGTTGTCACCGCGAAGTGACACTCACTATCAATGACAAGGAGTCAAAAAACATGAAAGCAATTACTCTGGAAACAAACAAAATCGCTAACCTGGCTTTTCTGATTGCGCCAAAAACCCGCTAAGTAAATGAAACGCTGGGGAGTGCCGGCTACCCAGCGTTTTCTATAGCTATGCCCAGAGCGAACCGCCCATCATGCAGATAAATCCATACCTGTTCATACTTCCCCGCACGCCCGGCCAAATAGTCTGGGATTACAAGAACCATAAACAATTTGAACTTAATCTGGAATATTCAAGCCGACTTACACAACTTATCAGCAACCCTGAACTGTATAACGACAGCAACATCGTAGACACTCAACTTCTAAACTCAGGAATACTGACCACCTCAATACAAGACACTATTGAATGGGGCTGGGATGAACTGTCGAAGATATTCCATATCGGCACCAAGAACATTCCCTGCGAACATGTTCCTCAGAATATTCATGAATGGTCGATACACTATATGGATCATTGCGCTGAAGTCCTGGACGCACCCGCGCCGGACGCCAGGCTCACAGAACGCCAGGCACGCGACCTGATTGCCCTGCCAAAACCGTCCTGTCTGCCGGAGGGTCCTCTTACCAACGTCCTGATCGGCCGAAAAACCTGCCGCACCTTCACGGATGAAGCGGTCTCACTGGAAGATGTCGGCACACTGCTTTACCTGTCCCTGGGCTACTTGCATGAGCGCGAAAATGACGTCGACGAAACCATTGTCGAAGGTCTTGGTGCCCGACGCAGCAGCCCGTCCGGCGGAGGGCTGAATGCCTGCGAAGGCTTTCTTCATGTACAAAACGTCAGCGGCCTGAATCCAGGGCTCTACGCCTACCATCCCACCGACCATGCACTGAGCTTCGTCAACCCGGTACCTGACTCGCTCCTGGGGCAGTTGCTGTGTGGGCAACACTTCATCAATAACCTACCCGTAGGCTTATTCATTACCGCTCGCTTCGACAAGTTGTGGTGGAAATATGGACACTCACGCGCCTACCGAATGGCTTACGTCGAGGCAGGCCATATCTCCCAGACCTTTCAACTGGTGGCCACTGCACTGGGGTTGAACACCTGGCTGACCGGAGCACTGACGGACGATCAGGTCGAAACATTGCTGGGGCTCGAGAACAACGCAGAACAACCCCTGTTTTTTGTTGGCTGTGGCCACAGCGACGGACAAGTGATGTGCAAGGAATTGAAGGATCTGCTGAGCAGTCGGGAGCCGCAACAATGACCGCCCCCATCATTGCTCCGTTAGACCACCCCGTTTCCTGGGCGCTGCGTTTCACTCTCGGCGACTGGAATACCCGCGCGTCGGTGCGAACCAGCGAGCATGACTATCTATTACCGCCAGACCTGGAACAGCAACTGGAAACACGTCACTGGTTTCCCCCAGGCTTGCTGGCTTACCTGAATCACCCGGCGATCAAGGCGCTAGGTCCAACCGTCATCCATCGGCTGTCGGCCAATCATCTGGTGTACTTCCTCGACTACACCACCGTGCTCGAACACCGCATCGTCAACCGTTCCGTGGAAACCATCATCCACGATGAATTGAAGGTCAACATTCCCTCACGGATGAAGACCGCCGCGCTTCAGCTTTATACCGACGAGGGTTATCACGCGCTGTTCTCCAATAGCCTTGCCGAGCAGATTGCCGGGGTCTACGGGATCAACCTGCGCCCGGTCATGCCCCACCGCATCACGCGGTTGAACACCCTGCTCGAGCGCACACCTGACCAACACCGGGCGCTGGCCTGGTTTCTCGTCGGGTTCGTGTCGGAGACGATCATTGCCAGGGAATTGCTCGACGTCTGCCGTGACGACCTGGTGTCCAGCGTACAGGCAATGCTCAGGGATCATCTCGCGGACGAAGCGCGCCACAGTCGTTATTTCTCTGAAGTGTTCCATTACCTGTGGCTGACGCTGAACAGCCGTCAACGGGCGTTTGCCGCCAGGCTGCTACTGGACAGTATCCGGATTTTTTTGAAGTCGATGAAGCATGGCTGCGGGAAAGCCTGCATAGCGCAGGAGTTGGCGAGACCGCCATCACGCAGACGCTCGGCGAACTGACCAGCCCTCAATCCAGCCTTCAGCGTGCACGATCCGGCGCTGGCGCGACGCTTCAGGCGTTGAGAAAAGCCGGCTTCTTCGCCCTCTCCTACAACCAGCAACTGTTCATGAAGGCAGGACTGATCGATGGATGAAAGGCATTCTGCGACGACCTTCAGACACCGCCGAGGGAAGGTCAGCCTGCTGTTGGCAATGGTGCTGCTTGGCGTGTTCCCGCTGGATGTCCTGCTCCCCTCGTTCCCTGCGCTCGCTGAACACTTTCGCAACACGCGCGCCGATATTGCGCTGTCGGTCAGTCTGTTTGCCGTCGGTATAGCGGCCTCTCAACTGCTGATCGGGCCGCTGTCGGATGTGATCGGGCGCAAAGGACTGTTGCTCGCCGGAATAACCGTTTCGATGCTGGGCGCAGTGGGCTGCCTATTGACCACGGACTATGCCTACTTCCTGCTGTTCCGTGTCATTCAAGCCTTGGGGTGCGGGTGTTTCGTACTGACACAAGCGCTGGTTCAGGATCTGTTCGAGGGTGAGGAACGTACCCGGTTGCGGGTCCTGATGGTCACCGCCAGCGGCATTTTCATCTCGGTCTCGCCATTGGCCGGGACATTCCTGCAAGCCACGCTGGGCTGGCAGGGCAGCTTTTGGATGTTTATCGCACTGGCTGGAGTGGTACTGCTCAAAGCCTGTCTGTTTCTCGAAAACACCCGTCCGGTGGCAACCGGAGCTCGGCCGAATATCCTCCAGTCCTATGCTCGGGTCCTGCGTGATGCCGACTTCCTGCCCTACTGGTTGATCTCTGCCTTTGCTTTCGCCTGCCATTTTTCGTTCATCGTCATTTCGCCGCTGATTTTCATGGATCAACTCCAGCTATCGGCCTATGACTTCTCGCTGATTCTGTTGATGTACGGCGGCGCCTACATTGTCGGCGGCATGGTGGCGACTCTCTTGGGTAAACGCATCAATCCCGGTCATCAAATCATCAGCGGGCTGAGCCTGATCCTGCTGTCTGGCCTCATCATGCTTTACCTCGCGAGCCACTTTGCGCTGTCCCCGATCACCGTCCTGGTACCGATGCTTATCTGTACCGCCGGCACTACCATCACTCGACCGGCCGCCAGCTCCAAAGCCATGAGCCTGTTCCCTGAAAATGCGGGAACCTCCGCGTCGGCCGGCAGCACGGTGACTTTCATCTGCGGCGGATTGATCAGTGCGCTCATCAGCTTGAGCTCGGCCAATCTGCAATCCACTCTTGGATACAGCTTCATCATTTTGAGCAGCGCGGCACTGGTACTGAACAGTCGTATCAATCGTCGAGCCAAAAGCCCAAGAGCCAGCCCAAGCGTCGAATAACCCCGCCGATCGTCACTCCACACGCGCCATCAGCGCTGGTTCAACACTTTCCGGCATTCCCTCTTGACGCCAGCGGTGTAGAATCGCGAGATTCATCGCCATTCATCCCCCGGCGGGTTTATGAGCTCAAGCTGAAGCGCGCGGCGATCCCGCAAAGTTATCGGCAACTTCCGGACACACGGCCATTTCTGAGTGTTCCAGACGTCAATAGAAGCTCACTTCCCTTTTGATACCTGATTAGCCGCCCGGAGTGCTTCATGCCTGATTACCGCTCGAAAACATCCACCCACGGCCGCAACATGGCCGGTGCCCGCGCACTGTGGCGCGCCACGGGGATGAAAGATGACGACTTCAAGAAGCCGATCATCGCCATTGCCAACTCCTTTACCCAGTTCGTACCGGGCCATGTGCACCTCAAGGATCTGGGGCAACTGGTCGCTCGCGAAATCGAACGGGCCGGCGGCGTCGCCAAAGAATTCAATACCATCGCCGTGGATGACGGCATCGCGATGGGCCACGACGGCATGCTCTATTCGCTGCCGAGCCGCGAGATCATCGCCGACTCCGTCGAATACATGGTCAACGCTCACTGCGCCGACGCCATCGTGTGCATCTCCAACTGCGACAAGATCACCCCTGGCATGCTGATGGCCGCCCTGCGCCTGAACATCCCGGTGATCTTCGTGTCCGGCGGCCCGATGGAAGCCGGCAAGACCAAACTGGCCAGCCATGGTCTCGATCTGGTCGATGCCATGGTGATCGCCGCCGACTCCAGCGCATCCGACGAGAAAGTCGCCGAGTACGAGCGTAGCGCCTGCCCGACGTGCGGCTCGTGCTCCGGCATGTTCACCGCCAACTCAATGAACTGCCTGGTTGAAGCGCTGGGCCTGGCATTGCCGGGCAACGGCTCGACCCTGGCCACCCACAGTGATCGCGAACAGCTGTTCCTGCAGGCCGGCCGCACCATCGTCGAGCTGTGCAAGCGTTACTACGGCGAGAACGATGAGTCGGTGTTGCCGCGCAACATCGCCAACTTCAAGGCGTTCGAAAACGCCATGACCCTGGATATCGCCATGGGCGGTTCCACCAACACTATCCTGCACTTGCTGGCCGCTGCCCAGGAAGCCGAGATCGATTTCGACCTGCGCGACATCGACCGTCTCTCCCGTCACGTACCACAACTGTGCAAGGTCGCGCCGAACATCCAGAAGTACCACATGGAAGATGTGCACCGTGCCGGCGGGATCTTCAGCATCCTCGGCTCCCTGGCCCGTGGCGGTCTGTTGCACACCGACCTGCCGACCGTGCACAGCAAGTCCTTGGCTGAAGGCATCGCCAAGTGGGACATCACGCAGACCACCGACGAAGCCGTGCATCACTTCTTCAAGGCCGGCCCGGCGGGCATTCCGACGCAAACCGCGTTCAGCCAGTCGACCCGTTGGGAAACCCTGGATGACGACCGTGAAAACGGCTGCATCCGCAGTGTCGAACACGCTTACTCGAAAGAAGGCGGCCTGGCCGTTCTGTACGGCAACATCGCTCTGGATGGCTGCGTGGTAAAAACCGCCGGCGTCGACGAGTCGATCCACGTCTTCGAAGGCAACGCGAAGATCTTCGAAAGCCAGGACAGCGCCGTACGCGGCATCCTCGCCGACGAAGTGAAGGCCGGCGACATCGTGATCATCCGTTACGAAGGCCCGAAAGGCGGCCCGGGCATGCAGGAAATGCTGTACCCGACGTCTTACCTGAAATCCAAAGGCCTGGGCAAAGCTTGTGCGCTGCTCACCGACGGCCGCTTCTCTGGCGGTACTTCGGGCCTGTCCATCGGCCACGCTTCGCCAGAAGCCGCTGCTGGCGGCGCGATCGGTCTGGTGCAGGATGGCGACAAGGTGCTGATCGACATTCCAAACCGCTCGATCAACCTGTTGATCAGCGATGAAGAAATGGCCGCGCGCCGTGCCGAGCAGGACAAGAAAGGCTGGAAACCGGTGGAAGTGCGTCCACGTAAAGTGACCACTGCGCTGAAAGCGTATGCCCTGTTGGCCACCAGCGCCGACAAGGGTGCTGTACGTAACAAGGCGATGCTCGACGGGTTGTAATATTTAACCGTCAAACAAAAATGCCCCGCCAAGTGCGGGACTGATCGTTCCCACGCTCCCGCGTGGGAATGCCTCTAGAGACGCTCCGCGTCCAGTGACGCGGAGCGTCACGGGCTGCGTTCCCACGCAGAGCGTGGGAACGATCATCACCGAAGATCCCTGTGGGAGCGAGGCTTGTCCGCGATGGAGGCGACTCGTGCTTACTGAATCTCTTCCGGCTTCACGATCACCCAGTTCTTGTCCGCTGTCACCGCCACCCCCTCTTTCGCCTGGGCTGCTGCGTTTTTGGCCATCATGCCGTTAATCTGGGTCATGTATTTGTCTTTGCGGTTGACCCACAAATGGATGCCGCCCTTGGACACGTCGACGCTGTGGAACAGCATGTAACCGTCGCTGCTCGGTGTATCACCACCCACCAGGACCGGCTTTTTCCATTGATCGATGTAGGTCAGGATTGCCGCCTGCTTGCCGGCCATCCAGGTTGCCGGGGTCCACAGGTACGGAGTCAACTCGAGGCCAAGGTTGGCCTTCTCGTCATACTTGCCGGCAGTGATCTGCTTACGCGCCGTGGTCAGTTCGCCAGTCTTGCGGTCCTTGAGCAGCGTGGTCACGCCGATCACATTCTGCGGTTTGACGTTGTAGCCGTACTTCGGATCAGCAGCGACCATGCGCACCAACTCTTCGGAGGCAGCGGTCATCACGTAGACCTCAATGCCGTTCTCCATCAGCTTGTTGTAGAGCTCGGCCTGGCCGGTGAAGACTTTTGGCGGCTGGACATCGATGGTCTTGACCACATCGCCTTCGTAATAAGTGCTCGGCACCGGTTTGCCAGACGCCATCAGCTCATCGACGTTGCCCTTGAGCTCTTGAAGCGTGAAACCGGAAAACACTTGGGCGACCCATGGATAGCAAACCATGTCGTCGATTTCGCAGAGGCGATAGTAATAGCTGAACAGGCTTTCCTTATGGTCGGCCGTGTCCTTGAACGGGATCAGTTTCAGGGAGGGATCGAGACTCTCGCGGGTGATCAGGCCCTTGTTTTCCATGAACGGCAACAAGGACTCTTCGAGGTCGTAGCGGTAACTGGTGTTGTCCATGTCGAACACCGCGAAGTTACCCTTGTTGGCGTTGGCCGCGATCATCGCATCCAGCGCCTTGGCCTGATCGGCCGGCCAGTGCTTCAGGTCAGTAGCGAACGCCTGGCCAGCAAGGCCAAAGCCCAAACTCAATCCAAGTGTGACAGCCAGAAATTTCGGTGCGAGCTTCATCGGCGTTTCTCCCTGATTCAAAGAAATCGACGCTAACAAATAAGTGTGACAGTCCTCGTCTGTCAGCGACCGCCCGCGTTCCTATAGCGCCAACTGCATCTCCGACAGCGACACCCGCTTATTCCAAAAACGACAGTAGTCATACGTTTTTGATATTAATTCATTAATTTTCAAGCTGTTAGGCTTCCCGGTTCGCAGCTGCCCCGGAAGGCAGTTGGCACACGTCCTATGGGAGTTCCAATGAATCTGCCGCTGATCCTCAATCTGTTGGTATTCCTCGCCTTGCTCTTTGGCCTGGCGCAAACCCGTCACACCACTTGGAGCCTGGCCAAAAAGGTTCTGCTGGCGCTGGTCCTGGGCGTGGTATTTGGCGTCGCTCTGCACACGATTTACGGTGCGGGCAACCCGGTATTGAAAGCCTCGATCGGCTGGTTCGATCTGGTGGGCAACGGTTACGTGCAGTTGCTGCAAATGATCGTGATTCCGCTGGTGTTCGCCTCGATCCTCAGCGCCGTGGCACGCCTGCACAACGCTTCGTCGCTGGGCAAGATCAGCTTCCTGACCATCGGCACGTTGCTGTTCACCACCGCTATCGCGGCGCTGATTGGCATCGGCCTGACCAACCTGTTCGGCCTCACCGCCGAAGGCCTGGTCGCCGGCACCCAGGAAATGGCTCGCCTGCAAACCATTCAGAGCGACTACGCGGGCAAGGTCGCCGACCTGAATGTGCCGCAATTGCTGCTGTCGTTCATCCCGCAGAACCCGTTCGCCGACCTGGCCCGCGCCAAGCCGACGTCGATCATCAGCGTGGTGATCTTTGCGGCATTCCTTGGGGTCGCCGCGCTGCAATTGCTCAAGGATGATGTCGAAAAAGGTCAGAAAGTAATCAACGCCATCGACACCCTGCAAGCCTGGGTGATGCGCCTGGTACGCCTGGTGATGAAGCTGACCCCGTACGGCGTATTGGCGCTGATGACCAAAGTGGTTGCCGGCTCCAACCTGCAAGACATCATCAAGCTCGGCAGTTTCGTGGTGGTGTCCTACATCGGCCTGGGCTTGATGTTTGTGGTCCATGGCCTGCTGGTGTCTGCGGCCGGGATCAACCCGCTACGGTTCTTCCGCAAAATCTGGCCGGTGCTGACGTTTGCCTTCACCAGCCGCTCCAGCGCCGCAACTATTCCGCTGAGCATTGAAGCCCAGACCAGCCGTTTGGGTATTCCACAATCCATCGCCAGTTTCGCCGCCTCGTTTGGCGCGACCATTGGCCAGAACGGCTGTGCCGGTCTGTACCCGGCAATGTTGGCGGTGATGGTGGCGCCAACCGTGGGCATCAACCCGCTGGACCCACTATGGATCGCGACGTTGGTGGCGATTGTGACGCTGAGTTCGGCCGGTGTGGCCGGGGTCGGTGGCGGCGCGACCTTCGCCGCGCTGATCGTGCTCCCGGCCATGGGTTTGCCGGTGTCACTGGTGGCGTTGCTGATTTCGGTTGAGCCGCTGATTGATATGGGTCGTACGGCGTTGAACGTCAGTGGTTCGATTACGGCGGGTGCGATTACCAGCCAGATGATGCAGCAGACGGATAAAGCGTTGCTGGATGCGGATGAGCATGGGGCGTTGGCTCAGGCTTAAGGCTTCCATCGTCTGAGCAGGCCTCTTCGCGGGCAAGCCCGCTCCCACAGGTTTTTTGGTGTTTACACAATTTGTGTTCCACCTTGATCACTGTGGGAGCGGGCTTGCCCGCGATGCTTTTAAGCTTTTTCCCACACCTCAAAGCTATACGCCGGCTTGTCACCCTCCGCCGGATTCGGAACATTCGACACCAGTTTCCACTGGTTCAAATCAAACTCCGGAAACCACGCATCCCCTTCCGGACTCAACGCCACGCGGGTCAGGTACAGCCGATCAGCTTGTGCCAACCCTTGCGCATACAGCTGCGCCCCGCCAATCAACATCACCTCATCGACGCCCTGCTCGTTCGCCCATTGCTGCGCCCGAGCCACCGCTGCCTCCAGCGACGGATAAACCTCCGCGCCTTCCAGCTGCAGATCCGCCTGACGGCTGACCACGATGTTCAACCGCCCCGGCAGCGGACGACCGAGGGAATCCCAGGTCTTGCGACCCATGATGATCGGCTTGCCGAGGGTGGTGGCCTTGAAGTATTTGAAGTCCCCCGGCAAGTGCCAGGGCATGCTGTTGTCGACGCCGATCACACGGTTTTCACCGAGGGCTGCGATCAGGCTGAGGGGGAGTGATTTAGTCATGTCGGCGAGGATACCAGAGCCTCCCTTACCCCGATAAGCGTCACAGCGGTTATGCTCACCGCTCAATTAAGCGACGGGAAGCCGCGTGACTGAACTGACTCCACTGCAAAACCTCTGGCTGAGCGAAACCGTGCGCCTGCGTGAAGAACACGCCGGCCCGCTGGATGATCTGGAAGCCAATCGAATCGCCCGTAGCGCCGGCGGCGACCTGCCGACGCGCATTCAACGCCGCGCCCTGTGGCTGGCCGAGCGCGACGGACAGACCCACGCCCTCAAACATTGGCTGCAAGGCGCGCGACTGGCGCTGATCGTGTTGGCCGTGCTGGCCGTGATCAGTGGCGCCGGCCTGACGTTTGCCGCGCTGGGCGACGGCCAAACCCCGGTCAATGTTTTCTGGGCGTTGGGCAGCCTGCTCGGGCTGAATCTGATTTTATTGCTGAGCTGGGCCCTGGGTCTGGTGTTTGCCGGCGAGCAGGGTGCAGCCCTTGGACGATTATGGCTGTGGCTCAGTGAAAAACTCGCCCGTGATGCCAACGCCGCGCAACTGGCGCCAGCCCTGCTGCTGTTGCTGCAACGGCAGAAACTCAATCGTTGGGCGCTTGGTGTACTGGTCAATGGATTGTGGTTATTGGCGATGCTCAGCGCCTTGGTGATGGTCCTGACGCTGATGGCGACCCGGCGTTACGGTTTCGTCTGGGAAACCACCATTCTCGGCGGCGACACCTTCGTCGCCATGACCCAAGCCCTCGGCGCCCTGCCGGCCTTGCTCGGTTTCAGCGTGCCCAGCGTGGAGATGATCCGCGCCAGCGGCGATGCCGCGCTGAACATCGAAAGCGCCCGCCAGGCCTGGGCAGCGTGGCTGGTTGGGGTGCTGCTGGTGTACGGCGTGTTACCGCGCTTGCTGCTTGCACTGTTCTGCCTGTGGCGCTGGAAAACCGGGCAAGCAACCCTGCGTCTGGATCTGAACCTGCCCGGCTACGCCCAACTGCGCGAACGGCTGATGCCCACCAGTGAACGCCTGGGCATCAGCGATGCCGCGCCAGAACAACTTCATCGGATTGAAAATTCTGCCAGCGATCTGCAAAGCGATGGCGCGCTGTTGGTGGCCATCGAGCTGGACGAGCAACGCCCCTGGCCGCCGCAGTTGCCGAAAAACGTCAACAACGCCGGCGTCCTCGACAGCCGTGAATCCCGGCACAAACTGCTCGAACAGCTGAGTCGTTTTCCCCCGGCGCGCTTGGCCATCGCCTGTGACCCACGGCGTTCGCCGGACCGTGGCAGCCTGGCGCTGATTGCCGAACTGGCTCGCAGCGCCAGCGCCACCCGCGTGTGGTTGTTGCAAGCGCCACCCGGCGAAGCGCTGGATGCCGAACGCCTGGGCGACTGGCATGTTGCGCTACAACAACTGGACCTGCCATTCGCCGATTGCGCGCCGTTGAACTGGCTGGAGACGGGTCATGACTAATCCATTAAAACTCGCCGTGGTCGGCCACACCAATGTCGGCAAAACCTCGTTGCTGCGAACGCTGACGCGAGATGTCGGCTTCGGCGAAGTGTCCCATCGCCCCAGCACCACTCGCCACGTCGAAGGCGCACGATTGTCGGTAGACGGCGAGCCGTTGCTCGATCTCTTCGACACTCCGGGCCTGGAAGACGCCATCGCCCTGCTCGACTATCTCGAACGCCTGGAACGACCCGGCGAACGCCTCGACGGCCCGGCACGATTGGCGCGTTTTCTTGAGGGCAGCGAAGCCCGACAGCGCTTCGAACAGGAAGCCAAGGTGCTGCGGCAACTGCTCGCCTCGGACGCCGGTCTCTATGTGATCGACGCCCGGGAGCCGGTGCTGGCCAAGTACCGCGACGAACTGGAAGTGTTGGCCAGTTGCGGCAAACCGCTATTGCCGGTGCTGAACTTTGTCAGCAGCGCCCAGCATCGCGAACCTGATTGGCGTGAAGCCCTGGCGCGATTGGGCTTGCATGCATTGGTGCGTTTCGACAGCGTCGCGCCACCGGAAGACGGCGAACGTCGACTCTATGAAAGCCTCGCACTGCTGCTGGAAAACTCCCGCGAACAACTGGAGCGCTTGATCGCCGACCAGCAAGCCCAACGCCTGGCCCGTCAGCAAAGTGCAGCGCGGCTGATTGCCGATTTATTGATCGATTGCGCAGCCTTCCGCCGCAGTGTGGTCAGCGAGGCGGCGCAAGAACAGCAAGCGATCAGCGAACTGCGCAAAGCAGTGCGTCAGCGCGAACAACGCTGCGTCGAGGCCTTGCTCAAGCTCTACGCCTTCCGTCCACAAGATGCGGCGGCCAGTGACTTGCCGCTGCTCGATGGCCGCTGGGGCGATGACCTGTTCAACCCGGAAACCCTGAAGCAGCTCGGTGTGCGGGTCGGCGGCGGTATCGCAGCCGGCGCAGCGGCCGGGGCCGGTGTCGATTTGTTGGTGGGCGGCCTGACCCTCGGTGCCGCCGCACTGGCCGGAGCGATTGCCGGCGGCACCCTGCAAACCGCCCGCAGTTATGGCAGCCGGCTGCTGGGCAAGATCAAAGGGCAGCGAGAACTGACCGTCGACGACGGTGTGCTACGGCTGTTGGCCTTGCGCCAGCGGCAATTGCTGCAAGCTCTGAATTCCCGTGGGCACGCGGCGATGGACAGCATTCAGGTCGCCGCGCCGCAGGACAAAACCTGGCGCGAAGGCAAACTGCCGGAAGCGCTGAACAAGGCGCGGGCGCATCCGCAGTGGTCGTCGCTGAATCCTCATTCGAAGTTGAATCAGGCGGAGCGCCAAGAGCAGGTTGAGGAGTTGGCGCAGCAGCTGTAGAGCCCGAGTAATGTATTGTTCAGGGGGCCTCTTCGCGAGCAAGCCCGCTCCCACATTTGATCTTCGGTGACCAAAATTTTTGTGTACGACGCAGATCCAATGTGGGAGCGGGCTTGCTCGCGAAGGCGCCAGACCAGTCACCGCAATTCTTAAGCCGGGCCTCAGCAAATCGTCTATTTGCGCAACAGGCGCAAACCATTGAACACCACCAACAGGCTCACGCCCATGTCGGCGAACACCGCCATCCACATGGTGGCGATCCCGGCGAAGGTTACCCCAAGAAAGATCGCTTTGATGACCAAAGCCAGGGCAATGTTCTGTTTGAGGATATTCGAGGTCTGCCGCGACAGGCGGATGAATGCCGGAATCTTGCGCAGATCGTCGTCCATCAGGGCGACATCAGCGGTTTCAATGGCAGTGTCGGTACCGGCGGCCGCCATGGCGAAACCGATCTCGGCCCGCGCCAGTGCCGGGGCGTCATTGATACCGTCGCCGACCATTCCGACCCGATGACCTTGGGCATACAGACTTTCAATGGCTTGCAGCTTATCGGTCGGCAACAGATCGCCCTGCGCCTGATCGATGCCCACGTGGGCGGCGATGGCCTGGGCGGTGTGAACGTTGTCGCCGGTCAGCATCAGGGTTTTGATGCCCAACTCATGCAACTGCTGGATCGCTTCGCGACTGGACGCTTTCACGGTGTCCGCGACGGCAAACAGCGCCAAGGGACCCGACTTGTCGAGCAGCAGCACCACGGATTTGCCCTGTTTCTCCAGAGCAAACAGTTTCTCTTCCAGCGCTGGAGAACACAGGCCCAAATCTTCCACCAGGCGATGGTTGCCCAAGTGGTAGAGCTCACCGTTGATCTCGCCGCGCACACCACGACCCGCCAGGGCTTCGAAGTTATCCACAATCAGCGGTGCGCGTTGGTTATCCACAACTGCATCCACAGCCGCATTGGCGATGGCCAGCGACACCGGGTGATCCGAACGACCGGCCAGTGCCGCTGCAATGGCCGGGGCTGTTTCATTAGCGGTTGGGTCGAGGGACACATAGTCGGTCTGCACCGGTTTGCCGTGAGTAAGGGTGCCGGTCTTGTCGAGGGCCAGGTAATCGAGTTTGTGGCCGTGCTCCAGGTAGACGCCGCCCTTGACCAGAATCCCTTTGCGCGCCGCTGCCGCGAGGCCGCTGACGATGGTCACCGGGGTGGAAATCACCAATGCGCACGGGCAGGCGACCACCAGCAACACCAGCGCCCGGTAGATCCAGTCGAACCACAACGCATCCATGAACAGTGGCGGGATCACCGCCACGGCCACGGCCAGGATGAACACCGCCGGGGTGTAGATTTTCGAGAAGGCGTCGACAAAACGCTGGGTCGGAGCGCGAGCACCCTGAGCCTGTTCCACGGCGTGGATAATCCGCGCCAGGGTCGAATTGTTCGCCGCGGCTGTCACGGTATATTCCAGCGAACCGGACTGGTTGATGGTGCCGGCGAATACCTTGTCGCCGATGGTTTTCTCCACCGGCAGGCTTTCACCGGTGATCGGCGCCTGATCGATGGTCGAGTTGCCGGACAGCACTTCGCCGTCCAGACCGATCCGTTCACCTGGGCGCACCCGCACCCGCGCACCCAGTTCGATGTCTTTAACCGGTTGTGCGACCCAACTGCCGTCGACCTGCTGCACCGTGGCTTGCTCGGGGGTCATCTGCATCAGCCCGCCGATAGCGTTGCGCGCCCGGTCTAGAGACCTGGCCTCGATCAACTCGGCCACGGTGAACAGGAACATCACCATCGCCGCTTCCGGCCACTGACCGATCAGGATTGCGCCGGTCACTGCGATGCTCATCAGCGCGTTGATGTTCAGGTTGAGATTTTTCAGGGCGATCCAGCCCTTCTTGTAAGTGCTGAGGCCACCGCTGAGGATCGAGATCAGCGCGATAACCGCTACCACCCAGTTTGGCGCCGCATTGGTGAAGTGGATAAGCTCGGCGGCCAGCGCCCCGACGCCGGACAGCGCCAACGGCCACCAAGGCTTTTTCGCAGGTTCAGGGCTCGACGCTGGCGCTTCAGCCCCTGCCCCATCGGCTCGGCGTGCATGCCGAGGGACTTGATCGCGTCGATGATCGGCGTAGTGCTTGGCAGGTCATGGGTCACGCCCAGCACCCGGTTGATCAGGTTGAATTCCAGTTGCTGCACACCCGAAAGCTTCCCGAGTTTGTTCTGGATCAGCGTCTGCTCGGTCGGGCAGTCCATCGCCTCGATGCGGAAACTGCTCAGCCGGGCGCCGGCTGTTGGCGTTTCGCTCAGCTTGATAAGCGACGGTGCCGCCGCTTTGGAGGAACAGCAGGAATCCCCGTGGCCGCCATGGTCATGCTTCTGCACAGGCTGCAGCTTGTGGCGGTGATCGTGATCGTGATCGTGATCAGCCTCGGGTTTGTGGGTGTGAAGAGAATCGCTCATTGGTCGCGTCCATGAAGGTGCCTGTTGCCAAGTAAAGACCCTGTAGCCACTATAGGGTCAAGCACCCTTTTGGAGATTGTCGCGATGAAAATCGGAGAACTGGCGAAACTCACCGACTGCGCCGTGGAAACCATCCGTTACTACGAGCGCGAAAGCCTGTTGCCGGAGCCGGCCCGCAGCGACGGCAATTACCGCGTCTACACCCAGGCCCACGCCGAGCGCCTGACCTTCATCCGCAACTGCCGCACCCTCGACATGACCCTTGAGGAAATCCGCAGCCTGCTAGCCCTGCGCGACAGCCCGCAGGATCAATGCGAAAACGTCAACGCGCTGATCGACGAACACATCCACCATGTGAAAGCCCGGATCGACGGTTTGCTGGCGTTGCAGACACAACTGCTCGACCTGCGCCAACGCTGCAGCGAAGGGCCGGATATCGATCAGTGCGGGATTTTGCAACGGTTGGAAGTGAGCGGCGGAGTTGTGGCGACGGAGGTTGAGCATTCCCATGTCGGGAGAAGCCACGGGCACTAAGAACACCACAAAAACCTGTGGGAGCGGGCTTGCCCGCGATAGCGGTTTGTCAGTCACATCAATGTTGGATGTGACGCCGTCATCGCGGGCAAGCCCGCTCCCACAGGTTCAGTCGTTGATCTTCAGACCGCCATCGGCGCGGTCATCGGCGCGTGGTGTTCATAGCCTTCTAGCGAGAAATCGCTCGGCTCGATCTGCTCCAGCCATTCCGGCTGATAAACACCGGTCTTGGCAAACTCCGGCACGCGGTCGGCAATCACCAGTTTCGGCATCGGGAACGGCTCGCGCTTGAGCTGTTCGTTGAGCATGTCCAGGTGATTTTCGTAGACGTGGGCGTCGCCGATGAAATAGGTGAACCAGCGCGGTGTGTAACCGGTCAGACGACCGATCAGGCTCAGCAGCGCGGCGCCTTCGGTGAGGTTGAACGGCGTGCCCAGGCCCAGGTCGTTGGAGCGGATGTAGAGGGTCAGGGAGATTTCCTTGGTCTCCACATTCGGGTGGAACTGGTACAGCAAGTGGCACGGCGGCAGGGCCATTTCGTCGAGTTGGGCAACGTTCCAGCCGTGGAACAGGATGCGACGGCTGCCCGGGTCCTTGATGATGGTGTCGACGCACTGGCGTATCTGGTCGATCGCCTTGTACAGCACCACATAGGCCTGACCGGCCTCGGAGCCTTCGGCAATCTGACGATAACCCTGGCTCAGGGTCTGCTCGATGGCCGCCTGGTTGCTGACCGGAATCTGCTTGTACGCCGGCCAATTGCGCCATTGCACACCGTAGATCTCGCCGAGGTCGTCTTCGCCCTGACGGAACGGGTTGGCCAGCCATTGAGCGTTTTCGTTGGCGTTCTGGTCCCAGACCTTGCAGCCCAGGGCACGGAACTCGGCAGCGTTGTTCACCCCGCGCAGAAAACCGCACATCTCGCCGATGGCGGATTTGAAGGCCATCTTGCGAGTGGTAATCGCCGGGAAACCTTCCTGCAGATCGAAGCGCAGCATCGCGCCCGGAAAGCTGATGGTGTTCACGCCGGTGCGGTTGGCCTGTTTGGTGCCGTTCTTGATGACGTGGGCGACCAGTTCGAGATATTGCTTCATGAATTACCTGTGTCCTTGAACCCGGGAGCCTCGCCCCGGGGTTCGAATTTATAGCGTTTGCTTCTTATACAGCAGCTGCGGGGGCCGCCGGGGCGCGCCGATAAGCCAGCCAGATCAAGAACAGACCGCCGACGATCATCGGTACGCACAGCACCTGGCCCATGGTCAGCCAGTTCCACGCCAGATAGCCCAGTTGCGCATCCGGCACGCGAACGAATTCGACGATGAAACGGAAGATGCCATAGAACAGCGCGAACATCCCGGACACCGCCATGGTCGGCCGCGGCTTGCGCGAGAACAGCCAGAGGATCGCGAACAGCGCCACGCCTTCCAGCGCGAACTGGTACAGCTGCGACGGATGACGCGCCAGTTGCGCCGGATCGGTCGGGAAGACCATCGCCCACGGCACGTCGGTCGCCTTGCCCCACAACTCGGCGTTGATGAAGTTACCGATGCGCCCGGCACCCAGGCCGATCGGCACCATCGGCGCGACGAAGTCCATCAGCTGGAAGAACGACTTGTCATTCTTTTTACCGAACCACAGCGCCGCCAGCATCACACCGATAAATCCGCCATGGAACGACATGCCGCCCTTCCACACTTCGAAGATCAGCAGTGGGTTGGCGATGTAGGCGCTCAGGTCGTAGAAAAGCACATAACCCAAACGGCCGCCGACGATGACGCCCATCGACATCCAGAACACCATGTCGGAGAGTTTCTCTTTGCTCCAGGTCGGGTCGAAGCGGTTCAGTCGACGGGACGCCAACAGCCATGCACCGCCGATGCCGATCAGGTACATCAGGCCGTACCAGTGGATTTTCAGCGGACCGATGGCCAGGGCCACCGGGTCGATCTGCGGGTAAGGCAGCATTGCGACTCCTCGTTAGAGTTGAAACCTTCAAATTCCCGGGCGACGCTGTCACACCAGGATTAAGCCAGGATTGCGCGATGCGTCAGAGCAGGAAGCTCAAGCCGACGCAAAACAGCAAAGCGGCAAACAGTCTTTTCAGCAAGCGCGGCGACAGCGTGTGGGCCAGTCGCGCACCGAGGCGGGCGAAAACCATGCTGGTCAGGGCGATCCCCAGCAGCGCCGGCAAATAAACAAAACCGAGACTATGGGCCGGCAGCAGTGGATCGTGCCACCCCAGAATCATGAAACTTAATGCACTGGCCAGGGCGATTGGCAGGCCACAGGCCGACGAAGTGGCCACCGCCTGCTGCATCGGCACGCTGCGCCAGGTCAGGAACGGCACGGTCAACGAGCCGCCGCCAATCCCGAAAATCGCCGAGGCCCAGCCAATCACGCTGCCAGCCACGGTCAGACCGACTTTGCCCGGCACCGTTCGGCTGGCCTTGGGCTTGAAGTCCAAAGCGAGTTGAACGGCGATGATCAGCGCGAATACGCCGATGATCTTCTGCAAATGCGGCCCGGAGATCGCCTCGGCGGTCAGCGCGCCGAAACCGGCACCGATCAGAATGCCCAGCGTCATCCAGGCAAAAATCGGCCAACGCACGGCACCGCGGCGATGATGCTCGCGAACCGCATTGACCGACGTAAAGATGATCGTCGCCAGCGAGGTGCCGACTGCCAGATGCGTCAGGATCGACGCATCAAATCCCTGCAAGGTGAAACTAAACACCAGCACCGGGACAATGATGATCCCGCCGCCTACTCCAAACAGCCCGGCCAGCACGCCCGCACAGGCGCCCAGCGCCAGATAGAGCAGAAATTCCATGTCCGCATCCCCAAGCATCCCGAATCAGGAGCGGCATGGTAACGGAAGCATGGCCTCGGGCTCCACTGTGGATGGCGATGGATCGATGAGCGATGTCTGCGTAGAGTGAGCAAAAAACACACAAGGACCACCTTATGTGCCTGATTGTTTTTGCCTGGCGACCGGGTCATGCCCAGCCACTGATCGTGGCGGCCAACCGCGACGAATTCTATGCCCGGCCCAGCCTGCCCTTGGCGCAATGGCCGCAAGCCCCGCACGTGTACGCCGGTCGCGACCTTGAGGCTGGCGGTACGTGGCTCGGTGTCGGCGCCAACGGGCGCTTCGCCGCACTGACCAACATCCGAGATCCCCTTCAACCGCCAGCGCGCAAATCGCGGGGTGAACTGGTGGCGCAGTTTCTTAGCGGGGACATGTCGATTGACGACTACTTGAGGGACGTTGTTGCACGTTCGCTGGAATATGCCGGGTTTAACCTGCTGATCGGCAATGCCAACGAGCTGTGGCACTTCAATGCCCGTGAGACAGAGGCGGTCATGCTCAAACCTGGGGTTTATGGCCTATCGAACGCGGGGCTGGATACGCCGTGGCCAAAAGTGCTCAAAGCCAAGGCAGCATTGAGCGAGGTGTTGGGCGATCCGCAGCCGCAGGCGCTATTGGCCTTGCTCAGCGACCCGCAGACGGCGCCGCTCTCCGAACTGCCGGACACTGGCGTGGGGCAGACTACCGAGACGTTGTTGTCGAGCGTGTTTATCAAGAGCCCGACTTACGGGACACGGGCGAGCACGGCGCTGATTGTTCAGGCGGATGGGGGGCGGCATATGGTCGAACGGAGTTTCGGGCCGTATGGGGGGCATTTGGGGGAGGTAGAGATCAGGGTTTGAAGCTCGGGCGATTAATTGTGGCGAGGGAGCTTGCTCCCGCTGGAGTGCGAAGCGCTCCCGATCCGGCCAATGCGTTCTTTCAGAAAGATCGCATCGGCCGGATTACGACTGCTTCGCAGCCGAACGGGAGCAAGCTCCCTCGCCACAGGCCCTCAGCGTTTTAGAGGGTTTTAACCGAAGCCGGATTAATCATCCGCGCCAACCCAAGATTCTTCAGCGCCAACTGCAGCGAGCTGTGGATAACTTGCGGGTTGTCGATGGTCATCAGCTCAGCCAGCAATTCCTTGGCCTTGCTCAAGTTGATCTGACGCAGCATCCACTTCACTTTTGGCAAGTTGGTGGCGTTCATCGACAGACTGTCGAAGCCCATCGCCATCAATAACACCGCCGCCGCCGGGTCACCGGCCATTTCGCCGCAGATACTCACGGGCTTGCCTTCGGCATGGGCATCACGCACGACGTTCTGCAAGGCTTGTAATACCGCCGGGTGCAGGTAGTCGTAGAGATCGGCCACCCGCGGGTTGTTGCGGTCCACGGCCAGCAAGTACTGGGTCAGGTCGTTGGAGCCGACCGACAGGAAGTCCACTTGTCGCGCCAGTTCCTTGGTCTGATACACCGCCGCCGGAATCTCGATCATCACGCCAACCGGCGGCATCGGCACGTCGGTGCCTTCGTCGCGGACTTCGCCCCAGGCTCGGTGAATCAGGTGCAGGGCTTCTTCCAGCTCATGGGTGCCGGAAATCATCGGCAGCAGAATGCGCAGGTTGTTCAAGCCTTCGCTGGCCTTGAGCATGGCGCGGGTCTGCACCAGGAAGATTTCCGGGTGGTCGAGCGTCACGCGAATGCCGCGCCAGCCGAGGAACGGGTTGTCTTCCTTGATCGGGAAGTACGACAGTGCCTTGTCGCCGCCGATGTCCAGGCTGCGCATGGTCACCGGTTGCGGATGAAACGCGGCGAGTTGCTCGCGATAGATCGCCAGCTGCTCTTTTTCGCTCGGGAAGCGCTGGTTGATCATGAACGGCACTTCGGTGCGGTACAGACCCACGCCCTCGGCGCCGCGCTTCTGCGCCCGTGCCACGTCCGCCAGCAGGCCAGTGTTGACCCACAGCGGCATGCGGTGACCGTCGACCGTGATGCACGGCAGGTCCCGCAGTGCATCCAGACCGAGGGCCAGTTGCTTCTCTTCCTCGACCACCTCGGCGAACTGCTTGCGCAGCACATCACTCGGGTTGGTATAGACCTCACCGTGGTAGCCGTCGACGATCATCTGGATGCCGTCGACCTTGGAGTACGGCAAGTCGACCAGGCCCATCACCGTCGGAATACCCATGGCGCGCGCCAGGATCGCCACGTGGGAGTTGCCGGAACCGAGTACCGACACCAACCCCACCAGCTTGCCTTCCGGCACCTCGCCGAGCATCGCCGGCGTCAGTTCTTCGCTGACCAGAATGGTGTTGTCGGGGTAGACCAGGGTCTGCTGCCGCTCTTCCTGCAGATAAGCCAGCAAGCGCCGACCGAGGTCTTTGACGTCCGAGGCGCGCTCACGCAGGTAGGCGTCGTCCATCAACTCGAAACGGTTGACGTGTTCTGTGACCACCTGACGCAACGCGCCCTGGGCCCACTGACCGGTCTTGATCACCGTGGTGATTTCGCTGCCGAGAGAGGCATCGTCGAGCATCATCAGATAAACGTCGAACAGCGCCCGCTCTTCAGGCCGCAGCTGGGTGGCCAGTTTGGCGGACAAGGCACGCATGTCGGCGCGCACGCCCTCGATGGCGGTCTTGAACAGGCCAAGTTCCGCGTTGATGTCGGTGATGGTCTTGTCCGGCACCACGTCCAGATCGGCCGGCGGCAGCATGACAACCGCGGTTCCGACCGCCGCGCCCGGTGAGCCCGGTACACCGACGAACTTTGCTTCCTGGATACCTTTGCCCTGACGGCCCAGGCCACGGATCGAGCCGGTGGCCTCGGCGTGGGCGATAACGCCGGCAAGTTGCGCGCTCATGGTCACGAGGAAGGCTTCTTCACCCTCATCGAACTGGCGGCGTTCTTTTTGCTGAATGACCAACACGCCGACGACGCGACGGTGGTGAATGATCGGCGCCCCGAGGAACGAGGCGTAGCGCTCTTCACCGGTCTCGGCGAAGTAACGGTAGCGCGGGTGATCCGCGGCGTTTTCGAGGTTCAGGGGTTCTTCACGCGTGCCGACCAGGCCGACCAGACCTTCGTTGGGTGCCATGCTGACTTTGCCGATCGAGCGCTTGTTCAAGCCCTCGGTGGCCATCAGCACGAAGCGATTGGTCTCTGGGTCAAGCAGGTAGACCGAGCAGACCTGGCTGCCCATGGCCTCTTTGACGCGCAACACAATAATCCCCAACGCCGCCTTGAGATCCTTGGCGGAGTTAACTTCCTGGACGATCTTGCGCAGCGTATTGAGCATGGCTCGGGGTCGAACTCCGTCGTCAGTCGCGCGCTAAAAGGCGCGGGGCAAGCTCTTTGAGAGCGCGGCGATAAACCTCGCGCTTGAATGTCACCACCTGGCCCAACGGATACCAATAACTGACCCAGCGCCAGCCATCGAATTCCGGTTTACCGGTCAAATCCATCCGCACCCGCTGCTCGTTGGAGATCAGGCGCAGGAGAAACCATTTCTGCTTCTGGCCGATGCACAGCGGTTGGCTGTGCGTCCTGACCAGACGTTGCGGCAAACGATAGCGCAACCAGCCCCGGGTGCAGGCGAGTATTTCAACATCTTCGCGCTCCAGGCCCACTTCTTCGTTCAACTCGCGGTACAAGGCGTCTTCCGGCGTCTCCTGGGGGTTGATCCCTCCCTGTGGAAACTGCCAGGCATCTTGATTGATACGGCGAGCCCATAGCACCTGGCCGGCATCATTCGTCAGAATGATCCCGACATTGGGGCGGAAACCATCGGGGTCGATCACGGCAACAACCTCGCAAACGCATGTCGTCGCATTGTTCCACAAAGGTTGTGAAAGCAGCAACGAGCCGACCTACCTTATGTGCACTCTTGTGAAAAGTCCGTATTCTGGACACCTTTCTACAGACTTTTCAGCGAGTAACTGCAATGCGGCTGGCTTTATTCGACTTGGACAACACGCTTCTGGGCGGTGACAGTGACCACGCCTGGGGCGATTATCTGTGCGAACGCGGTTTCCTCGACGCCGTCGCCTACAAGGCACGCAACGACGAGTTCTATCAGGATTACCTGGCCGGCAAGCTGGATAACGACGCGTACCTGAACTTCTGCCTGGAAGTTCTCGGCCGCACCGAGATGGCCACGCTGGATCAATGGCATCTGGACTACATGCGCGATTGCATCGAGCCGATCGTTCTGCCCAAGGCTATCGAACTGCTGGCCAAGCACCGTGAGGCCGGCGACAAGCTGGTGATCATCACCGCCACCAACCGCTTTGTGACCGGGCCGATTGCAGCACGCTTAGGCGTCGAAACCCTGATCGCCACCGAGTGTGAAATGGTTGATGGCCGCTACAGCGGGCGCAGCACCGATGTTCCATGCTTCCGTGAAGGCAAGGTGACCCGGTTGATTCGTTGGCTGGAAGAGACTGGCCATAACCTGGAAGACAGCTATTTCTACAGCGATTCGATGAATGACTTGCCGTTGCTGGAACAGGTGACGAATCCGATTGCTGTTGATCCGGATGTAAATCTGCGGGCCGAGGCTGAAAAGCGTGGTTGGCCGGTGATTTCGTTGCGCGATTGATATCGCCATCGCGGGCAAGCCCGCTCCCACAGGTTCTACGGTATGGCGTAAATAGCATTCACACCAGAGATCCCTGTGGGAGCGGGCTTGCCCGCGATTGGGTCAACTCGGTCTGTAGCCTTAAACCGGCTTGGCCCCCATCAACCCCGCAATGGCGACAAAGCAGACAAAGCTGAACAGCGCCAACGCAAACGTAAACTTCCCACTCCCCCCAGCGGGCGCCTGGCGCAGCCGATTGAGCCGCACCACCAGCCAGAACCATCCCAGCGCCGCCACGGTATAGAGCACACTGGAAGCCAACAGCCAGGTCTGCCCCAACGGCCAGCCCACCAGATGCACCATCCACCAACCGGTGAACGGCATGCTCAGCAGTGCCAGGCCCATCAATAGCCAGATGAATACCAGCGGTCGTTGCAAGGTGCGACTTCCCGTCGTTGCATCACCGGCACGGCGTGCGCGCCAGACCCAGATCGCCAGCCCCAGTGCGCTGATCAATAGCACCACCGTCGCCACTATGTGAGCGATTTTAAGGGCGGTTAACGTTTCCATTGTTCGATTTCCTTATGACTTGCTCGTCAGCGTAGCCGCTCAGCCGAGAAACAGCTTATAGGCCGGGTTGTCGCTTTCGTCCCAGTACGGGTAGCCGATTTCTTCCAGCGCAGCCGGTACCAGGTGACGCTCGTCGTGCGGTACTTGCAGGCCTGCGACCACGCGGCCATCAGCCGCGCCGTGGTTGCGGTAGTGGAACATCGAAATGTTCCAGCGCCCGCCGAGTTTGTTGAGGAAGTTGAACAATGCACCCGGACGCTCCGGGAACTCGAAGCGCAGCACCACTTCATCGACAACCTGGGCGGCACGCCCGCCTACCATGTGGCGGATGTGCAACTTGGCCAGTTCGTTGTCGGTCAGGTCGAGCACCGGGAAACCCTGCTCGGTGAGACTGGCGAGCAGTGCACTGCGCGGGTCGTTTTCCGGATGCGTCTGCACGCCGACAAAGATGTGCGCTTCGCTGCCAGTGTTGTAGCGGTAGTTGAATTCGGTGATCTGACGCTTGCCGATCGCTTCGCAGAACGCCTTGAAGCTGCCCGGTTTCTCGGGAATGGTCACGGCGATGATGGCTTCGCGACCCTCGCCCAGTTCAGCGCGCTCGGCCACGTGGCGCAAGCGGTCGAAGTTGACGTTGGCGCCGGAGTCGATGGCCACGAAGGTATGCCCCGTGACACCGCGTTGCTCGACATATTTCTTGATCCCGGCCACGCCCAAGGCGCCAGCAGGTTCAGTGATTGAGCGGGTATCGTCGTAGATATCCTTGATTGCCGCACAGATCTCGTCGGTGCTGACGGTGATGACTTCGTCTACGTAGTCTTTGCAGATATCGAAAGTGTGCTGACCGATCTGGGCCACAGCAACGCCATCGGCGAAGAGACCCACGGTCGGCAAAACCACGCGCTCGCCGGCTGCCATGGCGGCTTGCAGGCAGTTGGAGTCATCCGGTTCGACGCCGATGATTTTGATGTCCGGGCGCAGGTATTTTACGTACGCCGCGATCCCGGCGATCAGCCCGCCGCCGCCCACCGGAACGAAGATCGCATCCAGACGCCCCGGGTGCTGGCGCAGAATCTCCATGGCCACCGTGCCCTGCCCGGCAATGGTGTGAGGATCGTCGTAAGGGTGAATGTAGACGTAGCCTTTTTCGTCGACCAGTTTCAGCGAGTAGGCCAGGGCTTCCGGGAACGAATCCCCGTGCAGCACCACTTTGCCGCCGCGAGAACGCACGCCTTCGACCTTGATCTCCGGGGTGGTCTTGGGCATCACGATGGTCGCTTTCACGCCTAGAACCTTGGCCGCCAGGGCCAGGCCTTGCGCGTGATTGCCCGCCGACGCGGTGACCACGCCGCGAGCGCGCTCTTCATCGCTCAGCTGCGTCAACTTGTTGTAGGCGCCGCGAATCTTGAACGAGAACACCGGCTGCAAGTCTTCACGCTTGAGCCAGATATCGTTGCCCAGCCGCTCGGAGAGCTGGCGGGCAGTCTGCAATGGGGTTTCTACGGCAACGTCATAAACGCGCGAGGTGAGGATCTTTTTGACGTACTGTTCGAGCATCGGAAAGCATCACTGAGCGGGTTGGGCAGGGTCAAGGAGTCTAACCCGGCTTTTGGGCGGGCGACCACACGAATCATGAGGTTTCAGGCTTCGCAGACACCGCGGATCCATTGTGACGAGGGGGCTTGCCCCCCGTTCGGCTGCGAAGCAGTCGCAAAACCTGCTTACGCGAGACTGTCTGAAAGAATGCCGGGGAGCGTTGCGCGCTCCAACGGGGGCAAGCCCCCTCGCCACAGGCAAGCTCCGTCGCCACCATTCGACATACCGGCAATGACCTTCCTCATCGCGAGGCCTATAATGCCGGCCTTTCGTTCCCCTTTCGGCACTTCGGAGCCCGCATGACCCAGGATCAACTCAAACAGGCCGTAGCCCAGGCCGCCGTCGACTTCATCCTTCCAAAACTCGACGACAAAAGCATCGTCGGGGTCGGCACCGGCTCCACCGCCAACTGCTTCATCGATGCCCTGGCCAAGCACAAAGGCGCATTCGATGGCGCGGTCGCCAGTTCCGAAGCCACCGCCGCCCGCCTCAAGGGCCACGGCATTCCGGTGTATGAGCTCAATACCGTCAGCGACCTGGAGTTCTACGTCGACGGCGCCGACGAAAGCGACGAGCACCTGAACCTGATCAAGGGCGGCGGCGCGGCCCTGACCCGCGAGAAGATTGTCGCGGCCGTGGCCAAGACCTTCATCTGCATCGCCGACGCCAGCAAACTGGTGCCGGTGCTCGGTGCGTTCCCGCTGCCGGTGGAAGTGATCCCGATGGCCCGCAGCCACGTAGCCCGCCAACTGGTGAAGCTCGGCGGCGACCCGGTTTACCGTGAAGGCGTGCTGACCGACAACGGCAACATCATCCTCGATGTGTTCAACATGCAGATCACCAACCCGGTGGAGCTGGAAACACAGATCAATGCCATCGTCGGCGTGGTCACCAACGGTTTGTTCGCAGCCCGCCCGGCCGATTTGCTGTTGCTGGGGACGAGTGAAGGTGTGAAAACCCTGCGCGCCCAATAAGGCAAACACCAAACAGTGTGGGAGCGGGCTTGCTCGCGAAGAGGGAGTGTCAGTTGACATCAATGTTGCTGACACACCGCTTTCGCGAGCAAGCCCGCTCCCACATTTGTTTTGGGGTGTTTGTCAGGGTTGCGGTGGTTTTTTGAAGACGTAGAAAAGATTCGGCTCGCTGACGAGGTACAGGGTGCCGTCGTCGTCCATGGCGATGCCTTCTGCTTGCGGCACAGTCTTTTGCAATCCCTGACGTCCCTTGCTCAGTGACAGGGTGGTCAGCGGTCGCCCATCGACATCCAGCTCCAGAATCAGTCGTGACTCATCGGACAGCGCCAGCAGATGGCCACTGCGCTCGTCGTATTGCAGGCTCGACAGGTCTCGCACGAACATCCCGGCATCGCGCTTGGGGTTGTTCACCACATGCACCGCGTAGGATTTCTCCGGATTGTAATGAGGGAAGCCCTGAACTTCGTAGATCAGCATTGGGTCGCGCTCCTTGGCGACGAACAAGCGCTTGCCCGCCGAGTCATAGGCCAACCCTTCAAATCCTTTGTTGCCGCTCATGTGCACGCCGAGGGTCATCTGCTCGGCATCCGCGGCATCGAGGAACGTCGTGTCCTTCTCCAGATGAATCTTGATCAGCCGTTGCTGGCGCTCGTCGGTGATCACGTAAGTGTCAGCACTGATGAATTCCACCGCTTCAGGATCGCCAAACCCGATCAGCGCCACACGTTGCAGGATTTTGCCCTCCAGGGACAATTCAATCAGTTCGGCATTTTTATTGGTGACGGTGAACAGGCTTTTGCGCACGGGATCGAAGGTCAGCGCCGAAACATCGGCGTCCAGACCTTCAATGACTTGCGCCTCGATCACTGCCTGATACTGATCCAGACCAATCGACTGGGCATTCATCGGCTGCCATAACGCCTGCACATTGAACCAGGAGCGCTCGAACAGACGCAGGTACTGGCCGACAGCAATCAGCACGATCAGCGCAATTACCGACAGGATCAGCATCAGGGGTTTGGGACGGGCAAGTCGGCGCATTCAGGCGAGCTCGGCAACAAGACGGGCGGATGAAATACCACGTATGAACTCAAGCTTAATGGCGCAGGAGGTGCCGAAGGCTGCGATCTTTTGACTTTCAACAACTTTGTCGGCGCCAAAAGATCAAAAGATCGCAGCCTTCGGCAGCTCCGGTTGTTTTTCGAACCGGTAGAACAGGTTCGGCTCACTCACCATGTACAACGTGCCCGCTTCGTCCATCGTCACGCCTTCGGCACGGGGAATGGTTTTCTTCAGACCATTGAAACCACCGAGCAAGGTCATGAAACTGACCTGCTGGCCTTTCTCGTCCAATTCCAGCAACAAATGAGAGTCGGCGGACAACACCAGGGTATGGCCAGTGCGTGGGTCGATGGCCAAAGCCGACAGGTTGCGGACATCCAGTTCGTCGCCGGACAGCTTTTGCTTGTCGCCCTTGAGGGTCTGACTGCCGTCGCTTTTCCAGCTGAACAGCGCTGGCGGGCGCTCTTCACCCAGCAATAATTGCTGGGTGCGTGCATCCCATACGACTGCCTCGAAGCCTTTATTCTGGTTTTTCGACGGGCCGAGGTCGTATTTCGGGAAATTGGCGATATTCAGCTCGCGAGTATCGGCATCAACCTTGACGATGGAGAGCAGGTGTTCGCGCTCATCGGTAATCGCCAGCAAACCGTTGCCCATCACTGTGACCCCTTCCGGATTGCTCCAGCCCACCAGCGGCATCTTGCGCAATACGTCGCCCTGCAAGGTCAACTCCACCAGGAACGGGTTCTTGCCCATCACTGCAAACAGGGTTTTGGTCTGCGGGTCGTAAGACACGTCCGATGCTTCGTCCTTCTCCATGCCCGGGAGCAGCTTGGCGTCGATCACCGCCCGGTAATCCGGCAGCCAGACACTCTCTTGACGTTCGGCCGGGCTTTCGAAACGCTCCATCACCCAGAGCACGCCGCGATCATCCCAGTGCATCGCAAACATCAGGCTATACACGGCAGCCGCCACCAGCAAAAGCCAGGAATACCACCGCATGACAAAGCGCGAGCGGCGGGCAGTTTTCAACTTGGGCAGCGGTTGGGTGGCCATGCAGGGATGCGTTCCAGAAATTCAGGCTATGGGTAATAGCACATTGGGACTGGCTCAGACGCCAGAAGCCCCGGAATTATCCGGACAAAATGTGAAAAAAACGGGAAATGGCGGGATTACCCTGTGCGGGCAGATGCGATTTGCAGGAAGGATCACAAACCAATGTGGGAGCGGCGGTGCGACGATTCGACTTGCTCGCGAATGCGGTCTGTCATCCAACATTGATGTTGGATTTGACGACCTCTTCGCGAGCAAGCCCGCTCCCACAGTTGGATCAGCGCACGCTACTGGTGAAGCGGCTGGCGCCTGGCAGTTCGAGCACCAGTTCGTCACCGACATTCAGCGGGCCAACGCCCACCGGCGTACCCGTGAGAATCACATCACCGGCCTGCAGCGAGAAGCAGCCGGCCATGTACTGGATCATCGGCACGATCGGGTTCAGCATGTCCTTGCTGTTGCCATCCTGGCGAACTTCGCCATTGATGGTCAGGCGGATGCCAATGTCGGTCAGGTCGGCGAAGGTACTGCCCGCCACGAATGGCGCAATCACCGCTGCGCCGTCGAAGGACTTGGCGATTTCCCACGGCAGGCCCTTGGCTTTCAGCTCGGCCTGTTTGTCGCGCAGGGTCAGGTCCAGCGCCGGGGCGATGCCGGAGATGGCGTCCAGCACTTCTTCACGGCTCGGTTTGGTCGACAACGGCTTACCGATCAATACGGCGATTTCCGCTTCGTAATGCACCGAACCACGCTCGGTTGGAATGCTGAAACCGCCTTCCAGCAGCACCACGCAACTGCCCGGTTTGATGAACAGCAGTGGCTCGGTAGGCACCGGATTGTCCAGTTCCTTGGCGTGTTCGGCGTAGTTGCGGCCGATGCATACCACTTTCCCCAGCGGGAAATGAATACGCGTACCGTCGACATACTGGTGCTGATAGCTCATTACCGACTCCTGCTTCGTGCTTTTAAGTTCGAAGAATCAAACAGCGAAAATCTTGCCCGGGTTCATGATGCCGTTCGGATCGAACACCGCTTTGACGGCTTTCATGTACTCGATCTCAACCGGCGACCGGCTATAGGTCAAGTAGTCACGTTTGGTCATGCCCACACCGTGTTCAGCGGAAATCGAACCGTTGTACTTCTCGACGGTTTCAAACACCCACTTGTTGACGGTCGCGCACTTGGCGAAGAACTCGTCCTTGCTCAGGTTGTCCGGCTTGAGGATGTTCAGGTGCAGGTTGCCGTCGCCAATGTGGCCGAACCAGACGATTTCGAAATCCGGGTAATGTTCGCCGACGATCGCGTCAATCTCCTTCAGGAACCCCGGGACTTTCGACACAGTGACCGAAATGTCGTTCTTGTACGGCGTCCAGTGGGAAATGGTTTCGGAGATGTATTCGCGCAGCTTCCAGAGATTCTGCAACTGGGTTTCGCTCTGGCTCATCACGCCGTCCAGCACCCAGCCTTCCTCGACGCAGTGCTCGAAGGTTTCCAGGGCGTGGTTGGCCACTTCTTCAGTGGTCGCTTCGAATTCCAGCAGCGCGTAGAACGGGCAATCGGATTCAAACGGTGCCGGCACATCGCCGCGCGCCATAACCTTGGCCAGAGCTTTGTCGGAGAAGAATTCGAAGGCGGTCAGGTCAAGTTTGCTCTGGAACGCGTGCAATACCGGCATGATCGAATCGAAATCGGCGGTGCCGAGGACCATTGCAGTGAGGTTTTTCGGCGCACGATCCAGACGCATGGTGGCCTCGACCACAAAACCCAGCGTGCCTTCGGCGCCGATAAATAGCTGACGCAGGTCGTAGCCGGTGGCGTTCTTGATCAAGTCTTTGTTCAGTTCAAGCAGATCGCCCTTACCGGTGACGACCTTCATGCCGGCTACCCAGTTGCGGGTCATGCCGTAGCGAATCACCTTGATCCCGCCGGCATTGGTGCCGATATTGCCGCCAATCTGGCTGGAACCTGCCGACGCGAAGTCCACCGGGTAGTACAGACCGTGTTCTTCGGCTTTGTTCTGTAATTGCTCGGTGACCACGCCTGGCTGACAAACGGCCGTGCGGTCGGTCAGGTTCACGTCGAGGATCTGATTCATATAGTCGAAGGACACGACCACTTCGCCATTGGCGGCCACAGCCGCAGCCGAAAGCCCGGTACGACCGCCGGACGGCACCAGCGCCACCTTGTGTTCATTGGCCCAACGAACAATGGCCTGGACCTGCTCGGTGGTCTTGGGAAACACGATGGCCGTCGGGGCCGGGGCGAAATGCTTGGTCCAATCCTTACCGTAAGCATTCAGGGAGTCGGCGTCGGTCAGCACCTTGCCAGGCTCAACCAGGGTCTTCAGCTCATCAATCAGGGCAGGATTGGTCATCGACAGAACTCTCGAACAATTCATGGTCATCCTGAAGACGCTTCACGTCGCAGGAATGAGTGTTTAGCGGGGTGCATATGCTAGCATACCGACCCCGCAGGATAGTGCCCAAAGGCTGTTCTGCGGCGACGGCTTTCTTGCCGTCCGGGTCAGCATCTGTTGACCATTTCCTGCCATTTTTCTCCGGGACACAGGTTTACGCAGATGAGCAAGACTTCTCTCGATAAGAGCAAGATCAAGTTCCTTCTTCTCGAAGGCGTCCACCAATCGGCTGTCGACGTCCTAAAGGCGGCGGGCTACACCAGCATCGAGTACCTCACAGGTTCTCTGCCGGAAGCCCAGCTGAAGGAAAAGATCGCTGATGCTCACTTCATCGGCATTCGCTCCCGCACTCAACTGACCGAAGAGATCTTCGATCACGCGAAGAAACTGGTGGCTGTCGGCTGTTTCTGCATCGGCACCAACCAGGTCGACCTCAACGCGGCTCGCGAACGCGGCATCGCGGTATTCAACGCGCCGTACTCCAACACTCGCTCCGTAGCCGAGCTGGTATTGGCCGAGGCGATCCTGTTGCTGCGCGGCATTCCTGAGAAGAACGCTTCCTGCCACCGTGGCGGCTGGATCAAGAGCGCAGCCAATTCCTTCGAAATCCGTGGCAAGAAGCTCGGCATCGTCGGTTACGGCTCGATCGGTACTCAATTGTCTGTTCTGGCTGAAGGCCTTGGCATGCAGGTGTACTTCTACGACACCGTGACCAAGCTGCCACTGGGTAACGCCACCCAGGTCGGCAACCTGCACGAGCTGTTGGGTATGTCCGACATCGTCACCCTGCACGTTCCGGAAACCGCAGCCACCCAGTGGATGATCGGTGAGAAAGAAATCCGCGCCATCAAGAAGGGCGGCATCCTGATCAACGCTGCTCGCGGCACTGTTGTTGAACTGGACGCCCTGGCGGACGCGATCAAGGACAAGCACCTGATCGGTGCGGCCATCGACGTATTCCCAGTGGAGCCGCGCTCCAACGAAGAAGAGTTCGAAAGCCCGCTGCGTGGCTTGGACAACGTGATCCTGACCCCGCACATCGGTGGTTCCACCGCTGAAGCGCAGGCCAACATTGGTCTGGAAGTGGCGGAAAAACTGGTCAAGTACAGCGACAACGGTACTTCGGTATCGTCCGTGAACTTCCCGGAAGTGGCTCTGCCGGCTCACCCTGGCAAGCACCGTCTGCTGCACATCCACGAGAACATTCCGGGTGTGATGAGCGAGATCAACAAGGTCTTCGCCGAAAACGGTATCAACATTTCCGGTCAGTTCCTGCAGACCAACGAGAAAGTCGGCTACGTCGTAATCGACGTCGATGCCGAATACTCGGAAATGGCGCAAGAGAAGCTGCAGCACATCAACGGCACCATTCGTTGCCGCGTGTTGTTCTGATAGTGACTTGAGTGACAAAAAAAGGAGACCTTCGGGTCTCCTTTTTCATGGGCGCGACAAATGTTACTTAACGTTGACGGTGATTTTCTCCGACACGATAGGCGGATCGAACGGCATATGACCGCTGTCGCCCAGCTCGAGCTGCAAGGTGTGCTTGCCCGGTGCCAGTTTGATTTCGGCCTGAGTCTGCGCTTTGCCGAAGTGCATATGATTGGTATCCATCGGGATAGGTGCACCGGCGGCGGGCAGTTTGTCGACATCGATCAGCAAGTGATGATGCCCCGTGTTCTTGGTGACATCGCCGGCAGGCGCCAGCGCGATGTTCTTCACAGCGAATTTGACGGTGAAGGTCTGGGGAACCGTGGCTCCGTCCGCAGGAGAAACGATGGACACTTCTGCACCTTTGGGAGCCGGTGTAGCAGCCGTAGCCAGCATCGATGCACCCAGCAACAGGCCAGCCAACGCTGCACGTGACATAAAGCTTTTCATTCTCTTCTCCAGTTTTTCCGTAAAATCCGCTCGACCGTGACAACTTCACGGCCATTCGTTGTCGAAGTCACTCAATAACCATAGCAAAGCGAGCCTGAACAGCGCGTCGCGATAAATGAATTCAAAGGAGTGACCATGCGTTTTTTGCCTGGCCTGATCTGCCTGCTACCCCTTTTGAGCCCTTTGGCTCATGCCGAACTGATTGACGATGTAAACGACCGCGGCGAATTGCGCATTGCCCTTGAGGCTAATACACCGCCCTTCAACTTCAAGGAGGACGACAAACTGACCGGGTTCGAGGTCGAGCTGGGGCAGTTGCTGGCCGCTGAGCTGGATGTGCGCGCCGACTTTGTCGTCACCGATTCCGGCGATCTGTTGACCGGTGTCGAAAGTGGCAAATACGACGTGGCCATCAATCACATCACAGAGACCCCGGCGCTCACGGAGCGTTTCGACTTCAGCCAACCTTACATTCAAACCGATGCGCAATTGATCGCGCAGAAGGAAGAACCGCGCTCAATACTATTGGTGCAGTCACTGACGGAGGAAAAGCCGAAAGCCAGCCAGACCGTGAGCCTGGCGATTCCGTTTCAGAAGGGTAACCCGGCGTTCCACGCCAGCCTCGAAAACGCCTTGCAGCGGATCAAGGCGGATGGCCGATTGGAGGCGCTGGAGCAGAAATGGTTCGGGGCTGATACGGGTGTGGCGCCGAAACCCTGATTTGAGGCTGACGAGTAACCCTGTGGGAGCGGGCTTGCCCGCGATGAGGCCATAACATCCAGCATCGATGTTGAATGTTAAACCGCCATCGCGGGCAAGCCCGCTCCCACAGGGATTTGTGCAGGGAGCGCTAGTTCAGGGCTGTCAGAGCCTGCGCCGCTTCGGCCAACTCCCGCTCGCTGAAAACCTGGACACCATTGCGCTTGAGCAATGCCGCGGTGACCCCCTCACCACTGACCTTCACGCCACTGAACGTCCCGTCATAGGTCAGCAGATTCCCGCAAGACGGGCTGTTGGCCTTGAGCACGGCAATGCGGATGCCGTGCTGCTGCACCAGTTCCAGCGCCTGATAAGCCCCCGAAAGAAACTCGGCACTGACGTCCTCGCCCTCGGTGGTGATGACCGACGCAAGGCCATCAAGCACTTCAGCGCCCTGCCCGCCCGGAATCTCCGCCGCGGCCCTTGGCGTCGGTAAACCGCCGGCGACTTCCGGGCACAACGGCACCACCCGGCCTTCGGCAATCCACTGTTCCAACAGGTTGAATGGCCCACTGGCGCCGCCGTCGTAACGGACGCGGTGACCGAGCAAACAGCGGCTTACCAGAATCTTTTGCATGATCAGAACGGCTCGTTGCCACGACGACGGAACCAGCCCGTCAACGACAGGCGATCACGGGTCGCGGGCAGCACTTCGTGAGGGACTTCGCCCGACAGGAACACCACCAGGCATCCGCCGGTGGGCACCACATCGTGTTCGACGCCTTTGTCGAGGTACATGCGCAGCTGACCGCCATGCTCGGGCAGCCAGCCGTCATTGAGGTAGATCACCGCCGAGACCATGCGCCGATCGTCGTCGCGGAAACGGTCGACATGCTTTAGGTAGAAAGCGCCAGGCGGGTACAGAGCGAAATGGCTTTCGAAATCTTCCAGGCCCAGAAACAAACCGCGATTCATCGCCTCACGCAGGCTGTCCATCAACCCCAGATAACGGTCGCAGGCCTCGGCCTGACCGGGTTCGATCCACTGGATATGGTCACCACGAATGCCCTCGCGAATTTCCGAAAACGGCCCGCGCCCCACGGCGGCCGGGGCGAGCTCACCCTCAGCGGCACGTTTTCGGCACTCGGCTGCCAGCGCCTGGGTCAGATCCAGAGGCAGGAAAATATTCTGCCGCGACCAGCCGCGCTCAGCCAGGTCGTCGACGATACGTAACAGCAGCGGATGATCAGAGGATATTTGCATGGCGCGCATAGTATTCCTGTGCCCGCAAATCCGACAGAGCCGCGTAGCGGAGGATTGGTCGGATAAGGCACTCAACCTGATACGAATTCTCGACAAGTACGAATGCCGCACGGAGAATAGTCGCCTGCTGACAGGAGTCCCTATGCGTCGCTTGCTTTTCTCACTGTTGATGTTCTGCGTTTTGCCCGCTTGGGCGGACGGCCACGACCAGTTGTACAAGGTCGCCGGTTGGCCAGAACAACGCGCGCATTTCAACGATGCTCTTTCGGCCGCTCAGCAGCGTTACCAAAACAGCCTGCCGCCGGCGGTGTTCCAGGCTCTGGTCAACAACAGCAATCAGCGTTTTGCTCCCAAGGCCATGGACCAGCGTGCCGAAGCGCAGCTGCGCAAAAATCTTGCCGATCCGAAACCCGCGCTGACCTTCTTTCAATCCCCCCTGGGCAAAAAAATCGTCGCCGCCGAATTGCTGGCGACCCGTCGCGACCAATTGGCGAAAAACGTCAAGGGCTTGCCGAAAATTCAGGCCAGCGATACCCGTCAACTCATCATCGGCCACCTCGCCCAAGCCCTGCCCGCTCGCGAGGCCGGCGCTGAAGTCAGCCTGGCGATCGCGGGCGTGGCGGCCGACAGCCTGAGTTCGATGATCCCCGGCCTGCTCGGTGGCGGTCAGGCGCAAGGCATGTTGAACGGCCAGCGCCAGCGCCTGATGGAGCAGATCGGCGCCGATCTGAACAACACGCTGCTGTATGTCTATCGCGACCTGTCGGATGACGAGCTGGAAGAGTTCGCGACGTTTGCCGAGTCCACTGAAGGCAAGACTTACTACCAAGCGGCATTGGCGGCGATTCGGGCGGGGTTGGCGGTGGGGCAGAGTACGTCGAGCCTCAGTCAATAATATTCAGCGTCTGGAAGATCGCTTTCGCGAGCAAGCCCGCTCCCACAGTTGACCGGGTTACCCAGACAAACACGGTCTAATGTGGGAGCGAGCCTGCTCGCGATGGGGTCGTAATTACCGCTAAAGATTCCGCCCCTTCATCCGCCTGCTCAAAAACCCGAAATACTCCTGCCGCAATCCCGCTGACTCATTCGCCAGATGATGCCGCGCCTCAGGCAGCATCAGCACCTGAGGCCGATCGAACTTGCCCCGCAATACCTCAAGGTTGTGCTGCCAATCCACGGTCATGTCCGCCTGCCCCTGCACGATTAGCGGCCGCCGCGGGCTGTGCGGTGCCGCTTCGATGCGCTTGATCCATCGACCCAGTGCACCGACCCAGGCCGTTGGCAAACGCAGCGGTTGCAGCGGATCGGCTTGCAGGAATGCAAGGAAGTCAGGGTCGTTGGAGTTCTCGCTGAAACGCCGGGCGATGCCTTTGACGAACGGCTTGAGCAGGTAATAACTGAGCTGCGACCAGCCCCAGGCTCGCGGTCGCACCAGTGGCGACAGCAGAATCACTTGCCCCTGCGCGGGACTGTGCGCGCCCTGATTGAGCACATGATCGATCACGATCGCCCCGCCGGTGCTTTGCCCGCACAGGTGCCAGGGCTGCGGAAGGCCCAGCGATTGCGCCTCGGCCAACAGCCCTTGCAGCGTGCTCTGATACTCGGCGAAATCCTTGATGCTCGCCCGTTCGCCGCTGGAAAGGCCATGCCCCGGCAGGTCACAGGCGATCACCGCAAAACCCTGGTCCAGCGCCCACTCGATCACATGCCGATAGAGCCCGGTGTGATCGTAGAAGCCGTGAAACAGAAACAGCGTCGCCTTCGCCCGCTCGGGCCACCAGAGTTGGCTGACCACCTCATAGCCATCGATCTCGAAACGCCCCAGGCCACTGCGCAAGGTTCGTCGGGGAAAATCCAGCCCATAAAAAAGCTGGTAGGTCATGGCCTCCGCCGACAGCGGCTGCCACTCGGCCAATGGCCGCAGGCTGGCACGCAAATGATCGGGGTTGAAAGTGGCAGACATGGGCTATTCCAGAGCGCGAAACGGACTTTATGGGTCTGCGATATTCATCTGTCGCGGCAAGCATGGCAAGCTAGCCGACCTTCGAGGATTGAAACCCATGCGTCCGGCCTACCGCACCACACTGCTTGCCAGCCTGCTCGCCCTTGTGTGTGCCGGCGTGCTGTGGGCCGCCTATGACTGGTTTCAGGGGCGCTACTTGCGCGCCTTCAGTTCGCACACTGCGGTGTTCTCCGGCGACCCCTTGCGCCTGCCGGACGAACTCGCCGGCCCCGGCGCCATCCGCCTGGTGCACTTCTGGGACCCGGCCTGCCCGTGCAATGTCGGCAACCAACAACACCTGACCGAACTGGTTGAGCGCTATGCACCGCAGGGCGTCGAGTTTTATGCGGTACAAAAGCCCGGCAGTCATGGTCAGTTGCCCGGCACCTTGAGTCGCCTTAAAACCATCACCGTCCTGCCAGGTTCCGAACAGATCCCCGCCAGCCCGGCGGTGGCGATCTGGGACCGCAGTGGCAAGCTGGCGTATTTCGGTCCGTACAGCGAAGGCCTGACCTGCAATTCGAGCAACAGTTTTATCGAGCCCATCCTGCAAGCGCTGAACGAAGGCCGGGCGGTGAATGCCACCCATACGCTGGCGGTGGGTTGCTACTGCCCGTGGCCTGCGCAAGCGAAGTAAGACGTTCCCGACTTTTCCAGGACCGCAATGCCCGGCACAGGAGGTCTGTGCTACACGTTTGCAGCCCACACGGGCAGCAATCCCGAAAGAACAAGGAGTCACCATGAAACGCGTCCTGACCGTACTTGCCTTGCTGATCGTCGTACTCGTCGCCGGGGGCGGCTGGTATGTGTACAGCAAGCAACCGACGCGCCAGGGCCAGGTGGCGTTGCAGCACCTGCATGGTTCGGTGACCGTGCGCTACGACGTACGCGGCGTGCCGCATATTCGTGCCGAAAACGAAACCGACCTCTACCGCGCCCTCGGCTATGTGCAGGCCCAGGACCGACTGTTCCAGATGGAAGCCGTGCGGCGTTTGGCCCGTGGGGAACTGGCCGAAGTCCTCGGTCCGAAACTGCTCGACACCGACAAACTGTTTCGCAGCCTGCGCATCCGCGAACGGGCTGAAAGCTACGTGGCCGCGCTGGATCGTCAGTCGCCGGCGTGGAAGGCCCTGCAAGCTTATCTGGACGGCATCAACCAATATCAGGACAGCCACGCTGCGCCGGTAGAGTTCGATGTGCTGGGGATCCCCAAGCGCCCTTTCACCGCCGAAGACAGCATCAGCATCGCCGGCTACATGGCTTACAGCTTTGCTGCGGCGTTTCGCACCGAACCGTTGCTGACTTACGTGCGTGACCAACTGGGCGCCGAGTACCTGAACATCTTCGATCTCGACTGGCAGCCCCAAGGCGTGTTGGCCAAAAGGCGCGCCAACCCTGCACCGGCCCTTACCGCCAATGACTGGAAGGGTCTGAACGCCCTTGCCCGTTTGAGTGAGCAGGCGCTGGCCGACAATGGCCTGCCACAATTCGAAGGCAGCAATGCCTGGGCGATTTCCGGCAACCGCAGCAAAAGCGGCAAGCCTCTGCTGGCCGGAGACCCACACATTCGCTTCTCGGTGCCGTCGGTGTGGTACGAAGCGCACCTGTCGGCACCGGGTTTCGAGCTTTATGGCTACCATCAGGCGCTGGTGCCGTTTGCGTTTCTTGGCCACAACCTGGACTTCGGCTGGAGCCTGACGATGTTCCAGAATGACGATCTGGACCTGATCGCCGAGAAGGTCAACCCGGACAACCCGAACCAGGTCTGGTATCGCGGCCAGTGGGTCGACATGGTCAATACCGAACAACAGATCGCGGTCAAAGGCCAGTCACCGGTTACGCTGACCCTGCGCCAGTCGCCCCACGGCCCGATCATCAACGATGCACTCGGCACCGCCGCCGGCAAGACGCCGGTCGCCATGTGGTGGGCCTTCCTCGAGACGCCGAATCCGATCCTCGACGGCTTCTATCAGCTCAACCGCGCCGACACCCTGGCCAAGGCCCGCGCCGCGTCGTCCAAGGTTCAGGCACCGGGGCTGAACATTGTCTACGCCAACGCCAAGGGCGACATCGGTTGGTGGGCCTCGGCGCTACTGCCCAAGCGCCCGGCCGGAGTGAAACCCGGTTTCATTCTCGACGGCAGCACCCCTCAGGCAGACAAGGAAGGCTTTTACCCGTTCAGTGCCAACCCACAGGAAGAGAACCCGGCGCGAGGCTATATCGTCTCGGCCAACTTCCAGCCGGTGTCGCCGACCGGCATGGAAATTCCCGGTTACTACAACCTCGCCGATCGCGGTCAGCAGCTCAATCGTCAACTCAGCGACAAGAACGTGAAGTGGGACAACGAGGCCAACCAGAAGCTGCAACTGGGCACCACCACCGACTACGGTCCGCGTTTGCTGGCGCCGTTGCTACCGGTACTGCGTGAAGTAGTGAGCGATCCCGCCGAGCTCAAACTGGTGGAGCAACTGGCGCAGTGGAGCGGCGATTATCCGCTGGACTCCATCAGCGCCACGCTGTTCAACCAGTTCTTGTTCAACCTTGCCGACGCGGCGATGCGCGATGAACTGGGCAATGACTTCTTCGAAACGCTGCTCCCGACTCGGGTGATCGATGCCGCACTGCCGCGTCTGGCGGCCTCCGCCGATTCACCGTGGTGGGACAACCGCAACACCCCCGGCAAAGAAACCCGCGCCGATACAGTCAAGGTTGCCTGGCAAGCGAGCATGGCTCACCTCAAGACCACCCTTGGCGCTGATTCCACGCAATGGAAGTGGGGCAAGGCGCACACCCTGACTCATGGCCATCCGCTGGGGACGCAGAAACCGCTGGAGCGGATCTTCAACGTCGGCCCGTTCGCGGCGCCCGGCACCCACGAAGTGCCGAACAACCTCTCGGCCAAGATCGGCCCGGCGCCGTGGCCCGTGACTTACGGCCCGTCGACGCGACGGCTGATCGACTTCGCCGACCCGGCCCACAGCCTGACCATCAACCCGGTCGGGCAGAGCGGCGTGCCGTTCGACAGCCACTATACCGATCAGGCCGAGGCGTATATCGAGGGGGTCTACTACCAGGCGCATTTCAATGATGAAGAAGTGACGGCCAATACCCGCAGTACGTTGAAGCTGTTGCCAGCGCGTTCAGGGCAATAGATTTCTGTTGGTTGAACTGACGTCATCGCGGGCAAGCCCGCTCCCACAGTGATCGGTGTGAAGCAACAATCTTGCAATCAACACAAAACCTGTGGGAGCGGGCTTGCTCGCGAAGAGGCCCTGACAAGCAACACAAATTGCCGCTAAACCATCACCGCAAAATTCAACCTGAACTGCTGCGGCGTCACCCCCAGCCTGCGGTTGAACACACTGCGCATGTGCTGGGCGTCGCGAAACCCACATTGATACGCCACGGTTTTCAGCGGGGCATGGGTGCTTTCGAGCATCACCCGCGCCGCATCCACCCTCGCCCGCTCGACGAACTCCGCCGGGGTGATTTTCGCCTCCTTGGCGAACACCCGGGAAAAGTTGCGCGCACTCATATTGGCGGCGTTGGCCAGATCAGCGATGGTCAGGTCGCCATTGAGGTTGGCCAACACATAGAGCTGGACCAGCGCCACCGCCGAAGTTGGTTCGGCATGGGGCGTGAGGAACGGGCTGAACTGCGATTGCCCGCCGGAGCGCTGAGTGAATACCACCAACCGCTTGGCCACGCTGAGTGCCACGTCCGGCCCGTGATCCCGAGCCAGCAGATACAGCGACAGATCGATCCCCGCCGTAACCCCGGCCGAGGTGTAAAGCTCGCCGTCCTGCACGTACAAACGATCAGCCTCGACCTGAGTCGACGGGCACAACTGCGCCAGCGCCGCGGCATCGCCCCAATGGGTGGTGACTGTTCGCCCGTCGAGCAATCCGGCCCGGGCGAGCATGAAGGCGCCGTTGCAGATCGAGCCGAAGCATTGCGACCGCGCGCAGGCATCGCGCAACCAGGTATCGAACGCCGCGCCAAAATTCAGGAACGGCAACTGCGGCCCGCCGGCCACCAACAGCAAATCATAAGCCTCCAGCACTTCACTGAAATGCCGGTGGGCATTGAGTGACAAACCGTTGGAGCACGCCATCACCCCATGCTCGACGCCGATCACCTCCAGCCGATAGTGATCCTGCGGGGCCAGGAAACGATTGGCTTCGGAAAACACATCCATGGGGCCGGTGACATCCAGCGACTGGACGCCTGGGAACACCACGATGGCAACGGTTTTGTGCATGGTTCAAGTTCACCTTCAAATTGAAAAGATCGCAGCCTTCGGCAGCTCCTTGTATCTCGACTATTGCTCCATCAGGAGCGATAGTTCTCGACTGATCATCGAGGGAGGGACCTGGAAGCCGTGCAGCTCCTTAGGCTTTTTGCCTGTGACGTAGATCGTGCTCCAACCCTCCACACTCACTCGTACAGTTCGAACGGTATCTTGGGCCCGTCTCTGGCGAGAGCCCGCATTCACAAGGTTGGACAGAGTGTAGTGATGATCGCAACTGATCTGATTGGGAGAAGACATGTCCAGTTTCGTCGGCGTCGATGTCGCTAAAAACACCTTTGATATCGCTACACACCTGCCGAATGGCAAGCATAAAACCAAAGCCAAACTGGCGAACGACGCCAAAGGATTCAAAGAGTTTGAAGCCTGGCTGCACAAGCAGGTCGAACCTTCGGCACTGATCGTGATGGAGGCCACCAGTGTCTATCACCTGGCGCTCGCCGAGTTCGTCTACAACAAGGGTTACCGGGTTTGCGTGGTGAATCCGGCCACGACCCATGCCTACGCCGGCAGTGAGTTACGCCGGATCAAAACCGATAAAAGCGACGCCAAGCTGATCGCGGACTTCGCCCGGGAAAAGGATGAAAAGCTTCAGCCATGGGCGCCGGAGCCTCTGAAGTATCGCCAGTTGAAAGCCTTGGTTCGCCGCCTGGATGACCTTCAGGAAATGCAGCAAATGGAGCTCAATCGTCTGGGGGTATCTGACGAAAAGGTCAAAGCCTCAATTAACTCCGTGCTGCACCATATCGAAAAAGAGATCGCTGAAACGCACAAAGCGATCAAAAAACACATCGATGACGACCCGGATATGCGTCAAATGCGCGACTTGATCGTGACCATCGACGGTATCGGGCAGAAAACGCTTGAGCGGCTGCTGGCCGAGCTGGGCGACCTGCGTAAATATGACGATCCTCGCAAGCTGGTTGCTGCTGCTGGGTTGAACCCCAAGCTGCAGGATTCGGGACTGCTCAAAGGCCGTACTGTGATCTCAAAAATCGGCTCAGCGCGCGTGCGGGCAGGCCTTTACATGCCCGGCCTGGTGGCGCTGCAGCACAACAAGGCGATCATGGCCATGAAGGATCGCTTGAAGGCCAACGGCAAGGCCCCCAAGCAGATCATTTGTGCCGCGATGCGCAAGCTGCTGCACTTCGTTTATGGCGTGCTCAAATCGGGCCAGCCTTATGACCCGAAACTTGCGCTTGCTCGGTGAGGTTTAAGACGGTATCTACAGGTGTACGCAATCCCATGTAGGAGCTGCCGAAGGCTGCGATCTTTTCTGCTGATCACCATCAACCCTAGCCAATCCAAGCCCAACAAGCGAGGTTGGCACGATATGCAGGTTCATTGGCCGGGATCGCAGCCATGGATCGATTGTCCGGTTTCGGCTGCGCGAACAGACTGACCCATCAGCGCCGCCACGGCGTTCCCCATGAGGACAGCACCATGAACAGCATCATCGCCGGTATCAAAATCCCCGACAGCGCGTTGGCCAAGGCCACCACTGAATACATTCGCGACGTCGAGTCCGACCTGCTGTTCCATCACTCACGCCGGGTGTTTCTGTTCGGTGCCTTGAGCGGTGAGCGCAAGCAGTTGGCCTATGACCCGGAGTTGCTATATGTCGGCGCGATGTTCCATGACTTGGGCCTGGTGGAGGGTCACCGCAGCGATGATGAGCGATTCGAAATCGACAGTGCCAACGCGGCGAAAGCGTTCCTCAAACCCTACGGTTTGTCTGACGACGATATCGAACAGGTCTGGTTGTCGATTGCCCTGCACACCACACCGGGCGTGCCGCAACACTTGCGCCCCAACGTGGCGCTGGTGACGGCCGGCGTCGAGATGGATGTGCTGGGTATCGACTACGCGGCGTTTTCCACCGTGCAGCGTGAAGCAGTGGTGCATGCGCATCCACGGGGTGAAGGGTTCAAGGAGTGCATTCTGTGTGCGTTTGCCAACGGCTTCAAACATAAGCCGGACAGCACGTTTGGCACCGTGAACGCGGATGTGCTGGTGGACAGCGAGCCGGGCTTCAAGCCGATGAACTTCGTCGAGATCATCCGCCAATCACCTTGGGTGGCTTGATCTGATCGTTCCCACGCTCTGCGTGGGAATGCAGCCCGGGACGCTCCGCGTCCCATCAAGAGCCGAACGCGGAGCGTCCGTTGAGGCATTCCCACGCAGAGCGTGGGAACGATCATGCGTGGCTCAAGCCGCTTCCGGCGCCTGCGCCCGGCGCACGTCCGGTTGTTTCCAGGAATCGGCGGCGCCTTCTTCGATGGCCTGCTGGATCGCACGCTTGCGAATCTCTTCGGCACGACGGCTGAAGTACCAGACCAGGAAAGTCACCAGCGACACCGCCAGCAGAATCAGGCTGGCCACGGCGTTGATCTCAGGCTTCACGCCCAGGCGCACCGCCGAGAACACTTCCATCGGCAGGGTCGTGGAACCCGGACCGGAAACGAAGCTTGCCAGTACCAGGTCATCCAGCGACAAGGCAAACGACATCATCCCGCCCGCCGCCAGCGACGGGGCGATCATCGGGATGGTGATCAGGAAGAACACCTTCCACGGCCGCGCGCCCAGATCCATGGCTGCCTCTTCGATGGACAGGTCCAGTTCACGCAAGCGTGCCGACACCACCACCGCCACATATGCGGCACAGAACGTGGTGTGGGCGATCCAGATGGTGACGATGCCGCGTTCCTGTGGCCAGCCGATCATCTGCGCCATGGCCACGAACAGCAGCAACAGCGACAGACCGGTGATCACTTCCGGCATCACCAGCGGCGCGGTGACCAAACCACCAAACAGCGTGCGGCCCTTGAAGTGGGTGATGCGGGTCAGCACGAACGCCGCCAAGGTGCCGAGCGCCACCGCTGCAATCGCCGTGTAGCAGGCAATTTCCAGCGAGCGCACCACCGAGCCCATCAGTTGGGTGTTGTCCATCAACCCCACGTACCACTTGATCGACCAGCCGCCCCACACCGTCACCAGTTTCGAGGCGTTGAACGAGTAGATCACCAGGATCAGCATCGGCGCGTAGATGAACAGCAAACCCGCTACCAGCATGAAACTTGAGAAACGGAAGCGCTTCATTCCTTGCCCTCCATTTCTTTGGCCTGACTACGGTTGAACAGGATGATCGGCACAATCAGGATCGCCAGCATCACCACCGCAAGCGCTGATGCCACCGGCCAGTCACGGTTGTTGAAGAACTCTTGCCAGAGCACTTTACCGATCATCAGGGTTTCCGGACCGCCGAGCAGCTCCGGGATCACGAACTCACCCACCACCGGGATGAACACCAGCATTGCACCTGCAATGATGCCGTTTTTCGACAGCGGCACGGTGATCTTCCAGAAACTGTTGAAGGTGCTCGAACCGAGGTCCGACGCGGCTTCCAGCAGGCTGGTGTCGTGTTTGACCAGGTTGGCGTAGAGCGGCAGGATCATGAACGGTAGATAGGAATAAACGACCCCGATATAAACTGCGAGGTTGGTGTTGAGGATCTGCAGCGGCTCGTCGATCCAGCCCATGCTCATCAAAAAGCCGTTAAGAAGACCGTTGTTGCTGAGGATGCCCATCCACGCATAAACGCGGATCAGGATCGCGGTCCAGGTCGGCATCATGATCAGCAGCACCAGCACCGTCTGCAGCTCTTTGCGGGCGCTGGCAATGGCGTAGGCCATCGGGTAGCCGATCAGCAAACAGAGAATGGTGCTGATCAACGCCATCTTCAACGAGCCTAGGTAGGCGGCGATGTACAACTCGTCGTCGCCGAGCATCGCGTAGTTGCTCAGGTTAAGCAGCACCTGGAGCTTCTGGTCGATGAAGCTGTAGATCTCGGTATACGGCGGAATGGCCACGTCGGCTTCGGCGAAGCTGATCTTCAAAACGATGAAGAACGGCAGCATGAAGAACATAAACAGCCAAATGAACGGAACCCCGATGACCAGCTGACGGCCACCGGGAATTATTCGATTGAGCCGGCGTTTGAATTTGCGCATGTTCATGAGCGAAGTACCACGCCGCTGTCGTCTTCCCAGTACACGTAAACCTGGTCACCCCAGGTTGGGCGCTGGCCGCGGCGTTCGGCGTTGGCGACGAACGACTGGACGATCTTGCCGCTCGGCAACTCGACGTAGAACACTGAGTGGCCGCCAAGGTAGGCGATGTCATGCACTTTGCCGCTGGACCAGTTGTACTCGCAGGTCGGCATGACCGGCGTCACCAGCAGTTTTTCCGGACGGATCGCGTAGGTCACGGACTTGTCCTGCACCGAAGTGCTGATGCCGTGGCCCACATAAATCTGCCGGTCCAGGTCCTTGCAGGTGATGGTCGCGTGGCCTTCGGCGTCGTCGATCACTTCACCATCGAAAATGTTGACGTTGCCGATGAACTCGCAGACCAGACGGCTGGTCGGGGTTTCGTAGATGTCGATCGGGCTGCCGATCTGGGCGATCCAGCCCAGGTGCATGATCGCGATGCGCTCGGCCATGGTCATGGCCTCTTCCTGGTCGTGGGTCACCATCACGCAGGTCACGCCGACCCGCTCGATGATCTCGACCAGTTCCAGCTGCATTTGCGAACGCAGTTTTTTGTCTAGCGCGCCCATCGGTTCGTCGAGCAGCAACAGCTTCGGCCGCTTGGCCAACGAACGCGCCAGCGCCACACGCTGACGCTGACCGCCGGACAACTGATGGGGTTTGCGCTTGGCATACTCGCTCATCTGCACCAGCTTGAGCATGTCGGCCACGCGTGCATCGACTTCAGCGGCGGGGAGCTTGTCCTGCTTGAGGCCGAAGGCGATGTTCTGCGCCACGGTCATGTGCGGGAACAAGGCATAGGACTGGAACATCATGTTGATCGGTCGCTCGTACGGCGGCATCTCCGTGATGTCGACGCCGTCGAGGTAAATGCGCCCCTCCGTGGGCCGTTCGAAACCTGCCAGCATCCGCAGCAAGGTGGATTTGCCCGAACCCGAGCCGCCGAGCAGGGCGAAGATTTCGCCTTTCTTGATTTCCAGGGACACGTCGTCCACGGCAATCGTCTCGTCGAACTTTTTGGTGACCCGGTCGATTTTGACCAACACCTGTTTAGGTGTCTGGTCGCCCTCGAGGGCTTTCTTATAGGCGCCGGAGGCAACTGCCATTTACGAAACTCCCAACAGAATTTGCAGTTCGCTCAACGTGGCGAACCTGGATAGTTTGAAGCTATTTGCCCGACTTGACCTTGGTCCAGCTGCGCGTCATTAAACGTTGAATGTTCGGTGGCAACTCGATGGATACGTACGTCTTGTCGAGGACCGCTTGCGGTGGATATACCGACGCGTCGGTGCGTATGGACTGTTCCATCAGTTTGTCCGACCCGGGGTTCGGGTTGGCGTAGCCTACGGAATCGCTGACCTTGGCAATCACCTCGGGTTTCAGCAAATAGTTGATGAAGGCATGGGCTTCTTTGGCGTTGGCGGCATCCTTGGGGATCGCCAGCATGTCGAACCAGAGCGCGCCGCCCTCTTTCGGAATCGAGTAGGCGATGTTCATGCCTTTGCCGGCTTCAGCCGCGCGGGCCTTGGCCTGGAACATATCGCCAGAGAAACCGATCGCCACGCAGATGTCACCGTTGGCCAGGTCTGCGATGTATTTGGACGAGTGGAAATACGTCACGTAAGGCCGCACTGCCAGCAACTTGGCTTCAGCCTTTTTGTAGTCTTCGGGGTTGGTGCTGTTGGCGTTCAGGCCCATATAGTTGAGGACCGTGGGCATCATTTCATCGGCAGAGTCGAGGAACGCCACGCCACAGCTGTGCAGCTTCTTGATGTTCTGCGGTTCGAACACAACATCCCAGGAATCGATCTTGTCGAGGCCCAGCACCGCCTTGACCTTATCAACGTTGTAACCGATGCCGTTGGTGCCCCACAGATACGGCACGGCATACTGATTGCCCGGATCGTTCTGTTCCAGGCGCTTGAGCAGTACCGGGTCGAGGTTGGAGTAGTTGGTCAGCTTCGATTTGTCGAGCTTCTGAAAAGCCCCGGCCTTGATCTGCTTGCCAAGGAAGTGGTTGGACGGCACGACTACGTCATAACCGGTACGCCCGGCCAGCAACTTGCCTTCCAGGGTTTCGTTGGAATCGAATACGTCATACACCGGCTTGATGCCGGTTTCTTTCTGGAAGTCGGCCAGGGTGGTTTCACCGATGTAGTCCGACCAATTATAAATATGCACTGTGCCAGCGGCCTGAACACTGACAGCCAGTGTCAGCCCGGCGCCGACCAGCAGGGCATTGCGCAACAAAGAAAAAATAGGCAAGTGGAGGTCCTCTAAAATTAGTTGGGCCCAAGTTGCCCCGCGTTACATGACAGCCATGGCTGCCAGGCAACAAAACCGGCGCGCAACTTACCCGCGAAAAACCGTTCCAGCAAAACTTTCTGTCATTTAATTATTCCTGTTGCCGCGGTCGCGTGACGACGGCAACAGGTAGTTGCCTCAAATCGGCTTATTTACCGGATTTGATCTTGGTCCAGCTGCGAGTCAGGATCCGCTGGGTGGCGGCCGGCAAATCGGCAATCGCGTACAGCTTGGCCAGGACTTCCGCTGGCGGGTAGATGCCTGGATCGCTGGTGATTTCTTTATCGACCAGTGGAGTCGACGCCGCGTTACCGTTCGGGAAACGCACGGCGTTGGTGATCTCGGCCATGATTTCCGGCTTCTGCAGGAAGGTCATGAACTTGTAGGCGCCTTCGACGTTCTCGGCATCTTTAGGGATGGCGACCATGTCGTAGAAACTGCCGGCACCTTCTTTCGGAATGTTGTAGCTGACTTTCACCTTGTCACCGGCTTCAGCGGCGCGAGCCTTGGCCTGGTAGATGTCACCCGAATAACCCACGGCGACGCAGATGTTGCCGTTGGCCAGGTCGGAGATGTACTTGGACGAGTGGAAGTAGCCCACCGAAGGACGAATCTTCAGGAACAGCGCTTCGGCTTCAGCCAATTGTTTCTTGTCCTGGCTGTCGGTTGGATAGCCCAGGTAATGCAACGCCACCGGAATCATCTCGGTTGGCGAATCGAGGAAGCTGATACCGCACGACTTCAACTTGGCAGCGTTTTCAGGTTTGAACAGCAAGTCCCAGGAGTTGGTTGGCGCATCGGCACCCAGTGCAGCCTTGACCTTCTCGGCGTTGTAACCGATACCGATCGAACCCCACATGTAAGGGAATGCGTGTTCGTTACCCGGGTCGCTCACCGACACCGCTTTGAGCAGGTCCGGGTTCAGGTTTTTCCAGTTAGGCAGCTTGGACTTGTCCAGCTTCTGGTAGACGCCGGCCTTGATCTGCTTGGCCAGGAAGTTGTTCGACGGCACGACGATGTCGTAGCCGGACTTGCCTGCCAATAGCTTGGCTTCGAGGGTTTCGTTACTGTCGAACACGTCGTAGACGACTTTAATACCCGACTCGGCTTCGAACTTCTTGACGGTATCCGGTGCGATGTAATCGGACCAGTTGTACACGTGCAGCACTTTGTCGTCCGCCTGAACGGCGCCCGCCATCACGCCCATCAGGGACATGGCGAGGAGGGTCTTGCCAGCTATCTTCATACCTAATGCCTTCATGGGTAATGCTCCAATTTTCTTTTTAACCACGTGCTCAGCGGCCTGTTACTGGGCATCCGAACAACCGGTAGTCTGGCAAGATCCAAGGCAGGCTTTCAAGGAAAGACCCATCCTTTGTTTGCACTGAGCGAAGTACAATTTTCGCACCTCGCTCAGAGCCTAGCACTTAGCCCTGTAACGCACTCAGGGTCAGGTCCAGGCACTTGCGTGCTTTTGTTACCAGCTCATCGATTTCAGCCGGTGTAATCACCAGTGGCGGTGCAATGATCATGGTGTCGCCCACCGCGCGCATGATCAGGCCGTTGTCGAAGCAGAAGGTGCGGCAAATCATGCCGACGCCCTTGCCTTCGTAACGTTTGCGGGTGGCTTTGTCCTGAACCAGTTCGATGGCCCCCAACAGACCGACCCCACGCACTTCTCCCACCAACGGGTGATCGCTCAGTTCCCGTAGACGCTTTTGCAAATAAGGTGCCGTTTCTGTACGCACGCGCTCGACAATTTTCTCGTCGCGCAAGATGCGGATGTTTTCCAGCGCCACCGCAGCGGCCACCGGGTGCCCGGAATAAGTGAAACCGTGGTTGAAATCACCGCCTTCGTTGAGCACCTCGACCACGTCGTCATGCACGATCAGGCCACCCATCGGGATGTAGCCGGAGGTCAGGCCTTTGGCGATGGTCATCATGTGGGGTTTGAGGTCGTAGAAATCGGTACCGAACCACTCGCCGGTACGGCCGAAACCGCAAATCACTTCGTCGGCCACGAACAGAATGTCGTACTTGGCGAGGATTTCCTTGATGCGCGGCCAGTAGCTGTCTGGCGGAATGATCACGCCGCCAGCGCCCTGGATCGGTTCGGCAATAAAGGCACCGACGTTGTCGACCCCGACTTCCAGAATCTTCTCTTCCAGCTGATTGGCCGCCCAGATACCGAACTCATTCGGGGTCATGTCGCCGCCTTCGCCGAACCAGTACGGCTGGGCAATGTGGACGATGCCCGGGATCGGCAAGTCGCCCTGTTCGTGCATGTACGTCATGCCACCCAGGCTCGCGCCGGCCACGGTAGAACCGTGATAGCCGTTCTTGCGACTGATGATGACTTTCTTCTTCGGCTGGCCCTTGATCGCCCAGTAGTGGCGAACCATCCGCAGCATGGTGTCGTTGCCTTCGGAACCGGAACCGGTGAAGAACACGTGATTCATGCCTTCAGGCGCAACGTCGGCAATCACCTTGGCCAACTCCAGCACCGGCGGGTGAGCGGTCTGGAAAAACAGGTTGTAATAAGGCAGTTCGCGCATCTGTTTGCTGGCGGCATCGGCCAGCTCATCGCGACCGTAGCCGATCGCTACACACCACAGGCCGGCCATGCCGTCGAGGATCTTGTTGCCTTCGCTGTCCCAGAGGTAAACGCCCTTGGCATTGGTGATGATGCGCGGGCCTTTCTCTTTCAACTGCTTGAAGTCGCTGAACGGGGCCAGGTGGTGATCGTTGCTCAGGGCTTGCCATTCACGGGTTTGCGGGTTGTTGCTGGTCATGCGAATTCTCCTTGGATTCGAGTAGAGGGCACCGCCAAGACCCGCGGTACCCGGCGCATCAGACGGCGAAAAGCAGGAACTCCCGCTCCCACGAACTGATCACGCGCTTGAAGTTTTCATGCTCGGCACGCTTGACCGCGATGTAGCCCGTGATGAATTTCTTGCCCAGGTACTTTTCGATGGTCTTGCTGTTTTCCATGCGATCCAGGGCATCTTCAATAGTCAGTGGCAGGCGCAGGTTGCGCCGCTCGTAACCACGACCCACGACCGGAGCACTCGGGTTATGCCCTTCGACCATGCCGATGAGGCCGCACAACAGGCTGGCGGCGATGGCCAGGTAAGGGTTGGCATCGGCACCCGGCAGGCGGTTTTCCACCCGACGGTTCTGCGGCCCGGCATCCGGAACCCGCAGGCCTACGGTGCGGTTCTCTTCGCCCCACTCCACGTTCACCGGTGCCGAGGTATCCGGCAGGAAGCGGCGGAACGAATTGACGTTGGGTGCGAACAACGGCAGCAGCTCAGGAATGAATTTCTGCAAGCCGCCGATGTGGTTGAGGAATAGCTGGCTCATGGTCCCGTCTTCATTGGAGAAAACGTTTTTGCCGGTCTCGATACTGATGATGCTCTGGTGCAAGTGCATGGCGCTGCCCGGCTCGCCGGTCATGGGCTTGGCCATGAAGGTCGCCGCCACGTTGTGCTTGAGCGCGGCTTCACGCATGGTGCGTTTGAACACCAGAATCTGGTCGGCCAAAGATAGGGCATCGCCATGACGGAAGTTGATTTCCATCTGCGCGGTGCCGTCCTCGTGGATCAGCGTATCAAGGTCCAGCTCTTGCAGTTCGCACCAGTCGTAGACGTCTTCGAACAACGGATCGAATTCGTTCGCGGCTTCAATCGAGAACGACTGGCGACCGGTTTCCGGACGACCAGAGCGGCCAATCGGCGGTTGCAACGGGTAATCCGGGTCATCGCTGCGCTTGGTGAGATAGAACTCCATTTCCGGCGCCACGATCGGCTGCCAGCCGTGGTCGGCGTAGAGTTTCAGCACCTTCTTGAGCACATTGCGCGGTGACAGCTCGATCGGATTGCCCTGCTTGTCGTAGGTGTCGTGGATCACCTGCGCGGTGGGCTCGATGGCCCAAGGCACCAGAAATACCGCGTTCTGGTCGGGGCGGCAGATCATGTCGATGTCGGCCGGGTCGAGCAGTTCGTAATAGATGTCGTCTTCGACGTAGTCGCCGGTCACGGTCTGCAACAGAACGCTTTCGGGCAGGCGCATGCCTTTTTCGGCAATGAACTTGTTGGTCGGCGAAATCTTGCCCCGGGTGATGCCGGTCAGGTCGCCAATCATGCATTCGACTTCTGTGATCTTGTGGTCTTTCAACCAATCGGTGAGCTGGTCGAGGTTGTTACTCATAAATGCCTCTTAGGCTGAGTTTCCTGACTTTGATAAGTCAGGCGTTGTTTGACGCATCGGCGTCGCGTTGTAGTGCGCGCTTGCGGCAGGCATCGCCAAATGCCTGGAAAATCGCAAGGTAGTCAGGGTTAGAGCTTACCTGCCATTCGGGATGCCATTGAACTCCCAGAGCAAAAGCCTTGGCGCCATCGAAGGAGACAGCTTCGATCAATCCGTCTGGCGCCAAAGCCTCTACGCGAAGGCCCGGCGCCAGACGGTCAACGCCCTGACCATGAATCGAATTGACTTGAATCTCGCTCGCCAGGCCAAGTCCGGCCAGTACACCGCCCGATTGGACGTGCACCGGGTGACTTGGCGCGTACTGCCCTTCCAGAGGCAAGCTGTCATCTTCACGGTGATCCATGAAAGCACCGGCTTCGTGAACTTTTTGATGCAGGCTGCCGCCGAACGCCACATTCATTTCCTGGAAGCCGCGGCAAATGCCGAGCACGGGAACACCGGCCTCGACAGCGGCGCGGATCAGCGGGAGAGTGGTGGCATCGCGTGCAGAATCATGAGCAGTACCTGGCGCACTGGCCGGGCCGTTATAGTGAAACGGTTCTATATTAGATGGAGAGCCTGTAAAGAGAATGCCGTCCAGAGAGTCCAGAATATCGGGCGACGCCAGTAGATCCGCCAGCGATGGAAGAATCAACGGCAGGCCCTTGGCAGCTGAAGCCACGGCGCGTACGTATTTGTCGCCACTGATGTGATAAGCATGCAGACCGATCTGCTTTGAGCAGGCGGTGACGCCGATTAACGGCAGGCGAGACATGAAGCACCCCGGTATTATTGCTGTTATGGGTTTAAATCGAGCTTAGCCTTGTTCATTTTTTTACACAACACCCCCGTAAAAAATACAACACGGCCCGCTCAAGCTCGCGGGCGCCAAGAACGCTGAAGGCCAAAAAAACGCCCCAAAGTGCCTCAAAAAAGCCCAGAGAGTGCTTTTTAGGGCAAAAAAGGCCTCGCTTGACTTCGGCATGCCGTTCGGGTTGACTGGAATCCGAAGAGATCAATGATTGATATTTTTAACAACAAAGGTGTTGCATCATGTCGGTACCCCCGCGTGCCGTTCAGCTTAACGAAGCGAACGCGTTCCTTAAGGAACATCCTGAGGTTCTGTACGTTGACCTTCTGATTGCGGATATGAATGGTGTGGTGCGCGGCAAGCGCATTGAACGCACCAGCCTCCACAAGGTTTACGAGAAAGGCATCAACCTGCCGGCCTCTCTATTTGCTCTGGATATCAATGGCTCGACGGTGGAAAGCACCGGCCTGGGCCTGGACATCGGCGATGCTGACCGAATCTGCTATCCAATCCCCGACACCCTGTGCAATGAGCCTTGGCAGAAGCGCCCGACCGCGCAACTGTTAATGACCATGCACGAACTCGAAGGTGATCCTTTCTTCGCCGACCCGCGCGAAGTCCTGCGACAAGTCGTAGCCAAGTTCGACGAGATGGGCCTGACCATCTGCGCCGCGTTCGAACTGGAGTTCTACCTGATCGACCAGGAGAACGTGAACGGTCGTCCACAACCGCCGCGCTCGCCGATCTCCGGCAAACGCCCGCATTCGACACAGGTCTACCTGATCGACGACCTCGACGAATACGTCGACTGCCTCCAGGACATTCTGGAAGGCGCCAAGGAGCAAGGCATCCCTGCCGACGCGATCGTCAAGGAAAGCGCCCCGGCACAGTTCGAAGTGAACCTGCACCACGTGGCCGACCCGATCAAGGCCTGCGACTATGCGGTCCTGCTCAAGCGTCTGATCAAAAACATCGCCTACGACCATGAAATGGACACCACCTTCATGGCCAAGCCTTACCCAGGCCAGGCGGGTAACGGTCTGCACGTCCACATCTCGATTCTTGATAAAGATGGCAAAAACATTTTTGCCAGCGAGGATCCCGAGCAGAACGCCGCACTGCGTCACGCGATCGGCGGTGTGCTCGAGACCCTGCCGGCGCAGATGGCTTTCCTCTGCCCGAACGTCAACTCCTACCGTCGTTTCGGCGCACAGTTCTACGTGCCGAACTCGCCGTGCTGGGGCCTGGACAACCGCACCGTGGCCATCCGCGTACCGACCGGTTCCTCCGATGCCGTGCGCATCGAGCATCGTGTCGCCGGCGCCGACGCCAACCCGTATCTGTTGATGGCTTCGGTTTTGGCGGGCGTGCATCACGGCCTGACCAACAAGATCGAGCCGGGCGCACCCGTGGAAGGCAACTCCTACGAGCAGAACGAGCAAAGCCTGCCGAACAATTTGCGTGATGCACTGCGTGAGTTGGATGACAGCGAAGTCATGGCCAAGTACATCGATCCGAAATACATCGATATCTTTGTCGCCTGTAAAGAGAGCGAGCTGGAGGAGTTCGAACACTCCATCTCCGACCTCGAGTACAACTGGTACCTGCATACCGTGTAAGCGGTTGCAGTAAAAAACAACGCCGCCGGCCTCACAGCTTGCGGCGTTTTTTATGGTCGCCTACGGCGAATCGCGAGCAGGCTCGCTCCCACAATTAATCTCCAATGAACATAAATTTTGTGTACACAGGAAATCCCCTGTGGGAGCGAGCCTGCTCGCGATAGCGTCCTGGCAGACAACATCAAACCCTGCTCGTACAATGCCCCCTGCCCTGCAGGAGACTTCAATGACGCGCACCGCCACCATTCGCAAACCTCGCGCCCGCAGCCAGGCCCGGATCGATTCGATACTCGATGCCGCCCGCACGCTGCTGGCCGCCGAGGGCGTGGCCAGCCTGTCGATTTACAGCGTCGCCGAACGCGCGGAGATCCCGCCCTCCTCCGTCTACCATTTTTTTGCCAGTGTCCCGGCGCTGCTTGAAGCCCTGACCGCCGACGTCCACGCCGCGTTCCGCGCCTGCCTGCAAGCGCCCATCGACCACGATGCGTTGAGCGGTTGGCGTGACCTGTCGCGGTTGGTGGAACAACGCATGCTGGCGATCTACAGCGAAGACGCCGCCGCCCGCCAACTCATTCTGGCCCAGCATGGCCTGACCGAAGTCACCCAGGCCGACCGTCAGCACGACATCGAACTCGGCGACCTGATGCATAAGTTGTTCGACCACCACTTCGAACTGCCGACGCTGCCAAGTGATGTCGATGTGTTTGCCCTGGCCATGGAGCTGGGCGATCGGGTGTATGCACGCTCGGTGCAGCAGCATGGGCAGATCACGCCGCGAATGGCTGAAGAAGGGATGCGGGTGTTTGATGCTTATCTTGGGCTGTATTTGCCGCCCTATCTGCCCAAGCGCGCTATTACAGCCTGATCTTCGCTGGCTTCACTGGCCCCTTCGCGAGGAAGTCGAATCGTCGCACCGCCGCTCCCACAGTGGATTTCTGTCGTACAGAGAATCTGTGTCCACTGAAAATCAAATGTGGGAGCGGGCTTGCTCGCGAAGGCCGCACCGCCGAACTCACTGAATCACGCGCATTAAAAACCCCGAAGGGCTCACACCCTCCGGGGTTGTTGTTTGCGCATGCGCTTACAACTTGGCGATCGATACCTCGGTGGATTTTACAAACGCGATCACTTCACTGCCGACCACCAGTTCCAGCTCTTTCACCGAACGGGTGGTAATCACCGAAGTGACGATGCCGGAGGCGGTCTGCACGTCGATTTCCGACAGCACGTCACCCAGCACGATTTCCTTGATCGAGCCTTTGAACTGGTTGCGAACGTTGATGGCTTTGATAGTCATGATGTTGATTCCTGTCGTGGGATGAATCTCTAAGTTATTGAGCCCAGCGCAATTGCGTAGGCAGTGGTGAAACAGGTTCCGGTTCTGGCGGTTGGCCAGGCAGGGACAGCACGCGGTTGAGCACTTCGGTTTCCAGCGCCGCCAGCCGATGGGAGCCACGGACCCGAGGGCGCGGCAGTTCCACATGCAGGTCGAGGCCGACTTCGCCCTCTTCAATCAGGATCACCCGATCGGCAATCGCCACCGCTTCGCTGACGTCGTGGGTCACCAGCAACACGGTGAAGCCATGCTGTTGCCAGAGTCGTTCGATCAGTTGCTGCATTTCGATTCGGGTCAGGGCATCCAATGCGCCCAGGGGTTCATCGAGCAACAGCAAGCGCGGTTGATGAATCAATGCGCGAGCCAGGGCCACACGCTGCTTTTGCCCGCCGGACAAGGCTGCCGGCCACTCGTTGGCGCGATCCGCCAGGCCGACCGCTTCCAGCGCTTCCAATGCTTGCGGTCGCCAGCTGCCCTTGAGCCCGAGACCGACGTTGTCGATGACCTTTTTCCATGGCAGTAAGCGTGCTTCCTGGAACATCAACCGAGTGTCTTCCCGCGCATCACTGAGTGGCGCGGAGCCTGCAAGCAACTCACCTCCCGTGGGCTTGTCGAGACCGGCGAGCAAGCGCAGCAAGGTGCTTTTACCGCAGCCGCTACGCCCGACCACCGCCACAAACTGCCCGGCCGGAATGTGCAGATCGATTTCACGCAGCACTTGCCGTGAACCAAAGTTTTTTTGCAGCTTGCGCACGGCCAGCGGAATACCGCGCAGCAGGCGTGGAGGTTGTTGAGCCGTCATGCAGCACCTCCCTTGGCAACCTGATAAGCCGGATGCCAGCGCAGCCACACACGTTCAAGCCCACGTGCCGCAAGATCAGCCAGCTTGCCGAGCACCGCGTACAAAAGAATCGCCAGCACCACAACGTCGGTCTGCAAAAACTCCCGGGCATTCATCGCCAGGTAGCCGATGCCCGAGCTCGCGGAAATGGTTTCCGCCACGATCAATGTCAGCCACATAAAGCCCAACGCGAAACGCACACCGACCAGAATCGAAGGCAATGCACCCGGCAGGATCACTTGGCGAAACAGGCTGAAACCGGACAAGCCATAACTGCGCGCCATCTCCACCAGCGCCGGATCGACGTTGCGGATACCGTGATACGTGTTGAGATAGATCGGGAACACCGTGCCCAACGCCACCAGAAAAATCTTCGCCGACTCGTCGATACCAAACCACAGGATCACCAGTGGAATCAGCGCCAGGTGCGGTACGTTGCGGATCATCTGCACCGAACTGTCGAGCAGGCGCTCGCCCCATTTTGACAAGCCGGTGATGAAGCCCAAGGCCAGACCGATGCCGCCGCCAATGGCGAAACCGAGTGCCGCGCGCCAGCCGCTGATGGCCAGGTGGGTCCAGATTTCACCGCTCCTGACCAGGCTCACACCGGCCTCGATCACCGCGATCGGCGCCGGCAGAATTCGCGTAGACAACCAGCCCGTCGATACTGACAACTGCCATACCGCCAGCAATAAGACCGGCAACGCCCAAGGCGCGAGGTTGTTGATGATTTTCTTCATGGTGAATTACTGCGCTTTGGCTACGGCCGCCGGTGGCGTCCAGATTACGTCCTTGATGCTCAAGGGTTTGGGAATCAACTTGAGCTGGTAGAAGCTGTCGGCGATTTTTTGCTGGGCCGCGACCACGTCAGGTGTAAGGAACAGCGCGCCGTAGCCCTGGCGTTTCATCGAGGTCAGGGTGATGTCCGCTGGCAGGCCGAGCAGTGGCGAAACTTGCTTGGTCACGTCCTCGGGATTGGCCTTGGACCATTCGCCAACCGCGCGCACTTCTTCCACCAGCGCCTTGATCACTTCAGGATTTTTCTGCGCGTAAGGTTTGGTCGCCAGGTAGAACTGATGGTTGTCGACGATGCCTTGGCCATCGCGCAGGGTGCGCGCTTGCAGTTGTTGTTCGGCGGCGGCCTGGTACGGGTCCCAGATCACCCAGGCATCGACACTGCCACGCTCGAACGCGGCGCGGGCATCGGCTGGCGGCAGGAATACGGTCTGGATGTCAGTGTATTTGAGGCCGGCGTCTTCAAGCGCACGCACCAACAGGTAATGCACGTTGGAGCCTTTGTTGAGCACAACTTTCTTGCCCTTGAGGTCCTGCACCGATTGGATCGGCGAGTTCTTCGGCACCAGGATCGCTTCGCTGTGGGGCGCTGGTGGTTCATAGGCCACGTAGAGCAGATCGGCGCCGGCCGCCTGGGCGAACACCGGTGGAGTTTCACCGGTGACGCCAAAGTCGATGGAGCCGACGTTCAGGCCTTCGAGCAGTTGCGGGCCGCCGGGGAATTCAGTCCATTGCACGTCCACGCCTTGGGCGGCGAGGCGTTTTTCCAGAGTGCCTTTGGCTTTAAGTAGCACCAGGGTGCCGTACTTCTGATAACCGATTCTTAGTGTCTCAGCCTGAGCTTGAGCAATAACGCCGAAGGACACAGCCGCAGCAAACAGAGCGACCAGACCACGACGCAAAATGACAGTGCGCATAGCGCTCTCCTTTTTGCAGTTGGGTTTTGGCTGCACCTGCTTGCCCGTTAGCGGGCCAGTAAGGTGAAGTACTTCAAATTCAGGTGTGGCTTGAGTGCTGGCTTAAATGCTCCAGCGAGCACTCAGCAAACGTTCATTCAACAGGTTAGGATCGAGCGGCCTGGGCCGACGAGCCATGGCGCTGAAAAACTGCTCCAGCGCTTCAAACAATCGTTGCGCAAGCTCCGGCGCCAACTGTGCCTGGGCGCTGCCTTCGCCGTAGGCGATCTGGCTGTCCACGGCGAAAATCCCCTGCAGCATTTCCTGGGCTTTCAAGGCCGACAGCACCGGTTTGAGCGCGTAATCCACCGCTAGCATGTGGGCGATGCTGCCGCCGGTAGCCATCGGTAAAACCACCTTGTGGCTCAGGGCACGTTCGGGCAGCAGATCGAGCAGGGTTTTCAGCGCGCCGGAAAACGATGCTTTGTAAACCGGCGTGGCGATCAGCAAGCCATCGGCGTTTTCAATCTGTTGCAGCAGGTCGATCACCTTCGGGCTGTCGAAGCGGGCATGCAGCAAATCTTCGGCCGGGAAGTCCCGTACCTGGTAACTCACCACTTCCACCCCTTGCTCTTGCAACCAGCGTTGGGAGCGCTCCAGCAAAACTCCGGAACGGGACCGTGGGCTGGGACTGCCACCGAGTGAGACGACCAGCATTCAGACAATTCCTTGAGCCGTGTTGGCGATTCGCGGCTTGCGATCTCGCGTTGATGGAGTGACCTTAACAGCTGATTTATATATCCATAAATCATATTTATTCATTTGTTTATACTTTAAATGAATATACAGATTGTCTTTTTTCAGACAAAAAAACAGGCCGTCGAAACGGCCCGAAATCCCCTGCTTTGTGGTGATCGTTCCCACGCTCCGCGTGGTAATGCCTCAAGGGACGCTCCGCGTCCAGTGACGCGGAGCGTCACGGGCTGCATTCCCACGCAGAGCGTGGGAACGAGAGTAATTCGGATAATTACCTGTTCGGTTGAGGCGTCAGGCGCAGGTACGGCGTCACTGCGCGATATCCCTTGGGAAAACGTCGTTTGATTTCGTCTTCGTCCTTGAGCGACGGCACGATCACCACTTCATCACCATCCTGCCAGTTGGCCGGGGTCGCCACCTTGTAGTTGTCGGTGAGCTGCAGCGAATCGACCACCCGCAAAATTTCATTGAAGTTACGGCCGGTACTCGCGGGGTAAGTAATCGTCAGCCGGATCTTTTTGTTCGGATCGATCACAAACAGCGAACGCACAGTCAGGGTGTCGTTGGCATTCGGATGGATCAGGTCGTACAGGTCGGATACTTTACGGTTCGCATCGGCGAGGATCGGGAAGTTGACGATGGCGTTCTGGGTTTCGTTGATGTCCTCGATCCACTTGTGATGCGAGTCCACCGGGTCTACCGACAGAGCAATGGCTTTGACGCCGCGCTGGGCGAATTCATCCTTGAGCCTGGCGGTGAAGCCCAGCTCGGTGGTGCACACCGGCGTGAAGTCCGCCGGATGGGAAAACAACACGCCCCAGCTATCGCCCAGCCATTCGTGGAAACGAATAGTGCCGGCGCTGGAATCCTGCTCGAAATCGGGGGCGATATCGCCAAGTCTGAGGCTCATGATGCTGATCCTTGTGAGTGCTTGTTGAGCTCAACTGTGCCTGCGTTCGATATTAATTAAAAAGAATAAATATCGATTTATTTAGATCATAAGTGAATATTAAATATCTGTTCACTGGACCTGAATGCACATGAGGACGAACATCGCCGACAAGGTTCGAGAAGGCCTTGAGTTGCTGTAAAGAGGGGATTTTCAAGGCGGGATTACGGGGGTGACCCCGCTTTGAAAACGCAAAAGCCCCGCCCGGCGAGATGCCGGGCGGGGCTTTTTTTACGTCGGTAACGCGAGCGCTATTACAACAGCGGGATCGAGTAGCTGACGATCAGGCGGTTTTCGTCCTGCGAACGAGTGCTCGGCAGGTCGGTACGCCACATGGCGTTTTTCCACATGAAACCAAGGTTTTTCAGCGGGCCTTCTGGTACGACGTAACCCAGAGTCAGGTCGCGTTCCCACTCGGAAGCACCGTTAGCCAACTCGCCACCGCGAGCGTTGACGGTATCAATGTCATCACCTTTCAGGTAGATCAGACCGGCCGTCAGACCTGGTACACCGACCTTGGCAAAGTCATACGAGTAGCGTGCTTGCCAAGTGCGCTCGCCGGCACGGGCGAACTTCTGGATCTGCACGTCGGTAGTCAGGTAAGCCGAAGCGCCGTCACCTTGGTTCAAGTAAGGGAAGTCGCTGCTACCGTTGCTGACCTGATAGCCGCCGCCGAAGGTGTGGCCGGCAACGGTATACAGGAACAGGCCGCTATACAGGTTGTTGTCGACCTTGCCTTTACCGTTTGGCGCATTGTAGTTGCCAGAGGTGAAGTAGTTGGCGTCGTGACCGTTGGCACCGTCATCCCGGCTGTTGAAGTAGCGCAGGTCGGATTTCAGAACGCCCGGGCCGATTGCCCAGTTGTGAACCAGACCCAGGAAGTGCTGCTTGTAGAAATCTTCCAGGTTGCCGTAGTAGTACTGGGCAGTCAGGTCTTTGGTGATTTTGTAGTCACCGCCACCGTAATAGAATTTGTTGCTGTCGCGACCAGCCGCCGTGCGACCGTTGGCACCAACGATCGACAACTCTTCGTTGTTGCTGGAGTTACGGCCCTTGGCGTGCTCGATCTGACCACCGACCAGTGTAAGGTCCTTGATCTCGCCCGAAGTGATCTGACCGCCCTGGAAGGTTTGTGGCAGCAGACGACCGTCGTTGGTCACGATCACCGGCAGTTTTGGCTGCAAGGTACCCAGCTTCAGTTCAGTCTGGGAGATCTTGGCTTTGGCAGTCAGGCCCAGGCTGGAGAAATTATCAACCGCTTCGCCGTTGGACTCGCTCGGGAACACAGTGCCGCCATAAGCGTTACCAGGGGTGCCATTGGCGTTAACGTTGCCATTAGTGCCGCCGCCCGAATCCAGACGTACACCCAGCAGGCCGATGGCGTCGATACCGAAGCCGACAGTGCCTTGGGTATAACCGGAAGTGAAGCGCAGATCGAAGCCTTGGCCCCACTCTTCGTTTCGACTTGGGCTGGCAGTGCCGTCACGGTTATCGGTGTTGATGTAGAAGTTACGCAGCCCCAATGTAGCCTTGCTGTCTTCGATAAAACCGGCGGCGCCTGCCTGCTGCGCCAAAACCCCTACGGCCACAGCCAGGGCCAAGGTGGACTTCTTCATTGTTTCGCTCCTCTCGTTCTAATTTTTGTGTTCTTTGGTCTTGGGTCTAACGCCCAGATCCATAGATGCGCGATTAGCGCCAGACCGTGACTGACAAGTCAATCGTAACCATGCGTGTCTACGACCAAGGTCTAACCGCAGTGTTTTGGTCCCTGCAGGGTAATGATTTTTCCATAAAACCAAAAAGAATTATTTCATTCTTTTTCATACCATTCAGGATATAGCTCACTGCTAATAATCCGAACCGGGACACCCTGTATCGGCTCATAAGCTAATTCCTAAATGGTATTTATTGGCCTTTTTTTAGATCGATTAGCGTTGTCGTATTCCCCCAACGTCAATCACTTTCGAAAAGGCGACGCCATCATGGCCAAACGCGCACTATCTAGTCAATTTGTTACAGTTTGTGTATCGCTTATATTTTCTTTTTCCGCCCAGGCGGCGAATCTCACCGTCGGTTATCAAACCGGTATCGACCCCAGTAAAGTCCCTCAGGCCGATGGCATTTACGAGAAAGCCATTGGCCAGAAAATCGATTGGCGTCGCTTCAACAGTGGCCCGGAAGTGGTCACCGCCATTGCGTCCGGCGATGTGCAAATTGGCAATCTCGGCTCAAGCCCGCTGGCGGCAGCCGCTTCGCGCAATCTGCCGATTGTCGCGTTTATTGTTTCGGCCCAGATCAACGCTGCCGAAGCACTTGTGGTGCGCAATGGCAGCGGCATCGATAAACCGGAAGATCTGATCGGCAAAACCATCGCCACGCCCTTCGTTTCAACCTCCCACTACAGCCTGCTCGGCGCGCTGAAGCATTGGGGCCTGGACACCTCGAAAGTCAAAGTGGTGAACCTGCAACCGGCGGAAATCGCCGCCGCCTGGAAACGTGGCGACATCGATGGCGCGTTTGTCTGGTCGCCGGCGCTGGGTGAGATCCGCAAGACCGGCAAGACGTTGACCGACGCGGCGCAGGTCGGCCAATGGGGCGCGCCGACCTTCGAGGTGTGGGTCGCTCGCAAGGATTACGCCGAGAAGCATCCTGAAGTCGTGGCCCGATTTGCCAAGGTCACGCTGGATTCATTCGCCGACTATGCCGCCCATAAAGACAGCTGGACCGCCGATTCGGTACCGGTGCAGAAAATCGCCAAACTGACCGGTGCCAATGCCGCCGATGTGCCGGAGCTGCTAGCCGGTTCCGCATTCCCGGGTGCCAAGGCACAACAGACCACCGCGCTGCTCGATGGCGGCACAGCCAAGGCAATTGGCGAGACGGCTAAGTTCTTGAAGGAGCAAGGAAAGGTCGAGACGGTGCTGCCGGATTACTCGCCCTATGTCAGCGCGAAATTCGTCACTGAATAACACCCTGCTCCTGTAGGAGCGAGGCTTGCCCGCGAAGGCGGCCTGACATTCAACACTGGTGTCGGCAGGTATGGCCTCTTCGCGGGCAAGCCTCGCTCCTACAGGGTTCGGGTAACCCGGAGGTCAGAGAGTTTTTTCGAAGATCTTCGAATTTCGCTGGTAATTGTAAAGCGACGCCCGCGCCGACGGCAGGCGTTCTACGCTGCTCGGCACGAAGCCCCGCTCACGAAACCAGTGGGCCGTCCGGGTGGTCAGCACGAACAAGGTTTTCAGACCCTGTGCCCGGGCGCGGGTTTCGATGCGTTCCAGCAGTTCATCGCCGCGACCGCCATGGCGGTACTCCGGGTTCACCGCCAGACACGCCAACTCCCCGGCATCCGAATCGGCGATCTGATACAGCGCCGCGCAAGCGATGATCATGCCTTCGCGTTCGACCACGCTGAACTGCTCGATCTCACGTTCCAGCACCTCGCGGGAACGCCGTACCAGAATGCCCTGCTCTTCCAGCGGGCTGATCAAGTCGAGCAAACCGCCGACGTCCTCGATGGCCGCCTCGCGCACAACTTCGAATTGCTCCTGCGCCACCAGCGTACCGCCACCGTCACGGGTGAACAGTTCGGTCAGCAGCGCGCCATCTTCGGCGTAACTGACGATGTGACTGCGCGCCACCCCGCCCCTGCACGCTTCAGCGGCCGCGTCCAGCAGCTCGGCCTGATAATTGTTGCCCAGACGCAGCAAATGCGCCGGCACTTGCTGCGGGCGCAATTCGCGAACCAGACGACCATTTTCATCGATCAAGCCCAAATCGGCGCCGAACAGCAGCAGCTTGTCCGCACCCAGATCGATAGCGGCTCGAGTAGCGACATCTTCGCAAGCGAGGTTGAAGATCTCACCGGTCGGCGAGTAACCCAATGGCGACAACAGCACGATGGAGCGCTCGTCCAGCAGGCGATTGATGCCCTTGCGATCGACCCGGCGCACTTCGCCGGTGTGGTGATAGTCGACACCTTCAAGTACGCCGATCGGCCGCGCAGTGACCAGATTGCCGCTGGCCACCCGCAGGCGCGAACCCTGCATCGGCGATGAGGCCATGTCCATGGACAGCCGCGCTTCGATGGCGATGCGCAGTTGGCCGACCGCATCGATCACGCACTCAAGCGTCGCCGCATCGGTGATGCGCATGCCATGGTGGTAATGCGGGGTCAGGCCACGAGCAGCGAGGCGGGTTTCAATTTGCGGACGCGAACCGTGAACCAGCACCAGTCGTACGCCCAGGCTGTGCAACAGCACCAAGTCGTGGACGATATTGCCGAAGTTCGGGTGTTCCACACCGTCGCCGGGCAGCATGACGACGAAGGTGCAATCGCGGTGGGCGTTGATGTAAGGCGAAGCGTGACGAAGCCAATTGACGTATTCGGGCATGAACCTGGGCCTGTAATAAATAGCAGCCGAAAAAAGGGTAAAGCAGTAAACGCACAGCGGGCTGATGGTTATCGTCGGAACAGGCTTGGCGACACGCGCGCTCTCCTCATGAATACGGGTTTGGGTACCGGCAATTTATACGGCTTGTCAGGCAAAGCACAAACCCTGTGGGAGCGAGCCTGCTCGCGAAGACGCCGTGACAGTCGACATCAATGCCGCCTGTTCAATCGCATTCGCGAGCAGACTCGCTCCCACATTGATTTTTGCACTTAACGCACTGGCATCGCCGTTTTGGCCGGTGTCAGGCAGTAATGTTCAATCAGTTGACGTAATAGATGCACGGTAGGCTGCAAACGTGACATTTCGAGGTATTCCCCCGGCTGGTGCGCGCAGGCGATATCACCCGGCCCCAATACCAATGTTTCACAACCAAGACGCTGAAGATAAGGCGCTTCCGTGCCGAACGCCACTGCTTCGGCGCGATGGCCGGTGAGCTTTTCAGCGACCCTCACCAATTCGCAGTCCTCGGCTTGCTCAAAAGGTGGTACTTCGGGGAACAGCGGCGCGTAATCGATCTTCACCATATGCCGTTCGGCAATCGGATTGAGTTTCTGCAAAATCGCTGCGCGAAGGGCTTTGGGGTCCATGCCTGGCAACGGACGCAAGTCGAACTCCAGCGAGCACTGGCCGCAGATGCGGTTGGGGTTATCGCCGCCGTGAATGCAGCCAAAATTCATCGTCGGTTGCGGCACGCTGAACTGCAGGTTACGAAATTCGCGCTGCCACGCCAGGCGCAAGCCGCGCAATTCGCCGATGGCATCGTGCATGGCCTCGAGGGCGCTGTGGCCCAGGCGCGGGTCCGAGGAATGGCCGCTCTGGCCGAGGATGTCGATGCGCTCCATCATGATGCCTTTATGCATCCGCACCGGCTTCAGCCCGGTCGGCTCGCCGATCACCGCCGCGCGACCTAATGGCCGCCCGGCTTCGGCCAAAGCGCGAGCGCCGGACATCGAGCTTTCTTCATCGCAGGTGGCGAGGATCAGCAAGGGTTGCTTGAACGGTTGGTCGAGCAAGGGTTTGACGGCTTCGATGGCCAGGGCGAAAAAACCCTTCATGTCGCAACTGCCCAAGCCGACCCAGCGACCGTCCACTTCCGTCAGCTTCAGCGGGTCGGTCTGCCACAACGCCTCATCGTACGGCACCGTATCGCTGTGACCGGCCAGCACCAGGCCGCCGGGGCCGGAACCAAAACTGGCCAGCAGATTGAATTTGCCGGGGCTGACCTGCTGGACATCGCAGGCAAAACCCAGGTCCCCGAGCCATGTCGCCAACAAGTCGATGACTGGCCGATTGGTTTGATCCAGGCTGGGTTGGGTACAGCTGACGGACGGCGCGGCGATCAGCGCAGCGAACTGATCTTTCATGGATGGCAAAGGCATCGCTGACTCCCAACTCGCGAATTGAAGTCCATCATAGAACCATCCGGCGACAGGAATAAACCGTTGCGGAGCGTAGGGTCTGTTGACGCTTGGTGATGAGCCGCGACGGAGACCCACTTGGTGCAGGGCAAGGCGCGCGGAACGTGGTTTGGTCGTCCCAAATAAGTTCCGAGCAACGCAGCCCTGCGCCAAGTGGGGCCCATCGCGGTCGTCACCAAGCGTCAACAGACCCTATCTCGGATGAGTCCTGTACACTGCACGACCTTGGCAGCCACACATTCCCCCCGGCTGCGCTCCCGATCCTGGATTTTCCGGCCATGCAGAAAGAAACCGAAATCAAACTCCGCGTCAGCCGCGAAACCCTCGCCGCCCTGCGCGAGCACCCGCTACTGAAAAAACGCAACAAAAGTGGCTGGGAACGCCGTGAATTGATGAACCAGTACTTCGACACGCCTGAGCGAGACCTGGCCCGCGCCAAGGTTGCCCTGCGCCTGCGCCGCGATGGCGAAGAAGTGATTCAGACCCTCAAGACCCGTGGCCAGAGCGTCGCCGGTCTGTCCGAGCGTCACGAGTACGACTGGTCCCTGCCCAAAGCCAAACTCGACGTGAAGAAACTCGACGGTGAATGCTGGCCCGAAGAGCTGGCCGAGCTGGACAAGAAAACCCTGAAAGCCATCTTCACCACCGATTTCGTTCGCGAACGCGCGGAAATCGCTTGGGGCCGTGGCAAGACCAAAGTGGTCATCGAAGCTGCGCTGGACCTGGGTCATGTAGTGGTCGGCAAGCAGAAAGAAGAAATCTGCGAGCTGGAACTGGAATTGCGCGAAGGCGAACCGGCCGCGTTGCTGGAACTGGCCGCCGAACTGGCTGCGACCCTGGCGCTGATGCCATGTGACATCAGCAAGGCCGAACGCGGTTATCGCTTGTACGACGCCAACAGCTACTCGCTGAGCTTGCCGGCGCCGCAGATCACCACCGAAATGCCGCTGGACGATGCGTTCGCCGCCCTGAGCTGGCATTTGCTGAGCAGCAGCCAGCGTCTGGCCGAGCAGTATCGCTTCAATGGCCACTGGCGCCTGTTGCAGGACTGGGTCGAGAACCTCGCTGAAATGCGCGCGCTGATCAGTAGCCTCGGTCAGGCCGCGCCGCGCCAATCGACTCACGATCTGCGGGTCGCGCTGGATGCCCTGCTGGAAGACTGGCGCCCGCTGGTACAAGCCGGCCTGGACGACGAAGACGTGCGCAAAGCCGCGCCGGAGCAATTCCTCGAAGAACTGGAAGACGTGCGTTGGGGTCTGTTCTCCCTGAACACTTCGCGCTGGTTGCTGGCCCGCACCTGGGCCGCCGATCGCAACACCCGCGGCAATCGCCAGGGTGCGGCACAACTGGGCAGCTGGCTGCCGCGCATGCTGGGTGAAGAAGCCAACTCGCTGCAATTGCAGCGTTACCAGCAACAGCCGGAAGACTTGGCCGAACAGTTGCCGCGCATTGAACGCATCCAGGCCTGGCTGCACCATGCCCGTAGCGTGCTGGAGATCCCGGAAATGGATCGCCTTTATGGTGAGCTGAAACAGCTTGCTCTGCTAGCGAACGAGCCGATCACCGATGAATCGCTGGATGCGCGTAAGCACCAGGCGATTGCGGTGTATCAGAATCGTGCCTGGAAGATGCTCCTGCGTATGTAAGACCGCCATCGCGGGCAAGCCCGCTCCCACAGGGATCAAGTTGGAACGCGCATCGTGTTTCAACACAAAATACTGTGGGAGCGGGCTTGCCCGCGATGAGGCCCTCACACTCACCGCAAGACTTGGCTCAGCGCAACACCGGCAAACTCGTCGTGGATTTGATCTCCGACAACGCCACGATCGAGTTGACCTCCTGAATCCCCGGCACCATCGACAGCTTCTCGAAGAAGAAGCGCTCATAAGCCTCAATGTCCGCCGTGACGATCCGCAGCAAGAAATCCACCGCCCCCATCAGCACATAACACTCCAGCACTTCGGGAAAACCGCGAATCGCCTCGGTGAACTCAGTGAAGTTCGAACGTCCGTGGGCGTTGAGTTTGATCTCGGCGAAGATCTGCGTGTTAAGGCCGATTTTCTTGCGGTCGAGCAACGTCACCTGACCGCGAATGATCCCCTCTTCCTTCATCCGCTGAATCCGTCGCCAGCACGGCGACTGCGAGAGCCCTACCTGTTCGGCAATCTGTGCACTGGAAAGCGAAGCGTCCTCTTGCAGCAACGCGAGAATCTTGCGGTCGTAGCCATCCAGCTCGCTGTGCATAGAAAAACCTATAGTTGGTACTAAATCGAATTGATCGATTCGATAAATGGTCAATAAGCCCAATCATAGATAAGAAATGCCCCGCACCGAATGTAAAAATTCCTCCAGTAATTTTGGAGACCGGAACATGCCGCATTTAGAAGCCGTGAACACCCCACCCGCCCGCGCCGACGTCTGGAACGTCAGCAACGCCCACTGCCGCGTTCACTATCAATTACTGGCCGAGGCCGAGCCGGATCTGTTGTGCCGGGCGCTCAATCTGTTCGCCTTGCAGTTTCTAACGCCGCAGCAGGTCAACGTGCAGCGCAGGGACGATCTGCTGTCGATCGACATCGTCATGGACGGCCTGAGCTGGCACCGTGCTCAAGTGATCGCGGAAAAATTACGTAACCTGATCAGTGTCTGCTCGGTGAACCTGCAAGCGGCTGATTCTGCGTGGGGAGAGCCGGTTCAGGCAGCTGGCTGAAAAAACCCGACACGTCTTGGTCGGGTAGTGGCCCAACGGTCTACGGCTGCGCGACTATCCTTTGCGAACGGTTGTTCATAAGGAGCCCGCATGTCCGTTCAACTCGCCACTCAGGACCGCTGGCTGGACCTCAATGATTTGCTGCGTGAATTGGTCGCCCAAGGCTTTATCAGTCAGGATTCGGCCGAACATGCACTCAACGCCCGCCGCCGTCACGCCATAAATGGTCAGCAGCACCCGCTGGAATTCATCGCCAGCCAACACCTGGACGACCTCAGCCGTCCCGGCAAACACCTCGATCTGGAAAGCCTGACGCTCTGGCTGTCTCAGCAGGCCGGTCAGCCTTACTTGCGCATCGACCCGCTGAAAATCAATGTCGCGGCCATTACGCCGTTGATGTCCTATGCCTTCGCCCAACGCCACAAGATTTTGGCGGTGTCCATCGACCGCGATGCCGTCACCGTGGCCAGCGCCCAGCCCTTCGTCAGCAGCTGGGAAGCCGACCTGACCCACGTGCTGAAGCTGCCGATCAAGCGCGTGGTGGCCAACCCGGTGGACATCCAGCGCTTCAGCGTGGAGTTTTTCCGCCTGGCCAAGTCGGTCACCGGCGCCACCAACGCTGATCAGCAAATAAGCACCCTGGGCAACTTCGAACAGTTGCTCAACCTCGGCGCCAGCGACCAGGAGCCGGACGCCAACGATGCGCACATCGTCAACATCGTCGATTGGCTGTTCCAGTACGCGTTCCAGCAACGGGCCAGCGATATCCACATCGAACCCCGGCGCGAGCAAGGCACGGTGCGCTTTCGCATCGACGGCGTGCTGCACAACGTCTATCAATTCCCGCCACAGGTGACCATGGCCATCGTCAGCCGCCTGAAAAGCCTGGGGCGGATGAACGTCGCGGAAAAGCGCAAACCCCAGGACGGCCGGGTCAAAACCAAGACCCCGGACGGTGGCGAAGTCGAGCTGCGGTTGTCGACATTGCCCACCGCGTTCGGCGAGAAGATGGTCATGCGGATCTTCGACCCGGAAGTGCTGCTCAAGGACTTCGATCAGTTGGGTTTTTCCGCCGATGACCTGCGCCGCTGGCAAGACATGATCCGCCAGCCCAATGGCATCATTCTGGTGACCGGCCCGACCGGTTCAGGCAAGACCACCACGCTGTACACCACCCTGAAGAAACTGGCGACGCCGGAGGTCAACCTCTGCACCATTGAAGACCCGATCGAAATGGTCGAACCGGCGTTCAATCAGATGCAGGTCCAGCACAACATCGACCTGACCTTTGCCGCCGGCGTGCGCGCGCTGATGCGGCAAGACCCGGACATCATCATGATCGGCGAGATCCGCGACCTCGAAACCGCCGAGATGGCGATTCAGGCGGCACTCACCGGCCACTTGGTGTTGTCGACGTTGCACACCAACGACGCCCCGAGCGCCATCAGCCGCCTGCTGGAACTCGGCGTGCCGCATTACCTGATCAAGGCCACGGTGCTAGGGGTCATGGCTCAGCGCCTGGTCCGGACCCTTTGCCCGCATTGCAAGGCGCCATTAACTTTGGGCGAGGACGACTGGCATACCCTGACTCGACCTTGGCAAGCGCCACTGCCAGGCAACGCACAACGCGCCATCGGCTGCCTGGAATGCCGCGAAACCGGTTATCGGGGTCGCGCCGGGGTGTACGAAATCATGCAGCTGACTGACGGCATTAAAGCGCTGATCAACCCTGATACCGATTTGCTGGCGGTCCGCCGTCAGGCCTTCAAGGAAGGCATGCGCAGTTTGCGGTTGTCGGGTGCGCAGAAAGTGGCGGCGGGTTTGACCACGATTGAAGAGGTGTTGCGAGTGACGCCGCAGAGCGAGCAGAAGTAGGCAATAGTCCCGGTAGCACGCGTTCAGACATATAAAGCCCCAAGTCGAACACAACGTTGCAGGCCTTTTGCCTTACACTCTGGCCATCGCAACTCCACCAGATGGACAGGGACCGTTATGGGTATTGCACTGAGTCTTTTCGTCGCGCTGACCGTGGCCATTCTTTTCATGGGTTTCAAGGTGGTGCCTCAGGGCTTTGAATGGACGGTCGAACGTTTCGGCCGTTACACCAACACCCTCAAACCAGGCTTGAACATCATCATTCCGGTGATGGACCGCATCGGTCGCAAGATCAACGTGATGGAAAGCGTGCTGGACATACCGCCTCAGGAAGTCATCACCGCCGACAACGCCACCGTGCAAATCGACGCAGTGTGTTTCTTCCAGGTGGTAAACACCGCCCAGGCCGCCTACGAGGTGAACAACCTCGAACACGCGATCCGCAATCTGCTGCAAACCAATATCCGTACCGTGCTTGGCTCCATGGAGCTGGACGCGATGCTCAGCCAGCGCGACAACATCAACGAAAAACTGCTGCGCACCGTTGATGAAGCCACCGCGCCGTGGGGCATCAAGATCACCCGGATCGAGATCAAGGACATCAGCCCGCCCGCCGACCTGATGGCCGCCATGTCCGGCCAGATGAAAGCCGAGCGGATCAAACGCGCACAAATTCTTGAAGCCGAAGGTTTGCGCGCCTCGGCGATCCTCACCGCCGAAGGCAAGAAGCAGGCGCAAATTCTGGAAGCCGAGGGTAGCCGTCAGGCGGCGTTCCTCGAAGCCGAGGCCCGGGAGCGCCAGGCGGAGGCCGAAGCCCAAGCCACCAAAGTGGTGTCCGAAGCCATCGCCGGCGGTAACGTGCAGGCAGTCAATTACTTCGTTGCGCAGAAGTACATCGATGCCTTGGGCAAACTGGCCTCGGCCAACAACAGCAAAGTGATCCTGATGCCGCTCGAGGCCAGTTCGATGATCGGCGCAGTCGGCGGCATTGGCGAAATCGTCAAAGCCACGTTCGACGGCAAGAAAGGCTGAGGTCGGTGCCCATGGAGCTGTTTTCGTTCTGGAGCTGGTTGGCCCTGGGCACGCTGTTGTTGATCCTCGAGGTATTTGGGGCCGGTGGTTATCTGTTGTGGATCGGCATGGCAGCCGCCGCTGTCGGCGTGCTGACCTTCGTAATACCGGGCTTGCCCTGGGAATTGCAGGTGCTGCTGTTTGCGGTCTTTTCAATCCTCACCGCGCTGTACTGGTGGAGACGTCAGCGCAGCGTGGTGCGGGTCAGCGACCAGCCGAATCTGAACCTGCGAGGACAAGAGCTGATCGGCAAGGTGTTCGTGGTCAGCGAAGCGATTATCGACGGCCGCGGCAAGATCAAGGTCGCCGATGGCGTGTGGATGGCCCGAGGACCTGACTCCGCATCCGGCAGCCGTGTTCGGGTAGTCGGGCAGCAAGGGGCGATTTTACTGGTGGAGCGAGCCGACTAACGTCACGGAACTCGATTGGGTTATCGGCAATCAAAGGCCGCAGTTAAAACCCAGTGGAGTCACCTTTTATGCGTCTCAAACTTGCTGTCGCTACCCTCGCCGTGTTGTCCCTTCAAGTCGGTTCGGCGATGGCTGATGACAGCTTTTTGCGTAACGTCCTTACGTCCGGTGCCACCACCGGTACGTCCTACCTGACCTCCAGGGATCACAAGCTGGTCGTCGCTGCCCAGGACGACGCCGGCAGCTTTGTCGCCAGTGACGGCGCAATTCGCGGGCCGTACCTGGAAGCCGCCATGCAGAAAGTCCGCGCCGACAACCCTGGCCTGCAAGCCACGGACATGGAATTGGCGAACGCAATTCTGGCGAAGAATGCCATCGCCTCGAAATAAGGTTCGTTGCTGAACAAAATGCCGCTCTCATGAGCGGCATTTTTTTGCCTGACGCAAAACCCTGTAGGAGAGAGGCTTGCCCGCGAAGCTTTTGGCGTTCTTGAGGACGCCTTCGCGGGCAAGCCTCGCTCCTACAGGGCCTGGTACTTCAGCGGTATTCATCCACCGGCACACACGCGCAAAACAGGTTGCGATCGCCGTAGACATTGTCCACACGGTTCACCACCGGCCAATACTTGTGGGCCTTGGTGTGAGCATCCGGCGTCACCGCCCGCTCAATGCTGTACGGCCGTTCCCAAACTCCGGTGATGTCGGCCAAGGTATGCGGCGAACGTTTCAGCGGGTTGTCCTCCGCCGGCCAGTTACCGTTCTGCACCTCGGTGATTTCCGCGCGGATACTCAGCATCGCGCCGATAAAACGGTCCAGCTCGGCCTTCGACTCACTCTCGGTCGGTTCGACCATCAACGTCCCTGGCACCGGGAATGACATGGTCGGCGCATGAAAGCCGTAGTCCATCAGGCGTTTGGCAACGTCTTCTTCGCTGATCCCGGTCAGCGCCTTGAGCGGCCGCAAGTCGAGGATGCATTCGTGGGCCACTCGCTCGTTGCGCCCGGTGTAGAGCACCGGGAACGCCCCGGACAAATGCTGTGCCAGGTAATTCGCGGCGAGGATCGCCACCTCACTCGCATCCGCCAGTTGCGGGCCCATCATGGCGATGTACATCCAGCTGATGGGCAGAATGCTTGCGCTGCCCCAAGGTGCCGCGCTCACCGCGCCGTTCTCCGGCAGCGGGCCATCGATTGGCACTACCGGGTGATTGGCAACGAACGGTGCCAGGTGCGCCCGAACGCCGATCGGGCCCATCCCCGGTCCGCCACCGCCGTGGGGAATGCAGAAGGTTTTGTGCAAGTTCATGTGCGACACGTCGGCACCGATGTCGGCCGGCCGTGCCAATCCGACCTGCGCATTAAGGTTGGCGCCATCCATGTACACCTGACCGCCATGGCTGTGGATAACTTCACAGATCTCGCTGATGCCCTCCTCGTAGACGCCATGGGTCGAAGGATAAGTCGCCATCAGGCAAGCGAGTTTGTCCCCCGCCTCCGTGGCCTTTTCCTTCAGATCATTCAGATCGACATTACCCCCCTCGTCGCACTCGACGATCACCACCCGCATCCCGGCCATCTGCGCCGAGGCCGGGTTGGTGCCGTGGGCCGAGGACGGGATCAGGCAGATATCCCGCGCGCCCTGATGGCGGCTCTCGTGATATTTGCGAATCGCCAACAACCCGGCGTACTCACCCTGAGCGCCCGAGTTGGGCTGCATGCAGATCGCATCGAAACCGGTGATCGCGCAGAGCCAGCGCTCCAGCTCCTCGATCATCAAGGAATAACCCACCACCTGCTCTTTCGGCACAAACGGATGCAGGTTGGCGAACTGCGGCCAGGTGATCGGGATCATCTCGCTGGTGGCGTTGAGCTTCATGGTGCAGGAGCCCAGCGGAATCATCGATTGATTGAGCGCCAGGTCTTTGTTCTCCAGCTGTTTGAGGTAACGCAGCATTTCAGTTTCGCTGTGATGAGCGTTGAACACCGGATGACGCAGATACGGTGTACTGCGCTGCAACCCGGCAGGAATGCCGGATACCAGCGTTTCAGCGTCCAATTCGTCGACGTTGAGCCCATGATCAGCACCGAGAAACACATCGAACAGCTTCGCCACGGTGGTTTCGTCACAGGTTTCGTCGAGGCTGAGGCCGAGCTGTCCACGGCCAAGAATGCGCAAGTTGATCTGCGCCGCCTGGGCACTTTCGATGATCGCAGTCTGAGTGCCACCGACCTCCAGGGTCAGGGTGTCGAAGAAATGCTGGTTGAGACGGGTGATGCCGTGGCGCTCCAGGCCGGCAGCGAGGATGCAGGTCAGCCGATGGACGCGCTGGGCAATCCGTTTGAGCCCTTCCGGGCCATGGTAGACCGCGTAGAAACTGGCGATATTGGCCAGCAACACCTGGGCGGTACAGATGTTCGAGTTGGCCTTCTCCCGGCGGATATGTTGCTCGCGGGTTTGCAGGGCCATGCGCAGGGCGACGTTGCCACGAGCATCTTTCGAGACGCCGATGATCCGCCCGGGAATCGCCCGTTTGTATTCGTCGCGACTGGCAAAAAACGCCGCGTGCGGGCCGCCGTAGCCCATTGGCACGCCGAATCGCTGGGACGAACCGAACACCACGTCGGCGCCCAACTCCCCCGGCGGGGTCAGCAACAGCAGGCTTAGCAGATCGGTTGCCACACAGGCCAAGGCTTGCTGGGCATGCAGATGATCGATCAATGGACGCAGATCGCGCACTTCACCGTGGGTGTCGGGATATTGCAGCAGCGCGCCGAACACCTGGTGCTGCTTCAAGTTATCCACAGCGTCGATAATCAACTCGAAACCGAACCCCTCGGCCCGGGTCCGCACCACGGAAATGGTCTGCGCGTGGCAATTCTCATCGACGAAAAACAGATTACTTCTGGATTTTGCCACGCGCTTGGCCAGAGCCATGGCCTCGGCTGCCGCCGTGGCTTCATCCAGCAGCGAGGCGTTGGCCAGTTCCAGGCCGGTCAGGTCGATGGTCAGCTGCTGGAAATTCAGCAACGTTTCGAGCCGGCCTTGGGCGATCTCTGGTTGATAGGGCGTATAGGCGGTGTACCAACCGGGATTTTCCAGCACGTTGCGCAGGATGACGGCCGGCGTGAGGGTGCCGTGGTATCCCATGCCGATCAGGCTGGTCCAGACCTGGTTCTGCTCGGCGTAGCCGCGCAGCTTGGCCAGTGCGGCTTCTTCGTCGAGGGCCGGCGGCAAGTCCAGCGGCCGGTTGAGGCGGATTCCCGGCGGCACCGTCTGCTCGATCAGTTCGACCCGGCTGCCGAGGCCTAGGCTGTCGAGCATCGCTTGCTGCTCGGCGGCATCGGGGCCCAAGTGGCGGCGCAGGAAGGTATTGGGGTCGCGTAACTGGCTCAAGGACGGCAACTGGGACATGACGGGCTCTCTCTTGACTGGCGCTCGGCGTCGATGCAATGCGGTCAAACCAGCATAGCAGTCGCTGCCAGCAGCGAGCCTGTGGGAAAGGTTGACACTTACCCTGTGGGAGCGGCGGTGCGACGATTCGACTTGCTCGCGAAAACGGTGGGTCAGTCGACATATACGTTGAATGATTAATCGCTTTCGCGAGCAAGCCCGCTCCCACATTTAATCTCCAGCGCATCAAGTTAGCAGAGACAAAAAAGCCCCGAAAAATCGGGGCTTTTGGGGTAATGCTGAAGGCTTACTCGCCAATAGCAGCCTTGTAGGCCACCGGGTCGAGCAGGTTGTTCAGCTCAGAGGTATCGCTTGGCTCGAGTTTGAAGAACCAGCTGTCATAAGGCGCGCTGTTGACCAGTTCCGGATTGTTGGCCAACTCTTCGTTAACGGCAATGACGGTGCCGGAAACTGGCGAGTAGATATCGGAGGCGGCCTTGACCGACTCGACGACACCCGCAGCCTCACCGGCAGCGAACACTTTGCCGATTTCCGGCAGTTCAACGAACACTACGTCACCCAAGGCTTCCTGAGCATGGTCTGAAATACCCACTTTCACGCCGCCATCATGGTCTAGACGGGCCCATTCGTGACTTTCGGCAAAACGCAGGTCGACAGGGATTTCGCTCATGTTCTGTGTCCTCAAGAAAAATGTCAGCGGTCATTGCCCGCCAAAAAAGTTAGATCAAGGTTTTGCCGTGGCGTACGAAGGTCGGTTTGACCACTCGAACCGGGTACCACTTGCCACGGATTTCCACTTCAGCGCGGTCGGCGGTGGCCACCGGCACGCGCGCCAGTGCTATCGACTTGCTAAGCGTAGGAGAGAAACTACCACTGGTGATCTCTCCTTCGCCAACATCGGCGATGCGAACCACCTGATGCGCACGCAAAACTCCCCGTTCTTCAAGGACCAGACCGACCAGTTTGTGCTGCACACCAGCGGCCTGTTCGGCCTCCAAGGCAGTGCGACCAATGAACTGGCGCGTGGCCGGCTCCCAGGCAATGCTCCAGGCCATGTTGGAAGCCAATGGCGAAACGTCTTGATGAATGTCCTGACCGTAGAGGTTCATACCGGCTTCGACACGCAAGGTATCGCGCGCGCCGAGGCCGATCGGGGAAATACCCGCGCCCACCAGATCGTTGAAGAAACCCGGTGCCTGATCGGCCGGCAGCACGATTTCCAGACCATCCTCACCGGTGTAACCGGTGCGCGCGATGAACCAGTCACCGTCGGTCTGACCTTCGAAATATTTGAGCTGCTGAATCAGCGTGCCACGGGACTGAGTCACCAGTTCGGCAATCTTGTGCCGGGCGTGGGGCCCTTGAATGGCCAGCATCGCCAACTCGGAGCGCTCGTTGAGCCGCACCTCGAAGTCACCGAGATGAGCTTGCATCCAGGCCAGGTCCTGATTGCGGGTGGAGGCGTTGACCACCAGGCGATAACCGTCCTCGAGACGGTAGACGATCATGTCGTCGACGATGCCTCCGTGCTCGTTGAGCATGGCGCTGTACAAGGCACGGCCGGAGCTGTGCAGACGTTCGACGTCATTGGCCAGTAAATACTGAAGCCAGGCCTTGGCCTGGGGGCCGTCAACATCGATCACGGTCATGTGGGATACATCGAAAACCCCGCAATCGCGGCGCACCTGATGGTGTTCCTCGACCTGCGAGCCGTAATGCAGAGGCATATCCCAACCGCCAAAATCGACCATCTTCGCGCCGAGGGCGAGATGAAGGTCATACAGAGGCGTACGCTGTCCCATGGGTTTCTCCTTCCGGGCGTGGCGAAGGTGCGGACAGGTGCTGCACGGGGTGAATGCCTTGAAATAAAAGGCTTTCAGCCGTTCCAGCGACCCGGTCTGAAAGACGGACCGCACCGAATGCCGCGCATTGTAGCCGCAAGGTGTAGGACTGGCACAGCGCCCTGTCTCACGAATCACTGTCCCGTTTTGACGGCGCCTGTTATTGCCATGTTGTGTTGCCGTTCCTGGCAATAACAGTCACTCGTCAAACTCGGGACGGATTCGCGAGACAGGGCGCCTACGCGTTTCGATGCGCCGACCTTCGGATCAATCCGATGACCGGTAACAGCCCGACCAACACCAGGGTCAGTGCCGGCAACGAGGCCCTCGCCCACTCGCCCTCGCTGGTCATTTCAAAGATCCGCACCGCCAGCGTGTCCCAGCCAAACGGGCGCATCAGCAGGGTCGCGGGCATTTCCTTGAGCACGTCGACGAATACCAGCAACGCCGCGCTCAACGTGCCCGGCAGCAGCAGTGGCAGATACACTTTGAAAAACAGTCGTGGCCCACTGACGCCAAGGCTACGTGCAGCTTCGGGCAAAGAGGGCCGTATTCGCGCCAGGCTGCTTTCCAGCGGTCCATAAGCCACAGCGATGAATCGCACCAGATAGGCCAGCAGCAACGCCGACAGACTGCCCAGCAGTAACGGTTTGGCGGCGCCGCCCAGCCAGCCCGACAACGGGATCACCACTTCGCGATCCAGGTAACTGAACGCCAGCATGATCGACACCGCCAGCACCGAGCCCGGCAAAGCGTAGCCAAGGTTGGCCAGACTGATGCCAGAACGGATCGCCCGGGTCGGCGCCAATCGACGGGCAAAGGCCAGCACCAGAGCAACACCGACGGTGATAAACGCCGCCATGCCGCCCAAGTACAAGGTATGGATGATCAATCCGGTATAGCGCTCATCCAGATCGAAACGTCCGCGTTGCCAGAACCACACCACCAGTTGCAGCACGGGAATGACGAAGGCGCAGGCGAAGACCAGACCACACCAGCTCATCGCCGCCAGCGCCTTGACCCCGCGCAGGTGATACAACGCCTTGACCCGTGGCCGTTCGTTGCTCGCCCGGTTGGCCCCGCGGGCACGGCGCTCGCCATACAGCACGACCATCACCACCAACAGCAACAGGCTGGCCAGTTGCGCGGCGGTGGAAAGACTGAAAAAGCCGTACCAGGTTTTGTAGATAGCGGTGGTGAACGTATCGAAGTTGAACACCGACACCGCACCAAAATCCGCCAGGGTTTCCATCAGCGCCAACGCCACTCCCGCGCCGATGGCCGGACGTGCCATGGGCACCGCCACGCGCCAGAACGCCTGCCATGGAGATTGCCCAAGGACTCGCGCTGCTTCCATCAAGCCTTTGCCCTGAGCCAGGAATGCGGTACGCGCCAACAGGTAAACGTACGGATAGAAAACCAGTACCAGCACCAGAATCACACCGCCGGTGGAGCGCACTCGCGGCAGCCTCAAACCGCTGCCGAACCATTCGCGTAGCAAGGTTTGCACGGGCCCGGCAAAATCCAGCAGGCCGACGAAGACGAATGCCAGCACGTAAGCAGGAACCGCAAAGGGCAGCATCAGCGCCCAGTCCAGCCAACGCCGCCCGGGGAATTCGCAGAGGCTGGTGAGCCAGGCCAGGCTGACGCCCAGCAGCGTTACGCCGAAACCGACACCGAGGACCAGCGTGAGTGTATTGCCCAGCAGCCGCGGCATCTGGGTGTCCCACAGGTGGGACCAGATTTGCTGATCGATGGTTTGCCAGGAGAGAAGCAGGACGCTCAGGGGCAGCAGGACCAGCGCAGCAATGGCGAAGACCAGGGGATACCAGCGGCGTTGGGCGGGGTGGGCCAAGGAAAGTTCTCTAGAAAGTGAGGAGCCAACGCGGGCCTGCGTCTGCCCCATTTTTGTGGCGAGGGAGCTTGCTCCCGCTCGGCTGCGCAGCAGTCGTAAAGCAGCGGATGCGATTTAACTGATGCACCGCACCGCATGGTTTTAGGGCCGCTTCGCAGCCCAGCGGGAGCAAGCTCCCTCGCCACTGTCGCGGTAAACAGAGACTCAGTTCCAGCCAGCCCGATCCATCATCCGGATCGCTTCAGCCTGACGCTTGCCAGCGATTTCCACCGGCAAGGTGTCGGCCACAAATTTGCCCCAGCTCGCTACTTCAGCTGAAGGCTGAACGGCAGGGTTGGCCGGGAATTCCTGGTTCACGTCAGCGAAAATCTTCTGCGCTTCAGGCGTGGTCATCCACTCCACCAGCGCCTTGGCGGCTTCCGGGTGCGGCGCATATTGGGTCAGGCCGATGCCCGACAGGTTGACGTGCACGCCACGGTCGCCCTGATTCGGCCAGAACAGCTTTACCGGCAGGTCTGGCTTTTGTTTGTGCAAACGGCCGTAGTAGTAAGTATTGACGATGCCGACGTCGCACTGGCCGGCGTTGATCGCCTCCAGCACGGCAATGTCGTCGGAGAACACGTCGGTGGACAGGTTGTTGACCCAGCCCTTGAGGATCTTCTCGGTTTTCTCGGCGCCATGGACTTCAATCATGGTGGCGGTCAGGGACTGGTTGTAGACCTTCTTCGCCGTGCGCAGGCACAGGCGACCTTCCCACTGCTTGTCGGCCAGCGCTTCGTAGGTGCTCAGTTCACCGGGTTTCACCCGGTCGGTGGAGTAGGCGATGGTCCGCGCCCGCAGGCTCAGGCCGGTCCAGGCATGGGAGGAAGCGCGGTATTGCAGTGGGATATTGGCGTCGATCACCTTGGAAGTGAACGGCTGGAGGATGCCCATCTGCTCGGCCTGCCAGAGGTTGCCGGCGTCGACGGTCAGCAGCAGGTCGGCAGTGGCGTTTTCGCCCTCGGCCTTGATCCGCTGCATCAGCGGCGCTTCCTTGTCGGTGATGAACTTCACCTGCACGCCGGTTTTCTGGGTGTAGGCATCGAAGACCGGTTTGATCAGCTCATCGATACGCGAGGAGTAAACCACCACCTCGTCGGCGGCCTGGGCGGCGGTGCTGCCAATCAGGGTCAGGGCCAGTGCGGTCAGTAGACGCTTGGGTGCCAACATGGAAGCGGTCTCTCGAGTGGGGAAGTGATGCCAAATGATAAGGACTCACATTTCGCTTCTCAATCGAACAGTGAGTGGAGGAGTTACCGGATGTTGCACAGTTAGGGATATGAGGTGTCTGATCTGCCGCCATCGCGGGCAAGCCCGCTCCCACAGGTATTCAGGTGTTAATGCATTATGTGTGAGCGCTGAAGATCCTGTGGGAGCGGGCTTGCCCGCGATGGGGCCAGTTACCTCAGCGAAAATTTCAAGCCTTGGCGAGTGTCGGCAGATCCCCAATCAACCCAAGCGCCTCACGCACGAACAACGCCTTGGCCTCGGGCATCTGATCGACCATCTTCAACCCGGTATTACGCAACCAGCGCACTGGCAACGGATCGGCCTGGAACAGTCGCTCGAACCCTTCCATCGCCGCCATCAACGCCAGGTTGTGGGGCATGCGCCGACGCTCGTAGCGACTGAGCACTTTCACGTCCGCCAACCGCTCGCCACGCTCGGCCGCTTGCAGCAGCACTTCGGCCAGCACCGCGGCATCGAGGAAACCGAGGTTCACGCCCTGCCCGGCCAGCGGATGGATGGTGTGGGCCGCGTCGCCGATCAGCGCCAGGCCTTCAGCCACGTAACGTTTGGCATGACGCTGACGCAGCGGCACGCACAAACGCGGGTCGACGCTGAGCACTGTGCCGAGGCAACCTTCGAAGGCCCGTTCCAGCTCCTTGCAGAAGCCTTCGTCGTCCCGCGCCATCAGGCGTTCGGCTTCGCTCGGCGTGGTCGACCAGACGATCGAGCACCAATCCTGTTGACCGTCCCGTTCCAGCGGCAGAAACGCCAGCGGGCCATTGTCGGTGAAGCGCTGCCACGCGGTCATTTGATGAGGTTTTGAGCTGCGCACACTGGTGACGATCGCGTGGTGCATGTAATCCCACTCGCGAGTCGCAACGCCGGTCAGGCGTCGAACGGCCGAGTTGGCGCCATCCGCCGCGATCACCAAAGGCGCGCGCAAGGTGCGGCCATCGGCCAGGGTCAGCAGCCAGTCCTCACCGGAGCGGCGCATCTGCTCCAGGCGCGCATTGGCCAGCATCCCGAGATCGCAGTCGTGCAGTCGATCGAGCAAGGCGTCCTGAACCACGCGGTTCTCGACGATATGCCCGAGCACTTCGGCATGTACGCTGGTCGCCGAGAAATGGATCTGACCGGTGCCGCTGCCGTCCCAGACGTGCATGTCGGTGTATGGACTACTGCGCCGGCTGGCGATGCCATCCCAGACGCCGAGGCGTTCGAGTATTCGCTGGCTGGCAGCCGATAAGGCACTCACCCGTGGTTCGAACGGAGCCTGCCCGTCGAAGGGTTTGACGCTCAGGGGGCTACCGTCCAGCAGCAGGACTTCGAGCCCACTGTTTTGTAACGCCAGCGCCAGGGCACTGCCGACCATTCCGGCCCCGACAATCAGCAGATCTGCGCGCATTTCCATGCTTTAAGCCTGTCTCGCTTGCGGCTTGAGCCGCACGTAAAGGTGTTTTTCGACCCGCGCCAACAAGGCGCCCGCGCCGTCGTGAATATCGATTTGTAGGTGCGCCCACTTAAACATCGGGACGCGTACCCAACCCCATGGCCTGCCGGGCGAACCAGCGCTTGGCCGGCGGCAGCAGATCGAGACCTAGCAATCCAATGTTGCGCCCCAGGGAAACCAGCGGCTGAGTGCTGCCGAATAACCGGGTAACCTGATCGGAAAAACCCACGGTCAGGTTCTGATCCATGCGCTGACGCTCGCGGTAGGCCTGCAAGGTGGCGAAGTCGCCGGGCCCGGTCTCGCTGCCCAACAAACTGTCGGCCAGCGCCTGGGCGTCACGCAACGATAGATTGAAACCCTGCCCGGCGATCGGATGCAGGCTATGAGCAGCGTTGCCGAGAATTGCCAGATGCGGGCGGACTTGTTCCTCGGCTTCGATCAGCGACAGCGGATACAAATGCCGTGCGCCAACCTGTTTCAGCGTGCCGAGGCGATAACCGAAGATGCCCTGCAACTCGGTGAGAAAGCTGCGGTCATCCAGGGCTGCCAGCCGTTGCGCGTCCATGCCCAGACGAGTCCAGACCAAGGCGCAGCGATTGTCCGGCAACGGCAGCAAGGCCATCGGACCATCGTCGGTGAAACGCTCGAAGGCCATGCCGTTGTGCGCTTCACTTGGGGTAATGTTGGCGATCAGCGCGCTCTGGTTGTACGGGCGTTTCTTGATGCCGATCCCCAGTTGCTCACGCAAACCGGAACGGCCGCCATCGGCGAGCACCGCAAGGTCGCATTCCAGGGTGGTTTCATCGTTGAGCGTCAGGCGATAGCCGTCGGTCAACGGTTCCATGCGGGTGACTTCCGCCGGGCAACGCCAACTGATCACGTCCTTGTCCAGACCTTGCCAGAGGCATTGGCCAAGCCAGGCGTTTTCGACCACATAACCCAGCGCCGGAACGCCCTCTTCCATCGCCGACAGGCGCGCGGTGGAGAAACGCCCACGGTCGGAGACATGAATCTGCTTGATCGGCTCGGCGCGGCGGGAGATTTCCTGCCAAACGCCCAACCGTTGATAAATCTGCCGGGCACCGAAGGACAGCGCCGAAGAACGGGCGTCATAACTCGGTTGATAGGTGTCGCCGGGGGCAAACGGTTCGATCAGCACGATCTTCCAGCCACGGGCCTTAGCCCCGGCCTGCAACGCCAATGCCAGACTGGCGCCGACCAGGCCACCACCGATGATTGCCAGATTGACTCGACTCATGCCGCTTGTGTCCGTGCTGCGGCCATCAATGCCTCGATTTCGGCGACCGTTTTCGGCACGCCGTTAGTCAGGATTTCACAACCGGTTTTGGTGACCACCACGTCGTCCTCGATGCGTACGCCAATGCCGCGCCATTTCTTCGCCACGTTCTGGTTGTCCGGAGCAATATAAATGCCCGGCTCGACCGTCAGCGCCATGCCGACTTCCAGCACGCGCCATTCGCCGCCGACCTTGTACTCGCCAACGTCATGCACATCCATGCCCAGCCAGTGGCCGGCGCGGTGCATGTAAAACGCTTTATAGGCTTCGCTGGCGATCAACTCGTCGACGTCGCCCTGCAACAGACCCAACTTCACCAGACCGGTGGTAATCACCCGGACCGTGGCTTCGTGTGCCTGATTCCAATGTTTGTTCGGCGCGATCTCGGCAAACGCCGCTTCCTGGGAAGCCAGCACCAACTCGTAAATCGCCTTCTGCTCCGGTGAATACTTGCCGTTGACAGGCCAGGTGCGGGTGATGTCGCTGGCGTAGCAGTCGATCTCGCAACCGGCGTCGATCAGCACCAGATCGCCGTCCTTGAGCACCGCGTCATTCTGCTGGTAATGCAGGATGCAGCTGTTGCGCCCCGCTGCGACGATCGACCCGTACGCCGGCATCTTCGCCCCGCCCTTGCGGAACTCGTAATCGAGCTCGGCTTCGAGGCTGAACTCATGCAAACCGGCACGGCTGGCTTGCATCGCACGAATATGGGCCTGGGCGGAAATCCGCGCGGCTTCGCGCATCACCTTCACTTCTGCCGCCGATTTATACAGGCGCATGTCGTGAAGCAGATGATCCAGGGCAACGAATTCGTTCGGCGGCTGGGCGCCGAGGTGCGCCTTAGAGCGGATCACGTTGATCCAGTCCATCAGGTGCCGGTCGAATTCGGGGTTGCTACCCATGGCCGAGTACACCCGGTCGCGGCCTTCGATCAGGCCCGGCAGGATGTCGTCGATGTCGGTGATCGGGAAAGCGTCGTCGGCGCCGAAGTCGCGGATCGCGCCTTCCTGGCCTGCGCGCAGGCCGTCCCACAATTCACGTTCGGCATTACGTTCCCGGCAAAACAACACGTATTCGCCGTGCTCACGGCCAGGCATCAAGACGATGACGGCTTGAGGCTCGGGGAAACCGCTGAGGTACTGGAAATCGCTGTCCTGACGGTAGACATGCTCGACATCGCGGTTGCGGATGGCCACCGCGGCGGCGGGCAAGATGGCAATGCTGTTGGGTTCCATCTGCGCCATCAGCGCCTTGCGGCGACGGCTGTATTCCGATTTCGGGATATGAATCATGGGCAGATGGCTTTCCCTGGCACGCGATTAATGCAACGACGGTTTGGCAGCCGCTTCGTCGGTTTTCTTGGTTTCGGTGAACAGCAGCAACGGAGCGACGCGCAGGTACTCCATCACTTCCATGTAGTCGCTTTCGCCGTCGTCGGACTCTTCCAGCGCGTCTTGCACCTGGGCGATAGCGGCCAGATCCTGCAGCACCTCGGTGGCTTCAGTGCTCAAGGCATATTCGCGGCGGGTCAGACCGAAGCCGGTAAGGAAGCCCTGGCACCACTGGCCCAGTGCAGCCGCGCGCTCGGTGAGCGGCGCGTCGTCGGTCGGCAGCAGCAGAACAACGGTCATGTCGTCGCTGGTGAGCTCGCCCTTGACCATCTCTTGCAGGCCGATCAAGGCGTTGCGAACGTTGTCTTGTGGTTCGCCTTCGAGCAGTTCGGCGGCGTCGGCCAACCAGCTGTCGGCTTCGAAGCCGGCACCGGCGCAACTGCGGCCGAGCAACAGGCCGTGCAGTTCGGCAGGCGAGACGGGATGGCCGCTGGTGCTCAGCAGGGTGGCAAAGGCTTGGTACGGAGAATTCTGAATGGGCATGGGCAGCTAGGCGCCAGACGGCGCTATGTCTAGAATGAAGGCCTTGTATCCTACATCGACAGACTCGCCAAGACTATTAAAGGCTGTCCGCCAGCCAGGGTCTGTACGAAACTCGCCGAGCGCCGATCAGGCGAGCCTGTTTTTAACGCAGCATGATCGACGCGCAGGCAGTTTCGTACAGGGCCTGCCATCCATCAGACACAAACTCAGTGGACACAATGGAAGACACCGACCTGCAAGCGCTGATGGCCAGACTCGAACTGCTAATTACTCGAGTCGAGCAACTAAAGAGTCAGAATGGACTCCTATTAGCTCAGGAAAAGAGCTGGCGCGAAGAACGCGCGCACCTCATTGAAAAAAATGAAATCGCCCGGCGTAAGGTCGAATCGATGATTTCGCGCCTCAAGGCCCTGGAGCAAGACTCATGAGTTCAAGCAATAGCGTTACCGTGCAGATCCTCGACAAAGAATATTCGATCATCTGCCCCCAGGAAGAGCGCAGCAACCTGGTGAGCGCTGCCCGTTACCTGGACGGCAAGATGCGCGAAATCCGCAGCAGCGGCAAAGTCATCGGCGCCGACCGCATCGCCGTGATGGCCGCGCTGAACATCACGCACGATCTCCTGCACAAGGAAGAACGCCCGGATGTGCAGGCCAGCGGTTCGACCCGTGAGCAGGTTCGCGACCTGCTGGACCGCGTCGATCTGGTGTTGTCGACCGATCCGGATGTCACCAAGGGCTGATTCGCACGACCGCTTGGGGTATACTCGCATCACTCCCTGGGGTGCTTGCCAGTTGACGACGTCCCTGAGCCGATTCGCACTACCCTGGAGGTTGCACGTTGGGCTGGTGTGCATGTCCGCTAGACGGAAAGCCTTAAAGCCTACTGCATCTTCCACCTTGAACTTTCGGGTTCAAGGGCTAAGTCGACAGCGGTTCATCCGGGGAGCCTGATTCCAGTCCGATGCCGGTTTTAATACCGGCATCGGCTTTTTTACGGGTACGCTTTACGTACTCGCACTTCGAAGCCTGAATCCATGACCGAACCTGCGCTGCTGCCCCGCCCGCAACTTCGACGCATGCTGCGCAAGGCCCGTCGCGCACTGACACCCAGTCAGCAGCGCGAGGCCGCTCGCGGGCTGTATAAGCAATTGGCCCAACACCCGCTGTTTCGCCGCGCAAAACACATCTCCCTGTACCTGCCCATGGACGGTGAAATCGATCCGCGTCTGCTGATGCGTGCCGCTCAACGTCGGGGCAAGGCGACTTATCTGCCGGTGCTCAGTGCCTGGCCGCAAACCAAAATGGTGTTCCAGCGGATTCGTTCCGGCGAAAAGCTCAAACCCAACCGTTTTCGCATCCCCGAACCTCGGCACAACATCGCCCGACAACGCAAGGTCTGGGCGCTGGATCTGGTGTTGTTGCCGCTGGTGGGGTTTGACGATGTCGGCGGACGCCTGGGAATGGGCGGTGGTTTCTACGACCGCAGCCTGGCGTATCTGGCGCGCCGCAAAAACTGGCGCAAGCCGACGTTGCTGGGCCTGGCCCATGAATGTCAGAAGGTTCAACGATTGGCTCAGGCGAGCTGGGATGTGCCGCTGCAGGGAACGGTCACGGACAAGGCGTGGTATTTCGCGGACTAGACGCCACTGATTTCAGCGGCGTCGAAAGACAGGTTCAGCGCTTGAAGGCCGTCGGCTGTTGCTGTGCGATCTCGACAGGAGCATCGGGTTTGTTGTTCCACAGGCTTTGGGCATAGCCGGTGGTCACGACACCAAGGCCGAATAAAATTACCAAAATCCATAGTAAATCCGGTTTGCGTTTCATCGATTGCCCCCCAAAGGCACATCAATACGATGACAGCAGCGGTTTCCGTTGTAGGTGTAGGCCGTGCAGCAGCGTCAAGCTTAGAAGGCCGGCATTTTGCGACAACGTGAACCGACACGCAAACGCTGGCGTCAACCGACTGTCGGTTTGTCATAAAATTGCCCGACCGCTTGCCCACTCACCTCGCAAGGAGCAAACCCATGGCCTATTGGCTGATGAAATCCGAGCCCGACGAACTCTCGATCAAAGACCTGGAGAAGCTTGGCCGAGCGCGCTGGGACGGGGTTCGCAACTACCAGGCACGTAACTTCCTGCGGACCATGGCGGTGGGTGACGAGTTCTTTTTCTACCATTCCAGCTGCCCTGAGCCAGGGATTGCCGGGATCGGCAAGATTGTCGAAGCCGCGTACCCGGACCCGACGGCGCTGGAGCCGGAGAGTCACTACTTCGATCCGAAGGCCACTGCCGAGAAAAACGCCTGGAGCGCGATTGATGTTGCGCATGTCGAGACGTTTGCCAGCGTGCTGAAGCTGGATTATCTGAAGCAGCAAACGGCGCTGGCCGAGATGCCATTGGTTCAGAAAGGCTCGCGACTGTCGGTGATGCCAGTGACAGCCGAGCAGTGGGCGGCAGTGATTGCGCTTTTGTAGGAGCACGGCTTGCCGGGCGATGGCGATCTCAAGGGCGCTATCGCGAGCAGGCTCACTCCCACACTGGATCTGCATTCACTGGAGATCCCCTGTGGGAGCGAGCCTGCTCGCGATGAGGCCGACCGGAACAGCGAAAGACCTATTGAATGATTAGGTTGTTGAACAACAAATCCTCAACCACCGGTTTGCCGGTCTCGTCGTTCATCACTTGTTGAGTCTGCTTCAAGGCTTCCTGACGCAGTTTTTCCTTGGCTTCGACGTTGTTCATCGCCTCGGTAGTCTGCTGCGCAAACAACGCCACCAACTGATTACGGATCAATGGCTCATTGGCCTTCACCGCTTTGGTCGCCTCTTCACCGGTCACCCGCAGCGCCACATCGGCCTTGTAGACCTTGAGTTTCGGCGTACCGTCCAGCCCGTAGTTGCCCACGAATGGCGGGCTCAGGGTGATGTAGTTGACCTTCGGGGCTTCACCTTCTTTGGCTTCTTCGGCCATCGCTGCCACAGGCAGAGACAGGGCCAGCATCAACATGATCCACGCTTTCACAATTCGCTCCTTATCCGGTTTGCGGCCAAGCATAACGACCCGCCGCTCAAGCACAAGCTTATGGCTGACTATCAGGGTCGGGCATGCTCGTTGACCCAATGACTCACACACCTACACTTATCGGCCATCACTCCCAAAGGAATAGCCCTGATGAAAGCCGTGCTGTGCAAAGCCTTCGGCCCTGCCGAATCGCTGGTGCTGGAAGACATCGCCAGTCCTGTCGCGAAGAAGAATGAAATCCTGCTGGATGTGCATGCAGCCGGGGTGAATTTCCCGGACACGTTGATCATCGAGGGCAAATACCAGTTCAAACCGCCCTTCCCGTTTTCGCCAGGTGGCGAAGCGGCTGGCGTGGTCAGCGCGGTGGGCGAAAAGGTCAGCCACCTCAAGGTCGGTGACCGGGTCATGGCCCTGACTGGCTGGGGCAGCTTTGCCGAGCAGGTCGCGGTGCCGGGCTACAACGTGCTGCCGATCCCGTCATCGATGGATTTCAACACCGCCGCCGCATTCAGCATGACCTACGGCACTTCGATGCACGCCCTCAAGCAACGGGGCAACCTGCAACCCGGCGAAACCTTGCTGGTGCTCGGCGCTTCCGGTGGCGTCGGCCTCGCTGCAGTGGAAATCGGCAAAGCCATGGGCGCCCGGGTGATCGCCGCCGCCAGCAGCGCGGAAAAACTCGCAGTGGCCAAGGCCGCCGGTGCCGATGAGTTGATCAACTACAGCGAAACCAGCCTCAAGGACGAGATCAAACGCCTGACCGACGGTCAGGGCGCCGACGTGATCTACGATCCGGTGGGCGGCGACCTGTTCGACCAGGCCATCCGTGCCATCGCCTGGAACGGCCGTCTCTTGGTGGTCGGTTTCGCCAGCGGACGAATTCCGGAACTGCCAGTGAATTTGGCGCTACTCAAAGGTGCCGCGGTGGTCGGCGTGTTCTGGGGCTCCTTCGCCCAACGCCAACCACAGGACAACGCGGCCAACTTCCAGCAGTTGTTTGGCTGGTTTGCCGAGGGCAAGTTGAAACCGCTGGTGTCGCAGGTGTATCCGCTGAGCAACGCGGCGCAGGCGATCAATGATCTTGGCCAGCGCAAGGCGGTCGGGAAAGTGGTGGTTCAGGTTCGCTGATTGTTTACCTGACCTGTTTTCCCTATACCGGGTCGCAACCCTGCGACCCGGTTCCGCCATCCCCATACCGCCCTTCATTTATACCTGAGCGACATGTTCATAAAAGAACATGCGATCTCCAACATTTCCTCTATTTGGCCGATGTGAACCGGTGCTATTTTCGGTAACGAAACTGTAACATTCGCATCCGCAGTCAAAACAAGAAATCTGGAGCTCTTGAATGTTTGCTTTCTTTCGTCCTGCCGCACATCAGGCTCCATTGCCTGAAGAAAAAATAGACAGCACCTACCGACGCCTTCGCTGGCAGATCTTCGCCGGGATTTTCATTGGGTATGCGGGTTACTACCTGCTGCGCAAGAACTTCACCCTGGCATTTCCGGATCTGATCGCCCAAGGCTATACAAAAGGCCAACTCGGGGTGGCGATGTCGGCGATTGCGATCGCCTACGGTCTTTCAAAGTTTTTGATGGGCATCGTGTCCGACCGCTCCAACCCTCGTTACTTCCTGCCCTTTGGCCTGATTGTGTCCGCTGGGGTGATGTTCGTTTTCGGTTTCGCGCCGTGGGCGACGTCCAGCGTGACCATGATGTTCATCCTGTTGTTCATCAACGGCTGGGCGCAAGGCATGGGTTGGCCACCGAGCGGGCGCACCATGGTGCACTGGTGGTCGCAGAAAGAACGCGGCGGTGTGGTTTCGGTATGGAACACCGCACATAACGTCGGCGGCGGCTTGATCGGCCCGCTGGCGATCCTCGGCATGGGCTGGTTCAACGACTGGCACAGCAAGTTCTACGTTCCGGCAGCGGTGGCGTTGCTGGTCGCTGTATTTGCCTTCATTGTCATGCGCGATACCCCCCAATCGACGGGCTTGCCGCCCATTGAGAAGTACAAGAACGATTACCCGGAAGGCTACGACGCCAGTCACGAAGAAGAATTCAGCGCCAAGGACATCTTCGTGAAATACGTGCTGCGCAACAAAATGCTCTGGTTCATCGCGTTGGCCAACGTCTTCGTCTACTTGTTGCGCTACGGCATTCTGGATTGGGCGCCGACCTACCTTAAAGAGGTCAAGCACTTCGATTTCGACAAGACGTCGTGGGCTTATTTCCTGTACGAGTGGGCGGGCATTCCCGGTACGCTGCTGTGCGGCTGGATGTCGGACAAGATCTTCCGGGGCAACCGTGGCCTGACGGGCATGGTGTTCATGGCATTGGTGACCGTTGCGACGATCGTGTATTGGCTGAATCCGCCGGGTAACCCGATGGTCGACATGATCTCGCTGTTCGCGATCGGCTTCCTGATCTATGGCCCGGTGATGCTGGTGGGGTTGCAAGCGCTGGAACTGGTTCCGAAGAAGGCCGCGGGTACGGCTGCAGGCTTTACCGGCCTGTTCGGTTACTTGGGTGGTTCAGTCGCGGCCAGTGCGCTGATGGGCTACACGGTGGACTATTTCGGCTGGGATGGCGGCTTCATCCTGCTGGTCGTTGCCTGCCTGCTGGCGATGGCGTTCCTGGCACCTACTCTGGGTCACAAGAACGTCGCCAGTCAGAGCCGCGAAGCAATCGCCTGATCGGCCTTTGATTTGCAGCGCTTGAGCCGCGCCTCCAGATTCCGGTCTGGCATGGCGTGGCTACGCAGGGCGTTGGCGGTCTGCTCGACATACTCGCGAGTGGTGCCGTAACGCCCGCAAGCGTTTTCGAACACGTGGCTCAACACGTGATCCGGCAAGTTGCCGGCGTAGCTGGGCAGATGCCGCTCCAATACAAATCCCAATGCCTGAACCTGGCTTCCGTCTTCAAGACGGCAGTTGAGCCAATGTGGGCGATAGGACGGGAATGGCATTTCACGTTGCCAAAGTGCATAAAGCGAAGCTTCGAGTTGTTCTTCGGGCAAGCGGTAGGCAAACCCGCTGCATGAGCCGCCACGATCCAGGCCAAACACCAGCCCTGGCACTTCCGGCGTACCGCGATGTTCGTGGGACCACAGGTACAAACCGCGATGGTAGCCATGCACACGCCCGCGTACACGCTCAACCGCCGCACATTCAGGACGCCAGATCAGCGAACCATAAGCGAATAGCCAGACCGGCCCGCCCTTGTGGCGCGCCATGGTCGCCTGCATTGAGCCGAGTAATTGTTCGTGCGTAAGCTGCGGCCCCAGATCGAGCCGCGGAGGGTAAGCCAGATTCAAAAAAGCAGATTCAATGGCGCTCATGGCGAATAGCGTTCAGCTCCCCGCGAGTGAAGAATTACTTAATAGAACGCACCGTTGTAACAATAAGGCACATAAGTTTTAAGGCAATTTAAGTGCCATGCGGCGCTCTAAAACTTATTGCCTGAATGACATATAACCTACCGGTATTTATATAAATCTATAAATACCGATCGGCTATATGGGGAGTTATAACGATTTAGATCGAGGACCAAAATCGGGGATCAAGATCGAGGCGCGTAAGCGAAAACATCCGCGCGCATTTGATGGGCATCCATCCCTGCTTCGACCAACGCATCCAGCGTGCCATAGACCATGGCCGGAGAACCGCTGGCGTAGACGTGCAGGGCTTTCAGATCAGGGAAATCTTCGCACACCGCCTGATGCAACATACCGCAGCGCCCGCCCCAGCCACATTGATCGCTGACGACTTTATGCAGGAATAGATTGGGCAGTTTTTCCCATTCATCCCAATGCTCAATGTCATAAAAGTCTTCGGGACGACGCACGCCCCAATACAGGTGCACCGGATACTTGAAACCCGTGGCCCGGCAATGTTCGATCAGGCTGTGGATCTGGCCCATGCCGGTTCCGGCAGCAATCAGTACCAATGGACCGTCCGGCAGTTCCGCCAGATGGGTATCGCCGAACGGCATCTCGATGCGCACCATCGGGTTGCGCTGAAGCTGTTCGATCAGGCTCAGCGCACTGCTTTCGCGCGCCAGTACGTGAATTTCCAGATCGCGGCCGGAATGCGGTGCAGAGGCCAGGGAGAAGGCAGACTTCTCGCCATTCTCACGCTCGATCATCAGGTATTGACCGGCGTGATAGCGCGGCGGCTTGCCCGCGGGCGCACGCAGACGCACGCGCCAGGTATCGCCGCCGACGTCTCTGCATTCAATGACCTGACACGACACGCTACGCACCGGCAATTCTCCCAGCGCAAGCACGCCATCCCACAGCACGATGCAGTCTTCCAGCGGCTCTGCAATGCAAGTGTAGAACTCGCCATGGTCGCGCACATCACCGGCTTGTTCGACCCGCCCTTCCACCAGCAACGCGCCGCACACATGGCAATTGCCATTGCGACAGCTTTGCGGGCATTCATAGCCCAGGCGCCGCGCGCCATCGAGAATTCGCTCGCCGGGCAGAATCTCTAGCACTGCTCCGGAGGGCTGCAAGGTTACACGCATCAATCTATTCCTAATTGATTCCAGATGGCATCGATCCGTTGGGTAACGGCTTCATCCTTGACGATGACCCGGCCCCACTCGCGAGTGGTTTCGCCCGGCCATTTATGTGTGGCATCGAGCCCCATCTTCGAACCCAGGCCGGAGACCGGCGAGGCGAAGTCCAGGTAGTCGATCGGCGTGTTGTCGATCATCACCGTGTCACGCTTGGGGTCCATGCGCGTGGTGATGGCCCAGATCACGTCGTTCCAGTCCCGTGCATTGATATCGTCGTCAGTGACGATAACGAACTTGGTGTACATGAACTGTCGCAAAAACGACCAGACACCGAGCATGACCCGCTTGGCATGCCCCGGATACGACTTCTTCATGGTCACGATGGCCATGCGGTACGAACAGCCTTCGGGCGGCAGGTAGAAGTCGGTGATCTCCGGAAACTGCTTTTGCAGGATCGGCACGAACACTTCGTTCAGCGCCACACCGAGAATCGCCGGCTCATCCGGCGGACGGCCGGTGTAGGTGCTGTGGTAGATCGGTTTGATCCGGTGGGTAATGCGCTCGACGGTGAACACCGGGAAGCTGTCGACTTCGTTGTAGTAGCCGGTATGGTCGCCATACGGGCCTTCATCGGCCATTTCGCCCGGATGGATCACGCCTTCGAGGATGATCTCGGCGGTGGCCGGCACTTGCAGGTCGTTGCCGCGGCACTTCACCAGTTCGGTGCGATTGCCGCGCAACAGACCGGCGAAAGCGTATTCGGAGAGGCTGTCCGGCACCGGCGTCACGGCGCCAAGAATGGTTGCCGGGTCAGCGCCCAAGGCCACAGAGACAGGGAACGGCTGGCCAGGGTGTTTCTCGCACCACTCACGGTAATCCAGCGCGCCGCCACGGTGGCTCAACCAGCGCATGATCACCTTGTTGCGGCCGATCACTTGCTGACGGTAGATACCGAGGTTCTGGCGATCCTTGTTCGGACCTTTGGTGACGGTCAGACCCCAAGTAATCAGCGGACCGACGTCGCCCGGCCAGCAGGTCTGTACCGGCAACATCGCCAGATCGACATCGTCGCCTTCGATGACCACTTCCTGGCACACCGCGTCTTTGACGACTTTCGGCGCCATGGCAATGATCTTGCGGAAAATCGGCAACTTGGACCAAGCGTCCTTCAGGCCCTTCGGCGGCTCGGGCTCCTTGAGGAACGCCAACAGCTTGCCGATTTCGCGCAACTCGCTGACCGCTTCCGCTCCCATGCCCAGCGCCACGCGCTCGGGGGTGCCGAACAGGTTGCCGAGTACTGGAATGTCATAACCGGTGGGTTTTTCGAACAGCAGCGCCGGGCCTTTGGCACGCAGCGTGCGATCACAGACTTCGGTCATCTCCAGCACTGGAGAGACGGGGATCTGGATGCGTTTCAACTCTCCGCGCTGCTCAAGCTGCTGCACGAAATCCCGAAGATCCTTGAATTTCATTGACGATGGCACCCCTAAAATAGGCGTACATCCTACCTGCTCTGCCGACCAAACAGCAGCCTGTCAGTGCATAGCCAGCAATCAATTGTGATTTGCACCCAGCAGCACCGGAGCAAACAATGGACTCAACCGGACACTGCCTGTGTCTGACAGATGATCCTCGTCCTTGTACTGCGAATGGCCATTGACCTCGATACTGCAAATCTGGTTCGCACACATCAACGGCGTAGGATCGATAACATGTACACCTGGGTCGGCGGCGCTCATCGAGTTGAACAAGGTACTGAGAAAATGCTGGCGCGCCAGGTGCTCTTCGAGTGGTCGACCCAGCCCCTCGGCCGAACGACCGACCTGGGCCAGACTCGTCAGTCGATCGATGGAGCCCTTGCGCTGCAGCGGCACTTCCTTGAACAACCAGACTTGCGCGCCCGCCGCCCTTAATGCCGTCACCCGTGCCTTGAGCGCTGTGGCCATGCGTTCCTCGGCCCGGGTCGTATTGTCATGCTGATTGAGCAGAACCTTTTTATCGCCGTCTTCGCGACCGTAAACGTAAAGACTCCAATTGGCTGCCAGCACCACATCCTTAATCTGCAGGCTACGAACCCGCTCCATTGTCTGTTCGTTGAAGTCCTTGCAACGCTGACGCACGTCATTGCTCTGGATCGGCGGACAGGCACTCATGCTGTAAAGCCACACCGGGCGACTCTCGCGCTTTGCGCTACTTTCGATCGCAGGCAACAGCGCGGCTGCGTGACTGTCGCCCCAGAACATTTGCGTCGCCGGAACCTCTTCGTTACCCCCCACCAGACACGCCTTGTCCAGTTTTTTGTCCGAGGTTACCAACAAGCATTTCATCTGCCCGGCCCGCCAATCCCGAGACTGCGCATATTCCAGCGCTTTGCCGGTAAGGCGCTGAGGAAAACCGTCCGCCGATCGCACCATCGAACCTGTGACTGCCAGAGCGGCCATGGCCAGCAAGCCCCCCAACAACACGGGTTTGCGTCCGGCAAGCAGGCGGCGTTCACGAAATGGAAGTTCGACGAAGCGCCAGCTCAACCATGCAAGGCCGAGCGCCAATAGTATCCAGCCCGTAGCCTCCAAGGGCTGAATGCCGTCGATCGAGATGGCATTGGCGTAGACATAGACCGGCCAGTGCCACAAATACAAGGAATAGGAGAGCAAGCCGATCCATACCAGCGCCCGAGAACTCAACACCTGACCGGCCCATGTAGAACCGTGCCCGCCAGACCAGATCAGCGCGGTGGCGCCGAGCACGGGTAGCAAAGCCGCCCAGCCTGGGAACACCGTAGCCTTGTCAAAGGTGAAAACCGCGACCAGGACAGCCATCAACCCGGCCACCCCGACAGACTGATAGAGCCAGGGCCGCACGGCTTGTTTTGACGCAGGCAAGACCGCAAGCATGGCACCGCACAACAGCTCCCAGGCACGTGTCGGCAGCGAGAAGAAAGCGACATCGGGCTTGCGCTCGATATAGGCGATATTGAGCCCGAAAGACACCAGCAGCACGGCAAACAGCATCCAGCGCCAATGACGAACATGGCGCATCAACAACACCATCAACAACGGAAAGAAGATGTAGTACTGCTCTTCAACGGCCAGGGACCAGGTATGAAGCAACGGTTTCAAATCCGACGCGGGCTGGAAATAGCCGTCTTCGCGCATGAACAGAATGTTTGAAATAAACAGCGACTGATAACGAACCGTCCTTCCCAGCTCGGAGAAGTCCTTGGCCGTCAGTAACAACCAGCCCAGAGCCAGCGTCGCCAGCAGCACCACGCTCAAGGCCGGAATGATCCGTCGTGCACGGCGAGCCCAGAAATCGACGAAGCTGAAACGCTGGGCGCCGATCTCACGAAACAGGATGCTGGTAATCAGGAACCCGGAAATGACAAAGAAGACATCAACACCGACAAAGCCACCGCTGAAAGTGCTGAAGCCAAAATGAAACAGCACGACTGGAATAACGGCCAGGGCCCGCAATCCGTCGATATCACGGCGATTGCCAAATGTGTGCATAACGTTGTCGCTTCAGATACAAAGCCGATTGAAAATGGGACTCACCGATCGCGACTGCGGATATTCGACGGAGGTCAACTCAGGGAAAGACCTGTCAGAACAATTGATTCAATCGCCAGCAAGATGGAATGCAGAGGCGATAGATCCGCTGTTGGCGGGCGGCGGCCCCCATTGAATGGGCGCCAGTTTACAGCACAGTAAGTATCAATCCAGATACAAAAAACCCTGCGCAAAAAAAAGAGCGCCCTTTCGGGGCGCCCTTTTTGAAGCGTATGTCTCGTCCTGAATGGGTTAAACCTGCTTCAGGACCAGACAGTACTTCGTGTTACTTACGTTTCATCGACAGGAAGAACTCGTCGTTGGTCTTGGTCTGTTTCAGCTTGTCGACCAGGAACTCGATGGCAGAGACTTCATCCATCGGGTGCAGCAGCTTGCGCAGGATCCACATACGCTGCAGTTCGTCGTCGGCCGTCAGCAACTCTTCGCGGCGAGTACCGGAACGGTTGATGTTGATGGCCGGGAACACACGCTTTTCGGCGATCTTGCGATCCAGAGGCAGTTCCATGTTGCCGGTGCCTTTGAATTCTTCGTAGATCACTTCGTCCATCTTCGAGCCGGTTTCAACCAGCGCGGTAGCGATGATGGTCAGCGAGCCGCCTTCTTCGATGTTCCGTGCAGCACCGAAGAAACGTTTCGGTTTCTCCAGGGCGTGGGCATCGACACCACCGGTCAGCACCTTGCCGGAGCTCGGGATCACGGTGTTGTAGGCACGCGCCAGACGGGTGATGGAGTCGAGCAGGATCACCACGTCCTTTTTGTGTTCGACCAGGCGCTTGGCCTTCTCGATCACCATTTCGGCAACCTGCACGTGGCGGGTTGGCGGCTCGTCGAACGTCGAGGCAACCACTTCGCCGCGCACGGTGCGCTGCATTTCGGTTACTTCTTCCGGACGTTCGTCGATCAGCAATACGATCAGATGAACTTCAGGATTGTTACGTGCGATGTTCGCCGCGATGTTTTGCAGCATGATCGTTTTGCCGGCTTTGGGCGGTGCAACGATCAGGCCGCGCTGGCCTTTACCGATCGGGGCGCACAGGTCGATGACACGACCGGTCAAGTCTTCGGTGGAACCGTTGCCGGCTTCCATCTTCATGCGCACAGTCGGGAACAGCGGGGTCAGGTTCTCGAAGAGAATCTTGTTTTTCGCGTTCTCGGGACGATCGTAGTTGATCGTGTCGACCTTGAGCAGCGCGAAATACCGCTCGCCTTCCTTTGGAGGGCGGATCTTGCCAACGATGGTGTCACCGGTGCGCAAGTTGAAGCGGCGGATCTGGCTCGGCGAGACGTAGATATCGTCTGGGCCGGCGAGATAGGAAGCGTCAGCGGAGCGCAGGAAGCCGAAGCCGTCCTGGAGAATCTCCAGCACGCCATCACCGGAGATTTCCTCGCCGCTTTTAGCGTGCTTTTTGAGCAGGGAGAAAATCACGTCCTGCTTGCGCGAACGGGCCATATTTTCTATGCCCATCTGTTCGGCCAATTCGAGCAGTTCGGTAATCGGCTTTTGCTTGAGTTCAGTCAGATTCATATAGGAATGACGTAATCATTTATGGAGGGGGGAAATTAAGCTTTTGGCTTAATGAGGCCGCGCCGCAGAGAAGGCGACAGGATCGCGTACTTATTCGAAAAGGAGTGCGTCGGCGACGGCTAGCAGGGGGCAGTGGAGAAACCAGTGCGGGGCCGAATGTACCACCTGAGTTTCGGAGCGTCTAGCCCTCAATAACGAAAAGGCCCCGCATAATGCGGGGCCTTTTCATGACGCTTTATAACAACGCTTAGATGTTGGCGTCGAGGAAAGCAGCCAGTTGCGACTTCGACAGCGCGCCAACCTTGGTGGCTTCGACGTTGCCGTTCTTGAACAGCATCAGCGTCGGGATACCACGTACGCCGTGCTTGGCCGGGGTTTCCTGGTTTTCGTCGATGTTCAGCTTGGCAACGGTCAGCTTGCCAGCGTAGGTGCCAGCGATTTCGTCCAGAACCGGGGCGATCATTTTGCAAGGGCCGCACCACTCAGCCCAGTAGTCAACAAGCACAGGGCCAGCAGCCTTCAGTACTTCTTCTTCGAAGTTCGCGTCGGTGACGTGCTTGATAAGATCGCTGCTCATGGATGTCTCCGGGTTGTAAGCAATAAAAAACGTGGCCCATCATAGCCGCCCTTCCCGTGTTCAGGAAGCCGCAGATGATTGAGTCTCGCTATGGTGGCCCATGAGTTTGGGTATAGCTCAAGTCATGAGGTGGCGGGAGCGACGAAAGCAATTCCGGTACGCAGGGCGGCGTTGCGCACATGCTCTTGCATCGCCTTCTGTGCGGCACCAGAGGCCCGACGAGCCAGCGCGCGGAGGATTTTACGGTGTTCCTGCCAGGTTTCCATGGCCCGTTCGGCCCGGATGAACGGTAGCTTCTGGCTCTCCAGGAAGATGTCGGCGCTGGCTGTAAGGATGCTCAGCATCGCCTGATTGCCGCTGGCGAGAAGAATGCGCCGGTGAAACTCGAAATCCAGTCGCGCCGCTGCATCGAAGTCAGCGGCACGCAGTTCGTTGCGCATGGCGGCGACATTGTCTTCCAGCGCATCGAGCTCATCGGTGCTCAGGGTCACGGCCGCCAGCCCGGCGGCAAAACCTTCCAGCGCGTAGCGCAACTGGAAAATGTCCAGCGGCGATGCCTGAGCCGCGAACGGCCAGCCCGGCGCCGCATCGCCCCGGGGCAGATCGACCGGTGACTGCACGAACACGCCCTTGCCTGGCTGGATACTGATCACGCCCAGCGCACTCAGGGACGATAACGCCTCACGCAATGAGGCCCGACTGACCCCCAATTGCACCGCCAGGTCCCGTTGCGAGGGCAAGGCATCCCCCGCCCCGAAACCTTGCTCGGCGATCAGTTTGCGGATGGCTTGCAGCGCCACTTCAGGTACGGCGCGGGAGATCGAGTTCATGGTTTTTTCAGACGAGCCAGGCCAATGAGCGGCTAGTTGTAAAGCTATTCGCGACGCCCGGCAAGTCGTGCCCCATGGGGGTTCGGGAATTTTCACGGGTGCGCCATCAGGGTGCGAAATGTCACTCAACTGTTCAGACCAGTAAGACCGAACGACACCAGCAAAACCGTGGCCTGCGCCCCCCAAAACCTGATCTTGGCATGGCCCGTGCTCTGTCGATCCGCAGAAATCACTTCCCGCCGATCCGGAGATTTGCCATGACCATGCGTTACAGCGTCCTCCTCGCAGCCCTGTTTGCCAGCCTGATGCTGAGCCAGGCACCCGCCCACGCCGACGGTCTGGAGGATGTGGTCAAGCGCGGCACCCTCAAAGTCGCGGTGCCCCAGGACTTCCCGCCGTTCGGTTCGGTCGGCCCGGACATGAAACCTCGGGGCCTGGACATCGACACCGCCAAACTGCTGGCCGACCAGCTCAAGGTCAAACTTGAACTCACCCCAGTCAACAGCACCAACCGCATTCCGTTTCTGACCACCGGTAAAGTCGACCTGGTGATTTCCAGCCTCGGCAAGAACCCTGAGCGCGAAAAAGTCATCGACTTCTCCCGTGCTTACGCCCCCTTCTACCTCGCCGTGTTCGGCCCGCCAGACGCCACCATCAAGGGCCTGGACGATCTCAAGGGCAAAACCATCAGCGTCACCCGTGGCGCCATTGAAGACATCGAATTGACCAAAGTTGCCCCCGAAGGCGCGACCATCAAACGCTTCGAAGACAACAACTCGACCATCGCTGCCTACCTCGCAGGGCAAGTCGACCTGATCGCCAGCGGCAACGTGGTGATGGTGGCGATCAGCGAGAAAAACCCGAAACGCGTGCCGGCCCTGAAAGTGAAGCTCAAGGATTCGCCGGTTTACGTTGGCGTGAACAAGAACGAGCCAGCGCTGCTGGGCAAGGTCAACGACATCCTCACCACGGCCAAGGCTGACGGTGCGCTGGAAAAGAATTCGCAAATCTGGCTGAAAGAGCCGCTGCCGGCCGATCTCTGATCGTTCGCGCGGGAGACGATTTATGGCTTATCAGTTCGATTTCTTGCCGGTGGTGGAAAACACCGACCTGCTGCTGCGCGGTGCGCTGTTCACCCTTGAGTTAACGGCCATTGGCGCGGTGCTCGGAGTCAGCCTGGGCATCGTCGGGGCACTGGTGCGGGCGTGGAACATCCGCCCGTTCGCCGGCATTTTCGGGGTTTACGTCGAGTTGATCCGCAACACGCCATTTTTGGTGCAGTTGTTTTTCATCTTCTTCGGTTTGCCGTCGCTAGGCCTGCAGATTTCCGAATGGCAGGCGGCGGTGCTGGCGATGGTGATCAACCTCGGCGCCTATTCGACCGAGATCATCCGCGCCGGCATTCAAGCGATCCCCCGCGGACAGCTGGAAGCCGCAGCCGCCTTGGCGATGACGCGCTTCGAAGCCTCCCGCCACGTGGTTCTGTTGCCGGCGCTGGGCAAGGTCTGGCCGGCCCTGAGCAGCCAGATCATCATCGTGATGCTCGGCTCGGCGGTCTGTTCGCAGATCGCCACCGAAGAGCTGAGTTTCGCCGCCAACTTCATTCAATCGCGCAACTTCCGCGCCTTTGAAACCTATGCCCTGACCACATTGATCTACCTGTGCATGGCGCTGCTGATCCGCCAATTACTGAACTGGATCGGCCGACGGTTTATTTCAAGAAGCAGCAGCGCAAGGAGCAGCAGCCAATGAGCGATTTCACCTTCTGGGACATCCTGCGCAATCTGCTCACGGGCCTGCAATGGACCCTGGCATTGTCGCTGGTGGCGTTTATCGGCGGGGGGCTTATCGGCTTGCTGATCATGGTGATGCGGATTTCAAAAAAATCCCTGCCCAGCCACTTCGCCCGCACCTACATCGAACTGTTCCAGGGCACGCCGCTATTGATGCAGCTGTTTCTGGTGTTCTTCGGTGTGGCATTGGCCGGTCTGGAGATTTCGCCGTGGATGGCGGCGGCGATTGCCTTGACGCTGTTCACCAGCGCCTACCTGGCGGAGATCTGGCGCGGTTGCGTCGATTCGATCCCCAACGGTCAGTGGGAAGCCTCGTCAAGCCTGGCGCTCAACCCGCTGGAGCAACTGCGTTACGTGATCCTGCCGCAAGCCCTGCGCATCGCCGTGGCGCCAACCGTGGGTTTCTCGGTGCAAGTGGTCAAAGGCACCGCCGTCACCTCGATCATCGGCTTCACCGAACTGACCAAGACCGGCGGCATGCTCGCCAACGCGACCTTCGAGCCCTTTATGGTCTACGGCTTGGTGGCCCTCGGTTACTTCCTGCTCTGCTACCCCTTGTCCCTCAGTGCGCGCTATCTGGAAAGGAGACTGCATGCCTCTGCTTAGAATTTCCGCCCTGCATAAATATTACGGCGACCACCATGTGCTCAAAGGCATCGACCTGAGTGTCGACGAAGGCCAGGTGGTGGCGATCATCGGTCGCAGCGGCTCGGGCAAATCCACCTTGTTGCGCACCCTCAATGGTCTGGAGTCGATCAATGACGGCGTGATCGAAGTCGACGGCGAATACCTCGACGCCGCCCGCGCCGACCTGCGCAGCCTGCGGCAGAAAGTCGGGATGGTGTTTCAACAGTTCAATCTATTCCCGCACCTGACCGTGGGCGAAAACGTCATGCTCGCACCGCAAGTGGTGCAGAAAGTGCCGAAAGCCAAAGCCGTCGAACTGGCGCGGCAGATGCTGGAACGGGTCGGTCTGGGGGAGAAGTTTGATGCCTTCCCGGATCGGCTGTCTGGCGGCCAGCAACAGCGGGTGGCGATTGCTCGGGCGTTGGCCATGTCGCCAAAAGTCTTGCTGTGCGACGAGATTACCTCGGCACTCGACCCGGAACTGGTCAACGAAGTGCTGAGCGTGGTCCGGCAACTGGCCAAGGAGGGCATGACGCTGATCATGGTCACCCATGAAATGCGCTTTGCCCGCGAGGTGGGGGACAAATTGGTGTTCATGCACCATGGCAAGGTGCATGAGGTGGGGGATCCGAAGGTGTTGTTTGCCAATCCGCAGACGGCGGAGCTGGCGAATTTCATCGGGACGGTGGAAGCAGCAGGCTGAAGGATATTTGTGCCTTTGAAGCCGCCTTCGCGGGCAAGCCCGTTCCCACAGGGTTCTCTGTTGGAACGCGATCATGTGTTCGACGCAAAAACCTGTGGGAGCGGGCTTGCCCGCGAAGAGGCCATCTGCAACGCCACGAATGCCCCCCGTGGTAAAAGATCGCAGCCTTCGACAGCTCCTACGCGTTGGCGGCAGCGTTTGATCGTGGCAGGATGTCGAGGTTATCGACCGAGACCCCCTGACCATGCCGCTATCCCAAGCCAAGAATCTGTCCCTGATCGCCGCAATCGACCTGGGCTCCAACAGCTTTCACATGGTCGTGGCCAAGGCCCAGAACGGCGAAATCCGGATTCTCGAACGTCTCGGGGAGAAGGTTCAGCTGGCCGCCGGCATCGACGAAGAACGTCAACTCAGCGAAGAATCCATGCAGCGCGGGCTCGATTGCCTGAAGCGTTTCGCCCAACTGATCAACGGTATGCCGCCCGGCACCGTGCGGATCGTCGGCACCAACGCCCTGCGCGAAGCCCGTAACCGCGCCGAATTCATCCACCGTGCCGAAGAAATTCTCGGGCATCCGGTAGAAGTCATCTCCGGCCGAGAAGAAGCGCGCCTGATTTACCTCGGCGTCTCCCATACCCTCGCCGACACCCCGGGCAAGCGCCTGGTGGCCGATATCGGCGGCGGCAGTACTGAATTCATCATCGGGCAGAGATTCGAGCCATTGTTGCGCGAAAGTCTGCAAATGGGCTGCGTGAGCTTCACCCAACGCTATTTCAAGGATGGCAAGATCACCCCGGCCCGCTACGCCCAGGCGTATACCGCGGCGCGGCTGGAGATCATGAGCATCGAACACGCCCTGCACCGCCTGACCTGGGATGAAGCCATCGGCTCCTCGGGCACCATTCGCGCCATTGGCCTGGCGCTGAAGGCCGGCGGGCATGGCACTGGCGAAGTGAATGCCGAAGGCCTGGCCTGGCTCAAGCGCAAGCTGTTCAAACTCGGCGATGCCGAGAAAATCGACTTCGAAGGCATCAAGCCCGACCGCCGGGCGATCTTCCCCGCCGGTTTGGCGATTCTCGAAGCAATCTTCGACTCCCTCGAACTGCAACGCATGGATCACTGTGAAGGCGCCCTGCGCGAAGGCGTGCTCTATGACCTGCTGGGCCGTCATCATCACGAAGACGTCCGTGAACGGACGCTCAGCTCGCTGATGGAGCGTTACCACGTCGACCTCGAACAAGCGGCGCGTGTTGAACGCAAGGCGCTGCATGCCTTCGATCAAGTGGCTGAAGACTGGGACCTGAATGACGGCGTCTGGCGCGAATTGCTGGGTTGGGCGGCCAAGGTCCATGAGGTGGGCCTGGACATCGCCCACTATCAGTACCACAAGCATGGCGCCTACCTGATCGAGCACTCGGACCTGGCCGGATTTTCCCGTGAAGACCAGCAAATGCTCGCGCTGCTGGTGCGTGGCCATCGACGCAACATTCCCAAGGACAAGTTCGCCGACTTTGGTGACGACGGCATCAAGCTGATTCGCCTGTGCGTGCTGCTGCGCTTTGCAATTTTGTTCCATCACATCCGCGGCACCCAGGAAATGCCACAAGTGGTGCTGCACGCCAATGGCGATAGCCTGGATGTGTTGTTCCCGGAACACTGGCTGGACGACAACCAGTTAACCCAGGCCGACTTCGCCCTGGAAGCAGAGTGGCTGACCCGCGTCAGCTTCGTACTCAACGTCCGCTAAAACCCCAGAAAGAGCGAACACTATCCCTGTGGCGAGGGAGCTTGCTCCCGCTGGGCTGCGAAGCGGCCCCAAAAAGAGGGACTGCTGCGCAGTCCAGCGGGAGCAAGCTCCCTCGCCACAAGTCATTCACCCCTCGTGCGGGGATAAAAAAAGGGCGATCCACATGGATCGCCCTTTTTTTGTATCAACCGAATCTACGTTAACGAACAGCCAGAATCGGACTGCCCAAACGCTCAAGCAAGGTTGCCTGGGCACTGCGCGGGTTCTGGTTGCCGGTCGGCGTGTTGCGGATGTAGCGACCGTCCGCTTGCAGGCTCCAGCTGTGGGTGTTGTCGGTGAGATAGAGCTCCAGCTCTTTCTTGACCCGCATGATCAGCTTCTTGCCTTCGACCGGGAAGCAAGTCTCGACGCGCTTGTCGAGGTTGCGCTCCATCCAGTCGGCACTGGACAGGAACATCTGTTCTTCGCCGCCGTTGAGGAAGTAGAAGACCCGGGTATGTTCCAGGAAGCGACCGATGATCGAGCGCACGTGGATGTTGTGGGAGACCCCGGCGATGCCCGGTCGCAAGCAGCACATGCCGCGCACCACCAGATCGATACGCACACCGGACTGACTGGCCTTGTACAACGCACGGATGACTTTCGGATCGGTCAGCGAGTTGAACTTGGCGATGATGTGCGCCGGCTTGCCGTCGAGAGCAAACTGCGTCTCCCGGGCAATCATGTCGAGCATGCCCTTCTTCAACGTGAACGGCGCATGCAGCAGTTTCTTCATGCGCAGGGTTTTACCCATGCCGATCAACTGGCTGAACAGTTTGCCGACGTCTTCGCACAAGGCATCGTCGGAGGTCAGCAGGCTGTAGTCGGTGTACAGACGGGCGTTGGCCGCATGGTAGTTGCCGGTACCCAAGTGGGCGTAACGGACAATCTCGCCAGCCTCGCGGCGCAAAATCAGCATCATCTTGGCGTGGGTCTTGAAGCCGACCACGCCGTAAATCACTACCGCACCGGCCGCTTGCAGACGGCTGGCCAGTTGCAGGTTGGACTCTTCGTCAAACCGCGCGCGCAATTCGATCACCGCGGTCACTTCCTTGCCGTTACGCGCTGCGTCCACTAGCGCATCGACGATCTCGGAGTTGGCGCCGCTGCGATACAACGTCTGGCGAACCGCCAACACGTGAGGATCCTTGGCCGCCTGGCGCAGCAAGTCGACCACCGGGGTGAACGACTCGAAGGGGTGCAGCAGCAGGATGTCCTGCTTGCTGATCACGCTGAAAATGTTCTCGCTGTTTTGCAGCAGTTTCGGGATCTGCGGGGTGAACGGCGTGTATTGCAGCTCCGGATGACTGTCCAGGCCAGTGATGCTGAACAGCCGGGTCAGGTTGACCGGGCCGTTGACCTGATACAGCTCGGTCTCGTGCAGGTTGAACTGCTTGAGCAGGTAATCGGACAGGTGTTTCGGGCAGGTATCGGCCACTTCCAGCCGCACCGCGTCACCGTAGCGACGGGAGAACAACTCGCCGCGCAGGGCGCGCGCCAGGTCTTCCACGTCTTCGGTATCGACCGCGAGGTCGGCGTTACGGGTCAGGCGGAACTGGTAGCAGCCTTTGACCTTCATGCCTTGGAACAGGTCATCGGCATGGGCGTGGATCATCGACGACAAGAACACGTAGTTGTCGCCTGGGCCACCGACTTCTTCCGGCACCTTGATGATCCGCGGCAACAGACGCGGTGCCGGGATAATCGCCAGACCGGAATCGCGACCGAAGGCGTCGACGCCTTCGAGCTCGACGATGAAGTTCAGGCTCTTGTTCACCAGCAACGGAAACGGGTGTGTCGGGTCAAGGCCGATCGGGGTGATGATCGGCGCGATCTCGTCGCGGAAATAACGACGAACCCAGGTCTTGAGCTTGGTGGTCCAGTAGCGGCGGCGAATGAAGCGGACCTGATGTTTTTCCAGTTCCGGCAACAGAATGTCGTTGAGGATCGCGTATTGGCGATCGACGTGGCCGTGCACCAGCTCACTGATGCGAGCCAGGGCCTGGTGCGGTTGCAAGCCATCGGCGCCAGCCTGTTCACGGGCGAAGGTGATCTGCTTCTTAAGGCCGGCCACCCGAATCTCGAAGAACTCGTCCAGGTTGCTGGAGAAGATCAGCAAAAACTTCAGCCGCTCCAGCAACGGGTAAGACTCATCCAGCGCCTGTTCCAGCACGCGGATGTTGAACTGCAGTTGCGAGAGCTCACGATGGATGTACAGGCTGCTGTCATCCAGGCCGGGAATGGCAATCGCTGGCGCCGCCACAACGGGCTCGGCCACCACCGCGGGTGGAGCAGGCTCCAGCTCCGGCGGGGTTTCGGCGATTTGCTCCACCACAGGTTGAGCGTCTTTTACGGCAACTTCAGTGAGTCCTTCGGTATTCATCGAATGTTCCTGGGAGGGCTATTTTTGCTCTCGTAACAATTGAGCGGCACGGACGGCAAAGTAAGTCAGGATGCCATCAGCGCCTGCACGTTTAAAAGCGGTCAGGGATTCGAGGATAACCCCTTCGCTCAACCAGCCATTCTGGATCGCTGCCATGTGCATGGCGTATTCGCCGCTGACCTGATAGACAAAGGTCGGCACTTTGAACTCTTCCTTGACCCGGCAAAGGATATCCAGATACGGCATGCCTGGTTTGACCATGACCATGTCCGCGCCCTCTGACAAGTCCGCCGCCACTTCGTGCAGGGCTTCGTTGCTGTTGGCCGGGTCCATTTGATAGGAGGCCTTGTTGGCCTTGCCCAGGTTCAGCGCCGAGCCCACCGCATCGCGGAACGGGCCGTAATAGGCGCTGGCGTATTTAGCCGAGTAAGCCATGATCCGCACATTGACGTGATCGGCCAGCTCGAGCGCCTCGCGGATCGCCTGGATGCGACCGTCCATCATGTCCGACGGGGCCACCACCTGAGCGCCGGCTTCAGCGTGGGACAAAGCCTGCTTAACCAGTGCGTCGACGGTAATGTCGTTCTGCACGTAGCCTTCTTCATCGAGAATGCCGTCCTGACCGTGAGTGGTGAACGGGTCCAGAGCGACGTCGGTGATCACACCCAACTCCGGGAATCGATCACGCAGAGCTCGGGTCGCGCGCTGGGCGATGCCATCCGGGTTCCAGGCTTCAGCGGCGTCCAGGGATTTGAGCTCTGGTGGCGTCACCGGAAACAATGCCAGCGCCGGAATCCCCAACTCGACCCACTTGGCCGCTTCTTCAAGCAACAAATCGATGGTCAGGCGTTCGACGCCCGGCATCGAGGCCACCGCTTCTCGACGGTTTTCACCGTCCAGTACGAACACCGGCAAGATCAGATCGTCGACGGTCAACACGTTTTCACGGACCAGTCGACGCGAGAAATCATCACGACGGTTGCGACGCAGGCGGGTTGCAGGAAACAAACGGTTGGCGGGGGTAAAGCTCACGGCAGACTCCTGAGCCCGCGCTGGCGGGCGAGCGTGACAGTTATAAGCGGCCATTATGACGAACGTATTACATAAGTGTCTCGTCTTGAAGTCACTGTTCAACTGCAGCGGCGGCTTGAACGTGACTCCAAGACGAGACACCTGCTTACCCCCTATAGCCGCATTCCATTGTCCTTGTAGGAAATGTTCACGTCGAGACACATTTTGACACTTTCCTGAATGTGTCCGAGGGGTTAGGCTGCGCGTTCATTTCGCCAGCACCCAGACAATGCTCCAACAATTTCTTCAGGAATTCGGCTACTTCGCCCTCTTTCTCGGCACGTTCTTCGAAGGCGAAACCATCCTGGTGCTCGCGGGCTTCCTTGCGTTCCGCGGATACATGGACATCAAGGTGGTAATGCTCGTGGCGTTCCTCGGCAGTTATGCCGGCGATCAGCTGTGGTACTTCCTGGGGCGCAAGCACGGGCGCAAATTGCTGGCGCGCAAACCGCGCTGGCAACTGATGGGTGATCGGGCGCTGGAACATATCCGCAAACACCCGGACATCTGGGTGCTGAGCTTCCGCTTTGTCTACGGCTTGCGCACCGTGATGCCGGTGGCGATCGGTCTGTCGGGCTATCCGCCGGGACGTTATCTGCTGCTCAACGGGATTGGCGCAGCGATCTGGGCCGCCGCGCTGGCTTCCGCCGCCTATCACTTCGGCGCAGTGCTCGAAGGCATGCTGGGCAGCGTCAAGAAGTATGAGCTGTGGGTGCTGGGCGCCCTGCTGGTACTGGGCTTTTGCCTGTGGCTGCGGCGGCGCTTCAAGAATGCCCGTCTGGCGAAGAAGATCTATGCCGACGAGCAAGCGTTGAAAGCCGAACAGGCCAAGTCCAGCGAACCTACGACGCCCATCGAGTGAAGCGGTTTCTACAACAGTAGAGACCGATTCCGCTGAGCAGGCTGTAACTGAGCAGCCCTACCCAGCCCACCGCGCTGCCCGGCCATAGCCCGACCATTGGCGCCAGCCATACCAGCGGCAGGTTCGACGCCAACCGTAACAGCTCCAGTTTCAGTGCCTGCGGGCGATTTTCCAAGGCCACGCCCAACACAAACAGCCCCCATGCCACGGCACCCCAGCCCAACACCAGAGCCGAAACCGGCAGGCTCTGTTCCAGGTTCATCAAGTAACTGCCCAAAGCGATGTAGACGCAGAACTGTAGCGCCACATACCACTGCTGGCGCCCGTCCAGCGGCACCTCAAATTTGCGGAACTGGCTCAGGTCCGGTTTGTTCATCGGGTATTTAGCCGCCACATCCGCTGGCCGCCAACCGGTGCGCATGAACCAGATCCGCAGCTTGTCCCACCCGCTTTCGGCGCGCCGGGCGTCATCCCACAGCTGCGCATAGAACTGCACGTTTGCCCACAATGGATTCCAGCTCGCCAGCGGCGTGGTCACGCCGAAAATCACCGGATCGTTGTCGTCCTCTTCCTGGAACGAGCCAAATAGACGGTCCCAAATAATGAACACCCCGCCGTAGTTGCGATCCATGTAGAGAGCGTTCTGTGCATGGTGAGCCCGATGATTGGACGGCGTGACGAAGAACCATTCGAACCAGCCGAGCTTGGGAATGTGCCGGGTATGCACCCAGAACTGGTACAGCAGATTCAGCGCCGCAACGCTGACAAACACCACCAGCGGCACGCCGAGCACGGCCATGGGCAGATAGAAAATCCAGCTCAACAGAAACCCGGTGCTGGTCTGGCGCAAGGCCGTGGAGAGGTTGTAATCCTCGCTCTGGTGATGCACCGAGTGGGCAGCCCAGAGGATGTTGCGCTCGTGGCCCATGCGGTGCAGCCAGTAATAGCAAAAGTCGTAGAAGACGAAGGCAAACACCCAGACCCAGACACTGTCGGCCGACAACTCAATCAAGGCCAGATGCTTCAGGGCGAAGGCATAAGTCACCAGGCCGACGCCTTTGGTCAACAGACCCGTGGTGGTCGACAGCACGCCGGTGCTGACGCTGTTGATCGCATCTGCCACGCGGTAATTGCTCACCCCGCGCCAACGGTCGGCCAGCCACTCGACCGCAATCAGCACAAAGAAAAACGGCACCGCATACAGAATGAAGTCCATGACGCGCCCTGATCAGAATCGTTCAGCAGAGATTAGGTGTAGCCGCGTATTAACCCTATGGCAACGAGTGACAAATTAGTGGACATTTAACGCCATGAATCTGGAGAAAAGCCCATGAGCAAAAAAATTGCAGTGATCCTTTCCGGCTGCGGCGTGTACGACGGCGCCGAGATCCACGAAAGCGTGATCACCCTGCTGCGGCTGGACCAGCGCGGCGCCCAGGTGCAGTGTTTCGCACCCAATATCGCGCAGTTGCATGTGATCAACCACCTGACCGGCGAAGAAATGCCCGAGGCGCGCAATGTGCTGGTGGAATCGGCACGGATCGCCCGGGGCAACATCAAGGATATCCGGGACGCCAGCGTCGAAGACTTCGATGCGCTGATCGTTCCAGGCGGATTCGGCTCGGCCAAGAACCTGTCGAACTTTGCCGTCGAAGGCGCCGGTTGCAGCGTTCAGCCTGACGTCCTGGCGTTGACCGAAGCGTTCGCCGAGGCCGGCAAACCGGTGGGGCTGATCTGCATCTCGCCGGCCCTGGCCGCCAAGATCTACGGCCCGGGTGTGACCTGCACCATCGGCAACGACGCCGATACCGCCGCCGCAATGAACAAAATGGGCGCCACCCATGCCGAGTGCGCAGTGACCGACATCGTCGAAGACAAGGCGCGCAAGCTGGTGAGCACTCCGGCGTATATGCTGGCGCAATCGATCAGCGAGGCCGCTTCCGGCATCAACAAACTGGTCGACCGCGTACTGGAACTGACCCACGAAAACGACGCCTGACACGGACCAATGTGGGAGCGAGCCTGCTCGCGATAGCGGCCTAACATTCAACGCTTAGGTTGACTGTTAGGCCGCTATCGCGAGCAGGCTCGCTCCCACAGGGACTAGGTCGCCCTCAAGACTTGCGCGACAACCGCGTAAGTATCCGGTCCAGCGCATTGGCGAACGCCTGCTTCTCACGGTCGCCAAACGGCGCCGGTCCGCCGCTCATCTGACCCTGCTCGCGCAGATCGGTGAACAGGTTACGCACCGCCAGTCGATCACCCATGTTCTGCGCATCGAACTCCTTGCCCCGTGGATCCAGCGCCGCAACGCCTTTCTTCACCAACCGGTCCGCAAGCGGCACATCGCTGCAAATCACCAGCTCACCCGGCACCGCGTATTCCACCAGGTAATCATCGGCGGCATCCGGGCCGCTGGGCACCACGATCAGCTTCACCAGGGCGAGGCCCGGTTTGATCTGCGGCTGACCGGCCACCAGTACCACTTCGAACTGGCGCTTGAGGGCGAATTTCACCACCAGATCCTTGGCTGCCCGAGGACAAGCGTCGGCATCGATCCACACGCGCATAGTGTTTTTCCTCTTCCAAAAAAATCGCGAGCAGGCTCGCCCCCACAGGTTATACGCAATCCTGTGGGAGCAAGCCTGCTCGCGATTGTGAGCGCAGCGAATGCTTTTAAGAAACCGGCAGACGCCGCTTCTCGGCCAACCGGCTACGGCTGTACAACACGATGATCGCAATGATCGCCACGGCCTGAGCACTCAGCGAATACGCATCAGCGTGGATCCCCAGCCAGTCGAAGTCAAAGAACGGCACCGGCCGCGTGCCGAAGATCCCGGCTTCCTGCAACGCCTTCACGCCATGGCCGGCAAACACCACCGACAACGCGCACAGCAGCCCGGCATTGATGCCGAAGAACAACGCCAACGGCAGTTTCGCCGAGCCGCGCAGAATCACCCAGGCCAGACCGATCAGCAATACCAGCGCCGTCGCCCCGCCCGCCATTACGGCGTTGTGCCCTGCCGGCCCGGCCTGCAACCACAGGGTTTCGTAAAACAGGATCACTTCGAACAGCTCGCGATACACCGAGAAGAACGCCAGGATCGCAAACCCGAAACGCCCACCGCCGCTCACCAGGCTGCTCTTGATGTAATCCTGCCAGGCCGCCGCGTGGCGACGGTCGTGCATCCACACCCCGAGCCAAAGCACCATGACACTGGCAAATAACGCCGTCGCGCCTTCCAGCAGTTCACGCTGGGCACCGCTGACGTCGATTACATACGCCGCCACCGCCCAGGTCGCCAGCCCGGCCAGCAGTGCCAAGCCCCAACCGATGTTGACGCTACGCACTGCCGATTGCTGACCGGTATTGCGCAGGAACGCGAGGATCGCCGCGAGCACCAGAATCGCTTCCAGACCTTCTCGCAACAGAATCAACAGACCGGAAATGTAGCTCAGCGACCAGCTCAAACCATCACTGCCTAGCAGGCCAGCGGACTCTTTCAATTTGGCCTTGGCCGCCTCCAGACGCTGCTCGGCCTGGGCCACCGGCAAACCGTCCTGCAACGATTGACGGTAAGCCATCAGGGACTTCTCGGTGTCTTTGCGCACGTTGGCGTCGACGTTGTCCAGGGAGCTTTCGACCAGCTCAAAGCCTTCCAGGTACGCGGCCACCGACAGGTCGTAGGCCTGATCGTGTTCGCCGGCACGGTAGGCGGCGATGCTCTTGTCCAAGGTGGCCGCCGTGTAATCCAGCAACTGTCCCGGGCCACGCTTGACCTGCGGCGGTTGCGCTCGTTGCGCGCGGAAGGTCGCGGCCGCTTGCGAACCTTCGGCGGTCTGCACTTCGGCTGGCGTCTGACGTGCCAGGTCGGCGATGTTGTAGGTTTTCTCGGATTTTGCCGCGGCGGGGTCGGCACTGAAGCTGGCGATATAAGTCGCCAGGTCCCAACGTTGACGATCATCCAGTTGATCGGCGAAGGCCGGCATGTCGGTGCCTTCAACGCCCATGCCCAGCGTGTTGTAGATCGCATAGAGGCTCAGACGGTCCAGTCGCACGGCATCGCGCAGATTGGCCGGCGGCGGCGTCATGCCGACACCTGCCGGGCCATCACCAGCGCCCGCATCGCCATGGCACACCGAGCATTGCTGGGCATACAGCGGCGCGCCGCGAGTCGGGTCCGGCGTGATAACCGGAGCCTGGCTGACCTCATAGGTCACCGCCAGTTTTGCCCCCAGCTGCCGCGCCTGACGGGCGACGTCTGCGCCCTCCTTGCGAGCGGCGATTGCAACGCCAAGACTACCGATGCCCTGCTCCAGCTCTGCGCGTTCAGGTTTGGCCGGCAAATCGGCGATCAAGCCTTGCAGCACCTTGAGGAATTCCTGCTGTTCGCGGTATTCAGACTCATCGATGATTTTGCCCGCCTCGACCGTCGCCGGGTAATCAGCGCCAATGTAATCGAGCAAATGCAGAGCCTTGGGCGCACCTTCCGCGGTTTCGGCCAGCGCATTGAAGCTGCAGAACGCGATCACCGGCAGCACGAGCCACGCCAGAAAACGAGAGGAGGCAATCATGAATAAATCTCAAATGGAAATACGAAGTAACACATTGTTCACTCCCAATGAGTTTCACTCAAGCTTTGTTGGTATTTCCTGCCTAGCTGCGTATAAATTCAGCGGCCAATTGCCACCCTTTGAGCACGCGGATACCCGAACCTGGCGTACGTTGTCCAACATCACCCTGGTGGCGCGCCTGCGCCTGAAAAAAGGCGAGCACCTGATCAGCCTGCCCAACGCGCCGGGCGCTGCGCCCCTGAAAGTCCGCATCGAGCAGAACCATCAGGTCAAAAGCCTGCGAGCGCTGGGCGAGCGGGTTTACAGCAACGGAGTGGCTTTCGAACCTGCCGTTGCGCCTGAAAGCGGTGTGGTATCCGGTCTGAAATAAGTAATGGCACATTTGTGAAGGCATGTAATTAAAAAGCCATTACATGGCCAGTATCCCTGTTTATAATGCCGCGCCGTCGTTATTGCGATATGGCATTTAAGCTCCTCTTTTTATGAGGAATTGGCAGGAGGCCAACAGCCCTGTCGATGGGTCCCCACAGCCGACCAGCACGCGGCTGCTTATATTCAGGGAAGACGTACCCCTTATGGCATTCCGTGCCCCCACCTTGATCGCGCTCAGCGCTGTCACGTTGCTTTCCGGCTGTTCGGCCTTTCGTAACTACGATTCGGAACTGGCACAAACCAACCAGCAACTGGCCGCCGGCAACGTCGACGCTGCCTTGACCCTGCTGGAAAAGAACAACACCAGCAAAGACAAAGACCTGCTCTATTACTTCGAGAAGGGTGAACTGCTGCGCGCCAAGGGCGACTTGTCCGGCAGCCAGAACGCCTGGACCAGCGCCGATCAAGTGGTGGGCAAGTGGGAAGACGCAGTCAAGCTCGACACCGAAAAATACCTGGCCCAGTTCGGCAGCTTCCTGGTCAACGACAAGGTTCGTCGTTACGAAGGCTATGACTACGAAAAAGTCATGCTGACCACGCAGATGGCCCTCAACCTGCTGGCGGTGAACGACTTCGACGGCGCGCGCACCGCGATCAAGAGAACCCACGAGCGTGAAGCGGTGATTGCCGAGCTGCGCGACAAGGAATACCTCAAGAGCGAAGAGCAGGCCGAGAAAGAAGGCGTCAAAACCCAGTACAAGGATCTTCAGGGTTACCCAGTGGCCAGCCTCGACGCGCCGGAAGTGGTCGGCTTGAAAAACAGCTACCAGAGTGCGTTCAGCCATTACCTGGCCGGCTTCGTCTATGAAGCCCTGGGCGAGAAAGATCTGGCGGCGCCAGGTTATCGCAAAGCCGCCGAGCTGCGTCCGAACACGCCATTGCTGGAACAGGCGCTGGTGAATCTCGACAGACCCGCCAAGGACGAGGACAGCGACATCCTGATCGTTGTGCAAAGCGGCCTGGCGCCGTCCCGCGACTCGATCCGCATTCCGCTGCCATTGCCGATCAGCAACAACGTGGTGATCACGCCGCTGTCATTCCCGATCATCAAACCGGATACCTCCACTGCCACCTTCGCCCAGATCGGCGTAGACGGTCAGCAGCTGAATCTGACGCAACTCAACAGCACCACCGCCATGTCCCGTCGCGCGCTGCGTGATGACATGCCGGGCATCATCCTGCGCACCACCGTGCGGGCGATCACTCGTGGTGTGGCACAGAAGCAGATCAACGAAACCAACCCGCTGGCGGGCCTTGCAGTCGGCATCACTTCAGCCGTGCTCGAAGGTGCCGATACCCGTACGTGGCGTACCTTGCCGGACAACACTCAGGTGGTGCGTCTGCGCTTGAAGAAAGGCGAGCACAGCATCACGCTGCCGAGCGCCGTGGGCGGCTCGGTGGTCAAGGTCACCGTTGATCAGCGCTTTCAGGTCATCACCCTGCGCGCCGTGGGCAATCAGGTATTCGCCAGCGGCGTGGCTGCGCACGTGATCCCGAGCGCCAACCCGACCGCCGTGGCCAGCCTCAAACAACCTTAAGAACGGAGTCTTTGCATGCGCTTCAAATTCATCGCTGTCGTCGCCCTCGCCTTGTTGGCCGGCTGCGCCACCCCGCCACCGCCGGAGCCAGGCAGCGCTGCCAGCAAGGTCGTGGCCATGGGCAAGCTCAAGAACATCGTGGTCGGCGCCATGCGCGTGGCCCGGGAAAACGGCTTCATGACGGTCAATGCCCAGCTGAGCAACACCAGCTACAACAACAAGACCTTCTACTACCGTTTTGCCTGGCTCGGCCCTGAAGGCTTCCCGGTTGCCGAAGAAGAAACCTGGAAAAGCCAGCTGATGTACGGCGAGCAGACCAGTTTCATTCAGGCCATTGCGCCAACCGCCAAAGCCGTGGATTTCCGTCTCGAAATCAAAACGCCTTAAGCCCGACACCCTATTCGTTCAGTTCTAGAGAGCATTCCCATGTTTGCACGCTTTTCGTTCATCGCCGTCATCGCCCTTCTGGCCAGCGGTTGCGCCAACACTTCACCAACCCTGGGCAGCAAAAACATCAGCTACGGCGACACCAAAGCCGTGGAAACCGTGACTAACGAGTTCGGCTCCACCGACCTGCAGATGATCGCCGAATCCATGACCCGCTCCCTGGCCCAGTCCGGCATCCTGCAAGGCCGTCCGGTGGTTCAGGTTTACGACGTGAAGAACAAGACCAGCGAGTACATCGACACCCGCGAAATCACCACCAGCATCAAGACCCAATTGATGAAGACCGGCGTCGCCCGCTTCGCCAGCGACAACACCGCCATGCAAAGCCAGGTTGACCAGCTCAAGCTGCAAAACCAGAGCGGCCTGTACAAGAAAAGCACCGTGGCCAAGACTGGCAACATGATTGCTGCTCAGTATCGCATCGAAGGTTCGATCAGCTCGATCGTCAAGCGCAGCAGCGACTACAAGGACGTCTTCTACAAATTCAGCCTGCAATTGATCGACGTTGAAAGCGGTCTGGCCGAATGGATGGATGAAAAAGAGATCCGCAAAACCACGGAGCGTTAATCGATGCGCGCATGGATTGGCATGATGGCCCTGGCTTGCGCGTTCAGCGTGCAAGCGGCCCCGAAAGTCGCAGTAGCGGATCTGGCGTATCAGGAACGGGTAGAGCAATACGTCCACACTGTTTCGGCCCAGAGCAACCACAGCCAGAGCTATTACGGCGCCAGTGGTTCGTCCAATTACGAAGAGTACGAAGCAACCAGCAGCTACATCGAGCAAGGTGAACTGCGGAAATTCACCGGCGATATCAAGGGCGAGATTCTGCGCTCCGGCATGTTTCAGCTGGTGCAAGGCACGCCTTACACGGCATCGTCCAAAGGTGACGTGTATGACGTGATCAAGCGGATCAAGGCCGGTAGCTTCAAGGGTGCCGACTATGTGCTGTTCGGCACCGTGTCAGACATCGACTTCACCCGCGACATGAACGAGCTGGCCAACACCGACAGTTATTCGGCAGTGCTGGGGCTGACGCTGGTGGCGGACTTCAGCTTGATCAACACCAAGACCTATGAGATCACCTCGGCCTTCACGGCGATGGGTGAAGGTCAGGACACCAAACTGGTGAATGGCCGGGATATCAAGATTTCGCTGAACCGCCCACGGGTGGTACGTGATGTGTCCAAGGCACTGGGTGAGGATGTGGCTGCGCAACTGAGCCAACAGCTCGGTGGCGGTGGTTATGAGCAGCCGGGGCAGGCGCCGCAGCGCAATAACCTGCCGCGGGATACGGCGCCGGTGATTCTGCACTGAGTAGGCTTTGATCGTTCCCACGCAGAGCATGGGAACGATCAGGCGACCTGAAGAGGTCGCCTTTTTTGTGCCTGAAGGTTTTACATCGCCGCTTTGCGCAGGGTAGCCATGAACGCCGCCGCGCCGATGAACAGCCCGGCAAAGGTGCGGTTCATGCGTTTTTGCTGCCTGGGTGTGCGCAACAAACGCAGCACCTTGGCCGCCAACCCGGTGTAGCCGGCCATGACGATCAGGTCGACACAAATCATGGTCGCACCGAGGATCAGGTACTGGGCCACCAGTGGTGCGTGGGGGTCGATGAATTGCGGCAGCACCGCGAGCATGAACACCAAGGCCTTGGGGTTGCTGACGTTTACCAGAAAACCGCGGAACACCAGTGCCATCGGCTTGCCGATCTGCCGGATGGCAGCGTCGTCGTTCATCTCATTGGGCAGCGCGCGCCATTGCTTGACCGCGAGGTAGACCAGGTAGGCCACGCCAAACCATTTGATCGCATAGAAAGCCGTGGCAGAGGCCGCGAGGATCGCACCGACACCGGCAGCAACAATCGCAATCTGCAACGCCAGGCCCAATTGCAGACCCAAGGCGTTCCAGTAACCGCGCCAGAAACCGTAGCGCAAACCGCTGGACATCGACGCAATGGCGCCGGCACCGGGCGAAAGACTGATCACCCAGCAGGCGGCAAAAAACGCCAGCCATGTTTGAAGCACCATCGCACACCTCGACTCAGACTCGTGACAGACGTCTAAGCTAATGCGCCTTTGGGCCGATGACTACCGATTTTTGTAGGACGTGGCGACTGCCGACCAGCGTTTATGGCTGTAAGGCCTCATCGCGAGCAGGCTCGCTCCCACATGGGCTCTCATCTGTTCACAAAACTTGTGTCCACTAAAGATCAACTGTGGGAGCGAGCCTGCTCGCGATGGCGATATGGCAGGCAACAGAAGGTTACTTTTCGAACCCGTTCGAAGGGAACACATCCGTGCCACGCCAGCGTCGAACCGAGCGCTGGAAGAACAGGCTATTGGGCACTTGCACCATGGCGCTGCCGGTACCGAGTTCTTCGGCTTCGATCAGCGTGGTGTAGAGCAGATTGATCGCCACCACCCGGCCTTTGACGCCGGGCTTGTCGGTGGTATCCACCAACTCGACCACATCGCCGATACGGAACGGGCCGACGGTAAAGATCAGGATCGCGCACAGCAGGTTGGACAGCACGCTCCACATGGCGAAGAACGCCACGGCAGCCACCGCAACGAAACCGGACAACGCCGTCCAGAGTACCGTGGCCGAAACGCCAAGGCGCTCCAGCACAAAGATCAGCGCGCTGCCCATGATGAGCCAGCGCAAACCGCCGCGCAGCGGCATGAAGAACTGCGGCGGAAACGGATAGCGCTCACCCAACCGAGTCAGGCATTTAGCGACAACGCGCTGGGCGATATAACCGGCCAGCAGGATCAGCAGGATTTGCACGACCAGCCAGAGCGGCTCGACCCACATCGCCGGCAACAGCAGCTTGAAGGCTTCCATCAGGACAGCGCCTCCAACTCCGCCTGCATGCTTTCGAGCAGTTCCAGCGCTTCCATCCAGGCTTCTTCCAGTTCGGCTTCACGCACCTTCAGCCTGGCCTGTTCAGCCAGCAGATCACGCAAGTCGTTCTTGCGCATCGGCTCGTAAATGTCGCTGTCGCCGAGGCTGGTATCGATCTTCGCCAACTTCTCGTGCAGCTTGCCCAGCTCGGCTTCAAGCTTGTCGGCCTCACGCTTGTGCGGTGCCAGTTGCTGACGCAACGCAGCAGCAGCCTGACGCTGGGCCTTCTTGTCGGTCTTGTCCGGATTGACCGGGGTATTGCTGACCGGGGCATTGCGTTGACGGTACTCGACCAGCCAACGAGCGTAGTCTTCCAGGTCGCCGTCGAACTCCTCGACCTTGCCGTCTGCCACCAGATAGAAATTGTCGGTGGTGCTTTTGAGCAGATGGCGATCGTGTGAGACCACCAAAACCGCGCCACTGAACTCCTGCAGGGCCATGGTCAGCGCCAGACGCATTTCCAGATCCAGGTGGTTGGTCGGTTCGTCGAGCAGCAGCAAGTTCGGTCGATCCCAGGCGATCAATGCCAAGGCCAGACGCGCCTTCTCACCACCGGAGAAATTCAGTACCGGCTCATCGATACGCGCGCCGCGGAAGTCGAAACCACCGAGGAAGTCGCGCAGGGTCTGCTCACGCTCGGTCGGCGCCAGGCGCTGCAAGTGCAGCAACGGGCTGGCCTTGGAATCGAGGGAATCGAGCTGATGCTGGGCGAAGTAGCCAACGACGGTGTTTTCACCGCGCGTCAGGCGACCGGCCAACGGCTCAAGTTCACCGGCGAGGTTTTTGATCAGGGTCGATTTACCCGCGCCGTTCGGGCCGAGCAAGCCGATCCGCGCGCCTGGGGTCAGTTGCAGCTTGACCTTCTCCAGAATGGCTTTGTCGCCGTAACCCAGTCGAGCATCCGACAGATCGATCAACGGGCTGGAAATTTTCGTCGATTCGCGGAAGACGAAGTCGAACGGCGAATCGACGTGGGCGGCGGACAACTCTTCCATCCGCTCCAGCGCCTTGATCCGGCTCTGGGCCTGACGGGCCTTGGTGGCTTGGGCCTTGAAGCGGGCGATGTAGCTTTCCATGTGCGCACGTTGCGCCTGTTGCTTCTCGTAGGCCTGTTGTTGCTGGGCCAGACGTTCGGCACGGGCGCGTTCGAAGGCGCTGTAACCACCGCGATACAGGGTGATCTTGCGTTGATCGACGTGGGCTACGTGATCGACCACTGCATCGAGGAAGTCCCGGTCGTGGGAAATCAGCATCAAGGTGCCGGGATAGCTTTTAAGCCAATCTTCGAGCCAGATGATTGCGTCGAGGTCCAAGTGGTTGGTCGGCTCGTCGAGCAGCAACAGGTCCGAAGGACACATCAATGCCTGCGCCAGGTTCAGACGCATCCGCCAGCCACCGGAGAAATCTCCTACCTGTCGATCCATTTGCTCGTTGGTGAAACCAAGGCCGGCCAGCAGCTTTCGAGCCCGTGCGTCGGCAGTGTAGCCGTCGGCGCTGTCGAGTTCCGAGTGCAGGCGGGCCTGAGCGGCACCGTCATGGGCCGCTTCGGCTGCGGCGAGGTCGCGTTGCACCTCGCGCAGACGCAGGTCACCATCGAGCACGTAGTCGACCGCGATGCGTTCGAGCGTCTCGATTTCCTGACGCATGTGGGCGATGCGCCAGTCGGCCGGCAGGAAGCAATCACCCGAGTCCGGGTGCAGTTCGCCCCGGATCAAGGCGAACAGGCTCGATTTGCCGGCGCCGTTGGCACCGATGAGGCCGGCTTTGTGGCCGGCGTGCAGGGTCAGCTCGGCGTCTTCTAGCAGACGTTGCGGGCCACGCTGTAAAGTCAGGTTCTGAAGTCGAATCATAATGGCGGCGGAGTCTACCAGCTTCGCTCGCAACTGGCGCGAGTAGCACTATGTCCTCTGACCTGTGGAGCTTTTCCGTTATCACTTACTCCCGTCGCGGAGTAGAACGTGCGTGCCTGCAATTGCAATCGGCAGGCGTGAATGTGTGCCTGCTGCTGTGCGGGTTGTGGCTTGAAGAACGTGGAGTTACCTGCGACAAACAACGCTTGCAGCTGCTTCGCAATGTAGCCGGGCCTTGGGACGCGGATGTCGTGCAACCGCTGCGCGCCTTGCGCCTGCAATGGAAAGCCGCCGCTATCGAAGATGCCGGGCTGAATGATTTGCGCGAACAAGTGAAGTCACTGGAGATGGAAGCCGAACGACATCTGCTGTCACGGCTGGAACGAGTGGCACAGAGTTGGCCGCAGTATGAGGAGACCGAACGAACGGCCTGGCTCGAAGGTGTGGCAGCGAGCGCCGCCAACCTGAACCGCGACGCGCTGAATCAGCTGCGCGTCGCGGTAACCGGCACTTAGGAAGCGCTGGTTGGGGTGGTGCTGGTGCTCGACGACACGGCTGGCGTTGGCGCAGAGGTGGTTGTCGAGGTGGTTGCTGCAGGCGCGGACGAAGCCGAGGAGGCCGGGGCCGGAGTTGCTGGCTTGATCGCTGGCGCAGCAGGCGGCTTGGCAGCGGCGACTGGCTTTTTCACGGCCGGTTTTGCTGCTGGCTTGGCTGCTGGCTTGGCTGCTGGTTTTGCAGCCGGTTTTGCGGCGGCTGGTTTGGCTGCAGTGGCTGACTTGGCAGCAGCCGCAGGTTTCGCAGCAGCAGTTTTGGCAGCCGGTTTCGCGGCGGGTTTGGCCGCAGCTTTTGCAGCCGGTTTAGCAGCTGGTTTAGCGGTTGGTTTTGCAGCAGGCTTGGCTGCGGCGGTTTTAGCCGCGACAGGTTTGGCAGCTGGCTTGGCAGCAGGTTTCGCGGCGGCAGTTCTAGCGGCTGGCTTGGCAGCAGGTTTAGCCGCTGGTTTTGCCGTTGCAGTTTTTGCCACGGTGGTTTTTGCAGCCGGTTTAGCGGCAGCTGTTTTGGCAGCAGTTGGCTTGGCGGCAGGTTTGGCAGCCGTCGTTTTAGCCGCTGGTTTCGCAGCACTGGCAGCGACTGGTTTTTTAGCCGCCGGTTTTGCGGCTGGCTTGGCTGCGGCTTTTACCGGAGCTTTGGCAGCAGGCTTGGCCGGTGCTTTTGCAGCAGCTGGTTTGGCAGCGGCTTTCTTCGCAGGTGCCGCAGCTGGTTTGGCCGAACGCAGGGACAACGCCTTGCCGACAGCCTCTTGGACACGACCGACACCCTGGGCCAGTTTCAGGCTTTCTTGAGCGTCGCGTTTGAGTTGCAGGATGTAGCTGCGCGTTTCGGACTGGCGATCCTTGAGGGCATCGAGCAAGTCCTCAAGTTCTTTCACCGCCTCTTTGGCCTTGGCCTGCGCCTTGGCTTTGCCGGCCGCCGCAGCGTCCTGCAATTTGGTCCGGGATTTGTGCAGTTTTTCCTGCGCTTTTCCGCGCTGCTTTTCCAGTTTGGCGAGCAGTTTTTCAGCATCAGCCAGAGCTTGGGAACAAGCGTTTTCCAAATGCTCGAGCAAGCTGCCCGAGAGTTGTTGGAGTAAGTGCAACGGAGTATTTACTGGCTTCTTGGTGGCCGACATGGTTTACCTCCTGGCTGACGTGAATGCGGCTCATACTAGACCTCTGCTGCAACCGCCGCTAGGGCATGTTGACAGTATCGAAAGCGCTCCGTTGCAACGGATCAAAAAAGTTCTGCGCTTAGGCAAAACCAGTTCACCTTCGAGCGCATTCACACTGGCATAATCCTGCGCATTCCAGGCCGGAGAGTGCCCATGTCGCGCTACCTTTTTTTATCGCTGTGCGTGTTTTTTTCCATGGCTCAGGCCGCCGAAAAAAACACCACGAATGACGATCACGATCTCGCTTACAGCTTGGGTGCAAGCCTTGGCGAACGCTTGCGCCAAGAGGTTCCGGATCTGCAACTTCAGGCCCTGCTCGAAGGTTTGCAGCAAGCCTATCAAGGCAAGCCACTGGCACTGAAAGACGAGCGGATCGAACAGATTCTGGCCGAGCATGAAGCCCGGGTTGCCATGCAATCGGCTGTGCCGCAAAGCGAACTGGCTTTGGAAAACGAGCGACGCTTCCTCGCCGAGGAAAAAGCCAAACCCGGCGTTCGCGAACTGACCGATGGAATATTGCTGACAGAGTTGGCGCCGGGCACCGGCGCCAAGGCTGGTCCGAACGGCAAGGTCCAGGTGCTGTACATCGGACGCCTGCCTGACGGCTCAGTGTTCGACCAGAATAGCCAGCCGCAGTGGTTCAGTCTTGATAGTGTGATTACGGGCTGGCGCAGTGCGCTGCAAAACATGCCGGTCGGCGCGAAATGGCGCCTGGTGATTCCATCGGCCCAAGCCTATGGTGCCGACGGTGCCGGCGACCTGATCGCGCCGTTCACACCACTGGTATTCGAAGTCGAATTGCGTGGTGCTACAAGCTGAAAGCCGGAAACGAAAAACGGCGCGCATTTGCGCACCGTTTTGAGGGTGTTGCTGGATAAGGTTCAAGCCTGAACCGAATCCTCTTCCTTGTGAGCGGTGTGGAGCACTTCGATCAGGCAATCTTCCAGTTCGAAGCGTTCGTGCAACAAGCCACCCAGCTCCTTGAATTTCTCCGCGACACACTTACCGGCATCACACAGATCGTTGAACGCCAGCAGCTTCTCGGTAATGACGTCGATGCGCGGGTAAATCGTCTCGGCCAACTCCAGACCGCGAGTATCACCGAACGCCTTGGCTTCGCCAGTCAGTTGTTCGTAGATCTCGAAATGCCCGGCAGACACGTAGTCGACCAGCACACCGCAGAATTCCTGCAACGGTTTTCGGTTCTCGCCCAAAGCTTCGGGCTTGGCGCCGAGAGCATCATAGGCCCGAACCAGTTCGTGACGCTCCTGCAACCAGCGATCGATCAGCAGATGCACTCCACCCCAGCGTTCCTGAGCATTCTGACAACTTTCGAGCATGGTGATTCTCTCTTCCCTTGTGGGTCATGCTGCTCTACACCTGTCGCACACTTGAAAATCAAGAATCGACCAGGCAGAGCGTCATTCGAGCAACATAAATCCAATGACACGTGCGGGCCAGATTATGCCCGCGCGCCTATGGCTTCAAGGTACGCAGGAGATAAAGTTCATACAAGTGTTTAATCACCCGTCAGTACCCGGTGCGACGACTCGCCGCTGAGCGGTCGCTGACACGCGATCCAGACAAGGCGCAGCAACTGATACCCCCCCAGAATCATCATCGCAACGAAGAACAGCAGGCTCCACTCCGGAATGCTCAGGTCGAACAGCGTCCAGGAAATTTCCGCGCAATCGGCGGTTCCTTTGAACATTTGCTGCACGACATACAACCAGGGCGTACTGGCGAACAGATCCGCCAGATCAGGCGAGCAGGCCGATAGCTGATGCACCGGATCGCTCTGCAACAACACCTGCCGCCACGCCGTGACGGTGCCTGCCAGACTGCAGAGCAGACCCAGCAGCCAATACAGGAACGATCCGAAGCGGCCAGGTCCCTGAACTGAAGCCGCCAGGCAGACACCCGTGAGCAGCGCCAGGCAAACCCGCTGCAACAGGCACAACCCGCAAGGCTTGAGGCCGACCGCATATTCCAGGTAATAGGAAACGCCCAAGGCCAGGGCACCTGCAATGAAAACCATGAAAAACAAGGAGCGTGAGCAGGCCAAAGACATGGCTTTTCCGTAACAGTAGAGACAGGCGGTTACGGTAGAGGAAAGCGCAGCAGCCTTTCAAGGCAGGCCACCACGGACACTTCACCAGAAGTGTAGGGAATTCCCGACAGTGCCGAGAGGATTTGATGTAGTCCTCTGTAGGACTTTGCCGGCGAAGGATTACAACACTGAAACAGTGGCGGATTCGAAGCGATTCCCGCTCCTGTAGCAGCTGGCGCAGCCTGCTGCTACAGGAGCAGGAATCAGGCGTGAGCCGGCACCGGCAGCGGTGCCGCCAGCAAGCGCTCATCCAATAGGCCCAAGCCTTCCTGGAACAGCTGATTGCTGCGTTCGGTGTCACCCAGTTGCGCCAGCAACCGCGCCAATTCGGCGCAAGCTTCAGGGTTGCGCTGCACACGCAGGCTGCTCTCTAGATAATCCCTGGCCTTGCCCCACAGACTGCTTTGCAGACACAAACGGCCCAACGTCAGCAACAGGCTCGGGTCGGCGGGATGATCCTTGAGCCAACCCTCGGCGGTGTGCAGTTGCCTGGCCGGATCGTTGCCGCGAACCAGCCCATACAGGCGTGCCAGATGGCTGTCGTATTTGCGCTTTAGGGCTGCACGCAGGATCTCTTCGGCCTCGACCTGTGCCCCCAGTTGCCGCAATTGCTCGGCATAGGCCAGCACCAGTTGCGGTTCCTGGCGCTGAGCGGCGGTGAGTTGCTGCCAGGCGCGATTGAGCGATTGCAAACCGACCGTTCCGTCCTCTTCCCGGTGTGCCGCCAACGAAAGATTTTCACCCCAGGCCCGGCGCTCCAGCTCAGCCAGTTCGGCCGGTGGCAATACCTTGTCCTTGCGTAACTCCGGCAACAAGCGAATCACTGCCGACCAGTCGCCCCGTTGCTGAAGCAGGCGCTGCAACTGGCGCAAGGTCTGGACGTTATGAGGATGACGCTCGTGCATGGCTTGCAGGGTCACCAGCGCGCCTTCAGTGTCACCGCGATCAGTCTGCAATTGGGCATGGTTCAAGGCAATCGCCAGCTCGGCCTGGGGCTGTCGCTCCAGAGCGCGCTCCAGCAGATTGTCGCTTTCCTCGTAGTGACCTTGTTCGTTCGCGGCGCGGGCAGCACCCAGGTAGTAGAGCAGCGGCTGGCGCTCGGCTTCCGCTGCGCGATAGAGATGACGCTGCGCACTGGCCCAGCGGCCCTCTGCCAAATCCAGCTGACCGTGCTCGATCGCTACTTGCACCCGCCGACTGCGATTGCGCCGCGACCATGGATTGACCACTCCACCGGAGGTCGTCACCAGCTCGATCAACGCCTTGATGCCCCAGAACACCAGCCACAGCACGACCACCAGGGCCAGGGTTGCCCACAGGCTCGATTCGTAACGGAAGCTCTTGTAGGCGATCAGCACGTAGCCGGAATGCTCGGCAATCGCCAGCCCCAGCGCGGCGGCAGCGGCGATGACCACGAACACGATCACATAGAGGCGCTTCATGGCGTGGCCTCCTGCATAGTGCTCGCAGCAGGTTTGGCCAGAGGTTTCACCGACTCCTCGGCGTTGACGTTGCGCCGCTCAAGATAGGCCTGAACCGAACTCAACGTGCCCGTCAGATCTGGCGTGACCACCGTGACCGGCTGCTTACTCAACTCGGTCACCTGCTCGAGCATGATTTTGCTCTGGGGGTTGTCCGGGTTGAAGTTGCCCTTGAGCACGTCCCGCGCCTCGGCCAGCGCCTGGGTGTAAACCGCGGCCTGGCCATTGAGTGCGGCCCACTGAGCCTGTTCCAGCGCCAGGCTCAAGGCCAGACGCACCTGGCTCAGACTCTGCCCTGCCAGCAACGGACGAACATTCTTGTCGGCGTTGAAATCGATGCGGATATAACGCGAGATCTGATCCCACCATTGCGCCCAGCGACTGGCACCGTCGCCATCGGCGGTCAGGCCCAACAGGGATTCGCCACGGTCCTTGTACTCAGGCGCCAGCTCGGTGAGGTTGATCACCTGGTCGCGCAAGGCACCCAGTCGCAGGAACAATCCGGTGCGATCCGGCTGTTCGGTACTGCGCAGGGCTACCAGGGTTTTGGCCACTTGCTCGCGAGCGGCAAAAGCCCCGGGGTCGTTCTGTTCACGGAGAATTTCATCGGCGCCCTGCACCAGGGCCTGGGCGCTGCTGATGTCCTGCAACGCCGACAGGCGCAGGCTGGCCAGACGCAGCAAGTGCTCGGCTTCGGCCAGACGCCAGTCCTTGCGGCTCGCGCCGAGGACGGTTTCCAGGCGTTGATTCAGGCGTTGCTGATCGCCTTGGAGTTGAGTGACCAGACGACTGCGCGCGTCGAGTTCCTCGGCGGCCGGCATTTGCTCGAGGCGAGCCGTCAGGCGCTGCTCGTTGAGCTTCAGGCTCTGGGCCTGATCGTTCAACGCCTGTACCTGACTCAACTGTTGTTGGTTATTGGCTTGCAGGTGACGCACCTGCCAGACTCCCCAACCACCCACGGCAACACCGGCTGCGCCCAACAGCAGCGCAACGATTGCCAACCCATTGCCTCGGCGCTGCTCAACAGCAGGTGGCGCAGTTTCAACCGATGCATCAAGCACAGGTCGGACGTCATCTTTAGGCAAGGCTGTTTCGCTCACGTATCCATCCTTTGCATTAGAAAACGGGCACGGGGTGTTCCCGTAACGCCGCCAGCAAGGCCGCGGCACTGGCGCCACGACAATCCACAACTGTTTGGGCCCCGGCGGCACGTGCCAGCTCGGCGACCCTGGGGCTTGGAACAAACAACGGCAACCGCGCCATGCTCGGCCAGGCATCGCCAGCCAATCGGTGCAGGTGCTCAAAACCCTGTCCACTGCTGACCACCAGCCCGTTCAAGCGTTCCGCTTTGATCCGGTCAGGCAGCGTTGCCGACGGGTACTGCGGCAAACCGCGTCGATACAACTCCAGATACTCGACACTAGCACCAAGCTCGCGTAAACGCTCAGCCAGTAGCTCGCGCCCACCCTCCCCGCGCATGATCAACACTCGCGGATCGGGTCGAGTGACAGCCTCGCGCAACGGCGCAAGCTCAAGCAAGGCTTCGCTGTCATCGCCATCGACCGGAAAACTCACATCCAGCCCGCTATCCTCGAGGATCTGCGCCGTCGCCGCGCCCACGCTGAACCACTTCAGACCCGGTGGTTGCGGCCAGTATTGGTTGAGCAGATCGACAGCGATTCTGGCGGCAGGCTTGCTGACCACGATCACCGCGCAATAGCTATCCAGGTTCTGAATGACTTCGCGCATTGTGTCAGAGACAGGAATCGGCTCGATATCCAAAAGCGGCAGGCTGCTGCTGAAAACCCCCGCGTCGGCCAGCACACGGGCAAGCGCCGCCGACTCATCCGCAGGGCGCGTCAGCAACAGGCGCCAGCCAGTCACTCGTGCCCTGCCTCGCCATAGACTGCTTTCAGAATGTCGGCGGCGCCCTGGCTCAGCAGGTCTTCGGCCACCTGCACACCCAAAGCCTCGGCATCCGCCCGTGGCGCCCGGGCCTCGGCGCTGAGCAGCAGGCCACCATTCGGATCACCCACCAAACCGCGCAACCAGATCTGCTCGCCTTCAAGCACGGCGTAGCAAGCGATTGGCACCTGGCAGCCGCCATTCAGATGTTTGTTGAGAGCACGTTCGGCGGTAACGCGAGTGGCCGTGTCCTGATGATGCAGCGGCGCCAGCAGCGCATGTATTTCAGTGTCGGCGCTACGGCATTCGATACCGACCGCGCCTTGGCCACCTGCCGGCAGACTGTCTTCGACACTGATAGCCGAAGTGATGCGGTCTTCAAAGCCCAGGCGAATCAAACCCGCCGCGGCGAGAATGATGGCGTCGTATTCGCCGGCATCGAGCTTGGCCAGGCGAGTATTGACGTTGCCGCGCAGGAAGCGGATTTCCAGATCCGGACGGCGGGTCAGCAACTGAGCCTGACGACGCAGGCTGGAGGTGCCGACGATGCTGCCTGGCGGCAACTCATCCAGACTGGCGTAGGTATTGGAGACAAATGCATCGCGCGGGTCTTCACGCTCGCAGATGCAGAACAGACCGAGACCTTCGGGGAAGTCCATCGGCACGTCTTTCATGGAATGCACGGCGATGTCGGCTGCGTTTTCCAGCAGCGCGGTTTCCAGTTCCTTGACGAACAGGCCCTTGCCGCCGATTTTCGACAGCGGCGAATCGAGCAGCTTGTCGCCTCGACTGACCATGGGAACCAGCGTCACGAGCAGGCCCGGATGGGCCTCTTCCAGACGAGCCTTGACGTATTCGGCCTGCCACAGGGCGAGAGCACTTTTTCGGGTGGCGATGCGGATTTCGCGAGAGGACATGGATCAATCCGTACTGAATAGATACGGCAGATAATAACAGCTCAGCCAAATCCGCTTTGACTTGTATCAGAAACTGCGTGGCCTCCCTGGCCCTCAATGTCCGGTAATAGGGTAGAAATCCGCCCCTTAAAGCTGTTGCATCATTTTGCGCACACCGGCCACATGGCGTCGGCTGACGATCAGGGCATCGCCGTTCAGGCCTTTGAGAAACAGCTGGAAATGCCCCAGGGGCGTGCGTTGCAGCCGCTCGATGCGTTCGCGAGCAACCAGTGCGTTGCGGTGGATCCGCACGAAACGATCGCCAAATTCGTCTTCGAGGGCCTTAAGGGGTTCGTCGAGCAGCACCTCACCGCCTTCATGACGCAAGGTGACGTACTTGTGGTCGGCAATGAAGTAGACCACCTGACCCAATGGGATCAGTTCGATGCCTTTTCGGGTGCGGGCGCTGATGTGGCTGCGCGGACCGCTACCGGTTTCGGCCGCCGGGCGAGTCAAGGCCGCAAGCTGGACGCGATTGGGTCGCTCGGCTTTCTTTAATGCTTCGTGTAACTGTTCTGTGCGCACTGGCTTCACCAGATAGCCCACGGCGCTGGCCTGTAGGGCTTCCACGGCAAATTCATCGGGCCCGGTGCAAAACACCACGGCGGGCGGGGTTTCGCGCTCGCACAATCGTGCAGCCACTTGCAGGCCATCGAGGCCCGGCATGCGAATATCGAGCAGCACGATATCCGGTTTGTGACTGTCGATCAGTGCCAACGCCTCTTCGCCGTTCGTGGCGCTGGGCTCCAGGACATTGTATCCCTCGAGTTCGCCGACCATTCGGCTCAGGCGCTCGCGGGCCAGGGGTTCGTCATCAACGATCAGGACATTCATATTGCGCTGGATTCCTGCGTGAGTCTCGCACAAGGATAGCGTAGACAGGTGAAGTGACGTCCGTCACCGCGATCCACGCTAAGACTAGCGCGAGGGCCAAAAAGTGCCGCGAGACCGGCGGCTAAATTTTTATCTGCCGTCTGACTGGCGGCCCAGGCCCGCACTGGCGAGGCATCGCCGTAGGGTTTGCTGATACACAATATGAACACCCCTCTTCTCTCTATAGTCAGCTGCAGCATCGAGAAGTGCGCTGATCCTCTGTCCAACTGTAGACGGTTGCCGGGACGATATTGCTCAATTGAAAAATATCGTTGCGCAATTTCTGTATCGTTTGCTTCGAGCAGGGGTCGCACGATGAGAAAAAAACCTGTCGACCAGTGTCAGCGACAGGATTGGCAACCCTGTTATTATCCGCGTCAGCGTTTCACGCCATCTTTCTTCAAGCCGATACGAGCGAATTCATGAGCACTGACAAGACCAATCAGTCCTGGGGCGGCCGCTTCAGTGAACCCGTCGACGCCTTCGTCGCCCGCTTCACCGCCTCCGTCACCTTCGACCAGCGCCTGTATCGCCACGACATCATGGGCTCGATCGCCCACGCCAGCATGCTGGCCAAGGTCGGCGTGCTGACCGATGCCGAGCGCGACAGTATCATCGATGGCCTGAACACCATCCAGGGTGAAATCGAGGCTGGCCAGTTCGACTGGCGCATCGACCTTGAAGACGTGCACATGAACATCGAGGCGCGTCTGACCGACCGTATCGGCGTGACCGGTAAAAAGCTGCACACCGGCCGCAGCCGTAATGACCAGGTCGCCACCGACATCCGCCTGTGGCTGCGTGATGAGATCGACCTGATCCTCAGCGAAATTACCCGTCTGCAACAAGGCTTGCTGGAGCAGGCCGAGCGCGAGGCCGCCAGCATCATGCCGGGCTTCACTCACCTGCAAACCGCGCAGCCGGTGACCTTCGGGCATCACATGCTGGCCTGGTTCGAAATGCTCAGCCGCGACTATGAGCGTCTGGTCGACTGCCGCAAGCGCACCAATCGCATGCCACTGGGCAGCGCCGCACTGGCGGGCACCACTTACCCGATCGACCGCGAATACACCGCTCAACTGCTGGGCTTCGACGCTGTCGGCGGTAACTCCCTGGACAACGTGTCCGATCGCGATTTCGCCATCGAGTTCTGCTCGGCCGCGAGCATCGCGATGATGCACTTGTCGCGTTTCTCCGAAGAGTTGGTGTTGTGGACCAGCGCGCAGTTCCAGTTCATCGATCTGCCTGACCGTTTCTGCACCGGCAGCTCGATCATGCCGCAAAAGAAAAACCCGGACGTCCCGGAGCTGGTTCGCGGCAAGACTGGCCGGGTATTTGGCGCATTGATGGGCCTGCTGACCCTGATGAAAGGCCAGCCGCTGGCCTACAACAAGGACAATCAGGAAGACAAAGAGCCACTGTTCGACGCCGCCGACACCCTGCGCGACTCGCTGCGGGCCTTTGCCGACATGATCCCGGCGATCAAACCCAAGCACGCGATGATGCGCGAGGCAGCTCTGCGTGGTTTCTCCACGGCTACCGACCTGGCTGACTATCTGGTTCGTCGTGGCCTGCCGTTCCGTGATTGCCACGAGATCGTTGGCCATGCCGTGAAGTACGGCGTGGATAGCGGCAAGGACCTGGCGGAAATGAGCCTGGAAGAACTGCGCAAGTTCAGCGATCAGATCGAGCAGGACGTATTTGCCGTGCTGACCCTGGAAGGCTCGGTGAATGCCCGTGACCACATCGGCGGGACTGCGCCGGCGCAGGTCAAGAAGGCAGTTGCTCGCGGTCAGGCATTGCTCGCCAGCCGCTAAAAGCATCGCGGGCAAGCCCGCTCCCACAAGGATCTCCGACCGGCCAGAAATTTTTGCCAGACGGTTAAACCTGTGGGAGCGGGCTTGCCCGCGATGACTGACTTCAGAACACTACAAAACCTACTTCTTCGACGCGATCATCTCCAGAAACGCTGGCATCGCCGCGTCCTTGTCCTTTGCGATCTGCTGCACATGCGGATTCTGCCCCAGACGTTCCAGCAGCGCCCTGGCCGCCGGCATCTCAGCCAACAGATCGATATCGAACAGCTTCTGCGCCACGGCACAGGCCATCGGCACGCTGTACAGGAAATACAAATCCGCAATGCTGAGACTGTCGCCTGCTACGTAAGGAGCGAACTTGCCGTGCCTGCCCAGCGAGGCGAACCCCAGCAGCAGCTCGGCCTTGGTCTTGTCCTTGATCGCCTCCGGCACAGACATGCCGAAAAACGCTTCGGGGTAGCAGGCGCGCGCCGGCAGTTCGATGTACAACTCGATTTCCTTGGCCAAAGCCAGCGCCTGCGCTCGTTCAAAGGGCTCGCTCGGCAGCAGTGGCATACCTTTCTGGCTCTGCTCGAGGTACTCGATAATCACGCTGGTTTCGTTGATGAAACCTTGTTCGACACCCAGCACCGGAACCTTCCCACGTGGGCTGATGGCTAGCGTCTCGGGGGTAGTGCCTGGGTAAAATGGCACTTCTTCAAATGGCAGTCCCTTCTCCAGCAACGCCAGCTTGACCATGTTGTAGTAGTTGCTGACGCAAAATCCATAAAGCTTGAGCATTACATAGCCTCCAGGCCGTGCAGGGGGTTGGCAGCGCCAGTTATAGAACGCCCGGGCACTTCTTGCCAGCAGCATCACAGCGCTGAATGCGGGTAAACTGGCCGCCTTTCCTTGAGGAGCCTGCCATGAGCGAGCCAACTGATATCGAGATCGACGAAGAAGAGTTCGCCGAAAACACTCTGATCGAAGCGATTGAAAACCAGATCGAAAGCGACAACCCACCGGCCGCCAAGGCGACCTTCAACAAGCTGACCCTGGTGGGTTACGAGCGTGAAGAAATCCTCAATCTGATGGCTCACGTGCTGGCAGTGGAAATCGACGCGATCCTCGAAGAAGACCGCGCGTTCAACACCCAATGGTACGAAGCTGCGCTGCGCGCGCTGCCAGAGTTGCCGCCGGAAAAGCAATAAGCCAGCCCTGTCACGGGGCTTTTGTGGCGAGGGAGCTTGCTCCCGTTCGGCTGCGCAGCAGTCGCAAAGCTTTTGGGGCCGCTTCGCGCCCCAACGGGAGCAAGCTCCCTCGCCACAGGTAACCCCCCTCGCCACGGAAGCCCGCCTCCACATGGATTGTCACCCATCAGTACAGCCTTGCCCCAGACGCTGACTAAACCGCAAACCACCCCAAGACGAAAAAACCCTGTAGCCAGCACTGGACATGCCGCACCAGCGAGTTCACCTTAGGAGCGCTATCGTCTAATTCCTAGAAAGTCTGGAGTCCTTATGTCGCTTACCCCTGAGTTGGTTGCCGAACTGGAAATCCTCGCCCTCTTCAACCTGGACAGCTCCCAGGAAGGTTTGAAAATTCATCAGACCGCTGCCCCGAAAGCCATTGCCGCTGCCCAAAGACTGTTCGACAAAGAATTGATCACCCAGCCCGATGGCGGTTATCTGACCAGCCTGGGGCGTGATGCTGCACAAAATGTGCAAACCGTTCTAACCATTCTGTCCGTGCGCGAAACAGCCTGAGCCTCACCGCATCGCCCACGGAAACCTCTGTCACGGGATTTCCGCGGGCACACTTTGGTGCCCGCTGTCGCCGTGCGATAGGAACCTGACGCCAGAAAGACAAAATCAGCTTAAAAGTCACGGTGCCGAGGCGCTAAACTGCCCCTCATCCCGAGCCCTCCACGTCCGAGCCCCGCGAGCCGGATTGAGCTGACATGACCCGCACCCATGAAATCCGCCCCGATCTGGACGAGGGAATCGACCGCAAGGTTCTCAGCCAGCTGCGCGCCCGTTTTCTGAAGCTCAACGAGGGCCGCATGGCACGCGCCATGGAAGGGCTGTCGACCCGCCAGCAAACGGTTCTGACCCTGCTGCCGCTGTTTTTCCATGTCAATCATCCGCTGTTGCCGGGTTACGTTTCGGGCAGCACCCCGGCCGGGCTGTCAAATTTCGAACCTGACGCCAACGCCCTCGCCGAAGCCCAGCGCCTGACTCGCTCGTTTTCCTATAAGCCGCGCCACGGCAGCAATCCGCCGCGACCGATCCACGGCCTGTTCCTGATGGGCAGCCTCGGCACCCTTGCCCAGGCCGACCAGAGCGATATGGACGTATGGGTCTGTCACGGGCCGGACTTGAGCGAAAGCGAGCTCACAGAGTTGCGCAAGAAATGCCAGTTGCTAGAGATATGGGCCGCCGGCCAGGGTGCCGAGGCGCATTTCTTCCTGATCGACCCTGCTCGCTTCGTGCTCGGTGAGCGCGATACCCAACTGAGTTCGGAAGACTGTGGCACCACCCAGCACTACCTGCTGCTGGACGAGTTCTACCGCACCGCGATCTGGCTGGCCGGCCGTACACCCATCTGGTGGCTGGTGCCGGTTTACGAAGAGGCGGCGTACGACCGGTATACCCACACGCTGTTATCCAAACGTTTTATCCGTGCCGACGAAACCCTGGACCTGGGGCATCTGGCGTATATCCCGCCCGGGGAATTCATCGGTGCCGGGCTCTGGCAGTTGTTCAAAGGCATTGAGTCACCGTACAAATCAGTGCTCAAACTGCTGCTGACCGAGGTCTACGCCAGCGAACACCCCAAGGTCCAGTGCCTGAGCCTGCGCTTCAAGCAGGCGGTGTTTGCCAATCGACTGGATCTCGACGAACTGGATCCATACATCGTGGTTTACCGGCGTATCGAGGAATACCTCGCGGCCCGGGGCGAACCGGAACGGCTGGAGCTGGTACGCCGCGCGCTGTACCTGAAGGTCAATCGCAAACTCACCGGCAGCAGCGGTCGCACTCAGAACTGGCAGCGCTCGTTACTCGAACGCCTGGCCCACGAATGGCACTGGGATCAGCGTCAGCTCGCATTGCTCGACAGCCGCAGCCAGTGGAAAGTCCGCCAGGTCAGCGCCGAACGCAGGGCCCTGGTCGGCGAGCTGAATTACAGCTACCGCTTCCTGACGCAGTTTGCCCGCAACGAACAGACCGTCAGCCTGATCAACAAGCGCGACCTCAATGTACTGGGCCGGCGGCTGTACGCGGCTTTCGAGCGCAAGGCCGACAAGATCGAATTCATCAACCCGGGCATTGCCCCCGATCTGGCCGAAGACACTCTGACGCTGGTGCAGGCGCCGAACAAAAAAGAACCGGGGCAAACCCAATGGGGTTTGTACAACGGCAGCCTGACCATTCATGAGTGGGAGCATTTCGCGCCGATCAAGCGCAGTCGTCAGTTACTGGAACTGCTCACCTGGTGCCACCGCAACGGCGTGATCGACAGCAGCACCCGCCTGGCCCTGCACCCCGGCACCAGCGACTTGAGCGAGTTCGAATTGTTCAACCTGCTCGGCAGCCTGCAACAAAGCATCGCCCTGCCCCTGACCACTGTCGCCGAAGAGCCTTTGCTGCGCGCCAGTGTGCCGAGCGAAATACTGATTCTGGTGAACGTCGGCGTCGATCCGCTCAGGCACCATCGCGACCTGAACATCCTGATGACCACCGAGCGCACCGACTCCCTGAGCTATGCCGGCGTGCGGGAAAACCTGGTGCTGACCCTGGACCAAGTCACGCTCAATAGCTGGAACGAGGTGCTGGTCAGCCGTTTTGACGGTCCCCACGCCCTGCTTGACTGCCTGCGCGATTACCTCAACAACCTGCCGGACGGGCCACAACAGCCCAAACTGCGGGTGCGTTGTTTCTGCCACAACCGCGCGCAATTCATTGCGCGGCGGGTCGAAGAAATCCTCGACACCGCGCAGAACCTGCTGCTGAGCAAACTCAATCATCGTTACCTGATTCAGGTCCAGCAGCACTACCACGTGCTGGAGCTGGTGCCGGGCCAGGTCAGTCACGTCGCCCTCGCCACACTGCCGGCGCTGTTCGACTACCTCGGCGAAGAACTGCCGAGCTACAGCCCGTTTCATCTGGACCCGATGGCACTGGAAGACCACGATCTGGCGCTGATCCTGCCCATGGGGCAACCCGACTGCGTTCAGGTGTTCTACCGGATCAATGAGTACCAGGCCGATTTGTATGTGCTCGATGAATTCAATGCCTTGTGGCAGCAGCGTTTGCCCTATCACGATGAACAGAGCCTGTTGGTGCCGCTGCAACGCTTCCTGCAATCGATCCAGTACCGGCGCGATGCCTTGCTGCCGATAGACGCCGCCCAGCCACTGAGCCTGGAGACTTTGTATTACCAGTTGTTGCCTTCAGGTCCCACGCGGGCGCGTCGGGTCGAAGCCCGGCCGACACCGCAAACACCGCTCAACAAACCGTTCTATGACGTGCAGGCCATCGTCGGCAAAGCCGCACCGGGGCAGGTGCAGGTCACCTTGTATTGCAATCAGCGGGAATTTTCCGAGCTGGAACATGGCGATCAGTTGTTCACCGCAGTCGCGGGGGAAATCGTCGAGCAGCGTCGCGAGACAGAACGCTACCGCTGCTACATCACCGACCTGGACCTGTCGGGCCTGCTCGGTGATGGTCAGGGTTCAAGCCATCTGTATCTGCGCTACAAGGCCGACCTGGAACGCGCACTGAACGAGGCGCTCGAGCAGGTCTGAAGGGATGTTATTCCGGGAAGTCGCCGCCATGAGCAGGCTGCGATTCAACTTCCAGCAGGGTCAGTTTCAAGGTCTTGCCGCCCGGTGCCGGCCAGTCGATGTGCTGGCCAACCTTCAGGCCGAGCAAGGCACTGCCCACCGGCGCCAGAATGGAAATCCGGCCTTCGTCGGCGTTGGCATCCTTGGGGTAAACCAGGGTCAGGTGATAGTCCTTGCCGCTGCTCTCTTCACGGCAATGCACTCGGGAATTCATGGTCACGACATCGGCGGGCACTTCATCGTGACCGACCAGAGTATCGGCGCGATCCAGTTCGGTTTGCAGCGCGATAACGCCCGGCAGCGTGTCATCCAGGCTGTCGATCAGGCGCTCCAGACGTTGTACGTCCAGACGGGTAAGGGTGATGGAAGGTGCGGTCATGATCAGGGCAGACTCCTTTCTTCTGCACGAAAAAAGCAAAACCCCGCCAGAAAAAGGCGGGGTTTTCACGAGCCTCGATGGGTTGAGGCGTCTCTGGACACTATCACAGCTCAATAAATATACAAGCCGCCACCCGGCGGCGTAGGAGCTGTTGCAGGCTGCGATCTTTTGATCTTGATTTTTTACGGATCCGATATCGCTGAAAATCAAGAGATCGCAGCCTTCGGCAGCTCCTACAGGGGCCGGGTCAGCCTCTATTCTTGCGGTCGAGGGCTGATGTGCAAATCACCCGCCGCCGCTCATCATCTGCCGAGCGCCATTCGCGAATATCTTCGACATGGCGGAAACACCCCAGGCAGACCTTCTGTTCATCCAGCCGACACACACCGCTGCACGGCGAAGGCACCGCCGGGCTAACATTGCTGTAAAGCGGTTTGGGCGGACGAACGGGCGCAGGCGGGGTCACGATCTCACAGACCTTCGAAATCGAGTTCGACGTCGGCTTGCTGCTTGACGATGCGCTCAAGCATCTCACCGAGCTGCTCTTCACTCTTGTCACACATCCAGCGCTCGCTTTCTGCGTCGTAATCAAAGTGGAAGCCTCCGGATACCGCCGCCAGCCACAGCTGACGCAGCGGTTCCTGACGACTGAAGATCAATTGGCTGCCGTTTTCGAACTTGACGGTGAGCACACCGGCCGAGCTCTCCAGATCTACATCCAGGCCACTCTCGTCGAAAATATCCTCCAGCGACTGCTGGGTTGCATCGACCAGGTCGTGAAAACGGGCTTCGGTCAAACTCATTGCGGGAACCTCAAAAAGTGTCTACTCACGCTCAAGCGCCGCAAGATACGGGCGAGCCCCGGCGAATGCAAAGAATAACAACCTGTGAGAGCGAGCCTGCTCGCGAATGGCCGGTACATTCAACCTATTCGTTGCCTGACACACCGCTTTCGCGAGCAGGCTCGCTCCCACAATGGACTGCACATAACTTACTGGCATCAGGCCAAGCCCCGCCGGACGGGAGCCGCGTCACATAGGCAAGCTGCCGGGTGGCCGGTATACTCCGGCGCAATTAACGCATTTTCAAGGATTTCGCCATGAAGCGCCTGATCTCTTCCCTTGCTGCGCTCGTCGCGGTCGCCTGCCTTGTATCGGCCTGTGGTCAAAAAGGCCCGCTGTACCTGCCTGATGAAAATCAGGATCCTGCAGAGCAAGCCAAATCGTCGCAGCAGACTCCGTCGAAAGCACACAAGCACGACGTCTACTAAGGGAACGCTATGGACGCTTTTAACTACCGTGACGGTGAGCTGTTCGCGGAAGGGGTTGCCCTGTCCGCCATCGCCGAACGCTTTGGTACACCGACTTACGTCTACTCCCGTGCCCACATCGAAGCCCAGTACCTGGCTTACGCCGATGCGCTGGCCGGCATGCCGCACCTGGTCTGCTTTGCGGTCAAGGCCAACTCCAACCTGGGCGTGCTGAATGTCCTGGCGCGTTTGGGCGCCGGTTTCGACATCGTTTCCCGTGGCGAGCTGGAACGTGTACTGGCCGCCGGTGGCAGCGCCGATAAGATCGTGTTCTCCGGTGTCGGCAAGACCCGTGACGACATGCGTCGCGCGCTGGAAGTCGGTGTGCATTGCTTCAACGTCGAGTCCACCGATGAGCTCGAACGCCTGCAAGTGGTGGCTGCCGAGCTGGGCGTTCGCGCGCCGATCTCGTTGCGCGTGAACCCGGACGTCGATGCCGGCACTCATCCGTACATCTCCACTGGTCTGAAGGAAAACAAGTTCGGCATCGCCATCGCCGACGCCGAAGACGTGTATGTCCGTGCCGCACAACTGCCTAACCTGGAAGTGGTCGGCGTCGATTGCCACATCGGTTCGCAACTGACCACCCTGCCGCCGTTCATCGACGCCCTCGACCGCCTGCTGGGCCTGGTCGACCGCCTCGGCGACTGTGGCATTTACCTGCGCCACATCGATCTCGGTGGTGGTTTGGGCGTGCGTTATCGCGATGAAGTGCCGCCATTGGCTGCCGACTACATCAAAGCCGTGCGCGAGCGTCTCGACGGTCGTGACCTGGCGCTGGTGTTCGAGCCGGGCCGTTTCATCGTTGCCAACGCTGGCGTGCTGCTGACCCAGGTCGAGTACCTCAAGCACACCGAGCACAAAGACTTCGCCATCGTCGACGCGGCCATGAACGACCTGATCCGCCCGGCGCTGTATCAAGCCTGGATGGACGTCACCGCCGTGCGCCCGCGCAACAGCACCGCTCGCGCCTACGACATCGTCGGCCCGATCTGCGAAACCGGCGACTTCCTGGCCAAGGATCGTCAACTGGCCCTGGAAGAAGGCGACCTGCTGGCCGTGCATTCGGCCGGTGCCTATGGGTTTGTCATGAGTTCCAACTACAACACCCGCGGCCGTGCCGCTGAAGTGTTGGTGGACGGTGATCAGGCATTTGAAGTGCGTCGCCGTGAGACGGTAGCTGAGTTGTTTGCTGGCGAAAGCCTGCTGCCGGAGTAAAACCATGCTGCTGCGTTTTACCAAGATGCACGGCCTGGGCAACGACTTCATGGTCCTCGACCTGGTCAGCCAGCACGCGCACATCCTGCCAAAACACGCAAAGCTTTGGGGCGATCGGCACACGGGGATCGGTTTCGACCAGTTGCTGATCGTCGAAGCGCCGAGCAACCCGGACGTGGATTTCCGCTATCGGATCTTCAATTCCGACGGCTCCGAAGTGGAACAGTGCGGCAACGGTGCGCGCTGTTTCGCCCGCTTCGTGCTTGACAAGCGCCTGACCGCCAAGCGGTTGATTCGCGTCGAGACCAAAAGCGGCATCATCGAACTGGACATCCGCAACGATGGCCAGATCAGCGTCAACATGGGCGCCCCGCGCCTGGTGCCGGCCGAGATTCCGTTCGAAGCCCCGAGCCAGGCCCTGAGTTATCAAGTCGACGTCGACGGCACCACGGTCGAACTGGCCGCAGTGTCCATGGGCAACCCCCATGCTGTGTTGCGGGTCAGCGACATCAACAACGCACCGGTGCATGAACTGGGACCGAAAATCGAACATCACCCGCGCTTCCCGGCGCGGGTCAATGTCGGTTTTCTCCAGATCATCGACCGGAGCCGCGCGCAGTTGCGCGTCTGGGAACGCGGGGCCGGGGAAACCCAGGCGTGCGGAACCGGCGCCTGTGCTGCCGCAGTGGCCGCGATCAGCCAGGGGTGGATGGATTCACCGCTATTGATCGACCTGCCTGGCGGGCGTCTGTCCATTGAATGGGCAGGCCCAGGCCAACCGGTCATGATGACCGGCCCGGCAGTGCGCGTATACGAAGGACAAGTGCGTCTTTGAGTGAGCGAAATCCATGACCGACAAGCCCCAGGTTCCCGCCCTACAGCCCGACGAATCCCCTTCCGAAAGCCTTGAGGCGGCGGCGATTGCCGCGTACCTGGAGGCTCATCCGGATTTCTTCATCGAGCACGAAGAACTGCTCCCGGCCCTGCGCATTCCGCACCAGCGCGGCGACACCATTTCGCTGGTCGAACGCCAGATGACGATTCTGCGCGACCGCAACATCGAGCTGCGTCATCGCCTCTCGCATTTGATGGACGTGGCCCGCGACAACGACCGCCTCTTCGACAAGACCCGCCGCCTGATCCTCGCGCTGATGGACGCCACCAGCCTGGAAGATGTCGTGATCAGCGTCGAAGACAGCCTGCGCCAAGACTTCCAGGTGCCCTTCGTCAGCCTGATCCTGCTGGGCGACAACCCGATGCCGGTGGGTCGCTGGGTAACGCATGCCGACGCGCAAACGGCCATTGGCGGCTTGCTCTCGGAAGACAAAAGCGTCAGCGGCAGCCTGCGCGAACACGAACTGGACTTCCTGTTCGGCGAAGAACAGCGCAAGCAGATCGGCTCCACCGCCGTCGTCGCCATCAGCCATCAGGGCATCCACGGCGTTCTGGCCATCGCCAGCCGTGATCCGCAGCACTACAAGAGCTCGGTGGGTACGCTGTTCCTGAGTTACATCGCCGAAGTCATGGGCCGCGTGCTGCCACGGGTCAACAACTCCCTGCGCTCGGTACGCTGACCATGGAACGACAACTGGACGCTTACTGCGAACACCTGCGCAGTGAGCGGCAGGTGTCGCCGCACACGCTGTACGCCTACCGCCGCGACCTCGACAAGGTCCTGGGCTGGTGCGTCAAACAGAACATCAACAGCTGGGCCGCGCTGGACATCCAGCGCCTGCGCAGCCTGATCGCTCGCCTGCATTCCCAAGGTCAATCGTCCCGCAGCCTGGCGCGTCTGCTGTCGGCAGTGCGCGGGCTCTATCACTACCTGAACCGCGAAGGTTTGTGCGACCACGACCCGGCCAATGGCCTGGCACCGCCCAAGGGCGAGCGCCGCCTGCCGAAAACCCTCGACACCGACCGCGCGCTGCAACTGCTTGAGGGCGCAGTGGAGGATGATTTTCTGGCGCGTCGGGATCAGGCGATTCTGGAACTGTTCTATTCCTCAGGCCTGCGCCTCTCCGAACTGACCGGGCTCAACCTTGATCAGCTGGACCTGGCTGACGGCATGGTCCAGGTGCTCGGCAAGGGCAGCAAGACCCGGCTGTTGCCAGTGGGCAAAAAGGCTCGCGAAGCGCTGGAGTTGTGGCTGCCACTGCGAGCCATGACCAACCCGGCGGACGACGCGGTGTTTGTCAGCCAGCAAGGCCGGCGCCTCGGCCCTCGGGCGATTCAGGTGCGGGTCAAGGCCGCCGGCGAGCGCGAACTGGGACAGAACCTGCATCCGCACATGTTGCGACACTCCTTCGCCAGCCATTTGCTGGAGTCCTCTCAGGACTTGCGGGCGGTGCAGGAACTGCTCGGCCACTCGGACATCAAGACCACCCAGATCTATACCCACCTGGACTTCCAGCACCTGGCGACGGTCTACGACAGCGCCCATCCACGGGCCAAACGCATTAAAGGCGATGATTCATGACCCTCCAATTGATCACCTTCGACCTCGACGACACCCTGTGGGACACCGCCCCGGTGATCGCCAGCGCCGAAGTCGTATTGCGTGAATGGCTGACCGAGCATGCACCGAACCTGGGCGCGGTGCCGGTAGAACATCTGTGGTCGATTCGCGAGCGGGTGCTGAGCAACGAACCGAACCTCAAACACCGCATCAGCGCCCTGCGTCGGCGGGTGCTGTTCCATGCACTTGAAGAATCCGGTTATGGACATAGTGAAGCATCCGACCTGGCCGATCAGGGTTTCGAAGTGTTTCTGCATGCGCGGCATCAGTTGGAGATCTTCCCGGAGGTGCAACCGACCCTGGAAATTCTGGCCAATCACTATGCGCTTGGCGTGGTGACCAACGGCAATGCCGATGTGCGGCGATTGGGGCTGGCGGATTACTTCAAGTTTGCGTTGTGCGCCGAAGACATCGGCATCGCCAAGCCGGATGCACGACTGTTTCATGAAGCGCTGCAGCGGGGCGGCGCGACCGCCGAAACAGCGGTGCATATCGGCGACCATCCCGGCGACGATATTGCCGGCGCCCAGCAGGCGGGGTTACGGGCAATCTGGTTTAACCCGGCGGGCAAGGTGTGGGAAGCCGAGAAGGCGCCGGATGCCGAGATTCGTAGCCTGACCGAATTGCCGGGGTTGTTGGCGCGGTGGAATTCGGTTTTGTAACGGCTTTGAGATCGCCTTCGCGGGCAAGCCTCGCTCCTACAGGATTTGCGTCGTGCGCGATATTTGCGAACGACACAAACCTGTAGGAGCGAGGCTTGCCCGCGAAGCTCTTCGGCCCATTTATCCTTCCCCATGAAAAAGCCCGCAGCGACGGCGGGCTTTTTCAGCAAGCAAGAAGCAGGCGTTTAGATAGGCCGGCTGCCGTACTTGTTATCCGGCTTCTTGGGAGGATCGGCGACCACATTGGCCTCCACTTCCTGCACCTTGCCGCCGCGCGCAAGAAACTCTTCCATGGCCTTGGCCAGGGCGTCGCGTTCCTTGTTCTTGGCTTCGACGCTCGGCAGCTCATCGACCGATACCGCAGCCTTGGCCTTGCCTTTGGCGGTCGGAACGGGCGTATCACCGCCGTCATCTTCAGCAACGTCTTCTGCCGCTGCTTCAAGGCCTTCTTCGGTTTCGTCTTCGTCGCCTACTTCGAGGTCGTCGTTTTCCAGATCATCGTCGCTCATGTTCTACCTCATGACTTGCGAAAAGCAGATTAGTTATAGCCCAGCTTTGCCGTCTGTCGACGGCTGCCGGAAAAAAATCAACCACCGCTGGCAACCAGCGGTTTTCATGCCCCTTCACCGTGCACGGTGGCGAGGACTTTACGGGCACCGCCATGATCACGGTGCTCGCCCAGATAAACACCTTGCCAGGTCCCTAACGCCAGTCGGCCTGCCGAGATCGGCAAACTGAGCTGACAGCCAAGTACGCTGGCCTTGAAGTGCGCCGGGAGGTCGTCCAGGCCTTCGTCGTTATGCTCATAACCGTCTGTTCCTTGTGGGATCAGACGATTGAAAAATCGTTCGAAGTCGCGACGTACCGCCGGATCGGCGTTCTCGTTGATGGTCAACGACGCCGAGGTATGTTGTAGCCACAAATGCAACAGACCGACCCGACACGCCTTGAGTTCAGGCAAGCCTGCGAGTAATTCATCCGTTACCAGATGAAAGCCCCGGGGCCGTGCCCGCAGGGTAATCAGAGTCTGTTGCCACATACAGTTCTCCGCACGTTCGGGGCGCATTCTAGCGCGCTCTGTGAAAAAACAAAGGCCCTAATATTCCTTCAATCGTGTAAGCCATTGGCCGCAGAAAAACGCCCGTCGCAAACGCGACTGAACGTGTCAGAAAAAACCTTTCAGCCCTTCCTCCACTGACAAATCCCAGACAAAAAAATGCCCGGCAAGCCGGGCAAAATTTTCATGCGCGTGCTTACAAGTTGTAGCCGCGTTCGTTGTGGAGCGCCAGATCGATGCCGACCGCCTCTTCTTCATCAGTGACACGCAGACCCATGACGGCGTCCAGGACCTTGAGGATGATGAACGTGACGATCGCGGTGTAGATCACCGTGAAGCCCACGCCTTTGCACTGAATCCAGACTTGAGCAGCGATGTCGGTAACAGTGCCGAAACCGCCCAGCGATGGTGCCGCGAACACACCGGTCAGGATTGCGCCGAGGATACCGCCGATACCATGCACGCCGAAGGCATCCAGGGAATCGTCATAACCGAGTTTGCGTTTCAGGGTGGTGGCGCAGAAGAAGCACACTACGCCCGCCGCCAGACCGATCACCAGAGCGCCCATCGGGCCCACGGTGCCTGCCGCTGGAGTGATTGCAACCAGACCGGCCACCACACCCGAAGCGATACCCAGTGCGCTTGGTTTGCCGTGGGTGATCCACTCGGCAAACATCCAGCCCAGCGCCGCAGCAGCGGTGGCGATCTGGGTGACCAGCATCGCCATGCCGGCAGTGCCATTGGCGGCGGCAGCGGAACCGGCGTTGAAGCCGAACCAGCCGAACCACAACATCGCGGCGCCCATCAGGGTATAGCCAAGGTTGTGCGGAGCCATCGGGGTAGTCGGGAAGCCTTTGCGCTTGCCCAGTACCAGGCAGCAAATCAGACCGGCCACACCGGCGTTGATGTGCACGACAGTGCCGCCCGCGAAGTCGAGCACGCCCCAGTCCCACAACAGGCCGCCATTACCGGACCAGACCATGTGCGCAATCGGTGCGTAAACCAGAGTGAACCAGATCCCCATGAAGACCAGCATGGCGGAGAACTTCATCCGCTCGGCGAAGGCACCGACGATCAGCGCGGGGGTAATGATGGCGAAAGTCATCTGGAAGGTGACGAACACCGCCTCAGGAAACAGCGCCGCAGGCCCGGTCAGACTCGCAGGCGTGATGCCGGCGAGGAAGGCCTTGTTCAGACTCCCGAAGAACGAGTTGAAATTGATGACACCCTGTTCCATGCCGGTGGTGTCGAACGCAACGCTGTAGCCATAAATGACCCACAGAATGCTGATCAGACCGGTAATGGCGAAGCACTGCATCATCACGGAAAGAATGTTTTTCGAACGAACCATGCCGCCGTAGAACAGCGCGAGGCCGGGAATGGTCATGAACAGCACAAGGGCTGTCGAGGTCATCATCCAGGCGGTATCGCCGGAATTGAGGACTGGGGCCGCCACTTCGTCTGCCGCCATGGCCAGGCCGGGCATTACGAGGGACAACAGGGCTCCGAGCCCTGCGAATTTACGCAGAGTCATATTGTTTTCTCCTGGGGCGTTGGGTTTGTGGCGGCTTAGATTGCGTCGGTATCGGTTTCGCCGGTACGGATGCGAATCGCCTGTTCCAGATTGACCACGAAGATCTTGCCGTCACCGATCTTGCCGGTGTTGGCGGCCTTGGTTATCGCCTCGATAACCCGGTCCAGATCCTTGTCGTCAATGGCGACATCGATCTTCACCTTTGGCAGGAAATCGACCACGTACTCCGCGCCGCGATACAGCTCGGTGTGACCCTTCTGCCGACCGAAGCCTTTGACCTCAGTAACGGTAATGCCCTGCACGCCGATCTCGGACAGCGACTCGCGTACGTCGTCCAGTTTGAACGGCTTGATGATGGCAGTGACTAGCTTCATGAAAACTCTCTCCCGAATTGGTGGACTTGCCCCAGGAAAACAAACCCGACTCAAGTCTAAGCGCAGTGCCTGGCTTTGTAACGCATCGTCGGCCTTACCTGCCCGTCCGACGCCAGCGAACCACTCCGCACGAAACTTCCCCCGTTCCGCTTGGCGCACTGCATTCGTCACAGCGACTGCATCAGTGCATGGGTCACCAGCGACTAAGCAGAAAGCTTGCCATCTATCCAAAACCCATTGATTTCAATACCTTGGCCGCTGCCGAAGAACCTTTCGATCGATTGACACAACCCTTACGCACAACAACAGTGCGCGACTGCCCACTCGACTGCGCGAAAAGCGTGCATCGCAGCTGCCGAGAATGACTATAGACACTGCGTGATACACTGCCCGCCATTGTTGACAGGACATTTCCCATGCTCGCGCCCAAAGACTTCCTCGACGCCCTGAGCGGCACCGCCTCCCGCCTCTTCAGCGGCGACACCCCACTGCCAAAAAGCGAAATCGAAAGCCAGTTCAAGGCTCTGTTGCAGAGCGGCTTCAGCAAGCTGGACCTGGTGAGCCGGGAAGAGTTTGATAGCCAGATGGTTGTGCTGGCACGGACCCGGGCACGGTTGGAGAGCCTTGAGGCGAAAGTGGCTGAGCTGGAAGCGAAGCTGAATCCACCAGCTGACGCCGAGTAACCTGAGCATTCCCACGCTCTGCGCGGGAATGCCGCCAGGAACGCTCCGCGTTCCGCTCCAGATGTGACGCAGAGGGTCACGGGATGGATTCCCACGCAAAGCGTGGGAACGATCATTCAATGTGTTGATCGTAGGTCGATTGCAGGTTTAGCCAGAACTCAGGCGTGGTTTTCAGGTAGCGCGAGAGCTTCTTTGCGAGCTCAGGACTGATACCACTCTCCTGCATCACAAGGGCTTTCACGTCACCCGCGCCTTCATTCAACAAGCTAGCCAAACCAGCCGCCGTGATGCCCAGCGGCTCAAGAAACTCCTTTTCCAGGATTTCACCTGGATGAATCGGCCGCATTCCAGAATTGCTCATTTCTCCTCCTGAGGGATCGATTAGCTGTGATCATAAGCAGCCACCTCGATCCGACAAGTGCGTCGTCGAGTTTTCACCGAATTCCTTCATTTATCCAAGACCGGTCCTACAAAAAACTAGCTGCCGCGACTGATTACGCCTAAATATCAGCCGTAGCAGTTCCGAAGGCAGGCTCCGCTGGATCCTACGGATTGCATTACGGCTTAACTGACTGGAATCAGCTCGCCCCAGCAACATCCTGCGAAAGTTTGGTTACTCCGCCGCCACACAAAATCATCGGTCCACGACTACCCTTCAAAAACCGCAGGAAGCGGTCCCCGTATAGCTCAAGGAACGACCATGTCCCTCTCCATCGTCCATAGCCGCGCTCAGGTCGGCGTGGAAGCGCCCGCCGTTACCGTAGAAGTGCATTTGGCCAATGGCTTGCCGTCGCTGACCATGGTCGGTTTGCCTGAAGCCGCCGTGAAGGAAAGCAAGGATCGAGTGCGTAGCGCGATCATCAATTCAGGTCTGCAATTTCCGGCGCGGCGTATCACCTTGAATCTCGCCCCGGCCGATTTACCGAAGGACGGCGGACGGTTCGATCTGGCGATTGCCCTGGGGATTCTGTCGGCCAGTGTGCAAGTGCCAACATTGACGCTGGATGATGTGGAGTGTCTTGGGGAGTTGGCACTGTCGGGCGCGGTGCGGGCGGTTCGGGGTGTGTTGCCCGCTGCGCTGGCAGCACGCAAGGCCGGGCGTACGCTGGTGGTGCCGCGAGCGAATGCCGAGGAGGCCTGCCTGGCTTCAGGGCTGAAAGTGATTGCAGTGGATCATTTGCTGGAAGCCGTCGCGCATTTCAACGGCCACACGCCCATTGCCCCCTACGCTTCCAATGGTTTGCTGTACGCCAGCAAACCCTACCCCGACTTGAATGAAGTGCAAGGTCAGCTTGCAGCCAAACGCGCATTGCTGATCGCTGCCGCGGGAGGTCATAACCTGCTGTTTAGTGGTCCACCCGGCACGGGAAAAACGTTGTTGGCGAGTCGTCTGCCGGGGCTGTTACCACCATTGTCCGAGAGCGAAGCATTGGAAGTCGCGGCGATTCAATCCGTCGCCAGTTGTGTGCCACTGAGCCATTGGCCGCAGCGCCCCTTCCGACAGCCACACCATTCCGCTTCAGGCCCCGCACTGGTGGGCGGCGGCTCGAAACCGCAACCCGGCGAAATCACCCTCGCCCACCATGGCGTGCTGTTCCTCGATGAACTCCCGGAATTTGATCGCAAGGTGCTGGAGGTATTGAGAGAGCCACTGGAATCCGGCCACATCGTGATTTCCCGCGCCAAGGACCGCGTACGCTTCCCGGCGCGCTTTCAGCTAGTCGCCGCGATGAATCCCTGCCCCTGTGGATATCTTGGTGAGCCGAGCGGTCGTTGCTCCTGTACGCCGGACATGGTTCAGCGCTATCGCAACAAACTGTCGGGGCCGCTGCTGGACCGCATCGATCTGCATCTAACCGTAGCCCGGGAAAGCACGGCGCTGAACCCGATCAAAACCGGTGACGACACGGCCAGCGCTTCTGCCCTGGTCGCCCAGGCCCGGGAGCGCCAGCAACGGCGTCAGGGCTGCGCCAACGCCTTTCTCGACCTGTCAGGGCTGCGCCAGCATTGCGCGTTATCCAAAGCCGATGAAGGCTGGCTGGAAAGCGCCTGCGAGCGACTAACCCTTTCGCTTCGTGCCGCTCACCGCCTACTGAAAGTCGCCCGTACCCTGGCGGATCTGGAACAAGTAGACGCTATCGGTCGCTGCCACGTAGCCGAAGCACTGCAATATCGGCCATCAGCACCCAGCTAGAGACTCGACAGGTTGGCACCGGGCGTCTGGTTTTTCGCCCAATGATGACATCAGCCGGGTAATAGCCCGGAGCAAAAGGGTTAACGATAGACAGGATGACGGCGGCAGAGCTCCACCACCTGCTCACGCACGTGATGCCCCACCTTCTCGCTGTTGCCGTTTTCCAGGGCGTCCAGTACGTCGCACAACCAGCCCGCCAATTGTTCACATTCGATCACGCCGAAACCACGGGTGGTGATGGCCGGGGTACCGATGCGCAGCCCGGAGGTCACGAACGGTGAGCGCGGATCATTGGGCACCGAGTTCTTATTGGCGGTGATATAGGCGTTGCTCAGGGCCGCATCGGCTTCCTTGCCGGTATAAGGCCTGTCGGACAGGTCGATTAGCATCATGTGGTTATCGGTGCCACCGGAGACGATCTTGTAACCCCGCTCTTGCAGCACGACCGCCATGGCCCGGGCGTTGATCACCACCTGCGCCTGATAGGTTTTGAACTCCGGCCTCAGTGCTTCCTTGAAAGCGACGGCCTTGGCAGCGATCTGGTGCATCAATGGGCCGCCCTGAACACCCGGGAATACCGCAGAATCGAGCTTTTTGTAGAATGCTTCATCTTGCCCCTTGGACAAAATCAAGCCACCCCGTGGGCCCCGCAGGGTCTTGTGCGTAGTGCTGGTGACCACATGGGCGTGCGGCAATGGGTCCGGGTATTCTCCCGCGGCGACCAACCCTGCGACGTGGGCCATGTCGACCCAGAAAATGGCTCCGACCTTGTCGGCAATGGCCCGCATGCGCGCCCAGTCTTTGTACCGGGAGTAGGCAGAAAAACCACCGATCAGCATCTTCGGTCGAGTTTCCAGGGCAATACGCTCCATCTCGTCGTAGTCGAGAAAGCCCGTCTGCGGGTCAAGGCCATAAGGAACGATCTTGTAATGACGGCCCGAGAAGTTTGAAGGGTTACCGTGGGTCAGGTGCCCACCTTGGGCCAGGTTCATGCCCATCACCGTGTCGCCGGGATTGATCAATGCCAGGAATACCGCGGCGTTCGCCTGGGCACCCGCATGCGGCTGCACGTTGGCGTAGTCACAGTTGAACAGGGTCTTGACCCGCTCGATGGCCAGACGCTCGGCCACATCGACATACTCACAGCCGCTGTAATAGCGCTTGCCTGGATAGCCTTCGGCGTATTTATTGGTGAGCACGGTGCTCTGGATTTTCATCACCAGAGGGCTGGCGTAATTTTCGGAAGCGATCAGTTCGACGTGGTCCTCCTGACGATGTTCTTCGTTATGAATCGCCTCACACAGCTCGGCGTCGAATGCTTTAAGGGTCAGCGTTGAGTCGTACATCGGATTGGCTTCCTGTAGAGCTGGATCAAGATGTTAAGGGGGGCAACGGCGACTATTCATCACATTTCCGGACAGGCATCCGCGCTCGGCCAGTAGTAGGCATCCGGCATGGCACGTGCGCCGAAGATGGCCTGACCGACACGCACCACGGTGGCCCCCTCTTCAATGGCGACTTCGAAATCACCGGACATGCCCATGGACAGTTCCTCCAGCCCGACGCCCGCCGGGGCGTGCTGGCGCAAGCGCTCGCGCAGTTCGCGCAGTCGTACAAAGCAAGGGCGGACACGGACCACGTCGGCCGAAAACAGCGCCAGTGTCATCAACCCACGCACCCGTAACGCCGGGAACGCCGGCAGAGCGGTCAAAAAGTCCGCGACGGCTTCGGGCGCCAAGCCGTATTTGCTGGCTTCGCCGGAGGTATTGACCTGAACGAACACATCCAGCTGGCGCCCCTCGATGTGCAGGCGACGATCCAGGGCCTCGGCCACTCGCAAGCTGTCCAACGCCTGAAACTCACTGGCAAAACGCGCCACCTGCTTGGCCTTGTTGGTTTGCAGGTGGCCGATAACCGACCATTGCAAGTCGGCCAGATCGGCCATGGCCTGCGATTTGCGCTGCGCTTCCTGCACTTTGTTCTCACCCAGTAGCCGGCAGCCGGCGGCATAGGCCAGACGCAGATGAGCTTCGCCAAAGGTTTTGCTGACCGGCAGCAGGCGCACACTCGCCGGATCACGTCCGACCCGCTGACAGGCATTGGCGATTCGCTCCTGCACGGCTGCCAGGTTGCGGCGAAAGTCCTCGACGCTGGTGGCCTGTGGGTAACGGCCATGACGCTCGTGCAGGGTGACGGTTTCTTCCAGTTGATCGAGCATCAGCGGGTGGCTCCTTTGGTCGTCACAACAGCGTCGGCAGCCGGAATGACCACCGTCTCGCGACGCGGCAAGCGGCCATTGAGTAAGGCGTAGGCCGCCAGACCGATCAGCAACCCCCAGAACGCCCCACCGATCCCCAGCAAGGTGATGTTGGCGGCGGACGCCAGAAAGGTGATCAGCGAGGCTTCGCGGGTTTTGACGTCAGCCATGGCGCTGGCCAGGCTGGCGCCGATAGTGCCGAGCAGGGCCAGCCCGGCCAGCGTCGTAATGAAGGTGGCCGGTAACGCCATGAACACCTGCAGCGAGGGTCACCCCGAAAATCCCTACGAGGATGTAGAACAGTCCCGCGGCAACCCCGGCAATCCAGCGCTTGGACGGATCCTCCGAGGCTTCTTTGCCGGTGCAGATGGCCGCCGTGATGGCCGCGATATTGAAGGCGTGAGAACCGAAGGGCGCCATTAGCAAGGAGCCCAGCCCTGTGACAGTCAGGATAGGATTAGCGCTGGTGCTGAAGCCATCGTTGCGCAGCACCAGCATGCCCGGCATGTACTGGCCAGTGAGGGTGATCAGGAACAGCGGCAGTGCCACACTGAGCAGCGCATTGATCGAAAACTCAGGCTGGGTGAATACCGGTGCGGCGAATTGCAGCGCCAGCCCCGACAGTTCTACACGGCCCTGCGTCAGCAGAAACGCCAGCCCCAGCACCAGAATGCCCACCACCGCGTAGCGCGCGGTAAAGCGCTTGAGCACAACGTAAGCGGCAATCAGCAACCCGACCAACACGGGGTCAAGACTCATCCCACCAAACGCGCCGATCCCGAACTGCAACAAGATGCCGGCCAGCAGGCCAGCAGCCACACCCGGCGGAATCAGGCGGATGACTTTTTCGAAGCAGCCGGACAAACCCAGCAGCACGAAGGCGGCGGCCGAAATAATGTACGCACCCACCGCCTCGGCGTAAGGCGTGGTGGACAGCGCGACGACCAGAAAAGCCGCGGCGGGTGTCGACCAGGCGGTAATGATCGGCTCACGGCTCACCCAACTCAGCAACAGCCCGGTAATGCCCACTCCAATCGACACCGACCATACCCACGACGCCGTCAGCTCTGGGCTGAGTCCGGCCACTTTGGCGGCCTGAAAGACCAGGATGAACGTGCCGCCATAGTTGACGATGACTGAAATCAGCCCGGCGACAATCGGATGCAGAAGGTCCCGTAGACGCAGGGGCGATGGCAATGCTGAAGACGACATGATGGCTTTGCTCCTTGCAAAACGAGGTGCCTGTCCCACCGAGCGCAAAGGCAGTGACGAGGGGCGGATTCTACGGATAGACTGGCCTGCCTTTGCAGGCCAATTTATTAAGATCAGGCAGACCGCATGGCAAAAACGTTCGAGCTGGAAACGCTGAAAATGCGCCTCAACGATGTTGAGTTTCAGCTGTTAAATCTGCATCAGCGGGTTCAGCGCGCACTGCGTGCATTGATCCTCGATGGCGCCCTTGCCCCAGGCTTGAAGCTGCCCGCGACCCGGGTCCTGGCCAAGTCACTCGGAATTGCCCGCGATACCGTTGAAAACGCCTACGTGCAACTGCACCGCGACGGCTTTATCGTGCGGCGCGAGGGGGCTGGCAGTTATGTCTGCGAAACGCTAGGCACCGAATTGCGCGGCGCAGCAGCGCGCCGACGCATCAAGGCGCAGGAGGTCAAAAGCAGTCAGGCGGCACCGGGGGCGGGATTGAGCCAGCGTGGGCGGATGATCTTCGACAGTGGCGGCGTGAACGATCAGCAGGTAATCAAGGCATTCGCGACCGGCCTGCCGGAAACCCGCACCTTCCCCAGCGATGTCTGGGAGCGCCTGCAACGCCAGGTGATGAAGGACTATCGCGCCAACGTGCTGTTGCACGGAGATCCGCAAGGTGCCGAGCCGCTGCGCAAGGCGATTGCCACCTACTTGAACCTCGAGCGCGGGGCCAAATGCTCCCCCGACCAGGTCATGGTGCTGAGCAGCACTCGCCAAGCCCTCTTTCTGTGTGCGCAGTTGCTGGTGGACGCTGGCAAACCGATCCTGCTGGAAAACCCGGGCTACTATGGCGCCAAGAAAGCCTTTGAAACCGCCGAGACCAAGGTCCTGCCCATCGATGTCGATGAACTGGGTATACGCACCGACCTGCTGTACGCCGACCGCAGCGGCGCCAATTGCGTTTATGTCACGCCGTCTCATCAATACCCCACCGGCGCGACCTTGCCGCTGGAGCGTCGTCTTGAGTTGATCAACTGGGCAGCGGAGAAGGGCAAGTGGCTCATCGAAGATGACTACGACAGCGAATTTCACTACGACGGGCAACCGACCGCCTGCGTACAGGGCCTGGACAAGTACCAGCGTACGCTCTATATCGGCACCTTCAGCAAGACCCTCTACCCCGGTCTGCGAATGGGTTACATGGTATTACCCCACGAGTTGATCAAAGCCTTCACCTACGCACGCAGCATGATGGACGGCCACACGCCACAAATCCTGCAACTGACCTTGGCGCGCTTCATGGAGGACGGCCATTACAACGCCCACGTCCGAGCCATGCGCAAGCTGTATGCCGGACGCCGCTCCATCATGCTCGACACGATCGGCAAGCACTTGGACGGCATCGTTACCGCCTTGCGCCCTCCCGGCGGGCTACAAATTCCCTGCCTGCTGCACGATGGCTGGTCTGAAGAAAAAACCATCCGCCAAGCGGCCAGCGCGGGCGTACAACTTTCCGGCCTGAGCCGGTTGTACGCCGGCGAGGAGAAGAAACAAGGTTGGCTATTGGGTTACTCGTCCCTGACCGCTTATGAAATCGAAGCGGCCATGCTGCGCCTGGCCAATGCACTGAAAACCCGGTAGGGCATTTGGGGGATGGCTCGCGCGATACCCGTCACTGCTGAACCTGGCTGGAAACGGCGTGTGAACGGCTGACCTTGTCGCTGCGCGCGGCCCATCGACTGCTCAAGGTCGCTCGCACCCTGGCGAACCTTGAGCAAATCGATGGCATTACCGGTAAACACTTGGCCGAAGCGCTGCAATATCGGCCGACAACGCTCTAATCAGCATTATCCCTTGGTGAGATCAACCAACGGCGTCTGCCGCACCTCAGTCTCCCGCCCACCCTGAATCTCGCTCACCTGCTTCAACGCTTTATCCACAGCCGCCTTATCCGCCAGCAAGCTGTAGTTGATGCGGAACTGCTTCTGTTCCTTCGGCCCAATCGTCGGCACCAGGTTCAGTGGCCGTTGATACCGGCGGTTGTAGGAAAAACTCGTCCCCGGCTCTAGCCCCGTGACATAGCCCTGCCCTTGGGTATCGGTGTTTTTCCACAGGGAGAACACGGGCAGTGTTTGCGTATTGAAGCCAACCGAGACGCCCAGGCTGCCGGCCTTGTTATGCAACACGGTCAGCGTATCGCCCTTGGCATCGGCATACGGCACCACGTTGTAAACCGTTTCGTCGTAGTCCTTGGTCGGTGCGCGGTAGGTTTGCCAGTCCGGCAGATCGCCCTTGGCCTTGTCGTTGAACGGCGACACTTGTTTCACCGGCGCGGCGAAGCGGGCGCCCTGCTCCAGGAATGGGGTGCTGAAGTTACTGTGATACAGCGCCTGGTATTCCTTCGGATAGTCGCCATTGTTGGTCAGGGTGTCGTTGAGGGCGAACACTACACTGCCGGGTTCGGTGACCAGTTCGGTGGCGACGGAGAAGTCGACTTTCTTGAACGCCTGCTCTTTCAGCTCGCCGCGCAGGGTGATGGCATACGGCGGTTTTTCGTCAATGTGCAGGGTGACTTTGTTCGCCGGGATGTTAGCGGCGCGACCGTGCAGGGTCAGCAGTTCGCCGTTGTCGATGCCGGGGTGGCCGACCCATTCGTAGCCGCAGCGGGTGACCAGTTCATTGAAACCTTCCAGCCAACCCAGACCACCACGGCCGTTGAGTTCGATGAAGGATGGATTGACCACTTCCTTGACCGGCGAATCCCAGCCCATGCGCACATCGCCTACAGACGCCTGTAGGACGTTCATCCCGCGAGTCGGCACCACCGAGAGCTTCATCGTGCCGTTATCGATGTCGACGATGCTGACACCTTCCTGCCGACCGCCGTGCAAAGTGCGCAGGGTCACGCTGAAGGGTTTGTCGGTTTTTGCCCCGAGTTGCTGGCTGGTGATTTGCCAGTTCTGGGCAGCTTTGTCGGTGTCGAGCAGGACGTAGTCCCAAGCCATGGCCTGGGAAGCAGCGGACAGTGCGCTGAGAGCAACGAAGAGTTTGAGCGGGGTCATGGCAGCAGCCTTTCTTGGAGTTGTGCCAATTTTATAGACTTGAAGAAACGTTTCAGCAAGCATAAAAATCGAGACACTGGTGCTAAGTGCCAAGGAATACCACTAGACAGGAATTGATCCGCAGATTTGGGCATAGAGTCGATCCCTTCGCGAGCAAGCCCGCTCCCACATTTGATCTCGGGTGTTCACAGATACTGTGTTCGCCGCAGATCTACTGTGGGAGCGGGCTTGCTCGCGAAGGCAATTTCAGAGGCGACTCAACGAAACCGGTCAACCTCATGCCGCAAATCCGCCGCCAGCTTCTCCAGCTCTTTGGCAGTCACCGCCAGGTTCGACACCACTTCGCGCTGCTCACTGTTCGCCAAAGCGATGCTTTGCAGATTGCTACTGAGCAAGGTCGCGGTGCTGCTTTGTTCCTGGGTCGCCGTGGTAATCGCAGCGAATTGCTGACCGGCCGAGCGGCTTTGCTCGTCGATCCGTGCCAGCGCCGAGGCGACGTTGGCGTTGCGCGACAGGCCTTCCTGCATCAACACGTTGCCTTGCTCCATGGTGCTGATGGCGTTGCCGGTTTCCTGCTGGATGCTTTGAATCATTCCGGAAATTTCGTCAGTGGCCTGGCGGGTACGTGAAGCCAGGTTGCGCACCTCATCGGCCACCACCGCAAACCCACGGCCCTGCTCACCTGCGCGGGCGGCTTCGATGGCGGCGTTGAGCGCCAGCAAGTTGGTTTGTTCGGCGATCGCGGTAATCACCCCGACAATGCCGCCGATTTCCTGGGAACGCTGCCCCAAGGTATTGATCACCGTCGCGGTGCTGTTCAGCGCACCGGCGATTTGCTCCAGAGATGAGGACGCTTCGTCCATCGACGTACGACCGATCTGAGTTTGCTGTGCGTTTTCCTGCGCCAGACGCTGGGTGTTGCCCATGTTGTCGGCGATGTTCAGCGAGGTGGCGCTGAATTCTTCTACGGCGCCGGCCATGCTGGTGATTTCGCCGGACTGTTGTTCCATCCCTTCATAGGCACCACCGGACAGACCGGACAACGCCTGGGCACGGCTGTTGACCTCTCCCGAGGCTTTACGGATGTGCTCGACCATGGTCGACAGGGCCTGACTCATCTGGTTGAAGGCGCGGGCAAGTTGGCCGATTTCGTCATTGCTCGATACGTTCAGGCGAACACTCAAATCACCAGCACCCAAGGCCTCGGCCTGACGTACCAGATCACCCAGTGGCGCCAGTTTGCTGCGCAGCAACCAGACCGCCGCACCGACCGCCAGCAGCATCGCCAGCAGACTGCCGATCGCCAATTGAATGCCGACGCTCCAGGTCACGGCGCGGATTTCGGTTTTCGGCATGCTCGCCACCACCGACCACGGCCCGCCTTCGAACGGCACGGCAACACTGTAAAAGTCTTGCGACTTGTCGTTCCAGAAGTCGCCTTTGCCCGGCGTCTTGGCCAGACCGACAATGCTCGGGACCGCTTGATCCGGCGCTTGTACACCGGCAATCGGCACCAGCCATTTGCCTTGTTCATCCAGCAACGCCAGAGAACCGGTCTGGCCGATGCGGAAGCGTTTGAGGTTGGCGAACTGCGCGTTCTGCGCGTCGGTGTAATCGAATCCTACGTACAGCACAGCAATGATCTTACCGCTGCTGTCACGTACGGGGGTGTACTGCGACATGTAGAAGCGTTCGAAAAGCAACGCTCGACCCACGTAGCTCTGCCCCGCCATTAAACGGGCGTAAGCCGGGTTCGCGTGGTCGAGCAGAGTGCCAATGGCACGACTGCCATCTTGTTTGGTGACATTCGTGCTGACCCGAATGAACTCCTCACCACTGCGCACGAACACGGTCGCGACGCCTGCGGTCATCTGCTTGAACTCGTCGACTTCCGCGAAGTTATTGTTCAACACCTCGCTGCCCAGGTGCAGGCCCGGAGTCTGCACACCCGCCACAGTCGCCGGCTCATCCGGATGCACGCTCAAACCGGCGCTGAAGCGCTTCTCGAACAGACCGGCCAGGCGCTGGGTACTTTCACGCAAGGTGCCGTGAAAGGTGCTCAACTGATCGGCAAGCAAGCGGGCCTCGCTGGCCAGGTGTTCTTCACGTGTGGCGAGGTTGGCCGAGTCAAGCGAGCGCAGGGCGAATACCGTACTGCCGCTGATGACAATCGCCAGAATCACGGCAAGCGCAAGACCCAGCTGTGAGGCAATCCGAGCACGAGGTTGAGACATGGCAGCTCCTGACCCAGTGGCCGGATCATTCTGATCCCATCGCACACTCGGCAAAATTTCTGATTGTGGGGAAAACATGGAACCTGCACGAAGGTTCCATCAGCAGATTTTCGGCGGCAAAGCTGAATACTTGAGTAATTAACGGGGATATGGCTCAAGGCCGCCATTGCGGCGGCTCCATCGATTCAGCCCAGGCGTTCGACCTCCGGTAATTCCATGGCCCGGACCTCGCCTTGCAGGAAATCGCTGAGGCGGCGCAAACGCTCACCGCCGGGGCGGGTTTTCGGCCAGACCAGGTAATAATTCTCACCACTGGCGACGGCCGTCGGCCACGGCAAACTCAGACGTCCCTGCGCAACATCCTCCGCCACCATCAGCAAATCGCCCATGGACACGCCGTAACCTCGGGCAGCGGCGATCATGCCCAGTTCCAGCGTGTCGAACACCTGCCCGCCCTTGAGCGAGACTTGATCGGTCAGGCCCATGCGTTCCAGCCAGTTGCGCCAGTCACGGCGGTCCGGCGTTGGGTGCAGCAGCTCGGTACTGGCCAGGCGCGCAACGTCCCACGGTTGATCCTTCAGAAGATTCGGCGCGCCCACCGGAATCAGCTCTTCGGGGAACAGCAAAGTCGTCTCCCAGTCCGGTGGAAAATGCCCGTTGCTGAGAATGACGGCGCAGTCGAAGGGCTCATGGTTGAAGTCCACCGAATCGATGTCCATCCAGGCGCTGGTCAATTGCACCTCGTTCCCCGGTCGCAGGTGCCGAAAACGGCTGAGCCGCGCCAACAGCCAACGCATGGTCAGGGTCGACGGGGCCTTCATGCGCAGGATGTCGTCCTCGGCGCGCAAGGTATTGCAGGCCCGCTCAAGGGCGGTGAAGCCTTCGCGAATGCCGGGCAGGATCAGCCGCGCCGATTCAGTCAGTTGCAGGTTTCGCCCGCTGCGATGAAACAGCCGGCAGGCGAAATGCTCTTCGAGCGTACGAATGTGCCGGCTGACCGCACTTTGCGTGATCGACAGTTCTTCGGCGGCGCGGGTAAACGAGCTATGCCGCGCTGCCGCTTCGAATGCTCGAAGGGCATACAAGGGAGGAAGACGACGAGACATCAGGAAAGCTCCTACAGCGTGATTGCTTCAACTTATCAGAAACTCTCTCGCATGAGTTTTAATCATGCCACCCATCCTTTTTATCCCTTTGTGAAAACCCCGCAGAGCGCCGAGAATCGACGCTTCCTGTTCTCTCTGACAATCGAGCGTGATGATCATGCAGCATCCAGCGCGTATTGAACTCTGGGCCATCCTGCGGCTGGCGGGGCCGTTGATTGCCTCGCAGTTGGCGCACATGTTGATGGTCCTCACCGACACGTTGATGATGGCGCGCCTGAGCCCCGAAGCACTGGCCGGCGGCGGCCTGGGCGCGGCGACGTATTCATTCGTGTCGATTTTCTGCATCGGCGTGATCGCCGCCGTCGGCACCCTGGTGGCGATTCGTCAGGGCGCGGGCGATATCATTGGCGCGGCGCGGCTGACCCAGGCCGGGTTGTGGCTGGCATGGTTGATGGCGCTGGTGGCAGGTTTGCTGCTGTGGAACCTGAAACCGGTGTTGCTGCTGTTCGGTCAGACCGAAACCAACGTTCAGGCGGCTGGCCAGTTTCTGTTGATCCTGCCGTTCGCCCTGCCCGGCTACCTGAGCTTCATGGCGCTGCGCGGCTTCACCAGCGCCATCGGCCGGGCGACACCGGTGATGGTCATCAGCCTCGCCGGCACCGTGGCCAACTTCCTGCTCAACTATGCGTTGATCACCGGCATGTTCGGCCTACCAAAAATGGGCCTGGTGGGCATCGGCATCGTCACGGCGATCGTTGCCAACCTCATGGCGTTGGCGATCGCGCTGCACATTCGTCGGCATCCGGCTTACGACGCGTATCCACTGCGTCAGGGCCTGTCGCGGCCCAATCGTCAATACTTGAAGGAATTGTGGCGCCTGGGCCTGCCGATTGGCGGCACCTATGCGGTGGAAGTCGGCCTGTTTGCCTTCGCTGCGCTGTGCATGGGCACCATGGGCAGTACGCAACTGGCGGCGCACCAGATCGCCCTGCAAATCGTCTCGGTGGCGTTCATGATTCCGGCGGGGCTTTCTTACGCGATCACCATGCGCATCGGCCAGCATTACGGTGCCGGGCAATTGCTCGATGCACGGCTGGCCGGACGTGTCGGGATCGCCTTCGGGGCTGCGGCAATGCTTGGCTTCGCGATGGTCTTCTGGCTGCTGCCCCATCAGTTGATCGGCTTGTTCCTGGACCACAACGACCCGGCGTTCCGCGAAGTCATCAACCTGGCCGTGAGCCTGTTGGCGGTGGCGGCGTGGTTCGAGCTGTTCGACGGCACGCAAACCATCGCCATGGGCTGCATCCGCGGGCTCAAGGATGCCAAGACCACATTCCTGGTGGGTTTGGGTTGCTATTGGCTGATCGGCGCACCGGCCGCCTGGTGGATGGCCTTCCATTTGAACTGGGGGCCAACGGGGGTCTGGTGGGGTCTGGCGCTGGGTCTGGCGTGTGCGGCGGTGAGCCTGACGTTGGCGTTTGAGTGGAAGATGAAGCGGATGATTCGGCGCGAGCCGTCGTCAGGGGCGAACTTCCAGGTCGCCCAGCCAGATTAAGACCCCCTGTGGGAGCGGGCTTGCTCGCGAAAGCGGTGTGTCAGTCGACATCTACGTTGACTGATACACCGCTTTCGCGAGCAAGCCCGCTCCCACATTTGTCCGTGTTTAAACCACGACTTCCAGTACGTGCTGCGGGCTGCTGCCGAAGGTCAAATACTCAACCAGTTCCGCCAATGGCAACGGCTTGCTGATCAGATACCCCTGCACCTGATCGCAACCAAATCCGCGCAATAAATCCAGCTGTGCCTGTGTTTCCACCCCTTCGGCGACCACTTCGAGGTTGAGGTTGTGCGCCAGGTTGATCATCGCGTGGACCAGTTTGCGATTCTCTTCCCGTTCTTCCATGCCGCCGACAAAGCTCTTGTCGACCTTCAACAATGCAATCGGCAGGCTGTTGAGGTGCACGAATGAAGAGAACCCGGTGCCGAAATCATCCAGCGAGAAGCGCACGCCCAAACGCCCGAGGGCGTCCATGGTCTGCTTGACCAGATCACTGCGACGCATCACCGCGGTTTCGGTCAGTTCGAATTCCAGCCATTGCGCCTCGACGCCTCGCTCGGCAATCAGCCGGCTCAGGGTCGACAGCAATTGGCTGTCCTGAAACTGCCGGAACGACAGGTTGATTGCCATGTGCAGCGCTGGCAAACCCCGTTCGCGCAACGCCTGCATGTCTCGCAGGGCCCGGGAAATCACCCAGTAACCCAACGGCACGATCAAGCCACTTTGCTCGGCCAACGGCACGAATTCGCTGGGGGGCAGCAAGCCGCGTTCGCCATGACGCCAGCGCACCAACGCTTCGAGGCCGACGATCTGGCCGTCCTCAAGGTTCAGGCGCGGCTGGTAATGCAGCTCCAGCTCATCGCGGCGCAAGGCCCGGCGCAGCTCGCTTTCGAGGTCGGCGATGCTGCGGGCATTGCGATTGATCCGTTCGTTGAAGATGTGAAAAGTGCAGCCCTGAGTGCTCTTGGCCTGCTGCATGGCGATGTGCGCATGCCACATCAACGGGTCTGCGCCGGCCTGCGCTCGTGCGTGGGCGATGCCGAGGCTGGAACCGATCAACAGGCTTTCGCCGTCGACCCAATAGGGTTCGGACAGGGCTTCGGTAATGCGTTCGGCCATCCATTCGGCGCGCTGAGGGGCGCGGCGGGTGTCGATCAGCAGGGCGAATTCATCGCTGCCCAGCCGCGCCAGTTGATCGCTGGCCTCGAGCTGGCTTTTCAGCCGCGAGACCACTTGCAGGATCAACCGATCGCCGGCCTGGTGGCCGAGGGCGTCGTTGGCGTGTCGAAAGTTGTCGAGATCGAGGTGACCGAGGGCCAGGCCGCGACCGTCGTTTTCGGCCAGGCGCGCCGCCAGCAAGGTCTGGAAGCCCTGACGGTTGGCGATACCGGTCAACGGGTCCTGCTCGGCCAGGCGCTGCAAAGTGTTTTCCAGCACGCCGCGCTCACGCACATGGCGCAGGCAGCGGCGCAACATGCCGGGATCCAGCAGATTGCGCACCAGCCAGTCGCTCACACCGTCGGGCGGCGCCAGCGGCTCGTGTTCGAGCAGCAACACGGTCGGCAGGTTGCAACGGCCGGGTGCTGGCTGGAGAGCAGGAATCGTCAACAACACCGCGCTGCGGTTGTCATCGAACAGGTTGCTGACCGACTCCCAGCTCGGCGCGCTGAGCAGCACAGCCGAACTCCCCATCGGAGCCAGACACTCGCGCAACAACGCTGCCCACGCCGGCTCTTCGGCCAGTAGCAGCAAACGCAAGGGTTCGACAGGCGTAGACAAGCTAGCTCCCTAGACTCTGCAAAGATGTAGGCGGCGGGCATTATGCCGCGCAGATAACCAATGACAAAATGACATCGGTTATCAAACACGACTTTGGCGTATTGAATACGAACATTAGACGCAAATTCACTGCGCATCCTGCGTGAAAGTATCAAAACCGGCAAATAGAGATAGCGTGTTGCGTCACAAGTCGGAGAGAGCAGCACAATTCGCTGAGCCTGTTAAAATGCCGGCCCATTTCGCTAATGACTCCCTGACTTCGTATGTCCCGACTCAATCCCCGGCAGCAAGAAGCCGTGAACTACGTCGGCGGCCCTCTTTTGGTGCTCGCCGGCGCAGGCTCCGGCAAGACCAGCGTGATCACCCGCAAAATTGCGCATCTGATCCAGAGTTGCGGCATCCGCGCCCAGTACATCGTCGCCATGACCTTTACCAACAAGGCCGCGCGGGAGATGAAGGAGCGGGTCGGCACGCTGCTCAAGGGCGGCGAAGGCCGCGGCCTGACGGTCTGCACCTTCCACAATCTGGGCCTGAACATCATCCGCAAGGAACACGTGCGGCTGGGCTACAAACCGGGCTTCTCGATCTTCGACGAGACCGACGTCAAAGCCCTGATGACCGACATCATGCAGAAGGAATACTCGGGCGACGACGGCGTCGACGAGATCAAGAACATGATCGGCTCGTGGAAAAACGACCTGATCCTGCCACCCGAAGCCCTGGAAAACGCGCGCAATCCCAAGGAACAGACCGCCGCCATCGTCTACACCCACTACCAGCGCACGCTCAAGGCGTTCAACGCGGTGGACTTCGACGACCTGATCCTGCTGCCGGTAAAACTGTTCCAGGAACACGACGATATCCTGGAAAAATGGCAGAACAAGGTCCGCTACCTGTTGGTGGACGAATACCAGGACACCAACGCCAGCCAGTATTTGCTGGTGAAACTGCTGATCGGCAAACGCAACCAGTTCACCGTGGTGGGCGACGACGACCAGTCGATCTACGCCTGGCGCGGCGCCCGTCCGGAAAACCTGATGCTGCTCAAGGACGATTACCCGTCCCTGAAAGTGGTCATGCTCGAGCAAAACTACCGCTCCACCAGCCGCATCCTGCGTTGCGCGAACGTGCTGATCTCAAACAACCCGCACGAGTTCGAAAAGCAGCTGTGGAGTGAGATGGGCCACGGTGACGAAATCCGCGTGATCCGTTGCCGCAACGAAGACGCCGAAGCGGAGCGCGTGGCCGTCGAACTGCTGACCCTGCACCTGCGCACGGATCGGCCATACAGCGATTTTGCGATCCTGTATCGCGGCAACTACCAGGCCAAGCTGATCGAGCTGAAGCTGCAGCACCACCAGATTCCGTATCGCCTGTCCGGCGGCAACAGCTTTTTCGGACGTCAGGAAGTGAAAGACCTGATGGCCTACTTCCGGCTGATCGTGAACCCGGACGACGACAACGCCTTCCTGCGGGTGATCAACGTCCCACGCCGGGAGATCGGTTCGACCACGCTGGAGAAGCTGGGCAACTACGCCACCGAGCGAAAAATCTCGATGTACGCCGCCACCGACGAAATCGGTTTGGGCGAGCATCTGGACACGCGATTCACCGATCGCCTGTCGCGCTTCAAGCGTTTCATGGACAAGGTCCGCGAGCAGTGCGCCGGCGAAGACCCGATCTCCGCCCTGCGCAGCATGGTCATGGACATCGACTACGAGAACTGGCTGCGCACCAACAGTTCCAGCGACAAGGCCGCCGATTACCGCATGGGTAACGTCTGGTTCCTGATCGAGGCGTTGAAGAACACGCTGGAGAAAGACGAAGAAGGCGAGATGACCGTTGAAGACGCTATCGGCAAACTCGTTCTGCGCGACATGCTGGAGCGTCAACAGGAAGAGGAAGACGGCGCCGAAGGCGTGCAGATGATGACCTTGCACGCCTCCAAGGGTCTGGAATTCCCCTACGTGTTCATCATGGGCATGGAAGAGGAAATCCTCCCGCACCGCTCCAGCATCGAAGCCGACACCATTGAAGAGGAACGTCGCCTGGCCTACGTCGGGATTACCCGAGCGCGTCAGACGTTGGCGTTCACCTTCGCCGCCAAGCGTAAGCAATACGGCGAGATCATCGACTGCGCGCCTAGCCGTTTCCTCGATGAACTTCCGCCGGACGACTTGGCTTGGGAAGGCAACGACGACACTCCTGTTGAAGTCAAAGCGGTTCGCGGTAATACCGCATTGGCGGATATACGCGCGATGTTAAAGCGCTAGAATCGAGCACTTTTATAAGAGTTTAGGGGCCACAAGGCGCCAAAAGAGGAACGCTTCATGGAAGCACTGCACAAGAAAATTCGCGAAGAAGGCATCGTGCTTTCCGACCAGGTTCTGAAAGTCGACGCCTTTCTGAACCACCAGATCGACCCGGCCCTGATGAAACTGATCGGCGACGAATTCGCCACGCTGTTCAAGGACTCGGGCATCACCAAGATTGTCACCATCGAAGCCTCGGGCATTGCTCCGGCGATCATGACCGGCCTGAACCTTGGCGTGCCGGTGATTTTTGCCCGTAAGCATCAGTCCCTGACCCTGACTGAAAACCTGCTGTCGGCGACCGTTTACTCGTTCACCAAGCAGACCGAAAGTACCGTGGCGATCTCCCCACGCCACCTGACTAGCAGCGACCGCGTGCTGATCATCGACGACTTTTTGGCCAACGGTAAGGCCTCGCAAGCGCTGATCTCGATCATCAAACAGGCCGGCGCGACCGTGGCCGGCTTGGGTATTGTGATCGAGAAGTCGTTTCAGGGAGGGCGTGCGGAACTGGATGCTCAGGGTTATCGCGTTGAATCGTTGGCGCGGGTGCAGTCGCTGAAGGACGGCGTTGTAACCTTCATCGAATAAACCGCCACACCGCAAAACCAGTGTGGGAGCGGGCTTGCTCGCGAATGCGGTGTGTCAGTCGACATCAACTTTGACTGACACACCGCATTCGCGAGCAAGCCCGCTCCCACATTTGGTCTCCGCTGGCCGTTACAAAGCGGTGGCTTTGAGGCCGGTGAGCAACAGCCGCTGAAACAAATCCTCTTTCAAACCCTCCGGTTTCGTCAGCTGCATCCTTTCCAGATGCACCGGAAATTCCGAAGGCTCTGGTGCATCCAGCGCAGCCTTGCCCAACTCCAGAATCTCCGTGAGCTTGAATTTGCTCTTCAGCCAGTTCAGCGCCCGCAATAAGTCCCGTTCCTCAGCGGTGAAATCACAGCCCAGCGGATATTCCGGAAACAGATTCAAATGCCGCGCTTGAATGGCCTGCAACCACTGTGGGCTGTTGTCGGCGAAACGCGGATCGAGGCGAAAATGCTTCGGCAATTTACCAACGCTCTGCGCTTGCTCGATCAGCCCCGGTTGGAAGCGTGAGTCGCTGATGTTCAGCAACGCCTCGATCACCGCCGCATCGGTCTTGCCCCGCAAATCGGCGATGCCGTACTCGGTGACGACGATGTCCCGCAGATGCCGTGGGATCGTGCAGTGACCGTATTCCCAGACGATATTCGAACTGACTTCACCGCCCGACTCGCGCCAACTGCGCAGCAGCAGGATCGAACGCGCGCCTTCCAGCGCATGGCCCTGGACGACGAAGTTGTATTGCCCGCCGACGCCGCTGAGCACCCGCCCATCTTCGAGTTGATCGGCCACGCCGGCGCCGAGCAAGGTCATGGTGAAGACAGTATTGATGAAGCGCGCATCGAGGCGCTGCAAGCGTTTGAGTTCCTCCTGACCGTAGAGCTCGTTGATGTAGCTGATGCGGGTCATGTTGAATTCGAGCCGTTTGCCTTGGGGCATCTCCCGCAGGCGTTCATAGAAACTGCGCGGCCCGAGGAAAAATCCACCATGCACCGAGATGCCGTCAGTCTGCGCGGCCTCGTCCAGTGTTCCGGCATTCGCCTGCTGTTGGGTCGGCACGTCCGGGTAGACCTTGCGCCGCACGATCCCGGCGTCCGCTAATACCAGCAAGCCGTTGACGAACATTTCGCTGCAACCGTAAAGGCCCTTGGCGAACGGTTCGATGCCTCCTTCACGCTCAATCAACTGCGCCCACTGGCTGAGATTCAGATCCGCCAACAACGCCTTGTAACCATCACTGTCAGCCTGCCGCGCCAGCAACGCTGCCGTCAGGGCATCACCCATGGCGCCAATACCAATCTGCAAAGTGCCGCCATCACGCACCAACGTACTGGCGTGCAGCCCGATGAAATGATCCTGAAAGCCCACCGGCATGTTCGGCGTGGAAAACAGTGTGGTTTCGTCCTTCGCGTCGATCAGCAGGTCGAAGTTGTCGATGCCGATTTCCGCATCGCCAGGCATGTACGGCAAATCGTTGTGTACCTGCCCCACCAGCATGATCGTTTCCCCCGCCGCCCGGCGTTTGGCGATCATCGGCAACAGATCGAGGGTGATGTCCGGGTTGCAGCTCAGGCTCAGGCGATCGGGATGCTCGCTGTGGCTGGCAACCAGTTGCGCGACCAGGTTCAAGCCAGCGGCATTGATGTCCCGGGCGGCGTGGCTGTAATTGCTGCTGACGTAATCCTGCTGGGCCGACGCGCTGTTAAGCAGGCTGCCTGGTTGCATGAAAAATTGATGAATGTGGATGTTGGCTGGCAGGCTGTCGCGATGCAGGTCGGCGAGGAAATCCAGCTCCGGATAATCGCCGAACACCCGCTCGATGAAGGGTTCGAGGAAGCGCTTTTGCAAGCCATCGCCCAATGGCGGGCGGCCGAGGCACAGAGCGGTGTAAATCGTCAGTTGCCGCTCGGGCAGTTGCGCGATCCGTTGATACAGCGCGTTGACGAAGTGATTGGGCTTGCCCAGCCCCAGCGGCAATCCCATGTGGATATGCGCCGACAACCGCGCCAGAACGTCATCGACCGCCTGCTCGATAGAACACAACTGCACCATCTGATCCTCCCGCCCGTTCCATGAATTGGGGTTGGACCGAGCTTGCCGGGTCTTTGCTGCAAAGCATAGCCTCAGGGGTAAATCGCAGGCACAAAAAAGCCGCTCGTAAGCGGCTTTTCGTTGAAGACCGGGCTTACTTCAGGCCGGACATCTTCTGGATGGCGCCTTTGAGCTCGGCGTCGGCGCAATCGGCGCAGGTGCCTTTTGGCGGCATCGCGTTGAGGCCGGAGATTGCTTTCGCCAGCAAGCCATCCAGGCCGCCTTCTTTCTTGGCGCGCTCGCCCCAGGCTGCAGCATCACCAATTTTCGGTGCGCCCAACAGGCCGGTACCGTGGCAAGCGTTGCAATGTTTCGCAATCACTTCGTCAGGGGTCTTGGCACCACCACCGCCACCAGCAGAGGCAGCGACTTCCATCCCCTTGCACTCTTTGCCCTGCACACAAACCTGGCCGACGGGTTCAAGACGTTTAGCAATATCGTCGTTGGTCGCTGCTTGTGCGCTGACTGCCCAAAGGGCCAATACGGTTGCTGGTACAGCCAGCATTTTCATAATTAGATTCACGCGTTCACCCTCAATGGTGGCTAGTCACGCCCACGGCCACGGTTCGCAGGCGGGCGCAAGTATAGCGGTAAGCCCGTCACACTGAAACAACCCCAAAGTCGAAGGGGTTTTATCGTGGGCGGAAATACAGCATGGGCGTCTCCACAATCCGGGCAGGACGCCTCTTCTCTTAGAAATTCGCCGGGGTAGCTGCGCTGATTAGTCGCGCCGGAGCATCGAACGGATTACGGAAGCGGTGCGGCTTGGTACTTTCAAAGTAGTAGCTATCGCCGGCCTCGAGCACAAATGTTTCGAGCCCGACCACCAGCTCCAGCCGACCTTCCACCAGAATTCCGGTTTCCTCGCCCTCATGGGTGAGCATCTCGTCACCGGTGTCGGCGCCAGGCGGGTAAATTTCGTTGAGGAACGCGATAGCCCGGCTCGGGTGAGCCCGACCGACCAGTTTCATGGTCACTGCCCCATCGGAAATATCGATCAGCTCGTGGGCCTTGTAGACGATCTGAGTCGGTTTTTCCTGCAGGATTTCTTCGGAAAAGAACTCGACCATGGACATGGGAATCCCGCCCAGTACCTTCCTCAGCGAACTGATCGAGGGGCTGACGCTGTTCTTCTCGATCATCGAAATGGTGCTGTTGGTTACACCCGCGCGTTTGGCGAGCTCACGCTGGGAAAGACCTTTGAGCTTACGGATCGATTGCAGTCGTTCACCGACGTCCAATGCTGGAGCCTCCAGGGATTCAGGTTGCAGGAATATTGAGCGTTATCATGGCGACAGCGTTCAGTATTTACAACACTTGGGCCTGAATCCTGTTTGGCGAAGCGACTTTCGGTCGGGAGCATTATTCGTCAGGCCCCGGAATAGAGCAGCGGCACCCGACGCAGGTTGCAGAAGATCTGGTAAGGAATCGTGCCCGCGGCCGTCGCAACGTCACTGGCGAGGATATTTTTACCCCACAACTCGACGGGCGAACCAAGGCCGGCTTGCGGCACATCGGTCAGGTCGACGCAGAGCATGTCCATCGACACGCGGCCAATCAACTGGCTGCGCTGCCCGGCGACCATTACGGGCGTACCGGTCGGCGCCTGACGTGGATAGCCGTCGGCATACCCCATCGCCACCACGCCAACGCGCATTGGCTTGGGGGTGACGAATTTCGCGCCGTAGCCAATCGGCTCGCCGGCCGGCAGTTCACGCACGCAAATCACTTTCGATTCCAGGGTCATCACCGGTTGCAGGCGGGACGCCACGGCATTGGCCTCTTCGAAAGGCGTCGCGCCGTAGAGCATGATGCCTGGACGCACCCAATCGCTCGGAATCTGCGGCCAACCGAGCACCGCCGGCGAGTTACGCAGACTGATTTCGGCCGACAACCCCTGACGCGCCGCCTCGAACACCGCAACCTGCTCGGCGCTGGTCTGGCAGTGCAGCTCATCGGCGCGGGCGAAGTGACTCATCAGCACGATCTTCGCCACTTTGCCGCTGGCCAGCAGCCGTTGGTAGGCTGCCTGGTAATCCGCCGGGTGCAAACCAACCCGATGCATGCCCGAGTCGAGCTTGAGCCAGACCGTGATCGGTTTGCTCAGCGCGGCTTTTTCGATGGCTTCGAGCTGCCACAGCGAATGCACCACGCACCAGAAGTCATGCTCGACGATCAGCGACAGCTCATCGGCTTCGAAAAAGCCTTCGAGCAACAACACCGGCGCACGAATGCCCGCGGCACGCAGCTCCAACGCCTCTTCGATGCACGCCACAGCAAACCCGTCCGCCTCGGCTTCCAGTGCCTGGGCGCAGCGTACCGCGCCATGGCCATAGGCATCGGCCTTGATCACCGCGAGGGCCTTGGCCCCCGTGACTTCACGGGCGATCCGGTAGTTGTGGCGCAGGGCTTGAAGGTCGATCAGGGCACGGGCTGGACGCATGGCGGCAGACTTCTAGTCGGTCATTGGAATAAAAAACCGGCACTGGCTGACAGCGTGAACCGCCAACAGCACCGGGAGAGGGATCTTTCTGGCCGAGCGTTATGGCAGCGCGGCGACAACCGACAGCTCGACCAGGATTTGCGGTTCGCACAGCTTCGACTCAACGGTAGCGCGGGCCGGGGCAACGCCTTTTGGCAGCCACTGGTCCCACACCGAATTCATGCCTTCGAAGTGCGCGTCGATGTCTTTCAGGTAAATCGTCACCGACAGCAGACGGCTCTTGTCGGTCCCGGCCAGATCCAGCAAACGCTCGATGTTGGCGAGGGTTTCACGGGTCTGCTGTTCAATCCCGGCGCTCATGTCATCGCCGACCTGCCCTGCCAGATACACCGTACTGTTGTGGACAACGATCTGGCTCATGCGCTCATTGGTGAGCTGGCGCTGGATTGACATGTTTTGCGGACTCCTGAAGTTTGTTGCCATAACGGGAAATATCAAGGCCTTCGGCACTGATCTGCGGCGTTTTCTTCGCCATCAGGTCAGCCAGCAAACGACCGGAACCACAAGCCATGGTCCACCCGAGCGTACCGTGGCCCGTATTCAGAAACAGGTTTTTGAACGGTGTGGCGCCAACAATCGGGGTGCCGTCCGGAGTGGTCGGACGCAGGCCGGTCCAGAAGCTCGCCTGGGGCAGATCGCCGCCCTGAGGATAAAGGTCGTTGACGATCATCTCCAGGGTTTCGCGTCGACGCGGGTTCAATGACAGGTCAAAACCGGCAATTTCCGCCATGCCGCCGACGCGAATGCGGTTGTCGAAACGGGTGATCGCGACCTTGTAGGTCTCGTCGAGAATGGTCGAGGTCGGGGCCATCGCCGGGTTGATGATCGGCACGGTCAGCGAGTAACCCTTGAGCGGATACACCGGAGCCCGGATGCCCAACGGCTTGAGCAATTGCGGCGAGTAGCTGCCCAGCGCCAGCACGTAGCGGTCGGCGGTTTCCAGCTTGCCGTCGATCCACACGCCGTTGATGCGATCACCGGCGAAGTCGAGGCGCTGAATGTCCTGGCCGAAACGGAATTCCACACCCAGCTTCGTGGCCATTTCGGCCAGGCGGGTGGTGAAGATCTGGCAGTCGCCGGTCTGGTCGTTCGGCAGACGCAAGGCACCCGCGAGGATGTCGGTGACACTGGCCAGGGCCGGTTCGACCCGGGCAATACCGGCGCGGTCGAGCAGTTCGAACGGCACGCCGGACTCTTGCAGCACGGCGATGTCTTTGGCGGCGCCATCAAGCTGCGCCTGGGTGCGGAACAGCTGGGTAGTCCCCAAGCTGCGGCCTTCGTAGGCAATGCCGGTTTCGGCGCGCAATTCGTCGAGGCAGTCGCGGCTGTATTCGGACAGGCGCACCATGCGCTCCTTGTTCACCGCGTAACGGCTGGCGGTGCAGTTGCGCAGCATCTGCGCCATCCACAGGTATTGGTCGATGTCGGCAGTAGCCTTGATCGCCAGCGGTGCGTGACGCTGCAACAACCACTTGATGGCTTTGAGCGGCACGCCCGGCGCGGCCCACGGCGAGGCATAACCCGGCGAAACCTGCCCGGCGTTGGCGAAACTGGTTTCCATGGCCGCCGCGGGCTGACGGTCAACCACCGTCACCTCAAAGCCGGCCCGTGCCAGATAATAGGCACTGGCGGTACCGATGACGCCGCTACCCAAGACCAGAACGCGCATTTTCATATCCCTCATCGCGGCTTACCGCTGACGTTTATTGTGCAGACCGAAGATGTGGGCAGTTTAAAAAAGATTAGCCAGTGCTTTTCACTATATAAGTGCCTATATTTGGCGACAATTCTCGGCAAAAACCCTTTTCACGGAGGAGCATCCCCTATGCGGACCAATACTCAGACCAAACGTGAGCTGGACAAGATCGACCGCAACATCCTGCGGATCCTGCAAGCGGACGGGCGCATTTCCTTCACCGAGCTGGGGGAAAAGGTCGGCCTCTCCACCACGCCCTGCACCGAGCGAGTACGGCGACTGGAGCGCGAAGGGATCATCATGGGCTACAACGCCCGCCTGAATCCGCAGCACCTCAAGGGTAGCTTGCTGGTGTTCGTCGAGATCAGCCTCGACTACAAATCCGGCGATACTTTCGAAGAGTTCCGACGCGCGGTGCTGAAACTGCCCCACGTACTGGAATGCCATTTGGTGTCAGGGGATTTCGATTACCTGGTGAAAGCACGGATTTCCGAGATGGCCTCGTACCGCAAACTGCTGGGCGACATCCTGCTCAAGCTGCCGCATGTGCGCGAATCCAAGAGCTATATCGTGATGGAAGAAGTGAAAGAGAGCTTGAACCTGCCGATTCCGGATTGAGGGCTCAGCCACAAGGGAAGGGCTGCCTGAGCGACCGCTATCGCGAGCAGGCTCGCTCCCACAGGTACAGCGGTGTCCTTGTGGGAGCGAGCCTGCTCGCGATTGATGCGACTCGGTCCCGGTTGAAGTAACGCGGCTTTAAACCAACACCTGCCGCGTCGAAGCCATGTACTCATGAATCTGCTTCTCGACCCGCGGATGGATCAGCTCCACCGGTCGCCGCCCGTTGGGGCACGGCAACGTCTTGGTGGTACCGAACAGCCGACAGATCAGCGGTCGTTCGTCATATACCGTGCAGCCGTTGGGGCCCAGATGGACGCAGTTGAGCTCATCCATCGCCGCATCTTGCTCCGCCCGGGTCTTGCGCGGCAGGCGGGACATTTCTTCGGGCGAGGTGGTCACCGGCCCACAGCAGTCATGGCAGCCGGGCACGCACTCGAAAGAGGGAATCTGCTGGCGCAGCGTGCGAATTTTCTGGCTGTTGCAACTCATCGAAGCGGTGACCGAATGCGGAATAGACTGGGATTCTGACGCAAAAAACCTGATCTAGACAGCGCCAACCGACCGGTGTTGCCCGTGTCCGAAGCGGCGGCTTATGCTCCGTCAACTTTTTCAAACACACGAACTCAGGATGACGCACATGAACGCCCCCGTTCAGCAACCCGCCCCGAGCCATCAACACGCGGCCTCTTATTACGCCGCCAGCAGTTTGCCGCAACCCGATCTTGCGGTGCTCACAGGTGAGCTGGTTGCGGACGTGTGTGTGGTGGGCGGCGGGTTCTCCGGGCTGAACACCGCGCTTGAATTGGCCGAACGTGGCTTCAGCGTGGTGCTGCTGGAAGCGCACAAGATCGGTTGGGGCGCCAGCGGACGCAATGGCGGGCAATTGATTCGCGGCGTCGGCCATGGCCTCGATCAGTTCGCCAACGTGATCGGTGTCGATGGTGTGCGCCAGATGAAACTGATGGGCCTGGAAGCGGTGGAAATCGTCCGGCAGCGGATCGAGCGTTTTCAGATCCCTTGCGACCTGACTTGGGGTTACTGCGACCTCGCCAACAAGGCTCACGAGCTGGAAGGCTTTGCCGAAGAAGCCATCGAGTTGCGCAGCCTCGGTTACCGTTACGAAACCCGTCTGCTGCAAGCCAATGAAATGCACAGCGTGGTCGGTTCCAACCGCTATGTCGGCGGCTTGATCGACATGGGCTCCGGGCATCTGCACCCCTTGAACCTGGCACTCGGCGAAGCGGCTGCCGCCGGGCAATTGGGCGCGAAGCTGTTCGAACAATCGGCGGTAACCCGCATCGATTACGGCCCCGAGGTCAAGGTCCACACCGCCCAGGGCACGGTTCGCGCGAAGACGCTGGTGCTGGGTTGCAACGCCTACCTCAACGATCTCAATCCGCAACTCGGCGGCAAGGTGCTGCCCGCTGGCAGTTACATCATCGCCACCGAACCTTTGAGCGAAGAACTGGCCCACGCGCTGCTGCCACAAAACATGGCGGTCTGCGATCAACGGGTGGCGCTGGATTACTACCGACTCTCGGCCGACCGACGCTTGCTGTTCGGCGGTGCCTGCCATTATTCAGGACGCGATCCGAAAGACATCGCCGCGTATATGCGACCGAAGATGCTGGCGGTGTTCCCGCAACTGGCCGGGGTGAAAATCGACTATCAATGGGGCGGGATGATCGGCATCGGCGCCAATCGCCTGCCGCAGATCGGACGACTCAAGGAGCAGCCGAATGTGTATTACGCCCAGGCTTATTCCGGTCATGGGGTGAACGCCACGCATCTGGCGGGGAAATTGTTGGCTGAAGCCATCAGTGGTCAGCAGAGTGGAGGGTTCGATCTGTTTGCCAAGGTGCCGCATGTCACCTTCCCGGGTGGCAAACATTTGCGTTCGCCGTTGCTGGCGTTGGGGATGTTGTGGCATCGGATGAAGGAGTTGGTCTGAAAGATTTTCGGCGTCTGTGTCGACGCCTTCGCGAGCAAGCCCGCTCCCACATTTGATTTTTAGCGAACACAGATTTTGTGTTCGACAACGATCAAATGTGGGAGCGGGCTTGCTCGCGAATCGATTTAAAGAACACCACAAAACTCAGATCCGCCAGAACGGTTTAAGCCCCTCCTCCCGCGCCTGCTCCTGACTCAATCCGACATCCCTGAGCTGTTCCGCCGTCAATTCCAGCAACACCTTGCGCGTGTGCAGACGATGCCAGAACAGGCCCCAGCGACCCAGGCAGGACGGTGCGTTGCGCATGACCGCCTCGCGTGCGCCGTTGTTTTGCCCTGCCGCCAGTTCCTGACTGTGTAACGTCAGCCGCACATCGCTCAAGCCGTTCATTTTCATTGCTCCTGTTTACTTGGGTAGCCAGAGCTTTCATGATGCGCGGACGGCGAAAAGCATTACAGATTCAACGATGGTGTATTAACTCCATACAGATTTTCCGTTTCAGCCTCTGAATCACATATTTTTGCCCCATCTGTGCTGGTTAACCGAATCACCCACACCGAGACTGCGCCATGACCCTTTACGTTAACCTCGCCGAATTGCTCGGCACTCGTATCGAACAGGGCTTCTATCGTCCCGGCGACCGGTTGCCCTCGGTGCGGGCGCTGAGTGTCGAACATGGGGTCAGCCTGAGCACGGTGCAGCAGGCCTATCGAGTGCTGGAAGACGTTGGTCTGGCGATGCCCAAACCCAAGTCCGGCTACTTCGTACCGGTGAGTCGCGAGCTGCCGGAGCTGCCCGTGGTTGGCCGACCAGCCCAACGACCGGTGGATATTTCGCAGTGGGATCAAGTGCTGGAACTGATCCGCGCCGTACCGCGCAAGGACGTCGTGCAACTGGGTCGCGGCATGCCGGACATCACCACGCCGACCATGAAACCGCTGCTGCGCAACCTGGCGCGAATCAGCCGTCGGCAGGACATGCCCGGCCTGTATTACGACAACATCTACGGCACCCTCGAATTGCGCGAGCAGATCGCTCGCCTGATGCTCGACTCCGGTTGCCAGTTGAGCGCCAACGATCTGGTGATCACTACCGGTTGCCACGAAGCACTGTCCACCAGCATCCGCGCCATCTGCGAGCCGGGTGACATCGTCGCCGTAGATTCGCCGAGCTTTCACGGCGCCATGCAGACGCTCAAGGGCCTGGGCATGAAAGCCCTGGAAATCCCCACCGACCCGCTCACCGGCATCAGCCTCGATGCTTTGGAACTGGCATTGGAGCAATGGCCGATCAAAGCCATACAGTTGACCCCCAACTGCAACAACCCGCTGGGCTACATCATGCCGGAGGCGCGCAAACGTGCGCTGTTGACACTCGCACAGCGTTTCGACGTGGCGATTATCGAGGACGATGTGTATGGCGAACTGGCCTACACCTACCCGCGCCCGCGCACGATCAAATCATTCGACGAAGACGGCCGCGTCCTGCTCTGCAGTTCTTTTTCCAAGACTTTGGCACCAGGCCTGCGCATTGGTTGGGTCGCACCGGGCCGTTATCTGGAACGGGTGCTGCACATGAAATACATCAGCACCGGCTCCACGGCGCCGCAACCGCAAATTGCGATTGCCGAATTTCTCAAGGCCGGGCACTTCGAACCGCATTTGCGCAAGATGCGCACGCAATACCAGCGCAATCGCGACGCGATGATCGACTGGGTGACCCGCTACTTCCCCGCTGGCACCCGGGCCAGCCGTCCGCAAGGCAGCTTCATGCTGTGGGTCGAACTGCCGGAGGGCTTCGATACCCTGAAACTCAATCGGGCGCTACATGATCAAGGCGTACAGATTGCTGTCGGCAGTATCTTTTCCGCCTCGGGCAAATACCGCAATTGCCTGCGGATGAACTACGCTGCCAAAACAACCCCGCAGATCGAAGAAGCAGTGCGCAAGGTCGGTGCGGCGGCGATCAAACTGCTGGCGGAAACCGACTGACCTTTCTTCGGGATCCGGCGTCCATATAACTAACAAGGCCGCCAACGGAACATGCTCCGTGAGAATCAGACAGCCCCTGCTTGCTCTTCTGTTACTCGCCTCGTTCCTGGGTGGCTGCGCGACGCTCGACGTCCCTCGTGAGCCGAGTCAGGCCCTACCGGCAGCAGACTCGGCGTTCGGCCGTTCGATCCAGGCCCAGGCTGCCCCCCATCAGGGCCAATCGGGCTTTCGCTTGCTCTCTGACAGCGCCGAGGCCTTCACCGCCCGCGCCGAGCTGATTCGCAACGCCCAAAGCAGCCTCGATCTGCAGTACTACATCGTCCACGACGGCATCAGCACACGAATACTGGTGAGGGAGCTGCTCAATGCCGCCGACCGCGGCGTGCGGGTGCGGATTCTGCTCGACGACACCACCAGTGATGGCCTGGACCGGATCATCGCCACCCTCGCCGCCCATCCGAAGATTCAGATCCGCGTGTTCAATCCGCTGCACCTGGGCCGCAGCACCGTTGTTACGCGAACCATGGGCCGGCTGTTCAACCTGTCGCAGCAACATCGGCGCATGCACAACAAACTGTGGGTGGCGGATAACAGCGCGGCGATCGTTGGCGGGCGCAACCTGGGGGACGAGTATTTCGATGCCGAGCCAAAAATGAATTTCACCGACATCGATATGCTCAGTGTCGGCCCGGTCGCAGAGCAGCTGGGGCATAGCTTCGACGAGTACTGGAACAGCGCTCTGAGCAAGCCGATCGAGCAGTTTCTCTCGACCAAGCCGACCGCCAGGGATCTAAAAAACACCCGGACTCGACTGGATGAGTCCCTCGAAGAAACGCGCAAACAGAATCACGCGCTTTATCAACAGTTGATGGCTTACACCACTCAACCGCGCCTGGATGTCTGGCGCCGGGAGCTGATCTGGGCCTGGAACCAGGCGTTGTGGGATGCACCGAGCAAAGTACTGGCCGACGGCGAGCCGGATCCGCACTTGCTGCTGACCACCCAGTTGGCGCCCGAACTCAATGGGGTCAGCAAGGAGCTGATCATGGTCTCGGCCTACATTGTGCCCGCTCAACCGGGGCTGGTTTACCTGACCGGTCGCGCCGATGCCGGCGTTTCTGTGAGTTTGCTGACCAATTCACTGGAAGCCACCGATGTACCGGTCACACACGGTGGTTATGCGCCTTATCGCAAAGCCTTGCTGGAACATGGTGTGCAGCTGTTCGAATTACGCCGCCAGCCCGGCGATAACGGCGGCAGCGGCAGTGGACCGAGACTGTTTCACAGCGGGAGCAGTTACCGTAGCTCCGACTCCAGCTTGCATAGCAAGGCGATGATTTTCGACCAACAGAAAGCATTCATCGGCTCGTTCAATTTCGACCCGCGCTCGGTCCTGTGGAACACCGAAGTCGGGGTGCTGGTGGACAACCCGCAGCTCGCCGGACGGGTTCGAGAACTGGCACTGGAGGGTATGGCGCCTGCACTCAGCTATCAGGCCCGACTGGAAAAGGGTCAAATCGTCTGGGTCACCGAAGATGACGGCAAACAGCACACATTGACCAAAGAACCAGGGGGTTGGTGGCGGCGATTCAATTCATGGCTCGGCAGCGTGGTCGGCCTGGAGCGGATGTTGTAGACCGGCCCTGTGGCGTTCAGGCCGGTTCGGCAACCGTGCCAAACGCCCCTTGCCGCGACACTAGAATCACCAGCCCCAATGCACCCGCCGCCATCAGCAACGGCAAGGCATGCCCGCTGATCCATTGGCTGCCGGCACCCGCCGCCAATGGCCCAATCAGGCAACCAATGCCCCAGAGCTGCGCGATGTGGGCATTAGCCCGCACCAGCGCATCGTCGCGATAACGCTCGCCGATCAGGATCAGCGACAAGGTGAACAAACCGCCGGCACTGGCGCCAAACAACACCCACAGCGGCCAGATCAGTAGCGTGTCGATCAGCAACGGAATCGCCAGGCTCGACAGCAACAAGAGCAGCGCACAGCCAGTGAACAACGTACGCCGCGACAAGCGATCGGCCAGCGCGCCAATCGGCAATTGCAGCAAGGCATCACCCACCACCACCGTGCTGACCATCGCCAAGGCGATTTCCGTGGTGAAGCCCTGACGCAGGCAATAGACCGGCAGCAAAGTCAGGATCATCGCTTCGAACGCCGCGAACAGCGATACCGCCCAGGCAATCGCCGGCAAGCCACGGCAGAAGGTCAACAAGTCTGCGAGGGTTACGCTGCAGGCTTCGCTGGTGGGTGCGCCGCTGCGGCCCAACAGCAGAAGCGGCGACATCATCAGCAAACCGACGCCAACCCAGAAGCCGTAATCGTGCTCGGTGCCCAATGCCCCCAACAGTAACGGCCCGGCCAGCTGACTCAGCGCATAGCTACTGCCATACAGTGCCACCAGTCGACCACGCCATTGCTCGACCACTAGCTGGTTGATCCAGCTTTCGCCGAGGATGAAGACGAGGGTCAGGATCACCCCAATCATCAACCGCAGTACCAGCCAAACCGGGTAGCTCGGCCACACTGCCAGCAAACCGATGGACACCGCCCCAGCCCACAGGCAAAGGCGCATCAAATTGGCCGTGCCAAGACGGGCTGCGAGGTGGCTGGAGATTTTCGCCCCCAGCAATACGCCAATGGCCGGCATCGCCGCCATCACGCCGATTGCGAACGAGCCATAACCCCAGCCTTCCAGACGCAGCGATACCAACGGCATGCTGACCCCCAAGGCCAGGCCGACACTCAAGACAGACGCCAAAACGGCGAAATACGTCGCCCAACGCATGTTCCACGCTCCTGTGGATACTTTATGTGCAACACAAAACACTGTGGGAGCGAGCCTGCTCGCGATGACGGAGCAACATTCAACCTTGACGTCGACTGTCATACCGCTATCGCGAGCAGGCTCGCTCCCACGAGGGATCTATGTTGCGTCGGGCCTCGATATGAACCGGGGCCCGCTACACATTACAACTTGATCCAGGTCGCCTTCAGCTCGGTGTACTTGTCGAACGCATGCAACGACTTGTCGCGACCGTTGCCGGACTGTTTGAATCCACCGAACGGTGCGGTCATGTCGCCGCCGTCGTACTGATTGACCCACACGCTACCGGCACGCAAAGCCTTGGCGGTCAGGTGAGCCTTGGAGATGTCGGCGGTCCAGACTGCTGCGGCCAGACCGTAAGGCGTGTCGTTGGCGATCTGGATGGCTTCTTCAGCGCTGTCGAAGGTAATGACCGACAACACCGGACCGAAGATTTCTTCCTGAGCAATTTTCATCGCGTTGCTCACGCCATCGAAAATCGTCGGCTCGATGTAAGTGCCACCGGTTTCCTGAAGAATGCGCTTGCCGCCAGCCACCAGTTTGGCGCCATCGATGTGACCGGATTCGATGTAGGACAACACAGTGTTCATCTGCTGGGTGTCCACCAGCGCACCGACATTGGTTGCCGGGTCCAGTGGGTTGCCCGGCTTCCAGGTTTTCAGAGCCTCGATCACCAGCGGCAGGAATTTGTCCTTGATCGAACGCTCGACTAGCAGGCGCGAGCCAGCGGTGCAGACTTCGCCCTGGTTGAAGGCGATCGCACCGGCGGCGGCTTCGGCGGCGGCTTGCAAGTCCGGCGCATCAGCGAACACGATGTTCGGGCTCTTGCCGCCAGCTTCCAGCCAGACGCGCTTCATGTTCGATTCGCCGGAGTAGATCAGCAGTTGCTTGGCGGTCCTGGTCGAACCGGTAAACACCAAGGTGTCGACGTCGTTGTGCAGGGCCAGGGCCTTGCCGATAGTGTGACCGTAACCTGGCAGCACGTTCAGCACGCCTTTGGGAATGCCGGCCTCGACGGCCAGTTCGGCGATGCGGATGGCGGTGAGCGGCGATTTTTCCGATGGCTTGAGAATCACCGAGTTACCGGTGGACAGCGCAGGCCCCAGTTTCCAGCAGGCCATCATCAAAGGAAAGTTCCACGGCACGATGGCGCCGACCACACCGACCGGCTCGCGAGTGACCAGACCCAGCAGATCGTGTGGGGTGGCGGCGACTTCGTCGTAGATCTTGTCGATGGCTTCACCGCTCCAGCTCAGGGCTTGCGCCGCGCCGGGAACGTCGATGTACAGGGAATCGCTGATCGGCTTGCCCATGTCCAGGGTTTCGAGCAGGGCCAGCTCTTCGGCGTGCTGTTTCAGCAGGCCGGCGAAACGAATCATGGTGGCTTTGCGTTTGGTCGGCGCCAGGCGCGACCAAGCGCCGGAATTGAAAGTGGCGCGGGCATTGTCCACGGCACGCTGGGCGTCGGCGGCATCACAACTGGCAATCTTGCCCAGCAGGCGGCCATCGACCGGGCTGATGCACTCAAAGGTATCGCCAGAGACGGCATCGGTGTATTCGCCATTGATGTAGGCGCGGCCTTCGATCTTCAGATCGCGAGCCCGTTGTTCCCAGTCGGCACGAGTCAGGGTGGTCATACGAGTGTCCTCCTCTTATTGAATACGAGTGCCCCGCGTTCTATGCGGGTGCTGTCAGGAATGCTGCCCGGCCAGCCTACCTTTCGGCCTGGACAACCGTCACCCTAAACCAGCGGCCGTAATTGTTTCAATATATTTGACACAAGGTCGGTAAACGGTCTTGAAGTGTTCATTTTAATAAACATAGACTTCTATCCAGCCACTCGCGCCGCAATCATGGGGAATTACAAGAATGAACATCCAAGACATCGTCGATTTCAGCCAGGCCAACACCCAGCCTGATCGCTATCGGCCAGACCCGGCGAAAGTCCTCAAGGGCGACCCCGAGCAAGCGGTGTACAACCACTACAACAGCCCGTGCGGCCAGATGAGTACAGGTGTCTGGGAAGGCGAAGTCGGCCAGTGGCTAGTGAACTATACCGAGCACGAATACTGCGAAATCGTTCAGGGGGTTTCAGTACTGCGCGACAACGATGGCAACGCCAAGACTTTGCGCGTGGGCGATCGCTTCGTGATCCCGGCCGGTTTCAAAGGCACCTGGGAAGTGCTGGAGCCGTGCCGCAAGATCTATGTGGTGTTTGAACAGAAGGCTTGAGGATTTGTGCTGTTTGGGCCGGCCCCTTCGCGAGCAAGCCCGCTCCCACAGGGATCTGTGTCAATCACAAAACCTGTGGGCGCGTGGCTTGCCCGCGATGAGGCCCTGACAGACAACACAAAACCCACAGGCAACAAAAAAAAGGCCCGTATCTCGCGATACGGGCCTTTTTTCGTAAGAGGGAAAAATCAATTACTTGATTTTGCCTTCTTTGTAGATCACGTGCTTACGAACAACCGGATCAAATTTCTTGATCTCGATTTTGTCCGGAGTAGTGCGCTTGTTCTTGTCGGTAGTGTAAAAGTGACCAGTACCGGCGCTCGAAATCAAACGAATCAATTCACGCATGATTAGCTCCCTTAGATCTTGCCGGCTTTGCGGATTTCGGCCAGCACGACAGTGATGCCACGCTTGTCGATGATACGCATGCCTTTGGCAGATACGCGCAGACGCACGAAACGTTTCTCTTCTTCAACCCAGAAGCGGTGATGCTGCAGGTTCGGCAGGAAACGACGACGGGTTTTGTTGTTTGCGTGGGAAATGTTATTCCCAGTCACCGGACCCTTACCGGTAACTTGACATACTCTCGACATGCCTCAGCCCTCTAAAACCACATGCCCAACCCGGCATGGGTTGGCCGCTTAATCTCTCAGTCATTTGGCGCCAGGCGCCGCGTTTCTTTAGAGGTCTTACCGGCTACACCTACAGTGAAGGAACCGGGCCCCTAGAAAAGAGCGCTGCTTTATACCAGAAAGACTGGAGAGCAACAACATTCCGTGTGCGCGAACTTGATAAATTCCCCCTTTTACGGGCGCCGGGCGCCTTGGATAAAGGCTGTCGTCGATTAAGACCGCTCGTCGCAGAGAATCGGCTAACCGACCGGTTCCGGGTTTTCCTCGGCCCGCATCACCGAAAACAAGCGCACATAGTCCCCTTAAAACGAAAAAGGGGATAGTCATTTGCAAAAGAGCCCACTAGGGTAAGCCTTTTCCAGACTGCACTTGCAGATGGGCCTTCGATCTGTAAAGGAATCCGACCATGCGCCTTGCTGCCCTACCGCTGCTGCTCGCCCCACTGCTGCTGAGCCCATTGGCCCATGCCGCCGCCCTGACCGTCTGCACCGAGGCCAGCCCTGAAGGGTTCGATGTGGTGCAATACAACTCGCTGACCACCACCAATGCCTCGGCCGATGTGCTGATGGACCGCCTGGTGGACTTCGACACGGCCAGCGGCAAAGTGGTCGCCAGCCTCGCGGACAGTTGGGAAGTCACGCCCGATGGCCTGACCTATATCTTCAAATTGCACCCGCAGGTGAAATTTCACCATACCGAATACTTCAACCCGACGCATGACCTGACCGCCGAAGACGTGAAGTTCAGTTTCGACCGCATGCTCGACCCGGCAAACACATGGCACAAAGTGGCGCAGAGTGGCTTTCCGCACGCGCAATCGATGCAGTTACCGGCGTTGATCAAGAAGATCGACGCACTGGACCCGCTTACCATCCGCTTCACCCTCGATCACCCGGACTCTACTTTCCTGCCGACCCTGAGCATGGGTTTCGCCTCGATCTATTCGGCTGAGTACGCCGACAAACTGCTGAAGGCCGGCACCCCGGAGAAACTCAACAGCCAGCCGATCGGCAGCGGCCCGTTCATCTTCACGCGTTTCCAGAAAGACGCCTCGATTCGCTACAAGGCCAACCCGGATTACTTCCGCGGCAAGCCGTCGGTTGACCCGCTGATCTTCGCCATCACTCCGGACGCGAACGTGCGCTTGCAGAAATTGCGCCGCAACGAGTGCCAGATCGCCCTGTCGCCCAAACCGCTGGACGTACAGTCTGCGAAGCAGGAACCAACGCTGAAGGTGGAAAAGACTGACGCCTTCATGACCGCATTCGTCGGCATCAACAGCCAGCATCCGCCGCTGGACAAACCCGAAGTACGTCAGGCAATCAACCTGGCGTTCGACAAGGCCAACTACATCAAGGCCGTGTTCGAAGACACCGCCGAACCCGCCAACGGTCCATATCCGCCCAACACCTGGAGCTACGCCAAAGGCTTGCCGGGCTACCCGCATGACGTCGAAAAGGCCCGTGCATTGATGGCCAAGGCAGGGCTCAAAAATGGTTTCCAGACCACCATCTGGACCCGCCCTTCCGGCAGCCTGCTGAACCCCAATCCGAGCCTCGGCGCGCAATTGCTGCAGTCCGACCTCGCGGAAATCGGCATCCAGGCCGAAATTCGCGTGATCGAATGGGGCGAGCTGATTCGTCGCGCCAAGGCCGGCGAGCACGACCTGCTGTTCATGGGCTGGGCCGGCGACAACGGCGACCCGGATAACTTCCTCACGCCGCAGTTTTCCTGCGCGGGGGTCAAATCCGGCACCAACTTCGCCCGCTACTGCAACCAGGACCTGGACAAGCTGATCAGCGCCGGCAAGACCACTGGCGAGCAAGGTGTACGCACCAAGCTCTACGAACAGGCTCAGGCGCAGATCCAGCAACAGGCGCTGTGGCTGCCACTGGCTCACCCGACCGCTTTCGCGTTGACGCGCAAGGACGTTGAGGGCTATCAAGTGAGCCCGTTCGGCCGCCAGGATTACTCGAAGGTCAACCTCAAGTAATCAGCGTCACCACCAAACCCTGTGGGAGCGGGCTTGCTCGCGAAAGCGGTCTGTCAGTAGACATTGATATCGACAGACACGATGCCTTCGCGAGCAAGCCCGCTCCCACATGGGTTTTCGTCGCTCACTACATCCACCCGTACTCAGCCATGGACAGCGGATCGCCGTCACCGACGATGAAAGGTCGAGCACCCGCACATCAATCAAGTCCAGGGCCTCTTGCAGGCGCTTGGTCAGCGTGCGGTCGGCTTGACTGGGGTTGGTGTTACCCGACGGATGGTTGTGGCAGAGGATCAACGCTGCGGCGTTGTGGGCCAAGGCGCGTTTAACCACTTGCCTCGGATAAACACTGGTGCTGTCGATGGAGCCGCGAAACAGAACTTCAAACGCCAGAACTTGATGCTTGGAATCCAGAAACAGACACCCGAATACCTCGTGAGGCTCGTGGCGCAGCATCGCTTTCAGGTAGTCACGAACCGCCTGTGGATTCTCCAGTGCCGATTTTTGACGCGCACATTCGGCCAAATGCCTTCTGCCCATTTCCTGTGCCGCTTGCAGCTGAGCGAATTTCGCTGGCCCAAGCCCTAATTGCCTGCTGAACGCAGCTTGATCGGCCTCTAGCAGTGAGCGCAGGCTGCCAAATTGATTCAGCAGGTGTCGCGCCAGATCCACCGCGCTTTTACCCGACACGCCGGTTCGTAAAAAAATCGCCAGCAGCTCGGCGTCCGAAAGACTCCCCGAGCCCAACTCAAGCAACCTCTCCCGCGGCCGCTCCGCCGCCGGCCAATCACGAATACTCATAGCACCTCCCTGGAATGTGGGCGCCGCTGTTCCATAGCGGTCGCTGTGATATCGTAGCCCATCTTTTTTGCTGGCGAATTCATCCCTGGGGAGGGGGTATCGCCAAGCAGTCATCAACGAAATGAAAGGCAGACCTATGCAGCGGCTGTATCGGAAACGCATCGTTCTGGGCGTCGGCGGCGGCATTGCTGCCTACAAGAGCGCCGAGCTGGTTCGCCGCCTGATCGACCAGGGCGCTGAAGTGCGCGTGGTCATGACCCGTGGCGGCAGCGAATTCATTACCCCGCTGACCATGCAGGCCTTGTCAGGGCATCCGGTCCATCTCGATTTGCTGGACCCGGCGGCCGAAGCCGCGATGGGCCACATCGAGCTGGCCAAATGGGCCGATCTGGTACTGATCGCTCCCGCCACCGCGGACCTGATCGCCCGACTGGCCCAAGGCATTGCCGACGACCTGCTGACCACGCTAGTGCTGGCCACCGACGCCGTGGTCGCGGTTGCCCCGGCGATGAACCAGGCCATGTGGCGCGACCCGGCGACCCAGGCGAATCTGAAAACCCTCGAAAGTCGCGACCTCAAGGTCTTCGGCCCAGCCTCCGGCAGCCAGGCCTGCGGCGACGTCGGCATGGGCCGCATGCTCGAAGCCACCGACCTCGCCCAGTGCGCGGCAGACTGCTTCCAGCGTCAGGCACTGACCGGCAAACACGTGCTGATCACCGCTGGCCCGACCCAGGAAAACATTGATCCGGTGCGCTACATCACCAACCACAGCTCCGGAAAAATGGGCTTTGCCCTGGCCGAAGCCGCGGTAGAAGCCGGCGCCCGCGTAACCCTGATCACAGGCCCCGTGCACCTGCCGACCCCGGATCGCGTCACCCGTATCGATGTGGTCAGCGCTCGCGACATGCTCGCCGCCTGCGAAGCGGCGATCCCTTGCGACCTGTTCATCGCCTCTGCTGCGGTCGCGGACTACCGCCCGGAAGTCGTCGCCCCACAGAAACTCAAGAAAGACCCTACGAACGGCGACGGCTTGTTGCTACAGATGGTGCGCAACCCAGACATCCTGGCCACCATCGCCACTCGCCCTGACCGTCCGTTCAGTGTCGGCTTCGCCGCCGAAACCGAACATCTGCTCGATTACGCTGCACGCAAGTTGAAAGACAAGAACCTCGATCTGATCGTCGCCAACGACGTCGCGAACCCGAGTATTGGCTTCAACAGCGAAGAAAACGCCTGCAGCGTGATCGACCGTGAGCTGCACGCCATACTCTTCGCCCAGACCAGCAAGAGCAAAATCGCTCGCCAGCTGATCACTTTTATCGCCGAACGTCTGAACCAGGTTTAATTTACATGCACGCTTTGCAAGCCAAGATCCTCGACCCACGCATCGGTACCGAATTCCCGCTGCCGCAATACGCCACGCCAGGCTCCGCCGGCCTCGACCTGCGCGCCATGCTGGAAAAAGACACCATCATCAAGCCGGGCGAAACCCTGCTGATTCCGACTGGCCTGTCTGTCTACATTGGCGATCCAGGTTTGGCCGCGCTGATTCTGCCGCGCTCAGGCCTGGGCCATAAGCACGGCATCGTGCTGGGCAATCTGGTCGGCCTGATCGACTCCGATTACCAGGGCCCGCTGATGGTGTCGTGCTGGAACCGTGGCCAGACCGATTTCAACATGGTGGTAGGCGAACGCCTGGCCCAATTGGTGCTGGTACCGGTGGTTCAAGCGCATTTTGAAATGGTCGAAGAGTTCGTCGAAACCCAGCGCGGCACCGGCGGTTTCGGACATTCCGGCAGCCACTGATCTGATAGAGAACCCTGTGGCGAGCGAGCTTGCTCGCGCTGGGCTGCGAAGCGGCCCCAAGATTTTATGGGTGCTGCGCACCCAAGCGGGAGCAAGCTCCCTCACCACAAATTGCAAAGACGTCATCTGGAAGGTTTACCACTGAAAATCAAGGCATTGAACGGACAATTGCTCGCCAATGCTGATGGCATGGCCTTTTCACACCACGAACTCTCGGTGGAAAACACCGTCATACCCTTCAGTTTGAGCCTGTAGACGAGTTTTTCGCCGGCAGGTCCAGCCACTTTCAAGATGGAGCATTCCTACAGATGAGCACCCCAGCCCAAGTCGCACCCAAGTTCCCCGACAGCATCTTCCGCGCCTACGACATTCGCGGCACCGTCCCGGAATTCTTGAACGCTGAAACAGCTTATTGGCTTGGTCGCGCCATCGGCTCCCAGAGCCTGGCCCAGGACGAACCCAACGTGTCCGTCGGCCGTGACGGTCGCCTCTCCGGCCCGGAGCTGGTCGAGCAACTGATCAAAGGCCTGGCCGACAGCGGTTGCCACGTCAGCGACGTCGGCCTGGTGCCAACCCCTGCACTGTACTACGCCGCCAACGTATTGGCCGGCAAATCCGGCGTGATGCTCACCGGCAGCCACAACCCGTCGAACTACAACGGCTTCAAAATCGTCATCGCTGGCGACACTTTGGCCAACGAACAGATCCAGGCCCTGCACGACCGCCTCAAGACCAACAACCTGAGCAGCGGCAAGGGCAGCATCACCCAGGTCGACATCCTCGACCGTTACAACACCGAAATCGTCCAGGACATCAAACTGGCTCGCCGCCTCAAAGTCGTGGTCGACTGCGGTAACGGCGCGGCCGGCGTGATCGCCCCGCAACTGATCGAAGCCCTGAACTGCGAAGTCATCCCGCTGTTCTGCGACGTCGACGGCAATTTCCCGAATCACCACCCGGACCCGGGCAAGCCTGAAAACCTGGTCGACCTGATCGCCAAGGTCAAGGAAACCAATGCCGACATCGGCCTGGCCTTCGACGGCGACGGCGACCGCGTTGGCGTAGTGACCAACACCGGCAGCATCGTCTACCCCGACCGTCTGCTGATGCTGTTCGCCCGCGACGTCGTGGCGCGCAACCCGAACGCGGAAATCATCTTCGACGTCAAATGCACCCGTCGCCTGACGCCATTGATCAAGGAATACGGCGGTCGCCCGCTAATGTGGAAGACCGGTCACTCGTTGATCAAAAAGAAAATGAAACAAACCGGCGCCCTGCTGGCCGGCGAAATGAGCGGCCACATCTTCTTCAAGGAACGCTGGTTCGGTTTCGACGACGGTATTTACAGCGCCGCGCGCCTGCTGGAGATCCTCAGCAAGGAAAAATCCACCGCGGAAGAGCTGTTCGCGACCTTCCCGAACGATATTTCTACGCCAGAGATCAATATCCATGTGACCGAAGAGAGCAAATTCAGCATCATTGATGCTCTGCACGACGCGAAGTGGGGCGAAGGCGCCGACCTGACCACCATTGACGGCGTGCGAGTCGACTACGCCAAAGGCTGGGGCCTGGTTCGCGCGTCCAACACCACACCGGTGCTGGTGCTGCGCTTCGAGGCCGATGACGAGGCTGAATTGCAGCGCATCAAGGATGTGTTCCACGTCCAGCTGAAACGCGTTGCACCTGATCTCCAATTACCGTTTTGATCTTCTGAAGCACCCGGAGCCCTGAATGACCCTCGAACGCGAAGCCGCCGCCAACACCGCCAAGGTCCTGTCCGAAGCGCTGCCTTACATTCGCCGCTATGTCGGCAAGACGCTGGTGATCAAATACGGCGGCAACGCGATGGAAAGCGAGGAGCTGAAAACCGGCTTCGCCCGCGACATCGTGCTGATGAAAGCCGTCGGCATTAACCCGGTGGTGGTTCACGGCGGCGGCCCGCAAATCGGCGACCTGCTCAAGCGTCTGTCGATCGAGAGCCACTTCATCGATGGTATGCGCGTGACTGATGCGCAAACCATGGACGTGGTGGAAATGGTCCTCGGCGGCCAGGTCAACAAGGACATCGTCAACCTGATCAACCGTCATGGCGGCAGCGCCATCGGCCTGACCGGTAAAGACGCCGAGCTGATTCGCGCGAAAAAGCTCACTGTTACCCGCCAGACGCCGGAGATGACCCAACCGGAAATCATCGATATTGGCCAAGTGGGCGAAGTGGTCGGCATCAACACTGACCTGCTGAACCTGTTGGTCAAAGGCGATTTCATCCCGGTGATCGCGCCTATCGGCGTCGGCGCCAACGGCGAGTCGTACAACATCAACGCTGACCTGGTGGCCGGTAAAGTTGCCGAAGCGCTGAAGGCTGAAAAGCTGATGCTGCTGACCAACATCGCCGGCCTGATGGACAAGTCGGGCACGGTTCTGACCGGCCTGACGACTCAACAGGTCGACGACCTGATCGCCGACGGCACTATCTACGGCGGCATGCTGCCGAAGATTCGTTGCGCGCTGGAAGCGGTACAGGGCGGCGTGGGTAGCTCGTTGATCATCGATGGGCGGGTGCCGAACGCGATTCTGCTGGAAATCTTCACCGACACCGGTGTGGGTACTTTGATCAGCAATCGCAAGCGTCACTGATTCAAACCTTAAAAAGATCGCAGCCTTCGGCAGCTCCTGCAACAGCGGATTTTCGGATGTACGAAAACTCTGTAGGAGCTAACGAAGTCTGCGATCTTTTTTATACGAGCAGGAAATGCCTGACCTGATTGGGCGAAACGTCCGACATCGCAAAAGAATCAATCTGCATAGGATCGTCCCTGAATCCACAGGAGATCTATCCATGCAAAAAGCCTATGTCCCATACGGCAGTGATGTTTCACCTGGCACCTATGCCTGCGTCGATTGCGGTCATGAGTATTCGAACCAAGCCAAAACCTCGATGCCGCCGTGCCCGCAACTCCGGAAAACCCCACACACCCGTCATGGCTGGAAAATTCTTAACGGTCAGGGCGATGCCGCTGTTGATCCGTACCCAGAGAAAACCAATAAACCCGTCGGGATCAAAAAGCGCTGACAAAAAAACCCGCTCAGACTGGCTGGGCGGGTCTTTTGTTTGCCTGCGATCTTTGTAGGAGCGAGGCTTGCCCGCGAAGAGGTCGTCACATCCAACATGAATGTTGGCTATTCGATCGCTTTCGCGGGCAAGCCTCGCTCCTACAAGGGATGGCGTCAGACGCCGAACTGGGCGCGATACGCTTCGACGGCAGGCAAATGCTGCTTGAGCTGCGGATCGTCAGCCAGGAATTCCAGCACCTGGTTCAGCGAAACAATGCTGATCACCGGGATACCAAAGTCACGCTCCACTTCCTGGATGGCCGACAATTCGCCGTTGCCCCGCTCCTGACGGTTCAGAGCGATCAACACGCCGGCGGCTTTGGCGCCATCCTGGGATGCGATGATCTGCATCACTTCACGGATGGCGGTGCCTGCGGTGATCACGTCGTCGATGATCAACACGTCGCCGGTCAATGGCGCGCCGACCAGACTGCCGCCTTCGCCGTGGGCCTTGGCTTCCTTGCGGTTGAAGCACCATGGCAAATCACGACCATGATGTTCGGCCAGCGCCACGGCGGTAGTCGCCGCCAACGGGATGCCTTTGTAGGCAGGGCCGAACAGCACGTCGAACGAAATACCGCTCTCGACGATGGCTGCCGCATAGAAACGACCCAGCTGCGCCAGGGCAGAACCCGAGTTGAACAGGCCGGCATTGAAGAAGTAAGGACTGGTGCGTCCGGACTTCAGGGTGAACTCACCGAAGCGCAAAACGCCACGATCAATGGCAAAACGAATGAAGTCGCGCTGATACGCTTGCATGAAAAAAACCCCAAATACCACGGATTTAGCTAATTAGGTAGACGCCGTGTATCATACCCGCACGCGATTTTTGGGGCCACTTATGCGGATCATCAGTGTGAACGTCAATGGTATTCAGGCTGCAGTCGAGCGTGGTTTGCTCAGTTGGCTGCAAGCACAGAATGCCGACGTCATCTGCCTGCAGGACACCCGCGCCTCCGCCTTTGAACTGGACGATCCAGCCTTCCAACTGGATGGCTACTTCCTTTATGCCTGCGAAGCCGAAGTTCCCGCCCAAGGTGGCGTGGCTTTGTACTCGCGGTTGCAACCGAAGGCAGTCATCAGCGGTCTCGGTTTCGAGACGGCCGACCGCTACGGGCGTTACCTGCAAGCCGATTTCGACAAGGTCAGCATCGCGACCTTGCTGCTCCCTTCGGGACAGAACGGCGATGAAGACTTGAACCAGAAGTTCAAGCTAATGGACGACTTCGCCCGTTATCTGGATAAACAGCGACGCAAACGTCGCGAGTACATTTATTGTGGCTCGCTGTACGTGGCGCAACAGAAGCTGGATATCAAGAACTGGCGCGACAGCCAGCAATCTCCGGGTTTCCTGGCGCCTGAGCGTGCCTGGATGGACGAGATTGTCGGCAACATGGGTTATGTCGATGCCCTGCGTGAGGTCAGCCGTGAAGGCGACCAGTACAGCTGGTGGCCGGACAACGAACAGGCCGAGATGCTCAACCTGGGCTGGCGTTTCGACTACCAGATACTGACGCCGGGCCTGCGGCGTTTTGTACGCAGCGCACGCCTGCCGCGCCAGCCACGGTTCTCGCAGCATGCACCGTTGATCGTGGACTACGACTGGACGCTGACTATCTAAGCGTCTTTTCGCAGATGCAAAAAAGCCGACTTCGCTGTCGGCTTTTTTGTGGGTGATTTGCTTTCTGTGGGAGCGGGCTTGCCCACGATGAGGTCGTCGCAGTCAACAGATGTGTTGCCTGCCAGATCGCTATCGCGGGCAAGCCCGCTCCCACAGGAAATCTTTGCTGGCTATTATTTGATCAGCCGCCAGGTGAACGGGTACCGGTAAGGGAACCCTTCATTGGCTTTCACGCCAGCAATGATCGTCAACACCAGCGCACCGATCGCGACCAGACCAAACAGGAAGAACCCGATGATCACCACCATCAGCAGGAAGCAGATGGCGGAAGCAATGGCGACGGTGATCTGAAAGTTCAGCGCTTCCTTGCCTTGCGCGTCGATGAACGGGTCTGACTCGCGCTTCATCTGCCAGAGAATCAGCGGCCCGATCAGCGTGCCGAACGGCAGCCAGATCCCCAGCAAGGCGGACAGGTGACAAAACATCGCCCACTGACGAACCTCGCGGCTCGGTGTGGGTAGCGGCAGTTGCTCGTCACTCATGGCGTCCTCCTTGCGTGGAGCAGGTCCGATCAGTCAGCCAGTGCAGCCTTCTGCAGTTCGAAAATCTCGTTCATGCCTTTCTTCGCCAGCGCCAGCATCGCGTTTAGCTCTTCCGGCTGGAACGGCGCGCCTTCGGCAGTGCCCTGAACCTCGATGAAACCGCCAGTGCTGATCATCACCACATTGAGGTCAGTCTCGGCAGCCGAATCTTCCAGGTAGTCGAGGTCAAGCACAGGCTCGCCCTGGTACATGCCCACCGAAACGGCAGCGATCATTTGCTTGAGTGGGTCGCCACCTTTCAGGCCGCCACGCTTCTTGATCACTTTCAAGGCGTCGATCAGTGCAACCATCGCACCGGTTATGGACGCGGTGCGGGTGCCGCCGTCAGCCTGGATCACGTCGCAGTCGACGTACAGGGTGACGTCGCCCAGCTTGGACATGTCCAGCGCAGCGCGCAGGGAACGGCCGATCAGACGCTGGATTTCCAGAGTACGGCCGCCTTGCTTGCCGCGGCTCGCTTCACGCTGGTTACGCTCACCAGTGGCGCGTGGCAGCATGCCGTATTCGGCGGTCAACCAACCCTGGCCCTGACCTTTGAGGAAACGCGGCACGCCGTTCTCGACGCTGACGGTGCAGATGACTTTGGTATCACCGAACTCGACCAGCACAGAACCCTCGGCGTGTTTGGTGTAGTTGCGGGTAATGCGGATCGAGCGGAGCTGATCGGCAGCGCGACCACTTGGACGTTTCATAGGGATTACCTGTACGGAGGACGGAAAACTGCCGAGCATTATAGAGCCGTGGGCCGCGAGTGGGCACTTCTAAAAAAATCGCCCGACGATTGAAGCCCCTGAATAGAGCTTAGCCGACGGCCTGCAGCTCTTTGTCACAGCGTGTGTTTGGGCGCATCCGCCCCACTGCGCTACAATCCTGCGCCTTTGCTGCCTGTCGGCTTTAATTCACAGATAGCGGGTCCGCGAAACCATGGGTTACGCGCCGACCTGCATTGCGAGGTACCTCCATGGTGCACAGCATGACCGCCTTCGCCCGCGTCGAGAAAGCCGGCGTCCAGGGCACCCTGAGTTGGGAACTGCGCTCGGTCAACAGCCGCTACCTGGAACCCCACCTGCGTCTGCCGGAATCTTTCCGCGACCTCGAAGGCGCGGTCCGCGAAGCCCTGCGCCAGGAACTGTCCCGGGGCAAGCTCGAATGCACCCTGCGCTTTACCGAAGAAAGCACCGGCAAACCGCTGCAAGTGGACCGCGAGCGCGCCGCGCAACTGGTCGCTGCCGCCGAGACGGTCGCCAGCCTGATCAAGAACCCGGCCGCACTGAACCCGCTGGAAGTCCTGGCCTGGCCCGGCGTGCTGGTGGCCGATGCCGCCGACCCGCAAGCGCTGAATGCCGAAGCCCTGGCGCTGTTCCATCAGGGGCTGAAAGAACTCAAGGCCGGTCGCGAGCGCGAAGGCACTGAGCTGGCGCGATTGATCAACGAGCGCCTGACCTCTATTGAAGGGGATGTGGTGATCCTGCGTGAGCTGGTCCCGCAGATGCTCGCCACCCAACGCCAGAAAGTCCTCGACCGCTTCACCGACATGAAGGCCGACCTCGACCCGCAGCGACTGGAACAGGAAATGGTCATGCTCGCGCAAAAGAGCGACGTCGCCGAAGAACTGGATCGCCTGAGCACTCACATCATCGAAGTTCGCCGGGTGCTCAAATCCGGCGGCGCTGCCGGTCGGCGCCTCGACTTCCTGATGCAGGAACTCAACCGCGAAGCCAACACACTGGGCTCCAAAGCCTTCGACCCGCGCAGCACGACAGCGGCGGTCAACCTCAAAGTGTTGATCGAGCAGATGCGCGAACAAGTGCAGAATATTGAGTAAGGCAAACCCGACATGACCCACAGCACCGGCACCCTGTACATCATTTCCGCCCCTTCGGGCGCGGGCAAGAGCAGTCTGGTCAAGGCTCTGACCGACGCTGATCAGGAGATCCGCGTCTCGGTCTCCCACACCACCCGCGCCATGCGCCCCGGTGAAGTGAACGGCGTGAACTATCACTTCGTCGAACGCAGCGAGTTCGTGAAGATGATCGAGCACGGAGATTTCCTCGAGCGCGCCGAGGTGTTCGGTAATCTCTATGGCACCTCGCAAAGCCACCTGCAGCAGACCCTGGATGAAGGCCACGACCTGATTCTGGAAATTGACTGGCAGGGTGCCGAGCAGGTGCGCAAGTTGATGCCCCAGGCGCGTTCGATCTTCATTCTGCCGCCGTCCCTGGAAGCCTTGCGTCAGCGCCTGAACAATCGCGGCCAGGACAGCAACGAGGTCATCGAAGGCCGGATGCGTGAAGCCGTCAGCGAAATGAGCCACTACGTCGACTACGACTACCTGATCATCAACGACGATTTCGCCCACGCGCTGCGTGATTTGCAGGCGATTTTCCGTGCCAATCAGCTGCATCAGAAGCGTCAGCAGCAGCGTAACGGAAAACTTTTGGCTGAATTGCTCGGCTAAACAGCTCTTCCCAAAACCGCTGTAAGGGCTTTACATTGGCACTTATAGCGCGTCGAAGAGCCTGGTCAAAAAATCAGCGCTTCCCTAATCGCTGGTGATTTTTTAAACTGTTGAGTCCGCTCGCCCACCCGGGCAGCGCGCATATTGCATTCGCTCCGAGGAATACCATGGCCCGCGTAACCGTTGAAGACTGCCTGAACCACGTGGAAAACCGTTTTGAACTGGTCATGCTGTCCACCAAGCGTGCCCGTCAACTGGCCACCGGCGGCAAAGAGCCCCTGGTTCAGTGGGAAAACGACAAGCCTACTGTTGTAGCGCTGCGTGAAATCGCCGAAGGCCTGATGAGCTACGAGTTCATCGCCAACGCAGAAATCGTCGAAGACGAACCGCTGTTCGCAGCGTTCGAGGACGAGTCCAACGAGGCAGTATAAGCCTATGCCTGGTCGACGTAGCACGGCGCGGGGTCACAACGAACGGCAGGAATTATCATGCCGAGCATAGACGCCCTCGCCGATCGCTTATCGACCTACCTCGGCAAGGACCAGGTCAACCTGGTCCGCCGAGCGTACTTCTACGCCGAACAAGCCCACGATGGCCAACGCCGTCGCAGCGGTGAGGCGTACGTCACGCACCCACTCGCGGTTGCGAATATTCTTGCCGACATGCATATGGACCATCAGAGCCTGATGGCGGCCATGCTGCATGACGTGATCGAAGACACCGGTATTGCCAAGGAAGCGCTGCAAGCGCAGTTCGGCGAAACCGTGGCCGAACTGGTCGATGGGGTCAGCAAACTGACCCAGATGAACTTCGAGACCAAAGCCGAAGCCCAGGCCGAAAATTTCCAGAAAATGGCCATGGCCATGGCGCGCGATATTCGCGTGATCCTGGTCAAGCTGGCCGACCGCCTGCACAACATGCGCACCCTGGAAGTGCTGTCCGGCGAAAAGCGCCGGCGGATTGCCAAGGAAACCCTGGAAATCTATGCGCCCATCGCCAACCGGCTGGGCATGCACGCCATTCGCATAGAGTTCGAAGACCTCGGCTTCAAGGCCATGCACCCGATGCGTTCCGCGCGGATCAACCAGGCGGTCAAACGCGCCCGGGGCAACCGCAAGGAAATCGTCAACAAGATCGAAGAATCCCTCAGCCACTGCCTGGCCATCGATGGCATTCAGGGCGAGGTCAGCGGTCGCCAGAAACACCTCTACGGCATCTACAAGAAAATGCGCGGCAAGCGTCGGGCCTTCAACGAGATCATGGACGTCTACGCGTTCCGGATCATCGTCGACAAGGTCGATACCTGCTACCGCGTGCTGGGCGCTGTACATAATTTGTACAAACCGTTGCCGGGTCGCTTCAAGGATTACATCGCGATCCCCAAGGCCAACGGCTACCAGTCGTTGCACACCACGCTGTTCGGCATGCACGGTGTACCGATCGAGATCCAGATCCGCACCCGTGAAATGGAAGAGATGGCCAATAACGGCATCGCCGCCCATTGGCTGTACAAGTCCAGCGGCGACGAGCAGCCCAAAGGCACTCACGCCCGCGCCCGCCAGTGGGTCAAAGGCGTGCTGGAAATGCAGCAACGGGCCGGCAACTCGCTGGAATTCATCGAAAGCGTGAAGATTGACCTGTTCCCGGACGAGGTCTACGTGTTCACGCCCAAAGGCCGGATCATGGAGCTGCCCAAAGGCTCCACGGCGGTCGACTTCGCTTACGCGGTGCACACCGACGTGGGCAACAGTTGCATCGCCTGCCGAATCAATCGTCGTCTCGCGCCGCTGTCCGAACCGCTGCAAAGCGGCTCCACGGTCGAGATTGTCAGCGCCCCGGGCGCGCGGCCGAATCCGGCATGGCTCAACTTCGTGGTCACCGGCAAAGCGCGGACGCACATTCGTCATGCGCTGAAACTGCAACGCCGTTCCGAGTCCATTAGCCTCGGCGAACGCCTGCTGAACAAGGTACTCAACGGTTTCGACAGTTCCCTGGAAAAAGTCCCGGCCGAGCGCGTCCAGTTGATGCTCCACGAATACCGCCTCGAACTGATCGAAGACCTGCTCGAAGACATTGGCTTGGGCAATCGCATGGCTTACGTGGTCGCCCGTCGCCTGCTTGGCGAAGGCGAGCAATTGCCAAGCCCGGAAGGCCCGCTGGCGATTCGTGGCACCGAAGGTCTGGTACTCAGTTACGCCAAGTGCTGCACGCCGATCCCGGGCGACCCGATTGTCGGCCACCTCTCCGCCGGCAAAGGGATGGTGGTGCACCTGGACAACTGCCGCAACATCAGCGAAATCCGCCACAACCCGGAAAAATGCATCCAGCTCTCGTGGGCCAAGGATGTCACCGGCGAATTCAACGTCGAGCTGCGCGTCGAACTGGAACATCAGCGCGGTCTGATCGCCCTGCTGGCCAGCAGCGTCAACGCGGCCGACGGCAATATCGAAAAAATCAGCATGGACGAACGCGACGGTCGTATCAGCGTGGTCCAACTGGTGGTCAGCGTGCACGACCGCGTGCATCTGGCCCGCGTGATCAAGAAACTGCGCGCCTTGACCGGGGTGATTCGCATCACCCGCATGCGCGCGTAGCCCCCCATTACAAGGAGTCATTCATGACCAAGACTGTTATCACCAGCGACAAGGCCCCGGCCGCCATCGGTACTTATTCCCAGGCGATCAAGGCTGGCAACACCGTTTACATGTCGGGTCAGATTCCTCTGGACCCAAAAACCATGGAGCTGGTTGAAGGCTTCGAAGCACAGACCGTCCAGGTGTTCGAGAACCTCAAAGCCGTGGCTGAAGCGGCCGGTGGTTCGTTCAAGGACATCGTCAAACTGAACATCTTCCTCACCGACCTGAGCCACTTCGCCAAGGTCAACGAGATCATGGGCAAGTACTTCGACCAACCTTACCCAGCCCGCGCCGCCATCGGCGTAGCAGCCCTGCCAAAGGGCTCGCAGGTTGAAATGGATGCCATTCTGGTCATCGAGTAATGTGTCCGGTGCAGCCCGCTAAAGGCTGCGCCGATCTTGTTTTGAAAGGATTCCACCATGCGCCAAGCGCTAGCTCTCTCGCTGGTCGCCCTTCTCTTGGGCGGTTGTGCCAGCGACCCTGCCGACCGCGATATCAGCGGCACCTGGATCAATCAGTCGGCAATCGATGCTGCATCCAAAGGCGGCCCCCTGCGGGAAGCGCTTCAGGCCTATGGCCCGAATCTGGAATGGGACGTCAACACCCGAGCCGGTCAGGCCCGCTACACCAATGGTTTTGAAAATGTCGAAGGCAAGCTGCTGGGCGAAGAGTCCGGCGCCTGGAAAGTCGACTTTTATGGCAGCTCCGCCAGCGAGCTGAAGCGTGATGGCAAGCAACTGAGCCAGGCCGCCAACGACAACGAGCCGGAGCAAGTCTTCGACCGTGCAGCGGTCCCGGTGCCGGAAGGCGCACCGATTGGGGCGAGTTTCGAGCGGGCGCTATATTCGGCTTACATGGGCGGCAGCTGGAAAATTCTCAGCGGCCCCGGCGAAGGCAATACCGTGCAGTTCCAGGCCGACGGCCAGGTTGCCGGCCTGCCCGGTGCGGATCGTTATGCCCTATGCCTGGCGGGCGATTGCGCATCGATGAGCGGCGGCAACGACAACATCTGGCTGCAGGTAAACGGCCAGGGCAATACCTGGATCTTTGCGCGCAAGGGCAAGGAACTGGAGATCTTCCAGACGGTGAATACCGCACTGGCGGACGAGATGCCTTCGTTTACGCCGGGTGATCGCAAATGGTTGCTGGAAAAGCAGTAACCCGGTTCTGAAACCGCTAAAGACCCCATGTGGGAGCGAGCCTGCTCGCGATGAGGCCATAACATTCAACATCATCGCTGACTGTTAAGCCGCCATCGCGAGCAGGCTCGCTCCCACAGTTGTTTTGGGGGCGTAGTCAGCAGCGGCCTTCGAGGATCGCGGCATAGCCTTCGCGGAAACTCGGATACTTCGGCACCCAACCCAACGCCTTCGCCCGGGCATTGCTGCAGCGCTTGCTGCCGGCACGACGCACACTCGCATCCTCGGCCCATTCGGTCACGCCCAAATACTCACGCAACCAGCCCACCACCTCCGCCAATGACGCGGGCGCATCGTCGACGCCTATATAGTCATCATCCAGCGTCACCCCACGCCGATCTGCCTCAAGCAAAAACGCCAGCAAACCCGCCGCGTCATCGACGTGAATGCGGTTGGCATACAACGGTGGATCGATCGCCACGCGATAACCGCGACGGACCTGGGTCAGCAGCCATTCTCGGCCGGGACCATAAATGCCGGTCAGGCGCACGATGCTGGCCGGAATGCCGCTATCACGCGCCACTTGCTCGGCTTCCAGCATCACACGCCCTGAATAGCCAGCCGCCACGGTCGGCGAGTTCTCGTCGACCCACTCGCCCTCTTGCTGGCCGTAAACGCTGCTGCTGGAAACGAATAGCAGCCGATTGGGCACTTGCCCGTAGTCGCCCAGCCATTCCAGCACGTGCTGCAAACCCTGAATATAAGCGGCTCGGTATCCGGCCTCATCGTGATCGGTAGCCGCCGCGCAATACACCAGGTAATCCACCGCTCCGATTGGCCAGGTCGCCGGGCAGTCTTTATTGAACAAGTCACCGGCAACGCCAATCACCCCTTGGGGCAGGCGTGAAACATCACGCCGCAAGCCGTGAACCTCCCACCCCGAATTCAACAATTGCCTGGCCAGGCGACTGCCGACATCACCGCAGCCGGCGATCAAAACAGATGGCGCGGACATCAGAAAACTCCTATCGGAAAGCTACAGACTAGCGCCGGCAAAGGACACGCGGCTAGCAATGAAGGAAAAAAAGATACTCTATTACTTTTGTTAACAAGAATTACTTGCAATAATGCACGCCACTTTTGTTCTCGGCCTCACGAGGCCTGGAAGAACATTTACCGTCTTTTCCTCTCAGGTCCGGCCAGCATGACACGCAATCAATTCCCCGCTTCGCCAACCAAACGACCTCGCGCCTGGAGCGCGGTGGCCGCCCTGCTGCTCAGCCTGATGCTGGCGCCGACCGCCACCTTCGCCGACGCACAAGCGCCGGTCACACAGCCTGCTGCCGCTCAAACACCCGCTGCACCTGCCGTGACACCTGCCGCGACCGATCCGGTCCAGGCCGTAGACGCCGCTGACGTGCCGGAAGTACTCGAAGCCGACAACACCTTGGGCATGGCCCATGACTTGTCGCCGTGGGGCATGTACCAGAACGCCGACATCATCGTGAAGATCGTGATGATCGGCCTGGCCATCGCCTCAATCATCACCTGGACCATCTGGATCGCCAAGGGCTTCGAGTTGATGGGCGCCAAGCGTCGTCTGCGCACTGAAATCGTTCACCTGAAAAAAGCCGCCACCCTTAAAGAAGCCAGCGCCACGGCAGCCAAGCAAGGCACCCTCGCCAACCTGCTGGTCCACGACGCGCTGGAAGAAATGCGCCTGTCGGCCAACAGCCGCGAGAAGGAAGGCATCAAGGAACGCGTGAGCTTCCGCCTCGAGCGCCTGGTCGCTGCGTGCGGTCGTAACATGAGCAGCGGCACCGGCGTACTCGCCACCATCGGTTCCACCGCGCCATTTGTCGGTCTGTTCGGTACCGTATGGGGCATCATGAACAGCTTCATCGGCATCGCCAAAACCCAGACCACCAACCTCGCCGTCGTGGCCCCCGGCATCGCCGAAGCCCTGCTGGCAACCGCGCTGGGTCTGGTTGCAGCGATTCCTGCGGTGGTCATCTACAACGTCTTCGCCCGCTCAATCGCCGGTTACAAGGCGCAAGTGTCCGATGCCTCGGCAGAAGTCCTGCTGCTGGTCAGCCGTGATCTCGACCACCTGCCGACCGAGCGCAGCTCGCAACCGCACATGGTGAAAGTGGGGTAATCGGCCATGGGCCTGCATTTGAAAGAAGGCGCAGACGACGATCTGGCCGAGAACCACGAAATCAACGTCACGCCGTTCATCGACGTGATGCTGGTGCTGTTGATCATCTTCATGGTGGCAGCGCCGCTGGCCACCGTGGACATCAAGGTCGACCTGCCTGCTTCCACCGCCAAACCGGCGCCGCGACCAGAGAAACCGGTGTTCCTCAGCGTGAAAGCTGACCAGCGCCTGTTCCTCGGCGAAGACGAAGTGAAGGCCGAGACCCTCGGCGCCACACTCGACGCCAAGACCAAGGGCAAGAAAGACACGACGATCTTCTTCCAGGCCGATAAAGGCGTGGACTACGGCGACTTGATGAGCGTGATGGACGCCCTGCGCGCCGCCGGCTATCTGAAGGTCGGCCTGGTCGGACTCGAGACGGCAGCCAAGAAATGATCAACACGCGCCAAAAGCTGACGCGTTACAGCGGGAGCCTGGCCGTGGTGCTGGGCGTCCATGCGCTGGCCATTGCGCTCGCGCTGAACTGGACGTCGCGCTCGCCGATCGAGCTGCCGCCGCAAGCGATGATGGTCGAGCTGGCGCCGGTTCCGGCGCCGCCACCGCCCGCACCGCCGAAGGTGATCACGCCGCCACAACCTCCGACCCCGGTGGAGGAGCTGCCACTGCCGAAACTCGCTGAAGCGCCGAAGGCTGAGATTGCTGTGCCGAAACCGGTCAAACCCAAGCCGAAGCCTCAACCGCCCAAGCCTGTGGAGAAAAAGCCGGAACCGCCGAAGGAAAAGCCTTCCGAGGAAAAACCGAGCGACGCGCAGCCGACCCAGGCGCCGACGGAGAAATCCGCTCAGCCGGCACCCGGTCCATCGCCGGCGCAGCAAGCTGCCAAGGCCAGCTGGCAAGGCACCCTGCTCGCGCACTTGGCCAAGTACAAAAAGTACCCGGCCAGCGCACAGCAGCGGGGCAAGGAAGGTTTGAACCGTCTGCGCTTCGTGGTCGATGCTGAAGGCAATGTGCTGTCGTTCGAACTGGTGGGCCGCTCCGGCAACGCCGATCTGGACCGGGCCACCCTGGAAATGATCCGCCGCGCCCAACCGCTGCCCAAGCCACCGGCCGACATGCTGAACAACGGCTCCATCGAAATCGTTGCACCGTTTGTTTACTCGCTGGAACGCCGCCGTTAAGACACCGCCGAACCAATGTGGGAGCGGGCTTGCTCGCGAAGAGGCCATGACATTCAACCTCTATGTTGACTGTCACACCGCTTTCGCGAGCAAGCCCGCTCCCACAGGTTCTGCGGCGGCTACAAAACCTATGAAAGGCACCGAAAGGTGCCTTTTTGTATATCTGGAAGCGCCAAACCCGCATTGCCCTGTGTCACTCAGCACACTCAGTCTGATAACGTGCGTCTATCGATTGCAGCCGGTATGCTTGGCCCGCAACTTCATGGACGCTTGCTATGACTCTCACAGAATTACGCTACATCGTTACCCTCGCCCAAGAGCAGCACTTCGGCCACGCGGCCGAGCGTTGCCACGTCAGCCAGCCGACCTTGTCGGTGGGCGTGAAAAAGCTTGAAGACGAACTCGGTGTGCTGATTTTCGAGCGCAGCAAGAGCGCCGTGCGCCTGACGCCGGTCGGCGAAGGCATTGTCGCCCAGGCGCAGAAAGTCCTGGAACAGGCCCAAGGCATCCGCGAACTGGCCCAGGCCGGCAAGAACCAGCTGACCGCGCCGCTGAAAGTCGGCGCGATCTACACCGTCGGCCCCTACCTGTTCCCGCACCTGATTCCACAACTGCACCGGGTCGCCCCGCAGATGCCGTTGTATATCGAAGAAAACTTCACCCACGTGCTGCGCGACAAACTGCGCAACGGCGAGCTCGACGCGATCATCATCGCCCTGCCGTTCAACGAAGCCGACGTACTGACCTTGCAGCTCTACGACGAGCCGTTCTACGTCTTGATGCCGGCCCAGCACCCGTGGACCCAAAAAGAATCCATCGACGCCGCCCTGCTCAACGACAAGAGCCTGCTGCTGCTCGGCGAAGGCCACTGCTTCCGCGATCAAGTGCTGGAAGCCTGCCCGACCCTGGCCAAAGGCAACGACGGCGCCAAACACACCACGGTGGAATCCAGCTCGCTGGAAACCATTCGCCACATGGTCGCGTCCGGCCTGGGTATTTCGATCCTGCCGCTATCGGCGGTGGACAGCCATCACTACGCTCCCGGCGTGATCGAAGTTCGCCCATTGAGCGCGCCAGTGCCGTTCCGCACCGTCGCCATCGCCTGGCGCGCGAGCTTCCCGCGGCCAAAGGCGATTGAAATTCTCGCCGACTCCATTCGCCTGTGCTCGGTGGCCAAGCCGCCAGCGCCGGTGGTGGCCGGTTAAGTCGCTACCATGACCGAGTTGTCGCAAGTGTCGGTGACGGCACTCAAGGGTGTCGGCGAAGCCATGGCCGAGAAACTGGCCAAGGTCGGCCTGGAGAATCTCCAGGACGTGCTGTTCCACCTGCCGCTGCGTTATCAGGACCGCACCCGCGTGGTCCCGATCGGCCATTTGCGACCCGGGCAAGACGCCGTGATCGAAGGCACCGTCAGCGGCGCCGACGTGGTCATGGGCCGGCGACGTAGTTTGGTTGTCCGCTTGCAGGACGGCACCGGCGGGCTCAGCCTGCGCTTCTACCATTTCAGCAACGCCCAGAAAGAAGGCCTCAAACGCGGCACGCGCATTCGCTGCTACGGCGAAGCGCGGCCCGGTGCGTCGGGGCTGGAGATCTACCACCCGGAATACCGCGCCATCACCGGCGACGAGCCGCCGCCGGTGGATGAAACCCTGACCCCGGTCTACCCGCTCACCGAAGGCCTGACACAGCAGCGTTTGCGCCAACTGTGCATGCAAACCCTGACCCTGCTCGGCCCCAGCAGCCTGCCCGACTGGCTGCCGACCGAACTGGCCCGGGACTATCAACTGGCGCCGCTGGCCGATGCAATCCGTTACCTGCATCACCCGCCCGCCGATGCCGATGTCGACGAGCTCGCCCTCGGTCATCACTGGGCGCAGCATCGGCTGGCATTCGAAGAACTGCTGACCCATCAATTGTCTCAGCAGCGCCTGCGCGAGAGCATGCGCTCCCTGCGTGCCCCGGCGATGCCAAAAGCCACGAAGCTGCCCGCTCTGTATTTGGCCAACCTCGGCTTCACGCCGACCGGCGCCCAGCAACGGGTCGGCAACGAAATCGCTTACGACCTCAGTCAGCACGAACCCATGCTGCGGCTGATTCAGGGCGACGTGGGCGCCGGCAAAACCGTGGTCGCTGCCCTCGCCGCATTGCAAGCGCTGGAGGCCGGTTATCAGGTCGCATTGATGGCGCCCACAGAGATTCTCGCCGAGCAGCATTTCATCACCTTCAAACGCTGGCTCGAGCCACTGGGCATCGAAGTCGCGTGGCTGGCCGGCAAGCTCAAGGGCAAAAATCGCGTGGCCGCGCTGGAGCAAATCGCCAGCGGTACGCCAATGGTGGTCGGCACCCACGCGCTGTTTCAGGAAGAAGTGCAGTTCAAGAACCTGGCGCTGGCGATCATCGACGAACAGCACCGCTTCGGCGTGCAGCAGCGCTTGGCATTGCGGCAGAAAGGCGTCGGTGGGCGGATGTGTCCGCACCAGCTGATCATGACCGCCACGCCGATTCCCCGGACGTTGGCCATGAGTGCCTACGCCGACCTCGACACCTCGATCCTCGACGAACTGCCGCCCGGCCGTACGCCTGTAAACACGGTGCTGGTCACCGATACCCGGCGCGTCGAAGTGATCGAACGGGTGCGCGGCGCCTGTGCCGAAGGGCGTCAGGCCTATTGGGTGTGCACGCTGATCGAAGAGTCTGAAGAGCTGACCTGTCAGGCCGCCGAAACTACTTTTGAAGACCTCACCGCCGCCCTCGGCGAGTTGAAGGTCGGGCTGATCCACGGCCGCATGAAGCCCGCCGAGAAAGCCGCCGTCATGGCCGAGTTCAAAATGGGCAACCTGCAACTGCTGGTCGCCACCACGGTGATCGAAGTCGGCGTCGACGTGCCCAACGCCAGCCTGATGATCATCGAAAACCCTGAACGCCTCGGCCTCGCGCAGCTACACCAATTGCGTGGCCGCGTCGGCCGGGGCAGCGCCGTCAGCCATTGCGTGCTGCTTTACCATCCTCCGCTGTCGCAGATCGGTCGTCAGCGGCTGGGCATCATGCGTGAAACCAACGACGGTTTTATCATCGCTGAAAAAGACCTCGAACTGCGCGGCCCCGGCGAAATGCTCGGCACGCGCCAGACCGGCCTGCTGCAATTCAAGGTCGCAGACCTGATGCGCGACGCCGATTTGCTGCCCGCCGTACGCGACGCCGCTCAAGCCTTGCTCGAGCGCTGGCCGGATCACGTCAGCCCACTGCTCGACCGCTGGCTACGCCATGGGCAGCAATACGGCCAAGTGTGAGCACTGTCGCAGTTTCTGGGCCCTGGCTTTAAACAAGCTGGTTATACTCCTGCAATTGTTTGAAAACGGATACAGACCATGACAGAAGCTGCCCTCGCCCCCGAAACCCCGCACGCTCCGTCTGTTATTCGGCTGCTGCTCGACAAGCAGGGCATCGCCTACGAGGAAGTCCTCGACCATCACGGCCTGAACGCCGCGCGTAAAGTGCAGGCAGTTCTGCTGGACGATGCCGTCGGCACGCTCATGGTGCTGTTCCCCCAGAACCAATTGCTGGACCTCAACCGCCTCGCCGAACTCACTGGCCGCCGGTTGACTGCTGTACCCACCGAACGCCAGGTAAAGATGCTCGGCAAACACAGCCTGAGCCTGCTGCCCGGCCTGCCGGCACTCACCAGCTCGCCGTGCCTGTATGAAGAAAGCCTGCTGCGCGAACCGACGTTGCTGATCAACCCGGGTGAGCCGGGCGTGCTGCTGAAAATCTCCAGCGACGATTTCAAAACCATGCTGACCAAGGCCAGCGCCGGCAATTTCGGCGAAGCCGTGCACAGCATCCGCCCGAACCTCGACCGCCCCGACGATGACCGCGAGGAAATCACCCAGGCCGTGCAAGCGTTCACCGCGCGGCGCATCCAGCAACGTTTGGAAGAGACCATCGAGATTCCGCCGCTGGCCGAGACCGCGCAGAAAATCATCAAGCTGCGCGTCGACCCCAACGCCACCATCGACGACATCACCGGAGTGGTGGAAACCGACCCGGCCTTGGCCGCACAAGTCGTCAGTTGGGCAGCGTCACCGTACTACGCCTCGCCGGGCAAGATTCGTTCAGTGGAAGACGCCATCGTCCGCGTGCTGGGTTTCGACCTGGTGATCAACCTGGCGCTGGGTCTGGCCCTGGGCAAAACCCTGAGCCTGCCCAAAGACCACCCGCAACACACCACACCGTACTGGCAGCAATCGATCTACACCGCCGCCGTCATCGAAGGCCTGACCCGCGCCATGCCCCGCGCCCAGCGCCCGGAAGCCGGCCTGACTTACCTCGCCGGCCTGCTGCACAACTTCGGCTACTTGCTGCTGGCTCACGTGTTTCCGCCACACTTCTCGCTGATCTGCCGCCACCTGGAGGTCAACCCGCACCTGTGCCACAGCTACGTGGAACAACACCTGCTGGGCATCAGCCGCGAACAGATCGGCTCATGGCTGATGCGCTACTGGGACATGCCGGAAGAACTGGCCACTGCCCTGCGCTTCCAGCACGACCCAGGCTACGACGGCGACTACGCCGAATACCCGAACCTTGTGTGCCTGGCCGTGCGTTTGCTGCGCAGTCGCGGCATTGGGTCTGGGCCGGATGAAGACATCCCGGATGCATTGCTGGAGCGTGTGGGTTTGACGCGTGACAAAGCCAATGACGTCGTCAGCAAAGTGCTTGAAGCCGAAGTGCTGCTGCGCGAACTGGCCTCGCAATTCAGCCAAGCCTAAAAGCTTCGCGAGCAGGCTCGCTCCCACAAGGATCACCTAAATCCCTGTGGGAGCGAGCCTGCTCGCGATGAATCCAACTCGGTTTACCTGACCACCTCAAACCTGAGCCCCGCTATGATAGAGAAAAGGCGTTCTCAGCAAGTCTGAAATCCTGGCGCTTCAAGGGCGCTATCTTCGGGAAAGGCGCACACAGAAACAAAGCGCATGACTTTTGATCCGTTCAGCGACTTAGAGGCCAGCCACTCGACGCCCACGAGCCCCCAGAGTCGGATGACTGAAGAGGCGAGCTCGCTCTCTCACAGATCCCGGCGAGCTACTTGAAGGACCTCAAGCTTTCGGCTTGACCTTCCTCGGCTTCAAATACTTGGTCAACCCCTGAAACCAGATCACCAGTGCCGGGTTGCCCTTGATCTGAATCGACTTGTCCTGAATCCCCGTCATAAACGCCAACTGCTTGTTCTTCGCCTGCATCGTGGCAAAGCCATACGCCGCGTCCTTGAACGCAATCGCAAACGCCGGCTCGGCATACACGCCCGACTTGCTGGTAATGCGCTGGTCCTTCACAAAGAAATGCCGCGCCACTTTCCCGTCCTGGGTCTGTAATTGGAATACAAGCTCCTTGTCACCCAACTGCTGCTGAAACGCAGGATTAGTCCGACTGGCCTTACCCATCAACCAGCCCAGCATCCACAAAAGAAAACGAAATTTCATGCGCACAGCCTCAAAAGAAAAATGAACGGCCGGCGCAGTGTAGCCGCTTCAAGCCAGAACGCCACCATCGGGTTGCGTTAGAAGAAGATGAGCCGCTTTTCCAGCATGATGACTGCCAAGTCATGGTTTCCCCGTCTCCAACTTAATCGTTCCCACGCTCCGCGTCATACCCACCCCCCGGCAACACCGGCGGTTCAATCCCAATCCCGGTCCCCGAGCCCGCCGACCCACCCGCATTAATCTTCACCATCGGCCCAACCACGGTAACCCCACCCGCATCGAGTTTGATGAAGCTTCCGCCTGCTTTTACTGTCAGTTCCATCCCTGCTTCGATGACGATTGTGTCCCCAGCCTTGAGGTGAATCTCTTTCCCAACACTGGTCAGCTGCGCAGTTCCCAACTTCACATGCTGGTTCTGCCCAATCATAAGGTGATCATCCACCCGCACTTCAGTCTTGCGGTCGGCGATGGTGGTCCGATGTTCCTCAGCCTTCAGCTCGGTGTACGTGTTCTTCTCAACGGTGTCGTGGCGCTCATTCCCCACCCGAATCTTCTGGTCATGCTCTATGTTTTCATCCCAATCTCGCTGGGCATGGATGAAGATCTGCTCTGCCCCTTTCTTGTCTTCAATCCGCAGTTCATTGAACCCACCGCCCCCCGGTGAGCTGAGGGTTTTGAACACCGTGCGGGTTTTGTTCGCCGGCAGTTCGTACGGAACCTGGTTTTCCTTGTGGTACAGGCAACCGGTCACCAGCGGTTGGTCGGGGTCGCCTTCGAGGAAGGTGACGAGTACTTCCATGCCAATACGCGGAATGGCGATGGCGCCATAACGGTCGTCAGCCCAACTGGAAGAAACGCGCATCCAGCAGCTGGTTTTGTCATCCGCCAAACCTTCGCGGTCCCAGTGGAATTGCACTTTGATGCGGCCATATTGGTCGCAGTGGATTTCTTCGCCTTTGGGGCCGGTGACCATGGCGGTCTGGCTGCCGAGCACGCGGGGTTTCGGGTGTTCCAGGGCCGGGCGGTAGAACACGGCCCATGGGGTGGCGAGGAAGCGGTTGCGATAGCCTTGGTGGAAGTCGTCTTTGTTGTCGGTGGTGTCGCTGGTCACGGACTCTTCGAGCACTTGCGGCTGTTTGCCTTCGTGGACGACTTCGGTGAGCAGCCAGAGGTCGTTCCACTCGGTGCGCGGGTGGTCGGACATTTCCAGGAAGTGGCCGCTGACTAGGGTGGTCTGGTCGCCATGGCCTTCGGCTTGCTGGTAGTCGGCGCGGTGGCGTTCGAGGGCGCGTTGGCTGAGGAGTTTGCCGCGCGCGCGGTCGAGGAAGCGGCCGGGGTAGTCGTAGTCTTCCAGGTCTGGTTCGGTGCTTTCGCCGTCGGGTTTGTACGCGGCTTCAAGTCGCAGGTTGGGCTTTTCGAAGTCGTAGTCGCGGCGCGTGACGCAGCCGGTGCGGGTTTCCAGGCGCAGTTTGAAGCCTTTGATCACTGGCTCGTCGGCGACCATGCCGCTGCCTTGCACATAGGCGGTGGGCTGGCCGAGTTTCGGAAACACCGTTTGATCGTCACCGAAGACCAATAAATGACCTTTGGAGGTGTGCTGGAAGTGGTAGTGAATGCCTTCTTCTTCGCACAGGCGCTGGACGAAGTGCAGGTCGGTTTCATCGTATTGCACGCAGTAGTCGCGGTCCGGGCACGGAGTGCTCAGCTGGAAGCGGTAGGCGTTGCCCTTGATGCCATGTTCTTCGAGGATCAGCGCGATGATTTTCGGCGCCGACATCTGCTGGTAGATGCGCTGATTGGTGCGGTGATGCAGGTATTGCAGGTGCGGCACCAGGGAGACTTTGTAGCGGGTCAGGCGCCTGCCGGCATCGCCTTGGCCGACGCGGTAGATCTGGCCGTGGATGCCGGAGCCCTTCGGGTCAAATGCGAGGAACGCCTGTTTGTGCAGGAGCTTTTCCAGGTCCAGGTCCGGGTTTTCGCTGACCAGTTCCAGGTCGAAGCGATACGGCTGGCTGATGCCTTCAGTGCCGGTGAACGACAACACATGCAGGTCGCCGACATAGTCTTCGACTGTGAGGCTGAAGTGCGTTTCGTTAGCTGAGTTGAACATTGCTTGCTCCCTGTTCGGTAGTCATCCGTTACGCCCGCAGTCGAAGGCGTTGCAGCCAAGACGATGTGGCGCCCATAGCGTCATGCAGTTGGGCAGCAGTGATCGTTCGATCTGCCGCATCGAAAGCCAGCGCCGTTCGCAGGGCTGGCCAGCAGTGTTTCGGTAGATTTCGAGGGGCGTGCAGCTCGCGCTCGAGTTGGCCGTCGCGGGCCTCGGTCGACGGCAAGCGGCGGAACGGGTGTTTGCCGCCCGCCAGTTCGTAGATCACGCAGGCCACGCCGTACACGTCCGCGCTGGCCGACAGCGGCTGGCCTTCGAGCAGTTCGGGGGCGGCGTAGCCGGGGGTCCAGGCGTTGAAGCGGTTGCGGCTCAGGTGCGGCAGGCCGGGCAAGATGCCCTCCTCCGCCTGGCCGAGGCCGAAGTCGAACAGGCGCACGCCTTCTTCGCTGAGCATGACGTTGCTCGGCTTCATGTCGCCATGCTGCACGCCGCGAGCGTGGGCGTAGGCCAGTGCGTCGAGCAGCGGCAGCGCGATGTCGCGCAGCTCTTTCCACGGCAGGCCCAGGGGTCGCTCGCAGAGTAATTTGTCCAGGGTCAGCCCACGCATGAATTCCATGGTGATGAAGGCACGCTGGCAGTCGGTGTCCACTTCAAAGGTGTGCAAACGCAGCACGTTGTCGTGGCGCAGTCGTCGGGTCAGGGCGAACTCGCTGTAGAGCAAGACACTGGCGTCCGGCGACTCGGCAAATTCTTCGCTGAGAATTTTCAGCGCGATGTAAGGATCGGGGTCGCCGAACTGTTCGCTCAGCAAGTCCCGTGCACGGTAAACCGTGCCCATGCCACCGGCACCGAGCAGGCGCTCGATGCGGTAACGGCCTGCGAGCACGTCGGGCAGTTCACCGACGCTGCCCCGGGTTGGCGCCAGCGCAGGCTCAGCCTGATGCGGCTTTCCGTTTAGAGGCTTTCCGTTTAAAGGCTTGGCGAACGCGAAGTAAGTCAGGTTATTGGCTTCTTCCTCGGTCACCAGCAGGTCGTCGATCGGTGGCATGAATTCAGTCATTGGCGGATCACCACGGCAGTCAGGTTGTCCCGGGCCGAGCCACGCAGAGCGCCGTCGAACAGACGCTCCAGCGCAACGTGCGGCGCGGTCAGGCTGAGAGCATTGCCCAGGGCATCGCTGCTCAGCCCTTGATACAAACCGTCGCTGCATAATAGAAACGCATCGCCGGGATAGACCTCGAGTTCCAACACATCCAGCGTCAGTTGCTCGGCAGCGCCGACCGCACGGGTCAGCGCATGAGCGGCAGGATGCGCACGAGCGTCTTCGACACTCATTTGTTGCTCGTCGATCAGTTGCTGTAGCAGCGAATGGTCCTTGGACAGCTGATACAAACGCTGGCCGCGCCACAGGTAGCAGCGGCTGTCGCCGGCCCAGATGCAGGCCGCGCGATTGTCTTCCACCAGCAGCGCCACCACGGTGCTGCCCATGATGCTGTCATGGCGCCCGGCGGTGACGGTCAACTCCTGACCCAAGCGGCGGTTGAGCCAGTGCAGGCACTGGCGAATACCTTTGAGTCGTTCGTCGAAGGCGTCCTGCACCGGCAATTCCGCCAGGCTGGCGACGATCAACTGGCTGGCGATGTCGCCACCCTGATGACCGCCCATGCCGTCCGCGACCACCCACAGCCCCTGCTGTGGACAGTCGAGAAAAGCATCTTCGTTGCGCGCCCGAACCTTGCCCGGATCGGTACGCGCAGCGCTGCGCCAGGGACTGGCAACCCGCATCAGAGCTGCACCGGCATACGGAAAGTACGCAGCACGCCCATGTCGAACGGGTTCGGCGTGCGCTGGCTCGACAGCAAGTAATTGGCGCGCAGGCCACCTACGTCAGCCTTGAGCACCAGCACGTCGCGACCGGTCAGGTACTCGGTCTGCATCAGGTCGAACAGACGGAACAGCGACCATGGGCCGGTGTTCTTCTCGATGCCGATCGGGCGACCGGCCATTTTGTCGAGGACCAGGCTAGTGCGACCGTCTTCAGCATCGGTCGGCCATTTAAACGACACCGGCACGATCGGGCCGTGACGGTATTCAATGGTCTTGTCGCCGAACTTGAACTCGGAACGGCTGATGGCCGGGTCGAGAGTGTACGGCTCCAGTTTGAACTGCACTTGCGGCTCGGCCGGGTTGATCGAGAAGAAGCTCTGGCGAATCACTTTTGCCGCGCCCATCTGGTCGAGGTAGACCTTGGAGATCGGCACGCTGTGACCGTCAATGCTGCGCAGGCGATAGTTGCCTGGATCGCCACTCACGAACGGACGCATGTAGTTCTCGAAGAAGCGATCGGCGATGCCCTGGGCCTTGAAGAACTCGCGGAAGTCGCTGATCGCGACGTCGCTGGTGCTGTGGGCGCTGAACGGGTAACGCTTGTTGATTGCCTTGCCGTAGAAGCTGTACAGCTCGTTCTGATAACGCTGGTTCAGGTACTGGTAAGAATCGTTGAGCACAAGACGCCAGGTGTCTTCGGCCAGCACGTTGAACCACACGCTGACAGGGCGCGGCAAACGGTTCGACGCATTACGCAAGTTGCTCAGCGCATCACGTTGGCCGCTCATGCGGGTCTTGGCCATTTCGAACGCAGCCTGCTCTGGCGCGCTGGCGCGAGCGAGGCTCGACAGTTGCAGTTGCAGGTCGTTGAGTGCTGTCAGCGCCGGAGTCAAATCAGCGGCGGGGCCGTTGTTGTCATCCAGCAAACGGTGCAGCGGTTCGAAGCGACGTTGCAGGGATTTCTTCGCGGTGTCCGGCAGCTGCTTTGCCATATGAGCCGCCATGTCCGACGCTTTGTCCGCGGCAGCCGCAGCGAGTTTGCCCAACTTGCCGCCCTTCTCACCCAGCTTGTCAGCCGCATCGGCGGCTTCATCAGCACTGTCTGCGATAACCTGGAAACGGGTGTTCTCACGCACTTCCACCAGCAGTTGTAGCACCGGCGAGTTGGCGGAGGTCAAGCCAGCCAGTTGCTCGGCGCCTTCACCGGCATCGTTGATCGGTGGCAAGGCAACCTGCCCGACCGCTTCGCTCCAGAAGTTGGCGTAGTCGCGGAAGTACAGCTGCTCCAGTTCGACCATCAGGCGACGCAAGTCCATACCGCTGATGCCCGAGCCTTCGCCCAGCACCCAGTTGTCACGCAGGATATCGGTAACCAGCGCAGCGCCCTGCACCGAGAAATACTGCTGATAACCCTGTCGGGTGTAGAACCCCGGGATCACGTAATCGGTGCCGACAAACAACGAACCCTGCGGGCCGATGTGTTGGCTCAGGCGGTATTCCGGCAGATTGCGAGCCTGCTCGCGCAGCATCCGGTAAACCACGTTGGCCAGCGACTCACTGCGCAGCACCTGACGGGCCTGCGCCACCAGTTGATCGTTCAGCGGGTAGATAAACGGCTGCTTGAGCAAACGCTCGAAGTGGGTGTTCAAACCGTTCTGCACTGCGGTATTGCCGGCGTAACGCAGGGACCAGTCGGTGGCGACCCAATCCTTGAGCCACGCAGCATCGCGGCGATCTTTCATGTTCAGCATCAGGTACGCACGCAGGCTGTTGAGCAAGCGTTCGCGGTCCTTCATGTTGGCGCGAATCTGCCCTTCCAGCAGTGTTGCAACCCGTGGCAGCAATTGCGCTTCAAGTTCACGCTCGTAGGCGCTCTTAACCACCGGATTGACGTCTTCGCCTTGGTACAGGCCGCCGCGCTCGTGGTATGACACGTCACCTTTGTTCGGGAAGACCTGGGTCGCCGCGTAGCGGGTGTTGAGGGTCTTGAGCACCGCCATGGAATCATCGCGAGCGGTCAGGGCCGAGCGTTGCTGATTCCAGTTTTGTGCCAGGGAACGCAGGTTTTCCAGACGCTCATAGTTGGCCGAGAAACCGCCGGCCCACAGCATGCCGAACAGCGCCAGTGCCGCCAGTGCGCCCACGTACAGGGCACGTTGCCCCCAATGAATGCGGCTGCGCTCGCGCTTGTCCAGACCGGCCAGATCGGCCTCGGGGAAAATCACCCGGCTGAGCAAATGGTGAATAAACCGCGAGCGGCCGCTGCGCAGGGTCGGCAACACACCGGCGTTCATGCCCAGGTTCGCGCCAATGCCAGCGGTGGTCTGGTCCATCTCTTGAGTCAGGTGCGGTGCGCTGGTCAGGTAGAAACCGCGCAACTGGCTGACACGCTGGTAGCGGTTGCCGGTGAACGCCATGTCGACGAACAGGCACAGGCGCTCGCCGATTTGCCCCAGTTGATGCGGGAAGTCGAGGATGCGACCACGGCGCTGGGTGTCGCGCTCCTGGTGCATGCGCATGATCACTTGGCTGTTCAGCCGACGCAGCAGCTCTTCGAACTCGGCGCGCAGCACGGCCACGTCAGTACCGTTCTGCTCTTTGCGGAAGCTGGTGCCAAGTACCTGATCGCTTTCTTCGCGGGTCAGTTGATCGAAGAATTCGTCGAAACCGAGCAGCTTGTCAGCCTTGCTCAGCACCAGATAAACCGGCACATCGACGTGCAGTTTTTGATGAACATCCTGCAAGCGAGCGCGCACCTGGCGAGCCAGGGTGTCGAGGTCTTGCTCGGTGTTGCCCAATAGCATTTCCACCGGGATGGTCACCAGCACACCGTTCAATGGACGGTTGCGGCGACGCTTGCGCAACAGGTCGAGCAAGGTGCTCCAGGCGCTGCCATCGACTTCGGCATCCGGCTGGGTCAGGTAACGCCCGGCGGTGTCGATCAGCACGCCGTGGTCGGCGAAGTACCAGTCGCAATGCCGAGTGCCGAGGGTGTCGCGGGTGAGTTTGCGGTCGATCTTGTTGATCGGAAACTCAAGGCCCGAGAAGTCCAGCAGGCTGGTCTTGCCGCTGCCCTGCGGGCCGATCAACAAGTACCACGGCAAATCACTGCGCCAGCGTTCGCTGCGACCTCGATACAGGCTCGAGGTCTTCAGGGTTTTCAGGGCGTCCTTGAAACGCACCTTCAACTCTTTCTGCTCTTCGTCGATCAGCTCTTCACGACGGATACGGTCCTGGCCGCCTTCGGTTTCTTCCACAGCTTTTTTACGCACACCGGCGCGCCAGCTGACGAAGACCATGGTCAGGCCCCAGATCAGGAACAGCACACTGATGGTCAGCAGGCGGGAGGTCGACCCCTCCCAGAACTTGTAGTCATTGACCGCCAGCACTGGCCCGACCAACCACACCAGCAGCGCGACAAACAGCACCAGCAGCAGGGTCCAGACCCAGGTCTGGCGCAGAAATGCGCCGACTTTCTTGAAAAGTTTTTTCATTACACGTCCCTGTTTACGGCTGCGACTGCGGCTGAATCGCAGCCAGATCTAGCTGCTGATAAAGTTGCAAAACGGTTTCGCGTTGCTCGCCCAGCACCCAGGCGAAGCCCGAATACATCACCATTAGGCAGACCACGGTAAACAGCACCATCATCCACGCCGGCACGATGCGCACCAGGCTGCGGCGCTGATCGTTCAAGCCTTCCCAATGCGGTGACAGCTCACGCGGCACGTCGCCGCGCAGTTGACGAATCTGCCGATACAAGGCGTCGCGGATGCCTTCGAGTTCGAGCATACCGCGCGCTTGTACGCGGTACTTGCCTTCGAAACCGAGGGACAGGCACAGGTACATCAGCTCCAGCATCGGCAGGTGCTTGACCGGGTTTTTCGACAGGCGATCCAGCAACTGGAAGAACTTCTCACCACCGAACGTTTCGTTGTGGAAGCTGCTGAGCAGGCTCATCTGCGACCACTCGCTTTCGTTGCCCCACGGTGTGGTGACGACGGCTTCGTCGACCGCAGTGCAGAGCACGTAACGGGCAGCCATCACCTGGCTGCTTTCGGCGCCGTTGTGCAGCGCCCGTACTTCAAACAGCTTCAGCCCGGCGGTCAGTCGCTCATTGAGCGCGAACAGGTCTTCGCGGGTGTCGCTGTGCTTGAGTCGCACCACTTCCGACAGCAAGTCGGACGCCGCCGCTACCAGCGAATTGAGGCTGATGTTGAACGCTTCGGCCGGGCGCAAACGCGCGGCGTAGATCATCCGTTCTTCCAGCTGTTCGAAACGCGGCGGTGCAGCGAAGTCAGTCAGTGGACTCGATGCCGGGCCGTGGCCCTGGCGGTCGAGCAGGACGGTTTTGTCGTCCTGGGTATGTTCCATGTCCTTGATCATGTCGGTCAGTTCCTGATGGCCCAGAATTTCAGTTCAAGCTCGGCGAATTCGCCGGACACGTGGAACGCGAATCCGCCGGAGCGCTCGAGTTGCGCCAGGTCTTCGGAACTGAGTTCGAGGATGAAATAGGTTTTGTTGGAGTGGAACGCGATCTGCCGTGGGGCCACCGGCAACGGTTTGACCTTGATGCCCGGCAGGTGCAGGTTGACCAGTTGACGGATGCGTTCCACCGGGCCGACCTTGAGGTGCGCCGGCAAGCGATGGCGCAGTTCTTCGGAGTCGCAGTTGGCACTGGCCGCGAGCACGAACGAGGCCGAGCCCAGCAGTTTGTGGTCGTGCAACGGCGACACGATGATCCCGTACTGACGCGATTGCAGCACCAGTTCGATAGCGTGCTGCTCGAGCACCATCGACAGCACCTGACGAATCGCTTCCATCAGTTTGCGGAAGCTCGCGCCCTGGTCGCTGTGCTGGTAACGGCTGTCCAGACGCGGGCGTTTGCTCTCGCTGGAAAACGTCGCCAGATCGCCGAGCATGGTCAGCAGCGTGCGGTACAACTGTTCCGGGTGAACCTGTTCCAGGCCGAGGTAATGGCGCAGCAACAGTTCGGTGCGGTTGATCAGTTGCAGCATCATGAAGTCGCCGACTTCCGCGCCACCGACCTCGCCGTTGGAGCGAATCCGGTCGGCGATGGTGTCGCCCCGGTGGCCGAGCATGCTGATCACTTCTTTCAGACACGACAGCAGGTAGCTGGACGAATGCGCCTGAAGGTAGGTCGGCACGAAGTCCGGGGCGAGACTGATCACTCCGTCGGGCGTGGTGTCGAGTACTTCGCAGACTTTCAGCTTCACGTAGGCACGATCGCTCTGCTGCTCGCCGAGCAACAATTTGAAGTCCAGACGACCGCAGCTGACTTGGCTGGCGGAGTCGTCGCCGGCGTTGGAGTCGGCCACTTCTGCTTCGTACGCGGTGTAACGCGCCAGCACGTCGGATTGCTCCGGGCGGCGAGACTCGATGTGGTTACCGGTCACCAGTGGCAGCGCCAGATAGATCGGCGTGTTGCCCGTGTTCGGCGGCACGTCCAGGGCCAACGGCTCAGTGTTGCCGCCCAGTTCGAACAGGCTGCCGTCCGGCAGAATTCCCGAGGCCTGGCTGATCACCAGTTTGCCCATGTTGAGGAACTGCAAGTCGACTTCCAGGTTGAGGAAGCCCCAGGTGTAACTGCCCAGCAACTGGGTGCGGGTCTTCATCTGGTGGTCGTAGTAACGATCGTTGTGCTGGAAGTGCTGCGGACGCAGCAGCATACCTTCCTGCCAAATGACTTTATGCGCATTCATGATCAGTCATCCGCCTTGGCAAGCGTTTCATGGGTATTGCGGATGCCGGCCTGATCGAGGGTCAAGTCAGCCACAGTGACTTCCAGCGGAGTGATTTGCACGGTGTAGCTCCATTTGGTTTCCGGCAGGTCGCGATACGCCGCGAGTACGCCGACGTAACGGCTGCCCTCTTCCACACTGAGCTTGAGCTCGACGGTTTCACCCGGGCGCAGCTCGAGTTCTTCACTGGCCACCAAGTCCGGGACCAAGGATTCCTTGGCGCGTTCGTAGAGACTGAAGAAATCAGCGTTCTCGAACGTCACCGGGTGCCTGAGTTCGAACAGGCGCACGACAATCGGCGACGGACGACCGTTGAGGTCCGGGTTCAACTGATCGCTGGCGGTTAGCTTCAGGTTGAGCTTGGTCACGGTGGAATACGGCGACAGCGACGAGCAACCGGCCAATAGCACGAGGGCAGTGAGCGCGGTCAGCGTCTTGAAAAAGCGGTCAAGCAGCGAGACATGCGCATCATCCTTGGTGGTCGGTGTGAAGGGTGGAAATCAGACGGATCTGTTCTTCGTAGGCCTGAGCGAAGTCGCGGGCCAGCAGGCGTTCGCTCCAGTCATCATCCTGACGCAGGGCCTGGTGATAACGCCCGTAAGCTCTCCAGCGACTGCCGGAGGTGGCGAGCAACGGCTTGTTGTCGCGCTCGAAACGCAGGGTCAGCTGTTGCGGCGAGAAGTGTTCCAGGGTGCCGCGAACGGCGGCGCGACTGGCGGTCAGCAACGCGACCTGATGCGCCTGCAAATCGCGGAACGCACGGGAGATTGCTTGCTCCGCCGGCAACTGGCCCGGCTTATTGCCCTGCAACAGAATGCCCAGCGCTTCGCTGGCATCGACGGCAAATTTGAGTGGGTTCTTTTGGGTGCCTTGCACGGTGGTCTGGGCCAGGCGCAATTCGTTTTTCAGTTCGCTGCGGGTGCGCAGGCTCTGCTGCAAACCACCGACGCTCTGCTTGAGCAGGCGCGCGGTGTTCAGGGCCAGCGCTTCGCGGGCGTCGTGATCGAGACATTCGAGGTCTACACCCAACGCCGCACCGAAGTACTCCCAGAAACCTTCGCTTTGACGCTGCACAGTTTTTGGCGGCGGGGCTGGCGCAGGTTCTGCCGGAGCGTCTATCAGCTCCGGGACCATCAGGCGTTCCATGTCGATGCGCGCGTAGTCGGCACACTGACGGGGGTCTTCGATAGTGGTGCTCGGGGAAATCAGTTCGTCGATTTCCGAGTACACACGCTCTTGCTGGTCGAGGGCATTCAGCGGGTCGAGGTCGAGGAACGCATCATCCGGAATGATGCTGCCCGCAGCCTGAGGACGACCAACTTCAACGTCGAATGTCGCCGGGTCGCGCACCAGTCGCGCGCGGATCTCGAAGTCACCCAGCAGATACACGCTGCCGTGCTCGATACGCATCGGCTCGCCCTTGCGCAGGCGCTCGCCGCTGTCGCTGTCCTGGATACCGTTGCTGCTGGTATCGGTCAGGAAAAACGTGCCTTCGCGGTAGCTGATCAACGCATGGTGGTTGGACAGGTGACGCTTGCGGTCGGGGATGATCCAGTCGCAATCCTCGCCCCGGCCAATTACGCCACCGGCTTGCTTGAAGGTCTTCTGGCACAAATTCGTGGGCACGAACTGCTTGGTGTTCAGCATTTCGAAAACCAGTTCCATGGTGATACTCCTTGCGGTCAATTGCCGCGATTGACCGCCTGCGGATCACCCAATGGGCGATAGGTGTTGTCGTTGTATTTGTAATTGCCGCTACAGCCGCCAAGGCTGCATAGAACGACGAGGGTCAGCAGGACGGCTTGCCAGTGACGAACAGACATCAGAGGGTCTCCAGGGATAGACAAAGCACAAAGCGCCGACCCGTTTGGGTGGCGCTGTTAGAAGCGGACAAGGTGAAATAGACGGTCGTTTGCCTACCCATCGAAGTCACCCAAATTGATATTCAGGCGCCCGAGGCGATACAGCAGCGTGCGGCGCGGCAGCCCAAGTTCGCGGGCGGCGAGGGTCTGGTTACCGTCGTTTTTGCGCAGGCAATCGAGCAACAGACTGCGCTCGACCTGCTCCAGGCGTTCGCGCAGGTTCAGGCCGTTGCTGTCTTCCGGCATGGCTTCCATGCGCAGGGAAAAATGCTCGGCCAGCAACTCGCCGCCTTCGCACAACAGCACGGCGCGTTCGACCAAACCTTTGAGTTCGCGAACGTTGCCGGGGAAGGCATAACCGGACAGGTGATCCAGCGCCGCGTCGGACCAACGCACCGCATCCCGTTGCAGAAACGCGCAAGCCTTGTCGGCGAAGTGCCGAGCCAGGTCGAGGATGTCGCCTTCACGCTGACGCAGGGCCGGCAGCTCGATCGGGAACTGCGCGAGGCGGTAGTACAAGTCCTCGCGGAATTTGCCTTCGCTGACCAGTACCGCCAAATCCCGGTGCGTCGCGGCGATGATGCGCACGTCGATCTTGTGGGTGTCGTTGGAACCGAGCGGGCGGATCTCGCCTTCCTGCAACACGCGCAACAGCTTGGCTTGCAGGGACAACGGCATGTCGCCGATTTCATCGAGCAACAAGGTGCCGCCATTGGCCGCGTCGAACAGCCCGGCACGGTCGCGGTCGGCGCCGGTGAAGGCGCCTTTGCGGTAGCCGAACAGTTCACTTTCCAACAGGTTCTCGGGGAACGCCGCGCAGTTCTGCACGATGAACGCCTGGGAACGTCGTGGGCCGCAGTCGTGAATCGCCCGCGCGACCACTTCCTTGCCGGTGCCGGTCTCTCCGCGCAACAGCACGGTGTATGGGCTGTGCAGGACTTTGCTGATCAGCGAACAGGTCTGGCGCATGGCCGAACTCTTGCCGATCAGACCATAGCCGCTGGCGCTCGGGACATTGACCGGAGTCGGCCGTGTATTGCCGGTCGGCTGACGCAAACGCTGCAGCAAGTGCAATTGGCCAAGCACGAACGAGCCCAGTTGACCGAGGGAATCGGCAAAGCCTTGCAGGTCGGTGCGCCGGTGACTGGCGCACAACAACAACAAACCTTCGACGGCCTTCTGCTGATTGACCAACGGCACGCACAGCAGCGACTGCCAAGGCGTGGCCTGGGGCGGCAGGAAACTGGTTTCGTGCAGACTGCCACTCAGTTCGCTGAGGCACACCACGCGGTTTTGGCACAGGGCGAATTGCAGCAGTTGTTCGCCGCTGTAATCCGCCGGCAGGCTCGCCGCTTCCCGGGGTTGCAGGATGCCGCTCAGGCACTCGGCGTTCATCCCCAGGCAGGTATGGGTCGCGTCCAGCAAGTACAGCTGCGTCAGCTCGCACCCGCTGAGCTCGGCCAACCCACGCACGAAGTCACCCAGCAGCGCAGCACTGTCCGCCGCGCGCGACAGGCTGGCGAACCGCGCCAGCAAGGCTTCGGCATAGACCAGCGGTTGCGGCATTTGAGTGAACATCACACCCACCTCAGGCGAACTCGCACATCACGCTGGCGTTGCCGTCGAGCGTTGCGTGGACACGCTTGAGGCTTTCACCGGTGGCCATTGCATCGAGCAAGCGGTCAGCCACCAACGGCAGCACGTGCAGGTCGAGCAAATGGTCGATCAGACGCGCGCCGCTGTCGCTCTGGGTGCAGCGCTCGGCCAGGTGATCGACGAGGTCTTGGGAGTAAGTGAAATCGAGCTGACGACGGTTCAGGCGCTCGCCCAAACGACCGAGTTTGATTTCGAGCAGCTCGCGCAGCACCGGGCCACCGACCGGGTAGTAAGGCACCACGCGCATGCGCGCCAGCAGCGCCGGTTTGAAGTGCTTGCTGAGCACCGGGCGAATGGTTTCTTCAAGGACTTCGGCGGTCGGCCGCGCGCCGTTTTCGCAGAGTTCGCTAATGCGGTCGCTGCCCAGGTTCGAGGTCATCAGGATCAGCGTGTTGCGGAAGTCGATCTCGCGCCCTTCCCCGTCGTTCGCCACGCCTTTGTCGAAGATTTGGTAGAACAGGTTCAGCACGTCCGGGTCGGCCTTTTCGACTTCATCGAGCAACACCACCGAGTACGGTTTCTGGCGCACCGCTTCGGTGAGCATGCCGCCCTCGCCGTAGCCGACGTAGCCCGGTGGCGCACCGATCAGACGGGAGACGGTGTGCTTCTCCTGGAACTCGGACATGTTGATGGTGGTAATGAAGCGATCACCGCCGTACAGCAAATCCGCCAGGGCCAGCGCCGTTTCGGTTTTGCCGACGCCGCTCGGGCCGACCAGCAGGAACACGCCGACCGGTGCATCAGGTTTGTTCAGGCCAGCGGCTGTGGCGCGCATCGAACGGTCAAGGGCATGAACCGCTTGCTCCTGACCACGAATACGGGTGCGCAGGTCGGTGGCGAAGCTCGCGACCTTGGCGTTGTGCTCGCGTGCCAGTTGCGCCAATGGCACGCCGGTCCAGGCGCTGATCACTTCGGCCACCAGACGCGGGCAGACTTCGAAGCTCACTAGACGTTCTTTGACTTGAACCTCGGTCAGGGCGCGGTGGGTTTCGTTCAGCGCGGTTTCCAGGGACGCAACGCTTTGTGCTTCGTCTACTGGCAGGGTTTCGATCACGCTGCCTTCGCCGTCCTCTTCAACCGTGATGGTCGGTTCGACGGCAGCGGCTTCACGGGCCTTGGCCAGTTGCTGACGCAGGTCCAGCAGGCGCTCGGCCAGGGCTTTCTGCTCGGTCCAGAGGGTTTCCAGAGCGACCCTTTCGTCTTCGGCGTCGGCCAGGCGATCTTCCAGGGCGTCCAGCGCTATATGGTCGATCAGCAGACCGGCCTCGGCGTCGCGACGCACGGCCTGACGCTGACGGCCACCTTCGGCCAGTTCGCCACGCAGGCGTTCCAAGCTTTCCGGGGCGGCCGCGAGGCTGATCCGTACTCGGGCGCACGCGGTATCGAGCACGTCGACGGCTTTGTCTGGCAGCTGACGACCCGCAAGGTAACGGGCAGACAACTCGGCCGCTGCAACCACCGCGTCATCGCGCAGGTAGATCCCGTGGCTCTTCTCGTAAATCTGAGCCAGGCCACGCAGGACGGTCACCGCTTCGCTGACCGTCGGTTCGTGCAGTTGCACCGGTTGGAAGCGCCGAGTCAGGGCCGGGTCTTTCTCGAAGTATTTTTTGTACTCCGCCCAGGTGGTGGCGGCGATGGTGCGCAACTCGCCACGGGCCAGGGCCGGTTTCAGCAAGTTGGCCGCGTCGGAGCCGCCGGCATTGCCGCCCGCACCAATCAGGGTGTGGGCTTCGTCGATGAACAGGATGATCGGTTTTGGCGAGGCTTTGACTTCATCGATCACGCCTTTGAGACGACGTTCGAATTCACCTTTGACGCTGGCGCCGGCCTGCAACAGGCCCATGTCCAGGGACAGCAACTCGACGCCTTTGAGTACCTGCGGCACTTCACCGGCCGCGATGCGCGAGGCCAGGCCTTCGACGATTGCAGTTTTGCCGACGCCGGCTTCACCGACCACAATCGGGTTGTTTTTGCGGCGACGGGCAAGGATGTCGACCATCTGACGGATCGCGCCATCGCGGCACAGCACCGGGTCGAGTTTGCCGTCGCGGGCCTGTTGGGTCAGGTTGTGAGTGAAGCGCTGCAACAACGATTCGCCGGGCACGGCGGGTTTACTGGTGGCCGGCTGTTCTTTCTGCGACAGGGCGAATTCTTTCAGGCGCTCAATGTTCAGCTTGGCCAGCAACGACTGATAACGACTGCCGGCATAACGCATCGGGTTGCGCAACAGTGCGAGGATCAACGCGGCTTGCTCGACCTGGCTCTGGCCCAGTTCGAGGTTGGCCACCAGCAAGGCGTCTTGCAGCCACTGCACCAGCTCCGGGGCAAACACCGGGTTGCGCGAGGCGCTGTGCTCGACTCGCGATTGCAGTGCGGCGCTCAGTTCGCCGGCGTCCAATTCAGCGTCCTGCAACGCACGGGCGAGCAGGCCTTGCGGGCGTTCCAGCAGGCCCAGCAGCAAGTCTTCGACGAGGATCTTGTTGCCGCCACGGGCGACGCAACGTTCCGCAGAACTTTCCAGATCACGACGGGTTTCGGCGTCCAGCGCCTGGATAAGTTGTTGCAGGTCTACGTTGATCATGTGTCATCTATCCTTAATGAATTTTGCTGCCCAAGGTCACTACGCCGTCCGCTTTTTCGCGGCCGAGCCAGCTGGTCCATCCCAGGCGACAAGCGTTCTGCTCACCGATGCGCAGTTCGCGGATTTCTTCCAGGCGCAATACCAGGCGAATGTCGTAATCGAGCGGGTCACGCAGGGTGAACCGCACCAGCGCGCACAGCGGCTGGTAGCCGAAACCGATCGGCAGGAATTCGTGAAAGCGTTGCCAGTCGAGCTCGCGGATATGAATGCGGAATTTGCCGCTGCGATCACGCACGTGCTCACCCAGCACCAGGTCTTCGCCGAGCATGCTGTTGGCGCGACCCAGGCGATTGCGCTGCTCGTCGAGGATTTCGACGCGGCGCTCGATGCACTGCTCGATGGTCAGTTCGGCGTGTTTGAAGTAGTAACGCAGCACCGCTTCGATCAACGCCGCCGAGTGCGCCCGCAAGCTGAGCAGGCCGAGGTACGGCAGCAGGCGTTTCCAGTTCAGGTCCTGAGCCTTGCGGATCTCCTCGCCATCGAGGCCGATCAATGCAAACAGCTGCGCCGAAAACGGATCGAGGGCGCCGCTCTGAAAGCTGGCTCGGTAGCGGTATTTGCGCCAGATCGGCAGCATCAGCCGTTGCAGGCGATGGTGAAACAGGTCGAGGAAATCGCGGGTCGGATTGCCGTCCTCGCTATCGCCCAAGGCCTGTTCACCATAGAACGCCGGCAGCGGCGAACCAGAACCGACCAGGCCTATCAGGTTGAAACGCAGGCGCGCACGCATCTGCCCATGCTCTTTGAAAAACTCCACGCGATCGACGTCGCTGCCTGGGAAACCCAGGCTCGGATTGGCCTGGAATTCCAGCTGGTCGTACAGATCGTCTTCGCTCAGATGCGGGTGTGTATCGCGCAGCCGGTCAATGACCAGCAGTACAGCCTGAAACAGCGAGTACTCGCGTATTACCCGGGTCAGCCCGCTTAAAGCAGGGGCTGCAGGCCCATACGGGGTGTCCATTGGTACACCTCTCCCTGTGTGCTTTTTACCCGCAGCTCGTGGTACGAATTGAGACTGGCGTAAAGCGCGAAAAACTCGTTAAGAACCGAAGCGAACACGAACAGGTCGCCCTCGCCTATATACCCTTGCGGGTCGATGGTCAGCTCGGTGCGCAACCCGCGAACCGGCAACCCTCGGTGCAATCTGTCGACGTGTTGGTGCTTGATCGACTTGAGCCCGCCCAGCAGACGCTTGCTGACTTTTTCCGCGTGTTGGTCGTAGTAGCGCGGCAGGTCGTAGGTTTCGAGAATCACCTTCAACGCATTGACATCGGCCAGCGACAGGTAGTTAAGCGACATGTTGCTGATCAGCTTCCAGAGGAAATCGTGGTTCAGCGGCGGCGCGAAACTCGAAGTGGCCGGGGTGATGTTGCGGAAGCTGAGGAACTCCGGGGTCTCTTCGCAGGCCATGCAGATGTCGCCGAGCTTGAGCTTGCGCGGCAGATTCTGGTTGGTGCACATCAGCTCGATCGACAGGGTTTCGTGAGCTTCGGTGTGGCGGATGCCGAAGCTCAGATAAGTGTCGAGGCCGTCGTACAGCAAGGACGAACGCTGGCGGATGCTGTAATGCGAACGGCTGGTGGGCACGTCGAAACTCGGGTCGTGCTCGAAGGATTCGAACGGCACGTACTCCTGATAACCGAGACCACCGGGCTTCCAGCCGGTGACGGTTTTCACCGAAAACACACCGCAGTTTTCGAGATCGAATTCGGCGGGAAGCAACAGGTATTCGTCCTGCTTGCCATCAAGGCGAATCGGCAGTGCATCGTGTTCGAACAGATTCACGATCGGGGTGCAGTAGAGCTTCACGTTGTCCAGGGTCGGACGCATACGCATGATGCCGCTCTTGCGAATATCGAAGCGCAACTCCAGGCCACGCATCTGCTTGAGGGTGTCTTCCGGCAACGTCTTGAGCAGGTCCAGTCCGTAGATATCGACGAAGAGGAATTTGTCCTGGAAGGCGAAATATTCCTGCAGGTAGCGGTAGCCGCGGAAAGTATTCAGCGGATACGGAATCAACGCTTCTTCTTCGGCAAAACCCACCGGCTGCACCCGGTCGCCGGGCATCTTGAACGCCATCGGCTGGCCGTTCACCCCATTGATGGCTTTGCCGGCGCCGTCCAGCGGGATCAGTTCGATGCCTTCGAGGTTGCGCAACAGGCTCAGGTAAAGCATCTGGCTGATGTAACGCTCACCGGCAAAGTGCAGGCGCAGACGACTCAGCGCCAGCTCGCCGAGGTGACCGTCAGCGCTCATCTCCAGACGCAGGCTCAACAGCGACCCGTCGCCCTTCACCGAGTAAGTCAGCGCGGCCAGATCCAGCGGCAACACCTCGGTCGGGTAGCACGTGCGGAAACGGCAGCGCACATCATCGACCGGCACACTCTCCACCGGAGTGTCGCGCTCGACCATCAACGCAGGCCCCGAACGCTTCAACGGATCGAACTGCAAAATGCTGAACGCCGGCAGCGGCCGCATGTAGTTGGGCCACAGCAGGTGCATCAGCGAATGGCTCAGCTCCGGCAATTCGTCATCGAGCTTCTGGCGCAGGCGCCCGGTCAGAAAGGCAAAGCCCTCGAGCAACCGCTCCACATCCGGATCCCGCCCGGCCTGACCGAGGAAAGGCGCCAACGCCGGGCTACGCTCGGCGAAACGACGACCTAACTGGCGAAGTGCGGTGAGTTCGCTTTGGTAGTAGTGGTTGAATGACACGGGGGTTACCTGTTTGTCTGTTCTGCAAAGTTTTGTCCGGAGAATGGCGCCGGCGAATGCGAATTCCCGATAATCACCGTCCCTGACCCGGCCGTAACCTTGTTGCCATGAGTGCCAACAGAACCCACAGTGGCCGCCGGTTTACCGTTGATCAAAACGGTCGTCGCCAAGTCGCCCACCATCGCACCACCACACGCCGAGGCATCGCCTTGGCGGGCGGCCGCGAGGCCGTCGAAGAACACGTCGCCGGAACCGGCGGCGATCGCGTTGGTGCCGTGGCCGGGGAGCGGGCAAGCGGTGGGGTTGGTGACGCGTGCTGCGGGTTTGCCGGACATCGGAGTCTCCTTAATTGACCTTCACTTGACCGCTGCCATCCAGGCGCGCGGTGAAACTGACCTGGCGCTTGGAACCATCAACTTCCAGCAGGCCTTCGATGCTGAAGGACAGGCGAAGCTGATCGTTGTTACGCGGCAGGGAGATGACACGCACGTTGCTCAGGCGCGGTTCGTAGGCTTCGATGAAGTTTTCGATGGCCTGGCGGGCCTGACTCAGGGAGTCGTGCAGGCTCAGGCGCATGTCATTGAGATCGGGTAGCCCGTAATCGGACAGCGTTTGCACGCTGCCCGCACGGGTGCTGAGCATCTTGGCCAGGTGGGCAGCCACGGACGCCATGGCGGAAACCTCGCGGCTCCAGCCGACGCGTTTGTCCGCGTCGCCACCCAGGCGTTCGAAAAGGCTGCCGTATCCAGTCATGAGTCAGGCTCCGCTTACTCTTTATCCAGCTTGCCAACCAGCGACAGGGTGAAATCGGCACCCATGTACTTGAAGTGTGGGCGCACGTTCAGGCTGACGCGGTACCAGCCTGGCTCGCCTTCAACATCGCTGACGATGATCTGGGCGGCGCGCAGTGGACGACGACCACGCACTTCGGCACTTGGGTTTTCCTGGTCGGCCACGTACTGGCGGATCCATTTGTTGAGTTCCAGCTCGAGGTCGGTGCGTTCTTTCCACGAACCGAGTTGCTCGCGCTGCAGCACTTTCAAGTAGTGAGCCAGGCGGTTGACGATCATCATGTACGGCAGTTGGGTGCCGAGCTTGTAGTTCAGCTCTGCAGCCTTGCCTTCTGCGCTGATGCCGAAGAACTTCGGCTTCTGCACCGAGCTTGCGGAGAAGAACGCCGCGTTGTCGGAGCCTTTACGCATGGTCAGGGAGATGAAACCTTCCTCGGCCAGTTCGTATTCACGACGGTCGCTAACCAATACTTCGGTAGGAATCTTGGTTTCGATTTCGCCCATGCTTTCGAAGTGGTGCAACGGCAGGTCTTCAACCGCGCCACCGCTCTGCGGGCCGATGATGTTCGGGCACCAGCGGAATTTGGCGAAGCTGTCGGTCAGCTTGGTGCCAAACGCGTAGGCCGTGTTGCCCCACAGGTAGTGCTCGTGGCTGTTGGCGACGGTTTCTTTGTACACGAACGATTTGACCGGGTTTTCTTCCGGGTCGTACGGGTTACGCAGCAGGAAACGCGGCACGGTCAGGCCAACGTAACGGGAGTCTTCCGACTGGCGGAAGCTCTGCCATTTGGCGAATTGCGGGCCTTCGAAGTGATCTTTCAGATCCTTCAGGTCCGGCAGACCGGTGAAGCTTTCCAGGCCAAAGAATTTCGGACCGGCCGCGGCGATGAACGGCGCGTGGGACATGCAGGCAACGCTGGACACGTACTGCATCAGTTTCACGTCCGGCGAGCTTGGGGACATGAAGTAGTTGGCGATGATCGCGCCAACCGGCTGACCACCGAACTGACCGTACTCAGCGGTGTAGATGTGCTTGTACAGGCCAGCCTGCATCACTTCCGGCGAATCCTCGAAATCGTCCAGCAGGTCTTCTTTGGAGACGTTGAGGATTTCGATCTTGATGTTTTCGCGGAAGTTGGTGCGGTCGACCAGCAACTGCAGGCCACGCCACGACGATTCCAGGGACTGGAAGTCCGGGTGGTGCAGGATCTCGTCCATCTGACGGCTGAGCTTGGCATCGATCTCGGCGATCATTCGATCGACCATGGCCTTCTTGACCGGCTCACCGTTGTTCTGCGGCTTGAGCAACTCTTCGATGAAGGCCGACACACCGCGCTTGGCGATGTCGTAGGCTTCGTCGTCCGGCGTCAGGCGGGTTTCGGCGATGATGCTGTCGAGAATGCTGTATTCGCCGTTCTCGTTGCTCTTTTGCGGTGCTGCGCTAATGCTCATTGTTGGCTTCCTTGACTGATAGAGGCTCAGACGTTTTGGGCGGCGTCCTGGGCTGCGGCGTTCAGGCCCAGTTCACCCAGTACGCGACCGCGGGATTCGTCGTCGGCGAGCACGCCTTCGATGGCTTTGCGGAACGCAGGCGCGTTACCCAGCGGACCTTTGAGGGCCACCAGCGCGTCGCGCAGTTCCATCAGTTTTTTCAGCTCAGGCACTTGCTCGACCAGGCTGGCCGGGTTGAAGTCCTTCATCGAGTTGACGCGCAGTTTCACGGCCAATTCTTCCGTGTCGCCTTCTTCCTGAAGACGGTTCGGCACGCTCAGCGTCAGGCTCAGTTCTTGCTTGGCCAGCACTTCGTCGAAAGTCATTTTGTCGATGCTGATCGGCTTGCGATCTTCGACTTTGCGTTCGTCCTTGCGGTGGGTGTAGTCACCGATTGCCAGTAGCTTCAGCGGCAGTTCAATCTCTTCCTGAGCACCGCCGGTGGCGGGTTTGAAGGTGACGTTGATGCGTTCCTTGGGGGCTACCGAGCCTTCTTTGGCCATGGCTTTTCTCCTTGCGGTTGTGGCCCTGGGGCCTATTCGAGTACCACTTCGAGATCGAGGTGGCACAGCCTGCAATAAATCTCTTCCTTGCGTTCACGCACTGCATGGTTCTGCGGTAACAATTCACAGCAGCTATGCAGCAAATGCAGCACTTCCAGCGCAAGATCGGGCTCCCAGGCGTGCAGGCCTGAGTCCTGTAATATTTGGTCGAGGGTTTCGAGTTGGGTCTTGGCCAGTTCGTACTTCTTGGCCATGAAGCACAGCCGCGCGAGGGCGAACTGCCAGAAGAATCGAACCCGCCCGCCGTGGGCACTTTGCAGGCCTTGTTTGAGGATTTGTACGGCGGCCTTGAGGCCGTCCTTGCGCAGAATCGGCAAGACCTCTTCCAGGGCCAGCTCCCAACCCGGCTGGGTATCGGCGACTTCGATCTTGCGCGGCGCACTGGCGCTTTGCAGGTGCGGCATGACGTGGGCGCCGATCCAGACGCGGGTGGCCGGATCGGCAAACGGCACGCCGTCATGGAAACGCAATTCGATGATGCCGGGCAGGCGCTGAAAAAAGCGCGAAGTGGATTTCCACTTCGCGCATCGCCATCTCGGCGCTCAGCCCTTGAAGGCATTCCCAGACCATTCGCTGGCCATCGAACCAGAACGGCGCCTTCGCCAGACTCGCCTCCAGCTCTACCAGCAGATCAGCGTATTTCCCCTGGTCGTAGCGGTCCTGATAGGCCTTGAGCTTGTCGGCAGGCAAACCGCGCAGAACGGTGATCTGTTCAGCGTTGCGCTCGGGCACCGCGTCGATCGGCAGCCACAACAACGTGCGATTGAGGCGCAGGGCACGCAGATCAGTAGCCTTCTGCTTGAGCCACCAGGCACACAACGGACGGGCGTTTTCCTGCTGGGCACGCAGGGCCTTGTGGGCTTCTTTCTCGTTGTCGATTGGCGCGCCGGGGGTGAACAGCTGAGTCGCGGCCTGCTTGACCTGCGCCACTGCGGCGCCCACTACACCGGGTTCCGGTTGATTGTCGGCGGCGCGTTGGACCATGTTTTTCAAGCGACGGGAAATCGGCAACAGCAACGGCGCGTCGTCGTCCAGATGCTCGGTGCACGCGGCGTCGAGGCCTTCAAGATGCTCGACCAGACGGCGGAACAGCGGCAGCTGCTCTTTTATAGCGACGTTTTCGTTCAGCACCTGCTCAAGACGCGGCACCAACCAACTGATGGCAGCAGCGCGAGTGCGAGCCTTGTTCGGGTGAACCTCGGCCCAATGGTGTTCACAGAGATGGTGCAGCAAACCGAGGCCGGCCAGCAGCCCCTGGAAGGATTCGCGCTGGTACAGCGCCCAAGTCAGCCACGCTCCGACACGCAAGTCCTTGGATTGAGTTCGCAGCAGGTTTTCACTGTTTTCGCGGATTTTCAGCCAGTCGATCTGACCGCTCTCGTACATGGATTGGGCTTTGCCCAGCTCGCTTTCCAATGCCTCATATTCGCTCGAAAAGCGAACATCCTCGCCCGCGAAATTCTCTTCTGAAACGGAGGCTTTTGCGAGTTCAAGGTAATGAGCGGAAAGTTTGCTTGAGTAGGACATCCATGGCCTTTAATTAGTATTACGGTCATAAGGACTTTGAAGTTGCAATGGTGCCGGACAGTATCAAAGAGCTGCGATGAGTCTCATCCAATTGAATTCGCGCTCTTTCAAGGCGCGCCCCTCCCAATCACGACGATGGCCATTTGCAAGCCCGATTAAACAATAAAACTGCGTCTTTTTGTTGCTGTAGGAGATCTGCCCTATATGGCACAGAGTATCCCCTGACTTTGGTTTTGACTTCGCCTCTCTCGACGCATTCCCCATGCAACAACGAGCCAGAGCGGTTCATTAACCTCGCCAATAATCACCGAATATTCACGCGCTGAAACGGAACTCAGCATGACAAAAATAAACAATAAAAAATGTAGGAGTTTTCCGAAAGTTACAGTCATTTATGGATATAGCGATAACTGACAATAAGCAATATAAGGCACGGCACCTTGTATTTACCCACCCCCCTCAAATACCTATCCAGTTCGCCTCAAACTTATTACAAAAGTATCGAAAGCCATTCGCGCATTACTGACATATTCTGAAATGGGGAAAACTCTGACGTACTTTCTGGACATGTCCGACATTTATTCTTTTGCCTTTTGTTAGCGTGCTGGGCAGTCTGCGCTTGCTCGCGCCGGGCATGGCTTTGGCACCGCGACTTGTCTCCTCTTTCGGCTTAAGGACGAGCCATGGAAAAGCAAGAGGATAAGCGTATGTCGCCCCGGCCAATGCTGTTCACTTCACGTTGTTGATTCCAACGGTTCGCAACAATTTCAAAGTGCAGGGCTTTGAAGGTACTGAAGCCTTCAGCATCTTGTATTCGATCCAGATCGAGCTGGTTGGCGAATACCCCTGATTTCGATCTGGAAAGCTTGCTCAGCCAGCCAGCGTTTCTCCAGTTCGGCCTTATGGGTGAAGGCATTCATGTCCGTATAGAAGATGTGCTCAAGCTGATAGACGCCTGACCTGTCAACATGGGGAAAATAATTTCGAGCTCGTCCAGCGGACATTTGCGGGGAAATTTCGGCGCGGTGATCATTCCACGCATCGGCATGGGAGTCGTGGTCCCCTATCTGGATGGCAATCCCGACCATATGCTGCAAGCCGAGTTTTTCACCGACGCAACCAAATACACCGAGCTGATGGACGCGGACTACCAGCGAGGCAAAACGGTGGTTGACTGGACCAGTGGCGGTCTTGCGCCGATCGATGCGTTCAATCCGGAGTATGGCAATTCGGCCATCGACTTCTACAGCCCGACCAGCTCTCTGCGTCGCTTGGAACAGGCCGGCATCTACCTGCAAGACCTCATCGAGACGGATAAGTGGCGTGTCTCTTTGGGCTGCGTCAGGACTGGGTTGAAACCAGCTATGAAAATCAAGGCACGCAAGACCTGGATCTGACCCGTTCCGGATTGAAGTTTCTACGGCCCTAGAAAGACAAAACCCCTGTCTGCATAAGCAGACAGGGGTTTCGGAATTCAATCTTGACGATGACCTACTCTCACATGGGGAAACCCCACACTACCATCGGCGATGCATCGTTTCACTGCTGAGTTCGGGATGGGATCAGGTGGTTCCAATGCTCTATGGTCGTCAAGAAATTCTGTGACCAGCCCGTTACAGCGGTAACGTGCCAGCAAAATCGGTGACTTCTACTAAAACAAAACCCCTACCTGCGTATGCAGATAGGGGTTTCGGAATTTAATCTTGACGATGACCTACTCTCACATGGGGAAACCCCACACTACCATCGGCGATGCATCGTTTCACTGCTGAGTTCGGGATGGGATCAGGTGGTTCCAATGCTCTATGGTCGTCAAGAAATTCGGGTACTGAGTCGTGACCAGGTGGCCTCGCTTCAGCAAATTGGGTATGTGACAGCTTGGTGTTTTGTGAGCATTTTCGAACTTTCGGTTCATTTCGTCTTCACACACCGCAATCTGATGCTCTTTCGAGTAGTCAAATTGCTTGGGTGTTATATGGTCAAGCCTCACGGGCAATTAGTATTGGTTAGCTCAACGCCTCACAGCGCTTACACACCCAACCTATCAACGTCGTAGTCTTCGACGGCCCTTCAGGGGACTCAAGGTCCCAGTGAGATCTCATCTTGAGGCTAGTTTCCCGCTTAGATGCTTTCAGCGGTTATCTATTCCGAACATAGCTACCCGGCAATGCCACTGGCGTGACAACCGGAACACCAGAGGTTCGTCCACTCCGGTCCTCTCGTACTAGGAGCAGCCCCTCTCAAATCTCAAACGTCCACGGCAGATAGGGACCGAACTGTCTCACGACGTTCTAAACCCAGCTCGCGTACCACTTTAAATGGCGAACAGCCATACCCTTGGGACCGGCTTCAGCCCCAGGATGTGATGAGCCGACATCGAGGTGCCAAACACCGCCGTCGATATGAACTCTTGGGCGGTATCAGCCTGTTATCCCCGGAGTACCTTTTATCCGTTGAGCGATGGCCCTTCCATACAGAACCACCGGATCACTAAGACCTACTTTCGTACCTGCTCGACGTGTCTGTCTCGCAGTCAAGCGCGCTTTTGCCTTTATACTCTACGACCGATTTCCGACCGGTCTGAGCGCACCTTCGTACTCCTCCGTTACTCTTTAGGAGGAGACCGCCCCAGTCAAACTACCCACCATACACTGTCCTCGATCCGGATAACGGACCTGAGTTAGAACCTCAAAGTTGCCAGGGTGGTATTTCAAGGTTGGCTCCACGCGAACTGGCGTCCACGCTTCAAAGCCTCCCACCTATCCTACACAAGCAAATTCAAAGTCCAGTGCAAAGCTATAGTAAAGGTTCACGGGGTCTTTCCGTCTAGCCGCGGATACACTGCATCTTCACAGCGATTTCAATTTCACTGAGTCTCGGGTGGAGACAGCGCCGCCATCGTTACGCCATTCGTGCAGGTCGGAACTTACCCGACAAGGAATTTCGCTACCTTAGGACCGTTATAGTTACGGCCGCCGTTTACCGGGGCTTCGATCAAGAGCTTCGCGTTAGCTAACCCCATCAATTAACCTTCCGGCACCGGGCAGGCGTCACACCCTATACGTCCACTTTCGTGTTTGCAGAGTGCTGTGTTTTTAATAAACAGTCGCAGCGGCCTGGTATCTTCGACCGGCGTGGGCTTACGCAGTAAATGCTTCACCCTCACCGGCGCACCTTCTCCCGAAGTTACGGTGCCATTTTGCCTAGTTCCTTCACCCGAGTTCTCTCAAGCGCCTTGGTATTCTCTACCCAACCACCTGTGTCGGTTTGGGGTACGGTTCCTGGTTACCTGAAGCTTAGAAGCTTTTCTTGGAAGCATGGCATCAACCACTTCGTGTACTAAAAGTACACTCGTCATCAGCTCTCGGCCTTAGAATCCCGGATTTACCTAAGATTCCAGCCTACCACCTTAAACTTGGACAACCAACGCCAAGCTGGCCTAGCCTTCTCCGTCCCTCCATCGCAATAACCAGAAGTACAGGAATATTAACCTGTTTTCCATCGACTACGCTTTTCAGCCTCGCCTTAGGGACCGACTAACCCTGCGTCGATTAACGTTGCGCAGGAAACCTTGGTCTTTCGGCGTGGGTGTTTTTCACACCCATTGTCGTTACTCATGTCAGCATTCGCACTTCTGATACCTCCAGCAAGCTTCTCAACTCACCTTCACAGGCTTACAGAACGCTCCTCTACCGCATCACCTAAGTGATACCCGTAGCTTCGGTGTATGGTTTGAGCCCCGTTACATCTTCCGCGCAGGCCGACTCGACTAGTGAGCTATTACGCTTTCTTTAAAGGGTGGCTGCTTCTAAGCCAACCTCCTAGCTGTCTAAGCCTTCCCACATCGTTTCCCACTTAACCATAACTTTGGGACCTTAGCTGACGGTCTGGGTTGTTTCCCTTTTCACGACGGACGTTAGCACCCGCCGTGTGTCTCCCATGCTCGGCACTTGTAGGTATTCGGAGTTTGCATCGGTTTGGTAAGTCGGGATGACCCCCTAGCCGAAACAGTGCTCTACCCCCTACAGTGATACATGAGGCGCTACCTAAATAGCTTTCGAGGAGAACCAGCTATCTCCGAGCTTGATTAGCCTTTCACTCCGATCCACAGGTCATCCGCTAACTTTTCAACGGTAGTCGGTTCGGTCCTCCAGTTAGTGTTACCCAACCTTCAACCTGCCCATGGATAGATCGCCCGGTTTCGGGTCTATTCCCAGCGACTAGACGCCCTATTAAGACTCGCTTTCGCTACGCCTCCCCTATTCGGTTAAGCTCGCCACTGAAAATAAGTCGCTGACCCATTATACAAAAGGTACGCAGTCACCCAACAAAGTGGGCTCCCACTGCTTGTACGCATACGGTTTCAGGATCTATTTCACTCCCCTCTCCGGGGTTCTTTTCGCCTTTCCCTCACGGTACTAGTTCACTATCGGTCAGTCAGTAGTATTTAGCCTTGGAGGATGGTCCCCCCATATTCAGACAAAGTTTCTCGTGCTCCGTCCTACTCGATTTCATGACTAAGAGATTTTCGCGTACAGGGCTATCACCCACTATGGCCGCACTTTCCAGAGCGTTCCGCTAATCTCAAAGCCACTTAAGGGCTAGTCCCCGTTCGCTCGCCACTACTAAGGGAATCTCGGTTGATTTCTTTTCCTCAGGGTACTTAGATGTTTCAGTTCCCCTGGTTCGCTTCTTAAGCCTATGTATTCAGCTTAAGATACCTAACTTATGTTAGGTGGGTTCCCCCATTCAGACATCTCCGGATCAAAGTCTGTTTGCCGACTCCCCGAAGCTTTTCGCAGGCTACCACGTCTTTCATCGCCTCTGACTGCCAAGGCATCCACCGTATGCGCTTCTTCACTTGACCATATAACCCCAAGCAATCTGGTTATACTGTGAAGACGACATTCGCCGAAAATTCGATTCTTGCTCATAAAGAGCAACTCACAAATTTTACCTTAGCCTGATCCGTTACCAGTGAAAGTAACGTTCAGTCTATCTTTCTATCACATACCCAAATTTTTAAAGAACGATCTAATCAAAGACTAGAAATCAACATTCATCACCGGCTCGGTGGAATGCTCATTTCTAAGCTTTCAACAAACAGAAGCAGTAGTGGTGGAGCCAAACGGGATCGAACCGTTGACCTCCTGCGTGCAAGGCAGGCGCTCTCCCAGCTGAGCTATGGCCCCGTATTTCTACAGGCGTTTCCCACACAAAATTGGTGGGTCTGGGCAGATTCGAACTGCCGACCTCACCCTTATCAGGGGTGCGCTCTAACCAACTGAGCTACAGACCCAATTTCGGGCTGCTTCTTTATCGTCTTCTTCAATGAATCAAGCAATTCGTGTGGGAACTTATGGAGCAGCTGATGTCGTCGATTAAGGAGGTGATCCAGCCGCAGGTTCCCCTACGGCTACCTTGTTACGACTTCACCCCAGTCATGAATCACACCGTGGTAACCGTCCCCCCGAAGGTTAGACTAGCTACTTCTGGTGCAACCCACTCCCATGGTGTGACGGGCGGTGTGTACAAGGCCCGGGAACGTATTCACCGCGACATTCTGATTCGCGATTACTAGCGATTCCGACTTCACGCAGTCGAGTTGCAGACTGCGATCCGGACTACGATCGGTTTTCTGGGATTAGCTCCACCTCGCGGCTTGGCAACCCTCTGTACCGACCATTGTAGCACGTGTGTAGCCCAGGCCGTAAGGGCCATGATGACTTGACGTCATCCCCACCTTCCTCCGGTTTGTCACCGGCAGTCTCCTTAGAGTGCCCACCATTACGTGCTGGTAACTAAGGACAAGGGTTGCGCTCGTTACGGGACTTAACCCAACATCTCACGACACGAGCTGACGACAGCCATGCAGCACCTGTCTCAATGTTCCCGAAGGCACCAATCCATCTCTGGAAAGTTCATTGGATGTCAAGGCCTGGTAAGGTTCTTCGCGTTGCTTCGAATTAAACCACATGCTCCACCGCTTGTGCGGGCCCCCGTCAATTCATTTGAGTTTTAACCTTGCGGCCGTACTCCCCAGGCGGTCAACTTAATGCGTTAGCTGCGCCACTAAGAGCTCAAGGCTCCCAACGGCTAGTTGACATCGTTTACGGCGTGGACTACCAGGGTATCTAATCCTGTTTGCTCCCCACGCTTTCGCACCTCAGTGTCAGTATCAGTCCAGGTGGTCGCCTTCGCCACTGGTGTTCCTTCCTATATCTACGCATTTCACCGCTACACAGGAAATTCCACCACCCTCTACCATACTCTAGCTCGTCAGTTTTGAATGCAGTTCCCAGGTTGAGCCCGGGGATTTCACATCCAACTTAACGAACCACCTACGCGCGCTTTACGCCCAGTAATTCCGATTAACGCTTGCACCCTCTGTATTACCGCGGCTGCTGGCACAGAGTTAGCCGGTGCTTATTCTGTCGGTAACGTCAAAACAATTACGTATTAGGTAACTGCCCTTCCTCCCAACTTAAAGTGCTTTACAATCCGAAGACCTTCTTCACACACGCGGCATGGCTGGATCAGGCTTTCGCCCATTGTCCAATATTCCCCACTGCTGCCTCCCGTAGGAGTCTGGACCGTGTCTCAGTTCCAGTGTGACTGATCATCCTCTCAGACCAGTTACGGATCGTCGCCTTGGTGAGCCATTACCTCACCAACTAGCTAATCCGACCTAGGCTCATCTGATAGCGCAAGGCCCGAAGGTCCCCTGCTTTCTCCCGTAGGACGTATGCGGTATTAGCGTCCGTTTCCGAGCGTTATCCCCCACTACCAGGCAGATTCCTAGGCATTACTCACCCGTCCGCCGCTCGCCACCAGGTACAAGTACCCGTGCTGCCGCTCGACTTGCATGTGTTAGGCCTGCCGCCAGCGTTCAATCTGAGCCATGATCAAACTCTTCAGTTCAAACATCTTTGGGTTTTTAAGAAACCCTAAACTTGGCTCAGCAATCGTTGGTTACATCTTTGATTTCTCGCGGAGTAACTTGTGATGCTGATAATCTTGTTGACTATCAGTCTGACTCCACAAGCACCCACACGAATTGCTTGATTCAGTTGTTAAAGAGCGGTTGGTTAAGATCTTTCGTCTCAACCGAGGCGCGCATTCTACAGCAGCCTCTGTTACTGTCAAGCGGTTATTTTCAGAAGTTTTCAAAGTTTCGCTTGGAAATCCTTAACAACTTCAACCACTTGCGCTTCCGATCTCTCGTTAGCGGGAGGCGAATTCTACAGCGTTAATCGCTGCTGTCAACACCTCTTTTTCTCCGCTTTCGACCGAGAAGATCGAACCGTCAATAAGGCGAAAACACACGGCCTTACCAACTCCTTCTGGCTTCGATGAACTGAAGCGTAACCGCTGTCGAAAACTGCATAACTCTTTGTTTACCAAGGAGTTTTCCGTTTCGACTGCGCCGGAAGTGGGGCGAATTATAGACTTCCAGAATCTGTCGTCAACCCCTGATTACGCTTTTCTATCAATAACTTGCGAAAAGCCGGAAAACTGCGCATTTCCCTCTATATAGGAGAGCAAAACCAGCCCTGCTATATAGAAGGAATGCTCAGAGCACTCCAGACGCCTTGAACCCAGCAATGACGCCGACATCCAAACCCAACACCCGTTGCAGAACCTCCAGTGTGTGCTCACCCAACAGAGGAGGCGCACTACGGTACTCCACCGGAGTCTCGGACAGACGTATCGGGCTCGCAACCTGCGGCACCATCCCGGCCAAAGCATGAGGCAGCTCAATGGCCAACCCACGCGCCTGAACTTGAGGATCGGCAAACATCTGAGCCAGATCATTGATCGGTCCGCATGGCACGCCTGCCTGCTCCAGCTGCACCACCCATTCGGCAGTAGTCTTGAACACGGTCGCCTGGCGGATCAGCGGAATCAATACTGCTCGGTTAGCCACCCGTAATTTGTTGGTCGCAAAGCGCGGATCATCCGCCCACTGCGGCTGACCAGCCACCTGCGCAAACTTGCGGAACTGCCCATCGTTGCCCACGGTGAGGATGAAATCACCATCGGCCGTAGGAAAGTCCTGATAAGGCACGATATTCGGGTGAGCGTTGCCCAAGCGTTTAGGCGCATTGCCTGTAGTCAGGTAGTTCATCGCCTGATTGGCCAGACAAGCCACCTGAACATCCAGCAACGCCATATCTATATGCTGACCGCCCCCGCCCTGAGCCCGATGAGCCAAGGCCGCCAGGATCGCTACCGTTGAATAGAGACCGGTCAAAATATCTGTCAACGCCACACCGACTTTCACCGGGCCCGCACCTTCATCTCCTTCGGGGCGACCGGTCAAACTCATCAGACCGCCCAAGCCCTGGATCATGAAGTCGTAACCCGCACGCTTGGCATACGGACCGGTCTGACCGAAGCCGGTGATCGAGCAATAGATCAGCTTCGGATTAATCGCCTTGAGCGACTCATAGTCCAACCCATAAGCCGCCAGGCCACCCACCTTGAAGTTTTCAATGAGGATGTCCGACTTCGCCGCCAACTCGCGCACCAACTGCTGCCCCTCTGGCCGCGTGAAGTCAATGGTCACTGATTGCTTGTTGCGATTGGCGGACAAGTAATAGGCCGCCTCGCTGGTGTTCTCGCCATAGGCATCTTTAAGGAACGGAGGCCCCCAGGCGCGCGTGTCATCGCCATTGCCCGGGCGCTCGACCTTGATGACTTCGGCGCCAAGATCCGCCAGGATCTGCCCGGCCCAAGGCCCGGCAAGCACCCGCGATAAATCCAGTACCCGTAGATGCGAAAGCGCGCCCATGACCGTTCTCCTATTAATAGAACGCCTGGATACCGGTCTGCGCGCGACCGAGGATCAGAGCGTGGACGTCATGCGTACCTTCATAGGTATTCACCACTTCCAGGTTGACCAGATGCCGAGCGACACCGAACTCATCGGAGATGCCGTTGCCACCCAGCATGTCGCGCGCCATGCGAGCAATGTCCAGGGACTTGCCACAGGAGTTGCGCTTCATCATCGAAGTAATCTCGACCGCAGCAGTGCCTTCATCCTTCATACGACCCAGACGCAGGCAGCCTTGCAGCGCCATGGTGATTTCGGTCTGCATGTCAGCCAGCTTCTTCTGGATCAACTGTGTGGCTGCCAATGGACGACCAAACTGCTTACGGTCCAGGGTGTACTGACGAGCGGTGTGCCAGCAGAACTCGGCAGCGCCCAGTGCGCCCCAGGAAATGCCGTAACGCGCCGAGTTAAGGCAGGTAAAAGGACCTTTCAAACCACGGACATCCGGAAAGATGTTCTCTTCAGGGACAAACACGTTGTCCATGACGATCTCGCCCGTGATGGATGCACGCAGGCCAACCTTGCCGTGAATCGCCGGAGCGCTAAGGCCTTTCCAGCCCTTCTCCAGAACAAAACCACGAATGTCGCCCGCGTCGTCCTTGCCCCAAACCACGAACACATCGGCGATCGGGCTGTTGGTGATCCACATTTTGCTGCCGGTGAGGCTGTAGCCGCCTTCCACTTTGCGTGCACGAGTAATCATCGCACCCGGGTCGGAACCGTGGTCAGGCTCAGTCAGACCGAAGCAACCGATCCATTCCCCCGAAGCCAGCTTCGGCAGGTATTTCTGCTTCTGTGCTTCAGTACCGAATTCGTTGATCGGCACCATGACCAGCGAGGACTGCACGCTCATCATGGAGCGATAGCCGGAGTCGACACGCTCGACCTCACGGGCAATCAGACCGTAACTGACGTAGTTCAGGCCGCTGCCACCGTATTGTTCAGGGATGGTCGCACCCAAAAGACCCACTTCACCCATCTCGCGGAAGATCGCCGGGTCGGTCTTCTCATGGCGGAAAGCTTCGAGAACACGCGGCGCGAGCTTCTGCTGAGCGAATTGCTGAGCCGTGTCGCGAATCATGCGTTCTTCTTCAGTAAGCTGTTGATCCAGCAGCAGAGGATCGATCCAGTTGAAGCTAGCTTTACCGCCCATGAGTGAGTCCTCTCGAATCGGGTCAAATAACGTGGAGTGATCCTAGGCCGGGTTCGGTTTCACGGCAAACGAGGATTTTGCATACTGTTGTGCTAATTTCTCACTCCGTAACGTCGTAAAATAGCTTATATGCGATGTATTAGTGAGGTTGACGTACATGCGCCGGAAGATCCCCAGTACAACTGCCCTGATCAGTTTTGAAGCGGCAGCACGCCACGAGAGCTTTACCAAGGCCGCCCAGGAACTTTCCCTCACGCAGGGAGCGATTTGCCGACAGATCGCCGGCCTGGAGGAGTTCCTTAGCGTCGAACTATTCCGACGCTCCCGGCGCGGAGTGAAGCTGACGGAAGCCGGGCTTTCCTACAGCCGCCGAGTGGCCACCCAACTCGACGCGGTCGAACGAGACACCTTGTCAGTGATGGGCCAGCAAGGTGCCAACGTGATCGAACTGGCGGTGGTACCAACCTTCGGCACTCAATGGCTGTTGCCGCGACTCAAGGATTTTCAGCACAAACATCCGGAAGTGACGGTTAACCTCACCAACCGCACCCGCCCCTTCCTGTTTGCCGACACCGAATTCGATGCCGCGATCTATTTCGGCGACGCCGACTGGTCCGGTACCGAATCCCATAGGCTAATGGGCGAAAATCCGATGCCGGTGTGCAGCCCCACGTTACTGGGAAAAAAAACCAACCTGACCCCCAGTGAAATCGCCGAACTGCCCCTGCTTCAGCAGACCACACGCCCTTATGCCTGGCGCCAGTGGTTCAACTCTAAAAACCTGAATATCCCGCGAGACATGACAGGGCCGCGTTACGAGCTATTCTCCATGCTTGCTCAAGCTGCGATGCACGATATGGGGATCGCGCTGATTCCACCGTTCCTGATTCAGCGCGAATTGGCAGAGAAGCGCCTGGTGATTGCCAACGCTCAGGCACTATCGAGCATTAAGGCCTACTACCTGATGATTCCCGAGCGAAAAGTCGAATCAGCCTCTTTAAAGGCGTTTCGCGATTGGCTGGTAAATCAGGCACAAAGCTACAGCCTAGAAGGATAAAGGCCCCCCTTATTAGCTGACCCCGTAGTCAGGAAGACAAAAGCACTACAGATGTAAGTATTTGTCGCATATTGGCAGACTGTACTGAGGAGTAGCACAAACGTCCTACAAAGGCCTGAATACGTGGCCTTGAGCCTCTATTGGTAGGCAATGACAACTCATTCACCGGGCCGATGTGTAAATTCTTGAATTTTGGACATAATCCTCACAAGCCACGGCCTGCAAGGGATTTCACGGATCGGTGCGACATTCGGTCACGGGGTGACTTGTAGTTAATTTTCCGTCACCCGTCATAATCCCTTGAAGGGCACAAAGTTCGCCTGCAAAATGCCGCGCCCCGCCCTGATTTTGGCGGGATCGTGCTGATCGGCCGCCCCAGCCGCACCATCCGAAGTGCCTGGGTTTACTCAATAAGATCACGCAGGAGATTTGACGTGCACATTGGTGTTCCTCTCGAAACCCAGACGGGTGAAACACGGGTTGCTGCAACCCCGGAAACCATCAAGAAGCTGATCGGCCAGGGTCATAAGGTCACTGTGCAAAGCGGCGCCGGCATTAATGCCAGCGTTGTCGACAGTGCTTATGAAGCGGCAGGCGCAACCATTGGCAGCGCCAATGATGCGTTTGGCGCCGAGCTGATTCTCAAGGTGGTAGCCCCCAGCGACGGTGAGCTGACGCTGATCAAGAGCGGCACCGTAGTGGTGGGCATGCTCAACCCGTTCAGCAATGAAACCATTGCCAAACTGGCCGAGTGCGGCATTACTGCGTTTGCGCTGGAAGCCGCACCGCGCACCTCCCGCGCCCAGAGCCTGGATGTGCTGTCCTCTCAGGCGAACATTGCCGGTTATAAATCCGTGCTGTTGGCCGCCCACTACTATCCACGCTTCATGCCGATGCTGATGACGGCTGCGGGCACCGTGAAAGCGGCGCGCGTGCTGATTCTCGGCGCTGGCGTAGCCGGTTTGCAGGCGATTGCCACGGCGAAACGTCTGGGTGCAGTCATCGAAGCGTCCGACGTGCGTCCTGCCGTAAAGGAACAGATCGAATCCCTCGGTGCGAAATTCGTCGATGTGCCGTACGAAACCGATGAAGAGCGCGAATGCGCCGTCGGTGTCGGCGGTTACGCGCGCCCAATGCCGGCCAGCTGGATGCAGCGCCAGGCCTTGGCCGTGCATGAACGCGCCAAGCAGGCTGACATCGTCATCACCACCGCACTGATCCCGGGCCGCAAGGCGCCCACACTGTTGAGCGCCGAAACCGTGGCGCAGATGAAGCCCGGCTCGGTGGTCATCGACCTCGCGGCAGCCCAGGGCGGCAACTGCCCGCTGACCGTGGCCGATCAGGTGGTCGTCGAAAATGGCGTGACCATTTGCGGCCCGACCAATCTGGCCGGCGCAGTCGCGGCCGATGCTTCGGCTCTGTACGCGCGCAACCTGCTGGACTTCCTGAAGCTGGTCTTCAACAAAGAAGGCCAGTTCGAAGTGAACCTAGAAGACGACATCGTCGCTGCGTGCCTGATGTGCCGCGACGGCCAAGTCATCCGCAAAAACGCCTAAGCAGGGATTCAGACGATGGAAGAGCTTATCTCCCCCGGTATCTACAACCTGATCATCTTCGTGCTGGCGATTTATGTCGGTTATCACGTGGTCTGGAACGTTACACCTGCACTGCACACACCATTGATGGCGGTGACCAACGCCATTTCGGCGATTGTGATCGTCGGCGCCATGCTGGCGGCGGCTTTGACCGTGACGCCACTGGGCAAGACCATGGGCACCCTGGCGGTAGCTCTGGCGGCGGTGAACGTATTTGGTGGCTTCCTTGTCACCCGCAGAATGCTTGAGATGTTCAAGAAAAAAGCCCCGAAAGCCGTAAAAGAAGAGGCGCCCAAGTAATGAGCATGAATTTGGTAACGACGCTTTATCTGATCGCGTCGATCTGCTTCATCCAGGCCCTCAAAGGCCTGTCGCACCCGACGACCTCCCGACGCGGCAATGTCTACGGCATGCTCGGCATGGCCCTGGCGATCCTCACTACCGTGGGCCTCATTTATAAGCTGGGCGCAGAGCTCGCCACTGCGGGCATCGGTTACGTCATCGTCGGCCTGCTGATCGGCGGCACTGCCGGCTCGATCATGGCCAAACGCGTTGAAATGACCAAGATGCCGGAACTGGTCGCCTTCATGCACAGCATGATCGGTATGGCCGCAGTGTTCATCGCCATCGCGGCGGTGGTCGAGCCGCAATCCCTGGGCATCGTTAAACACCTGGGTGATTCGATTCCGGCGGGCAACCGTCTGGAACTGTTCCTCGGCGCGGCCATCGGTGCAATTACCTTCTCCGGTTCGGTGATCGCGTTTGGCAAGCTGTCGGGCAAGTACAAGTTCCGCCTGTTCCAGGGCGCACCGGTACAGTTCAGCGGTCAGCACAAGCTGAACCTGCTGTTGGGTCTGGCGACGCTGGCACTGGGCATCACCTTCATGCTGACCGGCAATCTCAGTGCGTTTGCTCTGATGCTGGCCCTGGCCTTCGTGATGGGCGTGCTGATCATCATCCCGATCGGCGGCGCAGACATGCCTGTCGTGGTGTCGATGCTCAACAGTTACTCCGGCTGGGCAGCAGCGGGTATCGGCTTCTCGCTGAACAACTCGATGCTGATCATTGCTGGCTCGCTGGTCGGTTCGTCCGGTGCGATCCTCTCGTACATTATGTGCAAGGCGATGAACCGTTCGTTCTTCAACGTGCTGCTCGGCGGTTTCGGCAACACAGCAGATGCCGCTGGCCCGGCAGGCTCGAAAGAAGCCCGCCCGGTGAAATCCGGTTCGGCTGACGACGCCACCTTTCTGCTGACCAACGCCGACACTGTCATCATCGTTCCGGGCTATGGCCTGGCGGTGGCTCGCGCGCAGCATGCATTGAAAGAGCTGACCGAGAAGCTGACACACCGTGGCGTGACCGTGAAGTATGCGATTCACCCGGTTGCGGGTCGGATGCCTGGCCACATGAACGTATTGCTGGCCGAGGCCGAAGTGCCTTACGACCAGGTGTTCGAGATGGAAGACATCAACTCCGAGTTCGGTCAGGCCGACGTGGTGCTGGTGCTGGGTGCCAACGATGTGGTCAACCCGGCGGCCAAGAACGACCCGAAATCGCCGATTGCCGGCATGCCGATTCTGGAAGCGTTCAAAGCCAAGACCATCATCGTCAACAAGCGCTCGATGGCCAGCGGCTATGCCGGTCTGGACAACGAACTGTTCTACCTGGACAAGACCATGATGGTTTTCGGCGATGCCAAGAAAGTCATCGAAGACATGGTTAAAGCCGTCGAGTAACACCCTTCGGCAACCTGAACGCCCCGACTCGTCGGGGCGTTTTTGTTTGTGGCTGTTACCGATCCTGTAACGGTGTTTTGTCTGAAAGACCCAGAATAGACGTCTCGAATGCGACCTTGGTAGCGGGACGGGCACTGATCAAATTCACTAGACTGCGTACCTTGCTTCCGTTGCCCCGAGAAAACAATTATGTACCGTGACCGTATTCGCTTGCCTTCATTGTTGGACAAGGTAATGAGCGCCTCCGACGCTGCCGCTCTGATTCAGGACGGCATGACCGTCGGCATGAGTGGCTTTACCCGCGCCGGCGAAGCCAAGGCCGTGCCGCATGCCCTGGCCGAGCGTGCCAAGGTCGCACCGCTGAAAATCACCCTGATGACCGGTGCCAGCCTGGGCAACGACCTCGACAAACAACTGACTGAAGCCGGCGTACTGTCGCGACGCATGCCGTTCCAGGTGGACAGCACCCTGCGCAAGGCGATCAATGCCGGCGAAGTCATGTTCATCGACCAGCACCTGTCGGAAACCGTAGAGCTACTGCGTAACCAACAACTCAAGCTACCGGACATCGCGGTGATCGAAGCCGTGGCAATCACCGAGCAGGGCCATATCGTGCCGACCACCTCGGTAGGCAACTCGGCCAGTTTCGCGATTTTCGCCAAACACGTGATCGTCGAGATTAATCTGGCTCACAACCCGAATCTCGAAGGTCTGCACGACATCTATATCCCGACCTATCGGCCGACCCGCACGCCTATTCCGCTGGTGAAAGTAGACGACCGCATCGGCAGCACCGCCATCCCGATACCGCCAGAAAAAATCGTCGCGATCGTGATCACTAATCAGTCTGACTCGCCGTCCACTGTCTTGCCGCCGGACAGAGACACTCAGGCCATCGCTGATCACCTGATCGATTTCTTCAAACAAGAAGTGGCTGCCGGGCGCATGACCAACAAGCTCGGCCCGCTGCAAGCCGGTATCGGCACCATCGCCAATTCGGTGATGTGCGGCTTGATCGACTCGCCGTTCGAAGACCTGACCATGTACTCCGAAGTGCTGCAGGATTCGACTTTCGATCTGATCGACGCTGGCAAGCTGAGCTTTGCTTCGGGCAGTTCGATCACTCTGTCGAGCCGGCGCAATGCCGATGTGTTCGGGAATCTGGAGCACTATAAGGACAAGCTGGTGCTGCGCCCTCAGGAAATCTCGAACCATCCCGAAGTGGTGCGGCGCTTGGGCATTATTGGCGTCAACACTGCGCTGGAATTCGACCTGTACGGCAACGTCAACTCCACCCACGTCTGCGGCACGCGGATGATGAATGGCATCGGCGGTTCCGGCGATTTCGCGCGCAATGCGCACCTGGCGATCTTTGTCACCAAGTCGATCGCCAAGGGTGGCGCGATTTCCAGCGTGGTCCCCATGGTCAGCCACGTCGACCACACAGAACATGACGTCGACATTCTCGTAACCGAGATAGGCCTGGCCGACTTGCGTGGCCTGGCCCCGCGTGAGCGCGCCCGGGTCATCATCGACAACTGCGTTCACCCGGACTATCGACCAGCGTTGAATGACTACTTCACTGCCGCTTGCTCAGTCGGCGGGCATACCCCGCACATCCTTCGCGATGCCTTGAGTTGGCACATAAACCTGGAAGAAACCGGGCGCATGCTGGCGGTGTAATTGATACAGATTGCAGCTGACGCAAACACAGTTTCGTCAGCTCGCGGTGATAACACTCAACCACGTCAAAAACTGTACTGCTGTACCGGTCTTTTCCTACGGTATTTTCCCGCCTCCTTAGCTGAATTGAGCAAAAATGCACCGTATTAGTGCGCATAGGTACAGTTGCCTCAATTTCGACCAGTACACTGCCTTTTAACAGTTAACTGGTCTCTCACAATACAGGTGAACTGTATCTACAGAGACTGGCCAAACGAGAGGATCATTGGCATCAGTTAAACCACTACCTAATCCCGCCATAAGCGGAAGGATGTCAACCATGGAACGTACACTCAGTTCCGAACTGTTCTTCGAAGATACTGCTGCAAAAACCCAGGCTTCCATGCCTCTGCGCGTTATCGCCAACCTGATGCTGTGGCAGCGCCGCATTACCAGCCGCCATCAACTGGCTCGTCTGGATTCGCGTCTGCTGGCTGATGCCGGGATTAGCGAAGCACAACGCTACGAAGAGCTGAGCAAGCCGTTCTGGCGCTAAGTTAGCGTCGCTGGCTCTGATCCTCCGGATCCACCGCCAGCACCCGAATTGAACAAACAAAACCCGTCGTGGGGAACCACGACGGGTTTTGTCGTTTTGGAGCTTTCATATTGGGCCGCACAGAAGAGATAGCTACCAACAGGTACAGTTTATAGGTTTCGCAAATTTAACCAGTACAATTTCATCGAAGTGTGTCTGCCCACTGGTGTAAGGGGTCACCATTGAATCCCGACAAGCTGGCAAAAGGACCAGGCCCATGAATCACTTACTAAATGTTTCCATATCACACCGCAAGCGAAGCCCTGCTTGGCCAAGCTTCGAGGATTACTGAGAGCGCCCACCGACAGCCTGGGAAGGGCTCGCACCCGACGGCTGCTGGGCCAACTCAATGATCAACAACTCTCGGATTTGGGCATTAGCAATGCCGACCGCCTCAACGAAGTGAACAAACCGTTCTGACGCGAGCTTTCTCCATTAACAGACGGGGCTGTTCTAACCGAGGTGCACAGGCCTAATATCCAGATAGAACGTGGCGAACGCTTTACGACAGGCGTCTGATCCTGAGCCACCTCTAAATCGGTCTATCCAAAGGAGCTATTCCATGTCCCGTCTTCGTCTGCTCAGTGCTGCTGCCCTGCTTGCCGTTGCTGCCAATTCCCACGCCACCAGTTTTATCGTGACCACCGATTCCATTGTTGGCGGACTGAAGGCGTCCTCCGACGCGACCTCAGATGTTTCGTCTTCCTTTCGTGATGACAAAATCGTCCGTGCCGCTCGTGACGATGCCGCCAGTTTCGTCGCCAGTGAAGGCGCCATTCGTGGTGTGAAACTGGAAAGCGCACTCGACCACATCCGCCAACAGACTCCACAACTGAATGCGACCGACGCACAGTTGGCCCAGGCCATCCTGACGATCTAAGCGACAGCTCTGAAGTGGGACACGCCTGTCGTGTCCCAATGTTTCGGCACTGGCTCTAGCCCGGGCATTACGCTAGCCTTGGGACTCGCTTTCAGCTATCGAGTCTCATGCGTTTTCTTTCCAATCTGTCGATCAATGCGGTTTTTCTTGCGGCTTGCTGGTCGGGTTCGGCCCATGCCTTCGACGCTTTCAACCTGTCTACGCAAGGCACCGTGGCCAGTGGTTATGCCTCCAGCATGGTGACCTCCGCGCCCTTCGACCATAAACTGCTGATCGCCGCCCGGGATGACGCTGCCGCGTTCATTGCCAGTGACGGTCAACTGCGAGGATCGCAACTGGAGTCCGCCTTGATTTACCTGCGTCGGACCCAGCCAAAACTTCATGCCAGCGACCTTGAACTGGCAGAGGCAATTCTCGTCCAATAGTTATCCCTTGTTCCTCCGGAGTCGTTCCATGCGTAGCCCGCTGATTGCTGCCACCCTTGGCCTGCTGTTGTTGGCCGACGTGGCCCAGGCGCACACCCTGGTAGCCACCAGTAACATCCTCATCAACGCCACCCAGCGCACACTTGATTTCACGTCCGATACCACCACGTCCATCCGTGATTCGAAGATTGTCCGTGAAGCCCACGACGATGCGGCCAGTTTCGTCGCCAGCGACGGTGAAATCCGCGGCGCGCACCTGGAAGCGGCCTTCGCCACTTTGCGCACCCGCGTACCGGAAGCCCGCGACGCCAGTGATCAGGTTCTCGCCGAAGCTATCCTCGCACTGTGAAGTCATTAGGCGCCTGGCTGTTGGCCGGGGTTGTATTGCTGCTCGGCAATACGGCTCAGGCCGGCCTGCAACTACGGCTCAAGACCGACGGCCTGACCCCCGCGCAACAGCAGGCCAGTCAGGCGCTGCTTGATGAAGCCATGCTGGCGTTACCGCCGCGCTTCATCGAGCAACTGGACCGGCGCATTGATGTTGGCTGGACCGACGACATGCCGAGCGATGCTTACGGTCAGGCATCGCTGGTGTCCGAGCTGGACCTGAATCGCAATCTGCTCGCCAGCCTCACCAACGGCAGCGCCGCGACCAAAAAAACTTACCGTCCCCACGGTACCGTGCGCCGGGAAATGCTCGCCACGGTGTTGCACGAACTCACCCATATTTATGACCGTGCGCGCCTGTGGCCAGCCGCCGAGCGCACGTTGATCCAGCGTTGCACTCAACGTAATAGCAGCTCCGGACTGATCGGCATCCCCGATCAATGCCGTGGGCAGACGGAGCGGCGCTGGACCCTCAGCGATGACCCTCGTCTACTGGATTTGGCCGGCTGGCCGCAATACGTCGGTCGGCGCGGCGAGCGCGAACAGCACAACCGGCAGATTGCCCGCAGCCCGGACATCTACGAGACGAGCAGCCCGAAGGAGTTCGTCGCGGTCAACATGGAGTACTTCCTCCTCGACCCAAGCTATGCCTGCCGTCGTCCTGCGCTGTATCGCTACTACAAAGAACATTTCGGTTGGGCGCCCGCCGCAAAAGATACGTGCGCCCAATCATTCGCCTTCCTCAATGCGGGTAACGACTTCGCCAAGCAGCCCCTGGGCCAGGTCGATCCGGAGCGGGTTTACGCTGTTGACTATCTATTGGCAGAAGCCAACCAGAATTGGGTCAGCCGCTGGGGCCACAGCATGCTGCGACTGGTGATCTGTGCACCGGGTCGGCCGCGAGGGCCGGATTGTCGACTGGATCTGGATCAGCATCTGGTGCTGTCCTACCGCGCCTTCGTCGGTGACTTGCAGCTGTCGAGCTGGGATGGACTGGTGGGTAAATACCCATCGCGCCTGTTTGTCTTGCCGCTGGCCCAAGTGATCGACGAATACACCAAGACCGAACTGCGCAGCCTCGCATCGGTGCCGCTGAACCTGTCGCACAGCGAGATCGAAGACGTGGTGGAACACGCCGCCGAGATGCACTGGAGTTACGACGGCAACTATTTTTTCCTGTCCAACAACTGTGCGGTAGAAGGCCTGAAATTACTGCGCAGCAGCACCAACAATACGCAACTGGTCGGCCTCGACAGCATCATGCCCAACGGTTTGCTGGAAGTGCTCAAGGGCCGCGGATTGGCAGACACCAGCGTGCTGGACGATCCCCGCGAAGCGTTACGTCTGGGCTATCGCTTCGACTCCTTCCGCGAGCGTTATCAAGCAATGTTCGAAGTGCTGAAGAAGCATTTACCGATCAAGCAGGACAAGGTCGAGGACTGGCTGTCCTTGAAAGCCGAAGAGCGCCGCAAATGGATTGATCAGGCTGACTTACGCACCAGCGCGGCATTGCTGCTGCTGGAGCAGGCCAGTTTCCGGCAGCAGATGGTGCTGGCCCAGGACGAAGTGAAGCAACGTTATCTGGGCGCTCGGGAATTGAAGAATGGCGGCATGGATAAAGCTAATGCGACCTTGCAGGAAATTCTCGCCAACAGCGGCTTCCTCAGCCGTCCGGCCGAACTGCTCGGCACCGGTGGTTATGGTTTGCCGCAGCCAAACGAGTGGACGCGCCTGGAGTCGGAAAGCAACCTGCGCCAGAAGCAGCTGCAAGCGCTGACCGGGGATCTCGATAAGGAAGTGAGAGCGTTACTCGAGCCGAGTCGTGCCGCCGAAATGGCCGCCAACGAAGCCAACCTGAAGCAGGTTGGCGAACATCTGCGGAAGTTGCACAAGGCTGCGGGTGGGTTGGAATTGCCCTGAAGCATAAGACCCCGAGAGAGCAAAATCCTCTGTGGCGAGGGAGCTTGCTCCCGTTCGACGGCGAAGCTGGCGCGATAGGGTGCCTGGTCGATTTTGGGGTCGCTTCGCGCCCAGCGGGAGCAAGCTCCCTTGCCACAGTAGGTCGCCTGATTGCTTAGCTGTGGGTCAATACAAAACCCCATCAAGGACCTCATAAACAATCCCGGTGCCTACGGCGATCAGCACAATATCCTCACAGCCAGACAGCAAAAAGGGCCTCAGAACGTAGTCCTGAAGCCCCCGGTCTTGCTGTTTAGTCTGTGCCGCGAGGCTCTAACCCTCTGTATCAGGCACTTTACCTTCAGCTGACCCGCGCTTTACGTACGCCGTCAGACAAGGCTGCGCACAGGCTGAGTACGCCCTCCACAGCCTGATCCGGCGTTGAGGCATTGGCGATGTGATCGATCAGTGCCGACCCCACCACCACACCATCAGCCAGACGTGCGATGGACGCCGCTTGCTCCGGTGTACGGATACCAAAACCGATACTGATCGGCAGATCGGTATGGCGACGCAGACGAGTGACGGCTTCTTCGACATGTTCCAGAGTCGCCGCGCCCGCACCGGTCACACCCGCCACCGACACGTAGTAAACAAAGCCGGAACTGCCATTCAACACAGTCGGCAAGCGCACGTCATCAGTCGTCGGAGTGGTCAGACGGATGAAGTCCAGGCCCGCCGCCTGTGCCGGGTCGCACAGCTCGCCGTTATGCTCGGGCGGCAAGTCGACCACGATCAAGCCATCGACACCGGCCTCTTTGGCTTCAGCGATGAAACGCGGCACGCCGTACATGTGAATCGGGTTGAAGTAACCCATCAGCACCAACGGAGTCTCGTTATTGCCTTCGCGGAACTCGCGAACCATTTGCAGGGTTTTCGCCAGGTTCTGTTTGGCGCCCAAGGCACGAATGTTGGCCAGTTGAATCGCCGGGCCATCGGCCATTGGATCGGTGAAGGGCATGCCCAACTCGATCACGTCGGCGCCCGCTCCCGGCAAGCCTTTGAGGATCGCCAGAGACGTGTCATAGCTTGGGTCGCCGGCGGTCACAAAGGTCACCAGGGCGGCGCGGTTCTGTTCCTTGAGTTCGGCAAAACGCGTTTGCAGGCGGCTCATCAGTGTTTCTCCTGCTTGGATTGCTCTTGTTGAGAGTGTTCCATGTGGTGCATCACGGTCTGCATGTCTTTGTCGCCACGGCCGGACAGGTTGACCACCATCAAGTGATCTTTCGGCAGTGTCGGTGCGCGTTTGAACACTTCGGCCAGGGCATGGGCGCTTTCCAGAGCAGGAATAATCCCTTCCAGACGGCAGCATTTGTGGAACGCATCGAGGGCTTCATCGTCGGTTACCGAGGTGTACTGGACGCGGCCGATGTCATGCAACCATGCGTGTTCCGGGCCGATACCCGGATAGTCGAGGCCGGCGGAAATCGAGTGGGCGTCGATGATTTGACCATCATCGTCCTGCAGCAGGAAAGTACGATTGCCGTGCAGCACGCCCGGCACACCGCCGTTCAGGCTGGCCGCATGCTTGCCGGTTTCGATGCCGTAACCGGCGGCTTCGACGCCGATGATCTCGACGCTCTTGTCATCGAGGAATGGGTGGAACAGGCCCATGGCGTTGGAACCACCGCCAATGCATGCCACCAGGCTGTCGGGCAGACGACCTTCCTGGGCTTGTAACTGCTCGCGGGTTTCCTTGCCGATCACAGACTGGAAGTCGCGAACCATGGCAGGGTACGGGTGTGGACCGGCCACGGTGCCGATCAGGTAGAAGGTGCTGTCGACGTTGGTCACCCAGTCACGCAGGGCTTCGTTCATCGCATCTTTGAGGGTGCCGGTGCCAGCGACCACCGGGATCACTTCGGCGCCCAGCAGCTTCATGCGAAACACGTTGGCTTGCTGACGTTCGATGTCGGTGGTGCCCATGTAGATCACACAATCGAGGCCGAAACGCGCGGCCACGGTGGCGGTCGCCACGCCGTGCATGCCAGCGCCGGTCTCAGCGATGATGCGTTTTTTGCCCATGCGCCGCGCCAGCAGAATCTGGCCGATGCAGTTGTTGATCTTGTGCGCGCCGGTGTGGTTCAGCTCTTCGCGCTTGAGATAAATCTTCGCGCCACCGCAGAACTCTGTCAGACGCTCGGCGAAATACAGCGGGCTTGGACGTCCGACGTAATCACGCTGGAAGTAGGCCAATTCTTCTTTGAACGCCGGATCTTCCTTGGCCGCTTCGTATTCGCGGGCCAGATCGAGGATCAACGGCATCAGGGTTTCGGCGACGTAACGGCCACCGAACGCGCCGAACAGGCCGTTGGCGTCGGGGCCGTTGCGCAGATTAGTCTGGGTCATGGGTCGCTCCAGTTGTATTCGAGAGGTGACGATGGGGTTCACTCTACCCCTGACATCCCGTACTGAAAACCGATAAGATCGACACAACCTGTCAGGAAAACTCACAGATTCCATGAGCCACGACCTTCCTCCCCTGAACGCCCTTCGCGCCTTCGAAGCCACTGCCCGCCTGAACAGCGTCAGTCAGGCCGCCGAACAGCTGCACGTCACTCATGGTGCGGTCAGCCGACAACTCAAGGTGTTGGAAGAACACCTCGGCGTGAGTCTGTTCTTCAAGGATGGACGCGGCCTGAAACTCACAGATGCCGGTGTCCGTTTGCGCGATGTCAGCGGTGAAGCCTTCGAGCGATTGCGCAGCGTTTGCGCCGAACTGACCCAAAGCACCGCCGATGCGCCATTCGTGCTCGGCTGCTCGGGTAGTCTGCTGGCGCGCTGGTTCATTCCGCGTTTGGGGCGGCTCAATGCGGACCTGCCGGATCTGCGTTTGCATCTGTCGGCTGGCGAAGGCGATCTCGATCCACGGCGACCCGGCCTGGATGCCTTGTTGGTATTTGCCGAGCCACCCTGGCCGGCGGACATGCAGGTCTACGAATTGGCCAGCGAACGCATCGGCCCGGTCATGAGCCCACGATTCGTCGGCTACGAAAGGCTGCAGAACGCACCGGCAAACGCCCTGTTGACCGAACCCTTGCTGCACACCACCTCACGCCCGCAAGCCTGGCCGAGTTGGGCACAGCAAAGCGGCCTCGACGCCAAGGCGTTGAAGTACGGTCAGGGGTTCGAGCATTTGTATTATTTGCTGGAGGCGGCAGTGGCCGGACTGGGTGTAGCCATCGCGCCCGAGCCGCTGGTGGCCGAGGATTTGAAAGCCGGTCGTCTGGTTGCGCCATGGGGTTTCTGTGAAACCCCGGCGCAACTGGCGTTGTGGCTACCCAAGCGCGCCGCGGACGGGCGCGCTCGGCAATTGGCGCAATGGCTTAAAAACGAACTGCGCCAGGCGCCTTAATTACCGCGTTTGCACAGCAGGTAGGCCGCGAGAAGACCCAATGCACCAACGGCGACACCGGCGGTAGTCCAAGGGTGTTCCTGGGCGTAGTCACGTGTCGCGATCCCGGTTTCACGGGTTTTGACCTTGACCTCTTCATAGGCATCGGAGAGCAGATGACGCGAATGTTTCAGTGCGTTTTCGGCGTTGATTTTCAGCGTTTTAAGGGTTTTACGCGACTCGTCCGAGGCGTCGTCCTTCAGGCTTTCCAACGATTTCAGCAGACTCTCGATTTCGGCTTCCATGCTTTGCAATGAGGCTTTGCGTAACGAGGTATTGGCCATGGTGGCTCTCCTGCATTGTTGATGAGTGCGTGTGTTGGTTGGGACTTCAGAGGTTCGAGAAAGTGCAGTAAATCTGAGCTTCCCCCCGGATTGGTCGACAGAAGAAATAAAAAAAATCACTGCTAGGCTGTATTTCACACCTCAAGGAGAACGCCATGACTGACCATCACACCTACAAGAAAGTCGAGCTGGTTGGCTCATCCACCACCAGCATCGAAGACGCCATCAACAATGCCCTGGCCGAAGCCAACAAAAGCCTCAAGTATATGGAATGGTTTGAAGTGACCGAAACCCGTGGGCACATCAAGGACGGCAAAGCTGCACACTTTCAGGTAACGCTCAAAGTCGGATTCCGGATTGCCAGTAGCTGAGCTTAAGCTAGCCTTCTGAACTTGCGCACCGGCCGACTGCCATAGGGAATGGCAAAGCGCTACGCGGTGAGTGCGTCCGGCCGATAGCTGGATGCCCTCACCCTATTGATCCGACCAGGGAGTGCAACCCATGAAGAAGTTTATTTTGGCGCTAGGTCTGTTGAGCCTTGCGGGAACAGCCTTTGCCCAAGGCAAGTCGTGTGATGAGCTTAAAGCCGAAATCGCAGCGAAACTGGATGCCAAGGGTATTGCCAATTACACACTGGAGATCATCGACAAAGGCGCTGCAGCTGACGGAAAAGTCGTCGGCACCTGTGAAAAAGGCTCCAGGCAAATCGTCTACAAGCAGGGCTGACCGCCCTCGAAAATGGAAAAGCCGACGCAATGGCGTCGGCTTTTTTGTGGGCGCTGTTTGCTCCTCAGCCCTTCATGACCTGCGCCAGCAACTCATAGGAGTGCAGGCGATCGGCATGTTCGTACAGGTCACAGGTGAAAATCAGCTCGTCGGCCTGAGTCTGTTCGACAAGCACTTCGAGCTTGGCGCGGATTTTCTGCGGGCTGCCGACCATGGCCAGGCCAAGGAAATCACCGACCGCTTCTCTCTCATGGGGCAGCCACAGGCCGTCCATGGTCTTCACTGGCGGGCGTTGCACCAGGCTCTGGCCACGCATCAACGCGAGAATCCGCTGGTAGACCGAAGTGGCCAGGTAATCAGCTTGCTCATCGGTGTCCGCGGCCACCAGTGGCACGCCGAGCATTACGTAAGGCTTATCCAAAACCGCGGAAGGCTTGAAGTGGTTGCGGTAAACGCGAATCGCCTCATGCATGAAGCGCGGTGCGAAATGCGAGGCGAAGGCGTAGGGCAAACCGCGCTCACCGGCCAGTTGAGCACTGAACAGGCTCGAACCCAGTAACCAGATCGGGACGTTGGTGCCGGTACCTGGCATAGCAATGATCCGTTGGTCCGGCGTGCGTGGACCGAGGTATCGCATCAGTTCGGCCACGTCTTCCGGGAAGTCGTCGGCGCTGCCGGAACGCTCACGACGCAAGGCGCGGGCGGTCATCTGATCGGAGCCGGGGGCACGACCCAGGCCCAGGTCGATCCGACCCGGGTACAGACTTTCAAGGGTGCCGAACTGCTCGGCGATCACCAGCGGCGCGTGGTTGGGCAACATCACGCCACCCGAACCGACACGAATGGTCGAAGTGCCACCGGCCAGATAGCCCAGCAGAACAGAGGTCGCCGAACTGGCGATCCCGTCCATGTTGTGGTGCTCGGCGACCCAGAAGCGGTTATAGCCGAACTTTTCGACGTGCTGCGCCAGATCCAGGGAATTGTGCAGGGACTGGGCCGCACTGCCGTTCTCCCGAACGGGCACCAGATCGAGGGTCGAAAACTTGATATCAGACAGTCGTTTCATGAACCTGCTTCTCCAATGGGTAAGCAGGTTTTTTCACGAACGAAACCTGCCGAATCTATAAGCGTGCTCTATGCAATGAGGGCATATACCCGAGTTTCAATAGGAGAGACAAAATTCCTACGCGATTAGAGGACCGATCAGATGAGGTGAACTTTGCCTGACGGTCTATCCTCAGAACCCTGGTAACCGAAAACCACGAAGGCGCGACGTTTCGCGCCGGATCTTGAGGAGGCAGACATGGCTATCACAAAGAAAGCATCGGCTCATTGGGAAGGTGATCTGAAAACCGGTATTGGCTCGATTTCCACGGAAACCGGTGTCCTCAGAGACGCGCCCTACGGCTTCAAGGCCCGTTTCGAAGGGGGTAAAGGCACCAATCCGGAAGAGCTGATCGGCGCGGCTCACGCGGGGTGTTTCTCCATGGCATTTTCAATGATTCTCGGCGAGGCCAACCTTAAGGCTGACAGCATCGACACCACTGCCGAAGTCACTCTGGACCAGGTAGACGGTGGCTTCGCAATCACTGCGGTAAAACTGATTCTCAAGGCGAAAATCCCCGGGGCGACCCAGGCGCAATTCGAGGAGCTGAGCAACAAAGCCAAAGAAGGCTGCCCGGTGTCCAAAGTACTCAATGCGAAAATCAGCCTGGATGCGACGTTGGTCAGCTGATAAAGGGTTGATAGCTGATAAAAGATCGCGGCCTTCGCGGGCTCCCTTCCGCAGGTTGCGGTCTTTTTTTGCCCTGAAACATAACCTGACAGATAAAACTGTGGTCGAATAAATGACAGCAGCTTCAGCGCATCACCATGCGCGCTGCCTTAAGGGAGCTTCAACCATGAAACGTTTTGCCTTGGCGGTTATCTGTTGCACGCTGGCCACATCGGCCCTCGCGGCACCGAAATCCTGTGAGGAACTCAAGGCCGAGATCGAAGCCAAGATTCAGGCCAATAACGTCTCGTCCTACACCCTGGAAATCGTCACCAACGACGAAGTTCACGATCAGAACATGGTCGTCGGCTCATGCGAAGGCGGCACCAAGAAAATCATCTACCAAAAAAATGACCGTTGATTCGTCTCACATGACGCAATTGGTCAGTCGATCCTCGGCGACAATCTCCCGCTTGGCGTTGTACAGCCGGGCGCTGGGGGTGAACGCTATAGAACGCGCTTCCAGCAGGTAACGCTGGCCGGCCTCGAAATGGTCGTAGTTGATGGTCAGATAGCACAGCCGCTCCAGCGGAGCATTCATCAAGCCCGAGCCGCCACCAAACACTTCAAAATCGAAACGTACCCTCAGTTCATGGCTACCCGGGGTGACCTGGAAGTAACGCCCGTCGCTCAGCCGCTGGTTGTCCAGCCGTTCGGCCATCAGCAGTTTCCCGCCGGGGCTCGGCGTAGCGAAGTCGACCCAGGCCATTTGCGGATCGACCGCCGGCAACGGACTCGTGCACCCGACAAAGGCGCCTGCAGCGAGCAACAGCAACAACCTGCGCATGATGAATTTCCCAAGGACTGATAATTCAGCATAGCGTCGATCAAGTACGTTGGCAGCCTGCCGGTGTGCCCTGCCCAATCACTTTTCGCTGTTGATCGTAGAGCTTCGCCCACGGCCGAAAGCCGATATACCCCGCTTGCAGCTGATACCGCTGACCGGCGTTGAAGTCCTTGAATTTCACATTCAACTGGCAGTCGCGCCACAGGGGGTCGGCGCCGGGGCCAATGTTGGTCGGCTGGACTGCGAACAAGTAGCGAACCGTCAGCTCATGGCTACCCGGCTGCACCTCGAAGTAGCGCTTATCGATGGAAGCCTTGTCATCGACTTCCACGGCTTGCAGCGCGGTGTCTTCCTGCCGTGAATCCAGATCGATCCATGCCTGTGAAGGATCAGGGGTGGGCAGTCCAGCACAACCGGCCAGCATCAGCAGGCCTCCCGTCAGCATCAACTTGCGCATAGCGGAGCTCCAATAGGCGGGATAGTCTTGCGGGCAGACTTTCCAGGGATGTTTTTATTTTGATCAGGCCGCGTCCAAGCCTTGGGTTACTTGATCGCGTTTTACGCATTTTGTTTCCGGGTGTGATTTTTTTGTTGCTCAACGGTTGCGCAAGCGTCAGCTATTACGGCCAATTGGCCAGTGGTCAGCTGCATTTGCTGCAGGCACGGGAGCCGGTTTCCAGTGTGATTGCCGATCCCGGCCGCGATCAGCAATTGCGCGCGCATCTGGTGCAATCACAAAAGGCCCGGGCATTCGCCAGCCAACATCTGCACCTGCCGGACAACCAGAGCTACCGCCTGTACGCCGACATCGGCCGACCGTTTGTAGTCTGGAACGTCTTTGCCACGCCGGAGTTTTCGCTGAAACCGCAAAACCATTGCTTCCCCATCGCTGGCTGCGTCGCCTATCGCGGGTATTACAGCCAGAGCGCTGCCCGCGGTGAGGCCGCGTTGCAACGATTGCAAGGTATGGATGTGTCGATTGGCGGTGTCGAGGCCTATTCGACGCTCGGTTGGTTCAACGACCCGATCATGAGCTCAATGATGGGTTGGGGCGACGAACGGCTGGCGACGCTGATTTTTCACGAACTCGCCCATCAACGTTTTTATGTGAAAGACGACACCGAGTTCAACGAGTCCTTCGCCACCTTCGTCGAGCAGGAAGGCACTCGGCAATGGCGCGCATTCCGCGGCATGCCGCCGGATAATGGAGTTTTGGAGCAGCAACGCGATCAGTTCATCCAATTGATTCTGGACGCCCGCAAGAGGCTGGAACGGCTTTACACGCTGCCGCTGCCTGCCGAGCAAATGCGTGAACGGAAAGCGGCAGAGTTCGTACAATTGCGCCGTGAATACCGGATGCTGCGCGACAGCCAATGGGCCGGAAATAAACGCTACGACGCTTGGATCAACGCCCCGATGAACAACGCCCGGCTACTGCCGTTTGGTTTGTATGACCAATGGGTGCCGGCGTTTGCCGCGTTGTTCAGGCAGATCGATGGGGATTGGATGAGGTTTTATGCGGCGGTGGAGAGGTTGGGCGCGTTACCGGTTGGGGAACGTAAGGCGGCGTTGAAAGTGTTGGCGGGATCAAAGAGCCCCGGCGGCTGAGCGGGCCTCTTCGCGGGCAAGCCTCGCTCCTACAGATGATCGAAGACTCCCTGTAGGAGCGAGGCTTGCCCGCGAAGGGTTTTGATCAGCGCCGCAAAAACGCCTGATGCAACTCATCCAGCGTCTCGAAGTGATATGCCGGTGCTTCGGCGCTCAACTCTTCCCGGCTGCCAAACCCATAACCCACCGCCGCCGCGTCCAGTCCATTGCTGCGAGCGCCGATCAGATCGTGTTTACGGTCACCAATCATCAGCGTGTTGGCCGGGTCCAGGCCTTCTTCGCTCATCAAGTGCGCAATCAGCTCGACCTTGTTGGTCCGCGTGCCATCCAGTTCACTGCCGTAAATCACTTTGAAATGCTTGGCGAAGTCGAAGTGCCGGGCGATTTCCCGGGCGAAAATCCATGGTTTTGAAGTCGCGATGTACAGCTGTCGCCCTTGCCCACCGAGGGTTTCCAGCAGCGGCATGACGCCATCGAACACCCGGTTCTCATACAGGCCGGTGACCTTGAAGCGCTCGCGATAGAAGTTCACCGCTTCCCAGGCCTTGGGCTCGTCGAAGTCGTAGAACTGCATGAATGCCTGCAACAACGGCGGGCCGATGAAGTGCTCGAGCCTGGTCAGGTCCGGTTCATCGATCCCCAGTTTGCTCAGGGCGAACTGGATGGAACGGGTGATGCCTTCACGCGGATCGGTCAGCGTGCCATCGAGGTCGAACAGTACGGTTTGGTAATGCATGAAAATTCCTGGGCAATAGCGAGACACTTTCCATTATCAAGAGGCTTAGAGCTGGTCGTAGCCTTCGGCCAGATGCAGGTCCTTGAGCTTCACGTAGTTCGCCGCGCTGTAGGTGAAAAAGGCTTTTTCCTTGTCAGTCAGCGGCCGGATCTGTTTCACCGGGCTACCGACGTAGAGGAACCCGCTTTCCAGGCGCTTGCCCGGGGGTACCAGGCTGCCAGCGCCGATGATCACATCGTCCTCGACCACCGCACCGTCCATGACGATGCTGCCCATGCCGATCAGAATCCGGTTACCCACGGCGCAACCATGAAGCATGACTTTATGCGCGATGGTCACATCGTCACCGATCAACAGCGGGAAGCCATCGGGGTTGAATGGTCCGGCGTGGGTAATGTGCAACACGCAGCCGTCCTGCACGCTGGTGCGTGCACCGATTCGGATGCGATGCATGTCGCCGCGGATCACTGTCAGGGGCCAGACGGAGCTGTCTTCGCCGATTTCGACGTCGCCGATCACCACCGCCGAGCCGTCGACAAAGGCGCCTTTGCCCAGCAGCGGCGTGTGGTTCTGATACTTGCGAAGGGTCACGATAGGCTCTCTCTCTTTTGCTGATAGCTGCGGTGAGCGTCGATTGTAATTAAGATGGGGCCATGTTTCTTCCCCGCATGTTTTCCAGCCAAGGTGCCAACCGTGAGCGTGAACAACCCTCTTCTGCAGTCCTACGACCTGCCGCCGTTCTCGGCGATCCGTGCCGAACACGTGCAACCGGCCATTGAAAAGATCCTGGCTGACAACCGCGCCGCCATCGTCGATATCCTCCAAACCCAAGGCACACAACCGACCTGGGCCGGCCTGGTGTTGGCGATGGATGAGCTCAACGATCGTCTGGGCGCCGCCTGGAGCCCGGTCAGCCACCTCAATGCCGTGTGCAACAGTGCCGAGTTGCGCGAAGCCTATGAGTCCTGCCTGCCGGCCTTGAGCGCCTACGCCACCGAGTTGGGCCAGAACCGTGAACTGTTTCAGGCTTATGAAGCGCTGGCCAACAGCCCAGAGGCCGCCGGTTTCGACGTGGCGCAGAAAACCATCCTGGAACACGCCCTGCGTGACTTCCGCCTGTCGGGTATCGACCTGCCTGCGGCTGAGCAAAAGCGTTACGCCGATGTGCAGAGCAAACTGTCGGAGCTGGGCAGCCGCTTCTCCAATCAATTGCTCGACGCCACCCAGGCCTGGACCAAGCACGTCACCGACGAAGCCGCCCTCGCCGGCCTGACCGAGTCGGCCAAGGCGCAAATGGCCGCCGCCGCACAAGCCAAAGAGCTGGATGGCTGGTTGATCACCCTGGAATTCCCGAGTTACTACGCGGTGATGACCTACGCCCAGGACCGCGCCCTGCGTGAAGAAGTCTACGCCGCCTACTGCACCCGTGCGTCGGACCAAGGGCCGAATGCCGGTCAGAATGACAACGGCCCGGTCATGGAAGAAATCCTCGACCTGCGTCAGGAACTGGCAAAGCTACTGGGTTTCTCCAGCTTCTCGGAGCTGAGCCTGGCCACCAAAATGGCCGAGTCCAACGATCAGGTATTGAGTTTCCTACGCGACCTGGCCAAACGCAGCAAGCCGTTCGCCGCCCAGGATCTGCAACAACTCAAGGCCTATGCCGCCGAACAAGGTTGCCCGGATCTGCAAAGCTGGGACAGTGGTTTCTACGGTGAAAAACTTCGCGAACAGCGCTATAGCGTCGCCCAGGAAACCCTTCGCGCGTACTTCCCGATCGACAAGGTGCTGGGTGGTTTGTTCAGCATCGTCCAGCGCCTGTACGGCATCGAGATCGCCGAGCTGAAAGGCTTCGATACCTGGCATCCGGACGTTCGCCTGTTCGAAATCAAGGAAAACGGCCAGCACGTCGGCCGGTTCTTCTTCGACCTGTATGCCCGCGCCAACAAACGCGGCGGTGCCTGGATGGACGGCGCTCGCGATCATCGCCGCACGATCAACGGCGTGCTGCAAAGCCCGGTGGCGAATCTGGTGTGCAATTTCACCCCGGCCGACAGCGGTAAACCGGCCCTGCTGACCCACGATGAAGTGACTACGCTGTTCCACGAATTCGGTCACGGCCTGCATCACCTGCTGACCCGCGTCGAGCATGCTGGCGTGTCCGGCATCAATGGCGTGGCTTGGGATGCGGTCGAGCTGCCAAGCCAGTTCATGGAAAACTGGTGCTGGGAGCCGGAAGGCCTGGCGCTGATTTCCGGTCACTACGAAACCGGCGAGCCGTTGCCTCAGGACTTGCTGGAGAAAATGCTCGCGGCGAAGAACTTCCAGTCCGGCCTGATGATGGTCCGCCAGCTGGAATTCTCGCTGTTCGACTTCGAATTGCACGCTACTCACGGCGACGGTCGTAGCGTGCTGCAAGTGCTCGAAGGCGTGCGTGACGAGGTCTCGGTCATGCGTCCGCCGGCCTACAACCGTTTCCCCAACAGCTTCGCTCACATCTTCGCCGGCGGTTACGCGGCGGGTTACTACAGCTATAAATGGGCTGAAGTATTGTCGGCCGATGCCTTCTCGAAGTTCGAAGAAGACGGCGTGCTCAATGCCGAGACCGGTCGTGCGTTCCGTGAAGCGATCCTGGCGCGGGGCGGTTCCCAAGAACCGATGGTGCTGTTCGTCGACTTCCGTGGCCGTGCGCCATCGATTGACGCACTCTTGCGCCACAGCGGCCTGAGTGAGGACGCGGCAGCATGAGTGAGGGACCTGTGATTACCAAAAAACGCTTTATCGCCGGGGCGGTCTGCCCGGCCTGCAGCGAGCCGGACAAGTTGATGATGTGGAGCGAAGACACCGTTCCGCATCGCGAGTGCGTGGCCTGCGGTTATTCCGATACGCTGAATGAACAAGGTCTGTCGGTGCCCAAGGAATTGGGCACACGGGTCAATACTTCAGCACTCAAGGTGCCGGACGCCAAGGTCCAGGCCGTGCAGTTTTTTCCGAACCCGAAGTTGAAGAAGAAGCCAGACGAGCACTGAGTGCTGGAAACAACCTTCCACTGCGCCATGCAGTGGGAGGTATTACTTACTCGACATGGGCCGATTTGAACCAGTTCTTCATCGAGCAACTGGCAAATGGGCTGGTGCTGCAATCACCATTGGCCAGCGCCGTACGAAGTTTGTCGACATCGGCCTGCATCATGTAACGCACCCCATCCTTGAAATGGGTGCTGTCACCAAAGCCACCTTGGGTCATTTCATTCAAGGCATCTTCCTTGCTCCAGCCCTGCACGACCACTCGGTACATCGCAGCCATCAGGCCAGTGCGATCCGAACCATGCTTGCAGTGCATCAGCACCGGGCCTTTGGCTTCGGCGGTCTGAATCGTGCGAAGAGCCTTGATCACATCACTGTCATCCACGTGATTGGTGCGGTAAGGCAACTGTATCCGGGTGATTCCGGGTGTGGACAACCAGGTCGAGTCCGACTCGGGCAGGAAATTGATGACAGTGCCGACCTTGAGTTTCTCCAGCAACGGTACCGCTGTGCGGTCGGGCAATGCACTGCGATACAGCGTCGGGGACATTTTAAAAAGGTTGTATTTGGCCTCTACCGGTTGAGCCCACTCCGAGGGCCGAGGTATAGCCGAGTCGTCAGCGTAGGCAAGCGTCAGGTTGAAAAATGCGGCCAGCGACAAAAAGAGCATCGCGGGTAAAAGGCGCAGTAGTGGCATGCTCAGGTTGACCGTGAAGTGTGGAGAAGTAACCGACATCCTGAACCTGGGGCAGTCAAAGGCCTGTGAGGCCACTGTCAAAGAATCGTGAATAAATAGCTGTTTTCGACACAGAGGGTCATCCAGGGTGTTGCAGTCAAAGTACCCGACTTCGCTGATTGACGTTATATACAGAAAAAACTCTGACTTTCAGTGATGCATTAGTTTCGAGACTAACTCCGGCACGGGACTGAATCAGTAAAGGGAGATAAAACCAGGCCTGCACGTACTCATGCAGGCTTGGCAACAACTATAAACTTCAGGGATTTACAATACTGGAATAAGCCTTGGCCAAAACCAGAAGTTTGGCCTTGTCATCATTATCAATATCGCCGTCCCCGTCCACATCGCTGTTGATGGTCTTGATCGTGAAGGACCGGCCAGCATCGTTGGAAACCGCTGTCACATAGACGGAGTCGACCAGTGCTGTGGTCTCCACCTTATTTACCGCATCCCACTCCAACTCTTTACGTGCAAGTTGCATCGATACCTGGGCTTCATGCGGGCTGGTGATATTTGGCGCCAGCAGTTGTAAAAAAATACCGCGCTGATTAAAAAGCGACATGATTAGATCCTTCTAATTATTGATCCACGACAACTTCGTGAGGAATGGATAGTAATGGCATTTATTGTAAGCGCACCACTTTATATCTGTTTCTCGCGATGACTGCTGCGGGGCACAATTCATCGTGTTAGTTAACTTGGTTATCCAAGGTATGAAGCTGCCGAACGGCACTAGTCTGTCACCTGAGCTTCGGATACTGTATGCACATACAGCTACCGGACTTTTGTCGATGAATACGCCTCTGCCACCCCGCGGCCGCGGTACCGCCACCAACCCGCACAACCGCTTCGCGCCTAACTGTTCAGTGGCCGAGGATGACGGCTGGTATCAGGAAGCGCCGATCACCCAAGGCACCGAGGTGCGCATTGAGACGGCGAAAACCATCATCACCCGCAACAACTCGCCAGACCTGCCGTTCGATCGTTCGATCAATCCCTATCGCGGCTGCGAGCACGGCTGCATCTATTGCTACGCACGGCCCAGCCACGCCTATTGGGATATGTCACCGGGGCTGGATTTCGAAACCAAACTGATTGCCAAGACCAACGCCGCCGATGTGCTGGAAGAACAACTGTCCAAGCGCGGCTATCAATGCGCGCCGATCAATCTGGGTTCCAATACCGATCCCTATCAGCCCATCGAACGTGAACACAGAATCACCCGCAAGACTCTCGAAGTGCTGCTGCGTTACCACCATCCGGTGACCATCATCACCAAGGGCTCGCTGATTCTTCGCGATCTGGACTTGTTGGCCGAACTCGCCGAACAAAGGCTGGTGGCGGTGATGATCAGCCTGACCACGCTGGATGATGAACTCAAACGCATTCTCGAACCTCGCGCCGCGGCACCCAAGGCACGACTGCGGGCCATCCGGGTGATGCACGAGGCCGGGATTCCGGTGGGCGTTTTGTGTTCCCCTATGATTCCAATGATCAACGACAGCGAACTCGAAAGCCTGCTGACCGAAGCTCATGCGGCCGGCGCGCAAAGCGCGGCCTACATGATGTTGCGCCTGCCGCTGGAAGTGGCGCCGCTGTTCGAAGAGTGGCTGGCTGCCCACTATCCTCAGCGCGCAGCTCATGTGTTGAGCCTGATTCGCCAAAGCCGTGGTGGTGAGCTCTACGACAGCCGGTTCGGTGCCAGAATGCGCGGTGAAGGACCGTTTGCGGATCTGTTGGCGCAGCGCTTCGCCAAAACCATCAAACGTCTGGGGCTCAATCGTCGGGAAGGTTTCAATCTGGATTGCGAAGCCTTTTGTCCGCCGGGTCGCCAAATGTCGTTGATTTAAGGACAATTGGCCCTATGGTTGAGTAGAGAAAACGATACGCCGCGTTTAGGCTGGTCACGTTTTTGGTGACCTGGAACACTCGTTCTAGAGCGTTTTATTCAGTTTGAGTTAAGTTTCAACCGCTACCTTGTTCATCGAGTGACTGACGGGTCTGGCCTTGCGACCTGGACGTTTTTTAAACAGCCACTGGCTTCATACCGGACAAAACGGGAAAATTCCCTGACTCCGCCAAAGAGGATGAATCATGAGTGACAAGGATAAACAGCCGTTGGCTGCGTCGGCTTCAGCCCAACCCGAGGCGGAAACCGCCGATGCAGCGCTGCAGCATATCGTTGACGGCTTTTTGCACTTTCATCACGAGATCTTTCCACAGCAGGAAGAACTCTTCAAAAAACTCGCCACGGCCCAGCGGCCTCGAGCGATGTTCATCGCGTGTGCCGATTCACGCATCGTTCCCGAACTGATTACCCAAAGCGCCCCAGGCGACTTGTTCGTGACCCGCAACGTCGGCAACGTCGTGCCGCCCTATGGGCAAATGAACGGCGGTGTTTCCACGGCCATCGAGTACGCGGTGCTGGCTCTTGGCGTGCAGCACATCATTATCTGCGGGCACTCTGACTGTGGCGCCATGCGCGCGGTACTCAATCCGCAGAGCCTGGAAAAGATGCCGACGGTAAAGGCTTGGCTGCGTCATGCGGAAGTGGCGAAAACCATGGTTCAAGACAACTGCCATTGCACTGACGAAAACGAGAGCATGCATATCCTCACCGAGGAGAATGTGATCGCTCAGTTGCAGCATTTGCGCACACACCCGTCGGTGGCCTCGCGCATGGCCAATGGTCAGCTGTTTATCCATGGTTGGGTCTACAACATCGAAACCAGCGAAATCAAAGCTTACGACGCGGATCAGGGGTGTTTCCTGCCGCTCGATGGCAGTCATCCGATTCCGGTGGCGACGCCTAAAGCGCGCTTCTAAATCCTCCGTGTGGTTTAGCCGAGGCTGCTGATCTGGCAGCCGGCTTTGCCATGTCTGAAGAAAACTTCGGGAGAGTCACCATGCGTGCTGCTCAACTAAAAGCTGTTCTGCCACGGGAGCTACTGGCTTCGGTGGTTGTCTTTCTGGTCGCCCTGCCCTTGTGCATGGGTATCGCCATCGCCTCGGGGCTGCCGCCGGCCAAAGGTCTGATCACCGGCATCATCGGTGGCCTGGTAGTCGGCTGGCTTGCCGGATCGCCGCTGCAAGTCAGCGGCCCGGCGGCGGGTCTGGCGGTATTGGTGTTCGAACTGGTGCGCCAGCATGGTATCGCCATGCTCGGGCCGATCCTGCTGCTGGCGGGTTTTCTGCAATTGGTGGCCGGGCGCCTGAAACTGGGTTGCTGGTTTCGGGTCACGGCGCCGGCGGTGGTGTACGGCATGCTCGCCGGGATTGGGGTGCTGATCGTGCTGTCACAGGTGCATGTGATGCTCGATGCCGTGCCCAAACCCTCAGGGCTGGATAATCTGGCGGCCTTCCCCGCTGCAGTGATTCAGGCTTTGCCTTCGTTTGGCTGGCAAGCGGGTTTGCTCGGGCTGTCGACCATTGCCGTGATGTGGCTGTGGGAAAAATTCCGTCCGCACTCCCTGCGTTTCGTTCCCGGAGCATTGCTCGGGGTCGGCCTGGCAACGGTCGCCAGCCTCGTGCTCGCATTGCAAGTCAAACGCGTGGAAGTCCCGGCCAACCTGGCAGAAGCCATCGATTGGCTGCGCCCGGCAGACTTGCTCAACCTCGCCGACCCGACCCTGCTGATCGCCGCCTTCGCCGTGGCCTTTATCGCCAGCGCCGAAACCTTGCTGTCAGCCGCCGCCGTGGACCGAATGCACAACGGCCAGCGCTCGGACTTCGATCGTGAACTGTCGGCGCAAGGTGTGGGCAACATGCTGTGTGGTCTGCTCGGCGCGCTGCCGATGACCGGGGTAATCGTGCGCAGCTCGGCCAACGTTCAGGCCGGCGCTACTACTCGACTATCGACCGTGTTTCATGGTCTGTGGTTGCTGGCTTTCGTGCTGCTGCTGTCGAGCGTGCTGCAAAGCATTCCGGTGGCGAGTCTGGCGGGGGTTCTGGTTTATACCGGTTTCAAACTGGTGGACCTCAAGGCCTTTCGCGGTCTGGGCCGTTATGGCCGGATGCCGATGTTTACGTATGCGGCGACCGCACTGGCAATCATCTTCACCGACCTGTTGACCGGCGTATTGATCGGCTTCGGCCTGACACTGGCCAAACTGGCCTGGAAGGCTTCGCGCCTGAAAATCAGCCTGATCGATCTTCCGGCAGACGGCGAGATGGAGTTGCGACTGGTGGGGGCGGCGACCTTCCTCAAGGTACCGGCGTTGACCCAAGTGCTGGGGAGCATTCCGGCAGGCGCAACGGTGCATGTGCCGCTCAATAACCTGAGTTACATCGATCACTCGTGTCTGGAGTTGCTGGAGGAGTGGGGTCGGGCCAATGCGGCCAAGGGTTCGAAGCTGATAATCGAAGCGCGGGGATTGAAGCGCAGGCTTGAAGGACGGTTGCGTACCACGACCGGAGTAGGCTCAGCCGCTTAAGCCACTTGTAGGGGCGAGGCTTGCCCGCGAAGGCGGTGTGTCAGTCGACATCAATGTTGAATGTCACGCCGCCTTCGCGGGCAAGCCTCGCTCCTACAGGTATTGCATAGACTTATGCCGCTGGCTGATCCAGCTCAAGGCCCACGCCCAATTGGCGCGACAGGCACGGCCAGCGCTTCCACGCAGCGCCGGTGTCCGGGCTGTTGAGTTTATCGCGGTAGGCTTCTACCGACTCCAGCGCGAAACTTTCATCGTCAAGCATCTCGTCCACGGCGTGATGCACGGCCTCATCCAGTTGATTGGCAAATTCCTCGCCGATCAGTTGGTGGGCAATCAGGTTGGCCACAGTCATGTCCAAGGGGATCAATGGCTGGCCAAAATGCTTGATGTACAGATCGTTAACCTCTTCGACCAACCGATGCGCCAGATAAGCTTCATCCAGCAGGCCATCCAGGCCGACATGACCGGCCATGATCGCCGGCGGCTGGAGGAAAAACTGCTCGGCGATTGTCAGCACCGGTTTGATCTGCGATTCGATACCCGCTTCCCGTGCGACTTCATTGGCTGCGTCCAGCAGGTCCGGCACTTGTTCTATATACGCGGCCACAAAACGCGTCATCACGCCGTTGGCATCGACATCCGGTAGCTGGATGGCGGAATGCAGGTGTGGCAGTTGAGTTTCCAGTTGACGAGTTAACAGGCCGGTCTCGGCCTCGTGTTGTTGGGCTTTTTGGATCTGCTCGCGCAATGCGGCGGTGTTCATGAAAACTCCAGGAAACAAAGGCAATGAAATAGGGAAGACATAACTTAGCTGGCTTACGAAAAAGGCTAAGACGCATTTGTCATAATTATTTCATCCTTGAGACGTCTACGTTATATCCATTTGCCACCACTCGTCTGCATCCTTCTCCATTCGTGACCTGGAACGCAAGTCCAACCTGTTTCGGTTGATTTACGCCATCGCGTTGCGAGGTGGCGGTCGCTGTCTATACTCGGTTCTGAATGGAGTTAGCTGATGACGCCCGACTGCATATGCAGCAAGGCTCGGCGATTCAAGTTCGTAGTCTGAAAAAGCCGCTCCCTTGCCGCAGGTGAAAGCCGGCGGGATAAAAAGAACTATAAGGGGAACCCGCAATGATGCGACATCCACATGTCTGGATGGGCCTCCTGTTGTGGTCGATTTTCAGTCAGGCGCAAGCGGCCTGGACTGTGAATATGGCGCCTGGAGCGACTGAAATCAGTCACGCAGTATTCGATCTGCACATGACCATTTTCTGGATCTGTGTAGTGATCGGCATCATCGTCTTCGGCGCCATGTTCTGGTCGATGATCCTCCACCGCCGCTCTACCGGGCAGGTGGCTGCAAAATTTCATGAAAGCACCACCGTCGAAATCCTCTGGACCATCGTGCCCCTTCTGATTCTGGTGGCCATGGCGGTTCCCGCCACCGCGACCCTGATCAAGATGTACGACAACACGGAGCCGGATATCGATATCCAGGTCACCGGTTATCAGTGGAAGTGGCACTACAAATACCTGGGCCAGGACGTCGAATTCTTCAGCAACCTGACCACCCCCGCCGATCAGATCCACAACAAAGAAGCCAAGGGCGAGCATTACCTGCTAGAGGTCGACAAGCCGCTGGTGCTGCCGATCGGTGCCAAGGTGCGCTTTCTGGTGACTTCCGCCGACGTCATCCACTCCTGGTGGGTGCCGGCCTTCGCGGTCAAGCGCGATGCGATTCCGGGCTTCGTCAATGAATCCTGGACCCGTATCGAAAAGCCCGGCATCTACCGTGGCCAGTGCGCCGAGCTGTGCGGCAAGGATCACGGCTTCATGCCGATTGTGGTCGAGGTCAAGGAAAAGGCCGATTACGAAACCTGGCTGGGCGAACGCAAGGCGGAAGCTGCGCAGCTCAAAGAGCTGACCAGCAAGGAATGGACCCTGGACGAGCTCAAAGAGCGCGGCGACAAGGTCTATCACACCACCTGCGTGGCCTGTCACCAGGCTGAAGGCCAAGGCCTGCCGCCGATGTTCCCGGCACTCAAGGGCTCGAAAATTGCCACCGGACCGATCAAGGATCACCTGAATCTTGTCTTCCACGGCAAGCCCGGCACCGCCATGGCGGCGTTCGGCAAGCAGCTTTCGGAAGTCGATATCGCAGCGGTCGTGACCTACGAACGTAACGCCTGGGGCAACAACAAAGGCGACATGGTCACCCCTAAAGAAGTGCTGGAGCTGAAACAGGCGGAAAGCAAATGAGCCGGTCTATTGCGTACGTAAGGAACCGCTCGGGGCATGACGCCCCGGCCCGCCCAGCCCATCCGTTTGCAGGAGACAGGACATGACAGTTGTAGTCGATGAGCATGTTCATACCGGCACCGCCCACGCCCACGGCCCCGCCAAAGGCCTGATGCGCTGGGTGCTGACCACCAACCACAAGGATATCGGCACGCTGTACCTGTGGTTTGCGTTCACCATGTTCCTGCTGGGCGGCTCGTTCGCCATGGTGATTCGTGCCGAGCTGTTCCAGCCGGGACTGCAAATCGTCCAGCCGGAATTCTTCAACCAGATGACCACCATGCACGGCCTGGTGATGGTGTTCGGTGCGGTGATGCCGGCCTTCGTCGGCCTCGCCAACTGGATGATCCCGTTGATGATCGGCGCGCCGGACATGGCCTTGCCGCGGATGAACAACTTCAGCTTCTGGCTGTTGCCGGCAGCGTTCCTGCTGCTGGTATCGACCCTGTTCACCCCCGGTGGCGGGCCGAATTTCGGCTGGACCTTCTACGCACCGCTGTCGACGACCTATGCGCCGGAAAGCGTGACGTTTTTCATCTTCGCCATCCACTTGATGGGGATCAGTTCGATCATGGGGGCGATCAACGTGATCGCGACCATCCTCAACCTGCGCGCCCCCGGCATGACGTTGATGAAAATGCCGCTGTTCGTCTGGACCTGGCTGATCACCGCGTTCCTGCTGATCGCGGTGATGCCGGTGTTGGCCGGCTGCGTGACCATGATGCTGATGGACATCCACTTCGGCACCAGCTTCTTCAGTGCCGCCGGTGGCGGTGACCCGGTGCTGTTCCAACATGTGTTCTGGTTCTTCGGTCACCCCGAGGTGTACATCATGATCCTGCCGGCCTTCGGTGCCGTCAGCTCGATCATTCCGGCCTTTTCGCGCAAGCCATTGTTCGGCTACACCTCGATGGTCTATGCCACGGCGAGTATTGCGTTCCTGTCGTTCATCGTCTGGGCGCACCACATGTTCGTAGTCGGCATTCCGCTGGTGGGCGAGTTGTTCTTCATGTACGCCACGTTGCTAATCGCGGTGCCCACCGGGGTCAAGGTGTTCAACTGGGCCAGCACCATGTGGCAAGGCTCGCTGACCTTCGAGACGCCGATGCTGTTCGCCGTGGCGTTCGTCATCCTGTTCTCCATTGGCGGGTTCTCAGGGTTGATGCTGGCCATCGCTCCGGCGGACTTCCAGTACCAGGACACCTACTTCGTGGTCGCGCACTTCCATTACGTGCTGGTGCCGGGGGCGATCTTCGGGATCTTCGCCTCGGCCTACTTCTGGCTGCCGAAATGGACCGGCCACATGTACGACGAAACCCTCGGCAAGCTGCACTTCTGGCTCTCGTTCATCGGCATGAACATGGCGTTCTTCCCGATGCACTTCGTGGGTCTGGCGGGCATGCCGCGGCGGATTCCGGACTACAACCTGCAATTCGCCGACTTCAACATGGTGTCGTCGATCGGCGCGTTCATGTTTGGGGCCACGCAGATCTTCTTCCTGTTCATCGTGATCAAGACCATTCGTGGTGGCGAGCCGGCACCGGCCAAACCGTGGGATGGGGCAGAAGGTCTGGAGTGGAGCATTCCGTCGCCGGCGCCGTATCACACCTTCACCACACCGCCGGAAGTGAAATGAAACGCCTCGGTCTTGTAGGAATTCCTGTGGGAGCTAGCTTGCCTGCGATGCATGCGATGCGGTGTGTCAGACATATCGCTATCGCGGGCAAGCCCGCTCCCACAGGGACGTCGATGGAGGTTAGAAATCATGGCTGATTCGATTTCGACGAAGAAACTGGTCACCCGCCTGTTACTGGTGGTGGTGGCGATGTTTGTCTTCGGCTTTGCCCTGGTGCCGATCTACGACGTGATGTGCCAGGCGTTCGGCATCAATGGCAAAACCGCCGGGCAGTACGAAGGCGAGCAAACGGTCGACGTCTCGCGGCAGGTTCGTGTGCAGTTTCTGTCAACCAACGCCGCCGATATGGCTTGGGACTTCTATCCCAAGGGCGATGAATTGGTCGCACACCCGGGGGAGGTGAACGAGATGATTTTTATCGCACACAACCCGACCGATAGCCCGATGAGCGCCCAAGCGGTGCCGAGCATCGCACCCAGCGCAGCCGCGGCGTACTTCCACAAGACCGAATGTTTCTGCTTTACCCAGCAAGTGCTGCAGCCCGGTCAACGCATCGAGATGCCGGTACGGTTCATTGTTGACCGCGACATGCCCAAGGATGTGAAGCACCTGACGCTGTCCTACACGCTGTTCGATATCACCGCACGTCATCCGCCCGTGGCTGTTGCAGCAAGCACCGGCGGCTAGGCGTTAAAGCGTGCCCGATAAGGAGAACAATAAATGGCAACTCATGAACATTATTACGTTCCAGCCCAGAGCAAATGGCCGATCATCGCCACGGTCGGCATGCTGGTCACGGTGTTCGGCCTAGGCACCTGGTTCAACGACCTTAAGGCTGCGCGGCCGGAATCCCACGGCCCGCTGATCTTTTTCGTCGGCGGACTGTTGCTGGCCTACATGCTGTTCGGCTGGTTCGGTACGGTGATCAAGGAAAGTCGCCAAGGGTTGTACAGCGCACAGATGGACCGCTCGTTCCGCTGGGGCATGAGCTGGTTCATTTTCTCGGAGGTGATGTTCTTCATCGCCTTTTTCGGTGCACTGTTTTATGTGCGCAACATCGCCGGCCCGGCACTGGGCGGTGAAGGCACCAAAGGCATCGCTCACATGTTGTGGCCGGCGTTTGAATTCACTTGGCCGCTGCTGAACAATCCGGACTCGAAACTCTTTCCTCCACCCAAGGAAGTCATCAGCCCTTGGGGCCTGCCGCTGCTCAATACCGTGCTGCTGGTGAGTTCCAGCGTCACCGTGACCATCGCTCACCATGCCTTGAAGAAAGGCCATCGCGGCGCACTGAAAATCTGGCTGGCACTGACCGTGTTGCTCGGTTGCGCGTTCCTCGGTTTCCAGGCCGAAGAATACCTGCACGCCTACCACGAGCTGGGCCTGACCCTGGGCTCCGGCATCTACGGCGCGACCTTCTTCATGCTCACCGGTTTCCACGGCGCCCACGTGACCATCGGCACGATCATTCTGTTTGTCATGCTGATGCGGATCATGCGCGGACACTTCGATGCCGACCATCAATTCGCCTTCGAGGCGGCGAGCTGGTACTGGCACTTCGTGGACGTGGTGTGGATCGGTCTGTTCGTTTTCGTCTACGTGCTCTGAGCCTTGGCTTCATGACTACCAAGGCACGTGAGACACCAACTGACCGCTGAAAAAACCCCAGGCGATCAAGCCGACAGTGGTGGCGGCCAGCGCAACACGAACACTCAAGGCGATGACCAGGCGATTCGAGTGGCTGTCGTCCTTGACCAGAAAAAACAGGCCGCTGAACAGGCTGACAACCGTGGCAATCAGCATCAGGACGATGGCGGCTTTGAGCATGGTGACACTCCGGGGGGACAGGCGATGCATCTGAGTATAGCTATCGCGACTACCGACTTTCTGGCGACGCCATGAAGCGCTTCCGGCCGGGCCTCGTGCCGACCCTCGTGGTCGCGATGCTGCTGCCTTTGCTGGTGTCGCTCGGGTTCTGGCAGTTGAGCCGGGGCGCGGAGAAAAGCGCGCTGCTGCAAAGCTACGCCGAGCGCCGGGCGGCCGAACCGATGGCCAGCACTGAACTGCAACACACCGAAGATCCGGCCTTCCGCCGGGTTCGCCTGCACGGCCAGTTCGATGCCGAACACAGCCTGTTGCTGGACAACCGTCAGCGCGACGGCAAGGTCGGGGTCGAGCTGCTGCAACCGTTCCAGGACCGGGCAACCGGGCTCTGGCTGCTGGTCAATCGCGGCTGGTTGCCGTGGCCGGATCGGCGCACACCACCGTCATTCACCACACCGACTCAAGCATTGAGCCTCGACGCCTGGGTCTACGTCTCCCCCGGCGCAACGTTCCAGTTGCATGCGGACCCAGACACCACGACCTGGCCACAACTGGTCACCGCCATTGAACCGGCCAGGCTCTGGGCGGCGCTTGACCGTGACGGTTACGCCTATGAATTACGCGCGCAAAGCGGTCCCGCGATCTACCAGGCCGATTGGCCGGTGGTGGCCATGGGGCCGGAAAAACACTTGGCTTATGCCGTGCAGTGGTTCGCCCTGTCGATCGCCCTACTCGGCCTTTACCTCTATCTCGGATGGCACAACGCAAAGGAGAACAATAATGGGAGCGGTCATGAATCCACCCGGCATGTCTGAGGCGAAAACGCCGGTAAATCGGCGGCGCGGGCGCTTGCAGTTGCTACTGATCCTGTTGGGAGTGGTGGGTCCGATGATCCTCGCCACCGGCATGTACAAATTGCAGTTCTGGGTGCCAGAGGGCCGCAGTTATCACGGTGAACTGATCGGCAACGGCCAGACCCGCGCTGACCTCGGCGTACCGGCGCAAGAAGACCGCTGGCAGTTGCTGGTGACGGCGCCCAAGGACTGTTCGGTGGACTGCCAGCAGCTGGTGTATCTGGCTCGGCAGATCCAGATCGGCCTCGGCCGCGATGCTGCCCGCGCCAGCCATGCGCTGGCCATCGCGCAGCCGCTGCACAGCGATTACGAGACTAAACTTCAACGAGAGTACCCGCAGCTGCAACGTTATTCACTGGACCTGCCGACCTACATCAAAGGCGCACAGGGCAATGACACGCCGCACCTGTGGATCATCGACCCTCACGGCAATCTGGTGCTGCGCTACGACCCGACGGTGAAGGGCAAGGACCTGCTCAACGACCTGCGCCATTTGCTGAAACTGTCGAACATCGGATAAGGGCATCGTCATGGCCAAACCTGGATTTCGCCTCGCGCTGTTTGCCACCTTGCTGGCACTGATTGTGGTGTTGCTCGGCGCCTACACACGCCTGACCCACGCTGGCCTTGGCTGTCCGGACTGGCCCGGCTGCTACGGTTTTATCAGCGTGCCGAACAGCGAAGCCCAACTGGCCCATGCCGAACTGCATTTTCCCGATACGCCGGTAGAAGCCCACAAAGGCTGGAACGAGATGCTTCACCGCTACTTCGCCGGCACATTGGGGCTGTTGATCACGGTGCTGGCGGGCCGCGCCTGGACCCATCGTCATCACCCGGGGCAGCCGGTGAAATTACCGTTGTTCTTGCTGGCGGTGGTGTTCGCTCAAGCGGCGTTCGGCATGTGGACGGTGACGCTCAAGCTCTGGCCGCAAGTGGTCACCGGGCATTTACTAGGCGGCTTTGCGACCTTGAGCCTGTTGTTTCTGCTGACCTTGCGCCTGTCCGGCGTGTTGCCGGCGCTGACCGTGCCACGGCGTTTGCAGCACTGGGCGACCGCCGGGTTGCTGCTGGTGATCCTGCAAATTGCCCTGGGTGGCTGGGTCAGCTCCAATTACGCGGCGGTGGCCTGCATCGACTTTCCGACTTGCCACGGACAATGGCTGCCACCGACTGATTTCGCCAACGGCTTTCACCTGACCCAACACATCGGCCCCAATTACCTGGGCGGGCAACTGGACAGCGATGCCCGCACCGCGATTCACCTGACTCACCGTATCGGCGCGTTACTGGTCACCCTCGTTCTGCTCGGTCTGGCCTGGCAACTGAAGGTCGTCGGCATGACGCGCCTGGCCGCCATGGTGCTGATCGCCCTTGCAGCACAAATCACCTTGGGCATCAGCAACGTGGTGTTTCACTTGCCGCTGCCGGTGGCCGTCGCTCACAACGCCGGTGGCGCAGCCCTGCTGCTGACGATGGTGCTGGTCAATTATCACGCGCGAACCAGTCTGGTTCGGGTCAAGCATCAGCCCCCAGTGCGCTGGCGTTTCAGCCTGCGTAAACACTCGGCCGGGCCCATAACAATAAAAGGAGAAATGCCATGGCGACCCTGATCGGCGAACGTCACAGTCAGGCAATCTGGCGCGATTACCTGGAGCTGACCAAGCCGAAAGTGGTGGTGCTGATGCTCATCACCTCGCTGGTCGGCATGTTTCTCGCGACGCGCGCCGGGGTGCCGTGGACGGTGCTGGTGTTCGGCAATCTGGGGATTGCCTTGTGTGCCGGCGGTGCGGCGGCGGTCAACCATGTGGTGGACCGGCGCATCGACGCGGTCATGGCCCGGACCCACAAGCGGCCCTTGGCTGAAGGTCGAGTATCTCCGAGCGCTGCGCTGACTTTCGCTCTGGTGCTGGCGCTGCTCGGCCAGGCTTTGCTGCTGGCCTTCACCAACCCGTTGACGGCATGGCTGACCCTCGCGTCCTTGCTCGGTTATGCCGTGGTTTACACCGGTTTCCTGAAACGTGCGACGCCGCAGAACATCGTCATCGGCGGCCTCGCTGGTGCGGCCCCGCCGCTGCTCGGCTGGACCGCCGCCACCGGTCATGTCAGTGCCGAACCGTTGCTGCTGGTGCTGATCATCTTCGCCTGGACCCCGCCGCACTTCTGGGCGCTGGCGATTCATCGCAAAGAGGAATACGCCAAGGCTGACATTCCGATGCTGCCGGTGACCCATGGCGAGCACTACACCAAAGTCCACATCCTGCTTTATACCTTTGCGCTGCTGGCTGTCAGCCTGATGCCCTACGTAATCCACATGAGCGGCGTGCTCTACCTGATGTGTGCCCTCGCACTGGGCGCAAGGTTTCTGCAATGGGCCGTGGTGCTGTACCGTGGCACTCGGCCGCACGCGGCGATCAACACGTTCAAGTACTCTATTTACTACTTGTTCCTGCTGTTTATCGCGCTGCTCGTAGATCACTACTTACTGTTGAACCTATGACTCGAACCCAGAAAACCGTCTTCATTCTCGTCGCCCTGATCGCGCTGATCCTGGGCCTGACCATCAATAAAGTACTGAGCGGAAAAAACCAGGGCGACCCGACGGCACTGATCGATGCGGGGATCATCCTGTTGCCCCAAAGCCGTAACCTGCCGGACGTGAAGATGACCGATCAGGACGGTAAACCAGTGGCAGTCAACGAGCTGAAAGGCAAATGGAGTGTGTTGTTCTTCGGCTACACCTTCTGCCCGGACATCTGCCCGACCACCCTTGCCCAGCTGCGGCAGATCAAGAGCGAACTGCCGGCGGATGCTGTGGACAAGTTGCAGATCATTTTGGTCAGCGTCGACCCGAACCGCGACACGCCCAAGCAACTCAAGCAATACCTGGGCTACTTCGATCCTCAGTTCATCGGGCTGACTGCATCCTCGGTCGAAGACCTTCAGAAGCTAGCCAATGCGGTGAGCATTCCGTTTATTCCGGCGGACACCAGCAAGCCTAATTACACCGTCGACCACAGCGGTAACCTGGCGGTGATCGGCCCGGACGGGACTCAACGCGGGTTCATTCGTGCACCGTTGAACAACCAGAAGCTGGTGGCGCAGTTGCCGGTAATGCTCAAGCGCGAATAACCGACGCAATACCCTGTGGGAGCGGGCTTGCCCGCGATGGCGGCCCGACATTCAACATCTGTTTTGGAGCTGATGGCCTATCGCGGGCAAGCCCGCTCCCACAAGGTCGATGTTTCAGGCAAAAAAATGGGGCGCATTCAATGCGCCCCATTTTTCGTTAAAGCTTCAAATCAGAACGCCGGCAATACCGCGCCTTTGTACTTCTCGAGAATGAAGGCTTTCACTTCCGGGCTGTGCAAGGCAGCAACCAGTTTTTTCATTGCTTCACTGTCCTTGTCGTCCGGACGGGCAACGAGGATGTTCACGTACGGCGAGTCGCTGCCTTCGATGACCAGCGCATCCTTGGACGGATCGAGCTTGGCTTCCAGCGCGTAGTTGGTGTTGATCAGCGCCAGGTCGACCTGAGTCAGCACGCGCGGGATGGTCGCGGCTTCCAGTTCGCGGAATTTCAGGTCCTTGGTGTTCTCGGTAATGTCCTTCACGGTCGACAGGATGTTGTTCGAATCCTTCAACTTGATCAGGCCAGCCTTCGCCAGCAGCAACAGCGCACGACCACCGTTGGTGGCGTCGTTCGGGATCACCACGTTGGCGCCGCCCGGCAGCTCGGTCAGCGCTTTGTACTTGCTGGAGTAAGCGCCCAGCGGCTCCAGGTGCACGCCGGCAACGCTGACGAGATTGGTGCCCTTGGCTTTGTTGAACTCATCCAGGTACGGCTGGTGCTGGAAGAAGTTGGCGTCCAGACGCTTCTCGGCCACCTGCACGTTCGGCTGGATGTAGTCGGTGAAAACCTTGACGTTCAGGTTCACGCCTTCTTTGGCCAGGGCCGGTTTAACGAACTCGAGGATTTCCGCGTGAGGCACCGGAGTGGCCGCGACGGTCAGCGTGTCGGCAGCGTGTGCGGAAAAGGCTGCAACGGCAGCGAACGCGACGAGTAGTTTTTTCATTCAGCTAACTCCTTGTGAGGCGCCCGTTTGGCGCCTGCCAGCGAATGGCCGGCTCATGACTTATTTACGTGAGAAGTGGACAACCAATTTGTCGCCAACGGTTTGCAGCACTTGAACCAGCATCAGCAGCAACACCACCGTCACAACCATCACATCCGTCTGGAAACGCTGGTAACCGAAACGGATCGCCAGGTCACCCAGGCCGCCAGCGCCGACCACACCGGCCATTGCCGTGTAGGACACCAGTGTAATCGCTGTCACCGTAATCGCCGCGAAGATGCCCGGGCGGGCTTCTGGCAGCAAGGCATTGATGATGATCTGACGTGTCGTCGCGCCCATGGCCTGGGTCGCCTCGATGATGCCCCGATCCACTTCACGCAGGGCGGTTTCCACCAGTCGCGCGAAGAACGGCGTGGCACCCACCACCAAGGGTGGAATCGCACCGGCGACACCCAGGGAGGTGCCCGTGATCAACACAGTGAACGGAATCATCACGATCAGCAAAATGATGAATGGCAGCGAGCGCAGAATGTTCACCACCAGCGACAGCATTGCGTAGACGCCTTTGGCTTCCAGCAATTGGCGCGGGCTGCACAGGAACAACAGCACGCCCAGCGGCAATCCCAAAAGCACGGTGAACAACAGCGAACCGCCGAGCATCAGCAGGGTGTCGCCGGTGGCCAGCCAGATTTCGTACCAGTCGATATTGGAAAAGAAACTCATCAAGACTTCCATCAGCGCAGCACCTCCATGTGGACGTCAGCTGCAGTGAAGTGCGCAAATGCCGCTTCCATGTCGCCACCGGTGACGGCCAGGGTCAATTGCCCGTAAGGGACGTCTTTGATGCGATCGATACGACCCGCCAGGATGCTGTAGTCCACGCCCGTTTCCCGGGCAACGGTACCCAGCAACGGCGCGTAGGTCGCTTCGCCCTGGAAGGTCAGACGCACGATGCGCCCCGGTACATGAGCGAAGTCGTCGCGCTGTTCGCTTTCGTCGATTTGCTCGTCTTCCTGCACGAAGCGCTTGGTGGTCGGGTGCTTGGGGTGCAGGAACACCTCGGCCACCGAACCTTGCTCGACGATCTTGCCGGCATCCATCACCGCCACCTGATCGCAGACCCGACGGATCACATCCATTTCGTGGGTGATCAGGACGATGGTCAGTTTTAGTTCGCGGTTGATCTCGGCCAGCAGTTGCAGGACCGACGCCGTGGTTTGCGGGTCCAGGGCACTGGTGGCTTCATCGCACAGCAGGATTTTCGGTTTGGTTGCCAGGGCGCGGGCGATGCCGACACGCTGCTTCTGACCACCAGACAGTTGCGCCGGATACTTTTTCGCATGGTCAGACAGGCCAACCCGCGCCAGCAACTCCGCCACACGCCGGTCGATTTCGCTACGGGACAGTTCACCGGCGAGGGTCAGCGGCAGCGCGACATTGTCGGCCACGGTTTTGGACGCCAGCAGGTTGAAGTGCTGGAAAATCATCCCGACCTGCTGACGGAAGCGCCGCAGGCTATTGGCGTCCAGCGCGGTGACTTCTTCGCCATCGACGATGATCTTGCCGCCACTGGCGTTTTCCAGGCGATTGATCAGACGCAGCAGGGTACTTTTTCCCGCGCCCGAATGGCCGATCAGACCAAAGACCTGACCATTCTCAATCGTCAGACTGGTCGGATGCAGGGCGGGAATATCCTTACCGGCGACGCGGTAAGTTTTGTGGACGTTTTGAAACTCGATCACGTAGCGAACCTTGTGGGCGCGTTAGAAAAGGATCAGCGGTTAGCCGGGCGCGCATTTTAGCCTGTCCGTATAGAGGTTATTAGCATTTATTCCGCATTGAACCTTCCATTTGGCAATAAGGCGATCAAAGGTAGGGAGCCTAAAGGCCAAGGCGGTTCCGGCTGGAGGATCTTTTTCGAAGGGGAGGACGCCTTCGCGGGCGAGCCTCGCTCCTACCAGTTTTAATGTCGTTCGTTGATCGCCAAACCTGTAGGTGCGAGGCTTGCCCGCGAAGCTTTTAAGGCTTGCGCGGACTCAAAACCATCTGCGCCGGAATGTTGCGCAGAATCTGCTTCTCCAGTTTTAGATCAAACTCCGAATCCAGCTTCTTCACCCGTTTGGTCAGCAACGTGGCCAGCCAAGGGTAATCCTGGGTGCGCGGAGCCTGAATGCTCACGTCGCACTGATAATTCACCACATCGGCGGCGATGGCATCCAGTTGACGGCGAAGCTTGCTCATATCGGTGAGGTTCAACGCCACCGTGGTGCTTTCAGCCGTCGGGTCGATGACTTTGGCCTGCGGTTTGGCTTCGGCAGCCTTGAGAGCCGCTTCGGCTTTATCCAGTTCAGCCTTGCGCGCATGGACAATGGCGCTGTTGACGCCACCGGTCAGCGCCGGAGCCTTGGGCATCAATACCCGGGCACGGCTGAGTGCAGTGGCTGCGGCATTCACATCGCCTTTTTGCAACACGATCTGGCTACGCAGCAAATAAGCTTCGGCCAATTGCCGCTGGTATTGCTCGAGGGATTGATCGTTGGGCGACTCGGCCTGCAAGGCTGCCAATTGTCCTTCGGCGGTGGCCAGTTCGCTGCTGGCCAGGCTTTGTTCCAGCTGTGCGATAGCCGTGGCCCGCGCATCGGGAGCCTCGGTGGCCGCCGGTGGCGTGCTTTGGCAAGCGCCCAGCAGCAGCGAAAATGCGACAAGGAGCAGATAACGGGAGGCGAACAGCTTCATTCCTGCGACTCTCTATTTGCGCAAAAAACGAGCAAGTCTACACCCCTCGACGGGGCAGGACAAAACTCAGCAGAAACAGCGCGGCGGCCATCACCACAATCGACGGGCCGGCCGGGGTGTCCTTGAACCAGGACAACGCCAGCCCGCCACACACCGCGAGCATGCCCAGCAGGCTCGCGCCCAGTGCCATCTGCTCCGGCGAGCGGGCGTGACGCTGTGCCGCAGCCGCCGGAATAATCAGTAACGAAGTAATCAGCAACACGCCAACGATTTTCATCGCCACCGCAATCACCACAGCGATCAGCAACATCAGGGCCAGACGCAACGCCGCCACTGGCAAACCTTCCACTTTAGCCAGCTCTTCATGCACCGTGATTGCCAGCAAAGGTCGCCACAACGTGACCAGCAAGGCCAGCACCGCCGCGCTACCGCCGAGGATCCAGGCCAGATCAGTCGGGCTGATCGCCAGCAAGTCGCCGAACAGATAGGCCATCAGGTCGATCCGCACTTCATGCATGAAGCTTAGTACCACCAGGCCAAGCGAGAGCGTGCTCGGTGCGAGAATTCCCAAAAGCGTGTCGGACGCCAGTGGCTGCCGTTGTTGCAATGTCACCAGCAATACCGCCAGCAACAAGCAGCCTACCGTGACGGCAACGGTCGGGCTGACATCCAGCAGAAAACCCAGCGCCACACCGAGCAGTGCGGCGTGGGACAGGGTGTCGCCGAAATAGGCCATGCGCCGCCAGACCACGAACGACCCCAACGGGCCCGCGACCAGCGCCAGGGCCAGACCTGCAAGCAGGGCAAAGAGCAGAAAATCAGCCATGCTTGCAGCTATCTCCGTGAACGTGGGTAGGGGCCGACGGGGCCGCGCTGACCACCGAGCCATGCAGGTCGTGGGCATGGTCGTGGTGGTGGTGATAAATCGCCAGGCTTTGTGCGTTTTTTCCGAACAACTCGACGAATGCCGGATCGCCGCTGACCTGCTCGGGATGTCCGGAGCAGCAGACGTGGCGATTCAGGCACACCACCTGGTCGGTGGTGCTCATCACCAGATGCAGATCGTGAGAGACCATCAAAACACCGCAACCATGCCGGTCGCGCAAGCGTGTAATCAGGCTGTAGAGCTCGGCTTGACCGGCCACATCGACGCCTTGCACCGGCTCATCAAGCACCAGCAATTCCGGCTCGCGCAGCAATGCCCGCGCCAGCAGCACTCGCTGCATTTCGCCACCGGAAACACTTTGCACCGGGCTGTCGATGACCTGTTCGGCACCGACTTCCTTGAGAGCGGCCAAGGCGCGAGCGCGGTCCACGCCCGGCACCAGACGCAAGAAGCGCAGCACCGAAAGCGGCAGGGTTGGGTCGACATGGAGTTTTTGCGGCATGTAACCGACGCGCAACTTCGGCTTGCGCCAGACGCTACCGCTGTCCGGTTTCAGCAGACCGAGCACTGCGCGCACCAGCGTGGTTTTGCCGGCACCGTTAGGGCCGATCAAGGTGACGATCTGCCCCGGTTCGACGCTCAGCTCGATGTTGTCCAGCACGTTTTGCCCGGCAAAGGTGACAGCCACCTGCTCGAGGCGAATCAGCGCGTTGCTCATCAAGCCCCCTGACAACCCGAGCAGAGACCGATCACTTCAACGGTCTGTGCCTCGACGATAAATCCGACATCTTTGGCGCTATTGATGATCGCGTCGCTGATGGATTTCTGTTCGAGTTCGATGGCGGCGTGGCATTCGCGGCAGATCAGGAACTGGCCCTGGTGAGCGTGTTCCGGGTGATTGCAGCCGACGAAGGCGTTCAGCGAGGAGATGCGGTGTACCAGTCCGTTTTCCAGCAGGAAATCCAGCGCGCGGTACACGGTTGGAGGCGCGGCGCGGCGGCCGTCCTGCTCACTGAGCACCGCCAGAATGTCGTATGCCCCCAACGGTTTGTGGCTTTGCCATACCAGTTCAAGCACCCGACGACGCAAAGCGGTCAGACGCAGCCCCTGACGTGCGCACAAGGCATCAGCCTCAGACAATGCGCTATGCACGCAATGAGAGTGGTCGTGGGGACGGCTGGCAATCGGTGTTTTAGGCATGAGCGGCGACGAGTTTTGTGAGAGACGTTATTATGTTACCCGTTCTCGCCTCTTCGAGTGGTCATCGTGTCCCGACTTTTTTCTATCTTTGTCGCATTTGTCGCCAGTTTTCTGCTGATCGGCTCGGCTCAAGCCGAGGTCAAAGTCCTCACCAGCGTCAAACCCCTGCAGCTGATCGCCGCAGCGGTGCAGGACGGCGTAGCGGTTCCGGAAGTCTTGCTGCCGCCCGGCGCCTCGCCCCATAACTACGCCTTGCGCCCTTCCGACGTACGGAAAGTGCAATCGGTGGATCTGCTGTACTGGATCGGCCCGGACATGGAAGGTTTCCTGCCTCGCGTACTGAAAGGTCGTACGTTGCCCAGCGTCGCGGTGCAGGATTTGCCTGGTCTGAAACTGCGACACTTCGCCGAAGATAACCATTCCCACGCCGAAGAAGCCAACGAGCATGACCACGATCACCGCCCCGGTAGCCTGGATGCACACTTGTGGTTGTCACCGATCAACGCCCGAGTGATCGCCAGCAAAATGGCCGCCGATCTGAGCGCCGCCGATCCGGCCAACGCGGCGCGCTACCAGAGCAACCTCAAGGCGTTCGATGAGCGTCTCGATGCTTTGGACCTGCGCCTGAAGGCTCGCCTGGCGGGTATTGCGGGCAAGCCTTACTTCGTGTTCCACGAAGCCTTCGACTACTTTGAAGACGCTTACGGCCTCAAGCACACCGGCGTGTTCAGTGTCGCTGCCGAAGTGCAGCCCGGTGCCCAGCACGTGGCAGCGATGCGCACGCGGTTGCAGGAAGTCGGCAAGACCTGTGTATTCAGTGAACCTCCGTTGCGCCCGCGCCTGGCAGAAACCCTGGTGGCCGGGCTGCCGGTGAAACTGGCGGAGCTGGATGCGCTGGGCGGGTACACGCCAGCGACCGCTCAGGGGTATGAGCAGGTATTGGAAAAGCTGGGGAATGATTTGGCGGGGTGTTTGGAGTCGCTGTAGTTCCGAAAATTGTGTCGCCCCATTCGCGAGCAAGCCCGCTCCCACATTGAATCTCCTGTGCACACAAATCCTGTGACCGACGGAGATCGAATGTGGGAGCGGGCTTGCCCGCGATGCTTTTAGAGGGCGAACGGCAACGGCGTACTGACCTTCTGCCGTTGCGTCAGCCGCAACTGAAACTCCATCGGATCGTGAATCAACACGTCCTGCCCGGCGAAAGACTCCGCTGCGATCAACCGCGACAACCAGAACCGTACGCAAGCCACGCGCAGCATGGTCGGCCATAGCTCGGCTTCGGCAGCGGTAAACGGTCGCAGCGCGGCGTAAGCCCCCAGCAATGCCCGCGCCCGAGCGCCATCAAGCTGCCCTTGTTCGTCCGAACACCAATCGTTCAAGGCAATCGCCACGTCATAGAGCATCGGCCCCGAACAGGCGTTGTAGAAGTCGATCAACCCGGTCAGGTGCGTACCTTCGAACATCGCATTATCGCGGAACAGGTCCGCATGGATGTTGGCGCGCGGCAGCGCCAGAATTTTCGTCTTCTGTTGTGTGATTTCATCCAGCGCCCGTTGCAGCAAATCGCTTTGCTCGGCATTCAGATGCGAAAGCAACTGCGTGCCCTCCTCCAGCATCCAGTCCAGGCCGCGATCGGTTTTGCGTTTGATCATGTTGGCCTGGGTCGCCAAGTGCAAATGAGCCAGCAGTTCGCCGACCTGAGCGCAATGCTGCGCGTTGGCGTCCTTGATGTGTTTTCCCGCCAGACGTGGCTGCAACAGCGCGGGTTTGCCGGCCAGCTCGCGCAAGGCGACGCCGTCGGTGGTGCGCAGGGCATAAGGCACCGGCAGGTCGGCGTCGTGCAGCACGTCGAGCAGCTCGATGAAGAACGGCATCTCCTGCACCGGACCACGCTCGATCAGGGTCAGGACAAATTCGCCCTGCTCCAGGCTGATAAAGAAATTGGTGTTTTCGCTACCGGCGGCGATCCCCTGGAAATCAAGCAGGCGGCCAAGCCCGTAAGGGGCGAGAAAGGTTTCCAGCTCGGGCCGAGCCAGGGGGGTGAACACAGACATGGTTAAAACTGCCAGTACGGGCGCCGCGACTGCCGGCGCCGATTTAAGTTAGGAGCGGTTTACCACTCGAATATTTTCCATGACGGAATCAGCATATCCGGCTGGTCCGAGCGGATGAAGTTACCGTCCGAGCCATCAGCGCGCACCAGGAAATACGGTTTACCGACTTTCGGGGTCACCTTGATGGCATACAAAAAACCATTTTGCCGATATTCCTGAATGGTTTTGTCACCTTCAGTGCGGATTGTTACATCCGGGTCCGCCGAGGGCGCGTCGTCCGCCGCCATGACAGCCAATGGAGTGATTGCAAACAAGCCAGCCAGCAACAAGCGATTTAGTGTGCGCATGATAACCTTGTCCCTTTGTCGTCAACGGTCCCGCTATTCTAGCGCCGGACCCGCCGAAAAGGTTGATCCTGCTCATGAGCCAAGCCCCCCTCGTCCTGGTGGACGGTTCTTCTTATCTGTACCGCGCCTTTCACGCGCTGCCACCGCTGACCACGTCCAAAGGCCTGCCGACCGGAGCGGTCAAGGGCGTATTGAACATGCTCAAGAGTCTGCGCAAGCAGTACCCGGACAGCCCGTTTGCCGTGGTGTTCGATGCCAAGGGCGGGACGTTTCGCGATGCGATGTTCGCCGAATACAAGGCCAATCGCCCAAGCATGCCCGACGACATGCGGGTCCAGATCGAGCCGCTGCACGCCAGCGTCAAGGCCCTGGGCTTTCCATTGCTGTGCGTGGACAACGTTGAAGCGGACGACGTGATCGGCACCCTGGCTCGCAGCAGCGCGGCCGCCGACCGCCCGGTGGTGATCTCCACTGGCGACAAGGACATGGCGCAACTGGTCGACGGGCACATTACCTTGGTCAATACGATGACTGGTAGCGCGCTGGACGTAGAAGGCGTGAAGGAGAAATTCGGCGTCGCTCCCGAGCAGATCATCGATTATCTGGCACTGATGGGCGATTCGTCCGACAACATTCCGGGCGTTCCAGGTATCGGTCCGAAAACCGCTTCCGGCCTGCTGGTCGGCGTGAACGGTGGCCTGACCGAGCTCTATGCACAGCTCGACATCGTCCCGACCCTGCCGATTCGCGGCGCCAAAACCCTGCCGGCCAAGCTCGAAGAGCATAAGGAGATGGCGTTCCTCTCCTATCAACTGGCAACCATCAAGATCGACGTACCGCTGGACATCGGTCTCGATGACCTGCAAATGGGCAAGCCGGATCACGACAAGCTCGCCGAGCTTTACACCCTGCTGGAATTCAAAAGCTGGTTCGAAGAGAACCAGCGCGACGCGAAGCGATCGGGCCAGGACATTGTCGAGGTCATCCAGGAACAACCGGGTGCCGCCGAAGCGAAGTACGAAACCATCCTCGACCAAAAGCACTTCGAGGCCTGGTTGGACAAGCTCGACAAGGCGCCGTTGATCGCCTTCGTCACCGAAACCAACGGCAGCGATGCGCAACATGCACAACTGGTGGGCCTGTCGTTTTCCGTCGCAGCCAACGAAGCGGCCTACATTCCGCTGACCCATTCCTACATGGGCGTGCCGGAACAACTGGATCGCGACACCGTGCTGCTGGCGTTGAAGCCGCTGCTGGAAAACCCGAATAAGCTGAAAGTCGGCCAGCACGCCAAGTTCGAAACCAATATCCTCGCCAACTGCGCCATCGGTGGCGATCAGAGCAACGGGATTGTTGTTCAGGGTATTGCCTACGACACCATGCTCGAGTCTTACGTCCTGGACTCGACGGCCACCCGTCACGACATGGACAGCCTGGCGCTCAAGTACCTGGGCCAAAGCAAGACCGACATTCAAGAGATTGCCGGCAAAGGCGTCAAACAGCTGAGCTTCGATCAAATCTCTCTTGAGCTGGCGGGTCCCTATGCCGCCGAAGATGCCGACGTCACCTTTCGGTTGCATCTGGCATTACAGGAAAAACTGGCGGCAACGCCAAGCCTGGGCAAAGTGCTCAACGAGATTGAAATGCCGCTGATGCCGGTTCTGGCCCGTATCGAGCGCCAGGGCGCGCTCGTGGATGCCAACCTGCTGGGCATCCAGAGCGTCGAGCTGGGCGAGAAACTGGTCGCCCTTGAACGTGAGGCGTTCGCCATTGCCGGTGAAGAATTCAATCTGGGTTCGCCGAAGCAACTGGGCGTGATCCTCTACGAAAAGCTCGGTTTGCCCGTACTCAGCAAAACCGCCAAGGGCCAAGCCTCGACGGCCGAAGCGGTATTGGCCGAGTTGGCCGAACAGGACTACCCCCTGCCCAAGGTGCTGATGCAATACCGCTCGCTGAGCAAGCTCAAGAGCACCTACACCGATCGTTTGCCAGAGCAGATCAACGCTCGCACGGGGCGCATTCATACGTCTTACCAGCAAGCCGTCGCCGCCACCGGACGTTTGTCGTCCATCGACCCGAACCTGCAGAACATTCCGATTCGCACTGCCGAAGGTCGCCGGATTCGTCAGGCGTTCGTCGCGCCGAAAGGCTACAAGCTGCTGGCCGCGGACTATTCGCAAATCGAACTGCGGATCATGGCGCATCTGGCCAAGGACGAAGGCTTGCTGCACGCCTTCCGCAACAACCTCGATGTACACCGGGCAACGGCCGCAGAGGTGTTTGGCGTCGAACTGGATGCAGTCACTAATGATCAGCGTCGTAGTGCGAAAGCCATTAACTTCGGTTTGATCTACGGCATGAGCGCGTTTGGCCTGGCCAAGCAGATCGGCGTTGACCGCAAACAATCCCAAGCCTACATCGACCGCTACTTCGCTCGTTATCCCGGCGTGCTGGAGTACATGGAGCGCACACGCGCCCAGGCCGCCGAGCAAGGTTTCGTCGAAACCATCTTCGGCCGTCGTCTGTACTTGCCGGAAATCAACGCGAAAAACCAGGCACTGCGCAAAGCTGCCGAGCGCACGGCAATCAACGCCCCGATGCAAGGCACGGCGGCGGACATCATCAAGAAAGCCATGGTAACGGTGGATAACTGGCTGACATCGTCAGGCCTGGACGCCAAAGTCATCTTGCAGGTACACGATGAATTGGTGCTCGAGGTGCGCGAGGACCTGATCGACCAGGTGCGTGAGGAGATTCGCGTGCACATGAGCAGCGCCGCACAACTGGATGTACCGCTTCTGGTCGAGGTAGGCGTAGGTAACAACTGGGATGAAGCGCACTGATCGGCTGAAAGACGCCTGTGCTGCGGCCTTATGCCGCAGCACAAAATAACGAAGGACTATAGTGCGGAAAATGACATCGATTATTTCCAATGGTTTTTGAAAATAGTCTGAACTAAATCCGTGAACCGCCACTCAGAGATACTGAATGGCTGGTGAAGCCCTTCGATGCTCCTATGTTGTGTTAAGTGTTGGCAGATATCTGGACCCCGCCCTAGCGGTCCGGAGCTTGAACCCCGGAACTTCTCCCTCCCCATATGAAGTCCGGGGTTTTTTTTGCCAGCAGATTTGTCTGGAGAGCTTTACTCGGCAGTCTCAGCGCCCTTGTCCGCCAACTCCATCCAGCCCGCCAGAACTGTGTAGGCGTCTTCCAGGCCCATTCGTTTCGGTGCCGAAAATAGCTGGATAGTGATCGTATCGCCCCAGCCCTTGCGGATTTCCGCCTGAACCTTCAGCAGCGCGTTTTTCGCCGCGCCGTAGGTCAGCTTGTCTGCCTTGGTCAGCAAAATATGCATCGGCATGCCACTGGCGATGGCCCAATCGAGCATCAGCAGGTCGAAATCGGTCATTGGATGACGGATGTCCATCATCAGAATCAAACCTTTCAAACTCTCGCGACCACCCAGATAGGCTTCCAGGTGACGCTGCCAGTGCAGCTTCAACGGGATCGGTACTTTCGCGTAACCGTAACCCGGCAGGTCGACCAGACGGCGTTCATCGTCTAGCTTGAAGAAGTTCAACAACTGCGTGCGACCCGGAGTTTTCGAGGTCCGCGCCAGGCTGGCGTGTGTCAGGGTGTTCAACGCGCTGGACTTACCGGCGTTGGAACGCCCGGCGAAGGCCACTTCAAAGCCTTCGTCGTCGGGGCATTGATCGACTTTGGCGGCGCTGAGCATAAAGGTGGACTGTTGGCACAGGCCGAGGATGGGGTTCTTGAGTTGCATGGGATTTCCGATGTGGGCGGCGCCGGGAATGGACGCGGCAAGCAGTGTCGTTTCCGTTTCAGTGACGCCAGTATATAATGCCGCAGATTTTGTGTGCGCTTTGTCCCAGCGTAGGATGAAGTTCACGAGAGCGATTGACCTTGATTGCGCACTAGAACGCAGCACGCTCTCAACCCTGAAAAGGTCGTTTTATGACGAAATGGCTGCTAGCTGCCGGTGTCTTGATGCCGCTTTACAGCGCTCAGGCTACACAGGATCCGGAAGCTGTGTACAACCGTGTTTGTGGTGCCTGTCATTCCGGCCAACTACCCATGGCGCCCCAAAAGGGCGATCAGGAAGCTTGGACGCCGAGGTTGGCGAAAGGTATGGAGACGCTGGTGCAACACGTGACCCAGGGTTTCAAGGCGATGCCGCCGCGTGGTTTGTGCATGGACTGCAGTGCCGAGGATTACCAAGCAATCATCCAGTGGATGAGCGAGTGATCCCGGCCCATAACTCTTTAACCCTTAGCCGTAGTTGGATTAGCTGATGAACAAATTGATCGTGAGTCTGCTGTTGACCGTGGGGATCTCCGGCATTGCCCATGCTGCAGGTGATGCGACTGCTGGTCAGGCGAAAGCCGCAGTATGTGGCGCCTGTCATGGCCCGGATGGTAATAGCATGGCGCCAAACTTTCCGAAACTGGCAGGTCAGGGCGAGCGTTATCTGAACAAGCAGCTGCACGACATCAAGTCCGGCAAACGCACGGTACTGGAAATGACCGGCCTGCTGACCAACCTGAGCGATCAGGACCTGGCTGATATCTCCGCCTACTTCGCCAGCCAGAAAGGCAGCGTTGGCGCCGCCGACCCGAAAGTCGTGGCTCGCGGTGAAGCACTGTTCCGTGGTGGCGACCTGGCCAAAGGGCTGCCAGCCTGCACGGGTTGCCACTCGCCTAACGGTACCGGTAACGCCGCTGCCGGCTTCCCGCATCTGGGCGGCCAACATGCTCAGTACGTTGGCAAGCAACTGACCGATTTCAGAAAAGAAGAAGGTGGCCGCACCAACGACGGCGATACCAAACCGATGCAGAGCATCGCTAAAAAGCTGAGCGACGAAGATATCGCCGCAGTCTCCAGCTATATTCAAGGCTTGCACTAAGGCCTGCGATCGAGCGTTGCGAGTGGTGTACATCTCTTGCAACGTTAACACTCGATTAATCCGTCGATGCAAACATAAAAAGGGTAGCTTTGGCTGCCCTTTTTTGTGGCCGCTGCCGTTACACTACAAACTCAAGCCCGCCAGGATCTGTCTGAAAACAGGTCGCGCGAGGCGACCCAATTTGTCCAGGAGTAAAGCATGCGTAATCTGATCATCAGCGCCGCACTCGTCGCTGCCAGCCTGTTCGGCATGACCGCCCAAGCCGCCGAAAAACCTGAAGCGCCCTTTGTCGAGCTGAGCAATCCGGTCCCGGTGGCCGTGCCTGGCAAGATCGAAGTCGTGGAGCTGTTCTGGTACGGCTGCCCGCATTGCTATGCTTTCGAACCCGTCATTAACCCATGGGTTGAAAAACTGCCTTCCGACGTGAACTTCGTGCGCATCCCGGCCATGTTTGGCGGCCCTTGGGACGCACACGGCCAGATGTTCCTGACCCTTGAAGCCATGGGCGTCGAAAGCAAGGTTCACGCGGCAGTTTTCGAAGCGATCCAGAAAGAACACAAGAAACTGACCGACAAAGAAGACATGGCGGACTTCCTGGCGACCCAAGGTGTAGACAAGGACAAGTTCCTGGCCACCTTCGACTCCTTCGCCATCAAGGGCCAGATCAACAAAGCCAAAGAACTTGCAAAGAAATATGAAATCTCCGGCGTGCCTACCATGATCGTCAACGGCAAGTATCGCTTTGACATCGGCTCTGCCGGCGGTGCCGAACAAGCGCTGAAACTGGCCGACCAACTGGTAGCCAAAGAGCGAGCGGCAACCAAGGCCGTCGCCAACTAAGCGCGGCACCTGCCATGCGCCGCTGGGGAACTGAACGCATCGTTGGCCTGCATGATCCGCGGGTCAACGAGCATCACCTGGAATCGACGGGGTTGCCCGTGGACAGCCGTCTGCGTTTGCTCAGTTTCAATATCCAGGTCGGCATCAGTACCGAGCGCTATCGGCACTATCTGACCCGCGGCTGGCAGCATCTGTTGCCGCACACCGGGCGTGCCGACAACCTGCAAAAAATCGGTAATCTGCTGGGCGACTTCGATCTGGTCGCCTTGCAGGAAGCCGATGGCGGCAGCCTGCGATCAGGCTACGTCAATCAGGTCGAACACCTGGCGCAGCTCGGCGCCTTCCCCTACTGGTATCAACAACTCAATCGCAATCTGGGCCGTCTCGGCCAGCACAGCAATGGCGTGCTCAGCCGCCTGCGCCCGTGGGCGATTGAAGATCATCCGCTGCCGGGGCCCAAGGGTCGCGGGGCCATTCTGGTGCGCTTCGGCGAAGGTCCGGAGGCGCTCGTGGTGGTGATGATGCACCTGGCGCTGGGCGCTCGCGCCCGAAGCCTGCAACTGGCCTACATCCGCGAGTTGATCGGCGGTTATAAACACCAAGTGCTGATGGGCGACATGAACACCCATGCCAGTGACTTGCTGCAAAACTCCCCGTTGCGTGATTTAGGCCTGCTCGCGCCGCAACTGGAAGCGACCTTCCCCAGCTGGCGCCCACAGCGCTGCCTGGACCATATTCTGCTCAGCCCTACCCTGACCCTTGAAAAGGTTGAAGTGCTGGCACAACCCATTTCCGATCACCTGCCGGTCGCGGTAGAGATTCGTCTGCCGGGTTCGCTCACGGCTGATGCATTGCCCGCGTTGAGTCCTGCCTGAATGAGCGACGAAGCACAGCGCTGGAAAGAGAAATACCTCAAAAGCATCGAACAACAGGAAAAGCTGGAACGTCGATGGGACGCCCGGCTCGACCTGCTGCGTCGCGGGCTGGTGCGCAGCACCCTGGCCGCAGAAGGTACCGATCGCGCCGTGGACCAATGCATGAAGGAAATGCGCGAAGTCGTACGCACCGATGACATGGACGCCGGCCTGGCTGCCTTGCTGCCGCGCCTGGAAAAAGCCGTGCTCGACTCCGAGCAGCGCCGGGAAACCCGGGTCGATCAAGTCAGTGCCGCCCTGACATCGCTGGTCTCTCAGCTGCAAGCGTTGCCGCTGCCCCGGGAAGTGAGCCGGCCGCTGAAGCAATTCGCCAAACAACTGGACGGACGCGTAAGTCAGGCTCGCGAAATTCCGTTGCTGCTCAGCGAGCTGAGCGGCTTGCAGGGCAAAGCCTTGAACCTGCTGGAGAACCCTGCCGAACCTGATCGACCGGGTTTCTTGCAGCGGTTGTTTGGTAGGGAAACGGAAGAGACCGCGCAACAGCTCGCTGTCCCCGAATCACAAATGCCTGCCCCGCAACCTGTCGAACCGGCTGCAGCATCGGCCGAGCCCCCACAAGCGATGGCCAATCTCACGCCAGCCATCGATAAGCCGCAAGTGGTGTTGCCAACCATGGAAGCCGCCCTGCCCGCCGCTGCGCGCCCTGAGCCAGCGCAAATTCAGGCGCTAACATCAATGGCACCTGCGGCTGAAGTCGTGGCGTTTGTCCCGCCCGTCCTTGAGCCAGAAGCTACGAGCAGCCAGGCCCCGGAGGTACAACCTCCGCCGAATGTCGAGCAACCACAAGAGCCGGTTCCATCGATCGCCCTACCGGCTACTCAGGCTCCATCGGCAATCAATCCCGATGAACTGACCCCGATATCCATCGACCCAGAGCCGTCCGAGCACGATATTTTGTATGCCCTGCCGGACTCGCCGGAGCCGTCCTACAGCTCCGTCGCCAAGCACATCGAAGACACGCTGCTTGGCCTTCTCGATGACTTGGCGTTGCCCGAGCGCCATCGTCCGCAAGCCGAGGCAATGCGCGATCGCCTTCAAAATGGCTTGAACTGGTACGAGTTGATACCGATCCTCGATGATCTTGCAACGTTAATGCTGGCGATCACCGACAGTGGCCAGCACGAATTCGAAGCGTATTTGCAGCAACTCAACGAACGCCTTGAGTCGTTTCAGAGCAACCTGCAAGCCGCGAGCGACGGCCACGCCGACAACCGCTCGGCTGCGCGGGAAATGGACACGCAGATTCGCGAGCAAGTCGACGGCTTGCAAAGCAGCATGCAGGAAGCGGCGGATCTTGATGATCTCAAGCATGTGCTGGAAAACCATCTCGAAGGCCTGCTCGGCACCATGGACCAACACCAGAAGCAGCGCGACGAGCGCGAGCAGGAAGTAGCAGCCCGCCTGCAAAGCCTGGCCGAAAGGGTTGCCCACATGGAGCAGGAAGCCCTGGGCTACCGCGAACATCTCGAAGAGCAGCGCCAGAAGGCCTTGATCGATCCGTTGACCGGCCTGCCGAATCGAGCAGCCTGGAGCGAGCGCCTGGAGCATGAAATCGGTCAATGGCAACAACAGGGTAATACCCTGTTGCTGGCAATGCTCGACCTCGACCATTTCAAACGCATCAATGACAACTATGGCCATCTGGCGGGTGACAAGGTGCTGAAAATCATTGCCCGCGTGCTACGCAAGCGTCTGCGCGGGACTGATTTTATTGCCAGGTTCGGCGGTGAGGAGTTTGTACTGTTGATGCCTGCCACGGTGCCGGCGGTGGGCGCGAAACTGCTGGAAACCTTGCGCGCATCGATCGAAGCCTGCCCGTTCCACTTCAAGGGCGAGCGAGTCACCATCACCATTTCCATGGGACTGACCGCCTTCAGATCGGGCGAACATAGCGATCTGGTACTTAAAAGAGCCGATCAGGCGCTATATCGAGCGAAAAATAATGGCCGGAATCGAATAGAACTGGGCTGATAGCTAATTGTTCCATTTTGTTTAAAACAGCATTTTTTGCCATCTGCGCGCAAGGCAATACCGTTACACTGTTGCATTATTGTCTTGCGTGTACTGCCTCCCGCCATGAAATGTCTTGTTCTTATTGCGTCGCTGCTTCTATTAGCCGGTTGTGCCAGCGGCCCCCGAATTGATACCAGCCACCCTTCGGCCAATCACGACAGTCGTATTCAGTTCGTGGTGATGCATTACACCTCCGCATCCCTGGAGACTTCGCTGCAATTGCTGACCCATGGCGAGGTCAGCAGCCATTACCTGATTAGCGACGACAAGCACGCCACTATTTATAAGCTGATGGATGAAAATTTCCGGGCCTGGCACGCTGGCGAAAGCGAATGGCAAGGCCGGACCTGGCTGAACTCCAGTTCCATTGGTATCGAGATCGTTAATCAGGGCTTTGAGGACACCCCGAACGGGCGTCTCTGGTATCCCTACAGCGAAGCCCAGATTCAGTCGATGATCTTCCTGCTCAAGGACATCAGTAAGCGCCAAGGGATCAGCCCCCGTCATATCATTGGTCATAGCGACATCGCACCGATGCGCAAGCTCGACCCCGGCCCGCTGTTTCCCTGGAAGCGCCTGGCTGCCGAAGGCCTGGGTATCTGGCCGAACGAGCAGGCCGTGGCGCGGCAGCAAGCGCAGTTCGCCGTGCAACTGCCAAGCATCAGTTGGTTTCAGGGACAGCTTGCCCGCGTGGGCTATGCGACGCCGCAAACCGGCGAACTGGATGTAGAGACACGCAATGTACTGGCAGCCTTTCAACTGCATTTTCGCCCTTCCCGTTTCGACGGTACGCCAGATGCGCAAACCGCGGCGATTCTTCAGGTGTTGAATCAGACAAAATAATGACGCCCGCCCGACGGTCAGCGCTTTTTCCAAATCAGCAGCTATAACTCATTGGTAATTCTTCGGATATTCCATGATGCCTGCTGCTCGGGAGAGACTGCATAGCTGGTTCTATCGCCCTTGGTTTTTGGCGATGCTGGCTACTGCCTTGAGCGCAACGCTTCTGACGGTCGGCAGTTTGTTCGTGGCGATGAATCAAGTCGAGCACAACGAAAGCCAGGAAATGAACGCTCAGGGAGAACGTTTTCTGGTCCGCCTGGAGCAGCTGTTCGGGCAGTTACGCGAAAGCCTCGATGACCTGGAAGCCCAACCGCTGCGAGGCTGCGATGACGAAATGATCGCCACCCTGCAGCAGGTCAGTTTCAATTACCGCTTCGTTTATGAAGCCGCGTATATGGACACTTCGCGAACCTGCTCCAACCGTCCTCGCCAAGAGGGGCTGTCGCTGATCCGACCGCCGGACATCAAGGGCTCCACCTACAGCTATTGGCTGAACACCACCACCGAACCCGATGAGAACCGCGCCGCGCTGATGCTTGGGCGTGGCAACTTCCGGGTTGCGACATCGCGCGGGCATTTGACCGACATGGTCGATCTGTCTCCGGGGAGCAGCCTGTTGGTGGTGCTTGACCACGACACCCGGGCGATTCCGGTACTCGGTGTCGCGCAGCCCTGGCCCCCCGCGGAACCCTGGCCCCCGAAAAGCCCTGATGCGCTGCAAGTCACCCATACCCGCCTGATTTACCGAATGCCCACTAACACCCCCGAATACCAACTGGTACTGATCACCCCACGCACAGGAATGCATGTACCGGCCGTATGGTGGTGGCTACTGCCGGCCAGCCTGGCGCTGAGTGCCTGTGTAGGTATTCTGGTGTTTTTGCTGGTACGCCAGCGTCAGTCGCTGGATGCCGAACTGCAAGGCGCCATGCGGCGAGGCGAGCTACAGGTGTTGTATCAACCGATCTTCGACCTCGACAGCCGCAGCTGCGTCGGAGCCGAAGCTCTGCTGCGCTGGCGAAGACCGGACGGCACGCTGACCAGCCCCGACCTGTTCATTCCGATGGCGGAGAATACCGGCCAGATCCGCCAGATGACCGACTTCGTATTGCAGCGCCTGCTGGAACAGCTCGGCCAACTGTTGCGGTCCAATCCGCAGCTGTACATCTCGGTAAACCTGGCGGCCTGCGATGTCATGGTGCCACGTATCGGTCAGGTGATGGCGCGTCTGCTGAGTGTGCATCGGGTGGCGGCCAGGCAGATTGCCTTTGAGGTGACCGAACGCGGATTGGTCGATGTGGTGGTAGCCAGAGAAAACCTGCAAGCCCTGCGGGATGTCGGGCATCAGGTGCTGATCGACGACTTTGGTACCGGCTATTGCAGCCTCGCCTACCTGCAAACCCTACCGGTGGACTGCCTGAAAATCGACAAGGCATTTATCGACGCGCTGGGCCATGATGCCGCCAGCAGCGGCGTGGCACCGCACATCATTCGCATGGCTCAGGCCCTGCAACTCAAGGTGATTGCAGAAGGCATCGAACATGAAGCCCAAGCGGTGTTTCTGAGCAGCGAAGGGGTGAAGTTTGGCCAGGGTTGGTTGTTCGCCCACGCACTGAGCGCCGTGCAGTTCATCGAACTGATTACCCGTGGCCGCCGACTGACCACGCGACGTCTGGATGACGAAGCCTGAGGTGGCTACGATTCATATCGCCAGTGCCATGTAGAACTGTGTCCCCTGCCCCGGCCGCGAATAGACACCCATCCGCCCGCCATGCAGTTGCACGATTTCCTTGCACAGCGCCAGACCGAGCCCGGCACCGCCCTTTTTACGTCCCACCTGGACAAAGGGTTCGAAGATCCGTCCTTGCTGGCCGTAGGCAATGCCTTCGCCATTGTCCTCGACACTGATAATCATCCGCTCACCATGGCGCCGGGCCTGCAAACGTATCAGTCCGTCGTGAGATGTATGGCGCAAGGCATTGTCGATCAGGTTGTCGAGCACCCGTTCCAGTTGCGCCTGATCGGCTTGCAGCCGCGGTAATGGTCCCTGCACTTCCACCAGCAACTCAATGCCCTTCTCCTGCGCCGAGCCGGCAAAGCGTATCTGGGCCTGATCCAGCAAGTCTTCGATGGAGCACGGTGCCAGCGTGAGTTTTTGCAGGCCGTTTTGATAGCGAGAGAAATTCAGCAGGTCGTTGATCAACTGCATCAGGCGCTGCATTTCTTCGTTGACGGTGTCCAGCAGGTCGGCTTCGCGAGAGTCTGCGGCAAAATGCGTACGCTCGCGGAACAGGCCAAATGCCATGTGCATACCGGTAACCGGTGTGCGCAACTCATGGGAGGCGCGCAACACAAACTCGCTGCGTACCCTTTCAAAAGCCCGCTGTTCGGTGACGTCGTGCAACACCATCACGGCGCCGAGAATATGACCTTCGGTATGGCTGACCGGCGTCAGGCTATACGTCAGCAATCGCGACTCGCCATCGACCTCGATACTCAGGTCGTCCGGCGCCCGCTCCAGAGTGCCGCCGCGCAACACCAATTGCAGTTGTGCATCCAGTTCGGGACGCCCAAGCGCCGCGCCCAGCCCTTGGCCGAGACGCTCGGTGTCCCAGCCTAACTGGCGCTGGGCCACTGGGTTGAGGTGCTCGAGATGACCTTGACGATCAATAATCAGCAACCCGTCGTCGATACTGTCGAGCACCGCTTGCAAACGTTGCTGGCCGGCGAGCAGCTCGTCGATATTGGTCGCCTGGTGCTCACGCAAGGCCTCGGCCATGATTCCGAACCGCCGGGTCAACTGGTTCATTTCCATCGCGGAAGAAATCGGCAGGGTCACTTCAAAATTGCCCTGGCCGATATTGTCCGCTGCCTGCACCAGAGCCTCGATCGGAGCCCCGAACCGCCGTGCGATCGCATGGGCGGTAATGAACCCGATAAACAACACCGCCACCCCGACCAATCCAAGCAGGCCGGCAATTAACAGTGCCCGCTCCCGGGCCTTGCGTTCGATCTCTGTGATGTTTTCCAGCGCGCGCTTCTGTTCAGAGATCAAACCGTTTCGCAAGGCATTGAATTTTTCCGTTAGATCCCCGCCATCATTGACTACCTGTACCGGAACGCGGGAAAGATCAAAGGCCTGCAGTAAGCTCTGATAATCAGCCTTGGCCTTTCTGAAACCATACGGGGCTCCCTCGCTGGACGGCTCGCGAGCAATGCCTTCGTCAAGCAATTCGAGGGAATGCTGGCTGGAGGCCTCGAACTCCGCAGGGTCAGGGTTCTCGCCAAGCACGATAATCAGTTGATCACCCAGCGTCTGACGCAGCTTCAATCCCAGATCCAGCGTAATGAAGTTGTCACGGATCAGGGCTTCCTGAGTTCCCGCCATCTGCATCACGCTGACCAACCCGAGCAAAAGCCCAAGCAGCGCCACCGTAATCAGCGCGGAAATACTCAGAAACAGCCGGGTGCGCAACGTCATCGCCAGTTTCATCGATTACGACTCACAGGTTGTACTGCTTGCGTTTGCGGTACAGGGTCGAGGCATCGATACCCAGGGTCTTGGCCGCCTGATCCAGCGTGTCGGCCGTGGCGAGGACCGCGCCAATGTGAGCTTTCTCCAACTCATCCAGGCTCAACGCAGCACCAATGCGCGGCGTGTGGTTGGCCGGAGTTTCGGCCATGCCCAAGTGGCTGAGCTCGACCCGCTCCTGCGGACAAATAATGCTCGCGCGCTCCACCACATTGCGCAGCTCACGAATGTTGCCCGGCCAGCGGTAGCTGAGCAGCGCTTCGCGGGCCTCATCGCTGAAACACCGGGCCGGACGCGAGTATTCCTTGACGAAGCGCGCCAGGAAACGGTCCGCCAGGTTCAGAATGTCTTCCCTGCGCTCGCGAAGCGGCGGCAGGTGCAAGGTGATGACGTTCAGGCGATAGAGCAAGTCTTCACGAAAACGGCCATCGCGAACCATGTCTTCCAGATTGAGGTTAGTCGCTGCGAGGATTCGTACGTCGGCGCGGCGGGTCACCGGGTCGCCCACGCGCTCATACTCCTTGTCCTGAATGAAACGCAGCAATTTTGGCTGCAAGGTCAATGGAAAATCGCCGATCTCGTCGAGAAACAGCGTTCCGCCGTCGGCCTGATTGACACGACCCAAAGTACTTTCGCTGGCACCGGTGAATGCGCCCCGGCTGTGGCCGAAAAGCTCGCTGTCCATTAATTCGGCAGTCAGGGATGGGCAGTTGATGGTGACGCAGGATTTCTTCTGGCGTTTGCTCCAGCCGTGAATCGCCTGGGACAGTTCACCTTTACCGGTGCCGGATTCGCCGAGAATCAGGATGTTGGCGTCGGTACTGGCAACCTGGCGTGCGGTTTCGAGCACCACTTTCATGGCCGGACTGTGCGAATCCAGGCCCTCTTTGGGTTTGCGCACTTCACCTTCGAGGGCTTCCAGGCGCGCCGAGAGTTGCCGAACTTCCAGCTGTTTGGCAGTGGCCAGACGCAACTGGTCGGGGCTGCAAGGTTTGACCAGATAGTCGGCGGCACCCGCCTGAATCGCATCCACGGCAGTGTCCACGGCCGAGTGAGCAGTGACAATCACCACCCGCATCCACGGCGCCTGGATGCGCATTTGGGCCAGCACATCGAGCCCATTGTCTTCACCCAGGCGCAAATCGAGGAAGCACAGATCGAAAACCTGGCGCTGCAACAAGGCTTCGGCCTGAGCAGCGCTGGTCGCGGTGGCTACGCTGTAGCCTTCGTCTTCGAGGCAATAGCGAAAGGTTCGAAGGATGGCGGATTCATCATCCACCAGCAGAATGCGGCCTTGATGCTCAGTGGCTGATTCCATATTCCTGCGCTCCTTTAATTGTTGATTTTGGTTAGGCCCAGAAAAAATCGGGCAAGTTGCATGATTGATTGTGGTCGATTTCAGCCAAATCAGCGGAGCTATCTACTTATCAACAAGATAACTCATTGATTTATTTAATTTTTTATTAATAAACCGTTCTTCGGCGATTGCCTGCGTCCCTTTCTGACATCTGCGCCCTTCCCTCAATTCCAAAAATATTGAAAGTTTTCGCGAGTCCATCGTGCATTACGCACGACCTCAGAAGGGCCATCGTGCAGGATGCGTTCAAAACGATTTTCACAAATCATTCAACCTATTGATTTAAATAGAATTAACACCAACAAAAAGGTGGCATGCAGGCTGCAGGAGTCTAGATAACCAGGGCATTTAATGAACCAGCGCCCACCAAAGATCACTACCCCAATGTGGGAGGAACTTCAGGATGAATCGCCAAGGTGCCGCCCAATTGCGTCTCTCGCCATTGCACCTCCAGCAAGGCTTGTTTGCCCTGCTAGCGCTATTGATCACCTTGATTGGCGGCCAACAGTACTTGCGCTGGGAACAGAGTCAGCAGCCAGAGACGCCGCACCTGTCGATTCCACACACTCCTCAAACCCACTTCAGCGCCGTCAGCAGCAGCCTGGCTGACAGCGACTCGATGCGAATGATGGATGTCGACCAGGCCCAGCCTGTGGATGAGACGCCTCAGGAACATTGGGTGTTTTAAGCAAATGAACTTGGCGCGCTCGACGCGCCGGGAAAAGCACCACCAGCAGCACCTTTAAACAGAACGCGTAAGGAGAATCACCATGTTGAGCTGGGCAATCACATTCTTGATCATTGCCATCATCGCTGCAGTACTGGGCTTCGGTGGTATCGCGGGCACCGCCACGGGTATCGCCAAGATTCTCTTTGTCGTATTCCTGGTGATGTTCATTGCTTCCTTCTTCTTTGGCCGCCGCGGTCGAGGCTGACCATGAGCATTTCGTTAAAGACAGTGGCAGCCGCCCTGCTTCTGGGCGGCAGTGCCATGACAATCGCGGCCAATGATGGCCAGATGCGCGCCAATGAATTGCTCAATTGATGGAACAACTGAAGAAAGATCCGAATTGGTACTGAGTTTCGAAACACGAAAGAGGCCACCGCGCTTCTTTCCACTGCGCTACCCGAGGACGGTAGACGCATGACCAAGGGGTCGGGACGTTCTGACTGTTTCAGGGTCGGAGTGACCTACGGGTACAGGGAGTACCCGCGCAAGGGCCGGGTCAGGTAAAGCTGCGACGCAAGTTCGCCGGGGCCAAAGCGGCTCGACGGACTTGCGGAGAGCTTCAACGTGCAAAACGTTGATCTAGAGCATTCAGCTCATCTGTTCTTGCTGCATATTCCCCGCCAAACCGTTTCGCGGTGTTTCTTTGTGACCGTATATCGAGAAAGCTCCGACTTCCCCTGAAAGAGAATTCGCAGCCCAACGTAGGCTTTTTCCTAAATTTGCGTCTGTTTAAAAAACATCCACCTGCGCTGAAATGGCCGGCTCACGGCACTTATGCCCGCCGAAATGTCGCCTTCGAACCGCTTGGGACGCGGACTTCTGATAGAAAATCTCATGCCGATTCGGCATAGGGTAGGCGTTTACGGCATTAGACGGCGCTTCGCCGCATCGGAATAGTTGCGCCTTTTTCGCTGCCTGAGAGCTGTAAATGCTCGCTCGCGGGGACCTTATACGGGGGCCGGTGCCAGACTTGTTCGCCATTGAGCGTTTCAGTTCTTGCATCGGCCTGAGTCAAACGCAAGTAAGGGTAAAGATATGAAGAAGGCAAAGCTTAGCCTCGCCTGGCAGATCCTAATCGGTCTGGTTCTGGGGATAGCAATTGGTGCAGTGCTCAACCATTTCAGTGCCGAAAAAGCCTGGTGGATCACCAATATTCTGCAACCGGCAGGCGATATCTTTATCCGTCTGATCAAGATGATCGTGATCCCGATCGTGATTTCCTCGCTGATCGTCGGTATCGCTGGCGTAGGGGACGCGAAAAAACTCGGGCGTATTGGCCTGAAGACCATTCTTTACTTCGAGATCGTCACCACCATCGCCATTCTGGTCGGTCTGGTGCTGGCCAACGTGGTTCATCCAGGCAGCGGCATCGACATGAGCACCCTCGGTACGGTGGATATTTCCAAGTACCAGGCCACTGCCGCCGAGGTTCAGCACGAACACGCGTTCGTCCAGACCATCCTCAACCTGATCCCATCGAACATCTTTGCAGCCATGGCGCGCGGCGAGATGTTGCCGATCATCTTCTTCTCCGTGTTGTTCGGTCTCGGTCTGTCGAGCCTGCAATCGGACCTGCGCGATCCGCTGGTGAAGATGTTCCAGGGCGTGTCGGAAAGCATGTTCAAAGTCACCCACATGATCATGAATTACGCCCCTATCGGCGTGTTTGCATTGATCGCGGTGACCGTGGCCAACTTCGGCTTCGCCTCCCTGCTGCCGCTGGCCAAACTGGTCGTTCTGGTTTACTTCGCCGTCGCCTTCTTCGCCTTCGTGGTGCTGGGCCTGATCGCTCGCCTGTTCGGCTTCTCGGTGATCAAGCTGATGCGCATCTTCAAAGATGAGCTGGTCCTGGCCTACTCCACCGCCAGTTCCGAAACCGTGCTGCCGCGCGTGATCGAGAAAATGGAAGCCTACGGCGCGCCGAAAGCCATTTGCAGCTTTGTGGTGCCGACCGGCTATTCGTTCAACCTCGACGGTTCGACCCTGTACCAGAGCATCGCGGCGATCTTCATTGCCCAGCTCTACGGCATCGACCTGTCCATCAGCCAGCAATTGCTGTTGGTACTGACGCTGATGGTCACCTCCAAAGGCATCGCCGGCGTACCGGGTGTGTCCTTCGTGGTACTGCTGGCTACTTTGGGCAGCGTCGGCATTCCGCTGGAAGGCTTGGCGTTCATCGCTGGTGTCGACCGCATCATGGACATGGCCCGTACCGCACTGAACGTAATCGGCAACGCCTTGGCCGTATTGGTCATCTCGCGTTGGGAAGGCATGTACGACGACGCCAAGGGCCAGCGCTACTGGAACTCCCTGCCGCACTGGCGCAGCAAGGAAAAGCTGCCGGTTGGCGAAATTTCCAGCAACTAATGCATAACCCTGTGGGAGCGAGCCTGCTCGCGATGAGGCCATAACATTCAACATCATTGTTGGCTGTTACACCGCCATCGCGAGCAGGCTCGCTCCCACATTGGTTCCGCGCAAACAGTGCCATACAAACCCCGGAGAAATCCGGGGTTTGTCGTTTCTGACTACCCCGCTATCATTCGCCGCATCTTCCGGGGGATTTGACTGATGCTTAATGGCCTGTGGCTTGGCTTCTTCATCGTGGCAGCCGTATCGGCGCTCGCGCAGTGGCTGATCGGCGGTAACGCCGGGATCTTTGCGGCGATGGTGGAAAGCATTTTCGCCATGGCCAAATTGTCGGTCGAAGTCATGGTCCTGTTGTTCGGCACCCTCACCCTCTGGCTCGGTTTTCTGCGGATCGCCGAAAAGGCCGGGATCGTCGAATGGCTGGCCAAGGCGCTGGGCCCGCTGTTTCTGCGCCTGATGCCGGAAGTGCCGCCGGGGCACCCGGCCATCGGCCTGATCACACTCAACTTCGCCGCCAATGGCCTGGGCCTGGACAACGCCGCCACGCCGATCGGCCTCAAAGCCATGAAGGCGCTGCAAGAGCTCAACCCCAGCGACACCATCGCCAGCAACGCGCAGATCCTCTTCCTGGTACTCAACGCCTCCTCCCTGACCCTGCTGCCGGTGACGATCTTCATGTACCGCGCTCAGCAAGGCGCGCCAGATCCGACCCTGGTGTTCCTGCCGATCCTGCTCGCGACCAGTTGTTCGACCCTGGTCGGTCTGTTGTCGGTGGCATTCATGCAGCGTCTGCGCCTGTGGGACCCGGTGGTGCTCGCCTACCTGATTCCCGGTGCCCTGGCCCTCGGCGCCTTCATGGCGCTGCTGGCGACGCTCTCGGCGACCGCTCTGGCGAGCCTGTCATCGATCCTCGGCAACCTGACGCTGTTCGGGCTGATCATGCTGTTTCTGGTGATCGGCGCATTACGCAAAGTGAAGGTCTACGAAGCGTTCATCGAAGGCGCGAAAGAAGGCTTCGACGTGGCCAAGAACCTGCTGCCGTATCTGGTGGCGATGCTCTGTGCCGTGGGCGTGCTGCGAGCATCCGGGGCACTGGACTTCGGCCTGGACGGGATTCGTCATCTGGTGGAGTGGGCCGGTTGGGACACGCGCTTCGTCGATGCGCTGCCGACGGCCATGGTCAAACCCTTCTCCGGCAGTGCCGCACGGGCAATGCTGATCGAAACCATGAAGACCTCCGGGGTCGACAGTTTCCCGGCGCTGGTGGCGGCGACAGTCCAGGGCAGTACCGAAACGACCTTCTATGTGTTGGCGGTGTACTTCGGCGCGGTGGGCATTCAGCGTGCGCGGCATGCGGTGGGGTGTGCGTTGCTGGCGGAATTGGCGGGTGTACTTGGCGCGATCGGGGTTTGTTACTGGTTCTTCGGCTGACCGAGAACCCTGTGGGAGCGGGCTTGCTCGCGAAGAGGCCGGTGCATTCAACATCTCTGTTGACTGACACACCGCCTTCGCGAGCAAGCCCGCTCCCACATTGATGTGTGTAGGCCTTCAAGGCCTCAGCGGCGGCGCAACCTTCTGACCTTGCTCCACCGTCCAAGCCACCACCTGCGCCGTCAATTGATCGCTCGCCTGGCCAAAACCGGTCACCACCGCCGGCACCTTCACATCGCTCAACGGCTGACGCACTTCAAAGCGCCGGCTGGCGAGGATTCGCTGGTCATACCCACGCACCAGCAACGCATCCAGGCGCACGACCACGCTCGCCGCCGTGCCTTGGTACTCGGTCTGGAACGCTTGCAGGTTGCCGCCCAGTTCCAGGTCCGCCTGGAAATTACTGTCATCGGTGCTGAGCAACGGCACCCGACCGTCACGCTGGAAACCATCGAGCAGACGATTGCGCAACAGCACCGGTGCCGGATCGCTCCAGCGTGAGGCCTTGTAACTGCTGATCAGGTCACCCTGAGGGATTACGGCGATTTTCGGGTTGTTCAAGGCTTCGCTGGTCTGCGGCTTGGCCAGCCGCAACGACCAGCGCTGCGGCGTGCCGTGTTGGGCCGATGCATCGCGCTGCGCCGATGGCAGTCGATAGACATCGGACGGCTCGGCCTTGGGGAAAATCGAACAGGAAGTAACCAACGCAAAACCGGCGAGAAGGGCGAGATGAGCCAGCTTCATGGCGTGAACTCCTTGTTCTTGTCATTGCCAAGCAGGTAACCGCTGGGGTTGGCCTCAAGCCGCTGGGAAATAGTTCGCAGCGAGCTCAAGGTATCGCGCAGCTCACGTACCGCCGGTGCCAGGCCATTGAGGCCCTGCATGCCGTTGTTGAGGGAATCCTGATTGGCGGAGAGCAACGTGTTGATGGTCGCGCTGCTTTGTTCCAGGGACTTCATGGCTTGCCCGGCACTGCCGAACATCTGCTTGCCCTGATCGTTGAGCAGGCCGTTGGCGTTGCGCATCAACGCGGTGGTCTGTTCCAGGGTGGCGCTGGCTTGCTTGCCAACCGAAGCCAGTTGCTGCATCGCCTGACGAATGTCGCCGCGCTGGTCGGCGATGGTGCCGGTGGTTTGCTCCAGGTGCTCCAGGGTGCTGCTGATACGCGCGACGTTCTCCGAGGAAAACAACTGATTGGCGTTGTGCATCAACACGTTCACGCCCGCCATCAGATCACTACTGTCATTCATCAACCGGGCAATGGGCGAGGGCGATGCAACGATTGTCGGCAAATCGCCGTCTTTGCCCTTGAGGGTCGGACTTTGTGGCGTGCCGCCGCTGAGCTGGATGATCGAAGTCCCGGTGATCCCGGTCAGCGCCAGTTTGGCCTGGGTGTCTTCTTTGATCGGAGTGTCTCCGCCCAGGCGAATCCGCGCCAACACCCGGCGCGGATCATTCGGGTCCAGGCGCAGCATCACCACGTCGCCGACCTTGATCCCGCTGTACTGCACGGCGCTGCCCTTGGACAAGCCGCTGACCGCCTCGTTGAAGACGATTTCGTAATCCTTGAATTCGGTATCGACGCTGGACTTGGCCAGCCACAGCCCGAAGAGCAGGGCGCCTGCCACGACTATGACGGTGAACAGGCCGATCAATACGTGATGAGCTCGGGTTTCCATGTCAGACCTCGTTGAGCTGGTTAGCGGCCGTCAGCGCCGCGCGGCCGCGAGGGCCATGGAAGTATTCGTGAATCCACGCATCATCGGTTTCCGACACCTTGTCAATGGCGTCCGCCACCAGCACTTTCTTCTGCGCCAGCACTGCCACCCGGTCGGTGATGGTGTAGAGCGTGTCGAGGTCGTGGGTCACCAGAAATACGCTCAGGCCCAAGGCATCGCGCAGGGTCAGGATCAGTTGATCGAAGCTCGCAGCGCCAATCGGATCGAGGCCGGCGGTGGGTTCGTCGAGAAACAGGATGTCCGGGTCCAGCGCCAAGGCACGGGCCAGGGCCGCGCGCTTGATCATGCCGCCGGACAACGAAGCAGGGTATTTGTCGGCCGCCGATAACGGCAACCCGGCCAACGCCATTTTCACTGCCGCCAGATGCTCGGCGTCGGCACGGCCCAGGCCGGCGTGTTCAATCAGGGGGAGGGCGACGTTCTCGGTCACAGTGAGCGAAGAAAACAAGGCACCTTTCTGAAACAACACTCCGAACCGCCGCTCGACCAGCGAGCGCTCGTATTCCGACAGGCTCGGCAAGTTCTTGCCGAAGACCTTCACCAGCCCTTCGCTGGGCTGACGCAGGCCGACAATGCTGCGCAGCAGCACCGATTTGCCGCTGCCGGAACCGCCGACAACGGCAAGGATTTCGCCCTTGTACAAGTCCAGGTCGAGGTTCTCGTGCACGCTCTGGCGGCCGAAGCGATTGCACAGCCCACGGACTTCAATCACCGCCTCTGAAGGCGCTCGGGGTAAACGACTCACCAGTCCATCTCCATGAAAAACAACGCAGCCACGGCGTCGAGCACGATCACCACGAAAATCGACTGCACCACACTGGACGTAGTGTGCGCGCCGACGGACTCGGCGCTGCCGCTGACCTTGAAGCCCTCGAGGCAGCCGATAGCGGCAATCAGGAACGCAAAAATCGGCGCTTTGACGATCCCCACCAGAAAGTGCTGCACGCCGATGTCCGATTGCAGCAGTGATAGAAACATCGCCGGCGAGATATCCAGCGACAGCGCGCAGACTACGCCACCGCCGACAATCCCTGACACCATCGCCAGAAAGGTCAACATCGGCAACGCCACCAGCAACGCCAGGACGCGGGGTACTACCAGCAATTCCATCGGGTTGAGGCCGAGGGTGCGGATCGCGTCGATTTCTTCGTTGGCCTTCATCGAACCGATCTGCGCGGTGAACGCACTAGCGGTGCGGCCGGCCATCAGGATCGCTGTGAGCAACACGCCGAACTCCCGCAGAAAAGAGAACGCCACCAGGTCCACGGTGAAAATACTCGCGCCAAAACTCGCCAGCACCGTCGCCCCGAGAAACGCCACCACAGCGCCCACCAGAAAGGTCAGCAAGGCGACGATGGGCGCGGCGTCGAGACCGGTTTGTTCGATGTGAGCGACCATCGGCGTGAGGCGCCAGCGCTTGGGCCGAAACAGCCCGCGAGCGATGGTTTCCAGGATCAGGCCGACGAAACCCAACAGTTGCAACGTGTCCTGCCAGACCGCGTCGACCGCGCGGCCGATGCGGGTCAGCAGTTGAATGCCGACGCTGATTTCCGGTTCTTTGATCGGCACGCAGAAATCGGTCAGCGAGCAGTACACCGTCTGCAACAAGGCGCGATCAGCGGAGGAAAGGGTGCAATCGGGGTGTTCGGCAGATTTGCCCAGACGCTCGGCCCCCAGCAGCTCCACCAACAATGACGCACCCGCCGTATCGAGCGCGCCGAGGCCATTGAGATCGATGTGGGTGTTGCTGTCGTATTGGCCACGGAGCTTTTCGCTCAGGCGGCTGAGATCGGCGTAATGGGCGAGCGTCCAGTCACCCGTGACCCGCAACAGGGCAGGGCTGTGCGAGGTGTCCAGTCGGGCACTGCCGGGCATTGTGCTGCTTGTCATAAGCTCCGTGCTTGTTCGGCTGTTGCGCAGACCTGACTAATAACACGAACCGCACTACTTTTCTTTGACGGGTGTGCTGTCCGCGACCGTGAAGCGCAGCACACCAATCAACTGACCGTCTTCGGTGAGCACCCGAACCTGCCATTTGCCTGCGGGGTTGCCGGGGAAGTTCTGCTTGTGGGTCCAGGCGCGGTAGCCTTCCTTGCGCCCCCCGTTGATATCCAGCGGGATACGATCGACTTCTTTACCGTTGAACATCCAGACGTGATAAATCCGCTCGGCCAGACCCCGAGGGGCGTTGATCGCGGTGTACGCGTACAGCCCACCTCCACGAATCTGCTCGGCGCTGACTTCTTCCAGGCTCTTGCCGGGGGTTCTATCCTGCACTTGGGTGCTGATCGCCACATCGGTCATCCACAGGGTCGCCGGCGGAACCCAGGAGCGCAGCACCCAACCGGCGGCGCCGATGCCGACGGTGATGCTGAGGATCGCCAACGCATTGCGCACAGTGCGAATCGGGAAGATCGAGGCCAGGCTCGGGAATGACAGCAACATGGCAATGCCCAGCGCCAGCTTGAAGCTCTGGGCGGTGGTCAAGTGCAGGATGACGGGCAGGGCGGTCAACAGGGCCGCGAACAGGGTCAGGGTGTGCAGCGCCAGGAACGCCCAGCGGCGCGGTGCCAGCCATTTGTAATAAAGCGGATCGATGATCGAAATCAGCGCCGCCATGCTTAGTAATCCCGTGAAGAACAACTGGCCGCTGTTCCAGGTGGTGGTGATTAAAAAGAACGGCAGGACGAAGAACAGACTTTCCTGATGGATCATCTGCGTCGCGTAACGCAGCAAGGGCTGGGGTATTTCGCGCTTGAAGACCTTGGCGAACAGCTTGGTGAGGGTGTTTTCCAGCATCAGCCAGACCCAGCTGACCAGCATGATGGTGGTGATCCATGTCGCCAGACCTTGTTGGCGATCCACCAGCATGAAGCTGCCGACCCCGGAGATGAAACCACCAAGCGCAATGACCCCGGGATAGCGCTTCATCAATTCGAGGATGCGCTGTACGTACAGGGTCAGATTCGGCATTCGGCGATTCACAATAGTCGTAGGAAAAATCCTCGACAGGGTACCGCCCGGGGGGGCCTGTGGCGAGGGGGCTTGCCTCAATGCCAGTCAGTTAAGGTGCGCAACTTGTGGGAGCGAGCCTGCTCGCGATAGCGGTGGGTCAGCTAACATTGATGCTGAATATTCCGCCGTCATCGCGAGCAGGCTCGCTCCCACAGGGGGTTCGCTATCGTCTGCGGTGAACACGCCAACCCAATATTCCGAGCACCATCAACCCAAATCCCCCGACAATCGCCCACATCACCTGGTCATAACTCACCAGCGGCTTCTCAATCCGCAGATACCCCGGTTGCAGCAGCAACTCGCGCATTGCCTTGTTCGCCTCGGCCAGTGTCACGTCTTGCAGCGCCTTGGCCGGGTTGACGAAATGGCCGTCCTCGTAGTCGCCAAGGGCGCTCCAGTAATAGTCCGCCAGCGCGCTGTTGCCTTGCACGGCCCAGGCTTGGCGAGCGATAGCGGCTTGCTTGAGACGGGCGAAGGTGGCGGCGTCGAGGCCGTTCTTGAGCAGATCGGCTTGAAGCTCATCCAGCACCTGTTCCGCTGCCAGTACGTCGTCGCGATCAAGGTCGGCGTTCAGGCTCATGAAGCCCACCCCGCCAAATACCTCGCGCTCGGCCGAGGGCCCGTAAGACAGCCCATGGGCCAGGCGCAATTGGCGATAGAGCGCCCAGTCCAGATAGTCCTTGAGCAGGTCGAAGGTTTCGTCGTGCTGGTCTTCCAGCACCGGTTCCGGCACCAGCCAATGCAATTTGGCGCCGCCGCCGACGAAACCGTTACTCAAATTGCGCTCGTGGGCCGCGCTGGCCTGAATGTCTGGCAGAGGCCGGTGTCCAGTCGGTTCAACCGCCTCGAGTGCGCCATAGGCCCTTTCCAGATAGGCCGGCAGCAGGCGGTCGAGGTCGCCGACCACGATCAGGGTCATGTTGTTAGGCGCGTACCAGTCCTTGCGCACCTTCTCCAATTGCTCGCGGGTCAGGTGATCGACTTGCGCGCGCTCGGGGCATTTGAGGCCCAGTTCCACCGCCAACTGATTACTCGCGGTGTGGCCCAGGTCCTGGCGATCCAGCCAGCGTTGCAGGTGCGAGTAATGGCCACCGTCTTCGCGCTCGACCACTTGCTTGGCGACGTTGATCGCATTGTCGTCGATACGGGTCTGGGTCAGCAGCGCCAATAACAGGTCGAGAACCTTGCGCTGGTTTTTCGCCGGGGCTTCGATGACAAAGGTTGTGTCGGCATTGCTGGTGTAGGCATTCCACTCACCGCCCAGGGCCTGCATGCGCTCTTCCAGACCGCCTTCGCCGGTGGCGTCGATGCCGCTGAACAGCAAGTGTTCGAGCAGATGTGGCAGCTCTTTGTCGGCACAGCTGAAATCATCCAGGCCTACACCAACCACCAACCGGATCGCCACATGCCCGCGCTCGGTGCCCGGTTTGAGGACCAATTGCAGGCCGTTGCGCAAGGTGTAGCCCTCGACCTGAAAGCGATCCAGGGCAAATGAAGGCAGTGAGCCGAGCAACAGACAAGCGAACAGCAGACAACGCATAACGAGTTTCCGTACGACCAGCGTAAGTTCAACAGACTTCAGGCAACTGTGGACGTTCAGGGTGAATGAGTAATGTCAGTCAAATCGTCGACCGCCAGAGCGCCGGTGTCCGAAGTGCCCAACACCGCATAGGCGCTGCTGCAGAACAGCGAATTCAAGCGTCTCATGTCAGCAATCAGTTCCAGATGCAGCGAACTGGTCTCGATACTTTGTACGATCTTACGGTTTAAACGGCTGACATGAGCGTGGGCCAGGCGGCGCTCCTGTGCGCGAAAGCGACGTTTCTCACGCAGTAACTGACGAGCACTTTCCGGGTCGGCACTAAGGAACACTGACAACCCCAGACGCAGGTTGGCAATCAGCTGACTGTGCAGCCCCGCCAACTCCTCCAGACCGACCTCGGAAAAAGACCGGCGTTGCGAAGTTTTCTGTTGCTGAACCTTGCGCAGCATGCGTTCGATCAGGTCACTGGCCAGTTTCAGGTTGATCGCCAGCTCGATGGTTTCCGCCCAGCGCCGACTGTCCTGTTCGCTGAGGTCTTCGCGGGGCATTTGCGCCAGATAGAGTTTGATGGCGCTGTAGAGCACTTCGACATCATCGGTCAGGCGACGCATTTCCTGAGTGACGGCGGTCTGTTTGCCGCGCAGCACGTCGAGCATGGCTTCGAGCATGCTGTCGACCAGATCGCCGATGCGCAGGGTTTCCCGAGCAGCGTTGGCCAGTGCCAGACTCGGGGTAACCAGTGCAGTCGGGTCAAGATGCCGCGGTTTGGCCGTGCCGTTGATGTCCGGGCGCTCTGGCAACAACCACGCGCAGAGCCTGGCCATCGCCCCGACGCTGGGCAACAGGATCAGGCAACGCGCGGTGTTGTAGAGCAGGTGGAAGCCGATGACCATTTCTTGAGGGCTGAAGTCGAGGCTGTCGATCCAGTGCACCAACGGGTCGAGCACCGGAATGATCAGCAGCAGGCCAATCAGTTTGTACAACAGGCTGCCGAGCGCCACCTGACGGCCGGCCGCGTTCTGCATGCTAGTGCTGAGGAAAGCAAGAATACCGCTGCCGATATTGGCACCGATCACCAGGCCGATGGCCACTGGCAAACTGATCACGCTGGCACCGGCGAGGGTCGCGGTCAGCAGGACGGCAGCCAGGCTGGAATAGGAAACCATCGCGAACAGAGCGCCGACCAGAGCATCGAGCAGAATGTCGCCGGTCAGCGAGGCGAAGATGACCTTCACCCCTTGCGCCTGAGTAATCGGCGCGGCGGCCTCGACAATCAGTTGCAGCGCCAGAATGATCAATCCCAGACCGATGCCGACCCGTCCCATCTGTCCGACCCGGGTCTGCTTGCGCGACAGAAAGAAAATCACCCCAAGGAAAATCAGCAACGGCGACAGCCACGACAAGTCGAGGGTCAGTACTCGCGCCATCAGTGCGGTACCAACATCGGCACCGAGCATGGTCGCCAGAGCCGGGGTCAGCGCCATCAGGCCCTGACCGACAAATGAGGTGACAAGCATGGCGGTGGCATTGCTGCTCTGGACCATGGCGGTCACCATTATCCCGGCGAGAAACGCCAGCCAGCGCTTGGACATGTTATGGGCGATCACATGGCGCAAGTTGGAGCCATACACCCGCAGGATGCCGGTTCGGACGATGTGCGTGCCCCAGATCAACAGGGCCACGGCCGATAATAAATTGAGCAGGGTGAGCATGCAGGCCCCCTGTGGTGGTAGCGCCCCAGTGGGGCAAGTTAACGGTGCCGCGCGTTTTTCTACGTTCTGTACTTAAGCTGTAGTTGGCTAACGGTCTGGACGCCAGCATCGCATAGCTAAAGAAGCGATTGAAACAAAACTGTCATGAAAACAGTTTGCTGCGGGCAGGAAGAAGGATGTCTGTTCATCAGGCAAAAAAATGTGGGAGCGAGCCTGCTCGCGATGAGGTCGTCACATTCAACATTGATGTTGACTGACTGGCCGCTATCGCGAGCAGGCTCGCTACCACAGGTTTTGCGCGTTAATCGATCGGAGCCAGGGTTACTGACCCGGAACATCCTTGCGCAGTTTCACCGGATCCTGCTGTTTCTTCTTTTTCATCATTGCGGTGCGCATCTTGATGTTGATCGCTTCCACCGCCAACGAGAACGCCATCGCGAAGTAGACGTAGCCTTTTGGCAAGTGCACATCGAGCGATTCGGCAATCAGCACGGTACCCACCAGCAACAGGAAAGACAGCGCCAGCATCTTGAGCGATGGATGCTTGTCGATGAACTCGCTGATGGTGCCAGAAGCCCACATCATCACCAGCACCGCAACGACAATCGCCGCGACCATGACCGGTACGTGGGACACCATGCCAACGGCAGTGATCACCGAATCCAGCGAGAACACGATATCGATGATCGCGATCTGGATGATGGTGTACAGGAAATTGCCGCCCTTGCCCGAAGGTTCGTCGCCGCCTTCGTCCTGGCCTTCCAGCGCGTGGTACATCTCTTGCGAGCTTTTCCACAACAGGAACAGACCACCGAAGAACAGGATCAGGTCACGCCCGGAAATACCCTGGCCGAACACTTCGAACAGGTCCGCGGTGAGGCGCATGACCCAGGTGATCGACAGCAGCAACAGAATTCGCGTGACCATGGCCAGCGCCAGGCCGAAGATCCGGGTGCGTGCCTGCATATGCTTGGGCATGCGGCTGACCAGGATCGAAATCATGATGATGTTGTCGATGCCCAGGACGATCTCCAGGGCAGTCAGGGTGAAGAAGGCAACCCAGATTTCAGGGTTGGTCAGCCATTCCATGTGTATTCCTTTGAGGATGTGTTAAACCACAAAGGGCCCGGGCTTCAAACAGCAAAGCCTGGACCCGTTCATGGTGAGTCTTGAGCTTATAGAGTGCTGAACAGCGGAAAAATCCCCATCAGCAATGCGGCGACCAGTATGCACAGGCAAACCAGTACTGCCCACTTCAGGGTGAACCGCTGGTGATCACCGAATTCGATACCGGCCAGAGCCACCAACAGGTAAGTCGATGGTACCAGCGGGCTCAGCAAATGGACGGGCTGACCGACGATCGAGGCACGTGCCATTTCCACCGCGGTTATACCGTAATGACTGGCGGCTTCGGCAAGTACCGGTAACACGCCGTAATAAAAAGCATCGTTCGACATGAAGAACGTGAACGGCATGCTCACCAGCGCGGTGATCACGGCCAGGTACGGGCCGAGGAAATCCGGGATGACCGCCAGCAGGCTTTTCGACATCGCATCGACCATGCCGGTGCCCGACAGGATACCGGTGAAGATGCCCGCGGCAAAGATCAACCCGACCACTGCCAACACGCTACCGGCGTGGGCCGCAACGCGATCCTTCTGCTGTTGCAGGCACGGGTAGTTGACGATCATCGCGATACTGAACGCCACCATGAACAGCACCGGCAGCGGTAACAGGCCGGCGATCAGCGTGCCCATGAGCGTCAGGGTCAGCACGCCGTTGAACCAGATCAGCTTTGGACGACGGGCGTCCGGGAACTGCGAAACACTGATTTCGCTGTGATCGACTTCATCACCGACCAGATGCAGTTCACCCAGACGCGCACGCTCGCGCTTACCGTAGAAGTAGGCGATCGCCAGAATCGCCACCACGCCGGCCAGCATCGCCGGAATCATCGGTACGAAAATCGCCGACGGGTCCACGTGCAGGGCACTGGCCGCACGGGCGGTCGGGCCACCCCAAGGGGTCATGTTCATCACGCCACCAGCGAGGATGATCAGACCGGCCATGATCCGCGGGCTCATGCCGATGCGGCTGTAGAGCGGCAGCATGGCGGCCACGCAGATCATATAAGTGGTGGCGCCATCACCGTCCATGGACACGATCAGCGCCAGAACGGCGGTACCGACCGAAACTTTCAACGGGTCGCCCTTGACCAGTTTGAGGATCTTGCGCACGGCCGGGTCGAACAAACCTGAGTCGATCATCAGGGCGAAGTAGAGAATGGCGAACATCAGCATCACGCCGGTCGGCGCGAGTTTAGTGATGCCTTCGAGCATCATTGGGCCGATCTTCGGCGAGAAACCGCCGAACAGGGCGAAGATGATCGGGATGATGATCAGAGCGATCAGCGCGGACAGGCGCTTGGTCATGATCAGGAACATGAACGTGATGACCATGGCGAAGCCAAGGAAAGTCAGCATAGGAATACTCCAGGCGTAGCGCGGCTAGTAAATGGGCGAACCGGATGGGGTCAGCGCAGAACGGGAAGCACGAGACGTACGGGCGGAGTTGCAGCGAAGAGGCGGATAGGAGAGGACATCAGGATCACCATTGTTGTTGTTAAATGGACCGGACGAGCGATAAAACACGCGCATTGGCCAGCCGGTCTATTTGCCGGCAGTGGGGCGATCCTAATGGGGGAAGCTTTCAGCCAGCTTTCGCGAGTGAAAGCATTGACCGAATGTACAACCGGTCGTCGGCCGGGTTGAGAGTCCGTAAACACGGGTCAGGAGCAAAAGACATGGGCGAACTTCACACCGGCGGCTGCCACTGCGGACAAATGCGCTATCAATTCAACGGCCCATTGCATGACATCGCTCACTGCCATTGCTCGATTTGCCGGCGGGTCAGCGGCGGGATCGTGACCACCTGGATCACCGTGCCCGCGTCGGCATTTGAATGGATGGCGGGTACGCCATCCCGGTACGAGTCTTCGTCCACTTGCGTGCGATATTTCTGCCGCAACTGCGGGGCGCAACTGGCGCTGGAGACGAAGCTCAGCCCCGAGAGCATCGATGTGACCATCGCCACCCTTGACCATCCCGAGCAGGCAACGGCCGAGCGGCATATCTGGACCGACAGTCGTTTGCCGTGGCTGCATCTCGACGAGCATTTGCCCGGCGAGCCCCAGGAACAACTCTGATCAGAAAACAGACAGGTTCAGCGGCCGGATCGCGCCCATCCAGATCGCGTGCTCAGTGTGGTCGAGCAGATCGTCGCCCGTGTCCGGGTGCAGGAATATCACTAATCCCTTGCGGTTGAGCGCCAGCCACGGCAACACCGCGCCGAGGTGTTGCGGCTCGAAAGCCAATTGGCAGCTCCAGTCCGGATGCGGGCCGACCGGGCGTTCGTGCATACGCCCCATCTTCAGCGGAAACAATTGCGTTGCCTGCTCACACAAGGCCCGTGCCTGTAGCTGGGTGCTGGCATCGAAATAGACATGGGCGTGGTAACCCTTGATCGTTTGCATCTGACTCCCTTTGAACCTTGTCGAACCCTATCCGCTTCCCGCAGGTCACACACCATATACGCAGGAAAGAAGGGAGTACGGCCATGAAAAATGCCGAAACCCCGGTGGTGAAGGTAGTGCTTTATGGTGCCATGAGTAGCTTGGGCAGTGCGCTGATGGCTGAAATGCTGCGGCGCCAGCATGAAGTGATCGCGATTCTCGATGACCTGAACGCGCTCGCGCCGCGCCCGGGTTTACGCACCAAGGCGGGTGACCTGTTCGATGCCAAGCGGGTCAAGCAAAGCGTGGCCGGCTGTTCGGCGGTGATTTGCTTGCTCGATGCGCCAGGGTTGCCAATGAACAGTGAACACATCGAAAAATCCATCGTGCCCGGCCCGGTCGAGGAGGTGCTGGCGGTGGATGCACTGATCGACGGCATGCAGGCGGCGGGCATTGCCCGGCTGTTTGTGGTGGGCGATTTCGAAGTGCTGGACGACCCGGAAATCGAAGACCCGTTGCAACGCCACGCCGCCGAAGAAATCCGCGAGGCTCTGCAAAGCAGCTCTTTGCATTGGACCTTGGTGAATGCACCACGCCGCGTGCCCGGGCTGACCATCGAGCATTTCAGTCACGTCAGCAGTAGCCTGGAACCAGGCTTGGCCGCTGCGCTGGAACGGCTGAACAGGGTAGCCGTAGGAATTGCCGATGAGCTGCACCTGAACCTGCATGTGGGTGAGCATGTGAGTTTTGTCGGGACTTCGGAATCGTAAAGATCGTCCGAATCCGTTCACACCGCAATCAAAGGTACCGGAAGACCATTGAGCGATTGCGCACTGCTGGCCTGTTCCGCCATCAACCAATCCACAAACAGTTGAATCAATGCCCCACGCCGTTTGCGCTGGGGCAGGACCACGTAATAGCCCAGCCGGGAAATCACCGTGTCGGCAATCGGGCGACACAACAGACCTTGCGCCAATAAGTTATCCACAAGGTGCCGCCATCCGATCGCAACGCCTTGGCCGCCAATCGCCGCCTGAATCAGCAAGGTGTAATTGTCGAAGCGCAGTTGCCCCGGCGCTGGGGCCGAGGTGATTCCCAGTTCGCGAAACACGCCGCTCCAGTCGAACCAGTTGCTGCTGTTTTCTCCTCGCAGGTGCAGCAGCGGAAACTCCAGCAATGCCTGAGCCGGCAAGGGCAGGGGACGGTCCTTCAACAGTAGCGGGCTGCACACCGGAAATACCTCTTCGCTGAACAGCCAATGGCTCTCGCCTTGCTTGAACCGGCCATCGCCGAACAGCACCGCCACATCGATATCGGTGCGCAACATGTTATGGCTGCGCTCGCTGGTGACCAGGCTGACGTCCACGTGAGGGTTGGCGGTATGGAAGCGGTGCAGACGCGGCATCAGCCAGTACGCAGCGAAGGCAAAGTCGGTGGCCACCTGCAACACTTCGTGTTGTTGTTGTGCGCTGATTGCGCTCAACCCTGCATCGATATTCTGCAAACCGAGCTGAACTTGCTCAAACAGAATGGTCCCGGCCTCAGTCAGCTCAATACCGCGGTAGATACGATCGAACAATCGTGTCGCGAGTTGTTCCTCCAGCCGTTTGATCTGCTGACTGATGGCCGGTTGCGTGGTGCCGAGCTCCACCGCGGCGGCGGTGAAACTGCGTTGCCGGGCCGCGGCTTCAAAGGCACGCAGCAAGTCCAGAGACAAATCACCGAGGGCGTCATACATAAGCTGTGCTTATCCTAGTCATTGCCTGGCATGGGCTTTACCACAAAGGTAATGGGTTTCATGCTCGATCCCAGCACTCTCGCATAAATATCCACTATGGAATGCCGCGATCACATGAAGCGCAAGAATATTCTTTTCATCATGGCCGATCAGATGGCCGCGCCAATGTTGCCGTTCTACGGCCCTTCGCCGATCAAACTGCCGAATCTCAGCCGCCTCGCCGCCGAAGGTGTAGTGTTCGACGCCGCGTACTGCAACAGCCCACTCTGCGCGCCGTCGCGTTTCACCCTCGTCAGCGGTCAGTTGCCGAGCAAAATCAGCGCCTACGACAACGCGGCCGATTTCCCCGCCGATGTTCCAACCTATGCCCATTACCTGCGGCGCCTCGGTTATCGCACCGCGCTGTCGGGCAAGATGCATTTCTGCGGCCCGGACCAGTTGCACGGCTATGAAGAACGCCTGACCAGCGACATCTACCCGGCCGATTACGGCTGGTCGGTGAACTGGGATGAGCCGGACGTACGCCCAACCTGGTACCACAACATGTCGTCGGTGCTGCAAGCCGGGCCGTGCGTGCGCACCAATCAGCTGGATTTCGACGAAGAGGTGGTGTTCAAGGCCCAGCAATACCTGTTCGACCACATCCGCGAGGAGGGCGATCAACCGTTCTGCCTGACCGTGTCGATGACTCACCCACACGATCCGTACACGATTCCCAAAGCTTTCTGGGATATGTACGACGACGTCGACATCCCTTTGCCCGAAACACCTGCACAGGATCAACTTGATCCTCATTCCCAGCGTTTGCTCAAGGTCTATGACCTTTGGAACAAGCCGCTGCCTGTGGATAAGATTCGCGATGCGCGCCGTGCCTATTTCGGTGCATGCAGCTATATCGACAGCAACGTCGGCAAACTCCTGCAAACACTCGAGGAAACCGGGCTTATCGATGACACCATCATCGTATTCTCCGGTGACCATGGCGACATGCTCGGCGAGCGCGGCCTCTGGTACAAAATGCACTGGTACGAAATGGCTGCCCGTGTACCGCTGCTGATCAGTGCCCCAGGGCAATTCGGGGCTGGACGGGTCAGCGCGGCGGTGTCCACTGCCGATCTGTTGCCGACCTTTGTCGAATTGGCCGGCGGCTCGCTTGAACCGGGTCTGCCGCTGGACGGCCGCTCGCTGGTTTCGCACCTGCGAGGGCAGGGCGGTCACGATGAGGTGTTCGGCGAGTACATGGCTGAAGGCACCATCAGCCCGTTGATGATGATTCGCCGTGGCGCCTACAAATTCATCTACAGCGAAGACGACCCTTGCCTACTCTTCGATGTACATAACGACCCGAAGGAACAAGAAGAACTCAGCCAGTCGCCGCAACATCGACAGCTTTTCGAGGCATTTCTCGCCGAAGCGCGGGCCAAATGGGATATCCCGGCGATCCACCAGCAGGTGCTCGCCAGTCAGCGACGCCGGCGTTTCGTCGCCGACGCCCTGACCATCGGCAAGCTGAAGAGCTGGGATCACCAGCCTCTGGTGGATGCCAGTCAGCAGTACATGCGCAACCACATCGACCTCGACGATCTGGAGCGTAAAGCACGTTATCCACAACCCTGCCAAAACCAATAATGCTAAGGGGAAGTCCATGCAAAGGTTATCCACAGTACTGACGGTCGGGCTTCTGGCTCTGGGCAGCGCCTCGGCTTATGCCGAGCAAAGCTGCGAGACGGTGAAAATGGCCGACCCTGGCTGGAGCGACATCGCTGCAACCAACGCCATCACCGGGTTTCTGCTGGACGGCATGGGCTATAAGGCCAAGGTCGACACGCTGGCGGTGCCGATCACCTTTGGCGGTCTGAAGGATGGCCAGGTGGACGTGTTCCTGGGTAACTGGATGCCGGCGCAGCAGGGCTTCTACGATAAGTTCGTGGCCAATGGCGACGTTACTCAACTGGCAAAGAACCTCGACGGCACCGAGTTCACGCTGGCGGTCCCGGATTACGTTTGGGACGCGGGTGTGCATAACTTTAACGATCTGAACAAGTACGCCGACAAATTTGACAAGAAGATCTATGGCATCGGCTCCGGCGCCCCGGCGAATATTTCGCTGCAAGAGATCATCAAGAAGAACGACTTCGACCTGGGTCAGTGGAAGCTGATCGAATCCAGTGAGCAGGCGATGCTGGCCGAAGTGTCTCGTGCGGTGAAGAAACAGAAGTTCGTGACCTTCCTCGGCTGGACGCCACATCCGATGAACGTGCAGCTGAAAATGCATTACCTGAAGGGCGGCGAGAAATACTTCGGCGACACCGGCAGCGTTTATACCCTGACCCGTAAAGGTTATGCACAGGCCTGCCCGAATGTCGGCAAGCTGCTCACCAACCTGAGTTTTACCCAGGAAATGGAGAACAGCATCATGGCCGAGGTGGTGAACAAAAAGGTCAGCAATGCCGCGGCGGCCAAGGCCTGGATCAAGGCCAACCCGGCGGTGCTGGATAAGTGGCTGGACGGTGTGAAGACTATGGATGGCAAGGATGCGTTGCCCGCCGTGAAAGCCAAGCTCTAAGTTCATGTGGGAGCGGGCTTGCTCGCGAAGGGGCCATCAGATCCGGCATTTATGTCGACTGACACACCGCATTCGCGAGCAAGCCCGCTCCCACAGTGGGAACGATCAGCGTGGGTCCTGATACTCTTTCGTAAAACCCTGCCCGAGAGGACCCATGGCCTTCCCCAGCCGCCATTCACTCTTTCCCTTCCTGACCTGGTTGCCCCGGCAAACCCGCGCCAGCGTCGGCCGTGATCTGATTGTCGGCCTGAGCGGTGCGATTCTCGCGTTGCCCCAATCGATTGCCTACGCCCTGATCGCCGGTCTCCCACCGGAATACGGGTTGTACGCCGCGATTATCCCGGTGCTGATCGCCTGCCTCTGGGGTTCGTCGTGGCATTTGATCTGCGGCCCTACAGCGGCCATTTCCATCGTCCTATACGCCAGCGTCAGTCCTCTGGCCGTCCCCGCGTCGCAAGACTACGTCACGCTGATCCTGCTTCTGACACTCCTTGCCGGCATTTTCCAGTGGCTGCTAGGTTTGCTGCGTTTCGGCGCCCTGGTGAATTTCGTCTCTCACTCGGTGGTGCTGGGCTTCACCCTTGGCGCAGCGGTGGTGATTGCCATTGGGCAACTGCCGAACTTGCTGGGGCTGGATGTGCCCAACCAGGCCACGGCGCTGAACAGCCTGGTGCTGCTGTTCAATCATCTCAGTGAGGTGGACAAACCTTCACTGGTACTCGGTCTGGCCACGGTGGTGGTGGGCTTCGTGCTGAAACTGCTGGTGCCGCGCTGGCCAACGCTGTTGATCGCTTTGGCCTTGAGCGGGTTGCTGGTATGGCTATGGCCAGCGATGTTCGGTCATGTGCAGTTAGTCAGCGCCTTTGTCGGGCGGCTGCCGCCCTTCAGCCCGCTGCCGCTGGACCTGGACCTGGTGTTGCGCCTGCTGCCTAGCGCGGTGGCGGTCGGGATGCTCGGGCTGGTGACGAGCCTGTCGATTGCCCGCTCCTTGTCGGCGCGCTCGCAGCAGTTGCTCGACGCCAATCAAGAAGTCCGCGCCCAGGGTTTTTCGAACATGGTCGGTGCGTTTTTTTCCGGGTCGCTGTCAGCCGGTTCCTTCACCCGCTCGGCCCTGAGCTATGACGCCGGTGCCTGCTCACCGTTGGCGGGGGTTTTTTCAGCGATGTGGGTGGCGTTGTTCGCTATCTTCGGTGCGGTATTGATCGCGCACATTCCGATCCCGGCCATGGCCGGCAGCATTTTGTTGATCGCCTGGGGATTGGTCGACCATCGCGGCATTCGCGCCTTGTTGCGGGTCAGCCGTGCCGAGTTTCTGGTCATGGTGCTGACCTGTGTCGCGACGCTGTTGCTGGAGTTGCAAACGGCGATCTACGCCGGCGTGCTGGCCTCGCTGTTCTTCTACCTCAAACGCACATCGCAACCACGGGTGCAGCATTGGCGTGAGGGCGACGAAGACATTCTGCGAGTCGGCGGTTCAATCTTTTTCGGCGCCAGCCATTACCTGCAAGTGCGCCTGCAACGGATGCACGGCGCACGGGTGGTGATCGAGGCGCAACAGATCAACTTCATCGACTATTCGGGCGTGGAAATGCTGCACCAGGAAGCGCGACGGCTGCTACGCCAGGATCGCAGCCTGACCCTGCGGCGAGCACGGCCGCAGGTGGTGGAGGAATTGAGAAAGCTCGAAGGCGCGGAGAAATGCCCGATCCGCTTCGAAGATTGAAACACAACCCCCTGTAGGAGCGAGGCTTGCCCGCGAAGCTTTGGCGTACTTGAGGACGCCTTCGCGGGCAAGCCTCGCTCCTACAGGGGTTATGTGGCCAATTGCCGGCGGAGTTCGGCCAACACCGGCGCTGTGTCCGGGCGCACACCGCGCCACAGATAGAAAGCTTCCGCCGCCTGCTCGGCCAGCATTCCCAAGCCATCCATCGCCACCGCCGCGCCGTGCTCGCTGGCCCAGCGGCAGAACGAGGTCGGGTCTTTACCGTACATCATGTCGTAGCAAACCGTTTTGCCCGGCTCGATCAAACTGCTGGCAATCGGCGGTACATCGCCTGACAGGCTGGCGGACGTAGCGTTGATGATCAGGTCCACCGGCTCCTGCAACCAATCGAAGCCACTGGCCGACACCGGCCCCAGATCCGCGAACAATTCCGCCAGCAATTCGGCTTTTTCCACCGTGCGGTTGGCGATAATCACCGACGCCGGTTGCTCCGCCAGCAGCGGTTCCAGCGCCCCGCGCACCGCACCGCCGGCCCCGAGCAGCAGGATGCGCTTACCCGCAAGGCTGAAACCCGCATTAACCGTCAGGTCCCGTACCAGCCCGGCGCCATCGGTGTTGTCACCCAGCAAACTGCCATCGGCCAGTTTGCTCAGGGTATTCACCGCACCGGCCCGTTGCGCCCGCTTGGTCAAGCTGTTCGCCAAACGATAGGCGTCTTCCTTGAACGGCACCGTCACATTCGCCCCGCGCCCTTCGCGGAAAAATGCCTGGGCACAGCCGGAAAAATCATCGAGAGGCGCCAGCAAAGTGCTGTAGTCCAGTTTTTGCCCCGTCTGCTCGGCGAACAAACGGTGGATCAGCGGCGACTTGCTGTGGCCAATCGGGTTACCGAATACGACGTAACGATCCATCTACATTCCTCAACCATAGGAGCTGCCGAAGGCTGCGATCTTGACTGCAGCCCCGACAATGCAAAAACTCAAACCCTGGAATCAGGCCTTGGCCAACCAATCGCGGTCTTGCAGGAAGTACTCGGTCAGACGCGCTTCTTCACTGCCCGGCTCGGCCTTCCAGTCGTAGGCCCAGCGCACTTGCGGTGGCAGAGACATCAGGATCGATTCGGTACGCCCGCCTGATTGCAGGCCGAACAACGTGCCGCGGTCATAGACCAGGTTGAACTCGACGTAACGACCACGGCGAAACTCCTGGAATTCACGCTGTTTGGCCGTGAACGCATCATTCTTGCGGCGCTGCACGATCGGCAGGTAAGCGTCGATAAATGCATCGCCGATGGCACGCATGAAGGCGAAGCTGGTGTCGAAGTCCCACTCATTCAAGTCATCGAAAAACAGGCCGCCGATGCCACGCGGCTCGTGGCGATGCTTGATGTGGAAGTAACTGTCGCACCAGGCTTTGTAGCGCGGGTAGACGTCCGGGCCGAACGGCGCGCAGGCCTGTTCGGCGACGCGGTGCCAGTGCACGCAGTCTTCTTCATTACCGTAATAAGGGGTCAGGTCGAAGCCGCCACCGAACCACCAGACCGGCTCTTCACCTTCTTTTTCGGCGATGAAAAAGCGCACATTGGCGTGGGATGTCGGTACATGCGGGTTGTGCGGGTGAATCACCAACGACACGCCCAAGGCTTCGAAGCCTCGGCCGGCCAGTTCTGGTCGATGAGCGCTGGCGGAGGGTGGGAGACCGCTGCCAAAGACGTGGGAAAAGTTGACGCCGCCCTTTTCGATGACCGCGCCGTTTTCAATCACCCGGGTGCGACCGCCACCACCGGCAAGCCGGGTCCAGGCGTCTTCGACGAAATGCGCGCCGCCGTCTTCAGCTTCCAGGGCAGCGCAAATGCGGTCTTGCAGGTCGAGCAGGTAGGCTTTTACGGCCTCGGTGCGGGTAGTCATGGCATCACCTTGAATCGGGCAAAGCTACGCGGCGCTCATACAGGCCGGCGGCAAATTGCTGCGTAGGATAACACTGCACCTTGTGCCGTCGCAGTTGACGAAGGTCAAGCTTTAAGAGTCCGATAGGGCGCTTGGCGCTACAACTCTAGAAGCTAATACTTAAGGAAAGTGCAGATGGCAAAGCGTATCCAGTTCCGCGCCCACGGCGGTCCCGAAGTGCTCGAGCATGTCGATTACCAGCCCGCCGAACCCGGCCCGCTGCAGGTGCGCGTGACCAACAAGGCCATCGGCCTCAACTTCATCGACACTTATTACCGCAGTGGCCTTTATGCGCCACCCGCCTTGCCGTCGGGCCTGGGCGCTGAAGGCGCGGGCGTGGTCGAGGCGGTGGGCAGCGAAGTCACCCGCTTCAAGATCGGTGATCGCGTGGCGTACAGTAGTGGCCCATTGGGCGCTTATAGCGACGTTCATGTATTGCCGGAAGCCAATCTGGTGCATCTGCCAGATGCCATCAGCTTCGAACAGGCCGCCGGCATAATGCTCAAAGGCCTGACCGTGCAGTACTTGCTGCGTCAGACGTATGAACTCAAGGGTGGCGAAACCATTCTGTTCCACGCAGCAGCCGGAGGCGTCGGTTCCCTGGCTTGCCAATGGGCCAAGGCCTTGGGCGTGAAACTGATTGGCACAGTCAGTTCAGCAGAGAAAGCCGCTCTTGCGAAAGCCAATGGTGCCTGGGCGACCATCGATTACAGCCATGAAAACGTCGCACAACGCGTGCTGGAATTGACTGACGGTAAAAAAGTGCCGGTGGTGTACGACGGCGTAGGCAAAGATACCTGGCTGACGTCACTCGACAGCGTCGCGCCTCGGGGGCTGGTGGTGAGTTTCGGTAATGCTTCCGGCGCAGTGGATGGAGTGAATCTGGGGATTCTCGCGGGGAAGGGTTCGCTGTACGTGACCCGACCGACCCTGGCGACCTACGCCAACAATGCTGAAAACCTGCAAAGCATGGCCGATGAGCTGTTCGAGATGATCATCAGCGGCAAGTTGAAGGTGGACATCAGTCAGCGCTATCCATTGGCTGAAGCGGCGAAAGCACAGACCGAATTGTCGGCGCGGCGCACGACGGGCTCGACCATTTTGTTGCCTTGAGGACGCCATCGCGGGCAAGCCCGCTCCCACAGGATTTCGGTCGTTCACATTATTCGTATACGACTCGGATCTGTGGGAGCGAGGCTTGCCCGCGAAGAACGATGACGCGGTCTAATCCGGGCGCACAACGTGGCCGGTGGCCAGATCGCGAATCACGCTCGGATTCTTCCGTCCACCCAGATTGCCACCCAGCACCCAATCGACCTGCCCACGGAAATACTGCTCCACGCGAAGCCGCGTTCGCGCCGCCGGCCGTCCCTGCGGGTTGGCCGAGGTCGAAACCAACGGCCCGACCAACGCACACAAATCCCGCACCAGTGGGTGATCGCTAACCCGCAACGCCACGGTTTCGTGCACACCGGTAATCCATTGGGGCAACATATTCTGATGCGGCACCAGCCAGGTGTTGGGGCCCGGCCAAGTGCTGGCCATGCGGTCCATCCACAACTCAGGGAAGTCTTCAAAGAGGAAGTCGAACTGACGGATATTGTCGGCCACCAGAATCAGGCCTTTATCCACAGACCGCCCCTTGATCAGCAACAGACGATCCACTGCCTCTTCATCCCACGGGTCGCAACCCAGGCCCCAGACAGCTTCGGTTGGATAGGCAATGACCGCCCCAGCGCGAATTTCTCGTGCGGCTTGTTGCACACGCCAACTGTTGACCATGAAAGACTCTCCGGAATAAGGCTCTGCGCAGTTTACCGATCTTCCCTATAAAACCTAGCGTCCCCGCGCAAGCCAGCGGCCGCTTTCACAGACCGCACGGCCATCCATTTCCAGCTCCGTCAGCGCTGCCAATACTTTCGACAACGCCCAGCCGCTGGTGATCGCCAAGGCTTCGCTGGTATGGGGCGCCGCGTGGAGCAATATGAGCAGCGGATGAGTCTCTGTCGTCTGCGGCGTTTCTGTGGATAACGGCAGCCGTTGCCAGCCGCGCAAGGCTTCGAGGATGTGCTCGATGGTTTCCACCAGCACCGCACCGTCGCGGATCAACTGATGGCAACCCTTTGCGCCAGGGTGGTGGATCGATCCCGGTATCGCATACACCTCACGCCCCTGTTCCGCCGCCAGTCTCGCGGTGATCAACGAACCACTGGCAATACTCGCCTCGACCACGAGCACGCCGAGGGACAAACCGCTGATGATTCGATTGCGCCGGGGGAAGTTGCCAGGGGAAGGGCCGGCGTCCAGCGGGAACTCTGAAAGTACCGCGCTTCCCGACGCGATCATGGCGTCCGCCAGTCGCTGATTTCGCTGTGGATAAAAATTTTCCAGCCCCGTGCCAAGTACGCCGACCGTTTGCCCGCCAACGTCCAGAGCCGCCTGATGCGCCGCAGCATCGATGCCCAAGGCCAGACCGCTGGTGATAACAAAACCGGCGCCGGCCAGACTGCGGGAAAAAGCGGTGGCAGTGTCCATGCCCGGCCGCGAAGCACGACGGCTTCCGACCATCGCCAGCTGTGGTTTTTCCAGTATGCCCGGATCGCCCGCGACGAATAGCAGAGGCGGCGCATCACTGATTTGCGCCAGCAACGCGGGGTAGTCAGGTTGGTCCCACATCAGTAAATGCTGGCCCGGGCGCTCTAACCAGGCCAATGCGTGACTGGCGCCGTCACGGACTTCAATAGAGCGCCGGCCCTCCGCGCAAGCAAGTGGAAGGCCCAACGCACGCCAGGCGCTGGCCGGTGCGCTGATGGCTTTGGAGGCAGAGCCGAAGGCCTCAAGCAGTTTCTTGAAACGCACAGGACCGAGTTCCGGCAAACGGTGCAGGCGTAAACGGGCTTCCAGTTCCGCAGGGGAAACGGACGTACAGGCAGACAGCGACATGGATCATCCTTGATCGTTATAGAGTCCCGTCGAATCGGGAATAAGCTGTGGATAACTCTGTTGGTAACTTGTGGAGCGTGTTAAGGATTTCGCACCTTGTCCATCACCGCCAGGGAGCGCGATGCGTTAAGGACAAGCCCGTAACTGAGCTTGTCGTAAGTGCGGAAGACCATCAGCAAACCGGCCCGCTCGTCGGGAATTTTCAATGGCTGGCCGGTGATCCGGTCACGCACGGTTTCACCGGTTTTCATCACCACCAGCACATTGCCTTCGGCCAGGCCATCGCGCTGCCCCTTGTTCAGCGTGACGACATCCAGCGCGCCGATCTGGGTCACCCCACGCGGCACATCGATAATCAAGCCGTCGATTTCGGTAGTTGGCGCACTGGGCATGAAGGTCGAATTGATCGAGCGCTCTTCGCCGCCGAACAACCGGTCGCCGAGTCGCACTTCCTGAGTGGTGCGTTGCAGGGCCAGGGTGGCGACGTCGCCTTCAGTGGCAATGATCTCGCCGCCACCGATGTCGTCGGCGTTGATCCCCAGAAACTCCTTGCTCTGCGGATCGGTGTAGACCTTGCCCTGACGGAAGATGCCGTACACCGGTTGTGCCGGGTCGAAATGGCCACGCGCGAATATTCGATCACCCGTGCCGCTGAGCACCCGTTCGGCATCGCCGGCGACGATGTAGGGCGCCTTGTCGAAATCCTCTGCCTTGTCGACGATGCGGTTGCTCAGCAGAAAGCTGTTGATTGATTTCAGCGGAATGCTCGGAATGGCATCGGCCACCGGCGAGCTGCGGATTCGTGGCGAAAGCTTGATGGTGCCCCGTGAAGCGCCGCGATTGAGGGTCAGGCGTGGTTGACCGTTGACGTAGACCAGCGACAGCGTATCGCCCGGATAGATGAGATTAGGGTTTTCGATCTGTGGATTGGCCTGCCAAAGCTGCGGCCATTCCCACGGTTCACGCAGATATTTGGCGGAAATGTCCCAGAGTGTGTCCCCTGCCACCACAGTGTATTGCTGTGGAAAACCTTCCCTGAGTTGCACTTGCCCGTGCGCAAAACCGGCCGAGGCCAGAAGGAGCAAGGCGAGTAGTGATTTCCTCATGCGGTGAATCCCTTTATTATGTACGTTCGCGTGAAACGCCAGAGCCCTCGTGGCTCGCTCCCGGCTCATTATTGAAAAGCCGGAAGCTACGTTCACAACGGTAGCCTGCATCCTCGGACTCGCCAGGCCATCGACCCGACTTTACCTCACACGTGCAGCAATTGAGCTTATGGCCATTTTAGACATCCTCGAATTCCCCGACTCGCGCCTGCGCACTATCGCCAAACCAGTGGCTGTAGTGGACGACGAAGTGCGTCAGTTGGTCGATGACATGTTTGAAACAATGTATGAAGCGCCAGGCATCGGCCTCGCCGCGACCCAGGTCAACGTGCATAAACGTATCGTCGTGATGGACCTCTCCGAAGACCGCAGCGAACCACGGGTGTTCATCAACCCCGAGTTCGAAGTCCTGACCGACGAGGTGGACCAGTACCAGGAAGGCTGCCTCTCGGTGCCGGGTTTCTACGAAAATGTCGACCGCCCGCAAAAGGTCAAGATCAAGGCCCTGGACCGCGACGGCCAACCGTACGAACTGATCGCCGAAGGCCTGCTTGCGGTGTGCATCCAGCATGAATGCGACCACCTCAACGGCAAATTGTTCGTTGATTACCTGTCTACGCTCAAACGCGACCGGATCAAGAAGAAACTGGAAAAGCTCCATCGCCAGAACGCTTGATGCCCTTCTTTCAAAGGCTTGCCGCGGCAAGCCTTTTTCTTTTCAAGACGCTTTGTAATTGAGAGCTTTCATGACTGAGCCACTGCGCATTGTCTTTGCCGGTACCCCGGAATTCGCCGCCGAACACCTCAAGGCCCTGCTCGACAGTCCTTATGAGATCGTTGCGGTCTACACCCAACCGGACCGTCCGGCGGGCCGTGGGCAGAAGCTGATGCCGAGCCCGGTCAAGCAGTTGGCTCTGGAGCACAACATCCAGGTGTTGCAACCGCCGACCCTGCGCAACGAAGACGCTCAGGCTGAACTCGCCGCACTGAAACCGGATTTACTGGTGGTGGTCGCTTACGGGCTGATCCTGCCGCAAGTGGTGCTGGATATTCCGCGTCTGGGTTGCATCAACAGTCACGCTTCCTTGCTGCCACGCTGGCGCGGTGCGGCACCGATCCAGCGCGCCGTTGAGGCGGGCGACAGCGAAAGTGGCGTAACCGTGATGCGCATGGAACTGGGTCTGGATACCGGGCCGATGCTGCTCAAGGTCACCACGCCGATCAGCGCCGAAGACACCGGCGGCAGCCTCCATGATCGCCTCGCAGAGATGGGCCCACCGGCCGTGGTGCAGGCGATTGCAGGTTTGGCTGCAGGCACTCTGGAAGGCGAAGTGCAGGACGACAGCCTCGCCACCTATGCACACAAATTGAACAAGGACGAAGCGCGCATCGACTGGAGTCGCCCGGCAGTTGAGCTGGAGCGTCTGGTTCGCGCCTTTAACCCATGGCCGATCACCCACAGCACGCTAAACGGCGAAGCACTGAAAGTGCTGGCCGCAAGCCTCGCCGAAGGGCAGGGCGCACCGGGTGAAATCCTCAGTGCCAGCAAGGACGGCTTGGTCGTCGCCTGCGGTGAACAGGCGCTGTGCCTGACCCGTCTGCAATTGCCCGGCGGCAAGGCGCTGAACTTCAGCGACTTGTTCAACAGCCGTCGTGAGAAATTCGCCGTCGGCACCGTTCTCGGTCAATCGGCGGACGCTCAATGAATCCACGTCTGGCTGCCGCCAAGGCACTGGCTGCTGTTCTTAACGGAAAAGCCTCACTCAACAGCTCTCTGCCGACGCAAATGGACAAGGTCGAAGACCGTGATCGCGGCTTCACCCAGGACCTGGCGTTCGGCACGGCTCGCTGGCAGCCACGTTTGTCGGCGTTGGCGGCCAAGTTGCTGCAAAAGCCGTTCAAAGCAGCTGATGCCGATGTCGAGGCGCTGTTGCTGGTCGGCCTCTACCAACTGCTCTACACCCGGGTTCCGGCCCACGCGGCCATCGGCGAAACCGTCGGTTGCGCCGACAAACTGAAAAAGCCCTGGGCCAAAGCCCTGCTCAATGCCGTGCTGCGCCGCGCCCAACGGGAAAGCGAAGCACTGCTGGCCGAGCTGGAACACGACCCGGTGGTGCGCACCGCTCACCCGCGCTGGCTGCAAAAATCCCTCAAAGCCTTCTGGCCTGAGCAGTGGGAAGCCATTTGCGCGGCGAACAACGCTCATCCGCCGATGATTTTGCGGGTCAACCGTCGCCATCACACTCGCGACGCTTATCTCGGGTTGCTGACTGAAGCGGGCATCGCTGCCACGCCGTGTGTTTACAGTCAGGACGGCATCATCCTCGACGCAGCGGCCGACGTGCGCAGCCTCCCGGGTTTCGCCGAAGGCTGGATCAGCGTGCAGGACGAAGCCGCGCAACTGGCCGCCAATCTGCTGGACCTCGCGCCAGGCCAACGGGTGCTGGACGCCTGCTGCGCACCGGGCGGCAAAACCTGCCACATCCTTGAGGCCGAGCCCAAACTGGCCGGCGTAGTGGCCGTGGATCTGGAAGCCAAGCGTCTGGTGCGAGTACGGGAAAACCTTGCACGCCTGGGCTTGAGCGCCGAACTGATCGCCGCCGACGGCCGCGACACCGCGACCTGGTGGGACGGTAAACCGTTCCAGCGCATTTTGCTGGACGCCCCGTGCTCGGCCACCGGGGTGATCCGTCGTCACCCGGACATCAAACTGACCCGCCAACCCGATGACATCGCCGCGCTGGCGGTGCTTCAGGGCGAGCTGCTTGATGCCATGTGGATAACGTTGGAAGTGGGCGGCATTCTGCTTTACGCCACCTGCTCCACGCTGCCGACCGAAAACACCGAAGTCATCGAAGCGTTCCTCGCTCGCACCCCGGGTGCCCGTGAACTCGATATCGCCAGTCAGGCCGGCATCAAGCAGCCCCACGGTCGCCAATTACTGGCCCAGGAAGGCGGCCACGACGGGTTCTACTACGCCAAGCTGATCAAGATCGCCGCCGCGCGCGGTTAACCGGTTTTAAGGGAGTGACTGGATGAAAATCATCATCCTCGGCGCAGGGCAGGTCGGCGGTTCGCTGGCAGAACACCTGGCTAGCGAAGCCAACGACATCACCGTGGTCGACACCGATGGCGAACGCCTGCGCGACCTCGGCGATCGGCTGGACATCCGCACCGTACAGGGTCGCGGTTCGCTGCCGACCGTACTGCGTCAGGCCGGTGCCGACGACGCCGACATGTTGGTTGCAGTGACCAACAGTGACGAAACCAACATGGTGGCCTGTCAGGTCGCTCACACCTTGTTCCACACGCCAACCAAAATCGCCCGGGTCCGCGAAGCAGCGTACCTGACCCGCCCCGAACTGTTCGATAACGAAGCGATTCCGGTCGACGTGCTGATCAGTCCGGAGCAAGTCGTTACCAACTACATCAAGCGCCTGATCCAGCATCCCGGCGCGTTGCAGGTGATCGACTTCGCCGAAGGCAAGGCGCAACTGGTGGCAGTGAAGGCCTATTACGGCGGGCCGCTGGTGGGCCAGCAACTGCGTCAGTTGCGCGAACACATGCCGAACGTCGAAACCCGCGTTGCGGCGATTTTCCGGCGTGACCGACCGATCCTGCCCCAGGGCGATACGGTGATCGAGGCCGATGACGAAGTGTTTTTCATCGCCGCCAAAGCGAATATTCGCGCGGTGATGAGCGAAATGCGCCGCCTCGATGAGAGCTACAAACGCATCGTTATCGCTGGCGGCGGGCAGATTGGCGAGCGTTTGGCCGAGGCCATCGAAAGCCGCTATCAGGTGAAGATCATCGAGATGAACCCGGCCCGCTGCCGTCACCTCTCGGACACCCTCGACAGTACCGTGGTGTTGCAGGGCAGTGCCTCCGACCGCGATTTGCTGATGGAAGAGAACATCGCCGACGCCGACATCTTCCTGGCGCTGACCAACGACGACGAAGCCAACATCATGTCGTCGCTGCTCGCCAAGCGCCTGGGCGCGAAGAAGGTGATGACGATCATCAACAATCCGGCCTACGTCGACCTGATCCAGGGCGGCGACATCGACATCGCCATCAGCCCTCAATTGGCGACCATCGGCACCTTGCTGGCCCACGTGCGGCGCGGCGATATCGTCAGCGTGCACTCATTGCGTCGAGGTGCGGCGGAAGCCATCGAGGCCATCGCCCACGGTGATGCGAAGTCGAGCAAGGTGATCGGCAAAGCCATCGAAAACATCGGCCTGCCGCCGGGGACCACCATCGGCGCGATCATCCGTGACGAAGAAGTGATCATCGCCCATGACAACACCGTGATCGAAACCGGCGACCATGTGATTCTGTTCCTTGTGGATAAAAAGCATATTCGGGATGTGGAAAAGCTGTTCCATGTGGGGTTGAGCTTTTTCTGATGATCGTTCCCACGCTCTGCGTGGGAATGCCTCAACGGACGTTCCGCGTTCGGCTTTGAATGGGACGCAGAGCGTCCCGGGCTGCATTCCCACGCGGAGCGTGGGAACGATCACTGACTGAGGAAGCACCGATGATCGAATCCCTGGAAAAAATGCTCGCCAAGGGTGTGGATAACTCGCTGCTGCGCTTCGGCCTGGGCAAGGGTTATCTGGATCTTGGTGAAAATGCCAAAGCCGCAGAGCATTTCCAGCGTTGTGTCGAGTTCGATCCGAAGTATTCGGCAGCCTGGAAGCTATTGGGCAAGGCCCATTTGGCATTGGCGGATTACGCGGCGGCGCGTCAGGCCTGGGAACAGGGCCTGGAAGCCGCCCGCAACCATGGCGACAAGCAGGCCGAGAAGGAAATGACGGTGTTTCTGAAAAAGCTTGAGCGTCAGATCTGACACAAAACCCTGTGGGAGCGGGCTTGCTCGCGAAAGCGGAGTGCCAGCCAAGATGATGTCGACTGACACACCGTCTTCGCGAGCAAGTCGGATCGCCGCACCGCCGCTCCCACAAGGGACCACAGCGTTAGATCATCCAGTGTCTCAATACCAGCGTTCTTCACCCGGCGGGCGCTTCTTGAAGCGCTTCATGCTCCACATGTACTGGCTCGGATAAGCCCGCACATAGCGCTCGACCACCTGGCTCATCGCCGCGCAGGAAGTTTCGGTATCTGTGCTGTACATGGCTTCGGGGGCAGCTTCGAGGATCACTTTGTAACCCGAACCGTCCGGCAACCGCAGGGCATGCAGGAACACGCCGACCGCTTTGCCGCCGGCCAGCATGTTCGGGACGAATTTACTGGTCAGGGCCTGAGTGGCGAAGAACGGCACGAAGATCCCGGCGGATTCGGCCGGTTCCGGGTCAGCCGGAATGCCCACTGCACCACCTTTGCGCACTTCCTTGATCACGCTGAGGATGCCTTCCTTGGTGGAAGCGGCCACCCGGTTACCCAATTGCACCCGCTGCTTGCGCAGCAATTCATCCACCGCCTTGAGCTTGGGTGGACGGTAGAAAATGATCGGTTTGCACTGGTTGCAATAGAAGTGATTCAACACTTCCCAGTTGCCCAGGTGGCTGGTGATGCCGACCACGCCTTTGCCGGATGCCAACGCCTCTTTCAAAACGTCGAGACCTTCGACTTCGCGCACCAGGTCAATGGAGCGCTGAGCCGGCCAGATCCACGCGCAAGCGCTCTCGGTCAGGGATTTGCCAATGTCTTTCAGGCTCTGGCCCACCAGACGCTCGCGTTCGGCCGGGTCCATCTGCGGAAAGCACTTGGCGAGGTTGATCCGTACCACGTCGCGGGAACGATTGGGGGTTTTCCACATGATCCAGCCAATCGCCGAGCCCACCGCCTGCACTGCCCGCCACGGCAGCAGGGCAAACAACCGCAGAGCGCCTACCAGCAAGGCGCCTTTAAACTTATCCACAGGGTCACTCCTGATCTTGTGCTGTGCGCGAGGCGGCTATTCTAACCGCCGCTCGCCAAGGTGGCGTAACGATCGCAATCCCGAGTGTGGTCCATGACCATGCCCGAAGCCTGCATCAACGCGTAACAAATGGTCGGGCCGACGAACGTGAATCCGGCTTTTCTCAGACCTTTGCTCATCTCCACGGCGACCGGTGTCACGGCCGGTACTTCGCTGCGATCCTTGAAATGATTGATCACAGGCGTTCCGCCGACGAACGACCAGAGAAACCCCACCGGGTCCTCCAACGCCAGCCAGGCCTGGGCATTGCGCCGGGCGGCATTGAGTTTGAGACGATTGCGGATGATCCCCGGATCGAGCATCAATACATCGATTTCCGCATCGCTCATCTGCGCCACGCGCTGTACGTCGAAGCCAAACAGCACCTCGCGATAGCGCTCTCGTTTGCGCAACACGGTGATCCAGGAAAGCCCGGCCTGGAACCCTTCGAGCAAAAGCAACTCGAACAAACCCTGCGCATCGCCTAGCGGCGTGCCCCACTCCTGATCGTGATAAGCCATGTACAGCGGATCTTCGGTACACCAAAAGCAGCGTGGCATAAGGCTCCAGGGGGCGTGCGCAGGACCGAATCGGGTATACTCCCGCTCTTTAAATCGCAGCCCAAGAAACAGGTGAATTTCGTGAGCCAGCCTACGCCAGCCGTGCGTACCTTCCAAGACTTGATCCTCGCCCTCCAGCAATACTGGGCCGAGCAAGGTTGTGTGGTACTTCAGCCCTACGATATGGAAGTAGGCGCCGGCACTTTCCACACTGCCACGTTCCTGCGCGCCATTGGCCCGGAAACCTGGAACGCCGCTTATGTGCAGCCCAGTCGTCGCCCGACTGACGGCCGCTACGGCGAAAACCCGAACCGTCTGCAGCACTACTACCAGTTCCAGGTAGTCCTGAAGCCGAACCCGGACAACTTCCAGGAACTGTACCTGGGCTCCCTCAAGCACGTAGGCCTCGACCCGCTGGTGCATGACATCCGTTTCGTCGAAGACAACTGGGAGTCGCCAACGCTGGGCGCCTGGGGTCTGGGCTGGGAAGTCTGGCTCAACGGCATGGAAGTGACGCAGTTCACTTACTTCCAGCAAGCGGGCGGCATCGAGTGCTACCCGGTGACCGGTGAGATCACTTACGGTCTGGAGCGTCTGGCCATGTACCTGCAAGGCGTGGACTCGGTCTACGACCTGGTCTGGGCTGACGGTCCGTTCGGCAAGGTGACCTACGGCGACGTGTTCCACCAGAACGAAGTGGAGCAGTCGACCTACAACTTCGAACACGCCAACGTCGAGAAGCTGTTCGAGTTGTTCGACTTCTATGAAAGCGAAGCCAAGCGCCTGATCGAACTCGATCAGCCATTGCCGTTGCCGAGCTACGAAATGGTGTTGAAGGCTTCCCACACCTTCAACCTGCTGGATGCGCGCCGGGCGATCTCGGTGACCGCGCGTCAGCAATACATCCTGCGTGTACGCACCCTGGCGCGTTCCGTTGCGCAAGCCTACCTGCTGGCTCGCGCCAAGCTGGGCTTCCCGATGGCGACCCCGGACCTGCGTGATGAAGTACTGGCCAAGCTGGAGGCTGCACAATGAGTGCTCAAGATTTTCTGGTTGAATTGGGCACCGAAGAACTGCCACCCAAAGCCCTGAACACCCTGGCCGAAGCGTTTATGGCCGGTATCGACAAAGGCCTGCAAGCCGCTGGCCTGAATTACGAAACCAAAACCGTCTACGCCGCGCCACGTCGTCTGGCCGTGCTGATCACCGCGCTGGCGACCCAGCAGCCGGATCGCAGCATCAACCTCGACGGCCCGCCGCGTCAGGCCGCGTTCGATGCCGAAGGCAACCCGACTCAAGCAGCCCTGGGCTTCGCCAAGAAGTGCGGCGTCGACCTGAGCGAAATCGATCAGAGCGGTCCGAAACTGCGCTACAGCCAAAGCATCGCCGGCAAGCCGACCGCGAGCCTGATGCCAACCATCGTCGAAGATTCCCTGAACGACCTGCCTATCCCCAAGCGCATGCGCTGGGGTGCTCGCAAGGAAGAATTCGTTCGCCCGACTCAATGGCTGGTGATGCTGCTCGGTGACCACGTCATCGACTGCACCATCCTCGCGCAAAAGTCCGGCCGCGATTCCCGTGGTCACCGCTTCCACCATCCAGAAAGCGTGCGCATCACCTCGCCAGCCAACTACCTGAGCGATCTGCGTGCTGCCTATGTGCTGGCCGATGCCAACGAGCGTCGCGAGCTGATCAGCAAGCGCACCGAAGAACTGGCGACGCTGCAGGAAGGTACGGCGATCGTGCCGCCGAGCCTGCTCGACGAAGTGACCGCGCTGGTTGAATGGCCGGTGCCGCTGGTGTGCTCGTTCGAAGAACGTTTCCTCGACGTGCCGCAAGAAGCGCTGATCACCACCATGCAGGACAACCAGAAGTATTTCTGCCTGCTGGATGCCGAGGGCAAGTTGCTGCCACGTTTCATTACCGTGGCCAACATCGAAAGCAAAGACCCACAGCAAATCATCGCCGGTAACGAGAAAGTGGTTCGCCCACGCCTGACCGACGCCGAGTTCTTCTTCAAGCAAGACAAGAAGCAAAAACTCGAAGACTTCAACCTGCGTCTGCAGAACGTGGTGTTCCAGGAAAAACTCGGCAGCGTCTACGACAAGGCCGAACGCGTTTCCAAACTTGCCGCTTACATTGCTGCGCGGATTGGCGGCAACGCCTCGTGGGCAGCCCGTGCAGGCCTGCTGTCCAAGTGCGACCTGGCGACTGAGATGGTCGGTGAGTTCCCGGAGATGCAAGGTGTCGCCGGTTACTACTACGCCCTCAACGACGGCGAGCCGGAAGAAGTCGCACTGGCGCTGAACGAGCAGTACATGCCACGCGGTGCCGGCGCTGAATTGCCGACCACGCTGACCGGTGCGGCCGTGGCCATCGCCGACAAGCTCGACACACTGGTGGGTATTTTCGGTATCGGCATGCTGCCAACCGGCAGCAAAGACCCGTATGCCCTGCGCCGCGCTGCGCTGGGTGTATTGCGCATCCTGATCGACAAGAAACTCGACCTCGACCTGAACGACGCCGTGGCGTTTGCCGTGAATGCGTTCGGTACCAAGGTCAAGGCTGCCGGCCTGAATGATTCGGTGCTGGAATTCATCTTCGATCGTCTGCGTGCCCGTTATGAAGACGAAGGCGTTGATGTCGGGACTTACCTGTCGGTACGTGCCCTGAAGCCGGGTTCGGCGCTGGACTTCGATCAGCGTGTACAAGCGGTAGAAGCGTTCCGCAAATTGCCGGAAGCCGCTGCCCTGGCCGCCGTGAACAAGCGTGTTTCGAACTTGCTGAGCAAGGTCGAAGGCTCTGTTCCTTCGGTCGTTGAAGCCAAGTACTTCGACAACGCCAATGAGTTCTCGCTGTATTCGGCGATCCAGCAAGCTGACCAGGCTGTGCAGCCAATGGCGGCTGCGCGCCAGTACAGCGAATCGCTGGCGCGTCTGGCCGCTTTGCGCGAGCCAGTGGATGCGTTCTTCGAAGCGGTGATGGTCAACGCTGAAGACGCCAAGGTGCGAGCCAACCGCTATGCGCTGCTGGCGCGTCTGCGTGGTTTGTTTCTCGGCGTCGCCGACATTTCGCTGCTGGGCTAAGGGGCTGCTGTTGAAACTGCTGATTCTCGATCGGGACGGAGTGATCAATTACGACTCCGACGCGTACATCAAGTCGGTGGAGGAGTGGATTCCGCTCCCCGGTTCGATCGAAGCGATCGCGCAGTTGAGCAAGGCCGGCTGGACGGTGGCGGTCGCTACCAACCAGTCCGGCATCGCTCGCGGCTATTACGACATCGCCACCCTGGACGCCATGCACGCTCGTTTGCGCGAGCTGGTGGCGGAGCAGGGCGGCGAAGTCGGGCTGATCGTTTATTGCCCGCATGGGCCAGACGATGGCTGCGATTGCCGCAAGCCAAAACCCGGGATGTTGAAAACCATCGCCGCGCATTACAACGTTTCGCTGACGAATCTATGGTTCGTCGGCGATACTCTCGGTGACCTGGAAGCCGCCAGAGCCGTCGACTGTCAGCCAGTTTTGGTAAAGACAGGGAAAGGCGAAAAGACTCAGAGCAAAACCCTGCCGGCGGGCACCTTGATTTTTGACGATCTGGCGGCGATTGCCGCGGAACTTATCCATCACTAAGGCTCTTCTGAACATCCTGGCCAAGGACTGATCGGGAGTGCGTTTGAATAGGCGGGCAATGCCCGCAACGGTAAATGTCGCCATGTCGATACTGCAGGCCATCAGAACTTTCCTCTTTTACCTGCTGCTGGGCACCAGTTCTTTGCTCTGGTGCACCCTGAGCTTTTTTATCGCGCCGTTTCTGCCGTTCAAGGCGCGTTATCGTTTTATCAACGTGTATTGGTGCCGTTGCGCCTTGTGGCTGAGCAAAGTCTTTCTGGGTATCCGTTACGAAGTGAAGGGTGCCGAGAATGTGCCTGACCAGCCCTGCGTGATTCAGTCGAATCACCAGAGCACCTGGGAAACATTCTTTCTCTCGGCCTATTTCTCGCCTCTGAGCCAGGTGCTCAAGCGCGAACTGCTCTACGTTCCGTTCTTCGGCTGGGCCATGGCCATGCTGCGACCGATCGCCATCGACCGTGGCAATCCCAAAGCTGCGCTCAAGCATGTGGCGAAGAAGGGCGATGAGCTGCTCAAGGACAATGTCTGGGTACTGATCTTCCCTGAAGGGACTCGCGTTCCTTACGGCACTATCGGCAAGTTCTCCCGCGGTGGCACCGCGCTGGCCGTCAATGCGTCATTACCGGTACTGCCAATTGCGCACAATGCTGGCAAGTTCTGGCCAAAAACCGGTTGGGCGAAGCAGCAAGGCGTGATTACCGTCATCATTGGCGCGCCGATGTACGCCGAGGGTAGTGGGCCGCGAGCCATCGCCGACCTGAATGACCGAGTGCAGGCCTGGAACGAACAGATGCAGCGCGAAATGGGTTCGTTGCCAGCAGCCCCGACGGCACCCAACGCCACCGATCAAGTGACTGTCTGAAATTCTGTGGATAACCTGTGTACCATTTTGTTGAAAAACGTCTTTTTTAGTTTTTAAGCTTATGATTTACATACATATTTCTTAAGCAAATAAAACGTCGAAAAAGGTGCATAAGTTTATTTCGGACTAAAAAAAACCGGCTGATATAGCCGGTTTTTTTATGCCCGTTGAAAGCGTCTGGCTCACTCGCTCAATAGCGGTAACTGGACACTGAACGTTGTGCCTCGCCCCACCACGCTATGACAGGAAATCCTCCCGCCATGACGGTCCACCACGGCCTTGACCATGGACAAACCCAGCCCCAGGCCGTCACTGCCGTGAGCCGAGGTAAAACGCCGATACTGACTGAATAACTCGGGAAGTTCATCGACAGTAATCCCTCGGCCCTGATCCGCGATCTCGCACAGCAACCAGCCCTCGGCATAACTCACCCGCACCGAGATCCGCGAACCCGCCGGACTGTACTTGATGGCGTTTTCCAGCAGGTTGAACAGTGCTCGTGTCAGCAGCGACTGATCGGCCAGCACCAGCGCTTCAGCGTCTTCGTCGAGATCATGCAGCAATTGAATGTTCTTCAAATGAGCAATGCTCGAAGCCTGGTCGAAGGTATCGAGTAACAACATCGCGAACATGCTGGGCTGAAACTGATAGGCCTCGGACTCGGCTTTTGCCAACTGCACAAAAGCCTCGGTCAGCTTCAACGCCTTGCGCACTTGTAACTCGATCTGGCTGAACACTTGAGTGTCGCCGGACACCTGATGACGCTGAACGTCGAGCAAGGCCAGAATCGCCGAGTGGGGCGCTCTGAGGTCATGCGACAAAAAGCGCAACAAAACCGCTCGCTGCTCTTCGGCGTCCCGCTCGACGCTCAGGTCAGTGAGGCTCAGTAGCCAGCCAATCACGGAGTCGCCCTCGGCCGGAAACAGCGGTGCCAGGTCCAGACGCAGGCTGCGTGCCTGGGTGTCACGAAACTCCAGCGGCTCCAAGGTCGACAACGCAGATGGCATTCCGTTGGACGGCACCGGGTAACCCAGATCGCTCAGTTGCTCGAGCATGTCCTCGCCCACCAGGCCACGACAAAACATTTCTCGAGCCTTGCGGTTGGCCAGCAGAATGCGCCCGTTCGGATCGCTGATCAGCGTCGCCACCGGCAGGTATTCAAGTCCATCAGCAATAAAACGCCGGGTGTCGCGGGTCCGACTCATGGCCTGCTCCAGCGCGACAATTTGCCCTTGCAGCACATCACCGGCTGGCGCTTGGGTACGACGACGTTCGGGAAAGACTTTTGGCTCGCTGTCCAGACGCGCCAGTTCCCAGCCGAAATAGGCGAGCACCGCATTCAGCCTTCGCCAATTCCAGATCAGATAACCCAGCAAAATACCCATCAGGCTGGCAGCCGGCGACCACCACCACCCTAGGCGCAACAGCACACTCGAAACCAGCAGAGCAACTGTCATTGCACCCAAGGTCAGCCATAAGGCGCGACGCGGACGCACCAACAGCAGGCCCAGCAATTCACCGACAATCACTATCGTTAGCAATGCCGCCAAGCGCTTATCGACAACCACAATATTGCGCTTTTGTAGCAGTCCGTTGAGGATACTCGCCTGTATCTCGATGCCCGATGTGGTGCCGATGCTGGCCGATTGCGGTGTCACATAACGGTCGCCCAGACCTGAAGCGGTTGAGCCTATCAGGATCAAGCGATCGCGCAGCAACTCGGGCGGGACTTCGCCGCGCAATACACTGACGTAGGGCACAGTGGGAAAGCCCACGTCGGAGCGGATGAAAGGAATCCGTATTTCATGCGTTCGCTGCCAGCCTTGCGCCGATGGCAGGGCCGGGGTACCAGGCATCGGGGCATTCCCCTTGTCGGCAAGGGTTTCTTCGTACAGCAGCCAGGCCAGTTGCGGGCGGGGGTTTTGCGCCGGACCTTCACTTAAATACACGCTGCGCACGATCCCATCGGCGTCCGCTTCGGCATTGATGTGCCCGACGCCTTTGGCACAATGGTTCAGCGGATCCACCGGCTCAATTTCCCCCAGGGGCTGACCGTAACGCGCTTCATCTTCACGCAGCAGCGGCACGAAAACATTCCCGGCCCGGCAGGCCGCCTGGGCCAAAAGTTGATCATTCTCGGGTTGGCTATCAGGTTCGCTGAAAATTACGTCGAATAGAACGCCTTTAACGTTCGCGGCGCTGAGCCGATCCAGCAGCTGCGCGTGCGTGGCCCGCGACCACGGCCATTGGCCAAGCTGCTGCAAGCTGTAGTCGTCGATAGTTACGAGCAATATTCGTGGGTCCACCGACAGCGGGCTTAGCCGGCGAAGATTGTCGTACAACAGCTTGCTCAAGATCAGGCCTTGGCTCATGGACAGCATCGCCGTCAGCGGCAACAAGATCAGACAGACCCACAGCCACTCTCGGACCATACGCCGAAACAACCGCTGAGCCTGGGTGGGTTCACGCTCGTCCTTCCTTGGTCGGCTCTTCATCGGTCGTCGACCAGGATGCTATTGGACATGCGTTGTCTTGCCCTCTAACCCATCAAAGAGACAAACACCGCGTGGAAGCAATAAGGTCATGGGGTTCATGGATTGGCTTTTTATGCTCTTATGAAAATCACGCCAGTAACGCACACAAGTATTTAACGCACGATACCTGACTGGCCGCTCTGGCAGATAGCCATCGGAGCAAAGGACATAAGAGATGACACATCCTTGTGTTAGAACCGAGCAGGCACTCCGTGTATTTCCCCCTGAACTGCAAACCGTCGAAAACCGGCAATCGATGGTCCTGCCAGGTTGACGCTCCCTGCGTCGGGCACATCCCAATGCCTTTGTGCCGCTCAGCGACGACGAATTTACCGGCATAAGTAACCTGCGAGCCGATTCACAATATTTGTTCAGAATTGGTCGAAGGCTAAAACATCATCAACGTCACCCTGCTTGGGAACTTCGATTCAATCAATCGGCCTAAACTCCGCAATTTTCACTTTGCACTTACGAGATAAAGGAATCACTCGGCATGCGTGTCGCAATACTGGATGACGAACCCGCCGAACTCCGCCGGGTGGAACAGACACTGCGACAGATTCCCGCAACGGGAGAGCAGACGTGGACGTTGCACAGTTTCGAGCGGGGAGAGGACTTGCTGCGGCAACTCCGGCGGGAGACCTTCGACCTGCTGATCCTCGATTGGCAACTGCCCGATATCACTGGCTTGGCGTTGTTACGCTGGACCCGTGAACATATGGACGCTCCACCGGCCGCGATCATGCTCACCAGCCGCGATACTGAAAGCGATATCGTCCAGGCGTTGAACGCCGGGGCCGACGATTATGTGAGCAAACCATTTCGTCCAAACGAGCTGATGGCCCGAGTCAGCGCGGTACTTCGTCGACATGGACTGCAACGCGCGGCAGCCCCCGAAATACTGACTTTCAATGATCTTGAATTCGACGACGCTGAACTCACCGTCACCCGCGCGTCCACCCCCATCAGCCTGACCGAACGGGAATACCGTCTCGCCCGCTGTCTGTTCGCTAATCTGGGCCGACCTTTATCCCGTGAATATTTGTATGAGCGCTTTTGGACCCATGAAGAAATAGTCTCCTCCCGCCCGCTGGACACTCATATCTATCGCCTGCGCAACAAGTTGGGCCTGACGGCCGATCGCGGTTGGCAACTGCTGACGATTTACGGGTATGGGTATCGGCTCGAGAGCGTGGCCACTGCTAGCGAATGACGACGTTTCGACGATCAATAAAAAAGGCCAGCGCTAAGCGTTGGCCTTTTTCGTTTAGCGGTCCTGCCGGATGATTCGGCAGCCCTGGCAAATGCTGGCAAAGATGAATAGTTCTGGCACGACCGGTTCAGTCAGGGCGAAACTCGGCTCCGGGGGCGGCATGGATTGTGCCGGGGGACTTACGATAGAGGCCGACTGCCAATCCCATAATGATGATCGCAATTGAAATCAAGTTCGGTATCAAGATGTGCTCGCCAATAATCAGCATCGAACTGCCGATGCCGAATACCGGAATCAACAACGACAGCGGTGCCACTGTGGATACGGGATAAAGCTTCAACAGCGAATTCCATCCCCAATAGGCAAAGTGGGTGGCCAGGTAAACCTGGAAAACGATCGATAGCACAGCCGTGAAGTCGAGACTACTTTGCAGGTTCTCAAAGGGCGCGGCGCCCTGCATGAGCCAAGCGATGAAGAAGAGTGGGATGGGTGGAAACAGACTGGCCCAGACCATGAATGAAAAGATCTCTTTGACACCGGATTTCTTGATAATCACGTTGCCGACGCTCCAAGCGACCGCACTCAGCACAATCAGCAGTACTCCAAGTATTGCGTGCTCCCCTTGTTGGGTGGAAATGATGCCACCTAGCCCGACCAATGCCAGCAGTGCCCCGATAAGCTGAGCACCGCGTAACTTTTCTTTAAACAATAACGCTCCCCAACCCATGGTGAAGAACACGCTGAGCTGAATGATCAGCGAAGCAATACCGGGGCTGACACCGACCTGAATGCCATAGTTGATCACCCCCCACATACCCAACCCGAAAATGAAGCCGTAAGCGGCGACATAGCTGAACTTGATGGCGGGGCGCTTGATGAAGAACACCAAGGGTATGGCCGCGAGTGCAAAGCGTATTCCGGTTAACACAAAGGGATCGATCGAGCGCAAACCCAGTTTGGTGATTGGAAAGTTCACTCCCCATACCAAGGTGACGAGTATCGCCAGAACCAAGTGTTTTTTCTGCATATCCCTAGCCTCACATTAAGCGGTACACCGCGTAGGCGGTATGTCGCATTCCAATCAGTTCAATGCGAACCGTTTTTGCATCAGGTAGTTTTGGAGATGCGATTCTATGGTCCAAAAATTTGGCCTGCTTGCTATAGCAGGTCTATTTTTGTCAAAATCGGGCCATGTTGATCAATCAAACACTGGATCCCTACGAGCATGGAAGCCCCGATGCTGTGGTGAGTCTGCGCAAGTATTCTTCGGGTACTGTTTTTGCGCGGCACACGCACAGTCGTGGTCAGTTTGCGTACGCCTCAACGGGCGCGTTGAAGATGTTCACCGATCAGGGGAATTGGGTTGTCCCGCCTCAAAGAGCGCTTTGGGTGCCCGCGTGCGTGTCGCATGAAATGCATATGCGCGGCGACGTGACCATGATCAATACTTACCTCAATGAGGCTGCCTCCATCCGCGCCGGTTTGCCGGAGCATTGCCAGGTCTACAATGTTTCGCCGCTACTCAGGCACTTGTTGGAAGCGGCGTTGACTATTGATCCGGAGCAACCGCCCAATATTCGAAGCCAATCCGTGCAGACGCTACTGGTGGATGAAATCGGCGCCATGTCGGAGCTTCCACTGAGCGCACCTTTGCCTTCAGAGCCTCGACTGGCCCATTCGTGCCATCGATTCCTTGATGCACCCACGCAGAATATTTCCATCAGTGAAATGGCCAGTTGGTCGAGCATGAGCCGGCGAACGTTCACGCGAAGTTTTCGGGAAGCGACTGGCATGAGTTTTGTGTTCTGGCGGCAACAAGTCTGTTTGCTGGAAGCCACGTCCAGATTGAGCAATGGTTCATCAATCACCGAAGTGGCTATTGATCTGGGTTACAGCAGCCCAAGCGCATTTACCTCGGTATTTCGGCGTAATTTGGGGGATTCACCGGGGCGCTATCTGGCCAAGTCCAAAGGCGCATCGATGTTCTGAGCGATTGATCGAGAAGGGAAATAATCGACGTCTTAATAAATTGATATACCGTCTCAATGGAGTGTTATGCGAGGCGTATCCGGACCGAGCCACCCCTTGGTTGACCTAAGGGACGTTCATTTCGTGGTGGAAACACAGATCCTTGAAGACCCGGAACTCCAGCCTGCGGTCCGCGAAAATTTCCTGTTCACTCTGGACCTGCTTGAGCGCGCAGGGGTTCATCTTCATTACAGGGCAATGTCGCGACGCCCATAACACGCAATAAAAAAAGGCCAACGCTAAGCGTTGGCCTTTTCCGTTTAGCGATCCTGCCCGGATCAGAAGTCCAGGTTGGAAACCGCCAAGGCGTTGCTTTCGATGAAGTCACGGCGAGGTTCGACCGCATCACCCATCAGGGTGTTGAAGATCTGGTCTGCGCCAATGGCGTCTTCGATGGTCACTTTGAGCATCCGGCGCTGGCTTGGGTCCATGGTGGTTTCCCACAGCTGATCCGGGTTCATTTCGCCCAGACCTTTGTATCGCTGGATGGTGTGACGCTTGGTGCTTTCAGCCATCAGCCATTCAAGTGCTTCCTTGAATTCGGTGACCGGCTTCTTGCGCTCGCCGCGCTGGATGTACGCGCCGTCGTCCAGCAAGGTGCTCAATTGAGCGCCCAACGACACGACAGTCTTGTAATCGTTACTGCCGAAGAAATCGCGGTTGAAGGTGATGTAGTTCGACAGGCCGTGGGAGATCAGTTCGACCTCTGGCAGCCAGACGTTACGTTCACGGTCTTCACGCAGGCTGGCTTTGTAAACCAGGCCGGATTTTTCGACGGTGCGCAGGCGAACTTCGAACTGAGCCATCCAATCCTGCATCGCTGCGTGATCGGACAGTTGCTCCATGCTTACCGCTGGCAGGTAGATGAAGTGCTCGGTCAGTTCTTGCGGGTACAGGCGCGACAGACGCTTGAGGGTCTTCATTACCAGACGGAAGTCATTCACCAGACGCTCAAGCGCTTCGCCGGAGATACCCGGGGCTTCTTCGTTCAGGTGCAGGCTCGCGTCTTCCAGGGCCGACTGCGTCATGTACTCTTCCATGGCGTCGTCGTCTTTGATGTATTGCTCTTGCTTGCCTTTCTTGACCTTGTACAGCGGCGGCTGAGCGATGTAGATGTAACCGCGCTCAATCAACTCCGGCAACTGACGGAAGAAGAAGGTCAGCAACAGGGTACGGATGTGCGAACCGTCGACGTCAGCATCGGTCATGATGATGATGTTGTGATAACGCAGCTTGTCGATGTTGTACTCGTCGCGGCCAATACCGCAGCCCAGCGCGGTGATCAAGGTGCCCACTTCCTGCGAAGAGATCATCTTGTCGAAGCGTGCCTTCTCGACGTTCAGGATCTTGCCCTTGAGCGGCAGGATGGCCTGGGTGCGACGGTTGCGTCCCTGCTTGGCGGAGCCGCCAGCAGAGTCACCTTCCACAAGGTACAGTTCGGAGAGGGCAGGGTCTTTTTCCTGGCAGTCAGCCAATTTGCCCGGCAGGCCGGCGATGTCCAGCGCGCCTTTACGGCGGGTCATCTCACGAGCCTTACGTGCCGCTTCACGCGCACGCGCCGCATCGATCATCTTGCCGACGACCAGCTTGGCTTCGTTCGGGTTCTCCAGCAAGAAGTCAGAGAAGTACTTGCCCATTTCCTGTTCAACCGCAGTCTTCACTTCGGAAGACACCAGCTTGTCTTTAGTCTGGGAGCTGAACTTCGGATCCGGCACTTTTACCGAAATGATCGCGGTCAGGCCTTCGCGGGCATCGTCACCGGTGGTGGCAACTTTGTGCTTCTTCGCCAGACCTTCAGCTTCGATATAGGTGTTCAGGTTACGCGTCAGTGCGGAACGGAAACCCACCAGGTGAGTACCGCCATCGCGCTGTGGAATGTTGTTGGTGAAGCACAACAGGTTCTCGTTGAAGCTGTCGTTCCACTGCAAGGCGATTTCGACGCCGATGCCGTCTTCACGCTGGATGTTGAAATGGAACACCTGGTTGACTGGAGTCTTGTTGGTGTTCAGGTATTCAACGAACGCACGCAGACCACCTTCGTACTTGAACAGCTCTTCCTTGCCGCTGCGCTCGTCCTTGAGGACGATGCCGACACCGGAGTTGAGGAAGGATAGTTCGCGAATCCGCTTGGCCAGGATGTCCCAGCTGAAATGGATGTTCTTGAAGGTTTCAGCCGAAGGCTTGAAGTGAATCTGCGTGCCAGTGGTTTCGCTCTCGCCAACGATTTTCATCGGCTCTTGCGGAACACCATGGACGTAAGTCTGTTCCCAGATCTTGCCGCTGCGGCGAACGGTCAGGATCAGTTCTTTGGACAGCGCGTTCACAACCGAAACGCCTACACCGTGCAGACCGCCGGATACTTTGTAGGAGTTGTCGTCGAACTTACCGCCGGCGTGCAGCACGGTCATGATGACCTCGGCCGCCGATACACCTTCTTCTTTGTGCACGTCTACCGGGATACCACGACCGTTGTCGCGAACGGTAATGGACTCATCCGGGTGAATGATGATGCTGATATCGTCGCAGTGGCCGGCGAGAGCTTCGTCGATCGAGTTATCGACCACCTCGAACACCATGTGGTGCAGACCACTGCCATCGTCAGTGTCACCAATGTACATACCGGGACGTTTGCGTACGGCATCCAGGCCTTTCAGCACTTTAATGCTCGTTGAGTCGTACGTATTTTCTTCGCTCAATGCCTTCACTCCCGATGGTCGTGGGTCTGGGTGATACGGCCCTGTTCCACGTGGAACAGAGCGACTGGCGTTTCCGTCTGCCAGCCTTCCCTCAATAATTCGTGATCTACACAGGTGATAAAGACCTGGCAGCGTAAGTCTTCCAGCAAGCGGCAAAGCGCGCGACGGTGGTGCTCGTCCAGTTCGGACGGCAGGTCATCCACCAGATAAATACACTGGCCGCGACGGGCCTGGCTAACCAAGTGCCCTTGGGCGATCCGCAATGCACAGACCACCAACTTCTGCTGGCCACGAGACAAGATGTCCGCGGCGTTATGTGCGCCCAATCTAAGACGCAAATCAGCGCGTTGTGGTCCGGCCTGGGTATGACCCATTTGCTGATCCCGCTGAAGGGACCCGGCGAGCACTGCACTCAACTCACGGTCTTTGTCCCAACCTCGGTAATAGCTGAGCGTTAAGCCCTCAAGCTCAACCAGTTCGCTCAAGGTCTGTTCAAAGACTGGTTTCAAGGCTTTGATGTAGGCGCGGCGGTATTCATCTATTTCAGCGCTGGCCTGGCACAGTTCCCTGTCCCAAACCGCTTGCGAAACGGCGTCAAGTGTACCATGTCGCAGCCAAGAGTTTCTCTGGCGCAAGGCCTTCTGCAAGCGCTGCCACGTGGACATGAATCGCGGTTCCACGTGGAACACACCCCAGTCGAGAAACTGTCGGCGAATCTTCGGCGCACCTTCCAGCAGGCGGAAGCTGTCCGGGTTGATCAACTGCAACGGCAAGATCTCTGCAAGTTGCGCAGCACTTCGGGCGTTCTGCCCGTCGATGCGGATCTGGAACTCACCCTGCCGGTCGCGAGATATCCCCAGCGCGCTGTGTCCACCCTCGGCCAGTTCAACCTGGCCAAACACCGTACACGCCAATTGCTCGTATTGAATGACGGGTAACAGACGGCTGCTACGAAACGAACGGGCAAGCCCCAGCAGATGAATGGCTTCCAGAACACTGGTTTTGCCGCTGCCGTTGGCGCCGTAAAGAATGTTTATTCGGGGGGAGGGGGAGAAGGTCACCGGGTGCAGATTGCGCACCGCGGTGACCGAGACGCGACTTAAGGACATCTAGGTTCTGCTGAACATGATTACAGACGCATCGGCATGACAACATAGGCCGAGTCGTCATTGTCGGACTCTTGCACCAGCGCACTGCTGTTGGAGTCGGACAGGATCAAGCGAACCTGCTCGGTGGTCATCACGCCCAGTACGTCGAGTAGATAGCTCACGTTGAAGCCGATTTCCAGAGAGCCGCCGTTGTACTCAACGCCCACTTCTTCTTCCGCTTCTTCCTGCTCCGGGTTGTTCGCCTGAATCTTCAGCTGACCATTGGCCAGTTGCAGACGGATGCCACGGTACTTCTCGTTGGACAGAATCGCGGTACGGCTGAACGCTTCACGCAATGCCTGGCGATCGCCGAGTACCAGCTTGTCGCCGCCTTTAGGCAGAACACGCTCGTAGTCAGGGAATTTACCGTCGACCAGTTTCGAGGTGAAGGTAAACTCGCCGGTGGTGGCGCGAATGTGGTGTTGGCCCAGCACGATGCTGACGTTGCCGTCCGGCTCGGTCAGCAGACGCGCCAGTTCCAGAATACCTTTGCGTGGCACGATCACCTGATGACGATCCGGCTGACCGATATCGGCCTGCATCGAACACATGGCCAGACGGTGACCGTCAGTCGCCACGGCGCGGATGATCCCGGCCGAGACTTCCAGCAGCATGCCGTTGAGGTAGTAACGTACGTCTTGCTGCGCCATGGCGAAGCTGGTGCGTTCAATCAGACGACGCAGTTTGCTTTGCTCAAGGCTGCAGGTCAGCGAGCCAGGGCCTTCTTCCACCGTCGGGAAGTCATTGGCCGGCAGGGTCGACAGAGTGAAGCGGCTACGGCCGGCCTTCACCACGAGCTTCTGCTCATCGACCTTGATGTCGATCAGCGCATCGTTCGGCAAGCTCTTGCAGATGTCCATCAGCTTGCGCGCAGGCACAGTGATGGAACCCGGGTCCGCAGGCTCTTCGAGTTGCACACGACCGACCAGCTCGACTTCCAGGTCGGTACCGGTCAGCGACAATTGCTGGCCTTCGACAACCAGCAGCACGTTGGAGAGCACCGGCAAGGTCTGTCGGCGCTCGACGACGCCTGCGACCAGTTGCAGGGGTTTCAACAGGGCTTCGCGTTGAATGGTGAAATGCATGGTCTAGTCCCTTGCCTTAATAAGCTGCGCTGGTGTTCATCAAGTAGTCAGTGTACGCAGCAGGTTCTTATAGTCCTCGCGGATGTCCGCGTCGGATTCCTTAAGCTCGTTGATCTTGCGGCAGGCGTGCAAAACAGTCGTGTGGTCGCGGCCTCCAAACACATCGCCGATTTCCGGCAGGCTGTGGTTGGTCAGTTCCTTGGACAACGCCATGGCGACCTGACGCGGACGTGCTACCGAGCGTGAACGACGCTTGGACAGCAAGTCGGAGATCTTGATCTTGTAATACTCGGCGACGGTGCGCTGAATGTTATCCACAGACACCAGTTTGTCTTGCAGCGCCAACAAGTCTTTCAGGGATTCGCGAATCAACTCGATGGTGATATCGCGGCCCATGAAGTGCGAGTGGGCGATCACGCGTTTGAGCGCGCCTTCCAGCTCACGGACGTTGGAGCGAATACGCTGGGCAATGAAGAACGCTGCGTCGTGTGGCAGATCGACTTTGGCCTGGTCGGCCTTTTTCATCAGGATCGCCACGCGGGTTTCCAGCTCCGGCGGCTCGACGGCAACCGTCAGGCCCCAGCCGAAACGGGACTTCAGGCGTTCTTCAAGGCCTTCGATTTCTTTCGGATAGCGGTCACTGGTAAGAATGACCTGCTGGCCACCTTCAAGCAGGGCGTTGAAGGTGTGGAAAAACTCTTCCTGGGAACGTTCCTTGCGGGCGAAGAACTGAATGTCATCGATCAGCAACGCATCCACCGAGCGGTAGAAGCGCTTGAACTCGTTGATCGCATTCAGCTGCAAGGCCTTGACCATGTCCGCGACGAAACGCTCGGAATGCAGGTACACAACCTTGGCATTCGGATTCTTCTTTAATAGGTGGTTACCCACAGCGTGCATCAAGTGGGTTTTACCCAAGCCGACACCGCCATAAAGGAAGAGCGGGTTGTAGCCGTGCTTGGGGTTGTCCGCCACTTGCCAGGCCGCAGCCCGGGCCAGTTGGTTGGACTTGCCTTCGACGAAGTTCTCGAAGGTAAAGGTGCGGTTCAGGTAGCTGGTGTGCTTGAGCGCGCCTTCGACCTGCACCGTGCGCTGTTCAGCGCGAACCGGAGCCTGTTGCGAACTGGCGCCGGCCATTGGATCGAAGCTGTCGCGGGACGGCTCTTCACTGACCTCAGCTACTTTTTGGGTCGCACGCTTGGTCGAGGCAGCTACCGGGGCTGGCGCCGGAGCGCTGACAGGCGCTTGAGCGGCCTGAGCCTGGGACGCCGCAGCGGCCAACGGGGCATTGGGTGCCGCACGCGGTGCCGAACTGCGTTTGCTGCCTATTAATAAGGAAAGCGCCGGCGCCAGGCCATTGCCATGCTCATCCAGCAGTTCAAGGACGCGGCCCAGGTATTTTTCATTGACCCAGTCGAGAACAAAACGATTCGGCGCGTAGACACGCAGCTCGTCGCCTTCGGCTTCGACCTGTAGTGGACGGATCCAAGTGTTGAATTGTTGGGCAGGCAGCTCATCGCGCAAAAGCTCTACGCACTGCTGCCAAAGTTCCACTGACACGGATATCCCCTAAGTTGAAAGCCGGTGAGGCAAAAACAAGCGGTCATTGTAGCGACCAGACGTCCACTTATCCACATGCAGGTTGCGCACAGGGCATGATTTATCAATGCGTTAACCCTTGAAAAGAAGACCAACGGTATGTGCATAAGCTCTGTGGATAACCGCCCATGAGGGCACTGGACAAGTGGGGGCGAAACTCGGTGGATAACCTGCCTGTGGATAACTGGCCTTTCCACACACAGCTTATCCGACAGCGCAGCACAGGCTGACCACCGTTTTCCACTGTAGTTGTCATTCTCTGTACATCACGGTTTAGAAGGGCTAAAGGCAGTTATCCACAGATGAACGTGGCCCTAGCTTTTATAAGCTTTACAGAAAAGCCTTAAATAATTCCCTTCTTTATTTCTATATTTAGAGAGCGACCTTCGGCGAGCAAATCGTCTGGAGATCTATTTATGAGGAAACGCTGGTTGGAAATTGACCTAGAGGCTTGCTTTCTCTAGAATCCCCGGTCTCTTAAAACGGGGGCCATTCCGGCCCGTTGTGGACGAACCAGGTAACACGACAATGAAACGTACTTTCCAACCAAGCACTATCAAACGCGCTCGTACCCACGGTTTCCGTGCTCGCATGGCTACCAAGAACGGTCGTGCCGTCCTGTCGCGTCGTCGCGCCAAAGGTCGTGCGCGTCTGGCAGTTTGATAATCCGGCACTGGAGGTGAGTCAGGACTTCAGTCGGGAAAAGCGTCTGCTTACTCCCCGGCATTTCAAGGCAGTCTTTGACTCCCCTACCGGCAAGGTTCCGGGGAAAAATCTCCTGCTCCTTGCGCGCAACAACGATCTTGATCACCCCCGTCTCGGGCTGGTTATCGGGAAAAAGAGCGTAAAGCTCTCCGTCGAGCGCAATCGCCTCAAACGTCTGATGCGCGAATCGTTTCGCCTGAACCAGGATTTACTGGTCGGTTGGGACATTGTTATCGTCGCGCGCAAAGGTTTGGGTGACGTAGAAAGCCCCGAATTGATTCAGCATTTCGACAAACTCTGGAAACGTCTGGCACGCAGCAAGCCGGTACCAGCAGTCAGAACCGAAACTGTAGGGGTAGACAGTCCCGATGCGTAAACTGGCACTCGTTCCGATCCAGTTTTATCGCTATGCCATCAGTCCCCTGATGGCCAGTCACTGTCGTTTCTACCCCAGTTGTTCCTGCTACGCGTATGAAGCCATAGAAAATCATGGCCTTCTGCGCGGTGGCTGGCTGACCTTTCGTCGTTTAGGTCGCTGTCATCCGTGGAATCCCGGTGGTTATGACCCGGTTCCATCTATCCCTACCTCCCGTTCTTCTTCGATGGCCGAGTAATCATGGATATCAAACGCACGATCCTGATCGTCGCCCTGGCAATCGTGTCCTACGTTATGGTCCTTAAATGGAACCAGGACTATGGCCAGGCTGCCCTGCCGACTCAGAATGTTGCTTCCAGTACTACCGCACCGGGCCTTCCGGATACGGCGACTGGCAATAATGCTTCTGTCAGTGACGACATTCCACGCGCCGCAAGCGATACCAGTGCAACTGCACCTGCTGAAACACCAGTAGCTGCAAGCAAAGACCTCATCCAGATCAAAACGGATGTGCTCAACCTGGCAATCGATCCACAAGGTGGCGATGTTGCGCAGTTGACGTTGCCGCTGTATCCACGTCGCCAGGACCATCCGGAAATTCCATTCCAGCTGTTTGATAACGGCAACGAGCGGACATATCTGGCTCAGAGTGGCCTGATCGGCACCAACGGGCCGGACGCAAGTCCTGCCGGTCGTCCGGTTTACTCCTCCGAGAAGAAGATTTATCAACTGGCTGACGGTCAGGACCAATTGGTCGCGGACCTGAAGTTCAGCAAGGACGGCGTCAACTACATCAAACGTTTCACGCTGAAACGTGGCCTGTATGACGTAACCGTTTCCTACCTGATCGACAACCAGAGCGCTCAGCCCTGGTCCGGTGCAATGTTCGCGCAACTGAAGCGCGATGCCAGCTCCGATCCTTCTTCAAGCACCGCCACCGGCACCGCGACTTACCTGGGCGCCGCCCTGTGGACAAGTAACGAGCCGTACAAGAAAGTGTCGATGAAGGACATGGACAAGGCTCAGCTGAAAGAAACCGTCAGTGGTGGCTGGGTTGCCTGGTTGCAACACTACTTCGTGACTGCCTGGATTCCGGCCAAGGGCGAAAACAACGTCGTCCAGACCCGTAAAGACAGCAAAGGCAACTACATCATCGGCTACACCGCCCCGGCAATGACTGTTGCGCCAGGTGCGAAAGCTGAAACCAGCGCTGTTCTGTACGCGGGTCCGAAAAGCCAGGCTGTGCTGAAAGAGTTGTCCCCAGGTCTGGAACTGACTGTCGACTACGGCATTCTATGGTTCATTGCCCAGCCAATCTTCTGGCTGCTGCAACATATCCACGCGCTGGTCGGTAACTGGGGCTGGTCGATCATCTTCCTGACCATGCTGATCAAGGGGATTTTCTTCCCGCTGTCGGCTGCCAGCTACAAATCTATGGCACGCATGCGTGCAGTGGCACCGAAACTGGCCGCGCTGAAAGAGCAACATGGCGACGACCGGCAGAAAATGTCGCAATCCATGATGGAACTGTACAAAAAAGAGAAGATCAATCCGCTGGGTGGTTGCTTGCCAATCCTCGTGCAGATGCCGGTTTTCCTTTCGCTGTACTGGGTTCTGCTGGAAAGCGTTGAAATGCGCCAAGCGCCATTCATGCTGTGGATTACTGACCTGTCGATCAAGGATCCGTTCTTCATTCTGCCGATCATCATGGGTGCAACCATGTTCATCCAGCAGCAGCTGAACCCGACGCCTCCGGATCCGATGCAGGCCAAGGTGATGAAGCTGATGCCAATCATCTTCACCTTCTTCTTCCTGTGGTTCCCGGCGGGTCTGGTGCTGTACTGGGTAGTGAACAACTGCCTGTCCATCGCCCAACAGTGGTACATCACGCGTAAAATCGAAGCGGCTACCAAAGCAGCTGCCTGATTTACACTGTGGATAACCACTCAAAACGCCCCCTAGTGGGGCGTTTTGCTATCTGTCACTTTTGTCTGGATACCGGTTTATGAGCGTTCCTCGTGAAACCATCGCTGCCGTCGCCACCGCTCAAGGTCGCGGCGGTGTGGGCATCGTCCGTATTTCCGGGCCGCTGGCGAGTCTGGCGGCCAAAGCCATCAGCGGTCGCGAACTGAAACCGCGGTTTGCCCATTACGGCCCGTTCCTCAGTGCAAACGAAGAGGTGCTGGACGAAGGCATCGCGCTGTACTTCCCCGGACCGAACTCGTTCACCGGCGAAGATGTGCTTGAGCTGCAGGGCCACGGCGGGCCGATCGTTCTGGATATGCTGCTCAAGCGTTGCCTGGAACTGGGCTGTCGTCTGGCCCGGCCGGGTGAATTCAGCGAGCGCGCCTTCCTCAACGACAAGCTCGACCTGGCTCAGGCCGAAGCCATTGCCGACTTGATCGAGGCAAGTTCTGCACAGGCGGCACGAAATGCCCTGCGTTCGTTGCAGGGCGCGTTTTCCCAACGTGTGCATAACCTCACCGAGCAACTGATAGGCCTGCGCATCTACGTCGAAGCCGCCATCGACTTCCCCGAAGAAGAAATCGACTTCCTCGCCGATGGCCATGTCCTGAGCATGCTCGACAAAGTGCGCAACGAATTATCCACAGTGCTGCGTGAAGCCGGGCAAGGAGCCTTGCTCCGCGACGGCATGACCGTGGTGATCGCCGGCCGGCCGAATGCCGGCAAGTCCAGCCTTCTGAATGCCTTGGCCGGACGTGAAGCTGCGATCGTGACCGAGATTGCCGGCACTACCCGAGACATTCTTCGCGAACATATCCACATCGATGGCATGCCGTTGCACGTGGTCGACACTGCCGGCCTGCGAGATACCGATGATCAGGTGGAAAAAATTGGCGTTGAACGGGCATTGAAAGCCATCGGTGAGGCAGATCGGGTATTGCTGGTGGTCGATGCCACAGCTCCCGAAGCCCTTGATCCATTTGCCTTGTGGCCTGAATTCCTTGAGATCCGTCCGGATCCGGCAAAAGTTACCCTTATACGCAACAAGGCTGACCTGACGGGAGAAGCTATCGCCTTGGAGGTCAGTGATGATGGCCATGTCACAATCAGCCTCAGTGCCAAATCCGCCGGTATGGGGCTGGAACTGTTACGCGAACATCTCAAGGAATGCATGGGTTACGAGCAGACCTCCGAAAGCAGCTTCAGTGCTCGCAGGCGTCACCTGGAGGCACTGCGTCACGCGAGTGCGTCCCTTGAGCATGGCCGTGCGCAGCTGACGTTAGCGGGAGCCGGTGAGCTGTTGGCCGAAGATTTGCGACAGGCTCAGCACTCTTTGGGCGAAATCACCGGCGCATTCAGCTCCGATGATCTACTGGGAAGGATCTTTTCCAGCTTCTGTATCGGTAAATAGTCCCTCCTGCTGTCCCCAGACAGGCCATTCGGGCCTGTCTGTTCTCTCCTTTTCTGAAATTTTTCCCTCAGTGCCGAGCAGATTCTTCGCTTGGGCGGATTTTCCTTGCCGGGATTTGCTCATTCGACGGCTTTTCTGTGGATTAAGCCCTGTGAATAAGTACCGCTAAGGGCAGTTGATAACAAGGCCTGAAAACTGAAGATAACCATCTCTGTGGATAACCACCCCTTTCATCCACAGGCTTACACCGGTTATCCAAGGGCCTCCTTGGCACATGACCACAGGGTTTTGAATCTCTGTACATATTGAAAATAAAGGGCTGTACCAATCTATCCACAGAAAGATGGCTCAGTAGAAATAAACATAAAAACAAAGATTTAATAAATTTCTCTCTTTTTAATTTCTATAACCCCGACTTCTCCACAGCTGGTTAAATTTTGTGCAAAGGGTTCTTTAGGAAGGGCGAAGTCCCTATACTTGCCGACCAGGTCCAAAAACCTGAGCTCAAACTATTTCCGGATTACCTGACTGAAGCAGGCACGAGGTGCGTGGTGGATTTCCCTTCCCGTTTTGAAGTGATCGTCATCGGCGGCGGTCATGCCGGTACCGAGGCAGCACTGGCGTCAGCACGTATGGGGGCAAAAACCCTATTGCTGACGCATAACGTGGAAACCCTCGGTGCCATGAGTTGCAATCCAGCCATTGGCGGGATCGGCAAAAGCCATTTGGTTAAAGAAATCGATGCCCTGGGCGGCGCGATGGCCATGGCTACCGATAAAGGCGGCATTCAGTTTCGCGTATTGAACAGCCGCAAAGGCCCAGCCGTGCGTGCAACCCGCGCTCAGGCAGATCGGGTTCTGTACAAGGCCGCTGTCCGCGAAGCTTTGGAAAACCAGCCGAACCTGTGGATATTTCAACAGGCTGCTGACGACCTGATCGTCGAGCAGGAACAAGTGCGCGGTGTTGTCACCCAAATGGGCCTGCGTTTCTTCGCAGACTCCGTGGTATTGACCACTGGCACCTTCCTCGGTGGACTTATCCACATCGGCATGCAGAATTATTCCGGCGGTCGCGCCGGCGATCCTCCGTCGATTGCTCTGGCTCATCGCCTGCGCGAACTGCCATTGCGTGTCGGTCGCCTGAAAACCGGTACCCCGCCGCGCATCGACGGTCGTTCTGTGGATTTCTCGGTGATGACCGAGCAGGCAGGGGATACGCCGATACCGGTGATGTCGTTCATGGGCTCCAAGGAGCAGCATCCGAAACAGGTCAGCTGCTGGATTACCCACACCAACGCCCGTACCCACGAAATCATTGCTTCGAACCTAGATCGTTCGCCGATGTATTCCGGTGTGATCGAAGGTATCGGCCCGCGTTATTGCCCATCGATCGAAGACAAGATCCACCGCTTTGCCGACAAGGAAAGCCATCAGGTATTCATCGAGCCGGAAGGTTTGACCACCCACGAGCTGTACCCGAACGGGATATCCACTTCCCTGCCGTTCGACGTGCAACTGCAGATCGTGCAATCGATCCGCGGCATGGAAAACGCGCACATTGTTCGCCCTGGCTACGCCATCGAGTACGACTACTTCGACCCGCGTGACTTGAAATACAGCCTGGAAACCAAAGTGATCGGCGGTTTGTTCTTCGCCGGGCAAATCAACGGCACCACCGGTTACGAAGAAGCCGGCGCCCAGGGTTTGCTGGCCGGAGCCAACGCCGCACTGCGTGCTCAGGGCAAAGATGCCTGGTGCCCGCGTCGCGACGAGGCGTACATCGGCGTTTTGGTCGACGACCTGATTACCCTGGGTACCCAGGAACCGTATCGGATGTTCACGTCCCGCGCCGAATACCGTTTGATCCTGCGCGAAGACAACGCAGACCTGCGCTTGACCGAAAAAGGTCGCGAATTGGGTCTGGTGGATGACGTGCGTTGGGCAGCGTTCTGCAAGAAGCGCGAAAGCATCGATCTGGAAGAGCAACGCCTGAAAAGTACCTGGGTTCGCCCGGGCACCGAGCAGGGCGATGCGATTTCCGAGAAATTCGGTACGCCGCTGACCCACGAATACAATTTGCTCAATCTGCTGAGCCGTCCGGAAATCGACTACGCTGGTCTGATCGCCGTGACCGGTGGAGGCGCAGAAGATCCACAGGTCGCCGAACAGGTCGAAATCAAGACCAAGTACGCCGGTTACATCGATCGTCAACAGGATGAAATCGCGCGTCTGCGGGCCAGCGAAGACACCAAACTGCCTGTGGATATCGATTACACGAACATCTCTGGTCTCTCGAAAGAGATCCAGAGCAAGCTCGGCGCGACCCGTCCAGAAACCCTGGGCCAGGCGTCGCGTATTCCGGGCGTGACCCCGGCAGCGATTTCGCTGTTGATGATTCATTTGAAAAAACGCGGCGCGGGCCGTCAGTTGGAGCAAAGCGCTTGAGTTCGTTGGTCACCTCGCAACACGCCGAAGAGTTATCCACAGGTGCTCGCCAGCTCGGTGTCAACCTGACTGAAGCCCAGCATGCACAGCTGCTGGGTTATCTGGCCCTGTTGATAAAATGGAACAAGGCCTACAACCTCACGGCAGTGCGTGATCCGGACGAAATGGTTTCACGGCATTTGCTCGACAGCCTGAGTGTTATGTCCTTCATCGAAAACGGCCGTTGGCTGGATGTGGGCAGTGGCGGCGGCATGCCAGGCATTCCCTTGGCGATTCTGTTTCCCGAGTCGCAAGTGACCTGCCTGGACAGCAACGGCAAGAAAACCCGCTTCCTGACCCAAGTCAAACTCGAACTCAAACTGGATAACCTGCAAGTTATCCACAGTCGCGTCGAAGCCTTCCAGCCTGAACTGCCATTCAACGGGATCATTTCCCGTGCGTTCAGCAGCATGGAGAACTTCAGCAACTGGACTCGCCATTTGGGCGATGCCGATACACGTTGGCTGGCAATGAAGGGCGTTCATCCCGCTGATGAGCTGGTAGCATTGCCGGCAGACTTCCACCTCGATAGCGAACACGCCCTGGCCGTACCCGGTTGCCAAGGCCAACGCCATCTGCTGATACTGCGCCGCACGGCATGATTGGGAACACAAGCAAGAATGGCTAAGGTATTCGCGATAGCGAACCAAAAGGGTGGTGTGGGCAAGACCACCACCTGCATCAACCTCGCAGCTTCCCTGGTCGCTACCAAGCGTCGGGTGCTGTTGATCGATCTCGATCCACAGGGCAACGCCACCATGGGTAGCGGTGTGGATAAACACGGCCTGGAAAACTCGGTCTACGACCTGCTGATCGGTGAATGCGATCTGGCCCAGGCCATGCACTATTCCGAGCACGGCGGTTATCAATTGCTGCCGGCCAACCGCGACCTGACCGCGGCCGAAGTCGTTCTGCTGGAAATGCAGATGAAGGAAAGTCGTCTGCGCAGTGCGTTGGCGCCAATCCGTGAAAACTACGATTACATTTTGATCGACTGCCCGCCGTCGCTGTCGATGTTGACGCTTAACGCGCTGGTTGCCGCCGACGGGGTGATTATCCCCATGCAGTGCGAGTACTTCGCGCTCGAAGGGTTGAGCGACCTTGTGGATAACATCAAGCGCATTGCCGAACTGCTGAACCCGAACCTGAAAGTCGAAGGCCTGTTGCGGACCATGTACGACCCGCGCCTGAGCCTGATGAACGACGTATCGGCGCAGCTCAAGGAACACTTTGGCGAGCAGCTCTACGACACCGTGATTCCGCGCAACATCCGCCTGGCCGAAGCGCCAAGCTATGGCATGCCGGCGCTGGCGTACGACAAATCCTCGCGGGGCGCGATTGCCTATCTGGCATTGGCGGGCGAGATGGTTCGCCGTCAGCGCAAAAATTCACGCATCGCCGCTGCTCAGGCAACTTAAGGAATCCCCATGGCCGTCAAGAAACGAGGTCTCGGACGTGGACTGGATGCACTGCTGAGTGGTCCGACTGTCAGCTCGCTGGAAGAGCAAGCGGTACAGGCCGATCAGCGTGAGCTGCAGCACCTGCCCCTGGACCTGATCCAGCGTGGCAAGTACCAGCCGCGTCGGGACATGGATCCTCAAGCGCTGGAAGAGCTGGCGCAGTCGATCAGGGCCCAGGGCGTGATGCAGCCGATCGTGGTTCGTCCGATCGGCAGCGGGCGCTTCGAAATCATCGCCGGCGAACGCCGCTGGCGCGCCAGCCAGCAGGCTGGCCAGGAAACCATCCCGGCGATGGTTCGCGATGTGCCGGATGAAACCGCCATCGCCATGGCGCTGATCGAGAACATCCAGCGCGAAGACCTCAATCCGATCGAAGAAGCGGTGGCCTTGCAGCGTTTGCAGCAGGAATTCCAGCTGACTCAGCAACAAGTGGCCGAGGCTGTGGGTAAGTCTCGCGTCACCGTGGCCAACCTGTTGCGTCTGATTGCGCTGCCGGAAGTCATCAAAACCATGCTGTCTCACGGCGACCTGGAAATGGGTCATGCCCGTGCCTTGCTCGGTTTGCCGGAAAATCAACAAGTTGAAGGGGCGCGACACGTTGTCGCACGGGGGCTGACTGTGCGCCAGACTGAAGCACTGGTTCGCCAGTGGTTGAGTGGCAAACCGGAGCCTGTGGAACCTGCAAAACCGGACCCGGATATCGCCCGACTCGAGCAGCGTCTGGCCGAGCGCCTAGGCTCTGCGGTGCAGATCCGCCACGGAAAGAAGGGTAAAGGGCAGCTGGTGATCGGCTACAACTCTCTTGATGAGCTTCAAGGTGTGCTTGCACACATCCGCTGAAACAATTCCTCATGTAGCGTGAAGTCGGAAATCACTACCTGACAGTTGAATAGGGGCAGAACCGCCCCTATACTCTGCGCGCATTTTGTCGGCACAAATTATGCCAAGTTATTGAATTCTGGCAGCCGACCATTGGGGGCAAAAGAGATGGAAAACCGCACGCCAGACCGCTTGCCGTTCCATCGCCTGGCAGTTTTCCCGGTGTTAATGGCTCAATTTGTCGTTTTGCTGATCGCCGCTTTGGCGCTCTGGCAATGGCATGGAGTCGTTGCCGGGTACTCAGGACTCTGCGGAGGCCTGATAGCCTTGCTTCCCAATATATATTTCGCTCACAGGGCATTTCGGTTTTCCGGCGCCCGAGCAGCTCAAGCCATCGTCCGGTCTTTTTATGCCGGCGAGGCGGGCAAACTGATTTTGACGGCAGTGCTGTTTGCATTGACGTTTGCAGGTGTGAAGCCACTGGCGCCGTTAGCAGTATTCGGCGTCTTCGTGCTGACCCAACTGGTTAGCTGGTTCGCTCCCCTGCTAATGAGAACAAGACTTTCGAGACCTTAGGGCGTTTGAGGCAACCATGGCAGAGACAACCGCTTCGGGCTATATCCAGCACCACTTGCAGAACCTGACTTTCGGTCAGCACCCAACTGGCGGGTGGGGTTTTGCCCACACCGCAGCAGAAGCCAAAGAAATGGGCTTCTGGGCTTTCCACGTCGATACTCTCGGCTGGTCGGTTGCGTTAGGTCTGATTTTCGTTCTTCTTTTCCGCATGGCGGCAAAAAAGGCGACTTCCGGTCAACCTGGCGCCCTGCAGAACTTCGTCGAGGTTCTGATCGAGTTCGTCGACGGCAGCGTGAAAGATACTTTCCACGGCCGTAATCCATTGATCGCGCCATTGGCCCTGACGATTTTTGTCTGGGTGTTCCTGATGAACGCCGTCGACCTGGTACCGGTTGACTGGATTCCGAAGCTGGCTGCCATCATTACCGGCGACCCGCACCTGGTTTTCCGTGCCGTTCCTACCACTGACCCGAATGCGACCCTGGGTATGTCCCTGTCGGTATTCGCGTTGATCATTTTCTACAGCATCAAGGTCAAGGGCATCAGCGGCTTCATTGGCGAACTGACCCTGCACCCGTTCGGCAGCAAGAACATCTTCGTTCAAGCCCTGCTGATTCCGGTGAACTTCCTGCTGGAGTTCGTGACGCTGGTGGCCAAGCCAATCTCTCTGGCACTGCGTCTGTTCGGCAACATGTACGCCGGCGAGCTGGTTTTCATTCTGATTGCTGTGATGTTCGGCAGCGGTCTGCTCTGGCTTAGCGGCCTGGGCGTAGTTCTGCAGTGGGCGTGGGCTGTGTTCCACATCCTGATCATCACCCTGCAGGCGTTTATCTTCATGATGCTGACCATCGTCTACCTGTCGATGGCGCACGAAGAGAACCATTAAGACCAGTCTCGACTAGTCTGATGTCCCTCTCGGTCAAACGAGAGGGTGCCCGAACAGGGCTATGAAACGATTTGTTTTACCGCTTTAAAATCTAAAAAACCTAAACCATACGACGTAAAAGTCGGGAGGAAAGATGGAAACTGTAGTTGGTCTAACCGCTATCGCTGTTGCACTGTTGATCGGCCTGGGCGCACTGGGTACCGCAATTGGTTTCGGCCTGTTGGGCGGCAAGTTCCTGGAAGGCGCAGCGCGTCAGCCAGAAATGGTTCCAATGCTGCAAGTCAAAATGTTCATCGTTGCCGGTCTGCTCGACGCCGTAACCATGATCGGTGTTGGTATCGCTCTGTTCTTCACCTTCGCGAACCCATTCGTTGGTCAACTCGCTGGCTAATCACTCGAACCTTCGAGTTGATTGGTGTGATGTGCAACGAACGAGCGAGGTGTTGGCGTGAACATTAATGCAACCCTGATTGGCCAGTCCGTTGCGTTCTTCATTTTTGTACTGTTTTGCATGAAGTTCGTGTGGCCTCCGGTCATCGCGGCTTTGCACGAACGTCAGAAGAAGATCGCGGATGGACTGGACGCTGCCAGCCGAGCAGCTCGCGACCTGGAGTTGGCCCATGAGAAAGTGGGTCAGCAACTGCGCGAAGCGAAAGCTCAGGCAGCTGAAATCATTGAGCAAGCCAAGAAACGCGGTAATCAGATCGTCGAAGAGGCCGTTGAAAAGGCCCGTGTCGACGCTGACCGTGTGAAGGTCCAGGCTCAGGCCGAGATCGAGCAGGAACTGAACAGTGTCAAAGACGCGCTGCGTGCCCAACTGGGTGCATTGGCTGTCGGCGGCGCCGAGAAGATCCTGGGTGCCACAATCGATCAAAACGCGCACGCGGAGCTGGTAAACAAACTGGCTGCTGAAATTTAAGCGAGGGCGATCATGGCAGAATTGACCACGTTGGCCCGACCTTACGCTAAGGCAGCCTTCGAGCACGCCCAGGCCCACCAGCAACTGGCCTCTTGGTCAGCCATGCTCGGCCTGGCTGCAGCAGTGTCGCAAGACGACACCATGCAGCGCGTGCTCAAGGCCCCGCGACTGACGAGCGCAAACAAGGCCGCCACGTTTATTGACGTGTGCGGCGACAAGTTTGATGCCAAGGCACAGAACTTCATTAACGTCGTTGCCGAAAACGACCGTCTCCCGCTTTTGCCGGAGATATCCGCTCTGTTCGACCTGTACAAGGCTGAACAAGAGAAGTCGGTAGACGTTGAAGTCACCAGTGCTTTTGCATTGAACCAAGAACAGCAAGACAAACTCGCCAAGGTTCTCAGTGCACGACTCAACCGGGAAGTGCGCCTGCAAGTTGCGGAGGATGCCGCCCTGATTGGTGGTGTCATCATTCGCGCCGGCGACCTGGTAATCGATGGCTCGATTCGCGGCAAACTCGCGAATCTTGCCGAAGCATTGAAATCTTGAGTTTGAAGGGGCAGCAGAGCAATGCAGCAACTCAATCCTTCCGAAATAAGTGAAATTATCAAGGGCCGCATCGACAAACTCGATGTGACCTCCCAAGCCCGTAACGAAGGCACTGTCGTCAGCGTATCTGACGGTATCGTGCGGATTCACGGTCTGGCCGACGTCATGTACGGCGAGATGATCGAGTTTCCGGGCGGCGTCTTCGGTATGGCTCTCAACCTCGAGCAAGACTCTGTAGGTGCCGTTGTATTGGGCGCTTACCAGTCTCTGGCTGAAGGCATGAGCGCCAAGTGCACTGGCCGCATCCTCGAAGTTCCGGTGGGTAAGGAACTGCTGGGTCGCGTAGTCGACGCACTGGGTAACCCAGTTGACGGCAAAGGTCCGCTGAACAACACCTTGACCGATGCGGTCGAGAAAGTTGCTCCGGGCGTGATCTGGCGTAAGTCGGTAGACCAGCCTGTACAGACTGGCTACAAGGCTGTCGATGCCATGATTCCTGTCGGCCGTGGCCAGCGTGAGCTGATCATCGGTGACCGTCAGATCGGTAAAACCGCTCTGGCGATCGACGCGATCATCAACCAGAAAAACAGCGGCATTTTCTGCGTCTACGTAGCGATCGGTCAGAAGCAATCGACCATCGCCAACGTGGTTCGCAAGCTGGAAGAAAACGGCGCTCTGGCCAACACGATCATCGTGGCTGCCAGTGCTTCGGAATCTCCTGCGCTGCAATTCCTGGCTCCGTACTCCGGTTGCACCATGGGTGAATTCTTCCGCGACCGCGGTGAAGACGCGCTGATCGTTTATGACGATCTGTCCAAGCAAGCAGTGGCTTACCGCCAGATTTCCCTGCTGCTGCGCCGTCCACCAGGCCGTGAAGCTTACCCAGGCGACGTGTTCTATCTCCACTCCCGTCTGCTGGAGCGCGCATCCCGCGTTTCGGAAGAATACGTAGAGAAGTTCACCAACGGCGCAGTGACCGGCAAAACCGGTTCCCTGACCGCACTGCCGATCATCGAAACCCAGGCTGGCGACGTTTCCGCGTTCGTTCCGACCAACGTGATTTCCATCACCGACGGTCAGATCTTCCTGGAATCGGCCATGTTCAACTCCGGGATCCGTCCTGCTGTGAACGCCGGTGTTTCGGTATCCCGTGTGGGTGGTGCCGCTCAGACCAAGATCATCAAGAAGCTCTCCGGTGGTATCCGTACCGCTCTGGCTCAGTACCGTGAACTGGCGGCATTCGCCCAGTTCGCTTCTGACCTGGACGAAGCGACCCGTAAGCAACTTGAGCATGGTCAGCGCGTTACCGAGCTGATGAAGCAGAAGCAATACGCACCAATGTCGATCGCTGACATGGCGCTGTCGCTGTATGCCGCTGAGCGTGGGTTCCTGACTGACGTCGAAATCGCCAAGATCGGCAGCTTTGAACAAGCGCTGATTGCTTTCTTCAACCGCGATCACGCCGATTTGATGGCGAAGATCAACGTGAAGGGTGACTTCAATGACGAAATCGACGCTGGCATGAAAGCCGGTATCGAGAAGTTCAAGGCCACCCAAACCTGGTAAGCCGCAGCGGGAGCCGCAAGGCTCCCGCTTGCTAACCTGATAGGTGTTACATGGCAGGCGCAAAAGAGATTCGCAGTAAGATTGCGAGCATCAAAAGCACGCAAAAGATTACCAGCGCCATGGAAAAAGTGGCGGTCAGCAAAATGCGCAAGGCACAAATGCGCATGGCTGCTAGCCGTCCTTACGCGGAGCGCATCCGCCAGGTTATTGGCCATCTGGCCAACGCCAACCCGGAATATCGCCACCCATTCATGATCGACCGTGAAGTAAAGCGCGTCGGTTACGTTGTGGTGAGCAGTGACCGTGGTCTGTGTGGTGGCTTGAACACCAACCTGTTCAAGGCCCTGGTCAAGGACATGGCGGTAAACCGCGAAAACGGCGTCGAGATTGATCTGTGTGTAGTGGGTAGCAAGGGTGCGGCTTTCTTCCGCAACTTCGGCGGTAACGTCGTTGCAGCTATCAGCCACCTGGGTGAAGAGCCGTCGATCAATGACCTGATCGGCAGCGTCAAGGTGATGCTGGATGCCTACCTGGACGGCCGTATTGACCGCCTGTCCGTGGTGTCCAACAAGTTCATCAACACCATGACGCAACAGCCTACCGTGGAGCAGTTGATTCCACTGGTGGCAACCCCGGATCAAGAACTCAAGCACCACTGGGATTATCTGTACGAACCGGACGCCAAAGAGCTGCTTGACGGCTTGATGGTCCGCTACGTGGAGTCGCAGGTCTACCAGGCGGTGGTCGAGAACAACGCGGCTGAACAAGCTGCGCGGATGATCGCGATGAAGAACGCTACCGACAACGCCGGTGATTTGATCAGCGATTTGCAGCTGGTCTATAACAAGGCGCGTCAGGCTGCGATCACCCAAGAGATCTCGGAAATCGTCGGCGGCGCTGCCGCGGTTTAACGGTTCAAATATTCAGAGGATCCAGCTATGAGTAGCGGACGTATCGTTCAAATCATCGGCGCCGTTATCGACGTGGAATTTCCACGCGACAGCGTACCGAGCATCTACAATGCGCTGACAGTTCAAAGCGCGGCCGGGACCACCCTGGAAGTTCAGCAGCAGCTGGGCGACGGCGTGGTTCGTACCATTGCGATGGGTTCCACCGAAGGCTTGAAGCGCGGTCTGGACGTCATCGACTCCGGCGCAGCCATCTCCGTACCTGTCGGTAAAGCGACCCTGGGCCGGATCATGGACGTTCTGGGTAACCCGATCGACGAAGCGGGCCCGATCGACACCGAAGAGCGCTGGGGCATTCACCGTCCTGCGCCATCCTTCGCTGAACAAGCAGGCGGCAACGACCTGCTGGAAACCGGCATCAAGGTTATCGACCTGGTTTGCCCGTTCGCCAAGGGCGGTAAAGTCGGTCTGTTCGGTGGTGCCGGTGTAGGCAAAACCGTAAACATGATGGAACTGATCCGTAACATCGCCATCGAGCACAGCGGTTATTCCGTGTTCGCTGGTGTGGGTGAGCGTACTCGTGAGGGTAACGACTTCTACCACGAGATGAAGGATTCCAACGTTCTGGACAAAGTGGCACTGGTTTACGGTCAGATGAACGAGCCGCCGGGTAACCGTCTGCGCGTAGCACTGACCGGCCTGACCATGGCCGAGAAGTTCCGTGACGAAGGTAACGACGTTCTGCTGTTCGTCGATAACATCTATCGTTACACCCTGGCCGGTACTGAAGTATCCGCACTGCTGGGCCGTATGCCTTCGGCAGTGGGTTACCAGCCGACCCTGGCTGAAGAGATGGGCGTTCTGCAAGAACGTATCACTTCGACCAAGGAAGGTTCGATCACTTCGATCCAGGCGGTATACGTACCTGCGGATGACTTGACTGACCCGTCGCCAGCGACCACCTTCGCCCACTTGGACGCCACCGTCGTTCTGTCCCGTGACATCGCTTCCCTGGGTATCTACCCGGCTGTCGATCCACTCGACTCGACTTCGCGCCAGTTGGACCCGAACGTAATCGGCCAGGACCACTACGACACCGCTCGCGGCGTACAGTATGTTCTGCAGCGTTACAAAGAACTGAAGGACATCATTGCGATCCTGGGTATGGACGAGCTGTCGGAAGCCGACAAGCAGTTGGTAAACCGTGCTCGTAAGATCCAGCGTTTCTTGTCGCAGCCGTTCTTCGTGGCTGAAGTCTTCACCGGTGCTTCGGGTAAATACGTTTCCCTGAAAGACACCATTGCTGGCTTCAAAGGCATCCTCAACGGTGACTACGACCACCTGCCAGAACAAGCGTTCTACATGGTCGGCGGCATCGAAGAAGCGATCGAGAAAGCCAAGAAACTGTAATCCCGGCGCCCGGCAACGGGCGCTAATTTAGGTTGAGGCAATCAGATGGCTATGACAGTCCATTGCGATATCGTCAGCGCGGAAGGGGAAATCTTTTCCGGTCTGGTCGAGATGGTGATTGCGCACGGTGCACTGGGTGATCTTGGTATCGCCTTGGGTCACGCGCCGTTGATCACTAATCTCAAGCCGGGCCCGATCCGCCTGGTCAAGCAGGGCGGGGAAGAGGAGGTGTATTACATCTCCGGTGGTTTCCTCGAGGTTCAGCCGAACATGGTCAAGGTTCTTGCCGACACCGTGCAACGTGCTGCCGACCTGGACGAAGCCTCCGCTCAGGAAGCCGTAAAGGCTGCCGAGAAGGCACTGCATGAGCGGGGCGCGGAATTCGATTACGGTTCTGCTGCCGCACGTCTGGCCGAGGCTGCAGCTCAGCTGCGCACCGTCCAGCAGATCCGCAAGAAGTTCGGCCACTAATTGGCCATCGACTAATTGTGTGATTGATTAAAAAGGGTAGCCTCGGCTACCCTTTTTTCTTTTCTGACTTTCATCACCCGGTCGCAGCCGCTGACCTCCCAGGATTAGTAGCCTGTCATGTCTCTTGAAATCGTTATCCTCGCAGCCGGCCAAGGCACGCGCATGCGTTCGGCCTTGCCGAAAGTTCTGCACCCGGTTGCCGGTAATTCAATGCTTGGCCATGTTATCCACAGTGCCCGGCAACTTGATCCACAACGCATCCATGTAGTGATCGGTCATGGCGCCGAAGCCGTGCGCGAGCGTCTGGCGGCCGATGACCTGAATTTCGTCCTGCAGGATCAACAGCTGGGTACCGGACATGCGGTGGCCCAGGCTGTGCCGTTCATCGAGTCCGATACCGTGCTGATTCTGTACGGCGATGTACCCTTGATCGAAGTCGAAACCCTGCAACGGTTGCTCAAGCTCGCCGCACCGCAGCAACTGGGCCTGTTGACTGTCGAGCTGGATGACCCGACTGGTTACGGCCGTATCGTCCGCGATGCCGCCGGCAAGGTTACCGCCATCGTCGAGCAGAAAGATGCCAACGAAGCCGAACGCGCTATCACTGAAGGCAACACTGGCATTCTGGCGGTTCCTTTCGAGCGCTTGGGCGACTGGATGAGCCGGCTCTCCAACAACAATGCCCAGGGCGAGTACTACCTGACCGACGTGATCGCCATGGCGGTCAGTGATGGTCTGGTGGTGGCTACCGAACACCCCCATGACACCATGGAAGTGCAGGGCGCCAACGATCGCAAGCAACTGGCCGAGCTTGAGCGCCACTATCAGCTGCGCGCTGCCCGTCGCTTGATGGCTCAGGGCGTGACTTTGCGCGACCCGGCACGTTTCGATGTGCGTGGTGAGATCACCGTCGGCCGCGATGTACTGATCGACATCAACGTGATCCTCGAAGGTAAAGTGGTCATCGAGGACGATGTGGTGATCGGCCCGAATTGCGTGATCAAGGACAGCACCCTGCGCAAAGGTGTGGTGATCAAGGCCAACAGCCACATCGAAGGCGCAATACTCGGTGAAGGCAGCGATGCTGGTCCGTTCGCTCGTTTGCGTCCGGGCACAGTGCTGGAAGCTCGCGCACATGTGGGTAACTTCGTTGAGCTGAAGAACGCTCATTTGGGCGAAGGCGCCAAGGCCGGTCACTTGACGTATCTGGGCGACGCCGAAATCGGTGCGCGTACCAACATCGGCGCAGGCACCATCACCTGTAACTATGACGGCGCCAACAAGTGGAAAACCGTGTTGGGTGAAGATGTATTCATCGGTTCCAACAATTCGTTGGTGGCGCCTGTGGATATCTCGGCGGGTGCAACCACGGCGGCTGGTTCGACCATTACCCAGAATGTGGATAAGGCTCAGTTGGCCGTGGGTCGGGCTCGGCAGAAGAACATCGATGGCTGGAAACGGCCGGAGAAGATCAAGAAGAGCTGAGTTATCCACAGTTCATGAGATCGCCTTCGCGGGCAAGCCTCGCTCCTACAAGGTTTTTGTCGTTCGCACATTGGCAAACGACACAAACCCTGTAGGAGCGAGGCTTGCCCGCGAAGCTTTTTATCCACAGATCATTTTTATCGTGTCCCGCTTGACGAAGTTTCGCTAATAGGTTTTGATTGCTTACGTTATCTTTCGAATCGAAACTTACCAAGCCATGTCAAAGCGCAACACACCCCAACGCCGGCACAACATCCTCGCCTTGCTCAATGAGCAGGGCGAAGTCAGTGTGGATGAACTGGCCAAGCGCTTCGAAACCTCGGAAGTTACGATTCGCAAGGATTTGGCGGCGCTTGAAAGCAATGGTCTGTTGCTGCGTCGCTATGGCGGGGCAATCACCATGCCTCAGGAACTGGTCGCCGACCTCGGCCAACCGGTTTCCAAATACAAGAAGGCCATTGCCCGCGCCGCCGTCACGCGAATCCGCGAGCATGCACGAATCATCATCGACAGTGGCAGCACCACCGCCGCGATGATCCCGGAACTCGGCCAACAACCGGGTCTGGTAGTGATGACCAACTCCCTGCATGTCGCTAACGCTTTGAGCGAACTCGAGCATGAGCCAGTGCTGTTGATGACCGGGGGGACTTGGGACCCGCATTCCGAGTCCTTCCAGGGGCAGGTGGCCGAGCAAGTACTACGCTCATATGACTTTGATCAGTTGTTTATTGGTGCCGATGGCATCGATCTGGTGCGCGGAACCACCACCTTCAATGAATTGCTGGGCTTGAGCCGAGTCATGGCCGAAGTCGCCCGCGAAGTGATCGTGATGGTCGAGGCCGACAAGATCGGCCGCAAAATTCCCAATCTGGAGCTGCCATGGAGCAGTGTCCATACCCTCATTACCGATGATCGCCTGCCACTGGAGGCACGCGATCAGATTCAGGCCCGCGGCATTAATTTGATCTGCGCCGCCGTCAGTCAGGAGAAATAGCATGTGTGGAATTGTCGGTGCAGTCGCAGAACGTAACGTTACCGCCATCCTGCTCGAAGGCCTCAAGCGCCTGGAATACCGTGGCTATGACAGCGCCGGTGTGGCGGTGTACACCAACGATGGAAAACTCTTGCGCACGCGTCGTCCGGGCAAGGTCAGCGAACTGGAACAGGCGCTGATCGAAGAGCCTCTGGTCGGCCGTCTAGGCATTGCCCATACCCGCTGGGCGACCCACGGCGCGCCGTGTGAACGCAATGCTCACCCGCATTTTTCCGGCGATCTGGCGGTGGTGCACAACGGCATCATCGAGAACCATGAAGCCCTGCGCGAGCAACTCAAGGCTTTGGGTCACGTATTCACGTCGGACACTGACACTGAAGTCATCGCGCATTTGCTGCACGAGAAACTCAAGCTGCAACCCGACCTGACGGCGGCCCTGAAAGCGACCGTGCAAGAGCTGCACGGTGCTTACGGCCTGGCGGTGATCAGCGCCCTTCAACCGGATCGTCTGGTCGCCGCTCGCAGTGGCAGCCCGCTGGTGATCGGTTTGGGTATGGGTGAGAACTTCCTGGCCTCCGATCAATTGGCACTGCGTCAGGTCACCGACCGCTTCATGTACCTGGAAGAAGGCGATATCGCCGAAATTCGCCGCGACAGTGTGCAGATCTGGGACATCAACGGCAAACTCGTCGAGCGTGAAAGCGTTCAGTATCGTGACGGTGCCGAAGCCGCTGACAAGGGCGAATTCCGCCATTACATGCTCAAGGAAATTCACGAGCAACCGGCTGTGGTGCAGCGCACCCTTGAAGGTCGCCTGAGTCAGAACCAGGTGCTGGTCGAGGCGTTCGGTCCCCAAGCTCCCGAGCTGTTCGCCAAGGTGCGCAATGTACAGATCGTCGCCTGCGGCACCAGCTATCACGCCGGCATGGTTGCCCGTTACTGGCTCGAAGAACTGGCTGGCATTCCGTGTCAGGTCGAAGTCGCCAGCGAATTCCGCTATCGCAAGGTAGTGGTTCAGCCGGACACCCTGTTCGTGAGCATCTCTCAGTCCGGTGAAACCGCCGACACTTTGGCCGCGCTGCGTAATGCCAAGGAGCTCGGTTTCCTCGCCAGCCTGGCAATCTGCAACGTCGGCATCAGTTCTCTGGTGCGTGAATCGGACCTGACGCTGCTGACCCAGGCCGGTCGCGAAATCGGCGTGGCCTCGACCAAAGCCTTCACCACTCAACTGGTTGGCCTGCTGTTGCTGACCCTGTCTTTGGGTCAGGTTCGCGGTACGTTGGCCGAAGGTATCGAAGCCACACTGGTCGAGGAACTGCGTCGCCTGCCGACTCGTTTGGGCGAAGCCCTGGCCATGGACGGCACCGTGGAGAAAATCGCCGAGCTGTTCGCCGAGAAGAACCACACGCTGTTCCTCGGTCGCGGCGCGCAATTCCCGGTGGCGATGGAAGGGGCTCTCAAGCTCAAGGAAATCTCCTACATCCACGCAGAAGCCTACCCGGCGGGCGAACTGAAACATGGCCCGTTGGCGCTTGTGGATAACGACATGCCGGTGGTCACCGTGGCGCCGAACAACGAGTTGCTGGAGAAGCTGAAGTCCAACCTCCAGGAAGTCCGCGCCCGTGGCGGTGAGCTGATCGTCTTTGCTGACGAGCAGGCTGGCATGACCAATGGCGAAGGCACTCATGTCGTCCAGATGCCGCACATCCACGACATTCTGTCGCCGATTCTCTACACCATTCCGTTGCAGTTGCTTTCGTACTACGTGGCTGTGTTGAAAGGTACTGACGTTGATCAGCCGCGTAATCTGGCGAAGTCGGTGACGGTGGAATAAGTTATCCACAGGTGATCGAAACAATGAAAAGACCGCTGTTTTAGAGAATTAAAACTGTCGCAGGAGTCGGTCAGGTCAGTCCTACCGCCTCTTGCGATGCTTCCCGCTCTCCGCATCCTCCCATTCTTCCTTCACCACGACCGGCCGCTCATGCTGCTGGGATGCTAATCTCGTTGGAACCTTCGGTTATGGCTACAGTTGGGTCAATAGCGGTATCAGGAGCGTCTGCTCGATTTTCGCAAGCAACTTGAGGCCATCCCCTCAAAAACTCGTTTGGCAAATGCAGAGATAGAACAGGCAGAGGCTGTTTTCAACCGACTGACTGGGCTGACAGTCATTGAGAGAGATTTACAACTCCAGACGAAGCTCATCGACGAATTCCTTAATCCCGCCAACCTGGAAATGGTTATCCAGTTGACCAGCAATCAAAAAATCCGCGCAGAAACGGTGCTCGCCGTACACCAGCTCCGAAATGAGCCTTGCGGCATGGCTCCTGAGAAATACGTAGCCGAAATCGACCGAATGCTGAAGCAACGTTATTCAGCCGGAGCCATACGAATCTCTGAGTGATTCTTCTCGCCCCGGCGTCAACGCTCGAGTCGCCGTTATTGACCTCTCGTGCAGAGCGCGCTGGTCCTACGTTGGCATCGGGGGCGGGTTGGTGTTTTGCTGAGCGATGAGCTGTGCTTGAGAAATTCGCCAAGTCCAGACAATCGTGGTGAGCATGCAAATGACAGCTACGATCATAGCAATCGTAATTCCTGTGATGCTCAGCAGGAAACTTAATAGGCCATCCATTTCTGAGCTTTGACCCATCGTGCGCTGTAGAGTCATGAAACGAATCCTGCTCGCGATGTCGGCCTTCATGGCGCCGAACGCCGTTTTTTCTATGTTCTCATCTGTGTCGCCGGGCATCTCCTTGAAAGTTAGTTTGTAAAGCTCCACTGCCGTATCGCAATAGTAATTGCGGTTCGCATCATTATTTTTTGATGCATCGATGCAAAGCCCAAGGTAATCAATCGTTCGCTTGTCTTGGTTTTCGGCAACCATGAAACTGTACTTAGCGTTATGTTCGTTAGAGCTCTTCCGGTATTCACCGAGCAAGTAGGTAAGGTATCCAAGGTAGCTACCTAAAATCACGATACCCACGCTGGCCATGAGCAGCACCCTGGTCAGTACGCGTTTCGAGGCCTTGGACGTAATACTGTTGGCTAGCCTTCCCAGAAAGTCTGCATCATCAAAAGCATCCTTAATGCTGCCCATATGGCTCCTTGAACAGTTTCGTGCTTATCTTGGGTGACCAGTATTATGCCTCCGTGCCATCACAGCCGCGAGCGACGATGGCTCAGGGTGTGGAAATGCCTAGCTCAGTACGGAGCTAACTTCTTCAAGCACGAGCCAGATACTGATATCCAACTGTTAACGCCAACGCTGAATTGACCCACGTGCTGACGTGCGATTAACCCACCCTCAAGTCAACACAAATCCAGTAAAAGTAGTGGTTATCGAGGAGTCTGCCCGGGTCAGTGATATCTCGGCAACTGGGTCAATTCGGCGCCGGCGCCAACAGGCTGGACGTCAGCGCTGACGTGAGCGCCGGGCGACTGGTCGTGTTGCTGGCGGATCATCCGGGCAACGCTTCGCCGTTAAGCATGGTCTGTCCGCACCGCAAGCAGATTTCTCCTGCCGTTTCGCAACTCTATAAGTGGTTGAGAAGCCAGTTTTCCCGAATGGAGCCTGTTTGAACCTGGGCGTCTGGCTTTAAGTCTCCCAGGTAAGAACGGCGGGCTGCGCAGCGTAACGAAACACCCTCTCAACGTTTCACGCCTGAATATGCCGCCGCGTTGATCACTGTCATTGTCAGTTGAAACACACACTGCCAATACTCAGCCACATCATTCATCAGCCCCGCTGGCGTCTACACTCGATGGCCATGCCCACCAGGACAACCCTGCTGGGCAGGTTGCTGCTGATTATCATGGAAACTTGAGAAGGACACTCAAATGGTACGTGCCGTTACTATTCTCACCGAGAATTTTTCTGACTGGGAGCCCGCGCTGATCAACTCCACGGGCCGCGCCTACTATGGCTTCGAGACTTGTTTTGCCGCTCCCGGTGGCAAGCAAGTGACATCATCCGGAGGCATGACCATCATCCCCAACCTGGCCATCGAGGCCATTCGGCTGGACGATGTCGACTTGCTGATTGTGACGGGAGGCCCGATCTGGAAAACAAACAAGGCACCCGCCATCGAGGCGCTGGTCCGTGAGGCCCACGACAGGAGCATAGTCGTGGCGGGAATCTGTGACGGTACCCGCGTACTGGCCAAGGCTGGAGTGCTGGATCACTTGCAGCACACCTCCAATTCCGTTGACAACCTGAAGCAGGTGCATTATCGCGGAGCAGATTATTACCAGGACGTACCGTACGCCGTTGCCGACCAGGGTGTGGTCACGGCTCCCGGCAGCGCGCCGGTCAGTTTCATGGCGCAAATTCTCGACACCTTGGGTTTGAACGACAAGAAGCTGGATGCCTACCTGGCCATGCATGCGGCTGAACATATTCACGGCTGAACCCTTCCCCCTATCTCTCCCCTCACCTCGGCGCTGCGGCCTGTTACCGGGCCGTAGCGCACTTCACCCTTGAACCACTCCTCCAATACTGCGCTGACAACAACCCCTGTTTGTTCTCCACTGCTGAACCGCAGTTCCAGATCGTCCGACAATTATTTTTAATAATCGGAAAAATCTTACTTGCGGTTACGACATTTCCGACTAAGGTTACTCCCCATGACGCGTAGGGGTTTCCTTGGCTCCATAAGGACGAGTTTGGAGCCGTGTCAAAGGATGCATTGTTGAGATCGCCAAGAGGCGACACTTTTCGACCAAAGCTAAGGAATGGCTAAATGTTTTTCTCTGCCGACATGACTGTGGCTCGATGCCTGCCGCACTCGCTTGTGTCCCCGGCTTTCAGCACCTCATCCCATGAGCGAACTGCTGTAAGCAATAACTCCCATACCCTCAGAGCCGTGTCCGAGATGACGTCAGGCTCTCTCCTTAGCGTGCGCCTTAGAAATTGATTGGCCCGCTCATAGCCAGTAAATCACCGACACATTTTTACGACATGACTGACTGAGTCTGTCGTACAAAAACCTGTGCGCGTTCTATGTCTTTCCCGCTGAACGGGAGAGATGCGAGTGCCCGGGAATGTGCTCCCCAATGGATCGAGATCGCCGCCGGCTGCTGCCTGTGCGTCGAGGATCTGACATGCCAAAAATAACAGTTGAACGCTCGACCAAAGATTCGACCGAGCAGATGAGCATGACGCAAGCACTTGCCGATGCCAGGCTGAGTGTCGAGGCCAAGGCCATGGTCGCCCAAGGCATCTACGCCGGGGTCGCTCAGGAAGTTTCCATCGTCATACCGGTCAAAACTGCGATCAATCCGGATTCGGGACTTTTGCGTCAGTTGGTGATCGCTGGATGGGGCGAAGCGCTTGGCCAGTATCTTGAAGTGCTCGATCTGGGGGGAGACGGCGCTCCAGAGGCCTTGCGCAAGGTTCAGCTGGCTGTCAGATCCGGCACTGCGCTATTTGCCGCCGGCAGCCTGACCACCCGCACTGGAGTGCACTGCCTGGTCTCGATCCATCATGGGTTGGCCGACGAACATAGCCTTGAGGTGCTGGCACGACAGCTACAAACAGAAGACATCGACTCGGCCCTGATGTGCATGCGTCGAGGGCGCGAACGCCATGGCGAATACATCCAGGCACAAGCACAGCTCGCGGAAGTTGATGGCGCGCAGCTGACCGCTGCGGCGCACGCCATGACCCCCGTGCGTTTGCTGCAAACCGGGCGCTTGGCCTTCGACATCCAACGGCAGCGCATCAGCCTGCAACGCACCCTGGACATCGCCTCGATCAATGCCGACAAGCCGCCCGTGGCGAAACTCCTGGGCTGCCTGCAGCGGGCCGGTGTCATCGCCGAGGGCGACACCCTGTGTTCGTCGCACAACTGGCGCGAGGCTCACCAGCAGGATGCCATCGGCATGATGACGGGTCTTGTTCCACGCTCCGTGGCGACCCCTGGAGCGCTTGTGCTTCCCGGGCAAATCAGCCTTGAAGCATGCGCCCGTCGCTCTCCGGCTGCGCGCCAGGCGCTGGCCTGCTGCCGCGCGTCCGAGCTGTTCATCAATGGTGCCGGTCGACGCGGCATCCCGGCTTCACACGTGATGAGTGCCGCTTTTCCGGTCGGCATCGACATACGGCGTACCGGCGCTTCGCAACTGCTCCTGGAACTCGAGGGACCGTTTTGCAACGCCAGCGCAGCCACCAATCTGCTCAATGAACTCGCTGATGTATTTATGGATAGGAGTGAATGGAATGACTGAAAACATCCAGCTTGATGAACACGCTCTGGCTGATGAAGTGGCTCGCGTCTGCGCCACTTTTGCCGAGGTGCTCAACCTGCCGAGTGTCGGCCACGAGGACAACTTCTTCAACCTCGGCGGCGACTCCTTTGACGCGATTCGCGTGATGTCGCGGCTGTCTTGCAATTTGCCCATAGTGACTCTTTTCGAGCATCCGACGGCAGCGGGTCTTGCTCAACGCATTGTCTGCGCCGCCGCCCGACAAGCCGCACGTCTGGTCTGTTTTGGCGACGTGCAAGCAGCCGCGGGTTCGACCGCGGTGATTGCGGTGCCTTTCGGCGGCGGAGACGCCACGGCCTACCGCAATCTGTTTCAAGGTAATCCGGATGTGCAGGTGTTCGGCGTGGACTTCGGTGATACCGAGGTGGAGAACGCCGCGGATTTTCAAAGTCTGCTCGACAGCCTTGCCAGCGACATCGAAGAAATCGGCGCTGCCCATCTGGTGATCTATGGCCACTGCGCAGGCGCGGCGACCGCCGCGTGCATTGCCTCAAGCATGGCCGCCCACCACAACCACCTCGCTCTGGTGGTGGCCGCCTCGCGCCCGGTGCTGGATGCAGACGCCGCGATTCGTGCGGCTGAAACCACCTCGGACCAGATCTGGACCGACTACTTGCGATCGCTGGGGGCCTTCACCGGACTGCTCGACAGTCAGGTCGAGAGCATGCTGGCTCGCGGTCGAAGAGACCACCTGATCGCCTGCGAAGCCTATCGCTACCTGACGCAGTACCCGGCCAATGGCGTATCGGCACTGGTGCTGCTGGGCGACGAGGATCCGGCCACCGCCGAGCCTGAAGTCGTATTGGCGCAATGGGGCAAGTTCATCAACGTCACCCAAGCCGCCACCCTCGCCGGTGGCGGGCACTACTTCGTGCGTACCCATGCGCACGAGGTCGAGGAAACCGTGCTGTCTTTTGCAGCACACAACACCAAAGGAAGGGATAGCAAGTCATGACAGTCAATCATCAACCACTTCTGACCCAGGCTGATCTGCTCAAGCGTGGCCTGGCCGATCTGCAGGAACATGATGCCGAACTGGCGCGGATCCTCGACGCCGAGGTCGCTCGCCAGCAACGCACGCTCTCTCTGGTGGCCTCTTGCTGCGCGGTCAAGCCGCGCACCCTGGCCGCGTCGTCCTCCGTGCTGGTCAACGTGACCGCCGAAGGTGTGCCCGGACGCCGCTATCACGCCGGATGCGAGAACGTCGACCTGGTCGAGTCTCTGGCGATCCAGCGTGCCCGCGAGCTGTTCTCTGCGCAGTACGCCGGTGTGCAGTCGCACTCGGCTTCCAGCGCCAACTATTCGGTACTCGCGGCTTTGCTCGAGCCTGGCGACACGCTGCTGGGCATGGCTCTGGATAACGGCGGCCACCTGACCCATGGCAGCCCCGTGACGTTCTCGGGCACTTACTACAACGCCATCGGCTATGGCACCACCAAGGAAGGCCTGATCGACTACGACGAAGTCCGCAGGCTGGCTTTGGAACATCGGCCGCGACTGATCATCTGCGGTGCCACGGCCTACTCCAGAGTCGTGGATTTCGAGCGCTTCCGCCGGATCGCCGACGAAGCCGGCGCCATCCTGATGGCCGACATCTCGCACATTGCCGGTCTGGTGGCAACCGGGCGGCATCCGAGCCCGATCGACGCTGCGCACGTCACCACCACCTGTACCCACAAGCAGCTCGCCGGCCCGCGTGGTGGCCTGATTCTCTCGGGCCGTGACGCCCACGAAAAAGTCCCTGGCCGTGAAGCGACGTTCAGCCGCGTGCTCGAACTGGCGGTGTTCCCGCGGATGCAAGGCGCACCGGCCGTCAACATGATGGCTGCCAAGGCCGCGGCACTGGGTTACGCCATGACCCCTGAGTTCGATGCCGAGATGCAGCGCATCCGCACTGCGGCGGACGTAATGGCCAGCGAATTCCAGGCCCGGGACTATGAAGTGGTGGGCGGTCGCAGCGAGAACCACACCATTCTGATCCGCCTGCGTGCAGCGATGACCGGCGCTATCGCCGAGACCGCGCTGGAGCACTGTGGAATCGTCGTCAACAAGAACCGTGTGCCCGGCGAAACCCGCTCGTCCTTCGTCACCAGTGGCCTGCGCATCGGTACCGGCGCCCTCGCCCAGCGTCATGTCGACCCACAGGGTTGCCGGGAGATCGTCGACCTGCTCTGCCGGATCCTGGACGAGGTGACGCCGCTCGGTGACAGCGAGTTCACCCTCGATCCGCTCCTGCGCCAGCAATTCTGCGCAGAGGCCGAGGCGCTTTGCGCGAAGTATCCGATCGCCGATTACCTCGCACGCTAAAACAGTCTCCGGCAGCGCTGGAGGCATGGCACGACGGTCCGCCGATCGTCGTGCCCGGGAACAGGTAAAACTCTAAGGAGAGAGAAGCACCATGACGGACAAGATCAAGTATGTCGCCATCAATGGCTCGGAACGGGTGGATGGCAACAATGCCAGGGCGCTGGAGTGGGCGGCCGAGTACCTGGAAAAACAGGATGTCATTCTCGAAGTTTTCTCATTGGCCAACGCCAAAATCGACCCTTGCGGGGCCTGCGGTGATTGCAATTTTCGCAACGAACCCTGCGCCCAGAAAGATGACGCCGCGCGCGCCGTGCGCCTCATGGAAGCCAGCGATGGCGTGATCTTCGCCTGTGCCGTGCATGGCTTTGGCGCAACCCCTCTGATGTCGGCGTTCCTGGAACGGGTCGGCACCGGGTTCCTGCGCCACGACCGCACCCTCACCAACAAAGTGGCCGGGGTCATGGTCACTGGTCGGCGCATGGGCCATGTCGAGGTCTACAACCAGATGCTCCAGTGCGCCTTGCTCAACCGCATGATCATGGTCGGCTACGGCTTCCCGGCGATGCTCGTGGGCGACAAGAAAGGCGAAGTGCTGGGTGACAAGGAAGGCATGGAGATGCTGCGTCGGATGCTCGATCGCATGGTGTCCATGACGCGTCTGATCCGCGACTACGAACAACTCACCGGGCAGCCGGCGCTGCCGGTCTCGGTGCCTGGGGAACGCCATCGCGAGGGTAACGACGGCAAGTTCTTCGTCCCGACCAAGTCCGACATGTACCAGGTCGAGGCCACTCGCAGTTGCAACTTCGATGTCGTCGGCGACTGAACAGCGCAGCCTCAGAGCCAATCGAGAATCATATGAGCATTAGAACTGCCTGCAATGGCCTCACCGACACTCTCCTGCGGGAATGGATGGTGTCGGAACACTTCGAGCGTCTGGCACAAGCAACGGTGGCACAGATAGCACAGGCCTATGTCGGCGTTTATTCGGCGCGGCCCACCAGTTGGCTGGCGGTCATGGCACGCAATCAAAACCTCGATCGCAAGAGCGTACTGGCGGAAGAAAACGACAGCGAGTTGTTGCGTATCCCGGGTATGCGGCGCTCCAAGTTCCTGCTGCCCGGCGAGCTCGCAGGCAACGTCTTTGCGGCCACTCGCCTGCCGTTGGCCAACCACGAGTGGCGGCTACGGGACGTCGGGCTTGGCCTGGACGATTACCGACGCCTGCTGCCGGCGCTGATCACTTTGAGCACAGGCGCCGCCGTGCGTCTGCAAGACATCGCCAGTGCCCTCGAACTGCCGGCGCCCCAGGCGCGGGCGTTGACGTCAGTGGCGACCTATGACGGCGCGTTGGTTCGCATACCGGCGGCCAATCATTGGTCGAATCGCTGGCTGTATTCGGCTGCACCCGAAGGCCTGTTGCCGGGTGACGGTGTGCCACTGGACCGCGACTCGTTGCTGCGTGACATCGCTGGGCGCTACGTCGAGCACTACGGACCGGTCACGGTCAATGACCTCGCCTGGTGGCTCGCGGTTTCAAAGGACACCGCGCGCACGCTGCTTCAAGCCTGCGCAGCCTGCCAGGTCGCCGATCAGATGTGGCATAGCGAGGCCGGGAAAGCGCGTCTTGAGCAGTTCCTGCAACGCGAGCAGAAACCCGCGAGCAAGCAGATCCGCTTTCTGCCGGCCTGGGACCCGTTGGTCATGGGCTATGCGCCCGGTTCCAGGCAGCGCGACTGCCTTGAACTGGAGCGCATCGGCGGCTACGACCCGGCCGGTAACGGCCGGCCGGTAGTGCTCATCGGTGGCCGGGCTGCCGCAACCTGGCACACGGCGGCCAAGGGCAGCAAACGCGTCATCGCAGTCGATGCCTCGACACTGACTGACCAGGAACGTGCAGCCGTGCTTGAGGCTGCCACGGTTCTGGCGGAGCAGATCGGGGCTATTCACCAGATCGAAAACGAACTCACAGCGTGAAAACAGGGAAGCATGAGCAAGATGAGGGACGACATGACATCAGTACCCCAAGCGCCACAATCGCTGTCAGGGAGTGAGCGCAGCCTGTGGGACGCGTTTGCGCAGCCACAGGCCGGGCAATCAGCGGACAACACCCGAGAACAGCAAGAGATCGTCTTGCCCGCTGGCCTGACGGCCACCATGAATGACCTGGTCACGGTCGCCGCGGTTCTGGGCTACCTGCTCAGTCCGGAAGGCCGGCTGACGTTGGCAATCCATGATGACGCCAAGCCGTCACTGCTCAGCGTCGATTGCATGACATTGAACCTTGCAGAAGACGCTCGCGACTACATCTCGCAATTGCGCAACAGTGCCGAAGCGTCCCATGGCGAGCCGCAATTGCGGGCCGATATCGAGATCAGCGATGGCAAGCACCTGCCAGCGGCGCAAACACCGGTCTGGCTGTTGGTGCACGAGGGCCGCTGCCAACTGTCGGTACGCAGCGATTACATGACCCCGGCGGTAAGCCTGGAATTGCTGGAGTTGGTGGCCTTCGCCTGCGCCCGTGTGCTTGATTCCAAGGCCCTGCCGGCGCCCGCGCTCCAACCGGGCTGCCCGGCCCCGGCCGAAGCCGTCGAGCGCCAGTTTCTCGTGGAGCGCATTTACCGGCATGTGCAGAGCAAACCCTCGGCTGCGGCAATCGTCGATGACAACAGCGATCGCACCCTGACTTACGCCGAACTCTGGAACGCCTCCGAGGCATTGGTCCAGCACATACGCGAGCGCGTCACCTCCCGCCGTTCGAGTCCGCGCCTGGCGTTGTTCCTGGAACGCGGCTGGCAGCATCTGGCCGCGATTATCGCCGTGCAACGCATGGGCGGTACCTGCGTGCTGATCGACCCGGCGCATCCTGATGAACGCATCCGTGCCTTCATCGAAGAGTGCAGTCCGCATGCGGTGTTGACCGCCGGCAGCACCACCGAACGCGCGCGCGAGCTGCTGACCTTTCAGCTGCTGGATATCGATAAGGTGCAGGTCCGTCCTACCCTCGTCGATTGGGAGCACGGCAAGTGGGTCGACAGCACCAATGAAGCCTGTTTTATCGCCGGGACTTCCGGCAGTACCGGACGGCCCAAAGCCGTTTGCCTGTCCTATCGGGGGATGGCCGCGACCCTCGACGCTGTCATCGAGCAGGCCGGACTTGGCGAGCATAGCCGCGGCTCATGGCTGTCGTCGCCCGGCTACGGGATGGTCGAAGTCGACCCGCTGCCGGTTCTGTGTGCCGGCGGCACGGTATGCATCCCTGCGCCCCAGGTGCTGCAGGACGTCAACCTGCTGGCACGCTGGCTGCTTGAAGGCGACATGAACCACACACTGGCCATGACTTCCATTGCCGAAGCATTGTGGGCCACGAGCACCCGAACCGGTCTGCGCACCATGCTGATCGCCGGTGAACGCTGCAAGCAATGGCCGCCGAGCGACCTCGGCTACCGGGTGATCAATGTCTACGGCTCCGCAGAAGCCGCCGTAGTCTCCATCGAAGACCTGAGCGCCCCGCGCCGCACCTTGCTGCCCTCGGTAGGCCGCGCGATTCCTGGCGCCCGGATGTACGTGGTCGACCGCAATGGCCAACAACTGCCGGCCCGTTGTGTCGGTGAGTTGATCATCACCGGCGAAACGCTGTCGGTGGGCTATGTCAATCCCGAGGACACCAGGAAAGCCTTTCGTGGCAACACTCTGGACGCCACGTCGGCCTTGCAATACAGCACCGGCGACCGAGCGCGCATGGCGGCCGATGGCACCGTGGAAATCTTTGGCCGTACCGACTCCGTGGTCAAGATCCGCGGCCATCGGGTCGACCTGACTGAACTGGAGATCACCGCGCTGCAAGTTCCGGGCGTGGTGAAGGCCGCGGCCAATTGCTTGAGCAATGACCTCGGCGCGACGCTGGCATTGTTCCTGGAGCTGGCTCCCGGTGCCAAAGAAGTGGTCGCCCGGGTTCGCCAGCACTTGGCCGCGCGCTTGCACCCGGCCGCCCAACCCGGCCAGATCGTGACCGGCGCCCTGCCCCTCGGGCGCAATGGCAAGGTGGACTACAGCGCGTTGCAGGTCAGCCCGATCGAGCGCGATGCGAACCAGACCGTTTTTGTCCCGCAGAGCCCGGCAGACCACGCGGTACGTGACTGCTGGCTGGCCTGGACGCTCTGTGACGAAGCCATGCTGGAGGCGAGCTTCTTCGACGCCGGTGGCGATTCCCTGCGCGCCTTGCGCATGGTCGGCGAACTGGCCTGCAAGCATGGCATTCATGTGCAAATGGGGGCGTTCCTCGAGGAGCCGGTTCTGGCGAATCTGGTGCTCCTGGCCAATGCCTCGCACAACACTCAGTTGCCGACGTTCGAGCACTTACCGGCAGAGCAGCAATGGCTGCCGTTCGAGCTCAACGAAAGCCAGCAGGCGCTGTGGATCGGTCGTGGTTCGTTCTACGACTACGGCGGCGTCGGCTGCCAGGGGTATTTCGAGTGGGAAGTGCAAGCCCTCGATAGCGAGCGTTTCACCCGTGCCGTGGGGTTGCTAGTGCAACGCCATCCAATGCTGCGCATGACCATCGATGCCAGCGGCCGCCAGAGCATTGGCGACGTCGACGGCACGCAAGCGGTGAAATATGTCGATCTCAGTGCTCTGGACGGCGCGCAGATCGAGCGCGAGATCGATGCGGTTCGCGACCGCATGGCCAACGAAGAAATCGGCACCACGCAATGGCCGCTGTTCCAGTTCCGCATCAGTCGCATCAGTGCCAGCGCCAGCCGGGTGCATCTGTGCATCGACATGTTGATCGCCGACGCCTGGTCGATTTTCCAGGTGATCATTCCCGACCTGATCGATCTGTATCTGGAAGATGATCCACAACTGCCGGTGCTGCAGACCAGCTTCCATGACTACGTCGCCTATCGGCAAAAAGTGCTCAAGAGCGCCCAGTACCAGGCCGACCGCGAATACTGGCTGGAGAAGATCAATCACCTGCCGGCAGCCCCGCGCCTGCCTCAACTGGAGCCTGGAGAGTTCAGCGGCACGTCGCACTTCGAGCGACACGAAGGCACCCTCGCCGTCGATGCCTGGGAGCGACTGCAGGCCCGGGCGCAGGCGCGCAACATCTCTCCGTCCGGCGTGGTCGCGCTGGCCTTGTGCGAAGTGTTGCGCTGCTGGGGCGAAGAAGACCGCTTCACCCTGAACTTCCCGGTCTCCGACCGGATGCCCGTCACTGCCGATATCGACCAGGTTGTCGGTGACTTCACCAACACCTTGCTGGTGCCCTATGAAACCGCGGCCGCCGACACCCTCGAGGTTCGTGGCCAGCAACTGCAGGGCGCCATATGGCAGGCACTGGATCATCGCCTGTTCAACGGTGTCGAGGTGCTGCGCGAGCTGGCCCGGGTCCGGCGCAGTGGCGGCGCGCCACTGATGCCGATCGTCCTCACCAGCCTGCTCGGGCACCCAGGACGCCATGATGCGGCGCTGCTTGGGCCAGAGGTTTACGGCGTCTCGCAGACACCGCAAGTCACCCTCGATGTGCAACTGCGCGAATCCGAAGGCACGTTGTACTTCAAATGGGATTACCTCACCGGGGTCATTCGTCCCGAAGTCGTGGAGTCGATGTTCGGCGCATTCAGCACATTGCTGCAGCAACTGGCCGACGACAGCGAGATCTGGCAACGCACCTGGCTTGACCTGCGCCCCGCCGCGCAGATTGACGTACGCCGCGCCGTAAACGCGACTCAGGCCCCCGTGCCGCAGGTTCACTTGCGTGACCTGCTACTGGCACGGATTGCCGAGCGCGCCGGGGAAACCGCAGTGATCGATACCCGGCGCAGCTACAGCTGGGGTGAAATCGGCCGGGCCGCAGCACGGATCAGCAAGATGATCCAACACACCCGTAACCCTGATGAACGTTTTGTCGGCATCGTCCTGCCCAAGGGCAGCGGCCACTACGCGGCTGTCTATGGCTGCCTGCTGGCCGGGGTCGGTTATGTGCCGGTGGATATCGATCTGCCGTCCGAGCGTATTCGTTCAGTGCTGTCGCAGGCCGGAGTGCACACGGTTATCGCCGGTATCGATACCCCGTTGCCGGAGCAGATCCAGCGGCTGGTACTGACCGATGAGGACCTGCATTACTGGACTACCGAGCACACGGAGCTGACTCTCGCACCTCTGGCTGCGGACTACTCGCCGTATGTGATCTTCACCTCCGGCTCTACCGGTAATCCCAAGGGTGTCGAGATCCCGGAGGCCGCAGTAGTCAACCACGTTTATGACGTCGTCGAGCGCTTTGGCCTGGATGCCTCCACTCGCCATCTGGCCACTGCCGCCCTGCATTTCGACATGTCGGTCTTCGATATCTTCGGCCCCCTGCTGCACGGCGGCTCGGTGGTGGTGCCAGCTCAGGCGGCGGGCCCGGACCCCGATGCCTGGCTACGACTCCAGCGGCGTCACGGCGTGACCTTCTGGGCCTGTGTTCCGGCGATCATGGACCTGCTGTGCAGTGTTGCGGAAACTGCACGGAGTTTCTGCGCGGTGGATTCGCTGGCCAACATCGTCATGGCGGGCGACTGGATTCCACTGCCACTGTTGCCACGCGCCAGGGCGCTGTATCCGAACGCGCGATTGTATTCCTGCGGAGGTCCCACCGAGACCACCAACTGGTCGGTGCTGCACGAGATCGACGAACAAGAAGGCCAGCGAGTGCGTTCGGTGATCTACGGCGCGCCCATGCGTAACTCTGCCTACCACATCGTGGCCGACGACTGGACCGATTGCCCGGATTGGGTGCCCGGGGAAATGCTGGTGGAGAGCGATGTTTCCCTGGCCTGTGGCTACATCGGCCAGCCGGAACTGACCGGCAAGGCCTTTGTCCAGCACCCGCGCAGCGGGCGGCGCATGTACCGCACCGGCGACCTTGGGCGTTACCTGCCTAACGGCGAAATCGAGATCCTCGGACGTATCGACAACCAGATCAAGCTCAATGGTCTGCGCATCGAGCTGGGAGAAATCGAGGGCGTCGCCGAGTCCTGCGCCGGCGTCTCGCGGGCCTGTGCGATAGCACTGCCGGGGCCCGACGGGCATCCCAAACAGATTGCCCTGGTGTATGTCGGCGAGCCCGGACTGGCGCCTGCAATCACGTTGACCTTGAGCCAACGGCTGCCCGCGTACATGGTGCCGAAAACTGTCCAGTCGTTGCCCCGCTTGCCCCTGTCGAAGAACGGCAAGGTGGATGTGCTGGCCCTGCGAGAAACCATGAGGAATGACATGAAAGAACCCAATGGCAAGGCTTCGCAATCCACCCTGCGCATCGTGATTGGTGTGATCAGCCAGCATCTCGGACAGCCAGTACTGCCCGACGACAACTTCTTCGACATGGGCGGCGACTCGCTGTCGGCAATGAAGATCAAGGTCGAACTTGGCTCCAGGTTGTCACAGCCCATTGAGCTGGAGGACCTCATGCTCACCGAGACCATCGGTGAGTTCGCCAAGTGCCTGAACGCGGAGACCCAGTCATGATCAGAGACAACCTGCACCAGCAATGGCTGGATGATGTGGACGCCTACCTGGATGGACGCACGACGCCGCAGACGCTGCAGGCCAACGGGCAGCAACGGGCCGGGGAAGTCTTGCGCTATGTCGCGCAACGCTCGGCGTTCTATGCCGATCACCTGCGCTCGCAAGCGGGCAGTCCGAGCGCCTTGCCGGCGCTGGACGGCGTACCGTTCACCACTAAGGACGACCTGCGCGCCGTGGGCCGCTCGGTCTGCAGCCTGCCGTTCGACCAGATCGCGGTGTACTACGAGACCACCGGGACCACCGGGCTGCCAACCCCCTGCCCGCGCGCGGCGATCGATGTCGAAACCAGCGGCGCCTATGTGCAGAAGGCTGTTGCCGACCTGTATCAGTCGACCTTCGGCACCACTCATGCCCTCACCGCGATCATGGGGCCGTCGGAGCTCTACGCGTTCGGCGATACCTATGGCGAGGTCTGCCGCAATCTGGGCATTCCTTACGTACGGCTATGGCCGGAAAGCCCTCGGGTCGGCCTGGTCAAAGCCGCCCAGTTGATCAACGACCTCGGTGTCCGCTCGCTGATCTGCTCACCCGCCGTCGCGCTGGCCCTGGCCCGCCTCTATGTGAGTCAGGGGATCGATCCGCGCGCGACAGCAGTTGGGCAGATCATGGTGTTGGGCGAACTGTGCACGCCGCAGATGCTGAGCAATATTGCCCGGGTCTGGGATGCGCATTGCACCCACGGCCTGTATGGCTCTCAGGAAGCCCACGCGGTGGCCACCGGTTGCCCGAACGGCAACCTGCACTTTTCCGAGACCAACTATCTGGCGGAGATTCTTCCGGTGCCCGGGATGGACGGCGATATCGGCGAGCTGTGCCTGACGATGCTCGTACCCGGCGCCAAACCGCTGATCCGCTACCGCACCGGCGACCTGGCGCGCCTGCATTCTGCCGAAGAATGCGGATGCGGCAATCGTTCGCGTTGCCTGCGGGTCTTTGGCCGGGTGAGTGATGTGATGACCCTGGCCGGTCGCCAGGTACTCCCGGCTCTGATCGAGTCGGCGGTGCTGACGGCGGCCGAGTGGGTCTCCGGCTACGAGGTCAGGATCTGTTCCGCCAGCGACGGCAGCGACCATGTCGAGGTGTCGATGGTGGCAGGGATCGGTGAGCGTTCGCTGGCCGAGGTACAGGAGCAGATGGCCGGCCATTTCGGCACCTCGGTCCAATTGCAACTGGCACAGAACCTGGACCCGAGGACCGAGACCGGTGCCTACATTTCCTGGAAGCACGCACGTATCCGCGATCAACGGGAGCCCGCCCTGTGAGCTCATTACAACCCATCCCCCTGTGGAGCGTGGAGCACCACGAAATCAGCGATGCGGCGCCGCTCGCCCAGGTGCGGCGAGGCCTGCTGGGGCTGTATCCGTGCCCGGCATTGTTCGAGACCGGTGCGGGTTTTCTGCCGGTCGACGGCAACCAGACCACCTTCATGATCGACCTGTTGTTGGAGTTGAAACTGGTCAACGACACCTGGCACTTGTCGACCGGTGCGCCGTTCCAGTGGGCCCTGGCCGCGTGCGAGCAGTTGCTGAACAATTCGCAGGTGAGCCTGTGCGAACGCCTGCGACGCGTCACCCAGACGCTGGCCCTGCCGGAGGGCTTTCCGCTGGTGCTGGCGCTGGGCTACAGCGCCGCGCGGTTTGTCGAAAACCTGCCGGAGATTGCCATCGAGCCAGATGTCCCGGAGGTGGTGGTGCGGGTCTATCGGCATGTCGTCCGCTACGAAGCTCCCGAAGGTCCGGCGCGGATCGACGTACTAAATGCCGGCGACAACGCGGCAGCGCAACTGGATGCCCTGCTCGCCGTGCTGCGCAATCCGCCGGTGACGGCACCTGTTGCAAGACTCGGCACTGAAGTCGCGGTGATCGAGGACGTCACTGATCGCGAGGACTTCTGTGCCGCCGTTTTAAGGGCCAAGGAGTACATCCGCGCCGGTGAGATCTATCAGGTGCAGTTGTGCCGGCGTGCCGTGTCCAGCGCGACGATTGCTCCGGTCGATCTTTACGAGCGTCTGGCAACGGTCAATCCGGCGCCCTACATGTACTACCTCGACCTTGCCGACCTGCATGTCGTGTCATCCAGTCCTGAACTGATGATCCGCCTGCAGGACGGCGTGGCCCAGGTCCGGCCCATCGCCGGCACCATGAGCCGGGAGGATCAGCGCGGCAGTCCGCTGGACAAGATTCCCAAGGAAGCCGCCGAGCACTTGATGCTCGTCGATCTGGCGCGCAACGACCTGGCCCGGTGCGCGGTTCCCGGGGGCGTCCAGGTGAGTTCGTTCATGCAGCAGGACACTTACGGGTCCTTGCTGCACCTGGTGTCCACTGTGGAAACCAGGGTACGCGAGCAATGCGATGTCTGGGATCTGATCGTGGCCAATTTCCCGGCGGGAACCATGACCGGCGCACCCAAGGTCCGCGCAATGGAAATCATCGCCGAGCTGGAAGGCACCGCACGCGGGCTGTACACCGGTTGTGTCGGCTATATCACCGGGCGCAACAGCGCGGTGCTGGCACTGACGATCCGCACCATTGTCGGCAACGCCGGACGCTATGTGTTGCAGTCGGCGGCGGGAGTCGTCGCTGACTCCGAGGCCGAGGATGAATGGAATGAAGCGGGAGCGAAGATCAAGTCGTTTTCCCGAGCGATGGGAGCCTGCGCATGAAAGTGATGTTGATCGACGCCTTCGACAGCTTTGTGTATGTCATCGAGCAGTATTACTCGGCCGTGGGTGCAGAAACCCGGGTCGTTCGCGTCAACGATGATCCGATCGCCCAATACCGACAGTGGCAACCGCAGTTGTTGGTTCTGGGTCCAGGGCCGGGCACTCCCGAAGATCATGGCTACCCGCAGATCATTCGCGCGATGGATGAGCAGCAGGCCATTTTCGGTGTCTGCCTGGGGCATCAGGCACTGGGCGAACATTTCGGCTGGAAGCTCAGCCGTGCACCGACCACCCAGCATGGCAAATACGCCCAGGTGCATCATGACGGCCGCGGCGTTTTCCAGGATGTACCGTCGGCCGTCACTGTGGTGCGTTACCACTCGCTGGCCATCACCGAGCCGCAAACATCAAGCCCATTGGTGGCCACGGCGTACTCGGACGATGGCGTCAACATGGCGGCGCGGCACCGTACCCGGCCGATCGAAAGCGTGCAGTTTCACCCCGAGAGCGTCGGCACCGCCCACGGGATCAAAATGATCCGTAACTCATTGGCGTTGGCCAACGTCCACGCCATGGGCTGATCGCTCAAGAAGAAAGCCCTGGGTGCCGACCGGAAGCCGGTCGATACCTCTTTAAATCTAAGGATTGGATAAACATGATGCACACACCAACCAACACAACGCTGCACGAAAAACGATGGCAGGCACTCGCTGTCATCTCGATCATCCAGTTGATTCTGCTGCTGGATGCCACCGTGGTGAACGTCGCCCTGCCACGGATCAAACACGACCTGGGACTCACGGACGGATCCCTGACCTGGGTCGTCAATGCCTACCTCATTACCGCAGGTTCGCTGTTGCTGCTGGGCGGACGGATCGGCGATGCCTTCGGGGTGCGCCGCACCTTTCAGGTCGGCGTAGTGATTTTTGGCGGATTTTCCTTACTGGCAACCTTCGCCCAAGACGCCACCGTGCTGATCATCAGCCGTGCCGGTCAGGGGCTCGGTGAAGCCCTGGCGTCAGCCACCGGACTGGCAATGGTGTCACTGCTGTTTCCTTCCGGCCCCGAACGCGGCAAGGCGTTTGGCATCTGGGCAGCACTGGGCGGCCTGGGCTCGATCATCGGCGTATTGCTCTCCGGTGTACTGACGCACTATCTCTCGTGGCGCTGGGTCTTCGGGATCAACGTACCGATTGTCATGCTCCTGATCGTGGCTGCCGCCGTCATGATTCCCAAGTTCAGCCACCGCAGTTCCACCTCTCTGGATCTGGGCAACGCGCTGATCCTGGTCGTGGCCGTCGCCGCGACCGTCATGGCCGTGATGGGTTCTGGCATTGAGCATCTTCCTGGCCAGCGCATGGCGCTTCTGCTGCTGGGCGTTTTGGGCATCGCGGTGGTACTGCGTCGTTGCAAGCGTTCGGAAAACGGCATTATTCCGGCACGCCTGATGACGCGCTCTCCGCGCATGGCTGGTTACGCCATCGTCGCTATTCTCGCAGCGACCTCCGGCGCCCTGTTCTATCTGGGCGTGCTGTTGCTGCAAGACTATCTCGGCCTGACGCCGATGCAGACGGGCCTGGCGTGGCTGCCCTTCTGCCTGGGTTTCTTCCCTGGGATCTTCCTTTCGCAGTTCGTCATGCAGCGCTGGAATCCGCAGGCCGCCGCCGTGGTCGGCCTGGCAATTTCGGCTCTGGGTTTCGCCTTGTTTGCCTTCGGCGTGCCCCTGCACAGCTACTGGCTGGGAATGCTTCCGGCGATGCTGGTGACCTCCATCGGCTTCGGCTGTGTCGCCCCGGTCGCCCAGTCGTTGGCCACCAGCGACCTTAGCGAGGCCGACGCCGGTGCAGGGTCGGGCATCACCACCACCCTTCAGCAACTGTTCCAGGTTTTCGGGGTCACCCTGCTGGCAGCCGTGGCGCTGGCGGTCTCTGACAACAGTGGCGTGCCGACCATCGCCGCGAACGGTTTCGTGGCCGCCTTCGCCGTGTCGGCGCTGGCCATGCTCGGGGGCGCCTTGCTGATATGGGCCGGACGCAATGCCCTGGCGCTCGAGCCAGCCCCGTCGAGCCCCCAGCCTTAGGAAACCGTCATGCATCAGAACTACCTGATCCCGCCCTTCAAGGGCCCCCTCACGACGCTGTCCAGCGTCGCGGGACTGCGGGAAAAATGGACCGGGGCGATGCTTGACCAGACAGGGCGCGCCTATTGCGGCGCCCTGCGTCTGGACTTCAGCGCAGAGTGTGACCAGGCACAAGTATTCGATGCCGTGGCCCAGACCCTGGCGCGACATCCAATCCTCGCGGCCCGGTTCGAACTGGAACAGGAACACCTGATCGGCCGAGCCCCCACTGAGCAGGCATTGCGTCAGGCGTTGCGTGAGCAATTGGGCCAGGTGCAGGCCACGCTCAGCGATCAGGACTTCCTCGCCTATCGCGCCCGGCACGCCGGCGAACCCGGGCTGCGCATCGCCTCGGCGGTCGACGCGGCTGGTCTGCATGTCTGGATCGGTTTCTGGATCTATACCTGCGATGGCGCGTCGATTGATCTGTTGATCGACGACATCACCCGGTATTACCGGTGCCTGCCCCCGGTTTCCTGCACGGAATGGAACGACTATTGCCAGGGGCTGCACCTGCCGGAGCAGCCCGTGAGCACAGCGCAGCAGCTGGAGATCTACCCGGGAACAGGCCCCTACGGACTTGATGCAGTGCGCAGCAAAAACACAAGCGGCAAGGGGCGCATGCAGAGTCTGAAGTTCACCGCCCCCGTTGCCCGCAGCCGGGTGTTGGACTATGCCAAAACCTTGCGCGTGACGCCGTTTGCGCTGCTGCTGGCCATCTATCAACGGGCAATCAGTGCCGTCAGTGGGGTCGCGACCGTGGTGACGGGAGTGCCCTTCGCCAATCGCCCGGATGCTGCCGCTCAGACTGTGGTGGGGCCGTTGTCCAATACCATCCCGGTCAGTACCCGGCATGAACCCGACGAACCGCTGGCAACAGTGGTCAAGCGGGTGCAGCGAGCGGTGATCAATGCCGCGACGCGGCAGCACATCGAACCGGCAGCGTTGTATCCCGAAGGCATGTCTACGCGTACCGCCGGCTTCGAACTGCCGTTTCCCCAGTTGTTCAACGCCTGGAACTCACGCAGCGAAGGCAGTCGCATCGACCTGGGTGACAACCAGTGGATGAGCCTGCAGCTATTGCCGAACGATACCTGCCGGGTCGCTTTCGAGATCACTCTGGATGAGCATAACGAGCATATTTCAGGGCGGATCGACATGGACGCCGATGGCTATGGCGAACACGCAGGACAGGTCATCGAGCAGATGATCCGCGACCTGCAAAGCATCCCCGACGCTTGATCGGTAACGCGTGTAAAGCAATCAGGGCGGTGTCACACCGCCCTGATTCAATTGCCGATGTAACTTGCTTGCTCAGAAGTCCACAGTCGCCGACAGCAGATAAGTCCGAGGTGTCGACAGCGTCAACCCCGGTTCGCTGTCATCGGAAGCGCCGGCGGAACTCCAGTAACGCTTGTCCAGCACGTTCTCGACATTGGCGCGCAAACGCCTGGGTCGCATTGGAGCCTACACGCACGAGCTTGGTCGGTACTGGGTGTACCGAACGTTGGTGGGGCAACCTGCAATCTTGCGCGCGCTATCCGCAGCTTTTGGTCGATGAGTCCCAGGACCTGGGCACCTTGCATCAGGCTATCTTGGAATTGCTCATCAAGGCTGGAGTCCATGTCTCGCTCATTGGTGACGTGAACCAAGGCATTTACGGCTTCGCAGGAGCTGACGGTTCGTTTCTGAGCACTTATTACAACCGTGCTGGGGTGAAGGATTTCAAGCTCACGCGCAATTACCGCTCACTGCCTCCAATCATCAGCATCGCCAATTCGCTCTGTGGCCGCGAGGATGAAGCCGATCGGGAGCCTGAAAACGGAGGGGCATATTTCGTCGGGTACAAGGACTCCGAGCTTCCTAAGCTTTTTGAATCGTTCAAAGCGCAAATTGATGACTTGGGCATGCAATATCAAGATGCGGTGATACTCAGCCGGGGGACTGAACGGGCGGCAGTGCTATCCGGCAAAGCTGCTCCCCCCAGGTCAAGGTACGGTCGCTCTTTTCACCGAAGCAGCATTGGTCCGAGACCAGCAAGGCCGCTATCAAGACTGCTTCAAGCTTGTGTGCCGAGCGGTGGTGGGTTTGATGGATAAGCCAACGCATGGCCTCAGCACCCACCTTCAGGGTGCCCCGCAGGATGCATGGATGCTTGGGCTTAGACGACTGCTCTGGGGGTTCATCCGCGACGCTGAGGCCGGGCTACCTTCATCTACGCTTTTGGCTAAAACCGAGTGGCATCCCCAATTAGTGACCAATCTCAAAAAGCTTCTCTCGACCACCGAAGGGCAATTTGGGTTGAAGGCCGCAGACAGGCTGGGCAACAAGCTGGCTAAAACCGGGTTGTTGGATCTTCCCCTAACTGGTGCGGTAGAGGAGAAAGATCGGGGCCCCGGGATTAGAGTGGAAACCATCCACCAGGTGAAGGGCGAGTCTATCGGTGCGGTTCTGTACGTAACCAAAAAGCCGAACGTTGACGCCTTGCTTGCCGGCACCCTTACCGAGGAAGGTCGCATCGGCTATGTCGCTGTGACCAGAGCGCGGAACCTTTTCTGGCTGGCCGTGCCACATACTTGCTTGAAAGCACTTCGCCCGAATCTGATTGCCGCTGGTTTTGAAGAGGTTCCTGCCCGCAAGTAGCCCAGGGTCAAGCGGCATTTTTCAGATAGGCAGATGTCTAGATAAGAACTGCCCGATGGGGGTATCTACGGCCATTAGCTGCCTGCTGCGAATGACGACTTGGTTCGAATGCACCCATACCGTATCGGCTGCAATCGACCCACAGTGGAGGGTCGTGGATGATCGCTATCCATGCCTGAAGTTGGTCCCACTGGGATGCATATAACTTTGGACGCCTGCCAGAGATACGGCCATTACGGACTTCAGGGGCGCCGCGTTAGCCTTATTGCGAGCAAGTTCGCTGCTCACAGAGTGATGTGCAATGTCCCATCGTGGTCGGTCCGCCACGATGCGAGACTATTTTGGAGTTAACTCAGACCATCCAGGTTATCGGCCAAAGGGTGGTCGGGCTGATCGAGTCGGTTGCTATTCTGCTTCTAGGGAGGCCTTCAGGACTGGAGGATGTACAAAATGCTTTTATCATCGGCCTTTTCAGTGGTGATCGTCAGACTCCCGCCTTCATAGCCGTTTTCCTGTAGGAATTCGGTGCATTCATGCGTCCAACGCTCGACAACTTTTGAGCCGATGCCTGTTCCACAAGCATCGGTCACTCGACCGTTGGCATTCAATTTATCAACGATTGCTTTCACTTCGCTGGGATGAAGCTGCTTCAACCAATCTAACATCTTGAAAATCTCCACTGCTTTGGTTCATTCACAAAATGAGGCCCTAGGGTGGGATTTTCAAGCAGGGGTAGTCTGTCCTCATCGTCAATGTGCAGGTTCAACTCTCTGCCTCAGCGCTTTCCTCGTCGATGACTCTTGGCCCGGCGGCTGTTAAAACTACGTGAAAGCCGCGTCGTTACTGGCTGAGACAGTTTTAATTCTCTATCGTATCCGTCCGGATCGGCATTTTAGGTGGTCGCGACAGTTTTGCGATTCCTCTCAACGAGGCTGCAGGCCGCGAAAACCGTGATGCTCCCGCGACAGTTTTAATTCTCTAAAATCAACAATAAAAATCGCAGCCTATGGTTGCGATTTTTTTTATCTGAATAAAGGACATGCCCGATGGATCGCTTCCAGGAAATGCAGGTCTTCGCCACCGTCGCCCAGGAGCAAGGCTTCTCGGCGGCGGCGCGGCGTTTGGGGATGTCGGCGGCCAGCGTCACCCGCGCCGTGGCGGCGTTGGAGAAACGCATCGGCACCCAATTGCTGACGCGTACCACCCGCAGCGTGCATTTGAGCGAGGCGGGTCAACGCTATCTGGAAGATTGTCGGAGAATTCTCACCGAGGTGCAGGAAGCCGAGGATTCTGCGGCGGGCAGCCATGCCCAACCCCGTGGGCAACTGACGATTACGGCGCCGGTGTTGTTCGGTGATTTGTTTGTTACGCCGGTCATGGTCGGTTACCTGGCTCGATTCCCCGAAGTCAGCATCAACGCTCTACTGGTCGACCGGGTGGTGAGCATGGTCGAGGAGGGCATCGATGTGGCTGTGCGCATCGGTGAGTTGCCTGACAGCAATCAACATGCAATTCGCGTGGGCGAAGTGCGGCGGGTGATCTGCGCTTCCCCTGGATTCCTGACCGACCATGGTCGGCCCCGGCATCCTGCAGATTTGAGCGCAGCCCCGATCATTGCTACTTCGTCCATTGGGCAGCACAGAAGTTGGCCGTTCCTTGATGGGGGCGAGCCGATCAGCGTTCGTCCGGAACCGCGTCTTGTGGTCACCGCCAATCAGGCGGCTATCACTGCCGCCGCCATGGGGCTGGGGCTGACCCGGGTCCTGTCGTATCAAGTGGCGAGCAAGGTCGCCGCCGGTGAGCTGGAAATCGTGCTGGCCGACTTCGAACTGCCGCCATTGCCCATTCATGTGGTCTATCAGGGTGGGCGCAAGGCCCCAGTGCGGGTCCGTAGTTTTGTCGACTTCACGGTGAAGGTGTTGCGCGAACACCCGGCCCTGCACGGATGAAGGGTTATTGCACCGGATGAAATAATGGATTGCGTTTGCTGGTTATTCTGTTGTTTTGATGGCGAGTGGAAGATAGCCCCCATCGGCGCTGATCTTTTCTGAACGGCGTCACCACTCAGCGGAGTCACCATGCAAGCCATCAAACTCTACAGCTTTCCCCTCTCTGGCCACGCTCATCGTGTGGAGCTGATGCTGTCGCTGTTGCAACTGCCGACCGAGCTGATCTTCGTCGATTTGGCCAAGGGCGCGCACAAGCAACCGGACTTCCGGGCACTCAACCCGTTTGGTCAGGTTCCGGTGATTGATGATCAAGGCGTGGTGCTGGCCGATTCCAACGCAATTCTGGTCTACCTTGCGCTGAAATACGGCAACGGTCACTGGCTGCCAACCGACCCGGTCGGTGCGGCCAAGGTTCAGCGCTGGTTGTCGGTCGCCGCCGGGCCGATTGCCTTTGGCCCTGCCAGGGCAAGGCTGATCACTGTGTTTGGTGCGTCTTTCAATGCGCAAGAGGTGATCGCTTATTCCCATACATGGCTCAAAGTCATCGATCAGGAATTGGGCGCAACGGCCTATCTGGCCGGTAGCGAGCCGACCATCGCCGACATCGCCGCGTACAGCTACATCGCCCATGCACCCGAAGGCAATGTGTCGCTGGACGACTACGCCAACATCCGCGCGTGGCTGGCGCGGATTGAAGCTTTGCCAGGGTTTGTCGGCATGCCGCGCACCGTCGCCGGTTTGCAAAAACTGCCTGAAGTTCACGACCCGACTCGGTCGGGCCGTTCTTATTGCGCGAGAGCGCAGGGGAGAAGCCGTTATGGAACGTTCACCTTGGCACGCAGGCGAGAAACAGTTGCAGGCTCGCGTGGGTGTCGCCGAGCGAATGGACGAATTAGGTCGTAGGGTGATTCGCAGCGAGATGCCGGATCAGCACCGCATGTTCTATCAGCAACTGCCGTTCATGCTGTACGGCGCGGTGGATGCTGACGGCAATCCTTGGGCCAGCATTCTTGAAGGGGCGCCGGGTTTTGCCCATTCTCCAGAGCCTACGCTGCTGCAGTTCGGCAGCCTGCCTGGCCGCGACGACCCTGCGCAATTGCAAGACGGGGCGGCGATCGGTCTGCTCGGTATCGAGCTGCACACCCGACGTCGCAACCGTCTCAATGGTCGAATCGGCGCTGTAACGGCGAACGGTTTCGAGGTGAAGGTGGAGCAGTCTTTCGGCAATTGCCCGAAGTACATTCAATTGCGCCAGTTTCGCTCGGTACCCTTGGCGGATCCGGCGACCCGTATCGCGCAGCACCTCAATGGGCTGGATGACGCGGCCAAAGCCATGATCGCCGGCGCCGATACCTTCTTTGTCGCCAGTTATGTGGACGTCGATGGCCAACGCTCGGTGGACGTTTCTCATCGGGGTGGCCAGGCGGGTTTCATCCAGGTTGAGGGCAATCGCCTGACCATCCCGGACTTTGCCGGCAACCTGTTCTTCAATACCTTGGGCAACCTGCTGACCAATCCTCGAGCCGGTTTGCTATTCATCGATTTCGATTCGGGTGACTTGCTGCACCTCAGCGGTCGCACCCAAGTCATTCTCGAAGGTCCGCAGGTCGAAGCCTTTCAAGGGGCCGAGCGGCTCTGGACATTCGAGGTGGAGCGGGTAGTGCGTCGGCCCGCGGCGCTGGCCTTGCGTTGGCGCTTTGGCGGCGTGTCACCCACCAGTTTGCTGACCGGCACCTGGGCGCAGGCGAATGCTCGTCTGCAAGCCCAGGCTTCAGAGCCTTCGGTGCTCGACCTTTAGAAAAGGATCGCATCCTTCGGAAGCTCCTACAGGGTGTAAACAAATCCTGGGTAGGAGCTGCCGAAGGCTGCGATCTTTTGATCTTCAGGCCGTCCTACAGACGATGATTTTAGGGGGAGGTTTCCGACAGGTTTTGACGGTTGTCGGGTGGGAAGTGGAGTGGATAGGCTTTGGGGGTCGCTGGCAATTCAGCGACCGGGTCTGGAAAACCCGAAGTATAGGATCACAGCAGATGACATAATGCGGCGCATTTTGCAGCACCGCAGTTATGGCGGCTGTGCGTGGGAGACCTTCGGGTCTGCCGGGTTTGATCCTTAACCGGTTTTTCCAGTCCGCGTACAGCTGCCACCCTTTTCGTCTGGAAAACGAAAAATGGCAGCTCCATCTCTTTAAGGATCTTTGCCATGTTTAAGCCGACACCAAATCCGCCTGAAGCGGACGACGTTTCCCCCTACGAATCCCTCAATTCAAAAAAGCTCCACGAAGCCGCTGACCGCGCGCTCGATCACTACCTCAACCCATCCGCCCTCAAATCCCCCGTGGCCCGCAAGCCGAGCACGATGTATATGATTGCGCCGGATATCAAAGATGAAGACCTGTTGGCTCACACCTGTGAATCGTTGGCCCAGGCCAGTGTGATGGCGAGTGATTTTGCGGGGTATCTGGAAGGGCCGCACCGGCACACGGCGATGGCGATTCAACAGATCGTCATGTTGGCCGAACTGGCGGTGAACCGGATGCTGGATAACGTGGGCGTACCCAAACCTGCACCGCACAGCTGATCCCTGTGGGAGCCGGGCTTGCCCGCGATGACGGATTAACATTCAACATTGATGTTGACTGAGACTCAGCCATCGCGGGCAAGCCCGCTCCCACAAAAAGCAGTCATGCGTAGGACAGGGATTTTTCTTCCAGTAGTTCTTCGTACAACTGCGTCCACTTGCGACCCATTTCTTCCGCCGTGAACAACTGCCAATAACGGGCCTCTGCCTTCACGCCCATTTCGGCTGCAAGCATCGGGTTCTCCCACAGCGTACGCATGGCTTCACGGAACGCTTGTGGATGACTTGGCGGAACCACCAGCCCGGTTTCGTTATGGATATTGATGTAGCTGGTGCCGGTGCCGATTTCGCTGGAGATCATCGGTTTGCCGTACATAGCGCCTTCGAGCAGCGAGATGCCGAACGCTTCGGAGCGCAGGTGCGACGGAAATACGATCGCGTAACTCAATTGCAGCAGAGCGACTTTGTCTTCGTCCCCCAGACGCCCAAGAAAGTGAATATTGCGCAAACCCAACGCCGCAGCCTGGGCGTGCAGTTCGGCTTCCAGCGGCCCGGCGCCAACGATTACCACCGGGTAATCCACGTCTTTCAAGGCGTCGAGCAAAATGTGCAGGCCTTTGTAATAACGCATCACGCCCACAAACAGGAAAAACTTATCCCCAAGCTTTTGCCGCCAATGTTCCATGCGTTCGTTATCAGCCTGTGGATAACCGGCCTTGTTCAGACCATAGGGAATGACGCGGGTCTTGTCCTGAAATTGCTGCAACACATCACTGGTGTGCAGATAGTTGGGGGAGGCGGCGACGATCCGGTCGGCGCTGGCGAGGAAGCGGTTCATCAGTGGCCGGTAAAGTTTGAGTAGGTGCTTCTGGCGAATGATGTCCGAGTGGTAGGTCACCACACTGGGTTTGTTCATGCCGCTGAAAAAATGCACCAGGTCCATGAACGGCCACGGGAAGTGGTAATTGACCACGTCCGCTTCAGCAGCCATTTCGCGAAATTGCTTGAAGACGCTGTAAGAAAAGCCTGTGGAAGCGAACTGAATGTCGAGTTTGGCCCGATGCACTTCGTGTTGCCCAAGTTGTACCACTGGCGGTGTCGGGTCGGCACTGAGGGTTAGCACCCGGCCTTCAATACCGTGCTGGGCGCCGCTTTCGCACAACTGGAAGATCACTTGTTCGATCCCGCCGACGGAGTCAGGCAGGTACGTCTTGAAAAAATGAAGAACTCGCATTCAACCTCCCATAGCCTGGCGGTAGGCGCGGGCCGTGACCTTCGCGCAACGCCCCCAGGAAAAAATCCTTGCCTGCTGCAATCCGGCGTCCGAGCATCCCTGCCAATGTGTTTGATCGTCGATCAGTCGGCGCATGGCATCGCGCAGGCCGTCTGGATCGTCAGGTTCAATATAGTTGCCTGCAACGCCTGCGACTTCGGGCATGGCCGAACGTCGGGTCAGGATGACCGGCGTGCCGCTGGCCATGGCCTCCAGCACCGGCAGGCCGAAGCCTTCATAGAGCGACGGGAAAATCAGCGCCCGGGCGCCCGCCAACAGCTGCGCGACTTGCTCGTCGGGCAGATAGCCGAGCAAACACACATGACCATTGGCCAATGCCTGGCGCAGTTCATCGCTGAACTGTTCGCGCTGCCAGCCGGCCATGCCGACGATCAATAGCGGAAAACGCTGACGCAGCGCTTCCGGTAGTCGGGCATGGGCGCGCAGGGCCAGGTTCAGGTTCTTGCGTGGTTCCAGGGTGCCGACGCAAAGGAAGTATTCCCGCATCTCGACCCCGTGAGCCTTGAGCACCGCATCGATGGCCTCGGGTTCGCGTGGATGGAAACGTGCAGCCACGCCCAACGGTGCGACCACAAAACGCTCGGCCGGCAGGGAAAAATAGGCCTGAGCTTCGTCGGCGATGTACTGCGAGTCGGTGAGAATCAGCTGCGCCTGTTGCACGCCATCGGCCAGTCGCCGCTCGATTTCTCGCAGGCGCGCCGGCGGTTGCGTCTCGGGATAGTGCAAGTGCGTCAGATCATGCAGGGTGATGACCGTCGGGCCGTCGAACGACAATGGCCACAGACTGGGTTCGTGATAAAGGTCGATCGCCTGGGCGCGGCCTTGATCAAAGCGTTTCTGCGTCAGCCAGCGCCGAGCCTGATACGCCCCTGGTATCTGCCGCAACAATGGCGTCAGTCGCGAGTAGCCCGGCATGGCTGCATCGGGTAGCGAAGAGCTCCAGCCCCAGCCATGGAACAACGACAATTCAACATCCGGCTCACCGGCCAGGGCATTCACCAGTTCGGCGACGTAATGGCCAATGCCGGTGCGCGGAGCCTGGAGGATTCGGGCGTTAAGGGCAATTCGCATGTTGCCTCTCTACCACGGGTGTTTCCACAAGGTTGCGCAGGGTTCGTTCAACCAGTTGCGCACTGGCTTCACGCCAGCCGATCCAGCGCCAGTCCGCCACATTGCGGACGGCCGGGAATTGTTGGCTGCTCTCGAATCGAGCAACCAGATCGGCCAGGCTTTGTGGTTCGGCCAGGTCGAAGTACGCCATGAACTCGCCGCCTATTTCACGGAAAACCGGGATGTCACTGCCCATGGCAGGCAAGCCACGCTGCATGGCCTCCACCAGTGGCAGGCCGAAGCCTTCGACATAGGATGGAAACACCAGCGCACTGGCGTGGGAATAGGCGTGTTCGAGGCTGGTGTCGCTCAGGTCGTTAAACATGAACAATCGCGAATTCAACTGCGGGTGATTGCGCACCCGGGCGAGCAGGGCATCGCACTTCCAGCCAATGCGCCCGGCGATGCACAACCGGGCTTTCGAGCCTGCGGCCCAGGCGAGTTCAAAGGCGTCCAGCAAGTAGTCATGGTTCTTGCGCGGCTCGATGGTGCTGACCATCAGGAACACCGGTTCCGGGGTATCGAACAGCCGTGTCAAACGCGTTTCGACGGTGGCGGTTTCTTCGTGCAGGTCCAGCTCGGAACCCAGGTGGAAATAGTCGAACCACAAGGTCTCGGCGTTGGCAGGACCGACGCGACGATGCAATTCTTCGCGCACCTGATCGCGCACCGTAGCGGAAATCGCCACATAGCCGTCGGCGGTTTTGGCGATCCAGTCGAACCACTCGTTGAAAATCTGCACCAGTCGCGTGTCGTAGAACTGCGGGTGGGTCAGGGGAATCAAGTCGTAGATCACCGAGACAATGCCCACGCCTTCGCGTTTGAGTTGTTCGGCCAACGGGAAGAAATCGGCGTGCCAGGACGAATCCAGCAACACGAGCTGATCGCCCGGTTGATGCTGCAGCGGCGAGCAACGTTTGGGCAGGTGATATTGGTTGATCCGGTCAATCACACGCAACGGTACGCTGAAACCCGCCAGCGCCGTGAGGCGGTAAGCCGCGTACAGCGCGCGCCGGGTCCATCGCGATGTGCAGCGTTTGTCGAGGCGCTGGTGCAGTTGCCAGAAACGATGGGCCAAACGCTCCAGACGCCCACCGAACGCCATCAGCCCATTGAAAAGCGGCGTGTCCAAAGGCGCCAGACTCAACACCCGGTAGAGCTTGCCCTTGAGCATCACCACCGGAATGCACTCGACACCGTCGACACGTTCAGGCAACTGATTGATGACGTTGCGCACCACCCGCTGGATGCCCGAGTTGACCTTGGGGTGCTGGAACACGTACGTGCATTCCACCAGAAGACGGGTCATGGCGTGTTCTCCGGGACAATCGATTTGGTCGCTCGAGTAATGGTGGTTTTCGCCCCCAGCCACGAGCAGCCCACGAAGTCTTCGTGTCGGTTGTTGATCACGTGGAACACCAGGCCGTAGTCGCGCCACTCGAAATTGCGGTCCAGGTGCGAGTCCAGCCGCGACAGGCTCAGGGCCACGGAATAGTTGCCCTTGCCCAGGCCCATGACGAAGGCAAAGCGGTAGGTCACCCGCTCGCCGGCCTGCAGGTCGGTGAGGGCGAGGTCCTGACGATGGGTGTTTATGCCGTACATGGCCTGGCCCAGGCGATCCTTGATCATGAAACCCAGCACCAGGCGTTCGATGTCCTGGTGCACTTCGACTTGCACCTCAAGCACCACTGGTTGGCCGACTTCGGCCGCATCGATGGCGCGTTCGCGTTCATCGAGCATGCGCACGCTGAGGATCCCGGCTTCACCGGTGCCGGAAACGGTTTGCACCTGGCCGTCCGCGAGCATTTCCTGACGCACCGTCTGGCCTTCGCGCTCGGCGAGCAGGGCGTTGTAGTAGTCCATGACGGCTTCGGGTTTGCCATGCATGGCCATGCGGCCATTTTCCAGGAGGATCGCCGAGTCGCAGATAGACTGAATCGCCGAGCGGTCGTGGGACACGATCAGCAATGTGGTGCCGGCCTTGCGGAAGCTGCGGATGCGTTCAAAGCTCTTGTGCTGGAAGTAGGCGTCGCCCACCGACAGCGCTTCGTCGACGATCAGGATGTCCGGGCGGCGGGCGGTGGCCACGCTGAACGCCAGGCGCATCTGCATGCCGCTGGAGTAGGTGCGCACCGGGTGGTCGATGGCTTCGCCGATTTCCGCGAAATGCTCGATCTGTGGCATCAGGGCTTCGATTTCTTCGACCTGCATGCCTAGTAATTGCCCGGCCATGACCGCGTTTTGCCGGCCGGTGAATTCCGGGTGAAAACCCATGCCCAGTTCCAGCAGGGCGGCGACGCGGCCTTCGAGCTGGATTTGCCCACAGGTGGGTTGGGTGGTGCCGGTGATCATCTTCAGCAAGGTGCTTTTGCCCGCACCGTTGACCCCGACGATGCCCACCGCTTCACCGGGAGCAATCTCGAATGCCACGTCTTGCAGCACCCAGTGCTGGCGATGACGGATTGCCGAAAACGGGATCAGCCACTCGGCCAGTCGGCTCCAGCGCGTGGCGTATTGCTTGTAGGCCTTGCCCAGGCCGGTCACGCGTATGTGTCCCATCAGAGTTCATCCACCATTTCGCCGACCCGCTGACGAAACAGTCGCAGCCCGATCACGCAGAACAACAGACCGATCACGAAGATCGGCAGCAGCGAACTCCAGACCGGCCATTGACCGTAGAGGAACAGGTTCTGGTAGCTGCCGATCAGGTTGGTCATGGGATTGAGTTGCAACAGCCGTTGCACCCACTCGGGCAGGATGCTCATCGGGTACACGATCGGCGTGAGCCAGAACCAGAATTGCAGGCAGATGCCGAAGAGTTGCCCGACATCGCGAAAGAACACGTTCAGCACACCGAGGATCATTCCCAGCCCGGCGCAGAACATCACCTGCAGCGCCATCAGCGGCAGCAACGCCAGCAGGGCCATGCCCGGCAGGCGCCCGGTGATCAGCAGAAAGCCCAGGAATAGCCCGATGATGATTGCGAAGTTGATGCCGGCGTTGAACAGTACGATCACCGGCAGGCAGATTCTCGGGAAGCTGATTTTCTTCAGCAGGTTGGCGTTTTCCAGAAACATGTTCTGGCTGCGCAGGGTGATTTCCGAGAACAGCCCCCAGGTCAGCAACCCCGCGCATAGATAGATGCTGTAGGCCATGCCGTCATCCACACCCGGCAAACGTGCGCGCATGATGTGGGAAAAAATCACCGTGTAGACGATGATCATCGACAGCGGATTGAGCACGGTCCACAGGGCACCGAACAGCGAATTGCGATAACGCGCTTGAAACTCTCGCTTGACGCTACCGAGGATGAAACCTCGATAGCCCCACAGCGAGCGATACAGGGAAAGCAACATTCAAACCGTCCTGCCGTATTGGTCTTCGAAGCGAACGATATCGTCCTCCCCCAGGTATTCACCGCTTTGCACTTCGATGATCACCAGGTCGATCACGCCGGGGTTTTCCAGACGGTGCCGGTGCCCGGCGGCAATGAACGTCGACTCGTTCTTGGCCACCAGGTGTGACCCGGAACCGTTGTTGGTGACCTTAGCCATGCCTTCGACTACCACCCAGTGTTCGTTGCGGTGGTGGTGCATCTGCAACGACAACTTGGCACCGGGTTTGACCACGATACGTTTGATCTTGAACCGCGGACCTTCCTCGAGCACGGTGTAAGTGCCCCAAGGTCGGCTGACTGTGCGGTGCAGGCGATAGGCTTCGTGTTTTTTGTCCTTGAGCTGCCGGGCTACCCGGCGCACATCCTGGGCGCGGTCGGCGTGGGCCACCAGCACCGCGTCGGCGGTGTCGATGATGATCAGGTTATCCACACCCACTGCGGCTACCAACCGGTCTTCGCTCTGGATGAAGTTGTTGTGGCTGTCGATGAAGATCGCGTCGCCGCTGGCGCGATTGTTCTGTGCATCGGCCGGCACCAGCGCCGCCACGGCGCCCCAGGAACCGATGTCGCTCCAGTCGAAAGAGGCTGGCACCACGACCACTTTGTCGGAGCGTTCCATCAAGGCGTAGTCGATGGAGATGTCGGTGATTTCGGCGAAGTGCGTGGGCGACAGTTCCTGTTGCAGGCAACCGCCGGTTTCCACTGGCGCACTGGCCGCCATGCAGGCCCGAGCCTGTTCAAGCAGTGCGGGGGCGTGAAGGTGCAACTCGGCCAGCAGCGTGGCGATCGAGAAGCAGAACATTCCCGAATTCCACAGGAAATTGCCGCTCTCCAGATAATGCGTGGCGGTTTGCAAATCAGGTTTTTCAACGAAGCGCTGCACCTTGGCGGCGCCTTTGTCGTCCAGCGGCGCACCGGTTTCGATGTAGCCAAAGCCGGTTTCCGGGGCCGTTGGCACGACGCCGAAGGTCACCAGATGACCGGCCTTGGCCAGCGCCACGGCGTGCTCGACCGCGCTTTTCAACGCGTCTTCGTGGAGGATCAGATGGTCGGCGGGCATCACCACCATGATCGCTTCGTCGCCGTGCAGGGTTTGTAGCGAAAGGGCCGCTGCCGCGATGGCCGGGGCTGTATTGCGGCCCATCGGCTCGAGCAGGAAATGCCCGCGATGACGCTCCAGGCGCGCATCCTGATAGTGATCCTTGCTCTGGAAGTAATAGTCGCGATTCGTCACCGTGACGATATCGCCCCAGCCATCGAGCAAACCGGCCGCACGCCGATAAGTTTTACTCAGCAGCGACTGACCGTCGGGCAGGGTCATGAACGGCTTGGGATGGCCTTCACGGGACACAGGCCACAAACGGGTCCCGGCACCGCCGGAGAGAATCACGGGAATCAGCATGGCCTACTCCTTGGCCACGCGTTTCATGTCCGCATCCATCATCATGCGGATCAAGGTGTCCAGATCGGTTTTTGGCTTCCAACCCAGAACGCGCTTGGCCTTGGCCGGGTTACCAAGCAGCACCTCTACCTCGGCCGGGCGGAAAAATGCCGGGTCGATTTTCACAAAGTCGCGGTAATTGAGGCCGATGTGATCGAAAGCGATGCGGCACATTTCGCGCACGGTGGTGGTCACGCCGGTGGCGACCACGTAATCGTCAGGCTTGTCTTGTTGCAGCATCAGCCACATGGCTTCGACATAGTCGCCAGCGAACCCCCAGTCACGTTTCGCGTCGATGTTGCCCAGGCGCAGCTCCTGCTGTTTGCCCAGTTTGATGCGAGCGGCGGCGTCGGTGACTTTACGGGTCACGAACTCAATGCCGCGCAACGGTGATTCGTGGTTGAACAGGATCCCGCTGCTGGCGTGCAGGTTGAAGCTTTCGCGGTAGTTCACGGTGATCCAGTGGCCGTAGAGCTTGGCCACGCCGTACGGGCTGCGCGGGTAAAACGGCGTGTTTTCGTCCTGCTGTTCGGCTTGAATCAAGCCGAACATTTCGCTGGTGGACGCTTGATAGAAGCGGGTGTGCGGACTGAACTGGCGGATCGCTTCGAGCAGATGGGTCACGCCCAGGCCGTCGACGATGCCGGTGGCCACCGGTTGATCCCAGGAGGCAGCGACAAAGCTTTGCGCGGCCAGGTTATAGACCTCGTCCGGCGCCGACTTGATCACCGCGCGCTGCACCGAACAGGCATCGGCCATGTCGCCATCCAGATAGACGATATCGCCCTCGATCCCCGTCTCGCGCAGTCGCCAACGTGAGTCGCTGCTGCGCCGCGCCACCAGGCCGTGAACCTTGTAACCCTTGTCGAGCAAGAGTTTGGCCAGATACGCGCCGTCCTGGCCGGTAATTCCTGTGATCAGTGCACTTTTGGTCATTCTTGTTGTACTCGCTTCTCCCAGTCGGACAGGATCGCCCGCAGGGATTGTTGTGTTGTGATTTCAGGCGTCCATCCTATGGTCTGGGCAAGCTTGGCGTGGCTGCCACAAACGCGACGCTGATCCGCGCGACGAAAACGCGCCGGATCCTGAATCAGTTGCATATCGACCTGGGCGAGGTCCCCCAGCTGTTCAATCAAACTGCGAATACTCTGCTCGCGCCCCGAGCAAATGTTGTAGACCTGCCCCGGCGCGCCTGTTTCCAGCAACGCCAGGTAGGCCGACACCACATCACCCACATCAAGGAAGTCGCGGGTGACATCGATGTCACCGACTTCCAGGTGTGGTGCTTGCAGGCCTTGCTTGATTCGGCTGATTTGCCGTGCAGCGCTGGCGATGACGAAGCTGTCTTTCTGCCCGGTGCCGATATGGTTGAACGGGCGCGCGACCAATACCGGCCAACCCTCGCTCAGGCCCCATTGCAGGCTCAGGAACTCCGCCGACAGTTTGCTCACGGCATAAGGATTGCGCGGGCAGGGTGGCTGGAATTCGGTGATGGGCAGATCGGTCTCGTTGACCTGGCCATAGACGTCACCGGAGCTGACGTACAGGAAGGTGCCGTTGAAGCCGCGGGCCTTTAGGGCTTGAAGCAGGTTGAGGGTGCCCAGCAGGTTGATATTCAGCGTACGCGCCGGATCACGGAAGGCTTCGGGAACGAAGGTCTGGCCGGCCAGGTGAATGACCGCGTCGGGCATCTCCGGCCACAGACCTTCAAGGCTTTCTGGCTGTGCGAGATCGTACCGGGACGGGGCAGGCAGCAGCTCCCATTCCGAGACATCAGCCTTCAGTCGAGATTGGATGTGTTGTCCTACGAATCCACTCAGACCCGTTACGAACAGACGCTTTTTCAAGCCGCGGTTCCTCAATTTTAAACTTCTGCCATTTCCCACAGGATTTACGGAATTGTCCGACAATTCGAGGGAAAATCCTCGATAAGTGGATGGGCGAAGTCATTGTTGTAGTTGTTTGGTAGCCAATCTGTGCCAATTGCGCAGCAATTTCAACAGGTCCCACCGTGACTGATCAGTTCTCGTTTTTGCAGGCCTATTTATTATCGCCGAGCGGTTCACGGACCCTTGATGGATGTGTTTAGAATGCCCCTCGTCACGATCGCCCAGGGTTCGGCAGGGTTGTTCTGGAACTCCGCGAAACTGACCACTAAAACAAGAACGTAGACGGGCATGAAGACCATAGACGAGGGCGGCACGCCGACTCGATCCGTAGCTTCGCCGTCATAGAGTGAGGTTGCCGGGATGGCAGCCTCATCGTGGGATGCCATGAATTTTATTCTTTACTCGGACGTCAACGACAGTTCCATCAGCCGGAGCCTCGGTCGTCCCGAATACAGTTACTACTTCGTGCTCAAGGCTTATCGCCCGGTGCTCGAAAGTCTTGGGCGGGTGCATGTGGTGTCCTCTACCGCCGAGGTCGACCCCCTCTACAGGCAACTGCTTGCTGCTGGCGAAGACAGCCTGTTCCTGTCTTTTACTCCTCCGCAGAAAACCCCGAACGATCTTGAATGCCCGACGATCTGCGTGGTGGCCTGGGAGTTCGATTCGATTCCCGATGAGCAGTGGGACAACGATCCCCGACAGGACTGGACCCGCATGCTGGCGCGCCAGGGCCGGGTGATCACGCTCTCCAGTCATACCGCGCGGGCGATTCGTCGGGCCATGGGCGAAGACTTTCCGGTGTTGGTATTGCCGACCCCGTTGTGGGAAAACTTCGCGGCCATTCGTAGCCGTCATACCAATGTGCCGGTCAATGCCGGCTCGACCCTCGATATCAAGGGTTGCATCCTCGATACCCGCACGTTGGGGCTGACAGCCGACTCGCTGACTCCACCGCCGCTGACCCCCGAGCAGCAGGCCGAACTCGATGCCTTGCGACCGCCGCCGCTGACCCTGAAACGCCGCTTCGTCATCGCCAGGCACTACTTGCGTCTGTGGGCGCTGGACCTGGGCAAGGCGCAACCGGTGCCGGTCCATCGCACTCATTTTCTGAGCCAGTGGTACTGGGAGGGGATTCGCGATCTGTTGTCCGATCCGGCTCATTCCAGGCTCGCAAAATACCTCCCGGCCATTGCCGGTCCGCAGTCGGTGCCGGTCCATGTACCAGTGCCCGTGGACCTTCCGGACACTACGGAACAGGTTCAGACCCATGTCGACGGCGTGGTCTACGTCACCGTGTTCAACCCCAAGGACGGGCGCAAGAACTGGCATCAACTGATCAGCGCATTCTGCTGGGCGTTCCGGGAAACCGAGGATGCCACGTTGGTATTGAAGATCACCCAGAGCGACCTGTCGGCCTACTACACCGAGCTGATGACCTTGCTGGCGCAGCTGTCGCCGTTCGCCTGTCGGGTGGTGGTGATGCACGGTTACCTGGACGATCCGCAATATGCCCGGCTCTATGAGGCGGCGAGTTATTACGTCAACGCCTCACGCTGCGAGGGCCTGTGCCTGCCGCTGATGGAGTTCATGGCCAGCGGAAAACCGGTGATTGCCCCGGACCACACGGCCATGGAGGATTACATCGATGAGCGTGTGGCGTTTGTGGTCAAGTCCAGCGAAGAGCTGACCATCTGGCCCCAGGACACCCGCATTATTTACCGTACCCTGCGATATCGACCGGACTGGGGTTCGTTGAAAGCGGCCTACGAAAACAGCTACCGGATCGCCAAGGAGCAGCCGCTGGAATATCAGCGCATGTCTCACGCTGCGGTCGAGCGCATGCACGAATACTGTGCCTTCGTTCCGGTACAACAGCGCCTGGCGGACTTTTTCGGGCTGGCGCCACACAGTGTGCCAGCAACGGCCGCGACGGATAACGCCTCATGCTGATCATCATTCATTCGGAAACCAACCAGCGCACCATTGCCCAGAACCTGGGCCGTTCGGAATACAGCTACTACTTCGTGCTCAAGGAGTATCGGCCGGTGCTGGAGCGACTGGGGCGGGTAGTGGAAGTCAGCGACCCGCAGACCGAAGTCGACGCCCTGTACCTCGACTGCCTGTCCCATGGCGAAGACTGCGTGTTCCTGTCGTTCTCGCCGCCCCATCGCACGCCGGTGCATTTCGCCTGTCCGACCCTGGCGGTGTTTGCGTGGGAATTCAGCACCATTCCCAACGAGCCGTTCGCCGGTGAACCGCGTAATGACTGGCGCACGGTATTGCGCGCATGCGGTGCGGCGATCACCCATTCCAGCTACACCGTCAACGCCGTGCGCGAAGCCATGGGCGCCGACTATCCGATCGTCGCGGTGCCGGCGCCGGTGTGGGATCGCTTTGCCGAGCGCGGTGCGCAGCTGCAGCGCCAGCCAAAGGCCCGCCAGGTGCGATTGAAGATCAAAGGCTTGCTGGCAGACAGTCGCCAACTTGATCTGCGGGCCTTTGCTCCTGCGCATCTGCGTGCCGGCAAGGGCATCGACTTTCAGGCGCCCGCTCGTGAACAGGAGCTGGTGCTCGACGGTGTGATCTATACCTCGGTGTTCAACCCCGGCGACGGGCGCAAGAATTGGGAAGACATGCTCAGCGCCTTTTGCGTGACTTTCCGCGAGGTGGAAGACGCCACGCTGGTGCTCAAACTGACGCACCACGATGCCGAAGAAGCGCTGACCGATATCCTTCATCACTTGTACAAAAACCAGCCTTACCGCTGCCGCATTGTGTTGATTTACGGCTACCTCGCGGATGCGGACTACGAACGTCTGGTGCAGGCCACGAGTTACGTGGTGAACACATCCTACGGCGAGGGCCAGTGCCTTCCGCTGATGGAGTTCATGTCCTGTGGCAAGCCGGCGGTGGCGCCGCGCACCACGGCGATGATCGATTACCTGGACGCCGACAACGCTTTCCTCATTGACTCCACGGATGAGCTGACAGCCTGGCCCCACGACCCACGCAAGGCGTTTCGCACCCTGCGTTACATCACCAATTGGGCCTCGCTGTGCACGGCCTATCGGGCCAGCTATGACGTGGCCACGGACGACCCGCAACGCTATGCAAGGATGTCCGCCCACGCGGTAACCAGCCTGCAAAACTTCTGCAGCCAGACGACCGCTGAACAGCGTCTGAAAGAGTTTCTTGCCCGGATGTTCGAAACCCGCGCTGCATCTGCCGTGGAAACCCCCGAGGCATGATCCGCGCATTGATGAGTTGGCTGCGTCCAGTGGCGAAACCCGAACCGGTGCCTGTGCCTGCACCGGTTGCGCAAGGCAGCGTGTCGCCGCGCGATGTCGGCTTGCACGACGCCATGCTCGATGGCTGGTTTTTGGGCGATAGCGGCGAATTGCTCAAGGGCTTTGCAATCACAGCAGACGACACCTTGCTGGATGTCGGCTGCGGTGAGGGCGTTGCGACACTGTTTGCGGTACGTCAGGGCGCGTCGGTGATTTTTACCGACAGTGAATACGAAAAGGTCCGTGATCTGGCCCGGCAAGTGGAAGCGCAGACGGACAAGTCCAACCTGGGGCTTGTCAGCAATAGCCTGCCGTTGCCGCTGGCCGATGGCTGCGCGAGCAAAGTCGTGTGCATGGAAGTGCTCGAACACATCGACCAGCCCGAGCCGTTCATGGCCGAGTTGGTGCGCATGGGCCGTCCGGGTGCGCAGTATCTGCTCAGCGTGCCGGCGCCGGTGGGCGAGCATTTGCAACAAGGCATCGCACCGGCCAGCTATTTCCAGTCGCCCAATCACGTACAGATTTTTACCCCGGAACGTTTTGCCGCGTTGGTGGAGGACGCCGGTCTGGTGATTGAGCATCGTCAGGCCACCGGGTTTTTCTGGGTGATGGGCATGATCTTCTTCTGGGCCAGCGAGCGCGCGGCCGGGCGCGACCTGGGCGGCGCGGTGCGTGACCGGATTCAGGCGCCGTACCCACCGCTGATGGAGAGCTGGGCGAAAACCTGGCAAGAATTGCTGACGCAACCCAATGGGCTGGCGATCAAGCAGATGCTCGATCAGTTCATGCCCAAGAGCCAGGTGATCATTGCACGCAAACCGATGGCGACCGACTCAAAGGCCGGGACTGCGCCATGAGTGGTCAACGGATTCTCGACATCGAGTTGTTGCGCGGGATCGCTGTGCTTGGTGTGCTGGTGCATCACCTGCAAACCATGCCGTTTCCGGGTGGGCTGCCGGGCTTTGAGTCGGGTACGGCCCACGGGCAATTCTGGTGGGGCGTGGACCTGTTTTTCGTGATCTCGGGGTTTGTGATCGCCCGTGGTCTGATTCCGCTGCTGCGCGGATGCCACACACCGCAGGCCTTCTGGCAGGAAACCCGTGATTTCTGGATTCGCCGGGCCTTTCGTCTGTTGCCATCCGCCTGGTTGTGGCTGCTGCTGATGTTATCGGGCGCGCTGTATTTCAATCATTCGGGTGCCTTTGGCACGGTGCAGGCCAATCTGCAGGCGACGCTGGCGGGCTTTCTGCAATTTGCCAATTTCCGCTTTGCCGAAAGCTTTATGCGCTTCGAATACGGTGCCAGCTTCGTTTACTGGAGCCTGTCCCTTGAAGAGCAGTTCTACCTGCTGTTGCCGTTGCTGATCTTTGTCTGCCGCAAGCGGTTGGTGTGGGTGTTGCTTGCCCTGGTTGCGGTGCAGCTGTTCACTTGGCGTTCAGCGCTGTTGATGAGCATCAGGACCGATGCTCTGGCATTGGGCGTGTTGCTGGCGATGTGGAGCTCAAGGCCGAGCTATCTGACCTGGGAGCCACGGTTGTTACGCCGCTCCTGGTCCGGCCCGTTGATACTGATCGGCCTGGGGTCGGTACTGAGCGTGCTGGCGAGCACACCGTTCAACCTGGCGAGCTATAGGGTCGCAGTCATTGCCTTGTTGTGCGCGGCGCTGGCCTGGATCGCTTCCTACAATCGCGATTATTTGCTGCCCAAGGGCAGGCTCAAACAAATACTGGTCTGGTTGGGCGCCCGTTCCTATGGCATTTACCTGATCCACATCCCGGCGTTTTTTGCCGTGCGCGAAGGCTGGTTTCGTTTTGCTCCTGCCGGTTCGCAGGACGTGGCAATGCAGCCGGCACTGGCGCTGTTTTGCGCCATGAGCCTGATCGTGCTGCTGAGTGAACTCAACTACCGATTCATCGAGCTGCCCATGCGCAACCGGGGTGCCCGTCTGGTGCAACGCTTGCGTGGATCCCGATCAGCCCTTCCATCCTCTGGAGCCACCTCATGCTGAGCCTTTTGAAGAAACTCACGGCGGGTACGTCCGCTGCCGCGACGCCAGAACCCTCGGCCCCGGACAAGGTCGACCCGTACATGCTCGGCCTGCACGATGCGATGCTCAGCGGCTGGTTCAACCAGCAAACCGGCGAGTTGTTCACCGGCTTCCCGGTCAGCCCCGAGGACACACTACTGGATGTGGGCTGCGGTGACGGCGGCAACGTGCATTTCTGCGGCATGCGCGGGGCGAAGATCATTATCGCCGACATCGACGCCGCCAAGGTCGAAGCGACTCGTCAACGCCTGAGCGACACACCGGCGCGGGGCGTCGAGTGTCACGTCACGGATTGCAACCCGCTGCCGATTGCCGATGCGACCGCGACCCGGGTGGTGTCCACCGAAGTCATCGAACACGTCGACGATCCAGCGCAGTTCCTCGCCGAGCTGGTGCGGGTCGGCAAGCCTGGGGCGTTGTATTTGCTCAGTGTTCCGCACCCGAGTTCCGAAGACCTGCAAAAAGACATCGCTGCGCCGGAGTATTTCCAGAAGCCCAACCACATTCGCATCATCAGCGAAGAGCAGTTCAAGGCGATGGTCAGCGACGCCGGCCTGGAAGTCATCAGCCATAGCCAGTACGGGTTCTATTGGTCGATGTGGATGCTGTTGTTCTGGGAAGCCAAGGTCGATTTCAGCAACGCCGACCACCCGTTGCTCAATCATTGGGCTGAAACCTGGCAAGCCGTGCTGTCCTCGCCACGGGGTGCGCAGATCAAACAGGCGCTGGACGCGGTGGTGGCGAAAAGTCAGGTGATCATTGCCCGCAAGCCGATGGCTGAGTAGGCTGCCGGGAATTCGTAATAGATCAATTGTGGCGAGGGAGCTTGCTCCCGCTGGGCTGCGAAGCAGCCCCTCATTTCATCAGACACACCACATTGGCTGCATTTGCGACTGCTGCGCAGCCCAGCGGGAGCAAGCTCCCTCGCCACAGAGGATGAGGGTTCATTGTGTTTTTCATTCGTCTATCGGCCTTGATCGCCACATTGCTGCTGCTCAACGGTTGTGAGCGACCGGACGCACCACCGCTCGATCAGCAACTCTATGTCTGGCAACGGCAATGGACGTCGGCCCATGACGCCGCGCTGCGCGACAGCCGCGCCGATTTCTCGACCTTGCACGTACTGGCCTTGCAGGCGTTTCCGCAGGCCGGCTGGAGCCGGGCGCGAATCGATCCGGCGCTGCTCAAGCGTGATGGTCGACCGCTGATTGCAGTGATTCGTCTGGATGGCCAGCTCAAGGGGCTGGATCAGGACGAGGTCACCGCGCACATCCAGCAGGTGCTTAGCGATTGGCAAGGGCAGGGACTCATCCTCTCTGGCGTGGAAATCGACCACGATGCGGGTAACGCGCGGCTACCGGCCTATCGCGAATTTCTCACGCATTTACGCGCTGCTCTCCCGGCTTCCTTGCCTCTGAGCATCACCGCGTTGCCGGCCTGGCTCGACAGCCCTGAGTTGCCGGCGCTGCTGGCGACGGTCGACAGCAGCGTTTTGCAGGTGCACGCGGTGAGCGATCCACGGCGTGGGCTGTTCGACCCGGATCAGGCACGGCAGTGGGCCAAGGCCTGGAGCCGTATCACCTCGAAACCGTTCTATCTGGCATTGCCGGCTTATGGCGTGGCGCTGTTGCCAGGGACCAGTGGTGCTCCGGTCGTGGAAAGTGAAGTGCCCATCGAGCGGGGCGGCAAACGTCGGGAGTTACTGGCGGATCCGCTGCAACTGAGCAAACTCGGCGCCGAGTTACGCGCCGATCCTCCGGCTCATCTGGCCGGGCTGATCTGGTTTCGCCTGCCGCTGGCCCATGATCGCAGGGCCTGGAGCCTGACGACGCTGGCTGCTGTGGCGCGTGGCGATACGCTCGACAGCCGCGTGGGGCTGAAGCTCTCGACGCAGGACGGCCTCTACGACATTAGCGTCAGCAACCAAGGCAACCTCGACAGCGCTTGGCCCGAACGCCTGACATTGGCGGTGCGGGGCTGCGATGGCGCCGATGCATTGGCCGGTTATGCATTGCAACAGCGCCCGGATCTGCTTACCTTCACCCGCCTGCGCGAGGGTCGAATCCCCGCCGGCGGACAGCGCGCCATCGGTTGGGCACGCTGCGCAACTATTGATCAAGGAGGTTCGAATGTTCACCCGTAACTGGCCCCGCCATGTGCTTTGCCTGAGCCTCAGCCTGCCGTTGGGTTCGGCGCTGGCCTGCGGGCCGGACTTCCCCATGCGCCTGCTGGACAACCGTGGCCAGTCGCTGGCGGAGCTGCCGGAAGGTAACTTCAACTTTGAGATCAGCCGCCTCGGGCATGCCATCGCGGGACTGAAAAATGTCACGGCTGCCACCAATATTCCGGGGGACGGTTACGGCGATGCGCCGGATTACGCGGGTCAGCGCAACACCGCCGAACAGGCCGGTCTGACGCCTGAGCAGCAAGCGCTGGTGCAACAGCTGCGCAGCCTGACCGATGCCCGTCAGGTTGAAGAGCAGGGCGCGAGCCTGCCGGCCGAACACATGTTGTATCTGGCTGGCGCGGTGGCGTTCAACGCGGGTGATCACGGCTTGGCCACCGAGTATTTTCAGAAAGTGCTGGCGCTGCCGGCGGATCAACGCTCGTTGCGCAGTACCTGGGCGGCTTACTCGTTGGGGCGGGCATTGTTTGCGATGAGTTCAGAGGCGGGCGCGGGGGCCGACCTGTGGGCTCAATCCCGGAAGGCTTTCGAGCAGACTCGTCAATTGAGTATTGACGGTTTCAGCGACCCATTGGAGCTGGGTGTTGCCAGCCTCGGCGAAGAAGCGCGAGTAGCCCGCACCGCTGGCGACTGGAACAGCGCTATCGAACTCTACGCCACGCAGAATCTCCACGGTTCGGCGGTGGGCTACAGCTCGTTGAAGTTGTTGATGGCTGATCTGATGGCAATGCCCGACGATCAACTGGCCGTGTTGCTCAAGGGCAAAACGGTGCAGCAACTGGTGACGGCGTCGTTGATCAGTCGATTGGGCTGGTCATTTGGTGATCAACCGCCGAACGAACAGAAACTGATCAAACTGCTGCAAAACAGCACCCGCGGCAACCTGGATAACGCCGATCGCCTGGCGGCGATGAATTATCAACAGGGCGATTACGCCAGTGCCAAAGCCTTCCTCGAACAGGCCGGTGACGGTGGTCTCGCTTGGTGGCTGCGGGCGAAACTGGCGTTGCGTGATGGCGACAAAAGCGCTGCCGCAGCGGCCTATTCCAAGGCAGCCCAGGCCTTTCCGCAGAACGAGTCCTGGGGCGAACGACGGACCCCTGACTGGGATTACGAAACGGTGCAGCCCAAGTGCCGGGTCGACGGCGAAAGTGCGATCCTGGCCCTGCAGCGTGGCGATTATTTGCAAGCCTTTGATCAGCTCTATCGCAGCCAAAGCATTTACTGGTACGACGCAGCCACCGTTGCCGAGCGAGTGCTGACCCTCGATGAACTGAAGCAGTATGTCGACACTCAGGTGCCCGCACCGCCGCCGCTCAGCCAGCAGGATCGCGACAATTATGTGCCGTTGTCGGTAGCCGCGAACCTGCGCAATTTGCTCGGGCGGCGCCTGCTGCGTGAAGAACGTTACGACGAAGCACCGGCTTACTTCGACAATATCGATCTGCAGACCAAGGCCAAGGCGTACGGGCAGTTGCGTCAGGAGGCGGACGCTGCCTGGTGGCCGACCAAACGTGCGGCGGCGTTGTTCAATGCTGCTACGACGGCACGCCAAGGAGGCATGGAGCTTCTCGGCTACGAAATGGCGCCGGATTACGCCACGTTCGGCGGTAATTACAGCCTTGAGAGCCGTGAACTAAAGGTCGGCCCGTTAGTGACTGAAGATGAAGTCCTGCGTCAGCAAGCCAGCGCCGCTCAACCCGATCAGCGCTATCACTATCGTTATGTCGCAACGGCTTTGGCCAGTCGTGCTGCCGATAATCTACCCCATACCAGCCAGGCTTTTGCGGCGGTTTTGTGTGCGGCGGCGGGGTGGAACACCAGCCTTGAAGAAGAAAATACCTTCTATCAACGCTATGTAAAAGAAGGGCCGTACGTGGATTGGGCGGAGAACTTCGGTCACCAATGCCCTTATCCCGACTTTGAAAACGCCAGCAAACGTTATGTCACCCAGGCCACCGATGCTACGCGTTCGATGCTGCGGCCTTACAAGAAGCTGGTGCAAGTAGGCGCTATTGTGGCGATCACGGCGGCGACTTTGCTGCTGATCAGTCGCCGCCGTCGTAAGGCGCGATAAGGCTTATGCCTGCTGCACAAAGGTCAGCCGCACCGCGAAGCCGATCAGCAGGCTGCCGAACAACCACTGCTGCACCCGTTGGGCTGATGGACTGCGTTGTAGCCAACGGCCCAGCGCAGCGCCGACCAGGGCGTAGGCGCTGTCGAACAACAACCCGATACCGACCAGCATTACGCCCAGCGTTGCAAATTGCGCGAGCACTGGCCCGGCGTGAGGTTCGATGAACTGCGGCAACAGCACCGAGCAGAACAGCAGCGCCTTGGGGTTGAGCAGGTTAGTCAGCAAACCGCGCTGAATCGCCTCGCGCCAATGCGGTTTTTCGGTGGTTGCGTCGGTACCGCTCAAGCCAGGCAGCATCGTGGTGCGCAGGCACTGAATGCCGATCCACAGCAGGTACGCAGCCCCGATCAGGCGCACCACGTCGAAGGTCCAGGGCGCCGTCTTGAACAGCGCCGCCAAACCCAGCGCCGCCAAGGCCACATGACAACCACGCGCTATGCCCAGCCCCAGCGCCGTGGCCAACGCCGCGCCTTTGCCCTGACGCGCGCCGGTCTGCAACAGCAGAATCATGTCCGGGCCGGGCAACAGGTACACCACCGCCAGTGCCATGAAAAACAGCCAGAGTCCTGTCATGTTGCACCCCATTCGTTGTTGATTTGGTGAAATCAGTCTACGGCTGAGGGGCAGGGCAGGTGGTTGCGTAGTCAGCTTCTAAAGCTTCGATATTTGGCATAACCTGCCATTTTGTGATGATCGAACCATCGGGATCTGCCAAACCATGAAACTGGACGCCTACGACCGCAAGATTCTCGCGGCGCTGCAACGGGACGGACGCCTGAGCAACGTGCAACTGGCTGACGAGATTGGCCTGTCTGCCTCGCCTTGTTTACGTCGTGTACGGATGCTGGAAGAGGCGGGAGTGATTCGCGGCTATCAGGCTAATCTGGATCGAGATGAAGTGGGCCTTGGGCTGACGGTGTTTGTCGGGGTTAAAGTCGAACGACACAATGATGAACAAGCCGAGGCGTTTCGCTTGGCGGTGACGGCGTTGCCTGAAGTGATTTCGGCATTCCTGGTGTCCGGCGAGTCGGATTTTCTGCTGCAAGTGGTGGTGCCGGATTTGCGCGCCTATGACCATTTTCTCACCGGCCGACTGCTGAAATTGCCGGGTGTGAGCGACATCCGCAGCAACTTTGCGATTCACACGGTGAAGACGCCGGGGGCGCTGCCGTTGGAGCATTTGCCGCTTTAGACCGAGTCGACCCTATTCGTGAGCAAGCCCGCTCCCACAGTAGATCGTTGTCGAACACAAAATCTGTGTTCACTGAAGATCGACTGTGGGAGCGGGCTTGCTCGCGAAAGCGCCAGTTCAGTCACCGCCAAATCATCGGCCCTACATCTGCGTCGCCATTCCCTCCACATCCATTGCCGCCTGGCGCAAGGCTTCGGAGCGGGTCGGGTGTGGATGACAGGTCAGGGCGATGTCTTCGGCCGAGGCGCTGAACTCCATGGCCACGCAATATTCGCCAATCATTTCACTGACGCTCGGGCCGACAAGGTGCACGCCGAGGACTTCATCGGTGCGCTCATCGGCCAGTACTTTGGCGAAGCCTTCGGTTTCGTGATTGATCTTCGCCCGGCTGTTGGCGGTGAAGGGAAATTTGCCGACCTTATAGGCGCGACCTTCGGCCTTCAGCTGTTCTTCGGTCTTGCCGACGCTGGCCAACTCCGGTTTGGTGTAGATCACGCTGGGTATCAGGTCGTAATTGACCTCGCCGGCCTTGCCAACGATTTGCTCGATGCAGGCCATGGCCTCGTCTTCGGCCTTGTGGGCGAGCATCGGCCCCGACGTCACATCACCGATCACCCAGACGCCTGCGGCCTCGGTGCGGTGGCCCTTATTGGCGAGCATCCCGCGTTTGTCCGTGGCGAGACCGACGTTTTCCAGCCCCAGGCCTTGGGTATAAGGGCGCCGCCCAATGGCCACCAACACGTAATCGGCTTCAAGCAGCTCGGTGGTGCCACCCGCGGCCGGTTCGACGCTGAGCTGAACACCGCTTGCCGACGTCGTGGCGCTGGTGACTTTCGAACTCAACTTGAAGCTGATGCCTTGCTTGCTCAATGAGCGCTGAAGGGTCTTGCCCGCTTCGCCGTCCACACCGGGGCAGATCCGATCGAGAAATTCGACCACCGTCACCTGAGCACCCAGGCGCCGCCATACCGAGCCCAGTTCCAGGCCGATCACCCCGGCACCGATCACCACCAAGTGCTTTGGTACTTCGTTCAGCGACAGGGCGCCCGTGGAGTCGAGGATGCGTTTGTTATCGATGTCCACGCCGGGCAGGGGAGTGGGTTCGGAACCGGTGGCGATAACGATGTCCTTGGCGCTCAGCTCAGTCTTGGTACCCTGGCTGTCGGTCACCGTGACTTTGCCCGGCCCGTCGATGTGGCCCCAGCCCTTGATCCAGTCGACTTTGTTCTTGCGAAACAGAAACTCGATGCCTTTGGTCAGCCCGGTAACGCTTTCATCCTTCTGTTTCATCATTTGAGCAAGATTGAGGACGGGTTTGACCTCAATCCCCAGGTTGGCGAATTCCGCCCCCATGGCCGCGTCGTAGAGTTCGGAGGCATGCAGCAGAGCCTTGGACGGCATGCAGCCGACATTCAGGCAGGTCCCGCCCAGAGTGGCGCGGCCTTCCACGCAGGCCGCTTTCAGACCCAGCTGGCCGGCGCGGATCGCTGCGTTATAACCGCCGGGGCCGGCGCCCAGAATCACGACGTCATAGGTGCTCATGGTGCAACTCCTTGATTGAGAGGGAAGGGATCGATAAAAAGTAGTCTTCAGTAAAAATTACGAACGTAATATGTGCGTTTCGAGCCATTTCGGTCAAGGCTTCAGCTTGGCGACAGGTTTAGCGCTTTTAGATAGAACGATTCAGGACGAAAATTTCACCATTTTCGTTATATCGTAACGAATTGTGAAGTGAGCAATGGCTGGGGTGGTATGCAAGTCGATCTCGATGGCGATGGAGCACAGATAGCAAGGCTGCCGCGCTTTCAGCAGGCGGTCGTTCAAGGACGTCGATTGCGGCAATGGGCAATCGGTTTGGGTGCCTTGGCGGCAGCAGGGCTGGTGCTGGCGTTTTTTGTCGGGCTGTTTGCGCCGCAGTCGTTCTGGTCAGCGCTGTTGGTCAATCAGAGCGCCGGTTTGCTGGTGCTGGTCGCCGGCGTGCAATCTGCCTGGTGGGTAACGCAGTGGCGAGCACGGGCGATGAATCCGGCCGTGTTGGTGCCGGTGGTTGTCGCTGAAGAAGTCGTTGCCGCTGAAGGCTGGTACGAGCGGTTGCTGGACCGGATCAGTCAGCGTTGGGTGCGCTTGCTGGGGCAGATCGGTGCTCCAACGCTTTGGCTTGGCGGCTGGGCGTTGTTGACGTTGTACAGCATCGAGCAAATCTGGAATCTGACCTTGCCGCCCGCTGCGCTGGGGTTGTCGGCCAGTGTCGGCGCCGCGCTGTCGTTATTGCTGGCTTTCGGTTTGCTGGTGCTGGAGCGGCAACTAGCGCAGGAAAACGTCGCCCAGTGGCCCGAAGCAGGGTCGTTGGCGCAGCTGACGCGGGTCGCGATTATTTGCCTGGTGCTCAGCGCCCTGTGTTTGTTGTTCGGCAGTGAAACATCGGTCTGGCCGGTGCGTCTGGCGGTGCTGATCGGCTTGCTGCCAGGGCTGGTCGCCGTTGAGTTGCTGCTGCGCGCGGTGTTATCGCTGTTCAGTCCCCGTCGCGAACAGCTGGAACCGGCCTTGCTGGCGCGAAGCTTCGTCGCCGACATGCTGCGCTGGCCGCCGCAGCCTTTACTCGCATTGCAGCACGAACTGCACAACCGCTTCGGTATTGACCTGCGACAAATCTGGGCCTTCACCTACATGCGCCGGGCGTTTTTGCCGGTGCTGGTGGTGGTGGCTATCGTCGGTTGGTCGCTCACCGGCATTCACGAAATTGCGCTGCAAGGGCGCGGTATCTATGAGCGCTTTGGCAAACCGGTGGAAGTGTTCGGCCCTGGTTTGCACGCCGGTTTGCCGTGGCCGCTGGGCCGCGTGCTGAGCGTCGAAAACGGGGTGGTCCACGAGTTGGCCACCAGCGTGGGCGAAACGTCGGCACCGGTCGCGGCCGAACCAGCCGAAGGCCCAGCACCAGCGATTGCCAATCGCTTGTGGGACGCCAGCCATGTGAACGACAAATCCCAAGTCATCGCCAGCAGCCGCGCCGACAAGCAGAGCTTCCAGATCGTCAACATGGATGTGCGCTTCGTCTATCGCATCGGCCTGAGCGATCAGGCGGCGCTGGCAGCAACGTACAACAGCGCCGATGTGCCAACGTTGATCCGCAGCACCGCCAGCCGGATTCTGGTCCACGATTTCGCCTCACGAACCCTCGACGGTTTGCTCGGCGAGGACAGGGTAGGGCTCGCCGAAGAAATCGGTCGCGCCGTGCAGGCTGACCTGCAAAAACTCGACAGCGGCGTGGAAATTCTCGCCACGGTGGTTGAAGCCATCCACCCGCCAGCGGGGGCGGCTAACGCTTATCACGGCGTGCAAGCGGCGCAGATTGGTGCTCAGGCATTGATTTCCCGTGAGCGCGGGGCAGCGGCGGAGGCGACCAACCAGGCGCAGTTGCAGGCCAGCATCGCTCGCGATCAAGCCACGGCCAGTGCTCATGAAATCAACGCCACCGCTCAGGCCGCCGACCTGAAATTTGCCGCCGAGCGAAAGGCTTATTCCAGCGCCGGCCAGGCCTTTGTACTGGAGCAATACCTCAGCCAACTGAGCCAGGGTTTGGCCAACGCCAAGCTGCTGGTTCTCGATCATCGTCTGGGCGGCAGCAGCAATGCGCCGACCATCGACCTACGTACATTCACGCTGCCGGCTGACCCTGCGCCGCCGCGTAATTCCGCTCAGCCAGGAGCCATCCATTGAGCCAGCCGACGCCTACTCACAATCACGATCACGATGATCACGCCGGCCACGATCACGGTCATGGCGGGCATCACCACGGCCATCACCATCATCACCACGGTGATCCGCAAGAAGCTGGCCCTTTCCCGTGGCGTCGAATGGGTTGGGCGGTGCTGCTGGTGGCGTTTGCCATTGCGGCGGCGAGCCTGGTGCAAGTGCGCTCGGGCGAGGCCACGGTGATTACGCGCTTCGGCAATCCATCGCGGGTGTTGCTGGAACCGGGTCTTGGCTGGCGTTGGCCGGCACCGTTCGAGGCGGCGATCCCGGTGGATCTGCGGCTGCGTACCACCTCCAGCGGTTTGCAGGATGTGGGCACGCGCGATGGCCTGCGCATTATCGTGCAAGCCTACGTGGCCTGGCAGGTACAGGGTGATCCGGACAACGTGCAACGCTTCATGCGCGCCGTACAGAACCAGCCGGACGAAGCGGCACGGCAGATCCGCACCTTTGTAGGCTCGGCGCTGGAAACCACCGCCAGCAGTTTCGATCTGGCCAACCTGGTGAACACCGATGCCAACCAAGTGCGCATCGCCGATTTTGAAGCGCAGCTGCGTCAGCAGATCGATCAACAGTTGCTCACCACTTATGGTGTGCGAGTGCTGCAAGTCGGCATCGAGCGTTTAACCCTGCCGTCGGTGACGCTCACCGCGACTGTCGATCGTATGCGCGCCGAGCGTGAAACCATCGCCACTGAACGCACGGCCATCGGCAAGCGTGAAGCTGCGCAAATTCGCTCCGCGGCCGAGCGTGATGCGCGAATCGTGCAAGCTGATGCGACAGTGAAAGCTGCCGACATCGAAGCCCAATCCCGCGTCGAAGCCGCGCAGATTTACGGCCGAGCCTACGCCGGTTCGCCGCAGCTCTACAACTTGCTGCGTTCTCTCGACACCTTGGGCACCATCGTCACGCCGGGTACCAAACTGATTTTACGTACCGATGCCGCGCCGTTTCGGGTGTTGGTTGACGGTCCGCCGACGCTCGATAACAAGCCCGGATCGCAGCCATGAGTTTAGTTCCACGTGGAACAAATGAGTTAAGCAGCCCCTGGATTCAGGCCGGGCGCTTGGCTTTTCTGGCGCTGTACGCCGTGACCGTACTGGCTGCTTTGGCGTGGGCATTCTCCAATGTGCGGCAGATCGACCCGCAAAATCGTGCCGTGGTGCTGCACCTCGGCGCACTGGATCGCATTCAAAATGCCGGTTTGTTGTTGGCATGGCCCCGCCCGTTCGAGCAGGTGATTTTGTTGCCGGCAGCCGATCGGGTGATCGAGCGTCGGGTGGAAAATCTGCTGCGCACGGATGCTGCATTGCAGGCGGATCGAGTCGCGAGTTTCGCCACGCCGATCAGCGATGCGCTCGCCGGCTCTGGTTATTTGTTGACCGGTGATGCGGGCATCGTGCAACTGGATGTGCGGGTGTTCTACAAAGTCACCGAGCCGTATGCCTTCGTTCTCCAAGGTGAACATGTGCTGCCGGCACTGGATCGGCTGGTGACCCGCAGCGCCGTGGCGCTCACCGCGGCGCGAGATCTGGACACCATCCTAGTGGCTCGACCGGAACTCATCAGTGCCGACAATCAGGCCGCTGAGCGCCGCGAACGTCTACGCGGCGATCTGGTGCGGGGCATCAATCAGCGCTTGGCCGAGCTGACGGCGACCGGGCAGGGGTTGGGCATCGAAGTGGCGCGGGTCGATGTGCAATCGAGTCTGCCCGGCCCGGCAGTGAACGCGTTCAACGCAGTATTAACCGCCAGCCAGCAGGCCGACAAAGCCGTGGCCAACGCACGCACTGAAGCCGAGAAACTGACTCAGTCCGCCAACGAACAAGCCGACCGCACGCTGCAAGTGGCTCACGCCCAAGCCAGCGAACGCCTGGCCAAAGCTTCTGCCGACACCGCCACGGTGCTGAGTTTGGCCAAGGCGCAACAGCAGGGCACCGACCCACAAATGTTGCTGCGTATTTACCGTGAGCGGATGCCGAAGATTCTCGGGCAGACCGGCTCGGTGACCACGGTTGATCCGAAAGACGATTCCCGCCTGATCATTCAGGGAGCTGCGCAATGACTGCCCACACCGCCGCCACGCCGAGCATGTTGTCCTCGGCTGAACAACGTAGCGCCGCGCGCCAGTTGACCCTGGCCATGCTTGCACTGGGGTTGCTTGCACTGGGCCTGATCTGGCGCTGGTTGTCGCCGGATCAGACCGGTGTCAGCCAATTGCTGCTTGGGTTCGCTTCCTTGCTGGTGGCCGTGCCGGTCATGCGCTCGGCGTGGTACAGCTTGCGTTATCCGAGCCTGCACGGGATCACCGATCAACTGATCGCTCTGGCCATGCTCGGTGCCTGGGCCACAGGCGATCTGCTCACCGCGGCTCTGCTACCGATCATCATGATCTTCGGTCACGTGCTGGAAGAGCGCAGCGTAATCGGTTCCCAGGAAGCGATTCATGCCCTCGGCAAATTGACTCGCAGCCATGCGCGCAAGATTCAGGCTGACGGTTCCGTCGTTGAAGTCGACAACGGAACACTCAAGGCCGGTGACCTCGTGGAGGTGCGTGCCGGTGATCGAGTACCGGCGGATGGCCGGGTGTTGTCCGGTCAGGCAAGCCTCGACACTGCCTCGATCACCGGGGAGTCGGTGCCAATAGAAGCCGGTGTGGGCATGCCGGTGTTCGGCGGGGCGATCAATCTTGATGGCCTGTTGCGCATTGAAGTGACCCGCACCGGTAACGAATCGACCTTGGGTAAAGTCATCGCGCTGATGCAAAGCGCCGAACGCTCCAAGCCGCCAATCACCCGTTTGCTCGAACGCTACGCCGGCAGCTACATGGTGCTGGTGTTGTTGCTGGCGGCCGTGACCTGGTTTGTTACCAACGATGCGCAAGCGATGCTCGCGGTGTTGGTAGCGGCTTGCCCTTGCGCACTGGTGTTGTCGGCACCGGCCACGGCCATTGCCGGGGTGGCGGTGGCGGCCCGGCACGGGATTCTGATTCGCAGCTCGGCGTTCCTCGAGGAGTTGGCTGACCTGACGTCATTGGTGGTCGACAAGACCGGAACCCTGACGTTCGGCACCTTGCGCCTGCAATCCATCGATAGTCCGCTGGAGGATCGCGGGCACGTACTGAAGCTCGCCGCCAGCCTCGGTTCCGCCAGCAGCCACCCCGTCAGCCGCGCCTTGGCTGGGTTAGTCTCTCAGGAACACTTTCTGCTGCTCTCTGACATCCGCGAGCGTCAGGGGTTGGGCGTTGTGGCAATGACAGAGCAGGGCGAGGCGGCCCTCGGTCGTCCGGAGCTGTTCGCACAATTGGCCATCGACACATCAGCTGTGCCTGAACACGACGGCCCGATTGCCGGGTTGGCACTCAACGGTGAGTTTCTTGCCTGGCTGTTGCTCGCCGACAGCGTCAAACCCGAGGCGCGGTTTGCCCTGAGTGAGTTGCGTGAATTGGGTTTGGGTCGTCAGCTGTTGCTCACCGGGGATCGGCAAAGCGTTGCGCACACGCTGGCCCGGGATGTAGGCCTCAGCGATGTCGAAGCCCAGGCGTTGCCCGAGGACAAACTCAATCGTGTGCTGAAGGAAATCGGCAGCGGTTTCCGGCCGATGGTGGTGGGAGACGGCATCAACGATTCCCTGGCGCTCAAGGCCGGTGTCGTCGGCGTGGCCATGGGCGCGGGCGGCGCGGACATCGCGCTGGCCTCGGCCGATATCGTACTGATCGGCAGCGACTTGCGCCGGCTCGGAACCTGCGTGCGCTTGAGTCGCCAATGTCGGCAGACCTTGCAGGTCAATGTGATCATCGGTTTGGGATGGACCCTGGCCATCGTCGCGTTCGCCGCATTCGGTTGGCTTGGGGCGGCAGGGGCGATGATTGCCGCGCTGTTGCACAATTTGAGCACGTTATTGGTGCTCGGTAATGCCGGGCGTTTGCTACGCTTTCAGGAACCCCTACTCAAGCTTAAGGAAGAGGTGTGAGCGTCTACAACTTTTCAGAACTGTGTACCGGATTTGTAGTCATCTAGGGTAAGGCGATCATTTTCAACGGTCGCCCGTTGGATGGTTTCAGTGTTGCAGGCAACACCGGGAATAGAAAAAGGCTATTAATTCGATAGCCTGCTATTTTTCAAGGATGGTCTACCCTCAGATTTGACGTCTGAAACAAGGGGGACTTTTCATGCTCGCGCAACTTCCACCGGCCTTACAGAATCTGCAATTACCGCTTCGCTTGCGACTCTGGGACGGTCATGAGTTCAATCTGGGGCCGACGCCCAGCGTCACCATTGTGGTCAAGGACCCCCACATGGTTACCCAGTTCACCCATCCCAGCCTCGATGCGTTGGGGGCGGCATTTGTCGAAGGCAAGCTAGAGCTGGAAGGCTCCATCAGCGATGTAATTCGTGTCTGCGATGAATGGAGTCAGGCGCTGATCAACGAAGACGAAGATGCACAACCGGTGCGCACGGTTCATGACAAAGAAACCGACGCCAAAGCCATCTCCTACCACTACGACCTCTCCAACGCGTTTTACCAACTGTGGCTCGACAGCGACATGGCGTATTCCTGCGCCTATTTCGAGACCGGCAGTGAAACCCTCGAGCAAGCCCAACAGGCCAAGTTTCGTCACCTGTGCCGCAAGCTGCGGTTGCAGCCAGGCGAATATCTGCTGGATGTCGGTTGCGGCTGGGGCGGGTTGGCGCGGTATGCGGCTCGCGAGTTCGGCGCAAAGGTGTTCGGGATCACGCTCAGTAAGGAGCAATTGGAACTGGCTCGCGAACGGGTGAAAGCCGAAGGTCTGGAGGATCAGATCGAATTGCAACTGCTCGACTACCGCGATTTGCCTCAGGACGGGCGCTTCGACAAGGTGGTCAGTGTCGGTATGTTCGAACACGTTGGCCACGCCAATCTGGCCGAATACTGCAAAACCTTGTTCGGCGCGGTGAAAGAGGGCGGCCTGGTGATGAACCACGGAATCACCGCCAAACACATCGACGGTCGTCCGGTCGGGCGCGGTGCCGGTGAGTTCATCGAGAAGTACGTGTTCCCCAACGGCGAACTGCCGCATCTGTCGATGATATCGGCTGAGATCAGCGACGCGGGGCTGGAGATCGTTGATGTCGAGAGCCTGCGCCTGCATTACGCGCGAACCCTGGACCACTGGAGCGAACGCCTGGAAGACAATCTGGAAGCTGCCGGCAAACTGGTGCCGGAGCAGGCTTTGCGGATCTGGCGGTTGTACCTGGCGGGGTGCGCCTATGCCTTCGCCAGAGGCTGGATCAACCTGCATCAAATCCTGGCGGTGAAAACCCATCCCGATGGCAGCCATGAACTGCCATGGACCCGCGATGATATTTACAACCCTTAAAGAATCGGTGAAATGAGCCGGGCGATCCGCATGCCGATCTGTTGCAGGCGGCGGGTCTCCCGGCCTTCTTCTTTGGCGATCTCGCGAGCCTGGGCAAAGTCATCGTTGAGCATCTGTTCCACTTCGGCAGTAAATGCACTGTCGACCGTCAATAACATCACTTCGAAATTCAGCCGGAACGAACGGTTGTCCAGGTTGGCGCTGCCAATGGCGCTGATTTCGCTGTCGATCAGCACTGCTTTCTGATGCATGAACCCCGGCTGGTAACGGAACACGCGCACGCCTGCACGTACCGCTTCGAAGGCGTAAAGGCTGGAAGCGGCGTAGACGATCCGGTGATCCGGCCGCGACGGCAACAAAATCCGTACATCCACACCGCGCAACACCGCCAGTCGCAACGCGGCGAATACCGCTTCGTCGGGGATGAAGTAAGGGCTGGTGATCCACACCCGTTCCGTCGCCGCATGGATGGCTTCGACGAAGAACAGCGAACAGGTTTCGTAGGAATCCGCCGGGCCGGTTGCCAGCAATTGGCAGAGCACACCGTCATCCGGATAAACCTCCGGCAGGATCAACGGCGGTAGTGAACGGGCCGCCCAGAACCAGTCTTCGGCAAAGGATTCCTGCATGCAGGCCACCACCGGCCCACGTACTTGCACATGGGTGTCACGCCATGGCGCCAGGGGCGGTTTCTCCCCCATGTATTCGTCACCGACGTTGAGCCCGCCGACAAAACCGACAATCCCGTCGACCACTACGATTTTGCGGTGGTTGCGGAAATTGACCTGAAAGCGATTGAGCCAGCCGCTGTGGGTGGCGAAGGCTTTGACCTCGATACCGGCATCGCGCAACGGTTGCACGTAACTGTGGGGCAGGGAGTGGCTGCCGATGCGGTCGTAGAGCAAGTAAATCGCCACGCCCTCTGCAGCTTTCTTGGTCAGCAAGGTATGCAGGCGCTGGCCGAGGCGATCGTCGTGGATGATGAAGAACTGGATCAGCACCGCTTGCCGGGCGTTGCTGATGGCGTCGAAAATCGCCTCGAAGGTAGCTTGGCCGTCGATCAGCAAGCGCACTTCGTTATTCGCCAGACACGGCATACGTCCCAGTTTCGGCATGGCCCTCAAAGACGCGTAGGCGCTGGAGGCACGCGCAGCCAGAGCCTCTTCTACCCAGGGGCGCCAGTTGAGCTCGGAGATTGCCTTGCGCATTTCTTCGTTGGCTTGCCGCCGGGCCTTGATATAGCCATCGAAGGTGCTGCGGCCGAAGACCAGATAGGGGATAAGGGTGAGGTAGGGAATGAACAACAGGGACAGAGCCCAGGCGATCGAGCCTTGAGCGGTCCGAACGGTCAATACGGCATGGATGGCGGCAATCGAGCCCAGCGTGTGCAGCAGAGCAATCAGATAACCGAAAACATGCGGTCCAAAATAATCCATGGGGCAGCCTTGCTCCTGAAGATTCAATGCCTAACAGACCATGTTCCGGGCAGAATGTCGCTATTTAATTGGCCCATGAACCGAAGCCCGTGGCTGACGTCTAACGGCCACTAATGATCAGGAGTTACTCGATGAACGTTCGTCTGCTGGGTTTGGCCATTGCGTTTGGTTTGGCACTTCCTGTGGCTGCTCAGGCGCAGATGTTGCAACCGGGTTTGTGGGAAATGACTTCAAGCAACATGAAGGTCGATGACCAGAACCTGCCCGATCTTCAACTGATTCTCGGCCAGATACAGAGTCAGATGACCCCTGAACAGCGCGCTCAGCTGGAGAAGCAGGGCATCACCATGGGCGGCAAAGGTATTCGGGCTTGCCTGACGCCTGAGCAGGTGAAGACCGACAATATTCCACTGACGGACCCACAATCGGGCTGCAAGCAGCAAATCACCGAACGTACCGGCAACCAGTGGAAATTCCGTTTCAGCTGTCCGAAAGCGCAAGGTGCGGGTGTCGCCACATTCCTCAGCGATCGTGAGTTCACCACCAAGGTCAACGGCACTTTCAACGCCACCGGCATTCAGCAGAAGGGTAGCCTCGATACTCGCGCTGTGTGGTTGGGCCAGGATTGCGGCACTGTTAAACCCAGAGCTTAAAAGCTTCGCGGGCAAGCCTCGCTCCTACAGGATTTGTGTCGTTCGCACGATCACGAAACGACATTGATACCCCGTAGGAGCGAGGCTTGCCCGCGAAGGCGTCGGCTCAGGCACCGCCAGTCTTCGGCGGATTCAACAATTCACACACCGCCTCAATCCCTTTCTCCCCGAAGTCCTCCCCGCTGCCGCTGCGCATACTGACAAACCCGCCTTCCTTTTCCTTCTCTCCCACCACCAACAGATATGGCACTTTCTGGCTGTGCTGGCGAATCTTGTGGCTGATTTTCTCGTTACGCAGATCCGAGTTGGCCCGCAGTTCGCGGCGGCGCAGTGCCTGGGTCACCGAGTGCGCATAAGCGCTCTGACGTTCATCGATGTTCACGACCATCACCTGCGGCGGTGCTCGCCAGGTGTCCAGCTCCTGTTGGCTGGACCAGCACGTGCCGTAGATCCGTTGCTGCGACGTGCCGCTGATATGGTCCAGAGTGAACGCTTGCAATACCTTGGTGGCGGGAACATGCGGGCCTGCGGCGAAACTTTCAAAATCCCCCAAGCGATACAGCGATAACTGTTCGGTTGACGTCGCCCGGGGAGCGGTTGCCCGTCGGATCGAATGGTTGGTCGCCGCCAGTGCATGCATGCGCGCTTCGATAACTGGCAGCTCGGCCAGAGCTAAAGAGCGGTGGAAAGCAAACTCATAAAAGAAACCATCACCCAGCGACGATCCGGCTCGCAACTGCGCATTCGGATGGAGCTGTTTGACGGCCATGGCCAGCATCAGCGCGCAGGAACGCCGAAGGATCTCCAGGCCATCGGGTTCCTGGGGCGTGACGATATTGACCCGGGCATCGCCCTCGATCAGGAAACCACAGTCCACCAACACGCCGTCGACCCGACCGGCCACCGCCGCGTTAGCCAGCCCGAGACTGATACTGGCAGCAACTTCATACACAGACAGCGGCTGATCGTACTCACGCAATGAACCATCAGGCAGGGTGATATGGATCATGATCGATGTTCTCGAATGTTTTCGAAAACGCGCGCTAGCGCATAAACCGCAGGGGTAAACCCTGGCAAGTGTCATTAAGACGTTCGTCGTGCCAGGCAATTTGCCCCGACACCACAGTAGTACTGACGCTGTGGCGAAAGCGATGGTGGGTGAAGGGCGTCCAGCCGCATTGAGAGAGGATCGGTTGCCGGGAAACGGCAAGGCCATCGGGCTCGGTTTTGATCAACACCAAGTCTGCCCAATAGCCTTCGCGCAGGTAGCCGCGATCGGGGATGGCAAACAGATCGGCGACCCGGTGACTGGTCTTGGCCACGAGGGTGGTGATCGGCAATATCTCATCGGACACCAGCTCCAGCAACGCGGGCAGGGCGTGTTGCACCAACGGCAAACCGGACGGCGCCTGGCTGTAGGGCCGCTGTTTTTCGGCCCAGGTATGAGGCGCGTGATCACTGCCGATCACATCCAGTCGATTGCTCAACAGTGCTTGGCGCAAGGCATCGCGGTCGGTCTGAGTCTTGATCGCCGGGTTGCACTTGATCAGATTGCCAAGGCTCGGGTAGTCGCGATCATCGAACAGCAAGTGATGCAGACAGACTTCGGCGGTGATGCGTTTCTGTGCCAGCGGCTGGTCTTCGAACAGCGCCAGTTCGCGGGCCGTGCTCAAGTGTAAAACGTGAAGTCGGGTGCCGTGTTGCCTGGCCAGATCAACGGCCATTGAGGAGGAGCGAAAGCACGCTTCGGCGTTGCGGATCAGCGGGTGAGCGGCGGGTGGAAGGTGCTCGCCGAACAGCTCCCGCAGATTCGCGGCATTGGTTTCGATGCTGGGTGTGTGTTCGCAGTGAGCCAACAAAATGGTCGGCACCTCGGCGAAGAGCCGCTCGAGAATCCGTGGATCGTCCACCAGCATGTTGCCGGTGGAGGCGCCCATGAACACTTTGACCCCGGCCACTTCGCAAGGGTTGAGCGCGGCAACCGTGTCGAGATTGTCGTTGCTCACGCCGAAATGAAAACCGTAATTGGCCACTGAGTCGGTCGCCGCTCGACGCTTCTTGTCGGCCAGCGCGGCGAGGGTCAGGGTGGCCGGGGAGGTGTTGGGCATGTCCATGAAGCTGGTGATGCCGCCGGCCACCGCCGCTCGAGATTCGGTATGGAAGCTGCCCTTGTCCGGCGCTCCGGGGTCGCGGAAATGCACTTGGTCATCGATCATCCCCGGCAGCAGCCATTGGCCGTTGGCGTCGATTTCCACGGTAGCCGTTTCACCTTCGATGCTGCTGGCGATCTTGACGATGCGACCGTGGCTTACCAGCAAATCACCGTCGAACTCACGACCTTCATTGACCAGCCGGGCATTGCGAATCAGCACGCTGCTCATGGTCAGAACTCGTTTTGCAGGGCTTTGTAGCCGCGCACCAGATCGACGTTGGTGCGCGCCACGTCTTCTGAAAACTCCGAGGCGCTGACGCTCACCGGTGGGAACTGTGACAGGTCAGTGTTGGGGCCGATGCGCGTGGTGGAGGGCACGTAGAAGTCTTCGGGCAAGTCACGACCGTCGACCACCGAGTTGTGCCGCACCACGCAACCGTCGCCCACTTCGCAGTTGAACAGCACGCTGTTGAACCCGATGAACACGCGGTTACCGACGGTGCAGGGGCCATGCACGATGGAGCGGTGGGCAATGGAGCTGAACTCGCCGATGGTCACCGCTGCACCGGACTTGGAGTGAATCACCACGCCATCCTGAATGTTCGAGTTGGCGCCGATGGTGATTGGCTCCATCTCGCCCGAGTCATCCACTTCATCGGCGCGAATCACCGCGTACGGACCGACGAACACATTCTCGCCGATCACCACTTTGCCGCAGATGATGGCGGTTTTATCCACGTACGCGGACTCCGCAATCAACGGCAGATCACCCGAAGGATTCTTGCGGATCATGGCTTGCTCAACGCCTCATACAAGGTGTTGAGGTTGCATTCGAACAACCCGGCGAACGTGCTGGCCGGGCCGCTCGCCGCGAGTGCATCGGAGTACAGCGTGCCGCCGATATGCGCGCCGCTTTCATCGGCGATTTGCTTGAGCAGGCGTGCGTCCTTGATGTTTTCCATGAACACCGCTTTGACCTTGGCCTGACGGATCTGTGTGATCAGCGCAGCGACTTCGGCGGCCGACGGTTCACGTTCGGTGGACAGACCTTGTGGCGCCATGAAGTCGATGCCGTAAGCCTGACCGAGATAGCCAAAGGCGTCATGGGAGGTCACGATTTTACGATTACCCGGCGGCAGCGAACCGAGCTTGGTTTTGGCCTCGGCGAGCAAGGCGTAGATCTTTTTCAGGTAGGCTTGGCTGTTGTGTTCGTAGTCGGCTTTGTTCGCAGGGTCGGCGGCGATCAGCGCTTTGGTGATGTTGCTGATGTACAGCTCGGTGTTCGCCAGGTTGTGCCAGGCGTGTGGGTCGGGAATGGTTTCGCCGTCTTCATCCAGCGAGCGTGGAATGACGCCGTGGCTGGCACTGATGACCGCAGCTTTGGTCTCGGTGCTGGTCACCAGACGGTCCAGCCAAGGCTCGAAACCTAGCCCGTTCTTGATGATCAGTCTGGCCTTGAGCAATGCCTTGGCATCGTCCGGCGTCGGCTCGTAGGTATGGGCATCGGCGTCCGGCCCGACCATGTTGGTGATCTGAATGTGATCGCCGCCGACCTGATGGGTCATGTCGGCGAGGATGCTGAAGCTGGTGACTACCTGGAGTTTTTCCGCGGCAGACAACGACATCGACAGCATCAAACTGAACAGCACGAGTAAAGCGCGCATCGGGCAACACCTCATTGGGATGTGAGCAAAGGCGGGCGGCGCAACAAACCGTGCACCGGACCGAACACCACGGACAGCAAATAAAAAGTGCCAGCCACCAGCACGATCGCCGGGCCGCTGGGCAGTGAGTAGTAAAACGACAGCAACAATCCGAGCCAGACCGAGAGGCAACCGAGCAGCGCGGCGATGACCATCAATACCGGCAAGCGACGACTCCAGAAGCGAGAAGCGGCGGCTGGCAACATCATCAAACCGACTACCATCAGGGCGCCGATGGCCTGGAAACCGATCACCAGATTCAGCACCACCAGGGTCAGAAATACTCCGTGAGCCAATGGTCCTAGGCGGCTGACGGTTTGCAGAAAGAGCGGGTCGAGGGTGTCCAGCAACAGGGGTTTGTAGGTGAGGGCCATGGCGATCAGGCTGACGCCTGAGACCCAGAGCATGCCGGTCAAGGTCGGCCCATCGACCGCGAGCGCCGAGCCAAACAATAGGTGCAACAGGTCCAGTCGTTTGCCGGCGATACCGAGGATCAGCACGCCGCTGGCCAGCGATATCGGATAGATCGCGGCCAGGCTCGCGTCTTCCCGCAGGCCGGTGCGGCGGGTGATCCATGCGGCCAGTCCGGCCATGCTCAGGCCAGCACCGAGGCCGCCGATGGTCAACGCGGGCAGACTCAAACCGGCAAACCAGAAGCCCAATGCGGCGCCTGGCAAGATGCCATGAGCCACTGCATCGCCGATCAGGCTCATGCGCCGCAGGATCAGAAACACCCCAAGCGGAGCGGTGCTGCACGCCAGAACGAGGCCACCAAGTAACGCCCGGCGCATGAATACGAATTCGTGGAACGGTTGCCAAAGCTGAGCGGCAGCGATCATCAAGCCACCTGCGTCTGGGGTTGTTGGCGAATCAGATCGGTACTGGGGCCGAGGACGCAGCCGCGGCTTTTGATCAGCAGGGCATGTGGGATGTGTTGGCGCACAGCGGCCAGGTCATGACACACCACCACAAGGGTTCGGCCTTCGGCATGCCAGGCGTGGATATGTTTCCAGAGCAGCGCCTGGCCGAGTTCGTCGAGCGCGGCGTGGGGTTCGTCGAGCAACAACAAGGGGGCTTCGGCGAGACTCAACCGGGCGAGCAGGGCTCGCTGCAATTCGCCCCCGGAGAGGGCCATCAATGGTCGATGTTCCAGGCCGGTCAGGCACCAGTCTTCCAGCGCAGACTTGAGTCGCTGGCTGCGAATTTCCGGAGTTTGCTTGCTGCCCCAGAAACCTGCCGCCACCAACTCTTGCAGGCTGATGGGGAATTGCCGGTCCAGGTGTTGTTGCTGAGGCAGGAACGAAAGGCCGCCTTTGCGTGGAACATCAATGATGACTTTTCCGGTCAGTGGCTTTTGCAGGCCGGCGATGACTTTTAGCAGGCTGCTTTTACCCGAACCGTTGGCACCGATGACGGCGGTCAGACTTCCTTTGGGTAATTGGAAATCCACCGACGGAGTGAGCGGTTGACCGGGAGCGCCCCAGCGCAAGGCTTGGCATTGGATCATGCAGCCTCCCAATTCCAGCGACTTTCAGCGACAGCATCGTGGGCATGAAGACTTTCGGCGTGAACGACTCGCACATGAAAGGCGTTGATGCCCGGGGAGCGTTTCAGGGCCAGGTTCAAGCGTCGAGCGGCGTCTTCGCAGAACATCAGGTTCTGGCCGTTGGCGAGGGCGAAGGCTTGTTCATCGGCGCGTTTCACGGCGGTTTGCACTGCGGTGCCGAGGGCTGCTTCCGCATCGTTGATCGCGGCGATCAGCGGCAGGTCATCCAGGTAGTCGTCCAGACGCAACTGCAACTGCGCGTTGCTGCGTTGGCTATGCGGCGTGGCGACGATGCCTTTCGTGGAGCCGAGCCAAGCCAGAATGTCGGCGTGTTGCAGTGACTTGTTGGCGAAGTCATCAACGAATTGCTGCTGAATCAGCTGCCGCGAAAGTGCCGCTGAGCATGGACAGGTTGAGGAATAAGGAACGTCGATTTTTAGTTCCACGTGGAACATCGCGTTTTTCAAACTGGCTTTGATGCTCACCGGATAAGTTTTCCAACCGGCTAGCGGACTGATGAGCGCAGGTCTTTTGAGCAATAGTTCGGTGTGAATTTTTAGGTAAGCGTTGTGGGAAAGCCCTTCATGGCTCTCGAGAAAACTCTGCAAGACTCGCCGCAACAATGTCGGTGAAAGGTTTTCCTGCTCAAGCATTTCCAACGCCAGATACAACCGCGACATATGGATGCCACGCGCCTCTCCATCGTCGAGGCTAACGCCAGCGTCGGCCTTTGCGCTCAGCCGCTGGCCGTCGAATAAAACAGGAAGAGCAATGCCGCACATGCCCACCCAGTCGAGTGGCAGGGCTTGGCGTGAGGCCTGCGCGGCGATATCCGGCAGAGTCAGCGCATTCATGAGCAGGTCCATCGTGGGAGTTGATTCTGTATGTTATGTTATTACATTAAAATCAACCATGCCTTTTTCATGAACAGGCTTTCATCATGCACAGACGTCAGTTGCTCAACCTGATTCTGGCCGGCGCGGCCTTCGCGTTACCCTTTGGTGCGTCGGCCACGCAAATCCGCAATGCACGGCTGTGGCGTTCCGATGACAAGCTACGACTGGTGTTCGATCTGAGCGGGCCGGTGCAATACAAGACGTTTTCCCTGAGCGCTCCGGAACGGCTGATCATCGACCTGAGTGGCGCCAACCTCAGTGGCGACTTCAGTCAGTTGGCACTCAGCAACACGGTGATTCGCTCAATCCGCTCCGGAAATTTCGGCCAGGGCGATACGCGGATCGTCCTCGACCTCAGCGGCCCGGTGCAGCTCAACAGTTTCCTGCTGCCGCCCCAGGACGGGCAGGGGCACCGATTGGTGCTCGATCTGAAGACCGCTGCGCCGCTACAGATCGCGGCGGTGCCGGTGGAAAAACCTGAACCCGTCACCGACAAGACCCACCCCAAGCGCGACATCATCGTGGTGGTCGACCCTGGTCACGGTGGCAAAGACCCGGGCGCGGTCGGTGCCAAAGGTGAGCGGGAAAAAGACGTGGTGTTGTCGATCGCCCAACTGCTGGCCAAGCGGCTGAAGCGCGAGAAGGGCTTCGACGTGAAGCTGGTGCGCAACGACGACTTCTTCGTTCCGCTGCGCAAGCGCGTGGAGATCGCCCGCAAGCACAAGGCCGACATGTTCATCTCGGTCCATGCGGACGCGGCGCCGCGTCTCACCGCTTCAGGTGCGTCGGTGTATTGCCTGTCCGAAGGCGGCGCGACCTCGGCCACGGCGCGCTTCATGGCGCAACGGGAGAACGGTGCAGACCTGCTGGGCGCCACCAGCCTGCTCAATCTCAAGGACAAGGATCCGATGCTCGCCGGGGTGATTCTCGACATGTCGATGAACGCCACCATCGCCGCCAGTTTGCAACTGGGCAGCACGGTGCTTGGCAGCCTGGCGGGCATTACCACGCTGCATCAGAAGCGCGTGGAACAAGCAGGATTCGCCGTTTTGAAGTCGCCGGATGTGCCGTCGATTCTGGTGGAAACCGGCTTCATCTCGAACGCCCGCGACAGCCAGCGACTGGTGACTGCCCGCCATCAGCAAGCCGTGGCAGATGGTTTGTTCGAAGGGTTGCAGCGCTATTTTCAGAAGAATCCGCCAATGAACAGCTACATCGCCTGGCAGCAGGAACAGAAAAAGACGCAGGCCTAGCAGCCGGTCATCCGGCTGCACGTGAATTTGCCGCTGCTGCCGCCGGAGCTGGAAAACCGATTGATGGTTGTCCAGCCAACCCGGCGGTTGTAGCCGACCCAGGCTTCGCCATCGGACGCGATGCCCGTGAAGAACGTCAGTTGCCCATAGCGGCTATTGGTTTGCGCCCATTGGCGTTTGCCGGTCACTTCGAAGCCGCGCAGATAGATCGTGTTACCGACGGTGTTAACGCTGTAGGCATTGCCGTCGGCATCCACGCAGGCCAGCAGATTGGCGCTGCGAGTGCAGTTGGCCAAGCTCGGGACTTGTCCCCAGGCATCGGCCGCGATCAGCAACGAAAGGCTCAACATCGAGAGTTTCAGGGCGTTTCCCATGGCATTTCTCAAGGGGGCGGACGGGCTAAAGCATCGTGCCCTTTGTCGTGGCGAGCAAGAGGGAAGTGGCTTATTTGTATTGTTATACTATAACATAAAAATACACCCGCTCTGATGATCCACCGCCATGACTGAACAAGAACTCCTCGCTCACCCCGCCGCCGATTACATGAACGACGCCCAGCAAGGCTTCTTTCGCGAGCTGTTGCTGGCACAGCGCAGCGAGCTGCAGGAGCGCATTGCTGACGAGTTTGACGCGTTACGCGAGCAGGAACCCCACAGCGATCCTGCTGATATCGGCAGCGCCGAAGAACAGCGCCAGTGGCAGCTGCGCCTGCTGGAGCGGGAAAAGAAGCTCCTGGACAAAATCGACGAAGCCCTCGAACACCTGGCTCGCGGTGAGTACGGCTGGTGTCGCGAAACCGGTGAGCCGATCGGCCTCAAGCGCCTGCTGCTGCGACCCACCGCCACTCTGTGTATTGAAGCCAAAGAACGTGAAGAGCTGCGCGAACGCCATCAACGGGCGGTTTGAACGGCCACATCCTGATGAGGAATACCTGATGCCCAATCGTCTCCCCGTGACCGTCCTGTCGGGCTTTCTCGGCGCCGGAAAAAGTACACTTCTTAATTACGTATTACGTAATCGCGAAAATTTGCGGGTCGCAGTGATCGTCAACGACATGAGTGAGATCAATATCGATGGCAGTGAAGTTCAGCGCGATGTCAGCCTGAACCGTGCCGAAGAAAAACTCGTGGAAATGAGTAACGGCTGCATCTGCTGTACCTTGCGCGAAGACCTGCTCGAAGAAGTCAGCAAACTCGCCAGGGACGGTCGTTTCGATTACCTGTTGATCGAGTCCACGGGCATTTCCGAGCCTCTGCCCGTGGCAGAAACCTTCACGTTTCGCGATGAAGAAGGGCAGAGCCTGGCGGATATCGCGCGGCTCGATACCATGGTCACCGTGGTCGACGGTATGAATTTCCTGGTCGACTATCAGGCCGCCGAAAGCCTCGCTTCCCGTGGCGAAACCCTGGGAGAGGAGGACGAACGCTCGATCACCGACCTGTTGATCGAGCAGATCGAATTCGCCGACGTGATCCTGATCAGCAAGATCGATTTGATCAGCAGTAGCGAGCGCCAAGAGTTGATCGCGATCCTTGAACGGCTCAATTCCCAGGCGGAAATCATTCCGATGGTCATGGGCGAAGTGCCGCTCAAGAAAATCCTCAACACCGGGCGCTTCGACTTCGAAAAAGCCGCTCAGGCGCCGGGATGGTTGCAGGAGTTGCGCGGTGAACACGTACCGGAAACCGAGGAATACGGTATCGCCTCCACGGTCTATCGGGCGCGGCGTCCGTTTCATCCACAGCGCTTCTTCAGTTTTATCGACCGTGCGTGGGTGAACGGCAAATTGCTGCGTTCCAAGGGCTTTTTCTGGTTGGCCAGTAAACACCGGGACGCTGGTAGCTGGTCCCAGGCTGGCGGCTTGATGCGCCACGGCTTTGCCGGGCGCTGGTGGCGTTTCGTGCCAAAAAACCAGTGGCCGCAAGATGAAGAAAGCACCGCCGGGATCATGGAAAACTGGACGGCGGCCACCGGTGACTGTCGCCAGGAACTGGTGTTCATCGGCCAGAACATCGACTTCGTGCAACTCGCCGCCGAACTCGATAGCTGCCTGCTGACGGATGCTGAGATGGCTTTGGGTGTCGAGGGCTGGCAGTTACTGCCCGATCCGTTTGGTCCTTGGCACGAAGAGGCGGCCGCCTGATGTTGGCGCCCAGTCTGAAGCGGCGACCGGTCATTCGCCAGGTTCAAGGTGATACGCCAAAAGCGCTGACCGGGATTCTGGACGACGGCGTGAACCTCGCTCTCTGGCAACGCCAACTCCCGGCGCATATTGCTGATTTCGGTCGCTTGTTGTTGTCCCTGAACGAGCCGTTGGCCGAGGCGCTGTCCCTGGAAATGCCCGGCGATGACGCCGAACCCAATCTCCACGGTTTAGCCTCAGGCTTCAGCGACCTTGAGGGCTACGAAGGCTTTATCGCTGACGTTTCCTGGCTGGTCAGCGCCTTCGCCTGCCTATTGGGCGCCCAGCGTATCGGCCTGCGCCTGCGGGTTCTGGACAAAGCCATGTGCCCGCGCTTCCACGTCGATCATGTGCCGGTGCGGTTGATCACCACCTACGCAGGTATCGGCAGCCAATGGCTGAAAGAAGGGGCGATGGATCGTCGGCAATTAGGTAAACCTGAGGCCGAACCGCAGGACGATCCGCTGATCCAGCAAATCGCCAGCGGCGAAGTGGCGCTGCTAAAAGGAGAAAAGTGGCACGGCAACGAAGGCTTTGGTTTGATCCACCGCTCGCCGCAGCCGGCACCGGGCGAGCGTCGTTTAATCCTGACTCTCGACTGGCTGAGCTAACCGCTCAAGGTTTGAGCCAGGTTCCCTGGCTCTGGGCTTCGCAAAACGGCTTCAAATACGCCGCATCGGTGGCCACGCCGTAATAGTGAATATCCTGCCGGTAAGGCATATTGGCGACTTGAGCGTTGCTACACACCCCGAACGCGCCGGTGGGGCATTGGTCGACGTACTGCACCTCGACTTTCTGCCTGGGCAGATTCGGCTGGCAGAATCCGTCGGCGAACAGTTTTTCCGGGATGTTGCGGTTTTGCTGGCAGACCTTCACGTCGAGCCGCTCAGCCGTGCTGTGCACCACGCAGGCCTGAGCCAGCGCTTCGCCCGATGTGAGCGTCAGAAGCAATGACCATCCCATCAACCGCATTCTTTACCTCCTCAGAAAACCTCGACCATGTTGCAGAACATTCCCACCCACGTCATTGCCGGCCCGCTGGGTGCCGGCAAGACCAGCCTGATCAAGCACCTGCTGGCGCAACGGCCCGTGGGTGAGCGCTGGGCGGTGCTGATCAACGAGTTCGGCCAGATCGGTCTGGATGCCGCGCTGTTGACCCAGGATGCCGATGGTATCGCACTGGGGGAAGTGGCCGGGGGCTGTTTGTGTTGCGTGAATGGTGCACCGTTTCAGATCGGCCTCGGGCGGTTGCTGCGCAAGGCACGACCGGATCGACTGTTCATCGAACCCTCCGGGCTGGGACATCCGGCGCAGTTGCTCCGGCAATTGAGTGAGGCGCCGTGGCAAGGCGTCCTGGCGGTGCAGCCGTGCGTGTTGGTGTTGGACGCCCAGGCGCTCGCGGCCGGCAAACCGCTGCCTGCGGCGCAACAGCAAGCGTTGGACAGTGCCGGGTTGTTGTTGCTGAACAAGGCGGAAGGCCTCGACGACAGCGATCGCCAGCGAATCGCCGCACAGTTGCCGATGCGTCCTTTGTACTGGACGCAGCAAGCCGTCTTGCCGTTGAGCGAGTTACCGGGGCTCGGGGCTCAGGCTGTCGGGGGTGTGGATAACTTTGTCGTGCCCAAGGGATTGGCGCAGATGCTAGCCATCTGGACTGACCCCACGCTGCCGATTTGCTTGAGTCAGGCGCAAGAGGGTGGCTGGAGCGTTGGATGGCGGTGGCATCCGAGTCAGATATTCGATGCCGTACTGATCGGGAAATGGCTTGAGCGCCTTGAATGGCGGCGGGCGAAGCTGGTTATCCACAGCGTCGAAGGGTGGGTTTCGGCCAATGCGCTGGATAACTCGTTACTGGATTGGCAGATCAGCGAATGGCGTCGGGATTCGCGCATCGAGCTGATTTTCAGTGAGCCGCAGGCTGTCCCGGAACTGCAGGAAGGTTTGGCGGGGTGCCGCACTTAGGCACATTAGCGAGTTTTTGTGCAGTTTTTGAAGACCTCATCGCGGGCAAGCCCGCTCGCACAGGTACAGTGTGAACCTTGTGGGAGCGGGCTTGCCCGCGATTGGTTCTAATAGACTGACATCCGACTCAAGGCCGCCACTTCGTGTGTTCTTGCCGCCACTGGCTCAGTTCAATCACCTCTGCTCTGGGCTTCGCGATATCGACTACCGGCGGTGTGTCATCGAACGGCATCGGGTAGGGCGCGAGCTCGATCTGTGCGCTATGGGCGCCGAACTGGGTGATGGTGCCGGTGTGGCGGGTTTCGCCGGTCACGGTGAATTCGAAGTTATACACACGGGCCAGGCGCCGACGGCCATTGGCGTCTTTAATGAAGGCGATCTTCTTCAAGGCTACGTTGCCGTCCAGCAGCTCGATTCGCAGCTTGGCGCAATGCTGCATGACCCGCTCCAGCGCGCGTTCGCGCAAGCCGTGGTTGTGCCACAACCACGCGCCACCAGTGGCGAGCAGCATCAGCACGAAGATATTTCCGAGGGTCAGCATCAACAGGGTGCTCCAACAAGATAGTGCCAGCTTAACTGTGTCTCCGGTCTGTCGTACAGGCTGCGTTTAGTCGCATACTGCGCGGCTCGAATTTCAATCGTTTGACGGAAAACTCACCGCATGAAACGTACGCCCCATGTGCTCGCCATCCAGTCCCACGTGGTGTTCGGCCACGCAGGCAACAGCGCCGCGGTTTTCCCGATGCAGCGGATCGGGGTGAACGTCTGGCCGCTCAATACCGTGCAGTTCTCCAACCACACGCAATATGGCCAGTGGGCCGGGGAAGTGCTGCCTCCGCATCAGATTCCGGAATTGGTGGAAGGCATCGCGGCGATCGGTGAGCTGGGCAATTGCGACGCGGTGTTGTCCGGCTACCTCGGCAGCGCGGCTCAGGGCCGGGCGATTCTCGCGGGCGTGGAACGAATCAAATCGATCAATCCCAAAGCGCTATACCTCTGCGACCCTGTGATGGGCCATCCGGAGAAGGGTTGCAGCGTACCGGCGGAGGTTAGCGATTTTCTGCTGGAGGAGGCGGCAGCGGTGGCCGACTTCATGTGCCCGAACCAGTTGGAGCTGAACAGCTTCTCGGGGCGCAAGGCGCAGTCATTGTTCGATTGCCTGGCCATGGCGCGGGCGCTGCTGGCGCGTGGTCCGAAGGCGGTGTTGGTCAAGCATCTCGACTATCCCGGCAAACCGGCGGATGGCTTCGAGATGTTGCTGGTGACCGCTGAAGGCAGCTGGCACCTGCGTCGGCCGCTGCTGGCGTTTCCACGTCAGCCGGTCGGCGTTGGTGACCTGACTGCCGGGCTGTTCCTGGCGCGTGTGCTGCTGGGTGACAACCTGGTGAGCGCCTTCGAATTCACGGCGGCGGCGGTGCATGAAGTGCTGCTGGAAACCCAGGCCTGCGCCAGCTATGAGCTGGAACTGGTGCGGGCGCAGGACCGGATTGCCCATCCGCGGGTGCGGTTTGAGGCGACAGCGATCAGCCTGTAAATCGGGTGGTTGTCCCAATCGCGAGCAGGCTCGCTCCCACAAGGTTATCGCTGTACCTGTGGGGGCGAGCCTGCTCGCGATAGCGATCTGAAGAGCGCTGGATAACTGTCTGCTCAGGCGTCGCCCTTGATGTCCTGATAACGCTTTTCCAGTTCCTGACGAATCTGCCGACGCTGCTGCGCCTGCATGTACCGACGCTTGTCTTCACTGTTCTGCGGTTGCAGCGGCGGGACTGCGGCCGGTTTGCGCTGGTCATCCACCGCGACCATGGTGAAGAAGCAGCTGTTGGTGTGGCGCACCGAGCGCTCGCGAATGTTTTCGGTCACAACTTTGATGCCCACCTCCATCGAGGTGTTGCCGGTGTAGTTGACCGAGGCCAGAAAGGTCACCAGTTCGCCGACGTGAATCGGCTCGCGGAAAATCACCTGATCCACCGACAGGGTTACCACATAGCGACCGGCATAACGGCTGGCGCAGGCGTAGGCCACTTCGTCGAGGTATTTGAGCAGGGTGCCGCCGTGGACATTGCCAGAGAAGTTGGCCATGTCGGGGGTCATCAATACCGTCATCGACAGCTGGGCGTTTCCGGGTTCCATAACGTACTCACGGGTTCAAGGCAGGATTCGGGATTGCACCTCTGTGGGTGCTTGGTTTTTCAAACCAACAGTTATCGGGACGCCGGGCGGGGGGCCGCCGTCACGCCCGAATCGATCTGTTTCCATATATTGCACCGTCTTCCCGCCGGAAGTCGCGGTGTTACCCTTCAAAAGCCCACCCCAAGGAGCCATATGCCATGCATGCCATCAGCTTCATTCAGGATCTGGCAGTGATCATGCTGATCGCGGGTGTGGTGACCGTGCTCTTTCATCGTCTCAAACAACCGGTGGTGCTCGGCTACATCGTCGCCGGTTTCATCATCGGCCCGCACACGCCGCCGTTCAGCCTGATCCACGACGAAGCAACCATCAAGACCCTCGCCGAACTCGGGGTGATTTTCCTGATGTTCTGCCTGGGCCTGGAGTTCAGCCTGCGCAAGCTGTTCAAGGTTGGCGCCACGGCGTTCATCGCGGCCTTCCTGGAAATCGTCCTGATGATCTGGATCGGCTACGAAATCGGCCGCTGGTTCGACTGGAATACCATGGATTCGCTGTTCCTCGGCGCGATCCTGGCGATTTCCTCGACCACCATCATCGTCAAGGCGCTCAACGACCTGAAGATGAAGAACGAGCGTTTTGCACAGCTGATCTTCGGCGTATTGATCGTCGAAGACATCCTTGGCATCGGCATCATCGCGTTGCTGTCGAGCATCGCGGTCAGCGGCACCGTCAGTTCTGGCGAAGTGTTTTCCACGGTCGGCAAGCTTTCACTGTTCATGATTGTCGCACTGGTCATAGGTATTCTGCTGGTGCCCCGACTGCTGGCCTATGTGGCGAAATTCGACAGTAACGAGATGCTGCTGATCACCGTGCTGGGCCTGTGTTTCGGCTTCTGCCTGTTGGTGGTCAAGCTTGAATACAGCATGGTCCTCGGCGCGTTCCTGATCGGCGCGATCATGGCCGAATCGCGGCAATTGCTGAAGATCGAGCAGTTGATCGAGCCGGTTCGCGACTTGTTCAGTGCGATTTTTTTCGTCGCTATCGGCCTGATGCTCGACCCAATGATCCTGCTGCAATACGCCTGGCCAATCGCGGTGATCACCGTGGCCGTGGTGTTGGGCAAGATGCTGTCCTGCGGCCTCGGTGCCTTTATCGCCGGCAATGACGGGCGCACCTCACTGCGCGTGGGGATGGGGCTCTCACAGATTGGCGAATTCTCTTTCATCATTGCGGCGTTGGGCATGACGCTGCAGGTCACCAGCAACTTTCTCTACCCGGTGGCGGTGGCCGTCTCGGTGATCACCACGCTGTTGACGCCGTATCTGATTCGCGCGGCCGATCCTCTGTCGATCAAGCTTGCGGCAATGATGCCGCAGCATCTGAGCCGTGTGCTGGGGATGTATGGTGAATGGCTGCGTAGCATTCAGCCTCAGGGCGAGGGCGCACTGTTGGCGTCGATGATCCGGCGGATTCTATTGCAGGTGGGGGTCAATCTGGCGTTGGTGATTGCGATCTTTCTCTCGGGCGCGTTCTTCGCCGAACGCATGTCCGTTTACCTACAGGACTGGATCAGCGATCCGAGCTGGCAGAAAGCGTTGATCTGGGGCGGGGCGTTGCTGTTGTCACTGCCATTTCTGATCGCCGCTTATCGCAAGCTCAAGGCGCTGTCGATGTTGCTGGCAGAGATGGGCGTGAAGCCGGAAATGGCCGGCCGTCACACGCAGCGAGTGCGTCGGGTGATCGCCGAAGTAATTCCGATACTCTCGCTGTTAGTGATTTTCCTGCTGCTGGCGGCCTTGTCGGCCAGTATTCTGCCGACCAACAAGTTGCTGCTGCTGATTGTCATCGTCGCAGCCGCCATAGTGGCGCTGCTCTGGCGCTGGTTCATCCGCGTGCATACGCGGATGCAGGTGGCCTTGCTGGAAACGCTGGACAATCACAAGGACTCGTCCAGGCATTGACCACGCGATGCATCAGGGTGGATCAGCTTTCCAGCCAGACGTCCCGTGCCCAGTGCCATACCGATTCCCAGGTTTCTTCGGCGATCAGCTCTTCTTCGGCCAGCCACAGCACCACGGTGCCGTCTTCTTCGACCAGGTAGTAATTGTCACCGTCCTGGCAGATCGGAATCATGCTGCGATCGACGCCAGCATCCCAAGCGTTGGCGGCAACGTCTGGCAGGTAGGTGTGGGACTGCGGATCGGTGACGGTCACCGGCTCCAGGCTGCCGTAGACCACATCGCTGACGGTCAGCAAAAATTCTCTGAAGACGAACGGGATGTCGATGAACAGCTGCTCTTCGATTTCCACAATCTGATCTTCGTCAGGCAATTCCAAGGGGACCGGTACCGGTTCGTTGGCTTCACGCAGTTGTTCGATGATTTCTTCCACGTCCGGGATCCTCTTGCTTGATGGCGCGGTTTAGTTGGGGCGGTTTATACAGTAGCTCGCTATAGATGCAACCGCGAAATAGAAAACCCCAGCCGAGGCTGGGGTTTTATTACAACAAGTGAAACGCGGGAAGTGATCAGCCGTTCTGGCGGATACCGGCCACCAGCCAAGGCTGGTTTTCGCCCTGTGGACGTTCCATGTTCCAGCTTTCGCTGAACACTTCGCCCTGGTCGAAACGCGAGGACTTCGACACGCCGCTGAAGGTCAGGGTGGCAATGGTCTTGTCCGCACGGTCATCAACGCCATCCAGTTGTACCTGGAGGTTATCGATGTAGGTCGACTGGAAGCCGTCGCCCAGATCCGCACGTTCGCGCTTGAGGAACTCGAGCAACTGCGGGGTCACGAACTCGGCGATCTTGTCCATTTCGTTGGCATCCCAGTGTTGCTGCAGGGACTGGAAGTGGTTGCGGGCCGCTTCAATGAAGTTGTTTTCATTGAACCAGGCTGGCGCGTTGATCACCGGACGAGCGGCAGCAGGTGCCGCCGAGCCGCCGAAGATCGAACCCATGGCTGCTGGTTTCTGTTCGAACACTTCACGCTGCATCGGCGCGCCGGCTGGAGCCATGTGCTCCTGCTGCTTGCGACGACGGGCGGCGATGAAGCGGAAGACCAGGAAGGCAATAACCGCCATGATCAGGATGTCGAAGATCTGCATGCCCTGGAAGCCGCCGCCCATGAACATGGAGGCCAGCAGGCCACCGGCCGCGATACCGGCCAGAGGGCCGAGCCAGCGCGAAGCACCGCCGGCTTTGGCCGCGGCACCCGCAGCACCGGCCGCGCCCGCAGTGGCAGCAGCGCCGCCTGCAGCAGAAGTAGGAGCCATTTGGCTGGTCTGGTGAGTCGGCGCAGCGCCGGAGCTCTTGCCGCCACCAAAGCGCTTGGCGTTGGCGTCCAGGCTCATCGTCAGGCCGATGCACAACGCCATGGCGATGCTAAGAAAACGTTTCATAAAGGGAATTCCCATTTGTGGATGGCACGCGCGCCATGTTGCACAGCTGAAGTGTTACTGGCTAGCGGCAGAGTGTTTCGGGCTTTTGCCTGACAGGTTGTGTTCAGCTTCAGTCAGCGCAATTAAGGCCTGTTAACTTTGGTCTGTAGGACGAGTGGATGAGTTCTGTAGGAAAGGTGATCAGTGCCACTGCGCGATCAAACTGTGGGAGCGAGCCTGCTCGCGATAGTCGCACCGCGAAATAGCAGAAACACTGCGTCATCGTTCATCGCGAGCAGGCTCGGCTCCCACAGAAATGCTCCCTGATGGTCGCCTTTAGATGGCTTCCAGCTTGGCGTAACCCAGCATCAACCACTTGCTGCCTTCGCTGAAGTTCACCTGCACCCGGGCCTGAGCACCCGCGCCTTCGAAATTCAGGATCACACCATCGCCGAACACCGAATGCCGCACAGTCTGGCCGAGGCTGAAACCGGTGTCCGGGATCTCGCTGCCGCCGAACAGGCTGCTGGAGCTCTGCTGCTGGCCACCGCCGAACGGACGGCTGACGCTGTTGGACAGACGCACTTCCTGGATCAGGCCTTTCGGCACTTCACGTACGAAACGCGACACCTTGTTGTAGGTCTCGCTGCCGTAAAGGCGGCGTGTTTCAGCATAAGTCAGCACCAGGTTCTGCATCGCCCGGGTGATACCGACGTAGGCCAGGCGGCGTTCCTCTTCAAGACGGCCGGGTTCTTCCAGGCTCATCTTGTGCGGAAACAGGCCTTCTTCCATGCCCACCAGGAACACGTAAGGGAATTCCAGGCCCTTGGCGCTGTGTAGGGTCATCAACTGAATGCTGTCTTCGTGCTCGTCGGCCTGGGTATCTCCTGCTTCCAGCGAGGCGTGACCGAGGAACGCCGCCAATGGCGACTGCTCTTCATCCTCTTCCGGGTTTTCGAAGTTACGCGCGGCGCTGACCAATTCCTCAAGGTTTTCTACCCGGGCCTGGCCTTTCTCGCCTTTTTCCGCCTGGTGGTAGGCGATCAACCCCGACTGCTCGATGACGGTTTGGGTCATCAGATGCAACGGCATTTCCAGGCATTTGGCGGCGAGGTTCTCGATCAACTCCATAAATGCCCCAAGAGCACCGGCAGCGCGACCGGTCAGGCCTTTGTTGGCCACCAGCTGACGCATGGCTTCCCACATTGACACATGGCTGTGGCGTGCATGATCGCGGATGGCTTCGACGGTTTTTTCGCCAATGCCACGGGCCGGAACGTTAATCACCCGCTCAAGGGCCGCATCGTTGCCACGGCCTTCCAGCAAACGCATGTACGCCATGGCGTTCTTGATTTCTGCCCGTTCGAAGAAGCGCTGACCGCCATAAATGCGATACGGAATTCGCTCACGAAGCAAGGCTTCTTCCAAAACGCGCGATTGGGCGTTGGAGCGGTACAAAATTGCGATATCGCTACGAGCCAAGCCGGTTTTCAGCGCACTTTCAATGGTTTCAACCACGTAGCGTGCTTCATCGTGTTCGTTGAACGCCGCGTACAGATTGATCGCTTCGCCTTCGCCGCCATCGGTCCACAACTCTTTGCCCATGCGCCCGGTATTGTTGGCGATCAGGGCGTTGGCGGCCTTGAGGATCCCGGCTGTGGAGCGGTAGTTTTGCTCCAGACGAATGATCTGGGCATCCGGGAAGTCGTCGGAATACTGATAAATGTTCTCGATTTTCGCGCCACGCCAGCCATAGATCGACTGATCGTCGTCGCCGACCACCATCAGGCTGTCGCCACCCTTGGCCAGCAGACGCAACCAGGCGTACTGCACGGCGTTGGTGTCCTGGAACTCGTCCACCAGAATGTGCCGGAAGCGCTTCTGATAATGGGCGAGCAGGCCCGGGTTATCGCGCCACAGATCGAGGGCGCGCAGCAGCAGTTCAGAGAAGTCGATGACGCCGGCGCGCAGGCAAGCAGCCTCATAGGCTTCATAAATGCTGCGCATGGTCGCCAGGAACAGATCGCCGCTGGCTTGAATATGTTGCGGACGCAGACCTTCGTCTTTCTGCCCGTTGATGAACCACTGGGCCTGCCGGACCGGCCAGCGTTGCTCGTCCAGACCCAGCTCGCGGATTACCCGCTTGACCAGCCGTTGCTGGTCATCACTGTCGAGAATCTGGAAGGTCTGGCTCAAGCCGGCTTCCTGCCAGTGCGCCCGCAGCAAGCGGTGCGCCAGGCCGTGGAAGGTGCCGACCCACATGCCGGCCGGGTTGATACCCATCAGCTGCTCGATGCGATGACGCATCTCGGCAGCGGCCTTGTTGGTGAAGGTCACCGACAGAATGGAGTGGGGCGAGGCGTTTTCGACCTGGATCAACCAGGCGATACGGTGCACCAGCACTCGGGTTTTACCGGAGCCAGCACCGGCCAGGACCAACTGACGACCCACGGAGGCAGCTACGGCCTGGCGTTGGGCATCGTTGAGGGAGTTCAGCAGAAGGGAGAGATCATCGCGCATCGGGGCATTCTAGGGTGCGCGGTCACACCGGGCAAACCGAGCTTTGCATTAGCCGATGAAAGAAGCACCGATGACGACCGGTCGGTCACCGGCTGCAAGCATTGGCGGAGCTCATCTGGCGGCTTTTTTACCAAGGTAGGCGGCTCAAACTTTCGTCTACTTTATGACCTTGGGCTGTTTGGTCCGGGCATTTGCTTGTGTATGCTCCGTCCACAATTCGGGCTCGCATGCTCACTATAAGAACAAGAACATTGCCTATGACCTTCAGCTCCGACCTGTCGGGCCCCTCTGTGGAGCCCCGGGTTATCCGCAAACAGTACGCCATGGAGATGGCGGTCGAACGCACGCGTCTGCTGTACCAGGGTTCGCTGTTGCCTACGCTGTTCATGCTGATCAACGGTCTGGTGTGCGCGGGCTTGCTCTGGAGCCCGCAGCGTTACTTCATGGTCAGCGTCTGGCTGATCTGGCTATTGTCGCTGGTGGCATTGCGGGTGATTCAAGTCGCGGCCTTCGATTCGGCGATTCCCAATCGTCAGGCGCATCCGGTCTGGCGTCGTATGTTCTTCCTCGGCTCGGGGATGACAGGCCTGACCCTGGCCGGTGCCGGCATCGCGTTGGTGCCCGCTGATAATTTCATGCAACAAGCCTGGGTATTCGGCCTGATCGGCGCCGCGGCACTCTCGGCCAGTGTTGCGTATGCCGTCAGTCTGCCGGCTTTTCTATCCTTTACCTTGCCCTGTCTGTTGCCGGCCATCGGCTATCTGTTCTGGGGCGGTGATGAGCAGGAACAGGGCTGGGGCTGGTTCGGGCTGATTTTGCTGGGCTCGCTGAACGTGGTCGCCTGGCAGGTCAATCGGCTGATCGATCAGGGGTTGCTGCGACGCTTTCAAAATCAGGCCCTGATCGAGCATTTGCAGCAGGCGCAAAGTCGCAGCGATCAGCTCAACCACGAACTGGCCAAGGAAATCGACCAGCGTCGCCGCGCCGAAGACGAATTACGTGAAACCCAGGTTGACCTCGAAAATCGAGTCGCACAACGCAGTCTGGAGCTGGACGCCGCCAACCAGGCCTTGAGCAAGAGCGAAGCGCGACTGGCGCTGGCATTGAAGGCGAGCGAGCTCGGGTTGTGGGACTGGAACCTGCAGACAGACGAAGTCCATCACACCCAGCTTCAGGAGTTGTTTGGCCTGGAACCGGAATTCGTGACAGCGATGCTCCGTCACCTCAAGCCGAGGCTGCACCCCGACGACTTGCCATCGCTGAAGCGGGCGCTGGTCGAGCATTTGAAGGGGCGAAGCGAGGATTATCAGATCGAATATCGGGTGCGGCATGGCGATGGCCATTGGGTCTGGATCGAGGACCGTGGTCGAGCGGTCGAGCGCAGTGAAAACGGTCGGGTGATCCGCATGGTCGGAACCCGTCGTGACATCAGCGCCAGCAAGGGCCTGGAGCAACAGCGACAACTGGCGGCGACGGTGTTTGAGGCCGCCAGCGAAGGCATTGTAATTCTGGACCCGAATTACGCGCTGATTGCCGTCAATCAGGCCTTCAGTCGGGTTACCGGCTATGACATCGATGACATGCTCGGACGCAACGTGGTCGAGTTGCCCTGCAACCGCGATGCCCGCCGGCATTACGCGGCGATTCGTCAGGCGCTGGAGCAGGACGGTAGCTGGCAGGGCGAGCTGGTCGAAGCCCGCAAGAATGGCGAGCTGTATCCGCAATGGCTGCAACTGAATGCCGTGCGCGATACGCGGGGAAATGTGAGTCATATCGTCGGCTTCTTCGCCGATCTGTCCGCTCGGCGTGAATCCGAAGAACGTATGCGCTACCTCGCTCATTACGATGAACTCACGGGGCTGGCCAACCGTTCGTTGTTCCGCGAACGGCTGCACGAGGCTCATCAACGTGGGCGCCAGGGCGGTCGTCGCAGTCTGGCGTTACTGCACATCAATCTGGACCGTTTCAAGCTGCTCAACGATAGTCTCGGCCACGAAATTGCCGATGAGTTGTTACAAAAAATGGCCCGGCGGTTGGTCAATGCACTACCGGAAGCGGACACTATCGCCCGGTTGTCCGGCGATGAATTTGCAGTGCTGTTCGATACCTACGGCAACCTGTCGAGCCTGGCGCGGGTGGCGACCCGATTGTCGACCAAACTGCGTTTGCCGCTCACCGTCGAGGGGCATGAATTGGTGATGAGCGCGTCTATGGGCATCAGCCTGTTGCCGGACACCGCGCGGGAGATTTCCGCGCTGGTCAGCCAGTCGAACATGGCCATGCAGCATGCCAAACACTTGGGCGGCAACAACTTCCAGTTCTATACAGACAGCCTGCAAGCCAGCACGCTCGAGCGTTTGCAACTCGAGAACCAGTTGCGCAAAGCCATCGAAGAAAAGCAGCTGAAAGTGTTTTATCAACCGAAACTCTGCCTCGCCACCGGCCGGCTGAATGCCGCCGAGGCGTTGGTACGCTGGAATCACTCAACCCTGGGCCAGGTACCGCCGGGGGATTTCATCGGTCTGGCCGAGGAAACCGGGCTGATCGGGGCTATAGGCGAGTTCGTTTTGCGCCAGGCCTGTTGGCAAGCTTGCGAGTGGCAGCGTCAGGGCCTGGAGCCAATTCGGGTGTCGGTCAATCTGTCGGTACATCAACTGCGTCAGGGAAAACTGGTCAGCCTGGTGCGTCAGGTGCTGGAGGAAACCGGCCTGGCGCCGCACTACCTGGAACTGGAGCTCACCGAAAGCCAGTTGTTGGACAGCGTCGAGCACATCATTGCGACCTTCCAGCAGTTGCGTGATCTCGGAGTGAAACTGGCGATCGATGATTTCGGCACTGGTTATTCGTCTCTGAGCTATCTCAAGCGCATCCCCGTGGACTACGTGAAGATCGATCAGGCATTTATTCGCGGTCTGGGGGAGAGCAGTGAGGATGCGGCGATCACCCGGGCAATCATCGCCATGGCCCACGGGTTGTCGTTGAAAGTGGTGGCTGAAGGTGTGGAGCGAGCCGAGCAGCTGGAGTTTCTGAAAGCTGAGCGTTGCGATGAAGTGCAGGGGTATTGGGTCAGTCGTCCGGTCGAGGCCACCGACCTCGCCGAGCTTCTACGTCGCGGCGCCAACCCTTTGTAGCCCGCTGCCGAAGGCTGCGTTCGGCTGCAACGCAGTCGTAAACCTGCTTACCGGACTTTTCCTGTTAAACCGCATCCACCTTCACAACGGCTTCGCAGCCGAACGCAGGCTTCACATGCTGCTACAAGGACCGAGAGGGCTACATGGAGCGCATGTCGCATGAAATGGGGACATTGAGTTACGCATTGAGCAGGCAAAATGCCGATTCATGTAGTATAACTACAAGCGTGCTACATCCCCGGCACCTGCCAATAACAAAGAGTCCGCCCCTTTGAATCTGCTGCAACACATCGCCCAATCACGCCACCTGTTACGCAAGTCGGAGCTCAAGGTCGCCGACCACGTGCTGCTTGATCCTGCGGCGGTGATGCACAGTTCCATGGCCGACCTGGCTCACAGCGTGGGCATCAGCGAGCCGACCATCGTGCGATTTTGCCGCGCCATCGGTTGCTCCGGGTTTCAGGATTTGAAGCTGAAACTGGCGCAGAGCCTGGCGGCTGGCGCGAGTTTCGGGCAGTTCGCGATCCATGAAGACGATTCGGTCGCCGATTACAGCCTGAAAATTTTCGACACCACCCTGCACACGCTGATGGAGGTTCGCGAGAAACTCGATCCGGTGGAGTTGCAGAGGGCTGTGTCGCTGATGTCTCAGGCCCAGCGTGTCGAGTTCTATGGATTCGGTGCTTCAGGCGCGGTGGCGGCGGATGCCCAGCATAAATTTTTCCGTTTGCTGCTGACCGCAGCGGCGTATTCCGACCCGCACATGCAGGCGATGTCGGCGGTTACCTTGAAGCCGAGCGACGTGGCGATCTGCATTTCCCAGTCGGGGCGTTCCAAGGATCTGTTGATCACCGCCAATCTGGTGCGAGAGAGCGGCGCTTCGTTGATCACGTTGTGCCCGAGCCAGACTCCGTTGGCCGAGCTGTCGACCGTCAACCTGGCGATTGATGTACACGAAGACACCGAAATCTATACGCCGCTGACGTCGCGTATCGCGCACCTGGTGGTGATTGATGTGCTGGCGATGGGCGTGGCCATGGCCCGCGGTCCGAGCCTGGTCAATCACCTCAAGAGCGTCAAACGCAGCCTTCGCAGCTTGCGGCTGTCGCCCAAGTCAGTAAAAGCCCTCGACGATTGAGCCCGATCTGACATTGCCGGAAGGTCGTTCCGACCTTTTCGCGGGCAAGCCCGCTCCCACAAGGATCGGCTGTGTTGCACAGAATGAGTGAACACCACCGGTCCCTGTGGGAGCGGGCTTGCCCGCGAAGGCGTCCTCAAAAACACCCCTTTCATCTGCCAATGTTCACACCGCTGTAACCTTCCCGCCGCCAAACCGTCATCCCTCGCACCTATCTTGTAACTCCCGTACTCGCCTTGGGAGACTCGAAATGGCTCAGCCCTACGAAGAACGCAACAGCGCCGTCAAAACCCGTCGTCAGCAAGAAGATCAGCGCCGCATGGAATTTCGCCGTGCCATCGAAGATCGCAGCGAGCGCCGTCAGCTTCTGGCGGAAATTGGCGAATTTCCTGACGACCTCGAACTCAATTACTGGCAGGCAGCTCCCGTAACTTCCCGTCGAAGCGCTCAACCAGGGCGCTGATTTGTATCCGTTCGCTGCGGATAAACGCCAGGAACGCGTGCGCCACCGGTGACAGCCGTTTGGCTTTTGCCTGCACCAGGCACCAACTGCGATACAGCGGCAGCTCTTCGACGGGCAACTCAATCAATCCGCCTGTTACCAATTCAAGGTTCAGGGCATGGCGCGTCAACAGCGCCAGGCCCAGACCCGCGAGTACGCATTCACGCTGGGCTTCGGCCGATGAGACTTCTTGGGTCTGGTTGAAGTGCACGCGCTTTTCTTTGAAATACTCTTCGCAGGCTAATCGCGTACCGGAGCCGGATTCGCGCAATAGCAGTGTGTAGGGCTCCAGATCCTGTAAGCGCAGTGGGCCCATGTGGCACAGCGGATGATCCGGTGGTGCTACGGCGACAATCGGGTTGTTGAGAAATGGCAAGAACTCCAGCCCCATGTCCTGCGGCACCATCGACATGATCACCAAATCATCGCGGTTATCCGACAACCGCCGGATCACCTGCCCACGGTTGACCACCGTCAGTTGCAGATTCACCTCCGGGTGCTGACGCTTGAAGGCGGCAAACAGGTGCGGCACGAAATACTTGGCGCTGGATTCCACCGCCAGTTTCAGCTGACCCTGCAACGAGCCTTGCATGTCCGACAGCTGCATATCGAGGTTTTCCAGGCGCCCGAAAATGTCCCGGCTGGCGCGCTGCAGTGCTTCGGCCGCCTCGGTCATGTAAAGTTTTTTGCCGACATAATCGAACAAGGGTTGGCCGATCAGCTCTTCGAGTTGACGAATCTGTAGGCTCACGGCAGGTTGTGTGAGAGACATTTCGTCCGCCGCGCGGCTGTAGGACCTTAAGTCGCACACCTCATTGAAGATCTGCAATTGACGCAATGTCATACGCATCAATGACTTACGCATTTTCTATGCATCCTGAGCGAAGGCTGATGACTCAACTATAAGTCTTTGCTTATGCATGACCCAATTATTATTCATTTTTGTTAATCCCTTGCGAAGGCTAGTGTGGAGCTGCAACTGAATTGAAACATTTGGTCACGCGCCGACCTGGTCTGACAGGTCGTGGGTACCACCGGCTCAAGGGAACCTCCAAGTGATAAAAAAGATCCTGATCGCCAACCGTGGTGAGATTGCCGTACGAATCGTGCGTGCCTGCGCCGAGATGGGCATCCGCTCGGTCGCGATCTATTCCGACGCCGACCGCCATGCCTTGCATGTGAAGCGGGCGGACGAGGCCCACAGCATCGGTGCCGAGCCATTGGCCGGCTATCTGAACCCGCGCAAGCTGGTGAACCTGGCGGTGGAAACCGGTTGCGATGCGTTGCACCCCGGCTACGGCTTCCTTTCGGAAAATGCCGAACTGGCGGACATCTGCGCCGAACGCGGTATCAAATTCATTGGTCCATCGGCTGAAGTGATTCGCCGTATGGGCGACAAGACCGAAGCGCGCCGCAGCATGATCAAGGCTGGCGTACCGGTTACCCCGGGCACCGAAGGCAACGTGTCGGGCATCGAAGAAGCCCTGACCGAAGGCGACCGCATCGGTTACCCGGTGATGCTCAAAGCCACATCCGGTGGTGGCGGCCGCGGTATTCGTCGTTGCAACAGCCGCGAAGAACTCGAACAAGCCTTTCCACGGGTCATTTCCGAAGCCACCAAGGCTTTCGGCTCGGCGGAAGTGTTCCTGGAAAAATGCATCGTCAATCCGAAACACATCGAAGCGCAGATTCTCGGTGACAGCTTCGGCAACGTGGTGCACCTGTTCGAGCGTGATTGCTCGATCCAGCGTCGCAATCAGAAGCTGATCGAGATCGCTCCGAGCCCGCAACTGACCCCGGAACAGCGCGCCTACATCGGCGACCTGTCGGTGCGTGCGGCCAAGGCTGTGGGTTACGAGAACGCCGGCACCGTGGAGTTCCTGCTCGCCGAGGGCGAGGTGTACTTCATGGAAATGAACACCCGGGTGCAGGTGGAACACACCATCACCGAAGAAATCACCGGCATCGACATCGTTCGCGAGCAGATTCGCATCGCGTCCGGCCTGCCGCTTTCGGTGAAACAGGAAGACATCCAGCACCGCGGTTTCGCGCTGCAGTTCCGGATCAACGCCGAAGACCCGAAAAACAACTTCCTGCCGAGCTTCGGCAAGATCACTCGTTACTACGCGCCCGGCGGTCCCGGCGTGCGCACCGACACGGCGATCTACACCGGTTACACCATTCCGCCGTTTTACGATTCCATGTGCTTGAAACTGGTGGTCTGGGCGCTGACTTGGGAGGAAGCGATGGACCGTGGCTTGCGAGCTCTGGACGACATGCGTCTGCAAGGGGTCAAGACCACCGCCGCGTACTACCAGGAAATCCTGCGTAACCCGGAATTCCGTAGCGGCCAGTTCAACACCAGCTTCGTTGAAAGCCATCCTGAACTGACCAACTACTCGATCAAGCGCAAACCCGAAGAGCTGGCCCTGGCCATCGCCGCCGCCATCGCCGCCCACGCAGGCCTGTGAGGAATAGAACAATGAGCAAACAAATCCACGTTACCGACACAATCCTGCGCGACGCCCACCAATCGCTGCTCGCCACCCGCATGCGTACCGAAGACATGCTGCCGATCTGCGACAAGCTCGACAAAGTCGGCTACTGGTCGCTGGAATGCTGGGGTGGCGCGACCTTCGACGCCTGCGTACGCTTCCTGAAAGAAGACCCGTGGGAGCGTCTGCGCCAACTGCGCGCGGCCTTGCCTAATACGCGTCTGCAAATGCTCCTGCGTGGCCAGAACCTGCTGGGCTACCGCCACTACAGCGACGATGTGGTCAAAGCCTTCGTTGCCAAGGCTGCGGTCAATGGCATCGACGTGTTCCGCATCTTCGACGCGATGAACGACGTGCGTAACCTGCGAGTTGCCATCGAAGCGGTGAAAGCTGCCGGCAAACACGCTCAAGGCACTATCGCTTACACCACCAGCCCAGTGCACACCATTGACGCGTTCGTGGCACAAGCCAGACAAATGGAAGCCATGGGATGTGATTCCGTGGCGATCAAAGACATGGCCGGCTTGCTGACTCCGTACGCCACTGGCGAACTGGTCAAGGCATTGAAATCCGAGCAATCGCTGCCCGTGTTTATTCACTCGCACGACACCGCTGGCATGGCCACCATGTGCCAACTCAAGGCCATCGAAAACGGTGCCGATCACATTGACACCGCGATCTCCAGCTTCGCTTCCGGTACCAGCCATCCGGGCACCGAATCGATGGTCGCTGCTCTTAAAGGCACCGAATATGACACCGGCCTGAACCTGGAGCTGTTGCAGGAAATCGGCTTGTACTTCTACGCCGTGCGCAAGAAGTACCACCAGTTCGAAAGCGAATTCACCGCCGTCGATACCCGCGTTCAAGTCAACCAGGTACCGGGCGGGATGATTTCCAACCTGGCCAACCAGTTGAAAGAGCAGGGCGCCCTGAACCGCATGAGCGAAGTGTTGGCGGAGATCCCGCGGGTTCGCGAAGACCTCGGCTTCCCACCGCTGGTGACCCCGACCTCGCAAATCGTCGGCACCCAGGCGTTCTTCAACGTGTTGGCCGGCGAGCGCTACAAGACCATCACCAACGAAGTGAAGCTCTACCTGCAAGGCGGCTACGGCAAAGCGCCAGGCACCGTGAACGAAAAGCTGCGTCGCCAGGCGATCGGCAGCGAAGAAGTGATCGACGTGCGTCCGGCCGACCTGCTCAAGCCGGAAATGACCAAGCTGCGTGCCGAAATCGGTGCCGTGGCCAAGTCTGAAGAAGACGTGCTGACCTACGCCATGTTCCCGGACATCGGTCGCAAGTTTCTCGAAGAGCGCGCAGCCGGCACCCTCACACCAGAGGTGCTGTTGCCGATTCCGGAAGCGGGCGGCGTGGCGTCGGTCGGCGGTGAAGGCGTGCCGACCGAGTTCGTCATCGACGTTCACGGCGAAACCTACCGCGTCGACATCACCGGTGTCGGCGTCAAGTCGGAAGGCAAGCGCCACTTCTATCTGTCCATCGACGGCATGCCGGAAGAAGTGGTGTTCGAACCGCTCAACGAATTCGTCAGCGGTGGCAGCAGCAAGCGCAAGCAAGCCACAGCACCGGGCCACGTCAGCACCACCATGCCGGGCAACATCGTCGATGTGCTGGTCAAGGAAGGCGACACCGTGAAAGCCGGCCAGGCCGTGCTGATCACCGAAGCGATGAAGATGGAAACCGAAGTCCAATCGGCCATCGCCGGCAAAGTCACCGCCATCCACGTGGCCAAGGGCGACCGGGTGAACCCGGGCGAGATCCTGATCGAGATCGAAGGCTGAGTTAACAGCCTCGATAGACCGTTTTAAACCTCGGGGGGGCATGTGCTCCCCTTTTTTCGCCCGGGATTCCACCTGCCAAATGTGGGAGCGAGCCTGCTCGCGATAGCGGAGTATCAGCCAACCATGATGCTGAATGTCACACCGCATTCGCGAGCAGGCTCGCTCCCACAGGTTCTGCATCAAGTCAGTGGCTTTATCAGAATGCCATTCGCCATTGCCCCATCACACCATGACTGCGGCCGTCATGGCCGATCTCTCCGTTGTAACCGACACCCAACGTATGCCGTGTCGAAACAGCCAGCTCCAGCCCTGCATCAAGCGTCAGGCTGTCGCGATCCAGAGCGGCGCCTTCGACGGTATAAGTCCTGCCGCCGGTTACTAGTCTTTGATGAGTCCTGCTGTCGACATCACCGTAGGTGTGTTTCCAGCCGGCACTGAATCGTGGCGTCAGTTGCATGCCGTTATCCAGCGTATTGAGCTGTGCCAGGCGCAGGCCGAAGGTGCTGCTGACATTGTGCTGCGTTTGCCCGTGGACCTGCAGTGCCGCTGCACCTCCTTTCTCGGTATAGCTGTTGCGCTGATAACGCTGGTATCCGAGGTTGGCAAAGGGTTCGGCGCTGATATTGCCGCTGCCGAGGTTGTAACCGATCTCTGTAAAGGCTTGTTGAGTGCTGGCGTCGTAACTGCCTTTCGGGCGATCGCTGAAACCGTTGAACGCTACCCGCCGTTTGGTGCTGCCATCATGGTTGCTGTGAGTTGCGCCCAGGCGCAATGCCAGCGGACCGCCTTGGCGCAGGGCGTAGGCACCCAGGTGCCAGCTGTCCAGGTCGCCGTTCAGTTGGCTGCCGTCCAGACGGGTCAGCGATTTACCGCCGATCACGCCCACTCGCCACTGCTCATCGACTGCCCAATCCGCGCCGAGCACCAAACCTTTGGTGGAGTGTTGCAGAGTGCTGCCGCCCCGGTTGCGATCCAGCGTGCCTGCACTGCCCAACGCTTGAACCCAGAGCCGGCCGCTGGTTTCGCTGTCTGCCGCAGCACGCGGCACTAGCGCACTTAGACCATCGGGGTTATCCAGTTGGCGCATGGCTGCCAACATGCTGGCGCTGACCGGATGAACACTGCTTAACGTGGCATTGGCCAGATTGGCGTTGCTGCCTGCGGCCAGTTGTTCAATGGCCCGGGCGGCGGTGGCTTTGTTGGCGCCAAGCAGGGCATTGATAGCGGCGTTCGTCGAGGAGGGAGGCATGACAGCTACGACAGTGGGCTGGGGGGCAGGAGATTGCGCCTGAGCAGTGCCGGATGGTTCGCTGGCAGGCGGTGCAAGCGAAGCGGTGATGGACGTTTGCGCGACGTTCAGGCGGGTGACGGCAGTTTCGGTAGCAGGAGTAGGAACAGTGGCTGCATTTTCAATGTCAGGTGGTGAATTTGGAGCAGTGCCGGAGGCTTCAACGACATAGGTCAGATCCGGAGCAGTGCTGACGTTGTGTATCGTGTCAGATGACAACTCTGCTTGTGGAATCTCTTTTGGCTCATCAATGCTGTTGGCGAATTCCCGGCCGTTTTCGGTTCTGGCGGCGCTTTCAAGCGGCACCTTATTACGAGTGAGGATAAAGCCAACAGTCTTTTTCTCGTATTGAAAGGTTGGGGCCATGAAGGCCAAGTCATTGATAACCTTGCCAAATTCGCCTTCGATTTTGTCGGCCTTAATAATGGTGTGCTGGCTACTCAATGGGTATTCACCCGGCACAGTGACGATTTTCAGTGTGGCATTGCCAAGTTTGGCGGTGCCGTCGACCTGGATCGTTTCGCTGTGACCATCGGCATTCACCTCGTAGGCCAGTTCGGCAGTGTTTTGCAGATCGAGATTGCCACTTATCCGCGGTGCACCGTGCATCGCATTGACCTCAAGCCGACCGGCGACCAGCAAGTGACCGACTTGCCCATTGCCGCGAAAGGTCGCTTTTTTATCAACCGACACTTGGCCGAAAATGTGCCCGCGATTAGTTAACGCAGCTTTCTCCTTCACTATGGCGCCTTCGGAGAAGTCACCTGTCCCCGTCAGAGTCCACTCGCCTCGATTGACGTGCAGGTAGTTAAAATTCCGGCTTTCCCCCAGTTCGCCACCGCTTATGACATCGAGTTGCAATGCGTTGGTACCGCCGCCGCCATCGACCACCCCATTGAAGCGTCCGCGTCTGCTGACCGTGACCAGATCATTGGAATCACCCAGTTTTAATGCGACACCGTCAGAACCTGATTCTGTCTTGGTTACCGGTGTTTTAACGGTGACTGGATCATTGATGAGTGTCTCGATCCGTGCCATGTGGTCAGCGAGTGACGGCGGGATGGTGGTTGGCTGTTGAGCATTCGCGGAAGTGGCGTGGCCGAGGGCGAGGGAAATCGCCAGAGCCATGTAATGCGGTCGAAAAGTGTGTCGGATGGGCATCGGGTTCAGCCTCTCGTAAAGGAGACCAAACTCTAAAATCGATGCCAATGCCCGGATGCCGGGCATTTCCGAGTGTTGCGCAAGGCGCAGAGACGTCGCTTGTAGCCGAATCAATAACGGGCTTTGATCCTGTACTGATTCACCCGTCCATCAGGCGTCTTTCCTTACAGCACTTCAGGACGTGTCCGTTGGCGAAATATCAAAAGCTCGTCTAGCACTGCCCAATCAATCCGCGGCGGTGGGTTGGATGCGCTGAATTGGAGGGAAAATTCGGCACTGGTGCATCAACCTCCGGCCATTCAACTTAAACCCTGACAGGCTTGTAAGGCATAAAACCGCTTGGCTGATTCATTAGCACTCCGCCCATAAAGCTGTATATTTATACAGCTTTATGGGCTTTCGATATCTGGGCATTTTCTCTAACCGGATCAATTGCCAATTGTTGAATATCTTTTTTTAACGCAACATCGCGTAACAGCGATAGGCGGGACGCCTGGACCTTCAAAGCAAGGTAGAATCGCGACCCGCAATGGGGGGTGTATGGCAAAAGAGGCGCAAATCACATTCGCTGAGTTGGATGATCCATTCGCTTTGGAGGCGCCGATTCAATCATTGGCGGCTGCTCGGACGATGGCTCGTACAATGTCGAACACCTTTCCAGCAGACAATCAGCTTGTCTTGGCCAGAACCTTTGGTGCTCGAGTTATTGAGGCTTGGTGGCGTGGTCTTACCGAGCATGAGATCGTTCCTCAAGAGCTTCGAGCACCCATCGCTGCATTTGAGACTTCATCGCTCTCTGACTCCGCCAGTTTTCTAGCGGAACAGATTGGTTTGGCTGCAGCCAAGTTTGATGCTGAGACGGCGGCTTACCAAATCGGTCTCACCTACACCAGCATGCTTCCTGTGGAACACCGTGGTGAGTACGGTATTTTCTACACTCCGCCAGCTTTGACCTCCCGGCTCATAGATCAGGCTTCATCGGCTAATGTTGATTGGGCTAAATGTCGTGTTCTGGATCCGGCGTGTGGCGGCGGTGCATTCCTTGCGCCGATCGCGCAGCGAATCATGGAGACGCTTGCTCATTGCAGTCCAAAGTTGCTGTTGCAAAGCATTGGTAACCGTTTGCACGGCTTTGAAATTGATCCGTTCGGTGCCTGGCTGAGCCAAGTTGCGCTAGACGCTGTGTTGCTGCCAATCAGTCGTCCTTCTGGCCTACGGCTCCCAGTCATGGTCACTGTTTGTGATTCATTGCGCCATAGTCCAACCAAAGACGGGTTTGATTTGGTCATTGGGAATCCCCCGTATGGTAGAGCGAAACTTGATGCCGAGACACGAGAGCTATACAAACGCTCGCTGTACGGACATGCCAACCTCTACGGCCTATTTACTGATTTTGCGATTCGCCAAACCAAGCCTGGTGGTTTGATCGCTTATGTCACACCGACTTCATTTCTTGCGGGAGGTTATTTCAAAAATCTTCGTGCGTTGATAGGCCAGGAAGCACCTCCAATTGCAATTGATTTTGTCGCTGCTCGCAAAGGCGTGTTTGATGATGTACTACAGGAAATGGCACTCACTACCTATCGCAGAGCTGGAGAGGCAGTACCAGTCGCGGTTTCTGAGATCACGTCGTCTGAAGGAGTGATCAAAGCTAGAGATACGGGTTCGATTACTCTCCCGAAAAATCTCACCCTGCCATGGTTGCTGCCCAGAAACTCTAGTCAAACTGAGCTTGTAGCGAAGCTTGTTAATATGCCTTACCGCCTTGCTGATTGGGGGTATGGGGTCAGCACAGGTCCATTGGTCTGGAATCGTCATAAATCACAATTGACCTATCAACCGGGCAGTAACCGGTTACCACTGATTTGGGCTGAAGCCATTACTGCCAATGGCGAATTCATTTTCCGCGCAGAAAAAAAGAACCATGCTCCGTATTTCGAGCTGAAACCATCGGATCAGTGGTTGGTAACGACTCAACCTTGTGTTCTCTTGCAACGCACTACAGCTAAAGAGCAGAGCCGTCGTCTCATTGCGACAGCCTTACCCATCGCGTTCTTGCAGGCACATGGTGGTGTTGTTATCGAGAACCACATCAATATGGTCAGACCGGTAACTGACGCTCCAAAAGTTAAAGCTTCAGTGCTTGCCGCTTTTCTAAATAGCGGGGCGGCTGATCGTGCGTTTCGTTGTGTTAGTGGTTCCGTGGCAGTTTCAGCTTATGAGCTGGAATCATTGCCGCTGCCCGCGCCGTCAGCCTTGAAGGAATTAACGAGGCTAGTGGAGTCCGGTAGTTCAAAGGAATCCATCGAATCTGCTTGCTCCAAGCTTTTTTAAGGAAGAAATAGTGTTACCACCCTATGTCTCACGAGCATTGATATCTGAAAGGTTGCCTCTGATCTTTCCGGAAGGAACGCCTAACCGTTCTTATTGCACACGCGAGCTGGCGGCGAGCACAGTTTTCGCGATGCTTTACATCGGGGCAGTTGAGGGTGCAGATGTCTGGCTTGGACCTGTACATGTTTACCGAATGACGGATATGCAGGCGGAAGATTGCTGCGAGGCTGCTCGTCTGAATTATCGTGCGAATTTGCGAAAAAAAGCCTTTCAGATCCCGGGTAACCGTTGGTACGCCGACAATACTCGTGAGCCTATTCGCGACGAAACTTTGCGGGAAGGTTTATTGGTAGTGGGCGCTGTACTCGAGCGCGCGGATGTACCTACGACATCAGGGGTTCCTCGCTATGCGCTCAAGACTGACCTGGCAGCTCTTTTTGATCCAGGCCTTGTAGAAGAGGATTTGAGCGCCGCTATTTTGTCGTGGCAGGGAAAACATCTCTCCCGTAGCGCAAGAGCACGTGTATCGCTAATGCGGGCAGGGACATCAGGGAAGGAAGGAGTCTTGGTCTACTTCCCGAATGGGGACACTCGTCGCTTAGTGTCAGGACCTAGCTCTGATATCTCGAAAGCAGTTGTTGAGGTTTTTGCTACTAAGTTCTTGGAAAGTCCGGGTGTCATCTGGCTCAGTGAATCAGGAAATAAGGTTGCCCATCCTGATCTCAAGCTGGCATCAATGATTGGCCTCGATATAGAAGCTCAAAAAAATCTACCGGACTTGATTCTGGTAGATCTTGGTCCGGTCGAACCATTGATCGTATTTGTTGAAGTCGTGGCCAGTGACGGAGCCGTTACGCCGCGCAGGCAAGACGCGTTGTATGCGATCACTGACAAAGGTGGGTTCAGTCGATCACAAGTCGCTTTTGTTACCGCTTATGCGGATAGGGAAGCCGCCGGGTTCAAAAAAACAGTAACCGGTTTGGCTTGGGGATCTTTTGCATGGTTTATGTCTGAGCCCGAAAATCTCGTACTGCTACAAAATGGCGTGAGTCGACTATCGAGCCTTAACGTATTCGTCACTGAACCAATATAGTCTCAGAGGACATTCGCTTGCGCGGGACACAGAATCAATAGTGGGGAGTTCTACTCCCCCTGTTTCAATTGATCACGGTTTATTTTTGCGGTCTGACAACTCAGCGCTTATGCAAATACGCCTTCCCATAATGCCGCTCCATCCGCGCTTGAATCAGCTCCAACCCAATCGACATCACCCAATAAATAACCGCCGCCGTCGTCAGCATCTCGATATAGCGATAGCTCGAGCGCCCATACGATTGTGCCAAAAACATAACCTCCCAAACCCCCATCACCGAAATCAATGACGAGTCCTTGAGCATGGAGATGAATTGGTTGGTGGTGGGCGGGATGATGGTGCGCATGGCCTGGGGCAGGGTGACGCGCCAGAAGATCACGGTTTCGCGCATGCCCAGGGCCAATGACGCTTCACGTTGGCCGTGGGGGACACCGAGGATGCCGGCGCGGAAAATTTCACTCAGGTAGGCGCCGTAGTTCAGCGACAGGGCGATGATGCCGGCGGCGATGGCGCCGGGCACGATACCGAGTTGCGGCAAGCCGAGGTAGATCAGCAGGATCTGGATCAGCAGCGGTGTGCCGCGAAAGAATGAGGCATAGAAGCTCGCGATACCGAATGCCACCGCGCTTTTCGATAGCCGCGCCAGTGCAGTAATGAAGCCCAGCAGCGATGACGTCACGATTGAGCACAGGCACAAGAACAACGTCAGCGCTGCGCCTTGAAGAAAGCCGTTGGGTGCCAGGTGCAGGCCGATCAGGTTCGGCAGTTTGTCGAGGATGATCGAGAACTTCAGGTCGAAGCTCAGGAAGAAACTCGCGAACAAGCCAAACATGGCTGCCCAGGTCAGGTACAGCCGAGTACGGAATCCGAAAATCCGTTGCAGCAACGACTCAGCCACCGGTTGCGGCGGCTGAGGTGGTTTGGGGAAAGAAGTCATTTGCTGATGTCGGCGCCGATCCATTTTTGCGACAGTTTGCTCAGGGTTCCGTCTTGTTTCAACTGAGCGAAAACTTCACGCACTTTGGCGTCCCACTGGGCGTCGCCTTTTTCGATGGCAACCGAGTTCGGCTCCGAGTACAGCGGCTGGCCGGCGAGTTTGAAGCGCTTGTCTTCATTCAGGCGTGGTTGGGCGGTGACAAGGTTGGTGAGGATCGCATCCAGACGCACTCCCGCACCCAGGCCCAAATCCTGGAAGGCCACGTTGTCGGTGTCATACGGGGCGATCTGCACGTTCTCGAACGGGTACTGCAGTTGGGTGTCTTCGGCGCCTTCGATTACCAGGTTTTTGTTCAGGTAGCTTTCATAACTGGAGGCGCTGGTGAGGCCGACTTTTTTGCCGCTCAGGTCCTTGGCGTTGTGAATGCTGTCGTTCTTGGCGTTGACCACGATCACGGCAGGGGACGCGTAGTATTCAACCGGGAAGTCGAAGACTTCGGCGCGGGCCTTGCTCGGGGTCATGGAGCAAATGCAGATGTCATAACGCCCGCTCCAGCGACCGGCGGCGATCACATCCCAGGACGGCGTTTCGAGACGCAGCTTGACGCCCAGTTTGTCTGCCACGGCTTTGGCCACATCGACGTCGAAACCGTCGAGTTGGTTTTGATCGTTGAGGAACGAGAAGGGCGGATAGCTTTCCATCAACACGCCCACCAGTTCTTTCTTTTGCTCGATGCGATCCAGAGTAGCGCCCGCAAAGGCTTGGGTAGAGGCAGCCAAAATCGTCAGGCCCAGGGCCAGCAGTGGTTGAAATTTCACAGTTGATCCCTGAAAAAAAAGAGGTTGTTATTAACCGGGTGGTGCGTATTAAATAGTTATAAGAACGACTCTGATAGTGAGTTATTTTCATAAGCTTATGAGTGAAAAGCATATGGGCGCAAATGCGGTAATTCTGGATGGCGGCATGGGTCGTGAGCTGCAACGCCGCGGGGCGCCGTTCAGGCAGCCCGAATGGTCGGCGCTGGCCTTGAGCGAGGCGCCGCAAGCCGTAGAGGCGGTGCACGCGGCCTATATTGAAAGCGGTTCTAACGTCATCACCAGCAACAGTTACGCGGTGGTGCCGTTCCATATAGGCGAAGAGCGTTTTGCGGCTGAAGGCCAGGCGCTCGCGGCGTTGGCCGGTGAACTGGCCCGTCGTGCAGTCGATGCGGCAGGCAAACCGGTGCGCGTGGCCGGTTCATTGCCGCCATTGTTCGGCTCCTACCGCCCCGACCTGTTTGACGCCGCGCGGGTGACTGAACTGCTGACACCTCTGGTCAATGGCCTGGCGCCCCATGTCGACCTGTGGCTGGCCGAAACCCAGAGCTCGATTGTCGAGGCACGGGCGATCCATGCCGGACTGCCAAAGGACGGCAAGCCGTTCTGGCTGTCGTTTACCCTGAAGGATGAAGACACCGACGAAGTGCCGCGTCTGCGTTCGGGTGAGCCCGTGGCCGAGGCCGCTGCGGCGGCAGCTGAGTTGGGTGTCGAGACCTTGCTGTTCAATTGCAGCCAGCCCGAAGTGATCGGCGCGGCGATTGATGCGGCGCGGGAAACTTTCGAACGCTTGGGGGTGACGATTCACATCGGCGCGTACGCCAATGCCTTCCCGCCGCAGCCGAAAGAGGCCACGGCCAATGACGGCCTGGACCCGTTGCGCGACGATCTCGACCCACCGGGTTATTTACAGTGGGCGGCAGATTGGCAGAAGCGCGGAGCCAGCCATTTGGGCGGTTGCTGCGGGATCGGGCCGGAGCATATTGCGGTGCTCGCCCAGAAATTGGCGTGATGCCATTCGCGAGCAGGCTCGCTCCCACATAGATCTTCAGTGAACACGTGTATTGTGTTCGACAACGTTCCAAGGTGGGAGCGAGCCTGCTCGCGATGGCGTCCGTCCGGGCGCCAAAGATTACTGGCGGCACTCCGCCAACGTTTTCAACTGCCCCGATTCCGTCTGGTTTTCATCGGACAGCCACCGCTCGAACCCAGCGCCAATCGCCGGCCATTCCGAATCCAGAGTCGAATACCACGCCGTGTCTCGGTTCTGACCCTTGACCACCATGTGCTGGCGGAAAACCCCTTCAAAACTGAACCCCAATCGCTCGGCCGCGTATTTGGAGCGGGCATTGCCGTTATTGCATTTCCATTCCAGACGCCGGTAACCCAAGGCAAAGGATTCCCTGGCCAGCAGGTAAACCGCTTCGGTACTTTTTGGTGAGCGTTGCATGGCTGCGCCGAAGGTCACATGGCCGATCTCGATGCGGCCCTGAGCAGGGACAATCGACATCAGGCTGAGAATACCTTGCACCTCGCCGCTGGCGCGGTCGATCACCGTGAAGAAATACGGGTCGCTGTTGGCCGCGTGGTTGTTCAGCCAGTCGTTGAACGCGCTGCGCTCCGGGAATGGACCGTAAGGCAAATAGTCCCAGAGTTTCGGATCCGAGCCCGGGCCTTCGAGGGCTTTCCACAAGCCGTCGGCGTGACGGGGCGGGTCAAGTTTTTCCAGGCGAATGAAACGCCCTTCGATCAGCTGAACCGAGGGCGGCGGAACGCCTTTCCAGTCCGCGAGTGAAGTCGACATGCTGCTCTCCTTGAACCTTATAGGGCGTGGCGAAACTGGATGAAGCCGGGACGCTCGGCGATGCGCTCATAGAGCTGGATCGCGGTGGCGTTGGTTTCGTGGGTCAGCCAATGAACCTTGCAGCAGCCATCGGCCTTGGCCGTGGTGTAGACGAATTCGATCAGTTGCCGACCGACACCGGTGCCACGGGTTTCTGGCGTCACCAGCAAGTCTTGCAGATAACAGGAGTTCTCGATGCTCCAGTTCGAGCGGTGGTAGATGAAATGCACCATGCCCACCGCTTTGCCATTGGCCCAAGCCAGCGCCCCATGGGTCGGTTCACTCGGGTCGAGCAGGCGCTGCCAGGTGCTCTGGGTGACTGCATCGGGCAATTCGGTGTTGTAGAAGCGCAAGTAGGCTTGCCACAACGGCAGCCAGGCAGCGTGATCGTCGGCGGTGACCTGGCGGATGTCGATCTGACTCATGTGGGTTCCTTAAGGCATCAAGTGGGCGAGGGCCTGGTCGTGCACATCAGGGCTGGCGGCCAGCCCCTCGCGCACACCGGCGATGTCTGCAGCATTGCGGTTCTGGCTGAGCTTGCGTTTGCCCTCCAGACGCTGGATCGGCAAGGCAAAACCGACGATGGCCTTGAGCATGCCATCAATGTAGTCGGTGGGGGCATCGGCGACTTTCCATGGATTTGTGCGACCCGACTCATGGCGATCAGTCAGCGTGCTGACCAGATTGCGCAGGCGATCGGCGTCAGTGAACACTTCGGCCATGCCATAGGCATGCACGGCGACGTAGTTCCAGGTCGGCACGACTTTGCCGTGTTCGGCTTTGCTCGGGTAAAACCCCGGGCTGACGTAAGCATCCGCACCGGCAAAAATCACCAGCGCCTCGGCGCCGTTTTGCAATTCCCGCCATTGCGGATTGGCCCGGGCGAAGTGGCCGTATAGGGTGCCATTCGGGCCTTGATCAACATTGAGCAGCAAAGGTAAATGACTGGCTTGCAGGCCTTGCTCACCGTGGGTGACCAAGACCGCGAGACGAGTCCCGAGAATCTGCTGATGCAGTTCATTCAAATCATCGATGGCGAAAGAACCGGGCGTGTACATGGAAGTTTTCCTTGGCGAATGCCTGCATCCTAGGCAGGCTATTGGTCTGTTGTAAGAGCCATTAATGACCAATTTCATAGGTCCATTATCATGTCGAACACGCCACTTCCTTCTTCATTCAACCCCGCGGGTATCGAGCTTGACCGCCGTCAGGGCCTGAGTCGTCAGCTCTATCAAGCGCTGCGGGTGCGAGTGCTCGACGGACGATTGACCAGCGGCACACGACTGCCAGCCAGTCGCGATTTGGCGGCGGCGTTATCGATTTCCCGTAACAGCGTGGTCCGTGCCTACGATCAGCTTTACGCTGAGGGCTTCATCGAGGGGCGCGTGGGTGACGGGACTTATGTCGCGCAATTGCCTCAAGCCGCGGTATCGGTGAAAAAATTATCCACAAAAGTATCCACAGGGTTTTCAACAGGGTTACCCACAGCCTTACCCACAAATTGGCTGGATTTACCTGTGGTTTCATCCAGTAAAGTTATCCACAGTGGTGCTTTGGGCAGGGTTGAAAAGAATCATTTGGCCTTGCCTCCCAGTGGTCCGCCTCGGGCATTTCGGGTTGGCGTTCCGGCCTTCGATCTATTTCCTTTCGAGGTCTGGGCCAAGCTGAACGCGGCTTTCTGGCGTAAGCCGGATTTACAGCAACTGTGTTATGGCGATCCGGCGGGTGATGAACGCTTGCGCGGATTGATTGCGGCCTACTTGCGCAGCTCAAGGGGCATGCAGTGCTCGGCTGAGCAAATAGTGATCACCAGTGGCGCGCAACAGGGGATTAGCCTTTGTGCACAGTTGCTGGTGGAGCCTGGCGATGGAGTGGGCATTGAAAATCCGGGGTATCAAGCGGCGGGTCATGCCTTCGCTGTAGCCGGCGCGCGATTGCACGGGATTGCGGTGGACAGTGAGGGCATTGATTGTGCCGAACTGGCCGGGATTGAGAATTGCCGTCTCGCTTATGTCACGCCATCCCATCAGTACCCGACCGGTGTCGTCATGAGTCTCGCGCGACGCCTTGAATTGCTGGCTTGGGCCGAACGCACGCAAGGCTGGATCATTGAAGATGATTACGACGGTGAATACCGTTACAGCGGCGCGCCTCTAGCACCTTTGGCTGCACTGGATCGTCACGCCCGGGTGCTTTATGTCGGGACTTTCGGCAAGGTTGCGTTCCCGGCGTTGCGGCTGGGGTATCTGGTATTACCGATGGGGCTGGTCGAGGCATTTTCCCGGCGGCGTGCGGTAGACGTGCGGCATTCGGAAGTCAGCACGCAAGCGGTCATGGCCGAGTTCATGGCGACTGGACATTTTCAACGGCACATACGGCGTATGCGGCGTGCGGCGTTGATCAGACGCAACGCATTGCTTGCCGGCTGGCCTCGAGATATTCCTGGTGTTGGTGTTCCGCCGAATGTCGCCGCAGGTCTGCATTTGACGATAGCGGTCAACTCTCAAGCTCGGGAGCAGGAGTTGATCGAGCAGGCCGCCAGTGTCGATGTTGAAATCAATGCACTAAGCAACTACTGGTTACCGGATTCGCAGCGTCCGGTGGACCAGCGTGCAGGACTGGTGCTGGGTTTTGCGGCGGTGCCCGAGGCGACAATCAATGCAGCGCTCGGGCGTTTGGTCAAAGTCTGGCGTTCATAGCGTGACAATAACGTTCCACGCTTGCCCTTCAGCGTTCTTGCACAGGCTCAAGATCCAGAAACAGTTTGCGCAGGACCGGATCGTCTATTTTTCGCAGTACGCCATCGATCGGTTCGAAGGTACTCAACGCTACTTGCTGGTCGGGTGTAAGTGTCTTGAGATAGTCATCTGAGACTTTCAGATGGGCTGTACTGGGGTTGTCGGCCGGGCTATTGACGGTAGGGTAATGGAAGTGCGCGACCCAAATGGGCTGATGGGTATTGGCCTTGTCGAAAATCCGGTATTCCTGAAAATAATCTCCCAGTTGTTTGGTGCGGATCCGCCCTTGTTCATTGCGACTGACATCGATCTGCTTATTCTCTTGCATCCATTTGAAGCTGCTTTGTGTGGGCTTGCGTTGTTTATAAAGGTTCGCTCGAACACTGACCCCTGCTTTACGCATTCTGTTGGCATCGTCAATCAGTTCTCTGCTCAGTGTGGCGACGGGGGGCGTAGTTCCCGTGGCAGCTTTGATTCTGGTCATGGCTTGTTCCACGCTTGCAGCGGTTTGTTCAAGTCTCAGGGCTTGCTGATCGAATAGATCCTGCATGTCAGCGGGTATACGCCTGGGCCGAAAAGCGTCTTTACGGGTACGTTCAATAAACTGATTACTTTCCAGGTTCACATCAAGAGCGCTGGCGATGATCTCCATGTCTTTCAAGGGTTGTAGCGGCTGTTTGGGGATTACAGGTATGAATGGCTTTAGCGGATCTTCCGTGGCTTTTGCTGCTTCATCGTCGCCAGGCTTGCGCGGCCGGCTCTTGCTGACCTTGACTGTCTGGCGCGAGGGGGCTGGACGGTTTCGCCTTGACGGATTCTGCTGTGGCTCAAGCGCTTGTTCCGGCAACAAAGACTGGATCTGACTGTGTGCCAATTGTGCAAACTCTTCGATAAGACTTCGCAGATGGTCGATTTGATTTCGCTTAAGCAGGTCAGGGTAGGTGTCCGGTAACTCCTGGAGGCGTTGCTCTGCATCGGCAAACACTTCGACAAAGGAATGGAGTTCTTCGATGCGAACCTTCAAGTCAATACTGGCGTCTGTACCTTTTACCAGCTGGGCGACTTGATGAGCGGCCCGGCCGGCACTCACGACAATGTCGCCGATGGCATTACGCGCTTCGGGCATCGCTGGACTCGCCTGTTCTTGCAGGCAAAGTTCCTGCGCCATGCCGATCTCATTGGCTTTCAGTTCCAGTGCCGTGAAAGAAGGTAGCAGTTTGCGAATATGTAGAGCCTCGGTAATACCAGGCCTTCCTGCGGCTTTCATCCCTTCAAGTACGGTGTGCGAAATCGACAGTTTGTTGACCATTTCGTGGCTCAAATCTGTCGCCAGCTGAATGGTGTCGACATAGGTTTGCTGCGAAACGACCGCTTGGTCTGCGGCCTGAGCCAGTTTTTGGGTGGCCTCGATATATCGATTTTTCTTTGTGACGAACCAGAGCGACAGATGCCTCTCCAATTCGGTGCTCAGACGCAGCAAGTCATAGGTGTAACCTGTCGTCCCGCCGAGGTTGCGCCACTCTTGCAATTGAGTGAGTGCTTGCTGATACGTATCAATCATTGCTTCAAGTTTTTGCGAGTACAGCTCCGATATCCGATCGAAGTCGGCACCCTTGGCTTCGAGTACCTCCGCTTGCACTTTTTCCATCTCGATTTTGTCCAACGCTTCCTGGGTTCTGAATGACTGCAAGGCTGTTTCCAGTTCATGCTTGCGCCGTTCTTTTGCGGCTTTGAGGGCTTTAAGACGACCTTTCGGTGACCCTCCTCGTAAACGCAATCTCAGGTCCAATACCCACTGGCCAGTTCCAGTGCGGGCCAGTAGCGGGCCATCCCGGTAGGGTTCATCGAGGGCCACAATGGTGACCTGGTCGTCGCCGTCCACCAGGACGTTGAACCAGCGCTCACCCACTTGTGCGTAATTCCTGTCGTTAAGCTGGTAGAGATAGGGAACGGCTTCGTTCACGATTGCCAGGTCGGCGTCGGCGAGGTCGGGCGGCGTGACTTTGAGCGTGTCCAGATAGGAGCTCAATGCGGAAGGGCTGCGCCGTGGGACCGACCCAGATACTTCGAGCGAAGTGCAATGGTCCATTGGCAGTTCTCCTGAAAGCGGCACAGGGTTGAACGTGACAGTTGCGTGAGCGGGCTCGGGCTGAATCTCCTTTTCTATCGATAACTTCTCGATTCGCGGTTTATCGGAGAGTGTTCTGCGTCGCATCACCGCATGATGGGTGAGGATTATCCCGATGGTCAGCAGAACGTCTCCGATTGAGGTCCATTCAACGAAACGATCACCTCGTTCACGGGCATCGAGTGCCTGTTGTATCGCATTGATGGATTGCCAGACCCAGATAGCAGTGCCTATCGCGCCGCTGAACATGTTCGTGATGACCTCGAACAGAGCCCAACTGCTGTCTTTCAGCAAGCTCCAGCGTCGTTCGGCATTTGACTGCGCTTGCCGATCGGCCAGATCGACCAACGCCTTGGCATTGCTATTGAACAGCGTCGACAGGATGTCGCCGGTTATTTCGATATTTTCAAAAACCACACGCCCGAAGCTGTCCAGTCGTTGCAACGGGTTGATGACCTGTTCGGCGATTAGCCACGGAGAAGGCAGGCCGACCGGGAATACGTATTGAGCATATTCAAAACTCAATGTTTTATCAGGCAGCCAGGCGAGCACCGAGTCTCTGAGTTCGCCGGGTTGGTGCAGCGCATACAACAGATTTTGTCGGGAAGGAAACTGAAGCAAGGGTTGATCCAGCAACGGACGATACAGTAGGCAGGGGTCGTTTTCGGCCTCTCGAGGGCTGATGATGAACATGTTCGTGACGCTGTCGCTGACGCTGATCAGGCGATGCTGTGGCGTCATCGATAGCGGATATATCGCAATGGACTGCACGGTGTCAGTGTCAGGATTAAACAGTTCGCAAATGTACCGATAGCCCTGTTCATCGATTCCCGCTTCTTTTTTGACCTTGCCTTCAAGCGCCAACAGCGGCAGCAATAATTGCAGCTGATCGCGATAGAAATCTTTCTGACGTCGGGATTCGACAGGATCGTCTATCAACTTGCGTTTGATCAATTCGGGATAGGCCTTGCCGATGTTGACCTGGGTCGACATGTCCGTGAGGAACTCGGATGTTAGCCAGTCTGGAACTTGCTCTCCCTGTTTGAAAAAAACGGTGGCCCTATAGGGCGCTTCGTTCTCCAGGGCAAATTCGGCAAGCGTTTCTGTGCGTTGATCCAGAGGGTTGGGCAGTATGAGGTTATCGACGGTGAAGCTATTGGTAACTTTGATCCGCAGTTCATTCAGTGAAAGGTTCGCGGCCCCCACCGCACGAGAATCCTTGATGATCGCTTCACACATCCGGCGCTGGGCATAATCGGTAATGGCAGGAATCTCGCCTTTGGCCGCCTTGCTTTCGGGGCGGCGATATAACTTGCCCAATGCCGTGATGTAACGTCCGTAATCTTGTATATCGTCAACCGATGCCTCGCGCAGCCAGTCAGGAATCGCTGTTTCCAATTGCTGGTATCGTGCATGCTCGGTTTTATCGAGCCCGGATTCGGTCTCTTCAATGGCCGTTGGATCAAGGAACCTTAGCGTATCAATGGCATCGAGCTGCGATGACACCAACGCCCAGGCCATGTGATCGAAGATGTTACCGTCGGGCTCGTATAGTCGCCATTTCGGAGTGCGCCCTGCCAGTTGTGCTCCCAGGCGAGCGGGAAGCAAATCACCCAATTGCGCCATCGAGCTGAACGACTCGTAACCGCCCTCGATCGTGTACAGCACTAACAATTCACGCTGGCGATACGTTGCCTTGAGCACCAAGGCGCCTCCGATCAAGAGATGGCTGGCCACTTCATTCTCCAAGGCATCGACATCGATCAAACACGCCTGGATTGCTGAAAAGTCGCTGTTTACATGCTTGCGCGTGGCTTTGTCGGGATCGATGAAAACTTCGCGGGCCATGGCGCACTCATCAGCGTCCCAGCCTTTGACTTTCCGCACATTCAGGGCTTTGCGCAACGAATTGGAAAGCTCCTCCCAGCGAGCGATTTTGTGTCCTTTGCTGTTCCAGAAATCCAGTTGCCGGGCTTGAAGTTCGACAAACAGCAAAGGTGCCAAATCGTTGAGCATTCCGGCAACTTCCTCAATGCTCACCGCAAGATGAACGGGGTTTCGGGCCTCTGGCTCAAGCGTGAGAAAGTGTTCTCCTTCGATGTAATTGGCCCTTGCTCCATAAAGACCTTGGTGAACCAGTGCATGCGTGAGTGATTCGAGTGTTGTGGGGCCGGCCTCGACCTGATGGTCCACTACACGCCATTGCGGTGTGGCGACGAGGGTGGTGTCGGGATCGATATCCAGTTTTGGATAAAGCATTTTCAATGACTGGCGTAGTTGGTGCGAAGCCACTTCATTGAGCGTTGGGCCGTGGCTGATCTGGCTGACAAGTTCACTTTTTTCCAATAGTGGCGTTGTATCGTTGGGCAGTTTGTTTTCGGTCATGGTCGCTTCTTCGATGCTGGGTTTCAGGACGAACAAGGTCCTGGCTGGCAACGAAAATAAGGCGCGTCAGGTACGACCGTGCGGTAATTAATTATCGGCAGGCCAAAAAAAGACCCGCACACAGACGGGTCTCGAATGGAGTCGGGTGAAGGTTTCAAGTGCCGGATTTTATTTTGGTCCAGGCCCGGGTCCGCGCCCGCTCGGCATCGCGAGGCAATGGTTGCAGGGTGTAGAGCGTGCTCATTGCCGCTTCGGTCGGGTACAGGTTCGGGTTGTTGCGAATCGCCGGGTCGACCATTTCCGTGGCGTCCTTGTTCGGGTTCGGGTAGCCGACGAAATCGCTGACCGGTGCGATGACCTGGGGTTGCAGCAAGTAGTTGATGAAGGTGTAGGCGTCTTCCGGGTTTTTCGCGCCTTTCGGGATGGCGAGCATGTCGAACCAGATCGGCGCGCCTTCTTTGGGCAGGCGCATGTCGACGATCACGCCATTCTTGGCTTCCTTGGCACGGTTGGCGGCCTGGGAGAAGCTGCCGGAGTAACCGACCGCGACGCAGATGTCACCGTTGGCAATGTCGGCCATGTACTTGGACGAATGGAAGTAGGTGATGTACGGGCGAATCTTCATCAGCAGCGCTTCAGCCTTGGCGTAGTCCGCCGGCTTCTTGCTGTTGGGGTCCAGGCCCAGGTGTTGCAGGGCCAGCGGCAGGATCTCGGACGGCGAGTCGAGCAGGGCCACGCCGCACTGCTTGAGCTTGCTGATGTTCTCTTCCTTGAAGATCAGGTCCCAGGTGTCCACCGGTGCGTTGTCGCCCAAAGCCGCCTTGATCTTGTCCGGGTTGAAGCCGATCAGGATGGTCCCGTACATGTATGGCACGGCGAATTTGTTACCCGGGTCGTTGGCTTCGATCAACTTCATCAGCTTCGGATCGAGGTGATTCCAGTTCGGCAGTTTGCTGCGGTCCAGCGGCTGGAACACCCCGGCTTCGATCTGCTTGGCGAGGAACACGTTGGACGGCACCACCACGTCGTAACCGGAGTTGCCGGTCAGCAGCTTGGCCTCCAGCGCTTCATTGGTGTCGAAGATGTCGTAGACCAGTTTGGTCTGGGTGTTTTGGGCTTTGAAGTCTTCCAGCGCTTTGGGGGTGATGTAGTCGAACCAGTTGTACACCCGCAAGGTGCGTTCTTCAGCGTGAACAGCACCATTGAGTAACGTGGCGCATAACACTGTGGGGAAGAGCACCGGCGCGATAAAACGCTTGAGTCGGTTCATTTGTTCTAATTCCTCTGGGCACTTTCAAAACCTTCGAGAACGTTCACGGCATTGATGCCGATTTCTTCCACCGCGTAACCGCCTTCCATCACGAACAGCGTCGGCTTGCCGAGGCCCGCGATGCGCGCGCCCATCGCCAGGTAATCGGGGCTGTCGAGTTTGAATTGGGAGATCGGGTCGTCCTTGAATGTATCCACACCCAGGGACACGACGATGATGTCGGCGCCGTACTTTTCGATCTCTTTGCAGGCCTGCTCCAGCGCCGCGCTCCAACTGTCCCAGCCTGATCCGGCGGGCAAAGGATAGTTGAAGTTGAACCCTTCGCCAGGGCCCTCACCGTGTTCATCTTCGTAGCCGAGGAAGAATGGAAACTCGGCTTCCGGATGGCCGTGGATCGAGGTGAAGAGCACATCGCTGCGCTCGTAGAAAATCGATTGGGTACCGTTACCGTGGTGGTAATCGACATCGAGGATCGCGACCTTTTTGTGGCCTTGATCGAGGAAAGCCTGAGCGGCGATGGCGGCGTTGTTGAGGTAGCAATAACCGCCCATCAAGTCGCTGGCGGCATGGTGCCCGGGTGGACGGCACAGGGCGAAGGCACTGCGCGCTCCACGCTGGATCACCGCTTGAGCCGTGAGGGCAACTTGCGCCGCGCTATACGCCGCTTGCCAGGTGCCGGCGGTAATCGGTGCGCCGCCGTCGAAGCTGTAATAGCCGAGCTGGCCGTGCAGGCTGGTGGGCATGATCCGGCGCAAGGTGCGGGCCGGCCAGGTATAGGGCAGCAAGTCGCCGTCTGTTTTGAGTTCGGTCCAGCGCGCCCAGGCCCCTTTGAAGAAGTCGAGATAGTCGCGGCTATGGATGCGCTCGATCGGCCCGAGGCCGAAATCCTCCGGCGCCTCGACCGGGCCGAGACGGCGGTACTGCACGCGTGCCAACACATGGTCGGCGCGCGAGGGCATTTCGAAGCACGGCATCAATTGCCCGTCCATCAATTCACAACGGCCGTGGTGCAGGTGGTGATCGTCCGAGTAGATCGTCAGCATTCTTGTTCTCCGCAGGCAGATTCGGTTGCATACAGTCTTGCGGCGGGCAGCGTTTGGGAGAACGGCAGGAAAGGCCAAAAGGGGATCGATATGGCCAAAAGATTTGACCGAAATTCGCCCCTTAATGGCACGCCGGCACTTCAACATTGGGCTTGGAAATGCCGAACCTGTGGGAGCGGGCTTGCCCGCGAAAGCGGTGGTCCAGTCAATGGAGATGCGTCGAATGTACTGGCCTCTTCGCGGGCAAGCCCGCTCCCACAGGGGTTATCGGTGTGGCCGGAACTGGCTGGGCGCCACACCACTCCAGCGCACAAACGCATGGCGGAAGCTCGCGGTCTCGCTGAACCCCAACGCCTCGGCAATCCGATAGATCGGCAATTGATCTTCGCAGAGCATTCGCTTGGCCTGCTCGAAGCGCAACTCATCGAGCAGTTCCTGATAGCTGCAACCCAGGCCCTTCAGATGTCGACGCAGAGTGCGCGCCGAGCAGTTCAGCTGTTCCGCCAGCCCATCCAGACCCGGAGCCGCGCTCAGTTGCGCCGCGAGTAGTTGGCGGATACGCCCGAGCCAGGCCTGACGCCCGGTGAATTCGGTGTTTTGCTTGCGGCAACGCTCGGCCATGGCCTGATGCGTAATGGCGTCGGCCAGAGGCAGGGGTTGTTCGAGCCAGTGTTTATCGAAGGCAAAGGCATTGGATACAGCATCGAACTGCAAGGGGCAGTCGAAACGCTCGGCGTAGCGCGCGTGATAGTCCGGCGCCGGGTGTTCGAAGCGGGCGCCGAGCAGAGGCAGAGGGTGGCCGAGCAAGTCTTCGCAGGTGACTTTCATCGAGACCAGGCAAAACTCGACATTGAACGGTGCCAGCGCCGGATTTTCCCGATAGTCGCCGGCAGTGAGCCAGATGCGTTCGCCATCTTCTTCCAGGCTCAACTCGAACAGTGTTCCCAATAGCGCCGGATAGTGCAGCGCCAACCGCAAGGCGTCACCTAAAGTGGCGCTGGTGAGTAAGGCATACCCGAGCATGCCATAGGAAGAAACGTGCATCCGCCGGCCCAACTCCAGGCCGATATCGTGGCGTAACGCGACGGCGTTGGCGCAAACCAGCATCTCTTGGTTGGTGGTAATACGCGTATCCGCCCGGCTCAGATCCGCCGCATTGATGCCGCTGCCGGCCAGCAATGCATCACTCGAAAGGCCTTCGGCCTTGAAGGTGTTGAGCACCAGGGAGACGGCGTTGAGGGTGGTGAGATGGGAGTGGAGCATGGGGGCTTCCCGCGTTGGGCGTGCCGGAATGGGAGCAAGTTATATGCCGGTATGACCCGACCCTGTAGGAGCGAGGCTTGCCCGCGAAGCTTTTGGCGCACTTGAGGACGCCTTCGCGGGCAAGTCTCTCTCCTACAAATTGTTGTGTTGTGTCAGCTGAGTTCGCCGCACAGGTCGAGTTCAACCAGCCGCCGCACTTCAGTGGTCTCAAGCCCTGCACCCAGCAGCCCATGCAACTTGCCAAACGCCGCCTCGCGAGTCATGCCGCCACCGGACAACACACCGGCGTCACGCAAGCGGCTGCCTGCCTCGTACACGTCGAGCTGCACGCCACCTTCATGACATTGCGTCACCGCGACCACCACCACACCTTTGTCCCGCGCCCGTTCCAGGCTGGCGAGAAACTCGGGGTTGTCGCTTGGCCCGGTACCGCTGCCATAACATTCCAGCACCAGACCCTGAATACCACTGTTGAGCAGGCCATCCAGTTGATCGGCACCGATGCCTGGGAACAGCGGCAGCACCGCGACCTTCGCCAGCTGTTTAGGCTGGTTGTAGTTCAGCGGCTCAGGTATCGAAGACGCTTTCACGCCACCACCCTGACGCTCCAGCCGCTTGAACGGATGACGACCGAAGCTGCGCACTTTCGCGCAACGGGTCGGGTCGAGCAGTTCGCCGTGGAAGTACAGATGAACGCCCGGTGCGAGGCCTTGGCCAAGAGCAACCAACGCACCGCTGAGGTTTTCCCAGGCATCGCTGTCGGTCACGCCGGCCGGCAGCATCGAACCGGTGAAGCACACGCGGGCGTGCAGACCGAGCAATTGAAAGCTCATGGCCGCGGCGCTGTAGGCCAGGGTGTCGGTGCCGTGCAGGATCAACACACTGTCGCAGCCCTGCACATCAACGGCATCGACCACCGCTTCACGCAGTTGCTGCCAGTAGGCGGGCGTCATGTTGGCGCTGTCGATCAGCGGCGACATCTCGCGAAAGCGCCACTGCGGTACCACCAGTTCGGGTTGGCTGTGCAGATACTCGCGCATCTGCGCTTCGAAACCGGACGCCGGGGCCAGGCCGTGAGCACTGGCTTGCATGCCGATGGTGCCACCGGTGTACAGCACCATGACGTGCTGGGCAGCAGGAAAAGTCGAAGGGTTCATGGAGGTTCTCCGAAAACGATGTGGGAGCGACGGTGCGACGATTCGACCTGCTCGCGATGGACCGGGGTCGCGCTCGACTGATGTGGTCTCAAGCTCGAACCAAAACGGCAGCATCAAAAAAGCTGCCACAACATACGACCGAGCATGACGCCGGTCGCAAGCTGTGTCACGCCGGGCGCAGGGGATGCGCCCGGTTTTTTACCGATCAGCGTTGCGCTGCGGTCACGCCTTGCGGCTCGGCTGCGGCCGTAGGAGCGGCGGCTGGCGGATTGGCTGGCCAGGCTTTCAGGTCCAGGTCCAGATCCGGGAACTTGCTCGAATCGAACACTGGGGTCTTGATGCCGGCAGCACGCTGGTCATCGTAGTCACGCAGGATGCGCATGCCGACCTTGAACAGCAGGAACAGCGCAATCAGGTTCACGAACGCCAGCAGGGTCATGGTGATGTCGGCGAACGCGAACACTGTGCTGAGGTTTTCGATGGCACCCCAGAAGATCAGTACCAGTACCAGCGCGCGATAGGCGATCAGTGCCTTGCGGTTTTCGCCGATCATGAAGCGCAGGTTGTTCTCGCCCAGATAGTAGTTGTAGAGAATCGAGGTGAATACGAACAGCGCCAGAGCCACGGAGATGAACATCCGACCCCACTCACCGACTACGGCAGCCAGGGAGTTCTGGGTCAGGGCAATGCCGTCGCCTTCGAAGCCCGGGGTGTAGAAGCCCGACAGCAGGATCAGCAACGCGGTGCAGGTGCAGATCACGAAGGTGTCGAGGAACACGCTGAACGCCTGAACCACACCTTGCGAAACCGGATGCTCGACCGAGGCCACAGCGGCGACGTTCGGCGCACTGCCCAGGCCTGCTTCGTTGGCGAACACGCCGCGCTTCACGCCCATGACGATGGCGCTGCCGATCAGGCCGCCGAACGCCTGGTCCAGACCGAAGGCGCTTTTGACGATGGTCATCAACATGCCCGGAACGTGGTCGAACTGCAGCACGATCACGTAGATGGTCACGCCGATGTACACCAGGGTTTTCACTGGTACCAGCAGGTCAGCGACCTTGGCAATCCGCTTGATACCGCCGATGAACACCAGACCCAGCAATACCGCCAGGCCCAGCCCGGTGTATGTGGTGTCGAGGCCGAAGGCATTGTTCAGCGAGTGGGTTACGGCGTGGGCTTGCAGGCCGTTGAAGGCAAAGCCAAAGGTGATCAGCAGCAGGAACGCCATGATCATCCCCAGCCAGCGTTTCTGCAGGCCGTGCTGAATGTAAAAGGATGGGCCGCCGCGGAACTGACCTTCGGAGTCGCAGCGCTTATAGAGCTGGCCGAGGGAGCATTCGAAGAAGCTGCTGGACATGCCGACCAGCGCGGTCACCCACATCCAGAACACCGCACCGGGGCCACCAAGGGTCACGGCAATACCGACACCGGCGATGTTACCCGCACCGACGCGGCCGGCGAGGCTGAGCATCAGGGCCTGGAATGAGCTGAGCTGGCCAGCGCTGCTTTTCAGGCTGTCACGGAAGACCGCGAACATGTGAAAGAAATGGCGGAACTGAACGAAACGCGAGCGGATCGTGAAGTAGCTACCGAGCCCGACAATGAGCACGATCAGTACTTTCCCTGAGAGGAAGTCGTTGATGACTTCGAGCATGGATTTTTCCTCGCTGTTTTTTGTGGGTGCAGATGCTGGAGGGTCCGACATATTGCGTTACACCCGCTTGCGCGTGGCTCAGCAGGTGGATCGACGTTCGTTCCGGTTCCATATCGCGGGATTGTTATTAGTTCGGGTTTCGCATGGGTTTGGGCTCGTTAACGACGAGCACTCACGCGAAGAGGGCCGGCACTATACATAAGGAGAGTGCCGTCCGTCTGCACGATTGTGGTGCAAGCGACGAAACGAGAGCGCTGCAAAATAAAAAAATTGCAGCCTTCGGCAGCTTCTACAGAGGGTCTCAAACCCCGGGGAAGCTGACGAAGGCTGCGATCTTGGTGGCACTTAAAACATTCAACATGTTCGGAAAATCCGCGAGAGGGTTAAAAAAAAGGGCTTGAGGGAATAAATCCCCAAGCCCTCAAAAGGTGAGAGGTGTCTAGTCCCTCGACCTGGTGAGCGTGGCTCTTCAAAAGAGCCTGCGTTTGGTTAAGCCTTCAGAGGCACCAGACGCGGAGCAATCATGTTTTCCGGGCGCAGGATGTCGGCGAGCATTTCGTCGTCGAGCAAGCCTTCTTCGCGCACCAGTTCCAGCACGCCGCGGCCGCTTTCGAGGGCGATACGGGCGATGCGGGTGGCGTTTTCATAGCCGATGTACGGGTTCAGCGCGGTGACCAGGCCAATCGAATGCTCGACCAGTTCACGGCAGCGCTCTTCGTTGGCGGTGATGCCGACGATGCAGTGTTCGCGCAGCATGTCCATGGCGCGTTGCAGCAGGCGGATCGAGTCGAAGATCTTGAAGGCGATCAGCGGTTCCATCACGTTCAGTTGCAGCTGACCGCCCTCGGCAGCGATGGTCAGTGCCAGGTCGTTGCCGATGATCTGGAAAGCAACCTGGTTCACGGCTTCCGGGATAACCGGGTTGACCTTGCCTGGCATGATCGAACTGCCTGGTTGACGTGCTGGCAGGTTGATTTCGTTGATGCCGGTGCGTGGGCCGCTGGACAGCAGACGCAGGTCGTTGCAGATTTTCGACAGCTTGACTGCGGTGCGCTTGAGCATGCCGGAGAACAGCACGAAGGCGCCCATGTCGGAGGTGGCCTCGATCAGGTCGGCGGCCGGCACCAGCGGTTGACCGCTGATCGTTGCCAGACGCTGAACGGCCAGTGCTTGATAACGCGGGTCGGCGTTGATGCCGGTACCAATCGCGGTGCCGCCCAGGTTCACTTCGGTCAGCAGTTCAGGCGCCAGGGTTTTCAGACGCGCCAGGTCTTCGCTCAGGGTGGTGGCGAAGGCGCGGAATTCCTGGCCCAGGGTCATCGGCACGGCGTCTTGCAGTTGGGTACGACCCATCTTCAGAACGTGGCTGAATTCTTCACCTTTGGCGGCGAACGACTGGATCAGGCTGTCGAGGCTGGCCAGCAGCGCGTCGTGACCCAGCAGCAGACCCAGACGGATCGCGGTCGGGTAGGCGTCGTTGGTCGACTGCGCCATGTTCACGTCGTTGTTCGGATGCAGGTACTGATATTCGCCTTTGCTGTGGCCCATGGCCTCCAGCGCGATGTTGGCGATGACTTCGTTGGCATTCATGTTGGTTGAAGTGCCAGCGCCGCCTTGAATCATGTCTACCACGAATTCTTCGTGGAAATCACCGCGGATCAATCGGGCACAGGCTTCGCTGATGGCAGCGTGCTTGGCGTCGCTCAGGTGACCCAGCTCGCGGTTGGCGTCAGCGGCGGCCTGTTTGACCATCGCCAGACCGACAACCAGTTTCGGGTAATGCGAAATCGGAACGCCGGAGAGGCGGAAGTTGTTCACCGCTCGCAGGGTCTGGATACCGTAATACGCTTGAGCAGGTACTTCGAGTACGCCAAGCAGGTCTTTTTCTGTGCGGAAAGATGCAGCGGAGGACATGATAGAAATCATCTCGATAGGGACCCGGTCTGTGCCGGAACACTGCAAATGCTAGGCTGGTGAACTATTTTGGGCCAATGCTGTTAAACACTAGCCTATGCACATTCGGCATAATGCCCGTGTGACGCCGCGTGTACCGCGAGCGTGTGACCTAAATTGGTGCGTGTCCGGGAGGGCGTGATGAATCTGGAAAGTAAATGGCTTGAAGACTTCAGTGCTCTGGCCGCCACCCGTAGCTTCTCCCAAGCGGCTGAACGACGCTTCGTGACCCAGCCTGCATTCAGCCGGCGGATCCGCAGCCTCGAAGCCGCGCTGGGGCTGACACTGGTCAATCGCTCCCGCACACCCGTCGAGTTGACAGCGGCGGGTCAGCTGTTTCTCGTTACTGCGCGTACTGTGGTCGAACAATTGGGTGAAGTGTTGCGCCATCTTCATCACCTGGAAGGCGGGCAGGGCGAGGTGATACAAATCGCTGCCGCTCACTCCCTGGCGTTGGGTTTTTTCCCGCGCTGGATCGCACAATTGCGCAACGAAGGATTGAATATAGCCACGCGGCTGGTGGCCACCAACGTCGGCGATGCGGTGCATGCGCTGCGTGAAGGCGGATGTGATGTGATGCTGGCGTTCTATGACCCGGACTCGGCGATGCAAATGGACCCGGAGATTTTCCCGTCACTGCATCTGGGCGATACTGAAATGCTCCCGGTCTGTGCGGCCGATGCCGACGGCAAGCCGTTGTTCGACCTGGAAGGCGAAACCAGCGTGCCTTTGCTGGCCTATAGCGCCGGGGCATTTCTCGGGCGTTCTGTGAATTTGCTTTTACGTCAGCGAGCGCTGCGATTCACCACCATTTATGAAACCGCCATGGCCGACAGCCTGAAAAGCATGGCGCTGGAAGGGCTGGGTATCGCCTGGGTGCCGCAGCTAAGCGTGCGCGCCGAACTGGCGCGCGGTGAATTGGTGGTCTGCGGCGGCCCGCAATGGCATGTGCCGCTTGAGATTCGTCTGTATCGCTGCGCGCTGGTGCGCAAGGCGAATGTGCGGTTGCTGTGGCGCAAACTTGAAGGTGGGGCGGCGGGTTCTGCGTCCTGAATGACCGAAGGGAAAACCGAGGCTTTCGCTATGTCGGGCATCTTTGGCTATTTCAAGGGAATCTGCTGAGATGGTTGCGAATGTTTTCCCGGTTTTTTTCGCTGAAGTGGTAGTCATTCCCTCGGAAAGCGGAGCCAACATAGTCAACGGACATTATTGAGTCGTTCCACCAGCCGTTATAGACGACCTCGGAGTCTTCGTGTGTCGCGCGGAACATATGGCCAATTTCGTGTGCAGGGACTCTATAACTACTGATTGATGCCATTCCTACCCGACCGCCAACGTCCGCCGCCCCAGCATAACTGCTGTTTATGCTGTGACGGGTCAACAACAGGAATTTATCGAGATCATAATTATAAGGTCGGGTCTTCTCCACTGGCGCAATGACCGCCTTGTCGATGCGTTCCCACCAGCCGTCCACCGCTGCTTCAAGGCTATCGTTCTGATAAGGATAATCGGTAACTCCTGGCTCATTCGATTTGAACAAGATCAGCACTCCTCGTCCGGAAATATCCTCGAGTTCGGTTTTTAGCCAGGCAAAATAATCACTGTAAATTTTTTTCTCGTCATATTCCGCAAGATCGTCGTGTAGAAAAACCATTATAAGAATCGGCTTTTTCGATGAGAGTGTTTGTTTGTTGTTACTGTTCGAGTCTGTCATATGAATATCCTTTTCAAGGTTTTACTTAAATGTTTAGTGGTTTGTCGGCAAGTTTAGAGTGTTCTCGGGGCTACATTCTCAGTCGGTCGTCTTGCCAGTGGCGGCCCATCAGCGAATAGCTATGGAGCGTCACTCAGGAACGACTTGATGAGTTCCCGATTACCGTCACTATAGCGATAGCAGTTGGACAGTCCGGGAGTAACATCGCGCATAAAGGTTTCACACCACCAACCGTTATATTGAACCTCGGAAAGTTCATGGTTAGCGGTAAGCATATGTCCTAGTTCATGGCCGACTATTTGTTTTCCAATCAGTGACGCGATACCGAACTGTTGCCCAAGGCTCGCGACCCCCAGAACTTTATTGTCGATTGCATTATTGGTCAACAGCAGGAATTTTGTGATTCTGTTGTAGGGGAGGTTATTGTCGTCGCGATAGTTTCGGGCAAGCGTTTCCCATCCGCGATAGGATATGTCACTGGCAGCCTTGTAGGAATAATTCGTATAAGGAGGCATATTACGTATGAACTCTACGGAAACGCGCCGGCCTGTCACTGCTGTGACTTCTTTGATCCAATCGAGAAAATAACTATGGAAAATCGAGTCGATGGCCGACTCGGGAATGTCATCATGAACAAATGCAAAAACAAAAATAGGCCGTTTTTCCATGGTTATGGTACTAAAACCTTTAGGGGTCATGAGCGTTTCCGAGTTGGCAGCAGGCCAAGGTCTATCCATGACTGTCGTTGCATGGCTCATTTGAGTTGTTAATTGAAAAATTGTTAAGAAGAGCATGAATCTTATTAGTTTGGACATGTAGAAAATCTCACATTTAATGCGTCGATAGCGGCATTGTTGTTTTTCAGGTGTAGTTTGATGTAGTTGAATGAGGGAGCAGTTTTCTGCGTTGGGGTATATTAATAATGCATGGCGATTTATTTGTAATTGCCAGTTGTATTTCAGATGATGTTTTGTTCAAGGTTTTTTTGTGAGGTAATTGGATGCAGAGTGGCTGACTTTTGAGTCAATAAAACCATCCGCTTATGATCGGCACCCGTCGTATGACAGATGGTCGTCATAGGGGCTGTTTATCCGCTTCATTGAGGTATACTGCGCGGCCTTTGGCCGGTTCGCCCGGCCTTAAATTCGTACAATCAAGCCACGCCGGATTTCCTGCGTGGCTTGTTGTTTTTTGACGCGCCTGCGGGCGCCCAGAGAGAAGAGGCACGACGATGAGCGCACTGGTTGGCGTGATCATGGGCTCCAAGTCCGATTGGTCCACCCTTAGCCACACCGCCGATATGCTGGAAAAGCTCGGCATCCCTTACGAGGTGAAAGTGGTCTCTGCCCACCGCACCCCGGACCTGCTGTTCCAGTACGCCGAAGAGGCCGAGGCCCGTGGCATCGAGGTGATTATCGCCGGTGCCGGTGGCGCGGCCCACCTGCCAGGCATGTGTGCGGCCAAGACCCACCTGCCGGTGCTGGGCGTACCGGTGCAGTCGTCGATGCTCTCGGGCGTCGATTCTCTGCTCTCTATCGTGCAGATGCCCGCAGGCATTCCGGTCGCCACTCTGGCCATCGGCAAGGCCGGCGCGATCAACGCAGCGCTGCTCTCGGCGAGTATCCTCGGCGCCAAGCATCCGCAATTTCATACCGTGTTGAAGAAATTCCGCGCTGAGCAGACAGACAGCGTCCTGGACAATCCAGACCCACGCATCGCCTGAGGTTGTTGACGATGAAGATCGGTGTAATCGGTGGCGGCCAATTGGGTCGCATGTTGGCACTGGCGGGCACTCCGCTGGGCATGAACTTCGCTTTCCTGGACCCGGCGCCGGATGCTTGCGCAGCTGCATTGGGCGAGCACCTGCGGGCCGATTACGGCGATCAGGATCACCTGCGTCAGTTGGCCGATGAAGTCGATCTGGTGACCTTCGAGTTCGAAAGCGTCCCGGCCGAAACCGTGGCCTTCCTGTCGCAATTCGTCCCGGTGTACCCGAGTGCCGAAGCGCTGCGCATCGCTCGCGATCGCTGGTTCGAAAAGAGCATGTTCAAGGATCTGGGGATTCCGACTCCCGCGTTCGCCGACATCCAGTCGCAAGCTGATCTGGACGCCGCCGTGGCTTCCATCGGTCTGCCGGCCGTGCTTAAAACCCGCACCCTGGGTTACGACGGCAAGGGCCAGAAAGTCCTGCGCAAACCTGAAGACGTAGTCGGCACTTTTGCCGAGCTTGGCAGCGTCGCCTGCTTGCTGGAAGGCTTCGTGCCATTCACTGGCGAAGTCTCGCTGATTGCTGTGCGTGCTCGCGATGGCGAAACCAAGTTCTATCCACTGGTTCATAACACCCACGACAGCGGCATTCTCAAGCTGTCTGTGGCCAGCACCGATCACCCGCTGCAAGCGTTGGCTGAAGATTACTCCAGTCGCGTACTCAAGCAGCTGGAGTACGTCGGCGTGATGGCGTTCGAGTTCTTTGAAGTCGACGGCGGCCTCAAGGCCAATGAAATCGCCCCGCGCGTGCACAACTCCGGGCACTGGACCACCGAAGGCGCCGAGTGCAGCCAGTTCGAAAACCACCTGCGGGCCGTCGCCGGTCTGCCGCTGGGTTCGACGGCCAAGGTCGGCGAGAGCGCGATGCTCAACTTCATCGGTGTCGTGCCGCCAGTAGAGAAAGTGATCGCGATCGACGACTGCCATTTGCATCACTACGGCAAGGCTTTCAAGGTCGGCCGCAAGGTCGGTCACGCCAATCTGCGCTGTGCAGACCGTGAGACGTTGGCTGCGCAGATCCTCAAGGTCGAAGCGCTCATTGCCGAATAGTTTCATGTGGCAGCGGCGGAACCTTCAGGGGCCGCCGTTCTCTGATGGCAGGATGCCAAAGTCTGTCTAGGCTATAGCCAACTCAATCAGAGGGAAATGCCATGGGAATTATCGGAACCATCTTTATCGGTTTGATCGTCGGCCTGCTGGCTCGGTTTTTGAAACCGGGCGATGACAGCATGGGCTGGATCATGACCATCCTGCTCGGTATCGGCGGTTCGCTGGCGGCTACTTATGGCGGCCAGGCCCTGGGCATTTACCACGCTGGCGAAGGCGCAGGTTTCATCGGTGCGCTGGTGGGCGCGGTGGTATTGCTGGTGATCTACGGTCTGATCAAAAAAAACAGCTGATTGAAGTGATAAAGCCCTCTCTGCGTCCTCGCTGGAGAGGGCTAGAATGCTCGGCATTGCCATCGTCACATTGTCCTATCCTTTGCCGAGCACTTTCATGCGCCGTCTTCTGTTGACTCTTCTCTTCCTGGGCAGTGGTTTGGCCCATGCCGGCGAACTGCCGGAAACCGACTGGCTCGAACTGATGCCCAAGTCGGACCAGAAAGCCCTCGAGGCCATGCCCGAAATCGATCACAACTCCCCGGAAGCCAATGGCACCTTTACCCAAAAGGGTGGCATGAAGCAGAGCAAGGGCTTGCCGGCGGTGATGTACTCGACCAAAACCGTGCCGTCGATGAACGACAAACACATCCGCATCGGTGGTTATCCGGTACCGCTGGAATCCGACGCCAAGGGCCGTAGCACGTTGTTCTTCCTTGTGCCGTACCCGGGCGCTTGCATCCACGTGCCGCCACCGCCACCTAACCAGTTGGTGCTGGTGCGTTATCCAAAAGGCTTGAAGCTGAATGACATCTATACACCGCTATGGGTGACCGGCACGCTGAAGATCGAAACGGTCAACAACGACCTGGCGGACGCGGCCTATGCGCTGGATGCAGCGCAGGTGCGGGTGGTTAAAGAGTCGGATTTGTAGGCATACAAATGTGGGAGCGAACCTGCTCGCGATGGCGGTTTAACAGTCAACATTGATGTTGGATGTTATGGCCTAATCGCGAGCAGGCTCGCTCCCACATTGATTTGGTGGTGTTGCTTATAGAGGTTTGCTACCGATGCTCACGCCCAGGGTATGACTCGCCCCCGGTGCCAGCGTCACCACATCACCCAACACATTCGCCGTTTCAATGCACAGCATGCGCTGCCAGCCATCGTCGGCCATGTCGCTGAACGCTGCGGCGCGGTCGATCCAGGGGTTCCAGATCACCGCAGAGCGCGAACCGCTGCTGGTCAGTTCGATGCGTCGTTCCCAGTGCGGGTCAACGATGCTCAGCTTCGGCGGGGTATTGAGATAGATGCGGTCGGTCTCGCCGGTAAAACGCAGATCACCGGTCTGGGTGACGGTTTTCCAGTCGTCCAGGGTTTCGATATAGCTCAAGCCATCCAGCCCTTCAACGTGCACGTTGCGCACATCGCTGACCGCGAAATAGCTGTGCAATGCCTGGCTGATCGTGACGTGTTCGGCGCCCTTGTTTACGCTCGTCAGGCTGATGTGCAACTGCTCATCCAGACGAATGCTCAGTTTCAAGTCCACCTGATGTGGCCATCCCGGCAGACCGTCTTCGGGGTAGGGCAGGATGAATTCCACCTTCAGGCTTTCGCCCTCGGTTTCGATGCCACCCAGTTCCCAGTCCATCGCCCGCACCAGCCCGTGGGCGGTTGGCGGTTCCTGGCTGACGCGCATGGCCTGGACGCTCTGCGGGTTGCGCGACAGGTTACCGAACCATGGCCAGCACACCGGCACACCGGCGCGGATGCTTTTGCCGGCCTTGAACACCGCCTCGTCGTTGAGCCAGATAAGTGGCGGCTCGCCGGCCAGTTGATAGCTGAGAATGTGCGCGCCTTGTTGGGCCACCAGCAATTCGGCCTGACCGTGGCGGATGCGCCAGCAGTTCAGTTCATCCAGTTTCACGGCTTCAACGTTGGGCGTGCTCATGGGGCAACTCTCGATCAGGAACAGGACTGCAATGGACCGCAAAACGGTCGCCGGGTTTAACGCCCACTTTTTTTACGGACTCTGGTTTTTACCAGCTCCGGTTCAACGAGCTCTGGGCGGAACCGAGCGAGTGCGGCCGCTGCCGTCGATGGCGACGAACACGAAGACGGCTTCGGTCACTTTACGCCATTCGCTGGACAGTGGATCGTCGCTCCAGACTTCGACCATCATCTGAATCGAGCTGCGGCCGATTTCCAGGGCCTGGGTATAAAAGGACAGCTGAGCACCCACCGCCACCGGCACCAGGAACGCCATGCGATCGATCGCAACGGTGGCTACGCGACCACCGGCAACCTTGCTGGCCATAGCGGTACCGGCCAAATCCATCTGCGCCACCAACCAGCCGCCGAAAATATCGCCAAAGCCATTGGTTTCACGCGGAAGCGCGGTGATTTGCAGGGCCAGGTCGCCTTGCGGGATTGGATCTTCTTGTTCGAGCTCTATCATGCCGGGGGTGCCTCTGACCCGTGACTCTTCATATATGTAGCGGGTGAATAGCCGTCTTACGGCTCCGCGTGCAAAGTGCCTGCGCTCGGTCATGCTGCGTTAAAAACAGGCTCGGACGCTCATTTACAGCAGTAAACTCAGCGTCCTCGCCTGTTTTTGCCTTGCCTGACCTTCACTCGGCGACTTTGCACACTGGAGCCTTGGAAAAACGATTCAGCCCCGAACATACTACGTTCGTCACGTTTTTCGTAAGGCGCCTAAAGGGAAACTCTGCGAAATCGGCTGACAGGTGCCAACGACGGTTTCGCACAGCAACCCCTTACAAGCCGTTGCAATGTTACGAGTATATCGATCGGTTGACTCCGAGACGACCATCCGGTTCTCATTTTGACCGTCAAATACGTGCCTCTATGTGCTTTTTCGAACAATTTGCTATCGTGCCGAACCTGCCCAAGCCTCTGCCAGCGTTGTTGAGGTTGCAGATCCGACTATAAGAGAAGCCCTTGCCATGACCACAGCGCCCTCGAGCATCGCGCATCCCAATCAATCTGCACGCCCGCTGACCCGCAACGACTATAAGACGTTATCGCTGTCTGCCTTGGGCGGCGCGCTGGAGTTTTACGACTTCATCATCTTTGTGTTCTTCGCCACGGTGGTCGGCAAACTGTTCTTCCCTGCCGATATGCCCGAGTGGCTGCGCCTGATGCAGACGTTCGGCATCTTCGCCGCTGGCTATCTGGCGCGGCCGCTGGGCGGCATCGTCATGGCGCACTTCGGTGATCTGCTGGGGCGCAAGAAGATGTTCACCTTGAGCATTTTCATGATGGCAGTGCCGACCCTGATCATGGGCTTGCTGCCGACTTATGCGCAGATCGGTATGTGGGCGCCGATCCTGTTGCTGCTGATGCGGGTGATCCAGGGCGCGGCGATTGGCGGTGAAGTGCCCGGGGCTTGGGTATTCGTTTCCGAACACGTGCCGCAGCGGCACATCGGTTATGCCTGCGGCACACTGACCTGCGGTCTGACCGCCGGTATTCTTTTGGGCTCGTTGGTCGCCACCGCGATCAACAGCATTTACACGCCGATTGAAGTCGCGGATTACGCCTGGCGGATCCCGTTCCTGCTGGGCGGTGTGTTTGGCCTGTTCTCGGTCTACCTGCGCCGCTGGCTCCACGAAACCCCGGTGTTCGCCGAATTGCAATTGCGCAAAGCGCTGGCCGAAGAAGTGCCACTGCGTGCCGTGTTACGTGACCATCGCGGTGCGATTCTGATTTCCATGCTGCTGACCTGGCTGCTGTCCGCCGGCATCATCGTGATCATTCTCATGACCCCAACCGTGCTGCAGACCGTCTACCACTTCGCGCCGACCACCGCGTTGCAAGCCAACAGCCTGGCCATCGTGTTCCTGAGCCTGGGCTGTGTGGCCTCCGGTGCATTGGCTGACCGCTTCGGCGCCGGCCGGGTATTCGTGTTCGGTAGCGCCGCGCTGCTGATCAGTTCGTGGACGTTCTATCACAGCCTGTTCAACCATCCCGAGTGGCTGTTCCCGATGTATGCCCTGACCGGTTTGCTGGTCGGCACTATCGGTGCGGTGCCGTACGTGATGGTCAAAGCCTTCCCGGCGGTGGTGCGGTTCAGTGGGTTGTCGTTTTCCTACAACCTGGCTTACGCGATTTTCGGTGGCCTGACGCCGATGGTGGTGACGTTGCTGCTGAAGGAAAGCCCGCTGGGGCCTGCCTATTATGTGGCGATTATTTGTGGTGTCGGGATTCTTGTGGGTGGATATCTCTGGAAGAAGGGGCGATAGGCCGACGCTTTCATCGAGTGTACTGACCCCATCGCGAGCAGGCTCGCTCCCACATTGGTTCTGTATTCACCGCAGACCCCCTGTGGGAGCGAGCCTGCTCGCGATGAAGGCAACGCGAATCATCTTGTAAAACCAAATGCTGGCCTTTCATCCAATTGTCATATTTCAGCCATAGAGTGTTCACACGGCCTGCTGATACTTGGCCCCGACTTAACACACCTATCTGCTAGGAGTAAGGCATGAAACTGAAGCGTTTGATGGCGGCAATGACTTTTGTCGCTGCTGGCGTTGCGACTGCCAACGCGGTTGCCGCTGTTGACCCGTCGATCCCGAGCTACACCAAGACCACTGGTGTGTCGGGCAACCTGTCCAGCGTCGGCTCCGATACCCTGGCCAACCTCATGACTCTGTGGGCTGAGAATTACAAAAAAGAATACCCGAACGTAAACATCCAGATTCAGGCCGCTGGCTCCGCCACTGCGCCACCTGCGTTGACTGAAGGCACCTCTAACCTGGGCCCGATGAGCCGCAAGATGAAGGACACCGAACTGGCTGCCTTCGAGCAGAAGTACGGCTACAAGCCAACCGCTATCCCGGTTGCCGTCGACGCCCTGGCTGTCTTCGTGCACAAAGACAACCCGATCCAGCACCTGACCATGGAACAGGTCGACGCGATCTTCTCCTCGACGCGTCTGTGCGGCGCCAAAGCTGACGTGAAAACCTGGGGCGACCTGGGTGTGACCGGCGACCTGGCCAACAAGCCAGTGCAACTGTTCGGTCGTAACTCGGTATCCGGCACTTATGGCTACTTCAAGGAAGAAGCCCTGTGCAAAGGCGACTACAAGCCAAACGTGAACGAACAACCAGGCTCGGCTTCGGTCGTGCAGTCGATCAGCTCCTCGCTGAACGGTGTGGGTTACTCGGGCATCGGCTATAAGACCGCCAGCGTGAAAACCGTGGCCCTGGCCAAGAAAGGCACCACTGAGTTCATCGAAGACACCGAAGAGAACGCCCTGAACGGCAAGTATCCGCTGTCGCGTTTCCTCTACGTATACGTCAACAAGGCCCCGAACAAGCCTCTGGCCCCGCTGGAAGCCGAGTTCGTGAAACTGATTCTGTCCAAACAGGGTCAGGAAGTGGTTGTGAAAGACGGCTACATCCCGCTGCCAGCCAAGGTTGCTGCAAAAGCACTGGCTGACCTGGGTCTGCAAGAAGGCGCCAACGTCGCAAAAAAGTAAAACCCTAGGTCTGGGGTAAACCCGGACCTGTGTAGGAACTGTCGAGGGAACCGAGGCTGCGATCTTTGATCTGGCTTCCCAACTGCAAGATCAAAAGATCGCAGCCTCGGTTCCCTCGACAGCCTACACACTCCCCAAATTTCCGATCCACTGCCAGTTCCCACCGGCGGCGGATTTGTTGCGTCACTGCATTGTCATCTTTCTGTCATACAGGATCGCTAGGGTGTGCGAATGAATGATCTGGCCAACTCCACCATGACTACAAATCCCCCCAAGCGAATTGACTTCAATACGCCTGAGCTGCAACGCAAGCGCCGCATTCGTGCGCTGAAAGATCGCCTGACCCGCTGGTACGTCCTCGTCGGCGGCCTCGCCGTTCTTGGCGCAATCACCCTGATCTTTTTCTTCCTCGGTTACGTCGTCGCGCCGCTGTTCCAGGGTGCCGACCTGACCGCCAAAGACGCCATCACGCCCGCCTGGATGCAAGACGCCGGCAAGCCGCTGATGATCTCCCTCGAAGAGCAGAACCAGGTCGCCATGCGGGTTTCCGACAAGGGCCAGGCTTTGTTCTTTGATATCGACACTGGCGCTGAACTGCGCCGCGTCGACCTGCCGATTCCGGCCGGCACCAGCGTGACCTCCATCGGTGAGGATCAACCCGGTCATCCATTGGTGGCGGTGGGCTTGTCCAACGGCCAGGCGCTGGTGTTCCGTCACACCTATAAAGTCAGCTACCCGGAAGGCAAGAAAACCATCTCGCCGGCCATCGAGTACCCGTACGGCGAAACGCCGGTCGCACTGAACGAGGCGGGCGGAGCGCTGGAGCACGTCAGCCTCAACGCTACCGAATCGACCCTGCTGCTGGCCGGTTCCACCGGTGCGCAGCTACATGTCATGTCGCTGACCAGCGAAGAAAACATGATGACCGGCGAAGTCACCAACGAGCAGAAGCGCATCGAACTGCCGCAAATGACCGAGCCGGTGAAGAACATCTTCGTCGACCCGCGTCAGCAATGGCTGTACGTGGTCAACGGTCGCGCTCAAGCCGACGTGTTCAGCCTGCGCGACAAGAGCCTCAACGGCCGCTACAAGTTGCTTGAAGATGGCAATGCCGAAGTGACCGCCAGTACTCAATTGCTGGGCGGCATCTCGCTGATTGTCGGCAACTCCAAGGGCGGTCTCGCCCAGTGGTTCATGGCCCGCGACCCGGATGGCGAGCTGCGTCTGAAGCAGATTCGTACCTTCCAGATGGGCACTGCGCCGATCGTTGAGATCACCGCCGAAGAACGTCGTAAAGGCTTCGTTGCCCTCGACGCGTCCGGCAAACTCGGCGTATTCCACAGCACCGCTCACCGCACTTTGCTGGTAGACCAGGTGGTTGATGGCCAAGGCCTGTTCGGTTTGTCGCCACGGGCCAACCGCGTGATCGTGGAGCAGGGCGGCAAGCTGCAACCGTTGCTGCTCGACAACCCGCACCCGGAAGTCTCGTGGAGCGCGTTGTGGAGCAAGGTCTGGTACGAGAACTACGACGAGCCTAAATACGTCTGGCAATCGACCGCAGCCAACACCGACTTCGAACCCAAGCTGAGCCTCTCGCCGCTGACCTTCGGTACCCTGAAAGCTGCGTTCTACGCGATGCTGCTGGCCGCGCCACTGGCCGTGGCCGCGGCAATCTACACCGCGTACTTCATGGCCCCGGGCATGCGTCGCAAGGTCAAACCGGTGATCGAGTTGATGGAAGCGATGCCGACGGTGATCCTCGGCTTCTTCGCCGGCCTGTTCCTGGCGCCGTATGTGGAAGGGCATTTGCCCGGCATCTTCAGCCTGCTGATGCTCCTGCCGATCGGCATTCTGGTGGCGGGTTTCGTCTTCAGTCGCCTGCCTGAGTCCATCCGCCTGAAAGTGCCGGACGGCTGGGAAAGCGCGATCCTGATCCCGGTGATTCTGTTTGTGGGCTGGTTGTCGCTGTACATGAGCCCGTACATGGAAACCTGGTTCTTCGGCGGCGACATGCGCATGTGGATCTCCCACGACTTAGGGATTACCTACGACCAACGCAACGCTCTGGTGGTCGGTCTGGCCATGGGCTTCGCGGTGATTCCGAACATCTATTCCATCGCCGAAGACGCCGTGTTCAGCGTGCCTCGTGGCCTGACTCTGGGCTCCCTGGCCCTCGGTGCCACACCGTGGCAGACCATGACCCGCGTGGTGATTCTCACCGCCAGCCCGGGCATCTTCTCGGCACTGATGATCGGCATGGGCCGTGCGGTCGGTGAAACCATGATCGTGCTGATGGCCACCGGTAACACCCCGGTCATGGAAATGAACCTGTTCGAAGGCCTGCGCACCCTGGCGGCCAACGTCGCGGTGGAAATGCCCGAATCGGAAGTCGGCGGCAGCCACTACCGCGTGCTGTTCCTCTCGGCGCTGGTGCTGCTGTTGTTCACCTTCATCATGAACACCCTCGCGGAACTGATTCGTCAGCGTCTGCGCAAGAAATACTCGTCGCTTTAACAAAGGTAGAAGTCTGTGAAACAGAACTCCCTGAATGGATGGTTCAAGAGCGGCGCCCCGGGCGTCTGGATCAGCGGCGGCGCGGTGTCCATTGCGGTCATCATGACCATTGGCCTGCTGGCGGTGATTGCCGTGCGCGGTCTGGGTCACTTCTGGCCGGCGGACCTGATCCACGCCAGTTACGACGTGCCGGGCCAAGCCAATCACCTGGTCATAGGCGAAGTGGTGCAGAAGGAAGAAGTGCCACGCGAGCGCCTGAAAAGCGCTGGCCTGCCGGTGCCCGATCAGGGCCCGGAGTTCATGACCCGCGAGCTGATCAAGGTCGGCAACCGTGATCTGAACGGCACCGACTTCACGTGGATTGTCGGCGAGTGGCTGACCAACCAGAAAACCCCACCTGAGCTGATGACCATTGAGCGTCGCGAGTGGGGCAACTTTTACGGCTACCTGGTCAACGTTAAACAGGACGGCAAGGTCATCGCTGAAGGCGAGGCCGCATGGCCTGAGTTGCAGGCGCGTGTCGATCGTGTCAACCAGCTCGCCGCACAGCTCAAGAGCCTGGAAAAAACCGACATCGGCGCGATCAACGCCGGACTGGAGCGTGTGCGTCTGCACGGTCGCAAACTGGAGCTGGCCGGCCATCTCGACGCAGCCGCTCAAGCGGACCTGGAGTCCGAGCGCGCCGAGTTGAATGCCCGTTATCAGGAAATTGAAGCGCGCCTGAATGATCTGCACGCGCAGTTCAACCGCGACAGCCTGACCGCTCGCGACGCGAACGGCAAAGAAGTCGAAATCGGTATCGGTAAAGTGGTTCACGCCTACCAGCCGAACGCCATGGGCACCTTCACCAAGATCGGCTTTTACTTCAGCAAGGTCTGGGAATTCCTCAGTGATGACCCGCGTGAAGCCAACACCGAAGGCGGGATTTTCCCGGCGATTTTCGGCACCGTGATGATGACGTTGATCATGGCGATGATCGTGACGCCGTTCGGCGTTCTGGCGGCGGTTTACCTGCGTGAATATGCGCGGCAAGGACCGATGACCCGGCTGATCCGCATCGCGGTGAACAACCTGGCGGGTGTTCCGGCCATCGTTTACGGCGTATTCGGTCTGGGCTTCTTCGTCTATGTGCTCGGCGGTTCGGTCGACCGGTTGTTCTTCCCTGAAGCGCTGCCGGCGCCGACCTTCGGTACGCCGGGCCTGCTCTGGGCGTCGCTGACCCTGGCGCTGCTGGCGGTGCCGGTGGTGATCGTGGCCACCGAAGAAGGCCTGGCGCGGATTCCTCGCACCGTTCGCGAAGGCTCGCTCGCCCTCGGTGCAACCAAGGCTGAAACCTTGTGGAAGATCGTGCTGCCAATGGCCAGCCCGGCAATGATGACCGGCATGATCCTCGCCGTGGCCCGTGCCGCCGGGGAAGTGGCGCCGCTGATGCTGGTGGGTGTGGTGAAACTGGCGCCGTCGCTGCCGCTGGATGGCAACTACCCGTACTTGCACCTGGACCAGAAGATCATGCACTTGGGCTTCCACATTTATGACGTCGGTTTCCAGAGCCCGAACGTCGAAGCCGCGCGGCCGCTGGTGTATGCCACGGCGCTGCTGCTGGTGCTGGTGATCGCGACATTGAACCTGTCGGCTGTTTATATCCGTAACCATCTGCGCGAGAAATACAAAGCGCTGGATAGTTGATCTAAATGTGGGAGCGGGCTTGCTCGCGAAGGCGGTGGGTCAGGCAACATTGATGTTGAATGTGATGACCTCTTCGCGAGCAAGCCCGCTCCCACACTAGCTCGCGTTTGATCGAACAATTATTGGGCATGCCGTGAAACGGCGTCCCGAACCGAATTTGTTAGCACAGGGAGCCTCCCATGCAGCACGAAGCACACACTCACGGCATCAACATGTCGGCCTTGGGCCGCGACAAACAGAGCCTGAGCCTCGAGCAGGAAACCGTGGCCATCGAAGTGCCAGGCCTGAGCCTGTTCTACGGCGACAAACAAGCGCTGTTCGACGTCAGCATGAACATCCCGAAACAGCGAGTGACCGCCTTCATCGGCCCGTCCGGCTGCGGCAAGTCTACGCTGCTGCGCACCTTCAACCGCATGAATGACCTGGTGGACGGCTGCCGCGTCGACGGCGCGATCAACCTCTACGGTCACAACATCTACCGCAAGGGCGAGGACGTGGCCGAGCTGCGTCGTCGCGTCGGGATGGTGTTCCAGAAGCCCAACCCGTTCCCGAAAACCATTTACGAAAACGTGGTTTACGGTTTGCGCATCCAGGGCATCAACAAGAAACGCATTCTTGACGAAGCCGTCGAGTGGGCATTGAAAGGCGCGGCGTTGTGGGATGAGGTCAAAGACCGTCTGCACGAGTCGGCCCTTGGCTTGTCCGGTGGTCAGCAGCAACGTCTGGTGATTGCCCGCACCATCGCCGTGGAGCCGGAAGTGCTGCTGCTCGACGAACCGTGCTCGGCACTCGACCCGATCTCGACGCTGAAAGTCGAAGAGCTGATCTACGAACTGAAATCCAAGTTCACCATTGTTATCGTGACCCACAACATGCAACAGGCCGCGCGGGTTTCCGACTACACGGCGTTCATGTACATGGGCAAACTGGTGGAATTCGGCGACACCGACACCCTGTTCACCAATCCGGCGAAGAAGCAGACCGAAGACTACATTACCGGTCGTTACGGCTAGCAAGCGGTTGTTACTCACTGAACTGACGCTGCGGTCCACCGCACCTTACCGGACGCTCCAAGGACGCCAACATGATTAGTAAAGAAGGCCTTACCCATCACATCTCCCAGCAGTTCAACGCTGAGCTCGAGGAAGTGCGCAGCCACCTCCTGGCCATGGGCGGTCTGGTCGAGAAGCAGGTCAACGACGCGGTCACCGCGCTGATCGAGGCCGACTCCGGCCTAGCCCAGCAAGTGCGTGAGATCGACGACCAGATCAACCAGATGGAACGCAACATCGACGAAGAATGCCTGCGCATTCTGGCCCGTCGTCAGCCGGCGGCGTCGGATTTGCGGTTGATCATCAGCATCTCCAAGTCGGTGATCGATCTGGAGCGCATCGGAGACGAAGCCACCAAGATCGCCCGTCGTGCCATCCAGTTATGCGAAGAAGGCGAAGCGCCGCGCGGTTACGTCGAGGTTCGCCACATCGGCGACCAGGTGCGCAACATGGTTCGCGATGCCCTGGACGCATTTGCCCGCTTCGACGCCGATCTGGCGTTGTCGGTGGCGCAATACGACAAGATCATCGACCGCGAATACAAGACCGCACTGCGTGAACTCGCCACCTACATGATGGAAGACCCACGCTCTATCTCGCGGGTCTTGAGCATTATCTGGGTGCTACGCTCGCTGGAGCGGATCGGCGACCACGCGCGCAACATCTCGGAACTGGTGATTTACCTGGTGCGTGGCACTGACGTGCGTCACCTGGGCCTCAAGCGCATGAAAGAAGAAGTTGAAGGCACAAGTGCCGAAACCGCTAATGTTCCGGGCAAAGCTGACGATAAGTAAGATTGCCCAAGAAAAGCGCCCGGCCCTTTGGCCGGGCGTTTTTGTTTGTGTGCGGCTCTCGAATTGAAAAGCCGAATTGAAAAACCGAATAGAAAAGCAGCACCCGCGAACGAAAAGTCCCGGCGTGACTGAAGAGTTTTGGCAAAGTGCCATCAGCCAGCGTTATGCTTGCCGGGATTTTTAAAGGGGTGTTGGATGAGCAAGATCAGTGTGTTGGTCGTGGACGATGCGTCGTTCATTCGTGACTTGGTGAAGAAGTGCCTGCGCAACTACTTCCCGGGGATCCGGACCGAAGATGCAGTCAACGGCAAAAAGGCCCAGGCCATGCTGGCCAAAGAAGCGTTCGACCTGGTTCTGTGCGACTGGGAAATGCCGGAAATGTCCGGTCTGGAGCTGCTGACCTGGTGCCGCGAGCAGGAAAACCTCAAGACCATGCCGTTCGTGATGGTCACCAGCCGTGGCGACAAAGAGAACGTCGTCCAGGCGATTCAGGCCGGGGTTTCCGGCTACGTCAGCAAGCCGTTCACCAATGAGCAGCTGCTGACCAAGGTCAAGCAGGCGCTGAACAAGGTTGGCAAGCTCGACACCTTGATGAACAGCGCGCCGACCAAAATGAACTCGGCATTCGGCAATGATTCCCTTAGCGCGTTGACCGGCGGCAAGGCTGCCTTGGCTACCCCATCGGCAGCCGTCGTCAACCCGTTCGCCAAACCCGTCGCCGCAGCGCCAGCCCCGGCAGCCGCACCGTCTCGTGGCCTGCTCAATAGCCCGCCAGTCAAGGCACCTGCCGCCTCCGCCGCATCGGCCGGCGGTCGTGGCCAAGGCCAGCTGCGCCTGCCCAGCGGCACTCAGCAATGCGTGATCAAGGCCTTGAGCATCAAGGAAGCGCTGCTGGTGGTGAAACGCACCGACACCCTGCCACAAGTCCTCGACAGCGCCGTGCTTGACCTGGAACAGGGCGACAACGCTGAAATCGCCCGCCTCAACGGCTACCTGCATGCCATCGTCGCCTATGAGCCGAAACCTGACAGCGACTGGCTGCAACTGACTTTCCGCTTTGTCGACCAGGATGCGCAGAAGCTCGACTACATCTCCCGCCTGATCGCCCGTGGCACGGCGCAGAAGCATTTCGTACCGGGCGCGTAAGCCTGGCGTCGCCTGACCCAAAGCCATCGCGAGCAGGCTCGCTCCCACATTTGAAATGCATTCCAATGTGGGAGCTAGCCTGCTCGCGATGGGGCCATTGAATTCGCCGCACGTCTCCTGAACCGCCCATCTTGAAACATCTGTCGACTACGCGGGTCCATTTCAGCTGCTAGGCTCCTTCCCAGGCCTTACTCGACAGAATCTTGCCCATGCTCGCGCGCCTGCTGTTTTTCTGTGGTCTGTTCATGGCCTCCACCTCGGCTGTGGCCATGACGATTTACCGGTCTACCGACGCCAGTGGCGTGGTCTCTTACAGCGACCGCCCCACCAAAGGCGCGAAGGTGTTCGTTTTTCGGGACCGAATGGTCGAGCGTCTTGAGCGGCAGGTGTACCTCGATATCAAGAAGCAGAGGGGCATGGACAGTGTATTCGTGCGCAACGACCTGTATGCGCCGGTCGAGATCGAGCTGAGTTTTTCTGGGCTGAATAACGTCAGCGGTGCGCCAAGTCGACCGATCCGTCGGGTTTTGCCGGCGCGCAGCAACATTCGTCTGGCGCTGCTCAAGGCGACGAAGGCCGGAAGGCCGCTGGCGTATACCCCAAGGTTCGAATATTCCCTGGGCGACCCCGCAGGGGCCGCCATGGCCTATCGATATCCGTTGCCTTGGCGTGGTGGGCCGTTTCGGCTAAGTCAGGGCGCCAATGGCCAATACAGCCACTACGGGCCGAAGAACCGTTATGCGATGGACATCGCGATGCCTGAAGGCACGCCGATCATCGCGGCGCGCGGCGGGATGGTAGTGAAAACCGAGAATGGCCAGACCGGGCGCGGCAACGATCCGTCGGGCAATTTCGTGCGGGTATTGCACGATGACGGGACCATGGGCGTGTACCTGCACCTCAAGAAAGGTTCGGTCAGCGTACGGGAAGGTCAGCGAGTGGTGGTGGGCAGTGCGCTGGCGCTGTCGGGCAATACCGGCAACAGCAGCGGCCCGCACCTGCACTTCGTGGTGCAGCGCAATACCGGGTTGGGGCTGGTGTCGATTCCCTACCAGTTCAATCAGCCGGTAGGCGCGTTGCCCAACTTTGCGTTGGGCAAGCAGTGATGAGTTGTCTGGTCTGACGCATTCGCGAGCAAGCCCGCTCCCACATTTGATCGGCGTCGAACCCTATTTATGTGATCGACGCATAACAAGTGTGGGAGTGAGCTTGCCCGCGAAGGGGTCAACACGGATCCGGTCAGGGATCGCTTAGTCCAGCATCAACACCTTGGCCAAAATGATCTTCGGCCCTTTCATCTTCTTGATGATGATCCGCAAGCCTTCGACTTCCAGCACTTCTTCCTCCTCCGGCACCCGTTTCAGGGTTTCGTAGACCAGCCCGGCGAGGGTTTCGGCTTCGATGTGGTCCAGATCGATGCCCAGCAGGCGTTCAACCTTGAACAGCGGCGTATCGCCTCGAACCAGCAACTTGCCCGGCTGATACGCGAGGATCCCGCGTTCGGCCTTGCGGTGTTCATCCTGAATGTCGCCGACCAGCACTTCCAGCACGTCTTCCATGGTCAGGTAGCCGATGATGTTGCCGTCGGCTTCCTCGACCACAGCGAAATGCGAGCCGCCCTTGCGGAACTGTTCCAGCAACTGCGACAGCGGCATATGGCGAGATACGCGCTCCAGCGGCCGGGTCAACTCGGCGAGGTTGAACGACTCGGGAATGTGATCCAGTGCGGCCAATTCAAGCAGCAAATCCTTGATGTGCAGCAGGCCGACGAACTCCTGGCGCTCGCTGTCGTACACCGGGTAGCGGCTGAATTTGTGGCGACGGAACATCGCCAGAATTTCCTTGAGCGGCGCGTTGAATTCCAGCGTCACCAGATCTTCCCGGGAGTTGGCCCAGTCGACCACTTCCAGCTCGCCCATTTCCACTGCCGAGGCCAAAACGCGCATGCCTTGGTCGCTCGGATCCTGGCCACGGCTGGAGTGCAGGATCAGTTTCAGTTCTTCACGGCTGTAATGGTGCTCGTGATGCGGGCCGGGTTCACCCTGGCCGGCGATCCGCAGGATCTGGTTGGCGCTGGCGTTGAGCAGGTAAATGGCCGGGTACATGGCCCAGTAGAACAGGTACAGCGGCACGGCCGTCCAGAGCGACAGCAGCTCGGGTTTGCGGATGGCCCAGGATTTCGGGGCCAGTTCGCCGACCACGATGTGCAGGTACGAAATGATAAAGAACGCCGTGAAGAACGACACGCCTTTGACCACTTCGGCGGACTCTACGCCGAGCACTTCGAGCACCGGCTCGAGGAGGTGTGCGAACGCCGGTTCACCGACCCAGCCAAGGCCCAGGGAGGCGAGGGTGATACCCAATTGGCACGCCGACAGGTAGGCATCGAGCTGACTGTGCACGGTGCGCAGGATGTGCCCGCGCCAGCCGTGCTGTTCAGCGATGGCTTCGACCCGGGTCGAGCGCAATTTGACCATGGCAAATTCCGCCGCAACGAAAAAGCCGTTGAGCAAAACCAGGATCAGAGCAAAAAGAATCATGCCGAAATCGGCGAATATTGTTGCGAGGGTCAAGCCAGGGGAAGGGTCCATGATGGAGTTTTGCGGGTTCCGTGTATTCGAAAGGAAAGAAAAAGTGCGCCTGAAGGGCAGGCACAAGTCAGCCAATGTAGCGGCTGACTCTTGGCTTGCCTAGTGGCGAGTGCTGGCCGGTATCAATCGGTGGCGCTGATAACACGGGATTTAGTGACCTGGGCTGGCGAAAAATGGCAAGTAAACGTACTGCCATGACCTGGCACACTGCTGATTTCCATACGTGCCCGATGGCGCAACAACACATGTTTGACGATGGCGAGCCCCAGCCCGGTGCCGCCGGTGTTGGAGTTGCGGCTGGAATCAACGCGGTAGAAGCGTTCAGTCAAGCGCGGCAAGTGTTTGCTGTCGATGCCGATACCCGAATCTTGCACACTCAAATGCGCGCCTTGATCGTCACCCCACCAGCGAATGCGGATATTGCCCTCGGCCGGGGTGTATTTCACTGCGTTGAACACCAGGTTGGAGAACGCGCTACGCAATTCGGCTTCGCTGCCTTTGAGCAGAATCGTCGGATCGGCTTCCAGGCTGATGTGCTGATTGCGTTGACCGGACAGTTGCTGAGCGTCGCCCTTGATCGATTGCAGCAGGCTGTCGATGGACACCGGTTGATTGTCCGACGGGTAATCGGTGGCTTCCAGTTTGGCCAGCAGCAGCAAGTCGTTAAGCAACGTCTGCATGCGCCCGCCTTGCTGCTGCATCTGCTGCAGGGCACGGCTCCAGCGCGGGTTCACTTCCTCGACGTTATCGAGCAGGGTTTCCAGGTAGCCGCAGATCACCGTCAGCGGCGTGCGCAGTTCGTGGGACACATTGGCGATGAAGTCTTTGCGCATCTGTTCCAGCTGATGGATACGCGTCACGTCGCGCACCAGCATCAAGTGTTCGTTGTTGCCGTAGCGGGTGATGTATAGCTGAATACGCAGGCGATCATTAATCGGCGAGGGGATTTCCAGTGGCTCGGCGTAGCTGTCCTGCTCGAAGTACTCCTTGAAGCGCGGATGGCGCACCAGGTTGGTCACGGGCTGGCCACTGTCCTGAGGAGTCTTGAGACCGAGCAGGGTTTCGGCGGCGCGGTTCCACCATTCCAGGTTGCCGTCGCTGTCGAGCATGATCACTGCGTCTTTCAGCGCAGCGGTGGATTCCTGGACCCGGTCGATCACCGCTTGCAGGCGCCCGCGCACCCGTTGGTCGCGGCGTTGCAGGTGGTAGATGCTGTCGAACACTTCACCCCACAGGCCGTAGCCGTCGGGCGGTGCTTCATCGGGTTGGTGCAGGCGCAGCCATTCGTGCAGGCGCAGTAACTGCTTGAGGGTCCATGCCAGGTAAAGGCCCAGGCCCACGGCGAGGCTCCAGCCGTAGTAGCCGGAAATCAGGCCGATCACCAAGCAGGCGGTGACCAGCAACAGCATGTGGCGAATCAGGGTGCCATGCCAGTTTTGGTTCACGGAAAATTGCGTCCTTGTCAGCGAGTCTGGCGCAGTCGGCTCAGGCCTTGGTGGAAAACCGGTAGCCAGTGCCGCGCACGGTTTGTACCAGATTTTCGTAGGCATCGCCGAGGGCTTTGCGCAGGCGACGGATGTGGACATCGACGGTGCGCTCTTCGACATAGACATTGCCGCCCCAGACCTGATCCAGCAACTGGCCACGGGTGTAGGCACGTTCCTGGTGGGTCATGAAAAACTGCAGCAAACGGTACTCGGTCGGGCCCATCTCGGCAGGTTTGCCGTCAATGGTCACGCGGTGGCTGATCGGGTCCAGCAGCAGGCCGCCGACTTCGATCGGCGCTTCGCCGTCGGTCGGGCCGGCGCGGCGCAGCACGGCTTTCAGGCGCGCCACCAGCTCGCGGGGGGAAAACGGTTTGGTGATGTAGTCGTCAGCGCCGACTTCCAGGCCCTGGATCTTGTTGTCCTCTTCGCCCTTGGCGGTGAGCATGATGATCGGGATATCCCCGGTCAGCTCATCGCGCTTGAGACGGCGAGCCAGCTCGATGCCGGAGGTGCCGGGCAACATCCAGTCGAGCAGGATCAGGTCCGGTTTGCGGTCGACGATAATGGCATGGGCCTGCTGCGAGTTCTCTGCCTCCAGGCAGTCGTAGCCGGCCATTTCCAACGCAACGGCGATCATTTCGCGAATGGGCGTTTCGTCGTCGACGATCAGAATGCTCCTGCCAACCATGCGTTAATCCTCTTGTCATTTAACTGTCTTGCGCCGCATTAGATAACGGAATTATTGCAGTCGTGTGACAGTATTTTAGCCGTCCTGCGATTGTCGCGATCCTGAACTAAGCTCTAAGTCCGAATCCTGACAACCACAAGAGGAAGGTTTCCATGAATCACATTGCTCAATCCTGGAAGGCCCTGCTGGTCACGGCTGCGCTAACGCTGCCGTCCCTGGCCTTCGCCGCCGAGCCGGCGATGATGAAAGACGGGATGATGGTCGATCATAAGGGCATGACGGTGTACACATACGACAAGGACTCAGGCGGTAAGTCGATGTGCAACGGCGAGTGCGCTGAATACTGGCCGCCAATGATGGCACCGGCGGGCGCCAAGCCCGAAGGCAAGTGGAGCACGATCAAGCGTGACGACGGTAAGATGCAGTGGGCCTATGACGGCAAGCCGCTTTACATGTTCATGAAGGACAAAAAACCCGGTGACATGGCAGGCGACAATATGAAGGACGTCTGGCACGTCATGCGCGAGCATAAATAAGCGATTCGCCTGCGCCGTAAACAGTTCGCAGCCTGCGGTCGCTCCATCCCCCTGTTGGAGCTGGCGCAGGCTGCGATCTTTTCCAACGGTCAACGCAGCGCGTAATCCAGCACAATCCCGACAAAAATCGCCAACCCCGCCCAGTGATTGTGTAAAAACGCCCGGAAGCAACGCATCCGGTCCTTGCTGCGGGTGTACCAGAACTCCCACGCAAAACAACCCGCCGCCGCCAGCAGCCCGAGGTGGAACCAGCCACCGAGATGGAATTTCGAGCCCGCCAGCAGCAGGCAACCCAACGCCAATCCTTGCAGGGTCAGAATGATCGCCCTGTCGGCATCGCCAAACAGAATTGCAGTGGATTTCACGCCGATCTTCAAGTCGTCATCGCGGTCGGTCATGGCGTAATAGGTGTCGTAGCCCACGGTCCACAACAGGTTGGCGATCCACAGCAACCAGGCCACCGCCGGCAGTTCACCGGTTTCGGCGGTAAACGCCATCGGCATGCCCCAGGAGAATGCCGCGCCCAGCACCACTTGCGGGTAATAGGTATAGCGCTTCATGAACGGGTAAGTGAATGCCAGGGCCAAACCGCCCAGCGACAGCCAGACTGTCGCCGCGTTGGTGCACAACACCAGCAGGAAACTCACGCCCATCAGCACCGCGAAAAACACCAGGGCTTCTTTCGAACTGATCTTGCCGCTCACCAGTGGCCGCTGTTCGGTGCGTTTCACGTGGCCATCGACCTTGCGGTCCGCCCAATCGTTGATCACACAACCGCCAGCACGGGTCAGTACCACGCCGAGCACGAAAATCACGATATTGGCCAACGAAGGCGAACCTTCACCGGCAATCCAGAGTGCCCATAATGTCGGCCACAGCAGCAAATAAATGCCGATCGGCTTGTCCATGCGAGTCAGCTGAATAAAATCCCAGGCCCGAGGGTTCAAGCGGTTCAGGGACTTGAGCAGGCTCTGGTACATCAGCAATTCTCCGGATGGGCGCGGGTGGCGTTCCACAAGGTCGGCAGGAAGATCTCGGCCACCAGCACGCTCAAGGCACCGCGGTCGAAACGCGAGCGCCGGCCCCACAGTTCAGGCGACTGAGCGTCCACCGGCAACCATGCCTGAGGATAATGACAAACTTCGATGGCCCGGCGCTGAAAAGCCTGATCGCAAAACAGCAATTCGCCCAGAGAGCGGCTGCCCAGTTCGTCCATATGCAATCCATCACCCTGCAACGCGCTACGCGCCGCCACGCTGCGGGCAAACACCCAGGCTTCTCCGTGGCCGCGCAGATACACCTCGCGCACCCAGCCTTCACTGCCCTCGGCCAGCTCCAGCGCAGCACATTCGTCGACGCGTAGCGATTGCCAGCCTTCGAACAGCGGTGTGACGCTGAAGCCATCATTCGACAGGCGGATCAGGCGCCGGGTCAGCGATCCTTCGTCGAACAGCCAATCGAGCGTAGAGGTGTCGGGGAGGGGCATCAGTTGGCTTCGAGGGAGCCAGATCAGCGTCGGGGAGGGGGCTTTTGAGTGCGGCACAGTGAGTCATTATTGGCAGCAAATGAGGCGGCGAGCTTAACATGTCAGGCACCGATTTTGATTGACCGGCCTGCCGTTGCGCCGAACAGGCTTGCATCTGCCGGGTCCGATCAGTACAAAACGCCCCTGAGCCGGACGGCAACGCTTCACCGATCGACCGTTCGCGCCGGCAAAAGCCTGAATCCTGAGGAAGTACCTGAATGAAAAAGTGGCAATGTGTGGTCTGCGGCCTGATCTATAACGAAGCCGAGGGCTGGCCGGACGACGGTATTGCAGCGGGCACGCCGTGGCAGGACGTGCCGGAAGATTGGCTGTGCCCGGACTGCGGCGTGGGCAAGATGGATTTCGAAATGATCGAAATCAACTAAGAATCCAAGGAGTAAGGGAATGAACGCACCTGTCGTGATCGTCGGCACTGGGCTGGCTGGCTACAACCTGGCCCGGGAGTTTCGCAAACTCGATGGCGAAACCCCGCTGCTGCTGATTACCGCAGATGACGGACGCTCCTACTCCAAGCCGATGCTCTCCACCGGCTTCGGCAAGAATAAAGACGCCGATGGCCTGAGCATGGCCGAACCGGGCGTCATGGCCGAGCAATTGAAAGCCGAAGTGCGCACCCACACGCGCATCAGCGGTATCGATCCGGGCCACAAGCGCCTGTGGATCGGCGAAGAGGCGGTGATCTACCGCGATCTCATCCTGGCCTGGGGCGCGGAAACCGTGCGGGTGCCGATCGAAGGCGACGCGGCGGATGCCGTTTTCCCGATCAATGATCTTGAAGACTACGCACGCTTTCGTGCGGCTGCGGCCGGCAAGCGTCGAGTGTTGCTGCTGGGCGCCGGTTTGATCGGCTGCGAATTCGCCAACGATCTCATCCTCGGTGGTTACGAGGTGCAACTGGTTGCACCCTGCGAACAGGTCATGCCGACCTTGCTGCACCCGGCTGCGGCCGCTGCGGTCCAAGCCGGGCTAGAAAGCCTGGGCGCACGCTTCCACCTCGGGCCGGTGCTCAATCGCCTGCAACGAGTGGCTGATGGCCTGGAAGCGCATCTGTCCGATGGCCAGGTCATTCCTTGCGATGTGGTGGTGTCGGCCGTCGGTCTGCGTCCGCGCATCGACTTGGCGGCCGCTGCAGGGCTGCAGGTCAACCGTGGTGTGGTGGTCGACCGTCATCTGAAAACTTCTCACGCCAACATCTATGCCTTGGGCGACTGCGCCGAGGTCGACGGGCTGAATCTGCTGTACGTCATGCCCCTCATGAGCTGTGCGAGAGCGCTGGCCCAAACCCTCGCCGGCAACCCTACAGCAGTGATTTATGGCCCGATGCCAATCACCGTGAAAACCCCGGTCTGCCCATTGGTGGTTTCGCCACCGCCACGGGGCGCGGAGGGCGTCTGGACGGTCGAAGGGCAGGGCGCGGACATCAAGGTGTTGTGCCGCGACAGCGCTGGAAAATTGCTGGGCTATGCCCTGACAGGCACGGCGGTGATGGAAAAACTCGCTCTGAACAAAGAGCTTCCAGCCTTGCTGGCGTAAATAGCGGTCGTTCTGTCGGAATCACCCCGCTTTTGCTCCCACAAAGGTCGCGGGGAGACTGGCGCCGCTCTAAAGCGCGTGCCATTCTCACTCCCGTCTGCCGCAGAGTAGAGCACCTGCGGCGCCTTAGGCGCTGTTCCAACGAGAACAGCACGGACATAACAACAAAAAACCGTCAAAGGGGCTTCACTAATGCGTAAACCAGAACTCGCCGCTGCAATTGCGGAAAAAGCAGACCTCACCAAAGAACAGGCCAACCGCGTTCTCAACGCCGTTCTCGAAGAAATCACCGGCGCTCTGCACCGCAAAGACAGCGTCACGCTGGTGGGCTTCGGGACTTTCCTGCAACGCCATCGCGGTGCACGTACGGGTAAAAACCCGCAGACCGGTGAGCCAGTCAAAATCAAGGCCAGCAACACTGTTGCGTTCAAGCCAGGCAAATCGTTGAAAGACAGCGTTAATCCATAATTGCTGCAAGTACCTCAAACACTGAGGGGAAAACGGTAATGAAAAGAATGGGCACGCCGATTGGATCGGGTGCCCATTTTTTTAGCTTTTCCGGCACACAGATTGAGCTTTCTTTTTCATCCGTATCCTGCTCGGTTTCTTCGACGCGTCGGCCCTAGAGCTCTCGGCCTTGGTCAGGCTTTTTTCTCTAAATAGAACTTCAGGTATTTTTTTGGTCTTTCTTGAAAGGCTCGTGCCTTACCGAAGCTATAAGCATTTCATATGATAATTCTGTATTTATGATAGACGTCCTGCTTGACACTTGATCGCTATAAGGGGCGTCGGATTTCTAACGGCCTACTCTAGGATTTCCACTGCAGTCTCTCCTTCAAAGGTTTGGACGGCCGTTCGATAAATGACCGTCCAACTATCCACTGACGATCTTCTAAGAATATGTTTTGAGCCAAACACATATAGGGTGTCGCCAAGTGAAATTTTTTCTTTTATATGCTGCGCTGAGGGTGAGACTAAAAATTGATGTAAGAAGACCATGGGTTGGCCCTGGTGATACAACCAAGCTGGTTCGCCCACCCATACAGGTTTTTCATTCAAACACAGGAACTCATTTTCTAGACGTTCAGCTAGCCATTTTTTTATTTTTTGGGGCGCCTTGCTCGACGTATTCGTTGTAAAGGCCCCTTGCAAAATCTTCTGCACCTTCGGCCTCCATCGACGCGGATTGCTTTTCTGCAATCTCCATCGCAGCGCCCCAGAAAACGTGAAAATCCGTCAACCCGCTCATGTCTTCTCCTGTAAAGCCTGATTTACCATTGTCCGGTGGTTTTTATAACTTTTACCAAGTCCCATCCCGTATGGCGGTACTTGTCCATTGACTCATGCCCCCAAGGTGTTGCTTTAGTCAGGTTCCAATCCTCGTGAGCGACTTTCGATCCGGCGCGCTGGGGAATGTACTGGTGGTTCAGTTCCATCGATACATCTATTCGAGCTGTCTTACCGACACGCCCGAGCCGTCGGTTCCTCGCACTGTTGCGGTAGCGGACCTCGACCCTCATTCTCGGTGCTTTACCGGCCGCCATCCGCGCCAGGTTTTTTGCGGAATACTTGCCTGGTGGAGCTTTACTTGCTGCTTTTTTCCAGTGGCCTTTCCTTGCAGTACCCCAACATTTCCATCCCCATGGATCCACCCAAGCAATCGGATTCGGCGCGTATTGGTATAGGTTGAGTTCCCCTTCCAACCCAATCGGATCCGGCGTCGTAAACCGCCCCACATCCGGATCATAAAACCTGAACGTATTGAAATGCAGCCCCGTCTCCCGGTCCAGGTACTGCCCCTGAAACCGCAGGTTCTGCTCTTCAATGTAGTACGGCTCGCGCACCTCTTCTAACGTGTTGCCCCACACTCGATAAGTCGCCTGCCAGACGTTGTGGCCGTCCGCTTCGGTGAGCTGTTCCGGCAGGCCGTTGAGGTCGTTGTGGTAATAGCGGATTTTTTGCAGCGGGCCGGTGCCGTCGACGCGGGCGAGGGGTTCGTAACCTTCGTCTTCGTAGAGGTAAAGGCTGGTCTGTTGGTGGCGATGCTCCTGCAACAGACGCAAGCCCTCCCAAGTGAAGCGGGTTTCACCGAGCAGGTAGCCGTTGGTGTCGTGCTCGGTTTTTTTAATGCGCCGGCCCAGCGGGTCGTAGGTCATCCTGAGCACGCTGCCGTTTTCGTTGCGCACTTCAATCAACCGACTCTCGGCGTCGTAACCGAAGCGCTGCAGGCCCCGTTTAGCGCTGCGTTTTTCGATCATCCGGCCAAATGCATCGTAGCGGTAACGTTTATCCTGATAGGTCAGCAGTTTGTTGTGTACCACCAGTCCGGCGCCGGGTTGGGGGCCGTCCAGCAGGTTGGCGGCGGCGTCGTAGGCGAAGGTTTCGCGCTGGCCGTGCAGGCTGTCCTGACTGGCGATGATGCGGCCGGTGGCGTCGTAGTGCAGCAGTTGGCGATGTTGCGCGGCGGGTTGCTGGTCGAGTTTGTCGATCAGGTTGTCGGCGGGGTCGTACTCGAAATGTTTCTGCACCACTGCCGGCATCAGCGATGGCTGGCTGGTGTGTCGGCGTTGGCGTGAGCGTAAACGGCCGCTGCGATCGTATTCGCTGCGGGTGCTGATCTGGCCTTGGGTGCGCAGCACTTCGCGGTGCAGGCGATCGCGTTCGAAGTCGCTGATGATCTGGCCGTCGAGGTTGATCTGGTGCAGGTGGCCGCTGCCGTAGTACAGGCGGTTGATCCAGCGGCCGTCGGGCAGTTGGGCCTGGATCAGGTTACCGAGTTCGTCATAGTGGTATTGCAGGCTGCCGGCCGCGCTTTGTTCTTCGAGCAATTGGCCGAGGGCATCGTAGGCGAAGCTCAGGGTTTGTGCGTTGCCGTGGTGGTCGGTGAAGGTGACGGCGGTGAGCTGGTCCAGTGGGTCGTAGGTGTAGTCGGTGCGGCCATCGTCGGTGATTTTGGCGATCAGCCGGCCGACAGCGTCGCGTTTCAGTCGATGAACGATGGGGGCCGGGGGCGTCTCGGGGACGATGGCCAAGCCGTTGCCGTAAGGCGCCGGAACAGCCGTGACCGCAGCGACGTTATCCAGCAGGTCATAGGTGTAGCGTTTGGCGCTGCCATCCAGATCCTGTTGTTCGGTCAGTCGATCGCCCGCATCCCAGGCAAACCGATAACTTTCGCCGTTCTCGTTGATCAGCGCTTGCAGCCGCCCGTAGCTGTCATACCCGAACTGCACTTGGCGGCCATGGGCGTCGGTGCGCTGACGCACCTGGCCGCGACGGTTGTGTTGATAGAGCGTGGTGTGCCCGGCCGGGTCGGTATAACCGGTCAATTGGCCGCTGACGTCGCGCTGATACTGCTCGGTGCGCCCGTCCGGCAATTGGCTGCTGAGCAACCGCCCTTGGGCGTCGTAGCTGAATTGGGTGCGCTCGCCGAGGGCGTCGGTGATGGTTTGCAGATAGCCGCGGTTGTCGTAGTTGAAGCGCGTCGGATAACCCGAGCAATCGATGTGTTCGATTAATTGGCCGAACGGGTTCCAGCGCAGCTTTTTGCTTTTGCCGGTGGCGTCGATGATCTCGACGACCTGGCCGTGGGTGTCGTAGCGGTATCGGGTGATGTGGCCCAGCGGATCGGTTTCGGCGATGCAGTTGCCGCGCTGATCGTAGCGGTATTGCCAACTATTGCCGGCGGCGTCGGTGTCCATCAGCGGCAAAGCCCAGAGTTCCAGCCATAGGGTCGAATCGCTGCGGCCCAGTGGGTCGGTTTCGCCGATCAGGTTGCCGGCGTCGTCGTAGCTGTAGGCGTAGCGACCGCCCTGCGGGTCGGTGGCGCTGAGCAATTGGCGCTCGTCGTTCCACTCGAACTGCCATGTCTGGCCGAGGTTATCGGTGTACTCGGTAATCTGGTGCTGGGTGTTCCAGCGCCGTGTGCTGACGCGCTGCAAGCCATCGGTAATGCGCGTGACACCGGCGCCGAGGTCATAGTCGAACTGGTAGGCGTCGCCTTCGTCGGTCCAGTGCCGGACCACGCGCCATTCCATTTCCTCGATGCAAGCCCACTGATAAAAACAGCGAAGGCCTGTGGGCAACTGATGCTCGACCATCCGCTGTCCGGCATCGTAGGCGAAGCGCCGTTGCACCTGGCCGGTGGCGTCGCGTACTTCGGCCAGGTTGCCGGCTGCGTCGTAACCATAGCTGACGAGTACTTCGCGGAGTTGGTCGGGGTACAGGCGTTCGATGTGGATCACGCGTTCGCGTTCGCGAATCAGCTCGACTTGCACCAGATCGAAGGTGTCGCGCAGGCGCGCCAACCGTCCGGCGTCGTCATAGTCGAGGTAAATGCGGTTGTCGTTGCGGTCGCCCAATTGATTCAGACGCAACAAAGACGGGTTACCGGGTGTGACGTCAAACAGCCGGTACAGCCCATCATCGCTTTCAATCAACAGTTGTCCATTAACGTGCCGCCGAACACTCAGCCCTTCACCGGCGCTGAACACCGCACCGCCCAACGGAATCGAACCCATGTCGATGCGCCGGCCTTGTTCATCGGTGTAAACCAGCGTTTCACCGCCCTCGGGGTGAGGCAGAATTTCAACCCGCACCTCATAGGACACACTCCAACCCGCCCCGAACAACCCGTCGCGACGCTCGTCGCGGCTGTTGTAGAAGCGCTGCCAATCCATCGGCAAGATGCCCGGTAACACGAAATCCAGCTCTTCATCGCCACCCAGCACCTTGGTCCCGGTCGCCGCATGCACCGGGTTCGATGAACCCATGGCGGCGTTGGCCATCGCGCCCATCGCGCTGCTGACGGCCATCGACGTCGCGCCACCGACCAGCATGCACGGCAGGTTACTCAGGAATTTGCCCTTGCCACCCTTGAGCATCAGCAGCGCGGTGACCGCCAGCCCCACGCCCGGGGTCTTGCCGCTGCGGATCTCGCGCACCACCGCCGAACCGCCGCCAATGGTCACGTTGGAGGAAATCAGTCCGGACGACACCACCTTGGCATCGCAGGTGCTGCGGTCGCCGCTACGCACGGCGGGCTGGCCGTTGATGGTGACTTTGTCCGAGCCCTCGGCCAGAAACTGCGGCGGCATCGGCGGATGCTTCATGCAGACGAGCAGGTCCAGCGGCTTGGGCACGGCACCGGGTGCCGGGGTGGCAACGGTGGGGCGCCACATCTGCGAGAAGAAGCTCTCGGCCATGTCGAGGTAACTGGCTTCGGCTTCCGGCTCGGGTATTTCCAGCTCGGTGCCGGCCGGCGCGACATGGGACGGGATCGCCCCGGCGGCCCGGGCGGCGGGAATGTTGTTGGTGAGGGTGTTGGTGGAGCCGGTGAGAATGTTCGCCTGTACCGTGGGCGGAAACAGCGCGTTGCTGAAACTCTCGCACAGGTTACTCAAGCCTTTGTCGGCCCCAGTCTTGCTCATGGCAAGGCCGACGATCGTGCCCACCACCAAGCCGAGCACGACGCAACCCAATCCCCCGGTGACGACGGTGATGCCGGTGGCCGCCACCACGGCGGCGGTGGCCAGCGCGGTAATCGCGATGTTGGCCGCCACCTCGAGCACGCCGCCGAGGATGTCGGCCATCATCGAGGTGTGGTTGAGTGCATCGCCCAGCCGGGCGGCCCAGAGCGCGTCAGACATGCGTGTTTATCCGACGTCTGGCCGCCGCGTAATCGTTGCGCTTGTGGCGCATTTCGATGCCTTCCATTGCACCTTGCTCCTTGTCCGTTATGGCATGCGCATTAGCGCAGACCTCAGGCGTTTGCTCAGCTTCGGATTCTTGAGGCAATCGGCCGGCCGTAGTTTATCCAAGGCCGGTACCTGCTGTTCGACCCACCACAAACCTTCCTTGAGCCCTCTTTTACCGTAGAGAATGACCGCCATATCGAGGTTGCCATCCAAGGCTTTCGCCAGCGTGCGGGTGTCGTCGTCGAGATAAACTTTGTTATACAAATCCACGAAATCCTGCCAACCGGCATCGCCAATGTATTCGTCTTCCAGCCCCATTTCAAAAACCTGCAAAGGAAATCAAGTTGCTACCGGTCGGGTTTCGCGCTGACGGTGCCAGGATTCCATCATAACCGTTGGTTTTCGCCCAGGCGCCAATCTGACGGGGCTGGGTGTATTTCGAACCGGTGATGTTTTGAGGCTGACACCCGGTTGTTAGCGTACTACACCGCAGAGCGTGATAAGGGCATCAAAAGTGAGACTGGTGTCATGGCCTCGAAAACGACTTATCCATGTGCCTTGATTGTTGCCATTTATTGCTTGAAGATCTGCCGCTCCCTGAGCCAACCCTCTAGTCTGGAAAACGATCCGAATCATGACGCTCTATCGCCTTCAAGAAGCCGATCTCGATATACCTGACAGTTGGCAAGACCAGAGCATCAATATCTTCAAGCTGCCCGCCGTCGGCGGGGCCAAGGAAGCCAGTTTCGTCATCAGTCGCGATCCGAGCCGGGGTGACACGCTGTTTAGTGACTACATTGACGGGCAACTGGCAAGCGCCGAACAGCAATTGCCCGGATTCAGCCTGATCCAACGGTGGAATTTCCTTCTTCACGACCATGCTGCCGTGCTGCTTGATTACAGCTGGCAGCGCGAAGGGCGTGAGCTGATGCTGCGCCAGGTTTTCATCGACCGCCAGCCTGTGGGGTTGATTACGACACTGACTACCACGCCGAACGATCTCGTGTATCACGAGCCGGCATGGAAAGTTGCCATGCATACACTCAAGCTCCTGCCGCAGATCGCCTGATCACCTTCCAGGAAGACGATAAACGCAATGGATATGCTAGCCGCTGCGCGCCTTGGCGATGAAATAGCCCACGGTTTTGGTGTCGCCGCGATGGTGGCGGGCGCCGTCGCCGGAGCGTTGATCGGGGCGGCGGTGGTGGCGGCCACCGTGGCGACCGGCGGTGTGGCGCTGGCTATCATGGCCGGTTCGATTGCGGCGGGCGGCCTGTCGATGTTCCAGATCATCAAGGGCCTGAACACCATTTTCAACCTGCCCGAACCGACCACGGGGGCGTTGATCATGGGCAGCCTTAATGTCCACATCAATAGGCGCAACGCGATGCGCGCAGGGATCGACTTCGCTGCCGAATGCTCGGGCCTGCCCCTGAATCATCCGGTCTGGCCGTTTCCGGTGCTGATTGCCGAAGGCAGTGCCTGCGTCTACATCAACGGTAAACCGGCGGCGCGGTTGCAGAGCAAGATGGTCTGCGGCGCGCACATCAAGAGCGGCAGCCCCAATACTTTTATCGGCGGGCCAACGATCTCCGTTGCGTTTGTCCTCGATATCGAAAGTTGGCTGCACACCGGTCTCGAAGCGTTGGGGATGGTCGCCATGGGGGCCGCAGCCGTACTGGCCGCGATGGCAGGCGCGGCGGCTTTTATTGGGTTCGCGGTGATTGGCGGCGCGATGATGGGCGGCATGACGCTGTTGGGCGAGTTGGGTGACCGTCTAGGACCAGGCTATCGCGACCTGCTTCAAGGTATCGCCGGCATGGCACTGTTGGGGCTAGGGCCGAAAATGGCTCGTCTGGGTGCCGCACCGAAGCCCCGCGTGGCAGCCTACAAATCGGGTATGACCGAAGCCGATATCATGGCTATTCCCAAGGGCAGTCGGCCGCCGCCGAGCGACTATCTCGAAGGCCCGTATATTGACAAACACCTTAAGACTTTCGAGGACGAGGGCGGCAGTTTCCTCTTCACCTCCGACGACATCGCCAACCCCAAATATGGCTCGTTCAATCCGAACAAGTTCGTCATGGCAAAATCCGACTTGAACGCCGTGGTTGGCGAGTACAAGAAAACCGGCGACGTTTCGGTACTGGAGTCGGCCTTGGGGTACGATCCGGGATCGCTGGTTGGCAAGGACATCTACATGATGAACCTGGACAACCCCAAGGTGCTGATGCCTACCGGTAACGAAGGTGGCGTGAACTCGCTCTGGCGACCGGGCGGCCTGACCCATCCCGGCGGCATGCGCGAAGCTGTGCTGGACAACGTACCCATCTCCCACGGTAATGACATCAATGCGTTGATGACGACCCGAGACGTAGTGAGAATCCAATGAGCAACCTGCAAGACAACGTGCTGCTGTTGGCGCTGAGCAATGATGAACTGGACAAGTTTCTGGTGGGCGAGCCGTTCTACTTTCTCGAAGCCAAGAACGAAAACGACGAACCACAGAACGTAGTGGCGGCGTTCGACCAGTTGATCATGCCGTATTGGCGCCAGACCCACGACGCGAGTTTCCCCATGCGTTTCGTGTCGGCCTTGCTGAGGATGCTAGCGACTTATCCAGACCGCACGCGTGCGATCTACATCGCTCACGACTGGGTTTGGTACTACCGCTTTTGCCAGGACAAACAGCGCAAGCAGGCGCAAGGCCCTTACGGCGATTTGTTTGACGTGGACATGGGCAGCGTCGCCGTGGCGCTCAAGCGCCAGTTGGAAAGCCACAAGGCTGAGTTGGTCGCCGACACCCGTTGGGCAGGCGCGGCGTGGAACAGCCCGGACGGTATGTGGACGCCGTTGATGCGCTCGGCGGTGATGGTGCGGGACACATTGGGTGGGCCGGATTTTGTGCCTGCCAATATCTGATGGGGCAAAAGCTCTCTCGCCACAGAGGGCCATGTTGTCAGGGGAGCCGTGATTGACGTGCAGTGTCCGTCGTTCAGCGCAGCCCCAGCCGGGCGGCCCCAGAGTGCATCAGACATGCAAGGTGCTCATCAGGCCGGAACGTCGAACAATAGCGAACTCTTGATAGTCGCCCAATGCGCGGCTTCGGCATCGCCAAGTTTCTCGGCTTTCACGTAGCTCAGGGCGAGCATTTTGCGAGTACCGGGCAACACCAGTGCCAACTGGTATTGGAAAACTTTGTCGTTGCCCTTGTTGAACTGGCTGCACAACTCGATGCCTTCGACTTCCTGGCTGGCGCCTAGACGCACGGCGACGCCCGGTTGAAAACGTAAGTCTTGCACTTGCTTTTCCAGGCGCTTGAGCTGGTCGTCGAAGTTGCTTTGCAAGGTTTCGCCCTCAGCCAGCAAGCTGCGGCTGACAATCAGCGAAGTGCCCAGTTCAGGGAACTTTAGGATGTTGATCGACGCGTCTTGCAGTTCGCCTGCCGGCAGTTGGAACTGGAATTCATTGATTCGGTAAGTCATGGAGCACAGATCTCGTGATTAGCCCTTGGGCTTGGGAAACGCGGCATTGATGTTGGCGTCGATGCTGGCCTTGACGCCCTGGCCATCAGGCGTGGCGCCAGCGCCGCCGCCGTTATTCAGGTGCAGCACGCCGCCGGTGTTGAACTCGGCATCACCGCTGGCATAGAAACTGATTTGCACGCCGGTCAGGTTGATCTGGCCGCTGGCATTGAGCTCCAGGATGCTTTCACCACAGACCAGCCGCAGGTTCTCTCCCACTTCAATGACGTAGCTCTGGCTGATGCTGTCGGTCTTGCGCTGGCCCACCGAAAGAATGTCTTCCTGTTTGACGATACGCAGGCGGTTGTTGCCGATGGTCACCGTCTCGTTATGCCCGATGCTCTTGTTGCGGTCGTGGCCCACCGAATGGCTTTCATCCACCTCGACCACGATGTCCTGATTGCGCTCGGCATGGATGTACAGCTGCTCGGCGCCTTTCTTGTCTTCCATGCGGATTTCGTTGAAGTTCGCCGGTGTGCCGCCCTTGCTCGAACGGCTCTTCATGCCACTTTGGGTGGCGTTTTCCGGCAAGTCGTAGGGCACGGTTTGTTCCGCGTTGTAGACGCGGCCGGTGATGATCGGCCGGTCCGGGTCGCCTTCGAGGAAGCTGACGATCACTTCCTGGCCGATCCGTGGGATCTGCATCGAGCCCCAGTTTTTCCGGCCCAGGATTGCGACACGCGAATCCAGCACGAGCTGTTTTCGTTGGACTGGTCGTGGCGGTCCCAATAGAAATGCACTTTCACCCGGCCGAACTGGTCGGTCCAGATTTCCTCGCCCTTGGGGCCAACCACCAGTGCGGTCTGCGGGCCTTTGACGATGGGGCGGTGGGTGTTGGGCAGGGGGCGGTAGCTTTGTTGGGCGTCGATGCAGGTCAGGCTGCTTTCGAACTGCGCCGAAGCGGCAGCGCCGCCGGTTTCCCCGCTTTCCTGGGAAATGTAGTAACGGGCGCCGACGATCAGGTATTCGCGGTTCTGGTCCTGGCGGCTGAAGCCGGTGAGGCTGAACAAATGTCCCGACCCCAAGCCTCGGGCGTTGCCGGCGAGCTCGACCTGTTCGTGCAGGGTCTGCAAGGCCTCGATGCGGGTGCGGGCGTAATGTTCGCCGTCTGCGCTTTGCACATAGGTGCCGGGATAGTCATACAGCGGATAATCGCCAGCGGTATGCGGACGGGGCATGGCCGAGCGCACGTCAATTCGCGCGCTGGGGCGCTGGAAGTCATAGTCGTTGAGTTCCAGCGAGCCCGGCTGGACTTCCTGGGCAAGGTGCCAATCGTGGATGTGGTCGCGTTCGCGCTGCTGTTCATTCTTCGGGTAGTAGGGCACCGAGGCGTAGCCGGGCGCGCTAGTGTGGGCGCCGTAGGCATCGGCCAACACCAGCACGTGACGACCCTGTTCGTGGCGGAAGAAGTAGTAGATCCCTTCCTGTTCCATCAGGCGGCTGACGAAATCGAAGCTGGTTTCGCGATACTGCACGCAGTATTCCCACTCGCGATAAGGCCGGCTCAGGGCATCTTCGAAATCGGAAAAACCCAGGTCGCGAAAAACCTGTTTGATGATCTGCGGGATGGTCAGGTTCTGGAAAATCCGGCAATCGGAGGTGCGGGTCAGCAGCCATAGCCAGGGCCGCAGCGTGGCCTGGTAGCTGGCGAACTGGCCCTGATCGACGTTCTGGCTGCAACGGGCAACGATGCCATGGAAATAGCGCTCGCCACCGCCGTCCAGTTGCAGGCTCAGGCACATGGGTTTGCCCAGCAACTGGTTGAGGTCAATGGCGTTGTCCAGCGAGTGCAACTGCAATTCATAGTTGAACAGCCGCCCCAGCTCTTCGCCGCCGCCCATGTCCTTGAGCAACAGCACATCCGGCCCCAGGGGGCTGGTGATTTTTGCCAGGCGTGAGAGTTGCTCGAATAGCATCAGTTATCCCGTAAAGTTGTAATCGCCGCGCCGCTTTTCCCAGCAGAAACCAGATCAAATGTGGGAGCTGGCTTGCCTGCGATAGCGGTGTGACATTCAGCATTGATGCCGATTGATACACCGCTATCGCAGGCAAGCCAGCTCCCACACTGACCGCATTCCTCCAGGGGCTATGCGGCGTCGCTGAAGTCGTAGTGCAATTCGTTATCCCGGGCGCTGATTCGCACGCCTGCCAGCGCTTTGCCTTCGAGCATGCGGGTGAGGAACTCGCGGCTCATGTCCGGCAGCAAGCTGTTGGTCAGGATGGTGTCGATCATTCGCCCACCGCTTTCGGTTTCGGTGCAGCGGGAGACGATCAGGTCGATCACCGCATCGTCGTAATCGAAGGCCACTTTATGGGTGTTCTCCACGCGCTTTTTGATGCGGTTGAGTTGCAGGCGGGTAATGGCCTTGAGCATCTCGTCGCTGAGCGGGTAGTACGGAATGGTCACCAGGCGGCCCAGCAATGCCGGCGGGAAAATTTCCAGCAGCGGCTGGCGCAAGGCCTTGGCGATCTCTTCGGGCTCGGGCACGTTTTGCGGGTCTTTGCAGACCCGGGCAATCAACTCGGTGCCAGCGTTGGTGGTCAACAGGATCAAGGTGTTCTTGAAGTCGATCACCCGGCCTTCGCCGTCCTCCATCACGCCTTTGTCGAAGACCTGGAAAAAGATCTCGTGCACGTCCGGGTGGGCCTTTTCCACCTCGTCCAGCAGCACCACGCTGTAGGGTTTGCGCCGCACGGCTTCGGTCAGCACGCCGCCTTCGCCATAGCCGATATAGCCCGGTGGCGCGCCCTTGAGAGTGGACACGGTGTGAGCTTCCTGGAATTCGCTCATGTTGATGGTGATGACGTTCTGCTCACCGCCGTACATGGCTTCGGCCAAAGCCAGGGCGGTTTCGGTCTTGCCCACGCCGGAGGTGCCCGCGAGCATGAACACGCCAATCGGCTTGCTCGGGTTGTCGAGGCCGGCGCGAGAGGTCTGGATGCGCTTGGCGATCATCTGCAAGGCATGGTCCTGGCCGATGATGCGTTTTTTCAGGTGCTGGTCGAGGTTGAGCACGGTTTCCAGTTCGTTACGGGCCATGCGGCCCACCGGAATCCCGGTCCAGTCGGCGACCACCGAGGCCACGGCCTGGTAGTCGACCGTCGGCAGAATCAGCGGGGTTTCGCCTTGCAGGGCGCTGAGACGCTGTTGCAGGTCCACCAGTTTCTCGCGCAGGGCGTGGCTGTCGTCACTGCCAACGTCGCTGTCTACCACGCCGACGCTTTCGCGCAGGGTGGCGCGGGTGGCGAGCAGTTCGTCCACCAGGGTTTTCTCTTCGGCCCAGCGGCTTTCGAGTTCGGCCAGGCGTTCGCGCTCGGCGGCCAGCAGGTTTTCGCTATTGCTCTGGCGGGCGCCGATGACGATGCCGATGGCGTGCTCGCGGGCGATGATTTGTAGTTCAGTTTCCAACGCCTCGATGCGGCGACGGCTGTCGTCCACTTCGGCCGGCACGGCGTGCAGGCTGATGGCGACCCGGGCGCAGGCGGTGTCCAGCAGGCTCACGGATTTGTCCGGCAACTGGCGCGCCGGGATGTAGCGGTGGGACAGCTTGACCGAAGCTTCCAGGGCTTCGTCAAGAATCTGCACCTTATGGTGTTTCTCCATGGTCGAGGCCACGCCGCGCATCATCAATAGCGCCTTGTCTTCAGACGGCTCGGCGACTTGCACCACCTGGAAACGGCGGGTCAGGGCCGGGTCTTTCGCGATATGCTTCTTGTACTCGGCCCAGGTGGTGGCGGCCACGGTGCGCAGGGTACCCCGGGCCAGAGCCGGTTTGAGCAGGTTGGCTGCGTCCCCGGTGCCGGCGGCGCCGCCGGCACCTACCAGCGTGTGGGCTTCGTCGATAAACAGGATGATCGGTTTTGGCGAGGCCTGGACGTCTTCGATGACCTGGCGCAGGCGCTGTTCGAATTCACCTTTCATGCTCGCGCCGGCCTGCAACAGGCCGACGTCGAGGCTGCGCAGTTCCACGTCCTTGAGCGCTGGCGGCACGTCACCGGCGACGATGCGCAGGGCAAAGCCTTCGACCACGGCGGTTTTACCGACGCCGGCTTCACCGGTCAGCATCGGATTGTTCTGCCGGCGGCGCATGAGGATGTCCACCAGTTGGCGGATTTCTTCGTCACGCCCGACAATCGGATCTAGCTTGCCGTTACGGGCCTGCTCGGTGAGGTCGACGGTAAAACGCTTGAGCGCTTCCTGCTTGCCCATGGCGCTTGGAGCCATGGCGCCGCTGGCTTCACCGGGCACGCTGCCGGCGTTGAAACCATCGCTGGCGCTGAGCGCATTTTCCGGCGAGTCACCGACGTATTCGTCAAAACGCTCGCTCAGGGCCTCGACCTTGATCTTGTCAAATTCTGCCGACAGCCCCAGTAGCCCATGGCGCAGGCTCGGCGTCTTGAGGATGCCCAGCACCAGGTAACCGGTACGCACCTGGCTTTCGCCGAACATCAGGCTGCCGTAGACCCAGCCACGTTCCACGGCTTCTTCCACATGGGAGGACAAGTCAGTGATTGAAGTCGAGCCGCGTGGCAAACGGTCCAGGGCTTCGGTCAGGTCACGGGCCAGGCGCGCCGGCTCGATGTTGAACTGACGGATGATGCGGTGCAGGTCTGAGTCCTGCAATTGCAGCAACTGATGAAACCAGTGGGCCAGCTCCACATAAGGGTTACCGCGCAACTTGCAGAACACGGTGGCGGCTTCGATGGCTTTGTAAGCCACGCTGTTGAGTTTACCGAACAACGCGGCGCGACTGATTTCACCCATGCTCTTGGCTCCTTGAGGTCTGTGAGGTGTTGGCTTGCTCGGCGTAATGCCGGGCCAGTATTAGATCGTTGGCATCTTTTTCAGGACGTCCCAGCCAGGTGTTGAAACCCAGGCGGAAGCGCCCATTGAGTTGCAACGCCGGTACTTCGGGCTGTTTCAGAATCAGGTTCAGGTCCCAGTCCAGTTCATGGCCCAGGTATTCGGCCACCCAGGCCACCAGCTCATTGAAGGGGTGGCTACCGGGCAGCATGCTCATGTAGTCATCCAGCCTGAGTGGCCCCAGGCGAATGCGAAATTTGTGCTGGCGATCCCAGACGTAGCGACCCAGGCAAAAATCCACGCCCAATTGATGGGCGCTGACACCCACGCGGCTGCGTTCGGGCAGCTCCAGCCATTGGCCGACGTACTCTTCGATCTCCACCGGCAGGCCGAAGTACTCGCTGAGAATGGCCTTCAAACCGTCCGGGTAGCGGGTTTGTGCCGACAGGTGACCGCTGTAATGCAACTTCGCCGTGTCGGGGATCCGCCCTTGTTTGAGCAGGCTCGGCATGCCCCGGCCGCTCAGTGCTGCCAGGCGTGCCGACCAGTAGTCATCGTCCGGGCGGTCATGGCTGACCGTCGGCCGCGCTTCGGCCCAGGCCCGGTAAAACAGGCTCAGCAGGCGGTGATGGAACACATCCAGGAAACGTTTACTGGTGCTGTCGGCGTTGTTGCGCTGGCGTTCGCGCACATATTCGGTGATGTGCAGCGGCAATGGGCCGTTGGGGCCGCCGAGGCCGAAAAAGAACTGCTCCAGGCGCGCCGGCGCACCGTCGATGCTCGGCTGTACCGACGCCAGGGTCGCCGGGGCGAAGGTGCAATCGGCCTGTTGCCCAAGGCGCAACGGATCATCGGCCAGACGCAATGAATGGCCCAGGCGCGGCAGTTCAGGCGATTCGCACTCGATGCGCCGCAACGCCTGGAAGAAGTCGTATTCCCAGGGCTCCTGGTGCATCGCGTCCAGGGTACTCACAGGGTCGGACGACGTCCGGGCTTGGCTTTCCATCGCATGATCTCGCCGCGTTCGGTGGTACGGATCACCGTCTCGGTAAAGCTGTTGATCGACACGTAGCGTGCCAGGAAGCGTTCGAACACTGCACCGAGCAAGAAGACTCCAGTGCCGCGAAACGCGTTTTCATCGAATTCCAGGGTGATCTCCAGGCCACGACCAAACACGATCGGGCCCGGCATGGGCAAGCGTCGGGTGCAGGCCTTACTGCTGACTCCGCGCAGGCCTTCGATCTGCAATTGCAACGCCGCGTCGTTGCTGTCGCCGTACAGGCGCAGCAGTTCGCGCAGGGCGGCGGCGCCCTGGCCTTGCTCGCTGAGGGACAAGTAATTCAGCGAAAGCTGGCTGATCAACCGCCACGCCTTGGCGTCGTGGGCATGGCTGGCGCGTGGACGGCTCGGGCCTGCCACACAGCGCACCGCCGCTACCGGTGCGCTGTCGGCCAGGGTGAAATCGGTCTTGCTGTTGCCCACGCTCATGAACAGCGGCAGGTCGCGGTTGGTGCACAACGCTGTTACGCCCAGTTGACGCAGATCGTGGCGATAAGGCGCCTGCTGGCTGTCCACCAGGCTGACGAAGGTTTCGCTGCCGATGTAAGTCGAGCGCGGGCCGTTGCGCCGCTGTCCGCTGGACAGCACGCGGGGTTCGCGCCGCACCGTGTACCAGGCCTGATCGCGGCCGTAGCGAGACGGATCGCGTACCGCATAGAAGGGCAAAAAAGGCTGCTCCGACCCGGTGCCGTGGCCGGTGAGGGTGGTCAGGGAATGAATCTCGAAATCCATTGGCCGGGTGCGGTCGGCGATCACATGGTGTTCATTGACTCGTTCCGACAAGTGAATGCGATCCAGGCGCTTGGGAAACAAGTTGATTGCCGGGGTGCAGAACGGCAGGAACTGCGCGGCTCCGACGCTGCCCTCCAGGCTCGGATCGTGACGGTCGAACAGCACGACTATTTCCAGTTCCTGGCCGTCGCAGCGTTTGACCGCACGGCTCAACTGGGTGAAATCGACGAACAGAAAGCGCTGGGGCAGGGCGAAGTATTCCTGCAACAGGCGATAGCCCTGGAAGGCCCGCGAGACCACTGGCAGCGCGGCGTCAGTATCGTCGAATCCCTGGGAGCGCAATGCGTCCTGCGGCAGGCGTTCCACCCAATCGCCGCCGGGCTGACGGGCGAACACGGCGCAGACATTGCCCAGCAGCTGTTCGTAGAGGCGGAAGGGTTGTTCGTCTGCGCCGCTGAGGTACAGCGGCAGGTTGTCCAGGGCCAGACTGTTGAACGGTAGTTCGGCGCCGGTGCGCAAGGTCAGGCGCAGACCGGCCTTGGCCTTGGGTTCGCTGGCGGCCAGACGCCCGAGCACGGCGGACGGGTTGCCGAAGTACTCGGCCTGGCTGACCTGCAACGGCCACAACGTCACCGCGTGGGCGGTGCGGTACTCACAGCAGGTTTGGGTTTCGCGGCCCAGGGCGGCACGCAGGACAGTGTCCCGGGGCAGCGGGAAGCCGCTGCTCAGCGAGCCTTCATCAGGGTCGGCCTGCAATTGCACCACGGTCATCGACGGTGTCGGCGCCAAGTAATGGGGGTACGCGATTTCCAGCAGGTTATGAGTGAAGGTCGGGTATTCGGCATCGAGCTTGAGCTGTACCCGCGCCGTCAGATAAGCAAACCCCTCCAGCAAACGCTCGACGTACGGGTCGGCGCAGTCCATGCCGGACAACGTCAGCCGACTGGCAATTTTCGGGTATTCCTGAGCGAACTCCGCCGCGCTTTCGCGCACGTGGTGCAGCTCCTGGTTGTACAGTTCCAGCAGGCGCGGGTTCATGAGCGTCTCCGTTGTTCGGCGTTGATCACTCGCACATGGCCGGATTCCAGGTCCAGGTCGGTTTGCAGCATCAGGCGCAGCGGCACTGGCTGGGCCCAGAGATCGCCTTCGATCTCGAAACTCAGGGCGTTGTGGTTCATCTCGGCGGATGCCCGGGCCCGCACGCGCAAAGTGTTACGCAGAATCCGCGGTTCGAAGGTGGCGATGGCCTGGTGGATCAGCGCTTCAAGCGCCGCGATATCGACGTTCGACGCACTGTTGCCGGCCAGCGCTGGCAGCCCGAAGTTGACCACCGACGTGCCGGCGGGGGTGTGCAACGTCGCATCGGCGCTGAGCAACGAAGTGGTGTTGAGCAGCCACGCCAGGTCACGCAGCACCGAGGCTTTCAGTTGGGTCAGGGAGAGCACGCGCTTGTCGGCGCTTTCCTTTAGGTTGTTCGGTTCGTCGTCGGTCAGCCGGTCCAGCAGGGACGGTTGCAGGCGATCGCGGGTGGCGATTTCGGTTACCAAATGAAAAGACCTGTGTAATCTTTCTGATCCCCTGCACCGCGCAGGCAACTGGCACTGCGAGCGACCACCGAAGGTTCGAGCTGGCCTTTGATCTGACGTACAGCGCGGTACTCGGACCGGCATTCGCGACTGTTCGCAGGGTCAACGCTCACATGCAGTACGATCACGATCGGTACGTTGTTGAAGGATTCGATGTGAGGTTTGCCCTGTCGGTCGACAGCAAATTGGCAAGGCCATAACATCTCGAGGGGCAGCACGCTCTGATCCGGTTTACGCAACACGCATCGCTGCTGATCGTTCCCCAGCGTCAGTTGTTGTCCGCCCAGAGTGACGACCTGGTCTTCGGAAGCAGGGGCAGCCTGTTGGCCGGCGCACGCCCACAGGCTCGACAATACGCAGCACAGGGCCGCCAGGTTTCGGCTGGATCTGATCATGTCAGCTCCCAGAACCAGATGGCTCTGGATCGGTAGGCAGGGTCGTTGTAGCGGCCAATGGTCAAGCCACGATTCCATAGGTCGATATGATCGCCGGTGCGATTGTCAGCAGACTCCCCAGACTGCTGGAAACAATCCTTGAAAAAAATGAGCCCGGTCTTGTCTTGCAACTTGCGGCGCTCTTCGGCACTTCCACCGAGAATCTGTGGCCGCCCCAGATGATGCTTCCACAACCAGTTCGCCAGTGATTCGGCACCCCTGGCGTGCTCATGTGCACATTTGGGTTCGGTATAGGTGGATTTGTTGATCTTGATGGTCAGCTCTGCATTGAGCGTCATGCTCATGCGGATCGCACACTGATTTTCCCATGGTCCGTTGCAGGGTTTTGCGTCAGGGTGCGTAGCCAAGAGATCGGAATACGCTTTCCACAAATTAATAAACGAAGGCTTGGCCATGACTCAGACACCGAGTGGAAAAGGATTGGATTCGAGCAGGCACCAAAACACCCCCGGCGTATAACGCCGGGGGCATCTTCGATTACACCTTGACGTTCTGGCGGATGTTCCAGCCGAACTTGACCGGCCCGCCTTCCTTGGTGCCATCGGCCTTTTGCGGCTGGTAGTCCACCAGCACCTTGGCGAAGTTCAGGGTGAGGTTTTCGGTCAGGCGATCATCGCTGCCCGAGCCGCCGGTGCTCAGGGAAGTGACCAGCACTTCTTCCAGGTTGATGATCATGTACTCGACCTGGCTTTCGCCGCCGGCCTTGCGCACGGTCAGCTTGACCTTGTCGATGTGCTTGCCGCTGGCGCAGTGCATCATCAGGTTCGGCGAGGCTTTGTCGACGTACTTGGTCAGCGACAGGTCCTGGATGTTCACCTTGCCGGCACCACCGCCGCTGCCTACGTGCATGTTGCCGGACTGAGACAGGCCCCAGCTCCAGTTCAAGACGTCGATTTCGTCCTTGTGGGCCTTGTCCATGGACTCGCCCTTGATGTCGCCGATCTTGATGAAAATATCAACAGCCATGTTTTCTCCGTGTGTGGTCTCTACCACATTGTGTTTTGTTGATCGTTCCCACGCTCTGCGTGGTAACGCATCTGGGGACGCTCCGCGTCCCTGGGACGCGGAGCGTCCCGGGCGGCATTCCCACGCAGAGCGTGGGAACGATCACATCAAGGTCGGTGTTATGCGCCTTTGGCCGAAGGCAGCTTGGATACCAGGCGCAGCGACACGGTCAGACCTTCGAGCTGATAGTGCGGGCGCAGGTAGAACCTGGAGTTGTAGTACCCCGGGTTGCCTTCCACGTCCTCGACAATCACTTCGGCCGCCGCCAATGGGTGTTGGGCCTTGGTGGTTTCGGTGGAGTGCGCCGGGTCGCCGTCGACGTAGTTGAGGATCCAGTCCTGCAACCAACGCTGCATTTCGTCCTTCTCTTTGAAGGAGCCGATCTTGTCGCGCACGATGCACTTCAAGTAATGGGCGAAACGGCAGGTGGCGAACAGGTACGGCAGGCGCGCGGCCAGGTTGGCGTTGGCGGTGGCGTCCGGGTCGTCGTATTCGGCCGGTTTCTGCAACGACTGGGCGCCGATGAACGCGGCGAAGTCGGTGTTTTTCTTGTGCAACAGCGGCATGAAACCGTTCTTCGCCAATTCCGCTTCGCGGCGGTCCGAAATAGCGATTTCGGTCGGGCACTTCATGTCCACGCCGCCATCGTCGGTGGGGAAGGTGTGCGCCGGCAGGTTTTCCACTTCACCGCCAGACTCCACGCCACGAATGCGCGAGCACCAGCCGAAGTGTTTGAACGAACGGTTGATGTTCACCGCCATCGCGTAAGCGGCGTTGGCCCAGGTGTACTTGGAGCTGTCGGCACCGTCGGTGTTTTCTTCGAAGGCGAAGGCCTCCACCGGATCGGTCTTGGCGCCATACGGCAGACGCGCGAGGAAACGCGGCATGGTCAGGCCGATGTAGCGCGAGTCTTCCGATTCGCGCAGCGAGCGCCAGCCAGCGTATTCCGGTGTGGTGAAGATTTTGGTCAGATCGCGTGGGTTCGACAGTTCCTGCCACGAGCCCATGCCCATCACGGTCGGCGATGCGGCTGCGATGAACGGTGAGTGCATGGCGGCGCAGACTTTCGACAACTCGCCCAGCAACTCGACATCCGGCGGCGACTGGTCGAAGTAGTAATCGCCCACCAGGCAACCGTAAGGTTCGCCGCCGAACTGGCCGTATTCTTCTTCGTACATCTTTTTGAAGATCGGGCTCTGGTCCCACGCGGTGCCCTTGAATTTCTTCAGGGTCTTGTGCAGGTCGGTCTTGGAGATATTGAGCACGCGAATCTTCAGTTGCTCATCGCTCTCGGTGTTGTTGACCAGGTAGTGCAAGCCACGCCAGGCGCTTTCCAGTTGCTGGAAATCGGGGTGGTGGATGACCTGATTGACCTGGGCGGTGAGCTTGGCGTCGATGGCCGCGATGATTGATTCGATCGACTTGATGGCGTCGTTGGACACCAGATCCGTCTGCGCCAGGGCCTGTTCGGCCAGGGTGCGCACGGCGGTCTCGACGGCTTCGCGGGCGCGTTCGGTTTTGGGTTTGAATTCTTGCAGCAGCAGGGAGGCGAACTCGCTGGCTTCTTCGGTGGTGCCCAGTTTCTGGGCGTCTGCACGTACTGAATCGGTCATGATCATTCGTCCTGATTAAGCCTGAGGCTCGGCTGGCTTCGGCGCACTGGCAAGCGCCTGGAGCAGCGCCGGATCCTTGATGGCCTTCATGATGATTTCTTCGGCACCGGTCTTGCCGTCCATGTAGGTCAGCAGGTTGGCCAGTTGGGTGCGCGCTTCGAGCAACTTGTTCAGCGAGTCGACCTTGCGCGCCACGGCGGCCGGGCTGAAGTCGTCCATGCTTTCAAAGGTGATGTCCAGGCTCAGGTTGCCTTCGCCGGTCAGCTCGTTGGGCACGTGAAATGCGACACGTGGCTGCATGGCCTTGAGGCGCGAGTCGAAGTTATCGACATCCACTTCGAGGAACTTGCGATCGGCCACGGGCGCCAGAGGCTCGGCGGGCTTGCCGGCGAGGTCCGCCATGACGCCCATGACGAAGGGCAACTGGACCTTTTTCTCGGCGCCGTAGAGCTCGACGTCGTACTCGATCTGCACTCGAGGCGCACGGTTGCGCGCGATGAATTTCTGAGAACTTTGCTTCGCCACGTTGCTGCTCCTGGTCGCTTGAGCGACGGTGTTGGCGTCATCGGTGGTACCGGTGACGTGACTGCGTGATCCGTTCGCTTTTATTCGCTGTCTGGTCCGCGCAGATTTTCAAATTGGCTCATGCCGTCGGGAATCAGGTTGCGCACGATGGCCGCAAAGTCGGCGTGCACCAGATTCTTCGCCCGGTTCAACAGCACCGGCAGCGGGCTGGAGGGCTCATGACGGGTGTAATACGCAAGAATCCGGTCCAGGCTGCGCAACACGTCGTCGCGGTTGTTGATTTCGCCGGTGCTGCGCGGTGTGCTCGGTGCGGTGGGGTGTTCAACCGGCGCGGCACTGTCGTCGCTGATGGAATCGGGCTGGGGGCTGTCGCCGCTCTGCGGGGCGAACTGGCCGAGAATCTGCAGGGCCATTTTTAGCGGTTGCTTCAATGGGCCAAGGTCAACGCCCTGGGCGGAACCGATTTGTTCGCTGATCTGTTGCTCGATGGCCTCGGCGACGCTGCGGGCCTCGTGCAAAGCTGCACGGGTGATTTCCAACTGTTCGGGATCGCTGTCCAGGAACGCCCCGGCGAGCTGCTCGGCGCCGAGGTTTTCGTCAGGGAAACTTTGCAAGCCGCTGGCATTGGCAGCGGCGCGCAGGCTGACAGCACCAAAGGTTCGGGAACGGGCCAGGATGCTTTCGCGTAGCAGGCGAATGGTGGCATCGGACGTCAGGCCGGCGAGGGCATTGATGCGCACCGTGGGGTCGTTGTTGTCTTCGGCATCCAGGCGCGGATGCAGGTCGGCCCAGTACTGCTTGAGCAACTCGCTGATCAGCGTCAGGACGCGGGCCAGGCCGGTGACGCCTTCGAGGGCAAGGGAGCTTTGCAAAAGGAAGTGGGTGATACGCAGGTCTTTGCTGCGTTGCAACAAATCCAGACTTTGCTGCTGGATGCTGCGCCATTCAGGGGGGGCGGCAGGCAATATCGAATCGCCCATGCTGCGCTCGGGCTGGCCTTGGGAATCGCGTTCCAGGCGCAAAAAATCCGCGTCGTATTCCAGATCTTCGCCACAGGGCGAAGTCGCGGAAACGGCGGCGAGCAACAAAGGCACTTCCACTGAATTTGATCTCCCTATCGCCCGACTGAAAGAGTCGGGCAGTTCACACGTTAGCGCCAGGTGGAACTACGCATGTTTCCTTGAGTGTAATGGCCCTTTGGATACGCAATAATCTCAAAGTGCCATCATTGTTATTCAAGAAGTTGTTATTTTTGGTGTAGTACTTATGGCTTGTCAAGGTAAGCTATTTCCCCTGTGTGACAGATGTGAGGTGCTTAACAACCTGCGCGACCGATGGGTCGAGGCAGGCACTGATGCAGGTTTTTTGTCACGCAAGCCGGTTAAGATCAGCAATCATGCTGGCAAAAAGCCGTTTTCGAGGTTGTTTGCAAGGTAGTCGGATCGAGTCTGGCGGGAGTAAATCCCGATTCGCCCGCGCGCAAAGTGTTCAGCAAGGAGGCAAGATGTCGCTGTGTTTGACTATCACTAGTTATCACAAAATTACCCCTGGCCAGTGCCCTGAGAAATCCATGAATCAGGGTGTGATGGCGATAGGCCGAAACTCTGATAATGACTGGGTATTGCCCGACCCTGAGCGCTTGGTTTCCGGCAAACATTGCGTTATTCAATATAAAGATGGCCGGTATTACTTAACCGATAACAGCACTAATGGTGTGGAATTGGTGAAGGCCGGTATTCGTCTGCGCAAAGGAAACAGCGAGCCGTTGCAAGATGGCGAAGTTATTCGCATCGGTGATTATGAAATCCAGGCGCGTATTGATTTCAGTCTGCCAGTGACCGACGGCAATCCTTTCGCTGATTCGTCCAGCAGCTTTGAGGCCTTGATGGGGCGTCAGGGCGCCGTCGTGAATACGCCGACCTCGTTGCCCGAGACACCACCTGCGCATTTTCAGGGCGTATCGGCCATGGACACAATGCCGGACCTGTTCGACTTTCTGACACCGACCAGCGTTCCGCCGGCCACCCAGCCCGACCATGTCCCGGCCGAGCTGCACGACTTCCGCCCGCCGACCCCGATCCCCACCCCAACGCCCGTGGCCGGGCCTGACCCGCTGGTGTCGGCCCCGGTGATTCCGGAAGATTGGGACCTGTTCAGCGACAAGCCTGCGCCGGTGGCTGTTGCCCCTTTGCCTGTTGCAGAGCTTGCGCCGCCAGCCGTACCTCACATCGACGTACCGATCGAACCGGCCCCACTGCGCGAACCGCCCGTGGCCGTCGTCGAACGCCTGGTCGATCCGGTCAACAATTCTGAACCCGACCTGTTGCAAGCCTTTCTACGCGGTGCCGGGCTGGATCAAGTGCGCCTGGACAAGGCCCAGGCCGAGGCGCAAATGGAAAGCATCGGCCGCAGTTATCGGCTGATGGTCGAAGGCCTGATCGATGTCTTGCGCGCCCGTAGCAGCCTCAAGGGCGAGTTCCGCATTCAGCAGACGATGATTCAACCGGTGGAAAACAACCCGCTGAAATTCGCTCCCAACGTCGATGAAGCGTTGCTGTTGCTGTTGCGCCACAGCAATCAGGCGTTCATGGCGCCGGACCTGGCTGTGCGCGACAGCTTCGATGACTTGCGTGCCCACCAATTGGCGGTGATGGCCGGCGTGGAAGCTGCGATCAAGCACCTGCTGGCGCGCTTCGAACCGGCGCAACTTGAAGAGCGCATGGGCAAGCCCGGTGGCCTGTCGAGTATTTTCAGTGGCTCGCGACAGGCCCAGTACTGGCAGCAGTTCACCGAGCTCTACAGCAATATTTCCCGCGAGGCCCAAGAGGATTTCCAGGACCTGTTCGGTCGGGAATTCAGCCGCGCCTACGAAGAACACAGTACAAGGCAGCGCCGCGGCTGAGCATCGCCATCGCATAGCGCCATTCATAGCAAAGAACGGAACAACGGATAGCTGAAACGTCATTGAGGACGCAGGATGATTCCCAGGTTTTTACTCGCAGTCGCCACCGCGCTTCTGCTGACCGCATGTGCCAAGGATGCGGCCAAACCCCAGCCCGAAGAGGCTGAGGCCGAGGCCGACACTGCCGCCGTCGAGTTGCACTTTCACGCCATTGCCGGGCTCAACCCCGGCGCCACTGGCCAGCCAGCCCCGGTCCGGGTGCGCATTTTCGAATTGAAAAATGCCGCCACCTTCGGCCGTTCCGACTATTTCGCACTGGCCGAACGGGCCCAGGCGACGCTCGGCACAGATTTGATCGATCAGGACGAAGTGCTGATCCAGCCCGGCCAGCAGTTGAGCCTGCAACGTGACCTCGACCCGGCCACCCGCCATATCGGCGTACTGGTGGGGTATCGCGAGCTGGATCAGTCGTTGTGGCGTGCGGTGATGAATGTCCCGCCGCGCCAATACACCGAATACCAGATCAGCCTCGACGTGCGCGCCGTGCGCAGCGCCGTCGTGGTTTCCCCATCCAGCCCTGCCCAATAAGCAATCGGAGCCCCCATGTCCTGGAACAATCGTGTGGTCTGGTCGGAAGGCATGTTCATTGGAACGCAGCACTTCCAGCAGCATGACCGTTACCTGGAGAACCTCATCGATGCCCGGAGCCGTCCGCTGTCGGCCGGCGCCTGGGGTTTTTCCGAATTGCTGATCGACCAGGGTCTGCTGGCCCAGGGAAAACTGGCGATCATCTCGGCGCGGGGCCTGTTGCCGGACGGCACGCCATTCAACATTCCGCAGGATGACCTGGCGCCGAGCCCGCTGAATGTCGATGACAACCTGCGCGATGGTTTGGTGTACCTGGCTTTGCCGCTCAAGCGCGCCGGTGCGCGAGACACCGTTGACGAAGGCGAAACCCTGGGCGCTGCGCGCTACGTGAGCCAGGTGCGCGAAGTACGGGACGACAACGCGCCGTTCGAAAACCAGGCGCCGGTGGCCGTGGGTTCGAGGGCGCTGCGATTATTGGTTGCCCAGGATGGCATCAGCGACTACGCCGCCATCGGTCTGGTACGAATCAAGGAGAAACGCGCCGACCGCGCCTTGGTGCTCGATGACACTTACATTCCGCCGCTGCTGGATGTGGTCGTCTCCAAACCGCTGGCCGCGTTTCGCAACGAACTGCTGGGCCTGCTGCATCAGCGCGGCGAAGCCCTCGCCGGACGGGTGGTGGCATCCGGTGCCGGCGGTGCCTCGGAAATTGCCGATTTCATGCTGCTGCAACTGGTCAACCGTGCCCAGCCGCTGATCCAGCACTTGAGCCAGTTGAGCCCGTTGCACCCGGAGCGGTTCTACAGCGAGCTGGTGAGTCTGGCCGGGGAGTTCTCGACCTTTACCGCTTCCGGGCGGCGACCGCAGGAATATCCGCAGTACCAGCACGATGACTTGGCGCTGAGTTTTGCGCCGGTGATGCAGGCTCTGCGTGAGGCGCTGTCGATGCTGATCGACAGCAAGGCCACGCCGATTCCGATTGTCGAAAAAGCCTACGGCGTCCATGTGGCGATGCTGGCCGACAAGTCCCTGCTCGACAGCGCCAGCTTCATCCTGGTGGTGCGCGCCGACGTGCCCGCCGAAACCCTGCGCAGCCACTTTGGCCAACAGAGCAAGGTCGGCTCGGTGGAGCACATCCGCAATCTGGTCAACCTGCAATTACCGGGCATTGGCCTGCTGCCGCTGCCGGTGGCGCCACGGCAACTCCCGTATCACGCCGGCTCCACTTATTACGAACTGGACCGGGGCAGCGAGCATTGGCAGCAACTGGCCAACTCCGGCGGTTTTGCGTTCTACATCGCGGGGCAATTCCCGGGGCTGAACCTGGCTTTCTGGGCGATCCGAGGATAAACCGCAATGAGCAACGACGATCGTACCCAATTCATGCCGACACCCGGTGGCCGTGGTGCCGACCCGGCCCGCCCGGAGGCTGGTCGCGTCCAGCCCGCGCCACTTTCGATGCCGGCCGCGCCGCTTTTGATCGGCACGGCCGAAGGTCTCAACCCCCTGGAGAGCGCCGCTGGCCCGTTGCTGGCTTTGCTGACTCGCTTGCGCAACACCATTGCCCACCCGGCGCCAGCGAGCCTGCGGGCGCAATTACTGGCCTACCTGCGCCAGTTCGAGGAACGCGCCGAGGCTGCCGGTGTGGTGCGCAACGATGTATTGCTGGCCCGTTACGCCTTGTGCACGGCTCTGGATGAAGCAGTGTTGAGTACGCCGTGGGGTGGTGCCAGCGATTGGGGCAAACAGAGCCTGCTGATCACCGTGCACAACGAAGCCTGGGGCGGCGAGAAGGTGTTCCAGCTGTTGGAACATTGCCTGCAAAGCCCCCGCGAACGTTTGTATCTGCTGGAGCTGTTGTACCTGTGCATGTGCCTGGGTTTCGAAGGGCGTTATCGGGTCATGAACGACGGTCGCAGCCAACTGGAAGCCTTGCGTGAACGCACCAGTGCAGTCATCCGCAGTGCCCGTGGCGATTATGAGCGTGAACTGTCGCCCCATTGGCGTGGCGTCAGCGTGGCCCGCGACCGGCTGGCGCAATTCATGCCGCCATGGATCGCCGTGGCCATCGGCGTGGCGTTGCTGCTGGCACTGCTGTTCGGCCTGCGCTTGAAACTGGCCGCCGATGCCGAGCCGGTGTTTAAAAATATCCATGCGCTGGGTGAGATCCCGGTGCAGGCCATCGACCGTCCGGTGGTGCAACCGAAACTGATCGAGCGTCCGCGCCTGGCGGGCTTTCTTGCCGATGAAATCAAGGCTGGGCGGATAGCGGTGGAAGACGCCGTTGACCGTTCAGTGGTGACCATCCGTGGCGATGAACTGTTCGCTTCGGGCAGCGCCAGCATCGTCGACAATTTTCAGCCGCTGATGCTGCGCATCGCCGATGCCGTTCGCAAGGTCAAGGGCCAGGTCCGGGTGACCGGCCACAGCGACAATCGCCCGATTGCCACTTTGCGGTTTCCATCGAATTGGGCCTTGTCCGAGGCGCGGGCCACTTCGGTGCTGCAAATCCTTTCGGCCAAAACCGGGCAGCCGGAACGCTTCAGCGCCGAAGGCCGCAGCGACACCGAACCGTTGGCCTCGAACGCGACAACAGAGGGCCGCGCACGCAACCGTCGGGTCGAAATTACAGTGTTGGCGGAGGGGGTCGAGTGAAGGCGTTTTTCAGTTTTATCATCCGCTGGGTCATTCCATTGCTGGGGTTGATCGCCCTGAGCCTGATCATCTGGTTTGTCGGGCCGCTGCTCGAGTTCCTGGTACCCGAAGGCCGGCGCTGGGCGCTGATCATTCTGGTGTTCGCGGTGTGGATCGCCTATCGGCTGTTTCGCATCATCCAGGCTCGCCGTCAGGCCGCTGAAGTGATGCGCAGCCTGGCGGCGCAAACCCCGCCGGACCCGACCAGCATCGCCACTGCCGAAGAGCTCGAAACCCTGCGCCAGCGCATGGACGAAGCCTTGGCGCTGTTGAAGAAAGCCAAGCTGGGCGGTGACGAGCGTCGTAACCTGTACGAACTCCCGTGGTACGTGATCATCGGCCCGCCGGGTTCGGGCAAGACCACGGCGCTGGTCAATTCCGGGCTGCATTTTCCGTTGGCGGCGCAGTTGGGCGCCGGGGCGGTCCGTGGCGTCGGTGGCACGCGCAATTGCGATTGGTGGTTTACCGATCAGGCCGTGCTGCTCGATACCGCCGGGCGCTACACCACCCAGGACAGCGACGCGACAGTCGATAAAGCCGCGTGGCTGGGTTTTCTCGGCCTGTTGAAAAAACAGCGGGCCCGGCGTCCGATCGACGGCGCGTTTATCGCCATCAGCCTCTCCGATCTGCTGCTGGGCAGCGACGCCGAGCGCGCTGCCCATGCCGCCGCGATCCGCCTGCGTATCCAGGAGCTGTACACGCAACTCGGCGTGCGCTTTCCGATCTACCTGATGCTGACCAAGCTCGATCTGGTGCCAGGGTTCATGGAGTATTTCGATACCCTGAGCAAGGAAGAGCGGGCCCAGGTCTGGGGTATGACCTTTGCCCTGGACGACGGCAAAAACAATGATAGCCCGCTGGCCCATCTGCAAAGCGAGTTCACCGGCCTGGAACAGCGCCTCAACGACCGTTTGGTGGAGCGTTTGCAACAGGAACGCGACCCGGCGCGGCGCGATCTGATCTACGGCTTCCCGCAACAGTTCGGCGCGTTGAAAGATTGCCTGCAAAGCTTCCTTGAGGGCGTATTCAAACCCAACGCCTTTGAAGAGCGGGTGCTGTTGCGCGGTGTGTATTTCACCAGCGGCACCCAGGAAGGCAGCCCGATTGACCGGCTGATCGGCTCCATGGCCCAGAGCATGAACCTGGACCGCCAGCATCTGGCGCGCCAGAACGGCACCGGGCGCAGTTACTTCATTGAAAAACTCTTCAGCGCCGTGGCCTTTGCCGAGCGTGGGCTGGTGGGGGTCAATCCGAAAGTCGAACGTCGGCGCAAGTGGATTGCCCGGGGCGTGCTGGCCTCGACCGTGGCCCTGGTGCTGGTGGTCGGGACCTTGTGGTGGGTCAGCTACCGCGCCAACCAGGCGTATATCGCGCAAGTCGATCAGAAAGTTGCGCCCCTGGGCCAGGCCGTGCAGAACCTCAGCCCGGCACAACGGGACGTGCTGGCGGTGTTGCCCTTGCTCAGCGCGGTAAAGCACTTGGCCGACGACGCGCCGAGCTGGGCCGAAGGCCTGGGCCTGTATCAGGGCAACATGCTTGAAGCCGAGTCTGGCAGCGTCTATCGCAAGCTGCTGATCGCGGTCTTCGCGCCACGCTTGCTCACGCGCATCGAAGAGCAACTGCACGGCGGCGGCAATTCAGACTTCCTTTACGAAGGTTTGAAGGCCTACCTGATGCTCGCCGACAGCGAGCATTACGATGCCGACTTCATCAAGGCGTGGATCGCCCTGGATTGGGATCGTAGCCTGCCGCGCGACTTGCCGGCCGAGCAGCGCGCAGCCCTCGGGGAGCATTTGCAGGCACTGTTCGAGCGCCATCCGCCCACCGCACGTCTGGACCCGCGCCTGATCGACGACCTGCGCCGACAGTTGCAGCAGCTGCCGGTGGCCCAGCGCGTCTATGACCGGGTCAAGCGCCAGAAACTGCCGGACGGCATCCCGGATTTTCGGATCAACGAGGCGGCCGGGCGTGATGCCGCGCTGGTGTTCAGCCGCAAGAGCGGCAAGCCGCTGGGCGAACCCTTGAGTGGTTTCTTCACCGCCAAGGGTTATCGCCAAGGGTTTTTGCTCACCAGCCTGAGCCAGACCGGTACCTTGGCCGAGGAGCAGTGGGTGCTCGGTCGCGACCAGGCAGAACAACAGAACGTCGCCAGCCTGGCCGCCGACGTGCGCCGTCTGTATTTCCAGGATTACCAGCGCCAGTGGGATGCCTTGTTGGCTGATATCGACTTTGTGCCGATCACCAGCGTGGCCCAGGCCGCCGATGTGCTGCGGGTGATTTCCGGCCCGACCTCGCCGTTAAAAAAACTGCTGGTAGCAGTGGCGAAGGAAACCGACCTGCAACAGGAAGAACGCCTGCTGGCCGCCAAGGGCGCGCCGGTGGAAGGCGGGGTCGACAAGCTCAAGGAGCGCTTGGGCACCTTGCTCGGCCAGGAGCAGGCGACGCAAAACACACCGCAGGCCAGTGAAGATCCCATCACCGCGCATTTTGCCGAACTCAACAGCATCGTCAGCAAAAACGAAGGCGAGCCGGCGGCCATCGACGGCCTGCTGGCCGACATGAACGCCCTGTATGTGCAGGTCAGCGCCATGGTCGGCGCCAGCGGCGACGCCTTGCTCGGCGAAGCCAAGAACCAGGCCGCGGCGGCCGCGACACGGGTCAGCCTCAACGCCGAACGTCAGCCGCCGCTGGTACAGGGCTTGGTCAAGTCGGTGGTCAACTCCACCACCAACAGCATGATGGGCGGGGTACGCAATCAACTGAACGCGGCCTGGACCAGCGAAGTGGTGAACATCTATCGCCAGTCCCTGGCCGGACGTTATCCGATGTCGCCCGGCAGTGCGCGGGACGCAACCCTGGACGACTTCGGCCAGTTCTTCGGCGTAGGCGGGGTGATGGATAACTACTTCCGCAAATACCTGCAACCGTACGTGGATACCTCGACCCAGGCCTGGCGCTGGCAACCGGGCGCCGCACAGAAGCTCGGCATCGCCCCGGGCGTGCTGCAAACCTTCCAGCGGGCAGCGACCATCCGGGATGCGTTTTTCCGTTCCGGCGGCACCCAGCCGATGGTGCGCTTCGAACTCAAGCCCGTGGCGATGGACGCCACCATCACCCAGTTTTTGCTCGACCTCGATGGCCAGCAATTGAGTTACGACCACGGCCCGAGCCGCCCTACCTCCATGCAATGGCCCAACCCCGGCAGCATCGGCGTGGTGCGGATCTCGATCATGCCGCCTTCGGCCAGTGGTCGTTCGGGCATCACCCTGGACGGGCCTTGGGCCTGGTTCCGCCTGCTGGAGCAATCGGACCTGACCGCCGGTAACTCGCCGGATCGCTTCAACCTGCGGCTGCGGGTCGATGGCGCCAGCGTCTCTTATGAGCTGCGGGCCAACAGCGCCTTCAACCCATTCAAGAGTCGTGTGCTCAACGGTTTCAGCTTGCCGGAGCGGTTATGAGCACGCCGGGCTTCTATGGAAAGCTGGCCAGTCGCGGGGACTTTGTCAGCCGTGGCTTGCCTAAGAGTTTTATCGACCCCTGGGATTCGTGGCTGGCGGCTGGTCTGCTCGCCAGCCAGACAAGCCTCGGCGAGCGTTGGCTGGACGCCTATCTGGTCAGTCCCTTGTGGCGCTTCATGATCGCCCCTGGCGTGTGCGGGCCGGACGCTGCCGTCGGCGTGGTGATGCCGAGCATCGATCGGGTTGGCCGGTATTTTCCGCTGACCGTCGCGGTGCTACTGGACCCGGATGCGGACCCGGCATCGGTGGTCGGCGGTGCGGATGATTGGTTTGAGCGGGTGGAGAATCTGTTGCTGAGTACGCTGAACGTGGAGGCCAGTTTCGAAGCCTTCGGCGCGCAGCTGGAGACCTTGGGCAGCCCGATGTATCTCCCACGCACCCCGAGCAGTCGATTCGCCAGCCTGCATCGCTTCGATGCCAGCGACCCGCAACGGCGGATGTATGCGCTCGCCGAGTCGGCCTGCGAAGGCGTGAGCCTGTGGTGGGGCCAGGGTTCGGAGCGTATCGCGCCCGGTTTGTTGCGGTGCCAGGGATTGCCGGCCGCCGCTGATTTTGCGCAATTTTTGCTCGGCCAAGAAGGTGTTGTGTAGATGTGTCCAAGCCTTGGAAAGACGTTCAAGTCTGCAAGCAAGAGCCATGTCGGCATGGTCCGTCAGGTTAACGAAGATGCCTGCCTGGACCGGCCGGAAAACGGCCTGTGGGTGGTCGCCGATGGCATGGGTGGGCACGCGGCGGGCGACTACGTCAGCAGTCTGATTGTCGACAGTCTGCGTAGCATTGCCGTGGGCCGCTCGCTGGATGAATACGTCGCGGCGCTGAAAACCGACCTGCTGCGGGTCAACGCCGCCGTGCGTGAAGAAACCGCCAACCGCGGCGTGACCATGATGGGTAGCACGGTGGTGGTGCTGGCGGCGCGCGGCTTGCGCGGGGTGTGCCTGTGGGCGGGTGACAGCCGCTTGTATCGCCTGCGTGACGGCCTGCTCGAAAGCATCTCGCGGGACCACAGTTACGTTCAGGATCTACAGGACAGCGGCCTGCTCAGCGAAGCTGAAGCCCGGGTGCATCCACGGGCCAATATTGTCACCCGTGCCATTGGGGTCGAGGCGCAACTGGAGCTGGCGACAGTCGAGCTGCTGTTGATGCCCGGCGACAGTTACCTGTTGTGCAGCGACGGGCTGAACAAAACCATCGCTGACCATGAGATCAGTGAGGTGCTGAGTCACGACGAGCCCGGCGAAATCGCCAGCAGCCTGGTGTCCCTGGGCCTGATGCGCGGCGCTCCGGACAACATCACCGTCATCGTCGTGAAGGTGCCTTCATGAGCCTCACCGCGAACATTCTGATCCCGGGCTACGACATCGGCGATGAGATCGGCGAAGGCGCCATGGCCAGCGTTTACCTGGCGACCCAGCGCTCGCTGGAACGCAAGGTGGCATTGAAGGTTATGGCCGCTGCGCTGGCGGCCGACCCGAGTTTCTGCGAGCGCTTCCTGCGCGAAGGTAAAACCCTGGCGCGCCTGTCTCACCCGCATACGGTCACCATCCATGACATCGGCCATGTCGGTGAGCTGTATTACATGGCCATGGAATTCCTGCCCAACGGCACGCTCAAGGAGCGCATCGCCGCCGGTCTGACGCCGGAGCAGGGCCTGATCTATATCCGTCAGATCGCCTCGGCCCTGGGCTACGCCCATGGGCTGGGGCTGGTTCATCGCGATGTCAAACCGGCGAACATTCTGTTCCGTGCCGATGGCACGGCGGTGCTCTCAGACTTCGGCATCGCCAAGTCCATGGATGACCGCACCCAGTTCACCCAAGCCGGTTTCGCCGTCGGTACTCCCAGCTACATGAGCCCGGAACAGGCGCGCGGCCAGGATATTGATGGCCGGGCCGACCTTTATGCCCTGGGCGTGGTGCTCTACGAAATCCTCGTCGGCAAACTGCCGTATACCGGCAACGACGCACTCTCCACGGCCCTGGCGCATTTGACCGAACCGTTGCCGGAGCTGCCGGTGCACCACGGTCGCTATCAAGAAGTGCTGCGCAAGCTGTTGGCCAAGGATCCGGCCGAGCGTTTCCCGGATGCAGCGGCGCTGTTGCAGGCGCTGGATAATCTGCCTCGGGAATCGGTTGAAGCGACCACCATCCGGCCATTGCCAATTGCGGTATCGCCGATTGCGGTGAGCAATGACCTGGCGGGACTGACGCCGGTGTCCATCGATATACCGACCGGCCCCGCGCAGCCACAACCTCGATCCAAGCCTGTACCCAAGCCTGTTCCGCCGACTGTGAAGCCGACGCCGTCGTCCACGGTCTCGGAACAGCGCAAGGGGCCGGTGTTTGCACTCGCCTTCGTCGCGGTAGCCGTGGCGCTGGCCTTGGGCGGCGCGGGTTATTGGTGGCTGTCCGGTGATGTCGAAGCCGACGCCAAGGTGCCGGTGGTTTCAGCACCGCCGGCCAGTGCACCGCCGGCCAGTGCGCCGCCGACCGTGGCGCCACCCGTAAAGCCTCCCGTGGCAACGGAGGTCGATGGCGGTCAGCGGCCGCTGCTGATGGCCGGCAAAAAAACCTTGTTCCAGCGAGTGCTCAGCAAGCCGGGGGCGAAACTCGTCAGCGACCCGGGGGCCACACCTGACAAGGCCTTGCCGGCGTTTTCCGTGCTTTATGTCTATCAGCGCAAAGAGCTTGATGGCAGCCCTTGGCTGCGTGTCGGCGCTGCCACCGACGGGCGCACTGACGGCTGGTTGCCGGCCGCTCAAGTCAGCGACTGGAAGCAAAGCCTGGTACTTAAATTCACCGAACGCTCCGGCCGTGCGCCGGTGATGTTCCTGCGTAAGCCCGGTGACGTGGAGAAGCTGCTGGCCGATCCGTCGGCAGCCAAAAACGTGCTGCTCAAGGCCCAGCAGAATCGCGAAGACAACCAGCAGGTACTGGCCCTGGAACCGGCCGCCAGTGCGGTGCCGCAAAACCAGTTTTACCTGTTGCCGATTTTCGACTCGCGCGAGAGCTTCGATGAAAACGGTCAGTCGGTGCAGTTGCTGAACGTGGCGTCCATCGATCCCGGTGATGCTCCAAAGGCCGCTGCCAACAACACGCCAATCACTACCGCTAACGCCGACGCGTTCCGCACCGCCGTGGTGTTGGTCGTTGACACCACCGTGTCCATGCAGCCCTACATCGATCAGGTTCGCGACGTCGTACACCAACTGCAAACCCGCATCGCCGAGCGGGGCGAGCAGGACAGTGTCAGCTTCGGTCTGGTGGGGTTTCGTAGCAGCACCCAGAAAACCCCAGGCCTGGAATACGTCGCCAAAACCTTGATCACCCTGGAACAGGGCCGCGACCCACAGCGCTTCATGGACCTGGCGCGTCAGGTCAAGGCGTCCACGGTCTCCAGCCATTCGTTCAACGAAGATGCGTTTGCCGGTGTGATGGAAGCGGTCGAGGGCATGGACTGGTCCGGCTATGGCGGGCGCTTGATCCTGTTAGTCACCGATGCCGGTGCCTTGCGCAAGAACGACCCGTATGCCGCCACGCAAATGAACGAGGCCGAAGTGCGCCAAGCCGCGCTGGGCAAGCAGATCAAGATCTACGCCTTGCACCTGCTCAGCGATGCCGGCAAGAAAACCCATGGCGGTGCGCAAAGCCAATATCGGACCCTGACCGCCGACGCCAACCCGCAGATCGGCGACCTGTACATTCCGGTACCAGGCGCCGATGTGCGCAAGTTCGGTGAGCGGGTGGACGAGATCGGTTCGGTGTTTGCCGACCTGGTGCATCAGGTGCGTGGCAACAAGCCGCAAACCGTGCCGCTGCTGAGCGCCGCGCCGAGTCTGACTGACAAGTCGGCAGCCATCGGTTACGCGATGCACATGGACTTCCTGGGGCGTAAAGCCGCCAGCCAGGCGCCGCAACTGGTCAGTGCCTGGACCGCTGACCGCGACCTGACCAACCCGGCGCTGCCGGCGTTCCAGGTGTGCGTGATGCTGACCAAGTTGCAGCTCAACGACTTGCAGCAATCGCTGAAACTGATCGTTGATGCCGCGCGCAAGACCCAGACCTCGCCGAAGAATTTCTTCCAGGAAATCGCCAGCGCCAGTGCCTACATGAGCCGTGATCCTTCGGCCTTGCGCAAGGGTGGCAACCTGGCCGATGGCGGGGTTCTGGGTGAGTACCTGGAGGGGCTGCCTTACCGCAGCAAGTCGTTGAACATGACCCAGGATTTGTGGCTTTCGCTGAGCGTGGCCGAGCAGGAGGACTTTATCGACGAGCTGGATTCGAAGATCCGCCTCTACGAAACCTTCCACAACGACTTGGCTAACTGGGTGCGTTTCGGCGATGCCGAACCGGGTGATGCCTTGTACCGCGTTCCGTTGTCGACGCTGCCGTGATGCTGAACATGAGCGCAGTGCACAAACACCGGGGCGTCGGCAGCCAGCGTTACAGCCTGGTGATTCCACGGCTGCAACTGCATGCCGGTGAACAATTGGCGGTGGTCGGTCCCAGTGGTTGTGGCAAAAGCACGTTGCTCGATTTGCTGGCGCTGGTGCTGGCGCCGGATCAGGCCGGGCAGTTTGATTTTGCGCTCGGCCAAACCAGGATGGACATTACCGGGCTGTGGCGCGCAGAGGCGCAAAGTGCCTTGGCTGACCTGCGCCGCCGGCACTTGGGTTACGTGCTGCAAACCGGTGGCCTGCTGGATTTTCTGGACGTGCGCGGCAACATCGACCTGTCGCGCAAACTGCTCGGCTTGAAAGACGATGGCAGTGTGGATCGCTTGGCCGGGGCATTGGATATCACCGATCAATTGGGCAAAAAACCGGGTGACTTGTCCGTCGGCCAACGGCAGCGGGTGAGTTGTGCCCGTGCCCTGGCCCATGGGCCGCATCTGCTGTTGGCCGATGAACCGACCGCCGCCCTCGATCCGCTGAACGCCGAACGAGTTATGCAGTTGTTGGTGACCCAGGCCCGCGAACATGGCGTGTGCTGCGTCGTCGCGACCCACGACGAATCACTGGCCCGCGCCAGCGGTTTGCAGGTGCGGCGCATCAGTTGTCATCGCGACATCGATGGCGGTGTCACCGCCGTTCTCGGGGAGGCCTGCTGATGCGCAGCGCGCTGGTGGCTTCCCTCGCCTGGCAGGATTACCGCAACGATGCGTGGCTGTCGGCTTGTTCGGTACTGGCGTTGGTGGCGGTGGTCGCACCGCTGCTGGTGCTGTTCGGCTTGAAATTCGGCCTGGTCAGCAGTTTGACCGAGCGCCTGGAAAACGACCCGGCCACGCGGGAAATCATTCCCTTGGGTGGCGGCCGGTTCAGTGCCGCGTTTATCGAACAATTGAACCAGCGCAGCGACGTGGCTTTCGCCTTGCCGCGCACCCGGCAGATTGCCGCGACGGCGGATCTGACCACTGGCGCTTCGGCGGTGACCGTCGAAATGATCCCCACCGCCGCCAACGATCCCTTGCTCGGCAGTCTACCGGTGCCCCAAGGGCTGGATCAGGTGCTGCTCAGCCAGACCGCCGCCGAAAAACTCGGGGCCAAGGCCGGTGATTGGCTGGAGGCCAGTTTTGGTCGGCAGGTGGCTGGTCGTGGCGAGGCGCAGCGCACTCGCGTCCAGGTGCTGCACGTTCTGCCGCTGGAAGCCTTCGCCCGGGACGGATTGTTCGCATCATTGGCGTTACTGGAAGCGGCTGAAGATTACCGGGATGGTCGCGCCGTGCCAGCGTTCGGTTGGCCAGGTGATGCGGCGGGCGTGACGGAGCAGCGGGTGTATCCGGCGTTTCGCCTGTACGCCCGCACTCTCAAGGATGTCGAGCAGCTGCGTCAGTACTTCGCTGCACAGAATCTGCTGGTCTCGACCCAGGCCCAGACCATCGCCCAGGTGCAATCGCTGAGCCGCAACCTGTCGATCGTGTTCTGGATCATCGCGGGGTTGGCCTTGACGGGAGCGTTCGCGGCGATTTTTGCCGGCGCGCTGGCGGCGGTCGAGCGCAAGCGCCGAGAGTTGTCAGTGTTGCGCCTGCTGGGGTTTTCCACGGCGGCGTTGCTGTTGTTTGTGGTGGTGCAGGCGCTGTACAGCGCCGGCCTTGCCGCCCTGTTGAGTGCCGGGCTGTATGGCTTGGCGCAATCGGGTTTAAACCATTTATTTGCGCAGATGCCGGGCGAGTACGCCAGCCATCTGCTGGCGCGTCACTACGCGTTGGCCCTGGCGGCAGTACTCGGCGTCAGCGCCGTGGCGGCAGTCTGTGGTGGCTGGCGAGTGGCGCGTATCCAGGCGTGTGAAGGAATTAGAGATGTATAAGTTACTGGGCGCCGCTGTGGCGCTGAGCCTGGCCAGCATGGTCTGGGCTGATGAAAGCACCGACAAACTGGACAACCCCAAGCCGTTGCCCGATGACATCAGCCTGCCGCTGCCGTGCGAAGGGCAGATGGTGTTCCGTTACGTCTACATCCTGGCGCAGGGCACTCTGGACGACCGCGAGATCAGCCTCGGCTATCCATTCAGCGAGGGCGAGGCCGGTTATCAACAGTCGTTCATCTCCGGTTACCGCCGGGACTTTATCAACGGCCAATTCACCCTCAAGGATCTGCCCAAGGATTGGGGCAAGACCATCACGCCGTTGATGCCCAAGACGGACGCCAAGACCCCGCTCAAACCGATGCTCTATTTCATCGGCAAATACGAAGTCACCGCCCGTCAGTACGCCCAGGTCATGGCCCAGGCGCAATCGTTGGCCAGCGGCGAGCCGGCGCCGGCCTGCGAGGCATTGCAAGCCGAGGCCCCGCAAGGCATGGCCGGGCGTTTGCCCAAGGTGAAATTGTCGCGCTTTGAGGCCGAACGCTTCTCTGCGGTGTATAGCGCCTGGCTGATGAAATACCACAAGGACCTGCTACCGGTGAGCGGTCGTGGTACCTCGGCGGAAGAGGGCGGGCTGGGTTTTGTGCGCTTGCCGACTGAGGTCGAATGGGAATTTGCTGCCCGTGGCGGGCAGGCCGTTAGCCGTCAGGACCTGGAAGGGCGTCTGTTTCCCCGGCGTCTGGAAGGCAGCGAAAGCGATGGGCCACTGGCGGACTGGGCAGTCTTCAATCAGGTCGCCGGTGGCACCGGCCAGGCCGCGCGCCTGATGCCGATCGGTACCAAATTGCCAAACCCCATCGGCCTGTTTGACGTGATCGGCAACGCCGCCGAGATGGTCCAGGAGTCCTTCCAGCTTGTGCATTCCGGACGCCGCCAAGGCACCTATGGCGGCTTCGTGGTCAAGGGCGGCAATTACCTGGAGGGCGAGGGCACCTTGTTTACCGGGATGCGTCGCGAGTACCCGCTGTTCGCCGCCGACGGCACCGAGCAAAGCAACGAAACCACCGGCTTCCGGGTCGCGATTGGCGCGTTGTCGGCGCCACGTTCGCGCTACAAGGAACTGTTTGCCCAATGGCAGAAAGAAGGTCGGCTGGCTTCGCTGACCGATGCCATTGACGACGCCCAGGACCCGACCAAACGCCTGGACAGCATCATTGCCGCCAGTGTCGACCCGCGCCTGCAAGCCGAGTTGGGGCTGGTCAACGAAGAGCTCAAGCGCAACGTCTCGCTCATCGCCCAGCAGCGTGAGGAAGCGGCCGGCAACCTGATCCAGTCGGCGGCCCTGGTGGCCGAAACCATCAACAACTACAACATTCGCCTGACCAATTTACAGAAGAGTCGCCAGCAGGCCGTGGACGCCAGGGACGAGGCCAGCGCCAAGCTGTTCGCTACCGCCATCGACAATGGCCGCAGCGCGCTGGACGGCGCGGTGGCGATCTATATCGACAACCTGGCGACTGGCACGCGCTACACCGATGCCGTGATCCAGGCGCAATTTCAACGCATCAAGGAAGAGTTGGAGCGCAAGCCGGTACTGGGCAAGAGCCTGGTAACGCGCGCGACGTTATTCGTTCGCCATGTCGGTGATTATCGTCAGCAACGACGAGCCGACCCGGCGGCGATATTGAAGGAATTGCTCGCATCGAACGCTCAGCGGTCTTGATCGTTCGTTGTACAGCGAGCTTGGAAGGGACTCAGGCGGCGGTGGGCCGTGCTGAGCTGGTCAAACTTAAAAGAGAACACAACTATGCTTTCCTCCCGTAAACCTTTTGCTTCGCTTTCCAAGCGTCACTTGCTGCTGATGGCCGTCGGCTTCAGCACCGTACTGACCGGTTGCGCCACGTCGCCGACCTCCAAGGTCGCCTCGAGCACCAAGGTCGAGTACTACCCGAACTGCTACGAGCCGGTGCAGCACCTGCGTGCCACTGATTCGAACATGACCAAGTCGGTCGTCACTGGCGCGGCCGTCGGCGCTGTCGGCGGTGCACTGCTGGGCGCCCTGACCGACTCCGAGAACCGTGGCCGCAACGCCGCCATCGGTGCAGCGGGTGGTGCCGTGGCGGGCGGCGCGGCCGGTTACTACACCGAGCGCCAGAAGCAGATCGCCGATGACAACCAGCGCATCGCGTCCTACGCCTCCGACGTCAACAAAAGTGCCGCCGACATCGACCGTAGCACTGCGTACGCCAAGACTTCGCAGCAGTGCTACCAGAACGCGTTCACCAAACTGGTCGCCGACCGCAAGGCCAAGACCGTCAACGACACCGAAGGCCGCAAGCGCCTGGCAGAAATCGTCGCTGGCCTCAAAGAGTCCAACGACCTGATCGTCGCGGTTAACGGTAAAGCCAGCGAAGACCTGAACAACTACACCCAGGCCTATGAAAAAGACCTGCAGCAAGTAGGCGTGCAGCGCACTGACGTGGTCACTGTGGCAACCGCCGACACCACGCCGGTCGTGGCGCCGACCAAGAGCAAAAAAGCGGTGAAACCGGCGAAAAAACCGGTGCTGCCAACCGTGCCGAAAGAAGCGGTCACCACCGAGAAAACCCTGCAGACCGCCAAGACCAAACAGGATGAAAGCAAGCAGGTCGCCAGCGCCGGCACCACTCAGGTCAACAGCATGTGCAAGAACGCGGACCTGGGCGACTGGGCACCGGTGCCTTGCCCGAATGCTTGATTAAGTTGCTGTAGATCTTTGATCACTCCCACGCTCTGCGTGGGGGTGATCTGTACGGGCTACACCTTGGCGCCATGCGCCGCCCTCTCCTGCGCTTGCAAATGATCAAGCGCTCGCTATACCGGCAACTGCAGGTCATCCGCCATTCTGCTGAACGCTAATGTGCATGATCTCCCGGGCAGGTTCGGGAATCTCCTGCTTGTCCAGCCCCGTTGCTTGCGAATAAAGCGAGTCGGTGCCATCGCCGTTCGGCGGGTATCTGACGGTTTTCGTACAAACCCCTAAGATTTCTCCCTCTCGTGCCGACAGACTGATGAGACATGCGTGCACCAAAGTAGAGCGGCTCCAGAATGCCGTCTGCGCTGTTACATGGAATGTTGCAATCCGGAACGCATCCCCACTTTTTGCATAAGAAGTCCCATGAAATGAATCTCAAGTTCAGCCATAAAATTCTGCTGGCCGCTTCAGGCGTCGTGGTGCTGGCTTTTGCGTTGTTCACTTTGTACAACGACTATCTGCAGCGAAACACCATTCGGCAAAATATTGAATCTTCCGTTGAGCAAGCGGGCGACCTGACCGCCAGCAGCGTGCAGAACTGGATGAGTGGCCGCGTGTTGGTCCTGGAAAACCTCGCGCAGAACGTCGCTCATCAAGGCGCCAATGCCGATCTGCCGGGGCTGGTCGATCAACCCGCCCTCACCTCGAACTTCCAGTTCACCTACGTCGGGCAGGCCAATGGTGTGTTCACCCAGCGCCCTGACGCGAAGATGCCGGACGGCTACGATCCGCGTCAGCGCCCCTGGTACAAACAAGCCGTGGTCGCCGACAAGACCATGCTGACCCCGCCTTACATGGCCTCGGTCGGCGGGTTAGTGGTGACCATCGCCATGCCGGTGAAAAAGAACGGCGAACTGCTGGGCGTCGTCGGCGGCGACCTGAGTCTGGAAACCCTGGTGAAGATCATCAACTCGGTGGACTTCGGTGGCATCGGTCACGCGTTCCTCGTCAGCGCCGACGGTCAGGTGATCGTCAGCCCGGACAAGGATCAGGTGATGAAGAACCTGAAAGACATCTATCCGGGTTCCAGTGTCCGCATCGAGAAAGGCAATCAGGAAGTAGCACTGAACAAGCAGGACCGCATCCTCTCGTTCACGCCGGTGAGTGGTTTACCAAATGCCGAATGGTACGTCGGTCTGTCGATCGACAAGGCCAAGGCCTACGCACCACTGAGCCAGTTCCGCACTTCGGCGCTGATCGCGATGTTCATCGCCGTGAGCGCCATTGCAGTGCTGCTGAGTCTGCTGATCAGCGTGCTGATGCGGCCGCTGACCACAATGGGCCGTGCGATGCAGGACATCGCTCAGGGCGAGGGCGACCTGACCCGTCGTCTGGTGGTAGAAAGCAAAGACGAATTCGGCGAATTGGGCGGTTCCTTCAACCAGTTCGTGGAGCGAATTCACGCGTCGATTTCCGAAGTGTCCTCGGCGACCCGTCAGGTTCATGACCTGTCGCAACGGGTAATGGCATCGTCCAACGCCTCGATCCTCGGCTCCGATGAACAAAGCGCCCGCACTAACAGTGTGGCTGCGGCGATCAACCAATTGGGCGCCGCCACCCAGGAAATCGCCCGCAACGCCGCCGATGCTTCGCAACACGCCAGCGGCGCGAGCGAGCAGGCCGATGACGGTCGTCAGGTGGTGGAAAAAACCATCCTGGCCATGACTGAGCTGTCGCAGAAAATCAGCCTGTCCTGCACGCAGATCGAAACCTTGAACGCGAGCACCGACAACATTGGCCACATTCTCGATGTGATCAAAGGTATCTCCCAGCAGACCAACTTGCTGGCGCTCAACGCGGCCATCGAAGCGGCCCGTGCTGGTGAGGCCGGTCGTGGTTTTGCGGTGGTGGCGGACGAGGTGCGTAACCTTGCTCATCGCACCCAAGAGTCGGCGGAAGAGATCCACAAGATGATCAGCTCGCTGCAGATCGGTTCTCGCGAAGCGGTGACCACGATGAATGCCAGTCAGGTATCCAGCGAGCAGAGTGTCGAAGTGGCGAACCAGGCCGGCCTGCGACTGGTCAGCGTGACCCAGCGCATCGGCGAAATCGACGGCATGAACCAGTCGGTGGCCGCAGCGACCGAGGAGCAGACTGCAGTGGTGGAAACCCTCAACGTCGACGTCAACCAGATCAACCTGCTGAACCAGCAGAGCGTGGCCAACCTCAATGAAACATTGAAGGATTGCGATGCGCTGTCCCAGCAGGCCAATCGGTTGAAGCAGTTGGTTGATAGCTTCAAGATCTGATTGAGGTCAGTTCTACCGCGTTATCGTTCAATCGCGGGCAAGCCCGCTCCCACATGGTTTGTGTCGTACACACATCCCCTGTGGGAGCGGGCTTGCCCGCGATAGCGGTAGATCAGCCACCGCTGGAACGAAGCCTTACACAAACAGCTTCAACACATTCCCCATCGCATCATCGGCAAACCCCTGAACGAAATCCTTGAACCCCGGCAGGGCTTCGGCACCGCCCTGGGCCGGTTCGGCGATGATGGTCCAGGTCGCTCGCGAATTGCCTGCGCCCAAGGATTCCACACACATCGCCGCCCACAAATTGGCCACGCCCAAGGTGTTGTAGATCGTCGTCCAGGTCATGTTCAGCGCCTGGTCATCCCGGGAGTTGAGTTGCTCGACCACCAGGTTGCCGTCCTTGAAGAATTTCTTGCGCAGCGACGACACGCCTTCGCCCGTCATCTCGATGTGCGACAGCGCCGGAATGAATTGATCGAAGCCGGCAAAGTTACCTACTACCGCCCAGACTTGCGTCGCCTCGGCCGGTACTTCCACCGAAGACACGACGTGGCAGCCGTGAGGGTTTTTGATCAGGGTATCGGGTTGCAGAGTCTTCATGGTTTTGCTCCGTGCAGGGGTAGGGTGAATCAGATGAAATTGATTTCTTTGAGGTAGTCGCAGCCGCGCCGCAGCAGCGCCGGGGATTTTTCCGGGTAGTGCGCGCCCATCTGCCGGACGCCGGCCTGGGCGTTGTCGTGGCCGATCATCGAGATGTCGCCGATGTCTTCTTCGAAGCCGTTGAGGTAGAAGCCCAGCACGCCAAACAGCGCGTTATCACTGTCGACACGGCCCAGTTGCTGCTGCCAGTCGGCGACGCTGACCATGGCGAACTCCCGACCGGCCTCGCGAAATGACGCCACGTAGCAATCCCAGCTCAGGGGCTCGGGGTTGTGCAGGTTGAACACCGCTTTTTCGGCCTGGTAACGGCTGGCGTGGAAGGCGATGAAACGGGCGAGGAAATCCACCGGCATCAGGTCGAAATTCAGCGCGAATTCCGGCACCTGGCCGAGCTGGATCGACCCCTTGAGCATCAGCATCAAGCGATTCTTGTGGGGTTGGCAGACACCGGTGAGGCTGTTGAAACTGATGTTGCCGGGGCGATAAAGATTGACCCGCACCCCACGCTCCCGCGCTCGTTCGAGAATCCGCTCGCCGACCCATTTCGACAGGTTGTAGCCGTTCTTGATGTAGATCGGCGGTGTCTGCGCGGCGGGCAATTCCAGGACCCGGCCATCGTCGGAAATCGTGCTGGACGCCGAGAGCGTCGAGACGAAGTTGAAGATCTTCTTGCTGCGCCCTTCACACAAACGCAGACACTCGAAAATCGGCTCGACGTTGTCCCGCGCCAACGACTCGTAATCGAGGACGTGATTGACGTTGGCGGCGTTGTGCACCAATGCGCCGAACTCGCGATCCAGCCGTACGTAAACATCTTCGCTGAGCCCCAGTTGCGGACGAGTGATGTCCGCCGCGTAAACCCGCACCCGGCTCAAGTCCAGATGCTCCAGACGGTTTTCCCGCAACGCCTGAGCAAAGCGTTGCGCCGCCGATTGCCCGCCGCCATCGCGCACCAGGCACGCTACTTCGCTGGCGCCCCAGGCCAGCAGCGCTTCGACGATATGAACACCGACAAAACTGTTGGCGCCGGTGACGATCACCTTGTGTACATCGCCCATTCGGCTGACCGGCAGCGGCTCGATATCCAGTTCACGGAAGGCATCGGCCAGGGCTTTCTCGCTCAGCACTTCCTCGGTTCCGGAGCCGCGCACCAAGGTCGCCAGCTTCGCAATCGTCGGCAGTTCGATGAAGCGGTTGATCGAGATGCTGCGGCCAAACTCCTCACGCAAACGCAGCAACATGCGTGACAGCAAGATCGAGTGCCCGCCGAGATTGAAGAAACTTTCGTCGGTGGAAATGTCGCTGACGGGCAGCTCCAGCAGCTCGGCCCAGATATTCAGCAGCAACGCTTCATCGGCGCTGGCAGGCAAACGCCGTTGGCTGTTTTCGGTCACGTTGACGGGCAGTTCCAACAGCGCTTTGCGGTCGACCTTGCCGTTGCTGGCGAACGGCATGCTCGCCAGTTCGGTCCATGCGGTCGGCTGCATATAGTCCGGCAGAAACTGCATCGCGTGGGCTTTCAAGGCTTCGCGAGCAGCACCGGGTCGCTCTTCCTGAGGCTGCGCGAGAAAGGCCAGAATCCGTCGATGACGGTCGATGACCACCGCCACCTGACGGTACAGCTGACTGTCGCGCAGGCAGCGTTCGATCTCTTCCGGCTCGACCCGAAAGCCGCGAATCTTCACCTGATTGTCTCGCCGTCCGCACAGCTCGATACCGTCGGGGGTCCACTTGGCCATGTCACCGGAGCGGTAGGCGCGCAAGCTCTGGCCGTTTGGCAGGCTCAGGTTCAGATAACGTTCGGCAGTCTGCTGCGGGTTGTTCAGGTAACCCAGGCATACCCCCGGGCCGACGATGTACAACTCACCGACGGTGTGCTCGGCCACCGGTTGAAAGTCCTCATCGAGGATCAGCACCTGACTGTTGGCAATCGGTGCGCCGAGTGTCCGGTTGTTGTCGCCGGGGCGTAGTTGCCGCGCGGTGATCAGCACCGTGGCTTCGGTCGGGCCGTAGAGGTTGTAGAGATTGCCTTGGCGGGTCAGTTGCTCGATCACATAGGGTTCGCAAACATCACCACCGGTCATCACATGATCGAGAATTTGCAACTGATCCAGCGGCAGGATGCTCAACAGCGCCGGCGGCAAAAAGGCATGGCTGAGTCGTTGGTGGCGGATCAGCTCGACCAGTTGCAACGGGTCGCGACGTTGATCCTCGTTGGGCACGATCAGCTCGGCGCCCTGAAGCAGGGTCGGGAAAATATCGATCAACGATGAGTCGAAACTCAACGATGAAAACTGCAACGCCCGGCTCTGTTCGGTCAGCTGCACGTAGTCGGCGTACCACGCGGTGAAGTGCGCGAGGTTGGCCTGGCTGAGCAACACCCCTTTGGGGTGCCCCGTGGTGCCGGAGGTATAGAGCGCCATGCACGGTGCGTCGAGATCAGGTCGTTGGCGCATCAAGGGTTGATCGAGATTCACATCGCCGATGTCGATGCCGCTGATGTCCAGTCCCGGCATCGTCTCGCTGAGCGGATGTTCTCCGTCATGCAGCAACAACACCGCCCCGGCGTTTTCCAGAATGTACTGCTGACGTTGCAGCGGATGGCTTGGCTCCAGCGGCAGGTACACCGCGCCGGTGCCCAGGATAGCCAGAATCCCCGCATACAACGCGCTGCATTTTGGCAGACAGATCCCGACCACCAACGGTCCTTGATGCTGATCGAGCAACGGCTGTAAACGCTGCTGGATGGCGCGGCTGTGGGCGTGCAATTGCCGATAACTCAGCGACGTGCCGGCGACGTTCAGCGCCGGCCGCTCGGCAGACTGGATGAAGCGCTGTTCAAGCCGCTCGATCATCGGGATCTGGCCGAGTTGCAGCAGCCATGGTTCAGCCTTGGCGTTGAGCTGATGGACGAAGGCCAGGTGTTCTAAAAAAAGCAGGTTTTCCACTTGCCCAAACTGCGCGGGAGCCATCGGTTCTGCCTGCAGGAAATACTCGGCATCCCGGGAGAAGCGGCTAACCAGCAGTGCCACGTGATCGACCAGATCGGCCACCGCTCGCAGGCGCAATGCCTGGCCGTTACCGGACAGTTCTTCGGCGACTGGCACGCGACTTGGCTGCATCGAGTTGTACGTGCACAGCAGGTCCAATGCCGGCAGGCCTGAGGCGCCCGGCACGCCGACACCCAGCTGCAGCGTCAGGCGCGGTGCATCGCCGAAGTCCTGAAACGGCAGGCTCGCATCGTCGATCAGCAAATCACACGTGCTTGGCGCCAACCCCTCCAGATTCACCAGCCGCGCCAGTGAATGACCGTGTTGTTCGAGTTCCAGCGCCAGGTCGGTCAGGGCCTGGCTTTGCCCAATGAGCAAAATATCGAGACGTCTCATGATGTTCTCCTCGTTAAACCAGGTAGTCGCTCAGGGCGCTTTGCACGCACGGTGAATCGAGCAGCGAACTGCTGCGGAAAAACCGCACGATGTTGGCGACCAGCGGATGATGGCGATTGATCGGGAAGGCCAGCCCCGATACTTCGCTCTTGAGTGCCCGACGCGTCACATCGCTGATCTGCAAGGCGTCGATCAAGCGGAAGTCGAAGGACTTCTGGATGTCGTTGGTCAGGTAATGGCCGATGAACACCGGCAGGATTTGCGCGATGCGCTGGCGGTCGTCTTCGCTCGCGGTGTGCCAATAGATGCGCACCAACCGCGCCCAGAACCCGGAGTGACGGCCCTCGTCGAGCAAGTGGTCGGCCATCAGGCCCTTGATCGACTGCTTGACCGTGTCGTCCTTGGCGAACGCCGCGACATCGCCGGTCACCGTGTTTTCGGCGATGGCCACGCAGATCAGCTCCACGGCGCTGCGCAGGTGTTCCGGTGCGAGGGCCACGGCTGCCGGGATGGCACGGCTCAGTTCGATTTCATCCGGCAGTCCGATCGGTACGATGTCGGTCATGGCGACGGTTTGCTGCATGAAATCCATGGCCACCAGGGCGTGGTAATCCTCGTCCACCACCACGGTCATCGCGTCGTAGCGACAGGCAAACGGGAACGCCACGCTGAAGCGGTTTTTGGCGATGCTGCGGGCGGTCTTGTCGACGATCTCGGTTTCGAAAATCACCACGTCGTTGATGAACTTGTAGAGTGTCTGCACCAAGGCGAAATCCCGTTGTTCCGGGCATTCGCGCAGGAAGGTTTCACTCAGCACCAGCGGCTGACGGCTCAGCGGATAGATCAGTTTGTCGTCGTTCTCCAGTACGCGCCGGGGGCGGGTGCGAATGGTCGCGCGGCTCTCCCAGGCATCGGCGAACGATTGGTAGTCGGCAGCGTTCATGCGTTCACCTCTACAACGGGTTCGCTCATGCTCTGGCGCAAACCGTCCCACAGGGCAATGCGGCTTTCCACGGCGGCGATGGCGCTGGCATAAACATCTTCTTCTCGCTGTGGATCGCCATCGACCAGGCGGGCGAGGAGTTTTTCCGCCGCCGGGCCGTGGTCTTCTGAGTCGACCTCGATGTGCCGCTCCAAGTAGTAACGGAAGGTCGGCGCCTGTTCGATGCCGATACCCCAGTCGTCGAGAATCCGCTGGAACATCTGCGGGATGACACTCTCGCGGCCATGCAGAAACGCCGCCGCCACACTGTGCCCCGGTGCATGCATCGCGGTGTGCAAGGTGTGGCGCACGAACTGCGCGGCCGCCGGGTCGACGTCGACGCTTTGCAGTGCCACGTCATAGCTCACGCCTTCTTTTTGCAGCGCCACGAAGCGTTCGACGGCGGCCGTGCTGGCACCGACTTCGCGCATCGCATCCAGGTACAACTCGAAATGGCTGTAGTGACCTTGGGCCGGACGATCATCGGACTCTTCACCGAGCACGATCTCGTTGATCAACCGCGCGGCCTGAGGATCTCGTGGCGGCAGCCAGGGCAGTTGAACGCAGGTCAGTTCCTGTTGCAGGCGCTTGGTCAGCGACATGAAATCCCACACCGCAAACACATGGGTTTCCATAAAGCGTTGAAGGACCGATAACGAATGTATTTCAGAGAAGATCGGGTGCGCACTAAGTTCTGCTTTCTTCTGGTTAAGACGATCTTTAGTCGGTTTCATGAGCGAGCCTATAAGTGGTCTGGAATACCGTTGAGGGGGGTGTTGATCAATAGGTGACGGTTGCTAGAAGTTTCTTATTGGCGAACAGGGGCCTCAATTGAATTGATGTTTTTCAGGTGCGTAATCACTAAGTGGTACGTGGCGCCCAGTGTTCATGGGTGGCGGAGAAAAACTAATACACGAATAAAGTTTCGGGCAAGTTATTTTTTAATTAATTTAAAGTTTAACTTTCTCGAGTGCGACAAGTCCCAATAAGACTTTTGTATTAAGTTTTATTTGGGCGTAGTTGCTCCTTTCGACTTATATAGGCCAAAATTTAAATAAAGAGTGAATGCCTCACTCAAAGCAACTTTCTACTGGGTTCATTGATGTGATCTGAGGGGGTGGAAGTTGGCTGGGAGTGACGCCGGTTCTTCCTTTCCCGTGGCAAGACTCCTTCCGTAGGTTCTTGGTGCGTCGACTGTTTCGCGGGAGCGATGCGTCGTCCGTCATTATTTGTTGGCAGCCCAAGAGTGAGCGTAATTCACGGCAGTCGCTATCACCCCCTGCATGATCTGATAGGTGCAATCGTCGGGCTTGAAGATGGCGGGGGCTTTGGGGAACAGGCATGAAATCGCTGCACACCGGTCTGGGGTGCGAACGAAAGGAAGATTTGTGAGTAGATTTGTTCGTCGAGTAATCCAGGTGCGGATCAGCTCAATGTCGCGACAAGCGAAAGCGAGCCATTCAATGGGCTCGCTGGGGGCTGTCGCTGCGGGTTTACTTCGAGGTTTTCCGGCGCTGCGGTTCAGAGCTTTCGAGGTAGTGCGTGATGACTTCGACACCCCGGTTGAGGTGGTTTTCGAGCAATGTCACCGCTCGCTCGACGTCCCGCTCTTCGGCGGCTCGCAATAATGCTCGGTGATCCTCCTGGGACAGTTTGCCCAGGCCCATGGCTTCCAGATTGAAACGCAAGAAGCGCTCCTCTTCGTTCAACCCGTCTTCGACGAGTCTCAGCAGCCGCTTGTTGGGGGCTTTGTGGTACAGCGCCATGTGGAACAGGCGATTGAGCCGGCCGATCTCGGTGTAGTCGTGTTCCGTTTCCAACTCGTCGATATAGCGCTCTGCCTGTTCGAAATCGACGGCTTCAAGCAAGGGGATCGACCGACGCAGGGCTTCGGACTCGAGCAAAATTCGCAGCTCATAGGTTTCTGCCGCATCGCCCTGGACCAGCGGTGCAACCACCGCGCCTTTATGGGCGACCACGTTGAGCAGCGATTGCGCTTCGAGCTGGCGCAAGGCTTCGCGCACCGGCATGCGGCTGACGCCGAACAGGTCGGCAAGGTCTTGCTGACGCAGAGCGATGCCGCAAGGAATGCGACCGTCGAGAATCGCCGCGCGTAGGGTTTCTTCGATCACCGAGCGTGCCAGATGGGCGGGAATCGGCCCGTTGACCTTGATGCTGCTGAGAGGGTTGGGCTTCTGAGTCACAACAAACACACCCTGATCAAATGAAAGGATTTGGATCCAAATGGACACTAGTGACTGCCTGACGGGTTGTCAAACGGGCAAAGGATCGCATTACCCTAAAGTCTAGCGTGCTGGCAATGATCTCACCGTGCCATTGTTTTTTATCGGGCTAACCTGCACCATCGACCGACTCCCACCTGCCTACCCTGGATGCCTCGCATTGGCGGCACGTTTCGCGATCCCTCGGACTTTGCGCTGGCTAGGCTGCGCGCTGCTGCTGGCCGGCGTCATGCTGGGCGGGCTGCATGCCGACTGGGATTTTTCGCTGATCAGCCGCCGCGCGCAGGCACTGTACGGGCCTTTGGGTGAAGGGCAGCAGCGCATCGATGCCTGGCAGCAATTGCTGGCCACGCAGAAGCAGATTGGCGAGCTGGAACAGCTCAACGTGGTCAACCGATTCTTCAACAAACAGATGCGCTACGAAGAAGACATCGACCTGTGGCACGAGGTCGATTATTGGGAAACACCGATCGAAGGCTTATGGAAAGGTGCCGGTGATTGCGAAGACTACGCTATCGCCAAATATTTCAGCCTGCGCCATCTCGGTGTCTCCAGTGACAAGCTGCGCATCACCTACGTCAAGGCTTTGCGCCTGAACCGCGCGCACATGGTCCTGACCTATTACTCGAATCCCGAGGCCATGCCTTTGGTGCTCGACAGCCTGATCGATGCGATCAAGCCCGCCAGCCAGCGAACCGATTTGCTGCCGGTCTACTCTTTCAATGCCGAAGGGTTATGGTTGCCGGGTGCCAAAGGCAACAAAAAGGTTGGAGACACCAAACGCCTGTCCCGCTGGCAGGATGTGTTGAAGAAAATGCAGGCCGAAGGTTTCCCGGTCGAGACGACTAACTAGGAGCACGCGCTCAGATGTCTTTGTTCAAACAGCTGTTGATCGCTATCTGTCTGTTCCTGGTGGTCGCCTTCACCGGCAGCTTCATGGTCAGTCTGGAAAGCTCGCGTACCCAGTACGTCAACCAGTTGCGCTCCCATGCCCAGGACGCCGCCACGGCGTTGGCGCTGTCCCTGACGCCGAACATCGACGACCCGGCGATGGTCGAGTTGCTGGTCAGTTCGATCTTCGACAGCGGTTATTACGCGAGCATCCGCGTGGTCGATCTGGCCAACGACAAGACGATTGTCGAGCGCAGCGGCATCCCGGCGGTCACCAACGTGCCGGACTGGTTCGTCAAACTGATCGGCCTGGAACCGGCCGGTGGCGACGCGCTTGTCAGCCGTGGCTGGGAGCAGGCCGCGCGGGTCGAGGTGGTCAGCCATCCGATGTTCGCGTTGGCCAAGCTGTGGCAGAGCGCATTGGGCAGCCTCGGCTGGTTGCTGATCTGCGGCGCGGTGAGTGCGGTGTTGGGCGCGCTGTTGCTGCGCCGACAACTGAAGCCGCTGGATTACATGGTCAAGCAATCTCACGCGATTGCTCGCCGCGAATTCCTCAGCCTGCCGGAACTGCCGCGCACCCCGGAACTGCGTCGGGTGGTGCAGGCCATGAACCAGATGGTCGAGAAGCTCAAGGCGCTGTTCCAGGAACAGGCCGAACGCAGTGAAAAACTGCGGGCCGAGTCCTATCAGGACAACCTGACCGGCCTGGCCAACCGACGCTATTTCGAAATGCAATTGAACGCGCGAGTGAGTAATCCTGAGCAGGCCAGTTCCGGCTATTTGCTGCTGCTGCGGGTCAAGGATCTGGCTGGTTTGAACCAACGGCTGGGTGGTCAGCGCACCGATGAATTGTTGAAAGCGGTGGGCGAGCAGTTGTCCCGTGAGTGCGCCAAGTACCCGGAAACCCAGAACCTTGTGACGCGCATTCGGGGTGGTGAATTCGCCGTGCTGGCGCCGGGGCTGGTGCGCGAAGAAGCGCTGCAACTGGCGAGTAACCTAGAAAGCGCCTTGGCGAGCCTGCATGCGACGGGCGCCACGGACGTGGCGTCGGTGGCCTCGATCGGACTGGCGCCGTTTGCCCATGGCGACTCGCCGCAAGCGGTGATCGGGTTGGCGGATCAGGCACTGGCCCAGGCGGAAAGTCAGGGCGAACCTAGCTGGGCGTGCCTCGATCACAGTGCATCGGCCCGGGTTGGCGAGGACCACCATGCCTGGCACACCTTGTTGGATCAGGCGTTGGATCAGCAGCGTTTCGAGCTGTACTTCCAGCCGGTGGTGGCCAGCCACGACACGCAGGTGGTGCTGCATTACAAAGTGCTGTCGCGCCTGCTCGATGAGCAGGACCAGACCATTCCCGCCGGGCGTTTCCTGCCCTGGCTCGAGCGTTTCGGCTGGACCGCGCGGCTGGACCGTTTGATGCTGGAACTGGTGCTCGAGCAGATGGCCGACCATGAAGAGTCGCTGGCGCTGAACCTGTCTTCGGCGACACTGGCGGATCCGCAGGCGCTGAACAAGGTGTTCGAGATTCTGCGTCAGCATTCGAATCTGGGGGAACGATTGACCCTGGAAATCGGCGAAGAACAATTGCCTGAGCAAGCGGTGCTGGAACAGCTGACGCGGCGTCTGCGCGAGCTTGGATTTTCGCTGAGCCTGCAGCGTTTTGGTGGACGCTTCAGCATGATCGGCAATTTGGCGCGGCTGGGGTTGGCGTATCTGAAGATCGACGGCAGTTACATCCGGGCGATTGATCAGGAGAGCGACAAGCGCCTGTTCATCGAGGCGATTCAGCGGGCGGCGCATAGCATTGATCTGCCGTTGATTGCCGAGCGGGTCGAGACCGAAGGGGAGTTGGCGGTGATTCGTGAGATGGGGTTGTATGGGGTTCAGGGGCAACTCTTTGGTGAGCCTAAGCCTTGGCGGTGAGGCTGATACCGTCATCGCGGGCAAGCCCGCTCCCACAGGATTTGTGTGGTACCACAATCCTGCGTTCACCTCCGCCCCTGTGGGAGCGGGCTTGCCCGCGATGGCGCCCGTGCGGACACCGATTATTCCGGTAGCAAAGTCCTAGGAGATTTCCTTCAAGTTGTAGCGGTGTTGGTGAACTTGTTCCGGCTGAAATCCAAGGCTAGTCTGGCTTTGTCACCGAATAATCGGTGACACGGACGTGCAAGTCCGACCAAACTGTTTAGGTAGCGTGCTGCCATTCCTTTCAATGAACATTTCGATGTTCACTGCTTTATGGCGGCTGCGCGCAGGAGATCCTCGGATCTGCTGGGTGTCCTAAACAGTCCCGGTCTTGCACACCTGCGCACGGCCGCCACCCTATTCGCGTGCAAGCGAACGGTGACGGCTCCAACTTACTGTTTAGGGTATTTCTTATGTTCAAAGTAACGCCGAATCCGCCAGATGATTCTGGTACCTCAGCATCAAACGAACCCCCCAAATCCCGCAACGGGCGCCTCTTCACCGTCTCCCCCGACATCGACACCGAAGCCCTTCTGGCCAACGCCTCCGAAGACCTACTCTCCATCAGCGCCATCGCCGCCGACCTGGCGGATGATGTGGAAGGCTCACGACGATCCATAGCTTTGGCACTCAGCCGAATGGCCGATGGGGTTCATTTACTGGTGGAACGAGCGCTGGATCACCTTGAATCGCCGCAGATGCAGGCTCGGGCCGAGGTTTAGCAGTTAAATCTGCGACATGATCGTTGATCGTTCCCACGCTCTGCGTGGGAATGCAGCCCGTGACGCTCCGCGTCACAACAGTGTCAGGCGCAACGTCGGCGGTGAGGCTGGAACGCGGAGCGTCCCTTGAGGCATTCCCACGCAGAGCGTGGGAACGATCGGCGTCGGGCGTTAGATCAACCCCGTCTCATCATCATCGATCAACTGGCTCAACCCGCCCAACGCTTCACGGGCCTGGGTCCGGTCCATCAGCTTGGCTTGTGCGGCGGCCGGCAGGTCGGTGACGCGGATCACGCCTTTTTGGGTCAGCACCTGAATCAAGTCATCGAGTACCCGGATCATTTCCAGGTCGCTCTGCTTGAGCTGTTTGAGGCTGGTCTCCACCACTTCGTGGGCGTACCAGGCCTGGATTTCATGATTATCAGCCGGCAGCGTTTCCGTGGCCTCGGCGTACGCCGTGGCTTCCACGCGCACCAACTGACCTTGTGCATCGCGTTGCACGTAAAACATTGAGCATCCCTCGGAAATAGACCAGCGTCGTGCTGTCAGCAGCATAGGTCAACGCAGGCGAGTATGCGGTGCGACGACGAAATCGTCACCCGTGAGGTGGACGCAAACGTAACGGCCGCCCGGTTTGGGCGGCCGTTAGCCTGCGGATCAGCTGTTGTTGTGATCGATCTTGATGGTCGGATCACTGCCGGCGATCAACGAGTTGATGCTGGCGCTGGACCAATTACTACCTTCCAGTTTGATCGTCACGTCCGGGGTGGCCGCTGCAGCGTCGGCGCCATTGAACTTGCCGCCAGAGCTGACTTGCAGAGACGACACACCGTCCACAGTGGTGATCTTCAGGAAGTTATCAATGGTGCTGCCGCTTTCGCCCTGCAACAGATCACGCAGGTCGATGCGATCGCCTTCGCTGGCCTTGAAGTCCTTGATCACGTCGCTGCCGGTGTCGCCAGCCTTCCAGATGAAGGTGTCGGCACCCGAACCGCCAATCAGGAGGTCGTTGCCTATGCCGCCGGTCAACGAGTCATTGCCGCTGCCACCGAGCAGGATGTCATTGCCCTTGCCGCCGTCGAGGAGGTCGTTGCCACCCTGGCCGAAAAGAATGTCTTTGCCGGCGCCACCCAGCAGCGTGTCGTTACCGTCGTGGGCCCCGGACACGTCGAACGCGGTGTAGTGCTCGGTGATGAACTGGTGCACGTTGCTGGTGGTGACTTTGCTGACATCGACGCCGGTCTGCTGGGCCACGAACGCCTGCATGGCCTGATAACCCTCGCCGGCAATGCCATTGAAGCTCACCAGATCGCCGAACAGGATGTCGTTGCCGTCACCGCCATTGACCGTGTCGGCGCCTGGCATCGTCGCTTCGGTATGGCCGATGATCGAGTTGGCCAGGTCTTTCGGGTCAATGTTGGTTTGTGGCGTCTGATCCGAGTCGTACGGCTTGAGGTCGCTGAGAGTGACGTCCTTGTTCAGGCCGATGGCTTCTACCGTCGAGACGTTGCTCAGCAACGTGAAGCTGCTGGTGGAGTTGTCGATGGCAGTGGAATCGGTATAGCTGCCGGTGCCATCGCGATAGGACAGTTCGTACGTGCCGTTACCTTCGGCATGGAGGGTACCCAGTTCGGTACTGCTCCAGCGCCCCGAGTTTTTCAGAGTCAGCAGCGTGACGTTGCCGGCGCTGTCGATGGTCAGGGAATGAGTGCTGTCCAAGGCTTCGGAATAGGTCTGTCCCAACTTGTAGTTGGTGGTGGTGATGACGTCATCGAGCTTCACGTTGCCGAACAAGGTCGGGTTGGTTTGCTCGCCGCTCTGGTAGTAGGTCGGCTTGCCGTCAGTGATGAAGTACGTGAGGTTCTTCGCACCGGTGTTGGCAATCGCGTCGGCACTCTGGAACCAGTTGGCCGTGGTCTTGAACACGTCCTCGTAGTTGGTGCCGCCGCCGGATGACATCGAATCCAGAACGGATTTGAGCAAGGTCAGGGCGTTTGGATCGTTCAGGTTTACCGACACAGACTTGTTGACCTGGTTATCGAAATCCACCAGGAAGATATTCACGGTCCCGGAGTTGCCACCCATGCTTTGCTTGAGCGTGTTGAACACCGCGGTCAGCGAATCCTTGGCGGCGTTGATCGACGTACTGCTCATGCTGCCCGAGCTATCGACCATGAACGCGATGTTGTAGTTGGTGCCCGGCACCACGGTCAGCCCGCCGATGTCGGCGATGATGATGTCGTTGCCGTCGGTGCCGGTGATGGTGTCATCGGCAGCGGTGGCGGTGATGGCGTTGTATACCGCCGGATAAACCGTAACGGGGATCTGTGCGGTGCTTGGCGCCGAACCACCCAGCGCTTCGGTGGATGTCGAGGTAACGGTCAGGGTGAACTGGCCGTTGTAGTACGGCGGCGGGGTGACGGTCAGCGTGCCGAGGTTCCAGCCGGTGACGTTGGTTTCGCCGTTGGTCGCGGTAGCGGTGAAGGTGTGGCCCGCGCCATCGGTGAGCACCGAGCCCGCCGGGATGCCGCTGATCTTCACGCTCAGGCTTTCGGAGCCGTCGGTGTCGGTCAGTGCCGTTTTGATTGCGGACAAGTGAACGCTGGTGCCTTCGGCGCCTTCGTTGAGTTTGTAGCCGTCATAGTAGCCTTCGCCATTGGTGCCGTGCAGATCGGACACTGTCACGCCAGAAGCCGCCAGATCGGCCACGCCGGTGTACAGCGGCACGCCGGCGCTGCTCAGGTCGACCGCCGCACCGCCGTTGACCGACAGGTTGACGTCATAGCTGCCCGGACCTTTCTGGTTATGGTGGTAAATATCCAGGGTGTAATAACCGCTGGTGGTCGGGGTGAACGAACCGTTCAGGTTACCGCCTGCGCCCCACGTGGTTGCGGCCACGTTTTTACCGCCGATGGTCACCAACAGGCTGTCGTCACCGGTACCGCTGAAGGTGTAAGTCTTGCCGGCTTCGAGGTAAATCAGGCCGGACGTTTTCGAGGCCGTCCCGACCGCGACGCTGCCGTCGGACTGAACGTTGGTCACGGTGCCGCTGGAGTTCGGTGTACCCGCGCCGTCGATGACCGATTTCAGCGTGCCGGAAGACGCGCCGTTGCCATCGGTGCCGAGGCCCGACAGACCGGTCCAGACTTCCTTGATCAGGCCGGTCGACTTGACACTGTTGTCCGCGACGCTCAGGGAGGGCGCGTCGGCAACCGGCGTGATGTCGATTTTCACCGTGCCAGTGTTGCCCAGCAGTTGACCGTCGGTTGGCTGAAACTTGATCTGCGCGTAGTCCGCCTGGTTATTGCCCACGTTGGTGCCGCCGTAGCCATCGACGCCCGATTCGTTGGCATCTGGCGTGAAGCGCAATTTGCCAGCGTCGATGTCGGCCTTGCTGAAGGTCTGGTTGGTCGCCACGTCTTTCCAGGTCGCACCGTCCAGGTATTGCAATTTACCTTCGCCCGGCAACTGAGTGATTTTCACCCCCAGGTTGGCGGACGGGCTGTCGACATCGCTGATGCCGAAGGTCGACCAGCCGAGAATCAGCGGGGTGTCTTCAGTGCCAGTGACATTAACCGGTGCGGCGGTCGGCGAGTCGTTAACGGCGACCACGTTGACGGTGGTGGTCGCGGTGTTGGAGTAGTTGCTGCCATCGGTCACCGTCACGGTGATGATCCGCGGCACGGTGCTCGGGTCATCACTGCTGTTGGTGAAGCTGATGTTTTTGATCTGCTGCATGTAGTCGGCCAGCGTCGCGTTGCCCGACAGGGTCAGGGTAACCGTGCCGTCCTGGCTGTTGGCGTTGATGCTGATGCCATTGACGCTATTGCCCAGGTTCAGCGCGTCGCCCGGCTGACGATTGGTCAGCACGATGGTGGCGCCGGTCAGCATCGTGCTGTCCGGGTCGGTGATTTTCAGGTCGGTGTCGCCGATCGAGACGCCCTGGCCAGTGGTGCCTTCAGTGAAGGTCACGTTGTAGTTGGCCCCGGTGGCTCCGCTGGAGTTGTTGGCATCCAGGTCGAGAACCGGCGCTGCATCGTTGTCGATGATCGAGGTGCTGACGCTGCCGTTGGAAGCGCTGACCGCGAGGTGTTCGAAGTTGCCGCCAGTGGCCGAGTCGATCTTGACCACGAAGTTCTCGGTGCCTTCGGTGAGCTTGTCGTCCAGTGTCGCGACGTTGAAGCTCGCACTGCTGGCGCCCGCCGGGATTTTCACGGTGTACACGCCGGTGAAATCCGAACCGTCGGCAGCGGTGCCGCTGTAGACGATTTTCAGGGTCACTTCGGTCTGTGCCGGGTGAGTCAGGCTGACGGTGTAGCTGGCGGTCTGGCCTTCGGTGACCGAGGTACTGCCACTGATGCTGACTTCGGTTTTGTCGATCGTGTCGGTGACGGTGGTGACTGCCGCTGTGTTGCTGGTGACCAGATTTTCGAAGTTGCCACCGGTGGCGGTGGAGATGGTCGCCTGGACAGTGCCGGCGTCTTTATAGACGTCGTCCTTCGGCGCATCGACAGTCACGGTGCCAGTGGTTTTGCCGGCGTCGATGGTGATCACGGCGCCGTTGCTCAGCGTGACGGTCACTGGTGTGCCGGCGGCATTGGTCAGGGTGGCGGTGTAAACGATGGATCCGCCTTCAGCCACGGAGTCGGTCGCGCTCAGGCTGAGGGCGGTGGTGCTCGCGGTATCGGTCACCGAGGTGTCGGCCGATTTGCCGTCAACGTCCAGCTTCTCGTAGTTGCCGCCCTTCGCATCGTCGATCTTGACGCTCAGGGAGCTGCCGCCGTTCAGGGCATCGTTTGGTGCGGTGAAGTTGACGCTGGCGCTGCTTGAGCCGACCGGGATGGTGATGGTCTGGCCGTTGGACAGGGTCACAACGACTGACGAGCCGGTGACAGGTGCGGAGACGGACGCGGTGTAAACCACGGTGCCGCCTTCAGCCACAGTGCTGGTCGCAGTGAGGTTCACGGTTGAGGTGTCGATGGTGTCAGTCACCGCGGTGACCGCAGCCGCTGGATTGGTCGCCAGGTTCTCGAAATTGCCGCCGGTGGCGGTGGAGATGGTTGCCTGGACAGTACCGGCGTCTTTGTAGACGTCATCTTTTGGCGCATCGACAGTCACGCTGCCGATAGTCGCACCGGCGGCGATGGTGATCACGGCGCCGTTGCTCAGCGTGACGGTCACTGGTGTGCCGGCGGCATTGGTCAGGGTGGCGGTGTAAACGATGGATCCGCCTTCAGCCACGGAGTCGGTCGCGCTCAGGCTGAGGGTGGTGGTGCTCGCGGTATCAGTCACCGAGGTGTCGGCCGACTTGCCGTCAACGTCCAGTTTCTCGTAGTTGCCGCCCTTGGCGTCGTCGATCTTCACGCTCAGGGAGGTGCCGCCGTTCAGGGCATCGTTCGGTGCGGTGAAGTTGACGCTGGCGCTGCTTGAGCCAACCGGAATGGTAATGGTCTGGCCGTTGGACAGGGTGACGACCACTGGCGAGCCGGTGACCGGCGCTGACACGGACGCGGTGTAAACCACGGTGCCGCCTTCAGCCACAGTGCTGGTCGCAGTGAGGTTCACGGTTGAGGTGTCGATGGTGTCAGTCACCTCGGTGACCGCAGCCGCTGGATTGGTCGCCAGGTTTTCAAAATTGCCGCCGGTGGCGGTGGAGATGGTTGCCTGGACAGTACCGGCGTCTTTGTAGACGTCATCTTTTGGCGCATCGACAGTCACGCTGCCGATAGTCGCACCGGCGGCGATGGTGATCACGGCGCCGTTGCTCAGCGTGACGGTCACTGGTGTGCCGGCGGCATTGGTCAGGGTGGCGGTGTAAACGATGGATCCGCCTTCAGCCACGGAGTCGGTCGCGCTCAGGCTGAGGGTGGTGGTGCTCGCGGTATCAGTCACCGAGGTGTCCGCCGACTTGCCGTCAACGTCCAGTTTCTCGTAGTTGCCGCCCTTCGCATCGTCGATCTTCACGCTCAGGGAGGTGCCGCCGTTCAGGGCATCGTTTGGTGCGGTGAAGTTGACGCTGGCGCTGCTAGACCCGACCGGGATGGTGATGGTCTGGCCGTTGGAGAGTGTGACGACCACTGGTGAACCGGTGACCGGCGCTGACACGGACGCGGTGTAAACCACGGTGCCGCCTTCGGCCACAGTGCTGGTCGCGGTGAGGTTTACGGTCGAGGTGTCGATGGTGTCAGTCACCTCGGTGACCGCCGCTGCGGAATTGGTCGCCAGGTTTTCGAAGTTGCCGCCGGTGGCGGTGGAGATGGTTGCCTGGACAGTGCCGGCGTCTTTGTAGACGTCGTCCTTCGGCGCATCGACGGTCACGGAGCCGGTAGTTTTACCCGCTTCGATGGTGATAACGGCGCCGTTGCTCAGCGTCACGGTCACCGGAGTGCCGGCGGTATTGGTCAGGGTCGCGGTGTAAACAATCGACCCGCCTTCAGCGACCGAGTCGGTAGCGCTCAGGCTGAGAGTAGTGGTATCCGCGGTGTCGGTCACCGAGGTGTCGGCCGACTTGCCGTCGACTTCCAGCTTCTCGTAATTACCGCCCGTTGCGCCGTCAATCTTGACGCTCAGGGAGCTGCCGCCCGCCAAGGGGCTGTTTGGCGCGACAAAGTTCACGCTGCCGGTGGTTTCGCCTACCGGGATGGTGATGATCTGACCGTTCGACAGGGTCACAACCACGGGCGAACCGGTGACCGGTGCGCTGACGGACGCGGTGTAGACCACCGTCTCGCCTTCAGCGACGCTCGATGTGGCACTCAACGAAATGGTGCTGGTATCAATGGTGTCGTTGATGGTGGTCACCGCCGGTGTATCGCTGGCGACCAGGTTCTCGAAGTTGCCGCCGGTCGCGTCTTTGATGGTTGCTTCGACGGTGCCGGCGTCTTTGTAGACGTCGTCTTTTGGCGCATCGACGGTCACGCTGCCGGTGGTGGCGCCAGCGGCGATGGTGATAACGGCGCCGTTGCTCAGCGTCACGGTCACCGGAGTGCCGGCGGTATTGGTCAGGGTCGCGGTGTAAACAATCGAACCACCTTCAGCGACCGAGTCGGTTGCGCTCAGGCTGAGAGTGGTGGTGCTCGCGGTATCGGTCACCGAGGTGTCGGCCGACTTGCCGTCAACGTCCAGCTTCTCGTAGTTGCCGCCCTTCGCATCGTCGATCTTGACGCTCAGGGAGCTGCCGCCGTTCAGGGCATCGTTTGGTGCGGTGAAGTTGACGCTGGCGCTGCTAGACCCGACCGGGATGGTGATGGTCTGGCCGTTGGAGAGTGTGACGACCACTGGTGAACCGGTGACCGGCGCTGACACGGACGCGGTGTAAACCACGGTGCCGCCTTCAGCCACAGTGCTGGTCGCAGTGAGGTTCACGGTTGAGGTGTCGATGGTGTCAGTCACCTCGGTGACCGCAGCCGCTGGATTGGTCGCCAGGTTTTCAAAATTGCCGCCGGTGGCGGTGGAGATGGTTGCCTGGACAGTACCGGCGTCTTTGTAGACGTCATCTTTTGGCGCATCGACAGTCACGCTGCCGATAGTCGCACCGGCGGCGATGGTGATCACGGCGCCGTTGCTCAGCGTGACGGTCACTGGTGTGCCGGCGGCATTGGTCAGGGTTGCGGTGTAAACGATCGAACCACCTTCAGCGACCGAGTCGGTTGCGCTCAGGCTGAGAGTGGTGGTGCTCGCGGTATCAGTCACCGAGGTGTCCGCCGACTTGCCGTCGACGTCCAGTTTTTCATAGTTACCGCCCTTCGCATCGTCGATCTTGACGCTCAGGGAGCTGCCGCCGTTCAGGGCATCGTTTGGTGCGGTGAAGTTGACGCTGGCGCTGCTCGACCCGACCGGGATGGTGATGGTCTGGCCGTTGGAGAGTGTGACGACCACTGGTGAACCGGTCACCGGCGCAGAGACCGAAGCGGTGTAAACCACGGTTTCGCCTTCGGCGACATTCGCAGTGGCTGTCAGCGAAACGGTGCTGGTGTCGATGGTGTCGTTGACGGTGGTCACCGCCGGTGTATCGCTGGCGACCAGGTTCTCGAAGTTGCCGCCGGTCGCGCCTTTGATGGTTGCTTCGACGGTGCCGGCATCTTTGTAGACGTCGTCTTTTGGCGCATCGACAGTCACGAAGCCGGTGGTTTTGCCCGCTTCGATGGTGATCACGGCGCCATTCGACAAGGTCACGGTGACCGGCGTGCCAGCCGCATTGGTCAGGGTCGCGGTGTAGATGATCTGGCCGCCCTCATCCACGGCATCGGTCGCGGTCAGCGACAGGTTGGTGGTGTCCTGGGTGTCAGTCACCGAGGTGTCGGCTGATTTGCCGTCAACTTCCAGCTTCTCGTAGTTGCCGCCCGTAGCGCCGTCAATTTTGACGCTCAGGGAGCTGCCGCCCGCCAGGGGGCTGTTTGGTGCGACAAAGTTCACGCTGCCGGTGGTTTCGCCGACCGGGATGGTGATGGTCTGTCCGTTGGACAAAGTGACAACCACCGGCGAACCAGTGACAGGTGAGGTTACGGACGCGGTGTAAACCACGGTTTCGCCTTCGGCGACGTTCGCGGTGGCACTCAGCGAAACGGTGCTGGTATCAATGGTGTCGTTGACGGTGGTCACCGCCGGGGTATCGCTGGCGACCAGGTTCTCGAAATTGCCGCCGGTCGCGCCTTTGATGGTCGCTTCAACGGTGCCGGCGTCTTTGTAGACGTCGTCCTTCGGCGCATCGACGGTCACGGTGCCGGTGGTTTTCCCCGCTTCGATGGTAATCACGGCGCCGTTGCTGAGCGTCACGGTCACTGGTGTACCGGCCGCGTTGCTCAGGGTCGCCGTGTAAGTAATCTGGCCCCCTTCATCCACGGCGCCGGTCGCGGTCAGCGACAGGTTGGTGGTGTCCTGGGTATCAGTCACCGAGGTGTCGGCTGATTTGCCGTCAACTTCCAGCTTCTCGTAGTTGCCGCCCGTAGCGCCGTCGATTTTGACGCTCAGGGAGTTACCACCGGTCAACGCATCGTTTGGCGCAGTGAAATTGACGCTGGCGCTGCTTGAGCCGACCGGGATGGTGATGGTCTGGCCGTTGGACAAAGTGACAACCACCGGCGAACCAGTGACCGGTGAGGTTACGGATGCGGTGTAAACCACCGTCCCGCCTTCGGCGACAGTGGACGTCGCGGTCAGGTTCACGGTCGAGGTGTCGATGGTGTCGGTGACGTCGGTGACCGCAGCCGTTGGGTTGGTCGCCAGGTTTTCGAAGTTGCCGCCTGCGGCATTCTTGATGGTGGCTTCGACCTGACCGGCGTCTTTGTAGACGTCATCTTTTGGTGCATCGACAGTCACGCTGCCGGTGGTAGCGCCAGCGGCGATGGTGATCACGGCGCCGTTGCTCAACGTCACGGTCACCGGAGTGCCGGCGGCATTGGTCAGGGTGGCGGTGTAAACAATGGATCCGCCTTCAGCGACCGAGTCGGTCGCGCTCAGGCTGAGAGTGGTGGTGCTCGCGGTATCAGTCACCGAGGTGTCCGCCGACTTGCCGTCGACTTCCAGCTTCTCGTAGTTGCCGCCCTTGGCGTCGTCGATTTTGACGCTCAACGAGCCGCCACCTGCCAGCGCATCATTCGGCGCGGTGAAGTTGACGCTGCCGCTGCTCGAGCCGACCGGGATGGTGATGGTCTGGCCGTTGGACAAAGTGACAACCACCGGCGAACCAGTGACAGGTGAGGTTACGGACGCGGTGTAAACCACAGTCCCGCCTTCGACGACGCTCGATGTGGCACTCAACGAAACGGTGCTGGTGTCGATGGTGTCGTTGACGGTGGTCACCGCCGGTGTATCGCTGGCGACCAGGTTCTCGAAGTTGCCGCCGGTCGCGCCTTTGATGGTCGCTTCAACGGTGCCGGCGTCTTTGTAGACGTCGTCCTTCGGCGCATCGACGGTCACGGTGCCGGTGGTTTTACCCGCTTCGATGGTAATCACGGCGCCGTTGCTGAGCGTCACGGTCACTGGTGTACCGGCCGCGTTGCTCAGGGTCGCCGTGTAAGTAATCTGGCCCCCTTCATCCACGGCGCCGGTCGCGGTCAGCGACAGGTTGGTGGTGTCCTGGGTATCAGTCACCAAGGTGTCGGCTGATTTGCCGTCAACTTCCAGCTTCTCGTAGTTGCCGCCCGTAGCGCCGTCAATTTTGACGCTCAGGGAGCTGCCGCCCGCCAGGGGGCTGTTTGGTGCGACAAAGTTCACGCTGCCGGTGGTTTCGCCGACCGGGATGGTGATGGTCTGGCCGTTGGACAAAGTGACAACCACCGGCGAACCAGTGACAGGTGAGGTTACGGACGCGGTGTAAACCACGGTTTCGCCTTCGGCGACGTTCGCGGTGGCACTCAGCGAAACGGTGCTGGTATCAATGGTGTCGTTGACGGTGGTCACCGCCGGGGTATCGCTGGCGACCAGGTTCTCGAAATTGCCGCCGGTCGCGCCTTTGATGGTCGCTTCAACGGTGCCGGCGTCTTTGTAGACGTCGTCCTTCGGCGCATCGACGGTCACGGTGCCGGTGGTTTTCCCCGCTTCGATGGTAATCACGGCGCCGTTGCTGAGCGTCACGGTCACTGGTGTACCGGCCGCGTTGCTCAGGGTCGCCGTGTAAGTAATCTGGCCCCCTTCATCCACGGCGCCGGTCGCGGTCAGCGACAGGTTGGTGGTGTCCTGGGTATCAGTCACCGAGGTGTCGGCTGATTTGCCGTCAACTTCCAGCTTCTCGTAGTTGCCGCCCGTAGCGCCGTCGATTTTGACGCTCAGGGAGTTACCACCGGTCAACGCATCGTTTGGCGCAGTGAAATTGACGCTGGCGCTGCTTGAGCCGACCGGGATGGTGATGGTCTGGCCGTTGGACAAAGTGACAACCACCGGCGAACCAGTGACCGGTGAGGTTACGGATGCGGTGTAGACCACCGTCCCGCCTTCAGCCACAGTGCTGGTCGCGGTGAGGTTCACGGTCGAGGTGTCGATGGTGTCAGTCACCTCGGTGACCGCAGCCGCCGGATTGGTCGCCAGATTTTCAAAGTTGCCGCCCGCGGCATCCTTGATGGTGGCTTCGACGGTGCCGGCGTCTTTGTAGACGTCGTCTTTCGGTGCGTCGACGGTCACGCTGCCGGTAGTCGCGCCGGCGGCGATGGTGATGACGGCGCCGTTGCTCAGCGTGACGGTCACTGGTGTGCCGGCGGCATTGGTCAGGGTCGCGGTGTAAACGATCGAACCACCTTCAGCGACCGAGTCGGTCGCGCTCAGGCTGAGAGTGGTGGTGCTCGCGGTATCGGTCACCGAGGTGTCGGCTGATTTGCCGTCAACTTCCAGCTTCTCGTAGTTGCCGCCCTTGGCGTCGTCGATCTTCACGCTCAGGGATGTACCGCCGTTCAGGGCATCGTTTGGTGCGGTGAAGTTGACGCTGGCGCTGCTCGACCCGACCGGGATGGTAATGATCTGGCCGTTGGAGAGGGTCACGACGACTGGTGAACCGGTGACCGGTGCGCTGACGGACGCGGTGTAGACCACCGTCCCGCCTTCAGCCACAGTGCTGGTCGCGGTGAGGTTCACGGTCGAAGTGTCGATGGTGTCGGTCACCTCGGTGACCGCTGCCGCCGGGTCAGTCACCAGGTTTTCAAAGTTGCCACCGTCGGCGTCCGTGATGGTCACTTCAACCTTGCCGGCATCTTTATAAACATCATCGGCAGGCGCATCGACGCTCACGCTACCGGTGGTCGCGCCGGCGGCGATGGTGATCACTGCACCGTTGCTCAACGTCACGGTGACCGGCGTACCGGCTGGATTGGTCAACGTCGCGGTGTACAGAATCTGACCACCTTCGGCCACTTCGGTGGAAGCCGACAGGCTCAGACCAGTGTCGTCTTTCGAATCGGTGATGGTAGTGAGTGCCGGTTCGATGCTCGGGGTCAGTTGCTCGAAATTGCCGCCGGTGGTGCCGGTGATCGTGGTGCTGACGGTGCTGCCATTGTTGTAGACGTCGTTGGCCGCGGTGTCGACAGTCACGCTGCCGGTGGTCTTGCCCGCTTCGATGGTAATGACCGAGCCGTTGCTCAAGGTCACGGTCATCGGCGTGCCGGCCGGGTTGGTCAGGGTCGCGGTGTAGGTGATCTGGCCGCCTTCGACGACGCTGCCGGTGGCACTGAGGCTCAGGCCGGTGTTGTCGATCGAATCGGTGATGGTGGTGACGGCCGGCGTGGTGCTCGGTACGAGGTTCTCGAAATTGCCGCCGGTAGCGCCAGTGATCGTGGTGCTGACGGTGCTGCCGTTGTTGTAGACGTCATTGGCCGGGGTGTCGACGTTCACGGAACCGGTGGTTTTACCCGCTTCGATGGTGATGGTCGAACCGTTGGACAAAGTGACGGTGACCGGTGTCTGCGCCGGGTTGGTCAGGGTGGCGGTGTAAGTGATCTGACCGCCTTCGGTCACAGTCGAGCCGGCCGTCAGCGTGACGGTGGTGGTGTCGACCGAATCGGTAATGGTGGTGACGGCCGGGGTCGGGTTCGGCACCAGATTTTCGAAATTGCCGCCGGTAGCGCCCGTAATCGTGGTGCTGACGGTACTGCCGTTGTTGTAGACGTCATTGGCCGGGGTGTCGACGTTCACGGAACCGGTGGTTTTACCCGCTTCGATGGTGATGGTCGAACCGTTGGACAAAGTGACGGTGACCGGTGTCTGCGCCGGGTTGGTCAGGGTGGCGGTGTAAGTGATCTGACCGCCTTCGGTCACAGTCGAGCCGGCCGTCAGCGTGACGGTGGTGGTGTCGACCGAATCGGTAATGGTGGTGACGGCCGGGGTCGGGTTCGGCACCAGATTTTCGAAGTTGCCGCCGGTAGCGCCCGTGATCGTGGTGCTGACGGTGCTGCCATTGTTGTAGACGTCATTGGCCGGCGTCGGAACGTTCACGCTGCCGGTGGTGTTGCCCGCGGCGATGGTGATGGTCGAACCGTTGGACAGGGTCACGGTGACCGGTGTCTGCGCCGGATTGGTCAATGTCGCGGTGTAGGTGATCTGGCCACCTTCGGTGACGGTTGAGCCCGATGTCAGTGTGACCGTTGTGGTGTCGACGGTGTCGGTGACCTGGGTCACGGCCGGAACGGTGGGCGGGGTGACCACGATACCGCTGCCGCCCGTGGTGCCGGTGACGGTCACATTGATCTGGGTTGGATCGTTATAAACAGTGTCGTTGGGTGCCAGCGGAACGTTGACGGTACCGGTGGTTTGGCCGGCTGCAATCACGATCACCGAGCCATTGGACAAGGTGATGGTCAGGTTGGTCAGCGGCGCCTGAGTCAGGGTCGCGGTGTAGACCAGCACGCCGCCGGCCTCGGTGATGGTTGGCGTGGCGCTCAGGCTCAGGGTCGATTCGCGCAGGGCGTTGGTGCTGGTATCGGCAGTCTGGCCGCCGGTGGTGTTTTGTGTTGCCAAAGCGGCAGTGCCGATGCCTGCGGTCGGGAAACCAATGGTCGGGTCGACCCGGCCAGCGGTTGCATCCAGCACCACGAAGCTGTGGCCACCACCGGCAGCACCACCCGTGCCCGCAGCCGTAGGGCCGGCGGCGGTGGCTTCAAGAGCGGTGGTCGGGTCGACGCCAGCGGCGATGGCTTGCTGCAATTCGTCAACCGATGGCGCGGCTTGTGCAGTGGCTTGCGCAAGGTCGGTACTGGAATCCGGGTTGCTGCCGCTCCACTGCGTGTCGCGGCCCAGGTCCAGGGTTCGGCCGTCAGCCAGTTCGAGCGTAATGGCGCCGGCGGCACCGGTGTCTATCTGATCGCCGACGAATAACCGGTCGCCTTCAACGAGTACGCGGCGGACGCCTTCTGGCGACACCGCAAAAACCTGACCAACAATGCTTTTGACGATGGCAACAACACTGCTCATTGAAGACTCTCCGGGTGTCACGTTCAGTTGACTTCCATGAACCGCTCGGCGTGTTCACCGATAGGGGCTGGACGTTGTTACAAAATTCGATACATAACTTTGACGCGTGAATCGTCAATAATTTGGCTATATTTTTTCGAAATTAACTTTATGCCAAACTATTGACCTTCCGGGTGCCATCCTAAACAATCGTCCCGGTAATGTCACATTGATATTTAAGCGGCGACCTGTCCTACAGTGTGTGATCCAGTTCCGATTTTGAACTTTCCGACATGCGGTCATTCCGGTTGCCATCATCCGATGCAGTGCCACGTTCTGCAGTGATTCCAAGACAAGAAGTCCCGGGAAATTCCAACTATGCGTTTGCACCTGTTCAAGGTTCTACCCTTCGCCCTTGCCACCAGCTTTGTTCAGGCACAAAGCCTTCCGCAAGCCATGCAGCAGGCGCTGGATGTCCATCCGGAAATCCAGGCAGGGGTCAACAGTCGATTGGCCGCGGATTATCAGTTAAAGGCCGCCAAAGGGGGATACCTGCCAAGGGTCGATCTGCTGGGCGGTTATGGTCGCGAAGGCACCGACAGCGTCACTACCCGTACCACCGGCAACAACAATCACTGGGAAACGCTGAACCGCAGCGAGTCAAGTTTACGTCTGTCGCAAATGGTTTTTGACGGTTTTGCGACGTCCAGCGAAGTGGGGCGTCAACAAGCCACCGTTAATTCCCGCGCATATTCCTTGATGGGCACGTCGGAACGAACCGGGCTGACCGTCGCTCAGGTCTATCTCGATGTGTTGACCCGTCGCGAATTCGTGCGCCTGGCCGAAGACAATCTGAAGAATCACGAACGGATTCTCGACCAGATCAAGTTGCGCACCCAGCGCGGCGTGGGCAGCGGTGCCGACCTTGATCAGGCTGACGCGCGTATGGCCCAGGCCCGCAACAACCTGATCACTGAACAGACCAACCTGGCGGATGCCGAAACCAACTTCCTCAGCGCCGTCGGCCAGATGCCCGATCAACTGGAGCGGCCTGCCGATTTCATGGCGCTGTTGCCGGCCAACCTGAATGAAGCCCGGGCGCAGATGCTGGAAAACAGCCCGATCCTGCGTTCCGCCGAATCCGATATCGCCGCCGCCGAGAAGCAGTACGAAGCCGCCAAGTCGAGCTTCTACCCGCGCTTCGATGCCGAACTGGGTCGCACCGCCGATAACGATCTCGATGGTCAGAACGGTCACAACAACGAATGGCAGGCCATGCTGCGCATGCGCTTCAATCTGTTCGCCGGTGGCAGCAACAAGGCTGACCTGGAATCCAAGTCCTACCTGTCGAACCAGGCGCTGGATGTTCGCAACAACGCCCTGCGCGTATTGAATGAAGAGCTGGGTCTGGCCTGGAACGCCCTGAACAATGCCAACGCCCAAGTGCCGATCGCCCAGCAATATGTCGATCGCAGCGCCAGTGTACGCAGCGCGTATCAGAAGCAGTTCAGCCTTGGCGAACGCACCTTGCTCGACCTGCTCGACAGTGAAAACGAGCTGTTCAGCGCTTCCCGTCGGCTGGCCGAGATCAAAAACATTCAGTTATTTACTCAGTACCGAATCAAGGCGACCATGGGCGAATTGCTCAAAAGTCAGGGCGTAGTCGCACCGTTGGCATCCGTTGTGCAGAACGACGTGAAGCCCAAGGTTCAGCTGCCCGGGATGAATTGAGTCCTGCCCCATTTTAATCGTTAGCCAAGAGTGTCGAGCGTGGAATCAGAAGTCAGTCGAGTTCAACTCATTCATGATCCGCGCGCGCTGCATGACGATCCGTTACTGGACGGCCTGTTAGCCCTTTGCACTTTGCACCAGAAACCGGCCAGCGCCGCGATGCTGACCACCGGCCTGCCGCTGCCCAAACAACGCCTGAGCGTCGAACTGCTGCCCCGTGCGGCCGCTCGCGCCGGGCTGCAAGGGCGGGTGTTGCAACGCAAGCTGGAGCAGATTCCGGCGATTGCCATGCCGGCGCTGTTGCTGCTCAAGGACGGTCGCAGTGCGGTGCTGCTCGGTTGGCACGGTGAAGACCAGGCCCGCCTGCTGCTCAGCGAAAGCGATGGTGGCGAGGTCTGCGTCAGCCGTGAACTGCTCGCCGACGATTACAGCGGCAAAGTCTTCTTCGCCCAACCCCAACATAAATTCGACGTTAACCACGGCACGCTGATCCCGCGCGCACGCTCGTGGTTTCGCGACACCCTCAAGCGTTCGCGCTGGCTGTATGTCGATGCCATCGCTGCCAGTTTTCTGATCAACATCATTGCCATGGCCGCGCCGCTGTTCGTGATGAATGTCTACGACCGCGTGGTGCCGAACCAGGCCGAGTCGACCCTTTGGGTCCTGGCCATCGGCATTACGGGCGCTTATCTGTTCGACCTGATCCTCAAGAGCCTGCGCAGCTTGTGCCTGGACCTGGCCGGCAAGAAAACCGACCTGATCATCTCCGCGACGTTGTTCGAACGCATCGTCGGCATGGCCATGAAGTACCGCCCGGCTCGGGTCGGCAGCTTCGCCCAGAACATCCATGAGTTTCAGAGCCTGCGGGACTTTCTCGCGTCGCTGACCCTCACCAGCCTGATCGACCTGCCGTTTACGCTGCTGATCTTCATGGTCATCGCGATTCTGGGCGGGCATCTGGTGTGGATTCCGGTGTTGGCGTTCCCGATTGCCTTGCTGATCGGTTATGCCTTGCAGAAACCGCTGGTGGCGACCATGGAACGAACCATGGCCCTGGGCGCCGAGCGCCAGTCGAGCCTGATCGAAACCCTCGCCGGTCTCGATGCGGTGAAGGTCAACAACGCCGAAAGCGAACGCCAGTATCAGTGGGAACAGACCATCGGCACCCTCAGCCGCCTCGAACTGCGGGTGAAAATGCTGTCCGGTCTGGCGATGAACATCACCTTGCTGATTCAGCAACTGGCCGGGGTGATCATGATTGTCTTCGGCGTGTACCAGATCATCGACGGCCATCTGAGCATGGGCGGTTTGATTGCGTGCTACATGCTCAGCGGTCGCGCCCTCAGCCCATTGGCTTCGTTGTCCGGCCTGTTGACCCGCTACCAGCAGGCCCGCGTGACCATGACCTCGGTCGATCAGATGATGGAGCTGCCGCAGGAGCGCAATTTCGAAGAGCGTCCGCTGAGCCGCAAGGTGCTGCAGGGCGCCATTGAATGCCGCCAGTTGAACTTCACTTATCCGGATCAGCAGAACCCCGCGCTGAAGAACATCAACCTGATCATCAAGCCCGGCGAGAAGATCGGCATCATTGGCCGCAGTGGCTCGGGCAAAAGCTCCCTGGCTAAATTGCTGGTGGGCCTCTATCAGCCGGACGACGGCGCGTTGTTGGTGGATGGTGTGGATATCCGTCAGATCGACGTCAGCGAATTGCGCCACAACATCGGCTACGTGCCCCAGGACATTCAATTGCTCGCCGGCACGTTGCGCGACAATTTGGTATCGGGCGCGCGCTATGTCGAAGACGAGCTAGTGCTGCAAGCCGCGGAACTGGCCGGCGTTCATGAGTTCGCCCGTCTGCACCCCCAAGGTTATGAGCTGCAAGTCGGTGAGCGTGGGCAGAACCTCTCCGGCGGTCAGCGTCAGAACGTCGCCCTGGCCCGAGCGCTGCTGCTCAACCCGCCGATCCTGTTGCTGGACGAACCGACCAGCGCCATGGACAACACCGGTGAAGAACGCCTCAAGCAACGCCTCGCTGCAGTGGTTGAAAACAAGACCGTGGTGCTGGTGACGCACCGGGCTTCGCTGTTGTCGCTGGTGGATCGTCTGTTGGTGATCGACCGTGGGCAGATACTCGCCGATGGCCCGAAAGCCGCCGTGATGGAAGCGTTGAAGAAGGGGCAGATCAGTGTTGCTTAAGTCCGGGGTCAAAGATTCCATCCGCCGCTACTTCAAAGGCTCCGCGTCGCTGCAAGGCCAGCCTCTTCCCGAGGTCAACAAAGCGCTGATCGAAGACGCCCCGCGCGTGGTGCGATTGACGATCTGGGCGATCATCGGCTTCTTCGTGTTCCTGATGCTCTGGGCCAACTTCGCGGTGATCGATGAAGTCACCAAGGGCGACGGCAAGGCGATTCCGTCGTCGAAGATCCAGAAAATCCAGAACCTTGAGGGCGGCATCGTCTCCGAGTTGTTCGTCGCTGAAGGGCAGATCGTCGAGGCCGGCGCGCCGCTGATTCGTCTGGACGACACGCGGTTTGCCTCCAACGTCGGTGAAACCGAGGCCGATCGGCTGTCGATGCTGCTGCGTGTGGAGCGCTTGAGCGCCGAGGTCGATGACCGTCCGCTGAACTTCCCCGCCGACGTGCTCAAGGCTGTTCCCACTCAGGCTGCCAGTGAAGAGTCGCTGTACATCAGCCGTCGTCAGCAATTACACGATGAGATCGGTGGCTTGAAGGAGCAGTTGATTCAGCGTCAGCAGGAGCTGCGCGAATTCACCTCCAAACAGGCTCAGTACCGCAGTGGCCTGGCCTTGCAGCGTCAGGAAATCAACATGTCCGAGCCGTTGGTGGCTCAGGGCGCGGTGTCACCGGTTGAGGTTTTGCGCCTCAAGCGTGCCGAGGTCGAAACCCGCGGGCAACTGGACGCCACCACTCTGGCGATCCCGCGCGCCGAATCGGCGATCAAGGAAGTTCAGCGCAAGATTGATGAGACTCGCGGCAAATTTCGCAGCGAAGCCCTGACCCAACTCAACGAAGCACGCACCGACCTGAACAAGGCCAAGGCCACCGGTAAGGCGCTGGAAGACCGGGTCAGCCGGACGCTGGTGACATCGCCGGTGCGCGGCATCGTCAACAAGTTGCTGGTGAACACCATCGGCGGCGTAATCCAGCCGGGCAGCGATCTGGTGGAGATCGTGCCACTGGATGACACCTTGCTGGTGGAAGCCAAAATTCGTCCGCAAGACATCGCCTTCCTGCATCCGGGACAGGACGCCACGGTGAAGTTCACGGCTTACGACTACACCATTTATGGTGGACTGAAGGCCAAGCTGGAGCAGATCGGCGCCGACACCATCACCGACGAAGACAAGAAGACCACGTACTACATCATCAAATTGCGCACCGAGCGCAGCCACCTCGGGACGGATGAAAAACCGTTGCTGATCATCCCGGGGATGGTGGCGTCGGTGGACATCATTACCGGCAAGAAGACCATACTCAGTTATTTGCTCAAGCCGATTATCCGGGCTCGCGCCGAGGCGTTGCACGAGCGGTAATTCTCGAGTGGGGTTGATGGCCTCTTCGCGGGCAAGCCTCGCTCCTACAAGAAATTTGTGAACACACCATCCCCTGTAGGAGCGAGGCTTGCCCGCGAAGGCGCCCTCAAAGACACCACATCTCAATTGCCATATCGTTATTCACTAACGGTATTTAAATTTCAATTCTTATACCTATAAAGTCAATCCCCTGCGTACCTGCCGACCAATCGGCGCGCCGCACGACACGAACCAACACGGGACCTCCGTGAGTTTCTGATCGACGCGCGCCCTTGAGCGTGCCGTGCGTGGGAGTGATTTTTATGTCAGCCGTCTCTTTTTCTCTAAAGCCTGCGTCAGCCAGCGCCGCCACCCTTGCGTCGCAAGTCTTCGAAGTCCGTCCGTTCAGCGGTGCCGTCGGTGCCGAAATCATCGGGCTGGACCTGTCTCGCCCGATCAACGATCAAGATTTCGCCCGCGTCCATCGCGCACACCTGGATCATCACGTGGTGGTGTTCCGCAACCAGCGCATTACCCCCGAACAGCAGATCGCCTTCAGCCGCCGTTTCGGCGTGTTGCAGATCCACGTGCTCAAACAGTTCCTGCTGACCGGGCATCCGGAAATCCTCATCGTTTCCAACATCATCGAAAACGGCCAATCCATCGGCCTCGGTGACGCCGGCAAGTTCTGGCACTCGGACCTGTCCTATAAAGAACTGCCAAGCCTGGGCTCGATGCTGCATGCCCAGGAGCTGCCGTCCGAAGGCGGCGACACGCTGTTCGCCGACATGCACAAAGCCTGGGACAGCCTGCCCGAAGCACTGCGTAAAGCCGTCGAAGGCCGCTCGGCCGCGCATTCCTACACAGCGCGCTATAGCGAGACAAAGTTTGAAGGCAACTGGCGCCCGACCCTGACGCCGGAGCAACTCGCTCAGGTTGCCGAAGTGGTTCACCCCATCGTCCGCACTCATCCGGAAAACGGCCGGAAGGCGTTGTTCGTCAGCGAGGGTTTCACCACCCGCATCGTCGGTTTGCCGGAAGACGAGAGCAAGCAACTGCTCGACGAGCTCTACGCCCACAGCGTGCTGCCGCAAAACATTTACCGCCATCAATGGCAGGCCCACGACCTGGTGTTCTGGGACAACCGTTCGCTGATTCACCTCGCCGCCGGATGCCCCAGCCATCTGCGCCGCAAGTTGTATCGCACCACCATCCAGGGCGACGCGCCTTTCTGATTTCGGAGAACTCCCATGTCCAAACGTCTTCCATTCGCACCCTTGGCTGCGGCCATTGGCCTGGGTTTCAGCCTGCTCGCCGGCAGCCTGGTGGCGCCGACCGTGGCTCACGCCGAAGGTGAAATCCGTATCGCCGAACAGTTCGGCATCGTGTATCTGCTGCTCAATGTGGTGCGCGATCAGAACCTGATCGAGAAATACGGCAAGCAGGAAGGTATCGACATCAAGGTCGACTGGACCCAGCTCTCCGGCGGCTCGGCGGTCAACGATGCGTTGCTCTCCGGCTCCATCGATATTGCGGGGGCGGGCGTCGGTCCGTTGCTGACCATTTGGGACCGCACTCACGGCAAACAGAACGTCAAAGCCGTGGCTTCCCTGGGCAACTTTCCTTACTACCTGGTGAGCAATAATCCCAAGGTCAAAACCATCGCCGACTTCACCGAAAAGGACCGCATCGCGGTGCCGGCGGTCGGGGTGTCGGTGCAGTCGCGCTTCCTGCAATACGCGGCGGCCAAGCAGTGGGGCGACAAGGAATTCAATCGCCTCGACAAGTACACCATCGCCGTTCCGCACCCGGATGCCACCGCGGCACTGATCGCCGGCGGCACCGAGTTGAGTGGGCACTTCTCCAACCCGCCGTTCCAGGATCAGGCGCTGGAAAACCCCAACGTGCATGTGGTGCTGAATACCTATGATTTGCTCGGCCCGAACTCGCCGACCGTGCTGTTCGCCACCGAGAAATTCCGCGACGAGAACCCGAAAACCTACAAAGCCTTCATCGCCGCGCTGACCGAAGCGGCCGAGTTTGCGCAGAACGATAAAGGTGCGGCGGCCGACACTTATATCCGTGTCACCAAGGCCAAAATCGATCGCGCGGCGTTGCTGAAAATCATCGACAACCCGCAGTTCGAATTCAGCATCACACCGAAAAACACTTACCCGCTGGCCGAGTTCCTCTACCGCGTCGGCGCGATCAAAAACAAACCGGATTCGTGGAAGGACTACTTCTTCCAAGACACTAAATCGCTGCAAGGGAGCTGACCGACATGAACGCCCCTTTGCAAGGCCACACGGCCAGCAAGCCGATCGCGGCAGCTCAAGCGCTGCTGTCGGTCGACCAGGTCAGCCTGGAATACCGCACGCCTGCGCGGGTGGTTCGAGCGACCCATCAGGTCAGTTTCGAGATCGATCCGGCGGATCGCTTTGTGCTGCTCGGTCCTTCCGGCTGCGGCAAGTCGACGTTGCTCAAAGCCGTTGCCGGGTTCATTCGGCCCTGTGAGGGCGAGATACGCCTGCAAGGCCAGCGAGTCGATGCGCCAGGGCCGGACCGGATCGTGGTGTTCCAGGAGTTCGATCAACTGCCGCCGTGGAAAACCGTCAAACAGAACGTGATGTTTCCGCTGCTCGCTTCCAAAACCCTCAAACGCAAAGAGGCTGAAGAGCGGGCGCTGCACTATCTGGACAAGGTCGGTTTGGCGGCGTTTGCCGATGCCTATCCGCATACCTTGTCTGGCGGCATGAAAGCTCGCGTGGCCATCGCCCGTGCCTTGGCCATGCAACCGAAAATCCTGTTGATGGACGAACCCTTCGCCGCCCTCGACGCGCTGACCCGGCGCAAGATGCAGGAAGAGTTGCTGCTGCTCTGGGAAGAGGTGCGTTTCACGCTGCTGTTCGTCACTCACTCCATCGAAGAGGCGTTGGTGGTGGGTAACCGGATCCTGCTGCTGTCGCCCCATCCGGGTCGGGTGCGGGCGGAAGTCCACAGCCATCAATACGACTTGCACAGCTTGGGTGGCGTGGCGTTCCAAGAATCGGCGCGGCGGATTCATCGGCTGTTGTTCGATGAAGGTCAGTCGCCGGAAACCGAGCGTGCGCTGGATTTCGCCGACATTCGCATCGCTTATTGAGCCATTGGAGGATTGCCCGATGAGCCATTCATTATCTGCGCGTAAAGAGTACGAAACTGTTTTGCAGCCGCTGACCAGCGTACCGCTGGAGCGTGAATTGCCGCTCGGCCAGCGCCTCTGGCAGCAGGGCTGGCTGCGTAAAAGCCTGATCCTGATGTTGCTCGCGGTGCTTTGGGAAGCCGTCGCCCGCTATCAGAACAACGACTTGCTGCTGCCGAGCTTTTTGCAAACCGCCAGCGCGCTGCAGGATGGCCTGCTCAGCGGCGAACTGCTGAGCAAGGTATGGATTTCGCTGGTTGTTTTGCTCAAGGGTTACCTGATCGGCATCGTTCTGGCGTTTGTCCTGACAACGCTGGCGGTGTCGACCCGGTTCGGTCGTGATCTGCTGAGTACACTGACCTCGATGTTCAACCCGCTGCCGGCCATTGCCTTGTTGCCGCTGGCGCTACTGTGGTTCGGGCTGGGGCAGAACAGCCTGATTTTTGTACTGGTGCATTCGGTGCTCTGGGCGTTGGCCTTGAACACCTATGCCGGGTTTCTTGGTGTCTCGGAAACCTTGCGCATGGCCGGGCGCAATTACGGCCTCAAGGGCATGCGATTCGTGTTGTTCATCCTGATCCCGGCCGCGCTGCCGTCGATCCTCGCCGGGCTGAAAATCGGCTGGGCCTTCGCCTGGCGTACGCTGATTGCCGCCGAACTGGTGTTTGGTGCTACCAGTGGCAAGGGTGGTTTGGGCTGGTACATCTTCCAGAACCGTAATGAGCTGTACACCGATAAGGTATTTGCCGGGTTGGCGGTGGTGATCCTGATTGGGTTGCTGGTGGAGAATCTGGTGTTTGATACGTTGGAGCGGGTGACGGTGAAGCGGTGGGGGATGCAGCGCTGAGTTTTGCAGTGTCTGATCTGGCGCCATCGCGGGCAAGCCCGCTCCCACAGGGTTCTGTGTCGAACACATAGTCCGCATTCACTGAAGATCACTGTGGGAGCGGGCTTGCCCGCGATGGCGGCAGACCTGCCGATACATCAGTCAGGAGGATGTTTGCTAGCATTGCGTCTGAATCAATCTAGATCAGACACGAGTGCTCAGCATGCAACTCCCGGACATGAACCTGTTAGTCGCCCTCGACGCCTTGCTCGACGAGGGCAGTGTGGTGGGCGCTGCGCGGCGGATGAATCTCAGCCCGGCGGCGATGAGCCGGACGCTGACGCGGATTCGCGAGGCCATCGGCGATCCGATTCTGGTGCGCGCCGGTCGTGGTCTGGTGCCGACGCCCAAGGCACTGGAGTTGCGCGAGCAGGTGCGGGACCTGGTGGAGCAGGCCGCTTTGCTGTTCCGCTCAGCCGATGACGTGGATCTGGGCAGTTTGCGCCGGCGGTTCAGCATTCGCGCCAATGATTTCTTTGTTGGCGTCTACGGCGGCAAGCTATTCGACACGATGGAACGCCAGGCTCCGCATTGTGAATTGCGCTTTGTCCCCGAGGGCGATAGGGACGACGAAGCCTTGCGTGAAGGACGCATTGATTTAAGCGTCAGCAACAACCGGCCGCTGATGCCGGAAGTGAAGGTGCAGAACCTGTTTTCCACTCACTTTGTCGGGCTGGTGCGTGAAGATCACCCGTTGTTCGATGAAGAGATCACCGCCGAACGGTACGCCGGTTTTTCCCATATCAGCATGTCGCGCCGGGGGATCGCCCGTGGGCCGATCGACACGGCGCTCAACGCCTTGGGGCTGGAGCGGCGGGTGGCGGTGATTGCACCGAGTTTCCATGCGGCGATGTTCGCCTTGCCGGATTCCGATCTGATTCTGCCGGTGCCCAAGGAGGCATTGCTCAGCGTGCGACGCCTGGGTTTGAAACTGCGCTCGTTTACCCTGCCGATTCCGTTACCGACCCTGATGCTGACCCAGGCCTGGCATCCGCGTTTCGACAAGGATCCGGCTCATCGCTGGATGCGCGAAACCCTTAAGACCTGTTGCGATGAGACCTGGTTGGCGGCGCAGCCAACCTAAAGTTGATCCCCCAATCCCACAGGGGTTCTGTATTGCTGCATAAAACACACTTATAAGCTGCCAATAAGTCAATTTTCGTAAGCTTCCATGCTCCCTAAAATGCTTCGGTATTCCCCTTCCGGAGCTTGCAGTACATGACTTCCCTCACGGTCGCGGCGCCTCTCGTTGCGGCCAAACCAGCGACCGCCATCACGCCTCCGGTCTTCGGCCCGCGAATCATCATTGGCTTGGTGGGCGTGTTGCTGGCGGTGCTGGTGTCGGGCCTGAACGAGATGGTGACCAAGGTCGCCCTGGCCGATATTCGCGGCGCGTTGGCCATCGGTTACGACGAAGGCACCTGGTTGGTCGCCAGTTACACCGCGACCTCGGTGGCCGCCATGGCGTTTGCCCCTTGGTGTTCGGTGACGTTCTCGTTGCGGCGCTTCACGCTGTGCGCGATCAGTGCGTTCACCCTGTTGGGTGTGTTGTGCCCGTTCGCTCCGAATTACGAAAGCCTGCTGGTCATGCGCACCTTGCAAGGTCTGGCCGGCGGTGCGCTGCCGCCGATGCTGATGACCGTTGCCCTGCGGTTCCTGCCGGCCAACGTGAAACTCTATGGCTTGGCCGGTTATGCCCTGACGGCGACCTTCGGCCCCGGCCTCGGCACGCCGCTAGCCGGGTTGTGGACCGAGTACGTCGGCTGGCAATGGACCTTCTGGCAAATCGTCGTGCCGTGCCTGTTTGCCATGGCGGCGGTGGCTTACGGTTTGCCTCAGGATCCGCTGCGGCTGGAACGCTTCAAGCAGTTCAACTGGCGCGGCTTGCTGCTGGGGTTTGCGGCGATCGGCATGTTGGTGATCGGCATTCTGCAAGGCAATCGACTGGACTGGTTCGAGTCGAGCCTGATTTGTGGACTGCTCGGCGGCGGGCTGCTGTTGCTGGTGCTGTTTCTGATCAATGAGTGGTCGCAACCGATTCCGTTCTTCAAGTTGCAGATGCTCGGTATCCGCAACCTGTCGTTCGCGCTGTTGACCCTGGCCGGCGTGCTGGTGGTGTTGCTCGCGGTGGTCCTCATTCCTTCCAGTTACCTGGCTCAGGTCCAGGGTTATCGCCCGGTGCAGACCGCGCCGATCATGCTGCTGGCGGCATTGCCACAATTGATCGCGCTGCCGTTGGTGGCGGCGCTGTGCAACCTGCGCTGGGTCGATTGCCGCTGGGTGCTGGGGATCGGCCTGAGCATGCTGACGCTGTCTTGCCTCGGTGGTTCGCAGCTGACGCCGGCGTGGATTCGCGACGATTTCTATGTCCTGCAATGGCTGCAGATTTTCGGCCAGCCTATGGCCGTGCTGCCGCTGTTGATGCTCTCCACCGGCAGCATCACGCCGATGGAAGGGCCGTACGCCTCGGCCTGGTTCAATACCGTGAAAGGCCTGGCGGCGGTGATCGCCACCGGTGTGATCGAGGCGCTGACCACGGCAAGGCTGCATTTCCACTCGACCATGCTGGTGGACAACCTGGGTAATTCGCCTCTGGTTGACGGTGCTAGCGCTGGTCTCGCTCACCGACTGCATCAACAGGCCGTGGTGCTGACGTCCTCCGATCTTTATCTGTGCATGGCCGGCGTCGCCGTGGCGCTGATCCTGCTGATTTTCTGGCTGCCGACGCGGATCTATCCACCGCGCGCGCCGACTTGAATGTTTCACTGAAACAGAAGGTTTTTATGACGACTCAATCAAAGCAAAAAGTTGCTGTCGGCGTTGCTGCAGTGATGGCGCTCGGCGTGTTGGTTTATCTGCTGGCGCCGGGCTTGTTCGGCAAGCGTACGCAGCAGAGCACCAACGATGCCTTCGTTTCGGCGGACTTCACCCTGGTGGCACCGCGCGTGGCGGGGTTCATCAAGGACGTGCTGGTGGAAGACAATCAGCAGGTCAAGGCCGGACAGCTACTGGCGTTGATCGACGACCGCGATCTGCGCGCTGCCGCTGAGGCTGCCGATGCAGAAACCCTGGTGGCCAGGGCGCAACTTCAGAACGCTCGTTCAACCCTTGAGCGCCAGACATCGGTGATCGCTCAGGCCCAGGCCACCGTGGTTTCGGCGAAGGCAGAAATGGCCTTCGCCGAGCATGAACTGAACCGCTACAACCACCTCGCCGGGGTAGGCGCCGGTACGGTGCAGAATGCTCAGCAAGCGCGTACACGTATCGATCAAGCCACCGCTCGATTGGCCAATGCCACAGCGGTGCTGGCGGCGGAACGCAAGCAGGTGGAGATATTAGCCGCCCAGCGTGATGCGGCCGAAGGAGGGCTGAAGCGAGCGCAAGCGGCGCTGGAAATGGCCAGCTATGAGCTGTCCTATACGCGCATCGTCGCGCCCCAGGACGGCATGGTTGGCGAGCGCGCGGTGCGGGTCGGTGCCTATGTCACACCGGGCAGCAAGATTCTGGCCGTGGTGCCGTTGGAACGGGCCTATGTGGTCGCCAATTTTCAGGAAACCCAACTGACTGACGTACAGCCGGGGCAGAGCGTGCAAGTGCACGTCGACAGCCTCGGCGGCGAAGCTCTGCGCGGTCGCGTCGAGAGCATCGCACCCGCCACTGGTGTGACCTTTGCCTCAGTCAAACCGGACAACGCCACCGGCAATTTCACCAAGGTTGTGCAACGGATTCCGGTGAAAATCGTTCTGGAGTCGGGTCAGGCGTTGGCCGAGCGGTTGCGGGTGGGGATGTCGGTGGAGGCAAGGATTGATACTGCAAGCGCCAGCGAGCATGAGGTTGCGCAACGATGAAGATTTTTGTTGATGGGGCTGACGTCTTCGCGAGCAAGCCCGCTCCCACATTCGATCTGCTGGGTGCTCAAGCTTTATGCTCAAAAGGAGATCCAGTGTGGGAGCGGGCTTGCTCGCGAAGAGGGCAGTGGCCTCACATCCCCCTTTATGTCTTGCTGGTCATGAGCCTTTCGGCTTGCACTGTCGGCCCGGACTTCCAGAAACCTCAGCCGCAACAAGTGGCCGAATGGTCCAAACCAACCAAAGCCGCCGCCAGTCAGATCGCTCCCGCCGAAATGGACGAACGCTGGTGGGAAGTATTCCACGACCCAAAACTCTCGGCCCTGACCCAACGCGCCCTGACCGACAACCTCGACCTGAAACTCGCCAGCAGCCGCTTGCAGCAAAGCCGCGCCGCGCGCCAGGTGATCACCGCCAACCGCTATCCCAACACCGCCACCACCGGCAGCTACGGACGCAAACGCAACAGCGGTGAAGGCTTGAGCGATCCGTCGGGCAACAACGGCGACTCGGCGTTCAATCTGTGGGACGCAGGCTTTTCCGCCTCTTGGGAGCTGGATTTCTGGGGCCGTGTGCGCCGCGAAACCGAAGCCGCTGATGCCACTCTGGAAGTGGCGGAAAACAATCGTCTCGGCGTGCTGCTGTCGGTGCTCGCCGAAACCGCTCAGGACTACATTCAACTGCGCGGTGTGCAAAGCACGCGGGCCGTCACCGAGCAGAACCTCGATGTCGCCCGGCACAGTTTGAAACTCTCGCAACTGCGTCTGGCCGATGGTGTTGCCACGGATCTGGACGTTGCCGAAGCTGCTGCGCAAGTCGCGGCCATCGAATCACGTTTGCCGGCGCTGGAGCAGCGTCAGTCGCAATTGATCAACGCCCTGAGCCTGTTGATGGGCGAACCGCCGCAAGCGCTGTCCGCCGAGTTATCCACAGACGCTCCCGTGCCGCAAACCCCGCGTCAAGTCGCCATCGGTTTGCCGTCGCAATTGGCCGAACGCCGCCCCGATATCCGTCAGGCCGAAGCTCGTCTGCATGCCGCTACCGCCAGCATCGGCGTGGCCAAGGGCGATTTTTATCCGCGGATCACCCTGTCGGGCAATATCGGTTCGCAAGCCATGCAATTAAGCGATTTCGGTTCCTGGGGTTCGCGTTCGTTCGGCATCGGTCCGCAGTTCAGCCTGCCCTTGTTCGACGGCGGTCGCCTGCGCGGCATGCTGCACCTGCGTGAAGCCCAACAACAGGAAGCGGCGTTGGCCTACCAGCAAACTGTGCTGCGGGCCTGGCATGAAATCGACGATCAACTCACCGCCTACAACGCCAGCCAACTGCGCCGGGACAGCCTTGCCGAGGCCGTGCGCCAAAACCAGATCGCCCTGCGAACCGCGCAACAGCAATACGTCGAAGGGGTGGTGGATTTCGTCAACGTCCTCACTGTGCAAGGCGAATTGCTGGCGACCCAGCAGCAGTGGGTCGAGAGTTCGACCGGGGTGTCGTTGGCGATGGTCGGTTTGTACAAGGCGTTGGGCGGGGGATGGGAGTCGGTGTATCCGGTGGCAGTGACGGCGCAGCGCTGATCTGCTCGCAGAAAAACGAAAAAACCGGCCGGAGCCGGTTTCTTCACCCTGACTGCCAGCGAACTTAATCGCTGCGTACAAGGTTTAGTTCGGTGAGATTAAAGTGTCAGGTCTACGTCTGCAATCTGTGGCCGGCTTTGGTGTAGGAACCTTCTGGATGATTTGTAAGGCAATTAATACTGATCGGCGAGCACGCTCTTTCAACCAATGATGGCCATCCGGCTTGACGCTCACCCCCGCTGTCATAGACTCCGCTCATCCGTCAGGGAGTTACGGTTATGCGGCGTGTTCGTATTTTGGTTATTGGATTGACCTTCGTAACGTGCGTAGTACAGGCACAAACGCCTGCGCCAGACGATCCGTTGCTGGAAAACAGTGCGGTCGGTGGTAACGCGTCGGCCAGCAGTGATGCCCGTGGTGTGCTGCGGGCCCGGGATCAGGCGGTGCTGGCCAGTGAGTTGTCGGGGCGGATTGTCGAGTTGCCGTTCAGTGAGGGCGAGTCGTTCAAAAAGGGCGACACCCTGGCGCGGTTTGACTGTTCGGCTTATCAGGCCCAGCTCAACGCGGCTCAGGCTGCCAGCCGGGGTGCTGGTGAAGAGCTGGCGCACAACAAACAACTGGCGGCGTTGAATTCGGTCGGGCGCTTTGAAGTGGCGCGGGCCGAGGCCAAGGTTAGCGAGATTCAGGCGCAGTCTCAGGTCTATCAGGTTCAGGTCAAACGCTGCAATGTGGTGGCGCCGTTCGATGGTCAGGTCGTCGAGCGCAAGGTCAAGCGCTACGAAAGCGTCGCCGCCGGCGCGCCGTTGCTGGACGTGGTCGATAACCGCACCCTGGAAATTCACCTGTTGGTGCCGTCGCGCTGGATGGGCAAACTCAAGCCCGGCCAGACGTTCAGTTTTGTCCCCGATGAAACCGGTCAGCCGCTGGATGCCACAGTCAAACGCCTCGGTGCGCGGATCGACGAAGGCAGCCAGACCTTGCTGCTGGTGGCGGTGCTGCCCAATGCCAACGGTCTGTTGGCCGGCATGAGCGGAACGGCGCATTTCGCGGAGCTCAAATGAACGCCCCGGTGACCGGCGGCGCCGAGCAGGTGTTCGCAAGGTTTCTCGACCTCGAACGCCAGACCCGCGCCGCGCGCACGCCTTCGCAACTGGCTTACAGCCTGGTGAATGACGGTCAGGCGCTGTTCGGTTTCCGCCATGCCGCGCTGTTGATCGCCGGCAAGGTGCAGGCGGTCACCGGTGTCAGTGCCGTGGAACCGAATGCGCCGTTCGTGGCATTTGTCGAGCAAGCGGTTGCGCAGCTGTTCAAGCTTGAGGTGTTGAAACAGGCACGGGTGATCACGCCCGATCTTCTCAGTGAATCGATTCTGGCGGATTGGCAAAGTCTGTCAGCCACTCAGGTGTTCTGGCTGCCGCTGATCGATCATCAGGGCGATGTGTTCGGCGGCCTGTGGCTGGCGCGGGATGTGCCGTGGAACCCTTCCGAACAAGTGCTGCTGTCGCAACTGGGCGACACCTACAGCCATGCCTGGCTCGCGCAGCAACCGCGCAAACCCTGGCGACTGCGCTGGACACGCAAGCGCCAAGTGGCGCTGGTTGTCGTGTTGTTGCTCGGGTTGCTGATCCCGGTGCGCCAATCGGTGCTGGCACCGGCCGAAGTCGTCCCGTTGGGCGGTCGGGTGGTCGCGGCGCCGCTGGACGGGGTGATCGCCGAGTTTCTGGTCAAACCCAACCAGACGGTGAAAACCGGCGACCTGCTGCTGCGCTTCGAAAGCACCACGCTCAAGGCTCAGGCCGATGTGGCCGAGCGCGCCCTGGGCGTTGCCGAAGCGGAACTCAAGGCCAATTCCCAACGCTCCTTTGCCGATGCCGAATCCAGTTCAAAAATCGATTTGCTGGCGGCGCGAGTGGAGCAGAAACGCGCCGAACGGGATTACGCCCGTGAGCTGCTCAAACGCAGCGAAGTACGCACAGAGCGGGACGGTATCGCGGTGTTCGCCGACGCCGAACGCTGGACCGGCAAACCCGTGCAAACCGGCGAGCGGCTGATGGAAATCGCCGACCCGAATCAGGCCGAGCTACGCATCGAATTGGCCGTGGGCGATGCGATTGCCCTGGAATCGGGGGCGCAGGTCGCACTGTTTCTCGACAGCGATCCGCTGCAGCGACACTTGGCCAAACTCGAACGTTCGGCTTACGAAGCGCAGCCCACCGCTGCCGGGCAACTGGCTTATCGACTGGATGCGACGTTCGACGCCGCACCGCCGCGTATCGGCCTGCGCGGCACCGCGAAAGTCTTCGGCGACCGTGCACCACTGGCGTTGTACCTGTTGCGTCGACCGTTGGCCGGGTTGCGTCAGAGTGTGGGCCTGTAGATGAGCCTGCCGAGCCTGCGGGCAGACCTGCAATTGTCGACGGCGGCCCCAGCCCTCGACGGATCGCCGCGCTGGACCTTGGCCGACCCGGTGCGTGGGCGCTATTTCAAACTCGGTGCGGCGGCGATGCGCCTGCTGCGCCATTGGTCCCTGGGTGATCCGGAGCAAGTGCTGCGTGCCGCCAACCGCGAACCGGGGTTGCCGCTGGATGGTGCGGCGCTTGAGCAATTACTGGAGTTTTTGCGCGGCCACGACCTGATCAGCGCCCTCGACCCGTCGCAGCGCGCCAGTTACAGCCTCAAGGCCTCGGCTCAGCGCCAAAGCCTGTGGCAAATCCTGCTGCATCAATACCTGTTTTTCCGGATTCCGCTGTGGCGCCCGGACGCCTTTCTCAATCGGGCCTGGCCATGGCTGGAGCGTTTCGGCCCGCGTGCATTGCGCTACGGATTGCCCGCAACACTGGGGCTCGGGGTGTTTCTGGTCTCACGGGATTGGCAGCGCTTTATCGCCACCTTTCCGCACCTGTTCAGCCTTGGCGGTGCGCTGGCGTTTGGTGTGGCGCTGTTTTTCGCCAAGCTTTGCCACGAGTTCGGCCACGCCTTCATGGCCAAGCGCGCCGGTTGTCGGGTGCAGAGCATGGGCGTCGCGTTCATGGTGCTGCTGCCGATGTTTTATACGGACGTCAGCGACGCCTGGCGCGTCAATGATCGCCGTGCGCGGTTGCTGATCGGTGCCGGCGGGGTGCTGGCGGAGCTGGTGTTGGCGTGTATCGCGCTGCTCGCCTGGTCACTGCTGCCTGACGGCCCCGGGCGCACGGCGGCGTTTATGCTCGCCAGTGCGACCTGGATCACCACGCTGGTGATCAACCTCAATCCTTTCATGCGTTTCGATGGCTACTTCTTGCTCAGTGATTTCTGGGAAGTGGACAACCTTCAAGGGCGAGCCTTTGCCTTGTGTCGCTGGCGGCTACGCGAGTTTTTGTTCGGCTACGCGGCCCCGGCGCCGGAGCCTTGGTCGCCGAAGATGCAGCGGCGTTTGCTGATCTGGGGGTATGGCGCGTGGTTGTGGCGGGCGGCGCTGTTTTTCGGGATTGCGCTGGCGGTCTATCACCTGTTCTTCAAGGTGTTGGGGATTTTCCTGATGCTGGTGGAACTGGTGTGGTTCATTTTTCTGCCGATCCTGAGCGAGTGGCGGCAATGGTGGAGCCGTCGTGAACAGGCGCATGCGCCTCGGGTACTGCTCAGCGGTCTGGCGTTGCTTGGGTTGTTGCTGCTGCTGGCGCTGCCATGGCGCAGTGCGGTGGAGTTGCCGACGATGCTTGAGGCCGGACGTGCCAGCGCCCTGCACGCGCCGGTGGCGGCGCGGGTCAAAACGGTGAATGTGCACGACGGCCAGATCGTCGCTCAAGGTGAGGTGCTGATCGAGCTGGAATCCCCGGATCTGGACTCACGTCAGGCCATCGTCCGTCGCGAAATCCAGATCCAGCAGTTGCAGATGCGCCGTCAGGCCGGCCGCAGCGAAACCGCCGCCGATGCCGGTATCGTCGAACAGCGCCTGGCGGAAGCGGTGGCCGAATATCGGGGTCTGGCCGCCCAGCGTGAACGTCTGCTGCTGCGCGCACCCCACGGCGGCAAGGTGCGCGATCTGCTGCCGCAGCTCACGGTCGGCCGCTGGCTTTCGACCAAGGATCCTTTGGCCCGGGTTGTAGAGGACGGCGCGCGGTTGCGCGGTTATCTGGCCGAAGCCGAACTGTGGCGTGTCGCCCCGGGTGCCAGCGGACGGTTCATCGCCGATGACCCGATGCACCCGGCGATCGCCGTGCAATTGAGCGAAATCGACACCAACGGCGTGGCTTATGTCGATCAGGAAGCACTGACTTCCGATCACCACGGGCCGATCGCCGTGCGGCGTGATCAGCATCAGCGCGCCGAGCCGGTGCAGGCGCAGTACGGCGCGCGGTTGAGCATCCTCGAAAATACCCCGACACCGGTGCAACCCTTGCGCGGCATTGTGGTGTTGCAAGGCAGTGGCGAGTCGTTGCTGGGTGTTGCCTGGCGACGCTTGGCGGCGTTGGGTGTCAGGGAAAGCGGTTTTTAACGGAGAGCAGCGATGGCGAAAACCGATTCAGTGGCAGCGGATGGCTTGGTGGTCAGGCCTTCGCGGACCAGCGACGGACCTTTTCTGCACAGCCTTTACCAGGCGGCGCGGCCGGATCTGCAATGGATCGACGGTGAGGAGGAAGTGGTTGAGCAGGTGGTTGCCCAGCAATTCAAGGTGCAGGAACAAGGGCTGGGGGAGAACTTCCCCAACGCCATGCATTACGTGATCGAGAAACTCGACACGGCCATTGGCGCGTTGACCACCGACTTCGGCCCCAATGAAATTCGCGTGCTGTACCTGGCTTTTATCCCACAGGCCCGCGGCAAGGGTTACGGTCGGACGGTGCTGCAAGGCGTGCAAAAAGCCGCACAGCAAATCCGCTGCCCGGTGGCGACGGTGGTTTGGGCCAACAATCCCCATGCACGCCAGCATTACCTGGCGCTGGGGTTTCAGGTTGAAGAGCGCAACCCGGCTGCGGAGCGGTTGGTGTGGTACCCACAGGGGTGAATCCATACCACCCCTTGTGGGAGCGAGCCTGCTCGCGAAAGGGCCATCACTTTCAAAATCATTATTGAATGACCCACCGCTATCGCGAGCAGGCTCGCTCCCACATTGAGATCCATGTTCAGTTGAACGCGATGTAGAAGTACCCCAGTTGCGGATCACGTCCCATTGCTGGTACCCGCGACACGAAAATGTCTTCTACCCGGCCCAGCTCCGGCAACTCCAGCGCACACAAGCCATCGACAAAATCGGTGGGTTGCAGGCTGTTGAGCTCGACGCTGAACGGCATGCGCTCGCTGTTTGGCATCTGTGAGCGGGGCGTTTCTGCAAGGGTGTCGATATGGATTGGCAATTCACTGCCATCGGGCAGCCGTAGCGTCCCCGCCTTGCCCAGCAGCGCCTGAAAGTGTTGGCTTTGAACCTGTTGCAGCATGGCATCACTCCATCAGTAAAAGTGGCCGGGGGATTTGCATCCCCCGGCCAGACCCTCAGTTACGTGAAGGGAAAAGACCGTTCAGGGCGATGCTGAAGTTAAGCACCAGGAATGGGTTCATCACTTCCATGGGCAAGCCGTTGCCGGCGGACGAGATTTCCCCCGTTACCGTAGTGGCCACGCCCTTGAGCGGTACGGCCGCGGCACCTTGCTGATCGGAGTAAATACTCGCCGAGCCGGGGCCGCCGCCGGAGGCACCGATGTACGAGTTGGTAGCGGTCGGGTTGGTGACCGGGTTGCTCGCCGGGCTGGCCAGTTGCAGGGTGGTGGTGGCCGTGAGCCCGGACAACGCGTGGGTGTGGTTGGGCAGGTTAGTGATGGTCGCGGTGACGTTCTCGGTCCCGGAGACTTCGCCGATGACGCGTGGGGTCAGGCCCAGGCCGTTGCCCATGGCGACCGGCATGCGACCTTGCAGGTTGGGCAGCATGAAACTGGTGGTGCCATTGCCTCCGAAATTGACTCCCAGCAGTGCGAAAACCGTGTTGTATTGCGCGATGCTCAGCGTCTGGCCGTTGCATAGGGCCCAGCCGTTGGGCGCGAAGTTAAAGGCGAAAGGCTGGATAGTGCCGATGAATACTTCCATGATTCCTCATCCCTCAGGTTAGTGTCTGATACGTCACGTTGCAGGCCCGGTTATCCGGGCAGTTCGCGCTGATCAGCCGACTCCTTTCATCTCCGTGGCTGGGTCACGCCACGCCAAAGCGTAGACGCTGATCGGAATGATTGCCGGACGTCGTCCGTCGCAAGGCCAGCATCGACGACGGCCCCGCGCCTGACCTAAAGTGCTGGTGAAGCTTCGGTTTTTACATGGCCGTTGCAAGGGGAGGTAATGGAGGCGCGCAGAGAAACTCCGCTGGGCGATACCCAGGACCCGCATGCGATGCCGGGGTTGTGGGCGGCTGTCCGCCGCTTGCTGCGCTGGGCGCGCGAGCACTGGCTATTGTCGATCCTGGTATTGGCCGCCCTGGTGCGTTTTTACGACCTGACGGCGGCAGCGATCTGGGGCGACGAAGGGTCCAGCCTGTTGCTGAGCCAGTATTCCCTGGCCGGGATCTGGGAACATGCGGCTCATGATGTGCATCCACCCCTGTATTTCATGCTGCTGCACGGCTGGATCGGCCTGTTCGGCGACGGCATTTTTTCGATTCGCAGCCTGAGTGCGCTGCCGGGGATTGCCACGGTTGGGCTCGGAGTCTGGTTGGTGGACCTGCTCGCTACCCGCCGCGCCGCGTTGCTGGCCGGGGTCCTGCTGGCGCTGTTGCCCACGGCGGTGCGTTACAGCCAGGAAGTGCGGATGTATTCGCTGCTGGGGTTGTGGCTGATCGGTGCCACGATCGCCTTGATGTATTGGATCAGGCGGCCGCAACGCACGCGCTATCTGGTGATTTACACCCTGCTGATGAGTGCGGCGTTCTACACCCATTACTTCACGGCGCTGTGTGTGCTTTGCCACTGGCTGTATCTGGGACTGATCCGCGTGCAATCAGGGTATCGATTACGGCACATTCAGCGCTCTGGCTGGTGGCTGGCCAATGCGACGATTGTGGCGCTGTACCTGCCGTGGGTGCCCAATCTGATCGATCTGATCCAGCACATGGATCAGCTCAAAGCCAATGGCGATGTGGGGTGGGAGGTGCCGGTCACGCTCGGCTCATTGCCTTCGATGATCTGGTCGTTCCTGATTCAGGACGATGGCGAGAACCTGCCCACGCTGGTTTTTATCGCACTGCCACTGACGCTGCTGGCCCTGGCTGGCGTGGCGTTGGCGCGGGATCGCAGTGTTTTCCGTGGCAGTGCACTGGCGTTGATCTACACCGTTCTCCCGGTGTTGCTGGTGTTTGTGGTGTCGTTCATCTCGCCGGTGTTTATCGAGCGTTACCTGACCGCTTATGCCCTGGGCTTGCCGATGCTGGTGGCGCTGGCCATCGATCGCTTGTACGCGGGCTCCAGGGTATTCGCGCTGGCAGTGCTGATGCTGTTTGTCGGCATCGAACTGGTGGGCCTGAAGAACAACGCCACGGTGGATACGGACGATCAGATCAGCGTCATGGTCAACTACGTGAACCAGCACTTCACCCCCGGCGATCGAATCGTCACCAGCGACATGCTTTGGTACCTGAGTTATGTCTATTACAACCGCGCTGACGCCAAACCGTTGCTGTACACGCCGCCATTGGCCGATGGCAGGTCGAGCCGGCCGAACGCTTACGGTTTCGGCACGTTGGTGACCCATGATATCTACCTGGATAGTCTTGGCGCATTGCCCAAAGGTAATGGTCGAGTTTGGCTGGTCGGTACCATCGATGGACCGGACGAATTCGCCCCCTTGCCTGCGGGTTGGCAACGCCTCAGTGAAACCCACGCGGGAGGCGTCGAGGCGCGCTTGTATGTGCTGAAGTAGCGTTGGGCTTAAAGGCTTAAACGATTCATCTTTTCTGAGCTTGTTAATCGTATTTTTCCAGTCGATTTAGCTCCGATTTGATATCAAAACACCACTCGCTGTAAGGCAATTCATGGTCTACGCTCCGTCGTACAAAGGACTGTCGACGGGTGAATGGATTGCAACAATTCCACTTTATTTCCGGCTTGCCGCGTTCAGGCTCAACCCTGCTTTCTGCGATTCTGTTGCAGAACCCGCGCTTTCATGCCGGTATGACCAGTCCCGTGGGGGCGCTCTTTTCCGGGGTGCTGGAGCAATGCAGCGCCGGCAGCGAATTCGGTGCGGTGATCGACACCGACCTGCGTCGCCGCCTGTTGCGCGGCCTGTTCGATTCCTTCTACGCCGACAAGGCCGACAAACCGGTGGTGTTCGACACCAACCGTCTGTGGAGTTCGCGCCTGCCGGCGATCAGTGATCTGTTTCCTCAAGCCAAGATCATTGCCTGCGTACGCAATGTCGCCTGGGTCATGGACAGCATCGAGCGCCTGTACCGCGCCAACCCCTTCGAAAACACCAAGCTGTTCGGCGATGCGGTCGAACGCAACACGGTCTACAGCCGCTGCGAAACCCTGGCCCAGCGTAATCGGCTGGTGGGGTTTTCCTGGGCCGCCCTCAAGGAAGCCTATTACGGCGAACACGCCGACTCGTTGCTGATCATCGATTACGACTTGCTGAGCCAGGCGCCGGAGCGGGTGATGCGACTGGTCTACGACTTCATCGGCGAACCCTGGTTCGAACATGACTTCGATCATTTGGCCTACGACGCACCGGAATTCGACCAGGCCCTCGGCCTCTCGGGGCTGCACAAGGTGAAGGCCAAGGTTCAATTGCAATCCAGGCGCACGATCCTGCCGCCGGACTTGTTCAAGCAGTACGCCGAGTTGTCCTTTTGGCTCGATGGCTCAGCCAGCGCTGCCAATGTCATTCGTATGAAAGCCGACGCCGCGATCAGTTGATCGCGGCGTTTTCATTGATGCGTCAGAAAGTTCGAGTCCGGGTGAGCAGCATGTGGTGGAGCAAAGGCAAGTCGCGGGTTACCGAAGGCGCACGAGCGCTGGCCTCGCCAATGATCATGTCCCTGGAGCCGCGAATGCTGTTCGATGGCGCGGTGGCCGCCACGCTTGCCGACACTGCCCAGGCTGACAGCCATGCCACCGCCGAGGCGGTCAAGGCGCCGACGGCCGACCAGCCGGTCGCCAGCAAAGACACCCACGGCCAGGCCGATGCCACGCCAGCACCGGCCCCCGCTGCGGTGCCGGGGCAGAGTGTGGTGTTCGTCGATTCGCGGGTCAAAGATGCTGGCAGCCTGCTTCAGGGCATCGCGCCTGGTACTCAGGTGGTTCAGCTGGATGCCAGCAAAGATGGCTTGCAGCAAATCGCTGATTATCTGGACACCCATCAGGGCGTCAGTTCGGTGCAGATCATTGCTCACGGCAACGCTGGCGATCTGTGGCTAGGCGATAGTTATCTGTCGGCCGACAACGTCGCGGCCCGCAGCGCAGTGCTGACGGAAATCGGCAAGGACATGAACGTCGGTGGCGACATTTTGATCTATGGCTGCTACACCGCCGAAGGTGAGCGTGGCTTGAGTTTTATCGACTCGCTGGCTCAAATGACTGGCCGCGATGTGGCTGCTTCCAGCAATCGCACCGGGGTCGGTGGCGACTGGAATCTGGAAATTGCCACCGGCAACATCGAAAGCGCCAACGTCCTCTCGACCACGGCCATGAGCGAGTATCAGTGGGGGCTGGCCACCTGGACCGCCACCAACAACGCCAACACGGGCGTCGGCTCGTTGCGTGCCGCCATCGCCTCGGCGCAGAACGGCGACATCGTCACCTTTAACAGCAGCATGACGGTGCAGTTGACGTCCGAACTGCTGATCAACGAGAACATTACCGTTGATGGCGACTTGAACAACGACGGCGCGGCTGATGTGATTCTCGATGGTCAGTACCGGACCCGAGTGATTGAAATAGTGGCGGGCAAAATCGTGACGCTCGATGGCCTGGTAATCACCCGAGGCCTGGTGTCGGGCACGGGCGGCAACGGTGGTTACGGCGCCACCGGCGCGATGGCCGGGGGGATTTTCAACGCAGGGATTCTGACCCTGAACAACGTTACCGTGACCTCCAACGGCGCTTCCGGTGGCGGTGGCGGCGGTGGTGTCACCGGCGCTTTTTACGGCGGTGGCGGTGGTGGCGGCGGCGGTTTGGGCGGCCAGGGCGGCGGGCATGGCGGTTCGGTAGGGCCGGGCACTGGCACCATGGAGGGTCAGGCGGGTATCGGTGGTATCGGTGGTAACGGCGGTTATTATGGCGGGGTCGACATAGGCGGTCACGGTGGCACCAGCACTGGCGGAGCTGGCGGGCTGGGCGCTTTCAATTACACCAACGGCGGTAACGGTGCGACGGCCACCAATGGCACGCTTTCCATTGGCGGCGGTGGCGGCGGGGCCGGTTGGGACAAGGTAGGTGGCGCTGGCGGCAACGCGGTGGGCGGGATCTACAACGCCAGTACCGGCACCATGACCATCGTCGGCACGTCGACCATTAGCAACAACATTGGCGCCGGTGGTGGCGGCGGCGGTGGTGGTGGCTATGCCAATGCCAGCAATGGCGGCGTAGGCGGCCGGGGCGTCGGTGCGATCTGGAACAAAGGCACACTGTTGATCACGGCAGCCAACTTCGCGGCCCTGGCCGGTAATGCCGGGGCTAGTGGTGCAGGCGGTACCGCGCAGGGCGGAGGTACAACCGGCACCTCGCCGACCTCCGTCGCGACCATCTACAACGACGGAGGTGTACTTAACACCGCGTATTCGCCGCCGCCGACCGCGACCATTGTGGTCGCTGACACCACACTGAGCATCGGCGAAACGTCCTTGGTAACGATCACGTTCTCCGAGGCCGTGACCGGTCTCACCAATGCGGACCTGACCATCGCCAACGGCACGTTGACGGCAGTGAGCAGCGGCGATGGCGGCATCACCTGGACGGCAACGTTCACGCCGACCGCCAGTCTTTCCGATACGACCAACGTCATCACCCTGGACAACACCGGGGTAATAAACGGTCTGGGCACCGCCGGCGTCGGTACCACCGACTCCAATAATTATGTCGTCGATACGGCGCGGCCAACCGCCAGCATTGTGTTCACCGACACGGCCCTCAGGGCCGGCGAAACCTCGTTGGTGACCATCACCTTCAACGAAGCGGTCACCGGTCTCACCAATGCCGACCTGACAATTGCCAACGGCACGTTGACTGCAGTGAGCAGCAGCGACGGCGGCATCACCTGGACGGGGACCTTCACCCCGACCGCCAGCATCACTGACGCGACCAACCTGATCATCCTGGACAACACCGGGGTCAGCGACCTGGCGGGCAATGCCGGCAGTGGCACCACCGACTCGAACAACTACGCCATCGATACCGTGCGGCCAACGGCAACCATCGTGGTGACGGACACGGCGTTGAGAATCGGCGAAACCTCTCTGGTAACGATCACCTTCTCCGAGGCGGTGAGTGGTTTCACCAACGCCGACCTGACCATCGCCAACGGCACGTTGACCTCGGTGAGCAGCAGTGACGGCGGCATCACCTGGACTGCTACGTTCACCCCGAACGCGAGCATCAATGACACGACCAACCTGATCACCCTGAACAACACCGGGGTGGCTGATCTGGCGGGCAATGCCGGCAGTGGCACTACCGATTCCAACAACTATGCCATCGATACACTCCGTCCAACCGCGACCATCGTGGTGACGGACACGGCGTTGAGAATCGGCGAAACCTCTCTGGTCACGATCACCTTCAGTGAAGCGGTCAGCGGTTTCACCAACGCCGACCTGACCATCACCAACGGCACGTTGACCTCGGTGAGCAGCGGCGACGGCGGTATCACCTGGACGGCGACCTTCACCCCGACCGCCAGCATTTCCGACACGACCAACCTGATCACGCTGGACAACACTGGCGTCAGCGACCTGGCGGGCAATGCCGGCAGCGGCACTACCGATTCCAACAATTACGCCATCGATACCGTGCGCCCAACGGCCACCATCCTGGTCGCAGATACGGCACTGAGAATCGGCGAAACCTCTCTGGTGACCATCACCTTCTCCGAAGCGGTCAGCGGTTTCACCAACGCCGACCTGACCATTACCAACGGCACGTTGACTGCGGTGAGCAGCAGCAACGGCGGTATCACCTGGACCGCCACCTTCACACCCTCCGCGAGCATCAACGACACGACTAACCTGATTACCCTGGACAACACCGGGGTCAGCGACCTGTCGGGCAACGCCGGCAGTGGCACCACCGATTCCAACAACTACGCCATCGACACGGTTCGCCCGACCGCCACCATCGTGCTGGCCGATACAGCGCTGACAGCAGGCGAAACCTCCTTAGTGACCATCACCTTCTCCGAGGCAGTTACGGGTTTCACCAACGCCGACCTGAGCATCGCCAACGGCACGTTGACCTCGGTGAGCAGCAGTGACGGCGGCATCACCTGGACCGCCACGTTTACTCCGACAGCAGGCATTATCAGCGCGACCAACGTCATCAGCCTGGCCAACACCGGCGTGGCGGATCTGGCGGGCAACACCGGCAGCGGGATCAGTTCCTCGGGCAACTACGCCATCGACACCGCCCCGCCGACTGCGACGATTGTGGTGGCGGACACTGCGTTGAGAATCGGTGAAACGTCACTGGTGACCATCACCTTCAACCAGGCCGTGAGCGGTTTCACCAACGCCGACCTGACCATCGCCAACGGTACGTTGACCGCGGTGAGCAGCAGTGACGGCGGCATCACCTGGACGGCAACTTTCACCCCGACGGCCAGCATCACCGATACGACCAACCTGATCACCCTGGACAACACCGGCGTGCAGGCTGCCGCCACCGGTAATGTGGGCAGTGGCACCACCGATTCCAACAATTACGCCATCGACACCGTGCGGGCAACGGCCACCATTGTGGTTGCGGACACCGCGCTGAGAATCGGCGAAACCTCGCTGGTGACCATCACCTTCTCCGAAGCGGTGAGCGGTTTCACCAACGCGGATCTGACCATTACCAACGGCACTTTGACCTCGGTGAGCAGCGGCGACGGCGGGATCACCTGGACCGCGACTTTCACGCCTTCTGCGAGCATCAACGACACCACAAACCTGATCACCCTGGACAACACCGGCGTGGCCGATCTGTCGGGCAACGCCGGCAGCGGCACCACCGATTCCAACAATTACGCCATCGACACGGTCCGACCCACCGCGACCATCGTTGTGGCCGACGCTACCCTGAGCGCCGGCGAAACCTCGCTGGTGACCATCACGTTCAGCGAAGCGGTGAGCGGTTTCACCAATGCCGACCTGAGCATCGCCAACGGCACGCTGAGCGCGGTCAGCAGCAGTGACGGCGGCATCACCTGGACGGCCACGTTCACGCCAACCGCCAGCATTACCGACGCCACCAACCTGATCACCCTGAACAACACCGGGGTCAGCGATCTGTCCGGCAATGCCGGTAGCGGTACCACCGATTCCAACAACTACGCCATCGACACCACCCTGCCGACCGCGACGATCGTGGTGGCCGACAATGCGCTGAAAATCGGTGAAACGTCGCTGGTGACCATTACCTTCAGTGAAGCGGTCAGCGGTTTCACCAACGCCGACCTGACCATTGCCAATGGCACCTTGACGGCTGTGAGCAGCAGTGATGGCGGCATTACCTGGACGGCAACGTTCACGCCAACCACCAGCATTACCGACGCAACCAACCTGATCACCCTGGACAACACCGGCGTGCAGGCTGTCGGCACCGGTAACGTGGGCATCGGCACCACCGATTCCAACAATTACGCCATCGACACCGTGCGGGCAACGGCCACCATCGTGGTGTCGGACACGGCGCTGAGAATCGGCGAAACCTCTCTGGTGACCATCACCTTCTCCGAAGCGGTGAGCGGTTTCACCAACGCGGACCTGACCATTACCAACGGCACATTGAGCTCGGTGAGCAGCAGTGACGGTGGCATCACCTGGACCGCCACCTTCACCCCGAACGCGAGCATCAACGACACGACCAACCTGATCACCCTGGACAACACCGGGGTCAGCGACCTGGCGGGCAATGCCGGCAGCGGCACCACCGATTCCAACAACTACGCCATCGACACGGTCCGACCCACCGCGACCATCGTTGTGGCCGACGCTACCCTGAGCGCCGGCGAAACCTCGCTGGTGACCATCACGTTCAGCGAAGCGGTGAGCGGTTTCACCAATGCCGACCTGAGCATCGCCAACGGCACGTTGAGCGCGGTCAGCAGCAGTGACGGCGGCATTACCTGGACCGCGACCTTCACCCCAACCATCGGCGTGAATGACTCGAGCAACGTCATCACCCTTAACAATACCGGCGTGACCGATGGGGCTGGTAACACCGGCAGCGGCACCACCAACTCCGGCAACTACACCATCGATACGGTGCTGCCGACGGCCACTATCGTCGTTGCCGATAATGCGTTGAGCGTCGGTGAAACCTCGCTGGTGACCATCACCTTCAGTGAAGCGGTCAGCGGTTTCTCCAATGCCGATCTGACCATCGCCAATGGCACCTTGAGCGCCGTGACCAGCGGTGATGGTGGCATCACCTGGACCGCAACCTTTACGCCGACCAATGCCATCACCGACACCAGTAACCTCATCACCCTGGATAACAGCGGTGTACAAAACGGCTCGGGCAACGCCGGCAGCGGCACCACCGATTCCAACAATTACGCCATCGACACCGTGCGCCCGACGGCCACTATCGTGGTCGCGGACGCGGCACTGGCCGTGGGTCAAACATCGGTGGTGACCATCACGTTCTCCGAGGCGGTGACCGGATTTACCACGGCCGACCTGACGGTGAGCAACGGTACCCTGAGCAATCTGAGCACCAGCGATAACATCACCTATACCGCAACCCTGACGCCGACGGCGAGCGTCACCGATTCCACCAACCTGATTACCCTGGACAACACCGGAGTGATCGACGGGGCTGGCAATACGGGCAGCGGCACCACCGATTCCAATAACTACGCCATCGACAGCCTTCGTCCGACCGCAACCATCGTGATGAGCGACACGACCCTGAAACCGGGGGAAACCGCGCTGGTGACCATCACCTTCAGCGAGGCGGTAACGGGTTTCGACAACAGTGATTTGAGCATCGCCAACGGTACCTTGAGCGCGGTAAGCAGCAGCGACGGCGGCATCACCTGGACCGGAACTTTCACCCCGACTGCCGGGATTACCGACGCCAGCAACCTCATCATCCTGGCCAATACCGGTGTAACGGATGTGGCCGGCAATACCGGGGCGGGCACCACCAACTCGGCCAACTATGTGGTGGAAACCCAGGTGCCGACCGCCACCATCGTGGTTGCCGACAATGCGCTCAAGGTCGGTGAAACGTCGTTGGTGACGATCACCTTCTCTGAAGCGGTCAGCGGTTTCAGCAACGCCGACCTGACTATTGCCAACGGGACTCTCAGCAACGTTTCGTCCAGCGATGGCGGCGTCACCTGGACCGCGACCTTCACGCCAACGGCCAGCGTGACAGACACCACTAACCTGATCCGCCTGGACAATAGCGGTGTGATTAACGCGTCGGGCAACAGCGGCGTCGGCGTGACCGATTCCAACAACTACGCGATCGATACCGCTCGCCCGACCGCAACCATTGTGGTCGCGGACAATAAACTGGGCATTGGTGAAACCACCACGGTGACCATTACCTTCAGCGAAGCGGTGTCCGGTTTCGATTTGTCGGATCTCAGCGTTGCCAATGGCGTGCTGTCCAATCTGGTCAGCAGCGACGGCGGTATGACCTGGACCGCCACGCTCACGCCGACCGCAAGCCTTAACGATACGACCAACCTGATCCTGCTCGACACCGGCAATGTGCTCGACGCGGCGGGCAATGCCGGCGCCAGTATCGCCATTTCCAACAACTATGCGCTCGATGCGACTCGCCCGACCGTCACCATCGTGGTTGCCAGCCCGACACTGGGCATTGGCCAGACGACGCTGGTGACCTTCACCTTCAGCGAGGCGGTCAGCGACTTCGATTTGTCGGACTTGAGCGTCACCAACGGCGAGTTGACCAACCTGGCCAGCAGCGACGGCGGCAAGACCTGGACCGGAACGTTCACCCCTACCGCGAACATCACCGACCCGAGCAACTTCATTGCGCTGGACACCAGCAATGTCACGGACCTGGCGGGCAACATAGGTGCCAGCGTTGCGGTTTCCAACAACTACACGATCAACACCGTGGCCGAGTTTGTGGTCTTGCCACCTGTCACCGTGCCCGCTCAGCCCAACGTGACATTACAACCGATCATCTTCGCTCCGCCCACTGGCGATCTTGGTTCGCCGCTGACCTTTACCCCGCTGTTTGAACAGCGGGTGATCGGCAACGGCATTCGGCCTCTGGGCGACATTTTCATGAACCACGGTGCGCTGACGCCAAGCTTTATCGCACAAGTATTCAGCAGCAGTGATAACGGTGGCGATGGCTCAGGCCACGGCTTCCTCGGCTTTGGCGGGGGGGACGGCGGGGTCTTCGGCAGCAGCACGCTGTCGAATCTGTTCAATCAGGACACTGGCAGCGAAGGGGATTCGCTGAGCACCTTTGGTAATAACTCAATCAGGATGGGAGATGCTTCCCAAGGGTTGCGCGGGGTGTTTGGCGCACCGAGTCTCGGCCAGCAATTGCAACAACTCAAAGACACCGAGCAGCGGCAGGTCGAAAGCCTGGCCGCGGCTTTGCAACAGGTCGGCATCAGTGAAATGCAGGTCTGAAAAAACCATTAAAGCAGGGCGGCACCTGGGGGCTCCAAGGATGAAGAGAAGTCAGAAGTTATTCGGCGCCAGCCTGCTGGCGCTGGCGATCAGCGGGTGTGCAGTCACCAGTAAACCGATCGAACGCAGCGTCAGCCAACAGCGCGCCAAGAGCGATCTGCAAAACATGTACACGGGTCAGGAGCCCCTCAGCGGGCCGCTGACCCTGCACCAGGCCATGGCCCGCGCGGTGAAGTACAACCTCGAAGGCCGGCTCAAGATTATGGAAGAGGCCCTGGCCAAGCGCCAACTCGACCTTGCCAGTTTCGATATGTTGCCACGCATGGCGCTGGACGCCGGGTACGTGGGGCGTAACAACGTCAACGCTTCCAGCAGTCAGAGCGTGGAAACCGGCACCCAGTCCCTGGAACCGTCGACCTCCCAGGATCGCGATCGTGACGTGGCGGACCTGACCATGGTCTGGAACGTGCTCGACTTCGGTGTCAGTTACATCAGTGCCAAGCAGCAGGGCGATCAGCGGCTGATCGTGCAGGAGCGTCGGCGCAAGGTGATCAACACCATCGTTCAGGACGTACGCTCGGCCTATTGGCGAGCCATGGCCGCCGAACGTTTGCTCAAGCAAATCGACAGCCTGATGGCTCGGGTCGAAACCGCTCGCAACAATAGCCAGAGCATGAGCGAGCAGCGCATCGGGGATCCGATTCAGGCATTGGGTTATCAGCGCTCACTGATCGAAGCGACCCGCCAACTGGAAGAACAGCGCCGTGCGTTGTCGCTGGCGAAAACCGAGCTGGCGACCCTGATCAATCTGCCGCTGGGCACTGACCTCAAGTTGGCGACCCAGGACGATTACGTCATCCCGGAGCTCAAGATCGACCTCGCCAGCCTGGAACAGGAAGCCCTGACCAGTCGGCCGGAGTTGCGAGAGCAGGATTACCAGACCCGCATCAGCGCCGCCGAAACCCGCAAAGCCATGCTGCGCCTGCTGCCGGGGCTGGAGTTTTCCGCCGGTGGGCATTACGACAGCAACTCGTTTTTGGTGGAGCAGGGTTGGGCGGATTATGGGGTGAAAGTCACCTGGAACCTGTTCAATGTGATTTCCGCACCCGCCGCGATCGACGTTGCCAAGGCCGGTGAAGAAGTCGCCACGGCGCGTCGACAGGCGATGTCGATTGCCGTACTGGCGCAGCTTTACGTGGCTAACGCCAACTATCGCGAGGCGATGCGGCAGTTCAAGACCAATCAGCAACTGTCAGACATTGATGGGCAAATCGTTGGCCAACTGCGCAATCGTTATCAGGCGGCCGGGCTGGGCGAACTGGACCTGATTCAGGGTGAGCTGAACACATTGCAAGCAGATCTGCGACGCGACTTGTCTTACGCCGACCTGCGCAACGCTTACGGGCAAATCTTCGCGAGTGCCGGTCTTGATCCGTTGCCTGACGAAGTGCAATCGACCGAAGTCCAATCCATCGCCACCGCCCTGGCCAATCGCGAAGAGGCGTGGGCGGCGGGCAACATCTCAGTGCCGGTGGCCCATGCCCCGGTCCAATAACCTGCTGGCGCCGACGGCGAGCATCAGCCGCGCCCAAAGGGAGACCCGCAACGGCCATCGCGGCACGGCGATTCTGCTGACCGGTTTACCGGCCGCGGGCAAGTCAACCTTGGCCCAGGCACTGCACGCCGAGCTGTTCGAGCATGGCGTGCAGAGTGTGGTGCTCGATGGCGACGGACTGCGGGTGGGGCTCAATCGCGATCTGGGGTTTACCGACAGTGATCGCCTGGAAAACATCCGCCGCGCCAGCGAACTCGCGGCGCTGTTGGTCGAGAACGGGCAGATTGTCATTCTCGCGATGATCGCGCCTTTGGTGGAGTTGCGTGAAGTGTTCGCCCGACGGTTGGGCGAGGATTACCGCGAAGTCTGGTGCAGCGCTTCTTTGGCGGTGTGTGAACAGCGTGATCCCAAAGGTCATTACGCTCGGGCTCGACGGGGTGAGTTGGCGGGGTTTACCGGTGTCTCCGCGCCTTATGAACCACCGCCGTGTGCGTCGCTGGTGCTCGACACGGGCGCGCAGTCGGTCGAGGCCTGTCTCGACCGTTTGCTGACCTGGCTCGGCGAGTGCGCGGTGCTGCCGAAACGATGAGTCGGCCGGCCTTCTCCCGGTTGCCGGTTACGGTGGATTTGCCGTTGCTGTTGCAGGCGCTGGCGACAATAGGCGAGGGCGATTGGCACAGCCATTTCAATAGCGATTATTACGCTGGCGACTGGAGCGGTGTGGCGCTGATTTCCGCAGCCGATGCCTTGACTGAACTGTCGCCCGGTCGCGGTGAGCCTTTATTGCGTGCGCCTTGGCTGCAAGATGTTCGATGGCAGCAAGGGCTGCGGGATCTGCCGCTGCAGATCGTCTGCGCGCGCCTGTTGCGGCTCGGCCCGGGCGGGCGTATTCACGAGCATCGCGACTATGACCTGGGCGAACCAGACGCTGATTTGCGTCTGCACATTCCGCTGCTCAGCCCACCCCGAGTGGACTTTCTGCTGGACGGCCAGCGCATGCCGATGGCCGCAGGCGAATGCTGGTTTCTCGACCTGTCGCGGCCTCATCGCGTGGACAATCGCGATACCCAGGCACGGATTCATCTGGTGCTCGATTGCCGACGCCTGGTTGGAGCAGGCGGTTATCGACGGGCTGGCAACCACGCCGTCGCCGCAAATCGGCCATAACGCTTTTGTGTGGTTCCAGGCGTTGGTGGCCAGCGATCCGCAGCTGTGCAAGTCCTTGCAGGGGTTGCAGGACAACGAAGCTTTCATCGTCCGTACGCTGGAGCTGGGGGCCGAGCGGGGTCTGCTGTTCACCCGTGAAGAACTGCGCGCGGCGATGCGCGACGGTCGCCGTCAATGGAATGAACAATGGAGTGCCTGAACCTCGAAGGCTGGTTGCCGATCCGCGTCTGGAAAGAGGCCGGGCAATGGCAAGTCGACTGGTGCTGGTTCGGTGACACGCGTCTGCATCAGCCGTTTTTTCGTGATGCGGTGGAGGATGCGCTACGGCTGCCGTTCAATCAGGCGTTTCGCCGGAAAACTGCATTGTCGAGCCTCGCTGCCTGGCAGGTTTGCAGTCCCGGCCTGACGCCGAGCGCCTTTATCTTTCACGCCTCTCGCTGCGGCTCGACCCTGATCAGCCAGATGCTCGCGCAACTCGATAACCACATCGTCATCAGCGAACCACCGCCGCTGGATGCGTTGCTGCGCAGTGATTTGCCTGCCGTCGAACGCTGTGCCGCCATCAAAGGGTTGCTGTCTGCCTACGGGCAACGTCGGCTTGGCGTGGAGCAACGGCTGGTGATCAAACTCGACGCCTGGAACATCGGTGAACTGCCGTTGCTGCGCGAGTGCTTCCCCGAAACGCCTTGGCTGTTTGTTTATCGCGATCCGCTGGAAATCGCCGTCTCGCATCTGCGTCGCCCGGGCATGCACATGGTGCCGGGGATGATCGGGGCGAGTGTGCTGGATGAGGAATCTCCGTTCAGCAGCCGTGAGGATTTCATCGCCCGACGATTGGGGAGGTTGCTGACGGTGGGGTTGGCGCAATGCCGGGCGTTTGGGGGATGGGTGGTGAATTACAGCGAACTGCCGCAGGCCATGACGGGGCGGTTGGCGGTGTTCTTTGCTTTGGATATCGAACAACGCAAACGGGTGTTCACGGCGGCGGGACAAGATGCCAAGCAGCCGTCGCAGGTGTTTGTCGGGGACAGCGATGACAAGCGTCGCGAAGCCTCGGTGCTGCTTAACGAACGCATACAACAATGGGCGCTAGCGCCTTATGAGGCGTTGGAGCGATTGTGCAAAATATGATCGCAATGGCCTTTGTGGCGAGGGAGCTTGCTCCCGCTGGGTCGCGAAGCGGCCCCAACACCTGCGACTGCTGCGCAGCCGAGCGAGACGGTGCGGCGATCCGACAAGCTCCCTCGCCACAGGTCATCAGAGCATCAAGGTTTTGACGACAAATCCGCCATCCCCTTGAGCAACTCAATTGGCAGCGGGAAAACAATGGTCGAACTCTTGTCCCCGGCAATCGAACTCAGCGTCTGCATGTAACGCAACTGCATGGCTCCCGGCTGACGCCCGAGCATTTCGGCAGCCTGCATGAGTTTTTCCGAGGCCTGCAATTCGCCTTCGGCGTGGATCACCTTGGCCCGGCGTTCCCGTTCGGCCTCGGCCTGTTTGGCGATGGCGCGAATCATCGATTCGTTGAGGTCCACGTGCTTGATCTCGACGGTGGCCACCTTGATGCCCCAGGCATCGGTTTGCGCATCAAGCACTTGCTGGACGTCGACGTTCAGCCGTTCCCGCTCGGCCAGCAATTCATCGAGTTCATGTTTACCGAGCACCGCCCGCAACGTGGTCTGCGCCAGTTGGCTGGTGGCCATGAGAAAGTCTTCGACCTGAATGATCGCCCGTTGCGGATCGAGCACGCGGAAATACAGCACCGCATTGACCTTGACCGAGACGTTATCGCGGGTGATCACGTCTTGCGGCGGTATGTCGAGCACCACGGTACGCAGGTCGACACGAACCATTTGCTGAACCACCGGAATCAGCAGGATCAGGCCAGGGCCTTTGACTTGCCAGAAACGTCCGAGCTGAAACACCACGCCGCGTTCGTATTCGCGCAGGATGCGGAAGGTCGACCCCGCCAATGCAATCAGCAATAACAGCAGCGCGGCAAAACCCAGTTGCAGGCCCATGACTATCCTCCGCCATCATTGTTCATTGCGGGCGCCGCGTCAGCCGCGGCCACTTCCAGCAGTAGACCCTTGCGTGCCACCACCCGGACCTGTTGACCCGGTTGCAGCGGTGTTTCGCTCAGTACCTGCCATTGTTCGCCTTGCAGATGGACCCAGCCGATATACGCATCGCCAGCCTGCAACGACGTTACCGGCGTCACGCTGCCGAGTAATTCGTCATCGCCGCTGACGTTGCGGCGCGGTCGGGTTTTCAAGGCGTGGATCAGCAGGAAAATCAGCAGCAAAGCACTGATCAATCCCAGGCCGATCATCAAGGGAACAGGGACCTCGGTATTGGTCAGAATCACCGCGCCAATTACGAACATCACAATGCCGCCCAGACCGACCACGCCATAATTGGGCAAGGCCGCCTCGGCAATCAGAAATGCTATGCCGAACGTGATCAGCCAGATCCCGATAGGGTTGGGAACCAGCAGGACGACGGTATCCGCTGCGAAGACCGATCCGCTCAAGGTCAACAGCAGCGCAATTGCACAGCAACGAGTGTTCACTTGACCCTCCGGGAGAGTCATCCGTCCGCGAGCTGTTCGTAGCTCTGTATACAAGTCTAGTTGAGCCTGCACTTGTATGAATTTTGACCCGTTGTCGACAGCGTCCGACGGGCGGATTTCCTGCCGGGTTCCACTAGCGGGCCTAGACTTTCAAGGGAGATAAAAAGTTAACCATCGTCCGCGATTCGTTGCTGCGGACACCGAGGTGCATCATGCGTATGGCAAAAACCGTGCAGAACAGCCTGGACAAGGCTCACTGCGAATATGACATCGTTTCCCACCCGCACTCGGCCAGCAGCCTTGAAACGGCTCGGCTCGCGGGCATTCCTGCCGAAAGGGTCGCCAAATCGGTGATCCTCGACGACCGCCACGGGCATTACTTGATGGCCGTGCTGCCCGCCAGCCGTCACCTGGACCTGAGCAAAGTACGTGGCAGCGGCGAATGGCAAGTCACCCGGGAAAGTAACCTGCCGCACCTGTTCGACGATTGCGAACGCGGCGCCGTGCCTGCACTGGGCGAATCTTACGGGATGGACATGGTCATCGACCCACAGCTGACCCGGCAAAAAGACATCTACCTCGAAGCCGGCAACCACAACAATCTGGTACACATGAGCGTGCCGGAATTCTTGAAAATGGTGCCGCACGCCGAGGTGTGCGAGTTGAGTCAATCGGCGTAGCGTCGACATCACTGCCGTCATCGCGGGCAAGCCTCGCTCTCACATTGAAACGCAATCAATTGTGGGAGCGAGCCTGCTCGCGATCGACCGCGCAGCGGTCATCCCATTTAGCCATTACGAAGGAGCCCGACATGGAATCCCCTACCCACAGCCTCCCATCTCTGTTCAAACAACTCGGCCTGCCTGATGACGCCGAAAGCATCGATAAATTCATCGCTACCCATTCACCGCTCAAACCCGAACTGCACCTGGCGGACGCGTTCTTCTGGAGCGAGAGCCAAGCAGAGTTGCTGCGTGAGGAGATTCTGGATGATGCGGATTGGGCGGAGGTGGTGGATCAGCTGGATGTGCTGCTGAGGAAGGGGCGAGGGGTGTAAAAATCATCTTTCTGGTGGCCACTGTCGGGACGTATGCGCTAGAGCGAGTATCCAGATCGCATCTGGCCCCAATTCATAAACGACGCGATAGCTCTGATGTGGAATTAACTCGCGGGTACCTGCAATGATTCCGACAGGGCCGCTTTCAGGGTATAGCGCAATGCGGGATATCGCGTCTTTGAAGCGGTTGTCCATGTCGATGGCGGCTTGCGGGTTGACGGCATGCAGGTAATCCCAAATGTCTGCACGATCCTGTGCTGCTGTTGGCGTCCAGATTATTTTCATTCTTGTATAGCTGCTCGCACCCGCCTGGCAGTGAATTCTGCTTCAACTTCTTCATTTGTCAGGCCATCCCCAGCGCGCATGGACACTCGGGCCTTGTCGACCTTACGTTGCAAGAATGCTTCGTACTCACGCGATTCTCGTTGGGTTTGAACGAATTGACGCATCATTTCCCTGACAATTTGAGAGGCAGGACGATGAGACGCTTCTGCTTCGGCCATGAACTGTTCACGCAATTCGGGTTCGAGTTTCATCGTGAAAACGGCTTGTTTTGACATGTCCAAGTCCTCGGAATATGTACTGACGAAGTATATACACCTTCACTACTTTCATTGGTTCGAGCAGTGCTTGTTACGACAGACGGCGGTAAATTGTTTCAAAACTTGACCAACTTTCCCCTCCAGTGACATATTGATAGTTAGCAAACTAACAGTGTGTGCATTCCCTCGTGCCAAAAAACCTCGACGCTCTCCAGATGAATATCAGCAGCTCCATGGTGGTGGCCGCCAGGCATTGGCGGAAGATCTGTCAGACCACGCTGGTCAACTATGGAATCTCTGAAGCCTGCGCCGCGCCCTTGTTGATGATCGGGCGTTTGGGCGAGGGTGTGCGGCAGGTGACGGTCGCGCAAGCGGCGGGGATGGAGAGTCCTTCTCTGGTGCGTTTGCTGGATCAGCTGTGCCATGCCGGTTACGTGTGTCGTACCGAAGACACCCAAGACCGCCGCGCCAAGTGCCTGAGCCTGACCGAGACCGGTCGCGAACTGGTGCAGGCCGTCGAAGTCGAGTTGGTGCGTTTGCGCCATGAAGTGCTCGAAGGGATCGCCCCGAGTGATCTGGAAGCGGCGCTGCGGGTACTGAAAGCTTTCGAAGCGGCCAATCATCCAGCGGTGGCTCAACCTTGAGCGGATTTTTTACCGGCGTGCCCCCGGCGCGGGACTGGTTCTACGGTGTGCGCACGTTCGCGGCATCGATGATCGCGCTGTACATCGCCATGCTGATGCAAATGCCGCGTCCATATTGGGCGATGGCCACGGTGTACATCGTTTCCAGCCCGTTCGTCGGCCCTACCAGCTCCAAGGCGTTGTACCGCGCCATTGGCACTTTGCTCGGTGCGGCGGCAGCTGTTTTTTTTGTGCCGATGTTTGTGCAAAGCCCTTATGTGCTGGTGTTGGTCATCGCGCTGTGGACCGGGATTTTGCTGTTTCTGTCCTTGCATCTGCGCACTGCCAACAGCTACGCCTTGATGCTCGCCGGTTACACCTTGCCGCTGATCGCCCTGCCGGTGGTGGATAACCCGTTGGCGGTGTGGGACGTGGCCGAGGCGCGCACCGAAGAGATCTTTCTCGGCATCGCCTGTGCGGCAGTGGTCGGCGCCATGTTCTGGCCACGGCGGCTGGCGCCGGTGTTCAACGATTCGGTGAATAAATGGTTCGCCGATGCCTCGACCTACAGCCTGCGCTTCCTCAGTCGCAACGTGCAGCCGGACGAAGTCAGTGCCCTGCGTTCATCGATGGTGGCGAACTTCAACAGTCTGGAATTGATGATCGGTCAGTTGCCTCATGAAGGTGCGCGACCGCAAACGGTGCGCAACACCAAGGAACTGCGCGGGCGAATGATCCATCTGCTGCCGGTGATCGATGCCCTCGACGACGCGCTCTATGCCCTCGAGCGACGCACGCCGGAGCTTGTGGATAAGTTCGCGCCACTGCTGACCGCGACCACCGAATGGCTCGACCACAAAGACGCGGACCTCGACCGCTGGCAAGCCCTGAAAAACCAGCTCCAAGCGCTGCAACCGAATGCCGAGGCGCTGGAGGATCGCAAGCAGTTGCTGTTTTCCAACGCGCTGTATCGCCTCGGCGAATGGATCGATGTGTGGCAAGACTGCCGCAGCCTGCAATACGCCATTCAGTGCGAGAGCCAGGACAGTTGGCGCGCGGTGTATCGGCACTGGCGCCTCGGTCGGCTGTCGCCGTTTCTCGACCGTGGCTTGATGCTCTATTCGGCCGCGTCCACGGTCACCGCCATCATCGTCGCCTCGGTGCTGTGGATTCTGCTCGGCTGGACCGACGGCGGTAGTGCGGTGATTCTGGCGGCGGTGGCGTGCAGTTTTTTCGCTTCGATGGACGACCCGGCACCGCAGATCTACCGGTTCTTTTTCTGGACCGCGATGTCGGTGCTGTTCGCCAGCCTTTATCTGTTTCTGATCCTGCCGAACCTGCATGATTTCCCGATGCTGGTGCTGGCGTTTGCCATTCCATTCATTTGCGTCGGCACCCTGACGGTGCAACCGCGCTTCTATCTGGGCATGTTGCTGACCATCGTCAACACGTCGTCCTTCATCAGCATTCAGGGTGCCTACGACGCGGATTTCCTCAGCTTCGCCAACTCCAACCTGGCCGGGCCCATGGGCTTGCTGTTCGCGTTCATCTGGACCCTGATCGCCCGGCCATTCGGCGCGGAACTGGCGGCCAAGCGCCTGACCCGTTTCAGCTGGCATGACATCGTCAGCCTGACCGAGCCCGCCACGCTGGCCGAACACCGGCAATTGGGCGTGCAGATCCTCGATCGCCTGATGCAGCACTTGCCGCGGCTGGCCATGACCGGCCAGGACACCGGGATTGCATTGCGGGAAGTTCGCGTGGCGTTGAATCTGCTCGACCTGCTGGCCTATACGCCGCGTGTGGTGGGCGTGCCGCAGGTGCTGCTGCAACAAGTGGTGGGCGAAGTCGGCGAGTACTTCAAAGCGTGCCTCAAGGCAGACGAACGCTTGCCAGCGCCGAGCCCGTTGCTGATGACTCTCGACCGCACCCGTCGTGCCCTCGACACCGAGTGCGATGACGGCGCCCGTCTGCATTTGCTGCACGCCCTGAGCGGCTTGCGCCTGGCCTTGCTGCCGGGTGTGGAGTTCGTCGGCGCCGGTGAGCTTGAAGAACCGCTTCCCCATGGCATCGATGGAGCGCCTTTATGATCGGTGATCTGGATATCAGCGGGGTGTTCCTGCCCACGCTGCTGGTGCTGATGGGCATTACCTACGTGTTGTACCTGTTGGTGCACGGGCTGCTGACACGTCTGCACTTTTACCGTCTGGTCTGGCACCGGGCATTGTTCAACGTGGCTCTCTACGCTGTGCTGCTAGGCGCCGTGGACTCACTCAGTCGATACCTGATGACATGAAAAAACCTTTTTGACCCTCGGTCGCGTGGTCCTGACGCTGTTGATCGTAACCTTCGCCGTTGTCGTGGTCTGGCGCATGGTCATGTATTACATGTTCGCGCCCTGGACCCGGGACGGGCACATCCGCGCCGACATCGTGCAGATCGCCCCGGACGTGTCGGGGCTGATCCAGCAAGTGGAGGTGCGCGATAACCAATGGGTGAAACGCGGCCAGGTGCTGTTCAGCATCGATCAGGACCGTTTCAAACTGGCGTTGCGCCAGGCAAAGGCTGCCGTCGCCGACCGCCAGGAAACCCTGGCCCAGGCTCAGCGCGAGGCTAAGCGTAACCGTGGCCTCGGCAATCTGGTCCCGGCCGAACAACTGGAAGAAAGCCAGTCCCGTGTCGCCCGCGCCGAAGTGGCGTTAATGGAGGCGCAGGTGGCGGTGGACAGTGCCCAGCTCAACCTCGACCGTTCGCTGATCCGCAGCCCGGTGGATGGCTACGTCAATGACCGTGCGCCGCGTTCCCAGGAGTTCGTCACCGCCGGACGGCCGGTGTTGTCGGTGGTGGACAGCAATTCGTTCCACATCGACGGTTATTTCGAAGAAACCAAGCTGGATGGCATTCATGTCGGCCAAGGCGTCGATATTCGGGTCGTCGGCGACCGCGCTCGGCTGCGCGGGCACGTGGAAAGCATCGTCGCCGGCATCGAAGACCGTGATCGCAGCAGCGGCAGCAATTTGTTGCCCAACGTCAATCCGGCGTTCAGCTGGGTGCGGCTGGCGCAGCGGATTCCAGTGCGTATTGCCTTCGACGAGGTGCCAGCGGACTTCCGCATGATTGCCGGCCGTACGGCCACGGTGTCGATCATCGACGATCAAACCCGGGAGCCGGCGCAATGAGCAGGGCCTCGGGTTTGGCGGTGGCCGGGTTAGGGCTGCTGCTGTCGGCCTGTCAGGTGGTCGGGCCGGATTATCACTTGCCGGACGAGGCCGCCGTGCACCGCGATGACTTTCAGGGTGATCTGGCGGTGAACGGCAAGAGTGTCGTCTCGGCACCGGTGCCCAGCGATTGGTGGCGGTTGTATCAGGATCCGCGACTGGACCAATTGGTGCAGCAGGCCATGGCCTCCAACACCGATTTGCGGGTGGCGGCGGCGAATCTTTCTCGGGCTCGCGCTCAGGTCGACGAAGCGCAGGCGGCGGGCGGTTGGAGCGGCGGCGTGAAAGTCGGTGCCCAGCGTTTGCAGGAGTCCGGCGAGGCGTTCTTGCTGGCGGATAAAGTGCCGGTGGCCAACGTCGGTGACATCGGGATCACTACGTCCTATCAGTTCGACCTGTTCGGCACGTTGCAGCGCGGCATCGAAGCGGCCAAAGCCAATGCCGATGCGACCCAGGCAGCAGCGGACACCGCGCGCATCACGTTGGTGGCCGATGTGGTGCGGGCTTACACCCAGGTCTGCGCGGCCAACGAAGAGCGGGCGATCGCTCAGCATTCCCTCGACCTGCAAGCCCAGAGCACCACGCTGACCCAGCGCTTGCGCGATGCCGGGCGCGGTGATGAAACCCAGGTCACCCGTTCACAAACCCAATTCAAATCCTTGCGTGCCGAATTGCCGCGTTATGAAGCGGCACGTCAGGCCGGACTGTTCCGCTTATCGATGCTGCTGGCCAAACCGGTCGAGCAATTGCCCGCGGGCACCAGCGACTGCGCCGAGCTGCCAAAAATTGCGCAATTGTTGCCGGTGGGTGACGGTGCCACACTGCTCAAGCGTCGACCCGACGTGCGGCAGGCCGAGCGCAGATTGGCGGCCGCAACCGCCGGTATCGGCATTGCAACCGGCGAGTTGTACCCGGACATCAGCATCGGCGCGACCGTTGGCACGGTCGGGATTCTGGAAAACCTCGGCAAACCGGCGACCAATCGCTGGGGCTTCGGCCCGCTGCTGAGCTGGACCGTGCCGTCCAACGGCTCTCGCGCGCGAATCCGTGAGGCCGAGGCAGCGACCCAAGGCGCGCTGGCGCATTTCGATGGCGTAGTGCTCAACGCCATCCGCGAGACTCAGACCGGCCTGGCGCAATATTCCGCGCAGCTTCAGCGCCGCGATGCGTTGGCAGATGCCGAGCAATCGGCGCAACTGGCGGCAGACCAGACCCACCGCTTCTTTCAGGCCGGCCGCGCGTCGTTTTTAGCGGACCTGCAAGCCACCCGCACCTACACCGACGTACGGGCGCAACTGGCCTCGGCCAACACCCAAGTCGCGATGAGCCAGATCGATTTGTTCCTGGCTTTGGGCGGCGGCTGGGAAAGCGGACGAACGCAAGGGTCACAACCCGGCAAACCCTGAGGCCGTTGCTATGCTTTGAATTGATGGGGGCGCGCGGCGAACCCATCGATCAGGCTTGCGTTGGTCATGGGGATCTAATAATGAAAAACCCTTATGCTCCCGGCTTCTGGTGCGCCATTGCGGCATTGGTTTTGCTGTCGGCCACCTATTTCTACGGCGTCATGCTTGCCCACCAGCTCGACACGGCGCTGATATTCCTCGACAGCGTGGCGGCGTTGATCGCCGTGATGGCTATCGTGGTGGTCGCCTGGGCTTCATTACAGGGCCAGCGCATCAAGAAACGGCAACTCGAACAAGGCAAGATCCTGGTGCAGATCTGGGACACCAAGGTGGCTTTGCGTCGCGTCGAAACGGTGTTCGACCGGTATTTCTGGGGCAGTTACTGGCAACCGGGGCGCACGTTCCAGGAAGTCATGGGCGAACTCACCGGTACGCCGCTGGAAAAAAGCCTCGAAACCTTGAAAAAACAATGCCTGGCGCTGGACAAGCAAGTGGCCGACGAGGGGTGGCACTGGCTCAACAATGCGCGAGAGTTGTCTGATGTCGCCAACGCCATGGCCCGTGAACGCTATCAGCTGGATTTCTGCGACCCGCGCGCGGAAGTGACCGGCGGGGCGGTGATCAATCGGGATTTTGAAGTGCTGGTGTATACGTGGACGGCGCGGCTCAAGAGTTTTGATCATCAATTGGATGAGATTGAGGTTCAGTATTCCTGAGTTGAGGTTGGCTGGACTGACGCCTTCGCGGGCAAGCCTCGCTCCTACAGGTTCGGTGTGATCCTTTGTAGGAGCGAGGCTTGCCCGCGAAGGCGATTGCATGACCGCCGAAACTCTCAACCCTTGCCAGTTGTCCACAAGCAGCAATATCCCATAGACACTCTTTCACCTTTAATCATTGGGCCGCTTTGCGGCGCAAATGCTAATCTCCATCCCACTTTTAGCGCAGTCGTGACCGCAACCCGTCATGGGTTCAGGGAAGACGACCACACTTTCAACAACGGACATTGACGGGTACTTCATGAATAAATCAGCAGGCGTGCTTCTAGGAATTGTCGTGGCCATCGGTGCAATCAGTGCCGGCGGTGCGTGGTACACCGGCAGCAAACTCGATGGGGTGCTGAACACCTCGATCGCCGATGCCAACAAAGAGCTGCAAGCCGCGCTGGCAGGTTCCAACGGCACGGCGTCGCTGGAGCTGGTCTCGCTGGAGCGCCATGTGTTCAGCAGTACCGCGCACTACCGCCTCAAGGGCGAGGGCGAGATGTTTGGTGAAGCGCCGATGGAGATGTTGTTCGTCGACCATATCGAACACGGCCCGCTGCCGTTCTCGCGTCTGGTGTCGCTGAAATGGTTGCCGGTCCTGGCCACCAGTCACTACGAGCTGGAAAAGACCCCGTTGACCGAGAAGTGGTTCGCGGCCGCCAAGGACAACTCCCCGGTCAAAGGCGTGGTCAACATCGGCTACGACAACTCCACCAAAGGCACCCTCGAATTTCTGCCGCTGGAAGCAGCCCTGGATGACAAGTCCAATCTGACGTTCTCCGGGTTGAAACTCGACGTGGCTGCCAGCGCCCAGGCGCAAAAGGTCAAGGCTGACGGTTACATGGACAGCCTGAAGCTGACCACCGTGGCCGAAGATCAGACCCCGGTGCAGGTCGAGCTCAACGGCTTGACCCTGGCCAGTAACCTGAACAAAAGCACCTACGGCTATTACGTCGGCGACAACACCCTCGAGCTGACCAACAGCAAAACCACCTTTGGTCCCAAGCAATCGGTACTCGGTTTCAAGAATTTTGAAATGAAGAACAAGACCGAGGAGTCGGGCACCAACGCTTCGGGGCGTGCCGATTACAAGGTCGGTGAAGTGTCCTTGAACGGCAAGGTTATCGGTTCCGCACAGATGGCAATGAGCCTGAAAAACCTCGACATCCCGTCAACGATGTCGCTGATGCAGATCTACCAGACCAAACTGCAACCGTACGAGAAGGCCGCCGCTGAAGCCGCTGCCGCGGGTGAACCGGCGCCGGAACTGAACCTGACCCCGGCTGAAGAGGCGCAAGTCAAAATTGGCCTGGAGAAACTGCTGGCCGCCGGCCCGCAGGTGGCCCTGGAAAACCTGTCGTTCAACACCAGCAACGGCGAAAGCCGCGCCAACCTGGTGCTGGACCTGACCAAACCGCAGTCCATGGACCTGCCACCAGACCAGTTGGTCAAGCAATTGATCGCGCTGCTGGACTTCAACGTACTGGTGTCCAAGCCAATGCTGGTTGACGTGCTCACCGTGCAGTCGCAAATCGACGGCCAGACCGACGCCAAGCTCATTGCCGATCAGGCGAGTGCAACCGCCGACATGTTCGGCAGCATGGCGGTCGGCACGCAACTGGCGAAACTGGACGGCAACAATGTCGTCACCAAACTGCACTACGCCAATAATCAAGTGGACTTCAACGGCCAGAAAATGACCCTGGAGGAGTTTGTCGGCTTCGTAATGAGCAAACTCGGCGGCACTGGCAACGTCACCATCCAGTAAAACCGCAGGCTTCAGCGCAACGCCCGGCCTCTGCAACACGCAGACGCCGGGCGTTTTGCTGTCTGGGGTTTTGAAACGAGGAGAGGGGAAAGGAGGCCCTGATGCCTGTCAGTCAAGGACATGAACACTGCAACCTCTGTGGGAGCGAGCCTGCTCGCTCCCACAAGGGCTGCGCTGGGCTGACTGGCACCAGAGAAGACCCGAGCGTCAGGAATCTGAATAATTATTGTGTTCTGAATAGTCGACTACGCTTGCATGCAAGACTGCGTCGATAAAGCTTGGCTGGGTCTTTCGCCCCGGCTTTTCTCGTTACGAATGGGCAAGGGACATTGCGACCCGGCTAGCCATGTAAGGATGCTGACGAATGCCGTGTTTTGCTGGTCCCTTTATTCATCGTGGGTTGCGCCCCTTGTTTCGCGTTGCGCTCTGCGGCCAGTTGCTGTGGCCGATGCCAGCGCTCGCCGACCCCCCCTACGACCAAATGGTTCGCGATGCCCGGGCCGGCAATTACACGCCTGCGCTGACTGCGTTGCGTCAGGTGCCGGTAAGTCAGGCCACCACCGGCCAGATCAGCGATCACTTGCAGATCGCCAGCTGGGCTGGGCTGGATGCCGAAGTGGTCCAGGTCTATGAAACCCAGGGGCACAATCGGGCGTTGCCGGTTCAGGCTTTGACCGCCACCGCGCGCGCCTATCGCAACCTCAAGCGCTGGGACTCGGCGACCCAGGTGTACAACAAGGCCTTGGCCCTTGAACCGCAAAATGCCGATCTGCAGCTGGGGCTGGCGATGACTCAGGCCGACGCCGGTAAACCTGACGAGGCGGTTGCCCGCGCCAGGGCGCTGGTGGCGGCGAAACCGGATGATCCTTCCCGCCGCCTGGCCTTGGCCTACGCCTTGACCCGCGCCGGTGCCACCTACGACGCATTGTTTGAATACGACCAGGCCTTCATCCGCGCCGGCAGCAAGCCCGATGTCGCTCGGGAATACGTGATTGCCCTGCAACGCGCCCGTTTGCCGGAACCGGCCTTGCGCCTGGCGCGTCAGCGGCCGGGATTGCTGGATCCGGTCACGCTGCGACGTATTGAAGGTGATCTGGCCGCAGAGCGCGTGCGGTTGGCCGAGCTGGCCACTCGCAGCGAAAAAGAACGTTATGTGATCGCTGATCGGGCGCTGGCCGATTACGACCAGTTGCTGGCGACCTGGACGCCTGATCCTCAGGCCCACGATGACGTCATCCGCTGGCGAATCGATCGGATGGGCGCCCTCAAGGCCCGTGCGCGCACCGCCGATGTGATCGCCGAATACCAGAAGCTGCTCGCCGAAGGCGTGAAGATTCCGATCTACGCCCTGCGTTGGGTGGCGTCGTCCTATCTGGACCAGCGTCAGCCAGAAATCGCCACCGATTTGTATCGTCAGGTGCTGGTGGCGCCGGATGCCGATGTCGGCGACCGCCTGGAAGACAGCACCGCGCTCTATTACGCCTTGCTCGAAAGCGATAAGGCCAATGAAGCGCGTCAGGTCGCTGAAGACCTGGCCAAGACTCAGAAACCACGCGTCGAGCTCAAGGGCTTGCCGGTGGGCAATCCCAACGATGAATGGATGGACGCGCAGCAACTCGCTGCCCAGGCCGGCACCTATGGCGCTGACCTGCCGTCGGGCGAACAGCGTTTGCAGGCGCTGGTGGAGCAGGCGCCCGGCAACCTCGGCCTGCGTCTGGCCCAGGCCGATTTGTACCTGGCCCGGGACTGGCCACGGCGCGCCGAAAATCAGCTCAAGGAAACCGAGAGCACGGCGCCACGGGACATCGGCCTGGAAGTTGCGCAAGGTCACACCGCCATGGATCTGCAGGAATGGCGGCAGATGGATGCGCTGACCGACGATGTGGTCGCGCGCTATCCGAACAACCGTCAGGTCCAGCGTTTACAGCGTCAGCGTGAAGTCCATGACATGGCCGAGCTGCGGGTGGAGGCCTATGGCGGCAAGAGTTATGGCGGCGGTAACGGCGACGCCGGTGCGGTCAACGGCAGTCGCGATTTCGGCATCGAAACCACGTTGTACAGCCCGCCCATCGATGAAGACTGGCGCGTGTTCGCCGGTGCCGGTTACGCCACCGGCGACTTCCAGGAAGGCACCGGCCACCATCGTTTTCAACGCGTCGGGCTTGAGCGTCGAACCCGCGACATGACCCTGGAAGCGGAAGTCTCCAACCATTCCTATGGCTTCGGTGACAAACAGGGCGCTCGCCTGGCGATTGCCCGAGACATCGACGATCACTGGCAGTACGGCGGGAGCCTCGAATACCTGTCGGCGCAGACGCCGCTGCGGGCCTTGAACAGCGACATTACCGCCAACGGCGGCAGCGGCTTCATCCGTTGGCGCGCCAATGAGAGCCGAGAATGGAGACTGGCGGTCAGCCCCTCGCACTTCAGCGATGGCAACAATCGTGTCGAAGCCTTGCTCACCGGTCGCGAGGGTGTTTACCGCGCGCCTGGACTGCAGGTCGACCTCGGCCTGGAGGTCGGCACCAGCCATAACTCCAAGTCCGACGACGTGCCGTACTTCAATCCCAAATCCGACTTCAGCGTGCTGCCGACGGTGAACGTCAACCACGTGCTCTATCACCGCTATGAAACCTCCTGGAGCCAGCAGTTCCAGGCCGGTGCGGGTACCTATAGCCAGCGCGATCACGGGACCGGCGGCGTCGGCCTGCTGGGTTACGGCCAGCGCTACAGCTGGAACGACGTATTGGAGGTGGGTGGCCTGCTGAGCGTGATCAACCGGCCTTATGACGGCGACCGCGAAACTGATCTGCGCCTGCTCGTCGACCTCACTTACCGCTTCTAGAAGAGTTTGAAGATGCCTTTTATTTCGCGTTTCATCCTTCTGCTGGGAGCGCTGTTGATCAGCGCCTGCGCCCAGCAAGCCCCGGCCTTCGCACCGCCGTCCGAACGCCCGGTGTCGGCCAATGAAAAGCCGTGGCCGAAAAACCACGTACTCGGGATCGCTTACCACGATGTCGAAGACCGCGACCCCGATCAGGCGGTAGTGGCCGTGCGCACCGAGCGCCTGCTCGAGCAACTGGCATGGCTGCGGGAGAACAACTACAAGCCGGTTACCGTCGACCAAGTCCTGGCTGCTCGCAACGGCGGCCCTGAACTACCGCCCCGGGCGATCATGTTGAGTTTCGATGACGGTTATTCGAGCTTCTACACCCGCGTGTTGCCAGTGCTGCGCGCCTATAACTGGCATGCCTTGCTGGCGCCGGTCGGGGTATGGATCGATACGCCGCTGAACCAGCCGGTGGATTTCGCCGGTACACCGCGCAAGCGTTCGGACTTCCTGACTTGGGATCAGATCCGCGAGACTTCCCGATCCGGTCTGGTGGAAATCGCCGCCCACACCGACGCCAGCCACAAAGGCGTATTGGCCAACCCGCAAGGCAACCTGCAACCGGCGGCCGCGACCCGGCGCTATGACGCTGTTAACGGACGCTATGAAACCGAAGCCCAATTTCAGGCCCGGATGCGCGCCGATGTGGCGGCCATTTCGGAGAAAATCCGCAAGGTCACCGGTTACAAACCGCGTGTCTGGGTCTGGCCATACGGCGCGGCGGACGGCACCTCACTGCAAGTGGTCAACGAACAGGGTTATCAGATGGCCCTGACCCTGGAAGATGGCCTCGATGCCCTCGACAACCTAATGAGCAACCCGCGCTTTTTGGTGGCTTCGGATCCGAATGGCGAGCGTTTTGCCAACAGCATCGTCTCGGTGCAGACCGAATCACCTATGCGTGTGGTGCATGTGGACCTGGACAACGTCTACGACCCGGACCCGGCCCAACAGGAAATCAACCTCGGCAAACTGATCCAGCGCATGGCCGACATGGGCGCCAACACGGTGTTCCTGCAAGCCTTCGCCGACCCTGCGGGTGATGGCCTGGTGCACTCGCTGTACTTCCCTAACCGGCACCTGCCGGTGCGCGCCGACCTCTTCGACCGTGTGGCTTGGCAGTTACGCACTCGGGCTAACGTCAAAGTCTTTGCATGGATGCCGGTGCTGAGTTTTGCCCTGAACTCGAAGTTGCCACGGGTCACTCGTTGGGACCCGAAAACCGCTACCACGTCGATCGATCCGGACCAATACAAGCGCTTGTCGCCATTCGATCCGAACGTGCGGCGCATCATCGGTGAAATCTACGAAGACATGGCACGCCTGACCTCGGTCGACGGCATCCTCTATCACGATGACGCGGTATTGTCGGACTTCGAAGACGCCGGGCCTGAAGCCCTGAAAGTCTATGCCGCCAACGGTCTGCCCGGTTCGATTGCCGCCCTGCGTGCCGATCCGGCCACCTTGCAACGCTGGACGCGATTCAAGAGCCGCTACCTGATCGATTTCACTCACGAACTGACCGCCAAGGTTCGCGCCATTCGTGGCCCGCAAGTGAAAACGGCGCGCAATATTTTCGCCGAACCAATGCTCAACCCCGAGAGCGAAGCCTGGTTCGCGCAGAACCTCGATGACTTCCTGAGCGCCTACGACTGGACCGCGCCAATGGCCATGCCACTCATGGAAAAACAGAGCCGCCAGCAATCCGGCCCTTGGCTCGAAACGCTGGTGGCGACGGTGAAATCGCGCCCCGGCGCGCTCGACCGCACGGTGTTCGAATTGCAGGCCCGTGACTGGACGAAAAACGCCGACATCGGCGGCAAACAGTTGGCTGACTGGATGGGCCGTCTCAAGCGTCAGGGCGCCACCAGTTTCGGCTACTACCCGGACAACTTCCTCGAGAACCATCCGGATCTGAAAACCGTGCGGCCCGCGCTCTCTAACAAGTGGAATCCATAACATGCTGGACAGACTTTTAGCCCTGCTGGTTCTGGCGATCGTCCTTGGGGTTCCCCTCGGGCTGATCTTTCTGCTCACCGGGCAATTCCTGATGGACTTCGTGTTCTTCTATCCACTGTTCATGTCGGGGCTGTGGATCGCCGGCGGCCTGTATTTCTGGCTGCACTGGGAGCGGCACTGGCCGTGGCAGGACAACACTTTGCCGCCACCGCTGGCCGGCGAGCCGCTGATCTCGATCCTGATCCCTTGCTACAACGAAGGGGACAACGCGGCCGATACCATTCACGCGGCGCTGGCCCAGCATTACCCGAACATCGAAGTGATCGCGATCAACGACGGCTCCAAGGACAACACCGCCGCGGTGCTCGATGCACTGGCGGCGCAGGATCCGCGTCTGCGGGTGCTGCACCTGGCGGAGAACCAGGGCAAGGCCGTGGCTCTGCGCATGGGCGCCATTGCGGCGCGCAGCGAGTATCTGGTGTGCATCGACGGTGACGCGCTGCTGGCGCCGAACACCGCGGCGTATCTGGTGGCGCCGATGCTCGACAATGCGCGACTGGGCGCCGTGACCGGCAATCCGCGAATCCGCACCCGTTCGACCTTGATCGGCCGCGTGCAGGTCGGCGAGTTCTCGTCGATCATCGGCCTGATCAAGCGCACCCAGCGAGTGTTCGGGCGGATCTTTACCGTCTCTGGGGTAATTGTCGCCTTCCGTCGCACAGCGCTGAACCGGGTCGGCTACTGGAGCCCGGACATGATCACCGAAGACATCGACATCAGTTGGAAGCTGCAACTGGATCACTGGAGCATTTTCTACGAGCCCCGTGCGTTGTGCTGGATCCTCATGCCGGAAACCCTCGGCGGCCTGTGGAAGCAGCGTCTGCGCTGGGCCCAGGGCGGCGCCGAGGTGCTGTTCAAGAACATCCGTGGCATCTGGCAATACCGCCATCGTTACCTCTGGCCGCTGCTGTTCGAATATTGCCTGTCCACTGGTTGGGCGTTCACCTTTCTGCTGTCAGTGATTTTCTGGGGCGTTGGCAAGTTCGTCGAAATGCCGCCAGCCATTGCCGTTGATCACCTGATGCCGCCGGCGTTTACCGGGCTGCTGTTGGCAGTGGTCTGCCTGGTGCAATTCGCAGTCAGCATCTTGATCGACCGCCGTTATGAAAAGGGCCTCGGCAAGACCATGTTCTGGGTGGTCTGGTATCCGCTGGTGTTCTGGCTTATCAGCTTGTTCACCACTCTGGTCAGTTTCCCCAAAGTGCTGTTCGGCCAACATCAAAAGCGCGCGCGCTGGGTCAGTCCGGACCGGGGCATCAAGCCGCTGAATGATGATGAAGAGGAGGTCATCAAATGAAAATCATCAGAACCCGGCAGCGGCCCTTTCTGGTCGTGATCGATGTTTTCTTCACTGTGCTCGCCTGGGTCGGGCTGCTGTATTTGCTGGCGCAGGGTTTGTGGCCGTTGTTCGATACCCATGACGGCCCACGCATCAATACGTCATTTTTCGACGCCCTGGGCACGTTGCAGATTTACCTGTGGGTGGCGTTGTTGAACGCGGTGATCTTGATCACGTGGGCGCGTTATCAACAGCGCAAAAGCAAGAGCTTCGCCCAGCGCCGTTTGCCGGCGCCGGTGGTGGATGATCAGGGGCTCAGCAAAAGCTTCAAGTTGACCGGCGACCGGCTGGCGAAACTGCGCACGCCGGGTTCGATGACCATTCATAACGATCAGGATGGCGATGTCAGTCATATCGTTACGCACTTCTTCCCGGTCGCCCCGGCCCAACTGCCATCGCCTTTGGCGCCGCTTGAGCATCCGTTCGTGATTCGCTTACCGGCCGAAGATGACGACAATCGAGAGCCGGTGAGTCACGTCTGAGCCTGGTACGTTCCTGTTGTTTCATCCGTTCGGCGAATAGCGCATTGCCCGCCCTTTGTCCGTTAGGCGAACACCGTATGGCAGCTCCAGGGAATGCGGAGGATTTGGAGAGGTCGGTCAGCCAACGTCCCGAATCAGGCGCCAGGCCTCATCCACCGACAACGGTTGTTTCATGCGTTCGGCGAGCATCGCCATCGCACGCTCCTGATCGCAGGCAACGACCGCCGCCACCACGCCGTTTTTGCCGAACAGGCCGATAAACGGTGGATGGTCAGGGTCGCCCTTGAACTCGACCTCGTCCCAGGCTTCGGCGTGTCCGAGGTAGTCATAGTTTTTGCCGAAATGCCAGGTCCAGAAATACGGCACGTCGAGGTAGCGCTCATCGCCGCCGAGCATATTCGCCGCCGCAATCCGCGCCTGTTGTTGGGCCAGGCGCCAATGCTCAATTCGTCGGGGCTGGCCATTGAGCGGGAAGGTCGCGATGTCGCCGACGGCCCAGAGCCCGTCGGTCACGCGCATTCCACCATCGACCTTCAATGACTGGTCTTTTTCTTTTGGCAGATCGGTAAACGGACCGGTTGCAGGGGTGACGCCAATGCCGACCAACACCAGATCCGCCGCAAAGCGCTGGCCATTGTCCAGCCGCACCGCTTCGACCTTGCCTGTGCCTTCGATCTGCGCGGCCTCGCCATCGGTATGAAACACCACGCCATTAGCCTCGTGCAGGGCACGAATCGCTTTGCCGACGGCCTCGCCGAATTGCGCCTCGAACGGGATGGCATGGCGGGCCAGGACGGTGACCTCCAGGCCGTACTGACGCAGGGATGAAGCGGACTCCAGAGCAATGAAACTGTCACCGACAATCACTGCCCGTTGACCAGGTTTGGCGGCTGAAAGAATCTGCTGCGCCTGTGCCTTAGAACGCAGTACGAATACCTGCGGCAGGTCGGCGCCGGGCAGCGGCAGAGACTTGGGTATGCCGCCGGTGGCGATCACGGCGCCGTCATAGCTCAACGATTGGCCATCAGACAGGCGCAGAGTCCGGTTCGGTGCATCCAGGCCCATCACATCGCTGTTTATCCGTTCAATGCGCTGTTCGCTGTAAAAACCTTCATCACGCAGTGACGGGACTTCGTCGGGCGGCATCTGCCCGGCAATCACGAATTTGCTCAACACCGTCCGGTCGTAACCGGCCTCAGGCTCACGGTCGATCAGCAATACCCGGCCACCGAAACCTTTCTCCCGCAACGCCGCCGCACAAGCCGTACCGGCGGCACCGGCACCGATGATCACGAAGGTTCGCTTATCGTCCGCCGGCGGTGTACTGGGGGTGGGCATCGGCTGGTCATCGACCCAGACCTCGTCGTCGCGGATTTCGAGTGGGTAGCGCAGCAGACTGTCCAGGGACGGTGGCTCACACAACGCGCCATCTTCGAGCCGGTAAGCCGCTTTGTGCCACGGACAAATCAACCGTCCTTCGCACAGCGCACCTTTGGCCAAGGGTGCCCCGGCGTGAGGACATTTGCCCTGATAGGCGCGCAATTGATCGCCGACCCGCAGCAAGACGATTTTCGTCTTATCGATCCGGACTTCAAGGCCGCGGTCTTGGGGCACATCGGCGAAACGGGCGACGCGATGCAGTGCCATGATCGATCTCCAGACAGGTGTTTCACTTAGGAGTTTGGCGCGTATTGCGAGGTTCAGCCAATTCCTGCTGCCACCGCACGAACGGTCCGGCTATAGTTTGCCAGCCGACCACGGCCCCACCCGCACAAGGTGCTCCGGTATGACCCGATTGACCTCTTTGAACCCTTGGCTGGCGGCCGTTGCAGTCGCCCTTTGCGTGCAGTTTCCGGCACAGGCCCAGGAGCGTTTCACCCTCAGTATTCCCGGTGTTTCGGACAATCGTCTGTTCACGTCGGTGGCGGCCAGCGATGCCAACGGTTGCGGCGGCAAAAACCAGTCTCCAGCCCTGAGCTGGAACGCCGGCCCCCCGGGCACCCTCAGCTACGCCATCGTCATGCACGACCCGGATGGCCAGAAGGGCCTGGGCGTCGATCACTGGATTCATTACGGCATCAAGGCCGCGACCCGTCAGATTCCGGCCGGTGTCGGCGCCAAATCCGCCCTCGAAGGCGTGGGCGGCACCAACATCAAAGGCACTACCGGCTACATCGGCCCTTGCCCGCCCATTGGCGACAGCTCCCATCACTACATCATCCAGCTTTACGCCCTGGACCTGGCGCCAGACGCCTTGCCTGCTGGGCTGACCCGCGCGCAGCTGATGGAACAGATCAAAGGCCATGTGCTGAAAAACAGCAGCGTGGTGCGGCGTTATCACCGCTGAAGATTTTTTCCGGTGCTTTAACCCGAACCTGCCGGGCTGTCCGTCTCAGAGGATGAATGAGTCAATTTCCTCCTGAGGTCAGCCCCCATGTCCCTCCCTCTGCATTTTCTCCGCCCGGCCGCCCAGGGTTTCGCCGCCGGGTTGTTGCTGGCTATCGCCGGTTGCGGCGTTTCATCCACGCCAGATTCTGCGACGGACGCCTCTGAGACAGATAGCCCGGCAGCGGTTGCGCCTCCGGTTCAAGGTGCGCTGAAAACTGAAGCGTTGGTGCGTAGCGAGGTCATGAAGGACACCGCGCAGGCCAAGCGCAGCGCGCGACCGGCACCATTGGTCGCGTTCGCGCCCATGCCGGCCGGTGAGGCTTATCCACAGGGCTATCGGGACGAGCAGCGGGAGCAATATCAGGCGCTGGCCGATAACCCGATTCACAGCGTGGCCGAGGCACCGGTCTCGACCTTCAGTGCCGATGTCGATACTGGCGCTTACGCCAACGTCCGGCGCTTGCTCAATCAGGGGCGCTTGCCTCCCGAAGGGGCGGTGCGGCTGGAAGAAATGGTCAATTACTTCCCCTACGATTACGCCTTGCCCACCGACGGTTCGCCCTTCGGCGTGACCACCGAGCTGGCGCCGTCGCCCTGGAACCCGCATACCCGCTTGCTGCGCATCGGCATCAAGGCATCTGATCGCGCAGTGGCGGAGTTGGCCCCGGCGAACCTGGTGTTTCTGGTGGACGTGTCCGGCTCGATGGACAGGCGCGAAGGTTTGCCCATGGTCAAAAGCACGCTGAAATTGCTGGTCGATCAATTGCGCGAGCAGGACCGGGTTTCGCTGGTGGTGTATGCCGGAGAATCTCGTGTCGTGCTGGAGCCGACTTCCGGACGGGAAAAAGCGAAAATTCGTACCGCCATCGATCAATTGACCGCAGGCGGTTCGACCGCCGGCGCGTCGGGTATCGAACTGGCCTATCAAATGGCCCAACAGGCGTTTATCCCCAAAGGCATCAACCGCATCCTGCTGGCCACCGACGGTGACTTCAACGTCGGCATCAGCGACTTCGACAGCCTCAAGCAAATGGCTGTGGATAAACGCAAAACCGGCGTCTCTCTGACTACCCTGGGTTTTGGTGTGGATAACTACAATGAACACCTGATGGAACAACTGGCCGATGCTGGCGATGGCAACTACGCCTACATCGACAATCTGCGCGAGGCGCGCAAGGTGCTGGTGGATCAGCTCGGCTCGACTCTGGCGGTAGTGGCGAAAAACGTGAAGCTGCAGGTGGAATTCAATCCCGCCCAAGTCAGCGAATATCGGCTGTTGGGTTATGAGAATCGCGCCTTGAAGCGTGAGGATTTCAGCAACGACAAAGTCGACGCCGGAGAAATCGGCGCAGGGCATACGGTGACGGCGTTGTATGAAATTGTGCCCAAGGGCGAGAAGGGCTGGCTGGAACCGCTGCGCTATGGCAATCCTGCGGCCGATGTTTCCGCAAAAACCGGAGAATTGGCGATGCTGCGAGTGCGTTATCAGTTGCCGGAAGGTGGGAATAGTCGCTTGATCGAGCGGCCAATCTTGAGTGATGAGGCCGGCAAGCTTTTGACCGCCAGCGATGATCTAAGATTTGCCGCCGCCGTCGCTGCCTTTTCCCAGCAGCTCAAGGACGGGCGCTATACCGGTGAGTTCAGCCTGAAGGACACCGAAGCCCTGGCCCGTGGCGCACGGGGCGATGATCAATTCGGCCTGCGCAGTGAATTCGTGCAATTGGTGGAGTTGGCACAGAGCCTGCGAACCCCGACCGCCTCGAATCAACAGCCCAACGACAACCGGATAGAGTGAAAGAGGCCAGCGCTGACATGTCCGACTCTGAAATCAGCTCAGCCGCCAGCAGCGACGAATCGCTGCTGGCGCGTTACCGCTCGGGCGACGGGCCGGCGTTCGAAGTTTTGTACGCCCGCCACCGTCAGGGCCTTTATCGATTCCTCCTTGGTCTCAGCGGTAAACCCGAACTGGCCGAAGAGGTGTATCAAGAAACCTGGCTTAGCCTGATCCGCAGCACCAGTCAGCCACAAGGCCGGGCGAACTTTCGTACCTGGCTCTATCAGATTGCCCGCAACCGACTGATTGATCACTGGCGCAAACACGGAATCCACAATCCCTTGCATGACAGCTATGACGAACCAACCCATGCCCCGATCGATAACGCAGCCGACCCCGAGCAACTGCTGAGCCTGAGCCGCGACGGTCAACGCCTCGAAGCCGCCCTGCAAACCCTGCCCGCCGACCAGCGCGAAGTGTTCTTGCTGCGAGCCCACGGCGACCTCGACCTGCCACAAATCGCCAACCTCACCGAAACACCGCTGGAAACCGTTAAAAGCCGCTTGCGCTACGCCCAGCAAAAACTGCGTCGGCTGCTGGCCGAGGAGGTACTGACATGACTGACGCCCGACAAACACCGCCATCGCCTGACGATGAAATGCTCAAGCATTTCCGCGACCATGCAACCGGCGAACCACCGGCGCATCTCGACGCCTTCATCCTGGCCACTGCGCATCGCGAAGCCCCCGCGCCGAAGCTTAGCTTTTGGCAGCGCTGGGTTCAGGCCTGCCAGAAACCCCGTTGGCAGGTCGCGTTCGCCAGTCTCGTCGGCGTGGCCCTGATGCTTGCACTGGTGCAACGCACGCCCGAGCAACTACCAAGTTACGACTTCGCGCCTGCGCCCAAGGCGTCCGCGCCGCTGGCCAAAAAAGAGTTAGCCGAAGCGCCTCCATCGGTTGCCGGCTCACTGGCGGAACCGGCCGGCGTTATGTCCGCTCCCGCACCGGCTGCGCCCATGGCGGAGTTTTCGGCACCGTTGCAGCGCGAGTCGATCAATAGCGAAATGGCGGATGAAGCAAAAATCAGCAAACGCTTAGCCGCGCCGGCCAAGTCACTGGATGATCAATTACGTGAAGTGATACGCCTGCAAGAGACCGGTCAAACCCAAGCCGCCGAGGCGCTGCTGACGACATTGCACAAGCGCTTTCCCAAGGAAAATCTCACGGCCCGACTCAAGGATTTGCAGAAGAAATGAGGTGAACAACGGTCGGCAAATTTGGCATCGACACCCGAAAGCGCGCACTATCGGCCTATAGCCGATGCGTTGGAGGATGCCGTGGCACAAAAAATCGACCGCATCGCCCAAATGCTCAACTGCCCGGTGAAGGGTGAGGAATTACGGCGAGCAGTGACTGAGAGTCGCAAGGAGTTTCTTCTGGCGAAGCAGGCAGAAGAAGCGCTTGAGGAAGATGTTCTTGATGATGAAGTGGTCGAGGACGAAGAGGATGATGAATACGACGAGTTCGACTGGACGACAGAATGAAAAAACCGCTTTGGCGGTTTTTTGATCAATGGCAGTTGTTCGGTTAAACCGAACAACTGCATCTCAGCAGGTCGCCTTGGGGCATGAAGAAAGCCCACAAAAAAGCCCCAGATCCTAAAATCTGAGGCTTTCTCGTTTCTACGTATGGTGCACCAGGCGGGATTCGAACCCACGACCACTGCCTTCGGAGGGCAGTACTCTATCCAGCTGAGCTACTGGTGCAATGCGGGCGCCATGATACTCATATGCACTGCAGGCGTCCATGCTGCTGAATCGCCTGTGCTTTTCGAAAGCGTAACCTACGATTGCTACGCTGATCTGAAAAAATAGGCAAATGCGGCGTTTTCGTTCTTTTTTTCGAACAGCCTATTGTCCTTTACCCCCTTTGATCCTAGGATTCGTTTGAGATTTCAAACGCTCTTGTCTGGGTGCTGAACCGCACGAGTTCGATTTGTGCGCTATTTATGTGCTTCAGCCCAGTGAATGATTTCCCTGACGGCAGCCTATAAGGCGCCTTTCTACAATCATAATTCGCTCCGCGCTTGCCGCGGTGCTGTTAAGGAAAGCCGACATGCAGCTTAAAGACACCCAGTTGTTCCGCCAGCAAGCCTTCATCGATGGCGCTTGGGTCGATGCGGACAACGGTCAGACGATCAAGGTCAACAACCCGGCAACGGGCGAAATTCTGGGCACTGTGCCGAAAATGGGCGCTGCCGAAACCCGCCGTGCCATTGAAGCCGCTAACAAAGCGCTGCCGGCCTGGCGTGCACTGACCGCCAAGGATCGTGCGAACAAGCTGCGTCGCTGGTTCGAGCTGATCATCGAGAACCAGGACGACCTGGCTCGCCTGATGACCCTCGAGCAGGGCAAGCCATTGGCTGAAGCCAAGGGCGAGATCGTTTACGCCGCTTCCTTTATCGAGTGGTTCGCTGAAGAAGCCAAGCGAGTTTACGGTGACGTGATTCCGGGCCACCAGCCAGACAAGCGCCTGATCGTGATCAAGCAGCCGATCGGCGTGACCGCAGCGATTACCCCGTGGAACTTCCCTGCCGCGATGATCACCCGTAAAGCCGGCCCAGCCCTGGCCGCCGGTTGCACCATGGTGCTCAAGCCTGCTTCGCAAACTCCGTTCTCTGCATTCGCCCTGGCTGAACTGGCCCAGCGTGCCGGTATTCCGAACGGTGTGTTCAGTGTTGTGTCCGGCAGCGCCGGCGACATCGGCAGCGAGCTGACCAGCAACCCGATCGTGCGCAAACTGTCCTTCACCGGTTCGACTGAAATCGGTCGTCAGCTGATGGCCGAATGTGCCAAGGACATCAAGAAAGTTTCGCTGGAACTGGGCGGTAACGCGCCGTTCATCGTGTTCGACGACGCGGACCTGGATAAGGCCGTCGAAGGCGCGATCATTTCCAAGTACCGCAACAACGGCCAGACCTGCGTCTGCGCCAACCGTCTGTACATTCAGGATTCGGTCTACGACGCGTTTGCCGAAAAGCTGAAAGTGGCCGTGGCCAAGCTCAAGATCGGTAACGGTCTGGAAGACGGCACCACCACTGGCCCGCTGATCGACGAAAAAGCCGTGGCCAAGGTTCAAGAGCACATCGCTGATGCCGTGAGCAAAGGCGCAACCGTGCTGTCCGGTGGCAAGGTGATGGAAGGCAACTTCTTCGAGCCGACCATCCTGACCAACGTGCCGAATAACGCTGCTGTGGCCAAGGAAGAAACCTTCGGTCCATTGGCGCCACTGTTCCGCTTCAAAGATGAAGCCGATGTGATCGCGATGTCCAACGACACCGAGTTCGGTCTGGCCTCGTACTTCTATGCTCGTGACTTGGGCCGTGTGTTCCGTGTGGCTGAAGCCCTGGAATACGGCATGGTCGGCGTCAACACCGGGTTGATCTCCAACGAAGTCGCGCCGTTCGGCGGCATCAAGGCGTCAGGCCTGGGCCGTGAGGGTTCCAAGTACGGCATCGAAGATTACCTGGAAATCAAATACCTCTGCCTGGGCATCTAAGCTCGGCCCGGCAAGGCATTGCTTCAAGCGCAAAGGGCACGAGAGCGCTGTCCCTTTGCGACGCTTCAAACGGAATTTTCTCTGTGGCCGGGAAAGCTGTGGCAGTCGATCATCGCATGCTGCCGTAGTTGCCTCCCCGCCGCATTTTCCTTGAACCACGCCGCCCGATGAGCGGTGAATGAGGACACTATGAGCAAGACTAACGCATCCCTGATGAAACGCCGCGAAGCCGCTGTACCGCGCGGTGTTGGCCAGATTCACCCGATCTTCGCCGAGTCCGCGAAGAACGCCACCGTGACCGACGTTGAAGGGCGCGAGTTCATCGACTTCGCCGGCGGTATCGCCGTGCTGAACACCGGCCACGTGCACCCGAAAATCATCGCTGCCGTGACCGAACAGCTGAACAAGCTGACCCACACTTGCTTCCAGGTACTGGCTTACGAGCCGTACGTAGAAGTGTGCGAAAAAATCAACGCCAAGGTGCCGGGTGATTTCGCCAAGAAAACCCTGCTGGTGACCACCGGCTCCGAAGCCGTGGAAAACTCCATCAAGATCGCCCGTGCTGCCACTGGCCGCGCTGGCGTGATCGCGTTCACCGGTGCTTACCACGGTCGCACCATGATGACCCTGGGCCTGACCGGTAAAGTTGTGCCTTACTCGGCCGGCATGGGCCTGATGCCAGGCGGCATCTTCCGCGCGCTGTACCCGAACGAACTGCACGGTGTGAGCATCGACGATTCGATCGCCAGCATCGAACGCATCTTCAAGAACGACGCCGAGCCGCGTGACATCGCTGCCATCATCATCGAGCCGGTTCAGGGCGAAGGTGGTTTCTACGTCGCGCCTAAAGAGTTCATGAAGCGTCTGCGCGCCCTGTGCGACCAGCACGGCATTCTGTTGATCGCGGACGAAGTGCAGACTGGCGCTGGCCGTACCGGCACTTTCTTCGCCATGGAACAAATGGGCGTTGCTGCCGACCTGACTACCTTCGCCAAATCCATCGCTGGCGGCTTCCCGCTGGCCGGTGTGTGCGGCAAGGCCGAATACATGGACGCCATCGCTCCGGGCGGTCTGGGCGGCACCTACGCGGGTAGCCCGATCGCTTGCGCCGCGGCCCTGGCAGTGATGGAAGTGTTCGAAGAAGAGCACCTGCTGGATCGCTGCAAAGCGGTCGGCGAGCGTCTGGTGACGGGTCTGAAAGCCATCCAGGCCAAGTACCCGGTCATTGGCGAAGTGCGTGCCTTGGGCGCGATGATCGCGGTCGAGCTGTTCGTCGACGGCGACAGCCACAAACCGAATGCTGCTGCGGTGGCATCGGTGGTGGCCAAGGCACGCGACAAGGGTCTGATCCTGCTGTCGTGCGGCACCTACGGCAACGTTCTGCGCGTACTGGTACCGCTGACCTCGCCGGACGAGCAACTGGATAAAGGCCTGGCGATCATCGAAGAGTGCTTCGCCGAGCTCTGATCGATTTGTGACCTGATCGACAAAAAACCCGCTTCGGCGGGTTTTTTTATGCCGCTTGAAACCATCAGGGACAATTGAGCTGTATCGAATGGCCATCATTGACTAAGGTGCAAGCATTGCCGATGGAGTGTGCGATGACTGCTGTGCTGTTACCCGTTGTACCGCGTGTGCTGATTGCCGAGGCCGACCCCTGGTCCCGCGACCTGCTCAAGCAAGTATTGTTGAATGTGCGCTGCGACGCGCGGCTGGACCTGTGTGCCGATGGCCAGGAGGCGCTGCACCTGTTGGCGGAAAATCCTTACGATCTGCTGATTGTCGATTGGGAGTTGCCTGGCGTCGATGGCCTGAACGTCTTGCGCAATGTTCGTCAACGCAAGCGTAATCCACCGTTGCCCTTCATCCTGATGAGCAGCCGCAACGACAGCGCCAGCGTGCGCGAAGCCTTGCCTCTGGCGCCCACGGCGTACCTGAGCAAACCGTTGAACATCGAAAACCTGACTCAGCGTCTGCAGGATGTGTTGTTGAACCCTGGTGAAGAGGTGTCGTGCGAGGTACCGTCATTGGCGCCTGGCATGACCTTGTCGGTATACCTGGAACGGCGTCGTGAGCTGGCGGACGGTGCGCCGCTGATGACCGACGTGCAGGTGGCGATCAAACGCAGCCTCAATCCCGATGGCCTCGATCTGGCAGTGCTGGAAGACGAAATCCGCACCGACCCGCACATTACCGCTGTCCTGATCGCCGCCGCCAACAGCGCGGCGCAGCATTATGGCGTCGCCGTGCAAACTCTGGCTCAGGCGCTGCACCGCCTGGGTGCCGGGCAAAGCATGAACCTGATTCTGGGCCTAGCCCTCAAGCGCAGTGCCCGGCTCAGCGATCCGCAGCTGGCGGACTATGCCGAACGTTATTGGGAGTTGTCGCTGCACACCGCCGAATATGCGCGGACGCTGGCGCGTTTGCTGGATCTGGATCAGGCGCGCTGTTATTGCGCGGGCATGCTGCATCGTCTCGGCGACCTGGCCTTGCTGCGCTGTTTGCAGGAGTGGAAGCAAGCTGGCGGAGAGCTGGATGAGTGGGAAGAGGTCGGCGATGCCCTGGCTGAATTCGGCGCGGGCTACGGTTCGGCGCTACGGACCCGCTGGCGCCTGCCCCTGGAGCTGCGAGAGCTGATTGCGGCGGTGTATCAGCTCGGTGGCGGAGTTTACTCCCGCGAGGCACTGGTGATGAACATGGCCGCACAACTGGCGCGCCTGACCGAGCATGAAGGGATCGAGGCGTTGTCCAAGAGCCGTACGGCGCGATTGCTCAAGATCGGATTGCCGGAATTGATGCGTTTGCGCAAAAAATAAGCTTTATGCAATACCTGTGGGAGCGGGCTTGCCCGCGATGAGGGACTGACATTCAGCATTGATGTAGGCTGATAGTCCGCTATCGCGGGCAAGCCCGCTCCCACAAGTTTTGCGTTGAGTTTCGATTCGAGTTCAGCCAGAAATGATGCGGTTCTTGCCCTGCCGCTTGGCCCGGTACATCGCCGCATCGGCGCGGGCGAACAGGCTGTCGACACTTTCGTCCTCGGGAGTAAGGCTGGTCAGGCCCTGGCTGACGGTGATGCCGAAGGTCTGGTCGTTACAGCTGAAGCTCAACCGCTGGATTTCCCGTTGCAGGCGCTCGGCCACTTGCATGGCCATGTCCGGTGCACAGCCGGGAAACACCGCTGCGAATTCCTCACCGCCGATCCGTCCGAACAGATCACCACGCCGCAGGGCCGCGCGACCGCTCTCGGCGATGCGTTGCAGCACCTTATCGCCTTCCTGATGACCGTAGGTGTCGTTGACCACTTTGAAGTCATCGATGTCCAGCAGCAGGAATGCCATCGGCGCACCGTTCAATCGCGCCTGCTCGAATTCGTGATGGGCGCATTCGAAGAAGTGTCGGCGATTGCTGCTTTGGGTCAAAACATCGGTGCTGGCCAGGCGTTGCAGCTCGGCTTCCAGCTGCTTTTTTTCGGTGATGTCTTCGGCAATGCCGACGATGATCACCGGTTGGCCCGGCTCGGCCTGACGGTTGATGAAGCACTTGTCGCTGAGCCAGCGCACCTGGCCGTCGGCGGCGATGATGCGGTATTCGCGATCTTCGACGGCGCCTTTGACCAGCACTTGCGCGAGGCTGCGCTCGGCGTAGTCCAGATCGTCGGGATGGACGCTGTCGCGCCAGTGGTTGAAGTCGGACAGCAACAGGCCGGCGGGGCGGCCGAAAATCCGGTCATAGGCAGGGCTGACGTAGAGCACCTGACGGGTTTCCCAGTTGAAGGCCCAAAGCACGGCGTTGACGCTGACCAGCAGCGAGCTGAACAGCTGTTCGCGTTCGCTCAGGCGTGCCACTTCACCCTGGGCATGCATCAGCGCCATCAGGGTTTGCGCGGCCTCGGGCCACTGCGGAAGGGATGTGTCTTGTAGGCTTTTATTGACCATCGGCACAAATCTCAAAGGGCGTGCCGCTAAGTCGACAGCGGCCGAGAACAAAGCCCGCCTGGATGGCGAAGTGTCTTTGAGATAGGGGATTTGGAGCGAAGTTCCCGCCTTGGGGGCAGAGTCCCGCTGGGCGGTATGGCTGCTTGAATTGGCGACGCGTTTTTACGGGTGAAACGCGTCGTCAGAGTTTGCGTCTGCTGCGCAGCCGAGGGGGAGCAAGCTCCCTCGCCACAGGCAAGCCCTTACCCACAAGCTAGCCCTTGTTACAGGCTAGCCGCTCAGCAGGGGCAAGCCTCGCTAGGATCAGGCGTTGGCAGGGCGCAGGGAATAGGTTTTCAACTGGTCGGCGAAATCACGCAGGGATTGAATCCCGCTGGCCTCGGCCTCGTGTACCCAATCCTTGATAGCAGCCAGCATGTCGTGACCATTTGAGCTGGTCTTGACCCAGATCTGTTGCAAGGCCAGGCGTTTTTCGTAAATTACCTTCAGCGCCTGGCTGTGCTCGAGCATGGTCTGGATGCGCATATGGTGCTTGTCGTCCAGCAGGCTGGTTTCCCGCGACAGCAAACGCTTGGCCCGGTGGAACTGGTGACGGACCGAGTGATCGACCTTTTCCAGCTCTTGCTTGACCAGCGGCGCGATCACCAACTTGCGGTACTGGGCCATGATCTGGAAGCGGTTGTTGAGGATCGCCATGGCGGTGTCCATGTCCAGGCTGCCTTTGCCTTCGACGCGGTGGGCGATGGGCGCGACCCGCTGGACCTTGGCCAGACGCAGGAAGCTGAAGACCTGGATCCAGGCCCAGCCGAGGTCGAATTCCCACTTCTTCACCGACAGTTTGGCGGAGTTGGGGTAGGTGTGATGGTTGTTATGCAGTTCTTCGCCGCCGATCAGGATGCCCCAGGGCACCAGATTGGTCGCCGCATCGCGGCATTCGAAGTTGCGGTAGCCGATGGCATGGCCCAACCCATTGACCACGCCGGCGGCCCATACCGGGATCCACATCATCTGGATGGCCCAGATGGTGATGCCGATGGTGCCGAACAGCAGCAGGTCGATGACGCCCATGATCGCGACACCCAGCAGCGGGAAGCGGCTGTAGAGGTTGCGTTCGATCCAGTCTTCGGGGCAGTTTTTGCCGTAGATGCGCAGGGTCTCGGGATTTTCCGCTTCGGCGCGGTACAGCTCGGCGCCTTTGCGCAGAACGGTGGATAACCCCTTGATGACCGGGCTGTGCGGGTCATCGACGGTTTCGCATTTGGCGTGATGCTTGCGGTGGATAGCCGTCCACTCGCGCGTGTTCTGCGCTGTGGTCAGCCACAACCAGAAGCGGAAGAAATGTTTCAGGCCGGCATTGAGCTCAAGCGAGCGATGGGCTGAATAACGATGCAGATAAACCGTGACGCCGACGATCGTCACGTGGGTCATCAGTAAGGTGACTGCCACCAGTGACCAGGGCGATAAGCCAAGAAAACCTTCGTACCACATAGCCTATAGGACCCTCGATAAAGAAAAAAACAGCCGTTGCATTATCACTTAGCCCACAGATAAAACCAGTCGCCCTTTCAGATAAGAGTGGCTGGATGTTTCTTTAAATTATAATTCCAGCCTTTTTGTAGGGATATGGACAGTCGAATGCCGGCCACATATCGCAATGCCTTGCGTGTGGCGCTGCTCTATCCGGTGCTTTCCGTCGCCTGACTCCAGCTTAGTGGTTATTTATTGAACAGGTTCTTCGATAGCTCTACCGACCTGCTGCGTTGGCAACTGATCAACGGTGATGCCTGGGTGGGCGGGTAATCATTGCGCTAGCGCAAAGCATGGGGATGCATGTCGAGGGAGGCGGACAGGTCGAGCGGGCGGCTTTCCTGCTCGAACCCGACTGCGATTTGGGGCAGAGGTACTGCGATCTTTTGATCTTCAAACTAATAACGTCCCGCAATCCCTTACGCCATCAAATAATATCTTCTGGTTATATAAACATTCTTAAATAGTCTTTTTAAGAATATCTGCGCCTATCTACTATTGCTCTCACGCCGTAAGCAGTGCCCGCCACTGCCAGGCATATCTCATTAAAGGAGCAGCACCATGAGCGCATCCCTACGTAGTGTTGACGGGCAGGACGAAGCCACTATTTTGCGTGAGATCCAGAGTGCCTTGCGCGATCTGCGCTTTGGTGCGGTGGAAATCACTGTGCATAACGCCCAGGTGGTTCAGATCGAACGCAAAGAGAAATTCCGTTTGCAGAACCCGGGCAACAAGCCGAGCTGAAGCGAAAGATCAAAAGATCGCAGCCTTCGGCAGCTCCTACGCGCAGCCGCCGCAGGCTGCGATCTTCGAACAGGCAACCCGTTCCAGACCATAAGAAAAAGCCAACACATCAAGAATTCCAGGAGCTTTCACCATGTCGTCGATTCGTCATTTTGCTTTGGCCGCCCTGGCCAGTGCCCTTTTTGCTGGTTCCGCGGTTGCCAAGGATTACGAGCTGCTCAATGTGTCGTATGACCCGACCCGTGAGCTGTACCAGGACTACAACGCTGAATTCATCAAGTCCTGGCAAAAGGACCACGCTGGCGACAGCGTGAAGATCCAGCAGTCTCACGGTGGTTCGGGCAAGCAGGCTCGCGCAGTGATCGACGGTCTGCGGGCCGACGTGGTGACCCTGGCCTTGGCCGGTGACATCGATGAAGTCGCCAAGCTCGGCAAGAGCCTGCCGGTCGACTGGCAGAAGCGTCTTCCTGAGGCGAGCACGCCTTACACCTCGACCATCGTATTCCTGGTGCGCAAGGGCAACCCGAAAGGCATCAAGGACTGGGGCGACCTGACCAAAAACGGCGTGGAAGTCATCACCCCGAACCCGAAAACCTCGGGCGGCGCACGCTGGAACTTTCTCGCGGCCTGGGCCTATGGCCTGAAGGCCAACGGCGGTAACGAAGCCAAGGCCAAAGAATACGTGCAGACGCTGTTCAAACATGTGCCTGTGCTGGACACCGGTGCTCGCGGCTCGACCATCACCTTCGTCAACAACGGTCAGGGCGACGTGTTGCTGGCCTGGGAAAACGAAGCCTTCCTGGCGTTGAAAGAAGACGGCGGCGCCGACAAATTCGACATCGTCGTGCCTTCGCTGTCGATCCTGGCCGAACCACCGGTGGCCGTGGTCGACAAGAATGCCGAGAAAAAGGGCAACACCGACATCGCCGAAGCGTACCTCAAGCACCTGTACAGCCCGGCCGGCCAGGAAATCGCGGCGAAAAACTTCTATCGTCCACGTGACAAGGACGTGGCCGCCAAGTACGCCAAACAGTTCCCGACACTGGAGCTGGTGACCATCGACAAGGACTTCGGTGGCTGGAAAACCGCGCAACCGAAATTCTTCAATGACGGTGGCGTGTTCGACCAGATTTATCAGGCGCAGTAACCTGAAATGGATCAGTCAATGGACCTGATTCCAGTCAGTTAAGGTGCTGAACCTGTGGGAGCGAGCCTGCTCGCAATGACGGCGGTACATTCAGCATAAGTATTGGCTGACCCGCCGCTATCGCAAGCAGGCTCGCTCCCACAGGGGTTGTGGTGTCCAAATCCTTAACTGGCTGGCATTAGCCAACAGGCCCCGATTTCACTGTCGGGGCTTAGCGCGTTTTCAACCAAGGACTTTTATGTCGCGTCGTATCTCCCCCGTCATACCCGGCTTCGGGCTGACGCTGGGCTACACCTTGGTGTACCTCAGCCTGATTGTGCTCATTCCACTGGCGGCGATGTTCGTGCATGCCGCCCAACTGACCTGGGACCAGTTCTGGGCAATCATCTCGGCGCCACGGGTGCTGGCGGCGTTGAAGCTGAGCTTCGGCACCGCGCTCTATGCGGCGATCATCAACGGCATCATCGGCACGCTGCTGGCCTGGGTACTGGTGCGCTACACCTTCCCGGGCCGCAAAGTCATCGACGCGATGATCGACCTGCCCTTTGCTTTGCCCACTGCGGTGGCCGGTATCGCGCTGACCGCGCTGTACACCCCCACTGGCCTGGTGGGTCAGTTCGCGGCGGACCTGGGTTTCAAGATCGCCTATACCCCCCTCGGCATCACGCTTGCGCTGACTTTTGTGACGCTTCCATTCGTGGTACGTACGGTACAGCCTGTACTGGCTGATATTCCCCGTGAAGTGGAGGAAGCAGCGGCGTGCCTCGGCGCCAAACCGTTACAGGTTTTCCGCCATATCCTGGTTCCCGCGCTGCTACCAGCTTGGCTGACCGGTTTCGCTTTGGCCTTTGCCCGCGGGGTCGGCGAGTACGGTTCGGTGATTTTTATCGCCGGCAACATGCCGATGAAAACCGAAATTCTGCCGCTGCTGATCATGGTCAAACTCGACCAGTACGATTACACCGGCGCCACCTCCATTGGTGTACTGATGCTGGTGGTTTCCTTTGTCCTGTTGCTGCTGATCAACTTGCTGCAGCGGCGCATCGAAACCCCATAAGGAGGCGCGAATCATGTCCCAATCGTCTATTGCAGCTGCCTCCTCGAACGCCTCCCGCCGTGGCAGTGCCACGTCGCGGCGAATCCTCATCGGCCTCGGCTGGCTGGTCTTCGCACTGTTTTTGTTACTGCCGTTGTTCATCGTGGTGTCTCAGGGTCTGAAGCTGGGCCTGGGTGCGTTCTTCACCGCGATCTTCGAGCCGGACGCCTTGTCGGCGTTGAAACTCACCGTGATCGCGGTACTGATTTCGGTTCCGCTGAATCTGGTGTTCGGTGTCAGCGCGGCGTGGTGCGTAAGCAAATACTCGTTCCGCGGCAAGAGCATGCTGGTGACCCTGATCGACCTGCCGTTCTCGGTGTCGCCGGTGATCGCGGGTCTGGTCTATGTGTTGATGTTCGGCGCCCAAGGCCTGTTCGGTCCGTGGTTGCAGGATCACGACATCCAGATCGTCTTCGCCTTGCCGGGCATCGTGCTGGCGACGATTTTCGTTACCGTGCCGTTCGTGGCCCGTGAGCTGATCCCGCTGATGCAGGAACAAGGCACCCAGGAAGAAGAGGCCGCGCGCCTGCTCGGCGCCAATGGCTGGCAGATGTTCTGGCACGTCACCGTGCCCAATATCAAATGGGGCCTGATCTATGGCGTGGTGCTCTGCACTGCGCGAGCGATGGGTGAGTTCGGTGCGGTGTCGGTGGTTTCCGGGCACATTCGCGGGGTAACCAACACCCTGCCGCTGCACGTCGAGATCCTCTACAACGAATACAACCACGTGGCCGCGTTCGCCGTGGCGAGCCTGTTGCTGATCCTGGCGCTCTTCATCCTGCTGCTCAAGCAGTGGAGCGAAAACCGTATTAACCGCCTGCGCGCCAGCGCCGCGGAGGAATAAGTCATGTCGATCGAAGTGCGTAACGTCAGCAAGAACTTCCACGCGTTCAAGGCGCTGGACAACATCAGCCTGGACATTCAAAGCGGCGAGCTGGTGGCGCTACTGGGGCCGTCCGGCTGCGGCAAGACCACGTTGCTGCGAATCATCGCCGGCCTGGAAACTCCGGATCAGGGCAACATCGTGTTCCATGGTGAAGACGTTTCCGGCCACGACGTGCGGGATCGCAATGTCGGTTTCGTGTTCCAGCACTACGCTCTGTTCCGGCACATGACGGTGTTCGACAACGTCGCATTCGGACTGCGCATGAAGCCGAAAAACCAGCGTCCGAATGAAAGCCAGATCGCGGTGAAAGTCCACGAACTGCTGAACATGGTGCAGCTGGATTGGTTGGCCGATCGCTACCCGGAACAACTCTCTGGTGGCCAGCGTCAGCGCATCGCATTGGCCCGTGCCTTGGCGGTGGAGCCGAAAGTTTTGCTGCTCGACGAACCCTTCGGCGCCCTCGACGCCAAGGTCCGTAAAGAGCTGCGCCGCTGGCTCGCGCGGCTGCACGAAGACATCAACCTGACCTCGGTATTCGTGACCCACGACCAGGAAGAGGCGATGGAAGTCGCCGACCGGATCGTGGTGATGAACAAGGGTGTGATTGAACAGATCGGCTCACCGGGTGACGTCTACGAAAACCCCGCCAGCGATTTCGTCTATCACTTCCTCGGCGATTCGAACCGTCTGCATTTGGGTGAAGACCGGCACGTGCTGTTCCGTCCACACGAAGTGTCGCTGTCGCGGCATGAACTGGAAGATCACCACGCGGCTGAAGTGCGGGATATTCGTCCGTTGGGCGCGACGACACGGGTGACGTTGAAGGTCGAAGGCCAGAGCGAGCTGATCGAAGCGGAAGTGGTGAAGGATCACGACAGCCTGGTTGGCTTGGCGAAGGGTGAGACGTTGTTCTTCAAACCGAAAGTCTGGCAGAAAGTCGCCAACATCTAAAGCAAAAGCATCGCGGGCAAGCCCGCTCCCACAGGGGATTTGTGAACGACACAGATCACTGTGGGAGCGGGCTTGCCCGCGATGGCGTCCTACACCGCTGCGTTTTTCTGACGCAAACGCACACCGCCCACCCGCGCCTCGATCTGCTCTTTCAGCTCATGCCGCATCCCGAGCAAAAACGCCAACTCAACCACCACAAACAACGGCCCGACAATCAACCCCGTCACATCATCGACAAACGCCGGTTTGCGTCCCTCGTAATAATGACCGACAAACTGAATCGCCCACCCCAGTACAAACATCCCGATGCCGCTGGCCAGCCAGACCAGCGTACTTTGCTGCGCGAGAACCTGACCCGCCCAGATGCACAGACCGAGCAACACGGTCATCAACACCCCCAGCCGCAATTCCAGGCGCAGGTAAAACCACGCCGATGCCATTGCGACCAGCCCTGCCGGCGAGATCCATCCTCCGCCCCATTGCGGCCGTGACAGTAATACCGCGACCGCCACTACAATCAGCGGAATACCGATAAAGTGGCTGGCGATATTGCGCGGGTCACGGTGGTAGGCGGCGTATTGACTGAGATGGTCAACGAGGCTTTTCATTGTTATTCCTCCTGTAGGGTGATGGATGATGCCCCGGAGTGCATCTCTCGCTCTGTCAGCCAGGCGACAATCTCCAGGAGTTTTCATGGACATGCAGGTTTGGCGTTCGCGCCTGGATACGGGGCAGTGGTTCAGTCATTTACCTGTTCCCTTACAGGATAGTCTGCTGGCTGCGGCCCGAATTCGGCGCCTGCCGTCGGGGCAACTGCTATTCAAACGCGGTGATCCGCCGTGCGGGCTGTATGCAGTGCTCGAAGGGTCGGTGCGCATTGGCGCGGTAAGCGAGCAGGGCAAGGAAGCACTGCTGAGCCTGGTGGAAGCGCCGCACTGGTTTGGCGAAATCTGCCTGTTCGATGGCCAGCCGCGAACCCACGATGCCTACGCCGTGGGCCAGTGCATCCTGTTGCACATCCCGCAGGCGACGCTGCTGAAGTTGCTCGACCAACAACCGGTTCACTGGCGGCAACTGGCGTTGCTGATGAGCCACAAACTGCGCCTGACCTTCATCAACCTCGAACAGCTGAGTCTGATGCCAGCTCCGGCGCGCCTGGCCCATCGGTTGCTGATGATCGCCGAGGGTTACGGCGAAATCGATCCTCCGCGCCGTGTTCTGCAACTGCCTCAGGAGCAATTGGCCTCGATGCTGTCGCTGTCGCGCCAGACCACCAACCAGCTCCTCAAGGATTTGCAGGGGCAGGGGATTCTGAATCTCAGGTATGGCGAGATCGAGATTCTGGATGCCGAGCGGTTGCGAGCGTTGGCGGTGATTTGAAAAACATCACAGCCCTCTGTAGGCGCTGGCGAAGCCTGCGATCTTTCAAACCGCCACGGTATTGGTGGGCTTTATCCGCGAACGCGCCTAGCCTGTGACGACGATAATCGAGGTGTGCCATGCGTGTGTTGCTAGTGGAAGACGAACCCGAGACCGCCAGTCTCCTGGCCAAAGGCCTGAGCGAAGCGAGTTACGCGGTGGATGTGGCGCTCAATGGCATGGACGGCCGGCGCTTTATCGAGTCCGGCGAATACGAACTGATCATCCTCGACGTGATGTTGCCGGGGCTCAACGGCTGGCAGTTGCTGCAGCAGATCCGCAAACTCGGCGACACGCCGGTACTGCTCCTCACCACCAAGGACGGCATCGAAGATCGCCTGCGCGGGCTGGAGTTGCATGAGGATGGTTACCTGCTAAAGCCGTTTGCCGTCAGTGAACTGGTGAAGCGGGTGCGCAAGCTGTTGCGGCGGGATCGCGGGCGATAGTGGTTTCAGTGGTGTTTGAGAAATAGCTATCGCGGGCAAGCCCACTCCCACAGTGATTCTGGGTGAATCACAGTGTTGTGAGCAACCGAAAACCCTGTGGGAGCGGGCTTGCTCGCGAAGAGGCCGGAACATACAAAACACCTTCAAGATCTGTCACCGCAACCCATCCCGAAACTGCCCCGGCGTCATCCCGGTCCAGCGTTTGAACGCACGACTGAAGCTACTGGTGTCGGCGAATCCCAGCAGATAACTGATCTCGCCCAACGAGCACAGCGGGTCGCGCAGATGCAGCAGCGCCAGGTTTTCCCGGCTTTCGTTGAGCAGCGTATCGAATCGATAACCTTCGTCCGCCAAGTGCCGTTGCAGGCTGCGCAGACTCAAGTGCAGCGCATGGGCGATGCATTCGGCCGACGGTTCGCCTTCGGGTAATTGCTCTTCAATGGCGTCGCGAACCTTGCGCTCCCAGGTCAGGGGTTTGAGTTGCGCCAGGGTGCGTTCGAGCACGGTTTCATTGTGCTCGGCCAGTTCCGGGTTGGCGTCGTCCAGGTGACTCTCGAAGTCCAGCAGGGCGAACTCCAGCCGGTCTTCATCGGCATTGAAATACACCGGTGCGCGGAACACTTTGTGCCATTGATGCGGGTCGGCAGGTTCCGGACGGCGCAGGTAGACCGCCAGCGGGGCGTAGTCACGGCCAAGACGATTACGGCAGGTGCGCACGTAAATCGCCGCGAAGGCATCGATGGCCTCGAAGGCTGGCGCGGGGTTGCCTTGGGGGATTTTCAGGCGGAAGCGGTAGCGATCCTCGGCGCGGATCAACTCAAGATCCAGTGCGTTGCTGACCACTTGGTGATAACGCACGATGCGCTCGAAGACTTCCCGCAGGCTGCCGCTGGCCACCAACGCATAACCCAGCGCATGAAACGTGGTGGGGCTGACGAAACGCGACACCCGCAAGCCAATCGCCGGATCGCCGCTGACCTGCACCGCGATTTGCCACAGGCGCGTGGTAGCGGACAACGGGTAACGAGCGTTCGGGTCGTCCATCAACTGCGGGTCGAGCCCCGCCTGTTGGCACAGGGCGGTGCTGTCGAGCCCCAGCGCATCGAGCTGCTTGCGCAGGGCGCGGGTCCAGCTGGCGAGTGAGGTCGGTTCGGTCATGTTGGCGCGTCCGGTCAACAGGTTGGCGTTCACGGCTACCGCTCTGTAAAGCATGGCAAGGCAGGATGCGAACATCAATAACCAGAGGATGGAAGCATGGACGGTACTTCTGCAAGTCCCCAGCGACTGAATGCAGCACAGCGATCAGCGCATATTCGCGAGGTGGTATTGGCCAAGGGCGTCGAACTGCGTCGGCGCTACCCGATTCTCAACCATCAGGACGCCTTGGGCGCGGGCATTCTGGCCTTCGCGTTGGCCGGAATGATCGGTTCGGCAGCGCTGTACATCACCGGGTACATGGCCTGGTGGGTATGCCTGTTGCTCAACGCGTTTTTCGCCTCGCTGACCCATGAGCTGGAGCACGACCTGATCCACAGCATGTACTTTCGCAAACAGCGGGTGCCGCACAACCTGATGATGGGCCTGGTGTGGCTGGCGCGGCCGAGCACCATTAATCCATGGATCCGCCGCCATTTGCACCTCAACCATCACAAGGTGTCCGGCACCGAAGCCGACATGGAAGAGCGGGCGATCACCAACGGTGAACCCTGGGGCATCGCGCGGCTGTTGATGGTCGGCGACAACGTGATGTCGGCGTTTATCCGCATGCTGCGGGCCAAGACCCGGGCGCACAAGTTCAGCATCATCAAGCGTTCTCTGAAAGTCTATGCGCCACTGGCACTGGTGCATTGGGGGGCGTGGTACGTGTTTCTCGGTTTTCACGCCGCCAATGGCATTGCGCATCTGTTGGGGGCGCCTATCGAATGGTCGGCGACTTCATTGGCAGTGATGCAAGTGATCGACATTGCTGTCGTGGTGATCATTGGCCCGAACGTGTTACGCACGTTCTGTCTGCACTTTGTCAGCTCGAACATGCACTACTACGGTGACGTGGAGCCGGGCAATGTGATCCAGCAAACGCAGGTGTTGAACCCTTGGTGGATGTGGCCGTTGCAAGCGTTCTGCTTCAACTTTGGCAGCAGCCACGGGGTCCATCACTTTGTGGTGAAAGAGCCGTTTTACGTCCGTCAGATGACCGTCCCGGTGGCGCATAAGGTAATGCGCGAGATGGGGGTGCGGTTCAATGATTTCGGGACGTTCGGGCGGGCTAACCGGTTTGTGCGCAAGGAATCCGTAGGGGCGCAGGAGGTGCGTGCCGCTCAGGTTTGAGAGAGGTGCCCGGAAATTCAGACGCTGGTCATAAATTTGACCCAAAGGAACGTTACGTTGTGACGCAAGCAGCGGTGGCTTGAGTGCATCGCAATGATTGGTATATGTGTTTTTGATCTAATAAAGTAATTAAATATTCCTTTATTAGATAACCGTTTCAGCCAATCATCACATCCCAGCGATGTGGTTCGCGCTAACAGATTTTGAGTTTCCGGGGCCGTCTCCTTGGCAGGGTGCGGCCCCTTTTTTATTCCGGACAAACACCAAACCCTGTGGGAGCGGGCTTGCCCGCGATAGTGTCATTAGCTCCAACATCGTGGTGATTGATCCACCGCTATCGCGGGCAAGCCCGCTCCCACAGGGATTTGTTTTATATTCGATATTGGTATTAATAAATAGCTTCTTATTCCTTAACGAATATAACTCTCCTCCCTATACTCGATCAGGAACAGACACGCAGCAGGAGAGCTCCCCCATGCGCAACGAATCAATTCGCTACCTGATTGTGCCGGGCTGGCAAGGATCGCCAGAAGATCATTGGCAAACCCATTGGCAGAACAGCCTGCCAAACAGTGCGCGGGTGGAGCAGGCCGATTGGCTGACGCCTCGTCGTGAGGACTGGGTCGCGGCACTGGCCGAGGCGATTGCCGCCGACAGTACGCCCGTGATTCTGATCGCCCACAGCCTGGGCTGCATCACCGTCGCCCATTGGGCGGCCACGGCACCGCTGCCATTTTTGCTTCAGGTACGCGGCGCGTTGCTGGTCGCGCCAGCGGACGTCGAGCGCCCGGCTTGCGCGCCGGCCTTGCGCAACTTCGCACCGATCCCGACTCATTTGCTGCCGTTCCCGAGCCAGGTCGTCAGCTCCGACAACGACAGCGCCGTGAGCGCGCCACGAGCCCTTGAATTGGCGCGCCAGTGGGGCGCCGAGGCGGGGATTTTATCGGGTGCCGGGCACATCAACGTGAAGTCCGGTCACCAACGCTGGGAGCAGGGTTTTGCGTACCTCTATCGTCTGCAAAACCGCATGGAACAGCACGCCCTGCGTCGCGCTTGAACCTTTATTTTATTGAACGCCCCCGTCTCCCCGGCGGTTTTGGGCGGGAGTCTGCCATGAGCTTGCATGAAACATTCGGTCAGCCGCTGCTGACCTTTCCCGATGCGGAAAAAAGCCCGCTGAGCATTCGCGCCAAGGCGTTGGTGTTCGTCGACCCGCGTTCCCGGCAGTTGCGCCAGGAGCTGGAACAACTGGCGCCACGTTCGATCTCGGTGTTGATTCGCGGTGAAACCGGCAGCGGTAAAGAACTGCTGGCGCGACATATCCATCGCGCCAGTGACCGCGGAGGATTGTTCGTGTCAGTCAACTGCGGGGCGATCAGCCCGACGTACGCTGATGCTGAACTGTTCGGCTATGCCGCCGGCAGCTACAGCGGTTCGGCTAGCAGCCGGGCCGGTTGGTTTGGTTCGGCCAATGGCGGCACGCTCTATCTGGACGAGATCGGCGACTTGCCGTTGCCAATCCAGATCAAGTTGCTCGCAGCCCTGGAAAACCACGAAGTCACCCGCGTTGGCGCTCAGCAGCCAAGCCCGGTGGATGTACGTCTGGTGGCCGCCACCAGCATCGATCTGGCCCAGGCGGTGGCGGCCGGAAAATTCCATGAGCGGCTCTATCACTACCTAAGCGAAGGCCAGCTCGAACTGCCGGCCTTGCGTGAACGGGTGGGCGATATTCTGTCGCTGGCCGAATACTTCCTCGGCATCTACAGCCAGCGCCTCGACCTGCCGGTGCCATTGATCAGCGAAGCTGCGCAGCACCTGCTGGAGCAGCACAGTTGGCCGGGCAACACCCGGGAACTGGAGAACGTCATTCACTTTGCGCTGCTGGTGAGTACCGGCGACGAGATTTTGCCGGAGCATTTGAATCTGCCCGAGGCGACTGTGTCGCTGGTGACGATCGAGCAGCAACTCAAACAGATTCTCGGCAACGGTTCCGCCGCCGAGAAAGATGCCTTGAAAAAACTGCTCAAAGCCACCGGGCTTTTGTAGGAGCTGGCGCAGCCTGCGATCTTTTGATCTTGATCTTTGGTGGCTTTGAAATCGCCAAAATCAAAAGATCGCAGCCTTCGGCAGCTCCACATCGGGCGTGGCGGTTGCATGAACAAAATAGAATATCAAAGTGAATAAAAGATATTATTCGGGAATAAAAAATCCCGGTATTGTCCGCGTCACGCCAGCGATAGCACATCACTGGCACTCGTACTAATTAGCCGTCGTCGATGATGGCCGCGAATTTCGATAAGGACACTGCATGAAAAAGGTTCTGTTGTTCACCGCTTTGGCGGCTGCCCTGACCACGGGCCTGGCCCAGGCTGGCGAAAAACTGGTGGTTGCGGCGACGCCGGTTCCACATGCCGAGATTCTTGAGCTGATCAAACCGACCCTTGCCAAAGAAGGCGTGGACCTGGAGATCAAAGTCTTCACCGACTACGTTCAGCCTAACGTGCAGGTCGACCAGAAACATCTGGACGCCAACTACTTCCAGACCCTGCCGTACCTGAAAAACTTCAACGAAGGCAAAGGCACTAATCTGGTGACTGTGATCGGTGTACACGTCGAACCATTTGGCGGCTACTCGAAGAAAGTCAAAAGCCTGGCTGAGCTGAAAGACGGCGCAACCATCGCCATCCCGAACGAAGGCAGCAACAGCGGCCGTGCCCTGATCCTGTTGCAGAAGGCCGGCCTGATCGAGTTGAAAGACCCGAAAAACGCCGTGGCCACCCCGAAAGACATTGCCAAGAACCCGCACAATTTCAAGTTCAAGGAACTGGAATCGGCCATGCTGCCGCGTGTTCTGGACCAGGTCGACCTGGACATGATCAACACCAACTACGCGCTGGACGCGGGTCTGAACCCGGCTAAAGACGCGCTGGTGATCGAAGGTGCTGATTCGCCTTACGTGAACTTCCTGGTGGCTCGTCCAGACAACAAGGACAGCGTTGCCATCCAGAAACTGGCCAAGGCTTTGACCAGTCCTGAAGTGAAAGCATTCATCGCCAAGAAGTACAGCGGCGCGGTACTGCCGGCGTTCTGATCGACCGCATCTCAAACCCCTTCAAAGTTTCAACGCCGACGGCTAATACAGCGTCGGCGTTTTTAGTGGGGTGTGTTTCACCTGTGGCGAGGGAGCTTGCTCCCGCTGGGTTGCGAAGCGACCTCAAAAATTGCGCGCACGTTGTGTCAGACAAACCGCGTTGGCTGATTTGCGACTGCTACGCAGCCGAGCGGGAGCAAGCTCCCTCGCCACAAGATCAAAAGATCGCAGCCTTCGGCAGCTCCTACGGGTGTTCACATAACCCCGTAGGAGCTGCCGAAGGCTGCGATCTTTTTGCTTTTACGGTCTAGGCCACTCTGGCCTTCAACGCCTTGCGCAACGCCACCAGCAATTTCACGATGTCCTGCGGATCCAGCCGCTGTGGCACGTTTACGTCAGCCATTTTCTCTTCCTTGTGAGGGTTCGGCCGCAGGAGTCTGGCCAAAAGCTGCACGTCCGTGGAGGGTATTTTGAAAAAAAGAGCCTTCCTACAGCACAAAGAAAAATAGTCGTCCTCCACTGCCGCCGCAAATCCGCAGGATAGTTTTTTGCGTGATATCAATATGCTTTAACGGTATTTAAATTCTTCTTTTTATACCTTTAAAGTCGGTTCCTGCCGGGTGGTTATCCACTGCCCATGGACTGCGCCATCGTCGCTTACCGAGCGGCGTCCAGGGATGTTCAATGACTTTCGATTACGCTTTTATCCTCAGCACCCTGCCGGCGTTTCTCAAAGCCGTGGGCGTGACGCTGCAGGTCGGCTTTATCGCCATCGGCACTTCGTTGCTGGTGGCGGTGATCAACGCGACGGTTCTGGTGTTTCGCACCCCCTACCTGCAACGCCTGGTCGGGTTGTACGTGGAGTTGGCGCGCAACACGCCACTGCTGATTCAGTTGTTCTTCGTCTACTTCGCCATGCCGGCCTTGGGCATCAAAGTATCGGGCTTCGCGGCGGCGATCATCACCATGACTTTCCTTGGCGGCGCCTATCTCACCGAAGTCCTGCGCGCCGGTGTGGATGCGGTGCCCCACGCTCAACTTGAGTCCGGTCGCTCCATCGGCCTGTCCCACGGGCAATTGCTGCGCTACGTGATCCTGCCGCAAGCCGGCATCCTCAGCCTGCCGTCGCTGTTCGCCAATTTCATTTTTCTGCTCAAGGAAACCACCGTGGTCTCGGCGGTGGCGGTGCCGGAGATTCTCTACACCACCAAGAGCTATATCGCGCTCTATTACAAAACCTACGAAATGCTCGCCGTGCTGACGCTGATTTGCGTGCTGCTGTTTTTGCCGTTGTCGCTGCTGCTCAGTCGTCTGGAAAGGAGGCTCCAGCATGGCCAGTTCGGGTCTTGAATTGCTCATGGTGTCGTTGCCGCAACTGGGCAAGGGCGCTGCGCAAACCCTGTCGATCTCTTTTCTGAGCATCGCCATCAGTACTGTCGGCGGCGTGCTCTACGGCGTGTTGCGCACGCTGAATTCGAAATGGCTGAACGCGATTCTGCGGGTCTATCTGGAACTGTTCCGGGCGATCCCGGTGCTGGTCTGGCTGTATTTGCTGTTCTTTGGTCTGCCGATTTTTTTCGGGCTGAGCATTCCAAGCTTCTGGTGCGCGGTGTTGGTGTTGTCGCTGTGGGGCGCCAGCGAAGTCGGTGAAGTGGTGCGCGGTGCCTTGCATTCGTTGCCGCGCGGGCAGCGTGAGGCCGGGCTGTCGATTGGCCTGGATGGCCCGCAACTCTACGGCTACGTGTTGCTGCCTCAAGCGCTGAAGCGCATGACGCCGCCGACCATCAACGTTTACACGCGGATCATCAAGACCAGCTCCCTGGCGGTGCTGATCGGCGTGGTGGACGTGATCAAGGTTGGCCAGCAGATCATCGAACGCACCTACGAATCAGTGCTGATCTACGGCGCGCTTTTCCTGTTTTTCTTTTTCATCTGCTACCCGCTGTCGGCCGCTTCCCGCGTGCTGGAGCGGCGCTGGACGCAAGCATGAGTGCATTGATCGAGTTCAAGGGTTTCAACAAGTTTTTCGGCGAGCAGCAGGTGCTCGACGGCATCGATCTGAAGGTGAAGCAGGGCGAAGTGATCGTCATCCTCGGCCCCAGCGGCTGTGGCAAAAGCACCTTGCTACGCTGCCTCAACGGCCTGGAAGTCGCTCACAGCGGCAGCTTGAATTTTGCCGGGCGCGAGTTACTGGATAAGGGTACCGACTGGCGCGAAGTGCGTCAGCAGATCGGCATGGTGTTCCAGAGCTATCACTTGTTCCCGCACATGAGCGTGCTCGACAATCTGTTGCTCGGCCCACTCAAGGTGCAGAAACGTGAACGCCGTGAAGCCCGCGCTCAAGCTGAAGCGCTACTTGAGCGTGTCGGTCTGCTGGACAAGCGCGACGCCTTCCCGCGCCAGCTCTCCGGTGGCCAGCAGCAACGCATCGCTATCGTTCGTTCGCTGTGCATGAACCCCAAGGTCATGCTCTTCGATGAAGTCACCGCCGCCCTCGATCCGGAGATGGTCAAGGAAGTGCTCGAAGTCATACAGGGTCTGGCCCGCGAGGGCATGACGCTGCTGATTGTCACCCACGAAATGGCGTTTGCCCGCGCCGTGGCTGACCGAATTGTGTTCATGGATGCCGGGCGCATTCTTGAGCAAAACCCACCCGAGATTTTCTTTACGAACCCGCAAACCGCACGAGCGCAGCAGTTCCTGGAGAAGTTCTCCTACGTCGCCGCATTACCCAAAACGACTCAAACAAAGGAATTGGAACTGCCATGAAAACTGCCAAGTCTTCTCTGCTGCTACTCCCGCTGTTCGGCCTGGCGCTGCTCGCCGGCTGCAACAAAACCGAAGAACCGACGAAGCCGAAAGTCGCAAGCGTCAGCACCGCACCGGCCGGTAACCTGGAAAAAATCAAAGCCCGGGACAAGCTGATCGTCGGCGTCTTCACGGATAAACCGCCGTTCGGTTTTGTCGATGAAGCCGGGCGCTACGTGGGGTTTGATACCGACATTGGTCGCCAATTCGCCAAGGATCTGCTGGGCGATGAGAACAAGGTCGAGTTCGTTGCAGTGGAGCCGGCGAGCCGGATTCCGTTTCTGCAAAGCGACAAAGTCGACCTGATCCTGGCCAACATGACCGTCACCCCGGAGCGCAAGGACGCTGTGGACTTCACTAACCCGAATCTCAAGGTTGCGGTGCAGGCACTGGTGCCGCAGGCGAGTTCGGTGAAGAGCCTCGATGACCTGGCGACCCGCACGACTATCGTGACCACGGGCACCACGGCGGATATCTGGCTGACCAAGAATCATCCGGACTGGAAATTGCTGAAGTTCGAGAAAAACTCCGAGTCCCTGCAAGCCCTGGCCAATGGTCGCGGCGATGCTTATGCGCAGGACAATCTGGTGCTGTTCAGCTGGGCCAAGCAGAATACGGGCTACCGCGTGCTCGAGGAAAAACTGGGGGCCGAAGCCCCGATCGCACCGGCGGTGAAGAAGGGCAATATCGAACTGCGTGACTGGGTGAATGTGGAGTTGGCGAAGCTGGGCGAAGAGAAGTTTTTGCTCAAGCTGTACGACCAGTATGTGCGTAAAGAATTGAGCGATGACACCAAGCCTGAGAGCGTGATTGTCGAGGGAGGGAAGTGGCAGGGGTGATTCTCTGACCTGTGCGGCGATCTCGCGGCCGTCATCGCGGGCAAGCCCGCTCCCACAGGGTTTGGTGTGGACGCAGATTTTGTGTCCATTGAAGATCATTGTGGGTGGGAAGTGGCAGGGGTGATTCTCTGACCTGTGCGGCGATCTCGCGGCCGTCATCGCGGGCAAGCCCGCTCCCACAGGGTTTGGTGTGGACACAGATTTTGTGTTCACTGAAGATCATTGTGGGAGCGGGCTTGCCCGCGATGGCGGTTTATCAGGCTCCCTCTAATCCGGCCAATGCCACGCCGGTTCATCCAGCATTCGCTGCCCGACCATCCCGGTCTGGCCGAAATTCTTTTCCAGCACAATGCAATTGCATTCCGGGTCTTGTTGCAACGCCGAGATCAAGCGCCGCGCATGGGACACCACCCACACCTGACACTGCTCGGACGCTCGAATGATCAACCGCGCCAATGCCGGCAGCAGATCCGGATGCAGACTGGTTTCCGGCTCGTTCAACACCATCAGCGTCGGCGGGCGAGGGGTCAGCAAAGCAGCGACCAACAGCAGATAGCGCAACGTCCCGTCCGACAACTCGGCGGCGGACAACGGCCGCAACAACCCTTCCTGATAAAACTGGATGGCAAACCGTCCGCCCTGTAATGGCGCGATGTTCAGTCGCGCGCCGGGAAACGCATCGCTGATAGCCGCCTGCAAGGCTTCGGGATCACCGATTTCGATGATGGTCTGCAAGGCTGCCGCCAGGTCGCGACCATCGTGGTGTAATACCGGTGTGCGGGTGCCCAGTTGCGGTTGGCGAACCGGTGCGTCGGCGTCACTGCGAAAGTGATCGTAGAAGCGCCAGCGACGGATGAACTCACGCAGCTGCATGACTTCCGGCGAGGTGCGAAAGCTGCCGACCTGATCGAACAGGCTGTCGAAATTCGGCGTGTGCTGCGCCAGCACTTCCCAGCCGTGACCTTCGCGAGCGCGAATCATTGGGCCATCGCGATCCACCAGCAGGCTGGCCGGGCGATAGAACGGCCCGGACCAGATGCATTCCTTTTTGATTTCCGGGTCGAGGGAGAACGCCGATTGACTTGGCTCCGGCAGGCCCAGCGCGATCGAGTAGCTGAAATCTTCCCCGGCAAACCCCAAGCGCAGGCGTTTGGGGCCGTGTCGTACGCTCGTCTCGACCGGCACTTCACCATTGCGCATCCGTCGGCTGATATTTTCCGGTCCGGCCCAGAACGTCGAATCCAGCCCACCCTCACGGGCCAACGCATTGACCACCCCGCCCTGAGCGGTTTCCGCCAGCAGGCGCAAGGCGCGGTAGAGGTTGGATTTGCCGCTGCCGTTGGGACCAGTGATCAGGTTCAACCGGCCCAGCGGAATCACCAATTTATTGATCGAGCGGTAATTGGCCACCGCGAGGGTTTTGAGCATGAGTTCCTCATTGATCGTTCCCACGCTCCGCGTGGGAATGCATCCGGTGACGCTCCGCGTCACAGTGGACGCAGAGCGTCCATGGCGGTGTTCCCACGCAGAGCATGGGAACGATCAATGGAGTATAAGGATCGCTCGTGCAGACGTGGAACCCTGATCTAAGCTCTCAGTCGTATCGTCACCGGCACGTTCGTACAACGCAAAGGAGTCTGCATGACGGGTCCCGGATTGAAATTAATGGTTGGCCTGAGCTTCATCGCCATGCTGACCGCCTGTGGCGATAAAAAGCCCGTCGAGAAGGACCGCCCGCGAGTCTTCGTGCAAGAGGTCAAGCCATCGGATTACGCCGCTGCGGTGACACTCACTGGCGACGTCCAGGCGCGAGTTCAAACCGAATTGTCGTTTCGTGTGGGCGGCAAGATCATCCAGCGTATGGTCGATGTCGGTGACCGGGTTTCGGCCAAACAAGTGCTGGCCAAACTTGACCCGAAAGACCTGCAAACCAATGTCGACTCGGCCCAGGCTCAGGTCGTGGCCGAACAGGCCCGGGTCAAACAAACCGCCGCCGCCTTCGTTCGCCAGCAAAAACTCCTGCCCAAGGGCTACACCAGCCAGAGCGAATACGATTCTGCCCAAGCTGCCTTGCGCAGCAGTCAGAGCGCATTGACTGCTGCTCAGGCGCAATTGGCCAACGCCCGTGATCAACTGAGTTACACCGCACTGATTGCCGATGCGCCTGGGGTGATTACCGCGCGCCAAGCCGAAGTTGGCCAAGTGGTGCAAGCCACGGTGCCGATTTTCAGCCTGGCCCGGGACGGCGAGCGCGACGCAGTGTTCAACGTTTATGAATCGCTGCTTGCCGAGCCACCGTCGGACAGATCGATCGTGGTCAGCCTGCTCGACAACCCGAAGATCAAAACCACGGGCACCGTTCGGGAAGTCACACCGGCAGTGTCCGCGCAGACCGGCACGGTACAAGTCAAAGTCACCCTGGCCAGTCTTCCCGAGGGCATGCAACTCGGGTCGGTGGTGAGCGCCACCGCCAAGCCAGTCGGCAAAACTGCAGTGGAGCTGCCCTGGTCGGCCCTGACCAAGAACCTCAGTGACCCGGCCGTGTGGCTGGTGGACACCGAGGGCAAGGCGCAGTTGCACACGGTCACCGTCGGCCGTTACCTGACCGGCAAAGTCATTGTCAGCGCCGGCCTCAACGGTGGCGAAAAAGTTGTCACCGCAGGTGGCCAATTACTGCATCCGGGCGTGCGGGTGGAGATCGTCGAAAACACCTACAAGACACCAATGACAGGAGCCCAGCCATGAAGCGCCTGTTGCTGTTGTCCGCCGCTGCACTGCTGGTCGCCTGCTCCAAAGAGGAAGCGCCGCCAGAACCGGTTCGGCCGGTATTGTCCGTGGAGGTGAAAGCGCTCAATCAAGAAGACCTCGGCCGGTTTGCCGGCAGCATTCAGGCCCGTTACGAAAGCAACATCGGTTTCCGGGTGCCGGGGCGTATCGCCAGCCGTAACGTCGATGTCGGCGCCGAAGTCCAGAAGGGCGCGTTACTCGCCACTCTCGACCCCACCGATCAGCAGAACCAGTTGCGCTCGGCTCAGGGTGATCTGGCGCGCGTTCAGGCGCAGCTCATCAATGCTCAGGCCAACGCCCGGCGTCAGCAGGAACTGTTCAATCGCGGGGTCGGCGCCCAGGCTCAACTGGACATCGCCCAGACCGACCTGAAAACCACCCAGGCCTCTCTCGATCAAGCCAGGGCCGCAGTCGATCAGGCGAAGGACCAACTCAACTACGTCGAGCTGCGCACCGATCACAAAGCCATTGTCACCGCATGGAACGCCGAAGCCGGGCAAGTGGTGACGGCTGGCCAGCAAGTGGTGACCCTGGCGCAGCCGGACATCAAGGAAGCGGTGATCGACCTGCCGGACACCCTGGTTGATCAGTTGCCCGCCGACGTGGTGTTCCAGGTCGCCTCACAACTGGACCCGAGCATCACCAGCACTGCCATCGTGCGCGAAATCGAACCCCAGGCCCAAAGCGCCACCCGTACCCGTCGCGCCCGTCTGAGCCTGACCGATACGCCGCCGGGCTTTCGCCTCGGCACGGCGATTAGCGTGACTCTCAGCTCTGCGATCAAGCCACGTCTCGAACTGCCGGTGAGCGCGCTGCAGGAGGTCGACGGCAAACTGCGGATCTGGGTCGTCGATCCGCAGACGCAAACCGTTTCGCCACGGGACGTCAGCCTGATCAGTCGGACTGATGCCACGGTGGTCCTGGCCAACGGCGTGAAGTCCGGCGAGCGGGTGGTCAGTGCCGGTGTGAACAGCCTCAAGCCGGGGCAAAAAGTGAAAATTGACGAGGACAGCCCACAATGAAAGGGAGTTTCAACTTATCCGAATGGGCCCTCAAGCATCAGTCGTTTGTCTGGTATTTGATGTTCGTCGCGCTGCTGATGGGCGTGTTCTCGTACCTGAACCTGGGCCGCGAAGAAGACCCGTCGTTCACCATCAAAACCATGGTGATCCAGACCCGCTGGCCCGGCGCGACCCAGGAAGAAACCCTCAAACAGGTCACCGACCGGATCGAGAAAAAACTCGAAGAACTCGACTCGCTCGACTACGTGAAAAGCTACACCCGCCCCGGCGAATCGACGGTCTTCGTTAACCTGCTCGACACCACCAGCGCCAAGGACATCCCGCAGATCTGGTACCAGGTGCGCAAGAAGATCAATGACATTCGCGGTGAATTCCCGCAGGGCCTGCAAGGGCCGGGATTCAACGATGAGTTCGGCGACGTGTTCGGTTCGGTGTATGCCTTTACCTCCGACGGCTTGTCGATGCGCCAGTTGCGCGATTACGTGGAACAGGTGCGTGCCGAAATCCGCGAAGTCCCGGGGTTGGGCAAGGTCGAGATGGTCGGCGAGCAGGATGAAGTCCTTTACCTGAACTTCTCCCCCCGCAAACTCGCCGCGCTCGGCATTGATCGGCGCGAGGTGGTGCAGACCCTGCAATCGCAGAATGCCGTGACCCCGGCCGGGGTGATCGAGGCCGGTCCGGAGCGAATTTCGGTGCGGACCTCGGGGCAGTTTGCCTCCGAGAAAGACCTGGCCAACGTCAACCTGAAGCTCAACGACCGCTTCTACCGACTAGCTGACATCGCCGACATCAGCCGTGGCTACGTCGATCCGTCGACCCCGGAGTTTCGTTTCAACGGTCAACCAGCCATCGGCCTGGCGATCGCCATGAAAAAGGGCGGCAACATTCAGGACTTCGGCAAGGCGCTGCACCTGCGCATGGATGAGCTGACGGCCGACCTGCCGGTGGGCGTCGGTGTACACACCGTTTCCGACCAGGCTGTAGTGGTGGAAGAAGCCGTCGGCGGCTTCACCAGTGCGTTGTTCGAAGCGGTGGTGATCGTGCTGATCGTCAGCTTCATCAGTCTGGGTGTTCGCGCTGGGCTGGTGGTGGCGTGTTCGATTCCGTTGGTGCTGGCGATGGTTTTCCTCTTCATGGAATACAGCGGCATCACCATGCAACGGATTTCCCTCGGTGCGCTGATCATCGCCCTCGGTCTGCTGGTGGACGACGCGATGATCACGGTGGAGATGATGGTCACGCGCCTGGAAATGGGTGAAACCAAAGAGCAAGCGGCGACCTTCGCCTACACCTCGACGGCGTTCCCGATGCTCACCGGCACGCTGGTCACCGTGGCCGGTTTCGTGCCGATCGGCTTGAACGCCAGCTCTGCCGGTGAATACACCTTCACCCTGTTCGCGGTGATCGCGGTGGCCATGCTGGTGTCATGGATCGTCGCCGTGCTGTTCGCCCCGGTACTCGGTGTGCATATTCTGAGCGCCAAGGTGAAACCTCATGACGCAGAGCCGGGGCGCATCGGTCGGGCGTTCAATGGCGGTCTGCTCTGGGCCATGCGCAATCGCTGGTGGGCCATCGGCATCACCGTGGCGCTGTTTGTGCTCTCGGTGTTTTCCATGCAGTTCGTGCAGAACCAGTTCTTCCCGTCCTCGGACCGCCCGGAAATCCTTGTCGACCTGAACCTGCCGCAAAACGCCTCGATTGCTGAAACCCGCATGATCGTGGATAAGTTCGAAGCGACGCTCAAGGGCGACCCGGACATCGTGCGCTGGAGCACCTACATCGGCGAGGGTGCGATCCGTTTCTACCTGCCCCTCGACCAGCAATTGCAGAACCCGTACTACGCGCAACTGGTAATCGTCAGCAAAGGCAAGTCACGCACGGCCTTGACTGCTCGCCTACAAAAGCGCCTGCGTGAAGAGTTTGTCGGTGTCGGCAGTTACGTCCAGGCTCTGGAAATGGGCCCGCCGGTGGGACGGCCGATTCAGTATCGGGTCAGCGGTAAAGACATCGATCAGGTGCGTAAACACGCTATCGCCCTGGCCACCGAACTGGATAAGAACTCGCACATTGGCGAAATCATTTACGACTGGAACGAGCCGGGTAAGGTGCTGCGCATCGACATCGCCCAGGACAAGGCGCGGCAATTGGGGTTGTCGTCGGAAGACGTGGCGAGCCTGATGAACAGCATCGTCGTCGGTTCGCCGGTGACGCAGGTCGATGACGATATCTACCTGATCGACGTGGTCGGCCGCGCTGAAGATGCCGAACGCGGCAGTCCGGAAACCTTACAGAACTTGCAGATCGTCACCCCCGGCGGCACCTCGATTCCGCTGCTGGCGTTTGCCACGGTGCGGTATGAACTCGAACAGCCGTTGGTGTGGCGTCGTGATCGCAAACCGACCATCACCATCAAGGCCGCGGTGCGCGACGAGATTCAGCCGACCGACCTGGTAAAACAGCTGCAACCGGACATCGATAAATTCGCCGCCAGTTTGCCGGTGGGGTACAAAATCGCCACCGGCGGTACCGTGGAGGAAAGTGGCAAGGCTCAGGGGCCGATTGCCAAGGTCGTGCCGTTGATGCTGTTTCTGATGGCGACCTTCCTGATGATCCAGTTGCACAGCGTGCAGAAGCTGTTCCTGGTGGCCAGCGTCGCGCCACTCGGGTTGATCGGCGTGGTGCTGGCGCTGATCCCGACGGGTACGCCGATGGGCTTCGTGGCGATCCTCGGGATTCTGGCGCTGATCGGCATCATCATCCGCAACTCGGTGATTCTGGTGACCCAGATCGACTCCTTCGAGAAGAACGGCTACACGCCGTGGGACGCGGTGGTGCAGGCCACGGAACACCGGCGCCGCCCGATTTTGTTGACGGCGGCGGCAGCGAGCCTGGGGATGATCCCGATTGCCCGGGAAGTGTTCTGGGGGCCGATGGCTTACGCGATGATTGGCGGGATCATCATCGCGACCTTGCTGACGCTGCTGTTTTTGCCGGCGCTGTACGTGGCCTGGTACAAGGTTCGCGAGCCGAAGAAAGAAGTGCAGTGAGGCGAGCGCTTCGCGCTCATCGCGGGCAAGCCCGCTCCCACAGTGATCGAGTCGTTCAGGCAAACTCGGTTCCCTGTGGGAGCGGGCTTGCCCGCGATGGCGTCCTGTCAGGCTACACCGGCTTACGCCAAACACTCGCCAACCAAGGCTGTTGCTCCCGCGGCAGCCCCGCCGGCCGGTAGTAATGCTCAAGCTCCACAAATCCCGCCTTAGTCAGCAGTTCCTGCCACGCCTGAAGATCGTAATAAGCCCCATAACGCGGCCCGTTCCAGCCTTCCTGATTCTCCCCACGAGGATTGGAGCTGAACAACACCCCACCCGGTTTCAACGCTTCGCGCAGTTGCTTCAACACCCGAGGTAATTCCTGACTCGGGATGTGGAACAGCACCGCATTGGCAAAAATCCCGTCAAACCGCTCGGCCGGCAGGTCGAGTTTCAGAAAGTCCTGTTGCCAGACTTCACAACCACTGTCCTCCCGCGCCATCTGCGCAAGCTTTTCCGAGCCGTCGAGGCCGATAGCGGTGTGGCCCAGGTGAGTGAAGGTTTGCAGATCGCGACCAGGCCCGCAGCCGAAGTCGAGAAGGGTGAACGGCGCCTCACCCTGAATATGCCGCAGCAGGGCATCGATGTTCTGGCTGACATCGTGATCGCGAGTGCCTTCGCGGAAGTCCTCGGCCACTGCGTTGTAATGGCCCAGGGTGGTGGAGGTGATTTGCTCCAGGTCGTCGGGAGTCTGTTTCATGGTCGGCTGCGCAGGCAATTGGGATTCGCCGAATATACGCCATGACGCCGGAGGCTTGCCCGCGAAGGCGATATCACTGACGACCAATGACTCAGGCCAGACTCAGCTCTGTTTCATCCCCAGACATTCAATGGACCGATCAACCATTGCCTTGGCAATCTCCAGCAAATGCCAGACGGAGAACACCAATGCCCGATCGGCGCCCTTGAGTTGATCGCCACACTGATACGCCGTGACCGAGGCGCAGCGCAGCAGATCAGCGACGTAGAGCTGGGTATCCTCGAAGCTCACGTCCTTGCTGACGTTGTAGAAGCGAAGTTCGTCGGGCGGTGAGGGCTGATCGCCGGTGAGGTAGAAATCAATCGCACGGTAGAGCGCCGATCGATCCCTGAGCGGGTCTTCAGTGGCGGTTTCGTTGGTGGGGGTTTCGGGAGGTGGATCGGGTACGGATTTTTTCATTGGTAAAACTCCTGGAATTAATTGGAGCCAACCGTTATCGCGACTAAACGAATAGGGGTGGCGGCTGCACGCAGGTTAGTCGACCGGTCTCCAGGCAATACCGGCGCACCCGAGGGTGCCCTGCGCACAGCCACCATAACTTTCAGGCAATGAAACACCTGGAATGAGGTAGCGCTGTGCGCCTGGAAAGATCCGGGCGACTAAACCCGATCACTGATGAGCAGTGACGGACCGAGACTAGCCACGGAATTTGGCAGGCGCAAGCGAGCGGAATGATCTAGGAAACGTCCTGCAAAAGAAAGGGATCGGGCCTGCTGGCACTCTGATTTTCTTGTACGAAATGTTCCCCAGGAGCTAGAGACAATACTTCTGGTGAGAGAGCTTTTCTGTGGCGAGGGAGCTTGCTCCCGCTGGGCTGCGCAGCAGACCCGAAACCATTCAATGAGGTGTGTCAGATAAACCTCATTGAATGGTTTTGCGATTGCTGCGCAATCGAGCGGGAGCAAGCTCCCTCGCCACAAAAGCTTCCGACATCCACCACGCTCAGCGCTTGTTCAACCCCCGCGCCAACCGATCCCCACCCAACTGAATCACCGCCACCAACACCACCAGCAACACAATCACCGTCAACATGATCTGACTGTCAAACCGCTGATACCCATACCGATAAGCAATGTCCCCCAACCCACCGGCACCAATCGCCCCGGCCATGGCCGACGAGTTGATCATCGTCACCAACGTAATGGTGAACCCCCCGACAATCCCCGGTAGCGCTTCGGGCAGCAGCACATGCCAGACGATATGCCCGCGTCGGCAGCCCATTGCCTGCGCCGCTTCGATCAACCCATGGTCGACCTCGCGCAAACTGACCTCGGCAATGCGTGCAAAGAACGGCGTGGCCGCAATAGTCAACGGCACCACGGCTGCCCACACGCCATACGTGGTGCCGACGATCAACCGGGTAAACGGAATCAACGCCACCATCAAAATCAAAAACGGAATCGAGCGAAACAGGTTCACGAACGCGCCCAACGCGCGGTTCAGCGCCGGGGCTTCGTAGATCCCGCCCTTGGAACTGGTGACCAGAATCACCGCCAGCGGAATGCCCGCCAGTAGCGCGATCAGTGACGACACTCCAACCATCAAGAACGTGTCGATAAAACCCTGAAGCAACCGATCAAACCACATAACCCAGCACCTCCACCTGTTGCGCCCAGTTGCCGGCGCGCTGACGCAGTTCCTCGGCGCCGAGGGACGAACCGGTCACCGCCAGCAACAATTGCCCGAGGGCATGCCCCTGAATCCGTTCCACGCCCCCTTGCAGCAAGCGCACGCGACCACCGAGGGCGCTGAACAGCGCCGCCAGGTCTGGCTCGTCACTCGCGCTGCCGGTGAATTGCAAACGCAGCACCACGGCGGCGTCCGAAGACTGTGGCTGCTCCCGCAAGCGGCTTTGCAGTTCTTCCGGCAGCCCGTGTTGCAGTGGCGCGAGCAAAGTCTTGCTGACCTCATGTTGCGGGTTGCCAAAAACTTCCCAGACCGGCCCGTGCTCGACGATTCGCCCGTGTTCCAGCACCACGACCCGATCACAGATATCGCGGATCACCGCCATCTCGTGGGTGATCAGCACAATGGTCAAACCCAGGCGCTGATTGATCTCGCGCAACAGGCCGAGGATCGATTGCGTGGTCTCCGGATCCAGCGCCGACGTCGCCTCGTCACACAGCAGAATTTCCGGGTCATGCACCAGCGCCCGGGCGATACCGACGCGCTGTTTCTGCCCGCCGGAAAGTTGCGCCGGGTAGGCTTTGTGTTTCTCTTGCAGGCCGACCAGTTCCAGCAGTTCGCGGACTTTGCGCTCGCGCTGCTCCTTGGGCACACCGGCGACTTTCAGCGGCAATTCGACGTTCTGCCAAACCGTCTTGGCCGACATCAAATTGAAGTGCTGGAAGATCATGCCAATCCGCCGCCGCAGCGTCACCAAACGGTCTTCATCGAACTCGCCGATGTCGACCTGATCGATCAGCACCCGCCCGCTGCTCGGTTGTTCGAGGCGGTTGATGGTGCGGATCAGCGACGACTTGCCGGCACCGCTGCGACCGATGATGCCGAACACTTCGCTGCGCTGGATCGCCAGGTCGATGCCGTGCAAGGCCGCCACCGGACCTTGCTGGCCGTTGTAGGTTTTACCCAGGCCGATGAAGCGCACGTGAGCGCGATTCAGGTCTGGGTGCAGTTCGGTTTGTGTGGCGTTATGTGGCTCCGGAAGTTCCAGTCGCCGTTGGATCGCGGCCGTCATGCTCAGCTTTCCCAGCCGGCTTGGTAGAGCTTGCCGTGGGCTTTATCCAGCGCCGCACGAACGGCTGGCGAATGCTGGTAGATGTCGACGAATTTGATCAGGCGCGGGTCGGTTTTGCTTTTCGGCTGGATCACGAACTGGATTACGTATTCCTTGTGATCGAGGCCGTCGAACAGCAGAGCGGAACTGGCATCGAAAGTTTTCGACAGACGGATGTAGGCCGGGTAGCCCTGAACCAGATCGGCATCGTCGTAGGCACGCACCAGTTGCACGGCTTCGACCTGAAGGATTTTGATTTTCTTCGGGTTGGCGATGATGTCTTCTTCAGTGGCTTTGTAGCCGACGCCAGGTTTGAGGGTGATCAGCCCGGCCTTGGCCAGCAGTTGCAGGCCGCGACCGCTGTTGATCGGGTCGTTGGCGATGGCCACGCTGGCGCCTTCGGGCAATGCGTCGAAGCTTTTGTACTTCTTCGAGTAGAGGCCGACGTTGTTGATGATCCCCGGGGCGAACGGCACCAGGTCAAAACCGGCGGCGGCCTTGGCGTTTTCCAGGAACGGGATGTGCTGGAAATAGTTCACGTCGATGTCGCCCGAGGCGAGGCTGACGTTGGGGGCGATCCAGTCGCTGAACTCCACCAGTTCGACTTTCAAGCCTTGTTTGTTGGCTTCTTCTACTGCGGCTTCCAGGGGAATGGCGAAGGCGGCGGTAGTGCCGACTTTCAGTGGTGCGTCGGCAGCGAAGGTGATGGAGCTGAAGAGGCCGAGGGCCAGGGCCAGTGCTTTGACTGGGTGAGAGAGGTAGGTCTTTTTCATGATGGGGTTTCCAGTCAAGTTTAGGCCGATCGTTCCCACGCTCCGCGTGGGAATGCCTCCCGGGACGCTCCGCGTCCCTGCGGCGATGACGCAGAGCGTCACTGGCTGCATTCCCACGCAGAGCGTGGGAACGATCAGGGGCGGGGGTTAGTGTCGGTAGTGGGATCCGGTGTGTTGCTCAGGCAAATGCGCCTCGCCCTGAAACAGTTTTTCCCGCAGGCTGCCGTCGTCGTACGCGGTCTTGTATGACCCTCTGCGCTGCAATTCCGGAATCACCAGCTCAATGAAATCCAGATAGCTTTCTGGCGTGACAATCCGTGTCAGGTTGAAGCCATCCAGCCCGGTTTCCGCAATCCACGATTCCAGCTCATCAGCCACCTGCTGTGGCGAGCCGACCACGGTGATGTAACGGCCACCAAGTGCGTGTTGTTCCAGCAGTTTGCGGCGGGTCCAGTCGTTGTTTTGCAGGTTCTTGGTGGCGGACTGGATGGCGTTGCTCTTCACGTACTGGATCGGTTCGTCGAGCTCGTACTCGGAAAAATCGATCCCGGTGGACGCCGAAAAATGCGCCACGCCGGCCTCGGCACTGGCGTAGCTCAGGTACTCGGCGTGTTTGGCCCAGGCTAGTTCTTCTGTCGCACCGACGATCACGTTCAAGCCCATGAACACCTTGATGTCCCAAGGGTTGCGCCCGGCTTCGACGGCGCTGGCGCGAACCTTGTCTACCTGAACCCGGGTCGCCGGTTTGTTCTGACCGCTGATGAACACGCACTCGGCATGCCGACCTGCGAACAGTAAACCGCGATCGGAACTGCCGGCCTGGAACAATACCGGCGTGCGTTGCGGCGATGGCTCGCAGAGGTGATAACCCTCGACCTGATAGAACTCGCCCTTGTGCTCGACCTTGTGCACTTTGTCTGGCTGGGCGTAGATCCGCTGTTCGCGGTCATTGAGCACCGCGCCGTTTTCCCAGCTGCCTTCCCAGAGTTTGTAGAGCACTTGCAGGTATTCATCGGCCTGGTCGTAGCGGCGGTCGTGTTCCACCTGTTCACTCAGGCCCATGGCCTTGGCGGCGCTGTCGAGGTAGCCGGTGACGATGTTCCAGCCAACCCGCCCACGGCTCAGGTGATCGAGCGTCGACATGCGTCGAGCGAACAGATACGGCGGTTCGTAGGTCAGGTTGGCGGTCAGTCCGAAGCCGAGGTTTTTGGTGACTGCAGCCATGGCTGAGACCAGCAGCAGCGGGTCGTTGACCGGCAACTGGATCGACTCTTTGAGCGGCACGTCCACCGAGTTTTGATAGACGTCGTACACGCCGACGATGTCGGCAATGAACAGACCGTCGAACAGTCCGCGCTCCAGCAACTGAGCCAGTTCGGTCCAGTATTCGATGGTTTTGTATTGGGTGGAATTGTCCCGTGGATGCGTCCACAGGCCATGGTTGATGTGCCCGATGCAGTTCATGTTGAACGCGTTGAGCAGGATTTTCTTTTTGGCATCAGCCATCAGATGGTCCCTCGCAATGGAGGGTTTTCATCGTTGAGGTAGTAATTGCCCACCGCGTGATACTTCCAGCGCACCGGGTCGTGCAGGGTATGCACCCGAGCGTTGCGCCAGTGGCGATCCAAACCGTGTTCGATCAGGGTCGCCTGACTACCGGCCAGTTCAAACAGTGTGCTGCCGGCGGCGAGGGAGATTTCGGTGCTGATGGCCCGGGCTTCGGCGACGGCAATCGACGCGGCGGCGACAGTCTCGGCATTGGTGTCGGCCTGAGCCTGATCGAGGAATTCGCCGGAGCGTTCCAGCAAGGCTTCGGTGGCATGCAGACGAATAGCCAGGTGGCCGAAACTCTTGATCGTCAGCGGGTCTTCGGTGGCTTTTTCATGAGTGGCGTCGATCCACGGCCGAGTCTTGGTGCGCACAAAATGCAGGGCATCTTCATACGCGGCGCGGGCGATGCCGGTGTCGATAGCGGCGTGGAGAATCTGCGCCAACGGGCCGACAGTGGTCGGGCGCTCGAAAGCGCTCTGAAACGGGATCACGTCCTCGGCGGCGACGTAGACGTCCTCGAACACCACCGAACCGCTGCCGGTGGTGCGCTGGCCGAAGCCGCTCCAGTCGTCGATCACCGTCAGGCCTTTGCTGTTGTGCGGGACGAACGCCAGTTGCTGCACGCCGTTTTCGTCCACCACTGACGTCGGGATGCGCTGGGCGTAAATGGCGCCGGTGGCGTAGAACTTGCGACCGTTGATGCGGTAGCCGTTGCCATCGCGAGTCAGGCTGGTGACGCGATCATGGGCGGTTTTGGTGCCCAGTTCCGCGAGTGCATTGCCGAAGCGCTGGCCGGCCAAAACTTCTGCGTACAGGCGTTTTTTCTGCTCATCGGTGCCGTTCACGCGCAGCACTTCAAGGGCATAGAAATGGTTCTGGGGAATTTGTCCGAGGGAGCCATCGGCCTGGGCGATCAACGTGATCACCTTGGCCAGGGTGACGTTGGAAACCCCAGCGCCACCGTATTCTTTTGGCACGCTGATGCCCCAAAGACCCGAGCGGGAAAACACTTCCAGTTCCGGGTATGGCAAACGACGTTCGCGGTCGCGCAGGGTGCTGTCGCGTTTGAAATCGTCGGCCAGGTCACTGGCGACGATCAGGGCTTGCTCATCGCTGGTGATGACCGCGACGTGGTGAGAAAGAGTCATGGTCATTAAATCCAGGAGTGACGGGCCGGCAGAGTGCCGTTGAGGTGGTAAGCGCCGACCGCGTGATACTTCCAGCGCACCGGGTCGTGCAGGGTGTGCACCCGGGCGTTGCGCCAGTGGCGGTCGAGGTTGAATTCGGCGAGGGTCGCGCGGCTGCCGGCCAGTTCGAAGAGTTTTTCGCTGGCCAGCAGCGAGATCTCGGTGGTCAGCACTTTGGCTTCAGCCACGGCAATCGAAGCGCGCGCAGCGGATTCGGCGGTGAGCGGCGCGGCGTTGACCTGATCGAGTACTTGCCCGGCCTTGCGCAGCAGCGCTTCGGCGGCGTGCAGTTCGATTTTCAGCTTGCCGATATCGGCGATCACGTAGAGGTCGTCGCTGGCCCGGTCGACCTTGGCGTCGATCCACGGCCGTGCGCGTTTTTGCACGAACTCGATGGCGTCATCGATGGCGCCTCGGGCAATGCCCGCGTCGATGGCGGCTTGAATCAATTGCGACACGGCGCCTTGGGTATTCGGGCTGTCGTTGATCTTCCAGTTATCCACCACCAGCTCGGCGTCGACCCGCACGTTGTTGAGCAAAATGGTGCCGCTGGCGGTGGTGCGCTGGCCGAAACCCGACCAGTCATCAACGATGCGCAGGCCCGGTGTGCCACGACGGACGAAGGCCAGCACTTGCTTGCCATCGTCGTTCAACGCCTTCACGGCCACCCAGTGGGCGAACAGGGCGCCGGTGGAGTAGAACTTCTGCCCGTTGATGACGAAGCCATCGCCGTCGGCGGTGATCCGCGCCTTGAGCTCCAGGGTATTTTTAGTCCCGCGCTCTGGTCCCGCGTTACCGATTCGCCAGCCTTCGAGCACGCTTTTGAACAGCTGTTTTTTCTGCGGCTCAGTGGCGCTGCCGAGTATCAGATTGAGAATCCCGAACTGATTCTGCGGGATCTGCCCCAAGGCCGGGTCGGCCGCGGAAATGATCGCGAATACCGAGGCTAAGGTGACGAATGAAACCTGCGGGCCACCGTACTCGCGCGGGATGGCAATGCTGCCCAGGCCGCTGCGGGTGAACTGTTCGATTTCCGACCACGGCAGCTTGCGCTGCTGGTCACGTTTGGCTGCTTGCAGGCGGGCGACTTGCGCCAGCTCATGGGCCGCCTTGATGGCTTGTGCGTCGTTGCGCAAGACCTGCGCGGGCAACAACAATGGGGCGATGTCCAGATCACTCTGGACGATTGCATCTGCCAGACTGGACATCAGTGCCGCTCCTTGGCTGCACGCAATGCCCTGGCGATTTGCACTGGGGTGATTGTGTTCCGGACCATACCTACCTCACATCTCATGAAAGCGCCGCAAGTTACGGCGAACGAAAAACACGAATGTCCGGTGGTCCGGTGCATATACCCTAAACGTGTATAAATAATTTATGAACTAACTTTTAGGAATATGTATAGAAGGTCTGCTCTGAACCCTGTGGCGAGGGAGGTCGGTGTCTACAGCAAGGGGCTTCACTTCTTTCGGGATTCAGCGGCCATGAGCGCTTCTTTCGCCGGCACTTTCAGATAGGGATTGGCACAGCCAATCTTCAGTGTGCGGGCCGGTGCCCATCGCGAGTTATTACCCACGCGGTCGAGGATGCAGTAGGTCACTTCCAGTCGAAGGTCTTCGCCGGCTTCGAGAATGATCGCCGGTGGCACCCAGACCTGAATCGGCTGACCCACATCGCAAGCCTTGAGCTTGGGCAGGTCCATGCGCACATCGCCCCAGCGCAGGGTGATTTCGTCGTCGACGGCCATGTTCAGGTACGGGTCGATGGTCAGCGGCACACCGCGTTTGACCTGGTTCGAATTGACCCCCTGACGGCGAATGGTCTCTGGGATGAATACGGGCGCCAGGCTCTGGTTTTCCTCATCGCAAAGAAGCAGGCCACCCGGGCAATCGAGTTTGATCTGGACGCGCGCCGCCGGTGATACCGCGGGCCCTTGCCCGATCTGCATGACCTTGTAATGGACGCGGGCAGAACCATTGGCAATGAAGCTTTCCGGCACCCGCAGGCTCACGGCTTTGCTGTCGTGGTCGGGCCCCAACACGCTGGAGGCGACGTAGCAGTTGTTCCAGAACAGCTCGATCAGATCGCCTTCGTCCATGCCGGGGTAGGGCGGCACGTCGATCATCAGGTGAGCGGCCGAGGTGATGTTGATACCGGCCTTGTGGCTTTGCGCCAGGGTCGGGGCTGCGAGTTCGGGTTTGTTCGAAGTGCTTGTCATGGGGTTTCTCTCCTTGAAGCCTTGCCGCGAAGTCCATTTCTGAAAGATCGAAAGGCGTGAATTACCAAGCAACAAAACGATTCACTATTTGCGCGCTTAAACAATAATTGAGTGGGGGTGGTTGTTGCCTGTTGGGGACTAGATAAGAGTGCAGTTGAATAGGTGTCAATAGCGTTGGTTGGTTAAAGGTTAGTTCTTGCGTGATTCAGAAAGCTCCTACGCGGCGTGGTTAATAAACCGCATCGCTCTGTCGAATATAGTTCGGTATTTGGTGGGTTTTATGCCTCCGAGGCAGCAACCCTTTGAGCGTGGACAGCAAGGTGTTTTAGAAAATTTAGGCGATATGAATCTGTTGCAGGACATATATATGTACCGCATAGGACGGCGGGAAGTTGTTTATGATGGGGCGAATCATGCAATTTGTTGAAGGCCGCTATACGTTTTTATAAAGCGGAGTTAATGCCACTTCCATCCATGGAAGTTGACAGCTTTTCGAGTGGGGCAGCACTAAGCGTTATTAAGAAACTTGCTGAGAAACTGCTGGGTCCGTTCCTCTTTAGGATTGGCAAACAGTGCCTTGGCTTCGCCTTGTTCGACGATCACACCCTTGTCGAAAAACACCACGCGGTTGGCCACGTCCCGGGCGAAGCCCATTTCGTGGGTAACGATCACCATGGTGCGTTTCTCCTCGGCCAGGCCGCGGATGGTCGCCAACACTTCGCCCACCAGCTCCGGGTCCAGCGCCGAGGTTGGTTCATCGAACAGGATCACTTCCGGTTCCATCGCCAACGCTCGGGCAATCGCCACACGCTGTTGCTGACCGCCGGAGAGGCGTCGCGGGTAAGCGTCTTCCTTGCCCGCCAGGCCGACCTTGGCCAACAGCTTTTTACCCAGGGCAACGGCTTCGGCACGCGGGATCTTTTTCACCACCAACGGGCCTTCGATGACGTTTTCCAAGGCTGTGCGATGGGGGAACAAGTTGAAGTTCTGGAACACAAAACCCACGTGCTGGCGCAAGCGCCGTACCAGACTCTGCTGCTGGTTCAGGGGACGGCTGCCATCGATCTCGATGTCGCCGACCTTGATCCGGCCGCTGCTGGGCTCCTCGAGAAAATTCAGGCAACGCAGGAAGGTGGTCTTGCCCGAGCCGCTGGGGCCGATGATCGCCACCACCTCGCCTTCCTTCACCTGCAGATCGATGCCGTTGAGCACCACCTGACCCTTGAACTGCTTTGTCAGTTTTTCCACGACAATCATTGGGTCAGGACTCCTGGTCGTGCCGATTGACCCGCACTTCCAACTGGTTCTGCAGGTGCGACAGTACAGTCGCCAGAACCCAGTAGATCAGCGCAGCGGCAAGATACATGGTGAAAATTTCGAAGGTGCGAGCGGTAATCAGCTGTGCCTGACGGAACAGCTCCGGCACCTGAATGGTGGCCGCCAGCGCGGTGTCCTTGACCAGCGAAATAAAGCTGTTGCCCAAAGGTGGCAGAGCTGTGCGCGCCGCTTGCGGCAGGATGGCCCGACGCAGGGTTTGCGCGCGGGTCATGCCGATACTGGCGGCAGCTTCCCACTGGCCGCGCTCGATGGAGCTGATCGCGGCACGCAGGATTTCGCAGGCGTAGGCAGCCATGTTCAGCGAGAAGCCGATCAGGGCCGCCGGCAGCGGATCAAGTTCGATACCCAATTGCGGCAAGCCGTAATAGATCACGAACAGTTGCACCAGCAACGGCGTCCCGCGAAAAAACGACACGTAGACGCGGGCGATCCAGCTCACCAGTTTGAAGCGCGACAGGCGCATCAACGCCAGGCCGAAGCCCATCAGCAGGCCGAAGAACATTCCGCCCAGGCTCAGGATGACTGTGTAGTACGCGCCCTTGAGCAGAAAGGGCGCGGAGTCCAGCGCAAGTTGGAAAGCTTCTCCCATTATTGAGTGACGTCAGCGCTGAAGTATTTTTCCGAAAGCTTTTTCAGCGTACCGTCGGCACGCAGCTTGTCGATGGCTTTGTTCACCGCGGCCAGCAGCTCAGGCTCGCCTTTGCGCAGGGCAATACCGGCTTCCTGGCGGGAGAACGCTTCGCCGGCGGCGGCAGTGTCCTTGGCCTTCCTGGCATATTCCAGCGCGGCCAGGCGGTCGATCAGAATGGCGTCGATGCGGCCGACGCGCAGATCCTGGAACTTGGTCGGATCATCTTCGTAGGTGCGGATGTCAGCCTTAGGCACATTCTCTTTCACCCACTGCTCGTAGTTGGTGCCCAGACCTACGCCGACTTTCTTGCCGGCCAGATCGGCGGCGGTCTTGATGGTGTCTTTGTTTTTGGTCAGGGTCAGCGCCTGAATCCCGGAAACGGTGTAAGGCGTGGAGAAGTCATACTTCTTCTTGCGCTCTTCGGTGATGGTCACTTGGTTGATCACCGCGTCCAGCCGCTTGGATTCCAGGGCTGCGAGGATGCCTTCCCATTTGGTCGGCTGCAGTTTGACCTTCACGCCCAGCTCTTTGGCCAAGGCTTCGGAGAACTCGACTTCGAAGCCGCTCAGTTTGCCGGCCTCGTCGACGAAACTGAACGGTGGATAAGTGCCTTCCAGACCGACGTTGATCACGCCTGCGTCCTTGATTTTTTGCAGCTGCTCACCGGCCACTGCCTGCCCGAGCAGGCCGGCGCTCAGCGCCAGGCCCAGCGAACCCACGAGCAGATTTCGACGTAATGCGGAAAAATTCATGACAAGCCCCTGTGTTTTCTTATGGAAGACGCTTAAGGAAAGTTGGCAAATTCGGGATTTGAACGACTGCGATATCCTGCCCTAAAGCAGCTTATGCGTCTTGCTGCAAATTCGCCTGCGGCGTGACTATATGATGTTGTCTTTAGATAGGAAAATACTAAATATTGATTTTATTATTCTGTATTTGTATATGAATTTGAAATCGCTTTCGCGGGCAAGCCTCGCTCCTACAGGAGAACGCGGTTTCATGATCGTTCCGACGCTCTGCGTGGGAATGCCTCTAGGGACGCTCTGCGTCCAGTGACGCGGAGCGTCACGGGCTGCATTCCCACGCGGAGCGTGGGAACGATCGTTCAGCGTACGATCAGTTATAGAAAGTCTTTATAGGCAAACAACGCCGGCGCCCCACCGGTGTGCAGGAAGATGATCGGGCCGTCATTGAAGCGCTGGCGCCCGATGCCGTCGAGCAAACCGGCCATGGCCTTGCCGGTGTACACCGGATCCAGCAGCAACCCTTCCTGACTCGCCAGCAGTTTCAACGCCGACAATGTCCCGGCATTTGGCTCGCCATAACGCGGGCCGAAATATTCGTCCCACAGTTCGATTTTGAAATTCGCCGGCAGGCTCACGCCCAACAGCTCGGCCGTGCGCTCGGCGAGGCCCTGAACTTTCGGTCGTTGTGCTTCATCGCTACGGGAAACGGTGACGCCGATCACTGGCAAATCCGGCAGTGCTTCGCTCAATGCCAGCGCCAGGCCGCTGTGGGTGCCGGCACTGCCGGACGCCAGCACCACGGCGGCGAAATTCAGCCCGGTGTCCTTGATCTGTTCAGCCAGTTCCAGGCCTGCACGGACATAACCCAAAGCGCCCAATGCATTCGAGCCACCAATCGGCACCAGATACGGCTTTTTACCGTTGCTGCGCAGACGCCCGGCCAGCGCTTCCAATTGCTCGTCGGCATTGTCGAGGTTTTCCACCAACTCGACCTTGGCATCGAACAGGTCCAGCAACAGCCGATTGCCATTGCCGACATAGTTGCTGTTGTCGGTGCCGAGCGGATTTTCCAGCAGGGCCACGCAGCCCAAACCAAGCTTGGCCGCAATGGCGGCGGTCTGGCGCACGTGGTTGGACTGTATCGCGCCAGCAGTGATCAGAGTGTCAGCGCCCTGGGCCAAGGCATCGGCGGCCAGGTATTCGAGTTTGCGCAGCTTGTTGCCGCCCAGTGCCAATGGCGTCAGGTCATCGCGTTTGACGTACACATCGCGGCCCAGCCAAGTCGACAGGCGTTCGAGTTTTTCCAGAGGAGTAGGGTGACCGAGCAGGTCGAGGCGGTTAAAGCGGGCAAGCTGTTGTTTGATCATGGGTCCGTACTGGCGGAGGAAGATGTCAGGACTATAGGCACGGGTATTTAGTGGGGCAACTGCCAATCGCTTATAGCCAAAAGTATTGAGCACAGCACTATTGGTTCTTAATTCGGCTGCAAGCCGTTGCCGTAAAGTAATCGCGGTTAACGCGGCCAGACAGTCCGGCCGCCCGTGAGGAGTTTTTACCGTGAGCGAGCGTTCCAGCCATTGGCAACTGCAGACCATCGTCAGCCAACTGCGTACGGCGCGCGACCAGTGGCGCGCACAAAACGGCCGTGCCAGCGGCGAGCAGGGCGGTCGCGAGTTGCCGTCCCGAGCGGCCATGGCAGACATTCTCGAAGCCTTGTGCGGTGCGCTGTTCCCGATGCGTCTGGGCCCGGTGGATTTGCGCGAGGAAAGTGAAGATTTCTACGTCGGCCACACACTCGACGTCGCACTGAACGCGTTGCTCGCTCAGGCGCGGCTCGAGTTGCGTTATGCCGCGCGCCACAGTGCCCAGGCCGACACTGAAGTCGAGGCCAAAACCATCCAGATCATTCAGGACTTCGCCCTCGCTTTGCCGGGGCTGCGCACTCTGCTGGACACCGACGTACTGGCGGCCTATCACGGCGACCCGGCGGCTCGCAGTGTCGATGAAGTGTTGCTCTGCTATCCGGGGATTCTGGCGGTGATTCACCATCGCCTGGCCCATCATTTGTATCGCGCCGGCTTGCCGCTGCTGGCGCGGATCAGCGCGGAAATCGCCCACTCGGCCACCGGCATCGACATCCATCCGGGGGCGCAGATCGGTCGCAGTTTTTTCATTGATCACGGGACGGGTGTGGTGATCGGCGAGACCGCGATCATTGGCGAGCGCGTGCGGATTTATCAGGCAGTGACGTTGGGTGCCAAGCGCTTCCCGGCGGACGAAGACGGCCAGTTGCAGAAGGGCCATCCGCGGCATCCGATCGTCGAGGACGATGTGGTGATCTATGCCGGCGCGACGATTCTGGGGCGGATCACCATCGGCAAGGGCTCGACCATCGGCGGTAACGTCTGGCTGACCCGTAGCGTGCCGGCGGGGTGCAATCTGACCCAGGCGAATCTGCAGCATGATGATGGGACGCAGAAGTAGATTCCTGAATCTCTGCTGACTGATCTGGCCTCATCGCGAGCAGGCTCGCTCCCACAGTTGATATCTGATGAGCACAATAGCTGTGAACGACAGAAATCAACTGTGGGAGCGAGCCTGCTCGCGATTGGTTTCAAGGCAGGCCGAAATAATGGCATTTAGCTAATTTCCCGCCGAACAAATCCCGCAAACCCCGCGTCATTCCCTTCCTTGAGCTAGCGCAGGAAAGTGACCGCCGAGCCCTGCGATTAGTCCTTAGCCCCCTATCTATGTTTAACTTGAACGCTCATTCAAGTTAAACCGCCGGTTTGCTGCCCGCTCACAACAGGAGGCTTGCCTTTGCCGAGTCCGTTATTGATTGCCCTGTTTCACCCCCTTGAGGTGCACCTTTCATGAGTGCATCGTCCACCCCCGCAAGCGGCCAGGTCCGCATGAATCCACCGGTGTTTTATTTCGCGGCGACCTTTATTCTGCTGTTCGCCGTTGTGGTCATGGCGATACCTGAACAGGCCGGTGCCTGGCTGTTGCAAGCGCAAAACTGGGCGGCCAATACGGTCGGCTGGTACTACATGCTCGCGATGACGCTGTATCTGGTCTTCGTGGTGGTCACCGCCTTGTCTGGCTACGGCAAGATCAAGCTCGGTGCCGACCACGACGAGCCCGAATTCAGCTACCTGTCCTGGGCCGGCATGCTGTTCGCCGCCGGGATCAGCATCACGCTGTTTTTCTTTTGCGTGTCCGAGCCGCTGACTCACCTGGCGCAACCGCCGCAAGGTGAGGCTGGCACGGCGGATGCGGCGCGTCAGGCGATGCAGATTCTGTTTCTGCACTGGGGCCTGCATGGCTGGGGCGTGTTCGCTTTCGTCGGTATGGCGCTGGCCTATTTCGCCTATCGACATAACCTGCCGCTGGCCCTGCGTTCGGCGCTGTACCCGCTGATCGGCAAGCGCATCAACGGCCCCATCGGTTACGCAGTGGACGGTTTCGGCATTATCGCTACGGTGTTCGGCCTCGGTGCCGATATGGGTTTTGGCGTGTTGCACCTTAATTCGGGCCTGGACTACCTGTTTGGCGTCGCCCACACCCAGTGGATTCAGGTCGGCCTGATCACGCTGATGATGGGTGCGGCGATCATCGTCGCGGTGTCCGGCGTCGATAAAGGCGTGCGGGTGATGTCCGACATCAACATGCTGCTGGCCTGTGCGCTGCTGCTGTTCGTGTTGTTCGCCGGCCCCACCCAGCACTTGCTCAATACACTGATCCAGAACATCGGCGACTACCTCGGCGCCTTGCCGATGAAGAGTTTCGACCTCTACGCCTACGATAAACCCAGCGACTGGCTGGGTGGCTGGACGGTGTTCTATTGGGCCTGGTGGATTGCATGGTCGCCGTTCGTGGGGCTGTTCATCGCGCGGATTTCCCGTGGCCGGACCATCCGCGAATTCGTCTTCGGCGTGCTGCTGATTCCGCTCGGTTTCACCCTGGCGTGGATGTCGATCTTCGGCAACAGCGCCATCGATCAAGTGCTCAACCACGGCATGAGCGCGCTAGGCATGTCGGCTGTCGACAACCCGTCGATGACCCTGTACCTGCTGCTGGAAACCTATCCGTGGAGCAAAACCGTGATTGCGGTCACGGTGTTCATCAGTTTCGTATTCTTCGTGACCTCCGCCGACTCCGGCACTGTGGTGTTGTCGACGTTGTCCGCCAAGGGCGGTAACCCGGATGAAGACGGGCCGAAATGGCTGCGAGTGTTCTGGGGCGCGATGACCGCGTTGGTGACCAGCGCGCTGCTGTTCTCCGGCAGCATCGATGCGTTGAAGTCAGCGGTGGTACTGACCTCGTTGCCGTTCTCGATGATTTTGCTGCTGATGATGTGGGGGCTGCACAAGGCGTTTTATCTGGAATCGCAGAAGCAGATCGCGCAACTGCATTCCCTTGCGCCGGTGTCCGGCTCGCGGCGCGGTGGATGGCGTCAGCGCTTGAGTCAGGCGGTGCATTTCCCGTCTCGGGATGAGGTCTATCGCTTCCTCGATACGACGGTGCGCCCGGCGATTGAGGACGTGACTGCCGTGTTCGTCGAGAAGGGGCTGCACGTGGTCGCTCAGCCTGATCCGGCCAATGACAACGTCAGCCTGGAGATCGGTCACGGCGAACTGCATCCATTCATCTATCAGGTGCAGATGCGCGGTTACTTCACGCCATCCTTCGCCCGTGGCGGCATGGGTTCCAAGCAACTCAACAACCGCCGATATCACCGGGCCGAAGTGCATTTGAGAGAGGGCAGTCAGGATTACGATCTGGTCGGCTACACCAAGGAGCAGGTCATCAACGACATCCTCGACCAGTACGAACGGCACATGCAGTTTTTGCACCTGGTGCGTTGATCTACGCGGGTGGCGCTGACGTCTTGTCAGGCGTCAGTGCTCATCGTCATGAACAACACCAGCGCGGACACCGGGACGCCGAACACCACACTGCCGACCACCAGTTCCGTGCTCAACGGCTGGCCGGCGTTGACCATGCCGACTGCGCCGTTGATCAAGGTCAATGCCAGCCACAACACGACAAAGCTATAGGCCAGGATTTGGCGGGGGAAACCGATTTTCTCGCCGATGAACAACATCAGCGCCAACAGGACCAGGCCGAAGAAGATGATGATGGTGGTGTGCATGATGCGTTCCTCCCCTTCAGATTTGTGGTGTCTTTGAGGCCGTCTTCGCGGGCAAGCCTCGCTCCTACAGGATTTCCGTCAATCGTGTGTCCGACACAAAACCCGTAGGAGCGAGGCTTGCCCGCGAAGGCGTCTCCACTGCTCACCCCAATAGACCGAGCATAGTTAAACCAACCCACCATTCACCCGCAGGATTTGCCCATTACTGATGGTCCGCGGTCAATCTGGCTTGACGCTGATCTTGATAACCCTGATTACGCTGGTGGTGTATGGGGTGTGGTCGACTTCGATATCACGCCTTACTTCGGCAAATCGGTGCGCTTCAATGCCACGCTCCCTGAGCAATTGCTTGAGCGCATCGACCAGACGGTCAGACGAGATCAGCGATACAGTTCACGATCTGGTTTTTTGGCGGCTGCCGCGTTGCGTGAGTTGTCGGCGTAAACGTTGGGAGTGGATATCGGCGCTATGCGGTGGGTCAGATTTAATAATCTGTGAAACGTTTCAGCCTTTTCTCGAGTCCGAGGTTTATCGGCGTTTGTCCGGGCGTATGCTGGGCAACTTGCAAAGCAGTCGATACCACATTCAAGACAGACAAGAGAGGATTCGATGACCTACACCGCTGCCGAAAACCGCTACGATTCCATCCCTTACCGCCGCGTGGGTCGCAGCGGGTTGGTGCTGCCGGCACTGTCCCTGGGCTTGTGGCACAACTTCGGCGACAGCACGCCAATCGATACCCAGCGCTCGTTGCTGCGCACGGCGTTCGATCTGGGCATCAACCACTTCGACCTGGCCAACAACTACGGCCCGCCGTACGGCAGCGCCGAGATCAACTTCGGTCGTTTGCTGCGTGAAGACTTCAAGCAGTACCGCGACGAGTTGATCATCTCCAGCAAGGCCGGTTGGGACATGTGGGCCGGCCCTTACGGTCAGGGCGGTGGTTCGCGCAAATACGTGCTGGCCAGCCTCGACCAGAGCCTGCAACGCCTGGGCTTGGACTACGTGGACATCTTCTATTCCCATCGCTTCGACCCGGACACGCCGCTTGAAGAAACCGCCAGTGCACTGGCTACCGCGGTGCAGCAGGGCAAGGCGCTGTACATCGGCATCTCGTCCTATTCCGGGGTGAAAACCCGTGAAATCGCCGGATTGCTGAAAGAGTGGAAAGTGCCGTTGCTGATTCATCAACCAGCTTACAACCTGCTGAATCGCTGGGTGGAAAAGGACCTGCTGGACACCACCGATGAACTCGGTACCGGCGTGATCGCCTTCACGCCATTGGCTCAGGGGCTGTTGACCGACAAGTACCTCGATGGCGTGCCAGCGGATGCGCGGGTCAATCGTCCGGGTGGTGGTTCGTTGCAGGCGTCGCACCTGTCCGAAGCTAACATCGCCCATGTGCGGGCGCTTAATGAAATCGCCAAACGTCGCGGTCAGAGTCTGGCGCAGTTGGCGCTGGCCTGGACCCTACGCGATCCACGGGTGACCTCGGCCCTGATCGGCGCGAGCCGGCCGGAGCAGATTATCGAGAACGTCGGGGCGTTGAAGAACCTGAGTTTTAGCGTGGAAGAGTTGGCGGAGATTGACCGGTTTGCCCAGGAGGGTGGGGTCAATCTTTGGGAGAAGCCTTCGACGGCTGAATAAGTGTTCGGCGCCGTACTCTCTGGTGTTCGTTCCGGCCCCATCGCGGGCAAGCCCGCTCCCACAAGGTTATCGGTTGACCGCAAAATATTGGTCAATACAAATCCTTGTGGGAGCGGGCTTGCCCGCGATGGGGCCATCTATGTCAGTACAAAAACTGGCGAATCACCGGAAGAAAGGCACATCCCCCAACACCGTCGCCCGCTGCATCACCCGCCGCGCCGGGCGGTAATCATCCACCGCGTGATGCTGGGTCACGCGATTGTCCCAGAACGCGATGTCGTCTTTCTGCCAGCGCCAACGGATGGTGAATTCCGGCCGTGTGGTGTGGGCGAACAAGAATTTCAGAATCACCTCGCTTTCCGTTTCCGACAGCTCATTGATCTTCGACGTGAACCCTTCATTGACGAACAATGACCGGCGCCCGCTTACCGGGTGCGTGCGAATCACTGGGTGCGATAGCGGCGGGTTCTTGCGCCGGGCTTCTTCCCACTGGGCCAAAGCTTGCGGTGTATTGCCATAGCGTTCCAGTGGGAACGAGCGGGTGAAATCGTGAGTAGCGGTCAGCCCTTCGAGCAGTGTTTTCATCGGTGCGGACAGTGCTTCATACGCCGCAATACCACTGGCCCATAGCGTGTCGCCGCCAAATTCCGGCAGCAGTTTGGCGCTGAGCACCGCGCCCATCGCCGGGGTCGGCAGGAAGGTCACGTCGGTGTGCCAGATCGCGTTGTCCCGCACGTCGGTAACCGCGGTGTCGAGGACCAGCACTTCTGGCTGCTCCGGCACGTTTGGGTAGATCGGGTGGATGTGCAGGTCGCCGAAATAGGCGGCAAATCGCGCTTGCTGCTGCGGCTCGATCGGCTGGTCGCGGAAGAACAGCACTTGATGCTTGAGCAGCGCCTGTTCGATGGCGTCGCGTTGTTCCAGACTCAGCGGCTGGCTGATGTCGATGCCGCTGATTTGCGCGCCGAGGGCGGAGCTTAAAGGGACGATGGTCAGGCTGCTCATGGTATTTCTCTTCGAATTCGAGGTGTCGAACTTTTGTGGGAGCGAGCCTGCTCGCGATAGCGGAGTGTCAGGCGACATGGCTGCTGATACACCGCCATCGCGAGCAGGCTCGCTCCCACAGGGTTTTTCGCATGATGATTTTTCAGTGAGCCTGGCCGTGCCATGGCACCAGTTTGCGTTGTAGCGCACGCAGGCCCATTTCCATGGCGAAGGCGATCAATGCGATCACCAGAATCCCCAGCACCACCACATCGGTGACCAGGAATTGCGCGGCCGACTGCACCATGAAGCCCAAACCGCTGGTGGCGGCGATCAACTCGGCGGCCACCAGCGTCGACCAACCCACGCCCAGGCCAATCCGCACGCCGGTCAAAATGTCCGGCAAGGCACTGGGCAGAATCACATGCCGAATCAACTGCGCCCGAGTCGCGCCCAACGACTGCGCGGCGCGTAATTTCGCCGGGTCGACGGTGCGCACGCCAGTGGCAGTGGCAATCGCGATCGGGGCGAAGATCGCCAGGTAGATCAACAAGACTTTCGACAACTCCCCGATGCCGCACCAGATTACGATCAGCGGCAAATAAGCCAGTGGCGGAATCGGGCGATAGAACTCGATCAGCGGATCGAGAATGCCGCGAGCGATGCGGTTGTGGCCGATGGCGATGCCGACCGGCACGGCGGTCAGCACGGCGAAGCCCAGGCCCAGGCCAATACGGCTGAGGCTCGCGCCCAAGTGCTGCCACAAGGTCGAATCCATGTAGCCGGTGGTCACCAGCAGCCAACCTTTTTGCAGCACGGCGGACGGTGGTGGCAGGAACAGCGGTTCGATCAAACCGGTGGCCGTGACGGCCCACCAGATCGCCAACAATGCGATCAGGGTCAGCACGCTGATCCAGCGCGTGTTCAAACTGCGACGCAGCGGAATGACCGTCGAGCTCGATTTCCCCGTCGCGGCGGGAATTTCATAGGTGCTCATGCGCGCTCCTGCCGCTGGACGGCACTGCGTTGGGAGAACACTTTGGCGAGCACGTGTTCGCGGGTTTCGATAAAGCGTGGGTCGGATTTGATCGCCCGCGCCGATTCGCCAGCGGCATAACGCTGACCGAAGTCCAGGCTCAGACGCTCGACGATTTGCCCGGGGTTGGGCGCCAGCAGAATCAGATCTGTGGCGAGGAACACCGCTTCTTCAATGTCGTGGGTAATCAGGAACACCGGTTTGGCGGTGCGTTGCCAGACTTGCAGCAACAGCTCCTGCATCTGTTCGCGGGTGAAGGCGTCGAGGGCACCGAAGGGTTCATCCATCAGCAAAACCCGAGGGTCTGCGGCAAGTGCACGAGCGAGGCCGACACGTTGCTTCTGCCCGCCCGAGAGCTGCCAGATTCGGCGATTTTCGAAACCGGTAAGGTCCACCAGCGCGAGCATTTCCCGGGCGCGCTGCTCACGTTTTTCCCGCGCAATGCCAGCCAGTTCCAGACCGAAGCCGACGTTGGCCAGCACGTCCTGCCAAGGCAGCAGGGCATCGTCCTGGAATACCACGCCGCGCTCGGCACTCGGGCCTTTGACCGGCACGCCGTCAAGGGTGATGCGCCCGGCACTGGGCTCGACGAAACCGGCAATCAGGTTCAACAGCGAGGTCTTGCCACTGCCGGACGGGCCGAGGGCGACCAGTAACTGCCGGGGTCCCAGGCTCAAGGAAATATCCGTCAGCACAGGTTCCGCTGCGCCGGGATACTGTGCGCTGATGCGCTCCAGCTGTAGCAAAGCCATCGCGGTTAACTCCCGATCAATTGGTGATGTATTTGGCGCTGACGTACGGCGCATAGTCCGGCAGCACGGCCTCGACCTTGCCCTGTTCCTTGAGGAACACCGCAGTGTCGGTGATGGCCTTGGTGGTCGGCGCGCCGAGGGTGATCACCTGATCAGCCGCGAGCGGGAAGACGTTGCCTTGCAGCAGCAATGGAATGTCGCTGGCCTTGGCACCGGAGAGCTTCACCAGTTTGTCGACATTGCTTTGGTTGGCGAGCCAGGCTTTCGGGTCTTTGCGGTAGTCGGCATAGGCATCGAGGGTCACTTTGGCGAACGCGGTGACGATTTCCGGGTGTTTCTCGGCGAAATCCTTACGCACGATCCAGGCATCGAAAGTCGGCGCGCCGAACTTGGCCAGTTCGCCCGAGGTGATCAGCACTTTACCGTTCTCCTTGGCCACGCCGAGCGCCGGGTCCCATACGTAGGTGGCGTCGATATCACCGCGTTTCCACGCAGCAATGATCGCTGGCGGGGTGAGGTTGAGCACGGTGACTTTCGATGGGTCGATGTTCCAGTGTTTCAGCGCGGCCAGCAGGCTGTAGTGGCCGGTGGAAACGAACGGTACGGCGATTTTCTTGCCGATCAGGTCTTGCGCAGTCTTGATCCCGGAACCGTCGCGAGCGACCAGCGCTTCGGCGGCGCCGATCTGGGTGGCGATGAGGAAGGTTTCTACCGGGACTTTGCGAGTGATTGCCGCCGTCAGGGGGCTGGAACCGAGGTAGCCGATTTGCACATCGCCGGAAGCGATGGCGGCAATGATGTCGGCGCCGTTGTCGAATTTGCGCCAGTCGATGTTGGCTTTGGTGGCTTTTTCGTAGGTGCCGTCGGCTTGGGCGACTTTGGCCGGGTCAACGGTGGTCTGGTAGGCGACGGTCACATCTGCCGCCTGAGCCAAGAAACTGGCCGAAGCCAGAAACGCGGCGGCCAGAAGGCGAAGAGGGGAAGTCAGTTTCATCGGGAAGCTCCTTGTCAGGCGACCGAGAGTCGGCGTAAAAAGGAGACTAAATGATATAAGAATCCGAAAATAAATAACTTTTTCGAATTACCTTATGAGCGGAAAATTCTAAGAGAGCGTAGTTGTATATCGCTTTTGTGGCGAGGGAGCTTGCTCCCGCTGGAGGCCGAAGGACTCCCAAAAACAGCGAAGGTGTGTCTGATTGAACACGGTCGCAGATTTTACGGCTGCTGCGCAGCCGAGCGGGAGCAAGCTCCCTCGCCACAGAGGTTTGCGATCTAATTACTGATCGCCAGAATACTCGCCTGGTACGACCCGACAAACACATCGAAATCGCCGACTTCGTTCTGTTCCAGCTCCACCTGCTGAGCCAGCGACGAGCGCGCCAGTTCTTCAAATTTAGCCTGATCTTCGTCTGAAAGCGGCTCGCTACGGAAAAATTCCGCATGCACCTGACTCTGACGCAAGGAGAACTCAGCAAAGCTTTCCTTGTGCTCGGCCATCGCCGCCAACACCTGCGCCGATGGCGTCAGGGACGAGTCCTGGACCTTGGCCAGTTGTGCGTCCAGTGCCTTGCTGTGGGCATCGCCGCCATGGCTTTGATCCAGTAACGCCGCCAATGGCGCAATCTTTTCCAGCAATTCGCTGGCCCATTCCTTCAGGTCTACCGGCTGCCCGTCGCGTTGCAATTGCAGGCCCGGACGACGACCTTCCTTGACCACGCTGAGGAAGTTCGACGTCGCGTTGCCGCAGCTGGTACTGGTCAGCAGCGGGCTGTCGTTCAGCGCGCAGTACAGCAGGAACGCATCAAGGAACCGCGACTCGGTGAGGTCGATGCCCATCGGCAAGAAGGGGTTGATGTCCAGGCAGCGCGCTTCGACGTATTGAATGCCACGGGCCACCAGCGCCTGGATCGGCCGCTCACCGGTGTAGGTCACGCGTTTCGGACGGATGTTGGAGTAGTACTCGTTTTCGATCTGCAGGATGTTGGTGTTGAGCTGAACCCACTCACCGTCCTGGTGCGTACCGACCTCGACGTACGGCGGGTAAGGCGTGGCCACCGCTTTGCGCAGGCTGTCGGTGTAGCTGGTCAGATCGTTGTAGCACGGCGTCAGACCGGCCTGGGCGTTGCTCTGGTAACCCAGATCGCTCATGCGCAGGCTGGTGGCGTACGGCAGGTACAAGGTGTCCGGGTCCAGCTGTTCCAACTGATGCGAACGACCGCGCAGGAAACCGGCATCCAGCGCAGGCGAAGCACCGAACAGGTACATCAGCAGCCAGCTGTAGCGGCGGAAGTTGCGAATCAGCGCGATGTAGGCCGACGACTGATAATCGCGATCGGTGCCGACAAAGCCTTCGGCCTCTTTAAGCAGCGGCCAGAGCTTTTCCGGCAGGGAAAAGTTGTAGTGGATTCCGGCGATGCACTGCATGGTCTTGCCGTAACGCAGAGCCAGGCCCTTGCGATAGACGTACTTGAGCTGACCGATGTTGGAGGTGCCGTAATAAGCGATCGGGATGTCTTCCTCGGCCGGCAACGGGCACGGCATCGATGGACTCCACAGGTACTCATTGCCGAGCTTGCTGTAGGCAAACCGATGAATTTTGTCCAGGCTCGCCAGCGTATCCGCCGGGTCTGGCAGGGCTGGCGTGATGAATTCCAGCAGCGACTCAGAGTAGTCGGTGGTGATTTGTTCATTGGTCAGCGCGGAACCCAATGCTTCGGGGTGCGGCGTTTGCGCCAGGCGCCCTTCGCCTGTCACGCGCAGGCATTCACGTTCGATGCCGTGAAGGCACTGTTCGAGCAGAGAGAGGTTAGCGCGCTCGCCGAGCAGAGCCAGGCGGCGGTTGAGAAGTTCGCTCAAGTTGGATTCCTTCACGCGTCAGTCGCCCCAATATGGGGGTGGGCAAGACGGTCTACAAGGGTGAAGTTAAAACTGGCGTTTTCGCCTGGTTTTTTAGCCGCGCAGGCCTAATGCTGGTTAGTCAAGAACTGCACAATCCCTGTGGGAGCGAGCCTGCTCGCGATGGGGGCCTGTCAGTCAACATTTAGGTCGTCTGACACACCGCCATCGCGAGCAGGCTCGCTCCCACAGGATTCGCAGTGTCGAAATTAACTCAAATTGATGATTGGGGGCTACAGGACAGCGAACGTGCCTTGTGCTTTTGCGACGAGTTTGTCGTCTTGCATCACGTCGGCTTCGACCACCAGCGTGCGGCGGCCCGGATGGATCACCCGGGCCGTGCACATCACTTCACCGTCGGCGACGGCGCGGATGTAGTTGATCTTGCACTCGATGGTTGCGCTCTGCTGGTCAAAGCCGTGGGTGCTGGAACAGGCCAGCCCCATGGCAATGTCGACCAGACTGAACAAAGCGCCGCCGTGCAATTTGCCGCCGCGATTGCGCAGTTCTGGCTCAAGCGCCAGGGCGACTTGCGCCACCCCGGTTTCCAGACTGTGCAAGCGACACCCCAGCAGCTTGAAAAACGCGCTTTCGGTCAAGCCCGCCGGGATCTCCATCAGCGTTTTTTCAACTGTTTGGCGTTAGCGAACAGCGAGGCCATGGCGTTGTTGGCCGGGGCTGCTGCCGTGGTTTCCTTGCGCGGTGCGGTGTTCTGGGATTGGCGTGGTGCCGAACCCGGACGCGCGCCACGGGCACCGTCGATCTTCTCGCCCGGGGTGTCGCTCATGCGCATCGACAGGCCAACGCGTTTGCGCGGGATGTCGACTTCCATGACCTTCACCTTGACCACATCACCGGCCTTCACCGCTTCGCGCGGATCCTTGATGAACTTCTCCGACAGCGCGGAGATGTGTACCAAACCGTCCTGATGAACGCCGATGTCGACGAAGGCGCCGAAGTTGGTCACGTTCGTTACCACACCTTCGAGGATCATCCCCAGTTGCAGGTCCTTGAGGTCTTCGACGCCTTCCTGGAACTCGGCGGTCTTGAACTCGGGACGTGGGTCGCGACCGGGTTTTTCCAGCTCTTGCAGGATGTCGGTGACCGTCGGCAGACCGAACGTTTCGTCGGTGTACTTCTTCGGATCGAGACGCTTGAGGAAGCTCGCGTCGCCGATCAGCGAGCGAATGTCACGGTCGGTTTCAGCGGCAATGCGCTGTACCAGCGGATAGGCTTCCGGGTGAACCGCGGACGAATCCAATGGGTTATCACCGTTCATGACGCGCAGGAAGCCCGCAGCCTGTTCGAAGGTTTTTTCACCCAGACGCGCGACTTTTTTCAGCGCCGCACGGGTTTTGAAGGCACCGTGCTCGTCACGGTGGCTGACGATGTTCTGTGCCAGGGTCGCGTTGAGGCCGGAGATGCGCGCCAGCAGCGCCACGGAGGCGGTGTTGACGTCGACGCCCACGGCGTTCACGCAGTCCTCGACCACCGCGTCCAGGCCGCGTGCCAGTTTCAGCTGCGACACGTCGTGCTGGTACTGGCCGACGCCGATGGATTTTGGATCGATCTTCACCAACTCAGCCAGCGGATCCTGCAAGCGACGGGCAATCGACACCGCGCCACGGATCGACACGTCGAGGTCCGGGAATTCCTTGGAGGCCAGTTCCGACGCCGAGTACACCGATGCACCGGCCTCGGAAACCATGACTTTAGTCATCTTCATGGCTGGGTATTTTTTGATCAGTTCAGCGGCGAGCTTGTCGGTTTCACGGCTGGCGGTGCCGTTGCCGATGGCGATCAGATCGACGGAATGCTTAGCGCACAGGGCGGCGAGCACAGCGAGGGTCTGGTCCCACTTGTTGTGCGGCACGTGCGGGTAAACCGTGGCGTGATCCAGCAGCTTGCCGGTGGCATCGACCACGGCGACCTTGCAACCGGTGCGCAGACCCGGGTCAAGGCCCAATGTGGCACGCGGACCGGCCGGAGCCGACAGCAGCAAGTCGTGCAGGTTGTGTGCGAACACGTTGATCGCTTCGGTTTCCGCGCCATCGCGCAGTTCGCCCAGCAGGTCGGTTTCCAGGTGGGTGTAGAGCTTGACCTTCCAAGTCCAGCGCACCACTTCGCCCAGCCATTTGTCGGCGGCGCGGTTCTGGTTCTGAATGCCGAATTGCTGACCGATCATGCCTTCGCACGGGTGCATGGTGCCCGGCAGTTCATCGCCGACTTTCAGCGCGGAACTGAGGATGCCTTCGTTGCGGCCACGGAAAATCGCCAGTGCGCGGTGCGATGGCATGCTTTTCAGCGGTTCGTCGTGCTCGAAATAGTCGCGGAACTTGGCGCCTTCCTCTTCCTTGCCAGCGATCACGCGGGCACTGAGGGTGGCTTCCTGCTTGAGGTAGTTGCGCAACTTGTCCAGCAGGCCAGCGTCTTCGGCGAAGCGCTCCATGAGGATGTATTTGGCGCCTTCAAGGGCGGCTTTCACATCGGCCACGCCTTTTTCGGCGTCGATGAAGCGCGCGGCTTCGGCTTCAGGGTTCAGGGTCGGGTCGTTGAACAGGCCGTCGGCCAACTCGCCGAGGCCGGCTTCCAGGGCGATCTGGCCCTTGGTGCGGCGCTTCTGCTTGTACGGCAGGTACAAGTCTTCGAGACGGGTCTTGGTGTCGGCGAGTTTGATGTCGCGTTCGAGTTGCGGGGTCAGTTTGCCCTGCTCTTGAATGCTGGCGAGGATGCTGATCCGCCGTTCGTCGAGTTCTCGCAGGTAGCGCAGACGCTCTTCCAGATGACGCAACTGGATGTCATCGAGGCTGCCGGTCACTTCTTTCCGGTAGCGGGCGATGAAGGGAACGGTAGAGCCTTCATCGAGTAGCGCGACGGCCGCTTCGACCTGTTGTGGGCGTACACCGAGTTCCTCGGCGATGCGGCTGTTGATGCTGTCCATAAAACCACCTGACAAATTGTGAAAGCAGGCTCGCAGGCGCAGAGATAAGGGCTCGGCGAGTCTGGTTGAGCGGCCTGGCGTGCGCCGCTACCTGAGCCAACAGGCTTCCCGTTGACCCGTGAAATCGAACAATTACTGCCAGCGCCATGAAAAAAAGCGGCTGCTTGCAGTAACGATCAGACGTTGCCTGACACAAAAGGCCGCGCATTATAACCAGCGTTCTGTCCATTCGGGGGCATCGCTGGTTGTAGGCACAATGCCCGGTTTTCTGGCGGTGAAGGAAAAATCTGCTAACAATGCACACGGTGCGTATAACGGCAGCTACGCCATAATGCGCGCCGAGATCAAAGGAGCATCCAATGAGCAGCACTGCAAACATTGCTGAAGGCGAAAAAATTCTAATTGTTGACGACGATCCTGGGCTGAGCAGCCTGCTGGAACGCTTTTTCGTCAGCAAGGGCTACCGTGCCCGCGCCGTACCGAACACCGAACAAATGGACCGCCTGCTGGCGCGTGAGGTGTTCAACCTGGTCGTCCTCGACCTGATGCTGCCCGGCGAAGACGGCCTGACCGCTTGCCGCCGCCTGCGCACGGCGAACAATCAGATTCCGATCATCATGCTGACCGCCAAGGGCGATGAGCTTAGCCGCATCAAGGGCCTGGAGCTGGGCGCCGACGATTACCTGGCTAAGCCGTTCAACCCGGACGAGCTGATGGCTCGGGTCAAAGCGGTTCTGCGTCGTCAGGCGGCACCGGTGCCGGGCGCCCCGGGCAGCGAAGACGAAAGCGTGACCTTCGGTGACTACGAACTGTCCCTGGCCACCCGCGAACTCAAGCGCGGCGACGAAGTGCACATGCTCACCACCGGTGAGTTTGCGGTGCTCAAGGCGTTGGTCATGAACGCGCGTCAGCCACTGACCCGCGACAAACTGATGAACCTGGCCCGTGGCCGCGAGTGGGATGCCCTGGAGCGTTCCATCGACGTGCAGATTTCCCGTCTGCGCCGGATGATCGAGCCCGATCCGTCCAAACCACGCTACATCCAGACCGTCTGGGGCGTGGGTTACGTGTTCGTTCCGGATGGCGCCGCCACGAAGTGATCGGTGATTTGTAGGAGCGGGTCTTGCGGATGATTGTCCGCAGACTCGCGATCCGCAATATGCGAGCATCGCTCGCTCCTGCAAGTGTGTAGCGGTTACCCATGAAAACCCCTGTTTGGTTCCCCCAGAGCTTCTTCTCCCGCACCCTGTGGCTGGTGTTGATCGTCGTCCTGTTCTCCAAGGCGCTGACCCTGGTTTATCTGTTGATGAACGAAGATGTGCTGGTGGACCGCCAATACAGTCACGGCGTTGCCCTGACGCTGCGCGCCTATTGGGCCGCTGATGAAGAAAACCGCACGAAAATCGCCGATGCCGCGACCCTGATCCGGGTGGTGGGTGCCGGTGTGCCGGAAGGCGAACAGCACTGGCCCTACAGCGAGATCTACCAGCGACAGATGCAGGCCGAATTGGGTGCCGACACCGAAGTGCGATTACGCATGCATTCGCCGCCAGCGCTGTGGGTCCGGGCGCCAAGCCTGGGCGATGGCTGGCTGAAAGTGCCGCTGTACCCGCACCCATTGCGCGGCCAGAAAATCTGGAACGTGCTTGGCTGGTTCCTCGCCATTGGTCTGCTGTCCACCGCCTCGGCGTGGATCTTCGTCAGCCAGCTCAATCAACCGCTGAAACGTCTGGTCTATGCCGCGAGGCAACTCGGTCAGGGCCGCAGCGTGCGCCTGCCGATCAGCGATACACCGAGCGAGATGACCGAGGTTTATCGCGCCTTCAACCAAATGGCTGAAGACGTTGAACAGGCGGGGCGCGAACGGGAGCTGATGCTGGCCGGGGTCTCTCACGATCTACGCACGCCACTGACCCGTTTGCGACTATCCCTGGAGCTGATGGGCGATCACAGCGACCTGACAGACGACATGATCCGCGACATCGAAGACATGGACGCGATTCTGGATCAGTTCCTGGCGTTCATTCGTGACGGACGTGACGAGTCGGTGGAAGAAGTGGACCTGAGCGATCTGGTTCGCGAAGTCGCCGCGCCGTACAACCAGAACGAAGAGAAAGTGCACTTGCGCCTGGAACCGATCCAGCCGTTCCCGTTGCGTCGGGTGTCGATGAAGCGGTTGCTGAACAACCTGATCGGCAATGCTCTGCATCACGCCGGCAGCGGCGTCGAAGTGGCGGCTTATGTGTCCGGAGATACCAGTGCGCCGTATGTGGTACTGAGCGTCATGGACCGTGGCGCGGGGATCGATCCGTCGGAACTGGAGGCGATCTTCAACCCGTTCACCCGTGGCGATCGGGCTCGGGGCGGGAAGGGGACCGGGTTGGGGTTGGCAATCGTGAAGCGGATCGCTTCGATGCATGGCGGGAATGTCGAGCTGCGCAACCGGTCCGGTGGTGGGCTGGAAGCGCGGGTGCGGTTGCCGCTTGGGTTGATGTTGCCGCGGGATGCTGTCTGATTCGATCGTTCCCATCGATCGTTCCCACGCTCCGCGTGGGAGTGTAGCCCGGGACGCTCCGCGTCCCATCCAGAGCCGAACGCGGAGCGTCCGTAGAGGTATTCCCACGCAGAGCGTGGGAACGATCACCTTGCCAGCCTCAACCTTTCCCTTTGGTCCGAGTCATATTCGGCCCGCCATTCTTCTCCAGATGCTCAATGATGATTCCCGCCACGTTCTTCCCGGTGGTGGTTTCAATCCCTTCAAGCCCTGGCGATGAGTTCACTTCCATCACCAGCGGCCCATGATTGGAGCGCAGGATATCCACCCCCGCCACCGCCAACCCCATGACCTTCGCCGCACGCAACGCAGTCATGCGTTCTTCCGGCGTAATCTTGATCAGGCTCGCACTGCCACCGCGATGCAGGTTGGAGCGAAACTCCCCCGGCTTGGCCTGGCGCTTCATCGCCGCGATGACCTTGTCGCCGACCACGAAACAACGAATGTCCGCACCGCCGGCTTCCTTGATGTATTCCTGAACCATGATGTTCTGCTTCAGGCCCATGAACGCCTCGATCACTGACTCCGCCGCCGTGGCCGTTTCACACAGCACCACGCCGATGCCCTGGGTACCTTCCAGCACCTTGATCACCAGCGGCGCGCCGTTGACCATCTCGATCAAGTCGGGAATGTCATCCGGGGAGTGGGCAAAACCGGTGACCGGCAAACCGATCCCCCGGCGCGACAGCAATTGCAGCGAACGCAGTTTGTCTCGCGAACGGGCGATGGCCACCGATTCGTTGAGCGGAAACACCCCCATCATTTCGAACTGGCGCAGCACCGCGCAGCCATAAAACGTCACTGACGCGCCGATTCGCGGGATCACCGCATCGAAACCCTCCAGCGGTTTGCCGCGATAGTGGATTTGCGGCTTGTGACTGGCAATGTTCATGTAGGCGCGCAAGGTGTCGATCACCACCATTTCATGGCCACGCTCTATACCGGCTTCGACCAGACGACGGGTGGAATACAGACGCGGGTTCCGCGACAGCACAGCGATCTTCATGCAACACCTGTGGAGAAGGTAGATACCGGGAACACCGGCTTGTCTTGTACATATTTAATGCCCGGATTGACCACCAACTGGCCATCGATCAGGGCTTTGGAACCGAGTAGCAGGCGATATCGCATGGATTTGCGGCAGGCGAGGGTGAACTCGACCCGCCAGACCCGATCACCAAGGGCCAGGGTGGTGCTGACCACATAGCGCATCTGCGCGTGGCCGTTGGAGCTTTTAATGGTTTTTCTCGTTACCAGCGGGGCTTCGCAACGCCGGTGTCGCAGTTGAACCACCGTGCCCAGGTGCGCAGTGAAGCGCACCCACTGTTCCCCATCGCGCTCGAACGGCTCGATATCGGTGGCGTGCAGGCTGGAGGTGCTGGCGCCGGTGTCGATTTTTGCGCGAAGGCCCGCGACTCCCAAATCCGGGAGCGCCACCCACTCGCGCAGACCGATAACGGTCAAATGATCAAATGTCTTCAAAAGTGCTCAATCGGTAAAACCGCTCTGGCCGCGTGCGGCCGAATTCGCGGTATTCACGCAGAATAATGGGTAAAAGGCGACAGATATCTACTGCCTGGATTTCCATCCCTCACTGGCGGGGAATGCCTGCATTCTAATCCAGAGTGTGATGATTCATGGCACGACAGAAACGGTAGTACAGTTCATCGATATTTCAGAATGAGGTCATCCGATGGCACAAAAAAGCGAAGAGGACGACAAGGTCCGTCTCGATAAATGGTTGTGGGCCGCACGTTTTTATAAAACACGTGCTTTGGCCAAGGCCGCGATTGAGAGTGGCAAGGTGCATTGCCGGGGCGAGCGCTGCAAGCCGGGCAAGGAGCCGAGGGTTGGCGACGAGTTTCAGATTCGCACCGGCTTCGAGGAGCGTACGGTGGTGGTCCAGGCGCTGTCGATCGTGCGTCGTGGCGCGCCGGAGGCTCAGGCGCTCTATGCTGAAACCGAGACCAGCATCGCCAAACGTGAAGCGGCTGCGGCCATGCGCAAGGCAGGGGCGTTGGGCGTGAGCACCGATGGCAAACCGAGCAAGAAGCAGCGCCGGGATCTGTTCAAGTTTCGCGGAAACAGCAACGACGAGTAGTGATCGCCGTCGGGCGCAGACTTGCAATCGCGCACCTGTGCAGCCATATGGGTGTACTCGACAGCGTCAAAGTGAAAATGCCGTTCGTCGAAAAGCGAGGTTTGACCTCGCTTGGAACAAGCCCGGATTGTTCATAAAATGCCGTTACGGCTGAACCTTGCCCGCCGCAAAAATGCGGAAATGACGCGATTTTTCTTTTTTGTCACCCTTTCAGATACCAGACCTATGACCAATCTATCGGATAACGACTATACCCAACGCTTCATCTTCGATGACAGCGACACCCGCGGCGAGCTGGTTGGGTTGGAGCGTAGCTATGCCGAAGTCCTCGCCAAACACGCCTACCCGGAGCCGGTCGCGCAACTGCTGGGCGAGCTGATGGCGGCGGCAGCGTTGTTGGTTGGCACCTTGAAGTTCGATGGCTTGCTGATTCTTCAGGCCCGTTCCGAAGGCCCGGTGCCGCTGCTCATGATCGAGTGCTCCAGCGAGCGCGAAATCCGTGGGCTGGCTCGTTACGAAGCCGACCAGATCGCCCCGGATGCGACCCTCGCCGACTTGATGCCCAATGGTGTGCTGGCGCTGACCGTCGACCCGACTCAGGGCCAGCGTTACCAAGGCATCGTCGACCTCGACGGCGAAACTCTCTCGGAGTGCTTCACTAACTACTTCGTCATGTCTCAGCAGGTCGGCACGCGCTTCTGGCTCTACGCCGATGGCCGTCGTGCCCGTGGCCTGTTGCTGCAGCAATTGCCTGCCGACCGTCTGAAAGACGAAGAAGAACGCGCCGCCAGCTGGCAGCACATCACCGCCCTGGCCAGCACCCTGACGGCCGATGAATTACTGAGCCTGGACAACGAAACCGTGCTTCATCGCCTCTATCATGAAGAACAGGTGCGCCTGTTTGACGTGCAGAACTTACGTTTCCATTGCAGCTGCTCTCGGGAACGCTCGGGCAATGCGTTGGTCAGTTTGGGTCTGGATGATGCTCAGGCACTGGTCATCGAACACGGTGGTGCCGTGGAGATCGATTGTCAGTTTTGCAACGAACGTTACCTGTTCGACGCGGCCGATATCACCCAATTGTTCGCTGGTGCAGGGGTCGATACGCCGTCAGATACCCGTCACTAAAACGTTTCAGCGCAGGTAAATTCACTGCTCAACGCCGGAATAACGCCGTTCTGACGGGAGGGCCCTACACTTTTTGGGCTTTTCTGGCATAATCCGGCCCACTTTTTTCGCGGTAGTAGTGCACGACTTTCTACTACAAAACGTTTGGAGCACTCGGCCACTGGCCGACGGGGAACCTCATGACGCAAGCCAATAACGCCGTGTACACCGATCTGAGTGTTGATGATCTGGTTAAAGAAGCCCTGAATCGCGGTGAAGGCGAGCTTGCCGATACCGGCGCGCTGGTTGTTCGCACCGGTCACCGTACCGGCCGTTCGCCAGTCGATCGTTTCATCGTTGAAGAGCCGACCACCCAGGACGCTATCGCCTGGGGCCCGATCAACCGCAAGTTCCCGGCCGACAAGTTCGATGCCCTGTGGGCTCGCGTCGAGGCCTTCAACAACGCGCAAGAGCATTTCGTTTCCCACGTGCATGTAGGTGCTGCCGAAGAGCACTACCTGGCCGTGAAAATGACCACCCAGACTGCCTGGCAGAACCTGTTCGGTCGTTGCCTGTTCATCAACCCAGCTCAGTACAACCCGGCTGGCCGTGAAGAGTGGCAAGTCCTCAACGTTGCCAACTTCGAGTGCGTGCCAGAGCGTGACGGTACCAACTCTGATGGCTGCGTGATTCTCAACTTCGCCCAGAAGAAAGTGCTGATCGCCGGCATGCGCTACGCCGGTGAAATGAAGAAAGCCATGTTCTCGGTGCAGAATTTCCTGCTGCCGGCCGCTGACGTGCTGCCGATGCACTGCGCCGCCAACATCGGCGAAGAGGGCGACGTGACCCTGTTCTTCGGTTTGTCCGGTACCGGCAAAACCACCCTGTCCGCCGACGAAAGCCGTTACCTGATCGGTGACGACGAGCACGGCTGGGGCGAGGGTGTGGTGTTCAACATCGAAGGCGGTTGCTATGCCAAGTGCATCGACCTGTCCGAGAAGAACGAGCCGGTCATCTGGAAAGCCATCAAGCACGGCGCCGTTCTGGAAAACGTCGTAATCGACCCCGTCACCAAGAAAGCCGACTACGCCGACGGCAGCCTGACCCAGAACAGCCGCGCAGCGTACCCGCTGGAGCACGTCGAGAAGCGTTCCGAGAAGAACCTCGGTGGCGAGCCAAACGCTGTGATCTTCCTGACCTGCGACCTGACCGGCGTCCTGCCGCCAGTCTCGATCCTCAGCGAAGAACAAGCGGCCTACCACTTCCTGTCCGGCTACACCGCACTGGTGGGCTCGACGGAAATGGGTTCCGGCAGCGGCATCAAATCGACCTTCTCTACCTGCTTCGGCGCACCGTTCTTCCCGCGTCCGGCCGGCGAATACGCTGAACTGCTGATCAAGCGCATCCGCGGCTTCGGCTCCAAGGTCTACCTGGTCAACACCGGCTGGACCGGCGGTGGCTACGGCGTTGGCAAACGCTTCAACATCCCGACCACTCGCGGCGTCATCGCAGCGATCCAGAGCGGTGCGTTGATCGGTGCTGAGACTGAACACCTGGACACCATCAACCTGGACGTGCCGTTGGCTGTGCCGGGCGTTGAGACTGGCCTGTTGAACCCACGTAATACCTGGGCTGACAAGGCTGCTTATGATGAAGCGGCTAAGGCGTTGGCTGGGTTGTTTGTTGAGAACTTCAAGAAGTTTGACGTGAGCGATGCGATCAAGGCTGCCGGGCCTAAGCTGTAAGGCTTGGATTTAGCGAATGAAAAAGCCGCCCTTCGGGGCGGCTTTTTTGTGGGCGAAAGACAAGCAATACAGGGTCACTTGGTAGACAGTCGAAATGCAGTAGACATATTGTCTTGTTCACGCTTCGACAGCCCTGCCGCACTGGCTACTTTTGCCCACTGACCCACGATCTCTTGGAAACTCTCAATCGTCTCTTCCGCATCATCACGGCTAACCCGAAAGTACCCGGCCACTTCGCGAACAAGTTCGAGATCCAAAGCATTGTCGGCATCTGTAATGTTGAGCTTTAACCCATCGGCGTGTGCTACCGGATTCATGTCGTAGGCATCAGAGAGACGCCACCCACGACCGGGATCAAGAAGAAAGCCATGGTTACGCATGTGGTCGTCGGTATTGGAGACCAGGATGTTGAACACGATGCGCGACCACAACTCGCGAAGATCTTCGTCGGGTTCTGAGCCGTGCTCCATGAGTACTTCTGCCAGCTCTAGATAGCTGGCGCCCACCGATGCATCGTCACCATCTACGCGGTCAGTCATGGTCATGGCTGAGGCGAAATGTAGTCGCCCACCCGTTTCGGTACGGTCGAAGCGCTTGACCATGAAGCAGTGGTGGTCGCTCGCATAGCGTTGCGCAATACCCTTCGCCACCCGCAGACCGCATTGATTCGCCAGAACACTCACCACGAATTCCCATCCGCCGACGTCGTAGTCGTCCCGAGTGCTCGGAAACTTGGCGATCCACAAATGACCATTCTTATCAGCAACGCTGGCCTTGGGTCTGGCACCGCCCAATGAGCCACCGGGTGCGATCAGCATTCTCAGCCACTCGCGCCCATCGAGTGACGTGTTGTCTGGATCGTTTTCCAACGCTCGACTTGCCTGCTCCAACGCGCGTAACTCGACGAAGGGAGGCGCCGCCAATCCATCTCGATCATCCAGAAAATTGCCTTCGTCATTGAGCTTGTAACGAATAGCACCGACTCGATAGAGGTCATGAACGCCTAACAGGAAATCCGATTCATAGAGCTTGGTACCCTTAGGGACCAAGCCGTCGCGGATGTCCCGTTCCAATCGGCGTTTCATCAGCAGTTGACCCCAACGATCCGGGCTTGAGTCAGCAAAAACGCCGAAGCGGGTCTGGTGCTGTCCTGGGAACTGTCGCCCTTCGAAGAGCCTGATGCGAGGATCCAGCGTCGTGAAATTCAACTCGGGATCGGCCAAAGCCGCAGTGTCGTACTCAAACTCGAACACGTTAGTGGAGCGAGCCTTTCCGGCATGAAGAAACCCAAGACGCCTTGGTCTTTGCAGGGTTTCCCAATCGGCATACACCGCGATCAGTGTCATTTTTAATCCGTCTCAGGTTTAGATTTTTTCTTGGTAAACAAGTTGGAAAAAGAGTGGGTGTTCAATGGGAAATCAACCTCAAGATCCGAATCGGAGATGGGACTTTCCGGTGCTTGCGTCGTCCGGTCTTGAATGGGTGACGACGCTTTCGTTGGGGCCACGTTGCGCACTCGTTGGCGTTTACTGGTTGCGACGCTCGATCGTGGGGTTAATTGCGCGTCTTGCAGTTGGCGTCCCAACTCATCCGTTGCTGCGAGCTTGCTCAAATCTTTCTCCAGGCCCAAAACCTGCATCACGGACATATAGGCGCCCATCGTCACGCCCGAGCCGCCGGACTCCAATGAGCGCAGCGTTGTCAGCGACATACCTGCTCTCTCAGCCACTTGCTTGGCTGTCAGCTTGCGACGTAGCCGAGCGAGTTTGAGTCGTTCGCCAAACTCGGCGAGCAACCTGGATGCAGCCGGCAGCAGGGGGGCTGTTTTTTAGCCATGTGCCATTATTCCTTCGTTTTTAGGCTTTAACTGCCAGAATAATAGCACTTATGTGGTGATCTGCTGAGCTGCCCCAACGTGTAGCAAGACTCACTCTGCCAGTACGGCCGCTCCAGATATACGTGGGAGGCGGATTATTGAAACTGCCATTATTCCACCTCAAATCGCTAAAAACAGCCAGAATATTGCCACTTAAGTGGTCGGCTAGATCTTTTCCAGTGCTTTTGTATCCCACAGTTGCGCCTTGATCGCTTGGTAAAGCATGCCAATGGTCAGTGGGATTTTGTCGCCGCGTCCTTTCGCCCTGCGTTTGAGGAACACATCAAACCCTTCCGGCTGAAAGTAGCGATAAGCGTCGTAGTCCACGAAGTCGATCCCAAACTGTTCTTCCAGCGCTTCCATCAAATGCCGCGCGTCAGCGCCGTCGCAGCTCAGGTCGAAATTGATCGAGGTGGTGAGGCTGATGGTTTTGCGTTCGGGCAGGCCGAGTTGTTCGTGTAGCAGCTGCATGAGCAGGTGCATGATTTGGTCGTCGGGGAAGTTGGGGGCGAGGTTCATGGTGCATCTACCGTTGGGTGTATATCGATGAGGCTGATGAAGCCTGACTTTGCGGCGAGTCGGTCGTCAATCAGCGCTGTGGCCTGAGTCAGATCGGTAGCCTTACGAATTTCTTGGACTTGCAACGCATCAACATGGAATTCGCGAGAAGGCTCACGCCCACCGCGGATGATTTCGTTCATCTGTTGCACGCTTTCCATTAGCTCATCAAAAAACTTGCACATGATTATCTTCAGTGTTCGATGACGGCTTTCGGCGCTCGGTGTCCCAAGAGCCGAACGCGGAGCGTCCGTAGAGGCATTCCCACGCGGAGCGTGGGAACGATCATCACTCAGCGTCAGGCCGGCGCTTTCCAGTTCATCATGCGTTGCTGGGCGACTTTCAGCAGGTCACAGCCGTCCTGGGTTAACAGGAAGAGCGCGTGGGTGATGTGGGGAATGTCTTCGATGTCGCCGTGTTTGAAGCAAACGCAGTGCAGGGTTTTGAGGAGATCGCTGGAGGCTCGGATGCGCTGGAGGGCGGCTTCGAGGATGTCTTGGGGATTGGCCTCTGTGTCGATGATCAGGGGCGAGGAATCGGTGAGGTTGGTTTGCAACGGAAGGTAACGATCGTTTGTGAGCGGATTCCATGTATTCATTTTATGTATTCCCAATGCATCAGATGAAAGCACCGCCATCGTGACCAAGCGATGGAGGCGGACTGTGTTCGGGTTGGTCAACCGGAGGAATACATAAGACCGGCACGCCTAAGGCGTCCCAAACACAGCCACCATATAGCGTGCAGACACTTGAGGTGCCGGCAGCATACAACGGACGCGTTTATGTATTCCATCGGGTGACCAAGCCCGAGCCGCTGATTTGGCAGCGACAGTCACGACTATAGATTTGAGCTACAAGGCAGCGATAGCCGACAAGGAGCCTTCTGTTGTAGGAACGGGATGAAGATTTGATAGGCCGTTACTACCGATCTGTCGACCGCTTCAACAAGGTTCGTTTTTTCGCCATCAGACGCCTGGCTTCATCGTCCGGAATGCTCGGCCGAGGATCATTAAAGCTGGCCTGTACCTGCTGGATGAACCATGCCTCGTAGGCTGCATCGATTTGCCCCTCAGAGTCGTTGTCGGGCGTTTTATCGGTCATTCAACTTCACCTCTACATCAGTTTTCAGAAAATCCCGCGCCCACCATGGGAGTGCTTTCACCCTGCGCCGCCCACCCGATCAACAAATATGCTGATACGCCGCAACATCCAGCACGCTAGTCGTCAACCCAGTCGCCGGCGTATAAATCGTGCCTTTCACCGCCGAGAAGTTGACCCCTTGGCTGCCCAGAGAAACGTAGCGTTCGCCTTGATCCAGCTCGGTGAAGTAGGTGTAGGAGTAGTTGTGCATCAGTCGGTACTTCGCTTCGTTGTCGACCATGACTTTGCCAAGGTTCTCCAGATCGGCGTGGGTCAGGTTCAATGACTTGTCCAGTTGCACGCCCCAACGCTTGAGGCAAACTTCGGCAAAGTGGCGGACGAACCGGCCTGGCTTGGCCAGGGTTTTCGGGCCGTTGACGCCGTCGGGGGAGGCATTGCCAACCAGGGTGGCGTGACGGCCGGGTATGGGGTAGATGTGGGTTCTGGTGCCGGTGGCGGTTTGCGGAATAACGCAGCTGAAACCTTTCGAGCGTTCGTCTCGGGCATAGAAACCTACATACTCTTTGACGTTGCCGCCGAGTTTGACCTTGTCATCCTGAAAGTTACCAATGCCAGGCACCGGGTCAATCGCAAAGATATTAACCGGGATGTTTTTAAGTTCGCTGTCCTTGAACATGGCGTTGGCCAGCATGTGGCAACTAATGCCGCCGCGGCTCCAGCCCACCAAGTTGACCTGGGTGGGAATAATACCGTCCTTGCGGAAGGTTTTGATGATCTGTTCTTGCAACGCCTGCTGGGTCACGCTGCGATCGCCATAGTTGTATGTGCGCCAGAACCACGAGCCTTCAACTTTCACGTCTTCGATAGGGACGCCGGCCGCCTTCAAGCGGTTGTATTCGGCTTCGGTCAGTTGCTCGCGCTGCCAGTCGCACTGACCTTTGATGATGTTGATCGCGTGCTGGACGTTTTGCTCCCAGCCTTTGCCGAACAGTGTGCCGCTGAGGCCGTACTCCTTGGTCTCGGTAAAGAGATTGTCGGCTTGCAGGTTGCCACTGCCGGGGCCGTCGACCACGATCCATTCGGCAAACTCACGGCCAAGATGGTGGGATGCGAGCGTCGACACCAGTTCTCCGTCCCAATAATTTGCGTTGGTGTCATCGAATTTAGTTGAGCCAGTGCCACAGAAGAAAATAGTTAATGCAGTCATTTGTGTTGCTCTTGGTTTGATTTAAGAGCTGGCACGTTAGTTTGTGTTGTTTGAATGGTGAAGTTAACAGTTGTTGCTGTTCTTGTAAGGTTTTTTTAGTTGCTCGTATTTTGTTTGATTCGCTGTTTTGCGGCTTCAAGAAGTTCGCAGCCATCTTGGGTCAGCAAGTAAAGTGCGTTGACGATATTGGGAATGTCTTTCACGTCAGCCTGTTTGAAGCACAGGCAATAGAGCGTTTCGAGCAGGTCACTGGCGGCGCGGATGCGTTGCTGGGCGGCGTCAAGAATCTCGTGAGGCTTGGCTTCGGTGTCGATGACCAACACGGGGGTATCGCTGTAGCTGGTTTTGAGCGGGCGATAGCGGTCTGTTAACGGATGGAACGTGTTCATTGAGGTCAGTCCTATGGGAAGTCGGGCAGTCTCGCCGGCAGGCCGACACAATGTTTTCAGCCGCGACAAAAACTATAGAGGGCCGCGACGAGGCGTCGCAAGGTGGCGCAAATGGACAGGTTTTGTAGGGGATTTACCGGCGCTATCGGCCTTTACCTACGCACACGCCAACTATTTTTTAAGCTTTTCCCTTAAAGGTCGATATTCCTACGGGCCTGTCAGGCTTAACGCATCAAAGCTCTGTAGGGGGCGCGCCAGAATTTGTAGGGCGTTTCGAAGCGTCTGAGTTGGCTCGTGCCATCCGCTGTATCATCCCGTATCGTTTTTGCCCCCGACCTTTTCTCGACTCGCTGCGTTCGCCGGCTAGGCTTTGGGCTTCGCAGCGGTCAACGGAGTGACAGCTTATGCACAACACCCTGGAACAGGTTTTCGGTTATCCACAATTTCGGCCCGGCCAGGAGGCGGCGGTCAGTGCTGTGTTGGCCGGGCGCTCGGCGGCGGCGATTTTCCCTACCGGTTCGGGCAAGTCTCTTTGTTATCAACTGCCAGCCTTGTTGCTGCCGCACCTGACATTGGTGGTGTCGCCCCTGTTGGCGCTGATGCAGGATCAGTTAGCGTTTTTGCAGCGCCACGGCATTGCGGCGGGCAGTATCGATTCGGCCCAGAGCCGCGATGACGCCAGCGATGTAATGGCCCGGGCAAAGTCCGGTGAATTGAAGATTCTGATGATTTCCGTGGAGCGTCTTAAGAACGAGCGCTTCCGCCATTTTTTGCAGCAGGTGCCGATTTCGCTGCTGGTGGTGGACGAGGCCCACTGCATCTCTGAATGGGGTCACAACTTCCGCCCCGACTACCTCAAGCTGCCGGACTACCAGCGCCAGTTCAATATCCCTCAGGCCCTGCTGCTGACCGCCACCGCGACACCTAAGGTGATCGCTGACATGGAGGCCAAATTCGCCATCGCTCCCGAGGATGTGGTGACCACCGGTTTTTACCGACCCAACCTCAATCTGTTGGTGGAACCGGTACGCGGCCAGGACAAGCGCCGACGCCTTGTCGAGCGGATGAGCCAGCGTCCCGGCCAGCCGAGTATTGTCTATGTGACCCTGCAGAAAACCGCTGAGCACATCGCCGAACATCTGGGGCGAAACGGCATCCAGGCCGAGGCCTATCATGCCGGTTTGCCCCATGAACAACGGGAAGGGATACAGAAGCGGTTCATGGGCGGGCAGTCCAATTGCATCGTCGCCACCATCGCGTTCGGCATGGGCATCGACAAGAGCGACATCCGCAACGTGGTGCATTTCGACCTGCCCAAATCCATCGAAAACTACAGCCAGGAAATCGGCCGCGCCGGGCGTGATGGTCAGCCGTCCGATTGCCTGGTGCTAGCCAACCGCGACAGCCTCAACGTGCTGGAAAACTTCGTCTACGGCGATACGCCAGAACGGGACGGCATTCGTTGCGTGCTTGAGGAGTTGCAAGCCGCCGTACCCGAGGGGCAATGGGAGTTTCTGCTGGGACCTTTGGCCGATCAGAGCAACATTCGCCAGTTACCGCTCAAGACCTTGCTGGTGCAATTGGAGCTGCGCGGAATAATCGCACCGCGTTATGCCTATTACGCTGAATACCGCTTCAAGTATTTGCAGGAGCCCGAGGCGTTGCTGGCTCGTTTTGAAGGTGAGCGCAGGGACTTCGTCTCGGCGATCATCCAGACCTCCAGCCGCGCACGCACCTGGGCCACAGTGAATTTCGACGCGCTGTATGAACAGCATCAGGCCGAGCGCAGTCGGGTGGTCAAGGCGCTGGATTACTTCCAGGAGAAAGGCTGGGTGGAGCTTGAAAGCAAGCAGATGACCGAGGTCTACAGCCTGCAGCAAGCGGACTTTGATTCCCAAACCCTGAGCGCTGAATTGCACGCCTACTTCACCCAGCACGAGCGCACCGAGATCGCACGGATACACGCCATGTTGGATCTGTTCGCTACCGACCACTGCCTGGGTTACCGTCTGGCCGAGTACTTCGGTGACGAGAACGCGCCCCGGCAGTGCGGGCATTGCTCGGTGTGTCACGGTCAGGTGGCGCGATTGCCGGCACCGCCGGAATTGCCGGCGCTTGTGGATAAAAATTTCGAGGCGCTGTGTGGTGATTTTATCCACAGGCACGAGCAGCACACAGGGAATGCTCCATCGGCGGAGCGCGTGACGCGGTTTCTGTGCGGGATCAGCGTGCCGTTGTTTACCAAGCTCAAGGCGCGGTCGATTCCGGGGTTTGCGGCGTTGGAGGATTATCCATATGGCGACGTGCGCGACTGGGCTCAAGCGCACCTGCCAAGTTGAAACACGGCCTCCCACAGAGGCCGTTCAAACGTCTTCAGGAGACTCACCGTAAGCATCGGCCAATAGCGACTGAGCTTGTTGCTCAAGAAAGTTGAAGACCTCTTCCTGAATTGATCCTTGGTATTGTTTGCGACGGCCTTTGGACACGATGCCGTTTTGATCCAGGCATTGCATGACTAGCCTGGACAAAAGATTGCCTCGAACGTCGTAGTTTTCGTTTACAACCTTCACGAGAGCATCGAATCGCTGAAGAAAATCGGTTTCCTCTCTCAGCTCCACCTCGAGGGCTCGTTTGGCCATTTCCATCGTGAACGCTACGCAGTCGGTGGCATCCCAATAGCGATAGATACTGGAATCACCGATGAAGTTGAAAGTCATTGTTTCCGCATCAATCCAGCGAACATCCCAAAACTCACGGGCTGGCTTTGAGAACGACTGTAGTGCTTCCAGATAGTGTTGTTCTTCACGCTTCATAGCGACCGAAACAGGTAGCAAGAGGCCATTTTCGAGAGCGCCGCTTCGGCACAGAGCCAGGTGGATCAGGAAGCGTGAAAGACGGCCATTGCCATCCATGAAGGGGTGCAGAAAGACGAAGCCAAAAGACGCGATGCCTGCGGCGACCAATGGGTCGAGTTGCTCTGGCGCTCTGTTGGCGAAGGTCATCAGCTCTTCCATCAACTCACGGCAGAGTTCGGGGTCTGGCGGCACGTAGGTCACGCCAGCAGCACCGCGAAATGAATTACTCAGGTGGTTTTGTTCGTGTCGGAATGCTGCAGCACGATCAAAGGGGTTGGAGATCGCGCTGTTTTGCAGCGCGACGAGATAATCTTCCGTAAGCGGCTGGCGCTGATGTGCCTGGCGGAGCAGTTGCACAAATCGTTGCGCCTTCTGCTCACTGGGGGCTTCCTTCTCGATTGCAAACGAGTTTTCAGTTTCGCTCAAATACGCCCAATTGATCGCCCGATCCATCATTTCTTTTGGAAGGGAGCCAATAAAGGCTTTTGATCGACCAAGAATGTCATAGTCGAGTAGGGTCTGGATCTCCGCTGTGCGTTCGACTGTTGCGCAATATCGAAGTGTGCCAAGCCCATTGAAGTCGACTCGCCAGCGCGAGTTTCGGACTGATGGCCCGGTGATGTAGTTGTCCGGGTCAAATAGAAAAGTAGCGGTGCCGCGAGGGTTGTCGGGATAGTCCAGGTGCTGGTCGGTGAAAAATTCCCAGAGGAAGCAAATCTTGCGCAGGTAGGCGCTACTGGGAGCCTCGGTTATGGCTTCGACCAATATTTGGCCATCAATGCGGGGGAGTGCCTGAGCCAGAATGGCGAGATTGACGCCCTCATGCTTTAGCGCAAACGTGATGTGTGCGAGGTAGTCTTCTTTCGCTGGCGCAACGCTCAACGGAACGGACAACGCACCGCCGATTTTCTCCAGGCGGGTAACTGGCTGGATGAGCGCAGGCCGTTTCACCTCGATAGCTTTTAGATCCAGCGCATCAATCAAATGGGCGTAGCCCACTCTGTTTCCCATCGCAGTTCCCCTATCTGGGTCAGATTTTTTTTACCGTGCCAAGATTTTTTTAAAATCATCAAATCAGATAAGAAAATCTTAACCCGATTCAAGTCGTTGGCTAGCACTCATTTGGACCTGGTTCACTCCTGTGTGGTTCTTCCTGAGTTCTGGGCCCCCAGAGCAGATAGCAGTTGTGGGAATGGGCTTCCCGCAATGAATGGCACATCCATCCGCTGAATGTCGCCCATCACAGGAATAAATTTCAAAAAAGCCCTGTGCCTGACTATGGTGAGGACTGTCTTTGGATCGCTAACAAGAGAACAACCATGAGCCAGACACCGTTCGATATTCAGCGCGCCGCCGTGATCGGCGCAGGCACCATGGGCCGTGGCATTGTCATGTGCCTGGCCAACGCCGGGGTGCCGGTGCAATGGGTCGACAACAATCCGCAGATGCTTGAGCAAGCGCTGACCAGCGTGGCTGAGACTTACGCCCACAACGTGCGTCAGGGGCGGATTGATCAGGCCGAGGCGGATGCGCGTATTGCACGGGTGACGGCGGCTGCCGATTACGCAGCGATCCGCGATGTCGATCTGGTTATCGAAGCGGTTTACGAAAACCTCGAACTGAAGCAAAAAATCTTCCGCGAACTCGACGGCTTGATGAAACCTGAAGCGATTCTGGCCAGCAATACCTCGGCGCTGGACATCGACGCGATTGCTGCTGCCACCCGCCGTCCGCAACAGGTCCTGGGCCTGCATTTCTTCAGCCCGGCGCACATCATGAAATTGCTGGAGATCGTGCGCGGTGCCCAGACGGAGCCGGCGGTGCTTGATGCCGCCCAGGCGCTGGGTAAGCGCATGGGCAAGGTCAGCGTGGTGTCGGGTAACTGTCACGGTTTCATCGGTAATCGCATGCTTCATCCGTACGTGCTCGAAGCGCGCAAGATGTTGCTTGAGGGCGCGTTGCCTTATCAGGTGGATGCGGCGCTGCAAGGTTTTGGTTTCGCCATGGGGCCGTTCCGCATGTACGACGTGGTCGGCATCGATCTGGAATGGCGTGCTCGGGAACTGGCTGGCAAAGGTCAGGATGCGCCGGAGGTTCAAGTGGACAACCGCTTGTGCGAGCTGGGGCGTTTCGGTCAGAAGAGTGGCGATGGGTATTACCACTACGAACCGGGCAGTCGCCAGGCTGAGCACGATCTGGAAGTCGATGCGCTGGTACTGGAAATCAGCGAGGGGCTGGGGTTCCAGCGTCGCGAGATCGGCCCTGAAGAGGTTCTGGAGCGTTGTTTGCTGGCGCTGGTCAACGAAGGGGCGAAGATTCTTCAGGAAGGTATTGCAACATCGGCGCATGACATCGATCTGGTCTACCTCAATGGTTATGGCTTCCCGGCAGAGAAGGGCGGGCCGATGGCCTGGGCGGATCAGCAAGGGTTGGAAGATATTCATCTGCGGTTGTTGCAGCTTGAGACCAAGCAGGGCGATCACTGGGCGCCGACGCGGTTGATTGGTGAGTTGGCAGCAGAGGGGCGAGGGTTTGCTGACATGTGATTTTATGTGGCGTCTGTGAAGGCCTATTCGCGAGCAGGCTCGCTCCCACACTGGATCTCAGGCGTACACAAACCTGTGATCAATGAAAATCCAAATGTGGGAGCGAGCCTGCTCGCGAAGGGGGGCGACGCGGTTTCACCTTAAACTAACCATTCAACCCCAGGAACCGACGCTGATGTCCAACCCGATACCCCAACGCACCGACTACCCCCACTTCCAGCCCATCACCACCCGATGGCATGACAATGACGCCTACGGTCACGTTAACAACGTCACCTACTACAGTTTTTTCGACACGGCGGTGAACACCTACCTGATCGAAGTCGGCGGCCTGGATATCCATGACGGCGAGGTAGTGGGGTTTGTGGTGAGTTCGGCCTGCGACTACTTTGCCTCCATCGCTTTCCCGGACCGTATCGAGATTGGCCTGCGGGTCGACAAGTTGGGCAACAGTTCCGTGCAATACGAACTGGCGGTGTTCAAGACCGGCGAAGACGAGGCCTGCGCGGCGGGGCGCTTCGTGCATGTGTTCGTGGATCGGACCACGAATCAACCGGTGGCAATTCCTGCTCGATTGCGCGGGGCATTGGAACGGCTAGCGGTTTGAGGGGCAAAAAAAAATCGCAGCCCGAGGGCTGCGATTTTTTTGATCTACCGGTAAACGAGACGATTCAAGCCTCAGTCGCGATAGCGATGGTGATGCTTGCGGTGGCCATAGGCATGGCCACGACCTGGATGGTCGTCACGGTAGTAGCGGCGATCGTCACGATCACGATAGGAACGACGATCATCGTCGCGATCACTCTCTTTGCCCATGTAATTACCCAGCGCGCCACCGGCGCCGCCGCCTGCTGCGGAGCCGATCAGGCTGCCGGTGGTGCCGCCCATGCTGCGGCCGACCACGTTACCGCCTGCTGCGCCCAGCGCACCGCCAATGGCGGCTTCGCCACGGCTGTGTTTGTCTGCGCCAACTGCGCTACCACCCGCGCCGCCCAAGGCTGCGCCAATGGTTGAACCTGTACTGCCGCCTAACGATTGACCGACGACCGAGCCCAGAACCCCGCCCAATGCGCCGCCCACACCTGCTTCGGTAGTGCCGCCTGCAGAAGCGAAGCCACTGACCAGGCCAAGGGACAACAAGAGAATCGAGGAGAACTTCATAGAGGAACCTCAAGGGGATGACGGCGCGATCCTGAGGCTGTGTCATGGTTGTGACAACCGAAATCCGACGAGTAACACGACTTGAGCACAATTCTATAAGTTACTGTTTTTTGGGCGGAACTTAAGTGTTTTTCACCGGTCTTTAGCTACTTCAAAAAGGCCGTTTTTATACAAAAACGGCCTTTTTTGTGGGCGATTGGAAAGTGTTTTCTCAGTGATCGTTCCCACGCTCCGCGTGGGAACGCCTCTAAATGGACGCTCTGCGTCCGCTCTTGGGACGCGGAGCGTCCCGGGCTGCATTCCCACGCAGAGCGTGGGAACAATCTTGACGCCACGTTAAGCCGATTTGGCCATGATTAACCCGGTCTCACTCGCCGCTTCCAACCGGATCGCCACAAACTTCGACGTTGGCGTATGGCTGCCATCCCCGGTGCTTTCCAGCGGCACCAGCGGGTTCACCTCCGGATAGTAAGCGGCCGCTTGCCCGGCAGGAATATCAAACGCCAGCAGCGTAAAGCCCTTCACCCGCCGCTCACGGCCATCATCCCAGATCGAAACGATGTCGGCCCTCTGCCCTGGCTTGAACCCCAGGCGAATGATGTCGGCCTCATTGACGAACAACACATCCCGTTGACCTTTCACCCCGCGATAACGGTCATCAAGACCATAAATCGTGGTGTTGTACTGATCGTGGGAGCGCATCGACTGCATGATCAGATCCGGCAGCATGCCGGTGGCGCGGGTGCGTTCGTGCACCAGGTCTTTGGGCAGCATGTTCGCACGGAAGTTGGCCCGACCCGATGGGGTATTCCAGCGACGTGCACCGGCGCTGTTACCCAAGTGGAAACCGCCCGGGTTCTGGATTCTCTCGTTGAAGTCCCGGAAGCCCGGGATGGTCTCGGCGATCAGATCGCGGATGCGGCTGTAATCGGCCACCAGCCAGTTCCAGTCCACCGGTTTGTTCCCCAGGGTCGCCGCGGCGATTGCGGCGATGATTGCAGGCTCCGAGCGCATCTGGTTCGACAGCGGCTGTAGCTGACCGTTGGAGGCGTGGACCATGCTGAACGAGTCTTCCACGGTCACCGCTTGGGCGCCTTCAGTCTGGATATCGATGTCGGTACGGCCCAGGCACGGCAGGATCAGCGCGTCTTTACCGTGCGCCAGATGGCTGCGATTGAGCTTGGTGCTGATCTGCACGGTCAGGTCGCAGTTACTCAAGGCCTGGAAGGTCCGCGGGCTGTCCGGGGTGGCTTGGGCGAAGTTGCCACCCAGCCCGATGAAGACTTTTGAGCGGCCGTCGGCCATGGCGTGAATCGCCTCGACCACGTTGTGGCCGTTTTCACGCGGCATCTTGAACTGGAAGCGGCGCTCCAGAGCATCGAGGAATGCCACCGGCGGACGTTCGTTGATGCCCATCGTCCGATCGCCCTGCACATTGCTGTGACCACGCACCGGGCACAAACCGGCGCCCGGCCGACCGATGTTGCCGCGCAACAGCATCAGGTTGGCGATTTCCTGGATGGTCGGCACCGAATGACGATGCTGGGTAATGCCCATGGCCCAGCACATGATCACGTTCTTGCCTTTGACGTACATGCGCGCCGCTTGCTCGATCTCCACCAGAGTCAGGCCGGACTGTTCGACGATCTGCTCCCATGGGGTGTCGTCGATGACGCCCATGTATTCCAGCACGTTGACGGCATGTTCATTGAGGAAGTCGTGATCGAACACCGCCGGGGCGCCAGTCTTCTGCGCATCGCGTTCCCATTGCAGCAGGAATTTCGCCATGCCGCGCAGCACCGCCATGTCGCCGCCCAGTGCCGGACGGAAGTACGCGGTATTGGTCGGCTTGAAGCCGTTGGTGAGCATTTCCAGCGGATGTTGCGGGTGCTGGAAGCGTTCCAGACCACGTTCTTTCAGCGGATTGACGCACACCACCTGAGCGCCGCGTTTCACTGCTTCGCGCAGGGGTTCGAGCATCCGCGGGTGGTTGGTGCCAGGGTTTTGGCCCCAGACGAAAATCGCATCGGCGTGTTCGAAATCATCGAAGGTCACGGTGCCTTTGCCAACCCCGATGCTTTGCGCCATGGCCACACCGCTGGCCTCGTGGCACATGTTCGAGCAGTCGGGGAAATTGTTGGTGCCGTAGGCGCGTACGAACAGCTGATAGAGGTACGCCGCTTCGTTGCTGGCGCGGCCCGAGGTGTAGAACTCGGCCTGATCCGGGCTCGACAGGCCTTGCAAATGTTTACCGATCAGCGCGAAGGCGTCTTCCCAGCTGATGGGTTGGTAGCGATCGGTTTCGGCGTCGTAGCTCATCGGCTCGGTCAGTCGGCCTTGATACTCGAGCCAGTAGTCGCTCTGTTCCAGCAGCGAGCTGACGCTGTGTTTGGCAAAGAATGCAGCGTCAACACGGCGTTTGGTCGCTTCCCAGTTCACCGCTTTGGCGCCGTTCTCGCAGAACATCACCATGCCCTTTTCCGGAGAATCGCCCCAAGCGCAACCGGGGCAATCGAAGCCGCCGTTCTGGTTGGTCTTGAGCATTATGCGGAGGTTTTTCAGCGCGTTATCGCTGGTCAACCAGGCTTGGGCGACGCTGATCAGAGCGCCCCAGCCACCGGCTGGGCCTTTGTAGGGCTTGTAGCGGGGGACGGGTTTCTGGTCGGCTTGACGATGTTGACTCACGCTTGATTCTCTCTAGCAGGGCTGTAAACCCGTGGCGCATTTTTCTGCGGCAGGTGGATGAGGTTGAGGTTGTGTCGACGGGCCCATTGCACGGCAAGGCTCGTGGGCGACGACAGGCTGACCAGAGTCTGGATGCCGGCGCGTAAAACTTTCTGGATCAATTCGAGGCTGCAACGGCTGGTGACAATCGCCAGGCCGCCGGTGGTCGGGATCTTCTGGCGGATCAACCCGCCGATCAGCTTGTCGAGGGCGTTGTGCCGACCAATGTCTTCACGGCCCAGCAACAATTCGCCGTTGCCGTTCATGAACACCGCCGCATGCACCGCGCCGCAATGCTGGCCCAGCGGCTGGAATTCGCCGATGCGCTGGCGCAGGCCGTCCAGCCATTCGGCCGGGGGCAGTGGGGCGCCGGGCAGTACTTTGAGGTCGGGCAGTGCTTGCTCCACGGCTTCCACGCCGCAGAGCCCACAACCGCTGGTGCCAGCCAATTGCCGACGCTGCTGTTTAAGGTTCCAGAAGGCGCGGTTGGCGATGGTCACTTGCGCGTATTGCGCCGACCCCGTGCCGCTGAGTTGCAGGTCGTAGATGTCTGAAGCGTCTTCGATGATGCCGCTGCCGAGGGTGAAGCCGACGATGAAATCTTCAAGATCCGTTGGCGTCACCAACATGACCGCCTGGCTGATACCGTTGTAGGCGATCGCCAGCGCGACTTCCTCGGCCAGCGCGGTGCTGGCCGATTCGGTGTATTCAAGGTTGCAGTAGCTGTAGGTCTGGCTTGCGGCGGTCGCGGGCATTTCAACAGCTGGCGCCGCGCGGGCAGGGCGCTTGGCGTTCATTAGGCATCACCAACGGTTTGGTCAGCTTTAAGACTAGGCGTGTCAACTTGTCGCGTCTAATCGCTATTACTGATCTACCGATAGATGACGTCGATCAAGAGCCTGTTGATGATTTCTGATAGATCGCGAAACAGGCTTCGGCGAGCGCCGAACGTGGAGCGCTGCGACGCATGATCAGCCCCAGCCGGGCGAGGGTCTGGGCGCTTTCGATGGGTTGGAGGCGCAAGTGATCGGTGAGGTTTTCCAGACCACCTTCCAATGGCATCACGGCGCAACACAGACCGCCGTGTACTGCTTGTAACAATTGGTGGACTGAATCGGTTTGCAGCAACGGTTGGGGAGCCAAGCCACGACTATGGAAGTTATGGTCTATGGACTGGCGAAAATGCATGCCGCTGGTGAGCATGCCCAGCGGCAGTTCAATCAACGATTTCCAGCTTAAGGGCGCGTCGCCGAAATTGAAGAAACGCTGATCGTAAAGCAAGCCCATGCGTGTTTCGCTAAAAGCCAGGGAGTCGAAACGCTCGCCATCCAGGCGTTCCAGGTAGGAAACGCCGAGGTCGAGGCGATTGTTCGCCAGTTGTTCGAGGATCTGTTCGGAACTCAGTGCCGAGAGTTCGAAGCGCAGGTTCGGGTGTTCGGCGTGCAAGCGTTGCATCAGCGGTACCGGGTCGAAACTCGACAGCGGCACCACGCCCAGACGCAACGTACCCACGAGGTTGCCGCGACAGGCTGCCGCTTCGGCCTGCAAACCGTCGTAGGCCGCCAACACCGTACGCGCCCACGCCAGCACGCGCTCGCCCGGTGCGGTGAAACCTTCGAAACGTTGGCCACGGTTAACCAATGGCAGGTCGAGCTCTTCTTCGAGGCTGCGCAGGCGCATGGACAGGGTCGGCTGGGTGATGTGACAACGCGCGGCGGCTTGGCCGAAGTGCCGGGTTTCGTCGAGAGCGATGAGGAATTTGAGCTGCTTGATGTCCATCTTCGCTCCAGGGCGCGGGCAAGGTTTGCGATTCTACCGCCTGCGCGGGGTTGGGTCATTGGTCGGCTGGGAGCCGGGCTTCGCAAGGCTGGTCTAGTCTTTGGCGTCTGGCCCCTAACCTATGGAGAGAACACGATGAGCCTTTTCAGCTTTTTGAAAGATGCCGGTGAAAAAATCCTTGATGCATTGACACCAGACAAGGCCGAAGCCAATAGCGAAGCGTTGACCAAGCATGTGAAAGACGCACTGTCAGGAATCGATACGTCCAAAATCCAGGTGAAGGTCGAAGGCGAGAAAGTTATCGCCACAGGCGAAGCCGCCACCCAGGAAGAAAAAGAAAAAATTCTTTTGGCCTTGGGCAATGTGGCCGGTATCAGCGCGGTGGATGATCAGATCACCGTGACCGGGCCAGTGGCAACGGCGGCAAAATTTGTCACCGTCGAGAAAGGCGACACTCTCAGCGCCATTTCCAAGCGTGTATATGGCGATGCCAACAAGTATCAAAAGATCTTCGAAGCCAACAAGCCAATGCTCAAGGATCCGAACAAGATCTATCCGGGGCAGTCGTTGCGGATTCCTGAGTAAGACTTGAGACCGTGTGATGGCCATCGCGGGCAAGCCACGCTCCCACAGGTTTTGTGTCGTTCGCGTAGTGTGCAAACGACGCCAAACCTGTGGGAGCGTGGCTTGCCCGCGATGCAAACGACTCGTCTAAAGCCCTGTGATGAGCTCCCGATAATCCCCCACCGCCGCAAACTCGGCCGTGTCCTTCGGCCCTTTGCGGCTGTCCGGCTCGCTCACGGCCAGCAGATGCGCCACGCCAAAATTGCGCGCACTGCGCAGAATCGGCAACGTATCGTCGATAAACAGACTGCGTGTCGGGTCGAAGCCGATGTCGGCCTGCAAGGCATCCCAGAACTGCGGGTTTTCCTTGGGGAAACCGTAATCGTGAGAGCTGATCAAACGCTCGAAATACGGCGCCAGTTCAATTCGTTCCAGCTTCAATGACAGCGAATCGCGGTGGGCGTTGGTGATCAGTACCACGCGTTTTCCGGCCTGTTTGATCGCGGCCAGAAAAGTGTCCGCATCTGGACGCAGGGCGATCAGGTGCGCGGTTTCCAGTTTCAGCTCGCGCACCGATAGCTTCAGCTCGGCGCTCCAGAAGTCCAGGCAGTACCACTGCAACTGACCGGCATTGCGTTCGAACAGCGGCTGCAACTCCAGCTCCGCCATGGCCCGGCTTACCCCATGCAGCTCGGCATAACGCTGGGGCAGGTGCTCCATCCAGAAATGGTTGTCGTAGTGCAGGTCCAGCAGCGTGCCGTCCATATCCAGCAAAACGGTATCGATGTCGCGCCAGGGCAGCAGGGACATAAAAAACTTCTCCAGCGGTAAAAAAGATATCCGAGGTAAACAATCAGGATAGGCCGGGTATAGTAACCCGCTTACGCCAAGGAGCCATTTATGCGCCAGAAACCCACCGTACTCGCTCGCGAGATCGTCGCCACCAGCCGTTTGTTTTGTGTCGAAGAGCTGAAGCTGCGCTTTTCCAATGGCGTGGAGCGCACTTACGAGCGCTTGGTCGGCAAGGGCGCTGGATATGGCGCGGTGATGATCGTGGCGATGCTCGACGCGGACCACGCGGTGCTGGTGGAGGAATACTGCGGCGGCACCGATGCCTATGAACTGTCCCTGCCCAAAGGCTTGATCGAGCCGGGCGAAGACGTACTGGCGGCGGCTGAACGGGAGCTCAAGGAAGAGGCCGGGTATGGCGCGCGGCAGCTGGAACATCTGACCGAGCTGTCGCTGTCACCCGGCTACATGAGCCAGAAGATCCAGGTGGTGCTGGCCACCGATCTGTACGAAGAACGCCTGGAGGGCGACGAGCCCGAGCCGATGGGTGTGGACAAGATTAACTTGCGGGAATTGTCGGCCTTGGCGCAGAACCCGCGATTCACCGAGGGCCGTGCCTTGGCGGCGCTGTATCTGGCCCGTGATCTGCTGACTCAGCGTGGGGTGTTCCTGCCATGACGTTGAATTTCCCCCATCCGTTGATGGCGCCAGTCGTTGAACTGGCTTTGAAGGCGGGCGAAGCGATCCTGCCGTTCTGGCGCGTCAACGTTGCCGTGACTGCAAAGTCCGATGATTCCCCGGTCACCGCCGCCGACATGGCCGCTCATCATCTGATTCTGGCCGGGCTGACGGCGCTGGATCCGAGCATTCCGGTGCTGTCCGAAGAGGACGCCAATATCCCCCAGAGCGTGCGCGCCGGCTGGCAGCGCTGGTGGCTGGTCGATCCGTTGGACGGGACCAAGGAGTTTATTTCCGGCAGCGAAGAGTTCACCGTCAACATTGCGCTGATCGAGCAGGGGCGTGTGGTGTTTGGCGTAGTGTCGATGCCGACCAACGGGCGCTTTTATGTCGGCGGTGCCGGATTGGGTGCCTGGCGTGGCGATAAAGGCGCCGAGCCGTTGCCGATTCAGGTTCGCGACGTTCCGGCGGCGGGCGAGGCTTTTACGGTGGTCGCCAGTCGTCGGCATTCCAGCCCTGAGCAAGAGCGGTTACTCGCGGGGTTGAGCGACAGCCTGGGTGAACTGCAACTGGCGAATATTGGCAGCTCGCTGAAGTTTTGCCTGCTGGCGGAAGGGGCGGCGGATTGTTATCCGCGGTTGGCGCCGACTTCGCAGTGGGATACTGCAGCGGCACAAGGTGTGCTGGAAGGCGCGGGCGGTGAGGTGCTGGATTTGAATGGTGAGCCGTTCTGTTACCCGGCGCGGGAGTCGTTGTTGAATGAATTCTTTTTGGCGCTGCCGGCTAAAGCGGCGTGGCGGGAGAAACTGTTGGCTTTGGCTCGCAACTAAGATCGTTCCCATGCTCCGCGTGGGAATGCCTCTAGGGACGCTCCGCGTCCAGTGACGCAGAGCGTCACGGGCTGCATTCCCACGCAGAGCGTGGGAACGATCAGTCATCGGTGAAGGACGTACTGCCCGGTAAACTTCACCGCATCCTCTTCACTCCCGGTATTCACGATCCGCGAATGCAGCGTCAACCGCGCCCGTCCATACCGCTCATACATGGCCAGAAACTTCTTCCACACGGCGGCACTCGGTGCCCGACAAATCGCCGTCGCGTCCATCGTGACCGGTAGCGGATAGCTGATCTGTCCTTCCTGAATCACGATGTGCCCGTCTTCAATGCCTTCTTCGTGCAAACGCAAATGCAACCAGCCCCAGCCGGCCAGCACCGCGCCGCAATACAGGCTGCCACCGAACATGGTGCTCTTGTGATTGACGTTGGCCTCCAGCGGCAGGTGCAGGCGCAGTTGTTGGTCGTGCCAGTCGAGCACTTTGAGGCCCATGTCCCGCGTGAGGGGAATGTCGGAATGGAGGATCGATTCCAGGTGACGACTGTCGCGGTTCATTCACGGGCCTTTTGTTTGAATAGGATGATTTTACGGTAGCTCAATCGAGGTCGTCAGTGGGGTTGCTGGCGCCGCTGTCGCCGAAGTTCAGGCCATGCTTGCGCAGTTTGTCATGCAAGGTTTTGCGCGGAATGCCGAGCGCTTCGGCGAGGCTGCGTACGGAACTGTGCGAGCGTGCCAGTTCGGCGGCAATCAGGCTCTTCTCGAAGTTCTCCACTTGCTCGCTCAAACCGCCGCTGACCACTTCAACCGTGGTGCCGACGCCGCCATCAGGCGCACTGTTGTCCAGCGCCAGTTCAAGACCCAGGGCAAAACGTTCGGCGGCGTTCTGCAGTTCTCGCACGTTGCCTGGCCAAGTATGGCGCAGCAGCAGGGCCCGGTGCCCCGGCTGCAATTCGTGGGGCGGCAAACCGTGGCGGGCGCTGGCTTCGTCGGCGAAATGCTGGAACAGCATCAGCGCATCTTCGCCCCGCTCACGCAGCGGCGGAATGCGCAGCGGCGCGACGTTCAGGCGGTAATACAAGTCGGCACGGAAGCGGCCCTGATCGGCGGATTGACGGAGGTCTTCCTTGGTCGCGGCAATGATGCGGATGTCCAGCGGGATCAGCTGGTTGCCACCCAAGCGCTCGACGACCCGTTCTTGCAGCAAGCGCAGCAATTTCACCTGCACATCCAGGCTCATGCTTTCGATCTCATCTAGGAACAACGTGCCGCCGTTGGCGAATTCGAACTTGCCGATGCGGCGCTTCTGCGCGCCGGTAAACGCACCGGGCTCGTGACCGAACAGTTCGCTTTCCACCACCGACTCGGCCAGAGCCCCGGCGTTGATTGCCACGAACGGGCCGTTACGCCGGCTCGACAAGTCATGCAGCGCGCGAGCCACCACTTCCTTGCCTGCACCGGTTTCGCCGAGGATCAGCACGTCGGCTTTGGTCGCCGCCAAGGCACCGATCTGTTCGCGCAGGCGCAGCATCGGCGCCGATTGCCCGACCAGTCGAGCACTCAGTTCGTTGCGATCGCTCAGGGCCAGGCGCAGGCTGCGGTTGTCCAGCACCAGCCGGCGCAAGTCCAGGGCACGACGCACGCTGTCGAGCAGGGCATCGCTGGCGAAAGGTTTTTCCAGAAAGTCATAGGCCCCGGCACGCATGGCTTGTACGGCTAGCGGCACATCGCCGTGGCCAGTGATCAGCAGCACCGGCAACTCCGGGTCCTGGGCGTGGAGTTCGGTCAGCAGTTCGAGACCGTCCATGCCCGGCATGCGGATGTCGCTGACCACCACCCCCGGCCAGTCGCGTTCCAGTTGCCCGGCCAGGCCTTTGGCTTCAGCCAGCGGCAGGATTTTCAGGCCGGCCAGGTCCAGGGTCTGGCTCAGGGCCTGGCGCAGGTGGGGATCGTCGTCGATCAACACGACCTGGATGCGGTTGTCGATGGTCATGCACTTCGGTCCTCGGACGGTTGCAGGCTCACGCCCGGTGCGCCTGCGCGCAGTTTCAGGGTAATCAGGGCGCCGCCTTCCTTGTGGTTGGAGAACGACAGTTCACCCCCGAAGGCGCGCATCAGGCTGTCGCAGATTGCCAGCCCCAGCCCGAGCCCCTGAGTGCGGGTCTTGGTGGTGTAAAAGGGCTCGCCGGCACGACCCAGCGCTTCCAGGCAGAACCCGGGGCCGTTGTCGCGAATGTACAGATTGACGCCGGCAGCGGTGGACTCGGCACTCAACCAGAGTTTACGCGGCGGGCCTTTTTCCGTCAGGGCATCGAGGGCGTTGGCCAGCAAATTGCCAAGTACCTGGCGCAGACGGGTTTCACCAGCCTCGACCCACAGAGTGGCGGCCGGCAGGTCACGGATCAGTTCGACTTCCATGCTGCGTCGACGCTTGGCCAGTAATGCCAAGGCATCGTCCAGTGCCGGTTGCAGGGCCACGCTTTCCGGGGCGTGGCGATCACGCCGGGCGAAGGCACGCAGGTGAGCGATGATCGAGGCCATGCGCCCGGTCAATTCGCTGATCAGCTTGAGGTTGCCGCGAGCATCCTCGGTGCGCTGATGATCGAGCAGCACTTCGGCGTTTTCCGCGTAGCTGCGGATCGCCGCCAGCGGTTGATTGAGTTCATGGCTGATGCTTGCCGACATGGTCCCCAACGCCGAGAGCTTGCCGGCCTGCACCAGGTCATCCTGCGCGCGCACCAGTTCCTGCTGAGCGTGTTCGCGTTCCAGCACTTCCTGCTTCAGTCGACGGTTGAGGCCTTCGAGGTCGCTGGTTCGCTCAGCGACCCGGCCTTCCAGTTCCTGGCGGGCCTTGCCTTCGAAGGCAATCCGGTCCAGGTAATGGCGTCGACGTTGCATCATCAGGCCGAGCAGCAACATCAATACCAGCAACGTTGCGCCACCAATCGCCACGACCGTACGCACTGGACGGTCGATCAAGGTACGCGGCGCAAGGATATTGACGCTCCAGCCAGTTTCTTCGATCTGCCGGGTTTGGGTCAGCCAGGCATTGGGGTCGAGGTTCAACGGCTGGGGATCGCGGGTCGGGTAGGGTTGAATCGCGGTGATGGCCTCGCGTTCTGCGTCGCTCAATGGACGGGTTGAACGGAAACGCCATTCGGGCCGCGATGTGAGGATAACCACGCCATTGTGGTCGGTGACCAACAGTTGTTCCGGGGTTTTGCCCCAAAGGCTCTCGGTGTGGTCGAGATCGACCTTGATTACCAGCACGCCGATGATTTTTTCGCGATCACGTATCGCTGCGGCGAAGAAGTAACCGCGTTTGGCCGAGGTGGTGCCCAGGCCGAAGAAGCGCCCCAGACGCCCGGCCATGGCTTCACTGAAATAAGGACGGAAGGCGAAATTGCGGCCGACGAAGCTGTCGTGTTTGTCCCAATTGGAAGCCGCCAGCGTCTTGCCGGTGGTGTCCATCAGGTACATGACTTCGGCGCCAGTCTGGGCACTGATGTTTTTTAGCAGGCGATTGGCATTGCCCTGAATCACGCCCTCGTCGGGCGCGGCCAACGTCGTGCGCAGGGCGGGCAGCTCGCCGAGAATCTGCGGCAACACTTCATACCGATGCAGGGTGCCCAGCAGGTTGGCGACATAGAGGTCGAGGGTCTGACGGTTCTGCCCTGCCAGTTCGCTGCGGTAGTAACGCTCGGCCAAATGCTCCAGCGGCCACAGCAAGGGCGCCAGACATAACGCGAGCAGCGCCAGGCTACGCCAGCGGGGTCTGCGTGGGAGGGTCGGTGTCATGAGCATCAGGCGCCTGTGGGTACAGACGCATTATGCCTAGGCTTGCGGGCGCAGTCTGCGCACCTGGGATCAAGTGCGCGCTGGCGGTGAAGATTCACACAGGAATTCAGGAAAAGACTTCGGCGTCCTTGAGGAACGCGGCGGACTGATCCTTGGCCGACAGTTTTGGTGCTTCGTCCAGCTGCCAGTCAATGCCCAGGTCCGGATCGTCCCAGCGAATGCTGCGCTCGGCCGACGGGGTGTAGTAGTCGGTGGTTTTATAGAGGAACTCGGCGAAATCACTCAGCACCACGAAACCATGGGCAAAACCTTCCGGCACCCAGAGTTGGCGATGGTTTTCGGCGGACAGGCGCACGGCCACCCATTTGCCGAAATGCGGCGAGCTGCGGCGAATATCCACCGCCACGTCCAGCACTTCACCGACGGTGACGCGGACCAGTTTGCCCTGGGTGTTTTCCAGTTGGTAATGCAGACCGCGCAGAACGCCTTTTTGCGAGCGGGAATGGTTGTCCTGAACGAACTGGGTGTTCAGACCAGTCGCTTCTTCGAAAGCCTTGGCGTTGAAGCTCTCATAGAAGAAACCGCGCTCGTCACCAAATACCTTGGGTTCGATGATCAGAACACCGGGCAGGTCGGTGGTGACTACGTTCATAGTGTTTCTCCAGCAATAGGCGTGATGGGCCGACATTCTTACGCAAAGTGGTGGTCGGTGCGAGTGGTGCGGTGGTTCAGGCGATCAAAATCTTGAAGTCGCTCAATCCGAGATTGCTGTAGGAAAGTTCATCTGAGTAGTCGCTGACTGAAAACCATCCCCAATGCCGACCCCCCGACCGGTATAAGAGGGTTGCGTATCGCCCCAAGCAGTGGCGATATAAGCGCCTAATAAAATTTCAGGGGTCGTTGTATGCCGCTCGCCACGTTGATTCATCGCGCCAGTCTGCCCAGCCCGCAGGTGTCTGCGGCGCAAGCGCTTGAGCTGCTGGAAGAACATTACGGGCTGAGCGGGCGGTTGCAGGCGCTTGGGAGCCAGCAGGACCTCAATTTCCGGGTCGACAGCGAGCAGGGGCGTTTTGTCCTGAAAATCTGCCGTGGCGATTACTCGGCACTGGAGCTGCAAGCCCAACACGCAGGGCTCAAGTATTTGGGTGAACATTCCGGCGTGCCAGTGCCCCGAGTGATTCCTGCCAAAAACGGCGCTGACCTGCTCTCCCTTGAAGTTGGGGGCCAGGCAGTGCATGTACGACTGCTCGATTACATCGAAGGCCAGTCCCTGACGCACCTTGATCATCTAGATCATTCAGTGGTTGCCGGTTTCGGTCTACTCTGCGGCGAAATGGATCTGGCGCTGGCCGGTTTCGATCATCCGGGTCTTGAGCGCACCCTTCAATGGGACGCCCGCCACGCCAACGCGTTGATCGCGCATTTGCTGCCGGTGATCAAGGATGATCGGCAGAGAGAATTGATTGCTGAGGCGGCCGAACAAGCCGAGCGCCATTTGCAGCCACTGGTGGATAAGCTGCCGGTGCAGGCGATTCACATGGACATTACCGACGATAACGTGGTCTGGCAGCGGGATTCCCAACGCCAATGGCAGTTGCAGGGCGTGATCGATTTCGGTGATTTGCTCCGAACCTGGAGGATCACCGATCTGTCGGTGACCTGCGCCGCGCTGCTGCACCATGCTGATGGCGATCCGTTCTGCATTTTGCCGGCGGTTCGGGCTTATCACGCGGTCAATCCGTTGCAGTATGAAGAGATGCTGGCGCTCTGGCCGCTGATCGTCGCGCGCTCGGCAGTGCTGGTACTGAGTGGCGAGCAGCAGGTCAGCATCGATCCGGGCAATGAGTACAGTCGCGACAACCTGACCCATGAGTGGGAAATTTTCCGTGTTGCCACATCGGTGCCGTTTGCGTTGATGGAGGCGGCGATTCTTACTGCAGTCGGCCAAAACCTGCCGGCCATCGACAGCGAAGGTTTCGCGCCATTGTTGCCGAGTCTGGTGGGGCGTGAATTTGCGTTGATCGATCTGGGTGTGCTCAGTCCGCATTTCGAGGCGGGTAACTGGGAACAGCAAGGGATCGATCTGCATTTGTTGATGGAAGCCGCAGCGGCTCACGGTCTGGCGGCCAGTCGATATGGGCAGTATCGTCTGTCCCGCACTCGGCCTGACAGCGCCAGCGAACCGGACACTTTCCCGTTGCACGTTGCATTGCGAGTGCCCGACGGCACGACGGTCGAAGCGCCGTTTGCCGGGGTTATCCATGTTGAAGGGGAGAACCTGCTGCAACTGGACGGCCCAGAACTGAGCGTCCGGTTGTGGGGGGTGACTCCGTCGGTGCGCAGTGGCGCGGCGCTGGTCAAAGGCCAGGTGCTGGGTTCGGTCAACGGGCCATTGATCGTGCAGTTGTGTCGAAGCGCTCAGCTCGACGCGCCGTTGTTTTGCACGCCTTCGCGCGCGGCAGCATGGCAGGCGTTGTGTCCTTCACCTGCCGTGTTGCTGGGCCTGGCCTGCGATGCGGAAGAAGAACTCGATCCGCAGACATTGCTGGCCCGCCGTGACGCGAGTTTCGCTCGCTCTCAGAAGCACTATTACGTCGATCCGCCGCGCATCGAGCGTGGCTGGCGCAATCACCTGATCGACATGCAGGGTCGTTCTTACCTCGACATGCTCAACAACGTCGCGGTCCTGGGTCATGGCCATCCGCGCATGGCGGCCGTTGCCAACCGGCAGTGGTCGTTGCTCAACACCAACTCGCGTTTTCACTACGCGGCGATTACCGAGTTTTCCGAGCGCTTGCTGAAACTGGCACCGGACAACATGGATCGCGTATTTCTGGTCAATAGCGGCACCGAGGCCAATGACCTGGCGATTCGCCTGGCTTGGGCCTATAGCGGCGGCCGCGACATGCTCAGCGTGCTGGAGGCTTATCACGGCTGGTCGGTGGCAGCGGACGCTGTTTCGACTTCGATTGCCGATAACCCCAAGGCCTTGAGCAGCCGTCCGGACTGGGTGCATCCAGTGACAGCGCCGAACACCTATCGCGGTGAATTTCGTGGCGTCGACAGCGCACCCGACTACGTGCGCAGCGTCGAACACAACCTGGCGAAAATCGCCGAGCAGAAACGTCAGTTAGCCGGTTTCATCTGCGAACCGGTGTACGGCAATGCCGGCGGTATCTCGCTGCCGCCGGGCTATTTGCAGCAGGTCTATGCGCTGGTCCGCGCTCAGGGCGGGGTGTGCATCGCCGATGAAGTGCAGGTCGGTTATGGCCGAATGGGCAAATTCTTCTGGGGCTTCGAAGAACAGGGTGTGGTGCCAGACATCATCACCATGGCCAAAGGCATGGGTAACGGCCAGCCGTTGGGCGCAGTCATTACCCGCCGGGAAATCGCCGAAGCGCTGGAGGCCGAGGGTTACTTCTTCTCTTCGGCCGGTGGCAGCCCGGTCAGTTGCCAAATCGGCATGGCAGTGCTGGATGTGATGGAAGAAGAAAAACTCTGGGAAAACGCCCAAGTCGTGGGCGGGTATTTCAAGGAGCGTCTTGAAGCATTGATCGACCGGCATCCGTTGGTGGGCGCAGTGCATGGTTCTGGCTTCTATCTGGGCGTGGAGTTGATCCGCAATCGAGAAACCCTGGAGCCTGCGACTGAAGAAACCACGGCGTTGTGTGATCGCCTTCGTGAGTTGGGGATCTTCATGCAGCCGACTGGCGATTATCTGAACATTCTCAAGATCAAGCCGCCGATGGTTACGTCGCGTCAGAGCGTGGATTTCTTTGTCGATATGCTCTCGAAGGTGTTGGACGAAGGGTTGTAAGACTTGATACCGCTTTCGCGGGCAAGCCTCGCTCCTACAAGTCCGTGTCGTGCGCATATTCCGCGAACGATATAAATCCGTAGGAGCGAGGCTTGCCCGCGAAGGCGTCATAAAGATATACCTAAAATTCGATTGTTATCGGGTTTAAGCGAGTGATTTTCGACAGATAGAATATATATCGCTTTAAAAGCCGATTTTTATCGGCTATAAAGTCGCCATTGCCCACGGTGTGGACGAACCATGCCCGGTGCTGTCTCTTTCTGTCATCGGTCGATGCCACCCTCGACCCTCAAGCACTTGCCCAGGAGATGATTCATGAGCCGTATCGTTACCGTCGCCGCTACCCAGATGGCCTGTTCCTGGGACCTTGAAGCCAACATCGAGACCGCTGAGAAGCTGGTCCGTGAGGCTGCGGCGAAAGGCGCGCAAATCATCCTGATTCAGGAGCTGTTCGAGGCGCCGTACTTCTGCCAGAAACCGAACCCTGATTACCTGCAACTGGCTACGACCGTTGAAGACAACGTCGCCATCAAGCACTTCCAGAAAATCGCCAAAGAACTGCAGGTTGTTCTGCCAATCAGCTTCTACGAACTGGCCGGCCGCGCACGTTTCAACAGCATCGCGATCATCGATGCCGACGGCAGCAACCTCGGGATTTATCGTAAAAGCCACATCCCGGACGGCCCTGGCTACCACGAAAAGTACTACTTCAACCCGGGCGATACCGGCTTCAAAGTCTGGAATACCCGTTACGCGAAAATCGGCGTGGGCATCTGCTGGGATCAGTGGTTCCCTGAGTGCGCCCGCAGCATGGCGCTGCAAGGTGCGGAAATCCTGTTCTACCCGACCGCCATCGGCAGCGAGCCACACGACAAGACCATTTCGTCCCGCGACCACTGGCAGCGTGTGCAACAAGGCCATGCCGGTGCCAACCTGATGCCGCTGATCGCCAGCAACCGCATCGGCAACGAAGAGCAGGACGGCTACGACATTACCTTCTACGGCTCGTCGTTTATTGCCAATCAGTTTGGCGAGAAAGTCCAAGAGCTGAATGAAACAGAAGAAGGCATTCTGGTTCACAGTTTCGACCTCGATGAGCTGGAGCACATCCGCAGCGCATGGGGCTCGTTCCGTGACCGTCGCCCGAACCTGTACGGCGCGATCAAAACCCTCGACGGTTCCCTGGAGTCCTGAACCATGACCACTTTGAACAGCACCCTCGCACCGACGGCTTTTATATGCCCGCCGAATGGGCGCCACAGACCCAGACCTGGATGGTCTGGCCCGAGCGCCCGGACAACTGGCGCCTGGGCGGCAAACCGGCGCAAGCGGCGCATGTGGCGGTGGCCAAAGCCATCGCGCGTTTCGAACCGGTGACCGTGGCGGTCTCCGCTGGCCAGTACGAAAATGCTCGTGCCCGTCTCGACGTGCCGAATATTCGTTTGGTGGAGATGTCCAGCGATGACGCCTGGGTTCGGGATACTGGCCCGACATTCGTCATCAACAACCGCGGCGAAGTCCGTGGTGTGGATTGGGACTTCAATGCCTGGGGCGGTTTCGACGGTGGTCTGTATTCGCCGTGGAACCGTGACTCGCAAGTGGCGGGCAAAATCCTCGAAATCGAGCGCAGCTCGCGCTATCGCACTGAAGGTTTTGTGCTCGAAGGCGGCTCGATCCATGTCGATGGCGAAGGCACCCTGATCACCACCGAAGAGTGTCTGCTCAACCGTAATCGCAACCCGCACATGGACCGCGCGCAAATCGAAGCGGTGCTCAGTGCAAATCTGGCTGTGGATAAGATCATTTGGCTGCCGGATGGTTTGTTCAACGACGAAACCGACGGCCATGTGGATAACTTCTGCTGCTACGTGCGCCCGGGCGAAGTACTGCTGGCCTGGACTGACGATCCGCAGGACCCGAACTACCCGCGCTGCCAGGCGGCAATGAACGTGCTGCAAAACAGCACCGATGCCAAGGGTCGCCCGTTCACAGTGCACAAAATGCCGATTCCGGGGCCGCTGTATGCGACCGAAGACGAGTGCGCAGGTGTCGATCCGGTGGATGGCACTCAGGAACGCAATCCGACTGTTCGTCTGGCCGGCTCTTATGTGAACTTCCTGATCGTTAATGGCGGCATCATCGCGCCAAGTTTCGACGACCCGTTGGACGGTCCGGCCAAAGAGATTTTGCAGACTTTGTTTCCGCAGCACGAAGTGATCATGGTACCGGGTCGTGAACTGTTACTGGGGGGCGGTAATATCCACTGCCTTACCCAACAACAGCCCGCCCCGCACAAGGAGTGAGTGAGGACGTAACAGCTTGAGTTGATTGAAGAATTTATTGAGCAACGATTTAGCCTCGTCGTTTCACAGAAAGCCCGCAGCCCATCAGGACTGCGGGCTTTTTTGTATCCACTTGTCGACACTTCGAAAAGATTGGCACAGCTCTTGTATCTTCGATGGTGCAACGTGGGGAGGGAGAGAACTTCGATGTTCTGTCATAAACCTTGGATAAGTTAGCCGCTCACAAACCAGGAGAGAGCGCTGAGATGAACGCCGAAATGAACGTCGTGAGCGAGCGGGCACTGCATCCCCTGGCAGTTAACAGCGAATCGCTCCAGGTCTTGGCGCAGTGGTTGAAGTCCAATGGAACGCGTCAGATCAGGGAACCTGATCCGCGCCGGATGATGATCGAGCGCTACCCCGCTGGTTTATTCAGCGAGGCGGAACTGGAAGCACTGTGGGATGTGATGGAAGGATAAGAAGAAAAACAACGGATTGATAAAAGCGCTGCCGGGAAGGCGGCGCTTTTTTATGGGCGAAGGATTTTATGATCACTGGAGATCAAATGTGGGAGCGGGCTTGCTCGCGAAAGCGGTATGCCAGTTAACGAAGATGTTGAACATGATGGCCCCTTCGCGAGCAAGCCCGCTCCCACAAGGTTTTGCATGGTTTAGAAGATGTAGGTTCCGGTCATGTCAGCCATAACCTGGTGGAAACAGAAAGCATTCGACCGATTCATGAAACAGACTGAAAGCCATTCCAGCGTTTTTCCGAAACTGTCTGGGGATTAACCTGCCGGCATCGAGTTTTCTTACTTTGTTGCCGGAGTCTTCCCATGATCCTTCACTACATTTACGACCCTTTGTGCGGCTGGTGTTACGGCGCCAAACCACTGGTCCAGGCTGCCAAAGCCGTGTTGCCTGTCATCGCCCACGGTGGCGGCATGATGACCGGCGCCAACCGCCAGACTGTTTCGCCACAACTGCGCAATTACGTCATGCCCCACGACCGACGCATTGCCGAGTACACCAGCCAGCCGTTTGGTGAGGCGTATTTTGAGGGTTTGCTGCGCGATGAGACGGCGGTGTTCGATTCCGCGCCGCCGATTGGCGCCGTGCTGGCAGCCGAGGAGATCGCTGGACGCGGTCTTGAATTACTGGGGCGTTTGCAGACAGCTCATTACGTGGACGGTCGACGCATCGCTGACGAAGCCGTTCTGCTGGAACTCGCCACACAGACCGGCCTTGAACCTGAGGCGTTCCAACAGGCATTTAATGAAGCTGACATCGAGCGCCATATCAAGGACAGCCGCGCACTTTTGGCCAAGGTCGGTGGACAGGGTTTCCCGACTTTTGCGCTGGAACAGGATGGCCAGTTCACCCTGGTCGACATAGGCCCGTGGCTCGGCAAGCCGCAAGCTTTCGCCCAATGGCTGGATCAGTCGTTTGCGGCGAAAGAGTCTTCATCCGCCTTTCAAACCTGTGGCCTCGACGGCTGCGCCCATTGAATTCAACTGGAGCCACCATGGATAACCTGAGCCTGATCAAAAGCACCTATGAAGGCGCCAACTCCCAGGAGAATGCGCGCAATACCGCCGCGGCGCTGGCCGATGACGCCCGCTGGACCGAAGCGGCGGGCTTCCCCTACGCCGGGACCTATGTCGGTTTCGACGCTATCGTCGAAAACGTCTTCAAGCGTCTGGCCAGCGAATGGGAAGATTTTCAGTTCAAGGTCGAGAACTACGTCGCACAGGGCGACAAGGTATTTGCCTACGGTAATTACAGCGGTGTCTACAAAGCCACCGGTCGCCCGATGAATGCTCGGGTCGCTCACTTGTGGACCCTGGCTGACGGCAAAGTTACGCATTTCGAACAATTCGTCGACAGCCACACCGTGCAGCTGACCATCGCTGACACGTGATTTCTTAGAATATTTTCACCTATTTACAAACGATTCATGAAATTGACACTTTATTCAGGGCGCGGATAGGATGCGCCCAACGCCTGTGGCTAACCGCCATGACTCACAAAACAATAAAAGGCCCGCCGCGAATTTTCGTGGGCGGGCCTTTTTGTTTTGGGGTGAAAAAAAGAGCGCGATAGCGCCGTTTCAGTGGTTCGACACAGCGCGTATCAACCCGTAATAAGGAAAATAACATGTTGAACAAGCGAATCAGCCTGATCGCACTGGGGATGTTGAGCGCCACTCAGGCCATGGCTAACGACCAGGCCGAGTCCAAGGGTTTTGTTGAAGACAGCAGCCTCAAAGTGCTGCTGCGCAACGCCTACATCAATCGTGACTATAAAGATGGCAACCCGGACAAAGCCGAATGGGGCCAAGCGGCCATCGGTACTTTCTCGTCCGGTTTCACCCAAGGCACTGTTGGTGTCGGTGTGGACGCCTTCGGTCTGTACGCACTGCGTCTGGATGGCGGCAAGGGCCGCAGCGGCGCCGGTGGTATCGACTTCTTCAAACAGGGCGATAGCGGCAACGCGGCTGATGACCTGTCGAAGGGAGGCGCGGCAGTCAAGTTCCGCCTCTCCAGCACCACGCTGACCTATGGCGACCAGATGCCGGCCCTGCCGGTGCTGAACTACGACAATTCGCGCCTGCTGCCGGAAAGCTACACCGGCACCCTGATCACCTCCAGGGAGATCAAGGGTCTGGAGTTGAACGCAGGGCGCTTCACCGCCGAATCGCGCAAAAGCGCTGAAGGCCGTGACAGCGGTGGCTTGAAGTCGATCAACGTACTGGGCGGTAGCTACCAGTTCACCGAACAGTTCAAGGCTGCGCTGTACGCATCCGACGTCGAAGACGTGCTGAAGAAGCAGTACGTGAACGTCAACTACGTGTTCCCGATCGACAAGGATCAGTCCCTGACCCTGGACTTCAACGGCTACCGCACCAAGCTGGACGATTCCTACGTTCGCGAAAGCGGCGCCACCGGCGACGACAACAAGATCTGGAGCCTGGCAGCGACCTTCGCCACCGGCCCGCACTCGTTCACCCTCGCTCACCAACGCAGCACCGGCGACAGCAACTTGGGCTACGCCTACGGCGGCTACCAGAAGGATCAAGGTCGCGTCGGCGATGGCGGCAACACCATCTACCTGGCGAACTCCTACTGGTCCGACTTCAACGCCGAAGACGAACGCAGCTGGCAGCTGGGCTACGGTCTGGACTTCGGCGCTTTCGGCGTTCCTGGCCTGAGCTACAACGTTGCCTACGTGCGCGGTGACAACATCACCACCTCCACCAGCGAAGGCGGCACCGAGCGCGAGATCTTCAACCAGTTCAAGTACGTCGTACAAAGTGGCCCGGCCAAAGACCTGAGCGTGAAGGTGCGCAGTTCGATCCTGCGTGTGTCGCAGAAGTCCAGCGAGTACAACGTCAGCGGCAACGAACTGCGCGTATTCGTGGATTACCCGATCAACATCTTCTGATGATCGGCTGAGTTGTTCGCAATACTGTTCACTTAAGTGCGGTTCTTCAGTCATGTCCTACTTTTGTGGCGAGCGAGCTTGCTCGCGTTGGGCTGCGTAGTGGCCCCAAAAATCTGACAACCATTGCCGTTTTTTGTGAGTGCTAAGCACTCAAGCGGGAGCAAGCTCCCTCGCCACAGGTTTTTCCGACTCAAGACTCTCTTCAATGAAGGGTAATGCGACTGGTTCGGGTTTTTTTTCGCCTCGTGACCGTAAGAAAATACAAAAAACTGCTGTTTTCGATCGTAAAAAGTCGAATTAAAGCAACTTCATACCGCGCTTCAAGCAACGCTTGATATGCCTGAAATTCTTTCTCATGGGCCGCAAATCCTGCAGCTACTAGATTAAGCCGCTAAATGTAGCGGAGACCTAGTAATGATCGTTTTAAACAGAGAAGTTGGCGAATCGCTACGGCGCGACAAATATGTCAACGTCCAGGGAGCTGACTTCAATCTGTTCGGTCATTTTTCCGACTTCGTCAGATTGACCAAAAGTTGGGAAAGCATGGAGCCGGACAGTTATTACGGCCAAGCCGATGCGGGCATGCGTTTCCGTCGGTACAGCGATTTCGAATACAACCCGCTCACCCGCGACTTGAAGCAACTGGAACACCGCGCCTACGTGCAATCGAAGGCCAACAACAGCTACGTCGGCGGACTGGAGCGGCACTTCCAGGACTTCTCCAATGAAGTCATTAATTCGCCGGTGATGCGCAGCCTCATCGATGCGGATTTCGAGGTGTACAAGAACGTATTGCCGCCGGAGTTGCACGAAGAAATCTGGCAATGCCAGATCCATCAGATCCGCATCGAGATCAAGCCAGGCAAGCAACTGGAAATTACCCCTGAAGGTATTCATTGCGACGGTTATCCGTTCAGCGGTGTGCATTTCTGGGGCCGCAACAATGTGGATGGGGCGGAGAGCCGTTTGTATTCGGCCCAAGAGGAACAATTGGCGGCGACGACCTATCTGGAAATCCTCGACACCACCTATTTCCTCGATCGCGACATGCGTCACTACGTGACGCCGGCACGCAACACCCACGCTCACGAAATGGCCTATCGGCAGATTCTGGCTATTTCCTTCTCGCGGCCCGGGACCGCTTTCGACATTGTTCGCTGAACAGCTAGACCCCATGATGCACATTGCCGAGTGCCCTGCACCGGTGATGCTGCAGCGCGCGACGGCCAAGGATGCCCAACGTCTGGAACGCTTCTTTCGGCAATTCGAAGAAGTGTCGTTCTGTGAATGGCAGGACGCCAAATGCCTGCGCGGTGTGTTGGTGCAAAAAACCACCGCTGCGTTCCTCGCGCTCGATGTCTGCGGCGAAGTGGTCGGCGCGGTGTTGGGCGGCATGCTCGGCAGCCGTGGCACCATCAATCACCTGGCGGTGAGTCCGGAGTATCGCAGCCAGGGCGTTGGTCAGCGCCTGGTGGAAGCGGCATCTGCGGACATGAAACGGGTGGGTGTGCTGCGGATGTTCCTGTTCGTCGACGATGCTAATCTTGCCGGCAAACGTTTTTGGAGTGCCCAGGGCTTTTGTGAGCCGCGCGGCGAAACGACCTTTGAGAGGGACTTATGAATGAGACGTCCAGCAGTCAGCCGCTGATGGTCGAGCCGCAGCCCTCGCGCACGTTCGCTGAAGCCAGCCCGGTGATTGCGGGCTACTTCACGGTGTCGTTTGTGTTCGGTTTAATGGCCGTCAATGCCGGATTGCCCGTGTGGCTGCCGGTCGCAATGTGCCTGTTCGTCTATGCCGGTGCCTCGCAGTTCGCCGCCCTGGCGCTGATCTCAAGCGGCGCGTCGCTGACCACCATCATCCTCACCACGTTTCTGATCAATGCGCGGCATATGCTGATGTCGGTCTACATGGCCAAGGCCTTGCAAGCGATGGGGCTCAGTCGTCTCGAGCGCTGGTGTTATGCCGGTGGGCTGACCGATGAGTCGTTTGCCTTCCACAGCGTCAAATTGGGCAAGGGCACGCCGGTCAATGTGCGTTACCTGATCGGCTTCAATCTGTATTGCCACACATCGTGGGTGCTGGGCGGTTTGCTGGGAGCAATCTGCGCGCAGTACGCGGCGCACCTGATCAAATATCAGCTCGACTATGCGCTGACCGCGATGATGCTCTATGTGCTGGTATCGCTGTGCAACACCCGCAACAAACTGATCGCCGCACTGGCCGCGGTCGCCTGCATGGGTGCCCTGAGCCTGATCGGCAGCTCACCCTTCAACGTGTTCATCGCCACATTCGTGGGCTGCGGGGTGGGTGTATGCCTGACCAAACGTTCCTGATCCTGGTCGTCGCGCTGATGATGGCCGTCACGTTCCTGCCGCGCGCGTTGCCGCTGCAGGTGAGCACCGATCATTGGCCACCCCTGGTCGCCCGCGCGCTGGAATACCTGCCGGTGGCGATCGTTGCTGCAATCAGCCTTACCCCTCTGTTGATCAAGGATCAGCAGGTGCAGCTCGATCGCCCGGAATTTTATGCAGCCATTCCGACGTTGTTATGTGCGTATTTCAGCAAAAACCTCTTTCTCAGCGTAGCGCTGGGAACGGCTGCGTACATCGCGCTCGGATCGTTCATGTAGCGGCAGAGTGACCACGTCGTTCAGGGCCTGACCCGACAACTCGGGGTTATTGACCGCCAGCCGCACTTCAAGGGAATCCTCGAAACCCGGGAAAATGGTCAAGCCGTTACGCAGGGCCGCCTCACGGGAAACCATGCCGAGGCCGTCCATTTGCGTGATTAACGACAGGGTCAGGGCCTCGCTGCAGGAATAGATCATCCGCTTGTCTGACTCGTAATTCCCAAGGCCGGCGTCGAGAAAACGCAAGAAGCTGTGGGAATACGGACAATCGTCGGCAGGACGAACCTGAAACTTATTGCCGAGCAGCATCAGCGGATCATTTTCCTGACCGCAATGAGCACCGACCACCTGCACCTGTACATGGGGCAGGGCAATGCTGGGTAACCCCGGCTGCTGCGGCCCGATCAACACGGCGAGGTCGAAGTCCTCATTCTTCAACTTGCTGAGGTTTTCCATCGACTCGGCGTAGCTGAATTCCAACTGAAAATCAGGAAACACTTCAATGAGGCGCCCGATCATGCGCCGGTTGAAGTCGGCCGAAAACGTCGTGTTAAGTGCAACTTTGAGCGTGCGCTGCCCCGGCACCTTGAGCGCGGCGACTTTCTCCTCCAATTGCCGCGTGGCGACCAATACCTTGTCCATGTAGGGCGTGAGCTCCGTGCCCTGTGTTGTCAGTGTCAGCCCCTTGTTGGAGCGACGAAACAACCGAAAACCGAACTGCTCTTCGACCTTGTTCAACTGCGCGGCCAATGCCTGCACGCTCAAACAGGAATGCTCTGCCGCCGCCGACAATGAGCCGGTCTGCACAATGCGCATGAGGTTACGTAAGGTTCTGCTATCCATTTGGGTAATGCCCTCTAAAGTGGGCTGGCTATTGTTGTGTACCTGACCGCCCCGGTGGGCGTCGGTCGCGTGCTGGCTATGATCCTGCACCTGAGCATGCTTGTCCCGAGTTTAGTAGCGAAATGATTCTGCGTCCGATGGTTGGAGGCTTACACAGGATCGGGGTTTTTGGTGGGGGGGAGGTGATCGGGGTCAAAAATTGGCCCGGATGGGCGAGGTGTGGGCGTTTTCTGGATATCAGCGAAACCTTTTTTCAAGGCAAAAAAAAGCAGCCTGAGCAGGCTGCTTTCATGAAAAGGTGCTTGATATTGTGCTCCCTCAAGCAGGGGAGGAGAGGTTTACCCGAGCGCTGATTTTCAGGTCATCAACGGGGCTCCTACTTCGACTATCGCCACCTGAAGGCAGTCGGTTTCGCGCTCTCGATTAAATTGTCTGCCCGTGTGATGAGGGTGTCAACGGGTGTGTTTGACCGTGTGTCGGCGTCTTTTTTGGGCGGTATTTGAAGTCAGCGAAGTGTGAGCCAGAAATGAAAGAATCCCGAATCAATGGGCTCTTTCATGCATGCGGCTCAGGTATGGTGACGACGTTATTGGCTACGATTGTTACCCGGTGCGTCGAGTACCTTCACCACATCATCGATAATCGCCTTACTCATTTCCTGCAAATAATGCGACGCCCAGGCGTGCCGGTCGGTGTTGCGAACCATGGCGGCGTCTGATGCGAGCAGTTTGGCGATGTGGAGCAGATCGGAGGCGTGGGAGAGGGTTTCGACAACCGGAAACGCCGGCGTTGATGCGGACTGGAACAGTTCCAGCAGGACTTGCTGGAGTCCGTGCGTCAAATGAAAGCCGGCGAAGCTGTTCGCGTGACAGAGGTGCCGCTGTCTGCGGCTGCTGAAGCGCGAGCCAAAGTGGGCGTTTTCTCAGAGCGCGTTCGCCAAGCTGATTGGAGTTAGTTTGCGAACATTGCAGGACTGAGCAAGGGCGTCGGCAACCGATGGCAGCGCAGACGCTGCTACATGGTGCGAGCCAGCATCCTGAGGCATTGCGCGATCTACAGGCGGTTTAGGATAAAACGGGGTACCCATTAGCTGGTTTCAAGCCAAGGCTAATGGGTGTCCTTTATTTGGATTTCGATGATTTCTCTCCTGCGCTAACTAGCATCAATTACCGCTCAAGCTTGACCCATACTTCCAAACTGCTCGGCCGATTCCCCTAGGCGTTGAAAAGCTTCAATCCTGAGTGCGCTCATTTCAGTGTTCTTCTGAGATTTTTCGGGCCGAGAGATTTCAATGCAGACCTCAACTCATTACACCAAGTATTTAATGATGTTCCCGCCCCCACCTTTATCCCCCTGACCCAACCTCATACAGTGTAGTGGTCAACTAATCCCGGACACGACGTTAAGTTTTTTCTCGGCCTGAGCTGGGGCCAGTCCGTTATTGAATTGGTGCGGTCTAATCCAGTTGTACCGATGCATCAGGTAATGACTGATGTCGCGGTGCGCTTCTTGAGCTGTCATGTAGCCCACGGTCGGTATCCATTCAGTTTTCAAGCTGCGAAACACACGCTCCATCGGCGCATTATCCCAACAGTTTCCACGACGGCTCATGCTTTGGCGCATGCGGTAACGCCAGAGCCGTTGGCGAAACTGGCGACTGCCATATTGCGAGCCCTGATCCGAGTGAAACAGCAGCCCTTGAGGCCTGCCACGCTGTTCGTAAGCCATGTCCAACGCCTTGATGACCAGATCCGCATCCGGCTTGTTTGACAGCGCCCAACCCACAATTCGGCGTGCGTAGAGATCCAGAACGACAGCCAAGTAATGCCATTTCCCTTGAGCCCAGATGTAGGTGATGTCGCCACACCAGACTTGATTCGGCGCCGGCACATCAAACTCTCGATTCAAGATGTTCGGAATGTCAGGCCGCTCAACCGTCGTTTGTTTGTAGGCATGTGATCCAGGTTGTTTGCTAACCAACTCCAGCTCCCGCATCAGGCCACGCACCTTGAACCGCCCGATTTGCTCACCGTCTTCCTGCATCATCGACACGATGCTGCGGCTACCGGCGGCACTTCGACTTTGCGTAAACAGTTCGTTGACCCGACTGCGCAACCGAAGCCGCTCAACGTCCGGAGTTCGGCGCCTGAGGCGGTGGGCGTAGTAACACGAACGAGTGACATCAAAGACTGCGCAAAGCCAATCAACCGGCTCTTGGGGGCTCAGTTGATCAATCAGCGCGTGCGCTCGTGCTCTTCCGACATCAAGAGCGCGGTAGCCTTTTTTAAAATGGATTTCTCCCGCTCAAGGCGAGCGATTCGAGCTTCCAATTCCTGGATTTTCTGTTGCTCTGGCGTCAGCGCCTTGCTCTGCGGAGTCAAGCCGTTGCGCTCCTGCTGGAGTTGGTTAACCCAGCGACGCAACGCGGACTCGACCACCCCAAGCGAGCGGCTGGCTTCGATATGGCTATAGCCTTGATCGAGCACGAGGCCTGCGGCCTCGCGTTTGAATTCAGCGGAAAAGGAACGACGTTGTTTGGTCATCAGACACCTCTATCTGGCGAGCATTCTCGCCTAAATGGGTGTCCGGTTTCATTAGACCACTACAACAGTCCTCTCCAACGCCTCCTCATCATTTCGATAAGAAGGTCACTGGAGATTGCCCCATGCCTTTCGTAAGCGTACGCATCACCCGCGATGGCGTTACCTCAGAGCAGAAAGCCCAGGTGATCGCTGAAATCACTGAAACCCTGGAACGCGTCCTCAACAAGGATCCGCACTTGACCCACATCGTTATCGAAGAAGTCGACACCGATAACTGGGGTTATGCCGGGATCACCACCACCCAGTACCGCAAGCAACTGACTGAGGCGGAAGGGCAGTCATGACTGCGTCCGTCACCATCGATTTCGTCTCCGATGTGGTGTGCCCATGGTGCGCCTTGGGCGCGACGGCGCTGGAGCAAGCGATCGAGAACGTGGCCGGTGAAGTCTCCGTCGAGCTGACTTTCAAGCCCTTTGAGCTGAACCCGGACATGCCAGTGGAAGGTGAGAACGCGGTCGAACACTTGATGCGCAAATACGTGCGCAGCGCCGAGGAGGTCGCCGCCGGCAAAGCGACGCAGATCGCTCGCGGTGAGGCCATCGGGTTCAAGTTTGATCTGGAGAAGCGCAGCCATTTCTGAGGCAAATGGCGCAGGTCCCCGCCGAAGACTGATTGATCACTTTTCAAACCATCATTTATTGGTAGAGGTTCATCATGAGCAATTCGAAAAAAGTCATCGTTATTACTGGCGCCTCCCAAGGTCTCGGCGCAGGCATGGTCAAGGCCTTCCGTGATCTCGATTATCGGGTTGTCGCCACTTCGCGTTCGATCCAGCCATCCACCGACCCAGACATCCACACCGTTGCCGGTGACATCGGCGACCCGGCGATCGCCCAGCGAGTCATCCGTGAAGCGATCGAACGTTTCGGCCGTATCGACACCTTGGTCAACAACGCCGGGATCTTCGTCGCCAAACCGTTCACCGCCTACACCCAAGAAGACTACGCCGCGGTGCTGTCGGTGAACTTGAATGGTTTCTTCTACATCACCCAACTCGCGATCACCGAGATGGAAAAACAGGGCCGCGGCCACGTCGTCAACATCACCACCAGCCTGGTGGACCACGCGATTGACGGTGTGCCGTCGGTACTGGCGTCGTTGACCAAAGGTGGTTTGAACGCGGCGACTAAATCGCTGGCCATTGAGTATGCCAAGCGTGGAATTCGGGTGAACGCGGTTTCCCCCGGCATCATCAAGACGCCGATGCATGGTGAGGAAACTCACGAAGCGCTGGGGAATTTACACCCGGTGGGGCATATGGGTGAGATCAGCGATATTGCGCAGGCTGTTGTTTATCTGGACAGCGCCAACTTTGTCACCGGCGAGATCTTGCATGTCGATGGTGGGCAGAGTGCGGGGCACTGAGACCTGGTTTTCCAAAGCCCAGAAACAACGAAGCCCTCGTATTTCTACGAGGGCTTTGTTTTGTATGGTGCGGGCACCAGGAGTCGATGGCTCCCGATGGAATCGGGAACACAACATTCGGGATCAGCTAGGCGCTTTGAATGTGGGGTTCATGAAGCAGTTACAATGTATGTAAAAGCCATAAATCACTACATGGATGTTTACCAATATGCTCAAGTTCAATGCTCATCTCGGTTTCCAATTCAATGAGTTGCCTTTTCTGCAGCGCATCGAAGCTGCCGCAGCAGCTGGTTTTCACGCGGTAGAGTTCCCGTCGCCCTATGAATTCGACGCGAGTCTTCTGGCCGACCACCTGGCTCAATACAGTCTGCCGCTGATTCAATTCGCTGCACCGGCTGGCGTTACCAAAGGCATCGCTGCCTTGCAGGGCAAGGAAGAGGAATTTCGCAGCGGGTTGCTCCAGGCCGCCAGCTATGCAAAGGCGCTGGCGTGTTCGGATGTCCACATCATGTCTGGTGTTACGACGCAGGATGATGCTGGGCGCATCTTCGAGGGCAACCTGGAATATGCAGTCAAGTACTTCGAAGACCAGGGTTTGCGGCCGCTTATCGAAGTGATCAGTTCGCAGGCGATGCCGGACTACTACATGTCTGACTTCAGCAAGGCGCAACAGGTGCTGGAGACCTTCCCGAGTGTTGGGCTGATTCTCGATCTTTACCATGCCCAGACTCTGACTGGAGACGCAGCAGATGTTCTGGCCCGGTTTTATGACAGAACAGTCCATGTGCAAATTGCCGACTGCCCGGGTCGTCACGAACCGGGAACGGGGAGCATCGACTTTGCTGCCTTGTTCGCGGCGCTGGAGCAGCGTGGCTATCCAGGATGGATCGGCTGTGAATACCGTCCTTCCGGTTCGACCGTTGCGAGCCTTGACTGGATAAAGCAGCTAAGTGTTTAGTGCTTGCGACGCGTGAAATGGGATTCGGATTTCACGTACGCCAGAAACAACAAAGCCCTCGCATTTCTGCGAGGGCTTTGTTTTGTATGGTGCGGCACCAGACGAACGGTAGCTTTTGGCGAGGCCAGGTTTCCTGCGGGTTTAGAAGTCGGTGGAAAATTTGGCGTACCCCGACCAGTAACTATAAATAAATCAGCTAGTTATGGCCTTCAGTGGAATCGAATCGGGATTGCTCCTATAGGATAATTAACATCCTTAATGCCCGGATAACGCTTCCTAAAATAATGTAATTTCAGCCTTCCAGATTCGCGCTGGAAGCGTTGTCTTATTTCTGCTCGAGATTTCTAGGCTGGCACAAGGCCATTTGGTATGATCGTGCCCTTGCGACTAACAAGGAAGTATGCAGATGGATTTCACGAATGTTTATCTTGGGAAAAGCGCACAGTTCTATAAAATTAAGAAAAAAATAACCAAAAAGAAAATATCTGAAGTATTTAAAGATATCTCTTCTGAGAAAATCGGTGGGTTCTTAATAAGAATTATCAAGGAAGAACTGGTTGTTAATCAAGAAGTTATTTTGTGTTCTGCAGTCGCCTATAAAATTGTTAGTGAACCCTCATTTTTGGATCAAACCGATATTCGTGAGGAGAAGTACGCGTTTGCCTTAATCGTAGAGTACGATTCAGCTGTAGCTATAATAAAGAAGCATGTTTCCTCGCTGGAGAAGAAGTTTTCCGAGTTCTTAGATGAGTTCGAGTATGAGAAATTTACAAATTTCCAAGGGCGAAACGACCCGGAGTATGAAAAAGTTACAATGAGTAACATGGCGATTTCGGATGCTGTCATTAGAAGCCGAGCGTATGAAGCCCGACGGCTAAATGGAATACTTTCGTCAAACTCATCAAGCCGTTCTATACCACAAAGTTTTAGAATAAAGGTGCAAGGGGATACGATTACTTTGACACCTAACGCGTCTAGAGTAACCCTGAGAGATAAACGATCTAATTTAAATGAAGTCGTAAGGTGGGTAATGGCCACGGTGCAGGAAATTAAAAATCTTGCAAACAAAAGCGAGTTCATTAATGGCTTTGCCTCACCTATTACGCTTGAGGAAATTGTCCAAAAAGGTTTCGAGCCTATCGCATTATTTATTAATCTTGACGAATTAGATGAGCTAATCAGGTCCGGAAACTCCGCATCGGAAATAAAGGTTTTACGCGGTGGAGGTGAGGAGGCGATGTCCCCGCTTCAAATGAAGCGTCTATTCGATTGTTTCAAAACGCCGGCTAAGGTTGTGGCGGGAGGGACGATGGTTTTTAAAGGGAAAGAAGTTTCAGGCGCTGTAACTTTGCAAAAGCGGGTGGCTTCATTCAAATCAAAAATCACAGATAATATTTTGCTGTATATTGAAAATGAACAGTGCATGTCATTGACGAAATATATCAATACCCACAAGCCGTTTTCGATCATGTTTAATACTCCGAAGTATGCCTACTTCGGAAGAGACTGTTTCGAAGACAGGAAATTATTAAATAATTTGCCGGCGGTCTTATCTATTTTTAATCCTAACTACGATTTTTCTGGAGTTCGTAGTGAAAAGGAAAAGAATGAGGATAGAAGGTATCCACCAGGTATCGATAAATTTCCTGAGTTATCGTTGTTTCGGAAGGTTGAAGATTTAGTATGCCTGCCTGATGGGGTCACTGTATGCGACGATATGAATGACGAATGGGCTGACCATATTTTCTTTGAACCCAATGCTAATCCTCCGGCGATATCGTTCATACATTCAAAATTTGTTAAAGGTGAAAGTTACGGTGCAAGTAGCTTTCATGAAGTGGTTGCTCAAGGCCTAAAAAATATTGGACGCACATTCGCTGATACCATTGAATTTAGAGAAAAACATGATCGTGATTGGACAGGTTTCTACGAAAACACTCAAATCACTAGAGTCAGAGGCGGAAAAAATTGGACAGATATTGAAAACGCATTAAACGCGATTACATCCAATCAAAACTCAGTGAGAAAAATAGTGTTGGCAACACCATTTTTAAAAAAGAGTGTATTGGAAACTCAATTTAATGAGTTGGCGCAAACAGGGACGTGTCGGCCGCATTATATTCAGTTGATCTGGCTGATCAATACTTTCATTGGTGCTTGTAAGGAATATGGTGTTCAACCTCATATTCTATGTAATCCATGAAATAAAAATATCTGAGAGGGATGCAGGTATGAAATATCAGTATAGTGAATTATCCCCGACGCAATTTGAGACTCTGGTAATTCACGTTTGTTATCGGCTGTTAGGTTTGGGCACTGAAACATTTTCTGATGGGCCAGATGGTGGGCGCGATTCCCGTTTTCACGGAGAAGCAGAATTGTTTCCAAGCAGATCAAAGCCGTGGAGCGGTTTAACTGTGATTCAAGCAAAACATACGCTGGCATACAATAAGAAATTTTCAGACCCTGACTTCTTTGGGGTCGCCTCGTCGGCTGTCAATGGTGAGATTTTAAAGATTAAGGGACTGATCGATAACGATGGTTTAAGTAATTATTTGCTTTTTTCAAATAGAAAGCTTCCAGGCAATGCGAATGAGGCCATCAAGAACTTTATCTCTTTTGAGACTGGCCTCGACAAACAGAATATTGGATTGGTTGGTATCGAGAGTTTTGAAAATTATTTGAAATTCTACCCCGACATTCCAGCTGCTGTCGGTTTAAACCCATTCGAGATGCCTTTGAACATAGAGCCAGATGACCTAGCTAGTATTATAGTAGGGCTTAGTAATGGCTTAGGAGGTATAACTAAACGCGACATATCTACCCGAATATTTAGAACTGATTTTGAAAGAAAGAATGAGATAAATAGTCTTTCTGATCAATATTCTAAGCTCATAAAAAGAAAAATTGAAGACATGTATCTCATCCAGGACTTCCTCGCGATGCCTGAAAACGATGATTTGCAGAGGCTATACTTAGGCGTATCAGAAGAACTGGCTGCGAAAATTATCGCTCTTCGAATCCCTGGTCAGAGTTTTGATGTTGTGCTAGAGAAGTTGATCGAACTGCTGTTGGAACGGGATGTTGAACTAAAAGGGAACAAACAGTTAACCAGATCTATGATGTATTATATGTATTATCATTGCGACATTGGAGATGATGATGTTGCTAATGCCTAATAAGAACTCTCATCCCGATCTCACTGTTCTGGCAGTGTCTGGTTTTTTATTGGGCTCCATTAAGAAGTCTAAATTTGAGAGCTATTCTGATTTGCTAGAAAAGCTTAATTCTTACGATGCTAGGGCAAATATTTTATTTAAACCGAGCTTGCAGTTGCTTTTTCTTTTGGGGTTGGTTGATTATCACCGTAAGAATGATCTTATCGAGTATGTCGGACCATGAAAATTTCTAGGATATATTCAAATTTCGAAAGCGAATTTTCTACTGTTGATTTCCATGATGGTTTTAATGTCATACTTGGTAGGGTTTTTAATAAGACCTTGAAATCGACAGATGCCCATAATTTAGGTAAAAGCAAACTGGCAGAACTTATTGATTTTTGTTTGTTGAAAGGGCGGCACAAGACTTTCTTCTTGTTTGAATTTTTTCCTGTGTTTGAAAAATATGAATTTTACATTGAGCTTAAGCTGAACTCCGGTGAGTTTTTAACTGTAAAACGCGGAGTATCAAAAAACACTCGAATTTTTTTAAGGAAACACTCAAAAGCTAAACAATGCTTTCGAGGTTTAGAAGATGCGCTCTGGGATTATAGTGATCTTGCAATCGACAAAGCACGCCTTGTTCTTGACTCCTACCTTAATCTCTTGGTTATTGATCCATGGAGTTATCGTGATGCTATCGCTTACTGTCTAAGAGGTCAGGATGATTACACGGATGTTTTTCAATTGGATAAGCATAGAGGGCAACATGTCTATTGGAAACCATATGTTGGACACCTTCTGGGATTTGACTCGTATTCGTTGAAGAGAAATTACTTGCTAAAGAGCGAGGTTGAAGCTCTGCGGGAGGAAATCGCTAAGCTAAAATCCGCTATAGGCTTGACTGCAGGCGATCAAGAAGAAACGATATTGAACCTGCTTGACGTGAAAAAGAATCAAGTTTCTGATTTGGAATGGCAGTTGGAGAATTTTAATTTTGATAGCACTGATGTGCTTTATATTGAAGAACTCGCGGATGGTATAAATTCACAGATAAGTGATCTTAATAATTTGAGATACTATCTTTCTGCACGGTTAAAGAAACTCAATAAGTCCTTGGCGTCGAGCGATGTTAAAATCGAGTTGGACAGTTTGTCTCAGCTTTTCGAGGAGTCGGGTGTTATATTTGATGGTCAGCTTAAGCGAACATTTGGGGAGCTGGTAGAGTTTAATCGTAAAATAACTATTGAGCGTCAAGGGTTTATTTTTCAGCAAATAGGGGAACTGGAAAGCGAACTTGTTGAAATAGCTAGCTCTATTTCTGAGCTTAGTGAAGAACGCTCAAAGAAATTGGGGTATCTACGCTCGCAAGATGTTTTTTTAAAGTATCAAGAAGTGTCAGATCTTCTTTCTGAACAGAAGTCCTACATTTATGAGCTGAATCGAAGGTTGGAAGTGAACTCTTCTGTGAAAAGTATGGAGGCTGATTGTAGAAAGCTGATTCGAGAAAAAGATGAGGTTGTAGAGAAGATTAGGATGAATCGCGATTCGGTCATCCGGTCGAATGATGGAATCTATAAAGGGATCAAAGAGCATTTTGCGAACTTTGTAACGGAAGTATTAAATAAGGACGGAGTATTAATAACTGAGCAAAATGCTGAAGGGAATTTGGAATATTCGGCTGGTCTTTTAAATGGTCTAGGACGAATAACTGGAGAGAGTGATGGGCATAGCTACAGAAAAATGCTGTGTATAGGCTTTGATATCGCTGTCGCAATGGCGTATTCAAAAATGGAATTTGTGCGGTTCTTATATCATGATGGTGGGTTGGAGACACTTGACGATAGAAAGAAAATTGAGTTTATTGAGTACGTCCGAACAGCATCTAGTCTCTCTGGGATTCAGTATATTTTGACTACAATCGACTCCGACGTGCCAGATGGAGTTGTATTCTCGGAGTATGAACTAGCCCGCGTGCTACATGACGAAGGTAGTTCTGGCAGATTGTTTAATATACCTACTTGGTAGTTTGAGTTAGAGTTTTTTTGTATTATGGCCATTAAGGTCATTGATGCGATAATTTTTTCTGTCAGGGGGGTTAGTGTTTAAGACCCATTTTTTTCCTAGTCGACGAACTATCAGCCTCGAGGTTAGAAGGTAATAGTAATGGGAGCCGGCTGTTTGTTGATTTAGAAACCAGGTGAGATGCTTGTGCTGCCACGTCCATGGATTATCTCGGTACCAGCGATCAGAGATCGCGGCTTGAATGGTCTTTGCTTGGCGTAGATGGCGCTGGCGTGTGGCATGCGACCCTGTCAGGACCCCCACCAGGAACAGCTCCATATCGAATGGCCTGATCATTGTCGACCACCAATGTAGGCCGATACCACGTCGATTCGACCATGCCCCAGTTCATAACTGATTTGTGAGCGTGCCTCTCGATCGAGTTGCAGATCTAGGTGGCTGCATCTGCCGCCGTTGATAGGCGCTAGGTGACAGGTGATCTGCTCATAGCGTTCGCATGCGTAAGCCGCGCGCAGTTCGTGGAAGCCTTTGAGGTTGTTCGTATGTAGGAAGTCTCGGACGGGTCGCACGACTCTCCGTTGGAAGTCGAAGTAGCTTTCGTTCGGTGCCAGCAGGTTGCAACTATCGTTGGGAGAGACCTGCTCGGCATAGCTGAGTGCTTCGTGGATTTGAACATTTACCTGAATCCAGCGAGGCGCAGATGCCCCCGAGCGTCCACCCTTGGTTCCATCCTGGATATTGATCTTGCCGTAATGTTTGGCTTCGCGCTTGAGGCGTGGTAGGTCGGCCAGAATCGCCTCGCGCAATCGCATGCCAGTGGCGCGTGCCAACTGCATAACGGCTGCGGCACGGGGATTCTGTTCGCAGAGCGCGTCGACGATCCGTTTCACCTGTTCGCGGTCTTGGCCTTGCGGCACTGAGCGACGAACACTGGCCCGCTGCATTCCCAACGCCTTGCTTGGGCTCGGTACTTTCACGGACTGATCACCGCGAAGCGCGGCCATGGTTCGGTTCACGCTGGACAATCGGTTTTGCGCGGTCGCGATGCCGATAGCTCCTTGTGCAACCTGCTGGCGTAAGTGTCCTGCGTAATCCAGTAAGGTCTGCCGATCAATCTGCTGCGCATCGTTAAATCCTGGTCCATCCTCCGACCGACACCACCGAACAAACGCCTGCCAGCGATCACTGTGCGCTTTGACCGTCCCGTAATGCCCACCGCCAAACAGATCTTTCAGCGCTTGCGGCCCCGCATAACTCAGTTGCCGTCCATAGCCAAAATTGCGCCCATCCCGTCTACCGACCAATGCCATGATCGAACTCCTCTCGAAGCCAAAACTTTTAAAACCTTCCCCACGTCATCCCGCCAAGAATGCTGAGTGTTATCAGGGATCAAGGCCCCTGCGACCTGTGAGGGTTGTCCACTAACGCGGGACTGGCGGCTCTTTACGACCGAGAGCTTGGGCATCTCATGATCTGGCCTCCTGAGCACTTCCGAAGAAGTGGGCGGGTGGAGGCTGCACTGGCTGACGAGATCAGCGCCGCGAGATCCTGAGTCGGGTGAAGGCAGTGATGAGATGACCGGGGCATGCCTGACTGTCAGTCAGGTGCAACCCGTTCCTTGGGCTGCGGCACCATCGTCTGCATCGCTGTTGCTGGTGACCTCGGTGTTTGTCACGCCGATTGTCACAAGGGGGAATGCCGCAAAGCCTTGTACGAGTTGGGCTGCAGCAGTGGTAGGAGCGCCCGTCTCTTTCCGGGAGAAAGAGACGGGCGCAGGTTGGCGCAATGAAATGGCCACGCGGAGAGGTTGCTGCAGGGCAGTTGGGTAGGGGGATGTATTTGCCGCAATGGCAATGATCTGGAGTGGGCATCCATCACTCGGTGAGTGACCGTGCGAGCCGCCGGACGCTAATCGCACTTTGGGAGAACCACCACGGTGTGGCGTAGCCTCAAAGGTTCTGGCTACCTGGGTTGCTGTCAGCGACAGCGCTTTGCCCGATCTTTTCTACGCCTGTGGATAATTCGGGTCAAGGCTCGAATTTTCGGGAGTTCTGCGGCTGTGGATGAAATTATCCACCGGTGGAAATCAGTGGTTTTCCACAGACAGTTACTTGGGCTTTAGATTTTTTAAGTGAGGTCCATCCAAGCAGGGCGGCTTTGCAGCCCCGCTTGGATGGACCCGCGTGGAAGGGCGGACAACGGTGATCTCACAGGCTTACCCACGTTTGGATGCGCCACGGCTATTTTGTAGGGCCGTGATGTTGTCGCCGACTGGGTGAGCGAATTCGTGGGGTGTCACATGCCCATGGCGGTTGGCGTCGATGTAGTTGCTCCACCACGCCATGATTAGCCTGCGCTGTTCGAGGAATTCGGCCTTGTGGATATAAGCGGCGCGAACGCGGTTGCGTTCCTTGTGGCTCATTTGTCTTTCGATGGCTGCGTCGGTCCATAACCCGGACTCAAGCAGGGCGCTACAGGCCATGGTCCTGAAGCCGTGGCCGCACACGTCCTTGCTGGTGTCATAGCCGACGTTGCGGAGCATGGTGTTCACCGTGTTCTCGGACATGGGCTTCCAGTACTTGTGGTCGCCCGGTAGCACCAACTCTGAAAAGCGACTGAGGCTGCGCAGGCGCTCCAGTATTTCGATGACCTGCGGCGATAGCGGAACCATTTGAATGTCGCCGTTCATCTTGGTCCCGCGCGTGGAGTTGCGTACCCCTTCAATCGGTGCGCGCGTATCGGGGATTTCCCACATGGCGCGTTGAAGGTCGAACTCACTCCATCGAGCGAAGCGCAGTTCGCTGGAGCGGACGAATACATGCAGAGTCAGCAGTACGGCAAGGCGCGTCAGCTCGCGGCCGTTGTAGTTGTCGATTCGGTGTAGCAGTTCGGGTAGGCGGTTGAGGGAGAGGGCCGGGCGATGGACTGTGCGCGGCGCGTGAATCGAGCCTGCCAGATCCAGTGCAGGATTCATGGTGATCTGCCGAGCCCTTTTGGCCCCGCGCATGATGGTGGATAAGTAGTTCTGTACCCGTAACGCCACATCCATGGTGCCGCGTTCCTTGATGCGCTGGGTGATCTCTAGCAGATCGTGGGTATCGAGTTCGGCGATGGGCCGTTGGCCGATCAACGGGAAGACGTGGGTACGCAGTCGGCTCATTACGGTTTTTGCGTGGCCTTCGGTCCAGCGGCGGGACATATCAGCGTGCCACTCCAGAGCAACGGTTTCGAAAAGCAGTGCCGCCCGTTGGGCTACGATCTTGGCCTTTTTCTTTTCTTCCATTGGATCGAGGTTGTCTAGCAGCAACGCCTTGGCTTCGTCTCGCTTACGTCGTGCGACGGAAAGGGTAACGATGGGGTAATTGCCGATGATGAGCGTACCTTCCTTGCCGTTGGGCTTGGTGTACTTAAAACGCCAGGTCTTCACGCCATTGGGTTTGACGAAAAGGTACATGCCGCCACCGTCGAACAGTTTGTAGGCGCGCTCGCGAGTTTTGGCCGTGCGGCATTGCAGGTCGCTGAGAGGGATCGCTAGACGTGGCATAGGGGTACGCGCTCCTGACCGGAAAATCGCAGTACCCCTAACATACCCTCGGGGAAGGGGGGATTTTGTTGGATCCCGACAGAGGGTCCTGGAACGAAAAAACCCGCCAAAGGGCGGGTTTTCGGGGCTTCCAGAGCATTCGGTGGAATGCAATGGAGCCTAATGTGGTGCCGGCACCAGGAGTCGAACCCGGGACCTACTGATTACAAGTCAGTTGCTCTACCAACTGAGCTATACCGGCGTGTTAGGGCGACGATTATAGCGATTGGATTGGTTCTGTAAACCCCTGAATTCAGACTATTTTTGCGCAGGTGTCTGGTCAGGCGCGAATCAGTACTTTCTTGAGTTTCTGAAGGGTTCGCCAGGCTCGGCTGTTTTGCATGGCTCGCAGTTGCGCTTCGGCCTGTTCGGCGCGTTGCAGGGCGGCGGCGAGGTGGTTTTCAGGGGCAGTGACGGGGTAGCTGAATTTGTGGCCGCGGCAGAACTGGAAGTCGTCCAGGTTGCACGGTGGGATGTCGAAGGCGGGTTTGAGGGCCAGGTGTTCTTCGGCGAGATAGTAGGTGTTGATGCCGTCGAACAGGATGGACTGGTAGCCGGCGGCGGTGACGAGGGTTTCCCAGGTCTGGTCGCGTTCCCATGGGGTTTCGATGAGGATGATCCACGGCCGCCATTGGGTGAAGTCCATGCCGCGCAGGACGGTTTCTTCATGGCCTTCGACGTCGATTTTCAAAAAGTGGATGGGGCGGTTCCGGGCGTATTGTTCGCAGATGGAGTCCAGGGTGCGGGATTTGACGGTTTGGCTGCGCACGTCCAGGCCGGCATTTTTGTGTTGCTGGGCCAAGGCCGGGTCGAGGGTCGACAGGCCGGTGCCGGCGATGCCGTAGAAGGTCAGGTCATCGGCGCTTTCGCCGGCCACGCATTGCAGGTTGATGTCGTTAGTGCGTTGGTGGCATAGGGCGTCGTAGTAATTTGGCATGGGTTCGACGTTGATGCCGGTCCAGCCGCGGTCGTAGAAGGCTTTGGTGACGGAGTCCTGGGTGGGGTCGTTGGCACCGATGTCGATATAGAAGCCGTTTTCGACGTATTTGAGGGCGCGCCACAGGCGGATGTCTTCGAAATTCTGTGCGTAAGAAATGAACGTCACGGTCGCATCCTGTCGGTCAGATTGTTCTGTTCATGGCCGCACTGTCGGCGCCCCTGCATGCTGGTATAGCAAGGGGTATTGCAAGGCGCAATTTTCCGCTATGGATGTCCGGTATTCGGCGGTTATGTCGTTTTGATGAAATGCTTATGCACAATGGACTAGGGGCGACTACCTGTTCATTACGATTTTGTAGACTCGTTCTCATTTGTCTGCAAATGCCTGTTTTGCGGGTTTTTTATTTGTGTGAACAAAAAATGATCAGCAGTGTTTCAGGCGTAAAACAGCGTGAATATTGGATCCACGATAATTCCATCAACAGAGTTATCCACAGGCTGTGGCTGTTTTAAGGGCGTTCTGCAAGGAATAGGAAATTGCGCGGCGTGAGTGGAGTTTTACAGAATGTGCCGAGACGAGCGGTGTAACCCTGCTCAATGAGGAAAAGTGCCCGATCAAGTACCAGCCACAGCTCCAGCGGCCGTCGGAAAAGGCCTCGCAGCAGCTCCAGATTGCGGACTTCAGCCAATCGCTGCCAACCGGCGGTTTCGAGTGTAGTCCAATCTGGGGCGCCAACTGTGGATAAGTCTTTGAGCGCGGCCAGATCGCGGCAGTAATCGGCGAGAGGTTTGTCCAGCCAGGCGCTGGGCAGAGAAGGGGTTGGCAGGTATTCATCGACGCCGCGCAGTTGCCGTTGCAGCAGGTCGAACGCCAGGCGCCGGGCCATGGAGGTGTCACGCTGGCGTCGGACGCGCGCGCCGGCGGTGACGGTTTCGCTCATAGGCAGCGCAAGATCATCGAGGGAGAGGTGTAGGTCGGAATGCTCAGCCGCGCAGGAAAGCGGCTGATAGGTGTTCAGACTGATCCGGTTGTAGCAGCAGGGTGCGATGGCCAGTTGTTTGCAACCGGCGGCGCTGGCGAGCTGGATCAGTCGCACATGCAGATCACCGCACGCGTGCAGCGCGACGGGCGTGTGATCGGCGTTCAATAAAGAGGCTGCGCCAGGCGCGAGTACATCCTGCTCGACATGCAGCGCATGCAATTGATGACGCTGGCTGAGTGTCTGGCCGCTGGCAACCAATGCAGGGTCGTATTCCAGGCAAGTCAGTTGTTGCCCGGTTTGCAACAGGCGTCGCCCCAAATGGCCTTTACCCGAACACCAATCCAGCCAATGCTTCGGTGCCGAAGCGAACTCCAACCGACTGGCGAAGGCTTCGATCTGCTGCCACTTGCGCCCCGGCACCTCCACATTTAAGCGATGGCCTGCCGCTTCAAGTGCATGAGCCGGTAATTCACCCACCGCGCTCAGTTCGGCAGACATCGCCGCCAATGAAGCAAACGGCTCAGGCGCATCGAGCAGGCAAGGTTGGTTATGACTGCTTTCCGCATCCTCCAGCGACCGTCCGCGTAGCCAGAACGCCAACTCCGGGTAGGACACTTCCCAAGGCAATTGCAGATGAGTAAACGGTCGAGGCTTCCACAGCGCCTGATGTTCGATCAGAAAAGCATCCAGCGCGGTGAAGCGGGCGAGCAAGGCCTCGCCCGTCAGCACGCAGGAATCAACGCCCTTGGCAGGCATCGACGCGCAGCCAGCGCTCCAGCAGCCTGAAGCCGCGAACCAGCACATAAGCCATCAGCAGATAGAACATGCCTGCGGCGAAGAAGATCTCCACCGGCAGGTAGGTGCGGGCAATGATGGTGCGGGCCATGCCGGTCAGTTCCAGCAAGGTCACGGTACTGGCCAGGGCGCTGGCCTTGAGCATCAAGATCACTTCGTTGCTGTAGGCCGGCAGGCCGATGCGCGCCGCACGCGGCAGCATGATGTAGAACAGTGCCTTGGCCCGGGACATGCCCAGCGCCCGCGCCGCTTCGATCTCGCCCGGTGGAATCGCCTGGATCGCGCCGCGCAGGATCTCGGCGATGTAGGCTGCGGTATGCAGGGTCATGGTCGCCGTGGCGCACCAGAACGGACTGCGCAGGTACGGCCACATCGAGCTGTTACGCACTGCGTCGAACTGCGCCAGACCGTAATAGACCAGGAACAGCTGAACCAGCAACGGTGTGCCACGGAAAAAGAAGATGTAGCCGTAGGGGAATGCCCGCACGTACCAGAGTCGCGACGAGCGAGCGATGCCCAGCGGAATCGCCAGCAGCAACCCGGCGATCACGGCGATAGCCACCAGTTCGAGAGTCAGTGTCGCGCCCTGAGCCAGTTTCGGCAGCCACTTGATGATGACTTCCCAGTTCATTGGGTGCTCCTCGCGAAGCCGCGAGCGGCGCGTCGTTCCATAAAGTGCATGCCGGTCATGGCCAGAATGGTCAGGCCCAGATACATGAAGGCGGCCACCATATAGAAGGTGAACGGTTGCTTGGATATGGTCACGCCGATTTGTGTGTGACGCATGATTTCTTCCAGGCCGATGACGGAGACCAGCGCGGTGTCTTTCATCAGGATCATGAACAGGTTGCCCAGGCCCGGCAGGGCGATGCGCCACATCTGCGGCATGATCAGCCGGGTAAAGATGCGAAATTTCGACAGGCCCAGGGCCACGCCAGCTTCACGGTGACCTTTGGGGATCGCCAGAATCGCACCGCGAAACACTTCCGTGGCGTAGGCGCCGAAGCACAGCCCCAACGCAATCACGCCGGCGGCGAAGGCATTAAGTTCGAGGTCGGGGTTGCCGAAGAACTCGCCCAAGGCACGCATCAAGTTGACCGTGCCAAAGTAGATCAATAGCACCCAGAGCAATTCCGGGATGCCGCGAACCAGCGTTGAATAAGTACCGCCAAGCCATTGCAGCGGCTTGTACGGGGAAGTCTTGGCCAAGGCGCCGAGCAGACCGAGCACCAGCCCCAGGCACAAGGCCGAGAGTGCCAGTTTCACAGTCATCAGCGCACCAGCGGCGAGCGCCGGGCCGAATCCGTAGAGGTCGATAATCATGGAATTCTTTTCAAATCGCGGCAGGCAATGCCAAGGACCGGCACCGTCAGCGAGCGGCGCCGGTCAGGCAGGTCAGAATCAATAGATGCTGAACGGGAAGTACTTGTCGTTGATCTTTTTGTAAGTGCCGTCAGCGACGATTTCTTTCAGTGCGGCGTTCAGCTTCTCGCGAATCGGGTCGTTCTTGCGAACAGCGATGCCGATCTTGTCGCTTTCTTCCACCGGGTCGCCCTTGAATTCGTAGGCCCGGCCAGCGTCGCTTTTCAGCCACTCATAGTTGACGTACTTGTCGGCCAGGATGCCGTCCAGACGACCCGAAGTCAGGTCCAGATAGGCGTTTTCCTGGGTGTCGTAGAGTTTGACTTCGACGCCTTCCATGTTGTCTTCCAGCCAGGTGCCGGCCAGAGTCGCGCGTTGGGCGCCGATCACCTTGCCCTGCAACGACTCCTTGTCGGTTTTGAAGTCGACGTCTTTCTTGGCGATAAATTGCAGCTTGTTAGAGTAATACGGGGCGGTGAAGTCCACCGCTTGCTTGCGCTCGTCGGTGATCGACATCGAGGAGATCAGGAAGTCGAACTTCTTGGCGTTCAGGGCCGGGATGATGCCATCCCAGTCGGATGTAACCACGGTGCACTCGACTTTCATCTTGGCGCACAGGGCATCGCCGATGTCTTTGTCGAAGCCGACGACATTGCCACTGGCATCTTTGTTGTTGAACGGCGGGTAGGCCGCTTCGATGCCCATCTTCAAGGTCTCGGCGGCGGCACCGGCGCTGAAGGCCAGGGTGACAGCAGCGGCCAGGAAGATTTTTTTGTAGTTCTGCATGCGGGTAGCTCCGTTAGCGGTTGCTGGACATGAATTGTTTGCAGCGTGCCGAAAGCGGGTTTTCGAACACCTGCTGCGGCGATCCTTGTTCTTCTACCAGGCCTTGGTGGAGGAACACCACTTCGCTGGAAACCTGACGGGCGAAGCCCATTTCATGAGTCACGAGCAGCATGGTGCGGCCTTCTTCGGCCAATGCGCGGATGACATTAAGTACTTCCTGGACCATTTCCGGGTCAAGGGCGGAGGTGGGTTCGTCGAACAGGATTACCTTGGGTTGCATTGCCAGGGTGCGGGCGATGGCCGCGCGTTGCTGCTGGCCGCCGGAAAGTTGCGCCGGGTAGGCGTGGCGCTTGTCAGCGATGCCGACCTTGGCCAGCAAGGCTTCGGCGACTTCGATGGCCTCGGCTTTGCTTTGGCCGAGCACGCGGCGCGGGGCTTCGATGATGTTGTCGAGCACGCTCATGTGCGGCCAGAGATTAAAGTTTTGAAATACAAAACCGATCTCGCTGCGCAGGCGATTGATCTGCTTGCCATCGGCAGCGACCAGTTCGCCGTTCTTGGCGGCTTTGAGTTTGAGTTCTTCACCGGCTACCAGGATCTGGCCCTGATGCGGGTTTTCCAACAGGTTGATGCAGCGCAGGAACGTGGACTTGCCGGAACCGGAGGAGCCCAGGATCGAGATCACATCGCCGTCGCGGGCGGTCAGCGAGATGCCTTTGAGCACCTCAAGCTGTCCGTAGCGTTTGTGCAAGTTGCGGATTTCAAGCGCGGGCGCGGCCTCAGCCATGTGCGTTCCTCATAGTGTTTTCGCTCCTGCTGTTGGTGGCCTTCCTGGCGAGGCGGCCAAGCTAGCATAGCGTTCGAATGGCAGCCAACAGCGCTACGGACGGTAAACGGGTGGCATGTGGCAGGTTGTCGCATCGGCACAGCAGACTGTCGCCCCATCAACAACCGAACAGCCGTTTGAACACTGCTTTTGAATGAAAAGCGTGGGGCTGTCGAAAAAAAGGCGCGATGTTGCCAGCTTTGGCGGGGTGTTGGAAGCGCTAACCGGACAAACGTTCCTGATCTGCACTTTTATTGTGCGAGCACGAATTTTTTGGTGTGTTTCCGGTGCACCGATTCGTTCTTTGAAGTGGGTGGCAGGGTAACGCTCTGGCGAAATGCCATTAATCTCAATGACTTGCGATGACTGCTCGATTCGTCCGCAGGCCCCGTATCGCGGGCCCGTGAAACATTTTGGCGTAATTATTGCGTGCAGAATAAGAAACGCCCTGTTGGATTCTTTTTACGAGAAGGAATGTCAGGCGGGGCCGACGTCATCGCTTTACTTGCAAAGGTAGTCTTAATGAGTAGTAGCCAAAGCTCCTCCAACGGCCTCGAGCAGGGGCTAAAACCGCGTCATGTGACCATGCTGTCGATCGCCGGGGTTATCGGCGCCGGGCTGTTTGTCGGCTCCGGCCATGCCATCGCCGTTGCAGGCCCGGCCGTGCTGTTGGCCTATGCGGCCGCCGGTGCTCTGGTGGTTCTGGTAATGCGAATGCTCGGCGAGATGGCCGTTGCATCGCCAGATACAGGTTCCTTCTCGACGTACGCCGATCGCGCGATCGGTCACTGGGCCGGTTTCACCATCGGCTGGCTCTACTGGTGGTTCTGGGTTTTGGTCATCCCGCTGGAGGCTAACGCTGCCGCAACCATCCTGCATGCCTGGTTCCCGAATGTGGCGATCTGGGCCTTCACGCTGGTTATCACGTTGCTGCTAACGGTGACCAACCTGTTCAGTGTGAAGAACTACGGAGAGTTCGAGTTCTGGTTCGCCCTGGTCAAAGTCGTAGCGATCATCGGTTTTATCGGCCTTGGCATTCTGGCGATCTTCGGCTTTTTGCCTACCAGCCAAGTCAGCGGCGTGTCGCACCTGTTTGATACTCAAGGCTTCCTGCCAAATGGCATGGGCGCGGTGCTGGGTGCCATCCTGACCACCATGTTCTCCTTCATGGGCACCGAGATCGTGACCATCGCGGCCGCGGAATCGAAGAACCCTGGCCAGCAGATTTCCAAGGCCACCAATTCGGTGATCTGGCGGATTGGCTTGTTCTACCTCGTATCCATCTTCATCGTTGTGGCCTTGGTGCCATGGAACGACCCGATTCTCGCCAGCGTCGGTTCCTACCAGACTGTGCTGGAGCGCATGGGTATCCCGAATGCCAAGCTGATCGTCGATATCGTGGTTCTGGTTGCGGTAACCAGTTGCCTGAACTCGGCGCTCTACACTGCTTCGCGCATGATGTTCTCGTTGGGCAAACGCGGCGATGCGCCGGCCGTTTCCCAGCGCACCAACAGCAGCGGCACACCTTACTGGGCCGTGATGCTGTCGACCGCAGCTGCGTTCCTTGCAGTGTTCGCCAACTACGTAGCCCCGGCCGCTGTATTCGAGTTCCTGCTGGCCAGCTCTGGCGCCATCGCATTGCTGGTGTACCTGGTGATCGCGATTTCGCAACTGCGTATGCGCAAACAGCGTATGGCGCGCGGTGAAAAAATCGCCTTCAGCATGTGGCTGTTCCCGGGCCTGACCTACGCGGTGATCATATTCATCGTTGCGGCCCTGACCATCATGCTGTTCCAGGAAGCCCATCGCGTGGAGATCCTCGCGACTGGTTTGCTGAGCCTGTTGGTGGTGGCTGCCGGGTTGTTTGTGGCCCGTCGTCGCAAGCTGCAGAAAGTGGGCGCGGTGGTGCTGAACTGATTCGTACCGCGTAACGCAAAACGGCCGCTGTCAGTGATGACAAGCGGCCGTTTTTGTTTTGTCTGTTGTGCTCGATTCAAGCGGGGTGCACCCAGTCTTCAACTCGTAAACCGGATACACGCTCAAATTCCCGTAGATTATTCGTCACGATGGTGAACCCTCGTGAGCGTGCGTGGCCGGCAATCATGTGGTCATAAGGGCCTATTGGTGTCCCTGCTTTAGCCAATTCCGAGCGAATCATTCCGGTGTGTGCTGCTGCTTCATAGTCAAAAGGCAAGATCTCAAGACGGGCAACAAAGCCCTCGATGACAGCGAGGTTTTTTTCCGGTGCGGCAGATTTTTCTGCACCGTAAATCAACTCCATCAAGGTGACAGCGCTGATGCACAGCTGGCCGTGATGACGATTGAATGCTTCGCGTACAACCTGTGGCTTGTTCTTGATGGTGAAGATGCAGATGTTGGTATCGAGCATGAATTTGATCATTAAAACGACTCACGCTCCTGATCGGTTGGTTGCTCACGGTCAGCCATAAAGTCTGCGCTCACGCCTTCGCCGTCGAACCAGCTATCCCAGGCTTCTCCTGCCGGGGTGATGAGGCGAGCCCTGCCGATAGCGATAACATCGACACGTTTCACATCACTGGGCATTGCGACGGCTTTGGGCAGGCGGACGGCCTGGCTTCGATTGCTCATAAAAAGGGTGGTTTGTTCCATGGCAGGCCTCCTGCGCTTTGCTGACGCTTGAAGTCAGGAGGATAGAATTCTGTTGGGATATGTCAATGGGATATACGAGGTGACTGATGAAAGGTTGTGATAGTCACGACAGTTTCACGGTTACAAAACCGGCCGCTGTCAGTGATGACAAGCGGCCGTTTTTACTTCCGGGGTAGCCTTACTCGGCCTTTTCCACTGGCAGGTCCAGCGACTGACGATAGCTGTCCAGCGCATCGCCAAAGTCGGTGATGAATTGCGGGTCGGTCAGCCAGGCCTGGGCGGCGTCGCGGTCCATGCCATCGGCCCACATGCGGTAGTCGATCAGCATGTCGGCGGCTAGATGTGTGGCGGCCATGGCTTCGTTGTCGGCGTTTTCCATGTCCAGCAGTTCTGGATGGTCGCTGATGATTTCGGCGAGGTTCGACAGCAGGGTCAGCAGCATGTCGTTGCGGCTGGTGGCCTCGGCGTCACGCATTTTGCTGAACATTGCCAGGGTGTATTCCGGGATCGGCTCGCCGAGTTCACCCAGGTCATCGTCCAGCTCTGCGGGTTTTCTGCCGTGGATATTGATTTGCTTGGCTTTGATCTTGGCGCGTTTGGCGCGTTTCTGTTGCTTGTTCAGGGATGCCATGGGAACTCAGTTTGGTTTCTGTTGGTTTTGGGCTGCGATGACTTCGGAAGCTGCCACGTAGTCAGCCTGGAAGGCCGGGGATTCGATCCACGCCAAGGCGCTGGCTTCGTCAGCTTCGGTGGACCATTGGCGATACTCGATCAGCGCAGCGATGATGAAGTCTGTCGCGGTTTCTTCGCCTTCTTGTTCCAACACCAGCGCGAGCAGTGGGTGTTCAAGAAAGGCCGCGCACATCGCCTGTTGACTGATCTTTGCCGCATCGATCATTTCTTTGAACAGTTCGGTCAGGTCCACCGATTCGAAGTCGATGCGATCGTCGTTCGGGTCCAGCTCGACCGGCGTGGCAGCCCGCTGGGTGCGGTTCTGCTTGGCCTTGGCTTTGGCGCGAGAGGCGCGTTTGTTCTGCTTGTTGGCGGAGGCCATGGGCGTCGTTCCGTAATTCGTTGAGAGGGCGCATCCATCAGCTGCGTGGCACTCGCCGCCCGGGTGTATCGGGGGCCAGCTCGCCGGTCTGCAGCCAGGACAATGCAATGGGCCATAGTGTGGCTTGGTATGCGCTGCGAAAAAAGGCGAAATGTCCGACTTCTTCGTCGCCGATGTCTTCAGGGGTGATTCGCAGGTGAGTGTTTGTGCTGTTGGTGAAGTAGCCGAGCAGGCGTTCAATGGCCGGAATCGTGCCATAGGGATCATCACTGAGGCTGATGGCCAGCGTTTGGGCGGTGACGTTCCCGAACGGCAGCTGGCCGCTTTCGGCGTAGATGACGCGAGCGCTGGGGCGTTTCTCATATTGGGCGGCGGGCATGCTCCAGTCGCGAACTACGCCAGTTGGGGTGTCTTCGAGCCAGCCGAGGCGTTTGCCGGGAAAGTAGCCATAAAGCATGGTCATCAATGGCATCACCACATGCCACTTGCCAAACATTCGCCAGCGATGAGCAGGTGCGTAGTCGCGCCAGTAAGCGAACTGCGCACCCACCGTCACCAGGCGTCGGATCACATGCCCGGAGGCTCCCAGCCCAGCCGCGCAACCGCCGAAGCTGTGGCCGACGACATTGATGGGTTGTTCGGCAAACTCGCGTTGCGCCCTTTGCAGCATCGCCTCGAAATCCAGTGCGCCCCAGTCGGACCATGAGGCCTCAAGCCCTTTCAGCGACGCGGGGCGCGACTCGCCGATGCCGCGGTAGTCATAGGTGATCACATCGAAGCCGTTGGCGAACAGATAATCGGCGAAGCGCGAGTAGTGTCGGCAACGGACTGAAGTAGCGGCGTTGATGATCACCACTGGACGGGTTGGGTCTTGATTCGCATGCCGCCAATTGAAGCCGCCAAGGATGAAACCGTCGGCGGCGGGCTCCTTGAAAGATTCACCCGGTGTGCCGGTGGGTAGCGGCAATTCACGTTGCGTCGGGGCCAGTGAGGGTATGTCCTGCAAATTCATCGGCGTTGAACCTTTGCGGTTAGCCAACCACCATAGTCTTCACGCCGTTTATGAACAATCCACCCGTGCTTATCGGAGCCTCTGCTTGAGTAACCGCTCCTCAAGCACCGCCCATTCCCGATCCAGTTCTGTGCGAAGCTCCTCCTCGCTCGGCAGCACCAGTCTGTAGGTGCTGGCGAACAGTTGTTCGTTGCCTTGCAGCACTGAATAGCGCACCACCGATTCATCTTTTTGCGCGCAGAGAATGAGGCCGACAGTGGGGCCATCCTCCGGTCCGCGCTTGAGGTCATCGTACATGCGCACGTACATGTCCATCTGGCCGACATCCTGGTGGGTCAGAACGCCGCGCTTGAGGTCGAAAATGACGAAGCACTTGAGCAGGTAGTTGTAGAACACCAGATCGATGTAGAAGTCTTTGCTCTCGGTACTGATGCGTTGCTGGCGAGCGATGAAGGCGAAGCCTTTGCCCAGTTCGAGCAGGAAGCCCTGGAGTTGATTGATCAATGCTTGTTCAAGTTCGCTTTCCTGGATCAAGCCTGCATTGGGCAGACCGAGAAATTCCAGTAGCACTGGGTCCCGGATGAAATCCCGAGGGCTGGCGTTCATTTGCTGGATATTGGTGGCAGCTTCCTGTTTGACGGCGGTCCGGTCGCGGCTCGCCAGCAAGCGTTCGTAATAGAGGGTATTGATCTGGCGCTCGAGGGCGCGACTTGACCAGTTCTGCAGAGCAGATTCGTTCATGTACCAGTGGCGAGCGTTGTCGTTGTCGACTCGTAGCAGTCTGCGGTAGTGGGTCCAGCTCAATTCGGAACGCACTGCGTTCCAAATTGGAAAGGTCTGATAAAAGTCCCGCATATAGCGCAGATTGCGTTCGTCAAAACCTTTCCCAAACTCCGACGTCAGGACTTTCGCCAGCGTCGATAACAACTGCTTGCCATACACCGCCCGCCGAGCGCCTTCCTGCTCGAACTCCACAATATGCCGTCCGATTTGCCAACAGGTTTGCACCTGAACGGTATCGACCGCTCGCAGCACCTTCTGGCGCGCTTCACGGATCAACTCGCCAAGATTGCCGAGCAGTGAAGTGATCTGTGAATCTTGAGTGTTACCGGGTTTGAGGGAGCTCATGACATTTTCCGCGGCTGAAGGAAACAGGCACAAGAGGATGGCAAGAGAGTGATGGTTCGCGATGCCGGGCGTTGCTGGTAAATCGGAAGGAAAGGCGAATTCGTTTTGCAGGACTACGCCGATGACAGACGCTCCTTGAGGAGTACATCACGTAGTCCGATTCGCAGTCAGCCCAAGTGCGAATCGATCTAAAACTTGAACATTCGGTAACAAATCTAAAAAGAGTAACGATTGGGTTCTGCGTAACCCGGGAGTCGCCACCATGAAGAACGTCCATTCATTCATGCTGCCCATCGCCGCCGTCGGCGTAATGATGTTTCCAGTCCTGCTTAACGCCGCCAGTCTTGAACCGATCGACAGCACAGGCGTGCAAGTTCAGCAGCAACAGCAAAACGGGATTACTTACCTGTCCGGGGGGATCGGAGAGGATGAGGCTCGAGCCATTGAACAAACGCAGGGTTACAACCTGCACATGACCTTTTCCACCGGGCCGAAGGACGAATATGTTCCCGATGTGGATGTGGTCATTCAGAAAGCCGCAGGGCAACCCGTGCTGACACTGAGTGAGGCTGGGCCGCTGGTTTATGTTCAGTTGCCTGCCGGCAAGTACACCGTTGTCGCGACGCATAAGGGTGAGGTGCGGCGGGATACAGCGGATGTAGGCAGTGGTGCCGCTCGCAATCTGGTTTTCCACTGGGGCGGTGAAAACTAGTCAGGAGAGACGCTTGCACGATGCCTGATCAAATCGCGGGCATAAAAAAACCCTGAATCTTGCGATTCAGGGTTTTCGGTATTTGGTGCCCAGAGACGGAATCGAACCGCCGACACGGGGATTTTCAATCCCCTGCTCTACCGACTGAGCTATCTGGGCAACGGGGCGCATTAAACTGGTTTTTCAGGGGGTCGTCAAGAAAGTTTTCAAAAAAATTTTAATTATTACCGTCGCTTACGATCCGACCCCCGAAAAAACGGGATTATTCAGCGGGCGGAACGTAGCCTTCGGCCTTGGCGTATTCCTCGCCGGAAAAGAACTTGTCCATCTCGCCTTGAAGATATTTGCGGTCTTCGGCGTTCATCATGTTCAGGCGTTTTTCGTTGATCAGCAGGGTCTGGTGTTTCTGCCAGTCGGCCCAGGCCTTGGCCGAGACGTGGTCAAAAATGTCCTGACCTTTTGCACCCGGAAATGGAGCGCGCTCCAGGGCGGGCAATTCTTCTTTGTACTTGCGGCACATGATGGTGCGGGTCATGACGACTCTCCTGCGTTCAATACGGCGGCCGCGCGTTCGAGCAAGGTTTTGACCGGGGCGGCAAGGCCCAGGCGCGGCGGGGTGGCGAGGTTATACCAGAGCCAGTCGGCCTCGGCCACGTGATGGCCGGCCTCCTGGACCTGAACCAGCCAGGGTTCGATGGATAACTGAAAGTGGCTGAAAGTGTGCAGCAGGCTTGGCAGTGCCTGTTGATTGCCCAATTCCAGCGAATGTTGCGAAGCCAGATGTTGCAGGTCGTCGAGGTCGTCGAGTTCCGGCAGGCTCCAGAGACCGCCCCACAGGCCCGTGGAAGGACGACGGTAAAGCAGAATCGCACCTTCGCCATTGGCGAGCATCGGCATCAGCGTGCGCTTCTGTGGCACGGTTTTGCGCGGCTTGGGGATCGGGTAGCGGGTTTCCAGGCCAAGCATGTGCGCCTCGCAACCTTTTTCGAGCGGGCAGAGCAGACAGCTCGGTTTGCTGCGGGTGCAGAGCGTGGCGCCCAGATCCATCATCGCCTGGGTGTAGGCGTTGACACGGGTCTGCGGCGTAAAGCGCTCAGCGTTGGCCCACAGCTGTTTGGCAACCTTGGGCTCGCCCGGATAACCCTCTTGCGCCGTAAAGCGCGCCAGCACCCGTTTGACGTTGCCATCGAGAATCGGCGCCCGCAGGCCCATGCTCAGGCTGGCAATCGCGCCGGCCGTGGACAGGCCAATACCTGGCAGGTCGGTGAGCTTTTCCACATCACGGGGAAACTCGCCGCCGTATTCGGCAACGACAATCTTCGCGGTCTTCTGCAAGTTGCGCGCCCGGGTGTAATACCCGAGGCCGGTCCACAGGTGCAGCACTTCGTCTTCGGGCGCGGAAGCCAGGGCTTCGACCGTTGGCAGCGAAGCCATGAAGCGGTCGAAGTAATTCAGCACGGTGCTGACCTGGGTCTGCTGCAACATGATTTCCGAGACCCACACCCGGTAAGGGGTGATGCCCTGTTGCCAAGGCAAATCGTGGCGGCCGTGGCGGTCGTACCAATCCAGTACCGCCGTTGAAAACTGCTCGGCTCTCATCGCTTGAACAGCCCCTTGAGCGCGTTTTTCAGTTCCGGGCTGACTTTATCGCCAAGCTTCTCGTCGATTTTTTCGCTGATCCGCTCGCCAGCCAGTTTGCTCGCGACTTGTCCCATGCGTTCGTTGTCGACGCGGCAAGCCTTGGCACCCAGTTCCAGCGGGCCACGGCAGCGCAGTGGCCACTCGATGCCGATGAAGCGCTCGCTGACCTGGCAGGCCGGGTCCGGCATGTCGCTCTTGTCACCTTCGACGATCACGCCGACGCGGTAATCCATGCCCAGCACCCGCAGGTCGATGTCGCCGTTACCGTTGACGGTCATGCCCGGGATGCGCACTTTCAGGTCGGGGTTGTTGGCCACGCCGTTGTGGAAGGTCAGGTTGCCCTTGAGCTCTTCGAACGGTGTGTCCTTGCCCCGTGGCTCGCCCGTGAGGGTTTTGCGATTCAGGGTGGCAATGCCTTTGCACAGTTGCTGCTCAAGGTTGGCATTGAGCAGCACGCCATTGTTGATGACGAAACTGGCATTGCCGTTGAGGTTGTCGATCAGCACGCTCTGGCTATTGCCGCTGCTGGTCAGCGCGCTATCGAGCGTAACCAGGCCTTGGACCGGTGGATTTTTCCCTTGGCTTTCGAGGATTTTTTCTACAGGCACTTTGCTGATGCGCGTCTGCATGTTCAGCGCCGGCACTTGCTGGCGCACGTCCAAGGTACCTTTGGCTTCGAAGTTGCCGTCGTACAGGTCGCCGCGCAGGTTCTCCAGCGTCAGCAGGCCGCCTTGGCCGGTGGCCTTGAGGGCAGCATTCTGAATCGGCAGTTTATCGAGGGTCAGCTGGCCGAAGGTCAGGTCGGCGTCCGCGTCGAGTTTGCTCAGGCGTTCCACCGGCAACAGACGTTCGGTGCTCCACGGGCCTTTGGTCGGAGAGGGTGGCAGCGGGGAACTGCCCGCGCCAGCCATGGCTTCGGTCTCGGTGCTGGCCACTTCGGCCTCACGCACCTGCTTCGCGCTGTTGGCTTCGGCGGATTTTGGCGGCAAGTAACGGTCGACGTTGAAGGTGTCAGCCTTGAGGGTTGCGCGCAGCGATTGCTTGGCGAAGTCCTCGACAGCGATGCGGCCGCTGAAAGTGCTGTCGTCGAGTTTCAGGTTGAGGTTGTCGAGGGACAAACTGGTCGGCGTACCAGTAACCTGGCTGGCCAGCTCGACTTTGCTCAGGCTGCCTTCGGCCATTGCCGGGAGTTTCTGGCCGATGCTGTCGACGAATTTCGCCAGATCGAACTGGGCAATCGACAGGCCACCGCTGATTTGCGGGGTCTTGTCGAGGTCGTTGGCCTTCAGTTCGCCCAAGGCGCGCAACTGATTGGCGGAGATCTTGATGCCGGTCCATTCGGCGACGTTGGCTGCCTTGTCCAGCAGCAGCTGACCTTGAGCGGCGAAGGTCATGGTCTTGCCTTGCAGCGGATCGCCAGCGACTTCGCCGGAGAGTTTCATGTCTTCGAATTTGTAGCGCTGCAGCGCACGCTCGAAACGCAACTCGCCGGCCAGCTCGGTCCGCACCCGCAGAACCGGTTGGTTGGTAGCGAGGAACGCGGTGAGTTTGACCGGGATGTTGGTCGAGTCGTGCACGGGGCCAGTGCTCAGCTGGATGCTTTCGGCGCTGAACTGCTTGCCGGTTTTCTCGTCGCTGTACTCAACGCGGGCGTTGTTGACGGTCAGGCTGTCGATGTCCAGGCGGATCGGCTGGGCCGGTTTTTCTGCCTGGGCAGTAGCCGTTGGTGCGGGCTCGCCGGTGGTGGCGGACGGCGTGGCCGAGGTCGTCGGGGTGGCAGGTGCCGGGACCTTGCCGATGTCTTCCCAGTTACCGTGGCCGTCCTTGTCGCGGTTCAGGCGCAGGTTCAGGCCTTCGACGCGCACATCGCTCATCTGCACTTCGCGGCGCAGCAGCGGAATCACGCGGACCGACAGGCCGAGCATCTGCAAGTCTGCGAACGGCTCGGTAGGCTTGGCCAGGGTCGCAACACTGGCTTCGTGCAATTCCAGGCCCAGCCAGGGAAACAGGCTCCAGCCGATATCGCCATTGAGCGTCAGCTCGATGTGGGCCTTGTCGCGGGCAATCTGGCGAATCTCGTCTTTATAGTCGTTGGGATCGAAGAGGTGGGTCAGGGCAAAGCCCAGCGCCACAATGATCAGCAACAGCCCGAGAAGTACCAGACCCAGGATTTTGCCGAACGCTTTCATGGGCGAGTCCTTGTATTAGTCGAATTCGAAATTTAGCCGGGGAGTATAGCGCTCCGAAGTGGCTGACCGGTCAGCGATCACTTCGGGAGCTCGTCCAGCGGCACTTTCAGCTTAGCCGCTAGCGCTTGAGCTTCGAGGTGCCCGGCAGGCGCCAATAGCCGCAATGTCGCGCCTGATTGCGACGCCATTTTTTGCGCTTCGTTCACCAGGCGCTCGGCAACCCCACGGCGACGGGTGATTTTTCGTACGCATAAATGGGACAAATGCCAGACGTCGTGGTGTCGTTCCAAACGTGCCGCACCCAACAGGCGATCGTTGAAGCGCCCGGCGATCAGCGAACCGTCCTGCAGGCAGCTTTCGATCAGTTGCATCTCCCCAGTGAATGGCGCAAACAGCCAGTCCGGGGCGTCACGGTAGATCTTCTGCAGGTCTTGCTGATCCTGATAAGTGGCTTGGTTCAGCAGCTCGACAATGATCGGCATGGTGTCTCCCTTGAAAGTAATCGCGTGAAAACAAATTGTTGCGGTTGTACGAGAACGGACGACTTACAAAAAGGTGATATCACTTTGGTTTTTCTGTCCCGTGCAAATGGTAACCTCTGCCCGTTCGTCCGTCCTTATCGCGACGTGATGTCGCACCAAAATGGAGCTTCACCTAAAAAACAGTCATGCCTGCGTGCATAAAGGCTGGGGGTGAAGAGCGGCTGGCGAACCATACTAATAATTGGGGGATTTACCATGACTACCAGCATCACGGCGGACGGCATCACAGCCGACCAGCCCGCGTTCCTGTCCAAGGAACGCATCATCGCCAAGCCCGGTTTTAACCGTTGGCTGGTACCACCGGCCGCTCTGGCCATCCACCTGTGCATCGGCATGGCCTACGGCTTTTCGGTGTTCTGGTTGCCGTTGTCCAAAGCCCTGGGCGTCACCAAAGCAGTGACTTGCGCGCCGGACATGAGCTTCATCGCTCAGGTTTTTTCGTCTCAATGCGACTGGCCGATCTCGATGCTCGGCTGGATCTACACCCTGTTCTTCATCTTCCTTGGTTGCTCGGCAGCCATCTGGGGCGGCTGGCTGGAACATGCAGGCCCGCGCAAGGCCGGTGTGGTGTCGGCACTGTGCTGGTGTGGCGGTCTGCTGATTTCGGCGCTGGGGGTCTATACCCACCAGATCTGGCTGATGTGGATCGGCTCCGGGGTCATTGGCGGTATTGGTCTGGGTCTGGGTTATATCTCGCCGGTCTCGACCCTGATCAAGTGGTTCCCGGACAAGCGCGGCATGGCCACAGGCATGGCGATCATGGGCTTCGGCGGTGGCGCGATGGTGGGTGCTCCATTGGCCGCAGCGCTGATGGGTCACTTCGCTTCGCCAACCAGCGTGGGCGTATGGCAGAGCTTCCTGGTAATGGCCGCGATCTACTTCGTGTTCATGATCGGTGGCGCGCTGTCCTACCGCGTTCCGCCAACTGGCTGGAAGCCTGAAGGCTGGACTGCTCCGGCGAAAAAAGCCTCGAACTCGATGATCACCCACCGTCACGTCCATGTGAATGTGGCGTGGAAAACCCCGCAATTCCGTCTGGTGTGGCTGGTGCTGTGCCTGAACGTTTCGGCGGGTATCGGCATCCTTGGCATGGCATCGCCGCTGTTGCAGGAAGTCTTCGCCGGTAAATTGCTGGGCACCGACCAGACATTTGGTCAGCTGGATGCCGGGCAACTGGCCTCGATCGCAGCGATTGCGGCCGGTTTCACCGGTTTGCTCAGCCTGTTCAACATTGGTGGCCGGTTTTTCTGGGCTTCGTTCTCGGACTATCTGGGTCGCAAAAACACCTATTTCGTGTTCTTCGCCCTCGGTTTCGCGCTGTACGCGCTGATCCCGAACCTCGGTCACTTGGGCAACGTTGCGCTGTTCGTGGCGGCGTTCTGCATCATCCTGTCGATGTACGGCGGTGGTTTCGCGACGGTTCCTGCGTATCTCGCGGACCTGTTCGGTACGCAAATGGTCGGCGCGATCCACGGTCGTCTGCTGACGGCGTGGGCGGCGGCGGGTGTGTTGGGGCCGGTGTTGGTGAACTACCTGCGTGAATATCAGCTGAGCATCGGCGTTGAACGCGCCGCGGCTTACGACATCACCCTGTACATCCTCGCGGGCCTGCTGGTGCTGGGTTTCCTGTGCAACCTGATGGTTCGCCCGGTGGCCGACAAGTACTTCATGACCGACGCTGAACTGGCGGCCGAACAGGCGCTGGGCCACGACAAGGGGGCTGACGCCAGCACCGTGCTGGAGTGGAAAGCGGATGCGGGCACCAAGCCGTTGGCGGTGGCTGCGTGGCTGGTGGTGGGCATTCCATTGGCATGGGGTGTTTGGGTGACGCTGCAGAAAACTGCGGTGTTGTTCCACTAAGTAAACGCATCATCCCTGTGGGAGCGAGCCTGCTCGCGATAGCGGTCTGACAGTCGACAGAGATGTTGAATGTGGAGGCCTCATCGCGAGCAGGCTCGCTCCCACATTTGTTTCGTGTTTTTGCAATGAAACCGCTTGTACTGACATGTCTATCCCCGACAGCAGGGGGTTCACTCCGTCAGTGATATCACCTCTCGTGTTTCTGTTTAGCGCCCGCGACCCTATAATGGCTGCCTTTTTCGCCCCAATGATTTTTGCGGAGCTGGTGATGGCCGAACGTATGGCGTCTGTCGAGCGCGACACTCTGGAAACCCAGATCAAAGCCTCGATCAACCTGGATGGCACCGGAAAGGCCCGATTTGATATCGGTGTACCTTTTCTTGAGCACATGCTGGACCAGATCGCCCGTCACGGGCTGATCGACCTGGATATTGTCAGCAAGGGCGACCTGCATATCGACGACCACCACACGGTGGAAGACGTCGGTATCACCCTGGGTCAAGCCTTCACCAAAGCCATCGGCGACAAGAAAGGCATTCGTCGCTACGGCCACGCCTACGTGCCGCTCGATGAAGCGCTGTCGCGCGTGGTGATCGACTTCTCCGGCCGCCCTGGCCTGCAGATGCATGTTCCTTATACCCGCGCTACCGTCGGCGGCTTCGACGTTGACCTGTTCCAGGAATTTTTCCAGGGCTTCGTCAACCACGCCAACGTCACCCTGCACATCGACAATCTGCGCGGGCACAACACCCACCACCAGATCGAGACCGTGTTCAAGGCTTTCGGCCGCGCCCTGCGCATGGCCGTGGAGCTGGATGACCGCATGGCCGGGCAAATGCCGTCGACCAAAGGCGTTCTGTAATGCAGACGGTCGCGGTTATCGATTACGGCATGGGCAACCTGCACTCGGTGGCCAAGGCCCTCGAGCACGTCGGTGCCGGCAAGGTCTTGATCACCAGCGATGCCGATGTGATTCGCGAAGCCGACCGGGTGGTATTTCCCGGCGTCGGTGCGATTCGCGATTGCATGGCGGAGATCCGTCGCCTGGGCTTCGACTCGCTGGTGCGTGAAGTCAGCCAGGACCGTCCGTTCCTTGGCATCTGCGTGGGCATGCAAGCCTTGCTCGACAGCAGCGAAGAGAACAACGGCGTGGACTGCATCGGCCTGTTCCCGGGCCAGGTGAAGTTCTTCGGCAAGGATTTGCACGAAGACGGCGAGCACTTGAAAGTGCCGCACATGGGCTGGAACGAAGTGAAGCAGACGGTAGAACACCCGTTGTGGCACAACATTCCGGACCTGGCGCGTTTCTACTTCGTGCACAGCTACTACATCGCTGCCGGCAATGCGCGGCAGGTGGTGGGTAGCGGTCACTACGGTGTCGATTTCGCCGCAGCGCTGGCCGACGGCTCGCGTTTCGCCGTGCAGTTCCACCCGGAGAAGAGCCATACCCATGGCCTGCAATTGCTGCAGAACTTCGCTGCGTGGGATGGTCGCTGGTAAATGGCTGCCAAAAAGAAGCCGCCGATCCTGACCCTCACTCCCGAGCAGGAGAACGAGGCCAATCACAAGATCAAACGCTTCATGGAGGATCGCTTCGAGCTGGACCTGGGTTCGTTCGAAGCGGCTGAAATACTTGAGCTGTTTACCCGCGAAATTGCTCCGCACTATTACAACAGGGCGATTTTCGATGTGCAGACGCACCTCAAAGAGAGGTTCGAAAGCATCGAAAGCGACCTGTGGGCGCTCGAGAAAAACTGATTTCCGAGCGAAGCTGAATACTCGAATTTGAAGGTTTGCCAGATGCTGATTATTCCCGCTATCGATCTTAAAGACGGTGCCTGTGTTCGTCTGCGCCAGGGCCGCATGGAAGATTCCACGGTGTTCTCCGATGACCCGGTGAGCATGGCTGCCAAGTGGGTGGAAGGCGGTTGCCGTCGTCTGCATCTGGTCGACTTGAACGGTGCCTTCGAAGGCCAGCCGGTCAACGGCGAAGTAGTCACCGCCATCGCCAAGCGCTATCCGAACCTGCCGATTCAGATCGGCGGCGGTATCCGCTCGCTGGAAACCATTGAACACTACGTCAAAGCGGGCGTGAGCTACGTGATCATCGGCACCAAAGCCGTGAAAGATCCGGCCTTCGTTGCTGAAGCTTGCCGCGCGTTCCCGGGCAAAGTGATCGTCGGTCTGGATGCCAAAGACGGTTTTGTCGCCACCGATGGCTGGGCTGAAATCAGCACCATTCAGGTGATCGATCTGGCCAAACAATTTGAAGCCGACGGCGTGTCCGCGATCGTTTATACCGACATCGCCAAAGACGGCATGATGCAGGGCTGCAACGTTTCGTACACCGCCGCCCTGGCCGCTGCGACGAAGATTCCGGTGATCGCTTCCGGCGGTATCCACAATCTGGGTGACATCAAGTCGCTGCTCGACGCCAAGGCGCCAGGCATCATCGGCGCCATCACCGGCCGGGCGATTTACGAAGGCACCCTCGATGTCGCTGAAGCGCAAGCTTTCTGCGATTCGTACAAAGGCTGAGGACTCACCATGGCGCTGGCCAAACGCATCATCCCTTGCCTGGACGTGGATAACGGCCGGGTGGTCAAGGGCGTCAAGTTCGAGAACATTCGCGATGCCGGCGATCCGGTGGAAATCGCCCGTCGCTACGACGAGCAAGGTGCCGACGAGATTACCTTTCTCGACATCACCGCCAGCGTCGACGGTCGCGACACCACGCTGCATACCGTCGAGCGCATGGCCAGCCAGGTGTTCATTCCGCTGACCGTGGGCGGCGGCGTACGTACCGTGCAGGACATTCGCAACTTGCTCAATGCCGGCGCGGACAAGGTCTCGATCAACACTGCTGCGGTGTTCAACCCGGAATTCGTCGGCGAAGCGGCTCAGCATTTCGGCTCGCAATGCATCGTCGTCGCCATCGACGCGAAGAAAGTTTCCGGTCCGGGCGAAACTCCGCGCTGGGAAATCTTCACCCACGGTGGTCGCAAGCCAACCGGTCTCGACGCCGTTGAGTGGGCGAAGAAGATGGAAGGCCTCGGTGCCGGCGAAATCCTGCTGACCAGCATGGACCAGGACGGTATGAAAAACGGCTTCGACCTGGGCGTCACCCGCGCCATCAGCGATGCGCTGGGGATTCCGGTGATCGCGTCCGGCGGTGTCGGCAACTTGCAGCACTTGGCCGACGGCATCCTTGAAGGCCACGCCAGCGCGGTGCTGGCGGCGAGTATTTTCCACTTCGGCGAATACACCGTGCAGGAAGCCAAGGCTTACATGGCTCATCGCGGCATCGTGATGCGCTAAACAGTACAGGCCAGTGGACAGCATGGCGGGCTCAAGGCACTCTTGGGCACGCCATGGATTCCGGTAGCCCGACATGCTTAAACGTCTTCTTCTTGTCCTCGCCAGCGCTTCTCTGTTGCTCATCAGCGGAGCTCACGCCGAAGAAAATCCCGGCACCGGTCTAGTGTTGCTGACGGAAAACTTCCCGCCGTACAACATGGCGAAGAACGGCAAAAATTTCGCTCAGGACGAGAACATCAACGGCATTGCCGTGGACATTGTCCGTGAGATGTTCAAACGCGCCGACATCACTTACAGCCTGACGCTACGTTTCCCTTGGGAGCGAATCTACAAACTCGCCCTGGAAAAACCCGGTTATGGCGTGTTCGTGATGGCGCGGTTGCCGGACCGCGAGAAACTCTTCAAGTGGGTCGGCCCTATCGGCCCGGACGACTGGATCATGCTGGCCAAGGCCGATAGCAAGATCACCCTCGAGTCGCTGGAGGAGGCGCGCAAATACAAGATTGGCGCCTACAAGGGCGATGCGATCGCCGAGACGCTGGCCAAGCAAGGATTGAAACCGATCGTTGTGCTGCGCGATCAAGACAACGCCAAAAAACTGGTCAACGGCCAGATCGACCTGTGGGCCACCGGTGACCCGGCAGGCCGCTATCTGGCGCGCCAGGAAGGCGTGAACGGGCTCAAGACCGTGCTGCGCTTCAACAGCGCCGAGTTGTACCTGGCGCTGAATAAAGACGTGCCGGACGAAACCGTCGCCAAGCTGCAAGCCGCGCTGGATCAGCTGCGCAAGGAAGGCGTGGTAGACGAGATCATGTCGCGGTATCTCTAAGCCCCAGCACCGAACCTTGTGCCCTGCACAAAACTTTGTGGGAGCGGGCTTGCTCGCGAAGAGGGAGTGTCAGTCGATATCCATGGTGCCTGACACACCGAATTCGCGAGCAAGCCCGCTCCCACATTTGTTCTGAGGTGTAGCAATTATCGATACAGCCCATCCTTGCCATGCGCTGCCGTTGCGCGATTGCCGCGCACACTGATCATCTGTTTGATGTCGATCCAGTCAATGCCCTGAGCCTTGAGCTTGGGCAATTCACGTTCAAGCACCGCCAATGTCTGCGGATACGGATGCCCGATCATCACCGCAGAACCCTGCTTTCGCGCCAGGCTGATAGCCGTCTGTAGCTGAGTTAAAATCGCGGCTTCAGTGGGCTCGTCATCGAGGAATACATCCCGCGAAACGCTCGCCAAACCAATCTTCTGCGCCTCGGCGGCCGCCACGGTTTGCGCGCTGGTGCGGCTGTCGACGAAAAACTTGTGCCGCCGCTGCAAGTCCGCCATCAGCCAGGCCATGGCCGGTTGCTGAACGGTCATGCGGCTGCCCATGTGGTTGTTGATGCCAGCGGTATACGGCACAACCTGGAATGCCGCGTTCAGGCGCTTTTCGAGTTCTTCGATGGGCAGCTCGGGATGCCAGGCAAACGGTCCGGTGGCAGGGTCCATGGGCATGTGCAGGATGACGATCTTGCCGGCGCGATGGGCTTCGTGGGCGAATTCGGTGGCGTGGGGTGTATCGGGCATGATTGCCGTGGTGACCGGGCCGGGCAGGGCCAGCACGCGGCGATCCCGGGGCAGGTTCTGCCCCAGGTCATCGATGATCAGGCTCAGATAAGCCTTGTGAGGTGTGGCCGCTGTTGTGGCAGGCGCCGCGTGAGCGCCACCCGCCAGACAGCACAGCAGGCCGAGGAGCAACCGCAGGCGCATCTCAGCGGCCGGACGTGATGCTCAGTCCTTTGAGCAGGCTCAGGGCCTGGGCCAACTGGTAATCGTCATCCTGTGGCATGGCCTTGGCTTTGCCGCTGGAACCGGTTGGTTTGTCGACGCCGCCGTTGCCATTGCCGAGGTGACCTTGCAGATCGGCTTCCTTGAAGTATTCGCCGTCCTGCTCATTGGTGATCTTGGCCCTGCGCACTTCGATGTCCGGGACGATACCCTGCGCCTGAATCGAGCGGCCGTTCGGCGTGTAGTACAGCGCCGTGGTGATTTTCAATGCTCGGTCGTTGTTCAGCGGCAACACGGTCTGGACCGAGCCTTTGCCGAAGCTGGTGGTGCCCATGACCACTGCGCGTTTCTGATCCTGCAGGGCGCCGGCGACAATTTCCGAGGCGGAGGCGCTGCCACCGTTGATCAGCACGACCATTGGCACGGCTTCGCTTTCGTCCTTGCCGGTGGCGGAGAAGCGCAGTTCGGAGTTGGCGATGCGACCCTTGGTGTAGACGATCAGGCCCTTGGTGATGAAGTGGTCGACCACTTCTACCGCCGATTGCAGCACGCCGCCCGGGTTGTTACGCAAGTCGAGGACGATACCGCTGAGCTTCTTGCCGTTGTCCTTGCGCAACTTGGCCAGGGCCTTGGAGACCTCTTCGCCGGTCTTGACCTGGAACTGGGTGATGCGGATGTAACCGTAGCCGGACTCCAGCAGCTGGCTCTTCACGCTCTTCACTTGAATGATGGCGCGGACCAGGGTCACGTCGAACGGCGCGCCGCCATCGCGCACCAGGGTCAGGGTGATCTTCTGGCCGATCTTGCCGCGCATCTTGTCCACGGCTTCGGTCATGCTCTGGCCGCGAGTCGGCTGGCCGTTGATCTTGACGATGAAGTCGCCGGCCTGAATGCCAGCCTTGGAGGCTGGGGTGTCATCGATGGGCGAAACCACTTTGATGAAACCGTCTTCGGCGCCGACTTCGATGCCCAGGCCGCCGAATTCGCCGCTGGTGCTTTCCTGCAATTCAGCGAAGTCTTCCGGGCCCAGATAGGCGGAGTGCGGGTCGAGGTTGCTGAGCATGCCTTTGATGGCGTTTTCCAGCAGGGTCTTGTCGTCCACCGGTTCTACGTAGGCTGCCTTGATCCGGTCCATGACTTCGGCAAAGGTGCGCAACTCGTCCAGCGGCAATGGCGCCTTGGTGGTCGCAGCGGTGCCGGCAGGTGCGACCACCGGGGCCGGTTGAGCAGCAAACGCCAACGGCGCGCCGATCACCAGGGCAATCGTCAGGGCCAGCGAGGTAAGGCGGGACAAATACAGCATGTCGAACGAACTCCTGAAGTAGATGGCGTGCTTATCCTTGCGCACGACACCATTGCGCTGGATCACTCGGGTGACCCTGCTGACGAATAGCGAAATACAGCGCTGGTGTGTCCTGCCCGCCACTGCTACCGACAGTGGAGATGGACTCACCGGCTTTTACCACGTCACCCGCAGACTTGAGCAGCGTCTGGTTGTGACCATAAAGACTCAAAAAACCGTTGCCGTGGTCGAGAATCACCAGCAACCCGGCGCCACGCAGCCAGTCGGCAAACACCACGCGGCCGCCATGAACGGCATGCACCTGGCTGCCGGCGGAAGCGCTGATCATCACGCCATCCCACTTGGTGCGGGCATCGTCGCCACGGCTTTCACCGAAGCGCGCCAGCAGTCGACCATCAACCGGCCATGGAAGTCTGCCGCGAGTGGAAGCAAAGGGACCGCCAAAGGTTTCGCCTGAACTTGAAACCAGTGCGCCGGGTGTCGATTTAACGGGTTTGCGTGGGGCATCGGTGGCATCTGCTTCAGCCTGAGCCTCACGTAAACGCTTTTTTTCGGCTTCCTGCTGGGCGATCAGCGCTTTTTGCCGCGCCTCTTCTGCCTCTCGAGCCTGACGGGCCAGGGTTTCTTCAATGGTTTTAAGAACTTTAGACAGGTCTGCCTGATCCTGCTCGCGCGCCGCCAGTTTCTGGTCGCGGGCCTTCACGTCGTCGTTGAGCTTGGCCAGGACTTGCTGACGCTCTTGGCGGACCTTGTCGAGTTCGTCGCGCTGGCTGTCGAGGCTGCTTTTCTGCACCAGCAATTGCGCCTGCTGCAGGCCGATGTCTTTTTCGACATTGGCCAGTTGGCGCAGGGTTTCGTTGAAATTCTTCAACTGCTCCAGGCGGGCCTGGCTCAGGTAGTCGTAATAGGTGAGGGTGCGGGCGAATTTTTCCGGGTTCTGTTGATTGAGCAGCAGCTTGAGGTATTCCTGACGGCCGTTCTGATAGGCCGCACGGGCCTGGATGGCGATCAGTCGTTGCTGTTCAATGCGCGCGCTCTGGAGTTTTTTTTCTCAGCATCGAGTCGCTGTAGCTCGGATTCGCTTTTCTTCAGCTCTTTTTGCAGGGCATCGACCTGCTTCTCGAGCTTGCCCATCTCGGTTTCGGTGCCTTTAAGGTCCTTCTGCACCCCGGATTTTTCTTCCTGGAGTTTACCCAGCAGTTTCTTCAGCTCGGCAATGTCCTGACGCGTGGCGTCCAACTGTTGTTGGGTTTGCGTGCGCTCGTCGGCAAAGACCGGTTGAAGCAGGCAAGTCAGGGCAAGGGCTATCAGGACGCGAAGCATAGAGGCGGGCGGCACCAGGGAAAGGGACGGCCTAGTATGCCCGCCAAGCGCAGCAAAAAAAATGCCCAATTAGGGCTGTGTGAAACTGGAGTGGGGTTCAGGGCGTTACGTTCTCCAAAAACACCACAAAACCAATGTGGGAGCGGGCTTGCTCGCGAAGGGGACATCACATTCAACATCAATGTTGACTGTCAGACCGCTTTCGCGAGCAAGCCCGCTCCCACAGTTGATCGGTGCTGTTTCAGGGGATTTGAGCAATTTCCCCTTTGATTACACCAGAATTGAAGTACCCGTCATCTCCGCCGGTTTCTCAAGCCCCAGCAACATCAGCATGGTCGGCGCGACATCCGCCAGCACGCCGCCGTCGCGGACCTTGAAGTCACGCTTGCCGACATAGATGAACGGCACCGGCTCGGTGGTATGCGCAGTGTGAGCCTGGCCAGTGGATGCGTCGGACATTTGCTCGACGTTGCCGTGGTCAGCGGTAATCAGGGCTTCGCCGCCGACTTTTTCCAGGGCATCGACGATACGGCCGACGCACAGGTCAAGGCACTCGACCGCTTTGACCGCCGCGTCGAACACACCGCTATGGCCGACCATGTCGCCGTTGGCGTAGTTGACCACGATCACGTCGTAACGCTGGTTTTCAATGGCCTCGACGATGCGGTCGGTGACTTCCGGGGCACTCATCTCGGGCTGCAAGTCATAGGTGGCGACTTTCGGCGACGGGATCAGGATGCGTTCTTCGCCCGGGAACGGTTCTTCGCGACCGCCAGAGAAGAAGAAAGTCACGTGGGCGTATTTCTCGGTTTCGGCGATGCGCAACTGCGTCTTGCCGTTTTTTGCCAGATAATCGCCCAGCACATTGTCCAGGCTGCTCGCGGCGAAGGCCGATGGCGCGGGGATGCTGGCGGCGTATTGGGTCAGCATGACGAAACCGGCCAGTTTTGGCTGGCGAGCACGTTCGAATTCCTTGAAATCGTCTTCGACGAATACGCGGGTCAGTTCGCGGGCACGGTCGGCGCGGAAGTTCATGAAGACCACGGCGTCGCCGTCTTCGACTTTCACCGGTTCGCCGATGGAGGTGGCTTTGACGAATTCGTCGCTTTCGCCACGTTCGTAAGCGGCTTGCAGGCCTTCCTGCGCGGAGGCGGCATTGAATTCGCTGTAGCCGTCGACAATCAGGTTGTAAGCCTGGGACACGCGGTCCCAACGGTTGTCGCGGTCCATGGCGTAGTAACGGCCAATGATGCTGGCGATCCGGCCTTTGCCGAGGGCTTCGAAGGTCGCGTCCAGCAACTCGATCGATGACTGGGCGCTTTTCGGTGGCGTATCGCGGCCATCAAGGAAGGCGTGCAGGTAAATTTTCTCGGCGCCGCGCTTGTAGGCCAGTTCAGCCATGGCGACCAGGTGATCCTGGTGGCTGTGAACACCGCCATCGGACAGCAGCCCCATGAAGTGCACGGCTTTGCCGGCAGCAACGGCTTTATCCACCGCGGCGCAGATGGTCGGGTTCTCGAAGAACTCGCCGTCGCGGATCGCTTTGGTCACGCGCGTGAAGTCCTGATACACCACCCGGCCGGCGCCAAGGTTCATGTGACCGACTTCGGAGTTACCCATCTGGCCGTCCGGCAAGCCGACGTCCATGCCGCTGCCCGAGATCAGGCCGTTCGGCACGGTGGCCCACAAGCGGTCCAGTACGGGCTTCTTCGCGGCAAAGATGGCGTTGGATTCCTGGCTGTCACTGTGACCGAAGCCGTCGAGAATCATCAGGACCAAAGGTTTAGGCGTCGTAGTCATAGATTCCACTCGTGGCTGAGTTATAAAGAGGGCGATGGAAAAGGGAGTGGCAGTTTAAAGCGAAGTTCCGGCGCCGTCACCGCCGGACGGGGTTTGGCCCACCATAGTGGCTGTGTATACTGGCCGACATTTTAACGCCCTGGAACCTCCTTCGATGGTTGATCACCTGATTCAATTCGCCACCAACCACTACATTCTCGTGGGTATCTTCGTTGTACTGGCGGCCCTGCTGTTGGCCTATCAGATGCAAGGCGGCGGCCGCAGCCTGAGCACCGGTGAACTGACCGGGCTGGTCAACAAAGACGCAGGCGTGGTTATCGACATCCGTCCGATCAAGGATTTCACCGCCGGTCACATTGTTGGCGCGTTGAACATTCCTCAGGACAAACTGACCGCTCGCGTCGGCGAACTGGAAAAGCACAAGGCCAAGACCATTATCCTGGTCGACGCCATGGGCCAGACTGCCGGCACTCATGCCCGCGAACTGATGAAAGCCGGCTTCACTGCCGCCAAGCTGTCTGGCGGTATTTCCAGCTGGAAAGCCGACAATCTGCCGCTGGTGAAGTGATATGAACAACGTCGTCGTCTATTCCAGCGATTACTGCCCTTATTGCTCGCGAGCCAAGTACCTGCTCGAGAACAAAGGCGTAGCCTTCGAAGAGATCAAGGTCGATGGCAAGCCGCAGGTGCGTGCCGCGATGGCTCAGAAGGCCGGACGTACGTCCGTGCCGCAGATCTGGATCGGCAGCACCCACGTTGGCGGCTGTGATGATTTGTTTGCCCTGGAGCGCGCCGGCAAGCTCGACGCCATGCTCAAGGCCTGACTGCCTTACTTGAAATAGCCAACCCTACAAGACCCGAGATCAGAAAGGATCTGAGATGACTGACCAACAGAACACTGCAGCTAGCGAAGAAGAAACCGCACCGCAATTCTCCTTGCAGCGCATCTACGTACGTGACTTGTCCTTCGAAGCCCCGAAAAGCCCGGCGATCTTTCGCCAGCAGTGGGAGCCAAGCGTTGGTCTGGATCTGAACACCCGTCAAAAGGCTCTGGAAGGCGACTTCCATGAAGTCGTACTGACCCTGTCGGTCACCGTGAAAAACGGTGAAGAAGTGGCGTTCATTGCTGAAGTGCAACAGGCCGGGATCTTCCTGATCAAGAATCTGGACGATGCTTCGATGAGCCATACGCTCGGCGCGTTCTGCCCGAACATCCTGTTCCCGTACGCTCGCGAAACCCTGGACAGCCTGGTGACCCGCGGTTCGTTCCCGGCCCTGATGCTGGCCCCGGTGAACTTCGATGCACTGTATGCACAAGAGCTGCAACGCATGCAGGCGGCTGGCGAGACTCCAACCGTTCAGTAAGCGGTCCTGAGCATCGCAGCAAGTCCAATGTGGGAGCGGGCTTGCTCGCGAAAGCGGTGTAACAGTCAACGAAGATGTTGAATGTTATGGCCCCTTCGCGAGCAAGCCCGCTCCCACATTTGTTATGTGCTGTTACTTGAATCCGAGCTGGCGCCAGCCTTCATACACGGCGACGGCCACGGTGTTGGACAGGTTCAGGCTGCGGCAGCCTTCGCGCATCGGCAAACGCAGGCGTTGTTCGCTGGGCAGGGCATCGAGCACCTCGGCCGGCAAGCCACGGCTTTCCGGGCCGAACAGGAAGGCATCGCCCTCGGCGAAGCTGGCGTCGTGAAATGGCCGCGAGCCCTTGGTGGTAAAGGCGAACAGCCGAGGATGGCCGAGGCTTTCCAGACAGCTGGCAAGATCTGCGTGGCGTTGCAGGGTGGCATACTCGTGGTAATCGAGGCCGGCCCGGCGCAGACGTTTGTCGTCCATCTCGAAGCCCAGCGGTTCGATCAAATGCAGGTGGCAGCCACTGTTGGCGCACAGCCTGATAACGTTGCCGGTATTCGGCGGAATTTCTGGTTGGAAAAGGATGACGTGAAACATGCACGGCTCCGAAGGTAAAGATGACGGGCATTCTACGCCGCCAAAGGACCCTCGTTCGAAACTATTCCCGCGGGTGATGGCTTCGTTGGCGATTGTCGGGGTGATGGTGGGCCTGATGATCGGTCGCCTGACCACGCCCGACCCCAGCGTTTTGCAGCAGGTCGAGGTGACGAGCGATGGGCTGGTGGTGTGGTTCAACAACGAACCCAAAACCCACGGCGAGATAGTCGACGGCAGCGTGGCGCTGTTGTTCGAGGCTGAAGGCCGTGCACAGAAAGGTCAGCTAAAGCTCAGCGGCAAGGACGTGAACTGGCGAACGCGATTGAGTGATGGGGGATTGTTGCTGACGGTGGTGGCGGCCCGGCCGCTGCAGGGCGAGTGGACCGGTAGCGAGGTCGATGACCGCTGGCGGCTGGAGATCCATCTCCGAGAGCAATAAAAGAGGGAATCCCCGGCCTGCCTGTACCAAGGTCCCCAAAACGGGAGGGCTAGCGCATTGCGGCGCGAGCCCGGTGTAAAGAGGGAATCCCCGGCCTGCCTGTACCAAGGACCCCAAAACGGGATGGGCTCGTCGCAATTGCGGTATGAGTCCGGTGTAAAGAGGGGAATCCCCGGCCTGCCTGTACCAAGGTCCCCGAAACTGGGTAGTGAATCGAATCACTGATTGAACTATTGCAGGGGGCGTGCCAGTTTTTAACAAGTGGAAACAGAAAGCCGCTGAGCAGCGCTGAAAGCCCCGTAATTCGGGGGGGTTGTGTTTCTGCGATACGGGTTTTCTTGCAGGTAAAGGCGGGATTTTGGATCGGTTGTCGTGCGCGATTGCGGTTCATGATGCATTCAGGCGGTGCACTATGGCCCCAAAGATCGCGAGCAGGCTCGCTCCCACAGGGTTCAATGGTGTTCACATAATAGTGAAAACCCTGAAAATCCACTGTGGGAGCGAGCCTGCTCGCGATTGGATCTGACAGTCAGCAGAAAACTAAAGGGTGTTTAACCCTCATCCCCTTCATCATCATCCCCACCATCAACCTTCATCCCCAATTCCTTGATCTTGCGCGTCAGGGTATTGCGGCCCCAACCCAGCAAAACAGCAGCATCGCGGCGGCGGCCGGCGGTGTGTTTGAGGGCGGTTTCGATCATGATCCGCTCGAAAGCCGGCACGGCGCTGTCGAGCAGGCTCGACTGGCCGCGAGCCAGCGCCTGATCAGCCCACTGACGCAGCGCTTGCTCCCAGTTGGTCACCGGCGCCGAATCCTGCGGCAGGCTCAGCAGCTCTGGCGGCAAGTCGCTGATGTGCACTTCGCGACCCGAAGCCATCACCGTGATCCAGCGGCAGGTGTTCTCCAGTTGACGCACGTTGCCGCCCCACGGCAGGTTCTTCAGGTATTCCTCGGTTTCGCTTTTCAGCAGCTTCGGTTCCACCGCCAGTTCTTGCGCGGCGCGGCTGAGGAAGTGCTTGGCCAGGGTCGGGATGTCTTCGCGACGGTCCGACAGCCGTGGAATGTGGATGCGGATCACGTTGAGGCGGTGGAACAAGTCCTCACGGAATTTGCCGGCATGCACCAGGGTTTCCAGATTCTGGTGAGTCGCGGCGATGATTCGCACATCGACCTTCACCGGTACATGGCCGCCGACGCGGTAGAACTCACCGTCCGCCAATACCCGCAGCAAGCGAGTCTGGGTATCCGCCGGCATGTCGCCGATTTCATCGAGGAACAGCGTGCCGCCGTCAGCCTGCTCAAAACGCCCGCGACGCAGGTTGGCCGCGCCGGTGAATGCGCCTTTTTCATGGCCGAACAGCTCGGATTCCATCAGGTCCTTGGGGATCGCCGCCATGTTCAGCGCAATGAACGGCGAGGCCGCCCGTGGGCTGTGACGGTGCAGGGCGTGGGCCACCAGTTCTTTACCGGTACCGGATTCGCCATTGATCAGCACGGTGATGTTGGAGTGGCTCAAGCGCCCGATAGCGCGAAACACTTCCTGCATCGCCGGCGCTTCGCCGATGATTTCTGGCGTACGGGTCAGGGCGACCGGGACTTCCAGGCCTTGCTGTTCCTGAGCGTGCTGGTTGGCGCGTTTGACCAGCGACACCGCTTCGTCGACATCGAACGGCTTGGGCAGGTATTCGAACGCGCCGCCCTGATAGGACGCGACAGCGCTGTCCAGGTCGGAGTGCGCGGTCATGATGATCACCGGCAGTCGTGGGTGTTGTTCGCGAATCCGTGCCAGAAGGTCCAGGCCGCTGGCACCCGGCATGCGGATGTCGGAGATGATCACGTCCGGCTGCTGGCGCGCCAGGCGGCTCATCACGCCATCGGCGCTGTCGAAGCTTTGCGTGGTCATGCCTTCCTGCTGCAAGGCTTTTTCCAGAACCCAACGGATAGAACGGTCGTCATCGACGATCCACACGGTTTCACTACGGCTCATGTCGATGTGGCTCCTTGTTCCAGTGGCAGAAAGATCGAGAACGTGGTGTGGCCTGGATGGCTGTCACATTCGATCAGGCCCTGGTGCTGGCTAATGATGTTCTGGGTAATGGCCAGGCCGAGCCCGGTACCGTCCGGGCGACCGCTGACCATGGGAAAGAAGATGGTTTCCTGTAGCTCGGCGGGGATCCCCGGACCGTTGTCGATGATTTCGATCTTGGTCACCAGGCGATGGCGCACGTGGCCGATGGTGAACTGGCGCATGGCACGGGTGCGCAAGCTGATGCGGCCAAGGCGCAGTTCGTTCTGGCTGCTGATGGCCTGCATTGCGTTGCGCACGATGTTCAGGACGGCCTGAATCATCTGCTCGCGATCAATCAACACATCCGGAATGCTTGGGTCGTAATCGCGCACCAAAGTGATGCAGCCTTGACTTTCGGCCTCCACCAACTGACCCACGCGCTCCAGCACTTCATGGACATTGCACATGGCTAGCGACGGCAACTTGTTGGAACCGAGCATGCGATCCACCAGATTGCGCAGGCGATCGGCTTCTTCAATGATGACGTTGGTGTAATCGCGCAGGCTTTCTTCCGGCAATTCACGGGCGAGCAACTGAGCTGCGCCGCGAATCCCGCCGAGAGGGTTTTTGATTTCGTGGGCGAGGCCGCGTACCAGCATCTTGCTGGTCTCCTGCTTCGACAGCTGCGCCTCTTCCTTGGTGATCCGCAACAAGCGATCACGCGGGTGAACCTCCAGCAACAGCAGCGTAGCGCCATTGCTCAGGATGGGCGTCACGGCGTAGTCGACGGTCAGGGTTTGGCCGGTGAGGGCGGTGAGCATGGCTTCGCGCTTGGTGAACGGATGCGCCTGCTCGACCGCCTGGCGCAGGGAATTCAGCGCCTCGGTGGATTCGGTGAACAATTCGCTGATGAATTGCCCATGGCTACGCTGGCCGCTGATGGCCAGCAGCATCTCCGCCGCCGGGTTCATGTACTCAAGGCGCAGTTCGGCGTCGAGCAGAATGGTGGCGGTGGTCAGGTTGTCGAGTAGCAAGCGGTGTAGTGCGTCGCTAATGGTCATCAGGACCTCTTTTGGAGCAGGGCATGCGCGTGGATAACGCGCCGATGCAAGGAAAATGCAAAAACCAAACCAAGGCTCCGAAAAGAAGCGTTTAGAGCCTGAAACAGGCGTTTGACGCTCATTTTCGTGGCGTTCTGCCAGCTTTCGCGGGTACTTTCGAACCAAAATGGGTTGAGATGTGAGTACGGTGCAGTCTGTTGCACCAATATAGTGCGCAAAGCTGAACGAAGTAAAAGAAGCGTCAGTCAGCAAAGATGCGAAAACCTGTGGGAGCGGGCTTGCTCGCGAAAGTGGTATGTCAGGCGACATCAATGCTGACTGTGCCGCCGTCTTCGCGAGCAAGCCCGCTCCCACATGGGGTTGCGCTTAACTGACGGGCATCAGCGCCAGAAGAAGCTTTTTTCTTCTTCGGGTTTGTTTTTGAGAGGGCATTCCGGCCGTTGGCCGTAGTCTGTAAGGACGCAGGGTTTGGCCTGGCGTTTCTGTGCGAGGGAAATACGCAGCATATGGAACGGTTGATTGGCCGTGCGTTCGACGGTACGGCCCTGTTCGTCGAGAATTTCCACCGACAGGTGATGGCTGCCACGGTCGATGTTGCTCAGGGCGAACACCGGGCTCGGGCCTGGCTCGGCGGTGGGTTGGCCATCCAGCAGTAAACGATAGCGATGACCCTGTTGCAGGCCGGGTTCGCTGGTAACGCTGACGATCAATTCACCGGCAGTGCTACGGATTGTGGCATCCGGCTCCGGCACCAACACACGAAGCATGTCGTAATGAAGCAGTGGCTTGGCCTGGTTTTTCGCGGCCGTCATGGGTGCGGCACCGCTCGGGTTGGCCGACATTCGATTGCTGGTCGCCAGTGGCACACGTTTGGCGTTACGGGTGCCCGGCTGATCGGTGAAAACCCGATTGCCCTGGGCATCGAGGTAGGTGAAAACCTCGGCCATTGCCGGCAGGCTGATCAGGCAGGCGACCAACAGCCAGAACCTCAAGGCTTATGCACCCGTTGGACGGTGAAAGTCACGGTGGGGCTCTGTTGCACGACGTTTTGCCCATCGATCACCTGAACCGCGAGGCGGTGTTCGCCTCGATCGATGTTCACCAGTTGCAGAATCGGGACGTTGCTCGGTTGGCCGTAGGGTTGATCGTCCAGTAACAGCCTCAATCGATGAGGGTCTTGCAGGCGTGGCTGGATCAATACGCTGACGGTGAACGTGCCGTTGTTGGCGCGCAGGGCTTCTTCGGTGGGCAGACCGGTCAGCTCCAGCACCTGATAGGCGCTGTTGGGCTGTTCACTACTGCTGGATTGCGCAGGCGCAACAGGCTCGCTCGGCGGTTGAGTCTCGACGCTGTTGAGCGGTGGCAACTCCACGGGCTGAGCTTTAACGCCATAGGGCGGTTGATTGCTGTAGGCGGTGTTGCCGCTGGCGTCGGTGTACTTGTAGATCTGCGCGGCGGCGGGCAGGGCGATCAGCACAAGCAGGCATAACAACAATGAGCGCATTGCGGGCTTCCATTGGCCGTTGGGCAAGTGTCCGGCCCTGTTCCGTTCATGGCGACTAAGCGCTGAGCATAGAGCACTTCAGCGCACGCCGGCAGACCAACTCAGCGGCTGGCGCTGCACAGCTCGGCGGTGGCGCGTACCTGGGCAAGCTCGCGCAATGGCGCGTGGTCGCCGGTTTTATTGGCCTTGGCCAGCCACGACGGGCACTGCGGGTCGTTGCGATAAGGGCTGAAATCGGCCAGTTGTTGCAGCAAGCGTTTTTGTAACTGATCAAGTTGTGGGCGGATCTGCCCGACGAGATCGGGGCGAGAATCGTTGGGCGCCTTGCCTTGCGCATGCCAGTCAGACAGGTGCGCGTATTGCACCAGTTTGTTGGCCTCGATCTGCGCCGAAAAGAACTGTTCGACGGCTTCGTTGCTCAATTTATAGGCAGGTGCCAGGGCGACGGCACCGGCAATGACTTCGCGCTCGCGCTGACGGTCCTCGACCGGTTTACCGCTGTCCCATTTGCTCAGCGCGACCTGATCGGCAATCGCCAGGCGTTCTTCGATGGAGCCAAGCAGCGGGGCGAGGGCGGCGGGTGCCGGGCTGGCAAAAGCGCTGTTGGCTAGCAGGGCGGTGAGCAGGGCAAGGCATGGGCGTAGGCGCATGGGGCATCTCGGTTTTATCGGATGAAGGCCATGATGCACGCAACCGGGCATCCGATGACAGACGGTCGCCCATAAAAAAGGCCTCCCGAAGGAGGCCTCTCTTTTGTCACGCCGCGTAGCGCGGCGCTACCGGATCAGCAGCTGTAGTACAGCTCATATTCCAGTGGGTGTACGAAGGTACGAACCTTGATTTCTTCTTCGCTTTTCAGAGCGATGTAAGCGTCGATGAAATCGTCGCTGAAAACGCCGCCTTTGGTCAGGAACGCACGACCTTTGTCCAGCTCTTCCAGGGCTTCTTTCAGGCTGCCGCAAACTTGTGGGATCTCTTTCGCCTCTTCAGGCGGCAGGTCGTACAGGTTTTTGTCAGCTGCGTCGCCTGGGTGGATCTTGTTCTGGATGCCGTCCAGGCCAGCCATCAACAGTGCAGCGAAGCCCAGGTACGGGTTGGCTGCTGGATCCGGGAAGCGAGCTTCGATACGGCGAGCGCGAGGGCTGGACACGTAAGGAATACGGATCGAAGCCGAACGGTTGCGAGCCGAGTAGGCCAGCATCACTGGCGCTTCGAAACCTGGGACCAGACGCTTGTAGGAGTTGGTCGACGGGTTGGTGAAGCCGTTCAGGGCCTTACCGTGCTTGATGATGCCGCCGATGAAGTACAGAGCAGTGTCGGACAGGCCGGCATAGCCTTCGCCAGCGAAGGTGTTCTTGCCATCTTTGGCGATGGACAGGTGAACGTGCATACCCGAACCGTTGTCGCCGTACAGAGGCTTAGGCATGAAGGTCGCGGTGCGGCCGTATGCGTCAGCAACGTTGTGTACGCAGTACTTCAGGGTTTGAACTTCGTCAGCCTTGGCAACCAGGGTGTTGAACTTCACGCCGATTTCGTTCTGGCCGGCAGTCGCCACTTCGTGGTGGTGAACTTCGATGACCAGGCCCATTTCTTCCATGGCGTTGCACATGGAGGTACGGATTTCGTGGTCGTGGTCGAACGGCGGAACAGGGAAGTAGCCGCCTTTGACGCCTGGACGGTGGCCTTTGTTGCCGCCTTCCACGTCCTGGTCGGACATCCACGAACCTTGTTCGGAGAAGATTTTGAACATCGAACCTGAGATGTCGGACTTGAACTTCACTTCGTCGAAGATGAAGAATTCAGGCTCTGGACCCACGAATACGGTGTCGCCGATACCGGTCGACTTCAGGTATTCCTCGGCACGCTTGGCGATCGCACGTGGGTCACGGTCGTAGCCTTGCATGGTCGAAGGCTCGATCACGTCGCAAACCAGGATCAGGGTCGGCTCTTCGGTGAACGGGTCGAGAACGGCAGTGCTGTCGTCCGGCATCAGGATCATGTCGGAAGCTTCGATGCCTTTCCAGCCAGCGATGGAGGAACCGTCGAACATTTTGCCTTCTTCGAAGAAAGCTTCATCCAGCCCATCGCGAGCCGGCATGGTCACGTGGTGCTGAGTGCCTTTGGTGTCCGTGAAGCGCAGATCAATCCACTTGACGTCATGATCTTTGATGAGTTGAACCGACTTCGACATAGTGTCCTCCGGGTGGCTTCGGGCTTAGTAGTGGATGCCCTTAGAATGTGGGTGATGCCGGCGCGAATACTCTGCCATGGCAACCTGCCTCACAAGGGAGCAAATTGCATGCCAGTGCCCCACCATGGGTTTTTTGCCCCAATATCACGCTTATAAAGGTGCAATGCCTCGAAAAGCGCAAAACCTCGCCCTGTAATGTAGCGTCGAAATCCATAAATGACCCGTTTTGGTGCGCGCAAAACCTTCTGCACATTAACTGGTTAAACCTTGAGCAATTTCCGCTATAATCCGCGCCCCCTTTTTCGGCTGGCCCAGCGCGCGCTGTTTTCATGAAACTAATCGTAAAAGTCTTCCCCGAGATCACCATCAAGAGCCGCCCGGTACGGATGCGTTTCATCCGCCAGTTGGCCAAAAACATCCGTACCGTGCTCCGCGATCTGGACCCGGCTGTGGTGGTGAACGGTGTGTGGGACAATCTCGAGCTGGAAACCCGCGTCAGCGAGCCGAAAGCCCTGAAGGAAATGACTGAGCGCCTGAGCTGCATGCCGGGCATCGCGCATTTCCTGCAGGTCGATGAGTACCCGTTGGGTGACTTCGACGACATCGTCGCCAAGTGCAAGCAGCATTTCGGTGATGCCCTGGCCGGGAAGATTTTTTCGGTGCGCTGCAAGCGTGCCGGCAAGCACGAATTCAGCTCCATGGACGTCGAGAAATACGTCGGCAGCCAACTGCGTCGTCAGTGCGGCGCCGCCGGAATCTCGCTGAAAGAGCCGGAAATTGAAGTTCGCATCGAAATTCGCGACAAACGGTTGTTCGTGATCCACAACCAGCACAACAGCATCGGCGGTTATCCGCTGGGTGCCCTGGAACAGACGCTTGTACTGATGTCCGGTGGCTTCGATTCCACCGTCGCCGCCTACCAGATCATGCGCCGCGGGCTGATGAGCCATTTCTGCTTCTTCAATCTGGGCGGACGTGCCCACGAACTGGGCGTCATGGAAGTCGCGCACTTCATCTGGAAGAAGTACGGCAGCTCCCAGCGCGTGTTATTTGTCAGTGTGCCGTTCGAGGAAGTACTGGGAGAAATTCTCGGGAAAGTCGATAACAGTCATATGGGCGTAGTTTTGAAGCGTATGATGTTGCGCGCTGCTTCCCGTATTGCCGATCGGCTGGAGATCGAAGCGCTGGTCACCGGCGAAGCGATTTCCCAGGTATCGAGCCAGACGTTGCCGAACCTGTCCGTGATCGACTGCGTGACCGACAAGCTGGTCTTGCGCCCGCTGATCGCCAGTCACAAGCAGGACATCATCGACCTGGCCAACGAAATCGGTACTGCCGATTTCGCCAAGCACATGCCGGAATACTGCGGGGTCATCTCGGTGAACCCAAAGACCCACGCCAAGCGTCCGCGCGTGGAGCATGAAGAGAAAGAATTCGACATGGCGGTGCTTGAGCGTGCGCTCGAGAACGCCAAACTGGTGCCGATCGATCGCGTAATCGACGAATTGGGCCAGGATTTGCAGATCGAAGAAGTCAGCGAAGCACTGGCGGGCCAGATCATCATCGACATCCGTCACCCGGATGCCGCTGAAGACGAGCCGCTGGAACTCGCTGGCATTGAGGTGCAGACGATGCCGTTTTATGCATTGAACGCTCGTTTCAAGGAACTGGACCCTACTCGCCAGTACCTGTTGTATTGCGACAAAGGCGTGATGAGTCGCCTGCATGCCCACCATTTGCTCAGTGAGGGGCATGCCAATGTGCGCGTTTATCGACCGAGCTAAGTGCCCGGGGCTGTTTGCCTGTGGCCTGCGTCACCGGCCCCCCGACGCCGCCGTCAAGCTGTAACGGCTTTGCCGGACTCTACTGTAAATCGCTGCCAAGACTTGTCAGCACACCGAATCCTCTGATCGAGATACACAAGTGATCGAAAATCTACGCAACATCGCCATCATTGCTCACGTTGACCATGGTAAAACCACCCTGGTAGACAAACTCTTGCGTCAATCCGGCACCCTGGAGCGCAACGAGCTCAACGACGAGCGCGTGATGGACTCCAACGACCAGGAGAAAGAGCGCGGTATTACCATTCTGGCGAAAAACACCGCCATCAACTGGAACGGCTACCACATCAACATCGTGGACACCCCGGGCCACGCCGACTTCGGCGGCGAAGTTGAACGCGTAATGTCGATGGTTGACTCCGTTCTGCTGCTGGTTGACGCTCAAGACGGCCCTATGCCGCAAACCCGTTTCGTGACCAAGAAGGCTTTCGAAGCCGGCCTGCGTCCAATCGTGGTCATCAACAAGGTTGACCGTCCAGGCGCGCGTCCGGACTGGGTTCTGGACCAGATCTTCGACCTGTTCGACAACCTCGGTGCTACCGAAGAACAGCTGGACTTCAAAGTCGTCTACGCCTCGGCCCTGAACGGCATTGCCGGTCTGGAACACACCGACATGGCTGAAGACATGACCCCGCTGTACCAGTCGATCGTCGACAATGTACCTGCGCCGAAAGTCGACCGTGACGGTCCGTTCCAGATGCAAATCTCCGCTCTGGACTACAACAGCTTCCTGGGTGTTATCGGCGTTGGCCGTATCGCTCGTGGTCGCATCAAGCCGAACACTCCGGTTGTCGCTATCGACGCCGACGGCAAGAAGCGTAACGGTCGTATCCTGAAGCTGATGGGTCACCACGGTCTGCACCGTATCGACGTTGAAGAAGCAGCTGCCGGCGACATCGTCTGCATCAGCGGCTTCGACCAGCTGTTCATCTCCGACACTCTGTGCGACCCACTGAACGTCGAAGCGATGAAGCCGCTGACCGTTGACGAGCCAACCGTTTCCATGACCTTCCAGGTAAACGACTCGCCTTTCTGCGGTAAAGAAGGCAAGTTCGTCACCAGCCGTAACATCAAGGAACGTCTGGACAAAGAACTGCTCTACAACGTTGCTCTGCGCGTTGAAGAAGGCGACACCGCCGACAAGTTCAAAGTCTCCGGCCGTGGTGAGCTGCACCTCTCGGTACTGATCGAAACCATGCGTCGCGAAGGCTTCGAAATGGGTGTTGGTCGTCCGGAAGTGATCATCCGCATGGTTGACGGCGTCAAGCACGAACCGTACGAAAACGTGACCATCGACCTGCCAGAAGAATCGCAAGGTTCGATCATGGAACAGATCGGTATCCGTAAAGGCGACCTGACCAACATGGTTCCGGATGGCAAGGGCCGTGTGCGCCTTGAGTACAACATCCCGGCTCGTGGCTTGATCGGTTTCCGTAACGAGTTCCTGACCCTGACCTCCGGTGCAGGCATCCTGACCTCGATCTTCGACCGTTACGACGTGATGAAGTCCGGCGACATGTCCGGCCGTCAGAACGGCGTGCTGGTTTCGGTTGCTACCGGTAAGGCTCTGACTTACTCGCTGGAAACCCTGCAAGCTCGCGGCAAACTGTTCCTGGGTCACGGTGAAGACGTGTACGAAGGTCAAATCGTCGGCATCAACAGCCGCGACAACGACCTGGGCGTCAACCCAACCAAAGGCAAGAAGCTCGACAACATGCGTGCTTCGGGTAAAGACGAAACCATCGCTCTGGTTCCGCCTATCCGCTTCACCCTGGAGCAGGCTCTGGAATTCGTTCAAGAAGACGAATTGTGCGAAGTCACTCCTAAGTCCATCCGTCTTCGCAAGAAGATCCTGGGCGAAAGCGAGCGTACCCGCGCTGCCAAGAAAGCTGGTAACTGAGTTTCGACTTAGTTAACGCTTAAAAAAACGCCCCCGACCGCAAGGTCGGGGGCGTTTTTGTTTGTCTGGGGTTTTTGCGGTGTCAGTTCGGGCCCCATCGCGGGCAAGCCCGCTCCCACAGTGATTTGTGGTGTTTACATTATCTGTGTTCGGCGCCGAACCCTGTGGGAGCGGGCTTGCCCGCGATGAGGCCCGGTCAGACAGCGGGATTCTGGATCAGAACTTGTCCAGCGTCCGCGGATTGCTCTCGCGCACCACTTCTTTGGGCTTGTACGCGCAATACCCCGGCCGCGGTCCGATCTTCGGGTGGTTGCGGCAGGTGTCCGGGCGCTTATCATAAATAGTGCACAGACGGCTCTTACGATCCAGATACAGGCAATCGTTGTTGCTCATGCGCTGAAGGGTGAAGATCTCGGACTTCTGGTTATAGCGTTCGACGATCCCTTCCTTCTGCAAACGCTTGGCGATGTTCTTCGGCGGATCGCCACGCTCGAACTCATCGACGATGCCGATACGGATCAGATCCTTGATCTTGACCTCGACTGGCAAGGTGCAGCAGCTGGACACGCAGGAACCGCACATCGGGGCAGAGTACTTGGCCCAGGTATCGAGGCGATCGATCTCCGCGGCGGCGATCAGGTTGGGCTTCATCATCGGTTGTTACCAGCGTGTGCATCAGGGCGCGCGATCATACCGGGACTGGTGGATTTTTGAACAACCTTTCGCCAGATTTTTTCGCTTGGCGCAAAATAATCCCTGTGTCCGGCACGGCCCCTGCATTGTTTCTGGCACGCGACAACGTAATGTCGATCTATCTCGCACTAACAGGGAAAACTGCCGAACCAGAGTCTCAATGGTCTGTCAGACCGACTAGGCTCAGACAACTTCACGCTCGCTCGAGGTCTTATCGATGACTCAAGAACCACTTGTTCGCGAAGCAGAGGTGGCCGCATTCCGCGACGCCGTATTGACCAAGCTTACCTATGCGGTGGGCAAAGACCCGGATCACGCCTTCGACCACGACTGGTTCGAAGCCATCGCCCTGGCGGCGCGCGATCACATGGTCGAGCACTGGATGGACCACACCCGGCAGATCTACCGCAAAGGCCAGAAACGGGTCTATTACCTCTCCCTTGAATTCCTTATCGGCCGCTTGCTCTACGACAGCTTGAGCAACCTCGGTCTGCTCGATGTGGCTCGCGAGGCCATGACCGAACTTGGCGTCGACATCGAGCGCATCCGTCTGCTGGAACCCGATGCGGCTCTGGGCAACGGAGGCCTCGGGCGCCTGGCGGCGTGCTTCATGGAAAGCATGTCGACCCTCGGCATCGCTGGCCATGGTTACGGCATTCGTTACGAACACGGTTTGTTCCGCCAGGCCATCGTCGACGGTTGGCAGCAGGAGCAGACCGAACACTGGCTGGATTTCGGCAACCCGTGGGAGTTTGAACGGCCGGAAGTCGCCTACCCGATCGGCTTCGGCGGCAGTGTCGAAACCGTGACCGATGAGAACGGCAAATCCAGGCAAGTCTGGTCCCCGGCGGAAACCGTGCGGGCCATTGCCTATGACACCCCGGTGGTCGGTTGGCGCGGCGCGAGTGTCAACACGCTGCGACTGTGGCGTGCCCGGGCCATGGAAGATTTGCACCTGGAGCGCTTTAACGCTGGCGACCACTTGGGCGCGGTAGCCGAAGTGGCCCGGGCCGAAAGTATCTCCCGCGTGCTCTACCCGGCGGACAGCACCGATGCCGGCCAGGAACTGCGTCTGCGCCAGGAGTACTTCTTCGTCGCCGCATCCCTGCAGGACTTGCTGCGCCGCCATCGCAACATGCACACCTCGGTGCTGACCCTGGGCGATCACGCGGCCATTCAGCTCAACGACACTCACCCCTCGATCGCCGTGGCCGAGTTGATGCGTCAGTTGGTCGACGTTTATGACGTGGCGTGGGATGCGGCGTGGCAGGTCACCGTCGACACACTGTCGTATACCAACCACACGTTGTTGCCGGAAGCGCTGGAAACCTGGCCGGTCGGTTTGATGGAGCGGATGCTGCCACGGCACATGCAGATCATTTATTTGATCAACGCCCAGCACATCGACTCATTGCGGGCCAAGGGCGTTCACGATTTCGACGTGTTGCGTGCGGTGTCGTTGATCGAGGAAGACAACGGTCGACGCGTGCGCATGGGTAATCTGGCATTCCTTGGTTCTCACAGCGTTAACGGCGTGTCCGGCCTGCACACGCAACTGATGCGCAGCACAGTGTTTTCCGAGTTGCATAAACTCTATCCGGAGCGGATCAACAACAAGACCAACGGCATTACCTTCCGCCGCTGGCTCTATCAGGCCAACCCCGAGCTGACCTCGATGATGGTCGACGCCCTCGGCCCGGATCTGCTGGATAACCCCGAAGAACGCCTCATTGGGCTGGAACCGTTTGCCGAGAAGACTGACTTTCGCAAACAGTTCGCCGAACAGCGGTTACACAGCAAGAAAGCCCTGGCGTACCTGATTCATGACCGGTTGGGGATCGCGATCAACCCGGCGGCGATGTTCGACGTGCAGGTCAAGCGGATCCACGAATACAAACGTCAGTTGCTCAACCTGCTGCACACCGTCGCGCTGTATCAGGCGATTCGTGCCGAGCCGGAAATCGATTGGGTGCCGCGGGTGAAAATCTTCGCCGGCAAAGCGGCGGCCAGTTATCACCAGGCCAAGCTGATCATCAAACTGACTAACGACATCGCCCGGGTGGTCAACAACGACCCGACCGTGCGCGGTCTGCTCAAAGTGGTGTTCTTGCCCAACTACAACGTCAGTCTGGCCGAAAGCATCATTCCGGCGGCGGATTTGTCGGAGCAAATTTCTACCGCCGGCTTCGAAGCCTCAGGCACCAGCAACATGAAGTTCGGCCTCAACGGCGCGCTGACCATCGGTACCCTGGATGGGGCCAACGTGGAAATGAGCGAACTCATCGGCGCCGAGCACATGTTCATCTTCGGCCTCAGCGCCGAGCAAGTGGAGGCGCGCAAGCTCAACCATGAATTCAACGCGGCGCCGGACATCGCTGCCTCCCATCGACTCAATGACGTGCTGCAAGCGATTCGCGGCGGAGTGTTCTCACCGGACGATCCGTCCCGTTACACCACACTGATCGATTCACTGGTGGATTACGACCGCTTCCTGGTCTGCGCCGATTTCGATTCCTACTGGAACGCTCAGATGCGCGTCGAGGCTCACTGGCACGACTCGAAAGAATGGTGGCGCTCGGCGGTATTGAGCAGCGCGCGAATGGGTTGGTTCTCGTCCGACCGGACCATTCGCGAGTACGCCACGGATATCTGGAAGGCGTTGGAGTAACTTTTAGCAATAATTGCGAGTCAGGTCCGACGGTTGTTGGGCCGGACCGATATACTAAGCACCAGTTTTGCCGGATGTTTCTGTGACCGCTGTGCGGTCAATCGCGGGCAAGCCACGCTCCCACAGGTCATATGACGTTCTTACGGCTCATGTAAATCCTGTGGGAGCGTGGCTTGCCCGCGATGACGTCCGTGCAGGCGCCACAAGGCAATGGGCCGCTTAGGGATATCGACCATGCAATGGATGTTCATGCTGATTGGGCTGGTGCTGGGCTGGATACTCGACGAGTCGTTCAGCGATGCGCTGTTGGGCGCTTTGCTCGGGTTGGGTATTGGCCAGGCCATTCGCATCGGCCGCTTGACGACTCAAACGGCCGAGCAGCGACGCTTGCTCGATCAGGCGCAGGTTGCGCTGAATGCGGTCGAGCAGCGACTGGCGTTGCTGGAAGTGTCGGGCGTCAAAACACCTGAAACCAGTGAACCTGCGGCTAGCGAGCCCGTTCTATCAGCTGAAATTATTCTTGAGCAAGCCCCTGCCGCCGCCCCGGAGCTGATCTGGGAGCTGCCGCCCGAACTCGAACCCATCACGGCGGCCGCGACCGAAGCCAGTCGTCCGCTGCCCGCTGACGCCTGGAAACCCGAACCGGTTGCCCGCGAACCACAACAACCGGCGGCGCCTCGTGGCCCGAACTTCATCGAACGTGCCATTAGCGGCGCGCGCAACTGGTTGTTCGGTGGCAATACCGTGCTACGGGTCGGCGTGGTGCTGTTGTTCCTCGGCCTGGCCTTCCTGTTGCGCTACGCCACCGAAGGCATGGTGGTGCCGGTCGAGTTGCGTTACGCCGGTGTCGCGGCGGCGGCCTTGGGCTTACTCGCGCTGGGCTGGTTGCTGCGACTGCGCAACAGCAATTACGCGCTGATGCTGCAAGGCACCGGGATTGCGGTGTTGTACCTGACGGTATTTGCCGCGATGCGCCTGCATCCATTGCTCGACCCCACGGCTGCACTGGGACTGCTGGTGGTGGTAACAGTGTTCTCGGCGATTCTCGCCATTACCCAGAACGCATTAGGTTTGGCCGCCGCTGCCGCGCTAGGCGGTTTCGCCGCGCCGATCCTGACCTCCACCGGCGCCGGCAATCATGTCGCGTTGTTCAGCTACTTTGCCTTGCTCAACGCCGGCATCCTCGCCATCGCGTGGTTCAAGGCATGGCGGTTGCTCAACCTGATCGGTTTTGTCGGCACCTTCGGCATCGGGTTGGCGTGGGGGCTGCGTTCCTATACACCGGAATTGCTGTGGAGTACCGAGCCGTTCCTGATTCTGTTTTTCCTGATGTACCTGGCCATCGGTTTGTTGTTTGCTCGGCGCAAGCTGCTGGAAATGAGCGACGCGCCCGAGGACGACAGCCGCGAAGCACTGCTGCACTGGTCCGCGCGCAAGGGCGATTACGTTGACGGCACGATGCTGTTCGCGCCACCGCTGGTGGGTTTCGGTTTGCAGTTCGCGCTGGTGGAGCATCTGGAATTTGCCGCGGCTTTCAGCGCCTTGGCACTGGGCATGATTTACATGGGGCTGGCCCGATTGCTGATGGGCGGTCGAGCGCTGTTGTTGGCGGAAACCTGTCTGGCGCTCGGGGTGATCTTCGCCAGCCTGGCGATTCCCTTGGGGCTCGACGCGCGTTGGACCGCAGCCGCCTGGGCGGTGGAAGGCGCGGGGATTTTCTGGCTCGGCCTGCGCCAGGAGCGACCGTTGGCGCGAGCCTTTGCCTTGCTGCTGCAACTGGGCTCGGCACTGGCCTTCCTCAGCGAGCTGCGGATCGGCGAGAACAGCCTGCTCGATGGCGCTCCTCTGGGGGCGTTGATGCTTGGCGTGGCGCTGCTGTTCAGCTTCTACCAACTACGCAAAGCGTTGCCTGAACAGGCGTCGCAGTGGGAGCGCCAAGCACTGCCGGTGCTGGCCTGTCTGGGGCTGACGTTCCTTTATCTGCTGGCGCCGCTGTTCTTCTTCACCCACGGCACGGCGATCAGTTGGGCGCTGGCCGGGTTGGCGACGCTGTTCGTCGGCCTGCGCCTGCAATCGCGAACCTTCCTGTTCACCGCGTTCGCCGTGCAACTGCTCGGTGGTGCGTTGTTCCTGTTGCGGCTGCAAGGGGCGGGCGGCGAGTCTGCCGCGGTGTTCAGCGCGGGCTGGAGCGGTTTGCTCAGCGCGTCCCTGATCGGGCTGGCGTTGATCGCCGGGATGTTGCTGGCGGCTCGCGACGAAATGGTGCGCAGTGACGTGCGTTTGCTGCGCGGCTTGTCAGTGGTGTTGCTGGCCGGTCTGGTGCTGATCAACCTCGCCGTGCTGTTCGTGTTGCCATGGCAAACCGCGAGTGCGGTGTGGGCCGCCAGTGGTTTGTTCATCATCTGGCTGAGCCTGTACCTGAAGCAGCGCGTGAGTTTTGTCTTTGGTCTGCTGTTGCAGGTGATCGGCGGCGCTGCGTTCCTGTTCGCCGGGCCGGACCTGCTCGGTCCGCTGCTCAGCGAAGGGTTGCGGCCGCTGGCCCACAGCGGTTTCTGGACGCCGCTGGTGCTGGGGCTGGCTGCATTCGTCGGGGCCTGGCGTTTGCAGCTCGGCAACCATGCTTCGGCCTTCGATGGGTTGAGTTTGCAGCGCTTGTCCGAAGTGTTGCTGGTGTGGGGCGCGGGTTGGTGGGCGCTGGCGTGGGTCAGCGAAGTGCTGCGCTTTGCGCCGTTGAATCTGCAAGCCACTTTGTTGCTGGCCGTCGCCGCCGTGAGTGTCGCGCTGTGGACGGTATTGGCACTGCGCCTGAAGTGGTCGTCGCTGGGCTTGCTCTGTACCTTGCTGATTCCCGCAGCGGGTCTGGTGTTGGTCGCCGCCTGGCATTCGCGATATCACCCGGCCGCCAACTTCGGCTGGCTGGTTTGGACTGCGGTGTTCGTCGTGCATTTCATCTCGCTGCGGCGTTTGGCGCCGACGCTGCCCACAACAGCCCTGAGCACCGCCCATGTGTTCGGCTGCTGGTTGTTGATCGGGGTGCTGGCCCTGGAGCTGCGTTACGGTCTGCTGCTGTTGTCGGAGCAGTACAACGCCTGGCGATGGTTGGGCTGGGCGATTCTGCCGAGCCTTTATCTGGTGCTGATGGCCGCGCCACGTGCGTGGCCGTGGCCGGTATCGGAGTATCCCCGCGAGTACCGGGTCTATGCCGCTGCGCCGTTGGCCTTGTTGATGCTCGGCTGGTTCTGGCTGGCGAACATCGCCAGTGACGGCACCGCCGAGCCACTGCCGTATGTGCCGCTGATCAACCCGCTGGAGCTGGGCCTGTTGTTTGCTTTGTTCGGCGTTTACGTCTGGTCTCGCAGCGCCGTGACGCAGCTGGCAATTCGCGAGGATTACGCCGATAACGCCACGCAAGTGATTGCCGGGGTTTCGCTGTTCGTCTTCTTCACCGCGCTGGTGATGCGTGCGGCTCACCATTGGGGGGGCGTGCCGTTCGCGCTGGATCTGCTGCTTGGGTCGATGTTGGTGCAGGCCGGCTTGTCCATCGTCTGGACCCTGATGGCCCTGAGCCTGATGATCGGTGGGCATCTGCGTCATCGCCGCGAAGTCTGGCTGATCGGCGCGGCGTTGATCGCGCTGGTGGTCGCCAAGCTGTTCTTCGTTGAATTGAGTAACCGCGGCGGGCTGGCGCGGATCGTGTCGTTTATCGGCGTTGGCGTGTTGCTGTTGGTGGTGGGCTATTTCGCCCCGTTGCCACCCAAGCGCGCTGAAGCTGTGCCGGATGTTGAAAAACCGGCCCCTGAAACCGAAGGAGTGTCGTCTTGAGTCAGAAGCTGAATTTGGGCTTGTGGGGGGCTGTGGTGCTGGGTGTGACGCTGTCGGCCGGCGCGCAGGAAAAACCGACGGACTTCGCTGCGCAGGTGCCGTTGTCGGTGAGTGGCGAGGGCCCGTGGTATCGCCTGGAATTGCCCTTGGGCGTGCAACTGAAGGCGCGGCAAACCGATCTCAGCGATCTACGCGTGTTCAACGCTGCCGGTGAGCCTCAGGCTTATGCTCTGGCCCGAGAACCCGCGCAGACCCGCGAAAACCGCACGCTGAACGACGTGAAGTGGTTCCCGTTGTACAACTCGGCGGATGCCACCGAACGCGCGCCGAGTGTGCGCGTGCAATCGAACACCAACGGCACGTTGATCGAAGTGCAGCCGTCCAGCCAGTTGGAGGCGGGGGAAGAAGAGTTGCGCGGTTGGTTACTTGACGCCAGCCGCATCAAGGCGCCGTTGCAGCAATTGATCCTCGACTGGACCAGCGATCGCGACGGTTTCCAGCGTTTCAGCATCGAAGCCAGCGACGATTTGCAGCATTGGCAGTCGTGGGGCGAAGGGCAGGTGGCGCGTCTGACGTTTGCCGACGAACGGGTCGAGCAACATGAAGTCGGCCTGCCGGGGCAATCGGCGCGCTACCTGCGCTTGCTCTGGAGTTCACCGCAATCGGCGCCAGTGCTGACGTCGGCGCAACTGGAAAGCGCCAACCCTCGCACCTTGCCGCTGCCGTTGGTCTGGTCGCAACCGTTGGCTGGCACCAGTGTGAAAGCCGGTGAGTACATCTGGCAATTGCCGATGGGATTGAACGTCCAGCGCTTGCAGGTCGAGCTGAATCAACCCAACAGCTTGGCACCGGTGACGTTGTCGGGGCGCCGGGAAACCAGCCTGCCGTGGCAAACGCTGACCAGCGGTTTGCTCTACCGCTTGACCCAGAATGGCCAGGATGTGGTGCAGAACGAATTGCAGCTGCCGGGCCAGACCGTGCAGCAATTGAAGCTGACGGTGGATGAGCGTGGCGGTGGCCTGGGCGCCGAAGCGCCGACCGTCCGATTTGCCGTGCGCTCCACGCAACTGGTGTTCCTGGCGCGCGGGGCCGGGCCTTATACGCTGGCGCTGGGGAGTGCGACGGTGAAGGCGGCGAGCTTGCCATTATCGACGCTGATACCGGATTACAGCGCTGCGAAGCTGGCGGCGTTGGGTAAGGCGACGGTGGAGGGTGGGGTCATGGTGACTCCGGCGGCGACCGTGCCTACGGTGGCGGACACAAACTGGAAGAAATTCGGGTTGTGGGCGGTGCTGTTGCTCAGCGTGCTGGTTCTGGGGGCCATGGCGTTCAGCTTGCTGCGCAAACCACCCGTCAAATCCTAGGCTGGCGCTTCGCGCCAGATCGCGGGCAAGCCTCGCTCCCACAGGATTGGTGGATTACCTGTAGGAGCGAGGCTGCCCGCGAAGGCGTCCTTCCGGCCACCAAAAATATTGAAACTGCCGCCAATCGCGGCCGCATTTCGAACTACGCTCAACCCCGCGCATGAACTCTATTGGGCGTATCACGTCTGATAGGAGGAAATGCGCCCCGACTCGCGTTAAACTGCGCGGGTTTTTAGCCCCCCATTCCGGAGTCTTCCATGTCCCGCGTTACCTTGAGTCGCTATTTGATTGAGCAGACCCGCAGCAACAACACTCCTGCCGATCTGCGCTTCCTGATCGAAGTGGTGGCGCGTGCCTGCAAGGAGATCAACCACGCCGTGTCCAAAGGCGCCTTGGGTGGCGTTCTGGGCAGCATGGGCACTGAAAACGTCCAAGGCGAAGTGCAGAAGAAACTCGACGTGCTGTCCAACGAGATCCTGCTTGAAGCCAACGAGTGGGGCGGTCACTTGGCCGGCATGGCGTCCGAAGAAATGGACAACGCCTACCAGATCCCGGGCAAATACCCGAAAGGCGCGTACCTGCTGGTATTCGACCCGCTGGACGGCTCGTCGAACATCGACATCAACGCCCCGGTCGGCACCATCTTCTCGGTACTGCGTTGCCCGAACGAATACCTGAGCCAGAACGAGCCCTTGAATGAAAAGGCTTTCCTGCAGCCAGGTACCCAGCAAGTGGCCGCCGGTTATGCGATCTATGGTCCACAGACCATGCTGATCCTGACCCTGGGCGACGGCGTGAAAGGTTTCACCCTGGACCGTGAAATGGGCAGCTTCGTCCTGACCCATGAAGACATCACCATTCCTGAAACCACGCAGGAATTCGCCATCAACGCGTCCAACCAGCGTCACTGGGAAGCTCCGGTACAGCGCTACGTGGGCGAGTTACTGGCAGGCGAAGAAGGCCCGCTGAAAAAGAACTACAACATGCGTTGGGTTGCCGCAATGGTCGCCGACGTGCACCGCATCCTGACCCGCGGCGGTCTGTTCATGTACCCACGCGACAGCCGCGAGCCGTCGAAGCCGGGCAAGCTGCGCCTGATGTACGAAGCCAACCCGATGTCGTTCCTGGTTGAACAAGCGGGTGGCGCATCCACTGACGGCCACCAGCGCATCCTCGACATCCAGCCGGAAGGCCTGCACCAGCGTGTTGCGGTGTTCCTCGGTTCGAAAGAAGAAGTTGCCCGCGTCACGGCTTACCACAAGGAATAAACCATGACCGCGCCCTGGCAGCCGTTGCTCGAATGGTGGTTCGGATCTTTCGAATCACCCAACGAAATATCGGCTGACAAGGGCAAGTTATGGTTTGGCAAGCGCGACAGCCAGGACCTCGAAGCGCGGATGCGTTTCGGGGGCCAGGTCGAGCAGGCACTGGCCGGCGGATTGACCGAATGGGTGCAATGCCCTGAAGGTTGGCTGGCCTTGGTGCTGCTACTCGATCAACTGCCACGAATGATCTTTCGCGACACCCCTAAATCCTTTTCAGGCGACCTCAGGGCTCAGGCACTGGTAGCGCAAGGCATTGCCGCGGATTTCGATCGGCAACTGCGACCGATCCAGCGGGTGTTTATCTATCTGGTGTTCGAGCACTGCGAGAATCTGGCGGTGCAAAACGAAGCGGTTTCGCGGTTTCTTGATCTGGTTGAACAGCAACCCGAGGCAGATCGGGCGGTGTTTGCCGACAACCTGGATTATGCCGAGCGGCATCAGAAGATCATTGCGCGGTTTGGACGGTTTCCCCATCGCAATGCGGTGTTGGGGCGCGAATCTACGGCTGAGGAAATTGAGTTTCTTTCAGGACCTGGATCCCGGTTCTAACTGATCGTTCCCACGCGCAGCAAAGGAATGCAGCCCGGGACGCTCCGCGTCCCTTCCAGAGCCGAACGCGGAGCGTCCGTTGAGGCGTTCCCACGCAGAGCGTGGGAACGATCAGCGCTCGGTAGTTAGATCCTGAAACTTCCAACCAACTGCTTCAACCGCGCGGCCTGCTGCTCAAGATCAGCACACGCACGCAAGGTCGACTGCAAGTTCTCCACACCTTCCTGATTCAGTGTGTTGATCTCGGTGATGTCGACATTGATCGACTCCACCACAGCGGTTTGTTCCTCGGTCGCGGCGGCCACCGACTGGTTCATCCCGTCGATCTCACCGATGCGCTGCGTCACGCTGCCCAGGCGTTCGCCCGCCTGGTTGGCGATGCCGACGCTGCTTTCGCTCTGGCGCTGGCTGTCGGTCATGGTGCTGACCGCTTCCCGGGCGCCTACTTGCAATTCTTCGATCATCTTCTGCACTTGCTGCGCCGAATCCTGAGTGCGGTGAGCGAGGTTGCGCACCTCATCCGCGACCACGGCAAAACCACGGCCGGCTTCACCGGCACGGGCTGCTTCGATGGCAGCGTTGAGCGCCAGCAGGTTGGTTTGCTGCGAGATGCTGGTGATCACTTCCAGAATCTGGCCGATGTTTACCGTGTTGCTGTTCAGGGTTTCAATGTTGCCGCAGGAGTCGCTGATTTTTGCCGACAGCTGCTGCATGGCTGCGATGGTTTTATCCACCACTTGCTGACCGTCTTCGGCCAAGGCACGGGCGTCGCTCGAATGTTGCGAGGCGAGGGCGGCGTTCTGGGCAATTTCCTGGGCGGCGGCACCCAGTTCGTTGATTGCTGCAGCCACGCTGCTGGTGCGTGAGGCTTGCTGATCGGAGTTGAACATCGATGAGTTCGATGCAGCTACTACGCGCAAGGCGACTTCGTTGACCTGGCCGGTGGCCGAGGACACTTCGCGGATCGAGGTATGAACACGCTCTACAAAACGGTTGAACGAGGTGCCCAACGCACCGAATTCGTCCTGGCCGTGAATGGTCAGGCGCTTGGTCAGGTCACCTTCGCCCTCGGCGATGTCATGCATGGCGCGACCCATGGTCAGCAGCGGTTGCATCAGCACGCGGATCAACATGCTCAGCAGCGCGATGATAATCACCACGGCGATGACCATGGCGATGATAGCCGAGGTGCGGAATTCGCTGAGCATCGAGAATGCGGTGTCTTTATCCAGCACCAGCGCTACATACCAATCTGCCGACGGTACACCGTTGATGTGAGTGAAGGAGATGAACCGGGTTTTGCCGTCCAGTTCGACTTCTTTCAGGCCCGGGCTGATTTTCGGCGCGCCGTTGGGATAGGCATCAGCCAGGTTCTTGAGCACCAGTTTGCTGTCCGGGTGGATCAGAATCTTGCCGTCGGCGCTGACGATAAAGGCATGGCCATGACCGCCGAAATTCAGCAAGTTGATGATCGCGCTGACGCTGGACAGGTCGATATCCGCGCCGGCGACGCCAATCATTTGATTCTGGTACTTCACTGGCGTGGCAACGGTGATCACCAGTTTGCCCGATGAAGCCGCGATGTAGGGTTCGGTAACAATGGTCTGTTGCGCATTGTTGGCCGCCTTGTACCAGCCACGAACGCGGGGGTCATAGTCGGCGGCGCGGTTGCCGGCCGGGACCGAAAACATCACGCCATCGGTGCCGCCGAAGTAGCTCAGCTGGAAGTTGCTGGTGTAGGCCGGCAGATCGATGGCGCGCTTGAGGTTGGCCTGGGCGCTGCCGTCCACGGCGATCTGCTGGGACAGCGATTGCAGCAACTGGATGCGGCTTTCCAGCCAGGTCTGGATGTTGCTGGTAGTCAGGCTGCCGAGTTCCTGCATCGAAGACTCGGTACTGCTGCGCAGGGTCTGCCGCTGGCGGTAATCGTTGAACAGAATGAAACAGGCGAATGCAACGGCCACCACAAGAGCGGCTGCCAACAGGATTTTGTGGCTGAACTTCATGTTTCTGGTCATTAAATGAGCTACCGCGAAGGGCTGATCAACAAGGGGTGTCAATTTGCCGCAGTGGAAGGCTTTGCACTGCTTCTATGTCGACTGGCCCGCGCCAAAGATTAGGCGGCTTCTGCGAAAACCGACGAAATACTCAGTGACGGGAAAAAGTGGCTGATTTATCGACAAAAGGTTGACGGGTGGCCAAACAAATAGCCGGATGCTCAGGGAACCAGAGAGAGGTTTTCTCTTCTAAGCTTCAGCTTGGCAGCCATGCCATTCCCTTCGCCCCAGGAGTTACACCATGTCGCTGCGATCTATCGCCTTGCTCTCGTTCTGCGTGTTGTTGGCAGCATGCGGCAAGATCAATCAAGAAAATTACTCGAAGCTGTCGACCGGCATGCCCAAGGCCGAGGTTGAAACCTTGCTGGGCAAACCTGCCGATTGCTCGGGCGCACTCGGTATGTCCAGTTGCACCTGGGGCGATAAAAACAGCTTTATCAGCGTGCAGTACGCCGGTGACAAAGTGCTGATGTTTTCTGGCCAAGGCCTGAAGTAAACCGGGGCTATTCGCCCGCGGGAGAAAAAAATAATGAAGCGGTTACTGATCGTTCTTTTTGCCGGCCTGGTATTGGCCGGCTGCGCCACCTCTGGCGTAGATCCGTTGGCACCCAAGACCGTCAACACGGTCAACCTCAAGCGCTACCAGGGAACCTGGTACGAACTGGCGCGTCTGCCGGTGTATTTTCAGCGCAACTGCGCGCAATCCGAAGCCCATTACAGCCTCAAGCCTGAAGGTGACATGGCGGTGCTGAACCGCTGCCTGACGTCGGACTGGCAATGGGAAGAGGCCAAAGGCACGGCTTATCCACAGGTGCCCGGCAAGGCCGACAAGCTGTGGGTCGAGTTCGATACCTGGTTCTCGCGACTGATACCCGGTGTGGCGAAGGGAGAGTACTGGGTGTTGTACGTCAGCGATGATTACAAGACCGCGATTGTCGGCGACCCGAGCCGCCGTCATCTCTGGCTAATGTCACGCACCCCGACGGTCAATGGTGTAGTGCGCGAAGAACTGCTGAGCAAGGCGCGTCAACAGGGTTATGACACGACGCGGCTGATCTGGCGCACGTCGGATACCAAAATGGCAAAGACCTCGAACTGATTGCCAACGAAGATTAAATGTGGGAGCGGCGGTGCGACGATTCGACTTGCTCGCGAAAGCGGTCTGTCAGTCAACAATTATGTTGAAGATGACGGCCCCTTCGCGAGCAAGCCCGCTCCCACATTTTTTTGTGTCAGCCTAAGAGATCGCGCAAGACTTGGGTGAAGGCGCGGTTACTCTCTTCTTCCCCGGCATGGCGCCCGTCACGCACGACCCACTGGCCGTTGACCAGCACATCCCGCACCTGACGATCGCCACCGGCAAACAGCCAACGATTGAGAATCCCGTCGCCACTGGCCGTCGCCAGATACGGATCGTTGCCATCGAGCACCAACCAATCCGCACGCTTGCCGACTTCCAGAGCGCCAATTGGCTGCCCCAGCGCCTGGGCGCCGCCATCCAGCGCAGCGTCGTACAGTGTGCGGCCGACCATCGGCTGATCCGCGCCATACAAACGATTACGCCGCTGATCGCGCAGACGCTGGCCGTATTCCAGCCAGCGCAATTCTTCCACCACGCTCAACGACACATGACTATCGGAACCGATACCCATGCGCCCACCTTGCGCCAGGAAGTCTACCGCCGGAAAAATCCCATCGCCGAGGTTGGCTTCGGTGGTCAGGCACAGGCCGGCGATGGCGCGGCTCTTGGCCATGAGCGTGACTTCTTCCGGGTTGGCGTGGGTCGCGTGGACCAGGCACCAGCGCTGATCGACTTCGGTGTTTTCGTACAGCCATTGCAGCGGACGTCGGCCGCTCCAACTCATGCAGTCATCGACTTCCTTCTGTTGTTCGGCGATGTGAATGTGTACCGGGCACTGCTTGTCGCTGGCCGCCAGCACTTCACTGATCTGCTGCGGGGTGACCGCGCGCAACGAGTGGAAACACAAACCCAGGGCCTGGGCCGGTTGCTGCGCCAGGATAGGCTGCAAGCGCGACTGAAGTTTCAGGTAGTTTTCGGTGCTGTTGATAAAGCGGCGCTGACCTTCGTTCGGGGTCTGGCCACCGAAACCGGAATGGCTGTAGAGCACCGGCAGCAGGGTCAGACCGATACCGGCGGAGCTGGCGGCCTGACTGATGCGCAGTGCCAGTTCGGCCGGGTCTGCGTATGGTTGGCCGCTCGTGTCGTGGTGTACGTAATGAAATTCCGCGACCGAGGTGTAACCGGCCTTGAGCATTTCGATGTACAGCTGACGGGCGATGACGCCGAGTTGGTCCGGGCTGATTTTTCCGACGAGCCGGTACATCAAATCGCGCCAGGTCCAGAAACTGTCATTCGGATTACCCGCCACTTCCGCCAACCCGGCCATGGCTCGCTGGAAGGCGTGGGAGTGCAAATTAGGCATTCCCGGAAGTAGCGGGCCGCTCAGCCGTTCGGCGTCATCTGCGTGAGAATCGGCCTGGATATGGGTCAGTACGCCATCGGCGCTGACCTCAAGACGTACATTGTTGGCCCATCCACTAGGCAGCAGCGCGCGTTCGGCAAAGAAGGCGGACATGGTTCAGCACCCCATCGTGTGTTATTTGTATATACATATACAGACGTTTGCCTGCTCGGTAAACTCCGGCAAGCTAGCAACTTCTACCTGATCAACAAGGATTAATCGTGCCGACTCCGCCTGCAGTCTCCCCGTTGGCCGCACACTTGGGCGACAGTCCGGCGCCCCTGTACGCCCGCGTGAAACAGATGATCACCCAGCAGATCGACAGTGGAAACTGGCCGCCGCACTACCGCGTTCCATCGGAAAGCGAGTTGGTCAACCAGCTGGGTTTCAGCCGCATGACCATCAACCGCGCGCTGCGCGAGATGACCGCCGACGGCTTGCTGGTGCGCATGCAGGGTGTCGGTACGTTCGTCGCCGAGCCGAAAAGTCAGTCTGCCTTGTTTGAAGTGCACAACATCGCCGACGAGATCGCCTCCCGTGGCCATCGCCATACCTGCAAGGTGATCACCCTCGAAGAAGAGGCCGCCGGTTCCGAGCGGGCCGTGGCCCTGGACATGCGCGAAGGCCAGAAAGTTTTCCACTCGCTGATCGTGCATTTCGAAAACGATATTCCGGTGCAAATCGAAGACCGTTTCGTCAACGCGCTAGTGGCGCCGGACTACCTCAAGCAAGACTTCACCCTGCAAACGCCTTACGCCTATCTGAATCAGGTCGCGCCGTTGACTGAAGGTGAGCACGTGGTCGAAGCGATTCTCGCCGAGCCGTCCGAATGCAAGTTGCTGCAGATTGAGAAGGGCGAACCCTGCCTGCTGATTCGTCGCCGCACCTGGTCCGGCCGTCAGCCCGTGACCGCCGCGCGTTTGATCCACCCCGGTTCCCGTCATCGTCTGGAAGGACGGTTCCACAAATAAAGAGCCATAAATAAAGAGCCCTAATGAGCCAGTTGAAAGTGTTACGCGCGGCCGATTACCCGCGCATGCCGTGGAAAAACGGCGGTGGCAGTACCGAAGAAATCACCCGTGATGGAGGTGCAGGCCTTGAGGGTTTCGGCTGGCGCTTGTCGATTGCCGACATCGGTGAGTCGGGCGGGTTTTCCACCTTTGCCGGCTATGAGCGGGTGATCACCGTGCTGCAAGGCGAGGGCATGACTTTGCGCGTCGACGGTCAGGACACGCGCCCGTTGTTACCGCTGGATCCGTTTGCTTTCAGTGGCGAGAGTCATGTGTCCTGCACATTGCTCGGAGGCCTGATTCGTGATTTCAACCTGATTTATGCACCGGACCGTTACCGCGCGCGGTTGCAGTGGCTGGAGGGCGAGCAGCGGTTTTTCAGTTCAGCCGGCACCGTGCTGGTGTTCAGCGTGGTTGAACAGCTTGAAGTGAAGGTTGGTAACAGCATCTCTCAGTTAGGGCGCCATGATTGTCTGCAACTGGACGGTAACGCCGGGCTGCTGGATATATCCATCAAGGGTCAGTGCTGTGTGATCGAGCTGATCGCACGCTGATCCAACACCGATTCGCTTCTATCGCGGGCAAGCCCGCTCCCACAGGTTTCGGGCTGGATTGTATATTTATGATCCAGCCGCGATCATTGTGGGAGCGGGCTTGCCCGCGATGCTTTTCAGGGCTCAAAACACGTTTCCCATTGCGCACCACTTTGTTACCGAACGCCCCAGCGTGGCGCAAAACCACGCTCAAGTAACAATTATCCTTCCCCGCGAAAATTCCCCAGAAAAATTTCATCTTCCTCAAAACCCTTGATCTACAGGCTTTCCAGCCCCTTAAAAACTTTTCTTGAACACTCATCCAGTAAGTTGGCCGCTTGATTGCATATGCTTGTATGTACAAGTAAAGACGTATGCGTATGAGTCGATTCGAGGCTCCTCGCAGCGTCCACTGATTCGCTTGTGGCGCTTTGACGCGCACAGGCTGGCTCGCCCACTGCCAGGGCTGGTTTGAATTGATCGCTGAGGAGTCTTTTTCGTGACTGACAATACCCAGAAACCTACTAAATACCGCAATGTCGAAATCCGCGCTGCCCGCGGTAACACGCTGACCGCCAAGAGCTGGCTGACTGAAGCGCCGCTGCGCATGCTGATGAACAACCTCGACCCGGAAGTCGCCGAGAACCCTAAAGAACTGGTGGTTTACGGTGGTATCGGTCGTGCGGCACGTAACTGGGAGTGCTACGACAAGATCGTCGAAAGCCTGACCAACCTGAACGACGACGAGACCCTGCTGGTGCAATCCGGCAAGCCGGTCGGCGTGTTCAAAACCCACAGCAATGCCCCGCGCGTACTGATCGCCAACTCCAACCTGGTGCCACACTGGGCGAGCTGGGAACACTTTAACGAACTGGACGCCAAAGGCCTGGCCATGTACGGCCAGATGACCGCCGGCAGCTGGATCTACATCGGCAGCCAGGGCATCGTTCAAGGCACCTACGAAACCTTCGTCGAAGCCGGTCGCCAACACTACAACGATGACCTTAAAGGTCGTTGGGTCCTGACCGCAGGCCTCGGCGGCATGGGCGGCGCTCAACCATTGGCCGCAACCCTGGCCGGTGCTTGCTCGCTGAACATCGAATGCCAGCAGGTCAGCATCGATTTCCGCCTGAACAGCCGCTATGTCGATGAGCAAGCCACTGACCTCGACGACGCTCTGGCCCGCATCGCCAAGTACACCAAAGAAGGCAAAGCGATTTCCATCGCCCTGCTGGGTAACGCGGCTGAAATCCTTCCAGAACTGGTCAAGCGCGGCGTGCGCCCAGACATGGTCACCGACCAGACCAGCGCCCACGACCCGCTCAACGGCTACCTGCCGGCCGGCTGGACCTGGGAAGAGTACCGCGCTCGTGCCAAGACCGAGCCTGCTGCCGTGGTCAAAGCCGCCAAGCAGTCCATGGCCGTGCACGTTAAAGCGATGCTCGACTTCCAGAAAATGGGTATTCCGACCTTCGACTACGGCAACAACATCCGTCAGATGGCTCAGGAAGAAGGCGTCGAGAACGCATTCGACTTCCCAGGTTTCGTACCGGCTTATATCCGTCCGCTGTTCTGCCGCGGCATCGGCCCATTCCGTTGGGCTGCGCTGTCGGGCGATCCGCAGGACATCTACAAGACCGACGCCAAAGTAAAAGAACTGATTCCGGACGACGCCCACCTGCACAACTGGCTGGACATGGCTCGCGAGCGCATCAGCTTCCAGGGGCTGCCGGCACGTATCTGCTGGGTTGGCCTGGGCCTGCGCGCCAAGCTCGGTCTGGCTTTCAACGAAATGGTTCGCAGCGGTGAGTTGTCGGCGCCGATCGTGATCGGTCGCGACCACCTGGACTCCGGTTCGGTTGCCAGCCCGAACCGCGAAACCGAATCGATGCAGGACGGTTCCGACGCCGTGTCCGACTGGCCACTGCTCAACGCTCTGCTCAACACCGCGAGCGGAGCGACCTGGGTTTCCCTGCACCACGGCGGCGGCGTCGGCATGGGCTTCTCCCAGCACTCGGGCATGGTGATTGTCTGCGACGGTACTGACGAAGCGGCCGAGCGTATCGCTCGCGTACTGCACAACGACCCGGCCACCGGTGTCATGCGTCACGCCGATGCGGGTTACCAGATCGCGATTGACTGCGCCAAGGAACAAGGGCTGAACCTGCCGATGATTACCGGCAAGTAACACCTGATCTGTGGGAGCTGCTTTTATGTGAGAGCGAGCCCGCTCGCTCTCACTGGCCAGACAGTGGCATAGCGCAACACCAGACCGTTTGATCCTGCCGGTCGAGCAGGACGCGATCACCGAACAAAAGCTGAATGTCGGTCGCGCTGCGGCGCAGGCCTGACTGGACGTGGACAGGGCTGGATGCCTCTTGACTGCCGTAAGCCAACTCATGATTAGGAGCGTCACAACAATGAAATCGAACAAGACCCTGCTGACCACATTGCTTTCCATGGGCCTGCTGGCCAGCGCCGGCGCCACTCAGGCGGCTGGTTGGTGCGAATCGGGCAAACCGGTGAAGTTCGCCGGCCTGAACTGGGAAAGCGCCATGCTGCTGACCGACGTGCTGCAAGTCGTGTTGGAGAAAGGTTACGACTGCAAGACCGACAGCCTGCCAGGCAACTCCATCACCATGGAAAACGCCCTGAGCAGCAACGATATTCAAATCTTCGCCGAAGAGTGGGTCGGTCGTAGCGAAGTCTGGAACAAGGCCGAGAAGACCGGCAAAGTTGTCGGTGTCGGCGCGCCTGTCGTGGGTGCTGTCGAAGGTTGGTACGTGCCGCGTTACGTGATCGAAGGCGACGCCAAGCGCAAGCTGGAGCCTAAAGCTCCGGACCTGAAAGCGATTGCCGATCTGGGTAAATACGCTGCAGTGTTCAAGGATCAGGAAGAGCCATCCAAGGGCCGTTTCTATAACTGCCCGGCCGGCTGGACCTGTGAGCTGGACAACAGCGAAATGCTCAAAAGCTACGGTCTGGAAAGCACCTACACCAACTTCCGTCCGGGCACCGGCCCGGCGCTGGATGCGGCGGTATTGTCGAGCTACAAGCGCGGCGAGCCGATCCTGTTCTACTACTGGTCGCCAACTCCGCTGATGGGCCAGGTCGACCTGGTCAAACTCGAAGAGAAACCAGGTGTGGACAAGCAAGTGACCATCAAGGTCGGCCTGTCCAAGACCTTCCACGAGCAAGCTCCGGAACTGGTGGCTGTGCTGGAGAAGGTCAACCTGCCAATCGACTTGCTTAACCAGAACCTCGGGCGCATGGCCAAAGAGCGGATCGAATCGCCAAAACTGGCCAAGATCTTCTTGAAGGAACATCCTGAAGTCTGGCACGCGTGGGTGAGCGAAGACGCAGCCAAAAAGATCGACGCGGCCTTGTAGGTTGAGTCTCTCCGACTGTCGGCAACGGCAGTCGGATGCTTGATCGCAACCCCTTGATTGAGAGTCTTTTTATGTTTCCCGAAAGCTTTACCTTTTCCATCGCCGACTGGGTCAACAGTTGGGTCGATTCGCTGGTCACCAACTACGGCGATGTGTTCCGCAGCATCTCCGACACCCTGTTGTGGGCCATCGTCAATCTCGAAGGACTGCTGCGTGCGGCGCCCTGGTGGCTGATGCTGGCAATCGTGGCGGGCGTTGCCTGGCACGCGACCCGCAAAGTCGTGACCACGTCGGTCATCGTCGGTCTGCTGTTCCTGGTGGGTGCGGTCGGCCTCTGGGACAAGCTGATGCAGACCCTGGCGCTGATGATGGTGGCAACCGTCATCTCGGTGCTGATCGGCATTCCGTTGGGTATTCTCTCGGCGCGCAGCAATCGCCTGCGTTCGGTGCTGATGCCGTTGCTGGACATCATGCAGACCATGCCGAGCTTCGTGTACCTGATCCCGGTGCTGATGCTGTTCGGCCTGGGCAAGGTCCCGGCGATTTTCGCCACGGTGATCTACGCCGCGCCGCCGCTGATCCGCCTGACCGATCTGGGTATTCGTCAGGTCGACGGTGAAGTGATGGAAGCGATCAACGCCTTCGGCGCCAATCGCTGGCAACAACTGTTTGGCGTGCAACTGCCGCTGGCCCTGCCGAGCATCATGGCCGGGATCAACCAGACCACCATGATGGCCCTGTCGATGGTGGTCATCGCCTCGATGATCGGTGCCCGTGGCTTGGGTGAAGATGTGTTGGTGGGGATTCAGACCCTCAACGTCGGACGTGGTCTTGAGGCCGGTCTGGCGATCGTGATTCTGGCAGTGGTCATCGACCGCATTACTCAGGCGTATGGTCGGCCACGGCATGAGGTGAGCAAATGAGCAACGAAGCCATTAGCAAAAGCAATGAAGCCATTAGCAAGATCGAAGTCAAAAACGTCTTCAAGATTTTCGGCAGCCGTTCCAAGGATGCGCTGGGCATGATTGGCCAGGGCAAGACCAAAGACCAGGTATTGGCCGAAACCGGCTGCGTGGTCGGCGTGAACGACCTGTCGCTGAGCATCGGCACTGGCGAAATCTTCGTGATCATGGGCCTGTCGGGTTCCGGCAAGTCGACCCTGGTGCGCCACTTCAATCGCCTGATCGACCCCACCAGCGGCGCGATCCTGGTGGACGGCGTGGACATCCTGCAATACGACATGGAAGCCCTGCGCGAATTTCGCCGGCACAAGATCAGCATGGTGTTCCAGAGCTTCGGCCTGCTGCCGCACAAAACCGTGCTGGATAACGTCGCCTATGGCCTGAAAGTGCGTGGCGAGAGCAAGCAAATGTGCGCCGAGCGCGCGCTGCACTGGATCAACACCGTGGGCCTCAAGGGCTACGAAAACAAATACCCGCACCAGCTTTCCGGCGGTATGCGCCAGCGTGTGGGCCTGGCCCGCGCCTTGGCGGCTGACACCGACATCATCTTGATGGACGAAGCTTTCAGCGCCCTCGACCCGCTGATCCGCGCCGAAATGCAGGACCAGTTGCTGGAACTGCAAAAGACCCTGCACAAGACCATCGTCTTCATCACCCACGACCTCGACGAGGCTGTGCGTATTGGCAACCGCATTGCGATTCTCAAGGATGGCCGCCTGATTCAGGTCGGCACGCCACGAGAGATCCTGCATTCGCCGGCGGATGAGTATGTGGACCGGTTTGTTCAGCGGCGTGCTGCGGTGGTTTAAAGGCCGATCGTTCCCACGCTCTGCGTGGGAATGCATCCCGTGACGCTCCGCGTCATACATGCGCAGGGCTTGAGCCTTGCGCTGACAACGGGACGCATAGCGTCCCAGGCGGCATTCCCACGCAGAGCGTGGGAACGATCAAGTTCAAGAGGTTAATGATGTCCCAGGCTGAAAAAATCGTTATCGCCGACGCCCCGTTGCGCTGGCAGGATGTGGTTGCCGTAGCCCGTCACGGCGCACAGCTCGAGCTGTCGTCCCAGATCTGGGCGCGGATCGAAAATGCCCAGGCGATCGTCCAGCGCATCGTCGCCAGCGGCGAGCGTGCCTACGGCGTCAACACCGGCCTGGGCGCCTTGTGCAACGTCTCGCTCAAAGGCGAACAACTCAGCCAACTGTCGCGCAACACCTTGCTCAGTCACGCCTGTGGCGTCGGCGCGCCATTGGCCGACGAACAGACCCGCGCAATCATCTGCGCCGCTATTCACAACTATAGCCATGGCAAATCCGGCATTCATCGCCGGGTGGTCGAAGCGCTGTTGGCCTTGCTCAATCGCGGCATCACCCCGCAAGTGCCGTCCCAGGGTTCGGTGGGCTACCTGACCCACATGGCCCACATCGGAATCACTCTGCTGGGTGTCGGCAATGTCAGCTATCGCGGGCAGATCGTTTCCGCGCAGCAGGCGTTGAGCGAGGAAGGTCTGCAACCGGTTCAGCTCGGCGCCAAAGATGGCTTGTGCCTGGTTAACGGCACGCCGTGCATGACCGGTCTCAGCTGTCTGGCCATTGCCGATGCGACGCGTCTGGTGCAGTGGGCCGATGTGATCGGCGCCATGAGCTTCGAAGCTCAGCGTGGCCAGATTGCCGCATTTGATGCCGAGATCATCGCGCTCAAACCCCATCCGGGCATGCAGCAAGTCGGCATCAACCTGCGGGCGTTGCTAGATGGCAGTGAAGTGATTGCCAGCAGCAAAGGCATTCGGACTCAAGATGCGTTAAGCATCCGTTCGATCCCGCAAGTCCACGGCGCCGCTCGCGATCAACTTGAGCACGCGAAAAAGCAGATCGAAACCGAACTCAATTCTGTCACCGACAACCCGATGCTACTGGGCACGCCGGATAACTTCCGAGTGGTGTCCCAGGCCAACCCGCACGGTCAGTCAGTGGCATTGGCGGCGGATTTGCTGGCGATTGCCATGGCCGAAATCGGCTCCATCGCCGAGCGTCGCCTGGACCGTTTGATCAACCCGCACGTCAGCGGTCTGCCGGCGTTTCTGGTGGCCAATCCCGGGGTGAATTCCGGGATGATGATCGTCCAGTACGTTGCCGCTTCCCTGTGTGCGGAAAACCGCCAGTTGGCGCAACCGGCAGTGCTCGATAACTACGTCACCTCGGGCTTGCAGGAAGACCATCTGAGCATGGGCACCAACGCCGCGCTGAAGCTGCATCGCGCGCTGGAAAACTGCACGCAGATCCTTGCCATTGAATATTTGCTGGCATCCCAGGCGTTTGAATTCCTCAAAGAGCAACGCTTTGGCGCTGGCACCGATACCGCGTGGCGTCTGCTGCGTGAGCGAGTCCCGGCCTACGACCAGGACCGTTGGTTGTCACCGGACATCGCCGCCGCTGCCAGTGTGTTGAAAGACCCGATTTTGTTGCACAAGGCTTTACCCAACCTCAATTGATTCCAACAACACCAGCGTGCCAAGGCGCGTCTCCCCAAAAGCGAGACGCGACGGACAACGGACATCTCCGGAGCGTCTGGTGAGTTAATAAGAAGCTCTCAAAAGGAGAATGATGTGACTGCGCTTAATTTGATTCCCGGCCAACTGAGCCTTGCCCAACTGCGTGATGTTTATCAGCACCCGGTCAAAATCACCCTCGACAACAGCGCTTCGGCGCAAATCGAAGCCAGCGTCGCCTGCGTGGAACAGATCCTCGCCGAGAACCGCACTGCGTATGGCATCAACACCGGTTTCGGCCTGCTGGCCTCGACCCGCATCGCCAGCGAAGACCTGGAAAACCTGCAGCGCTCGCTCGTTCTGTCCCACGCCGCCGGTGTTGGCGAGCCGATCAGCGACGCCTTGGTGCGGCTGGTCATGGTGCTCAAGGTCAACAGCCTGAGCCGTGGCTTCTCCGGGATTCGTCGTGTGGTGATCGACGCGCTGATTGCGCTGATCAACGCCGAGGTTTATCCGCACATTCCGTTGAAAGGCTCGGTCGGTGCTTCCGGCGACCTGGCGCCGTTGGCCCACATGTCTCTCGTGCTGCTGGGCGAAGGCAAGGCGCGTTACAAAGGCGAGTGGATGCAAGCCACTGAAGCACTGAAAGTCGCCGGCCTGACCCCGCTGACCCTGGCCGCGAAAGAAGGCCTGGCGCTGCTCAACGGTACTCAGGTTTCTACTGCTTATGCATTGCGCGGTTTGTTCGAAGGCGAAGACCTGTTTGCTGGCGCCCTGGCCATTGGTGGTATGACTGTTGAAGCCGTGCTGGGCTCGCGCTCGCCATTCGACGCACGCATTCATGCGGCTCGCGGCCAGAAAGGCCAGATCGACGCCGCTGCCGCTTACCGCGATCTGCTGGGCGAGCGCAGTGAAGTATCCGACTCGCACCAGAACTGCGAAAAGGTCCAGGACCCGTACTCCCTACGCTGCCAGCCGCAAGTCATGGGCGCCTGCCTGACCCAGTTCCGTCAGGCCGCCGAAGTGCTCGCCATCGAAGCCAACGCTGTATCGGACAACCCGCTGGTGTTCGCCGCTGAAGGCGACGTGATCTCCGGCGGTAACTTCCACGCCGAGCCGGTGGCCATGGCCGCCGACAACATGGCATTGGCTATTGCCGAAATCGGTTCGCTGAGCGAGCGTCGTATCTCGCTGATGATGGACAAGCACATGTCGCAACTGCCGCCGTTCCTGGTGGCCAATGGCGGCGTGAACTCCGGCTTCATGATCGCCCAGGTGACTGCTGCGGCACTGGCCAGCGAAAACAAGGCGCTGTCTCATCCGCACTCGGTGGACAGTCTGCCGACTTCCGCCAACCAGGAAGACCATGTGTCCATGGCTCCGGCAGCGGGCAAGCGTCTGTGGGAAATGGCGGAAAACACGCGTGGGGTTCTGGCGGTGGAATGGCTGGCGGCGGCTCAGGGTCTCGATCTGCGTGAAGGTCTGAAAACCTCGGCCAAACTGGAAAAGGTTCGGGCGATTTTGCGGGCTGAAGTACCTTTTTATGAGAAGGACCGTTTCTTTGCGCCAGACATCAATGCGGCGAGTGAGTTGTTGGCGACGCGTTGCCTGAATGAGCTGGTTACGGCGAAGTTGCTGCCTAGCCTGTAATGGCTCCTTCTCTGATGATCGTTCCCACGCTCTGCGTGGGAATGCCTCTAGGGACGCTCTGCGTCCAGTGACGCGGAGCGTCACGGGCTGCATTCCTTTGCTGCGCGTGGGAGCGATCAGTCGCCAATAAAAATAATTAAGGACGAGAAATGCAACAGCCAACAAAAGGTTTGAAACGCGGGCTCTCTGCCCGACATATTCGCTTCATGGCGCTGGGGTCGGCTATCGGCACCGGGCTGTTCTACGGTTCTGCCTCGGCCATTCAAATGGCCGGGCCTGCGGTATTGCTCGCTTACCTGATCGGTGGCGCGGCGGTGTTCATGGTCATGCGCGCCCTCGGCGAGATGGCGGTGCACAACCCGGTGGCCGGCTCTTTCGGCCATTACGCCAGCACCTATCTGGGGCCGATGGCAGGCTTCATCCTTGGTTGGACCTATGCGTTCGAAATGGTCATCGTCGGTATGGCCGACGTCACTGCGTTCGGTATTTACATGGGCTTCTGGTTTCCGGAAGTCGCTCGCTGGATTTGGGTACTCGGCATCGTTTCGGTGGTCGGCGGCTTGAACCTGTGCAACGTCAAAGTCTTCGGTGAAATGGAGTTCTGGTTGTCGCTGCTCAAGGTCGCGGCCATCGTTGCGATGATCCTGGGTGGCTTCGGCATCATGCTGTTCGGTATCAGCACCGCGCCGGGCGCCCAGGCGACCGACATCAGCAACCTCTGGAGCCATGGCGGCTTCATGCCCAACGGCGTGGGTGGCCTGATCGCTTCGTTTGCCGTGGTGATGTTTGCGTTTGGCGGCATTGAAATCATCGGCGTAACGGCTGGTGAAGCCAAAGACCCGCAGCACGTGCTGCCCCGGGCGATCAATGCCGTACCGTTGCGTATCCTGCTGTTCTACGTGCTGACGATGTTTGTGCTGATGTCGATCTTTCCTTGGCAGCAGATTGGCAGCCAAGGCAGTCCATTCGTGCAGATTTTCGACAACCTGGGCATTAGCTCGGCCGCGACCATCCTCAACATCGTGGTGATCTCGGCGGCGGTGTCGGCCATCAACAGTGACATTTTCGGCGCTGGCCGGATGATGTATGGGTTGGCTCAGCAAGGGCACGCACCCAAAGGCTTCGCCCGCCTGTCGGGCAATGGTGTGCCATGGATGACCGTGGTGGTGATGAGTGTCGCGCTGCTGCTGGGCGTGCTGCTGAACTACCTGATTCCGGAAAATGTGTTTCTGTTGATCGCCTCCATCGCTACCTTCGCCACGGTGTGGGTCTGGCTGATGATTCTGTTCACCCAGGTGGCGATGCGTCGTTCCATGAGCGCCGAGCAGGTCGCACAACTCAAATTCCCGGTGCCGTTCTGGCCCTATGCGCCGATGGCGGCGATTGCTTTCATGCTGTTCATTTTCGGCGTGCTGGGCTATTTCCCGGATACACAGGCGGCTCTGATCGTCGGCGTGGTCTGGATTGTATTGCTGGTGCTGGCCTACCTGACGTGGGTGAAACCGGCGGCAGGGAAGGCAGTACCGGTGGAGCGGGAACCTTCTTTTTCTCATCGATAACCTAACGGAGGCCACGGATGAAAACTCTCTGGCAACACTGCCACGTCGCAACGATGGCGCAAGGCGTCTACTCGATCATCGAGGATGCGGCCATCGTGACGTCAGGTGCGCACATTGAGTGGATTGGTCCGCGCGGCGAACTGCCGTCAGGCGAGTACCCGGCAGTCAATGATCTTAAAGGGGCCTGGGTGACTCCGGGCCTGATCGACTGCCATACCCACACGGTGTTCGGCGGTAATCGCAGCGGTGAATTCGAGCAACGTCTGCAAGGCGTCAGTTATGCGGAAATTGCCGCGGCCGGCGGTGGCATTGCCAGCACCGTGCGCGCCACTCGCTTAGCCTCCGAAGACGAGCTGTTCGCCAGCGCCGCCAAGCGCCTGAAGAGCCTGATGCGCGACGGCGTTACCACGGTCGAGATGAAGTCCGGCTACGGCCTGGACCTGGCCAGCGAACGCAAAATCCTGCGGGTGATCCGCCGTCTCGGCGCTGAATTGCCAGTCAGCGTGCGCAGCACCTGCCTGGCCGCCCACGCTCTGCCGCCGGAATATGTTGATCGCGCCGACGACTACATCGATCACATCTGCAGCGAAATGCTCCCGGCCCTGGCGGCCGAAGGGCTGGTGGATGCGGTGGACGCTTTCTGCGAGTACCTGGCATTTTCGCCGGAACAGGTCGAACGGGTTTTCGTCGCTGCGCAGAACCTCGGCTTGCCGGTGAAGCTGCATGCCGAGCAATTGTCGTCGCTGCACGGGTCGAGCCTGGCGGCGCGTTACCACGCATTGTCCGCCGATCACCTGGAATTCATGACCGAAGACGACGCCATCGCCATGGCCAAGTCCGGCACCGTCGCGGTATTGCTGCCCGGCGCGTTCTACTTCCTGCGAGAAACCCAATTGCCGCCGATGGAAGCCCTGCGCAAACACGGCGTAAAAATCGCCATCGCCAGCGACCTTAACCCGGGCACTTCGCCGGCGCTGTCGTTGCGATTGATGCTGAACATGGCCTGCACCTGTTTCCGCATGACCCCGGAAGAGGCTCTGGCTGGCGCAACGATTCATGCCGCCACCGCGCTGGGCATGGCCGAAACTCATGGTTCGCTGGAAGCCGGCAAAGTCGCAGACTTCGTCGCCTGGCAGATTGATCGACCGGCCGACCTGTCGTACTGGCTGGGCGGCGACCTGGAAAAACGCGTCGTGCGTCACGGCGTCGAGACAAGCATTCAGGAGAGCAGTTGTGGATAAGGTTCTGAACTTCAAACAAGGCCGCGTGCCGCTGCTGATCAGCATGCCCCACGCCGGCCTGCGCCTGACCCCAGTGGTCGAAGCGGGATTGATTCCCGACGCGAAAAGCCTGCCGGACACCGACTGGCACATCCCAAGGCTTTACGAGTTCGCCGCCGAGCTGGGCGCCAGCACCCTGGCGGCCGAGTACTCGCGGTTTGTCATCGACCTGAACCGACCGTCCGACGACAAGCCTTTGTATGTCGGCGCCACGACCGGTCTGTACCCGGCGACGCTGTTCGACGGTATTCCGTTGTTCCGCGAAGGGCTGCAGCCATCGGCTGCAGAGCGGGCGACTTACCTGGAGCATATCTGGACGCCGTATCACCGCACCTTGCAGGAAGAACTGGCGCGGCTGAAAGCCGAATTCGGCTACGCGCTGCTATTCGATGCGCACTCGATCCGTTCGATCATCCCGCACCTGTTCGACGGCAAGTTGCCGGACTTCAACCTCGGCACCTTCAACGGCGCCAGTTGCGATCCCCAATTGGCCAGCCAACTGGAAGCCATCTGCGCACGGCATGGCGATTACAGTCATGTGCTGAACGGTCGCTTCAAGGGCGGGCACATCACCCGGCATTACGGCAACCCGGCCGAGAACATCCATGCCGTGCAACTGGAGTTGGGTCAGTGCACTTACATGGAAGAGTTCGAGCCATTCCGTTATCGCCCGGACCTTGCGGCGCCGACGCAGGTGGTGCTCAGGGAATTGCTGCAAGGGCTGCTGGCGTGGGGCGAAAAGCACTACAGCTGACTGATCGTTCCCACGCTCCGCGTGGGAATGCCTCTAGGGACGCTCCGCGTCCAGTGACGCGGAGCGTCACGGGCTGCATTCCCACGCAGAGCATGGGAACGATCGGTTGAGACAGTCGCCACCGTGCAAAACACGGTCGCTACAGTTCGCTTTTACCCTCTCGACGCTGCGTAATGTTCTGGGCACGGTGCATGAAGACACCGGGCCCACAATAATCCGCTGCCGCACGAGATCATCCCGATGAAAAGACTGTTCACCCGCTGTCTCTCAATCCTCTGCGGCACTGCTCTTCTGAGCACCAGCGTTTTCGCCAACGATCCCGCGTCCTGCAAGACCGTGCGCATGGGCGTGGTCAACTGGACTGACGTGATCGCCACCAGTGGCATGGCTGACGTATTGCTCAACGGCCTTGGCTACGAAAGCAAACAAACCAGCGCCGTGCAGCAAATCATCTTCGCCGGCATCCGCGACAAACGCCTCGATATCTTCCTCGGTTACTGGAAACCGGCGATGGACAAAAACATCGCACCGTTTGTGGCCGCCAGTCAGGTGAAGGTCATGGACCAACCGAGCCTCTCGGATGCCCAGGCAACCCTTGCCGTGCCTGACTATGTTGCGGCGGCGGGCCTTAAAACCTTCGCCGACATTGCCAGGTTCAAGGATCAGCTCGGCGGCAAGATCTACGGCATCGAGCCGGGCAGCGGGGCCAACACCACGATCAAAACCATGATCGAGACCAATCACTTTGGCTTGAAGGATTTCAAACTGATCGAGTCCGGTGAGGCCGGGATGCTCGCCGCCGTGCAGCGGGCGGTCAATCGCAAGGAGTTCGTGGTGTTCGTCGGCTGGACCCCGCATCCGATGAACATCAACATGAACGTCGCCTACCTGACCGGCAGCGAAGACGTCTACGGGCCGAACGAAGGCGCGGCGACGGTTTCCACCGTGACCGCGCCGGACTATGCCGAACGCTGCCCGAACGTGAACCGCTTGCTGGAAAACCTGACCTTTACCGCCGCTCAGGAAAGTCAGTTGATGGTGCCGATCATGGAGCGCAAGACGCCGCAGGACGTTGCCAGACAATGGCTGCGTGATCATCCCGAAGATCTTCAACGCTGGCTGGCGGGTGTCAGCAGTTTTGATGGCAAGGAGGGGGGGGCAACCGTTCAGGCCAGTTTGAAAAACTGACAAGTCGAGCGGGATCACTGTGGCGAGGGGGGCGCAAATCCTGTGGGAGCGTGGCTTGCCCGCGAAGAACGATGACGCGTAATACCTGAAAAACCGCGGTGCATTTTTCGCGGGCAAGCCACGCTCCCACAGGATTTGCGTCGTTCAAATTTTTTGACTTCCTCTATTTGGCTGGCTGCAGGCTCATGGCTCCTTATCCACTCTCCGAACACATGGCGGCTTTCGTCGAGAAAACCCTCAGCTTCAACAGCACCGACGGCAGCCTTACCGGTTTGCGTCAGGCCTACAGCGAAATGTGCCGGGCGTTTACTCCGCCATGTCCTGCGGAGCTTGAGGTAGTCGACTTCCAATTGGCAGGCGTGGCCGTACGCACCTGGCAACCGCTGGTCACGCCGCCGACCAACGGTTGGCCGTGCATTGTGTACCTGCACGGCGGCGGTTGGGTGGTGGGGGATCTGGATTCCCACGCCTTCATCTGCGCCGAACTGGCGTCGGTGCTCGGGGTTCTGGTGATCGCCGTCGATTATCGATTGGCGCCGGAGCGTCCGTTTCCGGCGGCGTTCGATGACTGCCTGAGTGTATGGCGCGCGTTACGGACGGGGCCGTTTCAGCTCGACCCGGCGCGGACGCTGGTGGCGGGCGATAGCGCTGGCGGCAACCTTGCCGCTGCGTTGTGTCTGGCCTTGCGCGATGCCGGCGAACAGGCGCCTTGCGCACAGATTCTGATCTATCCGGGTTTGAGCGGCGATCACCGGTTGCCATCACGCATTGAATGCGCCGACGCGCCATTGCTCGGCAGCAGCGATCTGGATTGTTATCACGCGTTGTATTTAGGCGGTACCCGACAACCGGGAGCCTATGCGATGCCCTTGCTCGCCGACGATTTCAGCGGTCTGCCACCGGCGTTGATTGCCGTGGCGCAGTTCGACCCGCTGCGCGATGACGGCGTGCTTTACGCCGAGCGACTCAACGCCGCAGGCGTGAGCGCAACGCTTTATTACGGGGAAGGGCTGGTGCATGGCTGTTTGCGGGCACGGAGGCAGGTCGCCGAGGTCGACCGACTCTATGAAACCCTGCTCGGCTATTTGGCTGAGAAGACGGGCTGACAAATGCTGACGCTGCAAGGGGCATGCTCATTGAAGTAATTCGGGTTTATGATGCCGGACGGCAGAATAATAGAAGTCCCCCCAGGGATGACCTCGACCCCTTACGGAGCGCGCAAATGCAGACTTTGTACCCGCAGATCAAACCCCACGCCCGGCACGATCTGGCTGTCGATAAAACCCACACGCTGTATGTCGACGAAAGCGGTTCACCGGAAGGTTTGCCGGTAGTGTTCATCCACGGCGGCCCTGGCGCCGGATGTGATGCCCAGAGCCGCCGGTATTTCGATCCGAACCTGTATCGCATCGTCACCTTCGACCAGCGTGGTTGCGGTCGCTCCACCCCTCACGCCAGCCTGGAAAACAACACCACCTGGGATCTGGTCGCCGACCTCGAGCGGATTCGCAAGCACCTGGGCATCGACAAATGGGTGCTGTTCGGCGGTTCCTGGGGCTCGACCCTGGCCTTGGCCTACGCGCAAACCCACCCGGAGCGCGTGCATGGTTTGATTCTGCGCGGGATTTTTCTCTGCCGTCCCCAGGAAATCGAATGGTTCTACCAGTGCGGCGCCAGTCGCCTGTTTCCCGATTACTGGCAGGACTACATCGCGCCGATCCCGCAGGACGAACGCCACGACTTGCTCTCGGCGTTCCACAAACGCCTGGTCGGCAACGATCAGATCGCCCAGATGCACGCGGCCAAGGCCTGGTCCATGTGGGAAGGCCGCACCGCGACCCTGCGGCCCAATCCGCTGGTGGTCGACCGTTTCTCCGAGCCTCAACGAGCGTTGTCCATCGCCCGTATCGAGTGCCACTACTTCACCAACAATGCTTTCCTCGAGCCGAACCAACTGATTCGTGACATGGCCAAGATCGCGCACCTGCCCGGCGTTATCGTCCATGGTCGTTACGACGTGATCTGTCCGTTGGATAATGCTTGGGAATTGCATCAGGCCTGGCCGAACAGTGAATTGCAGGTGATTCGCGACGCCGGTCATGCAGCGTCCGAATCGGGTATCACCGATGCCTTGGTACGCGCCGCTGATTTGATGGCCCGCCGAATGCTCAACCTGTCGCCTGACGAAGCATGAAGGGCCTGTTGCAACGCGTGCGTGGCGCGCGAGTCGAAGTTGCGGGAGAGGTGGTTGGAGCGATAGATCAGGGGTTGCTGGTGCTGGTGGCGGTCGAGCCCGACGATACTCCGGCCAGCGCCGACAAACTTCTGCATAAACTGCTTAACTATCGAGTATTCAGTGACGCCGAGGGCAAGATGAATCTGTCCTTGGCGGACGTAGGCGGTGGGTTGCTGTTGGTCTCGCAGTTCACCCTGGCCGCCGACACCAAAAACGGGTTGCGCCCCAGTTTTTCGACGGCGGCGCCTCCTGCTTTGGGCGAGGAGCTGTTCGACTATCTATTGGGTAAAGCGAAACAGGTGCATGGCACTGTGGCATCAGGTAGATTCGGCGCGGATATGCAGGTGCATCTGGTCAATGATGGCCCGGTAACCTTCCTGTTACAGACGTGAAAGCGCTTGAAACATCTTTTTAAGTGCATTTCGACTGAAAACAGAGGCTTTTCCCGATAAATACTTGGTTCCCCCTGATGCGTTGTAACGCGGCCTACTAGATAATCGCGCGCTACGGGGATCGGCGTTCGTTGGTCCGTTTTGACTTAGGTAGAGACTTGTCCGAGGCCTGTTGGGGAATCATTTTGCCCCATAGGAGTCGGAACAATGCTCGCCAACTTGGCAAGAGTCGTTCGCAGGGTCGGTTTTTTTCCACCGCACACCGTGCTGGCACTTTAACTGGCCGTTGGTTTTTTGATCTGTTTTCGGCGAGGGTTGCTCGTGATTGTTAGTCCCTGTAATGCACCAAAATTGTCTGCCAAACGGTTTCGAAGCGCTCTGGTAGCAGGCTCTGCACTGCTCTGCCTGTTCAGCGCCGGCCAACTTTGGGCATTCAATCTGGATGACGTATCGGTCAAGGCAAAAGAGCTGGCCGGGCAAAAATACGAAGCCCCGCGCAGTAACCTGCCGAATGAATTTCGCGAGATGAAATTCGCTGATTATCAAAAAATTCGGTTCCTGACTGAAAAGGCCGAATGGGCGAACCAGAAAACCCCATTCAAGCTGTCGTTCTATCACCAGGGTATGCACTTCGATACGCCGGTGAAAATCAACGAAATCACGGCCAACACCGTCGAAGAGATCAAATACGACCCAAGTCGTTTCGATTTCGGCGACGTGAAGTTCGATCCTAAAGCCACCGAACAGCTGGGTTATGCCGGTTTCCGTGTGCTGTACCCGATCAACAAGGCCGACAAGCAAGACGAAATCATGACCATGCTCGGCGCGAGTTATTTCCGCGTCATTGGCAAGGGGCAGACCTACGGGCTCTCCGCTCGCGGCATGGCTATTGATACCGCGTTGCCGTCCGGCGAAGAGTTCCCGCGCTTCACCGAGTTCTGGATTCAACAGCCCCAACCGGGCGACAAGCATTTGGTGATCTTCGCCCTGCTGGATTCGCCGCGTGCCACCGGTGCCTATCGCCTGACCCTGCGCCCGGGCAGCGACACGGTTGTCGACGTCAAGGCCAAGATGTTCCTGCGTGACAAGGTCACCAAGCTTGGCGTTGCGCCGTTGACCAGCATGTACCTGTTCGGCGCCAACCAACCGTCGAAAGTGCTGAACTACCGTCGCGAACTGCACGATTCCAGCGGCCTGTCGATCCATGCCGGCAACGGCGAGTGGATCTGGCGCCCACTGAACAATCCGAAACACCTGGCCGTGAGCAACTTCTCGATCGAGAACCCGCGCGGTTTCGGTTTGCTGCAACGTGGCCGTGACTTCAGTCACTACGAAGACCTTGATGACCGCTACGACAAGCGCCCAAGTGCCTGGATCGAACCGAAAGGCGATTGGGGCAAAGGCTCCGTCGATCTGGTGGAGATTCCTACTGCTGACGAAACCAACGACAATATCGTTGCCTTCTGGAGCCCGGACAAACTGCCTGAGCCTGGCCAGTCGCTGGACGTTGCCTACCGTTTGCACTGGACCCTCGATGAAGCCTCCCTGCATTCGCCGGACAGCGCCTGGGTTCAACAGACCCTGCGTTCCACGGGTGATGTGAAGCAGTCGAACCTGATTCGTCAGCCGGACGGCAGCGTGGCCTATCTGGTGGATTTCGAAGGCCCATCCTTGCAGGTCCTGCCGGAAGATGCCGAAGTGCGCAGCCAGGTGAGCGTTGGCGACAACGCAGAGCTGGTCGAGAACAGCGTCCGTTACAACCCTGAAACCAAGGGCTGGCGCCTGACTTTGCGGATGAAGATCAAGGATCCGGGCAAAGCCACCGAAATGCGGGCTGCACTGGTGAAGAACGTCACGCCTGCCGACGCGATCAAGACCGCGGCGCCAGCGTCCAGTTCTTCCGTTGCCAAGGCCGACAAGATTGCCGCCCGGCAGCAAGAGAAGAAGGACAAGGAAGCCAAGCAGGCTGAAGCACAAGCCCAGCAGGTCAAGGACACCAAGGACAAGGACAACAAAGACGCCAAGCAGCCTGTTGCTGCCGAAGCGGCCCCAGCCACAACGGAATCGGCACCGACTGAACAAGTCCTGACCGAGACCTGGAGCTATCAGTTGCCCGCCGATGAGTAATTTACAAGTACAGCCACAAACGCTTGCCGAGTATCTGGCGCATTTGCCGATGAGCGACGAGCAGCGCGCGGAACTCGCGGGCTGCAAGTCGTTCAGTGAACTGCACGAACGTCTGTCGTCCTCGACGTTCGACGCGCCGACCGAGGCTGCTCAAGCCTCGGTTGGCCGGCGCCTGACCCTGAACACCGCCGAAGAACTGGCGGACGCGGAGATGCTGGTGCTCGACGCCAGCGGTCGGGTTTGCCTCAAGGCAACCCCGCCGATCCGTCGGACCAAAGTCGTGCCCGAGCCGTGGCGCACCAACATTCTGGTGCGTGGCTGGCGTCGGCTGACCGGTCGCACCAATCCGCCGGCCCCGCCGAAAGACGAGAACGTGCTGCCAGCGGCTCGCTGGCGCACCGTCGGTTCGATCCGACGCTACATTCTGCTGGTGCTGATGCTCGGTCAGACGATTGTCGCCGGCTGGTACATGAAAGGCATCATGCCGTACCAGGGGTGGTCGTTCGTCGATCTTGAAGAAGTCCTGCATCAACCGCTGACCCAAACCGCCACGCAAGTGCTGCCATATGCCTTGCAAACCAGCATTCTGATCATGTTCGGGATTCTGTTTTGCTGGGTCTCGGCGGGCTTCTGGACCGCGCTGATGGGCTTCCTCGAGTTGATCACCGGCCGTGACAAGTACCGCATTTCCGGCGCCAGCGCCGGCAACGAGCCGATCGCCAAGGACGCACGCACCGCACTGGTGATGCCGATCTGCAACGAAGACGTGCCGCGGGTGTTCGCCGGTTTGCGGGCGACTTTCGAATCGGTTGCGGCCTCGGGTAACCTGGATCGCTTCGACTTTTTCGTGCTCAGCGACAGTAACGACGCCGACATTTGCGTTGCCGAGCAGCAGGCCTGGCTGGACGTCTGCCGTGAAGGCAAAGGCTTCGGCAAGATCTTCTATCGCCGTCGCCGCCGCCGCGTAAAACGTAAAAGCGGCAACCTCGACGACTTCTGCCGTCGTTGGGGCGGTGACTACAAGTACATGGTCGTGCTCGACGCCGACAGCGTGATGAGCGGCGAATGCCTGAGCAGTCTGGTGCGCCTGATGGAAGCCACGCCGGACGCCGGGATCATCCAGACCGCGCCGCGTGCGTCGGGCATGGACACCCTTTATGCGCGTATGCAGCAGTTCGCCACGCGTGTGTACGGTCCGCTGTTCACTGCCGGTCTGCACTTCTGGCAGTTGGGCGAATCCCACTACTGGGGTCACAACGCGATTATCCGCATGAAGCCGTTCATCGAGCACTGCGCCCTGGCGCCGTTGCCCGGTAAAGGCGCGTTTGCCGGTGCGATTCTGTCCCACGACTTCGTCGAAGCTGCGCTGATGCGCCGTGCCGGCTGGGGCGTATGGATTGCCTACGACTTGCCGGGCAGCTACGAAGAACTGCCACCGAACCTGCTGGACGAACTCAAGCGTGATCGTCGCTGGTGCCACGGCAACCTGATGAACTTCCGGCTGTTCCTGGTCAAGGGCATGCACCCGGTGCACCGTGCGGTGTTCCTGACCGGCGTGATGTCGTACCTGTCTGCGCCGTTGTGGTTCTTGTTCCTGGTGTTGTCGACGGCCTTGCTGGCGGTCAACACGTTGATGGAGCCGCAATACTTCCTGGAACCGCGTCAGCTCTATCCACTGTGGCCACAATGGCAGCCGGACAAGGCGATTGCGTTGTTCTCGACGACCATCGTGCTGCTGTTCCTGCCGAAGTTGCTGAGCATCATCCTGATCTGGGCCAAGGGCGCAAAAGAGTTCGGTGGCAAGTTCAAGGTGACGCTGTCGATGCTGCTGGAAATGTTGTTCTCCATGCTGCTGGCGCCGGTGCGGATGATCTTCCACACCCGTTTCGTACTCGCCGCGTTCCTCGGCTGGGCCGCGACCTGGAACTCGCCACAACGTGACGACGACTCCACGCCATGGAGCGAAGCGGTCAAGCGCCACGGTCCGCAAACCGTGCTGGGCTTCCTCTGGGCTCTGCTGGTGATCTGGCTGAACCCGAGCTTCCTCTGGTGGCTGGTGCCGATTGTCGGTTCGCTGATGCTCTCGATCCCGGTATCGGTGATCTCCAGCCGTGTCGGCCTGGGCCTCAAGTCCCGTGACGAAAGCCTGTTCCTGATCCCTGAGGAATACAATCCGCCACAGGCCTTGCTGGCAACCGACCAGTACACCCACGAAAACCGTTGGCATGCGCTGAATGACGGCTTCGTCCGGGCTGTGGTCGATCCGCAACAGAACGCCTTGGCGTGCGCGCTGGCGACATCCCGTCACCGTCAGGCCGAGCCAATCGAATGGCTGCGCGTCGAGCGGGTTCGCCACGCGATGAAGGTCGGGCCTGCCGGGCTGACCAACAACGAACGCGTGGCACTGCTGAGTGATCCGGTGGCACTGGGTCGCTTGCATGAGCAGGTCTGGAACGAAGGCCACGCCGAGTGGCTGCAAGCCTGGCGCGCATCGGTGGATGCCGATCCCCATGCGCCGCTGTTGCCGCTCAAGCCTGTGAGCGTGCAACCTCAGTTGGCCTAATGAAAAACCCCGCGAAAGCGGGGTTTTTTTGGGCTGATGATCTGACTGAGCACAACTTTGTGTTCGGCGCGGATCCTGTGGGAGCGGGCTTGCCCGCGATTGCATCACCCCGGTTTCAAGCGAACCGGGATGCCCGCATCACCTCAAACCTTGAACCGCCCCACCAGCCTCTGCAAATGCGCCCCCAACCGCGCCAGCTCAACGCTGGACGCCGCGGTCTCTTCACTGGCGGCCGAGGTCTGCTCGGACACATCACGCACGTTCAGCACGCTGCGGTTGATCTCTTCAGCCACCGCACTCTGTTGCTCGGCAGCGGCGGCGATCTGCTGGTTCATCGACTGGATTGCCGATACGGTGCGGGTGATGCTTTCCAGCGAGCTACCGGCGCGTCGGGTCAGTTCGACGCTGCTGTCGGTCAGGCTGCGGCTGTTGTCCATGATGGTGGCGACTTGCTGAGTGCCGGTTTGCAGGCCGACGATCAACTCTTCGATTTCTTCGGTGGACTTCTGGGTGCGCTGGGCCAGGCTGCGAACTTCGTCAGCGACCACCGCAAAACCGCGTCCGGCTTCACCGGCGCGGGCGGCTTCGATGGCGGCGTTGAGCGCCAGCAGGTTGGTTTGCTGGGCCACGGACTTGATCACGTCGAGCACGCTGCCGATCTTGTCGCTTTCGCGCTTCAGATCGCCCATGGCGGTGGTGGAGTTACCGACTTCGGTAGCCAGGCGCTCAATCTGAGCGATGGCTTCGCCAACCACCCGATCACCCTCGCGGGCCTGCTGATCGGCGGCGACGGCGGCTTCGGATGCTTCCTCGGCGTTGCGCGCGACTTCCTGCACAGTGGCGGTCATTTCGTGCATGGCGGTGGCCACCTGATCGGTCTCGACCTTCTGGCTGTTGACCCCCGCGCTGGTCTGTTCGGTGACGGCGGACAGCTCTTCAGCGGCGCTGGCGATTTGGGTCACGCCATCGCTGATGCCACCGATCAGTTCCCGCAGGCCCAGGGTCATGCTCTGCATGGCGCGCTGTAGCTGGCCCAGTTCGTCCTCACGTTCGGAAATGAGATTGTGGGTCAGGTCGCCCGCGGCGACACGCTCGGCCACTTTGAGAGTCTGGCTCAGAGGAATGACGATCTGGCGGGTGATGGCCCAGGCCGCGAACAAACCAAAGGCCGACGCCAGGACAGTAGCCAGCAGCAGCATGTTCTTGGCATGGGCTGTGTCGGTGTCACGTACGACTGTTTGCGAAGCGGTGAGTTTTTTGCTGGTGTCGAACAGCATGTCGCCTTGCGCGACCATGCGTTTGAGGGCCGCAGCGCTGGCGACCTGGGAATCGCGGAACTGGCTGACGGCCGCGCGGTAAGCTTTGAGCGAGTCGGTCGCCTGTTGCAGGTTGGCGATGTATTGTTCCGGCAGTTGAGACGGCAGGCTTTCGAGGTTTTTCAGGGCGTTGCCGATGGCGTCCAGCGCCGGCTGCTCGGCCTCGGGCTTGCCGCTGTAGGTGTAGCCGCGAACCTGGAAACGCGCTTGCTGGATCAGCTTGCTCAGGTCGATCACGCTGTTGAACTGGGCGACGCTGTCGCCTTGCAACAGGGACTTTTCGACTTCGGCGACCCGGGCCACGGCGTTATCGGCGGTGGCGCCCAGTTTGCTGCGAGCATCTTCGCGGGTGGCGGTGGCTTGAGTCATGTCCGCGAAAGCGCGTTTGTACTCACTGACCGCGGCCAATTGCTGGTCGATCATGGCCACGTCGGCAGGCTGTTCGATCAGCGTACGGGCGGTTTTCAGGCCGGTATCGAGTTGGCCTATCAGCTCGTTGACGGCGCCCGGGCCTTGTTCGCCACGGCGCATGTCGTAATCCAGACGGGCCAGGCGCAGGTCTTTGGTCAGCTCATTGAGGCTGGAAATAAACCCAAGCGTATCGCCACGGCTGATCACACCGCTCAGACCGGTCCAGCCGGTGAAGGTGATCAACAACGTCAGAAGCAGCACCAGACCGAAGCCGATACCCAGTTTGCGATTGACGCTTACGTTTCCCAGTTTCTCGGCTAGCCAACGGTACATGCTGCAACTCCCCTAGGACCTAATCGGTTTTATGGGAACTGTATCGGCCGGCTGGCGGGGATCTGTAGAGGAGTAAACACCTGTGGGGTGTTTGACGTTAAAACAGCCGCGAAAGCAGCGCAGTGACGGCGGTTTCAACCCGCAGAATGCGCTCGCCGAGTTGCACCGGTTGCAAGCCGGCCTTGCCCAGCAAATCGATTTCGTAGGGAATCCAGCCGCCTTCGGGGCCGATGGCCAGGGTCACGGGTTCGTCCAGGCCGCGAGGGCAGGGCGGGTAGTTACCGGGATGGCCGACCAGGCCTAAGGTGCCTTCGGTAATGGCCGGCAGACGGTCTTCGACAAAGGGCTTGAACCGCTTCTCGATGACGATCTCCGGCAGCACGCTGTCACGGGACTGTTCAAGGCCCAGGATCAATTGCTCGCGAATTGCCTCGGGTTCCAGGAACGGGGTTTGCCAGAAGCTCTTCTCGACGCGATAGCTGTTCACCAGCACGATGCGCGGCACACCCATGGCGGCCACGGTCTGAAACACCCGACGGAGCATTTTCGGTCGCGGCAGCGCCAACACCAAAGTCAGTGGCAGCTTGGCCGGTGGCGGTTGGTCGAGGGTGACGCGCAACTCGGCTTCATCGGCGTCCAGGCGCAGCAACTCGGCCGAGCCCATCAATCCACCGATACGCCCGACCCGCAAGCTATCGCCAACCACCGAGCGGTGGACTTCCTGCATATGAGTCAACCGGCGATCGCGCAGGATCGCCCGGTCGGCCGCAATGAAGTCGGCCTCTTCGAGGAGCAGCAGGTTCACGCTTGAGTCGCTGGCGGCTGGTCGTTGTGATCGTCAGCCGGCTGATCGTCCGGATGTTCGCCGCGCTTGCTGATCAGGCTACCGAACAGGATGCCGATCTCGAACAGCAACCACATCGGAACGGCCAACAGCGTCTGCGAGAAGATGTCCGGCGGCGTCAGGATCATGCCGACCACGAAGCAGCCGATGACTACATACGGGCGGATCTTCTTCAGGTAGGCGACATTGACCACGCCGATCCACACCAGCAGCACCACGGCCACCGGAATCTCGAACGCCACGCCGAAGGCAAAGAACAGCGTCATGACGAAATCGAGGTAGCTGGTGATGTCGGTCATCATTTCCACGCCGGCCGGGGTGGCGGCGGCGAAGAACTTGAAGATCAGCGGGAACACCAGGAAATAGGCGAAGGCCATGCCGGTGTAGAACAACAGAATGCTGGAGACCAGCAAGGGCACCGCGATGCGCTTCTCATGCTTGTACAGGCCTGGCGCGATAAAGCCCCAGATCTGATGCAGGATCACCGGGATCGACAGGAACAGCGAGACCATCATGGTCAGCTTCAGCGGCGTCAGGAACGGCGACGACACGTCGGTGGCGATCATCGTCGCGCCGGCCGGCAGGTACTGGCGCAGCGGCGTGGAGACGAAGGTGTAGATCTGCTGGGTGAAGGCGAACAGCCCGGCAAAAATGATGAACACCGCCGCTACGCAACGTAGCAGGCGCGTGCGCAACTCGGTGAGGTGCGAAACCAGCGGCATGTGCTGGTCGTTTTCGGGGAGATCGCTCATGGGGCTCGCGGCGGCAAAGTGGTGTCGTGAGGCGCCGGTGTTGTCGGCGCGGCGGCAGGAGCAACAGGTTCTACTGGAGTGGCAGGTGCAGGTTCAGCGGCTGCAACCATCGGCATAACCTCAGCCGCCGGCGCATGAATCGTCTGCGTCGCTACAGGTTCCGCCGGCGTCGGCTCTTGCTGAGTCGGCGTGAAGATCTTCCGCGCCTCCTGCTCCAGGGACAGAATGTGCTCGTTGTGCAGTTGCCGGCGAATCTCGTCGGCACCGATTTCACGTTCAACTTCCTGTTTGATCGCGTTGAAGCTGCGCTTCAGCCGCCCGACCCACAGGCCGGCGGTGCGCGCAGCGCCCGGCAGACGCTCGGGGCCCAGCACCAGCAGGGCGACGAGGCCGACGAGCAGCAGTTCAGAGAAGCTGATACCAAACATTAGTCAGTGCTCACGAGTCTTTGCGGATCGGCTCTTCGACTTTTTGCGCCTGCACGTCGATGGTGTGCGGCGGGTTCACGGACTGTGTGGTCTGTGGCTGAACAGGTGGAACCGGTTGAGCCGGGGTCGCTGTCGGGTCGGCCGGTTTCTCGTCGTCGTTCATGGCTTTACGAAAGCCCTTGATCGACTCGCCGACATCAGTACCGAGGTTTTTCAGTTTCTTGGTGCCGAACACCAGCACTACGACAACCAGGATGACGATCCAGTGTTTCCAGTCAAAAATGCCCATGTTGCGTTCCTCTGTAATAGATGTTCAGGCGGACGGGCGAGAGGCTTTCTCGGTATGTCCAGACAGACCGAAGCGGCGGTCCAGTTCATCGAGCACAGCCTGTGGATGCTGCCCCAGCTGGGCGAGCATGACCATGCTGTGGAACCACAAATCGGCGGTCTCGTAGATCACATCGCTGCAGTCACCGCTGATGGCGGCATCCTTGGCGGCAATGATGGTTTCGACCGACTCTTCGCCGACTTTTTCCAGAATCTTGTTCAAACCCTTGTGGTACAGGCTGGCGACATACGAGCTGTCGGCGGCGGCGCCTTTGCGCTCTTCCAGCACCTGGGCCAGACGGGTCAAAGTGTCACTCATGTTTGTGTCCTGCGGAATAGATAGCGTGCGGGTCTTTAAGCACCGGGTCGACGGTTTTCCAGTCGCCGTTCTCGAAGACGCGGTAGAAGCAGCTCTGACGGCCGGTATGGCAGGCGATGTCGCCGATCTGCTCAACCATCAGGATGATCACGTCAGCGTCGCAGTCCAGGCGCATCTCATGCAAGGTTTGCACGTGGCCGGACTCTTCGCCCTTGCGCCACAGCTTGCCACGGGAACGTGACCAGTAAATGGCACGGTTCTCGGCAGCGGTCAGTTCCAGTGCTTCGCGGTTCATCCAGGCCATCATCAGGACGCGTCCGGTCTTGTGATCCTGGGCAATCGCCGGCACGAGGCCATCGTCGTCCCACTTGATCTCGTCCAGCCAGTTTTTCATCTTCGACTCCAACAGCGGGCTCTACTTCAATAGCTGAGGCCAATGTTCAATTCAGCGTTCAAACAGTGTGCCAGCCGAACACACAACTGGCTATCGGCGAACGACCAGATACAAACCGACCGCCACCATGATTCCGGCGGGCCAATGCCCCAAATCGTTCAACGGGCCACCGGCGGCGAGTATCGTGCCACCCGCCAAGTGAGCGGTGCCGAGCAACCGCAGGAACCAATCGTCCTTGCGCTTGTGCCAAGGGGGAGGCGGGTCGTTGGCGTGGGGCTGGGACATGCGCTCGAGCAGGTCGCGGGCCATGTTGGCCAGATGCGGGAGTTGTTCGAACTGGCTCTGCACGTTGCCTAATAAGGCTTTGGGGCTGACGCGCTCGCGCATCCAGCGTTCGAGGAACGGCTGGGCGGTGTTCCACAGGTCAAGGTCCGGGTACAGCTGACGGCCCAGGCCTTCGATATTCAACAGGGTTTTTTGCAGCAAGACCAACTGCGGTTGCACTTCCATGTTGAAGCGGCGAGCGGTCTGGAACAGGCGCATCAGCACCTGACCGAAGGAGATATCTTTTAACGGTTTTTCGAAGATTGGCTCGCACACCGTGCGGATCGCCGCTTCGAATTCGTTGAGTTTGGTTTCTGCCGGCACCCAGCCCGAATCGATGTGCAACTGCGCAACACGACGGTAATCACGCTTGAAGAACGCGAACAGGTTGCGCGCCAGATAATCCTGGTCTTCCGGGGTCAGGCTGCCGACGATGCCGCAGTCGATGGCAATGTACTGCGGGCTCCACGGTTGCACAGTGCTGACGAAGATGTTGCCGGGGTGCATGTCGGCGTGGAAGAAGCTGTCGCGGAATACCTGAGTGAAGAAAATCTCCACGCCCCGTTCGGCGAGCATTTTCATATCGGTGCGCTGGTCGGCCAAGGTCGCGAGGTCGGTGACCTGAATCCCGTAGATGCGCTCCATCACCAGCACTTTCGGCCGGCACCAGTCCCAATAAACTTGGGGCACATAGAGCAAAGGCGAACCTTCGAAATTGCGCTTCAACTGGCTGGCGTTAGCCGCCTCGCGCAGCAGGTCGAGTTCGTCGTAGATGGTTTTTTCGTAGTCGCTGACCACGTCCACCGGGTGCAGCAGGCGAGCGTCGGCCGAGAGCTTTTCCGCCGCACGGGCAAGAATGAACAACCATGCCAAGTCCTGGGCAATGATCGGTTTCAGGCCCGGGCGGATTACCTTGACCACCACTTCTTCGCCGGTTTTCAGCTGCGCGGCATGCACTTGCGCCACAGAAGCCGAGGCCAGCGGTTCGACGTCGAAACGGCTGAAGACTTCACTGATTTTTTTGCCGAGCTGCTCTTCGATCAGCCGGATCGACACTTGCGAGTCGAACGGCGGCACGCGGTCCTGCAGCTTCATCAGTTCATCGGCGATGTCTTCTGGCAGCAGGTCGCGGCGTGTCGAAAGGATCTGGCCAAATTTGATGAAAATCGGCCCCAGGTCCTGCAACGCCAGGCGCAGTCGCGCGCCACGGCTCAGATCCAGCGTCTTGCGCGGGAACCAGCGCCACGGCAGGGCGTAGCGCAGCGCCAGCAGAAACCAAGGCAGCGGCAGGGCGAACAGCAAGTCATCGAGGCGGTAGCGAATCACAACGCGCTGGATGCGCAACAAACGGCGGACGGCAAGCAGCTTCATGCGTTATCGCTTGGGTCGAGGGATCGGGAAAGGCGCTCAAAACGCGCCTCGAGACGTTCCAGATCGAGCTTGATCTGGTCCAGTTCATTGAAGCGGCTTTCGGCTTCGCGCTGACCAACGAGGGCGCGCGATTCTTCGGCCAGGTACTCGCCCAGGTTCTGGTTCAGGCTGGTGAACCCTTGCTGATACCAGCGTGCGCGACTGCGCAGGTGACCGCCGACCAGTTGCGTGGCCACAGGTCCCAGCCAGCGTGAGAGTTCGTACTCCCAGTCCAGTTCGAGGTCCTGAAGGATTGCCGCCAGTTCCAGCAGCACGCCGCTGTCGCCGTCGAGTTCGACTTCAGGGCTATGCAGGACCGAAGTCTTATCCTTGCTCGTCGCCAGTTTCAGCAGGCTTGAGGCCGGTGCGCGCAAGGTGCAGTCGGCACCGGTTTCCCACTGGGAGGCGAGCATCAGGCCTTCATCGCTGGGCAGGATGAACAGTTGCAGCGCCGGGCTGCGGCAGTCGACGGCAATCACCTTGCCACTCATATGCGCCAGCCGCGGCAGCGCCGTGCTGTCGAGACGCAGCACCCGGTTCAGGCCAAGCTCAACGCTGGCAAGCAGGCCGGCCAGCAACATCAGGGCTTGATGCCGCGGTGCAGGGCGACGATGCCTGCGGTCATGTTGTGATAGGTCACGCGGTCGAAACCGGCCTCGACCATCATCGACTTCAGGGTTTCCTGATTCGGGTGCATGCGGATCGATTCGGCCAGGTAGCGATAGCTTTCCGAATCATTGGTGATCAGCTTGCCCATCAACGGCATGAAGGCGAACGAATAGGCGTCGTAGGCTTTGGACATCAGCGCGTTGGTTGGCTTGGAGAACTCCAGCACCAGCAAACGGCCGCCCGGTTTCAATACGCGCAGCATCGAACGCAGGGCGTCTTCTTTATGCGTCACGTTGCGCAGGCCGAAGGCGATGGTCACGCAATCGAAATGGTTGTCCGGGAACGGCAGCTTTTCAGCATCGGCCTGGACGAATTCGACGTTGCCGGACACACCCAGATCCAGCAGGCGGTCACGACCGACCTTGAGCATGGATTCGTTGATGTCGGCCAGAACGACCTGACCGGAAGGGCCAACCAAGTGCGAGAATTTTCGGGTCAGATCGCCAGTGCCGCCGGCGATGTCCAGCACGCGGTTACCGGTACGCACGCCCGACAGCTCGATCGCGAAACGCTTCCACAGACGGTGCATGCCGCCCGACAGAAGGTCGTTCATCAGGTCGTACTTGGCGGCTACCGAGTGGAAAACCTCAGCGACTTTTTCCGCTTTCTGGCTTTCCGGTACGTTTTTGAAGCCGAAGTGAGTGGTGGGTTCGGCATCGCTGCCTTTGCGCTGATCAGTCATATCGCTGTCACCAAAAGAGAATGCGCGACATTCTAATCCCGGTGGCCTGCTTTGTCTTGGCAAGGCTGAAGGTAAGATAGGCAATCACCGGGACGTTTTGACGCAGCGACGGTCAAGATTTTCAGGAAGTATTCATAAAGCAGGAGTCATTCGATGGCCCATATTAGTGTTGAGCGTGCCCACGGCCTGGGTAAGGAAGCGGCCCGCAAGAAGGCCGACAAGTTGGCGCAGAAACTGTCCGAACAATATGGCCTGGAGCCGCAGTGGTCCGGCGACACCCTGAATCTCAGACGCTCGGGTGTAAAAGGGGCGGTGTATGTGGGAGAGGACTCGATCAAGGTCGATGTCGAACTGGGCCTGTTGATGTCCGCCATGAGCGGCACTATCAAATCGGAAATCGAAAGGGCGCTCGATAAAGCACTGACCTGATCTGTGAAATGAGAAACCCTGTGGGAGCGGGCTTGCCCGCGAAGACGATATTCCTGCCGCAAGAGATATTGCGGATGTACAGGCCTCTTCGCGGGCAAGCCCGCTCCCACAGGTTCGGTGGCATAGCCACTTGTTTATGTCACTTGTTAGGGTGCCGTTTCTAATTATTCTCACTACTTTGTGCCTGAGCCCGACTCTTTGCGGGCAGTTCCTCGACCCTTCTGCGCGTGAGGTGCACCATGGCCAAAGTTATTTTGAAGAAAAAAGTCGACGTTGAGACTAACGCCCTGGGCGATGTCAAATCGTATGCCCGCAAGATCTGGCTCGCTGGTCTGGGTGCTTACACCAAGGTCGGCCAAGAGGGTAGCGAGTACGTTCAAGAGTTTATCAAGGCTGGTCAAGCTGTTGAAAAGAAAGGCAAAAAAGTAGTCACTGAAAAACTTGAAGCGGCTAATGCCGAGATCGATGAAGCCAAGAGTGAAGTGAGCACTTTCAAAGGCAAAGTCGAACTTCAACTCGACAAAGTCGAAAGGGCTTTCGATACACGTATCGCAAGTGCCTTGAATCGTATCGGCATTCCGTCTAAACATGACGTTGAGACACTCTCTGCTAAGCTCGATGAGCTGACGGCATTGCTCGAACGTGTCGCGCGTAAATCTTAAGGAGAACGGGATGGCTGGTAAAAAGAATACTGAAAAAGAAGGCAGCTCGTGGATCGGGAAGGTCGAAGACTACTCCCGCAAGATCTGGCTGGCTGGTTTAGGCGTGTACTCGAAGATTGACACTGACGGCAGCAAGCTCTTCGATACATTGGTTAAGGACGGCGAGAAAGCCGAGAAGCTCACCAAGAGCGCTGTCGGCAAGAAAGTCGATGCCGCCAAGGACTCCGCTTCGTCGGCCAAGTCGCGCATCAGCGGCGTGAAAGATCGCGCACTGGGCAAATGGGATGAGCTGGAAGGGGCTTTCGACAAACGTCTGAACAGCGCCATTTCGCGCCTCGGTGTACCGAGCCGCAATGAGGTCAAGGCACTGCACAGCAAGGTCGATACCCTGACCAAGCAAATCGAAAAACTCACCGGTGCCAAGGTTGCTCCTGTTGCGGCGAAAACCGCGGCAGCCAAACCAGCGGCCAAAAGCGTAGCCAAACCATTGGCCAAGGCTGCCGCTAAACCGGCAACCAAAACTGCCGCGGCGAAACCTGCAGCCAAAGCGGCCGCAAAACCAGCCGCTAAATCGGCGGCCAAACCTGCAGCTAAAACCGCAGCAGCCAAACCCGCCGCTGCGAAGAAGCCAGTGGTGAAAAAACCAGCGGCTAAACCGGCAGCTCCGAAAGCGGCCGCACCGAAACCAGCAGTTGCTGCCGCCAAACCGGCAACCCCGGTAAGCACGGCGAACTCCGCCGCTGCGCCGACCCCTGCTGTAACCCAGACTGCCGCGCCGGCTCCGTCGACGCCAACCAGTCAGTCCTGATGATCATTCCCACGCTCCGCGTGGGAATGCCTCACCGGACGCTCCGCGTCCATTGCGGCAGTGACGCAGAGCGTCACCGGCTGCATTCCCACGCGGAGCATGGGAACGATCACGCCCGGCCTGCAAAGGTCGGGCGTTTTTGTTTGTGCATGCATTCTAAAGAGCACGATAGATCCAATGTGGGAGCGGGCTTGCTCGCGAAAGCGGTTCATCATTCAACATTGATGTCGACTGATACACCGCTTTCGCGAGCAAGCCCGCTCCCACAGGGTTAGTCGTGCTCTTCAAGGTACTGCAACGCCAACCGTTCGGTCGCAATCTTGATCGGCGGCAGCAAATGCGGCGCCACCAGCATCATGATCTGATACACCACCAGTCTCACTTCACCTTCACGGTCGAGAATCCGCTGATAGTCCAGCGAGAACAGCAACGTCATGGTGATTTGTTCCACCAGCTGCCCCAGCGCCTGGGTGTCACTGACCAACTGACCTTGAGCTTTCAACTGTGCCAGCAATGACGCCAGTGTTCGCTTCAACGCATTGAGCAGGTTGCGTATCCCCTTGGCCAGTTTCGGCAGCCGGCCGGCAAGGTTCGACAGGTCCTGGAACAGAAACCGGTAATGGGCCAGGCGTTCGATGATCAGGTGCAGGAACAGCCAATAGTCTTCGGGCGCCAATTCCACATCGGACGGTGGATCGAGCAAGGGCGTCAATTCGGCCTGGAAGCGCTCGAACAGCCCGAGGATCAGCGGTTCCTTGCCGTGGAAGTGGTAGTAAAGGTTGCCCGGGCTGATACCCATTTCGTTGGCCACTTCCATGGTGGACACATTCGGTTCGCCCTTCTGATTGAACAACTGCAGGGCACATTCGAGAATCCGGTCGCGGGTTTTCATCCAGTCTTCTTAATGGTCGAGTCATGCCACGGCCATTGGCGGCCGTGGTTCGTTGAACGTCAGCGCACGCGCACGTAAGTACCGGGTGCCGCCTCCATCGGTGGATAGTTCTGGTTGCCGAGGGCCATCTGGGTTTCGCGTTGTGCGCCGGAGCGTTCCTGAATCCAGCCCAGCCATTGCGTCCACCAACTACCGTCGACGCGCTTGGCGTCGTAATACCAGGCCCGCGGGTCGCTGCTCAGTTTCGGGTTCTCGACGTAGTTGGCTTTCGGATTGTTCGGCGGGTTGAGAATGCTCTGCACATGACCGCTATTGGACAGCACGAAGCGCCGTTCGCCACCCAGCAGCAAGGTCGAGCGATACACCGCATCCCACGGGGTGATGTGATCATTCATGCCCGCCACGCTGAAACTGTCGACGGTGACTTTCTGCAGGTCGATCGGCGTGCCGCACACTTCCAGCCCACCCGGATGACTCAGCGGGTTGTGCTTGAAGAAATCCAGCAGGTCGCCATGAAATGCCGCCGGCAGGCGCGTGTTGTCATTGTTCCAGTAGAGGATGTCGAACGCCGGCGGCTCCTTGCCCAGCAAGTAGTTATTGACGAAGTAATTCCAGATCAGATCGTTGGGCCGCATCCAGGCAAACACCCTGGCCATGTCACTCCCTTCCAGAACGCCCTTCTGATACGAGCGGCGCTTGGCCGCTTCCAGCGTTTGTTCGTCGGCGAAGAGGGTGGCCGGGCTGTCTATCTGACTGTCGAGCATGCTGACCAGGTAGGTCGCGCTGGACACTCGTCGTAGCTGCCGCTTGGCCTGCAAGTGCCCTTGTAGCGCAGCGATGGTCAGCCCGCCGGCACAGGCCCCCATCAGGTTGACCTCGCGAGCGCCGGTGATTGCCCGGCACACATTCATCGCTTCTTCGACGGCTTCGACGTAAGACGACAACCCCCATTCGCGATGACGCACATCGGGATTGCGCCAGCTGATAATGAAGGTCTGCAAACCGTTTTTTAGGGCGTACTGGACGAAGCTGTTGCCGGGGCTCAAGTCGAAAATGTAGTACTTGTTGATCTGTGGCGGCACGATCAACAAGGGCTTTGAATACTGTTTTTCGCTCATCGGCTTGTACTGGATCAGCTCCAGAAGCTCATTGCGAAACACCACGGAGCCGGTAGTGGTGGCAACCGTTTTGCCCACCTCGAACGATTGCTTGGTGACCTGCCTGGGCAGGCCGTCGTTGTGCAGGAGGTCGTCCAGCAGATGGCCGATACCCCGCACCAGACTGTTGCCGCCGGAGTTGAAAAATTCCTTGATCGCCAGCGGATTGAGCAAGGTGTTGGACGGCGCCACGGCGTCGTTGATCAAGGCAAAGGCGAAGTGGGCGCGGGCACGATCGTCCGGGCTCATGTTGCTCTCGTCGATCCAGCTTTTGACTTCTTTCTGCCAGCTCAGATAAGCCTGCAGACTGCGGCGATAAAAAGGATTGAGGCTCCACGTCGGGTCGGCAAAGCGACTGTCTTGCGGGTTGGTCGGGTGCAGCGTTTCACCCAACAGTACGCGGCCCAACTGACCGCCCAGCTTCAAGGCGTGCCGGGCCGTATACACCGGATTGCGCAGGCCGTGGGTGGCCAGGCTGCGCAAGGTCGAAAGCAGGTCCCGGCCGCGTAGACCGGTAACCGCACTCTGTGCATTGATGAATGCAGCGGGAGTGGGCAAAGAGCCCTTCGCTGGTTTGTCGCGCATGAGTTAACACTCCTTCGTCGTCAGGCCAAAAACAAACACACCCGAACAAAACACCATAGACGCTGTTGCGGGTTGTTGCGCGGCACGGCGTCCTGCCAACTCCTTTTCATAAACAAAAGCCTGGGTCGGTTAACCGCCCGATGGCGCCGGGTGTGGATGCATTACTGCGCGCTGACGTTCCTCCTCAAGAAACTTCATGATGATCGGTGCCACCGCTTCGGCCCGGGTAATCAAAAACAGATGACCGTCGTCGATGATGTGCAGTTGGGCGTTGGGAATTCGCCAGGCCAACATGCGCATGTTGATCAGCGGGATCAGTGGGTCATCGTCGCCGGCCAGCACCAGGGTCGGCTGGTTGATCTTGTGCAGCCAGTGAATGCTGGTCCAGCCGAGGCCGGCGAACAGCTGCCAGTAATACCCGAGTTTGCCTGCCGAACGAACCCTGGCGGCGTGACTGGCTGCCAGGGTCGGATCGCGACGGAACGAGCCGCCATAGATCATCGGTGCGATGCGGATCACATGGGATGGCTGGATGTAGCGCCTGGGGCTTGCCATCATCCACAGCACTTTCGGCTTGCCCGGCACCATCACAGCGCCGGCCGCCGTGGCCGCCAGCACCAGTTTCTTGCAGCGCTCGGGATAGTCATGGGCGAACTGCTGCGCCAAGGCGCCACCCCACGAAACGCCAATCACGTTGACTTGCCCGTAATCGAGATAGTCGAGCATTCGTGCAGTGAGTTTCGCCAGGCCCGAAAAGCGATACGGGCGGTTGGGAGTCGATGAGCCGCCGACGCCGGGTACGTCGAAGGCGATGACTTCCAGGTCTGGATCCAGAGCCTGGACGAACGGGAATATCAGCTCCAGGTTGGCGCCAATGCCGTTGAAAATCAGCAAGGGCGTCAAGTGAGGCTTGCCGGGGCGTACCGCAGTGCGGAGGGTCTGGCCATCCAGGTTGACGGTACGAAAGACGAACGGTTGCGGCATGCACAGAGCCCTGTAGGTTTTAAACGCTGACCGAGCCGTCCCGGGCCGTCGCAGAATGTTCGAGGCTGGCCTCGAGAGTAATGGGTAGAAATCGCGGCACCTCCCAGTGCCGCGGACTACGAGTCATTTGAAGCTCAACGCTCATGCACGTAAGTACCCGGCGAAGCTTCACCCGCTGGGTAGGCCTTGTTGCCAAGGTTGGCGGGGGATTTCTTCAGTTTGCCCGAACGCTCGGCCTGCCACGCCTGCCAATGCAACCACCAGGAATCGGTGTGCTTGGTGGAGTTTTCCATCCACTCTTCGGCTTTGACCGGCATTTCGGTGCTGGTCATGTAGCGCGCTTTCGGATTGCCCGGAGGGTTCAGAATGCTCTGGATATGCCCGCTGCTGGACAGCACGAACTCGACCTTGCCACCGAACAGCTGCGCGGATTTGTAGCAGGACTTCCACGGAGTGATGTGATCGTTGGTACCGGCCAGGGAGAAGATGTCGGCGGTCACCTGCTTGAGGTCGATCGGCGTGCCGCACACTTCCAGGGCATCGGAGCGGATCAATGGGTTGTTTTTGAACATCTCGATCAGGTCGCCGTGGAACGCTGCCGGCAACCGGGTGGTGTCATTGTTCCAGAACAGAATGTCGAAAACCGGCGGCTCGTTGCCCAACAGATAGTTGTTGACCCAGTAGTTCCAGATCAAGTCGTTGGGGCGCATCCAGGCGAAAACTTTCGCCATGTCGCGACCTTCCAGAACACCAGCCTGATAGGAATGGCGCTTGGCGGCTTCGAGGGTCTGCTCGTCGACGAACAGGGCCACATCGCTGTCCAGGGTGGTGTCCAGCACGCTGACCAACAGGGTTAGGGCGTTGACCTTCTTCTCGCCGATCGCTGCGTAGTGACCCAGCAGGGCGGTGCAGGTGATGCCGCCGGAGCAGGCACCGAGCATGTTCACGTCTTTGCTGCCGGTGATCGCGGTGACGACATCGACCGCTTCCTTGAGCGCTTCGATGTAGGTCGACAGACCCCACTCGCGCTGCTCCTTGGTCGGGTTGCGCCAGCTGACGATGAAGGTCTGCACATTGTTGCGCAGGCAGAAACGCGCCAGGCTCTTGTCCGGGCTCAGGTCGAATACGTAGAACTTGTTGATCTGTGGCGGTACCACCAGCAGTGGGCGTTCATGCACCTGCTCGGTGATCGGTCGGTACTGGATCAGCTCCAGCACGTCGTTGCGAAACACCACTGCGCCTTCGGTCACGCCCAGGCTCTTGCCGACTTCGAATGCACCCATGTTGACCTGGCTCGGCATGCCGCCGTTATGCACCAGATCCTTGGCCAGATGGGAGAGACCGTCGAGCAGGCTCTTGCCACCGGTTTCGAAGAAGCGTTTGACCGCCGCCGGGTTGGCCGCCGTGTTGGTCGGGGCCATGGCTTCGGTCATGAGGTTAATCACGAAATGCCCGCGAGCGACGTCCTTGGGCGAGAGGTTGCTGTCATCGATCCACGCGTGAAGCTCTTTGCGCCACGCCAGGTAAGTTTGCAAATAACGTTTGTAGAGCGGGTTCTGACTCCAGGCCGGGTCGAGGAAACGGCGGTCGTCGCTTTGCGGTTGAAGCTCGGATTTTCCGAACAGCACGTTCTTGAGTTCGATGCCGAAATGGGCGACGTGCCTGGCACTGTGGATGGGTTGTCTGATGGCCTGGGTCAGCACCATTCGAGCAGAACCCAGTAGATCCTTTCTACGCAGCCCAACAACAGGATTCAGTCCCAAGGTATTTTCTGAAGCCTGGAATTTCAGGTCATCGTTTTGCTTGTTACTCATCTACGACGCTCCATTGTCCTGAGGCGAGTACCTGAGCCCAGCTGTGTAGTCACACAACAAACGTCAGGTACTACTGCTCGGGTGACCGTTAATTGCACATAGCTACAAATGCACGGAACTTGCCAGCTCCATTGGTTACCCGAGTTTAATTTTTTTCGCAAGCGGGCCAATCGTTGACCCGGCAGCCAAGCATTCAAACAGATGGAATTAGAAAATGCCCTCTAAATAGCCAGAGGCCTGACCTAGAGCATCAGCTTGACGACGGATTCATTCGGATCACGGGTCTTTCCAGCCGCTTTGAGTTCCGCAAGATAATCGTTCCAGAGATCTTCTTGGCGCACTGCCAGCTGGTACAGATATTCCCAAGTGAACAGGCCGCTGTCGTGGCCGTCGTCGAAGGTCAATTTCAGTGCGTACTGACCGGCCGGTTCGACCTTGCTCAGGCCTACGGCGATCTTGCCAAACTGCAGGATAGGTTTGCCGTGGCCCTGGACCTCGGCGGAAGGAGAGTGCACGCGGAGAAACTCGGCGGGCAGGTGATATTCCTCGCCGGACGCGTATTTGAGCGTCAGGGTTTTTGAGGCTTTGTGGAGTTTGATGTCGGTGGGGAGTTGGGTCATGGCTGATGTCCGTTTTGTGCGGAACCTTGTGGGAGCGAGCCTGCTCGCGATTGCGGCGTGACAATCAACACAGTGGCTGAATGTACCGTCGTCATCGCGAGCAGGCTCGCTCCCACAGGTCCGCTACCACAGTAAGTGTTACTTACAGGATATAACGGGACAGGTCTTCGTTCTGCGCCAATTCGCCCAAGTGGCTGTTGACGTAATCGGCATCGATCAGGATCGGCTTGTCTTCGTGGGTGCTGGCCAGATCACCGGCGCTGAACGACACCTCTTCGAGCAGGCGTTCGAGCAGGGTGTGCAGGCGACGGGCGCCGATGTTCTCAGTCTTCTCGTTGACCTGCCAGGCGATCTCGGCCAGGCGCTTGATGCCGTCCGGTTGAAACTCGATGTTCAGCCCTTCGGTTTTCAGCAATGCACAATATTGCTCGGTGAGCGATGCATGCGGCTCGCTGAGGATGCGCTCGAAATCTTCCGGGCTCAGGGCCTTGAGCTCGACACGAATCGGCAGGCGACCTTGCAGCTCCGGCACCAGATCGCTCGGCTTGCTCAGGTGGAACGCACCGGAAGCGATGAACAAGATGTGGTCAGTCTTGACCATGCCCAGTTTGGTGTTGACGGTGCAGCCTTCGATCAGCGGCAGCAAGTCGCGCTGTACGCCTTCGCGGGATACGTCGATGCCACCGGAATTGCCACGCTTGGCGACTTTGTCGATTTCGTCGATGAACACGATACCGTGCTGCTCGACGGCTTCCAGGGCCTTGGCCTTCAGTTCTTCTTCGTTGACCAGGCGACCGGCTTCTTCGTCGCGAACCAGTTTCAGCGCTTCCTTGACCTTGAGCTTGCGGTTTTTGCGCTTGCCCTTGCCCATGTTGGCGAACAGGCTCTGCAGCTGGTTGGTCATTTCTTCCATGCCCGGAGGTGCGGAGATATCGACGCCGGACACTTCGGCCACTTCGATTTCGATCTCCTTGTCATCCAGCTGACCTTCACGCAGGCGTTTGCGGAACAGCTGACGGGTGTTGGAATCCTGGGACGGTGCGGCGTCCTCGTTGCTGAAGCCCATGCGTGCCGGTGGCAGCAAAGCGTCGAGGATGCGCTCTTCGGCGGCGTCTTCGGCGCGGTGGCGAACCTTGGTCATTTCCTGTTCGCGCAGCAGCTTGATCGCGGCGTCGGCCAGATCACGAATGATCGATTCGACGTCGCGGCCGACGTAGCCCACTTCGGTGAACTTGGTCGCTTCGACTTTGATGAACGGCGCGTTGGCGAGCTTGGCCAGGCGACGGGCGATCTCGGTTTTGCCGACACCGGTCGGGCCGATCATCAGGATGTTCTTGGGGGTGACTTCGACGCGCAGCTCTTCGGGCAGCTGCATCCGGCGCCAGCGGTTGCGCAAGGCGATGGCGACGGCGCGTTTGGCATCGTCCTGGCCGATGATATGGCGATTGAGTTCGTGGACGATTTCACGGGGGGTCATGGGCATAATAATTGGCGGTCCTCAAGCAAAAGTGAGCCGTGGCGCTAGGCCGAAACAGGCTTACTCAGCGAGGTCCTGCTCCTCGATGGTGAAGGTGTGGTTGGTGAATACGCAGATGTCGCCGGCGATGCCGAGCGCTGTTTCGACGATTTCCCGCGCCGACAAATCGGTTTTCTTCAGCAGGGCACTCGCGGCAGCCTGGGCGTAGCCGCCGCCGGAACCCATGGCGATCAGGCCTTCTTCGGGCTCAACCACGTCACCGTTGCCGGTGATGATCAGGGAGGCATCTTTGTTGGCGACCGCGAGCATCGCTTCGAGGCGGCTCAGGGAGCGGTCGGTGCGCCATTCTTTGGCGAGTTCGACGGCGGCGCGAACCAAGTGGCCCTGATGTTTCTCAAGCTGGCCTTCGAAACGCTCGAAGAGGGTGAAGGCGTCAGCGGTGGCCCCGGCAAAACCGGCGATAACCTGGCCGTGGTAGAGGCGGCGAACTTTCTTCGCGTTGCCTTTCATCACGGTATTACCGAGCGAAACCTGGCCGTCGCCGCCCATGACGACTTTGCCGTGGCGGCGAACTGAAACGATGGTGGTCAAGGGAGAGTCTCCACGCAGCGGGGCGAAAATGCCTTATGCCAACTCATATGGGGGTGGTGGAGAGGATTTCAACTGTAGGACTTGGCGGGGGACGAGCGGTGTTTCATTTACGAAGGAGGGTGAAAGTGAACCCTGTGGCGAGGGAGCTTGCTCCCGCTCGGCTGCGAAGCAGTCGTAAATCCGACCATCGCGGTTTGTCTGGCATACCGCGTAGGTCGGATTGGGGGCGCTGCGCACCCCAGCGGGAGCAAGCTCCCTCGCCACAAAAGCAGGTTGTGTCCGGGAATCAGCGACTCTGGCGTTGTTGTAACAACAGGTTGCTAAAACCGCTGCCAGCCAGTTGCTTCTGGGCGGTGGTCAGCTGTTCGCGATTGCTGAACGGGCCGACCAGCACCCGATACCAGGTCTCATCCTTCACCGTGCCGGATTCGACCGCCACGGCCTGACCCAGCAGGATGATCTGCGCACGCACCTTGTCGGCATCGGCTTCCTTGCGGAACGAACCAGCCTGCAGGAAGAACTTGGTCACCGGCGCCGCTTTCGCCACGGGTGGCGCTGGCGGCGGGGTGATGCCAGCCAATGCCGCTTGAGCCCGGGCGGTGTCGATCTTCGCCGCTTCCGCTGGCGTCACCGGCGTGGTCGGAATGGCCCGCACTTGTGGCGTCGGCAGGGTTTTCTCCGGCACCGCATCCGGCGGCACGATTACTTCCGATTCCGGCAGCAAGGTGTAGAAGTCGTACTTCGGCTTCACCGGTTGCGTCGGGCTCGGCGGAGTCTTGTTGGCCTCGGCGATCTTGGTGGCTTTCTGTTGCTCGATCTTCTCGCGCTTTACGCTGTCGCTGCCCTTGCCCGGCTCCAGCTTCATCAGAAACACAATGAACGCGCCGACCGTCAGGCCGATGGCCATCCACAGCCAGCCCGGGATCGGTTGCTTTGCAGGAGCTTGGTAACGGCTGGCGCCACGCTTGGGTGCAGGTTTTTCTTGGCAGCCAACTTACATACGCTCCAGAGTTTCCAGACCCAAGAGTTCCAGGCCTTGCTTGAGAGTGCGGCCGGTCAGCGCAGCGAGGCGCAGACGGCTCTGCATTTGCGCCGGGGTGTCGGCGCCGAGGATTGGGCAGTTCTCGTAGAAACTGGAGAACAGGCCGGCAACATCGTACAGGTAGGTGCAGAGGATGTGCGGCGTGCCTTTGTCGGACACGTTATTGAGGATTTCGCCGAACTGCGCCAGTTTTGCCGCCAGCTCATGTTCGTGGGCGGCTTCGAGGACGATCTGACCTTCGACTTCGCTGAAGTCCTTGCCGAGCTTGCGGAACACACCGGCCACGCGAGTGTAGGCGTACAGCAGGTATGGCGCGGTGTTGCCTTCGAAGTTCAGCATCAGGTCGAAGTTGAAGCTGTAGTCGCTGGTGCGGTGCTTGGACAGGTCAGCGTATTTCACAGCGCCGATGCCCACGACCTTGGCGATGTTGCGCAACTCGTCTTCGGCTAATTCCGGGTTCTTCTCTTTCACCAGGGTGTAGGCGCGTTCCTGGGCTTCGGTCAGCAGGTCGATCAGCTTCACGGTGCCGCCATCACGGGTCTTGAACGGACGGCCATCGGCGCCGTTCATGGTGCCGAAGCCCATGTGTTCCATTTCCATCGGGTGCGTCACGAAGCCGGCCAGGCGCGCGACCTGGAACACTTGCTGGAAGTGCAGGGCCTGGCGCTGGTCGACGAAGTACAACGCGCGATCAGCCTTCAGCACGCCGCTGCGGTAGCGCACGGCCGCCAGGTCGGTGGTGGCGTAGAGATAGCCGCCGTCGGCCTTGACGATGATCACCGGCAGCGGGTCGCCGTCGGCGTTTTTGAACTCGTCGAGGAACACGCATTGAGCGCCGTTGCTCTCGACCAGCAGGCCAGCGGCCTTGAGGTCGTTGACCACATTGATCAGGTCGTCGTTGTAGGCGCTTTCGCCCATCACGTCGGCCATGGTCAGTTTGACGTTCAGCAGTTCGTAGATTTTCTGGCAGTGCGACAGCGAGATGTCTTTGAACTTGGTCCACAGCGCCAGGCAGTCCGGGTCGCCGGCTTGCAGCTTGACCACCAGGCCGCGGGCGCGATCAGCGAACTCTGCGGATTCGTCGAAGCGCTGCTTGGCGGCGCGGTAGAAGTTTTCCAGGTCCGACAGCTCATCGCTGGTGATCGGGTTTTCCTGCAGATAAGCCATCAGCATGCCGAACTGAGTGCCCCAGTCGCCAACGTGGTTCTGGCGGATCACTTCGTCGCCGAGGAATTCCAGAACCCGGGCCACGCCGTCGCCGATGATAGTCGAACGCAAATGGCCGACGTGCATTTCCTTGGCCAGGTTCGGGGCCGACAGGTCTACCACGGTGCGCTGCGCCGGGCCGGCCTTGCGCACGCCGATGTGGTCGTCGGCCAGTGCCGCGTCCAGGCGGGTTGCCAGGGCTTGAGTGTTCTGGAAGAAGTTCAGGAAGCCAGGGCCGGCGATTTCGGCTTTGGAGACGTTCTCGTCAGCCGGCAGCGCGGCGATGATTTTTTCGGCCAGGTCGCGGGGTTTCATGCCCGCAGGCTTGGCCAGCATCATGGCGATGTTGCTGGCGAAGTCGCCGTTTTTCTTGTCACGGGAGTTTTCCACCTGGATCGCCGGCGACAGGCCTTCAGGCAACACACCTTCGTTGACGAGTTGGGTGATGGCTTGTTGGATCAGCTGGCGAATGGTGTCTTTCATGGTGTTCTCTGTCGGCCGCAAGCGCGGCGGCGCTTCGATGCGCTGGTGGAAAAACTGGGCATTATCCGTGGCGAAGACGGGCTTGCCAACTATAGCGGGCAGGTTATGGATATGTGGTGACAATTGGGGCCCCAATCGCGAGCAGGCTCGCTCCCACAGGGAATGTGCGTCGATCACAAAACCAATGAACACCACAGATCTATTGTGGGAGCGAGCCTGCTCGCGATGGCGATCTCTAAATCAATACAAATCGACGGGATCCACATCCAGCGACCAGCGCACCGCCCGCCCACTCGGCATCTGCTCCAAAACCAGCAACCAACTGCTCAACAATCGATGCAGCGGCGCCCGGGCCGTGGCTTGCAGCAACAACTGTGCACGATAACGCCCGGCCCGGCGCTCCATCGGTGCTGGCACCGGCCCCAGCAACTCAATCCCGCTCAGATTCTGCTCGGCCAGCAGACGCTCGGCCTCGCTGCATGCCTCATCAAGGAAACCTTCGGCCTGTCCCGGTTTATGCGCTTCGGCCCGCAGCAGTGCGAGATGTGCAAACGGTGGCAGACCGGCGGAGCGGCGTTCGCTCAACGCCTGTTCGGCAAAGGCGAAATAGCCCTGCTCGGTCAGTTGTACCAGCAGCGGGTGGTCTGCCAGGTGCGTCTGGATAATCACTTTGCCAGGCTCTTCGGCCCGCCCCGCGCGCCCGGCGACCTGGACGATCAACTGCGCCATACGTTCGCTGGCACGGAAGTCGCCGGAGAACAGTCCGCCGTCGGCATCCAGAATCGACACCAGGGTCACCCGTGGAAAGTGATGCCCTTTGGCAAGCATCTGTGTGCCGACCAGAATGCACGGCTGGCCTTTCTGGATGGTGGCAAACAGTTGATTCATCGCATCCTTGCGCGAGGTGCTGTCGCGATCGACCCGCAATACCGGAACACCGGGAAACAGGATGCCCAGCCGCTCTTCGGCACGCTCGGTACCAGCACCCACAGGGCGCAAATCGACTTTGCCGCATTTCGGGCAATGGCGGGGCACCCGCTCGACCTCGCCGCAATGGTGACAACGCAGTTCGCCTGAGCGCTGGTGCACGGTCATCCGCGCATCGCAACGCTTGCACTCGGACATCCAGCCGCAGTCGTGGCATAGCAGCGTCGGGGCGAATCCTCGACGATTGAGGAACACCAACACCTGCTGGCCGGCGGCCAGGGTCTGACCGATGGCTTGCTGCATCGGTCCGGAAATGCCGCTGTCCAGCGGGCGACTTTTCACGTCCAGGCGCAGGAAACGCGGTTGCTTGGCGCCACCGGCCCGCTCATTCAGGCGTAGGAGGCCGTAACGACCGGTGTAGGCGTTTTGCAGGCTTTCCAGCGAAGGAGTGGCGGATCCGAGGACGATCGGGATGTTTTCCTGCCGGGCGCGGACCAGTGCCAGGTCGCGGGCGTGGTAGCGCAGACCTTCCTGCTGTTTATAAGAGCCGTCGTGCTCTTCATCAATGATGATCAGGCCAGGGTTTTTCATCGGAGTGAACAGTGCCGAACGGGTACCGATAATAATGTCGGCCTCGCCATCCCGTGCCGCCAGCCAGGCTTCCAGGCGTTCGCGGTCATTGACGGCGGAGTGGATCAGCGCGATGCGGGCATTGAAGCGCTGCTCGAAGCGCGCCAGGGTTTGCGGGCCGAGGTTGATCTCCGGGATCAGCACCAGGGCTTGCTTGCCGGCCTCGAGGGTTTCGCGGATCAGCTGCAAATAGACTTCAGTCTTGCCACTGCCAGTGACGCCAGCCAGCAGGAACGCGTGATAACTGTCGAACCCGGCGCGAATCGCCTCGTAAGCGGCGCGCTGCTCTGGGTTAAGCGGCAGTTCCGGTTGCGCCAGCCAGTGTTCGTGGCGCACACCGGGCGCGTGCCTGCGGATGTCTACCTGCACCAGATCCTTGGCCAGCAACAGATCGAGGCTGTCCTTGCTCAACATCAGTTTGCTCAGAAGCTGATGAGCGACGCCGTGGGGATGCTGAGCCAGGGTCGCCAGCGCTTCACGTTGTCGCGGGGCGCGGGCGATGCGCGGGTCGTCAAGGCTCGCCCCGGGCGCGGCGGACCAGAAGCGCTCCTGACGAGCTTCGGCCAGTTCACCCTGTCGCAACAGTACCGGCAGTGCCCAGCTCAACGTGTCGCCGAGGCTGTGCTGGTAATACTGGGAAGTCCATAGGCACAGCTTGAACAGCGCGGGCGGCAGCGGCGGCGTGGCATCGAGCAGCGCCAGGGCCGGTTTGAGCTTTTCTACCGGTACTTCGCTGGTGTCGGTGACCTCCACCAGAATCCCGATCATCTCTCTCCGGCCGAACGGCACCCGCAAGCGCATGCCAGGGTGCAACTGGGCACGCAAGATACCGGCCGGGGCACGATAATCGAACAGGCGGCGCAGAGGCGAAGGCAGGGCGAGGCGCAGAATGGCGTTGGGCACGCGATTGTTTTCTCGATGAGAGGACGATGAAGAAGGCCGGGAGCCTAGCAGACGACTGGTTTAAGCGACAGCTTGCGTGAATGGCATTGTCTGGTAGAATCCGCGGCCTAATTACGTGCGGTATTCAACAATGGTGTTGAGTGGCGGCACGCTAGCCTGAGGAATACATCATGAAAGCCGATATCCATCCAACATACGAAATCACCGCAGTTACCTGCAGCTGTGGCAACAAGTTCGAAACTCGTTCGAACCTGGCCAAGCCTCTGGCGATCGACGTATGCAACGAATGCCACCCGTTCTACACCGGTAAGCAGAAGACTCTGGATACTGGCGGTCGTGTACAGCGCTTCGCAGATCGTTTCGGCGCTTTCGGCAAGAAAGCTCCAGCTGCTGCAGAGTAAGGTTGAAGGGCCCGATGGGCTTTTCCTTGCTGATGAAAAAGGCGTCCCTCGCGGGCGCCTTTTTTGTGCCCGCGATTTGGCTTTCCGCTGCCCAGGCCTTCTGCCCGGCACCGAGCGAGCTGACGTCGGTCGCGGTGCAGCGGGTGGTGGATGGCGACACCTTGCGCCTGCGCGATGGCCGCAGCGTGCGCATGATCGGTTTGAATACGCCGGAGCTGGGCAAACAGGGGCGTTCCGACGAGCCGTTCGCCGTGGTCGCGCGCAAACGCCTTGAAGCTCTGGTGGCCGCCAGCGACGGGCAGGTTGGTTTGCTGCCGGGTAAAGAAAGCAAAGACCATTACGGCCGGACTCTGGCCCATGTCTATGGCATCGATGGTGCCAACCTCGAAGCGCAGATGCTCGCCGAGGGCCTCGGTTTTCAGGTGGCGGTGGCACCGAATGTCGATTTGGTCGCCTGCCAGCAAGCGGCCGAACGCAGTGCTCGTCGGGCCGGTCTTGGGTTGTGGCGACAATCACCTGTACAGAAAGCGGAGCAGATCAGCGCGTCCGGCTTCGCCATGCTCAGTGGTCGTGTGAGCAAGGTTCAGCGCAATCGCGGCGGGGTTTGGATCGAGTTGCAGGATTCGGTTGTATTGCGGGTTGCACCCAATATGCTGGATCAATTCGATGTCGCTTCGCTTGAAAAGCTCAAAGGCAAGCAAATCGAGGCTCGTGGCTGGGTGGTGGACCGTTCGCGCCGCGGTGGGTTGAAACCGGGGCAGGCACGCTGGCTGCTGCCGCTGACCGATCCGGCGATGTTGCAGGCGGCGCCGTAAGAAAAACTTGTAGACATTTTTTCTATTGATTGTGAACAGTCTATCCCTTGTGTTCCGTGGCTCTTGGCCCAAAGTCGTAGGGCCGGGCGCTTGACAGGGGTGACTGGTCAGTCTTGTGAGGACTTTGCGAGGCGAGTATCCTCGGCGGTCCGTCTGTCCAACAGTAAAAAGCGGAATGCCCCTATGTCTGATTTGAAAACTGCCGCTCTCGAATATCACGCCCATCCCCGTCCAGGGAAGCTGAGTGTCGAGCTCACCAAGGCCACCGCTACCGCCCGCGATCTGTCGCTGGCCTACAGCCCCGGCGTAGCCGAACCAGTACGCGAAATCGCCCGCGATCCTGAACTGGCCTACAAATACACCGGCAAGGGCAACCTGGTTGCAGTCATTTCCGATGGCACCGCGATTCTCGGCCTGGGTAACCTCGGCCCATTGGCTTCCAAGCCGGTTATGGAAGGTAAGGGCGTGCTGTTCAAGCGCTTCGCAGGCATCGACGTGTTCGACATCGAAGTCGACTCCGAAAGCCCGCAAGCCTTCATCGACACCGTCAAGCGTATCTCCATTACCTTCGGTGGCATCAACCTGGAAGACATCAAGGCACCTGAGTGCTTTGAGATCGAACGCGCTCTGATCGAGCAGTGCGACATTCCAGTATTCCACGATGACCAGCACGGCACCGCAATCGTTACTGCGGCCGGCATGATCAACGCCCTGGAAATCGCTGGCAAAACCCTGGCTGACGCCAAGATCGTCTGCCTGGGCGCCGGTGCAGCCGCCATCTCCTGCATGAAATTGCTGGTGAGCATGGGCGCAAACATCGAAAACATTTACATGGTTGACCGTACCGGTGTGATCCATTCCGGCCGTGACGACCTGAACCAGTACAAGGCTGTGTTCGCTCACGCGACCGAGAAGCGCACCCTGGCTGACGCGCTGGAAGGCGCTGACGTGTTCGTTGGTCTGTCCGGCCCGAACCTGCTGAGCGCTGAAGGCCTGAAATCCATGGCGGCCAACCCGATCGTGTTCGCGTGCTCGAACCCGGATCCGGAAATCGCCCCGGAACTGGCTCACGCCACCCGTAACGACGTGATCATGGCCACCGGCCGTTCGGACTACCCGAACCAGGTCAACAACGTACTGGGCTTCCCGTTCATCTTCCGTGGTGCCCTGGATGTTCGCGCCAAGCGCATCAACGAAGAAATGAAAGTGGCTGCGGCCAACGCCCTGCGTGAACTGGCCAAGCTGCCAGTGCCTCAGGAAGTGTGCGACGCCTACGGCGGCATCAAGCTGGAATTCGGTCGTGAGTACATCATTCCGAAACCAATGGATGCCCGTCTGATCACCCTGATCTCCGATGCCGTGGCCAAGGCTGCGATCGAGACCGGTGTGGCGACCCTGCCGTATCCGAAGAACTACCCGCTGAAAAGCGTGGATGACGTGTTCAACGGCTAAGCCGTTGTAGCGCTTCAACCAAAAGCCCTGGCTCGCTCTGAGTCGGGGCTTTTTTGTACCTGAGTTTTTTTATTGATCGTTCCCACGCTCTGCGTGGGAATGCCTCAAGGGACGCTCCGCGTTCCAGCTCTAGAAAGGGACGCGGAGCGTCCGGGCTGCATTCCCACGCAGAGCGTGGGAACGATCGGCAGGCCAAAAAAACCCCGCACATCTTTCGAAGGCGGGGCTTTTTGTTGGCGCTGTGATCAGAACAAATCGATCGGCGCCGCCTCATCCGCTGGCAACGGGCTGCCCGGCACATTGCCGTTACCCAGTTCGTTCACCGATGGTGGCGTGTCTTCTGCCTTGAACAGCTCGAAGTAGGCACCTGGCGTGCCTGGAGTAGCCGCACGACCGCTGACCGGGTCGACGCGCAGGCTGAGAATGCCTTCAGGCTCTGGCTGGGTATGGGATGGCCGGCCTTTGAGGGCAGCGCCCATGTAGTTCATCCAGATCGGCAGGGCGACGGTGCCGCCGAACTCGCGTTTGCCCAGGCTTTCCGGTTGGTCGAAGCCAGTCCAGACGGTGGTCACGTAATCGGCGTTGTAGCCGGAGAACCAGGCGTCCTTGGATTCGTTGGTGGTGCCGGTCTTGCCCGCGATGTCGCTGCGACCCAAGGCCAGCGCGCGGCGGCCGGTACCGAGTTTGATCACGTCCTCAAGCATGCTGTTGAGAATGTAGGTGGTGCGCCCATCGACGATACGTTCGGCCACGGCTGGCGCTTGTGGCGCTGGCTGGGTGCTCGGTGCTTCGCCTGGAATGGCGTTGACTGTGAAGGTGTTGGAGGCCGGCACGGCGATGCCATCACTGGCGACGGCGCCTTTTGGAACGCTCGGCGGGTTGGCAACGAACAGCGTGTCGCCGTTGCGGCTTTCAATCTTGTCGATGATGTACGGGGTTATCTTGTAGCCGCCGTTGGCAAAGGTGCTCCAGCCGGTGGCGATTTCCATTGGCGTCAGGGTCGCGGTCCCCAGGGCCAGCGACAGGTTGCGCGGCAGGTCCTGCTTGTTGAAGCCGAATTTGCTGATGTAATCAATGGTGCGGTCGACGCCCAGCGCTTGCAGCAGGCGGATCGATACCAGGTTGCGCGATTTGTAGAGCGCTTCACGCATGCGGATCGGGCCGAGGAAGGTGTTGGTGTCGTTCTTCGGACGCCAGACCTTGTCCAGGTACTCGTCGACGAACACGATCGGCGCATCGTTCACCAGGCTGGCGGCGGTATAGCCATTGTCCAGGGCGGCGCTGTAGACGAATGGCTTGAAGCTTGAACCCGGCTGACGCTTGGCCTGCATGGCGCGGTTGTAGTTGCTCTGCTCGAAGGCGAACCCGCCGACCAGCGAACGAATGGCGCCATTCTGCGGGTCGAGGGAAACCAGTGCGCCCTGGGCCTGCGGAATCTGGCTGAATTTGAGCGAATTGTCTGGCTGACGCTGCACGCGAATCAGATCACCGACCTGCGCGACATCCGACGGCTGCTTCGGATTGGCGCCCATGCTGTTGGTGTTCAGGAAGGGGCGAGCCCACTTCATGGTGTCCCAGGCGACGTGCTCTTCGCCGGTGCGGGTCAGCACCTGCACGCCGTTCTTGTCGACCTGGGTCACGATCGCCGGTTCCAGGCTGCTGATGGTCCGCTGCTTGGTCAGCTCCAGGGTCCAGGCCTCTCGGGTTTTACCCGGCAGACGTGACTCGGGGCCGCGATAACCGTGCCGTTGATCGTAGGTCATCAAGCCTTCGTGAACCGCGGTGTTGGCCATCTCCTGCAAATCGCTCGGCACCGTGGTGGTGACACGAAAACCTTCGGTGTACGCATCGCTGCCATAGCGGCCGACCATTTCGGCACGGGCCATTTCGGCGATGTACGGAGCGTTCACTTCCGGGGTCGGCACATGGTAGCTGGCGTTCAGCGGCTCATTGATCGCGGTGGTGTAGTCGGCTTCGGTGATCTTGCCGAGCTTGTACATGCGCCCAAGGATCCAGTCGCGACGCTCCTTGCTGCGGGCCGGGTTGGCCAGCGGGTTGAAGCGTGACGGGGCTTTTGGCAGGCCGGCGATCATCGCCATCTGCGCCAGGCTGACGTCACGAATCGACTTGCCGTAATAGACCTGCGCCGCCGCCTCGATGCCATAGGCGCGGTTGCCCAGATAGATCTTGTTGACGTATAGCTCGAGGATCTCGTCCTTGGTCAGCTGTCGTTCGATCTGCAGCGCCAGGAGGATTTCGGTGGTTTTACGCGAGAAGCTGCGTTCGCTGGTGAGGAAGAAGTTCTTCGCCACCTGCATGGTGATGGTGCTGCCGCCGGACTGAATGTGTCCGCTTTTTACCAGCTGGGTAGCGGCACGCATCAGGCTGCTGGGATCGACGCCGTAGTGGTTGGCGAAATTGTCGTCTTCAGCACTTAGTAACGCATTAATGAAGTTGGGGGGAATGTCGGCGAAACGGATCGGCGTACGGCGCATTTCGCCAAATTCTGCGATCAACTTGTTGTCGCTGCTGTACACCCGCAAAGGAATCTGCAACTGAATACTTCTCAGCGCCTCCACGGATGGCAATCCGGGGCTAAGGTAAAGAAAAGCGCCGCTCAGACCCAGGAGCAGTCCGCAGAAAACGGCGACGATGGACCAACCGAAAAATTTCAGCAGACGAATCAAGGCTTTTGGATATCCAGGGCAAAGAATGAATTAGGCATCAGGGTTCAGGCTATAAAGAGAATGACCCGCGCTTGCAGTGAAAGCGGAAAAAACGCTCGGCATTATAAGCATTTTTCCGTCGGGGGCGTCATTTGCGCTTCTGTCAAGACGGGGGGTATTGAACGCAATGGATATTACAGAGTCCGTAACTCACGGATAGTCATAGGGAATTGGTAGTGCTAGGACTCTTCAATAAAAAAGCCAATACGCTTTTGGGGATCGACATCAGCTCCACGTCGGTGAAGCTACTGGAGCTAAGTCGCCAGGGCGACCGCTATAGGGTCGAGGCCTATGCGGTCGAACCGCTGCCCGCCAGTGCCGTGGTCGAGAAAAATATCGCCGAGCTCGAAGGTGTGGGGCAGGCTCTTGCGCGTGTGCTGATCAAGGCCAAAACCAGCCACAGGAACGTTGCCGTGGCGGTGGCCGGTTCGGCGGTGATCACCAAGACCATCGAGATGGACGCCGGCCTTTCCGACGACGAGATGGAAAACCAGCTGAAGATCGAGGCCGATCAGTACATTCCTTATCCACTGGATGAAGTGGCGATCGATTTCGAAGTGCAGGGCGTGTCGCCGCGCAACCCCGAACGGGTCAATGTGCTGCTGGCGGCCTGTCGCAAGGAAAACGTCGAGGTCCGCGAAGCGGCCCTGGCTCTGGCCGGGCTGACCGCGCGAGTGGTCGATGTCGAAGCCTATGCCCTGGAGCGATCGTTCGGCCTGCTGGCAACCCAGTTGGCCGCCTCTCAGGAGCGCCTGACCGTGGCGGTGGTCGATATCGGTGCCACCATGACCACCCTGAGCGTGCTGCACAATGGGCGGATCATCTACACCCGTGAACAATTGTTCGGCGGCCGTCAATTGACGGAAGAGATCCAGCGTCGTTATGGCCTGACGGTCGAGCAGGCGGGGCTGGCGAAGAAGCAGGGCGGTTTGCCGGACGATTACGTCAGCGAGGTCTTGCAGCCATTTCGTGACGCGTTGGTGCAGCAGGTGTCGCGTTCTTTGCAGTTTTTCTATGCCTCCGGCCAATACAACTCGGTCGATCACATCCTCTTGGCCGGCGGCACTGCCTCGGTCCCCGGGTTGGAGCGATTGATCGAGCAGCGACTGGGTACGCCGACCCAGGTCGCCAATCCATTCTCCAACATGACCCTGAGCAGCAAGGTCAACGCCGGGGCCCTGGCGAGCGATGCCCCGGCACTGATGATTGCCTGCGGGCTGGCCCTCAGGAGTTTTGACTGATGGCGCGGATCAATCTTCTACCCTGGCGTGAAGAGTTGCGCGAAGGGCGTCGCAAACGCTTTTTACTGGCGTTGGTCGGTGTGCTGGTGGGGTCAGTGGGGGCATTGCTGATCGCGGACCAGGTCATTAACGGCGCCATTGATCGGCAAGTTGCGCGTAACGATTACATCAGCAAGCAGATTGCGGTGGTCGACGAGCGGATCAAGCAGATCAGCGACTTGAAGGCCCGTCGACAGCAACTCGTCGAGCGCATGCGCATTATTCAGGACCTGCAAGGCAACCGGCCGATCAGCGGGAGGATTTTCGATCAATTGGCGCGTACTTTGCCGGAAGGAGTTTATTTCACCGAAGTGAAAATGGTCGGCAAGACGTTGTCTATCACCGGCGCGGCGGAGTCCAACAATCGTGTTTCGGATCTGATGCGCAATCTTGATGCCTCCGACTGGTTCGATGCGCCCAACCTTACGGAAGTCAAAGCGACCACCGCCGGTCAGCTGGATCAGGCCAATGTTTTTCAGTTGACCGTCCGTCAGACTCAGCCCGCAGTTGTGGGGGGCGCTAAATGAAACTGTCCGAATGGTTCGAAGGGTTACGCCAGATCGACATCAACGATCTGGACACCAACAACATGGGTTCCTGGCCACCGGCGATCAAGGTTCTGGCGAGTGTCCTGCTGATGGTTCTGGTGCTGGCCCTGGGCTACAGCTTCTTGATCAGCGATCTGCAAAACCACCTGGAGCTCAGGCGTGAGGAAGAGTTGACGCTCAGGGAGCAATTCGCGACCAAAGCCCATATGGCGGCAAACCTGGAGCTGTATACCCAGCAGATGAAGGAAATGGAGACCTCCTTCGGCATGCTGCTGCGGCAATTGCCCAGCGACACCGAAGTGCCCGGCCTGCTGGAAGACATCACCCGAACCGGCCTGGGCAGTGGCCTGGAGTTCGAAGAGATCAAGCTGCTTCCGGAGGTCACCCAGCAGTTCTACATCGAGCTCCCTATCCAGATCACCGTCACCGGTGCATATCATGACCTGGCCACTTTCGTCAGCGGCGTGGCCGGGCTGCCGCGGATCGTCACTCTGCATGACTTCGACCTGGCGCCGGCCAATCCTGATGGCGGTCCGAAGTTGCGCATGAGCATCCTGGCCAAGACCTATCGCTACAACGACAAGGGGTTGCAAAAATGAACCCGATTCGTTGCTTCTCGATGGTTATGTGCCTTGTCGTCCTGGCCGGTTGTGGCGACGACAATGGTTTCAGCGACCTGGATGCCTACCTGAACGAAGTGCGTCTGCGTGCGCCCGGCAAGATTGAACCAACGCCGACATTCCAGTCTTATCCGACATTCACCTACAGCGCTGCCAACCTGCGTAGCCCGTTCTCCCGGCAGGTCAGAGTCGACCTGGCTGGCCAGAAGCATGGCTCGCGCAACGTCAAACCCGACCCCAACCGGGTCAAGCAGTACCTCGAAGGTTTCAACATCGAGCAATTTGAAATGGTCGGCACGATCTCCAATGCAGCTGGCTCCTTTGCGCTGCTGCGCGGGGCGGGTGGCGTGCATCGGCTGAAAGTCGGCGATTACCTGGGGCGTAACGATGGGCGGATCGTCGCCATCAGCGGTTCGCAAGTCGACGTGGTCGAAATCGTTCCCGATGGCGAAGGTGCCTGGCTGGAACGGCCGCGGACCATCCCTTTGAAAGAGCACTCATAGTGGAACTCGAATAATGAACAGGATTTTCTCAACCTTCGGTATTTCGCTATGGATAGCGTTTCTGTCGCCGATGGTAGTGGCGGCCAACCTCAAAGCGCTGGATGTCGCTGCGTTGCCCGGTGACCGTGTCGAGTTGAAGTTGTCATTCGATGGGCCGCCGCCGCAGCCCAACGGTTACACGACAGAGCAGCCTGCGCGGATTGCGCTGGACCTGCCGGGGGTCACCAGTCAGCTGGCGAACAAGAATCGGGACCTGGGCGGCGGCAATGCCCGCAGCGCCACGGTGGTTGAGGCCAAGGACCGCACACGGCTGATCATCAGCCTGACTCAATTAACCCCGTACAACACCCGCGTCGAAGGCAACAATCTGTTCGTGGTCGTCGGGCAAGGGGCCGGTAGCAAGGCGCCCAAGTCGATCACCAACGCACCGCGCGCAGCCACTGCGACACCAGCGCCCGCCAGGGTCAATGCACCCGTGGGCAAAGCCATCCGGGGCGTGGATTTCCAGCGCGGCACCCAGGGTGAGGGCAATGTGGTCATTGATCTGTCGGATCCGTCGATCGCCCCGGACATCCAGGAACGCGATGGCAAAATCATCGTCGGTTTCACCAAGACCCAACTGCCTGAACGGTTGCGTGTACGCCTCGACGTCAAGGATTTCGCTACGCCGGTGCAGTTCGTCAATGCCAGCGCCACGGGCGACCGGGCCATTATCAGTATCGAGCCCAGTGGCGCCTTCGATTATTCGACCTACCAGACCGACAACAAACTGACCGTCAGCATTCGGCCGATGACTGCCGACGACTTGCACAAGCGCAACACCGAGCGCTTTGCCTACACCGGTGAAAAACTCTCGCTGAATTTTCAAGACATCGATGTGCGCTCGGTGCTGCAACTGATCGCCGATTTCACCAACCTCAATCTGGTGGCCAGCGACACGGTGCAGGGCGGCATCACATTGCGCCTGCAGAATGTGCCGTGGGATCAAGCGCTGGACCTGGTGCTGAAAACCAAAGGTCTGGATAAACGCAAGATCGGTAACGTGCTGCTGGTGGCGCCGGCGGATGAAATTGCTGCCCGAGAGCGTCAGGAGCTGGAATCGCAGAAGCAGATCTCCGAACTGGCGCCTCTGCGTCGCGAGCTGTTACAGGTCAACTACGCCAAGGCCGCCGATATCGCCAAGCTGTTCCAGTCAGTGACCAGCGCCGAAGCGAAAGTCGACGAGCGAGGTTCAATTACTGTCGATGAGCGAACCAACAACATCATTGCCTACCAGACCCAGGATCGCCTCGACGAATTGCGTCGCATCGTTGCGCAACTGGATATTCCGGTGCGTCAGGTGATGATCGAGGCACGCATCGTTGAAGCCAACGTCGATTACGACAAAAGCCTGGGCGTACGCTGGGGTGGTTCGGCGCAGAAGGGTAATTGGAACACATCCGGGGTCAACGGCTCTTCGACCACCATTGGTACTCCGGGAAGCACCAGCACTAACTCGCCGTTCGTCGACCTGGGGGCCTCTGGCAACACCTCGGGGATCGGCATCGCCTTCATTACCGACAATGTGCTGCTGGACCTTGAGCTGTCGGCCATGGAGAAAACCGGCAACGGGGAAATCGTCTCGCAGCCCAAAGTGGTCACGTCCGACAAGGAAACCGCGAAAATCCTCAAGGGCACCGAGATTCCCTATCAGGAAGCCAGTTCCAGCGGCGCCACCTCGGTGTCGTTCAAGGAAGCTTCGCTGTCCCTGGAAGTGACCCCGCAGATCACGCCGGACAACCGCATCATCATGGAGGTCAAGGTCACCAAGGACGAACCGGACTACCTGAACAAAGTGCAGGATGTACCGCCGATCAAGAAAAACGAGGTCAACGCCAAGGTGTTGGTTAACGACGGCGAGACCATCGTCATTGGTGGGGTTTTCTCAAATACTCAGAGCAAGGTTGTAGATAAGGTGCCATTTCTCGGTGATGTGCCGTATCTTGGCCGCCTTTTCCGGCGTGATGTGGTTTCGGAGAAAAAATCCGAGCTGCTGGTATTTCTCACTCCGCGTATCATGAACAATCAGGCGATTGCTGTGAGTCATTGATTCTGTGCGAAATTTGATTCTTGTTGGACCGATGGGGGCTGGAAAAAGCACCATCGGCCGTTTGCTGGCCAAAGAGCTGCGCCTGCCATTCAAAGATTCCGATAAGGAAATTGAATTGCGCACGGGCGCCAATATCCCGTGGATTTTCGATAAGGAAGGCGAGCCGGGCTTTCGTGACCGCGAGCAGGCGATGATTGCCGAGCTGTGTGCATTCGACGGCGTGGTGTTGGCGACCGGTGGTGGCGCCGTGATGCGCGAAGCCAATCGTCGAGCGCTGCACGCCGGTGGTCGGGTGGTCTATCTGCATGCGTCTGTCGAGCAGCAAGTTGGCCGAACAGCTCGCGACCGTAACCGGCCACTGTTGCGCACCGCCGATCCGGCCAAGACCCTGCGGGACTTGCTGGCGATCCGTGATCCGCTGTATCGGGAGATCGCCGACCTGGTGGTTGAAACCGATGAGCGGCCGCCGCGAATGGTGGTACTTGATATTCTCGAGCGCTTGCAGCAGCTACCGCCCCGTTAATGCGCGGCGTGAAATGCGCTATCCTCGGCGTCCTGTCGCAACCGCTCAAGGTTGTGGCGGCTGGCTACCGAACGGCGTCGCACCAGCAGACGCTATGGAATTCGTAAACTGAAGGCAGGATGCCTGATTCAATCTTCACTGTGGGGACACATGCAGACACTCAAGGTCGATCTAGGCGAGCGCAGCTACCCGATTCATATTGGCGAAGGTTTGTTGGATCAGCCTGAGCTGCTGGCGCCGCATATCCGCGGGCGGCAGGTGGCGATCATCTCCAACGAGACCGTCGCGCCGCTCTACCTCGAGCGTCTGACCCGCAGTCTTGCGCAGTTCTCGGTAATTTCCGTGGTGCTGCCCGATGGCGAAGCCTTCAAAACCTGGGAAACCCTGCAACTGATTTTCGACGGTCTGCTGACCGCACGGCACGATCGCCGCACCACGGTAATCGCCCTCGGTGGCGGTGTAATTGGTGACATGGCCGGTTTTGCGGCTGCCTGCTACCAGCGAGGCGTCGATTTCATCCAGATACCGACCACGTTGTTGTCACAAGTCGACTCCTCGGTGGGCGGCAAGACCGGGATCAATCACCCGCTGGGCAAGAACATGGTCGGCGCCTTCTATCAGCCCAATGTGGTGCTGATCGATACCGCCACCCTCAACACCTTGCCGCCCCGCGAACTGTCCGCCGGGCTGGCAGAAGTCATCAAATACGGGCTGATCTGCGACGAGCCATTCCTGACCTGGCTCGAAGAAAACGTCGATCGCCTGCGAGCGCTGGACCAGACAGCCCTGACTTACGCCATCGAACGCTCCTGCGCGGCCAAGGCTGCGGTGGTGGGTGCCGACGAGAAAGAAACCGGTGTGCGTGCCACGTTGAACCTGGGCCACACCTTCGGCCATGCGATCGAAACTCACATGGGCTATGGTGTCTGGTTGCATGGCGAAGCAGTCGCTGCCGGCACCGTAATGGCATTGGAAATGTCTGCGCGCCTGGGCTGGATCAGCGAACAGGAACGTGATCGCGGTATTCGTCTGTTCCAGCGTGCCGGCCTACCGGTCATTCCGCCGGAAGAGATGAGCGAAGCCGATTTTCTCGAACACATGGCAATTGACAAGAAAGTGATCGACGGTCGTTTGCGCCTGGTGCTGCTGCGCCACATGGGCGAAGCAGTGGTGACCGACGATTATCCGAAAGAGGTTTTACAGGCCACGCTGGGGGCGGATTACCGCGTCCTGGCTCAGCTTAAAGGTTAATAAGATCCCGATGACTAGTTTGCATGCCGACGAGGCTTTCCTCGGCCATTACCAGTTAAGTCATGACCCTTTCGCTCCACGGGTGCCTGGCTTCAAATTTTTCCCGGCCCAGCGTAAACCGGTGCTGGGGCAGCTGCATCATTTGGCCCGTTATAGCCAGTTGTTGCTGGTGGTCACTGGCCCTCAAGGCAGCGGAAAAACCCTGTTGCGTCAGGCCCTGGTCGCCAGCACCAACAAACAGTCGGTGCAGAGCGTGGTGGTTTCCGCCCGTGGCGCCGGCGATGCAGCCGGTATGCTGCGTCAGGTGGCTCAGGCGCTGGACGTCGAGCAGGCCGAAATCGGCGCGATCCTGGCCCAAGTGGTACAGCTTGCCCTCACGGGGCAGGAAGTCTATTTGCTGGTGGACGATGCCGAGCAACTCGACGAATCCGCGCTGGAAGCCTTGTTGGCTTTGGCCGCGGGTGCGCCGGAAGGTCGTCCGCACGTGTTCCTGTTCGGGGAGTCCTCGCTGATTGCCCAACTTGAAGCGCTGAACCTGGAGGAAGAGCGCTTCCACGTCATCGAATTGCAGCCTTATACCGAAGAAGAAACCCGCGAATACCTGGACCAGCGTCTTGAAGGCGCTGGCCGGGGTATCGAACTTTTCACCGCAGATCAGATCTCTGATATTCACGAAAGCTCCGACGGTTGGCCTGGCACCATCAACCAGGTCGCCCGCGATGCGATGATCGAAGCAATGATTGCCAGCCGCTCAGCGGTGAAGCGTCCAAGTATGGGGTTCAACATGCCGAAGAAACACGTATTGGCGATTTCCGCCGTGGTCGTGGTCGCGGTAGCCGCCGCCTGGTTGATGCCGGGTCGCAGCAAAGCGCCGACCACCGGCGCGCCTGCCAACGAACAGGCGCAACTGCCGCTGGGCCAAGGCGCGCCACAACCTGACAGTGGTGGCGCTCCATCCGTCGAATTCGCCGGTAACTCGCAGCCGATGCCATTGCCGTTGGTCGGCAACTCGCAGCCGGTGATGCGTGGTCCATTGGCCGAAGCCGCCGGTGGTATCACCGAAGGCGACGACGGCGTGCCGGTCGAAGGCTCCAGCGCTACACCGCCAACCGTGACCACGACTGCGCCGCCTGCCGGCATCCAGCCGGGCCCGGCGCCAACGCCTGCCGCCAAACCGGTTCCAGCGCCGACTCAGGTCGCTACAGCCAAGCCCGCACCTGCACCTGTTGCCAAACCGGCTCCAGCGCCCGCCAAGCCGGTCGCCGCCGCCAAACCTGCCGAGAAGCCTGTTGCCGTGGCTAAAGCCGCCGGTGGCAGCTGGTACGCAGGCCAGGCGCCGGGTAACTACGTGGTGCAAATCCTTGGCACCAGCTCCGAATCGGCCGCGCAGAGCTTCGTCAAGGAGCAGGGCGGCGAGTACCGTTATTTCAAGAAAGTACTCAACGGCAAGCCGCTTTATGTCATCACCTACGGTAGCTTCGCCAACCGCGATGCAGCCGTTACCGCCATCAAGGCCTTGCCAGCAAAGGTTCAGGCTGGTAAACCTTGGCCTCGCACTGTCGCCAGCGTCCAACAGGAACTGGCAACAACTCGCTGAAGATTCGGCGGCCTTACCCAGGCCGCCTCTCCAAGCACCTCAAAATTTCTGCAAGCGCATGCCGCCCCTCCAGGCCGCGTGCCTTGTGGTGTCTGCGTCACAGTGGTCTTTGAGTCGTTGCGGTCAAAATTAAAAAAGTTTTGACTAGCACAGCATATCGCTTTAAACCTTTCACAAATGCGACATAGATTTGCGACATTTCGTCGTCAAATTTGTGAGCCTCGGTGTCGGTGTGTACAATGACCTCCCTTTTGCCCCCGCAAAGCTGGCGTGCGTTCGGCGTGGATGGTAACCGGTTGAATTGAAAAGAAATTTGCCTCGACAAGAGGCAGCCTGGTGAGAAAGTGTCTATGAAAGCAGGTCTGTACCAACCAGATGAATTCAAGGATAACTGCGGTTTCGGCCTGATAGCCCATATGCAGGGCGAGCCCAGTCATACCCTTTTGCAAACGGCCATTGAGGCCCTGACCTGCATGACCCACCGCGGTGGGATCAACGCCGACGGCAAGACCGGTGACGGTTGCGGTCTGCTGATTCAAAAGCCGGATGTATTCCTGCGTGCGATTGCCCAGGAAACCTTCGGCGTCGAACTGCCCAAGCAATATGCCGTGGGCATGGTCTTCTTCAACCAGGACCCGGTCAAAGCTGAAGCCGCTCGCGAGAACATGAACCGCGAGATCCTGGCCGAAGGCCTGACCCTGGTCGGCTGGCGCAAAGTGCCGATCGACACCAGCGTCCTCGGCCGCCTGGCCCTCGAGCGCCTGCCGCAGATCGAACAAGTGTTCATCGGTGGTGAAGGCCTGAGCGATCAGGACATGGCGATCAAACTGTTCAGCGCCCGTCGTCGTTCGTCCGTGACCAACGCCGCCGACGTCGATCACTACATCTGCAGCTTTTCCCACAAGACCATCATTTACAAAGGCCTGATGATGCCGGCGGACCTGACCGCCTTCTATCCAGACCTGAGCGACCAGCGCCTGCAAACCGCAATCTGCGTGTTCCACCAGCGCTTCTCCACCAACACCCTGCCGAAATGGCCGCTGGCTCAGCCATTCCGCTTCCTCGCCCACAACGGCGAGATCAACACCATCACCGGCAACCGCAACTGGGCTCAGGCCCGTCGCACCAAGTTCACCAACGATCTGATGGATCTGGAAGAACTCGGCCCGCTGGTGAACCGCGTGGGTTCCGACTCCTCCAGCATGGACAACATGCTCGAGCTGATGGTCACCGGTGGCATCGACCTGTTCCGTGGCGTGCGGATGATCATTCCGCCTGCGTGGCAGAACGTCGAAACCATGGACCCGGATCTGCGTGCTTTCTACGAATACAACTCGATGCACATGGAACCGTGGGACGGCCCGGCCGGCGTAGTAATGACCGACGGTCGTTACGCGGTGTGCCTGCTCGACCGTAACGGTCTGCGTCCGGCGCGTTGGGTTACCACCAAGAACGGCTTCATTACCCTGGCCTCGGAAATCGGTGTCTGGAACTACCAGCCTGAAGACGTGATCGCCAAGGGCCGCGTTGGTCCGGGCCAGATCTTTGCCGTGGACACCGAAACCGGTCAGATCCTCGACACCGACGCCATCGACAACCGCTTGAAGTCCCGTCATCCGTACAAGCAATGGCTGCGCAAGAATGCCCTGCGCATCCAGGCGACCATGGAGGACAACGACCACGGTTCGGCGTTCTACGACGTCGACCAGCTCAAGCAGTACATGAAGATGTATCAGGTCACGTTCGAAGAGCGCGATCAGGTGCTGCGTCCGCTCGGCGAGCAAGGCTACGAAGCCGTCGGCTCGATGGGCGACGATACGCCGATGGCTGTGCTGTCCCAGCGTGTGCGCACGCCGTACGACTATTTCCGCCAGCAGTTCGCGCAGGTGACCAACCCGCCGATCGACCCGCTGCGCGAAGCCATCGTCATGTCGCTGGAAGTCTGCCTCGGCGCCGAACGCAACATCTTCCAGGAGTCGCCGGAACACGCCTCGCGCGTGATCCTCAGCTCGCCGGTCGTTTCCCCGGCCAAGTGGCGTTCGCTGATGAACCTCGATCGCCCAGGCTTCGAGCGTCAGATCATCGACCTCAACTACGACGAGAGCGTCGGCCTCGAAGCGGCGGTGCGCAATGTTGCCGATCAGGCTGAAGAAGCCGTGCGTTCCGGTCGCACCCAGATTGTGCTGAGTGACCGTCATATCGCCCCGGGCAAGTTGCCGATCCACGCTTCGCTCGCCACCGGCGCGGTACACCATCGCCTGACCGAAAAAGGCCTGCGTTGCGACTCCAACATCCTGGTAGAAACCGCTACTGCTCGCGACCCGCATCACTTTGCGGTGCTGATCGGTTTCGGCGCCTCGGCGGTCTATCCGTTCCTGGCTTACGAAGTGCTGGGCGACCTGATCCGCACCGGTGAAGTACTGGGCGACCTCTACGAGGTGTTCAAGAACTACCGCAAAGGCATCACCAAAGGGCTGCTCAAGATCCTCTCGAAGATGGGTATCTCGACCATCACGTCGTATCGTGGTGCACAGTTGTTCGAAGCCATCGGCCTGTCCGAAGAAGTCTGCGAACTGAGCTTCCGTGGCGTGCCAAGCCGCATCAAGGGGGCGCGTTTCGTCGATATCGAAGCTGAGCAGAAAGCCCTGGCGGCCGAAGCCTGGAGCCCGCGCAAGCCAATCCAGCAAGGCGGCCTGTTGAAGTTCGTCCACGGTGGCGAATATCACGCCTACAACCCGGACGTGGTCAGCACCCTGCAAGCGGCTGTGCAGCAGGGCGACTACAGCAAGTTCAAGGAATACACGGCGCTGGTGGACAACCGTCCGGTGTCGATGATCCGCGACTTGTTCAAAGTCAAAACCCTGGACACGCCGCTGGACATCAGCGAAATCGAACCGCTGGAATCGGTGCTCAAGCGCTTCGACTCCGCGGGCATCTCCCTCGGCGCCTTGTCGCCGGAAGCTCACGAAGCCCTGGCCGAAGCCATGAACCGCCTCGGTGCGCGTTCCAACTCCGGCGAAGGCGGCGAAGACCCGGCGCGCTACGGCACCATCAAGAGCTCGAAAATCAAGCAGGTCGCCACTGGCCGTTTTGGTGTGACCCCGGAATACCTGGTCAACGCTGAAGTGCTGCAGATCAAAGTCGCTCAGGGCGCCAAGCCGGGCGAAGGTGGTCAGTTGCCGGGCGGCAAGGTCAACGGTCTGATCGCCAAGCTGCGTTACGCAGTGCCGGGCGTGACCCTGATTTCGCCTCCGCCGCACCACGACATTTATTCGATCGAAGACTTGTCGCAGCTGATTTTCGACCTGAAACAAGTCAACCCGAAGGCTCTGGTCTCGGTGAAGCTGGTTGCAGAAGCCGGCGTCGGCACCATCGCTGCCGGTGTGGCCAAGGCCTACGCGGACTTGATCACCATTTCCGGCTACGACGGCGGTACCGGTGCATCGCCGCTGACCTCGATCAAATACGCGGGCGCTCCGTGGGAACTCGGCCTGGCCGAAACCCACCAGACCCTGCGTGGTAACGACCTGCGCGGCAAAGTCCGGGTACAGACAGACGGCGGCCTGAAAACCGGCCTCGACGTGATCAAGGCTGCAATCCTCGGCGCTGAAAGCTTCGGCTTCGGCACCGCGCCAATGATCGCGCTGGGCTGCAAATACCTGCGCATCTGCCACCTGAACAACTGCGCCACCGGCGTCGCGACCCAGAACGAGAAGCTGCGCAAGGATCACTACATCGGTACCGTCGACATGGTGGTGAATTTCTTCACCTATGTCGCCGAAGAAACCCGTGAGTGGCTGGCCAAGCTGGGCGTGCGCTCCCTCGAAGAGCTGATCGGTCGCACCGATCTGCTGGAAATCCTCGAAGGCCAGACCGCCAAGCAAAACCACCTGGACCTGACCCCGTTGCTGGGCAGCGATCACATCCCGGCAGACAAGCCTCAGTTCTGCCAGGTCGACCGCAATCCGCCGTTCGACAAAGGCCTGCTGGCCGAGAAAATGGTCGACCTGGCCACTTCGGCCATCAACGACATGAGCGGCGCCGATTTCGCCCTGGATATCTGCAACTGCGACCGTTCCATCGGCGCGCGGATTTCCGGTGAAATTGCTCGCAAGCATGGCAACCAGGGCATGGCCAACGCGCCGATCACCTTCCGCTTCAAAGGCACTGCCGGTCAGAGCTTTGGTGTGTGGAACGCCGGCGGCCTGAACATGTACCTGGAAGGCGATGCCAACGACTACGTCGGCAAAGGCATGACCGGCGGCAAACTGGTCATCGTTCCGCCGAAGGGCAGCCTCTACAAGACTCAGGACAGCGCCATTATCGGCAACACCTGCCTGTATGGCGCCACCGGGGGCAAGCTGTTCGCTGCCGGTACCGCGGGCGAGCGTTTCGCTGTGCGTAACTCCGGTGCTCACACCGTGGTGGAAGGCACGGGCGATCACTGCTGCGAATACATGACCGGTGGTTTTGTCTGCGTGTTGGGCAAGACCGGTTACAACTTCGGCTCAGGCATGACCGGCGGTTTCGCCTACGTGCTCGACCAGGACAACACCTTCGTTGACCGGGTCAATCACGAACTGGTGGAAATCCAGCGGATCAGCGGTGAGGCGATGGAAGCCTATCGCAGCCACCTGCAACGCGTGCTGAACGAATACGTCGAGGAGACCGACAGCGAGTGGGGTCGTAACCTCGCTGAAAACCTCGATGACTATTTGCGTCGTTTCTGGCTGGTCAAGCCCAAGGCTGCCAACCTGAAATCGTTGCTTTCCAGCACCCGTGCCAACCCGCAGTGATATGCGCCTGAAGAGTTTGATGAGGTTTTAACAATGGCTGAACGTCTGAATAACGACTTCCAGTTCATCGATGTCGGGCGCAAAGATCCGAAGAAGAAACTGTTGCGTCAACGCAAGAAAGAGTTCGTGGAGATCTACGAACCCTTCAAACCCCAGCAGTCGGCCGACCAGGCCTACCGTTGCCTGGGTTGCGGTAACCCGTATTGCGAATGGAAGTGCCCGGTGCACAACTTCATTCCGAACTGGCTCAAGCTGGTGGCCGAGGGCAACATCCTCCAGGCCGCCGAGCTGTCGCACCAGACCAACACCCTGCCGGAAGTCTGCGGCCGGGTTTGTCCCCAGGATCGTCTGTGCGAAGGTGCTTGCACCCTTAACGACGGTTTTGGTGCGGTGACCATCGGTTCGGTCGAGAAGTACATCACCGACACCGCGTTCGCCATGGGCTGGCGCCCGGACATGTCCAAGGTCAAACCGACCGGCAAGCGTGTCGCGGTAATCGGCGCGGGCCCTGCCGGCCTGGGCTGTGCCGACGTGCTGGTACGTGGCGGCGTGACCCCGGTGGTGTTCGACAAGAACCCGGAAATCGGCGGTCTGCTGACCTTCGGCATACCCGAGTTCAAGCTGGAAAAGACCGTGCTGAGCAATCGCCGCGAAGTCTTCACCGGCATGGGGATCGAGTTCCGCCTGAACACCGAAATCGGCAAGGACGTGACCATCGAGCAACTGCTCGAAGAATACGATGCCGTGTTCATGGGCATGGGCACCTACACCTACATGAAGGGCGGCTTTGCCGGTGAAGACCTGCCGGGCGTGTATGACGCGCTCGACTTCCTGATCGCCAACGTCAACCGCAACCTGGGCTTTGAAAAGTCGCCGGAAGATTTCGTCGACATGAAAGGCAAGAAGGTCGTGGTGCTGGGCGGTGGCGACACGGCGATGGACTGCAACCGTACTTCGATCCGTCAGGGCGCCAAGTCGGTGACCTGTGCGTATCGTCGTGACGAAGCGAACATGCCCGGCTCGCGCAAAGAGGTGAAGAACGCCAAGGAAGAAGGCGTGAAATTCCTCTACAACCGCCAGCCGATCGCTATCGTCGGTGAAGACCGTGTTGAAGGCGTGAAGGTGGTCGAGACCCGTCTCGGCGAGCCAGACGCCCGTGGCCGCCGCAGCCCCGAACCGATCCCGGGCTCCGAAGAGATTATCCCGGCCGACGCCGTGGTCATCGCGTTCGGTTTCCGTCCAAGCCCGGCGTCGTGGTTCGAGCAGTTCAGCATCCAGACCGACAGCCAGGGCCGCGTCGTGGCTCCGGAACAAGGTCAGTACAAGCACCAGACCAGCAACCCGAAAATCTTCGCCGGTGGCGACATGGTGCGCGGTTCCGACCTGGTGGTAACGGCGATCTTCGAAGGCCGCAATGCTGCTGAAGGGATCCTGGATTACCTGGGCGTCTAAACCCCCGCACTGATCGTTCCCACGCTCTGCGTGGGAATGCCCCCATGGACGCTCTGCGTCCGCTCTTAAAGTCGTGACGCAGAGCGTCACAGGATGCATTCCCACGCAGAGCGTGGGAACGATCTGGCGAGTGAAACCGCGACAAATTGACCCGATAGACAAAAGGATCAGCTCTTGCCGTGCCTTTTGCGTCGCGCTCTGAGAAAATGCCCGCACTTTTTTTCCGGATGCCGACATGACTGCCCTGAAGAACGACCGTTTCCTTCGCGCCCTGCTCAAGCAACCCGTAGACGTCACCCCCGTGTGGATGATGCGTCAGGCCGGTCGCTACCTGCCTGAATACCGCGCCAGCCGTGCCAAGGCCGGCGACTTCATGAGCCTGTGCATGAACCCGGCGTTCGCTTGCGAAGTCACGATGCAGCCGCTCGACCGCTATCCACAACTGGACGCGGCGATCCTTTTCTCCGACATCCTGACCATTCCCGATGCCATGGGCCAAGGCCTGTACTTCGAAACCGGTGAAGGTCCGCGCTTCAAGAAAGTCATCAGCACCCTGGCCGACATCGAAGCCCTGCCGATTCCTGATCCGCACAAAGACCTCGGCTACGTCATGGACGCGGTCAGCACCATCCGCCGCGAACTGAACGGCCGCGTACCGCTGATCGGCTTCGCCGGCAGCCCATGGACCCTGGCCACCTACATGGTCGAAGGCGGCTCGTCGAAAGACTACCGCAAGACCAAAACCATGCTCTACGACAACCCGCAAGCCTTGCACCTGTTGCTGGACAAGCTCGCGCAGACCGTCACCAGCTACCTCAACGGCCAGATCATGGCCGGCGCGCAAGCTGTGCAGATCTTCGACAGCTGGGGCGGCAGCCTCTCGGCGGCGGCGTACCAGGAATTTTCCCTGGCCTACATGAAGAAAATCGTCAGCGGCCTGATCCGCGAACACGAAGGCCGCAAGGTTCCGGTCATCCTGTTCACCAAGAACGGCGGCCTGTGGCTGGAAAGCATCGCTGACGCTGGCGCTGATGCTCTAGGCCTGGACTGGACTTGCGACATTGGCGAAGCCCGTCAGCGTGTCGGCAGCAAAGTCGCCCTGCAAGGCAACATGGACCCGACCGTGCTTTACGCCAAGCCAGAAGCCATTCGCACCGAAGTCGGTCGCATTCTCGCCAGCTACGGCAAAGGCAGCGGCCACGTGTTCAACCTCGGCCATGGCATCACGCCGGAAGTCGACCCGGAGCACGCTGGTGCGTTCCTGCGCGCGGTGCATGAACTGTCGGCGCAGTATCACGAGTGATCGTGACCCAATAAAAAACGCCCGGCTTATGCCGGGCGTTTTTGTATGAGACATCAGGTAGTACTCGGTCAATGTGGGAGCGGGCTTGCTCGCGAAAGCGGTCTGTCAGTCAACATCTCTGTTGAATGTGACGGCCTCTTCGCGAGCAAGCCCGCTCCCACAAGGTTTTGCATCAGGCCTTCACATCGCCCAACGGCGGCAACTTCGCCAGCTTCAACGCCACCATCAGCGCAATCACCAACAACCCGCCAATAAACAACCCGATCCCGTTCCAGCCGCCCAAGTGCCAGGCCACACCGCCTGCCGTACCCGCGATACTCGACCCGGCGTAATAGCTGAACAGGTACAGCGACGACGCTTGTCCTCTGGCCTTGATCGCACGGCGGCCAATCCAGCTACTGGCCACCGAATGCGCCCCGAAGAAGCCAAAGGTAAAGATCAGCATGCCGAGAATCACTAGCGGTAACGGTGTGAACATGGTCAGGGCGATGCCCGCGAGCATGACCACGATGGTCGCCCAGAGCACTTTGCGCCGGCCGAGCTGGTCGGCCAGGGCGCCGATTTTCGCCGAGCTGTAGATGCCCGACAGGTACACCACCGAGAGCAGCCCGACGAAGGCCTGGTCCATATGGTACGGCTCGGCCAGCAAGCGATAACCGATGTAGTTGAACAGCGTGACGAACGCGCCCATCAGCACGAACGCTTCGACAAACAACAGCGGCAGACCGGCATCGCGAAAGTGCATGGTGAAGCCGTCCAGCAAGCTGCGCGGATGCAGCGAGCGGGCGCGGAAGTTGCGCGATTCCGGGAGGATTTTCCAGAACACCGCTGCGGCAATCAGCGCCAGGCCACCGATGACCAGCATCGCCGTGTGCCAGCTGACGAAGTCGATCAATACCCCGACAATCAACCGTCCACACATGCCGCCGATAGCGTTGCCGCCGATGTATAACCCCATGGCCAGGCCAAGGTGCTGCGGATGGATTTCTTCGCTCAAGTAAGTCATCGCGACCGCCGCCAGACCGCTCAACGACAGCCCCACCAGCGCCCGCATCACCAGCACGCCTTGCCAACTCGGGATCATCGCGCTGGCCATGGTGCAGAGTGCGGCGGCGAATAGCGCGGCGACCATCACCGGTTTACGCCCGATGCGATCAGAGATGGGGCCGGTGATCAGCAAACCGATGGCGAGCATGCCGGTGGCCACCGACAGGATCAGGCTGCTCTGGGCCGCGTTGATGGAAAACTCGCGGGACAGCAGCGGCATCATTGGCTGAACGCAATACAGCAGGGCAAAGGTCGCGAAACCGCCCGAGAACAGCGCCAGCACCGTGCGCATAAACATCGGCGTGCCTTTCTCGATATAGATCTCGCTTAGCTCGGCGACGACATCGTCCCGCGCGGCGGGCGGAATTTCATGGGCGAGTGGGGCGACAGCAGTTTTCACTTGGACCTCGGAGGGTGCAGCCGGTCAGGCAATGAAAAAATCATATAGCTGGCTAATATTTCTATCCAATATATTGTTCGACCTGTTTGATAGGTTCTACGACCTAATGGAGTTTTCATGGAATTGCGCCACCTGCGCTACTTCATCGCCGTCGCCGAAGAACTGCACTTCGGCCGCGCTGCACAAGTGCTGGGCATCTCGCAACCGCCGCTGAGCCAGCAAATTCAGGCGCTGGAGCAGGAGGTCGGTGCACGGCTTTTCGAGCGTACCAATCGTCGGGTCGAACTCAGTGAGGCCGGTCGGCTGTTCCTGGAAGAGGCGCGGTTGGTGCTGACTCAGGTCGACAAAGCGGCGGACGTTGCACGGCGGGCACAACTTGGTGAATTGGGTGAGCTGAAGATCGGATTCACCTCGTCGGCGCCGTTCAACTCGACCATTCCCCAGGCAATTTTCTCGTTTCGCCAGCGCTTTCCGGCGGTGCATTTGCATCTGCGGGAAATGAGCAGCACCCAAGTGGCCGATGCGCTGGTGGATGAGTCGATCGAAGTCGGCATCATGCGACCGCTGGGGTTGCCAGACTCACTCAGCGTGGTGGAACTGATGCGCGAGCCATTGGTGGCGGTGCTCAGTTCCAAGCATCCGTTGGTGAGCGGCAGCGAAGAGGGCTTGTTCCTGTCAGCCCTGGCCCTCGAACCGTTCGTATTTTTCCCGCGCAGCTATGGCAGTGGTCTGTACGCACAGCTGCTCAGCCTGGCGCGGGATGCCGGTTTCAGCCCGCACTTCGCCCAGGAGGCTGGCGAGGCGATGACGATTATCGGTTTGGTGGCGGCGGGGCTTGGGGTGTCGGTGTTGCCGGCGTCTTATCAGCGGATGCGTATTGATGGCGTGGTCTATCGGCCTTTGCTCGATCCGGAAGCGGTGTCGGCGGTGTGGCTGGTACAGCGCAAGGATCAGAAGTCGCCGATGGCGAAGGCATTTGTGGAGTTGTTGACGCGTAAGGTTGAGTCCATCGCATAAGGGGATTGTGATGATGCTATCAAATCAAAAAACCCCCGTTTGGGTGGGGTGTGTCCGCGAGCGAAAGGGTCTTGTAAGACTCTGAGGATCCTGGGCAACCAGCTATCGCAGAGCCGAATGTGAAAGGGCGCCGAAAGGCGCCCTTTGTTGTTTCGGACGACTGCCTCAGTCCACGTGCGCCAAATCACCACGCAACGCCACGCTGGACACCACCAGCCCGGCGCGGCACTGGAATTTTTCGGTGTCTTTGTAGAGGTCGCGCTTGTCGACACTGGCGATGTTGATCACCGCGTTTGCATCAGCTTTTTTCGCAGCGTCCTGCAAGGTCGCCAGGGCCGATTGCAGAGCCCAGAAGCAGGCGTCCTGATCCGATTTATTGGAGCCGTTGGTCTTGCGGCTGCTGCTCACGGTGTCGAGTTTTCGCACCTGCTTGGGCAAGGCTTCACCGGCCAGGTAGAACTTGACGCTACCGTCCAGCAGGCCGGCGTCGGTGGCACGTTTTACCCCTTCGCGAAAACTCAGATAGGTCGGCTCTTCAGCGCCTTGCTTGATGATGCCCAGTTCGTTGACCTGCTCGATGGTTGGATCGAAGGACAGTTCTTTGAGGACGTTGTCACGCAGTTTGTTGACCCAGCGGTTGTAGTTGCCGTGGATCTTGCCGTTCTTGTAGTCCAGGCCGTAGCTGCTGCGGTAGTCGATTTCGAACGAGGTCGGGGTGAACGGGATATCGACTTCGGCGTGGTGCCGGCCACGCACGGTGATGGCGGCCTTGATCATGCCCGGACGTACCGATTGCACGACCCATTCGCGGTCATTCAGAGCGGTAACGATGGCGCGGCTCATCTGCGATTGGGTGAAACCCAGGTCGGCGGAGAAGTCTTCCTTGGCGTTATACACCGGTTTGCTGGTGCAGCCGCCCAGCACAAAGGCCAGGGCCAGCAAGGCGACGATGCGGTGAAACTGAGTCATTCCCTTCACTCCATAGGTGGTTCAGGTCAGTGCCAGCGGCGGAAAATCAACGAGGTGTTGACCCCACCAAAAGCGAAATTGTTGTTCATCACGTACTCATTGCTCATCTGCCGGAATTCACCGCGCAGGTAATCGAGCTTGCCGCACTGCGGATCGATCTCATCGAGGTTAAAAGTATGTACGTACCGGTCGCGGTTCATCATTTCGATGCTGAACCAGGACTCCAGCGCGCCGCAGGCTCCCAGGGTGTGCCCGAGGAAACTCTTCTGTGAACTGATCGGCATGTGTTCGCCGAACAACGCGCTGGTTGCCAGTGTTTCGGCAATGTCGCCCTGTTCTGTAGCGGTGCCATGACCATTTACATAACCGATGGCGGTCGGTTCGAGCCCGGCGTCTTCCAGCGCCAGCTCCATGGCCCGGCGCATGGTGAGCTGCTCCGGGCGGGTGGCGTGCTGACCGTCGGCGTTGCTGCCGAAACCGACGATCTCGGCGTGGATATGTGCGCCGCGTGCCAAGGCGTGTTCGAGCTCTTCGAGCACCAGCATGCCGCCGCCTTCACCAATTACCAGGCCATCGCGGCCGGAGTCGTAAGGGCGAGGGCTGGTTTGCGGGGCATCGTTTTTCAGGCTGGTGGCATAGAGCGCATCGAACACCATGGCTTCGGTCGGGCACAGCTCTTCGGCACCGCCGGCGAGCATCAGCGGCAGGCGGCCGAACTTGATTGATTCGTAGGCGTAGCCGATGCCCTGGCTGCCGCTGGTGCAGGCGCTGGAGGTGGGGATCAGTCGGCCGGTGAGGCCGAAGAAGATGCTGATATTCGCCGCCGTGGTGTGCGGCATCATCCGCACGTAAGAGTTGGCGTTCAAGCCTTCGGCCACTGAGTTGAGCAGCATTTTGCCGAACGCCTTGATCTCGTCGGTGCTGCCGGTGGACGAGCCGCAGGAAACGCCCATGCGCCCGTCCTTGATCGACTCGTCACCCAGCAGACCGGCGTCTGCCAAGGCCTGTTCAGCCGCGCCAACGGCCAGGCGCGAGACGCGGCCCATGCTGCGCAGCTGCTTGCGGGTCCAGTGGCTCGGCACCTGGAAGTCGTCGATCGGCCCGGCCAGGCGGGTGTTGAGTTCGGTAAAACGATCCCACTCGTCCATGCGACGGATGCCGCTGCGGTTGGCCGCGAAGTTGCCGGCGATGGTGTCCCAGTCGCTGCCCAGTGAGGTGATGCCGGCCATGCCGGTGACGACGACGCGCTTCATCAGCACAGGCCTCCGTTGACGGCCAGAACCTGCCGGGTGATATACGACGCTTCCGCCGACATCAGGAAATTCACTGCACCGGCTACCTCTTCCGGGGTGCCCATGCGCTGTGCGGGGATCATTTTCATCAGTTCTTCCACCGGCACGTTTTCGTCGAGCATCGCCGTGTCGATCAGGCCGGGTGCGACACAGTTAACCGTGATTTTGCGCTTGCCCAGTTCGATCGCCAGCGCCTTGGCTGCGCCGATCAAACCGGCCTTGGAGGCGCTGTAATTGACCTGGCCGCGATTGCCGATCAACCCGGAAACAGAGGTGATGCAGACAATTCGTCCGGCGGCGCGACGACGGATCATCGGCATCATCACCGGGTGCAGCACGTTGTAGAAACCGTCGAGATTGGTGCGCATCACCAAATCCCAATCCTCTTCGCTCAGGGCCGGAAAAGCACCGTCGCGGGTCAGGCCGGCGTTGAGCACCACGCCGTAATAGGCGCCGTGGGTTTCGACATCGGCTTCAAGAATAGCTTTGCAACGGCCACGGTCGGATACGTCGAATTGCAGGATGCGAGCATTGCGGCCCAGACCCTCGACTTCGGCCTTGACGGCTTCGGCGTCCGCAAGGCCGCTGCGGCAGTGCAGCACGATGTCATGCCCGGCCCGGGCCAGACGCAACGCAATGGCGCGGCCGATACCACGGCTGGAGCCGGTGACCAGTACGGATTCAGTCATCACTCGACTCCTTGGGGTTCATGAAGATATTGCGCGGCTTGAGGCGGGCGGAACACGTTCAGCCGGGCAGTGGCGTGGATGCCGGGGGCGGTGAGGTGGCATTCGAACACACCCATGCCGTTGTCGTCTTCCAGCGAGCGTATTCCATGGATGGTCAACTCTGTGCCCGCGGGGAAGTGTTCTACGTTGCATTCGAATTTACGGGTGCCGAGCAGGAAACCCAACTCCACCGCATTGCCTTTCTGGCGTGCGTGGCAGCCGGCGTACGCGGCGACGCTCTGGGCCATCAACTCGATGCCGACCCAGGCCGGCAGGCTGCCGTCGGGGCGATTGAACAGTCCGTCGGGTTTGACGGTGAGTCGGGTGTGAATCTGCTCGTCATCGAACGACAGGATTTGCTCGATGAGGATCATGTCGCCAGCATGCGGCAGCAGTTCGGCGAGCGGCCAGGTAATCATGGAGCGTCTCCGATAATCAGGCTGACGTTATTACCACCGAAGGCAAAGGAATTGCTCATCAGATAGCGAGGTGCAATGGACGTCAGGTGGTCGGTCGGGGTCACCCAATGCAGGGCCGGCAATTTTGGATCGGGCTGGCCGTCCCAGATGTGGGGCGGCAGGGCACGCTCGTGATTGTCCGCGCTCAGGCTCAACCAGCAGAACGCTGCTTCCAAAGCACCGGCAGCGCCGAGGGTATGTCCAGTCATCGGTTTAGTCGAGGAGCAGGGTACGCCTTCCGCGAACAACGCTGTTACGGCCAGGCTTTCCATCGCGTCGTTGTGTTGGGTGGCGGTGCCGTGCAGGTTCAGATAACTGATCTGCTGCGGTTGCAGGCCCGCGCGGCTCAAGGCTTTGCGCATCGCTTGCAGGGCGCCACGGCCGGTCGGTTCCGGCGCGGAAATATGGTGTGCATCGGAGCTGGCGCCACTGCCGAGCAGGGCAATCGGTTGGCTGTTGCCGGCGCTTTTGCTCATCAGAAACAACACCGCCGCTTCGCCGATATTGATGCCGTTGCGGTTGGCTGAAAACGGGTTGCAGCGCTGTTCGGACACCGCTTCCAGAGCCGAGAAGCCGTTGAGGGTCAGCTTGCACAAACTGTCGACACCGCCGCACAACACGGCGTCGCACATGCCCAGGTCGAGCAGTCGTTGGGCACTCATCAGCGCGCGGGCGCTGGAGGTACAGGCGGTGGAAATGACATAGGCCGGGCCGCTCAATTGCAGCCAGTCGGCGAGAAACGTCGCCGGCGCGCCGAGTTCCTGTTGCTGATAGTCATAATCGGCGGGGAACTGATGCTCTCGGATGTAATGGGCCAGACCGCTGCTGGCCTCGTGAATGCCCGAGGTACTGGTACCGAGAATGACGCCGATACGGTCGCGGCCGTAGGTCTGGATCGCCTGCTCGATGTCTTCGCGAATTTGCAGCGCAGCCTCCAGCAACAATTGATTGTTGCGACTGCTTTGATGCGCCAGCTCAGCCGGAATCGGCGCCAGCGCACCGCGCACCGCCGCGACCGGCAGCGAGCGCTCCACGACCCAGCCGGCCTCGCTGCGCATGCCCGAACAATCGCCGGCAAACAGGTTGCGGGCGACTTCCTGCTTGTCGCGGCCCAGGGCGCAGATCACCCCGAGGGCGTTCAGATAGGCCGTCATGGCGTGTGCTCGCCTAACGGAGTGACGCGATATTGCGGGCCTTGGGACACGTTCAATTCAAAGCTCAGTGGTTGTGAATAGCTTGGTTGTGAATAGCGGATGTTCCAGCGCGGTGACAAGGACCGTTGCCCGCCCTCCTGCCGGGCGGCGGGATAGTTGCTGTGCAACTCGCCCGCAGGGGTCAACGCAAACAATAAGGCAGCGAACAGCTCCCGGGCTTCCGGATTGGGCGGCAGCAGACCGTCGGCCTGCCATTGGCCATCAATCAGTTTCTGCCGTGCCACGGGAATCCCCAAAGGGTCCATCATCGACCAGCGAATGCCTGGGCCTTCACGCTGGATCACCAGTAGCCAGTCCTGACGTTGCTCGGCCATCTGCCGTTCGATGTGCAGTTGCAGCGGCAACGCCAGGTTCGGGGTTCGCTCGGGCAGCGGTGCCTGGCTGGCGCAAGCGCTCAGCAACAGGACGCAACCCAGAAGCAGGAAACGGATCATCAGGCACACCCTTCAAGAGGCTTGCGCGCGACTACATTGACCAGTGTTTCTTCCCGCTGGCCAAAGGGTTTCGGCTGGCGCAAGCCGAAGCGTTCGAGCAGGCCGAAATCCTTGGCGCGACTCCACCACAAGTAAGGGTAAGACACGTTCTGCGGGCCGAATTCGAAACCCTGCCGACGAATCATGTCCAGATAGCCGGCGGCGCTTTTTTGCACGTGCATCGGGTGGCGGAACAGCCAGCGAATCACCCACGTATCAATGTAAGCCTCGGTGGACTCGGCGAACAGCAAATAGCCGCCCGGCTTGAGCACTCGATAGAACTCGGCCAGGGCCTGATCCTGCTCGACAAGGTGATGGAAGGTCTGATGACAGAACAACAGATCGACGCTGGCGTCCGGTATTTTGATGCTCGCGCAGTCACTGCCGATCAGCTCCACATCCATGCCCTGGCGGGCCGCTTCTTCGCCGCTCAGGTTCAGGCTGTGCGGGTCGGCATCCAGCCCGATCAGGCGCCGAGGCGCGAAGGTCTGGCGCAGGTACTGGAACGACTTGCCCTGGCCGCAACCGGCATCCAGTAATACCGGGTTGTCGGGCAATGGCGCGTTGAACAAGTCCCGCAAATCAGTAATTGCCACGCGCAATACATGGTGCTGCCAGGTGTGACTGCGCAGGAACCAGAAACCGAAACGGGTTTCTTCGACGTAGTTGTCGCTCAAATAACTCATGTCGGATCCTGTGCGCAAAGGTCCGAGATCATCCGCAGGCGACGTTTGGGTTCGCTGACGAACGGGTTGCGTTCATCCCAGGCATAACCCGCGAGGATCGAGCTGATCATACGGCGGATATCCGCTGTGCCGCCCTGATAGAAAATCACATCCTGGAAGGTCCCCGCGTACCAGCCTTCGACGTAGCAACGGAAGGTGTCGACGCCGCGCTTGAGCGGTTCGGCGAACTCGGTCTGCCAGTTGACGCTTTCACCTTGCAGTTGGCGGTGCAGTACCCCGGCGGCCATGCTCGCCGAACGCATGGCGATGGTCACACCGGAAGAGAACACCGGGTCGAGAAATTCCGCCGCGTTGCCCAGCAAGGCGAAACCTTGGCCGTGCAGGGTTTTGACGTTCGCCGAGTAGCCACCGATGGACCGCGCGGGTGTATCCCACACGGCGTTATTCAGTACACCGGCCAGGCTTGGGGTTTCGGCGATGAAACCGCGCAGGCAGTCGTCCAGATTCTCGGTACGGCCTTCGAAGTGTTCGGCAGCCGCCACCACGCCCACCGAGCAACGGCCGTTGCTGAACGGGATAGTCCAGAACCAGATATCGCGCTGGGTCGGATGGGTGGTAATGAGGATTTTCTCCCGGTCGAAAGCCGGGTTGTCGATACAGTCTTCGACGTGGGTGAACACGGCCTGGCGCACCGGGAAGTTCGACGGCGCTTCAAGGTCCAGCAAGCGCGGCAGCACGCGACCGTAGCCGCTGGCATCGAGCACGAAGTCGGCCTCGACGCGGTATTGGCTGCCATCTTCGCGAAGCACGTCGAGTTGCGGTTTCTGCAGGCTGAAATCAGCGCTGACAATGGCCTCTCCGTAACGGACATCGACACCTTGCAGCTCAGCCTGATCGGCCAGCAGCTTGTCGAAGTCGGCGCGCTGGACCTGGAATGTCGTCGGCTTGCCGTTGGTGAACGTGTCGCCGAAATCGAAGGCACTGTACTGATCGCCCCAAGCGAACGCTGCACCGTTTTTGCGCTGGAAACCCGCAGCATTTACCGCCTCGAGCATGCCGGCTTCTTCGACGAAATCCAGGCAGTGGGACAGCAGGCTTTCACCGATGGAAAACCGTGGGAAATGCTGGCGCTCGATCATCAGCACATCATGACCTTTACGCTTGAGCAGCGCGGCGGCGATGGCGCCCGAGGGGCCTGCGCCGATCACCAGTACCTGACGACGTTCCATTTCAACTGTTGGCACGGGTGCTCCTTGCCGGGGCGGCGATGTTCAAAGGGATTCGGTGCATGCCGGCCAGTGCCGGCAGCAGGGTTGCGATCAGGCCCATCAACATCAGCGCGAAATACAGCGCCTGGCTGATGAGCTGCTGTTGCAGCAGCAGGTTGAGAAAGACGATCTCGCTCAAGCCGCGAATATTCAGTAGAAGGCTTTCCCGCCAGCGGCTGGCACCTTCAAACGAGGCGCCAGCCCAGCCCAGACCCAGCCAGTTGCCCAGCAGTTTGCTGGCGATCGGCAACAGCAGGAGCGCGGCCAGTTGCACCCCGTCGAGACTGTCGATGGCGCTGTGCACGTTGATCTGCACGATGCCGAACGTGAGGATCAGCGGGATGGCGATCCAGGTCTGCAAACGGCTCATCCACGCCGCCGACAATGGCAGCACCAATGGCACCTTGAGCGCGGCCATGCACAGCAGATAGCCGATGCCGAAGATCAGCGCATTGAGCTTGAAGTGTTCGGCGACCACCAGCAGCGCGAAGAAGCAGCCGCTGTGCAGCAACGGTTGGCGCAACCCGAGCAGTCGCAGCAACAACGGCAGGCAGGCGCCGGCCAGCGGCAGCAAGAGGCTGCTCAGGTGCAGGCTGCCCTGGGCAAATGCGAACAGAGTCCAGCAGGTCAGGTCGATCAGGATCGCGGTCTGCACCAGACGCCGGGTGGCGGCGGGCGGGTAGTTGATGTGTCGCAGGTACAGATACAACACCGGAATCGCGGTGATGGCGAACAGCAGACCGACCGCCAGCGAGCTGATCCACGGCTGCGGCGGCAACAGCCAGACCGCAGTCGCCAGCCCGCAGGCAAACGGAATACAGAAACTCGGCAGGGCGATTTTCAGGCTTTGGCGTTCCAGTCGCAGGTCGATCACGTCGCTGAGGATGTGCCCCAACAGTAAGGCAAAGCTCAGGCTGTAGAGGTTCTTCAGCCAGTCCGGCGAGATCAGGTCGGCACCGCTCAGGTGCCAGCCCGGTTCGATCCAGAAGTACATCAGCAGCGGCAGGCCGAAGGTAGCCAGCAGCAACTGGCTGACGATCGGAATCAGACCGAAATGACGGCCGACACGGGTAGCCATGGCGAACAACACCAGGGCCATCAACCAGAACGCAGCGACCATCATGCTGCCTGCTCCGTAATCGGTGCGATGTGGACTTGTCGTCCGGCCCACGGCGCCAGAATGAAACTGAACGCCAGGCCGAGGCTCACCGACAGGCCGAAGTTGCTCACCGCCGGCGTGCTGGACACTGCCAGCAGGCCAAACGACAGCCAAGTGGTCACCGCCGCCAGCAAGGTACCCAGCAGACTCGCCGCGGCGCCGCCGATCTGTTCGCGCATGAGGATCGCGTAGTCGACGCTAATGGCCGTCACCAGCAACAGGCCGAACAGACTGAACAATGTCAGCGGCTGACCGAGCCAACCCAGGCTTGCCAGACTGCACAGAGCCGCCAGCAACGGCAGAGAGACGATTCGTAATGCGCCACCGAAACCGAATGGCAGGATCAGCACCAGCACGATCAGTACACAGGAGGCGAGTTTCAATTCAGCGGCGCTGATTTGAGTGGCGGCGAAAACCTGGTTCAGTTCGCCGAGGCGGTCCACCAATTCCACGCCCGGCAAGTCCTGCACCTGGACCCGCAACAGCGCGGGATTATTCAGGCCTTGCAGGCTGACCATCGCGGCCACGCCGTCATCGGTCGGCCCCAGCCACAGCGTGCGGTAGGGTTCGGCCAATGGACCGGCCAGCGCTGCGTCGATATCTTCGATGGGCAGCGCCTGCAACGTTGCCAACTCGGCCTGCAACGCGGCGGCCGGCACGCCGAGGTCGAGCAACGGTTGCCAGAACTGCGGCAGCTTGTTCAGTGCTTCACGCACTTTGCGCTGTTCGCTTGGCTGGCTGACCAATTGATTGAGCGCTAGATAGCCCTGAAGTTTTTCCAGATTGACCAACTGATCCAGACGCTCGCTCAGTGCCGTTTGGCGTTCGAGTAATTCCTGTTGATTGGCCGCGCGCACCAGGAAGAACTGGCTGGTGGGTTGATAGCCGGTGATGCGTGCGATGGTCTGGGCTTCGTCAGTCAGTTGCTGCGGCGTGCCGACCCATTGGCGAATGTCGTTTTTGCTCTGCAACTGCAACAGACCGCCGACACAGAAGGCGATCAACAGCGCCAGCAGTACCGGTGTGCGTACGTATTTGAGCAACGTTTCACGCAGCTCCAGCAACTTCTCGGCGATGCGCATCGGCCATTGCGCCGGTCGCAGATCCACGCCCTTGAGCAGCGCCGGCAATAGGCACACTGCCGACAGGTAGGCGCCAAGCAGGCCGGCGGCGGAGAACACGGCAATTTGGGTCAGAGCCGGGAACGGCGTCCAGGCCAGGGCCAGGTAGCCGATGCAACTGGTGATCAGGCTCAGCGTCAGCCCCGGCAGGGTCATGCGCAACGCCGGCCAACTGTGCCAGGGTTTCAGGCTCCAGCTTTTGGACAGGTAATGCAGCGGGTAATCCACCGCCACGCCGATCAGGCTTGAGCCCAGCACCAGCGTCATCACATGCATGTGACCGAACAGCGCCACACAGGCCACCGCGCCGAACAGCATGCCCACCAGCACCGGGACGAATGCCAGCAATACCCGCCAACGCCGGAAGGCCAGCAACAGCAGCAGCAGAATCCCGACCGTGGCGCCGCCGCCGACCCAGGTCATCTCGCGCGCGGCTTGCCGTTGACCGCTGGCGGCATAGAGCAGGCCACTGGCGGCGAGTAGTTGCACATCCGTCTGGGCGGCTTCTTCGCGACTGTGCTGGAGCAGGTCGGCCACTTGCAGCGGCAGGTTCATGTCGAATGCGTTGCCGGCGGTTCGCGCCCGCAACATCACCCAACTCTTGCCATCGGCATCGGCAACCAACGCACCACTGCCGATGTCCAGCTGCACCGAACCGTGCTGTGGCTGGCTGTTCTGGATGCGCCCGGTCAGGCCCAGCCAGTCATCCTGGCTCGGCACCAGGCTGAACCCGGTGAACGGGTCGAACAGGGCTTGCACCCGTTGCTGAATAAAGGCGTCGGGGTGCTCGATGAGTTGCTGTCGGTCGGCCGCCGACAACATCGCCAGTCGGCCTTGCAGCAATTGTGTGCGCAGCGCTGGCAAGTCGGCTTGCAGGTTCCACTGGACCTTTTCGAAGACGCCGCTGGCTTGCCATTGCTCGCCGAGTTTTTGCGCCATGGCGATGGCTTGCTGGCGGTCTTTATGGCCGACCAGCACCAGCATCTCCCGGTTCAGCGGTTCTTGCATGCGTTGTTCGGCGCGCAGTTCCAGCGCGTCCGGCGCCGTGCCTGGTACCAGTTCCATCAGGTTGGCCGACAGCGGCGCGTCGTCACGCCATTGCCAGCCCGCGAGTGCGAGCACCGCCAGCAGCAGGATCAGAAACAGCCGCGGCAGCATCCGTTCACTCAGCAAAGTCATGTTGCTCCGCATCGCTCAAAGGTTGTGCGCTAGTGCTTTCCTGCATGCGCAACAGGGTTCGGTCACCCTGGGTTTCGAGCAGCTCGATGCTATGCACCAGTTCGCCACCGTCAATGTTGATCTGATTGAACACCTGCTTGAGCAGCATCGAACGCGGGGTCAGGGTCAGCTTCCAGTTTTGTGCATCGCCGCTCAGCGACAGTTCGAAATCCCGTTGCAGGCCACTGCTGTCGCCTTGCAGCACCGCGAGGAACAAACGGTTCTGCTCGGCGCCGGCACTCTTGTTCGGCAGCATTTGCCAACCGTTGGCATCACGCCGGGCAATGCCCTTGTCGCTGATGCGATAGTCCTGTTGCAGCGGGGTTTTCAGCAGCCAGAGCAGGCCGTGATTCTTCGCCAAAACGAAGGTGCCCTTGCTGGTCAGCGGCTGGGGCAGGGCACGCAGGTGTTTTTCCTGGATGAAACTGCCGTGGATCACATCGGGTTTGGCCAGTTGATCGCTGAGTTGCTGTAGATCGAAGGCTTGCGCCAATGATGAGAGCCCGAGCAACGCTAAAACGCCAAGGCATTTGAACAGCGAATTCATGGCAGCACCCTTTCAACCGCATCGGTGAACACCTTCGGTGAAGCCAGAAGCATTTCGCGGCTGCTCATGTCGACGGCGACCTGCACGGAACAGGCGCGGGTCAGGCGCTCGCCGGTGGCCAGATCGCTGATCAGATAACTGATCTTCAGGCGGTTTTCCCACTCCACCAGGCTGGCGCGCACATTCAGCTTCTGGCCGAACACGGCACCACGCACATAGCGCAGTTGCAAATCGATCACCGGCCACGCGTAACCCGACGCCACCATGGCGTCGTAGTTGTGGCCGATCTTGTCCAGCAGCGCACAGCGGGCGACTTCCAGGTATTTGACGTAATGGCCGTGCCAGACCACGTTCATGGTGTCGACGTCAAAGAACGGTACGAGGATTTCCGTGTCGGTGTGAAGCACTCCCTTGCTACGCATGCAGCCTCCAGTGTTGTTCGGCGATGCGTTGCAGGCACAGGCGCAATTCGCCTTCCAGGGCACGATCTTCGATGACCGGCGGGAAGTCCTTGGCCAATTCTTCGTGCATCGCGGCCAGGGCCGGTGGCAGTGGGCGCGCGTCTTCAGCCTGGCCGCGTAGCCAGACGCCTTGGTTGGCGGCCAGCAGCGTCGCGGCGGCGACCTGTTCCGTCAGCTCCAACACGCGGATGGCGTCGCGGGCGGCGATGGTGCCCATGCTGACTTTGTCCTGGTTGTGGCACTCGGTGGAACGCGAGAAGACGCTGGCCGGCATGGTGTTTTTCAGGGCTTCGGCGGTCCAGGCGCTGGTGCCTATCTGCACGGCCTTGAAGCCGTGGTTGAGCATCGCGCGGTCGGCGGTGGCGCCAGACAGATTGCTCGGCAAGCCATGGTTGTAACGCTCGTCCACCAGCAGCGCGAGCTGACGGTCGAGCAAGTCGGCGACGTTCGCCACCAGGGTTTTCAGACTGTCCATGGCGAACGCGATATGGCCGCCGTAGAAGTGCCCGCCGTGCAGCACGCGTTCGGCTTCGGCGTCGATGATCGGGTTGTCGTTGGCGCTGTTGAGTTCGATCTCGATGAACGAGCGCAGCCAGTTCAGGCTGTCGGCCAATACACCGAGCACATGCGGTGCACAACGCAGGGAATAGCGGTCTTGCAGGCGATGCAGCGGCGCGGTCGGCGCATCGATCGCCAGGTCTTTGCGCAGCCACGCGGCGACTTGCATCTGCCCTGGATGAGGTTTGGCGGCGAACAGACGCTCGTCGAAGTGCTCCGGGTTGCCCTGCAAAGCGACCACGTTAAGCGCGGTGATGCGCGTGGCCAGTTGCAGCAGGTAATCGGCGCGGGCGTAAGCCAGGCAGGCGAGGCCAGTCATCACGGCAGTGCCGTTCATCAGCGCCAGTGCTTCTTTGGGGCGCAATACCAGCGGCTCCCAACCCAGTTCGCGGTGCACATCGGCGGCTTGTCGACGCTCATCACGGAACATCACTTCGCGTTCGCCGGACAAAGTCGCGGCGACATAGGACAGCGGCGTCAGATCACCGCTGGCGCCCACCGAACCTTCTTCCGGAATCAGCGGCAGAATGTCGTGTTCGAGGAAGGCTTGCAGACGCTCCAGCAGCTCCACGCGTACCCCGGAAACGCCGTGGCACAGCGACTGCAAACGCGCTGCCAGCACCGCGCGAGTGGCTTGGGCGTCGAGCAGTTTGCCCAGGCCGCAACCGTGGAAGGTATACAGGTGACGGGGCAGGGCTTCGACGTGGTGCAGCGGCACCGCTACCACGCAGGAATCGCCATAACCGGTGGTCACGCCATAGATCACGCCTTCCTTGTCCAGCAGGGAATCAAGGAACTGCGGGCCCTTGGCGATGCGCTGGCGAAACTCAGCGTCGCTCTGCAACTGCGTCGGCACCTGACGGTTGGCCAGGGCCAGCACGTCTTCGATGCGCAAAGGGAGTTCGCCGAAGGTTACCGGCTCAAGCGTTGGCGTCGTCATCGATCTTCCAGAAAGGGTAAAAGTTGAACCATTGTTGGGGCGCTTCGAGGCAATAGTGACCCAGGCGTTCGGCGTAGCGGGAGGCCCACTGATGAATGACCTGTTCGCGGTCGCTGCGTTTCCACACGATGGCATCGGCGAACGGTTCGAGGGTCAGTCGATAGTCGCCCGTGGGTTTCTTCAGGCACAGCATCAGGTTGATCGGGCATTTCAACAGACCGGCCAGCAGCCACGGGCCTTGCGGGAACGCTGCCTGATGACCGAGAAAATCCACCGTGACACTGCGCCCGCCATGCAGCGGCACGCGGTCGCCGGCAATCGCCAGCCATTCGCCGCGCTCGAGGCGTTCATGCAGTTGCAGCATGATCACCGGGTCCAGCTCGCTGACCTGAATCAGCCGCAGATTGGTCGCCCCGGCTTCGCCCAGCAGACGGTTGAATTGTTCGGCGTGCTTGGTGTGCACCAGCACGTTCATGGTGACTTTCTCACCGATCTCGGCCAGCGCCCGACAAACCTCGAGATTGCCCAGGTGCGCGCCCACCAGCATTTGCCCGCGTGTGCCGCGCAGTTTATTGCGCAGCAGTGCCGGGTCGATGATTTCGATTTGATCGATGCTCAGCTTGCCGTTCCACACATCGAGTTTGTCGAGCATGGAGTCGGCGAAGGCCATGAACTGGCCGAATACCCGCCAATGGCTCGGGCGCAATTCGCTACGACCGCTCCAGTCGGCAAGCCGCTGCTGATATTGCCAGGCACTGTGGCGGGCGCTGCGCCCGAACAGGAAAAAGTACAGCACGATGCCGTACAGCAATGGGCTCAGCAGTCGACGACCCAACACTTTTGCACAGAGCGCGGTGAACTTCATCAGCCAGAAACTGCCACGCTCCTGGCGGTCGGCCCAGTGCTGTTTGTCTGCGTTGTCGCTCATGCTCGCCACCGTCGCCAGAGGATCACCGGTGCCCGCAGCAACATGCCGAAGAACAGCCGGGTGTGCATGCTCGAAATCAGTACATTGTCGTGGAACAGGCGGAAATGCGAGACGCCATCCAGAGGGTAATGGACCCTGGTTTTCAGCCACTGCATCGGCTGATTGCGCCAGGCCAGGCGCACCAGGATGTCGGAGTCGAAGTCCATGCGCTTGCCGATCCTGGCCGAGTCGATCAGTGCCAGGGTTGGCGGCAACGGGTAGACGCGGAAGCCGCACATCGAGTCGCGAATCTGCAACGACAGGGTGTTGATCCATACCATCACATGAGTCAGGTAGCGGGCGTACAAACGCCCCTTCGGGACGCTGGCGTCATATTGCGGATAACCGCAGATCACTGCCTCTGGATGGGTCCGCGAATGCTCGATGAAGACTTTGACGTCTTGCAGGTCATGCTGGCCGTCGGCGTCCACCTGCAAGGCATGGCTGAAGCCCAGGCGCGAAGCTTCGCGCAAACCGGTCATCACCGCGCCGCCCTTGCCTTGATTGATGGTGAGCCTGATCAGGTAAACCCGGTCACGCTGGGCCAGTCGGTCAAGGACCTTGGCGCAGGCCGGGCTGCTGGCATCATCCACCAGAATGCATGGCAGGCCACTGGCAAGCAGGGCATCGACCACGGCAGTGATCGCGGTTTCGTGGTTGTAGACCGGGATTACGGCGCAGGGGTTATGCATGATGACGTGCATCTGAAGGATCGAGGTGGCTGCATCGCGAGCAGGCTCGCTCCCACAGGGAATTCGTGTTTAACAGAGATCCAATGTGGGAGCGAGCCTGCTCGCGATTGAGTGCGTAGCACTCACCAAAGTTATGCATCGCTGGCAGTCTCCAGCAAAATCCGCCCGCTGGAGCAGGTGGCGGTTTCATTGCGATAGGCGAAATACAATTTGCTGCGCGCCGAGTCGAAGCGCAGGTGCAGCTGGATTTCGTCACCGGGCCGCACCAGTTGCTGGAACTTCAGCACTTCCATACCGGCGAATTTTGCCGGCAGATCCATCAATTGCTGGCCCAGGCTCAATGCCCAATCCACCTGCACCACGCCGGGTAATACGGGTGCCCGGGGAAAGTGACCACTGAAATACGCCAAGTCTGGCGGGACGGCCAGTTGCAGGCTCCACTCGCCATCGACTTCAAGCTGCTCCAACACTTGCGGTGCCTTTGGGCGGGGCGCCAGCAGCAAGGCTTCAACCTCGGCCTGGGGCAGTTTGCCTTGCGCGTTCAGCGGCAGTTGCCGCAACAAGCGCCAGCGGCGTGGCAGGGCCAGCGTTTCACAATGCTGATTCAGATGCTGACGCAAGGCTTGAGTGAGGCTGCGTCGACCCTGATTGCGCAAGGCATGCAGGCCTTGCTCGCTGAGTACCAGCAGCGCCCCTAATGAGGCGCGGTTTTCCTGAACCACACCGAGGCGCGCTTCGACGACCCAGAGGTGCGCCATCAGCGCCTGTTCGAGCATCGGTAGCGAGATACGTTTTTCTTCCAGTTTGACGATTCGGTCCAGCCGTCCCAGCAGCTCGAAACGGCCGTCGGCGGCGATGCGTGCGGCGTCGGCGGTGTGTTCGATATGGCCGGCCGGCAAGTACGGTGAGGCGATAAGCAGGGCGCCATCGCTGTCCTGGCTCAGCGCAACATCGACGAAGGGTTGCCAGAGATTCTGGCCCTGACGCCAGGCGATGCCGCCAGTTTCCGAGCTGCCGAAAATTTCTGTCGGCCATTGTTGCAAGCGTTCATGCAGGCTTTGCGCCGCTTCGGCGGGCAACGCGCCACCGGAGGAAAATACTCGGCGCACTGCGCTCAGCGCTGGCCAGTCGAGGTTGTCGCCCATGCGTTTGAGCAGCGCCGGGCTGGCGACCCAGGCGAAGGCCGGGTGTTCGCGGCTGGCGCGTTGCAGGTCTTCCGGGAAGGCCAGTTGCTTGCGCACGAACGAGCGCCCGGCGCATAGCGGCCACAGCACCCGAAACAGCAACCCGTAGATGTGTTGAGTGGCGACGCTGCCGATGATGCAGGCCTCGCCCAGATCTGCGCCCCACAGGTGCTCCAGCGCTTCGACTTCATTGGCCAATTGGCGCAGGGTTTTAGAGATGCGCTTGGGTTCGCCACTGGAGCCGGAGGTGCACAGGCTCAACTGACAGCGATCCAGATCCAGAGGGCTGGCCGGCAATGGTGAATGCCTATAATCGCTCAAATGAGCATCATCGGTCTGATCGGTCAGCCACAGATCGACCTCGGTCGACCAGCGCTGGCGAGTCTGCGCTTGCAGGTCGGCGGGCAGCAGTACGCTGACCCCGGCACGCCAGGCGCCGAGCAGGGCAATGGCCAGGTCGGCGGCGTCCTCAAGGTGCACGGCGATGCGCCGCACTCCCTGCGCTTGCAGGCCGGCGGCCAGGCTCAGGGCCTGTTCGCACATCTGTGCATGATTCAGCGCAGGTTCCGCCGTTACAGCACGGTCCGGCTGAGCCTTGAGCAACAGTTGCTCAAGTGTTATCCAATTCATGGGCGGCCTCTTACCCGTTGTCGTATGAGCCATTCAATGGCAAACATCAGGCCGATCAATCCATAGGAGATCAGGCCGGTGTACAACATCCACCAACTCAGCGGCGCCCAAAGAGTCAGGGCGGCGGCGCACAAGCCGTTGCAGAGAAAAAACACGCTCCAGGCAATCGTCACCTGGCGGGTGTAGCGAATGGCCCTTACCGGTAGTTCCGGCTCTCGCAGACGGGCCAGGCGTTCAATCATCGGTGGGCCGTATTTCAGGCTCAGGCTGAACAGCGCCAGCATGAAGGCGCTGATCAGCACCGGGTACCAGCGCAGCAGCACCGGGCTGTCGAACAGCGCCAGCAGCAGACAAAACCCGATGGCGACCGTGGCCATCCACAGGCTTCCGGGACGCCGTTCGCCAGTCAGCGCTCGCGCCAGCCACAGGCTACCCAGCAGCAGACCGAACTGCCACGGGGCAAAATGCTCCATGCCGAAATACACCGCAAAGGGGTACAACAGGCCTGCCAGCAGCAGGCCCAGGCCGATCAGTCGGCTCATGCGGCTGGTTGAACCAGGCGGTAGACCGCCTCGACCACGTCGCTGACGGTACGCACCGATTTGAATTCTTCGGCGGCGATTTTCTTGCCTGTCTGGCGTTTGATGTGATCTATCAGGTCGACCGCATCGATGCTGTCGATTTCCAGATCCTGATACAGGTTGGACCCCAAGCTGATGCGCTCGGGCTCCAGCTCGAAGAGTTCGACCAGAGCATCGCGCAGGGTATTGAAAATATCGTCACGAGTTTGCATGGTCCGGTCTCAAGCTGCCTGTTTTGCAGTGACGAACGCCGCAAGGCTCGCCACGTTGGTGAAGTGATTACGGGTGTCCTTGGCGTCGGCATCGATTTTGATGCCGTACTTTTTCTGGATCGCCAGGCCGAGTTCCAGGGCGTCTACCGAGTCCAGGCCCAGGCCTTCGCCGAACAGTGTCTGGTCATCGCCAATGTCGTCGACGCTGATGTCTTCGAGGCCCAGGGCGTCAATGATCAGTTCTTTGATTTCACGGTGTAGATCGCTCATCTTCGGCGAGCTCCTTAATAAAGTAATGGTGCAAATAATCATTGAGCTTGCGCGAGGCCTGGGGCGCGGGCCCCTGCGTAGCGAAGGCCTGTGGGTCTATATCGGCCCCGACACGAAAACTGAAGTGCACGCGGCGTTTGGGAATCCGATACCAGGGTTCGGCCTTGGTCAATGTGGTCGGGCTGACCTTGATGATCACCGGGGTGAGGATTCTCGCACCGCGCAAGGCGATTGCCGCGCCCCCCCGATGAAAGGCCGGCGATTTGCCAGGTTGGGTGCGGGTGCCCTCGGGGAAAATGATCAGGGTCTGACCGCTTTTCAGCGCGTCCGCAGCGGCGTCGAGCATGTCCATGCTGCCGTCGTTGCTGATGTAATCGGTACGGCGTAGCGGGCCGCGGGTGAACGGATTTTCCCAGAGGCTTTTCTTGACCACGCAGTTGGCGTGGCCTACCAGGCCGATCAAAAACACCACATCGATCAGCGAGGGGTGATTGGCGACGATCATCTGGCCTGGCCGTCCGAGCTTTTCCGCCCCCTGAATGTCATAGGTCAGCACGCCAGTGCGAGCCATGAATCGAATGAAAAACCAGAAACACCGACTGACGGTCTGTCGTGCCCGCTGACGATGGGCCTGGGCGTCTCCCGGCAGGCAGTTCAACAGCGGGAACACCAGTCGCAGGCAAAGCCCGCCCAACCCGAACAGGGTGAAGCTTGCGGCAGTGGCCAGCAGACGCCAGTAATAAGCGTCGCGGTTTTTATCGGTTACGGGTTGCGTTGCCAGGTCCATAGACGATTTTTCCAGGCATGTTGGCAGGTGGTCTGCTGGCCGAGCAGGGTACGTAACAGATTCAGGGCATGAGGCCAGTGGGGTTTGGACAACGCTTGTGAGGTGCTGTTCAGCGACAGCTGCCACTGATTGCCGGGCGTGATCAGCAGGCCGACCGCGTAAGGGAATGGCACGTCGTCGATCCAGGCCGAGTAGGCCGCGGGCGGTTGTTCTTCAGTCACTACCAGCAGTACTGCAGGCGCTCCTTCGTCAAGCAATGCCGCCGCCTCTAGCATGCCATGTTCAAGGCCATCGCCAGCTGCGGCGAGGGCCGTCATCTCGCTGGTTTCACCACGCATGATCGACCATAGGCCAATGACCGCATTGTGCACCGACAGGCTGAACTGGGTGGGCGACAACGGTTGGTCAGTCGCCAGATCGCTGAGAATTTCGAAAGTGCGTGGTGTTTCGCCGTGGCGGGAAATAAAGACCAACGGCAGGTCCTGGCGACCATCGGCCAAAGGCCAGGCGACACTAAACGCCATCCGCGCCAGACGGCTGAGTCGCCGACGCTGCATGGCCGGCAGAAACGATACATCGGGGGCGGCATCGCTAGGCTCGAGCACGACCGGTTGTCGGCTCCAGGCCTGCCAATCATCCACGCTTTCAAGCCCCGGGGCCCACGCGCGCCATTGGGCGATGTTGAAGTTGATCACAGACATTTCATCCCGCCCCTGCGGGCTTCCTTGACGTGGTGAGTCGCAAAAACCGCGGCTGACCTTACGTGGCGCTTAACGCCGAGTGGCGCGCATTATCCCGGTGCAGCGGGCGTGTAGCAAATGCTGGTTGCATTTTGCGCAACGAAATGTACCGTCTGGTTCGCGAAAAAGCTGTCGTTTGGCCATTATCTACGTTGCAGCGGACATGTCTGTCAGCTCTATCGGCTGTCGATGGACGAGTTGGCGGCTTTTTTCGCCGGATATTTTCCAATGACTGTGTAGTCCTGATGCCGGCAAGGTAGCTAAGCAGCGCCGTGGACTACTACACTCGGTCATTCTTTGATACACGGAGGTTTTGACATGCGGCGCGTGGTGTTCAATCAGAAAGGTGGCGTGGGCAAGTCAAGCATTGCCTGTAATCTGGCGGCGGTTAGCGCCAGCGAAGGCTATCGCACGCTGTTGGTGGATCTCGATGCTCAGGCCAACTCCACTCAATACCTGACGGGACTCACCGGTGATGATATCCCGATGGGGATCGCTGACTTCTTCAAGCAGACTCTGTCCTCGGGTCCGTTCTCGAAGAAAAACCAGGTCGACATCTATGAAACCCCTTTCGACAACCTTCACGTCGTTACCGCCACCGCCGAGCTGGCTGATTTGCAGCCCAAGCTTGAGGCCAAGCACAAGATCAACAAGCTGCGCAAATTGCTCGAGGAGCTGGACGGCGATTACGACCGAATCTACCTCGATACGCCGCCAGCACTGAATTTTTATGCCGTCTCGGCCTTGATCGCCGCTGATCGTGTACTGATTCCCTTCGACTGCGACAGTTTCTCGCGCCAGGCGCTGTATGGCCTGCTGGCGGAAATCGAAGAATTGAAGGAGGACCACAACGAAGGGCTGGAAGTTGAAGGCATCGTCGTCAACCAGTTCCAGGCCCGCGCCAGTTTGCCTCAGCAAATACTCGACGAACTGATCGCCGAAGGGCTACCGGTGTTGCCGGTGTACCTGGCCAGCTCGGTGCGCATGCGCGAATCCCACCAGGCCAACACGCCGCTGATCCACCTCGACCCGCGGCATAAACTGACCCAGCAGTTCGTCGACCTGCACAACCTTCTCGAAAACGCCTGATTCCTGCAAACAACACCGAACCACTGTGGGAGCGAGCCTGCTCGCGAAAGCGGAAGTCCAGTCAACAGAGATGTTGAATGCGAAGCCCTCTTCGCGAGCAGGTCGAATCGTCGCACCGTCGCTCCCACATTTATTTGTGGTGGCTCTAAATCCCTTGGCTACGCAGCCAGCTCATCAATTGGGGTAACGGGAAGGCTCCGCTCTGGCGAGCCACTTCCCGGCCATTCTTGAACAGAATCAGGCTCGGGATCGAGCGAATCCCCAATTGCGCCGACAACTGCTGATTCGCCTCGCTGTCCAGCTTGGCCAGCCGACATTTGCCCGCCAATTGCCCCGCCGCCTGCTCGAACACCGGCGCAAACGACTTGCACGGCCCGCACCAGTCCGCCCATACGTCCACCAGCAACGGCAGGTCGCCCTTGATCTGACTGGCGTAATCGCCTTGCTTCAATTCAAACGGCTTGTTGAGCAGGACTTCGGCCTTGCAGCGGCCGCATTTTGGATGGTCGTCGAGGCGTTCGGCGGGGATGCGGTTAAGGCCGTTGCAGTGGGGGCAGGGGATTAGCAGTGGTTCGGGCATGATTGGTTCTCAGTTGGGCAGTCTATGCAACTGATCTGGAGTCGAAGGTGGTCATTATCAAGGCGATAGGTTGTAGGCCATTACCTTCTTCAGTTGCACAGAGGGACTACGTTCACTCACGACGAACAACTGATCTCCAGATGCTTGCCCCACTCCGGCGGCCGCTCGGCATAGCTCTCCATTCCAGGCTGTTCCTCGAACGGATTGCTCAATACCGCATGCAAACGACGAACTTCTGCATAGTCGCCGCTTTCTGCCGCATCGATGGCTTTCTGCGCCAGATAGTTACGCAGGATGTACAGCGGATTGACTGCATGCATTCGTTTGCGGCGCTGTTGCTGGTCAACCACGCCTTCACGAGCAACCCGGGCAATATAGAGCGCGCCCCACGCATCGAAGCCCTTGATGTCGACGAAGTCATCGCGCAAACGGGCGACGGCCAGTTCGGGTGACTCATCCCCCAGGCGGCGGAAGAACAGGCTGTAGTCGACGCCGCTGTTCTGCATCAGTTGCAGCAGATGCTCCAGCAGTTTCTGGTCGTCGTCTTCGGCAGTGGTGAGACCGAGGCGGCGGCGCATCAGGTCCAGGTAGTGGGCCTGGAACAGTGGCAGGTACAGGCCGAGGGTTTCGCGCAGGGCTTCGACGCTGATGAACGGCGTCAGGGCCTGGGCGAGGGCGCTGAGGTTCCACTGGCCGATCGGCACCTGGTTGCTGAAGGAGTAACGGCCCTGGTCATCGGAGTGGTTGCAGATGAAGTGGGCGTCGAAGTCGTCGAGGAAGGCGAACGGGCCGAAGTCGAAGGTGATGCCCAGGATCGACATGTTGTCGGTGTTCATCACACCGTGGCAGAACCCATAGGCCTGCCATTTGGCGATCAGCTCGGCATTGCGCTCGACGATTTCTCGGAACATCGCCAGGTACGGTTCCGGCTGTTCCAGGCAATGCGGGAAATGCATGGCCAGCACGTGCTCGCCGAGTTCTTTCTGCTGCTCGGGGCGCTTGGTGTAGTAGAAAAATTCGAAATGCCCGAAGCGCACATGGCTCGGTGCCAGGCGCAAGACCATGGCTGCGCGTTCCTGTTTCTCGCGCCAGACTGGTGTGTCGGAGCCGATTACGCACAGTGCGCGAGTAGTGGGAATGTTCAGGGCGTGCAGGGCTTCGGAGGCAAGAAATTCGCGGATCGAAGAACGCAACACCGCGCGTCCATCGCCCATGCGCGAGTAAGGCGTCTGGCCTGCGCCCTTGAGGTGTAGGTCCCAATGCTCGCCGGCCTCGTTATAGACCTCGCCCAGCAACAGACCACGACCGTCGCCCAACTGCGGGTTGTAAGAGCCGAACTGATGCCCGGAATAGACCATCGCTCGCGGCTCGGCCTCGGCCCAAAGCTTCTGGCCGCCGAACAGCTCGGCGAACACCGGTGTCTCGGCCACAGACGGGTCCAGGTCCAGCAACGCCATAGCAGCGGGGCTGGCGACCACCAGTCGCGGAGCGGCGATGGGCTCGGGCAGCACATGGGTTGAGAACGCGTCGCCCAGGCGGGCGAAGCGATTGTCGAAGGTCAGTTCGTCGAGGGCTTTCAACGGCCATCTCCAGCAGAATGTCCGAGCATTCTGCTAGGGATAGGGCGGTTAGTCGAGTTCGACCGGCGGAGGCTCTCGGTGCGATTTGCCATCGGGCAGCGGCACGATGGTTTTGGTTTCCGGCTCGACCGGCACCATCTTGTACTCCTGACCGTGAAGGTTCTTGAGGTAGACCTCCATTTGCCGGAACGAGATGTTGATCTTCTGCTTCTTGAACTCACGATTGATGAAGCGGTTAACCTCGTCGAGTACCGGGTTACGGTCGCCGAGGTCGCGCACATGCATGCGCAATTCGTGATCAAGGGTGCTTTCGCCGAAGTTCAGGAAGTACACGTGGGGTTCCGGGTCCTTCAGCACGCGCGGGTTGTCGCGGGCTGCCTTGAGCAGCAGCTCTTTCACCAGGTCCAGGTCCGAGCCGTAGTCGACGCCGAGCTTGAGGGTCACTCGGGTGATGGTGTCGGTCAGGGACCAGTTGATCAGTTGCCCGGTGATGAACGTCTTGTTCGGGACGATGATGTCCTTGCGGTCGAAGTCGGTGATGGTCGTGGCGCGGATCCGGATCTTGCTCACCGTGCCCGACAGGTTGCCGATGGTGATGGTGTCACCGATCCGCACCGGGCGTTCGAACAGGATCATGATGCCGGAGATGAAGTTGGCGAAGATCTCCTGCATCCCGAAACCGAGGCCGACCGACAGCGCCGCCACCAGCCATTGCAACTTGTCCCAGCTCACACCGAGCGTGGACAGGGTCGAGACGAAACCGACACCGGCGATCACATAGGACAACAGCGTGGTCGTGGCGTAGGAGCTGCCCTGGGCCAGGTTCAGCTTCGACAGCACAAACACTTCCAGCAAGCCCGGCAGGTTGCGCGCCAGCGCGAAGGTGATGCCGATGATGATCAGCGCGCCGAGCATATCGCCGATACTGATCGGCACCATGCTCATGTTGGCGCCGGTGCCGCTGGTGTATTCGTAGAGGGTGATGTTGTCCAGGTACGAGAACACTGAAATCAGGTCCGACCAGACCCAATACAACGCCGCGATGAAACCGCCGAGCAAGGCCAGGCGGATCAGTCGCAGTGACTGTTCGTTGACCTTCTCGATGTCCAGGGTTGGCTCTTCGATCACCGCTTCACCGTCGCCGGCTTCTTTGGCGGCCTGGCGTTTGGCCAAGGCGCGTTGATAGGCCAGGCGCCGTGCGGCAACGCTGAGACCGCGCACGAACGTGGCCTCGATCACCAGCCAGAACATCAGCAGGTAAAGCGTGTTGATCAACCGGTCGCTGAGTTTCAGCGCGGTGTAGTAGTAGCCAAAGCACACGGCGACGAACAACGCGATCGGCAGGGCTGTGAACAGAACCCCCACGGCCTTGCGGAACAGTGAAGCGTTCTGGTGAGTCGGGCTGCTAACCAGCAGGCGGCTGAGTAGCCAGGCCATCAAGGCGTAGCAAGTCAGCACCACCGGCATGCCGAGCACGTCATCGGCCAGTATCGCTGGTTGCAACTCGGCGACCGCCACCACTGCCACCAGGGCCATCACTACCAGGCCGAGTCGGCGTATCCAGCCTTGAAGGAATTCGACCTGAGGTTTTTCCCAGCGGAAATGCAGTTCGGCCACGCCACCCGGCGCCAGGATGCGGTAGGCGGTGTAGAACACCAGCCAGGCCTGGGCCATCTGCAGCAGTGCCGCGCCCATGTTCGTGTTCTGTCCGCGGGCGTCGATCTGCAAGGCCAGGCCGCATAAGGCCAGGCCCAGAGAGACCGGCATCGCCAGCAGGATGTTGATCAGAATCGCTTGCGGTGTGTGCCACTGGCTGTCGCGCTTGAAATGGCCGATGTCCAGGTGAACTTTGTTCAGGCGGGCATAGAGATTTTTGCGGCGCCACAGCAGCGCCCCGATCAGAAAGGCCAGCGGCAGGAACAACAGCGGCCGTTGCGTCAGGCCATCGGTCAGTTCGCTCAGGCTTGAGGCCCAAGGCAAGGTGGTGACCTGACGTTCCAGGCGTTCCGGCACGCCGTGCATCCACTCAAGGTCCAGCGGTTTGTTGCTGGGAATCCAGAACATCTGTTCGTCGAGGGTCGCCCGCAGACTTTGCGCGGTGCTGAGCAGTTGCTTCTGGTTGAGTTGCAGCGTGATGGATTCGTTGAGCACTGCGTTCAGTTCGCGATACAAACGCTCCAACAGGTCCGCGCGGGTGGTGGCCAGTTCCAGCAGGCTCTTGCGCAGTTGCGGGGTGACTTGCTCGGGTGGCTGAGTCGCCAGCAGGTTATCGACATAAGTTGTCGGGTTGCTGAGCAGTTCCCGTTGCTGGCTGACTTCGAACTGATACAGGCGAATGTCGGCAATCTGGTCGGCCAGATCGCGGTCGAGCCTGAGGCGCGGCAGCGCCTGTTTCTGTTTGTAGAGAATCTTGGAGAGCAGCAGGCTGCCCTTGAGCACGTTGATCTGTTCGTCCAGCGCCGAATCGCTTTGGGTCACGCTGTCCAGTTGCTGCTTGGTCTGCAGGTTCTGTTGGGTGACTTCGTTGAGGCGGTCGGTGCTTTTAAGCAGGTAGTCGGAGAGCTTCAGGTTGGCCGCGCTTTCGGTAGCCAGCAGGCTGCTGCCGCCAGCCTTCTGCGCTTCGATGGACTGCTGGGTCACCGTTTCTTGCGACTGGGCCAGGCGTTTCTGGTTGATCTGGGTTTGCAGTTCCTGAATTTCCTGGTCCAGGCGCGCCGATTTTTCCGACAGCAAGTCATGCTGGCTGTTGCCCAAGTCCTGCAACTGGCTGTTGCCGGCCAGTTCCTGGCGACGCAACGGGATCAAGGCGTTCAGTGCCGCGAGTTCAGCGTTGAGCTGATCGCGTTGCTCAGGGGTCAAGGTCTTGCCGCTGTCCTTGCCGATCTTGAGGATGTTGTTGATCTGCTGGATGCGCGTCTGGCTGGCAGATATTTCGGCCTGGGCGCGCTCAGGGCGGGTCTGGGCGGTGATGATCAGGCTGTTCGCTTCAGCCAGGGCTTTTTGCAGATCGCTTTGCTGGGTGGAACGTTCGGTCAGCAATTGCTCAAGCTGCTGAATGGTCTCTTTGGTATAGCGTTGCGCCACCGGTACTACTTTGGTGGCCTTGAGACGGGTCAGTTCGCGCTGGTTCTCGATGTTCTGCCTTGGCGCACTGTTCAACTGCTGCTTGAGATCGATCAGCTTCTGATCGTAATCACGCTGGTTGTTAAGCTGAGTGAGCGTGCTCTGCAGGACCGCTTGCAGGGCTTTTTGATCGGCTTCCGGCAGTTTGCGGTCGGCGATCTTGTCCAGGCTCGCCTGCACGGCTTCGCTGGACGGCGGTTCGGCGGCTTGCAGCGTGCTGATGGAAAGACTCAAGCCCAGCAGGGCCATGATAATAAAAGTGCGCAGGGTTGACATAGAGACCGATCGAAAACGAGGCGAAGAGTGGAGTTTAGAGGAAGAGTCCCGGTCCGGGGCGACTTCCTTCGGGGAATCTGACGCCCACTTTACCAATCTTGTTCCCTTCCATGACCGCGACGGTCCAGAGGGTGTTGTTCCATTCCACCTGGTCACCGACTACCGGCGCACCGCCCACTTTCTGGGCAATGAAGTGGCCCAGGGACATGTTCGGATCGATGCCTTCGACTTTCAACCCGTACAGGGCAGCAACCGCACCCAGCTGGGCGTCTCCTTCGAGTACGAAGTCGCCGAAAAAGCGCAAATCCAGGCCCCGCTGTGGTGCCTGACTGAAGAGTTTTCCGAGGGCCGGAAGGTTGTGTTCATGGCCGATGACGCAGAGCAAATCATCGACTTCGAGCACCGTACTACCCGACGGATGGAGCAGTTGTTGGCCACGAAACAGGGCTGCGATACGGGTACCTTCGGGCATTTTCAGCTCGCGAAGAGGGGATCCAATGCACCATTTCTCGGCACCGAGGCGATACACGAACAGCTCCCATTCGCTGGTGACATGCACTTCCAGCGCAGAACGGGAGATCGGCAAGGGCTCCGGCGGGACGGTCACTTTCAAGAGCTTGGCAACCCAGGGCAGGCTTGTGCCTTGCACCAGCAGCGAGACCAGCACGATAAAGAACGCCAGATTGAAGTAGAGCTGAGCATTGGGCAGCCCCGCCATCAGCGGGAACACCGCCAGAATGATCGGTACGGCACCGCGCAGACCCACCCAGGAAATGAATGCCTTCTCGCGTCCATGGAACGCCTTGAAGGGCAACAGACCGACCAGCACCGATAGCGGACGGGCAAACAGAATCATCCACAGCGCCAGGCCCAGCGCCGGCAAAGCAATCGGCAGCAGGTCATGGGGCGTAACCAACAGCCCCAGCACCAGAAACATGCCGATCTGGGCCAGCCAGGCCATGCCGTCGAGCATGTGCAGAATGCCGTGGCGACTGCGGACCGGACGGTTACCGATCACCAGGCCACACAAGTACACCGCCAAAAAACCGCTGCCGTGCAGGGCGTTGGTCAGGGCAAACACGACCAGACCGCCAGCGATCACCAGAATCGGATAAAGGCCGTTGGCCAGGTTGATCCGGTTGACCAGTTGCAGCATGAGCCAACCGCCGCCGAGGCCGATCACACCGCCGATGCCGAACTCGCGCATCAAATGCAGGAGCAGATTCCAGTGCAGACCGGTTTCGCCGCTGGCGAGCATGTCGATCAAGGTCACGGTGAGGAACACCGCCATCGGATCGTTGCTGCCGGATTCGATTTCCAGGCTCGCGCTCACCCGTTCGTTCAGGCCCTTGCCGCCCAGCAGCGAGAACACGGCCGCGGCGTCGGTGGAGCCGACGATGGCGCCGATCAGCAAGCCCTGAATCATGTTCAGGTCGAACAGCCACGCCGCCGCCATCCCGGTCAGCCCGGTGGTGATCAAGACCCCGACTGTCGCGAGCGACAATGCCGGCCATAATGCCACGCGAAAACTCGCCACCCGGGTGCGCAAGCCGCCGTCGAGCAGGATCACTGCCAAAGCGAGGTTGCCGACCAGATAAGCCGTTGGGTAGTTATCGAAAATAATGCCGGCACCGTCGACACCGGCCGACATGCCCACCGCGAGGATAATCACCAGAATGGGGATGCCGAGGCGCGATGAAAGAGAGCTCACCAGAATGCTCGCACCTACCAGCAACGCGCCGATCAAGAACAGGCTGTTGATGGTCGTCGCATTCAAAGGCAGTACTCCAGAAAGCTAAAGGCGGGCACAAACTGACCATGCAGTCTGCGTGCCAGCGATTCTAACCTGTTGAAATGTGATGCTGTCAAAAAGCTTTTAACGTGAGTCGACTGATCGTTCCCATGCTCTGCGTGGGAATGCAGCCCGGGACGCTCTGCGTTCCAAGAGCGGACGCGGAGCGTCCATAGATGCATTCCCACGCGGAGCGTGGGAACGATCAGTCACAGGTTACAGGCTAAACCGCCCAACCATGTTGTTCAGGTCCAGCGCCAGGCGCGACAGCTCGTTGCTGGCCGCGCTCGTCTGGTTGGCACCGGTGGCCGATTGCACCGACAGGTCACGAATGTTCACCAGATTGCGGTCTACTTCACGGGCCACTTGCGCCTGTTCTTCGGCGGCACTTGCGATCACCAGATTGCGTTCGTTGATTTCGACGATGGCGCTGTTGATGGTGTCCAGCGACATGCCTGCACCGCGAGCGATGTTCAAGGTCGATTCGGCGCGCTCGGTGCTGTTGCGCATCGAATCCACGGCGTGTTCGGTGCCGCTCTGGATGCTGCCGATCATGCGTTCGATTTCGCTGGTCGACTGTTGAGTGCGATGGGCCAGCGCACGCACTTCGTCGGCGACCACCGCGAAACCACGACCGGCTTCACCGGCACGGGCCGCTTCGATGGCGGCGTTCAACGCCAACAGATTGGTCTGATCAGCCAGGCCGCGAATAACGTCCAGCACTTTGCCGATGTCCCGCGACTCGTTGGCCAGATCACCGATCAGGGTGGCGGTGCTCTGTACGTCGGCGCTCATGCGCTCGATGGCACTCACGGTTTCCTGAACCAGGTCACGACCGTCGCCCGCCGAGGTGGTGGCGTTTTTCGAGGCTTCGGAGGTGCTCACGGCGTTGCGGGCGACTTCTTCCACGGCGCTGGTCATTTCATTGACAGCGGTGGCGGCCTGTTCGATTTCGTTATTTTGCTGAGTCAGGCCACGAGCGCTTTCGTCGGTGACGCTGTTGAGTTCTTCCGCGGCAGACGCCAGTTGCGTGGCCGAACCGGAAATCCGTTGCAGGGTATCGCGCAGTTTTTCCTGCATCTTCGCCATCGCGGCGAGCAGACGACCGGCTTCATCTTCGCCATCGACGGTGATCGGCCGCGTCAGGTTGCCTTCGGCGATTTCTTCAGCCGCGCTCAAGGCGTTGGCGATCGGCTTGGTGATGCTGTTGGTCAGCAGCCAGGCGAACAGCAAGGTCAGGCCGGTGGCGATGACCAGCAGGGTCACCACCAGGTTGAAGGCTGACGAGTACTGGTCGGTAGCTTGCTGGTTGGCGCTGTCGGCCTGCTGGGTGTTGATCTCCAGCAAGCGGTTGAGCACGGTGTTGATGGCTTCAGAGTTGTTCAGTAAATCGGTGTTGACCAGTGTGCGCAGTTCGTCGACCTGATTGTTGCGCGACAGGCTCTTCATCCGGTCTTCGATTTGGCGGTACTGACCCAGTAACTGCACATACTGATCATAGGCTGCACGTTCCTGCGGGCTGGCGATCAGTTTTTCATAGGAGGTCTGAGCCGCTCGAATCTGCTGGTTACGGGTTTCCAGCAGGTCCATGGTTTTCTGCTGGATGTCCGGTTCGCGATTCACCAACAGGCGATAAGCCAGGACACGCAGGCGCAGGGTCAGTTGAGTGAACTCGTCGAGGCTTTTGATGCTCGGTACGCTGTTCGAGGTGATCTCCTCGGCGGCGCCGCGAATCTTGCTCATCTGGTTCAGGGCGAACACCCCCAGGATCAGCAGCATGGCGCCAATCAGGGTGAAGCCGAGGAACGCCCGCGGTGCGATATTCATATTACGTAGGGACATGGTGTTCACCGAAAAGAGCGCATTCGTGCGGCGCTGAGACTGTTGTATGGATGACTTATCGGTCATACGACTAAAGTCTTGAGGCGCTGCGCGTTTTTGTCGCAGAAGGGCCGCGGCGACGAAGTGCAGGAACCAGATCCGCTAAACACAGTCTTTAAAGCTCGCGAGGAAGGTCGCCCACCAGCAAAATCAAGGCCTTGCGCCCGAATAACCCTGGCGTCAGTGGTGACTTTTCTTTATCGTACGCGCCCTTTGAAAATGCCCGGAAAATCAAAATGTTGGAAGCATCCCTAAGCCAATTGGAACAACTGGTCAGCGACCTGGTGCAGCAGAACCAGACCCTGCTCGGCACCCATCAATCCCTGAGTGCAGAACTGGCCCAGGTCAAGGAAGAAAACGAAAGCCTGCAACTGAGCCTGATGGAACAGGAAGAGAGACAAGGCGCCACCGCCGCACGCATTCAGGCCTTGGTTGAGCGCGTCAGCGCCGGCCCTGTCAGCGCATGAGTTACGGCGCCGCAGGGGTAAAAGTCGTCTCGATTCTGGGGGAGGACTATTCGATCAAGGCGCCGGCCGGGGAAGAGCAGACCCTGTTGGACGCCGCATTGATGTTGAAGGCCGCCCTGGCCGAGACCAAAAAGAAATACCCGACGCTGATCGGTGACCGCTTGCTGGTGCTGGCGGCGATGAATCTGTGCTCGCAGCAGATCGAAATGCAAAAGCGTCATCAGGAGGAACTCAACCGTTTCCAAGAGCAAGTCAGCGCCACGGTTGAAGTGATCGCCAAGACAATCAATCAGGCCTGATCAGCTTTGCGCACAACCAAAGAATAAATTGTCGTTTGCGTTGTATACAATCGGCATGGCTGTTGCAGTATTCCAGCCTCTTATTCTTTGGGGGTGCTCCATGCAGTTCTGGCGACGCAGTATTCAATGGCAGTTGATCCTGAGCATGGGCACCGCCCTGCTGGTCAGTATTCTGATCGTGGTTGGCGTTTATACCCTCGTGGTCAACCGTCTCGCCCAGCGCTATCTGGTCGAACAAGCGCTGCCGTCGAGCATCGAAGCGATGCGCAACGACATCGAACGAATCCTCGTTCAACCGCTTACCGCCGCCAAGGACATCGCCAGTAACAGCATGGTTCGCGATTGGTTGGGCGGGGGCGAGAACAGTGCCCAGACCGACACCTTCGTGAAGTATCTGGAAGGCATCCGCGCCGAGCACAAAGCCTTTACCGCGATTATTGTCGGCACCGCGTCCAACCATTACTTCACTGAAAAAGGCCTGGACCGGACCCTCAGTCGCTCCAATCCAAAGGACGCCTGGTTCTATGCTTTCCTCGATAGCAACCAACCGCGCACCCTCAATATCGACAATGACACCGCCACCGGTGAATTGGCCCTGTTCATCGATTTCAAAGTCGAGCAGGCCGGCAAAGTCGTGGGCGTCGCCGGGCTGGGCCTGAGCATGAAAGAGCTGTCGGAGCTAATTCAGAATTTCAACTTCGGTGAGCGCGGCAAGGTCTATCTCGTGCGCTCCGACGGTTTGATCCAGGTTCATCCCGAGACGCAGTACAGCGGCAAACGCACGCTGGTCGAACAGATCGGCACCCCCGCGGCGCAAGCGGTCATGGGGCGGCTCTCTACCTCCACCGCGTCCGCCACCAGCAGTTTTGTCCGCGATGGTGAAGATTTTCTGGCGTTGAGCCTGCCGCTGCGTGATCTGGGCTGGACCCTGGTGGCCGAAGTGCCACAGTCGCAGATCTACGCCGAAGCCCGGCGTGCGATGTGGATGAGCAGCGGCATCGGTCTGGCGGTGGCGTTGGTGTGCCTGTTGTTGGTGGTGGTGCTGGCCCGTGGGTTGGTGCGACCGATTCGTCAGGTAACAGCGGCGCTGGTAGCCATCGGTAGCGGTGGTGGAGATTTGACCCACAGGTTAGATTCCAGTCGCACGGATGAACTGGGTGACCTCGCTCGCGGTTTCAATCGATTTCTGGAAAGTCAGCGCAACATGATCGGCGAAGTCCTGGCCACCAGCGAGCGTTTACGCACGGCGGTTGGCCAAGTGGCACGGGTGGTGGACAACACGGCCGAACGCTCGGGCCGTCAGCAGGAAATGACCGACATGGTCGCCACCGCTGTCCACGAGATGGGCCTGACCGTGCAGGAAATCGCTGAAAACGCCGGCAACGCGGCCGTCGCTTCGCAAACCGCGCGGGATGAAGCACTGCAGGCGCGGGAAGTGGTGGGTGGATCGATCCGGCATATAGAAAGCATGTCCGACGAGATTGGCATAGCCGCCGGTGCGGTGGGTGAGTTGGCCCATCAAGTGGCGTCCATCGATCAGGTGTTGGCGGTGATTCGCGGGATTTCCGAGCAAACCAATTTGTTGGCGCTCAACGCCGCCATCGAAGCGGCACGGGCCGGGGATATGGGACGCGGGTTTGCCGTGGTGGCCGATGAAGTGCGGACCCTGGCGCGGCGAACTCAGTCATCCACCGACGAGATTCAGCAGATGATCGGCAGCCTCAAGCAGGGCGCGGAGAATGCGGTGTTTTCCATGCACGCCGGGCAAGCGGCGACCGGCACCGGCGTTGAGTCGAGTCAGCGTACCGGGGCGTCGTTGACGGCGATCACCGGGCAGGTCGAGCGGATCAGCGACATGAACCATCAGGTGGCGACGGCGACAGAAGAGCAGTCGGCGGTGACGGAAGAGATCAACCGCAACGTGCAGGGGATTTCTGATTTGGCTCGAGCGACAGCAGGGGAAGTCAGGGCTTGTCGGGAAGACTGTCAGACGTTGCAGCGGTTGGCGGATGATCTGGCGCGGCAGATGGATGGGTTTCGGTTGACATGATCGTTCCCACGCTCCGCGTGGGAATGCAGCCCGGGACGCTCCGCGTCCCTTCGCGATTGTGACGCAGAGCGTCACAGGAGGCATTCCCACGCAGAGCGTGGGAATGATCAGTGAGCGGGGGGGTCAGAACCACTCATCCCGCATCGTCAGACACACATCATCCCGCGCCTCAAGAATCGCCAGTTCATGGTGACAACCCGGCACTTCCCACGTCAGGAAATATCGCGCCGCCTGCAGCTTGCCTTTATAGAAGCTCACGTCCGCCGGGTTCCCTTTGGCCAGCCCTTCCTCAGCGCGAATCGCCTGTTCCAGCCAGCGCCAGCCAATCACCGTGTGGCCGAACACTTTCAGGTACAGCGCGGAGTTCGCCAGGCTGCTATTGACCTTGCCTTGGGCCAGATCGGTCAGCAGGCCGATGGTCACGGCTTGCAGGCGCGCCACCAGTTTCTCCAGCGGTTCTCGCAGTGGTGTCAGCGATTCATACGCCTGTGCGCGCTCGGCGGTGTCGGCGATCAGGCGGATCAGTTGCTTGAGCCCCGCGCCCCCGTTCTGAGCCAGTTTGCGCCCCAGCAAGTCCAGCGACTGAATGCCGTGAGTCCCTTCATGGATCGGGTTCAGGCGGTTGTCGCGGTAGTACTGCTCCACCGGGTACTCACGGGTATAACCGTGGCCACCGAGAATCTGGATCGCCAGTTCGTTGGCCTTCAAGCAAAACTCCGATGGCCAGGATTTGACGATCGGCGTCAGCAGATCCAGTAGCTCATGAGCCTGTTTGCGCTCGGCTTCGCCTTCAAGGGTCGTGGTGTCGTCAAACAGCCGCGCCGCGTACAACCCAAGGTCGAACGCGCCTTCTACATAAGCCTTCTGGGTCAGCAGCATGCGTTTGACGTCGGCATGCTGAATGATTGCCACCGGTGCGGTGGTCGGGTCCTTGCTATCCGGTACTCGACCTTGTGGACGTTCGCGGGCGTATTCCAGGGAATACAGGTAACCGGCATAACCCAGCATCACCGCGCCCATACCGACGCCGATCCGTGCCTCGTTCATCATCTGGAACATGTAGCTCAAACCGTGGTGCGGCTTGCCTACCAGATAGCCGACACACTCGCCGTTGTCGCCGAAGTTCAGCGCGGTGGACGTAGTGCCGCGCCAGCCCATCTTGTGGAACAAACCGGCCAGCAATACGTCGTTGCGCTGGCCGAGGCTGCCGTCATCGTTGACCAGAAACTTGGGCACGATGAACAGCGAAATACCTTTCACACCGGCCGGTGCGTCCGGCAGTTTGGCCAACACCATATGCACTATGTTTTCCGACAGTGGGTGATCGCCGCCGGAGATGAAAATCTTGTTGCCCTTGAGTCGATAGGTGCCGTCGGACGCGGGTTCGGCGCGTGTACGAATATCCGACAACGACGAGCCGGCATGCGGCTCGGTGAGGGCCATTGTGCCGAAGAAACGGCCGTCGATCATCGGTTGCAGGAAGCGCTGCTTCTGCTCATCGGTGCCGAAGCTTTCAATCAGGTTCGCCGCGCCCATGGTCAGGAACGGGTAGGAGGTCGACGCCGCGTTGGCCGACTGAAAGTGCGCGAAGCAGGCTTGGGATAGCAATGTAGGAAGTTGCATGCCGCCCGCGTCGAAACTGCGCGCGGCGTTGAGGAAACCGGCTTCGAGGAAGGCATCCACCGCCGGTTTCACTTCCGGAATCAGAATCGCCTGACCGTCCTCATAGCGCGGTTCGTTCTCATCGCCCTTGCGGTTGTGCGGGGCGAAGAACTTCTCGGCGATGCTGCGGGCGGTGCCGATGGCCGCATCGAAGGTTTCGCGGTTGTGCTCGGCGAACCGCTCACGCTGGGTCAGGCCCTCGGCATCAAGGACTTCATACAGCTCGAAAGCCAGATTACGGGAACTGAGCAACGTCTCGGACATGGCGATCTACCTTTTTTTGGAATGGACCGAGTCTAGGCGTGGGAATAGAGGCTGAACAGGATGATTGATGGCGGTGATAGAAGGGCAGAACAATCAAGAAGCCTGATGCACAAACCTGTGGGAGCGGGCTTGCCCGCGATGGCGTCAGACCAGTCAACATCTTCAGTGACTGATACATCGCTATCGCGGGCAAGCCCGCTCCCACAGGGTTTGGTGAACCAGGCACCTATTGCGGGTGCCTGGCTTATTGGGTTTAGCCGATCGTCATCAAACTGGCATTACCACCCGCCGCAGCGGTGTTCACGCTCAACGCACGCTCGATCACCAGACGTTCCAACGCAATGTTGGTTTCGCCCTGCGACAAACCATGAACCCCAACAATCGCGCCGGCACGCTTGGCCACTTGCTGGCAGACCGCACGCAACTGGTCGGAATGGCCATGATGCAGAACCGCATCAATTACCACCTCATCCTTGGTCCAGTCGGCAACCCGCTTGATCCGCGCCTGGATTTCTTTCGGCAGGCGTGCGAACAGCGCCTTGCCCGGTTCAGCGTCCGGCCACACCGCCGAGCCGCCTACGGCCAACACCGCCGCCAGTTGAGTCAGCAGATCACCTTCGACGTCCGCCAGGCAGAGCACGTGTTCGCGCGGCAGGATGGCGTAGCTATTGCGCTCACCGGTCGGGCCTGCCAGAACACGGGTGATCCCGCTTTGCGATTGCGCCGCGAACTGTACGCACAGGGTGCTCAAGTCAGCGAGCTTGTTGCTGTCGGCCCAGGCTTTCAGCGCAGTCAGCGGTTTGCTCATGGCATCACGCAGGCGGACATCCGGTGCAGCGATAGCGTCGCCCCGAGCGAAGGATTGTTCGATCGCATCGGTAGGACGTGTCGACAGCAAGCGGTACAGGTACAGCGGACCACCGGCTTTCGGGCCAGTGCCCGACAGGCCTTCACCGCCGAACGGTTGCACGCCGACCACAGCGCCGACGATGTTGCGGTTCACATAAACGTTACCCGCGTTGACGTTGTCGATCACCTTGGCAATGGTCTCGTCGATGCGAGTGTGCACGCCAAGGGTCAAGCCGTAGCCGGAAGCGTTGATCTGGCCGATCAGTTGATCGATCTCTTTGCGCTTGTAGCGAACCACGTGCAGCACCGGGCCGAAGATCTCCCGTTGCAGTTCGTCGAAGCTTTCCAGTTCGATCAGGGTCGGCATCACGAAGGTGCCGCGTTTGACTTCTTCGCTGTTGGCAATTGCCACCTGGTACACATTGCGACCTTTGTCGCGCATGGCCTGGATGTGCTTCTCAATGCCCGCCTTGGCTTCGGCGTCGATCACCGGGCCGATGTCCACGGACAGGCGCTCTGGATTACCGAGACGGCATTCCGCCATGGCGCCCTTGAGCATTTCGATGACACGATCAGCGGAATCTTCCTGCAGGCACAGTACCCGCAGCGCCGAGCAACGCTGGCCAGCACTGTCGAAGGCCGACGACACCACGTCGATCACAACCTGTTCGGTCAGTGCCGAGGAGTCAACGATCATCGCGTTCTGGCCACCAGTTTCAGCGATCAGCGGAATCGGACGACCCTGAGCATCCAGACGACCGGCGACGTTGCGTTGCAGCAGACGAGCGACTTCGGTGGAGCCGGTGAACATCACGCCTTTGACGCGATCGTCGCCGACCAGACGGGCGCCGACAGTTTCGCCACGGCCCGGCAGCAGTTGCAGCACGCCTTCCGGAATCCCGGCTTCGATCAGCAAGCGCACGGCTTGAGCGGCCACCAGCGGGGTTTGTTCCGCAGGTTTGGCCAGTACCGGGTTACCGGCGGCCAGGGCGGCAGCGACCTGACCACTGAAGATTGCCAGCGGGAAGTTCCACGGGCTGATGCAGACCACCGGACCCAATGGGCGGTGGGCATCGTTGGTGAAATCGTTACGAGCCTGCACCGCGTAATAACGCAGGAAGTCCACGGCTTCACGCACTTCGGCGATGGCGTTGGCAAAGGTCTTGCCGGCTTCGCGAGCCAACAGACCCATCAACGTCTGGATCTCGCCTTCCATCAAATCGGCGGCACGTTCCAGGATCGCGGCGCGTTCGGCCGGCGGGGTGGCCTGCCAGATTGGCGCAGCGTTCAGGGCACACTGGATTGCGTTGTCGACGTCTTCGACGGTCGCTTCCTGCACATGGCCGACCACGTCACGCAAATCGGACGGGTTCAGGACTGGCGCAGGGGTTTCAGTGCTGGACGCGCAACCGAGCATCGGCGCCGCTTTCCAGTTGTTGTGAGCGGTGGCCAGCAGGGCGCACGACAGGGAAGCCAGACGATGTTCGTTGGCCATGTCGATGCCGCTGGAGTTGGCGCGCTCGGGACCATAAAGATCACGCGGCAGCGGGATACGCGGGTGCGGCAGGCCGAAGCCGCCTTCCAGCGTCGCCATCTGCTCGATGCTGGCCACTGGATCGGCCACCAGCTCCTGAATCGAAATAGACTGGTCGGCGATGCGGTTAACGAATGAGGTGTTCGCGCCGTTTTCCAGCAGGCGACGCACCAGATACGCCAACAATGTTTCGTGCGTGCCAACCGGTGCGTACACGCGGCACGGACGGTTCAGCTTGCCTTCGGAAACTTTACCTACAACCTGTTCGTACAGCGGTTCGCCCATGCCGTGCAGGCATTGGAACTCGTACTGACCTGGGTAATAGTTCTGACCGGCGATGTGATAAATGGCCGACAAGGTGTGGGCGTTGTGCGTGGCGAACTGCGGATAAATGACTTCCGGTACCGACAGCAGTTTGCGTGCGCAGGCGATGTAGGAAACGTCGGTGTACACCTTGCGGGTGTAGACCGGATAGCCTTCCAGGCCTTCGACCTGGGCGCGCTTGATTTCGCTGTCCCAGTACGCACCTTTTACCAGGCGGATCATCAGGCGATGACGGCTGCGGCGAGCCAGGTCGATCACGTAATCGATCACATACGGGCAACGCTTCTGATAAGCCTGGATCACGAAACCGATGCCGTTCCAGCCAGTCAGTTGCGGCTCGAAGCACAGGCGCTCCAGTAGATCCAGCGACAGCTCGAGGCGGTCGGCTTCTTCGGCGTCGATGTTCAGGCCGATGTCATATTGCTTGGCCAACAAGGTCAGCGACAGCAGGCGCGGGTACAACTCGTCCATCACGCGCTCGTATTGCGCACGGCTATAACGCGGGTGCAGTGCCGAGAGCTTGATGGAAATGCCCGGGCCTTCATAAATCCCACGGCCGTGCGACGCTTTGCCGATCGAGTGGATGGCTTGTTCGTACGAGGCCAGGTACTTCTGGGCGTCATGTTCGGTGAGTGCGGCTTCACCCAGCATGTCGTAGGAATAGCGGAAACCTTTGGCTTCGAACTTGCTGGCGTTGGCCAGCGCTTCGGCGATGGTTTCGCCGGTAACGAACTGCTCGCCCATCAGGCGCATGGCCATGTCGACGCCCTTGCGGATCATCGGTTCGCCGCTCTTGCCGATGATGCGGCTCAGGGACGACGTCAAGCCTGCTTCATTGTGGGTGGCGACCAATTTGCCGGTCAGCAGCAAGCCCCAAGTGGCGGCGTTGACGAACAGCGACGGGCTGTTGCCCAAGTGCGGCTGCCAGTTGCCGGTGCTGATCTTGTCGCGGATCAGCGCGTCACGGGTGCCTTTGTCCGGGATGCGCAGCAGCGCTTCGGCCAGGCACATCAGCGCCACGCCTTCCTGGGACGACAAGGAAAATTCCTGCAACAGGCCCTGAACAATCCCGGCACGGCCGCCGGCGCTTTTCTGATTGCGCAGTTTCTCGGCAATCGAGGCGGCGAGCTTGTTGGTGGCTTCGGCCATCGCAGCCGGCAGGCGCGCCTGCTCGATCAGCATCGGCACCACTTCAGGTTCCGGGCGACGGTAGGCCGCAGTAATAGAGGCGCGCAGCACCGATTGCGGCAGGATGCTTTCAGCGAATTCCAGGAAGCACTGATGCGCGTGATCGACGTGGATCTCGCCCGCTTCGTCAACTTCCTTGCCGTTCAAACCGTTCAGCTCGGACAGGGTTGCACCACCCTCGAGTTTTTCCAGGTAATTGAAAATTGCCTGCTTGATCAGCCAGTGCGGCGTGCGATCAATCGAGGTCGCGGCGGCCTTGAGGCGTTCGCGGGTCGGGTCGTCAAGTTTGACCCCAAGAGTGGTGGTAGCCATATTTTTATCCTCATGTTTGCCACGACCGCGTGGCATCAGCTGGCGGCAAGATTAGCTGTGCGTCGGTCGAGGTGCAACCGGGTGCAACCCTTTTTTGTCGGAATAATAAGCAGCTCGTCAGGAAATCAATTCTGGTACATCCCTCCCGCGCCTGCTTGGTGCTTTTACTTCTAGCGCAACCCGGAAAACGCCCTAAAAAGGAGCAAAAACCGACCCTTTTCAGGAAAATCCGACTAGGTGCAACTTATTCGTACGAAACTGGTTGCACCTTATTTGCTTTGTTGAATAGCATTCGCGGCCAAGGTGCAACCGGTCAAAAAGATCGGTGTGCCGGCTGATGGCTTTCCTGGGGAAACATCAGTCATAAATGCGCGGGATCCGGAATCGTCTGTCAAACATCATCGTTTGCGAGCGGTTCACTAGCCGCCGTTACATAAAAACAATGCCAGGGCGTAACTCAATGAGCGTAAGCAATCCAACCCTGATCACGTTCGTGATCTACATCGCAGCAATGGTGCTGATCGGCTTCATGGCCTATCGCTCCACCAACAACCTTTCTGACTACATTCTGGGCGGTCGTAGCCTGGGCAGCGTCGTGACCGCGCTCTCCGCGGGCGCTTCCGACATGAGCGGCTGGTTGTTGATGGGCCTGCCAGGCGCTATCTACATGTCCGGTCTTTCCGAAAGCTGGATCGCCATCGGCCTGATCATTGGTGCTTACCTGAATTGGCTGTTCGTCGCCGGCCGTCTGCGCGTGCAGACTGAGCACAACGGTGATGCACTGACCCTGCCGGATTACTTCTCCAGCCGTTTTGAAGATAAAAGCGGCCTGCTGCGGATCATCTCCGCGGTCGTGATCCTGGTGTTCTTCACCATCTACTGCGCTTCCGGCATTGTGGCCGGTGCCCGTCTGTTCGAAAGCACCTTCGGCATGTCCTACGAGACAGCGCTGTGGGCCGGTGCTGCGGCGACGATTGCCTACACCTTCGTCGGTGGTTTCCTGGCAGTGAGCTGGACTGACACCGTACAAGCCACGCTGATGATCTTCGCCTTGCTGCTGACGCCGATCATCGTGCTGCTGGCGACTGGCGGCATCGACACCACGTTCCTGGCGATCGAAGCACAAGATCCAAGCAACTTCGACATGCTGAAAAACACCACTTTCATCGGCATCATCTCGCTGATGGGCTGGGGCCTGGGCTATTTCGGCCAACCGCACATCCTGGCGCGTTTCATGGCGGCGGATTCGGTCAAGTCGATCGCCAACGCTCGTCGCATCTCCATGACCTGGATGATCCTGTGCCTGGGCGGCACCGTCGCTGTAGGTTTCTTCGGTATCGCTTACTTCTCGGCCAACCCTGCCGTGGCCATGCCCGTGAGCGAAAACCACGAGCGTGTGTTTATCGAACTGGCGAAAATCCTGTTTAACCCATGGGTTGCCGGTGTGTTGCTGTCGGCCATCCTGGCTGCAGTGATGAGTACCCTGAGCTGCCAACTGCTGGTGTGCTCGAGCGCCCTGACCGAAGACTTCTACAAAACCTTCCTGCGTAAAACCGCTTCCCAGGTTGAATTGGTCTGGGTCGGCCGTGCCATGGTGCTGCTGGTTGCCCTGATCGCCATCGCTTTGGCGGCTAACCCGAATAACCGTGTACTGGGTCTGGTCAGCTACGCCTGGGCTGGTTTCGGTGCTGCGTTCGGTCCAGTTGTCCTGATCTCCGTGATCTGGAAAAACATGACCCGCAACGGCGCACTGGCCGGCATCTTGGTCGGCGCGATCACCGTAATCGTCTGGAAACACTTCGAACTGCTGGGCCTGTACGAAATCATCCCTGGTTTCATCTTCGCCAGCCTGGCGATCTACTTCGTCAGCAAAATGGGCACCCCGACCACCGGCATGCTTCAGCGCTTTGCCGCGGCCGAGAAGGATTTCCGCCTGAACCAGTGATGGGGAGGGGCTGATGCTCTGACCTTTCGGCTACAACGAAACGGCCTGCTTCCTACTGGAAGCGGGCCTTTTTTTCAGTTTTTTTGGCGCAAGACGTGAAGCCTCGAAGTTCCACTGTGGGAGCGGGCTTGCTCGCGAATGCGGTGTGAGAGGCGGCGTTGATGTCGACTGACACACCGCATTCTCGAGCAAGCCCGCTCCCACATTTGTTCGGTGGTGCTTCTGACAGGAATGTCTGTAGTTCTCTATCCCGATTTTTGAAGGAAAAATCCCTAAAAAAGCAGGACAAATCTGATTTCCCTGTCCCTCCCTCAACACCCCTTGTCGCTCATGCAGAATCGCCCGCCTTCATTCTGCAGAGACACATCGGATGTTCGCGCCTGCCAATCAACCGCGTTTCACGTTGACCCTCGACGGCGTCCAGAATGAGCTCAAGGTACTTGAGTTCACGGGCAAGGAAGCCATCAGCCAACCCTACCGCTTTGACCTGGAACTGGTCAGCGAACGGCCCGACATTGACCTCGAAAGCCTGCTGCACCGTCAGGCGTTTCTGAGTTTCGATGCACAAGGTTCCGGTATTCACGGTCAGATTTTTCGCGTCGGCCAGAGCGATTCCGGCCAACGTCTGACGGGCTACCAAATCAGTCTCGTACCGCGTCTGGCGTACCTCGCTCGGCGCATCAATCAGCGAATCTTCCAGCATAAAAGCGTGCCGGCGATCGTCACGCAAATCCTCAAGGACCACGGCATCCAGCGCGATGCCTTCGAGTTCCAGCTCGGCAGCGACTACCCCGATCGCGAGTATTGCGTGCAGTACGCCGAAAGCGATCTGGCGTTCATCCAGCGGCTGTGTGCCGAAGTCGGCATTCATTACCACTTCCAGCACAGCCCCGATGGGCATCTGTTGGTGTTCGGCGATGACCAGACGGTTTTCCCCCGGTTGCCCGAGCCGACGCTGTATCTGCCGGGCAGTGGGATGGCGGCAGATGCGCCAGCGATCAAGCGTTTCAGCGTGCGGCTGGAAACCCGGACTACAGCGGTCACTCGCAGGGACTACGACTTCCGTAAACCGCGTTTGCAACTCGAAAGCCGCCTCGACAGCGAGCAGCGACCGGTGCTTGAGGACTACCACTTTCCCGGCCAATTCACCGATCGTGAACGCGGCAAGCATCTGGCTCAACGGATCTTGGAGCGCCACGGGGCAGATTACCGTCAGGCCGAAGGTCGCGGCGACGAATCTGCTTTGGTCAGTGGGCATTTCCTACACCTTGCCGAACACCCGCGTCAGGCGTGGAATGACCTGTGGTTGATCACTGAAATCGAACACCGTGGCCGGCAGCCGCAGGTGCTTGAAGAGTCGGCCACCAGCGACAGCCCGGATGATTTCCAGGGCTATCGCAATACCTTTCTGGCGACACCGTGGGACGTTTCCTTTCGCCCGCCGCTGGGGCCAGAAAAGCCGCGCATGCTTGGCTATCAGCCCGCCGTAGTCACCGGCCCGACTGACAGCGAAATCCATTGCGACGAGTACGGTCGGGTCAAGGTCCAACTCGCTTGGGACCGTGACGGTCAGCTCAACGAGCATTCCAGTTGCTGGCTGCGTGTCGCCACTGGCTGGGCGCACGACCGCTACGGCAGCGTGATGATTCCGCGCGTCGGTATGGAAGTGCTGGTGGGATTCGTCGACGCCGATGCCGACAAACCACTGGTTATGGGCTGCCTGCCTAACGCAGCGACCCCGGTGCCTCTTGATCTGCCGGCAGACAAGACCCGCAGCATTTTCCGCAGCCAAAGTAGTCCCGGTGGTGGCGGTTACAACGAATTGCGCATCGAGGATCGCAAGGGCGCCGAGGAAATCTACCTGCGCGCCCAGCGAAACTGGACTCAGCATGTGCTGAATGATCAACAGGTGCAGGTCGATAACGCCCGCAGCATCGTCGTCACCGGCACCGCCCGTCATGAGCTGAAGGCTGACGAAAAACGCATCACCCACGGTCAGCGCCAGACCGAAGTGCGGCTGGACGATCACTTGGTAGTGGTCGGCGACCGACACATTCGCGTGACCAGTCAGGCCCTTAACGCCAGTAAGCAATTCCACGTCAGCGCCGGTCAGCAAGTGGTCATCGACGGCGGCGCCAGCGCGACCATTCAAGCGGGCGGGCAGTGGATCAACATCGGCCCCGGCGGGATTTTCAGCAGCGTGCCGATCCAGGTCGGTGGCGCACCGATGGCGGCCATGGCTGCGGCGCCGAGCCTGCCGGACGTTCCGTTGAAACTCGCCGCCGCCCCGGCGGCGCTGCTCAGTGCCGCACAAATACTCAGCCTGCAAAGCGACGCGCCATTCTGCGAAGAATGCGAGCGCTGCAAGGACGGTGTTTGTGCCGCCTGATGCCTTGTCACCTCACGACTGGCTGGAGCGCCAGCCACTGAAGCCTTCGGAGCAACTGTTCGCGATCTTCAGCAGTGCCAGTGCTGCTGAACCGTTCAAAGCCTGGCAGCGCTCGATCACGGCTCAAGCGCCGAGCCCGATTTGGGCTGACACGGAGTATGCCGAGTGGGAAGCGGTGATGCCCTATGTCGGAATCGTCGCTGCTGGCGGTGAGTTTCTGGAGTGGGTTGCCACCACTGAGTCTCGCGATTGGGGGTGGTTGGCGGTTTCTTCTGTTTCTCAAGAAGCGCTGGTCGAGCATTTGCGCAGCCTCACGCAAGTCCTGATGCCCAACGGTAGCGCGGTGTTTTTCCGTTTCTGGGATGGGCGTTATTTGCTGTCGATTTTTCAGTCTGCCGACGTTAACACCACGCAGTTAATGCCTGTCATCGACCGTTGTTTGATCAATGGGCAACCGCTCGATATCGGCGGCAGTGCGGTGAAAACCTCCAGGGTTTTCCCGTGGTGGGAAGTTTCTGAATCACTGCTCAAACACCTCGCCACTGAGTCCGCCACAACCCGCATCAACAACTTGATGAAGTGGTTGAGCGAGGACCGCCCAGACCTTTACGACGCGTTTTCGATGAGTGTGTTGCGGCACAAAATTGCGATCTTCTTGCAAGCGCCGGACCTGTCTCAAGCACCGAAATCAGCCTTGGTGGATTACCTGATAGCGGAGCTGGACTGATGGATCAGATCGTGCGGATCGAGCAGGAGCTCGACGGTTTCAAAGACACCTTGAGTTTGTATCGCCAACAACTTGGCAGCTTCCTGAGCCGGAATGCAGATAGGGTCAGCCGAGCGACAGATATGCCGTCGCTGATGGACATGGAACGGAAGATCAAGCTGGGAAATACCAGCAAATCGGTCAGCAGTCGTGATGACGATTTTCTCTCCAGCGTTGCGCAGTGTCCGGAAGGCGGAATTCTGGAAATCGAGAGCAAGTTTGAATCGGTTTATGACATTCCGTTGGGGAATATTCAGGTCGATGTCATTGCGGAGGATGGTGGTAAGTCGACGCCTGTGACGCTTGATGAAAACGGTAAAGGGCAGTTCGAAGGCTTACCCGGAAAGTTCTACCGTGTTCATGTCCAGAGTGAAGTTACCTCGACTCAAATCGATGATCTTTTCTCCTCCTACGACGGCCTGACCAAAGAGCTGGAAGGCTGGTTGCGCAAGGAATGGGAGGGGTTCAAGCCGCAATGGTCGCAGTCGACTTTTGCGGCTGCTGGTAATGGAATGCTGGCGGGAAGTTGGGCAGCAGTCATGGGCATTTGGGATGGACTGAGTCTTGTCTTTGACATCCTCAAGAATCCTGACGCTCACCTTGAACAACTTGGCAGTAGTGCGCAGCAACTCATCGATCTGGCGAAGCAATCACCAGCAACGATGGAAAAAGCCATGCTGCTGGCTAGCGATGAAGCGGCGCTTTGTCTGCTGTTTCGTGCTGCGAGTCTTTGGCTTTCGGCGTTACCGCCTAGCGAAATGGCTGGCAACTCGGCAGAGGTGGCCAGCCACGTCATTGTCTCGGTGCTGATCGATATTCTGATTGCTTTGGCGCTGGCCTGGACGGGTGTCGGTATACCCGCCGCCAAGGCCTATTTAACAGCTCGCGGGATCAAGTACGGGGCGTTGCTGGCCAGTCTCGCGATGCGTTTCGTCGAGGCCACTTTCAATATCCTCAACACCTTCATGAAGTACGTCGACCAGTACAAAGCGGTCGCCGCACGCGGTGTTGCAGCGGGTCTGAAAAAAGGTCGGATGCAACTGCGCTGGGATGCCAGGCGCAACACCACACTCAAGCAAAACGAACACCACGACAACGTCCCGGATCAGGCGAAAAACCCCAACGGCGAGAGTGCCGATTCCGCGAATAAAACCGCCACCAACAAATGCCCGGTGTCGATGGTCACCGGCGAAGAACTGCTGACCCTCACCGACGGTGCGCTGGACGGCATCCTGTCGTTCGACTTCACCCGGCTCTATCGCACCAGCGCCGCCGAGATCGATTGCGGCCTCGGTTTCGGCTGGAGTCATTCGCTCTCTCATCGACTGGACATCGACGGCGACAGTGTCATCTGGATCGACCACGAAAACCGTCGCACCACGTTCCCGCAACCGACCGTTGAACGCCCGGCGATCCACAATAGCCTGTCGCGCGCGGCGATTTATCTCGGGGCTGAACCCGAAGAACTGATCCTCGCCCAGGCCGGCGACGACGCACGGTTTTATCACTTTCGCCACGGTCGACTCACGACCATCAGCGACGCCTACGACAACCGCTTGCGCATCACCCGCGACCGCCATGAGCGCATCCAGCGCCTCGACAACGGCTCCGGCCGCGCCTTGCGCTTGCGTTATGAACACAACCACTTGGTCGCCGTCGACTACCAGGTGTTTATCCCGGCCCAGACCCTTGATGAGTGCTGGAAAACCGAGCAAACCCTGGTCAGTTACACCTACGACGAACGCGCACAACTGATCGAAGCCAGCAACGCCGCCGGTGAAAGCGAACGCTACGACTACGACGACCAGCACGTCATCCTCCAACGGCAACTGGCCGGTGGGGCGAGTTTCTTCTGGGCGTGGGAACGGTCCGGCAAGGCGGCCCGTTGCGTCCGGCATTGGGCGTCGTTTGCGCAGATGGATGCGTGCTATGTCTGGGACGACCAGGGCAGCGTCACGGTTCATAACGTCGATGGCAGCCAAGAGGTTTACCTTCATGACGACCGCGCGCGGCTGGTGCGCAAGGTCGAGCTGAATGGTGGTGAACAGCTCAAGGCCTATGACGACCAAGGTCGACTAATTGCCGAGCAGGATCCGCTCGGAGCCGTCACCGAATACCGCTACGACGAAGTCGGACGGTTGGTGGCGCTGATTCCGCCGGAAGACGAGCCAACGTCCTACGAGTATCGCAACGGTTTCCTGCACGCCCGTTATCGCGATAAAGCGGTGTGGAAATATCTGCGCAATGCCCAGGGTGACATTACCGAAGCGACCGATCCCGACGGCCAGATCACCTATTACCACTACGACGAAAAAGGTCAGTTGCTGTCGATCCGCTACCCCGACACCAGCCGGCATGTGTTCGTCTGGAACAGTTTGGGGCAACTGATCGAGGAAACCCTGCCCGACGGTGGTGTGCGGCGCTTTTCCTACGATGCACTGGGCCGGCAGACGACCCGTCAGGACGAACATGGCGCGGTCACCCAGTCGCAATGGGACGCCGTTGGCCGACTGATCCAGACCACGCTGCCTACCGGTGCCAGTCGCGCCTACAGCTACAACGCCTACGGCAAGATCACCGCCGAACGCGACGAACTCGGTCGCGTCACGCGCTACGAATACCTCGACGACCTGCACCTGGTCAGCCGCCGGCTCAATGCCGACGGCACCCAGCTCAAGTATCGCTACGACAACGCACAGCTGTTGCTCACGGAAATCGAAAACGAATCCGGCGAAAAATATCAGCTGGACTACACCCCCGGCGGATTGATCCGACAGGAAACCGGATTCGACGGCCAGCGCACCGCGTACGCCTACGACCTCAATGGCCATCTGCTGGAGAAAACCGAGTTCGGCGCTGACGGTCCGCAACTGGTTACCGCCTATGAGCGGGATTCGGCCGGGCGACTGCGGGTCAAAACCCTGCCCGACGGCCTCAAGGTCGAATACCGCTACGACAGCCTCGGCCGGCTGATCGGCGTCGACGACGGCCACGACCATCCGCTGGAATTCGAGTACGACCCACAAGACCGACTGATCACCGAACATCAGGGCTGGGGCACGTTGCGCTATGGCTACGACGCCTGCGGTCAACTCAATCGCCTGCGCCTGCCGGACGGCAGCAAACTCGATTACCACCACGCCAAGGGCGGCGCGCTCACCACCATCGACCTCAATGGCGCGCGGCTCACCGGCCACCAATTTTCCTTCGGCCGCGAACAACAACGCCAGCAAGGCCGGTTGCTCAGCGACTTTGCCTACGACGATCAGGGTCGACTGAAGGCCCACGCCATCAGCCAACAGCAAAAAAACCTCTACCGCCGCGACTATGCCTACAGCCTCAACGGCAATCTCGACCACATCGCCGACACCCGCCACGGCCAGCGCAGCTACCAGTACGACCCGCTCAACCGCCTGACCCGCGTGCGCCACACCCGCGACGACCTAGCGGAAACCTTCGCCCACGACCCGGCCGGCAATCTGCTGATGCAGGACCGCCCCGGCGCCGCGAAGGTGATGGGTAATCGCCTGCTCATGCAAGGCGACCGCCACTACGACTACGACGCCTTCGGCAACCTGATCCGCGAACGCCGCGGCACCGGGCAAAAACTCGTCACCGACTACCGCTACGACTGCCAACACCGCCTGGTCGGCGTCACCACTCCAGACGGTCGCACCGCCAGCTACCGCTACGATGCCTTCGGCCGCCGCATCGCCAAAACCGTTGACGGCCACACCACCGAGTTCTTCTGGCAAGGCGACAACCTCATCGCCGAAAGCAGCCGCGAACACTACCGCAGCTACGTCTACGAACCCGGCAGCTTCCGCCCGCTGGCCATGCTCGACGGCAAAGGACCGCGCAAAGCCTGCCCGTTCTACTACCAACTCGACCACCTCGGCACGCCGCAGGAACTGACTGATTTTAGTGGCGAGATCGTGTGGTCGGCGAAGTACAACGCCTACGGCAAAGTCACGCACCTGGCGCTCGGCGGCGGCGAGCAACTTGAGCAACCGTTACGGTTTCAGGGGCAATATTTCGATGCCGAGAGCGGTCTGTATTACAACCGGCATCGGTACTATGATCCTGAGATTGGTCGCTACCTGACGCCGGACCCGGTGAAGTTGGCGGGTGGGCTGAATCAGTACCAGTACACGCCGAATCCGACGGGGTGGGTTGATCCGTTGGGGTTGAGCGGGCAGTGCCCGCCGCCGAATAAGCCTGGGTGTTCGGCGCCGGATGATACGACTGGCGCTAGGGTGGATGAGGGTGAGCCGCCGCTGCCGAGGCTGACGGGAGAGCAGCGTAGGGCGCGGATTGATGAATTGGCTGAGGCGAACGCTAAGCGGCGGGTCGAGGAGCTTGAGGAATTGTATGGCATGCATACCGTTGCGAAGCATAATCCCGAAATACCAGATGCAGCTTTAAAGCAAAGGTCTATTGATGGGAGTCACCCGACTAAACCAAGAGTAATGGAGGGGGTTAATTCTAGCTCTCAATTCAATAGCTGGTTACTGCAGCTTAACGCGATAAATGATGCAGTATCTAGGATGAATCGAAATCCTCCCGCGCCTACAGGATTCACTGCTAGAGGAGATCCGATTGTGAGAAAAGAGATGCCAAATGCTGGTAGAGGGTATAAACCAAATAACAGGGACAGAAACAATCCAAGATATGTAGATGTGCTAGATTATTCTGAAGTTAGATTTCGCCGGCAGGATATAAAAAAGCCTTATACGGCGTTCCCAAATTAGGATGTTGAGATGTTGAAGTGGCCCATGTTCGATCTACCGTTTGAGCCCCTGCTTTCATATTGGCTGGGAGGTATTTCTACATATGATATTGAAGAAACTCTGGGCGTCGCTTTGTCGGGGTACGATCCGAACGATGAAGCCGATAGAGAAGTGGTTATAAGAGACTTTATATTAACTCGTTTTGATGATCTTACTTACAGGCATAGATTTTTAATGGTTAAGCTGCTTGAGGCGTCATTAAAGCTTCCGGAGTTTGATTTTTCTGGACAATTCGAAAGTAATTACGATGAGAATACTTGTGTCGCATGGGACGAAACGCAAATAGATGACGCTCGCGGCTTTTTTGAGGATATATATAGGCTGGCCAGCGAAGAGTGGAAGAATGATCTTCAAAAAGCTAGTCTCGAAGATCAATCTGGTTGGTGAATTGTAGTGTCTGAGAATATAACGCGAGAGTTGATGCTGGAATGGGCGTATAACGATGGCGTCGTTGTTGACATGTATGAAAGTGGCGATGATGGTGATGCTGCAATTCTCGAAAGTACAGTAAAGAGTATTTTTGGTGCGAAGGGGTTGCTGGAGTTTGCTGCAGATCCAAAATGCCCGAGTAGGTTGTATTTTGCTAGGTTGTTGTCGCACTCTTTCTTATGGGTGTTTAGGCGCGGTACTAAATTGCCTTTTCATTTTTCTAGATTTCGCGGAATTATGTCGAGAGATGAATATAGACAAGAGCTTGTAAGGCGTGAAGACGAAATATATGAGCTTTGTTTGGTCCTGGATAGTATGCGGGTTATTAATGATCCTGCAATTCAGTCTCTATACAAGCAGGTTCTGGATTTTAGGCATGATCAACGCGACAGTGACTCTAGGTTCTACTGCGAGTGTTGCTCTAGATTAGATCTTAAGTTGTTTGAGTAGGAAGCTTTTTTGGTTTGTCGCGTTTTGTTGTCGCATCCCAATATGACCGCTTTTGTTTAAGTTGGGGTGGTGTGTCGACTTGTGGTTAGGAAAGCTGATGCAGGAATAAATAAATCTGCTTGGTTTTTTACTTGTCCTTCGGGGAGGAAATGATGTTGCGAGATCCATTTTTAAATGAAGAGTTTCAACCAGATTTGATGTGGTTTATTGGCGTTTTTGATGTTTATGATCGCGAGAAAACTCGGGGTGCGGAACTGGAAGTATTTAATCCTAATGACCGCTTTGACAGAGCGGAGCTGATCAAAAGATACAGCTTGAATCTAGGTTATCTGTCCTATAGACATAAGCTCGTGCTGATGGACTTTCTAGCGGAAAAGCTAAACGATGCGTCTTATGATTTTCAGAGTTTGTTTGATATAGATGAAGAAGATGCAGGTAGTTGGCCGCGTGGTGAGTGGTATGCATTGGAGGATCCCCGTGGATTTCTTCAAGATGTCTATATGTTGGCTCAGGAGGCATGGAAGGAAGATCTTCTTTTGGCGAGTCTTGAAGATCGGGACAGTTGGTGATGGATAAGGTGATGCCTGTCAGTCTGGACTCCCACGCGTCGGCATTCTCAAGAGTAATAAATAAATTCGTCCCCTTTATGCTCTTTATGCTTAGACTGCTACTTTGAAGATAGTGAAATTTACTCGCTTTGATGATGTCGACTACGATGTTGGATATGCGTACCGCGGTTATAACTACGACATAAAGAACGAAGAGGATGTATTTCTGATCAGACTTTACGATGACGAGCCCGGACAGGCAACGGTAGTACGTCCGACTACGATGTCTAAAAACGGTAACCTTAGAAAACTTGTTGAGTTCTTACAGTCCGAGTTAGGAGTTTCCAAGATCTGTCTCTATAAGGGCGATTTGGGGAGCTACGCCGAGATCGATCTTGATAACTTATTATTCTGTTCCGTCTGAAGTTGACGGTAAGAGAGTGGCAGGCTTTTTTACACACTCTGGGCCGAATTCTGTCGTTGTTGAGCGGCAGCTATAGGTTGTGGATTTAACAGATGGCGAAATCAAGCAAGCTTCAGTGGAGCCTTTCGCCACGTTTGTTTTTTTGAGCGAAATTTCTGGGCAAGGTCGTCGGAAGTTTCCTTCAAACCGTATCGGTTTCCATGAACTGGTGCGAAGTGAGATCCATGGATAGTCTTTGGCTGTCGCTGCAAATGCAGTGGCAGGGTGTAGGAACCTTGGACAACTCACCGCGCATCAGCGCTGTCGTTTGATTGCGGCACTTAACTTGTGTCCGTAACATCGTTCGCGGCGGCTGTGCGCGGGGCACGCTACGGCGTGGCTGAGTTTGGTGAGTTGCTCAGTTTCCTACTCCCGCGTACGGCTGCCACCCAAGCCCGTAGGAAGGCCGTTGGTAGCTTTTAACTCAATCACCAAGGTCTAAAAAAATGAAAAATCTTCACCCCGATCCACCCTACGAAAAACCAGTTCCCCATCCCGATAACCGCTTCATGGCCCTCACCAGCAATTGCACCGACATGCCTACTCTGTTCGTCGATACCCACGCGCCGCTCGATGTTTTGTACGACGCTGCCAGTTATCGAATTCGCGCCGTGACCCAGGTGCTTGAGAACCTGTCGATGCGCGGTTCGGTTGAGTGTGAGTCGTTCATTCTTAGTGATTTTGCGCTGCTGTGTGCCATTCCGTTGCGGGATGGGTGTGATGTGCTGGATGTGATTGGGCGGCGGTTGCGGGCTCGGCCTTCGGACTAGCGGCTTACGGCTTTTTGTGGCGAGGGGGCTTGCCCCCGTTGGGTCGCGCAGCGGCCCTAAAACCTGCGACTCGGTAATGTCAGTTGTACCGAGGGGTTTGGTTTGGCGACTGCTTCGCAGTCGAGCGGGAGCAAGCTCCCTCGCCACAGGTTTTGTGATGTGGCGGGATATTTTGGGGGCTGCTTCGCAGCCCAACGGGGCAAGCCCCCTCGCCACAGGGTTTGTGGGGCTGCAACTGCCCGCTCGGCTGTGAGGCCCTGACGTTCGCCTCGGTACAAGGTAAACTTCCCGGCCTTCGCAGGAGCAATCATGAATTATCGTCACGCCTTCCATGCCGGCAATCACGCCGATGTGTTCAAACACCTGACTTTGACCCGCATCATCGCCTTGATGTCGCGCAAGGAGCAGCCGTTTGCCTATCTCGACACTCACGCCGGTATTGGTCTGTATGACCTGCAGGGCGATCAGGCGAGCCGTACCGGTGAGTACCTGGAAGGGATCGCGCGGTTGTGGGATCAGCCGGATTTGCCGGCGCTGACTGCCGATTACATGAAGGTGCTGCACGACATGAACCCGGATGGCCAGTTGCGCTATTACCCGGGGTCGCCGGAGTTGGCGCGGCGTCTGACGCGGCCGCAGGATCGGGTGATGCTCAATGAGAAGCACCCCGAAGACGGCTTGCTGCTCAAGGACAATATGGCCGGTGATCGTCGGGTGAAGGTTCACTTGGGCGAAGGCTGGCATGTGCCGCGCGCGATGTTGCCGGTGCAGGAGAAGCGGGCGGTGATGTTGATTGATCCGCCGTTCGAGCAGCTTGATGAGATGCAGCGTTGTGCGGCGTCGTTGAAAGAGGCGATTGGCCGAATGCGGCAGACGGTGGCGGCGATCTGGTACCCGGTGAAGGACCAGCGCATGTTGCGGCGTTTTTATCAGGACCTGGCCGGCACGGGCGCGCCGAAGTTGTTGCGCGTGGAGTTGTTGGTGCATCCATTGGATACGCCCAATAGCTTGAATGGCTCGGGGTTGGCGATTGCCAATCCGCCGTGGGGGCTGGAAGAGGAATTGCGTGAGTTGCTGCCGTGGTTGTCCAAGAAGCTTGGGCAGACTCAGGGTGGGTGGCAGATGGATTGGTTGATTGCTGAGAGTTGACCAGTGATCGTTCCCACGCTCTGCGTGGGAATGCATCCCGTGACGCTCTGCGTCACCTGAAAGCGGAACGCTGAGCGTCCCCGGCGGCATTCCCACGCAGAGCGTGGGAACGATCGGTGCGCGGTTAGATCGGGCAAGTCACGCCTGTACCGCCAATCCCGCAATAGCCTTCAGGGTTTTTCGCCAGGTATTGCTGGTGATACGCCTCGGCGAAGTAGAACGTCGGGGCTTCTTCGATTTCGGTGGTGATGGTGCCTTTGCCAGCCTTGGTCAACTCGGCCTGGAATACTTGCTCGCTGTGCTTGGCCGCGGCCAGTTGAGTCGGGTTGGTGGCGTAGATCACCGAGCGGTACTGGGTGCCGATGTCATTGCCCTGGCGCATGCCCTGGGTCGGGTTGTGCAGTTCCCAGAACATCTTCAGCAGCGCTTCGTAGCTGACTTTTTCCGGCTCGTAGACCACCAGCACCACTTCGCTGTGGCCGGTCAGGCCCGAGCAGACTTCTTCATACGTCGGGTTCGGCGTAAAGCCGCCGGCGTAACCCACCGCCGTACTGACCACGCCTTCGCGCTGCCAGAACTTGCGTTCCGCGCCCCAGAAGCAGCCCAGGCCGAAGATCGCGAAATCCACGTCGGTGACGAACGGGCCCAGCAGCGGGGCGTCGTGGACGAAGTGTTTTTCCGGCACGGTCATTGGGGTTTCGCGGCCAGGCAGAGCTTGTTCTTGAGTCGGGAGCACGTTTTTGTTCACCAGTATTTCCGAACGCAGAACCATGATCAGTCCTCTCAGTCAGGTTGAGATGTAAATACACAGACTGCCAGTGTGCCTAATGCCGGTCAGTTACGCACTACCCCTGTGGGAATGAGCCCGTGGCGAGGGGGCTTGCCCCCGTTGGGCTGCGAAGCGGCCCCAAAATCTCTGATGTACCAAAGATCTTGTGAGTGCCACGCACTCAAGCGGGGGCAAGCCCCCTCGCCACAGGCTCGCTCCCAGAGGGATTGCGGTGTGGTCAGGCGATTGGGCCGCGCGGGTAGCGTTTGAGCTTTTCGATCAGCTCGGCACCCGGGATCGGTCGGTCGAACAGGTAGCCCTGGCCGACATCGCAGCGGTGGCGGCGCAGGAAGGCCAACTGCTCGGCGGTCTCGATGCCTTCAGCCACAACCTTGAGTTTCAGGTTGTGGGCCATGGCGATCACCGCGGAGGTGATTTCCATGTCGTCCTGGTTGTCGGGGATTTCGTGGATGAAGCTTCGATCGATCTTGATGATGTCGATCGGGAATTTTTTCAGATAACTGAGCGACGAGTAACCGGTGCCGAAGTCGTCCATCGCCAGGGTCAGGCCCAGACGCTTGAGCTGATCGAGCTGCAGGTGCGTATCTTCGGTGGCTTCCAGCAGCAGGCCTTCGGTCAGTTCCAGCTCCAGCAGGTTCGCCGGCAGCTCTTCTTCCTTGAGGATGTTGGCGATGGACGCCACCAGGTCCGGGTCGGAGAACTGCTTGGGCGACAGGTTGATCGCTACTTGCAGATTGCCCAGGCCGGCGGCGGTCAGGTCTTTGCTCATGCGGCAGGCCTGGCGGGCGATCCATTTGCCGATCGGAATGATCAGCCCGGTCTCTTCGGCGACGCTGATGAACTGGTCCGGGCGGATCATGCCTTTTTCCGGATGGTTCCATCGCAACAGCGCTTCCATGCCCAGCAGGCGACCGCTGCGCAGGCACAGCTTGGGCTGGTAAAACACGTCCAGCTCGTTCTGGGTCAGGGCGCGGCGCAGGTTGTTCTCGACGAACAATTTATAGCTGGCCTCGGCATTCAGCGCTTCGGTGAACACCTGCACTTGGTGTTTGCCATTGGCCTTGGCCTTATGCAATGCCAGGCCGGCGTTGCGCATCAGCGTCTGCGGATCACGGCCATGCAGCGGCGCGCAGGCCAGGCCCACGGAGCCGGTGACGCTGATCAACTGGTTATCGACGAACATCGGTTTGTCGAGGGTCGCCAGCAATTGGTTGGCGACCTGCTGGCCAGTCGAGAGGTCAGTGTCGTCCAGCAGCACCGCGAATTCGTTACTGGCGAAGCGCGCCAGACTGCCGCTCGGGCTCAGGCTGTTGCGCAAGCGTCGCGCCAGGCTGATCAGCAGTTTGTCGCCGGTCTGGTGGCCGAGGCTGTCGTTGATCCGCTTGAAGTTGTCGATGTCCACCAGCAGCAGGCTGATCGGTGTATCGCTGTCTCGGGCGAAGCGTTCATCAAGGTTGCGGATGAACGCCGGGCGGTTGCCGAGGTTGGTCAGGTTATCGGTATAGGCCAGGCGCTCGATGCGCTGCTGGGCGAGCTTGGTGTGGGTGATGTCTTCGTAGATGCCGATGTAGTGGGTCAGCTCACGGTTGTCGCCGTAGACTTTGGAAATCGACAGCTGTCCCCAGTAGGGTTCGAGGTTTTTGCGCCGGCTCTTGAACTCGCCCTGCCAGCTGTTGCTCTTGGCCAGCGCCGACGGCGCGTCGAACAACAGTTCGCTGAGGTTTTCCAGCGCCGGCAGTTCCGACAGCCGCTGGCCGTGGACTTCCTCGGTGGTGTACTGGGTGATCGCAGTGAAGCTTGGATTGACGTATTCCACCACGCCATCGCAATTGACCAGCAGAAAGGCGTTGGCGCTTTGCTCCACCGCACGCTGGAACAAGTGCAGTGCGCTGGTGGCGGTGCGGCGGTTGTGGTTGTTGATGACCTGGGCGAATTGATCCGCCAGCTCGCCGGCAAAGGCGATTTCGTCCGACTGCCAGGCGCGGGTCGCACCGGTCTGCTCCAGGCAGAGCACACCGACCACTTGGCCATCGATGCGGATGCTGGCGTCGAGCATGGCGTTGACGTCGCGCGGGCGCAGGCTCTCGGCTATTTCCCGGGTGCGCGGGTCGCGCATGGCGTTGTGGGCATCGATAGCGCGCCCGGCGTGCAAAGCGTCCAGGTAATCGGGAAAAACACTGACGTCGATCGGCTCCGGCAGTCGGTGACCCCGGGTGACGCGGTGATAGGCGGAGATCGGCGTCAGTAGCGAGCCGTCGAGGTTCCACAGGCTGGCGCAGTCGACTTCATAGATGTCGCAGGCACTGCGGGTGATCAGCTCGGCGGCTTCTTGCAGGGAATTGTTGGTGCTGTAGCGCTGGCGGGTCAGCAGCAGAATCAGGTCTTGCTGGGCGCGCACCCGGTCCAGGTGCTGCAGTTGTTCCTGTTGGGCGCGTTGATTGAGTTCCAGGGCGATTTGCAGGCGTGAGTTCTGGGTTTCCAGGTCCAGCGCCGGCGTCAGCGGTTCGCCGTCGAACAGACCGTCCACCACCATCAGGTAGCCGCGCAGCAGGTGTCGATTGTGTTGTTTGTAAGCTTCGCCCAGTTCCAGCAGGCTCAGTACGCCTGCGGCGGTGTGCAAGGTGTAGCGGATCAGGTAATGCGGGCTATCGGCGAGTTGCTGCTGGATCGTGTCGTGCAGTTGATAGCGCGCCTCGGGCTCCATCAGGCTGGCGTAAGGCGAGCCGACCAGGGCACAGAGCTCCACCGCCGGCAGGCCAAACTGTCGTTCGCAATTGGGGTCGAGAAACAGCAGGGCCCAGCTCGGTTCATTCAGCCGTTCGAAACGCAGCATGCCGAGCCGCGAGGGCACTGGCAACTGCGTCACTACCTCGGCCACCATACGGCTGGCGGCATCGGGTTGGCTCTTCATATGGAGGGAAACTCGCTTCGAAAATGCTGATCGCGCCGGGCTCTCGCCCTCTTTACTGTTGCCTGCGGCAAGGTTGCATCATTGCAACACCGACTGACAAGAGACATGAAGGCCAAGTGCTATAAGAATATGTCGGCAGGGGCGAAGATTTCTCCAGCGAGGGGCCAGAAGTAATGTATTTTGGCCGAAAAGATCGCAGCCTTCGGCAGCTCCTGCAAGGCTGCGATCTGTTCCGGGATCAACGCAATTTTATGGCTGTCGACTGCAGTTGCTTGCCATCCCGATCGTGATAACTGACGCGGACCTGTTCGGCATCGACGATCAGATGCGCGAAATTATCCTGGCTGATCACCTCACTGGTCAGCTCATGCCGATAATCTCCCGCGGCCGTTCGGGCCAACGCCTGATCGAGGATGAAGGTGGATGCTTTGGCATACGGCAGCAGTTTGCTGTTGCACAGCGGTGAAGACACGAGGGTATGAACTTCGAAATCCGGGTCCTCGCTGTGAGTCAGGCGACTGGTCAGCGATCCGTGGACGTCGCCGGAAATGAAGAAGACGTTCTTGATGCCGTGCGTACGAATCGTCTCCAGCAGCCGTAGTCGTTGTTCCGGGAAGGCTTTCCAGGCGTCGTCGCCGTTAAGTTTGCGGTCGGGGTAGAACATGACGCTGGTGACCACGAATTTGACCCGGGCCGGGCTGTTGATCAACCATTTGAGTAGCGCTTGTTCCTGCTCTTCATCAAGGATACGCCGGTCGCTGGCCGACAGATTGCGTCGGGTTCGGCTGTCGGTGATAAACCATTCGATATCGCCATCGGAGAATTGATACCAATACTGTTGCAGTTTTTTGCTTACTTGCCCGTTGGCAAGCAACTCACAAGCAGGGCTGTGACTGGCTTGATATAGCTCATACGCCGTCATGGCGTTTTTGTATAAGTAGGCATCGGCCTTGCTCTCATTGGCAGGCCAGTTGTCTTCAATTTCATGGTCGTCGAGGATCATGTAAGTTGGCACGCCGGACATTAACTTCGAAATATGAGGCTGAGAGAAAGCCGTGCGATATTTGCTGAGAATGTCCTTGTATTCCCGGTCGGGGGCCACGAGGTTCAGGTCATCGACGTAGATTTGGTCGCCAGTCATCAGCATGGCGCTGATCGGCGGCTCGGCGCGTTCCGCCAGGCTTGTGATCGAGGCAAAGATCCGGTCGCCCAAATGCGGGGCCCAGGCAATGCCGGCGGTCATTCGCAGGTAACGGCATGAGCCTGCGATATAGGCCCGTGGCGTGGTGGCTTTGCTGGATTGCGTGCGAAAGCGGTAGATCTCCCGCGGCCATTGCAGCGGTAACTCCTGAACCGATTCGACGGTATGCACCGGGTTCATGGGGCTGAACCAGCCAGCCTGATATTCATAGTCGGTATCGGTGGCAAGATCGTTGAGTGCAATCACATCAGACAGGTCGCGCACGTTTGTCAGTTTTGCAAATACGCCTTTGGACCAGTATTCCTCACCGGTGCGTCGATAACGAATGCCTGCAAATGCCAGTGCATTGTTCTGTGAATTACCGCGCAAGAAAATACGGGTGTGATTAGTTGTAGTGTGGCCAATAATCGGGCCGACAGTCGGTTTGAACATGTTCGAATCCATTCGAAGTAATGCTAACTAAGCAGATTAAGTTACTGAGGTTTACTTTAGAGAACCTCCAAACTAAGCCTAGTTATTGGTTCGCAAAAAATATCGGGCGGAAGTGGACTCGAGTTGTAGGTGGCGTAAGCCATATGTGTAGGAATGAGGTGCAGGGGAGGGCTTTCTTCAGGGCAAAAAAAGCCCCGCCAAATTGGCGGGGTTGAGGTACGAGCGTGGCGCTCGGAAAGCATGGGACGCGACTGGCCCTCCGGTGAAGAAGGGCCGGCCGGTGTTACAACAGGATGGTGCGGATGTCCGCCAGCAGGTCGCTCAGACGCTTGGTGAAGCGTGCAGCAGCGGCGCCGTTGATCACACGGTGATCGTAGGACAGCGACAGCGGCAGCATCAGTTTCGGCTGGAAGGCTTTGCCGTCCCAGACTGGCTGAATGGTTGCCTTGGATACACCGAGGATCGCCACTTCCGGCGCGTTGACGATCGGCGTGAAGCCGGTACCGCCAATGTGGCCGAGGCTGGAAATGGTGAAGCAGGCGCCTTGCATGTCGTCAGCGGTGAGCTTTTTGTCGCGGGCTTTGGCGGCCAGCGCAGCGGCTTCGGCTGCCAGTTGCAACAGGCTCTTTTGGTCGACGTTCTTGATGACCGGTACCAGCAGGCCTTCAGGGGTATCAACGGCGAAGCCGATGTTCACGTACTTCTTGCGAATGATCGCCTTGCCGCTTGGCGCCAGCGAACTGTTGAAGTCCGGCAGCTCCTTGAGCAAGTGCGCGCAGGATTTGAGCAGCAGCGGCAGGATGGTCAGCTTGACGCCAGCCTTCTCTGCAACGGCTTTCTGAGCATTACGGAACGCTTCCAGGTCGGTGATATCAGCAGAATCGAACTGAGTCACGTGAGGAATGTTCAGCCAGCTGCGATGCAGGCTCGACGCGCCGATTTGCATCAGGCGAGTCATCGGCACTTCTTCGGTTTCACCGAAGCGGCTGAAGTCCACGACCGGAATCGGCGGGATGCCCGCGCCGCCGGTTGCGCCAGCCGCAGCGGCCGGTGCTTCCTTGGCTTTCTGCATCATGGCTTTGACGTAAACCTGCACGTCTTCTTTCAGCACACGACCGTGCGGGCCGCTTGGGCTGACCGCGCTCAGCTCGACGCCGAACTCACGGGCCAGTTGGCGCACCGCCGGGCCTGCGTGAACCTTGGCGCCTGGCTTGGCTGGTGCAGCAACAGGTGCGGCCGGTGCCGGAGCAGCGGGCGCTGCGGCGGCAGGGGCAGGAGCACTAGGTGCAGCAGCGGCTGGAGCCGGAGCCGCAGCAGGTGCCGCGCCTTTGACTTTCAGCTTCAGGATCAGGTCGCCGGTACCGACTTCGTCATCCAGCTTGACGGAAACGCTTTCCACCACGCCAGCGGCAGGCGATGGAATTTCCATGCTCGCCTTGTCGGATTCCAGGGTGATCAGCGACTGGTCGGCTGCAACGGTGTCGCCGGCCTTGACCAGGACTTCGATGATCTTGGCCTTGCCAGCCGAACCGATGTCCGGAACGTGGATGTCCTGAACGCTGTCGGCAACCGGAGCAGCCGGGGCAGCAGCAGGCGCCGGAGCAGCGGCGGCAGGTGCAGCAGCCTGGGCCGGAGCGGCAGCAACAGGCGCAGCAGCACCTGCCACTTCCAGGTCCAGAATCAGGTCGCCAGTGCCGACTTCGTCGTTGAGCTTGACGCTGATGGCCTTGACCACGCCAGCGGCAGGCGATGGAATTTCCATGCTCGCCTTGTCGGATTCCAGGGTGATCAGCGACTGATCAGCCGCGACGGTGTCGCCGACCTTGACCTGGATCTCGATGATCTGGGCCTTGCCCGACGAACCGATGTCCGGCACGTGTACTTGCTGAACGCTGGCAGCAGCAGGCGCGGCAGCTGGAGCAGCCGGCGCTTTCGCGGCAGGTGCAGGTGCAGCCTTGGCAGCCGGCGCTGCGGCAGTCGCAGGGGCTGCCGCAGCAGCACCTTCGACTTCCAGTTCCAGCAGTTCGTCGCCTTCTTTCAGGCGATCGCCCAGCTTCACTTTCAGGCTCTTGATGATACCGGCCTTCGGCGCAGGCACTTCCATGCTCGCCTTGTCCGACTCAAGGGTCAGGATGCTCTGGTCAGCTTCGATACGGTCGCCGACCTTCACAAACAGTTCAATTACTTCACCTTCACCGCTGCCGATGTCAGGTACGCGAATGAGTTCGCTCACAGAGTGTCTCCTCAGCAGTCCAGTGGGTTGCGTTTTTCCGGGTTGATACCGAACTTGGCGATGGCTTCAGACACCACCTTAGGTTCGATATCGCCACGGTCAGCCAAAGCTTCCAGGGCTGCCAACACCACGAAATGACGATCGACTTCGAAGAAGTGACGCAGCTTCTTGCGGCTGTCACTGCGGCCGAAACCATCGGTGCCCAGGACTTTGAATTCCTTGGACGGGACCCACTGACGAATTTGCTCAGCGAACAGCTTCATGTAGTCGGTAGACGCGATGACCGGACCTTTACGGCCGTTCAGGCACTCTTCGACGTAGCTCAGTTTAGGCTTCTGGCCCGGGTGCAAACGGTTGCTGCGCTCGACGGCCAAGCCATCGCGACGCAGTTCGTTGAAGCTGGTAACGCTCCACACGTCAGCGCCGACGTTGAACTCTTCACGCAGAATCTTCGCCGCTTCACGGACTTCACGCAGGATGGTGCCGGAGCCCATCAGCTGAACGTGGTGCGCCGCTTCGCGGGTGTCTTCCTCGAGCAGGTACATGCCTTTCTTGATGCCTTCTTCGGCACCGGCCGGCATGGCTGGCTGCTGGTAGGACTCGTTCATCACGGTGATGTAGTAGAAGACGTCCTGTTGCTCTTCGGTCATCTTCTTCATGCCGTCCTGAATGATCACCGCCAGCTCGTAGCCGTAGGTTGGATCATAGGTGCGGCAGTTCGGGATGGTGGCAGCGAGGATGTGGCTGTGACCGTCTTCGTGCTGCAGGCCTTCGCCGTTCAGCGTGGTTCTGCCTGCGGTACCGCCGATCAGGAAGCCACGGGTGCGGCTGTCGCCAGCGGCCCAGGCCAGGTCGCCGATACGCTGGAAGCCGAACATCGAGTAGAAGATGTAGAACGGCAGCATTGGCTGGTTGTGGCTGGAGTACGAAGTACCGGCAGCGATGAAGGAGCTCATGGCGCCCGCTTCGTTGATGCCTTCTTCGAGGATCTGGCCCTTCTTGTCTTCTTTGTAGAACATCACCTGGTCTTTATCGACTGGCTCGTAGAGCTGGCCGACGGAGGAGTAGATGCCCAACTGACGGAACATGCCTTCCATACCGAAGGTACGGGCTTCGTCCGGGATGATCGGAACGATACGCGAACCGATTTCCTTGTCCTTGACCAGCTGCGCGAGGATCCGCACGAAGGCCATGGTGGTGGAAATTTCACGGTCGCCCGAGCCGTCCAGGATTGCCTTGAGGGTATCCAGCGGTGGCGTCGGGATGTCGAAGCTTTTGGCACGGCGCTGTGGCACGAAACCGCCCAGTGCAGTACGGCGCTCGCTCAGGTAACGGGCTTCGGCGCTGTTTGGCTCCGGTTTGAAGAACGGCAGGTTTTCCAGCTCTTCGTCTTTGACCGGAATGTCGAAGCGATCACGGAACAACTTCAGGCTGTCGACATCGACTTTCTTGGTGTTGTGCGCAGTGTTTTTCGCTTCGCCGGCACCGGTGCCATAACCTTTGATGGTCTTGGCCAGGATGACGGTCGGTTGTTCTTTGTGGTTGACCGCTTCGTGGTACGCCGCGTAGACCTTGTACGGGTCGTGGCCGCCACGGTTGAGTTTCCAGATCTCGTCGTCGGACAAGTCTGCAACCATCGCCTTGAGTTCTGGCGTGTTGAAGAAGTGTTCACGAACGAACGCGCCGTCTTTGGCTTTGTAGTTCTGGTACTCGCCGTCGATGACTTCGTCCATGCGACGTTGCAGAATACCGTCGACGTCTTTGGCCAGCAGTGGGTCCCAGAAACGGCCCCAGATGACTTTGGTCACGTTCCAGTGAGCACCGCGGAACACGCCTTCGAGTTCCTGGATGATCTTGCCGTTGCCGCGAACCGGGCCATCAAGGCGCTGCAGGTTGCAGTTAATGACGAAGATCAGGTTGTCGAGCTTCTCGCGGCCAGCCAGCGAGATGGCGCCCAGGGATTCTGGTTCGTCGCACTCGCCGTCGCCCAGGAAACACCAGACTTTTTGCTTGCCTTCCGGGATGAAGCCACGGGCTTCCAGGTACTTCATGAAACGTGCCTGGTAGATCGCCTGGATCGGGCCCAGGCCCATGGATACAGTCGGGAACTGCCAGAAGTCAGGCATCAGCCATGGGTGCGGGTAGGACGACAGGCCCTGACCGTCCACTTCCTGGCGGAAGTTGTTCATCTGGTCTTCGGTGATGCGGCCTTCCATGAATGCGCGGGCGTAAACGCCTGGCGAAGTGTGGCCCTGGAAGTAGATCAGGTCGCCGCCGTGCTCGTCGGTCGGGGCCTGGAAGAAGTAGTTGAAGCCGATGTCATACAGGGTCGCACTGGAAGCGAAGCTGGAGATGTGACCACCCAGGTCAGAATCTTTCAGGTTCGTACGCATTACCATGGCCATCGCGTTCCAGCGTACCAACGAGCGAATGCGGCGTTCCATGAACAGGTCGCCAGGCATGCGTGCTTCGTGGGTAACGGGGATCGTGTTGCGGTAAGGCGTGGTGATGGCGTAAGGGAGCTGCGAGCCGCTACGGGTCGCGAGTTCGCCCATACGGGTCATCAGATAGTGAGCACGGTCTTCGCCTTCTTTGTCGAGAACCGATTCCAGGGCGTCCAGCCATTCCTGGGTTTCGACGGGATCGAGGTCTTGCATGGCTTGCTCCAGGGCGGAAAGGCTTCCAGAATCGGTTGCCTGAGTTTGCGACTGGCCTTGTGGGCAGACGATATAAATTCTTGGATTGCCGAGAGGTATGTTCCGGCGGCGTGTAGTTTTACTACAAATCATCGGGCATTTCAGCCTTTCGAATGTATAGACGAGTAGTAAAACTACAGAAGATCGGCTTGTGGCCTCCGGCTGCGTTGTGAGAATAATCGTTAAGGTTGGTCTTTTGCCAACCAAAAAAGGTGAAGGCTTGATGATCGCTGCCAAAAATAAACAAATTTCAGCTATTTCTAACCTTTGTTCGACAGTCAGTCAGGTAGCGCATTATCCCAAATCACTACATGCAGCCCTTCGCACGCCGATCAAGGATAGACCATGAGCCTCCCTTCGCTTGCCGAACTGCCCAACGTACTGTTGCCATTTGTCACCCGTGCCGAGCAGTCGTTTCGTACTGCCGTCTCGGTTTTCCCCGATGATCATGGTCTGTCGGCCTGGACGCCTGAGCGCTGGGCGCAATTTGCCCGTGTCACTGCTGCCAGCGACTTTGTGATTGAACAAAGTTTGCGTGACCCTTTGATGTTGCTGGAACTGGTGAGCTCCGGCGAACTGGACCGCGCGTTTGCGCCGGGCGAGTTGTGCGAGCAAATTGCGACGGCGGTGAGCGCCGCCGAAACCGAGGACCAGCTTGGCCGTGCCCTGCGCCGCCAGCGCGCCCGTCAGCAAGTGCGGATTATCTGGCGCGACCTGAATCGCCAGGCCGATCTGATCCAGACCTGTCGCGACCTCTCGGACATGGCCGATGCCAGCATCGATCAGGCCTATCAGTGGTTGTATCAGCGCCATTGCCAGCAGTTCGGCACGCCCACCGGTCGGCGTAGCGGCGAGCCGCAACAGATGGTCATCCTCGGTATGGGCAAGCTTGGCGCCGTGGAGCTGAATCTGTCGTCGGACATCGACCTGATTTTCGCCTACCCCGAGGGTGGCGAAACTGTCGGTGTGAAGCGGTCGCTGGATAACCAGGAATTTTTCATTCGCCTCGGTCAGCGTCTTATCAAGGCCCTGGACCCGATGACCGTTGACGGTTTCGTGTTCCGCGTCGACATGCGCTTGCGGCCGTATGGTTCGTCCGGCGCTTTGGTGCTGAGCTTCAATGCACTGGAACAGTATTACCAGGATCAGGGGCGCGACTGGGAACGCTACGCGATGATCAAGTCGCGCGTGGTGGCCGGCGATCAAGTGGCGGGCGCTCAACTGCAGGAGATGCTGCGGCCGTTCGTTTACCGGCGTTACCTGGACTTCTCGGCCATCGAAGCGCTGCGCACCATGAAGCAGCTGATCCAGCAGGAAGTTCGGCGCAAGGGCATGGCCGACAACATCAAGCTGGGTTCCGGCGGCATTCGTGAAGTCGAATTTATCGCTCAGGCCTTTCAGTTGATTCACGGTGGCCGCGACCTGAGCCTGCAGCAGCGTCCTCTATTAAAAGTACTGAGCACCCTCGAAGGTCAGGGTTACCTGCCGGCGGCGGTGGTCAGCGAATTGCGCGAAGCCTACGAATTTCTGCGTTACACCGAACACGCAATCCAGGCGATTGCTGACCGCCAGACCCAGATGCTCCCGGATGGCGAACAGGATCAGGCGCGCATTGCCTTTATGCTTGGGTTTGCCAATTGGACGGCATTCCACGAGCAGCTGATGTACTGGCGTGGCCGGGTCGCCTGGCACTTTGCTCAGGTGATCGCTGATCCTGATGAAGAGGACGGCGCCGAGAGCGAAGTGGTGGTCGGCGGCGAATGGCTGCCGCTGTGGGAAGAGGCGCAGGACGAGGAGGCCGCGTGCCGTCAGCTGGAAGAGGGTGGTTTTGCCGATGCTTCCAAGGCGCTGAAAGCTCTGGCCAGCCTGCGTGGCAGTCCGCAATTACGCGCCATGCAGCGCCTGGGGCGTGAACGCCTCGATGCTTTTATTCCACGTTTGCTGGCTCAGGCTGTGGAGCATGCCAATCCCGATCTGGTGTTGGAGCGGGTGCTGCCGCTGGTGGAGGCCGTGGCACGTCGTTCCGCTTATCTCGTTTTATTGACCGAGAACCCCGGAGCTCTGCGCCGCTTGCTGACGCTGTGCGCCGCGAGCCCGTGGATTGCTGAACAGATCACGCGCTTCCCGCTGCTGCTCGATGAATTGCTCAACGAAGGCCGGCTGTTCAAGCCACCGCTGGCCCCGGAACTGGCGGCCGAATTGCGCGAGCGTTTGACGCGGATTCCCGAAGACGACCTCGAACAACAAATGGAAGCCCTGCGGCATTTCAAACTGGCGCACCGCTTGCGCGTCGCCGCCTCGGAAATCGCCGGCAGCCTGCCCTTGATGAAGGTCAGTGATTACCTGACCTGGCTTGCCGAAGCAATCCTCGAACAAGTGCTGGCCCTGGCCTGGCGCCAGACCGTGGCCAAGTACGGCACGCCGCAACGCACCGACGGCAGCTTGTGCGACCCTGGTTTCATCATTGTCGGTTACGGGAAAGTCGGTGGTCTGGAATTGGGGCACAGTTCGGACCTGGATCTGGTGTTCATCCACGACGGCGATCCGCAGGCCGAAACTGACGGGCCGAAGCCTATCGACGGTGCACAGTTTTTTACCCGGCTCGGGCAGCGCATCATTCATTTGCTGACGGCGCAGACCAACTCCGGCCAGTTGTATGAAGTGGATATGCGCCTGCGGCCGTCCGGTGCGTCTGGTTTGCTGGTGAGTTCCCTGGGGGCGTTTGCCCGGTATCAGGAAAACGAAGCCTGGACCTGGGAGCATCAGGCGTTGGTACGGGCGCGGGTGCTGGTGGGCAGTCAGGATGTTGGCCAGGCGTTCGAGAACGTTCGCGCGGCGGTATTGGCCAAGTCACGGGACCTTGCGACCTTGCGCCAGGAGGTCAGCGAGATGCGCGCCAAGATGCGCGATAATCTGGGCAGCAAGAGCACTGCGGCGGGCACGGCGACAAATGCCTTCGAGGCCACGGCGCCGTTCGATCTCAAGCAGGACGCCGGAGGTATCGTCGATATTGAATTTATGGTGCAATACGCGGCTCTTGCGTGGTCTGAGGCGCATCCGTCATTGCTGCGCTATACCGACAATATCCGCATTCTGGAAGGGTTGGAGGAGGTCGGGCTGATGCCCGCCGAAGATGCCAGCCTGTTGCGTGAAGCCTATAAGGCCTATCGCTCAGCCGCTCACCGGGAGGCCTTGCAGAAGGACGCCGGGGTGATACCGGGCGACCAGTTCGTGGATGAACGACGGCAGGTCATGCGAATCTGGCGCGAGCTGGGGTTAAGCTGAGCAGGCAACAAGATTCAAATGTGGGAGCGAGCCTTTGTGGCGAGGGAGCTTGCTCCCGCTGGAGTGCGAAGCGCTCCCAAGTCAGCTTGTGCGGTCTGTCAGTGAGAATGCGGTGGCAAGTTTGAGGGCTGCTGCGCAGCCCAGCGGGAGCAAGCTCCCTCGCCACAGAGGCTTATGCTGATTGACATGAATGTGTATTAAATTGATCCGGCGAGCCCCAATCGGCTCGTCCAAATGACCTGACGGTTCACCCCGAAGGTGCTGGATTCTCGAGGCGGGGAGGCGTATGCCTCCCCGGCTCGTTTATGGAAACCACATGAAAATTCTGATCGTTGGGCCCAGTTGGGTCGGTGACATGGTGATGGCGCAGACACTTTTTCAGTGTCTCAAACAGCGCCACCCGCAATGCGAAATCGACGTGCTGGCCCCCGAGTGGAGCCGGCCGATTCTCGAGCGCATGCCCGAAGTGCGCCAGGCCTTGAGCTTCCCGCTCGGGCACGGCGTGCTGGAGCTGGCGACGCGTCGGCGCATCGGTAAATCCCTGGCCGGTCAATATGACCAGGCCATCCTGCTGCCCAATTCCCTGAAGTCGGCACTGGTGCCTTTTTTTGCCGGTATCCCGAAACGGACCGGCTGGCGTGGCGAATTCCGCTATGGCCTGCTCAATGATGTGCGCACGCTCGACAAAGAGCGTTACCCGCTGATGATTGAGCGCTTCATGGCCCTGGCCTTTGAGCCCGGAGCCGAATTGCCGAAGCCGTATCCTCGGCCGAGCCTGCAGATCGACCCGGTGACCCGCGACGGCGCACTGGCCAAGTTCGGTCTGGCCCTCGACCGTCCGGTGTTGGCGCTGTGCCCCGGCGCGGAGTTCGGCGAGTCCAAGCGCTGGCCGTCCGAGCACTACGCCAAGGTCGCCGAAGCGAAAATCCGTGAAGGTTGGCAGGTGTGGCTGTTCGGCTCGAAAAACGATCACGCGGTGGGCGAAGACATTCGCGCGCGGCTGATTCCGGGGCTGCGTGAAGAGTCGGTGAACCTCAGTGGCGACACATCCCTGGCCGAGGCCATCGATCTGCTGTCCTGCGCTGACGCGGTGGTCTCCAACGACTCCGGCCTGATGCACGTGGCTGCCGCGTTGAACCGCCCGTTGGTGGCGGTGTACGGCTCGACGTCGCCGGGTTTTACGCCACCGTTGGCCGAGCACGTCGAAATCGTGCGCCTGGGCATCGAATGCAGTCCGTGCTTCGATCGCACCTGCCGTTTCGGACATTACAATTGCTTGCGCCAGCTCATGCCGAAAGCAGTGAACGAAGCCTTGCAGCGGTTGCTGGGCACTGTGGTCGAGGTCAAATAGTTTGCGGGTACTGTTGATCAAGACTTCTTCGCTGGGCGACGTGATTCACGCGTTGCCAGCGTTGACCGACGCGGCGCGGGCGATCCCCGGCATTACGTTCGACTGGGTGGTAGAAGAAGGTTTCGCCGAGATTCCGACATGGCACCCAGCCGTGGGCAAGGTGATTCCGGTGGCGATCCGTCGCTGGCGCAAGAACATCTGGCAGACCATCAAGAGTGGCGAGTGGAAGCGCTTCAAGCAAAGCATTCGCGCGACCAAATATGACTTGGTGATCGATGCCCAGGGCCTGCTGAAAAGCGCGCTGCTGACTCGCTACGCCAAAGCCCCGGTGGCCGGGCTGGACAAGAACTCGGCCCGCGAACCGATCGCCGCGCACTTCTATTCCCGGCGTCTGGCCGTGGCCCGTGGGCAACACGCGGTAGAGCGAGTGCGTCAGTTGTTCGCGCTGGCCTTGGGTTACGACCTGCCTAAAGGGCTGGGCGACTATGGCCTGAACGTCGAGCGATTGGTGGAGTTGCCGCGCAAGAATCCGTACGTGGTGTTTCTCCATGGCACCACCTGGGACACCAAGCATTGGCCCGAAGCCTATTGGCGCGAGCTGGCCGAGCGGGTGGGTTACCTCGGTGTGGCGGTAAAACTGCCGTGGGGCAACCCCATCGAAAAGGCTCGCGCCGAGCGCATCGCCAAAGACATGAAACACGTCGAAGTGCTGCCCAAGCTGAACCTGGCGGGGGTCGGTAAAGTCCTGGCCGGAGCGCAAGCCTGCGTAGCGGTGGACACCGGTCTCGGTCATCTCGCTGCGGCGCTGGACGTACCGACCCTGTCGCTGTTTGGCCCGACCAACCCGGGCCTGACCGGCGCGTACGGCAAGTCGCAGATTCACATGGCCAGCGACTTCCCTTGCGCACCTTGCCTGCAAAAGAAATGCACCTATCAACCGACGGCCGAGGATGCCCGTCGGTTCGACCTGAAACGCGAGTGGCCCCTGTGCTTCACGCGTCTGAATCCCGAGCGTGTCGCGAGCCGACTGAGCACGTTGTTACTGGCTGAGGAGCTGCGCTGATGCAATTGGCATTTGTCCTGTACAAATATTTTCCGTTTGGTGGCTTGCAGCGCGACTTCATGCGCATCGCCCTGGAGTGTCAGCAGCGCGGCCATCAGATTCGCGTCTACACACTGATCTGGGAAGGCGACGTTCCACCGGGTTTCGAAGTGCTGGTGGCGCCGGTCAAGGCGTTCTTCAATCATCGGCGCAACGAAAAGCTTACCGAGTGGATGGAGGCTGATCTGGCCAAGCGTCCGGTGGATCGCCTGATCGGTTTCAACAAGATGCCGGGCCTGGACGTTTACTACGCCGCCGACGGCTGCTTCGAAGACAAGGCGCAAAACCTGCGCAACTCGCTGTACCGTCGTTGGGGCCGCTACCGGCACTTCGCCGAGTACGAGCGCGCGGTGTTCGCCAAGGATGCCAAGACTGAAGTGCTGATGATTTCCGAAGTCCAGCAGCCGCTGTTCATCAAGCATTACGATACGCCGCTTGCACGCTTTCATTTGCTGCCGCCGGGTATCTCTCAGGACCGTCGCGCGCCGGCCAACGCCGCTGAGATCCGTGCCGGGTTTCGTCGCGAATTCAACCTGAAAGATGATGAACTGCTGCTGGTGCAGATCGGCTCCGGGTTCAAGACCAAAGGCGTGGACCGCAGTCTCAAGGCGCTGGCTGCTTTGCCCGCCGAACTGAAAAAGCGCACCCGGCTGTTTGTAATTGGCCAGGATGACCCCAAAGTATTCCAGTTGCAGAGCGCCACATTGGGGCTCGGCGACAACGTGCAGTTCCTCAAGGGCCGCAGCGATATCCCGCGTTTCCTGCTAGGTGCCGATCTGTTGATCCACCCGGCGTACAACGAAAATACCGGGACGGTGCTGCTTGAAGCTGTGGTGGCTGGTTTGCCGGTGCTGGTGAGCGCGGTGTGCGGGTACGCCCATTACATCGCCGAGGCCGACGCGGGCCTGGTGCTGGACGAGCCCTTCGATCAGGCGCAACTGACGCAGTACCTGACCGGCATGTTGAATGACGCAAATGCACGGGCGGCCTGGAGCCGCAACGGTCTGGCCTTCGCCACGACGGCCGACCTCTACAGCATGCCGCAGCACGCGGCCGATGTGATTCTGGCGGAGCACGCTTAATGAAGTTGATGCTGGCTGAACCGTTCAAGAGCCTCTGGGCTGGACGCGATCCGTTCGCCGAAGTCGAGGGCCTCAAGGGCGAGGTGTACCGCGAGCTTGAAGCGCGCCGGACACTGCGTACTGAAGTGGATGGTCACGGCTTCTTCGTGAAAATCCACCGTGGCATCGGCTGGGGTGAGATCTTCAAAAACTTGCTGACCGCCAAGTTGCCAGTGCTTGGCGCAGGCCAGGAGTGGAAGGCCATCCAACGCCTGCAAGAAGTCGGTGTGCCGACCATGACCGCTGTGGCTTACGGCGAAAAAGGCAGCAACCCGGCGGACCAGCATTCGTTCATTGTCACTGAAGAGTTGGCGCCCACCGTCAGCCTCGAAGATTTCAGCATCGACTGGGTCAAGCAGCCGCCCGAGCCCAAACTCAAACGCGCCTTGATCGCCGAAGTCGCGCGCATGACCGGCATGATGCACCGCGCCGGGGTCAACCACCGCGACTGCTATATCTGTCATTTTCTGCTGCACACCGACAAACCGGTGACAGCCGACGACTTCAGGCTCTCGGTGATCGATCTGCACCGTGCTCAGACCCGTCCGACGATTACCCAGCGCTGGCGCAACAAGGACTTGGCAGCGCTGTATTTTTCGGCGCTCGACATCGGCCTGACTCGTCGCGACAAACTGCGCTTCCTCAAGGGTTACTTCCAGCAGCCCTTGCGCCAGATACTGGCTGAAGAAGCGGGACTGCTGGCATGGCTCGAAGGCAAGGCCAACAAGCTCTACGAGCGTAAGCAGCGATACGGGGACGCGCTCTGATGTCGGGTTGGACACTGGAACCTGCTTACAGCGATCTGGCAGAAGACTTCGGCAGCCTTGACGCGGTGTTCGCGCTCAAGGGCGAACGACTGACCCACGATCCACTGTCCGAGGTCATTCGCGTCCAGCGCAACGGCGTCAACTATTACGTCAAGCGCTACGTCGGCGCCGGCAAAGGCCTGCGCCGTTACCTGGGCAAGCCTCGAGTAAAGGCCGAGTGGCAGAACCTCAAGCGTTTCGCCAAATGGGGCATTCCTACTGCCGAAGTTGTGGCCTGGGGGCTGGAGCGACGCGGCGTGGCATATGACCGAGGGGCAATGATCACGCGCGAACTGCCTCATACCGAAGATTTGTCGGCCCTGGCTGACCGGCATGATCCGAAACTGGCGGACCGCGCCTGGGTCGACAACATCAGTCGACAGCTGGCGGGCTATACCCGGACCATGCACGACCACCGTTTTACCCATAACGATTTGAAGTGGCGCAACCTGCTGATCGATGATGAGGCGCGGCTGTTTCTGATCGACTGCCCCAACGGTGATTTCTGGCGCGGCTTCTGGCTCAAGTACCGGATCACCAAAGACCTGGCTTGCCTGGACAAAGTTGCCAAATATCACCTGTCGGCCACCCAGCGTCTGCGCTTCTACCTGCAATACCGCCAATGCACCCGGCTCAATGCCGCCGACAAGAAGCGGATTCGGCACGTGGTGAGATTTTTTGAGGGACGGGAATGACTGATTTTCTGGCTGCTGAAGATCGTGCGCTGCTTGAGCGTCATGGCCTCGGCACCTTCGACGCGCTCTGGGCCAAACAGCTCGAAGCCGTGGACGAACCCAACACTGGTCGGGGTGGCTGGAGCAGTGTGTTTCGGCTGGAACTGGAAGGTCATAGTTACTACCTCAAACGCCAGAGCAACTACCTGACACGCACATTGCATTCACCCTTTGGCGAGCCGAGTTTTGCCCGTGAGTTTCGCAACATCAGTCGTTATCAGAAACTGGGTGTTCCGGCGTTGCAGGCGGCGTTCTTCGGTGAGCGAAAGGTCGACGGCGAAGTCCGGGCGATTCTGCTGACCCGCGCGCTGGACGGTTGGGATGACCTGGATTCGCTGTTGCAGCGCTGGTCTGACCTTAGTGCGGCGCAGCATACGGCGATTCTGAAAGCCTGTGGGCAACTGGCGCGACGCCTGCACGAAGTGCATCAACTCCACGGCTGCTTCTATCCCAAGCACATTTTTCTCCAGGCCACCGGTGACGGCTATCAGGCTCAGTTGATCGATCTGGAAAAAACCCGCCCGCTGTTGTTTGGCCGGCGTGATCGGGTCAAAGACCTGGAGCCGTTACTGCGTCGGGCGCCGGAATGGAGCGAAAGTCAGCTGCGCGAGTTGTTGGCAGTTTATCTGGACCAGCCATTGAACAGTTCGCTGGTGGACCGTTGGGTATCGCGCCTGAGTGCGCGGCGCAGTCACAAGGAGGCGCGTTGATGCGTTTGTCCGAACTGAAAAACGCTGGCCGCAGCCCAAGCTTGCCGTTGAGCATTCCACTGGCGGATGCCGCGGGGCCGGCAGAGTTGCAATTGCTGAGCCTGCTGCGAGTATTGCCGGGGCAACGTTATGTGGGCGCCGGGGTCTGGCGCGGTCGGCCGGTGTTGGCCAAGTTGCTGGTCGGCGGTAAAGCGGCGCGGCACTTCAAGCGTGAACTGGATGGCGTGCGTTTGCTCGCCGCTCAGGGGCTGACCACGCCGTTGCTATTGGCTGATGGTCTGAAGGACGGCGAGGGTGGCTGGTTATTGTTCGATTTCCTTGAGGGCGCCGAGAGCCTGGGAGAGGCCTGGAAACAGGTTGAACATTTGCCGGTACTGGCGGATGAACAATCAGCAGTGCTGGCCGAGGCCTTGGGCGCGATAGGTCATCTGCATGGCAAGGGGCTGTGGCAGGAAGACCTGCACCTGGACAACCTGCTGCGCCATGGCGGTCAGTTATATTTGATCGATGGCGCCGGGATCTGTGCCGAGACGGCTGGCAAGCCACTGTCACAGGACAAAGTTCTGGAAAACCTCGGGGTGTTTTTTGCCCAGTTGCCCAAAGCGCTGGAACCCTTCACCGAGGAGTTGCTGGTGTATTACCTGTTGAGTAACGGCGAACACGCGTTGCCGATGGAGGCGTTGCAAAAACAGATCAACAAGGTCCGTCGCTGGCGTTTGAAGGACTTCCTGATCAAGGTCGGCCGTGAATGTACGTTGTTCAGTGTCCAGCGCGGAGCGTTCGGCTTGCGGGCGATTCGCCGTGAGGAAGAGGCCGCGATGTTGCCGGTGCTGGAGCAGGCCGATGCCTTGCTCGATCAAGGCCATCTGTACAAGACCGGCGGTGCGGCGAGCGTCGGCAAGGTCGAGGTGGCTGGTCGTACATTGGTAGTCAAACGCTACAACATCAAGGACTTCGCCCACTGGCTCAAACGCTTCTGGCGCCCGAGCCGCGCCTGGCACTCATGGCGTGAAGGCAATCGCCTGACGTTCCTGGGCATCGCCACGCCCAAGCCGTTGGCATTATTGGAGAAACGTTTTCTCTGGCTGCGCAGCCGGGCGTACCTGGTGACCGAGTATTTGCCGGGGCCGGACATCATCGAGCGGTTTGCGCCGTACGTGGAAAGCGGCGAAGCGCCGCAAGCCGAGCTGCAGGCTCTGGATCACCTGTTCGCCGAGCTGATTCGCGAGCGGATCAGCCATGGCGATTTCAAGGGTCATAACCTGTTCTGGGAGCAGGATCGCTGGGCGCTGATCGATCTGGATTCGATGTGTCAGCACGGTTCGCTCAGTAGCTTTGCCCCGGCGTACGCGCGGGATCGGGCTCGGTTTATGCGCAATTGGCCCGAGAGCAGTGCGCTGCATCAGGTGATTGATCAGCGTTTGCCCAAGGATATCTCTAGCGCTGCCTGAATCGGGTCTTCGACCCTATCGCGGGCAAGCCCACTCCCACAGGTTCAGTGGTGTGCATAAGTTTTGTGTGCGGCGCGATCACTGTGGGAGCGGGCTTGCCCGCGATGGCGCCAGATCAGATCCCCTGATCTAGAGGACAAGTTCTTATGAACCGTCCTACATGATCTACAGACCCCATGAACTGTGCCCTGAATAGCCACGATGCTAGTTTGCCTGACGTTCTCGGAGGGCAGATTTTGACGATAAAAATGGCTGTGTTGCTGAGCACTTTCTCACTGGCGCTATCCGGCTGCGGAACCGCTGTCACGGTGCTGCAGGATGACGAACAGGCCGCCCGTAGCCTCAGAAAACAAAAAACCTACTGCCAGTCCATTCCCCGCATCTATAGCGGTCTGGCCCACGACTTTTGCCTCTTGCATGCGCCGCCTGATCCCACCGGTATTCTGGTGCCATTCGTATTGCTGGATCTGACCTTGTCTGGTGCACTGGACAGCGTTGCCTTGCCGTACACGATTTACCGGCAGGCAACCGACGGCAATATCAGGATTTACTGGCGGCCGGGCCGCGGATGAGCAAAGGTGAACGCTTGGCTCGGCCCTATCTTCACAGCGCTGATAAGGGCAGGCTCATTCCCGGCATGTTTACGCTATAATCCCGCCCTTTAGCTGTCTCTCGCCCCTTGCGAGGGCACATTAATTTTTGAGGCGCGTTGCGCCTGCATGCAGACTAAAGAGGCTAGACCCCTGTGGCATTGACGATTCTTGGCCTGTCCGGCGCCCTTAGCCATGATCCTTCCGCAGCCCTGTATATCGACGGCAAGCTGGTCGCGGCGGCCGAGGAAGAGCGCTTCGTGCGCGATAAACATGCAAAGAACCGCATGCCTTACGAGTCGGCGAAGTTCTGCCTCGAGCAGGCGGGCATCAAGCCGTCCGACGTTGACGTGGTGGCGATTCCGTTCGCGCCGATCAGCCTGTTCGGCAAGGCTCGCTGGCACTACGCCAAGCGTTACTGGTACGCCCCGGACCGTGCGCTCGATGCGATCCTGATGGGCAACCGTCGCTACAAGCGCTATCGCAACAAGATTGTCTGGTGCCTCGAGCAACTGGGCTTCGATCCAAAGAAAATCAAGATCGAGCCGGTCGAGCACCATTTGGCCCACGCCTCCAGTGCCTACCACTGTTCCGGTTTCAAAGAAAAAACCGCGATCCTCGGGATCGACGGCAAGGGCGAGTACGCCACGACCTTCTTCGGTTACGGCGAGAACGGCAAGATCCACAAGATCAAGGAATTCTTCGATCCGGACTCCCTCGGCGGCCTGTACGGCGCGATCACCGAGTTCCTCGGTTTCGAGATGCTCGACGGTGAGTTCAAGGTCATGGGCATGGCGCCGTACGGCGACGCCAGCAAGTACGATTTCTCGCGTCTGGCCTCATTCGAGAACGGCGAGCTGGTGATCAACACCGACTACGCCAACGTCATCGGCCTGCGTCGTTATAAAGAGAAGGGCAAAGGTTTCTACTTTTCGCCGAAGTTGATCGAGTGGCTGGGGCCCAAGCGCGAAGGTGACATCGCCGACGAGCCGTACATCCACTACGCCGCGAGCATGCAAGCGCTGTTCGAGAAACTGGCGTTGCAGATGATCGATCATTACCTGGGCGATGTGCTCAAGGAAACCGGCAAACTGGCCTTCGCCGGTGGCTGTGCGTTGAACGTCAAGCTCAACCAGAAAATCATTGCCCGCGACGACATCAAGGAACTGTTCGTTCAGCCTGCATCCGGCGATGCCGGTACCGCGGTCGGCGCTGCGGCTTACGTGTCCCACGCCCGTGGTGTGCCGGTCGAGAAGATGGAACACGTCTACCTCGGCCCGTCCTACAGCAACGAAGACGTGATCGCGGCCTGCGCCCGTCACCCGAGCGCGCCTGCATGGCGCAAGCTCGACAGCATGCCGGAAAAAATCGCCAAAATCATGGTCGACGGCAACCCGGTGGCCTGGTTCCAGGGCCGCATGGAATTCGGACCGCGCGCCTTGGGCGGTCGTTCGATCATCGGTTGCCCGAGCGCGACCGGCGTGGCTGACCGCATCAACCACCAGATCAAGTTCCGCGAGCGCTGGAGGCCTTTCTGCCCGTCGATGCTCGACACCGTTGCACCGCAGATGATCAAGATTGATCACCCGGCGCCGTTCATGACCTTCACCTTCGAAGTGGCTGAAGAGTGGAAGACCCGCGTGCCGGAAGTCGTCCACGAAGACGGCACATCCCGGGCCCAGGTGTTGAAGCGCGAGTACAACCCGCGCTACTACGACATGATGAAGGCGCTGGAAGTGCTGACCGGTAACGGCGTGTCGCTGAACACCTCGCTCAACCGTCGTGGTGAGCCGATGATCTGCTCGCCGACCGACGCCTTGAACATGTTCTTCGGTTCCGACCTGCAATACCTGATCATGGAAGACATTCTGGTGGTCAAAGAAGGCGCGGACGCTTATGACACGCTCGGTTGAACGCCATGTGCTGCAGTTCTGTCACGGCTATGACGGGCCGTTTCTGGACTGCGCCCGGCAGTACGCCAGCTTGTTCGCGGGGACCGGTTATCGAGTGACCACGGTGTTTCTGACCGGGGCTGCCGATGCCGAAGTCGCCGCGAGCTGCGCTTCCGATGAAGTGCTGTTCATGGAATACAGTTCCAAGGCTATTCGTGGCCTGAAGCTGGGCGCCATCGGCGATCTGCGCAAGATCGCCGTCTCGCGCAATTTCAGTTTCTGCATTGCTCACCGTTTCAAACCGATCTACATCGCCTTGCTCGGCACTTCGTTGCCGGTCATTGGCGTGCATCACGCGTTTGGCGATTACCAGCGCGGCACCCGCAAACTGTTCGCGAATATTTTTCGCAAGCGCCTGAGCCTGCTCGGGGTCTCCGATGCGGTGCGTGACGACATGCGCCGTTGTTTGCTGAAATGGCCGGCCGAACGGATTCAGACGCTCTATAACCGAATCGATGTGCAGGCGTTGCAGACGAGCCAGGTATCGGTTCGCGAGGCCCGGGAAACCCTCGGTCTGTCGATGGATGCCTGGATTGTCGGCAACGTCGGGCGTCTGCATCCGGACAAGGACCAAGCCACGTTGCTGCACGGCTTTGCCGCGGCATTGCCGGGGTTGCCGGCCAACAGTCAGTTGGTGATCCTTGGCAGCGGTCGGCTGGAACAGGATCTCAAGGCTCTGGCACGTGAACTGGGCATTGGCGATCGCGTGCTGTTCCTTGGCCAGGTACCCGAGGCGCGTCGTTACTTCCGCGCTTTCGATGTCTTTGCTCTGAGTTCCAATCACGAGCCGTTCGGCATGGTATTGCTGGAAGCCATGGCCGCCGGTGTGCCGTTGCTCGCGACCGCGTGCGGTGGTGCCAGGGAAGTAGTCGAAGGCGTGGGCATTCTGTTTCCGTTGGGCGACGCCGAGCATCTGGCTCAAGGGTTGCAACATCTGGCCGCGATGGACGAACAGCAACGTCGCCAGTGTGCCGAAATGATGTTCGACCGCTTGCGTGAGCGCTTCTCTGATCGCGCGGTGCGCGACGCTTTCTGGCATTTGCCGCAGGTCACCAAACTGGCACCGAGGGGCTGATGCTCAACCGATTTCAAGGCTGGCGCGAACGTGGTTGGGCGCAGGTCGACGCATCGACTTATGCACAAGCCTGGCAACGTTTTGGCGGCAGCGTCGCGACTCATCCTCTGGTGGTCGAACGTCTGGCACAGTTGGCTGACATTCCAGTGCGCTATCTGGCCTGGGAACATAACGGCGAAGTGAAAGCCGCCATCCCGACCTGGGGTCGCGACCTGGCGCTGTCCAAGGACGTGCTCAAGCGCAGTGGTAAAAAGGGCCTGTTCGACCTCGGCAATGCCGAATTGATCTTGCCGGCCGCCGTGGATGCCCAGGCACCGTTGCGCCATCGCGGCCGTTACTTGTCAGCGCTGAGCGAGGGCCGTTTTACCGGTATCAAACTGCAGGCCGAGCAATTGGCGTTGGCCCGGACGCCTGAAGAACTGTCAAAGAAGTTTCGCTACAATCAGCGCCGCGAATTGCGTCTGCTGGAAGAGGCCGGTGGGGTGGTGCGGCCGGTTGCCGAGTTTTCCAGCAGCGAGCTGGCGGTTATCTATTGCGACCTGTTCCAGCGTCGTTGGGGTTTCCCGGCCACCGGTGCCGAGCGTATGGGCGAGGTGATCGAGCTGTTGCGCGAGTTGCTTATCGGCTCGGTGATTTTCCTTAACGACGCACCGATTGCGATTCAACTGGTATACCGCGTCGAGGCACCGGAGTGGATCAGCGTCGAGTACGTCAACGGCGGTGTCGATCCCGAAACCCGGGAATTCAGCCCCGGCAGCGTGCTGAGTTTTCTCAACACTCAAAGCGCCTGGGAACATGCTCGCGCGCTGAATAAACCCCTGCGGTTTTCCTTTGGTCGGACCGACCGTGAGTACAAGGACCGCTGGTGCAATTCCGTGCCAGTCTTCACGGTATGAGCCAACCCATGAGCCGCAAACAGCAACTGCTCAAGCGCCATCGGCGCAACAAACGCATGGGCCTGCTGATTGCGCTGATGCTGTTGATCGTTACTGGCATGCTGGTCGCCTGGTGGCTGCCGCTGGTGCTTGCGGTGCTGGGCTGGGTTGCCCATGAGGCGTGGTTCGCCGACCATCTGTTTTATTCACCTAAAGACGATTACCAATACAACTTCCCGCCGTACACCCCGCAGCCCAAGATTTATCTGGACGGTGAGCGGCTGCGGCTGGATGAGGGCGTCATGCTGGTCGATGACGCTACGCTGGTGCTGGCGTTGCGGGTGAAAAGCACGTGGCTGGGGCGCTTTATCGATCCCGTCGTCGAGTTGGCGGGTGGCGATAATCCCGACCGACAAACCTTTGAGCGCGGTGTAAATGGCCTGCGTTACCTGAATCTCACGGGTCAGGCGCAGGTGCTGTCGCGAGGTGAGCTGCGATTGCGCGGGCGTTTCTGTCGATTACTCGGCGAGCCCGTGCTCTGGGCGCTCGAGCATCCGGACTACCGCCGTCAGCGGGTGATGGTGATCGCGCCCCATGCCGACGATGCTGAATTGGCCGCCTATGGTTTGTACAGCCAGACGAACGAAGCCTGGATCGTTACCCTGACGGCGGGCGAGATCGAAGCCGAACATTATCAGCAGATGGGCCTGAGCAAGGCCGAAGCGGCTCGCCTGAAGGGGCGTTTACGTGCCTGGGACAGCATCGCTGTGCCGCGCTGGGCCGGGGTGCCCGAGGCACATTGCGTGCAATTGGGGTATTTTTGTCTGCAACTGGCAGCGATGCAGGCCGCGCCGGGCACTCCGGTCGGTTCGCGGGAAGCGGAGCTAGGCGACACCCGCTTGTTCCGTCAGTTGAATCCATTTGTCCTGCCGGGTGACATCGACGGTGTGCCGAGCTGGAATAATTTGCTGGCCGATCTGCGTGAACTGTTGCTGCGAGCCCGTCCGGAAGTGATCGTGCTTCCGCATCCGACCCTCGATCCGCACCCCGATCACATCTGCGCCCAGGAAGCGGTTCTTGAAGCATTGAAAGGGTTAGAATGGCAGCCGGCCACCGTCCTGGGCTACGCCAATCACCTGCACGATAATGATCGTTGGCCGATGGGTGACGCGGGTCATGGCATAGCTCTGCCACCAGCGTTCGATTCGGTAGCGCCGATGCAGCCATGCTGCCTGTCAGTCTCTTTGGAGCGTCAGCGTGATAAAGCGATGGCGTTGGGCATGATGCACGACCTGCAACCACAGCTTCCGTTCAAACGGCGCCTGCGGCGGTTGTTGCAGTGGCTCTTGGCTAGTAGAGTGCCGTCCGTCTATGGAGAGAACGATTTCTTTCGCAAGGCGGTCAGACGCCATGAGTTGTTCTGGGTTCTGAAGCATGATGAAACATCTGTAAGGCAGAAATGAAATGTCACGCGCCCTAGCATGGCTGCGTATTTAAGCTGTAGTGAGTATTTCTGTGATCAATCCATCTCCACGTATTCTTTTCCTGATCCCGTATTTCGGTCATTGGCCGTTCTGGATGCCGTTTTTCCTCGAGAGTTGCCGGCGCAACTCCGATATCGATTGGTTGCTGTTCAGTGACTGCGGTACGCCCGAGAATTTGCCGCCCAACGTAACTATCGAGGCCATGAGCTTCAATGAGTACTGCGCGCTGGTGTCGCGGCGGCTGAATATCGACTTTGCGCCTGATGCCGCGTACAAGCTCTGCGACATCAAGCCGGCGCTAGGGCATATCCATGTCGACCATCTGCAAGGCTATGATTTCTGGGCGTTCGGCGATATTGATCTGGTGTATGGTGACCTGCGAAGTTATTTCACCTCGGCTCGGCTGGCCAGTTATGACCTGTTTTCCACCCATGAGCGGCGGGTGGCGGGTCATCTCTGCCTGATGCGCAATACTGTGCGCCAGCGTGAGTTGTTCATGCAGATCAAGGACTGGCAAACACGCTTTACCGACCAGGAACATCATGCGCTGGACGAGGGGGCATTCAGTCGAATCTTCCTCTGGCGCAAGAATTTCCCCGAGCCTTTGTTCTCTCTGGTGGGCAAGTTCAATCCTTGGCGTCGCCGCAGCGAGTTCACCGAGGCGTTCAGCACACCAGGTGGTTGCATCAAGTGGCATGACGGCACGGATGACTTTCCGCATCACTGGTATTGGCGCAATGGCTGTTTGAGTAACGATCGCGATGGCGATCGCCGGTTTCCGTATTTCCACTTCGTCTGCTGGAAACGCAACGAATGGTCACGGTTGCCTCCACCTGACCCGGCCGAGGTCAAGCGCATCGCTGCCGAACCGGCCTGGGTCATCGATGCGACTGGTTTTCACCGGGGAGAGTTATGAGTCAACGGTCAAAGGTTCTGCAATTGCAGCCTGACTACAACGTCAAAGCCCACGATTTTGCCGACCTTGCGGAGCAGATCGTCAAGGCTCTGCCAAGCGATCGCTATGAAGTGACCGCGGCGTTTTTACGTGGCAAGCCGGGATCTGGCGAAGCAGTGAGCCGCGCCGACCGTTCGGTATATTTCGAGTTTTCCGACAAGTCCCTCAAGGGCATGCGCCTGCGGGCGATGTGGCAGGTGTACAAGTTCTGCCGTGCAGAAAAATTCGATGTGGTGATTTGCAACCGCTTCAAACCGGTGAACATGATGCTGGCGCTCAACCGTTGGTTGAAAATACCGCTATGCATCGGCATCTCCCATGGATTTGGCGAGTACGACCGGTTTTACCGGCGTCGCCAGACCCAACGCCTGGTCGATCGACATTGGCGCTTCGTCGGTGTGTCTCCGGCGGTCAAACAGTACCTGCTCGAGTGTGACTGCGGCTTTACCGACCAGAATACCTACGCGATCACTAACGCCATCGACATCGAACAGGCAGAAGGTTTGCAGCACAGCCGCGAACAGGCTCGCGAGCTGCTGGGCATTGATCCGTCGGTGCGCTTGATTGGTGCATTGGGCCGCTTGGTGCCAGTCAAGGGCCATACCTATCTGTTGCAGGCTTTTGCCGCGCTCAAGGACAAATATCCGAATACCCAACTGGCAATCATCGGCGCAGGGCGTGAAGAGTCGCGCCTGGCTGGCGAAATAGAACGCTTGGGCCTGACCGGTCGCGCGCATTTGCTGGGGTTCAAGGAAAACGCTTTGCAGTATGTTCGCGCATTCGACATCTGGACCATGCCATCCCTGGCTGAAGGCCTGGGGCTGGCGTTGCTGGAGGGCATGAGCGGACACCTGCCGGTGATCGCTTCGAACGTACCGGCCATGTTGCCGCTGATTCAGGGCGCAGGTGGTTTGTCGATTACCCCGGCGGATGTGCCGACGCTGGTCGCAGCGCTGGATAACTACCTTGGGCTTTCGGACGACGAGCTCAAGACCAAGGGCGAACAGGCCTACCGTTATCTCCAGGAACAACACGACATCGAGGTGTTCCGACAGCACTACCTGAATCTGATCGACTCCGGCCTGGATCAAGCCCGTAAGGAACAAGCATGAGCGACGCGCACCCCCTCGTTACGGTCATCATCGCCTCGTACAACCACGGCCGCTATATCGAAGAAAGCATTCTCAGCGTCCTCAACCAGACTTATAAAGATATCGAGTTACTGGTCGTCGATGATGGCTCCAGCGATGACAGTGTCGAGCGGATCAGCGTGCTGCAGGCGCAGCATGGTTTCGATTTCCGGGTTCAACAGAACCAGGGGCTGACCAATACCCTCAACGGCGCCATCGCTCGTTCCAAGGGCAGCCTGATTGTGCCATTCGGTTCCGACGACGTCATGCTGCCGGAGCGTATCGCTACCCAGGTGGCATACATGGATGGCAAGCCTGAGGTCGGGATCTGCGCCGGCAACATCGAGCTGATCGACGCCGACGGCAATCTTTATCCGGAGAAACGTCAGAACCGCGACGTGCCATTCCGTCGCCTGGATTTCGAAGACATGTTCCTGGAGCGCAAGCCTTATCCGCCGGCACCTACCCTCATGATCCGCCGCGAAGCGCTGGACAAGGTGGGCGGCTTCGATCCGAACATTCGGCTGGAGGACTTGTTGATCGAGTTGAAGGTGACCCGCGCCGGCTACTTCATCGATGGCCTGAATGTGCTGATGGCGCGCTATCGCAAGCACGCCACCAACTCCTACAAGAATCATCGTTTCATGATTGATAACATCCTGCGTACCTACGCGCTATTCAGCGACCATCCGCTGTACGACGAGGTGCGCTACAAGTTCCTCAGCTCGATGTTCCTGAAAGCCGCCAATCGCGATCACAAACTGGCGAAGGAACTGCTGGCGCAGATACCGTTCAAGTCCTGGAACAAGAAGACCTGGCGGGGGCTGGGGCGCCTGTATTTCTCGCCGCTGGAAAAAGACTGATCAGCTTTGCCTGTTCGAGGTAGCAGCTGGCGATACCCGCTGCTACATAAAATGCGTCATCACGCTTTAGCGAGCGTTCCTCTCGGGCAGACGCTTGTAGGCCTTACGGCCCGGGCCGCCCGCGCAATGAGCAGGTCGGTCCCGGGCATTAGTGAGTCTGTGCCGGGTGCCCCCCGGCCAGCACCTGCCTGTGCAGATTATCAACGGCGGCTTTCGACGCCGTCACGGCGTATCCCTGAAGTAGCGCGTCAAAATGGTCCTCGAACAGCCAGCGGCGATCCTCGGTGTAACGCTGCATATGACGCAGATTGCGCTGGCGCAGGGACAGGCTCAACGATGATGGATAGATGCGCATATCCGCCAGATCGATCAGGCCGAATTCTCCGTCGTTCAGTACCAGTACATTCCCCAGGTGCAGGGAACGAAAGTAGACACCTTGCTCATGCAGCTGCGCCATGAATTTGCCGAAACGCTCAACCAGCGCCTGGCGTACCGCTGGCGCGGTAATGCCTTGAAGCACCTGACGCAAGGTGCTGCCTGGTAGTGGCGAATAGTGCACGGCACTGCTGCCGTCATTGAGCCGGTACAGATCCAGAATTTGTGGGGTCGGGATCCCCATGTTGCGCAATTGCTCGCTGTTGGCGGCAAAACGTTCGGAATAGGGGTTGAAGCTGCCCGAGGTGTACCAGCGGCGGCGGCGGAACAGCTTGAGGAAGCTGCCATCGGTCAGGCGCAGGACTTTGGGGCCCAGACCATCTTCTTCGATCACCTGGGCGCTGGCGGTCAGCTGTTGCAGGGCTGTCGAGGTCAATGTCTTGACCGGCATCGCCAACAGACGCCTGGCTCGCTGGTTGATGCTCAGCGCGGCGATCAGAGCCAGTGGAATCCACAGCAGTAACCAGTGTTCCTTGGGCCTGGAGATGATGCCGCCGCCTTCGGTCAGGCCTGCCCCGATGCCGAATACCAGCCAGGTCGAGGCGATGATGAACAGCGGTTGCACGCGATTCCGCCAGCTGCTCAGCAAACCCCAGGCCTGGAAAAACAACCATGGCAGCAGGCCGAAGATGCCGACGTAGTAAAGCACGCCCAAGGCGAAGCTATGAGGCTCCTGCAAGGTGTAACCAATACCCGGGTCGAGGGTCAGGCTGGCGTTGTAGCCATGACCTATCCACGGGTGCTCGGCAATTTTTTGCAGGGCCAACTGCCAGATTTCGAAGCGATAAGAGTCACCGCGTTCGATGATCATCTTTGAAAACAACACGACAACCGCCGCACTGCTGATAAGCAAGGCACCCATCAATACGAAAGAACGACGGTTCCAGCAAATGAAGCTCAGCCAAAGGGCAGCCAGTGTCAATGCAACCAACGGCGTTCTGGACCCGGTAGCGATCACTGCGGCGAACATGATGGCCATCGCCGGAATGCTCAGCCAGAGCATATGCCGACGCTTGCAGGTCATGCTCAGGCTCAGCCAATAGGTACAAAAGAAACCGAATACATGGGAGCTGAGTAGCGGATTGTCGAATGCGCCACCCCCGATCAGGCGCATGCCCGGCTCGTAGATGCGGGCAAACATGAACAAGTTATAGACCGAAGCGATCAGCCCGACCATTGCGGCACTGAATAGCAGCGGCTGGACGATCTCGCTGCGGTAGCGCACCAGCAGGTAGCAGCCGGCGACCAGCATCAGGGTATGCAAGGCAGGCTTGAACTGACCCATGACGCTCTCCTCCATCGGCGGCCCCCAGCTCAGGCTGAGCAAGGCCCAGGCGGCGAACAGCAGCATCGCGATGAAGATCGGTTCGCGCAGCAGTTCCTTGAATTCACGGGGGCGCAGGCACAGGGCGATCAGCGATGGAATGCTGAACAGGCCATAAAAGAGTTTGTGATACAGACTGCGGCCCGGCAGAAAGAACAGCGCACACAGGAGCAGAAAATAGCCGAGAGGAAGAATCCAGAGGCAAATGAAATCGAAGACTCGATTGGACGTGCTGTTGAAACCGCTGACTTGCATGTTGAGAGATTCAATCCTGAAGTTGATCGGCCATTTCGGCGTGATGGCTATTTGATGCTTAATTTGACGCTTAACAATAACAGCCTTTATACGATTGCCAGAACCCTGAAGAAGCTGTGCTAAAGTCAGCGTCCTTTTTATCGACATTCGCGTGATATGACCGACTCCAGTCTCTCCGCAAGCCCATCGAGCTTGAAAATCTACTTCCGCCTGCTCGGCTATGTCCGGCCGTACATCAGTCTGTTTCTGATCAGCATTGTCGGTTTTCTGATTTTCGCTTCGACTCAGCCAATGCTCGGCTACATCCTCAAGTACTTCGTCGACGGCCTGTCCAACCCCGAAGCAGTGCTGTTTCCAAGCGTACCGTACCTGCGTGACCTGCAACTGCTGCAGGCGGTGCCCTTGTTGATCATCCTGATTGCCGCATGGCAAGGGCTGGGATCTTATCTGGGCAACTACTTCCTGGCCAAGGTTTCCCTCGGGCTGGTCCATGACCTTCGCGTGCAGTTGTTCAACAATCTGCTGGTTTTGCCCAACCGCTACTTCGACAAGCATAACTCGGGTCATCTGATTTCACGCATCACCTTCAACGTGACCATGGTCACGGGGGCGGCCACAGATGCGATCAAGGTCGTTATTCGTGAAGGCATGACGGTGATCTTCCTGTTCGCCTCGCTGCTGTTCATGAACTGGCAACTGACGCTGGTCATGGTTGCGATCCTGCCGTTGATCGCCTTGATGGTGGGCACCGCCAGCAAGAAATTTCGCAAACAGAGCAAGAAGATCCAGGCCGCCATGGGCGACGTAACCCACGTGGCTTCGGAAACCATCCAGGGCTATCGCGTGGTGCGCAGCTTCGGCGGCGAAGTCTACGAACAGAAGCGCTTCTTCAACGCCAGCCAGGGCAATACCGACAAGCAACTGCGCATGACCCGTACGGGCGCCATCTATACGCCGCTGTTGCAACTGGTGATTTACAGCGCCATGGCGGTGCTGATGTTCCTGGTGTTGTTCCTGCGCGGCGATGCGTCCGCCGGTGACATGGTGGCCTACATCACCCTGGCGGGTCTGTTGCCCAAGCCGATCCGTCAATTGTCCGAAGTCAGCTCGACTATCCAGAAAGGTGTAGCCGGTGCCGAGAGTATCTTCGAGCAACTGGACGTCGAACCCGAGCTGGATAAAGGCACCGTCGAGCGCGAGGCCGTCAGCGGTCGGCTGGATGTGCGCCACCTGAGCTTCACTTACCCGGGCACCGAGCGCCAGGTACTCGATGACATCAGTTTCTCGGTAGAGCCGGGGCAAATGGTGGCGTTGGTGGGGCGTTCGGGCAGCGGCAAGTCGACCCTGGCCAACCTGATTCCGCGCTTCTATCACCACGACAAGGGCGAGATCCTGCTCGATGGCGTTGAAGTGGAGCAGTACAAACTGCTGAACCTGCGTAAGCACATTGCTCAGGTGACCCAGCATGTGACGCTGTTCAGCGACACCGTGGCCAACAATATTGCGTATGGCGATCTGGCCGGCGCCCCCCGCGAAGACATCGAGAAAGCGGCAAGAGACGCCTACGCGATGGACTTCATCGCACAGTTGCCCGAAGGCCTGGACACTCCAGTCGGTGAGAACGGCGTGTTGTTGTCCGGCGGTCAGCGCCAGCGTCTGGCGATTGCCCGGGCCCTGCTGAAAAATGCGCCGTTGCTGATTCTCGACGAAGCCACGTCTGCCCTCGATACCGAATCCGAGCGGCACATTCAGGCCGCGCTGGATCAGGTCATGAAAGGCCGGACCACTCTAGTCATCGCTCACCGTCTGTCGACCATCGAGAAAGCTGACCTGATCCTGGTCATGGACCAGGGCCGTATTGTGGAGCGCGGCACCCATGACGAACTTCTGGCGCAGAACGGTTACTACGCCCGTCTGAACGCCATGGGGCTCGACGCCCCGACTGAAGACATCGCCTGACCGTTGCGAGGGGTGAGCCCGACTCACCCCTCGCGTTCACCAGCGTGCAACGCGTCCTGCTTGTAGTCAGACCCTTGTGCTTTGACCAATCCGGAATAAATCTCGACAACGCGCTTGTTAAGTTCCCTAAACTTAAGCTGTCGCTGACAGCGCGAGATCGACACCAGGATCTACAACGTCTGGATACCGGCGGCTATCGGTTAGCTCTGCTCAATAAATGAGCAGAACTCCCTGACGATTCATTCGGTTGCAGCCGTCACGCAAGCCAGCGCCAACCCTGTGCTAATATCGCGCCCCTGTTCATTTTGTATGTGGGTTGCTCCATGAAGTTGTCCATGCCGCGATTCGATCAAGCCCCTGTCTTGGTGGTCGGCGATGTCATGCTCGACCGTTACTGGCATGGTGGTACCTCACGGATTTCTCCTGAGGCACCGGTACCGGTAGTCAAAGTCGAGCAAATCGAGGACCGCCCGGGCGGTGCCGCCAACGTTGCCCTGAACATTGCCGCGCTCGGTGCGCCAGCCTCGCTGGTCGGGGTGACCGGCGACGATGAGGCTGCCGACAGCCTGGTCAATAGCCTAAAGGGCGCCGGCGTGCGAGCGTTGTTCCAGCGCATCGCGCACCAGCCGACCATCGTCAAGCTGCGGGTGATGAGCCGTCACCAGCAATTGCTGCGTATCGACTTCGAAGAACCTTTCTCTACCGACGCTCTGGCGCTGAGCGAGCAGGTCGACGAGTTGCTCGAAGGCATCAAGGTGCTGGTGCTGTCCGACTACGGCAAAGGCGCGCTGAAAAACCATCAGGTGCTGATCCAGGCTGCCCGTGCGCGTGGGATTCCGGTACTGGCCGATCCCAAGGGCAAGGATTTCTCGATCTACCGCGGCGCGAGCCTGATCACCCCGAACCTAAGTGAATTCGAAACCATCGTCGGTGGTTGCGCCGATGAGCACGAGTTGGTGAGCAAGGGCGCGCAGCTGATGCACGACCTCGACCTCGGCGCGTTGCTGGTGACCCGTGGCGAACACGGCATGACCTTGCTGCGCCCGGATCATCCGGCGCTGCACCTGCCGGCCCGTGCCCGTGAGGTGTTCGACGTGACCGGTGCCGGTGACACGGTGATTTCTACCCTGGCGGCAGCGATCGCCGCTGGCGAAGAACTGCCCCACGCGGTGGCTCTGGCCAACCTGGCGGCGGGCATCGTGGTCGGCAAGCTCGGTACCGCGGCTATCAGCGCGCCGGAACTGCGTCGCGCGATTCAGCGTGAAGAAGGTTCCGAGCGTGGTGTGTTGGGGTTGGAGCAGCTGTTGCTGGCCGTCGACGACGCACGTGCACACAATGAGAAGATCGTCTTCACCAACGGCTGCTTCGACATCCTGCACGCCGGCCACGTGACCTACCTCGAGCAGGCGCGGGCCCAGGGCGATCGTCTGATCGTGGCGGTCAACGATGATGCGTCGGTGAGCCGCTTGAAAGGGCCGGGTCGGCCGATCAACAGCGTCGACCGTCGCATGGCTGTACTGGCCGGTCTGGGCGCCGTGGATTGGGTAATCAGCTTCGCAGAGGGCACTCCGGAAAACCTGCTGCGTGAGGTCAAGCCGGACGTATTGGTCAAGGGTGGGGACTATGGCATCGAGCAGGTAGTCGGTGCGGACATCGTTACCGCTTATGGCGGGTCAGTGAAAGTGCTGGGATTGGTGGAAAACAGCTCGACTACGGCGATTGTCGAGAAGATCCGCAACCATTGAAGTGGGCGTCTTCCGTTTTGTACTGTATGTGAGCGGTTTTACCCTGAAGGTATAACCGTTCCCGTTGATGTTGGCTCGTACCAACCCGCGTTTATCTGCTTTTGTCTCGTGGTAATGAATGTATGAAAGTCATGCTTCTGGTGATGGACGAACAACGAGTCATTCTGGATCGGCTGTATGAGATCGTGCAGCAGAACTGCGATGAATGTGTCGTCTATCGTCTGAGCAAAAAACAGCAGATGAACCTCGGTCCGTTTCTCGCTTCGGTCAATTATCAGAACTTCGACCGGGTCGTGATTTTCTCTAGAGTCAAGCGCCTTGCCCCGCAGGTCCGTGTTCTAAAGTGTATTCCCGGTCTGATTTTTCTCGAGCATGACGCCTATCAGAACTACATGCCCAACAGTAAGTACCGGCGGGTTTATTCGCGCCTGTACAATCGACTTCCAAGCTCTCGCGTGCTGGTTTCCGGAGCTGTTGTTGCGCGTCGGATGCAAGCTGAAAATATTGATGCAGTGTTCGTTTCCAAAGGATATGACGAACAGATGCTGCATAACATGGACGGTGTCCGAGACATCCCGATCGGTTTTCTGGGCAGTCTGAAAAGTACCGAGTATGCGCAACGCAAGGCACTCCTTGAATCGCTTTCCCAGCGTACTGGCATGCTGGTCGCCCGCACCAACTCAGGTACCGAGTATCTGGAAATGCTCAATCGCATCAAGATTTTTGTCAGTGCCGATATAGGCATGAATGAATTCATGATCAAGAACTTTGAAGCGATGGCGTGTGGCTGTGTACTGCTGGCCTGGAGTCAGGGTGAAGAAGACGAGCTGCTGGGCTTTCGGGATATGCACAACACTGTTTTCTATCGTTCCGAAGATGAAGCCGTGGAAAAACTCAAGCTATTGCAGAGTGATCCGTTGTTGACGGCTCGTATCGCCAGTAACGGACAGGCATTTGCGCAGAGCCAGTATTCCTTTGCTCGCGTGGGTCGTACGCTCGCCGCCGAGATACAGCGTGAAATGCGTCCTTGGCGACCACCATCATCGTTCACTCGCCTTTGGGTGACGGTACGCCACGGGATGAAGGTTCCGGAGTAGACGATGGAATATCAAAAGCCTCAAGCCTGTGAGCAAATGGCGTTGGAAGCGATGCCTGGTGGGCGTCAGTCTGTTATGGATGGTCTGCCGGAGGAGCTGAAAGAGTGCTTGCGAAAGACCGCTCGTGTTGTGCTGATAGCCAATAATCCGGCTATCACGTCGGCCGATTTCCAAGCGTTGAATATTGGCATTGATGACGTAGTGGTCAGTTTCAACACCTGTATTAAATCGCTACTGCTTTGCCCGCAGAGCGTTAATGTATTCGTGCATGGTTTCAATGCGCCGGACGCTTACTTTTTCGGCCTTCCCTATGCACCTGAAGTACAGCGACTTTTCGAGAACGCTGACGGGCGTTGTTTTACGATGCTGGTGGGAAGCACAGAGGCGATGTGTCCTCTGCCGCGAGTGGCTCTTTATTGGGAGCGTATCCCGTTACCGGCATTGTGGAACTACCCGGTCGATCGACCAGGAGGTAAGCGTTATGTTGGGCCTTCCACTGGTTTTAACGCGCTGGTGCTGTTCGATTGGCTACGCAGTCACGTCGGTTATACCTACCAACTGATGACACTGGGTTTTTCCAATGAAGCGGGAAAGCTCTGGGGTGGGCATGCCTGGGACTATGAACGGGACTGGCTGCAAAAGTCGGACGTCATCGTCGTACCTCTACTGCGTCGCAGTTGGTGGCAAATATTGCTTCGTCGCAAATAAATGATTGTGACCGGTCGCCAGTAGGGCGCGGAAAAGGCTCGATTTTTTCAGGGGTGTTGTCGAGTGTTAAATATTGCGGTGGCTTTTTTTGGTATTCCAAGAAATTCGGAAATCTGCTTTCCCTCCATTCAAGAAAACGTTCTTGCGCGGCTGCCCTCGAACAGCAACGTAAAGTGCTTTTATCATCTCTATAAAATCGACGAAATCCAGAACTCGCGTTCAGGCGAGAAGGGTGAGTTGGCAGCGGACAACTATGAAGCCTTCGAGTCTATGACCGGCCGACTCACCTCAACGGAAGGTGTTCTAGAACGTTGGAATTTTGAACAAGTAAAGGCACTCGGCGATACGTGGGCTGATGAACATGCATCACTTCGCAACCTGATCTATCAGCTGAACTCACTGCACACAGTCACTGCCATGATGGAGTCCTTCAATCCTGATTTCGTAGTATTCGTGCGGCCGGATAATTTCTATCACACACCGCTTCCTACTTATGTGTTCAAGCATCCCAATGCCAGGCGGTTGATTACTTATATCCCTGATTGGCAGTGGTGGGGAGGACTGAACGATCGTTTTGCCATTTGTGGTCGGGATACCTACATGGCTTATGGGAAAAGGATTGAACACATCTTTGACTTCTGTAAAGCAACAGGAAGGAAGTTGCATTCCGAACGGCTGCTCAAATATGTACTGCAACAGGCAGGCGCCAAGGTCTGCACCATGGATACCAAGGCGTCCCGTGTTCGTATCACGGGTGCATTTGCTGATGAGTCGTTTTCTCCCAAGCGAGGTATGGGCAAGCGCGAGAATCGCTACTTTCATCTGTTTGCGCGGTTTCGCACTTTCATGGACAGGCAACGATCGGACTAGACGGAAAACTCGTGAGATGTGGTTTTCGATCCTGCCTCCACTGTAAGAATCTCTTATGCCCGCGACAACTTCACAATTATTTACGCAGTGTTCCCTGCACCAGCCTCACCAGTCGCAGAGCCTTGACGCTCAGTTGCTTCAACCCTTGTTGCCGGCTTTTCGGTACTCCCACTCCTTGTTGTGCAATCCAGTCCTTCCAGCGAATACGTTCTTCCCGAACGATCCAGCCTTCCTGGATAGCAAAGCTCTCTGCCAGATACAGTCCACGGGTGCTGGCCGGTAAAAGCTTATCGCGCTTGAGCGTATACAACTCGGGAAGAGGCACCCCATCTTCAAGTGGCATCAAATACAAATCGGGACGTTTGCGATCGAGCCGGGCCACCAATTGATCGCCCTCCAGCCGTTCGTCCACATGGAACAGGCTCAGGGATTTGGCTTCCTTGGGCACATCCAGGCGCAAGTCGTAGATCAATTGCAACGACGCGGTCGGTAAATGCACGTAGGCCCGCGGGCGCTCGATCAGCGGCATGTTGGCGCAGCGCACCGGCCGCGCCGAGCCGGACAGCGGCGTCAGGCGAAACGGCAGGGCTTCGCGGTAATGCAGGGCGGACGAGTAGGGTGCTGGCAGCCAGGTGTCGTTGAAACGCCCGCTGAGCCAGCCCTCCGGGGTTTCCAGCAGGCACTCTTCGGCAATTTCCTGGGTCGCCGTGTGCAGCGGCAGGTTCAGCTCATGGGCCGGCACGTAACCCGAGATCAGCTTGAGCACCACATCGCCGCGGTCTTGCCGGCGCTGACGCACCAACACCCAGTAATCGCGATTCTGCCAATGCAGGGTCAGGCGCACCGAAACCCCAAGGTTCGCCAGCTCCAAGGCAAACCGCTCGTTGTCGGGCACCGTCACCGGGCGGCGACGTTGCAGGGTCTGGGAGAAATTCAACGGCATTCCGACGCTCTGGTAACTCAGGCCTTCGGGAGTCGCTTCGACGAATAACGGCAGGGTCTTGAAGTTGCTCGGGTTCTTTCTTATCAGCGTACGCGGCATGTCGGCTCCTGCTTAAGGCCGCGTGGGCGGCATCAGTTTCTACGAAGGACCTGGGCAACGGTCGCGACGTTGTGGGCGAGGTGCAGCGGATTGATGGTCCCGACAATAGCACTGGCCACACCCGGGTGTTCAAACAACAACTCGAAGCTGGCGCGCACCGGGTCCACGCCCGGGCTCAAGCACACATGGCCGCTGGCCAAGGCTTTTTTGACCAGGATCGCTTTACCGTGAGCAGCAGCATAGTCAATGACCGGCTTCTCGTTCTGATCGTTCAGATTGTAGGTGATCATCGCGCAATCACCTTGTTCCAGAGCCTTCAAGCCGCCTTCGACGGTTTTGCCGGAAAAACCGAAACCGCGAATCTTGCCTTCGCGCTTGAGCTCGGCAAGGGTCGCATAGACCTCACTGTCATTGAGGATTGCCAGGTCGTTGCCGTCGGAGTGCACCAGCACCAGATCGATAACATCCGTTTCCAGGCGTTGCAGGCTGCGTTCCACCGACAGGCGAGTGTGGGCGGCGCTGAAGTCGTGGTGCGATTGGCCGTCGGCAAACTCTTCGCCAACCTTGCTGACAATCACCCAATCCTGGCGTTGACCACGTAGCAACGGGCCAAGACGTTCTTCGCTGCGGCCATAAGCCGGTGCTGTGTCGATCAGGTTGATGCCCAGGTCGCGCGCGAGTTTGAGCAACATGCGTGCTTCGTCATCGCCGGGGATCTGGAAGCCGTTGGGGTATTTCACCCCTTGATCGCGGCCGAGTTTCACTGTGCCCAGACCCAGGGGCGAAACCAGCAGGCCGGTGCTCCCCAAAGGGCGATGCAGATCGTGCAGGGTCGGTTGGCTCATGGCAGCAGTTGCTCCCAGGCAGGGACGCCCATCGGTGGTTTCGGCAGTTCCGGCAGCGGCGCCGGGTATCTCGGCTGGATGCCGTCGCGCTGCAGCGAAGCGATGACACGGTCAGCGAAGTCCGGCGCCAAAGCCAATTTGGTCGGCCAACCCACCAGTAGACGATTCTGCTCGGCGAGGAAGGCGTTGTCCGGGCGAATCAGGCCCGATTGCAGCGGCTCTGCGCGTTCGACCCGCAAGGTCGCCCACTGTGCGGTACTAAAGTCGATCCACGGCAGCAGGTTGCCGAGTTCTTTTTGCGCGCTGGCGATCTGCGCCGCAGGCTCGCGGGCCACGCCTTCGGCTTCGGCGATGTCGCCTCCCACGTACCACACCCACTGGCCATCGGCGGCCGGGTGAGTGGTCACGGTGACGCGCGGCTTCGGCCCGCCGCCCAGGCAATGGGCGTACAGCGGTTTGAGGCCTGGGCCTTTGACGATGATCATGTGCAGAGGACGACGCTGCATGGCCGGTTGGCTCAGGCCCAGCGCCGTGAGCAGGTCGGCGGTGCCGGCACCGGCGCTGAGGATGATGCGCTGGGCGCGGATCTCACGTTCGTCGACTTTCAAGCCGACCAGCTCGCCGTTTTCCAGCAGCGGTTCGATGTGCTGACCGGCCAGCAGACCGTCGCCAGCCAGATCGGCCAGGCGCTGGATCAGGCTCGGCACGTCGACCACCAGTTCCGTCAGGCGATAGACCTTGCCCTTGAAGCGCTTGTCTTGCAGCGCCGGCGGCAATTGATCGCCTTTGACCTGATCGACCCGCCCGCGCACAGCTTTGCTGGCGAAAAAACTGGTGAGGTTGCCGGCGAGGGTGCCGGGGGACCAGAGGTAATGAGCGTCGGACAACACGCGCACGCCGGACAGGTCCAGTTCGCCGTCGCCGGCCAGCGCTTCACGCCAGCGACGTGGCATGTCGGCGATGGCTTCCGAGGCGCCGGTCAGGGCACCGTGCAACGCGTACTTGGCGCCGCCGTGGATGATGCCCTGGGACTTCAGGCTCTGCCCGCCACCGAGGCTGGCGCTTTCCACCAGCACGGTTGAAAAGCCCTGGCGGCGCAGGCGCGCATTCAGCCAGAGGCCGGCGACACCAGCGCCGACAATCAGAACGTCGGTGGAAATAACGGATGGCATGCAGCGACCTCAGTGTTCAAGACGAGGGCGCAGTATACAGACTCGATGCGGAGGGGATTTGTTGGTGATCAATAGGGAGGATGCAAAACCTGTGGGAGCGAGCCTGCTCGCGATGGGGCCGGCACATGCAACCTAAGGGTTGAATGCAAGACCGCTATCGCGAGCAGGCTCGCTCCCACAATGGAAAGTGCTTCGGGTTTTAGTGCCCGGCGGTTTTCGAGAACAACTGAATAACCACAACACCCAGCACAATCAGCGCCATCCCCAGCATTGCCGGCACATCCAGCTTCTGCCCGTAGATAAACAGCGCCGCAACGCTGACCATCACGATCCCCATGCCGGCCCATACCGCGTAGGCCACACCCACCGGAACGCTGCGCACCACTAGCGTCAACATCCAGAAAGCAATGCCGTAACCGACGATGACCAGCAGCAGCGGCAGTGGCGTGCTGAAACCTTTGACCGCTTTCATCGAAACAGTAGCGATCACTTCGGCGCAGATGGCGATGGCCAGGTAGTAGTAAGCGGTCATGGGTCAATCCTCGTATGAAGCGTTGCTCTCTGAGGTCGGCATTCTAGAGATTCGCCAGATGCGGTAAAGTCATTACCTATCTGCTATGGAGATGGGTTAATCCATGAATATGCAATGGAATCTGGAACAGCTGCGCTTGTTTGTCAGCGTCGCGGAACAGCGTTCGTTTTCCGCGGTGGCGCGGGATCAGCGCAAGGCGCAGTCGGCGGTCAGCAGTTCGATTGCGCTGCTGGAAGAGGACTTGGGTGTCAGCCTGTTCGATCGCAGCAGTGGTCGTCAGCCGAAACTCACCGAGGCCGGTACCGCGCTGCTTGAAGAGGCGCGGGAAGTGCTGCGCCAATGCGAGCGCCTGAATGGTCGGGCACTGGCGATGATGCGCGGCCAGGAAGCGAGTCTGCGTGTGGCTCAGGACGAAGCAATGCCCTATCAAGCGGTGGTTGAAAGCTTCGAGGCCCTGGCAGAACAGTTTCCCAGCCTCGAAGTGCAGCTGACCAGCGCCGCCCAAGGTGATGTCGCGCGCAAACTGGTGGAACGTCGGGCCGACCTGGGCTTGCTGTTTTATCACGATCAGATTCCCGAAGCCCTCGAACGGCGAGTGCTGGGCAGCATCGAAATGGTCACGGTGTGCGGCGTGGGGCATCCCTTGGCGAAGCAGGCGCAAGTTGATTGCCAGCAATTGGCGCAGCATCGACAGTTGCTGATGTCCACGCAGTCCAGCGTCTATCCCGGCAGCGAGCCGGCCAGCCCGCAGGTCTGGCGTGCCGACAGTTTCTACGTGATGGCTGAATGGGTGATGCGCGGTCTCGGTTGGGCCTGGTTACCGCGACATGTGGTGCAGTACCCGGCGTATCAGGATCTGATGGTCGAGCTGAGCAGCGAATGGACGCCGCCGGCATTGATTGTCGAACTGGTCTGGCGTCGCGATGAGCCCCTCGGCCCGGCGGCTCGTTGGCTGGCGGAACGTTTTGCCGTGCACTTGCAGGCGATCAGCTAAAAAACCGATAAACTCCGCCGCCATGAATAGAACTCTCTACACCGCGCTGTTTTACCTGGGGCTGCCACTGGTAGCGATTCGGCTTTGGCTGCGGGCGCGCAAGGCGCCGGCGTACGCCAAACGCATTGGCGAGCGTTTCTCCCTCGCGCTGCCGGCGATGAAGCCCGGCGGCCTCTGGGTGCACGCGGTGTCGGTGGGCGAAAGCATCGCCGCGGCGCCGATGATTCGTGCCTTGCTGCAACAGTATCCGGCGCTGCCGATCACCGTCACCTGCATGACCCCAACCGGATCCGAGCGCATCCAGGCACTGTTCGCCAACGAGCCGCGCATCCAGCACTGCTATTTACCTTATGACTTGCCTTGCGCCGCGGCGCGATTCCTTGATCGGGTCCGGCCGGAACTGGCGGTAATCATGGAAACCGAGCTCTGGCCCAACCATATCCACCAATGCGCCAAGCGCGGAATTCCCGTGGCGTTGGCCAATGCGCGACTGTCTGAACGTTCGGCCAAAGGCTATGGCCGTTTCCGTAAACTGACCCGGCCGATGCTCGCCGAGATGAGCCTGTTCGCGGTGCAGACCGAAGCCGAGGCGCAGCGCTTCCGGGATTTGGGTGCGCGCCCGGAAACCGTCGAAGTGACCGGTTCGATCAAGTTCGACCTGACCATCGACCCGCAACTGCTGCAGCGCGCCGGCGAATTGCGTGCGCAGTGGCAGGCGCAGGATCGCCCAGTGTGGATTGCCGCGAGTACCCACGAAGGCGAAGACGAGGTGGTGCTGGCTGCCCATCGTCGGCTGCTGGCCAATCATCCCGATGCCTTGCTGATTCTGGTGCCGCGTCATCCGGAACGTTTCAACCCGGTGTTCGAATTGTGCCGGCAGCAGGGTTTCGCCACGGTACGGCGTTCGACGGGCGAGCCGGTTACCGCAAGCACTTCGGTACTGCTGGGCGACACCATGGGCGAGTTGCTGTTTCTCTATGCCTTGGCCGACAGTGCGTTCGTCGGTGGCAGTCTGGTGCCGAATGGCGGTCATAACCTGCTGGAGCCGGCGGCCTTGGCCAAACCGGTGCTCAGTGGGCCGCACCTGTTCAACTTCCTCGAAATCGCCGCGCAGTTGCGCAGTGCCGGGGCGTTGGCCGAGGTCGATGATGCCGAAAGTCTGGCGCTGGCGGTGCAGCGATTGTTCGAATTACCGAGCGATGCGCAACGGATGGCAGAGGCGGGGCTGAAAGTGATGCGCACCAATCAGGGCGCGTTGCAGCGGTTGCTGGATGGGTTGGGGCGGTTGATCGAGCGTTAGATCGAGTTGCCTGAAACAAAAAGATCGCAGTCTTCAGCAGCTCCTTGTATCTCGACTATTGCTCCATCAGGAGCGATAGTTCTCGACTGATCATCGAGGGAGGGACCTGGAAGCCGTGCAGCTCCTTAGGCTTTTTGCCTGTGACGTAGATCGTGCTCCAACCCTCCACACTCACTCGTACAGTTCGAACGGTATCTTGGGCCCGTCTCTGGCGAGAGCCCGCATTCACAAGGTTGGACAGAGTGTAGTGATGATCGCAACTGATCTGATTGGGAGAAGACATGTCCAGTTTCGTCGGCGTCGATGTCGCTAAAAACACCTTTGATATCGCTACACACCTGCCGAATGGCAAGCATAAAACCAAAGCCAAACTGGCGAACGACGCCAAAGGATTCAAAGAGTTTGAAGCCTGGCTGCACAAGCAGGTCGAACCTTCGGCACTGATCGTGATGGAGGCCACCAGTGTCTATCACCTGGCGCTCGCCGAGTTCGTCTACAACAAGGGTTACCGGGTTTGCGTGGTGAATCCGGCCACGACCCATGCCTACGCCGGCAGTGAGTTACGCCGGATCAAAACCGATAAAAGCGACGCCAAGCTGATCGCGGACTTCGCCCGGGAAAAGGATGAAAAGCTTCAGCCATGGGCGCCGGAGCCTCTGAAGTATCGCCAGTTGAAAGCCTTGGTTCGCCGCCTGGATGACCTTCAGGAAATGCAGCAAATGGAGCTCAATCGTCTGGGGGTATCTGACGAAAAGGTCAAAGCCTCAATTAACTCCGTGCTGCACCATATCGAAAAAGAGATCGCTGAAACGCACAAAGCGATCAAAAAACACATCGATGACGACCCGGATATGCGTCAAATGCGCGACTTGATCGTGACCATCGACGGTATCGGGCAGAAAACGCTTGAGCGGCTGCTGGCCGAGCTGGGCGACCTGCGTAAATATGACGATCCTCGCAAGCTGGTTGCTGCTGCTGGGTTGAACCCCAAGCTGCAGGATTCGGGACTGCTCAAAGGCCGTACTGTGATCTCAAAAATCGGCTCAGCGCGCGTGCGGGCAGGCCTTTACATGCCCGGCCTGGTGGCGCTGCAGCACAACAAGGCGATCATGGCCATGAAGGATCGCTTGAAGGCCAACGGCAAGGCCCCCAAGCAGATCATTTGTGCCGCGATGCGCAAGCTGCTGCACTTCGTTTATGGCGTGCTCAAATCGGGCCAGCCTTATGACCCGAAACTTGCGCTTGCTCGGTGAGGTTTAAGACGGTATCTACAGGGTGTACATCAATCCCAGTGCAGGAGCTGCCGAAGGCTGCGATCTTTTGCTTTTATTGAGCCGGATTAGCCCGTAATTGCTCCGCCGCAGCCTTGGCCAGATCCGGTGGCAGGAAGTCCTTGTCCGGGTTGTAGTCGGCTTTGAGATAACGCGTCAGGTCCTGCAAATCCCCCGGGTTCAAAGTGCCGGCGGCCTGCTTCAGGCGCAGGTTGTCGAGGATGTAGTCGTAGCGGGTGTTGTTGTAGTTGCGCACCGAGGTGTACAGCTGACGCTGGGCATCGAGTACGTCAACGATGTTGCGCGTCCCCACCTGATAACCGATTTCGGTCGCTTCCACCGCGCTCTGGTTGGAAATGATCGACTGCCGGCGGGCCTGCACCTGCTCGACGTCGGTGTTGACGGCGCGGTGCAGGTTGCGGGTGTTTTCCACGACCTGACGACGCAGCGCTTCGCGTTGCTGCTCGGACTGAGTCAGCCGTGAGTAAGACTCGCGTACCTGGGAACTGGTCAACCCGCCGCTGTAGATCGGGATGCTCAATTGTAGGCCGACAGTGCGCTGCTCGACATCACCGCCGTAACGCACGCCGTTCGGGTTCGGGTTGGTAAAACCGAGGGCGTCGTTATCACCTTTCTTGTACTGCGCGACCGCATCCAGGGTCGGTGCATGTCCGGCCTTGCGCTGCTTGAGAGTCTCTTCGGCGGCGCTTACCGCGTAGTTGCTGGCCAGCAAATTCAGGTTCTGCTTGGCGGCGGTGTCGACCCAGGCTTTGGCATCGTTCGGTGCCGGCGGCAGGATCGGCAAGGTATGCACGATGCCCTGGATCGAGTTGTACTGGCGGTTGGTCAGGGTGATCAGCGCTTCAAACGCGTCGTCCACCTGACGTTGAGCGAGAATCCGGTTGGCCCGCGCCGTGTCGTAACTGGCTTGGGATTGCAACACGTCTGTCTTGTCCGACAGACCGACGTCGAAGCGCTCGTTAGACTGGTCGAGTTGACGTTTGAATGCCGCTTCTTCGGCCTTGGTCGAGGCCAGGGTGTCCTGGCTGCGCAGCACGTTGAAGTAGCTTTCGGCGCTTTGCAGAATCAGGTTCTGTTCAGTGGCCGAGAGTTGCAAGGCAGCCTGTTCGTTGACGTCCTTGGCGGCCTGCAACTGGAACCAGCGATCGGCACGGAAAATCGGTTGCGCGAGGGTCGCCTGATACACCGTGCCACTGCGGGTCGAGGTCAGCGATGGCTGATCGAGTGAGGTGCGGGTGTTGTTCAGATCGGCACCGGCGGACAGGTTGGGCAACAGCCCGGCACGGGCCTGGGGCACGACTTCCTTCTGGGCGCCGTATTGGGCGCGGGCGGCGGCGAGGTCGGCGTTATTGTCCACCGCCTCCTGATAGACGCTGACCAGGTCGGTCCTGGTCGATAAGGGCGCTTCTGCTGCCCAGGCCATTCCATTGGACGCACAAGACACGGCAAGGGCCAGTGAGAGTTTGCGCAGCATGAGGCCATCCCTAAATTACGCTGATAATTTGAGCGCCAAGGCTACGGCGCGGCGCCCTGCAGCGTCAAGGCGCGGCACGGCGTAGCGAGTGTAGTTGCACGCAGGCATGGCAACAATCCTGTAATTGCGCCATTCATCATGGTGTTTGCTGCGGAGTTGGCGTTCTTTGCCGGTTGTGTCTAGACTGGCCGGGTTCTTGTCGGGGTGCCTTGCTATGAGGCTGAGATCGAATAATTTCGGATCCCGTTGAACCTGATCAGGTTAGCGCCTGCGTAGGGAACAAGATTTCTCGTCACCCGGCGAGTCCTCTTGTGCTTCGTCCGGGATGTTGTTCGACAATCGAACACCCCTCGAGCATTGAGCACAGCACCAGCTGGTTTTCCCAGCGCCCGTGCGTCCATTCGTTTACAGGTTCGCTCCGACAAAAATCCACTGCCTGGATGTGTGTCTGGAGAGCCCGTGATGACTACAAAATCAAAAATCGAAACCAATCTGAGTGACTCGGCCAAGGTCGATCAGCAATCGGTTCAGCCGTTTACCCGCTCGCAAAAAATCTATGTCCAGGGCACTCGCCCGGACATCCTCGTGCCGATGCGCGAAATCAGCCTTGATGTGACCCCGACCGACTTCGGCGGCGAAATCAATGCGCCGGTAGTGGTGTATGACACCTCGGGCCCGTATACCGACCCCAACGTCATCATCGACGTGCGCAAAGGCCTGGCCGATGTGCGTTCACCATGGATCGAGTCCCGTGGCGACACCGAGCGTCTGCCGGGTCTGAGCTCCAATTTTGGCCAGGAACGCCTGGCCGATGCGGAATTGACCAAGCTGCGTTTCGCCCACGTGAACAATCCGCGCCGCGCCAAGCCGGGTGCCAACGTCAGCCAGATGCACTACGCCCGTAAAGGCATCATTACCGCCGAGATGGAATACGTCGCCATCCGCGAAAACATGAAGCTCGAAGTGGCCCGTGCCGCGGGCTTGCTGGACCAGCAGCACGCCGGCTACAGCTTCGGCGCCAGTGTGCCGAAAATCATTACACCGGAATTTGTCCGTGAAGAGATCGCCCGTGGTCGCGCGATCATTCCGGCCAACATCAACCACACCGAACTGGAACCGATGATCATCGGCCGTAACTTCCTGGTGAAGATCAACGGCAACATCGGCAACAGCGCCTTGGGTTCGTCCATCGAAGAAGAAGTGGCGAAACTGACCTGGGGCATTCGCTGGGGGTCGGACACGGTCATGGACTTGTCCACCGGCAAGCACATTCACGAAACCCGTGAATGGATCATCCGTAACTCGCCGGTGCCGATCGGTACCGTGCCGATCTATCAGGCTTTGGAAAAAGTCGGCGGCGCCGCTGAAGACCTGACCTGGGAGCTGTTCCGCGACACGCTGATCGAGCAGGCAGAGCAGGGCGTCGACTACTTCACCATCCACGCTGGCGTGTTGCTGCGCTACGTGCCGCTGACCGCCAAACGCGTGACCGGTATTGTTTCCCGTGGCGGTTCGATCATGGCCAAGTGGTGCCTGGCGCATCACAAGGAGAACTTCCTTTACACCCATTTCGAAGACATCTGCGAAATCATGAAGGCCTACGACGTCAGCTTCTCGCTGGGCGATGGCCTGCGTCCGGGCTCGATTGCCGACGCCAACGACGCCGCACAATTCGGTGAATTGGAAACCCTCGGCGAGCTGACCAAAATCGCCTGGAAGCACGACGTGCAGTGCATGATCGAAGGCCCGGGTCACGTGCCGATGCAGTTGATCAAAGAGAACATGGACAAGCAGCTCGAGTGCTGCGACGAGGCGCCGTTCTACACCCTCGGCCCGCTGACCACCGACATCGCCCCAGGCTACGACCACATCACTTCCGGTATCGGTGCGGCGATGATCGGCTGGTTCGGTTGCGCGATGCTTTGCTACGTGACGCCGAAGGAACACTTGGGCTTGCCGAACAAGGATGACGTGAAGACCGGGATCATCACCTACAAGATCGCCGCTCACGCTGCCGACCTTGCGAAGGGGCATCCGGGCGCGCAAATTCGTGACAATGCCTTGAGCAAGGCGCGTTTCGAATTCCGTTGGGAAGACCAGTTCAACCTCGGTCTGGACCCGGATACCGCGCGTTCGTACCACGACGAAACCCTGCCTAAGGATTCGGCCAAGGTCGCGCACTTCTGCTCCATGTGCGGACCGAAATTCTGCTCGATGAAAATCACCCAGGAAGTCCGTGAATACGCGGCCAACCAGCGGATTGAAACTGTCGATGCGGAAGTTGCGCAAGGTCTGGCGGAACAGGCTGAGCGGTTCAAGCAGGAAGGCAGTCAGTTGTACAAGAAGGTTTGATCTGATCCGAAAGGTCGGGGCCTGAGAGGGCCCCATCGCGGGCAAGCCCGCTCCCACATGGTTTGTGCCGTACACACATCCCCTGTGGGAGCGGGCTTGCCCGCGATAGCGATCAAAAAAACAACATATGTCCCTCTGAGATAACACCCTTGAGCATCCAACCCAGTACTTATTCCCCGGATTGCGCGGTGCCGATCGACAAGCGTGTCTTCGGCGGCCGTGATCTGTGTTCCCTGTGGTTCTCCCTCGGCATCGGCCTGATGGTGTTGCAGACCGGCGCTTTGCTCGCACCGGGTCTGGGCCTGTCCGGCTCGTTGCTGGCGATTTTTCTTGGCACGCTGATCGGCGTTCTGTTGCTGGCCGCGGTCGGCGTAATTGGTAGCGACACTGGTCTGTCATCGATGGCTGCGCTCAAGCTCAGCTTGGGCCGTCATGGCGCGAGCCTTCCGGCGGTGTTGAACCTGCTGCAACTGATCGGTTGGGGCTCGTTTGAAATCATCGTGATGCGCGACGCTGCCAGCCTGCTTGGCGCCCGTGCATTCAGCGAAGGCAGTCTGCTGTCGAATCCGCTGCTTTGGACAGTTTTCTTCGGTGGTTTGGCGACTTTGCTGGCCGTCAGTGGGCCACTGACCTTCGTGCGTAAGATCCTGCGCAAGTGGGGCATTTGGCTGCTGCTGGCTGCGTGCATCTGGCTGACCTGGAACCTGTTCGTCAAAGCCGATCTGGCGGCGTTGTGGGCGCAGGCCGGTGATGGTTCGATGCCGTTTGCCGTGGGCTTCGACATTGCGATTGCAATGCCGTTGTCCTGGCTGCCGCTGATTGCCGACTACTCGCGGTTCGGCAAGCGCGCAAAGAATGTCTTCGGCGGTACGGCGCTGGGCTTCTTTATCGGTAACTTCTGGCTGATGAGTCTGGGCGTGGCGTACACCCTGGCGTTCGCGCCGAGCGGTGAAGTGAATGCCTTGCTGCTGGCGTTGGCCGGTGCAGGTTTGGGGATTCCGTTGCTGCTGATTCTGTTGGACGAGTCGGAAAATGCCTTTGCCGATATTCACTCGGCGGCGGTGTCCAGCGGGATTCTGTTGCGCTTGAAAGTCGAGCATCTGGCATTGGCTATCGGCGTGATCTGCACATTGATCGCCTGCCTGGCGCCATTAGCCCAGTACCAGAATTTTCTGCTGTTGATCGGCTCGGTGTTTGCGCCGCTGTTCGGCGTGGTGCTGGTGGATCATTTCATCCTGCGCAAGCGCAGTGCTCATGTAGCGTCAGCCGCATTGCGCTGGCCGGCGTTGCTCGCCTGGTTGGGCGGGGTGAGCACCTATCATTTGCTGGCCAATCTCTATCCGGACATCGGCGCAACCCTGCCGTCGCTGGTACTGGCAGGGCTGCTGCAACTGCTGCTCGGTCGAGCCTTCAGCTACGGCCGGGAAACAGCTCGGGTTTGAAAATACCGTTCAGGCGCGGGTAGGGGATCTTCAGTTCGACGTGGCCCAGTGCGTAAGGCGCGATGGTGCTTACTTCGTACTTGAGGATCACCCCGCCGTAGGTCAGCGCCACGTTCTGGGTTTTCACGAAGGGCCAGCTCTTCACGAACTCCGGTTCCTGATCGAGCTTGGTGCTGATCAGCCAGCTGTTGTGCGCCACTTGGGCCGCTTTCCAGAACGCCTCTTCCTGCCCCGGGATCAACATGTCCGAGAGGGTCAGTACTTTATGCTGCTGACGTGAATAGTTGATGAAGCCACGGCCCGGCGTGCCATGGGCACCGCCGGTGTCCAGGTAGCTGGACAATTCAACGATCACCAAGCCGTCATGCTGCTCACGTACCTTGGCTTGCAGGTAGCTGCTGTAGCGCGGGCCGGCACTGCTCAAAAACTGCTCGCGATATGCCGTCAGCGTCGGCGCTACGGGGGCTTCGGGTGAGGTGCGGGTCATTTGCAGCAGGCGTTTTTCGATGATGCCGTCAAGCGCAGGCTCATCCGGGAAACGCAGCGTATCGATGTTCACCAGCGGGCAGTCGGGGGTTGTGCAGCCTGGTTTCAACTGTTCGGAGGCGTCGCGGGTGGTTTCCAGCGGCGCCCGGTAGTTGGGCTGGAACAAACTCTGGCAGGCGCCCAGGGTCAGGGCGATTGCGGCCACAGAGGCGATTTTAAAAAGCGACATGGGCGTCCTTCATAAAACAGGGAAAGGCGAAAAGTTACCCGCTTCGACTCTTAACGAAGCAGTCAGTTCGCCACTAAGCTAATTAGAGTTGGTTTCGCCCTCACCGTCTATCCCGCTGACTGGAAAGGGGCTGCATCAAACATCGCGGGCGCGTTAGGATGGCGCGAAGTCGAGGTTGCAAGTAACAATGCAAGTAACAAAAAGCAACCTCGTAACGGATTTGCAGTAAAGAGGATAGTCATGACTGATTTTACCAACGCCATTCCGACCGCCGTTGATATCGTTCGGCGCGAAAAGTGCTACGAGGGTTTCTATAAGCTCGACCGCGTGCACTTGCGCCACGAATTGTTCGCCGGTGGCATGAGTCGCGAGATCAATCGTGAACTGTTCGTGCGCCATGATGCGGTGTGCGTACTGCCTTACGATCCGCAGCGCGACGAAGTGGTGCTGATCGAGCAGTTTCGCGTCGGCGCCATGGGCAAGACCGACAACCCGTGGCTGATCGAACTGGTCGCCGGTCTGATCGACAAGGATGAAGTGCCGGAAGAAGTTGCTCACCGTGAAGCGCAGGAGGAAGCTGGGCTTGTATTCGGGGCACTCTGGCCGATAACCAAATATTTTCCATCGCCGGGTGGCAGTAACGAATTTGTGCATTTGTATCTGGGGCGTTGCGACAGTACCGGGGTTGGCGGCCTGCATGGGCTGGAGGAAGAGGCAGAAGATATTCGTGTCACGGTCTGGGCGTTCGAAGATGCCCTGCAAGCCGTGCGCGATGGACGTATTGCCAACGCGCCAAGCATCATTGCCTTGCAATGGCTGGCTTTGAACCGCGTTGAAGTGAGGGGGTTATGGTCGTAAACAAGCTGCGCGATCGCTACCGGATTGACCTCGTGGGGCTGCAAGCCTCCTGCGAGGCCAACTACGCGCGCCTGATGCGACTGCTGCCGGATATGCGTAGCGAGCCGCAGGCGCGGCGCATTGCCGTGACCCACGGCGACCAGATGCTTGGCGTGCTGGCCCTGGAAGTGTTGCAAGTCTGTCCGTACACCACGACGCTGCAAGTACGCCAGGAGCACAGCCTGCCGTGGCTGCCGGTTCCTCAACTTGAAGTTCAGGTCTATCACGACGCCTGCATGGCCGAAGTGGTCAGCGCCGAACATGCAAGACGCTTCCGGGGCATCTATCCTTACCCGAACGCCGCGATGCATCAGCCGGATGAAAAGGCTCAGCTCAATCTGTTCCTGGGGGAATGGCTGAGTCATTGCCTGGCTTGCGGGCACGAGTACGCCGTTGTGCGCTAAGAGCCCTATGTAGTTGTGAACTGCGTCCGGTTCACAGGTTTCCTCTTTTGATCGTCCCCCAGCATAATTGCGGCACTTACCCATCCCGTGATCACGCCCTGGGAGAACGCCTTGCCGAGCGTATCCATATTGACCACCGCCGATCCGGCGTTGCTGGTGCAACTTTCCGACAGTCATTTGTTTGCCGAGGCGGACGGGACGTTGCTGGGGATGAATACCCGCGACAGCCTGCAAAAAGTCATTGAGCTGGTAAAGCTTCAGCAGCCGCAGATCGACTTGATCATTGCCAGTGGCGATCTTTCACAGGACGGGACGCTGGAGTCGTATCAACTGTTTCGTGACCTGACCCGACAGATCGATGCGCCGGCACGCTGGATTCCCGGTAATCACGACGAACCGCAGATCATGGCCGAGGCGGCAGTGCAGAGTGCGCTGCTGGAATCGGTGGTGGACGTCGGCAACTGGCGGGTTACGTTGCTCGACTCGGCGGTGCCGGGGTCGGTGCCGGGGTATTTGCAGGATGAACAGTTGCAGTTGCTGGCCCGCTCATTGAGTGAGGCACCGCAGCGGCATCATTTGGTGTGTTTCCATCATCATCCGGTGTCGATCGGGTGTGCGTGGATGGAGCCCATTGGATTGCGCAATCCAGAAGCGTTATTCGCGGTGCTGGATCGCTTTCCACAGGTGCGTGCAGTGTTGTGGGGGCATGTGCATCAGGAAATTGACCAGATGCGCAACGGTGTTCGCCTGATTGCATCGCCCTCGACCTGTATTCAGTTCGAGCCGTGCAGTGATGATTTCAAGGTGAGCGAGCAGGCGCCGGGGTATCGGTGGTTGCGGTTGTTGCCGGATGGTCGGCTGGAAACTGGCGTTGAGCGCATCACCGGGTTCGATTTCCGGATTGATTACGGCTCCAGCGGCTACTGATTTATTTGTCATTCCCAAAGACCGAGGCGCGGCCTTCGCGAGCAAGCCCGCTCCCACACTGGATCTGCTGTGAACACATGATTTGTGGGCACCCGAGATCTAATGTGGGAGCGGGCTTGCTCGCGAAGACGGCCTGACGGGCAATGTGATTCTTGGAGATATACCCGAGTCTTTCGATAGATCAGAACACCCAACCCCATCCGACACCCTGTAAACTGCGCCTCTTTACCCGACGCACAGGGAGCTCAAATGTCCGGTTCGATCCTTTATATCCACGGTTTCAACAGCGCGCCGGCGTCGAAAAAGGCCTGTCAGTTGATCAGCGTGATGGAACGGCTGGGCTTGAGCGATCAGTTGCGTGTGCCGGCCTTGCATCACCATCCCCGCGAGGCCATCGGTCAGCTGGAGCAGGCGATTGCCGAGCTGGGGCGGCCACTGCTGGTCGGCAGCTCACTCGGCGGCTACTATGCGACTCACTTGGCCGAACGCCATGGCTTGAAAGCCCTGTTGATCAACCCTGCCGTCAGCCCACACCAGATGTTCGACGGGTTTCTGGGTACGCAGAAAAACCTGTACACCAATGAAACCTGGGAATTGACCCACGACCACGTAAAGGCCCTGGCCGAGCTGGAAGTGCCGGCGCCCCAGGATCCGCAGCGGTTTCAAGTGTGGTTGCAGACCGGCGATGAAACGCTGGATTATCGCCTCGCCCAGCAGTATTACCGGGCTTGTGCCTTGCGTATCCAGGCTGGCGGCGACCATAGTTTCCAGGGTTTTGCGGAACGATTACCGGCAATGCTGAGTTTCGCCGGCATTGGCGCAGATTTGTATCAGGCGATTGATTTCACTGCACTGTGATTTGTCGCCTCTTTTTCTCAGAACACTTTTTTCAGAACACTCTTTTTCACAGAACACTTTTTACAGGCGGACGATGAGACCCCATGGCCACTCCCAGCGCTAGCTCTTATAACGCAGACGCCATCGAAGTCCTCTCGGGCCTCGACCCGGTGCGCAAACGCCCCGGCATGTACACCGACACCAGTCGGCCGAACCACCTCGCCCAGGAAGTCATCGACAACAGTGTCGACGAAGCCTTGGCCGGGCATGCGACCTCGGTGCAGGTCATCCTGCACGCCGATCACTCTCTGGAAGTCAGCGATGATGGCCGTGGCATGCCAGTGGACATTCACCCGGAAGAGGGTGTGTCGGGCGTCGAGCTGATCCTCACCAAGCTTCATGCGGGCGGCAAGTTTTCCAACAAGAACTACCAGTTCTCCGGCGGTTTGCACGGGGTGGGTATTTCCGTGGTCAACGCCTTGTCGACCGAAGTCCGGGTGCGTGTGAAGCGCGACGGCAACGAATACCAGATGACTTTCGCTGACGGTTACAAGAAGACCGAGCTGGAAGTGATCGGCACCGTCGGCAAGCGCAACACCGGCACCAGCGTGTTCTTCGCGCCGGACCCGAAGTACTTCGATTCACCGAAATTCTCCATCAGCCGCCTCAAGCACGTGCTCAAGGCCAAGGCCGTTCTGTGCCCGGGGCTGCTGGTCAGTTTTGAAGACAAGGCCACCGGCGAGAAAGTCGAATGGCATTACGAAGATGGCCTGCGCTCTTACCTGGTGGACGCAGTCAGCGAATTCGAACGCCTGCCGGACGAACCGTTCTGCGGCAGCCTGGCCGGTAATAAAGAAGCGGTCGATTGGGCGTTGTTGTGGTTGCCTGAGGGCGGTGACAGTGTTCAGGAAAGCTACGTCAACCTGATCCCGACGGCCCAGGGCGGTACTCACGTCAATGGTCTGCGTCAGGGCTTGCTCGATGCGATGCGCGAGTTCTGTGAGTTCCGCAGCCTGTTGCCGCGTGGCGTGAAGCTGGCGCCGGAAGACGTCTGGGAACGCATTGCGTTCGTCCTGTCGATGAAGATGCAGGAACCGCAATTCTCCGGTCAGACCAAGGAGCGCCTGTCATCCCGTGAAGCGGCCGCTTTCGTTTCCGGTGTGGTCAAGGACGCTTTCAGCCTGTGGCTCAACGCTCACCCGGAAACCGGCATGCTGCTGGCGGAACTGGCGATCAACAACGCCGGACGTCGTCTGAAGGCCAGCAAGAAAGTTGAGCGTAAGCGCATTACCCAAGGTCCGGCGTTGCCGGGCAAACTCGCCGACTGCGCCGGGCAGGACCCGATGCGTTCCGAGCTGTTCCTGGTGGAAGGTGATTCCGCCGGCGGTTCGGCCAAGCAGGCGCGGGACAAAGAGTTTCAGGCGATCCTGCCGTTGCGCGGCAAGATTCTGAACACCTGGGAAGTCGACGGCAGCGAAGTGTTGGCCAGCCAGGAAGTGCACAACATTGCCGTGGCCATCGGTGTCGATCCGGGCTCGGCGGACATCGCCCAACTGCGTTACGGCAAGATCTGCATCCTCGCCGACGCCGACTCCGACGGTCTGCACATCGCCACATTGCTGTGTGCCTTGTTCGTCCAGCATTTTCGCCCGCTGGTGGATGCCGGTCACGTCTACGTCGCCATGCCGCCGCTGTACCGTATCGACCTGGGCAAAGAAATTTACTATGCCCTGGACGAGGCCGAGCGCGATGGCATTCTCGATCGCCTGGTAGCCGAGAAGAAACGCGGCAAACCACAGGTCACCCGATTCAAAGGTCTGGGTGAAATGAACCCGCCGCAGCTGCGCGAAACCACCATGGACCCGAACACGCGGCGTCTGGTGCAGTTGACGCTGGAAGATTTCGATGCGACCTCGGAAATGATGGACATGCTGCTGGCGAAAAAACGCGCCGGCGATCGCAAGTCCTGGCTGGAGTCCAAGGGCAACCTGGCCGAGGTTCTGGGCTGATGCGATTTGGCTGGGCCCTGGCGTGTGCATTGCTGCTGACCTCGGTGACGGTTTGCGCAGAGCCTGCCCCCGAGCTGCGCCTGTTGTCCGAGCATGCCGTCGACGGCATGCGCGGCGGCAATCTGTCGGGGCTGGCCCAGTGCGGCAAGGATCTGTGGACCGTTTCGGATCGTGACGATGATCAAATCTATCGTCTCGACACCCGCAACAACACCTGGCAAGCCGAAACCGTGCGCATCGACGTACCCCTGGTGCCCGACAGCGGTTTGCCCTGGGGCTTGCGTTCCCGGACCTGGGCGGCGTCGTTCGTGCGGGGCGGGGACCTGGACTTCGAAGGCATTACCTGCGACAGCGCCGGTAATCGTTACATCGTCAGCGAAGCGCACGCCGCAGTGCTGCAAGTGCCGCCAATCGGGCCTGCATCCTGGCTGAAAATCTCGCCGATGCTGGTACGCGAAGCACGAGCCAGCGGTATGTTGCTGCACTTCAATGCATTGTTTGAAGGGCTGGCGATCAATCCGGCCGGTGACACGCTGTGGCTGGCCGCCGAACGTGAGCGCCGCGGTTTGCTGCTGATCAAGCGCCAGCAAACGGTCTGGGACTGCAATGGTGGTTGTGTGCTGCTGAGTGAAGCGGGGGTGGAGATGCAGCCAGCGCAATTTCCCAAGGCCCGTGCACGCTCCCGGGATTTTGCCGATCTGTCATTGTTCGACGGCAAGCTGTTTACCCTTGAGCGCAATGTCTTTCAGGTTTGCCGTCGCGATGCGGTGACGGCCAAGGTCGAGCGCTGCTGGTCGTTTGCCGCCGAGGCCTTGCAGGAAAACCGTCGTTATTCACAGCCCTTTGGGCTGGCGGAAGCGTTGATCGTGGACGCCGACGGCGCCTGGATCGGTATCGACAACAATAATGGTGCGCGCGCCGACGGCGAGAAACGCCCGATTGTCTGGCGCTTTGCCGCGCCTGAAGGTGGCTGGAGTGCCAAGCCGTGAGTCAGCAACCGCCGGGCAAACGCGCCGGCCGGGTGTTGATGGTGTTGGCCTGGTGCGCCGCGCTGTTTCTGGCAACGCGGTTTTTCGGGCAATGGGAAGAGCGCCAGCAAAATCCGAATGGGGTGGTCAGCTCTGAGCAGGGCAAAGGTTTTATCGAAGTGAAGCTGATCAGCAACAGCCAGGGGCATTTTATCGCCACTGGTCAGATCAACGGCCAGCCCGTGGATTTCATGCTCGATACCGGCGCGACCGATGTGGCGATCCCGGCCGAAGTGGCCGAGCGGCTGAAACTGGAAAAAGGCTTTGGGGTGACCCTGAGCACGGCCAATGGCTTGAGCGAGGGCTATCGAACCCGCCTCGACCGGCTGCAATTGGGCGACATCGTGCTGCGTGACGTTCGCGCGCTGGTGGCGCCCGGTTTGCACGGCAATCAGGTGCTGCTCGGTATGAGCGCACTGAACAAACTTGAATTTACCCAGCGCGGTGGCACCATGCTGCTGCGCCAGACAACGAACTGATGAGGCCCGCATGAGCGACTCCCTTGATCTCAGCCTGGACGGTGTAGAACGCCGGTCACTGGCTGACTTCACCGAAAATGCCTACCTCAACTACTCCATGTACGTGATCATGGACCGTGCCTTGCCGCATATCGGCGACGGCCTGAAACCGGTACAGCGGCGCATCATCTATGCGATGAGCGAGTTGGGGCTGGACGCCGATTCCAAGCACAAGAAATCGGCGCGTACCGTCGGTGACGTGCTCGGTAAGTTCCACCCGCACGGCGATTCGGCGTGCTACGAAGCCATGGTCCTGATGGCCCAGCCGTTCAGCTACCGCTACACGCTGGTTGACGGCCAGGGTAACTGGGGTGCGCCGGACGATCCGAAGTCCTTCGCCGCCATGCGTTACACCGAAGCGCGGTTGTCGCGATATTCCGAAGTGCTGCTCAGCGAACTGGGCCAGGGCACCGCGGACTGGGGTCCGAACTTCGACGGCACGCTGGAAGAGCCTTTGGTGTTGCCGGCCCGTTTGCCGAACATCCTGCTCAACGGCACCACCGGTATCGCCGTGGGCATGGCCACCGACGTACCGCCGCATAACCTGCGCGAAGTCGCGACCGCCTGCGTGCGCTTGCTGGATGAGCCGAAAGCCACGGTCGAACAGCTCTGCGAGCACATTCAGGGCCCGGATTACCCGACAGAAGCGGAAATCATCACGCCGCGCGCCGACCTGCTGAAAATCTACGAAACCGGCAAGGGCTCGGTGCGCATGCGCGCCGTGTACCACATCGAAGACGGCGACATCATCGTCACCGCGCTGCCGCATCAGGTTTCGGGCGCCAAGGTGCTGGAACAGATCGCAGCGATGATGCAGGCCAAACCGTCCAAAGCCCCGCAGATCGCTGACCTGCGAGATGAATCCGACCACGAAAACCCGTGCCGGATCGTGATCATTCCGGGCGCCCGCAAAAACTTTGACCACGATGCCCTGATGCAGCACCTGTTCGCCAGCACCGAGCTGGAGTCGAGTTATCGGGTCAACATCAACATCATCGGCCTCGACGGCAAACCGCAGTTGAAAAACCTGCGGGCGCTGTTGGTCGAGTGGCTGGAATTCCGGGTGCAGACCGTGCGTCGTCGTCTGCAATTCCGCCTGGACAAGGTTGAGCGTCGGCTGCACCTGTTGGACGGTTTGTTGATCGCCTACCTCAATCTGGATGAAGTGATTCACATCATCCGCACCGAGGAACACCCGAAAGCCGCACTGATCGAGCGTTTCGCCCTGAGCGAAATCCAGGCCGACTATATTCTCGACACCCGTTTGCGTCAGTTGGCGCGACTGGAAGAAATGAAGCTGCGTGCCGAGCAGGATGAACTGCTCAAGGAACAGGCCAAGCTGCAAGCCCTGCTGGGCAGCGAAGCCAAGCTGAAAAAGCTGGTACGCACCGAGCTGATCAAGGACGCCGAAACTTACGGTGACGACCGTCGTTCGCCAATCGTCGAGCGTGCAGAAGCCAAGGCCTTGACCGAGCACGATCTGCTGCCGAACGAGAAAGTGACCGTAGTTCTGTCGGAAAAAGGCTGGGTTCGCTCTGCCAAAGGGCACGAAATCGACGCCACCGGGCTTTCCTACAAGGCCGGGGATGGCTTCAAGGCCTTGGCGGCCGGTCGCTCCAACCAGTTTGCAGTGTTTATCGACTCCACCGGTCGTAGTTATTCGGTGGCGGCGCACACGTTACCATCGGCCCGTGGCCAGGGCGAACCGCTGACCGGCCGCTTGACACCGCCGCCAGGGGCGAGTTTTGAATGCGTGCTGATGCCTGAAGACGATTCTCTATACGTGATCGCCTCCGACGCTGGTTACGGTTTCGTGGTCAAGGGTGAAGACCTGCAGGCCAAGAACAAGGCGGGCAAGGCTCTGTTGAGCCTGCCGAACAACGCTAAAGTGATTCTGCCGCGCCCGGTAGCCGATCGTGAGCAGAACTGGTTGGCCTCGGTGACCACCGAAGGTCGCCTGCTGATTTTCAAAATCAGCGATCTGCCACAATTAGGTAAAGGTAAAGGGAATAAGATCATCGGGATTTCCGGTGAACGTGTTGCCAGTCGCGAAGAATATGTCACGGACATTGCCGTTTTGCCGGAGGGTGCCACTTTGGTGCTACAGGCCGGAAAACGTACCTTGTCGCTGAAGGCGGACGACCTCGAACACTACAAAGGTGAGCGTGGGCGTCGCGGTAACAAACTGCCACGGGGCTTTCAGAGGGTTGATGCGCTGTTCGTCGAAAACCTCAATTAGGCGTGCTAGAGCGCTCGATCTACGATTTAACGCGTAGATCGGCGCTTTGCCGCTGGAGTCGGAACGCATATTCACGGATGATATGGCCTTTCAAGCGCCGGCGTAGCCGAGCGTTCTTCATATTTTTTGAGTATTTTCACTGTGGTTAGCCTTGTGGCAGCCACCTGGATGGGACGATGACTGCTCTGCGCCTTCCTTTTATTTTGATGCTCGCTGGCGTTCTTGGCCTGGCGGGTTGCAGCGTTCACCAACCGGTGTCGCTGTATCAGCTGGACAGCGGAAGTCCGGCTCAGCCTGCGCAAAGCGCTGGCATGGCGGTATTGCTGGGCCCGGTAACGGTGGCCGACTACCTGCAACGCGAAACCTTGTTGCAGCGTCAGCCGGATGGCAGCCTGCTAGCTTCGGTTGACGGTCGTTGGGCGGGTAGCCTGTCGTCGGACATCGATCAGCTGTTGCTGCGTCAGGTCGCCGGCCATCTGGACAGCCAGCGCGTTGTCCTGGCACCGGCGACAGTGGGTTTCGCACCGGATGTTCAGGTTCTGCTGACAATCACGCGTCTGGACTCGGGTGCATCGCAGCCAGCAGTCCTTGATGCGCAATGGCGCCTGATCGACCGTCGTGGTCAGGTGCGCGATAACCGCATCATTCATCTGCAGGAGCAGCACACTGGCGGGACTGCAGCTCAGGTTCAGGCTCAGGGTGTGTTGCTGCAACGTCTGGCCGAGCAGCTGTCGACAGCGCTCAAGCCGCTGGCCAACCAGCCGCCGATCGCCGAAGCGCCTCGCAAACAGGCTGCCAAGCCGGTGGCACCGGCAGCAGAGCCGGAGAAACAACCGAAAATCCCGATGGCTTCGCCGATTCGCACGGATATGGAAGTGTTCAGGTTCTAAGCCTGGATTGATCCAAAACAAAGCCCGCCTTGTGCGGGCTTTGTTGTTTCTGCGGATTGGAGGCTTGAGCGCTGCCGACTGATCATTCCCACGCTCTGCGTGGGAATGCAGCCCGTGACGCTCTGCGTCACATCGGTGCCAGGTTCTGTTTATGAGGTGGGGCTGGAACGCAGAGCGTCCCTGGAGGCATTCCCACGCGGAGCGTGGGAACGATCAGCCCGCAGACGATCACTCATCTGCGGGCTTCTTTACAGCGGGGGCTAGCGTTTACGCCCGGCGTTCGTGCATCCGCGCCAGTTGCCGTTCCAGCATCGACGGATAAGGCTCCATCAAGCGCTCTACGCAGCACGCACCCTCTGGGCTTGCGATCGGGCGGATTCGTGCACGCTGGCGAATCAGTGCGTCGTCGCTGATCTTGCGCTCCACCAGCAGCAGGTTGCGGCTGTGTTGCGACAGGGCCAGTGCATCCTGAGCGGTTTCAGTCAGCAGCAGATCAATCTGGCTCAAGCCGAACAACTCGTCACCCAGCGTCAGGCCCAACTGCAATTGCAGGGTGATACCGCTGTCGGCGACTTCGATCTGCAACTGATGACCCAGGGCGCGCAGCAACTCGCCGCAGCAGATGGCGTTGGTCAGGTAGTCGTCGCCACTGTCTTCGGTGTGGAACAGCATCAGTGTGCTGCCATCGTTCAGGGTGTGCAGTTCGCTCTGGTAAAGCGAGGCGGCCTGATCGAGGCAATCGCGGTAGCGTTTCAGCAGTTCTTCCAGGCGTGCGCGGGGCAGGCGGCGCAGCTGATCTTGCGCGCCCAGTTGCACGGCCAGTACTGCGCTGTGCTGCGGCAGGTTCGATGCCTGCGGCTTTATGACTGGTTTCGGCGCGCTATCTGCCGAATCATCACGCAGATCGGCAAACGGATCTTCGTCGTCCTCATCGTCTTCGACGGTGCTGACAGTGCGACGCGGTGCAGGCTTGAGGCCGGCGACAGGCTTGGTTTCATCGAAACCTGGATCGCGCAGGTTGCGTACTTCGAAGGTCGGCTCGTTGTCGTCAGCGTCTTCGTAATCGCTGTCGTCATATTCCGGAACCGGCACGGGCTCTGCCGGTTCCGGTGCGAAATTGGCGTGCAACTGACGAGCGAGGTCGCCGACCTCATCCTGGCGCTCGGTGGCCGGGGTGTATTCGTCGATATTGCGCAGCCATACCCGCAATTGCATCAGCGGTGTGGAGATATTGCGTCCCAGACGCAGGCTCAAGGCCAGGGACAGCGCCAGCAGAATGGCGCTCAGAATGCCCATGCTTTGCAGGCTGATGGTCATCGGCTGCTGGAACTGATCCATGTCCAGGCTGATGCGCAGTTGCCCGGCGGTCACGTCCTGGAAGGTAATCTTGCTTTGGTAAATACCCTCGGCTTCGCCCAGCAGGCTGTGCTTGGGCCGCTGGCCGGACTCGGCAAGGATGCGGTTATCCATGCTGTAGATGGCGGCGTGGGCCACCAGCTTGTTTTTGGTCAGGTTATTGAGCAGCACGTTCAGGCTGAGGATGTCATTGGACACCAACAGTTCCGTGGCCGAGGTCGCGGTCTGGGTGGTCAGGCTTTCGCCTAGGGCATCCGCCTGCTCGTGCATGGCCTGCTTGAACTGCAAACCCATCACACAGGCATAGATCACCAGGGCCAGAGCGACCAGGATCACGTTATGGCTGGCAATGCGCAATGCGATCGGTACACGGCGATGACGCAGTGCCCGGAAGATCAGCAGAAAGAAGTTATCGGTTTTAACTGGCGTGGGCCGGTTCACTTGAGCTCGGCTCTTTGTCCGTGAAGTTGACGCGCAGTATAGCGACAGGCCATAGGTCGTCAAAGCGCTCGCGGTGCCCGATGGTCACTGAAAATGGGTAGAATGCGGTTTTTTTCCACCTGCGGGGGTGCGCCTTGCGCGAAATCGTCCTGATAAACATCACGGGAGTCGACCGTCCGGGTCTGACTGCGGCCATTACCGGCGTTCTGGCCCAGGGTGGTGTGAACATTCTCGACATCGGTCAGGCGGTGATCCACGACACCCTGTCGTTCGGCATCCTGGTTGAAATTCCCGATACCGAACAAGGTAACTCGGTGCTCAAGGACATCCTGTTCACAGCCTACAAACTGGAGCAGCAGGTGCGTTTCACGCCGGTGTCCGAGGAGGATTACCAGCTGTGGGTCGGCAATCAGGGCAAGAAGCGCCACATTGTCACCCTGTTGACCCGCAAAGTGACTGCCGAGCAATTGCAGCGCGTGAGCTCGATCACCGCCAAATATGGCCTGAACATCGACCATATCGATCGCCTGTCCGGGCGCATGCCGCTGGACACTCCGGCCGACAAGGGCAAGGGCTGCATCGAGTTTTCCGTGCGCGGCGAGGCGGCGGATCCGCAAGCGCTGCGGGCCGAATTCCTCAGCGTCGCTCAAGAATTGAACGTCGACATCGCCTTCCAGGAAGATTCGCTGTTCCGCCGTAACCGCCGTTTGGCGGTGTTCGACATGGACTCGACGCTGATCGAGGCCGAAGTCATCGACGAACTGGCCAAGGCCGCCGGTGTGGGCGACCAGGTGTCCGCGATCACTGAGCGGGCGATGTCCGGTGAACTGGACTTCCGCGCCAGCTTCAAGGAGCGCCTGGCCTTGCTGCAAGGACTGGACGTCAGCGTGCTGGACTCCATCGGCGCCTCATTGCGCTTGACCGAAGGCGCCGAAACCCTGTTCGCCGAACTCAAGCGTCTGGGCTACAAGACGGCGATTCTGTCGGGCGGCTTCACCTACTTCGCCAAGCAACTGCAGGCCAAGCTGGGCATCGACTACGTGTTCGCCAACGAACTGGAAGTGGTCGACGGTAAGGTGACTGGCGTGGCAGTCGAGCCGATTGTCGATGCGCAACGCAAGGCGGATTTACTGCGTGAGCTGGCGCATAAGGAAGGTTTGCGTCTGGAGCAGACGATTGCCGTCGGTGACGGTGCCAATGACCTGCCGATGCTGGCGATTGCCGGGTTGGGCGTGGCATTCCGCGCCAAGCCGCTGGTCAAGCAATCGGCGAAGCAGGCGATTTCTACCCTTGGGCTGGATGGCGTGCTGTATCTGCTGGGCTTCCGGGATCGCGACGGGCAGCTCTGAGTTTTGTATTGACTGACAGGGCCTCTTCGCGAGCAAGCCCGCTCCCACATTGATCGTGTGATCGACATAGATCCAATGTGGGAGCGGGCTTGCTCGCGAAGGGCGCGCCGCGGTTTTACAGACTTACGCTCAAAGCGACTTCCACAACGAATCAAACTCTTCCACTGCCCCGACTACGCCGCTCCTCGCGGCGTTTTCGTTTCTGGCTGTCTCAAGCGAACGGTAGGCAAACTGATTAAAGCTGTTGGTGCTCGCCACCCGACGCTCCAACCCGGCCGGGTGTTCCTCGCCGTTGATATTGATCAGCACCTTGTTGCCTTCCTGGAACGGCAGGCGCGGGGTGAGCAGGGTGGCCGGCAGGTCGATGGCGCTGATGGCGGGCAGCGACAGTCCGCGCAAGTACTGGCTGTGCTCGTCGCCGGAGCGTATCAGTTGCAGGCCGCAGGGTTCGGCACAAGGCGCGACTTGCTCGATACCCATCTGCGTGCCGCCGCCCCGCACCTGGCGGATCCAGCGCACCACTGCAATGCTCCAGCCTTGACCGGCAGCATCCTCGATACCGACCATTTCGCCAGCCTGCAGCTCGGCGGGCACGGCGCCGGGCCAGGCCAGGCAATAGCCGCCAGGACTGTGATTGATCACTGGCAGCACATAGGTCGGGAAATGCTGCTGGCGGTCGGATGCCTCGTGGCTGTCATCGTTCTGAAGGTGTGGGTATTCGATCTCTTCGTAGGGCAGCAGCGTATCTGCGGTGCCATGGGGAGCGGCGTCGAAGGCGTGGTTCCATTGGTCTTTGGCTCGACCTGTCGGGTCGGTGGCCGAGAACTGCGCGGGACGGGCGCCGGGTTTCTTCAGGATGTCGTTGAACGAGCGTTGCCCGCCGAGATAAAAATGCAATGCGCTCATGCCCACGCACAGGGTCAACGAGCCGTGGCCGACAGTGCGTTGGAAACTGCGCTCGGCGGCCTGGCCCCAGGCGGCATGCAGGTGTTGCAGCGTGTCCAGGTTCAGCCCTACCGGAACGGGCAGCGGCGATACCTTGTCAGCCGGCTGTTGCAGATGGATTTCGATGGCCGCGACCAGAGGTTGCGGGTCAATCCCCAGCAAGCGCTCCTGTTGTTCGGCGAGGAATTTGGAGCGGTAACTCGGGCCAGTGTCGAGATCCGGGGCGATGGCAAACAACCCGCTGTCCGGTTTGGCTGGTTGCAGCTTGATCCACTGGCTCCAGGGTTCGAGCACCTCGGCGAGCCGGGCGATCTGATTCTGGCGCAGTTGATTGCAGCGTGAAGCACCCAGGAGGAGGGCGACGACGTAGGTTTGCTCGATGCTCAGGCTTTGTGTCTGGCTGGCCAGTTCATCGCGCACGCTCAGATTTTGCAGTTGGAACTGACAGCCAATCCGGTACAGCTGATGTAACTCGAGCCACAGATTTTCGGGCGCCGGACAATAGAGTTCAGTGGCGCGGATCAATGCGCCGTTCAGGCAATGGATTGCCCGTTGCAAAGCCTGGGTCAGCGGCGGCGCACGGTCCTTGCTGAAGCGCGGTGCGATGCGGATGACGATTTGCTTGTAGCCGATTGCCAAGTGGCTCTGCAGCGCCTGGCAAAGGTTGGCGATCTTGCGCGAGCGCTCGTCGAGCACAATCGCCTGATGCAGGAAGTGCCGCTCCAGGTGCTTGCAGACGTAATACACCTCGGGCCGCAGCAGTTCGAGTAATTGCAGGCGATTGTCGCTGGGCGTGAGCAGTTGGTTGAGTTCGCTCAAGCCTTGATACAACTGGCGAGCGGTTTCGCCGATGTTGGCTTTGGGCAGGTTGGCGATCCAGCGCTTGAGGTCGCGAGGCGTGGCTTCGCAGAAAGTCAGACGCGACTGCGTCGGGATCGGTGCGCGTAGCAACAGGACAGGATTGGTCTCATTCATGCCGTAGACAAACTCCGACCGGGAAATGGGCAGTGAATGACTTGACTGTAGCAGCTATGAACGCGGAGGGGGTGTCACGATATTTATGCCGCACTTGCTTTTGTAGGAGCTGCCGAAGGCTGCGATCTTTTGATCTTCAACATTTTCAGCCGCGCCGAAAATCAAGATCAAAAGATCGCAGCCTTCGGCAGCTCCTACAGGGGGATGCGCCGCCCGGAAGAAATTCGGGGCGGCGCATCCGGGATCAGGCTGTCGGCAAACCGATACCCTGGCCCATCTGCACCGGTGAAAGAGCGCCCAGCCCTTCAGCCCATTTCACTTGATCCGGCCCAAACAGCACGACAGCCGTAGAGCCGAGCTTGAAGCGACCCAATTCCGCGCCTTTCTCCAGATGGATCGGCGCACGGGCGGCTTCGTCGTAACGGAAGGTTTTCAGCTCGCGCTTGGGCGGTGTCACCAAGCCGGCCCAGACCGTTTCGATCGACGCCACAATCATCGCGCCCACCAGCACCACGGCCATCGGGCCACGTTCGGTGTCGAAAATGCACGCTACACGCTCGTTGCGAGCGAACAGTTCCGGTACGTTTTCAGCGGTGGTCTGGTTGACCGAGAAGATGCGGCCGGGGATGTAGACCATCTCGCGCAGCGTACCGGCCAGCGGCATGTGCACACGGTGGTAATCCTTGGGCGACAGGTAAATGGTGGCGAAATCACCGCCCATGAATGGCGCTGCGTTGGCTGCGTCACCACCCAGCAGTTCCAGCACGCTGAAGCTGTGGCCCTTGGCCTGAAAAACGCGACCGTGTTCGATTGGGCCGAGTTGGCTGACGGCTCCGTCGGCCGGGCTGAGGATCGCGCCTGGGGTTTGGTCCAGCGGGCGAGCGCCGTCTTTCAAGGCACGGGTGAAGAATGCATTGAAGTGCTCGTAAGCCGTCAAGTCTTCGACCAGCGCCTGGGACATGTCCACTTGATAACGCTTGGCGAACCAGGCGGTTAAGGCGTTCTTGAACCAGCGCACGCGGCATTCGGCAATGCAGCCGGCCAGTCGCGAAAGCAAGTGGTGGGGTAGCAGGTACTGGCTGAGGATAAACAAACGCTTATTCATTAACTGTCCTTAAAAAACCTTAAATCTCTACGGGCGTGTCGGGATGGTTGCCCCATTCGCCCCAGGAGCCGGCGTAACCTTTGACTCGCGGATAACCGAGCGACTTGGCTACTAGATACGTGAAGCCAGAACGATGGTGAGTCTGGCAGTGGGTAATGACTTCTTTGTCTTTGGTGATACCGAGTTGTTCGAGGATTTTCGGCATGTCGGTGCGGATGCGCAGGTTGCGCGCTTGATCCATGCCGGCTGTCCACTCGAAATTGACCGCGCCGGGAATATGCCCGCCCTTGGCTGCGAGGACTTTTTCGCCGGAGTATTCCAGCGGCCCGCGTGCGTCCCAGATTGCCAGGTCGGTGGCACCGAGACGGCTTTGCAGGTATTCGCGGGTGGCGATGGGTTCGTCGTGCAGGGTCAGGGCGATCGGGCCGCCGACCGCTGGCGGGATCTGGATCGACATGGGCAAGCCTTCTGCCAGCCAGGCCGGCAGGCCGCCGTCGATATAGTGATAGTTGCTGTGGCCGATGACATCCAGCAGCCAGATAAAGCGCCCGGCCCAACCACCGCCTTCGTCGTCATAGACGACGTAGACCGCATCGGGGTTGTGGCCCAGTTCGCCGAACAATGCTTCAAGCGCGGCCTGGGTCGGCAGCAGGCCTGGCGCAGGCGCCTGACCCAGTTGAGTACGTTTTGGATCGACAAAGCGTGCTCCGGGGATATGCCCTGCGGCATAGCGGGCGCTGCTGGTCAGGTCCACCAGAATCAGTTCGCGGGAGTCGAGACGCGGGAGCAGGTCGCTCGGCTCGATCACCAGCGCCAAGCCAGAGAAGTCAGACATGTGAGGTCTCCAGAGCACAAAGGGAGAGGATTGTAGCGCAGCGTCATGAGGGTCTGTTATCAGTTATTTCGGCCAGCCCTGTGGGAGCGAGCCTGCTCGCGATAGCGGTGGGTCAGACAATATTGATGCTGAATTTACCGGCGTCATCGCGAGCAGGCTCGCTCCCACAAGTGTGCGCAACTTAACTGACTGGCATCAGCCCCTAGCGGTGGCTAAAGCTGTGCAGGGCCTTTTCGATGCACTGCGCGGTTTTGCCGAATGCTTGCACGGTAATTTCCGAGAACGGCCCGCCGCCCTGATCCGCCACCACGATCATGATCACCCGACCGTTGTTGACCAGGGAGCGCAGCAGCAAGTGCTCACCGCTGAACTGTTTACGCAGGCTGGCCGGCAACAGGGACGAGAATTGTGCGTTGTTGGCTGGCGTCAGGCGCACCTGGGCCTGTTGCGCGAGCAGGCGCTGCAGCACGGTGCTTTGGTTGACCACCAGGTTCAGGCCGGCTACTTCTTTGGGCAACCCGGCAGTCTGGTGCACGCGCAGATTAGCGTGCGTACGGTCGGCCATCAGGATCATCACCCGCCGCATGCCGCACGCCACCAGGGCGTCTCGGGCCGATGTGGTCAAGTGCATGGCATTGGTAAAAGGGCTCGGCTCCACTAGCAGTTCGGCGCATTGTTTACGCCACTTCGCCAGGTCTTCGGCGGTGGGTGCCGGGGCCGGCAGCAAACCAGCGTGAACACGGTTCATGCCCGAAGGCCAGATCAGCGCTTCGGCCGGGTGCCACAGGTCAGGCATGGCATGTTGGCGGGCGCTGTTGGCAGCTTGCTGGTGCAATTGTTGTTGCACCTCATCCATCGGCATTTGCAAATAAAGGCTGGTCAGGTATTGCCAGCGTTCGCAATGAGGATTGTCCCAGGCTTGTTGTGCCGACAATGCCAGACCATTGGCCAGCAGCACGGTATTGGCAGGCTGATTGAGCCAGCGTCGCAACGTCGGGTCGTCATCGAGGCGGTTTTGCTGGCGCAATGGGTGATCGCTGTCGCGAGCGATGCGCAGGACTTTCACCAATTCGCGTTGTTCGCTGCGCAGCAGCCGATAACCCTGTTGCACCCAGATCGGCAAACGCCAGACATCCACCAGCGCCTGACAGATTTCCAGCAGGCGCACACCGAACAATTGCTTTTCGACTTTGCGCGCCGACTCACCTTTATGGATGACCCGCAGCTCCCATTCTTCGAGCAGATGCGGATGGGTCAACGCCATGGGCCACAGTGGCGAAAGAAACAGCAGGCTGCCCCAGTGGATGTCCTGCCACAACCGCGCCAGGCGACCGGCAAAAAAACCATTGGCTTGTTGGGTGGCGTGCTGGCTGATCAGTTGAAGCTGGCGCAAGGCGACAGGGATTTGCGATTGGGATTCGGCGGGCAGGCGCTCGAGCAATTCTTCGGTGCGTTTCAAGCCGAGACGATTGATCGCCACTTCAAGGTTTTCAGCGGGCTCGGTCATGCTGCCTTGGGTGTGGCGGTTGGCTTCGCGAATCACGCTCAAGGCCAGGGCCGGGCTGTCCTGCATCAGTTCGGCGATGTCTCGCAGTGAACTGCGGTTATCGCGGATGGCTTTGCTGACCTGATCGTGACTGGCTTGCGGAACCGGCAGGCGCACACCATCGAGAAGCTTGACCCAGTCTTCGAGCGTGGTTGGTTTTGGCGTTGGGACGTTCGTTTCGTTAGCCATGTCTGGACGCAATCATCGTCTGCATTACCTATCCCTGCACGGGTCAAAATAGCTTTTCGCCTGAACTGGCTATAGTCTGGCGCAGTTTTGCCGATAAGTAGAAGAAGAGATTTTTTAACTTCCGAATATGACCTTGAACCCGACTCAGTAAGTGCTCTCCTACCTATGGCTAAAATTATCGGCATCATCGTCGTATTCGCGAGCGTGCTCGGCGGATACGTGCTTTCCCACGGCAAGATTGCCGCTCTTATCCAGCCTTTCGAGGTGATGATTATCGGGGGGGCGGCCCTTGGCGCATTTCTGCAGGCCAACCCTGGTTACATGACGATGCATGTGCTCAAGAAGTCCTTGGGCATGTTCAATTCGCGTTTCAACCACACCTTCTACCTGGAAGTGCTGGGCCTGATTTACGAGATCCTCAACAAGAGCCGCCGCGAAGGCATGATGGCGATCGAAGGTGACATCGAAGATGCCGCCGCGAGCCCGATTTTCGCCAAGTACCCGGCGGTGCTCAAAGACGAACGCATGACCGCGTTCATCTGCGATTACCTGCGCATCATGTCCTCCGGCAACATGGCTCCCCATGAGCTGGAAGGCCTGTTCGATATGGAACTCTACAGCCTCAAGGAAGACCTCGAGCACCCTTCCCACGCGGTGAACGGCATCGCCGACGCCATGCCCGGTTTCGGTATCGTCGCGGCGGTATTGGGTATCGTGGTGACCATGGCTTCCCTCGGTGAAGGCGACCAGAAATCCATCGGTCTGCACGTGGGTGCGGCACTGGTTGGTACCTTCTTCGGTATTCTTGCGGCTTACGGTTTCTTCGGCCCGCTGGCCCACTCCCTGGCTCACGACGCCAAGGAAGAACTGAACGTCTACGAAGCCATCAAGGCCTCGCTGGTAGCTTCGGCTTCCGGCATGCCGCCATCGCTGGCGGTGGAGTTCGGTCGCAAGGTTCTGTACCCGGCGCACCGTCCTAGCTTCGCTGAGCTGGAACAAGCGGTTCGCGGTCGCTAAGTCATGGAAAATAACCAGCCGATAATCATCAAGCGCGTCAAGCGCATCGCCGGCGGGCATCACGGGGGGCCTGGAAAATCGCCTTCGCGGACTTCGCGACGGCGATGATGGCGTTCTTCCTGGTGCTGTGGCTGTTGTCCACGGCAACGCCGGAACAGAAGATCGCCATTGCCGGTTACTTCAAGGACCCGGTCGGTTTTTCCGAAAGCGGCACGCCGTACATCATCGATCTGGGCGGCACGCCGACCCTGGCGCCGGAGAGCACTCTCAACCCCGAGGTGAAATCTCAGCCTCAGCCAGACAAGGTGACGATCGACTCCGAACAGGTCGAAGGCATGGCCGAGCAGGTCGAGAAAGAGCGCCTGGAATTGCTGCTGCAAGAGTTGCAGAACAAGGTCGAAGAAAACCCGCAGTTGCAGAAGTTCAAGGACCAGATCCTCTTCGAGATCACTCAGGACGGTTTGCGCATTCAGATCGTGGACGCCGAAAACCGTCCGATGTTCGACTCCGGCAGTGCGCGTCTGAAGCCGTATTTCGAAGACATCCTGCTGGCCATGGCCGACACCATCAAAGCGGTGCCGAACAAGATCAGCATCAGCGGCCACACCGATGCCAAGCCGTACTCGGGCACCGGCGACTTCGGCAACTGGGAACTCTCGGCCAACCGCGCCAACGCGGCTCGCCGTGCGCTGGTCGCGGGCAGCTATCCGGATGCTCAGGTCGCGCGAGTCGTGGGCTACGCCTCGTCCGCGTTGTTCGACCGGGAAAACCCGTTCAACCCGGTCAACCGCCGCATCGACATCGTCGTGCTGACCAAAAAAGCCCAGCGTGCCATCGAAGGTTCGCAAGGTGCCGAACCTGCGCCAATGCCGACGCAAGGGCAGGGTGGCCCAGGCGAAGTGCCCACGCCGCCAGTCGATCCGAACGCATTGCCGGCGGATAAGGAGCCGCTGCCGGCTCATGAGCTTCGTGAGCGGTTGAATCTGTTTGATGCTCCTGCGCCGAAACCGGGTGAGCCGCCTAAGCAGTGATTCATGAAAAAGCCGACAGCGATGTCGGCTTTTTTGTCTCTGTCTTTTGTGAGGTGGGAGATTGTCTGTTGTTCAGTGAGCGCCGATCTCAATGGCTCCATCACGCGACTTGTCGATCTTGAATGCGCAAAAAAAACGGTGTCTGAATACTGTGCGATGGTGACGGCTGTAGGAACGATCTGAAATTTCGCGCAGGGGTATTCCCACTCCCTCCCTATCGTTTATCTCGCGTCGCAGATCTGCATCAAAATTCACGGGAGAATATCAGGGATTTTGCACGCTATCAGAGGCTCTGATATCGTGATGAAATCGTGATACGGAAGAATGACCATGGTTGATTTTACCAGCTACGACCACGACCTCCATGAGAGGCGCGATCTGATCGAGCTCAAGATCTATGTAGAGAGCGTGCTAGGCCTAAAGCTGCGCTTAAAACCTTGGGAACACGTCAAAATCCTTCCGTATGCGCTGCGTGACCGATACGAATTTTTTGTCACGGAAATCTTAGGGGGCAGGTGTCTCATGCTCAAGGAACGTCCACAACGGGAAGCTAGCGTTGCGGATGTAGCCAAGCATATGCAGGCAATCAACAAGCTGCTGGCGAAGAAGTCGCCCGAAACCAGTGACCTCATGGTTTTCGTCACAGACACGCTCCCGAGCTATGACAGAAAACGACTGGTCGAGAAAGGCGTCCAATTCATCGTGCCGGGAAACCAGCTTTATCTTCCCGCGTTTGGAATGGATTTGCGTGAGTATTACAGGCAGCGCCTGGAAAAACCTCAGGTACTGAGCCCTGCCACTCAATCCATGCTTATTCAATTCCTGATCAAAGGATGGCAGCCCCGGCTACTGACCACTCGCTCTACTTTCGAGAAATCCTTTACCTACGCGAAAATGACCGTCACCAGAGCCATAAAAGAGCTGACCGACCTGGACATCGTTCAGCCTGGAACGGAAATGGGTGAAGCCGCGATCTTTTTTCACTTGTCTCCTAAAGAGACTTGGGGAATGGCGAAAGACTACATGCGTACGCCAGTCAAAAAAACACTTTGGTTAAATGCAATTCCTCAGGCGTTTGACACCCAAATGATGCTGGCAGGGGAAGCGGCCCTGGCAGAGATGAGCCTTCTCGCCAGTCCAAAAGTCCCGAGCTTCGCAATGACGACTGCGCAGTTCGATCACATTCGAGAGCTCGCTGAGTCCGATCAGCGCGGGAAGATGAGTGCGGCATATGGGGAAGAGTTCGGTGTTTGGGGCTCAATATCAAAGACGGCCAAATCGAAGTTTGAGACCACATCCCCCTATTATGAGGTGCCGAAAAACCATGCAGCGTGCTGCATCCAGTTTTGGAGCTATGACCCTCTGCATAGCAACAGAGCCACCGGGACTGTAGATCCATTTTCTCTCTATCTGAGTCTCAAGGATGACCATGATGACCGGGTGCAAATGTGTTTGGATGAAATGATGGAGAACGTGAAATGGTAGTGGGTATCGACCGGTTTAGAGAGTATTTCAAAGACTACCAAGGTAGCTACGTTCTGATTGGCGGGGTGGCAGCATCCATTACCATGGAGCTTCTGGATGAGCCATTTCGAGCCACCAAGGATCTGGATGTCGTACTGGTTGTTGAGGCCCTCAATCGAGAGTTCGTAGGTCAGTTCTGGAAGTTCATCAAGGACGGCGGGTATGCCATTCGCCAAAATGGCGACAGCGAAGGGGACTCCCCTGTTTTCTATCGCTTCCAGTATCCTCAGGACAAATCCTTTCCGGTGCAGATCGAGCTTTTTTCTCGTGTGCCAGATGGCCTGGAGCACGAAGAAGCGGCCCGAATGACCAAAATCCCCGTAGAAGAGCAAGCAGCAAGCCTTTCTGCGATCATCCTCGATGATGAGTATTACAACTTTCTCTTGGCCGGCGTCGACCACACCCAAGAAATCAGTCACATTGGAGCCGATCGGCTCGTTCCGCTCAAAGCTCATGCCTGGCTTAACAAGAAGGCGCAGATCGAGAACGGCGTACGAGTGGACAGTCGTGATATCAATAAGCACTTCAGAGATGTGGTCTTACTTTCTGTTGGTCTTACAGAAGGGATGACTGAACTCCCTGAGCGAATGGCGCTCGATTTGACGTCATTTCTCAGCCAAGTGCCTACTGAGCTTGCGTCAAACCCCCAAGGTTACAGAGGAGTGGATGGCGACCGCTTGATCAAGACCATTCAAGAAGCCTTCGGCCTCAATTAATTCATTTTTTTTCGCTCGGTATCACAAGCGCTGATAGCGTGCGTAATGCCTGTTATTTGGCCGTTAAGAGGGCTCTGTAACACCGATTTGGGGACGTAAGGTGTGTTGGCTGGGCGATTCTGCTCAACAGCATCACATGCTGTGCGTCAGCTCCTGTCCCGCACATCCAAAGCGTCGCAGTCGTCCTGATTGCTGAAGACCAGAAAGCCGCGATCATCGCGGCTTTTTTGCGTCTGTCAGAAACCGCGTCGGATGCGGTTCTTGAGTTGGTCGTGGAACAGGTCTGCATTTCCTTTGTAGATGCCGCGAACCGCTTCACTGATCGACTCCAGTCCTGTCGAGCGTTTGGTTATCAGCTCCTCACGATAAGCATCAATGAAAAAATTGATGTCCGTATCGCCGCTCAGTTTCGGCCATTTGTCGAGGTACAACGGTAAAGCGCTGGGGCCAATCTGGTACGAGCAGATGCGGCGATTGCTGAGGGTCGCTTCTCCGATTTCGAACGGCACCCACCAGGACTGTGCGGTGTTCTCCGAAATTACGGCGAGCAAGTGCGTGCACGCGGTGATGTTGCGGGTGATGACCCCGGTGATGTCGTCAGTGGTCTGTGATTCCGGATCCAGCACGTCGAAGTACGTCTTGATGTTGGCCTGAATAAGACGGGAGTTGATTGCGATGGCGTGTGGCCGGTCGCTATGGCGGTAGCTGATAAACACAGGCATCAGAAATGTCCCTTGATCGCGAGTTCGCGGTAATAGGCGCCGAGCGCTGTGAGGCGGCAACCGGTGGAATGGATGGCCGCGTAGTACATGTGCTCGGCGTCCACCGGTTCGATCAGGCTGTGGCGATTGCACTTTTGCAGTTGGGCGAAGACTTCGCCGTGCTCCGGGTCGAACGTGGCTTCGGTAGGTTCGTAGCTGGGGTCGAGGGCGAACATTGACTCCGCCTCTTCGAACCAATCGGGCAGTTTGCGCAGAATCTCTTTGGGGATCAGTGGCGAGACTTCTCGTAATGAAATGAACTGCGACACATTGGTCTTGAACACCGGGCGCTGTTCCCACGCGTCGAGAGCGTTGTCGACGAATGAATAGAGGCTGCCGGGGGTAATTTTCCCCAATATATTTGCGGCGCCGCCGTGCAGGGCTTGCAGCAACAGCCCCGTGAAGACCCCATGGTTGGCGCCCTCCATTGCCGGTTCTTCCTTTTTGCACGCGGTGAGGATGGTCATGCCTTCGCACACCATGCTGCTTTCGCTGCGTAGCGCCCGCACTTCGCCCGCCGAGCCTGCCTGGCAGCAGTCGAGAATAATCACTTTGTTTTTGATTTTTACGGCTTTGGTCGCCCAATTCAGGATGTCGCTGATGCGAATTCCATCCTTGGCGGATTTGTAGTCTTGGGGGATCAGCATGCCTTCGTCCGTATCGACGTCGAAGTTGCCGTGACCGGCGAAGTACAGCAGCGCAACACTGCAATCGCCTGAAAACAAATCCTGGATATGCCCTTCGAGCTTTTCACGGCTCAGATAATCTTCGGCGGAGGTCAGGACCAGGTTCTTGAAATTCGGATCGCCATTGGCGTCGGTTTTCAGCACTGAAGCCATGGCCATCGCGTCGTTGTTGCAGCCATTCAATTGTGAAACATGGCTGTAGTTATTAATGCCGATGAACAGTCCCTTGCGCATGGTTCAGCCCGCCGCGTGAGTGCGAATGGCACTGATGATGCTATTGGTGTTCCACGCGCACTCCGCGTGCGCCGCCCGGCGTACCACTGTGGAAATCCGCTCCGCGCCGAACGGCTTGATCGCGATGATCACCTTGTTCATGCGCCTGGCGATCTCGATTTCCTTGTTGATCCACTTGCTGTAGGTCGAATACATCCCCGCCATGATCAGCACTGCCGAGCAGAGCCGAATCTTGTTTTCGATGGCTTCTTCAAGTTGTTTGTCTGTTTTCGCGCCGATGATCGGGTTGTCCGGTGGCACCGAAAAATTCTTGAACGTGAAGTCGGGTTTCGCATTGAGCAGACGAACCAGATTGTCGTGGGCGTCTGAGTAGTTCCACGAGTGGCTGATGAACAAATGATAGGTTTGCATGGCTGTCCCTCGGTATCGCCAGAAATGCGATGAGGGCTCGAATGTATGCACTTGAGTGGTCGCAACAAGGCCTTGGCGGTTAAAGAGACGCGTCCTTCAGGCAGGCGCGAAGAAGCCTTACAGAGAGGTCTGACGTTTAATTGAGGGAGTTTTTGTAGGACGCCACGAACGACCACCGCCCCGTAATAGTCAGGGGCGGTTGGCACGTCTGTTTAATAGCTGCTTTCAGGCAAACTGGCGATGATCGAGCGGTAGCTGTTCATCCGTTGCTGCTGCACGCGGCCCTCCTCCAGCGCCTTGAGCAAGGCGCAACCCGGTTCGCGGTCGTGCTTGCAATCGCGGAAGCGGCAGGTGCCGATCAGGTCGTTGAACTCGATGAAGCCGGCTTCGACGTCGGCACGGCTGACGTGACCCAGGCCGAATTCCCGAATACCCGGGGAGTCGATCAACTCACCGCCACCGGGGAAGTGGAACAGCCGCGCGGTGGTGGTGGTGTGGGTGCCCTGGCCGGACAGCTCGGACAGCGGGCCGACACGGGTGTCGACTTCCGGCAGCAGGCTGTTGACCAGCGACGACTTGCCGACACCGGACTGGCCAACGAATACGCTGATGTGCCCGTCCAGCTGCTTCTGCAACTGTTCCATGCCATTGCCGTGGTGGGCCGACACTTCCAGCACCGGGTAACCCAGCGTGCGGTAAACCGCCAGCAAGGCATTCAGCGCCGGGGCATTCTGCTCGTCGATCAGGTCGAATTTGTTCAGCAGCAGCAACGGCCGAATACCCGCGTGTTCCGCAGCGACCAAATAACGGTCGATCAGGTTGGCGTGAGGCTCGGGCAGCGGCGCGAAGACGATAACGATCAAGTCGACGTTGGCCGCCACCGGCTTGAGCTGGCCACGGCTGTCGGGACGGCAGAGCTCGGTTTTACGCGGCAGTTGCGCCACGATCACGCCGATGCCCTGGTTGCCGGCACGCCACACAACCTGATCGCCGGTCACCAGCGCTGGCAGGTTGGCGCGCAAATGGCAACGGAACACTTGGCCGGCCAATTCACCATCGAGGGCCTCGACTTCGACCTGCACACCGAAGTGCGCGATCACCAGGCCCGTCTGTTCCGGGCCCAGGTCGCCGCCCTCGAGTGCCTCGACAGCCGAGGACTCGCGTTTGGCGGCGCGGGCAGCGCGCTCGCCCTGAATCTTTTCGATGCGCCAGTTTTGACGACGATTGAGTTGGCGTTTGGCCATGGGTGTTCCGTATCGAGAATGCAGCGATTAGGTAAAACGGCCGCGAGTTTAGCACGCCCGATGGCCTCCCTAGGCTAAACTGCGCACCTACGCCGAGGAGCCGACTCATGCAAAACCCGCTGAACCTGATCTGGATCGACCTGGAAATGACCGGTCTGAACCCTGATACCGACGTCATCATCGAGATGGCAACCATCGTCACCGACAGTAATTTGAACACCTTGGCCGAAGGTCCGGTGATCGCCATCCATCACAGCGACGAGATTCTCGCCGGCATGGACGAGTGGAATACCCGTCAGCACGGCGGTTCCGGGCTGACCCAACGGGTTCGCGACAGCCGCATCAGCATGGCCGAAGCCGAAGCCGAGACCATCGCTTTCCTGGAAAAATGGGTGCCGAAGGGCAAGTCGCCGATCTGTGGCAACAGCATCTGCCAGGACCGTCGCTTCCTTTATACCCATATGAAGTCGCTGGAAAGCTACTTCCACTACCGCAACCTCGACGTGTCGACCCTTAAAGAACTGGCTGCGCGCTGGGCACCGGACGTACGCGACAGCTTCAAGAAGGGCAGCACCCACCTGGCCCTGGACGACATCCGCGAATCGATCGCCGAGCTGCAGCACTACCGCAAGAATTTCATCAAGTTCTGATTGGGTGGTCGCGGGCCATTGTGGCGAGGGGGCTTGTCGGAACGCCGCACCGCCCCGTTCGGCTGCGCAGCAGTCGCAAACCGGTCGGTCGCGCTATGCCTGACAAGACACGGTGCCTGGTTTTGGGGCCGCTACGCAACCCAACGGGGGCAAGCCCCCTCGCCACAGGTATGTGTGAATGCATTGGCGCCCTCTTTTGGTGCTTCGGTGAAGTGAGTAGACTGCGCGCCTTCTTGTAAGGACCGCCACCATGTTGCTGATGCTCTACCTGATCGCCATTACTGCCGAAGCCATGACTGGCGCCCTGTCTGCGGGCCGTCGCGGCATGGACTGGTTTGGTGTGGTGCTGATTGCGTGCGTCACGGCGCTGGGCGGCGGTTCGGTGCGCGACGTGCTGCTCGGCCACTACCCGCTGACCTGGGTCAAACACCCGGAATACCTGGTGCTGACCTCCGTCGCGGCGATGCTGACGATCTTCATCGCCCGCTGGATGCGTCATCTGCGTTCGCTATTTCTGGTGCTCGACGCGGTGGGCCTGGTGGCGTTCACCCTGATCGGCTGCATGACGGCCCTGGAAATGGGCCACGGCATGCTGGTGGCCTCGGTCAGCGGTGTGATCACCGGCGTATTTGGCGGCATTCTGCGGGACATCTTCTGTAACGACATCCCGCTGATCTTCCGCCGTGAGCTCTATGCCAGCGTCTCGTTTGCCGCAGCATGGTGCTATCTGCTTTGCATCTACCTGCAATTACCCGGTGAACAGGCGATCCTGATCACCCTGTTCGGCGGCTTCCTGCTGCGTTTACTGGCGATCCGTTTCCACTGGGAAATGCCCAAGTTCGTTTATAACGACGAGGCTTGACCCTCACGAAATACCCCTCATACCGGTAGTTCCTACGCCAGACCGTGTTGTTTCAAGGCCCATTCGACGTGCTCACGCACCAGTTCCGACGGATAGTCCCGCCGTGCCTTCAGCGCCTCCAGCACCGGAATGCTCGACGGCGCATTACCCAGGCCCACCGCCAGATTGCGCAACCAACGCTCGTAACCCGCGCGTCTGAGCGGCGAACCTTCGGTGCTGCTGAGAAACTTGTCCTCGTCCCACATGAACAGCTCAGCCAGTTCGGCGTTGTCCAGATTGTGCCGCGGTTTGAAATCGCTTTCCCCGGAAGGTCGGGCGAAGCGGTTCCACGGGCAGACGATCTGGCAGTCATCGCAACCGAACACCCGGTTACCGATCAATGGCCGCAAATCTTCGGGGATCGCGCTTTTCAGTTCGATGGTCAGGTACGAAATGCAGCGCCGGGCGTCCAGTACATACGGACCGACGAAGGCGTTGGTCGGGCAGATGTCCAGACAGGCGGTGCAGCGACCGCAGTGTTCGGTGGCGTGGGGCGGGTCGACCGGCAGCGGCAGGTCGACGAACAGTTCGCTGAGGAAGAAGTAGCTGCCAGCCTTGCGATTCAAGACCAAGGTGTTTTTACCGATCCAGCCCAGGCCAGCCTGTTCGGCGATGGCTTTTTCCAGCACCGGGGCGCTGTCGACAAAGGCGCGGTAGCCGAACGGGCCGATCACCGCCTGAACTTTTTCCGCCAGTTGTTGCACGCGTTTACGGATCAATTTGTGGTAATCGCGGCCCAAGGCATAACGCGAGACGTAGGCTTTTTCCGGTTCGGCCAGGCGTTTGGCCATTTCGGTGTCGCCCGGCAGGTAGTCCATGCGCAGGGAAACGACGCGAAGCGTGCCCGGCACCAGCTCTTCCGGGTGCGAGCGTTTGCTGCCATGGGCGCCCATGTAATCCATTTCGCCGTGGTAGCCGGCTTCGAGCCAGCGCTCCAGGTGCTGCTCATGCTCGGCCAGGTCGAGGCCGCTGATGCCGACTTGCTGAAAGCCCAGCTCGCGGCCCCAGTCCTTGATGGATTGGGCGAGGGCGGGCAGGTCTGTAGTAATAGCGGGCATGAGGCGAGAGAAACCGGAGCTGAGATGCGTATAATTCTGCCAGACATCGGAGCCTGAAGACGCATGCCGCACACTAAAGATGAATTACCCGACGCGCTGTATAGCGCCGCGCAAGTCCGAGGGCTCGATGCGAGCCTGATTGCGGCCGGTACACCGGGCTTCGAATTGATGCAGCGTGCGGCGCGGGCGACCTGGCGCGCGCTGGTCCGTCATTGGCCAACGGCGCACGAATTGAGTGTGGTCGCCGGCCACGGCAATAATGCGGGCGACGGTTACCTGGTGGCCGTGCTGGCCCGACGTGCCGGCTGGCACGTGCGGGTGCTGGCCGCCGGTGATCCCGGGCGTTTGCAGGGCGATGCCGCGTCGGCCCATGCCGAGGCGGTAGCCGAAGGTGTCGCCATTCAAGGCTGGAACGCGCACTCCGAATTACGCGGCATTGTGCTGGATGCCTTGCTCGGCACCGGCCTGACCGGTGAAGTGCGCGAGCCGTATGCCAGCGCCATTGCCGCGATCAACGCCAGTGGGCTACCGGTTGCGGCGGTGGATATCCCTTCGGGGCTGTGCGCCGATACGGGTCGCCAGCTCGGCACTGCGGTTCGTGCGGACCTGACGGTGACGTTCGTCGGTTTGAAACTGGGCCTGTTCACCGGTGACGCTGCGGATGTGGTTGGCGATCTGGTCTTCAACGATCTGCAAGCCGCCCCCGAGATATTTATCGGGGTCACGATCAGCGCTGGTCGCCTGACGGCCGCTAATGTGCCCCGTCCAACCGGGCGCGCTCCCACTTCCCACAAAGGCAAATTTGGCCACGTATTGCTGATCGGCGGCGATCGCGGTTTTGGCGGCGCCATTCTGCTCAGTGCACAAAGCGCCCTGCGCAGCGGTGCTGGCATGGTGTCCGTGGCCACTCGCAACGAGCATGTTTCGGCTGCCTTGGCGCGATTGCCTGAAGCAATGGTGCTTGGCACTTCGTCGGCCAATCAATTGATGGGGCTTCTTGAGAAGGTCACGATGCTGGTCGTCGGCCCAGGGCTGGGACAGGCAGCCTGGGGGCGCAGTCTGTTGTCGGCCGCGGCTAATGCCCCGTTGCCGCAAGTCTGGGACGCCGATGCGTTGAACCTGTTGGCCGAAGGTGGCGTGAGTTTGCCCGCGCGTTGTGTTATCACGCCGCACCCTGGCGAGGCGGCGCGATTACTGGGGGTATCGACAGCCGATGTTCAGGCAGATCGTCCGGCCGCTGCCCATGCATTGAGCAAAAAATATACAGCGGTGGTGATCCTCAAGGGCGCTGGCAGTTTGATCGCCAGTCCCGACGGTCGTCTGGCGTTGTGTCATCAGGGCCATCCGGCCATGGCATCTGCCGGTTTGGGTGATGTGCTGGCCGGGCTGGTCGGCGCCTTGCTCGCTCAGGGCATGGACGGGTACGACGCGGCATGCCTGGCGGTCTGGCTGCACGCCAATGCCGGCGCGCAACAAAGTGAATTTGGCCGTGGGCTGGCGGCCAGTGATCTGATTCCAGCCATTCGTCAGTTGTTGGAGGAGCAAGCACCGTGTCTGAAGTAACCCTGTACCTGGCTGATGAAGAGGCGATGACCGCATTTGGTGCGCGCATCGCACAAACCACTGAAGGGCACGGTCTGATTTTTCTCGAGGGAGATCTGGGTGCGGGGAAAACCACGCTGTCCCGGGGCATCATCCGGGGGCTGGGGCATACAGGCGCGGTAAAAAGTCCGACCTTCACCCTGGTCGAGCCTTACGAGATTGGGGAGGTCCGCGCATTCCATTTCGACCTGTATCGACTGGTCGATCCAGAGGAACTGGAGTACCTCGGCATCCGCGACTATTTCGAAGACGATGCACTGTGCCTGATCGAATGGCCCCGGAACGGTGCAGGCTTTTTGCCAAAGCCCGACCTGACCATTACCATTAGCCCGCAAGACAGCGGGCGTTCGCTGAAAATTTTGCCCCAGGGCTCGCGTGGCGAGTTGTGGTGTGCCGCTTTGGCATTGGAATTCAATTAAATGATGGGGTTAGGTATGCGCTTTCGCGCGTTGGTTGCTGCCGTAGGATTGTTGTTTCTGGCGGTGACCGTCGACGCTGTGGCCGAGACGAAGGTCAACAGCGTTCGCCTGTGGCGGGCGCCGGACAACACGCGACTGGTGTTTGACCTGACAGGGCCTGTCCAGCACAGCGTTTTTACCCTGACCTCCCCGGATCGGTTGGTGATCGACATCAATGGCGCAACTCTGGGGTCGCCGTTGAACGTCAATACCTCGAACACTCCGATCACCGCAATGCGCTCGGCTCAACGTACGCCGACCGACCTGCGAGTGGTCATCGACCTGAAAAAGGCCGTCACGCCGAAAAGCTTTACCTTGGCGCCCAACGCCCAATACGGTAATCGCCTGGTGGTCGACCTGTTCGATAACGCCGCCGATGCCGCGCCAATTCCTGTACCGACCAATGTCGTGACCGTGGCCCCGGTGCCGGTCACTCCGGTAGATCCGCCGGTCAAGTTGCCGCCAGCCCTTGCAGGCAAGCGCGACATCATTGTGGTGATCGATGCCGGCCACGGTGGCGAAGACCCGGGTGCCTCGGGCTCTCGCGGTCAGCGTGAAAAAGACGTGGTGCTGGCGATCGCCCGTGAACTGCAGCGTCAGGTCAATGGCATGAAAGGCTTCCGCGCCGAACTGACGCGTACCGGCGACTACTTTATTCCGTTGCGCGGTCGTACCGAAATCGCCCGCAAGAAAGGCGCCGATCTATTCGTTTCGATCCACGCCGACGCTGCACCATCGGCTGCCGCGTTCGGTGCGTCGGTGTTCGCTTTGTCTGACCGTGGCGCTACGTCGGAGACCGCCCGTTGGCTGGCCGACAGCGAAAACCGTTCCGACTTGATCGGCGGTGCCGGCAACGTCAGCCTCGACGACAAGGACCGCATGCTGGCCGGCGTGCTGCTCGATTTGTCGATGACCGCTTCCCTGACATCCAGCCTCAACGTTGGCCAGAAAGTCTTGAGCAACATCGGCCGTGTCACGCCGCTGCACAAACAGCGCGTGGAGCAAGCCGGGTTCATGGTGCTGAAGTCGCCGGACATCCCGTCGATCCTGGTGGAAACCGGTTTTATCTCCAACGCCAACGAAGCTTCCAAGCTTGCCGCTGCGAACCATCAGCAGGCGCTGGCGCGTTCCATCAGCAGCGGCGTGCGGCAGTTCTTCCAGCAGAATCCACCGCCGGGCACTTACATTGCCTGGCTGCGCGACTCCGGCAAAATTGCTCAAGGTCCACGTGACCATCGGGTGAGTCCGGGCGAGACGTTGGCAATGATCGCTGTGCGCTATCAGGTATCTCCGGCCACCTTGCGTAATGCCAACAACCTCAAAAGCGATGAGTTGAAGATTGGTCAGACGTTGACCATCCCCGGCACTGAACTGGCGGCCAAAGAATGAACCAGGTGCTGACCAACGCTGCGCGCATCGAGCTGCTCAGCCCGCGGCTGGCCAACCAGATTGCCGCCGGTGAAGTGGTTGAACGCCCAGCCTCGGTGATCAAGGAGTTGCTGGAGAACAGCCTCGACTCCGGCGCCAAACGCATCGATGTCGATGTCGAGCAGGGCGGCGTCAAGCTGCTGCGGGTGCGCGACGATGGCAGCGGCATTTCCGCCGATGACCTGCCTCTGGCCCTGGCCCGTCACGCCACCAGCAAGATTCGTAATCTGGAAGATCTTGAGCAGGTGATGAGCCTGGGCTTTCGCGGTGAGGCGCTGGCGTCCATCAGCTCCGTAGCGCGTCTGACCCTGACGTCTCGCACTCGCGATGCCGATCAGGCCTGGCAAGTGGAAACCGAAGGCCGGGACATGGCGCCGCGGGTGCAACCGGCGGCCCATCCGGTGGGGACTTCGGTGGAAGTGCGCGATTTGTTCTTCAACACCCCGGCGCGCCGAAAATTTCTCAAGACCGAAAAAACCGAATTCGATCACCTGCAAGAAGTGATCAAGCGTCTGGCGCTGGCACGGTTCGATGTGGCGTTCCATCTGCGCCACAACGGCAAAACCATCCTCAGCCTGCACGAAGCCCACGATGACGCGGCCCGCGCCCGGCGTGTGGCGGCGATCTGCGGGGCGGGTTTTCTGGAGCAGGCGCTGCCGATCGAAATCGAGCGCAATGGCCTGCATCTGTGGGGTTGGGTCGGGTTGCCGACCTTCAACCGCAGCCAGGCAGACTTGCAGTACTTCTTTGTGAATGGCCGCGCGGTGCGCGACAAGCTGGTGGCCCACGCGGTGCGCCAGGCTTATCGCGACGTGCTGTTCAACGGTCGGCACCCGACGTTCGTGCTGTTTTTCGAAGTCGATCCGGCGGGCGTCGACGTCAACGTGCACCCGACCAAGCACGAAGTACGCTTCCGTGACGGGCGCATGGTTCACGATTTCCTCTATGGCACTTTGCACCGCGCCCTTGGCGATGTGCGGCCGGAAGATCACCTGGCCGCGCCTGTCGCGACGGCCATTGTCCGGTCCACCGGGCTCGACGCCGGTGAGTTCGGTCCGCAGGGCGAAATGCGTCTGGCGGCCAATGCGCTGTTGGAACAGCCTCAGGCCCAACCTTCCTTTAATACGACGGCGGGCTCCGGCGCTGGTGCCGGTTATCAGTATCAGTACTCGCCGCGGCCTCAGTCCGGCGTCCCCGTCGCTGAAGCTCAAGCGGCCTACCGTGAGTTCTTCGCGCCGCTGCCCGAAGCCAACGCTGTCGCGCTGCCGGCCGGGCAGGACGACATTCCGCCGCTGGGTTACGCGTTGGCGCAGCTCAAGGGTATCTATATTCTTTCGGAAAATGCCCAAGGCCTGGTGCTGGTGGACATGCACGCCGCCCACGAGCGGATCATGTACGAACGCCTGAAAATCGCCATGGCCAGCGAAGGCCTGAGCGGTCAGCCGTTGTTGGTGCCAGAGTCCCTGGCGGTCAGTCAGCGCGAAGCCGATTGTGCCGAAGAACACGTCGCGTGGTTCCAGCGGCTGGGCTTTGAGTTGCAGCGTCTTGGTCCGGAGTCGCTGGCGATCCGGCAGATCCCCGCGTTGCTGAAACAGGCTGAAGCCAATCGATTGGTCAGCGACGTTCTGGCGGATTTGATGGAATACGGCACCAGTGACCGGATTCAGGCACACCTGAACGAACTGCTCGGCACCATGGCCTGCCACGGCGCGATTCGCGCGAATCGGCGTCTGGCCTTGCCGGAAATGAACGGTCTGCTGCGGGACATGGAAAACACCGAACGCAGCGGTCAATGCAACCATGGCCGACCGACCTGGACCCAATTGGGCCTGGACGATCTGGACAAACTGTTTTTGCGCGGTCGTTGATGAGCCAGCTCCCTCCTGCGATTTTTCTGATGGGGCCGACGGCTGCCGGCAAGACCGACCTGGCCATCGAACTCACCAAAGTGCTGCCCTGCGAGCTGATTAGCGTCGATTCGGCGCTGGTTTACCGTGGCATGGACATTGGCACCGCCAAGCCTTCCAAAGAGTTGTTGGCCGAATTTCCGCATCGGTTGATCGATATTCTCGACCCGGCCGAGAGTTATTCCGCTGCGGATTTTCGTCGTGATGCGCTCGAAGCCATGGCCGAGATCACCGCGCGGAGCAAAATTCCGCTGCTGGTAGGCGGCACAATGCTCTACTACAAGGCTTTGATCGAGGGGCTGGCCGACATGCCGGCGGCCGATCCGGACGTGCGCGCGCAAATCGAAGAAGAGGCTGCGCGCCTTGGCTGGCAAGCCCTGCACGATCAATTGGCGGTCATCGATCCGCAATCTGCAGCGCGAATTCACCCGAACGATCCACAGCGTCTCAGTCGCGCACTGGAAGTTTATCGCGTCAGTGGTCAGAGCATGACTGAGCTACGCTTGCGACAATCTGCGCAAAGTACTGAAGCAGCCGCTTCGGGACTGCAACAATTGCCCTATACTGTCGCGAACTTGGCCATCGCTCCGGCAAATCGCCAGGTACTGCACGAGCGCATTAAACAAAGATTCACAAATATGTTGGAACAGGGATTCATCGACGAGGTCGTAGCCCTGCGAGATAGAGGTGACCTGCATTCGGGGATGCCGTCTATACGTGCTGTAGGCTATCGACAAGTCTGGGATTACCTGGATGGCAAGCTGACGCAAGCCGAGATGCAGGAGCGTGGAATCATTGCCACGCGCCAATTGGCAAAGCGCCAGTTCACCTGGCTGCGCAGTTGGGCTGATTTACACTGGTTGGACAGCCTCGATTGCGACAATCTGCCGCGCGCCTTGAAATACCTTGGGACCATCTCCATATTGAGCTGAGTCCTTGCAATTGCCGTCTATCCTTGGGGGTGTGACGGCCCCAAGCCATTTGTTTACCTATTTTTATATTGAATCCTTAAAGGAGTGCGGCACATGTCAAAAGGGCATTCGCTACAAGACCCTTACTTGAATACTTTACGTAAAGAGAAAGTGGGGGTTTCCATCTACCTGGTCAACGGGATCAAACTGCAAGGCACGATCGAGTCTTTCGACCAGTTCGTTATCCTGCTGAAAAACACCGTTAGCCAAATGGTTTACAAACACGCTATCTCTACAGTGGTGCCGGTTCGTCCAATTCGTCTGCCTAGCGCAACCGAATCCGAAGCAGGTGACGCTGAGCCAGGTAACGCCTGATAGGAGTCTCCTTTGTTCTTTGAGCGCCACGGTGGTGGTGAACGGGCAATTCTCGTTCACTTGGATGGTCAGGACCCTGAGGCGCGCGAAGATCCGCAGGAGTTTCAGGAGTTGGCAATTTCGGCTGGCGCCGAGACCGTCGCGTTTTTTAACGTGCCGCGTCATCGGCCAACCGCCAAAACCCTGATTAGCAGTGGCAAGGTCGAAGAATTACGCGACCTGGTCAGCGCCGAACAGGTCGATCTGGTGATTTTCAATCACATCCTCACGCCCAGTCAGGAACGTAACCTCGAACGTATTTTCGAGTGTCGCGTGATTGACCGCACGGGTTTGATTCTCGATATCTTCGCCCAACGCGCCCGCACCCATGAAGGCAAGCTCCAGGTTGAACTGGCCCAGCTTGAACACATGAGTACGCGGCTGGTTCGTGGCTGGACTCACCTTGAGCGGCAGAAGGGCGGTATCGGTCTGCGCGGCCCGGGTGAAACCCAGCTGGAAACCGACCGGCGCCTGTTGCGGGTTCGCCTGCGGCAGATCAAGGGGCGCCTGGAAAAGGTCCGCAGCCAGCGCGAGCAATCTCGTCGCGGGCGCAAACGTGCTGACATCCCGACGGTTTCACTGGTGGGTTATACCAACGCCGGCAAATCGACGCTGTTCAACTCGGTCACCGATTCCGACGTCTTCGCCGCCGACCAGCTATTCGCTACCCTCGACCCGACCTTGCGCCGACTCGAACTCGATGACCTCGGGCCGATCGTGCTGGCCGACACCGTGGGCTTCATTCGCCACTTGCCGCACAAACTGGTCGAGGCATTTCGGGCTACGCTCGAAGAGTCGAGCAACTCCGACCTGCTGCTGCACGTGATCGATGCGCACGAGCCTGAGCGTATGGCCCAGATAGAACAGGTCATGGTGGTACTCGGGGAGATCGGGGCCCAAGACTTGCCGATCCTTGAGGTATACAACAAACTCGATTTGCTCGAGGGTGTTGAGCCGCAGATCCAGCGCGATGCCGATGGCAAACCGCAGCGGGTCTGGTTGTCGGCCAAGGACGGTACCGGTCTGGACCTGCTCAAGCAGGCTGTGGCCGAACTGTTGGGCAGTGATTTGTTTGTTGGCACCTTGCGCTTGCCGCAACGTTTTGCTCGACTGCGTGCGCAGTTTTTCGAACTCGGCGCGGTGCAAAAAGAAGAACACGACGAAGAAGGCATCAGCTTGCTGGCCGTTCGCTTGCCACGGATCGAATTGAATCGACTCGTGAGCCGCGAAGGTCTGCAACCGATGGAGTTCATCGAGCAACACACTTTGCAATAAAAGCCTGAGAAAGCGGTTGTGCCGTGGTGACAGGCATTCTGTAGCATTGGTCGGCGCGCCGTGGGTGCGTCTTTGCTTTATCAGATGGAGAGCGCTATGGCTTGGAATGAGCCGGGTGGCAACTCGAATAATCAGGATCCTTGGGGTGGCAAGCGCCGCAATAACGGCGACCGCAAGGGACCACCGGATCTCGACGAGGCCTTCCGAAAGCTGCAGGAAAGCCTGAACGGGTTGTTCGGTGGTGGTAAAAAACGCAGTGACGAGGGCGGTGGTTCGGGCAAGAGTGGCGGCTTCGGCGGCCTGCTCGGCATCGGCCTGGTCGTGCTGGCGGCCGTGTGGCTGTACAGCGCTGTCTACGTGGTCGACGAGCAGGAGCAAGCCGTGGTGCTGCGCTTCGGCAAATACTATGAAACCGTCGGCCCGGGCCTGAACATCTATTTCCCGCCGATCGATCGCAAGTACCTGGAGAACGTCACGCGTGAGCGTGCCTACACCAAGCAGGGTCAAATGCTGACTGAAGACGAAAACATCGTCGAAGTGCCGCTGACCGTGCAGTACAAGATCAGCAATCTGCAGGACTTCGTGCTGAACGTCGATCAGCCGGAAATCAGTCTGCAGCATGCGACCGACAGTGCCTTGCGTCACGTGGTGGGTTCTACCGCCATGGATCAGGTGCTGACTGAAGGTCGTGAATTGATGGCCAGCGAAATCAAGGAGCGTCTGCAACGTTTCCTCGATACCTATCGCACCGGTATCACTGTCACCCAGGTCAACGTACAGAGCGCAGCTGCACCGCGTGAAGTTCAGGAAGCCTTCGACGACGTGATCCGCGCCCGTGAAGACGAGCAGCGTTCGCGCAACCAGGCTGAAACCTACGCCAACGGCGTCGTGCCGGAAGCCCGTGGTCAGGCCCAGCGCATCCTCGAGGATGCCAACGGTTACCGCGACGAGACCGTCTCCCGCGCCAAGGGTGAGGCTGATCGCTTCACCAAGCTGGTGGCCGAGTATCGCAAGGCCCCTGAAGTCACCCGCCAGCGTCTGTACCTGGACACCATGCAGGAAATCTTCAGCAACACCAGCAAGGTTCTCGTGACCGGCAACAAGAATGGCCAGAACAATCTGCTGTACTTGCCGCTGGACAAGATGATCGACAGTGGTCGCAGCCCCGGCACTCCGGTGACCGGCGCAGCAGCCAGCAGCAATGAAGTGAATGCGCGTGCGGCAGCTGATCTGCAGCAACAGCAAGCACGTACCAGGGAGAGTCGCTGATGAGCAATAAATCGCTGATCGCCCTTATTATCGGCGTCGTCGTGGCGATCGTTGCCTGGAACTGTTTCTACATCGTGGCTCAGACCGAGCGCGCGGTGATGCTGCAGTTCGGTCGCGTGGTCCAGGCCGATGTTCAGCCGGGTCTGCACGTGAAAGTGCCTTACGTGAACAAGGTGCGCAAATTCGACGCGCGCCTGATGACACTGGATGCACCGACACAACGCTTCCTGACGCTGGAAAAGAAAGCCGTAATGGTCGATGCCTACGCCAAGTGGCGCGTGAAAGATGCAGAGCGCTTCTACACCGCGACTTCCGGCCTCAAGCAGATTGCCGATGAGCGTCTTTCCCGTCGTCTGGAATCGGGCCTGCGTGACCAGTTTGGTAAGCGCACCCTGCACGAAGTGGTGTCCGGTGAGCGTGATGCGCTGATGGCGGATATCACGGCTTCGCTGAACAAGATGGCTGAAAAAGAACTGGGCATCGAAGTTGTCGATGTCCGGGTCAAAACCATCGACCTGCCGAAGGAAGTGAACCGCAGTGTGTTCGAACGTATGAGCACCGAGCGTGAGCGTGAAGCTCGCGAGCACCGTGCCAAGGGTAACGAGCTGTCCGAAGGCATCCGTGCCGACGCCGATCGTCAACGCCGCGTGCTGCTGGCTGAAGCCTATCGTGAATCCGAAGAGGTTCGCGGTGACGGTGACGCCCAGGCTGCTGCGATCTACTCCAAGGCATACGGTCAGGATCAGGAGTTCTACGCGTTTTACCGTAGCCTGCGTGCCTACCGTGAAAGCTTCGCGAACAAATCCGACGTCATGGTCCTGGACCCGGGCAGCGACTTCTTCCGTTACCTGGAAAAAGCCAAGCCTTGATACGGCGTTGACCTGAATCATCCCCCGCCTGGCGGCTAAAGCCTCGGGCGGGGTGATCCTTTGGGAAAACGTGTGTATGATGCGGCAGCCGGGAAATTCCCGGCTTTTTTGCGTCTGCACGTTTGATTGCTGTTTTTATGCAGACGCCCGAGTTGAATGACTCGACAGGTTTTTCGAGGAAAGTGGTTGGTGAAGCCGAGTTCAGGCTTTTCGCCCCGTTGTTCATGCGCGTGGTTTGCACATGAGCCGATCATTTTCTGCTTCACTCAAGGCTCGCCCAAAGGCTTGTCGCCCGGATCATAGGGGAATGGCGTAATGGCAACGGTAGACCGCTGGCTGCTGCCAGATGGCATCGAAGAAGTACTGCCACCGGAAGCTGCGCGCATCGAAGTAGCGCGTCGCCAGGTGTTGGATCTGTTCCAGAGCTGGGGTTACGAGTTTGTCGTGACTCCCCATATCGAGTACCTGGAGTCCCTGCTGACTGGCGCGGGTTCGGACCTCGATCTGCGTACCTTCAAGGTCATCGACCCGCAATCGGGCCGGCAGATGGGTTTCCGTGCCGACATCACGCCGCAAGTGGCGCGCATCGATGCGCACACCCTGCGTCGCGAAGGTCCGAGCCGTCTGTGTTATGCCGGCAGCGTGCTGCATGCTCAGCCGCGTGCCTTGTCGTCCTCGCGCAGCCCGATTCAACTGGGTGCCGAGTTGTACGGCGATGCCAGCCCAAGCAGCGACGTGGAAGTCATCAGCCTGATGCTGGCCATGCTGCAACTGGCCGATGTGCCGGATGTGCACATGGACCTCGGCCATGTCGGTATCTACCGCGGCCTGGCCCGCGCTGCCGGTTTGTCCGGCGAAGTCGAGCAACAGTTGTTCGATGCGTTGCAACGTAAAGCCATCGACGAGGTCATTACCTTGACCGAAGGCCTGCCGGCCGATCTGTCGGGCATGCTGCGAGCGCTGGTCGGCCTGTGTGGCGGTCGTGAAGTGTTGAGCGCAGCGCGTGAGCGTCTGGCCAATGCGCCGGCGCCCGTACTGGCGGCCCTGGACGATTTGCTGGCAATTGCCGAGCGTCTGTCCACGCGTTTCCCGGAATTACCGTTGTATTTCGACCTGGGCGAGTTGCGCGGCTATCACTACCACACTGGTGTAGTGTTCGCCGTGTTCGTACCGGGTGTTGGCCAGTCCATCGCTCAGGGCGGTCGTTACGACGACATCGGCGCCGACTTCGGTCGTGCCCGTCCGGCAACTGGTTTCTCTACCGATTTGAAAACCCTGGTGACCCTGGGGCGTGCTGAAATCGAGCTACCGTCTGGCGGTATCTGGATGCCTGACAGTACGGATGCAGCACTCTGGCAGCAGGTTTGCCAGTTGCGCAGTGAGGGTCAGCGTGTCGTTCAGGCATTGCCTGGGCAACTTTTGGCCGCCGCCCGTGAAGCGGACTGCGACCGGCAATTGATTCAGCAGAACGGGCTTTGGCAAGTATTGCCGCTGGCTTCTTGAGTTTTCCTGCCGGCCGCCGCCGGCACCAAGTTTGCGCGAATGAGGACAAGTGTTATGGGTAAGAATGTCGTAGTCCTGGGCACCCAATGGGGTGATGAGGGCAAAGGCAAGATCGTTGATCTGCTGACCGAACATGCTGCCGCCGTAGTGCGCTACCAAGGTGGCCACAACGCTGGCCACACCCTGGTGATCGACGGCGAAAAAACCGTCTTGCACCTGATCCCGTCGGGCGTGCTGCGCGAAGGCGTACAGTGCCTGATCGGTAACGGCGTGGTGGTTGCACCCGACGCATTGCTGCGGGAAATCATCAAGCTGGAAGAGAAAGGCGTACCGGTGCGCGAGCGCCTGCGTATCAGCCCGTCCTGCCCGCTGATCCTGTCCTATCACGTAGCGCTGGACCAGGCCCGTGAAAAGGCCCGTGGCGAGCTGAAGATCGGTACTACCGGTCGCGGCATCGGCCCGGCTTACGAAGACAAGGTTGCACGTCGCGGTCTGCGCGTAGGTGATCTGCTCAACATGCCGCGCTTTGAAGCCAAGCTGCGTGAACTGGTGGAATACCACAACTTCATGTTGGTCGGTTTCTACAAAGAGCCAGCCATTGACTTCGACAAGACCCTGGCCGAGTGCAAAGAATACGCTGAGCTGCTCAAGCCGCTGATGCTGGACGTGACTGCCGAGTTGCACGACCTGCGTCGTGCTGGCAAAGACATCATGTTCGAAGGCGCCCAAGGTTCGTTGCTGGACATCGACCACGGCACCTACCCGTACGTGACCAGCTCTAACACCACCGCTGGCGGCGTTGCTACCGGTTCGGGTGTTGGTCCTATGTTCCTGGACTACATCCTGGGTATCACCAAGGCTTACACCACACGTGTAGGTTCGGGTCCATTCCCGACTGAGCTGTTCGACGAAGTCGGTGCGCACCTGGCTAAGCAAGGTCATGAGTTCGGCGCGACTACTGGCCGTGCTCGTCGTTGTGGCTGGTTTGACGCTGTTATCCTGCGTCGCGCTATCGATGTGAACAGCATCTCGGGCATCTGCCTGACCAAGCTGGACGTACTCGACGGTCTGGAAACCATCAACATCTGCGTCGGCTACAAAGATGCAGAAGGTAAGGACGTTGCCCCGACTGACGCTGACAGCTACATGGGCCTGCAGCCGGTGTACGAAGAAGTGCTGGGCTGGACAGAGTCGACCGTGGGTGCCAAAACCCTGGAAGAGCTGCCAGCTAACGCCCGTGCTTACATCAAGCGCGTCGAAGAGCTGATCGGTGCGCCGATCGACATTATTTCGACGGGCCCGGACCGCAACGAAACCATCGTTCTGCGTCACCCGTTCGCTTAATAAGTCGTTGATGTAAAACACAAAGGCCCCTTAATCGGGGCCTTTGTCGTTTATGCCTGTCGAACGGCATGACCTTTGCTGCGAACATTGAAAAAGCATCGTTTCTGACGTGCTATCAATTTGATGGCGTCAAAGCAGAGGGATTTTCAGTGTCGGCCGTTCTCTCACTGTTACAAAGCCGTCTCTTGCGGCCCGTGTTCGTTACCCTTGGTATCGCCCTTTTGGTGCAGGTGCTGGTGGCTGTCGCTCTGACCCGGAGCACAGTGACTGCGCTGGAAGCTGATTTGGGTACGCGGTTGGACGCCGACAGCCAAAAGCTCTCTGGTGAGCTTGAGCAGGCAGGGCGTGAAGTCACGTCGAGCCTGGATAGCCTGTCCACCAGTACCCGTCAGCGCTTGACCGTCGGGCTGTCTTCGCGTCTGAAGGACGAGCAGGCACAACTGCGTACGACGCTGGAGAAGGACCTGAAGGAATCGGCCAACGACATGGCACAGCTTCTGGCCTCGGTCGCACCCCGCGCCATGTGGGACAGCGACATTCCGACCCTGTCCGAATTCGCTCGCCGTGCGCAGCGTAATCCCAATGTGCTATTCGTGGTCTACGACGATGCCACGGGCCAGCACCTGACGCGCTACCTCAACCGGGAGAACCCGATCAATAAGGCGCTTCTGGAAAAAGGCCAGGGCGAGCGGGCGCTGGACAAAGTCCTGGATGCGGCGAAGAACGATCCGTCGGTCTACTACCTTGAAGCCTCGATCAACCCCAATGGGGTGGAGATCGGCAAAGTTTTGATGGGCGTCTCGACCGCCTCCGTGGAAACCGATCTGGCGGCACTGGACAAGCGCTTCTCGGCGCTGATCGCCAGCAGCGATCAACTGGTGGGAGACAGCCTCAAAGGCGCGGCGGCTGACAGCGCAACGGCAATGCGCGGACGTCTGCAATCAGCGCAGTCCACCGCCACTGAAATGAAAGCCAATACCACCACTGCCGTGCAGGAAGCTGCGGGGACTTTGCGCTGGCGCATTGGCATGGGCTTGTCGCTGGTGGGTTTTGGTGTGCTGCTGTTGCTGGCGGTGGTTCTGGGTCGTCGCGTGGTCAACCGTTTGAAGCTGCTGATCGCCGCCATGGATGACCTGGCGGCAGGTGAAGGCGATCTGACCAAGCGTGTGCAGATCAACAGCCAGGATGAGATCGGCGACATGGCCTCGGCGGTCAATCGCTTTGTGGATAAGTTGCAGCCGATCGTGCGGGAGGCGGGCGATGTGGCCCAGCGTACCGGCGTGGAAATTGGTGCCATGACGTTGCGCAATGCCGGTGCCGATGCAGCGGCGGGCATGCAGCGCGATGAAGTGGCCGAAAGCTTGCGCGCGTTGTCGCAAATGGCTGACGAAGCCCAGTCTGAAAGCCACGCCATGCAGGCTGCTTTGCAGCAGGTGGTGGGCATTCGTCAGGCCACGGATGAAAACACTCGGACCTCGGCGAAAGTCGGCAGCCTGATCGAAGCGTTGGCCGGGCAGGTCGACACCGGCGCGAAAGTCATCGAGCGCCTGGCGCAGCAGAGTGAGCAGATTGAAGTGGTGCTGACGGTGATTCACGGGATCGCCGAGCAAACCAACTTGCTGGCATTGAACGCGGCCATTGAGGCGGCGCGTGCCGGCGAGACCGGTCGCGGGTTTGCTGTCGTGGCGGATGAGGTGCGGGCACTGGCGAGCAAGACTCAGAGCTCTACCGGCGACATTCAGGCTCACATCGTTGCGTTGCAGCAGGGTGCGCGTGAGGCAGTCGCGGCAATAGGGCAGGCCGGACGTCAGGCCAGCGAAGGTTTGCTGGTGTTACGCGACAGTGCGCGGTTGCAGCAGTCGGTGCAGGCGTCGGTCGAGCAGGTGCATGCGGCGATCGGTCTGGCGACCCAGGCCGCGGCGCATCAGGCGCAAGGTGCACAGGCCGTGCGTGGACGGGTTGAAACCATTCATGCGCAGGCTGAGAAGGCTGCTCAGGCGGTGGTGGAGACCACGGCGAGTGGCAAGGTGTTGGATGGCTTGGCGGCGCAGTTGAAGGCGAGTCTGGGGCAGTTCAGGGCTTAAGTTTTGTATTGTTTGTGCGGACGCCATCGCGGGCAAGCCCGCTCCCACAGGATTTGTGCCGTACACAAATTTTGTATATGACCGCTCCCCCTGTGGGAGCGGGCTTGTCCGCGATAGCGATCTCAGCGGCTCAAATACATCCGCGTCGTCAGTAAATAAACCGGCAACCCCGACACCACAATCAACAACGCAGCATATGGCGCCGCCGCCGCAAACTCCACATTCGCGGTATGCGCCCAGACTTCCGTTGCCAACGTATTCAGTCCGGTCGGACTCAGCAGCAGCGTCGCCGTCAGCTCCTTCATCGCATCCAGAAACACCAGTGCAAACGCTGCCCCCAAGGCAGGGAAGATTATCGGCAGCGTCACCCGACAAAACGCGCTGAAGGATGACGCCCCCAGCGTGCGTGCGGCCTCTTCCAGTTGCGGCGCTGCCTTGTTCAGCGCAGTGCGAATCGGCGCCTGTGCCAGCGGTAGAAACAACAGCGCATAAGCAATTAGCAGCAGCGCCGAGGTCTGGTACAGCACCGGCACATAATGCAGGGCGAAATACACCAGGGTCAGCGCAATCACCAATCCCGGCAGTGCATGCAGCAGATACGGCAAGCGCTCGGCCCAGATTGCCAGTCGGCCTTTATGGCGCACCACCAACAATCCCACCGGCACCGCCAGCACCAGGCACAGTGCTGCGCCACCGAGGGACAGCGCCAGAGATGACAACAATGCCTCGCTGATCGCGGCGACCGGGAACGCCGCTGACGAACCCACCATCAGCCAGTACGCCAGCATCCCCAGCGGAATGCCGCTGCCGATGATCGCCAACAGCAGACAGTAAAGCTGTCCGACCGTCGTCCACGGCCCCAGACGAACCTGCTGCGCATGTCGCGCCGCGCCTTGGCCGGTGCGTACATGTCGGCCCTTGCCACGCACGCGTAGCTCCAGCCATAGCAGTACCAGACACAGCGCCAGCAGCACCGCCGAGAGCATCGCTGCGTTAGCGTTACTGAATTCCAGCTCGAACTGTTGGTAGATCGCTGTCGTGAAAGTCTGCAGGCCGATGATCGATAGCGCGCCGAACTCCACCAGCATGTGCAGCGCAATCAGCAGCGAACCGGCCAGCAGTGACGGCCAAAGCAGAGGCAGGGTGATTTTGAAGAACACGCCCCAGCGATTCTGCCCCAGGGTTCGTGCGGACTCCTCCAGGGAAGGATCGAGATTGCGCAGGGTTGCCGCCACCGGCAGAAAAATCAGCGGGTATTTGGACAGGGTCATCACCAGGATCGCCCCGCCCAGCCCTTCGAGGTGAGCGCTCAAGGAGACCCAGGTGAAGCTGCTGACAAACGCCGGCACCGCGAACGGCAGACACAGGATCACGCCCCATAGTCGTCGACCCGGCAAATTGCTGCGTTCCAGCAACCAGGCAAGCGACAGGCCAATCACGCCGCAGGCCAGCGTGACGCCCACCATCAGCGCCAGCGAATTACGCAGCAGGCCAAACACGTAGGGGCGCCACAACAGATGCAGCGCCTCGGCCCAGCCGGCCTGCCAGGTCTTGAGGCCGACATAAGCCAGTGGCAATAGGCTGAGCACCACCAGCAGCAAAACCGGCAGCAACAACCAAATTGACGGGCGCTTGCGCCGTGGCACGTAGCCCCCGCGCAAGGCGGGGGCAGATAACGATGCGCTCATCAGTTCAAGCCAACGTCACGTTCCAGGTCCAGGGCTTCTTCGGCGTTGCCGAGATCGGCTGGCGTGACTTTCGGCGCTTGCAGTTCGCTGAACGGCTTGAGCCCGCGATCAGATTCCATGCCTTTGTGTAGCGGGTATTCGGCGGTGGTCTCGGTGATCACTCGCTGACCATCTTCACTCGCCATGTAGGCGAGGAATTGCTGGGCTTCCTTTGGATGCTTGCTGGATTTCAGCACCGCAGCGCTGGAAACGGTGATCAACCCGCCGACGTCGCCGCCGGTGAAGTAATGCAATTTCGAATCGAGCTGACCTTTTTCACGCTGCAAGGCGAACCAGTAGTAATTGTTCACCAGCACGGTGGCGACTTCGCCGTTTTCCACAGCTTTCAGCGCGACCATATTGTTGCTGTAAGTCTTTCCGAAAGCACGCAGGCCGGTCAGCCATTCTTCGGCCGCATCCATACCGTGCACTTTGATGATTGCTACGGCTTGTTCCTGAAACGCGCCGCTGGTTGGAACGAAGCCGACCTTGCCTTGCCATTTCGGATCGGAGAATTCCATTACCGACTTGGGCAGGTCTTTTTCATCGATCAGCTTGGGATTGAATGCAACCACGCGGACTCGCGCAGTGATACCGATCCAGGTGTCGTTGCCGGCAACGTAGTCTTTTGGCAGAACAGCGAGGGTAGCGGCGTCGGTTTTTGCCAGCAGACCTTGTTCGCCGAGTTTGTTCAGCGGTGGGGATTCTTCGGTATAGATCACGTCGGCGGGGGAGCGATCGCCTTCTTCGACGATTTGGCTGGCGAGCTGGTTGCTGCTGCCCTTGCGTACATTGACGTGAATCCCGGTCTTGGCTTCGAAGGCTTTGGCGACGGCGTCGCCGACTTCCTTGTGTTGGCCGTTGTAGAGTGTCAGGGAAACCGGATCGGCGGCTTGGGTGAGGGGAATGGCGAGTGTCAGGCCGAGCAGGGTGATGGTCAGGCCGCGGCGCAGGGTATTTCGAAACATCATTCGCAGGGTTCCTCGCTGTCGCATTGCAAAATCTTGCAACAATGATAAACGATATTGTTTCTCATGTGCGTCTTGAGGGGCTGAGGAGTATTTACTAGAGGGGCAGGGGCAAGTTTTTGTGGCGAGGGAGTAATGGCTTGGGGTTTTCGAAAGCCAGAAACGCAAAAACCCGCTTTCGCGGGTTTCTGTGAAATTCAAGATCGTGACCTTGAATTTGAATTGGTGCCCAGAAGAAGACTCGAACTTCCACGACCTTGCGGTCACCAGCACCTGAAGCTGGCGTGTCTACCAATTTCACCATCTGGGCATAATCGCAAGCGTTGCCGCTGTTGATGTGGCGCACTATACGGAGAGCATTTTGATCTGTAAACCCCTGATTTAATTTTAATAAACCGGAAGCCTGAAATGCAAAAACCCGCTTTCGCGGGTTTTTGTGTGAGCCTTGAAATTGTTCTAATCTCAAGCTCGAAATTGGTGCCCAGAAGAAGACTCGAACTTCCACGACCTTGCGGTCACCAGCACCTGAAGCTGGCGTGTCTACCAATTTCACCATCTGGGCAGTATCGGCAGCGCGTGTGCGTCGTCGATGGCGCGCACTATACGGAGCGTCTTTTTAACTGTAAACCCCCGACACCGAAAAAACCTGGAAAATTTCTCCAGTGGTATTCAAAACAGCTTTGCGATGTCGATAAAGGGCTTTAGATGGGCTGTCATAGCCTGAAATTTCCCGTTTCATTACGCCTATGCCAAACTAACCCGCATATAGACAAGGTGAAAACTCTCTAATGGCCGATTGGCAGTCCCTCGATCCCGAGGCCGCTCGTGAAGCGGAAAAATATGAAAACCCTATTCCTAGCCGCGAACTGATCCTTCAGCACCTTGCTGATCGAGGTTCGCCTGCTAACCGCGAGCAGCTGGTCGAAGAGTTTGGTCTGACCACAGAAGACCAGATCGAAGCCCTGCGTCGCCGCCTGCGTGCCATGGAGCGCGACGCTCAACTCATCTATACCCGTCGCGGCACATATGCGCCGGTGGACAAGCTCGACCTGATCCTGGGCCGCATCAGCGGTCACCGTGACGGCTTCGGCTTCCTGGTGCCGGATGACGGCAGTGACGACCTGTTCATGAGCCCGGCGCAAATGCGCCTGGTATTCGATGGCGACCGTGCCCTGGCCCGTGTTTCCGGCCTCGACCGTCGCGGTCGCCGCGAAGGCATGATCGTCGAAGTGGTGTCCCGTGCCCACGAGACCATCGTCGGTCGTTACTTCGAAGAGGGCGGTATCGGCTTCGTTGTCGCGGACAATCCGAAGATCCAGCAAGAAGTGCTGGTGACTCCGGGCCGCAACGCCAACGCCCAGATCGGCCAGTTCGTCGAAGTGAAGATCACCCACTGGCCGACGCCACGCTTCCAGCCGCAAGGCGACGTGGTCGAAGTCGTGGGTAACTACATGGCGCCGGGCATGGAAATCGATGTCGCCCTGCGCACCTACGATATTCCTCACGTCTGGCCTGAAGCGGTGCTCAAGGAAGCTGCCAAGCTCAAGCCTGAAGTCGAAGAGAAAGACAAAGAGAAGCGCATTGACCTGCGCCATCTGCCGTTCGTGACCATCGACGGCGAAGATGCGCGCGACTTCGATGACGCGGTCTATTGCGAAGCCAAGCCGGGCAAGCTGCGCCTGTTCTCCGGTGGCTGGAAGTTGTACGTGGCGATCGCCGACGTTTCCAGCTACGTGAAAATCGGTTCGGCACTGGATAACGAATCCCAGGTGCGTGGCAACTCGGTGTACTTCCCCGAGCGCGTCGTGCCGATGCTGCCAGAGCAACTGTCCAACGGCCTGTGCTCGCTGAACCCGCACGTCGATCGCCTGGCCATGGTCTGCGAGATGACCATCTCCAAATCCGGCGAGATGACCGACTACTGCTTCTACGAAGCGGTGATTCACTCCCACGCTCGCCTGACCTATAACAAGGTCAGCGCCATGCTGGAAACGCCGAAAGCCACCGAAGCGCGTCAGCTTCGTGGTGAATACACCGACGTTCTGCCGCACCTCAAACAGCTGTACGCGCTGTATAAGGTTCTGTTGGCGGCCCGTCACGTGCGCGGCGCGATCGATTTCGAAACGCAGGAAACCCGGATCATTTTCGGTTCCGAGCGCAAGATTGCCGAAATCCGTCCAACCGTTCGCAACGACGCCCACAAGCTGATCGAGGAATGCATGCTGGCGGCCAACGTGGCCACTGCCGAATTCCTGAAAAAACACGAAATCCCAGCGTTGTATCGTGTCCACGACGGCCCGCCACCGGAGCGTCTGGAAAAACTGCGCGCCTTCCTTGGCGAGCTCGGCCTGTCCCTGCACAAAGGCAAGGATGGTCCGTCGCCGAAGGATTACCAGGCTTTGCTGGCAAGCATCAAGGACCGTCCGGATTTCCATCTGATCCAGACCGTCATGCTGCGTTCGTTGAGCCAAGCGGTGTACAGCGCTGATAACCAGGGCCACTTCGGCCTGAATTACGAAGCCTATACCCACTTCACTTCGCCGATTCGTCGCTACCCGGACTTGCTCACGCACCGGGCGATTCGCAGCGTCATCCATTCGAAAATGGACACCCCGCACGTTCGCCGTGCCGGCGCGATGACCATTCCGAAGGCGCGAATCTATCCGTACGACGAAGCGATCCTGGAGCAGCTCGGCGAGCAATGCTCGATGAGCGAGCGCCGTGCCGACGAAGCGACCCGCGACGTGGTGAACTGGCTCAAATGCGAGTTCATGAAAGACCGCGTGGGCGAATCGTTCCCGGGTGTGATCACTGCCGTGACCGGTTTCGGTCTGTTCGTCGAACTGACCGACATTTACGTCGAGGGCCTGGTGCACGTCACCGCGCTGCCGGGTGATTACTACCACTTCGATCCTGTACACCATCGCCTCGCCGGTGAGCGTACCGGTCGCAGCTTCCGCCTTGGCGACACGGTTGAAGTGCGCGTCATGCGCGTCGACCTTGACGAGCGCAAGATCGACTTCGAGATGGCTGAAAAAACCATTAGCGCGCCGATCGGCCGCAAGAAGCGTGGGGCTGAAACTGCTGCTCCTGCTGGCGCTGCTACCAAATCGGCAGCAGAGCCGGCACCGGCGAAAACCGGCCGTCGTCCTGCCAAGGAAAAGGCTGTCGAAGCCTATCGTCCGAGCGATGCCGCGGCAAAAAATGCCGAGTTACGCAAAAGTCGTGAACTGAAACAGGCGTTGCTGTCTGAAGCGAAAAGCGGCGGTAAAGCGGCGTCTGGGGGAAAGACCGGGCGGTCGGCGCCTGACAAGGCCTCCGGCGGCAAGCCAGCAAAACCGAGCAAACACCGTAAAGGCCCGCCAAAAGCGGGTTCCGCTCCAGCCGCCAGAAGCGGCGGGGCGCGTAAACCTAAGGCCAAGTCATGAGTCAGTTGGAAAAGATCTATGGCGTGCACGCTGTAGAAGCGTTGCTGCGTCACCACCCAAAACGCGTCAAGCAGATCTGGCTGGCTGAAGGCCGCAGTGATCCGCGGGTGCAGACGCTGATCGCACTCGCTGCCGAAAATCGCGTAGCGGTCGGTCAGGCTGAGCGTCGTGAGCTGGATGCATGGGTAGAAGGCGTGCACCAAGGCGTGGTCGCGGACGTCAGTCCGAGTCAGGTCTGGGGCGAAGCGATGCTCGACGAATTGCTCGATCGCACTGAAGGCGCACCGCTGTTGCTGGTGCTCGATGGCGTGACCGATCCGCACAACCTCGGCGCTTGCCTGCGTTCGGCCGATGCGGCCGGCGCGCTGGCGGTGATCGTGCCAAAGGACAAGTCAGCCACCCTGACCCCGACAGTGCGTAAAGTCGCCTGCGGCGCGGCGGAAGTGATTCCGTTGGTGGCGGTGACCAACCTGGCGCGCACCCTGGAAAAACTCAAGCAGCGTGGCTTATGGGTCGTCGGTACGGCGGGTGAGGCTGAGCAGGAGCTGTATCAGCAAGACCTGACCGGCCCGACCATCCTGATCATGGGCGCGGAGGGCAGCGGAATGCGCCGCCTGACTCGCGATCTTTGCGACTACCTGGTGCGCCTGCCAATGGCGGGCAGTGTCAGCAGTCTCAACGTTTCCGTGGCTACTGGCGTGTGCCTGTTCGAGGCCCTGCGCCAGCGCGGTGTCAAAGCCGCCGGGACCGCCAAGAAGTCCTGATCCGGTTGTAATCCCTGTGGGAGCGAGCCTGCTCGCGATAGCGGAGTTACATTCAGCATAAATGTTGAATGTTGCACCCTATCGCGAGCAGGCTCGCTCCCACAGTGGTTTTGTGTCAGGGCGAAGATTGGGGGTTGTTCAAATAATCACCAATTGCCTTGCGCCTCTCCTGTCCCTTCTCTACAATTGCGCCCCTTGCTGTGACGGCAGGCACGCATGTGTCTATCGCAAGCAAGTCCATTAGTGTCATTCACTCCTTGTCTGACCGCTTTTGAGCGGCAGGCTACAACCCGTAAGGAGCATTCATGCGTCATTACGAAATCATCTTTTTGGTCCACCCGGATCAAAGCGAGCAAGTCGGCGGCATGGTTGAGCGTTACACCAAGCTGATCGAAGAAGACGGCGGCAAAATCCACCGTCTGGAAGATTGGGGCCGTCGTCAACTGGCCTACGCAATCAACAATGTTCACAAGGCTCACTACGTGATGCTGAACGTTGAGTGCACTGGCAAGGCCCTGGCCGAGCTGGAAGACAACTTCCGCTACAACGATGCAGTGATCCGTAACCTGGTCATCCGTCGCGAAGAAGCCGTTACCGGCCAATCCGAGATGCTCAAGGCTGAAGAAAACCGCAGTGAGCGCCGTGAGCGTCGCGACCGTCCTGAGCACTCCGACGCCGAAGGCGTTGATGGTGATGACAGCGACGCCAGCGATAACGCTGACGAGTAATCCACGGACCTTTTGAGGAGCCTATTACATGGCACGTTTCTTCCGTCGTCGTAAATTCTGCCGCTTCACCGCTGAAGACGTGAAAGAGATCGATTACAAAGATCTCAACACTCTGAAAGCTTACGTATCCGAGACCGGCAAAATCGTTCCAAGCCGCATCACCGGTACCAAAGCACGTTATCAGCGTCAGCTGGCCACCGCTATCAAGCGCGCCCGCTTCCTGGCCCTGCTGGCCTACACCGACAGCCACGGCCGCTGAGACCGGGCAGTCGACACGTAGCAAAGGATTGAATGCATGCGCGCCTTAGCTGAGTTCATCATGCGCGGCCGTATGCAGGCCACTCTGGTAGTGGCCGGATGCGCAACATTGCCGTTGTTGTATTGGTTGGGTGCTGCCGCCGGATGCCTTGTGCTCCTGCGGCGCGGATTGAAGGACGCCTTGGGCGTTCTTGCTCTGGGACTGCTGCCGGCGTTGGTCTGGTGGCTTTACTCCGACGACCCACGGGCACTTCTGGTGCTGCTGGGGTCTTCGAGCCTTGCGTTGGTTTTGCGCGCAAGTGAGTCCTGGAACCGCGTGCTGCTGGTCAGCATAGCGATGGGGTTGGTGTTTTCAGTGGTGCTCGGGGCGGCTTTTGCGCCCCAGATCGAGATGCTGGCGCAGGCTTTGATAAAAGTCATGCCGTCGCTACTCGGTGATGTCTACCAGCAATTGTCGGTAGACGAGCAAGCGCGTTTCGCGTCCTTGATTGCACCGGTCCTGACCGGCCTGATTGCGGCCTTGTTGCAAATCGTCAGTGTGCTGAGCCTGATTGTCGGGCGCTACTGGCAGGCGTTGTTGTACAACCCGGGTGGTTTTGGTCGCGAGTTTCGCGCCATCCGAATCCCGCTTTTACCGGCGATGTTGCTGCTGGTGTTGATGCTTCTGGGGCCTAACTTAGGCTCGCAGATGGCCATGTTGACGCCGTTGTGCAGCGTACCGCTGGTGTTCGCCGGGCTGGCCCTGATTCACGGGCTGGTGGCGCAAAAGCGACTGGCTAAATTCTGGCTGGTGGGGTTGTACGTCACGCTGTTGCTGTTCATGCAGCTGATCTATCCGTTGCTGGTGGTCTTGGCCATCGTCGACAGCCTGATTGATTTTCGCGGTCGTTCGGCACCGAAAGATGCCGATAACGCGAACGGTGAAGGTTAAAAGTTAAGAGGATTTTCACATGCAACTGATCCTTCTGGAAAAAGTCACCAACCTGGGCAACCTGGGTGACAAAGTGAACGTTAAGGCTGGTTACGGTCGTAACTACCTGCTGCCTTACGGCAAAGCTACCGCTGCGACCGCTGCCAACCTGGCTGCGTTCGAAGAGCGTCGCGCTGAGCTGGAAAAAGCCGCAGCAGACCGTAAAACTTCGGCTGAAAGCCGTGCCGCCCAACTGGCTGAGCTGGAAGTGACTATCACTGCCACCGCTGGTGACGAAGGCAAGCTGTTCGGTTCGATCGGCACCCACGACATCGCTGATGCACTGACCGCCTCTGGCGTTGAAGTTGCAAAAAGCGAAGTTCGTCTGCCGAACGGCACCATTCGCAACGTAGGCGAATTCGACGTAGCCGTGCACCTGCACGCCGAAGTTGAAGCCACCGTACGCGTTGTCGTGGTAGCAGCTTAAGCAGCACTTGTCGGCTGGTACCCTCGGGTGCTTGCCGGTAACATCGGGCACGATCCTGTTTACAGGTCGTGCCCTTTGTCTTTCTGAACTCCCTGCTTTTCTAAATAAACCAAGTGGCCATGAACGATATCTCCGCTCCCGAGCAATACGATCTGCAAACCGCTGCCCTGAAGGTGCCGCCGCATTCCATCGAGGCCGAACAGGCTGTACTCGGTGGTCTGATGCTGGACAACAACGCCTGGGAACGTGTGCTCGATCAGGTTTCGGACGGCGATTTCTATCGTCATGACCACCGTTTGATCTTCCGTGCGATCGCCAAACTGGCCGATCAGAACTCCCCGATCGACGTCGTGACCCTTGCCGAGCAATTGGACAAGGAAGGTCAGACCTCGCAAGTCGGTGGCCTCGGTTATTTGGGTGAGCTGGCGAAAAACACGCCGTCCGTCGCCAACATCAAGGCCTATGCGCAAATCGTTCGTGCACGGGCGACGTTGCGGCAGTTGATTGGCATCGCCACCGAAATTGCCGACAGCGCCTTCAACCCGGAAGGCCGCACGGCTGAAGAGATTCTCGACGAAGCTGAGCGGCAAATCTTCCAGATCGCCGAGGCCCGGCCAAAAACCGGCGGCCCGGTGAGCGTGAATGACCTGCTGACCAAGGCTATCGACCGCATCGACACCTTGTTCAACACCGACAACGCCATTACCGGCCTGTCCACCGGTTACACCGACCTCGACGAGAAGACCAGCGGCTTGCAGCCTTCCGACCTGATCATCGTCGCTGGCCGTCCGTCCATGGGTAAAACCACCTTTGCGATGAACCTGGTGGAAAACGCCGTGTTGCGCAGCGACAAGTGCGTGCTGGTTTACTCGCTGGAGATGCCAGGCGAATCGCTGATCATGCGTATGCTTTCGTCCCTTGGGCGTATCGACCAGACCAAGGTCCGGGCCGGTCGCCTGGACGACGACGATTGGCCACGCCTGACCTCGGCGGTCAACCTGCTGAACGATCGCAAGCTGTTCATCGACGACACGGCCGGTATCAGCCCGTCGGAGATGCGCGCGCGGACCCGGCGTCTGGTGCGTGAGCACGGCGACATCGCCCTGATCATGATCGACTACCTGCAGTTGATGCAGATTCCAGGTTCCGGCGGCGACAACCGGACCAACGAGATTTCCGAGATCTCCCGTTCCTTGAAAGCCCTCGCCAAGGAATTCAACTGCCCGGTAGTGGCGCTGTCCCAGCTGAACCGCTCCCTGGAGCAACGACCGAACAAACGCCCGATCAACTCCGACTTGCGGGAATCCGGAGCGATCGAGCAGGATGCTGACGTGATCATGTTCGTGTACCGGGATGAGGTGTACCACCCGGAAACCGAGCATAAAGGCATCGCCGAGATCATCATCGGCAAGCAGCGGAACGGCCCGATCGGTACGTCACGACTGGCGTTCATCGGTAAATACACCCGCTTCGAAAACCTGGCGCCGGGCAGCTACAACTTCGACGACGAATAACCCAATAGAAACCTGTGGCAAAGAAGCTTTTGTGGCGAGGGAGCTTGCTCCCGCTTGAGTGCGCAGCGCTCACAAGATTTTGGGGCCGCTTCGCTGCCCAGCGGGAGCAAGCTCCCTCGCCACAGGGGTTGCGCCAGATCTCAGGATCTTTGCGCGAAACGGTCGCCGCAATTTCCGACCATAGCCGTCGGAATTGATCAAATTTTGTGCTATATTCCGCGCCCGCGAAATTCAATGAAAGCCAACACCGGTTATCGACATGCAAGCAGCCAAGCCGTTATTTGACTATCCCAAGTACTGGGCCGAATGTTTCGGGCCAGCGCCATTCCTGCCGATGAGCAGGGAGGAGATGGATCAGCTTGGCTGGGATTCCTGCGACATCATCATCGTCACCGGTGATGCCTACGTCGACCACCCGTCGTTCGGCATGGCGATCATCGGCCGACTGCTGGAGGCCCAGGGCTTCCGCGTCGGGATCATTGCGCAGCCGAACTGGCAATCCAAAGACGACTTCATGAAGCTCGGCGAGCCGAACCTGTTCTTCGGCGTCGCGGCCGGCAACATGGACTCGATGATCAATCGCTACACCGCCGACAAGAAAATCCGTTCCGACGACGCCTACACCCCTGGTGGCCTGGCGGGCAAACGTCCGGACCGCGCGAGCCTGGTTTACAGCCAGCGCTGCAAGGAAGCCTATAAAAACGTGCCGATCGTGCTCGGTGGCATCGAAGCCTCCCTGCGCCGTATCGCTCACTACGATTACTGGCAGGACCGGGTGCGCAACTCGATCCTGATCGACGCCTGCGCCGACATCCTGCTCTACGGCAACGCCGAGCGCGCGATCGTCGAAGTCGCCCAACGCCTGTCCTATGGTCACAAGATCGAAGACATCACCGACGTGCGCGGCACCGCGTTCATTCGTCGTGATACGCCGAAAGAATGGTACGAAGTCGATTCCACGCGCATCGATCGTCCGGGCAAGGTCGACAAGATCATCAACCCGTACGTCAATACGCAAGACACTCAAGCCTGCGCCATCGAGCAGGAAAAAGGTCCGGTTGAAGACCCGAGCGAAGCCAAGGTCGTGCAGATCCTGGCGAGCCCGAAAATGACTCGCGACAAGACCGTGATTCGTCTGCCATCGGTTGAGAAAGTCCGTGGCGACGCGGTTCTTTACGCCCACGCCAACCGCGTGTTGCATCTGGAAACCAACCCGGGCAATGCCCGTGCCCTAGTGCAGAAGCATGGCGAAGTCGACGTCTGGTTCAACCCGCCTCCGATTCCGATGACCACCGAAGAAATGGACTACGTATTCGGCATGCCTTACGCACGGGTTCCGCACCCGGCGTACGGCAAGGAAAAAATTCCTGCCTACGACATGATTCGCTTCTCGGTGAACATCATGCGCGGCTGCTTCGGCGGCTGTACGTTCTGTTCGATCACCGAGCACGAAGGCCGGATCATCCAGAACCGTTCCGAAGAGTCGATCATTCGTGAGATCGAAGAGATTCGCGACAAGGTCCCAGGCTTCACCGGGGTCATTTCCGACCTTGGCGGCCCGACCGCGAACATGTACCGCATCGCCTGCAAGACGCCGGAAATCGAGTCTGCGTGCCGCAAACCTTCGTGCGTGTTCCCCGGCATTTGCCCGAACCTGAACACCGATCACTCATCACTGATCCAACTCTATCGCAGTGCCCGTGCCTTACCGGGTGTGAAGAAGATCCTGATCGCGTCCGGTCTGCGTTACGACCTCGCGGTCGAGTCGCCGGAATACGTCAAAGAGCTGGTGACTCACCACGTTGGTGGTTACCTGAAGATCGCCCCGGAACATACCGAGGAAGGTCCGCTCAACCAGATGATGAAACCGGGCATCGGCAGCTATGACAAGTTCAAGCGCATGTTCGAGAAGTACACCAAGGAAGCCGGGAAAGAGCAGTACCTGATTCCGTACTTCATCGCCGCTCACCCTGGCACCACAGACGAAGACATGATGAACCTGGCCTTGTGGCTCAAGGGCAACGGTTTCCGTGCCGACCAGGTGCAGGCGTTCTACCCGTCGCCGATGGCCACCGCTACCGCGATGTACCACTCGGGCAAGAACCCGCTGCGCAAGGTCACTTACAAGAGTGACGGCGTGACCATCGTCAAGAGCGAAGAGCAGCGTCGCCTGCACAAGGCGTTCTTGCGTTATCACGACCCGAAAGGCTGGCCGATGCTGCGTGAAGCGCTGACCCGCATGGGCCGCGCCGACCTGATCGGGCCGGGCAAGAACCAGTTGATCCCGCTGCATCAGCCGGCGACCGACAGCTACCAGAGTGCCCGTCGCAAGAACTCGACACCGGCCGGCAGCCACAAAGTGGCCGGGGAAAAGACCACCAAGATCCTGACCCAGCACACCGGTCTGCCACCGCGCGCCAGCGATGGCGGCAACCCGTGGGACAAGCGTGAACAGGCCAAGGCTGCGGCGTTTGCCCGCAATCAGCAGGCGGCCAAGGAGCGCAAGGATGCGGCCAAAGGCAAGGGGCCAAAACCGGCCCGCAAGCCAGTCGTACCGCGTTAATTTCCGCGCCATATCGCAAAACGCCAGCCTTAGTGCTGGCGTTTTGTTTTCTAGCGAGTGTGCGGCCTGTTTGCTAAGGTGACGCGCACTTTAATGGCGGCCCTGGAAACCGATTTCCCTATACGACGCCAAACCCTGTTGGAGCCGGGCTCGCCCGCGATGACGGCGGCACAGGCAATAAAGATCCTCGATCTTCAAGGACGATTCACATGAGCAACCCCTTACCGGGCTTCGGCATGGATTATAGCCCCTCCCAGTTCATGGCCCGCCAACGCATCGAAAGCCAGATCAACCTGCCACGCCTGTTCGCCGCCATCGACGCCGATCCCGGAATCGTCGGCGCGGGCGTGGTGTACATCGACGCCGAATTCAACATAGTGACCCTGCGCGAGTTCAAGCCGATTTGCAGTATCAGGCCCAAGCGAATCATTTTGCGCGAGGCGCAGAAGTACATTGCGCCTGCGCAGTTTGCCCAGCAGGTGCAGGACAATCCCAGAGAATCGCGGCTGGTCGGAGAGGCAATCAATACCACGTTGTCTTGCGCCGGTGCGGTATTGGGCTGGATTGTCGTACTCAGTGGGTCGGTTGCGGTTCCCTTCAGTGCCGGGGCCAGCTCCGTAGTGGTGGCTCTGGGTTATACCGCTGCGGCCGCCAGTTCGGTGCAGTGTTTTGCCGGTGGTATCCGCACGGTGGCAGAGGTGGTCAACCCGCAGTTCAATGACAAGCTAGACAGTGAGGAATGGTACCAATACGCCTCGATCGGTCTGGATGCGGCCTCTCTGCTGGGCGTGGGGGCTTCCACCTTGACCACTATAAAACTGGTGAAAGTGGCCAAGGCCACCACCGGTAAAAGTCTGCGTGAAGTGTTGCGTGGTTTGACTCGCCAGGAAAGGTCGAAGTTGACCAAAGAGTTGCTGAGCATCAACGATCCCCGGCTGACGCCGAAGATGCTCAAGCTCAAGCAACTTGCCGGCGATCTGCCCAAGCGTTTCACCCCGACCCAGCTGAAACACGCGACGGTTACCCAGATCAAGGATTCCCTGGGCGCGGCGATTGGCCTGACCGGCAGCAGCTTGTCGGGCAATGTCAAAACTATCGCCGTCGGCTTGTACGAAGAACTGGAGGAGTAATGGACGACCTGAGTCTGCCGCGTTTTCTGGCGCATTATTTCCCGACCTTCATTGGCGGCATTTTTGCGGCGCTGTTCTCTTTGGCCTGTGCTATTCCCTTGATGGCGGCGTCCTATTTCGCCGGGGCCTCAGTCGGCGAACAAGCGACCTGGTCGATGGTGGGGGGCGCAGCGGTCACAATGGTCGTGGTGCATTGCAATTTCATGGTAGTGCGCGGCAAGCCCCAATGGGTGTGGGGATTGGTCGGGGTGCTGGTTTTATGCCTTCTGGGCGTATTGCCGACCATCGTGGATCATCCGCACAAAGTCATCTATGTATTGGCCGTGTTGTTTCCGCTATCAGGCCTATTGCTACTCAACAGTAAACGCCACCGCGAAATGCGCAATCGACTTGTGGAAATTCGCCACGAACGCCAGCGGATCAAACAAAGCTTCAAGGCATCGCGTCGCCGCCGTTGATCCGACTCAACCACCGATCCGCCACATTTACGTGCGCTGTTGCGCGCACGAAAGCGAGCAATGCGCGCTTTTAGTGCTCTACTGCCTTGAGTAACGGAAGAAAGGGGCCGACCTGCCTGCATGGCATAAGTCTTGCGCCGCTTTCGATAACGTCCAGGCTCGCAGGAGGCACGCCGTGTCGATTCATGTCGCATTGCACCACGTCACGCATTACCGCTACGACCGCGCAGTCGAGCTCGGTCCGCAGATCGTTCGTCTGCGCCCGGCTGCCCACAGCCGCACGCGGATACTGTCGTATGCGCTGAAAGTCTCGCCCGAGCAGCATTTCATCAACTGGCAGCAGGATCCCCAGGGCAACTACCTGGCGCGGTTGGTGTTCCCGGAGAAAACCGATGAGCTGCGGATCGAAGTCGACTTGCTGGCGGAGATGGCGGTGTTCAATCCGTTCGACTTCTTCCTCGAGCCCTACGCCGAAAAGATCCCTTTCGCCTACGCCGCGGATGAGCGCAAAGAGCTGGCGCCGTACCTGGAAACCTTGCCCCTGACGCCGAAATTCAAGGCCTATCTGGATGGCATCGATCGCACGCCGCTGCCGAGTGTGGACTTCCTGGTCGCGCTCAATCAGCGCCTGAGCGAAGACATTGGCTACCTGATTCGCATGGAGCCGGGCGTACAGACCCCGGAACACACTCTCGAGCATGCCTCCGGCTCCTGCCGCGATTCGGCATGGTTGCTGGTGCAATTGCTGCGCAACCTCGGCCTGGCGGCGCGTTTCGTGTCCGGTTACCTGATTCAGTTGACCGCCGATGTCAAAAGCCTCGACGGCCCCTCGGGCACCGAAGTGGACTTCACTGACCTGCACGCCTGGTGCGAGGTCTATTTGCCCGGTGCCGGCTGGATCGGCCTGGACGCGACTTCTGGGCTGTTTGCCGGTGAAGGACACATTCCGTTGGCCTGTAGTCCCGATCCGTCCTCTGCGGCACCGATCAGTGGCTTGGTGGAACCGTGCGAGTGCGAATTCAACCACGAGATGTCGGTCGAGCGGATTTGGGAAGCGCCGCGGGTCACCAAGCCCTACACCGAAGACCAATGGCTGGCGATTCAGGCATTGGGCCGGCAGATCGATGCCGACCTGCTCGAAGGCGACGTGCGCCTGACCATGGGCGGTGAGCCGACGTTCGTTTCCATCGATGACCCGGACGGCGCCGAGTGGAATACCGCAGCCCTCGGGCCGGACAAGCGTCGGCTGTCGGCCGAACTGTTCCAGCGCATGCGCAAGCATTACGCGCCCAAGGGGTTGGTGCATTTCGGTCAGGGCAAGTGGTATCCCGGCGAGCAACTGCCGCGCTGGTCGCTGAACTGCTACTGGCGCCGCGACGGCGTGCCGATCTGGCACAACAGCGCGCTGATCGCCGATGAGCAGGAAGACTACGGCGGCGATGGCGAGTTGGCCGGGCGTTTTCTGGCGAGTGTCGCCGAACGCCTGAAAATTCCGACACGCTTTGTGTTCCCAGCCTACGAAGACAATTTCTATTATCTCTGGCGCGAAGGCGCTTTGCCGCAGAACGTCAGCGCCGAAGACTCTCGTCTCGAAGAGCCTTTGGAGCGTGCGCGCCTGCGCAAAGTCTTCAGTCAGGGCCTGGACAAGGTTATCGGTCAGGTCCTGCCACTGGCGCGCACCGCCAAGGGCGATCAGTGGCAGAGCGGTCGCTGGTATCTGCGGGAAGAACATTGCCGATTGGTGCCGGGGGATTCGCCGCTGGGGTATCGCTTGCCACTCGGCTCACAGCCTTGGGTGAAGGCAGCGGAGTATCCGTTCATTCACCCTGTCGACCAGAATCAGGATCTCCCTGAGCTGCCGGGCACCGACCAGCTACAGAATCACGCTCAACCGCAAACCGCCGACGAGCGTGCGCCAAAGATCGACGAGTCCGCCGACTGGCTGACCCGCACCGCCTTCTGCGCCGAAGCGCGAGAAGGCCGGTTGTACCTGTTCATGCCGCCACTGGAACGGGTAGAGGACTATCTGGAACTGGTCGCCGCCATCGAAGCCACCGCCGAGGAACTGCATTGCCCGGTGTTGCTGGAAGGCTATGAACCGCCGAGCGATCCGCGCTTGAGCAACTTCCGCATTACTCCGGATCCGGGTGTGATTGAGGTCAACGTTCAGCCGTCTGCCACCTGGGATGAGTTGGTGGAGCGCACCGAGTTCCTTTACGAAGAGGCGCGCCAGACTCGACTCACCACCGAGAAATTCATGATCGACGGCCGGCACACAGGCACCGGCGGCGGCAACCATTTCGTATTGGGTGGCGCGACCCCGGCTGACTCACCGTTTCTTCGCCGTCCCGATCTGCTGCGCAGCCTGATCAGTTACTGGCATAACCATCCATCCTTGTCCTACCTGTTTTCCGGATTATTCATCGGCCCGACGTCCCAGGCGCCACGGGTGGATGAGGCGCGCAACGATTCGCTGTATGAACTGGAAATCGCCTTCGCACAGATGCCGAAGCCGGGCGAAGAATGCCCACCTTGGCTGGTGGATCGTTTGCTGCGCAATTTGCTGATCGATGTGACCGGCAACACCCACCGCGCCGAGTTTTGCATCGACAAACTGTATTCGCCGGACGGCGCCACCGGGCGCCTCGGGTTACTGGAATTGCGGGCCTTTGAAATGCCGCCCCATGCGCGCATGAGCCTGGCTCAGCAATTGTTGCTGCGGGCGCTGGTGGTGCGGTTCTGGCGCGAGCCTTATGCACCGCCGAAACTGGCGCGCTGGGGCACAGAGCTACACGACCGGTTCCTGTTGCCGCACTTCATCGAGCAGGATTTCGCTGATGTGATCGTCGACCTCAATGCCGCCGGATACCCCGTGCGAGCCGAGTGGTTCGCGGCGCATCTGGAATTCCGTTTTCCCAAGGTCGGCGATTACGCGGTCAGTGGCATCCAACTGCAATTGCGTCAGGCGCTGGAGCCTTGGCATGTACTCGGCGAGGAGGGCGCGGCAGGTGGCACGGTGCGTTACGTGGATTCGTCGCTGGAGCGTTTGCAGGTCAAGCTCAGCGGCCTGTCGCCCCAGCGTTATCTGCTGACGTGCAACGGCATTCCGGTGCCGTTGCAACCCACGGGGCGGGTCGGTGAGTTCGTCGCCGGCGTACGCTTTCGCGCCTGGCAACCGGCTAACTGCCTGCAGCCGACCATTCCGGTCCACGCGCCATTGGTGTTCGACGTGCTCGACACCTGGATGGGACGGTCGCTGGGCGGTTGTCAGTACCACGTCGCCCACCCGGGCGGGCGCAACTACGACAGCCTGCCGGTGAACGCCAATGAGGCCGAGAGTCGGCGGATGGCGCGTTTCTTCCGTCTCGGACACACGCCAGGGAAACTTCCTATACCGAATCTGGAAATTAACGACGAGCTACCGATGACTCTCGATTTGCGACGTTTCTAAACCCTACGCGACGCTCGGATTTTTCGTCTATCCGGGCGTCCTGAGCCTGCGTTAGTCTGACCGTTCTTTGCTGTCTGCCGAGCTTTCCATGCCTGATCTGCTTGACCGCTACCCGCTGACCGCGGGCACTTATCACGAACTGCTCGACGACAACGGTGCCGTGCGCCCGCACTGGCGGCGGTTGTTCGATCAATTGCAGCGCAGCACGCCAGCGCAACTGGTGCAGCGTCAGGCGCTGCTGACCCGGCAGATCCAGGAAAATGGCGTGACCTATAACGTCTACGCCGACCCCAAGGGCGCCGACCGGCCATGGGAGCTGGACCTGCTACCTCATGTGATTGCCGCCGATGAGTGGGAACAGTTATCGGCCGGGATCGCTCAACGGGCGCGGTTGCTCAATGCTGTGCTGGCGGACCTTTACGGCCCTCAGCGCTTGATCGCCGAAGGCCTGCTGCCGGCTGAACTGGTGTTCGGTCACAACAACTTCCTTTGGCCCTGTCAGGGCATTGCGCCGCCCGACGGGGTCTTTTTGCATCTGTACGCCGTGGATCTGGCGCGCACGCCTGACGGTCGCTGGTGGGTGACGGCGGATCGGACTCAAGCGCCATCCGGTGCCGGTTACGCGCTGGAAAATCGCACCATCGTGTCCCGAGCCTTCCCCGAGTTGTACCGCGATTTGAAGGTGCAGCACCTGGCGGGGTTCTTCCGCACCCTCCAGGAAACGCTCGCCCGTCAGGCACCGAGCGATGACGAAGCACCACTGGTGGTGCTGCTGACGCCAGGACGTTTCAACGAAAGCTATTTCGAGCACTTGTACTTGGCTCGTCAGCTCGGATATCCGTTGGTGGAGGGTGGCGACCTGACCGTTCGGAATGCCACGGTCTACCTGAAAACCTTGAGCGGCCTGCGTCGGGTCCACGCGATCATGCGTCGGCTCGACGATGATTTCTGCGACCCGCTGGAGCTGCGCACCGACTCGGCCCTCGGCGTGCCGGGGCTGCTTGAGGCCGTGCGCCAGGGCCGGGTGTTGGTAGCCAACGCCCTCGGCAGCGGCGTGCTGGAATCACCGGGATTGCTGGGTTTCCTGCCGAAGATTAATCAGTATCTGTTCGGCGAAGAGCTGATTCTGCCGTCTATAGCGACCTGGTGGTGCGGTGAAGCGCCGGTGCTGGCCCAAGCCCTGGAAAAACTGCCGGAGCTGTTGATCAAACCGGCGTTTCCGTCGCAGAGCTTTGCCCCGGTGTTTGGTCGTGATTTGAGTGAAAAACAGCGCCAGGCCTTGGCTGAGCGCATGCAGGCACGTCCTTACGCCTATGTTGCGCAAGAATTGGCGCAACTGTCCCAAGCGCCGATTTGGCAGGCCGAAGGTGGTCAGTTGCAACCGCGAGCCATCGGCATGCGCGTGTATGCGGTCGCCAGTCGGGATGGTTATCGAGTGCTGCCCGGTGGCCTGACCCGGGTTGCCGCCGAAGCCGACGCCGAAGTGGTGTCGATGCAGCGCGGCGGCGCCAGCAAGGACACTTGGGTGTTGGGCGATCGCCCGCCCAGCGGCGAACAATGGAAAGCCCAGCGCAACATTGGCGTTCATGATCTGGTACGACGCGATCCGTATTTGCCGTCGCGGGTGGTCGAGAACCTTTTCTGGTTCGGCCGTTACTGTGAGCGCTGCGATGACAGCGCGCGGCTGCTGCGCATCATGCTCGCGCGCTATGTCGACGGCGATGACCCGCAAGCCCTGGAGGCGGCGGTCGATCTCGGTGAACGCTTGAATCTGTTGCCGGAGGAGGGCGAGTTGCCGGAGCGATTGCTGGCGGCGCTGCTTGGCGATGATTGGCCGTTCAGCCTGCGCTCCAACCTGCAACGCTTGCAGTGGGCGGCGTCGCAAGTACGCGGCAAGCTCTCGCGAGAGAACTGGCAAGCGCTGGTGGAATTGCAGCGCGAAGCCATGGCGCTGGAAACCGACGAGCCGGATTTCGGCGAGTTGCTGGATTTTCTCAACCGGTTGGTGATGTCGCTGGCGGCGCTGTCCGGATTTGCCCTCGACGACATGACCCGAGACGAAGGCTGGCGTTTCCTGATGATCGGGCGACGGATCGAGCGGCTGCAATTTCTCAGCGGCAGCCTGGCCGCTTTTCTGCGTGGCGCCGGAACTTCCGATCAGGCAGGGCTGGAATGGCTGCTGGAGTTGGGCAACAGCAGCATCACCTACCGCTCGCGGTACTTGGCGGTGGCGCAATTGATCCCGGTGCTGGACCTGTTGTTGCTCGACGAGCAGAACCCTCACGCGGTGCTGTTCCAGTTGAAACTGGTGACCCGCACGCTGAAGCGCTTGAACGACGACTTTGGTGCGCCGCGTGAGACAGGTCTGCCGCAGTTGGTGGAACGGCTGGCGCGCTTCGATCTGGGTTGCCTGGAAAACTCACTGTTTGGCGAGGCCAGTGTCCGTGGCGCCATAGAGGGGCTGGCCGATCTGTTGCAGGAGATCGCCGATGCCAGCGGACAAGTGTCGGATCGCCTGGCCTTGCGCCATTTCGCCCATGTCGATGATGTCAGCCAACGCACGGTGTCCGTCTGATGAATGCCCATTACCAGATTCTCCACGACACCCATTATCACTATGACAGCCCGGTATCCCTGGCCCAGCAACTGGCGCATCTGTGGCCGCGGGCCTGTGACTGGCAGCGTTGCACCGATCAGCAATTGCAGATCAGTCCCGATCCGACCTCGCGCCGGGATGAGCTGGATGTGTTTGGTAATCCGCTGACCCGATTGGCATTTGAGCGGCCGCACGATGAGTTGCTGGTCAATGCCAGCCTGACGGTCGAAGTGCTGGCCCGACCCTCATTGGATTTCAATCAATCGCCAGCTTGGGAAGAGACCTGCAACGCACTGACCTACAGCAGTCAGCCGCTGTCTGCTGAATTGCTGGAAGCCTGTCGTTACCGGTTCGAATCACCTTACGTGCACTTGAAGCGCAACTTCGTCGAGTTCTCCGAAAGTTGCTTTCCTCCTGGCCGGCCATTGCTGTTGGGAGTTCAGGCGTTGATGGAGAAGATCTTCAGCGAATTCACCTTCGACGCCGAAGCGACTCAAGTGGCAACGCCGCTGGTGGAAGTGCTGGAGAGGCGGCGCGGCGTTTGCCAGGACTTTGCGCACTTGATGCTCGCTTGTGTCCGCTCCCGTGGATTAGCGGCGCGGTATATCAGCGGCTACTTGCTGACCCAGCCCCCCCCGGGCCAGCCACGGCTGATCGGTGCCGATGCGTCTCATGCCTGGGTGTCGGTGTTTTGTCCGGTGCTGGGCTGGGTGGATTTCGACCCGACCAACAATGTGCAACCGGCGCTGGAGCACATCACCCTGGCCTGGGGCCGGGATTTTTCCGATGTGTCACCGTTGCGTGGGGTGATTCTGGGCGGCGGTAGCCATGATCCAGAGGTACGGGTTACCGTAATGCCATTGGATTAACGAAGATCCAGTGTGGGAGTGAGCAAGCCCGCTCCCACAGAGGGATGTGTTGCTTTTTACGGATGAGGGTTTTCCATGTTCCCGGTTTCAATCAAAGGCGTACTACGATCCCCCGAAGGCCTCGTCGTACTGATGCTCAACGAGCGCGATGAATGGGAGTTGCCCGGCGGGCGAATCGAATTGGGCGAGACAGCACCACAGTGCCTGGCGCGCGAGATCGTCGAAGAACTGGATGTTGAAGTCGCAGTGGGGGAGCCATTGGATTCATATCTGTTCGAGGTGGTCCCCGGCAAACACGTGTTCATCTCCACTTACCGCTGTCAGTTGCTAGGCGGTTTTGTGCCGACGATCAGTCATGAACACAAGGAAATCGGCTTGTTCGATCCGGCGCAATTGCCGGCCAACTTGCCCAAGGGGTATCGCGATTCGATTGGTAAAGCGCTGGGACTGTGAGGGTCAGCAACATCGTTGCTGACCCTGGACACAGATCCGGTGGGCCTGATCAGATCATCGGGCCCTGAGGGTCTCAGGCGTCGGGCGCCTGATCTTTCGGTGCTTCAGTTTCGTCTGTAGCCACTTCGCCTTCGGTATCCGGGTTCAGTGCTGCTGCTTCTTCTTCAGCTGTAGCTTTCTTGCGCTGAAGCTTTTCCTCTTTCTTCTGCTCCTTGGCCAAGTCTCTCTGACGTTTGGCGAAGGAATAATTAGGTTTAGCCATGGGCGATCCTCTGGGGTCGAAGGTGAGGTTGAGCGGCGCATATTCTGCCCTGTATCGATGCCAAGCCGTTAGCTGGGTTTTTGCTCGGTCCATTTTGGCGGTACCGAGGGTTGCCAGGCGTCCAGTGCGTCGAGCAGGGTTTGCGGCGATTCGCTCATTTGCAGCATGTCACGGTGCGCTTCGCGAACGAAGCCTTCGCCGACGATATGATCAAGAAAAGACGTCAATTTGCTGTAGAAACCGTTTACTTCCAGCAAACCCAGCGGTTTTCCGTGATAGCCGAGCTGGCCCCAGGTCCAGACTTCGAACAGCTCTTCCAGCGTGCCAAGGCCGCCGGGCAGAGCGATGAAGGCATCGCTGAGCTCGGCCATTCGCGCCTTGCGCGCATGCATGCCGTCGACCACTTCCAGGCGGGTCAGGCCGCTGTGGCCGATTTCCTTGTCTTTGAGGCTCTGCGGAATGATCCCGATCACTTCACCGCCGGCCGCCAGCGCGGCATCGGCCACAATCCCCATCAGCCCGACGGCGCCGCCGCCATAGACCAGAGTCAGCTTGCGCTCGGCCAATGCTCGCCCCAGGGCGACAGCCGCTTCACGATAAGCCGGGTTAGTGCCAGCGCTGGCACCGCAAAATACACAAACGGACGCTAAAGACATGCCTTACTCCATGGTCATCAGGGCCACAGAGTAAAGGCAGGCTTGCATCGTTCCAAGGGTTAAACCTCGTATTCAGGTGTTTCACAGGTACCACTGGCGCCACAGGCATAAGCGGCGAGCAAACTGCTCAATAAACTGTTGAAAGACATGACAGACGCTCCGGATGAGAGATGACGGCCCTGATGATAGGGCCGTGCCAGACGTCTGGCTGGTAGATTGTTTCGATGAGTGTCATAGCCCGAAAGTTGTATACAATTTTTGATTCAGGTCATAGGAACTTGCGAAGATTTCAGGCAGTCTTCTGTCCATTAGAACGTTTGTTAACCCTGCCTTGGAGATTCACCATGTTTGCCAAACTTGTTGCGGTATCCCTGCTGACACTGGCCAGCAGTCAATTGATGGCTGCCGAGTGCAAGACGACCATCGACTCCACCGATCAGATGTCCTTCAACACCAAGGCCATTGAAATCGACAAAAGCTGCAAGACCTTCACCGTAGAGCTGACCCATTCGGGCAGCCTGCCAAAAAACGTCATGGGTCATAACTGGGTGCTGAGCAAAGAAGCCGACATGCAGCCGATCGCCACCGACGGCCTGGCGGCAGGTATCGACAAGAACTACCTGAAAGAAGGTGATGCCCGCATTATCGCTCACACCAAAGTTATCGGCGCGAAGGAAACCGACTCGGTGACTTTCGACGTGTCCAAGCTTGATGCTGCCGAGAAATACGGCTTCTTCTGCTCGTTCCCGGGCCACATCTCGATGATGAAAGGTACGGTTACTCTGAAGTAATCGAATCAAGCGCATAAAAAAAGCGTCCGTTCGGGACGCTTTTTTTGTGCCTGACGATAGACCCAGTCATCGTTCTTCGCGGGCAAGCCACGCTCCCACAGGATTTGCGTCGTGCCCATTACCGGCGCCCGACACAAAACCTGTGGGAGCGTGGCTTGCCCGCGATGGCGTCGGTACAGACGCCGACGTCCTTATGGGGCAAACGGCATCACACGTTTGTGATGAGTCTTCTTGTAAGTGTCGCAGATGATCTTGAACGCTTCCTCACGCACCGGCTCGCCGTGCAGGAAGGCGTCGATCTCGGCGTAGGTCACGCCGTGGGACGCTTCGTCCGGTTTGCCCGGCGACAGGTCTTCGAGGTCGGCGGTCGGGATTTTTTCCACCAGCGACTCCGGCGCACCGAAGCTGCGGGCAATCGCCCGGACCTGATTCTTCACCAGGCCGCTCAGCGGTGCGAGGTCGCAGGCGCCGTCACCGAATTTGGTGAAGAAGCCCATCACCGCTTCTGCCGCGTGATCGGTGCCGATCACCAGGCCGTGAGCCGCGCCGGCGATGGTGTATTGCGCGACCATGCGCATCCGCGCCTTGGTGTTGCCCAGCACGAAATCCACCGAAACCGCGTGCTTGCCTTCAAAAGCCGCCACTTCGCCGGCCAGGGATTTGACTGCAGGGCCGATGTTGACCGTATGGCGTTCGTCCGGGGCGATGAAGTCCACTGAAGCCTGGGCGTCGTGTTCATCGAACTGCGTTTCGTATGGCAGGCGCACAGCGATGAACTTGTAGCTGCTGTCCCCGGTGCGCTCGCGCAGTTCGCGCATGGCGCGCTGGGCCAGCAGGCCGGCGGTCAGGGAGTCGACGCCGCCGCTGATGCCCAACACCAGCGTCTTGAGCCCGGCATTGACCAGGCAGTCCTGAATGAAGGTAATCCGCCGGGCAACTTCAGCCTCGAGGGCGAGTTGATCCGCAAACGGCGGTTGGACCTTGAGCTGTTCAGCAATCTCACGCTGTACGGCTTGCATGAATTCACTCCTTGCTAGATGGGCTGGAAATGGCGGCAGGTACTTGGAAAACATGTCGCAAATAGGCGACGAAATTCGGGTCTTTGCAGTGAGTCTTGCCAGGCTCATCAGAAATCTTGGCCACTGGCTGGCCGTTGCAGGCCGTCATTTTAAGCACGATGCTCATCGGTTCGACACCCGGAATATCGCACGTCAGGTTGGTGCCGATGCCGAAGCTGACATTGATCCGACCGCGCAATGCCCGAAAAATCTCCAGAGATTTGGGTAGCGTCAGACTGTCGGAAAACACCAGGGTCTTGCTCATCGGGTCGATGCCAAGCTTGTGATAGTGGGCGATGGCTTTTTCCGCCCACTGCACCGGGTCACCGGAATCGTGGCGCAAGCCGTCGAAGAGCTTGGCAAAGAACAGGTCGAAATCGTTGAGGAAGGCATCGGAGGTGATGCAGTCCGTCAAGGCGATTCCCAGCAATCCCCGGTATTCACGGACCCAGCAGTCGAGGGCGGCAATCTGGCTGTCGATCAGCCTCGGACCGAGTTGCTGGTGAGCCATGATCCATTCGTGAGCCATGGTGCCCAGCGGCTTCATGTCCAGCTCCCGGGACAGGTGCACGTTGCTGGTACCGACGAAGCGGCCGGGGAAGTCATGCTTGAGCACATTCACCACTTCTTCCTGTACACGGTACGAGAAGCGACGGCGGGTGCCGAAATCGGCTACTTGCAACTCGGACAATTCGTCCGCGCTGGCGTTGGCGGTCAGCCAGTCGAACTTGCGATAGAGCTGTTCGCGGGCCTGTTCCAGAACGATTTCCCGGTAGCGATAGCGGTTGCGCACTTCGCTGACGAGCGCCAGCAGCGGCACTTCGAACAGAATCACGTGCAGCCACGGCCCGCGCAGACGGATGAACAACTCGCCGTTTTCAATACCGGTATGGATATAGCGCAGGTTGAAGCGGAACAGCCCGAGAAAGCGCAGGAAATCCGGTTTCAGAAAGCTGATGCGCTCCAGGAAACTCAACTGATCGGCACTCAGGCTCAATTCGGCCAGCCGCTCGATCTGAAACCGGATCTCCGCTAGGTACGGGCGCAAATCCTCACTGTTACGGCAACGAAACTCCCATTCGACTTCCACGTTCGGGTAGTTGTGCAGCACCGCCTGCATCATCGTCAGTTTGTAGAAGTCGGTGTCGAGCAGGTTCTGCACGATGCGATCGGCAAACACACTCTCGCTCATAAGGGGTCTCCAGGCTGGCCGCGGCCCTTGGCAGCGACGTTGCAGCTGTTTCAATGAATGGGGCTAGTGGCGCATATCAGCGGTGAGGATTGCCAGCAATTTTTTGGACAACGCAGACTCCTGTGGGAGCGAGCCTGCTCGCGAAGGCTGTGGGTCAGTCAACATTGATGTTGAATGTGGCGGCCCCTTCGCGAGCAGGCTCGCTCCCACAGGGATTGTGTGAAATTTTAGATTTGCGATCCATCCGGGCTATCAATCTGCTCCAGCATCCACTTCACAAAATCCCGCACCTTGGGGACTTCCGCCGAATGCTCCGGATACGCCAGGTAATAGGCATCGGTGCTGGGCATCGCATGCTGCCAGGGGATGACCAGTTTGCCGTCGGCCAATTCCTCCTCCACCAGAAACTTCGGCAGCAGCGCCACGCCGCAGCCGACCTGGGCGGCGCGGATGCACATGTAAAAGGTTTCGAAACGCGGGCCGTGGTAGCTGTGTTCGGTGTGGTAGCCCTGACTGTCGAACCAGTCGTGCCAGGCCTGGGGCCGAGAAGCGTTTTGCAGCAGGACCAGGTCGGTGAGTTGCGTAGGGTCGGTGAACGGCGTGTCCGGCAGGCTGCCCGGTGCGCAGACCGGCACCAGCTCCTCGCCAAACAGCTTCAGGCATTCGGTGCCGGGCCGTGAGCCCTGGCCAAAATAGAACGCCAGGTCGCTACGACCTTGCAGCAAATCATCGGCTTCCTGTTCGCTGCACAGGTCCAGATGGATCGACGGATGGCGCAGGCGCCAGCCTTTCAAGCGCGGCACCAGCCAGCGCGCACCGAAGGTCGGAGGCGTCGAGACCCGCAAGACTTCGGTTTCACCGCCGTAGGAGCGCAGGTAATGGGTCGACATTTCGACTTGGGTGAGGATTTTTCGCACTTCCACCAGGTACAAATCGCCGGCGGGGGTCATTTGCAGGCGTCGACGCACCCGGCGGAACAACAGGTGTTGCAGCAATTCTTCGAGTTGCGCGACCTGTTTGCTGACGGCGCTCTGCGTCAGGTTCAACTCTTCGGCGGCACGGGTGAAGCTTAAATGCCGGGTCACGGCCTCGAAGCACTGCAACGCGGTGATCGACGGCAAGTAGCGTTTATTCAGCATGGGTGGTCCTTTTTCTTGTTTCTCTATGCTCTTTTTTACCGGCAGATTCGCAGCATGAATAAACGGAATGATATCTCTCTTAAAGGTCGTTTGTTGGGTAACCTCCGGGGAGCTAAAACTACAGGTCTGATCAGTCGGGTTAATCCGGCTGCACGTTTTCTGTTTTTTGCTTGAGGAGTGATCCATGGTTGCCGCATTGCTTGATCGTCTTGGTGTGAACCCGGCCCTGTATCAGAACGGCAAAGTGCCGGTGCATTCGCCGATCGATGGCAGTCGTATCGCTGCCGTGAACTGGGAAGGCGCCGCTGAAGTCGAGCAGCACATCAGTCGCGCAGATCATGCGTTCGAACTGTGGCGCAAGGTTCCGGCGCCGCGCCGTGGCGAATTGGTGCGCCAATTGGGTGACATCCTGCGCGAGTACAAAGCCGACCTCGGTGAGCTGGTGTCCTGGGAAGCTGGCAAAATCACTCAGGAAGGTTTGGGTGAAGTTCAGGAAATGATCGATATCTGCGACTTCGCGGTCGGTCTGTCCCGTCAGCTTTACGGTTTGACCATCGCCTCCGAGCGTCCTGGCCACCACATGCGCGAAACCTGGCATCCGCTGGGCGTCGTTGGTGTGATCAGTGCTTTCAACTTCCCGGTCGCCGTTTGGGCCTGGAACGCCACGCTGGCGCTGGTCTGCGGTAACCCGGTGATCTGGAAACCGTCGGAGAAAACCCCGCTGACCGCATTGGCCTGTCAGGCGTTGTTCGACCGCGTCTTGAAGAATTTCAGCGACGCGCCGCCGCACCTGAGCCAGGTGATCATCGGTGGTCGCGATGCTGGCGAAGCGCTGGTCGATGACCCGCGTGTCGCGCTGGTCAGCGCCACCGGCAGCACCCGTATGGGCCGCGAAGTGGCGCCGAAAATCGCCGCGCGTTTCGCCCGCAGCATTCTCGAGCTGGGCGGCAACAACGCGATGATCCTCGGCCCAAGCGCCGATCTGGACATGGCCGTCCGGGCAATTCTGTTCAGCGCCGTCGGCACCGCCGGTCAGCGTTGCACCACTTTGCGTCGCCTGATCGCCCATGAGTCGGTGAAGGAAGAAATCATCACCCGCCTCAAAGCCGCTTACTCCAAGGTGCGCATCGGCCATCCGCTGGAAGGCAATCTGGTCGGGCCGCTGATCGACAAACACAGCTTCGAAAACATGCAGGACGCGCTTGAACAGGCCTTGAGCGAAGGCGGCCGAGTGTTCGGCGGCAAGCGTCAGCTGGAAGACAAATTCCCCAACGCTTACTACGTTTCGCCAGCCATCGTCGAAATGCCGGAGCAGAGCGATGTGGTGTGCAGCGAAACCTTCGCGCCAATTCTGTACGTGATCGGTTACAACGATTTTGAAGAGGCGCTGCGCCTGAACAACGCCGTGCCACAAGGCCTGTCGTCGTGCATCTTCACCACCGACGTGCGTGAAGCCGAGCGGTTCATGTCGGCGGTGGGCAGTGATTGCGGCATCGCCAACGTCAACATTGGCCCGAGCGGTGCGGAAATCGGCGGTGCGTTTGGCGGCGAGAAGGAAACGGGCGGTGGTCGTGAATCCGGTTCGGATGCATGGCGCGGGTACATGCGCCGTCAGACCAATACCGTGAACTATTCGTTGGAGTTGCCGTTGGCTCAGGGGATTACGTTCGACTGACGGCCTCCTTTGAACCCATGAAGAACATTGTGGGAGCGGGCTTGCCCGCGATAGCAATCTGTCAGTCCTCAGATGTTGAATGTGCTGACGCTATCGCGGGCAAGCCCGCTCCCACAGGAGAATGGTGTGTTGGTTAGGTTTCGGATTGGAGTCTGGCAATGCCGTTACGCGAAGAGTGTCTGTGGGAAAAACTGACACCGCAAAGGCCCGACAACGCGGCGCTCAAGGGCGAGGTAACGGTGGATGTCTGCGTCATCGGTGCCGGCTTCACCGGTTTGTCGGCGGCGGTGCATCTGCTGGAACAAGGTAAAAGCGTCTGTGTGCTGGAAGCGCATCGCGCCGGGCATGGCGGTTCGGGGCGTAACGTCGGGCTGGTCAACGCCGGGATGTGGATTCCACCGGATGAAATCGAAGCCGGTTTCGGCGAGGCGGTCGGCAGTCAGCTCAACCGTATGCTGGGTGCGGCGCCGTCTCTGGTGTTCAGCCTGGTCGACAAATACAACATCGATTGCCAGTTACGCCGCGAAGGCACGCTGCACATGGCGCACAACGCGCGTGGCGAAGCGGATCTGCGCAGTCGCGAAGAACAATGGAAGCGTCGAGGGGCGCCGGTCGAGTTGTTGACCGGAAATGCCTGCGAACAAGCCACCGGCACCAAAAGAATTGCCGCCGCTCTGCTCGATCGGCGTGCCGGCACGCTCAACCCGATGGCCTACACCACGGGGCTGGCCAACGCGGCCATTAGCCTCGGCGGTCTGCTGTTCGATCATTCCCCGGTCACCCGACTTGAACGTCAGGGCCAGCGCTGGTCGGTGCAGACTGCTCAGGGTTCGGTGCTGGCCGAGCAGGTGGTCATCGCCTCCAACGCCTATACCGAAGGTGACTGGACGGAGCTACGGCGCAATTTCTTCCCCGGTTATTACTATCAAGTGGCCTCGGTGCCACTGACCGAAGACGCCGCGCAACAGATTCTGCCCGGCGGTCAGGGCTCCTGGGACACCCGGCAGGTGCTCAGTAGCATTCGGCGGGACAAGGACGGGCGACTGTTGCTCGGCAGTCTCGGCAATGGCAACCAGAAACCGACCTGGTTCCTGAAAGCCTGGGCCGACCGGGTTCAGCAGCATTACTTTCCGTACCTGAAACCGGTGGAGTGGGAGTGCACCTGGACCGGTTGCATCGCCTTCACCCCTGATCATTTGATGCGCCTGTTCGAGCCGGCGCCGGGGCTGGTGGCCGTCACCGGTTACAACGGTCGAGGCGTGACCACCGGTACAGTGGTCGGCAAAGCCTTTGCCGATTATTTGTGTAATGGAAATCCTCAAGCCCTGCCGATTCCTTTCACGCCCATGCAGCCATTGGCGGGTGTGGGTCTGCGAAGCTGCCTGTATGAGGCTGGATTTTCGTTGTATCACGCGGGCCAGTGCCTGCGGATCGTCATCTGATTGTTGAAATATGTTGCTGGAAGCGGCGATTTTCAGCGAAGCGGCTAGCCTGTAATGGTGCGGGTTGTAGCAGTCCCCGCACCAGCAGTGTGCAGTTCGGTGACGCGGGCTGTTACAGGCTGGTTGCACATCGTTTGGCGCTGCGGTTGCAATGATGGCGCGTGCGGGTTGCGCCTTTAAAGATAAATGGTTTCACCTACCGCGGTTTAGACGGTTGCACGCCCAATGAAAATGGGCCCGAAACAGTCGAAATAACAATAAGGCAGCGACTTTTCCCAGAATAAAAAACCGATGGCACGGCCCTTGCTCTGAGCATTCAGAGAAGTCGCAGTGCCAACTAAAAAAACCTTGGAGCACCACCTCATGTCCCAGACGTTTTACAAGAAAGGCTTTCTGGCCCTCGCAGTGGCAACTGCGCTGGGTGTATCTGCGTTTGCACAGGCTGATGTGAAAATTGGTGTGGCGGGGCCGATGACGGGCGCCAACGCCGCATTTGGCGAGCAGTACATGAAGGGTGCGCAGGCAGCGGCTGATGCAGTCAACGCCGCTGGCGGTGTAAACGGGGAAAAAATCGTACTGGTCAAAGGCGATGACGCCTGCGAACCGAAACAGGCTGTGACGGTCGCCAAGGACCTGACCAACCAGAAAGTCGCTGGCGTAGTCGGTCACTTCTGCTCCTCGTCGACCATCCCGGCCTCCGAGATCTACGACGAAGCAGGCATCATCGCGATCACTCCAGGTTCCACCAACCCGGCTGTAACCGAGCGCGGCCTGAGTGCCATGTTCCGTATGTGCGGGCGTGACGACCAGCAAGGCATCGTGGCCGGCGACTACATCGTCGACGTGCTCAAGGGCAAGAAAGTGGTGGTGCTCCACGACAAGGACACCTACGGTCAAGGCCTGGCGGATGCTACCAAGGCCCAGCTGGAAAAACGCGGCGTGAAGCCGGTGCTGTATGAAGGCCTGACCCGTGGCGAAAAAGATTTCAGCACCATCGTCACCAAAATCCGCGGCGCTGGCGCCGATGTCGTTTACTTCGGTGGCCTGCACCCGGAAGCCGGTCCTTTGGTCCGTCAACTGCGTGAGCAAGGCCTCAAAGACGTCAAGTTCATGTCCGACGACGGCATCGTAACCGACGAACTGGTGACCACCGCTGGCGGTCCGCAATTCGTTGACGGCGTGCTGATGACCTTTGGTGCCGACCCACGCATGCTCCCAGAGAGCAAGACCGTCGTGGACGAGTTCCGCAAGAAAGGCACCGAGCCTGAAGGCTACACCCTGTACGCCTATGCTTCGGTCCAGACTCTGGCTGCTGCCTTCAATGGCTCCAAATCCAACAGTGGCGAGAAAGCCGCCGAGTGGCTGAAGAAAAACCCGGTCAAAACCGTGATGGGCGAGAAGACCTGGGACGCCAAGGGCGACCTGAAAGTCTCCGACTACGTGGTTTACCAGTGGGACAAGGATGGCAAATACCACCAGCTGGAAAAACAGAAGTAAGGCTGACGCGATCGCCTGATTCCTCAGTTCCTTGTGGGAGCGGCGGTGCGGCGATCCGACTTGCCCGCGATGACGGCCTGACAGGCGACAACTTTGTTGAATGTTCAACCGCTATCGCTGGCAAGCCAGCTCCCACAGGGGCGGTGGTGTCTGGGCTGATCGCGCCTTACATTGCTCCGACGTAAATCTGTATTTTCCCTAGAAGAACCGCACACCCACAGGCGTGCAGGTTCTCACTGCGTGAGATTGCGTTATGGATGGTATTTTCCTGCAGCAACTGGTCAACGGCCTGACCCTCGGGTCGGTCTATGGCCTGATCGCCATCGGCTACACAATGGTCTATGGCATCATCGGCATGATCAACTTCGCCCACGGCGAGGTTTACATGATTTCCGCTTACCTCGCGGCAATCAGTCTGGCTCTGCTGGCATACTTCGGTATTGAATCCTTCCCCCTGCTGATGCTTGGCACACTGATCTTCACCATCGTCGTCACGGCGGTGTATGGCTGGGTCATCGAGCGCGTCGCCTACAAACCGCTGCGCAACTCCACCCGATTGGCACCGCTGATCAGCGCCATCGGTATTTCGCTGATCCTGCAAAACTATGCACAAATTGCCCAAGGCGCCCGTCAACAAGGCGTACCGACACTGCTGACCGGTGCGTGGCGAGTTGAAGTCGGGGCTGGCTTTGTCCAGCTTACCTACACCAAGATCTTCATTCTGGTCGCAGCGTTTGTCGGGATGGCTCTGCTGACCTACGTCATCAAGTACACCAAGCTCGGCCGTATGTGCCGCGCCACCCAGCAAGACCGCAAGATGGCCTCGATCCTGGGGATCAACACCGATCGGGTAATTTCCTACGTGTTCATCATTGGTGCGGCGATGGCGGCCCTGGCCGGCGTGCTGATCACCATGAACTACGGCACATTCGACTTCTACGCGGGCTTCATCATTGGCATCAAGGCGTTCACCGCCGCGGTGCTTGGCGGGATCGGCTCGCTGCCTGGCGCGATGCTCGGCGGGATCATTCTCGGGATCTCCGAGTCGCTGTTCTCCGGATTGGTCAACTCGGACTACAAAGACGTTTTCAGCTTCTCGCTGCTCGTTCTCGTTCTGGTCTTTCGGCCCCAAGGCCTGCTCGGCCGTCCTCTTGTGTCGAAGGTGTAAGCGATGTCTTCAACCACTAAAAAAACCATTGATCTCAAAAGAAGCCTGGTTGACGCGATTCTTGCCGGCCTGGTAGCCCTGATTGTGTTTGGCCCGATTGTCGGCATAGTCCTCGACGGCTACGGCTTCAACCTGGAAGCGACCCGGGTGGCATGGATTGTCGCCATCGTCATGGCTGGCCGCTTTGCCTTGAGCCTGTTCCTGCAAACCCCCAAGGGCCTGAGAATTCTTGAAGGCTTTGAAAGCACTGGCTCCGGGGTTCATGTACTGCCGCCTGATTACAAATCCCGCTTGCGCTGGATCATCCCGGTGATGATTGTTATCGCCGTGGTGTTTCCGTTTTTCTCCAACTCCTACCTGCTGGGTGTGGTCATCCTCGGGCTGATCTACGTGCTGCTGGGCCTGGGGCTGAACATTGTGGTCGGCCTGGCCGGCCTGCTCGACCTGGGTTACGTGGCGTTCTACGCCATCGGAGCCTACGGGCTGGCACTTGGTTATCAATACCTGGGGCTGGGTTTCTGGACGGTGCTGCCGCTGGCGGCAATCACGGCCGGGCTGGCCGGTTGCATCCTGGGTTTTCCGGTGCTGCGCCTGCACGGTGACTACCTGGCGATCGTGACCCTGGGGTTCGGTGAAATCATCCGGTTGATCCTCAATAACTGGCTGTCCCTGACCGGTGGCCCGAACGGTATGGCGGCTCCGTTGCCGACGTTCTTCGGTCTCGAGTTCGGCAAAAGAGCGAAGGAGGGGGGCGTCCCGTTCCATGAGTTCTTCGGCATCGCCTATAACCCGGACGTGAAGTACTACTTCATATACGCGGTGTTGTTCCTGGTGGTTCTGGCCGTGCTGTACATCAAGCACCGCTTGACCCGGATGCCGGTCGGTCGCGCGTGGGAAGCCTTGCGTGAAGACGAAATCGCCTGCCGTTCCATGGGCCTGAATCACGTTCTGGTGAAACTCTCGGCGTTCACCATCGGTGCATCGACTGCCGGTCTGGCCGGTGTGTTCTTCGCCACCTATCAGGGTTTCGTCAACCCGACCTCGTTCACCTTCTTCGAATCGGCACTGATCCTCGCCATCGTGGTGCTCGGCGGCATGGGTTCGACCATCGGCGTGGTGATTGCGGCGTTCGTGCTGACTGTAGCCCCGGAACTGCTGCGCGGCTTCGCTGAATATCGCGTGCTGCTGTTCGGCATCCTGATGGTGTTGATGATGATCTGGCGACCGCGCGGCCTGATTCGGATCAGCCGCACCGGTGTGACCCCACGTAAAGGAGTGGCGCCATGAGCGAAGAAATCGTTCTCTCAGTCGAAAATCTGATGATGCACTTCGGCGGCATCAAGGCCCTGAGTAACGTCAGCCTGCAAGTCAAACGCAACTCGATCTTCGCGTTGATCGGCCCCAACGGCGCGGGCAAGACTACTGTGTTCAACTGCCTGACCGGGTTCTATAAAGCGTCCGGCGGGCATATCGAACTCAATGCCCGTGGGGTGAAAACCGACGTCATCAAAATGCTCGGGGAACCGTTCAAGGCCATCGATTTCATTTCGCCGAAAAGCTTCATCGGCCGGCTCCACTACAAGATGTTCGGTGGCACGCACCTGATCAACCGTGCCGGCCTGGCGCGGACTTTCCAGAACATTCGCCTGTTCAAGGAAATGTCGGTGCTGGAAAACCTGCTGGTGGCCCAACACATGTGGGTCAACCGCAACATGCTGGCCGGCATCCTCAACACCAAGGGTTACCGCAAGGCCGAAAGCGATGCGCTGGACCACGCGTTCTATTGGCTGGAAGTGGTGAACCTGGTGGACTGCGCCAACCGCTTGGCCGGAGAGCTGTCCTACGGCCAGCAACGCCGCCTGGAGATCGCCCGGGCCATGTGCACCCGGCCGCAGATCATCTGCCTCGACGAACCGGCCGCCGGCCTCAACCCTCAGGAAACCGAAGCGCTGAGCGCGATGATCCGGCTGCTGCGCGACGAGCACGACCTGACTGTGGTGCTGATCGAACACGACATGGGCATGGTAATGAGTATTTCCGACCACATCGTTGTACTGGACCACGGCGTTGTCATCGCCGAGGGCGGGCCTGAAGCGATTCGACACGATCCGAAAGTGATTGCCGCCTACCTGGGCGCCGAAGAAGAGGAAGTGGTATGAGTGCACCCATCCTCGAACTCAAGGATCTGGACGTGTTCTACGGGCCGATTCAGGCCCTGAAGAAAGTCTCGTTGCACATCAATGAAGGTGAAACCGTCAGCCTGATCGGCTCCAACGGCGCCGGCAAATCGACTCTGCTGATGTCGATCTTCGGCCAGCCACGGGCCGCTGACGGGCAAATCATCTATCAGGGTGTGGATATCACGCACAAGTCGTCTCACTACATTGCGTCCAACGGTATCGCTCAATCGCCGGAAGGCCGGCGGGTATTCCCTGACATGACCGTCGAGGAAAACCTGCTGATGGGTACCATTCCAATCGGTGACAAGTACGCCAAGGAAGACATGCAGCGCATGTTCGAGTTGTTTCCACGGCTCGAAGAGCGGCGTACCCAGCGCGCCATGACAATGTCGGGCGGCGAACAGCAAATGCTCGCCATCGCCCGGGCGCTCATGAGCCGGCCGAAGCTGTTGCTGCTCGATGAGCCGAGCCTGGGGCTGGCGCCGATTGTGGTGAAACAGATCTTCGCGACCCTGCGGGAACTGGCCAGCACCGGCATGACCATCTTCCTGGTGGAGCAGAACGCCAACCACGCCCTCAAGTTGTCGGACCGGGCGTATGTGATGGTCAACGGCGAGATCCGCCTCAGCGGCACCGGCAAGGAGCTGCTGGTGAACGATGAGGTGCGCAACGCCTACCTCGGCGGCCACTGAGTTCGCCGTTGCAACAAACAAGCCCCGACGAGCAATCGCCGGGGCTTTTTTCTATCTATCAAACACCACTAACCCTGTGGGAGTGGGCTTGCTCGCGAAGGCGGTGGGCCAGGCAACATTGATGTCGACTGACACTCCCTCTTCGCGAGCAAGCCCGCTCCCACAGGGACCGCGGGCAAATTGTGGAAAACAATATTCATGACCTCTCAAAGCGCGACATAAAACCGCTGCAAATTGCTGTTTTATCACGGTTTTGACTTGTCCCCGTTTGCTGTGGAGCTGGCTGTGAATAACGTGGGAGTAGCTGGCTGAAAGCCTTTGAATCCGTGGCTTACAGAGATATGGTTGTTTTTTGATCAGGTGTTTTTGCTGGACCTCGAGCTGCCTTTGTCAACCTTTTTGTTAGGGGCAAACCTGGTATGAATCAAGGTGCACAAGCCTGTGGATAAGTCTGTGGTTAAACTCTGGAAAGAGTCGGCTGAGGGCCGTAGTTACTGGCTTGGAGCCATCGTCGGTTTGACCGCCCGGTCGTGCAAATTGCCCGGGGTTACACAGCAGGCACCCGAGGGTCAAGCAAAAAACTTTCTAATCTGCCCGCAAAGCCTTGTGGGCAGCGGCTTGCAGCTTTTGCACTTGCCCCCGGAAACTGTGGACCGGCCTGTGGATAAGGTGCGCGTACATGGCTGCAAGCCACAGCGCATATGGCGTTGCCGGTGTTGATTGTTTTTTGTACGGTTTTTGCGATGGTTGCCGCTGTGGACAAGGCCGGGCATGCTGGCAACTGATTTTCTATTCCAAGGGCTGTCGATCAGCCGAAGCAAGGAGAACACGATGTCCAACACCCTGTTTATTACCGGCGCGACCTCCGGTTTTGGTGAAGCCTGTGCCCGTCGTTTTGCCGAAGCCGGCTGGAAACTGGTGCTGACAGGTCGTCGTGAAGAACGCCTCAATGCCCTGTGCGCCGAATTGTCGAAGCAGACCGAGGTCCATGGGCTGGTGCTCGACGTGCGCGATCGCAAGGCCATGGAGGAGGCGATTGCCAACCTGCCGCCGTCCTTCGCCAAGCTGCGGGGGCTGATCAACAACGCCGGCCTGGCCTTGGGCGTGGACCCGGCCCCCAAGTGCGATCTTGATGATTGGGACACCATGGTCGACACCAACATCAAAGGCCTGATGTACAGCACTCGCCTGTTGTTACCGCGTTTGATCGCCCACGGTCGTGGCGCCGGCATCGTCAATCTCGGTTCCATCGCCGGCAACTACCCGTACCCGGGCAGCCACGTGTATGGCGCGAGCAAGGCGTTCGTCAAACAGTTCTCCCTGAACCTGCGCTGCGACCTGCAAGGTACGGGCGTGCGGGTCAGCAACATCGAGCCGGGTCTGTGCGAGAGCGAGTTCTCGCTGGTGCGTTTCGCCGGTGACCAGGAGCGTTACAACGCCACATATGCAGGCGCCGAGCCGATCCAGCCGCAAGACATCGCCGAGACCATTTTCTGGGTACTCAACGCACCGGCCCACATCAACATCAACAGCCTCGAACTGATGCCGGTGAGCCAGACCTGGAGCGGGTTTGCCATTGAGCGTAATGCCAAGGCTTAAGATCGAGTAACGGCCATCGCGGGCAAGCCACGCTCCCACAGGGTTTGTGTTGAATCGCCATTTCGCGAACGACACAAACCCTGTGGGAGCGTGGCTTGCCCGCGATGGCTATCTCTCAGTCAGCGAAGATATTCAGCCAACCCGCGATAACAGGTTGCCAAGTGATAAGGCGTGGTCGAAGGCATGTCCTTGCGGCTCACTTCGCCACGCTCATCGCGACACTCATACCAGCCGCCCGCATGCAAAAAGCGCTGTTGTAGCGCCTGCAATTGGTGCTGCACAGAGGCTTCGCTGCCCGGGCGCAAGGTCAGGGCGCGCAGGTATTCGGCCTGGGCCCAGATGCGTTGAGTCGCGTCGCGAGGGCGCCCGTCCAATTCGAGGTCAAGCATCGCTCGCACAGCACCAGTCTGCTGATCCACGCCCTGTTGCTCGGTAAACGTAAAGGCGCGGTCCAGCGACGCATGCAATCTGGAGCCGCGCAGCAACGGTGAGGACTCCAGCAGGAAATACCATTCGAACTGATGGCCCGGTTCGAACCAGTTATCCACAGCGCCCAGCGGCTTTTCCATCAATACCGCGTGTTGCGGGTCGATGAAGCGCTTCTGCATGGCTGTGCATAACTCGACAAGCGCGCTCTGCACAGCGGCGTCCTCGCGCACCGAAAGGATGGCGAGGAAGGCTTCGGCCAAATGCATCAATGGATTCTGCAGCGGCCCGGAGTTGAGCGAGGACCAATCACGGTCCAGGCTGGCTTCGTACAGGCCGTCGCCTGTGGCGAAGCGCTGCGCCAATACTTCCAGCGTGGCGTTGAGCACCGATGCCACCAGCGGTTCGCGAACCTTGTCCCAATAATGGGCGCAGGCGAACAGGATGAAAGCGTGGGTGTAGAGGTCTTTGCGTTGATCCAGCGGCGCACCTTGCGGGTCGATGCTGTAGAACCAGCCGCCATGCTCGGCATCGTGGAAATGCTGTTGCAAGGAACGGAACAGCGCCGCCGCCCGTTCTTCGGCCTGAGGCACTTGGCCGATCAGGCTGGAAAACAGGTACAGCTGCCGCGCGCAAGCCATGGCCCGGTAGCGCTGAGGGGGCAGCGGTTGATGCTCGGCGTCCAGCGCTTCATACGGCAATGCCATGTCGGCGTTCCAGCCGGGGCCTTGCCAGAGCGGCACGATCACGTCCTGCAAGTGCTGTTGCACCGAGGCGAACAGGGCGGTCAATTCAGGCTGGGAAGCAGAGCGGGAAACAGAGGGCATTGGCTGGCGTCGTCACGGCAGGGGCGATTGCGCGACATGGTAGCAGAGAGGCAGGCTTGAGAGAGGCGGTGTCTGATCGGACGCCATCGCGGGCAAGCCCGCTCCCACAGGGATCTTTGGTCTTCACACGATCTGTGCTGGCGACGAATATCCTGTAGGAGCGAGGCTTGCCCGCGAAGAGGCCGGTTCAGACGCTAGAGAATCAACCCGCCAGCAACCACACCCCAGTCGCCGCCGAAGCCGCACCCGCCAGCCGAACCAGAGGTGCGGCAGCCTGAGGCAGCACTCGAACCACCGCATAACCCGCTGCATGCAAAGCTGCCGTCGCCACCACAAACCCAACGGCATACGCCCACGGGCTCGACATTTCCGGCAGCTCCAGACCATGCGCCACGCCATGAAACAGCGCAAACAACGCCGTCGCACCCACCGCCAGGCCCAACGGCGGACGCACCGCCAGAGCCACCGCCAGGCCCAATGCCAATACCGATGCGGCAATTCCGCTTTCCAGCGCCGGCAGGTTCAGCCCTTCAAACCCCAGCAGGCCGCCGATCAGCATAGTGCCCACGAATGTGCAGGGCAGCGCCCAGCGCGCGGCGCCTTTCTGCTGTGCGGCCCACAACCCCACGGCAACCATTGCCAACAAATGATCGAGGCCGCCAATCGGGTGGCTGATGCCGGCCATCAAGCCATTGTCGGCGTGGCCCGGGTGAGCGAACGCGATGGCCGGGGTCAGCAGCAGGGCCATGGCGCCCAGAATGCGTTTCAGTGTCATGGATAAGCTTCCTTGTTGATAAGTGTGATCAGGCCGCAGTCAGCAAGCCTTGGCGTTCGATGAAGGCGATGATTGCTTCCAGGCCCTGACCGGTTTTCTGGTTGCTGAAGACGAATGGCTTGCCGTTGCGCATACGCCGGGTATCGCTGTCCATCATCTCTAGCGAGGCGCCTACCAGCGGCGCGAGGTCGATCTTGTTGATCACCAGCAGATCGGATTTGCAGATGCCGGGACCGCCCTTGCGCGGCAGTTTGTCGCCAGCCGAAACATCGATCACGTAGATGGTCAGGTCGGACAGTTCCGGGCTGAAGGTCGCCGAGAGGTTGTCGCCGCCGGACTCCACCAGGATCAGGTCCAGCCCCGGGAAGCGCCGGTTCAGTTGATCCACGGCTTCGAGGTTGATCGAGGCGTCTTCGCGGATCGCCGTGTGCGGGCAGCCGCCAGTTTCCACGCCGATGATTCGCTCGGGCGCCAAGGCTTCGTTGCGCACCAGGAAGTCGGCGTCTTCGCGGGTGTAGATGTCGTTGGTCACCACGGCGAGGTTGTAGCGGTCACGCAAGGCCAGGCACAGGGCCAGGGTCAGGGCGGTTTTGCCGGAACCGACCGGGCCGCCGATGCCGACGCGCAGAGGTTGTGCGTTCATGTGATTCTCCAAAGTAAAAGGCCCTAGGAACGGAACAGACGGCTGTACTGGCGCTCATGGGCCATGCACGCCAGGGACAGGCCGAAAGCGGCGCTGCCAGTGTGTTCGGGGTTGATTCGGGTGGCGTCTTGCTGGGCCTGTTGCAGCAGCGGCAGCAGTTCGCTGGTCAGGCGTTGGGCGGCTTGCTGGCCCAGGGGCAGGGTTTTCATCAACACCGCCAATTGGTTTTCCAGCCAGCTCCAGAGCCAGGCGGCCAACGCATCTTGTGGGCTGATCTGCCAGGCGCGGGCCGCCAGCGCCCAGCCAAGGGCCAGATGGGGCTCAGGGCATTGGTCGAGAAAGGCTCGGGCCGGCGCATCCAGTTCCGGTAAACCGTTGAGCAGTTGCTTCAACGAATAACCCATCTGTCGACTTTCCTGATGCAACTCGCGGGTTTCGCGGCTGGCGCGGTGTTCTTCGCAGCGTTGCAGCAGTTCAGCCCAGTTTTCTTCGGCCGCAGCGATGCAATGGGCGAGCAGTAACGGTGCTTCGAAACGCGCGAGATTGAGCAGCAACTGATCACTGATCCAGCGCCGCGCGCTGTTGGGATCGTTCACGCGGCCGTTATCCACAGCCGTCTCCAAACCTTGGGAGTAGCTGTAGCCGCCAATCGGCAGCTGCGGGCTGGCCAGGCGCAGTAGCGCCCAGGTTGGGTTCATAAACGCACGCCGAATTGGTGCAGTTTCGGGGGGTAATTGAAATCCTCATCGCCATGGCGCGAGTGGTGATGACCGCCGCCGTAAGCACCGTGTTCCGGCTGGAACGGCGCTTCGATATTCTCGGCGTTGGCGCCCAGTTGCTCGAGCATGGCCTTGAGCACGTAATCGTCGAGCAGGCGCAACCAGCCATCGCCGACTTGCAGGGCCACATGGCGGTTGCCCAGGTGATAGGCGGCGCGGGTCAATTCAAAGGCATTGGCGCAAGTGACGTGCAGCAGTTGTTCGGGGCGAGCGCAGACGCGAACGACGCGCCCGTCTTCGGCTTGCAGGTATTCGCCGTCATACAGCGGCGGCTGACCGCGCTCCAAAAACAACCCGACGTCTTCACCCTCGGCACTGAAACAGCGCAAACGGCTTTTGCTCCGGGCTTCGAAGGTCAGGTGCAACTCGGCGGCCCAGATGGGTTGAGAGTCGATTCTGCGATGAATCACCAGCATCGGAAGGCTTCCAGCAATGGGCAATGCTCAGGGATAGAGCAAGGGGCTTGCCAATCGGGTGAGAGGTAGGAAATGCCTGTCGGAGCGTAGGGGATGGTTCAGAATTTTGGATCATGTTGGTGCGCGTGGTGTTTTCGCGCACCAATGTGGGAGCGAGTCTGCTCGCGATGGCGGAGTATCAGTCACATCAAGTGTTGATTGTGGCGACGCTATCGCGAGCAGGCTCGCTCTCACAGGGATGTGTATTTACTCGGTGCTGCCTAGGCCTTGCCAGTGTTTTAGGCCTATGAAGATGAAGCGCAACTGCTGCGTGATCTTCGCCTGCGGCGTCAAATGCTCGGGTAGCGCCTCGGCCGGGGGATCAATAATGTCGGGCAGGGTCGCGAACACGCTTTTGACGATCAGATCAGCCATGACACCCAACCCCGCGATGTCCAGGTGCTGCAGTTTCGGCATCAGCGACAGGTCCGCCGCCAGGTCCGAGCTGATGTCTTCGCGCAAGCGGCCAATGGCCTGGCGCACCGGCAGTGAGCCGCCGTACTGCTCGCGGGCAAGAAACAGGAATTGCGAGCGATTGGCGGTGACCACGTCGAGAAAGATCCGCACCGATGCGTCGATGATGCCGCCCATGACGAACTCGTTATGGCGCACCAGGCGGATGGTTTCACGGAAGGTCTGACCGACCTCACTCACCAGCACCAGGCCCAATTCATCCATGTCGGCGAAATGCCGGTAGAAACCAGTGGGCACGATCCCGGCGGTTCGGCTCACTTCGCGCAGGCTGAGGCTGCCGAATCCTCGGCCGCTTTCCATCAAGTGGCGGGCAGCGTCCATCAGGGCGTTGCGGGTTTGTTGTTTCTGTTCGGCGCGGGGCAGCATCGCAAGGGTGTTTTCTGGACAGGGACAGCGGCGCACTCTAGCAAATCGGCTTCGCTGGCGTCGAACGACTATCGGGAGATCACGTGGGGAAATGCAGCTTCTATAAAGTCAAAAGCCCAATCCGGGGATTGGGCTTTTTTTCGGGGCCGCCATGGGCTTAGCTCACAGCGCTATTGCGTTCGATTACACGGTCACCACCACCTTCAGCAAGGGTCTGGCCTTGTGGAGTGCGGTCGGTACCATCGGCAGCCAGGGTTTGGCCTTGTGGAGTGCGATCGGTGCCGTCGGCAGCCAGGCTTTGACCTTGTGGGGTGCGATCCGAGCCATCTTGAGTGATCAGGCCTTTTTCTTTCAGGCGATCATTACCACCTTCGGCCAGGGTCTGACCTTGTGGTGTGCGGTTGGAGCCATCAGCGGCAACGGTCTGGCTGAATACCGAGTGGCTGTCTTTGACTTGTGGAGTGGCTTGATCAGCGGCCGGCAAAGCAAAAGCGGTGCTGGCTAACATCGAGAGGGTCAGGCTAAGCAGTAATTGGCGTTTCATGATGGGTTGCTCCTTGGGAGGGCGATAAAGTGGGTACGAGGGCAATGCTACTCTCGATAAGTCGATACAAAAGTTCATAAACGCAATGGTAATAATCAACAGAATTGATTGTTTCGCCGGGAGGCTCTAGACCGGGCGTTTCCGGTGAGCATTTTTGCCCTGAAGTGGGTATTTTTCGACTCGCTCGTGCCGCGCAAAAGTGCGGACCCGGTAACGCCGGATTGAGGGAACAGTGTGGCCATGACCGATTATTTGAGTGTTAAGCGGCTATTCGGTTAAACCTGCACGGCATTTCCCAGTCCTAGATGTCATGGCAGGCCGGTTCTGGCCTAACGTTTCATACGTGCGTCGCAGTCAGGACGCTCAGTCGTATCAGGAGCTCTGTGCAATGACGCGCACTCGTAAAATTTTCGCCTGGACCTTTGCCAGCCTGATTGTCTTGCTGGCGATATTGGTTCTGATCATCGCGTTCTTCGATTGGAACCGGATCAAACCGTCCCTGAACGCCAAAGTGTCCGAAGAACTGCATCGTCCGTTCGCCATCAATGGCAACCTTGCGGTGATCTGGCAGCGCGAGCCTGACGAGGGCGGCTGGCGGGCCTGGGTGCCGTGGCCGCATGTGGTGGCTGAGGATCTGAGCCTGGGCAACCCGGATTGGTCGAAGCAATCACAGATGGCCACCCTCAAACGCGTCGAGCTGCGCATTTCGCCGCTGGCCTTGCTGGCGCAGCGGGTGGTGATCCCGCGTATCGACCTGAGCGAACCCAATGCCGACCTGCAGCGTCTGGCCGACGGCCGCGCCAACTGGACGTTCAAGTTCGACCCCAAAGACCCGAACGCCGAGCCTTCGAACTGGGTGCTGGACATCGGTGCCATCGGCTTCGACAAGGGGTACCTCACGCTCGACGACCAGAAGCTGAAGACTCAGCTTGATCTGCTCATCGATCCGTTGGGCAAACCGATTCCGTTCAGCGACATTGTCGGAGACAAAGCGGCAAAAAAAGCGGTTGAAAAGGGTGGCTCGCCGCAGGATTACGCTTTCGCGTTGAAGGTCAAAGGCCAATACCACGGTCAGAATCTGGCGGGCCAGGGCAAAACTGGCGGCTTGCTGGCCTTGCAGGACGCCACCAAGCCGTTCCCGCTTCAGGCGCAAGCGAAGATCGCCGATACCAGCGTCGAGCTGGCCGGTACGCTCACCGATCCATTGAACCTCGGCGCCCTGGATTTGCGCCTGAAACTCGCCGGTGCCAGCCTCGGCAATCTGTATCCACTGATCGGCGTGACGTTGCCCGATACTCCACCTTATGCCACCGATGGGCATTTGATCGCCAAGCTGCATGAGGCGGGCGGGGCGGTATATCACTATGAGGACTTCAACGGCAAGATCGGCGAGAGTGACATCCACGGCAACCTGACCTACGTTGCGAGCCAGCCGAGGCCCAAACTCAGCGGGGCGCTGGAGTCCAATCAACTGCTGTTTACCGACCTGGCGCCGCTGATCGGCGCCGACTCCAACGCCAAGCAAAAGGATCGCGGCGGTGAAAGCAAGCAGCCGGCGGATAAGGTGCTGCCGGTCGAGGAATTCAAGACTGAGCGCTGGCGCGCGATGGACGCCGACGTTGAATTCACCGGCAAACGCATCGTCCACAGCGAAAAGCTGCCGTTCAATGATCTCTACACTCATTTGGTGCTGACCGATGGTGTGCTCAGCCTCGAGCCCCTGCGTTTCGGCGTGGCTGGCGGTAATCTGGATGCGCAGATTCGTCTGAACGGGCGCACCGAGCCTTTGGAAGGCCGGGCCAAACTGACGGCGCGCAAGTTCAAGCTCAAGCAGCTGTTTCCCACCTTGGAGCGGATGAAAACCAGTTTCGGTGAGCTTAATGGCGACGCCGATCTTGTCGGTCGTGGCAACTCGGTGGCAAAGCTGCTGGGCACTGCCGATGGCAATTTGAAGATGCTGATCAATGACGGCGCGATCAGCCGCGAGTTGATGGAACTGGCGGGGCTCAACGTCGGCAACTATGTGGTCGGCAAGATCTTTGGCGACAAGGAAGTGAAGATCAACTGCGCGGCGGCCGATTTCGATATCAAGAGCGGTCTGGCAACTACGCGGCTGTTCGTCTTCGATACCGAGAACGCGATCGTCTATATCGACGGCACCGCGAACATGGCGACCGAGCAACTGGACCTGACCATTTCCCCGGAATCCAAGGGCTGGCGCTTGATTTCGCTGCGTTCGCCGCTGTATGTGCGGGGCAAGTTCATCAAGCCGGATGCGGGTGTGAAACCGGTGCCATTGATGCTGCGTGGGGCCGGGATGGTTGCATTGGGTGTGATCGCCGCGCCGGCGGCGGGCTTGCTGGCGCTGATAGCGCCCAGCGCTGGAGAGCCGAATCAGTGTGCACCGTTGCTGGAGCAGATGAAGGCTGGGAAGGCGCCGGTGACGGTCAAGCCCACCAAGTAACCTCCGGCGTCTGTAAAGACGCCATCGCGGGCAAGCCACGCTCCCACAGGGTTTGTGTCGTATGCCGACAATGGGCAAGACGCAAACCTGTGGGAGCGTGGCTTGCCCGCGAAGGCGATTCGATAGTCGCTATAGATCTTTCAGAATATCGGCCATGTCATCGGCAGGCTCTACGTCTCAGGCCAGAATGTCTTCGATGCTCCTACATTGGAATGCGTTCCCCTGGAGTTGCCGCAGGCTGCGATCTTGGCAATAGACCAGACAATCGAGCCTCCTCCTGCAACCACGCAAAAAACGCCCGCACCGGCGGATGCCGTTCACGGCCTGGCACGCACAGCGCGCTGTATCCGGCCCCGTCGACCTGAATGTCCCCCCGATAGGGCAGTAGCAAGCCGCCGGCCACACTTTCCGACACCAGAATATTGCTCGCCAGCACCAGGCCTTGCCCGGCGATGGCGGCTTGCAAGGCGTAATGCTCTTCGTCGTATTCACGCACCGCTGGTTGTTCGGTCAGCCAGGTTTCGCCGGACTGCGCACACCAGGCCTCCCAGCCATGGGCGTACAACTTGGAGTTGTGCCAGCGCACGCTGATCAGGGTCGGTACCCGACTGGCTGCCAGGGCCACTTGTTCAGGCGAGCCATAGACCCCGAAGGATTCGTCGAACAGGCACAAACCATACAGGTTCGGGTAATCGTCGAGGCTGTAACGCACCACCAGATCGACGCTGGCGTCCTGATGCAGATCGATGACTTCGCAGTGAGTGTCCAGGCGCAGGCTGATGTTCGGATGGCGGGAATAAAACCGTCCCAGCCGCGGCACCAGCCAGAGGGCGGCGAAGGCGGCCGTGGTGGAAATTGTCAGGTTCGTGCCGCTGCGTTGCGGGCGCAAGGTATCGACGCTTTGCGCCACTTCGAGCAGGGCGCCGTGCAGGCTGCGGAACAGCCGTTCGCCGCATTCGGTGAGGCGTACCTGCCGTGGCAGTCGTTCGAATAGCGGCACGCCGAGCCAGTTTTCCAGGGAGCGGATCTGGTGCGAGACCGCCGTCGGCGTCACGGAGAGCTCTTCGGCGGCGGCCTTGAAACTCAACAGGCGCGAAGCGGATTCGAAGGCGCGCAGGGCGGTCAGCGGTAACGAGGCAAACATTTAAAACTCCACGGATGAAATAGATTCATCCAGACTGATTTTTGTTCATTTGAGGAGGAGCAGCTGCAAGCTTCAAGCTGAAAGCCACAAGCAGTTTGAGTTTAGTCTTCAGGAGATTGAGATGAGTAAAATTCTTGCCATTCACGCCAGCCCCCGTGGCGACCGTTCACATTCGCGGCGTTTGGCCGAGGTGTTTCTTTCTGCCTGGCAGGTGCGCAACCCGCAGTCGCATCTGACTCGCCGTGAAGTCGGTCGGGCGTTGATTCCGGCCGTCAACGAAGCGTTTGTGGCGGCCGCTTTTCATCCGGAACCTGAAGCGCGACCGCTGTCGATGCAGGCCGACCTGGCACTCAGTGATGAGTTGGTGGGGGAGTTGCTCGGCCATGATCTGTTGGTGATTTCCACACCGATGTACAACTTCAGCGTGCCCAGCGGCCTCAAGGCCTGGATCGACCAGATTGTGCGGCTCGGGCTGACGTTCAATCACACGTTGGACAACGGCGTCGCTCAGTACGAGCCGCTGGTGCAGGGCAAGAAGGCGTTGATCGTCACCAGTCGCGGCGGGTTTGGCTTCGGCCCCGGCGGTGAACTTGAAGCGATGAACCATGCCGATCCGTTGTTGCGCACGGCACTGGGGTTTATCGGCATCACCGACGTCACCGTTGTCGCCGCCGAGGGTGAGGAGTCTGCCGAGCGCACCTTCCAGGTTTCCGTGGCCGAGGCCGAGCAGCGTTTGCTGGCGCTGGCCAGGGAGTTCTAGATGGCCTGGTTGTTCTTGCTGATCGCCGCCGGGTTCGAAGTCACCTTCGCCATGAGCATGAAGTACGCCGAAGGTTTCACCCGACTCTGGCCGTCAGTAATTACAGTGGTGGCCGCGGTGGGCGGGATTTACTTCCTCACACTGGCCATGCGCGAATTGCCAGTGAGCATCGCCTACCCGATCTGGACCGCCATCGGTTCACTGGGCACGGTGTTTCTCGGCTTTGCGCTGCTGGGCGAAAGCCTGACCGCGCTCAAGCTGGTGTCGGTCGGGCTGATTGTGGCGGGCGTGGTGGGGTTGAAGTAAACGATGTCATAGACTGGTCGTTGAGTTGTCATCTTGGGTGGCGATGCTTGGTTGATGCCTTGCATCCGGCCTTGCTTCATCTCACCGATCACAAGGATGTTCACCCATGTCGCAAGGTTCCGCCACGCGTTACCCCTTGGTGCTGGTCCCGGGGATGCTCGGTTTTATACGTCTGTTGCTCTATCCCTATTGGTACGGAATCATTTCGGCGCTGCGCCGGGATGGGGCGACCGTGATTGCGGTGCAGGTCTCGCCGCTCAACTCCACCGAGGTGCGCGGCGAGCAATTGCTGGCGCGGATCGAGGAGATTCTGCGCGAAACCGGGGCCGAGAAGGTCAACCTGATCGGCCACAGCCAGGGCTCGCTGACCGCCCGTTACGCCGCAGCAAAGCGCCCGGACCAAGTGGCTTCAGTAACTTCGGTGGCCGGGCCGAATCACGGTTCGGAGCTGGCGGACCATCTGCACACCCATTATCCGGCTGACAGCGCCAAGGGCCGGCTACTCAGCTTTTTACTGTGGCTGATCAGCGCGTTGATGTGCCTGCTGGAAACCGGCTATCGCGGGCCGAGATTGCCGGTGGATATCCCGGCTTCGCACCAATCGCTGACCACGGCAGGCGTGGCGCTGTTCAATCAGCGTTATCCACAAGGTCTGCCTGACACTTGGGGCGGGCATGGCCCGGAAGTGGTCAATGGCGTGCGGTATTACTCCTGGTCCGGAACCTTGCAGCCGGGCAAGACCGATCGCGGATGCAATCTGTTCGACGGGACTAATCGCAGTTGCCGGTTGTTTGCCAGAACCTTCGTGCGTGAAGCGGGGCATTGCGACGGGATGGTCGGGCGTTACAGTTCGCATTTGGGGACGGTGATTGGCGATGAATACCCGATGGATCACTTCGATATCGTCAACCAATCGCTTGGGCTGGTGGGCAAGGGCGCAGAGCCGGTGCGGTTGTTTGTCGAGCATGCGGCGCGGTTGAAGGCGGCCGGTGTGTGAGCGGCAGTTGGACCGCGTTATCGTTCTTCGCGGGCAAGCCACGCTCCCACAGGTTTTGTGTCGAACGCCGGCAATGAGCACGACGCCAAACCTGTGGAAGGTTTTGTGTCGAACGCCCGTGATAGGCACGACGCCAAACCTGTGGGAGCGAGGCTTGCCCGCGAAGGCGTCCGGTCAGGCAGCGCTGATCTTACGGCCCAGCACCGTGGTCCAGCGCTCCGACAAAATCACCCCACCCAGCGTCAACACCCCACCCACAAGGTGATACAGCGCCAACTGCTCATGCAGCACCACCGCAGCAATCAGCGCCGTAATCAACGGCAGCAAATTGAAAAACAGCGTGGTCCGGCTCGGCCCCAGGCGCACCACCGCCTGCATCCACGCCAGCGGCGCAAGCATCGAGGCCAACAGGCAGGCGTAGAGCACCAGCGGAATGTTCTGCAGGGTCGGGCCGATTTTCGGTGAGGCGAGAAACAGCGGAAACAGCACCACCACCGCGACCAACACCTGCAAATACAACAACACCAGTGGCGGCAAACGCAGCTGCCATTTTTTCAGCAGGGTGCTGTAAATCGCATACGCCAGTGTGGCGATCAGCATCATCGCGTCGCCCAGGTTCATCCCGTGTTCCAGCAACGCGCCAAGGCTGCCGGACGACACCACCACCAAAACCCCCGCAAACGACAACACCGCGCCGGCCAGTGCACCGGCGGTCAGGCGTTGGCCGAGGCTGACAATCGCCATGGCCAGCGACATCAATGGCATCAGCGACAAAATGATCCCCATGTTGGTGGCCGAAGTCAGTGTCGCGGCGAAGTAAGCCAGGCTCTGATACACCGCCATGCCAAGCACACCAAGGATGAAAATCCTGCCCAGGTTCGGACGGATCAACGGCCAGTGGGCGATCACCGGTTTTAGCATGAAAGGCGTGAACAGCAGTGCGGCCAGCAGCCAGCGGTAGAAGCCGATTTCGGCGGGAAAGATCGCGCCGACCGCGAGTTTGTTGATCACGGTGTTGCCGGCCCAAATGAAAATGGCCAACAGGGGGTAAGCGTATTGCATCGGGAAAAACCAGAACGTTAATGAAGGGTGATTATCCGCTTGTCTGAATCAATGCCTATACTGCGATCCAGACAACTTGCCTCTGATTCCGGACAGCATGAACAGCAAACACATTGACCTGCTGGATTTCAGCGAACTGCCGGCCCCGGTCTATTTCCGTTATGCCGACTTCAACACCCACGAATACGCCTCGGCCCACCATCACCCTTGGGGCACCCTCGAGTATTCGGCCAATGGCGTCTTGCACATGGAAATCGGCAGCCGCCGCTTCATGTCGCCGCCGCAATACGCGGTGTGGGTGCCGCCCGGGACCGAGCACAGTTTCTATAGCAATCAGCCGATCAACTATCGCGCGGTCTGCCTCGCGCCGGCACTGTGTCGCGATCTGCCGCAGCAGGCCTGCACCCTGGCGATCAGCGACATTCTCAAGGCGATCCTGAAAGACTTCGCCGCCCGCGATGTGAAAATTCCCGAGCACGATGCAGACAAGCGACTGGCTCAAGTGCTGGTGGACCAACTGCAACAGGCGCCGATGCATGAGTGTTACTTGCCCTACGCCAGCAGCACCGGGCTGCTCGCAATCCTTGAAATCTTGCAGACCGAGCCTGGGGGCAACCGGCCATTGGCGCACTGGGCTGCGCAAATTCACGTCAGCGAACGCACGTTGGCCCGGCAGTTTGTTCGCGAATTGGGCATGAGTTTCGGTGAGTGGCGGCAACGGTTGCGGTTTCTGGCGGCGATCGAAGCGCTCGATAGCCAGCGCAGCATTCAGGAAATCGCCTTCGACATGGGCTACAGCACCGGCTCGGCATTTATCGCGATGTTTCAGCGTCAGGCCGGGTGCACGCCTGAGCAATATCGACGCAGCCACCTCGATAGCAGGTGAACGTGTAACAGGCTTTGTCTACACTCCGAAATGAGGCCGCACCCATCGGTGCGGCAACAAGGAGAACACTCCATGAAGATGTTGCGTGCCCCGTTGTTGATGGTCGGTTTGTTGCTCTGTTCCCAGGGTTTCGCCGCCACTGCCCAACAGAACAAAATGACCACCTGCAATGCCGACGCTACCGCAAAAAGCCTCAAGGGCGACGAGCGCAAAGCCTTCATGAGCACCTGCCTCAAGGCCGCACCGGCCGCCGATGCCGCCAAACCCCTGACCCCTCAACAAGAAAAGATGAAAACCTGCAACGCTACCGCCGCCACCCAGGCCCTCACGGGTGATGCGCGCAAAACCTTCATGAGCGATTGCCTGAAGAAAAAATAAGCAGCGCGGTCAGCTCGGGAGGCTTCGTGGCGGTTGTGCTGGCCCCTTCGCGAGCAAGCCCGCTCCCACATTTATTCTCTGGCGGGCACAGATAGTGCGTTCACAGTAGATCCAGTGTGGGAGCGGCGGTGCGGCGATCCGACTTGCTCGCGAAGGGGCCGGTAAGGCCGACCGACACAATCCCTAGTGCTCGCGCTGGAACGCTGGCAGACTGCCAATCCTTTTACGTCGTTCGTTTTGAGGCTGTATGTCAGCGTTTTCTCAGCGTCAGGTCTTGTTGCTTATCAGCTGGGTCATCATTTTTGGTGGTTTGCTGCTGGTGCTCCCTCTGCGATTGCTGCCCAGCCTGCTGGCCGGGTTGTTGGTGTTCGAACTGGTCAACATGCTCACGCCGCAATTGCAGCGGCTGATCGAAGGCCGCCGTGCGCGCTGGCTGTCGGTGGCATTGCTGGGAACATTGGTGGTCAGCGTGCTGGCGCTGATCTTTGCCGGTGCGATCAGTTTTCTGCTGCACGAGGCGGAAAATCCCGGCGCTTCCCTCGACAAATTCATGGTCGTGGTCGACCGCGCACGCGGGCAATTGCCGCCGTTCATCGACGCTTATCTGCCGGCCAGTGCCGCCGAGTTTCGCGTGGCCATCGGCCAGTGGATGAGCAAGCACCTCAGCGACTTGCAACTGGTGGGCAAGGACGCGGCGCACATGTTCGTGACGCTGCTGATCGGCATGGTGCTGGGGGCGATCATCGCCTTGCAGCGAGCGCCGGACGTGACCAAGCGCAAGCCCTTGGCCGCGGCATTGTTCGATCGTTTGCACCTGTTGGTCCAGGCGTTTCGCAATATCGTTTTCGCCCAGATCAAGATTTCCCTGCTCAACACGTTCTTCACCGGGATTTTCCTCGCGGTGGTCCTGCCGATGTTCGGGATCAAGCTGCCGCTGACCAAAACCCTGATCGTGCTGACCTTCCTGCTCGGCCTGCTGCCGGTGATAGGCAACTTGATGTCGAACACCCTGATCACCATCGTCGGCCTGTCGCTGTCGATCTGGGTAGCGGTGGCGGCGCTGGGTTATCTGATAGTTATCCACAAGCTCGAATACTTCCTCAACGCGCGCATCGTCGGCGGGCAGATCAGTGCCAAGTCGTGGGAGTTGCTGCTGGCAATGCTGGTGTTCGAAGCCGCGTTCGGCCTGCCGGGGGTGGTGGCGGGGCCGATTTATTACGCGTATCTGAAGAGTGAGTTGAAGCAGGTGGGGATGGTTTGATCAGGTCGATATGCATTGCCTGATCTGACGCTATCGCGGGCAAGCCTCGCTCCTACAGGTTTTGTATGTGCCGCGAAAACGCCGCGTGACCTGTAGGAGCGAGGCTTGCCCGCGAAGGATGCACCACAAAAATCAGGGTCAATCCATCGGGCCGTAACGCTTGGCCGCCTCGATCGCCAACCCGCTGCCGATGCTGCCGAAGATATTCCCTTCCACATGCCGCGCATTCGGCAACATCGCCGAGACGCTGTTGCGTAGCGCTGGAATCCCGCTCGAACCGCCGGTGAAGAACACCGTGTCGACCTGATCGACCCGCACGTTGGCGTCGTTCAACAACTGGGTCACGCTGTTGCGCACCCGTTCCAGCAGGTTGTCGATGGCCGATTCGAACAGTGCCCGGCTCAGTTCCACGCTCAAACCCGGTTCGATACGATCCAGTGGCACATGGCGGCTGTCGGCGTGGGTCAGCTGGATCTTGGTTTCTTCTACTTCCATGGCCAGCCAGTGGCCGGCGCGCTGGTCGATCAGCTTGAACAGGCGATCGATGCCGCCAGTGTCTTCGATGTCGTAACGCATGCTGCCCAGGGCCAGGGTCGACTTCTGCGAGTACACCGAGTTGATGGTGTGCCAGGTCGCCAGGTTCATGTGGTGGCTAGTCGGCATATAGGCGCCGCTCTTCATCCGGCTGCCGTAGCCAAACAGCGGCATCAGGCCTTGCAGGCTAAGCTGCTTGTCGAAATCGGTCCCGCCGATGTGCACGCCGCCGGTGGCGAGGATGTCGTCGTGACGGTTGTCATGGTTGCGGCGCTCAGGCGACAGGCGCACCAGAGAGAAGTCAGACGTACCACCGCCGATGTCCACAATCAGGACAAGCTCTTCTTTTTCGATGGTCGACTCATAGTCGAACGCCGCTGCAATTGGCTCGTACTGGAACGAGACATCCTTGAAACCAATGGCGCGGGCTACATCCACCAGGGTGTTTTCTGCTTCCTGGTCGGCCATTTCATCGTCATCGACGAAAAACACCGGACGGCCCAGCACCACTTCTTCAAATTCCCGACCGGCAGCGGCTTCGGCACGCTTTTTCAACTGGCCGATGAACAGGCCGAGCAGGTCCTTGAACGGCATCGCTGTGCCGAGGACGCTGGTGTCGTGCTTGATCAGTTTGGAACCCAGCAGGCTCTTGAGCGAGCGCATCAGCCGGCCTTCGTAACCTTCCAGGTACTCGTGCAGCGCCAGCCGGCCGTACACCGGGCGGCGTTCTTCCATATTGAAGAAGACCACCGAGGGCAGGGTGATCTTGTCGTCCTCCAGCGCGATCAGCGTTTCCATGCCGGGGCGCAGCCAGCCGACGGTGGAGTTGGACGTGCCGAAGTCGATACCACAGGCACGGGCTGGAGATGCGTTTTTCATGTCTTTCAAGTTCCGGTTAAAAAACGGCCGCGCAGTGTATGTCAGTGCGGCGAAGATTCGAAGGCCGACTATCCGTTAAATCGCAGCGGTCAGCGCTTGAAAGATGCTCCAACACCCCCAAACTTCCCTGCATAGACTTGGCAACCCCTGGGGCGACTGCAAGAACCGCGCCCTGCTGCCGATAAACTTCTGATGCGCTGCCCGGTCACAACCTTGAGATCGGTCAATCCAAACGCTGCAAACAAGAGCATGCTGTGCCTGGCTGCGCGATTTCGATAATGGATGGTGATTCCCTCGATGGACTTCAAAGACTATTACAAGATTCTCGGTGTGGAGCCGACCGCGGACGATAAGGCGATCAAGGCCGCCTATCGAAAGCTGGCGCGCAAATACCACCCCGACGTCAGCAAGGAAAAGGACGCCGAGTCCAAGTTCAAGGATGCATCGGAAGCCTATGAAGCGCTGAAAAACGCCGACAAGCGCGCCGAATACGACGACTTGCGCAAATACGGCCACCACGGTCAGCCCTTTCAGGGCCCGCCGGGTTGGCAGAGCCGCGGTGGTTTCGGTGGTGGTGGTCAGGACACGGGCGATTTCTCGGACTTCTTCAGTTCGATTTTCGGCAACCGTGGTCCGGGTTTCGATGGTGGTGGGCGGTCAGGCCGTAGTGCCGGGCGTCGAGGGCAAGACGTGGAAATGGAATTACCGGTTTTTCTGGAAGAAACCCTCTCGACCGAATCGAAGAAGGTCAGCTTCCAGGTACCGCATTACAACGCTGCGGGCCAGCATGTCAGTAACACCAGTAAAAGCCTGAACGTGAAGATCCCCGCCGGCGTGACCGACGGCGAGCGCATCCGCCTCAAGGGCCAGGGCGCGCCAGGCATCGGTGGCGGGGCCAATGGCGACCTGTACCTGACCATCCGTTTTGCGCCGCACCCCAAATTCGACGTCGAAGGCGAGAACCTGATCATCACCTTGCCGCTGGCACCGTGGGAGCTGGCGTTGGGGACCGAAGTCGCGGTGCCGACCTTGACCGGCAGGATCAACCTCAAGGTTCCGGCCGGCAGCCAGAACGGCCAGCGCATGCGCGCCAAGGGTCATGGCCTGCTGCACAAGGCCGGTCACCGTGGCTATCTGTTCGTGCAGCTCAAGGCAGTGATGCCGAAAAAACTCGACCATGACGTCAAAGAATTGTGGGAAGAGCTGGCGAAAAAAGCCGCTTTCGATCCGCGAGAGAATTTCTGATTTCGAGATAAGGAGTAGCCAATCATGAGCGACCCCGTGATCGTTCTACTGGACCTGGCAGAATTCTGTGAGGCGACTGAGCTATCGGACGTGCACGTGATCGAGATCGTCGAACACGGCATCCTCGAACCGCAGGGGTCAAAACCCAAGGATTGGCGTTTCACCGACTATGAACTGGTGCTGGCCAAGCGCGCTGTCAAGCTGCGACGCGATCTGGAGCTGGAATGGGAAGGCGTCGCCCTGGCGCTGGACCTTTTGGAGGAAGTCCAGCAACTGCGGGCCGAAAACCGCATGCTCAAGCAGCGGTTGGGGCGGCTTGTGGTCGAATAATCGCGCTGATGTTTCTGCATTGCCTGTCAGGTCGCTTCGCGAGCAGGCTCGCTCCCACAGGTGATCTGCTGCGAACACAGAATTTGTGAACACCAACGATCCACTGTGGGAGCGCGCCTGCTCGCGATGAACGATAACCCGGTCCCCCTGCCGCACACCGTTCTGGGAACACCACCGCCGATAAAAGCAGCCACATTCGTGGTTGTGTGGTGCGGTAAATAGATATTTTCGGCACCTGGATTTTCGAATGCGCAGGGCTGTTTTTGTACATCCAACCAACGATTTTTTACGCTTTTGTTCACCGGACAAACGCATAACCATAGGACCCCAATCAATGGTTTGAAGGTGTTCAAGACATGCCTGAATTGCAAGGAAGCAATCCAACAGGGCCGTCAAGTCCCGCAACAAAGGAAGACAACGGGGTTCATCACCAACGGATAAAACCGTTGATCCCCAAGGCGATGACAGAAGCACCACGGGTCAGGCTCCTGACGGCGGTGGATGTACAGTCGACGTTCCCCGCCTGGTATCTGAAATCCCGACCGGTGGACCGCGACTATCTCAAGCAACTCATCGACGAGCGCTGGCGCCTGCAAGGGCGGCTGGACGAATTGCTCAGTGATTTGCAGCACGACATCAAGGCCTTTGCCGAGCCGTTGCTCAAAACCATGTTGCTCTCGAACTTCAACGAGCATGGCAATCCGAATGACCTGCAAGTGCGCCTGTATGTGCCGAACACAATCGCCGGTGTAATCGATACCCAGGCCAGTACCATCCGTCGCTCCACGCTGCTCGAAGCGGCGCTGCACAACTTCGAAGAGGATGAAACCCGCGAGGATGCGTTTCGCAGCGGCTCCGCGGTGTTGCGCAAGGACTTTCGTGGCGACCTGCACGAGATCAAGGTCATCACCCCGCAAAAAATTGCGGCGCTGTGCCGGCGCCTCGACATAGGCAGGCAATACCAGACCCACATCAAGTCATTGCTCACCCCCGCAGATCCCGATGCCGCTCGCCTGCTCAAGGAGCGTTCGATCGCCAGTGACAAAGCGGCCCTCAAACTGGCGTCGATGACGGCGTATCTCAAGGGCGATATCGGCCTGCGCGGTTACGCGACGATCGGCGGACTGATCGACGGCAAGTCTGATATCCAGTGGCATGGCCGTCCGCTGCAAAGTCATCGTTTGTCGCTGATGGGCTGCCGGATGACCGGCGTTGTGCTGTTCAGCGCGGTGGCCGAATCTGCGGCGGTCAAAAAGGCCATTGATAGTCTGATGCCCGATGCACGCGAGCATTGGCTTGATTTCTCCCAACGGGCAACGTCCTCGCTACCCAATGGCTTCGATACCTTTCGCCTGCTCAAGGCTTTTTTCGCCAACGGCCCGAAAGGCGTGGTGGAAGAGATGCTGCGCAAGGACGAAATCTACCGCCAGAATCGGCTGAGCGGGCATCTGATCGCCTGGGTGCCGGATGACCCGGACCATCCGCTGAAGGAATATGCCTCGCTCACCGACTTCATGAAAACGCTGATCGGCCAACTGCGTGAGAGTGACTACCAGGATTTTTTCAGCCGTTTTGTCGCACAGAAAGACAAGGCGATTTTTTTTAGCCGGGTCAATGAACGGCTCAAAACCATCACTTGGCAACAGCGCGAACCGCTGGACATGGGGCCGTGGTGGCGGGAAACGCCGATCGAAAACCCTGATGCGGAACCTGTCACTCATCTGATCAACGACGCCCTGTGGGACCGCCTGTTTCGTGAGCGCCGCGACAAAGCCATCACCGATGCCCGATTGATCGCGGTGCCGACCGATGACGAAGACGCCAATGCTCGCTGGAAACGCCTGAGCGGCTATCTGGACATCGCCTGGAACGTGTTCAACTTTGGCGCAATGCTGGTGCCAGTGCTGGGGCCGGCCATGCTGGGCTTGATGGCCGCGCAATTGCTGACGGAACTGGTCGAGGGCATCGAAGACTGGAGCAAGGGTGACGTCGAAGAAGGCGCGGCGCATATCAACAGTTTCTTGATCAACGGTGCGCAATTGGCCCTGATGTTCATGGGGCACGTGCTGCCCAAAGGCTCCACGCCGATCAGACCATCGCCCCTGATTGACAGCCTCAAACCGGTGGAACTGCCCGGCGGAAAAACGCGTCTGATCAAACCCGATCATGCACCTTATGAGCACCGCCTGACGCTGCCCGAAACCGCAACGCCCGATGACTTCGGCGTCATCGAGCATGACGGGCGCAAAGTGCTGCCGCTCGAGGGCAAGCAATTCGTGCTCCAGGAGGATCCGCTCACCGGACAGCCTCGACTGCAGCATCCCAAGCGGCCAGATGCCTATCAGTTGAACATCGAACACAACGGTGCTGGCGCCTGGCACACAGAGTTCGAACGACCGATCGAATGGGACAAGGGCAAGCTGTTGCGGCGCCTCGGTCCATCAGTGGAGGGGATCAGTGACGAAGTGCTGGATCAGGTACGGCATGTCAGCGGTGTCGACGAAGGCGTACTACGTCGCATGCATGTCGAAAATGATCCACCCGCGCCCTTGTTCATGGACACGCTGAAGCGCTTCAAGGCTTACGCGGACGCCGACAAACTCAGTGCGCAAATCCTGAAGGGTCAAGTGCCGCAGGAACTGTCGGAACAAGTGGCGGGGTTTGTTACCGAATTACATGGCTGGCCGCCATCCAGGATTCTGGTGCTGGAAGACGATACGGCTTCGGGACGACCATCATTGAGTTTCGGTGCGAGCGAGGCGACGCCTGAAAACACCCTCAACATTTCCCGGGCCGATGTTTGCGAAGGCCGACTGCCGACACAAGTGGTTGACGCCCTCAGCGAGGCGCAATTGCAGGACTGGTTCGGCAGTGAAGTTGCGAAAGAACGCTCGGCGCGTATTGCCGAGCTGCAAAAACGCATTGCCCGCCAGGCGCAAGACAGCAAAAAAAGGTTGTTCGATACGTTGTACGAGGCTCGGGAAACCACCAGCGATGCGCGGATAAATCTGCTGAAGCGGGATTTTCCGGACCTGTCGAACGCCGCCGCGCAAGCCCTGCTGGACGATGCCACTGAAGCCGAGTTGTTGAAATTGACCCAAGACAGACGGATCCCGTTGTGCTTGCGCGAAATGGCGCGCACGTCTGTGTTCGGCCTGCGTTTGAGTCGCGCCTATGAAGGGCTTTATCTGGATGAATTGAGCAATGCCGACACCACCCGGCTGGCGCTGCATACCCTGGAAAACTGGCCGAAATGGCCAAAGGATGTGCGCATCGAAGTCCGCGAGTTTTCGTTCACCGGTGCACTGCATGACAGCGTGGGTCCGGTCGATGCCTCGGTGCGCAAAGTGTTGGTCATGCGCGAAGACGGGCACTATGAAACTTACGACCATGAGGGTGGCCATCTGCAGGGAGCGGATGATTTTTACGGAGCATTGCTGCATGCCTTGCCCGATGCCGACCGCAAAGCGCTGGGGTTTGAGATCAATCAGGGGGCGCAGCTGCGTCAGGCGGTTAAACAAACGCCGCTGTCACACGACACGTTCTCGAAAACCCTGTTGGATCACCCGATACGCAAGCCCGCTTACGACCCACAGATCATGCGTTTGCGTGGCGGAATGCGCGCTTACAGGGTGCGCTCACAAGATACGGATCTTTTGCGAATGCGTATAAGCTCACTTCTTCCAGGTCTGGATGACAGTCAGGTACAGGCGCTGCTGAACGCTTTTGGTGAGTGGGCCGACCAGCGAGTGACTGCGCTGGAAACCGAGTTCAACCGCTTCAATGATTCAATGCGTCGTTGGGTCAACCAACCTACTCAATCCTGGCGTCTTACACCCGCCGGAGTCGCGGAGTGGAAATCCAGAAACGATCTCTATGCGAAGCTCCGCCGCTGCTTGCAGCGCACCGGACCGGCGGGCGTTGAGGTACCCGGCATCGTGGCGCCGCAGGTACTGAATCTGGATGGTTTTCCTCTGGACAGGCATTTGGCGACGATGCCTGAACTGTCGGCCAATTTTGATCACGTCACCGAACTCCACCTGAACAATGCAGGACTGGGTAATGAACAAGTCGGATTCCTGCGGCCATTCCGGCAATTGCGGCAGTTGAGCATGAGGCAAAACAGTTTGACCGTGTTTCCTCAAGAGATCGGCAACATGCGCTGGCTGACTCATCTGATGCTCAACAATAACAACATCTCTCTGGACAGCGCGGGGATTGCCCACCTCAGAGGACTGACCCGCTTGCGTATGTTGCGTCTGAGTAACAACCCGTTGCGCTTGCCGCCTGATGTCAGTCTTATGCCCAGATTGCAGGCAATTACCCTTGACCATGGCCAGCTTGATACCTGGCCCACGGGCTATCTTGGCCGCAATCGCCCGCGCAACATTTATCTGAACCTTGAGTTCAACAGGCTCACGCAAATTCCCGAAGTGGCGCCCGGTTCCTTCCGTGCGGAGTTGCTGGCGCGCACATTCTTTACTCGCGAACAGGACTGGATTTCGCCCCAGAACCTTGAGCGGGTGCGCACGTATATCGAATCGCTCGGCCTGGACCCTGATCGCGCCTATCCCCCTCGCGGCGTACTCGATAGCTCCGAATGGGGAGAGGGGCTGAGCAACGCAGAGTGGAATGCGAAACAGCCCATCTGGGACAACGTCGAAGACGAGTATGGCTCGCTGCCGTTTTTCAATGTAATCCGGCGGTTGACCGAGTCCTATGATTTCAAGGCCGACGACAAAAGTTATCGTATCGAACTCACCGCCAAAGTGTGGCGCATGCTCGAGGCCATGGCCGAAAGAACCGAATTACGGGAAAAACTGTTTGCCGAGGCGAGCAGCACCACCAACTGTGTCGATGGCGGCACTCAGTTGTTCAATGCCATGGGTGTCGAGGTATTAGTGCACGAGGCCCGTGCATTGGCCAATCCTGGGCTGATGGAAGCCGAGCTGCTGCAACTGGCGAGGGGCAAGTCGCGTCTGGACGAACTGGGCAGGATTGCTCGCGAGCGTGTCGCTGAGCGCTTGCGGGCCGGAGAAACCTTTTATCGCCCCGGAACCGAAGGTGGAACCATCGATGAAGTCGAGGTGCATTTGGCTTATATGACGGATCTGGCGGAACGCCTGGATCTGCCATGGCAAGCGCGAGGCATGCAGTTTCGGGCTATTTCCAAGGTGAGCACGGAGATGATCGAGGCGGCTTGTCAACGCGTGCTGGCCTTGGAAGAAGGGGGCTTGCTGACCGAGCGGATCCTTGAGCAACCGATCTGGCAAACCTTCATGGAAACGACCTATCGTCAGGAATTCGATGCCCTGAAACTGAGGCTGGAAAACGCTGAGGACGAAGACATATTTCAGGCCATCAAGGCACTCGAAAAAACCTTGACCCAGCAAGCTCTGGGCCGAGCCAAACTGGACAAGGTGAACACCACAATCGGTAGCTGACCCTCAAGCCCCGAACGCCTAGGCGTCCGGGGCTTCTTGCATTGTTCAGAACAGGAAATAGCGCTGGGCCATTGGCAAGGTTTCTGCGGGTTCACACCACAGCAATATACCGTCAGCCTTGACCTGATAGGTTTGAGGATCGACGTCGATATCCGGCAGGTAATCGTTGTGAATCAGATCGGTTTTTTGCACGTCGCGACAACCTTTGACCACGGCGATTTTCTTCTTCAGGCCCAAGGCTTCGGGCAAACCGGCGTCCTGTGCTGCCTGGCTGATGAAGGTCAGGCTGGTGGCGTGCAGCGAGCCGCCATAACTGGCGAACATCGGGCGGTAGTGCACCGGTTGCGGCGTCGGGATCGACGCGTTGGCGTCGCCCATCAGGCTGGCTGCAATGGCTCCGCCCTTGAGAATTAACGTCGGTTTGACCCCGAAAAACGCCGGGCGCCAGAGCACCAGATCCGCCCATTTACCCACTTCCACCGAGCCCACTTCATGGCTGATGCCGTGGGTGATCGCCGGGTTGATGGTGTACTTGGCGATATAGCGTTTGGCGCGGAAGTTGTCGTTACCTTCGCCGTCACCGGGCAGCGGGCCACGCTGTTTTTTCATCTTGTCGGCGGTCTGCCAGGTGCGCGTGATGACTTCACCGACGCGGCCCATGGCCTGGCTGTCGGAGCTGATCATCGAGAACGCGCCGAGGTCGTGGAGGATGTCTTCGGCGGCGATGGTTTCCCGGCGAATGCGGCTTTCGGCGAACGCTACGTCTTCGGCGATGCTCGGGTCCAGGTGGTGGCAGACCATCAGCATGTCGAGGTGTTCGTCGATGGTGTTGCGGGTGAACGGCCGGGTCGGGTTGGTCGAGCTTGGCAGCACGTTGGCAAAACCGCAGGCCTTGATGATGTCCGGGGCATGACCGCCACCGGCACCTTCGGTGTGGTAGGTATGGATGGTGCGGCCCTTGAAGGCGGCGAGGGTGGTTTCGACGAAGCCCGACTCGTTGAGGGTGTCGGTATGGATCGCCACCTGCACGTCGTACTGATCGGCGACATTCAGGCAGTTGTCGATGCTCGCCGGGGTGGTGCCCCAGTCCTCGTGCAGCTTGAGGCCGATGGCGCCGGCCTTGACCTGCTCGATCAACGGTTCCGGCAGGCTGGCGTTGCCCTTGCCGGTGAAGCCAATGTTCATCGGGAAGGCATCGGCGGCCTGGAGCATGCGCGCCAGGTGCCATGGCCCGGAGGTACACGTAGTGGCGTTGGTGCCAGTGGCCGGCCCGGTGCCGCCGCCGATCATGGTGGTGACGCCACTCATCAGCGCCTCTTCGATCTGCTGCGGGCAGATGAAGTGGATATGGGTGTCGATGCCGCCGGCGGTGAGGATCATGCCCTCACCGGCGATCACTTCGGTGCTGGCGCCGACGGCGATGGTGACGTTGGGCTGGATGTCCGGGTTGCCGGCCTTGCCGATGGCGGCGATGCGTCCGTCCTTGAGGCCGACGTCGGCTTTAACGATGCCCCAGTGGTCGATGATCAATGCGTTGGTGATCAGGGTGTCGACCACTTCCGCGGCCAATAATTGGCTTTGGCCCTGGCCATCGCGAATGACTTTGCCTCCGCCGAATTTGACTTCTTCGCCGTAGGTGGTGAAGTCCTGCTCCACTTCGATCCATAGCTCGGTGTCGGCCAGACGGACCTTGTCACCGACGGTGGGGCCGAACATGTCGGCGTAGGCCTGACGGGAAATCTTCATTGCAGTTCCTTCATTGATCGTTCCCACGCTCTGCGTGGGAATGCCGCCATGGACGCTCTGCGTCCGCCGTTATGTGACGCAGAGCGTCACGGGATGCATTCCCACGCAGAGCGTGGGAACGATCAGTCAGTCGAGATCACCCATGATCCGCCCGGCAAACCCGAACACTCGGCGATGGCCGGCCAGGTCCACCAGCTCGACCTCGCGGCTCTGCCCAGGTTCGAAGCGCACGGCGGTGCCGGCGGGGATGTTCAGGCGCATGCCGCGGCTGGCCGCGCGGTCGAAGGTCAGGGCGTCGTTGGTTTCGAAGAAGTGATAATGCGAGCCGACCTGGATGGGCCGGTCACCGCTGTTGGCCACCTTCAGGCTGAGGGTGCGGCGGCCGACGTTGAGTTCGATGTCGCCGGGCTGGATCTGGTATTCACCGGGAATCATCAATGGGCTCCTTGGAGAATCTTGTAGTAAAGGGCTGTCGGTTTGTACTGGCCGTTGGGGTCGCAGGCGTAGTCGGGGATTTCGCCGGCGCGGGTGTAGCCCATCGCCTTGTAGAAGTCTTCGGCAGGGGAGCCGGCTTCGGTGTCGAGGTAGAGCATGCCGCGCTTGTGTTGGCGGGCTGCAAGCTCAAGGGCATGCATCATCTGCTGGCCCAGACCGCGACGACGGGCATGTTCACGCACCAGCAGTTTCTGCACTTCGGCGCGGTTCAACCCATTGGCTTTCTGGCACAACGTCAGTTGCACACTGGCCTGCACCTGTTCGTCCTTGACCACCACCCAGAGCAGCACGTTGCCTTTGTTCAGGTTCTCCTGGACTTCATCGAAATAGGCTCGGGCCTGAGTGGCATCCAGATCCGCCATGAACCCGACGCTGGCGCCATAGCCGACGGCGTCGAGCAGCAAATCAATCAAACCCTGACGATAGTGCGCAAAGCTTTCAACATTGACGCGGCGCAGTTGGGCGGCGTTCATGGGTATCACTCCTTGTGGGGACCAGGTGGCATTGCGCCCGGGTCGAGGATCAGTTGCATGAAGGTCAGGTCCAGCCAGCGGCCGAACTTGGTACCCACCTGCGGCATTTGGCCGGTGACGACGAAACCGACCCGGTCGTGCAGCCGGATCGAGGCGCCGTTACCGCTTTCGATGGCGGCGACCATCACGTGTTTGTTGCAGCCTTTGGCGCGTTCGATCAGCGCTTCCATCAGTTGCGGCCCGAGGCCATTGCCCCGCTGGTCGTTGCGTACGTACACCGAGTGCTCGACCGTGTGGCGGAACCCGTCGAACGGGCGCCAGTCACCGAATGAAGCGTAGCCGAGTACGCTGTTGTCGCCGTCGACGATCACCAGGATCGGATAGCCCTGATCTTGTCGGGCGCTGAACCAGGCCTGGCGGTTGCCCATGTCCACCGCCTGTTCGTTCCAGATCGCCGTGGTGTTGAGGACGGCGTCGTTGTAGATGTCACGGATCGCTGGCAGGTCGGCGAGCAGCGCATCGCGGATGTGGTAAGTCATGGCGCGGCCTCAGGCGATCGGTTGGTGAACGGTGACCAGTTTGGTGCCGTCGGGAAATGTCGCTTCGACCTGGATCTCCGGGATCATTTCCGGGATGCCTTCCATCACTTGTTCGCGGCTGAGCAGGGTGGTGCCGTAATGCATCAGCTCGGCCACGGTCTGGCCGTCACGCGCGCCTTCGAGCAGCGCTGCGGAAATATAGGCCATGGCCTCCGGGTAATTGAGCTTCACGCCGCGAGCCAAACGCCGCTCGGCCACGAGGCCGGCGGTGAAGATCAGCAGCTTGTCTTTTTCGCGTGGGGTCAGGTCCATCGTTTGGAATCCATAATCGGCAGTTAAATAGTTCACTCCCCCTGTAGGAGCGAGGCTTGCCCGCGAAGGGAGCGCCTCGGTTTAACGGGAAGACCGCGTTATCGTTCTTCGCGGGCAAGCCTCGCTCCTACAGGGGATCGTGTTCAGGTGCTCCATATTCGCGGTGGTATGGCTTCGCGGCCCAATAGCGCCGGGCGTAGCAACCGCCACAAATCAATCAACCAACCCCGTGCCAACAGCGCTTCACTGGCCAGGCAACGAGCGACCAAAAGCCCCGGCAGCTGCGTCAGATCTCCGCGTACGTCATTGGGCAGAGAGCGGCATTTCTCCAGCAATTCTCTATCAATTTCACCCGTCACCAGTAACGTCGCAAACACCGGTTGGCCATCCAGGCCTATCGGCGAATCCAGCAAACCATCACCCCCGACAATGCGCTGGCGTTCGTGCCAGAGCAACTGGCCTTCGCGGCGGATATCCAGGTGTGCCTGAAAATGCCCGAGGTCGAAGCGCTCGCCACTTGCAGGGCGACCCAGCGCCACCACGTCCCAGTAGAACAGCCGGGCATCGCCCTCAAGGTCGATGCTGGTGCTGAGCTCCGCCTGAGCGTCGCTGAAGATAATCGTCTCTTGCGGCAGCCACTCCAACGTAGCACCGGCGGCCACGCGCAGGTCGAGTTTCTGATAAGCCGGCCCGGCCGCGCGATACCACTTGGCGGCGCCGGGGCTGGTGATTTGTGCCCAGGCGTGCGTGCCGACGCTGGCCGAGATGTCCAGCCGATCACCCCCGGCAATCCCGCCCGGCGGGTGGACGATGATGTGCTGACACACCTCGGGGCCTTCGGCGTACAAATGCTTCTGCACCCGCAGCGGGCCTTTGTGGCGGCGCTGCACCGGGCGTGTGCTGTCGCCGAAACGGGCGTAGCCCAGTTCCAGCTCGGCATGCCAGCTGGGGGTGAACAGCGTGATGGGGGCAGGTAAATTCATGATTTCTAATTATCGTCAGGAGGCTGCAGGTTAGATCGTAACCAGTCCACGGACACCTTCGGCTTCCATATTTTCGCCGCGACCCTGCTGCACGATCTCGCCACGGGACATCACCAGGTATTGATCAGCCAGTTCGGCGGCGAAATCGTAGAACTGCTCCACCAGCAGAATCGCCATGTCGCCACGAGCCGCGAGCTTTTTGATCACTGCGCCGATTTCCTTGATCACCGACGGCTGAATGCCTTCGGTGGGTTCGTCGAGAATCAGCAAACGTGGACGACTGGCCAGCGCTCTACCAATTGCCAGCTGCTGTTGCTGACCCCCGGATAAGTCACCGCCGCGCCGTTGTTTCATTTGCAGCAGCACCGGGAACAGCTCGTAGATGAACGCCGGGACTTCCTTCGCTTCAGAGCCGGGAAACCGCGACAGGCCCATCAGCAGGTTTTCTTCCACGGTCAGTCGGCCAAAGATTTCCCGTCCCTGAGGCACATAAGCGATGCCGGCATGCACCCGTTGGTGCGGCTTGAACGTGGTGATCGGTTTGCCTTCCCAGTTCACCGCACCTTCCTTGGCCGGCAGCAAACCCATCAGGCATTTGAGCAGGGTGGTCTTGCCCACGCCATTGCGTCCGAGCAGGCAAGTAACTTCGCCGACCTTCACCTCAAACGTCAGGCCCCGCAGGATGTGGCTACCGCCGTAGTACTGATGCAGCTTGTCGACTTGCAGCATGTTCAAAATTCCTTCTGTTCCACACAGAACCCTGTGGGAGCTGGCTTGCCTGCGATGGCGGTGTGTCACTCAACAAAGATGTTGGATGTGCAGGCCTCATCGCGGGCAAGCCCGCTCCCACAGGTTTTGTATTTGCAGGTCTAACGACCGAGGTACACCTCGATCACCCGCTCATTATCCTGCACCTGTTCCAGCGACCCTTCGGCCAGCACGCTACCCTGGTGCAACACGGTGACGTGGTCGGCGATCGAGCCGACGAAGCCCATGTCGTGTTCCACCACCATCAGTGAATGCTTGCCCGCCAGGGTCTTGAACAGTTCGGCGGTGAAGTCGGTTTCGGCGTCGGTCATGCCCGCCACCGGCTCATCGAGCAGCAGCAGTTGCGGGTCTTGCATCAACAGCATGCCGATTTCCAGAAACTGTTTCTGACCGTGGGACAACAAACCCGCCGGGCGATTGACCGAGGCGGTCAGGCGAATGGTTTCCAGCACTTCGCTGATGCGATCTTTCTGCTCGCCACTGAGACGAGCCCGCAAGCTGGCCCATACCGACTTGTCGGTCTTCTGCGCCAACTCCAGGTTCTCGAACACGCTCAAGGCTTCGAACACCGTCGGCTTCTGGAATTTGCGACCGATACCGGCCTGAGCAATCTGCACTTCACTCATCTGCGTCAGATCGAGGGTTTCACCAAACCAGGCCTTACCGTGACTGGGCCGGGTCTTGCCGGTGATCACATCCATCAGCGTGGTCTTTCCCGCGCCGTTGGGGCCGATGATGCAGCGCAATTCGCCGACGCCGATGTACAGGTTCAGATCGTTCAGCGCCTTGAAACCATCGAAGCTGACGCTGATGTCTTCCAGGGTCAGGATGGTGCCGTGTCGGGTATTCAGACCTTTGCCGGCGCTCTGGCCGAGGCCGATGGCATCGCGGCTGCTGCCGGCGTCCTTGTTGGGCTCCACTGGAAAAAAGGCCGGTTCGAGCATGAATTCAGCCGTTGCAGTCACTCTCATTGCTCACCCCTTTTCTTCAGCAACCCGATCACGCCTTTGGGCAGGTACAACGTCACGACGATGAACAGCGCGCCGAGGAAGAACAGCCAGTATTCCGGAAACGCCACGGTGAACCAGCTCTTCATGCCATTGACCACACCCGCGCCGAGCAGCGGACCGATCAGCGTGCCGCGCCCCCCAGCGCCACCCACACGGCCGCTTCGATGGAGTTGGTCGGCGACATTTCACTCGGGTTGATAATCCCGACTTGCGGCACATACAGCGCGCCGGCCAAACCACACAACACCGCGCTCAACACCCAGACAAACAACTTGAAGCCGCGTGGATCGTAGCCGCAGAACATCAAGCGGTTTTCCGCATCCCGCAACGCGGTCAGCACCCGGCCGAACTTGCTCTGTGCCAGTCGCCAGCCAATAAACAGACTCGCCACCAGCAACAGCACCGTGGCGAAAAACAGCACCGCGCGAGTCCCCGGTTCAGTGATGCCAAACCCGAGAATGGTGCGGAAGTTGGTGAAGCCGTTGTTGCCGCCAAACCCGGTTTCGTTGCGGAAAAACAGCAACATCCCGGCGAAGGTCAGGGCCTGGGTCATGATCGAGAAATACACGCCCTTGATCCGCGAACGGAAGGCGAAGAAACCGAACACCAGCGCGAGCAGGCCCGGCGCCAACACCACCAGACACATGGCCCAGAGGAAGCTGCTGGTGCCGGTCCAGTACCACGGCAATTCGGTCCACGACAGGAACGTCATGAACGCCGGCAAGCCATCACCCGAGGCCTGGCGCATCAGGTACATGCCCATCGCATAACCGCCGAGGGCGAAGAACAGACCGTGGCCCAGCGACAACAGGCCGGCGTAACCCCAGACCAGATCGAGGGCCAGGGCGACGATGGCGTAGCAAAGTATTTTGCCCATCAGGGTCAATGTATAAGCGGAGACATGCAGTGCGCTGTCGGCAGGCAACAACGACAACAACGGCAACGCCAGCAGCAAAACGAGGATCACCGCACCGACGGCGATCGTGACCTTGGGGCCGGCCTTTTGTGTGGCCGTGAGCATCAGAGGCTGGTTCATCAGTCGATCACCCGTCCTTTCAGTGCGAAGAGGCCTTGCGGACGCTTCTGGATGAACAGAATGATCAGCGCGAGGATCAGGATTTTGCCCAGCACCGCACCGATCTGCGGTTCGAGAATTTTGTTGGCGATGCCCAGGCCGAACGCGGCGAGCACGCTACCGGCCAATTGACCGACACCGCCCAGTACCACCACCAGGAACGAGTCGATGATGTAACTCTGACCGAGGTCCGGGCCGACGTTGCCGATCTGGCTGAGCGCCACACCGCCGAGGCCAGCAATGCCGGAGCCGAGGCCGAAGGCGAGCATGTCGACGCGCCCGGTCGGTACGCCGCAGCAGGCGGCCATGTTGCGGTTCTGGGTGACGGCGCGCACGTTCAAACCGAGGCGGGTCTTGTTCAACAGCAGCCAGGTCAGCACCACCACAAACAAGGCGAACGCGATGATCACGATGCGGTTGTACGGCAGCACCAAATTCGGCAGCACCTGAATCCCGCCCGAGAGCCAGGCCGGGTTGGCCACTTCGACGTTCTGCGCGCCGAACACCAGCCGCACCAATTGAATCAGCATCAGGCTGATGCCCCAAGTGGCGAGCAGGGTTTCCAATGGGCGACCGTAGAGGTGACGAATCACCGTGCGCTCCAGCGCCATGCCGATCCCGGCGGTGACAAAAAACGCCACCGGCAATGCGATTAACGGATAGAACTCGATAGCTTGCGGGGCGAAGCGCTGGAACATCAGCTGCACCACATACGTCGAGTAGGCGCCGAGCATCAGCATCTCGCCGTGGGCCATGTTGATCACACCGAGCAGGCCGAAGGTGATCGCCAACCCGAGGGCCGCCAGCAACAGAATCGAACCGAGGGACATGCCGCTGAAGGCCTGCCCAAGCATCTCGCCGATCAGCAATTTGCGTTTGACCTGGGCCAAGCTGGTTTCGGCGGCGGTGCGCACGTTGGCATCGGCTTCGATGCCGGGTTCAAGCAAACCTTCGAGGCGGGTGCGGGCCAGCGGGTCGCCGGTTTCACCGAGCAGGCGCACGGCGGCGAGGCGCACGGCGGGGTTGGTGTCGACCAGTTGCAGATTGGCCAGCGCCAGGCTCAGGGCGGCGTGAACGGTTTCGTCCTTTTCGCCAGCCAGTTGCTGGTCGAGGAATTTCAGCTGCGCCGGTTTGGCGCTTTTCTGCAATTGCTGCGCGGCGGCCAGACGGATTTTGGCGTCGGCGGCGAGCAATTGGTGACTGGCCAAAGCGGTGTCGATCAGACCACGCAGGCGGTTGTTCAGGCGCAGGGTTTTTGGTTGGCCATCGAGGGTCAATTCGCCTTGTTGCAGGGCGTTGATCAGTTCGATACGAGCCGGATCGGGCTGCGCGGCCCAGGCTTCGAGAAGTTTTGCTTGTTGCACGGGATTGGCCGCGACGAAGTCTTCAGCGTCGCCGGCGTGGGTGGCCATCGGTAACAGCAGCGCGATGGCGAGGATCAAGCGGTAAAGGGCAGTGGGCATAGCGTGTGTCCTGTAATGATCGTTCCCACGCTCCGCGTGGGAATGCAGCCTGGGACGCTCCGCGTCCCAAAGCGGACGCAGAGCGTCCGTTGAGGCATTCCCACGCGGAGCGTGGGAACGATCAGGCTAAGCGGGGTGAATCAGTTGCTCTTCACCGCATAGTCCGGCTTCTTGTCGTTACCCGAGATAAACGGGCTCCATGGTTGAGCGCGGATCGGCCCCTCGGTCTGCCACACCACGTTGAACTGACCGTCGGCCTGAATCTCGCCGATCATCACTGGTTTGTGCAGGTGGTGGTTGGTCTTGTCCATGGTCAGGGTGTAACCCGACGGCGCGGCGAAAGTCTGGCCAGCCAAGGCTTCGCGGACTTTGTTGACGTCGGTGGACTTGGCTTTTTCGGCCGCTTGCGCCCACATGTGGATGCCGACGTAAGTGGCTTCCATCGGGTCGTTGGTCACCGCTTTGTCAGCGCCCGGCAGGTTGTGTTTCTTGGCGTAGGCTTTCCAGTCAGCGACGAATTTCTTGTTCTGCGGGTTCTCGACCGATTCGAAGTAGTTCCACGCCGCGAGGTTGCCCACCAGCGGTTTGGTGTCGATGCCGCGCAGTTCTTCTTCACCCACGGAGAACGCCACGACCGGAACGTCGGTGGCTTTCAGGCCCTGGTTGGCCAGCTCTTTATAGAACGGCACGTTGGAGTCGCCGTTGACAGTGGAGATGACCGCAGTCTTGCCACCGGCGGAGAATTTTTTGATGTTGGCCACGATGGTCTGGTAATCGCTGTGGCCGAACGGGGTGTAGACCTCTTCGATGTCCTTGTCCGCCACACCTTTGGAGTGCAGGAACGAGCGCAGAATCTTGTTGGTGGTACGCGGGTAGACGTAGTCGGTGCCGAGCAGGAAGTAGCGCTTGGCGCTGCCGCCTTCTTCGCTCATCAGGTATTCCACCGCCGGAATCGCCTGCTGGTTAGGCGCCGCGCCGGTGTAGAACACGTTCGGCGACATCTCTTCGCCTTCGTACTGCACCGGGTAGAACAGCAGGCCGTTGAGCTCTTCGAACACCGGCAGCACCGATTTACGCGACACCGAGGTCCAGCAACCGAACACCACGGCCACCTTGTCCTGAGTCAGCAACTGCCGGCCCTTTTCGGCGAACAGCGGCCAGTTCGACGCAGGGTCGACGACTACCGGTTCGAGCATCTTGCCGTTCACGCCGCCCTTGGCGTTGATTTCGTCGATGGTCATCAACGCCATGTCTTTGAGCGAGGTTTCGGAGATCGCCATGGTGCCGGACAACGAATGCAGAATACCGACCTTGATGGTCTCGGCGGCCTGGACCGTCCAGGCCATGCCCATCGCGGCAATGCTTGCCGATAGTGTGAAAGCCTTGATCAAACTGCGACGCTTCATTGTGCGATCTCCATGAACGTTAAAGTTTTTTATGGTTGGCAGATGCGGACGACTGAAGGCTGTTTTGCAAGGGCTGTGCCCGGTCGGGGATGGGCAAGGAAATGTCGTACTAGAGCGGTTGCGCGGGTTTGGCGGCGCACCATGAAGGACCGCGTTTGGCGCACTGGTGCGAAGAGGTGCGCCAGATTGGGGCGCAGGCAGTGCAGGCAACACAGATCAACTGTGGGAGCGGGCTTGCCCGCGATAGCGGTGGGTCAGCTACAGGGATATTGGATGTGCCGCCGTCATCGCGAGCAGGCTCGCTCCCACAGTTGATTGGTGGCGTACACCAAGTCTGTGAACGACGATGGCCCCTGTGGGAGCGAGCCTGCTCGCGATGAACGATAACGCGGTCTACGCCGGGTCGACGTTATCCAGCGCCCGGTTCACCGCCAACTCCGCCAGCATGATGCTCTGTTGAATCGCCAGCGCCGTGTAGCGCTGCGGGCCGATCAGATCGTTGGCAAAATCGCTGGCCAGGACACTTGCTGTGGCCAACGATTCGTAGGCGTGGGCCAGGAGGCTTTCGGTGTCGGCATTCGGGGCGACGATGAACATGGTGCTGGGACGGCGGGGTTTTTCGGTGTAGGGCGCCGGGGGATCGAGGTAGTAGTCGAGGGCGCGTTTTATGGCTTCGCGGTCTTTGAGCAGGTCGTCGTGGCGAGAGGTTTCGGGATCTGGAGTGCTGGTGTCGACGGGTGGGTCTGGTACGAGTTTCTTGTTCATAGTATTTCCAATTTTTTTTAAATGAGAGCAACCACCTGCCGTTTCTCACGCGGCGAAGAAAGGGTGGCAGCTATGTGCGGGGTGAGAAACCGGTAAAAAAATAGAAAAACCCGGCCAGACCGAAGTCTGCCCACACACAGCCGCCATAACGCTTTTGCAGACAGCAATGAAGCTGGCGGCAATTATGCTGATACGAAGACTGCATGGCTATTTTTTACCGGGTTCTCACGCCCGATCACTGATGTGCAGTGACAGCCACAGACTAGAGAGCTCACGTCCGACGAACAACCTGAAAAAGGCGTGGGAAAGTTCCGTGTTTTGACACATCCGTTAAACATTCAAAAGCGGAACGCGGAGCGTCCCTGGCGGCATTCCCACGCGGGAGCGTGGGAACGATCAAGCCCCAAATTTATGTACGACACAAATCCTGTGGGAGCGGGCTTGCCCGCGATAGCGGTGTGTCAGCCACAGAAATGTTGAATGTGCCGCCGTCATCGCAGGCAAGCCAGCTCCCACAGGTGCAGTGATTCTTTTGGACATTAGCGACGACGCATCAGGCCGATGAAGAACAACCCGCCAATCGCCGCAGTGGCGACGCCGATGGGCAAGTCTTCCGGGGCGATCAGGGTGCGTGCGGCCACGTCGACCCAGACGAGGAACAGGCTGCCCAACAAGACGCACACCGGCAGCAATCGCCGGTGTTCAGCCCCAACCAACCGCCGCGCAATATGCGGCACCATCAACCCGACAAACCCGATAGACCCACTGATCGACACCAACACCCCAGTCATCAACGACGCAATCAAAAACACCCGCAGCCGCACGGTGCGAGCATTCAAGCCGAGGGTCACCGCCGTCTGCTCACCCGCCATCAACGCATTCAACGGCCGAGCCATCCCCAGCAACAACACCAACCCAAGCAACACACTCGCCGCCGGCACCGCGAGCAATTCCCAGCGCGCCAACCCGAGCCCGCCAAGCATCCAGAACATCACCGCAGAACTGGCGCGGTGATCACCGAGAAACAACAGCAAATTGGCGATCGCCATCATCACGAACGACACCGCCACGCCGCACAACAGCAGCCGATCACTGTCCAGCCGCCCATTGCGATTGGCGATCATCAGCACGATCAACATGCTCAACAACGCACCGATAAACGCCGCGATCGGCAAGGTCAGCATCCCGACAATCTCACCGACATGCAGCACCACGATCACCGCGCCGAGGGTCGCGCCGGACGTCACACCGAGCAGGTGCGGATCGGCCAACGGATTGCGCGTCACCGCTTGCAGCACCGCGCCAATCAACGCCAAACCGGCGCCCACCAGCGCACCGAGCAACATGCGCGGCACGCGGATCAGCCAGACAATGTGTTCCTGGCCTGCAGTCCAGTCCGGAACACCGAAACCAAAAATCTTGTGCAGCAATATTCGCCACACCACCTCCACCGGCACCCGCGCCGGGCCGAAGCCCAGCGACACCACGCACGACACCAGCAACAGCGCGCCGAGGGCGGTCAGCAACAAGGCATAGCGACGATCGATCATTCGCCGTGGAAACCCTTGGCCAGGGTTTCGACTGCCAGCACGTTGTCGATCCCAGGCGTGGCCTGCACGTAAGGAATGACGATGAAGCGCTGGTTCTTGATCGCGTCCACCGATTGCAGAGCCTGATTGTTCAGCAGGAATTGCTCCTTCTGCTCGGCGGTGACTTCGCCGTAATCAACGATCACGATCACCTGCGGATTGCGCTCGACCACGTTCTCCCAATTCACCCGGGTCCAGCTCGCCTCTACGTCGTCGAGAATGTTGCGCCCACCGGCAGCGTCGATCAGTGCTTGAGGCATGCCGAGACGACCGGAAGTCATGGCCCGGTCCTCACCGCTGTCGTAGAGAAATACACGTGGCTTGTCCGTCGGCAGATCCTTGCGGATGTCGGCGACTTGCGCCTGCATCTGGGCGATCACGGTGTTGGCGCGGTCCTGCACGTCGAAGATTTTCCCGAGGTTGCGCAGGTCGTTGTAAGTGTCTTCCAGACTGGCGGGCGGGCGCTGCATGACGAAGGCGCAGGACTCGGTGAGTTCGTAAACGTTGATGCCCAGCGGTTGCAGGGTTTGCGGCGTGAGATCACCGCCGACGCGCATGCCGTAATCCCAACCGGCGAAGAGGAAATCGACGTTGGCGTTGAGCAGGGTTTCCACCGACGGGTACTTGGCCGCCAGCTCCGGCAAGCCGTCGAGGATGGTCTGCATCTCGGGCGTCACCGACTTCCAGCCTGTGACGCCGCTATACCCGGCCATCCTTGGTTTGAGGCCGAGGGCGAGCATCATCTGGGTCATGTTGATGTCATGGCTGACCGCGTGTTTTGGCGCTGCCTTGAAGGTGACTTCGCGGTTGCAGCTCTGGACTGTCAGCGGGTAATGGGTGGCCTCGGCCAATGCTTGGGCACTGCCCAGCAACAGCGCGAGGCAAAGCAGGGAACGCAAAGTCATGGTTGGGTAATCCAGGTGATTCGTGGGTAGCCGTGCAAGGGATGGTCATCGATCAGGGCGTCGACGCCGAACACGTTGTGCAAAAGTTGTGCGGTCAGGACTTCTTTGGGTGTGCCGCTGGCAACGATGCGCCCGTGATTGATCACGTACAGCCGATCGCAGAAGGCCGCCGCCAGATTGAGGTCATGAATGCTTGCCAGCGTGCCGATCCGCAGGCGTTTGACCAGTTGCAACAGTTCCAGCTGATAGCGCGGGTCGAGGTGGTTGGTCGGCTCGTCGAGGATCAGCAATTGCGGCTGCTGAGCCAAGGCGCGGGCGAGGATCACACGCTGCTTTTCACCGCCGGAAAGGGTGGCGAAGGCGTGGTCTTCGAAGCCCTTGAGGCCGACCGATTCGAGGGCGTGGGTCGCGAGTTTTCGGTCTTCAAGGGTGTCGCCGTCAAACAGGCCTTTGTGCGGTGTGCGGCCCATGGCAACCACTTCCTCGACGGTCAGGCCGAAGGCGTCGGGGAATTCCTGCAACACCACGGCGATGCGTTGCGCGCACCAGCGTGAGGACTGCTTCCAGACGTTGTGGTGGTCGAGCTTTACCTCACCGCTTTCCGGTTTGCTGAAACGCCAGGCACAACGCAACAGGCTGGTTTTGCCGCTGCCGTTAGGGCCGATCAACCCGACGAACTCACCGGCGGCCACGTGCAGCGATGCGTCACGCAGCTGGAACTGGTGATGGCAATGACCGTGGCCCAGGGGTGTCCAGGCGAGGTTCGTGAGGTTCAGCGAGGTCATTTCAATCCCAACGATCGTTCCTACGCTCCGCGTGGGAACGCCTCAATGGACGCTCTGCGTCCGCTTTTGGGACGCGGAGCGTCCCGGGCTGCATTCCCACGCAGAGCGTGGGAACGATCAAATTGCGCACGACACACAACCTGTAGGAGCGAGGCTTGCCCGCGAAGAGGCCCTATGCTTCAGAGATAATCGCCAGAAGTCTATAGATCCCTCTAAAACACGCATCTCACCTGCTTCATGATGAAGCTGAAGTGGATTCAGTTTGCCGGTTCAAGCGCGACAGCAGCACCCGATCCAATACCCACACCACCACCAGCGAAGCCCCCACCAACGGAAACATCACCGCCAGCCCGAACATGATAACCATCGCGGTTTTCCATTTAGGCAGGTCGTGACGCAACGGCGGCACACCGAACTTGCCCTGTGGCCGGCGCTTCCACCAGATCACCACGCCGCTGACGGCGCTGAGCAAAATCATCAGGCAGATCAGCAGCACGATGATCTGATTGAACGGGCCGAACATCTTGCCTTCGTGCAGCATCACGCCGATTTCCGTGGCACGGGCGACCGTGCCGTATTGCTCGTAGCGCACATCGGCGAGGACGTTGCCGGTGTACTGATCGATATGCAGGGTGGCGTCGTTGCGCGGGTCGTCGGCGAACACGGCGATGGTGAACACGCCAGTGGCTGTAGTCGGGAAGGTGATGCTGTAGCCGGGCTCGACCTTGCGTTGCACGGCGATGTTTTGCACGTCTTGCAGGCTGATGGTCGGCGCTGCCGGACCGGCTTGCGTACTGGCGTGAGCCATGTGTTCGGCGTGGTCGCCGGACATCGGCATCGGCGTGTTTTCCATGGCCCACGGCACGGTCTGGCGCGTGGCGCTGTTGAGGCTGCGGGCCTCGACGTCGGACTTCGGCACGTCATTCCACATGGCGACCGGGAAACGGTTCCAGAGGTCGGCGTATTGCTTGCCCCAGAAACCGGTCCAGGTCATGCCGCTGAGCAGCATCACCAGCAGCAATGCCGCGCCCCAGAACCCGGTTACCGCGTGCAGATCACGCCAGAGCACTCGGCCACGACTGTTCAAGCGTGGCCAGAGAATCCCGGCGGACTGGCCGCGCGGCCACCACAGAAATACCCCGGAGATCACCAGCACGACGCCCCAACCGGCGGCCAGTTCCACCAGTCGATCACCGACGGTGCCGATCATCAACTCGCCGTGAATCGAGCGCGCGACTGCTTGCAGGTTCTTCTTCGCGTCTTGCTCGCCAAGGATGTCGCCGTGGTACGGATCGATGAACACGTTCAGTTCATGACCTTCATCGATCACCACAAATTGCGCACTGCGTTCAGCGTTGACCGGCGGCAGGTACTGTTTGATCCGGCCTTGTGGATACGCCTCTTTCACCCGTTTTAGCAGGTCGTCGGCGGAGACTTGGTGATGAGCAGCGGGGACGTTCAGCAGGCTGCCGTACATCAACGGATCGAGTTGCGGTTTAAACAGGTAGATGATGCCGGTCAGGGCCAGCATTACCATGAAAGGTGCGACGAACAGGCCGGCATAGAAATGCCAGCGCCAGGCCAGGTTGTAGAAATTCGGTTTGGGGTGTTTCATTCGTGTGCTCCGCTAGGCGTAGATTTTTGTTGTTTAGTGCGGTTGCTGCGCAACCGATCGCGAGCAGGCTCGCTCCCACAGGTTCAACACTGTCCATGTGGGAGCGAGCCTGCTCGCGATGCTTTTAGAAGCTCATATCCACCTTGGTCCAGAGCGTGCGCCCCGGTTCGTTGATGGCTTGCGGATCATTGGCCGGGAAGCCGAAACCGGCGTTACCGGCCAGGTTCAAGTGTTCGGCGTAAGCCTTGCCGAACAAATTGTCGACGCCACTGCTGACCTTCCAATTCTTGTTTATCCGGTACGCGCCGTTGAGTGAGAACACGCCAAAGCCCGAGCTCGTGTCGAAGTCTTTGCCGACCACGTTGCCCTTGTTCTGGTCGATGCGGTTTTGCGCCGCAACCACCCGCCACAAGGCGCCAGCGCTCCAGTTGTCTTCGCTGTAGGTCAGGCCGAAACGCGCATCCAGCGGTGGCATCTGCGGCAGGGCGCTGCCGTCGCTGCTGTTCTTGCCCCAGGCGTAGGCCAGGGTCGCGTCGGCTTTCCAGTGGGTCGTCAGTTTGTAGGCCGCACCGAGTTCGCCGCCCATGATTCGCGTGTCGATGTTCTCGGCTTGCGAGGTCATGCCCATCATCCCCGGCGTGTAGTTGAACAGGATGTAGTCACGCACCTGCCCGACGTAACCCGAGGCCCAGGCTTCGAGGTCTTCGGTCTTGTATTGCAGGCCGAAGTCGAGCTGGGTGGTTTTCTCCGGCTTGATCGAGTCGAAGGCATTCACCGAACCGACGGGGCCGGACTTGGGCGAAAACAGCTCCCAGTAATCCGGGAAACGCTGTGAGTGACCGAGGCCCGCATACAACGTGGTCGGGCTGTCGGCCAGGTCATGCTCGTAACGGACGAAACCGCTCGGCAACGTATCGGCGCGGGTGTCGTCAGCCGTCGGGTTCGGGCGTGCCATCATCCCGGAGCCGATGGTCTGTCGATAATCCTTGGCCGATGCGCGATCCAGTCGTGCACCGGTGATCAGCCGATCACGGTCGGCGGCGTACCAGGTCAGTTCGCTGAACACGCCATAGTTATGGAAGTCGGCGTCCTTGTTGCGCGGCACATCCTTGTAGGCGTCGACGCCCATGGCGCTGCGTTGGCGGTGTTCGTTGGTTTGCGCATCCAGGCCGCTGATCAGTTGCACATCGGCCCAGCGCCAGGTGGCTTTGATTCGCGCGCCGAGGGTTCGGCGGTCGACGTTGGAGGCCATGGGGCCGGCCATCATCCCGGTGCCGGACGGCGTGCGCAGGGTGTAGTTGTCCATCACATGATCGGCGTAGTTGTAGTAGACCTGCGCCTCGACCTTATCCAGCACTTCACCGATGTTCGACTGCTCGAAGCGCAGGCCCAGGCTTTCGCGCAGGAATTGCGAACCGTCCATTCCGCGCCCGGCGTAACGGGCTTCGCCATCACCCTTGCCGGCGGTCAGTTCCAGCAGCGTGTCGGCGCTCGGGGTCCAGCCGACAGCGACGTCGCCGTTCCACTTGTCATAGCGCGAGGGCACGGTGTCGTTGTTGCCGTCCTTGTAGTCGTCGGAATGTGCGGTGTTGCCGATCACTCGCACGTAACCCAACGACCCGCCGGCAGCGGCGTCCACCACTTTGTCGAAGCGGCCGTTGGAACCGGCCAGCACGCTGGCGTTTACCCGGGTGCCGAGTTCGCCGAAGCTTTCCGGCTCACGGTCGAACAGGACGGTGCCGGCCGATGCGCCGGGCCCCCAGAGCACGGTTTGCGGGCCTTTGATGACGGTGAGTTTGTCGTAGGTTTCCGGTGAAATGTACGAAGTCGGCGCGTCCATGCGGCCCGGGCAGGCGCCGAGCATCATGCTGCCGTTGGTGAGGATATTCAGTCGCGAGCCGAACATCCCGCGCAGCACTGGATCGCCGTTGGTACCGCCGTTGCGCACCAGCGCGAAACCGGGGATGGTCTTCAGATAATCGCCACCGTCGCTGGCCGGCACCGGTTGGCGCGGATCCTTGGGGTTGGTGACGATGGTCAGTGGCGAACTTGGCGCGATGGCGGTGATCACCGTCGGACTCAGTTCTTCGGTGTGGTCGGCGTGTTCATCGGCCAGCGCCATCGGTGTCAGCAGCAAGCCGCAAAGAACGGCGGTGGCGTGCCTGAAACGAACGCGAGATTCGTTCAGGGCAAAAGAAGCCTGGGCAGTGCCCAAACGTGTGTCAGCAGAAAACCTGGACATGACAATTTCCATCGAACAGTCGTAAACGACACGGCCGGCAGCGTTGCGCAATCTCTGTGGGAGCGGTTTTTTGTGGCGAGGGAGCTTGCTCCCCCTTGAGTGCGCAGCACTCACAAAAGGAGCCGCTACGCAGCCCAGCGCGAGCAAGCTCGCTCGCCACAAAAAGCTCGTTCCCACAGGTTGGTTTGGCTGTCTTCTAAACCGTGTGAGATCGGAGGCGGGTGTTTACGCGACGATAGGCGGGGCGCGGGTGCGGGCGCCGGGGAAGAAGGTTTGCCGGGCGTGGCCCAGGCGGGTGGCGGGAGTGGTGAAGGTAGTTGTCGGTGGACTGTCGAAGGCGACGAAGGACTGACCGCCAGTGAGCGCCGGGCAATTGAACAGCAGGCTGCAATAGCCGCATTTTTCCCAGAGTGCGTGATGGTCGGCTTTGGGCGGGCAGTGCTCAGCGGCGGGTTGCGCGCCATGCTCCATGGCCGACATGTCCATGTCCATCGACATGCTCATGCTCAAGGACATGGAGGCGCGTTGATCCATCGGCATCGACTGAGAAATCAGCGGGCCGATAAAGATCATCAGCATGGCGAACAGGCTGATCCAGCTGCCGCGCGTCAGGCTCATTGGCTGACGACGGTGCACGGATGACTTGGTGCCAAGCGGGTGCATGGGCGTTTTCAACGTCGGCGATTACTGGGCGTGCATGTGCTCTTGCATGCCTTCAGGCGCTTTTTTCTGCACCGCGACATCGACCGTTACTTCGCCGGATTTTTCGAAGTGCATCGTCAGCGGGAAGCGCTTGCCGTCGCTCAACAGGCTGCGGTCTTTCAGCTCCAGCAGCATCACGTGATACGCCATCGGTGCAAACGTGACTTCGCCGCCAGCCGGAATCTCGACGCTGGGCACTTGCTGCATTTTCATCAGGTCGTTCTGCATCACGTGCTCGTGCAACTCGGCAACGCCTGCGATCGGCGAGTCGATGCTCAGCAGTCGGTCGGCGGTTTTGCCGTTGTTATGAATCACGAAATACGCTGCGACGGTGGGCGCGTTGGGTGGTAACTCTTGCGACCACGGATGGGCGATCTCAAGCTCGCCAGCCTTGTATTCGTGAGCATTGGCAAAACAGGCAGGCAACAGCAATACAGCCAGGACGATGAGTTTGTTCAACATGGCAGTTCTCCAGAACGATTCAAAACGCAGGTCAATTGCGAGAAGGAATCACACCAGAGGGGACGCGCGGGGGTTGAGACTCGGCCATTGCTGGCGCGGTGTAGGGGTGTCGAGCGTGGCTGGCGGCAGGCTTCGATTGGCCTCGAAACGCGCGAAATACAACTGCGGCGCATGCCCCGGCAACGCCACCAATGGTGCAGAGCCCGAGCAACACCAGCAATGCTGCATGTTGGAATGATCGTCGCTTTGCGGAGCTTTCTGCCCGATATCGCCCAGGGAAATCGCCACCAGCTTGGTGCCGTTGGAAGAGCAGAAACTGCCCCACAACAACTGTTCGGCGGGCGATTTCGCCGTTTGCGCCATCGCTCCGGACATCGGCATGGCGAGCATGTTGAACAGCACTGCAAAGCAGGCGATCCAGGCAAATGCGAGCCGTTGTCGGGACATGAGGGCAGATCCGGTTGAGTGGGCAATCAGGCGCGGCTATTTAGCCTGATCAGGGGCGATAAGTAAAAAGGCCGCGTGCGGTGTGGTGTCGCAGCAGACTTTCAAACGAGTGTAGCGGTACCGATTGGAAATGCCGGATGAGTTGAGGCTAATTCACAATACTGTGGCGAGGGAGCTTGCTCCCGTTGGACTGCGCAGCAGTCCCCTTCTTTTTTGATATAGGGGGGCGCTTCGCAGCCCAACGGGAGCAAGCTCCCTCGCCACAATTATTTACGCGTCCGTTAGATTTCGCTTCGCCAGTTCTGCCAGCACCTCATCCACCGCCCCAAACTCCCGCTCAACCCCCGGCAACACCGGCCGCTTCAACACCAGCACCGGCACTCCACGCTCCCGTGCCACTTCCAGTTTTGGCTCGGTGGCGGTGCTGCCGCTGTTTTTGCTGATCAGCACGTCGATCTGCCGACGCTCGAACAGTTCGCGTTCATCCTCGATCAGAAACGGCCCACGCGCGCCGATCACTTCGCAGCGCTCATTCCCGGGATAAACGTCCAGTGCACGCAAGGTCCAGAATTGCTCCGGCGGGATTTCGTGCAGGTGCTGCAGCGGTTCGCGGCCGAGGGTGAACAGCGGTCGGCGGAAGGGTCTGAGTGCTTCGATCAGTTCGCCCCAGTCGCTGACTTCGCGCCAGTCATCCCCAGCTTGTGGTTGCCAGGCCGGACGCCGCAGGGCCCAGCACGCAATGCCGCTTAACTTCGCGGCGGTGGCGGCGTTCTGGCTGATTTGCGCTGCGTAGGGATGGGTCGCATCCAGCAGTAGATCAATGCCTTCATCCCGGATGAATTGCGCCAGACCTTCCGCGCCGCCATAGCCGCCAACCCGAACCTGGCAGTTCAGATCCGTCGGCACGCGACCGACACCGGCCAGGCTATAGATGTGTTCCGGCCCCAGGGTGCGGGCGATGGCCAGGGCTTCGGTCACGCCACCGAGTAGCAACACGCGTTTCATTGAAAAGCTCCCGGTCAGTTAAGAGAAAGGTACGGCGAACCTATAACCCGTGGCGAGCGAGCTTGCTCGCGCTGGGCTGCATAGCGGCCCCAAAATTTTTGCAGCAATACCTATTTTGTGAGTGCTGCGCACTCAAGCGGGAGCAAGCTCCCTCGCCACAGGTAATCACTCGCCTGGAGATTTACGTTAATTCGCCCGCATGGCCAACAATCCCGCCCTGGCGATCGATGGCGAACACTTCGACCTGAACCTGCGTTGGCACCACGCTGCGGGCAAAATTCAGAGCGTGCTGACACACCGCGTCGCCGAGCGCGATCCCGGCAGCGCTGGCCATGGCCAATGCCTGCTGACTGGTATTGGCTTCGCGGATCGTCTGTTGCAACGCCTCATCGGCGCCGACCGCCGCGGCCCATTCGGCCAGTTGCGGCAGGTCGATGCTTGAATGCCGACTGTGTAAATCCATGTGGCCGGCCGCCAGTTTGCTGATTTTGCCGAAGCCGCCGCACAGGCTGAGTTTATCCACAGGCACTTTGCGCAAATGCTTGAGCACCGCGCCGACGAAGTCGCCCATTTCGATCAGGGCGATTTCCGGCAAGTCGTAGACTCGGCGCATGGTGTCTTCGCTGGCATTGCCAGTGCACGCGGCGATGTGTAGGTATCCGTTGGTTTTGGCGACGTCGATGCCCTGGTGGATCGAGGCGATGTAGGCCGCGCAGGAGAATGGCCGGACGATGCCGCTGGTGCCGAGGATCGACAGGCCACCGAGAATTCCCAGTCGCGGGTTCATGGTTTTCAGCGCCAGGGCTTCGCCGTCCTCGACGTTCACCGTGACGTCGAAACCGCCGCGGTAATCGAGCTCCTCGGCCAAAAGGGTCAAGTGATCGGTGATCATCTTGCGTGGCACCGGGTTGATCGCCGGTTCACCGACGTTCAGTACCAGACCGGGGCGAGTGACGGTGCCTACGCCACGGCCGGCGCTGAAGCGAATGCCCGGCTCGCTGTGCAAGCGCACTTGGGAAAAGAGCAGGGCGCCGTGGGTCACGTCCGGGTCGTCGCCGGCGTCCTTGATCGTTCCGGCTTCGGCGCCGTCGTTCATCAACCGACAGAATTCCAGGCGCATCTGCACCCGTTTGCCTTTGGGCAGAATGATCTCGACGGCGTCCGCTTCCACGCCACTGAGCAGCAGGCGTGCCGCCGCGAGGCTGGTGGCGGTGGCGCAACTGCCGGTGGTCAGGCCGCTGCGCAGCGGAGCGGGTTGTTCGGCGGTTTCGTCACGCATCGAGGGGTTTCGTCACGTCCAGCAAGGTGATCGGCAGTGCCTGACGCCAGGTGTCGAACTCGCCCAGCGGTTGCGCCTGAGCGACGTGAATGCGGGTCAGTTCACCGCCATGCCGTTCGCGCCAGGCCATCAGGGTCACTTCGCTTTGCAGGGTGACGGCGTTGGCCACCAGTCGACCGCCGGGTTTGAGTTGCGCCCAGCAAGTATCGAGCACGCCTTCGCGGGTGACGCCACCACCGATGAAAATTGCGTCCGGACGTTCTAGCCCATCCAAGGCTTGCGGTGCGCTGCCGCGAATTAATTGCAGACCGGGGACGCCGAGGGCATCGCGGTTGTGTTCGATCAATAACTGCCGACCTTCATCAGCTTCGACGGCCAGCGCTCGGCAGCTCGGGTGAGCGCGCATCCATTCAATGCCGATGGAACCACTGCCAGCGCCGACATCCCACAGCAGTTCGCCGGGTGTCGGTGCGAGGCGCGCGAGGGTGATGGCGCGCACGTCGCGCTTGGTCAATTGGCCGTCATGCTGGAAGGCTGAGTCCGGCAGGCCGGCCAGTCGGGACAGGCGTGGCGTGTTCGGTTCGGCGATGCATTCGATGGCGATCAGGTTCAGATCGGCGATTACCGGCTCGCTCCAGTCGTTGGCAACACCCTCGATACGTCGTTCGGTTTCGCCGCCCAGATGTTCCAGCACGGTGAGGCGACTCGGCCCGAAACCGCGCTCGCGCAGCAACGCCGCGATGGCCGCCGGACTCTGGCCATCGTTGCTCAGCACCAGCAAGCGCACACCACTGAACACATGGGCGTTGAGCGCGGCGATGGGGCGGGCGACTACTGAAAGCGTCACCACGTCCTGCAACGGCCAGCCCATTCGCGCTGCCGCGAGGGAGCAAGAAGAGGGCGCCGGCAGAATCAGCATCTGCTCGGCGGGCACTTGCCGTGCAAGGCTGGCGCCCACGCCATAGAACATCGGGTCGCCGCTGGCCAGTACACAAACCGGCTCGCCACGCAGTGCCAGTAACGGCTCAAGGGAAAACGGACTCGGCCACAATTGCCGCTCGCCACGAATGCACACCGGCAGCAAATCCAGTTGCCGCTGACCGCCAATGATCCGCGAAGCGCCCAACAGGGCGCGACGGGCATTCTTGCCCAGGCCCTTGAAGCCGTCTTGACCGATACCTACTACTGTCAGCCAGGGTGACATCTGCCGTCCTCAAAAAAGTCCACAAACGGACTGTTCCGACGGGCAGGCTTTTCATGCCGTCGGACAAAGCAGGCATAATACCGCGCCTTCGCCCGCGAAGCGCCTTTCCCACACAGCCGGTCGCCCCTTTGAACGAACGCCCGATGTCCACCGCCTTACGCCCCTCGGCCTGCCCGGGGTTGCTGCGCATTGTCCCGGCGCAGGATGGCGGCATCTGCCGGATCAAATTGAACGGTGGCTCGATCAGCGTTGCCCAGGCTGAAGCGGTGGCCAGTGCGGCCGAACGGTTTGCCGGGGGCGTGATCGAAGCAACCAACCGCGCCAATCTGCAGATTCGCGGGATTGGCAGCGAGCAGACGGCCTTGATCGACAGCCTGCTCGCCGCAGGATTGGGCCCGCGTACCGCGGCGGGCGACGATGTGCGCAACCTGATGCTTAGCCCGACCGCCGGGATCGACCGGCAGATGTTGCTCGATACGCGCCCGCTGGCCGAACAGATCCTCTCCAGCCTGCAAAGCCATGAGCGTTTTCATCAGTTGAGCGCCAAATTTGCTGTACAACTCGATGGCGGCGAAGGCCTGGCGATGCTCGAACATCCTCACGACCTGTGGTTGAGCGCCGTTGAGCACGAGGGTGAGTGCGTGCTGGCCTTCGGTCTGGCGGGTTGCCCGACGCAGACTCCGTCGGGCGCGGTGCGACTGGAGGACGGCCATGCGCTGGTGATCGCGGTGCTTGAGTTGTTCCTCGATCTGGCGCGTCCGGACCAGACACGCATGCGTCACCTGCTGGCCGAATACCCGGTGGCCGGGTTTGTCGCTCAAGTGGCCGAACGTGTGCCGCTACTGTCCATCGTGGGCGGGTCGCGTGTTACGAACTCGAGCGTTCTACACATTGGTGCTCATCCTCAGCGTGATACCGGCCGTGTCTATGTGGGCGCGACACCGCCTCTGGGCCGACTCGATCCCGCCATGCTTCGGGGCGTGGCACAACTGGCCCGTGAATGGGGCAATGGCAGTCTGCGTTTCACGCCTTGGCAAAGTCTGCTGTTGCCCGATATCCACGAAGATGACGTCGCTCAAGTTATCCACAGCCTGGAAAATTTGCGCCTGCGCTGTTCAGCAGACGATGCCTTGGCACATCTGATTGCCTGCACCGGTTCGGCAGGTTGCGGCAAAGGCCTGTCCGACACCAAAGGCGATGCGCTGCAACTGGCGACGTTGTTGCAACGTCACGGCCAAGTCTTTGATGTGCACCTGTCTGGCTGCGCGCGTTCCTGCGCGGCGGCACACATCACGCCAGCGACTTTGCTGGCCGTCTCACCCGGTCACTACGACCTCTATTTTCGCGATGCAGCGCAGCCGGGTTTCGGCGCGCTGCACGCACGCAATCTTACTATTGAAGCGGTCGCGGCCTTGCTCGACGCCCGCTCACGGAGCTCCCTTGATGCTTGATTACATCCGCGACGGTCAGGAGATCTATCGCAACTCCTTCGCGATCATTCGCGCCGAGGCTAACCTTGCGCGTATTCCGGCCGATCTGGAGAAACTCGCGGTGCGGGTGATCCACGCCTGCGGCATGGTCGAGGCCATCGACGGGCTGCAGTTTTCCGAAGGCGCCGGCAAGGCCGGGCGCGATGCGCTGGCGGCCGGTGCGCCGATTCTGTGCGACGCGCGGATGGTCAGCGAAGGCGTGACCCGTGCGCGTTTGCCGGCCAATAACCCAGTGATTTGCACCCTGCGCGATGACAGCGTTCCGGAGCTTGCCCGTGAGTTGGGCAACACCCGTTCCGCTGCCGCGCTGGAACTGTGGCGTCCGCACCTGGAAGGCAGCGTGGTGGTGATCGGCAATGCGCCGACCGCGCTGTTTTATCTGCTGGAAATGCTCGACGCCGGCGCGCCGAAACCGGCGCTGATCCTCGGCTTTCCGGTGGGCTTCGTTGGCGCCGCCGAATCCAAGGCGATGCTCGCGGCGGACAGCCGTGGCGTGCCTTTCGTCATCATGCAAGGCCGGTTGGGCGGTAGCGCCATGGCCGCCGCCGCCGTCAACGCCCTCGCCACGGAGATTGAATGATGCAGCAACCTGGACGTTTGATTGGCCTGGGCGTCGGCCCCGGTGATCCGGAACTGATTACCGTCAAAGCCTTGCGCCTGTTGCGCGAATCGCCGGTGGTGGCGTACTTCGTCGCCAAGGGCAAGAAAGGCAACGCCTTCGGCATCATCGAAGCGCATCTGCAGGACGCGCAAACCCTGCTGCCGCTGGTCTATCCGGTGACCACCGAAGCGCTGCCGGCGCCATTGTCGTACGAACAAGTGATCAGCGATTTCTACGATGCCGCTGGCGAACAACTCGCCGCGCATCTGGACGCTGGCCGTGACGTGGCGGTGATCTGCGAAGGCGATCCGTTCTTCTACGGCTCCTATATGTACCTGCATGATCGTCTGGCCGAACGCTATGAAGCCGAAGTCGTGCCGGGCGTCTGCTCGATGCTGGGCGGTGCGTCGGTACTCGGTGCGCCGCTGGTGTATCGCAATCAGAGCCTGTCGGTGTTGTCAGGTGTGCTGCCGCACGAAGACCTCAAGCGGCGACTGGCCGATGCCGATGCGGCGGTGATCATGAAGCTGGGGCGCAACTTTCCCAAGGTCCGTCAGGTGCTCGAAGAACTCGGTCTGGCAGAGCGTGCGCTGTACGTCGAGCGCGCGACCATGGCCAATCAGAAAATCGTGCCGCTGGATCAAGTCGAGCCGATGTCCTCGCCGTATTTTTCGCTGATCATCGTTCCCGGTGAAAGGTGGCAAGGCTAATGGCCCACTCCGCTCCGGCGATTGTCATTCTCGGCAATGGCAGCCTCGCGACCGCCCGCAAGATTCAGCAGGTATATCCGGGCGCGCTGATCCATGGATTGGCCGAACGGGTCGAAGGCGCGGACCGTGTTTATCACGAGTTCGGCGCGACCCTGCGCGAACTTTATCAACAGGACACGCCGATCATCGCGCTGTGCGCCGCCGGGATTGTGATCCGCACTCTGGCGCTGTTGCTGCTGGAAAAAGGTGCTGAGCCACCGGTGCTGGCCGTGGCCGAAGACGGTAGCGCGGTGGTGCCACTGCTCGGCGGTCTCGGCGGGGTGAATGTCATGGCACGGGAGATTGCCGCTGGCCTCGACGTCGCGGCGGCTATCACCACCAGCGGTGAATTGCGTTTCGGCACCTGCCTGCTCAATCCACCCAGCGGCTATGCCTTGGGCGATCTGGAGCTGGGCAAGCGCTTCGTCTCGGACTTGCTGGCCGGTGAACACGTGCGCATCGAAGGCGCTGCGCCCTGGTTGGCGCAAGCCCAATTGCCAGAAGACCCTCAGGCGCATTTGTCGATCCATGTCGGCAGCGCCGAACGGACGCCGGCCGCCAATGAGCTGTTGATCTACCCGCGCAGTGTCTTGCTGGCGGTCAGCGCCAGTGTGGCGGATTTGCCCCAGGCGATTCGCGCGGCGCTGCGTCAGGCGCGAGTCGCCGTTCAATCGCTGGCGTGCTTGCTGGCGCCAGCCACGGAGATGGCCAACTCGACGTTGCGCGAAGCGGCGCTTGAGCTGGGTGTTCCGTTGCGTTTTGCCTCCCCCGCCAGCGATGCCAGCGAGTTGGCTCGCGCGGCCGTTCCCGGCGCGACGATTATCCCGGTCGGCGCGAACCTGGCGCTGGCGATTGCTGAACAACCGCTGGACATCGCGCAGATCGGCCGCCCTCGTGGTCGGCTGGCGGTGATAGGCCTTGGCCCGGGGGCTGCCGAACTGATGGTGCCTGCGGTGAAGGCTGAACTGGCCAAAGCCACTGATGTGCTCGGTTATGAAACCTATGTGCGCATGGCCGGACCGTTTCGACCGGATCAAGTGTTGCATTGCACCGACAACCGCGAAGAGATGCAGCGTGCCCGTCACGCCTTCGAACTGGCGGCCCAAGGGCGTTCGGTGATTGTGGTTTCATCCGGTGACCCCGGCGTTTTCGCCATGGCCGCTGCTGTGCTGGAAGCCTTGCATGAGTCGAGGGAGCCGGCCTGGCACAGCGTTGATCTGGAGATCCTTCCGGGGGTTTCTGCTTCGCTGGCGACGGCCGCTCAGGCCGGTGCGCCGTTGGGGCATGACTTCTGCGTGATGTCGCTGTCGGACAACCTCAAGCCCTGGTCGATCATCGAGAAGCGTCTGGATCTGGCCGCCGAAGCCGATCTGGCGCTGGCTTTCTATAACCCGATTTCCCGTTCGCGACCGTGGCAGTTGGGCCGTGCCCTGGAAATCGTCGCACTGCACCGTACGCCGCAAACCCCGGTGGTTTTGGGCCGTGATATCGGTCGGCCCGGCCAGACGCTGCGGGTCACCACGCTCGGTGCGCTCACGCCTGAGCAAGTGGACATGCGCACCATGGTGCTGATCGGCTCGTCCACCACCTGCGTGTTCCCCCGCGCCGAAGGTGGCGACTGGGTCTACACACCGCGCTGGTATGGCAACAAACCCCTCTGCTGAATCCAGGCGGCTCATTCGGGCCGCCTCCATCACTTGAATCCCGTTATTGCACTCGATTGTTTCGGCATCTGTGCATGTCAGCCTGTTCGGTTATCTGCACGGGATTTTTGCTGTCTGCCTAGAAGAATCTGGATCTTGCAATGTAGGAAGTTTTACTCGAATGCCTGTGTTTTTCAGAGTGCCACAGGTCACGGGTTCAGGCAGTTATTATGGGAGCCGAATCTATAGAGTATTTTCCGGTGTTCTTACTTATAGATCATTAGTAAGCGGGTCAGAGTGCGTAAGTCTGTAACGCGGGGTGTGGTGATGGCTCTGACATTAATTGAATTTCTTGTTGGTTGAATAGAGCTGAGCGACGGGTTAATTTTATTTTGAACTTTGTAATTGTGGGTCGGTTTTAAATAGCTGTGTAATGTTTCAGAGTGTAAGTTTTCGGTGTCCGTTATAAGTTGCGGCTCCTCCCGTTGTTCTATTTGAAGTGGGTTGTTCATTTCGAGTGTTTTAGCGCGAGGGTGAAAACAGCATTGTCTCGTGTCGATTTCGACTGTTTATATACGATAAATGGAAGTGTTATTTATGAATGGGTTTGCGTTCTCGTTTAGGGGTGGCTACGTCAATTTTATGGATTTGTTCAAGCAGATGGACCTTGAACAGGCATTGATATCGCACAAGGGCTCCGCCCAATATGAAGCGGTGTTCCGTTATTACAACGGTTGTATTGATTTGCAGGATTCTCCACAGCTGTTGGAGCCTTTGGGTCTGCTCAAGCAAGCTATAGGGGCCTTGGAGGATGCTAACCGGAGGCGCCGAGCGGCGGAGCCGGAGCAGCCTGTGAGTCCTGATGGCGCCGGAGCTCCTGATTTGGCGGATATCTACAACCGCGTGGAGGATTTCGAGACGCGTTTGCACACTAGCCTCGAACAGCAGAAGTTACCCGCCACCGAAGTGCCAAAAAACCTGCATTTTGTCTGGCTCGGGGGAGGCGTCGGGGCGATTCAGCGCGACTACATCAATATCTGGAAGCAAGTGATGGCCAAGGAAGGCTACCGGCTGAACGTCTGGTATGACAGCGACGGGCTACTGGTTCACGAAACCAACCGAATTATTGTCGAGGCGGCAAAAGCTGATGTGTTGTCCGGCGAGGGGCAACTGATTACCTCCGGCCATGATTTGGCCGATGGGTATGAAGAACGAGCCACTGCGCTGAAGCGCCAGATGTACATGCACATCAATCAGGCGACCGAACTCGGTCAAAGTGCCGATCAGGCACGAATGGACTTGTTGGTTCGCGGCTACGGTCAAGATGAGGTAACCCTGCGCGCGTTGAGGGATAAAAATGCTCAAGTCATGAGCAGCCTCAATGACGAACACATTCGGTTGCGCGATGTTCATGGACTCCAGGCATTCTCCCGACTGAGGGAGTTCTATAACCGTGAAATGTCTTTGCGCGGCAATCTTGCGGCAGCCTCGGACATTGTGCGAGTGCTGGTAGAACACGGTGAGGGCGGCATCTACAGCGACGTGGACTTCTTGCCGCCGCTTGCTCAGAACATGGCTGGCATTGACGTTGGCAAACTGGAGTTCGATGCAAGGCTGGGTATCTTGCAACTGTTGCTGGACCACAATCCTCACTGGATGCCGGGTCGTCAGACGCTGCGCAATCGCTACACCGACTACTCCAAACGAATCCCTGCGGTACATCGCGAAGCGCTGGAACGATTTGCCAGAAACGCACCTTCTTTAGAACAGGTATTTGTTCCGTTCGCAGATCGTTATGTTCAGCCCGACAGTCTGCGGTTGGCGATGATCGACAATGGCGAGTCCAACGCGCTGATTATTAGTCACCCCGGGTCAACTGCACTGGAAGCCATCATCGAGCGCTTCGAGATCCACCAGCGTGTATTGCTCGCGGTTGAGCTCGAGGCCGACAAGCGAAAAATCAAATACTACGATGACGATGGCATGTATGAGCTAACAAAGGAAGTGCTCAGGAACGAATTCGATATCTTCGACATAAAGGCCGGCAGCATGGATTTTCGGGCGAGTGACTTGTGTAGGGGGATCGGCGATTACTTCAGTGACGGTATCCGTCCCGGCGCCCAAGGCTCGATATTCTTGACGGGACCGGGGGCTGTGCGTGCCGGTTTGTTGGACTTTGAAAGCAAGTTCCTGACGCCAGGGGGGGCTGATGCATTTCGTAATGCCGTACGGTTGAACGCGGGGTTCAACAACGCTACGGAAGAGGATAGGGACCACTCGTGGAAAGAAAATGCCGAGAATGCGGATGTCTGGCTCGAAGCGGAAAAAAAGCGTTGGACCGATGGCGAACTGAAAGTCCGCTACACAGGAAACATGGCAGAGCTGCTCAAGCACCAGAGTATTGATTTCGAGGAAGGCTGGCCGGTGATCGAGGGGCGCCATGTGCTGTCCACCGACCTGTTGCAACATCTGGCTGATGAGCTGGGTGAGCCGTTCATGCGGATGATGAATCGCGGTCATAACGGCACGGTGACCTTCGACAGGGTCGTACCACTGAGCTTTGATGAGCGTCAGTCGATCCTCGCCCAAAGCATCGACGCGCTGCCGCCTGCGTCGTTGAGCGATCCGCAGACGCAACAGTTGTCGATTGATGAACTGCTGAGCAGACTCACCAAGGGAACTGTCGACGTCGGCCAGTTGAGCCCCTTGCAACGTCTGTTGCTCGGCGCTTTGACTGGCGCACAAACTCTGGATAATCGCAGCTTCGACGCGGTTCTTCCGCAGCTCGATAACCTGGCCAACAGCCTGACGGAACTGGGGACTGCGGGCCGCTACGCAACGATCGAACGCGCGCTTTACCAACGCCAGGCTCCGGCGTTTCTGGCCGGGCTTGCCAGCCCGGCCGATCATTCGCCGGCGCATTCCGAAACCGCCCTGGGGCTGAAGAAAAACGCGTTGGAACAACCTTTGACGTTGCGCCAATGGGGCAAGCAGGTCGGCAGAATCCAACAGCTGGCGAAACTTGAATACCGTGACCGGATTGTCGAGCGTGTCGGTGATGTTCTGGACAGTTTTGAAGCGGGCACCATCAAGCTTGTACCGCAGGATTTACTCCTGCAGGGCGCCGGTGACCCGGTGGGTGGGCGTTGTTATCCACTGACCCTGGTGATGGCGGCAGCCTTGTCAGAGGGGAAGGTCGCGGCCAACACCCTGCGCGAGCGATTCTATCTGGGAATTATCGAACCGCAAGGGAGTTATTCAGCGAGCTTCCTAAACAGCCTGGAGGCGTTGCGCGGTGTACAGCTCAGTGAGGTGGGCAGCGCGCTGGCGCGCTCTGATCTGAATCAAGTCGTGCATATTCTGCAAGCCAGAACAGCCACCAGTACGCTGATGCTCAACTCCGATAATCACTCCATGCTGGTGGCCAAAACGATTGATGGCGAGCGCAGCACTTATCACTTTTACGATCCGAATTTTGGTGTTTTCGAGTTCGAGGATTCGACGCTGTTCAGGCAGGCGCTGGAACAGTTCTTTCTTGGCCAGGAAATGGCCAGAGTTTACACAGCCTATGGCGATGCGACGCATCCAACCTTCGATCTGATTGAACTGGACGGCGCCCGGGTGAGGGGGGTGGTATTGCCTGGCGGAACCCGGGTCTCGCAATTGTTGCAGCCCGGCACATTGCCGGAACAGCTGCAACGCCCTGTCAGGCAGCGTCTGGCCAGTGCCCGAGGGCAGTCGTTGACGAACAATTCCAGGCTCGGCAGCTGTCTGTTGCAGCTGGACAGTCATTGGTTAGGTCAGCAGATCGAACAGGCGACGGCCCTGCTTAAACAGAACAATCAGTTGGCACCGGAGCTGGTGCCGTTGTTTGAAACACTGGAAATAACCCCGAGCGGGGACTATCGGTTGACCCTGATAGACCCCAAGGTCCCGGAGCATCCCGTTCGTGTCACCACAGACGATCAACGTTTTCTGCGAATCAAGAATTCTCTCTCGGAAACGTTCGCAGCTTTGGCGACCAAGTCCCAGCGTCCAGTCAATGAAATGGAGCCGACCGAGGCTGGCAGCATTCATACGCTCAATGCAGGTTTCACCATACAAGCCTTGATGAATGCACTGCGGGGGCAGGAAGGTGCTGGAGAACCATTGACGACCGCCGTTCGGTTGCACGCTTACCTCAATTACGCGCAACTGCTTCACGGCAACGCGGTTGACGTCGTCGGTCTTGTCAAACTGGTACGCCAGGCCCTGGCGGAAGATAAAGTCATTGCCCGTACCTGCGCTCCGGTCGTGAGTGAGGCCTTGGAGCATATCGCCAACGAGGGAGTAGGCACGGTGCTGGGGCTGGCCAATGTTGGATTCGATATTTACGAGCTGGCCAATGCTGAAAACCAGGAGCAGCGCGCGCGAGTCACTACCCAGTTGACGTTTGATCTGGGTGGCCTGGCTATGAATGGAGTCGGTTTTCTCGCCGGGGGCACGGCGGGAGCTTTCGCGGGTGCGCTTGCCGTCCCATTGGTCGGGGTAGGGTTCGGTGTCACGGCCATTGCCAGTAATTTGGGGAAGATCCAGGATCAGGCCAGAGCTATTGCCGAAACATTCAATAAGTTCAAGATCGCCTATAGCCCACAGGCTTGCACACGTGAAAGGGGCATTGTTTCAATCATGCCGCAAAGCATTGTCCATACCCTGGATCTGCGTAGCGGAGTCATCGAGTTCGGCAGTCAGGCGCTGTTTCGCAGTTCGCGCCCCAGTAATCTGCACCTGCCGGAATCCGATGGCAAAAGAGCTCAGGCAATCGATATTCGTAAAAGCATGAGGCTCCCCAGTCGGGTAAAACTGCCGACATTTGAACAAGAACTCGATAGCGATAGCGGTGTTGTGCCGGAGCACGGCTGGCTATTGCCCTGTACTCCAAAGTGCTACTACGGCTACGAGTATCAACTCGGCAGTGTTCCGACAATACCTTTGTATGGTCACTGGGTTGTGGAGGGATTGAAGGGGTTTGCACTTGGGTCAGAACTCATGCCCGAAAAGCCGGATCCGGTGTTCGATGTACTAAGGAGCCTGGAGTACGACGCAAAAGGCAATCAACAATTTTACCTGTCTGCACATACTCCCTTCCCCTTCATCCTTTACAAACTCTATCCGGTTTACGAGGCAACCACCGTCACTGTGCGGTTGGATAGCACGATGCGATCGCTCTACGTGGCGGATATACCAAAGCCTTGGCACGACATGATCACCTATCGGATCGAGGGTGCCGGTGCTCCATGCACGTTGTTTCTCAATCCCGGGGTGAGCCTGAAGCTCGAGTCGCCGAGTCTGCAGTCCATGCAATGGATGCTGGTGGCGACTTGGGCCAGTGAAAGCGATGTTCGGGTGGGGCGTTTCGGGGAGCTCGATATCGGCACCATCAAGGTGGAGCGCATGGGTACAGGTCGCCACGAACTCCTGATCAAGATTGCCGACAATCAGGTATTCAGGGTCGAATACGCCAAACAACAATTGACCCTGGTCGAGCAGGACGTTCCCCAAGGCATGCATGCACGGGCATTGCAGGATCACTTCAAGGCTCTGGCCCATGAGCATCGTCTGGGGATGCCCTATACGCCGGTTCACCAGTATTTGATCCCGTTCGAGCGACCTGACGAACCCCGCTATACGACGGCCTGGTATGACGCAACGGAAGACCGCTTCCTGTACATCCGCGACGAGGACGTGCTGTTGGCCGATGAAGCACTGTTGGGGGCGGTGGTGAACGGTTATGCGTATTTCTATCACCCGAAGAGTTTCGAGATCTGGCAAGTCGACGCGATCACCGGCCTGCTCAGCCATCGCTATCGGTTACTGCTGCCGATCAAAGCAGATATCGCTATTACGAGCTTCGTGGCAGACGTGCACGGGGTGATCCAGCTTGTTCAGGAGATAACGCGCACGGACCGGCCGATCGAGACTATGACCTACCTGATCCAAGACGGACAACTGTTCCTGAGCACGGTTACCCATGTCAAGAGGCCGGATCTGGAGACAGTCTTCGAGGCGAGCGACACGCTGGCCGACTGGGTCCAGGTGTTGGGTGACTTTTATAAGTTTTCACCCCTGCCGGGGGCGGACGTCAGCGTTGACTGGCAGCTCGCACCCTTTGTGTCGATTTGCTGGAGGCAAGATGATTTCAGCAATTGGGATATGGCATGGGTTCGCACCAGTGACCGCTTGATCATCCGCCCATCTCCTCGTTCAGACCATGACACAGGCTGGCCACCTACCCTTAAGCCGCTGAGTGGTCTCACCCTCATCGCCCCTGCCGGTAGCGAGAGCGAGGTGTTTGTGATTTATGACAAGCCTGACAATCGCCTCTGCCGTCATCAGCGATCGTCTATGGCGGGCAAAAATCAGTGGTCCGTAGAGTTGATCAATCCCGAGGGCCTGGCGAACGTTGTGGCGCTTCAACAGGGATACCTGGCGCTGACCGATACGGGTCTATTCTTCCAGGTAACGGCCCAGGGCCATTTGCAATTGGGAGGGTTGACCGAGGACTGGCTGAAGAATCGAGTGCACTGGTGGTTGGCATTGGACGCGGTGGCCAGGCAGTACCCGGTTGCGCGTTTCTCCATTGCGGGGCTAACCAGCTTTAGCAGTGACGCCAGGTTGTCTGCCTGGTATGTGGACGATCGCCTGTTGCTGGCGGATCCGGGACCTGGAAAGGACGTGCGCTTATTGTGCGTGACTCCGGATAACCGTGCGGTCTGGCTGTTCGATGTTTCAAACGGACAAATCTATCGCCAGGCCTTTATCGACCCGCAGAAGCTTGAAGGCGCATTTGGCCAGGGCTCGCGATTGCTGTTGGCTGACGCGCTGCCCCCCGCGGAGCGTGAATGGGCGAATTGGCAGTTTACCGACGTGACGGTCGAAGGGGCGGGACTGCGGGGCATAACATTCGAAGGCGTGGTGGTCACGTTGCATTATCAAGAACCGGCATTAGTCATCGGAGTCACCCGTGAGTGGGTCGTGACCCAGAATGCCCGAATGCCCGAGGCCCTCAAACAATTGACCGATAGCCAGCCTCATACCGCGCTGCTGTCGGTGGAGGAGCCCGGTAGCTGGATGTGGTTCGTGGCTGAGACCAAACGTGTTATTCGGGTGCCAAAAGCTGCGATTCCGGAGCCCTTCGAACTGCTGGGAACGCAACGGCAAACTAATGTGTTACTTCATGAGGACAAGGAAGGACTGCTGCTGACTTATCCGAACATGGGGCATGCGGGGCCACTCAGTTATGTCCAGCGTAGTGCCGAGGTCATGGTCGTTGAAGGTCACATGAAGGTTGATGATGTTCTGCCGCTGATGCCGGACGATGTCACGACCCTGATCCTGCGCATGGGGCAAGGAGCGGTAAGTTACCGGCTGTCGAAGACGGCGTGGTTGAAACTTGAGTCGGTCATCGTCGATTGCCGCTATTCACTCGATCACCCGCCTTCGGTTCCAGGAAAATTGATCTGGGATATCGTGGTTGCAGATCAACTATGGGTGAACCGGGTCGATGAGCATTTGGTGATTGTTGATTCCGACAGCGGTCACAGTCTGATCTTTCGTCAGGTATTTGCGCTGGATCCCGTCCTGCGTGGAGATGTGTTTCTGTCATTGGGCGGCGTTCAGTCCTTTGCGGTATCGACGCTGGTCGATGCCCTGCTTGCCGGAAAGGATCCCTTGAATAGCGTATTGCTCAAAAAGCTTTTTCCGGTTGGAAAAGTTGAAGCTGTAGGCATTTAAATTTTTGAAGGCCACTCACACATTGGACACTGTTCAGTGTGTGAGTGGCTGCTTTCGTCAGGAAATGATAATGAACAGTAAGACTTGTAACGCTAAAGCAGGCCGTTTCAATCGCCTCAGGAAGGCCTTTGAGGCCAATCAATCATGCAGCCTCCTTTACAGACGTTCCGAATAAAACTCGAATATTGCGTCAGCGAGAATGTCGAGTCGGTCGTTTAATATTGGACGAACCTCTTCAAACCTTGCTCTGTTGAGAACGAATGGCACGGCACGATGCGTGAGCGTTACGTTGCTCTCGTTCCAGTCCCAAAACAGAAATTCTTCGCGCTGGATTCGCGCCGACAACGAATAATCATTCAAACCCAATGACAATCGCCCTTGGCTGTCATATTGCGCGGGTGCAATCGCAAACTCCTTGCCTCGCAGGCTTTCTTTGGACAATGACCAAAGGGCTGATGTATTAGCGAGTAGGGCGGCAAACATATCTCTTGTATCTTTTGCCATTTGACTGTTAACACCAGAAATCATATTCAAATAAGCCTGGCTTAGCTGGCCGGAGAAATCGCTGTAATATTTCTCGATGACCCTTTCGTCTTCGTACTCCCAGCCCATAGACCAAAGCGTGATGGCAAACAGGGAGAACCAACCCTGGGAGTCTGTTTGACGATCGCGCTCCTGACTCGCATACCACTGCGCATACCGCACGCTGGCGTTGACGTCTCGTTTGTCCTGACGTGACATGCCTTTTGCCGTGCTGATCAAGTTACCCCCCAACAATGATCCGGCGGCCCCTGACGAATTCAGTGTCACAATTCTTTGAATTGTCTTTGTCTTCTTTACCGAAAAGTCACGTTCGAATGTTTCGGAATATGCCGACAAGTCCAGGCATTGTGTTTTCTTGAACTCCATAGTTAACTCCTTTTAAACCATTGGATAAGTTTTGTGGGAGCGTTCAGGCTATACAATTTTGAAATCACTATCCAGTACTTGGAATGGCCAACTTAACACACTCTATTACTTGCCTTCGCTGCTGGTCGGGCGCCAATCGTGTCCCCTGTACTTTGGCGATAGGGCGCGGAATGCTCAAGGTATATGTATTCAATTGGGTTGGAGTGCGTCTGTTTTATGAGGCTTATTGTGGGTTGTTGTAACTGGGTTGTCTTGAGTGAGTTACATTTTGGTTTTTTTAGGGTGTTGAAAGACTTTGCTTGATGCGATAATTTTTATCGGGTGGTCTGGTTTAGGCTGCTTACTTATTTAAATTAAACGGATTTAGAAATGAATAATATGAATGAAATTGAGTTAAATGCCTATTTTGATCAGTGCCTTGAACAATGCCAGGCTAAACTAAAACTGCTTGGCCCAAAAATCCAGCCGCGTTCGGCAGGCTTGGCAGTGGAGTTACCAATTGATCGGGATGAATTGAATGCCGCGATCATGGGCAGCGGTATCGTTGGCTTTTTGGAGGGGATGACAAGACGCAACAAGCGCATCGTAAAAAATACATACGCTTACGCTGATATTGCTTCAAGGGTTTTGTTTCCAGGTAAAACAGAGAAAGTTGCCCGCTACGAATGTTTCAAAAAACTGCTGTTCGCCATGGGCTGGACCGAGTATCAAAGTGCCTTTACTTACTACAAGTCCTCTACCTCAAAGTTGACGATGGATAACGTAGCACTGGATATTGTTTACTCCGCTATCGGTAGCGTGGCGGGGTCCGCTGGAAGTGCGTTGAAAATCGTAGCGGAAAAAACCATTGAGGCGCTAAAAAAACAACCCGATGCGGTAAAACTTTTCGAGCGTCATGCAATTAATGCCAACGGCGCAAATTTTGGTGTTTCCGTTTGCAAGCAAGATGATGAAGGTGAAGTCACGATGGCCGTAGGCACTGTGCACTACGACACATCGGCCAACAATACAAAAGTTATTTTTGTCGAATGGAACAGTTCTGATGTCGAGATCTATCGAGGCAAAGCACACTTTACCATTCACGAAGAGGACTTGAGGAAAGAAGCTGAGAGCATCAAGTTCCTCGACGCTCTCAGAGAAGCTATTTTCATGGAGTTTTCGCCGGTTTAAATTATTTCGGTTGCCAGAGGCTTCACGCCTCTGGCTTCTGGTTCTCGCTGCCGTTATGGCACCAGATAACCCTTCACCCCTGTGAAAATGATCTGCGCCGCCAACGCACACACGAACAACCCCATCAACCGACTGACAATCTGTAATCCCTGATCACCCAGAATCCGCTCGATACGGTTCGACAGATACAACACCACCCCGACCGTGAAGCTGGCCAGCGCGATACTGAGAATGGCCGTGAGTTTGTCGTCCCAGTGCGGCTGGCTCACGCCCATCACCAGCAAGGCGCCGATGGTTCCGGGGCCGACTGTCAGCGGAATGGTCAGCGGGACGATGGTCACGTCTTGTTGCACATTGTCGGTCTGCACCACCGACTTGCCTTGGGCCATGCCCAGCGCCGAGATGAACAGCACACTGCCGGCACCGATACGGAATGCATCCACGGTAATGCCGAACACGTCAAAGATCACCCGCCCGAACAGGTACAGCAAGACGCTGGAAACCAGTGTGGCTATCGCCACTTTCCAGGCCAGACGACGTTGTTCCTTGCGCGAATAGCCGCGGGTCAGGCTGATGAAACAGGACAACACGAAGAACGGGCTGTAGAGCACCAGCATCTTCAGGTAAACGCTGAACAACACGTGGAGCATGGGACAAGCTCACTGGCGAGGGAAGTCGAGGGGGGAGTCTATCAGGCGCTATGGAGTCTGTCGGCTCAGGAGGTCTGAACCGCTGCCCGGTTTTGCTGATCACGCTGGGCAACCCAATGCTCGATCAGGTCGCGCAACTGCGACAGCTCGACCGGTTTGGCCATGTGCCCATCCATGCCGGCCTGACGCGCGCGCTCTTTATGCTCGGCGAGGATATGTGCGGTCAAGGCCACCACGGGGGTGCGAATCCGCTGGTTACCGACTTCCCAAGCACGCAGTTGCTGGGTGGCGGAGAAGCCGTCGAGGATTGGCATTTCACAGTCCATCAGCACCAGGTCATAGCGCTGGGCCTTCATCGCCACCAGGGCTTCTTCGCCATTGCTGGCGGTATCCGGTTGCAGATTAAGTTTGCCCAGCATGCCGCGTATGACCTTGGTCGAAATGCTGTTGTCTTCGGCCACCAGAATGCGGAAATCGCTGGGCACCTTGACTGGAAGAGTAGGGCCGGTGGGCAGAAGCTGTGAAACGGACAGGCCTTTATTGCGCTGATTCAGCTCGTCCGCCAACGTGGTCTTGAGGGTATAGCCGGCCACCGGTTTGGCGAGAATGCGCTTGATCCCGGAATTACGCGCGATGATCTTGCTCGGGGCATTGCTGATGCCGGTGAGCATGATCAGCAGAATGTCATGGTTCAGGCTCGGGTCTTCCTTGATCTTGGCGGCCAGTTGCATGCCGGTCATGCCGGGCATGTTCTGGTCCAGCAGGACCACGTCGAAGTAATCGCGCAGGTGAGCCTTGGTGCGCAGCAACGCCAGGGCCTCCTTGCCGGATGGCACGGCGCTGACATTCAGGCCCCAGGCGCTGCACTGCTGCACCAACACCTTGCGACAGGTGTCGTTGTCGTCCACGACCAGAACGCGTGCGCCTTGCAGCGGGCTGTCCAGGTCCGAGGTCGGATGTTCGAGACGGTCCGGGTCCAGTGGCAGGGTCAGCCACAAAGTGCTGCCCTGGTTGGCGCCGCTCTTGATGCCGAATTCACCCTGCATCAAACGGATCAGCTGACGGGCAATCACCAATCCTAGATTGCCCCCCAGGCTGGTGGCCGAGAGGAAGTGCTTGCTGTGCAGTTCGGCATGCATCAACGCGTCGCGTTCTTCCGCTACCATGGGCTGGCCGCTGTCCTGCACGGCGATGCGCAGCCGCGGTTTGGCGCTACGTTCATCCAGAGCGACGACGATCAGGATCTCGCCTTCGTCGGTTTTCTTCAGGGCGTTTTCCAGCAGGCTCAACAGGGTCTGGCGCAGGCGCGTCGGATCTCCGCTGATGACGCGTGGTACCTGCGGCTGAATAAAACTGATCAGCTCTACGTTCTGCTGTTCGGCCTTGGCGCGGAAGATGCTCAGGCAGTCTTCGATCAGGGCGTTGAGGTCGAACTGCACGTCGTCCAGTTCGATCTGCCCGGACTCGAGTTTGGAGATGTCGAGAATTTCGTTGATCAGTGTCAGCAGCTCGTTGCCGGCGCTGTGGATGGTCTGCACATAGTCGCGCTGCTTGACCGACAGCGGTGTGCCCAGCAGGAGTTCGGTCATGCCCAGCACGCCATTCATCGGGGTGCGGATTTCGTGGCTGATCTTCGCCAGAAACTCGGCTTTGGCGTTGATCTCGGCATTGCTGGCGGCCAGATCGCGACTGACGCTGAAACGGTCTTCGGTAATGCTTCGCTGTCGCTCGCCCAGGGCAACACTCATCAACAGGCCACTGATGCAAATGAACACCAGAAGAATAATGATCAGGCCTTGCGGAGCGACAAGGGTCAGCCCTTGCAGTGCCGGCAGGATGATCAATGTGCCGAGGTTGAATACCACCATGGCCGCCACAAACAGGCGCGCCGGGCGATAACCTTTTTGCCAGTGATGGGCACTGACGAACAACATGCTCAGACCGGCCAGAGCAACCAGCCCATACGTGATCAGGTTCAGTGGCAGTGTGTTGACGAACAGCAACAGCAGGCCGCAGACCATGATGAACAGGATGTCCCCCAGCAGCAGCTTGTTCAGCGGGTGAGGGCCGAGCGGGGCGAAGAAACGGTAGGCGAACATCAGACCGCAAGGCGCGGTCATCAGCAAGGCGAGGTAGGCACCGGGTGTCTGCACGGCGGACCAGTTCGGCAGCCATGGCCGGGCCAGGTTCAGTAGCAACACCAGGCTGAGCATCAGCAGCCCTTCGCATGCTGCCAGCCAGAGGCTGCTGCGCGAGCGGCTGTAGATGTAACGGGTCAGGTTATGCAGGATCAGCATCCCGAGGCAGCCAAAGAGCAAGCCGTAGATCAGCGTCTGGTACTGAGTGGCCGCGGTCATGACCGCCGATTGCAGGGTGATGTAAGGCCGAAACTGGTGTTCGGAAACCAGCCGCAGGTAGACATCGAGGGTTTTGTCGCTTTGTGGCAGCGGCAACATGAAGTCGCTGCTGGGGAGGGGGCGCTTAGCCTGGAGCTGCCCGGTACCGGTATTCAATTGATCGATCAACTGGTCGCCGTCGAGCACATACAGATTGAGGAGCGACAAGTCTGGTGCGAACACTCGCAGCAACTGTTCATGCTTGCCGGGCGCGAGCCTGAAACGCAGCCATAGCGCGCCATCGGGCGCAGCCGCGGTGAGGCTGTCGAGTTCAATGGGGCTGAATTGATTGGTGTAGCGGCTGGAGCGGATGTCGCTCAGCTGAAGATCGCCCTGTTCGTCGAGCAATACTGCCCAGCCACTGCCTTGCGCGGCCTGGGCCGGGAGCATGCAGAGCAAGGTCAGCAGAGTGACGGTGAAGCCTATGGCAATCCTGAGCCAGCGCACGGCGAAATCCCTTCGTAGGTTAATGCCAGAGTATAACTATGCGCGGCGCCGGAATAGTCAGGCAAGGGCCGCAAGCCCTTGCCTGGCCGAATGGATGACTTATTCCTGATTTTCGCCACGCTCGCGGGCAATGGCGCGGTAGCCAATGTCCTTGCGATAGAAGCAGCCTTCCCAGTCGATTTTAGCCGCCAGTTTGTAAGCCTGCTGCTGGGCTGCATCGACGCTGGTGCCCATGGCGGTAGCGCACAGCACTCGACCACCGGCGGTCACCACTTGACCGTCCTTGAGCGCAGTACCGGCGTGGAAGACTTTGCCTTCCAGTGCCGCGGCTGCATCCAGGCCGTTGATGGCGATGCCTTTGGCGTAGTCACCCGGATAACCGCCAGCGGCCAATACAATGCCGACGCTCGGACGTGGATCCCATTGCGCTTCGACCTTGTCCAGCGCTTGCGCCAAAGCTGCTTCGACCAGCAACACCAGGCTCGACTGCAAACGCAGCATTACCGGTTGGGTCTCAGGATCGCCGAAGCGGCAGTTGAACTCGATAACTTTTGGGTTACCAGCCTTGTCGATCATCAGGCCGGCATAGAGGAAACCGGTGTAAATGTTGCCTTCCTCGGCCATACCGCGCACGGTTGGCCAGATCACCAGGTCCATGACCCGCTGATGGACTTCGGCTGTGACGACCGGAGCCGGGGAGTAAGCACCCATGCCTCCGGTGTTCGGGCCGGTATCGCCGTCGCCGACGCGTTTGTGGTCCTGGCTGGTGGCCATCGGCAATACGTTCTTGCCGTCGACCATGACGATGAAACTGGCTTCTTCGCCGTCCAGGAACTCTTCGATCACCACGCGGGAACCGGCGTCGCCAAACGCGTTGCCGGCGAGCATGTCGCGCACTGCGTCTTCGGCTTCGCTCAAGGTCATGGCCACGATTACGCCTTTACCGGCGGCCAGGCCATCGGCCTTGATTACGATCGGTGCGCCTTTTTCACGCAGGTAAGCCAGGGCCGGCTCGATCTCGGTGAAGTTCTGGTAGTCGGCGGTCGGGATCTTGTGACGAGCCAGGAAGTCTTTGGTGAAGGCTTTCGAACCTTCCAGTTGCGCGGCCCCCGCCGTTGGGCCGAAGCAATCCAGGCCACGGGAGCGGAACAGGTCGACGACACCGGCGACCAGCGGCACTTCCGGGCCGACGATGGTCAGGGAAACGTTCTTCTCGGCAAAATCAGCCAGTTGCTCAAGCGCCAGCACGTCGATAGCGACGTTCTCGCACTTGGCTTCAATGGCCGTGCCGGCGTTGCCCGGGGCAACGAAAACTTTCTGCACACGCGGATCCTGAGCCACTTTCCAGGCCAGGGCGTGTTCACGGCCACCGCTGCCAATGATCAAAACATTCATTTCAAAAAACCTCGGATGACGCTAATTCTGTGGGGGGCTGATCGTTCCCACGCTCTGCGTGGGAATGCCTCTACGGACGCTCTGCGTCCGAGGGACGCGGAGCGTCCCGGGCTGCGTGCCCACGCAGAGCGTGGGTACGATCAAGCAAAAAATCAGTGACGGAAGTGGCGCATGCCCGTAAAGACCATGGCGATGCCGGCTTCATCAGCAGCAGCAATCACTTCGTTATCACGCATCGAGCCACCTGGCTGGATCACCGCAGTGATACCGACCTTGGCCGCATTGTCCAGACCATCGCGGAATGGGAAAAAGGCGTCGGAGGCCATCACCGAGCCTGCTACCTGCAACCCGGCGTGTTCGGCCTTGATCGCGGCGATACGCGCGGAGTTCACGCGGCTCATCTGGCCGGCGCCAACACCGATGGTCTGACGGTTCTTGGCGTAGACGATCGCATTGGACTTGACGTACTTGGCGACTTTCCAGGCGAAGATCAGGTCATTGATTTCCTGTTCGGTCGGGGCGCGCTTGGTCACGACTTTCAGGTCTTCGCTGCCGATCATGCCGATGTCGCGGCTCTGCACCAGCAAACCGCCATTGACGCGTTTGTAGTCCCAGGCCGGAGCGCGATCAGCCGACCACTCGCCACAGGCCAGCAGGCGTACGTTGGCTTTTGCAGCGACGATGGCGCGAGCTTCTTCACTGACGGACGGGGCGATGATCACTTCGACGAACTGACGCTCGACGATGGCCTTGGCGGTTTCAGCATCCAGTTCGCGGTTGAACGCGATGATGCCGCCGAACGCCGACTCGGTATCAGTGGCGTAGGCCAGTTCATAGGCCTGACGGATGCCGCCTTCTGCGTCCGGGCTTACGGCCACACCGCATGGGTTGGCGTGCTTGACGATCACGCAGGCCGGTTTGACGAAGCTCTTCACGCATTCCAGTGCGGCATCGGTGTCGGCCACGTTGTTGAACGACAGCTCTTTGCCTTGCAGTTGGGTCGCGGTGGCGATGCCGACTTCGGCAGGCTTGGCTTCAACGTAGAACGCCGCGCTCTGGTGCGGGTTCTCGCCGTAGCGCATTTCCTGAGCCTTGATGAACTGGCTGTTGAAGGTGCGCGGGAATTCACTGCGACCTTCAGTGCTGAGGGTTTCAGCCGCCTGGTTCACGGTACCCATGTAGTTGGCGATCATGCCGTCATAGGCGGCGGTGTGCTCGAAGGCCTTGAGCATCAGGTCGAAACGCTGAGCGTAGGTCAGGCCGCCGGCCTTGAGGCTTTCCAGGACGTTGGCGTAATCGCTGGCATTCACCACAATGGCCACGTCTTTGTGGTTCTTGGCTGCCGAACGGACCATGGTCGGACCGCCGATGTCGATGTTCTCGATGGCGGTCGGCAGGTCGCAGCCTGGCTTGTTGATCGTGGCTTCGAACGGGTACAGGTTGACCGCAACCAGATCGATCGGCTTGATGCCGTGCTCGTTCATGATGGCGTCGTCGATACCGCGACGACCGAGGATCCCGCCGTGGATTTTCGGGTGCAGGGTTTTCACCCGACCGTCCATCATTTCTGCGAAACCGGTGTAATCCGCGACTTCCACTGCGGCAACGCCGTTGTCGCGCAGCAGCTTGAACGTCCCGCCGGTGGAGAGGATCTCGACGCCCAGGGCTTCGAGTTCCTTGGCGAATTCAAGGATCCCGGTCTTGTCGGAAACGCTGATCAAGGCGCGGCGGATCGGCAGGCGGGTAGTCTGGTCGGTCATTTCAATTTCCATCAAAAGCAAAGGAGTCAGCAAAAAAGGCGACCGGTTTTACGCGGGCGCCTTTCTGGTTTGATTGAATGCTTACAGCAAGTCGTACTGCTTGAGTTTCTTGCGCAGGGTGCCCCGGTTCAACCCGAGCAACTCACTGGCTTTGGTCTGGTTGCCCTTGACGTAGTTCATCACGCATTCGAGCAGGGGAGCCTCGACTTCGGAGAGCACCAGGTTGTACACATCCGTGACGGCAGCGCCCTCAAGGTGGGCGAAATAATTGTGCAGCGCCTTCTCGACACTCCCGCGAAGGGTCTGACCTTCTTCGCTCGGCGTGTTGAGGTGCTGTTTCAAATTCACGTTGTCGCTCACGGGTGTTGTTCCACTCACTAAAGTCTCGGTCATCATCGTCATGCAGCCACCCCTTCTCCGTCCCCTGTCAGGCTCTTGTAGCGTTCGGCGAAGAAGGCCCGAACGTAGGCGCATTGTGCTTCCGTATCTTCCAAACGATTGAAGTGGGCGCGGAACTCCCTGGCGCCCGGCAAGGTTGCGAGATACCAGCCCACATGCTTGCGAGCTATGCGCACGCCCATGACGTCGCCATAGAAGGCATGCAGCGCGGCCAGATGCTCAAGCAGAATACGTTCCACCTCGATCAGCTCCGGTGCCGGGAGTTTTTCGCCGGTACGCAGATAATGGTCGATTTCACGAAAAATCCATGGCTGCCCCTGGGCAGCCCGCCCCACCAACAGGCCATCGGCACCGGTCGCGTCGAGCACGTACCGGGCCTTCTCGGGTGAATCGATATCGCCATTGGCGAAGACCGGAATCGACACTGCCTGCTTGATCGCGGCAATGGTGTCGTACTCCGCTTCACCGGTATACAGATCGGCACGGGTGCGGCCATGTACTGCCAACGCCGTAATGCCTGCCTGTTCGGCGATCTTCGCCACGGTCAGGCCGTTCTTGTTCGCCCGGTCCCAGCCGGTGCGGATCTTCAGGGTGACCGGCACATCGACCGCAGCCACCACGGCCTGCAGGATCTCGGTCACCAATGCTTCATCTTTCAACAGGGCGGAGCCGGCGGCCTTGTTGCAGACCTTCTTCGCCGGACAGCCCATGTTGATATCAATAATCTGTGCGCCCAGTTCGACATTGGCCCGGGCTGCATCCGCCAGCATTTGCGCATCTCCGCCGGCGATCTGTACCGAGCGGGGCTCGGGATCACCTTCGTGGATCATGCGCATCCGCGATTTGCGGGTGTTCCACAAGCTCATGTCGCTGGTGACCATTTCCGAGACTACAAGGCCCGCGCCCAGTCGCTTGCACAGCTGACGAAAGGGCTGATCGGTGACACCCGCCATGGGGGCGAGAATCAAGCCGTTGTGCAATGTATATGGACCGATGCGTACCGCCGACATAGGACTTCCCTGTTGTGGGGCCGGATCATGAGAGTTCGAAAAAGGGTTGGCATGATACCCGCTCTCGATGACTGGATAAAGGCTGAATTGAACAAAATCTGAACAGTTATTCTGTTATCGCCAGCGGTTTGGTTTGAACGGGCAAAGTCAGAAAACTGCCGTCAAGCCTGTAACGGTGAACCGTTTCACTCGGGGGAATGGAAGCTCAGGCTGTAGTTCACCGCTTTGGAGCCTGGATCGAGAATGTCCAGAGCGATGTGGATCGGCGTTTGCGGCGGCATTTCCGCCAGGCCTTCGAGGTCGCCGCTGAGGTACTCACCGGGTTTGAAGCGACGGCTGGCGATCAGGTGGCCGTTGAGGTCGGCAAAACGTAGCTCCAGCAGCGGGAAGGGCTGGGAGAAGGGCGCACGGTTGTAGATGATGGCATCGACCACCAGGGCGCCGTTGAAGTCCGGGTGGCTGCGGACCACCAGGTTGCTGCTTTTGACTTTCGCGATGTCGACCTTGGACGGCACGGTGCAGCCGATCTGCGGGCACAGTTGCTGGAACCACGGACGGTACTGGTCCTGGCGTGCCAGTTCGTCGAAGTGGTAGGCGACATATTGGCCAGCGAGGCCGGCGGCGCCGAGCAGGATCAGCAGCAGCCAGAAAAAGCGCCGGCCCCAGGGGGAGCGACGTTTTTGCCAGTCCAGTTGCAACGGGTCGTCACTCAGGTCCTCCAGCACTTCCGCGCGCAGTGCCGGTCCGCTGCGTTCGCGTCGCTTGCGCAAGGGTTCGGCCGAGGGCAAGTCGTCATCGACTTCATCGGGAGTCGCCGACAGGCTGCCAAAGGGGATCGGGGCGTCGAGCGGGTCGTGCAGGCGCAGATGTTGTATCTCGGGCTCGTCGTCCAGGTCCGCGGGTTCCAGCGACAGCGAAGGCTCGGTGCGCGAGTGTTTGCTCGGCTCGATCGTCGGTTCTGGCGTGGGCGCGTCTGCGGTTTGTGCGCGATCGGCGGCCGATTCACTGTAGAGGCTGTCGGACCAGGGCTCCTGATCGTGCTCGGTGGTATCGCGGCGAGCGCTGAGGCTGTCTTCGCGGGGCCGAATGAATTCCGTTGTTGGCTGGATTTCCCGCTGTTCAAGCCGGGCGAGCTCTTCATCCAGATCCAGGCTGTCCAGATCCATTTCCGCAGCGGTCCATTGCTTTTGGCTGATGGCTCGCTGCACGGGTGGTTCGACGGGCGCCGATGCAACCGGTTTGACCGTCTCCTTGTCGGCCCGCTGCTCGAGTAACTGCTTGGCGGCGTTGAACACTTGCAAGCACGAGCCGCAACGAACCACTCCACGGGCCACGCTCAACTGAGCATGGCTGACGCGGAAGCTGGTTTGGCAATGCGGGCACTGGGTGACGAAGCTGTCGGTCATGCGGCAATCCGGTTTATGCAGGCGCTCATTCTAGCGCCGACGGCCAGTAATGCGTACCCAGCCGTCGCGATTGGCAATCGGGTCCAGATCGAAGTCCTGAGCGTAGGCAGCGGCGACTTCTTCACCTTGTTCGGCGAGGATGCCCGACAGCGCCAAGCGACCGCCCGGCGTGACCAGGCTGGAGAGTTGCGGCGCCAGCGAAACCAGCGGGCCGGCAAGAATGTTGGCCACCAGCACGTCGGCCTGAACCTGTGGCAGGTCTTGCGGCAGATACAGCGGGAAGAGTTCGTCGGCAATGTTGTTGCGACCGGCATTGTCGCGGGACGCTTCCAGCGCCTGCACATCGATGTCGGTGCCGACGGCTTGCTTGGCGCCCAGCAACAGGGCGGCAATCGCCAGAATCCCCGAACCGCAACCGAAGTCGAGCACGTTGCAATCCTTCAGGTCCTGACCGTCGAGCCATTCCAGGCACAGCGCGGTGGTCGGGTGAGTGCCGGTGCCGAACGCCAGGCCCGGGTCCAGCAACAGGTTCACCGCGTCCGGCTCAGGCGCGGCGTGCCAGCTCGGGACGATCCACAGGCGCTGACCGAAGCGCATCGGCTGGAAACCGTCCATCCAGCTGCGTTCCCAGTCCTGGTCTTCGATCACTTCGCTGTGATGCTCGGGCAGCGGGCTGCCGGTCAGCAACTCGAGGTGGGCCAGTACGCTGGCGGCTTCGGTGCCACCTTCGAACAAGGCCAGCAGATGCGTGTGCGACCACAGCGGGGTGGTATTGAGTTCCGGTTCGAAAATCGGCTGATCTTCGGCGTCCATGAAAGTCACCGACACGGCGCCCACTTCAAGGAACGCGTCTTCGTAGGTTTCGGCTTGTTCTGGGCTGATGGCGAGACGGACTTGCAGCCAAGGCATGGCGGGCACCTTTGAAAAATATAGATTGCAGCCTAGCGGGCTGCGAGAAGCGCGCAAGTTTACGCGAGCGCGAAGGTTTTGTGGGAGTCCACTGTACCTGTGGGAGCGGGCTTGCTCGCGAAAGCGGTCTGTCAGTCACATCAATGTTGGATGTGCCGCCGCCTTCGCGAGCAAGCCCGCTCCCACAGGGGACGAGTGTGTTGCTTGATGAAATCTCCAGAAACAACAAAGCCGCTCGAAAGCGGCTTTGTTGGTATGGATCACAGCTTAATGCTTTTCGCCAGCCAGCTTGTGCTCGAGGTAGTGAATGTTCACGCCCCCTTTGCAGAAACCAGCATCACGGACCAGATCGCGGTGCAGCGGGATGTTGGTCTTGATCCCGTCGACAACGATTTCGTCCAGCGCATTGCGCATGCGCGCCATGGCTTCGTCACGGGTTGCGCCGTAGGTGATCAGCTTGCCGATCAACGAATCGTAGTTCGGCGGAACGGCATAGCCACTGTACAGGTGCGAATCGACGCGAACGCCGTTGCCGCCTGGCGCGTGGAAATGCTTGACCGTGCCTGGGCTAGGCATGAAGGTTTTCGGGTCTTCGGCGTTGATCCGGCATTCCAGCGCGTGACCGCGGATAACGACGTCATCCTGGGTGTACGACAACTTATTGCCAGCGGCGATGCTGAGCATCTCCTTGACGATGTCGATGCCGGTGACCATTTCCGAAACCGGGTGTTCTACCTGGACACGAGTGTTCATCTCGATGAAGTAGAAGTGGCCGTTTTCGTACAGGAACTCGAAGGTGCCAGCGCCACGATAGCCAATGTCGATACAAGCCCTGACACAGCGTGCGAGGACTTCCTCGCGCGCGTTCTCGTCGATGCCCGGTGCCGGCGCTTCTTCGAGAACCTTCTGGTGACGACGCTGCAGCGAGCAATCGCGGTCGCCCAAATGGATGGCGTGGCCCTGACCATCGGAAAGCACCTGAACTTCCACGTGACGTGGGTTAGTCAGGAATTTTTCCAGGTAGACCATCGGGTTGCCGAACGCTGCGCCCGCTTCGGAACGGGTCAGTTTCGCCGAGGCGATCAGGTCTTCTTCCTTGTGAACCACGCGCATGCCGCGACCACCGCCGCCGCCAGCGGCTTTGATGATCACCGGGTAACCGACTTCGCGACCGATGCGCAGAGCGGTTTCTTCGTCTTCAGGCAGTGGGCCGTCGGAACCCGGAACGGTTGGAACGCCAGCGGCGATCATGGCGTGCTTGGCCGATACCTTGTCGCCCATCAGGCGAATGGTTTCGGCTTTCGGGCCAATGAACGCGAAGCCGGAGTTCTCGACCTGTTCGGCAAAGTCGGCGTTTTCCGCAAGGAAGCCGTAGCCTGGGTGGATGGCGGTAGCGCCAGTCACTTCAGCGGCGGCGATGATGGCCGGAATGTGCAGGTAAGAGTGCGCGGCCGAGGCCGGACCGATGCAGACGGATTCGTCTGCCAGACCCAGGTGCATCAGCTCTTTGTCGGCCTTGGAGTAAACGGCGACAGTCTTGATGCCCATCTCTTTGCAGGCACGCAGAATCCGCAGGGCAATCTCACCGCGGTTGGCGATCAGAACTTTTTCCAACTTCGCAGTCATCAAAGTTTCTCCGCGGTTCAAACGATGGTGAACAGCGGTTGGTCGTACTCAACCGGCTGGCCGTCTTCAACGAGGATGGATTCGATCACACCGCTGGCTTCAGCTTCGATGTGGTTCATCATCTTCATGGCTTCGACGATGCACAGAGTGTCGCCTTTCTTCACGGTCTGGCCGACTTCAACGAAGGACGGCGAGGACGGCGAAGATTTGCGATAGAAAGTACCGACCATCGGCGAACGGGCAACGTTGCCGTTCAGCACCGGCGCAGCCGGAGCTGCAGGAGCAGCGGCGGCAACCGGAGCAGCAGCGACAGGCGCAGGTGCCGGAGCATGCATAGGAGCGGGAGCGTAGTACTGCTGAGCCGGCGTCTTGCTGTGACGGCTGATGCGTACGGACTCTTCGCCTTCCTTGATCTCGAGCTCGTCGATACCGGACTCTTCCAGCAATTCGATCAGTTTCTTAACTTTACGGATATCCATGAATCATCAACTCCCAAGGGTCGGTCAGGGGCGTTTAACGCTTGTTGTTCAAGTCGTTGCCTGTCTTTCAAGCTGCTCTAGTGCGGCCTCCAGGGCCAGTCGATAACCGCTGGCGCCAAGGCCGCAGATCACTCCCACCGCAACGTCGGAGAAGTAGGAGTGATGGCGGAAAGGTTCGCGTTTGTGCACGTTAGACAAATGCACTTCGATGAATGGGATGCTCACTGCCAGCAGCGCGTCACGTAATGCGACACTTGTATGCGTAAAAGCTGCTGGATTGATCAGAATGAAGTCCACACCTTCGCCGCGAGCAGCGTGGATGCGATCGATCAATTCGTACTCGGCATTGCTTTGCAGGTAGAGCAAATGGTGGCCGGCATTGCGCGCCCGCTGTTCCAGATCCTGATTGATCTGCGCCAGCGTCGTTGCACCGTAGACGCCCGGTTCCCGGGTGCCGAGCAGGTTCAGGTTGGGGCCGTGTAAAACCAATAGGGTCGCCATCTGCTGCTCCTTTGTCATCTGTGTGCAAATTGTCAGAACCCGGCGACTATGCCGCAAAGCCTTTGTGACTGTCCAGTTCTATGCAATAGCCAGCACGATGGCCGATGTTTACGCGAAATATGTGACCGGGTGATTAAATCCGGTCATTTGCTTTCGCAACACGTTCGGCGAAGTTTTTTGCATTGATCTCGCCGATCACCCGCACATCGGCACGTTCGACGCCATCTTTGCCAAAAAACATCAGCGCCGGGGGGCCGAACAGCTTGTAGCGATCGAGCAGGGCCCGTTGTTCGGCGTTGCTGACGGTGATGTCGAAACGGATCAATCGATAGCCTTTGAGTCGTTCGAGGACATTGGCATCGTTGAGAACTTCGTGTTCGATGACTTTGCAGCTGATGCACCAATCGGCGTACCAGTCGAGTAGCAGCGGCGTGCCGGAGGATTTGGCTTCGGCGAGCACGCGGTCCAGTTCGGCGGGAGTGGTGATGGTTTGCCAGTTGCCGGCGATTTGCGGTTGACCGTTGCCCGCGACAATGCGCGGTTGGCCAATGGGGTTGAGCGGATCAGTCTGGCCACTGAATGCGCCATACCAACAGACCAGGGCATAAAACAGCAGAAGCATCCCGAGCAATTGCCCGAGGCGTTTTCTCGGTGGTTTATAGACGAATTCCAGCGCGCCCATAAACAGCCCGACGCCACCGGCGAGCAAGCCGATGAGCAACAAGGTGATCTGGCCCGGCAATACCCGGCTGAGCAAAGCGATCGCCAGCCCCAGCAGCAGCACCCCGATCGCGTTTTTCACGTAGATCAGCCATGGTCCGCTTTTCGGCAGCCAGGCCGCGCCGCCAGTTGCCACCAGCAACAGCGGCGCACCCATGCCCAAGCCGAGCATGAACAGTTTCAATCCGCCGCCCAGAGCATCGCCGCTGGCGCTGATGTACAGCAGCGCACCGGCCAGTGGTGCCGATACACATGGCGAAACCAGCAGGCTCGACACCACGCCCAGCACAGCCGCGCCCCACAGTGAGCCGCCTTCGGTGCGCCCGGCAATCCGGTCCAGGCGGCTGCTGATGGCGTAGGGCAGTTTCAGTTCGAAGACGCCAAACATGGCCAGGGCAAACACCGCGAAAAACATCGCGAACGGCACCAGCACCCAGGCCGACTGCAACCGCGCCTGAAGATTGAGCTGTGCGCCGAACATTCCCATCAACGCACCGAGCAGGGCGAAACAAACGGCCATCGGCAGCACATAAGCCAGAGACAGATTGAAGCCGCGCAAACCACCGACCTGCCCGCGCAGGACCACCCCGGAGAGGATCGGCAGCATCGGCAGCACGCAGGGAGTGAAGGTCAGGCCAACACCCGCGAGGAAAAACAGCGCCAGTTCGCGCCAGCTCCAGGATGTGGTCGCGGCGCCGCTGCCATCAATACTCAGGCGTTCGGTCTCGGGCGGGTAACACAGGCCTTTGTCGGCACAGCCCTGATAGGTCACGACCAGCGTAAAGGCGCGGGAATCGGTGCGCGGCAGGTCTATATCGAGAATGCCGTGGTAAACCTCGACATCGCCGAAGTACTCATCGTGCTTTTGTTCGCCCTTGGGCAGTTGCGCTGCGCCGAGGCCAATGTCGGCCGGGTCGGCGCGAAACTGGAAGCGATGGCGATAGAGGTAATAACCCTCGGTGGCGACGAAGCGCAACTTGATCGATTGCGGCGTGCTTTCTACCAGGCTCAACTGAAAGGCTTCGCGCACCGGCAGGAAGTCTGCGCTGTTGTTGATCGAACCCAGGGTGGAACTGGGCCGACTGTCCAGCAACCCGGCGGCAGAGGCCGGCAGGGCGAGCACTAAAAACAGCAGGCAGAGCAAACGGCGCATGACAATCTCGCGTATCGAAAGTGTGGGCATGATAGCGGACAGTGGCGGGGTGTGCAGGGCGGGGTATCTTGCGGTGGTTGTTCTGACGTCATCGCGGGCAAGCCCGCTCCCACAAGGACAGCGCATACCCAGTGGGAGCGGGTTTGCCCGCGATGGCGGTTTGTCAGACGCGGAAGGCCTGAACGGCTGTATATAGACCGCCCCGCGCTACCGGATCTTGACGGTTTTTCTGGTCGCTCCGGTGGGCAGCGTCGAGCTTACTTTGTTGATTGATCGCTGGAGTGGTTGCACAAGTTGACTGTTACAGGGGTGTAATGGGTGCTGTTGGTATGCCGAAACAGCGTGCTGCTGTGATACTCGTAGACTTCCTGGTTGGTCGCTACATTGATGACCGAGCCTTGGACATTGACCTTTATGGCTGGATCTCGGGTGACGAGAAACGGACCGGCAGTCTTGAGTTCAGACGCTATTTGTTCGTCGGATGTCAGTTCGCGATAGACATAGTATCGATAGCTGAATGGCACTGTTGCTCCACCTCGATCATCCTTGACACCGTAGATGAAGCCATTTTCGCCAAGGGGTAGTTTGAGTACTACATCGGTCAGCACCGGGGTGCTGGAAGACATAAGCCATGTCCAGCCGATGTAAACCAGGCATACGGCTAGCAGGCAAGAGGTGATGATTGTGTATGCGGTTTTATGGAAGGCAACTGCCATGTTTTCCTCCACAGATACGCCTGGGGGCGAAGATGGAACTATCACGGAGCACTCCTGTTGCGCGCACGATTAATTGAAGCGCGAAACCCTAGCATCAAAACGGCGACTAAAAACCATCGCATGGCTAAATAAGAGTTTTCATACAACAACTTAGGTAGCAATAGTCCTGCGCGTCAGTTGCGCTCGGTAGCTCTTAGACGCGGAAGGCCTGAACGGCTGTATGCAGCCGCCCGCCCAGCACCAACAAATTCTCCCCTTGCTCACGCCCCGCGCCGATGCGCAGCAAGTTATCCCCACCCAATTGATGAATCCGCTCACTGTGATCGCGGATTTCGCTGACAGCGCCGCTCTGTTGGGCGGTGACATCGGCGATGCGCACGGCGGTGTCGGAAATGGTCTGGATCGCCCCGACGATTTTATCCAGCGCACCGTCAGCCGCCTGGGCCTGATTGGCCGTGGCTTCGGCATGTTCGACCTGAGTGCGCATGCCTTCGACCGATTGCCGCGCGGCGATTTGCAGGCCGGCGATCAGCGTCTGGATCTCGGCCGTGGCCCCGGCGGTGCGTTGCGCCAGTGAGCGAACCTCTTCGGCAACTACCGCAAACCCTCGGCCCATTTCTCCGGCGCGGGCCGCTTCGATGGCGGCGTTCAGGGCCAGCAGGTTGGTCTGGTCGGCAATCGAGCGGATCACCGTCAGTACACCGCCGATGGTCGCCGACTCCTCGGCCAGATGTTCGATCATCTGCGCGTTGCCTTGCACTTCACCTACCAGCGCATGCAGCCCGGTGAGGCTCAGTCCGATCACTTTCTGACCGTGTTCTACCGCCAGTCCTGCATGACGACTGGCATCGGCTGCCTGGCTGGCGTCACCGGCGACTTGCTGAATCGTCGCCTCGAGTTCCCCGAGAGAGTCGCGGATCAACGCGGTGTCACCGGCCTGATGCTCCGCGCCGCTGTGCAGGTCGTTGCTCAATTCGGCTAACGTTCGGCTGCTGCCGGCGACTTGCTCGGAGTTGAGGCGAATGGTGCCTACCAGATCGACCAGATAGGCGCGCAAGCGATTGAGTGAGGCTTGAATGTCATGCAGTTCGCGGTTGGTCGCGCCCAGTTGAATGTCGCGGCTGAAGTCACCTTCGGCCCAGGTCGACAGCGCAGGGGCGAGGTTGGTCAGGGTTCGGGCCAGGCGTCGCTGCAAGGTGTCGATGAGCAATGCGATCAGCAGGATCAGCCCGATCATCACCCCTTGCATCAACCGCACTTCGCTCTGGATCTGCCCGTGCTGGGCACGCACCACCGGTTCCAGGCCGGCGATGGACTGTTGTACGGCGGCGATTTTCAAGTGCGTCGCGGTGCTGAGGTCGGCGCGTTTCTGGATCTGTTCGCGAGTGCGCGCCAGTTCCGAAGGGTAGCGGGTGAGCAGGCTGTTGAGTTCACGCTTGAGGCCGACACCGGCATCTTCGGCGACGGTTTTCTCGGTGTTCTCCAGCCCCATCATCGCGGCGAAATCATCGGTGTTCGATTCACTGCTGGCGGTCACCCCCAGCAGCGGCAAGGTGTCCAGTTGTTCAGCTTGAGCGCGGATGTTGGCGACCTCGCGCTCGACATCGGCGGCCAGTTCGCTACGACCACTGCTGACCAGTTTGTCCCGGGCCAGGGACAGTTTGCCCAAATGTTGGGAGGCAACGAGCAAGGGCGTCAGGTACGCCGCATTACCGCTGGCGTATTGGCTGAGCTGATGGAGGCTGGCACCGAGTTCGCGTTCGGCTTGCAGTAGCAGCGCTTGAGGGTCGCCGGCGAGTTTGCCGGCGGCCAGCAGGTCGGTTTTGCTGAACTCAGCCAGGTTCGACAGGCTCGGACGCAAGGTGTCGGCCAATGCCGGTGGCAACCCACCGAGTTCCTTTTGCAAGGTGTCGATGGCCTGGCGGGCGCTGCTCAGGCGCAGGGCATCGCCGCTGGCCAGGTAATCTTCGACGTTGCGCGCCACTTCATTTTGAAATTGCTGAGACAGTCCCAGATAACGCTCCATCAATAGATAGGGGCGTTCCAGAGCTTTTTGCGACCACCAGAGCGTGACGCCAAGGGCCACGCACACGGCGACCAAAAGGAGGGTATTGAGATTGGTCAACAGCTTCAGGCGCATCAGGTCTACCAACGGCAGAATGGTAAGTGCCTGAAGTTATTGCGTTTCTATTACAGAGTTATGACCGAATCGGTCGATTCCGATGAAAAAGTGGCACTTTGCTTTGATTCCCGCGCGGCTTGTACGCGGTTACGTCCGGCGTTCTTCGCACGATACAGCGCCTCGTCAGCCTGGCTGGCCATCAACAGGCTGTCAGAGTCTTCGCGCCATTCGACGACGCCGGCGCTGAAGGTGCACCAAAGGTCCTGGGGCTGAGCCGGGTAGTGAATTTCGGCAAAGCGCTGACGGATTTCATCGAGCACCTTGTAGGCCGATTCGACATCAGTGTCCGGCATGACGATGGCGAACTCTTCACCGCCGTAGCGACCGATGAAATCGGTCTTGCGCAACCGTTGCTTGAGAAACAGCGCCAGGCTCTTGATCACCCGGTCGCCCATGGGATGGCCGTGACTGTCGTTGACCCGTTTGAAATGGTCGATGTCGAGCATCGCAAAGCTCAGCGGCTTGTTTTCGCGTCGGGCGCGGAACGAACAGTCTTCAAGCAATTGCAGAATGTGGGTGTGGTTGTACAAACCGGTCAGGCTGTCGCGCACCATCCGCGCCTTCAGATTGCGTGCCCGTGCCGCACGGTTGCGCACGGTGGTGATCAGGTGCCGTGGCTTGATCGGCTTGGTCAGGAAGTCGTCGCCGCCCTCACTCATGGCATCGAGCTGCTTGTCCAGGTCGTCTTCGGCCGACAGATAAATGATCGGCACGCTGACATAGCGGTCGTTGTGCCGGATCACCTTGGCCAGTTCAGTGCCGGTGCAGGCGGGCATGTACATGTCGAGGATGATCAGGTCCGGCTGGAAGTCCGCCAGTTCGGCCATGGCCTGGATCGGTTCGATCAAGGTCCGCGTGACGATCCCGGCGCTGTTGAGCAGGCGTTCGGTGTGCAAGGCCTGGGCGCGGGAGTCATCGATGATCAGCACTTTATAAGGTTCGTACTGGGCGACGCAGGTCAGGACTTCGATTTTTTCCAGCAGGCTTGAAGCTTCGAGAGTGCCGGTGAGAAATTCCTGGCCACCGGCGCGCACGGCGGCGAGGCGGGTCGGGGTATCGGTTTCGTGCAGGCTGAAAAACAACAGCGGCAAAGGCTGATCGAGGCCTTCCTGGGCTTCGGCCGCCAGTTTCAGACCGATGCCGGCGCCACTAAAATCGACGTCCATGACAATCGCCGCCGGCAACCGCTCGACCATCGAGGAGCGGAATGCGGCGACAGTGTCGAGGGATTGAGCGCTGAGCCCGAAGAATTCAAGTTGCTTGGCCAGCCGCTCGGCCCGGTCGTGATCCTGCAGCATCACGTAAATCGGTTTGCGCAGCGGCGGCAGAAAGGTGTGTTCGAGCTGGTCGCCATGGCGCAGGCCGGTGCGGGACAGGCGCTGCATCAGGCGATTGAGGTCAGTGATCAGTCCGCTGCTCAGACGTCCGCGGTTGGCGTCCACCGCGTCCAGCGACTGGCCGATGTGACGCGCCAACTGAGTATGTTCCGGTTGTTCGAAACGTTCGGCAAAGCGCAACAGGCGCAGATTGGCCTCACTCAGTTCCGACAAGTCGGTGGTGGACCATTCGTTGCGTTGCAGGCGTTGCCATATCTCAAGAATCTGACGTGCCTGATGAATTACCCGCTGGGCAAAGTGGTGCTTGAGGCGCTCACGGCTGGGGTCTTCTGGCTCGGTCATATCCTGACTACTAGTTAGGGTGCATGCTGAGATCGACTGGTGGCTCTATGCTAGCACCTCTTTTCGATTGCATGAGTGTCGCATGTCAATAATCTGCAAAGCGACTTCATTCAGTTTCTGACCGACTGGTCGCATAGGCTCAACGCTGTGCTTCATTTATAGTGGCAGCTCCATTGCGGTCATTGTGTGGCTCGCTGTGACGCGCAGGATTTAATGCGCGGCAAATGACGCACGATGGCGTAGGGTTGTGGTCGAACCGATGAACTCAAGTGATTGAAAGGATACCGCCATGCTGGACTGGAAGAACCGCACAGGCAGCGCGCCTGAGCGTGCCGCTGAACCGAAATCGGCCACCCGCAGTTATTTTGGCGGCCTGTTGTTCAGCCGGGCGCTGGCCACTCTGATTGTTCTTTACCTGTTGGTGGCGATTGCGCTGGGCTGGTACTGGAGCCAGGAGCCAGCGCTGTTCCCGGTTCAGCAGAATGCCCAAATGGCGGCCGAGAAAGAAGGCAAGCAGATGGTTGTCGGGTACACCACGGTGGAAACCCTCAAGACCGTTGCCGGTACTTTGCTGACCAAACCGGGTGGTTATATTTCCAATGACCGTTTCCCGCCGGGCCTGTGGATGGACAACATGCCGAGCTGGGAATATGGCGTGCTGGTCCAGGTCCGCGACCTGAGCCGTGCGCTGCGTAAAGACTTCGCCCGTTCCCAGTCGCAGTCCGCCGAAGACGCCGACCTGGCCAAGGCCGAGCCGCGCTTCAACTTTGACAACAAGAGCTGGGTGCTGCCGTCCAGTGAGTCCGAGTATCAGGAAGGCATCAACTCCCTGAGCCGCTATCAGGCACGTCTGTCGGGACCTGACCAGAAAAGTGCGCTGTTCTATGCCCGCGCCGACAACCTGAACAACTGGTTGGGTGATGTTGGAACCCGTTTGGGTTCGCTGTCGCAACGGCTGTCGGCCAGTGTTGGCCGGGTCAAGCTCAACACCGCACTGAAGACTGAAGTCCCGGCGCTCGGTCAGGTGCCGCAGGTGGACGAAGAAGTCGTCGAAACCCCGTGGCTGCAGATCGATAACGTGTTCTACGAAGCCCGCGGTCAAGCCTGGGCGTTGTCCCACCTGCTGCGTGCCATCGAAGTCGATTTCGCCGATGTGCTGGCGAAGAAAAACGCCACGGTCAGCGTGCGCCAGATCATTCGTGAGCTGGAAGCCTCGCAAGAGCCAGTCTGGAGCCCGATGATCCTCAACGGCAGCGGCTTCGGTGTGTTGGCCAACCACTCGCTGGTCATGGCCAATTACATCTCTCGGGCCAACGCCGCGGTGATCGATTTGCGCCAGTTACTCAATCAGGGCTGAGTCATGGTTGATAGCTCCATCGATGACATGCGTGAGGCCGCCCATCGTGCGGCCTCCGATGCCGAACAGATCGCCTGGGTCGACGAGCAGGACAACCTGCTCGGCGCGCTGGTCCGCTCCGAGCTGCGCGAACGCGAGCTGATCGGGCGCGGCACCTACATCATGCTGTTCAATTCTGCCGGTGAACTGTGCGTACACCGACGTACCCTGAGCAAAGCGATATACCCCGGTTACTGGGACGTGGCGGCCGGCGGCATGGTGCTGGCCACTGAGACTTACGCCGAATCGGCGGCCCGTGAGCTGGAAGAAGAGCTGGGCGTGAGCGGTGTGGAACTGACTGCCCATGATCACTTTTTCTTCGAAGACACCGGCAATCGACTCTGGTGTTCGGCGTTTTCGGCAGTGTGGGACGGCCCGTTGATCCTGCAGCCGGAAGAAGTGCTTGAAGCGCGCTTCATCCCGATCGATCAAGTCCTCCTGGAAATCACGCAGAAGCCTTATTGCCCGGACTCTCTGGCAGCCTTGCAGCGCTATCTTCGCGCTCAAGGGAATAACGTCGCAAAAGAGCTATAAATTGGCGCCGATTGGCTCTTAGCAATCGGCGTTTTTGCCGTTACACTGCGCGACCTTTTCAAACTGAACCGGTAATGTTTGTTGTAGGAGCTGCCGCAGGCTGCGATCTTTTGACTTTAGCTTTTGAGTCAAAATCAAAAGATCGCAGCCTCGTTACACTCGTCAGCTCCTGCGCTCATACACAGAGTTGTACCGTTTCAGTAGCGCTGCCCCTGCCTGAGTGGGGCTTCGCGGTCGATGGCATCTGCCACGATCAGTCTTTGTCCTCCCAAGAGGATTGCCGGTGGCCAAAAAAGCCGCATCCTTCGCCGCCCTTGGTGGCCTGGTATTTTCCACCGACGCAGGTCGTCATTGCCCGGATTGCAGTCAACCGGTGGATACCTGCATCTGCAAACAAACCGTTATCCCGGCCGGCGACGGCATCTCTCGCGTGCGTCGCGAAAGCAAGGGCCGTGGCGGCAAGACGGTGACCACCATCACCGGCGTGCCGTTGGCCGAAGACGCGCTCAAGGACCTGGCCACTACGTTGAAAAAACGTTGCGGGACCGGCGGGGCGTTGAAAGACGGGATCATCGAGATCCAGGGCGATCATGTCGAGCTACTCTTGGCCGAGCTGATCAAACACGGTTTCAAGGCGAAGAAGTCCGGCGGCTAGCAGCCTCTGTGAAAACCACCCGCGGCTTGATCCAGTCCTGTTCATCCTGGTCTGGCGTCGTCTCCATGGTTTTCACAGAGCCTGTTCATGACCGGTTTCTAAACTCACTGCGGTCAGCGAGGTCTACCCCCTCGTTGACGAACCGTCATTTTCATTCTTTAGACTGCGCCGGCCTGAACTTAAGGCGGCGCTCTATGACTTCTTTATAGGGGACTTCGATGTCCGTACGACGCACACGCAAAGACGATGGCAGCCAATGGACAGTTGCGGACAGCCGCAGTGTTTACGGGATTCGCCATTGGGGGGCCGGGTATTTCGCGATCAATGACGCCGGTCGCGTCGAAGTTCGTCCGAACGGCCCGACCAGTTCGCCTATCGACCTCTTCGAGCAAGTCGACCAACTGCGCAAAAGCGGTTTGTCCTTGCCGTTGCTGGTGCGTTTCCCTGACATCCTGCAAGACCGCGTACGCCAGCTGACCGGTGCGTTCGACGCCAACATCGAGCGTCTGGAATACCAGAGCAAGTACACCGCGTTGTACCCGATCAAGGTAAACCAGCAAGAAGCGGTGATCGAAAACATCATCGCTACCCAGGACGTATCGATCGGTCTGGAAGCCGGCTCCAAGCCTGAGTTGCTCGCCGTTCTGGCGTTGGCACCGAAGGGTGGCACCATTGTCTGCAACGGTTACAAGGATCGCGAGTTCATCCGTCTGGCGCTGATGGGCCAGAAGCTCGGCCACAACGTGTTCATCGTGATCGAGAAAGAATCCGAAGTCGGTCTGGTGATCGAAGAAGCTGCGGCGCTCAAGGTCAAGCCGCAGGTCGGCCTGCGCGTGCGTCTGTCGTCCCTGGCGTCGAGCAAGTGGGCAGACACCGGTGGTGAAAAATCCAAGTTCGGCCTGTCGGCGGCGCAACTGCTGTCGGTGGTCGAGCGTTTCCGCGCTGCCGGTCTGGATCAGGGCATTCGCCTGCTGCACTTCCACATGGGTTCGCAGATTGCCAACCTGGCGGACTACCAGCACGGCTTCAAGGAAGCGATCCGTTATTACGGCGAGCTGCGCAACCTTGGCCTGCCGGTGGATCACATCGACGTCGGCGGCGGTTTGGGCGTGGACTACGACGGTACTCACTCGCGTAACGCCAGTTCGATCAACTACGACATGGACGATTACGCCGGTGTCGTGGTCGGGATGCTCAAGGAGTTCTGCGACGCGCAGAGCCTGCCGCACCCGAACATCTTCTCTGAAAGCGGCCGCTCCCTGACCGCTCACCACGCTATGCTGGTGGTTCAGGTAACCGACGTCGAGAAGCACAACGACGACGTGCCGAAGATCGATGACAAGGAAGAGCTGCCGGAAACCGTGCAGTGGCTGGTTGACCTGCTCGGCCCGACCGACATCGAAATGGTCACCGAGACGTACTGGCGCGCCACGCACTACATGAGCGACGTGGCCACTCAATACGCCGATGGCAAGCTGACCCTGGCGCAAAAAGCCCTGGCCGAGCAATGCTACTTCGCCGTTTGCCGCCGCCTGCACAACTCGTTGAAGGCTCGTCAGCGTTCTCACCGTCAGGTGCTCGACGAACTCAACGACAAGCTGGCCGACAAGTACATCTGCAACTTCTCGGTATTCCAGAGCCTGCCGGACACCTGGGCTATCGGCCAGGTCCTGCCGATCCTGCCGCTGCACCGTCTCGACGAAGAGCCGCTGCGCCGTGCGGTGCTGCAAGACCTGACCTGCGACTCCGACGGCAAGATCAAGCAGTACGTCGACGAGCAGAGCATCGAGACCAGCTTGCCGGTGCATGGTCTGAACGAAGGCGAGGACTACCTGCTGGGGATCTTCCTGGTGGGTGCCTACCAGGAAATTCTCGGCGACATGCACAACCTGTTCGGTGACACCGACTCGGTGAACATCTACCAGAACGCCGACGGCAGCGTGTACCACGCCGGTATCGAAACCCACGACACCATCGAAGACATGCTGCGTTACGTGCACTTGTCGCCGGAAGAACTGATGACCCACTACCGCGACAAGTGCGCCAGTGCCCGCATCAGCGCCGCCGAGCGCACCCAGTTCCTCGACGCCTTGCGCCTGGGCCTGACCCGTTCGTCTTACCTGTCTTCTTGAGGTAAGGCACCGTTCTCATCGGGTTGTCTGAAAATTCTCCATATGTTGGGGAAATTTCAGATGGCCTGGTGCGACACTTCTCTATTTTTAAGCGAAATGACCCACAGACCAGGCTATCCAAGCGATGTGGTCTTCTTTTCACGTAGGTCATTTCCTAAGTTGTACTTCGGCACTCTACTCGGCCATGTCTCTCGGCGAGAATCCCCGGCCGCCCCTCCTGTAGAGAATCGCCGATGTTCGATCCAGTCAACGAGCCGTCATTTCGTCTGGATATAGCGGGTCTTCCCGACCCCTTTGAGGTCTTGGCCTTTACCGGTAGTGAAGCCATCAGCGAGCCTTTTGTGTTCGAGGTGGATCTGCTGAACCATGACCCAACGCTGGATCTCGCAAGCCTGCTGTATCGCTCGGCCTTTTTGCACTTTGGCCCTCAGGGGCAGGGTATTCACGGGCAGTTGCTTGGCCTCGTGCAGCTCGGCCATGGTGGTGAGCCCAGTCTATGTCGTGTCCGTCTGGGACCCAGGCTGGCGTGTCTGGCCCAGCGCTTCAATCAGCGAATCTTCAGCCAGCGCTCGGCGCCGGAGATCCTCGCTCTGGTGCTCAAGGAGCACGGTATTGCCGGCAAGGATCGGCGCTTCGACCTGCGCGGCGATTACCCGTCCCATGATTTCTGTACGCAGTACCGGGAATCAGACCTGCAATTTCTCCAGCGTCTGTGCGCCCAGGAACGGCTTCATTATTACTTCGAACACAGCGCCCTCGGACACTGTCTGGTTTTCGGCGATGGCCTGGGGCAGTTCAGCCGTGGTGAAGAGAGCGTCTTCGAGGGTGAGAATGAACGACCAGGTGTGCACCAGTTCAAGCTTCACGGCTGTGGGCAGATCGCCGAAGGCCAGACAAATCTGGCGACCCTGCGCAGCGGCCAACTGATGCCGCTGTCCGGCCATCCGTGTGTGGACTGGAATCGTCTCTGGCTACTGACCCATGTCGAGCATCAGGGTGGGCAGGAACCGGAGCTTCCTTATAGAAACCAAGTGCGCGCCGTTGTGCAGGAAATGCCTTTGGTAGCACCTCATTCGATCATCAAACCCAGGATGCATAGTCTGCAGCGGGCGTGGGTGGTCGAGGTCGATGAGTCTCAACCGGATCTGGCCAGACCGGTTGCCGTGCAGTTTGACTGGCTTTACCAAGGGGAGGGTGCAGCGCCCAGTCACTGCTGGTTGCCATTGGCACCCGAGCTGGAAGGCGCGGGCACCCTGCCATTGAGCGAAGGGGCGCAGGTGCTGGTGAGCTTTATCGAAGGCGATCCGGATCAACCCTTGATCAGCGGATTTCTTGCCGGCGCAGCCTCCAGTGCAGAGCCAGTCATACCCGGCCAGCAATCCTCCTTGACGACCGATGTCAGCCCGGTACTCGACGGCATGCAGGGCTTGCTGCAATCCAGCGAACCCTTGGTGCTCCTGTGTCTGCTGCCCGGCGGCGGCAGTTTCAGTCATTGCGCGCAGTCTTTTTGTACCTGCCGGGCGGCGCTGCAGCCTGGCCAGAGCGGTGCGGCATGATCGCCGCTCAAGCGGTCGACCCGACCCCGCAATGGCTGTTGCTCGACGTGCCGGGCGCGCCTCAGGCCAGTGCGAATTTTCGGCAACAGTTTGCTCATGCCCGATGGTTCCGCCTGTTCGAAGGCACCGAATTTCACCCCTTGCGTGAGCACGGGCCGGTGTTGGTCGACCTTCGCGAATGCCCGGCACTGGCCGAGCTGTGCCAAAGTACGCCACATATCTGGAGCGGGTTGCTGCTGGTCAGTGAAACATCGCCATCGCAGCTGCTGGAGCATTTGCGACGCATGCTCGCGGTCACCTTGGGTCTGCATCACCGGGCCTTGTTGAGTTACTACAATCCACACACGGCGAGTTATTTTTTCGATGCCTGCGATGCGCAGGAGCTGAGTCGCTGGTTAGGTCCGATCGATCAGTTGCGCTGGTTCGGTGGCACCTGGGCCGACCGTGCCATTGGCTGTCAAGGCTGGCAGCAGTTGTTCAATCCGCGGCTTGCCGTCCGGCCGCTGGCCATCGAAGAAAACCTCAGCCTGCGTCAGCGAGACACTTTGCAAACCTGCCTGCTGGAACAGCACGCATGGCGCTGGAGCCGATCCACCGGCACCGACTACAACAACGTGTGGACTTACCTGCAGGAAGGGTTGGCCCTGGGTTTCAGCGAACGTCCGGTGCTTGATGGCTGGTTATGGCTGCGCTTGCAGCACCCCGACGCAGTGCCTGGGCAGCCGTTGTCGGGAGCCACCCAGCAGGAGCGTCTCGATAGCCTGCGCAACTTGTGGCAGAACGATCAACCCTGAACGCGCTGACAATCCTGACCCTCGTCATCCGTTGAGCCAGCTGTCGTGCTTGTGCAAGTACCAGGCGAACGCGCCAAGGGTCAGGCTGCGCAGCAACATGAACAACAGGAAGGTTATCCACAGTCCATGGTTGCCCAAGCCTTGCAGCGCCCAGGCGAAGGGCAGCAGCAGGATCACCGTCAACAGCATGCCGTTGCGCATTTCCCGGGCGCGGGTGGCGCCGATGAATAGGCCGTCGAGCAGGTAACTCCAGACGGCAATCAGCGGCAGCACCGCGAGGTAAGGCAGGTAAAGGAAGGCGGTGTCGCGCACGCTCTGAATGTTGGTTTGCATCTCGATGAACAGGTGCCCGGCGAACAGAAACAGCAAGGCAAACCCCACACTCGCCAGCAACGACCAACCGCACGCCACCACCAATGAGCGGCGTAGGGCCTCGCGGTCGCGAGCACCGATGGCGTGTCCGCACAGTGCTTCGACTGCGTGGGCCAAACCGTCCAGCGCATGGGCGGTCAGCAGCAGACCGTTAAGCAGCAACGCATTGGCGGCGACCGTGGCATCACCCAGCCGCGCGCCCTGCACGGTGATCAGGAAAAACACCGACTGCAACGCCAGGCTGCGAATGAAGATGTCGCGATTGACCGCCAGCAATGGACGCCAACTCTGCCACAACGCCAGCGCAGCCCAGGCGATATGGCCGGGGTAGGCGCGCAGGGCCTTACGGGTCATGAACAGGCCGATCAGCGCGCCGGTCCACTCGGCGATCACCGAGGCCCGGGCCGCGCCGACCACGCCCCACTCCAGGCCGAGCACGAACCACAGGTTCAGCGCGATATTGACCAGGTTGGTGCTCAGCAGAATCGCCAGCGGAGCCCGGGCGTTCTGGGTGCCGAGGAACCAGCCCACCAGCGCGTAACTGGCCAGCGCCGCCGGCAAGCCGAACAACCGTGTGTGGAAGAACTCGCGGGTGAGGTGATCCAGCTCCGCCGACGGTTGCATGAAGTGCAATGCGACTCCGCTCAACGGCACGCCCAATGCGCCCAACAAAATGGCCAGGCCCATGGCCAACAACAGACCCTGGAGCAAAATCTGCCGCAACGCTGCGCCATCCCCGCGCCCGGCAGCCTGGGCGGCGAACCCGGTGGAGCCCATGCGCAGAAAGCCCATGGCCCAGGCAAGAAAGGTATACAGACTGGCGCCCACCGCGACGGCGCCGAGCTGATGAGCGTGGGGCAAATGGCCGATGACGGTACTGTCGACCAGCGCTACCAGCGGTACGGAAATGTTCGAGAGAATCATCGGGGCGGCGAGCGCCCAGACTCGACGATGGGTCGGACGGTTGCGCCAGTCGGCAATCAAGTTGGACATGCAGGCTCCTTGGGGGCGCCTGCATTGTAGCGGCAGATTGTTTTACATGATCGTTCCCATGCTCTGCGTGGGAATGACTCCTGTGACGCTCTGCGTCACGTTGTCAGGGACGCGGAGCGTCCCGGGCTGCATTCCCACGCAGAGCGTGGGAACGATCAGTCTAATGTGGGGACAGCCTTAATGAACAATCCAGCTCAGCAACCACAACCCCAGCAACAACCAGATAATCCCCATGATGATCGACGCGTTCATGAAGGCGCGGATCGCTGCCCATAGCAACATCAACCCGATGATCAGCGTGATGATGCTGACGATCGAAGTGTCCATGCCCAGTGCCTGGGCCAGCCCTTCGACAAAATTGCTGCCGGCGTTGCTCAACAGGTTGAACAGGCCACTGAGGGCATCGATGATGAACCGGATGGCCGAACCGATTATCTGGCCGAGCCATTCGAAAAAGCTTTCTACCTGCATGTGTGCGTCCTGATGGAATGATGGCGTGGTTGCCGGATCCGGGCGTTGGGCTATGAATCGTGCTGCCGAGTTCCCCACAAGCATAGAGGGTTGCGCTATCCCTGTGGGAGCGAGCCTGCTCGCGATGGTCTGTCAGTCAACATCTACGTTGAATATCAGTGTGCATTCGCGAGCAGGCCCGCTCCCACAAAAAATCGCTCCTGTTGCTCAACCGTTGCCACTTGCCTTCACCCGCCATCCCCCTGAAGCTATACGCCTTCAGGAGAGCCCGATGAACCTTGTTGAACTGACCGAACGCCTGCACGCCATTCGCGACCGTAATGACTGGCGGCAATTTCACAGCCCGAAAAACCTGGCCATGGCCGCAAGCGTGGAAATGTCCGAGCTGGTGGAGATTTTCCAATGGCTGACCGAAGACCAGTCGCGTCAGTTGCCGGCAGACAAGCTCGCCCATGCCGGGCAGGAAATCGGCGACATCGTGCTGTATCTAGTGCTGCTGTGCAGCGAGTTGGGGTTGGACATGAATGAAGTGGTGCGCAGCAAACTCGCGGACAGCGAACGGCGGTTCAGCTGATGAGCGACCGTCATTTCGATCAGCTGGCGACTCGCTTCGCCGAAAAAATCTACGGTGGCGCCAAAGGTGCGATCCGTCTCGCCGTGCTGCAAGCCGATCTGGCCGAAACCCTGCCGGACCGCCCGTTGCGTGTACTGGACATCGGTGCCGGCCTGGGCCACATGTCGTTGTGGTTGGCCGAGCGCGGTCATCAGGTGACCCTCGCCGAACCCGCCGAACCGATGCTTGAAGGTGCCCGCCAGCGCTTCGCCGAAGCGGGGCAGACGGCGACGTTCATTCAGGCGCCGTGGCAGGATTTGCTCGGTCAGCTCACCGAACCCTATGACCTGGTGTTGTGCCACGCCGTGCTGGAATGGCTGGCTCAACCCTATGCGATTCTACCGGTGCTGCATCAGCTGACGAAGCCGGACGGCTGGTTGTCCCTGGCGTTCTACAACCGCGATGCGTTGATCTACCGCAACCTGCTCAAGGGCCATTTCCGCAAGATGCGCAAGAACGACATGGCCGGCGAAAAGCAGAGCCTGACCCCGCAGCAGCCGCTGGATCCACGGGAACTGGCGGCGCAACTTGAGAGCATGTGGCAGGTCGAAACCCAGAGTGGAGTGCGGGTTTTTTACGACTACATGCCGGTGGAATTCCAGGCCCGCGTCGAACTGCCGGACTTGCTGGAAATGGAACTGGCCCACCGTCGTCACCCAAGCTTCGCCGGGCTTGGGCGCTACTTGCACTGGATCTGTCGGCCGATCTGACCGGAGCGCGAAATGAAAAGTCGTTCAGGGTTACTGGTGATCTGTCTCGGGTTGGCGGCTTGTCAGGGCAGCAACCCTTATGTCGCGACGTCCAATCCGCTGCCACCAGCTCCCCCGCAGTCTGCTAGCACCTTCGACCGTAGCGCCTACCCGGCGGCGCCACGGGATTACGGCCGCTATCGCAGCTGGGCCTGGCTCAACGGCCGCCTGCCACCGGGCACGGCCTGGGCCGACTCGGCGCAGGTGGCCGAAGCGGTCAGCAATGCCCTCGATCAACGCGGCTTGCGCCCATTGCACGACAACCGCCCGGCGGACCTGTTGGTCAGCGCCGACTTGCATCTGGAAACCCGCTTGCGTCAAGTGCAGGACGACTATGGTTACGGCGGGGGTTATTACGGCGGCGGTTATGGCGGTTACAACCGCTACGGCAGCGGTTACGGCATGTACAACACGGTACCGGTCATCCGTACTTATCAGGTACAAGTGGTGGTAGTGCGAGTCGATCTGTTCGACGCGAGCACCGGCCAGCCGGTATGGAGTGCCAGTGCCGAAACCAGCAATCAGGGCAATCAGAGCGAGCGTGCCGATGCCATTCGCGAAGCTGTCGAAAAGGCCATGTCGGCGTATCCTCCTAATTAGCTTCCCGTCCAAGAAGCCTCCCGCAGGTGCATGTCTTCTATCGGAGAAAAATCATGTTCCGCCGTCTCGCTTTACTGGCCATGGCCGCGCTGCTCACTGCCTGCGCCGCCAACCAGGTCAATCATGACTTCGATGCCAGCCGCGACTTTGCCGCCTACCGTAGCTGGAGCTGGAAAGAGCCCGCCGTGCAATACCGCCCCGATGATCCACGGATCAAGAGTGATCTGACCGAACAACGCATCCGCCAGTCCGTTGCCGATCAGCTGGATCAGCGTGGCTTGCGTCCGGCCGCCGCCGGTGCCAGTTCGGATCTGAAGGTGCAGGCCTACCTGATCGTCGAAGATCGCCAGCAACAGGTGAGCACTAACTATGGCGGCGGTTATGGTGGCCCATGGTACGGCTACTGGGGCGGGCCCATGTACACCGAAACCCGCAACGTCAGCTATAAGGTAGCGACCATCCAGGTCGACCTGCTCGATGGCAAGGACGGCAAACTGGTGTGGCGCGGCAGCGACGAGCAGACGCTCAGCCGCACGCCGAATCCGCAGGATCGTAGCAATAAAATCCACGAGACGGTCGGGCGGATATTGGCTAACTATCCACCGCACTAAACCTGAACGATCCAACACCACAGATCTATTGTGGGAGCGGGCCTGTGGCGAGCGAGCTTGCTCGCGTTGGGCTGCGTAGCAGCCCCAAAAATCTGACAACCACTGCCGATTTTTGTGAGTGCTACGCACTCAAGCGGGAGCAAGCTCCCTCGCCACAGGCTTCTCTGATTCAAGACTCTCTTTTGTAAACGGCATTGCCCTCCCACATGGAGTTTTTATCGTCTGGGATGGCGAGTTGCCAGCAATCTGGCGGCCGCTTGTCTACACTGCTTCACATCGTTGGAGGTAACCCTCGCCAGTGCGCCGGCAAAGGAGTGCGCCATGTCTCCCTGCTTGCAGTTTCATAGCCCGGCCCGGCAACGGGGAGCGATCGGTTTGATGGCGGTGCTGGCCTTGGGTATGGCCTTGGTGTTCCTGCTGCTCGTGGTCGACAGCGGCCGCCTATACCTGGAAAAACGCAGCTTGCAACGGGTCGCGGATATGGCCGCGCTGGAGGCTGCCACGCGCAACGGTGATTGCGCCACGGGTGCCACCGCTACCGCCTATGCCACCGCCAGCGCAAACCGCAACAATTTCACTCTTCCTGACCCCACGCGCAGCCTGACGGTGGCCTGTGGCGCCCTGACTCTGGACGCCAATAATCTTCGGGTGTTTACGGCTAATCCGAGCAGCAGCGAAGCCATTCGAGTGACCGTCAGCCATTCGATCCTGCAGAGTTTCGCCGGTGGTATTGGTGCCGTGTTCGGCGGTCCTCCAGCCGGTGCGACCCTCAACCTGACAGCGACCGCCGTCGCAGCGTTGCCGCCACCGCTGGCATCGCTGACCATCCGCACGACGGCGTTGAGTATCGATACCAGCAAGTCGGCGACCCTCAATGCGCTGTTCGGTGGTTTGTTGGGCGGTAATCTGAACCTCTCCGTGGCGGGCTGGAACGGTTTGGTGAGCACCAATATCAGCCTGCTCGGTTACCTCGATCGATTGAAGCTCGACCTCGGCCTCAACGCCGCCGGATATAACCAGGTATTGGGGACTTCGGTGGCGGTCAGTCAGCTGATCCAGACTGCCGTCAATGTGCTGGACCCCGGCGGCACACTCGGCGCGACGGCGACCATCGTCGGGCTGCAAACACTCAAGGTTGCCGCTGGGTCAACGACCGTGGTGCTGGGCAATTTGTTGCACGTCGAGAATGGCAGCAACATGTCGGCGTCGACGACTAACGTGAGCGTGTTCAACTTGATTGAAGGCATCGTGCAACTGGCCAACAAGAAAAACGGTCTGGTGGCAACGCTGCCGATCAATCTGGCAGGGCTGGCGCAAATCACGGCCCGGGTACAGGTCCTGGAGCCGCCGCAACTCTCCGCGATCGGCAATCCGAAAAACGCTGCGCTGAATCCACTGGGACCCAATCGGATCTACGTGAGAACCGCGCAGGTGCGCACATTGCTGTCGATCGACTTGCCGGCACTCGACGCCATTGTGGCGCTGGTCAACGCGGTGACCGATCTGGCAGGACCGCTGACCAACACCCTCAATGCCTTGCTCAATCTCAACCTGGTGGCGGTGCTCAATTCACTGACCTGTGCCTTGGGCGTGCCCTGCCAGACACCCGACATCATCGTGTTGCCGGGGCCGATACGGCTCGATGTGGCGCTGGAGGTCGCCAGTGCCAGCAGTTACGTCACGGCCTACAGCTGCGTCAGTAACACCAACAAAACCCTGACCACCAACACCAGTACATCGCTGGCTAACCTGAAAATCGGCCGGATCGATGCGGCCAGCATGTTCGGCAGCAACACCACGCCGCCGGCGGTCACGGTGCAGCCGTTGAAGGTGATCGATATCGGGATCAAAACCTGTCGCAGGCTTCTCTTTCTGCCCATCACCTGCGATCCGCGTGTGCCCGGCGTCGGTGGCGGTATCGATATCGTTGCCGACACCAGCGTGGCAGCGAACACCAACATTTCCCATATCTATTCCGCACCACCCGCCACCAGCCTGCCGGAAATCAATCAGCCACCGTTCTACTACTCGTTCACCACCAGCAGCATTGTCAGCAACCTGCTCAACACCCCGCTTAACATTCACGTGGATATGTATGGCCCGTCGGGCAGTCTCGTCAGTGGTCTGGGGACGATCCTGAGCAGCGTCACCACCTTGCTGATCAGCGCGATCAACAGCGTGCTCAGCCCGTTGCTCGACAGCTTGATCAACACTTTGCTGCTAAGCCTTGGGATCGATTTGAACAAGGTCGACGTCGGCGCCAACCTCAGCTGTCATTCGGGGCGCGCGACACTGGTGATCTGATCGTCTGCGACAACCGGCAACTCGATACAAAACCGCGCGCCCTCGGTCGAGTTTCTTACACTCAATTTACCGCCCATGTTTTCGACGATGCCGTAACTCACCGACAACCCGAGCCCGGTGCCGATGCCCACCGGTTTGGTGGTGAAGAACGGTTCGAAAATCCGCTCCAGCAGCCGTGGATCGATACCGCCGCCGTTGTCCTCGACCCACAGTCGCACCGAGTATTCATCACGTTCGGCGTACACCGAAATCCACGGTTTGAACTCCCGGTCGGCTTCGCGTTTGCTCAACAATGCATCCCGCGCATTGACCATCAGATTGATCAGCACCTGTTCCAGCTGATCAACGTAGCCGCGCACTTGCACTTCGAATCCGGTCTCGCTGACCCGCAGCTCGACGCCTTTGCCGCGCATGCCTTCGGACAGCAGTGACAGCGTGCCCTCGATGGCTTGAGCCGGATTGAACGGGTGCTGCTCGATCTCCGAACGCCGACCGAATACCCGCATGTGATCCACCACCCGCGCCGCGCGCTGGACTTGCGCGTCGATGCGGTTGAGTTTGTCTGTCAGGTAATCGATTTGCGCATCGCCATTGCTCAGGCGCTTGAGCACATTGACGATGGCCATGCGCATCACGTTCAGCGGCTGATTGATTTCATGGGCCAGCCCGGTGGCCATTTCGCCGAGGGTGGCCATTTTCGCGCTTTGGGTGAGCTGTTGCTGGGCGCGCCGGACTTCGGTGTTGTCGCGGCCCACAGCCTGAATCTCAAGCAAACGACCCTGCTCGTCGAACACCCCGCGATCCGACCAGACCCACCAGGCGTGTTCCCGACCCGGCAGTTGCAGGTTGATTTCCGCGGTGCTGACCGGGAACTCCGGGCTCAGGTGACTGAGCCGCTGGAGGAACGCTTCGCGCTGTTCCGGTGACATCCAACTGCCCAGGTTCACTCCCGCCAGCTTCTCGGGCTGGCATTCCAGATAGGTCGCCAGCGGACGGTTGCCGAAGGTCAACGTCAGGTCAGGAAGGTAGCGACAAATCATCGCCGGGGAATCTTCCACCAGGATCCGATAGCGCTCTTCACTCTGTTTTACTTTCTCGGCGGCCAGGGTCGCTTCGGTGACATCCAGCCACAGCCCCACGGCTTCCACCGGCAGCCCGAGATCGTCGCGCAGCAGTTTGGCTTCGTCGAGCAGCCAGTGGTAATCGCCGCGACTGTCGCGCAGCCGATAACGGGCACGCACTGAACCTTCGCGCAGCAGTTGCCGGGTGCGCTCGAAATAGCCGTCGCGGTCCTCGGGGTGAACCCGTTCCACCAACGCGCCGGCGGCACAATCGGCGAGTGACCAACCGAGTAGCGGCAACAAGCTGTCGCTGAAAAATGTCGGTTGCAGCGCACCTTCGACATAGCGCTGCACGTAGATCACCGCCGGTGAACTGGCAATCAGATTGTCCAGCCGGGCATGGGCGGCAGCGGCGTTCTGCTGCTGATTTTTGATGTCGCTGATGTCGAGCATGAAACCCACCAGCCGCCGGTTTCTGCCGATGCCCAAGGCCTGACCTTGCAGTCGATACCAGATCGGCGTTTGCGCCGCGTCGGGGCGATGCAGGCGCACGCACAGTAGCAACGGCGCGCCTTCGTCCTGCAAGGTTTGCAGGCGAATCGTCAGCTCTTCACGGTCGGCTGGGTGGATCTGTTCGAGCCAGTCGTGCAGCGGCAAACGAGTGCTCGCAAGGTTCAGCATGCTTGCCAGCGACGGCGCCAATTGCACCTCGGCATCGTCGCTGAAAACCTCCCACCAACCGGTGCCGAGCAAGGCTTGTAGAGACTCCAGCCGCTCCAGTTGCAGATGGTGCTGATGCTCGCGCAAACGCTCAAGCAACGGGCCGGCCAGCGCGGCGGTGAGTTGCAGCCAGTCGCGCTCGCTCAGGTCGGGGGCGCGTTCTTGCACCGGGTAAAAACCACAGAGCAACCAGGCCACCACGCCTTGGGCATTGTGGTAAGGCACCGCGAACCCTTCGGCATTGCCGAAGATGCCTTGCAGGCGCGGGTGTTCGCTGGGAGGCAGTTGCTGGGGAGCTGAGCCATTCAAACTGTCGAGACCGGTGCCCAGGCGTTGGTCGATTTCCCACAAGCCGGGTGCATCGAAGGCTGCGTAATGCTGGTGGATCAGCCAACCCTCGGCCTGTTCGTCGAGCAAGGCCATGGCGATGCACGGGATCTGAAAGCGCTGGGCCAGGCCTTGCAGTTGCTCTGCCAGCACTTCGGGCAAGCGCGTCAGGCTGCACAGGCGCAACTGTTCGCTGATCTGCGCCGCAAGTAATTGGCATTGTTCGCGGCTGCGCGCTTGTCGACGTTCGAGCAGCAGGTCGCCGATGTCTATCAGCTGCAACAGCCAGCTTTCGCCCAACGGCTGCACCCAGCCACGCAGATGCAAGGGTTGTTCGCCGAGGCTGAAAAAATCCAGGTCCAGACTCTGTCCCTGCCACTCGGCGGGCGCGCCTTCGACCGACAGGCCGCTATGGGGCATGAGGTAATCGAGCAGATGCGGTGCCTGCGCGCCGGGCATTTGTTGCGCCAGCAGATGCCGCAGTGGGCCGCTCAGTTGAATCACTCGGCCCTCGTCATTCAGATGCAGCTGCAAACCGACACGTTGCACGCTCGGCGTGTCTGCATTGATCGAGGGCGGTAGCGGTTGGCGGTTTAGCAGGCGCCCGAAGAGCTTGTCTCCGGAACTCAAAATTGCAGGCTCGATCGGGCGGTAAGGGTCGCCGGCAGATTGGGCACCGAGCCGATCCCCGGCAGCACCAGGAACGGCAGGACTTGATTCAATTTACTGGTGGGGTAGTTGATGGTGACCGTCAGCACGCCACCGATATAGGTGGCACTGGCGTCGGTGGCCACATTGAAGTTCAGCGCGGCAGGGATCCAGGCCAGCTGCCGAGTCAGTTCGGTGGTCGCAATATTTCTGACGGCGGTGTCGTAATTGGCGGTGCTCGGGTCCAGCGCCACACTGCGGCGTACCGCTTCGGCCGTCGACTGATTGAACGATTGCATCAGCAACAGCGGCAGGCTGTAACTGACCAGCCCATAAAACACGGCGAAAAAGATTATGAACACCAAGGCGAACTCAATCGCCACGGCACCTTTTTGTTTGCGGGGGAGGCCTGTTTTCATGAGTGCGTCTACCCTGACCATCACGACGTAGTATCAGCATAGAATCATTCAGCCAAAACGGACGTTTTTTACCGGATGCAGAACCTTGTCCTACTTATCTGGCTGACGCTTTGCGCAGCACAGGATGTCCGAGAGCGGCACATCGCCAATGGCCTGACCCTTGGCGCGGGTGTATTGGCGCTGGCGTATCTGTTGTGGACCGGCACTACATGGTTGGGGGCCGAGGCGGTGCAGGGCGGCTGGGCTTTGTTGTTGGCACTGGCCTTCACCTTGCCCGGTTATGCATTGAGACGTCTGGGGGCGGGCGACGTGAAACTGATGGCGACGCTGGGCCTTGCGACGGACGGTATGCACCTGCTCGGCGGCTTCATCGGTGCCGGGTTGACCAGTGCGTTCTGGCTGCTGTTGGCGCCAAGACTCTGGCTATATATGGGGCAGGGGCTTAGGGATCGTCTTCGTTACCTGGGACCAGGAACGTCAAAAAAGCAGCCCTTTGCACCGTTCGTGCTGGTGGGCATGTTGCTCACTCTGGTCTGGATGCATTAGTCGCCGGGCGCCACTCGTTCTATGTACATAGTTGGAAAGTGCGTCTACTTTCAAAACAGTTGTTGTACAGCCTGTGGAAGTGGGTACAGGAACGGTCAAGCCTGGAGTGACACGTGAACAAGCTTATCTCGGCAATAAAAGTCCTTGTGGTCGATGACGAACCATTGATTGTCGAAGAACTTTGCGAGTTCATCGAGCGCAATGGTTATCGCTGTGTTCCTTGTCAGTCCGGCAAGCAGGCGATCGAGCGCTTCAATGAATATGAGGATATCGGTCTGGTGCTCTGTGATTTGCAGATGCCTGACATGGATGGCATTCAGCTCGTCCAGGCATTGCAACAGCTGTCCGGCAAGCACCGGGCGTTCGAGGCGATCATGCTCACCGGCCGCGCAGACAAGCAGGATGTGATCAAGGCCTTGCGTGCCGGGTTCGCTGACTACTATCAAAAGCCGATTGATCTGGATGAGTTGATCGAAGGTTTGCAGCGTCAGGAAGTGGTCTTGCAGGAGCGGCAGAAAAACCTGCAGTTGGGGCATTTGAGTCAGAAGTTGCAGTACCTTTGTGAGTCGATCGACGAGTTGTATCAGGATCTGGACAAGGTTCGTCGGGGACCGTCTTCGGCGTCTTTGTCTGATTCGGCTGACGGTGCATTGAGCAAGGTTGAGCGGGTGGAGATGCCGGCGGTTTTTAATCAACTGTCGCCGCGGCAATTGGAGGTGGCGCGGTTGGTGGGCAAGGGGCAGACCAATTATCAGATTGCCTGTGAGTTGGGGATTACCGAGAACACGGTGAAGCTTTATGTGTCGCAGGTGTTGCGGTTGACGCATATGCATAATCGCACGCAGGTGGCGTTGGCGTTGTCGCCTGGGAATGCTGGTGTGCGGCGGCTTACTGCGCACTGAGTTTTTCGGCTGTACGCTGTTTCATGGTGTACATATCCATTTCTGCGGTAACGGCGGCTTATGGTTTCGCCCTTACGGCGAGGCACTTTTGGCAAACGCCCCAAAAGTACCCAAAAGGTCTCGCCCCAAGCGTACGGCCCCTCGCTAAGGCTCGGCGTTCCTTCGCTCCGGTATCCATCTGGGGGCATCGCCCTACGGTCTGCTTCGCTACGACCTACATGCGATGGGTTCGACTGCGTCGAACGGCGCTGCGCGCCAATCCCCAGATGAACACCTCCGCTCAGCCTCCCGAAGGGGCGGGCAGATCAAGATCAAAAGCTGCAGGCGAGCTAACGCTCGGCCTGTTGAGTGGTGAGGGGCGGGTGCACGCCGCTCCACTGTGGGAGCGGGCTTGCCCGCGATGGCGGCCTGACAGCCGACCAATCTCTCTCAGACATACGCCGCCCCACTTGTAGGAGCGAGGCTGCCCGCGAAGGCGACCTCTCAACTGACCAATCTCCCTCAGATATACGCCGCTCCACTGTGGGAGCGAGCCTGCTCGCGATGGCGGCCTTACAGACAATGATGTTTATCGATCGGTAAAAACATCAGAACCTTCCCACATGTTTTTCAGGTTGCCCGTCGGACGCTGCGTCTCTAGCCTTTGTCCGTCGCTGACAATTCAGCGTCCGGGCGTCGCGGCTCGATTCTTGAGGCATAATCGCTCCACCAAACAACAGCACTTTCGGGTGTCTGTCGTTTTGTGTCATGGCGACTGTGCGCGGGATACCTTCGGGTATGCCGAGATATGCCTCTGGGATCGGTCCGCGAACCCGCGTACAGCTGCCACCCCAAATTGCATCGCGGTAATTTGGAAGTGGCTCCATTTCATCCCAGAGGTGTAATCATGTTCAAAGCAACCCCGAATCCCCCAGAAACCGACAACGTTTCCCCTTACGAATCTGCTGATTCAAAAAAATTCCACGACGCCGCTAACCGCGCGCTCGATCACTACCTCAATCCCACCCCAAACAAAACCGAAGGCCGCAAGCCAAGCAGGATGTTTATGGTTGCGCCGGATATGGATAACGAAAGCCTGCTGGCCCATGTCTGCGAATCACTGGCCTCAGCCAGCGTCATGACCAGCGACATTGCCGCGTATGTCGAAGCCCCGCAGCGGCATACGATCCTGGCGATTCAGCAGGCCATCATGCTGGCCGAGCTGGCGGTGAATCGAATGCTGGATAACGTCGACGTACCAAAACCCGCGCCACACAGCTAATTCAATGTGGGAGAGGCTTTTGTGGCGAGGGAGCTTGCTCCCGCTTGAGTGCGCAGCACTCACAAATTCTGCAATAAATTGCCAGAATCTTGGGGCCGCTGCGCAGCCCAACGGGAGCAAGCTCCCTCGCCACAGGTTCAGTATCACTCTTAACTGACTGGCATTAGGGCAAGCCCCCTCACCGCAGCCTCGCTCCAGGATCATTGGTCTTTCAATGATGAAAGGCCCGGGCCAAAGCGGTGAAGCTGGGGCCGGCCAGTACGATCAGCAGCGCCGGGAAGAGAAACAACATCATCACGACGGACATTTTCGCGGACATCTTGGAGATGTATTCCTGCAAGCGTGTCAGGCGTCGGTCATCGAGCAGCAGTTTGAGCCCCAGCAGTGATTTCATGGCGCCGCCGCCCTGGTGGATCAGTTGCTGAAGAATTACGCAGGTGTCGGTGAACTCGTCCACCGCTAGCAACTGGGTGGCCTTGTTCAGTTCTTCGCCAAGCTCCAGACCGGAGTCGACCCGGGTCAGTATCAGGCGCAATTCATGGGTCAGGGCCGGCAGTAATTGTTTGCCTTCGATGCTCAGCACTCGCAGCGATTGCTCCACCGCCATGCCGGATTCGAACAGGATGCGCAGCAGTGGAATGAAGGTCGAAATCTCGATCGCCAGTTGTCTTTGCCGACGGTGCGCGGCGGCGGCCAGCAAGCGTTTTGGCAGCAAATAACCGAGGGCGGTGGCGAAGGCCGGGGTGATCCAGTGGTTGTTCACCTGCGGGAAGAACACGCTCTGGATCAACAGACTCAGGACCAACGCAAGCACCGGTATGCCGATCTGGCAGGCAGCGAACAGCGAGCGTTGCCGGGCGCTGCGCCAGCCGAGGCGGTTGAGCAGTATTTGGGTTTCATTGTCCAGTTTGACCGAGCGCTGACCGATGCGGCTGTCGCCCAGCACTTGCAACCAGTGACGGACGCGATGGTCGCTCAGCGGTTTGCCGTCGAGTCGTTGAGCCACCTGGCGAGCACGCCGATGTTGGTCCAGCAGCCCACTGAGCAGCAACAGCGTGGCCGCCAGAAACAACAGTGCGCTGATCAGCAGGGCTATTTTCATACGCTACGCAACATGCGCCACAGCGCCAGGCAACCCACGACCTGCAGGCCGAACGCGGTCGCGAGCATCATTTGCCCCGAGCTGCTGTTCCACATGGCGAGCAGGTATTTCGGATTGGACAGTAAAAAGTAAGCGGCGAGCCCCACTGGCATCAGGGCCAGCACCACTGCGGTGATGCGGGTTTCGCCCGTCATGGCGCGCAGTTGGCGCGCAGCCTGGTCGCGTTCACGGATCATGTTGATCAGGTTCTCAAACAGCTCACTGGCATTGCCGCCGTAGCGGTGGTTGACCTTCAGGCCCAGCGCGAACAAGCGAAACTCGTCTTTCTCATACAGTTCGGCGAAGTCCGTGACAGCGTCAGGCAGGCTGACGCCCAGGTGCACGTTGCGCTGAACCCGGCCCATGGCGTTTTTCAGCGGGTCTTCGGCGGCGTTGATGGCGACCAGCACCGCATCGGCCAAGGTGCGTCCGGACTTCAGGCTGCGCACCGTGTGATCGAGCAATGACGGCAGTTGTTCGACCATGCGCTTGAGCCGGCGCTGGTAGCACCAACTGATGTACAGCCGCAGAGCCAGGGGTGGCATCAGCAACAACACCAACAAACCGATCCACCTTGCGAGAGCAAACCCCAGCAAGATGCCCAAGGCCCAGAGCAACAGCCACAACCCCAGGCGCTCGGTGGGACGACCGAGACCGGCGCGCAGAAAGGCCCGTTCCAGGCCAGCCCAGGAAGATTTCGCCACCGCCAATTGCGGTTGCCCCTGCATCAAGCGCCCGAGGGTTCGATCGATGCCGGTCTGGCGCAGACCGTTGTAAAACAAACGGATCGACAAGCCCAGCAACGTCAGGCAAATCAGGATGAGCAGCGCCGGTTTGAGCATGCCGTGATCCTTTAGTGCGATAAGGGAGGGAGCGCCGATTCACGACGCAATTTATCGCCGGCGGGGTTGACCGCCTCGCGCAGAAAACCGAAACCGGTGCGTCGGTCGAAGCGGAACAGCGTATTGGTCACATAGATGTCATCACGTATACCCACGACCTCCACCACTTCGCTGACGCAGCGGCGGCCATCGGGCAGGCGCGTCAGTTGGATCACCACGTCCAGCGCCGCGCAGATCATTTGTCGCAAGGTGCGTTCGGCGATGGTGCGTCCGGTCAGGCCCACCAGGGTCTCCAGGCGCAACAGCGCATCCTGGGCATTGTTGGCGTGCACGGTGCTCATGGAACCGTCGTGCCCGGTGTTCATCGCGGTGAGCACGTCGACCACTTCGACGCCGCGAATCTCGCCGAGGATGATCCGGTCCGGGCGCATCCGCAGCGCGTTGCGAATCAGGTCGCTGGCCTTCACTTCGCCGTGGCCTTCGGCATTCGGCGGTCGGGTTTCCAGACGCACCACGTGAGGATGGCCGAGTTGCAGTTCGGCGACGTCTTCGATGGTAACCAGGCGCTCGTGAGGGGCGATCAACTGGCTGAGAATGTTCAGCAGCGTGGTCTTGCCGGTGCCGGTACCGCCGCTTACAAGGATGTTGCAACGCTTGCCCACGGCCTCCTGAATAAATTCAAAGATCGCCTGATCGATAGTCTGCATCGCCATCAGATCGGAGCTTTTGAGCATGTCCTTGCGGAACTTTCGAATCGACAGGCACGGGCCATCGAGGGCAATGGGCGGGATGATCGCATTGACCCGGCTGCCATCGGGCAGGCGCGCATCGACCATCGGTGAAGACTCGTCGAGCCGTCGGCCCAAGGGGGCAAGAATTCGTTGCATTACTCGCTCGACGTGGTGGTCGTCGATGAATCGCAGGTCACTCAAGTGCAACACACCCTCGCGCTCGACGAACACCCGGTGCGGGCCGTTGACCAGAATTTCGGTCACCGTCGAGTCTCGCAGCAATACCTCCAGCGGACCGAAACCGGTGAGCTCGTCGACGATTTCTTCAGCCAGCCGCTCCATCTCGTACCGGGAAATCGCCAGGTGCAGACGGGCGATGTACTCGGCGACTTTGTCGATGACGAACTGCGACAGCATTGGCCGCGAACCTTCCAGCAGGTTTTTTCCGGACTCTTCGATGGCGTCGATGATGTAGCGGTGCAGCACCAGTTTCAGGCCTTCATGGTCGGTATTGCCCGCCGGCCCGTGTGGGGGAGCACCGAAGAGTTTTTCCCCACTCATTGCGCGCCCCTCAATCGGTCAAACCAGCCAGCCTTGGGTTTGTCCATGTCTTCGGAGCGTTTGGCCAGTCGTTCGCCGAGGGCGCGCAGGCTTTGGGTCAGGTTTTCGCGCGGGGCCAGTTCGAACAGGCTCACCCCCTGATTTTTTGCGTTGAGTCGTACTTCCGGGCTGTAGACAAGGACCGCCATAACCTCCATGCCGAAGCTTTTGCTCAAGGTGTCGGAGTCTGGCGCGACGTTGCGCAGATAGCGGTCCACCAGCAACCTGGCGTGGTCGAGCTTGAGGCCTTTTTCGCGCCAGCGGCCGAGCACCTCAAGGTTGCGTCGGCAGTCGAGCACATTCTGATCGGTGTACCACAGCAACTTGTCGCAATGGCTGACGAAGGTGCGTAACGCTTCGCTGTCTGACTGGCCAGTGAGGTTCACCACGATGTGCTGGAAATGTTGACGCAAGGCGCTGAGCAGCATGTACAGCTCGGCGGCACTGGTCTGTTCCAGCGGTTCGTCGTTGCTGGCGTAGGCGAGAATCCGCAGCCCGGCGTCACAGGTGGTAAAGGCACTGTCGATCAGCGTTGCGTCGAGGCGCCTCAGATGTCGCAACGCGTCGCCAAAATGAAACGAGCTCTCCAGTCCCAGCAACGCAAGGCTGTCACCGCGCGGCAGGCCCAGATCCAGCAACAGTGTCTGCTGGCCGCTCTTTTGCACCACGTGCGCCAGGTGATTGGCGAGCAACGCTCCGTCGGCATTGCTCTGCGCGCCGTAAAGCACGGTCAGGCCACCCTGCTGACTCTGTTGCAGGTTCGGCGCCACGGTCGGCAGGCGTTTGCTCAGGCGTCGCACCAGGCCGGCAACTTCACTGGAGCGCGAGCCGTAAGAGACGAAATCCCGCGCGCCGGCTCGCATGGCATTGAGCACGAGTTGGTTGTCCATGCCGTCGCCCAAGGCAACGATCGCCAGCATCGGTTTGGCTTCCAGGGCACCTTCGATCAGCGCGCTCTGGGCTACCACATGTTCACGGTCCAGACCCACGAACACCAGGCTGGCGAAGGTCACGTCCACCAGCGTCAAGAGCTCATCGAGGTTACCGCCACCGGCGCTGATCACTCGGCCCAAAGGGGCAAGGGCACCTTGCAGCCACTCGAAGTCGGTGCTGTTGCGCGTGATCGCGAGGAACGTCTGACTCAGGTTCTGGGGCTGACTCATTGCGATAACCCGCTGCATTTTCCGAAGCAGCCGTTGTCGAGCATGTACTGCGTGAAACGTCTGCGCATGGAGAAGCGTCCTCGCTCGATTCAGGGCGTTTGTTGGGTGACTTCATTGCCGCGGATGACTTCCACGCTCGACTTGCGCGGTGCTGCGCCGCCGGTGGCGGGTTTGGGTGTGCCGGCCAGGGCCAGTTGACTGAACTGCACCAGTTCGCGATTGGCACTGGCCAGGCTCGCCTTTGAATCGCGGTTGCCGGCCCAGTATTGGTTCAGGCGTTTTTCCTCGGCGCTGCGCACGGCCAGGCGCAAAACACCGACCTGAGCCGCGAGCATCAGGCGACTCAAGAGGGGTTCGGGGACGGCGAGCAAAACGGTGCGGGCGCTGGCGCGTTGCTGTTCCTGTTTGAGTCGTTCTTCAGTGCTGCGTGCCGGGTTGGCAGGCAGGCCATCGTTCATCAGCCCCAACTGGTCGCCGACGCCGAGCACCCGCAACGCCGGAACCACGACCTGGGCCGATTGCTGGAGGTTGTTGGTGTCCATGCGCAGAAACAGCAGGACATCGACATAGTCGCCGGGGCTCAGTTGACCGCCGACGTTGACCACGTCATCCGCCGCCACGGCCAAGGCGCGTTCATCGGGGCGGATCATCCGCGCCAGCGCACCGCCGGTTTCGAAACTTTCATCATTGAGCCAACTGCCTGCACTAAGCATGCGCCAAGGCGTACGGCCAATGGCTTGATCGAGACGGGACAGGCTGCCGGCCGGGGCGGTCCGGAGTTTTTCCACGGTCACGTCGGCGGCAGTGATTTGCTCGAACGGCGCTATGTCACGCAGCAGCACAACCACCGGCTGGCGGGTTGGATCGTCCGCCGGCGCCAGTATCGGGGCCGATGACGTGCCAGGTTGTGCGATGGATTCGGGTGCCGGTTGGCGACTCAGCGCCAGCCCCCAATAACCGGCAATGATGGCGCCTACCAGAAACAGCCCGGCCAGGCCCATGGTGACGCGGCTGTTCATGAAGGCTCTCCCTTTCCTGCTGCGTAATGCCCCCCAAGTTCTAACGAGATGACTTCGCAATCAGGCAACTATGAACATGGAACTATTTCGCTATTTGACGGTAGCGCAGGTAGAGCAAAAAGCCATTACAGGGCGGCAAATATCTGACAAAAGTAACGGTTTGAAGCCAAAAGCGCTGTTTAGTGACGGTTAATACTTAAGTATTAATAAGTTCTTACAGTTGTTGGTCTTGGGTTTGCCGACAATGCTGATGCTGGCATAGGGGAATCATGTTGCGGCCGTGCAACATCCCCTGCCATAGGAGACACGTCATGTCCTTTATAAAAGTTGTTCAGAGGATCAAAACTGAAATCATTTTGTTCAAACACCTGGCTAAAGATACGGAGGGTGCGTCGGGTATCGAATACGCGATTATTGCGGGTATGGCAGCGGTTGCGTTGGCCGTATTCATGACGCCTATCTCGGGTGCGATAACCGATATTTTTACCGTGATCAAGGATGCGCTGGTGCCGCCAGCTTGATGCCGACAGCTTGCTAACCTGCCAGGGCAGTTCTAACGTCAACGCTTAGTCCATTGCAGGTGGTTTACCCATGAATGCTCCCGCGTTGCCACGCCAACAGCTTCTTCTGGTCGATGATGAGGAGGATGCATTGCTGGAACTGGCGGAGTTGCTGGAGGGCGAAGGTTTTACTTGTTTTACGGCAACGTCGGTCAAACTCGCCCTTCATCATTTGACTTGTCATCCTGATATCGCGCTGGTGATTACTGATTTGCGGATGCCGGAGGAGAGTGGCATGTCGTTGATCAAGCGGTTGCGCGAGCATACGGCTCGTCAGCATTTGCCGGTGATTGTGACGTCGGGGCATGCGGACATGGATGATGTGAGTGATATGTTGCGGTTGCAGGTGCTGGATTTGTTTCGCAAGCCGATTTATCACGTGCGGTTGTTGGAGACGTTGAATAATTTGTTTCCTGGGGTGGTTAGTTCTTGATCCTGGCTTGTGGTGTACATATCCATTTCTGCGGTAACGGCTGCTTAGGGTTTCGCCCTTACGGCGAGGCACTTTTGGCAAACGCCCCAAAAGTACCCAAAAGGTCTCGCCCCAAGCGTACGGCCCCTCGCTGAGGCTCGGCGTTCCTTCGCTCCGGTATCCATCTGGGGGCATCGCCCTACGGTCTGCTTCGCTACGACCTACATGCGATGGGTTCGACTGCGTCGAACGGCGCTGCGCGCCAATCCCCAGATGAACACCTCCACTCAGCCTCCCGAAGGGGCGGGCAGATCAAAATCAAAATCAAAAGCGGCAGGCGAGCTAACGCTCGGCCTGTTGAGTGGTGAAGGGCGGGTGCACGCCGCTCCACTTGTAGGAGCGAGGCTTGCCCGCGAAGAACGATGACGCGTAATACCTGAAAAAATGCGGTGCATTCTTCGCGGGCAAGCCTCGCTCCTACAGAAATTTCGCTTAACTGACAGGCATTAAGGCTTGCCCGCGAAGCTAATTTCGCAGACGCTGGCAATGACAGCGCCGAACAATCACGCAACAGGCCGCCACTGCCCAACCATGTGTTCCAAATCCCCCGCCCCCACCAACTGAAAATCTCCGCTGGACCCCGCCGCGCTGGACATCAGCGTCACTTCACTGGGAAGGCGCACCGGTTTTCTGAACTGCACCGCAATCTCGACGTTTGCCGTCGGCAAATGTTCGCTCAGGGCTGCCAGCGTACGTGCCTTGTTCCACAGGCCATGGGCGATGGCACTGGGAAAACCAAAGAGCTTCGCGCTGATCGCACTCAGGTGGATCGGGTTGTAGTCTCCGGACACCTTGGCGTACCGCCGGCCAATGTCCGCGGGTGCTTTCCAGTGGGCTACTTCGGTCAGCGACAGCGTTGATGCAAACGCTTCCTCGACAGGCTCGCCTTCCCGTTTGACGCCGCGACAGAGCATCTGGCTTTCAGCCTCCCACAGCGGCCCCAACTGATCGTCGAGTGTCGTCACTAAATCGAACGTCGCACCCTTGGCATGGGGTTTCAGGTTCTGCACTTTCACGCTGACCCGCACCCGGTGTACGCCGCCCATGGGGCGCAAGATGCGGATGCGATTGCTCAAGTGAATCAGCCCCAGCAGCGGAAACGGAAACGCTTTGGCGGTAAGCAAATGCATCTGCAAGGCAAACGCCAGGATGTGTGGATACGTCGGTGGTAGCAGCCCGTTGTCGGCGAAACCACACACCTTGCGATAAGCCTCCAGGCGTTTCGGATCGACATTGACCCAGCAGTGATAACCCAGGTCAGGCAGTGTGGTGCCGGTGATTTTGCGGCGCGTTGCCGCTTTCACATACAGCGTTTTCAGGCCCGGTTCGCTATGGAGTGTGTGCCAGTCGGTGGTCATGGTCAGGCTCCCAAAACGCTTTGTCCACACACGCGCAACGCTTGCCCGGTAAACGCTCCGGTGCCCGGTTGTGCCAGCCAGGCCACGGCTTCGGCGACGTCTTGTGGCAGGCCGCCCTGGCCCAGCGAACTCAAGCGTCGCCCGGCTTCGCGTACGCCGAAGGGCAGGTTTGCGGTCATTTGGGTTTCGATGAACCCTGGCGCCACGGCATTGATGCTGATGCCGCGCTCACTCAGTAGCGGCGCCCAGGCTTGGGCCAGGCCGATCAACCCGGCCTTGCTCGCGGCGTAATTGGTTTGCCCGCGATTGCCGGCGATGCCGCTGATGGACGCCAGCAGGATCACTCGGCCGTTGTCGCGCAGAGTGCCGCTGTCGAGCAACGCCTTGGTCAGCACTTGCGGCGCGTTGAGGTTGACCGCCAGCACCGCGTCCCAGAATTCCGGGGTCATGTTGGCCAGGGTTTTGTCCCGCGTGATCCCGGCGTTGTGAACCACGATGTCGATGCCATCGGGCAGATGTTCGATCAGTTGCGTGGCGGCATCTTCGGCGCAGATGTCCAGCGTGATGCCGCGCCCGCCGAGGCGTGCGGCCAGGGCTTCGAGATCGGCTTTGGCCGGTGGCACGTCGAGCAGGATCACCTCGGCGCCGTCGCGGGCGAGGGTTTCGGCGATCGAAGCGCCGATGCCACGGGCAGCGCCTGTCACCAGTGCCTTGCGTCCTGACAAGGGGCGACTCCAGTCCATCACCTGCGCCTCACACGCCTTCAAGCGAATGACTTGCCCGGAAATGAACGCGCTTTTGGGCGAGAGGAAAAACCGCAATGGGCCTTCCAGTTGATCTTCGGCACCTTCGCCAACATAGAGCAGCTGCAAAGTACCGCCGCTACGCAGTTCCTTGGCCAGCGAACGGCTGAAACCTTCCAACGCACGCTGTGCACTGGCGGCGAACGGATCGCTCAAGGTCTCTGGCGCCCGGCCCAGAATCACCAGGTGCGCATGGTGATCGAGGTTTTTCATCAGCGGCTGGAAGAACTCGCGCAGCTGTTTCAGCTGATCGACCTGCACCAGATCGCTGGCGTCGAACACCACGGCTTTGAGTTTCTGGCCGTGTCCGGGAATCCACTCGGTGGCAACGGTCGGATCGGTGCCGTAGCTGTAAATCGTGTCGGTCAGGCGGTTGGCGAGCGTGCTGACTTTTTCCGCCAACGGGCCACCGCCAATCAACAGCGCCCCCTCGATAGGCCGCAGCCGGCCTGCTTGCCAGCGTTCCAGTCGTACCGGCGACGGCAGACCCAGGGCACCAACCACACGATGGCCGATGGACGAATTGGCGAAGTCGATATAACGGTCAGACATGAATCACGCTCCATCAGCTGGGGTTAAAAGTGTGGACCATGAACGGCAATTAGTCGTTCGACCCACGAGATACGGCCTACGCTTGAGGATTGTAGTCACCACAGAATAGGGAGCTTTTCATGACTCAGCTGCGCCGCGTCGCGATTATCGGTGGTAACCGTATCCCCTTTGCCCGGTCCAACGGGCCGTACGCCACTGCCAGTAACCAGGCGATGTTCACCGCAGCGCTGGAAGGCCTGATCGAGCGCTATAACCTGCACGGTGTGCGCATGGGTGAAGTGGCAGCTGGTGCGCTGCTCAAGTATTTGCGCGATTACGGCCTGACCCGCGAATGCGTGCTGGGCTCGCGGTTGTCGCCGATGACGCCGGCCTACGACATCCAGCAAGCCTGCGGCACGGGGCTGGAAGCGACGCTGTTGGTGGCGAACAAAATTGCCCTGGGTCAGATCGAATGTGGCATTGCCGGCGGCGTCGACACCGCCTCGGACGTGCCGATCGGGGTCAACGAAAGCCTGCGCAAGATCCTCTTGCAGGCCAACCGCGCCCGAAGCACCGCTGACAAACTGAAAACCTTCCTGCAACTGCGTCCCCGCCACTTGATGCCCGACTTTCCAAGCATCGGCGAGCCGCGCACCGGCCGGTCGATGGGCGAACACTGTGAAATGATGGCCCAAACCTGGAGCATCCCGCGCGACGAGCAGGATCAGCTGACCCAGGAAAGCCATCAGAAATTGGCCGCGTCCTACGCCGAAGGCTGGCACAACGATTTAATGACGCCGTTCCTCGGCCTGACCCGGGATAACAACCTGCGCCCGGATCTGACCCTGGAAAAACTGGCTTCACTGAAACCGGCCTTTGAGAAAAACGCCAAGGGCACCCTGACCGCAGGCAATTCGACGCCACTCACCGATGGTGCGTCGGTCGTGTTGCTGGGCAGTGAGGACTGGGCGAAAGAGCGCGGCTTGCCGATCCTCGCCTATTGGCGTGACGGCGAAGCGGCGGCGGTGGATTTCGTCAACGGTGCCGAAGGCCTGCTGATGGCGCCGGCTTATGCCGTGCCGCGATTACTGGCGCGCAATGGCCTGACCTTGCAGGACTTCGATTACTACGAAATCCACGAAGCGTTCGCCGCGCAAGTGCTGTGCACATTGAAGGCCTGGGAAGATCCGGAATTCTGCAAAACCCGTCTCGGTCTCGACGCGCCGTTGGGCTCCATCGACCGCAGCCGCCTCAACGTCAAGGGCAGCTCACTGGCCGTCGGGCATCCATTTGCCGCCACCGGTGCGCGCATCGTCGCCAACCTGGCGAAGCTGCTGGACGCGGCGGGCAAGGGCCGAGGGTTGATCTCGATCTGCGCAGCGGGCGGTCAGGGCGTGACGGCGATTATCGAGCGCTGATTGCTGATTACTGGGGGTTGAGCACTGCCGCGCGTTGCTGCGCGGCCAGTTCCCGGTTGCGGTTGGCGTAACCCTCGGCCATCACCGAGCAGACGATCAGCTGCAACGGGTGATAGATCATGATCGGCAGCAGGATCAAGCCAAGGCCGGGGTTGGCGCCGAAGATCAGCGCCGCCATCGGTGCACCGGCCGCCAGGGATTTTTTGCTGGCGCAGAACACCGCAGCAATCTCATCGGCAGGGCTGAACTTCAGCGCGCGAGCGGTGCGGGTGGTCATCCACAGGATGATTGCCAGCAAAATCGCACTGCCCATCAGCGCAGTCAGAATCACGCTGTTGCCCTGTTGCTGCCACATCCCCGACACCATCGAGTTGCAGAACGCCGAGTACACCAGCAGCAGAATCACTAGTTTGTCGGCGATGTTGGTATAGCGTTTGTGCCGAGCGAAAAGCTTGCCCAGCAACGGCCGCAGCAATTGCCCGAGCACCAGCGGCAATAGCAGCATGGCGCACAGGTCGAGCAGGGTTGAGCCCAGGTCGATACCACCAGCGCCGCTACCGACCACGAAACTCACCAGCAACGGCGTCAGAAAAATCCCCAGCACACTGGACAGGCTCGCGTTGAGAATGGCCGCCGGTACATTGCCGCCCGCGCTACCGGTCAGGGCCACAGACGAGGAGATGGTCGAGGGCAGGGCGCAGAGGTAGAGGAAACCGAGCATCAGCAGCGACGGAATGTGCGAACCCAGCAGTTTGTCGCTCACCAGCCAGATCAGCGGAAACACCGTAAAGGTGAAAGTTTGAACCATCACGTGCAGCTTCCAGTTCCTCAGGCCATGACGGATTTGCTCGCTGGACAGGTTGACCCCGTGCAGGAAGAACACCAGAAACACGCCGATGTTGATCACGTACTCCGCATGCATCCGGCCACCCGTGGCGCCGAAGATCGGGAAGACATACGCCAGCAGCGTGGCGATCAGCATGCCGCACAAGAACCAGTCGGTGACCACGCGTTTGAGGTGTTTGAAGGCATGCATGACCGGCACCGAATACGTTTGTAAGAATTGATGACTTAGCCTAACGTCGGCTTCATCAGCCGTCTTGCGACATAAGGCCAATCAATGCCGACTAACGGACAACTTTCCCTCGAACGCACGATCCCGGCGCTGACGGCGTTGCCGCGCCCGTTGTATGCGCGAGCGGAAAGTCTGAACGCCGGTTCGTGGACGTCGCCGCATCGTCACGATTGGGTGCAGTTTTCCTACGCCATCAGCGGCGTTCTCGGGGTGCACACCGCCGAAGGCAGTTTCTTTGCACCGCCGCAGTGGGGCATCTGGATTCCGGCGGATCTCCAGCATCAGGTCGTGACCTCAATGCGTGCCGAGATGCGCAGCCTGTACGTGCGCCGTGAGGACTGCCCATGGGCGGACGGGCGTTGCCGGGTGCTGGAAGTCACGCCATTGGCGCGGGAACTGATCAAGCGTTTTTGCCTGTTGCCGGTGGAGTATCCACAGGGCGACAGCCAGGAGGCGCGATTGGTGGGCGTGTTGCTGGATCAGTTGGCGAGTCTGCCCGAAGTGGGTTTTTCCCTGCCGCTGCCCCGGCATGAACGGTTGTTGGGCTTGTGCAACGAGCTGATCGACAGCCCTGAGCGCAATGCGACCTTGCAGGAGTGGGCCGAGCGTTTGGGCACGTCGGAGAAAACCTTGATGCGCTTGTTCCAGCGTGAAACCGGCTTGAGCTTCCGTGGCTGGCGGCAGCGCATGCGGCTACTGTCGTCGTTGAGTTTGCTGGAAGAGGGGAACAGCGTGACCCATGCCGCGCTGTCTTGCGGGTACGACTCGACGTCGGCGTTTATTGCGGCGTTCAAGGGGTTGTTCGGGTTTACCCCGGGGGAGTTGTTTAGGCAGTAATGACGCCTTCGCGGGCAAGCCTCGCTCCTACAGGTGTTGTGTCGGATGCGATCCCTGTAGGAGCGAGGCTTGCCCGCGAAGAGGCCATCACATTCAACATCTCTGTTGGCTGACAGTCCGCTTTCGCGAGCAAGCCCGCTCCCACACTGGATCTGCGGTGTTCCTGGATATTAGGTTCTGAACCGCCGAACCAACCCATCCAGCTCATTCGACAACCCCGCCAGGCTCTGAGAATCCAGCCGCGCCGAGTTCGCCAGTTCCGCCACCAACTGCGCATCGCCATGAATCTGGCTGATGTGGCGATTGATGTCTTCCGCCACTTGATGCTGCTCCTCAGCCGCTGTGGCGATCTGAGTGTTCATGTCGCGAATCACATCCACCGACTCACGAATCTGCCCGAAGCTGCTGCGCGCTTCGCCGATACGCGTCACCGATTGCTGAGACACTTCCAGGCTCGCATGCATCTGCTGAGTCACCTGGCTGGTGCGCTTGGCCAGGTTGCCGAGCAGTCCGTCGATTTCCGCCGTGGAGTCGGCCGTCCGTTTGGCCAGGGCGCGAACTTCATCCGCCACTACCGCAAAACCACGACCCTGTTCACCCGCCCGGGCCGCTTCGATGGCGGCGTTCAGCGCCAGCAGGTTGGTCTGTTCAGCGATAGAACGAATGGTCCCGAGGATCGACTGAATGTCGTTGCTGTCGCGCTCGAGCTGTTGCATCGATTGCGCCGATTGTTCGATTTCCTGGCTCAAGCGATCAACACTGCTTACTGCGGCATCGATCTGCTGCTGTCCTTCGCGCGCCTGGCGCTGGCCGCTGTCGGCCGACTCGGCGGCCTGGCTGCAGGAGCGTGCGACTTCGTTGGCGGTGGCGACCATTTCGTGGAACGCCGTGGACACCATGTCCACCGCTTCACGCTGGCGCCCGGCGGCTTCGGCCATGTCGCTGGAGACTTGCGTCGAACTCTGGGAGGTGGCGAGGATCTTGGTCGCGGCGCCGCCGATGCTTTGAATCAGGTTGCGAATCGCCGCCAGAAACTGGTTGAACCAGTTGGCCAATTGAGCCGTTTCGTCGCTGCCACGGATGTGCAGGTTCTTGGTCAGGTCGCCTTCACCCTGGGCGATGCCTTCCAGACCACTGGCCACGCTGCGGATCGGTCGCACGATCAGGCTGGCGAAACTGGCGCCGACGATGGCGAAAAACACCGCCAATACTGCCGCGATGATCGCGATCAGCCAGGTCAGTTGTGTGGCCGAACTCATCACGTCGGTCTGCTTGATCAGGCCGATAAAGGTCCAGCCCAGTTGTTCCGATGGCCAGACGTTGGCCATGTAGCGTTCGCCATTGAGCTCGACTTCCACCAGCCCTTTACCGGACTTGGCCAGTTGCGCGTAGCCGTCGCCGAGGCTATTGAGCGCTTTGAAGTTGTGTTCCGGTTGCTTCGGATCTACCAGGATTGTGCCGGTGTTTTCCACCAGCATCAGGTAGCCGGTTTCGCCGAGTTTGATCTGTTTGACGATTTCGGTGAGCTGCTTGAGGGACACATCGATGGCGAGCACTCCGCCTTGGGCCCCCAGCTGATTGGCCACCGTGCGCACGGTACTGACCAGCACGGCGTCGTCACCGGCCCAGTAATAGGCCTCAGTACGCATCGTCTTGCCTGGGTTGGCCAAGGCCGTCTTGTACCAGGGGCGAACACGTGGGTCGTAATTGGCCATTTTCGGGTCAGCCGGCCATGTGGCATAACCACCGCTGGACAAGCCGTAAGACACATAGGAATAAGCCGGGTGGCTGGTGGCCAGCCCAGTGAACAAGTCCAACAGCTTTGTGTCCATCTCGCTTTCGGGAAGTTGCGCGGCGTCGGCACTGACCCGGCTTTTTACGCTGGCGTCGCCTGCTTTGATCAGCGGCTGGCCGGCCAGGTAATCGACGTTCTGGCTGATGCCGTCAAAGAACAATTGCATGGCATTGCTGACCTGACGAATTTCGCGGCCACTGCCATCGACGAAATTATCCTTGGCATCGCTGCGCAAGTTCAGCACCACGAGGGTGGCGACCAGCACCACGGGCAAGCAGGCGATGATTGCAAACGCCCAGGTCAACTTCTGTTTGATGTTCATCCGCGCTCCAGTTTTTTCTTATAGGCCCACGCAGTGCAGATGACTCGCGGATTATTGGCAGCTGTAAATGTTTTCGACTGTCGGACAATTCCTGTTCTCTCTAATGCCTTCGGCTGAGGAACGGGGAAATTGAGGCCTGTTGAGAAAAATCCGGCGAAGGGTAGGGATCTACGTGTCAGATTCTGTCGCAAATGCCCCTGTAGCCCTTCGTCAACAAGTGGCGCAGGCTCAGCTATGATCCTGAGCGGTCAATGAGTTGCACCTGATTAATCCGGCACATTGTGTGCTTCTTGATGTTCATGGGAACGTTCATAGGTCGGCAACCCCTCCCGCGAATGAGAGGATTGCCGTATAACGAATGACTTTCGCGTGTTTGGTAATAAAGGACCCACAATAAAAGCTGATGAAGACTCCAAAACGCATTGAACCCCTGATCGAGGACGGTCTGGTCGACGAGGTGCTGCGCCCACTCATGAGTGGTAAAGAAGCAGCTGTTTATGTGGTGCGCTGCGGCAACGAGCTGCGTTGTGCCAAGGTCTACAAGGAGGCGAATAAACGCAGTTTTCGTCAGGCGGCCGAGTATCAGGAAGGCCGTAAGGTGCGCAACAGCCGGCAGGCTCGAGCGATGGCCAAGGGCTCCAAGTTCGGCAAGAAAGAAACCGAAGACGCCTGGCAGAATGCCGAAGTGGCGGCGTTATTCCGACTGGCCGGTGCCGGTGTGCGGGTACCCAAGCCGTATGACTTCCTTGAAGGCGTGCTGCTGATGGAGCTGGTGGCCGACGAGTACGGTGATGCCGCGCCGCGTCTGAACGATGTGGTGCTGGAGCCGGACCAGGCACGCGAATATCACGCGTTTCTGATTTCGCAGATCGTGCTGATGCTGTGTACCGGTTTGGTGCACGGTGACCTGTCCGAGTTCAACGTACTGCTGACGCCGACCGGCCCGGTCATCATCGACCTGCCGCAAGCGGTGGATGCGGCAGGCAACAACCACGCGTTCAACATGCTGGAGCGGGACGTGGGCAACATGGCGTCGTACTTCGGTCGTTTTGCACCGGAGTTGAAACGCACCAAGTACGCCAAGGAAATGTGGGCGTTGTACGAAGCCGGCACCCTGCACCCGGCCAGTGTATTGACCGGCGAGTTCGACGAGCCGGAAGAGCTGGCAGACGTTGGCGGGATCATGCGCGAGATCGAGGCGGCCCGTCTCGATGAAGAGCGTCGTCAAGCGGTTCGGGCGGCGGACGATGCGCCACCGAGCAAGGCCGAAGAGCCGCCTCCACCGTGGATGCAGTAATCGGTTGACCAAAACCCGGCTTCGGCCGGGTTTTTTGTAGATGCCTGCCCGAATCCCCCAAACACCGAAGAACAAATGTGGGAGCGGGCTTGCTCGCGAAAGCGGTAGATCAGTCGACATTGATGTTGAATGACACACCGCATTCGCGAGCAAGCCCGCTCCCACAATAGTTTTGCGCCAACACAAAATCTGCGCCAGGCACCGATTTATTGTGGGAGCGAGCCTGCTCGCGAAAGGGCCATCGCCTTCAACATAAAACCTCCTACATACTGCACCGCTCGAAACACCCACACTCAAGGACTGAATGTGAATTCCACCCGCAATGCCCATCTGATCATCGCCGCCCGGCTGATTTCGGACTTCGGCGCTTTCCTCAACATGGTCGCCCTGGCCACTTACGTCTATCTGCTCAGCAACAGCGCCATGAGCGTCGGCATCTTCCTCGCCAGCCGTGTAGCCGGGGGGATCTTTGCCAGTCTGATCGGCACCCGGTTCTATCGCCGCTGGGCCGGGCGTCTGCCGCTGATTGCCTTCGACCTGCTGCGCGCCGGTTTGCTGGGCTTGCTGCTGGTGTTGCCGGTCAGCCAACAAGCGCTGCTGTTACCGCTGATCGCGTTCGGCCTGGGGTTCGGCAATTCGATGTTCGCCATTGGCCTCAACAGCCAATTACCGCACATGATCGATAAGGCGCAGCTGCTCAAGACCAATGCCTGGATTACCTCGGCGTCGTCTGCGGCGATGGTCGGCGGGAGTCTGGTGGCGGGTTTGTTGGTGGCGGGGTTTGGCTTTGAAACGGTGTTTGCCTTGAACGTAGCCACTTACCTGCTGGCGGCGTTGTTGATTGTGCCGCTGCGGTTTCCCAGACCTGCACCCAGTGATGAACCCCTTCACCAACAAGGCGAATGGTCGGCCCTGCGTCAGGGCCTGCGCACGGCACCGGTGCTGACGGCGATGCTCGCCGTTGCCATGGCCGATACTCTTGGCAGCGCCGCGCACAACGTCGGCCTCCCGATTATTTCAAAACTGCTGACACCCGAGTCGGCCAGCACCACCCTGGGTCTGATGCTGGCGGTCTGGGCCATTGGGAAATTCATCGGTGCGCGAATCGCCAGTCGACTGAAAGGTACGGACAACGCACACCTTGAACGGCGATTTTTCTTCGGCGTGTTGCTGATGTCTTGTGGCTTCATCCTGATGTTTCAGCAGCAAACCCTTTACGGCTTGCTGCTGTTTTCATTGCCCGCAGGCTTGGGCGATGGGTTCTCGGAAGTCGGCCTGATGTCACGTCTGCAACGTGAACCGGACAATCTGCGTCTGCCGATTTTCAGCTTTCTGACGCTGCTGCAAATGACCGGGTTCGGCATCGGTATGTTGATCGCCGCGCCGTTCTATTCCTGGTGGACGCCCGGCACGGTGGTGCTGTTGTTCCACGGCATTCCCCTCACCACGTTGCTGGTGGCGAAGGGGTTGGCGCTCAGGAGTGGGCGGGTTCGGCGCAGCAGCCCGACGCCAGTTCCTTGAGGATCGGGCAGTCCGGGCGGTGGTCACCGTGGCAATGTTCTACCAGGTCTTGCAGGGTGTCGCGCAGTTGCCCGAGTTCGCGAATCTTCTGGTTCAACTCGTCGATGTGCTGACGGGCCAGCGCCTTCACATCGGCACTGGCTCGCTGACGGTCCTGCCAGAGGGTCAGCAGTTTGCCGACCTCTTCCAGCGAGAACCCCAAATCCCGAGAGCGCTTGATAAACGCCAGGGTGTGCAGATCGTCGTCGCCATAGACCCGATAGCCACTGTCGGTACGATGGGCTGCCTTGAGCAGGCCGATGGACTCGTAGTAACGAATCATCTTCGCGCTCAGACCGCTCTGGCGGGCCGCTTGGCCAATGTTCATCGCTTGTCCTCCAGGTCTTTGGGTTTCCAGGTTTTCAACAGTAACGCATTGCTGACCACGCTGACGCTCGACAGCGCCATGGCCGCGCCGGCCAGCACCGGGTTGAGGAAGCCGAACGCCGCCAGTGGCAGGCCGATCAGGTTATAGACGAAGGCCCAGAACAGGTTTTGGCGAATCTTCGCGTAGGTCTTGCGGCTGATTTCCAGCGCCGCCGGCACCAGCCGTGGATCGCCGCGCATCAGGGTGATTCCGGCCGCGTGCATGGCGACGTCGGTGCCGCCGCCCATGGCGATGCCGATGTCTGCCGCTGCGAGGGCCGGCGCGTCGTTGATGCCATCGCCAACCATCGCCACCACGCCGGTTTTTTTTAGTGCGGCGACGGTGGCGGCTTTGTCCGCCGGCAATACTTCGGCGTGGACATCGCTGATGCCCAGTGCCTCGGCGACCACCTTGGCGCTGCCGCGGTTATCGCCGGTCAGCAGGTGGCTGCTGATATTCCGTGAGTTCAGCTGTTGCACTGCTTGCAAGGCGCCGGGTTTGAGCGTGTCTCCGAAGGCGAACAGACCGAGCACTCGCGGTTCAGGGCTTTGTTCGATCAGCCAGGACAGGGTTCGGCCTTCGGTTTCCCAAGCGGTTGCGGAGTCGGCCAAGGGCCCGGCGCTCAGTCCGCTTTCTTCCAGCAGACGCCGATTGCCCAAGGCCAATCGTCGACCATCGAGATTGCCGGCAATGCCGCGCCCGGTCAGCGATTGACTGTCGCTGACATCAGCCACGGTCAAGCCGCGCTCGGCGCAGGCATCCAGCACAGCCTTGGCCAAGGGGTGTTCACTGCCGCGTTGCAGCGCCCCAGCCATTTGCAGCAGAGCAGCGTCGTCACCTTCGATGGCACTCAGATGAGCGATGCGCGGCGTACCCGAAGTCAGCGTGCCAGTCTTGTCGAACACCACGGTGCTGACTTCATGGGCGCGCTCCAGGGCTTCGGCGTCCTTGATCAGAATCCCGTAGCGCGCCGCCACACCGGTGCCGGCCATGATTGCCGTCGGCGTGGCCAGCCCGAGTGCACAAGGGCAGGCGATCACCAACACTGCGACGGCGTTGATCAACGCGGTTTCCAGTGGCGCGCCGTACAGCCACCAACCGATCAAGGTCGCCAGCGCGATCAGTAGCACCGCCGGCACGAACACCTGGCTGACTTTATCCACCAGTTTCTGGATCGGTGCTTTTGCCGCCTGCGCGTCTTCCACCAGGCGGATGATCCGCGCCAACACGGTTTCTGCGCCAAGCGCCAAGGTCCGAACCAGCAGCCGACCTTCGCCATTGATGGCGCCGCCGGTGACCTTGTCGCCCGGTTGTTTCGGTACTGGCAGGCTTTCACCGCTGATCAGTGCTTCATCGGCGTGGCTCTGGCCTTCCACCACTTCACCATCCACCGGGAAGCGTTCACCGGGTTTGACCATGACCAGATCGTTGAGGCGCAAAGCGCTGATCGCAACGTCCTGTTCGCGGCCTTCGATCACCTGAATGGCTCGCTCTGGACGCAAGGCTTCGAGGGCGCGGATGGCGCTGGCGGTCTGGCGCTTGGCGCGGCTTTCCAGGTATTTGCCCAGCAACACCAAGGCGATCACCACCGCCGAGGCTTCGAAATACAGGTGTGGCATGCGACCGGCAGCGGTGGCCCACTCGTAAACGCTCAAGCCGTAGCCGGCGCTGGTGCCCAGGGCTACCAGCAAATCCATGTTGTCGGCACCGGCGCGCACGGCTTTCCACGCAGCGATATAGAAGCGTGCACCGAAGATGAACTGCACCGGCGTGGCCAACGCGAACTGCACCCACGCCGGGAGCATCCAGTGCACACCGAAAGGTTGCAGCACCATCGGCAGCACCAGCGGCAAGGCGAGGGCGATGGCCGCCAGCAACGCCCAGCGTTCGCGGTGCAGTCGTTGTTGTTGATTGTCGGTTTGCGGGTGTTCGACTTCCCAGACGCTGGCGGAGTAACCGGCCTTGATCACGGCGCCGATCAGGGTTTGTGGATCGACCTGGCCGAGCAGTTCGAGGTGCGCACGTTCGTTGGCCAAGTTGACGCTGACACTTTTGACCCCCGCCACCTTGGCCAGCGCCCGTTCGACGCGGCCGACGCAGGACGCGCAGGTCATGCCGTCGATGCTCAATTCCAGGCTCTGCTGCGGCACGCTGTAACCGGCTTGCTGCACTGCGTCCATCAACGCCGGCAGGCTGTCACTGGGCGCTTGAACCCGGGCCTGTTCGGTGGCCAGGTTGACGCTGACGGCCGTGGCGCCGATGACTTTGCTCAAAGCCCGCTCGACACGCCCGGCGCAACTGGCGCAGGTCATGCCGGCAATCGGCAGATCGAAGGTGGTGGATTCGGACATCGGTCACGCTCCCTGTAGAAATTACCTACAGGATCAACCTTGCCATGCGGGCAAGGTCAAGCGCCATGTCTCAGATCAAAAGATCGCAGCCTGCGGCAGCTCCTACAGGATCACGCGGTCCATGTAGGAGCTGCCGAAGGCTGCGATCTTTTACAGACGATTCAATATTCGAGAGCCGCAGGCTTGAGGTACATTCCTTCCTGCGTCATCGCAATCCGGAACTTCAACACATCCCCGGCCTTGAGCGTGATGTTCTGCGAACCCGGTGCGAGCATGCCCGGGTTGCAACCCGGCGCCTGGCCCGGCAGCAGTTTGAGGCGCAGGGACACATTGCCCGGCGGCAGGTTGAACGAGGTGCTCTGTTCCTGGAACAGTCGCGCCGATAGCTGATCCTGGATGTACACACCGATCTCGCAGGAAGTCGACACTTCCAGGCGCTCGCGGGAAATGATCAGCACGCCGTAGTCCTCCCCGGCGGCTTGAACCGAAGGTGTCGCGGCAAATAGGCTGAGGAAGCCAAACAGGCTGAGAGCTGACCAGCGCATGGCTGAATCTCCTGATGTCGAGTCATAGATGGACGCAGCTTGGCCGAGCGCGGCGTTGATTGCCAGCCCGGCAGCTTGCCTGAGAACTTGACCTTGCCATGGTGGCAAGCTCGAGACTGCCCTCAACCCTATTAAAGGGCCCCATTAAGGAGACGTCCCATGCAAGTGTTCAACGTTGAAGGCATGTCCTGCGGTCATTGCGTCAAGGCCATCACTCAGGCGCTGCAAGCCAAGGATCCCGCGGCCAGCGTGCGCATTGATCTGGCGGCAAAAGAAGTCGGCGTTGAAAGCGCGCTGACGGCCGATCAGGTGATCGCCGCGATCAGCGAAGAGGGTTATGGCGTCAAACTGGCCTGAGTTTTTTAATAGTTAGCGACCTAACGGAATGTTCAAGGCGTCCACGCCCGGCTAGACTGTTGCCCTGCCGATCCATGGCCAACCTGCATGCCTAACCTGGACGCCTGATGAACCTCCGTACAATCCTGATTCTCGGCGCCTTGAGCGCTTTCGGTCCGCTGGCGATCGATTTCTATCTGCCGGCATTCCCGGCGATGGCGCTCGCTTTCGGCACCGACGAAAAACACGTTCAACTGACCCTGGCGGCCTATTTCCTCGGCCTGTCCATTGGCCAACTGGCGTACGGTCCGGTGGCTGATCGCTTTGGGCGACGGATTCCCTTGCTGACTGGGGTCGGCTTGTTCACTGCTGCGTCATTGGCCTGTGCTTATGCGCCGACTCTGGAGTGGCTGATCGGTGCACGTTTCGTCCAGGCGCTGGGCGGTTGCGCGGGCATGGTGATCTCCCGGGCGGTGGTCAGCGATAAATGCGATGCGGTGGGTTCGGCGAAGGTCTTTTCGCAGTTGATGCTGGTGATGGGCCTGGCGCCGATTCTTGCGCCGATGCTGGGCGGGTTGCTGGTCAATACGACGGGCTGGCAGTCGATCTTTCTGGTGCTGACCGGTTTCAGTGCACTGGCAGGGTTGGCAGTGGCTCTCGGGCTGCCGGAAAGCCTGCCGGCCCATGTGCCGCGCCAACCGTTGTCGGGCGCACTGCGTCAGTACGGTCGGTTGTTGGCGGACCCAATCTTCCTCGGTCATGCCCTGACCGGTGGTATCGCCATCGCCGGGATGTTTGCCTACATCGCCGGTTCACCGTTCGTCTTCATCAAACTCTATGGCGTGCCGGCCGAGCATTTTGGCTGGCTGTTCGGTATTAACGCGGCGGGTTTCATTCTGGTGGCCCAGGTCAATGCCCGGATGCTGGCCAAACGCGGTCCGGCTTTTTTACTGGCGCGTACCGTCTGGTTCTATCTGGCGGGCGGCCTGGCCCTGTTGGCGGTCAGCTCGTTGCATACCGCGCAGTTGTGGCCGTTGCTGATCCCGCTTTTTATCTGCATCGCCAGTCTGGGTTGTATTGTTCCCAATGCCTCGGCCTGCGCCATGAACGGGCAAGGCGCGCGGGCGGGCAGTGCCTCGGCGATGCTTGGTTGCCTGCAGTTCAGCGTCGCCGCCGGAGCCGCAGCATTGGTGGGTGTTTTGCATGATGGCAGCGCTATGCCGATGGCCATGGTCATCAGCCTGTGCGGGATTCTGGTGGTGAGCGCGGCGACGCTCACCCGACGTTTGCAAAATGCCCGGGCGCTGACGCAAGCCCAGGTCTAAGGACGGACTCAGCCAGCAGCGCGCTGCTGACGGTCGGGAAACTGATGGGGCGCGTGCAAGCGCGCTTCAAGCGTTTTAGTGAAGGCCAGCGCTTCGGCTTCACTGCGGAACGTCACAGCGTGTTGATCCAGTCGGACCTGCCAGCGGGATGTTGCCACTTCTTTTATCTGGATATTCATTGCTGAACTCCTCTTGAAAAAGACGTTTCGCAAAAGACGTCTCGTAAAAGACATCACGTAAATGATTGTTCGCGGAGTTTTCGATTGTAGACCTGAATACGATCGCAATTGTGACAACGGTCAACTCTCTGACTGACGGCAAAAGATCGCAGCCTTCGGCAGCTCCAGAAGCCAGCGATCATTTGCCTTAGAACTTTAGAACCCTTCAAGCACAATCTTGCCCTTGGACTTGCCGCTCTCCAACAGCTCATGAGCACGACGCAGGTTGGCCGCGTTGATGGTTCCGAAGTGCTCGCCGACTGTGGTCTTCAGGGTGCCCGCATCGATCAGCCCGGCGACGCGGTTGAGCAGTTTGTGTTGTTCGATCATGTCTACGGTTTCGAACAGCGAGCGGGTGTACATGAATTCCCAGTGCAGCGACAGGCTCTTGCGCTTGAGCTTGGTCACGTCCAGCGACTTCGGATCGTCGATCAGCGCCAGTTTGCCTTGCGGCGCCAACGCCTCCACCAATTGATCCAGGTGTTGATCGGTCTGGGTCAGGCTGGCGACATGGGTCACCTGCTCGAATCCCGCACGTTTGAGTTCTTCACTCAGCGGTTGGCTATGATCGATTACCTGATCGGCGCCCAGGTCACGCACCCAGCTCTGGGTTTGAGGCCGGGAAGCGGTGCCAATGACCTTCAGTCCGGTGAGCTGGCTGGCCAATTGCGTGAGGATCGAACCGACCCCGCCGGCGGCACCGACGATCAGCAGGCTTTGGCCTTCATCGGTTTTTCCTTCGCGCACTTGCAGGCGTTCGAACAGCAATTCCCACGCGGTGATGGCAGTCAGCGGCAGGGCGGCGGCTTCGGCAAAACCTAGGGTTTTCGGCATATGACCGACGATTCGCTCATCCACCGCATGCAACTCGCTATTGCCGCCGGCACGGGCGATGGAGCCGGCGTAGAACACCTTGTCGCCAGCCTTGAACAAAGTCACTTCGCTGCCGACAGCCTTGACCACTCCGGCCACGTCCCAGCCCAGCACCTTTGCCGCGCCATCTTCAGGCTGGACGTTCTGGCGAATCTTGGTGTCCACCGGGTTGACCGAGATGGCTTTGACCTCCACCAACAGATCGCGAGGGCCGGCGACCGGTTCTGGCAGTTCGATGTCTTGCAGGGACTTTTCGTCGCTGATGGGCAGGGAGGCGTAGTAGGCAATTGCTTTCATGGTGGGTTCCTGAGAGAGAGTGATTTCAATGGGACAGATGATTGGTTATTTCCCGGCAAGATAAAACCCGCTAAAAGAGCAGTCTCTTTCAATATTTTTTTGATAATCGAGGCTGACGATGTTGCGTTTCGATGACTTGCAGTTGTTCGTTCGGGCTGCGGACCTGGGCAGTCTGTCGGCGGCGGCCCGGGTGATGGATATGTCGGCGGCGGTGGCCAGTGCGGCGTTGAAGCGCATAGAACAGCAACTCGGCGCGCGCTTGCTCGCCCGTTCTACCCGCAGCCTGCGCCTGACCGCTGAAGGCGAGGGCTTTCTGGAATACGCCCGGGCAGCCTTGAGCAATCTCGATGAGGGGCGCCGCTTGCTGGCCAGCGGGCAGGATCAGGTCAGCGGGATTTTGCAGCTGTCGGCGCCGTCGGATTTCGGTCGCAACCTGCTGTTGCCCTGGCTCGACGAGTTTCAGCGCGAGCATCCGAAACTCACGGTTCGGTTGCTGTTGGGCGACCGCATCGCCGACCTGTTCCGCCAACCGGTGGACATTGCCCTGCGTTATGGCGAGCCGGAAGACTCGAGCCTGGTGGCATTGCCCATCGCCCCGCAGAACCGTCGCGTGCTCTGCGCGGCGCCGAGTTACCTGGCCCAGCATGGCGAACCTCGGCATCTGGAGCAACTGGCTCAGCACAATTGCCTGTTGTTCATGCTCGGCAGCCGGGTTCACGATCACTGGAGTTTCCACGATGGCAAACGAGAAGTAAGCCTGACGGTCAGTGGCGATCGCTTCAGTGACGACGCCGATGTTGTGCGTCTGTGGGCCGTAGCGGGGGCGGGGATTGCCTATAAGTCCTGGCTCGATGTCGCTGCCGACGTGCTGGCCGGTCGGTTGAAAGTGCTGATGCCGGAGCTGCTCTGTGAGCGCGCACCGCTGAATTTGCTGTGCGCCCATCGCGCACAATTGAGTAAGCCGGTGAACCTTTTGCGGGAAATGCTTGCCAGCCGATGCGCTCGCATAAGCAGTCAATTTCCGACGAAATCGAATGTCGATCATTAGTCGCAGGCAAATAGCGAAATTTCTGTCAGGAACTATCACCACCAATGGATCCCCGAGGGCAGGAACCAGCGGTTAACCCGCTTATACTAGCGCTCGCCTCATGTACGCACCGTCGACCTCGCAATGGCGAGTTCAGGTTCGATTCGGTCAGACCCGATGGTCATCGCCGGACCTTCATTGCACCCCCGAAGCAATGGCTTGGGTGAGTGGGTGACTTTGCCGGTTTATGGCGGTTTTCGCGTCTTGGCCGACGACACATTACTGGTCAAGATGTCTCTGAGCAGTAGACGAAACGATTCAACAGGGAGTGAATACATGGAACATGCACCTTGCATCAGCCAGATCGCCACGTTGCTGGCTGACCCAAAGCGCAGCGCAATGATGTGGGCCTTGATGGACGGCTCGGCGCGGCAAACCGAAGAGCTGGCGTTGCTGGCCGGCCTGTCGCCGTCTTCGGCCAGTGCGCATTTAGGGCGTTTGTCGGCCGGAGGTCTGTTGAAAGTCGAAACCCGTGGACGCAAACGGTTTTTCCGGCTTGCCGCGCCCGAAGTCGGCGCCGCGATAGAGGCCCTGGCCAGCGCGACCCTGGCCAGCGCGCCTCGGGACATTCCAGAGGTTTTCAAACGCACCAATCCTATCGCCAAACCTCAGGCGGCGCCTTCGTCATTGTTGCGAGCCAGGCTTTGCGACGACCATCTGGGTGGCACCCTGGCAGCCGATCTCTACCAGCGCCTGCTGGATGCGGGCTGGATCGAGCAATTCGATCAGCGGGTCATGATCACCCACAAGGGCGCCACACAATTGGCGACGCGCGGTGTGTTCATCCAGGCGCTGGCTCATCGCAACAGCAGAGTCGCTTGCGCTTGCCCGGACTGGAGCGAAAGACGCCCGCACATGGGCGGTTCATTGGGCGCGGCGTTGTTGCAGCTGTTCATGCAATCCGGCTGGTTGAGCCTGCCCAACGATTCGCGAGCGTTGCAGATCACCGCTGCGGGGCAAAGGGAAATACATCGCTTCGCCAAGGAAACCGAGCTGGAAATGGCGCTGTAGACCATTGAAGTGCGACGTCCGGGATCTGTTTCAGGCGTCGTTCAGAGCTGTGGACAGGTCGCATCCAGCAATAATCCCCAGCCGCTATCGCGCACACTCAATCCGGGGACTTTCAGGATTGGGGGAATGTGGCATGGAAACACGAAGCTTCAGCGCGGCAGAACGACTGGAACGGCTGCCCATCAGCGGTTATCACCGCATCATCTTCATCATCATTGCCCTGGCGTTTTTCTTCGACTCCATGGACCTGGCGATGATGACCTTTCTGCTCGGCTCGATCAAAACCGAGTTCGGCCTGAGCACGGCGCAGGCCGGGTTGCTGGCCAGTTCGAGTTTCTTCGGCATGGTTCTGGGCGCGTCGCTGTCCGGCATGCTGGCCGACCGCTTCGGACGCAAACCGGTGTTCCAGTGGAGCATTGTGCTGTGGGGCATCGCCAGCTACCTGTGCTCCACGGCGCAGAACGTCGAAACGCTGACGCTGTTCCGAGTCTTGTTGGGGATCGGCATGGGCATGGAATTTCCGATTGCGCAGTCGATGCTGTCGGAGCTGATTCCGGCAAAGCGGCGTGGGCGTTACATCGCGTTGATGGATGGTTTTTGGCCGCTCGGTTTCGTCGCCGCCGGGGTGCTGTCGTACTTCCTGTTGCCGGTGATTGGCTGGCGCGACATTTTTCTGGTGTTGGCAGTGCCGGCGGTGTTCGTCCTGGCGATTCGTTTTTTCATCCCCGAGTCACCGCGCTGGCTGGAGCAAGCCGGGCATCATGAAGCGGCGGATAAGGTCTTGCGCGGCATTGAAGACCGGGTTCGGGCTTCACTGGGCCGTGCGGATCTGCCTGAACCGATTCGTCTGCCCCGGGTGGCGAGTCAACCGGGCACTTTCTTCTCTGCGCTACGGGAGATCTGGTCGCCGCAGTATCGCCAGCGCACGATGATGATCTGGAGCGTGTGGTTCTTCGCCTTGTTGGGTTTCTATGGCCTGACATCCTGGCTCAGTGCGCTGTTGCAACAATCGGGCTTCGCCGTGACCCAGTCGGTGTATTACACAGTGCTGATTTCCCTCGGCGGGATTCCCGGGTTCCTCATGGCTGCCTGGCTGGTGGAGCGTTGGGGGCGTAAACCGGTGTGCGTCGTGACGTTGCTCGGCGGCGGGGTCATGGCATTTCTTTATGGCCAGAGTGCAGTGTTCGGCGGCAACGTCAGTCTGTTGATTACCTCGGGGCTGCTGATGCAGTTCTTCCTGTTTGGCATGTGGGCGGTGCTCTACACCTACACCCCTGAGTTGTACCCGACGTCGGCACGCGCCACTGGCTCGGGGTTTGCTTCGGCCATCGGCCGCGTGGGGTCATTGCTCGGGCCGTTGGTGACCGGGCTGGTGTTCCCGATGACAGGGCAGGGCGGGGTATTTGCGCTGGGGGCGATGTGTTTTGCGATTGCGGCGGGGGTGGTGTGGATGTTCGGGATGGAGACCCGGGGCAAGACGTTGGAAGAATTGAGCGAAGTAGAGATCGTCGGCTGAACACAGTCCCTGTGGGAGCGGGCTTGCCCGCGATGAGGCCAACTGCCTCAACATTGAGTTGGCTGACAGTCCGCTATCGCGGGCGAGCCCGCTCCCACAGGATATTCGGTGACTTTTAAGGTTTCACCAACCGCGCATCCAGGCTGTTCTGCGCCAGGCGCTTGGCCTGATCCTGGGTCATGCCCAGATCGGTATACAGCGCGTGGAAGTTCTCGGTGACATACCCGCCGAAGTAGGCCGGGTCATCGGAGTTCACCGTGACCTTCACACCGCGCTCGAGCATGTCGAGGATGTTGTGCTGGGACATGTGATCGAACACGCAGAGTTTGGTGTTCGACAACGGGCACACGGTCAGCGGAATCTGCTCGTCGATGATTCGCTGCATCAAGCGCTCATCTTCGATGGCGCGCACGCCATGGTCGATGCGCTGGATTTTCAGCAGGTCGAGGGCTTCCCAGATGTACTCGGGCGGGCCTTCTTCACCGGCGTGGGCCACGGTCAGGAAGCCTTCGCTGCGTGCACGATCGAACACTCGCTGGAACTTGCTTGGCGGGTGACCCATCTCCGAACTGTCCAGGCCCACGGCGACAAACGCATCGCGGAACGGCAATGCCTGGTCGAGGGTTTTCTGCGCTTCGTCTTCGCTCAAGTGACGCAGGAAACTGAGGATCAAACCGCTGGTGATGCCCAGTTGCTGCTCGCCATCCTTCAGTGCGGCGGCGATGCCGTTGAGCACTACTTCGAACGGGATGCCACGGTCGGTGTGGGTTTGCGGGTCGAAGAACGGTTCGGTATGAATCACGTTCTGCGCCTTGCAGCGCAACAGGTAGGCCCAGGTCAGGTCGTAGAAATCCTGCGAGGTGCGCAACACGTCGGCGCCCTGGTAATACAGGTCGAGAAACTCTTGCAGGTTATTGAAGGCGTAGGCCTTGCGCAGAGTTTCAACGTCGCTCCACGGCAGGGCGATCTTGTTGCGTTCGGCCAGGGCGAACAGCAGCTCAGGCTCCAGCGAACCTTCCAGGTGCAAGTGCAATTCTGCCTTGGGCAGAGCGTTCAGCCAGTCGTACATTTTTGAAATCTCATCAGGTGCAATGAGGGCATTCTACAGATGCCCGCAGAAACAATGAGCAAAACCTGACCAGCCGGTTCATTACACGGCTTCCTGTTCCCGTCGATAGGCGTAGGTATCGGCAAAGCGCGACAGCAGGAACTCGGCGCAGGTGGTGGCAGGATATTTCGCCGGATGCCGTTCGTCCTGGCAACCGGGCAGGCATTCGATGGGCGTGTCGGGGTGCGGTTCGGCAAAGAACGGCATCGAGTACCGATCCACCCCCAGCGGGCTGATCACCCGATGCGGCGTCGACAGGTAACGGTCGTTGCTCCAGCGAGCCATCATGTCGCCGAGGTTGACCACGAACGTGCCTTCGATCGGCGGCGCATCGATCCATTCGCCCTGCACGTTGCGCACTTGCAGTCCGCCAGCGGCATCCTGGTAGAGCAGGGTGATGCAACCGTAATCGGTGTGAGCGCCGGCACCTTGCTGATCTTCGGTGCTGGCAGTGTGGCGCGGCGGGTAATGAATCATCCGCAGCACGCTGACCGGTTCTTTGAAGCGGGTATCGAAGAAATCACGCTCGATGCCCAGCGCCAGAGTCATGGCCCGCAAAAGGGTTTGAGCGAGCGCCTGCATGTCGACGTAGTGTTGCTCCATCAGCGATTCCCAGCCGGGCATCGACGGATGACGGTTGGGACCGCGCAAGGGTTTCTCCGCAATAACCTCGGGATGATCAGCCGGCAGGTGCTGGCCCATGTCGAAGGTTTCTTTCAGATCGCTGGGCTTGCTCGGGTCGAGTTGCTCGGTGGCGATGGCGCCATAGCCGCGGTGGTGGCGGGTCTGGGTGATGTCGATCTTGAGTTTTTCGGCGGAGGGCAGGGCGAAGAAACGTTGGGCATGCTCGAGCACTGCGGCGATACGCGACGGGGCGATCGGGTGGCCCTTGATATAGAAAAAGCCCCATTCGCGACAGGCGTGGTCGATTTGTGTGGCGATCGATTGCCAGGCGCTTTGATCAGCGCTGTAGAGCGGGCTGATGTCGATGATCGGCAGTTGGTTCATGCGCAGTCCTTAAAAACGCTGAAAATCCATTGTGGGAGCGAGCCTGCTCCCACAGGGTTTCGTGTCTGACTAAGTCACTTCGGTATCTCGGCCTTCATGCCTTCGACGTAGTAGTTCATCGACGCCAGCTGCGCATTGGTTGCCGTCGCGCCCGCCGGGATTTTCTCCACGCCGGCCTGGTCCTTGATCGGCCCGGTGAACGGATGCAACGCACCGCTCTTGATGTCGGCAATGATCTGCTCGGCTTCGGTTTTTACCGCAGCCGGCACCAGGTCGCTGATCGGCAGCTCTACCGTGCCTTCCTTCAGACCGCCCCAGTAATCCTGGGATTTCCATGTGTGGTCGAGCACGCTCTGGGTCGCCTGAATGTAATGCGGCCCCCAGTCATTGACGATAGACGTCAGCACCGCTTTCGGCCCGAAGTGCGCCATGTCCGATGCATAACCTACGGCGTACACGCCACGCCGTTCGGCCGCCTGGATCGGTGCGGGGCTGTCGGTGTGCTGGAACACCACGTCCACGCCCTGGTCGATCAGCGCGTTGGCGGCGTCAGCTTCCTTGCCCGGATCGAACCAGGAATTGACCCACACCACTTTGATCTCGGTGCCCGGGTTGTACTTGTTCAGGGCCAGTTGAATGGCATTGATGTCGCGGATCACTTCTGGAATCGGGAAGGAAGCAACGTAGCCGATTTTCTTGGTCTTGGTCATCTTCGCCGCAAGGAAACCGCCGACGTAGCGGCCCTCATAAGTGCGTGCCAGGTAAGTGCCAAGGTTCTTGTCCTGCTTGTAGCCAGTGGCGTGTTCGAAGGTCACCTTGGGAAATTGCTTGGCGACTTTCAGGGTCGGGTTCATGTAGCCGAAAGACGTGGTGAAGATCAGGTCGTACTTGTCCTTGGCCATATTGCGGATCACCCGCTCGGCATCGGCGCCCTCGGCAACGTTCTCCACATAATTGGTGGTGATCTGCTCGCCGAACTTCTCCGCCAGCGCCTTGCGTCCCTGTTCATGCTGATATGTCCAGCCGTGGTCACCGATCGGGCCGATGTAGACGAAGCCGACTTTCAGCGGGTCGGCAGCACTGGCGGTCAGGCTGGCGCTCAGACCGATGGCTGCGGCGACAGCGCAAAGCAGCTGCTTCAACGGACGTTTATGCATGAACTGGAACTCCATTTTGTTGTGAGATGGAGGAGGGCAATGCAAATTACTGACCAACAGGACAACAAATGGATCGAAATCGCGTAACGGCCTTCGCGGGCAAGCCTCGCTCCTACATGACCTGCGCAAATCCTGTGGGAGCGGGCTTGCCCGCGAAGAGGCCCGCGAGGCTGATAAAAGTGCATGGTCATGCGCAACTGCCATCCACTGGTGCGCTAAGGTGTAACGAAACGTTGGCGCCGCCCCGCAGTCAGTAGCTCATCACGCCGATTTCGCTCCGATCGGAAAAAAGGCCCACGATGCTCACACTCATCAAGCAAGAAAAGTTTCTGCTGCTGGCCCTGATCGCCGCCTTCGTCGCTTACCCGATGGAGCACTGGCTGCTGCACAGCGGCCAGACCATCGCACTGACTGCGGGCCTGGTGCTGATCGTGTTCATCGTCGCCGCCTCTATGCGCGTCGCCCATCAAGCCGAACTGCTCGCTGAAAAAGTCGGCGACCCTTACGGCACGATGATCCTGACCCTGGCAGCGGTATTGGTGGAAGTGGTGATCCTGGCGATCATGATGAGCAACGAAGCCTCAAAAACGCTGGTTCGTGACACGATTTATTCAGCGGTGATGCTCGACATCAACGGCATTCTCGGCCTGGCCGCGTTGTTGGGTGGGCTCAAGCATGGCGAACAGTCTTACAACGATGACTCGGCGCGCAGCTACAGCGCGATGATTCTCACCGCCATGGGCGTTTCGATGGTGGTGCCGGAGTTCATTCCCGAGGCCAACTGGAAACTCTATTCAGCCTTCACCATCGGCGCGATGGTTGTGCTCTACGCTTTGTTCCTGCGCATGCAGGTTGGGCCGCACAGTTATTTCTTCAGCTACAGCTACCCGGAAAAACGTCGCAGGAAGGAACCGGACGAAGAGCCCGAACCGATCAATCTGGCGTTGAGCGTCGGCACGTTGGTGTTTGGCGTGGTGGTGATCGGCGCATTGGCCGAAGTCATGTCCAAGACCCTCGATCTGGGCCTGGAAGGAACAGGCGCGCCGCCGGTGGTCACGGCGATTCTGGTGGCGGCAATTTCCGCGGCGCCGGAGATTCTGACCGCGTTGCGGGCGGCACTGGCGAACCGCATGCAGTCGGTCGTCAACATCGCCATGGGAGCGTCGCTGTCGACGGTGATCCTGACGGTGCCGGTGATGGAAGCGATGGCGCTCTACACTGGCCAGCCATTTCAGATGGCGATGACTCCGGTGCAAACCGTGATGATCTTCATCACCCTGATCGTCAGCGCGATCAACCTCAATGACGGAGAAACCAACGCCATCGAAGGCATGACCCACTTTGTGCTGTTTGCGACGTTCATCATGTTGTCGTTGTTGGGTCTCTGAAACACCACAAGCCACTGTGGGAGCGAGGCTGCTCGCGATAGCGGTATGTCAGGCACCATCGATCCGGCGGACACTCCGTCATCGCGAGCAGGCTCGCTCCCACATGGGACGGGTGTCGTATCAGACGTCGCTGATCAACTGCCGAGCCGCCTGGCTATGATCGGCAATCAACCCTTTCAGATCCAGCCCCTCCACCTGTCCATCGATCACCCGCCATTTGCCGCCGACCATCACCCGGTCTGCCCGATCCGCGCCGCACAGCAGCAGCGCCGACACCGGATCATGGCTGCCGGAGAAGCGCAGCTCATCGAGCTTGAACAGCGCCAGATCCGCTTGCTTGCCCACCGCCAGTTCACCGATATCGCTGCGCCCGAGCAAATTCGCCGAGCCCTTGGTCGCCCACCCCAGTACCAACTCCGGTGTAATCTTTTCCGCGCCATAACGCAGCCGCTGGATGTACAGCGCCTGACGGGTTTCGAGGATCATGTTCGACGCATCGTTGGACGCCGAACCGTCCACGCCCAGACCCAGCAGCGCACCCGCAGCGGTCAGGTCCAGCGTCGGGCAAATGCCGGAGGCCAGGCGCATGTTCGAACTCGGGCAATGGCAAATACCCGTGCCGGCCGCGCCGAGACGGGCGATTTCGTCGGGGTTGAAATGAATACCGTGGGCCAGCCACGTGCGCGGGCCGAGCCAGCCGACGCTGTCCAGATAATCCACGGTGCGCAGGCCGAAACGTTGCAGGCAGAAATCTTCTTCATCGAGGGTTTCTGCCAGGTGCGTGTGCAGGCGCACGTCGAGGGTGTTCGCCAGTTTGGCGCTGGCGGACATGATTTCCGGGGTCACCGAGAACGGTGAGCACGGCGCCAGAGCGATTTGAATCTGCGCCCCATCGCCGCGCTCGTGGTATGCGGCAATCAAACGTTGGCTATCATCGAGGATCACTTCACCTTGCTGGACGGTTTGCTGCGGTGGCAGTCCGCCGTCTTTTTCGCCAAGGCTCATGGAACCGCGAGTGAGCATGGCGCGCATGCCCAGTTCGCGAACACTCTCGACCTGCACATCGATCGCGTTTTCCAGGCCTTCCGGAAACAGGTAATGGTGATCGGCGGCGGTGGTGCAACCGGACAGCAGCAACTCGGCCAACGCGACTTTGGTGGCGAGGGCAAGTTTTTCAGGGGTGAGACGAGCCCAGACCGGATACAGGGTTTTCAGCCACGGGAACAATGGCTGATTAACCACGGGTGCCCAGGCACGGGTCAGGGTTTGATAGAAGTGGTGATGGGTGTTGATTAGCCCCGGCAGGATCACGTGTTCGCGCGCATCGAAAATCTGGTCACAGGGCGCGGAGGGTTGCTGGCCGGTGCCGAGCACTTCGACGATTAAACCGTCTTGCAGCACCAGACCGCCACGGGCATCGAGCGCGTTGGCCGTGAAAATGGCGAGGGGATTTTTTAACCAGGTACGGGTCGCAGGCATGGTGGCCGGCTCCTCTGAAAGTTGGGTTCAGGGTTGCCAGCTCAGTGTTGCCCTGTCTGCTGATCCAGGGTCGCCACGGGGGCGAGGTGCGGAGTTTCGAACAAAAAAGCTTCGCGGGCAAGCCCGGTCCGACAGGACAACGCGAAACCCCTGTGGGAGCGAGCCGGCTCCGGGCGGCGTTCCGACGATGGGGCCATTGCATTCAGCATTAATTTTGAATGTCAGACCGCTATCGCGAGCAGGCTCGCTCCCACAGGGGAATGTGGTGTTACCAGGGAATGGTCTCACCCCGGTAATTCACAAAATGATGCCCGCCCTTGCCGGCATACGCATTCACCTGATCGATCAGCCCGCGCGTACTGGTTTCCACATCAATGTCCGCGCCTTCACCGCCCATATCAGTCTTCACCCAACCCGGATGCAGCGACAGCACGGTGAGTTTCTGTTCGCCCAATTGTGTGACGAAGCTGTTGGTCATGGAGTTCAGCGCCGCTTTGCTGGCCTTGTACAGCGCCAGCTCCGGCGCGTCGGGCATGGTCACACTGCCCAGCACCGAACTCATGAATGCCAGCACGCCACTGCCGTCACGAATCTGCCCGACGAAACGCTGGGCCAGATTGATCGGCGCCACGGCGTTGGTGAAGAACAGCTGACCCACCTCGGCCAAGGTCGCGCCCCCGGGCGTCTGGACCTCCGGCCCCTTGACCCCGGCATTCACGAACAACAGGTCGAACACTTCACCCTTGAGTTGTTGGTTCAGGGCGATGACCGCTTGCTGATCGTCCATGTCGAGTTTTTCGACTCGCACCTTGCCCAACGCTTGCAAGGCTTCGGCGCTCTGCGGGTTGCGCACGGTGGCGGTGACTTGCCAGCCGTCGGCCAACAGGGTTTTCACCAGACCGAGGCCCAAGCCCCGGGAGGCACCGATGATGAGTGCGGTTTTTGCCTTGGACATGAATGGCTTCCTTGATGGATGAGAATCACGGATTCAATGGATACTGACTTAAAGGACAATGTTGACCGAGCCGATGTTGCAGTTCCTGACGCAAGACATCGAGTTCGGCTATGCGGGTTTCGATCAGGTTGAGTTTGTCTTGCAGCAGCCGGGTAACGGCATTGGCTGGGTCGGGCGCCTGCCACAGCGCGGCGACGCTGCTGCCGATCTCGCCAAGGGTAAAGCCCAGCCGCTGAGCCGTCTTGATGTACAGCACCAATTGCACCATCTCCGCCGGATAGTCGCGATAACCATTGGCGCTGCGTTGTGCGGCGATCAATCCGCGCTGCTCGTAAAAGCGCAATGTGTCGCGGCTGACGGCGCTGGCCTGGGCTAATTCACCGATGCGCATCTTGATGTCTCGAGAGGGCTTGACCCTGGAGCATACTCCAGGCTTTAGCCTTGTTGCTCCCTGAATTTATGGAGCAAGACGGATGTGGACTTCAACGCAATATCGTCAATTGGTGCGTGGCAGTGCGTGGTACGACCTGATCGTGACCGCTGCTTTTGTGACACCGTGGAGTTTTGCGGCGTTGCATGGCGTGTTGTTGAGCCTGAGTCAGACTTTCAATTTGCCTGGCGAGCTACCGCCGTTCGAGCCGGTGCATATGCTGATGGCGAATCTGTTGGGTTCGATTGTATGCGTGTGGGCGGTGCTGCGGATTCGTGATCCGCAGCAGATGTTTGGGCGGTATGACGCGGTGGGGAGGTTTCTGTTTTCGGCTTGGCAGGCTTATGCGTTGTTCCACGGCGCCAGTTCATTGCTGGTTGTTTTCTTGGTCTTTGAATTGGCGTGGGGCGTGGCTCAGGTGTTGCCTGTCAGGCAGCCTTCGCGAGCAAGCCCGCTCCCACACTGACCGCGTGAACACTGGAGATCTACTGTGGGAGCGGGCTTGCTCGCGAAGAGGCCCGCCCGGTCACCGCTTAATGCCCGGCCTGCCACGGCTGCCCCAACGAAACCGGCGCATACAACCGTGTGCGCACGGCATCCCGGGACAGCAGCACCAACACCACGATGGTCGCGACATACGGCAGCATCGCCAGCAGGCTCGACGGAATCGCCAGCCCCAACCCCTGCGCTACCAAATGCAGGATGCTGGCGAGCCCGAACAGATACGCCCCGAGCAGTAATCGCCACACCCGCCAACTGGCAAACACCACCAGCGCCAAGGCAATCCAGCCACGACCGGCGCTCATGTTTTCCGCCCACATCGGCGTGTAGGCCAAGGACAAATAAGCCCCGGCCAACCCCGCCATCGCGCCGCCAAACAGCACCGCCAGCGTGCGCACGCGCAACACCGGCAAGCCCATGGCGCTGGCCGCGTCCGGGTTTTCGCCGACTGCCTGAATAATCAACCCGACGCGACTTTTCAGAATCACCCAGGCCACTAACGTGAACAGCGCGAACGACAGATACACCAACAAATCCTGAGCAAACAGCATCCGTCCAATCAGCGGGATTTCACTCAACAACGGAATCGCCACTGGTTCAAAACCCGCCAACGGTTTACCAACCCACGCTGCGCCGACAAAGGTCGACAGGCCCACGCCGAAGATCGTCAGCGCCAACCCGGTCGCCACTTGATTGGCGTTGAACACCAGTGCTACCAAGGCAAACAGCGACGACAACAGCATCCCGGCGAGCATGGCCAGCAATACGCCGAGCCAGAGATTGCCGCTGTTCAGCGCGACGATAAAACCGATCACCGCGCCAAACAGCATCATGCCTTCCTGCCCGAGATTGAGGACGCCACTCTTCTCGCAAATCAGCTCGCCCAGCGCCACCAGCAACAACGGCGTACCGCAGCGGACCATGGCGTAGAAAATATTGCTCAGTAGATCGATATCCATCACAAGGCTCCTGCGTGTACGGCGGTGGTTGGTGCACGGCGAGCCCAGCGCAGGTTCAAACGCGGTCGGTAGAGAATCAGTACGTCACTGGCCAGCAGGAAAAACAGCATCATCCCCTGGAACAATTGAGTGATGGCTTGCGGCAGGTTCATGCTCATCTGCGCGCCTCGCCGCCGATGTACAGCAGCGCCATCAACAGGCTGGAAAACAGAATGCCGATGGGATTCAGTCGCCCGAGAAACGCCACAGTGATCGCCGCATAGCCGTAACCCGGCGAGACTTGCGGCACCAATTGACCGATCGGCCCGGTGACTTCGCACACGCCGGCCAGCCCCGCCAAACCACCGCTGATCAACAGCGCCAGCCAGATCAGCCGCTTCTCGCGAAAGCCGACGAAACCGGCGGCGCGCTTGTCCAGCCCGAGCACTTTGATCTGGAAGCCGACAAAGCTTTCTGCAGCAATACCCACGCCGCCACCAGCGCGAGTAAGGCGAAATACACACCGGCGTGAACCCGGCCGTCCTCCATCAACAGCGGCAGTCGACTGGCATCGCCGAACATCGCCGACTCTGGAAAGTTGAACCCCGCCGGGTCCTTCAGCGGCCCGTGTACGCAGAACAGCAGCAGGTTCAATGCAATGTAATTGAGCATGATGCTGGTGAGGATTTCATTGGCGTTGAAGCGCGTGCGCAACCATGCCGTCAGCCCGGCCCATGCAGCACCGGCGGAGGTGCCGACCACCAGGATTAGCACCAGCGCCCAGCGACTTTGTATATTTATAATGTTCACTGCCAACGCACTGCCGGCGAGGGCGCCGAGCAGCAACTGACCTTCGGCGCCGATGTTCCAGATCCGTGCCTGATACGCCACCGCCAGGCCCAATGCGCAGAGCAGAATCGGCAGCGCTTTGACCAACAATTCGGAGACGCCGTACAAGTCGCTGATCGGTGCAATCAGCAACGTGTGCAAGGTCAGCAATGGATCGTGGCCCAGCGCGATAAACAGCAATGAGCCACAGCCCAGCGTCAACACGGCCGCCAGCAATGGCGAGCACCACAACATCAGGCGTGATTGCTGGCCACGGGGTTCGAGAGAAAGCAGCATGTGAAACTCCGTTAAAGCGCTACGGGGGCAGGTGATTGAGGCGCGTCGAACTGGCCGGCCATCCAGCCGCCGACGTCGCTCAGACGGGTGTCGACGGTGGCCTGCAATGGCGACAACCGACCGCCGCACAGGGCGCCGAGGCGGTCGCTGATCTGGAACAGTTCGTCGAGGTCTTCAGAGATCACCAGAATCGCCGCGCCAGCATCGCGCAAGGCAATCAACGCTCGGTGAATGGTCGCGGCCGCGCCGACGTCCACGCCCCATGTCGGGTGCGCGGCCACCAGCAATTTAGGCTGCTGGAGGATTTCCCGGCCGAGAATGAATTTTTGCAAGTTGCCGCCGGACAGGCTGCGAGCAGGCGCCTGGGCATCAGGTGTCTTAACCCCGAAGCGGCGAATGATGTCTTCGGCCAGCGCTTCGACCTTGCCGCGCTGGATCATCCCGTTGCTGACCAGCCCCTGTTGAAACGCGGTGAGCAGGGCGTTATCTGCCAGGCTCAGTTCCGGCACCGCGCCATGGCCCAGACGCTCGGCGGGGACGAATGCCAGGCCAAGTTTACGTCGAGCATCCGGGCGCAAATGGGCCACCGATTGCCCGCCGAAACTGATCGTTGCGCTGTCATCGCGGGGTAACCGTTCTTCACCACTGAGCAAGGCCAGCAACTCATCCTGACCATTGCCGGCCACCCCGGCGACACCTACGATTTCGCCGCTGCGCACGTCGAAATCAATATACTTCAGAGAGCAGCCGAACGGGTCCGGGTTGTGCCAGGACAATCCCGTCACACTCAAGAACGCATCAGCCCCCATGACCTTTGGATAGTCGGTGATCAGCTCAGCGGCTTCACCGACCATCAACTGCGCCAGTTGCCGATCCGAGCACTCCGCCGGCACGCAATGCCCAGCCACTCGACCGCCGCGCAACACCGTAGCGCTGTGGCACAACGCGCGCACTTCGCCGAGTTTGTGGCTGATAAACAGAATGCTGCAGCCCTCGGCCGCCAGTCGCCGCAAGGTGACAAACAATTCGTCGGCCTCTTGCGGAGTCAGTACCGACGTCGGCTCATCGAGAATCAACAGGCGGATGTCCTGCATCAGGCAGCGAATGATTTCCACCCGTTGACGCTCGCCGATGGACAGGCTGTGGACAAGTCGCTCCGGTTCCAGCGCCATGCCGTAGCGTAGGGACACTTCACGAATCTTCGGCTCAAGCTGCTTCGGCGTACCCGCCGCCGCGCCCATTGCCAGCGCGATGTTCTGCGCCACGCTCAGGGTTTCGAACAGCGAGAAATGCTGGAACACCATGCCAATCCCGAGGCCGCGCGCCTGGGCCGGGTTGCGCATGCTCACGCGCTGGCCCTGCCAGATCATTTCCCCTGAGTCGGCGTGAGTGACGCCGTAGATGATCTTCATCAGGGTACTTTTGCCCGCACCGTTTTCACCGAGCAGGGCGTGGATTTCACCGGGCGCAATGCTCAAGTCGATGGCATCGTTGGCCAGGCAACCGGGGTAACGTTTGCTGATTCTGCGCAGTTGCAGGCGAGGTATTTGATCGGGGATCGGCATGGGGTTGGACATGACAGGCTCAGGTCGACAGAAGTTATGCCTGGGATAAAGCAATTTCCTGGCCATTGAGTCAGGAAATCGGCAAGGCCATGCTGGCATAGGGGTTGTGGACGGTGCCTCGTCATATTCCAATTCCGAATCAGGCACCACTTGAGGGCACGTTCTTTGATCAGGCTCTGGTTTTGCGCGCGGTGAATTGATCAAAAAACGAGCAATACCCTGCAAGCTATGTCGGACATGGGGCTGCGCCAGCCATGAACGGGTTATCCACAGGTTGTTCCACAGTATTTGTGCGCAAGCCGACTGGAGGGGCATAAGCACTGAGGGGCTTTCTTCTAATGGCGATAAACCGCTCTAACTGATTGTTTTTATGTGGAATAAATGTTGTCGCCAGGGATTTGGATGAAAAATGAGCAAAGCCCGCAAAGCCGCATGACAGAAGGGTTACAGCGGAATGTGCTCAGGTTATCCACAGCCGGGTGCACAGCAGATGTGGGCAAGTATCGAATGCAGGGCAAATCGGAGCGCCCCAAAAGATCGCAGCGCCCACAGGCGCGTAGAGCTGCCGCAGGCTGCGATCTTTTGATTTTTTGATCTTTTATCGCTGCAACAAAATGCGCCCGCGACTCAAATCCGCCAGCTGCATCTGCAAGGTCTCTATTTGCCCCTCGCCGATCGCCAATTGCAGTTCCACGCCATTGGCCGTGAAGATTTCTTCCACCACTAAACCGCCCAGTTCCGCTAACCGAAGCTTCACCAGCGCCAACTCGCCAAACGCACAGGCACAACTGATCGGCACCCGGCTAATCAGCTCGACCTTCGGCGCCCCTTGCAGGCATTTGTTGGCACCGCCGCCATAGGCCCGGGCGAGGCCGCCGGTGCCCAGTTGAATGCCGCCATACCAGCGGATCACCAGCACCGCGACCTGATCGCAATCTTGCGCTTCGATCGCTGCCAGAATCGGCCGGCCAGCGGTGCCGCCGGGTTCTCCATCATCATTGCTGCGGTATTGATCGCCGAGTTTCCAGGCCCAGCAATTGTGCGAGGCGTTCAAGTCACTGTGCTGCTCGATGAACGCTTGAGCATCCGCTGCGCTAGTGATTGGTCCGGCGAGGGCGATGAAGCGGCTTTTGCGAATCTCTTCGCGGTATTCGCAAAAACCAATGAGGGTGAAAGGCATAAGTGTCTTAGATAGCAGGCGTCAGGCCGCAGCCTTTGAGAATGATGCGGATCAGGTTGTTGCCGGCGTCTTCCATGTCTTGCTTGGTCAACTTGGTGCGCCCGGTGACGCGGCAGATCTGCGTGGCAAAATCGGCGTAATGCTGGGTGCTGCCCCACAGCAGGAAGATCAGGTGCACCGGGTCGACCGGGTCCATTTTGCCGGCGTCGATCCACGCCTGAAACACTGCAGCCCGGCCCTGAAACCAGGTGCGATAGTCCTGGTTGAAATGCGCGCTCAGGCATTCGCCGCCACTGATGACCTCCATGGCGAAGAGCCGCGAAGCCTGTGGCCGACGCCGGGAGAATTCCATTTTTGCGCGGATGTATCGGGTCAATGCTTCTGCCGGATCATCCTCGACGGTCAGGGTATTGAAAGTGCTGTCCCACAATTCAAGAATGTTACTCAGCACCGCCACGTACAAACCGAGTTTGTTGGTGAAGTAGTAATGCAGATTCGCTTTGGGCAATTCGGCATTCTGCGCGATGGTGTTCATGCTGGTGCCTTTGAACCCGTGACGGGCGAACTCGTCTTCGGCGGCTTTGATGATGGTCTCTTCGTTCTTCTGACGAATGCGGCTGGCGGGTTTGCCGCCGTGGGCTGGGACTTCAAAGGTCATAGGCACTTCCGAACAAGTAAATGGGTGCAACCAGATGCGTTGATAGCGCACCCGCAGGCGTCAGACAAGTCCTGTTGCGATAAAACCTGAACACCATAATCCCTGTGGGAGCGGGCTTGCTCGCGAAGGCGGTGTGTCAGTTGCATAAATATCGACTGACACTCCCTCTTCGCGAGCAAGCTCGCTCCCACAAGTTCTCAACGCGTCGCCGCCAGACTCTCCAGAAAACTCTCCAGCACCAAGTGGGGGCGACGGCCCTTGCGTGTGACCGATGCCAGGCTCAGGTCATAAAAACGCGCCTTGGGTTTCAGCGCACGCAATCGGCCCTGCTGCACCCAGAGGCTGGCGTAATGATCCGGCAGATAACCGATGTAGCGCCCGGTCAGAATCAGAAATGCCATGCCTTCGCGATCCGACGCACTGGCGGTGCAATTGAGCGCCTGATAGTGGGCCTGAATCTCGGCGGGCAAACGGAAGGTCGGGGCGATGGCGTCCTGGCTATTGAGGCGTTCATCGTCCAGTTGTTTGTCGTCGACATAAAACAGCGGATGGCCGACCGCGCAATACAGCAGCGAGCGTTCGCTGTAGAGCGGCTGATATTCCAGCCCCGATAGCGCGCTGGCTTGCGGCACCACGCCGACGTGCAAGCGACCGTCGAGCACGCCTTGTTCAACTTCATTGGGCGCGATCATGCGGATCTGGATCTGCACGTCCGGACCACGCTCCTTCAACTGCGCCAGGGCGTGAGTAATGCGCATGTGGGGCAGGGTGACCAGGTTGTCGGTCAGGCCAATGGTCAACTCACCGCGCAAGTGTTGATGGAGGCCATTAACCTCAGTGCGGAAACTTTCCAGCGCACTTAATAGTTGCAACGCAGATTGATAAACCTCGCGGCCTTCTTCGGTCAGGGAAAAACCGGCGCGACCGCGTTGGCACAAACGCAGGCCGAGGCGTTGCTCCAGATCGCTCATCTGCTGGCTGATCGCCGAGCGACCGATTCCCAGCACCGATTCTGCCGCGGAGAAGCCGCCGCATTCCACGACGCTGCGAAAAATCCGCAACAGGCGGATATCAAAGTCACTGACTTGCGCCAGCGGATCGGGACGACGGCTGCTCATGCTTTGGTTACTCAAAGTTTAGTAGCGGGCTGACTGAAGGTTAGAAAAGTTGGATTTCACCGACTTTATCTCCGTGGCAATTTAGCTGCAAGAAAGCTTTTCATCTCCACGCCGCTTATTGCCCTGCGAGGTTTTGCCCATGAACGTGCCTGAAAACGCCCCGACTTCCCTGGCCAGCCAGCTCAAGCTCGATGCTCACTGGATGCCCTACACCGCGAACCGCAATTTCCAGCGCGATCCGCGACTGATCGTGGCTGCCGAGGGCAGTTGGCTGACAGACGACAAGGGCCGCAAGGTCTACGATTCGCTCTCGGGGCTGTGGACCTGCGGCGCCGGACACACCCGCAAGGAAATCCAGGAAGCCGTGGCCAAGCAATTGGGCACCCTCGATTATTCGCCGGGATTCCAGTACGGGCATCCGCTGTCGTTCCAGTTGGCCGAGAAAATCACCGACCTGACGCCGGGCAATCTGAATCACGTGTTCTTCACCGACTCGGGTTCCGAGTGTGCAGACACGGCGGTGAAAATGGTGCGTGCTTACTGGCGTCTGAAAGGTCAGGCCACCAAAACCAAAATGATCGGTCGTGCTCGTGGTTATCACGGCGTGAACATCGCCGGCACCAGCCTCGGCGGCGTGAACGGCAACCGCAAACTGTTCGGTCAGGCGATGATGGACGTCGATCACCTGCCGCACACTTTGCTGGCGAGCAATGCATTTTCCCGTGGGATGCCGGAGCAAGGTGGTATCGCCCTGGCCGATGAACTGCTCAAGTTGATCGAGTTGCACGATGCCTCGAACATTGCTGCGGTATTCGTCGAGCCAATGGCCGGTTCCGCTGGCGTACTGGTTCCGCCGCAGGGTTACCTCAAGCGTCTGCGCGAGATCTGCGATCAGCACAATATCCTGCTGGTGTTCGACGAAGTGATCACCGGGTTCGGCCGTACCGGTTCGATGTTCGGCGCCGACAGTTTCGGCGTGACTCCTGACCTGATGTGCATTGCCAAGCAAGTCACCAACGGCGCGATCCCGATGGGCGCAGTGATTGCCAGCTCCGAGATCTATCAAACCTTCATGAACCAGGCGACGCCGGAGTACGCGGTGGAATTCCCGCACGGCTACACCTATTCCGCACACCCGGTGGCTTGCGCTGCGGGCCTGGCAGCACTCGACCTGCTGCAAAAGGAAAACCTGGTGCAGAGCGTGGCGGAAGTGGCGCCGCATTTCGAAAATGCGTTGCACGGTTTGAAGGGCAGCAAGAACGTTATCGACATTCGTAACTACGGGTTGGCCGGTGCCATCCAGATTGCGCCTCGCGACGGCGATGCCATCGTGCGTCCATTCGAAGCCGGCATGGCTCTGTGGAAGGCCGGGTTCTATGTGCGCTTCGGCGGTGACACCCTGCAGTTCGGCCCAACCTTCAACAGCAAGCCGCAAGACCTCGATCGTCTGTTCGACGCGGTCGGCGAAGTGCTGAACAAGATCGACTGATTTTTCCCTCTATTCCCTCTAATAGAAAGAAAGGCGCCCTTTGAAGGGCGCCGGTGGACAACTTTTTCAGGAGCCCTGTATGAGCCTTATCCCGCATTTGATCAATGGCGAACTGGTGACCGAAGACGGTCGTACGGCCGACGTGTTCAACCCGTCCACCGGTCAGGCGATCCGCAAGCTGCCATTGGCCAGCCGTGAAACCATTCAAAAAGCCATCGACTCGGCCAAAGCTGCGTTCCCGGCCTGGCGTAACACTCCGCCGGCCAAGCGTGCTCAGGTGATGTTCCGCTTCAAGCAACTGCTGGAACAGAACGAAGCCCGCATTGCCCAGCTGATCAGCGAAGAACACGGCAAGACTCTGGAAGATGCGGCCGGTGAATTGAAGCGCGGGATCGAGAACGTCGAGTTCGCCTGTGCTGCACCGGAAATTCTCAAGGGCGAATACAGCCGTAACGTCGGGCCGAACATTGATGCCTGGTCGGATTTCCAGCCATTGGGCGTGGTGGCCGGTATTACTCCGTTCAACTTCCCGGCCATGGTGCCGCTGTGGATGTATCCGTTGGCAATCGTCTGCGGCAACTGCTTTATTCTGAAACCGTCCGAGCGCGATCCAAGCTCGACGCTGCTGATTGCTCAGCTGCTGTTGGAAGCCGGCCTGCCGAAAGGCGTGCTGAGTGTGGTGCATGGCGACAAGGCTGCGGTGGATGCCTTGATTGAAGCGCCGGAAGTCAAAGCGCTGAGCTTTGTCGGTTCGACGCCGATTGCCGAATACATTTACGCCGAAGGCACCAAGCGCGGCAAACGCGTCCAGGCGCTGGGCGGGGCGAAGAACCACGCGGTATTGATGCCGGATGCGGATCTGGATAACGCAGTCAGCGCACTGATGGGCGCGGCGTACGGTTCGTGCGGTGAGCGCTGTATGGCAATCTCGGTGGCCGTCTGCGTCGGCGACCAGGTGGCTGATGCGCTGGTGGCCAAACTGGTTCCACAGGTCAAAGCGTTGAAAATCGGTGCCGGTACGACCTGCGGCCTGGATATGGGGCCGCTGGTTTCCGGTCAGGCTCGGGATAAAGTCAGTGGCTATATAGAAGACGGCGTTTCAGCAGGTGCAACCTTGGTGGTGGATGGTCGTGGTCTGAGCGTGGCTGGTCATGAAGAAGGTTTCTTCCTGGGCGGTTGCCTGTTCGATAACGTCACGCCAGAGATGCGCATCTATAAAGAAGAGATCTTCGGGCCGGTACTGTGCGTCGTCCGGGTCAACAGCCTGGAAGAGGCGATGCAACTGATCAACGATCACGAGTATGGCAACGGCACCTGTATCTTCACGCGTGATGGTGAAGCGGCGCGGTTGTTCTGCGATGAGATTGAAGTGGGCATGGTCGGCGTCAACGTGCCTTTGCCGGTGCCAGTGGCTTATCACAGCTTTGGCGGCTGGAAGCGTTCACTGTTTGGCGATCTGCATGCGTATGGTCCGGATGGCGTGCGTTTCTACACTCGTCGCAAGGCTATTACCCAGCGCTGGCCGCAACGAGCGAGCCATGAGGCTTCGCAGTTCGCATTCCCTAGCTTGTAAGTAGAAGGGCAGAAGGCCGACCTCTTGAGGTCGGCCTTCGTGTTTTCGGGCTTTTTGGAGTTATATGACAGAAATGTGAAA
>NZ_CP162776.1:0-2872500 GCF_054668495.1 Pseudomonas sp. S2_A02 | reverse complement strand
GGCCATCGCTCAACGGATAAAAGGTACTCCGGGGATAACAGGCTGATACCGCCCAAGAGTTCATATCGACGGCGGTGTTTGGCACCTCGATGTCGGCTCATCACATCCTGGGGCTGAAGCCGGTCCCAAGGGTATGGCTGTTCGCCATTTAAAGTGGTACGCGAGCTGGGTTTAGAACGTCGTGAGACAGTTCGGTCCCTATCTGCCGTGGACGTTTGAGATTTGAGAGGGGCTGCTCCTAGTACGAGAGGACCGGAGTGGACGAACCTCTGGTGTTCCGGTTGTCACGCCAGTGGCATTGCCGGGTAGCTATGTTCGGAATAGATAACCGCTGAAAGCATCTAAGCGGGAAACTAGCCTCAAGATGAGATCTCACTGGGACCTTGAGTCCCCTGAAGGGCCGTCGAAGACTACGACGTTGATAGGTTGGGTGTGTAAGCGCTGTGAGGCGTTGAGCTAACCAATACTAATTGCCCGTGAGGCTTGACCATATAACACCCAAGCAATTTGACTACTCGAAAGAGCATCAGATTGCGGTGTGTGAAGACGAAATGAACCGAAAGTTCGAAATGCTCACAAAACACCAAGCTGTCACATACCCAATTTGCTGAAGCGAGGCCACCTGGTCACGACTCAGTACCCGAATTTCTTGACGACCATAGAGCATTGGAACCACCTGATCCCATCCCGAACTCAGCAGTGAAACGATGCATCGCCGATGGTAGTGTGGGGTTTCCCCATGTGAGAGTAGGTCATCGTCAAGATTAAATTCCGAAACCCCTATCTGCGTATGCAGGTAGGGGTTTTGTTTTGTCCGCAGGAAAGTTCGTACAGCATCATCGGACCGCTTTCGGCTGTCACAGTCTGACGACAGTGCTAAGGTTCGGCCCTAGCTTTTGTATTTTCCCAAGGAAGCCTTTATGCCGGACGCTACGTCCCTCAATGCTGGTTTTATGGTGGTTCACGGCAACCGCCTGGACGAGTTGCGCAGCTTGGTGGTCAGCTGGATGCGGCGCTACCCGTTGGCTCCCTTGGAAAATGAAATCGCTCTGGTACAGAGTAACGGCATCGCCCAATGGCTGAAGCTGGCACTGGCCGAAGACCCCGAAGATGACGACATGGGCGGCTGCGGAATCGCTGCCGCCATCGACGTGCAGTTACCGGGCAGCTTCATGTGGCAGCTCTATCGTATGGTGCTGGGACGTGATGAAATTCCGGCCAAATCCCTGCTCGATAAGGCCCCGCTGACCTGGCGTCTGATGCGTCTGCTACCACAGTTGATCAACCAACCGCACTTCGAACCCCTGCAACGCTTCCTTACCAATGACACCGACTTACGTAAACGCTATCAATTGGCGGAGCGACTGGCAGACCTGTTTGACCAATATCAGGTCTACCGTGCCGACTGGCTCGAAGACTGGGCAGAAGGTCGTCATCAGTTACGAAATGGCAGAGGCGAAGCCAAAGCCCTGACCCCGGCCAACTGCTGGCAAGCGGAGCTGTGGCGTGCATTGTTGCTGGATGTCGGTGAACAAGGCATGGCGCAAAGCCGTGCAGGCGTTCACCAACGCTTTATCGAGCGCATCAATAGCCTCGACGTAGCGCCCAATGGTTTGCCGTCACGGGTGATTGTTTTCGGGATTTCTTCACTGCCTGCTCAAGCCCTGGAAGCGCTTGCCGGGCTTGCTCGATTCAGCCAGGTCTTGCTGTGCGTACACAACCCATGTCGTCACCATTGGGCGGATATCGTCGCCGATAAAGATCTGTTGCGACATCAGTACAAGCGTCAGGCTCGCAAGAGCGGCATGCCAGTTGTGCTTGACTCGCAAACACTCCATCAGCATGCCCACCCGCTACTGGCCGCGTGGGGTAAGCAGGGGCGGGACTACATTAATCTGCTCGACAGCTACGACGATCCTAATAGCTATCGCTCGGCATTTCGTGACGGGCGTATCGACCTTTTCAGCGAAAACCAGCCACAGAAGATGCTCAATCAGTTGCAGGACGACATCCTGGAATTGCGTCCCCTGAACGAGACTCGCGAGCGTTGGCCTGCTGTCGATCTGAAAAAGGACGAATCGATCCGTTTTCACATCGCCCATAGCGCTCAGCGTGAAGTGGAGATACTCCACGATCAGTTGCTTGCACGATTCAGTGCTGACCCAGACCTGAAGCCTCGTGATGTCATCGTGATGGTCCCGGACATCGACAGTTATGCCCCGCACATCCGTGCTGTCTTTGGTCAGCTTGATCGCTTTGATCCGCGCTTCATTCCTTTCACGCTTGCGGATCAAGGTCAGCGCGGCCGGGATCCGCTATTGATCGCTGTCGAGCATCTGCTCAAACTGCCCGACAGTCGCTTCCCCGTCAGCGAAATCCTCGATCTGTTGGACGTTCCGGCATTACGCGCTCGGTTTGGCGTAGAGGAACGTGACCTGCCGACCTTGCATCGCTGGATTGAAGGCGCAGGTATCCGCTGGGGGATGAACGCCGAGCAGCGCGCGGGGCTGGGCCTGCCTGAAGAGCTGGAGCAAAACAGTTGGCGTTTCGGTCTGCGACGGATGCTGCTGGGTTATGCCGTGGGTAGTGGCAGTGCCTGCGAGGGGATCGAACCCTACGACGAGATTGGTGGTCTGGATGCTGCGCTCATAGGTCCTTTGGTCGCCCTGCTGGATGCGCTGGAAATTGCCCATCAGGAACTCACTCAACCGGCAGCGCCCAAACAATGGGGCTCGCGGTTGCAAGCTTTGGTGCAGTTATTCTTCCTGGCCAGTAACGAGCATGATGACTACTTGCTGGCCCAACTCGAAGAGCTTCGAGAGACCTGGCTTGAAACCTGCGAATCCGTAGGTTTGCAAGACGAGTTGCCTCTTACTGTAGTCCGGGAAGCTTGGCTGGCGGGTCTCGACCAAGGTCGTCTGTCTCAGCGTTTCCTCGCCGGGGCCGTCAACTTCTGTACCTTGATGCCCATGCGAGCGATCCCCTTCAAGCTGGTCTGCCTGCTTGGCATGAATGACGGCGATTACCCTCGTGCGCAACCGCCGCTGGATTTCGACCTGATGGGCAGTGACTACCGCCCCGGCGATCGGTCCCGACGCGAAGATGATCGCTATCTGTTGCTGGAAGCATTGTTGTCAGCACGCGACCAGCTCTATATCAGCTGGGTCGGCCGCAGTATTCGGGACAACAGCGAGCGCCCTGCTTCGGTGTTGATAGGGCAGTTGCGTGACCATCTCGGTAGCGGCTGGCGACTGTGCGATGACAATGATGACCTGCTTGAGTCCATGACCCAGGAACACCCGTTGCAACCTTTCAGCGCTCGCTACTTTCATGAGGGCGATGATCTATTCAGCTACGCCAGCGAGTGGCAGGTTCTTCATCAAGCCAGTGATCTGGCGAATGATATCGAAGTACTTGAACCCTACGTCCAGGACGAGCCGCTGAGTCTGGGTCAGTTGCAGGATTTTCTACGCAATCCTGTACGACATTTCTTCAGTCAGCGGCTCAAAGTGTTCTTCGAGGCTGCCGAAGTGCCTTTGGCAGATGAAGAGCCATTTGTACTCGACGCGCTGCAACGCTATAGCCTCAGCGACAGCTTGCTCGAAGCGGCGCTGGGGCAATTGGAGCAAACCGATCAGGTACTGGAGGCGCAGGCGAAACGCCTGCAAAACAGCGGGCTCTTGCCCATGGCCGGTTTTGGCGAATGTCTTCAGCGAGAGTTGATCGAGCCGTTGCCGGATTTGCTGCTGCGCTATCAGCAACTTCTGGCGTTATGGCCGACCCCGCTCACCAGCGCGTTGCCGGTGAGTCTGGAACTACAAGGATTGCGTCTGGAGGGTTGGCTCAGTGGCCTGCATCAACGCGCAGATGGCGGGTTGTTGTCGGTGACTACGATTCCCAACAGCATCGGTTCGATCAAGGCCCGCAAATGGCATCGCCTGACGCGACCTTGGGTCAATCACCTGGTTGCCTGTGCCAGCGGCATGCCGATGACCACCGCGTTGGTGGCCAGCGACGACAGTTTGCTGCTCGGTCCGATAGAGGAGGCGGCAGCATCCAGGGTTCTGGGCGATCTGTTGTTGGCCTGGCAATCGGGCATGCGCCAGCCGCTGCCGATTGCAGTAAAAACAGCGTTCGCCTGGCTCGCTCAAACCGACCCGGCCAAAGCTGACGCCGCTGCCCGCAAGGCCTATGAAGGCGATGGCCAGACCACTGACGGCGAGCGCCGCGAAAGCCCGGCACTCACTCGGCAATACGCCGATTACGATGCACTGATTGCCGACGAGACCTTCCCCGATTGGTGCAGCGCTTTGTATCGGCCGCTGTTTGAGGCCTCCTGGCGTTCATTGAGCAGCGAGGAGGCACGCTCATGAGCACGAAAACACCGCTGGCCCTGGCATTCCCTCTGCGTGGTAGCCAACTGATCGAAGCCAGCGCCGGCACCGGCAAGACCTTCACCATTTCTGCGCTGTACTTGCGCCTGGTCCTTGGCCACGGCGGTGAGTCGAGTGGTTTTGGCCGTGAGTTGCTGCCGCCGCAAATCCTCGTGGTGACCTTCACCGATGCCGCAACCAAAGAACTGCGCGAACGTATTCGCACACGGCTGGCTGAGGCCGCACGGTTTTTCCGCGATGAGACACCGGCACCGGATGGCCTTATTGCCGAATTGCGCGAGCAGTACCTCCCCGAACAGTGGTCCGGCTGTGCAAACCGCCTGGACATCGCCGCCCAGTGGATGGATGAAGCGGCGGTATCGACCATCCACAGTTGGTGCCAGCGCATGTTGCGCGAACATGCGTTCGACAGTGGCAGCCTGTTCACCCAGACCCTGGAAACTGATCACAGCGATTTGCTCGGCGAAGTCCTGCGCGACTACTGGCGACTGTTCTGCTATCCAATGCAAGGCGATGCACTGAACTGGGTTCGCGGCAATTGGGGCGGCCCGGCGGCGTTGTTGCCGCGAGTGCGTGGGTTGTTCGCCAGCGAGCGTGACAGCGTTGCAGGTAAAGAGCCTGCCGAGTTGATTGCCGAGTGCCTGCAGGAGCGACGGGCCGCTTTGCTCGAACTCAAGATGCCCTGGCGCCAATGGGCGGATGAGTTGCTTGCCATCTGTCACCAAGGCGTCGCGAGCAAAAGCGTCGATGGCCGCAAGATGCAGCCGCGCTACTTCGAACCCTGGTTCGAAAAGCTCCGGGCCTGGGCCGAAGACGAATCTCTCGAGCAGTTGGACATTGGCACCGGCTTCACTCGCCTGACCCCCGATGGTATGGCTGAGGCCTGGAAGGGTGAAGCTCCCCGTCATCCCGGTCTCGATGCAATGGCCGGTCTCAAGACCGGTCTCGATGGTTTGCCGACCCCCGATGCCGCTGTGCTGCAACACGCCGCTCACTGGGTCGGTGCACGGTTCGAGGAAGAAAAGCGTCGCCGCGCGGAAATGGGCTTCGATGACATGCTGCTGCGCCTCGATGCGGCTTTGCAGTCCGAAGGCGGTGAGCGCCTGGCGACACTGATCCGAGAGCAGTTCCCGGTCGCGTTGATCGACGAATTCCAGGACACCGACCCGGTGCAGTATCGAATCTTTGAGAGCATTTATCGCATCGAAGACAACAATCCTGAAACCGGTCTATTTCTGATCGGTGACCCGAAGCAGGCGATCTATGCCTTCCGCGGGGCCGACATTTATACTTACCTGCGTGCCCGGCAGGCCACCACTGGCCGCCTGCATACCCTTGGCACCAACTTCCGTTCCAGTCATGGCATGGTCAATGCGGTGAACCATGTGTTCGAGCGCGCCGAATCTCGTGAGCAGGGGCGCGGAGCATTCCTGTTTCGTGAGAAGAATGGCGAGAACCCGGTACCGTTCCTGCCCGTCGAATCCCAAGGGCGCAAAGAAGTCCTGCAGATTGATGGTCAGGTTGTGCCGGCCCTGAGCATCTGGCACTTGTCCGCCGATCAGCCACTGTCTGGCGCGGTGTATCGACAACAGTTGGCCGCCGCCTGCGCCAGTGAAATCACCGCGCTGCTCAATGGCGGTCAGCAAGGTCGTGCTGGCTTCATCCAGGACGCTAAGGACTTCAGAGGTTTGCTGCCGGCGGATATCGCGATTCTGGTGCGCGACGGCAAAGAGGCCCAGGTCGTGCGTGGCGAACTTTCGGCCCGCGGTGTGCGCAGTGTTTACCTGTCAGACAAGGATTCCGTGTTCGCTGCGCAGGAAGCTCATGACCTGCTGACCTGGCTCAAGGCGTGTGCCGAGCCGGATGTCGAGCGTCCCCTTCGCGCCGCGCTGGCGTGCATCACGCTGAACCTTTCGCTGGCTGAACTGGAGCGGCTGAATCAGGACGAACTGGCCTGGGAAGCGCGGGTCATGCAGTTTCGCGGTTATCGCGAGCTCTGGCGCAAGCAGGGTGTGCTGCCAATGCTGCGACGTTTGCTGCACGACTTCCAACTGCCCCAGGCGTTGATCGCGCGTAACGATGGCGAGCGAGTATTGACCAACCTGCTGCACCTGTCCGAGCTGCTACAGCAGGCCGCCGCCGAGCTTGATGGCGAGCAAGCCCTGATCCGTCATTTGTCCGAGCATCTTGCGTTGTCCGGTCAGGCTGGCGAAGAACAGATCCTGCGCCTGGAAAGTGACGAGCAACTGGTCAAGGTTGTGACCATCCACAAATCCAAAGGGCTTGAATATCCATTGGTGTTTCTGCCGTTCATTTGCTCGGCAAAACCAGTGGATGGCAGCCGTTTGCCGTTGTATTACCACGATGCGACGGGCAAGGCTCAGGTGAGCTTGAAGCCCACGCCGGAGTTGGTCGCCCAGTCCGATGATGAGCGCTTGGCCGAAGATCTTCGGCTGCTCTATGTCGCCCTGACCCGGGCACAACATGCCTGCTGGCTCGGTGTGACGGACCTCAAGCGCGGCAATAACAACGGCTCGACGTTGCACCTTTCAGCGTTGGGTTATCTGTTGGGCGGTGGTGCGCCATTGGCCGAGTCGGCAGGGTTGCGGCGTTGGCTGGAAGATTTGCAGCAGGACTGCCCGGCGCTGAACTACGGTGAAATGCCTGAAGCGAGCGCCGAGCTTTACCTTCCGCCGCGCAATGAAGCGACCTTGCTTGCGCCGCTGATACCCAAGCGCAAGGCTAGCGAAAACTGGTGGATCGCCTCCTACAGCGCCTTGCGCATTGGCGACAGTCTGAGTGTGGGCAGTGACGAAGCCCCGGAGAGCCCGCAAGCGCAAAAGCTTTTTGACGACGAACGTCTCGATCCGCAAGCGCCGCGAGAAGTGATTGCTGGCGGCGCGGATATCCATCGATTCCCTCGCGGGCCAAACCCCGGCACTTTTCTCCATGGATTGCTCGAGTGGGCCGGTGACGAAGGTTTTGCCGCTGCACCACAAACTGTGGAAGACGCCATCGCCCGCCGCTGCAATCGCCGTGGCTGGGAAGGCTGGATCACAACGTTGAGTGATTGGCTACAGCATTTTCTCAAATCCCCGCTGCACATCGGCGGCGGGCAGGCACCGGTGGTGTTCGAGCAACTGACCCAATACCGGGTCGAGATGGAGTTCTGGTTCGCCAGTCATAAAGTCGATGTGCTCAAACTTGATGAACTGGTGCGCCAATACACCCACAACGGCGTGGCCAGGGTGGCCGCCGAACCGGTGCTGCTCAATGGCATGTTCAAAGGCTTCATCGACCTGACGTTCGAGCACGACGGTCGTTATTACGTCGCTGACTACAAATCCAACTGGCTGGGCGTCGATGACGCGGCCTATACCGGGCAGGCCATGGAGCAGTCGATTCTCGATAACCGTTACGACCTGCAATATGTGTTGTACCTGCTCGCCTTGCATCGCCAGCTCAAGGCACGGCTGGTCGATTACGATTACGACCGGCATGTCGGTGGGGCGTTGTACCTGTTCCTTCGCGGTACTCGCGCGACCAGTCAGGGTGTGTATTTCGCCCGTCCGCCACGGGAGCTGATCGAGCGTCTGGACCGGTTGTTCCAGGGCAAGCCAGAGCCCAAGGCCGAACCCGCCTGGGAACAGGGAGTACTGCTATGAGTCGCACCTTCGCCGATTTGTTGCCCACGCCATTGGCGGCCGAAAGTCTGGCGGATCTGGCCCCCCTGAGTCGCGCAGATGACTTGTTGCTGCTGCTCACCCGCTGGGTCGAACGCGGTTGGCTGCGGGCGCTGGATAAGGCCTTCGTGGCCTTTCTCCACGAACTCGCCCCCGACGACGATCCATTGGTGTTGCTGGCTGCGGCGTTGACCAGTCACCAGTTGGGCCACGGCCATGTTTGCCTGGATCTGTTCGAAACGCTGAAAGAGCCGGACTTCGCCCTGTCGCTGCCGCCGGAAGGTGATCTGCAAAGTGGCGCGATGTTGCTGCCGTCGCAACTGCTTGAGGCGTTGGCGGGTGCTCATTGGTGCAAGGTCCTGGCGTCCAGCACCCTGGTGGCTCTGGCCGTCGACGGGCGTGAAGCCGCGCAGCACCGGCCGTTGGTGCTGTCGGGTAAACGCCTGTACCTGCGCCGCTACTGGGCTTACGAACGGCGGATCGATAACGCCCTGCGTCAGCGCCTGGCTGCACGCGAAACAACACCGAGTGATTTGCCCCAACGCCTGACCGGCCTGTTCGGCCCAGCCAGGCCTGATGAAGTGATCGACTGGCAGAAGCTCGCTTGCGCCCTGGCTACCCGTAGCGCATTCAGCATCGTCACCGGCGGCCCGGGAACCGGTAAAACCACCACGGTCGTGCGCTTGCTCGCATTGCTCCAGGCTCCCGCGATTGAGGCCGGAAAACCGCTGCGCATTCGTCTCGCGGCACCCACTGGCAAAGCTGCCGCACGATTGACCGAGTCCATCAGCCAACAGGTTCAAACCCTGGAAGTTGCTGAAACGGTGCGGGAGAAGATCCCGTCGGATGTGACCACCGTGCACCGTTTGCTCGGCAGTCGTCCAGGTACCCGGCATTTCCGGCACCACGCCGGCAATCGCTTGCCGCTGGATGTATTGGTGGTGGACGAAGCCTCGATGATCGACCTGGAAATGATGGCCAATCTGCTCGACGCATTGCCGGCCCATGCCCGTCTGGTGCTGCTCGGTGATAAGGATCAACTGGCGTCGGTAGAGGCCGGTGCCGTCCTGGGCGATCTGTGCCGCGATGCCGAAGCCGGTTGGTACAGCCCGCAGACACGCCAGTGGCTGGAGGCAGTCAGCGGTGAAAACCTCCGAAGCAGCGGTTTGCACGAAGATATCAACGGAGCGCATCCCCTGGCTCAGCAAGTCGTGATGCTGCGTCACTCACGGCGCTTCGGCGAGGGCAGCGGCATTGGCCAGTTGGCCCGTTGGGTCAACCAGCAGCAACCCGAGGAAGCCCGCAAGTTATTGGCGGCTGGAAGCCATGGCGACGTATTTTCGCTGCCTCTCAAGGGTGAGCAGGACCGGGCGCTGGAGCGGTTGTTGCTCGAAGGTCATGGCGTGGGGCCGCAAGGTTATCGGCATTACCTGAGTCTTTTGCGCGGTCAGCGGCCGCCGCTCGATAGCCCGCTCGACGATCCATGCTGGGTCGATTGGGCTCGACTGGTGCTGCAAGCTTTCGATGCCTTCCAGCTATTGTGCGCGGTACGCAAAGGGCCTTGGGGGGTGGAAGGTTTGAATCAGCGAGTGACCGACGCGCTGCTCAAGGCTCGGCTGATCGACAGCGACCACCAGTGGTACGAAGGTCGACCCGTGCTGATGACTCGCAACGACTATGGCCTGGGGTTGATGAACGGCGATATTGGCATTGCCCTCAAGCTGCCGGAACGTGAGGGTCCCGACGCTGGACGGCAAGTACTGCGTGTGGCCTTCCCGCGCAACGATGGGCAAGGCGGTGTGCGCTTCGTCCTGCCAAGTCGGCTCAACGATGTCGACACCGTGTACGCCATGACCGTACACAAATCCCAAGGCTCGGAATTTGCCCATACGGCGCTGATTCTGCCGGACGCCCTGAACCCTGTGCTCACCAAGGAACTGATCTATACCGGAATAACCCGGGCCAAACACTGGTTCACCCTGATTGAGCCTCGCGCCGGCGTATTCGAAGAGGCCGTGCGGCGTAAGGTCAAGCGTTTGAGCGGGTTGATGCTGGAGCTGGAAGAGGGGATCGAGCCGGGTCACTGAAAAGGGGCGCAGACGACGGAATCTGTCAGAAGTGCCGTGGTGCGTGGCCTCGCTGGTGTTTCGGTGCTGTGCTATCGTTGCGGCATCATTTCGTTGCGATCGAAGAGAATCCCTGCATGAAGGTGGCTGTCTGGGCGACAGAGCGCGTTGTTGGCTGCAAGCAAGTGCTGCTTGCCGGCCTTCTCTGTTTGTTGACGGGCGTTGCCTTCGCTCAGCCGGAAATCGCCCTGAGCAAGGCCGACCAGCGTGCCAGATCGGTCACTCAGGTGGTGCTCGGGATCCTCAGTTATGCCCGGTGGCCTGTTGAGCCTCAACAGTTGCGTCTGTGCATAGTCGGCCCTACCGAGTACACCGACGACCTGGTCAAGGGCACAACCCAGGCCACTGGTCGGCCTGTGACCGTGCGACGGCTTTTGGCCGACAACCCGGCGATTGCCGGTGAGTGTGACGCGGTATACATCGGCAAGCTGACCAGCGACGAACGCAGTCGATTATTCGCCTCGCTGACAGGACGCCCGGTGGTGAGCATCAGTGAAGACGGCGATCAATGCACCGTCGGCAGTCTGTTCTGTTTGCGGGTCGGCGATGAACAAGTGTCCTTCGAGGTGAACCTCGACTCGGTCGCCCGCAGCGGTGTGCGCATTCATCCCAGTGTGCTGCAACTGTCACGCCGCAAACCGGCGGCACCATGAGTCTATTCAAATCTCGTATACGTCCGACCTTAGGGTCGGTTATCGGCCGTGGGCATTTGATCGTCGCCCTGGTGGGCGTGGCCATGGCCAGTGTTTCGTTGACCCTGCTGGGTGTTCTGGCCTTGCGGGTTTATGCCGATAACAACCTGCACCTGATCGCCCGTTCGATCAATTACACCGTGGAAGCCGCGGTGGTGTTCAACGATAAGGTCGCCGCCACTGAGGCGCTGGCGTTGATCGCATCCACTGAAGAAGTGGCCGACGCACAGGTGATGGACGAGCAAGGCGAGTTGCTCGCACGTTGGCAACGAGCGGAAACGGGATTGTTGTCGGATCTTGAAATGCAGATCGCCCGGGTGATTCTGGAAAAGCCCATCAGCATGCCAATCGTCCATCAAGGTCAGGAAATCGGCAGTATCCTGCTGGTCGGGCACGGTGGCAGCCTGATGAGTTTTTTGCTCAGCGGACTGGTGGGAATCGTCTTGTGTACCGCCATCAGTGCCTGGGTTGCGCTCTATCTGGCGCGGCGGCAATTGCGGGGGATCACCGGCCCTTTGCGCAGCCTGGCTGCCGTGGCTCACGCTGCCCGCAGCGAGCGAGCCTTCGACCAGCGCGTGCCGCCCGCCGACATTGCCGAACTCGACAACCTGGGCAACGACTTCAATGCCTTGCTCGATGAGCTCGAGTCCTGGCAGACCCACCTGCAAAGCGAAAACGAAACCCTGGCCCACCAAGCCAGCCATGACAGTCTGACCGGACTGCCCAATCGAGCATTTTTCGAAGGCCGCCTGATGCGTGCCTTGCGCAATGCCGGCAAATTGGACGAGCAAGTGGCCGTGCTGTTTCTCGACAGCGACCGGTTCAAGGAAATCAACGATAACTTCGGCCACGCTGCCGGCGATGCGGTGCTGGTCGCCGTGGCAACCCGGGTTCGTGCACAACTGCGTGAAGAGGACCTGGTCGCGCGTCTGGGCGGCGACGAGTTTGCAATCCTGCTCACACCGCTGCACAAGGCCGAAGACGCCGAACGGATTGCCAACCAAATCATTGCCAGCATGGAAGCGCCAATCCCCTTGCCGGGCAGTATCCAGGTGTTCACTTCACTCAGTATCGGCATCGCCGTGTACCCCGATCATGGGGTCACCCCGGGTGAGTTGCTCCATGCTGCCGACGCCGCGATGTACCAGGCCAAACGCCTTTCCCGAGGCGCGCAGCAAACGGCAGGGGCGGAGCTCCCTGTCGTCCATGTTCAAACCAGGAGCTAATTTCTGTGTTCACCTTCAATCAGCGTTCTCTGCGACTTTTTACGATCACCCTGTTCCTGGCCTTGCTGGCATTGACCGGTTGCCAGATGGCACCGCAAAAAGGCCTGACCCCGGCGCAGATCGCCGTACTCAAGCAGCAAGGTTTCGAAATGACTGACGATGGTTGGGCCTACGGCCTGTCAGGCAAAGTTTTGTTCGGCAGCGATGTCGAGAGTCTCAATCCCGCCAGTACCGAGATCGTCGAGCGCATTGGCAAGGCGTTATTAAGTGTGGAAATCGAGCGCGTGAGAATCGACGGCCACACCGATGCTTCGGGCCAAGAGTCCTATAACGAACAGCTTTCCCTACGTCGCGCAAAAAGCGTCGGCAAGGTTTTGGCCGCAGTCGGCATAAAAGAACAAAACATCCAACTGCGCGGCCTGGGCAGTAGCAAGCCCGTCGCTTCCAACGACACCGTGGTCGGACGCACCGAGAACCGTCGGGTGTCGATCGTGGTGAGCGCGGATTAATCGGCGAACAACATCTCCCGACTTTCCCCCATCAACAGCCCTTGATTCTGCTCGGTGACGGCACGGATGTAATCCCACAACAACGTGATCCGCTTGAGCTTGCGCAGGTCTTCCCGGCAGTACATCCAGAACTGCCGGGTAATGGTGATCTCTTGCGGCAACACCGGCAGCAATCGCGGGTCCTGAGCCGCCAGGAAGCACGGCAGAATCGCCAGTGACCGTCCCTGCTGCGCCGCCACGAACTGTGCGATCACACTGGTGCTGCGCAGATTGGCACTGGCACCGGGCAACACATTCGCCAGGTACAGCAGCTCCGAGCTGAACGCCAAATCGTCCACATAACTGATGAATTGATGCTTGCCCAAGTCTACCGGGCGGCGGATCGGTGGATGCTTGTCCAGATAGTCCTGAGTCGCATACAGCTGCAATTTGTAATCGCAGAGTTTGCAGCACACATACGGGCCGTGTTCCGGCCGCTCCAGCGCGATGACGATGTCTGCCTCGCGCTTGGACAGGCTGATGAAGTGCGGCAGCGGCAGGATGTCCACTGAGATCGCCGGGTAGGCGTCGACGAAATGGCTCAGCTGCGGAGTGATGAAAAAGCTGCCGAACCCTTCGGTGCAGCCCATGCGCACATGGCCGGACAACGCCACGCCTGAGCCCGAAACCTGCTCGCAGGCCATGTGCAGTGTGCTTTCGATCGACTCGGCGTAACCCAGCAGCCGCTGGCCTTCGGCAGTCAGGACGAAACCGCTGGTCCGGGACTTTTCGAACAGCAACGTGCCCAACGAAGCTTCCAGCGAACTGATGCGTCGCGACACGGTGGTGTAATCCACCGCCAGGCGCTTGGCTGCGGTGCTGGCCTTGCGAGTGCGGGCAACCTCGAGGAAAAACTTGAGGTCATCCCAGTTCAAAGAACCTAAAGATGTGATGTTTTTTTGCATGATGGACCGGCTTTTATGTGCGTTCTTATTAGAAGTTTGCACATCTATACTCCAAAAACAGTCCGACAACCAATTCGCGACACACGCCTCATCTCAAGGCGACTTTCTCGCCTTGGCTCCAAAGATCGCTCTCTAAATAAGAACAACGTCCGGAGACCAAAATGAACGCATCGTTAGAAACCACCGTGCAAAAGGTCAAATTGTTGATCGATGGCGAGTGGATCGAATCCCAGACCACCGAATGGCACGACATCGTCAACCCGGCGACCCAACAAGTGTTGGCTAAAGTCCCATTCGCCACAGCCGCCGAAGTGGATGCCGCCATTAGCGCCGCCCATCGCGCCTTCCAGACCTGGAAGCTGACGCCGATCGGCGCGCGGATGCGCATCATGCTCAAGCTTCAGGCGCTGATTCGCGAACACTCCAAGCGTATTGCCGTGGTGCTGAGCAATGAGCAGGGCAAAACCATTGCCGATGCTGAAGGCGATATCTTCCGTGGCCTGGAAGTGGTCGAACACGCTTGCTCCATTGGCAGTCTGCAAATGGGCGAGTTCGCCGAGAACGTCGCTGGCGGTGTCGACACCTACACCCTGCGTCAGCCAATCGGCGTCTGTGCCGGCATTACCCCGTTCAACTTCCCGGCGATGATTCCGCTGTGGATGTTCCCGATGGCCATCGCCTGCGGCAACACCTTCGTGCTCAAGCCGTCCGAACAGGACCCGATGTCGACCATGCTGTTGGTGGAACTGGCTATCGAGGCCGGCATTCCGCCGGGTGTGCTCAACGTCGTTCATGGTGGCAAGGATGTGGTGGATGCACTTTGCACCCACAAGGACATCAAGGCTGTTTCGTTCGTCGGTTCGACCGCGGTCGGTACTCACGTCTACGACCTGGCCGGCAAACACGGCAAGCGCGTGCAATCGATGATGGGTGCCAAGAACCATGCGGTCGTACTGCCCGATGCCAATCGCGAGCAAGCTCTCAATGCTCTGGTCGGCGCCGGTTTTGGCGCGGCTGGGCAACGTTGCATGGCCACCTCGGTGGTGGTGCTGGTGGGCGCGGCCAAGCAATGGCTGCCAGACCTGAAAGCACTGGCGCAGAAACTCAAGGTCAATGCCGGCAGCGAGCCGGGCACTGATGTTGGCCCGGTGATTTCCAAACGAGCCAAGGCGCGGATTCTCGATCTGATCGAAAGCGGCATCAAGGAAGGCGCCAAGCTCGAACTGGACGGTCGCGACATCAGCGTTCCGGGCTACGAGAAGGGTAACTTTGTCGGCCCGACCCTGTTCTCTGGCGTCACTCCCGAGATGCAGATCTACACCCAGGAAATCTTCGGCCCGGTGCTGGTGGTATTGGAAGTCGATACTCTCGATCAGGCCATCGCACTGGTCAACGCTAACCCGTTCGGCAACGGCACTGGCTTGTTCACCCAGAGCGGTGCGGCGGCGCGTAAATTCCAGACGGAAATCGACGTTGGCCAAGTCGGCATCAACATCCCGATTCCGGTGCCGGTGCCGTTCTTCAGCTTCACTGGTTCCCGTGGTTCCAAACTCGGCGACCTCGGTCCTTATGGCAAGCAAGTGGTGCAGTTCTACACTCAAACCAAGACCGTTACCGCGCGCTGGTTCGACGACGACAGCGTCAACGACGGTGTGAACACCACCATTCACTTGCGTTAAGGAGCCGGACATGAAAATCGCTTTTATCGGTCTCGGCAACATGGGTGCGCCGATGGCGCGCAACCTGATCAAGGCCGGCCATTCGCTGCGCCTGGTCGACCTGAACAAAGCTGTGCTGGCAGAGCTCGAGCAACTGGGCGGCAGCATCAGCGCTTCGGCACGTGAAGCGGCTCAAGGTGCAGAGCTGGTGATCACCATGCTGCCAGCCGCTGTGCATGTGCGCAGCGTCTGGCTGGGCGAAGACGGTGTGCTGGCGGGGATCGCCAAGGGCGTGCCCGCAGTGGATTGCAGCACCATCGATCCGCAGACGGCGCGCGATGTTGCCGCAGCGGCTGCCAAACAAGGCGTGGCGATGGCCGATGCACCGGTCTCCGGCGGTACTGGCGGTGCAGCGGCCGGGACGCTGACTTTCATGGTCGGCGCCACGCCTGAACTGTTTGCGACCCTGCAACCGGTGCTGGCGCAGATGGGCCGTAACATCGTCCACTGTGGCGAAGTCGGCACCGGGCAAATCGCCAAGATTTGCAACAACCTGCTGCTGGCGATTTCCATGGTCGGCGTCAGCGAGGCCATGGCCTTGGGCGATGCGCTGGGGATCGACACGACGGTGCTGGCGGGGATCATCAACAGTTCCACCGGGCGTTGCTGGAGTTCGGAGATGTACAACCCGTGGCCCGGCATCGTCGAAACGGCGCCGGCCTCGCGCGGGTATACCGGCGGTTTCGGTGCCGAACTGATGCTCAAGGATCTGGGACTGGCGACTGAAGCGGCACGTCAGGCGCACCAACCGGTGGTGCTCGGCGCGGTGGCGCAACAGTTGTATCAGGCGATGAGCCAGCGTGGGGAAGGGGGTAAGGACTTCTCGGCGATCATCAATAGCTATCGCAAACCCCAATAACGGGGCGTCCCGGGACTGTGGTGAGGGGGCTTTTGTGGCGAGGGAGCTTGCTCCCGTCCGGCTGCGAAGCAGTCGTAAGTCCTGAGCATGCGGTGTATCTGAAACACCGCATCAGCTTGTTGGGTTCGCTTCGCGAACCAGCGGGAGCAAGCTCCCTCGCCACAAGGGATGTGCATTCCAATCAGTTTTTTTGCCGAGAGACCACGTCGGGTGGTCTCTCGGTTTTTTGCATCAGGCAAACACGAAATACTTACGCACGGTCTCAACCACTTCCCACGTGCCTTTCATGCCTGGCTCGATGACGAAAATGTCACCAGCGCGCAGATGGATTGGCGCCATGCCTTCCGGGGTGATGATGCAGTAGCCTTCCTGGAAATGGCAGTATTCCCACTTCACGTATTCCACGTACCACTTGCCCGGCGTGCAGATCCAGGTGCCCATGATCTTGCTGCCATCTTCGCTGGTGTACGCGTTGAGGTTGACGGTGTGCGGGTCGCCTTCGAGTTTTTCCCATTTGCAGGCGTCGAGTACTGGCAGCGGATGGGTGTCGCGAAGGACGGTAATCGGTGCGGTCATGATGACTCCGGGCAGTGGGTTCAAGAACTGAAGTCGCACCCTATAGCGCCCATACACCGTTCAGTTGTCTGTATTCGACATTGAGCTGTCCAGAAACGCGCAGACTCTCAAAGACTTTCCAACGGGCAATCGGCTCTGGCCTGTGTGAGGCTTGCTTCAAACTCGACCAATTGCTCGTGTTGATGCGTGAGTGCGGCAATCCTCTCGCTGATTTCGCACTTCTTGGCATCGATGGCTTGCTGCGCCAATGACCCTGGCGTCGCCAGGCCTTGATGCCCGGCAAAGATCGCCTGCAATTCCTTGAGCCTGAAACCTAAGTGTTGAGCGCACTTGATGAAGATCAGCAGGTCGACACTGTGCTGATCATAGACACGGTATTTTCCTTGTCGCCGAGCGGCAGGCAGCAAGCCGATCGACTCATAATGGCGAATACTCTTGATCGTGGTGCCCGAGCGATGCGCTGCTTGGCCGATGTACATGAAAAGTCCTTTTTTGCCGAGGGTAAGCCAGCCCCATTATCGGCAGACTCATCGGCTGGCGATAGCCTGGGCTTGCAACAGCCAGGTTTCGCGCTGACCGGCGCTGGACCCCAGAACCGGCCCGAAGGTGAGCGTGCGCTGAGGTTCGATGCCGCAAAACGCCAGGGTGGTTTTGCGCATTTGATGCAGGCCGGGCATGCGGTAGATCCAGCGGTAGTACCAGGGTGGCGTGTCCATGGTCACGAGTAGATGCGCGCTGCGGCCATGCAGCAATTTGTCGGGAAAGGCTTTGCCTTCGCGATATTTGAAGGCGAAGCCCGGAAGCAACACCCGATCAAGAAAACCCTTGAGCAAGGCCGGTACGCCACCCCACCAGATCGGATAGACCAGGGTCAGGTGTTCGGCCCACAGAATGTCCGCCTGAGCACGGCGCAAGTCGGCTTCCAGCGGCTGCACCTGCTGATAGCCTTCGCGCAGCACCGGGTCGAAATTCATTTTTCCTAGAAACAACTGGCGCACCTCATGCCCGGCACGCAACGACGATTGTGCGTAGCGTTCGGCAAGTGCGCCGCAGAAACTGTTGCTCGAAGGATGACCGAGGATCACCAGAATTCGTTTGCTCATCGTAGCTGTCCCTGAAGATGAAACTTCAAGGGTAAAGTCTGCCCCTCAGGGGAGAGTCAAGGCGTTCAGCAAGGCCTGGGCATAACCGGGCAGCACGGCGAAGTCCCGGGCGCACAGCAACAGTTTGCGTCGGGCCCACGGTTCTTTCAGTGCGATGCTTTTGAACGGTGTCTCTGCCGACCAGCGTTCGACCGCCGCCAAGGGCACGATCGCCAGCCCGGCACCTCGGGCGACCATGCGTATCACACCATCGAAACCATCGGCACGGATGCGGATTTGCATCCGTAAGCCGCTGTGCAGGGCTTGTTCTTCCAGGTACACGGCCAGGGCGCTGTTGGCGTTCAGGCCGACGTAATCATGATGCAAGGTGGTGCTGAAATTTAACGGTCCGGTGTCGGCCAAGGGGTGATCACACGGCAGGATCAACACCAGAGGGTCGTCACGGAAATAGCGGGTCTGAAGGCCCTCGGTATCCACGGCGTCGGACACAATGCCCAGGTCCGCCGCACCCTGACGCAAGGCGTGGGTGATGCGCGCGCTGGGCAGCTCTTGCAGGTCGATGTCGAGGTTCGGATGGTCGCGCAGAAAGTCTGCCAGCAACTCCGGCAGGTACTCGGTGATCGCTGTGGTGTTGCACAACAACCGCACCTGGCCTTTGACCCCTTTGGCGTATTCGGCCAGGTCCTGCTGCATGCGCTCGACCTGTTGTAGTAGGAGTCGAGCGTGTTGCGCCAACGCTTTGCCGGCCGGCGTCGGCGTTACGCCGCGACGGCCGCGTTGCAGAAAATCAGTGCCGAGTGAAGATTCCATCGCACGGATTCGTGCGCTCGCCGCTGCCAGGGACAAATGACTACGGGCGGCGCCGGCGGTGATGTTACCGGTGTCGAGAATGTTCAGGTAGAGGTGCAGGTCGGTCAGGTCGAAGTGCATACAGTATCCCGAAGATCGTTCCCATGCTCTGCGTGGGAATGCCTCACTGGACGTTCTGCGTCCGCTTCGGCATATGACGCGGAGCGTCACGGGCTGCATTCCCACGCAGAGCATGGGAACGATAGTGCCTCTTGCTGAGCAAGAGGCAGCCTCAGTATATGGCAGATTTTCAAGGCAACCTTCAGGGCTCACCATAGCCCCATGAATACACTCGCCGCGTTCTACCAAAATCTTGGTTTTTCCCTGTCCTTATTGGTTGTCGCCACCTTCCTGCTGGCCGGGATGATCAAAGGCGTGATCGGCCTCGGCCTGCCAACCATCGCCATGGGCTTGCTCGGTCTGGCTATGGCTCCATCGCAGGCTGCGGCGTTGTTGATCATTCCCGCGACCCTGACCAACGTCTGGCAACTGGCATTCGGCGGTCATTTGCGTGGGCTGCTAAACCGGTTGTGGCCGATGCTGCTGGCGATTTTCATCGGCACGGGCGCCGGCACGCTCTGGATCGGCATGGCCGGTGGACACTGGGTGGTGCGAGGGCTGGGGGCGGCGTTGTTGATTTACGCCTTGAGCGGGTTGTTCCTGCCGATCTTGCGTGTTGGCGGTCGCACCGAGCGTTGGCTCGGTCCGCTGTGCGGTGTGCTGACGGGCATCATCACCTCGGCCACCGGCGTCTTCGTGATTCCGGCGGTGCCTTATCTGCAAGCGTTGGGCTTGAGCAAGGATGAACTGGTGCAGGCGCTGGGCCTGTCATTCACCGTCTCGACCCTCGCGTTGGCCGCCGGCCTGTCATGGCGCGGCGCCCTCGGCGGTGGCGAGTTGAGTGCGTCACTGCTGGCGCTGATTCCGGCGGTGCTCGGCATGCTGCTGGGGCAATGGCTACGCCAGCGGATCAGCGCTGTGTTGTTCAAGCGTGTGTTCTTCATCGGCCTCGGCGTGCTCGGCGGCCACCTACTGATCAGCGGCTAGCGGACGAAGTGCTGAGCATCTCGATCGGGCGGATATCGAAATCCCGTTCCAGATATTCCATGCGCATGTCGAGGAACTGCTTCATGTGCGGCAGGTTCGAGTGCACGTCCAGATGGGCCTGGGACTGCCAGATCTCGTAGAAGATAAACAGCGTCGGGTCCTGTTTGTCTCGCAGCATGTGGTACTCGATGCAGCCGGGTTCGGCGCGACTCGGTTCGACATAGGCACGGAAGAACGCTTCGAAGGCCTGGGCTTTTTCCGGGCGGGTCTTGGCGTGCAGGATGAAGCCTTGCAGTTCGCTCATCAGGTTGTCCTTGAAAGTCAGAGTCGGTGCAAATTTACGGCAACAATCCACTATCGATTCGTGCGTATTGGTCAAATGATTTTTGCTGATTGAGCGCTTATTCCACGCGAGTCGACTCGCTACTCTGCCGCCATCGAATTTCAACCTTGCGAGACTTCTCATGAAAAAAGTCCTGTTGCTCAATGGCGGCAAAAAGTTTGCCCACTCCGATGGTCGCTACAACACGACGTTGCACGAAGCGGCGCTGAGCGTGCTGGATCGCGGCGGTGTGGACGTAAAAGCCACGTTCATCGACGAGGGATATGACGTCGCGGAGGAAGTCGCCAAGTTCCTCTGGGCCGATGTGATCATTTATCAGATGCCCGGCTGGTGGATGGGCGCGCCGTGGACAGTCAAGAAGTACGTCGATGAAGTCTTCACCGAAGGCCATGGCAGCCTCTACGCCAGCGATGGCCGCACGCGTTCCGATGCGTCGCAGAAGTACGGCAGCGGCGGTTTGCTGCACGGTAAAAAATACATGCTGTCGCTGACCTGGAACGCGCCGCAGCAAGCCTTCGACGACCCAACCGACTTCTTCGAAGCCAAAGGCGTGGACGCGGTGTACTTCCCGTTTCACAAAGCCAACACCTTCCTTGGTATGACCGGTTTGCCGACCTTCTTGTGCGTGGATGTGATGAAACGCCCGAACGTCGAGGCTGATGTGGAGCGTTATGAGCAGCACTTGAGCGAGGTGTTTGGCCTTAAGGCATAACGCTCAGCTACTATCGAAAGTCTGAGCCTGTGGCGAGTTGGCTTGCCCCAATGCCAGTTAGTCATGCGCAATCCATGTGGGAGCGGGCTTGCTCGCGAAGGCGATTTATCATTCAACATTAATATCGACTGATGCACCGCTTTCGCGAGCAAGCCCGCTCCCACAGGTTCCGCACTTTGGCTGGCATTAGGGTAAGCCCCTCGCCACAGTAGAACGGCGCAGGACAATCGATAAGGGACACCCGTGAAAGCCAGATCCGATGAGTTGCAGATTTTCGTCTGCGTAATTGAATGCGGGTCGATTTCAGCTGCCGCCGAACAGGTCGGGCAAACGCCGTCGGCGGTCAGTCGCACGTTGTCGCGACTGGAGGCCAAGCTCGACACCACGCTGATCAACCGCACCACGCGGCGCATGGACCTGACCGAAGAGGGCAAATACTTTTTCGAACACGCCAAGCTGATTCTCGATCAGATGGACGAGCTCGAAGAACGCCTGTCCTCACGCCAGCAAACCCCTCCGGGCGTCTGCGAATCAATGCCGCGTCGCCGTTCATGCTGCACGCCATCGTGCCCTACATCGATGAGTTCCGCCGTCTCTACCCGGACATCCAGCTCGAACTCAACAGCAATGACCTGATCATCGACCTGCTCGAACAGAGTACCGACATCGCCATCCGCATCGGCACGCTGGCCGACTCGACCCTGCACGCTCGCTCGCTGGGTTGCAGCCCGCTGCACATCGTCGCCAGCCCGGCGTATCTGGAGCAACACGGCGTTCCGGCCGAGGTTGCCGATCTGGCCGAACATACGCTGTTGGGTTTCACCCAGAACGAAGGCCTCAACCAATGGCCGTTGCGCTATGTCCATGGTGATCGCTGGCCAATCCAGGCGTCGATCAGTGCGTCCAGCGGCGAGACGATCAGGCACCTGGCGCTGGCAGGGCAGGGCATCGCCTGCCTGTCGCACTTCATGACCATCGACGACATCCGCGCCGGTCGCTTGCAGGTGCTGCTGGCGGAGTTCAACAGCGGATATCGCCAACCGATCAACGCGGTGTACTACCGCAACTCGCAACTTGCCTTACGGATTCAGTGCTTCCTGGACTTCATCCAGGGCAAATTGGCGGCTTATGCGATTGCGGATTTCAAGGGCTGATTCGTAGACCGCGTCATCGTTCTTCGCGAGCAAGCCCGCTCCCACACTGGACTTGCGTCGATTCACGATGATGGGGACGACACAGGACCAATGTGGGAGCGGGCTTGCTCGCGAAAGCGTTTTTGGCGGCCCATTCACTGGCCGGCTTGCCCTCAATTCCGTAACATCCGCCCTCTCTTCTCCCGCCTGTATTTTTAGGTAAGCCATGAAACCCAAACGTCTGCGTGCCGATGTCCTGGCCGGACTCACGACCTCTTTCGCCCTGTTGCCCGAATGCATCGCCTTCGCGCTGGTGGCCCACCTCAATCCGTTGATGGGGCTTTACGGCGCTTTCATCATCTGCACCCTGACTGCGCTGTTTGGTGGGCGGCCGGGGATGGTGTCTGGCGCCGCCGGATCGATGGCCGTGGTGATTGTCGCGCTGGTGGTGCAGCACGGCGTGCAGTACTTGCTGGCGACTGTGTTGCTGGGCGGGTTGATCATGCTGGCGTTCGGTCTGTTGAGGCTGGGCAAACTGGTGCGCATGGTGCCGCACCCGGTGATGCTCGGCTTTGTCAACGGCCTGGCGATCGTCATCGCCCTGTCCCAGCTCGAGCACTTCAAAAGTGGTGAAGCGTGGTTGAGTGGCTCGGCGCTGTACCTGATGATCGGGCTGGTGGCGCTGACGATGGCCATCGTCTACCTGATGCCGCGCCTGACACGTGCCGTGCCGCCAGCACTGGTGGCGATTCTGGGCGTTGGGCTGGCGGTGTATCTGCTCGGTCTGCCGACCCGAACCCTGGGCGACATGGCGCACATTGCCGGTGGCTTGCCGGTTCTTGCGCTGCCAGACATCCCCTGGAGCCTGGACACCCTGTCCATCATCGGCCCTTACGCGATATTGATGGCGATGGTCGGTTTGCTGGAAACCCTGTTGACCCTGAGCCTGACCGACGAAGTCACCGAGAGCCGTGGCTACCCGGATCGCGAGTGCGTGGCATTGGGTGCTGCCAATATAGTGTCTGGTGTATTCGGCGGGATGGGCGGCTGCGCCATGATCGGACAAACCGTGATCAACCTCAGCTCCGGTGGTCGTGGTCGACTATCCGGTGCAGTGGCCGGAATGATGATTCTGCTGTTCATCCTGTTTCTGTCGCCGCTGATCGAGCGTATCCCGCTGGCCGCACTGGTCGGGGTGATGTTCGTGGTGTCGCAGCAGACCTTCGCCTGGGCCTCGTTGCGGGTGCTGAACAAGGTGCCGTTCAACGATGTCCTGGTGATCATCGCGGTGACGGTCATTACGGTGTTCACCGATCTGGCCATCGCCGTGTTGTGCGGGATCATCATTGCGGCGCTCAACTTTGCCTGGCAACAGGCTCGCGAGCTGTATGCCGACATTCATCAGGAAAGCGACGGCAGCAAACTCTACCGCCTGCATGGCACCCTGTTTTTCGCTTCTACCACGCCATTTCTCAACCAGTTCGATCCCGCCAATGACCCGGCCCAGGTGACCCTTGATTGTCGCCATCTGAGCTTCGTCGATTACTCGGCCATCGCCGCGCTGAAGACCTTGCGCGAGCGCTACGCCAAGGCTGGCAAGCAGCTACGTGTTCTGCATTTGTCCGAACGCTGCAAGAAACTGCTCAAGCGCGCCAGCGAGCATCACGACTGAAATCGGGCTGCAAGTGATCGTTCCCTCGCTCTGCGTGGGAATGCCTCACCGGACGCTCTGCGTCCGCTTCGGCATGTGACGCAGAGCGTCACGGGCTGCATTCCCACGCAGAGCGTGGGAACGATCAACGATGGTAGGCGGATGAAAGTTCCACTATCGAATTTTCATAACTCACGACCTTCCATACCTCTGTACGACATCCCTTATCCCTCCACGAAAATTACTTTCACTTCGTTTGAAAGTAGCTCGTCGAAATGATTTATGAGTTTCACAACCCATTCGACGTGACCCTTTCGAGGAGTACCGCATGACACTTTCCTTCGGCTATTGGCTGCTGGTTTATGCCGCCATCGCCATCATTGCGCTGATCGTTCTGATCGCCCGTTACCGGCTTAATCCCTTCATCGTCATCACGCTGGTATCTATCGGTTTGGCACTGTTGGCCGGGATGCCGCCGTCGGGTGTGGTGGGGGCGTATGAGGCCGGGGTTGGCAAGACGCTGGGGCACATTGCGCTGGTGGTGGCGCTGGGCACGATGCTCGGCAAGATGATGGCCGAGTCTGGCGGCGCCGAGCAGGTGGCGCGCACGTTGATCGACCGTTTCGGTGAGAAAAACGCGCATTGGGCGATGGTGTGTATCGCCTTTCTTGTAGGACTGCCGTTGTTCTTCGAGGTCGGTTTTGTCTTGCTGGTGCCCATCGCGTTCACCGTGGCGCGGCGGGTAGGTGTGTCGATTCTGATGGTCGGCTTGCCGATGGTCGCGGGGCTCTCGGTGGTCCATGCGCTGGTACCGCCGCACCCGGCGGCGATGCTGGCGGTGCAGGTCTATCAGGCGTCGGTGGGGCAGACCTTGCTTTACGCGATTCTAATCGGCATTCCGACCGCGATCATCGCCGGTCCGCTCTATGCCAAACTCATCGTGCCGCGCATTCAACTGCCGGCGGATAACCCTTTGGAGCGCCAGTTCCTGGAGCGTGAACCGCGCGATAGCCTGCCCGGTTTCGGCATCACCATGGCAACCATTCTGTTGCCGGTGGTGCTGATGTTGATCGGTGGTTGGGCCAATCTGATTTCCACCCCAGGCAGCGGCTTCAACCAGTTTCTGTTGTTCATCGGCAACTCGGTGATTGCCTTGCTGTTGGCGACGTTGCTGAGTTTCTGGACCCTCGGCCTGGCCCAGGGCTTCAACCGCGAATCGATCCTCAAGTTCACCAATGAATGTCTGGCGCCGACCGCCAGCATCACCTTGCTGGTAGGCGCCGGCGGTGGCTTGAACCGGATTCTGGTGGACGCTGGTGTCACCAATCAGATCGTCAGCCTGGCCGCTGAATTCCAGCTGTCGCCGCTGTTGATGGGCTGGCTGTTCGCCGCGTTGATGCGCATCGCCACCGGTTCCGCCACGGTAGCCATGACCACCGCTTCAGGGATTGTTGCGCCGGTAGCCGTTGGTCTGGGTTATCCCCACCCGGAGTTGTTGGTGCTGGCGACGGGGGCGGGGTCGGTTATCTTTTCCCACGTCAACGACGGCGGCTTCTGGTTGATCAAGGAATACTTCAACATGACGGTCACCCAGACCTTCAAGACCTGGACGGTGCTCGAGACCATCATCTCGGTGGTCGCCTTTGGTTTGACCGTAGGTCTTTCTTACCTGCTTTAGTCGGAGTCATCCGCCATGGACATCCTCTATCAGATCCGCGCCCGTCAGGATTCCTTCAGCGCTGGTGAAGGACGCATCGCTCGGCTGATGCTCGACGACGTAGGATTTGCCGCCTCCGCCAGCCTCGACGAGCTGGCGCAGCGGGCGGAAGTCAGCACCGCCACGTTGTCGCGTTTTGCCCGTACCGTCGGCTGCCGCGACCTGCGGGATTTACGCCTGCAACTGGCCCAGGCCAGCGGTGTCGGCAGTCGCTTTCTCGACCCGGCGGGCACGCCTGAACAGTCGGCGTTCTACGGACAGATCGTCGGCGATATCGAGTCGATCTTGCGTCAGCACCTGTCGGCGTTCGATGAGTCGCGCTTCGCCGATGCGGTGAAACTGCTGGGCAAGCCGCGGATGATTCACGCCTTCGGCATGGGCGGCTGCTCGACCTTGTGCAGTGAAGAGCTGCAAGTGCGGCTGGTGCGCCTCGGCTACCCGATTGCGGTGTGCCACGATCCGGTGATGATGCGCATCACCGCCGCCAGCCTCGGTGCCGAACACGCAGTCATCGCCTGTTCGCTGACTGGCATTACCCCCGAGCTGCTCGAAACAGTGGAACTGGCTCGCAGCTACGGCGCCCGAATTCTCGCGATCACCCGGGCTGACTCGCCGCTGGCGCAACTGGCCGATGTGCTGTTACCGCTGCAAAGCGCCGAGACTTCTTTCATCTACAAACCCACGGCGGCGCGCTACGGCATGCTGCTGGCCATCGACGTGCTCGCTACCGAGCTGGCGCTGGCCAGTCCTGAAGACAATCAAGAACGTCTGCGGCGGATCAAACTGGCCCTGGACGACTACCGCGGCGGCGACGATCACTTGCCGCTGGGAGACTGACATGACGTACGACACGCTGATCCGCAACGCGCTGATTATCGATGGCAGCAACACCCCCGGTTACCTCGCTGATGTGGCGATTCTGAACGGTCGCATCGAGCGTATCGGCGACTTGCACGACGCTCGCGCCATCGAAGAAATCGACGCGGCCGGAAGGGTGTTGGCCCCAGGTTTCATCGACGTGCACACCCACGATGACACGGTGGTGATCCGTCAGCCGCAGATGCTGCCCAAGCTCAGCCAAGGCGTGACCACGGTGATCGTCGGCAACTGCGGGATCAGCGCATCGCCAGTGAGTTTGCGTGGCGAGCCGCCGGACCCGATGAACCTGCTCGGCACCGCAGCGGCGTTCGTTTATCCGCGCTTCAGCGACTATCGCGCGGCTGTTGAAGCGGCGAATACCACGCTGAACGTGGCCGCATTAGTGGGGCACACCGCATTGCGTAGCAATCACTTGGACGACCTGTTTCGCACCGCCACCGCCGATGAAATCAGCGCGATGCGCGGGCAATTGCGCGACAGTCTTGAGGCCGGTGCCTTGGGTTTATCCACAGGCCTGGCGTATGCCAACGCCTTCTGCGCTTCCACCGACGAAGTGATGCAATTGACCGAAGAGCTGACGGCATTCGGCGCGGTTTACACCACCCATTTGCGCAGTGAATTCGAACCGGTGCTGGAGGCCATGGACGAAGCGTTCCAGATCGGTCGCCACGCGAAAGCGCCGGTGATTATTTCCCACCTCAAATGTGCAGGCGCCGGTAACTGGGGGCGTAGCCCGCAACTGTTGGCGTCCCTCGAACACGCCGCGGAAACCCATCCGGTGGGCTGCGATTGTTATCCCTATGCGGCGAGCTCTTCGACCCTGGACCTAAAGCAAGTCACCGACGCCCATCGCATCACCATCACCTGGTCCACGCCACATCCACAAATGGGTGGCCGGGATTTGATCGACATCGCCGCCGAGTGGGACGTGCCGTTACTTGAGGCCGCGCGCCGACTGCAACCGGCTGGGGCGGTGTATTACGGCATGGACGAAACCGACGTACGAAGAATCCTTGCGCACCCGCTTTCGATGGTCGGCTCCGACGGCTTGCCGGAAGACCCGTTTCCTCATCCACGGTTGTGGGGCGCATTCCCACGAGTGCTCGGACATTTCAGTCGCGACGTCGGGCTTTTTCCGCTGCACACCGCTGTACACAAAATGACCGGGCTGTCGGCAGCGCGGTTTGGCTTGAAGGAACGCGGCGAGATTCGCGAAGGGTATTGGGCGGATCTGGTGCTGTTCGATCCAGCGACGATTCGCGATGTGGCGGACTTCAACGATCCGCAACGGGCGGCGGAAGGGATTGATGGGGTGTGGGTCAATGGTGTCTTGAGTTACAGCGAAGGTCAGGCGAACGGAAGAAGAGAAGGACGGTTTCTGGCGCGGGAAGGGGATTTGCGTGAAGGGTTTCGGTGATCGGTGAAGCCGAAAAAATCGCAGTCCCTGCAGGAGCTGGCGAAGGCTCGGACCGCGTTCGGACGATCTTTTGATTTACGTCCGGTGATGGCACTGCGGCATTAAAGAATCCCGCAACCAAGCCGAAGCGCTGACATCCAGCCCAGCTACACTCTGGGCCTTTTCAGTCTGGGAGCAACTTCATGAGCTTCGGCAAAACCACCCCGATCCTGCGGATTTTCGATGAAACCAAGGCATTGGAGTTCTACGTCGACTTCCTGGGGTTCAAGATCGACTGGCAGCATCGCTTCGAAACAAACTTTCCGCTGTACCTGCAAATCTCTCGCGGCGAATGTGTACTGCACCTGTCCGAACACCACGGCGACAGCACACCGGGCTCGGCGTTGCGCATCGAGACCGATGAACTGGAGGCGTTCCAACAGCAATTGCTGGCCAAGGAATATTCTTTCGCTCGCCCACAGATTCAGGCGATGCCGTGGGGCAGCCAGGATATGACGGTGACCGATCCGTTCGGGAATCGGTTGGTGTTTAGCAATGCGATTAGTGTCTGAGGCCGTTCGGTAGCTCTGCGGGTTTTGATTAGGCAAGGTGTGGTAGCCGCAATCAATGATTTCATTGATTGCAGGAGGCATCATGGCCAGCATCACGATTCGAAACCTGGACGATCAGATCAAGGAACAGCTGCGTATCGCCGCAGCTCACAATGGGCATTCGATGGAAGAGGAGGCTCGCCTGATTCTTGGTCGAGCTCTGGCTACCGTTGATCGCGCGGGAGGGTTGGGTAGCCGAATCCGCAACAGGTTCAAAGCCAGCGGTGGGGTTGAGCTCGATCTTCCCTCGCGTCACGAGAAAGCGACAGCGGTGGATTTCTCCGAATGATAGTGCTCGATACCAATGTTCTTTCAGAGTTCATGCGGGTCGAGCCTGACGCTCAACTGCTTGCCTGGGTTGATGCACAACCGGCGATGGAACTGGCAATCAGTGCTGTCACCGTGGCAGAAATTCTCCATGGCATTGCCCGACTTCCATTCGGTAAGCGCAAACAGAAACTTGAAGCTCATGCAATGGTGATGTTCGAAGAGGACTTTGCCGGAAGGATTTTGCCTTTTGATGCCCATGCCGCGGTGGAGTACGCGATGCTGGTAGCGGGCTCTGAAGCAAATTGTCGAGCGGCGTCGATGGCTGATGCGCAAATAGCGGCAATCTGCCGAAGTCACGGAGCACCCATTGCCACTCGCAATGTTCGGGACTTCGAATTTTCCCGGGATTGAGGTGATCAATCCGTGGGAAGCCTGAATAACTCTGGTGATCGGTAGATCGCCTTCGCGGGCAAGCCTCGCTCCTACAGGTTGAGTGAGTAACCTGTAGGAGCGAGGCTTGCCCGCGAATGGATCTGTCATTCAGCGTCGACTTAACGTCAAACCCGGAAGTGACTCACCATCATCTGCAACTGATTGCCCAACCGCGCCAGCTCAACGCTGGACGCAGCGGTTTCGTCGCTGGCGGCAGCGGTCTGTTCGGACACGTCGCGTACGTTGATGATGCTGCGGCTGATCTCTTCGGCCACGGCACTTTGTTGCTCGGCGGCGGCAGCGATCTGCTGGTTCATCGACTGGATGTTCGACACCGTGCGGGTGATGTTTTCCAGTGACACGCCGGCCTTGCGGGTCAGCGCGACACTGCTGTCGGTCAGGGCGCGGCTGTTGTTCATCACGGCCGACACTTGTTGGGTGCCGTTCTGCAGACCAGCTACCAGGCCTTCGATTTCTTCGGTGGATTTCTGCGTGCGCTGGGCCAGGCCGCGAACTTCGTCGGCCACCACGGCAAAACCACGACCGGCTTCACCGGCACGGGCTGCTTCGATGGCGGCGTTGAGGGCCAGCAAGTTGGTCTGCTCGGCCACGGCTTTGATCACATCCATGACGCTGCCGATCTTGTCGCTTTCCTTCTGCAACACGCTCATGGCCTCGGTGGAGCGCGCCACTTCGCTGGCCAGGCGCTCGATCTGGGCGATGGCTTCGTTGACCACTTTATCGCCTTCGCGTGCTTCGCCGTCAGCGGCGGCTGCGGCCTGGGACGCTTCTTCAGCGTTGCGCGCGACTTCCTGCACCGTGGCAGTCATCTCGTGCATGGCAGTGGCCACCTGATCGGTCTCGATCTTCTGGCTGTTGACCCCGGCGCTGGTTTGCTCGGTCACCGCCGACAGTTCTTCGGCGGCGCTGGCGATCTGGGTGACGCCATCACGGATACCGCTGATCAAATCGCGCAGGGTCACACCCATGCGCGCGATGCCTTGTTGCAACACGCCGAGTTCGTCGCGGCGGGTCACTTTGACGTCCTGGGACAAGTCGCCACTGGCGATGCGCTCGACCACGGCCAGGGTGTCGCGTAACGGGCCGGTGATCTGACGGGTGATAATCACGGCGGCGATGATGCCCACCAGCAACGCCAGCAACGTGCTGATCAGTTGCAGTGTGCGGGCCTGGGCGCTTTCGACGTCACGACGGTCAAGTTGGATCTGATACAGCTGATCGCTCAGGGTCACGATGGTCGCGCCTTGTTCGGTCATTTCCTTGCGCGCCTGCACCGCATCGGTATTGGCGGCTTTATACGCTTGCAAGGCGCTGCGGTAGTTGCTCAGCGCGGTTTCCAGCTGACGCAGAGCATCTTGCTGAGTTTCTGCAAAAAGCACGTTGAGCTGTTTCAGGCTGTCGATGGCCGTGTCCAGTTGGCCGACGGCTTTTTGCTCGGTCTCGGCGTTGGTGCTGGCGGTGTAGCCACGCACTTCGTAGCGAGCCAGGATGAACGCTTCCTTGGCCGCGGTGATGGCCTGGAACTGTTCGAAGCGTTGGTCGCTCAGGGGCATTTGCTGCACGCGGGTGCTGATCGCGTCGATCAACTTGCTGGCGGTTTCAGCATTGGCGCCCATGGCGTCGCGGGCGCTGTTACCGGTGCGGTAGGCGCTGCGCATTTTGTTCAGGGATATCTGGTAAGCGCTGATGGTTGCGCTCTGCTCTTTGAGCAGCTTGAGGTTTTCCGGGCTCTTGAAACTCGACAGCAACGCTTGTTGCTGAGCGACGAAACTGTCGAGGGTGGTCTGCACATTCTGTGCGGCAGTTTCATCGCCGTTGGTCAGCATGTATTGCAGGCGAACCACGCGCAGCTTGGTCAGGCCAGCGTTTAGCTGAGTGATATCGCTCATCCAGTTGCTGCGGTCAATCAACCCGCCCAGGCTTGTCCAGCCGGTCAGAGCGAGGACGCAGGTCAGTGCCAGGACCAGGCCGAATCCCAGGCCCAGTTTCAGGTTCACGCTGATATTACCGAACCAGTTATTCATCAATATTCCTCCAGGAACGTTGTGTTTCTTGATCGTCGGTTGGCTGGAAGATTGTTGTTTTAAGAGCCAGCAAGGGGTAGCAGGTCTGTATCGGCAGTAATGCCGAGAGCTGAAAGGATTTTGCTGGACGGATTCTGTAACAAGATTTTTTTGGCGGGTCTTAAGCTTTTTTTCACATGGGTTTCACCAGCTGCCGACGCGCGCCTCTTTACCCTCGCGGCATCGAATGACAATGGGTGCATGCCGGCGAGGAGGCTTGATGTGGAATTGAGACTGAGTCTGTTCGGGATAAAACGCTCGATTGATGTGAGCCGTTTGGCCCGGTATCGAAACGCCGCAGTCGTGCTAGTGTCTGCCTTGTTGGTTATTCCGTTGACGGTTTGGCTGTTGCGGCCCGCTGCTGTGCCGGACTTGGCCCATGGCAATGTAATGGGGGCCCGAGCGTTGACGGCCGGTTGGGCCAAGGGCGACATGATCGTGCTGGTCCGTCACGTCGAGCGCTGCGATCACTCCACCGCGGCCTGTCTGATCGGCAACGATGGCATTACGGATCGCTCGCGTAGCGTGGCAGTGCGTGTCGGCGCGCAGTTCGAGCATTTGGGCCTGGATCGGGCCGACATCTACAACAGCCCGGTGATGCGCACGGCGCAAACGGCCGGTTACATGTTCAACAAGGTCAGCGTCGGCGAAGACTGGTTGGTCCACTGCAGAGGCAGCATGCTGAGAGATGCCTTGGCGCACAAGGTGGCCGGACGCAACCTGATCCTGGTGACCCATAGCGAATGCATGTCGCAACTGGAACAAGACCTCAAGTTACCGACCGCCACCCTCGGCTACGGCGCCTCTCTGTTTATCTCCGCTGAAAAGCCTGGGGCACCGCGCATGCTCGGTTTCATCGAAGCCTCTGATTGGCACTCGGTGACTACCGAATGAGTTTCTTCATCACTCCTCTGGATCAGAACGTACGATGCTGACTGCTTCCCGTTACCGCTTTTATTGGGCGAACTTCGGTATTCCGCTGGCCTGCGCGGTCGTGGTTTTCCTACTGTTTGACATGACCCAAATCGACATCGCCTTCAGCGATCTTTTTTATGATCCGGCCGCCCGGGTATTTCCGTTGGACCATGTCCATCTGTTCGAGAAGATCACCCATAAATGGGCGCGGATTATCCCGGACTGGACCGGCGAGGTTGCCATGATCGGCGCTTTGCTGTCGTTTCTCTGGCCGCGACTGAAGGCTGAAAAACATTCGAAGATCATCGCGTTCCTGGAAAGAATCAAAATCGCGCCGGTACTTCGATTCGCCAGTAAACACCGTCGAGACTTCCTCTACGTGGTGTTCGCCTTTTCCATCAGCACTGGCGTTATCCACTACCTCAAGGGCCACACCAGTGTGTATTGCCCGGTCGAGACGACTCAGTACGCCGGGAAAATCGAACACAAGGAGTGGTACCAGAATTTCGATCTGCTGAAAGTTGCTGGCGACGGTCGCTGCTGGCCGGGTGGACATGCGTCGGGCGGCTTCACCATGCTCGCGCTGTACTTCGTGGCGCGCCGCTATCGCTGGCGGTATGCCAAAGCGCTGATGTATGGCTCGCTGCTGCTCGGTTTCGTCTATGGCACAACGCGGGTTCTACAGGGGTGGCACTACATGTCCCACACCTTCTGGGCCGGAATCTTCGTGTGGCTGGCATGTTTGCTGACGGCGTTGGCGTTCTATGGACGGGCGCGGCTGGAGCTACCCGTGCTGCAAAAGACCGCGCTACCAGTCGTTGAGCCGTTTACAGGTTTACAAAGTAGTAAGCCTGACGTCCCACCTTCATGGTCTTGAGCACCTTCAAGGGTGCGGCGGGCTCATGTGCCCCGGCCATGAGCGCGACATTGGAAGGTGAAGCACGCAGAAACTCATGGAGTTGCGCCTCGGTGTCCAGTCCTTTGAGCACGCGCCGGGTGTAGAACACGCTGGCGCCGCCCACCCGTTCGTTGGCCTGAAACAAGGCGACCTGTTGCCCGCGGGCCTGCAACATCTGAATCTGTTCCGTCAGTGGCAGGAAGGACAATTTGCGATCAGCCTTAGGCAATACCCATTGAGCTGCGGCGAGGTAACCGCAGATCACTACGAAAAGTACGCCTACGGCAACACCATGACGGTGTCGGGCAATGAGCCCCAGCCAAGTCGGGGCTTCGATATGGGCTTTGAATCGTTCGAACAGCACACTCGCATATTCAGCAGCCATCACCGCCGCAGCAGGCGTCATGGACATCAGGTACACCATGCGCTTGCTCGACGCCAGGGTCAGCATGACGAACTGCGCCAGCAGCCACACCGTGAAGAACAACACGTAACGATTGGCCATCAAACTTTTGCGAAAATGCCACAGCCCCAGATACACCAGAATATTCCAGGGCAGGAAGGCCTCCGGCAGCTTGGCCAGGTAGTAGTAGACCGGTTCGTAATGCCCGGCCTCGACGAAGGAACCGCTGAAGCGCCCGACGCTGTTGGTCAGCAACACTTCCTCCACGGCATTCGCCCCTCCGCGCTGATACAGCATCGCGAGCCAGATCATCAGCGGCACCAATCCCAACAGAGTCAACACGCCGGGGCGCAGCCAGTCCGAGGGCTTCAGGCGCTTGTCGATCAAGGTTTCAGCCAGTAAATACGCGAAGATCACCACTCCCGGCATCGCCAGCCCCAATATGCCTTTGCTCAAGGTCGCGATGGCGATTCCTGAAGCAAACAGTAACGCGTTGCCGTTGCTTGAATGTCGCTGACCCTGAAAAAAACCTAGCAACACCATGGTCACACCAAGCGCCAGCAACGCATCTTCACCAACGCCGCGCACGTTACTCCAGTAACTGGCCATGGTCGCCAGCAGCATTCCCGCCATCCAGGCAACTGCCTCGGGCCGGCCGAACCGCCGCAGCATCGCGTACAACAGCATCACGCTGACCAGCCCGGCAAACGCCGACGCCAGCCGCACCGCCCATGGCGTACCGCCAAATGCGCGAATCGCCCCGGTATCGAGCCACAAACTCAAGGGCGGCTTTTCAAGAAACGGTTCGCCGAACAAACGAGGTGTCACCCAGTCGTTATCCAGGTGCATCTGCATGGCAATCCCGGCAACCCGGGCCTCCGTGGAACCTTGTAACTGGTGATTGCCCAACGCGAAGAAAAACAACAGAGCGGCAAGCAGAAACAGTGAAGAGGCGGGACGTGACATGAGCTTCTGGCTACTGAGCAGGGACCGGGAAGCGTGAGCATATCGAGGGGATGCTTAACGAAGGGTGAACAGCCTCGCGTTGTTATCGGGCGTGGTGTTCGGAGCAGCGTGGGGGGCAGAATTCATATTTGTACCGCTGAAGTACCTGTGCCCGTGCGCCGGTCACTTGAAATGACCGCTAACAAAACGACAGACAAAAAAAAGCCCGCGGGAGGCGGGCAAACCGTAGTTTCTTGAATGAGCGAGAGGAATGTACAGGTTAGAGAGAGGCGGTGGGGTGAAGAAAAATTCATGTGGATGGAAGGCTTCTCCGTGTTGCTCACTGCCGAAGAGGCGCTGAAAAAATCATTGCTTTGCGAGGTAAGTGTGAAACCGAAGTACACGCGGTAGCAGTCGTAATAATGGGCAACCTCAATGAGGCCGCCCATTTTGCTTTTCTACGCCGAAACCTGTGTCTGTGACCGTCGCATGCATCGATCCGTGACAAAACCTCCCTTCGATCAACGAGCGCGATCACTTAGTGAAAGACGGGAGGTTTGGCTGTGGTCACCGACCCGTTCGGATCAAGGTTATCCTTCGCTCGGTTGACCAAAAGTTCGGTCAATACCGTCAACTGATGAAGAGCCAGCGCCACATTGTGCTGCGAGCCTTCGAGTTGATTGGCAAAGTCCAAAGTCATGACGTTGAGCGACGCCAGGGTTTCGCTGGCATGAGCGAGCAGGGTGGTCGTATCGACGTCGGGGCGGACGCTGAAGATGTTTCTGTTCAGGTTGCGCCGGCGGGCGCTGACGGCGCGTTCAGTGGCTTGGGGAAGTTGGGTTGGGTCGAGGGTTTCAGGCTCTGAAGTGGCCGGCTTTTCAACTAGATGCAGGATGATTTTTTTCATAAGGGCGTTCCATGGGGTTAGGGATCCTTACGCTGTTTCGGCTTGTGAAAACCGTCCGCAGGGTTTGCAGCGAAGCGTGAAGACTATCGTCCGGAAACCTTGTTCGCCAGTTCATGGGAGTCGCTACGGGTTGCGGGAAATTTCCCAGGATGACGTGGCTCTAATCTGTCAGAGAAACTCTTTTTAGCTACGTAAGCCCGCATGACCCGGAGCGACCATCACCCTTCGAGGCAGGGCTATCGCCGTGCCTTAACCCTGATTCATCCGATAGGCCGTCGCGCTCCAATACCGGTTGCCATTGCTTTTATGGCGAGTCCATCCGGCAGCCTCCAACCGCTTGGCGATCATTCGATTCATGAATCCATGACCGAGCAGGAGCACTGGCCCTTCGCTGGCAAGCGATTGAAGTTGTTGAGCGGCCGTATTGGCCCGCATTTTAGCCTTGCGGGCAGACTCGACCGTTCCTGAGAAGCCGCACAACCATAGGATTCGAAGAATAAATGCCCACGTAAACGGTGAAAGGCGCGGCCGTGTCCATCGCCCATAGGGCAACTGCGCCTCGCAGAAGATCTCGTCTACAAGGCTGGGCTGAAGGCCCAGCGCCCGAACGGATGTCAACGCCCGAGGCGCAGTACTCGACACGATCACTTTGGCGGTAGCGGCCACCTCCACACTCGCTTCAGGGGCGAGCTGGTTGATGATTTCGGACAGGTCGTATTGTTCGATCCAGTGTTTCATATCGAGTGATGAAATCTTGTCGATCATAGCCAGATTCGGCTGGCCATGACGCATTAAGATAATTTCCCTTTCCATTGTAATTACGTCCTTGTCTGCGGCCCCGCGAGTGCAAGGGATGCACGCTTGCGGGTATTTGAAGAGGCCTGAATAAAAAACCTTCGCACAATGAGGTCAACCAATACAGTAAGCGTTCGCCCAACACACCTTGGCTGTCAGTCAAACGAGTATTCAAATGACACTTGTGCCGGCTCGCCATGGCCAGCAACGTAACTACCATTCCCGCTAAGATTTACCAGCTCACCCGTGCCGGCACCCTCCACGACATTCCAGGTGCTGCGCGCCTTACCCTCCGAAAATGATCCCGAATGCTGGACAACAAATGTTCCGCTCTTACCTGCCACCACACCACAAATCCGCTCAAACCCAACAAAACAAGCTGTGCCGTCAGCGCAATAAGACATCAGGTATTCGACGCTACTTGTTCCCTCGATGGCGCCGGCATATGACTGCGTGACTTTGGCGTGTGAGAGTTTTGGAGCGTCTTCAAGTACTTGAGATGGCGTCTCGTCCCAGCCAGTTATCTGAAATGTGCAACTGACAGTCGTTTTCATAGGGTTTTAGCTCTTTTGTCGTAGTAATGGAATGTGGTGGTTTGATGCGGCGGGCATCTTGTCTTGCCTAACAATACCAGTTGCCACCTATGTGGCAGTAGCTCGCTAATATCAATCGCCCGCTGCGTCGCAGGCACGTCGACCTTTCCTTACTGCTCCGCCTGCCCTTGCAGGTGTCGGTACCCAGCCGCTTGAATGAAATCGGCCAAATGCCAAATCGCTCCGTTGGCTGCCCAGAAGCCGTCTTTGACTTCCTCAAGGATGATCGAAGTCATGATGATCCGCTGGTCGTCCGCTGCTCGCGACCGGCTTACCGCTTGATGCAAACGCTGTACATAGTCGCCTCGCATGGCCTCATTCAGCACACCGCCGGGAACCTTAACCTGCACGATGCAGGGGATGGCTTGAGCGCTGATATCCACTGCGCCGCATGTCCAGGAGCCAGGAGCCACTTCGTCAATGAGAGTCCAGCACACGCCCCGTTGACGTGGATCGTCGCCGATTTGCTCGACCTCAATGGCCACTTTCGTAATCTCTTCGCAAAGCAGTGCCTGTTGTTCGGAAGTAAAAGAACCTTGAGGCACCTTGATCAGGATATTTGGCATAAAGGTTAACGCTCGATGAAATGGAAGCGTTATTAAGCCAGCCCTGGAATACTGCGACCAGCGACCGATTCGACATCTTTCGTGCACAATCAGCCAATGAATGACTTCACGATTCTGGTAACTCATGACGCCTTTGCCTCCAGTGTCGCACTGACTCTGGATATCCTTTCGACGGCGGCCGTACTTGCCCGGCGACTGGGTACTGCTGTACCTCGCTGGCAAGTCTGCGGGGTGAACACGGATTGCGTGACGCTCGGCCACGGGATGCAAATTGCAGTTCAGCCCTTGGCTATCAGGCCCGATGATCGCTCTTGCTGGATCATCCCCGGCATGGGCGTGGCTGACGCCCTTATGATCGAGCACCGATTACAACAGGCGGATATTGCTCTGCTGGTTCCGGCATTACGCGCGCATGTGCTGGCCGGGGGTAACGTAGCCGCATCATGTTCTGCAGTATTCGTGCTGCAGGCTGCGAACCTGCTCGCTGGGCGCTGTGTAACCACTTCTTGGTGGTTGGCACCCTTACTCCAGAAGTGGGCGCCCGAGTGCCAGGTAGATGCCGACCGCATGGTAATCCTCGACCAGCCGTTGATTACCGCGGGTGCAGCGCTAGGTCATAGCGATCTGATGTTGCATCTTCTGCGAAGCCGTTTCTCCCCAGCTTTGGCTGATGCCGTTGCACGGGCGTTACTGATAGATGGTCGGCAAATGCAATCGCCCTTTATGGTTCCGGCAATGATGGCTCAGGGGAACGAATTGATCGCACAATTGACGGCTCATATTGAGGCCTCGCTACCGGCGACTATCAGCGTCAGCACACTCGCATCCGACTTTGGCCTGTCAGAGCGGACCTTGTCTCGACACATCCACAAGGCCATCGGTTATAGCCCGTTGGGGCTGATCCAGCGAGTCCAGGTCAATAAAGCCCGGGAGCTGCTGGCTAACAGTAAATACTCCATCGACACCATTGCCGAACACGTTGGATACAGAGATGCCACATCCCTGCGGCGACTGATGAAAAAAATGCTGAACACAACACCACGGCAATTACGTTAACTGCTGCGACGATGTTTTTTTCAATTCAATTATCCGCGGCACACTGCCGTCCATCTCAGTCGCTCAGTGTGAGTGCCTGTGATGGATATCGGGAAAGTGCGGATGACTGTGTTGGATGGGAGCGTGGTCGTGTAAATGGCTATGAGGTTGAGTGCCGTCCCACTCAAACGCATGTTCATGTTGATGGTGCTCATCGTGAATATGCGGATGATCATGTGTTTGCGGATCGTGTTTGTGTTCGTGAGAATGGCTCTCGGTAAGGTGTATCCAGACGCCAAGCCCCATCAGGCCTGCAGCAATCCAAAACACCCACGTCACTGCTTCGCCTAAAAACAGGATTGAAATGGCGGCCCCCAAGAACGGTGCAGTAGAGAAGTATGCACCTGTGCGTGCTGTTCCAAGCCCCCGCAAAGCCAAAACGAATAGCACCAGGCTAACGCCGTAGCCTAAAAAGCCTACGAGTAGCGTTGGCCCTAGCAGAGACAATTCAGGGAGATGCATTCCAAGAGCAATCCCTAAAACACAGTTGACGACCCCGGCGACCAATCCTTTGATGCCTGCGATGAACAATGCATCCGATGCGGAAACCTTCCGGGTCAGGTTGTTATCGATGGCCCAACAAAAACATGCAATCGCCACTGCGACCGGGCCAACCCAACCATGAATCTGTGCGGAAGTTTGAGGCCAACCCAAGAGCATGCCCCCCGCCACTATTGCGATCATTCCCACGACGATCCGCCGGTCGGCGTTCTCCTTGAAAACCATCCAGGCAAGCAGGGCAGTCAACACCGCTTCAAGATTTAGCAACAGCGAAGCAGTGGTACCCGATGTAAGGGTAAGGCCGAACATTAAAGACACCGGCCCCAGCACTCCGCCGAACGCGATAGCGCCGATGAGCCATGGCCATTCGGATATTGTTAAACCGACAGGCTGCCAACCGCGATCACGAATCAGCCTGGTGATTGTGAGACCCAAGCCGCTTCCCAGGTAAAGCAAACCGGCGAGCAAGACTGGGGAGACGTTCAGCCCCAGGACCTTGGCAAGCGGTGTGCTGGCACCAAAGAGGGCTGCAGCACCCAAGGCGTATAAAACGCTTTTGTTCATCATCTGTTCCGTAGCAAGGGCATTGTTGAGAAACACGATACCCGTCACGCATGGATAGTGCATCGAATCGTAGCGGGTGCGCTGAAAAACTGGCGGGGTCCCTGAAGAATACCTGAGCGCGCGGGGGGCATTCGCAGCCTCTCTACCCGCTCCGAATCCACAAAAAAGGCACCTGCGATAGGCTCGTCAGGTGCCTTTTTTGCGTTGAGGCGCGGCAACGATTTTCTATGCCGGATTCGTTAAGACGCTGAAACCTGCATCTGCAATCGCCGCCCAACTACATCCAGCAAATCGCAACCATCACGCAAAGAAGTCACCAGCACCCGCGCCAGCTCACTGTGAACACCTTCGCTTACGGCAAAGCTCTCCAGCAATTGAGTCGCGGTGCGGATGCGGTAAGCCGCCGTTTCATGCAGCACATCCAGCGGTGCTTCGGTGTCGATCAGCAGCGACGCAATGGTGCAGTCGATACCGGTGACCGGCATGTATCGATCCATGACAAAACCTCCATTCGATCAACGAGCGTGATCACTCAGTGGCAGACGGGCGTGACCATCGGTGTGGGCGAATCGAGGTTATCCAGCGCTCGATTGATCAACATCTCGGCCAGCACGGCCAGTTGCTGAATCGCCAATGCCACGTTGCGATGCGAGCCTTCGAGCTGGTCGGCCAGGTCGGTGGTCATGACGTTCATGGAGGCCAGGGTTTCACTGGCGTGAGCGAGCAGGGTGGGCGTGTCGACTTCGGGGAGGATGGTGAACACATGGCTCACGGGATCGGGCTGTTTCGGGTCGCGCAAGCGGGCGCTGACGGCGCGTTGGGTGGCTTGGGAGAGTTGGGTCAGGTCGAGGTCTTCCGACTCTGAAAGGGTTGGGTCTTCAGGTGGGTTGGTCTTTTTCATGGAGGAACTCCGAAAGGTTAGGGATTCCTACGCTTTTCGGTCTGTCAAAACCGTCCGCCGGGTTGCAGCGAAGATGGAAGGTTATCTTCTTGGATTGTTACTTGCCAGTTCATGGAGTTCGCCACAACTTGAGGGAAATTTCCTAGGACGTAAATCTGCATTAAGGTCTAGGTTGGGAAGGCAAATCGAGAGAGGCGGACGCAGGCGTTATTGAGCGATACCGAAGTGAGTACCGTGCTTTACCGTCCGGCCGTCCCTTCGCTATGCGGCCACCATGGTGAAGCCACCAACATGGGCCTTGAAGACCAAGCCGACGCTGGAGCTTGGGCACCCCCGTCTTTTTCAAGGATGTGCCGTGAGTCCCGCCGCAATGAAGATGGCCCTGAAAGGGGATGTCGAGCGTATACGGTAACTAAAAAGCCCGGCATCTGGCCGGGCTTCTCTTTGATTCTATACAGGTCTATCAGGCTTGCTTCGCCTCGGCCTGCATCATCACGAGGTTTTGTTGCTTGGTCGCCTCGGTCAGAACCTCACTGTAAACGCGCTTTTTTTGCTCCGACTTCGCGTTACGAATAAAGTCGGCAAATGGGCTTTTAGCGCCCTTGGTTAAGCCTAGCTTAATCGAAATCATGAATGCGCTCCTGATGGTAACCTGAGCTCGGCCTCTAGATCGGCCCGCGTGTGGCGCTCAGGTATATGGTAGTCAATTTTATCGACACCAGCTTTGTAAAGTCGTCCCGAGTTGTCGATATGCTTGAGCAGTAGATCCACGTGGACATCGCCGCCGTACTCTAGCTTAAGTGCATTCACAACGTCACGCGCCGCGAAATACTGATCGATGAAATGCTCCTTGCGAATCCTTCTACCCTCTGCCTCCTCTCGAGCTTTGACAAAGCCCCATGCAAGATGAGGGTTCTGATAGACGTACAAGATTTGTACAAATCTGCCTTTTTTCAAGGACCGTTCGACATTTCTTCTGGCTACATCGATGTTGGAGAATGTCCCGTCGAGAAGAAAAGACTGTCTCTGATCGATAGCAAAGTCGAGAATTTTTTCAACCAGGATCGAAACACCACCCTGAAAAAGCCAAGAGTTTCTACCCGAGTATTCAGAAAATTCGTTTCGAAGCTCGTCTGGATCAATCCTTAGATTCTTCGTGTCAGCGAAAAGGTTCACAAGCGCGATTGAGGCTTCAGTTTTACCTGCCCCTGGGGAGCCGGCCATAAACACTGACACGGGAGCTTCCTCTGGCGGATAAATGGTTTTGTCAGTCCGGCGCTTGGCGATTGCTTTCTTGTGTGCGCGAGCGAAGCTGACTGCTTTAGCCGAAGTCTCTAGCTCTTCGGGTGTCATTACTTGCCTTGCTGGGGTTACCTCATTCGCCACAAGTAAACTCCTTTGTCGGTTTCGTACCGGCCCCGGAGTCGACCCAGGGACCTACTGATTACAAAGCATCATTTCAAGAACCGTTCAGCACATTCAAAAGCAAAGGAGCCCGCAAAGGGGAATGTGTGAGCCATCGATTACCAAACCCCAGATGCAACAAAGCCCGCACTTGGCGGGCTTTGTTAGCTTCGATTGGTGGAGCCGGGGGGATTTGAACCCCCGTCCGCCAGTACTCCGCTGTCGGTACTACATGCGTAGCCGTGTCTATTAAGTTAACCCTCAGCGACCCGACGGGCAGGGTGCTTTGGGCGAGTTGTGTAAGTTTTAGCCGCTTCGTCCACAACGTACTGCACGGCGATTCTGTTCTATATGACAATCACTTTGGGTTTACAGACATCCCCTGATGATTGCTGGACCCGAAGGTACCAGGAGGGAAGGGCTAAGGCTGCTTACGCAGCGAGAGCGTATTCCCCGTAGGTTTCGTCATTGGCAACTATAGAAAGTTGCAACAGTGGATTTACGAGTTCTGTTACCAACTCGGCATGCACCTAAAGTTTCGCAACCGGCGTCGAATCCTAAACGGCCCCGAACCTACTGTGTGTAACCAGCAGGCAAGCGCAGTGTACGCCAATGCGCGCGGTGAGTCGACCTCCTGTCCGTGTCGGCGTATCAGAGCCAACGCCGGATGGGTTCTGGCCCCACCTTATTGGCCGTTCATATGGCTTTGAATGTCTTGAAGCGCCTGCTGCGTCAGGGAGACACACTCTTTGTCGTTGTTGGCAGCGTGGGCGGCCTTGGCTTGTTCGGCTTTGGTGATGACGACACCTTTGGTGGCGGCGTCCAGCGTAGCGGCGCTGGACAGCTTGCTGTTGACTTCATTGAGCTTCATTACGCATTGATCGCTATCGTTTGAGGCGTATGCGGAGGAGGCCAGCATTGTTGCAGCGATGAGCAGTCCAGCCAGGGCGGAACGCTTCATGGGTATCTCCTGGAACGGGGGGGATTGGGCCACGCTGATTGGGGCTTAACAAATGGACTGTGATGGCGTGCAAGGGTTCTGTTTTTACGGGCGTTAGGGTGAAAGATTTTTCCGGGAGGCGGGTGCGAAAAAGCGACAAGAAACGCCTGATACCAGTCAGTTAAGACGAAATGCAATCTATTGCAGCTGCCGAGCTCGCGAGGCTGCGTTCGGCCCGCGAAGCAGTCGTGAGTCTGCCTGATACTCCGCAAGCTTAGGTTTTACATGGCTCAGAAGGCCAACCCGAAGGTTGGCCTTCTGTAGTTATCAGGTTTTATCGCCTTTGCCCGCGTTCTGGATCTCCTGCAGGGTTTGAGTGGTTTCGGAGATGCATTTTTTGGTGCCTTCTTCGGTGTTTTGCGCCTGGTAGGCCTTGGCTTGCTGGACGCTGGCCTCGATGCGAGTTCTCATTTCCGGCGCCAGGGTCTGGGTCTTGGCATTGGCGATGGCTTGCAGGTTGGTTGCACAGAGATCATCGCCAGCGGCAAATGAGGGAGACGCCAGCATTGAGGCAGTAACGAACAGACCTAACAGCACAGAGCGGTTCATGGGTATCTCCTTGAACTGAGAGGCCAGCCATTGCTGGCCACCAGAACGGGCTGTCAACTTTGGGGAAGGTCCCGCGCTGCGGGACTTGATCAGTGGACTGCGGCAGTACATCAGGGTTCTATTTTTCTTTAGATCGCCCTGGCCTGGGTCACCCGATCCACCAGATAGACCAGCCCGTGGTAGTCAATTCCGCCATGTTGCGTCAGACCGATCTCACAGGTGCGGCTGGTGGAAATCCCCTCACTGCATTGCTGTACCGCGCCCTTGAGCGTGCGTAACGAGTGAGCATTCAATTCTGGGGTGGTGAAGCCCTTGTCACCGGCAAAACCGCAGCAGTGAATGCCTTCCGGAATGACCACGTTTTTGCTGCATTTGCGCGCCAGATCGATCAACGCCTGGCTCTCGCCGAGATGCTGAGTGCTGCACGTGACATGCACCGCGATCGGCGCTTCCTGAGGGGTGAAATCGAGACGATCCATCAAGTGAGTGCGGATGAAACGCACCGGGTCGTACAGGTCCAGTCGCACATCGCCCAAGTCCTGAACCAGCCGCAAGGTGCAGGGGCTGGTGTCACAGTAGATTGGATCGAGGCCGCCACGGCTGGCGTGCAGCAGCGCGCCGATCAGTTCCTGACGCTTGTGTTCGGCCTGTTCGGCGTAGCCTTTGGAGGCGAATGGCTGACCGCAGCAGAGGTTGTCCTGATTGTCGGGAAAGACTACCTGGTAACCGGCTTTTTCCAGCAGACCACGGGTTTTTTCGTACAGCGACATTTGCTCTTTATCACCCGCCGCCGGGCCCATCACCCGCGACACGCAGGCCGCCAGGTACACCACCCGAGGCCGCTCGTCCGACACGGTCGGGCTGAAGCGAATAGCCCTTTCCGGCTGTGGCATGGCGTTGGTCCATTGCGGAACCTGCCCCTTGGACAACCGCGTCAGCGATGCCGACAGCTTCGCCAGACGCGGCGCTCCCAACAGCATCCGCGCACCATTGGCGACATGCAGGGTGAGGCGCGCGCATTGCAACGCGGAGGCGAAATTTCCTTCAATCCAGTTGGCGGTTTTCGTATGCGTTGCTTGCCGGCCGCGGAGTTTTTTCACCAGCTCACCGGTGTTGATTCCTACAGGGCAACGTTGTGCACACAGGCCGGTGGCGGCGCACGTTTCGATGCCCTGGTACTCGTAGGCTTTTTCCAGTTCGGCGGTGTCTGTCCCAGCGCGTTTCTTCGCTTGAATGTCACGCCAGATCACGATGCGTTGGCGTGGGCTCAGCGTCAGGCCTTTCGATGGGCATACCGGTTCGCAGAAGCCGCACTCGATGCACTTATCCACAATCTCATCGGCGGCGGGCAACGGTTTCAGGTGCTTGAGGTGGATCTGCGGATCGTCGCTGAGTACCACGTCCGGGTTGAGAATGCCGTTAGGGTCGAGCAGGCGTTTGAGCTGCCACATCAACTGGTAGGCATCGCTGCCCCATTCCAGTTCGACGAAGGGCGCCATGTTGCGACCGGTGCCGTGTTCGGCCTTCAGCGAACCGCCGAATTCAACGGCCACCAACTGCGCCACGTCGTCCATGAACGCCTGGTAGCGTGCGACTTCTTCCGCACTGTTGAAGCCTTGGGTGAAGACGAAGTGCAGATTGCCTTCGAGGGCGTGTCCGAAAAGGATCGCTTCGTCGTAGTGATGTTTGTCGAACAGCTCGATCAAGCGGTTGACCCCGCTGGCCAGTTGTTCCACCGGGAAAGTTACGTCTTCAATGATCACCGTGGTGCCGGTTTTGCGCACCGCGCCGACAGCGGGGAAGGTGTCCTTGCGGATCGCCCAGAGCCGGGCGTTTTCCACCGGGTCCTCGGTGAAGTCGACTTGCTTCTCCACCGGGAACCCAGTCAGCGACGCCATGATTTGCGCCAGTTGTTCCTGCAGCAAAGTGGAAGAAGCTGCGCGGGATTCGATCAGCAGGGCGCAGGCATTGGTCGACAGTTGTTGTACGAAAGCCGGCATGCCGGGCTTGTCCTGCACCGAGCGCAGGCTGCGACGGTCCAGCAATTCCACCGCCGACACCGGTTGGCTTTTCAGCACGGTGACGGCGTTGCAGCAGGTTTCTACATCCGGGAACACGATCAGCGCCGACGCCTTGTTCGGGTGGTCGATCACCGTGTCGTAGGTCACCGCGCTGATGAACCCGAGCGTGCCTTCGGATCCCACCAGCAAGTGGCTCAAGATATCCACAGGCTCGTCGAAATCCACCAGCGCATTGAGTGACAGCCCGGTGGTATTTTTCAGACGATATTTGTGGCGAATTTTCGCAGCCAGTTCGGCATTGGCGCGGGTCTCGCGGCCCAATGTCGCCAGACGTTCCAGCAGCTCGGCGTGGCTCTCACGGAAGGTTGCGACACTGGCGGCGTCTTCGGTATCGAGACGGCTGCCATCGGCCAGCACCAGACGAATCCCTGCGAGTGTGTGATAGGTGTTCTGCGCCGTGCCGCAGCACATGCCGCTGGCGTTGTTGGCGACAATGCCGCCGATTTTGCAGGCGTTGATCGACGCTGGGTCTGGGCCGATCTTGCGTCCGAACGGTGCCAGCCAGGCGTTTGCCTGGGCGCCGATCACGCCCGGTTGCAGGCGGATCTGTGTTCCTTGCCCGCGAATCTCGCGACCGTTCCAGTTATCCCCCAGCACGATCAGCACTGAATCGCTGATGGCCTGGCCAGACAGGCTGGTGCCGGCGGCGCGGAAGGTCACCGGGACTTTATCCCGTTGTGCCAGTTTGAGCAGCGCCACCACTTCGTCTTCGGACTCGACGCGGATCACCAGTTTCGGAATCAATCGGTAGAAACTGGCGTCGGTGCCGAAGGCCAAGGTCGACAGCGGATCGTCGAAACGTCGTGCCTGAGGAATCAGTTGCTGCGCATCTCGCAGGAAAGCCGCCGGTAGACTCATTGGTCCTCCAGAATCAGAACAACCAGATCTTTGGGGCCATGGGCGCCGTAGGCCAGTACTTGCTCGATGTCGGCCGTCTTCGACGGGCCGGACACCAGCAAGGCGTTGGTCGGCATGCCTTGGGCCCATTCGAATTCCTGTTGCACCTGATAGAAGTTGTCGCGAATTTCGCTGGCTTTGAGCAGGGCGAAATGCACTGGCGGCACGAGGCTCATCAGGCGCGGTTCTTCCCGCGTCGGCCAGAGAATCAGGCTACCTGTCGCGGCGATTGCGCCGAGTGTGGTGGTCAGGCTGGCCGGGGTGTCATTGAACAGCTCGGCTTTCCATTCCTCAACCGGACGGTTGTAGGCTTTGAGCGCGGGCAGGCCAGGATTTTTCGCCCAATGCTGAGTGATGCGTAGACCGTGAGGTGTCGTCGGCGCGATCAACAGGCTCGGCAGCTGGCGATCCTGCAGCAGTTGCGCCAGCAATTCGGGCCAGCCATCTCCGGATGTCAGATGAATTTCGGTGTGCACTGCTTCCATCAATTTGCGCAGTTGCGGGATGCGTTGCTCTGGCGTGTAGGTGTAGGGCTCTGTCACCAATTCGACATCGAAGTTGTCAGGCACCGGCGTGGTACCCGTCAGACTGTTGCGCAATTTGGCGAGGATATTTTGCTTGGCGCTCATCAGCGGTCTCCCTGTTTGGCCAGATGCTCGCGGGCCATGTCATGCAGTGAGCGAGCCGCAGGTTTCGGTGCGCTGTGGTTCTGGGTCCACGGGCCGACGTTGCTCGGTGTCAGCGCGCGCAGGCGGGTGGCGAAGAAACCGAACAGGCGATAGAGCGTTGGCGAACTGTTGAGCTTCGCCCAGGCGTTCCAGATAAACCGTTCTTTGCGCGAGTATTTGCTGCCCTGACCGCGCATCACTTGATGCGGGCTGTCCGGGGCTTTGACGTTCTCTTCCCGTAGGCGACGCAGCAAGGCGGGGATCGGAATTTTTACCGGGCAGACTTCACCGCAAGCGCCGCATAACGAAGATGCGCTTGGGTGGTCGGGGACTTTCGCCAGGCCGACCATGTGCGGGGTGATGATTTTTCCGATAGGCCCAGGGTAAACCTCGCCATAGGCATGGCCGCCGATTCGGGTGTAGACCGGGCAATGATTCATGCAGGCGCCGCAGCGGATGCAGTTCAGAGTCTGGCGCAATTCGCTGTCGGCAAACGCCTGGCTGCGACCGTTATCGAGCAATACCAGGTGCACTTCCTGCGGGCCGTCGAGTTCATGTTCCTTGCGCGGCCCGGAGATCATGTTGACGTAGGTGGTGATCGGTTGGCCGAGGGCCGAACGGGTCAGCAGCGACAACAGCGGTACAACGTCCCGCAGGTTCTCGACGACTTTCTCGATGCCGGTGACGGCAATGTGTACGGGCGGCACGGTGGTCGACATGCGCCCGTTGCCTTCGTTTTCCACCAGCAGCAAGGTGCCGGTTTCGGCCACGGCGAAGTTGACGCCGGAGACGCCGATGTCTGCTTCGAAGAATTTCTGTCGCAAGACTTTGCGACCGATCTGAATGAGTTGGTCAACGTCCTTGGTGTACTCCACGCCAAGTTTGTCGTGGAACAAGGACGCGACCTGACCGGCATTCTTGTGGATCGCCGGCATAATGATGTGTGAAGGCTTCTCGTGGTCGAGCTGGACGATGAATTCGCCCATGTCCGACTCCAGGCATTCAATGCCTTGAGCCGCGAGGACATGGTTCATCTCCATCTCTTCGCTGACCATCGATTTGCCCTTGATCACTTGCCGCGCCTCGTGAGCGCGGATGATCGATAAGACGATGCCATTGGCCTCGTCCACCGTTTCCGCCCAGTGCACTGTCACACCGTTGCGGGTCAGGTTCTGTTCAAGCTGCTCGAGCAGGTCGGGCAACTTGGATAAAGCACGGGCGCGGACAGCATTGCCCAGTGCTCGCAAATGTTCTCTTTCGTGGGCATCGCTGAAGGACGCTGCCCGTTTGCTCATCAGTGAATCCATCGCGCTGCGAAAGTTGTTTCGCAGTTGCGTGTCAGCCAAAGCCTTGTGAGCCCTGGCGCGAAAATCTTCTTCTACGGCAACCGTAGGAATAAGCGTGGAAGTGCTCATCGGGCACCTCCGGTACGCTGCCACAGGAAACTGGCCAGATGCTGACCGCGTAACGCTTCCTGCTGTTTCTCCAATGAGCCATTGATGTTCATCAGGCAGCCGCAGTCGGCACTGAGTACTTTGTGCGCGCCGGATTCCTTCAACGCCCGGGTCTTGTCCGCTACCATCGCGCCGGAAATATCTGGCATACGGACGCTGAAAGTCCCACCAAAGCCACAGCATTCACTTTCGTGGCTGTGGTCGACTCGCTCCACATTGCTTAGCTGCGCCAACAACTCACGGCCGTGCAGGTGGGTGTTCATTTCTCGACGTGCCGAGCACGACGTGTGCAACGCCACTTTTACCGGTTCGCCACTGTCCTTGAGTTGCACCTTGCAGACAAACAGCAGAAATTCGGCCAACTCATAAGTCCGTGCCGCGAGGGCCTGGACCTGTTTCAGCGTTTGCGGCTCGTCCTTGAACAAGTCGGCGTAGTGTTCGCGCAACATGCCCGCGCAAGACCCCGACGGCACCACCACCGGATAATCACCGGCAAACAGCGTCAGTTGCGAGCGCGCCACGGTCCGGGCTTGTTCGGTGTAACCCGAGGTGTAGGCCGGTTGCCCGCAGCAGCTTTGTCCTTGCGGGTATTCGACACGAATGCCTTCGCGTTCCAGCAGATGAATCGCGTCCATCCCGGCTTCCGGGTAAAACAGATCCACCACGCAAGTCCCGAACAGATAGACCCGTGACGGTTTTTCGCTGGGGTATTGCCGAGGCTCGGGCAGTGGCGGGGCGACGCGGGTCGCGTTTGGCACAGCGTTGTAAAAAAGCTCGCTCATCAGGCGTGTCTCCGGGTGGTCCCGGTTATCCGTCCGCTGAGGCTGCTGAATATAGAGAGGGAAGCTTTCAGCAGCCTTGCAGACCCGGTTGTGAATAGCTGACGCCTGGGGCGTAACCCGGCGTCGGTTTTTTCCGTGTCGCGTGTAGTTCTTAGTGCACCAGCATGCCGGTGAACCAGTAGGCCTGAGCCAACGTGATCAGGCCGACGATCGTTGCAAAGAATAGGCTGTGCTTGAGGGTGAAGCGGAACAGATCCGATTCCTTGCCCACCAGCCCGGTCGCGGCGCAGGCCACGGCGATCGATTGCGGCGAAATCATCTTGCCGGTCACGCCGCCGCTGGTATTTGCCGCCACCAGCAAGGTGTCGTTGACGCCGATCTGGTGCGCAGTGGTTGCTTGCAGCGAACTGAACAGTGCGTTGGACGAAGTATCGGAACCGGTCAGGAACACGCCGAGCCAGCCGAGGAACGGCGAGAAGAACGGGAATGCCGCCCCCGTGCCTGCCAGGACCAGAGCCATGGTCGACGACATGCCCGAATAGTTAGTGACGAAGGCGAACGCCAGCACCATGCCGATGGACAAGATCGGCCAGCGCAGTTCGTAAAAGGTTTCTTTTAAAGTGGTCAGACCAGTTTTCAGGTTGATCTTCAGCACCAGCATCGAGATCAGCGCGGAGAAGAAAATCGCCGTGCCGGTCGCGGAAACCGGATCGAGTTTGAACACCGCCGGCATCGCCGTCGGTGCGGTCACGATCGGTGCGATCTTGATCACCATTTGATCCAGGTGCGGGATAGCGAAGTTGAACACCCAGCTATACATCGAGCCACCTGCAGCGAACATGGCCTTGAACGGTTTCAGTGTCCAGATCGTGACCAGCACGGTGAGGATTAGAAACGGCGACCAGGCTTTGAAAATTTCTCCCAGGCTGTAAGGCGAAGCCACGGTGGTGCGTTTCTGGCCGAAACCACCGGCGCTGGACACCACGGAAGCCGAGACGGCACCGACGATGTGTGCACCTGCAGCGCGTTTTGGCTGCCAGACTTTCAGGAACAGGGTTAGAGAAATCAGGCTGACCAGCGCCGAGGTGATGTCCGGCAGCTCCGGGCCAATGAAGTTCGAAGTGAAGTATTGGGTGACGGCAAAGCTCAAACCGGCCACCAGTGCGGCAGGCCAGGTTTCCCGAACGCCGCGCAGGCCATCCATCATGAACACCAGCCAGAACGGCACGAACACCGACAACAATGGCAGTTGCCGACCGGCCATGGCGCCAATCTTGAACGCGTCTATACCGGTGACTTGCCCGGCGACGATGATCGGAATCCCCAATGCGCCAAAGGCCACCGGCGCAGTGTTGGCGATCAAACACAGGCCAGCGGCATACAGCGGGTTGAAGCCCAGCCCTACCAGCAGCGCGGCGGTAATCGCTACCGGTGCGCCGAAACCGGCGGCACCTTCAAGGAAGGCGCCGAAGCAAAAACCGATCAGCAGCACTTGCAGGCGTTGGTCGTCGGTGATCGACAGCACCGAGCTGCGGATCACTTCGAACTGGCCGCTCTTGACCGTCAGTTTGTACAGGAACACCGCTGCCACGATGATCCACGCAATCGGCCATAGGCCGTAGGCGAAGCCATAGCCGGCTGCCGCGAAGGCCATATCGACCGGCATCTGGAACGCGAAGATTGCCACGGCAATCGACAGCGCGAGGGTAATGCTGCCGGCCACGTGGCCTTTGAGGCGGAACACGGCCAAAGCCAGGAAGAAAAATACGATGGGGATGACGGCCGCGAGTGCGGACACGCCGAGACTGCCGAGCGGGCTGTAGAGCTGTTGCCAGGTTTGCATATGGGGTGGCCCCTAATTGTTGTTGGTCAGGCACTGGTCAGCGTTCTTGGATAATTGGTAATACCAATTTACAATCGCTGTTGGCTAGGGTAAAAGCCTTGTATGCGGTGTGTCAATTTGCCGCCCTAAAACTTTTGTCGAATAAGCGGTGCAGAACGCATCTGATTCGTTCGATCAAGCGTCGTCTGGTAGGTGCTGGTGCAGCGCCGATAGGCCAGAATAGAGAGCCCGGCGAGCCGCCGGGATCGTGGAGAATTGAGTGATGGGGTTTGATCAGATTCGGCAGCGCCGTTTGTCTGACGATATTGTCGAGCAACTCGAAGGAATGATTCTCGAGGGTACGTTGAAGGCCGGCGAGCGCCTGCCGGCGGAGCGTGCGTTGGCCGAGCAGTTCGGCGTGTCACGCCCTTCGTTGCGCGAAGCGATTCAGAAACTGGCGGCCAAAGGTCTGCTGGTCAGCCGTCAGGGCGGTGGTAACTATGTGGTGGAATCCCTGGGCTCGACGTTCAGCGATCCGCTGCTGCATCTGCTGGAAAGCAACCCCGATGCCCAGCGCGATTTGCTGGAGTTTCGTCATACGCTGGAAGCATCTTGTGCTTACTACGCGGCATTGCGCGCCACGGACGTGGATCGCGAGCGGCTGACGGCGGCGTTCGACGAGTTGCAAGACTGCTATTCGCGCCATGACGAAGTGGGGCGGATGGAAGAGGGTGCGGCAGATGCAAAATTCCATTTGGCGATCGCCGAGGCCAGTCATAACGCGGTGTTGCTGCACACCATTCGTGGCCTGTTCGACCTGCTCAAACGCAACGTGGTGACCAACATCGGCGGCATGTACAAGCAGCGTGCTGAAACCCGCGACATGCTGATTGCGCAGCACAGAGAATTGTATCTGGCGATTATCGAAGGTCGGGCGGAGCAGGCGCGGGAAGTTTCCAGTCGACACATTTTGTATGTGCAGGAAGTACTGGAAGAAGTGCGTCAGGAAGTGCAGCGCGTGGCTCGGGCGGAGCGGCGCAAGGGGATGTAGTCAGTTAGTTCTGTGGTGATTGGACGATTGCATTCGCGAGCAAGCCCGCTCCCACAGGTTCCGGGTCTGCCACATAAATGTCGGCATCCACGGATAATGTGGGAGCGGGCTTGCTCGCGAAAGCGATCTGAAGGCGAAAGAACTAGTCTTCCTTACCCTTGTTTCGCACCGCGCGCTGCAACTCACGACCGGCGTCGCGTTCGCGTTCGGTATCGCGCTTGTCGTATTCCTTCTTGCCCTTGCCCAGAGCGATCTCGCACTTGACCATGTGCTTGCTCCAGTACCAGGAAAGGCATACGCAGGCGTAACCTTTTTGCTGCACGGCAGCGGCCAGCTTTTCCAGCTCGCGCCGGTTGAGCAGCAATTTTCGGGTGCGGGTCGGATCAGCGATGACGTGCGTACTGGCAGTCATCAGCGGCGTAATGTGACTGCCGAGCAGCCAAGCTTCGCCATCTTTGAGCAATACGTAACTGTCAACCAGTTGTAGCTTGCTTGCCCGCAAACTTTTTACTTCCCAGCCGGCCAGGACCAGACCAGCCTCGAACTTATGCTCGATGAAGTAATCGTGTCGCGCCTTTTTATTCTGCGCGATGGTCCCTGTTGGGTGTTTCTTCTGTTTAGCCATAGGGGCGGCATTATAGGGAGTTGCAAGCAAGTCGGCTACGGTGACGCTACGTGCTTGAGCAGGTTGATTGAATCCCGGACAATGCGGCCTCTTTTTTGATCGCTTGGGCGTGATAACGATGTCGACAGACAAGGTTTCTGTCCACGGCAGTTGGGCTAGCCGCTGGGTCTTCATACTCGCCGCGACCGGTTCGGCCGTGGGGTTGGGTAGTATCTGGAAATTCCCTTACATGGTCGGCGTCTACGGTGGCGGGGCCTTCGTGCTGATGTTCCTGGCCTGTATCGCGCTGATCGGTATGCCCGTGATGCTGGCCGAAACCCTGATCGGCCGCCGCGCACGGCAGAGCCCGGCCAATGCCTTGAAAGTCCTGGCGCTGGAAGCGGGGCATTCGGCGAAGTGGTCCTGGGGCGCATTTGCCGGGATGATCACGGCGTTGCTGATCCTGTCTTTCTATAGCGTGGTCGGCGGCTGGTCGCTGGACTACATCATCGACATGGGGCGTGGCGACTTCCAGGGTGTAACGCCTGATCAGGTCGGCGCGTACTTCGGCAATGTGATCGCTGACCCATGGCGTCTGACACTTTGGCATACGGTTTTTATGCTCCTCTCCGCCGTGGTGATCGCCAAAGGTGTGGTCGCCGGCCTGGAGCGCAGTCTGCGGATCATGATGCCGCTGCTGTTCGTAATGATCCTGGTGCTGCTGGGTTACAGCATGACCACCGGCCACTTCATGGAAGGCGTGCATTTCATGTTCGACTTTCATCCGGAAAAAGTGCTCGACGGTTTGCTGCCGGCGATGGGGCACGCTTTCTTCTCCCTGAGTGTGGGCGTCGGCTCGATCATGATCTACGGCGCTTACATGCCGAAGAGTTCGTCGATTTCCGGGACTGTGGTCGGCGTGGCGCTGCTCGATACCTTCGTTTCCCTGGTGGCCGGTCTGGCATTGTTTCCGATTGTGTTTGCTGCGGGCCTGAACCCGAGCGAAGGTCCAGGCCTGATGTTCGTCAGCCTGCCATTTGCATTTGGCAACGTAGCGTTCGGCCAGTTGATGGGCGTAGTGTTCTTCGTGCTGGTAGCGATTGCGGCCTGGAGTTCGGCGATTTCCCTGCTCGAACCGATGGTGGCTTACCTGGTTGAACGCACGAAGATCAGCCGCGCCTGGGTCACCTTCTGGCTGGCATTCACCTGCTGGTTTGTCGGTCTGGGCACTGTGTTCTCCTTCAATATCTGGAAGGAAGCCAAGTTTTTCGTGAACGAAGGCGGGTTGTTCCACCTCTATCAATGGGGAGCAGCCGGTGGTCTGGACTTCTTCGGTGTGATCGATTTCTTCACCTCGCGGATCATGTTGCCACTCGGTGGTTTGTGTTTCGTGATGTTTGCGGGCTGGGTGATGGGGCGTGAAGCGGTGCGCGATGAGTTGTCGATCCGCCGTCCGGTGCTGTTCGCCCTGTCCCTGTTCTTGATGCGCTATGTGGCGCCCATCGGCATTCTCGTAGTATTTGCCGCCCAGCTGTGGAAGTAACGCTGACATGACGACACACATTCAACGTTCGGCCCTGCTGCCGTATCCTGCACAAGCGCTTTATGACTTGGTCAACGACGTGGCCCGCTATCCCGAATTCCTGCCGTGGTGTTCGTCGGCGGAAGTCCTGGAAAGCACGCCTGAGCTTATGCGTGCCCGCGTCGGCGTGGCCAAGGGTGGCCTGAGTCAGCATTTCGTGACACGTAACACCCTGGTGCCAGGGCGTTCGATCGAGATGAACCTCGAGGAAGGTCCATTCAGCCAGTTGCACGGCGTCTGGGTGTTCAAGCCGTTAGGCGAGAAGGCCTGCAAGATCAGTCTGGACTTGTCGTTCGACTACTCGGGACCGCTGGTGCGTGCGACGTTGGGGCCTTTGTTCAATCAGGCGGCGAACACACTGATGGACGCGTTTTGCCAGCGTGCGAAACAGATGCATGGTTGAGGCAATGATCAAGGTCGAAGTGGTGTACGCCGCTGTTGATCGTCAGGTACTGCTGACCGTAACGGTGCCGGTGGGCGCAACGGTGCGAGATGCGTTGCTCGAATCCGGCCTGAATAGCGAATTCCCTGAGTTGGATCTGGCCGGTTGTCCGGTTGGGATCTTTGGCAAAGTGATTTCTGAGCCGGCCAACCGTCCGGTTCAGGCAGGGGATCGTCTCGAGATTTACCGGCCCTTACTTGCCGATCCAAAAGAAGTTCGCCGGTTACGCGCCGCCAAAGCGGCCGAGGCCAAAGCCCGGAATCAGTGATCCGATTAAACGCCAGACGATAAAAAACCCGGACATGCCGGGTTTTTTATTGCGTCGTAAATTATTGCGGCGAAGTTTCCAGCGGTTCTGGCGTCGGGACTGGAACGGTTTCTACGTTGTCCACGTCCTTCTGGATCTGGTCCAGCAACGAACCTGGCTTGACCGGTTTTTCTGGCTTCGGCTTCTCGGCGTTTTCTGCAGGGGTGGTCACGGTAGTGCCACTGTCCTTGCCGAGAATGGCTTCGTCGCGGCTCACGCCCGGCATGAAATCGCCAGAGAGGCTGACAAGTTGGTCATTTGGGTTGAAGATAACGCTAATGCGTTCCTGTTGGCGTTCACCGCCACCCGGTTGCAGGCTGTAGAGATAATCCCAGCGATCGGCATGGAACGTGTCGGTCAGCAGAGGGTTACCCATGATAAACCGTACTTGCCGGCGGGTCATTCCCGGGCGTAACTGGTCTATCATGTCCTGCGTGACGACATTGCCCTGCTGGATGTCGATTTTGTAAACCCCGGGGAATGAACAACCGGCGAGTGCGAGCAGTCCCACAAAGGTGAAACTGGTTAGCAAGAGCTTGGTGTTTTGCATCGGTGGGCGACTTCCACTATCTTGGCTGGGACAACGTAAACGCCGATCATACCCGCATTAAGAGAAGCTGCGAAGCAGCATCGCGAGAAAGCTGACCATGGTTGAAAATAGCGAACTACGCAAAGCCGGCCTCAAAGTGACCCTTCCACGGGTCAAAATTCTGCAAATGCTCGATTCCGCCGAGCAACGCCACATGAGTGCCGAGGATGTCTACAAGGCGCTGATGGAGGCTGGTGAGGACGTCGGTCTGGCCACGGTTTACCGTGTTCTGACCCAGTTCGAGGCAGCTGGCCTTGTGGTGCGGCACAACTTCGACGGAGGCCATGCGGTCTTCGAGCTGGACGACGGCAAGCATCACGACCATATGGTCAACGTCGAAACCAGTGAAGTGATCGAATTCTTCGACGAAGAAATCGAGCGGCTGCAGAAAGCAATCGTCGACAAGTATGGCTTCGAGATGGTTGATCACAATCTTGTACTGTACGTGCGCAAGAAAAAGTAAGCATGTCGCGCGAACTTCAGGTTCGCGAAACGAACGAAGGCGACCCCAGGGTCGCCTTCGTGCTTTCTGTCATTCTTAAATTTTCGCGGTAACGACCATCTTTTTCGCGTGAGCCAGTGATTCCTTGGTGAGGTCGATGCCGCCCAGCATTCGTGCCACTTCTTCGACACGATCGGTCTTGCTCAGTTTGGATACGGCCGTATGCGTGGCGTCTTCACCGCGCACCTTGTGTACAAATAGATGTTGATGCCCTTGCGCCGCTACTTGAGGCAAGTGAGTCACGGTCAGAACCTGCCCGCGCTCCCCGAGGCGCCGCAGCAACTGGCCGACAATCTCGGCGGTCGGGCCGCCGATACCCACGTCCACTTCGTCGAACACCAGGGTCGGTACGCGCGAGGTCTGTGCAGTGATCACCTGAATCGCCAGGCTGATACGCGACAGTTCGCCACCCGATGCCACTTTCGCCAGGGCTTTCAACGGTTGCCCCGGGTTGGCGCTCACCAGCAGTTCTACCTGTTCGAGCCCGTTAGGCAGCAGTTCGTCGCTGCTGTTGGGGCGAAGTTCGATGGTGAAGCGGCCGCCGGGCATGCCCAGGCGCTGGATTTCCTGTTCCACGGCACTGGCCAGGCTGCTTGAGGCTTGATGCCGCAAGTCGCTCAGCTCCCGAGCCTTCTCCTGATAATGGCGGGCGTAGGAGGCCAGTTCATCGCTCAATCGTTCGATGGATTCGTCGTTGGCGTTCAGCGTTTCGATTTCATCTAGTAGCCTCTGCTGCATCTCGGCGACTTCAGTCGGCTGGATGCGGTGTTTGCGCGCCAGGGTGTAGATGGCATCGAGGCGCTCTTCCAGGTATTGAAGGCGGGCCGGGTCGGCGTCGAAATTGTCGAGAAAGCGGTTCAGCTCGCCCACGGCTTCTTCAACCTGAATCTGTGCGCTGGTCAGCAGGCTGCTGGCTTCGCCCAGGGCGCCGATTGAATTGTTTACGCTCGATAGGCGGTTAAGGCTGGCAGTGAGTGCATTCAATACGTTGCCGGAATCACTTTCGCTGCATTGTTCGACCACTTGCCGGCAAATGCCCAGCAGGGTTTCGGCGTTGGTCAGGTTCTTGTGTTCCTGTTCCAGCTGCTCCAGCTCGTTTTCGCCGAGGCCGAGGTTTTCCAGTTCTTCGAGTTGGTAGCTGAGCAACTGATGACGAGCGCGCTGTTCGTCGCCGGAGTTGGAGAGGCGTTCCAGTTCCTGGCGGGTCTGGCGCCAGCGTTGGGCGGCCAGTTGCACCTGGCGAGCCAGGTCCGTGGCACCGGCGTATTCGTCGAGCAGGCGGCGGTGAGTATCGGTTTTGAGCAGGGATTGGTGTTCGTGCTGGCTGTGGATATCAATCAGCAACTCGCCCAAGGCCTTCAGGTCGCCGAGAGGGCAGGGGGTGCCATTGATGTAGCCGCGCGAGCGCCCTTCGGCGGTGATTACTCGACGCAGAATGCACGGGCCGTCGTTCTCGAGGTCGCGCTCGGCCAGCCAGGCGCTGGCTTCCGGGATGTCGATCAGGTCGAAGGTGGCCAGGATATCGGCCTTGTCGGCACCCGGGCGGACCACGCCGTTGTCGGCACGATCGCCCAGGGTCAGGCCCAGGGCGTCGAGCATGATCGACTTGCCGGCGCCGGTTTCCCCTGTGATCACGCTCATCCCGCGATCGAGTTCGAGATCGAGATGTTCAACGATGGCGTAGTTGTGTACGGACAGGTGCACCAGCATAAAGGCCGCTCCCAAGCTTTAGGTCTGGTTATTTATACAGTGTTTTGTTTCGGGCTGACAATGCCCTCTCTTAGGTCGATTTGCTTGATCGAAGGAAATCCTTAGTGCGGTGAGGAATGACAATGCAGCTGTTTTTTGTAGGGGTAATCATCAAATAGCCCTTGAAGCTGAATTTTGCGGCCCCATATACCGGGGCAGAAGCGCGAGTTGAGCTCGCGGACGATATTGGAAGGAGAAATCTATGGCTGACGAACAGACAGTGGATACGCAAAATCTAGACGCCAACCAGGGCCCCGAGGCTTCGGGTGAAGACCTGGCGGCTCGTGTACAAGTGCTCGAAGAGCAATTGGCTGGTGCGCAGGATCAGGCTTTGCGTGTAGCCGCCGATCTGCAGAACGTCCGCCGCCGTGCCGAGCAGGACGTTGAAAAGGCTCACAAATTCGCCCTGGAAAAGTTCGCTGGCGACCTGCTGCCGATCATCGACAGCCTGGAGCGCGGTCTGGAGCTATCCAACCCTGACGACGAAAACATTCGTCCGATGCGCGAAGGGATCGAGCTGACCCTGAAAATGTTCCAGGACACCCTGAAACGCTATCACCTGGAAGCGATCGATCCTGAAGGCGAACCCTTCAATGCCTTGCATCATCAGGCGATGGCCATGCAGGAAAGCGCCGATGTCGAGCCAAACAGCGTGCTCAAGGTGTTTCAGAAGGGCTACCAGCTTCACGGTCGCCTGCTGCGCCCGGCCATGGTCGTGGTCAGCAAGGCACCTGCACCGGTTTCGCCTTCGATTGACGAGCAGGCTTGAAATTAGCCGCAAGGCCCCCATTTAGAAGTCAAGCGTTTAAGTGCTACCGCAGTCAGCCACCACTACTGCGGCATCCAAATCCAAAGTTTCGGGAGAGTGAACATGGGCAAAATTATCGGTATCGACCTGGGGACTACCAACTCCTGCGTCTCCGTGCTGGAAAACGGCAAAGCCAAAGTTATTGAAAACGCTGAAGGCGCGCGTACCACGCCGTCGATCATCGCTTATGCCAACGACGGTGAAATCCTGGTTGGCCAGTCGGCCAAGCGTCAAGCCGTGACCAATCCGCATAACACCCTATACGCGGTGAAGCGTCTGATCGGTCGTCGTTTCGACGAAGAAGTCGTACAGAAAGACATCCAGATGGTCCCTTACAAGATCGTCAAGGCTGACAACAACGACGCCTGGGTTGAAGTGAACGGCCAGAAAATGGCACCGCCACAAATTTCGGCTGAAATTCTGAAGAAAATGAAGAAGACCGCCGAAGACTACCTCGGCGAGCCAGTGACCGAGGCGGTGATCACCGTTCCGGCCTACTTCAACGACAGCCAGCGTCAAGCCACCAAAGACGCCGGCCGCATCGCGGGTCTGGACGTTAAACGTATCATCAACGAACCAACCGCAGCCGCACTGGCCTACGGTATGGACAAGGCGAAAGGCGATCACACCGTGATCGTTTACGACTTGGGCGGCGGTACTTTCGACGTTTCCGTGATCGAAATCGCTGAAGTCGATGGCGAGCACCAGTTCGAAGTGTTGGCCACCAACGGTGACACTTTCCTGGGCGGTGAAGACTTTGACATTCGTCTGATCGACTACCTCGTCGACGAATTCAAGAAAGAAAGCGGCATGAACCTCAAGGGTGACCCGCTGGCGATGCAGCGCCTGAAAGAAGCCGCTGAGAAAGCCAAGATCGAACTGTCCTCGAGCCAGTCGACCGACGTGAACCTGCCGTACATCACTGCAGACGCTACCGGTCCTAAGCACTTGAACGTGAAAATCTCCCGCGCCAAGCTCGAAGCGCTGGTTGAAGACCTGGTTCAGCGCACCATCGAACCTTGCCGCATCGCCATGAAAGATGCCGGTATCGAGATTGGTGCGATCAACGACGTGATCCTGGTCGGCGGTCAGACCCGTATGCCACTGGTTCAGAAACTGGTGACCGATTTCTTCGGTAAAGAAGCACGTAAAGACGTCAACCCTGACGAAGCTGTTGCCATGGGTGCTGCTATCCAGGGCGCAGTATTGGCTGGTGACGTGAAAGACGTTTTGCTGCTCGACGTCAGCCCGCTGACCCTGGGTATCGAAACCATGGGCGGCGTGATGACTGCGCTGATCGAGAAAAACACCACGATTCCTACCAAGAAATCGCAAGTGTTCTCGACTGCCGACGACAACCAGGGCGCAGTGACCATTCACGTGCTGCAAGGTGAGCGTAAGCAAGCCGCACAGAACAAGTCCCTGGGCAAGTTCGACCTGGCCGAGATTCCACCAGCACCACGTGGCGTGCCGCAAATCGAAGTGACCTTCGACATCGACGCCAACGGCATCCTGCACGTCGGCGCGAAAGACAAGGCTACCGGCAAGACTCAGTCGATCGTGATCAAGGCCAACTCCGGTCTGTCCGAGGAAGAAATTCAGCAGATGGTTCGCGATGCTGAAGTGAACGCTGAAGAAGACCGCAAGTTCGAAGAGCTGGCCAGCGCCCGCAACCAAGGCGATGCCCTGGTTCACTCGACGCGCAAAATGGTCGCTGATGCTGGCGACAAAGTGAGCGCTGAAGAGAAGACTGCAATCGAAGCCGCTGTAGTTGCCCTGGAAACCGCCATCAAAGGCGACGACAAGGCCGCTATCGAAGCCAAGGTTGAAGAGCTGTCCAAGGTCTCCGCGCCAGTGGCTCAGAAAATGTACGCTGATCAGGCTCAGCCAGCTGAAGGCGCGGCGCCGAAAGACGAATCGGCTGAAAAGGCTGACGATGTTGTCGATGCCGAGTTCGAAGAAGTCAAAGACCACAAGTAAGTTGTTGGTCACCCGGTTGACTGCCTTCAGGCGGTGACTGGTAGGATGTCGCCGCGCGGGAGCTTGCTCCCGCGTTGGCGTGTCTGGAGTAAGCGAATTTTTACAGCATGCGACAACGTTCGGATGTTGGTGGTATGGCCGGAAATGCTCCTGCTTTTCGAGCTGAAAGTACCGCAATGAATCAAAGACCAGGATCGTTGAATTGACGTGAGTTGGGTCCGGGCCTGTATTGGGGCTCAACGAGTTTGGCGAGGCTCAGGAGAGGTTTGCCGAACGTCCTTAAGAGTGCAAAGACTTATGGCAAAGCGTGACTATTACGAAGTATTGGGTGTTGAGCGTGGTTCAAGCGAAGCGGACCTGAAAAAGGCCTACCGTCGCCTGGCGATGAAGCACCACCCGGACCGTAATCCCGATGACAAAGCGTCGGAAGATATGTTCAAGGAGGCCAACGAGGCCTACGAAGTGCTGTCCGATTCCAGCAAGCGCGCGGCCTATGACCAATACGGTCATGCCGGTGTCGATCCGAGCATGGGTGGCGGCGGTGCCGGGTTTGGCGGTCAGAACTTCTCCGATATCTTTGGCGATGTCTTCAGTGACTTCTTCGGTGGCGGTCGCGGCGGTGCTCGTGGCGGCGCTCAGCGCGGCAGCGATCTGCGTTACACCCTGGAGCTGAACCTGGAAGAAGCGGTGCGCGGCACGACCGTGAATATCCGCGTTCCGACACTGGTCAACTGCAAGCCGTGCGACGGCTCGGGCGCCAAGAAAGGCTCCTCTCCGGTCACTTGCCCGACGTGCGGCGGTATCGGTCAGGTACGCATGCAGCAGGGCTTCTTCTCGGTGCAGCAGACCTGCCCACGTTGCCATGGCCAGGGCAAGATCATTTCCGATCCGTGCGATTCTTGCCGCGGTGAAGGTCGTGTCGAAGAGTACAAGACCCTATCGGTGAAAGTGCCAGCCGGTGTCGATACGGGTGATCGTATTCGCCTGTCCGGTGAAGGCGAGGCAGGCGCCCAGGGTGGTCCGACCGGCGATCTGTACGTGGTGATCAATGTGCGCGAGCACGCGATTTTTCAGCGTGACGGCAAGCATTTGTTCTGCGAAGTGCCCATCAGCTTCGTCGACGCGGCGCTGGGTGGCGAGCTGGAGATTCCGACCCTTGATGGTCGGGTCAAGCTGAAGATCCCTGAAGGAACTCAGACCGGCAAGCAGTTCCGTGTTCGCGGCAAAGGCGTTGCGCCGGTTCGCGGTGGCGGTGCTGGCGACTTGATGTGCCGTGTAGCGGTCGAAACCCCGGTCAACCTGGGTCGTCGTCAGCGCGAATTGCTGGAAGAGTTCAGAAGCTCTCTGGCGGACGACAACAGTCATTCGCCGAAAACCACCGGTTGGTTCGAAGGCGTGAAGCGCTTCTTCGGCGATTTGTAAGGAGTCGGCATGCGACGTATAGCTGTGATGGGCGCTGCCGGGCGCATGGGCAAGATTCTGGTTGAGGCGGTGCAGCAGCGCGCGCCGCTGACTGGCCTGACGGCAGCCATTGTGCGCCCCGGCAGCACGCTGATTGGCGTGGATGCCGGTGAGTTGGCATCGTTGGGCCGAATCGGTGTGCCGCTGTCCGGTAAGCTGGATGCGGTGGCCGATGAGTTCGATGTGTTGATCGACTTCACGCTCCCGGAAGTCATGCTGAGCAATCTGGCGTTCTGTCGCAAGGCGGGCAAGGCCATGGTAATCGGCACCACGGGATTGGACGCCGCGCAGAAGCAGTTGCTGGTCGAGGCGAGCGAAGATATTGCGATTGTGTTCGCGGCCAATTTCAGTGTCGGTGTAAACCTGTCGCTGAAGCTGCTCGACATGGCGGCTCGTGTGCTGGGCGATGACGCTGATATCGAAATTATCGAAGCCCATCATCGGCACAAGATCGATGCGCCTTCAGGCACGGCTCTGCGCATGGGCGAAGTGATCGCCAATGCACTGGATCGTGATCTGCAGAAGGTTGCGGTTTATGGTCGTGAAGGTCACACCGGTGTGCGCGAGCGTGAAACGATCGGCTTCGCGACTGTTCGCGGTGGTGATGTTGTCGGTGATCATACGGTGCTGTTCGCCTGTGAGGGCGAGCGACTTGAGATTACTCACAAGGCATCCAGTCGCATGACCTTCGCCAAGGGCGCGGTACGTGCAGCTTTGTGGCTGGATGGTCGTGAGCCAGGCCTTTACGACATGCAAGACGTGCTCGACCTGCGGTAAGATATGCCCGAAATCGGGTTCAAACTCAGCGTTTGGACCCGGTTTTATTCCGCCCGGCGACGTCCTGTCGCATTCTCCGGCCTTTAAGGCTCATTGGCGGTAGACCAAAAATGCCTTTTTCTGTAAGCTACAGCTTTAGTGTGTCCACTAAAAGCGCGCAGAATAATTCGGTGAAGAAGCGGGGTGACGTGTCCATACGTCACTCCGCTTTTTTACAACCTGCGATCGCCCTTTCAGGCTTTATTTACGGGAGGTCTTCTTGACTAAGCCAGCCATACTCGCCCTTGCTGATGGCAGCATTTTTCGCGGCGAAGCCATTGGAGCCGACGGTCAAACCGTTGGTGAGGTGGTGTTCAACACCGCAATGACCGGCTATCAGGAAATCCTTACCGATCCTTCCTACGCCCAACAGATCGTTACCCTGACGTACCCGCACATCGGCAATACCGGCACTACGCCGGAAGACGCCGAGTCCGACCGCGTCTGGTCCGCTGGCCTGGTCATTCGTGACCTGCCACTGGTTGCGAGCAACTGGCGCAACACGATGTCACTGTCCGACTACCTGAAAGCCAACAATGTGGTGGCAATCGCCGGTATCGACACTCGCCGCCTGACACGCATCCTGCGTGAGAAAGGCGCGCAGAACGGCTGCATCATGGCCGGTGACAACATTTCCGAAGAAGCCGCCATCGCCGCCGCTCAGGGTTTCCCTGGCCTCAAAGGCATGGACCTGGCAAAAGTCGTCAGCACCAAAGAGAAGTACGAGTGGCGCTCGACGGTCTGGGATCTGAAAACCGACAGCCACGCGACTCTGGAAGCCTCCGAGCTGCCATACCACGTGGTGGCCTACGACTACGGCGTCAAGCTGAACATCCTGCGCATGCTGGTCGAGCGCGGTTGCCGCGTGACCGTGGTGCCTGCACAGACGCCGGCCGCCGAAGCGCTGGCACTGAAACCTGACGGCGTGTTCCTGTCCAACGGCCCGGGCGACCCTGAGCCATGCGACTACGCGATCCAGGCAATCAAGGATGTGCTTGAAACCGAAATTCCGGTGTTCGGCATCTGCCTCGGTCACCAGCTGTTGGCTCTGGCCTCCGGCGCCAAGACCCTGAAAATGGGTCACGGCCACCACGGTGCCAACCACCCGGTCCAGGATCTGGACAGCGGTGTGGTGATGATCACCAGCCAGAACCACGGTTTTGCGGTAGACGAAGCGACCCTGCCAGGTAACGTTCGGGCGATCCACAAATCGCTGTTCGACGGCACCCTGCAAGGCATCGAGCGTACCGACAAGAGCGCCTTCAGCTTCCAGGGTCACCCTGAAGCCAGCCCTGGCCCGAACGACGTAGCGCCACTGTTTGATCGCTTCATCAACGAAATGGCCAAGCGACGCTAATCGCTCGCCCTGATGTAGCGAAGCCTGAGGGCGGTCCCGAAACCGGTGGCCCCCTCAAGGCTTCAGAGATTGAACAAGACGGCTTGCCGACTGACCTGCGGATTTGAGTGACAACCCATGCCAAAACGTACAGACATTAAAAGCATCCTGATTCTCGGCGCTGGCCCGATCGTGATCGGCCAGGCCTGCGAATTCGACTACTCCGGCGCCCAGGCCTGTAAAGCCCTGCGCGAGGAGGGTTACCGCGTCATCCTGGTGAACTCCAACCCGGCGACGATCATGACCGATCCGGACATGGCCGACGCCACGTACATCGAGCCGATCAAATGGCAGACCGTTGCCAAGATCATCGAGAAAGAGCGTCCGGACGCACTGCTGCCGACCATGGGCGGCCAGACTGCTCTGAACTGCGCCCTGGACCTGGAGCGCGAAGGCGTTCTGGAGAAGTTCGGCGTAGAAATGATCGGCGCCAACGCTGACACCATCGACAAGGCCGAAGACCGTTCGCGCTTCGACAAGGCGATGAAATCCATCGGCCTGGACTGCCCGCGTTCGGGTATCGCCCACAGCATGGAAGAAGCCAACGCGGTTCTTGAGCGCCTGGGCTTCCCGTGTATCATTCGTCCGTCCTTCACCATGGGCGGCACCGGTGGCGGTATCGCTTACAACCGTGAAGAGTTCGAAGAAATCTGCGCCCGCGGTCTGGACCTGTCGCCGACCAAAGAGCTGCTGATCGACGAATCGCTGATCGGCTGGAAAGAGTACGAGATGGAGGTTGTTCGCGATAAGAAGGACAACTGCATCATCGTCTGCTCCATCGAAAACTTCGATCCGATGGGCGTGCACACCGGTGACTCGATCACTGTTGCTCCGGCACAAACCCTGACGGACAAGGAATACCAGATCATGCGTAACGCCTCGTTGGCGGTACTGCGTGAGATCGGTGTGGAAACCGGCGGCTCCAACGTTCAGTTTGGTATCTGCCCGGACACCGGCCGTATGGTCGTGATCGAGATGAACCCGCGTGTATCCCGCTCTTCGGCACTGGCCTCGAAAGCCACTGGTTTCCCGATTGCGCGTATCGCTGCCAAACTGGCGATCGGCTACACCCTGGACGAGCTGCAGAACGAAATCACCGGCGGCGCTACTCCTGCATCCTTCGAGCCGTCCATCGACTACGTCGTCACCAAGCTGCCACGCTTCGCCTTCGAGAAATTCCCGAAAGCCGACGCACGCCTGACCACTCAAATGAAGTCGGTCGGTGAAGTCATGGCCATCGGCCGGACCTTCCAGGAGTCCCTGCAGAAAGCCCTGCGCGGTCTGGAAGTGGGCGTTTGCGGCCTGGACGAGAAGCTCGACCTGAGCAACCCGGAAAGCATGAGCATCCTCAAGCGCGAGCTGACCGTGCCGGGCGCCGAGCGTATCTGGTACGTCGCTGACGCGTTCCGCGCCGGCCTGTCGGTCGAAGATATCTTCGGCATGAACATGATCGATCCGTGGTTCCTGGTGCAGATCGAAGATCTGATCAAGGAAGAAGAGAAGGTCAAGACCCTGGGTCTGGCCAGCATCGACCACGACTTGATGTTCCGCCTCAAGCGCAAAGGCTTCTCCGACATGCGTCTGGCCAAGCTGCTGGGCGTGACCGAGAAGGCTCTGCGTCGCCACCGTCACAAGCTGGAAATCTTCCCGGTCTACAAGCGCGTTGACACCTGCGCGGCCGAGTTCGCCACCGACACCGCTTACCTCTACTCGACGTACGAGGAAGAGTGCGAAGCCGCTCCGTCGGGCCGCGACAAGATCATGATCCTCGGCGGCGGTCCAAACCGTATCGGCCAGGGCATCGAGTTCGACTATTGCTGCGTACACGCGGCACTGGCCCTGCGCGAAGACGGTTACGAGACCATCATGGTCAACTGCAACCCGGAAACCGTTTCCACCGACTACGACACCTCCGATCGTCTGTACTTCGAACCAGTGACCCTGGAAGACGTACTGGAAATCGTCCGTGTCGAGAAGCCGAAAGGCGTCATCGTCCAGTACGGCGGCCAGACTCCGTTGAAACTGGCGCGTGCCCTGGAAGAAGCCGGCGTGCCAATCATTGGCACCAGCCCTGACGCCATCGACCGTGCCGAAGACCGTGAGCGCTTCCAGCAAATGGTTGAGCGTCTGAACCTGCGTCAGCCGCCAAACGCCACCGTGCGCAGCGAAGACGAAGCAATTCGTGCCGCCGCCAAGATCGGTTACCCGCTGGTGGTTCGCCCGTCCTATGTGCTGGGCGGCCGCGCGATGGAAATCGTCTACGAAGAAGAAGAACTCAAGCGCTATCTGCGTGATGCAGTGAAAGTGTCCAACGACAGCCCGGTGCTGCTGGACCACTTCCTCAATTGCGCGATCGAAATGGACGTGGATGCGGTCTGCGACGGCACCGACGTGGTGATCGGCGCGATCATGCAGCACATCGAGCAGGCCGGCGTTCACTCCGGTGACTCCGCGTGCTCCCTGCCGCCGTACTCGCTGCCTGCTCACATCCAGGACGAGATGCGCGAACAGGTCAAGAAAATGGCCCTGGAACTGGGCGTTGTCGGCCTGATGAACGTTCAGTTGGCGCTGCAAGGCGAAGACATCTACGTCATCGAAGTCAACCCGCGCGCTTCCCGTACTGTTCCGTTCGTGTCCAAGTGCATCGGTGTTTCCCTGGCAATGATCGCGGCTCGCGTGATGGCCGGTAAAACCCTGAAGGAAATCGGCTTCACCAAAGAAATCATTCCGAACTTCTACAGCGTGAAAGAGGCGGTGTTCCCATTCGCCAAATTCCCTGGCGTGGACCCGATCCTGGGCCCAGAGATGAAGTCCACCGGTGAAGTGATGGGCGTGGGCGACACCTTCGGCGAAGCCTTTGCCAAAGCCCAGATGGGCGCCAGCGAAGTGCTGCCGACTGGCGGTACCGCGTTCATCAGCGTGCGCGACGATGACAAGCCACTGGTTGCAGGCGTGGCCCGTGATCTGATCAACTTGGGCTTCGAAGTGGTCGCCACTGCCGGTACTGCCAAGCTGATCGAAGCCGCAGGCCTGAAAGTGCGTCGTGTGAACAAGGTGACCGAGGGTCGTCCGCACGTGGTCGACATGATCAAGAACGACGAAGTCACCCTGATCATCAACACCACCGAAGGTCGCCAGTCGATCGCCGATTCCTACTCCATTCGTCGTAATGCCTTGCAGCACAAGATCTACTGCACCACTACCATTGCTGCTGGCGAAGCTATCTGCGAAGCACTGAAGTTCGGTCCCGAGAAGACCGTGCGCCGCTTGCAGGATCTACACGCAGGATTGAAGGCATGATCAAATACCCAATGACCGTCCAGGGCGCGAAAGCCCTGGAAGAAGAGCACGCTCACCTGACCAAGGTCGTCCGTCCGAAGCTCAGCCAGGACATCGGTACGGCCCGCGAGTTGGGTGATTTGAAGGAAAACGCCGAATACCACGCTGCTCGCGAGCAGCAGGGTATGGTCGAGGCGCGGATTCGTGACATTGAAGGCCGGATTCAGAATCAGGTCATCATCGATGTCACGACCATTCCTCATACCGGCAAAGTGATTTTCGGCACCACCGTTGAAATTGCCAACGTCGAGACTGATGAACGCGTCACTTACCACATCGTGGGTGAGGATGAGGCTGACTTCAAACTCGGCAAGATTTCGGTGGGTTCGCCACTGGCCCGCGCCTTGATTGCAAAGGAAGAGGGTGATGTGGTCGCCGTGAAAACGCCGGGTGGCGTTATCGAGTATGAGATTGTCGAAGTTCGCCACCTCTGAAAGAAGGCGCCCGCTACGTGCGGGCGCCATGCTTTGGCAGCTGACCCAAATGTTGTGGGTTGGCGGTCTGTGGCTGTTGCACATCGGTCTGCTGCCGGTGCTGGGTCGAATAGGCCTGGCGCCGCTGCTGATTGACGAAATTGCAGGCATGCTGAATACGCTGATGGTGGGATTTGCCACGGCGTGTGTGGGTTTTCAGGCTTTGGTGCTGGTTCAGGCCAAGGGCCTTGCCAGTCTATGGCGCGATATTCGTGGGCAACTGCTGATGATGGCGCTGTATGGGGGTGCGATGTATTTCGCGGTCCACGTCGGCTGGCCGCACGCGGCGCATTGGCAGTTGTTCAGTTATCTTGTTCTGGGATTTTCCGGGCTGGTGCTGGTGATGCAGCCGGTGCCTGGGTGGAGTGGCGGGGTGCGCGAAGCACACCCTTGACCCTTGTCATCACTTGAAGCGATGGACGTTCGACAGCTGCTTGTTGACGCTGAAGTTCTTGCGGTAAATCAATGCCATCTTGCCGATGACCTGAACCAGGTCCGCTTTGCCTACCTTGCACAGTTCTGCAATGTTCGCCAGGCGCGACTCGCGATCGAGGATGTTGAGCTTGATTTTAATCAGCTCGTGATCCGCCAAAGCGCGTTCAAGTTCGGCTAACACACCTTCAGTCAAACCGTTGTCAGCCACAGTCAAAACTGGTTTCAGATGGTGGCCAATGGATTTGTACTGTTTCTTCTGCTCTTGAGTGAGCGGCATAATCTGACCCTTTAGTCTGGATTCTGTAAAATGGCGGCCATTTTACCCGAGGGTTCGTGGATCCGCCCAATTAATCACGACCCTTATCATCGAGGTGCCCAATGGCGCGTTCCAAGACAAGCCTTGGTTGGCTGAAAAGACATGTCAATGATCCATATGTGAAGCAGGCGCAGAAGGATGGTTACCGCTCGCGTGCGAGTTACAAGCTTCTGGAGGTCCAGGAGAAATACAAGCTGATCCGTCCGGGTATGAGCGTTGTCGACCTGGGTGCGGCGCCCGGCGGCTGGTCGCAGGTCACTAGTCGGCTGATCGGTGGTCAGGGGCGTCTGATCGCCTCGGACATCCTGGAAATGGACAGCATTCCGGACGTGACTTTCATCCAGGGTGACTTCACCCAGGACGAAGTGCTCGCTCAGATCCTTGAAGCCGTGGGTAATTCGCAGGTGGACCTTGTGATTTCCGATATGGCCCCCAATATGAGTGGTACGCCTGAGGTGGACATGCCAAAAGCCATGTTTCTATGTGAGCTGGCTCTTGATCTGGCGGCTCGAATACTCAAGCCGGGTGGTAATTTCGTGATCAAGGTGTTTCAGGGCGAAGGGTTTGATGCTTACGTGAAGGACGCTCGTCAGAAATTCGACAAGGTCCAGATGATCAAGCCGGACTCTTCCCGTGGCAGTTCCCGCGAGCAATACATGCTGGCTTGGGGCTACCGCGGCCGTAGTGAGTAAATCGAGGTTTTTTTGCGGGTCGATAGGATTTTCGTATTTCGCCCCGTGAGCATTAGCGAATATTGTGTAGAAAGTGTTTCACAAAGGGTTACAGACGGCGCCTGCCAGAGCCGTAGGTAATGTAGTAAGTTAGGCCGGTGAATATCATGCGAAGCACGCGCCATTAGCGGAGCTTGCTTCAGAGGGTAGTTAATTGAACGATATGGCAAAGAATCTGATCCTGTGGTTGATCATCGCGGCTGTCTTGGTGACGGTGATGAACAACTTCTCCAGCCCTAACGAGCCGCAGACCCTCAACTATTCCGACTTCATCCAGCAGGTCAAGGATGGCAAGGTCGAGCGCGTAGCGGTTGATGGCTACGTGATTACCGGCAAGCGCAACGATGGCGACAGCTTCAAGACCATTCGTCCGGCAATCCAGGACAATGGCCTGATCGGCGACCTCGTGGATAACCACGTGGTAGTTGAAGGCAAACAGCCTGAGCAGCAAAGCATCTGGACTCAACTCCTGGTCGCAAGCTTCCCGATCCTGGTAATCATCGCTGTCTTCATGTTCTTCATGCGGCAGATGCAGGGCGGTGCCGGCGGCAAGGGCGGGCCGATGAGCTTTGGCAAGAGCAAGGCGCGCCTGCTCTCCGAAGATCAGGTAAAAACCACTTTGGCTGACGTTGCCGGTTGCGACGAAGCCAAGGAAGAAGTTGGCGAGCTGGTCGAATTCCTGCGTGATCCGGGCAAGTTCCAGCGTTTGGGCGGTCGCATTCCTCGTGGCGTGCTGATGGTCGGTCCTCCTGGTACTGGTAAAACCTTGATCGCCAAGGCGATTGCCGGCGAAGCCAAAGTGCCGTTCTTCACTATTTCCGGTTCCGATTTCGTCGAAATGTTCGTCGGTGTCGGTGCCAGTCGTGTTCGTGACATGTTTGAGCAGGCGAAGAAACACGCGCCATGCATCATCTTCATCGATGAAATCGACGCCGTCGGTCGCCACCGTGGTGCCGGCATGGGCGGCGGTCATGACGAGCGCGAACAGACTCTCAACCAGTTGCTGGTAGAGATGGACGGCTTCGAAATGAATGACGGCATCATCGTCATTGCAGCGACCAACCGTCCCGACGTGCTCGACCCTGCATTGCTGCGTCCGGGCCGTTTCGACCGTCAGGTCGTGGTCGGTCTGCCGGATATCCGTGGTCGCGAGCAGATTCTCAAAGTCCACATGCGCAAAGTGCCAATGGGTGACGACGTCGCTCCGGCCGTGATCGCGCGTGGTACTCCTGGTTTCTCCGGTGCCGACCTGGCTAACCTGGTGAACGAGGCGTCGTTGTTCGCAGCCCGTGCCGGCAAGCGCATCGTCGAGATGAAAGAGTTCGAACTGGCCAAAGACAAGATCATGATGGGTGCCGAGCGCAAATCCATGGTCATGTCCGAGAAAGAGAAGCAGAACACTGCTTATCACGAAGCTGGCCACGCTATCGTCGGTCGCGTCGTCCCTGAGCATGATCCGGTCTACAAGGTGTCGATCATCCCGCGCGGTCGTGCGCTCGGTGTGACCATGTTCCTGCCGGAAGAAGATCGCTACAGCCTGTCCAAGCGTGCGCTGATCAGTCAGATCTGCTCGCTGTACGGCGGTCGTATCGCTGAAGAAATGACCCTGGGTTTCGACGGCGTCACCACCGGAGCATCCAACGACATCATGCGTGCCAGCCAGATCGCACGGAACATGGTGACCAAGTGGGGTTTGTCGGAAAAACTCGGCCCATTGATGTACGCCGAAGAAGAGGGCGAAGTGTTCCTCGGTCGTGGCGGCGGTGGTCAACATGCCAGCTTCTCCGGCGAGACAGCCAAGCTGATCGACTCCGAAGTACGCAGCATCATTGACCAGTGCTACGGCACGGCCAAACAGATCCTTACGGATAACCGTGACAAGCTTGATGCCATGGCGGATGCCTTGATGAAGTACGAGACGATCGATGCTGATCAGATCGATGACATCATGGCGGGTCGTGCGCCTCGCGAGCCTCGCGACTGGTCTGGCGGCAGTGATACTTCCGGCACGCCTCCGGCGGTGCAGGATGGGCGTCCGGAAACACCAATCGGTGGCCCGGCTGCTGACGTATAAGGTTTGAAATGACTTCTGTTCAGTCCTCAATCCGGTTGCCTTGCGGCAACCGGGTTCTTGATTTGACCCAGACGCATGTCATGGGCATTCTCAATGTCACTCCCGACTCCTTTTCCGATGGCGGCCAATACAGCCAGCTGGATGCGGCGCTGCGCCACGCCGAGGCGATGGTGGCGGCTGGCGCGACGCTGATCGACGTTGGTGGCGAATCGACCCGACCGGGTGCCAGGGCGGTTTCACCGCTTGAAGAGCTCGAGCGTGTAGCGCCTATCGTTGAGCGTATCAGTCGTGAACTCGATGTGATTATCTCGGTCGATACATCCACGCCAGCGGTCATGCGTGAAACCGCAAGGCTGGGGGCGGGCTTGATCAATGACGTGCGTTCGTTGCGCCGAGACGGAGCCCTGGATGCAGCAGCGGCCACCGGTTTGCCGGTGTGTCTGATGCATATGCTCGGTGAGCCGGGCGACATGCAGGACAATCCGCAGTACCAGGATGTAACGAAAGAGGTCGGCGAGTTTCTCGCAGAACGCATGGTTCAGTGTACATCGGTAGGCATCCCTGTCGAGCGGATCATCCTCGATCCGGGGTTCGGCTTCGCGAAAACTTTGCAGCACAACTTGAGCTTGTTTAAGCACATGGAGGCCTTGCATGCCTTGGGGCGGCCCCTGTTGGTCGGGGTTTCGCGAAAGAGCATGATTGGGCAAGCGTTGAATCGGCCGGTGGGAGAGCGCCTGCATGGCGGTTTGGCGCTCGCGGCACTGGCTTCAATCAAGGGGGCGCGTATATTGCGCGTCCATGATGTGGCTGAAACGGTCGACGTAGTGCGAATGATTGCTGCAGTAGAATCAGCCGAATAAGAATGATGGAGTACTTATGAGCAAAAAATATTTTGGCACCGACGGCATTCGTGGTCGGGTCGGTCAATACCCGATAACTCCTGATTTCATGCTCAAGCTTGGCTGGGCGGCAGGCATGGCATTTCGCAGCATGGGTGCCTGCAAGGTGCTCGTGGGCAAGGACACCCGGATATCCGGTTACATGTTCGAATCGGCGCTTGAGGCCGGGCTGACCTCGGCAGGTGCTGATGTGATGCTCCTGGGGCCGATGCCGACGCCGGCCATCGCCTATCTGACACGTACTTTTCATGCCGAAGCCGGCATCGTGATCAGCGCTTCGCACAATCCTCATGACGATAACGGCATCAAATTTTTCTCCGGGAAGGGCACCAAGCTTCCGGATGAAGTCGAGTTGATGATTGAAGAGTTGCTCGATACCCCGATGACCGTGGTTGAGTCGAGCAAAATCGGCAAAGTGTCGCGAATCAACGATGCCTCGGGTCGTTATATCGAATTCTGCAAGAGCAGCGTTCCGACCGGCACCAGTTTCGCTGGGTTGAAGATCGTGATCGACTGTGCCCACGGTGCGACCTATAAAGTAGCGCCTAGCGTGTTCCGTGAGCTGGGAGCTGATGTCGTTGTGCTTTCTGCTCATCCTAATGGCCTGAACATCAATGAAAATTGCGGTTCGACCCATATGGAACCGCTGCAAGCTGCCGTATTGGCCGAGCACGCCGATTTGGGTATTGCCTTTGACGGTGACGGTGACCGGGTCCAGATGGTCGATCACACCGGCACTGTCGTCGACGGCGACGAGTTGTTGTTTATCATTGCTCGCGATCTGCAAGAGCGCGGCAAGTTGCAGGGCGGTGTGGTCGGTACGCTAATGAGTAACCTGGGGCTGGAGTTGGCCCTGGCGGATCTGGCGATTCCTTTTGTGCGCGCCAACGTTGGCGACCGTTACGTGATCTCCGAGTTGCTGGAGCGCGATTGGCTGGTGGGTGGGGAAAACTCGGGGCACATTGTGTGCTTCAGTCACACCACCACTGGTGATGCGATCATTGCTGCGCTGCAGGTGTTGATGGCCCTGAAGAGGCGCGTAGAAAGCCTGGCTCAGTCCCGTCAGGCGCTGCGTAAATGCCCTCAGGTGCTGATCAATGTCCGGTTTGGTGGTGGTGCGAATCCGATCGAACATCCGACAGTCAAAGAGGCCAGTGATCGTGTGACCCAGGCGATGGCCGGTCGTGGGCGTGTACTCTTACGCAAGTCCGGGACAGAGCCGCTGGTGCGGGTCATGGTCGAAGGCGAGGACGAAACGCAGGTTCGCGGTTACGCCGAAGAGCTGGCAAAACTGGTAACTGAAGTTTCTGTCTGATTTCGGCTTGCCAGCCATGATTGTGTTGGGTAACATCTGCGCCCACTTTGACCGACGAGGTACAGCATGCGTCGCCCTATGGTAGCTGGTAACTGGAAGATGCACGGTACCCGCGCCAGCGTCGCTGAGCTGATCAATGGCCTTAGTCATCTGGCCTTGCCGAGCGGTGTTGATGTTGCGGTATTCCCGCCTTGCTTGCATATCAATCAAGTGATTGATGGCTTGAAAGGCAAGTCGATTTCGGTCGGCGCGCAGAACTCTGCAGTGGAATCCATGCAAGGTGCATTGACCGGTGAAATTGCGCCGAGTCAGTTGGTGGATGCAGGTTGTTCCCTGGTGCTTGTCGGGCACTCCGAACGCCGCCAGGTAATGGGCGAGCAGGATGGAATGCTGATTCGCAAGTTCGCAGCGGCGCAGGCATGTGGCTTGATCCCGGTGTTGTGCGTAGGGGAGACCCTCGAAGAGCGCGAAGCCGGGAAAACTCTTGAGGTTGTCGGGCGTCAGCTGGGCAGTATCATTGAGGGGCTGGGTGTTGGTGTCTTTGCAAAGGCAGTAATCGCTTACGAGCCGGTCTGGGCCATTGGCACCGGGCTGACTGCTTCGCCGCAACAAGCGCAGGATGTGCACGCAGCCATTCGCGCTCAGTTGGCGGCAGAGAATTCTGAGGTCGCGCAAGGTGTGCGGCTTCTATACGGCGGCAGCGTGAAGGCGGCCAATGCGGTCGAACTGTTCGGCATGCCGGATATCGATGGGGGGCTCATTGGTGGAGCTTCCCTGAATGCAGATGAGTTCGGTGCGATTTGTCGCGCCGCGGGAAACTGAAAAAATGCTGGAAACAGTCGTAGTCGTTTTTCATCTGCTGGGTGCATTGGGCGTAGTTGCTCTGGTTTTGCTGCAGCAGGGTAAAGGTGCGGATGCTGGCGCGTCTTTCGGAGCAGGTGCTTCAAATACTGTGTTCGGAAGCCAAGGTTCCTCTACCTTTCTTAGTAAGTTTACTGCTATACTTGCCGCCGGTTTCTTCATAACCAGCTTAGGGTTAGGTTACTTTGCTAAAGAGAAGGCTCATCAGCTGACTCAAGTAGGTTTGCCAAATCCAGCAGTGTTGGAAGTTCCAAAGCAACAACCGGCTTCTGATGATGTCCCGGTGCTTCAAGAGCAAAAGTCGGCTACTCCAGCGACTGACGTGCCTCCAGCTCAAGAGCAGAAGTAAGAAGGTTTCAAACGTAGTATTGCCGAGGTGGTGGAATTGGTAGACACGCAACCTTGAGGTGGTTGTGCCCATAGGGTGTAGGGGTTCGAGTCCCCTTCTCGGTACCAATTATCAGGAGAGCCCGCTGTTGCGGGCTTTCTTGTAGGTGGAAGGTTACATTGACCCTGTTAGGGATCGGTCGTATACTTCCGCCCCAGCTTTGTCGCGGGGTGGAGCAGTCTGGTAGCTCGTCGGGCTCATAACCCGAAGGTCGTCGGTTCAAATCCGGCCCCCGCAACCAGTTTAAGGAGCCCCTTTTCAGGGGCTTTTTGTTAGCTGGACACTTTCAACGCCGCTGTTCAACGGCGTTTCAAGGATGGGCGTTTCGCCCATTTTTTTATTTTGCACAGCATGCACATACATGCACGAGGGGGTTCAGGTGTCGAGCAAGCTAGAAGAGTTGCAGGCCTTGCTGGCCCCGGTGGTCGTGGCCCTAGGCTATGAATGCTGGGGTATTGAGTTTTCGGCTCAAGGTCGCCACTCAATGTTGCGCGTTTATATTGATAAAGAGGGCGGCGTGCTGGTGGACGATTGTGCCATCGTCAGTCGTCAGATCAGCGGTGTACTGGATGTTGAAGATCCGATCGCCGTTGAATACACCCTTGAAGTTTCCTCGCCTGGCATGGAACGCCCACTGTTCACTATTGAGCAGTTTGCAAAATTTGCCGGTGAACAAGTGAAGATCAAGCTGCGCTCGCCTTTTGAAGGTCGGCGCAACTTTCAGGGCCTTCTGCGCGGTGTAGAAGAACAGGATGTCGTGGTGCAGGTTGAAGACCATGAGTTCCTGTTGCCGATCGATATGATCGACAAGGCCAACATTATTCCCAGTTTTGACTGAGACGCGGATCCCGCGGATCCAATGGCTTGCGAAAGGCGAGGCGTACGATGAGCAAAGAAGTACTGCTGGTTGTTGAGTCGGTATCCAATGAAAAGGGCGTACCGGCAAACGTAATTTTTGAAGCGCTGGAGCTGGCTCTGGCCACTGCTACCAAAAAGCGTTTCGAGGACGAAGTCGATCTGCGTGTGGAAATCAATCGCCACACCGGCGCTTACGAGACATTCCGTCGCTGGACGGTTGTCGAAGAAGCAGACCTGGACGATCCGGCCATCGAAACCTGGCCGAGCAAGGTTGCAGAAACGCATCCTGGTGCTCAGGTTGGCGATGTAGTCGAAGAAAAGATCGAATCCATCGAGTTCGGCCGCATCGCTGCACAGACTGCCAAGCAAGTCATCGTGCAGAAAGTTCGCGAAGCCGAGCGTGCTCAAGTCGTTGACGCCTATCGCGAGCGCCTGGGAGAAATCATCTCCGGCACCGTGAAGAAAGTCACCCGCGACAACGTGATCGTCGATCTGGGCAACAACGCTGAAGCGTTGCTGGCCCGTGAAGACATCATTTCTCGCGAAACCTTCCGGGTTGGCGTGCGTCTGCGTGCGCTGCTCAAGGAAATCCGCACCGAGAACCGCGGCCCTCAGTTGATCCTGTCGCGTACCGCGCCGGAAATGCTGATCGAGTTGTTCCGCATCGAAGTGCCGGAAATCGCTGAAGGCCTGATCGAAGTAATGGCTGCGTCCCGCGACCCGGGTTCGCGCGCCAAGATCGCGGTCCGCTCCAAGGACAAACGCATTGATCCGCAAGGCGCTTGCATCGGTATGCGCGGTTCGCGCGTCCAGGCAGTGTCGGGCGAATTGGGCGGTGAGCGTGTGGACATCGTCCTGTGGGACGATAACCCTGCGCAGTTCGTGATCAATGCAATGTCGCCGGCTGAAGTGGCGGCAATTATCGTTGACGAGGATGCCCATGCAATGGACATCGCCGTTGGCGCAGACAATCTTGCTCAGGCCATCGGTCGCGGTGGTCAGAACGTGCGTCTGGCTAGCCAGTTGACTGGCTGGACCCTGAACGTGATGACCGAATCGGACATCCAGGCTAAGCAGCAAGCAGAAACCGGCGACATCCTGCGCAACTTCATCGACGAGCTGGAAGTCGACGAAGACCTGGCACAGGTGCTGGTAGATGAAGGCTTCACCAGCCTGGAAGAGATTGCCTACGTACCGTTGGAAGAAATGCTCAACATCGATGGCTTTGACGAAGACACCGTCAACGAGCTTCGCGCTCGGGCCAAGGATCGTTTGTTGACTAAAGCCATCGCTACTGAGGAAAAGCTGGCAGACGCCCATCCGGCCGAAGACCTGCTCTCGCTTGAGGGTATGGACAAGGATTTGGCGATGGAACTGGCGGTGCGCGGCGTAATTACCCGCGAAGACCTGGCCGAGCAGTCTATTGACGACCTGCTCGACATCGACGGCATTGACGATGATCGTGCCGGCAAGTTGATCATGGCCGCCCGAGCCCATTGGTTCGAGTAATTAGGCGCGGCCTGAGGAGAGAAGTGCATGACGCAAGTCACGGTGAAACAACTGGCCGATGAGGTCAAAACACCGGTAGAGCGCCTGTTGCAGCAGATGCGTGAGGCAGGTCTGCCGCACACCGCCGCCGATGAAGGTGTGAGCGATAGTGAGAAGCAGTCTTTGCTGACTCACTTGAAGAGCAGCCACAAGGCGAAAGTGGAAGAACCGCGCAAGATTACATTGCAGCGCAAAACCACCAGCACCCTGCGTGTTGCTGGTAGCAAGAGCATCAGCGTTGAAGTACGCAAGAAGAAAGTCTTCGTACAGCGCAGCCCGGAAGAAATCGAAGCCGAGCGCAAACGCGAACTGGAAGAACGCCGCGCAGTAGAAAATGCTGCACGTCAAAAGGCTGAAGAAGAAGCCAAGCGTCGCGCCGAAGAAGAAGCGCGTCGCCAGCCTGCTGCTGCGCAAAACGCTACTAACGACGCCGTTGCAGCGCCTGCTGCCGTTGCCGAGCCAGTGCGTGAAAGCGCGCCGGTTGTTGCAGCTGCACCAGCACCGTCTGCTGACGTTCGCAACAAGCAGAACGAACAGCGCCGTCCGGACAAACCACGTGCCGACGATAGCAATCGTCGTGGCAGTGGCGATGGCGAGCGCAAAAACGCTCCGCATCGTGCTTCGGTCAAGGAAAAAGCGCCTGCTCCACGTGTTGCGCCACGTACTACCGACGAAGAAAGCGATGGCTTCCGTCGTGGTGGTCGCGGCAAGGCCAAGCTGAAGAAACGCAACGCCCACGGTTTCCAGAGCCCAACCGGCCCTGTTGTGCGCGAAGTGAAGATCGGCGAGACCATCACTGTTGGCGATCTCGCCCAGCAGATGTCGGTCAAGGCTGCTGAAATCATCAAGTTCATGTTCAAACTGGGTACTCCAGCGACCATCAACCAGGTACTGGATCAGGAAACTGCCCAACTGGTTGCCGAAGAGCTGGGCCACAAAGTGACCCTGGTCAGCGACACCGCCCTGGAAGATTCCCTGGCCGAGTCCCTGAAGTTTGAAGGTGAAGCGTTCTCCCGTGCACCGGTTGTGACCGTAATGGGCCACGTTGACCACGGTAAGACCTCGCTGCTCGACTATATCCGTCGTGCCAAGGTAGCTGCTGGCGAAGCCGGCGGTATCACCCAGCACATCGGTGCGTACCACGTTGAAACTGATCGCGGTATGGTCACTTTCCTCGATACCCCGGGTCACGCCGCGTTTACCGCAATGCGTGCTCGTGGTGCCAAGGCTACCGACATCGTGATCCTGGTGGTTGCAGCGGACGACGGCGTAATGCCGCAGACCGTTGAAGCCGTTCAGCACGCCAAGGCTGCCGGTGTTCCGCTGGTTGTTGCAGTGAACAAGATCGACAAGCCGGGCGCTGATCTCGATCGCATCCGTAGCGAACTGTCGGTTCACGGCGTGACTTCGGAAGAGTGGGGCGGCGACACCCCGTTCGTATCGGTTTCGGCGAAAGTCGGTACTGGCGTGGACGAGTTGCTCGAAGCTGTTCTGCTGCAAGCTGAAGTTCTTGAACTGAAAGCGACCCCTTCGGCTCCTGGCCGTGGCGTCGTGGTTGAATCGCGTCTCGACAAAGGTCGTGGCCCGGTTGCAACCGTTCTGGTTCAAGACGGTACCCTGCGCCAAGGCGACATGGTGCTGGTCGGTTCGAACTATGGCCGCGTTCGCGCCATGCTCGACGAGAACGGCAAGCCAATCAAGGAAGCCGGTCCTTCCATCCCTGTCGAGATTCTCGGCCTGGACGGTACCCCGGACGCTGGCGACGAGATGAGCGTTGTTGCCGACGAGAAGAAAGCCCGTGAAGTGGCTCTGTTCCGTCAAGGCAAGTTCCGCGAAGTCAAACTGGCCCGTGCTCACGCCGGCAAGCTTGAAAACATCTTCGAGAACATGGGTCAGGAAGAGAAGAAGACGCTCAACATCGTCCTCAAATCCGACGTCCGTGGTTCGCTGGAAGCGTTGAACGGTGCCTTGAACGGCCTGGGTAACGACGAAGTGCAAGTGCGTGTGGTCGGTGGCGGTGTTGGTGGTATCACCGAGTCCGACGCCAACCTGGCACTGGCCTCCAATGCTGTACTGTTCGGCTTCAACGTGCGTGCCGATGCCGGCGCTCGCAAGATCGTCGAGCAGGAAGGTCTGGATATGCGTTACTACAACGTGATCTACGACATCATCGAAGACGTCAAGAAAGCCCTCACCGGTATGCTGGGCAGCGATGTTCGCGAGAACATCCTGGGTACCGCTGAAGTGCGTGACGTGTTCCGTTCGCCGAAGTTTGGCGCGATCGCCGGTTGCATGGTTATCGAAGGTGTTGTTCACCGTAACCGTCCAATCCGTGTACTGCGTGAAGACATCGTTATCTTCGAAGGCGAGCTGGAATCCCTGCGCCGCTTCAAGGATGACGCTTCCGAAGTACGTGCCGGCATGGAATGCGGTATCGGCGTGAAGAGCTACAACGACGTCAAAGTCGGTGACAAGATCGAAGTCTTCGAGAAGGTTCAGGTTGCTCGCAGCCTCTAACTCGCGCACTTCAAGGGCCACGATGAGCCGCCGCATGCAGATGCGCGGCGCAACGTCCGGACTCTAAACGCAACGCCCGGTCTGGCTTTTGTCAGGCCGGGCGTTTGCCGCTTTCAGACCCCTCGGGTTTCACCGTGGGGCAGTAACAGGTAACAAGACATGGCAAAAGAATACAGCCGTACCCAACGTATCGGCGATCAGATGCAGCGTGAGCTGGCACAGCTGATCCGTCGTGAAGTCAAAGACCCGCGCGTCGGCCTGGTCACCATTACCGCTGTTGAAGTCAGCCGTGACGTCGGTCACGCCAAGATCTTCATCACCGTGATGGGCCAGGACAGCGCCGAAGACATCGCGCAAAGCATCAAGGTGCTCAACGCAGCCGCCGGTTTCCTGCGTATGCAGTTGGCTCGCGAAATGAAGTTGCGCAGCGTTCCGCAGTTGCACTTCCATTACGACGAAAGCGTCGTGCGTGGCGCGCACCTGTCGGCCCTGATCGAGCGTGCGGTGGCTGAAGACAATCAGCACCCGGTAGCGGCTGAACCCGAAGACGCCAAGGAGTAGTCGGTGGCTCAGGTCAAACGTATCCGTCGTAACGTCAGCGGCATCATCCTGCTCGACAAGCCGTTGGGGTTCACTTCCAACGCGGCGTTGCAGAAGGTCCGCTGGTTGCTCAATGCCGAGAAGGCCGGGCACACCGGCAGTCTTGATCCGCTGGCCACCGGCGTGCTGCCGTTGTGCTTCGGCGAGGCCACCAAGTTCTCGCAATACCTGCTTGATTCCGACAAGGCTTATGAAACCCTGGCGCAACTGGGCAAGACCACCACCACGGCCGATGCCGAAGGTGAAGTTTTGCTGGAGCGCCCGGTGACCGTTGGTCGCGCCGATATCGAAGCTGTGCTGCCGAAATTTCGTGGGCAAATCAGTCAGATACCGCCGATGTACTCGGCGCTCAAGCGTGATGGCCAGCCGCTGTACAAGCTGGCCCGTGCAGGCGAAGTAGTGGAGCGCGAACCGCGTTCTGTTACTATTGCGCGCTTGGAATTACTGGCCTTTGAGGGTGATACTGCGCGGCTTGCGGTGGATTGCAGCAAAGGCACCTATATCCGCACCCTGGTGGAGGATATCGGTGAGCAACTCGGTTGTGGCGCTTACGTGGCTGAATTGCGACGTACCCAAGCCGGGCCTTTCACGCTTGCACAGACCGTCACTCTGGAAGAGCTTGAAGCGGTACATGCCGAAGGCGGCAACGAGGCAGTCGACCGCTTCCTGATGCCATCGGACAGCGGCCTGCTGGACTGGCCACTATTGCATTTCTCGGAGCACAGCGCGTTCTACTGGCTTAACGGCCAACCGGTACGCGCCCCGGATGCACCGAAGTTCGGCATGGTACGGGTACAGGATCACAACGGTCGCTTCATCGGTATCGGTGAAGTGAGCGAAGACGGGCGCATCGCGCCGCGTCGACTGATTCGGTCAGAATGACCGGACGAGTGTGGCTGTTAACAGGCACGGTCACTACTCATTTATAGATACAGGGATTTGTCCCTGGCCTGTTGAAGCTGTTTCTTTGAAACAGTTTCCTGATAAAAGGATTGCCTCATGGCTCTCGACGTTCAAGAAAAAGCTCAAATCGTAGCTGACTACCAGCAAGCTGTTGGTGACACTGGTTCGCCAGAAGTGCAAGTTGCACTGCTGACCCACAACATCAACAAACTGCAGGGTCACTTCAAGGCCAACGGTAAAGATCACCACTCCCGTCGTGGTCTGATCCGCATGGTAAACCAGCGTCGTAAGCTGCTGGACTACCTGAAAGGCAAGGATCTGGGTCGTTATCAGGCTCTGATCGGTCGCCTGGGTCTGCGTCGCTAATAAGCGATTGCGCTAGAGGTTGGTTGTCTGTCGTGCGTCAGTGGGTTTCCCGCTGGCGCATGGCAGGCTCCCAGCCTCAAGTTTTATCTGGATATACGTTTTACCCTGGACAGGCGTTGGGCCGATTCCCGACATTGCCCAAGAATTTCGCAAGAAGACAAGTTCCCCAAGAGCCACAAAAGAAGGTAGGACACCGTGAACCCGGTAATCAAAAAATTCCAGTTCGGTCAGTCGACCGTTACCCTCGAGACTGGCCGTATCGCCCGTCAGGCCTCCGGCGCAGTATTGGTCACCGTTGACGACGATGTCAGCGTATTGGTGACTGTTGTCGGTGCCAAACAAGCCGATCCAGGCAAGGGCTTCTTCCCTCTGTCCGTTCACTACCAGGAAAAAACTTACGCTGCCGGTAAGATCCCTGGCGGTTTCTTCAAGCGTGAAGGCCGTCCTTCCGAGAAAGAAACCCTGACTTCCCGACTGATCGACCGTCCGATCCGTCCGCTGTTCCCAGAAGGCTTCATGAACGAAGTGCAGGTTGTCTGCACCGTCGTCTCCACCAGCAAAAAAACCGATCCGGACATCGCTGCGATGATCGGTACCTCGGCTGCCCTGGCCATCTCCGGTATTCCTTTCGATGGTCCGATCGGCGCTGCCCGCGTTGCGTTCCATGAAAGCACCGGCTACCTGCTGAACCCGACTTACGAACAACTGAAAGCTTCGAGCCTGGACATGGTCGTTGCCGGTACTTCGGAAGCCGTGTTGATGGTTGAATCGGAAGCCAAAGAGCTGACCGAAGACCAGATGCTGGGCGCTGTACTGTTTGCTCACGACGAGTTCCAGGTGGTGATCAACGCCGTCAAGGAACTGGCCGCTGAAGCTGCCAAGCCAACCTGGACCTGGGCTCCTCAGCCAGAAGCCACCGCTCTGTTGGCTGCTATCCGCGCCGAGTTCGGCGAAGCGATCTCCCAGGCTTACACCATCACCGTCAAAGCCGACCGTTATGCACGTCTGGGCGAGCTGAAAGACCAGGTTGTTGCCAACCTGTCCGGTGAAGAAGGTCAGCCGACTTCCGCTGAAGTCAAAGCGGCTTTCGGTGAAATCGAATACCGCACCGTTCGCGAAAACATCGTTAACGGTAAGCCACGTATCGACGGTCGCGACACCAAGACCGTACGTCCGCTGAACATCGAAGTCGGCGTTCTGCCAAAGACCCACGGTTCGGCACTGTTCACCCGTGGCGAAACTCAGGCCCTGGTAGTCGCGACTCTGGGTACTGCCCGTGACGCACAGCTGCTGGATACCCTGGAAGGCGAGAAAAAAGACCCGTTCATGCTGCACTACAACTTCCCTCCGTTCTCGGTAGGTGAGTGTGGTCGCATGGGTGGCGCTGGTCGTCGCGAAATCGGTCACGGCCGTCTGGCCCGTCGTTCGGTTCAGGCCATGCTGCCTGCTGCCGACGTGTTCCCGTACACCATTCGTGTGGTGTCGGAAATCACCGAGTCCAACGGTTCGAGCTCCATGGCTTCGGTATGCGGTGCTTCCCTGGCTCTGATGGATGCCGGCGTTCCGATGAAGGCACCGGTTGCCGGTATCGCCATGGGTCTGGTTAAAGAAGGCGAGAAGTTCGCCGTCCTGACCGACATCCTGGGCGACGAAGATCACCTCGGCGACATGGACTTCAAAGTAGCGGGTACCGCCAAAGGTGTTACCGCGCTGCAGATGGACATCAAGATCAAGGGCATCACCGAAGAAATCATGGAAATCGCTCTGGGCCAAGCCCTGGAAGCGCGCCTGAATATCCTCGGTCAGATGAACCAGATCATTGGCCAGTCGCGTACCGAGCTGTCGGAAAACGCTCCGACCATGATCGCGATGAAAATCGACACCGACAAAATCCGTGATGTCATCGGTAAAGGCGGCGCGACCATTCGTGCGATCTGTGAAGAAACCAAGGCTTCGATCGATATCGAAGACGACGGTTCGATCAAGATCTTCGGCGAAACCAAGGAAGCAGCTGAAGCGGCACGTCAGCGCGTTCTGGGCATCACCGCAGAAGCCGAGATCGGCAAGATCTACGTCGGTAAGGTTGAGCGCATCGTCGACTTCGGCGCATTCGTCAACATCCTGCCGGGCAAGGACGGTCTGGTTCACATCTCGATGCTGAGCGATGCTCGCGTTGAAAAAGTGACCGATATCCTGAAAGAAGGCCAGGAAGTGGAAGTATTGGTACTGGACGTGGACAACCGCGGCCGTATCAAACTGTCCATCAAAGACGTAGCAGCAGCCAAGGCTTCGGGCGTTTAATCACCCCCTTCGCCTGACCGCTTCAACGTTATAAAAATGCCCCGCCGTGAAAACGGCGGGGCATTTTTTTTGTGTACAGGATGATCAAAAGATCGCAGCCTTCGGCAGCTCCTACAGAAGCCCAATGTAGGAGCTGCCGAAGGCTGCGATCTTTTGATTTTACGGTGCGCCAAGTTGCCGGACCCCGAAGCCAGTGCTAGGTTTAGCCCACAGCCCGTGTAGCTCAGCCGGTAGAGCAGCGCACTCGTAACGCGAAGGTCGCAGGTTCGATTCCTGTCTCGGGCACCATTCTCTTCTTCACTTCACCTTTCTGCTCAGGTCCTCGACGGTGCGTTTAAGCTGATCCATCGCGCGATCCTGATCGCTGATCTCCCGTTTGAGACTGGAGATTTCGCTGTTGTTCGAGCTTGAGCTAGAGCCGCTGTTGCGCTTTAGCTCTTCCACTTGCTTGCCAAGGTTGTTCAGGTCGCGTTCCTGTTCATTGACTGTGCGCTTGAGATCGTCAATCTCCTTGCTGCTGGAGTTTGAGCTGGAACCGCTGTTGCGTTTGAGTTCTTCGATTTGACGGGCCTGCTCACTGAGGGTGCGCTTCTGGCTTTCCAGTTCGGTGGCATTGGCCTTCATGGTTTTTTGCAGGCTTTCCAGATCATCGATGCTGACGCTGGTTCTGACGAGCGTGTCCTTACCGAATGAATTATGGAGGGCGGAGATTTTGTCGGAGTACAGCGAAGGGTCAGAGGTGACTTCGACTGCCGCTTGAGCGGCACTGGCCAATGTCAGGCTTCCGAGCAGCAGGGTAGCGGTGGCAAGCTGGGCAGACAAAAGCTTCGAAAAACTGCGCATCACTGGAGTTCCTTGTGAAGTGCTGATATGGCACATCGCTATGACTTGGGATTTCGACTTATGTTCCCAAGGCCTCCTGCACCTTATGCTCGTGGCTTTTTGTGGAATAGATGTAAAGACCCGTGTGAATCCTCGACAAAACGTCCTATATTCGTTGTCTGCATGAGCATCGCCCAGCAGTTTTCAGATGATCCCGAATGGTTCTGAAGGCCAGACAAACCGGGCTTCTAACGGTTTTTTGCGTCAGAGAGATCCTTGATGATCCAGATCCATCTTCCATTCCCCAGATCAGCGAGAACGCCATGACCGTTAAAGAATTGAGCCAAGAAGCCAGAAACGAAGAAGCGCTTAAAAAGTACCTGCTTGAGTCGCCCCAGCTAGCCGAAGAGATCAAGGACTTGCCAGCCGACGATCAGAAAGACCAGATCCAGTGGGCGTTCGAGGATGAGGCAGAGGCTCAGGGCTTGCAGCCGTGGGAGCTGACGCTCAAATACACCACAACCCCGGAAGAGTTCGAGGCCGCGCGCCTGGCGCTGCACAAGGAGGCGGCCGAGGTATTGGGCGTCGAGTGGGAAGAGTACTGCGAGATGAATAATCTGGTGGTCTAAAAAAATGCCAGCCTTCATCAGGCTGGCATTTTTTATATCAAAGGCGTGATCAGAGACTCAGTCGCATCGACAGGTCCACAGCCTTCACATCCTTGGTCATCGCACCAATCGAAATATAATCCACCCCGGTTTCGGCGATTGGCAGCAACGTGCTTTCGTTGATGCCGCCGCTGGCTTCCAGTTTTGCCTTGCCGGCGTTCAAGCGCACGGCTTCGCGCATGTCATCCAGGCTCAGTTCATCGAGCATGATGATGTCGGCACCCGCCGCCAGTGCTTCCTTCAGTTCCGCCAGGCTTTCCACTTCGATCTCCACCGGTTTGCCCGGGGCGATCTTGTGCGCGGCTGCGATAGCCTCAGGAATGCCACCGCAGGCGGCGATATGGTTTTCCTTGATCAGGAAGGCGTCATACAGGCCGATGCGGTGATTGTGGCAACCGCCGCAGGTCACGGCGTATTTCTGGGCCAGGCGCAGCCCCGGCAGGGTTTTGCGGGTGTCGAGCAGCTTCACCTGGGTCTCGGCGACGAAATCGGCAAGGTACTGTGCGCGAGTGGCCACGCCGGAAAGCATTTGCAGAAAATTCAGTGCACTGCGTTCACCCGTCAGCAGCGAGCGCGCCGGGCCTTCGAGATGGAATAGCACCTGATTGGGTTTCACCCGTTCGCCGTCGCGCACCTGCCAATGAACGGCAACCCGCGGGTCCAATTGCCGGAAAACCGCGTCGACCCACGCGGTGCCAGCAATGACAGCCTCATCGCGGGTGATGATGGTGGCTTTGGCCAGGCGTTCGGCCGGGATCAGTTGCGCGGTGATGTCGCCGCTGCCGATGTCCTCGAGCAACGCACGGCGCACGTTGGCTTCGATTTCGGCGGTCAAATCGGCGAGACGTAGATTCGGCATAACGGGCTCCACAAACAAAGTGGCCCGATTATAGGGCCATGGTGCGAGGCAACCCAAGGCATCAACGGCCATTCAATTGTTCGCAAACCTGCATTTGGTCGATTCGCGCAAGCAATCGGTGTTAAGCAAGGGGGCTCTCTCATAACGTCTATTTCTTGGGGAAGCGCAGAGTCTGCTGGCACAAGGGGAGTCTTTTGCAGATAATTCGCCTTGCATTTGACGTCATAGCTTTGACGTAGCTCTGGATTCCTGATGATTGAATGACAGCGGGTGGTGACTGTCCCCGTTGAGCGTCGGCTGTATGGTCTGCGTACTCGATCTTTCTTACCGAACCGAAGAATCACCGTTTCAGGAGGCTTGGATGCACAACGACGGGAATGTAGTGCCTTTGCACAAGGCCGCTACCGACCAGGCGACTCACTCGCCGCTCGCCCGCCTGCCCGTGATTCTGCTTCAGGTTCGCGACAAGGCCGCTCAACAGCTCAAGCGAGGTTTGCAGGAGCTGTTCGATAACGCCGACGACACCCTGTTCGAAATGGCCGATCGGGCCCGAAATAATGTCGAGCAAAACATCTTCTTCGAAGCCATGCGCGATTTGCGCCTCAAGCGCAAAAGCATCGAACGCGGATTTCTCGAGCAATTCTTCGAGGCCTTCGTCAGCCTTGCGCAGTACGACATTTCTCACGCTGTCTTGCCTCGGGCATTGGCTTTCGATGCCTCGGTGTCGATGCCCAATGACGACATGGAGCGCAACGTGGCGATGGAGGCCATGGTCGGCAAAGTGCTGAATCGCGACGGTTTCGCCCTCGACCAGCTCACCGCCCGACTCAGCACACTGTTGAGCAAGACGCTGATCGAACAGCACAACCCCTTGGGGCCGACGCTGCTCTGCGAGTATTTCTTGCAGGCCGGGCGCAACCTGGGCATGGAGATCAAGGTCAAGCTGATCATCCTCAAGTTGTTCGAACGCTATGTGCTCAGCAATGCTGATCAGCTTTACGCCGAAGCCAACCAACTGCTGATCGCCACCGGCGTGCTGCCGGACCTCAAGCCCGCCCCAGCGCGGCGTGCCACTGATCGGGCGGCTGCAAGTGTTCGTGCTGACCCCGCCGAGACAGGCGTGCGGACTGGCAATACACAGATCGACGAGGGCGTGCAGGAAGTCTTCGCCGCATTGCAGGAATTGCTGTTCCATGTGCGTGGCAGCGTTGCGCCGACCCTGGAAGTCAGTGCCCAGACCCAGCCTATTTCCACCCGCGACCTGCTACGCCTGCTCTCGCATTTGCAGCAATACGTGCCGCCGCTGGCGGCTCAGGACGACTTCGATCTGCGTAACCAGCTCGAACAACTGCTGACCCGGGGCAGCGTCAAAAGTGGCAAGTCGCGCGTGGTCGGGGTGGCCGACGAAGACGTGATCAACCTGATCGCCATGCTCTTCGAATGCATCCTCGATGACCGCAACCTGCCGGACTCTCTCAAGGCGCTGATCGGCCGTTTGCAGATTCCGATGCTGAAAGTCGCGGTGCTCGACAAGAGCTTTTTCAGCCGCAGCAGCCATCCCGCCCGGCGTTTGCTCAACGAAATCGCCGCTGCGGCCATGGGCTGGGGCGAGTGCGATGACCATGAGCGCGACAGCCTGTACCTGCGCATCGAGCAAGTGGTGCAGCGCTTGTTGAATGACTTTGTCGATGACCCGGCGATCTTTTCCGAGTTGCTGGCGGATTTTCTCGCCTTCACCAGTGACGAACGCCGTCGCAGCGAATTACTCGAGCAGCGCACCCGTGACGCCGAAGAAGGCCGAGCCAGGACCGAACTGGCGCGTCAGCGCGTCGAGCAGGCGCTGAACCAGGCGTTGGTGGGCAAGGTGCTACCGCACAGCGTGGTTGCGTTTGTCCAGGAGGCCTGGAGCAAAGTGCTGTTGCTGACCTGCCTCAAGCAGGGTGATCAGTCCGCCGAATGGCATGCCGATGTGCAGACCATGGCGCAATTGATCTGGAGTGTGCAACGCCATGACGAATCCGACGCGAGCCTGCGCTTGTTGTCGCTAGTGCCAGGGTTGCTCAAGTCGTTGCGCGATGGCTTGAACCGCTCGGCATTCGACTCGTTCGCCACTGGCGAGTTTTTCAGCGAGCTGGAAGTTTTGCACCTTCAGTTGTTCGAACGCCCAGACCCGAAAAGCACGGCTGTTGACGCACCGATGATGGTCGAAGTGCAGCAGGAAATCGTGCTTCGCACCGCTGACGAAGGCCCGGTCGAAATGGCATCGATGCGTTTGCCGGAGGACGATGTCGCTCTGCATCAGGTCGATCAGCTGCATTTGGGTTGCTGGGTCGAGTTTCAGGAGGACGAGGAAAACACGCTGCGCTGCAAGCTGGTGGCGATCATTGAAGCCACCGGCAAGTACATCTTCGTCAACCGTACAGGGATGAAAGTGCTGGAGCACAGCCGTACCGGCCTGGCCCTGGAATTCCGGCGTGGCGCGGTGCGAACGCTGGACGACACCTTGCTGTTCGATCGGGCGCTGGAGTCGGTGCTGGGCAGCCTGCGGCGTCTCAATCGCGGCAAGTGATCGCGCGCCGAGGGTCTATCGCGGCATACTGGGCACCAACACAGTCGTCGTTGAAGGAACCTGTATGCAGTTGGACCCCGCGAGCGGTTGGTGTCAGGGCGTGCGCATATGCCCCTCGCCCAACTTCAATGCACGCCCCGAGGGCGAAATTTCCCTGCTGGTGATCCACAACATCAGTCTGCCGCCCGCGCAGTTTCTGACCGGCAAGGTGCAGGAATTTTTCCAGAATCGCCTGGATGTCACGGAACATCCCTACTTTGCAGGGATCGCCGACCTGCGGGTGTCTGCGCACTTTCTGATTGAACGTGACGGCACCGTCACTCAGTTTGTCTCTTGTCTTGAGCGCGCCTGGCACGCCGGCGTCTCGTGTTTCGAAGGACGGGAAACCTGTAACGATTTTTCCGTGGGCATCGAGCTCGAAGGCACGGATGATCTGCCGTTCACCGACGCCCAATATCAAGCGTTGACCGCCCTGACGCAACAGCTGCAAAGCGCCTTTACGGGTATCACCGCACAACGCATCTGCGGGCATAGCGATATTGCACCCGGGCGCAAGACTGACCCGGGACCGGCGTTTGACTGGGCACGCTATCGCGCGGCTCTGGCAAAAGCCGCTCTGGAAAAAAGGAGCAACAATGAGTTTTCTGGTGCTGTTGTTGGCGGTGTGGATCGAGAAGTTCTCGGCCTTGCGCCATCGGGTTCAACGTGATGGCGGTTGGGTGCGCGAGCTGCACAAGCTTGAAGCCAACCCACGCATGACAAACCGTCCGTGGCTGATACTGGTGGTGCTGGTGTTGTTGCCGGTGGCGCTGTTGGGCTTGCTGTTGGTGGTGCTGGAGCCGGTAGCCTACGGCTTGCTGGCGTTACCGGTGCACCTGCTGGTGGTGATTTACAGTCTGGGCCGAGGTGATCTGCTGGCCGGCCTCGGGCCGTTCCGCGATGCCTGGCGCCGGGAAGACCTGCAAGCCGCCGCGCATGTGGCCAAACGCGATTTGAACATTTGCGCTGACAGCGGCGAGCAACTGCTGGAGCGAGTTGAAGGACATCTGCTGTGGCAGGCCTATCAGAGCTTTTTTGCGGTGATCTTCTGGTACTTCCTGCTGGGCCCGGTTGCTGCGTTGAGCTATCGATTGCTGGCGCTGGCCGAGGAGCACGGGCAGAACCCGGCCGTGGTCGAGCGAGCGGCACAGCTGCGTCACGCGTTCGATTGGGTACCGGTGCGACTGCTGGCGGTGAGTTTTGCGCTGGTCGGCAACTTTGTCGCGGTTGGCCGGGTGATGCTGCACGAGCTGCTGAACTGGAACATCAGCGCCGCCCAACTGATCGAGAAGGTCGGCTTGGTGGCCGGTGAAATTCCGGCGCCGATGGTCGGGCCGGACGGCATCAACAGCCTCGACCGGATCTGGGAATTGCTGCTGCGCGCGGCAGTGCTTTGGTATGCCGGGTTTGCGTTGTGGACTGTTTTGTCCTAATCCACAACACATGTGGCGAGGGAGCTTGCTCCCGTTGGGTCGCGAAGCGGCCCCGGCACCCGTCCAGACAGACTAAATTATCCGGAATTACGACTGCTTCGCAGCCGAGCGGGAGCAAGCTCCCTCGCCACAGGGGCTCATCCGCTCCAATAACGGCACCCTGTCGTTAACCTTAAGTTACAAAACCTCCCGCCAATTTAGGCTATACAGAGACAGCGCCAATAGTGGCTATCTGCTGTCTCTGCGCGCCTGCCATAAAAATAAGAATTCAAAGGGAGACTTCACAGTGAAGAGCTTGCTCTATCCCGCCGTCGCGCTGATGAATCGCCTGAGCTTCGGCATGAAGTTCAGCCTGATCAGCGTGCTATTCCTCGTGCCGATGCTGGTGACCAACTTCTATCTGGTGCGCGATTCCTATCGCGAATTCCAGGGCACACGGGTCGAGCTGCAGAGCCTCGACCTGCTGGGCAGCGGCCTGAGCCTGCGCCGGGATCTGGAAACCCTGAACAACCTGGTGCAGATCAACGTCATCCTTGGCCAGTCCGGCAAGGCCGGTCATGTCGAATCGACTATCAGTGCTCTGGAACAAAGTGTTCTGACCCGCTTGCAAGGGTTGGCGGCGATGACCACTGACCCGGAGCAAATCACCTTTTTCGATGGCAAGCGCGATGAAATGATCGCCGCGTTCAAGGCCCAGCAAACGGAAACCTCCCTGCAAAGCAAAAGTGCGCTGATCGGCAAGTTGCTCGGCAATGCGCAGATTTTCAGCCAGATCATTGCCAGTCAGGCCGGCCTGAGCCGCGACAGCCAGAGCGACATGCGTCAGCTGAGCGAGCTGATTACCAACGTCACGCCAGCCGTCACCCAGACACTCGGCGAAGGCCGGGCGATGGGTTCTTACTCGTTGGGGCAGGGCTTTCTCAATTCGGCGTCGAGCACCCGTTTTGATGAGTTGCTGGCGCAGATCGAAAAGCTTCAGGCCGAATACAGTCTGAAATTGCAGGATGCTCTGGGCTCCAGCAAAGTGGCGCACGAAACCCTGGCCGCTCAAGCTGAAAGCAGCAAGGCCTCTCTGAAAAAGGCCAGTGAACTGTTCGAAGAACAGGTGGTGATGGCTGACACCCTCGATGCACCGTGGCAGGGCTTTTACGATCAGGTTACGGGCCTGATCGACCAGACCTACCAACTCAATGAAGCCACCCTGAAGTTTCTCGGTACCCAGTTGCAGCAGCGGCTGGAGCAGCACCGCACTCACATGATTTTGCAGGCGGTGGCGCTGGCGGTGGTGTTTGTGTTGATTTTTTACCTCTATGGCGGTTTCTACGCCTCGACCCGCACCACCCTCAAGCGTCTTGGCGCGGTGATGGACAAGGTAGCGGCCGGCGACATGACCGTGACCTTCAGCGCCAACAGCCGCGATGAGTTGGGCGAGTTGGGCGAGGTATTCACCAGCACCGTGAAGAAGATCCATGACCTGATCGAGCGCGTGGGCCAGACTGTCAGTGAGGTCGAGCGCCAGGCCGGCCAGGTTGAAAACGTGTCCGCGCAGAGCAATCAGGCGGTAGCGGGGCAGCGTACGCAGATCGAACAGGTCGCCACCGCAATGAACCAGATGTCAGCCACGTCTCTGGAGGTGGCGCGCAGTGCTGCGGCGGCCGTCAGCAGCGCCCACAGCGTCAACGATGAGACCATTAGCGGGCGCGGGCTGGTGGAGTCCCAGCAGGGCAGCATCGCTGCACTGGCCAGTGAAATCGATCAGTCGGTGCGGGTGATCAACCAACTGGCCAGCGACAGCCAATCCATCAGTCGTGTGCTGGAGGTGATCAAAAGCATTGCCGAACAGACCAACCTGCTGGCCCTCAACGCGGCCATCGAAGCCGCGCGCGCTGGTGAGCAGGGCCGTGGTTTTGCGGTGGTGGCGGACGAGGTCCGGACCCTGGCCAAACGCACCCAGCAATCGACCGAAGAAATCGAGCAGATGATTACCAAGCTGCACAGCGGTGTCGGGGCGGCGGTCAAGGCGATGGGCACCAGCCATCAGATGGCCAGCGGCACGGTCGGGCAGTCGGAAAAGGTCCAGCAGGCGCTGGAAAACATCCTCGGCGCCGTCGGCATGATCGTCGACCAGAACCAGCAGATCGCCGCCGCCGTAGAGCAGCAAACTGCCGTGGCTCACGACATCGACCTGAACATTGTCGAGATCAACCGTGCCGGTGAGCGCACCGCCGACGGCGCGCACCAGACTGAAAATGCCAGCCGAGCGTTGTCGGCGCAGGTGGTTGAACTCAAACAATTGATCAGCGCGTTCCGGGTTTGATGCCACGCAGCAGATCCAATGTGGGAGCGGGCTTGCTCGCGAAAGCGGTATGTCAGTCGACATCACCGTTGGCTGACACGCCGCCTTCGCGAGCAAGCCCGCTCCCACAGATATTGCGTGAATCAGCGGGCTACCAGTTAAACAACTCACACGCATTGGCCGTGCTGGCGGTAGCCAGTTGTTCGGGGCTGATCGCCATGAGGGCGGCCAGTGCCTCGCAGATCGCCGGCAAATGGGCCGGGCTGTTGCGTTGACCGGGGAACATGGCGGGGGCCATGTCCGGTGAGTCGGTTTCCAGCACCACCGATTCAACGGGCAAACCGGCGAGTACGCGGTGCATGCGCAGGGCCTGCGGCCAGGTCGCGGCGCCGCCGAGGCCGAGTTTGAAACCCAGCTTGATATATTCGCGGGCCTCTTCCTGACTACCGGCGAAGGCATGAATAATCCCCGCGCGTTTCAAGCGAAACCGTTTGAGCGTGGCAATCACCGCCGCATGGCTGCGTCGTACATGAATCAGCGCCGGCAGATTGAAGTCCGCCGCCAGTTGCAGTTGGGCGTCGAACAACGCTTGCTGGCGTTCACGATCCAGGGTCTCGATGAAGTAATCCAGACCGATCTCGCCCACCGCGCATAGCTGCCGATGGCCCGCCAGACGTGTCAGCCAGTCACCGAGTTCGGTCAAATCCTCAGGGCGATGGTCATCCAGATACACGGGATGCAAACCGAACGCCGCGTGCAGATCGGGATCGCTTTGCACCAGATCCCAGACCCGCTGCCAATTGGCCTGATAAACCCCCAGCACCACCATCCGCCGCACGCCGAGGGCGCGACTCTCGGCCAGCAGCGCCTGACGATCCACGTCGAACTCCGGGAAATCCAGATGAGTGTGGGTGTCGATCAGTTCCACGGCTCAGTCCTGATGAATACGCTGCTTGAAGGTCCGCGCGATGGCCTGCACGCCGGGTTGGTAATCGGCCTGTTCGATGGCCGCCAACGCCAGTTGCAAAGCTTTGTCGGCGATCAGTTGATGCTGCTGGGACATGGCGTTGACCGGTAGTGGCAGGAAGTCCAGCAACTGCGTATCACCGAAGGTGCCCAGGCGTAGCGGGCGGGTTTTCAGCGGGAAGTCGTGCAAGGCATCGAACACGCCCTGAAGCAGCACGTAGGAGGTGGTCACCAGCGCATCCGGCAAATGGCCCAGGCGCTGAAGCAATTCTTCCATCAATTGTTTACCGCACTCACGACTGAACGACTCGCCGTGTTCGATCAGCGCCTCGCCTTTGAAGCCGTTCAGCGCTTCCTTGAAACCTGCCGCACGTTCCTGGCTGATACTCAGTTCAGGACGGGCACCGATCAGCGCGATCTGCTTGGGCAACGGGTTCAGCAGGCTGCGGGTAAGCTGCAGGCTGGCTTCGCGGTCGTCGCTGATCACCGAGCAAAAGTGCTCAGGCTCCATCACCCGGTCGATGGCGATGATCGGAATGCCTTTGGCCTGCAACTGCCGATAACTGTCATCACCGGCCGGCAGGCAACTGGCGACGATCAGCGCATCGCAGCGCCGGGCGCGGAACAGTTGCAGCAATTGCCGTTCACTGTCCGGCGCATCGTCGGAACTGGCGATCAACAACTGATAGCCGCGAGCCCGGGCACCTTGTTCCAGCAGTTTGGCGATGCGTGCGTAACTGGGGTTTTCCAGGTCCGGCAGAATAAACCCCAGGGTGCGGGTGTGCCGACTGCGCAACCCGGCGGCCTGAGGATTGGGTGTGAAGCCATGTTGTTCGACCACCGCGCGCACGCGCTCGACGGTAGCGCTGCTGATACGTTGCTGTTCAGCCTTGCCATTGATGACATAACTGGCGGTGGTCACGGAGACGCCGGCCAACTGTGCAATATCACTGAGTTTCAACCCGGGTTTTCCTTTTTGTTCGAGCTCGCCCGACGTTTTCGCCAATCCTACCCGATTCAGGCAGGCGACCATTGTCGCAGCAGATCCGACAATTGGACTTCAAGGATGAGACATTATCGAGTAACGTGCCTAACATTCTAGATTAAACGTTTCAGCAGGCGTATTTTCTACGCTAAAGGTCGCTTTGGTCGGTTCTGCCGCGAAACCGCCAAAACTGCCCCTGAAAAGGCGCTCCCAAAGGCTTAAGCTGAATCAATCAAAACAATACCTGGCGTCACACGGCGCCAAAAAGGAGAAAGCATGCTCGAGCTCACCATAGAGCAGATATCCATGGGCCAGTCGGCTATGGATAAAGCCACCGCCCTGCAATTACTCGCTGACCGACTCGTGACCGATGGCCTGGTGGCGGATGGTTACCTTGCGGGCTTGCAGGCCCGGGAAGTCCAGGGCTCGACCTTTCTCGGCCAAGGTATTGCCATCCCCCACGGCACCCCGGAGACCCGTGATCAGGTGTTCGCCACTGGCGTGCGACTGATGCAGTTTCCTGACGGCGTGGACTGGGGCGATGGCCAGATCGTTTATCTGGCGATTGGTATCGCCGCCAAATCCGATGAACACCTGCGCCTGCTGCAACTGCTGACCCGCGCCCTCGGTGAAACCGATCTGGGCCAGGCCCTGCGTCGCGCCAGTTCCGCTGAAGCCTTGCTGAAACTGCTGCAAGGCGCGCCACAGGAGTTGGCGCTGGACGCACAGATGATCGGCCTCAGTGTTTCTGCCGATGACTTTGAAGAATTGGTCTGGCGCGGCGCCCGTTTGCTGCGTCAGGCCGATTGCGTGAGCAACGGTTTTGCCGGCATCTTGCAACAGGTCGACGCGCTGCCGCTGGGCGATGGCCTGTGGTGGCTGCACAGTGAACAAACGGTGAAGCGTCCAGGCCTGGCGTTCGTTACCCCGGACAAACCCATGCGCTACCTCGGTCAGCCGTTGAGCGGGTTGTTCTGTCTGGCCAGCCTCGGTGAAGCCCATCAGGCGCTGCTCGAACGCCTTTGCGCGTTGCTGATCGAAGGCCGTGGGCATGAATTGGGCCGTGCCACCAGCAGCCGCGCGGTGCTGGAAGTCCTCGGCGGTGAAGTGCCGGCGGATTGGCCGAGCGCACGCATTGCCTTGGCCAACGCCCACGGTTTGCATGCGCGCCCGGCGAAGATTCTCGCGCAACTGGCGAAAAGTTTTGAAGGCGAAATCCGCGTGCGCATCGTCGATGGCCATGACAGCGCGGTGTTGGTGAAGAGTTTGAGCAAACTGCTCAGCCTCGGCGCCCGTCGCGGCCAGGTGCTGGAATTCATCGCCGAGCCAACCATCGCCGCCGATGCCTTGCCTGCCTTGCTGGCGGCCATCGAAGAAGGCCTCGGTGAAGAAGTCGAGCCGCTGCCGGTCGTGAGCCAACAGCGCGAAGTGATTGCCGACGTCGCCGAAGTGCTACTTGCACCCGCGTCCGGCAGCCTGATTCAGGCGATTGCCGCCGCGCCGGGGATCGCCATCGGCCCGGCGCATATTCAAGTGCTGCAAGTCATCGATTACCCGCTGCGCGGTGAGTCCGCCGCCATCGAGCGCGAACGTCTCAAGCAAGCGTTGGCGGATGTGCGTCGCGACATCGAAGGCCTGATCGAGCGCAGCAAGGCCAAAGCGATTCGCGAGATTTTCATCACCCATCAGGAAATGCTCGACGACCCGGAACTGACCGACGAAGTCGACACCCGCCTCAAGCAGGGCGAAAGCGCCGAAGCGGCGTGGATGACAGTGATTGAAGGCGCCGCCAAACAGCAGGAATCATTGCAGGACGCCTTGCTCGCCGAACGTGCCGCCGACTTGCGCGACATTGGCCGTCGGGTGCTGGGGCAATTGAGTGGCGTCGAAACGCCAGCCGAGCCAGAGCAGCCATACATTCTGGTGATGGACGAAGTCGGCCCGTCCGACGTGGCACGTCTCGATCCGACGCGCGTCGCTGGCATTCTCACCGCTCGCGGTGGCGCTACGGCCCACAGCGCCATTGTCGCGCGTGCTCTCGGTATTCCAGCGCTGGTGGGCGCCGGTGCCGCCGTGTTATTGCTGAAGCCGGGCACGCCGCTGTTGATCGATGGCCAACGCGGGCGCCTGCACGTGGACGCCGATGCCGCGACCTTGCAGCGCGCCACCGAAGAACGCGACACCCGCGAACTGCGCTTGAAAGCCGCCGCCGAACAACGCCATCAACCGGCGTTGACCACCGATGGCCACGCAGTGGAAGTGTTCGCCAATATCGGCGAAAGCGCCGGCGTCACCAGTGCGGTGGAGCAGGGCGCCGAAGGCATTGGCCTGCTGCGCACCGAACTGATTTTCATGGCCCACTCGCAAGCGCCGGACGAGGCGACTCAGGAAGTCGAGTACCGTCGCGTGCTCGATGGCCTGGCCGGTCGACCGCTGGTGGTGCGCACCCTTGACGTCGGTGGTGACAAACCGCTGCCGTACTGGCCGATCGCGAAAGAAGAAAACCCGTTCCTCGGCGTGCGTGGCATTCGCCTGACCCTGCAACGTCCGCAAGTCATGGAAGCGCAGTTGCGTGCCTTGCTGCGTGCGGCTGATAACCGTCCATTGCGAATCATGTTCCCGATGGTCGGCAGCGTCGATGAGTGGCGTCAGGCCCGGGACATGACCGAACGTCTGCGCCTGGAAATCCCGGTTGCGGACCTGCAACTGGGGATCATGATCGAAGTGCCGTCGGCCGCTTTACTGGCGCCGGTGCTGGCCAAGGAAGTGGATTTCTTCAGCGTCGGCACCAACGACCTGACGCAATACACCTTGGCCATCGACCGTGGTCATCCGACCTTGTCGGCCCAGGCAGACGGTTTGCATCCTGCGGTGCTGCAACTGATCGACATCACCGTGCGTGCGGCTCATGCTCATGGCAAGTGGGTCGGCGTGTGCGGTGAACTGGCGGCCGATCCGCTGGCGGTACCGGTGCTGGTGGGCCTGGGTGTGGATGAGTTGAGCGTGTCGGGCCGCAGCATTGCCGAGGTCAAGGCGCGCATTCGTGAACTCAGCCTGACCCAGACTCAAACCCTTGCCCAACAGGCCCTGGCCGTGGGCAGTGCGAACGAAGTTCGTGCATTAGTGGAGGCCCTGTAATGGCCAAGATCTTAACCCTGACTCTTAACCCGGCGCTGGACCTCACCGTCCAATTGCCGCTACTTACCCCCGGTCAGGTCAATCGCAGCGACGAAATGCACACCCACGCCGCCGGCAAAGGCGTGAACGTGGCGCAGGTGTTGGCCGACCTTGGGCATCAGCTGACTGTCAGCGGTTTTCTCGGGGAAGACAACCTTCAAGCGTTCGAAACCCTGTTTGCCAAGCGCGGTTTTACCGACGCGTTTGTCCGTGTCCCCGGCGAGACCCGCAGCAACATCAAACTGGCGGAAAGCGATGGGCGCATCACCGACATCAATGGCCCAGGGCCGAGGGTCAGTGAAGCGGCGCAGCAGGCTTTGCTCGATCGTCTCGACCAGATTGCTCCAGGGCATGACGCGGTGGTGGTGGCCGGCAGTTTGCCCCGTGGCGTGAATCCTCAGTGGTTGCGGGAGTTGATCCAGCGCTTGAAAAAACGCGGTTTGAAAGTGGCGCTCGACACCAGCGGTGAAGCCTTGCGCGCAGGTCTGGCGGCCGGTCCATGGCTGATCAAACCCAACACCGAAGAACTGGCGCAAGCGCTGGGTTGCGAAGTGGTTTCCGTGGGCGCCCAAGCCGAGGCAGCGAGCCGCTTGCATGCGCATGGCATCGAACACGTGGTGATTTCCGACGGTGCCGACGGGGTGAACTGGTTCAGTGTCGGCTCGGCCATGCACGCCACGCCGCCCAAGGTCAGTGTGGTCAGCACCGTCGGTGCGGGGGATTCGTTGCTGGCGGGCATGCTGCACGGTTTGCTCAGTGCCGATACACCCGAACAAACCTTGCGCACCGCCACCGCGATTGCCGCCATGGCCGTTACCCAGATCGGTTTTGGTATCGGCGACACCGCGCAACTGGCGCACCTCGAACAGGGCGTGCGCCTGCGCCCCCTGACAGAACAATAAGAGGGTTTGCAATGAAGTTAGCCATTGTTACGGCCTGCCCGAACGGCATGGTCACCAGTGTGCTGTGCGCTCGTCTGCTCGATGCAGCGGCCCAGCGTCAGGGCTGGAGCACCAGTGTCGAAGTCGTTGATGCGGCCCATCCGGAACGCCAGCTGTCGGCCGCGACCATCGAAGCCGCCGAGTGGGTGTTGCTGGTCACCAGCGCGCCGGTGGATATGTCGCGGTTCGTCGGTAAACGTGTGTTCCAGAGCACTCCGGCCCAAGCCCTGCAAGATGTCGAAGCGGTGCTGCGTCGCGGGGTGGAGGAGGCCGAGGTTTACGTCGCGCCCGAAGCCGCCGCCGAGCCTGCTGCCATCGTTAAAAATGCACCGCGCCTGGTGGCCGTCACCGCGTGCCCGACCGGCGTCGCCCATACCTTCATGGCCGCCGAAGCCTTGCAGCAAGCGGCCAAGCGCTTGGGCTACGACCTGCAAGTGGAAACCCAGGGCTCGGTCGGCGCGCGTAATCCACTCAGCGCAGCGGCGATTGCCGATGCCGACGTGGTACTGCTGGCGGCAGACATCGACGTCGCCACCGAGCGTTTCGCTGGCAAGAAAATCTACCGTTGCGGCACCGGTATTGCGCTGAAACAGGCCGAAGCGACGCTGAACAAAGCCCTGGCCGAAGGCAAGCAGGAAAGCGCTTCGACCGGCGCCAAAGGCCCGGCCAAGCAAGAAAAGACCGGCATCTACAAACACCTGCTGACCGGTGTGTCGTACATGTTACCGATGGTGGTGGCGGGCGGTCTGATGATCGCCTTGTCCTTCGTGTTCGGTATTACCGCGTTCAAGGAGGAAGGCACGCTCGCGGCGGCGCTGATGCAGATCGGCGGCGAAACTGCGTTCAAACTGATGGTGCCGCTGCTGGCGGGGTACATCGCCTACTCGATCGCTGACCGCCCGGGCCTGGCGCCGGGGATGATCGGTGGTTTGCTGGCGAGCACCCTGGGCGCCGGTTTCATCGGCGGGATTATTGCTGGTTTCATCGCCGGCTATGCGGCCCAGGCGATCAATCGCTATGCGCGCTTGCCGCAAAGTCTTGAGGCGCTGAAACCGATCCTGATCATCCCGTTGCTGGCGAGCCTATTCACCGGTCTGGTGATGATCTACGTAGTCGGCAAACCGGTGGCCGGGATGCTCGCGGGGCTCACGCACTTCCTCGACAGCATGGGCACCACCAACGCCATTCTGCTCGGTGTGCTGCTGGGCGGCATGATGTGCGTCGACCTCGGCGGGCCGATCAACAAAGCGGCTTACGCGTTTTCGGTGGGGCTGCTGGCGTCGCAAAGTTATGCACCGATGGCCGCGACCATGGCCGCCGGCATGGTGCCACCGATAGGCCTGGGCATCGCCACGTTCATTGCCCGACGCAAGTTCGCCCAGACTGAACGCGAGGCCGGTAAAGCGGCGCTGGTGTTGGGGTTGTGCTTCATCTCCGAGGGCGCGATTCCGTTTGCGGCGAAAGACCCGTTGCGGGTGATTCCGGCAAGCATTGCCGGCGGTGCGCTGACCGGTGCGTTGTCGATGTACTTCGGCTGCAAGCTGATGGCGCCGCACGGGGGGTTGTTCGTGATGCTGATTCCGAATGCGATCAACCACGCGCTGTTGTATCTGCTGGCGATCGTGGCCGGGAGTTTGCTGACGGCGGTGACGTATTCGGTGCTCAAACGGCCTGAGACGGTGGAGCTGGCGCTGGAGCCGGCCAAGGCCTGACACACCACAAAACCTGTGGGAGCGGGCTTGCCCGCGATGACGGCTTAACATTCAACCCATTCGGTGACTGTTGCACCGCTATCGCGGGCAAGCCCGCTCCCACAGGGATCGCGTTTTCACACGGGCGTCATTTGCACGTGCTTAAGTTTTCCTTTTTCAGGGAGAACACCATGAGCGAATTCGACCTCAGCCGTCGTCGTGTCATACAGGTCGTTGGCGCTGGTCTGTTGATGCCCGGCCTGGCGCCGGCGGTGATTGCTTCGGTCAAGGATCGGCCTCAACTCACCGATGGCGTGCAGTCTGGTGACCTGTTGGGCGACCGGGCGATGATCTGGAGCCGTAGCGACCGTGCGGCGCGGATGGTGGTGGAATGGGACACCCGCAGCCTGTTCAGTAACCCTCGTCGATTCGTCTCGCCCTTGGCCGATGCCCGCACCGACTTCACCGCCCGGGTCGAACTCACTGGCCTGCCCGCCGATCAGGCGATTTTCTACCGCGTTACGTTCGAAGACGCCCAGAGCGGTGTTGCCAGTGAACCCTGGTTCGGTCATCTGCGCAGTGTGCCAACCGCCAGGCGGGATATTCGGTTCGTCTGGAGTGGCGACACGGTCGGCCAGGGCTTCGGCATCAACCCGGACATCGGTGGCATGCGCATCTACGAAGCCATGCGTCTGCGCCTGCCGGATTTTTTTATCCACAGCGGCGACACCATCTACGCCGACGGCCCGGTGCCAGCGCAACTGACCACCGAAAGTGGTCGGGTGTGGCGCAACCTCACCAACGAAGCCAAGAGCAAAGTCGCCGAAACCCTCGACGACTATCGTGGCAATTACCGCTACAACCTGATGGACGAAAACATCCGCCGCTTCAACGCCGAGGTCCCGCAAGTCTGGCAGTGGGACGACCACGAAGTGGTGAACAACTGGTCGCCGGGCAAGCAACTGGATGAGCGTTACAAGAGCAAAGATATCCACAGCCTGGTGGGCCGTGCGCGCCAAGCCTGGCTGGAATACGCGCCGATGCGCTTGCAGAGTGCCGATGACGGCGGGCGGATTTATCGCAAGCTGAGTTATGGGCCGATGCTTGATGTGTTCGTGCTCGACATGCGCAGTTATCGCGAAGCCAATGACGACAACCTTGGTGCCGCCAAACCGTTTCTCGGCAGAGAACAATTGGACTGGCTCAAACGTGAATTGAAAGGCTCCCGGGCCCAATGGAAAGTCATCGCCGCCGACATGCCCATCGGCCTCGGCGTACCCGACGGTGAAGTCAGCCCCGGTGTGGCGCGTTGGGAAGCGGTGGCCAATGGTGATCCAGGCCCGGCTCAGGGTCGTGAAGTGGAAATTGCTGAGTTGCTCGGTTTTCTGCGGGCGCAGCAGGTGCGCAATTTCGTATTCCTCACGGCGGATGTGCATTACTGCGCGGCGCACCATTACCACCCGGACCGTGCGGCGTTCCAGGACTTCGAACCGTTCTGGGAGTTTGTCGCCGGGCCGCTGAATGCGGGGAGCTTCGGGCCGAATGCGCTGGATAAAACCTTCGGCCCCGAAGTAGTGTTCCAGAAGGCACCGGCGGCGCAGAACACCTCGCCGTTTGCCGGATTTCAGTTTTTTGGCGAAGTGAACATCGATGGGCAGACGGGGGAGATGAGTGTGGTATTGCGGGATCTGGATGGGGTGGGGGTGTTTGAGCGCAAGTTGCAGCCGGTGTGAAGGCAGCATGATCGTTCCCACGCTCTGCGTGGGAATGCCTCAACGGACGCTCCGCGTTCGGCTTGAAAGGGACGCGGAGCGTCCCGGGCTGCATTCCTTTGCTGCGCGTGGGAACGATCAAACCGTCATCGCGGGCAAGCCCACTCCCACAGGGGATCAAGGGTGTCAGTAGACGTCGCGGCGGTAGCGGCCTTGTTCGATCAGGCGGTCGACCTCTTCAATACCCAGCAATTCGTTGAGCGCGTGATCCACCCCTGACGCCATCCCCTGCAAACTGCCGCAGATGTAAATCACGGCGCCATCGGCCAGCCATTTCTTCAACTCATCGGCCGACTCGCGCAGGCGATCCTGCACATAGATTTTCTCGGCCTGATCCCTGGAGAACGCCAGATCCAGCTGTGCCAGATCACCGTTGATCAACCATTCCTCCAGCTCTGCGCGGCACAGGTAGTCATGCTCGCGATTACGCTCGCCGAACAGGAGCCAGTGACGCTGCTGCCCGTCGGCAATCCGTGCCTTGAGCAAACTGCGCAACCCGGCCAGCCCGGTGCCGTTGCCCAGCAGGATCATCGGCACCGGTTCGTTCGGTAGATGAAAACCGCTGTTGCGGCGTACTCGCAGGCTGATGCTGCTACCCACGGGAGCGTGTTCGGTCAACCAGCCGGAACCGACGCCCAGGCTGCCGTCGGCATGCGACTCCTGACGCACGATCAACTCCAGCACGCCGTCGGCGGCGATCGAGGCGATGGAGTATTCGCGCATGGCCAACGGCACCAGGGCATCCGCCAGCGCTTGTGCGTGCAGGCCGACCAGATGGGCGCGGTTCTCGGGCAGTTGGCGGCTGGCGAGGGCTTGTTCCAGCGTTTGCGACAGGCCATCGAATTCAACCGTGGCCCGACCGTCAATCCCCAGGCCGTCGAGGAAATGCTCGATGGCCCACGGACAATTGCGCGGCAGCACTTCCACCAGATCTCCGGCCAGCCAGCTGCTGGTGGTGGGGGCGCTGAGGCCCAGCAAATACACAGGCGAACCGCTGCTGTCCGGGTTCATCAATTCGCGGTGGGTCAGGGTCCAGTTGTCGTAGCTTGGCGCTTGCCAGGTGTCCACCGGCGCCTGTCCGGTCAGCAGGCCGAGTTGCTGTTGCCAGTGGCGCAGGGCGTAGGGGTCACCGCTGTCGACTTCCACCGGGGCGAACAGGGTCTTGCCGCCGTGCTCGCCCAGCCAGGTGTGCAAGCGGCGGGCGAAGCCGCAGAAGTGTTGATACTGGCGGTCACCGAGGCCGAGCACGGCATAGTTAAGGCTGTCGAAGCTCAGCGCCCGGCCCAACACTTTGCGTTCGAATCCTCGGGCGCTGTCCGGCGCTTCGCCATCGCCGAAGGTGCTGACCACAAACAGCGCGTTGCTGGAATCCTGCAGGTCCTGTTCGCTGACATTGGCCAACGGTTGAACCTTCACCGGCAACCCGGCGGCCTGCAATTGCCCGGCGGTCTGCCAGGCCAGTTGTTCGGCGAATCCGCTCTGACTGGCGAAGCCGATCAGCCATGCCGGCGCGTCGCTGCCCGGTTGCGCGAGGCCTTTGCGGGCGTCCTTGATCTGACGTTTCTTGCGTCGACGGTCCAGGTACAGCAACCAGCCAGTGATGAAAAACAGTGGCATGGCCAGCGCGGCGATCGTCAGGATAATCCGCCCGATAATCCCGAAATAGCTGCCGACGTGCAGCGCGTAGATACTGGTCAGCAGCTGCGCCTTGAGGCTCTTGTCGCTGTAGCGGTCATGACGGCTGACGATGCCGGTCGCCGGATCGAGGGTGATCTGGTTCCGCGCCTGGTCGTGGGGTGAATTCTTCAGCAGATAGAACACCGTTGCCGGTTGCCCGGCCACGGGCGGCATCCGCACGTTGTAGGACGAAAGCCCAGGACCGGCGGCGCTGTAAATGCTGCTCCATATGGCGGCGTAATCGGCAGTGGGCGCCGGACCGCTTGGCGCAGGGCCGCGACCACTGCGCACTCGTTCGTTCTGCGGCGAATCGGAAAGCAGTCGGGTCAAGCCTTTGTTGTACCACTCGTACGACCAGGACAACCCGGTCAGCGCCGCCAGAAGGTAAAACACCAGGCACCAGGTACCGGCCACCGAATGCAGGTCCCAGTTGAAGCTGCGACCCTTTTTGTTCCAGTCCAGGGTCAGCCACGCGCGCCAGTTTTTCCACTGGCGCGGCCAGCGCAGGTACAGGCCTGACAGGCAGAAGAACAGCAGAATCAGCGTACAGGCGCCGGTGATCTGCCGGCCGGTATCGCCCATGGCCAGGACCCGGTGCAATTGCAGCATCAAGCCAAAGAAATCCTGGCCCGTGACGTCACCCATGAACTCGCCGGTGTACGGGTCGAAGTAGCGCATCGGCCCACGACGTTCACCGGGTGGCGCGGTGAAGATCACCCGCGCGGCGTTGCCGCTGTCGGTCTCGACCCAGAGCATCGAGACTGTTTTGCCCGAAGCACCTTCGATTTTCTCTACCAGCTCGGCAGGCGGCAGTACGCCTGCAACCTGCTTCTCGACGTGCAGTACAGAGGGGTTCAACGCTCGCAGGATTTCATCCTGGAACGATACCGTCGCCCCGGTGATGCCCATCAGGGCCAGGACCAGTCCGGCGCTGATGCCGAAAAACCAGTGCAACTGGAACAGGGATTTCTTCAACACGTCGCTCGCCTTGTTCGTTCAAAGTCATCATCACGGCGCGCATTATGCCGTGAGTTGTCGAGAAGGATTCTTTTTTACACACAAAAGCCCCGTTCACTTCGATGAACGGGGCCAGGGCGTTTCGCCCACCACTCTAGTGTGGGAGCGAGCCTGCTCGCGAAGGCTATGTCAGCCACAACAAATAAAGTGCGACAGACACCGTTTCGCGAGCAGGCTCGCTCCCACAGGATCAGAAGTGGAAGTTGGCACTCAGCAGGGCGGTACGGCCCGCCGCCACGTGTGCGTAGTGGTTCTGGAGTATCTGATCGAAGTAACGCTTGTCGGTCAGGTTCTGCACGTTGAGTTGCAGGTCGACGTTCTTGGTCAGGCGGTAGCTGGCCATCGCGTCGTAACGCCAGTAGGACGGGATCTCCACCGAATTGGCGACGTTGCCGAACTGGGAATCGACGTAGGTCGCACCGGCACCGACGGTCAACTTGTCCGGCACCAGATCGTAAGTCGACCAGAACGTGAAGTTGTTCTGGGGGGTGCTTGGCATGTGGTTGCCTTCATCGGCGGCGAGGGTGGTTTTGACCACTTCGCTGTCCATGTAGGTGTAACCGCCGAAGACTCTCCAGTTGCGGGTCAGCTTGCCGGCGTAGCTCAGTTCCAGGCCATTGACCTGCTGTTCGCCGTCCAGCACTTGCGTGGTGCCGCCGTCCGGATCGTTGATCCGCGCGTTGGTTTTCTCGGTGCGGAACAGCGCGGCGGTCAGCGACAGATCGTCACCGAAGAAGTCCCACTTGGTGCCGATTTCGTAGTTGCGGTTCTTTTCCGGATCCAGACTGGCGTTGTTCGCTGCCAGTTCCAGGCCACCGTTGCCGCTGGTTTCGCCGGCCGGGTTGCTGGAGGTCGAATAGGCCGCGTAGATGCTGCCGTTAGGCAACGGGTTGTAGACCACGCCGATCTGATAGTTCACCAGGTCACTGGTGTTCGCCCGGGAGAAATCGTTCGCTGGCGCTGTGCTGCTGGCGTTGGCGTGGCCGCTGGATTCAACCTGGTAGTTGTCATAACGCAGGCCCAGGTTCAGGGACCATTGCTCGTTGAACTTCAGGGTATCGAACACGTAGGCCGCGGCGGTTTTGGTGTCGGTGTCTGTGAACGCGGTGCTGTCGGTGATCGTGCCGTTCCAGTTATCCCCAGGTGTCGGGTTGTACAGGCTGGTGCAGTCGCCGGAGGTAAACAGGGCGCGGTTGCATCGGGTGCCGCTGGCAGTGGAAGTCAGGGTGTACGGACGGTTGTGGGTGTCCTGATAGGAAAACTCCAGACCGGTCACCAGGCTGTGCTCGATGGAGCCGGTGTTGAACTTGGCGCTCAGGTCGGTCTGGTTGATCCAGCCGCTGGACGTCGAGTTACGGCTCTTCGCGCCACGATAAACGCTGCCATTGACGACGTTGCCCTTGCTGTCGTCCGGGTTGCTGACGATGTAGTCCAGGGTCGAACGGGACATACGGAAGCTGTTCGATACGGTCAGGTCTTCATTCAGATCGTGTTCGATCTTGAGGGTGCCGCTGTCATTGGTGGTCTGGCGAAAGTCGCGACTGGTGAGGCCGTAGAAGTTGTCGCGGTCAACGTTGGCCGGCTTGTCGACGTTGTACTTGCTGCGGTTGGGGCTCAAGGTCAACGGAATGCCGTAGTCGGGCATGTCGTCCGTCTCGACGTGGTAGTAGCCGACGGTCAAGCGGGTGTCGGTGCCCAGGCCAAAGGCGAAGGACGGCGCCACACCCCAGCGACTGACGTCCACGGTATCCCGGCCGGCGACGTTGGCTTCGTGCTTCATCAGGTTCAGACGCAAGGCTGAGGTGTCGGTCATCTGCTGGTTCAGATCAAGGGTGGTGCGCTTGGTCTGGTCCGAGCCCCAAGTGAAGCCGCCGTTGTAGGCATTGCCCAGCTTGGGAGTCTTGCTCACCAGGTTCAGGCTGCCACCGGTGGAACCGGCGCCGGTGAAGGCCGAACCTGGGCCTTTGCTGACTTCGATCGATTCAACGTTGAAGATCTCGCGGCTCTGGGACGCAGGGTCGCGCATGCCATCGACGAACGTGTCGCTTTCGGCGTTGAAGCCGCGAATGATCGGACGATCGCCCGCCGGGTTGCCGCCCTCGCCGGCACCGAAGGTGATGCCCGGGGTAGTGCGCAGGGCGTCGACCAGGCTGGTGGCGCCGGTGTCGCGAATCACTTGTTGCGGGATCACAGTGACGCTTTTCGGCGTCTCGCGCAGTGGCGCGGTGTACTTTTTGGAGGCCGAAGTATCGGTCTTGTAGGAGGTGTCATTCTGCTCGGCCACAACGCTGGTCGCGTCCAGGGAAATGGCATTGTTCGGTGTTTTTTCGTCGGTCTTCTCGGCCGCGAAAACCATGTGGCCCGCAGAGCCGGCAGTGATCGCCACGCCAATTGCAGACGCGAGCAAACGCGGTGAACTGACCGTTAATTGTAGTTGTTGGCGTGACATGTGAATTCCCCTCCCCAAGGATTTGAGGCCGCGGAATATAGGGTAAACACGTATCTGTATCAATTGCGAAACGTTATTATTCGCGGCAAATTTACATTCTTTACAATTTACCTTTACGGTTTTTGTCGTTTCATTCGTCGCACGGGTTTTACACGGGCAATAAGAATCAATACCATTGGCGCCCCTTTGCCTTCAGGTGCCTTTCCATGTTGCTGCACATTCCCGGCGTGTTCGCGAAAGAAGAAGTGCAGCGCATTCGCGAGGCCCTGACGCAGGCGGATTGGGCCGATGGAAAAATCACTGCCGGTTATCAGTCGGCCAAGGCCAAGCACAATCTGCAACTGCCTGAAGGGCATCCGCTGGCCAAGGAAATCGGTGCGGCGATGCTCGAACGGTTGTGGAAAAATCCGCAGTTCATGTCAGCGGCATTACCGCACAAGGTCTTCCCTCCGTTACTGAACTGCTACACGGCTGGCGGCAGTTTCGACTTTCACATCGACAACGCCGTGCGTCAGCCCAAGGGTAGCATCGAACGGGTGCGCACCGACCTGTCGGCGACGTTGTTCTTCAGTGAACCGGAGGACTACGACGGCGGCGAACTGGAAATCCAGGACACCTTCGGCACCCAGCGCGTGAAATTACCGGCCGGCGACATGGTCCTGTATCCGGGCACCAGCCTGCACAAGGTCAACGCCGTCACTCGCGGCACCCGTTACGCCTCGTTTTTCTGGACGCAAAGCCTGGTGCGTGAAGACAGCCAGCGCGCTCTACTGTTCGAGATGGACGGGGCGATTCAACAGTTGACTCAGGACATGCCCGACCATCCTTCATTGATCCGCCTGACCGGCGCCTATCACAACCTGTTGCGTCGCTGGGTCGAGGTGTAAGTGACGGATTTTCGGTTACGCCGCGAGGAAATTCTCGACGGCGACCGCCTCAAATCGATGCTCGAAGAAAGCCCGGCGCGAGCGGCTCAGGCGATTCTGATCGCTGCCGGTGAAGGCATTCTTGATGCTCAGGCGTTGCTCGGGCAGATTCTGCTGGACGGGCGAGGGATTGGGCAGGATCAATCGCTGGCCGTGCGCTGGTTCGAGATTGCCGCTCAGGGTGGACACTTGATGGCGCGCAACATGCTCGGCCGTTGTCATGAGCATGGCTGGGGTTGCAACACCGACGCCTCGATTGCCGCGCGGCATTATCGAATCGCGGCAGACGCCGGCCTGGATTGGGCGATGTACAACTACGCCAATCTGCTGGCCACCGGGCGCGGGATAGCAGAAAGTCAGGCGCAAGCCCTGGCTTTGTATCGCCGCGCCGCCGAGTTGGGCCACGCCAAATCCATGAACCTGTTGGGCCGCTATCTGGAAGACGGACGCCGCTGCCCGCAGGATTTGTTTGCGGCTCGGGAATGGTATCGACGCTCGGCCGAAGGCGGGGATTTTCGCGGGCAGTTCAGTTATGCGGCGATATTGGCCGATGAGGGGCGTGTTGATGATGCGCTGGGCTGGTTGCGCAAGGCGCTGGCCGGTGGGAACGTGAACTTCTTGAGGGTCGGCAGTGAGTCATTGTTGAGCGCACGTAATCCACACATCCGCGGAATGGCTGAGGCTTATCGGTTGCGACTAGCTCAGTTGGCCTCGTTGTAACGGATTGTTGTTTCCGTTAACTTCTCGATAATGAAGTTTCATTCAGATTGTTGCGCGATAAAATGCATTGCCTGAACAGGTTTGATGCGTTAGTTGGTGTGCGCATTATGGGTAGATAAAGCCGTCGCTTGGGTAGCCAGTTTAAATTCAGGATAAATCGATTCACTCTCTGAGTGGCTCGTACTTTGTTTTAAAAGCTGCACCCGTCAGGTGTGCAGTGGCCATTGTCTGGGTTGTCGCGATTCTTAACACTTAATGGTTTGCGCGTGGTGTCCATGGTGTTCTAAGTTTTGTTTGCACGATATCTGTAGTGGGCTTGGGTAAGACGGCTCGTCAATATCGGCGAGAACTTAACGTGTACTAATGTCCGCAAAGGACAGGGAAATGGAATTCAAAATGGATAATAAAGTACTTGAGGCTGCTGTAAAAGCGCCCAAACTATTTGTGGATGCCTCGCTCGGCGAGGGGGATGAGTATAATCGGGGAGCCGGCATACAACTGACTAAAGAGCAGATTATCAGTCTGAGTAAGTATGAAACATTAGGGCTGTCTCTTCCCAAACTGTTTGACGATGTGGTCGCGTATTTAAATTATGGCGCGGGTGATAAAGGCGGCGTGGGGCTTACTGCCAAGGATTTTCTACGCACATTTACCTGCACGTATGACCATGCCAAGCGCTGGAGGCCATTACGTCAGAACATTATGCTGACAGGTACTCACCTTAAGATTTTTGGTGGCGATATCATCCGGATTGGCAAGGGAATTGTAGAAGTCTATGACAATCTCAAAGCGTCGGAATACCTGGAAAAACACAATATCAATACGCCAGAGGAGTATCTGAAACTGAAACTCCAGATTCCGAACCTTCCTGATCTTGGCTTGCCTGCGGGAGATGTTCCTGATATCAAGGGCTACCTCAATGACATGCTTAATAAGGTTAGAGGCTGTCATGCGAAGGCCGAGGAGGTAAGATCGGAGCTGGATAGCTTTGGCACCGATATGCGCGAGCAAGTGCTGCCGGAAATAAAGTTGCGATTGGAATTTGTTTCGAGAAATACTTATCAGGCAGATATTCAGGTTCTGCAAAATGAAATTGACCAGCGCTCGAAAAATATTGATGACCTCAATACGCAGTACGGTCAGCTGGTCCAGGACGCGATCAAGTCGGCGGCGACCCTAAATATTGGCGGTTTGATTCTCGGCATTTATCAGGGTGTCAAAGCTGAAAATATACGAAAAGAGCGAAACAGGCTGAAAGAAGAGCAACAAGTAGCCAATAAAAAAATGGCCAGTAAAAGCCAGACGCTGAGTTCCTTGAATAAAATCCGTGATGATCTTCAGAACCTTAGCTACGTTGCGATTGAAGCAGAGGTCGCGACTCAGAATCTTATGCTGGTGTGGAATGCACTGAGTACCTATATCACTGCCTCTGTAAAAGATGTCGATGCAATGGAGGAGGTAACTTCTTTGAGGCGATTTAAAAATCAAATACTCAGTATTATCGAGCCTTGGGAGCAAATAAAAGGAAGTTCGGATCAATTGCTGGGTGTGTTCGAAGAAGCTGATAAGGAATATGCAAATAGTAGCTTGGTTTTTCAGGGTGGGATAGTTATGCATTCGCTGTTTAATGATTTGGCTTCTCCAGGTTTCAGTATGATTAATTTGCGTGGCCATGACGCCGCGGTGCAACGAAAGAATACCACTGCTCAAATGCTTGTCGCGCAATACGATTACATGCCTGGCACCGTTGGAACAATGAACAATCTGGCGTTTGCTATCAACAAGATAACGTACGATCTGCGTGAGCAGGCCCAGTCAAACATTATCAATTTGGGCCGAGCGGAGAAAAAACTGAAAGGCTATCAGGACGAGATGGTGAAGAATCCGGGCGATGCGGACGAGATTCGAGAGGACATGGAGGTAGAGCTCAAAAAAGTATTTGATCAAATCTCCACACACGCTGAAGATCTAAAAAGTATTCAGAAGAGTATTAAGGCCCCGTATGACAGGAATGCTTCGGAAGAATGGGTTGTTACGCTGCAGCAGGATCGGGCATCCACAGAAGCATTAAAAATTAAATCCGAAGAGAAACTGGCTGAATTGCAAGAGCAGATGAAGTCCGTATCGTCAACCATTGACGCGATCGGTAAAGCCGGCATCGAAAAAATCGGTGATGAGGCAAAGTTATCGCTGGATAATTTGAACGCGTTGGGTTTGGCGCCGCCGCAGATTCAAATCGCCTTGTTAGCTATTGATACGCTGAAAAAGTTGATCTCAGGTATTGGGGAGGCCATTTCTTATCTCAACATGCTGGCGGCGTATAACAGTCTCAAGGAAAAAGCGGGTGATCTGCGTGGCCAGTTGCAAAAACACACCAAAGAAATCGCCCGGATTGATGGGAAGATTGAACTGGTAAACACGTTGGACGAGTTGGACGATGGGCGCTGGGAATATGTGACTGAATTTTCCAACCTGATTGCGGTCTTTGAAATTTTGTCCCGCGATTTTGCGCAGGATAAGTCGCTGCCTGTCGAGGAACGAGTTGATACCGCGATTACCCGGATCGCAGACGTTATTAAATACTTGACGCCTATCCAGTAATATTGAGGAGACGAGGAGGTGGGTTGCACACCCACCTCCTCAAAAATGGAATATGAATGCACTTGCCTATGAATTTACGCCTGCGCAGCGGCACGTATTAGATCGCTATACATATTTTCTCGGCTCCCTGCACCCGACATTCAACAATATACCGGTTGTGTTTGAGCGTCGAAAAAAAGCGGTCATCAACTTGCGGTTCTGGCCCGGGATTCGCGCTTGAACAATGCCTCGTTTAATGAGCGATATCTGCAAGCGTTTTGGGGGGTGACTGAAGACGTCAGACGTCTATGCAATGCTTATGCTGAAGACCTTGAAATATTTACCCGTGAATCTCTGGATATAACCAGGCAGACCTCCAGGAACGAACTCATTAGTCAAGTGGATTTCAGACTGTACAGTTTGTCCAGATCCCTGACCTGGGAGTTATTTCCGCCAGAGAAGGTACTGGATCTGGTTCACGAACTGGCGCTTCGTTTTTTTAATCTAAGGTCTGCGTTGAGGCAACTCAAATATACCGTTGTGGAAGTGTATAACGAGTCGTTTGGACTGAAATCGGTATTCATGCGGGCTATGGATCATCGATCCTGCTATTGCCATCCACAACCGAGTGTCGCGGAAGAGTTGTTTCGCGAGACGGGAACGACCCCTGTCTGGGACATTACTTACTCTTCCCGGGATGCTTCGGTCAGGGCAACAGAATATAAAGCCGATATTGCAGCGTTGTTTAATGGGTTCGCAGCTGTGAACTCCCGGATAAGCTTGTTTGTCGAGGAAATATATCAGCGTATCGATAACGCTATCAACGAACTCTTGAGAGCAAAAAGTGTGTCAAAGCTTGGAGAGTTGAATTTCGCGTTGGGCGCGGCTGTGGCGGGGGTCAGGGAGTTTTTATTAATGATGAATCACATTGAGGCATGGCTGCGCAAATAAAAAAGGTCCATGTTTTCATGGACCTTTTATTTCATGAGATCGCTTACACGTAGAACGATTTCAACGGCGGAAAGCCATTGAACTCAACCGCGCTGTAACTGGTGGTGTAAGCACCCGTCGACAACCAGTACAAACGATCACCAATCGCCAGGTTCAACGGCAAACCGTACTTGTAGTTCTCATACATGATGTCGGCGCTGTCGCAGGTTGGGCCGGCGATGACCACTTCTTCCATCTCGCCTTTCTTCTCGGTCCAGATCGGGAACTTGATGGCTTCGTCCATGGTTTCGATCAGGCCGGAGAACTTGCCCACATCCGTGTACACCCATCGCTCTACGGCGGTACGGGATTTACGCGCGACCAGCACCACTTCACTGACCAGAATGCCGGCGTTGGCGATCAGCGAACGGCCTGGTTCCAGGATGATTTCCGGCAGGTCGTCGCCGAAGTCTTCCTTGAGGAAGCGGATGATTTCTTCAGCGTAGGTTTCCAGGCTGTTGGTGCGGGTGATGTAGTTGGCCGGGAAGCCGCCGCCCATGTTGATCAGCTTCAGGTGAATGCCGTCTTCTTCTTTCAGGCGTTCGAAGATCACTTTGACCTTGGCGATCGCCGCGTCCCAGACGCTGATGTCGCGCTGCTGCGAACCGACGTGGAACGAGATGCCGTAAGGCACCAGACCCAGGTCGCGGGCGAGGATCAGCAGGTCCATGGCCATATCGGTCTGGCAGCCGAATTTACGCGACAGTGGCCAGTCGGCGGTGGTCGAGCCTTCGGTCAGGATGCGTACGTAGACTTTCGAGCCCGGAGCTGCCTTGGCGATGTTGCGCAGGTCGGCTTCGGAGTCGGTGGCGTACAGGCGCACGCCCTTGTCGTAGAAGTAGCGGATGTCTTTGGATTTCTTGATGGTGTTGCCGTAGCTGATGCGATCCGGGCCGACGCCCTGGTTCATCACTTTGTCGAGCTCGTAGATCGAGGCGATGTCGAAGTTCGAGCCTTTTTCTTTGAGCAGGTCGATGATTTCAACGGCCGGGTTGGCCTTGACTGCGTAGTAGACCTTGGCGAATTCGAAACCGGCGCGCAGGTCGTCGTAGGCCTGGCTGATCATCGCGGTGTCGATCACCACGAACGGGGTTTCTTGTTTGTCGGCGAAGGCCTTCATTTTCTGGAAGGTATCGCGCGCGAAATAGTCTTCGACGTTGATCGACATGCTGGGAACTCCTACTGGCAAACTGAAATTAACAATGGGTGCGAGGGTGTGTCATCAATGAGTTCGCGAGTGCGTTGTCGCCTGAGCGCGTGCCAGGCAAGGCGCAGGCCGCCGCTAATGGTCATTCCCTTCGCAAGGCCTGCAACGCAGCATGGCGCGCGCTCAGGCACAACCCGAAGGGCCGGGCCTGCTTTTGCGCAGGGCTGCGTTACTCGTCCCTTATTTGGAACAACCAAACTTCGGTCCTCGCGCCTTGCCCTGCGCAAAAGCAGGCCCGGGCGCACTCGTGAACTCATTGATGACACACCCTCCTGAACGTCCTCCGTATCCCCACTTTGGTTCGCCTACTTCCCAAGGCATGTCGCCGAAAGCAAAAAGGCCATGGGAAGCGGTGCTTTCCCTTGGCCTTGCTGTCTCGTCGTCAGTACTTGAGCCGGATGGATCGTTTCCAGCATGGACGTTCGGCGCGAACTTTAGGGCGTGAGGAGCTCGAGATCAACAAAAAATGTCGCGTTTTTGCACGCTTCCGTCGTGCGGTCCCGGACAGCTACTGATGTAACCGACCTGCATGACAGTGTGATGTTCCCCGAATGAGGGATTTTGGAGGGATTTGCAAGGCTGATCGTTCCCACGCTCTGCGTGGGAATGCCGCCCAGGACGCTCCGCGTCCAGCCGTTGAGACGCAGAGCGTCTCTGGATGCATTCCCACGCGGAGCGTGGGAACGATCAATAGAAAGGGATCAGGCCAACGCGGCTTCCGCTGGCGAAACAATACTGGTCTTGCCCCCACGAGACTTACCAGAGCTCAAATACTCGGCAATCGACTCCTGTGTCACTTCCCCCAGGAACACGCGCTCGGCATCCATCACCGGCAGCCACGAACGGTTGAACTCGTACATGCGCGAGAGCAGGATGCGCAAATGCTCGTCGTAGGCCGCGGTGGCGTTGAACTCGCGCAGGTATTGCGTGCAGGTGCCGGTCTGGCGGTGCAGGTCACGACGGCGCACATAGCCCAAGGCCTTGTTCTCGGCGCAGGTAACCACCACGTAGCGACGGTCGTGTTCGTCCATCAATTCCAGCGCATCGGCCACCGGCGTTTCCGGGCTCACCGACGGAGCGTTGTCCGCCGCGTCTTCGGCTTTCACCAGCAACAGACGCTTGAGGGTGCTGTCCTGGCCGACGAAGTTGCTGACAAAATCGTCCGCCGGGTGCGCGAGCAGGGTGTCCGGGTGGTCGATCTGCAGCAGTTTGCCCGCGCGGAAAATCGCGATCTTGTCGCCCAACTTGATCGCTTCGTCGATGTCGTGGCTGACCATGATCACGGTCTTGTTCAGTGCCCGTTGCATCTCGAAGAATTCGTTCTGAATCATCTCGCGGTTGATCGGGTCGACCGCGCCGAACGGTTCGTCCATCAACAACAGCGGTGCATCCGCCGCCAGCGCGCGAATCACGCCGATCCGTTGCTGTTGGCCACCGGACAATTCACGCGGATAGCGAGTCAGGTACTGCTTGGGTTCGAGCTTGATCATGCTCATCAACTCGCGGGCACGGTCGTGGCATTTCTGTTTGTCCCAGCCGAGCAGGCGCGGAACGATGGTGATGTTTTCTTCGATGGTTATGTTCGGGAACAGACCGATCTGCTGGATCACATAACCAATGTTGCGACGCAGGGTCACGGCGTCGAGGTCAGTGGTGTCTTCGCCGTTGATCAGGATCTTGCCCGAGGTTGGCTTGATCAGGCGGTTGATCATCTTCAGCGTGGTGCTTTTGCCGCAGCCCGATGGCCCCAGGAACACGCAGATCTCGCCTTCATTGACGGTCAGGCTTACCGAGTCCACGGCTTTCACATCTTTGCCGTTGCTTTGGAAGGTCTTACTGAGGTTTTGAAGTTCGATCATTTGAGCAATCCTTTTGGAGTCAGCGTGCGTTGCAGCCATTGCAGAAGCAGGTCGGCGAAGATGGCCAGGAGACTGACCAGCACGGCGCCGACGATCAGCATCGACATGTCGCTGCGGCTGATGGAAGCGAGAATGAGTACACCGAGGCCACCGGCGCCGATGGTTGCGGCGATGGTCATCACGCCGATATTCATCACCACGGCGGTGCGCACACCGGCGAGGATCACCGGCACGGCAATCGGCAGTTCGACCATGCGCAGGCGCTGGCCGAAGGTCATGCCAATACCGCGCGCTGCTTCGCGAATGCCCGGTTCGACGCCGGTCAGCGCCAAATAGGTGTTACGCATGATCGGCAGCAATGAGTACAGAAACACTGCGGTGATCGCCGGCATCGGGCCGAGGCCCTGGCCGAATTTCGAGTAGAACGGCAGCAGCAGGCCGAACAGCGCAATCGATGGCACAGTCAGCAACACCGTGGCGCTGGCTTGCAACGGGCCGGCCAGTGTCGGGAAACGGGTCATCAGGATACCCAGCGGCACGCCGACCAGAATCGCCAGGGTCACGGCGATGCCGACCAGGGTGATGTGCTGCCAGGTCAGGTGCAAAACCTGCGGCCAATCGAGATGGGAAAAGGCGTTCAAAAATTCCATGGCTTTTCCTCCTCAGTTGATGGGGTGCTGGCGCAGGAAATCTGCAGCAACGGATGAAGGGCTTTCATGATCGACATCGACCCGTGCGTTGAGCTGACGCATGGTGGCGTCGTCGAACAGTTCGGCCAGCGGCTTGAGCTCTTCGGCGAGTTTCGGATGGGCGTCGAGGTAAACCTGACGCACCACCGGCGCGGCGGTGTAGTCCGGGAAGTAATGTTTGTCGTCTTCGAGCAACTTGAGCTTGAAGGCGTTCAAACGACCGTCGGTGGTGTAGACCAGACCGGCAAACACCTGGCCATTGCGCAGGGCGGTGTAGACCAGCCCGGCGTCCATCTGACGGATGTTTTTACGCGTCAGGTTCATGCCGTAGAGATCAACCATGCCATCGAGACCGTCGGAACGGTTGGCAAACTCAGTGTCCAACGCGACGAGGTGATTGGTCTTCGCCTCAGCCTGCAGCACTGTGTTCAGCTCGCTCATGGTATTGATCTGCGGATAAGCCTTCGCGGTGTTTTCCGGCAGGGCCAGGGCGTAGGTATTGCTGAACTTCGACGGGGTGAGCCAGGCCAGGCCTTTTTTTGCGTCGAGTTCTTTCACTCGGGCGTAGGACTGAGCGCTGTCGAGCTTGTCGGTGACGTGGTTGTAAGCCACCAGCGACACGCCGGTGTATTCCCACATCAAATCCAGCTGGCCACTTTCGTGGGCGCTACGAGCCAGATTGCTGCCCAAACCGCCGGTCACTTGGGTGTCGTAACCCTTGGTTCGCAGGTATTGGGAAGTGATTTCTGCCAGCAGGGTTTGTTCGGTGAACACCCGGGCGCCGATGCGGATCACGGGTTTTTCAGCGGCTTGGGCAAATCCTGCGAACAACAGAACGCAGCCCAGTAATAGGCTTAGCTTTTTCATAAATATTCCTTTGCCGAGGCTTAAGACGGGCGCAAGCCGCGTTCGAGCCAGAGGCGGCTGGCGAGTGTCACCAGTCCGTCGAGCAGCAAGGCCAGCAGGGCGGTGCAGGCCGCGCCGAGCAGCAGTTGCGGCTGATTGTTCAGGGCGATGCCGGGGAAAATCAGGCTGCCCAGACTGTTGGCGCCGATCAGGAACGCCAGCGGTGCGGTACCGACGTTGATCGCCAGCGCCACGCGCACACCACCGATGATGATCGGCACGGCGTTCGGCAGTTCGACCCGCCATAGCACCTGAGTCGGTGTCATGCCGATGCCGACGGCTGCTTCCTTGAGTGAGCCCTGGACGTTTTTCAGCCCTTCATAGGTGTTGCGCACAATCGGCAACAGTGAGGCGAGGAACAAGGCGAAGATCGCAGGGCCGCTGCCGATGCCGAGGATACCCAGGGCGATGGCCAGTACGGCGAGTGGCGGCACGGTGTTGCCGATATTGAAGATCTGCATGAAACGTTCGGCACGTCCAACCATGGTCGGGCGGCTGAGGAAGATACCGGCGGGTATGCCCACTACAAGGGCGGCCAGCATGGAAACGAGGACGAGAATCAGATGAGCTTGCAGGTAAAACAACAAATCGTCGCGGTACTGTTCGATCGTGTTGATGCCAATCCAGTGGACCAGCAGGGCCAGAAGGGCGACGACAACCGCACCTCCTATCAGCCCTTTGCCATAGCGAATAGCCACAGGCGGACTCCTTTTTTCAGTCGGCGGACACCGCTTCGTGTTACGTGGCCGGGGTGGTCAGTTCTGTTTGCCCAACTTCGGCGCCAGAAGCTCATATCCTGCGTTGCTGTTCCTCGCCATAGCGAGCTATGACTCGTCACAGCGCCTGGGCTATGAACTTCCGGCATCCGAATTTGAGCAACAGAACTGACCACCCCGGCCACCAGCCATTCCTGGCTGCCGAAGACAGTGTTCGCGAAAAGCAGCTCTATCAGTGCCGGTAAAACGGCATGAAATCGAGCCATAAGCGCAGCCTCGTCAGGCTAACTTGCTGATTTTTCAACCCTGACGAATGGCCGTAACAGGGGAGTGGACGCCTCCACGCTCCGAAAGGTTCCCATCTGAAGCACCATTTGGCCACCCCTAATGTGCTCAACGGTTCGGTTCTTCGATGAAGTTGGGCTATAATCGCGGCCCTTTTTTGAATCACCTGCCAGGCGATTTCCCATGACCAAACAGGCCGCCGAAGTCGCGAAACGCCGCACTTTCGCCATTATTTCCCACCCCGATGCCGGTAAAACCACCATCACCGAGAAGCTCTTGCTGATGGGCAAGGCGATTGCGATTGCGGGCACGGTGAAATCTCGAAAATCCGACCGCCATGCCACCTCCGACTGGATGGAAATGGAAAAACAACGGGGTATTTCCATTACCACGTCGGTCATGCAGTTCCCGTATCGCGATCACATGATCAACCTGCTCGACACCCCGGGCCACGAAGACTTCTCCGAAGATACCTACCGCACCCTGACAGCGGTGGACTCGGCATTGATGGTCCTCGACGGCGGTAAGGGTGTAGAGCCGCGGACCATCGCGCTGATGGATGTCTGCCGTCTGCGTGACACGCCGATCGTCAGCTTCATCAACAAACTCGACCGTGACATTCGCGACCCGATCGAACTGCTCGACGAAATCGAAGCGGTCCTGAAGATCAAGGCTGCGCCGATCACCTGGCCGATCGGTTGCTACCGCGATTTCAAGGGTGTTTATCACCTCGCCGACGACTACATCATTGTCTACACCGCTGGCCACGGCCACGAGCGCACCGATGTGAAAATCATCGAGAAACTCGACTCCGATGAAGCCCGCGCGCACTTGGGCGACGAGTACGATCGCTTTGTCGATCAGTTGGAACTGGTGCAGGGCGCCTGCCACGAATTCAACCAGCAGGAATTCCTCGACGGCCAACTGACGCCGGTATTCTTCGGTACCGCTCTGGGCAACTTCGGTGTCGATCACGTGCTCGACGCCGTGGTCAACTGGGCGCCAAAACCGCTGGCCCGTGTCGCCAACGAACGTACCGTGGAACCGGTTGAAGAGAAATTCGCCGGCTTCGTGTTCAAGATTCAAGCGAACATGGACCCGAAACACCGCGACCGCATCGCCTTCATGCGGATCTGCTCCGGCAAGTACGAAAAAGGCATGAAGATGCGCCACGTGCGCACCGGCAAAGATGTACGGATCGGCGATGCGCTGACGTTCTTCTCCTCCGAGCGTGAGCAACTGGAAGAAGCGTTTGCCGGCGACATTATCGGCTTGCACAACCACGGCACTATCCAGATCGGCGACACCTTCACCGAAGGCGAAGTCCTGGGCTTCACCGGCATTCCGCACTTCGCCCCGGAACTGTTCCGTCGCGTGCGTCTGCGTGATCCGCTGAAATCCAAGCAACTGCGTCAGGGCCTGCAGCAATTGGCCGAAGAAGGCGCCACTCAGGTGTTCTTCCCCGAGCGCAGCAACGACATCATCCTCGGTGCCGTCGGTGTGCTGCAGTTCGATGTGGTCGCCAGCCGTTTGAAAGAGGAATACAAGGTCGAGTGCTCGTATGAGCCGATCACTGTTTATTCCGCGCGCTGGATTGATTGCGACGATAAGAAGAAGCTCGAGGAATTCCGGGTCAAGGCTGTGGAAAACCTTGCGGTCGATGGTGGTGGTCACCTGACCTACCTGGCTCCGACTCGGGTCAACCTGGCGCTGATGGAAGAGCGCTGGCCGGACGTGAAGTTCCGCGCGACGCGTGAGCATCATTAATCGGTAAAGATGCTTTAGGGGACATAAAAGGCGAAGCTTTCGAGCTTCGCCTTTTTATTTGGTGTTTGATCTTTTCGGCATAACACCTATTCCAAACCAATCTCTTCTCCAACGACATTTTCTGCTACCCGGTAGCGTGCTGTCTGGAGAACCCGGTCAATCGGAACTAAATTTCATTCAGTACCCTTTCAGGCATCCACGCGTCACCCAAGAAAGGATGGAATCGGCTATGAGTATTTTTCAACGCATTGTGTTGTTGCTTAAGGTTTTGGTGATGCTGTCCCTCGGCACGTCGGCGCTGGCGTGGGCAGAATGTCAGGACCATGAAAAACAGGCTTTTAATGGGCAAGGTGTGCACAGCGAGCTGATGATCGCTGCGACCGAATCAGACGAAGACGACCCAGACGCCGATGAGGATGAGGATGAGGAAGACAAGCAAACGTAGATGACGGACCAAAGAAAACCCCTTTTCCCCCGATTGATGCGCAATCGGAATAAAAGGGGTTGGTGAACAGGTCAAGTATCACTGTGGGAGCGGGCTTGCTCGCGAAGGCGTCATACCAGTCAATATCAATGTCGACTGACAGACCGCTTTCGCGAGCAAGCTCGCTCCCACATTTTTATGCCGCGCCGTCGAGGAATTGCTCGGCGTAGTGGCAAGCCACCTGGCGGGTGTCGACCAGGCGCAGCAGCGGTTCTTCGGTGGTGCAGCGCTCGGTCGCGTACGGGCAGCGCTTGTGGAAGGCGCAGCCGGATGGCGGGTTCAGCGGGTTGGGCAGTTCGCCGACGATCTTGATTTTCGGCTTGTCCGGATCCGGGTGGATGGTCGGAGTGGCCGACAACAGCGCCTGGGTGTACGGGTGCAGAGGGCGAGTGTAAATGTCCTCTTTCGGACCCATTTCCACCGGGCGACCGAGGTACATCACCATCACGTGATCGGCGACGTGACGCACCACGGCCAGGTTGTGGGAGATGAACACGTAGGCGGTGTTGAACTCTTGCTGCAAATCCATGAACAGGTTGAGTACCTGCGCCTGAATCGATACGTCCAGCGCCGAGGTCGGTTCGTCCGCGACCAGGACTTTCGGTTGCAGCATCATCGCGCGGGCCAGGGCAATCCGCTGGCGCTGACCGCCGGAGAACATGTGCGGATAGCGCTGGTAGTGCTCAGGCCGCAAGCCCACCTGTTTCATCATCGCCTGGACTTTCTCGCGACGTTCCGAGGCGCTCAGGTTGGTGTTGATCAGCAGCGGCTCGGCGAGTTGGTCGCCGACTTTCTGCCGTGGGTTCAGCGACGCGTACGGGCTCTGGAAAACCATCTGCACGTCTTTACGCAGCTGCTTGCGCTGAGCCTTGTCGGCGCCGGCGACTTCCTGCCCGGCGATTTTCAAGGAACCGGAGGACGGCTCTTCGATCAGCGTCAGGGCACGGGCCAGGGTGGATTTGCCGCAACCCGATTCGCCCACAACGGCGAGGGTTTTGCCGGCTTCCAGTTCGAACGACACACCGTTGAGGGCGCGCACGGTCGCATGACCCTTGAACAGGCCACGGGACACTTCGTAGTGACGGGTCAGGTTGCGGGCGGTAAGTACGACGGCCATTACGCCACCTCCTGATTCAACGGGTAGAAGCAGCGGGCGAGGCTGTTGCTTTTCGGGTCAAGGGCCGGACGCTGGGTGCGGCAGTTGTCCTGCACGTAGGGGCAGCGCGGTGACAACAGGCAGCCTTGCGGGCGGTCGTAGCGACCGGGAACGATGCCCGGCAGCGTCGACAGGCGCGCGGCACCCAGGCTGTGTTCCGGAATCGCCTTGAGCAACGCTTCGCTGTACGGGTGCGCCGGAATGTCGAACAGTTGTGGCACCTGACCGACTTCAACCGCTTGGCCGGCGTACATCACGCACACGCGCTGGGCGGTTTCGGCCACGACCGCGAGGTCGTGGGTGATCAGCACCAGGCCCATGTCGTGCTCTTTTTGCAGAGCCAGCAGCAGGTCCATGATCTGCGCCTGAATCGTTACGTCCAGCGCGGTGGTCGGTTCGTCGGCGATCAGCAGTTTCGGTTCGCCGGCAATCGCCATGGCGATTGCAACACGCTGGCTCATACCGCCGGAGAGTTGATGCGGGTAGGCGTCCATACGGCTGGCGGCACCCGGGATTTCCACTTTTTCCAGCAGTTCGATGGCGCGCTTGCGGGCGTCCTTTCTGGACATTTTCAGGTGCAGGCGCAGCACTTCTTCGATCTGGAAACCGACGGTGTAGCTCGGGTTCAGCGCGGTCATCGGGTCCTGAAACACCATGGCCAGGTCTTTGCCGACGATTTGCCGACGCTGACGGTTGCTGAGCTTGAGCATGTTCTTGCCGTCGAAATTCAGGGCGTCGGCAGTGACGATCCCCGGATGCTCGATCAGGCCCATCAGCGCCATCATGGTCACGGATTTACCCGAACCCGATTCGCCAACGATCGCCAGCACTTCGCCCTTGTCCACGGTAATGTCGAGACCGTCGACCACCGGAACGGCGTTGGCGTCGCCGAAGCGAACGTTGAGATTCTTGATTTCTAACAGGGACATTTGAATCTCCTCAGGCGGCGTTCTTGAGTTTCGGGTCCAGCGCATCGCGCAGGCCGTCGCCCATCAAGTTGATTGCCAGCACGCTGAGCAAAATGGTCAAACCAGGCAAGCTCACCACCCACCAGGCGCGTTCGATGTAGTCGCGAGCCGAAGCCAGCATGGTGCCCCATTCAGGCGTTGGCGGTTGTACGCCAAGGCCGAGGAAGCCCAGTGCCGCGGCATCGAGAATCGCTGAGGAGAAGCTCAAAGTGGCCTGGACGATCAGCGGCGCCATGCAGTTGGGCAGCACGGTGACGAACATCAGGCGTGGCAGACCGGCACCGGCCAGGCGCGCGGCGGTCACGTAGTCGCGGTTCAGCTCGCCCATCACCGCGGCGCGGGTCAGACGAACATAGGACGGCAACGAAACCACGGCGATGGCAATAATGGTGTTGATCAGGCCAGGGCCGAGGATGGCGACAATCGCCACGGCCAGCAGCAGGGACGGCAGGGCCAGCATGATGTCCATCAGACGCATGATGGTCGGGCCGAGCACGCGCGGAAAGAACCCGGCGAACAGACCCAAAAGGATGCCCGGAATCAGCGACATCACCACCGACGACAAGCCGATCAGCAGGGACAGGCGCGAACCGTTGATCAGCCGCGACAGCAGGTCGCGACCCAGTTCATCGGTGCCGAGCAGGAACTGGATTTGCCCACCTTCCAGCCAGGATGGCGGGGTCAGCAGAAAGTCGCGGAATTGCTCGCTTGGGTTATGTGGTGCGACCCATGGGGCGAAGATCGCGCAGAAGATTACCAGCAGCATGAACATCAGGCCGGCGACGGCGCCTTTGTTCCTGGAGAACGCGTGCCAGAATTCTTTATACGGGGACGGATATAGCAGGCTTTGATCGACTGCTACCGGTGTAGTGAGAGTGGTCATGGTCTTGATCTCAGCGCTGATGACGGATGCGTGGGTTGGCAAAGCCGTAGAGGATGTCCACCACGAAGTTGACCAGAATCACCAGGCAGGCGATTAACAGGATGCCGTTCTGCACCACGGGATAATCCCGTGCGCCAATGGCTTCGATCAGCCATTTGCCGATGCCGGGCCAGGAGAAAATGGTTTCGGTCAGGACTGCACCGGCCAGCAACGTGCCGACTTGCAGGCCGACCACGGTCAGGACCGGAATCAATGCGTTACGCAGGCCGTGAACGAACACCACGCGCGCCGGCGACAGGCCTTTGGCGCGGGCGGTACGGATGTAGTCTTCACGCAGCACTTCGAGCATCGACGAACGGGTCATCCGCGCGATCACCGCCAGCGGGATGGTGCCGAGCACGATGGCCGGCAGGATCAGGTGATGCAGGGCATCGAAGAACGCCCCGACGTCATCGGCCAGCAGCGTATCGATCAGCATGAAACCGGTGCGCGGCTCGATGTCGTAGAGCAGGTCGATCCGCCCGGACACCGGGGTCCAGCCCAGGCTCACCGAGAAGAACATGATCAGGATCAGGCCCCACCAGAAGATCGGCATCGAGTATCCCGCCAGGGAGATGCCCATCACCCCATGATCGAACAGGGATCCTCGCTTCAGTGCCGCAATCACCCCGGCCAGAAGGCCCAGGATGCCGGCGAACAACAGGGCGGCCATGGACAGCTCCAGGGTCGCGGGGAATAGAGAGCTGAACTCGGTCCAGACGCTTTCACGGGTACGCAGGGATTCGCCGAGATCGCCGTGGGCCAACTTGCCGATGTAATCCAGGTATTGGGCATACAGGGGTTTGTTCAGACCTAGGCGTTCCATTGCCTGAGCATGCATTTCGGGGTCGACTCTGCGTTCGCCCATCATTACTTCCACGGGGTCGCCTGGAATCATGCGAATCAACGCGAAAGTCAGCAAGGTGATGCCGAAGAACGTGGGGATCAGTAACCCCAATCGGCGGGCAATAAAACTAAACATCTTGTGTGGTACCTCATCAGCCGGTTAGGCGTGCCCGGCAGCGCTGGGATCAGCGATGCCGGGCGTTTCTTATCTACTTCACCTGGGTGGTGGCGAAGTTATTAGTGGTGAGGGGGCTAATGTGATAGCCCTCTACGTTGGTGCGCATTGCAGTGAACATACGGGTGTGCGCCATGCTGATCCACGGCTGGTCCTGATTGAAAATGGCCTGGGCCTGTTCGTAGAGCGCTGTGCGTTCGTCCGGGTTCACTTTCGCCCGTGCTTCGTCGATCAACGCCTGGAACTTTTCATTGCACCAGCGTGCATAGTTTTCGCCGTTTTTGGCGGCCTCACAACTGAGCATAGGCGTCAGGAAGTTATCCGGGTCGCCGTTATCGCCGGCCCATCCAGCAGACACCATATCGTGCTCGCCGTTTTTCGCGCGCTTGAGCATTTCGCCCCATTCCATGACACGAATATCGACCTTGATCCCGACTTTGGCCAGGTCGGCCTGCATCATCTGCGCGCCGAGCATCGGGTTCGGGTTGGTCGGGCCACCACCGTTACGGGTGAACAGGGTAAACGTGGTGCCTTCCGGTACGCCGGCTTCCTTGAGCAGGGCGCGAGCCTTGTCCAGATCCCGCGGCGGGTTGGTCAGTTTGTGGTTGTAGCCCAACAGGGTGTCCGGGTACGGGTTGACCGCCACGGTCGCATTGCCTTTGCCGAACAGCGCGTTGACGTACGCAGCCTTGTCGAAGGCGATGTCGATGGCTTTACGCACGCGCACGTCGCTCATGTACTTGTGAGTGGTGTTCATGGCGATATAGGAGACGGTCATTGCGTTCAGTTCATCGACCTTCAGCTTGTCGTCTTTCTTGATGCTCGGGATGTCATCCGGTTTCGGATACAGCGCGATCTGGCACTCGTTGGCCTTGAGCTTTTGCAGACGCACGTTGTTGTCGGTGGCAATCGCCAGAATCAGCGAATCAGCCGGTGGTTTGCCGCGGAAGTAGTCCGGGTTGGCCTTGAAGCGGACCTGAGCGTCCTTGGCGTAACGCTGGAAGACGAACGGGCCGGTGCCGATTGGCTTGTTGTTCAGGTCGCCGGCCTTATTGGCCTTGAGCAGCTGATCGGCGTATTCGGCGGAGTAGATCGAGGAGAAGGCCATGGCGATGTCGGCCAGGAACGGCGCTTCACGGCGGGTCAGAGTGAATTTGACCGTGTTGTCGTCGACTCTCTCGACGCTTTTGAGCAGCTCTTTGAAGCCCATGCTTTCAAAGTACGGGAAGCCCACGCTCGACAGTTTATGCCATGGGTGTTTCGGGTCCAGTTGACGCTGGAAGCTCCAGACCACGTCGTCGGCGTTCATGTCGCGGGTCGGCTTGAAGTAATCGGTGGTGTGAAACTTGACGCCTTTGCGCAGGTAGAAAGTGTAGGTCAGACCGTCGTCGCTGATGTCCCACGATTCGGCGAGTGCCGGAATCACTTCAGTGGTGCCGGGCTTGAAGTCCGCCAGACGATTGAAGATGGTTTCGGCCACCGCATCGGCTGTGACTGCAGTCGTGTACTGGACCATATCGAAGCCTTCCGGACTGGCTTCGGTACAGACCACCAAGGGTTTGGCCGAGACGCCGACGGCGACACTCAGCAACGCGGCAGCAATGGCCGCTCGTAGGGGAAGCATTTTCATCTAGAGCCCTCTGCAATCGGTTGAACAAAAAAACCAGGCGGCCGACTCGTCATGAGTCAGCCGCAGGCATGCGTTTTACAAAATGTTGAACGGAATGGTGGTCACGAGACGGAACTCGTTGAGGCTGCCATCCGCCTGGTTTTCGCTGGCGCGGTGAGCGGTGTAAGTCGCGCGGATTGCGGTGGCTTTGAGCGGGCCACTTTGTACGGCGTACGAAGCGCCGATGCCGTATTCATAGTGGGTTTCGCCGTCCATCGCCTTCACATCGGTGTAGCCGGTGCTGTTGTAGTGAGTACCGTCGATACCCCAGCCGCGAGCCTGGTAGATGTTGAACTTCAGGCCCGGCACGCCGTATTCGGCCATGTTCAGACCATAGGCGATCTGGAAGGACTTCTCGTTCGGACCGTTGAAGTCCGACAGCAGGGAGTTAGCCAGGTAGATGCCGTTGGTTTCGTGCAGGTAGTCGAAGTACTCGTTACCGTTCACTTCCTGGTACGAGAAGGTCAGGCTGTGAGCCAGGTGGGTCAGGCCGAACGACAGGGAGTAGGTGTCGTTGTCGATCTGGCCGAGCTTGGCTTTGCCTTCGTCCACGGTTTTGTAGTAGTTCAGGCCAGTGGTCAGGCTCAGGACGGAGCTATCACCCAGAACGTGGGTGGCGCCGAAGTAGTACTGGTTCCACAGGTCTTCAGCCTGGGTGCCCCAGAGGCTGGTGGTCAGGCTGGCGAATGGCTGGTACGTGATACCAGCGGTGTTCACGTGATCCGCTTCGGCATTGGTGTCACCGTATTCGGAACGGAACTTGCGCTGGCTCTCTTCGGTGCGCGGAGAGTTGCGGTCGAAGGTGGCCAGGTCGAAGGACAGATTTTCCAGTTCATCGCTGTGGATGGCCACACCTTCGAAGCTCGAAGGCAGCGCACGGTTGCCGATCACGTCGACTTGCGGGCTGCTGAAGTTCATGCGACCGGCCGTCAGGGTGGTGTTGGAGACACGAGCCTTGACGTTGGCCAGGCCCAGTTTGCTCCACTGCCCTTGAGCGTCGCCGCCTTCTTTGGTCAGGGTGCGGTTGTTACCGGCGCCAGGACGGGTGGTCGGTGCGCCACCGTTGTTGGACGCCAGGTCCTTGCGATCACGATCCAGAGCGATGGCATTGTAGGCCGCCACTTCGGTACTGAAGCCTACGGTGCCTTCAGTGAAGCCGGAGTTGTACTTGAGGATGGTGCCCTGAACCCAGTTGATACGACGGTCAGTCTGGCGAGTTTCACCACCCTGGCGGTAGTTGAGTTTGGCGCCCCGCTTGAACTGTTCGTTGGCATACCAGTTACGCGTGGTGCCGGTGATCGATTGCCCTTCGACAAAGCCTGTGGCTTCACTCTGAGCACTTTTCTCTTTTACGGTAACCGGGGTGAAAGCCTGACTCTGGGATTCAGCGTAAGCCGTGGCTGTCACGCTGCTGATGGCCAAGGCCAATAACACGGTGCTGCTCAGTTTCATGGGTGAAGCTCCTTACTTTCTTTTTTTAATGCCGGTCTTTTTTGGTGATCCGGCTATTTGGTTTAGAACTCACGCAGGCATCGCAAACGTTTGCTACAGGCCGGATTGGCGAATTACGGCAATACGCTTGCGTGAGGGCGGAATCCACCCCCAGCGTTCTGGCTAATTGGTTATTGGTCGATACTGACGCCCGAGAACACGTTACGACCGAAAGGACTCACCTTGAATCCTTCGACTTTGGCGCTCAACGGCTGGTTGACCGTCGAGTGGGCGACCGGCGTGATCGGTACCTGCTGCTTGAGGTACTGCTGCGCCTGTTTGTAGAGCACGGTGCGCTGGTCGCGATCGGTCACGACCTTGGCCTGCTTGATCAGCTTGTCGTAAGCCGGATCACACCACATGGAGTAGTTGTTGCCGCCAATGGCATCGCAGCTGTAAAGCGTGCCGAGCCAGTTGTCCGGATCACCATTGTCACCGGTCCAGCCGATCAGGCTGATGTCGTGCTCGCCGTTCTTGGTGCGCTTGATGTACTCGCCCCATTCGTAGCTGACGATCTTGACCTTGAGGCCGATCTTCGCCCAATCCGCCTGGAGCATTTCGGCCATCAGCTTGGCGTTGGGGTTATACGGACGCTGAACCGGCATGGCCCAGAGAGTGATTTCAGTGCCTTCCTTCACGCCGGCAGCCTTGAGTAGTTCCTTGGCTTTTTCCGGGTTATAGGCGGCGTCTTTAATCGTTTCGTCGTAGGACCATTGGGTCGGTGGCATGGCGTTGACCGCCAGTTGGCCGGCGCCTTGATAGACGGCGTTGAGAATGCCTCGCTTGTTCACCGCCATGTCCAGCGCCTGGCGCACTTCGAGCTGATCGAATGGTTTGTGCCGCACGTTATAGGCGATGTAACCGAGGTTGAAGCCGGGCTTCTCGATCAGTTGCAGTTTCGGATCGTTTTTCAACGCGGTTACGTCGGCCGGGCGCGGGTGCAGGGTGATCTGGCATTCGTTGGCCTTGAGTTTCTGCACGCGCACCGAAGCATCGGTGTTGATGGCGAAAATCAGGTTGTCGAGCTTGACCCGGCTCGGGTCCCAGTACTGTTTGTTGCCGCTGTAACGGATGTTGGAATCTTTCTGGTAGCTCTTGAACACGAACGGGCCAGTGCCGATCGGCTTCTGGTTGATGTCGCTCGGCTTGCCGGAGGTCAGCAACTGGTCGGCGTATTCGGCGGAAAGGATCGCGGCAAAGCTCATGGCGATGTTCTGGATGAACGCGGCGTCGACGCTGTTGAGCGTCATCACCACGGTCAGTGGCCCGGTCTTCTCGACCTTGGCGATGTTCTTGTTCAGGCTCATCCCGTTGAAATACGGGAACTCGGTCGGATAAGCCTTACGGAAGGGTTGCTGCGGATCGAGCATGCGATTGAAGGTGAACAGCACATCATCGGCGTTGAAATCGCGGGTCGGTGTGAAGTATTTGGTCGTGTGAAACTTCACCCCTTCGCGCAGGTGAAAGGTGTACTTGAGGCCGTCCTCGGAAATATCCCAGCTCGTTGCCAGACCTGGTACGACGTTGGTGGCGCCTTTTTCAAACTCTGCCAATCGGTTGTACAGCGGCTCGGCGGCGTCGTTATCGGTCGCAGTGGTGTACTGCGCCGTGTCGAAACCGGCGGGGCTGCCTTCGGAGCAGAACACCAGGCTGTTATTGGCGGCCTGGCTCATGGAAGTGACGGCCAGCAGGCCGGTGCTCAGCAATGCGGATAAAACCAAGGTATGGCGCATGACGCTCCCTCTTTTTGTAGTGTTATTCAATGCGCCGCGATCCCGTCCGGGGACGTTGTGGCTGCATTGAGTTCAAACCAATACGGGCAGCAAACCGATAGCCCACACAGTCACTGGTCAGAGCCCGACGGTAGGGGCCGTGGGTCTGGCAGTAAATGCGCTGAGTCCTAAAGACTCGTAGGAAAAGGCAACGCGTCCTAAGTCCTGCTGTACGAGACAGCGGATTTGGATGTAGGCAAATTCCTAGATTCTCGGCAGAAAAAAGCAGCGGCGACGCTGAAAACGTCGCCGCTGCCTTTTCTTATTTGCTGACGCTGACGCCGTAGAAGGAGTTCAAGCCAAACGGGCTGATCTTGAAGTCCTGCACGTTGTCGCGCATGGGTTGGAACACCGTCGAGTGAGCGATAGGTGTCATTGGAACGGCGTCTTTGAGGACGTGTTGCGCCTGCTTGTACAGTTCGGTGCGCTTGGCCTGATCGGTAGTGCGCTTGGCTTCCTTGACGATGCCGTCGAATTTCTTGTCGCACCACTTGGAGAAGTTGTTGCCGCTCAGCGAGTCGCAACCGAACAGCACGTTCAGCCAGTTGTCCGGGTCACCATTGTCGCCGCTCCAGCCGATGATCATCGCCTGGTTCTCGCCGCCTTTGGAGCGTTTGATGTACTCGCCCCATTCGTAGCTGGTGATCTTGACGTTCAGGCCGATCTTCTTCCAGTCGGACTGCAGCATTTCAGCCATCAGCTTGGCGTTCGGGTTGTACGGACGCTGTACCGGCATCGCCCACAGAACGATTTCGGTGCCTTCCTTGACGCCAGCTTCCTTGAGCAGCGCTTTGGCTTTCTCAGGGTTGTATGGCGCATCCTTGATGGTGGTGTCGTAGGACCATTGGGTCGGCGGCATGGCGTTGACGGCCAGTTGGCCTGCACCCTGATAAACCGAGTCGATGATCTGCGGCTTGTTGACTGCCATGTCCAGCGCCTGACGAACTCGCAGGTCGGCCAGCGGGTTCGGCTCGTTGCTGCCCTTGACCTTGTCCATCACGTTGTAGGCGATGTAACCCAGGTTGAAACCAGCCTGGTTAGGCACCTTCAACGTCTTGTCTTCTTGCAGCGCCTTCAGGTCGGCCGGACGTGGGAACAGCGTGATCTGGCACTCGTTCTTCTTCAGCTTCTGAATACGCACCGACGGGTCGGTGGTGATGGCGAAGATCAAGTTGTCGATCTTCACGTCGTCAGGCTTCCAGTAGTCCTTGTTCCCGGTGTAGCGGATGTTGGAGTCTTTCTGGTAGCTCTTGAATACGAACGGGCCAGTACCGACCGGCTTCTGGTTGATGTCGGCGGCTTTGCCTTCCTTGAGCAGCTGGGCAGCGTACTCGGCGGACTGGACTGAGGCGAAACTCATGGCCATGTTCTGAATGAACGCGGCATCAACTTCTTTGAGGGTGAACTTGACGGTTTTGTCGTCGACTTTATCGATCTTGGTGATGTTGGTATCCATCCCCATGTCGGTGAAGTACGGGAATTCAGTCGGGTACGCTTTGCGGAACGGGTCATCCTTGTTAATCATGCGATTAAAGGTGAACAGCACGTCGTCGGCGTTGAACTCACGAGTTGGCTTGAAGTACGGGGTGGTGTGGAACTTGACGCCTTCACGCAGGTGGAAGGTGTAAGTCAGGCCGTCATCGGAAATGTCCCACTTGGTTGCCAGGCCAGGAATAACGGCGGTACCGCCGCGCTCGAACTGAGTCAGGCGGTTGAACATGGTTTCTGCAGAGGCGTCGAAGTCGGTTCCGGTGGTGTACTGACCAGGATCAAAACCGGCCGGGCTCCCTTCGGAGCAAAACACCAGGTTAGTCGCAGCGACGGCGAAAGGTGCGCTGGCTAATAAGCTTGCGCCGACTAAAAACGGAATGACCGCGTGTTTAAGCATGGTGGCCTCATGATTGTTGTCATTTTTGGAATTAGAGGACGACCTCGTGAGTCGACCTGCGGATACTTATGCAGGGGCCATACCCAATGCAAGATCCTGAATGGCCACAAACCTTAAACAGTGGAACGAACGTACCTTAATGTCGCATATGTATAAATACTGAAGTATTTGACCATTTGCGCAGGTTTTTTACGGTGCAAATCGCGCACCGATAAGGGGCAACCGGGGGCGTCTCGCGCACCCGGTTGGAGCCTGGTGTTACTTATTTATACCCACTCCATAGAAGGGTGTGAGGCCGAACGGGCTGATCTTGAAGTCGGTCACTTCCTTGCGCAGTGGCTGGAACACCGTCGAATTCGCAATCGGTGTAATTGGCACCTGTTGCTTAAGGATTTGCTGTGCCTGTTGGTACAGATTGACCCGCTGCTGTTTGTCCGTGGACACCTTGGCTTGCTGCACCAGTTTGTCGTAGACCGGGTCGCACCACTTGGCGTAGTTGCTGCCTTTCACGGCGGCGCAGCTATAGAGCACGCCGAGCCAGTTGTCCGGGTCACCGTTGTCGCCGGTCCAACCGTAGATCATGGCGTCGTGTTCGCCATTCTTGGCGCGCTTGATGTACTCGCCCCATTCATAGCTGACGATGTTGGCCTTGATGCCGACTTTCTCCCAATCCTGCTGGATCATCTGCGCCGACATTCGCGCGTTGGGGTTGGAGGCGCGCTGCACGGTCATGGCCCACAAATCGATGGTGGTACCGGGCGCAACCCCTGCTTCTTTCAGCAGCGCGCGGGCTTTGGTCGGGTCGTGCGGTGCGTCTTTGATACTCGGGTCATAGGACCATTGCGCTGGCGGCAAAGCGTTCTGCGCCAGTTGCCCGGCACTCTGGTAGACGGCCTTGATGATCGCCGGTTTGTCGATTGCCATGTCCAGGGCCTGACGGACCTTGAGTTGATCCAGCGGTGGATGGGTTACGTTGTAGGCGAGGAAGCCAAGGTTGAAACCGGCCTGCTTGAGCACGATCAGATTCGGGTCTTTCTCCATCACTTCAATGTCTGCCGGGCGCGGGTAGCCGCTGACCTGGCACTCGCCGGCCTTGAGCTTCTGTAAGCGCACTGCGGCGTCCGGGGTGATCGAGAAAATCAGGTTATCGAGTTTCACGTCCTCGGGTTTCCAGTAGGCCTTGTTGGCCGCGTAGCGGATCTGCGAGTCCTTTTGATAGCGCTTGAACACGAAGGGGCCGGTGCCGACCGGTTTCTGGTTGAGGTCGGCGGCTTTGCCTTCTTTCAACAATTGCGCGGCGTATTCGGCGGATTGCACCGAGGCGAAACTCATGGCGAGGTTTTGCACGAACGCGGCGTCGATGTTGTTCAGGCTGAAGCGCACGGTGTGGTCGTCGAGTTTGTCGATGCTTTTGATCGTGGTGTTCAGGCCCATGTCGGTGAAGTACGGCGACTCGGCGGGGTAGGCTTTACGGAACGCATTCTGCGGGTCGAGCAGGCGCTGGAAGGTGAACAACACGTCATCGGCGTTGAAGTCGCGGGTCGGGGTGAAGTAATCGGTGGTGTGGAACTTCACGCCGTCGCGCAGGTGGAAGGTGTAGGTGAGACCGTCCTTGCTCACATCCCAACTTGTCGCTAATCCGGGCTCGACTTCGGTGCCGCCGCGTGTGAATTGAGTGAGGCGGTTGAAGACGGTTTCGGCGGAGGCGTCGAAGTCGGTGCCGCTGGTGTATTGGCTGGGGTCGAAGCCGGCGGGGCTGGCTTCGGAGCAGTAGACCAGGGTGGTGGCGGCTTGGGCGGCTTGGGCGGCTTGTGCAAGTGGTGCGGTTGTGGCTAGGGCGAGAGCGAGCAGAAGTGGTTTGACGGTGGTTCTTTCCATGGAGTCCCCGAGGGCTTGGCGGCGGTGTTTTCCTGAGGGTAGCGTTGTTGGTGGGGAGGGCGGAAATATCGTTTTTTGAGGGGGGACCCCTCTGTTGTGGCATACACCCTGGATCATTCGGAATCTCGGCGATCTTTTGATCTTGGCGGCCTGACAGCCGACCAATTCATTGCAGACATACACCGCTCCACTGTGGGAGCGGGCTTGCCCGCGATGGCGGCCTTACAGGCAACGATGTTTATTGGTTGGTAAAAACATCAGAACCTTCCCACATGTTTTTCAGGTTGTGCGTCGGAAGCGGGCTCCCTAGTCTTTGACTGTCGCTGCAAAACCAGCGAGCAGGTGTGGAAACCTGAACCTTAAGTAGTTGCATTGCATCACCACCGTAATCGTTGCCGATGTCTTCTTTCGTCTGCAAACTGCGTTATGGCGGCTGTGCGTGGGCAGACTTCGGTCTGGCCGGGTGCCTACTTACCGGTTTTCCACCCCGCGTACAGCTGCCACCTCTTTGTCGTGTGGAAACGACAAGCGGATGGCTCCCACTCAATAAGTAGGAGTTTTTATGGATAAGTTAATCCCCGACCCACCCTTCAACACCACCACACCCAACGCCGAAGCTTCGCGCACCGAAGAACTACTCAAAGACCGCGAAGCCATAAAACGTGCGCTCGACTACTACCTCGATCCGCCCAAACCTTACGCCGCAAAACCACGTCGCCCCAGCACGATGTTCCTGGTTTCCCCGGACAGCGACACTGAAAGTCTTCTGGTTCAAGCTTGCGAGTCATTGGCCTCGGCCAGTGTCCTGGCCAGTGATTTCGCCACAAACCTGATCGGCCCGCAGCGCAATACAGTATTGGCGATTCAACAGATCATCATGCTGGCGGAATTGGCGGTGAATCGGGCGCTGGATAATGTCGACCCGCAGTCTTAATCCTGAATCACCGCGTCATCGTTCATCGCAGGCAAGCCAGCTCCCACAGGCTCTGCATAGATCTTGAAATGTCGCATGACCTTGTGGGAGCTGGCTTGCCTGCGATGGCGGTCGTGTTTTCACCACAGGACTGACTAACCAGATTCTTCCGGCACAAAAAAACGGCGATCACTTCGGTGATCGCCGTTTTTTCATGTCCGGCTTATCGAATCACTGCATCAACACTTCAATCGCCCCATCCGCCGTCATGCTGACCTGGCTGGTACCGGCTTCAACTTCCGGAGTCACCGGCGCGGAATCCATGCCGGCAGCTTTCATCATCATCGGCCCGCGCATGTACGGTTGTGGATAACCGTTGCTGTTGAGGTTCAGGTTGACGATTTTGTAGCTCTTGCCGCCCAGGGCGTCGGTGGCCAGTTGGGCGCGGGACTTGAAGGCGGTCACGGCTTCTTTGAGCAGGGCGTCTTCGCTGGCCTTGCGGGTTGGGGTGGCGATGGCGAAGTCCATGCCGCCCATTTTCAGGTCGGTGAGCAGTTCGCCGGTGAGTTTGGACAGGGCGGCGAAGTCCGAGCTTTCCAGGCGCAGTTCGGCGCGTTCACGCCAGCCGGTGATTTTCTGGCCTTTGGTGTCGTAGATCGGGTAGCTGTTGCGGCTGCCCTGACGCAGGGTGATGTCTTTGACTTCTTTAGCCTGGGCCAGTGCTTTGTTCATGGTGGTGCTGACGTCGGCGGCGAGTTTGGCCGGGTCGGTGTTTTGCTCTTCGGTGTAGAGGGTCACGATCATCAGGTCGCGGGCCACTTCCTGGCTGACTTCGGCGCGCAGGGAGATCTGGTTGTAATGCAGTTCGTCGACGGCCAGGGCCGGGAGGCTGACGACGGTGCCAACGCTTAAGGCAAGAAGGGCGGCGCTGCGGCGCAATGTGTGCATGAAAAGCTCCTTGGACGATGCGCAGGGGTTAAGGTCCGAACCTGCATGAAACCATCAGACTCTAGCTTCAATGGTCCGGTTCGCACAGTTACAACTTCTATACAGATAGATCGTAGGTGACCGCTGCGCGGTCAATCGCGGGCAAGCCACGCTCCCACAGGGGAATGCATTCCATTGTGGGAGCGTGGCTTGCCCGCGATGGCGGCGTCATAGACGCCGCAATTCGTTCCTGCCATGTGGCCGTTTGCCGCACTTTTGCCTGCCAGACCCCGTGCTTGGTTATACTCCGTGCGATCCGCCTGGAGCGCTCATCAGGAGAGCTCATGCTCGCCCCCGTTCAAATCACTTCCGCCACTCGCCAGAACCTCTGGCGACTCACGTTCATCCGCACGTTGGTGTTGGCCGCTCAGGCCGGTTCCGTAGGCCTGGCCTACTGGTTCGACCTGCTGCCGTTACCCTGGCTGCAATTGGCGATCACCCTCGGTTTTTCCATGGTGCTCTGCGCGCTGACCGCGATTCGTCTACGCACGTCGTGGCCGGTGACCGAACTCGAATACGCCGTGCAGCTGGCCTGCGACCTGTTTATCCACAGTGCCTTGCTGTACTTCTCCGGCGGTTCGACCAATCCGTTCGTCTCTTATTACCTGGTGCCGCTGACCATTGCCGCCGTGACGCTGCCGTGGCGATATTCGGTGATTCTGTCGGGTATCGCGTTGGCGCTTTATACGTTGCTGTTGGCGCGGTTCTATCCGCTGGAAACGTTCCCGATCGCCCGGGAGAACTTGCAGATTTACGGCATGTGGCTGAGCTTCGCCCTGGCCGCAGCGGTCATCACGTTCTTCGCCGCCCGGATGGCCGAAGAGCTGCGTCGTCAGGAGGAACTGCGCGCCATTCGTCGCGAAGAAGGCCTGCGCGATCAGCAATTGCTGGCCGTCGCGACCCAGGCTGCCGGCGCCGCCCATGAATTGGGCACACCGCTGGCGACCATGAGCGTGTTGCTCAAGGAAATGCGTCAGGACCATCCCGACCCGCTGTTACAGGACGATTTGAGCGTGCTGCAGGATCAGGTCAAACTCTGCAAAGAAACCTTGCAGCAGTTGGTTCGGGCGGCGGAAGCCAATCGTCGTCTGGCGGTGGAGATGCAGGACGTCACTGACTGGCTCGACGAAGCCCTGAACCGCTGGCACCTGATGCGCCCGGAAGCCAGTTATCGCTTCCAGCGCCTGGGCCAGGGGGCCGTGCCGCGCATGGCGCCGCCGCCGGACCTGACCCAAGCCCTGCTGAATTTGCTGAACAACGCCGCCGATGCGTGCCCCGAAGGCTTACAAGTGACCCTGGACTGGAATGCCGAGGATTTGACCATCAGCATTCGCGACCATGGCGCCGGCGTGCCATTGGCCATTGCCGAGCAGATTGGCAAACCGTTTTTTACCACCAAGGGCAAAGGTTTCGGCCTGGGCCTGTTTTTGAGCAAGGCCAGCGTGACACGCGCCGGCGGCTCAGTGAAACTCTACAGTCATGAGGAAGGTGGCACGCTTACCGAGCTGCGCCTGCCCCGTGTCGCCCGAGGAGACGAACATGAGTGACGAGATCCAAGTCGAAGGCGAAGAACTGCCGCATTTGCTGCTGGTAGACGACGACGCAACCTTTACCCGCGTGATGGCCCGCGCCATGGCCCGCCGTGGTTTTCGCGTCAGCACAGCAGGTTCCGCCGAAGAAGGCCTGACTATCGCCCAGGCCGACATCCCGGATTACGCCGCCCTTGATCTGAAAATGGACGGCGACTCGGGTCTGGTGTTGCTGCCCAAACTGCTCGAACTCGACCCGGAAATGCGCGTGGTGATCCTAACCGGTTACTCGAGCATTGCCACCGCCGTCGAGGCGATCAAGCGCGGTGCCTGCAATTACCTGTGCAAACCGGCGGACGCCGATGACGTGCTGGCCGCGTTGCTCTCCGAGCACGCCGACCTCGACACGCTGGTGCCGGAAAACCCGATGTCCGTGGACCGTCTCCAGTGGGAGCACATCCAGCGCGTACTGACCGAGCACGAAGGCAACATCTCCGCGACTGCCCGCGCCTTGGGCATGCACCGCCGCACGCTGCAGCGCAAACTGCAAAGCGTCCGGTCCGTCGCTGAACCGGCGCTGAACAATTGTTGTCACACCTCGTTACAAGCCGGGTCGATCATTTATGATCGGCCCGTGTGTGTTCTTTTCTTTATCGAGCCTTATCCATGAATCAGAACGCTGAATATTCCGCGGTCAACGATGCTGTGCGCGGGCAGTTTTTTCGCAAAGTCTGGGCGATGACCACGCCTTACTGGCGCAGCGAAGAGAAGGGCAAGGCCTGGACGTTGCTGATCGCAGTGATCGCGCTGTCATTGTTCAGCGTGGCGATTTCAGTGTGGCTCAACAGTTGGTACAAGGACTTTTACAACGCCTTGCAGAAGAAGGACGAAGCGGCGTTCTGGCAGTTGATTCTGTACTTCTGCGGCATCGCGGCGGTGGCGATCCTTGGCGCAGTGTATCGTCTGTACCTGACCCAGATGCTGACCATCCGCTGGCGGGCGTGGCTTACCGAAAAACACTTCGCCCGTTGGCTCGGCAACAAGAACTACTACCAGCTGGAGCAGGGCGGTTACACCGATAACCCGGACCAGCGGATTTCCGAAGACCTCAACACGTTTACCACTACGACCCTGAGCCTCAGTATCGGGCTGATCCGCACCGTGGTGAGCCTGGTGTCGTTCTCGATCATTTTGTGGGGCGTCTCGGGCAGCATCGAGGTGCTTGGTTTCACCATTCCCGGTTACATGTTCTGGTGCGCGCTGGTGTATGCGATGGTCGGCAGTTGGCTGACGCACTTGATCGGCAAACGGTTGATCGGCCTGAACAATAACCAGCAGCGCTTTGAGGCCGACCTGCGTTTCTCCATGGTGCGGGTGCGCGAAAACGCCGAAAGCATCGCCTTGTACAACGGCGAGCCGAACGAAAACCGGCGCTTGAGCAACCGCTTCGGGCTGGTCTGGCACAACTTCTGGGACATCATGCGCGTGTCCAAACGCCTGACTTTCTTCACCTCGGGGTATGGCCAGATCGCGATCATTTTCCCGTTCATCGTTGCGGCGCCGCGTTACTTCACCGGCAAGATCGAACTCGGTGAGCTGATGCAAATCAACTCGGCCTTTGGCAACGTGCAGGAGAACTTCAGCTGGTTCATCAACGCGTATACGGATCTGGCGGCATGGCGCGCCACGAGTGATCGTCTGCTGAGTTTCCGCCAGGCCATGACCGACAATGAAGAACGCGCACCGGCCATCGACGTGCAGAATCAGGGCTCGGCATTGAGGGTGCATAACCTCGGCCTCGATCTCGCTGATGGTCGTCACTTGCTGACCAACGCCGACATGACCGTGGAGGAGGGCGAGCGCGTCATGCTCAGCGGTCGTTCCGGCAGCGGCAAATCGACGTTGCTGCGGGCGATGGGGCACCTTTGGCCGGCCGGCCACGGCAGCATCCGTCTGCCGATGGGGCGTTATCTGTTCCTGCCGCAAAAACCCTATCTGCCGATTGGCACCCTGCGCGAGGTCCTGAGTTATCCACAGCCGGGCGACACCTACCCGCACGAGCGTTACGTCCATGTGCTGGAAACCTGTCGCTTGCCGCATCTGGTATCGCGTCTGGATGAAGCCAATCACTGGCAGCGCATGCTCTCGCCGGGCGAGCAGCAACGTCTGGCCTTTGCCCGTGCGCTGCTGTATGCGCCGCAATGGCTGTACATGGACGAAGCCACCTCGGCGATGGACGAAGAGGATGAAGCGTCGCTGTATCAGGCATTGATCGATGAATTGCCGGGGCTGAGCATCGTCAGCGTCGGGCATCGCAGCAGCCTGAAGCGTTTCCATCCACGGCATGTGCGCATCGAAAATGGGCATCTGGTGGACCAAACCGTGACCGCATAAACACCACTTGACCTGTGGGAGCGTGGCTTGCCCGCGATGGCCTCGACGCGGTTCACCTGCAGAACCGCGTTATCGTTCATCGCGGGCAAGCCACGCTCCCACAGGGAGTGGTGGTGATCGTACAACCGCGTTGAGCTATGATGCGGATTCAGCCGAATTTTCGAGACAGACGTTCACCATGGAAAACCCGATCGACGCACCTCGCCTCCCTCGCAAGCGCCGCAGCCTCGCTCAGGAGCTGGTGACGGTGCTGTCTGAGCAGATCCGCGACGGTCATCTCAAACGTGGCGACAAGTTGCCCACCGAGTCGGCGATCATGGATGCCCATGGCGTCAGCCGCACTGTGGTGCGCGAAGCGATTTCCCGTTTGCAGGCCGCCGGGCAGGTTGAAACCCGTCACGGCATCGGCACCTTCGTGCTCGACACGCCAAGCCCGAGCGGTTTCCGTATCGATCCGGCCACCGTGGTGACCTTGCGCGACGTGTTGGCGATTCTGGAATTGCGCATCAGCCTGGAAGTGGAATCCGCCGGCCTTGCCGCGCAACGCCGCAGTCCTGAGCAGTTGGCGTTGATGCGAGCGTCGCTGGACGCGCTGAATGAAAGCGCCTCCCACGCCAGCGATGCGGTGGCTTCGGACTTCCAGTTCCACCTGCAAATTGCCCTTGCCACCGGCAACCGCTACTTCACCGACATCATGACCCACCTGGGTACCAGCATCATTCCGCGCACGCGCCTGAATTCTGCGCGTCTGGCCCATGATGATCAGCAGCACTATATGAGTCGACTGAGTCGCGAGCATGAAGAGATTTATGACGCAATTGCCCGCCAGGATTCCGATGCGGCGCGGGCGGCGATGCGGTTGCATTTGACGAATAGCCGCGAGCGGTTGCGCCAGGCGCATGAAGAAGCGCAGGCGCAGCGCTGATTACGTCTTATCGATGAACGATCAACACTAAAATGCGCCTGACCGGTAAACGGTCAGACGCGAAAAGGGGTCAGGCTTCGACGTACAGTCTCAGGGACTCCGAACACGGCTCCAGACTAGACTCATCCGCAAATTTGTAACGCAATTCAATTTCTGTGTTCCGGTACTTTTCCAGTTCCGCTTTCGGAATTCGCAGCTCAATTCCCTTCCGTTTTACCACATCGTCACTGGCCTCATCCCAGACGCCGGTAGGCTCTGCGAGGCCCTCCCAATCTGGTGCTTCCGTATCTGCCCCGAGGATTGGATAGACATCCCAGTTCGGCGGAATATCGTTCGGATCCGGGACGCGGACGATCAAGGAATCATTCAAGTTTGACAGTTTGACGGTTGCTTTGTCGGGGGCATGAGACGGGAACCGGGGAAGAACCGGGATGGCAAAAGTCATGAAATCGCTCTCCTTGCGAAATCTGCCACGATCCATTCATGGCAGTGGTCACACTGTACGTGGCGCATTCGCAGCGTGCCGAGAACGATTTTGACCAGGCATGTCAGCGCAAGGCTCCAGGCCCGCCCCGCGTTTATCCACAACTGTCCGGGCATCTATCGTTGGCCGGTTTCCAGTCCCTTTTCCGACGTAAATTTCGCGGCTCGCGATGAAATGCAGTTGACGGTTGTATTTTAAGTTGTACGATGACCTACAACTTCGGCGAAGGCTGAACGGTTTTCTCACACAACGTTGCTACCCAGGGTGTTCGAATAATGAATCCACAAGAACTGAAGTCCATCCTCTCCTCCGGCCTGCTGTCATTCCCGGTCACCGACTTCAATGCTCAGGGCGATTTCCATCGCGCGGGCTATATCAAACGTCTCGAATGGCTGGCCCCATACGGCGCCTCGGCATTGTTCGCCGCGGGCGGCACCGGTGAGTTCTTCTCTCTGGCGGCCAGCGAATATTCGGAAATCATCAAGACTGCCGTCGACACTTGCGCCACCAGCGTGCCGATTCTTGCAGGTGTCGGTGGCGCAACTCGTCAAGCCATCGAATACGCTCAAGAAGCCGAGCGCTTGGGCGCCAAAGGCCTGTTGCTGCTGCCGCACTACCTGACCGAAGCCAGCCAGGACGGTGTTGCCGACCACGTTGAAGCGGTATGCAAATCGGTAAAAATCGGCGTGGTGGTTTACAACCGTAATGTCTGCCGCTTGACCGCTCCTTTGCTGGAACGTCTGGCCGAGCGCTGCCCGAACCTGATCGGTTACAAGGATGGCCTGGGCGATATCGAGCTGATGGTGTCGATCCGTCGCCGCCTCGGTGATCGCTTCAGCTACCTGGGTGGTTTGCCGACCGCTGAAGTCTACGCCGCGGCTTACAAGGCGCTGGGCGTGCCGGTTTACTCCTCGGCGGTGTTCAACTTCATCCCGAAAACCGCGATGGATTTCTACCACGCCATCGCCCGCGACGATCACGCCACCGTCGGCAAGATCATCGACGACTTCTTCCTGCCGTACCTGGACATCCGTAACCGCAAGGCCGGTTACGCTGTGAGCATCGTCAAGGCCGGGGCGAAAATCGCCGGTTATGACGCAGGTCCTGTGCGTGCGCCGCTGACCGATCTGACGGGCGAAGAGTACGAAATGCTCGCCGCGCTGATCGACAAGCAAGGTGCGCAATAACACCCCACAAAACCAGGGCCGCTGAGCAATCAGCGGCTTTTTGCGTGAGGACTTCTTTTTAAAGGAGCAGCCCGTGGCTGATTCAATGCGTTTCGATAACTACATCAACGGCGAATGGGTGGCGGGCAGTGATTACTGCGCCAACATCAACCCGTCCGAGCTGACCGATACCATCGGCGATTACGCCAAGGCTGATCTGGCTCAGGTCCACGCCGCCATCGACGCCGCTCGCGCCGCGTTCCCGGCCTGGTCCACTTCGGGCATTCAGGCACGTCACGATTCACTGGATAAAGTCGGTACTGAAATCCTCGCCCGTCGCGAAGAGCTGGGCACTTTGCTGGCCCGGGAAGAGGGAAAGACTCTGCCCGAAGCCATCGGCGAGGTGACTCGCGCCGGCAACATCTTCAAGTTCTTCGCCGGTGAATGCCTGCGCCTGTCCGGCGACTATTTGCCGTCGGTGCGTCCGGGTGTCAACGTTGAAGTGACCCGTGAAGCGTTGGGTGTGGTCGGCCTGATCACCCCGTGGAACTTCCCGATCGCGATCCCTGCATGGAAAATCGCTCCGGCCCTGGCTTACGGCAACTGCGTCGTGCTGAAACCTGCTGATCTGGTTCCGGGCTGTGCCTGGGCGCTGGCGGAAATCATCTCCCGCGCAGGCTTCCCGGCCGGCGTGTTCAACCTGGTGATGGGCAGCGGTCGCGTGGTTGGCGATGCGCTGGTGCAGAGCCCGAAAGTCGATGGCATCAGCTTCACCGGTTCCGTGGGCGTGGGTCGCCAGATCGCTGTCAGCTGCGTGTCGCGTCAGGCCAAGGTTCAGCTGGAAATGGGCGGCAAGAACCCGCAGATCATTCTCGATGACGCCGACCTCAAGCAAGCGGTCGAGCTGTCGGTACAGAGCGCGTTCTATTCCACCGGCCAGCGTTGCACCGCGTCGAGCCGCTTCATCGTCACCGCCGGGATTCACGACAAATTCGTCGAAGCCATGGCCGAGCGCATGAAGTCGATCAAGGTTGGCCACGCGCTGAAAACCGGCACTGATATCGGTCCGGTCGTCTCGCAGGCTCAGCTTGAACAAGACATGAAGTACATCGACATCGGCCAGTCCGAAGGTGCGCGTCTGGTCAGTGGCGGTGGTCTGGTGACGTGCGACACCGAAGGCTACTTCCTCGCGCCGACGCTGTTTGCCGACAGCACAGCGGCGATGCGTATTAGCCGCGAAGAGATCTTCGGCCCGGTGGCCAATATCGTTCGCGTCGTCGATTACGAGGCGGCGCTGGCCATGGCCAATGACACCGAGTTCGGCCTGTCGGCGGGCATCGCTACCACGTCGCTGAAGTATGCCAACCACTTCAAGCGCCACTCCCAGGCCGGGATGGTGATGGTCAACCTGCCGACCGCCGGCGTGGATTACCACGTTCCGTTCGGTGGGCGTAAAGGTTCATCCTATGGATCACGTGAGCAAGGTCGCTATGCGCAAGAGTTCTACACGGTCGTGAAGACTGCCTACATCGGTTCCTGATACACCGCAGTACCTGTGGGAGCTGGCTTGCCTGCGATAGCATCACCGCGTTGAGACTGACTCTGCGCGGTGCCTGCATCGCGGGCAAGCCCGGCTCCCACAAAAGCCAGATACGACAAAGAAATTGTTATTACCCGCATAAAAATAATCAGTGGGAGTACATCTACAATGCAATCGACCAAGCCGACTCACGTCCGCTATTTGATCCTGCTCATGCTGTTTCTGGTGACTACGATCAACTACGCCGACCGGGCCACCATCGCAATCGCCGGCTCCAGCCTGCAAAAAGACCTCGGTATCGACGCGGTCACCCTCGGTTATATCTTCTCCGCATTCGGTTGGGCCTATGTGGCCGGGCAAATTCCCGGTGGCTGGCTGCTGGACCGTTTCGGTTCGAAAAAAGTCTATGCGCTAAGTATCTTCACCTGGTCGCTGTTCACCGTGCTGCAGGGCTATGTCGGTGAGTTCGGCATGTCCACGGCGGTGGTTGCGCTGTTCATGCTGCGCTTTTTGGTGGGCTTGGCCGAAGCGCCATCCTTCCCCGGCAACGCACGCATCGTGGCGGCCTGGTTCCCGACCGCTGAACGCGGGACAGCGTCTGCAATCTTCAACTCGGCGCAATATTTCGCCACCGTGTTGTTCGCTCCGCTGATGGGCTGGATCGTGTATTCCTTCGGCTGGCAGCATGTGTTCATCGTCATGGGCGTAATCGGCATCATCTTCTCGGGGATCTGGCTGAAGGTTATCCACAGCCCGCGCCAACACCCGATGATCAACGACGCCGAGTTCAAGCACATCGCCGACAACGGCGGCATGGTCGACATGGACTCGGACAAAGGCAAAGGCAAAAAGGGCGACGGTCCGAAGTGGGATTACATCCGCCAACTGCTGACCAACCGCATGATGCTCGGCGTGTATCTGGGCCAGTATTGCATCAACGGCATCACTTATTTCTTCCTGACCTGGTTCCCGGTGTACCTGGTGCAGGAGCGCGGCATGACCATCCTCAAGGCCGGTTTCATTGCCTCGCTGCCGGCGATCTGCGGGTTTATCGGTGGTGTGCTCGGCGGGGTGATTTCCGATTACCTGCTGCGTAAAGGCCATTCGCTGACCTTCGCCCGCAAGGCGCCGATCATCGCTGGCCTGCTGGTTTCCAGCAGCATCGTGGCTTGCAACTATGTGGACGTTGAATGGATGGTCGTCGGCTTCATGGCCCTGGCGTTTTTCGGCAAAGGCGTGGGTGCGTTGGGCTGGGCGGTGGTGTCCGATACTTCGCCGAAACAGATCGCCGGTCTCAGCGGTGGCCTGTTCAACACCTTCGGCAACATCGCGTCGATCACCACGCCGATCGTTATCGGTTACATCATCAGCTCCACCGGCTCGTTCAAGTGGGCGCTAGTGTTCGTCGGTTGCAACGCGCTGGTAGCCGTTTTCAGCTATCTGGTGATCGTTGGCCCGATCAAACGTGTGGTGCTCAAAGAGCCGCCAGTCAGCGGTCCTGAAACCAACAATAAGTTATCTGAAGCGCATTCCTGAGGAGCGGCGTCATGCAGTTGATTGAACATTCCGACTCGCCGCGCTACATCCGCCTGCACGAGCGGGACAATGTGGTGATCGTGGTCAACGATCAGGGCGTGCCGGCCGGCACTGAATTCCCCGATGGCCTGGTCACCGTGGATTTCGTGCCGCAGAGCCACAAGGTCACGCTCGAGGACATTCCCGAGGGTGGCCAGGTGATTCGTTACGGCCAGACCATTGGCTACGCGTTGCAGCCGATTCCTCGCGGCAGCTGGGTCAAGGAAGATCAACTGCGCATGCCGACCGCGCCGCCGCTGGACAGCCTGCCGCTGTCCACCGAAGTGCCGGTCGCGCAGGCACCGCTGGAAGGCTTCACCTTCGAGGGTTATCGCAACGCCGACGGCACCGTCGGCACGCGCAACATTCTCGGCATCACCACCACCGTGCAATGCGTCACCGGCGTGCTGGATCACGCGGTGAAGCGCATCAAGGACGAGTTGCTGCCCAAGTACCCGAACGTCGATGACGTGGTGGCGCTGACCCACAGTTACGGCTGTGGTGTGGCGATCACCGCCACCGATGCGTACATCCCGATTCGTACCGTGCGCAACCTGGCGCGCAACCCGAACCTGGGTGGCGAAGCGCTGGTGATCAGCCTGGGCTGCGAGAAATTGCAGGCCGGGCAGGTGATGCACGAGAACGACAGTTCGGTGGATTTAAGCGAGCCGTGGTTATACCGCTTGCAGGATTCCAGCCACGGTTTTACCGAGATGATCGAGCAGATCATGGCGCTGGCCGAGACTCGTTTGAAGAAGCTCGATCTGCGTCGCCGGGAAACCGTGCCAGCGTCCGAGCTGATCCTCGGCATGCAGTGCGGCGGCAGCGATGCGTTCTCTGGTATCACTGCCAACCCGGCACTCGGTTATGCCTCGGACCTGTTGTTGCGGGCGGGGGCGACGGTGATGTTTTCCGAAGTCACCGAAGTCCGGGACGCGATTTACCTGCTGACGTCCCGGGCAGAAACCGAGGAAGTGGCTCAGGAACTGGTGCGGGAAATGGACTGGTACGACCGTTACCTGGCCAAGGGCGAAGCGGATCGCAGCGCCAATACCACGCCGGGAAACAAGAAGGGCGGTTTGTCGAACATTGTCGAGAAGTCCCTGGGCTCGATCGTCAAATCCGGTAGCAGCGCGATCAACGGGGTGCTTGGCCCTGGCGAGCGCTTCAAACGCAAAGGGCTGATTTTCTGCGCGACCCCGGCCAGTGATTTTGTCTGCGGGACGTTGCAGTTGGCGGCGGGGATGAACCTGCATGTGTTCACCACCGGGCGGGGTACGCCTTATGGGTTGGCGATGGCACCGGTGGTGAAGGTGTCGACCCGCACAGAACTGGCGCAACGCTGGCCGGACCTGATCGACATCGATGCCGGGCGGATTGCCACCGGGCGGGCGTCGATTGAAGACCTTGGCTGGGAGTTGTTCCACTACTACCTGGACGTGGCCAGCGGCAAGAAACAGACGTGGGCGGAGCAGCATAAGCTGCATAACGACATTACCTTGTTCAACCCGGCGCCGATTACCTGAGACCGAGTGATCGTTCATCGCGGGCAAGCCCGCTCCCACAGGGATCTTCGGTGTTCACTAAATTTGATTAACAACACTGAAACCTGTGGGAGCGGGCTTGCCCGCGATGGCGATCTACCAGACGGCAGGGGACTTGGTGGCTTATCATTAGCCCCCTAACGACGCCCACCCAAGGTTCTCCCGGCATGCTGGCTATTTTCCTCGAAACCCTGAACATCACAGCGCCGGTGTTTGCCATGCTGTTTCTGGGGGCGCTGCTCAAGCGCATCGACTGGATCAACGACAATTTCATTCATACCGCGTCGGCCCTGGTGTTCAACGTCACCATGCCGGCGTTGCTGTTTCTGGGCATCTTGCATGCCGACCTGCACGCGGCGCTGCAACCGGTGCTGCTGATCTACTTCTCGGTCGCTACGCTGCTGTGCTTTGCGATTGCCTGGGGCTGGGCGATCTGGAAATGCCCGCGGGAAGACCGGGGCATCTACACCCAAGGCGCGTTTCGCGGCAACAACGGCGTTATCGGTCTGGCCCTGGCGGCGAGCATGTACGGCGACTACGGGATTTCCCTCGGGGCCATTCTCGCGGCGTTGGTGATCCTGTTCTACAACACGCTTTCGACCATCGTACTGGCGGTCTACAGCCCGGTGATCAAGTCTGATCCGTGGAGCATCTGCAAAAGTGTGATGGTCAATCCGTTAATTATCAGTGTGTTTGCGGCGGCGCCATTTGCCTATTTCGAAATCGGTTTGCCAGGGTGGCTGGAAAAGTCCGGCCAGTACCTGGCACAAACTACTTTGCCGTTGGCGTTGATCTGTATCGGCGGCACGTTGTCGCTGGCGGCGATGCGCAAAAGCGGCACGCTGGCGCTGAGTTCAAGCCTGGTGAAGATGATCGGCCTGCCGGTGCTGGCGACACTCGGTGCCTGGCTCTGGGGTTTTCGCGGGGCGGAGTTGGGGATTCTGTTTCTGTACTTCGGCAGCCCGACCGCCGCGGCCAGTTTCGTCATGGCTCGGCAGGCCAATGGCAATCATGAACTGGCGGCGGCGATCATCGTGATTACCACGCTGATGGCGGCGGTCACCACCAACGTCGGAATCTTTTTGTTGCAGTGGGGTGGGTGGATTTAGCTTCAAGATGTGCGCTGTTTTTAGGGCCTCATCGCGAGCAGGCTCGCTCCCACAGGGGAAATGCATTCCAAATGTGGGAGCGAGCCTGCTCGCGATAGCAATCTATCTAACATTTCAAACGCCAGGCTGTTACTCCGGTTTCTGGTAGCTATCAATCACTTCCTGCGCCGCCCGGAACGCATCGATCGCCGCCGGCACGCCGGCATACACCGCGCAATGCAGCAGCGCCTCGCGAATTTCGTCCACGGTGCAGCCGTTGTTCAGCGCACCGCGCACGTGACCTTTCAATTCTTGCGGGCACTTCAACGCAGTCAGCGCGGCGAGGGTGATCAGGCTGCGGGTTTTCAGCGGCAAACCTTCGCGATTCCACACACCGCCCCAGGCGTGTTCGTTGACGAAATCCTGCAACGGCTGGGTGAATTCGGTGGCATTGCCCAAGGCGCGGTCGACGAAAGCGTCGCCCATCACTTGGCGACGGACTTCAACCCCAGGCTTTTTATCAGTGCTCATGGCAATTCCCTCTTGTGGTGTTGGCGACGCCAGGCGCGCAGCGACGTGAACAGCAAAAACGCCCCCAGCGCCGGCAGGACGAAAAACAGCATCAGGTGTTCAAGCTTGCCGGCCAGCGGCATGCCCGTGGTGAACGACACCACGTGCAGCCCATAGGCCAGGTACAAACCCAGAAACAGCAGGCCTTCGGCGCGAGTCACCCGGTAGCCGGAATAGAACACCGGCAGGCACAGCACCGCGACACCGAGCATCACCGGTAGGTCGAAATCCAGGGCGTTGGGCGAGACCGACAACGGCGATGGCGCGATCAATGCGGTAAGCCCGAGCACGCCCAAGAGGTTGAACAGGTTGCTGCCGATCACGTTGCCCACCGCGATGTCCCGCTGACCGCGCAACGCGGCGATCAACGAAGTGGCCAGCTCCGGCAGGGAGGTGCTGACGGCGACGATGGTCAGACCGATAATCCGCTCCGACAACCCCAGGTCGGTCGCGACCGCCACCGCGGCACCGAGCAGCAAGTGCCCGGCGAACACCAGCATCACCAGTCCGGCGACGATCATCAGCAGGCTGCTGAACCACGGTGCCTGTGGCGCTTCATGCGCCCCCGATGGCGGACGGGTCGAGTGCCGCGACTGGCGCAGCAGCAAGCCCAGGTACAGCACCAACGCACCCAGCAGAATAATGCCGTCTGTGCGGTTTAGTTCTTCGTTCCATGCCAGTACGAATACCAGCAGGCTGGCGCCGATCATCAGCGGGATGTCCAGGCGCACCAATTGCCGCGAAACCCGCAGCGGAATAATCAGCGCCGAGAGCCCGAGGGTGACGAGGATGTTGAAGATGCTGCTGCCGATCACACTGCCGACGGCGATGTCGGCGTTTTGCGCCAGGGTGGCTTGCAAACTGACCGCCATCTGCGGTGCGCTGCTGCCGAGGGCCACGATGGTCAGGCCGATGATCAGCGGCCGCACATGCAGTCGCGCGGCCAGGCGCACGGCGGCACGCACCATCAGTTCGGCGCCGGCGATCAGTAAAAACAGACCGCTGAACAATTCAATCACGCTGATCAGGGGTAAATCGGCCAGTCCGAAAATAGTCAGCGCTCCGTCTTTCAGTCGTCGAGGGCTTGCACGCGAACTTTCGCGGTGCCACTGCGCAGCATGCCCAACTGTTCGGCCGCTTCACGTGACACGTCGATCAGGCGCCCACGAGAGTATGGCCCGCGGTCGTTGACGCGCACCACGCAGGACCTGTCGTTATTCAGGTTGGTAATCTTCACTCGGGTGCCGAACGGCAACTGGCGATGGGCGGCGGTCAGGCCGTGCTGATTGAAACGCTCGCCGCTGGCGGTGCGTTTGCCATGGTGTTTGGCGCCGTAATACGAAGCTACGCCGGTCTTGTCGTAGCCGTGTGGATCGATGGTATCCGTACTGGCACAACCGGCCAGCAGAGAGAGCAGGGCGCAGGCACTGAGCAGACGCTTCATTAGGTGACCCCATGATCGTTCCCACGCTCTGCGTGGGAATGCAGCCCGTGACGCTCTGCGTCACAAAAGCGGACGCAGGGCGTCCAGTGATCGTTCCCACGCGGGAGCGTGGGAACGATCACTGTGGTTAGCCTTCGAGCTTGCTTTTAAGCAGTTCGTTGACCTGTTGCGGGTTGGCCTTGCCTTTGGAGGCTTTCATGGCCTGGCCGACGAAGAAGCCGAACATTTTGCCGCGTTTGGCTTCGTCTGCCGCGCGGTATTGTTCGACCTGCTCGGCGTTGGCCGCGAGCATTTCGTCCAGCACCGCCGAGATTGCGCCGGTGTCGGTGACTTGCTTGAGGCCGCGCTTGTCGATGATCTCGTCCGCGCTGCCTTCGCCGTTGGCCATCGCTTCAAACACCACTTTGGCGATCTTGCCGGAGATGGTGTTGTCCTTGATGCGCAGCAGCATGCCGCCCAGCTGCTCGGCCGAAACCGGCGACTGGTCGATGTCCAGGCCTTGTTTGTTCAACAGGCTGCCCAGTTCAACCATCACCCAGTTGGCCGCCAACTTGGCGTCGCCGCCGATGCTCACGACTTTCTCGAAGTAATCGGCTTGCTCGCGGCTGGTGGCCAGGACGCTGGCGTCGTAGACCGACAGACCGAACTGTTCCTGGAAGCGCTCGCGTTTCTGCGGTGGCAGTTCCGGCAGGGTGGCGCGCACCTCGTCGAGGAACGAGTCCTCGATGACCACCGGCAGCAGGTCCGGATCGGGGAAGTAACGGTAGTCGTTGGCTTCCTCTTTGCTGCGCATCGGACGGGTTTCGTCCTTGTTCGGATCGTACAGACGGGTCTGCTGGATCACCTTGCCGCCGTCTTCGATCAGCTCGATCTGACGTTGCACTTCGCTGTTGATCGCCTTCTCGATGAAGCGGAACGAGTTGACGTTCTTGATCTCGCAGCGTGTACCGAATTCAACCTGGCCCTTTGGACGGATCGAGACGTTGCAGTCGCAACGCAGCGAGCCTTCGGCCATGTTGCCGTCGCAGATGCCGAGGTAACGCACCAGCGCGTGGACAGTCTTGACGTAGGCCACGGCTTCCTTGGCGCTGCGCATGTCCGGCTCGGAAACGATTTCCAGCAGCGGCGTACCGGCACGGTTCAGGTCGATGCCGGTGGCACCGTTGAACTCTTCGTGCAGGCTTTTGCCGGCGTCTTCTTCCAGGTGCGCACGGGTCACACCGACACGTTTGATCGTGCCGTCTTCCATGGCGATGTCCAGGTGGCCCTTGCCGACGATCGGCAATTCCATCTGACTGATCTGGTAGCCCTTGGGCAGGTCCGGATAGAAATAGTTTTTACGGGCAAACACGTTGTGCTGACCGATCTCGGCATCAATGGCCAGACCGAACATCACCGCCATGCGCACCGCTTCCTGGTTCAGCACCGGCAATACGCCGGGCATGCCGAGGTCAACCAGGCTGGCCTGGGTGTTCGGCTCGGAACCGAAGGTGGTGGAACTACCGGAAAAGATTTTCGACCGGGTGGTGAGCTGGGTGTGTATCTCCAGCCCGATCACGACTTCCCATTGCATGTGCGTCTCCTCAGAAGCCGGTTGGGGTGCGGGTGTGCCAGTCAGTGTTCAGCTGGTACTGATGGGCAACATTTAGCAAGCGGCCTTCCTGGAAATACGGGGCGAGCAATTGCACGCCAACCGGCAGACCATCGACAAAACCTGCTGGCATGGACAACCCAGGCAGACCTGCGAGGTTGGCGGTGACGGTGTAGACGTCTTCCAGGTACGCGGCGATCGGGTCGCTGTTCTTGGCGCCGAGCTTCCAGGCCGGGTTCGGCGTGGTTGGGCCGAGGATGATGTCGACCTCATTGAAGGCCGCCATGAAGTCGTTCTTGATCAAGCGACGGATCTTCTGCGCCTTCAGGTAGTAGGCATCGTAGTAACCGGCCGACAGTGCATAAGCACCGACCATGATTCGGCGCTGCACTTCCGCACCGAAACCTTCGCCACGGGAACGCTTGTACAGGTCTTCCAGGTTTTTCGGGGCTTCGCAGCGATAGCCGAAACGCACGCCGTCGAAACGCGACAGGTTAGAGGACGCTTCCGCCGGAGCGATCACGTAGTACGCAGGGATTGCGTGCTGCATGTTTGGCAGGCTGATTTCCTTGACCACGGCGCCGAGCTTTTTCAGCTCTTCGACGCTGGCCATGACCAAGTCGGCGATACGCGGGTCGAGACCGGCGCTGAAGTATTCCTTCGGCACGCCAATGCGCAGGCCTTGCAGCGAACCATTGAGGCTGGCGCTGTAATCAGGCACGGGCTCGTCGATGCAGGTGGAGTCCTGCGGGTCGAAACCGGCCATGCCTTGCAGCAGGATCGCGCAGTCTTCGGCGGTGCGGGCCAATGGGCCGCCCTGATCGAGGCTAGACGCGAAGGCGATCATGCCCCAGCGCGAAACACGACCGTACGTCGGTTTCAGGCCGGTGAGGTTGGTGAACGCTGCCGGTTGGCGGATCGAGCCGCCGGTATCGGTGGCGGTCGCGGCCGGCAACAGACGAGCGGCAACCGCGGCAGCCGAACCGCCAGACGAGCCGCCTGGAACGTGTTCCAGGTTCCATGGGTTTTTCACCGCGCCGTAGTAACTCGACTCGTTGGCCGACCCCATGGCGAATTCGTCCATGTTGGTCTTGCCCAGGGTCACGGCCCCGGCCGCAGCCAGCTTGGCGACGACAGTGGCGTCGTACGGTGCTTTAAAGTTGTCGAGCATCTTCGAGCCGCAGCTGGTGCGGATGCCCTGGGTGCAGAACAGGTCTTTGTGGGCGATCGGCGCGCCGAGCAGGGCGCCGCTCTCACCATTGGCCCGACGAGCGTCAGCGGCTTTCGCCTGCTGCAGCGCCAGGTCTTCGGTGAGGCTGATGAAACTGTTGAGCTGCGGGTCGAGCTGGGCGATGCGCGCCAGCAGGACTTTGGTCAGCTCTTCGGAAGAAAACTTTTTATCGGCGAGTCCGCGGGCGATCTCGGCCAGAGTCAATTGATGCATTGCAGGCTCTTTCCCTTTAGTCGATGACTTTCGGAACCAGATACAGGCCGTTTTCGACCGCTGGTGCGATGGACTGATAGGCCTCGCGATGATTGGTTTCGGTCACGACGTCTGCACGCAGGCGCTGGCTGGCTTCCAGTGGGTGGGCCAGCGGCTCGATACCGTCGGTATTGACCGCTTGCATTTCGTCGACCAGCCCGAGAATGCTGTTCAGGGCCGAAGTGATGTGTGGAAGATCGGCATCATTGAGGCCAAGGCAGGCCAAATGAGCGATTTTTTCCACGTCGGAGCGTTCAAGCGCCATGGGATTCTCCAGTGGAAAACAAAACGGACCGCGTCCGTGTGTTAGATTGTCGGAACACTACCGCATATCTACGGTCTCAGGGCCGCGATTGTGGTGCTTGGTGCACAGAAAAGCGGCCAATTTAACATATTGGCGCCTTGCCCAAAATCCCTGTCGTTGTTAGAGTTTGCCGCACTTTTTTACCCACGCGTTGCCTAGGGTCCCTTTCCCATGTTCAAGAAACTGCGTGGCATGTTTTCCAGCGATCTTTCCATTGACCTGGGCACTGCCAACACCCTTATTTACGTGCGCGAGCGCGGTATCGTCCTGAATGAGCCCTCCGTTGTGGCTATTCGGACACACGGTAACCAGAAAAGTGTCGTTGCTGTCGGCACCGAGGCCAAGCGCATGCTCGGCCGTACGCCGGGCAACATTGCTGCCATTCGTCCGATGAAGGACGGTGTGATCGCCGACTTCAGCGTCTGCGAAAAAATGCTGCAGTACTTTATCAACAAGGTTCACGAAAACAGCTTTCTGCAGCCTAGCCCTCGTGTGCTGATCTGCGTTCCATGCAAATCCACCCAGGTTGAGCGTCGTGCCATCCGTGAATCGGCCCTTGGTGCCGGTGCCCGTGAAGTATTCCTGATCGAAGAGCCAATGGCTGCTGCAATCGGTGCTGGTCTGCCGGTTGAAGAAGCTCGCGGTTCGATGGTTGTCGATATCGGTGGTGGTACCACTGAAATCGCGCTGATCTCCCTGAACGGTGTGGTTTACGCCGAATCCGTACGGGTTGGCGGCGACCGCTTCGACGAAGCGATCATCACCTACGTGCGTCGCAACTACGGCAGCCTGATCGGCGAATCCACCGCCGAGCGCATCAAACAGGAAATCGGTACGGCCTACCCGGGCGGCGAAGTTCGTGAAGTCGACGTTCGTGGCCGTAACCTGGCTGAAGGCGTTCCACGCGCATTCACCCTGAACTCGAACGAAGTGCTGGAAGCTCTGCAAGAGTCCCTGGCCACCATCGTTCAGGCAGTGAAAAGCGCGCTGGAGCAGTCGCCTCCGGAGCTGGCGTCGGATATCGCCGAACGTGGTCTGGTACTGACCGGTGGTGGCGCCTTGCTGCGCGACCTCGACAAGTTGCTGGCCCAGGAAACCGGTCTGCCGGTGATCGTTGCCGAAGACCCGCTGACCTGCGTGGCTCGTGGCGGTGGCCGTGCATTGGAAATGATGGATAAACACACCATGGACCTGCTTTCCAGCGAATAAGTCGCCGGATCGCCTCTATGCTGTTGAGCGCGCGGGCAGCACTTTGCAGTGCTGCCTGTTGCGTTTATCTTCTGTCAGTCTGCATCCAGGCCGGTTTGATGCCGTATGAATAAAGAGAACATTTGCCTGGGAGGAGCGGCTTATTAAACCGCTTTTCACCAAAGGCCCCTCACTGGGCGTGCGCTTGTTGGTGCTGGCCGTGCTATCGGTCGCGCTGATGGTGGTCGATGCCCGCTTCACACTGCTCAAGCCAGTGCGTAGCCAAATGTCGCTGGTGCTGATGCAGTCTTACTGGATCACCGACCTGCCGCAGCGGCTATGGCAAGGTGTGGCCAGCCAATTTGGCAGCCGGACCGAACTGGTCGCCGAAAACGAAAAACTCAAGACCGAAAACCTGCTGCTGCAGGGGCGCATGCAAAAGCTGGCCGCCCTCACCGAGCAGAACGTTCGGCTGCGCGAGTTGCTCAACTCTTCCGCATTGGTCAACGAAAAGGTCGAAGTGGCCGAGTTGATCGGCATGGACCCCAACCCCTTTACCCATCGCATCATCATCAATAAAGGTGAGCGCGACGGTGTGATCCTCGGTCAGCCGGTGCTCGATGCCCGCGGTCTGATGGGTCAGGTGGTGGAGTTGATGCCGTACACCTCCCGCGTACTGTTGCTGACTGACACCACCCACAGCATTCCGGTGCAGGTGAATCGTAACGGTCTGCGGGCGATTGCCAGCGGCACCGGCAACCCGGAACGCCTTGAGCTGCGTCATGTGGCCGATACCGCCGACATTAAGGAAGGCGATCTGCTGGTCAGCTCCGGCCTCGGCCAGCGTTTCCCGGCGGGTTACCCGGTGGCAACGGTCAAGGAAGTGATTCACGATTCCGGTCAGCCGTTCGCCATCGTCCGTGCGGTGCCGACCGCTGCGTTGAATCGCAGCCGTTATCTGCTGTTGGTGTTCAGTGACGGTCGCACAGCCGAGGAGCGCGCCAACGAAGCCGCCCAGGCTCAGGAAGCTCTGGACCAGCACGGCGGTGGGCCGATCATTCCAGCGACCGTGCCGAAACCGGCCGTGTCGGTGATACCGGCTACTGTCGCTGCTCCGGCCGTTCCGGCAGCTGCACCTGTTGTCGCACCTGCTGCCGCGACCCCGGCAAAACCTGCCGCTGCCCATGCTGCCAGCAAGCCACCCGCATCGGCCCCAGCCGCCAAACCACCGGCAGCCCAACCCGCAGCCGTGAAGCCTGCTGCCAAACCGCCTGTCTCCGCGCCGGCCACCACTGGGGGAAGAGAATAATGGGCGGTGCAACTTCCTCCCGAAACGGCTGGATGGTCTGGCTGACCTTTGCCATTGGCATGCTGCTCAGCGTTTCGCCGTTGCCGCAGTTCATGGAAATCCTGCGTCCTCTGTGGCTGGCCTTGCTGCTGGCGTTCTGGGCGTTGGCCATGCCGCAGAAAGTCGGCATGGTGACCGCCTGGTGCCTCGGGCTGGCCGAAGATGTGCTGTATGGCACGTTGCTGGGCCAGAACGCGTTGATCCTCACGCTCATTACCTTCCTGGTGCTATCGCTGCAACAGCGCCTGCGCATGTTCCCGATGTGGCAACAGAGCCTGGTGATCCTGGTGATCTTCGGCCTCGCCCAACTGGTTCAGTTGTGGCTGAGCGCCCTGACCGGCAATCGTCAGCCGACCCTGGCGCTGGTGTTGCCGGCACTGGTCAGCGCGTTGCTCTGGCCATGGATCAGCTACGGTTTGCGCGGTTTGCGTCGACGCTACAAAATCAATTAATTCGGTCAGGCATGTGCCCACCCTAGACAGGGAGATGTCTCGATGAAGCAGCTGTACCTCGCCTCAGGCTCGCCGCGTCGACGTGAACTGCTCACGCAGATCGGCGTGTCGTTCTCCGTCATCAGCGCGGACATTGATGAAACCCCTTTACCTGAAGAATCCCCATCGGCCTATGTCGAGCGTCTGGCGCGCGGCAAGGCTGAGGCCGGACACGGGACGGTCGTGTCTGACGCGGATTTTTGTGTGCTGGGCGCTGACACAGCGGTGGTACTGGACGGGAAAATTCTCGGCAAGCCGGTGGGCGAAGCCGATGCATGCGCCATGCTTATGCTGTTGTCCGGGCGCGAACATGAAGTGCTGACAGCGATTGCTGTGCGCGATGGCGAGCGCTGCGAGTCTTTGGTGGTGCGCAGCCTGGTGCGTTTTCGCAACATCGACCACGACGAAGCGGCGGCCTACTGGGCCAGCGGCGAACCAGGTGACAAGGCTGGCGGTTATGGGATTCAAGGGCTGGGTGCGGTGTTCGTCGCCGGGCTCAATGGCAGTTATTCGGCAGTGGTCGGATTGCCGCTGTGCGAAACCTGCGAGCTACTCGGCCATTTCAGCATACCCTGTTGGCAAACCTTTAACGCGCGTTGAGCGTCGTACTGACAAGATGCGGCCATTATCGTGAACATGCCTGAACGAGACCCTGCCATGAGTGAAGAGATCCTGATCAACATCACGCCGATGGAATCGCGCGTGGCGGTGGTCGAAAACGGTGTCCTGCAAGAGGTCCACGTCGAGCGCACGCAAAAGCGCGGGATCGTCGGCAACATCTATAAAGGCAAGGTCGTGCGGGTATTGCCGGGCATGCAAGCCGCCTTCGTCGATATCGGTCTGGACCGCGCCGCATTTATTCATGCCTCGGAAATTTCCCTTCGCGAAGGCCCGGCGGTGGAGAGCATCAGCGCGCTGGTTCATGAGGGTCAGAGCCTGGTGGTGCAAGTCACCAAGGACCCGATCGGCTCCAAAGGTGCACGCTTGACGACGCAACTGTCGATTCCGTCGCGCTATCTGGTGTATATGCCGCGCACCGCCCACGTTGGCATTTCCCTGAAGATCGAGGACGAAGCCGAGCGCGAACGTCTCAAGCAAGTGGTCACCGACTGCGTGGCCAAAGAAGGCATCAAGGAAGCCGGCGGTTTTATTTTGCGTACTGCAGCCGAAGGGGCCGGGGCCGATGAAATCCTCATGGACATCCGCTACCTGCGCAGGCTCTGGGACCAGATCAACGCCCAGATCAAGACCATCAATGCGCCGAGTGTGATCTACGAAGATCTCGGCCTGGCGCTGCGCACCTTGCGTGACCTGGTGAGCCCGAAGATCGAGAAGATCCGCATCGACTCCCGGGAGACCTTCCAGAAAACCACGCAATTCGTCGCCGAACTGATGCCGGAAATCGCCGACCGACTGGAGCATTACCCTGGCGAACGGCCGATCTTCGACCTGTATGGCGTCGAAGACGAAATCCAGAAAGCCCTGGAACGCAAGGTGCCGCTCAAGTCCGGCGGCTATCTGGTGGTCGATCCGGCGGAAGCCATGAGCACCATCGACGTCAATACCGGCGCTTTTGTCGGTCATCGCAACCTTGAAGAAACCATCTTCAAGACCAACCTCGAAGCCGCCACCGCCATTGCCCGTCAGTTGCGCCTGCGTAATCTGGGCGGGATCATCATCATCGACTTCATCGACATGGAAGATGAAGAGCATCAGCGTCAGGTGCTGCGCACGCTCGAGAAGCAACTGGAACGCGATCACGCCAAGACCAACATCATCGGCATCACCGAGTTGGGCCTGGTGCAGATGACCCGCAAGCGCACCCGCGAAAGTCTCGAGCAAGTGCTGTGCGAACCGTGCAGCAGCTGTCAGGGTCGCGGCAAACTCAAGACTCCGGAAACCGTGTGCTACGAAATCTTCCGCGAAATCCTGCGTGAGGCCCGGGCCTATCAGGCTGAAGGCTATCGGGTGCTGGCGAATCAGAAAGTGGTCGACCGTTTGCTCGACGAAGAGTCGGGCAACGTCGCCGAGCTCGAAGGCTTTATCGGGCGCACTATTCGGTTCCAGGTGGAAACCATGTATTCCCAGGAACAATACGACGTGGTGTTGCTCTGAATCGCTGTGTTTCACCTCCACTAGAACGGCTGGCCTCAGCTTTTTGCAGTATTTTTGCCACGGGAGCCAACTGACATGGACCGTCTGACACGCATTTTGGCCGCACTGACCCGCTGGGGTCTGGGCCTGTGTGCGTTGGTTTTAGTGCTGATGGCGCTGTTCGTCAGCCTCGGACGGGAACTGACGCCGCTGGTGGCCGAGTACCGTGCCGACGTCGAAGACAAAGCTAGCAATGCCTTGGGCATGCCCCTGCAGATCGGCAAGCTGGAAGGTAACTGGAGTGGCCTCGCCCCGGTTCTGCTGGCCCATGACGTGATGGTCGGCGAGGGCTCCAATGCCCTGCGCCTGGATCAGGTGCGCGCGGTACCGGATCTTTGGGCCAGCTTGCTGGCGCGCGAAGTGCGCATCGCACACCTGGAACTCAACGGCCTGAAGATCAGCCTCAAGGAAGGTGAGGACGGTCACTGGGCGCTGGAAGGTTTGCCGGTGCAGCAGGACCAGCCGCTGAACCCGGAGCAACTGCTCAATCGCATGCAGATCGTCCAGCAGCTGTCAGTACTCGACAGCCAGATCACCTTGCAGCCGTTGGGGGAGTCGCCGCTGACCCTGACATACGTCGGCCTGAATCTGAAAACCGGTCCATCCCACCAACGGCTCGATGCCCGTTTGACCCTGCCCGACGGTCAGCCGGTTGCGATGAGCCTGCGCACCCGTTTGCGCGCTGCCCAATGGAAGGACGGCGAAGCGGACGCTTACCTGAGCCTGCCGCAGAGTGATTGGTCGAAATGGTTACCTGAGCGCCTGACCCAGCAATGGAACTTCTCCGAGATCAAGGCCGGTGGCGAGCTCTGGGTGAACTGGAGCAAGGGCACCCTGCAACGCGCCGCGATTCGTTTGAACGCGCCGCAACTCAAGGGCGCCTATGCCGAGCGCAAGCCGATCCAGATCAACAATCTGGCGCTTAACGGGTATTTCCAGCGCAGTTCCACAGGCGTTCTGGTGACCCTGGATTCTCTGGCGATGAGCCTGGGTGACACCCGCTGGGAATCGAAACTGCAATTTCAACAAACTGCCGCGACCGATACGGTGCCAGAGCTCTTGCGCCTGCAAGCCGACCGTTTCGATCTCACACCGCTCACTCCGCTGCTGAACGCACTGGGCCCACTGCCCGAAGGTGTCGCCACGGCGGTCGAGCGGCTCAAGGTCACCGGAGTTTTGCGCAACGTGCTGATTGACTTCCGTCCAGCCGCTACCGATGACAGTAAATTCAGCTTTGCCGCCAATCTGGAAAAGGTCGGCTTCGACGCTTATCACGGCGCACCAGCGGTGCGGAATGTCAGCGGCAACATCAGTGGCGACCTCGGGCAGGGCGAGCTGCGCATGGACAGCAAGGATTTCTCCCTGCACCTGGACCCGATTTTCGCCAAGCCATGGCAGTACATTCAGGCCAACGCCCGGTTGACCTGGAAACTCGACAAAGAAGGTTTCACCCTGATCGCACCGTACCTGAAGGTACTGGGCGAGGAGGGCAAGATTGCCGGCGACTTCCTGATCCGCCTGCATTTCGATCACACCCAGGAAGACTACATGGACCTGCGTGTAGGCCTGGTCGACGGCGACGGTCGCTACACCGCCAAATACCTGCCCACGGTTCTCAGCCCGGGGCTGGACGAATGGCTGCGCACTGCGATTCTCAAAGGCGCGGTGGATGAAGGCTTCTTCCAGTACCAGGGTTCGCTGAACCACGGCGCCGCCGAAACGGCTCGCAGCATCAGCCTGTTTTTCAAGGTCCATGATGCCGAGCTGGCGTTTCAGCCGGGCTGGCCGCATGTCAGCAAGGTCAGCGGCGATGTGTTCATCGAAGACAGCGGTGTGCGGATCCTCGCCAGCAAGGGTCAGTTGCTCGACACCGAGGTCAGCGGCGTCTACGTCAATATTCCCCGTGTACCTGCCGGGCAGAGCACTCATCTGTTCCTCGACGGCGCGTTCGCTGGCGGGTTGGGCGATGGCCTGAAGATTCTGCAGGAAGCGCCAATCGGCACCGCCGACACCTTCGCCGGTTGGGAAGGCGAGGGCGATCTGCAAGGCAAGCTCAAACTCGATATCCCGCTGGTCCAAGGCGAGAAGCCGAAAATCCTCGTCGACTTCAAGACCGACAAAGCCCGTTTGAAGCTCCGCGAGCCCACCCTGGAACTGACGCAACTCAAGGGCGATTTCCGTTTCGACAGCACCAAGGGTTTAAGCGGGCAAAAGATCACGGCGCGAGCGTTCGACAAACCGGTGACCGCACAGATCTTCGCTGAAGGCAGCCCGGGCAAGCTCAACACTCGGGTTGCCGCATCGGGTGAGGTCGAGGTCAAGAAACTCACCGATTGGCTGAATGTCACTCAGCCATTGCCGGTGACGGGGATGATCCCTTATCAGTTGCAGCTGAACCTTGATGGCGCCGACAGTCAATTGATGGTCAGCTCCAACCTTAAAGGCGTGGCGGTGGATTTGCCGGCGCCGTTCGGTATGGCGGCCGATGTCGGGCGCGATACCGTGTTCCGCATGACCCTGCAAGGACCGGAGCGGCGTTACTGGGTCAACTACGGTGAGCTGGCAAACTTCACGTTTGCGGCACCGACCGGCAATTTCGCCGACGGTCGCGGCGAGTTGCTTCTCGGTGGCGGCAATGCCGTGTTACCCGGTGCCAAAGGCTTGCGCGTGCGTGGTGTACTGTCCGAGCTGGATGTCGCTCCCTGGCAGGATCTGGTGAGCAAGTATGCCGGTCAGGATCCAGGTGGCAGCGCCAAACAGCTGCTCAGCGGCGTGGATTTGAAGGTTGGAAAGCTCACTGGTTTCGGCACCACCCTCGATCAGGCGGCGGTGCAGTTGGCGCGTAAACCGGCCGCGTGGGCCTTGCAACTCGACAGTCAGCAGGCCAAGGGCAGCATCGGTATTCCCGACGCGAAAGCCGCACCGATTGCGGTCAATCTGCAATACGTACGTTTACCAGCACCAGACCCTACGGTGCTGGCTGACGAGAATTCGCCGGATCCGCTGGCCACCGTGGACCCGACGAAGATTCCGGCGCTGGATGTCACTATCAATCAGCTGTTCCAGGGCCCGGATCTGGTGGGCGCGTGGCATCTGAAAGTCCGGCCGACCGCCAAGGGCATTGCTTTCAATACCCTGGATCTGGGCCTTAAGGGCATCCTTTTGCAGGGCAGCGGTGGTTGGGAAGGCACACCGGGTAATTCCAGCAGTTGGTACAAGGGCCGGGTCAGTGGCAAGAACCTTGCCGACGTGCTCAAGGGCTGGGGCTTTGCGCCGAGCGTCACCAGTGAAGAATTTCATATGAATGTAGACGGTCGCTGGCCTGGGTCACCGGCGTGGCTGGCGACCAAGCGTTTCTCCGGCAGCCTTGATGCGTCACTGAATAAAGGTCAATTCGTTGAAGTCGAGGGCAGCGCTCAGGCGCTGCGGGTATTCGGCCTGCTCAACTTCAACTCCATTGGCCGCCGCTTGCGCCTGGACTTTTCCGACCTGTTCGGCAAAGGCTTGAGCTATGACCGGGTCAAAGGCCTGCTGGTCGCCAGTAACGGGGTCTACGTGACCCGTGAGCCGATCTTGCTGACCGGGCCGTCGAGCAACGTGGAGCTCAACGGCACACTGGACCTGGTGGGTGATCAGGTCGATGCCAAGTTGCTGGTGACTTTACCGGTGACCAACAATCTGCCGATTGCTGCGCTAATCGTTGGTGCACCAGCTGTCGGCGGGGCGCTGTTCCTGATCGATAAGCTGATCGGTGACCGCGTGGCGCGCTTTGCCAGCGTTAAATACACCGTCAAAGGCCCATGGAAAGAACCGAAAATCACCTTCGACAAGCCTTTTTGAATTCTTTTGAAAAAGCACTCTTTGGGCCTATGGAGTAGCATGTTTTCATGCGACGCCGCTTACCCCTGCAGGAGCTGCCGCAGGCTGCGATCTTTTGACTTTAAAGATCAAGGTCAAAAGATCGCCGCCTCGTTTCACTCCGCAGTTCCTACAGGTCTGCGTAGATTTCACATAGGGAATAGGCCATGTCTGTAGCGGTGATTCAAATGGTCAGCCAGAGCGACGTGCTGGCCAATCTGGCCCAGGCCCGTCGTCTGCTTGAGCAGGCGGCGACCGGTGGCGCGCGGCTTGCCGTGCTGCCGGAAAACTTCGCTGCCATGGGCCGTCGCGACATTGCCGACATCGGCCGCGCCGAAGCCTTGGGCGAAGGCCCGATCCTGCCGTGGTTGAAACAGACCGCCCGCGACCTCAAGTTATGGATAGTGGCCGGCACATTGCCGTTGCCGCCGGTGGATCAACCGACAGCCAAAGTGCATGCATGCTCGTTGCTGGTTGATGATCAGGGCGAAACCGTTGCACGGTATGACAAGCTGCACTTGTTCGACGTAGACGTGGCGGACAATCGCGGGCGTTATCGCGAATCCGATGACTATGCTTATGGCAGTGGCGTGGTGGTTGCCGACACGCCCGTCGGTCGAGTCGGCCTGACGGTTTGTTACGATTTACGATTTCCAGAGCTTTACAGTGAATTGCGTGCAGCCGGCGCGGAGTTGATTACCGCGCCGTCAGCCTTTACCGCGGTGACGGGCGCGGCTCATTGGGACGTGCTGATTCGCGCGCGGGCCATCGAGACTCAGTGTTACATGCTTGCGGCCGCCCAGGGTGGGACGCATCCGGGGCCACGAGAAACCTTTGGTCATGCCGCCATCGTCGACCCATGGGGACGTGTGCTGGCACAACAGGACCAAGGCGAGGCCGTGCTGCTGGCCGAACGCGACAGCAGCGAACAGGCGTCCATCAGGGCGCGGATGCCGGTGTCTACTCACCGGCGCTTTTTCTCGCAGGGCGCCCAGCGACCTGCATCAGAACGACGAATTTAAGGCGTAAAGCATATGAGCGAGTTGTTGTCCTCCGTCAGTGAACACCTCCTGGCACCCGGCGGCGTAACGATCGAGAGCCTGCAAGGTGTGCTCGGCGATCTGGCCGGCCCGGGCATCGATGCCGCCGACCTGTATTTCCAGGGGCAGATTTCCGAGTCCTGGGCGCTGGAAGACGGGATCGTCAAAGAAGGCAGCTTCAACCTCGACCAGGGTGTCGGCGTGCGAGCGCAATCGGGCGAAAAAACCGGTTTCGCCTACAGCAATGCAATTACCCTCGAAGCGCTGGGCGCGGCTGCCCGTGCGGCGCGTTCGATCTCCCGGGCCGGGCAGAACGGCACTGTGCAAGCGTTCACCACCCAGGATGTCGCCCAATTGTACGGGCCGGATAACCCGCTGGAAGTGATGACCCGTGCCGAGAAAGTCGAACTGCTCAAGCGTATCGATGTGGCGACTCGTGCCCTCGATCCGCGTATCCAGCAAGTCACCGTGAGCATGGCCGGCGTCTGGGAACGGATTTTGATTGCTTCCACCGACGGCGGGCTGGCGGCGGATGTGCGGCCGCTGGTGCGTTTCAACGTCAGCGTGATCGTCGAGCAGAATGGCCGTCGTGAGCGCGGTGGTCATGGCGGTGGCGGTCGTACCGATTACCGCTATTTCCTCAGCGACGACCGCGCCATGGGCTATGCCCGCGAAGCGTTGCGTCAGGCATTGGTGAATCTGGAAGCGATCCCGGCCCCGGCCGGTACGTTGCCGGTGGTGTTGGGTTCGGGTTGGTCCGGCGTGTTGCTGCACGAAGCTGTCGGCCATGGCCTGGAAGGCGATTTCAACCGCAAGGGCAGTTCGGCCTACAGCGGGCGCATGGGCGAGATGGTTGCCTCGAAACTCTGCACCATCGTCGATGATGGCACCCTTGCCGGGCGCCGTGGTTCGCTGAGCGTCGACGACGAAGGCACCCCGACCGAGTGCACCACACTGATCGAAAACGGCGTGCTCAAAGGTTATATGCAGGACAAGCTCAATGCGCGCCTGATGGGTGTGGCCCGCACCGGCAACGGTCGTCGCGAATCCTACGCGCACTTGCCGATGCCGCGCATGACCAACACCTACATGCTGGCTGGCGAAAGCGACCCGGCGGAAATCATCGCCTCGGTGAAAAAGGGCATCTACTGCGCCAACCTCGGCGGCGGTCAGGTGGACATCACCAGCGGCAAGTTCGTGTTCTCCACCAGCGAGGCGTACCTGATCGAAGACGGCAAGATTACTGCCCCGGTCAAAGGCGCGACGTTGATCGGCAACGGGCCGGAAGCCATGAGCAAGGTGTCGATGGTCGGTAACGATCTGGCCCTGGACAGCGGTGTGGGAACGTGTGGCAAGGATGGGCAGTCGGTGCCGGTGGGTGTCGGCCAGCCAACCTTGAAGATCGACGCGATTACCGTGGGGGGCACGGGGTCGTAAGGAAATACAACTCCTGTAGGAGCTGCCGCAGGCTGCGATCTTTGCTTTTTAAAGATCAAAAGATCGCAACCTGCGGCAGCTCCTACAAGGGCTGCGGTGACTCAGCGCAGACCGCGTTGAGTCTCGTCCAGCTCACGGATGTACTTGAAGATTTTACGGCTCGAGGCCGGTGGCTTGTTGGTCGCCAGTTCGTGCTGGGCCTGACGGATCAGGGAGCGCAATTGCTGACGATCAGCCTCCGGGTAGTCGAGCACGAACTTCTCCAGGACTGCATCGTCGCCCGCGATCAAGCGATCGCGCCAGCGTTCCAGACCATGGAAACGTTCGTTGTACTGCCGAGTGGAGGCATCCAGTTGATCGAGCAGAGTCAGAATGGCGTCAGTGTCCTGATCGCGCATCAGTTTGCCGATGAACATAAGGTGCCGTTTACGCGCGATATTCGCGGTGTGCTTGGGAGCATCGGCCAGGGCCCGGCGCATAGCGTCGGTCAACGGCAGTTTTGCCAGCAAGTCAGGCTTGAGTGTTGTAAGGCGCTCGCCAAGGTCAACCAGAGCATGAAGCTCGCGTTTAACCTGGGATTTGCTTTTTCTCCCGTATCGAGGGAGTCGTCGTAAGAATCAACCATGGTGGCCGTCCGCAAAGAAACGCCGCCATGATAACCAGTCGGGGGCCGCTTGTCCGGCCCGGTCGCTCGAAGGCCCTAGCCGAAAGCAGAATTTGAGTGGAGAACAGCATGAGTGCAGTTGAAAGCGTCGGCCCACAAGCGTTGTCGGCACTGCAAGAACAAGTCGAGCAGATCATCGCTGAAGCCAAGCGCCAGGGCGCGAGTGCCTGTGAAGTGGCCGTGTCGCTGGAGCAGGGCTTGTCGACCACGGTGCGTCAGCGGGAAGTCGAAACCGTTGAGTTCAATCGCGATCAGGGCTTTGGCATCACCTTGTATGTGGGGCAGCGCAAAGGCTCGGCCAGCACCTCGGCCAGTGGTTCGGAAGCAATTCGCGAAACCGTCGCCGCTGCGCTGGCCATTGCCAAGCACACCTCTGAAGACGAAGCCTCGGGCCTGGCGGATGCCGCGTTGATGGCCAAGGATCTGCAGGATTTCGACCTGTTCCATCAATGGGACATTACCCCGGAGCAAGCCATCGAGCAGGCTCTGTCCTGTGAAGCGGCGGCGTTTGCCACCGACAGCCGGATCAAGAACGCCGACGGCACCACCCTCAGCACTCACCAGGGCTGCCGGGTTTACGGCAACAGCCACGGTTTTATCGGTGGTTACGCGTCGACTCGTCACAGCCTCAGCTGCGTGATGATCGCCGAAGCCGATGGCCAGATGCAGCGCGATTACTGGTATGACGTGAACCGTCAGGGCAATTTGCTGGCCTCTCCGGAGAGCATAGGTCAACGTGCCGCGCAACGGGCGGCGAGCCGTCTGGGCGCGCGTCCGGTGCCGACCTGCGAAGTGCCGGTGCTGTTTTCCGCGGAACTGGCCGGTGGCTTGTTCGGCAGCTTCCTGTCGGCGATCTCTGGCGGCAGTCTGTATCGCAAATCATCATTCCTCGAAGGCACACTGGGGCAGAAGCTGTTCCCGGAATGGCTGACCATCGATGAACGTCCGCACCTGATGCGCGCCCTGGGCAGTTCGGCCTTCGACGGCGATGGCTTGGCGACCTACGCCAAGCCGTTCGTGGAGAAGGGCGAGTTGGTGTCCTACATACTCGGCACTTACTCCGGCCGTAAGCTCGGGATGCCGAGCACCGCCAATGCCGGCGGCGTGCATAACTTGTTCGTCACCCATGGCGACGAAGACCAGGCTGCCTTGCTGCGGCGCATGGGTCGTGGCCTGCTGGTGACCGAGTTGATGGGCCAGGGCCTGAACATGGTCACTGGTGATTACTCCCGTGGCGCGGCGGGTTTCTGGGTCGAGAACGGGGAAATCCAGTTCGCGGTGCAGGAAGTGACCATTGCCGGCAACATGCGCGACATGTTCAAGCAGATCATTGCGGTCGGTAATGACCTGGAATTGCGCAGCAACATTCGCACCGGCTCGGTGTTGATCGAGCGGATGACAGTGGCGGGTAGCTAACCTCCGACCGCTGCACAAAAAGGCGCGCCACCCCATTGGGTGGCGCGCCTTTTTTATTGGGCATGTCGCAAATCCCTGTGGGAGCGAGCCTGCTCGCGATAGCGGAGTTTCAGGCGACATCAATGTTGAATGTTATGACGCCATCGCGAGCAGGCTCGCTCCCACAATGATCGGTGTGTGTTGGAAGTCTTGTTTTGCTTCTCATTATCATCTAATAATAAATCTCATTACCGAATGAGCCCGGATCATGAGTTCTGCCTTGCACGAGCAGCCTTACCTCGATAGCTGGCGCTGGATGAGTCGCCAGATCCGCTGCGCCATGGACCCTGACGAGCCGCGCCTGATTGAACATTACCTGGCCGAAGGCCGGTATCTGGCGTGTTGCACGGCCACTTCTCCCTGGACCATCGCCGAAACCTCTTTCCGTTTGCTGCTCGACACCGCCGTCGATGTCGCGCTGCCCTGGCACTGGCGCAGCCTGTGTCTCGACCAGGCTTGGCGGCCATTGCGCGATCTCGAACGGCAATCACTCTGCGGCTGCCGCCTCAAGCGCTGGCAAAGCTACGCCTGGCAACTGGCGACCTGCGAGTTGCAACCCTCCATCCCTCTCTTAGAACTGGTGCAAGGATCTCCCGATGAGTAAGACACGTATCGAACGCGACAGCATGGGCGAGCTGCAAGTCCCGATAGATGCCCTCTATGGCGCGCAAACCCAGCGCGCGGTGGATAACTTCCCGATCAGCGGCAAACCGATGCCCGTGCAGTTCATCCGGGCGCTGATTCTGGCCAAGGCTGCGGCCGCCCGAGCCAACGTCGAGCTCAAACAGATCAGCGAATCTCAGGGCAAGGCGATCGTTGACGCAGCTCAAGGCCTGCTCGAAGGCGACTTCATGCAGCACTTCCCGGTGGATATCTTCCAGACCGGTTCCGGCACCAGCTCCAACATGAACGCCAATGAAGTGATCGCCACGCTGGCCAGCCGCTTGTTGGGCGAGCCGGTCAATCCCAACGATCACGTCAATTGCGGTCAGAGCAGCAATGACATCATCCCGACCACCATCCATGTCAGCGCCGCATTGAGCTTGCATGAGCAGTTGCTGCCGGCGCTGGTGCATCTGGTGCAGGTGATCGAGCACAAGGCCGAGCAGGTTCATCCGTTCGTCAAAACCGGGCGTACCCATTTGATGGACGCCATGCCCGTGCGCATGAGTCAGGTGCTCAATGGTTGGGCGCAACAGCTCAAGGCCAATATCGGTCATCTGCAAGATCTGCTGCCAAGCCTGCAATCCCTGGCACAGGGCGGCACGGCGGTGGGCACCGGGATCAATGCCCATCCAGAGTTTGCGGCGCGTTTCAGCCAGCAACTCAGCCAACTGACCCAGGTGCAGTTCACGCCGGGTAAGGACCTGTTTGCGCTGATCGGTTCGCAGGACACGGCGGTCAGCGTTTCAGGGCAACTCAAGGCCACAGCGGTTTCCTTGATGAAAATTGCCAATGACCTGCGCTGGATGAATTCCGGCCCGTTGGCCGGGCTCGGTGAAATAGAACTCGAAGCCTTGCAGCCCGGTTCGTCGATCATGCCCGGCAAGGTCAATCCGGTGATCCCGGAAGCCACCGCGATGGTCGCTGCTCAAGTGATCGGCAATGACACGGTGATCACCGTCGCCGGTCAGTCGGGCAATTTCGAGCTGAACGTCATGCTGCCGATCATCGCCCAGAACCTGCTGAGCAGTATCGAGTTGCTGGCCAACGCCAGCCGTCTGCTGGGCGACAAGGCTATCGCCACCTTCAAGGTCAACGAGGCCCGGCTCAAGGAAGCGCTGTCGCGCAATCCGATTCTGGTCACTGCACTCAACCCGATCATTGGTTACCAAAAAGCCGCTGAAATTGCCAAGAAGGCTTATCAGCAGGGCCGGCCGGTGATCGATGTCGCCCTGGAACACACCGACCTGACGCGCAGCCAACTGGAAGAATTGCTCAACCCAGAGAAGCTCACCGCAGGCGGCGTGTAATCACTGCTACCGCTTTGGAGGCTCACCATGGAGCACTGGAAACGCACGATCGAAAGGGCTAACCGCCATTTCATGCTGGGCGAACTCGTTGATGCCCGCGAGGCTTACTTGCAGGCACTGGCGCTGGCCCAAGTGTTGTTCGAGCGCTGGGCGGATGCCGACGAAGCGGTGGCCGCTTGCGTGATTTCCCACCACAACCTGGCGGATTTGCATTTGCGCCTGAACCAGCCGGAGGAGAGCGCCGAGTACCTGTGCGCGATCCATCAACGCTTGTTGCAGACCATGCAGAACCCGCGACTGGCGCGAGCTTTGCGTGAAGCCGCGCTGCGCCAGAGCAGCAAAACCTATGTCGAGCTGCTGAATTTCATCAGCGATCACGGCGAGTATCCGCGTACCCGCCGTTTGCTGCACACCGACACCGCTTCGCCCTCGCATCAGCCTGCGCCCTTACAACATGGAGTTCATTGAAATGGCTTTTACCCTGCCTGCCTTGCCGTATGCCTACGATGCCCTGGAACCGCACATCGATGCGCAGACCATGGAAATCCACTACACCAAACACCACCAGACCTACATCAACAACCTCAACGCAGCAGTCGAAGGCACTGAGTTTGCTGAATGGCCGGTGGAAAAACTGGTGGCGGCTGTCCAGCAAATGCCGGAAAAACTTCGTGCGGTGGTGATCAATCAGGGCGGTGGGCATGCCAACCATTCGTTGTTCTGGGAAGTCATGGCACCCAACGGCGGAGGCCAACCTGAAGGCGCGCTGGCCAAGGCAATCGATGAACAGCTGGGTGGTCTCGACAACTTCAAGGAGGCCTTCACCAAAGCTGCGCTGACCCGTTTTGGCAGCGGCTGGGCCTGGTTGAGCGTGACGCCGCAAAAGATCTTGATCGTTGAAAGCAGTGGCAATCAGGACAGCCCATTGATGAACGGCAATACGCCGATTCTCGGCCTGGACGTTTGGGAACACGCTTATTACCTGCGCTATCAGAACCGCCGTCCTGAATACATCAATGCGTTCTACAACGTGATCAATTGGCCCGAAGTCGCCGCGCGTTATCAGGCTGCGCTGGTTTGAAGGGCTGACTATGGGCACTGAAACATTGGCGGTCGGAAGTGGACGGATGTTTCGTTACGCGCTGGGATCGCTGTTACTGCTAGCGGGCATGACGTTATTGGCTGCTCAAGGGTTGAGCTGGCTGGACCTCGAACCGAAACTGCAGCGTGCCCTGCAAGGCGGGGCGATTTGTGCCTTGGGCACGGCTTTGGGCGCGGTGCCGGTGCTGGTGATTCGGCAGATGCCTCAGGTAGTCAGCGACATATTGCTCGGTTTCGGAGCCGGGGTGATGCTCGCGGCGACGGCGTTTTCGCTGATCGTGCCGGGCATCGCCGCGGCCGAAAATCTCGGGCTGACGCCTTGGACGGCCAGCGGCTTGATCAGCTTCGGCATCATGCTGGGTGCATTCGGGTTGTTTCTGGTGGATCGCAAGGTGTCCGGCGCTACGCCTGAAATGCTCGTGGGGACACTGGAGCGATCGGTGATTCCACCGCGGATCTGGTTGTTTGTGTTTGCCATCATCGCCCACAACATCCCCGAAGGCATGGCGGTCGGCGTCTCGGCCGGCGGTGGCATGCCTGACGCCGACAGCCTGGCCATGGGCATCGCCTTGCAGGATGTGCCGGAAGGGCTGGTGATTGCGTTGGTGTTGGCCGGAGCAGGGATGTCGCGGGTCAAGGCGTTCCTGATCGGCGCTGCGTCAGGTTTGGTCGAGCCGGTCTTCGCATTGTTGTGCGCTTGGTTGGTGAGCCTGGCCGAACTGCTGTTGCCTTTGGGTCTGGCACTGGCGGCCGGTGCGATGTTGCTGGTGGTGACTCACGAAGTCATCCCCGAATCGCGCCGCCATGGTCACGATAAACTGGCCAGCCTTGGGCTGCTGATTGGATTTTGTTTGATGATGGTGATGGATACCGCGTTGGCCTGAAAAAAGATCAAAAGATCGCAGCCTCGTTTCACTCGACAGCTCCTACTGTATGCCGATCCTTGTAGGAGCTGTCGAGTGAAACGAGGCTGCGATCTTTTGACTTTTATTCGCCTTCGTCGAAGAAGTTGTTGATCAACGCCACCAGTGCATCCAGCGCTTCCTGTTCCTGCTCGCCTTCAGTGCTCAAGTGGATTGTGGTGCCCTTGCCAGCGGCCAGCATCATCATGGCCATGATGCTTTTGCCGTCGACCATCGATTCCGGAGTGCGACCGGCCCTGATCTGGCAGGGATACTGACCCGCCACCCCAACGAATTTTGCAGACGCGCGGGCATGCAGGCCCAGCTTGTTGATGATTTCGATTTCCAGAGCAGGCATCGCGATGTGAATCCTTTAGCTGAGGTCGCGGTGGCGGACCTGGACGTTCTTCAGGGTTTTTTGCAGGACCTGACCCAGACGTTCGGTCAGGTAGACAGAGCGGTGATGCCCGCCGGTGCAGCCAATGGCAATGGTGACATAGGCGCGGTTGCTGGCGGCAAAGCGGGGCAGCCACTTGAGCAAGTATGAGGAAATGTCCTGGAACATCTCTTCGACGTCCGGTTGTGCCGCCAGGTACTCAGCCACCGGTTGATCGAGCCCGGACTGTGCCCGTAGCTCCGGCTTCCAGTAAGGGTTGGGCAGGCAACGCACGTCGAACACCAGGTCGGCGTCCACCGGCATGCCTCGCTTGAAGCCGAAAGACTCCACCAGGAACGCAGTGCCCGGTTCTGGCTGATTCAGCAGGCGCAGCTTGATGGTATCGCGTAGCTGGTACAGGTTCAGATTGGTGGTATTGACCTTGAGGTCGGCCAGATCGGCAATAGGCCCCAGCAGATTGGTTTCGTCCTGTATCGCCTCCGCCAATGAGCGATTGGCGCTGCTCAGCGGGTGGCGACGGCGAGTTTCGGAAAATCGTTTGAGCAAGGTCTCTTCGTCGGCGTCCAGGTACAGCACATCGCACTGGATATGCCGGCTGCGGACTTCTTCCAGAAGTTCGGGAAACCGTGTCAGGTGACTTGGCAAATTGCGCGCATCGATGGACACGGCCACCAATGGTTGTGCCAGTTCGGTGTGAATCAGCGCGCGTTCGGCCAGTTCCGGCAGCAGGCCGGCAGGCAGGTTGTCGATGCAGTAGTAGCCGTTGTCCTCGAGCACATCGAGGGCGGTACTTTTACCTGAGCCGGAGCGGCCACTGACGATGATCAGGCGCATGATTAGTGACCGTTCTGCTCGTCCAGGACAACCTGAAACAAGGCTTCGTTGCTCGGGGCGCTGCGCAGTTTTTCACGCACTTCCTTGCGATCCAGCATGCTGGCGATCTGGCGCAGCAGTTCCAGGTGTGCATCGGTGGCGGCTTCCGGGACCAGCAGCACAAACAGAAGGTCAACCGGGGCGCCGTCAATGGCGTCGAAATCGATAGGGGCTTCCAGGTGCAACAGCGCACTGATTGGCGAGGTGCAGCCTTTAAGCCGGCAGTGGGGAATGGCGATGCCGTTGCCGAAACCGGTAGAACCGAGCTTCTCACGGGCAATCAGGGCCTCGAAGACGTCCTGCATTTCCAGATCCGGTACTTCGCGGTGGATAAGGTTGGCAATTTGCTCGAGGGCTTTCTTTTTACTGCCACCCGGCGCGTTCACTTGGGAACGGCCGGGGGTCAGGATGGTTTCTAGTCGGATCATGGATTGGGAGTGTTAACGACCGGTCGCGCCCTGGAGGAGGCTCTGGGTCTTTTCCTTATGCTTTTTAAGTTGGCGATCCAGCTTGTCGGTCAGCAGGTCGATGGCGGCATACATGTCCGTATGCTCGGCATTGGCGACCACTTCTCCGCCGGGAATATGCAGCGTGGCTTCGATCTTCTGCAGCAGTTTTTCGACGTTCATCGTGACTTGCACATTGGTGATCTTGTCGAAATGCCTCTCTAATCGGTCGAGTTTTTCGCCGATGTAGGTGCGCAGGGGTTCGGTCACTTCCAGTTGGTGTCCACTGATGTTGACTTGCATACAGCTTCTCCTTCGTTGCCAGTGCATAAAGCGGCAGGCAGAAATGCCTGCCACTGGAACGCTGTGGCGAGCCCGGCGGTTACATCAACCGCTTCCGTTCGCTGGAAGGCGCGATCCCCAGGGATTCGCGGTACTTGGCGACGGTGCGACGGGCTACCTGAATGCCTTGTGCCTCCAGTAAACCAGCGATCTTGCTGTCACTCAACGGCTTTTTCTGATTTTCCGCGGCAACCAGTTTTTTGATGATCGCGCGGATCGCCGTGGACGAGCATTCACCGCCCTCGGAGGTACTGACGTGGCTGGAAAAAAAGTATTTCAGTTCATAGATGCCCCGTGGGGTATGCATGAATTTTTGCGTGGTCACCCGTGAAATCGTTGATTCGTGCATGCCTACCGCTTCGGCGATGTCGTGCAGCACCAACGGCTTCATGGCTTCGTCACCGTATTCAAGAAAGCCGCGTTGATGCTCGACGATCTGGGTGGCGACTTTCATCAGGGTTTCATTGCGGCTTTGCAGGCTCTTGATGAACCAGCGAGCTTCCTGTAACTGATTACGCATGAAGGTGTTATCAGCGCTGGTATCGGCGCGACGCACGAAACCGGCGTATTGGGCGTTGACCCGCAGGCGTGGCACCGATTCCTGATTCAGCTCCACCAGCCAGCGCTCGTTGTCCTTGCGCACGATCACGTCGGGAACGACGTATTCGGCTTCGGTGGATTCGATCTGTGAGCCCGGGCGCGGGTTGAGGCTCTGGACCAGTTCGATGACCTGACGCAGTTCATCTTCCTTGAGCTTCATGCGGCGCATCAGCTGGCTGTAGTCGCGGCTGCCGAGCAGGTCGATGTAATCGGTGACCAGACGCTTGGCCTCGGTCAGCCAAGGGGTCTTGGCGGGCAGCTGACGCAGTTGCAGCAGCAGGCATTCACCGAGGTTGCGAGCGCCAATGCCAGCGGGTTCGAATTGCTGGATGCGGTGCAGGACGGCTTCGATTTCGTCCAGTTCGATGTCCAGTTCCGGGTCGAAGGCTTCGAGGATTTCCTCGAGGGTTTCGTCCAGGTACCCCTGATTGTTGATGCAGTCGATCAGGGTCACGGCGATCAGGCGATCGGTGTCGGACATCGGTGCCAGGTTCAGTTGCCAGAGCAAATGGCTTTGCAGGCTTTCACCAACCGATGTGCGGGTGGTGAAATCCCACTCGTCGTCATCGTTGCTCGGCAGGCTGCTGGCGCTGGTCTGGTAGACGTCTTCCCAGACCGTGTCGACGGGCAATTCGTTGGGGATGCGCTCGTTCCAGTCGCCTTCCTCAAGGTTATCCACCGTTGGGGCGGTTTCCTGGTAGGAGGGTTCCTGAATATCGGCGTTGGGTTTCTGTTCGGTGCTATCGGCCAAGGGGTCGGCGTTGTCGAAGTCGTCGCCTTCTTCCTGGCGTTCGAGCATTGGATTGGACTCCAGGGCCTCCTGGATTTCCTGTTGCAGGTCCAGGGTCGACAATTGGAGCAGGCGGATGGCCTGTTGCAGCTGCGGTGTCATCGTCAGCTGCTGGCCCATTCTCAAGACTAGCGATGGTTTCATGGCAGGGGCTTAACACCTTATTCGCCGGCGCACATGCGCCATCCACTACAGAGCGCCGAAGCGCCAAACATAAGCAAATTATATGCCCGAAACTGAAGTGTTTGCCTAGAGCGCTGTAACAATAAAAAGTTATTGATTTTTTATTGAAGCGAGCGCTCTCTCGGCGACCGGGGCACCTCAGTGCTTACAGGCGGAACTCATGGCCCAGATACACTTCCTTGACCAATTCATTGGCCAGGATGGTGGCGGAGTCACCTTCAGCGATCAGTTGGCCGTCGTTGACGATGTAGGCGGTTTCGCAGATATCCAGGGTTTCGCGGACGTTGTGGTCCGTAATCAGTACGCCAATGCCTTTGGCTTTGAGGTGATGGATGATCTGCTTGATGTCGCCCACCGAAATCGGGTCCACGCCGGCGAAAGGTTCGTCGAGGAGGATGAATTTCGGATTGGTGGCCAGTGCCCGGGCGATTTCCACGCGGCGGCGTTCACCACCGGACAGGCTCATGCCGAGGTTGTCGCGGATGTGGTGGATGTGAAATTCCTGCAGCAGGCTTTCCAGCTCCTGGCGACGACCGGCCTTGTCGAGTTCCTTGCGGGTCTCGAGGATGGCCATGATGTTGTCGGCCACCGATAGTTTGCGGAAGATCGATGCTTCTTGCGGAAGATAGCCGATGCCCGCCTTCGCACGACCGTGCATTGGCTGGTGGCTGACGTCCAGGTCATCGATCAGGACGCGGCCCTGATCGGCTTGCACCAAGCCGACAATCATGTAGAAACAAGTGGTTTTGCCGGCACCGTTAGGACCAAGCAGGCCGACGATCTGACCGCTGTCGATGGACAGGCTGACGTCGCGCACGACCTGACGGCTCTTGTAGCTCTTGGCCAGATGCTGAGCTTTCAGAGTTGCCATTACTGGGCCTTTTGCTCGTCGGTTTTCTTCTTCGGCTGGATCACCATGTCAATGCGAGGACGTGCCTCAGTGACCTTGTTACCCGTGGCGCGACCGGCGCTCGCAAGCTTTTTGACCGTGTCGTAGACGATTTTCTCGCCTTGGGTGACGTTGTTGTCCTTGTCGATGACTTTGGCGCGATCGATCAGCACGACGCGGTTTTGCGAGGCGTGATACTGGATAGTTACGCCGTAGCCCTGAACCGGCTTGGTATCGCCCGCCGTTTGCAGTTGTTCGAAATAGGCGAGGTTGCCCACCGAAGTCACCACGTCGATGTCGCCGGTCGGGGTGCGAGTGATGGTTACGGTGTTGCCCTTAACGATCATCGAGCCCTGAGTGATGATCACATCGCCTTTATAGGTGGCAACGCCATTCTTGTCGTCCAGTTGGGCATCGTCGGCCTGAATGCGGATAGGCTGCTCTTGATCGTTCGGCAGAGCCCAGGCGCTCACGCTTCCCAGTGCTGCGCCCAGACTGAGCAAAATAGGGAGAGTTTTAACGAGCCTCATACTGTCCTCTTACGTTCGATAGCAGGTGTATCCTGCTTTCTTTCAAGTACGCTTTCATTCCGTTGCCTGTCGATACACCGCCAGCGCCGTCGATTCTAACGGGTTGATCGGTCTGCGCATATTGCTGCTGCGGGAACACTGTCATACGGGTGGTGGTAATCAGGGTTTTGCGGTTTTTTTCGTCGAAACGGGTGATACGTACCGAATCAATCAGCTCGACCTGAGTGCCGTCCGGATTGACTTCACCCTTCTCGCTCTGGACATGCCACGGGAACTCGGTGCCGCGGAACATGTTCAGGTCAGGATTGGTCAGCAATGTCACTTCTGTCGCTTTCAGGTGTTCGACCTTGTCCGACGTCATCTCGTATTGCAGTTTTCCGTCGGGCAGGTACTGCACGCTGTGGGCGTTGACGGCGTAATAGTCGATCGCGCTTTCATCGATCTTCGCCACCGGCTTGTCGAGGAAGCGTTCCGGGCTGATGTTCCAGTAGCCGACCGCCGCAAAAATCGCTGCGATGCAACCGAACACCAGGATGTTGCGAATTTTTTTGCTCAGCATGATGGGCTCACAGGTACGCGGCGTTGGCCGCATCGAGGCGGCCCTGGGCGCGCAGGATCAATTCACAGAATTCGCGAGCAGCACCCTCGCCACCGCGAGCCTGGGTGATGCCGTGGGCATGTTCGCGCACGAAACTGGCAGCGCTGGCCACCGCCATGCCCAGGCCTACGCGGCGAATCACTGGCAGGTCCGGCAGGTCGTCGCCAAGGTAGGCCACTTGTTCATAGCTCAGATTGAGCTGGGCAAGAAGTTCGTCGAGCACCACCAGTTTGTCTTCGCGCCCCTGATAAAGGTGTGGAATACCGAGGTTCTTCGCGCGCCGTTCAACCACCGGGGTCTTGCGGCCGCTGATGATAGCGGTCTGCACGCCGGCGGCCATCAGCATCTTGATGCCCTGGCCGTCGAGGGTGTTGAACGTCTTGAATTCGCTACCGTCCTCGAGGAAGTACAGGCGCCCGTCGGTCAGCACGCCATCAACGTCGAACACCGCCAGTTTGATCTGTTTGCCGCGTTGCAGCAGGTCCGTGCTCATTACATTACTCCCGCACGCAGCAAATCGTGCATGTTCAAGGCGCCGACCGGACGGTCTTCGCTGTCGACCACTACCAGCGCGTTGATCTTGTGGTCTTCCATGATTTTCAGCGCCTCGGCGGCGAGCATCTCGGCACGAGCGGTCTTGCCGTGGGCGGTCATCACTTCATCAATGGTCGTGCTGTGGATATCAATGGTGCGGTCCAGAGTGCGGCGCAGGTCGCCGTCGGTGAAGATCCCGGCAAGTTTACCGTCCGCTTCCAGTATCACGGTCATGCCCAGGCCCTTGCGGGTCATTTCCATCAGCGCGTCCTTGAGCAGGGTACCGCGCTGAACCTGCGGCAGCTCTTGCCCGGCGTGCATGACGTTTTCCACTTTCAGCAGCAGGCGGCGGCCCAGCGCACCGCCGGGATGGGAAAAGGCGAAGTCTTCAGCGGTAAAACCACGGGCTTCCAGCAGTGCCACCGCCAGGGCGTCGCCCATGACCAGGGCGGCGGTGGTCGACGAGGTCGGCGCCAGGTTCAGCGGGCAGGCTTCGTGCTCGACGTGAACGTTGAGATTGACCTCGGCAGCCTTGGCCAGCGCTGAATCGGGATTGCCGGTGATGCTGATCAATTTAATGCCCAGACGCTTGATCAGTGGCAGCAGGGTGACGATTTCATTGGTGGAGCCGGAGTTCGACAGCGCCAGGATGATGTCGTCGCGAGTGATCATGCCCATGTCGCCATGGCTGGCCTCGGCCGGATGCACGAAGAACGCCGTGGTGCCGGTGCTGGCCAGGGTGGCGGCAATCTTGTTGCCGACGTGCCCCGATTTGCCCATGCCGACCACGACCACGCGGCCTTTGCTGGCCAGAATCATCTCGCAAGCGCGTACGAAATCTGCGTCGATATGGGGCAACAAGCCTTGTACGGCTTCCAGTTCGAGGCGGATGGTGCGTTGTGCAGATTGAATCAGGTCGCTGGATTGGCTCATGTCAGAAATCGTATAGCCTGATGAAAAGGCGGCGATTATAACGGTAATGATCAAAACCCTCACGCAAGTTCGTCGCGGTTTGTCATTACTTGTTACCGAATCTCTCTAAATAGATGATTTCAGGGGGGCATGATGCTGAACGTGCCCGGCTTGGGCCTTGGGCGCTTGGCCTTTGCAGTGATATAGTTCGCCGCCAGTTCGGCCTGCCCGGGGAGGTATGTGCTTTCGCCAGAAAGCCAGGCGTCCGAGTGAGAGGCTGCATCGCAAGGAGTTTAGATGAGTGCCGATAACGCCTACGCGGTCGAGCTGAAGGGACTGACCTTCAAGCGCGGTGCGCGCAGCATTTTCAATAACGTCGATATCCGCATACCACGCGGCAAGGTCACCGGCATCATGGGGCCTTCCGGGTGTGGCAAGACCACGCTGTTGCGGCTGATAGGCGCACAATTGCGCCCTACCAGCGGCGAAGTCTGGGTCAATGGCCAGAACCTGCCGACGTTGTCGCGCAGCGATCTGTTCGATGCGCGCAAGCAAATGGGTGTGCTGTTTCAGAGCGGCGCTCTGTTTACCGACCTTGATGTGTTCGAGAACGTCGCTTTTCCGCTGCGTGTTCATACCGAGCTGCCGGAAGAAATGATCCGCGACATTGTCCTGCTCAAATTGCAGGCCGTGGGCTTGCGTGGTGCCATTGACCTGATGCCTGACGAATTGTCCGGCGGCATGAAGCGTCGCGTTGCGCTGGCCCGGGCCATTGCTCTCGATCCGCAAATCCTCATGTATGACGAGCCCTTTGTTGGCCAGGATCCGATCGCCATGGGCGTGCTGGTACGCCTGATCCGCCTGCTCAATGATGCGCTGGGCATCACCAGCATCGTGGTCTCCCACGATCTGGCCGAGACCGCGAGCATTGCCGACCACCTTATCGTGGTGGGCGACGGGCAAGTGTTGGGCCAGGGCGCACCCAAGGATTTGATGAAATCGGATGAGCCACGTATTCGTCAATTCTTGACAGGCGAACCCGATGGTCCGGTCGCATACCACTTTCCAGCGCCGGATTACCGCGCAGATCTTCTGGGAAGCGCTGATGCGCAAGATTTCACTGATAGAAAGAGTGCGCCGGTTCGGCCGCGCCGGCATCGATGTGCTGGAGGTGTTCGGCCGTTCGGCGTTGTTCCTGTTCCATGCCTTGCTCGGTCGTGGCGGCATCGGTGGCGGTTTTGGCCTGCTGGTCAAGCAGCTGCATTCGGTGGGCGTGATGTCCCTGGTGATCATTGTGGTCTCCGGGGTATTCATCGGCATGGTGCTGGCGTTGCAGGGCTTTAACATTCTATCCAGCTACGGTTCGGAGCAGGCAGTCGGGCAGATGGTTGCGCTGACGCTGTTGCGTGAACTGGGGCCGGTGGTTACGGCCTTGCTGTTCGCCGGGCGCGCGGGTTCGGCACTGACCGCCGAAATCGGCAACATGAAATCCACCGAGCAGCTGTCCAGTCTGGAAATGATCGGGGTTGACCCGCTCAAGTACATCATTGCCCCGCGCCTGTGGGCCGGCTTCATTTCCCTGCCGGTGCTGGCAATGATTTTCAGCGTGGTGGGCATCTGGGGCGGTTCGTGGGTGGCCGTCGACTGGCTGGGTGTCTATGACGGCTCCTACTGGTCGAACATGCAAAACAGCGTGACGTTTGTCGACGATGTGCTCAACGGCATTATCAAAAGCATTGTTTTTGCCTTTGTCGTGACCTGGATCGCCGTATTCCAAGGCTATGACTGCGAGCCCACTTCCGAGGGGATCAGTCGTGCCACTACCAAGACCGTGGTGTATGCCTCTTTGGCTGTACTCGGCCTGGACTTTATTCTGACCGCTTTGATGTTTGGAGATTTCTGATGCAAAACCGCACCCTGGAAATCGGTGTCGGCCTTTTCTTGCTGGCTGGCATCCTGGCTTTGCTGTTGCTTGCGTTGCGGGTCAGTGGTTTGTCCCCGAGCGCAGCCACCGATACTTATAAACTTTATGCATATTTCGATAATATCGCCGGTTTGACGGTCAGAGCTAAAGTGACCATGGCCGGTGTGACCATCGGCAAGGTCACGGCGATCGATCTGGACCGCGACAGCTTCACCGGTCGGGTGACCATGCAACTGGAAAAGCGCGTAGATAACCTGCCGACTGACTCCACTGCATCTATCCTGACCGCTGGCCTGTTGGGTGAGAAATACATCGGTATCAGCGTGGGCGGGGAAGAAACCCCACTCAAGGATGGTGGAACTATCCACGATACGCAGTCGTCGCTGGTGCTCGAGGACCTGATCGGTAAATTCCTGCTCAATACCGTTAGCAAAGAAGCTAAATGAGGAGCTTTTGAATGATCTCTATCTTTCGACGTGGCCTGTTGGTATTGCTCGCGGCGCTGCCGTTGATCGCTAATGCCGTGGCGGCACAGTCGGCGCACGATCTGGTTCAGGACACCACGAGCCGGATGCTGGCGGATCTCGCCGCCAACAAAGAAAAGTACAAGCAGGACCCACAAGACTTCTACACGGCGCTGAACACCATCGTCGGGCCTGTGGTGGATGCCGAGGGCATTTCCAAAAGCATCATGACGGTCAAGTACTCGCGCAAAGCTACGCCCGAGCAAATGCAGACCTTTCAGGAAAACTTCAAGAAAGGCCTGTTTCAGTTCTACGGTAACGCCTTGCTCGAGTACAACAACCAGGGCATCACCGTTGAACCTGCCAAGGATGAGTCGGGAGACCGCACAAGCGTTGGCATGACGGTCAAAGGCAGTAGCGGCGCGATCTATCCTGTGTCCTACACACTGGAGAAGATCAACGGCGAGTGGAAACTGCGCAACGTGATCATCAACGGCATCAACATTGGCAAGCTGTTCCGCGATCAGTTCGCTGACGCGATGCAGCGCAATGGCAATGATCTGCAAAAGACCATCGATGGTTGGGCCGGTGAAGTCGCCAAGGCCAAGGAAGTTGCAAAAACCCAGGAAACCACTGGGCAATCTACCGAGAAGCAAACCCAATGAGTGAGTCGGCCATTCGCATGAGCGAATCCGGCGAGCTGCTGCTCAGTGGCGTGCTGGATTACCGGACAGGCCCGAACCTGCGCAAGCAGGGGCAGGCGCTGATCAAGTCCAGTAACGCGGGTGCGCTGGTGGTTGATTGCTCCGCGGTGGAGAAATCCAGCAGTGTCGGCTTGTCGCTGCTGCTGTGCTTCATGCGCGATGCCCAGGCGGCCGGCAAGGCCCTGAGCATTCGTGCGATACCCGAAGACATGCGTGAAATCGCTCAGGTCAGCGAATTGACCGAGCTGTTGGCGCATCCCTGAACCACATCTATAAAGAAGCCCCCCGTCAGAGTCCTGCTTCGCGGGGTTCGCAGGCGCGGGGCTTTTTTGTATGATGTCCGACCCGCGCGCACAGGGCGCCGATTGAGGTTGAGCATGCAGGCCAACGAAGTAAAGAGCTTCCTTGAAGGAAAGCTGTCCGATTCTCTGTCACAAGTGCAGGTAGAAGTTGAGGGCGAAGGCTGCAACTTTCAGCTGAACGTGATTAGCGATGAACTGGCGGCGTTGAGCCCGGTGAAGCGTCAGCAGCAGATCTATGCCCATTTGAACCCATGGATCACCGATGGCAGCATCCATGCGGTCACTATGAAATTTTTCAGCAGCGCGGCCTGGGCCGAGCGCACCTGAGCCCAAGGGCGTCGAGATTCTTATGGATAAATTGATTATTACCGGTGGCGTTCGTCTTGATGGCGAAATCCGCATCTCCGGGGCAAAGAACTCTGCCCTGCCGATCCTGGCTGCAACCCTGCTGTGCGATGGCCCGGTTACCGTTGCCAACCTGCCGCACCTGCACGACATCACCACCATGATCGAGCTGTTCGGTCGCATGGGCATTGAGCCGGTGATCGACGAGAAGCTCAGCGTCGAAATCGACCCTCGCACCATCAAGACCCTGATCGCACCGTACGAACTGGTGAAAACCATGCGTGCCTCGATCTTGGTGCTGGGCCCGATGGTTGCCCGTTTCGGTGAAGCCGAAGTCGCACTGCCTGGCGGTTGCGCCATCGGTTCGCGTCCGGTTGACCTGCACATCCGTGGCCTCGAAGCCATGGGCGCAGTCATCGACGTCGAAGGCGGCTACATCAAGGCCAAGGCCCCTGAGGGTGGCCTGCGCGGCGCGCACTTCTTCTTCGACACCGTCAGCGTGACCGGTACCGAGAACATCATGATGGCCGCCGCTCTGGCCAAGGGCCGTAGCGTGCTGGCGAATGCCGCTCGCGAGCCTGAGGTCATCGACCTGGCGAACTTCCTGAACGCCATGGGCGCCAAGATCACTGGCGCCGGCACCGACACCATCACCATCGATGGCGTCGAGCGTCTGCACCCGACTACTTACAAGGTGATGCCTGACCGTATCGAGACCGGCACCTACCTGGTGGCGGCGGCGGTGACCGGCGGTCGCGTGAAGGTCAAGGACACTGATCCGACCATCCTCGAAGCCGTTCTGGAAAAGCTCCGCGAGTCCGGTGCTGAAATTACCTGCGGCGAAGACTGGATCGAGCTGAATATGCACGGCAAGCGGCCGAAAGCCGTCAACGTGCGGACCGCTCCATACCCGGCGTTCCCGACCGACATGCAGGCGCAGTTCATCTCCCTCAACGCCATTGCCGAAGGCACGGGTGCGGTGATCGAGACGATCTTCGAAAACCGCTTCATGCACGTATACGAACTGCACCGCATGGGCGCTCATATCCAGGTCGAAGGCAACACCGCCATCGTCACCGGCATCGAAAAGCTCAAGGGCGCGCCAGTAATGGCCACCGACCTGCGTGCTTCGGCCAGCCTGGTGATCTCGGCGCTGATCGCCGAAGGCGATACCCTGATCGACCGCATCTACCACATCGACCGTGGTTACGAGTGCATCGAAGAGAAACTGCAGATGCTGGGCGCCAAGATCCGTCGCGTTCCGGGCTAGTAGTTGCCGTATGGGCGCAAGGACGCGCCTACTGAGTTTGTTATGAATCGAGGGTGGTGACACCCTCGATGTGTGTCCGGCGCCATTTGCGACCGGGCATGAGTACCTTGATAAGGACTGACGTTTCCCATGTTGACCATCGCACTGTCCAAGGGCCGCATCCTTGACGACACCCTGCCGCTTCTGGCTGAAGCGGGCATCGTGCCCACCGAGAATCCGGACAAGAGCCGCAAGCTGATCATCCCCACGACCCAGGCCGATGTGCGCCTGCTGATCGTGCGCGCCACCGATGTGCCGACTTATGTCGAGCATGGTGCCGCGGACCTGGGCGTCGCCGGTAAAGATGTGCTGATGGAGTATGGCGGCCAGGGTCTGTACGAGCCTCTGGATCTGCGAATTGCCCTCTGCAAGCTGATGACCGCCGGCCGTGTCGGCGATGTCGAGCCCAAGGGCCGTCTGCGGGTGGCGACCAAATTCGTCAACGTCGCCAAGCGTTATTACGCCGAGCAGGGCCGTCAGGTCGATATCATCAAGCTCTACGGCTCGATGGAGCTGGCGCCGCTGATCGGTCTGGCGGACAAGATCATTGACGTGGTCGACACCGGTAACACCCTGCGTGCCAATGGCCTGGAACCCCAGGATTTCATTGCCGACATCAGCTCGCGGCTGATCGTCAACAAAGCTTCGATGAAAATGCAACACGCCCGTATCCAGGCGTTGATCGACACCCTGCGCAAGGCAGTGGAGTCTCGACACCGCGGCTGATCTACCTGCGCGACCTTGAGTCGCGCCGTCTATCCGCCTCATAGCCAGAATTCTCAGGTGCCCAAGCGGATCGATGGTAGTTTCGGGTACCTGAGTTTTCGCCATTCCTATGAGGCTCTCGCTATGACCGCACCGACTGCAATTCGCCGACTCAACGCTGCTGACCCGGATTTCGCACATCATCTGGATCATCTGCTGAGCTGGGAAAGTGTGTCTGACGACTCGGTCAATCAGCGGGTACTGGACATCATCAAGGCTGTGCGCGAACGCGGCGACGCGGCGCTGGTGGAATTCACCCAGAAGTTCGACGGCCTGCAAGTCGCCTCGATGGCAGACCTTATCCTGCCGCGCGAACGCCTGGAACTGGCCTTGACCCGCATCACCGTGCCTCAGCGCGAAGCCCTGGAAAAAGCCGCGGCCCGGGTGCGCAGCTACCACGAAAAACAGAAACAGGATTCCTGGAGCTACACCGAAGCCGACGGCACGGTGCTGGGCCAGAAAGTCACGCCGCTGGATCGCGCCGGTTTGTATGTGCCGGGCGGCAAGGCGTCGTACCCGTCCTCGGTGCTGATGAACGCAATTCCGGCCAAGGTTGCCGGCGTGACCGAAGTGGTCATGGTCGTGCCGACTCCACGCGGTGAAATCAACGAACTGGTGCTGGCCGCAGCCTGCATTGCCGGGGTTGACCGGGTGTTCACCATCGGCGGCGCCCAGGCCGTTGCGGCGCTGGCTTACGGCACCGAAAGCGTGCCGAAGGTCGATAAGGTTGTTGGCCCTGGCAACATCTATGTCGCCACCGCCAAGCGCCACGTGTTCGGTCAGGTCGGCATCGACATGATCGCCGGCCCCTCCGAGATCCTCGTGGTGTGCGATGGTCAGACCGATCCGGACTGGATTGCCATGGACCTGTTCTCCCAGGCCGAGCACGACGAAGACGCCCAGGCGATTCTGGTCAGCCCGGACGCCGAGTTCCTCGACAAGGTCGCCGCCAGCATCGCCAAACTGCTGCCGACCATGGAACGCGCCGAAATCATCGAAACCTCAATCAATGGTCGCGGTGCGCTGATCAAGGTTCGCGACATGGAACAAGCCATCGAAGTCGCCAACCGTATCGCGCCAGAACACCTGGAGTTGTCGGTTGCCGATCCGCAGTCCTGGTTGCCGCAGATCCGTCACGCCGGCGCGATCTTCATGGGCCGTCACACGTCCGAAGCCCTGGGCGACTATTGCGCAGGTCCAAACCATGTGTTGCCGACGTCCGGCACCGCGCGCTTCTCTTCGCCACTGGGTGTTTATGACTTCCAGAAACGTTCGTCGATCATCTTCTGCTCCGAGCAGGGTGCCTCCGAACTGGGCAAAACCGCTTCCGTGCTGGCCCGTGGCGAGTCGCTGACCGCTCACGCCCGTAGCGCTGAATACCGCATCGTTGACGAGCTCTTTAATAAGGGTCGGGGCAACCAAGCATGAGTAAATTCTGGAGTCCCTTCGTCAAGAGTCTGGTGCCTTACGTGCCGGGCGAGCAGCCGAAGCTGGCGAAACTGGTGAAGCTCAACACCAACGAAAACCCGTACGGTCCGTCGCCCAAAGCGTTGGCCGCGATGAAGACCGAACTGAACGACAACCTGCGTCTGTACCCGGACCCGAACAGCGACCTGCTCAAGCAGGCTGTTGCTAGGTATTACGGCGTGCAGGGCAATCAGGTGTTCCTCGGCAACGGTTCCGATGAAGTCCTGGCGCACATTTTTCACGGTTTGCTGCAACACGATCAGCCGCTGCTATTCCCGGATATCAGCTACAGCTTCTACCCGGTTTACTGCGGCTTGTACGGAATCGCATTCGACGCGGTGCCGCTAGATGAACAGTTCCAGATCAACCCGGCGGACTACGCCAAGCCGAACGGCGGGATCGTTTTCCCTAACCCGAACGCGCCGACCGGTTGCCTGTTGGCGCTGGACGCGGTTGAGCAAATCCTCAAGGCCAGCCCGGATTCGGTGGTCGTGGTGGATGAGGCTTACATTGATTTCGGCGGCGAAACGGCGATCACGCTGGTGGACCGTTATCCGAACCTGTTGGTGACTCAGACCCTGTCCAAGTCCCGCTCGCTGGCGGGCCTGCGGGTTGGCCTCGCGGTCGGGCATCCAGACCTGATCGAGGCGCTGGAGCGGATCAAGAACAGCTTCAACTCCTATCCGCTGGATCGTCTGGCGATTGTCGGGGCTGCGGCGGCGTTCGAGGATCGCGACTATTTCGACAAGACCTGTCGGTTGGTCATCGAGAGTCGCGAGAAGGTGGTCGCGCAGCTGGAAGCGAAGGGGTTTGAGGTGTTGCCGTCGGCAGCAAACTTCATTTTCGCCCGTCACCCGAAGCACGATGCGGCAGGGCTGGCGGCGAAGTTGCGCGAACAGGGCGTGATCGTTCGGCACTTCAAGCAAGAGCGGATTGCCCAGTTCCTGCGGATTTCCATCGGCGCGCCGGAGCAGAATCAGGCACTGATCGATGGCTTGGGTGATCTCTAATCCATCCTCGATCCTGTGGGAGCGAGCCTGCTCGCGATAGCGGTTCGGCATTCAACATCAATGCTGAATGCAATGGCCTCATCGCGAGCAGGCTCGCTCCCACAGGTTTTGTGTGATGCTGGGTTACTCGTGATGCGGTTCGCCAAGGAAGGTCAGCGACGTGAACAGCCCGCGTGTCGCCACATCCGGGTTGTCCTTCAGCGGAATCTCCATCTGCGCCGCAATCACGTTCAACCCTTCATTGCGCACCAGAACCTGTGCCCGGCCGTCCGCATCGGTTTCGGTGCTCAAGGTATTCGGCGCGCTGCGATAGTCGCCCACCAGCTTCACGCCCGCCGCCGGCTTACCGTCCAATAGCACCCGAACCGGCAACGATTTACCCGGCCCAACGGTCAGCGGATCAACCTCCGGCAGAATCAGCAATTTCATCTGATCGAGCTTCGGCAACTTCACCCCCGGCTGGTATATCGCCAGGCTGTACTTGAAGGTCTGGGTCGACTCAATGGCCCCCGGTACTTTGCTGCGTCCTTCGTTGATCCATTTCTTATCCGCCGTCTGCGACCACATGCCATTGTTCAGCGCTACGGCCATCACTGCCGGTGGTTTCAACGGCTGCAGGCGGGCGTGGTCGGCCAGCCGTTGCACGTTCACCGGGATCATTTTTCCGGCTACGTCATAGGCCCACGCGCCGCTGATTTTCTGCGCCTTGAAGGCGTTGTCTTCGGCGCCATGGCCGTAGATGACTTCGATGTTGCCGCGACGTTGTTCGGTCCAGAGACCGTGAGCCGAGACTTGGCTGGCGCACAGCAGGCCGAGTAGCGCCAGGGATTTGAGATGTTGCATGGTGACGTCCTTTTACAGGTTGAGTGTCAGGCTGACGGTGAAATTGCGCGGCTCGCCGGGGTTGACCCAGTAGTTGCTGTAAGAGCGCTCGAAGTATTTCTCGTCCAAAATCCAGCGCGCTCGACGCTGGTGCTGCCCAAGTCCTTGAGCACACTGACGGGAATCACACTGATCGATTGCGGGATATCGCGAATGGCCGTGTCGGTTTTGGTCGCGCTGGAGGAGTGGGGTGCGCGATAACCCTTGACCGGGCCGGTGGGGGATTCGTAGTCGGAGGTGACGCTGATGGCGTCCAGTTCAACGGTTTTCGACTCTTCGGCGAAGACCGGGTGCCCCAGTAAACCGAGGGTCAGGCCCGCGAGGGAAGCCATTGTTCGAGACGACATGTTATGTTGTTCCAATAGTAATATCGAAACAATATAACATGCCTAATGAGAATGTATGCTGTTAACGGCTTCGGAGTTATGAAGCTGCTGAGGGCGCAGCTCCTACCGGCTTACTCTTCTTCCTTTTCCTTGATCGGCGCGGGTGGCGGACGCAGACCGATTTCTGCCGTGAGCTTGAGCTCTTTACCGTTGCGCATCACCTGAATGGTGACCTTGTCGGTCGGTTTGATCCGCGCCACCTGGTTCATCGAGCGGCGACCGTCGCCGGCCGGTTCACCGTCGATGCTGAGGATCACGTCGCCCAGTTGCAGGCCGGCCTTCTGCGCCGGACCGTCACGGAAAATCCCCGCGACCACAATCCCCGGACGTCCCGACAGACCAAACGACTCCGCCAGCTCCTGGCTCAACGGTTGCACTTCGATGCCGAGCCAGCCGCGAATCACCTGGCCGTGTTCGATGATCGACTTCATCACTTCCATCGCCAATTTGACCGGGATTGCGAAGCCGATGCCCTGAGAACCGCCGGACTTGGAGAAGATCGCCGTGTTGATGCCGGTCAGGTTGCCGTTGGCGTCCACCAGCGCACCGCCGGAGTTGCCGGGGTTGATCGCGGCATCGGTCTGGATGAAGTCTTCGTAGTTGTTCAGCCCGAGCTGATTGCGCCCGGTGGCGCTGATGATGCCCATGGTCACGGTCTGGCCGACGCCGAACGGGTTGCCGATGGCCAGGGCCACGTCGCCGATACGGATATTGTCGGAACGGCCGACGGTGATCGACGGCAGGTTTTTCAGGTCAATCTTCAACACCGCGAGGTCGGTTTCCGGGTCGCTGCCGATGACCCGCGCCAGGGTTTCACGACCATCCTTGAGCGCCACCACGATCTGGTCGGCACCGCTGGTCACGTGGTTGTTGGTCAGCAGGTAACCTTCCGGGCTCATGATCACGCCCGAACCGAGGCTCGACTCCATGCGCTTCTGCTTGGGCGAGTTGTCGCCGAAGAAACGGCGGAACTGCGGATCTTCGAACAACGGATGGCTGGGCTTGTTGACCACTTTGGTGGTGTATAGGTTGACCACCGACGGCGCGGCCGTGGTCACCGCGTCGGCATAGGACACCGGGCCCTGCTGCAGACCGAGAGTTTGCGGGGCTTGCTGCAGATTCACGTCCAGGCTCGGTAGCCCGACCCATTGCGGGTAACGCTGCATAATCAATAGAGCGATAAGCACGCCGGCCAACAGCGGCCAGCCGGAAAAACGCAGCGCCTTGAGCATTAAGCACGTCCTACAGAGGTTGCAGGCGGTGTGAGACCGCCCATAATGTCGCGCATTATACGAGGCCGCGCGCGCCTCTGAACGGGATATTTAGGAGTCTTTTATGGCCGTCGCCCTGAGCACCCTGGTCGAAGAAGCCGATCGCTACCTGGCAAGTGCGAAGATCGCCGATTACTGCCCCAACGGTTTGCAGGTCGAAGGCCGGCCGCAAGTGATGCGCATCGTCAGCGGCGTTACTGCAAGCCAGGCGTTGCTGGATGCCGCGGTAGAGGCCCAGGCCGATCTGGTGCTGGTGCATCACGGCTATTTCTGGAAAGGCGAGAACCCGTGCATTACCGGCATGAAGCAGCGCCGGTTGAAAACCTTGCTCAAGCACGATATCAGCCTGCTGTCCTATCACTTGCCGCTGGATCTGCACCCGGAAGTCGGCAACAACGTGCAGCTTGCCCGCCAACTGGACATCACCGTCGAAGGCCCGCTGGATCCGGACAATCTGAAAGTCGTTGGCCTGGTCGGCTCGTTGAGCGAACCAATGACCCCTCGCGATTTCGCCCGTCGCGTGCAAGAAGTCATGGGGCGTGAGCCATTGCTGATCGAAGGCAGCGAGATGATTCGTCGGGTCGGCTGGTGCACCGGTGGCGGCCAGGGTTACATTGATCAGGCGGTGTTGGCTGGCGTCGATCTGTACCTCAGCGGCGAAGCCTCCGAACAGACGTTCCACAGCGCCCGGGAAAACGACATCAGCTTCATCGCCGCCGGCCACCATGCCACCGAGCGTTATGGCGTGCAGGCCTTGGGTGATTACCTGGCGCGACGTTTCGCCCTCGAGCACATCTTCATCGATTGCCCGAATCCTATTTGATTTCAAAACTGAATGGGATTGCCCTGTAGGAGCGAGGCTTGCCCGCGAAGAACGATAACGCGGTATGCCTGATGCACCGCGTAATCGTCTTCGCGGGCAAGCCTCGCTCCTACAGGGGGAGAGCCCCAAACGAGGGGGTATATTCATATACCCTTTCGATCTAGCCAGCGTCCTGATTAGAAGGGGGCGCTGTGCTAGGATTCCCCGCTCGAACACGGCCCGCAGGCCGTCCATAAGATCGTTTTCGTGAGTAGCCATGGTCGACAAACTGACGCATCTGAAACAGCTGGAGGCCGAAAGCATCCACATCATCCGCGAGGTCGCCGCCGAGTTCGATAACCCGGTGATGCTGTACTCCGTCGGTAAAGACTCCGCCGTGATGCTGCACCTCGCGCGCAAGGCATTCTTCCCGGGCAAACTTCCGTTTCCGGTGATGCACGTCGACACCCAGTGGAAGTTCAAGGAAATGTACGCGTTCCGCGACCGCATGGTCGAAGAGCTCGGCCTGGACCTGCTGGTGCACGTGAATCCCGAGGGTGTTGCGCAGGGTATCAACCCGCTCACCCACGGCAGTGCCAAGCATACCGACATCATGAAGACCGAAGGCCTCAAACAGGCTCTCGACAAGTACGGCTTCGATGCGGCATTCGGCGGCGCTCGTCGCGACGAAGAGAAATCCCGGGCCAAAGAGCGCGTGTATTCCTTCCGTGACACCAAGCACCGTTGGGACCCGAAAAACCAGCGTCCCGAGTTGTGGAACGTCTACAACGGCAAGGTCAACAAGGGCGAATCGATCCGCGTATTCCCGTTGTCGAACTGGACCGAGCTGGACATCTGGCAGTACATCTACCTCGAAGGCATCCCGATCGTGCCGCTGTATTTCGCCGCTGAGCGCGACGTTATCGAGATGAATGGCACCTGGATCATGATCGACGACGAGCGCCTGCTCAATCACTTGAGCGACGAAGACAAGGCGCGCATCGTCAAGAAGAAGGTCCGTTTCCGTACGCTGGGCGACTACCCGTTGACCGGTGCGGTCGAGTCCGAGGCCACCAGCCTGACCGACATCATTCAGGAAATGCTCCTGACGCGAACTTCCGAACGCCAGGGCCGAGTCATCGATCACGATGGCGCAGGTTCGATGGAAGAAAAGAAACGTCAGGGTTATTTCTAAGGGGTTGTCATGTCGCACGCATCTGATTTGATCAGCGAGGACATCCTCGCCTATCTGGGCCAGCACGAACGCAAGGAAATGCTGCGCTTTCTTACCTGTGGCAACGTCGACGACGGCAAGAGCACCCTGATCGGGCGCCTGCTGCACGACTCCAAAATGATCTACGAAGATCATCTGGAAGCCATCACCCGCGACTCGAAAAAAGTCGGCACCACCGGTGAAGACATCGACCTGGCGTTGCTGGTCGACGGCTTGCAGGCGGAGCGTGAGCAGGGCATCACCATCGATGTCGCCTACCGCTATTTCTCCACCGCCAAGCGCAAATTCATCATCGCCGATACCCCCGGCCATGAGCAGTACACCCGCAACATGGCCACCGGAGCATCCACCTGTGACCTGGCGATCATTCTGGTCGACGCCCGTTACGGCGTGCAGACGCAGACCCGTCGCCACAGCTTTATCGCCTCGTTGCTGGGCATCAAGCACATCGTTGTCGCCATCAACAAGATGGACCTCAACGGCTTCGACGAAAGCGTGTTCGAGTCGATCAAGGCCGATTACCTGAAGTTCGCCGAAGGCATCGCGTTCAAGCCGACCACCATGGCGTTCGTGCCGATGTCCGCTCTCAAGGGCGACAACGTGGTGAACAAGTCCGAGCGCTCGCCGTGGTACACCGGCCAGTCGCTGATGGAAATCCTTGAAACCGTCGAAATCGCCAGCGACCGCAACTACACCGACCTGCGTTTCCCGGTGCAGTACGTCAACCGTCCGAACCTGAACTTCCGTGGTTTCGCCGGCACCCTGGCCAGCGGCGTCGTGCACAAGGGCGACGAAGTCGTTGTGTTGCCGTCGGGCAAGAGCAGCCGCGTGAAATCCATTGTCACCTTCGAAGGTGAGCTGGAGCATGCAGGTCCTGGTCAAGCCGTGACGCTGACCATGGAAGACGAAATCGACATCTCCCGCGGTGACTTGCTGGTGCATGCCGACAACCAGCCGCAAGTGACTGACGCCTTCGACGCCATGTTGGTGTGGATGGCCGAAGAGCCGATGCTGCCGGGCAAAAAATACGACATCAAGCGCGCCACCACTTACGTGCCGGGTTCGATCACCAGCATCGTCAATCGCGTGGACGTGAACACGTTGGCCGAAGGGCCGGCGAGCTCGCTGCAGCTGAACGAGATCGGTCGGGTCAAGATCAGCCTCGACGCGGCTATCGCGCTGGACGGTTATGACAGCAACCGCACCACCGGTTCGTTCATCGTCATCGATCGACTGACCAACGGCACGGTCGCGGCCGGCATGATCATCGCCCAGCCATTGAGCCATGGCACCAGCACCCACCACGGCAAACTGGCTCACGTGGCTACCGAAGAACGCGCCCAGCGCTTTGGTCAGCAACCGGCCACCGTGTTGTTCAGCGGCCTGTCGGGCGCTGGCAAAAGCACCCTGGCCTACGCTGTTGAGCGCAAGCTGTTCGACTTGGGTCGTGCGGTGTTTGTACTCGATGGCCAGAACCTGCGTCACGACCTCAATAAAGGTCTGCCAAATGATCGCGCCGGGCGTACCGAAAACTGGCGTCGTGCGGCGCACGTTGCGCGTCAGTTCAACGAAGCGGGTCTGTTGACCTTGGCAGCCTTCGTTGCGCCGAGTGCTGAAGGTCGTGAGCAGGCCAGGGAGCTGATCGGCAAGGAGCGTCTGCTGACGGTCTACGTCCAGGCCTCTCCGACGGTCTGTGCCGAGCGTGATCCGCAAGGTCTGTACGCGGCGGGTGGCGACAACATCCCGGGCGAATCCTTCCCGTACGACGTGCCGCTGAATGCCGATCTGGTGATCGACACCCAGTCGCTGTCGCTGGAAGAAAGCGTCAAGCAAGTGCTGGATCTGCTGCGCAAGCGTGGCGCGATCTAAGCGTTAGCTGTAAATAAAAAACCCGCAGACGAGTGATCGTCTGCGGGTTTTTTTGTGTCCTTGAGATCGCCATCGCGGGCAAGCCCGCTCCCACAGGGATCTCTAGTGAACACAAAATTTGCATTCCACAGAGACCACTGTGGGAGCGGGCTTGCCCGCGATGGCGCCGGTACAAACACCTCAAACCTTGGCGGTGTACTCACGGTGCATCTGCCCCAGCAGCGCATCCTTGTCATTCCACAGCTGATTGATCCAACCCTGAAACTCGAGCCGATACACACCGTCCTGGTCGTAGTTTTTGCCGACGAACTGCGGTGGAATCTTCAGCTCCTGAAAGTGCACCACCACGTCCGCAACGTTCCCACAGAGCAAATCCCAATAACCCGGGCGCCCGGCCGGATAGTGGATGGTCACGTTGACGATGGCTTCCAGCTGGTCGCCCATGGCATCCAGCACGAAGGCAATGCCGCCCGCTTTCGGCTTGAGCAGGTAGCGGAACGGTGAGCTCTGCTGTACGTGTTTACCCTCGGTAAAGCGCGTGCCTTCGACGAAGTTGAAAATCCCCACCGGGTTATTGCGGAACTTGTCGCAGGTCTTCCGAGTGGTCTCCAGGTCTTTGCCTTTCTTCTCTGGATGCTTTTCCAGATAGGCCTTGGAGTATCGCTTCATGAACGGAAAACCGAGTGCCCACCACGCCAGACCAATCACCGGCACCCAGATCAGTTGCTGTTTGAGGAAAAACTTCAGCGGGCGGATGCGACGGTTGAGCACGTACTGCAACACCATGATGTCGACCCAGCTCTGATGGTTGCTGGTGATCAGGTACGAGTGCTGATAGTCCAGTCCTTCCAGCCCGCTGAGCTGCCAGCGCGTATGCCCGAGCAGGTCCATCCAGGCCTTGTTGTTGCTGACCCAGGTTTCGTGGATATGGCCCATCAGCCATCCGGTGAAACGCTGGGCGACGGGGAAGGGCAGCAGCAGTTTGAAGATCGCCACCACGAACAGCGGCGTGCAGCAGACAATCGTGTTCAGCGCCAACAACAGCGAGGCGATCACGCCGCGCAGGGGTGCAGGTAGAAAATCCAGCATTTAAACATCCATAGGTCGGTTGGCAGCCTGGATCGCGGTCAACGCGATGGTGTAGACGATGTCGTCGACCTGCGCGCCGCGCGGCAGGTCATTCACCGGTTTGCGCAGGCCTTGCAACATCGGCCCGAGGCTGACGCAGTCGGCGCTGCGCTGCACGGCTTTGTGGGTGGTGTTGCCGGTGTTCAGGTCGGGGAACACGAACACCGTGGCACGACCGGCCACCTGACTGTTCGGCGCCAGTTGCCTGGCCACGGTTTCGTTGGCGGCGGCGTCGTACTGCAATGGGCCGTCGATCAACAATGAGTTCTGTTGTTCGTGGGCGAGCAACGTCGCTTCGCGGACCTTCTCGACTTCTTCACCGCTGGCTGATTCACCGCTGGAGTAGCTGATCATCGCCACGCGCGGAATGATGCCGAACGCCGCAGCCGAGTCGGCGCTTTGCAACGCAATCTCGGCCAGTTCGCTGGCACTCGGGTGCGGGTTCATCACGCAGTCGCCGTAAACCAGCACTTCTTCCGGAAACAGCATGAAGAACACTGATGACACCAGCGTGCAGCCCGGTGCGGTCTTGATCAGCTGCAGGGCCGGGCGGATGGTGTTGGCGGTGGAGTGAATGACCCCGGACACCAGCCCGTCGACTTCATCCAGCGCCAGCATCATGGTGCCGATCACCACGGTGTCTTCCAGTTGTTGCTCGGCCATCGGCGCGTTGAGGCTTTTGCTTTTACGCAGGGCGACCATTGGCTCGACGTAACGTTCGCGGATCAGGTCCGGATCGAGGATTTCCAGCCCTGGCGGCAACTCGATGCCTTGGGCGCGGGCGACCGCTTCGACGTCCGCCGGTTTGGCCAGCAACACGCAACGGGCAATGCCGCGCGCCTGGCAGATCGCCGCGGCCTGCACCGTCAGCGGTTCGCTGCCTTCGGGCAACACGATGCGCTTGTTGGCGGCCTGGGCACGCTGGATCAGTTGGTAGCGGAACACCGCGGGCGACAGGCGCATTTCCCGTGGCGTGCCACAACGCTGGTGCAGCCAGTTGGCGTCGAGGTGACCGGCGACGAAATCGGTGATGATCTCCGCACGTTCGCGGTCGTCGATCGGGATTTCCTTGTTCAAACCGTTCAATTGGTTGGCGGTGTCGTAAGAACCAGTGCTCACCGACAACACTGGCAGGCCAGCCTGCAAGGCGCCACGGCACAGATCCATGATGCGCGGATCGGGCAGGGTGTCGCTGGTCAGCAACAGGCCGGCCAAGGGCACGCCGTTCATTGCCGCGAGGCTGACCGCGAGAATGATGTCGTCGCGATCGCCGGGGGTCACCACCAGCACGCCGGGCTTGAGCAGCTCCACGGTGTTGCGCACGGTGCGGGCGCAGATGATGATGTTGGTCATGCGCCGCGCTTCATAATCGCCGGCGTTGAGCACCTGAGCGCCCATCAGATCGGCTACGTCACGGGTGCGCGGGGCGTTCAATTCGGGTTGGAACGGGATGCAGCCGAGCAGACGGAAATCACCACTGCGCAACAACGGCGAGTGTTCCTTCAGGCGCGAGGCGAAGGCCTCCATGCTTTCGTCGGTCTTGACCTTGTTGAGGATCACGCCCAGGACTTTCGGGTCTTTCGGCCCTCCGAACAATTGCGCCTGCAACTCCACCCGGCCGGACAGTTCGGTCAGCACTTCGTTTTCCGGTGCCGAGACCAGAATCACATCGGCGTCCAGGCTCTTGGCCAAATGCAGGTTGACCCGCGCTGCGTAACTGGCGCTGCGGGTCGGGACCATGCCTTCGACGATCAGCACGTCTTTGCCGACAGCGGCTTGCTGATAAAGGGTGATGATTTCTTCGAGCAGTTCGTCCAGCTGGCCGTCGCCGAGCATCCGCTCGACGTGGGCCAGGCCCAGTGGCTGAGGCGGTTTCAAGCCGTGGGTGCGGGCCACCAGTTCGGTGGAGCGTTCTGGGCCCGTGTCGCCCGGGTGCGGCTGGGCAATCGGTTTGAAAAAGCCGACTTTGAGACCGGCCCGCTCAAGCGTACGCACCAGCCCGAGGCTGATGGAGGTCAGACCCACACCAAAATCGGTGGGTGCGATAAAAAAAGTTTGCATGCGGATTCTCTGGAAGTGCATGTGGGCAGCCGTGGCCGCCAGGTGATCATCTATATCTGACGATCTACCAAAATTCAGTCGTCAAGGTTATCGCTAACCGAGCCTTGTGCGCACCATCCGCAATCAAAGGGCTGGCCTATTTTTTCATTGCGCAGCGAAGGGTCCAGCACCCAGGCCCGGGATTGCCACGGAGGCTGGTGCCGCAAGTGCTGTGTATGACCGCAGGAAAGCTCGGCTACCCAGTGCCCTTCCTCGTCCTGATGAAAGCCTGTGACGGTCGAGGCTTTCGTCGCACCCCGTCTGTCCGGGTTGTGTTCGCTTTCGGGCGATTGCTTCGCTAAACTTGGTCTTTCTATATTCTTATGCAAAAGGTCTCGCCCCATGCTGATCGCCGCCAATAAGGCTGTCTCCATCGACTATACCCTGACCAACGACGCTGGTGAGGTCATCGACAGTTCCGCCGGCGGCGCGCCGCTGGTCTACCTGCAAGGCGCAGGTAACATCATCCCGGGCCTGGAAAAGGCACTGGAAGGTAAAGCAGTCGGTGACGAACTGACTGTCGCCGTAGAACCTGAAGATGCCTACGGCGAATACGCTGCCGAACTGGTCAGCACCCTGAGCCGCAGCATGTTCGAAGGCGTTGACGAGCTGGAAGTGGGCATGCAGTTCCACGCTTCCGCTCCGGACGGCCAGATGCAGATCGTCACCATTCGCGATCTGGACGGCGACGATGTCACTGTCGACGGCAACCATCCGTTGGCCGGTCAGCGCCTGAATTTCCAGGTCAAGATCATCGATATCCGTGACGCCAGCCAGGAAGAAATCGCTCATGGTCACGTCCATGGCGAAGGTGGCCATCACCACTGATTTTCTGCGCTAAGCTTTCGAGATCTGGAGAGGCGCCCGAGGGCGCCTTTTTAGTCCGCGGCTGTCCTTGATGGCACCGCCAAGTGGCTGTTTCGAGAAGAACACGGGAATTTGGAGTTCGTCATGAGTGCTTTTCACGACCTTAAACTGACAGCCCTGGATGGTCAGGAGCTACCTCTGGCGCCTTTCAAGGGGCGTGTCGTGCTGGTGGTCAACGTCGCCTCCAAATGTGGTTTGACCCCACAGTACGCGGCGCTGGAAAACCTCTACCAGCAATACAAGGACAAGGGTTTCAGTGTGCTGGGCTTGCCATGCAACCAGTTTGCCGGGCAGGAACCGGGCACCGAGCAGGAGATCCAGGCGTTCTGCAGCCTCAACTATGGTGTGACCTTTCCGTTGTCCAGCAAGCTGGAAGTCAACGGTCATGAGCGTCATCAGTTGTACCGTCTATTGGCGGGCGAGGGCGCGGAATTCCCGGGCGACATTACCTGGAACTTCGAAAAATTCCTGCTGGGCAAGGATGGTCGCGTGCTGGCGCGGTTCTCGCCTCGAACGGCACCGGATGATCATGCTGTCATCCAGGCGATCGAAAAAGCGCTGAGCTGACATCTCCCCTGTAGGAGCGAGGCTTGCCCGCGATGGCGTCATGTCATTCAACATTGATATCGACTGACATGACGCCTTCGCGGGCAAGCCTCGCTCCTACAATAATTCCTATCTTCTAGACCTTAATCACCGCAATCAATAGTGCTGTTCAATGCTTGGCGCTCTCCATATTATCGCCGTCATAAAGTCTATATCCCGTGGAGCGTCCCATGCCTGTCAAAGCCCTGTTCAAGCCTTTTCACCTAGGCGCCCTCGAGTTGCCGACCCGCGTTGTCATGGCGCCGATGACCCGCTCGTTTTCGCCGGGCGGCGTGCCCAATTCCAAAGTGATCGAGTACTACCGTCGTCGCGCCGCCGCCGGGGTTGGGCTGATCATCACCGAAGGCACCACCGTCGGCCACAAGGCCTCCAACGGCTATCCGAACGTGCCGCACTTCTACGGTGAAGCGGCATTGGCCGGCTGGAAGAAAGTCGTCGACGCAGTGCATGCCGAAGGCGGCAAGATCGTTCCGCAGCTGTGGCATGTGGGCAGCGTGCGCCGTATCGGCACCGAGCCGGACGCCAGCGTGCCGGGTTACGGTCCGTCGGAAAAGCTGAAGGACGGTCAGGTCGTGGTTCACGGCATGAGCAAGGAAGATATCCAGGACGTGATTGCCGCGTTCGCCCAAGCCGCCAAGGATGCTCAGAGCATCGGCATGGACGGCGTGGAAATCCACGGTGCCCACGGTTATCTGGTGGACCAGTTCTTCTGGGAAGGCAGCAACCAGCGAACCGACGAATACGGTGGCAGCCTGGCCAATCGCTCTCGCTTCGCCATCGAACTGATTCAGGCGGTGCGTGCCGCGGTCGGTGAGGGTTTCCCGATCATCTTCCGTTTCTCCCAATGGAAGCAGCAGGACTACACCGCACGCTTGGTACAAACCCCGGAAGCCTTGGGCGAATTCCTCAAGCCGTTGTCCGACGCCGGCGTAGACATTTTCCACTGCTCGACGCGACGTTTCTGGGAGCCGGAGTTCGACGGTTCCGAGCTGAACCTGGCCGGCTGGACTCGCAAGCTCACCGGCAAGCCAACCATCACCGTCGGCAGCGTCGGCCTGGACGGCGAGTTCCTGCAATTCATGGTCAACACCGACAAGATCGCGCAACCGGCCAGCCTGGAAAAACTGCTGGAGCGTTTGAACAACGATGAGTTCGATCTGGTGGCAGTGGGGCGTGCATTGCTGGTGGACCCGGACTGGGCGCAGAAAGTGCGGGACGGTCGCGAGGAAGACATCCTGCCGTTTAGCCGTGAGGCGTTGATGACGTTGGTTTAAGTAGCGTCTGGAAGGGCCCCATCGCGGGCAAGCCCGCTCCCACAGTGTTCTGCGTCACACACAAATCCTGTGGGAGCGGGCTCGCCCGCGATGATGGCCTCAAGGTCAGCAAAGATTCAGGGTAATGTCTGAGCATTAGGAACCACCTGCTCCCCAACACAAGCCCCGCGCAACTGCCCCTCGAACTGCTCGATAATCGCCGCCCAACCCTGACGACTCGCATGCTGGCGCGCATTAAGCCGCACGCAACGCAAGGTTTCGCGCTCCTCCAGCAGCCAACGTGCCGCATCGCAGAATGCCTCTTCATCCCCGGGCATAGCCAGTACGCCGTTGTAGCCATGGCGAATATGCTGGGCCGCCGCAGCCTGATCGTACGCCACTACCCCCAGTCCCGAGGCCAATGCCTCAAGCACCACATTGCCGAAGGTTTCGGTCAGGCTCGGAAACAGAAACACATCCCCCGACGCATAGTGACTGGCCAAGGCTTCGCCGCGTTGTGAACCGCAGAAAATCGCCTCGGGCAATTCCTTCTCCAGCATCGATCGTTGCGGCCCGTCGCCGACCACAATCAATTTCATTTTCCGCTGTGGATAAGTCATTTTCAGCGTGTCGAAGCACCGCTTGAGCAAGCCAAGATTCTTCTCCTGGGCCAAACGTCCTACGTGGATGAAGGCAATATCATCCTCGGCCAGTCCCCATTGCTCGCGCAGCGATTTCAGCCGTTTGGCCGGATGAAACAACTGGCTGTCGACGCCTCGAGAGAGCAACGCCAGGCGCTCGAAACTACGGCGTTCCAGTTCCAGTCGCTGGCTGGCGCTGGGCACCAGGGTCAGGGTCGAGCGATTGTGAAACCAGCGCAGGTAGTGAGTCAGCAAGCGTGTCAGCAGCCCGAGGCCGTATTGGCTGGAGTACTGCTGGAAATTGGTATGAAAGCCGCTGACCACCGAAATCCCCAAGCGCCGTGCCGCGCGCAATGCCGACAAACCCAGCGGTCCTTCGGTGGCGATGTACAACACGTCCGGGCGATGCCGTTTCCAGCGCCGCAGCAACTTGTGCATCGACGACTGACCCCATTGCAGGCCGGGATAACCCGGCAGCGGCCAGCCTCGACACAACAGCAACTCATCGTTGTTGCCCATAAGCGGGTCGCCACCCTGGCGTGGTCGCACCAACTCGACCTGATGCCCGCGCGCGCGCAAACCATCGAACAAGCGGCCAAGGGTATTGGCCACGCCGTTGATTTCCGGAGGGAAGGTTTCGGTGATCAGGGTGATATGCAGAGTTGTCGTCATGACCTCAGTGTCGGCTGAGGCCATGTCGTCATTGTGACGGTGGGATGATGGATTTGTGACGCGATCAGCGGCGTTCCGGCACCAGATTTTCCGCGCCACGCTCACGCACCCAGAACAGCGTTGCACCGGCCACGGCCGCCGGCATCATCAGAATGTTGACCACTGGAATCAGCAACACCAGATAAACAATCCCGCCAAAGCTCATGCTCTGCCAGCGTTTCTGCCGCAGCCAGGCGAGCATTTCGTTCCAGCCGAGTTTGTGGTTATCCGCCGGGTAGTCGATGTACTGGATCGCCATCATCCACACCCCGAACAACAGCCACAGCGGCGCGGCGATGATGTTGACCACCGGGATGAACGACAGGATGAACAGACCGATGGCCCTGGGCAGGAAGTAGCCGAGTTTGCGCATTTCCCGGGACAGGGTACGCGGGATCATGGCGATCAGTTCGCCCCAGCTGAAGGCCGGGAAGTCGTCGGTGCCGCGCACCACCACTTCGACTTTCTCCGCCAGGAAGCCATTGAATGGCGCGGCGATAACGTTGGCCAGCATGGTGAAGGTGAAGAACACCATCAACACCACCAACACGACGAATATCGGCCAGAGGATGTAGCTGAGAAAGCTCAGCCAATCGGGCAGGGACGGCATCAGCGTATCGACCCACATACTGAACTGATGGCCGGCCAGATAGATCAATCCGACGAACAGCACCAGGTTGATTGCCAGCGGCAACAACACGAACAAGCGCAGGCTGGGGCTCAGGACCAGCTTGAGGCCCTCGCGCAGGTATTGCGGGCCAGACAGAACAGGGGCGGGCATAACGTGCTCCGAGCAAAGGGTAAACGCGCCGACCTTACCGGCTTTGCCTGACAGGCGAAAGCGCGGTAGCGGCATCGACATTAACTGTAACAAAGGCGTCTATATATTCGCGGCAACGACATAGAGACCGCCTATGAGCTGGATTGTTAAACCGTATTTCCTTAATCTTCGCTCCCTCGATACGCTGCACCCATTCTTTTACAGGACTGTCGAGCCCAAGCCTTCCCCAAGTGCTTTCAACGGTCCTTTTTTATTCCCGCCGGCAATCCGGCGTTCCGCGCCCAGTGTTTCGGGCCCGGTCAACAGGAGCAGGTCATGTCTGAAGTTCGTCATTCGCGAGTGATTATTCTCGGTTCCGGCCCTGCCGGTTACAGCGCCGCGGTCTATGCGGCTCGTGCCAACCTCAAGCCACTGCTGATCACTGGCATGCAGGCTGGCGGTCAACTGACCACCACCACCGAAGTCGACAACTGGCCGGGCGACGTCCATGGCCTGACCGGCCCGGCGCTGATGGAGCGGATGAAAGAGCACGCCGAGCGCTTTGAAACCGAGATCGTATTCGATCACATCAATGCCGTGGACTTCGCCGCCAAGCCGTACACCCTGATTGGCGACAGCGCGACTTACACCTGCGACGCACTGATCATCGCCACCGGCGCCAGCGCTCGCTACCTGGGCCTGCCATCGGAAGAAACGTTCATGGGCAAAGGCGTTTCGGCCTGCGCGACCTGCGACGGTTTCTTCTATCGCAACAAGCCGGTGGCTGTGGTCGGTGGCGGTAATACGGCTGTGGAAGAAGCCCTGTACCTGGCCAACATCGCCAGCACCGTAACCTTGATCCACCGTCGCGAAACGTTCCGCGCCGAGAAGATCCTGATCGACAAGCTGAATGCCCGGGTTGCCGAAGGCAAGATCATCCTGAAGCTGAACTCAACCCTGGACGAAGTGCTGGGCGACAACATGGGCGTGACCGGTGCTCGCTTGAAGAACAACGACGGCAGCTTCGACGAGCTGAAAGTCGACGGCGTGTTCATCGCCATCGGCCATACACCGAACACTTCGTTGTTCGAAGGCCAGCTGACGTTGAAAGACGGCTACCTGGTTGTGCAGGGCGGCCGTGACGGCAACGCCACTGCGACCAACCTCGAAGGCATCTTCGCCGCCGGTGACGTGGCTGACCACGTTTACCGCCAAGCCATCACCTCGGCCGGCGCCGGCTGCATGGCGGCACTGGATGCCGAGCGCTACCTCGACGATCTGCAGAACGCTTGATTCTGATTCTGTAGAAAGCAAAAAACCGGCCTTGGCCGGTTTTTTTGTGCCCACGATTTAATGCCTGATCACATTTCCAGTGTGGGAGCGGGCTTGCTCGCGAATGCGATGTGTCAGGCAATATGAATGTCGACTGATATAGCGCATTCGCGAGCAAGCCCGCTCCCACATGGACTGCATAGAATTTATGCTCAGGCCAATTTCTTCAGGCACGCCTCAAGGATATCCAGCCCTTCCTCCAGCACGGCAGCCTCAGTGGTCAATGGCGCCAGCAGCCGAATGATGTGGCGCGACTTGCCGCTGGGCATCAGCAACAAGCCCGAATCGCGCGCGAGAGCCAGCAGCTGCGTCAACTGCGCCGAGGCCGGTGTGCCATCGGCATTGATCAACTCGATGCCGCGCATTGCACCGACGCCGGTCAAGCGGCCCAGATACGGTGACAGTTCGCGGGCTCGCCAGGATTCGTAGCGGCTGACAATCGCTTCTTCCTGTTGCGCGCCCCAGGCGTGCAGGTGCGTGTCAGTCATTTCGTCCAAAGTCGCCAACGCGGCGGCGCAGGCGATGGGGTTGCCCGAGTAGGTGCCGCCCAATCCGCCCTTGGGCAAGTTATCGAGTAGCGACTTACGCCCGACAACCGCCCCCAGCGGCACGCCGCCGGCAATGCTTTTGCCCAGCAGGATCAGGTCCGGCTCAATGCCCAGTCGCGAGAACGCAAACCGCTGGCCGGTACGACCGAAGCCGGACTGGATTTCATCGGCGATCAGCAGGATGCCTTTGTCATCACAGAAACGTCGCAGCACTTGGGCGAACTCCACGTCCATCGCCAGGAAGCCCGCTTCGCCCTGCACCGGTTCGACGATAAAACAGGCCACGTCATCAACGTCGATCTCAACGCTGAACAGCCGCTCCATCGCCTTCAGGGCATCAAAGCCCGTCACATCGTTGTCTTTGCTGGGGAAGGGCAGGTGGAACACCGGCCCCGGTAGCACACCGACTTTCTGCTTGTACGGCGCGACTTTGCCGTTGAGGTTGAGAGTGGCGAGTGTGCGACCGTGGAAGGCGCCGTCGAAGGCGATGACTGCCGTGCGACCGGTGGCGCCACGGACGATTTTCAGGGCGTTTTCCGCCGCTTCCGCACCGCTGTTGGTGAGCATGCCGCTGACCGGGTAACCCACCGGAATAAACGCCGTCAGGCGATCCATCAGTTCGAGATAAGGCACATGCGGGGCGGCGTTGAACGCGTAGTGGGTCAGCCGGGTAGCCTGTTCGCAAATGGCCTCGACGATGCGCGGGTGGCAATGACCGAGGTTCAGCACGCCGATACCACCGACAAAATCGATGTAGCGTTTGCCGTCGGTGTCCCAGACCTCGGCGTTTTTACCGTGGCTGAGCGTGACAGGATGAACGATGTTGATTGACCGACTGATGTTTTCGCTGCTCATGGATACCGGACTCAGAAGAAGGGATGCTTCTTTTTATCTAAGCCGCGAGCAGAGGTGCCCGGCAAACGAAATAAAGTTGCCGGGTCAATATTAAAAGTCGGGATGTGGTGTCGGGATTGAAATATCAAAGATCAAAAAATCGCAGGCTTCGCCAGTTCCTACAGAAGCATGCGATCAGCGTAGGAGCTGCCGCAGGCTGCGATCTTTTGATATTGATCTTCGCTAATCAGCGGCGAGTCAGCGGCTGCTGAGTGAACTTCACACCCGCCAGGCCATGGGCAATCAGCGCGCGGATATTGCCATGGTCACTGCCTTCAGGCGTGGCCACTACCGAACGGTAATGTTCGCCAAACGCCAACAGCGCTTCTTCATCACTCAAGCCTTCCAGCAATGCCAGACCCAGGGTCTTGCACGAGCCTTCGTTCTGCCCGGCGGCATTTTCCACACCGCCGTTATTGAACGCCTGGGGCTGATAGTCGTAACCGGCGGCGATGAACGCCAAGGTATCGACGAAAGCATGTTCGCCGCTCTTGAGGCTGGCGCGCAGGGTGTTCAGATCACTCATTGGGTTTTCCTTTGGCGAACGCCGCTTGCTGATCGGCGCTGGCTTCTTTCTGGTATTGGGCTTTCCACTCGGCGTACGGCATGCCGTAAACCACTTCGCGGGCTTCATCGATGCTGACGTCGATCTGGCGTTCGTCGGCAGCGGCCTTGTACCACTTGGACAGGCAGTTGCGGCAGAAGCCCGAGAGGTTCATCAGGTCGATGTTCTGCACGTCCTTGCGGCTGTCCAGGTGGGCAACCAGCCGGCGAAAGGCGGCGGCTTCAAGTTCCAGGCGTTGTTGATCGTTCATGATGGGCTCTGTGCATATCAAATCGTGGCGCGGATGATAAAAGCCTGGCGACCGATGCGCCAGACGCGGTCAGCGGCTTGCGGCCAGGGTAATCGATACCGACTCGGCGAAGCGCAAGGCGTGGGGCTTGTCGACTTCGACTTCGGCGTACAGCACCGACTGGTTGACCATGATCAGATCCAGCAATTCCTGAGTCAGGCGCTCGAGCAGGGCAAAGCGATTGCCCTCCACGTGGGCGATGATCGCCTTGGTGATGGTGCGGTAATTCAACGCGTGATCGATATCGTTGTCACGCACTGCATCCTGGGCGGCGTACAGGATGGTCAGGTTGATCAGCACATCCTGCTTGTTGAGGATTTCGTCCTCGTTGATCCCGATAAAAGTTCGCAAACACAGGTCCTTGACCCGGATGCGTGCCATTCCTGGTTGAAGTTGTGGCATTGCTACTTGCTCCGTCCAATCAATTGCAGGAACTCCTGGCGGGTGTTGCTCGACTCGCGAAAAGCACCGAGCATCACCGAGGTGTTCATGGTCGAATTCTGTTTTTCGACGCCGCGCATCATCATGCACATGTGCTGGGCTTCGATGACCACCGCGACACCGGCGGCGTCGGTCACTTGCTGCACGGCGTCGGCGATTTGCCGGGTGAGGTTTTCCTGGATTTGCAGGCGGCGGGCGAACATATCCACAAGCCGCGCAATCTTCGACAGGCCCAGCACCTTGCCCGTTGGAATATAAGCCACATGAGCCTTGCCGATGAAGGGCAGCATGTGATGTTCACAGAGCGAGTACAGCTCGATATTGTCGACGATGATCATTTCATCGTTGTCTGAGGCAAACAGCGCGCCGTTGACGATTTCTTCGACACTTTGTTCGTAACCATGACACAGGTATTGCATCGCCTTGGCGGCGCGAACCGGAGTGTCTTGCAGTCCTTCGCGATCGGGGTTTTCACCGAGGCCGATGAGGATCTCGCGATAGCTTTGGGACAGGGTGTTCTGAGGCAGGAATAACGTCATGGGACATCCTCGCGGGAGCGGCTTATTTGACGTGCCGTCCGCCATTGACGGTCAGGGTCGTGCCGGTGACATAAGGGTTGTCGAGCAAATAGCGCAGGCTCTGGTAGATCACTTCGCTGCCGGGCTCGATGCCCAGTGCCGATTTGGCCAGAACCCTGGCGCGGTACGCCGCGTCGTCGTCGGGATTGAACAGTAGCAGGGCTGGGGCGATACCGTTGACCTTGATGCTGGGCGCGTATTTCGCGGCAAAGGACAGGGTCAGGCTGTCGAGCCCGGCTTTGCTGGCGCAGTAGCCGATGTGCTTGCTGCTGCCCCTGCGGGTCACATCATCGCTGATGTGCACGATGTCGGCGGGGCTCGAGCGTTTGAGCAAATCGGCACAGTGCAGGTTGATCAGGTAAGGCGCCAGCATATGCACGCTGAACATTTGGGTGAAGGCTGCGGCTTCGGTTCCCGGGGTTTCGGTCAGCCATTCTGAGGCGTTATGGACAATCGCCCGCAAACTGTCGGTGTGGTTTTTCAGTTCGCCGATGAACGCAAGGATACCGGCCTCGCTGGAAAAATCCGCAAACACCGCGATCGCTCCCAGATCGCGCAGGGTTTGCACACCTGGCCGTTCGCTGCGGTAGCTGAAAATGACTGGATGGCCGTCTTCGAGCAAACGCTGCGCACAGTGCAGGCCGACACGCTGGCCGGCACCGGTGATGAGGATTGGGGCTGCGGTAGAGGTCATGAACGGCTCGCGTCGCGGTAAGAGCAAAACTATACCAGCGACGGGAGTTGTTCACCTACGTCCTGCGATGGCGTCGCTCCTACATGATGGGGTTATTGATTTTGGGGGGTGGGTGCTGCGGGCAACGGACGCGCAGATGGAGTGTGCAGCCACCTGGCCAGCAGATGTGTCGACAGCGGAATGAAGAAATACACCATCAATGGCGTCAGGCACAGGGTGCTGACAAACACGCGGGTCAGCAAACCCGTCTCAGCCAGTAGCGGTCCCAATACAAAGTTGAACAGCAGGGACACCGGAAAGAATGCCAGCCAGATAGCCACGGCCTGTTTCCAGCGTGGCGGGCGTTGACCGACCGCACCGAACCAGCCATCGATGCCACTGACCCGATGTTCCGAAGGGTTGGCAAACAGATCACTGCCGCGTACCAGCCAGGCAGTGCGCGACGCGGAATGCTCCCAGGCATGCATTGTCTGCTCGTCGGTGAAGCGAAAGATAATCTGGAATTCGTCATCGTCGGGCGGTGGAGCGAGCACACCAGAGCCGAGGTAACCGGGGAAGTCGGTGGCCAGTTGTTCGCCTTCGCGCAACCAGGCCATCAGGTCCTGATAACGCCCATCGGCAACGCGGCGCGCAACCATCAGCGTGACGGGTGAGGTAGACATTATGTATCTCCATAGGGCAAACGCGTCGCTCCGGATAAGAGCTTCGCCAGACACAGCGCCGGGGTGGTGGGCTGCATCTCAAGACATGCAAGGATTATTCCTGATTATTTCTGGGACGTCTGTTCCAATTAGTTCAACAACGTGTTGATCACCACTGGGGCAGGAGCGTTAGAATGTGTCCAAATATTACATGGACGTAGATCCTGATGGCTGTGCTGACAGACCTTGCACCTGACTTGCCTCCCATCACCTCCCTGATTCGAGAAGAATTGTTTCCGATTCGTGAGGTAGCGCGCCTGACAGGGGTCAACCCGGTCACGCTACGCGCATGGGAGCGGCGGTACGGTTTGATACAACCCATGCGCACCGAAAGCGGTCACCGTTTGTATTCGATGACCGATATCGAGCGTGTTCGCAGCATCCTTGGCTGGATGGAGCGCGGTGTCGCGGTCAGCAAGGTCGGCAAGATACTGGCCAAGACCGAACCGCTCAAGGTGTTGGCGCAAGTCATTCCCAACGAACTCGTTCAAGCCGACTACGGCCAATGGCAGCAGCGGGTCAAAGCAGCGGTGAGTGCTTTTGACGAAGTTCAACTGGAGCAAGTCTACGGTCAGATTTTTTCCAGTTATCCGCTGACGGTGGTGTTTCAGGACATTCTGATTCCGGTCTGGAAGCTATTGGTCCAACGCCATGAAGCATTCGGTCAGACCAGCGAGTGGCTTTTCCTGGATGGTTTTCTGCGTTCTCGAGTGTTGCAACGCCTGCTGCTGGTGCGTGTCATGCAACCGCGACGAGTGATTGTCTGCGCCTTGGCTGATCAATGTCGTGAAGTCGAAGTGCTGGTCACTGCGCTGTATCTGAGCAGTGTCGATTCGGCTATTCAGTTGTTGGCGATTGGCCAGCCCTTCGACGAATTGATCCTGGTTTGCGAGAAGATCAAGCCCCAGGCATTGGTGCTGGTGTCCAATCACGCGCCGGCCGGCGAATTGCCTCGACGTTTGAAACGCTTGGCCATGAGCCTGGATTGCCAGGTGTTGCTGGCCGGGGAAGCATCGGACCTGGCACAGGAGAGCCTGGCCGGATCATCGATCGGTTGCCTGGGAAACGAGGGAGTGTTAATGCGCCAGCGTCTGAAGCAGTTTCTGGCGGGAAACCTGGATACCTGAGGCAGGTAGACGCAGAGTCAGATATGCAGGGCAGGATGTGTCAGACGATGCTGCTGAAGGATGTACTGACGCAGACGTTCGGTTTCGTCCGTGTCGCTCTGGCTCAACTCATAGGCGTAGAAACCCTGTTCGGTTTCACGCTCGAAGGTGCCGCGCAACGCAATCCGCTCATAACCTGACGGGCTGAACCACAATGCGAAGTGCTTTGGCGCCTTGGTCTTGTTGCGAACCTCCAGCAGAACCCCTTTGAACGATATTTCGTGCACCCACATCGTGCCGGGTTGCCCCTTGGCATTTTCCAGCGCCACTGGCTCTTCGAGCGCCAGGCGCCATGGCCGAATCATCGGCCCGTCTTCATAGATGCTGGGGACGCCGAGGCGTAGATGCATTGCGTGAAATTCATCTTCCACCAAGTGCAGGGGGAAGGTCATTTGCTGATTTTCGAAATTGGCCTGGATGGTGACTTGCTCATGAGCGGCCAGGCGTGTGAGCAAATCACGAATCTGCGAACCACCGTTGACGAGCAAGCTCGACGTCGCATCCCGCACATTGAGTTGCGGGTTGTGTTGCATGTTCTGGATAAAATCCAGCTCATCCTGGGTCAAGAGTGCGTCGCGCTGCATGATTTGCTCGAAAGAAATAATTACAAAGTCATCGGTGATTGTAGTAAATGACCACTAATTCGCAGATTGGTTTGAGCCGTTCGTCGTTTTGAGTGCGAGAATTTCTGCCTGTGCCTCGGCCAATTGCGTTTCCAGGTGCGCGACTCGCTGCTGCGCCTTGACCTGAACCGTAACGTCTTTCTGCACCCCAACGAAATAGGTCTGTCCGTCATGGGGGTTCTTTACCGTGGAAAGCGACAGTTCGTTCCAGAACGGAGTGCCGTCCTTGCGGTAATTTCTGAGGATTTCCCGGCAAGAACCGCCACTGCCCAACGCTTGGCGAATCAATGCGAGGGCTGCTTGATCCCGGTCTCCTGCCTGCAAAAAACGGCAATCCTGGTAGAGGATTTCTTCGCTGGTGTAGCCCGTCAGGCGTTCGAACGCCGGATTGACGTAAATCAGGATGTTGTCCTGTTCGCCTTCCTTTTCGGCAATCACGATGCCGTCGTTGGAGGCGTCGACCACCATTTGCAGCAGTGAGGCATTGATCATCGCAGCGTCCTTTGCGTATTGATTGATGCGCTGCATTCTAAAAGATCGATGAGGGCCGTGCTGTTAATATCTCGTACTTTTATTTAGATTCAGGATCAGATTGATGAAAATCGCCATCCTTTCCGGCTCGGTGTACGGCACGGCTGAAGAAGTCGCCCGCCACGCTGCAAGCATTTTGAACGCCGCTGGTTTTGAAACCTGGCACAACCCGCGCGCGACACTCGCCGATGTTCAGGCGTTTGGCCCCGAAGCATTTCTGGCAGTGACCTCGACCACCGGCATGGGCGAGTTGCCGGACAATCTGCAGCCGCTGTATTTCGCGATTCGCGATCAATTGCCCGCCGCCTGGCGTGGTTTGCCGGGCGCGGTGATCGGTTTGGGCGACGCCAGTTATGGCGATACGTTCTGCGGCGGCGGTGAGCAAATGCGTGAATTGTTTGGCGAACTGGGTGTGCGCGAAGTCCTGCCGATGCTGCGCCTGGATGCCAGCGAAACCGTGACACCGGAAACCGACGCCGAGCCTTGGTTGGCGGAACTGGTCAGCGCTTTGCGGGGCTGACTTGTGGGAGCGAGCCTGCTCGCGATGACGGCGGCCCCTTCAGCATCAATGTTGCCTGACCCGCCGCTATCGCGAGCAGGCTCGCTCCACAAGTTTGCGTGGTTTAGCCTTTATTGGCGGCAGTGCTTTGACATGGATCCAGACTCACCCGCGCACTGACTCGTTCGGCCATCAAGCTGGCTGCCAATGCAACTACACGAAGTCCGGGGGCTGACTAGACTGCTGTAACGCAGCAAAAAACAATAAAAACCCAGAAAAATAAAAAAGGGAATTCTTGCCGTGAGCGTAGCCCCCGTCCAATCGCCACACAGCATCAAAGGCAAAGTCAGTGCCGCCGAATGGCAGACCCGCGTCGATCTGGCTGCCTGTTATCGTCTGGTCGCCCTGCATGGCTGGGATGACCTGATTTTCACGCATATCTCCGCCAAGGTGCCGGGCACTGAAGACTTCCTGATCAACCCGTTCGGCCTGATGTTCCATGAAATGACCGCGTCGAGCCTGGTCAAGGTCGATCAGGCCGGCAACAAGTTGATGGACAGCCCTTACGAGATCAACCCGGCGGGATACACCATCCACAGCGCCGTGCATGAAGTCCGTCATGACGTCGCGTGTGTACTGCACACCCATACTGCGGCGGGGGTGGCGGTATCGGCGCAGAAGCAGGGCATCTTGCCGATCAGTCAGCAATCCTTGTTCGTCCTTTCCAGCCTGGCTTATCACGCCTATGAAGGTGTTGCGCTGAACCATGAAGAAAAGGCGCGACTGCAAGACGACCTTGGCGAAAACAATTTCCTGATGCTGCACAACCACGGTCTGCTGACTTGTGGCGGCACCATCGCCGACACGTTCCTGATGATGTTTACCTTTCAGCGCGCCTGCGAGATTCAAGTGCTGGCGCAGAACGGTGGTGCGGAGCTGATCGCCATCGAACCGCAGATTCTGGCGGGTGCCAAGGCGATGATCGCCGGTGTCACCAAAAGTGCTCAAGGGATGGGCGGCGCGCTGGCCTGGCCGGCGCTGCTGCGCAAACTCGATAAACAAGACCCGGGTTATAAACTCTAAATGGCCCTCGCCGAGATTCCACTGTGTGTCTGGCGAAAACGTAGCCAGACGTTCGTGTTCCGCGGTCAGCCCCTGCGCTATTGGACTGCTGGGCAGGGCGAGCCGCTGTTGCTGATCCATGGCTTTCCGACCGCCAGCTGGGACTGGCATTACCTGTGGCAGCCGCTGGTGCAGCGCTATCGGGTGATTGCCTGCGACATGCTCGGCTTCGGCGATTCGGCCAAACCGGTGAACCACGACTACAGCCTGCTGGAACAGGCCGATCTGCAACAGGCCTTATTGGCGCATCTGAACGTGGAACAACCCGTTCACGTGTTGGCACACGATTATGGCGACAGCGTGGCCCAGGAACTGCTGGCCCGGCACTATGAAACGCGCGCTGATATCGCCAGTTGCGTGTTTCTCAATGGCGGGCTGTTTCCCGAAACCCATCGCCCGGTGTTGATGCAAAAACTCCTGCTCAGCCCCTTGGGCTGGATGATCGGGCGAGCCTTTTCCCGTGACGCGCTGGTGAAGAGTTTCCAGCAGGTTTTCGGTCCGCAGACCCGGCCCACCGAAAGTGAACTGGATGATTTCTGGAGTCTGGTCGATAGCAATCACGGGCAACGGATCATGCACAAATTGATCAGTTACATCCCGCAGCGCCGTGTCCAGCGTGAGCGTTGGGTCAGCGCCATGCAGCGTGGCGAGGTGCCGCTACGGGTCATAGATGGCGAGGTCGATCCGGTTTCCGGCGCACACATGGTGGCGCGCTATCGGCAACTGATTCCCGACCCAGACACGGTCCTGCTGCCTGAGATCGGCCATTACCCGCAGATTGAAGCGCCGGCGCAGGTGCTCGAGCACTATCTGGAGTTTCGCGACCGGCTGGTTTCACCGCCGCGCAAGGTGGCGTGTTCCTGACTATCCCGCTGCCTTATTGCGCACCATTCAGCCGCCCCCGTGTTCATTGTGACCGGCAGCCTCGTGGCTGACACTCGCACTCATTGTCCCCTGGCCTGCTGGAATTCCCTATGAATGAGTCTGTGCGCTTCGAAGATAAAGTCGTGATCGTCACCGGTGCGGGCGGCGGCTTGGGCCGGGCGCACGCGCTGCTGTTCGCAAAACAGGGCGCCAAAGTGCTGGTCAATGATCTCGGCGGTTCGGCTCAGGGCGAAGGCGCCAATGCATCGGCTGCCGATCGTGTGGTCGCGCAAATTCGCGATGCGGGCGGCACCGCCGAGGCCAACCACGATTCCGTCACCGACGGTGACAAAATCGTGCAACACGCCCTCGATACGTTCGGCCGTGTCGATGTGGTGGTGAACAACGCCGGCATCCTGCGAGACAAGTCCTTTCACAAAATGGACGACAGCGACTGGGACCTGGTTTACCGCGTCCACGTCGAAGGCGCCTACAAGCTCACCCGCGCCGCCTGGCCACACATGCGCGAGCAAAACTATGGCCGCGTGATCTTCACTGCATCGACTTCGGGTATCTACGGCAACTTCGGACAGTCCAACTACGGCATGGCCAAGCTCGGCCTCTATGGCCTGACCCGCACACTGGCCATCGAAGGCCGCAAGAACAACATCCTGGTCAACGCCATCGCCCCGACCGGCGGCACCCGCATGACCGAAGGCCTGATCCCGCCACAAGTGTTCGAACAACTCAAACCGGAGTTGGTGAGCCCGCTGGTGGTGTACCTGGCCAGTGAGCATTGCCAGGAAACTTCGGGGTTATTCGAAGTGGGTGGCGGCTGGATGGGCAAGGTGCGGTGGGAGCGTAGCCTGGGCGCCGGGTTTGATCCGCGGGTGGGGTTTTCGCCGGAAGATGTGGCGGCGCATTGGGAGCAGATTTGTGATTTTGAGGGGGCAGCGCATCCGAAGGACAATATTGAAGCGCTGAAGGAAATGATGGGGAATTTGCAGAGGTATTCGTTATAAGGCTTGAGGCCACCCAATCGGCGGAAGGTGATTGGGTGGCCTGTGTGGCTATCGCTCGTATCGTTTTTCAGCCACGAATTTTGGCGCTTCCCAGTGTGGGCCTTTGATAGCAATAGCGAAATCGCCCTCAGCCAATATGCCTTCCTCGAATAGCTCCTCGTAAGTCTTACACAGCTCACCACGGGCGATCACTTCGAACCGATAACGCCCAAACAGCATGTCAATCGAGGGGAATGCCAAACCGATAGCCAACACGGATACCAGATCTCTTACAGATTCGTTTCGGACAGCTTGTTCAAGTTTCGCTAATGATGTTTTCGATCCACAACCTCCTCCAAAAGCCAGAATCTCCTGCCGTTTGGCGGCCTCAATGGCTTCGTCCGTATAACGAAGTGTTTCGTCGTTGCCGAGTTTGAAATCCTCAAGCGCTGCAGTATGAACATTGTTCCAGAGGGAAGCATTTTTCTTCGGTATGAAATCATCAGAAATGCCCATGGCTCTAAGTCTTTCCACCACACGAAGAGTATGTGCATAGAACCGCCGGTCAGTATCGGTCATCTCAAGTTTGCCCTCCAGAATGTCCTTCAGACGCTGAACCATGATGCTGTCGGCACCCGAACCACTTTTTTGAATGGCATGCATTTCCTCCGATCCAGCTTTGTCTCTGTCCGTCATTCGTTGTGCTCGCTGCAAAGAATATTTAGTTTTTTCCGGGTGATTAACGTACACCAGCTTGCGAAGAGACGTGTCTGGCAGGTGAGTAAGCGTATGCCTGCTTTATTGTGTGAATAATTGCAGGAGTAGATTTTAGTCAGAATATTGCTGGCTAAATAAAGGATGTTTCGTACAAAACGTTAGGACGTAACTTTCACGACTTTTGTCGACTAAACACGGCAGCAAAAAACATCGCCCATAAAAAAGGCAGCTGCAAGAGCAGCTGCCTTACGCGAGGCTTTCGGTGTGACTTGACGCGTTATCTACCCTTTTTGGTCACTCGGGTTTGAAGCCTGGTTTGCCGTTGGCGGCTCGCCAGGATTTTACTTTTTCAATGATTGCTTCGGGGGTGGATTCTTCGTCTGAATCTGCGTAGTAAATCAAGTCGGATCCGTCTGGATGTTCTGTCAGCGCCTCAAATAAGACTACGGCGTTTATTTGATCTTTTTCATTAGGGTACTCAGACCAGCAAATAATATTCAGAAATTCGAGAAATTCTGATTCGGTATAGTCTGAAATATTAGTTTTGCTCATTTTTGTTTTCTCCTTTGTGAAGTTCTGAGTGTCGTTTAGGAGTAATAACCCGAATGTTGTCAATGTCGTATACACCACCTCCTTCAGAAATTTGGTTCACATGGTGGAGTTCAAATTTTACTTTGCCTCCCAGCCGGTCGTTTTTACGCGTGAAAGGAGCTCTTCCGTTTTTCATTTCGTTAAAATTGTTGGTGTTAAACTGGGGAGCCCATTCGGGGTCGTCAATTGCCACTCGCCAGAACTCCTCTCTAAAAGATCTGAAATTCGAAAAATGCTGTCCTCGGAGTTTATCCGCAATCCGATTAGAGATTACCGCTCCATTGCCTTTCGAGGCGGTTTCTAGCCAAATCCCCGATACCGTTTCTCCATAACCACTGGCTACACCCGGCTCATTCCGCCGATCCCTGAACATCGTGTAAACAGGCGGCATACCCGAATCAGCCGGAAACACCGTGATGAAGCCACCAAAACTGTAAAGATCCAGCTCCGGGAACGTATCAATCCTTCCTTCAAGAGCGGTCACGGTAGTGCCGTCATAAACGACGACGTTCTGCTCGCTCGCCGGGAGGGAGGTTGATGCGTTGTTCGGCTTGACTATCGGCGTCCAGGTCATGCCGATGGACGGGGCATCCGGGTTGTAGGACCTGTAGACGTTCAGTGTCGGGTCGAGAGTGGCGAGTCTCACCGGCACTTTGGAAGGCACTGTCGTTCCGTGGGTGGCCGCAACATAGAATTCAGTGGTGTTGCCCACCGTCCTCGAACCCATCGCGACCGGTAGTTCGATGTCTCCATTGGCTTCGGCAATGGCGTACAAGTCTCGGGGATCGTCGGCCATGAGATCCGAGAGCGGGATACTTAAGGCGTGGAGATCGTCAGGCTCGAATGTCGAGAGCGTGAGGCTCCAGTGATGGAGGTTGTCGGGCGTCAGATCCGAAATCGGCGGGATGCTCATTTCGTACCGATCGCTGTTACCTAATGACGAGGGAAACAGCAGTGCGGCGAACCCGACCATCACCGCGCCTGCCGACGCGGTACCCGCCGCAATCACGGCGGCTACTGCGCTTTGCAGCGCACCCCTGAGTGCCTGGGTAGTGGCTGGATGGGTGGCGAGACGACCCATTGCCAAGGTGAACACCGGGCCAGCTGCCACAGCCGATCCCGATACGGGAAATGGTCGATTGGCTCTGACTGCGTCCATGGCCGCGATAGATGCATACAGTTCTTTCAGCTGGGCATCCGCTTCTGCACGCTCTTTTGCAGCAATCTCCTCTCGTTCTTTTGCCTTTTTGGCTTTGCGTGCCTCCTCCGCGGCAACGCGTTTGGCTTCGGCCGCCTTGTGAGCCTGTTCCTCGGCCACACGTTTGGCTTCAGCCTGGGCTCTTGCCTGAGCCGCTGCCGCCGCTTTTGCGTTGGCATCGGCAATGGCTTTGTTTTGTGTGGCTAAGCGAGCATCCAACAGCTTTATCTGCTCAGCCAGAAACTTTGCCTCGTAAGCTGCGGCATAAGAGACATTCCATTTGGTAATTGCGTTGGAATAAGCCCTTTGCCCTCCGCGACGATCAATGAGCTCGAAACCTTTATGATTAGCATCTGGAGCTTTGTGGGTCAGTGGGTCATGGCCATAGTAAAGATTGGCTATTCCTATGTGTTCTTGATGATCTGTCCTGGCTTTGGAAAGTTGTAGCTTAAGCGTCCGTAATTCAATCTCGATAGCATCGGTTCCAGGGGGTACCACTGCAGCAACGGCCGCTCTTGTTTTTGCGAGTTCGGCTTCGGTTATATAAATTATGTTCTTGATGTTTTCGTTGAAGAGCTCTTCGGTAGAAGTGTTGCTTTCATTCAGCCATTCAAAGGCATAATCAATTGCGTCGTATGCACGGTCGGAGTGGTCGGGGTTTGATACGCCCCCGGCGCCAAATCCGAAGCCAGAAGACGATGAAGGCTTGCGAGGTATACCTCTATTAACAAGGATGTTTTTTTCTTGCGGCATATCGAATTCCTTTCGATTCCAATACTGGAATTGCCATGCCGGCATCCAATGATGACGGCCGTTCATGGTTCTGTGTGTCAGCGCCATCCAGGGCGCCGAGAAAGACTATAAATTCCAACGTAAAAGCCGAGCAGGTGAGCGTTTCCGACAGTGATGTAGGAAACAAGAAGTTTTATCTCGGAAATAAACCCACATAAAAAAAGGCCGCTGCAAAAAGCAGCGGCCAAAGTAAGACGTTTGATCAAGGAGCAATAAATCAACGTCAGTGAACACGGGGGCGATGAGTCGAAAACTTCAATTCATCTGGAATCTGTCGCTAATGACGTGGGTTAATCACGCGCCATCGCTTCGTGCTATGCAGCGGTCTCCCGTGAAAGCCCGGCAAGAATAAGGGCTTGAACACAAAGGAAAAATAGCGATTCCAGACATGCACTGTTACGGAGCGCGTAACAGTCCTGCTGCACATCGAAACGTCCCCATCCATTCCCCTGATAACCCTCCATCCAGCCCATCCATACCCCGCGCAAACCCCCGCCCCATGCGGGCATTCATCCTTTAGAGGTACAGCGCGAATACCTCCTTGGTGCGCTTATCGCTCCCGGCGTGCGGCAGTAGGGTGGGGCCTTCTGTCACTCACCGGGGAAGACGCATGACAAAAACAACAATGCGCGCCATCTTCAAACCGCAAGCGCTGGCCGCTGCGGTGGCCTTGGGTTGCTGTGCCCAGGCGCAGGCTGTTTCATTCAACATCGGCGAAATCGAGGGACAGTTCGATTCCTCGTTGTCGGTCGGCGCGAGCTGGGGCATGCGCGATGCCGACAAGTCACTGGTGGGCACCGTCAACGGCGGTACCGGCCAGTCTTCGACCGGTGATGACGGACGCCTGAACTTCAAGAAAGGCGAGACCTTCTCCAAGATCTTCAAAGGTATCCACGACCTCGAATTGAAGTACGGCGACACGGGTGTGTTCGTCCGTGGCAAGTACTGGTACGACTTCGAGCTGAAGGACGAAGACCGCGAGTTCAAGCAGATCAGTGACAACGGTCGCAAAGAGGGCGCCAAGTCTTCGGGCGCGCAGATCCTCGATGCATTCGTCTATCACAACTATTCCATTGCCGATCTGCCAGGCACCGTGCGCGCCGGCAAGCAGGTGGTCAGCTGGGGTGAAAGTACCTTCATTGGCAACTCGATCAACAGCATCAACCCGGTCGACGTTTCCGCATTCCGGCGTCCTGGCGCGGAGATCAAGGAAGGCCTGATTCCGGTGAACATGCTGTTCGCCTCCCAGGGCCTGACCGATCAGCTCACGGTGGAAGGCTTCTACCAACTGGAGTGGGATCAGACGGTTCTCGACAACTGCGGCACCTTCTTTGGCGTCGACGTGGCGGCGGACGGCTGCAACAACGGTTACACCGTCGGCAGCCCGGCGATTGCGCCGCTGGCGCCGCTCGCGGCAGCCTTTGGCCAACCTATCCAGGTCACCCGTGAGGGCGTAATCGTGCCCCGTGGCGGTGACCGCGATGCCCGGGATTCGGGACAGTGGGGCACCGCCTTGCGCTGGCTCGGTGACGACACCGAATACGGCCTCTACTTCATGAATTACCACAGTCGCACACCGACCGTCGGCACCACCACCGCCGGACTGTCGACACTCGCCAGTCTGCCGGGCATGGTCACTACCGCCAACCGTCTGGCACCGGGCAGCGGTTCGGGCCTGGCCCAAAGCGTGATGCTCGGGCGCGGCCAGTATTACCTCGAATACCCGGAAGACATTCGTCTGTACGGTGCGAGCTTCTCCACCACTTTGCCCACCGGCACTGCCTGGACCGGCGAAATCAGCTACCGACCCAACGCGCCGGTGCAGGTCAACACCAACGACCTCACCCTGGCGTTGCTTAACCCGATCGCCGGCGGCGCCGCATCGCCTGTCGCGACCCGGCCAGGTGCCGACAACACTGGTTATCGCCGCAAGGAAGTGACCCAGGTCCAAAGCACCCTGACGCACTTCTTCGACCAGGTATTGGGCGCCCAACGGCTAACTCTGGTTGGCGAAGCTGCGGTGGTGCATGTCGGTGGCCTGGAGTCGCGATCCGAATTGCGTTACGGCCGTGACTCGGTCTACGGCCAGTACGGTTTCGGCGGCGATACCGACGGCTTCGTCACCTCCACTTCCTGGGGCTACCGCGCCCGGGCGATTCTCGATTACGCCAACGTGATCGGCGGGATCAACCTCAAGCCCAACCTGTCCTGGTCCCATGACGTCGCCGGTTACGGCCCCAACGGGCTGTTCAATGAAGGCGCCAAGGCAGTCAGCGTCGGTGTCGATGCCGATTACCGCAACACCTATACCGCGAGCCTCAGTTACACCGACTTCTTCGGCGGTGACTACAACGTCCTGGAAGACCGTGACTTCCTGGCGCTGAGCTTCGGTGTGAACTTCTGATCTGGCTGAGAAGGATGATTTAAATGCACAAGATGATTCTGCAATGCGGCGCCCTGGCCCTGAGCCTGTTGGCCGCCAACGTGATGGCGGCGGTCTCGCCGGAAGAAGCCAACAAGCTCGGCACCACGCTCACGCCGCTGGGCGCCGAGAAGGCTGGCAACGCCGACGGCTCGATCCCGGCCTGGACCGGTGGCATCCCGAAAAACGCTGGCGCTGTCGACAGCAAAGGCTTCCTGGCTGACCCGTTCGCCAGTGAAAAGCCGCTGTTCACCATCACCGCTGCAACCGTTGATAAGTACAAGGACAAGCTATCGGATGGCCAGGTGGCGATGTTCAAACGCTACCCGGAAACCTACAAAATCCCGGTCTACCCGAGCCATCGCACGGTGGGCCTGCCGGCGGAAATCTACGAGTCGGCCAAGCGCAGTGCGCTGAACGTAAACAGCATCAACGACGGTAACGGCCTGGCCAATTTCACCGGCAATCGCTATTACGCGTTCCCGATTCCGAAGAACGGCGTCGAGGTGCTGTGGAACCACATCACCCGTTATCACGGCGGCAACCTGCGACGCATCATCACCCAGGTGACCCCACAGACCAACGGCAGCTACACGCCAATCCGCTTTGAGGAAGAGATCGCCGTACCGCAATTGATGAAGGACCTGGACCCGGAAAAAGGCGCCAACGTACTGACCTTCTTCAAACAATCGGTGACTGCGCCGGCGCGCTTGGCGGGCAACGTATTGTTGGTGCATGAAACCCTCGACCAGGTGAAAGAGCCGCGTCTGGCGTGGATCTACAACGCCGGTCAACGTCGAGTACGACGCGCACCGCAAGTGGCCTACGACGGGCCGGGCACCGCCGCCGATGGTCTGCGCACGTCGGATAACTTCGACATGTTCTCCGGCGCGCCGGATCGCTACGACTGGAAACTGATCGGCAAAAAGGAAATGTACATCCCCTACAACAGCTACAAACTCGACTCGCCGAGCCTCAAGTACGATGACGTGGTAAAGGCCGGGCACATCAACCAGGACCTGACCCGTTACGAATTGCACCGGGTCTGGGAAGTGGTCGGCACGGTCAAGCCGAGCGAGCGGCACATCTACGCCAAGCGCCACATGTACCTCGACGAAGACAGCTGGCAAGTGGCGCTGGTGGATCACTATGACGGTCGTGGTCAACTGTGGCGAGTGGCCGAAGGTCACGCCCAGTATTACTACGATCACCAGACGCCGGCCTACACCCTGGAGGCGCTCTACGACATCATTGCCGGCCGATACATTGCCTTGGGAATGAAGAACGAAGAGAAGCACAGCTTCGAATTCGGCTTCAACGCCAAGGCTGCCGACTACACCCCGTCGGCTCTGCGCGCCGAGGGCGTTCGGTAAGGGGCTTGATACATTGGCATCACCAAAGGCGACCTGCGGGTCGCCTTTTTTATGGGCGCCAATCAGCGTCCTGAATACTTCTCAACAAGCGGGTTGGAGAGGGCTAGGGTTGCCGGACAATTATAAAAAGGCACGCCGCAATGACCGCCATGACTCCGTGTCTGGACCGTTCTGGATTCCTTCCCCGCCTGTCTTCTCATCACCTGTCGCGGGCCCGCTTGAGCGAGCCGTTACTGGCCTCGACGGCACGGGTGAAATTGCTCTGCGCACCCGCCGGCAGTGGCAAGAGCGCGCTGCTCGCCGAATGCCTGTTGCAAGCGCCAACCCAGTGCCGGGTGCATTGGTTGCCACTGTCTGGCGTGGCGTCGAGCGCGGCAGATTTTCGTCATCGTCTGGCAGAGACGTTGGGGCTGGCCTCATCGGATGAAAACGGGTTGCTGGGCGATCTGGCGCGATTGCAGACACCGGCCTGGTTGTTTCTCGATGACTACTGTCGTCTGCCGAACCCGGAGCTGGACCAGTTACTGGATCGTATGCTGGCGATCAGCAGTCCGATGCTGACGTGGTGGCTGGGCGCCCGTCGGCGGCCGCCCTGCAACTGGCCAAGATTGCTGCTCGACGATGAATTGTACGAATGCGAGAGCGCTTCGCTGGCTTTTACCTCGGGTGAAGTCGAGCAGATATTGCAGCCCTGGGTACCTGAGCAGGCCAGCAAGGTGGCCAGTCGAATCGTCCAGCGCACTGGCGGCTGGTGTGCCGGTGTGCGGATTGCGTTGCTGCAGAAGTGCGATTGGTCGCGTCAGGACAAACCCTTGGGCCGGGCGGACACCTTGCTCGATTACCTGGAACACGAGTTGTTCAGCTCGCTGACGCCAGAGTTAAGCGAGGTCTGGCGCGTATTGGCCCATTTGCCGCGCTTCAATGCCCGACTGTGCGATCACCTGTTTGGGGCCGGGGAGGGCGCTCAGTACTTGCGGACCTTGCAAACGCTGGGCTGTTTTATCGAGCCTTGGCGGGATTCCACCGACTGGCTGCAGATTTTCACTCCCTTCACCCAGTTGTTGCGTGATGAGCAATGGCCGGCGGGACGCTCCTGGCATCGACGTGCCTGCCAGTGGTTCTGTGCCGAGCAGGACTGGAAGTCGGCCTTCGAACAGGCATTGCTCGCCGAGGAATACGAAGTGGCGGTCAGCCTGTTGCAGCACTTCAGTTTCGAGCATTTGTTCGAGGAGCAGACGGTGGTGCTGTTGTTGCGTTTGCATGAGCAGCAAGGCGAGGAGTTGACGCTTGGCAGCCCGCAGCTGGTCGGACTGATTACAGCTGCGCTGTTGTTCGCCGGACGTTTTGAACAAGCGACTCTCTGCATCGCTCATTTGGCGAATTTCACACCTCAACCCTCGGCGGTGCTTCAGCGTCAATTGATTGCGCGCTGGCAGTCCCTGCAGGGTTGGTTACTGCATTTGCAAGGGCGAATGGAAACTTCGTGCGCACACTTTCTTGAAGCGTTGAGCGCGCTCGATCCCGAATGCTGGACGGCTCGCCTGATGTGTTTGTCCGGTCTGACGCAACAGGCATTGCTAAGAGACGAACTCGACGTGGCCCAAGCCCATAACCGCGAGGCGCTGTGCCTGGCGCGGGCGCAAGGTTCGCTGGTGTCCGAAGGCTTGATGGAACTCGATCACGCGCAACTGCTGGAGCAACGGGGCGCAGCGGTGCGGGCCGAAAGTCTACTTTGCGACATCGATGAATTGCTCCGCCAGCGTTCGGATCGACCTGCACCGTTGTTGGGACGAATTGCATTGCGTCGTGGGCGGTTGGCCCTGTGCGTGGGCGCAGACAAGCGCGCTGCCGAGTTCTTTCAGGCGGGCCTGGACGATTGCTCGCGCAATCACGACAAGCGCGTGTTGTATGGGTTTCTGGGTCAGGCTCAATTAGCTGCGAACAAAGGCGATTACGCCCAGGCGTTTGTCTGCTTGCGCGACGCTGAGCGGCTGATGCAACAGCGGCATATTCCAGACACCGTCTACCGCGGTGTTCTGCTGCAAGTCAGCAGTCAGCTCTGGCTGCAACAAGGTCGCCCGGAACTGGCACACGAGGCCCTGAGCCGCGTGCTGCGTCACTATCGCGGGCCGAATGCTCGTCAGGCGCCGCCGGCGACCCTGGAGTTGATTGTGCGGGTCGAATATCAGTTAGTGCTGGCAGAGACCTGTCTGAAACAGGCGAAAAAACCGCTGGATCAGCTCAAGGCCTTGCTCGATCACGCGCAACGCCATGCCATGCTGGCGCTGGAAACCGAACTGCACTTTGCGATTGCCGAAGTGGCGGATCTTATCGGCGAAGCCACGCTTGCCAGGTCAGCACTGGAGGCAGGCCTGGAACTGGTGAACCGCTGCAACTTGCAGCAGGCCTTGCGCGAATTGCGCCTTCGCCAGCCGAGCCTGCTGTGTCGCCTGGGTGAAGATGAACAATTGAACTCGACGGCGATGGAGGCCAACCCGCTGAGTGGGCGAGAGCTTGAGGTGCTGGGGTTGATCGCCCAAGGCAACTCGAATCAGCAGATTGCCGAGCAGTTGTTTATTTCATTGCATACGGTGAAAACCCACGCGCGACGAATACATGGCAAGTTGGGCGTTGAGCGTCGAACCCAAGCCGTGGCCACAGCGAAGAAGTTGGGGCTTATATCGCAAGCTTGATAGTCGGGCAGCAAGTAACTGTAACTAATGCAAACAGACTGTCGCGTGCATTGGTTACGGTTGTCGTTAAGATGTCGATCAGCGCCCGAAATCAGTCGCTATCAACTGTTAGTTATGGAGTTTTAAATCATGGAAGATCTGAATATTGAACGCGTGCGTGCCATTTTGCATGCGAAGGTCAGTGGTCGTGGAATTGATGTAAACAAAGTCTATGTCAACGGTGTTAATGCCCTTGAGAATCCGTTGGTCACGTATTCTCAAACACTGGTATGGGCATTTTTCCTGAAGTTACAGGAGGGTGAAGTACCGTATTTTGAAGGAGAGCATTTGGGGCTTTTTTCCGAGGCTTATACGTTCGATTCGCAGTATCGTTTTAAAGGTCTGGAGTTTGACGAAGTCAATGGGCTGGGCGCAGACATGGCGCAGATTTTTCTGGCTGAATCGGTGATTTAATGAAAAGCGGTTGTGCGAATTTATGTTGATGCACAACCGTTTTTTTTATGATGTCGGCGCAGTGGGCTCAAACCCCATCCGCCAACTCACGGCCCGGGTCGCCGCCAGCAAACGCTGCGCCGCCGGGCCGTTTTCATCGGCGTGAAACAACGAGGTCGGGCCGACGATGGTCATCACCGCCGCCACCTGCCCGACCGCATTGAACACCGGCGCCGACAACGCATCCACGCCGGGCATCAGCAAGCCGTGAACATGGTGCAGGCCGCGTTCGCGGATCTGTTCGCATAAGCTCGCATAAACCTTTTCGTCCGCCAGCGGATGGGCATCGACGGCGATTTCCTGCTCGCGCAATTCATCTGTTTCCCGGTGTGGCAAATAGGCACTGAACACCAGCCCTGTCGACGAACTGAGCAACGGTAAAACCGAGCCCAATTGCGTGACCACTGTCACCGCGCGCACCGCCGGTTCGATGTGCACCACCGTCGCGCCCTGATTGCCCCACACCGCTATAAAGCAGGTCTCATTCAGCTCATCACGCAACTCGGCCAAGGGCAGGGCGGCGACTTTCAGCACGTCCATACTATTCAAAGCAGCCAGGCCGACGCGAAGCGCTTCACGGCCGAGGCCGTAATGGTTGGTGGCGGGGTTCTGCTCGGCAAAGCCGCTGGCGATCAGCGCCTGCAAATAGCGATGCACCTTGCTCGCTGGCATCTGCACGTGTTCGGCCAGGCGCGACAGTGAGGTCGACGGCGACAGCTCGGCAAGCGCCTTGAGGATGTCGGTACCGACTTCGGCCGAACGGACTTTCTGTTTACCGTTGCTTTCGCTGGTCATGAGGCGGTGTGATCCCGGGACGAATGGGCGTCTTTATAGCTTGACGGTCAATACCAATCAAATTACGTTATGCGTAATCGAATTACGATAAAAATAACCCAGGCGTGCCAAGACCTCTTCAACAGAGTGACAGGCCATTGCCTACTCCCGTTCAGGAGGCTCCATGAACCTCGATTCAACGGCGCCAGCGCTGGCTTATCAGTCAGGCTTTGGCAACGAATTCAGCAGCGAAGCGTTGCCCGGCGCACTGCCCGTCGGCCAGAACTCTCCGCAAAAAGCCCCTTACGGCCTGTACACCGAACTGTTCTCCGGTACGGCCTTTACCATGGCTCGCAGCGAAGCACGACGGACCTGGATGTACCGCATTCAGCCGTCGGCCAACCACCCGGCATTCGTCAAACTGGATCGGCAACTGGCCGGTGGCCCATTGGGTGAAGTAACCCCCAATCGCCTGCGCTGGAATCCGTTGGACATTCCGACCGAACCGACCGATTTCATCGACGGGCTGGTGAGCATGGCCGCCAACTCGGGCGCGGAAAAACCGGCCGGGATCAGCATTTATAACTACAGCGCCAACCGTTCCATGGAGCGCGTGTTCTTTAACGCCGATGGCGAACTGTTGCTGGTGCCGCAACTGGGCCGCTTGCGTATCGCCACCGAACTGGGCGTGCTGGAGTTGGAACCGCTGGAAATCGCCGTTCTGCCGCGCGGGCTGAAATTCCGCGTCGAACTGCTCGATCCGCAAGCCCGCGGCTACATCGCGGAAAACCATGGTGCCCCTTTGCGCCTGCCGGATCTGGGGCCGATCGGCAGTAACGGTCTGGCTAACCCTCGAGATTTCCTGGCTCCGGTGGCCCATTACGAAAACCTCAAGCAACCGACCACCCTGGTGCAGAAATTCCTCGGCCAGTTATGGGGGTGCGAGCTCGATCATTCGCCGCTGAACGTGGTCGCCTGGCACGGCAATAACGTACCGTACAAATATGACCTGCGCCGTTTCAACACCATTGGCACGGTCAGTTTCGATCACCCGGATCCGTCGATTTTCACCGTCCTGACCTCGCCGACCAGCGTGCATGGTTTGGCCAACCTCGACTTCGTAATCTTCCCGCCACGCTGGATGGTCGCCGAGAAAACGTTCCGTCCACCATGGTTCCACCGCAACCTGATGAACGAATTCATGGGCCTGATCCAGGGCGAATACGATGCCAAGGCCGAGGGTTTCGTGCCTGGCGGCGCCTCGTTGCATAGCTGCATGAGCGCCCACGGTCCCGATGGCGAGACCTGTACCAAGGCGATCAACGCTGAGCTGGCGCCGGCTAAAATCGATAACACCATGGCCTTCATGTTCGAGACCAGCCAGGTGTTGCGCCCGAGCCGATTCGCCCTGGAGTGCCCGCAACTGCAAAACAATTACGACGCTTGCTGGGCCACGCTGCCCGCCACTTTCGACCCGACCCGGAGATAACCCATGACTCAGACTTCCATCACTCGTAGCTGGGTTGCCTCCGCCAACGGCCACGCGGATTTTCCGCTGCAAAACCTGCCGTTGGGCGTGTTCAGCGTGAAGGACTCCGCGCCGCGCAGTGGCGTGGCGATCGGCGACCATATCTTTGATCTGGAAGCGGCACTGGATGCCGGCTTGTTCGATGGCATTGCGAAGAAAGCAGTCGAAACCACCCGTGGCGGCCAGTTGAATGCGTTCTTCGAATTGGGCCGCGAGGCTCGTGTCGCTTTGCGCGAACGTCTGCTGGAACTGTTTGCTGAAGGCAGCACCCTGCACGGCAAGATCGAAGCCCAAGGCGCCAAACTGCTGCCGCTGGCGGCGGATTGCGAAATGCACCTGCCGGCGAAGATCAACGACTACACCGATTTCTACGTCGGCATCGAGCATGCGCAGAATGTCGGCAAACTGTTCCGCCCGGACAACCCGTTGCTGCCGAACTACAAGTACGTGCCGATTGGTTACCACGGCCGTGCTTCGACTATTCGCCCGTCCGGCGCTGACGTTCGCCGTCCGAAAGGCCAGACCCTGCCGGCCGGCCAGACCGAGCCGACGTTTGGTCCGTGCGCACGACTGGACTACGAATTGGAACTGGGTATCTGGATCGGTCAGGGCAACGAAATGGGCGACTCGATCGCCATCGGTGATGCCGCCAATCACATCGCCGGTTTCTGCCTGCTCAACGACTGGTCGGCACGGGACATCCAGGCCTGGGAATACCAGCCGCTGGGTCCGTTCCTCTCCAAGAGTTTCATCACCAGTATTTCGCCGTGGGTGGTGACGGCCGAAGCGCTGGAGCCGTTCCGTCGTGCCCAGCCTGTGCGCCCGGAAGGCGATCCGCAGCCGTTGCCGTACCTGTTCGATAAACGTGATCAGGCTGCCGGTGCCTTCGACATCGAACTAGAAGTGCTGCTACTGACTGAATCGATGCGCGAGCAAAATCTGCCAGCCCATCGCCTGACCCTCAGCAACACCCAACACATGTACTGGACCGTTGCCCAACTGGTTGCGCACCACAGCGTCAATGGTTGCCAGTTGCAGGCGGGTGATCTGTTCGGTTCGGGCACGTTGTCCGGTCCTGAAAACGGTCAGTTCGGCAGCCTGCTGGAAATCACCGAGGGCGGTAAAAAACCGATCGAACTGGCGTCGGGCGAGGTGCGTAAATTTCTTGAGGATGGTGACGAAATCATTCTGCGCGCGCGTTGCAGCCGCGAGGGTTTTGCTTCCATCGGTTTCGGCGAATGCCGCGGCAAAGTGCTGCCAGCGCGCTAAGAGGATCGGGTCATGGAACTCTATACCTACTACCGTTCGACCTCGTCTTACCGGGTGCGTATCGCGCTGGCGTTGAAGGGGCTGGATTACCAGGCGCTGCCAATCAACCTGATCGCGCCGCAAGGTGGCGAACATCGGCAGCCGACGTATCTGGGCATCAACCCGCAAGGCCGGGTGCCGGCTTTGCGCACTGATGAGGGCGAGTTGCTGATCCAGTCACCGGCGATCATCGAATACCTGGAGGAACGTTATCCACAGGTGCCATTGCTGTCCAAAGACCTCGCCGCCCGCGCCCATGAGCGTGGCGTGGCGGCGGTGATCGGGTGCGATGTGCATCCGCTGCACAACGTCAGCGTGCTCAACAAGCTTCGGCAGTTGGGGCACGATGAGCCGCAGGTGGTGGAGTGGATCGGTCACTGGATCAGCCAAGGGTTGGCGACGGTGGAGCAAATGATCGGTGACACCGGTTACTGCTTTGGCGATCAACCGGGGCTGGCGGACGTCTATTTGATCCCGCAGCTGTATGCGGCCGAGCGCTTCAATATTTCACTGGAAGCCTACCCGCGAATTCGTCGGGTGGCGGCGCTAGCGGCGACACATCCAGCCTTCTTCCTGGCCCATCCGGCGAATCAGCCCGATACCCCGTAACAAGGTTGTCAGAAACAAGGTCCTGCCGAAGGCTGCGATCTTTTGCTTTTAATGCACGACCGAGTTAGGCGGTAGGTGCCCTAATCGTTCAGTCAGGCGAATCCGCTGGATCGGATCGTCACTGAGCAGCAGCGCATGCTCCAGGTCAAAGCGCTCGGCATTCGGGCAGTCCAGTCGTTGGTAGAGGCTGGCCCGGGCCAGATAGTCGGAGGCGTTGGCGTTGCCCAACTCAAGCACGCGCTCGGCGTCGATCAAGGCGTCGATGTAATCATCGTTGGTGAGGTACAGCTGGCGCAGGTTGCGCGACAGCCGTTGCAGCATCTGCGCCGGTTCGGCGGTCAGCAAATGCTCGGCGCCAAGCTTCATGTTCGGGCCGTACTGACGTTGCAGCAGTTCTCGACAATCATTGGGGTACAGCCGTCGCCCGCCACACGGGTCGAGCAGATGATCGGCGCCTTGTACCCGCAGCAGGAAATGCCCGGGAAAATTGACCCCATGGGTATCTCCAGCCTTCTGGCCAGTTCCAGCGCAATCAGGCCCAGCACCAGCGGTTGCCCCCGCCGACGTTCCAGTACTTTATTGAGTAACGCCACTTGCGGGCGCAAGGGCGTGGAGTCGTCCTGAGCGAACCCCAGGTCATTCATTCGCCGCAACAACGGTTGGGCCAATTCACTCACCGGCAGCATCGGCAACCCATAGCTGACCCGTTGTTGCAGGTCCTTGAAGTCCGCCAGCACGGCCTCGGGATTCAGCTCCTTATCGTGCTCGACGGCCATCCACAGCGCTGCCTCGAACAGCGCGGGCGGTGATCGTTGTAGACAGTCAAAAAAACGTTGGCGCGGGGTCATCAAAATCTCCGGCGAATGCCTCGTTTTAGCCCCGTCACAGGTTTTCGTCCAGTGCTGCACACAGGCAGTAACAGGTTATGTCCGAAAGCGTTCAAAGCGACGCCGCTTATTCCGGTGCGCTTCTGCAATTTTTGTGCGCAAGCCTATACTGGCGACTACAAGAAGTGATTCGGGAGCCCTACGATGTTCGCTCTCATGCAAAGCACTCGCCTTGAATCGCTGCACCTGAGCGTCGATCCGGTCACCGGATTGAAGGCGGTGATTGCCATCCACAACAGCCGTCTGGGGCCTGCCCTGGGCGGGTGTCGTTACCTTGCTTACCCCAGCGATGAATCCGCGATCGAGGATGCCGTGCGCCTTGCCCAAGGCATGAGTTACAAGGCGGCCCTGGCCGGCCTGGCTCAGGGCGGTGGCGTTGCGGTGATTGTTCGCCCGGCCCATGTGGAAAACCGCGCCGCGCTATTTGAAGCTTTCGGGCGCTGCATCAACGAACTCGACGGTCGCTACATCACCGCCATCGACGCCGGTACCTCGGTGGCGGACATGGATTGCATCGCCCAACAGACGCAATTCGTCACCAGCACCACTGCCGCAGGCGACCCGGCGCCGCACGCCGCCATGGGCGTATTCGCCGGTATTCGCAGCACCGCCATGGCCCGCCTGGGCAGCGATAATCTCGAAGGATTGCGCGTCGCCATTCAAGGCTTGGGCAACGTCGGTTATGCCTTGGCCGAACAGCTACACGCAGCCGGTGCCGAGCTGCTGGTCAGCGACATCGATCACGGAAAAGTGCAGCTGGCCATGGAGCAATTGGGCGCTCATCCAATCGCCAACGATGCGCTGCTCAGCACACCGTGCGACATACTCGCGCCCTGCGGCCTGGGCGGTGTGCTTAACAGCAACAGTGTGTCGCAACTGCGCTGCGCGGCGGTCGCCGGTTCGGCAAACAACCAACTGATCCATCTGGAAATCGCCGATCAACTGGAACGCCGGGGCATTTTGTATGCGCCCGATTACGTGATCAATGCCGGCGGGCTGATCTACGTGTCGCTCAAACACCGAGGGGAAGAGCTGACGACCATCACCGCGCACCTGTCGAAAATCAGTTCACGGCTGACCGAAGTCTTCGCCCATGCCCAGGCGGAAAAGCGTTCTCCGGCCCGGGTGGCGGATGAGTTGGCGGAGAAAGTGTTGTACCGGTAATGCTTGTACTGGTGAAAAGTTTGAAAGGAGTGAGAGCCTATCCGGCCCATTGCTCCCCAAGCCCTGCGCCACAAACGTAGGGCCTGACAATTGCACGCCGACTCCGCGTGCCAGGAGCCCTGTGATGCTTCACAAGGTTGAGTTGCCTTACACCCGATTTCTATCCCCTGACGGCCGGTTACTCGGCAATCTTCCCACCTGGGCCGACGACTTCAATCTGCTGACGCGCCTGTATCGGCAGATGGTCCTGACCCGCCTTTTCGATCAGAAAGCTGTCGCCCTGCAACGCACCGGACGCATCGGCACCTACGCGCCGACCTTGGGTCAGGAAGCCATTGGCGTCGCGGTCGGCAGCCTGATGCACACTGAAGATGTATTGATCCCGTACTACCGCGACACCGCCGTGCAGTTGATGCGCGGTGTGCGCATGGAAGAAATCCTTTTGTACTGGGGCGGCGATGAGCGTGGCAGCGACTTTGCCGACCCGGCCGTCGCTGAGGATTTCCCGATCTGTGTGCCGATCGCCACCCAGGCCCTGCATGCCTGCGGCGTTGCCAGCGCCTTCAAAATCCGCGGCGAGCATCGGGTCGCGGTCACCACTTGCGGCGACGGCGGAACCAGCAAAGGTGATTTCCTCGAAGCCCTCAATGTTGCTGGCGCCTGGCAGTTGCCGGTGGTGTTTGTGATCAACAACAACCAATGGGCGATCTCGGTACCGCGACGAATTCAGTGCGGCGCTCCGACCTTGGCGCAAAAAGCCATTGGCGCCGGGTTCCACGGCGAGCAAGTTGACGGCAATGACATGCTCGCCGTTTACGACCGCATGCAAGCGGCCCTCGAACGGGCGCGCCACGGGAAAGGCCCGGTGTTACTCGAATGCCTGAGCTATCGCCTCGGCGATCACACCACCGCCGACGATGCCACGCGCTACCGATCTGCGGATGAGGTCAAGCAGGCCTGGCTCGAAGAGCCGATCAAACGGCTGCAACGTTTCATGGCCGGACAGGGCGTATGGGACGAGGGTCGCGAACAGGCACTGATCAGCGAATGCCAAGGCTTGGTGCAGGGGGCTGTGGATAACTTCGAAGCTGCGGGCCTGCAGGCACCGGAATCGGTGATCGATCATGTCTACGCCCAGTGGCCGCAAGCTTTGGCCGAGCAGCGCGAAGACTTCCTCGAACGGGTGGCGCGCCGGACGGGAGGTTCGGGCCATGAGTAACGGTAAGGTGACGCTGCTGGAAGCGGTGAATCTGGCGTTGCATCGGGCCATGAGTGAAGACGAAAACGTCATCGTCCTCGGTGAAGACGTCGGGGTGAATGGTGGCGTGTTCCGCGCCACGTTGGGCCTGCGCGACAGTTTTGGTTTCAAACGGGTGATCGACTCGCCGCTGGCCGAAACCATGCTCGGTGGACTGGTGGTGGGCATGGCCGCCCAAGGCCTGAAACCGGTGGTGGAAATCCAGTTCATGGGCTTCATCTACGCCACCATGGAGCATCTGGTATCTCACGCCAGCCGCATGCGCAATCGCACGCGCGGGCGGCTCACCTGCCCGATGGTGATGCGCTCGCCGATGGGCGCAGGAATTCGTGCGCCGGAACATCACAGCGAAAGCACCGAAGCCCTGTTCGCGCATATTCCGGGGCTGCGGGTGGTGATCCCGTCCTCGCCAGCCCGGGCCTATGGCTTATTGCTCGCGGCCATCGATGATCCGGATCCGGTGATATTTCTCGAACCAACCCGGCTCTATCGAATGAACCCGCAACCGCTGCTGGATGACGGTAAACGCTTGCCGCTGGATTGCTGTTTCACCCTGCGTGAAGGCAGCGACCTTACCTTGATCAGTTGGGGTGCCAGCGTGATGGAAACCCTGCAAGCCGCCACGCAACTGGCCGAGCAGGGGGTCTCGGCGGAAGTGATCGATGTCGCCAGTATCAAACCTCTGGACCTCGACACGATGGAAGCCTCGGTGCGCAAGACCGGTCGCTGCGTGATCGTGCATGAAGCGCCGCGCTCCTGCGGGGTTGGCGCGGAAATCGCTGCGAGCCTCTACGAACGGGTATTTCTGCAATTGCAGGCACCGATCCAGCGAGTCACCGCGCCCGACATCCCACCGCCGCTGTATCGACTGGAATCGCTGTACATGCCCGGCGTCGAAGACATTCTTCACGCTTGCGACATCGTGCTGCACCACGCCTGACAGAGGAGGTTGCGATGAAATATTTCAAACTGCCGGATCTGGGCGAAGGCTTGCAGGAGGCGGAAATCGTTCGCTGGCACGTCAAGGTCGGCGACACCGTCAAGGCCGATCAACTATTGGTGTCGGTGGAAACCGCCAAGGCGCTGGTGGACATTCCCGCGCCCTACGACGGAGTGGTGGCGAAAACATTCGGTGGCGAGGGCGACATTCTTCACGTTGGCGAACCTCTGCTCGGTTACGAAGGCGAAGCGGATGCGGGTACGGTGGTCGGGCGGCTTGAGGGCGGCGGTACGAATCAGGAGGATGCATTTTTCATCGGCGCTGCACCTTCGACTCGTGAGCATCTGGCGAACCGTGCCACGCCGGCGGTGCGTCAACTGGCTCGGCAGCTCGGTGTTGAACTGAGCGCCTTGGTCGGCTCCGGTCAGGATGGTCAGATCACCCGCAGCGACGTGGAAAACGCGGCCCAAACGGAACGCGAACGCTTCGGCGGCGAGAAGCTGCGCGGAGTGCGACGCAGCATGGCACTGAACATGGCCAGATCCCATGCCGAAGTGGTGCCGGTGACGATTTTCGGTGATGCCGACCTGCATCGCTGGGGTCAGGCACGAGAACCGCTGATTCGTCTGGCCAAGGCCATGGCGGCAGCCTGCGCCGTAGAACCGGTGCTCAACAGCGCCTTCGATGGCAAAACCCTGGCGCTCAAGCAACACGAACGACTCGATCTGGGCATTGCCGTGGATACGCCTGACGGTTTGTTCGTACCGGTGCTGCGCGATGTCGGTCAGCGTACGGCAGCGGATTTGAAAGAAGGTGTGATGCGTCTGCGGGCCGACGTGCAGGCACGCTCGATCCCGCCCCAGGAAATGATGGGCGCCACCCTGACCCTGTCGAACTTCGGCACCTTGTTCGGCCGTTACGCCAACCCGGTGGTGGTGCCGCCGCAAGTGGCGATTCTCGCTGCCGGGGCGATCCGCGATGAACCGGTGGCGGTCGACGGAGCAGTGATGGTGCATCCAATCCTGCCGCTGTCCCTGACCTTCGATCATCGCGTGGTTACCGGTGGCGAGGCGGCGCGGTTCTTCAAGGCGTTGGTCGAGGCGCTGGAACAACCCTAGATCCAGGTTTCCCGCAGGCATGAAAAAGGCCCTGAGCCATTTGACTCAGGGCCTATTCAATTCGGGCATTGCTTACTTTGGTGTCTTGGCGGCTTTGGCTGGCTTGGTCGGCTCAGCTGTCTCAATCGCTTCAACGGGTGCAGCCTTTTCAACGATTTCAGCCGGCACGTTCAGCAACTCGGACAGTGCGTCCGGCTGGCTCTTGAATGCCTTGGCGAATACATCACGGTTCTTCGCCATGTAGATCCCGGCTTCTTCCACTTGCTGTTCGGTCAGGGACGGAACGGCTTTCTGCAACACTTCAGCCAGCAATTCGGCCAGTTCGAGCATTTTGTCATGACGGTCAGCTTCGGCTTTATCCATGAACAAGCGCTCCAGATCTCGGCTGCTGCGGTATACCACTTCGACGGCCATTCACCACCTCACATGCCTTCACATTAGTTGTCTGTTTCGACTACTGTATTTATATACAGCGAAAAGGATAAGCGAATCCCCGCGCTTTGGGTAGTGGCTTTTTAATGTAGACCGAATTCAGGGTTTGTCAGGTGGACCGTGTTGCTCCCATCGCGAGCAGGCTCGCTCCCACAATGGTTTTGTGAACGCTGCAGATCTCTTGTGGGAGCGAGCCTGCTCGCGATGGGGGCCGTCCAGACACCACAAAAGTGTCCAGTAGCAGCCCATCGCCATCTCACCCAACAGCATCTGGCCTTTTTCTGCATGCAGAATAACCGTCACGTCCAACCCGCATCATCCGCTCGAACCGAGCTAAGGAACCATCAAAGTGAAAATCAACTGGGCCGAGAACCTGCGGCAGAACGTGCACCAACTGGCCGAGTCCCTGGGCAACCTGTTCGTCGAGACCTTCCACTACCTGGCACTTTTCGCCATCGGCGCGGTGACCGCGTGGGCGGCGGTGATGGAATTCCTCGGGATGCTCGAACAGGGACATATCAAGATCGATGACATCTTGCTGCTGTTCATCTACCTGGAACTGGGGGCAATGGTCGGGATTTACTTCAAGACTAACCACATGCCGGTGCGCTTCCTGATTTACGTGGCGATCACTGCGCTGACGCGGCTGCTGATCTCCAACGTCTCGCATCACAATCCGCCAGACCTGGGGATCATCTATCTGTGCGGCGGGATTCTGCTGCTGGCGTTTTCGATTCTGGTGGTGCGTTACGCCTCGTCGCAATTTCCTTCGGTGAAGATTGAACACCCGCAACGCAAGATCGGTGCGGGTTCCGGTGAGCATCCGGAAGTGGAGAAGGGCGAGCTTTAAAGCCCCATTGAAGGTCGGTGCCGGGATTTGACCAAGGGCGGTGGCGGGTTGCGACTGTCGCCGTCGGTCATGGCTTCGAGGATGGCCACGGCGCTGTGGCCCTGTTCGATGGCGATGCCGAATTGAATGCTTTGCACCAGGCGTTTGAGGCGCTTGGGATCGTTGCGCTGTTCGGCGCTGATCATCCGTTTGGCCACTACACGGCCGCTTTTAGAGAGGGTCAGCATGATGCTGCCGTCCAGCCCCTGAATGCTCAGGTTGACTTGATAATCCGGTGCAAAGGCATCGGTAATGAGTTGAAAGGGGTTGTCCATGATGCGTCACCGCCTGATTGAACGTGCAGTTGTTGACCGGCCATGATCGGGATTAGTTCGCAACACCAGACCATCGGCCATTCCATAGCCATATCGCCATCATCGCGTTTGCTACAGGGATATAGCAAAGGGCATGCCGGGAAAACGATGGAACAATGAACACGGCAAAAAAATGGCGGGCACTCTGGCCCGCCTTCTTTTTGCCTGCCCGTTTCAGGGCATGAACGAGTAGATGATCGCAGACAGTGCAATCAAACCGATCAATACCACAAACACGTTCGAGGCCTGATTCGAGTACTGGCGCAAGGCCGGCACACGGCGGATGGCGTACATCGGCATCAGGAACAGCAGGCACGCGATGATCGGCCCGCCAAGGGTTTCGATCATGCCCAAGATGCTCGGGTTGAAGGTCGCGACGGCCCAGCAACTGAGGATCATGAACAGCGCAGTGACGCGGTTCAGCCAACTGCTGGACATGACGCGGCCACGGCCACGCAGGCTTTTCACGATCAGGCCCTGAAAGCCTTCGCTGGCGCCGATGTAATGGCCGAGGAAGGATTTGGTGATCGCCACCAGCGCAATCAACGGCGCGGCATAAGCGATGACCGGTGTCTGGAAGTGGTTGGCGAGGTACGACAGGATCGAAATGTTCTGTGCCTTCGCAGCGGCTAAATCAGCCGGGGACAACGCCAGCACGCAGCTGAAGCAGAAGAACATCACCGTGACGACCATCATGACGTGAGCGATCGCGAGAATGCCACTGCTCTTGCGTTCGGCTTGCTCGCCGTAACGCTGTTTCTGATCGACGGCGAAGGCCGAGATGATCGGCGAATGGTTGAACGAGAACACCATCACCGGAATCGCCAGCCACAAGGTCTTGAAGAACAGCGGCAGTGGCATGCCTTCGCTGGCAGTGGCGAAGAACGCGCCGTTCCAGTTCGGGATCAGGCTGACGCCGAGCAGCAGCAATGCCGCGACGAACGGGTAAACCAGCACGCTCATGCATTTGACGATGACGCTCTGACCGCAACGGACGATCGCCATCAAGCCGAGAATCAGCCCCAGCGACAGGATCGCCCGAGGTGGCGGTGTCATGTGTAACTGGTGCTCCATGAGGCTGCTCAGGGTGTTGGTCAGTGCCACGCTGTACACCAGCAAAATCGGGAAGATCGCGAAGAAATACAGCAGCGTGATCAGCTTGCCGGCGCCGACGCCGAAGTGTTCTTCCACCACTTCGGTAATGTCTCCGGAACGCCCGGACAGCACGAAGCGCGTCAGGCCGCGGTGGGCGAAGAAGGTCATTGGAAAGGCCAGTACCGCCAGCAGCAGCAGCGGCCAGAAACCACCGACACCGGCGTTGATCGGCAGGAACAACGTGCCGGCGCCAATCGCCGTGCCATAGAGGCCAAGCATCCAGGTGGTGTCGTGTTTACTCCAGCCTTTGTGGGTTATTTCGCTATTGCGTGTCAGGTCTACAGCGGGATTATCGGCAACAGGTGTACGTACATCGGTCATCGTTTTTGCCTCGTTATTATTCTTGCTCGGGCTCACGTATTGCGGACGGTCAGGGAGTGCTCCTCAGCACTCCACCCAGCTGACAGCCAAGCCGCCCCGTGAAGTTTCTTTGTATTTGTCGTGCATGTCGGCACCGGTATCGCGCATGGTGCGGATTACCCGGTCCAGGGAAATAAAGTGTTTGCCGTCGCCGCGCAGAGCCATTTGCGTGGCGTTGATCGCCTTCACGGCAGCGATTGCGTTGCGCTCGATGCACGGCACCTGGACCAGACCGCCAACGGGGTCGCAGGTCAGGCCGAGGTTGTGTTCCAGGCCGATTTCGGCGGCGTTTTCCAGTTGCTCGGGAGTCGCTCCGAGTATGTCGGCCAGACCGGCGGCGGCCATGGCGCACGCCGAACCGACTTCACCCTGGCAGCCGACTTCGGCGCCGGAAATCGAGGCGTTTTTCTTGCAGAGAATGCCTACGGCCGCAGCGCCCAAAAAGAACGCCACGACGTCATCGTCTGACGCGTCCGGGTTGAATTTCATGTAGTAGTGCAGCACGGCGGGAATGATCCCGGCCGCCCCGTTTGTAGGCGCGGTAACCATGCGTCCGCCGGCCGCATTTTCTTCGTTCACGGCGAGGGCGAACAGGTTGACCCACTCCATGGCTGACAGGGTGGAGCTGATGACATTCGGTTTGCCGATTTCCAACAGACTGCGGTGCAATTTCGCGGCGCGACGCGGAACATTCAAACCGCCGGGCAGGATGCCTTCGTGACGCAAACCTTGCTCGACGCATTCACGCATCACCGACCAGATATGCAGCAAGCCCTGGCGGATTTCGGCGTCGCTGCGCCAGGCTCGTTCGTTGGCCATCATCAGCTCGGAAACCCGCAGACCGTGCTGGTTGCAGAGCTTGAGCAATTCGGCGGCGCTGGAGAAATCGTATGGCAGGACTACATCGCTGGTCGGCGCAATGCCGGATTCGGCTTCGGCTGCTTCGATGATGAAACCACCGCCCACCGAGTAGTACGTTTGCTCGAACAGTTCACCGGTTTCGCCAAAGGCTGTCAGAGACATGGCGTTGGGGTGGTAGGGCAGGCTCTCGTCGAGCAGCAGCAGATCGCGCTGCCAGTTGAAGGCAATGGTCGATTTACCGGCCAGACTCAGTTCGCCGGTTTCATGCAAAGTTTGGATTCGGCTGTCGATGGAGTTCGGCTCAATGCTGTCTGGCCATTCGCCCATCAGGCCCATGACGCAGGCACGGTCGGTGGCGTGACCGACGCCAGTGGCCGAAAGGGAACCGTAGAGGCGGATTTCTACCCGCCGTACGTCGGCCAGTAAATCCTGGTCAATCAGTGCTTGGGCGAAGGTCGCGGCGGCGCGCATCGGGCCGACGGTGTGGGAACTGGACGGACCGATGCCGACTTTGAAGAGATCGAAAACACTGATAGCCATGCTAAAGCCTATACAAGCAATGGAAGAGAAATCGCCGCCATTTCTGTAGGACAAGCGCAATGTCGGCGATACTGCCAAGCTCGGTCCTACGTGACCAACGAAACTTCCTAAGACAGCCTTTAGCAGGACTAAACAATGAGTCGCCAATTGCACGCCCAGACCTACGTCTGGCTGCACGTGTTTTCGTGTGCCGCACGGCACTTGTCCTTCACCCGTTGTGCCGAAGAACTGCACATCACGCCGGGGGCGGTCAGTCAGCAAATTCGCCAACTGGAAGAGCGGCTGGGCTTTCGCCTGTTTCATCGTCGCGCCCGGGGCGTGGAATTGAGCGCCGAAGGCCAGCGATTGGCTATCACCGTCAACGAAGCCTACGGCAGCATCGATGCGGAATTGCGACGACTGGATGCGGGAATGATCAGCGGGATTTTGCGATTACGCTCGATTCCATCGTTCCTGAGCAAATGGCTGACCCCGCGCCTGCCGCGTTTGCAACAGCGCTTTCCGGATATTCAGCTGCGTCTGGTGGCCGAGGACAGCAGTGTTCCGTTGCACGAAGGCGATTTCGATCTGGCGATTGACCTGAACGACGGCAGTTATCCCGGATTGTTATCCACAGCCTTGTTGGATGAGCAGATCTTTCCGGTGTGTGCCCCGAGCCTGCTTCGCGGCCGGCCGCCACTGCACGGCCCGGCAGACCTGGTGCATTTTCCGTTGCTGCACGACATCACCGCCTGGCGCGGCAGTTACGAGTACGCGGAATGGGAGTTTTATCTCAACGCCATCGGCTTCGAGGGCGCGGATGTGCGGCGTGGGCATACCTTCAATCGCAATCATCTGACCATCGAAGCGGCCATTGCCGGGATGGGCGTGGCGATTGCACGGCGAACGCTACTCAACGATGAACTGGAGCGCGGGACGTTGATCGTGCCTTTTGGCCTGGCGGTGCCTAATCACAAGCGTTACGTGCTGCTCTATGCGCCGGGCGCGCTGAGTCATCCGGGCGTACGCGCGGTGCATGACTGGCTGGTGGAGGAGGCGGGGATATTTCGTAGTCTGCATCCGCTGGCGGAGCGGCAGATGTGAGCAGCTAATACATCAAGCAGGGGCGACCGAACTCCCGACATTAACAGCGCTTTTACCCGTTGTCCGGCTTTTTTTGCGTATGAATATTTATCTTTTTTTAGGGGTTGAATTATCCAGCGTACACACCGATTGTGTAACCAAGAGGTCACGGTGATGACGCCCAAGGGGCTAGCTGACCGGCCTCTCGCGAGCTAGCTGAAATAAGGGAAGAACTATGCAAATCCAAGTCAATAGCGATAACCATATTCAAAGCAGCATCCGACTGGAGGAGTGGGTACGTACGACCATTGAGAGCACGCTCGAACGTTATGAAGAGGACCTGACCCGCGTCGAGGTCCACCTGCGGGACGAGAACGGCGACAAGCCCGGTCCCCACGATATGCGCTGCCAGTTGGAAGCGCGGCCAAAGGGCCACCAACCGATTTCTGTCACTCATAAAGCCGCTAACCTGGAACTGGCGATCGACGGTGCGGCCGAAAAACTCGAACATGCGCTTGAACATCTGTTCGGCAAACTGCGGGGCAAACCACGTGCCGCTGTGGTGCCGTTCGAAAGGCCTACGGCCGATGCGCTGCTGGAAGACGAGTTTCTCGAGAACGAACAGGCTGCACAAAACGGCTGAGGCCTGATTCACTTTTTACCTTCCCACGTTCTCTCCACCTAAAAAACGGGCCTGCTTATGCAGGCCCGTTCTTGTTTCAGCATCCACCGATCCCCATGCTAGTCAGCCTGCAAAATATCGCAGGCTTCGTCAGCTCCTACGCCGAACGCATGCTCCTGTGAGCTGCCGAAGGCTACGATCTTTTGACCTTTACCGCATGAACGCCTGCCGATATTCCCCGGGCGTGCCACCCAACGCCTGGTGAAACCGGTTGGTGAAATGGCTCGCACTGGCAAACCCACAAGCCAACGCAATATCCCCCAGCGGCTGCAACGTCCCGCGTAACAACTCCCGCGCGCGGCTCAGTCGCCGCGCCAACACATACTGATGCGGTGGCAGGCCGAAGCTCACACGAAACATCCGCGCAAAATGATATTCAGACAACGCACACAATGCCGCCAACTGCCCGAGGCTGATCGCTTCGGCCAATTGATGGTCGATGAACTCCACCAACTGCCGTCGTTGATGCGCCGCCAACCCACCCTTTAGGCGCAAGCCCTGGCGCACACCGACTTGGCTGAGCAGGGCATGGTTGAGCATTTCATGGGCCAGGCTGCTGGTGAGCAGGCGTTCGCCCGGTTCATCCCAGTTGAGGGTGATCAACTGTCGAAAGCGCCGGGCTTGCTGCGGGTCTTCGAGGAACGTGCGCTCGCGCAACTGCAATTCCCGCGGTTCGCGATCCAGCAGCGTGACGCAGCCAAGGGCAAATTGTTCGGGGCTGAAATACAGGTGGGCCAGGCGAATATCGCCGTTGATCACCCAGCCTGACTGATGGGCGGCCGGCAAAATGCACAGTTTGTCCGGGCCGCCCTTGGTGCCGGGCTGGTCGCGACGAAAGGTGCCGGTGCCACCGTCGATATAGCACGACAGGGTGTGGTGGCTCGGCGCTTCGTAGTCCTGGGCGTCATGGTGGTTGTTCCACAAAGCTGCAGCCATGCCGTCACCGAGCTCGGCGCTTTGCTCCAGGCGAGCATTGGGCGAGCGGTTAAGCGCTTGAAAGACTTGCAGGGTCTCGAGTGACACTGGTGCGGCCATGATCGGTTCTCTCCAACGCTTTGCATCCTACTCCGTAGACGTTGACCTGCCAGCCCGCCGGCCGACAAAAGCGCAAGTTTATGCAAGTGCAAAAGGGTTTCGCGCCGGACACTGAAGGCCTATTCAGGAGTCTTCACCATGAACCTTTCGTTGTATCTGCTGACCGTGCTGATCTGGGGCACCACCTGGATCGCCTTGAAATGGCAACTGGGCGTGGTGGCGATTCCGGTGTCGATCGTCTATCGCTTCGGCCTCGCCGCGTTGGTACTGTTTGCGCTGTTGCTGCTCAGCCGGCGCCTGCAACCAATGAACCGTCGCGGGCATCTGATTTGCCTGGCGCAGGGTCTGTGCCTGTTCTGCATCAACTTCATGTGCTTCCTCACCGCCAGCCAGTGGATCCCCAGCGGTCTGGTCGCCGTGGTTTTTTCCACCGCCACCTTGTGGAACGCCTTCAATGCGCGGGTGTTCTTCGGCCAGAAAATTGCCCGTAACGTGTTGATGGGCGGCGCGTTGGGCTTGCTCGGGCTTGGCCTGCTGTTCTGGCCGGAGCTGGCTGGTCATACCGCCAGCCCGGAAACCTTGCTCGGGTTGGGTCTGGCGTTGCTCGGCACCTTGTGTTTCTCGGCCGGCAACATGCTGTCGAGTTTGCAACAGAAGGCGGGCCTGAAACCCCTGACCACCAATGCCTGGGGCATGGCTTATGGTGCGGCGATGTTGTCGGCGTGGTGCTTGGTCAAGGGCATTCCTTTCGACATGGAATGGAATGCCCGCTACATCGGGTCGTTGCTGTACTTGGTGATTCCCGGCTCGGTGATCGGCTTTACCGCTTACCTGACGCTGGTCGGGCGCATGGGGCCGGAGCGGGCGGCGTATTGCACCGTACTGTTTCCGGTGGTGGCGCTGAATGTGTCGGCGTTTGTCGAAGGCTATCAATGGACGGCGCCGGCACTGGTGGGGCTGGTGCTGGTGATGCTGGGGAATGTGCTGGTGTTCCGTAAGCCCAAGGCGTCGATGGTGCAGGGGAATGGCAAATTGGCCTGAGGTTTTTAAAGAATGAGCGTGTTACTTAGCGCTCAATCCTCAATGCCACATACATTAATAGCGGCAGCATAAAATCAACAATATGCCGAGCCCAGTCCTTGGCATTCCATGCCTGTGATTTATCCATGTTGAACCATTCGACGCCGATAACCTGCAGGCAGACGTAATAGATGAAAAGGCCGATCATTAAACCGATAATCGAGAATTTTTTTGCTTCGTGAAACTCTTTGGCTGAAGCATTCAGTTTTCGATAGAGGTGGTAAGTGCCCATCAGGCAATAAACGGTATAAGTTACTTCCAGGGTGATGATAAGCCAGTAAATCCGGTGGTGAAGCATGGGCGAGGTGATGGCCCGATAGTCGGTTTTTTCGCTATTATTGGCCGTGTCCATGCTCAGGACGTGGCCGACATATTCGTAGTTGGTAGCGTAATCTGTAAAGTTGCTATACATCACTAGCAAGCCGAAAAAGCTTATGTAGGCCATCAGTAGTATTTTGCTGATTCTGATGGTTTTAGCGGTTGTAAGGCTGTTCAAATTAAGCGCGCTCCATAAAATTATTCGTAGGGTCGAATCAGTAATGGAGAGTCTATAGCGCTTAATTTTTTTCGTCAGTGGACTGAATTGCAAGTTGTGTAGCGAGCGGGCAGCCGTTTAAAAACGCCTGCCCGTTTTAGTTAGCCTTTCCACACTTGTGGGTTCACCAGATCTTGCGGCCGCTCACCCAACAAGGCGCTGCGCAAGTTGGCCAAGGCACGGTTGGCCATGGCTTCACGGGTTTCGTGAGTCGCGGAGCCAATGTGCGGCAAAGTCACAGCGTTTTTCAGTTGGAACAATGGCGACTCGGCCAACGGTTCTTTCTCGTAGACGTCCAGCCCGGCGCCGCGAATGCGGTTGTTTTGCAGCGCCTCGATCAACGCCGGTTCGTCCACGACCGGGCCGCGGGCGATGTTCACCAGAATGGCGCTCGGTTTCATCAGTGCCAGTTCACGGTGGCTGATCAGGTGCCTGGTTTTTTCGCTGAGCGGCACCACCAGGCAGACGAAATCGGCTTCGGCCAGCAGTTGGTCGAGACTGCGGAATTGCGCACCGAGCTCCTGTTCCAGTTCGGTCTTGCGGCTGTTGCCGCTGTAGATAATCGGCATGTTGAAGCCCAGTCGACCGCGACGGGCGATGGCCGCGCCGATGTTGCCCATACCGACGATGCCCAACGTTTTGCCATGCACATCGCTGCCAAACAACGGCGCGCCGACGGTGGCTTGCCATTGGCCGGCCTTGGTCCAGGCGTCCAGCTCGGCGACGCGACGGGCGCTGCTCATGAGCAAGGCGAAGGCCAGGTCGGCGGTGCTTTCGGTGAGGACGTCGGGAGTGTTGGTGAGCATGATCCCGCGTTCGTTGAAGTAGGCGAGGTCGTAGTTGTCGTAGCCGACCGAGACGCTGGAGACCACTTCCAGTTTGCTGGCGTTTTCCAGTTGCGCGCGACCGAGTTTGCGGCCGACGCCGATCAGGCCGTGGGCGTGGGGCAGGGCTTCGTTGAACTGGGCGTTGATGTCGCCGTTTTTCGGGTTCGGCACGATCACGTCGAAGTCTTGTTGCAGACGTTCGATCATCGGTGGGGTGATACGGCTGAAGGCGAGGACGGTTTTTTTCATTGGAGGCGGCTCGTCGGGCGGTGGTGAATGCCAAGCACGCTAACATTCTTCCCGGACATTTTGCGAGTCTCGGACCGCCGGATGTACGCCATCCAAACCTGTAGGAGCGAGGCTTGCCCGCGAAGGCGGTGTGTCAGGCGACCTCAATGTTAAATGTGAGAAAGCCTTCGCGGGCAAGCCTCGCTCCTACAGGGGATCAGCTGTGTGGCGCGGGTTTTGGTACGTTGAGGTTATCCAGCATCCGGTTCACCGCCAGCGGCCAGCATGACGATCTGCTGAATTGCCATCGCCGTATTCCGATGCGGGCCTTCCAGATAAGTCGCAAAATTGCTGGCCATCACACTGGCCTGGGCCAACGATTCACAGGTATGGGCCAACAGGTCTTCGTCTTTGATCTCCGGTGCGAGCATATACATTGTGCTGGGTTTGCGGATGGTCGGTGATTTGAGGGCCGCGGGATTGAGGTAGTGATTCAACGCGCGTTCAGCGGCTTCGTTGAGTTTTTTGGAATTGGGGGATTCGTAGGGGGAAACGTCGTCGGTTTCCGGAGGGTTCGGTGTTTCTTTGATCATGGGAATTACTCTATGACAGGATAAATAGAGCTGCCATTTTCGTTTCCAAGCGAAAGGGTGGCAGCCATGCGCGGTCTGGAAAACCGGAAATCCCATCAAACCCGGCAGACCCGAAGGTCTCCCGCGCACAGCCGCCATAACAAGTAATTGCGTGCAGAAAAAAACGCCGCAGTATGCCATGTGCTGTGATGGGAATATCAGGTTTCCAAGCCTGGTCACTGATTTGGCAGCGACCCCCAAAGCCTACCCATTTCCCTTCCGACGCAACAACCGTTAAAACTTGTCGGAAACGCCCTCAAAAATCACCCCGTCTGTAGGATCTGCCGAGGGCTGCGATCTTTTGATCTTCCGGCGCTATCAATGACGTCGCCATCAAAAAACTCGGACTTCCCCTACACGCAAAAACGATTCGCCCGGCATCCCTCTTTGAGCCCACTCGCCAAAGTCTCCCATTTCCAAGAAGCGGGACACGAGCGTGACCAGACTCATCCCCCCAAACCAACTCGCCGGCCAACACGGCCAGGTGCTAGACAGCGACCAAGCCGTCGCCGACCTATGCCAGGCTCTGAGCTATCCCTACGACCTGCAAGGCTTCGACGACCTGCTGAGCGCGGTCGGCGCTAATAGCTCCAACTACATGCAGGCCGCCCACCAGCAAAAACTCATCAATGCTGTTAGCAACGGTGATTGGGTCATGGTGAAGCCCCGAGTCGATCCCGATAACGGCGGCGCGTCATGGAATGCCTTCAAACCCAAGCCCGAACCACCGGCGCAACATCTGGTCGAAGAGCACGCCTTCGCCCTGCCCAAACCTGTGGAGTCGGGCTTCCACATCATTCAGCAGCCCATGACCCTCGAAGCTCTGGAGCGCTCGCTGTACGAAAACCCGCCAAGCGATGCACTGCGCCGGGAATTCCGCTCGCTCAATCGGCATCTCAGCGAGCGAGTGAAGCCGGGACAAATGGTGATCTTCAGCGATTCACGGCATTACATGTGCCGCCGTGAAGAGGCGCAAATGATGATCGCGGCGCAGAAGGTCAACGAAGCGCTTAAGGACCTGAGCGAAGAAGAGGCTTCGTTCATGGTCGAAAATCATGAAGTGATTGAGCCGTTTTTGGAGGTGTCGGCGGGGTCGTTGGGTGTGGCGTCCTTCATGGTCGGCCAACACCTGGAAAACCTCAAAGGCACGCTCATCGAGTTAGAGAAACTGCATCAGCAACAATACCGTCAGCACGGCCACTTGCGATCGAGGGATTTCTTTACCCATCGCAAACGGATGATGGCAAAGATCAATGCCAGCCTTGGCCCGCTGGTACGTAAAGGCACAGGCATTCCTGATCATCCCAGGCTTAAACGAGCATTGGGTCTTTCTACTCGCAGAACAATTCACCATTGGAACAAGGCTGGTGCCCCTACCCAACTACCGGGCTATGCGACAAATATTCAAGGCGTATCCAGAGCCGTGAAGTACTTGAAGGCAGGCGGTTATGTTGGCATTGGATTGGCAATGGGCGCGGCGGCGATGAGAGTTGATGAAGCATGCCGCAGTGGAAGCAAGGATGAATGCTCTCAAACAAGATTTGTGGAAGGAGGCAAGTTGGCAGGAAGTATTGGCGGAGGTGTTGCCGCCGGATACGTGGCGAGTAGCGTACTGAAATATGGAATTTGCGCGGCAATAGGTGTGGAGACATTGGGTGTTGGTGGAATCGTTTGTGCGCTGCTGGTGTCGGGTGCTGTCGCCAGTGCGACAGGAACCAAAGGCTCAGAAATTGGCGGGGAAATAGGTGAAAAAATTTATGAGTTCACGCAACCATGAGTGGCGCTGAGAATGTGTATTTGATTGGTTGGGTACTTATTTTCCTGATGATTTTACTCAGTCAGACCCTCTTGTTATTTGGCGCCTATTTCAAACTCGACCAAATTGAAGATCACTTCAACGCGTCTCATCTGGTGAGTATCAATCGAAGCACGGCGGGTAACGGCCCGTTTGGACGGATGAACAGACTTAGGTTGATTGGCGCTTTAACGGGCAGTTTCTATCAACATCAGATGTTGGATTCGTATGCGTTTATGGAGGCTGAAATCTTGCCGGAGCGCCTGAAAAAATGGGCTGAAACTCCAAAAAAACTGATGCGGATTGCGGTCGTCAGCGCTGGACTACTGTTGCTTTGGAGTGGTTTTGTATCTTTGCGTGCAACAATTTCAAATCCGATGAGTGACCTGAAACTACTCTACACAGCCATCCTGATCGGCTTTCTTGCCCTAGCTTTTATCGTTTCACTGCTGCGTGTGTACATCAGTTTTTTTAAACTCGAAGAACTCGAATCTCACCTCAACGACTCTTACTTCGTCGGCCGCAACCGTCGGGTTATGGGTAATGGTCTGTACGGGCGTCATTACCGCTTGGCTCATCTCTCGACCATGCTTCGTGAGGATGATGCATTCCTGCTGAGAAGCGACCCGCATTGTATTGATGGGATAAAACACTTCCCTTTACACCTACGACGCTGGGTCGTTATTCCCAACCTGATGTTTGCCTATTCAATCGTTGGTCTTTGTGCGTATTGGCTCTGCGGAAAGTACGCTGGACTGCTGGGCTAACCCGCAGTCCACACACCTCAGTTCGCCACCCGAACCCCACCCAAACTCCCACTCAATTCATACGCCGCCAATTCCGCCTGATGCGCCGCCAATATCTCCGGCAATGACCCACGCAAGTACTCGACCCACGTCTTGATCTTCGCATCCAGGTACTGCCGCGAAGGATAAATCGCATACAGATTCAGTTCCTGCGAACGGTAGTTCGGCATCACCCGCACCAGGGTGCCGTTGCGCAGCCCTTCAATCGCCGCATACACCGGCAAAACGCCAACCCCCATGCCACTGGTGATCGCAGTCTTCATCGCATCAGCGGAGTTCACCAAAAACGGTGAACTGTTGATGGTGACCATTTCCTGGCCTTCAGGGCCGTCGAAGGTCCATTTTTCCAGCGGGATGACCGGGCTCACCAGACGCAGGCAGGCGTGGTTGAGCAGATCGCTGGGTTTGTGCGCGCAGCCGTTGGCTTTTACATAGGCGGGCGATGCACAAACGATGCTGTAGGTGATGCCCAAACGTTGGGAGACGAAGCCCGAGTCTGGCAGTTCGCTGGCGAGCACGATGGACACGTCGTAGCCCTCGTCCAGCAGATCCGGCACGCGGTTGGCCATGGTCAGGTCGAAGGTCACGTCCGGGTGGGTTTTGCGGTAGCGGGCGATGGCGTCGATCACGAAGTGCTGACCGATGCCGGTCATGGTATGCACTTTGAGTTGCCCGGCCGGGCGGGCGTGGGCGTCGCTGGCCTCGGCTTCAGCTTCTTCGACGTAGGCCAGGATCTGCTCGCAACGCAACAGGTAGCGCTTGCCGGCCTCGGTCAGGGCGATGCGGCGGGTGGTGCGGTTGAGCAGGCGGGTTTGCAGGTGGGCTTCCAGGTTGGAGACCGCGCGCGAGACGTTGGCCGTGGTGGTGTCGAGTTGCACGGCGGCGGCGGTGAAGCTGCCGGCCTCGGCCACGTAACTGAAGGCGCGCATGTTTTGCAAAGTGTCCATGGGGTGCTCTCGAGTGCGATGGCAAATTGTGACACGAAGTTGCTGATTCTTTACAGGCGACTAAAGACGTGACCAAGGGATTATCGCGTTAACGGTAACAAAGATTCACAAGAATCCCGGCTTATCGCCAACAAGGCCCACCCCTAGAATTGCGCCGGTCCCATGTAGGAGCGAGGCTTGCCCGCGAAGGCGTCCTCACAGGCACCATAGCTGTCGCTTGATAAGACGCCTTCGCGGGCAAGCCTAGCTCCTACAGGATCTCCCCCTATTTCAGGAATTTGCAGCAGTGCCGCGTCGCATCAACAGAGCGCTCAAGACGCTCAGTGTTTTGGCTTTAACCCTGGCAATCGGCGGCTGCATCGGCACCGCAGGTATTGCCCCGCAAGGCAAGGCACTGGAGGCCAATTCACTGGCCACCGATGAAGCCATTCAGAGCGCCACACAAGACGCTCATTGGCCCACCATCCAATGGTGGCAAGCCTACGGCGACCCGCAGCTGAACCGCTGGATCGACCTCGCCCTGCAAGGCAGCCCGAGCATGGCCATGGCCGCCGCGCGAGTGCGTCAGGCGCGGTCCATGGCTGGCATTGCCGAGTCCGCCGAGTCGTTGCAGATCAATGGCCAATCCACCCTCAAGCGCCACAACTGGCCCACCGATCAGTTCTACGGCCCCGGCGAGTTGGCCAACACCACCACTTGGGACAACAACGCCGCGCTGGGCTTCAGCTATGCCCTCGATCTCTGGGGCCGCGAAAGCAACGCCACCGAACGGGCCGTGGACATAGCCCACATGAGCGCCGCCGAAGCACGGCAGGCGCAGCTTGAATTGCAGAACAACATCGTGCGCGCCTACATCGAGCTCTCGTTGCATTACGCGCAACGGGACATCGTCGCCGCGACCTTGAAGCAGCAACAGCAAATTCTCGACCTGGCGCAGAAACGTCTGGATGGCGGCATCGGCACCCATTTCGAAGTCAGCCAGGCCGAAACACCATTGCCGGAAACCCGTCGGCAAATCGATGCGCTGGACGAGGAGATTGCTTTAAGCCGCAACCAACTCGCCGCTCTGGCCGGTAAGGGGCCGGGGGAGGGCGCGCAGTTGCAACGGCCGACGCTGTCGTTGGGCGCGGCACTGAAGTTGCCGTCGTCTTTGCCGGCGCAACTGCTTGGCCAACGCCCGGACGTGGTTGCCAGTCGCTGGCAAGTGGCGGCGCAGGCGCGGGGTATCGATGTTGCCCACGCTGGCTTCTACCCCAACGTCGATCTGGTCGGCAGCCTCGGCTACATGGCCACCGGCGGTGGGGCGCTGGAGTTTTTGACCGGCAAGAAGCTCAACTACAGCGTCGGCCCGGCGATTTCGTTGCCGATCTTCGACGGTGGCCGCTTGCGTGCGGAACTGGGTGAAGCCTCGGCGGGTTATGACATCGCGGTGGCGAAGTACAACCAGACGCTGGTCAACGCGCTGAAGAACATCTCTGACCAGTTGATCCGCCGCGAGTCGATGGACAAGCAACAAACCTTCGCCGCCGAGTCGGTGGCCACGGCGCAGAAGACCTACGACATCGCGATGATCGCCTATCAGCGCGGGCTCACCGATTACCTCAACGTGCTCAATGCGCAGACGTTGCTGTTCAAGCAGCAACAAGTGCAGCAGCAGGTTCAGGCCGCGCGCTTGAGTGCTCATGCAGGATTGGTGACTGCTTTGGGCGGAGGCCTCGGCGCTGGCAATGACGTGCCTAATGCCGAGAAAACCCACCCCCCCGAAAACCCCGGTTCTTTTGCGTTGAACACAAAACCTGTGGGAGCGAGCCTGCTCGCGATAGCGGTGTGTCAGTCGACATCAATGTTGAATGTGAAATCGCCATCGTCGGAACGCCGCCCGGAGCAGGCTCGCTCCCACAGGTTCCGCGACCTGACCGAATCTCAATGAGCAAAATTTCATGACTCCCTTGCCCGCACCTTTGCGCTGGCTGTATTCCCTTGAATGGCGCCGGGGGTTCTTCGACTGGGCACGCAGCGATGGCGTGACCTGGGTGTACATTCTCAAGGTGTTGTTCGCGGCGTTCCTGACCCTGTGGCTGGCCATGCGCCTGGAGTTGCCACAACCGCGCACCGCGATGATCACCGTGTTCATCGTCATGCAACCGCAAAGCGGCCAAGTGTTCGCCAAGAGTTTCTATCGCTTCCTCGGCACATTGGCCGGGTCGGCGGTGATGGTCGCGTTGATTGCCTTGTTTGCGCAGAACACCGAACTGTTCCTCGGCGCGCTGGCGATCTGGGTCGGCCTCTGCTCGGCCGGCGCGGCGCGTTATCGCAACTTCCGCGCTTATGGATTTGTGCTCGCCGGTTATACGGCGGCGATGGTCGGGCTGCCTGCCTTGGCTCATCCCGACGGCGCATTCATGGCGGCAGTCTGGCGTGTATTGGAAATCTCTTTGGGAATTCTCTGCTCGACGCTGGTGAGCGCCGCGATCCTGCCGCAAACCGCCAGCGCCGCGATGCGCAATGCCTTGTACCAGCGCTTCGGCGTGTTTGCCTTGTTCGTCACCGATGGCTTGCGCGGTCGCAGTCAGCGCGCGGCGTTTGAAGCGAGCAATGTACGGTTTATTGCCGAGGCGGTGGGCTTGGAAGGGCTGCGCAGCGTGACGGTGTTCGAAGACCCGCACATGCGTCGGCGCAACGGGCGGCTTAGTCGTTTGAACAGCGAGTTCATGGGCATTACCACGCGTTTCAATGCCCTGCATCAGTTGCTTGAACGCCTGCGCACCGGCGGCACCGATCACGTTGTCGCGGCGATCAAACCGGGGTTACAGGAGCTGGCCGAAGTGCTCGACGGTTTTAGCGGTCGCGCCTTGACCAGCCCCGACGCTGCACGCCTGGCCACTGCTTTGGCGACCTATAAGCAACACTTGCCGGCGCGAGTCCGCAGCCTGCGGGCGACCTTTCAGGAGAGTGATCCGAGCGACGCCGAGCAGCTGGATTTTCACACCGCCTACGAGCTGCTTTATCGCTTCGTCGACGACCTGCACAGTTATGCACAGACCCACGCGTCGCTGGCCGATCACAGCCACGAACGTGAACGTTGGGACGAGCCCTTCACCCCGCAAACCAACTGGCTGGCCTCGGCGGCGTCGGGCATTCGTGCAGCATTCATCCTCGTGGTGCTGGGCAGTTATTGGGTGGCCACGGCGTGGCCGAGCGGGGCGACGATGACTTTGATCGCTGCCGCCACCGTGGGCCTTTCAGCGGCGACACCGAACCCCAAGCGCATGGCATTTCAGATGGCCTGCGGGACGTTGCTCGGGGCGCTGATCGGCTTCGTCGAGATGTTTTTCATCTTCCCCTTGATCGACGGTTTTCCGTTGCTGTGCGTGATGCTGGCGCCGGTGATCGTGCTCGGTTCGTTCCTGACGTCACGGCCGCAATACGCCGGGGTTGGCCTTGGGTTGCTGATCTTCTTCAGCACCGGTTCGGTGCCGGACAACCTCACGGTTTACAACCCTTACGCTTTCATCAACGACTACATCGCGATGATCATGGGCATGCTGGTGTGCGCGGCGGCCGGGGCGATCATTTTGCCACCCAACAGCCGCTGGTTATGGCGGCGCCTGGAGCAGGATTTGCGCGGGCAAGTGGTGTACGCCATCAGCGGCAAACTCAAGGGCCTGGCATCGAGTTTCGAAAGCCGCACCCGCGATCTTTTGCATCAGGCCTACGGTCTCGCAGCGGGACAGCCGCAGGTGCAACGGGACTTATTGCGCTGGATGTTCGTGGTGCTGGAAGTCGGCCACGCGATTATCGAATTGCGCAAGGAACAGGCGATTCTGCCGGTGCATCCGGCCTACGCTGAATCTCAATCGTGGCGTCAGTCAATCCGGGTGATGGGGCGTTCGCTGGTGCGGCTGTTTCTGCAACCGAGCCACAGCAATCTGGAACGTGCGCTGGTCGCGGTCGACCATGCGATCGGCCGCGTGCAGACCACCGACGAACCTTTTGCGCCGCACTTCGATACCTCTGCGTTGCGCCGGGTGAAAAGCTACCTGCACTTCATCCGCACTTCGCTGTTGGACCCGCAATCACCGCTCGCCAGCTACACAAATGCCATCGCCATCACCAAGCCCCAAGGACTTGAGCATGCCTCGTGAAATCGCCTTCCACGGCGTGTACATGCCGACCATGACCCTGATGTTTTTCGTTGCCGCGGCGCTGGCTTGGGCGCTGGACCGATTCCTCTCCGGGTTCGATCTGTACCGCTTCTTCTGGCACCCGGCGCTGCTGCGCCTGAGTCTGTTTACCTGTCTGTTCGGCGCCCTGGCGCTGACTGTTTACCGTTGAGAACACCGTGATGAAAAAGCTTTTCAGCCTGCTCGCTACCCTGTTGGTGTTGGCCCTTGCCCTGTGGATCGGCCGTACCCTGTGGGTGCATTACATGAACACGCCCTGGACCCGCGACGGCCGGGTGCGCGCCGACATCATCAACGTCGCCGCCGACGTTACCGGTGAAGTGGTGGACGTGCCGGTGCGCGACAACCAGCTAGTGAAGAAGGGCGATTTGCTGATGCGCATCGACCCCGAGCATTACCGCATCGCGGTGAAACAGGCGCAGTCGCTGGTGGCTTCGCGCAAAGCCACGTGGGAGATGCGCAAGGTCAATGCCCATCGCCGCGCCGACCTCGACAACCTGGTGATCTCCAGGGAAAACCGCGACGACGCCACCAACATCGCCGACTCGGCCCAGGCCGATTACCAGCACGCCCAAGCGCAATTGGACGCCGCCGAGCTGAACCTCAAACGCACCGAAGTGCGCGCGGCGGTGGACGGCTATGTCACTAACCTCAACGTCCATCGTGGTGACTACGCGCGCGTCGGCGAAGCGAAAATGGCGGTGGTCGACATGAACTCGTTCTGGGTTTATGGCTTCTTCGAAGAAACCAAATTGCCCCATGTGCGCGTGGGCGATAAAGCCGACATGCAACTGATGAGCGGCGAAGTGCTCAAGGGCCATGTGGAAAGCATTTCTCGTGGCATCTATGACCGCGACAACCCGCAAAGCCGCGAGCTGATCGCCGACGTGAACCCGACCTTCAACTGGGTGCGCCTGGCGCAGCGGGTACCGGTGCGGATTCACATTGATGAAGTGCCAGAGGGCGTGCTGTTGGCGGCGGGGATTACGTGCACGGTGGTTGTTAACTAACCGTTAGGCCGAGTCGCGCCCATCGCGAGCAGGCTCGCTCCCACATTGATCGAATTCGGACGCTGACTCGGTGAACGACGAAAATCCCCTGTGGGAGCGAGCCTGCTCGCGATGGGCACAACTCAGGTTCACTCCTTGCAAAACGTCTCATGCAAATGCCGCCAAACCAACTTGCCATCGGCCTGTTTCTCAAACACCACCGTGGATCGTCGATCGGAATGCAGCCCGGCCGCATCAGTCTGCTGCTCGCGGTAACTCACCACTGCGCCACCGTCGTATAGCGCGACACCTCGCAACTCGCTGAGCTCAATCCTGAACCCGAGTTTTTTCCCGCCCGCCAGCAGAAACAATTCATTCAACGCCTCGAAATCCAGCACCCGGCCTAACGGCGAGATCATGGAGAACTGTGGCGAAAAACGCGTCAGCAATTGCTCAAGCTCGGACTCGTCTCGCTCCTCGGCCAACCATTGTTCGATGGCTATGTGGGCCTGGATCACTTCGTCAAAGTATTCGGTGTAGTCAGTCATGTTGTTTCCTGAAATTTTGCAGCGTTTGTCCTGACGTCTTCGCGGGCAAGCCCGCTCCCACAGAGATCTTTGGTGTGAATGCTATCTATGCTACCCAGTAGAACCTTGTGGGAGCGGCGGTGCGACGATTCGACTTGCCCGCGATGATGTCGACTCAGTCTTAGAGTTGCCCCTTCAACCCGAACCGCTTCATCAACCCCGACTCCAACAACCCCTTGGGCAACAACCCCGCCATCAACGGCAACGCCCGGCTGCCATTACCCAAACGCACCAGACGCGGCGGTTTATTCTGCTGCACGGCCTTCAATAAACCAGCGGCAAATTCACTGGCCGGCGTCGGCTTGTCCTGAGACGCCTTGGCCCGCGCACGAATACCTTCGCGCAGCGGCCACCACGGCGATTGTTCGGTGATCAGTTGCTCAGCTTCGTTGCCCGCATTTTTCGCGAAGCTGGACGCGATAGCCCCCGGCTGAACTTCCATGACCCGCACACCGAAGGGTGCCAATTCCATGCGCAACGCATCGCTCAAGGCATGCACCGCAGCTTTCGAGGCGCAGTAGGCGCCGGCAAACGGCGTGACCAAAACCCCGGAAACGCTGCCGATGTTCACTACCAGGCCCCTGGCGCGACGCAGCACCGGGAACATCGCGCGAGTGACGCCGACGATCGCAAACACGTTGGTTTCGAATTGCCGCTGCATGGCCGGCACACCGCCATCGAGCAGGGGGCCCATCGCACCATAACCGGCATTGTTGATCAGCACATCGAGGCCGCCGCGCTGCTGATTGATCCGCTCACTCAGCTGTTCGAGGGCCGGGCCATCGTTCACGTCCAGTTGCACGGCGGTGAAACCGGCAGCGGTTAGAGCGGCTACGTCTTCAGCCTTGCGTGCGCTGGCCCAGACTTCGTAACCGGCACTTTTGAAAGCGTCGGCGAGGGCGCGGCCAATGCCGCTGGAGCAACCGGTAATCAACGCAACGGGCATAGCGCGGTCCTTGTGCAAAAAAAGGAGGATCAGTCGGAGAAACTACCCTGCAAACGCTCGGCGCGAAACTCCAGGGTTTGCGGGCGATAACCGGGGCGCAGGGGCGGCATTGGCAAGCAGTCTTCCCAATTGCCGCCGGCCTGCAATTCACCGGGGCCGCGATAACGCGGCGCGGCGTATTGATTGTCAGCCAGATTGACCGTATCGCCCGGTGCATAAGCGGCGACGCGCCAGCGCAGTTCGGTCAACGGCACGTCATTGCCGTTGTTCATCGTCAGTTTCAAGGGGCGATCCGCCGGGCAGTGCTCCGGGGCATAGACGATGCGCAGCTCAAGGCGCGCCAGTTGCTTGACCTCGCGGTTGTCCAGCCAGAACACCCACGTCGCCACCAGACCCAATCCGACAGCGGCGGCCATGGAAACCGGTACGGCCTTGGTTGGGTAGCGCAGCAGCAGGATCAGCCAGGTGATGACCAGCAGGACGCCGATGAACATGTGTGAACGCTCCTTGAACTCATGAGCACCATCCTACCGAAGGGGCGCGGGAATGGACATTCGGTGATCAAGGCAATTTACCGCTGGTCGGTACTGTAATTTCTGACAGTAGTCCGTAGTGCGCTCGATACGTTAGAAGACATTGGTCAACAGGGCTGTATTTCGGCGGGCGATGGCAATGGAAATGCACCACAAAACACCAAAACTGACGATCGTCGATCCGCGCGGCTTGACGATCCGTTCGGTCGATTATGGGCGCACCGTCGAAAACGTCCCTGCTGAGGCACGCATCAACCGCATCGCTTACGATGCCGCAGGGCGTGCGGTTCAACAGTGGGATCCGAGGCTTTGGGCGCTGTCACAAGAAGAGCCGCTGACACCCGCCAATCTCGCGACAGCGTTTTCGTTGTCGGGCAACACGCTGTTCACAGACAGTGTCGATGCCGGTTGGCAGCTCAACCTGCCAGGTCTGGGTCATGAAATTTTATCGGGATGGGACAGCCGCGGCACGCGACGTGAGGTTGAATATGACGACCTGCTTCGTCCCGTAGCGGTGTTCGAGCAGGGCACAACTGAGCCGCGAAGGTCCGTTGAACGCATGACCTATGGCGGTCCCGATCAGGGTGACCAGAATCAATGCGGGCAGTTGACCCGTCATGACGATCCCGCCGGGACGGTGTTGTTCGAGGCATTTTCGATCACCGGCCAATGCGTGAAGCAAGTTCGTCACTTCACGCTGGACCCTGTAGCCCCTGACTGGCCGGAGTTGGAAGCCGATCGCCAGCGGCTGCTTGAGCCGGGGGAGGGGGGCTGTCTCGACATGGAGTTTCGGCCCGCTGGGTGATGTGCTGGAACAGGTCGATGCCAAGGGAAATAGTCAGGCCTTCAGCCTTACCCTTGACGGTCGCTTGCGTGAGGCGCGTTTGCAACTTCAGGGACTGACTACCTGGCAGGCGCTGGTCAGCGATATCCAGTACAACGCCGAGGGACAAATTGCACACGAAACCGCCGGTAATGCTGCGAAAACAACCCTCCGTTACCGCCCTGAAGACGGCTTATTGATGGAGCGTCGGTCACAGGATGCCTGTGCGCGGATGTTGCGGCATCTGATCTACGACTATGACCGCATGGGCAACGTTCTCAGCATCGAGGACAAGGCGCTGCCGGTGCGTTACTTCGCCAACCAGCGTGTCGATCCGGTCAGTCGCTTTAGCTACGACAGCCTCTATCAGTTGATCGAGGCTTCTGGCTGGGAGGCGGGCGGTCCCAATCAAGGGCCGGAGTCGGTCGGCCGCACTGATCCGTCGGCGGTCAGCAACTACCGGCAGACCTACCGCTATGACGCGGGCGGCAATCTGTTGAAGCTGACCCACGTTGGTGCACAAAGCCCGGGGCATGACCTGAAGGCCGCCCGGTACAGCAATCGCTGTCTGCCCTGGCGCAACGGCGTGCCACCCACCGAAGAAGAAATCGCCGCCGCATTCGACGCCAGGGGTAATTTGCTGGAGCTGGATCAGGGCCGCTTTCTGACGTGGGATCTGCGTAATCAGTTGCAGTCGGTCAGCCCGGTGGAGCGCGTCTCCGGGCTCAATGATCGGGAGTCCTACATCTACGATGGCGGTGGCCAGCGAGTGCGTAAAATTCGCTCGCTGAATACCAATGCCCGCACCGTGGTGGCTGAAGTGCGTTACTTGCCGGGGCTGGAACTGCACACCGATAACGGCACTGGGGAAGTACTGCAGGTGATCACCGCTCAGGCGGGCCTCAACATCGTTCGGGTGTTGCGTTGGGAGAGCGATCCGCCACCGGGGGTGCCCAAGGATCAATACCGTTACAACCTCGTCGATCATCTCAACTCCTGCACCGTGGAACTGACCGCCGATGCGCAAATCATCAGCCGGGAAATCTACTATCCCTTCGGCGAGACAGCCTGGTTTGCCACGGACGTGATTGACGTCGACTATAAAACCATTCGTTACTCGGGCAAGGAGCGGGATGCAACAGGGTTTTATTACTACGGTTTTCGGTACTACATACCGTGGTTGCAGCGTTGGACCAACCCGGACCCGGCGGGACTTGTGGACGGACTGAATTACTACGCGATGGTAGAGAACAACCCTGTTACTTTTGTCGATGTTGACGGGTATGCCAAAGGGGAAAGTGGCGCTGCACCTGCGGAAAACGAAGCAAATAAAAGCTCGGTAAAAAAAATGGCTTCTATTTTCGGAGCACATAGCATTGCTCCCGAAATCGTAGCAAAGCCGAAAGTTAACGCCTTGGCTCCTATCAACAGACCTGCCCCGCCTTTGGTGGTTGGCAAGCGTTTGCCCGAAGCGGTGAGAGGAGCAGAAAGTACAAATGGAATTAATGCGGAAAAAAGAAACGAGAACGTAATGTCGGGGGGGAATGACCTATCCACCAGCGACGTTTCTATAGGCTTCAAAAGCGCGACCGTAACGAAAAATAGAAGGGATGTTGTTGTGCAACGAATGGTGGTGACTTTTCACAGAAAATTTGATTTGGTCGAAGGAAAGGACCTGCCTAAATGGCCAGACGGTCATGAGATAGTTCCCAGTCAAGACTGGATTAACAAAGACGGCATTGAAGAGTATGAAAAATTTAATGCCTTGGAAGGTGCCGAACGTGAGCAAGCTATTGCTGCAATTAAAGCCAAAGATCCAGCAGCGCTCAAAATCGGCTTGGGCGTTCCGATTTTTGCACAAAACAGTGAGACAAAAATAATCACCCTTCAGGATGGGCACCATCGCTTCATCGCCGCAGCAAGAAGCGGTAAAACAGTCGAGTTGGATAGTTCACGGGGACCCACTTCAATTCTGAAGTGGAAGGATCTGAAGTTTAGTGGCAAAAAGCCGCTGAAGGTTTGACACATAAAAAACGCCCAACCCACTGCGGATAGGGACGCAGCGGGCTGGACGGGGGCTTCTTGTTTTACCGGTCAATCACTGCGCGATGGTTTTCACCGACACGCCGCGTTCGATCGGGGTAGAGCGACCGTAGATATCTTCGAACCGCTCGATATCGTCTTCACCCAGATAGCTGCCCGATTGCACTTCGATGATCTCGAGTGGAATCTTGCCCGGGTTGCGCAGACGGTGAACCGAGGCGATCGGGATGTAGGTCGACTGGTTTTCAGTCAGCAGGAACACGTTTTCGTCGCAGGTCACTTCAGCGGTGCCGCTGACCACGATCCAGTGTTCGGCGCGGTGGTGGTGCATTTGCAGCGACAGGCACGCGCCCGGCTTGACCGAGATGCGCTTGACCTGGAAGCGGCCGCCCATGTCCACCGAGTCGTAGGAGCCCCACGGACGATAGACTTCGCAGTGGGTCTGGGTTTCGCTGCGGCCCTGTTCGTTGAGGGTGTTGACCATCTGTTTGACGCCTTGGACCTTGTCCTTGTGGGCGATCATCATGGCGTCCTTGGTTTCGACCACCACGATGTTTTCCAGGCCAATCACCGACACCAGTTTGCCGTTGCCGTGGATCATGCAGTTTTTGCTGTCCTGGATGACCACGTCGCCTTTGGTGACGTTACCGTTGGCGTCTTTTGCATTGACTTCCCACAGTGACGACCAGCAACCGACATCGCTCCAACCGGCAGTCAGCGGCACGACGCAGGCGCGCTGGGTTTTTTCCATCACCGAGTAATCGATGGAATTGTCCGGGCAGCAAGCGAAGGTGGCGGCGTCGATGTCGACGGTGTCGGCATCCTGCGCGCTACGTTCCAGCGTCAGTACGCAGGTGTCGTAGATGTCCGGATCGTGTTTTTTCAGCTCTTCGAGGAAGCGGCTGGCACGGAACAGGAACATACCGCTGTTCCAGAAGTAACCACCGGACTGGACGAATTCGGTGGCGCGTTTCACATCGGGTTTTTCGACGAAGTGCGAGACACGGCTGACGCCTTCCGGCAACAACGCATCGTTGGTGGATTTGATGTAGCCGTAACCGGTTTCCGGTTTGGTCGCCGGCACGCCGAACAGCACCATCTCGCCACGCTCGGCCGCCACGGTGGCCAGGGCCAGGGCGCGTTGCAGGGCTTTCTGGTCTTCCAGCACGTGGTCGGCCGGCAGCACCAGCATCAACTCGTCGCGACCTTCATTGACCAGCATCATCGCGGTCAGGGCCACTGCTGGCGAGGTGTTGCGACCGAAGGGTTCCATCAGCACGCGCTGCACGTCCAGGTTACGGGCGCTCAACTGCTCGTTGACGATGAAACGGTGTTCCTTGTTGCAGACCACGATCGGAGTGTCCATGCCTTCGAACACCAGGCGTTCCAGGGTTTGCTGGAACAGCGTTTGTTCGCCGGTCAGGGCGAGGAATTGCTTGGGGAATTGCTTACGCGAAAGCGGCCAAAGACGTGAGCCGCTACCACCTGACAAGATCACCGGAATCATGTTGTTACTCCTTTAAAATCGAATGGGTCAGAGCTACTGCGTTCTGTCGTTTCACTCTTGTTTTTGTTCCGTGTCCGAATCGACGCCTCGGTCCTCTGTGGGAGCTGGCTTGCCTGCGATGGCATCACCTCGGTGTATCTGTTGCACCGAGTCGTCTGCATCGCGGGCAAGCCCGCTCCCACAGGGGGAGCGTCAATTCAGAGAATTAATCAGCGCGTCGAAACCGGGCGCTTGACCCACACTGGCGACAGGCTGCTGCCGCTGCCGGTGACGTACAGCACCGCCGCTTCGCCTCGTTCCAGGGCAACCGGCTTCACGTCGCCGACTTTGGTGGCGCCGTCGTACAGTGCCAGGCTGACTTTCACCGGGTTGATTTCACGCTCGCCACGGCCCTTGGCCGCCACGGATGGGACCACTTCGGTCTTGCCGTCGGCGGTTTTCAGGGTCAGGGCCTTGTCGCTGAGGTTCTGTACGCGAACCAGGGATTTCTGCTTGTTCTTGAACGGCGGCTCTTCGATCAGTTGTGGCGCGCCGCTGGCGTTGTTGACCAGGGTGTAATAGTGGTCGCCGGCCAATTTCACCGGCAGGCTCTGGCTACCGACCTTGGCGCTGTAATCGCCGCCCGGCATGAAGCTGAAGTCGGTGCTGGACAGCGGCGCGACTTCGCTCAGGTTGGTGGTGCCAACGGTGGCGCTGACTTCAGCGTTACCGGCGTTGTAGACACGCACGAAGCTGGAGCCTTTCGGTGCGGTCGGGCCGTAGAGTGCGGCGTCGCCAGCGAAGGCGGACATCGACAACACGCTCATGCCAGCGACGAGAGCAAAGGTCTTGGCGAGACGGCGAGGAGTAGTAGTGAAAGTCATGGTGTACCTCTCTTTCAGTTTTGCGCCCGGTCGGGCGTCTCGGATTTAGTGTTTGCAGCTACGTTTTGTTGGCGTGCGCCGGCTTGTTTAAGCTCTGCGACCCACTGCGGGTCGGCGTCACCGATTTCGTTGTTCACAGGCAGATATCGTTCAGGGAACTCCCAGATCAGCACTTGTGGCGGGCTGTTCTTGAAAGCATCGCTTTTCAGGTAGCTGAGCATCGGCAGAATCGGGCCGTGGCCGTCTTCGGCGTAATTGACCACGTCGCTGTGCAGCGCTTCTTTCAGCGCACCGACGAAGTTCCAGTTCGGGTTGGCGCTGTAGCTGGTGCCGATCAGGGCCACTGGCACTTCAGTGTTGGCGAACAGGGCGTCATCACCGGCAGGCTGATCTTGTGCAGCCACGGTGTTGCGCTTCTGCAAAGGCTCTTGCGCGGGCATCAGGTTTTCGAACAGCGGGTCCAGCGGCAGGAACAACCGCAGATCACCCTTGTGCGTCACCTTCTCCGCAGGTTCGGTGACGAAGTTTTGCGGTTCGCCGCTGAGCGGAGCCTTGTCGGCAATGGTTTTGGCCAGAGTCTCGGCGGCGATTTGCGCGCCTTCCGGGGTCCAGTGGGTGTCGGTGCGCAGGAACACTTGTTGACCGTCTTGCTTGGCCTTTTGCAGCGGGCCGAGCAGGTCAGGGGCGAGGATCTTGTCGGCCGCCACACGAGCGTGGAAGTCCTTGTACAGATTGGCGTGGATACTCGCCGGCTTCACTTCACCCAGATGTTCCGGGTACAGACGGGTCTTGGCCGGGACAATTGCCATCACCAGTTGCACGCCTTGTTTTTTCAGGGTCTGGCGCACGCCTTCGACCAGCGCGTAGTTGCCTTGCAGGTTCAACTCTTCGTTGACGATCGGGTGGAACTCTTCATCGCTGTAGAGCCACTGATCGCGACCGAGCACTACGCCCGGACGACCTTCGTTGAACAGTTTGAAATCCAGCGCGGCCCAAAGATTGGTGCCCAGGCGCTTGATCGGGAACTCGTCGTCGTAGTGCGTCTCGACGGCTTTGGTCCAGCGACCGTTGAGCACGGTCGCCTCGGCGTTGGTACTGAAGCCGAAGAAGCTGCGTACCGACCACACGCCCAGAACCAGCAAGGTCACCAGGAACAGGGCGATGTAGAAGATGCGTAATGAGCGGGTCATAGTCAGATCCCTCAGAACTGGAAGTAAAGGAACGGCGAGAAGCTTTGCGCCGAGAGTTTGAGAATCGAGGCGATGAACAGCAGCAGTACCAGGGCGCGCATCACGTAACGGGACCAATCAGCGGTCCAGTAGGCCGGTTGCACAGTCGCTTCAACGCCGACGGTGTAACCCGGTTCGTGGATGCTGGCCGGGTTTTCACCCGGTACGGCTTTGATCATTCCAGGCGTAGCCGCGGCAGGGCCATCGGCCTCGACGTTGACGGCAGGCTTGGTCTTGACCGGCGGCCGGTTGGCGTAGAAATCACGGATGCCGAAGAACGCCAGAGTGATGTACGCCACCACCAGGGTTGCCACTTGCAGACCGGTGAGGCTGGCCTGGTTGAGTTCCGACAGCGACCATTCGCCGAAGCTGAACATCGCGCCATACATGCGACCGGCAACGTGCAGGTTTTCCGAGCGGAAGATCACCCAACCCATGACAACAAGCAGGAAGGTCAGCGCCCAACGGATCGGGTTGATGCTGCGCGGCGAGGTGTTCAGGCCGAGGGCTTTTTCGATCGCCAGCCACATGCCATGCCAGGCACCCCAGACGATGTAGGTGATGTTCGCGCCGTGCCACAGACCACCGAGCAGCATGGTCAGGAACAGGTTGCGATAAGTCATCAGCGTGCCTTTACGGTTACCGCCGAGGGTGATGTACAGATAGTCACGCAACCAAGTCGACAGGCTGATGTGCCAGCGACGCCAGAACTCGGTGATCGACTGGCTGATGTACGGCTGTTTGAAGTTTTCCATGAAACGGAAACCCATCATCAAGCCCAGACCAATCGCCATATCGCTGTAGCCGGAGAAGTCGAAGTACAGCTGCGCGGTGTAGGCCAGGGCGCCGAGCCAGGCGTCGCCCGTGGTCGGGTTCTGCAAGGCGAAGCAATGATCGGCCACGACCGCCAGGGTGTCGGCGATGAAGACCTTCTTGATGAAGCCCTGCATGAACCGCGTGGCACCTTCGGAGAACTTGTCGAGGGTGTGGGTGCGGTTGTTGAACTGGTCGGCCAGGTCACGGAAACGCAACACGGGGCCCGCGATCAGGTGCGGGAAGATCGCCACGAATGCGGCAAAGTCGATCAGGTTGCGGGTCGCCGGGGTATCACCGCGGTAGACGTCGATGATGTAGCTGATGGACTCGAAGATGTAGAACGAGATCCCGATCGGCAACAGCACATGGGTCAGGATGAACGGCGACAGACCGACCGAGGTCATCATCGCGTTGATGCTGTCCACGCCGAAGTTGGCGTACTTGAAGTAGCCGAGGATGCACAGATCCACCGCGACGCCGAGGAGCAGCCAGCGTTGGGCCGGTTTGGTCCGAACGCCTGCGGCGCCAACTTTCAGGCCGATCCAGTAGTTCCACAGCGTGACGGCTGCGAACAGTGCAAGGAAGTCCACACGCCACCAGGCGTAGAACACGTAGCTGGCGATCAGCAGCAGCAAGTTGCGATAGCGTATTCCGCTCAAGTAGTACATGCCGAGGAAGATCGGCAAGAACAGAAACAGGAACACGTTGGATGAAAATACCATCCCGATCTCTCCATGTTTAACCAACAGTCAAGGGCCAACGGCCCCCCCAAACCCCCCACGAAAATCTGGAGAGTTACGATCGTTCCCACGCTCTGCGTGGGAATGCCTCACTGGACGCTCTGCGTCCGCTTCGGCATGTGACGCGGAGCGTCACGGGCTGCATTCCCACGCGGAGCGTGGGAACGATCAACCCTAAGAGCCTTTGTTGCCTTTCTCGCTGGCCGGGTCGTAGACCTTGGTCAAATCCCCGCCGAGGCGGAAGGTCTTGAACGGCTGCATTTTGTGTTTCTGCGCCAGCACATCCGGCGTGCAGGTGTAGAGCGAGCAGAACGGTTCGAGCCAGGCGAATTTCGAGTCGACCTTGAGATCGGTCATGTCCTGATCCTTGCCGTTCTTCTCCTCGAATTCATCCGGGTCTTTCACCCCCGCGAGCACGCGATCGCCCAGGCGTTTCAAGGCGCCGTTGTTTTCCTGGCGCAAATCGACACCGTTGACCTGAGCGAAACTGGCGATCATCGCCAGTGGCGGCAGGGCATAGTTGTGATAGGCGAGGGCGCGTTGCTGGCGCTTGAGTTCGTTGGGCAGGAAGCCTTGGGCGTCGACTTGATTGACGCCGACCTTGTATTCCTTGACGGCCCAATCGAACAGGTCGCGACGGTTGGTGGCGACCGACGTGGCCATTACCGACCAGGCTGCCCAGTACGAGTGGTTGTTGGTTTGTTCGAGCGGCAGGTTGTCCCAATCGCTGACCACCTGATCAGCCATTTTGCTGAACCAGGCTTCAATCACTTGCGCTTCTTCCTGGTGGGTAGCCAGCGGATGCGAGTCAGAGAATTTCAAGCGAACATAGGACGAAGCCATGCTGCCCAATGCCCATTTGCGCATGGACTTGCCGGTGTGGTTGAAGTCCTTGGACATCAACGCGTCGGCCTTGGCCCAGGCAGTCAACCAGTTGAGGGTGCATTCCAGTTGTTCCGGGCGACCGTCACGCATGAACTGCATCACCCGCTTGCTGGTGCCGCGCTCGATCTTGGTGATGTCGGCGGTGGTCTCGCGGAAAGCTTTTTCCGAAGCCTCGTTCAGGGTCGAACGGGCCTTGTCGGAACCTTCGTATTTGCTGCGAAATTGCAGGGCACCGGTGTAGGGCGTCGGCATCGCGTCGCAGCCTTCGCTCTTGTCGCCGGTTTTGACTTTTTCAATTGGCGCGAAGTAACCCTGGGGCGGGCGCAGTGGCGCGGCGGCCTGGGTGGCGCCGGCGAACATCGCCAGCGTCAGCAGGGAGGGCGCGAGTAACTTTTTCAGCGTTCGGGTTTGCATGCAGTTCATAAGAGGTAGCCTCATTGCCCGGCTTGAGCGGTACGCTGCTCGGCGCCGGAGAACACGTTGCGTTTGCAGATTTTCGCTTCGACTTTCTGAGGCGTGGTACCTGCTTGTTCAGGTCCCTGGACTTCGACGGCCAGCAGATTCTGCGAGGCCCAGTCTTCGTCCGTGCGCAACTCGAAGGCGAAACGCCCGTCGGTATCGGAGGTTTCCGGTTTGTCGATCTTGATGTCCTCGTGGCGCCCATTCATGTACCAGAGGGTGGCTTGCAAGGTTTTCACCGAGGTGTCGGCGAAGCGGATATCGACCTGGTGACTGCTGTTGCGCAGGTCCAGGTTCTTGCTGTTGACCATCAATTCGTTTTTGCCAGGTTTCAGCGTGGCGCTGGCGCTCATCTGTGCATCTTTGCCTTCGCAACCGTTGTCCAGCAGCGCCATCATCTGGCGGTAGATGGTTTCCTGATCGAGGCGATAAAGCGGCGAGAATTCCCAGATGAGGATTTTCGGCGGTTTGGTCTGGAACTCTTCGCTGCCCAGGTACTGCAGCATCGAACCTTCCAGGCCACCACCGGGGAATGCCACGTTGAGGATGTCGGCGCCGATGGCCTCTTCGAGGAAACCGGCGAAGTTGTAGTTCTTGCCACTGTGGCTGGTGCCGACCAGGGTGATTTCCGGATTGCCGGAATCACTGAACAGATCGCCATCGCCCGCTTCGCCTTTTGGCTCGGTGGTGAACTGATCCATGTACTGGATCGCGTAGCTGGTGCCACAGAGTTGACCAGCCATGTTGTGTAACGTTCCGGTCTTGCCCATGCGACCCGACTTATGGGTCTCGAATTCACGCTTGGGAACATCGGCGAAGGCCGGCAATTGCTTGACCTTCTCGGCGACAATTTTCGCCGTGCGTTGGGCGCCATACGGCGTCCAGTGTTGGTCGCCGCGGAAGTAGAAATCGTGAGCCGGCAGGGTGTCGGGCAGCGATTCGTTGGTCAGTGGCGACAGGTCCGGAACCACGTAGCCCATCTGCGCGAAACGCCCGAGCATGGTTTTGTAATTCTTCAGCGCCTTGTCGAAATCGTAGCTCGCCTTCTCTGCCGGGTTCAGCTTGTTGCGGTTCACCAGGCCACGGGTCGGCTGGTAAACGATGACCAGTTCCACGCCTTTGCTCTTGAACGCATCGTGCAGTTGCTTCATGCGTTTGTAGCCAGCGGGTGTGGTGTCGAACTCGGTGCGCAAGTCTTCTTGCGTACGGAATAGCCAATCGCCCTGCGCCTGCACCAGCGTGGTGAAGTTCTGCTGGTAGCGGGTGGTGTAGTTTTTCGCGTCATGGGCGGCGGGGCACAGGCTGCAGCAATCCTCGGCCTTGAAGCTGGGTGCTTTGGCGTCTTCGGCACGTACGCCAGTGCTGGCCGCGAGAATACCCGCGGTCAGGGCCGACAGGCTGAGTAATTTGATCAAGTGTGGGTGCATAAAATTATCCTCAGTCCTGCATTTTGGTCTGGCGTTCGACTGGATCGATCAGCACGGCTTTCTGCTGGCGCACCAGCAGGTCGAGAATTTCATCCTGGCGTTCGCCGAGGATCCCCGAGAAGCTGATGCCGCTGGATTTGGTCGGCGCGAGCATCGACACGCGATACAGCTCCACGCTCAGCGGCGAGTCGATCGACAGCGGTCCGCTGCCATTGGCGGCCAGTTCACCACCGACCACGATCAGCGACACCTCGGCGTCGAACGGGTCGAGTTTGATGTCCCGGTCGGTGTCGGTCAGGTCTTTGATGTGGCCGTAGACACCGGTCAGGCCGTTGGCCATCGAAACGTTTTCATACAGGCGAATGTTCACGCTGTTACGAATACGGATGCCGTGGCGTCGGTTGCTGATTACCTTGTTGCCCCACAACAGGTTGTCGGCACTCTCGTAGAGGGTGATGCCGTCGGTGTGGTTCTTGTAGATCTCGTTGTAGGCGATCAGGTTGTTCACACTGTTACGGTCGATCACCAGGCCCGACAACTTGTTGTCGTAGCTGCGGTTGTTGAAGATGAAGCTGTCGTTGACCTCACGGGAAATAATGATCCCGTGCTTCTTCTTGGTCCCGAACACCGTGTTGTCGGCGATGATCAGACCATGCGACCGGTCATGCGGGTCGATGCCGTAGACGATGTTGTCTTTGTAGGTGTTGCCCTTGACCACGAAGTCGCGGGTTTCGTAGCAGTAGAAGCCGTACCACATGTCCGAGAACTCGGAGCCGACGATCCAGCCGGTCGGTTCAGGGCGCTTGAGCACCTTGGCCATGTTCGGCGTGTATTGGGAAATACTCACGCCGTAGGACTTACTGTTGGCGTAACCGAAACTGGCGATCTTGCTGTTGGCAATGTAGGTCTCGGTGCCACCCCAGGACAGCAGGAACGGGCGGAATTCCTTGGGCGACTTGAAGGCCGCCGGGCCGTTTGCCTTCTCGCTCCAGCCAGTGATTCTGGTATCACGCACGAACAGCTGGCCGTCGTTGACCAGGAACGAACCGGCCTCTTGGGACAGACGCAATTCCTGGGTCTGCTTGTCGATTTCCAGAATGCCCTTGTTACCCACCACGATCGGCAACTTCGCCAGGAATACGCCCGGCGAAGTTTCGCTGAAGTACTGCTTGGGCAGCTTTTTCGCCAGGTCCTTGAGGTTCATGTAGCCATCGTCGACGAAGATCGCCTGCGGGATGCCATGCTGACGCACCACCCACTCGGCCATCTTGTTGTCGCCACCGATGAAGTCCTTCAGGGCGTCTTCCTGCATCATCCGGCGCACGCTGATCTTGCCGGGCTTGCTGCGCACGATTTTCGCGGCGATGGCTTCGGCGGTGTAGCCAGAGGTGTCCGGCAGTTTCGGCTTGGCCAGGTCCAGCGGCGCGGTTGGCGCGCTGCTGACGGTGTAGGTCTTGGCCTGTTGCAGCCCTTTGGCTATGGTCGCCGATTTGCCCTGTTGCACAGGCTTGGCCGGTTCGACGGTGGCGAAGGCGGCTGCGCTGGCGAGCAGCAGCGCGCCGGCCAGCAGGCTGATCGAGCCTTTCTTGGCACTGTTCATGTCGGGCACTCCCTTCGCGGTTTGCATCAGAAGCGCCAGACCACGTCGACAAACGCGCGGTGCATGTAGGAGTCGACTTCTTTGCCATACGCATCGCCAGGCTTGAACACACCGCCACGGAACCGCACCAGAGCCGAAGGCTCATCGATCGACTGGCTCAACGAAGCCGGCAGCAGGCCTTGCTTGAAGTACTTGGTGACGACTACGTCCATTTCCTGACCGAGGTCTTTGTTGCCATCTTCCAGCGGCAGGGAGGTGCTGGAGAGGATCGCGCCGGTCACGTCGTCGGTGTTGTTTTCGACGGCGTTGATGCCATTGCTGCCTACCGGCTTGTTGCCGTCCACGCGCCAGAATTTGTGGTAGATCACACTGGCATCGTATTCGTCGTTGAGCATCCACGAGCCGAACAGGGTAGCGGTTTGCATGTTGTTCATTTCGCCACGGAAGGCTTCGCCGAAACGGTGAACCCGCGAGCGTGTACCGGTGTAGTTCGAGCGGTTGCTTTCCAGGCCGGTCTGTTCGTACTCGGCGCTGGCACGGGCATACGCTGCACCGACTTGCCACTGCGGATCGAGGCGCAGACGCACGCCAATGTCGGTGGCCCAGCCATTGAGGTCTTCACCGCGTTTGGCTTCGGTCGGGCGCGTGCCATCGGCGTTCAACGGGTTGACCGTGTCGGTGTCGCCGCTCATACCGGTGATGCTGCCCCAGTAATTGACGGTGTTGGTGTTGCGCCAGTTGTAGGCATCGCTGTCGGCGGTGAGGCCGAGCCAGCTGATGTCGCCGTTCTGTTTTTTATCCAGCGAATCGCCGGCCACGCCCGGCTCCGGGTAGTCGAGCTTGCCGTCATCGTGGGTGTGATGACCGCGAATGCCGACCCAGTTACCCGGCGACCATTGAGTGGCAACGTCGCCGAAAACGTGCAGGCGATCCTTGTCCTTGGGCGCCAGCTCTTTCAAGTCGGTGCGGTATTCGCTGAAGCGTTCGGCGACACCGACGTTGGCGCGCAACAGGGTGGTGTCGAAGGTCCAGTTCAGGGCTTCGATGTTGGTGTCGCGCCATTGGCCGTCGTCGTTGCGCAGGCGTTGGCGACCGAGCTTGAGGATTTCGCCAGGGTAGGGCGTGAGGCCGCTGTAGCCGACCCAGAACTCGCGCATCGCCAAGTAGTTCTTCTTGGTTTTGCGATCACCGTTGTCGGTGGTCTGGGTACCGTCGTTGTCGGACTGCTGCAGGGTGTCCGTTTCGATAATGTCGGTGGACGTCACGGCCTGGCCCATGGCGTAGGCGCTCCACGCGCCGCTTTCGCCGTATACCCATGGACGCAGGTCGAGGCCAACGCCGTTAACGTCGCCGCCACTGGCAGTGCCCAGGTCACGGTCGTCTTCGGACTGGCCGGTAACTTTGACTTCGAGGCCGAAATTCTTGTCTTCGGTCAGGGCCGCCAGGGTCGGGCACGACCACAGCAGGGCGAATGTCAGGCCAATACCGGCCTTCACGAATGGATTAAGCTTCATAGGGATTCCTCGCCGTCTTCTTCTTGCAGGGCGTGCAGTTCCAGCGTGTCCGAACTCACGGCGCTACGAATGGCCTGCTCTTGTTTCAGCAGGCGTTGGGCCTCGGCCAGCCGGTCAGGCGGCAGTTGCGTTTCGATTGTTTGCGCAAGCTCATTGGCTTGTGGGGTGTTTTGAGCCTTCGCCAATTGGCTGAAGACATAAGCGTTTACCGGGTCGGGCCGGGTGCCCTTGCCTTGGGAGAACAGTTGGGCAATGGCGAAATCGGCGCTGTTCTGGCCGTTACGCGCAGCGGTCAACAGGTGATCCAGGGCTTTCTGCGGATAGACCTTGCCCAGGTAACCACGACGGTAAATCTGGCCGAGGTAGTAATCGGCGGCGACTTCACGGCCGATGGCTTTCTTGAAGTGTTCTTCGGCGACCTTGGCGTCGGCCGGCACCATTTTTCCTTCGAAGTAGAGCTTGCCCAGCAACAGTTCGGCACGCGGCTGGTCGGCGGCGCGGCCGTTGTCCAGGTACTTCATCATGGTGTCGACGTCGCCCAGTTCAGGGAAGTCGTAGAGCAATTGCGCGAGGCTGACCCAGGACGCCGGGTAGCCAGGTGCGATGCCTTCGAGCAGCGACTGAGCGGTTTTCTCGTCGGTCTTGCCCAGGCTTGCATCGCCCAGTACGCGAGCCACGCTGTCCACACGTTGCGCAGAAACGACGCCACGGCTGTGACCCGCCTGCATCTGCTTGATCAGCTCGGCCTGTTGCTCGGGTTGGGCGCGTTTCTGATAGACCGTGGCCAATTCGACGTAGCAGATGTCGGTGGTGTTCAGCGCCGCTTTGCAGATCTTTTCCACGTCATCCAGGTGTTGGTCGTAAGTGCCCTGGGTGCGATAGAGCAGCACTTGCGCCAGACCGGCTTCCGGTTTGCCTTCGGTGCGCCATTGGCTGATCTGCTGCTGTGCGTTGACGTTCGGGAAACTGTGCGGGTATTGCAGGTACAGCATCGCCAGCGGGATCAGGGTATTGCCTTCGCCATTGGCCGAGGCTTTCTTCAACAGCGCTTCGGCTTCGTGATGTTCGGCTTCGGTGGCGCCGGGTTTGGCCACCAACAGACGACCCAAGCGAGCCTGAGCTCGCGGCGAGACGCTGGCCGCGGCGCGGTAAGTCGCCTCGGCCTTTTTGATTTGCGCCGGGTCACGGCTGTCGACCTGCAGATCGGCCAGGCCAACCTGAGCTTCGCTGTAACCCAGGTCTGCCAGTTGCTGGTAGTTCTGCGCCGCCAGCGTGGTGTCGCCACGCTTGAGGGCTTCATTGGCCAGACGCTGGTCGGGCAGGCCGGCGCAACCGGCCAGGCTCACGGCCAATGCAACGGCACACAGTGATCCTATGTGGGAGCGAGCCTGCTCGCGATTCGGGCGGCTCGGTGCATCAGACAGACCGCGCTGATCCCATCGCGAGCAGGCTCGCTCCCACAGGGTGTGCGGTGTTCTGAGGAAATATGGAGTCGTCACGGGCATGTCCTCTGTTTAAAGACCGGCGGCCATGGCTTTGTTGATCAGCCAGCTCAGGTTCGGGCCACGAGTGCTGTTCACTTCCACTGGGCGACCGGCGAAGGCGCTGTCCAGTGGCTCGTCAGGTTTGATCTGCACGCGGATGTCGGATGACAGGTCGGCGCTTTTCAGGCTGGTGCTGCTGACAATCTTGCCGGTACGGGTTTGGTCTTCACCGGCGATCTGGAAGCTGACCGTGGTGCCTGGACGCACATCGCCGAACTGGCGATAAGAGAAGCGTGCTTCAACGTTGGCTTCGGTGTTACGCGGCACCAGTTGGAAGATCACGTCGCCTTTGCTGGCGTACTGACCGTTAGCCACCAGTTGCTGAGACACGGTGCAATCGCACGGCGAAGTCAGGGTGCCGGTCATTTGCTTGCCGAACAGCTCTTCAACCTTGGACGGTTGCAACTGGTCTTCGTCCAGATGGCCCTTGAGTACGTCGAGCATGCTGGTGCTGAAAGTCGCCAACGGAGCGCCTTTGGCGGCAACGCCATCAGCCTTGATCAGGCTCTGCACGGTACCGTCGCGCGGCATGGTGATGTTCATGCCCTGCACGCTGACCAGGCCGGCCTGGGCGTGGCTGACGAAGTACATGCCGTACACCGATTTGAAAATGAAACCGAACGCCACCAGGCCGACCACGAAGATACCGGCGCTGAAGGTCACCGCTTTCAGACGGCCGAGCGGCGTCATGCCGTGACCGCCATCCTTGACCTTGCGCGCCTTGGTGAAGTTGTCGCGCTGCAGGGTCGCCAGCATTTCACCCACGCTGACGATGTCGCCGGCCAGGTGGGAAGTGATCAGGTGGCGCAGGGTGGAAATGTCACGGGGCTCCAGGTTCTGGAACTGGCAACCGATACGACCGGTCTGGCGATCGACGGAGCGGATTTGCAATTCCACGTCCATGGCCAGGCCGAGGTTATCGATCACGAATTGCAGGCGGGCCTTGTGCACATCGCCGACCTTCAGCGGCAGCTGACCGGCGTTGAACGCCAGGCCGCCAGCGGAAAGGTCGATGAGTCGGGCTTCAACCGGAGTCCGGTCTGGACCGAAGAAACGCAGCTTGGCCGGGATTTTCACGCGGGCATGTTGGCGCTGGGCTTCGGATTCGTGCACTACGTTGGAGTTGACGGCGGTATTCATATGGGCGATTTCCTAGTTAATTCAGGCGAGTTCGGTCAGACCATCAGCAGCAGCACGGCGACAAAAATGCTGCCGGCGGAGAAGGTCATGGTCCGAGACGACCAAGTGTTGAACCAACGTTGAAAGCTGGCGAGATCACGGGTCAGAGAAGTGGGCTGGCGAGTCCAGGACTGTTGATCGAGGCGGAAGAACACGTAGATCTTCACCAGCGCGCCGACGATCTGGTTGTAATAGAGAATCGCCGGGTAGGCCGGGCCGATCCGGTGACCGGAACAGGACAGCAGCACTGTAAGGATCAGGCGGGTGATGCCGATCCACAGCAGGTAAACCAGGATGAACGCGCTGCCGTACTTGAAGGTGGCGAGGATTGCCACGGTCAGGCCCAGCAAGGACGTCCACATCGACACGCGTTGATCGAACAGCACCACCGAAGTGAACAGGCCGAGACGTTTCATCCCCAAACCCAGGGCGCGAGAGTTCTGCCGCAGGTTGTTGCCGTACCAGCGGAACATCAGTTTGCGACTGGCCTTGATGAAGCTCTTTTCCGGCGGGTGTTCCACGGTATGGATCGCGGCATCCGGCACGTAGAACGTGTCATAGCCCAGGCGCATCAGGCTGAACCAGCTCGACTTGTCGTCACCGGTCAGGAACTTGAAGCGGCCCAGGCGCCAGTGTTGCAGCGAGTCGCTTTCCACATCGGCGATGAAGTCCGGGTTGGTGACCACGGTGGCGCGGAATACCGACATCCGACCGGTCATGGTCAACACGCGCTTGGACAGGGCCATGGAGCACATGTTGATGTGGCGCTGGGCAAATCGCAGTTTGTGCCATTCGCTCATGATGTAGCCGCCGCGCACTTCGCAGAACTCGTTGGTGGTCAGGCCGCCGACATTGCCGAACAGCTGGAACCACGGCACGGTCTTGAGCACGACGCCTTCGGCCAGCACGGTGTCGCCATCGATCACGGCAACCACGGCGCGATCGTCCGGCAGGTGGCGCGAGATGGCGCGGAAACCGTAGGCCAGGCCATCGCGTTTGCCGGTGCCGGGAATGCGCACGAAGTCGAGCTTGACCCGTGGCGGTGGGTTCATGCGTTTCCAGAGGCTCTTGACCAGCAGCTCATCGGACATTTCCACAATGGAGCACACCACGGTGGTTGGCAGGCCGCAGTCGATGGCCTCGCGGATTACCGAGCTGTAGACCTGAGCGGTGGTCAGCGCGTCGATACGAAAGCTGGTGACCATCAGAAATACATGGGACGGGTCTGCCGCTTTGCCCAGCTTGCGCACTTTGCGCCGCAGGTGCGGGTAGACCACGTACAGAAACAGCATGCCGCGCAGAAAGTGCGTGGCACCCATCGAGTAACGCCAGATACCGACGATACCGATCAGGAAGATGAAGTCCTTCGACTCGGAGTCGAACGTGGACGTAGGCAGTGCCGTGGCGATGCCCATCAGTAAACTTAGGTAAAACAGCCAACCGGCGGCCTGAAGTAGGCCGTTCTTTAGCCTGTGCATAATCTGCATCCGTCTCGATCTCGGGCGAGCCTGTGGGGTGGCCCGATGGGGTTAAGGCAGGCCTGTGAAAACTGGCGACACCCGCTCTGGATGACGCCAGAAATCCCGGTAGATACCGTCTTAAACCTCACCGAGCAAGCGCAAGTTTCGGGTCATAAGGCTGGCCCGATTTGAGCACGCCATAAACGAAGTGCAGCAGCTTGCGCATCGCGGCACAAATGATCTGCTTGGGGGCCTTGCCGTTGGCCTTCAAGCGATCCTTCATGGCCATGATCGCCTTGTTGTGCTGCAGCGCCACCAGGCCGGGCATGTAAAGGCCTGCCCGCACGCGCGCTGAGCCGATTTTTGAGATCACAGTACGGCCTTTGAGCAGTCCCGAATCCTGCAGCTTGGGGTTCAACCCAGCAGCAGCAACCAGCTTGCGAGGATCGTCATATTTACGCAGGTCGCCCAGCTCGGCCAGCAGCCGCTCAAGCGTTTTCTGCCCGATACCGTCGATGGTCACGATCAAGTCGCGCATTTGACGCATATCCGGGTCGTCATCGATGTGTTTTTTGATCGCTTTGTGCGTTTCAGCGATCTCTTTTTCGATATGGTGCAGCACGGAGTTAATTGAGGCTTTGACCTTTTCGTCAGATACCCCCAGACGATTGAGCTCCATTTGCTGCATTTCCTGAAGGTCATCCAGGCGGCGAACCAAGGCTTTCAACTGGCGATACTTCAGAGGCTCCGGCGCCCATGGCTGAAGCTTTTCATCCTTTTCCCGGGCGAAGTCCGCGATCAGCTTGGCGTCGCTTTTATCGGTTTTGATCCGGCGTAACTCACTGCCGGCGTAGGCATGGGTCGTGGCCGGATTCACCACGCAAACCCGGTAACCCTTGTTGTAGACGAACTCGGCGAGCGCCAGGTGATAGACACTGGTGGCCTCCATCACGATCAGTGCCGAAGGTTCGACCTGCTTGTGCAGCCAGGCTTCAAACTCTTTGAATCCTTTGGCGTCGTTCGCCAGTTTGGCTTTGGTTTTATGCTTGCCATTCGGCAGGTGTGTAGCGATATCAAAGGTGTTTTTAGCGACATCGACGCCGACGAAACTGGACATGTCTTCTCCCAATCAGATCAGTTGCGATCATCACTACACTCTGTCCAACCTTGTGAATGCGGGCTCTCGCCAGAGACGGGCCCAAGATACCGTTCGAACTGTACGAGTGAGTGTGGAGGGTTGGAGCACGATCTACGTCACAGGCAAAAAGCCTAAGGAGCTGCACGGCTTCCAGGTCCCTCCCTCGATGATCAGTCGAGAACTATCGCTCCTGATGGAGCAATAGTCGAGATACAAGGAGCTGCCGCAGGCTGCGATCTTTTGGCGTCAGTGAGATCGCTGAACATCAAGAGATCGCAGGCTTCGCCAGCTCCTACACGGATGCAGCGTTACCAGCAGATGCCTTCAGTCCGGCCACTCACGCTGGTGGCTTTGGACATGAAGCCAACCAGGTCGACCACTTGCTTGCCGTGTGGAGCTTCCTGCGCCAGGGCGCGGAATTTCTCGTCACGGTTGCCGAGGATGATCACGTCGGAGTTTGCGATCACGTCGTCGAAGTCGGAGTTGAGCAAGGACGAGACGTGAGGGATCTTCGACTCGATGTAATCCTTGTTCGCACCGTGAACGCGGGCGTATTCGACGTTGCTGTCGTAGATGCTCAAGTCGTAGCCCTTGCCGATCAGCATTTCCGCCAGATCAACCAGCGGGCTTTCGCGCAGGTCGTCGGTGCCGGCCTTGAAGCTCAGACCCAGCAGGGCGACTTTGCGTTTGTCGTGGCTGGAGACGATGTCGAACGCGTTCTGCACCTGGGACACGTTACTGCGCATCAGCGAGTTGAGCAGTGGTGCTTCCACGTCCAGGGAACCGGCGCGGTAGGTCAGGGCGCGGACATCTTTAGGCAGGCAAGAGCCGCCGAACGCAAAGCCTGGGCGCATGTAGTACTGGGACAGGTTCAGTGTCTTGTCCTGGCAGACCACTTCCATCACTTCACGACCGTCGACACCGACGGCTTTGGCGATGTTGCCGATCTCGTTGGCAAAGGTCACCTTGGTGGCGTGCCACACGTTGCAGGTGTACTTGATCATCTCGGCAACGGCGATGTCCTTGCGGATGATCGGCGCGTCGAGCTCTTCGTACAGCGATTGCAGAACGTCACCCGAAGCCTTGTCGAACTCACCGATAACGGTCATTGGCGGCAGGTCGTAATCGGCGATCGCGGTGCTTTCACGCAGGAACTCAGGGTTGACCGCCACGCCGAAGTCGACGCCGGCCTTTTTGCCGGAGCAGTCTTCGAGGATCGGGATCACTACGTTTGCCACGGTGCCCGGGAGGACGGTGCTGCGAACCACGATGGTGTGGCGGGTGGTCTTGTCACGCAGGACAAAACCGATCTCGCGGCACACGGCTTCGATGTAGTTCAGTTCCAGGTCGCCGTTCTTCTTGCTCGGCGTGCCGACGCAGATCATCGACAGGTCGGTGTCGCGAATCGCCTCGGCGAAGTTGGTCGTGCCGCGCAATTTGCCCGTCTCGATACCCTTCTGCAGAAGCTCGCCCAGACCCGGTTCAACGATCGGCGATTTACCGGCGTTGATCATATCGATTTTGTCTTTGGCAACATCGACGCCAACGACGTCATGGCCCCGTGCAGACAGGCAACCGGCACATACTGCGCCGACGTAACCCAAACCAAATATGCTGATGCGCATCGCAATTACCTCTGTATTTATCAAGCCATTACATGGCCGGAGTTAATGGTGTTCAGCGGTCATAGTGCACTCGCAAGTGCGACTTAAAGGCGCCACAGTGCCGTGTACAGGCATACTAAGTTGCGAGTGTCTAAATAAGTGCACTCAAGATGTGCGCAGCCAGGCCTTATTCTTATGACGTGCCCTGTTATGCAGCCGATCCTCTTTTCTGAAGACTTCTGTGCAAAGGTCTTGCGCGCTCAATGCCAGGCCCGAAAGCCCGTAAATCAAGCGGTTGGGTGCTCAGGTGAGCACGTTTATAGGGGCGCAGCCGTGGCCTTGTAGGGGATAGTAATGGTGCGTTATCTCCTGTCCTTCATGTGTTGCCCAAATAAGTGATCAGTAAGCCCAAGTAAGTGTGACAACTTCGCTACATGGATCTCTTGTCTGTGTAAGTTATCTCGCACAATCACGGAGAGAATCGTTACCGGTGGTATGAGCGACGCATTTGGACATAGTTCCTGTCCGCCCATCGCGAATGCTGAAATTTCTTGAAATACTGAAAAAGATGGCACTGCTTTCATATTGATAGCACTTGCCGTTTGGCCCTTTATATATGGGGGGATTATTGCGGTGGATACTTTTTTGCCACTACGAGTAAAATTTTTCAGTGCCACTACTGAAAAAAATGACCAATGTCGAGTGAAACTAAAGTTAGAAAATGAAGTGCTTGAATCTTGGCGCCAATAAAGCGGCGAAAAGGAGGGGGTTGTTCGACGATCAAGGAGGGTGCGCACGACGAAGTAATGGGTGTCGTGCGCTGACTTAGTGCAGGCTCTATTACTCCGGTGCGTGATCGCGCAGGAACACCAGATTGTCCGGTTTAGACTGTTCGCTGCTGTAGCGATAACCCTGAACGTCGAACTGCTTGAGGGCGGCCGGGTCATTGATGCGTTCTTCAATGACGAAGCGACTCATCATCCCGCGGGCCTTTTTCGCGTAGAAGCTGATGATTTTGTACTGGCCGTTCTTCAGATCCTTGAACTCGGTATTGATGATGCGCGCGTTCAAGGCACTGCGTTTGACCGCCGAGAAGTACTCGTTGGAAGCCAGGTTCAGCAGCACGTCGTCGCCCTGATCGGCTAACGCTTCGTTCAGCCATTCGCTGATCCGCGTGCCCCAGAAAGCGTACAGGTCCTTGCCCCGGGCATTGGCCAGTTTGGTGCCCATTTCCAGCCGATAGGGCTGCATCAGGTCCAGAGGGCGCAGCAGGCCATACAGCCCGGAGAGCATGCGCAGGTGCTGCTGGGCGTAATCGAAGTCGGCTTCGCTGAAGGTTTGTGCATTCAGGCCGGTGTACACATCGCCCTTGAATGCCAGCAGGGCCTGCTTGGCGTTGGCTGGAGTGAAGGCCGGGGTCCAACTGCCGAAACGCGCGGCATTGAGACCGCCGATCTTGTCGGAGACGTGCATCAATTCACTGATCTGCGCCGGCGTCAGGTCGCGCAGTTGCAGGATCAGCTCCTGGGAATGGTCAAGGTATTGCGGCTGAGTGAAACGCTCGGTCGCCGGCGGTGTTTCGTAATCGAGGGTCTTGGCGGGGGAAATCACCATCAGCATGAAGTCGTCTCCTTTAATCGTGGCGGCGATTCTAGGGGGTTGTCTTGGTTGACTCCAGCTATCAAGTCCATAGGTGATCGGTGGTGGGCACACCCTGATCATTCCCACGCTCTGCGTGGGAATGCCTCAACGGACGCTCCGCGTTCGGCTTTGGAAGGGACGCGGAGCGTCCCGGGCTGCATTCCCACGCAGAGCGTGGGAACGATCATGGGGCCGGCGATCGGCTATAGTGCCGCGCGGGTTTTGTTATGGAGACATCCCATTGCGTATCGTTTTTCTATTCTCGGCCTGGCTCTTGAGCTTCGGCGCCATGGCGGCGCCGGGCGATGTGGCGACGCTTGATCGCAGCACCTGGCCTGAGCAGCTCAGCAGCCCGACGTTGTTCGACGTTGCCTCGCGGGCCGAAATCCTCATGTTTGCCCGCGTTCTGCTGGCCAGTGAATCGCTGGATGAAGCGAGCCTGGCTCAACGCCTGGGCCTGCGCACCCTCAATCTGGAGTCGGTCAACCAGTTGCGCCAACGCATGTGGCAGCGTTTGCTGACCAATTACAACTTCGCCCAGCAGAGTTGCGATCAGGATGCCTCCTTCTGTTTCCTGGTCGAGGACATGGCCACCTTGCGCGAGCAAGCGGCCAAGTTTCAGGTGAGCGACGACAGCTATTACATCAAGTGGGCCGAGCCGAGCCGGTTGTTCCACGCGCAATACCTGGACGAGCAGTTGCGCAAGGCCGCGCTGTTTCCGCAGGCCAGCAGCGAAGTCGATCGTTTTGGCGACTATGAGCGCAATGGCGATGCCATGCATGACCGGCTGTTCCTGCTGACCTTCGACAGCGCCGCCAATGCCACGCCAGATAACACGGCCTGGGTCACCGAATACCTGCGCAAATCGAACATGAGCGCTACGTTCTTCGTCCTCGGCAAGGACATTCAGGCCCGTCTGGCCGAGCGTTCGGTGGCCAGCCTGCAAGGGACTTATTCGCAGCAATGCGTGGGCGTGCAAGGCTGGGAGTTCCGCTCCCACAGCCATTGGCAAGACTGGCAGGACTCAGTGCGACGCAGCACCGAGCTGGTCAAAAGCAAGCTGCCGGAGAATTACGTGCCGCTGTTTCGCCCGCCCGATGGTCAACGTCGATCCGATGCCGAGGGCTTCTTCACGTCTCAAGGCTTGCAGGTGGCGTTGTGGGACATCGATGCCCAGGACGGCGCCGGCAAGCTCAAGGGCAGCCAGAGCGCACACCGGGTGTTAACCCTGATGCTGCTGTGGCGGCACGGAGTGATCAATTTCAATGTAAAGCAGGATGCGCTGAAAACGGCGATGCCCTGGCTCATCACGCAAACGGCGCCAAGCGGGATCGGTTGGGCAGACTGTCAGGACGCCTTTCGCTGAAAACTGCAAAAGGCCGTAAACATTGGGGGAAGGGCGATTTCTGGAGAGAAATCGGTGCAGGCGGACTTCCGACTTTAACGGCACATTGCCTGCACGCCAAGGGCTATTCGTCACTCTGAAAAATAAACTTCAAAAAAACGTCAAAGTGCTTTTTTCTGTCACATGTTTTGGAGTATTACGAAGACAGACCGCCGAAACCTGCAACACAGGTGGCGTCTCCCAAGACCCCAGTTTGTGTGCAGTTCACTTGACTCCTCGCAGGTGAATTCGGTGGCCACTTCGAGGCGCAGCACTGTCATGGTACTGCGTCGACTGGCTCCCACAAAGGTGACCGAGTATGGATGATCACGGACGTAGCCCTTCCTCCAACCAGCCAATCCTTTATGTACTCGATACCAACGTATTGATTCACGATCCAAACGCCCTGCTTAATTTCGAAGAACACCACGTCGCCATCCCGATGACCGTGCTTGAAGAGCTGGACAAGCTCAAGAGCGGGCATCACAGCGTTGCCGCGGAATGCCGTCAGGCGATTCGCCTGATCGACAAGACTTTGGGCGATGCCAGCCCCGAAGACGTCGAACTCGGCGTACCGATCCAGCGCGGCAAGAGTGGGCCCAAGGGTTTGCTGTCAATTCTGATGAGCAAGCGCACTGAGCCGAACATCATTCTGCCCGAGCATCTGAACGACAACATCATCATCAACCAGTTGATCGACCTGCGCGCGCGCGATGCAAAACTGCCCGTGGTGCTGGTCACCAAAGATATCAACATGCGCCTCAAGGCCCGGGCTTGCGGGATTGCGGCCGAGGACTACAGCACCGACCAGTTGGTCGATGACGTTTCGTTGCTGCCCAACGGTTATCACAACATGACCGGTTCGTTCTGGGATCGAGTGAGCAAAGTCGAAACCCGGCAGGATCATGGCCGCACCTGGCACCAGGTGCAGTTGATCGACAACCTGCCCGCGGTACACGTCAACGAGTTCATCATCGACGAGCAGGGCTTTGTCGGCTGGATCAAGGAAATCCAGGTCGACAAGTTGCTGATCCTCGATCTGCATCAGGAGCCTCTGTTGCACCAGGAAGCCTGGGGCCTGAAACCGCGTGACATCTATCAAAGCCTGGCGCTATACGCCTTGCTCGACCCGGATATTCACCTGGTCAATCTGTCCGGCGCGGCCGGTTCGGGTAAAACCATCCTGGCCCTGGCGGCGGCCATCGAGCAGACCATGGTCAGCAAACGCTACCGGCGCATCATCGCCACCCGCAGCGTGCAGGGGCTGGACCAGGAAATTGGTTTCCTGCCCGGCACCGAAGCGGAAAAAATGGAGCCTTGGCTCGGCGCCATCACCGACAACCTCGAAGCCCTGCACATGGATGATGAAAACACCCATGGCAGCGTCGACTACATCCTCAGCAAAGTGCCGTTGCAGTTCAAATCCCTCAACTACATTCGAGGCCGCAGCTTCCAGCAGAGTCTGATCCTGATCGATGAATGCCAGAACCTCACGCCGCACCAGATGAAAACCATCATCACCCGTGCTGGCGCCGGTTCCAAAGTAGTGTGCCTGGGCAACCTGGCGCAGATCGATACCCCTTACCTGTCCGCGACCAGCTCCGGGCTGACGTACTTGACCGAGCGCTTCAAGGATTTCCCCAACGGTGTGCACATCACCCTGCAAGGGGTGCCACGCTCGATTCTGGCCGAATACGCCGAATCGCATCTGTAACCCTCACCAGAACCGGGCGGCCCTCACAGGTCGCCCGGTTTTTTATGGGCAACTCTTTTACCCCTGTGGGAGCGAGCCTGCTCGCGATGGCGGTCTGGCATTCGGCATTGATGTCGACTGTCACGCCGCCATCGCGAGCAGGCTCGCTCCCACAGGGATATGTAGTGACCCGATAATCAAACGTGCGGACAATTGACCCACAGGTTTACAATCGATGCTCCTGATCAGGAGTATCCCTGTGCTGACTCATCTCGATTCCCAAGGTCGCGCCCATATGGTCGACGTCACTGAAAAAACCGTGACGTTCCGTGAAGCGACGGCCCAAGCGCTGGTGCGCATGCTGCCCGAAACCCTGCAAATGATCGTTGCTGGCGGCCATCCCAAGGGTGACGTGTTCGCCGTGGCGCGGATCGCCGGCATCCAGGCGGCGAAGAAAACCAGCGATCTGATTCCTCTGTGCCACCCGTTGATGCTTACCGGCGTCAAGGTCGAACTCAGTGCCGAAGGCGACGACACCGTGCGCATCGTGGCGTGCTGCAAGTTGTCCGGGCAGACCGGCGTCGAAATGGAAGCGCTGACTGCCGCCAGCGTCGCGGCGCTGACCATCTATGACATGTGCAAGGCCGTGGATCGTGGCATGACCATCGAGAGCGTGCGGCTGCTGGAGAAACTCGGCGGCAAGAGCGGCCATTTCCAGGCGGATCAGCCATGAATATTACTGTGAAATTTTTCGCCCGTTACCGTGAAGCGCTCGGCGTGGACTCGGTGAAGGTCGAAGGTGAATTTTCCACGGTCGACGATGTGCGCGCGCTGCTGGCTCAACGCGACGGCGCCGAGGTGCTGAGCGAACAGAACCTGATGTGCGCCCGCAACGAAGACCTCTGCCAGCTCGACGAACCGGTGAGCGATGGCGATGAAGTGGCGTTTTTTCCGACCGTGACCGGGGGCTGAACCATGGCGATTCGTGTGCAGCCCACGCCGTTCGACCCGGGCGCTGAAGTCAACGCCATGCACGCGGCTAATGTGGGCGTCGGTGCGGTGGTGAGTTTTGTCGGCTACGTGCGCGACTTCAATGACGGCCTCGACGTCGCCGGAATGTTCCTTGAGCACTACCCGGGCATGACCGAAAAAGCCCTGGGCAAGATTGCCGTGGAGGCCGAGCAGCGCTGGCCTCTGTTGAAACTGGAAGTGTTGCACCGCATCGGCGCGCTGGAGCCGGGCGAGCCGATCGTCTTCGTCGGCGCCGCCAGCGCTCACCGTCAGGCGGCGTTCGATGCCTGTGCCTTTGTCATGGACTACCTGAAAACCCGCGCGCCGTTCTGGAAGAAAGAAAACACCGGTGATGGGTCGCGTTGGGTGGAAGGGCGTGACAGCGATCATGCGGCGGCAGATCGGTGGAAGCAGTAGCAACCGATCCGTCTTCACGGGTTCGATTCTTGAAAAACACTAGAAAGTTAATCCGTTCTTAACCGGTTTATCGTTTCTTCCCGACGTTGGCCAAGGCGGTCTTGTCGAAGAGGTTCATCGGCAAGACCCCGCCCGAAGGCCAGTGCTGCCGTGTAGACTTCCGGGCAACCGATATCAGATCGACAACGGTCGCATTGCCGCCAGTTGGCATATCGAAGAAGACAACATCAGCTTGATGCAGCAGCTGCAAGCGCAGCCGCCGACGAGCTGATCCACGGACACAAAGGGAAACGCGATGAGCGAGGAAACGATGCGGTTGGGACGTGAACGGCGCTATCTGGTGTTGCTGGGCATAATTTGCCTGGCGCTGATCGGTGGCGCGCTGTACATGCAAGTGGCTCTGGGCGAGGCGCCATGCCCGCTGTGCATCCTGCAACGCTACGCGCTGTTGCTGATTGCGCTGTTCGCCTTTATCGGCGCAGCAACGCGCTCCCGCCGCAGCATCACGCTGTTCGAAGCGTTGGTGGTGATCTGCGCCATTGCGGGTGCAGGAGTGGCCGGGCATCACGTCTATACCCAGTTTTATCCTGCGGTCAGTTGCGGTATCGATGTGTTGCAGCCGATTGTCGATGGTCTGCCGCTGGCGAAGATCTTCCCGCTGGGCTTCCAGGTCGACGGTTTTTGCTCCACGCCGTACCCGCCGATCCTCGGCTTGTCCCTGGCACAGTGGGCGCTACTGTCGTTCGTGCTGATCGTGGTGCTGGTGCCGCTGCTCACTTCGCGTAACCGCAAAGCGTTGCGCTGAGGCTTTACGCCGTACCGTTGCAGGAAACAAAAAACGCCCCGGTTCTCGTTGAGAGGCCGGGGCGTTTTGCATATTCGCAGGTCAGGTAAAAAGACCTTGATGCTCGACAAGAAAGGGTGCGACACGTGTGCGACATGTTGTCACAGCTTGAGTGTCGCAAGGCATTTCAAATCGCTGATTCAGGGCATCACCTCGCACTAGAAACCAGCTCTTCCAGGCGCTGCCGGTTTCAGCGCTCGTCAGTCGAAACAGGCAGTTTTAACAGGGCTTGGCGAATTGCCAAAGTCCTTGTCACATAGGGGGTAGAGCTGGGTCGAAGGCGAGTGCAGAGCCTTGGAAACTGTCTGAACTTCGTGTGGTAGACCTACATTTTTTGGTGTTTTTGTTGAGAATGAATTTCGATACCATGGCGCACTTTTGCAAAAGCCGTTAAGGATTGTTGCTGGATCGGATAAAAATTATTTCGGGATGAGACATGGTTTATGAATCGTTACATATCTACAATCGCCCGCACTGAATTCCCGGCACTGCTCACCCTTACTCAGGTGCATGAGCAGAACTAGGGTGTCGAGAGGCCTGATGGCTTCATGACTCCCAGGTGTCGGTGCCTTCCGACTATCCGCACCAAATGGAATTGGTCTGTAACAAGGCCCTTGACCACGAATTCGAATAAGAACTCACCGCAGGCCCAGCAATTGTCGAACAGCGTCTGACGCGCGACGGGCAGGCCCTTATTCAATCCAAGAAAAATGCCAACCCTTGGCAGGGTGAAGTGTTGGCGATCAAAACCCAACTGCATTGCGCAAGCTGCTTTAGAGGTCGTGAGATGAGTAAAAACAGGTACCCCAGACTACTAGGCTTATTGCCGCTGCTCGGCACGTTGTTGCTGGGAGGCTGCAACATGACCTTGCTCGATCCCAAGGGCCAGGTCGGCCTGGATGAGCGAAACCTGATCATCACCGCAACGCTGCTGATGCTGTTGGTCGTCGTGCCGGTCATCTTCATGACCTTCGCGTTCGCCTGGAAATACCGCGCTTCCAACAAGGACGCCGTTTATACGCCAAAATGGTCTCACTCCACCAAGATCGAAATCGCGGTGTGGACTATTCCGGTACTGATCATCATTGCCCTGGGTTACGTCACCTACAAGTCGACCCACGCGCTTGACCCTTACAAGCCGCTGGAATCCGACGTCAAGCCGATCACCATTGAAGTGGTCGCGCTGGACTGGAAGTGGCTGTTCATCTACCCGGAACAAGGCATCGCCACGGTCAACAAGATCGTGTTCCCGGCGCACACACCGATCAACTTCAAGATCACTTCCGACGCCGTGATGAACTCGTTCTTCATCCCTGCCCTGGGCGGCCAGATCTACGCGATGGCGGGCATGCAGACCAAACTGCACCTGATCGCCAACCAGAACGCTGAAATGGACGGTATCTCCGCCAACTACAGCGGCGCGGGTTTCACCGGTATGAAGTTCAAAGCTATCGCCACCTCTCAGGAAGATTTCGATGCCTGGGTAAGCGAAGTCAAAAAGGCACCTAAACAGCTTGAAAAAGCTGAATACGAAGCCCTTGCCAAGCAAAGCCAGAACAACCCAGTCGAGCTCTACTCCTCGTTCACGCCGAACCTGTTCCAGACCATCGTCGACAAGTACGAAGGCATGAAACCAGGCAAGCCGATGCATCACGAGAAGAAAGACAAAGAAGTGGCCCATATGGAAGGGATGGACATGAGTTCGCATTCAGCTGCCGGGGCAGAGGAGTAAACGATGTTTGGTAAATTAAGTTGGGAAGCGGTCCCGTTCCACGAACCGATCGTGATGATAACCATCGCCATGATCGCGCTCGGTGGTCTGGCGCTGTTCGCTGCAATCACCTACTTCAAGAAGTGGACTTATTTGTGGACCGAGTGGCTGACCTCGGTCGACCACAAGAAAATCGGCGTGATGTACATCATCGTCGCCATGGTCATGCTGCTGCGCGGCTTTGCCGACGCCATCATGATGCGTACCCAGTTGGCCATGGCCACCGAGGGTTCGCCTGGCTACCTGCCACCTGAACACTATGACCAGATCTTCACCGCTCACGGTGTGATCATGATCATCTTCATGGCGATGCCATTCTTCACCGGCCTGATGAACCTTGCAGTGCCGCTGCAGATCGGCGCGCGTGACGTTGCCTACCCGTTCCTGAACTCCCTGAGCTTCTGGCTGCTGGTTTCCGGCGTAGTGCTGATCAACCTGTCCCTGGGCGTTGGCGAATTCGCCAAGACCGGCTGGGTTGCCTATCCGCCGCTGTCGGGCCTGCAATACAGTCCTGGCGTGGGGATGGATTACTACATCTGGGCGCTCCAGCTATCCGGGCTAGGTACAACGCTGACGGGGGTCAACTTCCTGGCCACCGTGCTGAAAATGCGTACCCCTGGCATGAAACTGATGGACATGCCGATCTTCACCTGGACCTGCACCTGGGCCAACGTCCTGATCGTGGCTTCGTTCCCGATCCTGACCGCTACCCTGGCACTGCTGACGCTTGACCGTTACATGGATTTCCACATTTTCACCAATGAACTTGGTGGCAATCCGATGATGTACGTCAACCTGTTCTGGGCCTGGGGTCACCCCGAGGTTTACATCCTGATTCTGCCGGCGTTCGGGATCTTCTCCGAAGTCATCTCGACCTTCACCGGCAAGCGACTGTTCGGCCACCACTCGATGGTTTACGCATCGGGCGCGATCTCGATTCTCGGCTTCATGGTTTGGCTGCACCACTTCTTCACCATGGGTTCGGGTGCCAGCGTCAACGCCTTCTTCGGTCTGGCGACGATGCTGATTTCGATCCCGACGGGTGTGAAGCTATTCAACTGGCTGTTCACCATCTACCAGGGCCGTCTGCGTTTCACCAGCCAAGTGCTGTGGACCCTGGGCTTCATGGTGACCTTCGCCATCGGCGGCATGACCGGCGTACTGCTGGCCATCCCGGGTGCTGACTTCGTTCTGCATAACAGCCTGTTCGTGATCGCGCACTTCCATAACGTGATCATCGGCGGCGCGGTATTCGGTTACATCGCAGGCTTCGCCTTCTACTTCCCTAAAGCGTTCGGCTTCAAGCTGCACGAAGGTTGGGGCAAGGCAGCGTTCTGGTTCTGGATCACTGGCTTCTTCGTCGCGTTCATGCCGCTCTACGTACTGGGCTTCATGGGTATGACCCGTCGTCTGAACGCCACCACCAACCCTGAGTGGGTGCCGTACCTGTACGTCGCCATGTTCGGTGCGGTGATGATTGCCTTCGGTATCGCCTGCCAGCTGATCCAGCTGTACGTCAGCGTGCGTGATCGCAACAAGCCAGAAAACATGTGCGAACACGGTGACCCGTGGAATGCCCACACGCTGGAATGGTCGACCTCGTCGCCACCACCGTTCTACAACTTTGCCGTGCTGCCAAAAGCGGAAACCATCGACCCGTTCACCGAAGCCAAGGAAAACGGTACCGCGTACCAGGCTCCGGCCCGTTACGAGCCGATCCACATGCCAAACAACACCGCGACCGGTGTGGTCATGGGTGCTCTGTTGACCGTGTTCGGTTTCGCGATGATCTGGCACATCTGGTGGTTGGCCATCGTTGGCCTGGTCGGCACCGTTGGGTACTTCGTGATCCATGCCGCACGTGATGATCAGGGCTATATGGTGCCGGTCGACGTGATCGAGCGCATCGAAGCCGAGCAGCACAAGCGTCTGGTAGCGGCCGGGAAAGTTCCAGCCACCGCCACCCGTGTTGAAACCTCGTTGGAACAGGCTTAAACCATGTCGAACTTAGTGACCAATGCTGGACACACCCATGTCGATGGACATGGGCATGATGACCATCACCACGACTCGGGCGAGATGACCGTATTCGGTTTCTGGCTCTACCTGATGACCGACTGCATCCTGTTTGCGTCGATCTTCGCGGCGTACGCGGTACTGGTTAACAACGTAGCGGGTGGCCCATCGGGCCACGACATCTTCGAACTGCCATACGTACTGGGCGAAACCGCTCTGCTGCTGTTCAGTTCGATCACCTACGGCTTCGCCATGCTGGCGTTGTTCAAGGGCAAGAAGAACCAGGTCCTGGGCTGGCTGGCCCTGACCTTCATGTTCGGCGCCGGCTTCATCGGCATGGAGATCAACGAGTTCCACATGCTGATCTCCGAGGGCTTCGGTCCTAGCCGCAGCGGCTTCCTGTCCGGGTTCTTCACCCTGGTCGGCACCCACGGTCTGCACGTGACCAGCGGTCTGATCTGGATGGCGATCATGATGTACCAGGTGCAGAAAAACGGCCTGACGGCGACCAATAAGACCCGTCTTAGCTGCCTGAGCCTGTTCTGGCACTTCCTGGACGTGGTGTGGATCTGCGTATTCACCGTTGTTTATCTGATGGGGACTATGTAAATGGCTAACGCTCATTCCCACGATAGCCACGACGCCGGCCACGGCAGCGTCAAGTCCTATGCTATCGGTTTCATCCTGTCGGTGATCCTGACCGTCATTCCTTTCGGCCTGGTGATGTACCCATCGCTGCCGAAAGCCCTGACCCTGTGGATCGTACTGGCCTTCGCAGTCATCCAGGTGCTGGTGCATCTGGTGTACTTCCTCCACCTGGACCGTTCGGCGGCGCAGCGTAACAACGTCATTGCGTTTGTTTTCGCCGCGATCGTAATCGTCCTGTTGGTAGGCCTGTCGCTGTGGATCATGTTCAGCATCCACACCAACATGATGGCGCACTGAGGTAAGTCCGGATGTCCTTGAAGCACTTTATCCAAATCACCAAACCGGGGATCATTTTCGGTAACGTGCTTTCAGTGGCAGGCGGATTTTTCCTGGCCTCCAAAGGGCATGTCGATCTGGCCATCTTCCTGGCTGCCATGATCGGCACGTCCCTGGTGGTGGCTTCCGGTTGCGTGTTCAACAATTGCATCGACCGCGACATCGACCTGAAGATGGAACGCACCAAGAACCGGGTGCTGGTCCAGGGTTTGATCTCCCTGAAACTGGCCCTGGCTTTTGCGACCATCCTTGGTGTTTTCGGCGTTGCACTGTTGTACAAGGTGGCCAACCCGTTGGCTGCACTGTTCGCAGTGATCGGTTTTGTCATCTACGTCGGTTTCTACAGCCTGTACCTCAAGCGCAAGTCGGTTCACGGCACGCTAGTGGGCAGCCTGTCGGGGGCGATGCCGCCGGTGATTGGCTACGTGGCTGTGACTAACAGCTTCGACATGGCCGCACTGACGCTGCTGGTGATGTTCAGTCTGTGGCAGATGCCGCATTCCTACGCCATCGCAATCTTCCGCTTCAACGATTACCTGGCCGCATCGATTCCGGTGTTGCCGGTGAAGCGCGGGATTCAAGTGGCCAAGAAGCACATCCTGCTTTACATCCTGGCGTTCCTCGTAGCGACCTTGATGCTGACCTTCAGCGGCTACGCCGGCATGAGCTACCTCGCCGTCGCCGCGGCCATGGGCATGTACTGGTTGTACATGGCCTGGACCGGTTACAAGGCAGTGGATGACACGGTCTGGGCACGCAAGCTGTTCGTGTTCTCGATCTTCACCATTACTGCGTTGAGCGTGATGATGTCGCTGGATTTTAAAGTGCCGAGTGAGTTGTTGCTGACTTACGCGCCTTAAGCTTCGGATGCTGTAAAGAAAAGCCCCGCCTTCGAGAGAAGAGCGGGGCTTTTTTGTTTAGCGTTTAGCGTTACTGCGCGGCGATGCTGTAGCCGTCGAACGCGGTTTGCTGCTGAAGCGCGGTGATAATGTTCTTGCGGTTGACCGCTTGTTCGGCCCCGTCATTGTCCAGGAACGTTTCGCTTTCCAGTTCCGCTTCATCACCTTCGCCGACGAAAGTGAAGCCCAGGAATTCCAGGGCTTCACGGTCAACGTTCAGGCGCGAACGTGGGGTGCGCAGGGGCAGGGTGACGCTGATTCCGTCCTTGCTGATGGTGAACACTTCGACTTCTTTCTTGGCGCGAGCCGCTTTGCTCTTGCCGCTGCTCGGGTTGCTGATTGCCTGGTGAGTCTGGTTCAGTACCTTTAGCGCCAGACCATAAACGATTTCCTGGAACGCCGGGTCGTCCTTGAAGCTGGACAGAATGCGGCTGATCGAGAATTTGCTGCTCAGGTCTTCCAGGGCGGCGATGTCGGCTGCTTCGGCATCTTTCAGTTGCTTGAGTTCGCCCATCAAATCGTAGGCTTTGTCGTCGTCGAAGCTGTCATGAGCCTGGCGAATCGCGGCGCGCAGCTCACGGATCTGGTCGCTTTCCCGGGTGGATTGAAAAGCGTCCAGAACCATCTCGCTGATGGTCTTGGCCTGAGGCACATGCTGTGAAAGATTGATGGAGTTTTCGTATTCCGCTTTGGACGACAAGGTGACTACGGATTCAGCGGTATTGGAATCGGACATTGAAATTTCACTACTTCTTTAACTTGGATTGAGGCGAGAAAGCACGAGGCTTTTTCAGGCCGCCTAATCTATTGGACCGAGGCTGCGTTGTCACGGATGAACAGGCGGCTGGTCAGCATTTTTGCCAGCGCTGTCGACTATTTCCCCATCGAATTTATATTCATCGAGCGAACCACACATTGTTCTGCCGTTTGCTCATCCACCGGCAAGGAGAAGCGAAAGGTCGCGCCGCGTCCGGGCACATCGATCAGCTCGATCTCGCGACCGTGCAATTGCAGGATCCGATGCACGATCCTCAGCCCCAGTCCGCCATCGCGTCGTGCGCCGCCAATGTTGAACGGACGCAGGAACAGACCTTCGCGCAACTCGGGGGCGATGCCGGGGCCGGTGTCGCTGACGGTCACTTCGATAAAAGCCCCCTGAGGGCGGAGGCTGAGTTCGATTTCTCCGCCTGGGGGAGTATGGCGCAGGGCGTTGTCGAACAGGTTGGTCAGCACCCGCTCGATCAGCCCCAGGTCGGCGCAGGCCACCGCGACATTGGGGGCGAAGCTGGCCTTGAGTTCAATCTGGCGCGCTTCGGCGCTGAGCTCGAATTTCTGAAAAATGTCCTGCACCAGATCGGTCAGGGAAAAGCGCTCCGGCACCGGTTGCACGAAACCGTGCTCCAGTCGCACCAGTTCCAACAATGATTGCGCCAGGCCGCCGACCTTGCGGCTTTGATCCAGGGCGATCCCCAGATAGCGGCGGCGGTCGGCGGGGGACAACGTGGCGTCCTTGAGCGACAGGGTTTCCAGGTAACCGTGCAGCGAGGCCAGCGGTGTGCGCAGGTCGTGGGAGATGTTCGCCACCAGTTCGCGACGCTCCTGATCCTGGCGGGTCAGCGAGCGCCATTGTTCGCCGAGGCGCGCTTGCATCTGTCGGAAGGCGGCGCCGAGTACGGCAATTTCATCGTGGCTGGCGGCTTTTTCTACCGGCTCTGGCTCGGGCGAGACGGGCTGCTCCGACGGAACGCCATTGATATCGAACTGACTGACTTTCTCGGTCAAGCGGCGCAATGGCCGGGTGATCAGGCCAAATGCCGTGAGGCCGGCAATCAGGCACAGCAACGCCACCAGCCCAATGGACAACAACGCGGTATTGAGCGCTGCGCTGGTGGCGCCGCGTTCGGCGAAGCGGTCATGCTCTTCGCTCAGCAACACCACATAGAGATAACCAGCCGGTTGACCGTTGACCCGCAATGGCGCGGCGCTGAACACCTTGCTGCCATCGACGCTGCGCGGATCGTCGCCGAGAATCGGCAGGGCCTCACCTTTGAGCAAACGCTGGATCGGCGCCAGATCGACCTGTTCCCGGCGAATCCGGCCTTCGGGCGCGGCGCTGCCGACAATTCGCCCCCCGGTGTCGAGCAGATAGACCTCGACACTGGGGTTGACCAGCATCAGCTGGCTGAACAATTCGCGCACGGCATTGGGCATCGGGCCATTGCGGTCCATCAGCACGGTGTCGTGGGCGATGTGTTGCGCCAGATCCCGCGACAATCCTTGCACCACTTCCAGTTCATGCATGTGGTTGGAGCGCACCTGCATCCATGCCGAGGTGCCGCAGCACACCAGCAACAATACGGCGAACACCAGGGACAGGCGTTGTGTCAGGGTCAATCTCATGGCTGCTCTCCGCTCGTGGCGAATTTGTAACCACGACCCCACACCGTGAGGATGCGCGCCGGTTGCGCCGGATCGGTCTCGATCTTGGCCCGCAGGCGGTTGATGTGGGTGTTGACCGTGTGCTCGTAGCCTTCATGGCTATAGCCCCACACAGCGTTGAGCAGGTCCATGCGCGAGAAGACCTTGCCGGGCTGGCGGACGAAGAAGTACAGCAGATCGAACTCCCTCGGCGTGAGGTCAAGACGACGGCCATCGAGGGATACTTCACGTGTGATCGGGTCGATGGACAGGCCATCGCTGATCAGGCTGCCAGCGTCCATTTTCAGGTTACGGGCCATGGCGTCGACCCGTCGCAGTAATGCCTTGACCCGTGCCACCAGTTCTAGAATGGAGAAGGGTTTGGCCAGGTAGTCGTCGGCACCGAGTTCCAGCCCCAGAATTCGATGGACTTCGCTGGAGCGCGCACTGGTGATGATGATCGGTGTGTAGCGGGCCATGGCCCGCGCGCGGCGGCAGATTTCCAGGCCGTCGACGCCGGGCAACATCAGGTCGAGGATCAGAGCATCCCAGCTTCCTTGCTGCAGCAGTCGCATGCCCTCATCGCCGTCGGCGCAGTGCACCACCTCGAACTGCTCATCGCGAAGATGCAGGCAGATAAGGTCGGCGATATGCAGGTCGTCCTCGACCACCAGGACGCGTTTGGTCTGTTCCATGGAGCTCAATCCTTTGTGACGCAATGAACACATTGTGCGGGTTTTCCTGAGGCTGAGTTATCACGAATTGTTTAACTCCTCGTGAGGATTTGGCGATCAACTCAAGCCTAGGCTGTGTTCCATGCAAGGCACCTGGAATTTTGGAGAAGGCCCATGTTTTCACGGCGACAGTTTCTTGTAGCAAGCGGCGGGCTGGGGGCTGCAGCCCTGGTGATCGGTGTATTGCCAAAATTTTCCGCAAGCGTTGCGTTGGTCGACGAGGCCCGCGCGGTGGAGGTTTTTGAAGTGACTCACAGCGATAGCGAATGGCGCGCGCTGCTTAGCTCCGAGCAGTACGAGATCCTGCGCGAAGAGGGCACCGAACGGGCCTACAGCAGCCCGCTGAACAACGAGCATCGGGAGGGCGTTTTTGCCTGCGCCGGTTGTGATCTGCCGTTGTTTTCTTCCGACACCAAGTTCGACAGCCGCACTGGATGGCCGAGCTTCTGGGCGCCACTGGACAACGCGGTGGCTACCCGTCAGGACCGCTCCTTCGGCGTGCTGCGCGAAGAGGTCCACTGCCGTCGTTGCGGCGGTCACTTGGGGCATGTTTTCGAGGACGGGCCAAAGCCCACCGGTCTGCGCTATTGCATGAATGGCCTGGCGCTGACTTTCAAGCCACAGGCGTAATCCATGGGCACTTCCTTTCACTCACTTCACGCAGGTCGACGTTATGTGGCTTCTGGTCCTCGCTTATCTCGGTGGTGTGCTGACGATCGTCAGCCCGTGCATTCTGCCGGTATTGCCCTTTGTCTTCGCTCGCACCGGGCAGCCATTTATGAAGAGTGGCTTGCCGCTGCTGGCGGGGATGGCGCTGACCTTCGCGCTCGTCGCCTCGTTGGCGGCGGTGGGCGGCGGCTGGGTGGTGCAAGTCAATCAGTACGGTCGCTGGCTCGCGTTGCTGTTCGTTGCACTGTTCGGGCTGACGCTGTTGCTGCCTCGGTTGGCAGAGCGCCTGACACGTCCACTGGTGGCGGTCGGCGGTCGGCTGTCGGAAGCCGCGGCTGCCGATACCCGGCCGCGTCCCGGCGCTTCGTTGCTGATCGGTGTCGCCACGGGCCTGCTCTGGGCGCCCTGCGCCGGGCCGATTCTGGGCCTGCTGTTGACTGGCGCGGCGCTGCAAGGGGCAAACATCGCCACCACACTGTTGCTACTGGCTTACGCGGCCGGTGCCGCCACCTCTCTCGCCGCGGCACTGCTGCTGGGCGGTAAAGTCTTCGCCGCGATGAAGCGCTCGATAGGCGCAGGCGAGTGGCTGCGTCGAGGTTTGGGAGTCGCGATGCTGGCCGGTGTGGCGGCGATCGCTTTGGGGCTGGATACGGGGATTCTGGCGCGGGTCTCGACAGCCTCCACCGGCGGCATCGAGCAGGCGTTGGTCAGCCGGTTGGCCGATAAGTTGCCGACCGACAGTGGGGCGATGATGTCGCAGATTCCACGGGGCGGCGATCAACCCGCCGGCAGCATGAAAATGACCGCCAAGATACCGGGCGAACTGCCGATTGAAGGCAACCTTCCATCGCTGGACGGCGCTGTGCAATGGCTCAATTCACCCCCTCTCACTGTCCAGGCCTTGAAGGGCAAGGTTGTGCTGGTGGATTTCTGGACTTACTCCTGCATCAACTGCCTGCGCACCCTGCCGTATGTGAAGGCCTGGGCCGAGAAGTATCGCGATCAGGGCTTGGTGGTAATCGGTGTCCATACGCCCGAGTTTGCCTTCGAACGTGATGTAGGCAACGTCACCAAAGCCATGAAAGACCTGGGCATCACTTATCCGGTGGCAATCGATAACGACTATAGGGTCTGGCGTGCTTTCAACAACCAATACTGGCCAGCCCACTATTTTGCCGATGCTCAGGGACGCATTCGTTATCACCACTTTGGTGAAGGCAAATACGCCGAATCGGAGCGAGTGATTCAGCAACTGCTGCGTGAGGCGGGCGCTGCGAAAGTCGAGGACGGACTAATCAATGCTCGTGCCGAGGGTGTCCAGCTCGCCCCGAACATGAATGAAGTGCGATCGCCGGAAACCTATGTCGGCTACCGACGGGCGGAGCATTTCGTCGCTGAAACCGATCTGGTGCCGGACAAGGTGGAGGCCTACAGCCCACCGTCGCAACTGGCCCTCAATGATTGGAGCCTGGAGGGTCAATGGACTGTCGGTCCGGAGCGAGCCGTTTCAAACGCACCGGCCAGTCGTATCGTCTACCGCTTCCACGCTCGCGATCTGCATCTGGTATTGGGCCCCGGTGCTGACGGCAAACCGGTGCGTTTCAAAGTGTTGATTGACGGCAAGCCCCCAGGAGATGCCCACGGTGTCGACGTGGCGCCCGATGGCAGCGGCAGCGTCACCGAGCAGCGGTTGTATCAACTGGTACGCCAGACCGCAGGCGTAACGGACCGGACGTTCAGCATTGAGTTTCTCGATCCCGGTGTGTCGGCGTACGCATTTACGTTTGGTTGATAGCCCCATTCGCTCAGGAGACAGCTCATGAAAACTCTATTTAACTGGCGTCGGACCCTGCTGGGATTGGTCGCCGCCAGTGTTATCGGTCAGTGTGCAGCGTTCTCCTTCGGAGTCGCTGAAGAGGCGGTCATCATTCCACCACCAACGCTCGACGAAAAAACTCAAGCGCACAGCGAGACGGCGGTTTTTGCCGGCGGTTGCTTCTGGGGCGTCCAAGGGGTATTTCAACACGTCAAAGGGGTGAAGAACGCTGTCTCCGGTTACGCGGGCGGCTCAGCCGACACCGCTCAGTATGAGCGGGTCAGCAATGGCGATACCGGTCATGCGGAGGCCGTCGAAGTCACCTTCGATCCCGCTCAAGTCAGCTATGGCAATCTGTTGCAGATCTATTTCTCGGTGGCTCACAATCCCACCGAACTCAACCGCCAGGGGCCGGATCGCGGCACCCAGTATCGATCGGCGCTTTTCCTGAAAAGCGCTGAACAGCAACGCGTCGCCCAGGCATATATCGCACAACTCGACACCGCCCATTCGTTCAACAAACCCGTCGTTACCCAACTGGAAACCTACAACGGCTTTTACCCTGCGGAGGACGAGCATCAGGACTTCCTGGCCGAGCACCCGACGTATCCCTACATCGTGATCAATGACCTGCCGAAGGTGGCGCAGTTGAAGCAGCTGTATCCGGATAGGTATCAGGCGAAGCCGGTGTTGGTGAAGACTGGTCAATAGTGCATTGGCTACTTCAAGCGTGAGCGTTCCATCGCTATGGTTGACGTTTCAAAGCCCAGCTTTGAAAAGAAATCCGAAGCGCCTTCACGGCCTGCTCGCAGAACCCAGGTAATGGCGGTGTTGTCGCCCATGACATGCTCAACCAGCGCGCGACCGATGCCTTCACGTCGAGTTTGCCTGCACACGACAACCATCGACAGATAACCATTAGATAAACCGTCGGTGACACCTCGGGCAAACCCGACGATGTGGGAGTTCTTTATCGCAAGAGCTGTACATTGAGAGTTAGCGATCAACTGAGCGAAATACTCAGATGAACCGGTGCGGTGAGCCCACCCATTCTCGCCAAGAAAAAGTCGCACGGACTCCACGTCCGACGGCTGCACATTACGGATAAGCACGGGAGTATTCATCATGAAATCACATTCTTGCCCGCAATCTTCGACCGATACAGCGCCTGATCAGCTCTTGCCAGCAGCCCGGTCTGTTGTTCTTCTTCAAAGCGTTGTACCACGCCAAAACTCATGGTCACTTGATAGTCCCCGACTGGCAGCAGGCTCGAAAGGCCATGGCGGATTCTTTCAGCGAGCGCCCTGGCGTCGGCCAACAAGGTATTAGGCAGGATCATGATGAATTCGTCGCCTCCCCAACGGGCCAACAAATCACCTTCACGCACGTAGTGCTTAACGCTCTCGATCACCTGCACCAACGCCGCATCACCCAGGGCATGGCCGTAGTGATCGTTGATGTTCTTGAAATCATCTATGTCCATGGCGATCAGCGACAGGGGCTGACGAAAGCGTTGGGCGCGGTCGCATTCCTGGGGCAGGGCTTTTTCCAGCCGATAGCGGTTAGCGATGGAGGTGAGCACATCGGTTTCCGCCAGTTTACGATTCTCTTCGAGTTGGATCTGCAACTGCTGATTGACCCGAGACAACTCCCGGGTGCGTTCTTCGACGATGGCTTCGAGGGATTGATTGCGCCGTTCCATTTCTTCGAACAAGCGTTTCTTGTCTTCGATACTGCGGTGCGCGCCGACCATTCGTGCCACTGAGCCGTCGGCATTACGTGCCAGCACATAACCGCGATCTTCGATCCAGGTGTAAGTGCCATCCCGCATGCGGCAGCGATACTCGGCTTGATAGCCGGGTGCACGCTGCTTCAGGTAGTCATCAAACAGCGCCATGACTCGTGAATAATCGTCGGGATGGATAACGTTTTCCCAGGTCAGCACGTTGTTATCCAGGGAATGAGGCGGATAACCGAGCATCTCGTACCACCCGGGGTTGCGGTAGACGAACCCGGTGTTGGCATTCCAGTCCCAGATGCCATCGCTGACCAGTTCCAGAATGGTGTGCAACATGCCTTCGTTAAAATCTGACAGATTGAACTTCAACGGCTCGATATTCGATGCCTCACCCATCATCGGTCTCCCTGCCGAACTGATATCAACGTGACTCGCCAGTCGAGGAGATTAGTTCATGGGGTATTGCCCCGGCTAGTGCTTGCCCCACCTCTGCAGCGCAAAGTCGACGAAGCTGCGCAATTTCGGCAAACGGTAGCGGTCCTGGGCGTACACCAGGTTCATTGGCCGACTCGGCAATTGGTAGTCCTGCATCAAGGCCACCAATTTTCCGTCCTGAAGGTCCTGCTCCACCAAGGCATCGGGCACCATCACGATGCCCATCCCGGTTCGCGCCGCTTGATGCAGCCCCGCCGAGCTGTTGATCAGCATCGGTCCGCTGACCTCCACCATGACTTCGCCTTCGGGTCCCCTCAAGCGCCATTGTTTGGCTACCGAGTGCCAGTCATCTCCGGCCGGATAGGCGAAGGCCAGGCAGTCATGGTGTTGCAGGTCGGCAGGTTTTTCCGGAGTGCCTCGGCGCGCCAGATAGTCCTTCGAAGCACACAGAGTCATTGTGTAGTCGATGAGCGGGCGGGCGATCATGTTGGACATCTCGGTAGTGCCCAAGCGAATCGCTACATCGAAACCGTTGTCGAGCAGATCCAGGCGCTGGTTGGTCAACACAACGTCGAGTTTGACCTGCGGACAGCGCAGCGCGAATTCGCTCAAGGCCGGTGCCAGCCGTTCGGTGCCGAAGGTCAGCGGGGCAGTGATGCGCAGAGTGCCGCTCGGTTCGTCCAAGGTCTGTTCGGCCAGGCGTTCGGAATCGGCCACCAGCCCCAACACTTCAAGGCAACGCTGATAGTACACCGTGCCAAATTCCGTCAGCCGCTGACGCCGTGTCGTACGGTTGAGCAGGCGCACACCCAGACGTTGCTCCAGGGCCCGAAGATGATTGCCGACCATGGTCGTCGACATTTCGCACTGCAAAGCGGCGGCGGTCATGCTGCCGGCTTCCACCACTCTTACGTAAACGGTCATTGCCTGGAACAAATCCATTATCAAACTCAGCTTTAAAATGATTGAAGTGTTGCAGTGTTTATCCAGCTCAGGTGGCTAACCATACTGCAAAAACACCGACTATTAATGGAGTTTGATGTCATGACCGCCGCCTGCCTGATGAGCACTTACCAACCCTTGGCCCTGAGTTTCAGCAAAGGCTTGGGCACGCGCTTGTGGGATCAGGCCGGTCGCGAATATCTGGACGCGGTGGCGGGCGTGGCGGTGACCAACGTCGGCCATTCCCATCCACGAATTGTGGCGGCCATCAGTGAGCAGGCCGGGCTGCTGTTGCATACATCCAACCTGTACAGCATCGACTGGCAACAGCGGCTGGCACAGAAACTGGTTCGGTTGTCTGGCATGGACCGGGCGTTCTTCAACAACTCTGGCGCCGAAGCCAATGAAACCGCGCTGAAACTCGCGCGGCTTTACGGCTGGCATAAAGGCATCGAGCAGCCGCTGGTGGTGGTCATGGAAAACGCCTTTCACGGTCGTACTCTCGGTACCTTGTCCGCCAGTGACGGCCCGGCGGTGCGCCTGGGCTTTAACGAGTTGCCTGGGGATTTCATTAAAGTGCCGTTCGGCGACCTCGCGGCGTTGGAGGTGGTGCAACAAGCCCACGGCCGGCGCATCGTGGCGATCCTGATGGAGCCGATCCAGGGCGAAAGCGGTGTGCAAATGGCGCCGCCCGGTTATCTCAAAGCGGTGCGCGAACTTTGCAACCGGCACGCCTGGCTGCTTATGCTCGATGAAATCCAGACTGGCATCGGCCGCACCGGCCAGTGGTTTGCGTTCCAGCATGAAGGCATCATCCCGGACGTCATGACCCTGGCCAAAGGCCTGGGCAACGGCATCCCTATTGGTGCCTGTCTGGCTCGGGGCAAAGCAGCCGACCTGTTTACCCCCGGCAGCCACGGCAGCACGTTCGGCGGAAATCCGCTGGCGTGCCGCGTCGGTTGCACCGTGCTGGAGATCATTGAAGAACAAGGGCTGCTGGAGAATGCCAAACTGCGGGGAGAACACTTGCTCGCCAGATTGCGCATCGAATTGGCCGATGACCCCAACGTTCTGGCAATTCGCGGCCAGGGTTTGATGATTGGCATTGAACTCAAACAACCGATTCGCGACCTGACCCTGATAGCCGCCCGCGATCACGGCTTGCTGATCAACGTGACACGGGGCAAAACCATTCGACTTTTGCCGCCGCTGACGATTGATGAGCGGGAAGTGGAGATGATTGTCAGAGGAGTTGGTCGGGCAGTGAGCGCAGCCTGACTTCTCCTGGGTGAATGCATTCCCCTGTAGGAGCAGCCTTCGGCAGCTCCTTGTATCTCGACTATTGCTCCATCAGGAGCGATAGTTCTCGACTGATCATCGAGGGAGGGACCTGGAAGCCGTGCAGCTCCTTAGGCTTTTTGCCTGTGACGTAGATCGTGCTCCAACCCTCCACACTCACTCGTACAGTTCGAACGGTATCTTGGGCCCGTCTCTGGCGAGAGCCCGCATTCACAAGGTTGGACAGAGTGTAGTGATGATCGCAACTGATCTGATTGGGAGAAGACATGTCCAGTTTCGTCGGCGTCGATGTCGCTAAAAACACCTTTGATATCGCTACACACCTGCCGAATGGCAAGCATAAAACCAAAGCCAAACTGGCGAACGACGCCAAAGGATTCAAAGAGTTTGAAGCCTGGCTGCACAAGCAGGTCGAACCTTCGGCACTGATCGTGATGGAGGCCACCAGTGTCTATCACCTGGCGCTCGCCGAGTTCGTCTACAACAAGGGTTACCGGGTTTGCGTGGTGAATCCGGCCACGACCCATGCCTACGCCGGCAGTGAGTTACGCCGGATCAAAACCGATAAAAGCGACGCCAAGCTGATCGCGGACTTCGCCCGGGAAAAGGATGAAAAGCTTCAGCCATGGGCGCCGGAGCCTCTGAAGTATCGCCAGTTGAAAGCCTTGGTTCGCCGCCTGGATGACCTTCAGGAAATGCAGCAAATGGAGCTCAATCGTCTGGGGGTATCTGACGAAAAGGTCAAAGCCTCAATTAACTCCGTGCTGCACCATATCGAAAAAGAGATCGCTGAAACGCACAAAGCGATCAAAAAACACATCGATGACGACCCGGATATGCGTCAAATGCGCGACTTGATCGTGACCATCGACGGTATCGGGCAGAAAACGCTTGAGCGGCTGCTGGCCGAGCTGGGCGACCTGCGTAAATATGACGATCCTCGCAAGCTGGTTGCTGCTGCTGGGTTGAACCCCAAGCTGCAGGATTCGGGACTGCTCAAAGGCCGTACTGTGATCTCAAAAATCGGCTCAGCGCGCGTGCGGGCAGGCCTTTACATGCCCGGCCTGGTGGCGCTGCAGCACAACAAGGCGATCATGGCCATGAAGGATCGCTTGAAGGCCAACGGCAAGGCCCCCAAGCAGATCATTTGTGCCGCGATGCGCAAGCTGCTGCACTTCGTTTATGGCGTGCTCAAATCGGGCCAGCCTTATGACCCGAAACTTGCGCTTGCTCGGTGAGGTTTAAGACGGTATCTACAGGATCGGTATCTGCGTCAGTGGAATCAGGAGCGATCAGTCGGTTTGTATATTGTGTTGATGAAAGCCGAGACTTCAGCCCGGCTCATCAGTTGAAGTTTCGAAGCATTGAACCCTTCAAACAAACGCTGGTGAGCGGCAAATCCACTGGACCCTTCGCGAGTACGGTAACTACCCGCCCAGTCCTGTAACGCTATCAGCAACTCATCACTATCGTCCCGGTTCGCTTCTCGCTGGCGAATATGACTGACGCAGTCTTCGTCCAACAGACACAGCCAGATCAACGCCGTCGCCTGTTCCACAAGTTCGCTGACCATCCAGCCATACACACCCTCGATAACCCAACGATTTTTGCTCGCCGCCACACGCGCCATTCCCAATGCCTCGGCGCGGGGACGAGCGATGCTGTGTTCATCGGATATCCAGTGAATCAGGTCGAGATCGATCCAGGGCACTTGCAGGTGCTCGGCCAGTCGTTTGGCCAGCCAACTCTTGCCCGAGCCGGAGTTGCCGATGATCAGGGTTCGAGTGAGGTTCATGCTGTGCAGGTAATAATTGCTCATGGCAACTCGGGCAAAGTCATTCAACCGCTTCGGAAATTTCAGGCGCGATCATCCGCGTCTTCGGCGATCCATCCGCATTGAATTGATAAATATCCCGCGGCTGGCCCTTTTCATTGAAGAACACTTGGCCGATCCCTGCCGAGTTCCACAGCCGTTCCCCGGCTTCGGCGTGTTCGGGAATGTGCGGGACAATGCGCATGCGCCGGCGCTTGGTCAGCCAATTGAGGGGCGAGCGGGGCGAGTAGAGCCAGCGGTTGAGGCGGTCGAACCATTCGAGCAGGGCGGGCGGGAATTCGTTTTTGATCCCGCTGCTGGTGATCTGCCAGATGCGCGGGCCGGCCTTGCGGTATCGGATCAATACTTCGTAGACGAAGGAATAATGCACATCACCGGACAGCACTACGTAGTTCCCGGGTGTGCGGGAGTGTCGGAAAATGTTCAGGATCACTTGGGCCGCGCCGCGATGGGCCATCCAGTTTTCGGCGTCCACCATCAATGGATAACCGCACCAGCTGAACACACGTTGCACGGTTTCGATCAGTTTGACCCCGAAGATCGGCGCGGGCGAAACGATGATTGCCGAGGGATGATCGAGCAATTCCTGTTGCAGCTCGCTGAGTGCTTCCCAGTCCAGCAGACCCGACGGTTGCTTGAGGTTCATCTCGCTGCGCCAGCGCCGGGTGCGGGTGTCGAGTACCACCAGCGCCGGGCGGGTGGGCAGTACGTAATGCCACTTCTGAAAACTCAGCAGCTCATCGATCAAATCGTCCTGGACGTTGCTGTCGAGGTAATGGTCTTGCCCCGTGGCACTCAATAGACGGGTTTTTTCCAGCATGCTGCCAAATGCATCCGGGTTGTTGCCCCAACCCTGACACAGCATATAAGCGAGCAGTGCGTTGCCGATGATGCGCTTGGAGAAAGGATGGCCGTAGGCCGTTTCCTCCCATTGCGCGGAAAGATTCCAGTCATCGGTAATATCGTGGTCATCGAAAATCATCAGGCACGGCAGATGCGCCATCGCTCGCCCCACACCACTCAGTCCTTTCTTGAACGCATCGATGCGCATCTGCTCCAGGGCATAGCGCTTGCGTCGTTCGGGTGTGAGCGCCGGTGGTTCTGGCGCGATCAGTGTCCAGGACGTTGGCGACCATACTAATAGGTACATGGCTATGACCTCGGCGAAGGTCACCAGATGGTTGTCGGCGCTGCTACTGGTAAAAATCGGCTTACGCGCTCCACCGAAAAATCGTTCGCGCAGGGTTTCGTTGCTTTCAAGCGCCGGTAACAAATCCGCACGATGGTAGTAGCTGGCTGGGTGTTCGTAGAGTTTGGCGCTGTCGCTGACCACCGCACCGTCGAGGTGTTCGTCGAACAGCCCCAGGCGCTCGATCAAGGCATGAATTGCCAGCAACATCGGCCCCGCGACATCATCCGCATACACCTGGTCGCCGCTCATCATTAATAGCGCGGGGCGCTTGCAGGCGTCCGGCTCGGACTCCAGCAACCGATCGACGCACAGCAAACCATCGGCCGCCGGATGGTGAGGCTTACGGCAGGAGCCATGCAGCAACTGATCGATGCGCGAGCGCAGCACGAAATTCGGGTAATGCGCTTCGCCGTACAGCAGATGCGGCGCCCACTCGGCGATGCCCGACGGCGTGCCATCCGCTTCGGTGATCAGCAGGTCGTACTCGATCAACGTGTCGCAGGGCAGGGCGGCATCCAGTGGCACATCTATCAAATGAATGAAGGCATGAGTTCCGACCGGGATGATCGTGCATTGATCCGCATCGAGCCGGATGTCGACTCCTTGCAAGCGTAGCGTCAGCGACAGCGCACGCGACCCCACCAGCCACAGCACCAGCCTCGTGGGTTCCAGGCGCCGTAATAGCGGGCCGACGAGGACCGGTGGCAAAGGAGAGTGATCGGCGGGCAATGGCAAAGATACGGGCATCCGGGTTCAAGACTCTTGGTGCAGAGAGGCGGGCGATGATAGCGCAGTGGGAGGGCAAGCCAAGGCGGCGGTATATTCTGGTGAGTTCTCCTATATAGAAGGGGAATGCGCTGTTTTCCGGCTTGCGCAAAGTTATTGATAGAAAAGCATAATTAGGAGTTGACGGCAGATTCTGGAAGTCTATAATTCGCCCCACTTCCGGCGCAGTCGAAACGGAAAACTCCTTGGTAAACAAAGAGTTATGCAGTTTTCGACAGCGGTTACGCTTCAGTTCATCGAAGCCAGAAGGAGTTGGTAAGGCCGTGTGTTTTCGCCTTATTGACGGTTCGATCTTCTCGGTCGAAAGCGGAGAAAAAGAGGTGTTGACAGCAGCGATTAACGCTGTAGAATTCGCCTCCCGCTAACGAGAGATCGGAAGCGCAAGTGGTTGAAGTTGTTAAGGAAAACCTTGAAAACTTCTGAAAATAACCGCTTGACAGCAACAGAGGCTGCTGTAGAATGCGCGCCTCGGTTGAGACGAAAGATCTTAACCAACCGCTCTTTAACAACTGAATCAAGCAATTCGTGTGGGTGCTTGTGGAGTCAGACTGATAGTCAACAAGATTATCAGCATCACAAGTTACTCCGCGAGAAATCAAAGATGTAACCAACGATTGCTGAGCCAAGTTTAGGGTTTCTTAAAAACCCAAAGATGTTTGAACTGAAGAGTTTGATCATGGCTCAGATTGAACGCTGGCGGCAGGCCTAACACATGCAAGTCGAGCGGCAGCACGGGTACTTGTACCTGGTGGCGAGCGGCGGACGGGTGAGTAATGCCTAGGAATCTGCCTGGTAGTGGGGGATAACGCTCGGAAACGGACGCTAATACCGCATACGTCCTACGGGAGAAAGCAGGGGACCTTCGGGCCTTGCGCTATCAGATGAGCCTAGGTCGGATTAGCTAGTTGGTGAGGTAATGGCTCACCAAGGCGACGATCCGTAACTGGTCTGAGAGGATGATCAGTCACACTGGAACTGAGACACGGTCCAGACTCCTACGGGAGGCAGCAGTGGGGAATATTGGACAATGGGCGAAAGCCTGATCCAGCCATGCCGCGTGTGTGAAGAAGGTCTTCGGATTGTAAAGCACTTTAAGTTGGGAGGAAGGGCAGTTACCTAATACGTAATTGTTTTGACGTTACCGACAGAATAAGCACCGGCTAACTCTGTGCCAGCAGCCGCGGTAATACAGAGGGTGCAAGCGTTAATCGGAATTACTGGGCGTAAAGCGCGCGTAGGTGGTTCGTTAAGTTGGATGTGAAATCCCCGGGCTCAACCTGGGAACTGCATTCAAAACTGACGAGCTAGAGTATGGTAGAGGGTGGTGGAATTTCCTGTGTAGCGGTGAAATGCGTAGATATAGGAAGGAACACCAGTGGCGAAGGCGACCACCTGGACTGATACTGACACTGAGGTGCGAAAGCGTGGGGAGCAAACAGGATTAGATACCCTGGTAGTCCACGCCGTAAACGATGTCAACTAGCCGTTGGGAGCCTTGAGCTCTTAGTGGCGCAGCTAACGCATTAAGTTGACCGCCTGGGGAGTACGGCCGCAAGGTTAAAACTCAAATGAATTGACGGGGGCCCGCACAAGCGGTGGAGCATGTGGTTTAATTCGAAGCAACGCGAAGAACCTTACCAGGCCTTGACATCCAATGAACTTTCCAGAGATGGATTGGTGCCTTCGGGAGCATTGAGACAGGTGCTGCATGGCTGTCGTCAGCTCGTGTCGTGAGATGTTGGGTTAAGTCCCGTAACGAGCGCAACCCTTGTCCTTAGTTACCAGCACGTAATGGTGGGCACTCTAAGGAGACTGCCGGTGACAAACCGGAGGAAGGTGGGGATGACGTCAAGTCATCATGGCCCTTACGGCCTGGGCTACACACGTGCTACAATGGTCGGTACAGAGGGTTGCCAAGCCGCGAGGTGGAGCTAATCCCAGAAAACCGATCGTAGTCCGGATCGCAGTCTGCAACTCGACTGCGTGAAGTCGGAATCGCTAGTAATCGCGAATCAGAATGTCGCGGTGAATACGTTCCCGGGCCTTGTACACACCGCCCGTCACACCATGGGAGTGGGTTGCACCAGAAGTAGCTAGTCTAACCTTCGGGAGGACGGTTACCACGGTGTGATTCATGACTGGGGTGAAGTCGTAACAAGGTAGCCGTAGGGGAACCTGCGGCTGGATCACCTCCTTAATCGACGACATCAGCTGCTCCATAAGTTCCCACACGAATTGCTTGATTCATTGAAGAAGACGATAAAGAAGCAGCCTGTGTCAGGTTGTAGCTGAGTTGGTTAGAGCGCACCCCATGCTTCGTGGTTAAGAGCAGGGTGAGGTCGGCCTTAGTAGCTCGAAATTGGGTCTGTAGCTCAGTTGGTTAGAGCGCACCCCTGATAAGGGTGAGGTCGGCAGTTCGAATCTGCCCAGACCCACCAATTTTGTGTGGGAAACGCCTGTAGAAATACGGGGCCATAGCTCAGCTGGGAGAGCGCCTGCCTTGCACGCAGGAGGTCAACGGTTCGATCCCGTTTGGCTCCACCACTACTGCTTCTGTTTGTTGAAAGCTTAGAAATGAGCATTCCACCGAGCCGGTGATGAATGTTGATTTCTAGTCTTTGATTAGATCGTTCTTTAAAAATTTGGGTATGTGATAGAAAGATAGACTGAACGTTACTTTCACTGGTAACGGATCAGGCTAAGGTAAAATTTGTGAGTTGCTCTTTATGAGCAAGAATCGAATTTTCGGCGAATGTCGTCTTCACAGTATAACCAGATTGCTTGGGGTTATATGGTCAAGTGAAGAAGCGCATACGGTGGATGCCTTGGCAGTCAGAGGCGATGAAAGACGTGGTAGCCTGCGAAAAGCTTCGGGGAGTCGGCAAACAGACTTTGATCCGGAGATGTCTGAATGGGGGAACCCACCTAACATAAGTTAGGTATCTTAAGCTGAATACATAGGCTTAAGAAGCGAACCAGGGGAACTGAAACATCTAAGTACCCTGAGGAAAAGAAATCAACCGAGATTCCCTTAGTAGTGGCGAGCGAACGGGGACTAGCCCTTAAGTGGCTTTGAGATTAGCGGAACGCTCTGGAAAGTGCGGCCATAGTGGGTGATAGCCCTGTACGCGAAAATCTCTTAGTCATGAAATCGAGTAGGACGGAGCACGAGAAACTTTGTCTGAATATGGGGGGACCATCCTCCAAGGCTAAATACTACTGACTGACCGATAGTGAACTAGTACCGTGAGGGAAAGGCGAAAAGAACCCCGGAGAGGGGAGTGAAATAGATCCTGAAACCGTATGCGTACAAGCAGTGGGAGCCCACTTTGTTGGGTGACTGCGTACCTTTTGTATAATGGGTCAGCGACTTATTTTCAGTGGCGAGCTTAACCGAATAGGGGAGGCGTAGCGAAAGCGAGTCTTAATAGGGCGTCTAGTCGCTGGGAATAGACCCGAAACCGGGCGATCTATCCATGGGCAGGTTGAAGGTTGGGTAACACTAACTGGAGGACCGAACCGACTACCGTTGAAAAGTTAGCGGATGACCTGTGGATCGGAGTGAAAGGCTAATCAAGCTCGGAGATAGCTGGTTCTCCTCGAAAGCTATTTAGGTAGCGCCTCATGTATCACTGTAGGGGGTAGAGCACTGTTTCGGCTAGGGGGTCATCCCGACTTACCAAACCGATGCAAACTCCGAATACCTACAAGTGCCGAGCATGGGAGACACACGGCGGGTGCTAACGTCCGTCGTGAAAAGGGAAACAACCCAGACCGTCAGCTAAGGTCCCAAAGTTATGGTTAAGTGGGAAACGATGTGGGAAGGCTTAGACAGCTAGGAGGTTGGCTTAGAAGCAGCCACCCTTTAAAGAAAGCGTAATAGCTCACTAGTCGAGTCGGCCTGCGCGGAAGATGTAACGGGGCTCAAACCATACACCGAAGCTACGGGTATCACTTAGGTGATGCGGTAGAGGAGCGTTCTGTAAGCCTGTGAAGGTGAGTTGAGAAGCTTGCTGGAGGTATCAGAAGTGCGAATGCTGACATGAGTAACGACAATGGGTGTGAAAAACACCCACGCCGAAAGACCAAGGTTTCCTGCGCAACGTTAATCGACGCAGGGTTAGTCGGTCCCTAAGGCGAGGCTGAAAAGCGTAGTCGATGGAAAACAGGTTAATATTCCTGTACTTCTGGTTATTGCGATGGAGGGACGGAGAAGGCTAGGCCAGCTTGGCGTTGGTTGTCCAAGTTTAAGGTGGTAGGCTGGAATCTTAGGTAAATCCGGGATTCTAAGGCCGAGAGCTGATGACGAGTGTACTTTTAGTACACGAAGTGGTTGATGCCATGCTTCCAAGAAAAGCTTCTAAGCTTCAGGTAACCAGGAACCGTACCCCAAACCGACACAGGTGGTTGGGTAGAGAATACCAAGGCGCTTGAGAGAACTCGGGTGAAGGAACTAGGCAAAATGGCACCGTAACTTCGGGAGAAGGTGCGCCGGTGAGGGTGAAGCATTTACTGCGTAAGCCCACGCCGGTCGAAGATACCAGGCCGCTGCGACTGTTTATTAAAAACACAGCACTCTGCAAACACGAAAGTGGACGTATAGGGTGTGACGCCTGCCCGGTGCCGGAAGGTTAATTGATGGGGTTAGCTAACGCGAAGCTCTTGATCGAAGCCCCGGTAAACGGCGGCCGTAACTATAACGGTCCTAAGGTAGCGAAATTCCTTGTCGGGTAAGTTCCGACCTGCACGAATGGCGTAACGATGGCGGCGCTGTCTCCACCCGAGACTCAGTGAAATTGAAATCGCTGTGAAGATGCAGTGTATCCGCGGCTAGACGGAAAGACCCCGTGAACCTTTACTATAGCTTTGCACTGGACTTTGAATTTGCTTGTGTAGGATAGGTGGGAGGCTTTGAAGCGTGGACGCCAGTTCGCGTGGAGCCAACCTTGAAATACCACCCTGGCAACTTTGAGGTTCTAACTCAGGTCCGTTATCCGGATCGAGGACAGTGTATGGTGGGTAGTTTGACTGGGGCGGTCTCCTCCTAAAGAGTAACGGAGGAGTACGAAGGTGCGCTCAGACCGGTCGGAAATCGGTCGTAGAGTATAAAGGCAAAAGCGCGCTTGACTGCGAGACAGACACGTCGAGCAGGTACGAAAGTAGGTCTTAGTGATCCGGTGGTTCTGTATGGAAGGGCCATCGCTCAACGGATAAAAGGTACTCCGGGGATAACAGGCTGATACCGCCCAAGAGTTCATATCGACGGCGGTGTTTGGCACCTCGATGTCGGCTCATCACATCCTGGGGCTGAAGCCGGTCCCAAGGGTATGGCTGTTCGCCATTTAAAGTGGTACGCGAGCTGGGTTTAGAACGTCGTGAGACAGTTCGGTCCCTATCTGCCGTGGACGTTTGAGATTTGAGAGGGGCTGCTCCTAGTACGAGAGGACCGGAGTGGACGAACCTCTGGTGTTCCGGTTGTCACGCCAGTGGCATTGCCGGGTAGCTATGTTCGGAATAGATAACCGCTGAAAGCATCTAAGCGGGAAACTAGCCTCAAGATGAGATCTCACTGGGACCTTGAGTCCCCTGAAGGGCCGTCGAAGACTACGACGTTGATAGGTTGGGTGTGTAAGCGCTGTGAGGCGTTGAGCTAACCAATACTAATTGCCCGTGAGGCTTGACCATATAACACCCAAGCAATTTGACTACTCGAAAGAGCATCAGATTGCGGTGTGTGAAGACGAAATGAACCGAAAGTTCGAGATACTCACAAAACACCGATCTATCACCTACCCATTCGCTGGAGCGTAAGCCGCAAGGCAAACGACCTGGCTACCGAATTTCTTGACGACCATAGAGCATTGGAACCACCTGATCCCATCCCGAACTCAGCAGTGAAACGATGCATCGCCGATGGTAGTGTGGGGTTTCCCCATGTGAGAGTAGGTCATCGTCAAGATTAAATTCCGAAACCCCTATCTGCGTATGCAGGTAGGGGTTTTGTTTTGTCCGCAGGAAAGTTCGTACAGCATCATCGGACCGCTCCCAGCGGTCACGTTTCGCTCAGGCGTCATATCGACCCTCAAGTCCGGCATCAGCGCCTGGGTCTATGTGCGAGCGTGATTGCTGGTAAGGGCTGCAGCAACTGTGCGAGAGGAAACCGATTTGTTTCGGTTCCGCTGTAGGCTTCGGGCGGGATGATACGGAGGACTTCCATCCTCCGTATCATCACCCTATATCAAGGCTGCGACTGGCTACCCTCTCTCATGACCCCCATCTCACCATTGGCCACGAGCCAGCGAAACAACTCGGTCACCGACACTGTATGGCTGCGCTCTATCCAGCGTACCAGCGCCGGGCCGTAGTGTTCGGTGTAACGGGTGAGCACCAATTGGCGACAGTCCGGTGACAGGCGCAGGGTGATTTCCCGACAGTGCAGATGCAGATTGGCCGTGTCGTCCCGGATCACCCGTTGCTGCAGAGTCAGGCTATTGCTTTCAGAACCCATCGGCCGGTGCTCCTGTGCATTTAGGAGTGCTGTTCTCAGGCGAGCCTTGTTTGCCATCGGCCACGTAAGCAGCGCGATGTTCGGCTACCACATTACGCAACGCGCTGTAATAGTCCGGCAGTTTTTGCAGGCTGTCGGTCAGCGGTAAGACTTCTGCCCGACCATCGACGAAGCCACCGACAGTGCTGATGGTGGACAGCGTATCCACGGTATCGCTATTGCTGCCGAACGGATCGACCACAAAGCCGAGTACGCGGCCGGCGGCGTCGCGACTGTTGGAGGTTCCGAGCAATGGCAGCTCGACGATCGGACCGTTGCCGATGCCCCATACGCCGAAGGTCTGGCCAAAGTCCGAGTCGTGGCGCGGGATACCGGCCATGCCGGAGACGTCGATCAAGCCCACTACCCCTACCGTGGTGTTGAGCGCGAAACGCCCCAGGGTATTGACCGAGCGCATCGGGTTGCCTTGCAGCAGGTCATTGATAAAGACCTTGGGCTCACCGAAGTTCGCCACGAAGTTATGCACACCGGTCTGGAAAAAATCCGGCGTGTAGCGGTAGCCGCGCGCGACCGGCGCCAAGGCGTAATCATCAACCACCCGGTTAAACGCGAAGACGCCGCGATTGAACGGTTCCGCCGGGTCGTACACCGAATAGGTGACGTCGGCGCAAGCCACGTTGGTGGTGGACGGCGGCTGGCTGCTGCAACCCGTCAGCCCTGCGGCCAACACGGCAATTGAGGTGTTGCGGGCCAGCCAGGGAGCACACTTGAAAGGCAACATGGACGCAAGTCTCAGGAGGAATTCGCCGTGATGCTGACCTCCAATCCTTGCGCCAAGATGTCTGGTTTATTGCTGTGCTGACGCTTTATTGCAGAGTTGAAATATATGACGCGCGGCCGTGAATAGTTTTAGATGGCGGTTCCATTCGCCCCTCAAGTGACCTTCGGTGAACAGCCTTTTAATTGTGGACGACGACCTTGAAGTCCTTGATCTACTGAAAAAATTCTTCGTGCAGCACGGCTACAACGTCGAGGTCGCCACAGACGGTGCGTCGCTGTGGTCGGCCATAGAGCGCCAGGCGCCGGACCTGATCATTCTGGACGTGATGTTGCCCGGCGACAGCGGACTGATCCTGTGTCAGCAACTGCGGATTCGACACGCAATACCGGTAATCATGCTGACAGCCATGGGCGAACTCAGTGATCGGGTGGTCGGCCTGGAGCTGGGCGCCGATGATTATCTGACCAAACCCTTCGACGCCCGTGAACTGCTGGCCCGAGTGCGTGCTGTGCTGCGTCGCGTGGACGAGCGCCGTCCGGTGTCGCAGGAACGGCCACGGCCGCTGATTGATTTCGCTGACTGGCACCTGGACGTCACTCGCCGTGAGTTGCGCTCGCCGGACAACGTGATGATCCCGCTGTCGGCCGGTGAGTTTGACCTGCTGCTGGTCTTCGTCGAACACCCCCAATGCATTCTCACCCGCGAGCAATTGCTGGACCTGGCGCGCGGGCATTGCCATGAGGCGTTCGATCGCAGCATCGACGTTCAGGTCAGCCGTCTGCGACGCAAACTCGAGTCCGACACCAAGCGCCCGGCGATGATTCGTACCGTGCGCAACGGCGGTTACCTGTTCACACCCAGCGTAACGCGGCGATGAGGTGGCTGAAGCGAATTCGCGCCCGAGACTGGCCACAAGATACGGTGGCGCGCTGGATCGCGTTGACGATCATCCTGGCCATGCTCATTTCATTGGCGCTCAACGGGCTGTTTATCCAATTGGCCGGCGTATGGGCGCGCCCGCCACTGACCGAAATCGGCTTGCTGGAAAAAGCCGCCGTCATCGCCCGCATCATCGAGGCCGCCCCGGCGCCACTGCGCAACCCATTGGCGCAAGCAGCCAACGAGAACGGCTTCACTGTCACTTGGCACCCTGATCGGCACGATCTCAATCTGCCGACAGTGGACGATCCGAAGTCTGACATTGGCTCGACCATCCTGCAGCCGATGCTCAGAGCCCCTGACCGGCGCATCGAAGCCTATGAACCCGCCGACTGGACGGAGCACACGGCGGACGCGCATTACGCGCTGCTGATCGAACTATCGGATTCAACATGGCTGATGTTCTCCGCACCCTCGCGCAGTTGGGGCCTCGACGAAGCGCCACGTTACCTGATCGTCATCCTGCTGGTGTTGATCTCCACCGCACTGGTCGCGCTGATCGCCACCCGACGTCTCGCCACACCTTTGCAGCGCTTCGCCGAAGGCGCCCGGCGCTTTGGTACGGACTTCCGCGCACCGCCCATCGAACCACTAGGTCCGCAAGAAATCCGTCAGGCGATTCTCGCGTTCAACGCCATGCAGGCGCAGTTGCAACACTTCATCCGTGACCGCACGCAAATGCTCGCCGCCATCTCCCACGACCTGCGTGCTCCTCTGACGCGGATGCGCTTGCGTGGCGAATTCATCGAAGACAGCGAGCAACAGCAGCGCCTGTTTCGTGACGTGGATGAAATGCAGGCAATGATCAACTCGGCGCTGGAGTTCTTTCGTGATGATGCGCGGCTTGAACCGGCGACACAGTTTGATCTGGCGGAACTGCTGCAAACGTTGCTTGATGATTATCGAGATCAGGGAGTCGACATTACGTTCAGCGGGCCGCTGCGGTTGGTGTATTTCGGGCGCCCGTTGGGGCTTAAACGGGTGATCACCAACTTGCTCGACAACGCTATCAAGTACGGCAGTGAGCCGGGGATTGAACTGGTCCCGAGCGCTGGCGAGGTGCAGATCAAAATACTGGATCGTGGACCGGGCATTCCAGATGCCTGCCTTGAGCAAGTGTTTGTGCCGTTCTTCCGGATGGAAGGCTCGCGCAACAAAAGCACTGGAGGTGTTGGTTTGGGGTTATCGGCTGCGCGGGCGATTGTGCTGGAGCACGGAGGCGAGCTGACATTGCGTAATCGGTCGACGGGCGGGTTGGAGGCGTTGGTGGTGTTGCCGGTGCATTAGTCCCGAAAGACTCGCCTCGAAATGATCAAAAACTTGTGGCGAGGGAGCTTGCTCCCGCTGGGTCGCGAAGCGGCCCCAAAGAATGGGGACTACTACGCAGTCCAACGGGAGCAAGCTCCCTCGCCACAGTTTTCAGTCAACAGGCCAAGGGGCAATCTTCCCCAAGGATCGTGTAAACCTAAGCCTCCCAGCCCGCCCCACTGACCGCCGCCTGCGCCAGCGGGTGCAAGTCTGCCCCCTGATGCGCTGTCTGCCAGGCCAGCAATTCCTTGCGCATGCCTGGCGTCCAATACATCTGCAGGTGATTTCGCACGCCGAGCACGGCCTGTTGCTGATCCGGTTCGGTGGCGAAGTATTGGGCGATCTGGTTGACCATTTTGATCAGATTGTCAGTGCTCATCGGCGCACCTCGGCTTTTGTTCCGGCGGTGCGTGCCTGGCGGCGTTCGTCGAGCAGACGTTGTTGTTCGTCGCTGAATTCCTGATAGCGTTTTTGCCACTCGGAAGGGTGGTAGACGCGGCTGACTTCCACGGCGGTGACCTTGTACTCCGGACAGTTGGTGGCCCAGTCGGAGTTATCGGTGGTAATGACGTTGGCCCCCGATTCAGGGAAGTGGAAGGTGGTGTACACCACGCCTGGGGCTACCCGTTCGGTGATCCGCGCACGCAGTACAGTCTGTCCTGCGCGACTGCCAATGCCGACCCAATCATCTTCGTTGATGCCACGGCTCTCGGCATCGGTCGGGTGGATTTCCAGGCGGTCTTCTTGATGCCAGGCGACGTTGTCGGTACGCCGGGTCTGGGCGCCGACGTTGTACTGGCTGAGGATGCGCCCGGTGGTCAGCAGCAGGGGATAACGACTGTTGACCTTTTCCTCGGTGGGCACGTAACCGGTGAGCATGAAACGCCCCTTGCCGCGCACGAATTCCTCGATGTGCATGGTCGGCGTGCCGTCCGGTGCCGCGGCGTTGCACGGCCATTGCAGGCTGCCGTGGCGATCCAGTTCGGTGTAGCTGACGTTGGTGAAGGTCGGCGTCAGGCTGGCGATTTCATCCATGATTTCTGACGGGTGCTGGTAACTCATCGGGTAACCCAGCGCATTGGCCAGCGCCACTGTGCCTTCCCAGTCGGCCTTGCCGCCCAGCGGTTCCATGACCTTGCGTACCCGGGAGATGCGTCGCTCGGCATTGGTGAAGGTGCCGTCCTTTTCCAGGAACGAGGCGCCCGGCAGGAACACGTGGGCGAACTTGGCGGTTTCGTTGAGGAAAATGTCCTGCACCACGATGCACTCCATCGCCGATAGAGCCGCAGTGACGTGCTGAGTATTGGGGTCGCTCTGGGCGATGTCTTCGCCCTGGCAATACAAACCCTTGAAACTGCCGCCCAGGGCTGCCTCGAACATATTGGGGATGCGCAAACCCGGGTCGGGTTGCAAGGTGACATTCCAGGCTTGTTCGAATTGCGCCCGTACCGTTTCGTTGGAGACATGCCGGTAGCCGGGCAGCTCGTGGGGGAAGGAGCCCATGTCACAGGACCCTTGAACGTTGTTCTGCCCACGCAGCGGATTCACCCCAACGCCTTCGCGGCCGATGTTGCCGGTGGCCATGGCCAGGTTGGCGATGCCCATGACGGCAGTGCTGCCCTGGCTGTGCTCAGTGACGCCCAGGCCATAGTAGATCGCTGCATTGCCGCCGGTGGCATATAGACGGGCGGCGGCACGGATGTCGGCAGCGGCGACGCCGCAGACGGCGCCAAGGATTTCCGGCGAGTTTTCCGCGCGGCTGACGAACTCGCTCCAGCGAGCGAAATCGCTGTCCTCGCAACGGGCGTCGATAAAGGCCTGGTTGAGCAAGCCTTCGGTGACGATGACGTGGGCCAGGGCGTTGAGCATGGCGACGTTGGTGCCCGGGCGCAGGGCCAGGTGCAGTTCGGCGCGGGCATGCACCGAATCCACTAGATCAATGCGTCGTGGGTCGATGACGATCAGTCGCGCGCCTTCACGCAGACGGCGTTTGAGCTGGGAGGCGAACACTGGGTGAGCGTCGCTTGGGTTGGCGCCCATCACAAGGATCACATCGGCCTGCATCACCGAGTCGAAACTCTGGGTGCCGGCGGACTCGCCCAGGGTTTGTTTCAGGCCATAGCCGGTCGGCGAGTGGCAGACCCGTGCACAGGTGTCGACGTTGTTGTTGCCGAAAGCGGCGCGCACCAGTTTTTGCACCAGATAGGTTTCTTCGTTGGTGCAGCGGCTGGAGGTGATGCCACCAATGGAGTCGCGGCCGTATTTTTGCTGCAACCGACGGAATTCGCTGGCGGCATAGGTCACCGCTTCATCCCAGCTGACTTCCTGCCAAGGGTCGTTGATGTGCTTGCGGATCATCGGCTTGGTGATGCGATCCGGGTGGGTGGCGTAGCCCCAGGCAAAGCGCCCTTTGACGCAAGAGTGGCCATGGTTGGCCTGGCCGTTCTTGTCTGGAACCATGCGCACCAGTTGGTCGCCTTTCATCTCGGCGCGGAACGAGCAGCCCACGCCGCAATAGGCACACGTGGTAATCACACTACGTTCAGGTTGACCCAGTTCGACCACGCTTTTTTCCATCAGGGTCGCGGTGGGGCAGGCTTGCACACAGGCGCCGCAGGACACGCATTCCGAGTCGAGGAAGTTATCGCCACCAGCGGCCGCGACCCGGGATTCGAAACCGCGTCCGGTAATGGTCAGAGCAAAGGTGCCCTGGGTTTCTTCGCAGGCACGCACGCAGCGGTTGCAGACGATGCACTTGCTCGGGTCGTAATCGAAGTAGGGGTTGGAAGTGTCCTTCACGTCGGCCAGATGGTTGTCGCCTTCATAGCCATAACGCACTTCCCGCAGGCCGACCTGGCCGGCGACGGTTTGCAGCTCGCAGTTGCCGTTGGCCGAGCAGGTCAGGCAGTCCAGCGGGTGATCGGAGATGTACAACTCCATGACGTTGCGGCGCAGGGTGGCGAGCTTCGGCGTCTGGGTGTGCACGCTCATGCCTTCGCTGACCGGCGTGGTGCAGGAGGCGGGATAGCCGCGCATGCCATCGATCTCCACCAGGCACATGCGGCAGGAGCCGAAGGCTTCCAGGCTGTCGGTGGCACACAGTTTCGGAATGGTGGTGCCCAGCAGCGCGGCGGCGCGCATCACCGAGGTACCTTCGGGCACGCTGATGCTGCGGCCGTCGATGTTCACGGTGACCTGCACCTGGCTTTCGCGGGCAGGGGTGCCCAAATCGATATCTGTATTCGGGTCGAAGAGAGTGATCATTGGTCGGCCTCCGAGGACTGCAGACCGAAGTCGGCGGGGAAGTACTTGAGGGCGCTGGTCACCGGATAGGAGGTCATGCCGCCCAAGGCGCACAGCGAACCGTATTGCAGGGTGTCGCACAGGTCCTTGAGGATGATCACCTGCTCATCACGACTGTTTTGGTCAGGTGCTGCCAGCAGACGGTCGATCACCTCTACGCCCCGGGTCGAGCCGATGCGGCAAGGGGTGCATTTGCCACAGGATTCCTCGGCGCAGAACTGCATCGCGAAGCGTGCCATGCGGGCCATGTCCAAGGTGTCGTCAGCCACCACCACGCCACCGTGACCGAGCATGGCCCCAATGGCGACAAAGGCTTCGTAATCTAACGGAGTGTCGAATTGCGCGGGTGGCACCCAGGCGCCGAGAGGACCGCCCACTTGGGCAGCTTTCAGCGGCCGGCCACTGGCGGTCCCGCCGCCGTAGTCTTCCACCAGTTCGCGCAGAGTCAGGCCAAAGGCCCGTTCCACCAGACCGCCGTGACGAATATTGCCCGCCAGCTGGAAGGGCATGGTGCCCAGGGAGCGGCCCATGCCGTAATCGCGATAGAACTGCGCACCCTTGGCCAGAATCAGCGGCACCGAGGCCAGGGTCAGCACGTTGTGCACCAGGGTCGGCAGGCCGAACAAACCCTGCAAGGCGGGGATCGGTGGCTTGGCGCGGACGATCCCGCGCTTGCCTTCGAGCGAGTCCAGCAGCGCGGTTTCTTCACCGCAGATGTAAGCGCCGGCACCGACTCGCACTTCCATATCGAAGGCCAGACCGCTGCCGCCGACATTAGCGCCGAGGTAACCGGCATCTCGGGCGATGTCCAACGCTGCACGCAGCGTGGCCACGGCATCGGGATATTCCGAGCGCACATAGATGTAACCGTAGCTGGCCCCAACGGTAATACCGGCAATGGCCATGCCTTCGATCAGCAGGAAGGGATCACCTTCCATCAACATGCGATCGGCGAAAGTGCCGGAGTCGCCTTCGTCGGCGTTGCACACAACGTATTTCTGCGCAGCCTGGGTGGTACGCACCGTGCGCCATTTGATCCCGGCCGGGAACGCCGCGCCGCCACGGCCACGCAGGCCTGAATCGAATACCTCAGTCGCGGTCTGCTCTCCGCCCAAGGCGATGGCCTGGGTCAAGCCCTCGAAACCGCCGTGGGCCCGGTAATCCTCCAGGGACAGCGGCTGGGTAATGCCGGCGCGGGCAAACAGCAGGCGTTGTTGAGTCTTTAGATAAGGCAATTCTTCCACCAGCCCCAAGGCCAGCGGATGGGCGGATGGCTCGCCTTGCAGCGCATCGAGCACGGACGGCACATCGGCAGCAGTCAGCGGGCCGAAGCCGATACGGCCTTGCGGGCTGTCCACTTCCAGCAGTGGTTCCAGCCAGTACAGACCGCGAGAGCTGGTGCGTTGCAGGTCCAGTGGCAGATTGCGTTCCTGGGCCTGAGTGGCAAGGGTCACGGCCACCTCATCGGCGCCCACGGCGCGGGCGAGGGAATCACAAGGTAAATAGAGGCGCGGCATCATGCGTCCTCCCGGCAAGCATCAAGCAGGGCATCCAGACGCTCGGCGCTGAGCCGCGCATGCACCTGACCATCCAGTTCCAGGGCTGGCGAACAGGCACAGGCACCGAGGCAATACACCGGACGCAAACTGATACTGCCATCGGCGCTACTGCCGTGATCGTCCAGTTGCAGGCGTTCGCGCAATTGCGCCGCGAGCTGCTCGGCGCCGCGGCTCTGGCAGGACTCAGCCCGGCACAGACGCAGAATATGCCGGGCCGGCGGCGCGGTGCGGAAGTCATGGTAGAAGCTGATCACCCCGCGAACCTCGGCCTGACTCAGGTTGAGGGCGTGGGCAATCTCGGGGATGGCGGCATCGGGGATGTAACCGATGCCCTCCTGAATCTCATGAAGGATGGGCAACAGTGCGCCGGGGGAGCGTTTGTGGCGCTCCAGCAGGCTGTTGACCATAGGCAGGTGCAACATCTCATCAGGCATACAGCATTCCTCACGATCACGGGCAAACCAGGCGGTTGTCGGTTGTCCGAAAGTGTCGGCTGCGGCAGTCACACCACGTCACGGTATCGTGGCATTTTCAGGCCGTTGGCCAGGCACCCTGAGCGGGCATCTTGTTGGGCCCGGTGCGGTCTTTGCCACACCTCTTCAGGGCATAACAGGCAGCTTGCCACGCTGCCTTTGATTCATCTGCACCAAAGCGACGTGCTCGATTCTGTCTACGACTATCTGTTAAGTCTAGAAGAACGCAGGCCGAGGCGTTCGCTCACTGAATATCTTTCAAGTAATCCTGGAGCTCGATGAGAGGGGGCAAAACACTTACTTCGCGGGAAGGATCAGCACCCACAACATCACCGTGGTCAGTGCCGCCAACACACTGCATGCTCCGGCGATGACATGACGGACGACGGGGTATCCAGACTGCTTTAGCCTGGCGATCACCAGAAGCCAAGTTCCGACAAAGGCACCTAAAATCGCCATCAACGTATAGAGCATGAATAAAACGCCCTGTGCCGTGTTTCCTCCGGGGACAAGCCATCTGTTGAACAGAATCAGCACCGCCACCCCGACAATTAAACTACCCACGGCACCCGCCAGGTTAGCGAGCCACAGATTCACGTTGCCACGGTTCCTCACCACCCAAATCCACATCCCCACTGTCGCAGCGAAGAACGCCAACATGCCGATTAGCTGTATTCAGTCCTTTTCCTTGTTAACAATGCCCCTGAAACCGCCTTTGGTTTCTTTGATGAGATGAGGCGATGGAGGCACGATATCAAACTGCTGGCTCTGTGCTGAAGGGCGTTGTTGTCCGGCGTGGGTTTGGGCTCCACTCACTGAATGTCTTTCAAGTAGTCCTTGAGTGCGATCAGCGGTGCATCAAGTTGCTCCAAGGTCTGAGCACCGCGCAAATCAGCCGACAATCTATGTAGTTCGCGCCCTAGCGGCGTATTTACGCCGCCTATAGCGTCCAGCGCTAAACTCACACAATGCGCCACCCTAAACTGGATACCCTCGACATCCCCCCTACGCACCAGTAACCCAAACACCTCCCGCTCATAATCACTCATGATCGGATCATCCCGCAGAATCGGACTTTCACCTTCCGTCTCATAAGCCAGCTTGAAGGCGAAAAGGGCAACGGTTTCCAGTGGCAATTCCATTGTGTGAATCCTTGATTCGTTAGCCGAGCGTTTCGGGTTGTGGCGTTGAAAAGCGAGATCAAAAGATCGCAGCCTTCGGCAACACCTATGGGGCAGCGGGGCGAGATCACTTTTCTACAGACGAAAAAAAAGGCCTTGCAAAGCAAGACCTTTCTTAATTTTGGTGCCCCGAGGGAGACTCGAACTCCCACTCCTTTCGAAAACGGATTTTGAATCCGCCGCGTCTACCAATTCCGCCATCAGGGCTCAATGGCGGCGAAGTATAGAGATGAGATAACCGTTGGTCAATCAGGTACATGGAGAATTTTTGATATTTCCGCTAGACTTCCCGGCCCTGCTAGACGAACCCCATCATGCGCGTTGCTGACTTTACCTTTGAGCTCCCTGATTCGCTGATTGCTCGCCATCCTTTGGCTGAGCGTCGCGGTAGTCGCCTGTTGACCCTGGACGGGGTCAGTGGCGCCCTGGCACACCGTCAATTCACTGATTTGCTTGAGCATTTGCGCCCGGGCGATTTGATGGTGTTCAACAATACCCGGGTGATTCCGGCGCGGCTGTTTGGTCAGAAGGCTTCCGGCGGCAAGCTGGAAATTCTGGTGGAGCGGGTGCTCGACAGTCATCGCGTGCTGGCGCATGTGCGTTCCAGCAAGTCGCCGAAACCGGGTTCGAAGATCCTGATCGACGGCGGTGGTGAAGCCGAGATGCTGGCGCGTCACGATGCGTTGTTCGAACTGGGGTTTGCCGAAGAGGTGTTGCCGCTGCTCGATCGCGTCGGGCACATGCCGTTGCCTCCTTATATAGACCGCCCGGATGAAGGCTCGGACCGCGAGCGTTATCAGACGGTGTACGCCGAGCGCCTGGGCGCGGTGGCGGCGCCGACGGCGGGGCTGCATTTCGATCAGCCGCTGATGGAAGCGATTGCCGCCAAGGGCATCGAGACCGCGTTCGTGACCTTGCACGTTGGCGCCGGTACCTTTCAGCCGGTGCGGGTCGAGAAGCTTGAAGATCACCATATGCACAGTGAGTGGCTGGAAGTTGGTCAGGACGTGGTCGATGCCGTCGAAGCCTGCCGCGCTCGCGGTGGTCGCGTGGTAGCCGTGGGGACCACCAGCGTGCGTTCCCTGGAAAGTGCCGCGCGCGATGGCGTGCTCAAGCCGTTCAGTGGCGACACCGACATCTTTATCTACCCGGGTCGGCCGTTTCATGTGGTCGATGCCCTGGTCACCAACTTCCATTTGCCCGAATCCACGCTGTTGATGCTGGTTTCGGCATTCGCCGGTTATCCCGAGACCATGGCCGCCTATAAAGCCGCCGTCGACAACGAATACCGCTTTTTCAGCTACGGTGATGCGATGTTTATCACCCGTAATCCCGCGCCTACCGCCCCTAAAGAAACAGGCCCAGAGGAAACAGAATGAGTCGCACCAGTCGCATGTCTTTTGAGCTACTTGCCACAGACGGCAAGGCTCGTCGCGGTCGTTTGACCTTCCCGCGAGGTACCGTCGAGACCCCGGCCTTCATGCCGGTGGGTACCTACGGCACGGTCAAGGGCATGTTGCCGCGGGATATCGTCGCCACCGGCGCGGAAATCATTCTGGGTAACACCTTTCACTTATGGCTGCGTCCTGGCACTGAAGTGATCAAGAAGCACGGCGACCTGCACGATTTCATGCAGTGGAAAGGCCCGATTCTTACAGACTCCGGCGGTTTTCAGGTGTTCAGCCTGGGCGCGATGCGCAAGATCAAGGAGGAGGGCGTGACCTTCGCCTCTCCTGTCGACGGCGCCAAAGTGTTCATGGGCCCGGAAGAGTCGATGCAGGTCCAGCGCGATCTGGGCTCGGACATCGTGATGATTTTCGACGAATGCACCCCGTACCCGGCCGATGAAGACGTCGCTCGCGTCTCGATGGAGCTGTCGTTGCGTTGGGCCCAGCGTTCGAAAAACGCCCATGGCGATAACACGGCGGCGCTGTTCGGCATCGTTCAGGGCGGTATGCACCAGGATTTGCGCATGCGCTCCCTGGAAGGCCTCGACAAGATCGGCTTTGACGGCCTGGCCATCGGCGGTCTGTCGGTGGGCGAGCCCAAGCACGAGATGATCAAGGTGCTGGATTATCTGCCGGGCCAGATGCCGGCTGACAAACCTCGTTACCTTATGGGCGTTGGCAAACCGGAAGATCTGGTTGAGGGTGTGCGCCGCGGTGTGGACATGTTCGATTGCGTGATGCCAACCCGTAATGCCCGCAATGGGCATCTGTTCATTGATACAGGCGTGCTGAAGATCCGTAACGCGTTCCATCGCCATGATGATTCGCCGCTCGATCCAACCTGCGATTGCTACACCTGCCAGAACTTCTCCCGTGCTTATCTGCACCATCTGGACAAGTGCGGCGAAATGCTGGGTAGCATGTTGAATACCATCCACAATTTGCGCCATTATCAGGTGCTTATGGCTGGTTTGCGCGAGGCTATTCAACAGGGTACATTGGCCGCCTTTGTCGATGCCTTCTACGCCAAACGCGGGTTATCTGTTCCGCCTTTGGACTGAGTTTTCTGACCCCAAGATTCAACATTTGCAACTGGAGTGCTAAATGAGCTTTTTTATCTCTAATGCCATGGCTGACGCTGCTGCACCTGCGGCAGGCCCGATGGGCGGCGGCTTTGAGTGGATTTTCCTGGTCGGTTTCCTGGTCATCTTCTACCTGATGATCTGGCGTCCACAGGCCAAGCGCGCCAAAGAGCAGAAAAACCTGCTGGGCAGCCTGCAAAAAGGTGACGAAGTTGTGACCACCGGCGGTATCGCCGGCAAGATCACCAAAGTGTCCGACGACTTCGTTGTTCTGGAAGTCTCCGACACCGTCGAAATGAAATTCCAGAAAGGCGCCATCGCCGCCACGCTGCCAAAAGGCACGCTCAAAGCGATCTAAGTTTCAACTTCTACTCAATCGACGGGGCGCGCAAGGCGCCCCGCGTCATAAGCGGGCGGCGTGATGCTGAACAAATACCCTCTGTGGAAATACATTCTGATCCTGGCGGTGCTGGCGGTCGGTCTGATTTATTCCGCTCCCAATCTATACCCTGATGACCCGGCCATTCAGGTCAGCGGTGCAAGCACTGCACTGCAGGTTACTCAGGCTGATCTGGATCGTGTGAGCACCGCGCTCAAGGAATCCGGGATCAACGTCAAGGCGGCCACTTTGGCTGCGGGCGGCAAGGGCGGTCTGATCCGTCTGATCAAGGCTGAAGATCAGCTGCCAGCCAAAGACGTTGTGCGCAAGGCATTGGGTGATGACTACGTCGTTGCACTGAACCTGGCACAAACCACCCCGCAATGGCTGCGCAGCTTTGGCGCGCACCCGATGAAGCTGGGTCTGGACTTGTCCGGTGGTGTGCACTTCCTGTTGGAAGTGGACATGGACAAAGCCCTCGACGCACGCCTGAAAGTCTACGAAGGCGACGTCAAGAGCCTGTTGCGCAAAGAGCGTCTGCGCTATCGCAGCCTGCCGCAACTGGGTGGTGCCATTCAGCTGGGCTTCACTGATGAAGCAGCCCGTGAAGAAGCGCGTGCGCTGATTCGCAAGAACTTCAACGATTTCGACATTGTTCCGGCCGACCTCAATGGCCAACCGGTACTGCGTCTGGCGATGACCCCGGCCAAGCTGGCGGAAATCCGCGAATACTCCATCAAGCAGAACTTGACCACGGTACGTAACCGCGTCAACGAGCTGGGTGTTGCCGAACCTATCGTTCAGCGCCAAGGCGCCAACCGCATCGTGGTTGAGCTGCCGGGCGTGCAAGACACTGCAGAAGCCAAGCGTATCCTCGGCAAAACGGCCAACCTTGAGTTCCGTCTGGCGGCTGAGCCAGGCGCTTCGAAAGCCACTTCCGAGGAATTCGAGTTCCGTGAAGGCAAGCGTCCTCCGGCGCTGATCGAACGTGGCCTGATCATCACCGGTGACCAGGTGACAGACGCCAAGGCTGGCTTCGGCGAGCACGGCACGCCAGAAGTGAACATCCGTCTGGATGGCCACGGCGGCGAGCTGATGAGTCGGGCGACTCGCAGCAACGTCGGTCGCAGCATGGCCGTGATCTTCATCGAACAACGTCCGGTCACCACTTACACCAAGCAAGTGATCAACGGCGTCGAGAAAGACGTGCCGGTTCAGACGTTTAAAGAAGAGAAGAAGATCATCAGCCTGGCGACCATCCAGTCGCCGCTGGGTGCCCAGTTCCGCATCACTGGCCTGAATGGCCAGGGCGAATCGTCCGAACTGGCGCTGCTGCTGCGTGCCGGTGGTCTGGCGGCACCGATGTACTTCGCTGAAGAGCGCACCATCGGCCCAAGCCTGGGTGCCGACAACATCACCAAAGGTATCGATGCATCGCTGTGGGGCATGCTGTTTGTCTCGCTGTTCATCATGGCCATCTACCGCTTCTTCGGCCTCATCGCCACCGTCGCGCTGACGGTGAACATGGTGATGCTGCTGGCCTTGATGTCGCTGCTGGGTGCAACACTGACCCTGCCGGGTATCGCCGGTATCGTGTTGACCATGGGTATGGCGGTCGACGCCAACGTACTGATCTTCTCGCGGATACGTGAAGAGATCGCGGCTGGCATGACTGTGCAGCGGGCAATCAACGAAGGCTTCGGCCGGGCATTCACCGCGATTCTCGACGCCAACCTGACTACCTTGTTGGTCGGCGGGATTCTCTTTGCCATGGGCACCGGCCCGGTCAAAGGCTTCGCAGTGACCATGTCCCTCGGGATCTTTACCTCGATGTTCACGGCCATCATGGTGACCCGCGCGATGGTCAACCTGATCTTCGGCGGTCGTGACTTCAAGAAGTTGTGGATTTAAGGGGCTGCCATGTTACGTACAATCAACTTCATGGGCGTTCGCAACTTCGCGTTCGGCGTCACATTGTTCCTCACGGCATTGGCATTGTTCAGTGTTGCCACCAAGGGCATGAACTGGGGCCTGGACTTCACCGGCGGTACGCTCATCGAGCTGACCTACGAGCGTCCGGCCGATGTCACCAAGGTGCGTGAGCAACTGGTTACAGCGGGTTATCACGAAGCGATCGTACAGAGCTTCGGTGCGACTACCGATTTGCTGGTGCGTATGCCAGGTGAAGACCCGCAGCTGGGTCATCAGGTGGCCGAGGCCTTGCAGAAGGTCGGTGGCGAGAACCCTGCGGTGGTCAAGCGCGTCGAATTCGTCGGCCCTCAGGTCGGTGAAGAGCTGCGCGACCAGGGCGGCCTCGGCATGCTGATGGCGCTGGGCGGCATTTTGATCTACCTGGCTTTCCGCTTTCAGTGGAAATTCGCGGTCGGTGCGATCGTATCCTTGATCCACGACGTGATCGTGACCATCGGTATCCTGTCGTTCTTCCAGATCACCTTCGACCTGACGGTACTGGCGGCGGTTCTGGCGATCATCGGTTACTCGCTCAACGACACCATCGTGGTATTCGACCGGGTTCGTGAGAACTTCCGGGTCCTGCGCAAGGCCAGCCTGATCGAGAACATCAACATCTCGACCACGCAAACCCTGCTGCGGACCATGGCGACGTCGATTTCCACCTTGCTGGCGATCGCGGCCCTGTTGTTCTTTGGTGGCGACAACCTGTTCGGCTTCTCCATTGCCCTGTTCATCGGTGTTCTGGCGGGTACTTACTCGTCGATCTACATCGCGAACGTGGTGCTGATCTGGCTGAACCTGAACAGCGAGGACCTGATTCCTGCTGCGGCGGTCGAGACGGAGGTCGACGACCGTCCATAACGGTTATCACTTTTCCAGCTGTAAGCCGAGAAGGCGCGAGTATTGAACTCGCGCCTTTTTTTATGCTCCAAGGCTGGGAGAAGCGCGGGCATGTCCCGCATGTGATGGTCAGGAGGTTCATGTGAACAAGTCGATGCTGGTTGGTGCAGTATTGGGTGCTGTTGGTGTGACGGCCGGGGGTGCTGTTGCCACCTACAGCCTGGTCAAAAAAAGCGGCCCTGAGTATGCGCAAGTTCTAGCCGTTGAACCGGTCAAGACACAAATCAAGACTCCACGTGAAGTATGCAAGGACGTTGCAGTAACCCGGCAAGCGCCGGTAAAAGATCAACACCAGATCGCCGGTACGGTGGTCGGCGCGCTGGCGGGTGGCCTGTTGGGCAACCAGATCGGCGGCGGTACAGGCAAGAAAATCGCCACAGTGGCCGGTGCGGTCGGCGGCGGTTATGCGGGTAACAAGGTGCAGGAGGGCATGCAGGAGCGTGATACCTACACCACCACTCAAACCCGCTGTAACACCGTGAATGACATCAGCGACAAGGTTGTAGGCTACGACGTTCGTTATTCGCTGGATGGCAAGGAAGGCAAAGTGCGGATGGATCGCGATCCGGGCAACCAGATTCCGGTCGACAAGGAAGGCAAGTTGATCCTGGGGCAAAACGAACCGGCTCAACAATAAGCTGAGCGCCTCACGCAAAAAAGAAGCATCCCGCAGGGGATGCTTTTTTTGTGCCTGAATTTTATGTGTCAGTGCCAACGTGCTATGAAAGACTCTTCATTTTTCGCGGCCTTACGCCTGCCTGTCTGAGACCCCATGCCTGCCATCGATCATCCCCTGATAGACCAGTTCCTCGACGCCCTGTGGCTGGAAAAAGGCCTTTCCGATAACACCCGCGATGCCTATCGCAGTGACCTGGCCTTGTTCAACGGCTGGTTGCAGGAAAAAGGCCTGGAACTGATCAACGCCGGACGCGAGTTGATCCTCGATCACTTGGCCTGGCGTCTGGAGCAAAACTACAAACCCCGTTCTACTGCGCGATTTCTCTCTGGTGTGCGTGGCTTCTATCGCTATTTGCTGCGGGAAAAGCTGATCGCTGTCGATCCGACCTTGCGCGTCGATATGCCGCAACTGGGTAGGCCGTTGCCTAAATCCTTGTCGGAGGCCGATGTGGAGGCGCTGTTGGCAGCGCCAGACCTGAGCGAAGCCATCGGCCAGCGGGACCGCGCCATGCTTGAGGTGCTTTATGCCTGTGGCTTGCGGGTGACGGAGCTGATCAGCCTGACGCTGGAACAGGTCAACCTGCGTCAGGGCGTGCTGCGGGTGATGGGCAAGGGCAGCAAGGAGCGGCTGGTGCCGATGGGCGAGGAGGCGATTGTCTGGGTCGAGCGCTACATGCGCGACGCCCGTGGCGAGTTGCTGGGCGGACGTCCCAGCGATGTGCTGTTCCCCAGCCTTCGCGGCGAACAGATGACCCGCCAGACCTTCTGGCATCGCATCAAGCACCAGGCCAAGGTCGCCGGGATCGGCAAGTCGCTGTCGCCGCACACCCTGCGCCATGCCTTTGCCACGCACTTGCTCAACCACGGTGCCGACCTTCGAGTGGTGCAAATGCTGCTCGGCCACAGCGATCTTTCGACCACCCAGATCTATACTCACGTCGCCCGCGCACGCTTGCAGGACCTGCACGCCAAACATCACCCGCGCGGCTAACACCGCTCCTGTAATGGAAATGCTGACCTGTGGTGAGGGGGGCTTGTCGGAACGCCGCACCGCCCCGTTCGGTTGCGAAGCAGCCCCTCTTTGGCGATCTTTATCCGATATATGGACCGAGGCGTGAGGATTGACGACTGCTGCGCAGCCGAACGGGGGCAAGCCCCCTCGCCACAGGGGCCTTATGTGGTAGGCTTTGCCGGTTTGTACGATGGGCGGTTATGACCCGGTGTTTCGCCATGGGTGTTCTGATCGTCCCATTTGTCCGCCTTCAGGAGTTCTCATGCGTCTGACCCAGATTTTCGCCGCCGCCGCCATTGCGTTGGTCAGCACCTTTGCCGTCGCCGATGACGCGGCCGACAAAGCCATTCGTAAAAGCCTGGAAAACCTCAATCTCGACGTGCCGGTCGAAACCATCACCGCCAGCCCGCTGCCAGGTCTGTACGAAGTCAAACTCAAGGGCAGCCGCGTGCTTTACGCCAGCGCCGACGGCCAGTACGTTGTTCAGGGCTACATGTTCCAGCTCAAGGACGGCAAACCGGTCAACCTGACCGAGAAGACCGAGCGCCTGGGCATTTCCAAACTGATCAACAACATTCCCGTGGCTGAAACCGTGGTCTACCCGGCTATCGGCGAAACCAAGTCGCACATCACCGTCTTTACCGACACTACTTGCCCGTACTGCCATAAGCTGCACGCCGAAGTGCCGGAGCTGAACAAACTGGGTATCGAAGTGCGTTATGTTGCATTCCCGCGCCAGGGCCTTGGCTCGCCGGGTGACGAACAACTGCAAGCCGTGTGGTGCTCCAAGGACAAGAAAGCGGCCATGGACAAAATGGTCGATGGCAAGGAAATCAAGGCCGCCAAGTGCGAGAACCCGGTTTCCAAACAGTTCGCCCTCGGTCAGTCGATTGGCGTGAACGGTACACCGGCCATCGTTTTGGCCGACGGACAGGTCATTCCGGGCTACCAGCCTGCGCCACAAGTCGCCAAACTGGCACTGGGCGCGAAATAATTTCGCATCGTCATGGTCAGCCTTTGACGATCATGGTTCGACGGCAATATTGTCGGGCCATTAATAGAGAGCCGCGAGTATGCGGCTGTTTTCACGGCCGGCCTTGAGTCGGCCGTTTTATGGGGAGTTCACAGTGAAACCGGTCAAAGTAGGCATCTGTGGGTTAGGGACCGTCGGTGGCGGTACCTTCAACGTACTTCAGCGCAACGCCGAGGAAATTGCTCGTCGTGCCGGGCGTGGAATCGAAGTGGCACAAATTGCCATGCGCACGCCAAAGCCTCAGTTCCAGACGACCGGTATTGCGATTACCAACGATGTGTTCGAAGTGGCCACGAACCCTGAGATCGACATCGTTATAGAGCTGATGGGCGGCTACACCGTTGCCCGCGAGCTGGTACTCAAGGCCATCGAGAATGGCAAGCATGTGGTCACCGCGAACAAGGCACTGATTGCCGTTCACGGTAATGAAATTTTCGCCAAGGCCCGCGAGAAGGGCGTCATCGTGGCGTTCGAAGCGGCCGTGGCCGGTGGCATCCCGGTGATCAAGGCGATCCGTGAAGGTTTGTCCGCCAACCGCATCAACTGGGTGGCCGGGATCATCAACGGCACCGGCAACTTCATCCTCACCGAAATGCGTGAGAAGGGTCGCACCTTCGAAGACGTACTCGCCGAGGCGCAAGCCCTGGGTTACGCCGAAGCCGATCCGACTTTCGACGTCGAAGGCATCGACGCAGCCCACAAGCTGACGATCCTGGCGTCCATCGCGTTCGGCATTCCGCTGCAATTCGATAAGGCTTACACCGAAGGCATCACCAAGCTGACTACCGCTGACGTGAATTACGCCGAAGCGCTGGGCTATCGCATCAAGCACCTGGGCGTGGCGCGCAGCACCGCGGCCGGCATCGAGCTGCGTGTGCACCCGACGCTGATCCCGGCCGACCGCTTGATCGCCAACGTCAACGGCGTGATGAACGCGGTGATGGTCAACGGCGATGCTGCCGGTTCGACCCTGTTCTACGGCGCCGGCGCCGGCATGGAGCCGACGGCTTCGTCGGTGATCGCTGACCTGGTGGACGTGGTTCGCGCCATGACCTCCGACCCGGAAAACCGCGTACCGCACCTGGCCTTCCAGCCGGATTCGCTGTCGGCTCATCCGATCCTGCCGATCGAAGCCTGCGAAAGCGCTTACTACCTGCGCATTCAGGCCAAGGACCATCCGGGCGTACTGGCTCAGGTGGCGAGCATCCTGTCGGAGCGCGGCATCAACATCGAATCGATCATGCAGAAAGAAGTCGAAGAGCATGACGGTCTGGTGCCAATGATCCTGCTGACGCACCGTGTGCTGGAACAGCACATGAACGACGCGATCACCGCCCTGGAAGCCTTGGAAGGCGTGGTCGGCCCGGTCGTACGGATCCGCGTCGAGCACCTGAACTAAACAAAGCAGCGGCAAGCTGCAAGCTTCAAGCGGCAAGTTAAGGGCAGTTTGTATTTAACTTGTAGCTTGTAGCTTGTAGCTTGTAGCCCAAACCGAAGGTTTGCCCTTATGCGTTATATCAGTACCCGCGGCCAGGCACCGGCCCTGAATTTCGAAGATGTCCTGCTGGCCGGTCTCGCCACCGACGGCGGTCTGTACGTCCCGGAAAACCTGCCACGCTTCACCCAGGAAGAGATCGCTTCCTGGGCCGGCCTGCCGTATCACGAACTGGCCTTCCGGGTGATGCGCCCGTTCGTTGGCGGCAGCATCCCCGATGCCGATTTCAAAAAGATTCTTGAAGAAACCTATTCTTCGTCAGAGCAGGGCGTCTTTTCCCACAACGCCGTGGCACCGTTGCGTCAGCTGAATGGCAACGAATGGGTACTGGAGCTGTTCCACGGCCCGACCCTGGCGTTCAAGGACTTCGCCCTGCAACTGCTGGGTCGTCTGCTCGACTACGTGCTGGAAAAGCGCGGCGAGCGCGTGGTGATTGTTGGCGCTACCTCCGGCGACACCGGTTCGGCGGCGATCGAAGGTTGCAAGCACTGCGAAAACGTCGACATCTTCATCCTGCACCCGCACAACCGTGTGTCCGAAGTGCAGCGTCGCCAGATGACCACCATTTTCGGCGAGAACATCCATAACATCGCCATCGAAGGCAACTTCGATGACTGCCAGGAAATGGTCAAGGCCAGCTTCGCCGACCAGAGCTTCCTCAAGGGCACGCGCCTGGTGGCGGTGAACTCGATCAACTGGGCGCGGATCATGGCCCAGATCGTTTACTACTTCCACGCAGCCCTGCAACTGGGCGGCCCGGCGCGTTCGGTGTCGTTCTCGGTGCCGACCGGCAACTTCGGCGATATCTTCGCCGGTTACCTGGCGCGCAACATGGGCCTGCCGATCAACCAGTTGATCGTCGCCACCAACCGCAACGACATCCTGCACCGCTTCATGAGCGGCAATCAGTACGTCAAGGAAACCCTGCACGCCACACTGTCGCCGTCCATGGACATCATGGTCTCGTCGAACTTCGAACGCCTGCTGTTCGACCTGCACGGTCGCAACGGCGCGGCGATTGCCGGTTTGATGGACACCTTCAAGCAGGGCGGCGGTTTCAGCGTCGAAGAGGAACGCTGGACCGAGGCACGCAAACTGTTCGATTCGCTGGCCGTGGACGACGCCCAAACGTGCGAAACCATTGCCGAAGTCTTTGAGCAAACCGGCGAGCTGCTGGACCCTCACACTGCCATCGGCGTGAAGGCCGCGCGCGAATGCCGTCGTAGCCTGGATATCCCGATGGTGATCCTTGGCACGGCCCATCCGGTCAAATTCCCGGACGCAGTGGAAAAAGCTGGCGTAGGAAAAGCGCTCGAACTACCTGCACATCTTTCTGATTTGTTTGAGCGAGATGAGCGTTGCACCGTATTGCCGAACGACCTGAAAGCCGTGCAGGCCTTTGTCAGTCAGCATGGCAACCGCGGCAAGCCGCTGTAACCGGCAAAAGCTGTCACATTTTGAAGCCCGTCTCCTGACGGGCTTTCTCATTTCTGCATGCCACACTTGTCGGGTTTCGTAAAAGAAGAGCCGCCCATGAAGGACGGGCGAGACGATCACCAAGGAAGTGGCAATGCTGTTTTTTAGAGGGTTTAAACCAGCCGTGTGCTGGATGTTTTTGCTGGGCGCCCTGGGCTTGGGGCAATGGGTAACGGCCGCTCAATTGGCGACGCATGAATCCCGGGAGTCAGTCACCGTCGCGCGCATTGAGCTGGACGCTCAGGAACGGCAATGGATTGCTGAACATCCAATGGTTATCGTCGCATCGACGCAGTACCCGCTGTATCTGTTCAAGGATGAGCACGGTCACTGGAGCGGTTTGAACAATGATGTGCTCAACCGCATCAGCGCCATGACCGGCTTGCGGTTCGTCCATGAAGAGTCGTTTTCCACCGACCAACTGCTGGAGCGACTGGAACGTGGCGCGGCGGACATGAGCACGACGCTGGCCATGAATGACGAGCGCAAGGTGTTTCTGGATTTCAGCCATGCGTTCGGCGGGGCGGGCTGGGTACTCGTGGGACTGGCCGGCTCGCCTGCGTTACAGTCCCTGGAACAGCTTTCGAAAAGAGTCCTGGTGCTGCCGACCCGGCACGCCCTGGAAGGGGTGATTCGTCGTGACTACCCGGCGATCGAGCTGCGCTCGGTCAAAACCTACGGCGAAGCCCGGGCACTGGTGGAAAGTGGCGAGGCCTACGCCACCATCGAAAACGAAATCGGAGCGCAGCTCTATCCCTCGGGTCGGCTCAAGGTAGGGCATGCGGTGGAGGGCAAATGGGAGGCAGATCATTTGGCAGTCCGCAAAGGACAGCCGCAGTTATTGAGCGTCCTCAACAAGGCGCTCGAAGCGTTTCCGCCCGCCGAATTACGCGCCATGCGGCTGAAATGGCTGAACGGAATTGCGCCGGTACACGCGCCTTCGGCCTGGCAGCGTATAACCCAGTGGGGCTGTTGGGGCCTATTCATCGTTAGCCTGTTCGGTGTGCTCTCATTGCTTTGGAATCGCCGGCTCGCTGCACTGATCAAGCAACGTCTGGACGCGGAAAAAGACCGCAATGACCAGCTCGCCTTCCAGCACGCATTGATAGACGCCATGCCCGATCCGATGTTCGTGCGCGATCTGGAAGGGCGTTTGATCATGTGCAACAAAAGTTATGAGGAACGCTTGTCGACCCGTTTCGACCAGGTGCAGGGGCGACAACTGATCGAACTAGATGTCTTGCCCAAAGAGACCGCCGAGCAGTTGCACGCCGAGTTCATGATTCAGCTCGGTACTCGCAAGACCCGCTTCAGCGAACGTCAGTTGATGTTCAAGGATGGCGTCAGGGACATCTACCAGTGGACAGTGCCGTTCTACAGTGCGGACGGTCAATTGCGAGGCCTGCTGGGCGGATGGAGCGATATCGGCAAGCGTACGAGGCAGGTATGAAGCGGCAATGCCAGTCAGTCAGGCGCAATCCCTGTGGGAGCGGGCTGGCATCAAGCGTGAATCAGCTGTTTTTTTACTGTCATCTTTACCGTGCATGCTCCAACTACCAGAGGCGCCGGTGCGCCTGCCGTTGGAATCCAGAACTTTCTTCTCGGGCCTGTGGTCATTTACTGTGGACACGCCCCAGGCACTTTGTTTTCGGACTATTGAGTGGTGATCGAGATGGAAAGTATCAGTCTATTGCTCGGTGAGGCTCTGAGCCCGTATCAGGTCAAGTTGACCCCATCGGGTGCCCATGGCGAATGCCTGGTGACACTGAAGAGTACGAGCGGCGCTATCGTGGTCGAGCGGATGTTCAATCAGGCCCAGTTAACCGATAAACGTCTGCTGACGGATGTCGTCGACGGGCTGCACCGCGACGTGCTGATCGCTGAAGGACGCCTGGAGCCCTGTGTCATCGCGGCGTTGCGTAATGCTGCTCAGGACAAGATCCTGGCCAGCCGAAATTGAATTGTTTTTTGTGGGAACCTTCCTGCGCCAAGGTCAGTCAGACCATGTAACAGCAGGATCAAGCATTGTGCTCCGGTGCTTGTAGCTTGTTGCTACTGGTCTTTATGTAGGCCACGTTTAACCCCGAGTCGTCTCCCCACTTCTCGGGGTTTCTTTTTGCCTGCGATTTGTCACTGCGCGGCCTGACGCTCGAAAAAGGCCCTGGTTTCTTCCAGGTAGTCCTTGCGTCTTTGCGGATCGAGCCAGTCGGCGTACAGCGGGTCCAGGCGCTCGCGGGGCAGGGCGCGCAGTAGCTGATTGATTTCATTGATTGCCTGTCGTCCCTGGGGCGTATTCGAGCAACCGATGTACCCGGACAGGTATTTGCCCATGCCTTTGACCGGATAAAACTCCAACTGATCATCGGTAATATGTTCCTGATGAGCCTGATAGCGGATTTCCGGCCAGTAGCCCAAGACCACCTGTAAACGACCCAGGCGCTGCATCTGCAACAGACTGCCAAGAGCATTATTGCCGTAGTGGGGCGTCAGCACGCCAGGCGGCGCCTGTTGTAGCAGCGTGTCGAGGAACTGACCGTAACGGCGCTCGGCGATCACCCCGACTTTCTCTTGACCGCTGGCCAACAGTGCTGCCAGGTCGACTTCATCGCCAAAGAGAAAGGGTTCCAGCACCGATCGATCTTCACGTCGGATTACCAACCCGTTGCTGACCATCCGGAAAGCCGGGATGGAAAAGGCGATCCATTGCTCGCGCTCCGTGCTCCAAATCAGCGAGGGGTCGCAGGTCAAGGATTCTTCATGGAGCATTTGCATGCCACGGGCGCGATTGATCCGCATCAGGGTATGTTCGTATTGCGGCATGCCGGCGATCAACAGCGGCATCAGTTGATCAATAACCCCCTGGTCTTTTTTCGGGCCTTCGAAGACCGTCAGTGGCGGCAGATCGCGCAGCAGCCAGAGCAAATGCTCTTTAGGTTGCGCCAGGGCCGGGGATATCAGCCCCGCCAACAGCCCGAGCGCGGTCAGCGCGCGACCTATGCCGGCGTAACCGATGACTGATGAAAGCAGGCGCTTCAGCTTAGATGGCCCCGTCTTCACGCAACTGTGTGATCTGTGCCGAGTCGTAGCCAAGATCGTGGAGTACCTGCGCATTGTGTTCACCCAGCTGCGGCCCGACCCATTCGGAGCTGCCTGGTGTCTCAGAGAGTTTCGGCACAATGCCGGGCATCTTGAAGTCCTTGCCATCGGGCAGCTTGGCTTGCAAGAACATTTCCCGGGCCAGGTACTGCGGATCACTGAACATGTCTTCGGCACTGAAGATTCGGCTGGCGGGAACGTCGGCCTGGTTCAATTGCTCGATCACCGCGTCCAGTGGCAGTGAGTTGACCCAGCGATCGATCACCCCGTAAATCTCGTCGCGACGGCTATCGCGTCCGTCGTTGCTGGCCAGCACAGGGTCGTTGGCCAGGTCTTCGCGACCGATGATCAGCATGAAACGCTTGAAGATCGCATCGCCGTTGGCGCCGATCTGCACGTGTTTGCCGTCGGCGCTGGTGTGAATGGAGGAGGGCGTGATGCCCGGCATGATGTTGCCGGTGCGTTCACGGATAAAGCCGAACACGTCGAACTCCGGGACCATGCTTTCCATCATGGCGAAGATCGCTTCGTACAGCGCCACATCCACCACTTGGCCCAAGCAGCCGTTGACCTCGCGATGACGCAAGGCCATCAGTGCGCCGATCACGCCCCAGAGCGCGGCAATCGAATCACCGATGGAAATCCCGGTGCGCACCGGCGGTCGGTCCTCGAAGCCGGTGATGTAGCGCAGGCCGCCCATCGATTCACCGACCGCACCGAAGCCGGGCTGATCTTTCATCGGCCCGGTCTGGCCAAAGCCCGAGAGCCGCACCATCACCAGTTTCGGGTTCAGTGCGTGCAAGACTTCCCAGCCCAGGCCGAGCTTTTCCAGTACGCCGGGGCGAAAATTCTCGATCAGGATGTCGGCTTCGCTGAGCAGCTGTTTCAGAATCGCCAGGCCGTCCGGGTGTTTCAGGTTCAGGGTCAAAGACTTCTTGTTCCGCGCCTGAACGAACCACCACAGCGAAGTGCCTTCATATAGCTTGCGCCATTTGCGCAACGGGTCACCGCCGTCCGGTGATTCGATCTTGATCACTTCGGCGCCGAATTCGCCGCAAATACGCGAGGCAAACGGCCCGGCAATCAACGTACCCAATTCGATGACTTTCAGACCGGAGAGCGGTTTGTTGGAGAACGGCATGCTGAATCCTGTAGGACAAAGGCTGAGCGGATGCAGAGTTTTAACATAGGCCGACGTTCATAGCCCAAAGTTGATCGCCTTCAATTCGTTGATTGCCTGTTGCATCGGTTAGACTTGCCGCCTTTCCTCGTATCAAGAAGCCCGTTCATGGCCCAGCCGTCCACGACCTACAAGTTTGAACTGAACCTCACCGACCTCGACCGCAGCGTCTACGAGAGCGTGAAGCAGACCATCGCCCGTCACCCTTCGGAAACCGAAGAGCGCATGACCGTGCGGCTGCTGGCCTACGCTTTCTGGTACAACGAGCAGTTGTCCTTCGGTCGCGGTCTGTCAGACGTGGATGAGCCAGCGCTGTGGGAAAAAAGCCTGGATGACCGTGTCCTGCACTGGATCGAAGTCGGCCAGCCAGACGCCGATCGCCTGACCTGGTGCTCGCGTCGCACCGAGCGCACCAGCCTGCTGGCTTACGGCAGCCTGCGTGTCTGGGAAACCAAAGTCATCCCGGCGATCAAAAACCTGAAAAACGTTCACATCGCCGCTGTGCCCCAGGAAGTGCTGGAAACCCTGGCCAAGGACATGCCGCGCGTTATCAAGTGGGATGTGATGATCAGCGAAGGAACGATTTTCGTCACCGACGACCGTGGTCAGCACGAAGTCCAGTTGCAATGGCTGAGCGGTGAACGCGGCTGATTATTCGCCGCTGAACCGCGTTACCCGGTTTTATCCTACGTATTCAAGAGAAGCACCTGTCACCCCATGCGCATCGAACCTCGCCTGTTGCCCGACACCCTGCCATTCCTCGGTGATATTCCACCGCTGCTGACCCGCCTTTACGCGGCGCGGGGCGTGCAATCCGAGGCTGAACTGGACAAGAGCCTGGCGCGGCTGATTCCGTATCAGCAGCTCAAAGGCATCAATGCGGCGGTGGATTTGCTGGTGACGGCCCTCGAACAACGTCAGCGGATTCTGATCGTCGGCGACTTCGACGCCGATGGTGCGACGGCCAGTACCGTGGGCATGCTGGGGTTGAGCCTGTTGGGCGCGGCGCATGTCGATTATCTGGTGCCGAACCGGTTCGAGTACGGCTATGGCCTGACGCCGGAGATCGTCGAAGTGGCGCTGACCCGCGAGCCACAACTGCTGATCACCGTGGACAACGGCATCTCCAGCGTCGAAGGCGTGGCGGCGGCGAAAAAGGCCGGGCTCAAGGTGCTGGTCACCGATCACCACTTGCCCGGCGATGAGCTGCCGTTGGCCGATGCCATCGTCAATCCGAACCAGCCGGGTTGCGAGTTTCCGAGCAAAGCCCTGGCCGGTGTCGGGGTGATCTTCTATGTGCTGATGGCCCTGCGCGCGCGCTTGCGCAGCCTGGGTTGGTACGAGAGCAAGCCGCAGCCGAACATTGGCGAACTGCTGGACCTGGTGGCGCTGGGCAGCGTCGCCGACGTAGTGCCGCTGGATGCCAACAACCGGATTCTGGTGCATCAGGGCCTGGAGCGGATTCGCGCCGGGCGCGCGCGGCCGGGGATCAAGGCGATCCTTGAAGTGGCCAAACGTGACCATTCGCGCATCACCTCCACCGACCTGGGCTTCATCCTCGGCCCGCGTCTGAACGCGGCGGGGCGTCTGGACGACATGAGCCTGGGCATCGAATGCCTGCTCACTGAAGACGCGGGCGCTGCCCGTGAAATGGCCGCTCAGCTGGATGGCATGAACCAGGACCGCAAATCCATCGAGCAGGGCATGCAGCGTGAGGCGCTGGCCCAGCTCAAGGATTTGCCAGTGGAATCGATGCCGTTCGGCCTGTGCCTGTTCGATCCCGAGTGGCACCAGGGCGTCATCGGAATCCTCGCGTCGCGTATGAAAGAGCGCTATTTCCGTCCGACTATTGCCTTTGCCGATGCAGGTGATGGGATGCTCAAGGGCTCGGGGCGTTCGGTCCAGGGTTTTCATATTCGCGACGCCTTGAGCGTGGTCGCGGCGCAGCATCCGAACCTGATCAGCAAATACGGCGGCCACGCCATGGCGGCCGGCCTGACGTTGCCGGAAGCGAATTTTCCGTTGTTTGCCGAGGCCTTTGACGCTGAAGTGCGTAGGCAAATGCGTGAAGAAGACCTGACCGGGCGCCTGTTGTCGGACGGCACTTTGGCGGTCGAAGAGTTTCACCTGGAACTGGCCCGCGCCCTGCGCCACGCCGGTCCTTGGGGGCAACACTTCCCGGAGCCGCTGTTTCACGGGGTGTTCCAGTTGGTTGAGCAACGCGTCGTGGGTGAGCGACACCTCAAAGTGGTGCTGAAGAGTGAATGTGGTTCGGTGAAGCTCGACGGCATAGCCTTCGGTATCGACCGTGATATCTGGCCGAATCCGACCATCAAGTGGGTCGAATTGGCTTACAAACTCGACCTCAATGAGTTCCGTGGGAACGAGACCGTGCAATTGATGATTGCCCACATCGAACCGCGATAACTGCATGATGCTTTTGTGGCGAGGGAGTTTGCTCCCGCTGGGCTGCGAAGCGGCCCTAAAACCCTTGAACTCTTTTCCTGTATTAACGCGTCGGTTGGTTGACGACTGCTGCGCAGCCGAGCAGGAGCAAGCTCCCTCGCCACAGGTATCGCCCGGACCTCAAATTTGGGTGTTTCATTTCTTGAACCCTCCCTCATCCCCCGATGTCGACTAGGCTCTAAGCACTGCTTGATTATCCTTGTGACGTTTTGTCGAATTTTTTGCCCGCGGGGGCGGGTGCTGCACTTTTTTCCTGTCACTCGTCGACTATTCAAACAGAACCCTGGAGCCTGCCCACTGATTCGAGAGGTGCCCCATGAGTCTGCTGCTTGAACCCTATACCCTTCGTCAATTGACCTTGCTTAACCGCATTGCGGTATCACCGATGTGCCAGTATTCCAGCGTGGATGGGCTGGCCAATGACTGGCATCTGGTCCACCTCGGTAGCCGTGCCATCGGCGGGGCGGGGCTGGTATTTACCGAAGCCACGGCGGTCACCGCCGACGGGCGCATCACCGCCCAGGATCTCGGTCTGTGGAACGATGAACAGATCGAGCCCTTACAACGTATTACCCGCTTTATCGCTGCTCAGGGTGCTGTTGCCGGCATTCAATTGGCCCATGCCGGGCGCAAGGCCAGCACGCATCGGCCGTGGCTCGGCAAGCATGGCAGCGTCAAGCCGGAAGACGGTGGCTGGACCCCGGTCGGTCCTTCGCCCATCGCTTTCGACCCCCAGCACACACCACCCAAGCAGCTCGATGAAGGTGAAATTGCCGAGGTCATTCAGGCGTTCGTCGAATCGGCCAAACGGGCGCTGACCGCCGGTTTCAAAGTGGTCGAAGTACACGCCGCCCACGGTTACCTGTTGCACCAATTTCTTTCGCCCCTGAGCAATCAGCGGCGCGATCTGTACGGCGGTTCGTTCGAGAATCGAATTCGGCTGGTACTGCAAGTCACCGAAGCGGTGCGGGCCGTGTGGCCTGAAGAATTACCGGTGTTTGTGCGGGTGTCGGCCACCGATTGGGTGGAAGACGGCTGGAACCCTGATGAAACCGTGGAGCTGGCGCGACGCCTCAAAGATCTGGGTGTTGACCTGATCGACGTCTCGTCGGGTGGTACGGCGGTAAACGCCGAGATTCCTACAGGCCCCGGTTACCAGACCCGTTTCGCCGAAAGGGTACGCAAGGAGTCAGGCATTGCCACCGGCACCGTAGGAATGATCACCGAACCGGCTCAGGCAGAGCACATTCTGCGTACCTGTCAGGCTGACATCATCTTCCTCGCCCGGGAACTGTTGCGTGATCCGTATTGGCCGCTGCATGCCGATGATGATCTGGGCGGGAACAAGGCTATCTGGCCAGCGCAATACCAGCGGGCCACCCATCGTGACCAGCCGATTCATGAATCGGATTTGCGTGATTGAATGCCGCTGTAAAACCAAAAAGCCCCGGTCGTGTTGATCGGGGCTTTCGTTTATCTGGCGGGAGTATTTTGCTGGGCTTTACGGCCTCATCGCGAGCAGGCTCGCTCCCACATTGGATCGATGTCGATCACATTATTGTGAAACAACACGGACCTCCTGTGGGAGCGAGCCTGCTCGCGAAGGGGCCATTTCAGACCCCGACTAACTCTCAGGTGTACTTGCGCTTATCAGGCGCCGGCGGGAAATACTGGTACAACCAGGTTTCACTCAACGTCCGGTCATTGGTGCGAATGAACAACCGCAGCTCCACCGGCGCCACGCTGTCATTGGTCGGGTACCAGTCGAAAGTAATTCGGTAACCCTTGATGTCATCCAGCACCAACACATTGAAGTCCTTCACTTCGCCGTTCGAGCAGGTCACCACCGGCTCGATCGCCGCGCCTTCGGGCAAGCGGTCCAGACCGCCGCCGGTGAAGTCCACGGCAAAGCGTCGCGCCCAGACCTCCGGATAATGCTCGCCCGGCGCCCAGCCTTCAATGAAACCGCCCATGCCCGAACGGGTCGCGTGGACCCGTGCCAGCGGCGTGCTCACCGGTGGCAGGGAGCTCCAATAGAGCTTGTAGCCGTAATTGAGGGAGTCCCCGGCCGCGACCGGTTTTTTCGGCGTCCAGAACGCGACGATGTTATCCAGGGTTTCGCCGGTTGTAGGAATTTCCAGCAAGTCGATAGAGCCTTCGCCCCACGCGGTTGTAGGTTCTACCCACAGACTCGGGCGCTTGCTGTACCAGTCGACGGTGTCCTGATAATTGGCGAACTCGTGATCGGTCTGCACCAGACCAAAGCCTTTCGGATCGGTGTCGGCGAAGGCATTGAATTGCAGGGTGCCCGGGTTATTCAGCGGGCGGCAGATCCACTCGCCATTGCCGCGCCACATGGCCAGGCGATCAGAGTCGTGGATTTGCGGGTGAATGGTGTCGCACATGCGCCGCTCATGGGTGCCGCAGCTGAACATGCTGGTCATCGGCGCGATGCCCAGTTGCTCGATGGCGGTGCGGGCATTGACGTGGGCGTCGACTTCCATCACCACACGCTCGGCCTGGCAATCGATGTCAAAGCGGTAGGCGCCAGTGGCGCTCGGCGAATCGAGCAAGGCATAAACCACGAAGCGGGTGCTGTCCTTGTCCGGTGTTTCGAACCAGAACTTGGTGAAATCCGGGAACTCTTCGCGCTTCTTGGCGTAGGTATCGATCGCCAGGCCACGGGCCGACAGACCGTACTGGCCGGTGGCATCTACCGCGCGGAAATAGCTGGCGCCGAGGAAGGACAATACATCGTGCTGATCCAGCTCCGGGGCCTTGAACAGCTTGAACCCGGAAAAGCCCAGATCGGCCTTGAGCTGTTTAGTGTCGACGGTGGTTTTTTCATAGTTGAACAGCGACGGGCGGAAATGCACCTCGCGCGCCAGTCGAGTCTTGGGATCGACGCTGTACATGCGCACTGGCTGCTTGAAACCCATGCCGACGTGGAAAAACTGCACGTCCAGTTGACCTTTCAAGTCCTTCCACAGCGAATGATTGCCATCGTAGCGGATCGCGTTGAAGTTCTGCGGCGTCATGGTCGCCAGCGTCGGCGGCAGCACCTGCTTGGTGTCCTGATAAGGCTTGCCGGCGAGCTGTTTGGCCTGGCTCTTCAGCGCTTCGAAGTCGAACGCCACAGCGTCGCCATCAGCCGTACTGCTGCCAGCCCAGGCGCGTGCAGCCAATAGGCCGGTGGCAGAAAGACCAGTGTAAGCCGCGATGGCCATGGAGGCTTTGAGCAAATTCCTGCGGTGCATAAGTACAACCTGTCGTGAACAATCCCGCGCCGTTCCTGGCACGTGCTGGATCAGAAATAACGGTTCGGACATGCCTTGGCCAAACGCAACGGACTAGGGGGCGTTCTCAATTAGTTTCCCCGCCGCGCCGGGTCTGCTGTTGTGCAGGGCAAGGCGCGAGAAGCGTGGTTTGGTCATTCCAAATAAGCTTCGAGCAACGCAGCCCTGCACAACAGCAGGCCCGGCCCTTCGGGTTGTGCCTTAAAGCGGGCCAGGCTGCGTTGCAGGCCTTGGGAAGGGAACAACCATTCCCGGCGGCCTGCGCCTTGCCTGGCCCGCTTTAAGGCGACAACGCGGCGGGGAAACTAATTGAGAACGCCCCCTAAAGAGATGCCAAATAGCTTAAACCGTTCGGTTGCAGAGCAAAAATGATTGATGGCACAGCGACAGTGCGGCAATGAAACAAGACATTTCAGGTAACGTTTCTCACAGCACTTTCTGATTTATAGGGCATATCTGCTTTTTTCGACTAATTACTCTAAAAACGCTTTTCAGCGCCGATTTAATTTCTATTCTATGAGGCATGACCGGTTTCGGCCCTTCAGGCCGGTGGGTTCAGCGGGCATAAGGTGACCGCTGAAAGTGATAGGGCGATGCGGTTTTGAAGTTTTCTCTGACGTATAGAAGGACATCGTCCATGTCGAAAGTACAAGGCATCACTGAAATATTAGGAATCTTCCCCTGCCTGGCCATCGGTCGGCGAAGGCGTCGGCTCAGTTCGGAGGAGTTGAAGTTGGTGGAGCGGTATCGCGAGCTGTCGGAGAGTGACCGGATTGCGATGCGGTATCTGGTGGATGCGATGAGGAGCGTTTCGCGGTTTTGAGAAGGTGAAGGATTCGGCCATGACAGCGTTGTCGCGGTCGGATCCTTCAAAACGAAGGGAGTTTGCTTACGATGAGCGGCGGTTGCAGGCTCGCATGCTAAGTATTACGTTTGTTCATTGAGTAATACTTCAGGAGGTCATCATGACGACAACCATGACCAGTAAAGGGCAAGTCACCATTCCCAAGCCGATTCGTGACGCATTGCATCTGAAGCCAGGTGCGGCAATTGAATTCAGTGTCAACGCGCAAGGTGAAGTGGTACTGCATAGTGGTAAACCCAAAATGGGTAAGGCAGTCAGTATCGACCGCTTCGAAGCCGTGCGTGGAAAGGCGGATATAAAATGGCGAACCGACGATTTGATGGCGCTACTACGGGGTGACGACTGATGATATTGGTCGACACGAATGTGTTGATTGATGTCTTGGAAGACGACCCTGTCTGGGCTGATTGGTCCATACAACAGCTTCGCGCCCAATCCCAGATTCATGAATTGGCCATCAACCCGATTATTTACGCTGAACTGTCACAGACATTTTCCAATTTCGAAGCGTTGGATGATGTCGTCACTCAGCTTGGTCTTGCGATGCAGGAAGTCCCGCGCCCCGCTTTGTTTTTGGCAGGAAAGGCTTTCGTTCGTTACCGTAAAGTGGGTGGTGGGAAAAATAATGTTTTGGCGGATTTTTTCATCGGGGCTCATGCTGCTGTGAAAAAGTTGCCGTTATTGACGCGGGATGCCAAGCGCTACCGTAGCTATTTTCCATCGGTTGAGTTGATAGTGCCGGCCTGAGAACTCTGTGTTTCCACGGATAAACGTGCGGTGACGCCATGGCGGGCAAGCCACGCTCCCACAGGTTGCAGTTCCTGTGGCAGCGAGCGGTGCGGCGATCTAACTTGCCCGCGAAGCTTTCAATGCTTGAACATCACATGCCGCACAACGGTGTAGTCCTCCAACCCATACATCGACATGTCCTTCCCATAACCGGACAGTTTCTGACCGCCATGCGGCATTTCGCTGACCAGCATGAAGTGGGTGTTCACCCACGTGCAGCCGTACTGCAGGCGTGCAGACAGGCGATGCGCGCGGCCGACGTCCGTGGTCCAGACCGACGACGCCAGGCCGTAGTCTGAATCGTTGGCCCAGGCCAGTGCTTGCGCTTCATCGGTGAACTTGGTGACCGACACTACCGGCCCGAACACTTCGCGGCGCACGATCTCGTCGTCCTGTTGCACGTCGGCCAGCACCGTCGGCTCAAAGAAGAAACCATTGCCTTCCACCGCTTTGCCGCCAGTGATCAGACGAATGTGCGGTTGCGCCATGGCACGCTCGACCAATCCGGTCACGCGGTCGCGATGTTGTGCGCTGATCAGCGGGCCAAGCTCTGTCGAGGGATCGTCCTGCAAGCCGTACTTGATACTGCTGACGGCCGCACCGAGCTTTTCGACGAACTGGTCGTAGATGCCTGCTTGCGCGTAAATACGGCAAGCGGCGGTGCAATCCTGGCCGGCGTTGTAGAAACCGAAGGTGCGAATGCCTTCAACGGCGGCGTCGATGTCGGCATCGTCGAAGATGATCACCGGCGCCTTTCCGCCCAGTTCCATGTGCATGCGTTTGACGTTGCCGGCGGTGCTGGAAATGATGTTCGATCCAGTGGCAATCGAGCCGGTCAGCGAAACCATGCGCACTTTCGGGTGAGTGACCAGTGGGCTGCCGACCGTAGGACCACGACCGAACACCAGGTTAAGCACGCCAGCCGGGAAGATTTCCGACGCCAGTTCTGCCAGGCGCAGGGCGGTCAGTGGGGTTTGCTCCGACGGCTTGAGCACCACGGTATTACCGGCGGCCAGGGCCGGGGCGATTTTCCAGGCGACCATCATCAGCGGGTAGTTCCACGGCGCGATGGAGGCAATCACGCCCACCGGGTCGCGGCGGATCATTGAGGTGTGGCCGGGCAGGTATTCCCCTCCCAGCGCGCCGCTCATGCAGCGGTTGGCGCCGGCGAAGAAACGGAACACGTCGGCAATCGCCGGGATCTCGTCGTTCAGTGCGGCGCTGTAGGGTTTGCCGCAGTTGTCCGACTCCAGTTTGGCCAGCTCTTCGCCATGGGCTTCGATGATGTCGGCAAGTTTGAGCAGCAGCAACGAGCGCTCTTTCGGCGTGGTTTGCGACCAGGCTTCGAAGGCGGTATCGGCAGCTCGCACGGCGGCATCGACCTGGGCTTCGCTGGCTTCGTTGATTTCCACCAGTACACGGCCGAGGGCTGGGTTGAACACGGCTTGGGCGGGGCCGTCACCATTGACGAGTTGACCGTTGATCAAGAGTTTGGTTTGCATGGCTATGTCCTCATCGAAGCTGTTGTTTTTCCTCTATGGGAACCGGATTTAATGTGGGAGCGGGCTTGCTCGCGAAGGCGGTGGGTCAGTCAACATCAATGTTGGATGTGATGGCCTCTTCGCAAGCAAGCCCGCTCCCACATTAGATCTCCGTTCCAACAGAGGGTTAGTGGTTGCCAGTTATTTCCCGCCACTGCCCGCAACGCTTTCGCCACCCCGGGTCAGGTAATAGGCGCCGAGGATCGGCAGCATGGTCACCATCATCACCAGCATCGCGACGACGTTGGTCACCGGAACGTCCCGTGGGCGGCTGAGCTGGTTGAGCAGCCACAGCGGCAAGGTGCGTTCATGGCCGGCGGTGAACGTGGTGACGATGATTTCGTCGAACGACAGGGCGAACGCCAGCATGCCCCCGGCGAGCAACGCCGAGCCGAGGTTTGGCAGGACGATGTAGCGGAAGGTCTGCCAACCGTCGGCGCCGAGGTCCATCGAGGCTTCGATCAAACTGTATGACGTGCGGCGCAAGCGGGCGATGACGTTGTTGTAGACGATCACCACGCAGAAGGTCGCGTGACCGACGATGATGGTGAACATTCCCGGTTCGATCCCCAGCGTTTTGAAAGTCGCCAACAGCGCGATCCCGGTGATGATCCCGGGCAGGGCAATCGGCAGGATCAGCATCAGCGAGATGCCTTGCTTGCCGAAGAAATCCCGTCGGTACAACGCCGCCGACGCGAGGGTGCCGAGGACCATCGCAATCAGCGTCGCGACGGCCGCAATTTGCAACGACAACTTGATCGCTTCCAGCACGTCCGGCCGGGAGAACGCCACACCGATCCACTTCAGGGTGAAGCCCTTGGGCGGAAAGCTGAACGCCGCGTCTTCGGTGTTGAAGGCGTAGAGGAAGATGATCAGGATCGGGAAGTGCAGAAACACCAACCCGCCCCAGGCGGCGATGCGCAGGCCCAGGGACGCCCGATCTTGAGATGAAGCATCAGAGCGCATCGAAAGCCCCCAGACGTTTGACAATGGACAGGTAAATGGCGATCAGCACGATCGGCACCAGTGTGAAGGCCGCCGCCATCGGCATATTGCCGATCGCTCCTTGCTGGGCGTAGACCATGCTGCCGATGAAGTAGCCCGGCGGGCCCACCAGTTGCGGCACGATGAAGTCGCCCAGGGTCAACGAAAACGTGAAGATCGAACCGGCCGCGATCCCCGGAATCGACAGCGGCAGAATCACTTGCATGAAGGTCTGACGCGGCTTGGCGCCGAGGTCCGCCGAGGCTTGCAGCAAGGACGGCGGCAGGCGCTCCAGTGACGCCTGAATCGGCAGGATCATGAACGGCAGCCAGATGTAGACGAACACCATGAACCGTCCCAGATGCGAGGTCGACAAGGTGCTGCCGCCAACGCCCGGAATCCCGAGCACGAATTGCAACACCGGCTCCAGCCCCAGGTGCTGAACGAACCACTGGGCCACGCCGCCCTTGGCCAACAGCAAGGTCCAGGCATAGGCCTTGACGATGTAACTGGCCCACATTGGCATCATCACCGCGATGTAGAAAAACGCCTTGGTCTTGCCGCTGGTGTAGCGCGCCATGTAGTAGGCGATCGGGAACGCCACGATTGCACTGGCGATCGACACGACGATGGCCATGCTCAGCGTGCGCAGGATGATGTCGAAGTTCGACGGCTGGAACAGTGCGGTGAAGTTCGCCAGGGTCAGGTCGGGCGTGACCGCCATGGTGAAGTCATCGAAGGTGTAGAAGCCTTGCCACAACAACGTCAACAGCGAGCCGAGGTAGATCGCGCCGAACCAGAGCAATGGCGGCACCAGCAGCAGCGACAGATACAGGTTCGGCCGGCGGTATAGCAGGTTGGAAAATCGGCGCAATGGAGAGCCGCTGGCGGGGGATTGAGGCGCGGCCACGCTGTTCATCTCACACCCCGCCCACAACATTGTCGTGCAGCGGGATCATCGCCTCACGCGCCCAACGAGCGCTGATGCGTTGTCCGGTCTGATGTTGCGTGCTGACGTCCAGCCACTGGACGTTGGCCTGGCTGATGTTCAGCGTCTGGCCGTTTTCCAGTTTCAGTTCATAGCGGGTGGCGCTGCCCTGGTACTGGATGTCGTGCAGCAGGCCGCTGACTTCGATTTCATGGCTGGCCAGCGGGCCTTCGGCGAAACGCACGTGTTCCGGGCGGATCGAAAACGGCTGTGGATTGCCGCTCAACTGCCGGGCCAGATCGCCGCGAATCACGTTGGACGTGCCGACGAATTCGGCGACGAATGTGGTCGCCGGTTTCATGTACAGGTTACGCGGTGTGTCGACCTGTTCGATGCGGCCCTTATTGAACACCGCCACACGGTCGGACATCGACAGCGCTTCAGTCTGATCGTGGGTGACGAAGATAAAGGTAATGCCAAGCTGGCGTTGCAGCTTCTTCAGCTCGCCTTGCATTTGCTCGCGCAGTTTCAGATCGAGAGCGCCCAAGGGTTCGTCGAGCAACAACACGCGAGGGCGATTGACCAATGCGCGGGCCAGGGCTACACGCTGACGCTGGCCGCCGGAGAGTTGCACCGGTTTGCGCTCGCCGTAACCTCCGAGGGCGACCATGTCGAGGGCTTCTTCGGCGCGTTTTTGGCGTTCGGACTTGCCGACGCCTTTGACTTTCAAACCGTAGGCGATGTTGTCGAGTACATTCATGTGCGGGAACAGCGCGTAATCCTGGAACACAGTGTTCACGTCGCGCTGATACGGCGGCAGCCCGGCGGCTTCGGCGCCATGGATGCGGATGGAGCCGGCGCTCGGTTGTTCGAACCCGGCAATCAGGCGCAGGCAGGTGGTTTTGCCCGAGCCGGAAGGGCCCAGCAGGGAAAAGAACTCGCCGTCCTGTATATCGATGGAAACCCGGTCAACGGCCTTCACTTCGCCGAACTGACGGGAAACGTTGGTGAACTGGACTGCAAGCGTCATGGTGCGGAGCTCCAAAAAGGCGAGGGTCGTCACACTGGGCCCTGCCTGGACTTCTGAAAAATCTGAAACGGTGTGCTGTTGTGGCGAGGGAGCTTGCTCCCGCTGGAGTGCGTAGCACTCCCAAAAAGGGTCAATGCGGTTTACCTGAAGGACCGCAGTGACTGCTATGGGGCGGCTTCGCCACCCAGCGGGAGCAAGCTCCCTCGCCACAACAGCTCATCTGCCAGGGGCCGGTGTGTTACCTGCCGCCCATGATCGCAATGTAATCCTGGGTCCAGCGGCTATAAGGCACAAACTTGCCGCCCTCAGCCTGCGGGGTTTTCCAGAAGGCGATCTTCTCGAACTGGTCGAAACCGTTGGTCTTGCAACCCTCGGCCCCCAGCAGTTCGCTTGCCTTACACGCCGCCGGGACCGCCGGCAGCGAGCCGAACCAGGCAGACACATCACCCTGGACTTTCGGTTGCAGCGACCAGTCCATCCACTTGTAAGCGCAGTTCGGGTGCTTGGCCTCGGCGTGCAACATCGTGGTGTCGGCCCACCCGGTGGCGCCTTCTTTCGGGATGGTCGAGGCGATCGGCTGTTTCTCGTTCATCAGGCCGTTGACCTGATAGGGCCAGGAGCTGGAAGCCACCACGCCTTCGTTCTTGAAATCACTCATTTGCACGGTGGTGTCGTGCCAGTAGCGGTGGATCAACTTTTGCTGGGCGCGCAGCAAGTCGAGAACGGCCTTGTATTGTTTTTCGTCGAGCAGGTATGGATCCGTGATGCCCAGTTCCGGCTTGGCGGTTTTCAGGTACAGCGCCGCGTCCGCGATATAGATCGGGCCGTCATACGCTTGCACGCGGCCCTTGTTGGATTTGCCGTCGGACAGCTTCTGCTCTTCGAACAGCACGCCCCAACTGGTCGGCGGTTGCGTGAACACCTTGGTGTTGTACATCAGCACGTTCGGGCCCCATTGATACGGGGTGCCGTAAGTCTGCTTGTTGACCACGTACCACGGTGCATCCTTCAGGCGCGGGTCGAGATTCTTCCAGTTAGGAATCAGTGCGGTGTTGATCGGCTGCACACGTTTGCCGGCGATCAGCCGCAGGGAGGCGTCGCCGGACGCCGTCACCAGGTCGTAACCGCCCTTGGCCATCAGGCTGACCATTTCATCGGACGTGCCGGCCGTCTTGACGTTGACCTTACAGCCGGTTTCCTTCTCGAAACCGGTCACCCAGTCGTAGGCCTTGTCGGTTTCGCCCCGTTCGATATAGCCAGGCCAGGCGACGATATCCAGCTGACCTTCGCCGGCGCCGACAGCTTTCAGCGGTTCGGCGGCCTGCAGGCTGGTGCTGGCCAGTAGCGCCGTGGTGATTGCACTGAGCAGTGCGGTCTTGTGCACAAGCATGGTGAACCCTCTTCTTTGAATTATGGTCGGGGCAGTGAACGGGGTGATGCGCCGTGAGTGGCTTGTTATTAGCTTAGTGCGCTTTGTGAGAGGCAGATTGAGGCCGGGCTGTCTTATGGATTTATCCAGCCTAGTGCGCGGTTTCACGGTCGACAAATCTCAAAGGCTGCATTGGGTGAAATAGTTTGCGTGAGGGCGCGTTCCCGGCTGTTTGCCTAAACGTGAGCAACATCTGGAAGCACTCTCATCGAAAGATGTCGGGCACTTTCGATCTAGGCTGGGGGCCTTAAAGATCCGGTTAACCCGAATTCGTGGAGGCAGCAAAATGAACACTCGTGGATTGCTCGATCAACTACTCAAGTCCGGTCAGGATCTATTGCAGAACAAGGCTGGTGGCACCCAGAACAAGGCGTCCAGCGGTGGTTTGGGCGGTTTGCTCGGCGGCAGCGGTAGTTCCGGCCGCCTCGGCAGTTTGCTCTCAGGTGCCGGCGGCGGTGCGTTGGCGGCGGGCGCCATGGGCCTGTTGCTGGGCAGCAAAAAAGCTCGCAGTGTTGGCGGCAAGGCCCTGACCTACGGCGGCCTCGCCGCATTGGGCGTGATTGCCTACAAGGCATACGGCAACTGGCAGACCCAGCAGGGCACCGCAGCCGCAACCGAGCCGCAAACTATCGACCGCTTGCCGGCGGCCCAGGTCGAGCAACACAGCCAGGCGATCCTCAAGGCGTTGGTGGCCGCGGCCAAGGCTGACGGTCATGTCGATGAGCGCGAGCGCCAATTGATCGAAGGCGAGTTCAGCAAGCTCGACAATGATCAGGAGCTGCAACACTGGCTGCACGCCGAACTCAACAAACCGCTGGACCCGACCGACGTCGCCCGCGCCGCCAGCACCCCGGAAATGGCGGCTGAAATGTACATCGCCAGTGTGATGCTGGTGGATGAGGAGAACTTCATGGAGAAGTCCTACCTTGATGAACTGGCGCGGCAGTTGAAGCTGGCGCCGGGGTTGAAGGCGGAGTTGGAGAAGCAGGTGCGTCAGGCTTCGGTGTAGGTCTTTAGATCGCTTTCGCGGGCAAGTCTCGCTCCTACAGTGAATTGTCGAACACACATTTGTCGTCGACGCTGACCCGTAGGAGCGAGGCTTGCCCTAATGCCAGTCAGTTAAGCGCAATCCATGTGGGAGCGGGCTTGCTCGCGAAGACGGCGGCACAGTAAACATGGATGCTGCCTGACCCACCGCTTTCGCGAGCAAGCCCGCTCCCACAGCCCTCGGCTATACTCCCCCGCAATTTGACCCGCACCGAGGACTGACTGTGAAGAACTGGACGTTGCGCCAACGCATTTTGGCGAGCTTTGCGGTGATTATCGCGATCATGCTGTTGATGGTCGTGGTGTCTTTTTCCCGGCTGATGAAGATTGACGCTGGCGCGGACAGGGTTCGCACCGATGCGGTTCCCGGGGTGTATTTCAGTTCGATGATCCGCGGTGCCTGGGTCGACAGTTTTAACCTCACCCAGCAGATTGTCGGCCTTTCCGGCCATCGCGAAATGACCGCCGCCGACCAGGCCATGTACAAGAGCTTCGAAGAGCGCTTGGACGAGCAGATGGCCCACTACCGCAAGACCATTTTCACACCGGACGATCAGGCCCTCTTCGAGGAGTTCGAAGTGCGTCATCGGCTCTACAATCAAGAAATGAGCAATGTCCTCGACCTCTATCAGCGCAAAGAGTACGAGGCAGCGCGTCTTGCTCTGGAGCAAAAACTCGCGCCGGCCTGGGCCAATGGGCGCAAGCAGTTGAGCAGCCTTCTTGAAAATAATCACGCCCTGGCTGAACAATCCACGCTGGCCATCAGTGATGCGGTGACGGCCGCAAAAATCAGCATGGGCGTCTCTTTGCTGGTGGCGATTATCGTCGCCGGCCTCTGTGGCCTGCTGTTGATGCGCGCGATCATGGCGCCGATGAATCGCATCGTGGATATCCTCGAAGTCATGCGCACCGGCGATCTCAGCAGTCGCCTGGATCTGGATCGCAAGGATGAGTTCGGCGCGGTGGAAACCGGCTTCAACGATATGATGACCGAGCTCACCTCGCTGGTGTCCCAGGCCCAGCGCTCCTCGGTGCAGGTCACCACGTCGGTCACGGAAATCGCCGCGACATCCAAGCAGCAGCAGGCCACGGCCACCGAAACTGCCGCCACCACCACCGAAATCGGTGCGACATCGCGGGAAATCGCCGCCACCTCGCGGGATCTGGTGCGCACCATGACCGAAGTCTCCACCGCCGCCGATCAGGCATCGGTGCTTGCCGGCTCCGGTCAACAAGGCCTGGCGCGCATGGAAGACACCATGCACTCGGTGATGGGCGCGGCGGATCTGGTGAACGCCAAACTGGCGATCCTCAACGAGAAGGCCGGCAACATCAATCAGGTGGTGGTGACCATCGTCAAAGTCGCCGACCAGACCAACCTGCTGTCCCTGAACGCCGCGATCGAAGCCGAGAAGGCCGGTGAATACGGTCGCGGGTTTGCCGTGGTCGCCACCGAAGTGCGGCGTCTGGCGGACCAGACCGCTGTGGCCACCTACGACATCGAGCAGATGGTGCGCGAGATCCAGTCGGCGGTGTCGGCCGGGGTCATGGGCATGGACAAGTTCTCCGAAGAAGTGCGTCGTGGCATGTCCGAGGTGCAGTCGGTGGGCGAGCAGTTGTCGCAGATCATCCATCAGGTTCAGGCGCTGGCACCACGGGTGTTGATGGTCAATGAAGGCATGCAGGCCCAGGCTACTGGCGCCGAGCAGATCAACCACGCGTTGGTGCAGTTGGGCGATGCCAGCAGCCAAACCGTCGAGTCCCTGCGTCAGGCCAGTTTCGCCATCGATGAACTGAGCCAGGTGGCCGTGGGGCTGCGTGGCGGCGTTTCGCGATTCAAAGTCTGATGAGTGAACTCGCGGTCAAACGCGGCGCGGTGATGCCGGTGAAACAATCGTTGTTTCTGGTGTTCCGCATCGGCAACGAGCGTTACGCCCTGCAGGCCATCGAGGTGGCCGAAGTGCTGCCGCAACTGCCGTTGAAACCGATTCCCCGGGCGCCGGACTGGGTGGCCGGAGTATTCGCCTATCGCGGAGCGGTGGTGCCGGTGATCGACCTCAGCGCCCTGACGTTCGGCCAACCGGCCCAGGCTCGCAACAGCACGCGGCTGGTGCTGGTGCACTATCGGCCGGATGAGGCGACGCCTGCGCAATTGCTCGGGCTGATTCTGGAACAGGCCACCGACACGTTGCGCTGCAACCCGGCGGATTTTCAGCCTTATGGCCTGGACAATCGCCAGGCGCCATATCTGGGCCCGGTGCGCGAAGATGCCCAGGGTTTACTGCAATGGGTGCGGGTTGCCGATTTGCTGGACGAACAGGTCCGCGCCTTGTTGTTTCCCTCGCCGCCGCTGGACTTGGCGCAGTTTGAGGAGCAGGGATGAGCAGCGATCAAAGGTTTTTCGATTTCCTCAAAGAACGCATCGGCCTCGATGTGGGCTCGGTCGGCCCCGCGATCATCGAACGCGCGGTGCGTCAGCGCTGCACGGCGGCTCGGGCGCTGACGGCCGATGAGTACTGGCATACCCTGCTGGGCTCGCGCGACGAACAACAGGCGCTGATCGAAGCGGTGATCGTCCCCGAGACCTGGTTTTTCCGTTACCCGGAATCCTTCGCCACGCTGGCGAAACTGGCGGCCAAGCGGCTGGCGGCGATCAATAACATGCGCGCCCTGCGGATTCTCAGCCTGCCGTGTTCCACCGGCGAAGAGCCGTATTCCATCGCCATGGCCCTGCTCGATAGCGGGCTGGCACCGCACCAGTTCAAGGTCGACGGTATGGATGTCAGCCCGCTGTCGGTGGAAAAAGCCAGGCTGGCGCTGTACGGCAAAAATTCGTTTCGCGGCCAGGACATCGACTTTCGCGAGCGGCATTTCACGGCTGAAAACGACCACTATCGTCTCAGCGGGCGCGTGCTTGAGCAGGTGCGTTTGCAGGTCGGCAATCTGCTCGATCCTGCCTTGCTGGCCAGTGAGCCACCTTATGACTTCGTGTTCTGTCGCAATTTGCTGATCTATTTCGATCAGCCGACCCAGCAGCAAGTGTTCGAAGTGCTCAAACGCCTGACCCACGTCGACGGCGTGCTGTTTATCGGCCCGGCAGAGGGCAGTCTGCTGGGGCGTTTCGGCATGCGCTCGATCGGTATCCCGCAGTCGTTTGCCTTCAGTCGTCAAAGTGCGCCGGAACCGGTGGCAACCTTCGTGCCGACGCCGCTTCCGGTGCAACAACCGGTGCGCAGCGTGATACCGCCGTCAGTGCGCAGTCGGCCTTTCGCGACAGTCGTGCCAATGCCTCAGGTCGCCGCCAACCCTTCGAAATCCATTCCTTCGGACGCCGCTACGCTGCTGGCGAACATCGCCGCGCTGGCCAATGAAGGCAAAAGCGCTGAGGCCCGCGCCGCGTGCGACAGTTATTTGCGCAGTCACGAGCCGGTAGCACAGGTGTTCTATTGGCTGGGGCTGCTCAGCGATGTCGCCGGCAGCGCGCTCGAGGCCCAGGGTTTTTATCGCAAGGCGTTGTACCTCGAGCCTCAACACCCCGACGCGTTGATGCACCTGGCCGCGTTGCTCCAGTCCCAGGGCGACACGGCCGGTGCCAGACGATTACAGGCCCGCGCCGCCCGCAGCGAGCGCGCCGCTGACAGTGAGCGTAAACGATGAACGCCGCCGACACCTTGAGCGTCACCCATGAAGATGCCCAGGCCATCGACGACTGCTGGAACCGCATCGGTATCCACGGCGACAAGTCCTGCCCATTGCTGAGCGAGCACATTCATTGCCGCAACTGTGCGGTGTATTCGGCTGCCGCCACGCGCTTGCTCGACCGCTATGCCTTACAACAGGACGACCGCGAACAAATCTCCACAGTGGCTGGGAGCGATGTGAAAACCCGCTCGCTGCTGATGTTTCGCCTCGGCGAAGAATGGTTGGGCCTGGCCACTCGCAGCCTGGTCGAAGTGGCGCCGCTGCAGGCGATTCACTCCTTGCCGCATCAGCGCTCCCGAGCGTTGCTCGGCGTGGCGAATGTGCGCGGTGCCTTAGTGGCGTGCCTGTCACTGGTGGAACTGCTGGGACTCGACGCCACCAGTGGCGTGGCGTCCGGCGCGCGGGTGATGCCGCGGATGTTGATCATTGCCGCCCACGGCGGGCCGGTGGTGGTGCCAGTGGACGAAGTGGACGGGATTCACGCCATTGACGAGTGCATTCTCGATGCGGCGTCTCAGTCCGGCACCCAGGCCAGCGCCAAATACACCCGTGGCGTTTTGCAATTCAAAGGTCGCAGCCTGCGTTGGCTGGATGAAGAACAGCTGCTGTCCGCCGTGACCCGGAGCCTCACATGACCCCCGAGCAAATGCGTGACGCCTCTTTGCTGGAACTGTTCAGCCTCGAAGCCGAGGCCCAGACTCTGGTGCTGAGCGCAGGCCTGTTGGCGCTTGAGCGCGATCCGACCCAGGCCGATTACCTTGAGTCGTGCATGCGCGCAGCCCATTCGCTCAAGGGCGCGGCGCGGATTGTCGGTGTCGATGCCGGGGTCAGCGTCGCCCATGTGATGGAAGATTACCTGGTCAGCGCCCAGGAAGGGCGCCTGTACCTGCGGCCCGAACACATTGATGCATTGTTGCAAGGCACCGATCTGCTGATGCGGATTGCGACGCCGGGCAACGCTCCGGCGCCTGCGGATATCGACGCTTACGTCGTCTTGATGGGACGGTTGCTTGATCACATGGCGGCCACGGCCCCCATGACGCCGCCGATGGCAGAACTTCAGCTGGAACCGCCGAAGCCCAAGGTTGAGCCGCCTATGCCGGCCACCAGCGAAGCCCCCCGGCAGCGCCCGCCGAGCCAGCGCCCACGACTAAACGTACCACCGAAAATGGCGAGCGCGTATTACGCGTCACGGCCGAGCGCTTGAACAGCTTGCTCGATCTGTCGAGTAAATCCCTGGTGGAAACCCAGCGGCTCAAGCCGCACCTGGCCACCATGCAGCGCCTTAAACGCATGCAGAGCAACGGCTTGCGGGCGCTGGAAAACCTCAACGTCCATCTCAAGGACCATGCCTTGAGTCTCGAAGCCCAGGAAGCCTTGGGCGATGCCCGTCGGTTACTGGCGGAGTCCCAGCAATTGCTGGCGGAAAAGAACGCCGAGCTCGATGAGTTCGCCTGGCACGCCAGCCAGCGGGCACAGGTGTTGTATGACACGGCGCTGGCCTGTCGCATGCGGCCATTCGCCGACGTGCTGAGCGGGCAAGTGCGCATGGTCCGCGATCTCGGCCGCAGCCTCGGTAAGCAGGTGCGGCTGGAGATCGAGGGCGACAAGACTCAAGTCGATCGCGACGTTCTGGAAAAACTCGAAGCGCCGCTGACGCACCTGCTGCGCAATGCGGTGGATCACGGCATCGAAACCCGGGAACAACGGCTATTGGCCGGTAAACCGGAGGAAGGCCTGATCCGTCTGCGCGCGTCCCATCAAGCCGGTCTGCTGGTGTTGGAGCTCAGCGATGATGGCAATGGCGTCGACCTGGAAAAGCTGCGCCGCAACATCGTCGAGCGGCAGTTATCCCCAGCCGAGACCGCCGCTCAGTTGAGCGAAGAGGAGCTGCTGACGTTCCTGTTTCTGCCGGGTTTCAGCCTGCGCGACTCCGTTACTGAAGTTTCCGGGCGCGGCGTTGGCCTGGATGCGGTTCAGCATATGGTTCGTCAATTGCGCGGCGCCGTGGTGCTGGAGCAGACGGCGGGCGCGGGCAGCCGCTTTCATCTCGAAGTGCCGCTGACCCTGTCGGTGGTGCGCAGCCTGGTGGTGGAAGTCGGTGACGAGGCGTATGCCTTCCCGCTGGCGCACATCGAGCGCATGTGCGACCTGGAGCCTGCGGACATCGTGCAGGTCGAAGGCCGGCAGCACTTCTGGTACGAAGGCCGGCATGTCGGGTTGGTCGCCGCCAGTCAGCTGTTGCATCGCCCGGCGAGCCAGAACAGCGCGCAAACCCTCAAAGTCGTGGTCATCCGTGAGCGTGAGGCGATTTACGGGGTAGCGGTCGAGCGGTTTATCGGCGAGCGGACGTTGGTGGTGCTGCCGCTGGACGAGCGCCTGGGCAAAGTGCAGGACATTTCCGCCGGAGCCTTGCTCGACGACGGCTCGGTGGTGCTGATCGTCGACGTCGAAGACATGCTGCGTTCGGTGGACAAACTGCTCAATACCGGGCGTCTGGAGCGCATTGCCCGGCATGCCAATCAGGCCGTCGAAGCGGCGCGTAAACGGATTCTGGTGGTGGACGACTCGCTGACTGTTCGTGAGTTGCAGCGCAAACTGCTGCTCAATCGCGGTTACGACGTCGCCGTGGCGGTGGACGGTATGGATGGCTGGAACGCCCTGCGTTCGGAGGATTTCGATCTGCTGATCACCGACATCGACATGCCGCGCATGGATGGCATCGAGCTGGTGTCTTTATTGCGTCGCGACAGTCGCCTGCAATCCCTGCCGGTGATGGTGGTGTCCTATAAAGACCGCGAAGAAGATCGTCGCCGTGGACTGGACGCCGGTGCCGACTATTATCTAGCCAAAGCGAGTTTTCATGATGACGCTTTGCTGGATGCAGTGGTTGAGCTCATTGGAGGCGCGCGGACATGAAAATCGCTATCGTCAATGATATGCCCATGGCGGTAGAGGCTTTGCGCCGCGCTTTGGCGTTCGACCCGGCACACGAGGTGGTCTGGGTCGCCGGCAACGGGGCCGAGGCGGTGCAACGTTGCACCGAATACACCCCGGATCTGATCCTGATGGATTTGATCATGCCGTTGATGGACGGCGTGGAAGCGACCCGGCGGATCATGGCCGAGACCCCGTGCGCAATTGTCATTGTCACCGTCGACCGCGAGCAGAACGTGCATCGGGTGTTCGAAGCCATGGGCTACGGCGCACTGGATGTGGTTGATACCCCGGCTATCGGGGGTGGCAATCCTCAGGAAGCCGCCGCACCGCTGCTGCGCAAGATCATGAACATTGGCTGGCTGATCGGCGACAAGAGCAATCGGGTGCGATCGGCACCGAGCTCACACCGCCACTCGTCCTCGCGCCAGCATTTGGTGGCCATCGGTTCATCCGCTGGTGGCCCGGCTGCGCTGGAAGTGCTGCTCAAAGGCCTGCCTCGAGATTTTTCGGCGGCCATCGTGCTGGTCCAGCATGTGGATCAGGTGTTCGCCGCCGGCATGGCCGAATGGCTGGCCAGCGCCAGTGGCCTGAACGTGCGCCTGGCCCAGGAAGGCGAACCGCCGCAAAGCGGCACGGTCCTGCTGGCCGGGACCAACCATCATATTCGCTTGCTGAAAAACGGCACGCTGGCCTACACCGCCGAACCAGTCAACGAGATCTATCGGCCTTCGATCGATGTGTTTTTCGAGAGTGTGGCCAGTTACTGGAGCGGTGATGCCGTGGGCGTGCTGCTGACCGGGATGGGGCGCGACGGCGCGCAGGGGCTTAAACTCATGCGCCAACAGGGCTACCTGACCATCGCTCAAGACCAGAACAGCAGTGCCGTGTACGGAATGCCCAAAGCGGCCGCAGCCATCAACGCGGCTGTGGAAGTTCGCCCACTGGACAAGATAGCGCCACGATTGCTGGAGATTTTCCAAAAATGACTATCATTAGCAGCAATCGTGGCCCAAGCAGTATTCAGGTGACCGCACATGAATGATTTACAGCTCGACGACTTCAAAACCGACGAAAACGCCGCCATGGTGTTGTTGGTGGACGATCAGGCGATGATCGGCGAGGCAGTGCGGCGTGGTTTGTCGAACGAAGAAAACATCGACTTCCATTTCTGCGCCGACCCGCACCAGGCCATCGCCCAGGCGATCCGCATCAAGCCGACCGTAATCCTTCAGGATCTGGTCATGCCCGGCCTCGACGGCCTGAGCCTGGTGCGCGAATACCGTAATCACCCGGCGACCAAGGACATTCCGATCATTGTCCTGTCGACCAAGGAAGACCCAATGATCAAGAGCGCGGCGTTTGCCGCCGGCGCCAATGATTACCTGGTCAAGCTGCCGGACAACATCGAACTGGTGGCGCGCATCCGCTATCACTCGCGCTCCTACATGACCCTGCTGCAGCGTGACGCGGCGTATCGCGCGCTGCGGGTCAGTCAGCAGCAGTTGCTCGATACCAACCTGGTGCTGCAACGCTTGATGAACTCCGACGGCCTGACCGGGCTGTCGAACCGCCGGCATTTCGACGAATACCTGGAGCTGGAGTGGCGGCGTTCGCTGCGGGACCAGACCCAACTGTCGTTGCTGATGATCGATGTCGATTACTTCAAGTCCTACAACGACAGCTTTGGTCACCTCGAAGGCGATGAGGCGCTGCGCAAAGTCGCTACGGCGATTCGCGACGCCAGCTCCAGACCGTCGGACTTGCCGGCCCGTTACGGCGGCGAAGAGTTCGTCCTGGTCCTGCCCAACACCTCACCGGGTGGTGCGCGGCTGGTGGCGGAAAAACTTCGCCAGACCGTGGCCGGGTTGAAGATCCCGCACATTTTCCCGACCGAAGGTTCGAGCCTGACCATCAGCATCGGCCTGTCGACCATGACCCCGCAGCCGGGCAGCGATTGCCGGCAATTGATCCTGGCGGCGGACAAGGGGCTGTATCTGGCGAAGAACAATGGGCGTAATCAGGTGGGGATTGAATGAACCATCCAGGTTCATTCGCCGCTAAAGCCGCCAGGCGGGCTGCCTTGACAGCCTGATTACGGTATACTCGCCGGCTTTCAAAAGTTCGCCAACGAGTGCTGCCCGCCATGGAAATCAACCCGATCCTTAACAGTATCAAGGACCTGTCCGAGCGCTCCGAAACTATTCGGGGGTATCTTTGACTACGATCAAAAGCATGAGCGTCTGACTGAAGTCAATCGCGAGCTTGAAGATCCGTCTGTCTGGAACAACCCGTCGTACGCTCAGGAGCTGGGCCGCGAGCGGTCGCTACTGGCTCAGATCGTCGAAACCCTCGACGAAATGCACAGCGGCCTGGCCGATGCCAAAGACCTGCTGCTGATGTCTGCCGAAGAAGAAGACCAGGCCGCCGTCGATGACGTCGCTGCCGAAGTCGAGCGTCTGCGCGAATCCCTGGAAAAACTCGAATTCCGTCGCATGTTCAGCGGTGAGATGGACGCCAACAACGCCTACCTGGACATCCAGGCCGGCTCCGGCGGTACCGAGGCCCAGGACTGGGCCAACATCCTGCTGCGCATGTACCTTCGCTGGGCCGACAAACGCGGTTTCGACGCGACCATCATGGAGCTGTCGGCCGGTGAAGTGGCCGGTATCAAAGGCGCTACCGTGCACATCAAGGGCGAATATGCCTTTGGCTGGCTGCGTACCGAAATCGGCGTGCACCGTCTGGTGCGCAAGAGCCCGTTCGACTCCGGCAACCGTCGTCACACCTCGTTCTCGGCCGTGTTCGTGTCGCCGGAAATCGATGACAACATCGAAATCGACATCAACCCGTCGGACCTGCGCATCGACACCTACCGCTCCTCAGGGGCCGGTGGTCAGCACGTTAACACCACCGACTCGGCCGTACGGATTACTCACGTACCGACCAACACCGTGGTCAGCTGCCAGAACGAACGTTCCCAGCATGCGAACAAAGACACCGCGATGAAAATGTTGCGGGCGCGTTTGTATGAGCAGGAAGTGCAGAAGCGCAACGCCGCTTCCCAGGCCCTGGAAGACACCAAGTCGGACATCGGCTGGGGTCATCAGATCCGTTCGTACGTGCTCGATGCCTCGCGGATCAAGGATCTGCGTACCAACATCGAACGCAGCGACTGCGACAAGGTGCTCGACGGCGACATCGACGAATACCTGGTGGCGAGCCTGAAACAAGGCCTGTAAGCCATGTAATACCGGATCGCCTGACAACGCGCGATCCCTGTGGGAGCGGGCTTGCCCGCGATCCCCAGCCGCAGGCTGGGGACAACGAACCTGATGGAATATTTAAAGACATGAGCGACCTACAACTCGACCCGCAAGCCCTGCAACAGGAAGAAAACTCCCTGATCGCCCTGCGCAAGGAAAAGCTTGCTGCCGAGCGCGCCAAGGGCAATGCCTTCCCCAACGACTTCCGCCGCGACAATTACTGCGAAGATTTGCAGAAACAGTACGCGGACAAGACCAAGGAAGAGCTGGCAGAGGCTGCGATCCCGGTCAAGGTGGCGGGTCGCATCATGCTCAACCGTGGCTCGTTCATGGTGATTCAGGACATGACCGGGCGGATTCAGGTTTACGTCAACCGTAAAACCTTGTCCGAAGACACCCTGGCCGCGGTGAAAACCTGGGACATGGGCGACATCATCGCAGCCGTTGGCACCCTGGCACGTTCCGGCAAGGGCGACCTGTACGTTGAAATGACCAGCGTGCGTCTGCTGACCAAATCCCTGCGCCCGCTGCCGGACAAGCACCACGGCCTGACCGACACCGAACAGCGTTACCGTCAGCGTTACGTTGACCTGATCGTCAACGAAGATGTGCGCCAGACCTTCCGCGTTCGCTCGCAAGTCATCGCGCACATCCGCAGCTTCCTGATGAAGCGCGACTTCCTGGAAGTGGAAACGCCGATGCTGCAAACCATTCCAGGCGGCGCGGCGGCCAAGCCGTTCGAGACTCACCACAACGCGCTGGACATGGAAATGTTCCTGCGTATCGCGCCTGAGTTGTACCTCAAGCGCTTGGTAGTCGGCGGTTTCGAGAAAGTGTTCGAGATCAACCGCAACTTCCGTAACGAAGGCGTTTCGACGCGTCACAACCCTGAATTCACCATGTTGGAGTTCTACCAGGCTTACGCCGACTACGAAGACAACATGGACCTGACCGAAGAGCTGTTCCGCGAACTGGCTCAGCTGGTTCTGGGCAGCACCGACGTGCCGTACGGCGATAAGGTGTTCCACTTCGGCGAGCCGTTCGTGCGTCTGTCGGTGTTTGATTCGATCCTCAAGTACAACCCTGAGCTGACCGCTGACGACCTGACTGACATCGACAAGGCCCGCACCATCGCCAAGAAGGCCGGCGCCAAGGTGCTGGGCTTTGAAGGTCTGGGCAAACTGCAGGTGATGATTTTCGAAGAGCTGGTCGAGCACAAGCTGGAGCAGCCGCACTTCATCACCCAGTACCCGTTCGAAGTGTCGCCGCTGGCCCGTCGTAACGACGAGAACCCGAACGTCACTGATCGTTTCGAACTGTTCATTGGTGGTCGTGAAATCGCCAACGCCTACTCCGAGTTGAACGACGCGGAAGACCAGGCTGAGCGCTTCATGGCGCAGGTGGCCGACAAGGACGCTGGCGACGACGAAGCCATGCACTACGACGCCGACTTCGTTCGCGCGCTGGAGTACGGCATGCCGCCGACTGCCGGTGAAGGGATCGGCATCGACCGTCTGGTGATGTTGCTGACCAACTCACCGTCGATCCGGGACGTGATCCTGTTCCCGCACATGCGCCCGCAAGCGTAAGTGTTTCAATTAAAAAGCCGCCGATAACAGGCGGCTTTTTATTGCCTGTCTGGTACAAACGTATCAATTGGTTACTTTTGACGTTTAGAGAGGAATACCTGTCGTGAATCGTGCAATTGCTCAAGAAGGTGCAGCGGGTATCGCCACTGCGGTCGCTGAAAGTGTTCAGTACCAGGGCCGCAAGGCCAGCCGACAGGGCAGCGAACAGCGTCGACAGGACATTCTCGACGCAGCGATGCGCATTGTCGTGCGCGATGGCGTGCGGGCGGTACGGCACCGTGCAGTGGCCGCCGAGGCTTGTGTGCCGCTGTCGGCCACCACTTACTATTTCAAGGACATCGATGACCTGCTCACCGATACCTTCGCTCAATACGTGGAACGCAGCGCCGCGTTCATGGCCCGGTTGTGGGCCAGCAACGAAGGCCTGTTGCGCGAGATGGTTGTCAGCGGCGATGGCACCCCCGAGTCCCGCTCACAGCTGGCGGACGATATCGCACGGCTGATGGCTGACTATGTTCATCGGCAATTGATCAATCGCCGCGAGCACTTGATGGCCGAGCAAGCCTTCCGCCAGGAAGCCTTGCTCAACCCGCGTCTGGCGTTGTTGGTGCGCTCTCATCAGCAAATTCTCCTGCAGGGCACCTGCCAACTTTTCGAAGTATTGGGTTCCCGTGAGCCACAACAGGATGCCAAAGTGTTGACTGCGATTATCGGACGGATGGAATATCAGGGCCTGCTCAACGACGCCGAGCCTGTTGCCGAAGAGGAAATGCTCGGCATCCTCAACCGCTACATGCATTTGGTGCTGGCGTCGGTGTAACCCGGTACTCCGATCGTTCCCACGCTCTGCGTGGGAATGCCGCCCGGGACGCTCCGCGTCCCTTACCGACGTGACGCAGAGCGTCACCGGATGCATTCCCACGCAGAGCGTGGGAACGATCAATGCGCAAAAGTCGTCGTGTATCGATAGGGAGTGTTGAATGAAAGCCTGGCGCGTCATTGTGATCGCCTTGTCGATCCTGCTGCTCAGTGGCTGTCTGGTGACCTTCAAGGAGCCGCTGCCCGCCAGCGAGCCCGCGCCCAAAGGGCTGCTCGGCAAATGGACCAGCACCAATGCCTGGGGCGAGCCGATGAACCTGGAACTGACACGCATCGGCGACAATCGCTATCAGGCGATCAGCTACTTCAAGGCCAAGCCCCATGAGCGTGAAGCCTATCCCTTCACCGTGTCGCGCCATGGCAATCGCTGGTACCTGTCGGCGAAAGTGCCGGCGCAGTTCGGCGGGAATTTCACCATCACCGGTTTCGAACTCAACGATAAGCACGAACTGGTGGTCTACAACCTCGACCTCGAGCAGATCAAGCAGGCCATGGGCCAAGAAGCCCTCAGTGGCCAAGGCTTCCGGACCGATGACGGCGACGGGGTGTTGATCAACAACAGCCTGGATCAGGTGTTCGCCTACCTCGATGACCCGGCCAATTCCGATGTTTTCGTCGAAGCGGTGCGCTACCAGCGCCTGGCCAAAACCAAATAAACCCAGCACGTAACGGTTTTACTACAGGAGTTTCGGGTGGACGAATACCAGCAGACGATACGCATTTTGTCCGATCGCATAGTGCTGGCGCAGACGCCGATTCGCGTTCTGGATGCGGTCAAGTGGGACGACAGCATTCGCAAGGGGTTCTTCAAAGGCAAGGGCAAGGAAATGCCGGCCGTGGACCGCGACTATTACCTCAATCGACCGCTGGCATTTGATTCCAGCAAAGTGAAGCTGGAATTCCAGAACATCGAGCGCGACATCACCCGCCAGCTCGGCCAGTTCAACCCGGTCGGCCAGATCATGCGCCGCATGTGCAAGGAATACCGGATGGTGGTGCGCATGCTCGAAGCGCGCGGCACCGAGGATTTCGGGCTGATTTCCCAGGAATTGTATGGCGCGGCGTCCGATGCGTTTCACGCCGGCGATCCGACCCTGGCCGACCTGGGCCTGATGCTCTCCGATTACCTGAACAATATCGATGGCCGAGGCGATCTCAAGGACGAACCGAAAGTCCTCACCGCCAAGGAAGCCGTCGACCTGCTGCAACATCGGTTGAACAAGGTGTTTGGCGAAAACGAGGAAACCATTCGGGTATTCGAATCCGACGGGATCGTCGCCGATGCGGCGGCCGGCGCCGACTACATCAAGATCCGCGCCGACGCGATGTTCAACGACCGCGACGTGCGTGCGCTGGAAGTCCACGAAGGGCTGGTGCATGTGGGCACCACGCTCAACGGCCTGAATCAGCCGATCTGCACCTTCCTGTCCAAAGGCCCGCCGTCGTCCACCGTGACCCAGGAAGGCCTGGCGATCCTGATGGAAATCATCACCTTCGCCTCCTATCCGAGCCGCCTGCGCAAACTGACCAACCGCACTCGTGCCATTCATATGGTGGAGGAGGGCGCGGACTTCTTGCAGATCTACGATTTCTTCTGTGAGCAAGGCTTCGAAATGGCCGAAAGCTACGGCAACGCCAGTCGGGTTTTCCGTGGCTCGGTGCCGACCGGTCTGCCATTTACCAAAGACTTGTCCTACCTCAAGGGCTTTATCATGGTTTACAACTACATTCAGTTGGCCGTGCGTAAAGGCAAATTGGAGCAGATACCGCTATTGTTTTGCGGCAAGACCACGCTGGAAGACATGCGGACCTTGCGCCAATTGGTGGACGAAGGCCTGGTGGTGCCGCCCAAGTACCTGCCCGACCAATTCCGCGACATGAACGCGTTGTCGGCCTGGATGTGCTTCTCCAACTTCCTCAACCACCTGAGCCTGGACCGTATCGAAGCGGATTACTCCAATATCTTGTGAGCAATAAATCCCCCTGTGGGAGCGGGCTTGCCCGCGATAGCGATGTCACAGTCAACATTAATGTTGAATGCTAAGCCGCCATCGCGGGCAAGCCCGCTCCCACAGGTAAGTCATTTATCACAGGATCGTGTTTCAACCCCTATTTTTGCGAGGCTTCACCGGATGAGAATCCTCGGCATCTTTTGCCTGCTCCTGGCCCTCGGCGGTTGCAGCTCTTTGCTGTTCTACCCCGAGCCCGGCCAGCCGTTCACCCCGGCAAAAGCCAAACTCGAATTCCGCGATGTCACCCTGACCACCGCTGACGGCCTCAAGCTGCATGGCTGGTGGCTGCCGGCGAAAAAAGGTGTCGAGGTCAAAGGCACGGTGCTGCATTTGCACGGCAACGGCGGCAACCTGGCGTGGCATTTGGGTGGGAGCTGGTGGTTGCCGGAGCAGGGCTATCAGGTGTTGCTGGTGGACTATCGCGGGTACGGTTGGTCCGAAGGTAAACCGGCGTTGCCGGCGATCTATCAGGACATCGATGCCGCATTCAAATGGCTCGACCAGGCCCCGGAGGTCAAGGGCAAGCCGCTGATTCTTCTCGGTCAGAGCCTTGGTGGTTCGATGGCCGTGCATTTCCTGGCCCAGCACCCCGAGCGCCAGCGGCAACTCAAGGCTTTCGTGCTCGATGGCGTGCCTGCCAGTTACCGCGATGTCGGGCGTTTCGCCCTGAGCACGTCGTGGATGACCTGGCCGTTCCAGGTGCCGTTGTCCTGGTTGGTGCCGGACGGCGACAGCGCGATCCATTCCATGAAGCAGCTCAACGGTGTGCCGAAACTGATCTATCACAGTATCGATGATCAGCTGGTGCCCCTTTCCAATGGCATCCGACTGTATCAAGCTGCGCCGCCGCCGCGAGTGCTGCAACTGACCCGGGGCGGTCATGTGCAAACCTTCGCCGACCCGGTCTGGCAAAAGGTCATGCTGCGTTACCTCGAAGACCCCCAGCATTTCGACGGTCTGCGCCGCTTGGGTGAAATCCCCAATTACCCGGCACCCCAGAATTCTGAAGATGAACCACCAGAGAGTCCGCAATGAGTGAAGAACGTAACGCTATCCCGCTGATCATCACCGGTATCTGCAGCATCCTCGGCACCGTCGGTGCCTTGTGGTGGTACGGCTACCTGCACTTCGCCAAACCCGAAGATGCGCTGCTGCTCAGCGACTTCACCATGCTCAAGACCGTGCCGGGCGAAGACTATAAAGTTTCCCTGGAACCAGCCCCGCAAGTGGCCCAGTGCATCGATGGCGTGCTGGTGCTGTTCGACACCGAACAGAAAGGCCTGACCGGCGTGCTGATCAACGGCAAGAAAAAAGCCGTGCGCTGCATGGGTCAGGAAACCCCGCAAAAACTTGAGCAATAACGCCGGTCGTACACAAATGCTGTGTTCACCGAAGATCCAATGTGGGAGCGGGCTTGCTCGCGAAAGCGGCATAACATTCAACATCTCTGTTGTTTGACAGACCGCTTTCGCGAGCAAGCCCGCTCCCACAGGTTCAGTGATCGTCAAATAAAAAGAGCCCCGCCTGATCAATTCAGGCGGGGCTTTTAAGTATCAGCGTGGTCCGCTTACTTGGCGCTGATCGCCGAACGCGGTACGACCGGCTGATTGTCGTTGGAAATGGTCACTTCCACCCGACGGTTCATTGCGCGGCCCGAAACACTGGAGTTCTCCGCAACCGGGTATTCCTTGCCATAACCCTGGGCCACGATGCGCGCAGGGTCGACACCCATCTTGATCAGGGCCACTTGCACCGAGGTCGCACGACGCTCGGACAGCGACTGGTTGTACGACGCCGAGCCGGTGCTATCGGTGTAGCCTTCGACGATCACTTTACGGTCCGGGTTTTCCTGAAGGAACTGCGCCAGTTTGTTGATATTCACCAAACCGTTGGACTTCAGTTCCGCCTTGTTGGTGGCGAACAGCACATCACCAAACGTTACCAACGTGCCGCGATCGGTCTGTTTGGCGTTCAGGCTGTCTTGCAGCTGTTTGATTTGCTGGTCGCGGGCTTCCAGACGAGCCTGAGCCCGTTGTGCAGCTGCATTTTTCAGGTCGTTTTCAGCGGTGCGCAGGGCGATGGTCTGTTTGGCCACTTCAACGCGCTGATTGGTCAGGTAAGCCAGTTGGTCGACCTTGGCCTGGTCTTCCCTGTCCTGGTAAGCCTTGTCGGCCTTGTCCAGGTATTCGCTGGCGTCTTTGGTTTCCAGCGCCGCGACTTTGCTGGCTTGCGGGTTGGCTTGCAGGCCGGCGTAGTTGGTGCGGGCTTGCTCCAGGTTCGCGTTGGGCGGTGTGGAGCAGGCAGCCAGTGCAACACTTGCGGCCAGGAGGGCGGGGATCATCAATTGTTTGCGCATAATGGTTCGTCCTTTCTATCGATAAGAGTTTCAGGTCTGAAAATCGGGATGCGCGCTTACTGCACGGGGCGCTGACTTTCCTGACGCAGTTCCTGAACACCTTTCTGGGAGTCCTTCACAGCTTGTTCGGCTTTCATCGCCTGAGCTTTGCGCTCGGCGACGCGGGCGTCCCACTCGGCTTGCTCGGCCAGCATTCTGGCTTCGTCATACTTTTTGTCATGCATGGCGATTTCGGCTTGTTTGAGCTTGTCCTGGGCGGCCTTCATTTCTACCGCGGCGAATTCGGTACCGCCGGCGCTGACAGCGTTGTTCACGGCAGATTGGGTGACGGCGTATTGCTCGCTCGGCGGGTTACCGGCGCAACCGGCCAGAACGAAGCTGCTGCCGATGGTCAGGGCCGCCAGTTTGAGACCGCGCAGGTGGGTAAACGAGGATGATGCGGTGCTGGTCTTCATGGTCTTCAACTCCATTGGATAACTCCTGAAAAACATCTGAATCCATCCTGGGCAAGGAGCCGCAACCTTCAATTTCCAGAGCATTTTGAAACGGCCGTCCCAGGCGTGGTTATTGGGTTGACCCGAAGTGTTTTTCAAAAGTTCAGAGAAGATGGCCTATCGCCCGAAAAAACCTGATCGAGAAGGCAAGGCTCTAAACTGGGAATTTTAGCGATATGCAGTGGTATACCCGACCGTTTCATGGCCCGGGAATACGCAATTATCGAAGGAGTATGCAAGCCAATGTGGGAGCGGGCTTGCTCGCGAAAGCGGCTTAACATTCAGCATCTCTGTTGTCTGACACACCGCTTTCGCGAGCAAGCCCGCTCCCACAAGTTCGGCGGCAAATTCAGTGTTTTTGCGTGTCGTTATCGTCCGACAAATCATGCAAATGACGCCGGGACAAGGCGAGAAAACGCGGGGTCGCACCGACGTCTTCGTACAGCGGGTCGCCTTCTTCGTCAGTGGCCACCACCGTTGAGCCTTTCACGTACGGAAAACTCGCTTCGAGATCTTCGAGGGCGGCGCCGATCAACTCGCCGAGCAGTTCTTCGGGGTGCCGTTTGGGGTACATCTCGATAATCGCCGCCAGCCGTGCGGCGGCCTCCACGTCCAGACGAATCGTGTAGCCCGAGTCGGTCAGGCGACCCTTGGCATTTTCTTCCCAGTGCTTGGCGAGCTCGCGGATTTTCATAATGACCTCATGGCGCACCTGCTCGTGGCAGGCCGGGTGAGTGTGCGGCGGTGGCCGGCGGCAAACCGTTGTACGGCTTATTGTTGAGACTAGCTGTAACGCCCTGTGTTTGAAGTCCCTTCGTCAGCTTGTAAGAAGCGCTTTACGACGGCACTCTCTATATCAGAGCCTCTAACAACCAAGCATAGCCGCCCCGGATTTTCGCTGGAGAATTGCTGATGACCGATATTGATGCACGCTTGCGCGAGGACGTTCACCTGTTGGGTGAGCTGTTGGGCAATACCATTCGTGAGCAGTACGGGGACGACTTTCTCGACAAGATCGAGCAGATCCGCAAAGGCGCCAAGGCCGACCGTCGCGGTTCGATGGACGCCGAACTCAGCGCCAGCCTCAACCAGTTGAGCGAAGACGAGTTGCTGCCGGTGGCGCGAGCGTTCAACCAGTTCCTCAACCTGGCCAATATCGCCGAGCAATATCAGCTGATTCATCGCCGCGAAGAATCACAACCCGCGCCGTTCGAGGCCCGGGTATTGCCGGAACTGCTCGCTCGCCTGCTGACTGCTGGGCATGATGCCGAGTCCCTGGCGCGGCAATTGGGGCGGCTGGAAATCGAGCTGGTATTGACCGCGCATCCTACCGAAGTGGCGCGTCGCACGCTGATTCAGAAGTACGACGCGATCGCCGCGCAACTGGCCGCTCAGGACCACCGTGACCTGACCAGCGCCGAGCGCGAGCAGATCAAGACGAAGTTACAGCGCCTGATCGCTGAAGCCTGGCACACCGAAGAAATCCGCCGTACCCGTCCCACGCCAGTGGACGAAGCCAAGTGGGGCTTTGCGGTGATCGAGCATTCGCTGTGGCAGGCGATTCCCAATTATTTGCGCAAGGCCGATCAGGCTCTGCATGCCGCCACTGGCCTGCACTTGCCACTGGAGGCTGCGCCGATTCGCTTTGCCTCATGGATGGGCGGCGATCGCGACGGCAACCCCAACGTCACCGCCGCCGTGACCCGTGAAGTGTTGCTGCTGGCGCGCTGGATGGCCGCCGATTTGTATCTGCGCGATGTTGATCACCTCGCCGCCGAGTTGTCGATGCAGCAGGCCAGTGGCGAGCTGAAAGCCAAGGCCGGCGACAGCGCCGAGCCTTACCGCGCAGTACTCAAACAACTGCGTGAACGCTTGCGCGCGACCCGTAATTGGGCCCACGCATCCCTGACGGCAACCACGCCAGCGTCGGCCGATGTGCTGCAAAACAATCGTGACCTACTGGACCCGCTGGAGCTCTGCTATCACTCGCTGCATGAGTGCGGCATGGGCGTCATCGCCGATGGCCCGTTGCTCGATTGCCTGCGCCGCGCGGTGACGTTCGGGCTGTTTCTGGTGCGCCTCGATGTGCGACAAGACTCGTCGCGCCACACAGCGGCCATGACCGAAATCACCGATTACCTCGGCCTGGGCCGTTATGAGGACTGGAGCGAAGAGGATCGCATCGCCTTCCTGATGCGTGAACTGAACAATCGCCGGCCATTGCTGCCGGCGTACTTCAAGCCGTCCGCCGACACCGCCGAAGTGCTGGCGACGTGCCGGGAAATCGCCGCGGCACCGGGGGCCTCCCTCGGTTCGTATGTGATTTCCATGGCCGGTGCCGCTTCTGACGTGCTGGCTGTGCAATTACTGCTCAAAGAATCCGGCGTATTGCGGCCGATGCGCGTGGTGCCGCTGTTCGAAACCCTAGCTGACCTCGATAACGCCGGCCCGGTGATTGAAAAACTCTTGCTGCTGCCGGGCTATCGCTCGCGCCTGCAAGGGCCGCAGGAAGTGATGATCGGTTATTCCGACTCGGCCAAGGACGCCGGCACCACCGCAGCGGCCTGGGCGCAGTATCGGGCGCAGGAGCGCTTGGTCGACATCTGTCGCGAACAACAAGTGGAACTACTGTTGTTCCATGGTCGCGGTGGCACCGTGGGCCGTGGCGGTGGCCCGGCGCACGCGGCGATTCTGTCGCAGCCGCCGGGGTCGGTGGCGGGGCGTTTCCGCACCACCGAGCAGGGGGAAATGATTCGTTTCAAATTCGGCCTGCCGGACATCGCCGAGCAAAACCTCAATCTGTACCTGGCGGCGGTGCTGGAGGCGACCTTGCTGCCACCGCCTCCGCCTGAGCCTGCCTGGCGGCATTTGATGGACGAATTGGCCGTCGATGGCGTCAAGGCTTACCGCGCCGTGGTGCGGGAAAATCCGCAGTTCGTCGAGTATTTCCGCCAGTCCACTCCGGAGCAGGAGCTGGGGCGTTTGCCTTTGGGCAGCCGCCCGGCCAAGCGCCGCGCTGGCGGGATTGAAAGCCTGCGCGCCATTCCATGGATCTTCGGCTGGACCCAGACGCGCCTGATGTTGCCGGCCTGGCTTGGCTGGGAAGCGGCATTGAGCAAGGCACTGGAGCGTGGCGAGGGTGAGCTGCTGGGGCAGATGCGCGAGCAGTGGCCGTTCTTCCGTACCCGCATCGACATGCTGGAAATGGTGCTGGCCAAGGCCGACGCCGATATCGCTCAATCTTACGATGAGCGCCTGGTCGAGCCGGAACTGCTTCCTTTGGGCGCGCATTTACGCGACCTATTGTCGCAGGCGTGTGCGGTGGTCCTGGGGTTGACCGGTCAGTCGCAGCTACTGGCACATAGCCCTGCCACCCTTGAATTCATCCGCCTGCGCAACACTTATCTCGACCCGCTGCATCTATTGCAGGCCGAACTGTTGGCACGTTCGCGGCAACAGGATGTAGCCCAGGGCAGCCCGGTAGAACAGGCGCTGCTGGTGTCTGTGGCGGGGATTGCCGCCGGTTTGCGAAATACCGGCTAAGGTTTTTGTCGTGGGGGACAGGCACCCGGCGCGAGCGTCGAGTGCCTGCTGGCGAGCGGTCGAAAAGGTCTGTCACGCGACAGTTAATGATGGGGTTGCGACTTGGGGTACCCCTTCGCAGGGGCTCGTCAGATGCAGGTTTCTCCGACTTTCGGCGGCTTGTGTGGGCAGGGCCTGCTGTGTATCTTGATCAGCCTTTGGCCGTTTGGGCGGTCGCGATCCTATTTTTGAGATTGGCCCCACGAGGCGAATCTGACGTTATCTATATAAAAAATTGAGGAGCACATCGATGCGCGTCATTCTGCTGGGAGCTCCCGGGGCCGGTAAAGGTACTCAGGCTAAGTTCATCACCGAGAAATTCGGCATTCCGCAAATCTCCACCGGCGACATGCTGCGTGCTGCTGTAAAAGCCGGTACCGAGCTGGGCGTTAAAGCCAAAGGCATCATGGATGCTGGTGGTCTGGTCTCTGACGATCTGATCATCGCCTTGGTCAAGGACCGTATCGCGCAGCCTGACTGTGCCAACGGTTTCCTGTTCGACGGTTTCCCGCGCACCATTCCGCAAGCTGAAGCGCTGGTAGAAGCTGGTGTGGAGCTGGACAACGTGGTCGAAATCGCCGTCGATGACGAAGAAATCGTTCAACGTATCGCCGGTCGTCGCGTTCACGAGGCCAGCGGCCGCGTGTACCACACCGTCTACAACCCGCCAAAAATCGCCGGCAAAGACGACATCACCGGCGAAGAGCTGGTGCAGCGCAAGGACGACACCGAAGAAACCGTGCGTCATCGCCTGTCTGTCTACCACTCCCAGACCAAACCACTGGTGGAGTTCTACCAGGGGCTGTCCTCTGCGCAGGGCAAGCCGAAATACAGCCATATTCCGGGTGTTGGCTCGGTTGAAGTGATCACCGGCAAGGTGCTTGAAGCACTGAGCTGAAAAGTCTGATCGGCTTCATCTTCTACGGCCCGCTTGCGGGCCGTAGTTGTTTATACTGGCGCACTTTTTCAGACCTCTCTTACGGAAACATCGATGAGCACCTTGCTGGCCCTGGACACCGCGACTGAAGCTTGCTCCGTTGCTTTGCTGCATAACGGCAAAGTCACGAGTCATTACGAGGTGATCCCGCGCCTGCATGCGCAGAAGCTGCTGCCGATGATCCAGCAACTGCTGGCCGATGCCGGGACCACGCTGCAAGCGGTCGATGCCATTGCGTTCGGCCGTGGTCCGGGCGCATTCACCGGTGTGCGGATCGCCATCGGCGTGGTCCAGGGCTTGGCGTTTGCGCTGGATCGCCCGGTGTTGCCAGTCTCCAATCTCGCCGTACTTGCCCAGCGGGCCTATCGCGAACACGGCGTCAGCCAGGTCGCGGCGGCTATCGATGCGCGCATGGATGAGGTGTATTGGGGTTGCTACCGCGAAACGGCGGGGGAGATGCGGTTGGTGGGCAACGAAGCTGTGTTACCGCCCGAAGTCGCCGCATTGCCGGCCGATGCCAGCGGCGAGTGGTTCGGCGCGGGCACCGGTTGGGGGTATGCAGAGCGCATTGCCGTCAACCTGAGCGGGCAAGATGCGGGCATGCTGCCCCACGCCGAAGACCTGCTGACTCTGGCGCGCTTTGCCTGGGAACGCGGCGAAGCGATCGTGGCTGATGAGGCGCAGCCGGTGTATCTGCGCGATAAAGTTGCGACGCCCAAAGCGCGTTAATCCTTGATATCGAGTTGATCCCTTCGCGGGCAAGCCTCGCTCCTACAGGTTTTGTAGCCAGTCGAAATATCGGCGATATCCTGTAGGAGCGAGGCTTGCCCGCGAAGGCGATCTCCCAGTGATAGCCAATCGTCAGTTTTCTACCCGCCGCTTTTAAACCTTTTCGCTTTTCTGTGTTCTAGTTATCACTCGGCAGTTTGCGAAGTGGGCGATGTGCCACTAAGCTGCCATCATCGATACCGAGCATGCACTTATGCGTATAGACGGCCTTTCCTCTCAGTCCTACCCCATCAAGCGCAAACCTCGCAAAGGCCATGTGTCTGAGGATGACTCCGTCGATATCGACGGCGAGCTGGAATTCCCTACCGAAGAGCAATTGGCCGCCCGCGCCGCCAAAGCCTCCGCGCAACGCCTGAGCAATCTCCCCGCTCGTCAACAAGACATGATTTATCACCGCGCCATGAGCAAAAGCGTGGCGATGGCACTGGCCAGCTACCTGAGCACCGCCACTTTTGTCGATTGGGATGCGGATGTACTGGGTCTCGATCTGTACATCTGATGCTGCCTTACTACCTCGGCTGCCCATCCTGGAGTGAAAACACCTGGCGCGATTACTTGTATCCGCAAGACGCCAGGCCCGCCGAGTTTCTCAATCTTTATTCTCAAGTGTTCAACGCCGTGGAAGGCAATACGACCTTCTACGCGAGCCCCTCTGCCGGCACCGTGCAGCGTTGGGCCGAGACCATGCCCGAGCACTTTCGCTTTACCGCCAAGTTCCCCGGCGACATCAGCCACAGCGGTGACCTGCGCGAACAATTGACCGCCGCCGAAACCTTCCTGCAATTGCTCAGCCCTCTGGGTGAGCGGGTTTCTCCCCTCTGGCTGCAATTATCGAAAAGCTTCACCCCTCAGCGCTTGTCCGAGCTAGCCGTTTTTATCGACGCGGTGGACCGGCCTTTGGCGGTCGAAGTGCGGCACGATGAGTTCTTCGCCAAGGGCGATGCCGAGCGAATGCTCAATCGTCTGTTGCTGGACCGCGGTGTCGAGCGTATCTGCCTCGATCCGCGAGCGCTGTTCAGCTGCACCTCGAGCGATCCTTCGGTGCTCCACGCCCAATCGAAAAAGCCCAGGGTGCCGCCTCGTCCTGCTGCGTTTACTCAATTCCCACAGGTGCGTTTCATCGGCCATCCGCAGCTGGAAGCCAACGATCCGTTCCTGGTGCCGTGGGTCGAGAAAATCGCTGTCTGGATCGAAGAGGGCCGCACGCCCTATATCTTCCTGCACACCGCCGATAACCTGCTGGCCGCAAAACTCGCCCAACGTTTTCACGCACAACTGATGCTGCGTTTGCCTGGCTTGCCGCCGCTGCCTGAGCTATACAGAGAACCCGCCGCCGAGCAACTTGGCTTGCTGTAGGAGCCAGGCTTGCCGGCGAAGGCATCCTTAAGAGCGCCTTCGCCGGCAAGCCTGGCTCCTACGAAAAGCGGTTTATCTTTCCCCTTTTTCAGGAGCCTGCCAATGGATGCGCAAACCCTTCGAGCCCAGGCGTTCAAAGCACTGCACGAACGCGAGGGCGCTTTTGTCATTCCCAACCCTTGGGACGCCGGCTCGGCGAAAATGCTCGCCAGCCTTGGCTTCGAGGCGCTGGCGACCACCAGTGCCGGTTACGCCTTTTCCCGGGGCCGTCCCGATGGTGGGTTGACGCTCGACGAGACTCTGGCGAACGTTGAGGCGATTGTCGCGGCCACTGATCTGCCGGTCGCGGTGGACCTCGAAAACGGTTTTGCCGACGCCCCCGCCGACTGCGCCCAAAGTATTGTGCGGGCCGCCAAGGCCGGTGCGGTCGGCGGTTCGATCGAAGATGCCACGGGGCGTGAGGACGGTCCGATCTACTGCTTCGACCATGCCGTGGCGCGTATTGAAGCTGCCGTAGCCGCAGCTCGCAGCTTGTCTTTTCCCTTCGTGCTGACGGCGCGTGCCGAGAACTATCTGCATGGCAATCCTGACCTCGACGATACTATTCGCCGCTTGCAGGCATTTGCCGAGGCGGGGGCCGACGTGCTTTACGCGCCGGGCCTGCGCAGCGCTGAAGAGGTCTTGGCGGTGGTCCGTGCCGTGGCGCCGAAACCGGTCAATGTGTTGATGTCCGGTGGGCTCAAGCTGACGGTCGAGCAGTTGAGTGAAATGGGCGTCAAACGCATCAGCGTCGGTTCGGCCCTGGCCTTGGCGGCGTATGGCGAGTTCTTCCGTGCCGCCGAGGAAATCCAGCAACACGGGACCTTCGGTTTTACCTCCCGGTCGATGCCGTTCCAGAAGGCCAATCAATTGTTCAAAGGCTAACGATGCGGTTTCGCTGGGGGCTGTTGCTGGTGCTATTGATCATCGGCGCTGCCGGGTTGAGCGTCTGGCGCGGCTGGGTTTCCATTCCCCCGCAATGGAACCCTTGGGCGCCGCTGGACGTGAAGGCCGAACCGAACCTGCTGACCCGCTACAAACTGATGCGTCTGCGCGATGATCCGCAGTTATGCGATCAGGCCCTGAGCAGCTCCGGATTACGTGTAAGCCATCAGGCCGACAGCCCGGACGCAGCCTGCCCGTTGACCAACACCTTACGTGTGCAAGGTGGCGAGGCGGCGCTGAGCAGCAGTTTCCTCGCCAGTTGCAGCCTGGCGGTAGCGTTTGCCTTGTTCGAGCGCCACGCCCTGCAACCGGCGGCTCAGGCTGTCTACGGGCAGGCTGTGAAACGGGTCGACCATCTCGGCAGCTTTGCCTGTCGCAACGTCTACAACCGCGAAAACAGCAGACGCAGCCAGCATGCCACGGCCGATGCGCTGGATATCAGCGGATTCCGGCTGGCGGACGGCCGATTCATCAGCGTGCTCAAGGATTGGCCGAAGGATAATCAGGACGCGCGATTTCTCCGTCAGGTCCGCGACGGCGCTTGCGACATATTCAGCGTGGTATTGAGCCCGGACTACAACGCCGCCCATCGCAATCACTTTCATGTGGATGTCGGGCCGTGGTGGCGGTGTCGCTGAAGGATTATGCGGCGATGCGCAGGTTCTGCAGAACGATTGGGCGTGCCCAGCCGTTATCGAAATCGAATTGCTTCTGTTGCTCCACCAGATCTTCGGGCGAGAACGGCGGGAACGGCTTGTCCAGCAGATCGAGTTCGAACTCGGCGATTGGCAAGTGCAGCGGACGCGGTTGCGCTGCGGTGCCAGGCTCTGGCAGCGGTTGACCGGCGGTGAGCACGATCGGGCGTACCCAGCCGCTGTCGAAGTCCTGTTGTTTCTGTTGGGCGACGATTTCTTCCGGCGGGAACGGCGGGAACGGTTTGTCGGCCAGGTCCATTTCGAACTCGGCAATCGGCAGGAATAGCGGCTCTGGCGGGCGGATGGGTGTTTCGATCACATCACATTCGCGCTGGGAAATGATGTGCGCCAGCAACTCACTGCCGACGGTCGGTTCGACCGGGCTGTCGAGATCGACCGGCGGAAAGTTGAGAGACTCCGGCACGACATCGCCCGACTGATCGGCCAGGGCCTGGGCAAAAAAATCCTGCCACAGGTGACTGACGCCGCTCAGTGCTTGGGAATTTCGCAGGCCAAAATCGCCGTGGGGCGAGATATAACCTATCGATGTGCGTTGAATGTCTGACATTTCTCTCGGTCGACGCTCAGCTCTGGCAAAATGCTCGATAGTTTGGTTATCGGCCGTTTTTGCCGATCATTAATTTTTTGAGCGTGTTTCCCCATGATTGAGCAACCTGCGGCCTGCCGCATTCATGTCGAGGCCTTGGGCACGACCTTTCAGCCACAGGCCGAGCAATGGGCCGAGCGCCTGGGGTTGCCGTTGCAGGTGGATGACGGCGAGTTTGCCTTGCAGGTGGGCGAGCAGGGGTTGCAGCTGCAGCAACTCGGGCCGGACGCACCGGGACCGGTGCGGGTGGATTTTGTCGAGGGCGGCGCGGCCCATCGTCGGTTGTACGGTGGCGGCAGCGGTCAGATGATCGCCAAAGCGGTCGGCGTCGCCCAGGGCGTGCGCCCGCGCGTGCTGGACGCCACGGCAGGGTTGGGCAAGGACGCGTTCGTGCTGGCCAGCCTGGGCTGCGAGATGAGCCTGATAGAGCGCCAGCCGCTGATCGGCGCGTTGCTTGAAGATGGCCTGGCGCGCGGCGCGGAAGATTTCGACGTGGCGCCGATTGTGGCGCGGATGCGTTTGCTCAAGGGCAATTCGATCGAGGTGATGCGCAACTGGGAAGGCGAGCCGCCGCAGGTGATCTACCTCGACCCAATGTTTCCCCATCGTGAGAAAACCGCGTTGGTGAAGAAGGAAATGCGCCTGTTCCGGCCGCTGGTAGGCGATGACCCGGATGCGCCGGCCCTGCTCGAAGCGGCGTTGGCCCTGGCCAGTCATCGGGTGGTGGTCAAGCGTCCACGCAAGGCGCCGTGCATCGACGGGCCGAAGCCGAGTCATGCGCTGGATGGCAAGTCCAGCCGATACGACATCTATCCGAAGAAAGCGCTCAAGTCCTGATTCGATACTGATCGTTCCCACGCTCTGCGTGGGAATGCCTCAATGGACGCTCTGCGTCCGCTTCGAAAGGGACGCGGAGCGTCCCGGGCTGCATTCCCACGCAGAGCGTGGGAACGATCATCAGACCGACCCCGGCCGATAAGCCCGCATAAACAACCCCACCACTTCCTGCACATGGGCCTCGGCCGCATCCCCGGTCACGGGCTCGCCACAGCCATACAGCAGCCGGAAATTCCCCGCGCCCTTGAGCAGGCAAAAGAAATGCTCTGCCGCATTGCGCGGTTTATCGATGCTCAACTCGCCGCTCCGATTGACCTTGGCCAGCAAACGCTCCATGCCGTGCAACATGCGTTCTGGCCCGGCCTCGAAGAAGATTGCCGAGAGTTTCGGGTCCTGGCTGCCCAGCGTCATCATCAGCCGGTGCAGGTTCACTGATTCGTCGCTGTTGATTAGCTGATGAAAACCGTGCGCGATGTTCAGCAGCACGGTTTCCACGGCAATGCCGTCCGGCAATTCAAAAAACAGCGTGGGCAGTTGCTCCTCGCACTTGGCCATCACCGCGGCGGCGAACAGCGTCTCTTTGTCATTGAAATGGCTGTAGACCGTCAGCTTCGACACACCGGCCTCGGCCGCCACGGCATCCATGCTGGTGTTGGCGTAGCCCTTACTCAGAAACAGGATTTTCGCCGCATCGAGGATTGCCTGGCGCTTGGCCAGATCCTTGGGACGGCCTGGACCGCTGGGTGTTGAAAGATTGTTAGACATTCTTCGCTTTAATACTGGACTGGTGAGTTTGCTATTAATAACATACTGGTCAGTATAATTATTCAAAGCACCATTAGCGAAAGGTCCTTCACCATGTTCCGCTATGCCTTGCCCCTCGCATTGCCGGTCAGTCTGGCTTTTTTATTGTCTGCGTGTGGCCATGAAGAGGCGCCTCAAGTCACCGTCCGCCCGGCCATGGTCGTACAGCCAGAGCCTTCGGCTCAGGCCATGGAAAGTTATCCCGGCGAAGTTCGCGCGCGCTATGAGCCAGATCTGGCCTTTCGCATTGGCGGCAAAGTCAGCCGACGACTGGTCGAAGAAGGCCAGCGGGTCAGGGCTGACCAGCCCTTGGCGGAACTCGATCCTCAGGACGTGCGCCTGCAACTGGAAGCCACCCGTGCCCAAGTCGCGGCCGCTGAAGCCAACCTGAACCTGGTGCGCGCCGAGCGTGATCGCTACAAGACCCTAATGGAGCGGCAGATGGTCAGCCGTTCGCAGTACGACAACGCGGAAAACCTCTACCGCTCCGGTGAAGCACGCCTCAAGCAAATCAAAGCCGAATTCAACGTATCGACCAATCAGGCCAGTTACGCGGTGCTGCGTGCGCCGCAGGATGGCGTGGTGGCCAAACGTGCGGTTGAAGTCGGGCAAGTGGTCGCGGCCGGGCAAACCGTGTTTACCCTCGCCACCGATGGCGAGCGTGAAGTGTTGATCAGTCTCCCGGAGCAGAGCTTCGGTCGCTTCAAGGTCGGCCAACCGGTCTCGGTGGAACTCTGGACCCAACCCGATCAACGTTTCCCCGGACGCATCCGTGAACTGTCGCCTGCGGCCGATCCGAAATCCCGCACCTTCGCCGCCCGTATCGCTTTTACCGCCGGCAAGGTTCCCGCCGAACTGGGCCAGAGCGCCCGGGTGTTCATCCAGACCGCCGAAGTAGTGGCGTTGTCGGTGCCATTATCGGCGGTCACCGCGGAAAACGGTGCCACCTATGTGTGGGTGCTCGGCGCCAACAACACCTTGAAAAAAGCCCCGGTGCGGGTCGGTGCATTCGGTGAGAAAACCGTGCCGGTGCTCGAAGGCCTGAACGCCAGCGATTGGGTGGTGGCAGCCGGTGTTCATGTGCTTCACGACGGGCAGCAAGTGCGCCCGGTGGATCGCTCCAACCGCGTGGTCAATCTGGCGCACAAGGAGTAATCCCCGATGGGTTTCAATCTTTCCGAATGGGCGCTGCGTAACCGCCAGATCGTACTGTTCCTGATGCTCTTGCTGGCCGTCGTCGGCGCGTTGTCCTACACCAAGCTCGGCCAAAGTGAAGACCCGCCGTTCACCTTCAAGGCCATGGTGATTCGCACCAACTGGCCTGGCGCCACGGCCGAGGAAGTATCGCGCCAGGTTACCGAGCGTATTGAAAAGAAACTGATGGAAACCGGCGAATACGACCGGATCGCTTCATTCTCCCGGCCGGGTGAGTCACAGGTCACGTTTGTTGCTCGGGATTCGATGCACTCGGTGGAAATCCCGGAGCTCTGGTATCAGGTCCGCAAGAAGGTCAGCGACATTCGCCACACGTTGCCTCCGGGCATCCAGGGGCCCTTCTTCAACGATGAGTTCGGCACCACATTCGGCAACATCTACGCCCTGACCGGCGAAGGTTTTGATTACGCGGTGCTCAAGGACTACGCCGACCGCATCCAGATTCAACTGCAACGGGTCAAGGATGTGGGCAAGGTCGATCTGATCGGGCTGCAGGACGAGAAGATCTGGATCGAACTGTCCAACGTCAAACTGGCCACCCTCGGGTTGCCGTTGGCGACGGTGCAGCAGGCGCTTGAAGAGCAGAACGCGATGTCCACCGCAGGTTTCTTCGAAACCACCAGCGAGCGTTTGCAGCTACGGGTTTCGGGGAATTTTCAGACGGTCGACGAGATCAAGAACTTCCCGATCCGCGTTGGTGATCGCACGTTCCGCATCGCCGATGTCGCGAACGTTCGTCGTGGCTTCAACGATCCACCGGCGCCGCGCATGCGCTTCATGGCTGAAGACGCCATCGGCTTGGCGGTGGCCATGAAGGGCGGTGGCGACATTCTGATTCTGGGTAAAGCGCTGGAAGTCGAATTCGCCCGAATCCAGAAAAATCTCCCGGCCGGCATGCAGCTACGCAAGGTGTCCGATCAACCCGCTGCGGTGAAAACCGGTGTCGGCGAGTTTGTTCAGGTGCTGGTGGAGGCTCTGGCAATCGTTCTGTTGGTGAGCTTCTTCTCCCTCGGTGTGCGCACCGGCATGGTCGTGGCGCTGGCGATTCCACTGGTGTTGGCGATGACCTTCGCCTGCATGTACTACCTTGGCATCGGCCTGCACAAGATATCCCTCGGCGCGCTGGTGCTGGCGCTGGGGTTGTTGGTGGACGACGCGATCATCGCCGTGGAAATGATGGCGATCAAAATGGAGCAGGGCTTCGACCGGGTCAAAGCCGCCAGCTATGCCTGGACCAGCACCGCGTTCCCGATGCTCACCGGTACGTTGATCACCGCTGCCGGTTTCCTGCCGATTGCCACCGCGCAATCGGGCACTGGCGAATATACCCGCTCGATCTTCCAGGTGGTAACCATCGCGTTGTTGGCGTCGTGGGTTGCCGCCGTGGTCTTTGTGCCTTATCTGGGGGAAAAACTCCTGCCTGACCTGGCGAAAATTCACGCCGCCAAACATGGCACCGGCGACGGCCACCCCGACCCTTATGGCACGCCGTTCTATCAGCGCGTCAGACGGCTAGTGGAATGGTGCGTGCGCCGGCGCAAAACGGTGATCGTCCTGACCATCGTGATGTTCGTCGCGTCAGTGGTGCTGTTCCGTTTCGTGCCGCAGCAGTTCTTCCCGGCTTCGGGGCGACTGGAGTTGATGGTCGATCTGAAGCTGGCCGAAGGGGCGTCCTTGAGCAACACCGCCGATGAGGTCAAACGCCTCGAAGGCCTGCTCAAGGATCACGCCGGGATCGACAACTACGTGGCGTATGTTGGCACCGGTTCGCCGCGTTTCTACCTGCCGCTGGATCAGCAACTTCCGGCAGCGAGCTTCGCCCAGTTTGTAGTCCTGGCCAAGACCATCGAGGAACGCGAAACCCTGCGAACCTGGCTGATCGAAACCCTCAACGAACAATTCCCGGCCTTGCGCTCGCGGGTCACGCGGTTGGAGAACGGCCCGCCAGTTGGTTACCCGGTGCAGTTCCGGGTGACCGGTGAGCACATCGAGGAAGTCCGCGCATTGGCCCGTAAAGTAGCGGCCAAGGTTCGCGAGAACCCGCACGTGGTCAACGTGCATCTGGACTGGGAAGAGCCGAGCAAAGTCGTTTACCTGAACGTCGATCAGGACCGCGCGCGAGCGCTGGGGGTGAGCACGGCAAACCTCTCGGGCTTCCTGCGAAGCTCGCTGACCGGTGCCAGCGTCAGCCAGTACCGCGAAGACAACGAGTTGATCGAGATCCTGCTGCGCGGCACGGTGCATGAACGCACCGAGCTGGGGTTGCTGCCAAGTCTGGCGGTGCCGACTGACAACGGTCGCAGTGTGGCGCTGTCGCAGATTGCAACGCTGGAGTATGGCTTCGAAGAAGGCATCATCTGGCACCGTAACCGTCTGCCCAACGTGACGGTTCGCGCCGACATCTACGGCAAGGAACAGCCGGCGACGCTGGTGCAGCAAATCATGCCGACCCTCGATCCGATTCGTGCCGAGCTGCCAGACGGCTATCTGCTGGACGTCGGCGGTACGGTAGAAGACTCGGCTCGCGGGCAGAACTCGGTGAAGGCTGGTGTGCCGTTGTTCATCGTGGTGGTGCTGACGTTGCTGATGCTGCAACTGCGCAGTTTCTCGCGCACGGTGATGGTGTTTCTGACAGCACCGCTGGGGCTGATTGGTGTGACGCTGTTTCTGATGGTGTTCCGTCAGCCGTTCGGTTTTGTGGCGATGCTCGGGACTATCGCCTTGTCCGGGATGATCATGCGTAACTCGGTGATTCTGGTGGATCAGATTGAGCAGGATATCGCTGCCGGGCTTAAGCCTTGGCAGGCGATTATCGAGGCGACGGTGCGGCGGTTCCGACCGATTGTGCTGACGGCGTTGGCGGCGGTGTTGGCGATGATTCCATTGTCACGCAGTGTGTTTTTCGGGCCGATGGCGGTGGCGATCATGGGCGGGCTGATTGTGGCGACGGCGTTGACGTTGCTGTTTTTGCCGGCGTTGTATGCGGCTTGGTTCCGAATCAAAAAGGAGTCGGCGTGATCTTGGCGGCCTTCGGGCCGACCATGTTATGGGGGGCCGAGTACATATCCATTGCTGCGGTGAGGGCGGCTTATGGTTTCGCCCTTACGGCGAGTCCCTTTTGGCAAACGCCCCAAAAGGAACCAAAGGTCTCGCCCCAAGCGTACGGCCCCTCGCCTAGGCTCGGGGTTCCTTCGCTCCGGTATCCATCTGGGGGCATCGCCCTACGGTCTGCTTCGCTACGACCTACATGCGATGGGTTCGACTGCGTCGAACGGCGCTGCGCGCCAATCCCCAGATGAACACCTGCGCTCAGCCTCCCGAAGGGGCGGGTGGATCAAGATCAAGAGCTGCAGGCGAGCTAACGCTCGGCCTGTTGAGTGGTGAGGGGCGGGTGGGTGTACGCCGCTGTACTGTGCGGCGATTCGACTTGCTCGCGAAGGCGGCCTGTCAGCCGACCAATCTCTCGCAGATGTACACGATTCAACTGTGGGAGCGAGCCTGTTCGCGATGGAGGCCTGTCAGTTGACCAATTTCTTTCAAATGTACGCTGCCCCACTTGTAGGCGCGAGCGGTGAGGCGATCCGACTTGCCCGCGAAGGCGATCCAGGCTCCTACACATATTTCAGATCCGTCTGATATTGAGTCAACGTAGGTGCGCTGTTGTACTCAAGACTCGATTTCGTGAGTTGTTGAGACACCGATAATGAAAAAGCCGCCCATGCTGAAGGGCAGATCCGACCCTGTGTTCGATCTGTTGGGGCAATCGCCCCACAAGGAACGCCTCTCGGACTATCTCGCACTGCTCAAGCCTTTGGACGATCAGGGGCGTTATCTTCCATTCGATGAGTTGCGCTACCGCTGGGCGCCGGGGCTGGATTCGAATCTGTGCTGGGCCTTGGTCAAGAAAGCCCGGACCGCGCAGTATTCCAGTCTTTTGCCATTGGGCGAGCCCTTTCAGTGGGGCCGATTTGTGCTGACCCCATTGGCCCAGAAAGCTGTTTCGGCCGTTGATCGACAAGCGACGACGGCCGCGCTGGAATACATGACCGGACAGATCGGCGAGCGCGCGCATTTCAGCTATCTGCTCAACGATCTGATCGAAGATGAAGCCATCAGCAGCAGCCAGCTCGAAGGTGCGGCGACCACAACCCGGGTGGCCAAGGACATGCTCAAGCGCAAACGCCTGCCGCGCACGCCGGATGAGCGGATGGTTATCGGCAACTACAAGATGATGAACTTCGCCTGGGAAAAACGTTATGAGCCTTTGAGCGTTGAGCTGATCGCGGCGATGCATCGTGTCGGAGTCGAAGGTATCGATGACCCGCAATATTCACCGGGTGCCTTCAGGATCAACGATGACGTGGTGGTGCAGGACGGTGAGGGCAACACTGTTCATACGCCGCCCCCCGCAGCGGGGCTCGCGTCTCGACTGCCGGTGTTGTCGAAGTGGATCAACCAGTCTCACGATGATCCCAATCAAGTGGATTACCTTCATCCATTGATCAAAGGTATCGCGCTGCATTTTGCCCTGGGCTATGAGCATCCTTTTCGCGACGGCAACGGTCGGGTCGCGCGGGCGCTGTTTTACTGGTTCATGTTCAAGAATGAGTTCTCGGCCTTTCGCTACATTGCGATCAGTCTCTTACTGCGCAACGCACCGGTGAAATATGGGCGCTCGTATCTCAATACCGAAGCCGATGATCTGGACCTGACCTATTTCATCGATTTCCAGTGTTCGGTCATCTTCCGGGCAGTCAGTGCTTTTATCGAGGCTTATCGAAAAAGCCTGGCCTATACCGAAAGCTTTGATCGTTGGCTGCTGGAGTCAGGTTTCTTCGACCAGCTCACCGAGAAACAGCGAGCCGTATACCAAGTGGCCAAGAGTGGAATGGCCAAGGAATTCACGGCGGTCAATGTGAAGGAGAATCTGAACTGCTCTTACAACACCGCGTCCGCCACCCTGAACGGGTTGGTCGAGTTAAAGGTGTTCGAGAAAAGGAAGATGGGGCGCGAGTGGGTGTTCTTCCTGCGGGCAGCGTCGACGACCTGACTCCGTGGGAACGAGCCTGCTCGCGATGAGGCCGTGTCAGTCGACATCAACTGTGGCTGACACACCGCAATCGCGAGCAGGCTCGCTCCCACAGGATTGGAGTTGAGGTTTAGAGCGTACCAAACACCTTCTTCGCCAAACTGGTCGCCGCCGCCGCAGGGTTCTGGCGAATGGTTTCTTCCTGCTTGCCAATCATCTCGAACAAACCGTTCAACGCCTGCTCGGTTACGTAGCTTTCGATGTTGGCATTTTTCGCATCCAGCACACCCAGAGTCGCCGCTTGCCCGGCGAACGAGTTGTACTGCTGGGCCAGGCCGACCTGGTCGGTGGCGTGTTTGACGATCGGCAGGAACTTGGTGCGGATCTGTTCGCGGCTGGTTTTGCTCAGGTACTGCGTCGCCGAGTCCTTGCCGCCGCTGAGGATCCCCTTGGCATCTTCCACGGTCATCTTCTTCACCGCATCCACCAGGATCGGCTGAGCCTGCGTCACGGCCGTTTCAGCCGCTTTGTTCATGCTGGTTTCCAGTTGATCGACTTGATCGCCCATGCCGAACTGTTTCATTTTCTTGGCGACCTTACCCAGCTTGCCCGGCAGCTCAATCTTCACCTCCGGGTTGTTGCTGAAGCCGCCGGGTGTACCGAGTTGTTTGACGGCCAGTTGTGCGCCTTGGGTCAGGGCGTCCTTGAGACCGCCGGTGGCGTCTTGTTGCGACAGGTCACTGAGAGACACTGCCAGCGCGTTGGCGCAGATCATCAAGCCTGCGCACAGGCCGGCGAAGCGAAGGGTAGGGCGGAGCATGGCGGCTTCCTTATTCAGAAAAAAGGCTCAAAAAAAGGTTCAGAAAATAGAATTAGCGGGCGGCGTCCACGCGAATTTTCAGTGGCTGCGGGTCTTTGCCGTCCAGTTGCACGGCGTGGTTTTCAGTGGTGATGAACATCAGCTCGCCATTGACTTCGATGCGGGCGCTGACCGAATAGCGGTGGCCGGGTTTGACCTGCGCCGGATCGTAGCTCAAATGGAACGGCAACGGCACTTGGCCTTTTACCGGGCCTTTCTGCTCGTCGAGCACTACCGCCGGAGCGTCGGCCAGGGACACATCTTGCAAGCTGACGCTCAAGATCGCGTTCGGTGGCAGAGCAATGCGTTGCAGGTAGAACACTTCGCCGTCGAGGCTGGCGTTGGCGGTCGGTGGTGTCGACTGGCAGGCACCGAGCAGGGCAGTCAGCAGGACGAGAGAGAGTTTTTTCATCGAAGATCTCCGTATCGAAGGCGCCAGAAGAAGCCTGGCGCCTGTAGGAATTTAGACGCTCTGCGCTGGCGCCGCGACTTGGTCCGCCGCATCTTCACTGCGATGCAGCGCCACCTGACGGATCGACAAACGAATCTCCGCCGGCAATACCCGTTTGGCGGCGCCTTCGGCCAGTTCGCCGAGTAGTTCGTGATAGCTCAACTTGCCGGCTTCGTCACGGCGCAGCACGTCGAGGTCCAGCATTGTCTGGATGAAGTGACGGAACAGGCTCTTGTCGAAGAACTCCGGGGCGTTCAGGCCGTGGAGGATCGACAGGCGCTGGGCCATGACGGTGCAGAGGTCTTCGAGCTCTTCGGCGCTGATGCTGTTCTGGCCGCTGTTAAGCAGCAAGGAAACGGTCATGTAGAAGCGCTGCAAGGTCTGGGCGATGCTTTTCGACAGCAGCGTCAGCAGCACGAAATGCCGCGAGCTCGGCGCCGGGCGCAGGTACACGTCTTTCTCGAAACGCAGCAGGCCTTGCTCGACGAAGGCTTCGAGCCATTGATCGACCACGCCATCGAGTTCATCCAGCGACCAGCGAATGAATAGCTCCGATTGCAAGTACGGGTACAGCGCGCGGGTGTAGCGCAGGATCTGCTCGCGGCTCATGCGCGAGGTGCTCTGGAAGAAACTCGCCAGCAACGACGGCAACGCGAAGATGTGCAGCACGTTGTTGCGGTAGTAGGTCATCAGGACGGCGTTTTGTTCGTCCAGGTACAGAATCTTGCCCAGTGCATCGCTTTGCTCGGACAGCAGGTCCATGTCCTTCACGTGCTCGATCAGCGCCCGACCGTCGCCCTCCGGCAGGGTGGTGTGCGAGGAGTAGGGCACCTTGCGCAACAGCGCCAGATACAGATCGAGTACCCGCGCCATGGCGCGATCGTCCAGGGCCAGACGGCTGGTGGACAGCAACGCCAGGGCCACCAGATTCACCGGGTTGATCGCCGCCGCTTCATTCAAATGCTGTGCGACTTTCTCGCCCAGGCGGTTGGTGGTTTCGTTGAGCCAGGCCGGTTTGAACTGCGGGCCGAGCTCCTGTTGGCGCCAGTCTGGCTGTTCGCTGTCGAGGAATTCCGCCAGTTTGATCGGCTCACCGAAGTTGACCGCGACCTGACCGAAGCGCTGTTTGAGCGCGCCGATGACTTTGAAGATGTCGAAGATCGATTCTTTCTTCTTGCTCGCGCCACGTAATTCGCCGAGGTAGGTGCGGCCTTCCAGCACGCGCTCATAGCCGATGTACACCGGCACGAAGACGATTGGCATGCGCGACGAACGCAGGAAGCTGCGCAGAGTGATCGCGAGCATCCCGGTTTTCGGTTGCAGCATGCGCCCGGTGCGCGAGCGGCCGCCCTCAACGAAGTACTCGACCGGGAAGCCTTTGGTGAACAGGGTGTGCAGGTATTCGTTGAACACCGAGGTGTAGAGCGGGTTGCCCTTGAAGGTGCGGCGCATGAAGAACGCGCCGCCACGGCGTAGCAGGCTGCCGATCACCGGCATGTTGAGGTTGATCCCGGCGGCAATGTGCGGCGGGGTCAGGCCGTTGCGGAACAGCAGATAGGAGAGCAGCAAATAGTCGATATGGCTGCGGTGGCACGGCACGTAGATCACTTCGTGACCTTGGGCGACTTTCTGCACACCTTCGATGTGGTTGACCTTGATCCCGTCGTAGATCTTGTTCCAGAACCAGCTCAGCACCACTTCCAGAAAACGGATCGCGGTGTAGGTGTAGTCGGACGCGATCTCGTTGCCGTAGCGCAAGGCCTGGGCCTTGGCTTTTTCCGGCGAGATGTTCTCGCGCTCGGCTTCGTCGAGGATCGCTTGTTTGACCAAGGGCTGATTGAGCAAGCCTTTGACCAGATTGCGACGGTGGGAAATGTCCGGGCCGATCACCGCGGCTTTCAGATTGCGAAAGTGCACCCGCAGAATCCGCTGGGCCATACGCACGGTGCGCTCGTGGCCTTTGTTGTGATCGATCAGTTCACGCAGATGAATCGGCGCCGAGAACTGCACCCGGGTTTTTCGCCCCAGAATCATGATGCTCAGCAGCCGACGCAAACGCCCGGTGACCGCCCAACTGTCGGCGAACAACAGTTTCCACGGGCTCGACTCGCTGTCCGGCGACTGGCCCCAGAACACGCTGACCGGAATGATCTGCGCGTCTTCGGCGGCGTTCTGGCTCAGGGCGCTGACCAGACGGGTCAGGGTCGGTGGCGCGCCGCGCTTGTCCTGACGGCCGAGCCAGTCGGGCTCCGGCGTCAGGTAAAAGAACGCGGCGGGCTCCATCAACGCACCCACTGATACCGGTAACACCGGGCGCGGCAGGCCGGCCTTGCTGCATTCGGTATCGACTACGGCGAGGTCGGTCAGTGAAGGATTTTGCAGGACGTAGAACACCGGCCGGCTGCGGTCGAGGTTAAGGGTGAACGACGACTGGTTGATCGTCTCCGAGCGAACCCAGAGGTACAGCAGTCGGCGCAGGGTGCCAAACACAAGACGGCGGAACGGGGAGCGGGTCATACGGCTTCTGCTTGAGTGGATAAAACCAAGCAAATGCTTGGGCGGCCGATAGTGTGCCGTATTCGTCGAAAATCGGCAAAAAGCAGCGAAGTAAACTCCTGTTGAGAGTTCTGGTGCCTGTCATATACTCGGCGCTCTGTCGCCGTTGCCCTCATGGGACCGGTATGCGCAGGCTGACGTTCCCGAGGCTTTCCTGCGAAAAGCCCGATCAATAATAAAAAGGGAGTATGAACAAATGGCAACACGCGAAACAGGCAATGTGAAGTGGTTCAACGACGCCAAGGGCTATGGCTTCATTCAGCGCGAGGACGGGGTGGACGTGTTCGTGCACTACCGCGCGATCCGCGGTGAAGGGCATCGCTCGCTGACTGAAGGTCAGCAGGTTGAGTATGCGGTGGTGACCGGCGAGAAGGGTTTGCAGGCTGAGGATGTGGTGGGGCTCTAAAGATCGTTCCCACGCTCTGCGTGGGAATGCAGCCCGGGACGCTCTGCGTCCCTTTCACAGCCGAACGCGGAGCGTCCGTTGAGGCATTCCCACGCAGAGCATGGGAACGATCAGTGTCAGACGGTTTTCCAGGTGATTTCTTCTTCGCCGTCAGCACTGATCCGCATCCAGCGATCCGCCGTCTCTTCACCTTCTTCCTCGACCCAACTGCCCGGCGCACAACGCACTTCTACGTTCAGCGCGGCAAAGGCTGCGCGGGCGCAGGCGATGTCGTCTTCCCAGGGGGTCTGGTCGCTTTCCAGGTACAGGCTGTTCCATTTGCCGACAGCTTTCGGCAGCCAGGTAACCGGCACATTGCCGGCCTTGCATTTGTAGGTCTGGCCTTTCTGAACCCAATCGGTGCACGGGCCTAAAGCCGCGCCGAGCCAGGCTGCGATGGCCTTGTAGTCGACGTCGGCGTCTTTCAGGTAAATCTCGATATCGGGTTGGCGCATGGATGTCCTCACTGCGGGTCTGAAAAATCCATTCGCGGATTTAGCCGGCCTCAAGCCGTTGCTCAAGACCAAAAAATTAAGAAGTTATTGAAGTACGAAGTAATCGTAGCGCATCGAAACAGTGACCTCGAACGGCTCGGCCTGTTCGATGACCGCCGCCCGGCGTTCGGCACTCGCGCGCCAGCCGTGGGGTGTCATGGCCAACAGGTTCGCGCGATCCTGACCGTTAACCAGCGTCAGTTTGAACTCCAGGGTTTCGCTGTGCTGTAGCGCCATGCCTTCTGGCACCAACGCCAAATGCTTGTCGTCGGTGTACTCGCGCACTTCGTCGTACAGCCGCTCACGCAATTCCATCAGATGGCCGCTGGTCGGCCCGACTTTCATCAAGCCGCCGCCAGGGCTGAGCAGGCGTTTGGCTTCTTCCCAGTCCAGCGGGCTGAAAACACTGGCGAGAAACTGGCAACTGCCGGAGGCCAACGGCACCCGTGCCATGCTGGCGATCAACCAGGTCAGCGCAGGGTTGCGTTTGCAGGCGCGTTTGACCGCTTCCCGGGAAATGTCCAGTGCGTAGCCATCGGCGTTGGGCAAGGCTTCGGCGATTTGCGCGGTGTAGTAACCCTCGCCACAACCGATGTCCAGCCAGCGTTGGGGCGCGTACTGCGACGCCAGTTCCGCCAGACGCTTGGCCACCGGCGCGTAATGGCCGGCGTTCAAAAAGTCGCGACGGGCTTCGACCATCGCCAGGTTATCCCCAGGGTCGCGGCTGTTTTTATGCTGCACGGGCAATAGGTTCAAGTAACCCTGCCGCGCACGGTCGAAACGATGCCCGGCGGGGCAAGCCACGCCGTTGTCCACTGCGTTCAGCGGTTCGCTGCAGATCGGACACGCAAGCATCAGGCGAGCAACTTGATCAGAGTCTGGTAGTAGATTTCGGTCAGCACATCGAGATCGGCCGCCAGCACGCGCTCGTTGACCTGGTGGATCGTCGCGTTGACCGGGCCTAGTTCGACCACTTGGGTACCCATGGTCGCGATGAAGCGCCCGTCGGAAGTACCGCCGCTGGTGGAGGCTGTGGTTTCTCGACCGGTAATGTCCTTGATGCTTGCCGATACCGCATCGAGCAGGGCGCCCGGTTCGGTGAGGAACGGCAGGCCGGACAGTGCCCAGTCGATGTGCCAGTCCAGACCATGTTTGTCGAGAATATCGGCGACGCGCTTTTGCAGGCCTTCGACAGTGGACTCGGTCGAGAAGCGGAAGTTGAACACCGCCACCAGATCACCCGGAATCACGTTGGTCGCGCCGGTGCCGGAATTGACGTTGGAAATCTGGAAACTGGTCGGCGGGAAGAAATCGTTGCCGTGGTCCCAGTGCTCGGCGGCCAGTTCGGCCAGCGCCGGGGCGGCGAGGTGGATCGGGTTTTTCGCCAGGTGCGGATAGGCCACGTGACCTTGCACGCCGCGCACGGTCAGCTTGGCGCCGAGGGAACCGCGACGGCCGTTCTTGACCACATCGCCCACCAGTGTGGTGCTCGACGGTTCGCCGACGATGCACCAGTCCAGACGCTCCTTACGGGCGGCAAGGCGTTCGATCACAGCCTTGGTGCCGTGGTGCGCCGGGCCTTCTTCGTCGCTGGTGATCAGGAAAGCGACCTTGCCCTTGTGGTCCGGGTAGTCGGCGACGAAGCGCTCAGCGGCTACGGTCATGGCCGCGAGGCTGCCTTTCATGTCTGCCGCGCCACGGCCGCAGAGCATGCCGTGCTCATCGATCACCGCGTTGAACGGATCGATCTGCCAGGCGGTTACCGGACCGGTCGGGACCACGTCGGTGTGACCGGCAAAGCACAGCACCGGACCGTCGTGTTTACCGTGGGTCGCCCAGAAGTTATCCACATCTTCGATACGCATCGGTTCCAGCTTGAAACCGGCATCGCCCAGGCGCTGCATCATCTGCTTCTGGCAATCGGCGTCGACCGGCGTCACGGACGGACGGCGGATCAGGTCGATGGCGAGTTGAAGGGTCGGCGAAAGGTCGGCGTGGGCCGTCATGTAAGACTCCGGAAGATCTTGTGTAGGAGCGAGGCTTGCCCGCGAAGAACGATAATGAGGTGTATCTGTTACACCGAGTCGCTTCATTCGCGGGCAAGCCTCGCTCCTACAGGAATTGAGGCAAGGCGCGCAAAATGGCGGTTATCTTAAAGCAAAACGGCGGCCATTGGCCGCCGTTTAGTGCATCTGTACTGATTTAGACAGCCGGTGCGGTCGCGGCTTCGGCTACCGGTTTGGGCAGCGACGACAGGAACGCCATGATCAGCGCCGCCAGGTACGGCAGCGATTGCACCAACAACATGGTCACCCAGAAGCGCATGTCGTTGCTCGGCAGGCCCTGCACCAGGAAGATCCCCAGCGCCGCGCCCCACAACAGCAGCATGATGAACACCTCTTCGCGTGCTTCCGAAATGGCTACCCAGAAGCCGTGGTTATCGGCGTTTTTCGGGGTGCGGAAGAACGGAATGCTGCTGGTGAAGAAACCGTACAACACCGCTTTGGCGATGGTGTGCGACAACGCCAGCCCTGCCAATGCTGCGCAGAACGCATCCTTAAGGTTGACCCCGACCGCACGACGGTAGAGGAAGATGATCTTGCCGACCTTGAACACGAACAGCGCCAACGGCGGGATCGCGAAAATCAGCAGCGGTGGATCGACCCGTTGCGGCACGATGATCATCGCCGCCGACCACAACAGGGCGCCGACGGTGAAGAAGATGTTCATGCCGTCCGCCACCCACGGCAACCAGCCCGCGAGGAAGTGGTAACGCTGGCCACGGGTCAGTTCGGTGTCCTTGCCGCGCAGCAGGCTGGCGGTGTGACGCTTGATGATCTGAATCGCTCCGTAAGCCCAGCGAAAACGCTGCTTCTTGAAGTCGATAAAGGTATCGGGCATCAGGCCTTTGCCGTAACTGTCGTGGTAATACGCCGCCGACAGACCTTTTTCGAACACGCGCAGACCCAACTCGGCGTCTTCACAGATGCACCAGTCGGCCCAGCCCAGTTCCTCGAGCACCGAGCGTCGGGTCATGGTCATGGTGCCGTGCTGGATGATCGCGTCACGGTCGTTACGGGTGACCATGCCGATGTGGAAGAAGCCTTTGTATTCCGCGTAGCAGAGCTTCTTGAAGGTGCTTTCGTTCTGGTCGCGGTAATCCTGTGGCGACTGCACCACGGCGATTTTCGGATCGGCGAAATGCGGGACCATGTGCTTGAGCCAGTTCGGGTCTACACAATAGTCCGAGTCGATCACCGCAATCACTTCGGCATCTTTGGCGGTGTGCGGAATCAGGTAATTCAGTGCGCCGCCCTTGAAACCGGCCAGCGGTGCCACGTGGAAGAATTTGAAGCGCGGGCCAAGGGTTTCGCAATAATCGCGCACCGGTTCCCAGACCGCCGGGTCTTTGGTGTTGTTGTCGATGATCAGGACTTCGAAGTCCGGATAGTCGAGGTTGGCCAGGGCGTTGAGGGTCTGTTTGACCATCTCCGGCGGCTCGTTGTAGCAAGGTACGTGAATCGACACCTTCGGTCGGTAGTCCGAATCACCCACCACTGGCAGGAATTCACGCCGGCGTTTGTGGGTCCAGACCGCTTCGGCCAGTTCGTGGGCCTCGGTCAGCAGAACGATAAACACCCCGAGTGCACCGAGGGCGAGCAAGAAACCCACCGTCAGGCTGAACCAGGTGCTGTATTGCTGGCTGTAGTCATAACCAATCCACACCAGCACCGAACCGCACAGGAACGCGATAAAGGTCAGGAAGGTGCGGCCACGTTGACGCAGGGCCGAGCCGTCGATCATCAGCAAGGTCAGGGACAGCAGGGCCAACACAGCCGAGCCGATCGCCAGCACACGCCATTGCGGGATCGCGACCACCGGGCCTTCGAAATTGAATTTCTGTTGGCGCGCGGCATTGAACACGCCCCAATACGCGCCCACCGAACCTTCGTCAGTGGCCTTCCACGGCTGGTCAAACGCTTCGATCACGAAGTAGTTGAAGCCCTGGCGGTTGAGCTTGTTGACCAATGTGCGCAGGTAGATCGCCTGGTCCGCCGGTGACGCATCGGCGCCACCGCGCATGCGGCCGTTGCTCGGCCAGCCGACCTCGGAGAGCAGCAGCGGTTTTTTCGGGAACATCTTTTTCAGGTCACGGGCGCGGTCAAGAACGAACTGACCAGCCTTATCCACCGGAATGAATTCCCAGTAGGGCAGAACGTGAGCCGCGATCAGGTCGACGTGCTTGGCCAGGCTCGGGTTTTCTTCCCAGACGTGCCACTGTTCGGAAGTGGTGACCGGAACTTTTACGGCCGCGCGGACGCGATCCAGGATCAGGCTCAGCTCTGCCGCGGTGATTTCCTTACGGAAGATCGCCTCGTTACCGACAATCACGCGAACCACGCTGCGCGAGGAATTGGCGATTTCGATGGCGCGGGTGATCTCGCGCTCGTTGCGTTCTTCGTCCGGGCTGATCCAGATCCCCAGGGTCACCCGCAGGCCGAATTCTTCCGCCAGTTTGGGAATGTTCTCCAGGGTGCCGTCGACCGAGTAGGTGCGGATGTTGTCCGTCAGCTTGCTCATGATCTCCAGATCGCGACGCATTTCATCGTCGGTCGGATACTGGGCTTTTTGCGGGTACTGGCCTTGTTGAAACGGCGAGTACGAAAAGCCGGAGATCTGCTCAGGCCAGTTGGGGGCGGTGACCGGGCGATTGACCAGCGCCCAGAAACCGGTGAACAAGGCGGCGATTGCAAGAACCACGACCAGGTTGAGTCCAAATTTACGCGATGACATAGCTATTTCAGGTTCCAGGGGCTACTGAACGAAGGAACGGTCGGCGGCCGGTTACCAAGGGGCTGGGGGCGCGCATCCTACACCGGGCGTTCACTGACCGTACAGCGGACAGGGAAATGCCGGACGTTGGGCAATCCAAGTCGACTTAAGTTCTTTGACCGGGACGATGTAGCCCAATTCCAATAAATTTGTAGGCAATTGAAGGGCTCAAGAGTGCCGTCCATAGCGCCAAAGGTGCTCTTGACCGCCGACGGCCCTATAATGCGCGCCGGTTTTTGGGGTAATGGTCATGAGTACAGAAGATCCGCGGTTTGCTGGCATCGCCCGCTTGTATGGCATCGAAGGCCTTGAGCGTTTGCGCGCGGCCCATGTGGCGATCGTCGGCGTCGGTGGCGTCGGTTCCTGGGCGGCGGAAGCTGTTGCCCGGTGTGGCGTGGGCGAGATTTCGCTGTTCGACCTGGATGACGTCTGTGTCAGCAACGTCAACCGTCAGCTACACGCGTTGGACAGCACCGTTGGCAAACCGAAGGTCGAGGTGATGGCCGAACGCCTGCGCGGGATCAACCCGGATTGCACGGTGCATGCAGTGGCGGACTTCGTCACCCGTGAAACCATGGCCGAGTACATCACGCCGAACATCGACTGCGTGATCGACTGCATCGACAGCGTCAATGCCAAAGCCGCGCTGATCGCCTGGTGCAAGCGACGCAAGATTCAGATCATCACCACCGGTGGCGCGGGCGGGCAGATCGACCCGACACTGATCCAGGTCTGCGACCTGAACCGCACGTTCAACGATCCGCTGGCATCGAAAGTGCGCTCTACGTTGCGTCGCGACTACGGCTTCTCCCGCACCGTGACCCGCCACTACAGCGTGCCCTGCGTGTTTTCCACCGAGCAATTGCGCTACCCGAAACCGGATGGCAGCATTTGCTTGCAGAAGAGTTTTGTCGGTGATGGTGTGAAGCTCGACTGCGCCGGGGGCTTTGGTGCGGTGATGATGGTGACGGCGACGTTCGGCATGGTCGCGGCGACCAAGGCTGTGGATAAGATTGTGGCGGGGGTTCGACGCCCGGCGGATCGGGTCAAGCCTGCCTGACACCGATCGTTCCCACGCTCTGCGTGGGAATGCAGCCCGGGACGCTCTGCGTCCCTTCACAGCCGAACGCGGAGCGTCCGTGGAGGCATTCCCACGCGGAGCGTGGGAACGATCAGTTAAGGCGATTAACCAGCCAACTCATTCATCCGCTGTAACACAGCATTGAGGCCATTGCTGCGCGACGACGACAATTGCCGCGACAGCCCCAGCTGATTAAACCAATCCGGCAAATCCACCTGCTGCAACTCGGCAGCGGACAACCCATTGACCCGCGCCAGCAGCAGCGCCACCAACCCGCGAATCAAGCGGGCATCGCTGCTGGCGCTGAACTGCCAATGACCATCCTGCAGCGTACCGACCAGCCAGACTTGGCTTTCACAGCCATGCACGCGGTTGGCCTCGACTTTATCCACATCGCTCAACGCAGGCAGGCGGTCGCCCCATTGCATCAGCAACCGCGCCCGCTGTTCCCAGCTCGCAGTCTTCTGAAAAGTATCCAGCGCCATGACGGCATCGGCGGGCAAGGTCATCGCAGCAACTCCAGGGCCTGATCCAGCGCTTCAAAAAAGCGCTCAAGGTCTTCCGAATCGTTGTACAACGCCAACGACACCCGAATCGCCCCGGCCAGTTCAAAGCTTTTGAGCAATGGCATGGCGCAATGATGACCGGCGCGAACGGCGATTCCCTGTTCGGTCAGCAAATGCGCCAGATCAGAGTTATGCACACCCTCGACGACAAAACTGGCCAGTGCCAGTTGCGGCTTGCCCAGCAGACGAATGCCGTTTCGCGCCTCAAGGCCTTTGAGCAAATAGTCATGCAGCGCGGCTTCGTGGGCGGACACTGCGTCCTGATCCAGCCCGGCCAGATAATCCAGGGTCGCCCCCAGGCCAATCACGCTGGAAATCGGCGGCGTACCCGCCTCGAACCCCAGCGGCGCAGGACGAAAGCGTGCGTCGTGGTAGTTGGCATCCAGCACCATTTCGCCGCCGAACTGCCACGGACGCAGTTGTTCGAGCGCTTCATGGCGACCGAACAGCGCACCCAGGCCATCCGGGCCGTAGAGCTTGTGGCTGGAAAACACGTAGAAGTCGCAACCCAGCGCCTGCACGTCATGCCGACCATGCACCACGCCTTGAGCGCCGTCGACCACGGTCAGCGCGTTGTGCGCCTTGGCCATCGCCAGTAACGCGGGCAACGGCTGCCAGGCGCCGAGTACGTTGGACAGCTGACTGACCGCCAGTAAACGAGTACGCGGGCCGATCAGGCGAGCGGCGGCTTCTAGGTCAATCAAACCGTCGGCATCCAGCGGCAGGATCACCAGCTTCAAGTCGCGACGGTGGGCCAGTTGCTGCCATGGCAACAGATTGGCGTGGTGCTCCAGAGCGCTGATGACAATTTCATCGTCCGGATTGAATACGTGTTCCAGGCCATAGGCCAGGAGGTTCAGCGCGGACGTTGCGCCGTGGGTAAAGATGATCTGCCCGCAATCGCCGGTATTGAGCCACTGCGCAACTTTGCTGCGGCTGTCCTCGAACGCCTGGGTGGCATGGGCGCCGGGCAAGTGTTGCGCCCGATGCACGTTGGCCGCGCCGTTGGCGTAGTAATGCGCCAAGGCATCCAGCAGGGCTTGAGGTTTTTGCGTGGTGGCGGCGTTATCCAGATAGGTCTGGTCTTGCCGTTGCAATGCGGCGATGGCCGGAAAATCGGCGCGCCAGGGAGAGGGAATCATCATGCTATCGGGCCCTGGTGAACATGGGCGGGTGGAACGCCTGACCTTGTAGGAGCGAGGCATGCCCGCGAAGCTTTTGGCGGCCTCAAGGGCCCCTTCGCGGGCAAGTCGGAACGCCGCATCGCTCGCTCCTACAAGATCAGGTGGTCGTGTGACGCTCTGCTTAGTTGTGAGCGTGCAGCGCTTCGTTCAGTTCGATGGCCGATTTGTGGGTTTTGCACTCCACGGCACCGGTCTCCGAATTGCGACGGAACAGCAGGTCAGGGTGACCGGCCAGTTCACGGGCTTTAACGACTTTGACCAGTTTGTTGTGCTCGTCCAGCAGCGCAACCTTGGTGCCGGCCGTCACGTACAGGCCCGACTCAACAGTGTTGCGGTCGCCCAACGGGATACCGATACCGGCGTTGGCGCCGATCAGGCAGCCTTCGCCGACCTTGATCACGATGTTGCCGCCACCCGACAGGGTGCCCATGGTCGAGCAGCCGCCGCCCAGGTCCGAACCCTTGCCAACGAACACGCCCGCCGACACACGGCCTTCGATCATGCCCGGGCCTTCAGTGCCGGCGTTGAAGTTGACGAAACCTTCGTGCATGACGGTGGTGCCTTCGCCCACGTAAGCGCCCAGACGAACACGCGCCGCATCAGCGATACGCACGCCCGCCGGTACCACGTAGTCGGTCATTTTCGGGAATTTGTCCACCGAGAACACTTCCAGCAGCTCGCCGCGCAGGCGGGCTTCCAGTTGATGCTCAGCCAGTTCGGCCAGGTCGATCGCGCCTTGGCTGGTCCAGGCCACGTTTGGCAGCAGCGGGAACACGCCGGCCAGGTTCAGGCCATGCGGCTTGACCAGACGATGAGACAGCAAATGCAGCTTGAGGTAAGCCTCAGGCGTGGAAGTCAGCTGAGCGTCTTCGGCCAAAATTGTCGCGACCAGCGGCTTGTGGCTCTCGGCCAGACGGGTCAGCAATGCAGCCTGGGCAGCGTCGACGCTTTTCAGCGCTTCGGCCAATTGCGAAGCTTGAGCAGTGCTGAAGGCGATGGCCTGATTGCCGTCGGTGTAACCCAGAACCGGCGCAATGGCAGCGACCAGTTCGGCCGACGGGTTGAGCAGTGGCTGCGCGTAAAACACTTCCAGCCATGCGCCTTGACGGTTTTGAGTGCCGACACCAAAGGCCAGGCTGAACAGGGTAGTGGACATGTTGATACCTCTAAAAAATGGAACGGGCTGCCTTACTTGAGTGCGGCCGCGTAGATATCTGGCTTGAAGCCAATCAGGGTTCGGTCACCGAGATCGAGCACCGGGCGCTTGATCATCGAGGGTTGCGCGAGCATCAGTTCGATGGCTTTCGGCTGGTCGAGATCGGCTTTGCGTTCGTCGTCGAGCTTGCGAAAGGTCGTGCCTGCACGGTTCAACACCGCTTGCCAGCCGTGCTCGTCGCACCATTGGCTCAGGTGTTCACGGTCGATGCCGACCGTTTTGTAATCATGAAAGTCGTAGCTGACAGCGTGTTCATCGAGCCAGGTGCGCGCCTTTTTCATGGTGTCGCAGGCTTTGATGCCGAAAAGGTGCAACGTTTTGCTTGAAGCGGTCAAGGAATTGCCCCCTTTGCAGGTGCTGAAAATAAAAGGTGACGGATTATGCCATGACCGGACGGTTTCGCGTCGGCTGTGGTCGGGTTTGTCTTTTTGACTTGGATAGTCGCTGTTCCATAGGACATAGGTGCAGCAGTCGGCCTGCATTCTAAGTGGCGAATGTGGCACTTCAATGGTCGGCTCAAGCACAAGCGCGCAGTGATTTGCGGGAACGGCGCTTGCGCTTGAAAGCGCTGCGGGCGCAGCGCATTTATGTGGGAGCGAGGCTGTTATTTACGGCGCTGCACGAAATTGCGAATTCGCTCGGCGGCTTCCACGCACTCCGCCAGCGGCGCGACCAGCGCCATGCGCACACGCCCGGCGCCCGGGTTGACGCCATCGACTTCGCGGGACAAGTAAGAGCCCGGCACCACGGTCACATGTTCTTGTTCGAACAGATCACGACAGAACGCAGCATCATCTCCCGCCACGTTCGGCCACAGGTAAAAACCACCGTCCGGGCGCTGCACATCCATCACCGGGCCGAGAATCTCCAGCACCGCATCGTATTTCTCGCGATACAACGCACGGTTGGCGCGCACATGCACTTCGTCATTCCACGCGGCGACGCTGGCCAGTTGAGTCTGAACCGGCATCGCGCAGCCATGGTAGGTGCGATACAGCAGGAAGCCTTTGAGAATATCCGCGTCACCGGCGACAAAGCCCGAACGCAGGCCTGGCAGGTTGGAGCGCTTGGACAGGCTGTGGAACACCACGCAACGCTTGAAGTCCTTGCGGCCCAGCTCCACGCACGCGCTGAGCAGGCCCGGCGGTGGGGTTTGTTCGTCGAAGTACAGCTCGCTGTAGCACTCGTCGGCCGCGATCACGAAGTCGTATTCGTCGGCCAGAGCGATCAGCTTCTTCAGGGTGTCGACCGGAATCAGTGCGCCGGTCGGGTTGCCTGGCGAGCACAGGAACAGGATTTGGCAGCGCTTCCAGATGTCTGGCGAAACAGCGTCAAAGTCCGGATTGAAGCCGTTTTCGTCCAGGCACGGCAGGTAATGCGGCTTGGCGCCGGCGAGGAACGCCGCACCTTCATAGATCTGATAGAACGGGTTCGGGCTGACCACCAAGGCATCGTCGCCACGGTTGACCACGGTCTGGGTGAAGGCGAACAGCGCTTCGCGGGTGCCGTTGACCGGCAGTATATTGCGCGCCGGGTCGAGCCAGCCGTTCGGGACGCTGAAGCGACGTTCGCACCAGGCGGCAATGGCTTCACGCAGGGCCGGGATGCCGAGGGTAGTCGGGTAAACGGCCATCTGATCCAGATTGCTCGCCAACGCTTCGGCGACGAAGCTCGGCGAACGGTGTTTCGGCTCGCCGATGGACAGCGCGATGGCGCGCTTATCCGGGTTTGGCGTGACGCTGCCGAGCAGGGCGCGGAGCTTTTCGAACGGGTAGGGCTGCAACTGGTTCAGAGCGTTATTCATGGGGGCCTCGTTCAATGTGGGAGCAGCCTGGCTCCAATGTCAGTCAGGGCAAGAAACCTGTGGGAGCGAGCCTGCTCGTGATGAGGGCAGTAGATTCAGCATCAATGTGTGCTGATCCATCGCTATCGCGAGCTGGCTCGCTCCCACCCGGGTTCCACTTGCCCAATTCGCATTGGAGTTTGCTTGTTCCAACAGGGGAAAATGAGTTAATTCAAAAGCTGATGCGCGAAAGTTTGGTATCGGGTTCCTGGCTGACGCTCAGCTGTTCGACGATTGCGTCCTGCAAGCGGCTGCACAACAACGGGTCGGACAGTGGCTGATTGTTCGCGTCGGTGATGAAGAAAACGTCTTCCACGCGCTCGCCCAAGGTGGCGATCTTGGCGTTCTGCAGCGACAGGTCGAACTCGAGGAAGATCGTGCCGATTCGCGCCAGCAGGCCGGGGCGATCCGGAGCGCTTAGCTCCAATACCGTTACCGGACGCTGAGCGTCGTTGTGGATCGTCACCTGTGGCGCAAACGCGAAATGCTTGAGCTGGCGCGGCACCCGACGCTGAATAATCGTTGGGTAGTTGTCCGGATTGCGCAAGGCCTCAGTCAGGCCTTCACGGATCTGCTTGACTCGCGCCGGGTTATCGCCGATCGAGTCGCCATCGGTGTCGAGCACGATATAGGTGTCGAGGGTGAATTGGCTGCTGGAGGTGATGACCCGCGCGTCGTGAATGTTCAGGTTGAGTTGGTCCATCGCCGCCACGGTCACGGCGAAGAAATCATGCTGGTCCGGTGCATAGATGAAAATCTGCGTACCGCCCTCGAACTCGCGCTGGGTGGTTTCCTTGATCAGCACCAGCGGGCCACCGTCGGCCGGCTGCTGCAGGATCGCGTCAGTGTGCCAGGCCACGTCGCCAGCGGTGTGGCGCAGGAAATAGTCATCGCCCAATTGCGCCCACAACTGCTCGACATCGTCCGGATCGTTGCCGCCGCGTACCAGAATGTCCAGCGCAGCGCTCTGGGTCTGGCGGATCTGCTCTTCGCGATCCACCGGGTTTTCCAGGCCTCGACGCAAGGCGCGCTTGGTCTCGGTGTAGAGCTGGCGCAACAGGCTCGCGCGCCAGGAGTTCCACAGCGTCGGATTGGTTGCGTTGATGTCCGCCACGGTCAGCACGTACAGATAATCGAGGCGGGTTTCATCGCCGACAGTCTGCGCGAAATCATGGATTACGTGCGGATCGGACAAGTCCTTGCGCTGGGCCGTGGTCGACATCACCAGATGGTTCTGCACCAGCCACACGATCAGACGGCTGTCCCAGATCGGCAACTGGTGGCGCTGGCAAAAGGCTTCGGCATCCACGGCGCCGATTTCCGAATGATCGCCATGCCGGCCCTTGCCAATGTCGTGGTACAGACCGGCCAGGTAAATCAGTTCGGGTTTGGGCAGTTTGGCCATGAGCTTGCTGGCCAACGGGAATTTTTCCGACACTTGGGTGTACTGCAGTTTACGCAAGTGCTTGATCAGGTTCAGGGTATGCGCATCGACCGTATAGATGTGAAACAGGTCATGTTGCATCTGCCCGACAATGAAACCGAACTCCGGCAGATAGCGCCCAAGAATGCCGTAACGGTTCATCCGACGCAGGTTGCGGTGGATGCCGATCTTGCACTTGAACAGCTCGATGAACAGGCTGGTATTACGAATATCGTTGCGGAAGTCATCATCGATCAGATGACGATTCTCGCGCAGCAGACGGATGGTATCGGCGCGTACGCCTTTGATCTCCGGTTGCTGGGCCATCAGCACAAAAATCTCGAGCATGGCGAATGGCGTACGGCGGAACACGTTGTCGCTGCGCGCCTCGATGTAGCCGTCATGCAGCTGGAACCGCGAGTTGATCGGTTGTGGTGGTGCTTCGTCTTCGGGGGCCAGGATCACTTCTTCGAAGTGTTGGATGATCAGGTCGCTGAGCTGGGCAATGCTCATGACCACCCGGTAGTACTGCTGCATGAAGTTTTCGATGGCTTGCTTGGCATCATGGCCTGCGAAACCCAGTAGCCCGGCAATCGAGCGCTGGTGATCGAACAGCAAGCGGTCTTCGGAGCGGCCGGCGAGCATGTGCAGGGCGTAACGTACTTTCCACAAAAACTCCTGGGACGAGGCCAGCAGGGCGTTTTCGCTCTCCACCAGGAAGCCTTCGCCCGCCAGGGCTCGCAGGTTCAGGGTGCCGTATTCGCGACGGGCTACCCACAGAATCGTCTGAATATCCCGAAGGCCGCCGGGCGAGCCTTTGACGTTGGGTTCCAGGTTGTATTCAGTGTCGTTGTATTTGTGGTGACGGGCCTTTTGCTCGGCGCGCTTGGCCAGGAAGAACTCCTTGCTCGGCCACATGTGCGCGGTGCTGGTGACATCCAGCATGCGCTGGCGCAGGCGCTCTGGGCCGCAGATGGTGCGGCTTTCCATCAGGTTGGTGACAACCGTCAGGTCAGCGCGGGCTTCAACGGCGCATTCATCCACCGAACGAACGCTCTGGCCGACTTCCAGGCCGATGTCCCACAGCAACGTCAGAAAGCGCTCGATGGAATCTCGAAAAATTTCGTGATCGGCGCTGTCCAGTAAAATCAGCAAATCGATGTCGGAATAGGGATGCAACTCGCCGCGACCGTAGCCGCCGACTGCCACCAGGGCGATATCGGCGTCTTCGCTCCAGTTAAACTGTTCCCAGGCCTGTTGCAGGATGTTGTCGATAAACCAGGCGCGATCCTCGATCAGCCGACGAATGTCCCGGCCACTGCGAAACCGCTCGTCGAGCACCTCGCGGGCCTGACGGATCGCCTTCTTGAAAGCAGCAATAGGGCTTGCCTTCAGGGCCAGTTCAGCCTGGAACTGGCCGCGGTCGAAGAGTTCGGGATCCACCTGCGGCATCGATTGGCTTTCCTTTCTATAAAGCTGGGAACGGAGCGGGCGAGATCAGGCCGAAACGCGCGGGATGGTATCGTCGCTGCGCAAAGTGAAGATCTCGTAACCGGTTTCGGTCACCAGCAAGGTGTGTTCCCACTGTGCCGACAGCTTGCGGTCCTTGGTAATGGCAGTCCAGCCGTCGCCCAGCACCTTGGTGTCGGCCTTGCCCTGGTTGATCATCGGCTCGATGGTGAAGGTCATGCCGGCTTTCAGCTCCATGCCGGTGCCGGCGCGGCCGTAGTGCAGGATCTGCGGTTCTTCGTGGAACACCTTGCCGATGCCATGACCGCAGAACTCGCGAACCACTGAGAAACCGTTCTTTTCCGCGTGCTTCTGGATCACTTCACCGATATCGCCCAGGCGGCAGCCGGGTTTGACCAGTTCGATGGCCTTGTACATGCATTCTTGGGTCACTTGGGACAGACGCTCGGCCCAGACCGGAACGGAACCGACGTGGAACATGCGGCTGGTGTCGCCGTGGTAGCCGTCCTTGATCACAGTGACGTCGATGTTCAGCGTGTCGCCATCTTTCAACGGTTTCTCGTTCGGAATGCCGTGGCAGACCACATGGTTGATCGAGGTGCAGATCGACTTCGGGAAGCCCTTGTAGTTGAGCGGGGCAGGGATGGCTTTCTGCTCATTGACGATGTAGTCGTGGCAGATGCGGTCCAGCTCTTCGGTGGTGACACCCGGTTTGACATAATCGGCAATCATTTCCAGCACATCGGCGGCCAATTTGCCGGCGATCCGCATTTTTGCGATGTCCTCTGGGGTTTTGAGGGTGACGGTCATACAGGCTCTCTCTGCGCTCAATGGCGCCTTCTAAAACGAAATGGGCATTGCACGAATAATTGTCGCGGCCCTGAAAAACACGATTCTATCAGACGATCAGCGCAAATCTGAGCCTCTGTGCATCGCTTCTCTCTATAGGATGGCGCATTCTGGGGGGATTCCAAGGCGGGGGCCAAAAGCATTTCCCAGGTTTTCAGAATCCGGGTTCCGTTTTTTTCTGCCTTGTGATATAAAATGCGCCGCTTTCCGGGGATACCCTAGAAAGCTTAAATCCACACACGTGTCGACACGATGACCTGGGTGCCTTCAGCTGATGCTGCTGGTTGGTCATTGGGATACGTGGAGGCCAAACCCGACTTATTAAGGAACTATCATGTCCCAAGTCAACATGCGCGATATGCTGAAGGCCGGTGTGCACTTCGGTCACCAGACCCGTTACTGGAACCCGAAAATGGGTAAATACATTTTCGGCGCGCGTAACAAGATCCACATTATCAACCTTGAAAAAACCCTGCCAATGTTCAACGAAGCTCTGACTTTCGTAGAGCGTCTGGCCCAGGGCAAAAACAAGATTCTGTTCGTCGGCACCAAGCGTTCCGCTGGCAAGATCGTTGCTGAGGAAGCAGCACGTTGCGGTTCGCCGTACGTCGATCACCGCTGGTTGGGCGGCATGCTGACCAACTTCAAAACCATCCGTGCTTCCATCAAGCGTCTGCGTGACCTTGAAGTACAAGCCGAAGACGGTACTTTCGCCAAGCTGACCAAGAAAGAAGCGCTGATGCGCACTCGCGATCTTGAGAAGCTGGATCGTTCCCTGGGTGGTATCAAGGACATGGGCGGTCTGCCAGACGCTCTGTTCGTTATCGACGTTGATCACGAGCGCATCGCGATCACCGAAGCCAACAAGCTGGGTATCCCGGTTATCGGCGTAGTCGATACCAACAGCAGCCCGGAAGGCGTTGACTACATCATCCCAGGCAACGATGACGCAATCCGCGCTATCCAGCTGTACATGGGTTCGATGGCTGACGCTGTAATCCGCGGTCGCAACCACGTTGCTGGCGGCACCGAGCAGTTCGTTGAAGAAGCTCCGGCAGCTGCAGCTGAGTAACTGACGCCCTGGCGTTGACTCAGTAAGCAAAAAGGGGGCTTGGCCCCCTTTTTGCCACCTCGAAAACCATTTGTGAGCAGCGCAGCTACAGCATTTGTAACGTGCAGCGGCTAACAAGGGTGGTTCGGGAAGAATTGAACGCCCGTTCGATCGGGTGGAATGGTTGAAAACCTATCCAAGAGGAATTTTAAAATGGCAGAGATTACTGCAGCGTTGGTCAAAGAACTGCGCGAGCGTACCGGCGAAGGCATGATGGACTGCAAAAAGGCCTTGACCAAGGCTGGCGGCGACATCGAAAAAGCCATTGATGACATGCGTGCTTCGGGCGCCATCAAGGCTGCCAAAAAAGCTGGCAACGTTGCCGCTGAAGGCGCGATCGCTCTTAAAGAAGACGGTAAATCCGCCGTTCTGCTGGAAGTGAACTCGCAAACCGACTTCCTGGCCCTGCAGGACGACTTCAAGGCATTTGTTGCTGCAAGCGTTGAAAAAGCGTTCGCTGACAAACTGACTGACGTCGCTCCGCTGATCGAAGCTCAAGAAGCCGATCGTCTGGTTCTGGTCGGCAAGGTTGGCGAAAACGTCAACATCCGTCGCCTGGCGCGCGTTGAAGGTGATGTTGTTGGTGGTTACCTGCACGGCAACAAGATCGGTGTCGCGGTTGTTCTTAAAGGCGGCAACGTTGAGCTGGCCAAGGACATCGCTATGCACGTAGCGGCCACCAACCCTGAATTCCTGCTGCCATCGGAAGTTTCCGCTGAAGCGGTCGAGCGCGAGAAAGGCGTGTTCCTGACCCTCAACGCTGACAAGATCGCTGGCAAGCCAGAAAACATCGTTGAAAACATGGTCAAAGGTCGTATCAGCAAGTTCCTGGCTGAAGCGAGCCTGGTTGAGCAGGCGTTCGTCAAGAACCCTGAAATCAAGGTCGGCGAACTGGCCAAGAAAGCCGGTGCTGAAATCGTTTCTTTCACCTACTTCAAAGTAGGCGAAGGCATCGAGAAGCCGGTCGACAACTTCGCTGAAGAAGTTGCTGCCCAGCTGGCTGCCGCCAAGCAATAAGACGGTTCTTTAACTGTCGCCCTGAAGAGGCTGCCCGCTCACGCGCGCAGCCTCTTTTCAGATGGGGTTGCCAATTTTAATTGGTTTCCTTTTGGAACTGGCTTACAAAGCCATGTTCCGATGGCGCTGAAGCAGTGCCAAGCTAGAGTGAACGCCAGCTGTAAACAGCTCGCAAAGAATTTTTAAAATACGCCGCAGGAGAGATTCGCAATGGCTCAGCAGGGCAGTGGTTATCAGGCTCGCTATAAACGCATTCTACTCAAGCTTAGCGGCGAGGCCCTGATGGGCTCGGAAGAGTTCGGGATCGACCCCAAAGTTCTGGATCGCATGGCGCTGGAAGTTGGCCAACTGGTCGGCATCGGTGTTCAGGTCGGTCTGGTGATCGGTGGTGGCAACCTGTTCCGCGGCGCGGCGCTCAGCGCGGCGGGCATGGATCGGGTTACTGGCGACCACATGGGCATGCTGGCCACTGTGATGAACGCCTTGGCGATGCGCGATGCGCTGGAACGTGCCAATATCTCGGCCATCGTGATGTCGGCCATTTCCATGGTTGGTGTGACCGATCACTACGATCGCCGCAAAGCCATGCGCCATCTGAACGCCAAGGAAGTCGTGATTTTTGCGGCCGGTACCGGTAATCCGTTCTTCACCACGGATTCGGCAGCCTGCTTGCGTGCAATCGAAATCGACGCTGACGTGGTGCTCAAGGCAACCAAGGTCGATGGCGTTTACACGGCTGATCCATTCAAAGACCCGCATGCCGAGAAGTTCGATCATCTGACTTATGATGAAGTACTGGATCGCAAGCTGGGTGTAATGGATTTGACGGCTATTTGCCTGTGCCGCGACCACAAGATGCCGCTGCGCGTATTTAACATGAACAAGCCCGGCGCCCTGCTGAATATCGTACATGGCGGCGCTGAAGGGACCCTGATCGAGGAAGGCCAACAATGATCAACGAAATCAAGAAAGACGCTCAAGAGCGCATGAAAAAATCCGTGGAATCGCTGGCGCATAACTTCGGTCGTATTCGTACGGGCCAGGCGCACCCAAGCATTCTGGAAGGTGTGATGGTTCCGTACTACGGCTCCGACACTCCTATCAAGCAAGTGGCGAACATCACCGTTAAAGACGCCCGTACCCTGCAAGTGGTTGCCTTTGAGCGCAACATGCTGGGTGCCGTCGACAAAGCCATCGGTAGTGCGGGTCTGAACCTCAACCCTACCAACCTCGGTGAGTTGCTGCTGATCTCCATGCCAGCCCTGACCGAAGAAACCCGCAAGGGCTTCACCAAGCAGGCGCGTGATGTCGCTGAAGATGCCCGTGTTGCGGTGCGCAACATCCGTCGTGACGCGAACAGCCAGCTCAAGGATCTGGTCAAGGAAAAGGAAATCAGTGAAGACGAAGAGCGTCGCGCCACTGGCGAAATTGATGATCTGACCAAAAAATACGTGGCTGAAATCGACGCGAATTTGGCGCAGAAAGAAAAAGACCTGATGGCCGTATAAGGGTCGCGTTTTAATGGATAAGACAAAGCAGACTGCACCGCCCGCGGTGCCGCGCCATGTCGCGATCATCATGGATGGTAATAATCGCTGGGCGAAAAAACGCTTTATGCCGGGTGTCGCCGGGCATAAAGCGGGTGTGGATGCGGTTCGTGCGGTAATTGAGGTGTGTGCCGAGGCCAAGGTCGAAGTGCTGACCTTGTTTGCCTTCTCCAGTGAGAACTGGCAGCGCCCGGCCGATGAGGTCAGTGCCTTGATGGATCTGTTCTTCAAGGCGTTGCGTCGCGAGGCCAAGCGCCTCAACGACAACAACATCAGTTTGCGCATCATTGGCGATCGTTCGCGTTTTCACCCGGAGCTTCAGGCCGCCATGCGTGAAGCCGAGGCGATGACCGTCGGCGCCAATCGCTTTATCCTGCAGATCGCCGCCAATTACGGCGGTCAGTGGGATATCGCGCAAGCCGCGCAGCGTCTGGCTCGCGAAGTTCAGGCCGGGCATCTGCGTCCGGAGGACATTACCCCCGAGCTGTTGCAAACGTGTCTGGCGACCGGTGATCTGCCGTTGCCGGACTTGTGCATCCGTACCGGTGGCGAGCATCGCATCAGCAACTTCCTGCTGTGGCAACTGGCCTACGCCGAGCTGTACTTCTCCGACCTGTTCTGGCCGGACTTCAAACACGACGCCATGCGCAATGCGCTGGCCGATTTCGCTTCTCGCCAGCGTCGCTTCGGTAAAACGAGCGAGCAGGTCGAGGCTGGAGCCCGGGTTTAATGCTTAAACAACGAATCATCACGGCGCTGATTCTGCTGCCGATTGCCCTGTGCGGGTTTTTCCTGCTCGAAGGGTCCGGTTTTGCGCTGTTCATTGGGCTGGTGGTGACGCTCGGAGCGTGGGAGTGGGCGCGCCTGGCAGGTTTCGCGGCTCAGTCGATTCGCGTTGCCTATGCTGCTGTGGTCGCGTTGGCGCTGTTTGTCATGCATATCGTGCCGGGGCTCGCGCCTTGGGTGTTGGGCGCCTCAGTGCTCTGGTGGGGCGTGGCCACATATCTGGTATTGACCTATCCACAGTCCAGCGAACACTGGGCCAGCGCAGCCTGCAAACTGGTGATCGGATTATTGATTCTGTTGCCGGCCTGGCAAGGCCTGGTTTTGATCAAGCAGGAGCCCTTGGGTAACTGGCTGATCATGGCGGTGATGGTGCTGGTCTGGGGGGCTGATATCGGTGCGTACTTTTCCGGTCGTGCCTTCGGCAAGCGCAAGCTGGCGCCACAGGTCAGTCCTGGCAAGAGTTGGGAAGGCGTGTACGGCGGCTTGCTGATGAGTCTGGTGATTACAGCCATCGTCGGTTTTGTGCGGGACTGGAGTTTCGTTCAGATGCTGATGGGTCTGTTCGGTGCCGCCGTAATCGTATTCATTTCAGTGGTCGGCGACCTCACCGAAAGCATGTTCAAGCGCCAGTCGGGGATCAAGGACAGCAGTAATCTGCTGCCCGGTCACGGCGGCGTGCTGGACCGCATCGATAGCCTGACGGCGGCGATTCCGGTATTCGCTGTGCTGCTGTGGATGGCAGCATGAGCCGCCCACAACAGATTACCGTGCTGGGAGCGACCGGTTCGATTGGTCTGAGTACCCTCGACGTCATTGCCCGTCATCCCGAGCGTTATCAGGTTTTTGCCTTGAGTGGTTTCACTCGCTTGAGTGAGTTGCTGGCGCTGTGTGTGCGTCATTCGCCGCGCTTCGCCGTCGTGCCGGAATCTGGCGCTGCCCGGGGCTTGCAGGACGATTTGCGTGCGGCCGGTCTGTCGACCCGCGTTCTGGTGGGAGAGGAGGGCTTGTGTCAGGTCGCCTCCGATCCGGAAGTCGATGCCGTGATGGCGGCCATTGTCGGTGCGGCGGGCTTGCGTCCGACCCTGGCGGCGGTCGAGGCCGGCAAGAAAATTCTTCTGGCCAATAAAGAAGCACTGGTGATGTCCGGTGCGCTGTTCATGCAGGCCGTGCGCAAAAGCGGTTCAGTGCTGCTGCCGATCGACAGCGAACACAACGCGATTTTCCAGTGCATGCCGCAGGATTTCGCTCGTGGGCTTGGCGCGGTCGGTGTGCGTCGGATTTTGCTCACAGCCTCTGGCGGCCCGTTCCGGCAGACGCCAATGGCCGAACTGGCGCATGTTTCCCCCGAGCAAGCGTGTGCGCACCCGAATTGGTCCATGGGGCGCAAGATTTCGGTGGATTCGGCCAGCATGATGAACAAAGGGCTCGAGCTGATCGAGGCCTGCTGGCTGTTCGATGCCACGCCGTCCCAGGTCGAAGTGGTGATTCACCCGCAGAGCGTGATTCATTCGCTGGTCGACTACATCGATGGTTCGGTACTGGCGCAGTTAGGCAATCCGGACATGCGCACGCCGATCGCCAATGCCTTGGCCTGGCCGGAGCGAATCGACTCGGGTGTTGCACCGCTGGATCTGTTTGCCATCGCTCGCCTGGATTTCCAGGCGCCCGATGAAGAGCGTTTCCCTTGCCTGCGACTTGCACGACAAGCCGCAGAGGCTGGCAACAGCGCGCCGGCCATGCTCAATGCCGCGAATGAAGTGGCTGTAGCGGCCTTTCTCGACGGACGGGTTCGCTACCTGGAAATCGCGAGTATTATCGAGGAAGTGTTGAGCCTCGAGCCTGTGGTTGCGGTAGATGATCTCGAGGCAGTGTTTACGGCTGATGCGAAAGCACGGGTACTGGCCGGGCAATGGTTGAGCCGTCACGGGCGATAAGTGCTGCAATACGTTGCCCCATGCAGCACCGATAGTTGCGGAGAAAATACATGAGCGCGCTCTATATGATTGTCGGCACCCTGGTAGCGCTGGGCGTGCTGGTCACCTTCCACGAATTCGGCCATTTCTGGGTCGCGCGTCGCTGTGGGGTCAAAGTGCTGCGTTTCTCCGTAGGCTTCGGCATGCCGCTGCTGCGCTGGCACGACAGCAAAGGCACTGAATTTGTGATCGCCGCTATCCCATTGGGTGGCTACGTTAAGATGCTCGACGAGCGCGAAGGCGAGGTCCCGGCCGATCAGGTCGATCAATCCTTCAATCGCAAATCTGTCCGTCAGCGCATCGCCATCGTCGCGGCCGGCCCGATCGCCAACTTTCTATTGGCAATGGTGTTTTTCTGGGCACTGGCAATGCTGGGCAGCGAGCAGGTGCGGCCGGTTATCGGTGCGGTCGAGTCCGGCAGTATTGCCTCCAAGGCAGGTTTGAGCCCGGGCCAGGAAATCATGGCCATCGATGGCGAGCCAACCTCCGGCTGGGCCGCGGTGAACCTGCAACTGATCCGTCGCCTGGGTGAGAGCGGTTCCCTTCAATTGCTGGTTCGCGAACAGGGCGCCACGGTGGACTCACCCCGTGAGCTGGTATTGGACAAGTGGCTCAAGGGGGCTGATGAGCCAGACCCGATTCGCTCGCTGGGTATTCGTCCTTGGCGTCCGGCGTTGCCACCAGTCCTGGCTGAATTTGATCCGAAAGGGCCGGCGAAGGCTGCGGGCCTGAAGCCGGGTGACCGCTTGTTGGCCCTTGATGGCAAGGCGCTGGACGACTGGCAGCAGGTAGTCGACATCGTCCGTATGCATCCGGATACCAAAATCATGCTGCGCGTCGAGCGCGATGGTGCTCAAATCGACGTCCCTGTAACGTTGGCCGCTCGCGGCGAGAGTCAGTCACCCAGCGGTTATCTGGGTGCCGGGGTGAAAGCGGTCGATTGGCCACCAGAGATGATTCGCGAAGTTAGTTACGGTCCGGTGGCTGCGATTGGCGAGGGTGCCCGACGCACTTGGACCATGAGCGTACTGACTCTCGATTCGCTCAAGAAAATGTTGTTCGGTGAGCTCTCGGTAAAAAACTTGAGTGGACCGATAACCATTGCTAAAGTGGCGGGCGCTTCTGCCCAGTCGGGCGTCGCTGATTTCCTGAATTTCCTTGCTTATCTGAGTATTAGCTTGGGGGTTCTGAATTTGTTGCCCATTCCTGTACTGGATGGGGGGCATTTGTTGTTTTATCTGATCGAGTGGGCGCGTGGTCGTCCCTTGTCGGATCGGGTGCAAGGTTGGGGGATACAGATCGGTATCAGTTTGGTGGTCGGGGTGATGTTACTTGCTCTGGTCAATGATCTGGGTCGACTGTAACGCTTCGCTGAATTGCGAATCTGCCGCATTTTGCGGCAGTTTTTATTGCCAGTTGGAATAAGAAAGGACTTCATGAAACGTCTGCTGCTAACTGCGGTTCTCACCGTATTGATGATCGCCGAAGTTCACGCCGAGTCCTTCACTATCTCTGATATTCGCGTCAATGGCCTCCAGCGGGTCTCCGCGGGTAGCGTCTTTGGTGCCTTGCCGTTGAACGTCGGCGAACAGGCGGATGATCGTCGCCTGGTGGAATCCACTCGTGCGCTGTTCAAAACCGGGTTCTTTCAAGATATCCAACTGGGTCGCGATGGCAACGTCCTCGTCATCACTGTAGTCGAGCGTCCGTCGGTCGCCAGTATCGAGATCGAAGGCAACAAGGCGATCTCTACTGAAGACCTGATGAAGGGCCTCAAACAATCCGGTCTGGCCGAAGGCGAGATCTTCCAGCGCGCCACCCTTGAAGGTGTGCGTAACGAGCTGCAGCGTCAATACGTCGCTCAGGGCCGTTACTCGGCCACCGTCGATACCGAAGTGGTGCCACAGCCGCGTAACCGCGTGGGCCTGAAGGTCAACATCAACGAAGGCACCGTTGCAGCTATCCAGCACATCAACGTGGTGGGTAACACGGTTTTTCCTGATGAAGACCTGATCGACCTGTTCGAACTCAAGACCAGCAACTGGCTGTCGTTCTTCAAGAACGATGACAAGTACGCTCGTGAAAAACTCTCCGGTGACCTGGAACGTCTGCGTTCCTACTATCTGGATCGCGGCTATATCAATATGGATATCGCGTCGACCCAGGTGTCCATCACCCCGGACAAGAAACACGTCTACATCACCGTCAACGTCAACGAAGGCGAGAAGTACACCGTTCGTGACGTCAAGCTCAGCGGCGACCTGAAAGTGCCTGAAGACCAGGTCAAGTCCCTGCTGCTGGTTCAGAAAGGTCAGGTGTTCTCACGCAAGCTGATGACCACCACGTCCGAACTGATCACCCGTCGCCTGGGTAACGAGGGTTATACCTTCGCCAACGTCAACGGCGTGCCTCAGCCTCACGATGACGACCACACGGTCGACATCACCTTCGCTGTCGATCCGGGCAAGCGTGCTTACGTGAACCGCATCAACTTCCGTGGCAATACCAAGTCCGAAGACGAAGTGCTGCGCCGTGAAATGCGTCAGATGGAAGGCGGTTGGGCTTCGACTTACCTGATCGACCAGTCCAAGACACGTCTGGAGCGTCTGGGCTTCTTCAAGGAAGTCAACGTCGAAACACCGGCCGTGCCCGGTGTCGATGACCAGGTTGATGTGAACTACAGCGTTGAAGAGCAGGCGTCCGGTTCGATTACCGCCAGCGTCGGTTTTGCCCAGAGCGCCGGCCTGATCCTCGGCGGTTCGATCACCCAGAACAACTTCCTGGGTACCGGTAACAAGGTCAGCATCGGTTTGACCCGCAGTGAATACCAGAGCCGCTATAACTTCGGTTATGTCGACCCCTACTGGACTGCTGACGGTGTGAGCTTGGGTTACAACGCTTTCTACCGCACCACCGACTACGACGAACTCGATGCCGACGTGTCCAGCTATGCTGTAGACAGCCTGGGTGCGGGCGTGAGTGTCGGTTACCCGATCAGCGAGACTTCGCGCCTGACTTTCGGTCTGTCTGCACAGCAGGACAAGATCAAGACGGGCTTGTACACCGTTGACGAGATCTTCGACTTCGTTAACAAGGAAGGTGACAGCTACCTGAACTTCAAGGCGTCGGCCGGTTGGTCCGAGTCCACCCTGAACAAAGGTGTACTGGCGACCCGTGGACATTCTCAGAGCCTGACTCTGGAAAGCACTACTCCTGGCAGCGACCTGTCGTTCTTCAAGCTTGATTATCGTGGCCAGTTGTTCCAGCCATTGAGCGAAAACTACACCATGCGCCTGCACACCGAGTTGGGTTATGGCGATGGTTATGGTTCGACCGATGGCTTGCCATTCTATGAAAACTACTATGCTGGCGGTTTCAACTCGGTTCGCGGCTTCAAGGACAGTACGTTGGGTCCTCGCAGTACGCCAAGTACCGGCAAGAACCCTGGCACAGCGGCAGATCCCGATCAGGACCCGCTGCCGTTCGGTGGTAATGTCCTGATTCAGGGCGGTGTGGAGGTTCTGTTCCCGCTGCCGTTCGTCAAGGATCAACGTTCGCTGCGTACCTCGGTATTCTGGGACGTGGGTAATGTTTTCGACTCGCAGTGCAAGTCGAGCACCAACGCCGATGGTTCGAAGGCCAACACGCAGTGCAACGACATCAGCCTGAGCAACATGGCCAGTTCCGTCGGTGTCGGCGTGACTTGGGTTACCGCACTGGGTCCTTTGAGCTTCGCATTGGCCATGCCGATCAAGAAACCGGATGAAGCAGAAACTCAAGTGTTCCAATTCTCCCTCGGCCAGACGTTCTAAGCGTCTGACCCAAGATAACGACAATGGATTTTGTAGGAGTGCATCGTGCGTAAGTTGACTCAATTGGTTCTCCTGGCGACCGTACTGGTAGCAGGGCCGGCTTTTGCCGACATGAAAATCGCCGTACTGAACTATCAGATGGCATTGCTGGAATCCGACGCGGCGAAAAAATACGCCGTGGATGCCGAGAAAAAATTCGGCCCGCAACTGACCAAGCTCAAAAGCCTGGAAAGCAGCGCCAAGGGTATCCAGGACCGCCTGATGGCCGGTGGTGACAAAATGCAGCAAGGCGAGCGTGAACGTCTGGAGCTCGAGTTCAAGCAAAAGGCTCGTGATTTCCAGTTCCAGTCCAAGGAACTGAACGAAGCCAAGGCCGTTGCCGACCGTGAAATGCTGAAACAGCTCAAGCCGAAACTGGACAGCGCTGTGGAAGAAGTCATCAAGAAAGGTGCTTTTGACCTGGTCTTCGAGCGTGGCGCAGTGATTGATGTCAAGCCTCAGTACGACATCACTCGCCAGGTTATCGAGCGCATGAATCAGCTGAAGTAACCCATGACAGCGACTATAAAGCTCGGCCAGTTGGCCGAGTTCCTCGGCGCCACCTTACGTGGCGACCCGAAGAAAGAAATTACTGGGCTAGCCACTTTGCAAGAGGCTGGCCCAGCTCAGTTGAGCTTTCTGGCAAATCCTCAATACCGTAAATACCTGGCTGACAGTCAGGCCGCAGCTGTATTGCTGAAGGCCGCTGACGCTGAAGGTTTTGCCGGTGATGCATTGGTGGTGCCGGATCCGTATCTGGCTTACGCGCGCGTTTCCCATCTGTTCGATCCCAAGCCCAAGGCGCCTGTCGGTATTCATCCGACAGCGGTGGTGGCAGCGGATGCAGTGGTCGATCCGGCCGCGAGCATTGGTGCTTTTGCGGTGATCGAAAGTGCAGCGCGTGTTGGCGCAGGTGTGACCATTGGGGCTCATTGCTTCATCGGTGCGCGCTGCGAAATCGGCGAGGGCGGCTGGTTGGCCCCGCGGGTCACGCTGTATCACGACGTGCGCATCGGCAAACGGGTGGTGATTCAATCCGGTGCCGTGCTCGGCGGTGAAGGCTTCGGCTTTGCCAACGAGAAAGGTGTCTGGCAGAAAATCGCGCAGATCGGCGGTGTCTCGATCGGCGATGACGTGGAGATAGGCGTAAATACCGCTATCGATCGCGGCGCACTGGCCGATACCGTTATCGGCAATGGTGTGAAGCTCGACAACCAGATTCAGATTGCCCACAACGTCCAGATCGGTGACCACACCGCCATGGCCGCGTGTGTGGGGATCTCCGGCAGCACCAAAATCGGCAAGCATTGCATGCTCGCCGGTGGCGTGGGGCTGGTGGGGCATATCGAGATTTGCGACAACGTTTTCCTGACCGGGATGACCATGGTGACCCACTCGATTACCGAGCCAGGTTCCTATTCTTCCGGTACGGCGATGCAACCGGCAGCCGAATGGCGCAAAAGCGCGGCACGTATCCGTCAGCTCGATGACATCGCGCGACGTCTGCGACAGCTGGAAAAGCGTGTAGGGGACGTGACCCCTGACGGTAATGCTTCATCAGATGGCTGATACCATTTCCATATCAAGTGTGCACAGCCGCTAGACTGCCTCCCTTGATTTGCTAGAGGAGTGCGCGTCAGTCGCGCGCTCCCAATCTTTACATAGGCTTCCCCCGAAATGATGGACATCAACGAGATTCGCGAATACCTGCCTCACCGTTACCCGTTCCTGCTGGTGGACCGGGTCGTGGATCTGGATGTGGAAGGCAAGCGCATTCGCGCCTACAAGAATGTCAGCATCAACGAGCCATTCTTCAATGGTCACTTCCCTGCGCATCCAATCATGCCGGGCGTACTGATCATCGAAGCGATGGCTCAGGCTGCCGGGATCCTTGGTTTCAAAATGCTCGACGTGAAGCCTGCTGATGGCACGCTTTATTACTTCGTCGGCTCCGACAAGCTGCGCTTCCGTCAGCCCGTGCTGCCAGGCGATCAGTTGATCCTGGAAGCCAAGTTCCTGAGCTGCAAGCGCCAGATCTGGAAGTTCGAGTGCCAGGCTTCGGTCGACGGCAAGCCAGTCTGCTCCGCTGAAATCATCTGCGCGGAACGCAAACTATGAGTTTGATTGACCCTCGCGCAATCATCGATCCGACGGCCATTTTGGCCGACGACGTCGAAGTCGGCCCTTGGTCGATCATCGGCGCAGGTGTGGAAATCGGCGAGGGGACAGTGATCGGGCCGCATGTGATTCTTAAGGGCCCGACCCGAATCGGTAAGCACAACCGCATCTACCAGTTTTCTTCGGTAGGCGAGGACACGCCCGATTTGAAATACAAGGGCGAAGAAACCCGTCTGGTCATCGGTGACCATAACGTCATCCGTGAAGGCGTGACGATTCACCGCGGGACCATTCAGGACCGTTCTGAAACGACCCTGGGCGATCACAACCTGATCATGGCCTATGCCCACATCGGTCACGACAGCGTTATTGGCAATCACTGCATTCTGGTCAACAACACCGCGTTGGCGGGCCATGTGCACGTTGAAGACTGGGCGATCCTGTCCGGTTTTACCCTGGTTCACCAGTATTGCCACATTGGCGCCCACAGCTTTTCCGGCATGGGCACTGCCATTGGCAAGGACGTTCCCGCCTACGTCACGGTATTTGGCAACCCGGCCGAAGCCCGCAGCATGAACTTCGAAGGCCTGCGCCGTCGCGGTTTCAGCGAAGATGCGATCCACGCCCTGCGTCGTGCCTATAAGGTGGTTTACCGCCAGGGCCTGACGGTCGAACAGGCGCTCGCCGAGCTGGCCGAACCTTCGCTTCAGTTCCCGGAAGTCGCGGTGTTCCGTGATTCCATCCAGTCTTCGACCCGCGGCATCACCCGTTAACCATGGCCAATCTGCGTGTTGCGCTGGTGGCGGGAGAGGCTTCCGGTGACATTCTGGGTGCGGGCCTCATGCGCGCGCTCAAAGCTCAGCACCCGGCGGTCGAGTTCATCGGTGTCGGCGGTCCGCTGATGCAGGCCGAAGGCCTGACCTCGTATTTCCCGATGGAACGCCTTTCTGTCATGGGGCTTGTGGAGGTGCTGGGTCGTTTGCGCGAGCTGTTGGCACGTCGCAAGAAACTGGTCGCGGACCTGATCGCCGAGAAGCCGGACGTGTTCATCGGTATCGATGCCCCGGACTTCAACCTCAATATCGAACTCAAGCTGCGTCAGGCCGGGATCAAGACCGTGCATTACGTCAGCCCGTCGGTCTGGGCCTGGCGGCAGAAGCGGGTGCTGAAGATTCGCGAAGGTTGCGACCTGATGCTGACGCTGTTCCCGTTCGAAGCCAAGTTTTATGAAGAGAAGGGTGTGCCGGTGCGGTTTGTCGGCCATTCCCTGGCCGATGCGATTCCGCTTGAGGCTGATCGCGCGGCAGCGCGGGCCGAACTTGGCTTGCCGGATGGGCCGCTGGTCGCCCTGATGCCGGGTAGCCGCGGTGGTGAGGTTGGGCGCCTTGGTGCGCTGTTCCTCGACACCGCTCAGCGCTTGAGCGCCATGCGCCCGGGCGTACGGTTCGTCATGCCATGCGCGAGCCCGCAGCGCCGGGCCCAGCTTGAAGAGCTGCTGTCCGGTCGCGATCTGCCGCTGACTTTGCTCGATGGCAAATCCCATCTGGCCCTGGCTGCTTGCGACGCGGTGTTGATCGCTTCGGGCACGGCTACGCTGGAAGCATTGTTGTACAAGCGGCCAATGGTGGTCGCTTATCGCTTGGCACCGCTGACGTTCTGGATTCTCAAACGGATGGTGAAGAGTCCCTACGTCTCCTTGCCAAATCTGCTGGCCCAGCGCCTGCTGGTGCCGGAGTTGTTGCAGGACGATGCGACGGTTGAGGCCTTGGCCCAGACCCTGTCGCCACTGATCGAAGGTGGCCAGGAGCAGACCCGAGGCTTTGACGAAATCCACCGAACCCTGCGCTTGGACGCCTCCAATCAGGCAGCGGATGCGGTACTGAACCTGATTGGCAGAGCATAATGAGCAAAGCAAGCAAGCAGCTGGGCCTGGATTTTATGCTAGTCGATGAACTTGAAGATCTGGTGGCGGGTGTCGATGAAGTCGGTCGCGGCCCGCTTTGCGGTGCAGTGGTGACGGCGGCAGTGATCCTCGATCCGAGCCGCCCCATCCTGGGCCTCAACGATTCGAAAAAGCTCACCGAGGCTCGCCGTGATGCGCTTTACGACGAAATCTGCGAAAAGGCCCTGAGCTGGTATGTCGCTCGCGCTGAAGTAGAAGAAATCGACGAACTGAACATTCTTCACGCCACCATGCTGGCCATGCAGCGTGCCGTCGAGGGGCTGCACATTCAGCCGAAACTGGCGATGATAGACGGCAACCGCTGCCCGAAACTCTCGATGCGTGCGGAAGCGGTGATCCAGGGCGATGGCAAGGTGCCAGCCATTGCCGCGGCATCGATTCTGGCCAAGGTCAGCCGTGATCGAGAGATGGCGGCATTCGAACTGATTTATCCGGGTTACGGGATCGGAGGCCATAAAGGCTACCCGACACCCGTTCATCTGGAAGCGCTGGCCCGCTTGGGGCCGACCCCAATTCATCGCCGCTCGTTCGCCCCGGTACGCTTGGCGTATGAAGCGCGGGAAAACCTGATAGGTAGTTAGTCGCAAGGCTGATGTTTTACTCAAGGCCCGGTACAATCCGGGCCTTGTTGTCTTTACGTTTCTAGTTTCTAGACAGGATCACTATGCCGGCTTCATTCGTTCATCTACGCCTGCACACTGAATATTCCCTGGTCGACGGTCTGGTGCGGATCAAACCGCTGGTCAAGACCCTGGTCGGCATGAACATGCCTGCCGTGGCGGTCACCGACCAGAACAACATGTGTTCCCTGGTCAAATTCTATAAAGCTGCCATGGGGGCGGGGATCAAGCCAATCTGCGGCGCCGACCTGTGGCTGTCGAACAAGGATCCGGACAACGCCTTGAGCCGGATCAGCCTGCTGGCGATGAACGCCGTGGGCTATCGCAACCTCACCGAACTGATCTCTCGCGGCTTCATCGATGGCCAACGCAATGGCTCGGTCATCATCGAACGCGAGTGGGTGGCTGAAGCCAGCGAAGGCTTGATCATGCTGTCGGCGGCGAAAGAGGGCGAGATCGGTCTGGCCATGCTCAGCGGCAATCCGGACGAAGCCGAAACCCTGGCGCGCGAGTGGATGGAGGTGTTTCCGGATCGTTTCTATCTGGAAGTCCAGCGCACCAGCCGCCCCAATGACGAAGAGCAACTGCACGGCGCCGTGGCGCTGGCGGCGAAGATCGGCGCGCCGCTGGTGGCAACCAACGACGTGCGCTTCATCAAGCAGGAAGACTTCGAGGCCCACGAAACCCGCGTTTGCATCGGTGAGGGCCGCGCCCTCGACGATCCGCGGCGCTCGAAGAATTACAGCGATCAGCAATACCTCAAAAGCGCCGAAGAAATGGCCGAGCTGTTCAGCGACCTGCCCGAGGCGCTGGAAAACACCGTCGAGATCGCCAAGCGCTGCAACATCGACGTGAAACTGGGCAAGCACTTCCTGCCCAACTTCCCGATTCCCGATGGCATGACCATCGATGAGTACTTCCGCAAGGTTTCCTTCGACGGTCTGGAAGAGCGCCTCAGCGTTCTGCTGCCCAAGGACACCACTGAAGACTACGAAGCCAAGCGCCAGGTCTACGTCGACCGGTTGAATTTCGAGCTGGATATCATCATCCAGATGGGCTTCCCCGGTTACTTCCTGATCGTTATGGACTTTATCCAGTGGGCCAAGAGCAACGGCGTGCCGGTCGGTCCGGGTCGTGGTTCGGGTGCCGGGTCGCTGGTGGCCTATGTGCAAAAGATCACCGACCTCGATCCGCTGGAATATGACCTGCTGTTCGAACGTTTCCTTAACCCGGAACGGGTATCCATGCCCGACTTCGACGTCGACTTCTGCATGGACGGCCGTGACCGGGTGATCGATTACGTGGCCGAGAAATATGGCCGTAACGCGGTTAGCCAGATCATCACCTTCGGTTCCATGGCGGCGAAAGCGGTGGTCCGTGACGTGGCTCGGGTGCAGGGCAAGTCCTACGGCTTGGCGGATCGGCTGTCGAAGATGATTCCGTTCGAAGTCGGCATGACCCTGGAAAAAGCCTACGAACAGGAAGAAATCCTGCGCGACTTCATCAAGGTCGATGAAGAGGCCGCGGAAATCTGGGAGATGGCGCGCAAGCTCGAAGGCGTTGTGCGTAACGTCGGCAAGCACGCCGGTGGTGTGGTAATCGCGCCGACCAAGCTGACCGACTTCTCGCCGATTTATTGCGACGAAGCGGGCGATGGCCTGGTAACCCAGTTCGACAAGGATGACGTCGAGGCTGCCGGTCTGGTGAAGTTCGACTTCCTGGGGCTGCGGACCCTGACGGTCATCGACTGGGCGCTGAAAACCATCAACCGCGATCGTGCCAAGGTCAACGAGCCGCCGCTGGATATCGCCTTTATCCCGCTGGACGACAAACCGACTTACACGCTGCTACAAAAAGCTGAAACCACCGCGGTGTTCCAGCTCGAGTCGCGCGGCATGAAAGAGCTGATCAAAAAGCTCAAGCCCGACTGCCTGGAAGACTTGATCGCACTGGTGGCCCTGTTCCGTCCGGGCCCGTTGCAATCAGGCATGGTTGACGACTTTATCAACCGTAAGCACGGTCGCGCGGAGCTCGCGTACCCGCATTCGGATTACCAGTACGAAGGCCTCAAGCCAGTCCTGGCGCCGACTTACGGCATCATCCTGTATCAGGAACAGGTGATGCAGATTGCCCAGGTCATGGCCGGTTATACCCTTGGCGGTGCAGACATGCTGCGTCGAGCCATGGGTAAGAAAAACCCGAAGAAATGGCCAAGCAACGTGGCGGTTTCATTGAAGGTTGCGCCACCAACAATATCGACGCCGACCTGGCCGGTAACATCTTCGACCTGGTAGAAAAATTCGCCGGTTATGGCTTCAACAAATCCCACTCCGCCGCTTACGGCCTGGTGTCGTACCAGACCGCGTGGCTGAAAACCCACTACCCAGCGCCGTTCATGGCCGCGGTACTGTCGGCGGATATGCACAACACCGACAAGGTCGTGACCTTGATCGAAGAAATTCGCACCATGAAGCTGCGTCTCGACGCGCCGGATGTGAATACTTCGGAGTTCAAGTTCACGGTGAATGACGAAGGCCGCATTATTTATGGCCTCGGCGCAATCAAGGGTGTGGGCGAAGGGCCGGTGGAAGCGATCACCGAGGCGCGTCAGGACGGACCGTTCAAGGATCTGTTCGATTTCTGCGCCCGTGTCGATCTCAAACGGATCAACAAGCGCACCCTGGACGGTTTGATCCGCAGCGGCGCGCTGGATCGTCTGGGCCCGTATTTCCATGACGAACCAAAAGCCTATCAGGCCAGCATCGACCAGAATCGCGCGGTCTTGTTGAACGCGATGGAAGGGGCGATCAAGGCTGCCGAACAAACCGCTCGCACCCACGACAGTGGCCACGCCGATCTGTTTGGCGGCCTGTTCGTCGAGGAAGACGCCGACGTCTACGCCAATCATCGCAAGGCCAAGGAACTGACCCTCAAGGAACGCCTGAAAGGCGAGAAAGACACCTTGGGCCTGTACCTGACCGGTCACCCAATCGACGAGTACGAAGGCGAGATCCGTCGCTTTGCCCGTCAGCGCATCATCGACCTGAAGCCGGCTCGCGATACCCAGACGGTCGCGGGCATGATCATCGCCCTGCGAGTGATGAAGAACAAAAAGGGCGACAAGATGGGTTTCATCACCCTCGACGACCGCTCCGGGCGGATCGAAGCCTCGCTGTTCGCCGACGCCTTCCATTCCGCGCAGTCGCTGTTGCAGACCGACGCGATGGTGGTGGTCGAAGGCGAAGTCAGTAACGACGACTTCTCTGGTGGCCTGCGGTTGCGGGTCAAGCGGGTGATGAGCATGGAAGATGCGCGCACCAACCTGGCCGAAAGCCTGCGCCTGAAATTGCACACCAAGGATTTGAAGGGCGATCAGCTACGCTGGCTGGGTGAGCTGTTCAAGCGCCACCGCGGCGCGTGCCCGATCACCATGGAGTACACCAGTCCCGATGCGAAGGCCTTGTTGCAGTTCGGCGAGACTTGGCGGATCGACCCGGCGGATGCCTTGATTCAAGCCCTGCGTGACCAGTTCGGGCGAGACAACGTCTTCCTCCAATACCGTTGACGGTCAGGTGCCATTCTTTACCATTGGAACGCGCCTGATCCCGACCCAAATTTTTAATCTCGACCTGAACGCGCCTGTCCCTTAAGGTAGGGCGCGAATAGACAACCGGCCGCCCCAAGTTCTCTTGGAGGTCGACCCAAGACGGACGCCTATGAACCCGAATTTTCTAGATTTCGAACAGCCGATCGCCGACCTGCAAGCCAAGATCGAAGAGTTGCGCTTGGTCGGTAATGACAATTCGCTGAATATCGGCGATGAGATCTCCCGCCTGCAGGACAAGAGCAGCACGCTGACCGAAGACATCTTCGGCAAGCTGACCAGCTGGCAGATCGCACGTCTGGCGCGTCACCCGAAACGTCCGTATACCCTGGACTACATCGAACACATCTTCACCGAGTTCGACGAACTGCACGGCGACCGTCACTTCTCCGACGACGCAGCCATTGTTGGCGGCATTGCCCGTCTGGACGATCAGCCGGTGATGATCATCGGTCACCAGAAAGGCCGCGAAGTGCGCGAGAAGGTTCGCCGCAACTTCGGCATGCCGCGTCCGGAAGGCTACCGCAAGGCGTGCCGTCTGATGGAAATGGCTGAGCGTTTCAAAATGCCGATTCTGACCTTCATCGACACCCCGGGTGCTTACCCGGGCATCGACGCCGAAGAGCGCAACCAGAGCGAAGCGATTGCCTGGAACCTGCGTGTCATGGCTCGCCTGAAAACCCCAATCATCGCCACCGTGATCGGTGAGGGTGGTTCCGGTGGTGCGCTGGCGATTGGCGTCTGCGATCAGTTGAACATGCTGCAATACTCGACCTACGCGGTGATTTCGCCGGAAGGTTGCGCCTCGATTCTGTGGAAAACTTCCGAGAAAGCCCCGGATGCTGCTGAAGCCATGGGCATCACTGCCGAGCGTCTGAAGGGCCTGGGCATTGTCGACAAAGTGATTGGCGAGCCATTGGGCGGCGCTCATCGTGATCCGGCCGCTGCTGCTGCCTCGATCCGCGCCGAGTTGAGCTCGCAACTGGCGATGCTGAAGAAGTTCGATAACGAGGCGTTGTTGGCCCGTCGTTATGAGCGTCTGATGAGCTACGGTCTCTGATCTGATCTCGGCTTTAATTGTGGGAGCGGGCTTGCTCGCGAAAGCGGTATAACTGACAACCGATGTGTTGAATGTTAAGCCGCCTTCGCGAGCAAGCCCGCTCCCACATTTGATTTGTGCGAAGTGATCGATATGAGTCAGCCCACGATTGATTTGTCTACCAGGCTCCTGCTGAATCTTGCACCTTGGCGCACCGCCACAACCTGGCGCATCGCGTTCTCCGGTGGTCTCGACTCCACCGTCCTGCTGCACCTACTCTCCCATCTCGTAAAAACCCAATCCCTGCCGGCGCTGAGCGCCATCCATGTCCACCACGGCCTCCAGGCTGCGGCTGATGCGTGGCCGGAACACTGTCAGTCGGTCTGTGATGCGTTGGGAATGCCGTTAGAGGTCGTGCGTGTTCAGGTTGAACCCGGCGCCAGCCTTGAGCGCGCGGCGCGGGATGCGCGTTATGGCGCCTTCAACGCGGCGACTCATGCTGGTGAAGTACTGCTCACTGGCCAGCACCGTGACGATCAGGCAGAAACCCTGTTGTTTCGGCTGATGCGTGGGGCGGGGGTGAGAGGCTTGTCGGGGATGCCGAGCGAGCGTCCTTTGGGGCGGGGGCATCTGCTACGCCCCTTGCTTGACGTCACTCGCGCCGAGCTTGAGGCCTACGCGACTGAATATCAGTTGAGCTGGATCGATGATCCGTCGAACCAGGACCGCCAGTTCTCGCGCAATTACCTGCGTCATCAGGTGTTCCCCGTGTTGACCGCGCGCTGGCCGCAAGCGGTGGCGACCATGGCCCGCAGTGCTGCACATCTGAGGGAAGCGCAAGAGTTGCTCGACGAGTTGGCGCAAATCGATCTGGCCCACGCCACCACGGTCAGCGATTTCGATTGGCTGGGTTTGCCGTCGCTGGAGCTGGCGCCCCTGGAAAAGCTGTCTGATGCGCGCCAGCGCAACGCGCTAAGTCACTGGCTCAAACCGTTGACGACTTTGCCGGACAGTGACCATTGGTCGGGTTGGGATAATTTGCGCGATGCGGCCGGCGATGCGCGTCCGGTCTGGCGACTCGCGGCGGGTGAATTGCATCGCGCGGGCGGGCGTCTCTGGTGGTTGTCTGGTGGTTGGCTGCGCACTCCGCCATCCCTAGTGTCTTGGGCTGATCCCTCGGCATTGCTGGCGTTGCCGGATAACGGCGTAGTTACGTTGACCGGTCAGCCCCCCGATGGCCCACTGCAGATCCGCTATCGTGAGGGAGGCGAGGTGATGAACCTGCCCGATCGTGGCCACCGTGACCTGAAGCGTTTGCTCAACGAAAGCGGTGTGCCGGGCTTCGCCCGTGGCAGATTGCCGCTGGTCTACAGGGGCCAGCAATTGCTGGCGGTGGCGAACCTGCGGGGGCTAAATGGCGGTGAGCAAGGTGGCTGGTATTTGCATTGGCAGCCGCCGATCGAAGATCAAGGTTTGAGCTGAAAGGGGCTTTCCGGTAGACTACGCTCCCTTCTTGATACAACTTCTGTGGATTCGCCTGAATCGCAGGAGTTGCCGATTACCAAGCAGTCTTTGCTGGGCGATTCCAAAAAATGTGTAGCGAGCAACCTACCGGTGTTTCATCCACTGGTCTGTCCCAACGCGGCGGTTTTTTTGAAAGGTGCACTGTGATTAATGCAGGTGATCGGGGGCTTCGGCCTTCCTTCGCTTTCCCCGGCGGCTCGGACCGCTTTAACGCAGACTTCTAGGGTTTTTCATGACGCGCTACATATTCGTCACGGGCGGTGTTGTTTCTTCATTGGGGAAAGGCATTGCCTCGGCTTCATTGGCGGCCATCCTGGAGGCGCGGGGACTTAAGGTCACCATGCTGAAGCTGGACCCGTACATCAACGTTGACCCGGGCACCATGAGCCCGTTCCAGCACGGTGAAGTGTTCGTCACCCACGACGGCGCCGAGACCGACCTGGACCTGGGCCACTACGAGCGGTTCATCCGCACGACCATGACCCAGAACAACAACTTCACCACCGGCCGTGTCTACGAACACGTCCTGCGCAAGGAGCGCCGTGGTGATTACCTGGGCGCAACCATCCAGGTGATCCCGCACATCACCGACGAAATCAAGCGCCGGATCATCAAGGGCGCCGGCGATGCCGACGTGGCCATGGTCGAGATCGGTGGCACCGTGGGTGACATCGAGTCGCAACCGTTCCTCGAAGCGATCCGTCAATTGCGTTTCGAAGTCGGCGCCAAGCGCGCGATGCTGATGCACCTGACGCTGGTGCCATACATCGCCACCGCCGGCGAAACCAAAACCAAGCCGACTCAGCACTCGGTCAAGGAACTGCGTTCCATTGGCCTGCAGCCTGACGTGCTGGTGTGCCGTTCCGATCACCCGATCGACATCTCTTCGCGCCGCAAGATCGCGCAGTTCACCAACGTTGAAGAACGTGCGGTGATCGCGCTGGAAGACGCCGACACCATCTACAAGATCCCGGGCATTCTGCACTCCCAGGGCCTGGATGATTTCGTCGTCGAGCGTTTCGGCTTGCAATGCGACAGCGCCGATCTGTCCGAGTGGGAAGCGGTGGTTGATGCCAAGCTGAACCCGGAGCACGAAGTCACCATCGCCATGGTCGGCAAGTACATGGAGCTGCTGGATGCCTACAAGTCGCTGATCGAAGCGATGAGTCACGCCGGCATCAGCAACCGTACCAAGGTCAACCTGCGCTACATCGATTCCGAAGACATCGAAAACCAGGGCACCGCGCTGCTGGAAGGCGTCGACGCGATTCTGGTACCGGGCGGCTTCGGTCTGCGTGGCGTTGAAGGCAAGATCACTGCTGTTCAATACGCTCGCGAAAACAAGGTTCCATACCTGGGTATCTGCCTGGGCATGCAAGTGGCCGTTATCGAGTTCGCTCGTAACGTCATGGGCTGGAAAGACGCCAACTCCACCGAGTTCGATCGCACCAGCGCTCACCCGGTAGTAGGTTTGATCACCGAGTGGGAAGATGCCACCGGCGCAGTCGAAACCCGCACCGAAACCTCCGATCTGGGCGGCACCATGCGCCTCGGTGCTCAGGATTGCCTGCTTGAACCGGGTTCCCTGGTGCACGATTGCTACGCCAAGGACGTGATCGTCGAGCGTCACCGTCATCGCTACGAAGTGAACAACAACCTGCTGCCGCAAATCATCGAGGCCGGTCTGAAAATCTCCGGTCGTTCCGGTGATGGCGCGCTGGTTGAAGTGGTCGAAGCGCCGGATCATCCATGGTTCGTCGCTTGCCAGTTCCACCCTGAGTTCACCTCTACACCACGCGACGGTCACCCGTTGTTCAGCGGCTTCGTTAAAGCCGCTTTGGTCCAACACCAGAAGAAGGCGTAAACCTGATGGCGCAGAAGATCATTCGCGTAGGCAATATCGAGATTGCCAACGACAAGCCGATGGTGCTGTTCGGTGGCATGAACGTGCTGGAAAGCCGCGACATGGCGATGCAGGTCTGCGAAGAGTACGTAAAGGTCACCGAGAAACTCGGTATCCCTTACGTGTTCAAGGCCAGTTTCGACAAGGCGAACCGTTCTTCTGTGACTTCTTACCGTGGCCCCGGCCTGGAAGAGGGCATGCGGATTTTCCAGGACATCAAGCAAGCCTTCGGCGTGCCGGTCATCACCGACGTCCACGAGCCTGATCAGGCCGCGGTCGTCGCTGAAGTCTGCGACATCATCCAGTTGCCGGCCTTCCTGTCGCGCCAGACCGACCTCGTGGTTGCGATGGCCAAGACCGGCGCGGTGATCAACATCAAGAAAGCCCAGTTCCTCGCACCTCAGGAAATGAAACACATCCTGAACAAATGCGTAGAAGCCGGTAACGATCAGTTGATCCTCTGCGAACGCGGTTCGAGCTTCGGCTACAACAACCTGGTCGTCGACATGCTTGGCTTCGGCATCATGAAGCAGTTCGAATACCCGGTGTTCTTCGACGTGACCCACGCGCTGCAAATGCCCGGCGGTCGCTCCGACTCTGCTGGTGGTCGTCGTGCCCAAGTCACCGACCTGGCCAAGGCCGGCATGAGCCAGTCGCTGGCCGGTCTGTTCCTCGAAGCGCACCCGGACCCGGACAATGCCAAATGCGACGGCCCTTGTGCCTTGCGTCTGGACAAACTGGAGCCCTTCCTGGCCCAGCTCAAAGCATTGGACGAACTGGTGAAGAGTTTTCCGACGGTAGAAACCGCGTAAACCTCAATTCTCCGGTAAAGTACCGCACGATTTAATGCTCAGGCCCTCGGGCTTGAGCCTTATCGTCCGCAAGCCTGCCCGCTGTCTGTCGCTTGCCGACGATAAAAGATTTCCATCAGCTGCGTCGTTTTCGTCAACTTTGGAGTGTTTACAACAATGGCAAAAATCGTCGACATCAAAGGTCGTGAAGTTCTCGACTCCCGTGGCAATCCCACTGTGGAAGCAGACGTGCTTCTCGATAACGGCATCATCGGCAGCGCTTGCGCGCCATCCGGTGCTTCCACTGGCTCGCGTGAAGCACTCGAGCTGCGTGATGGCGACAAGAGCCGTTACCTGGGCAAAGGCGTTCTGAAAGCCGTCGGCAACATCAACGGTCCGATCCGCGACCTGTTGCTGGGTGCAGACCCAAGCGACCAGAAAGCGCTGGATCACGCGATGATCAAGCTGGACGGCACCGAAAACAAAGCGACCCTGGGCGCCAACGCGATCCTCGCCGTTTCCCTGGCCGCAGCCAAGGCTGCAGCACAGGACCAGGACCTGCCGCTGTACGCTCACATCGCTAACCTGAACGGCACCCCGGGTGTTTACTCGATGCCGGTTCCGATGATGAACATCATCAACGGTGGCGAGCACGCCGATAACAACGTCGACATCCAGGAATTCATGGTTCAGCCAGTAGGCGCCAAGTCTTTCTCGGAAGGTCTGCGCATGGGTACCGAGATTTTCCATCACCTCAAAGCCGTTCTGAAAGCTCGCGGCCTGAGCACTGCCGTTGGTGACGAAGGTGGTTTCGCGCCGAACCTGGCCTCCAACGAAGACGCGTTGAAAGTGATCTCCGAAGCCGTGGCCAATGCCGGTTACAAGCTGGGCACCGACGTGACTCTGGCTCTGGACTGCGCCGCCAGCGAATTCTACGAAGACGGCAAGTACAACCTGTCCGGCGAAGGCCAGGTGTTCACCGCTGAAGGTTTCGCCGATTACCTGAAAGGTCTGACCGAGCGTTACCCGATCATCTCCATCGAAGACGGTCTGGACGAGTCCGACTGGGCTGGCTGGAAAATCCTCACCGACAAAATCGGCGAGAAGACTCAGCTGGTAGGCGACGACCTGTTCGTGACCAACACCAAGATCCTGAAAGAAGGCATCGATAAAAAGATCGCCAACTCGATCCTGATCAAGTTCAACCAGATCGGCACCCTGACCGAAACCCTGGAAGCGATCCAGATGGCCAAGGCCGCTGGTTACACCGCCGTAATCTCGCACCGCTCCGGCGAAACCGAAGATTCGACCATTGCCGACCTGGCTGTGGGCACTGCGGCTGGCCAGATCAAGACCGGCTCCCTGTGCCGTTCCGATCGCGTTTCCAAGTACAACCAACTGCTGCGTATCGAAGAGCAGTTGAATGGCAAAGCCAAGTACAACGGTCGTAGCGAATTCCGCGGCTGAGTAAAGTGCCCCGACTCGCCGATGCTGCTTCTTTTTGACAGTGTCAAAGAGCAGCGTATTGGTGAGGCAGGGCATGAGATAGTAAAAAGACACCGGATTGTGTCGGAAAAATCGCAGCAGCGATGGATTTGCCACTAATCTGATGCCTTAAGAGCACAAGCCTGGTTCTTCCAGGCTTCGTGCTATCAGAAGCTTCAAAGTTTTGGCATGGCTGTCTTTTTTCACTGGATACCTGATATTCGATGCGCAGTCCCAATTGGTTGTTCCTCGTCTTGCTCTTGCTGCTGGCTGGCCTGCAGTACCGCCTGTGGGTGGGTAATGGCAGTCTGGCGCAAGTGGCGGAGTTGAAGCAGCAGATTGCGGATCAACACGCCGAGAACGAGTCTTTGCTGGAACGCAATCGGGTGATGGACGCCGAAGTCAGCGAATTGAAAAAAGGCATGGAGACCGTTGAAGAGCGGGCTCGCCATGAGCTGGGCATGGTCAAGGACGGTGAAACCCTTTACCAGTTGGCCCAATGACTGAGTCGTTACCGGCCTTCTGGGCCGTGATTCCTGCCGCGGGCGTCGGTGCCCGTATGGCCGCGGACCGTCCCAAGCAATACTTGCAGTTGGGCGGGCGCACTATTCTCGAACACAGCCTCGGCTGTTTCCTCGATCATCCTTCCCTGAAGGGGTTGGTGGTCAGTCTTGCAATCGACGATCCTTATTGGCCGAACCTGGCGTGTGCTGCCGATCCTCGTATTCAGCGGGTTGAGGGTGGCGCCGAGCGTTCCGGGTCGGTGCTCAATGCGTTGCTGCATCTGCATGCTCAAGGCGCTGACGATGAGGATTGGGTGTTGGTTCATGATGCCGCACGACCGAATCTGGCGCGTGATGATCTTGATAAATTGCTCAGTGAACTCGCTGATGATCCGGTAGGCGGTCTGTTGGCGGTGCCTGCGCGGGACACTCTCAAGCGGGTCGACCAGCACGGGCGCGTGCTGGAAACAGTGGATCGCAGCGTGATCTGGCAGGCCTATACGCCGCAAATGTTTCGCCTTGGCGCGTTGCATCGGGCGTTGGCGGACAGTCTGGTGGCGGACGTTGTTGTCACCGATGAAGCCTCGGCCATGGAGTGGTCGGGCCAGGCGCCGCGCTTGATTGAGGGGCGATCCGATAACATCAAAGTCACTCGCCCTGAAGACCTTGAGTGGTTGCGGCAGCGTTGGGCTAACCGCCGCTGACTGCTGTGGTGTCTGTCAGATTGCTTTCGCGAGCAAGCCCGCTCCCACATTTGATCTCGGCCGAGCACAAATAATATGTTCACTGAAGATCCACTGTGGGAGCGGGCTTGCTCGCGAAAGCGGTAGTTCAAGCAATCAATTCCTGGCAGACACACCGGTAGATTTTTCTAAGTTCGATATTCCGGCCGTTTGGCCAACCCTTCTTTCAAGTAATCCACCAACTTGCGCACCTTCGGCGACAGATGCCGTTGCTGCGGATAAAGCGCCCAAACCGCTGTGTTTGGCGGTTGATGGGCTTCCAGCAGCGAGATCAATTCACCGCTTTTCAGGTATTCCAACACGTAGTAATCCGGTAGCTGACACAACCCAACCCCTTGTAGCGCGGCATCCAGCACTGCCTGCCCACTGTTGCAGCGCCAGTTTCCCTGTACGCGCTGGGAAAATTCCCGCCCGTTCTGTTCCAGTTGCCAGATGTCCGAGCTACCGATGAGGCAGTTATGGCGACTCAATTCCGACAAGCTGTGTGGGCGACCATACCTTTCCAGGTAGGACGGCGAGGCGCACAGGTACATGCGCCGTGGCGCCAGACGTGTGGCGACCAGTCTTGAATCCTGCAGACGGCCGAGGCGGATGGCCAGGTCCAACCCTTCATGCACCAGGTCGAGTGGGCGGTTGCTCAGTTCGATGTCGACGCGCAGCTGTGGATACAGCCCCATGAAGCGAGTCACCAGTGGCACGATGAATCGTTCGCCATAGGCCACGGCGCAGGTCATGCGCAGCATGCCCTTGGGTTCGCTGGTCAGGTCGCCGACAGCGCGCAACGCTTCTTCGCGACCGTCCTGCAAACGCTGGCAATGTTGCAGGAAGGTTTGCCCGGCCTCGGTCAACGTGACCCGGCGGGTGCTGCGATAGAGCAAGCGGGTTTGCAGGCGCTCTTCCAGTCGTACGATTTGGCGACTGATATGAGAAGAAGACACCCCAAGGCGTTCCGCCGCGGCAGTGAATTGGCTGCATTCGGCCACGGCGACGAACTCATCGATGCCTTCCCAGCGATTTTCGGACATCAGGATTATCCCTGTATGGCAATAATGTTTTGCTTTTGTCCTGATTATTCATCGTATGTCGCTGTATTACACTCCTTGTCTCGTTTTTATTCACTGGAGAGTCAGCATGATCAAGTCGCGCGCCGCCGTTGCCTTCGAGGCCAAGAAACCCCTTGAGATCGTTGAAGTCGATGTCGCCATGCCCAAGGCGGGTGAAGTCCTGCTGCGCGTCGTCGCCTCCGGTGTCTGCCATACCGATGCCTACACCCTCTCTGGCGCGGACCCGGAAGGTATTTTTCCGTCGATCCTGGGTCACGAAGGTGGCGCGGTGGTCGAAGCGATCGGCGAGGGCGTGACCTCGGTCGCCGTCGGCGACCATGTGATCCCGCTGTACACCCCGGAATGCGGCAAGTGCAAATTCTGTCTGTCGGGCAAAACCAACCTCTGCCAGGCGATTCGTGCGACTCAGGGTAAAGGCCTGATGCCGGATGGCACTTCGCGTTTTTCCTACAAGGGCGAAACGATTTTCCACTACATGGGCACCTCGACTTTTTCCGAGTACACCGTGCTGCCGGAAATCTCCGTCGCCAAAATTCCTAAAGAAGCACCGCTGGAAAAAGTCTGCCTGCTGGGTTGTGGCGTCACCACTGGCATCGGCGCGGTAATCAACACTGCCAAGGTCAAGCCGGGTGATACCGTCGCGATCTTCGGTCTGGGCGGCATCGGTCTGTCGGCTGTGATTGGCGCGGTCAAAGCCAAGGCAGGGCGGATCATCGCCATCGACATCAACCCGGCCAAGTTCGAGATCGCCAAGCAATTGGGCGCTACCGATTGTGTAAACCCGAAAGACTTCGATCGTCCAATTCAGGAAGTGATCGTCGACATGACCGATGGCGGCGTCGACTTTTCCTTCGAGTGCATCGGCAACGTCCAGTTGATGCGTGCTGCACTTGAGTGCTGCCACAAAGGTTGGGGTGAGTCGGTGATCATCGGCGTGGCCGGTGCCGGTCAGGAGATATCTACCCGTCCGTTCCAACTGGTGACCGGTCGAGTCTGGCGCGGTTCGGCGTTCGGTGGTGTGCGCGGGCGTACCGAGTTGCCAAGCTATGTCGAAATGGCCCAGACCGGCGAGATCCCGCTGGATACCTTCATTACTCACACAATGGGCCTGGAAGATATCAACAAGGCGTTTGAACTGATGCATGAAGGCAAAAGCATCCGTACCGTCATCCATTTCTGAGGTCGGTCATGAGCCTGGAAAATATCTCCTGCCAGAAAAGCTTCGGCGGCTGGCACAAGCGCTATCGGCACCGCTCCGACGTGCTCGGTTGCGACATGGTGTTTGCCGTGTACCTGCCACCGCAAGCGGAGCAGGGCGGTAAACTGCCGGTGCTGTACTGGTTGTCCGGCCTGACCTGCACCGACGAGAACTTCATGCAAAAGGCCGGCGCCATGCGCATGGCCGCCGAGCTGGGGCTGATCATCGTCGCACCGGATACCAGCCCACGCGGTCCTGATGTGCCGGGTGATCCGGACGGCGCCTGGGACTTCGGTCTCGGTGCCGGGTTTTATCTGAATGCCACGCAGGAACCGTGGTCCCGACACTATCGGATGCATGACTATGTCGTGCAGGAATTGCCGGCATTGGTCGAAGCGCATTTCCCGACATCGGACAAGCGTGGCATCAGCGGTCACTCCATGGGTGGCCACGGCGCGTTGGTCTGCGCGTTGCGCAATCCGGGGCGTTATCTCTCGGTGTCGGCGTTCTCGCCGATCAACAATCCGATTGATTGCCCTTGGGGCCAGAAAGCCTTTTCCCGTTACTTGGGAGAAGACCGTTCGAAGTGGCGCGAATGGGATGCCTGTACATTGATCGCCGAGGCTGACGAGAAGTTGCCGCTGCTGGTCGATCAGGGTGATCGCGATGATTTCCTGGCCACCCAGCTCAAGCCTGAAGCCTTGCAACAGGCCGCCAAACTGGCGGGTCATCCGCTGACGTTGCGACTGCAACCGGGCTACGACCACAGCTATTTTTTCATCGCCAGCTTCATTGACGACCACTTGCAGCATCACGCGCGCGCTCTAGGCGCCTAATGCAGGTAGAATCACGCCCTGACAAAAATCGGGGCGTTTTTTTATGCGTATTGGCCACGGCTACGATGTGCACCGTTTCGCTGAAGGCGATTTCATCACACTGGGCGGCGTGCGAATTGCACACAGCTTCGGGCTGCTCGCCCATTCCGACGGTGATGTCCTGCTGCACGCCTTGAGCGATGCCTTGCTCGGTGCTGCCGCGCTGGGTGATATCGGCAAGCACTTCCCGGACACCGACCCGCAATTCAAGGGCGCCGACAGCCGTGTGCTGTTGCGTCACGTCGTCGCACTGATCCACGCCAAAGGCTGGAAAGTCGGCAACGTCGATAACACCATCGTTGCCCAGGCCCCGAAAATGGCCCCGCATATCGAATCGATGCGCGCGCTGATTGCCGCGGATCTTCAAGTTGAGTTGGATCAAGTGAACGTGAAAGCTACCACCACCGAAAAGCTTGGCTTTGTCGGTCGCGAAGAAGGCATTGCCGTGCACTCCGTTGCTCTGTTGCTGCGCGCATGAACGAACTGCAATTGCTCGGCCCTCGGGCCTATGGTCAAACCCTCGGCAGCGCGGTACTGAAAGCCACGGCGGAGGATTTCCAGGTCGACGAAGTCCTTGATATTCCCCTGAGCGGCGACGGCGAACACCTGTGGATCTGGGTGGAAAAGCGCGGTCTGAATACCGAAGAAGCGGCACGGCGCATCGCCAAGGCGGCGGGTGTGCCGTTGCGCACCGTCAGCTATGCCGGCCTCAAGGACCGTCAGGCGCTGACGCGTCAGTGGTTCAGCGTGCAACTGCCGGGCAAGGCAGATCCTGATCTGTCGACGGCGGAAAACGACACGCTGAAAATTCTCAAGACCGGTCGGCATAAACGCAAACTGCAACGCGGTGCCCACTCGGCCAACGGCTTCACCTTGCGCTTGACCCAGTTCGCTGGTGACAAAGCGGCGATCGAAGAGCGGCTGCAACTGATCGCCAAACAAGGTATTCCCAATTATTTCGGCGCCCAGCGTTTCGGCTTTGATGGCGGCAACGTGGTCGACGCCCGTGCCTGGGCGGCGCGTAAGGCTCTGCCAGAACAACGCAACGTGCGCTCGCGGCTGCTCTCCACCGCGCGCAGTTTTCTGTTCAATCAAGTGTTGGCGGCGCGTGTCGCCGATGGCACCTGGCAGCGTGCTCAGGTGGGCGATCTGCTGGCGTTCACTGACAGCCGCAGTTTTTTTCCGGCAGGTGAAGCCGAATGCAACGACCCGCGCTTGGCGATTCTTGACCTGCATCCGACCGGCCCGCAGTGGGGTGAAGGTGACTCGCCGGCGTCAGGCGCTGTCCATGAATTGGAGCAGGCAATCGCTGCGTGCGAAGCGGATCTGCGCGATTGGTTGATTAATGCCGGAATGAGCCACGAACGTCGCATCCTGCGGCTGCCCATTGGTGGGTTGACGTGGCATTATCCCGAGCCTGACATTCTGCAACTGGAATTCGTCCTGCCGGCCGGATGCTTCGCCACCGTATTGGTGCGTGAACTCGTCGATCTGGTGCCGGTGGGGCAGACGGACAGCCCATGCGTATTCTGATTTCTAACGACGATGGGGTAACCGCACCCGGTCTCGCCGCGCTTTATGCTGCGCTGGCGGATTACACCGAATGCGTGGTTATCGCCCCGGACCAGGACAAAAGTGGCGCCAGCAGCTCGCTGACGCTCGACCGTCCGTTGCACCCGCAAACCCTGGCCAACGGCTTTATCAGCCTCAACGGCACACCCACCGACTGCGTGCACCTGGGGCTTAACGGCTTGCTGGAGCTCGAGCCGGACATGGTGGTTTCCGGCATCAACCTGGGTGCCAACCTGGGGGACGACGTGCTGTATTCCGGCACTGTGGCGGCGGCGCTTGAGGGGCGTTTCCTTGGGCGTCCTTCGTTTGCCTTTTCATTCGTCTCACGGCAAGTAGAGAACCTTCCCACAGCTGCCTATTTTGCGCGCAAACTGGTAGAGGCTCACGCGGACCTTGAACTGCCACCGCGCACGGTACTGAACGTGAACATTCCCAACTTGCCGCTGGAGCACATCCGCGGCATCCAGCTGACTCGCCTTGGCCATCGCGCCCGCGCCGCGGCACCGATGAAAGTGGTCGACCCGCGCGGTAAATCCGGTTACTGGATTGCCGCGGCGGGTGACGCTGAAGATGGCGGCCCAGGCACCGATTTCCACGCGGTAATGCAAGGCTACGTTTCAATCACGCCACTGCAACTGGATCGCACCTTTAATGATGCCTTCAGAAGTCTCGATGGCTGGCTGGAGGGTCTGCGTTAATGGCTCGTGAACAAGACCATATTCTGCATCGCGGCATAGGGATGACCTCGCAACGGACCCGTGAGCGTCTGATTCAGCGCCTCTATGAAGAGGGAATATCCAACGCCAAGGTGCTGGAAGTCATCCGCCGCACACCGCGTCATCTGTTCGTCGATGAGGCGCTGGCCCATCGCGCCTATGAAGATACGGCGCTGCCGATCGGGCATAACCAGACCATCTCCCAGCCTTATATGGTGGCGCGCATGAGCGAGCTGCTACTGGAAGCCGGTCCGTTGGACAAGGTGATGGAAATCGGCACCGGGTCGGGGTACCAGACGGCAGTGCTGTCGCAATTGGTCGAGCGGGTTTTTTCCGTGGAGCGCATCAAGGTTCTGCAAGACCGGGCCAAGGAGCGCCTGGTGGAGCTGAACCTGCGCAACGTGGTATTTCGCTGGGGCGATGGTTGGGAAGGCTGGCCGGCACTGGCGCCATACAACGGCATCATCGTCACCGCCGTGGCCACCGACGTGCCTCAGGCATTGCTCGATCAGTTGGCACCGGGTGGGCGACTGGTGATTCCGGTCGGCTCCGGTGAAGTTCAACAATTGATGTTGATCATCCGTGAAGAGCAGGGCTTTTCCAGGCGTGTTCTGGGGGCGGTGCGCTTTGTGCCATTGCTCAACGGGCCGTTGGCCTGAGCATTTGTTTAAGCATGCTGAATTCTCTTCGATTGCCCGGGTCTTACAGCGGCATCGATTGGTTAAACGGAATTCATCGTCAGACAGCAAACGTGTGCGCGAAGCGAATCCGCTTCATTAAAGGTAAAGCCTGTTCGGCCCGTTATACTTGCGACATTTCGTGCCGGAGCACGGCAATCCATATTTTCAGCCACCACAAAGGGAGCGGCGGGTGAGTCTCACAGTCATTGCGCAGCGAATGGGTATAACGAGCTTTCAGCGTCTGGTGACTGGCCTTGTCTTGAGTACCTTGCTGGTCGGATGTTCCAGCACCAAATCAGGTAGTGCGAACGTCGTCGATCGTAACAACGCGGTCGCCCAGCGTCCGGCCGTGACCACCGGCCAGTACGTTGTCCGACCCAAGGACACCTTGTTCTCCATCGCTTTTCGCTATGGTTGGGACTACAAAGCCCTCGCGGCTCGGAACAACATTCCTACGCCTTACACGATACATCCGGGTCAGACAATTCGCTTCGACGGTCGTAGCGGTTCAACGCCGACGGCGGTAGTGAGTTCGTCCAGTTCCTCACCTTCCTCGTCGAGTAAAACCACCGTCATTCGGCGCCAGGCAAATGGCGCGACAACCAGTACAACAGTGCTTGTACCGTCCGTCGCCAATAAGCCGGCACCCGCTCCATTGCCTCCTGCCGGTCCAGCCCCAACGGGCTGGGGGTGGCCTTCTAATGGCATTCTGATTGGTAAATTCTCTTCAAACGGTAGTTTGAATAAAGGAATTGATATCGCCGGAGATTTGGGACAGCCTGTTTTAGCTGCGTCTGATGGGACGGTGGTATACGCCGGGAGTGGCTTAAGGGGCTACGGCGAATTAGTCATCATCAAACACAGCGATACCTACGTCAGTGCCTACGGACATAACCGCAGGCTGTTGGTTCGGGAGGGGCAGCAGGTCAAAGTCGGACAGACAATTGCCGAAATGGGGTCAACGGGTACAGACCGGGTGAAACTGCATTTTGAGATTCGCCGACAAGGTAAACCTGTAGATCCGCTGCAATTCCTGCCACGTCGTTGATTTGTTAGCCAGCCTGTTCCGTCACGTAGAGGGAACAGGCTCCAGCGTTGCCAGGGATAAAGGCGCCGCTTGAGCTTGAGGTCGAACTCACCAAAGGACTATAACAATGGCTCTCAGTAAAGAAGTGCCGGAGTTTGACATCGACGATGAGGTTCTCCTGATGGAGACCGGCATCGCCACGGATTCGATGTCGAATGATGAAGGGGATGCACCACCTTCCGTTCGTGCCAAATCCAAACACTCCGCTTCGCTTAAGCAACACAAGTACATCGACTACACACGGGCACTCGATGCCACGCAGCTGTACCTCAACGAAATCGGCTTTTCCCCATTGCTCTCCCCGGAAGAAGAAGTTCATTTTGCGCGCTTGTCGCAAAGTGGCGATCCGGCCGGACGCAAGCGCATGATTGAAAGCAACCTGCGGCTGGTGGTGAAAATCGCCCGGCGTTACGTCAATCGTGGGCTGTCGCTGCTGGACCTGATCGAAGAGGGCAACCTCGGCCTGATCCGGGCAGTAGAAAAGTTCGATCCCGAACGTGGATTCCGCTTTTCGACCTACGCCACCTGGTGGATTCGTCAGACCATCGAGCGCGCGATCATGAATCAGACCCGGACCATCCGGTTGCCGATCCATGTGGTCAAAGAGCTCAACGTGTACTTGCGGGCTGCACGAGAGCTGACTCAAAAGCTCGATCACGAACCCTCACCCGAAGAAATCGCCAACCTGCTGGAGAAACCGGTAGGCGAGGTCAAGCGCATGCTCGGCCTGAACGAGCGGGTTTCTTCGGTCGACGTCTCGCTGGGTCCTGATTCGGATAAAACCCTGCTGGACACTCTTACCGACGACCGCCCGACCGATCCATGCGAACTGTTGCAGGACGACGACCTGTCACAGAGCATCGATCAGTGGCTCTCGGAGCTGACCGACAAGCAACGCGAGGTGGTCGTACGCCGCTTCGGCTTGCGAGGTCACGAGAGCAGCACACTTGAAGACGTAGGCCTGGAAATCGGCTTGACCCGGGAACGGGTCAGGCAAATTCAGGTTGAAGGCCTCAAGCGTCTTCGGGAGATTCTCGAGAAAAATGGCCTGTCGAGCGAGTCGCTGTTCCAATAAGCAACTTGTTCCATCGGTTACAAAAAGCCTCGACTGGTTCGGGGCTTTTTGTTGCCGGGAATATGAGAGGTGCGTTGTTTTTTGCACCGCCTCAGGTTTGTAGTCTCGTGGTGTAAGTCTTTGCTTACTCTTTCGTAAGTGTTCGTTATTTTTACACCCTCGCAGTTGTCTATTTAACTTGCGGCATTTGTTTATCTTATTGATTTTTATGATTATTTTTTTTGATTAACAATGTGTGGCAGGCGATTTCAGCGACAGAGGCCGATTGCTCTTAGTGGGGAATTCTCTAGTATCTGAACTGTGTCGACGGATAGACACGCCCTTCAAGGAAGAGGGGAACGGACATCGCAGGAAGCGGTTCATCAGGACGATGAAAAGGAACACAAGGAATAGGGAAAAAATGTGGGCGGGTCATACCGCCCCTTTTTTTTGCCTGCGGAAAAGCAAAAAGGCCCACAAGGGGCCTTTTCGGGAACGCGGTTTAATCAGCGTTCGAGGTCTTTGATCTTGCCTTTGACGCCATCCCACTCTTCGGCATCAGGCAACGATTCTTTCTTCTCGGTAATGTTCGGCCAGATTTCAGCCAGCTCAACGTTCAGCTGAATGAATTCCTGCATATCTTCTGGAACTTCATCTTCGGAGAAGATGGCCACGGCAGGGCATTCGGGTTCGCACAGTGCGCAGTCGATGCACTCATCCGGGTGAATCACCAGGAAGTTCGGGCCTTCGTAAAAGCAGTCCACCGGACAGACTTCTACGCAGTCGGTGTACTTGCACTTGATGCAGTTGTCGGTGACGACGAAGGTCATTTCTAATTCTCTCCTCAGGCGGCGGCAGCGGAGCCCCTTCAGGACGGGGTCGCCAGGTTCGGGAGCGATAGTCTGCAGGCCAGGCTATTAGCCTGCAGCATCCCAAACCGCGCGAGATTCTAACAGCTTGCAGGCAAGTGCGTTAGATCCGTGTCTTTAATGTATAGAGCATTTCGAGCGCACGACGCGGTGTCATGTCATCCAGATCAAGTTTGGCCAGTTCATCCAGTACCGGATGCGGCAGGCTGGCGAACATGTCGCTCTGCTGCGGCGCGGCCGGTTTGCCTTTGGCTGGCTTTGGAACTTCATGAGGCAGCGCTGTGGATTCCAGTCGGCTCAGATGCTCGCGAGCACGCACGATTACTTCGCTCGGCACGCCGGCCAACTGCGCAACCGCCAGGCCATAGCTCTGGCTGGCAGGCCCAGGCAACACGTGGTGCAGGAACACGATGCGTTCGTTGTGCTCGGTGGCATTGAGGTGCACGTTGGCCACCAGCGGCTGGGCTTCCGGCAGCACTGTCAGCTCGAAATAATGCGTGGCGAACAATGTGTAGGCCCGCAGTTGCGCCAGGCGCTCAGCCGCGGCCCAGGCCAGGGACAGACCGTCGAAGGTGCTGGTGCCGCGACCGACTTCGTCCATCAGCACCAGGCTGCGTTCGGTGGCGTTGTGCAGGATGTTCGCGGTTTCGCTCATTTCGACCATGAAGGTCGATCGTCCGCCCGCCAAGTCATCGCTGGAACCGATCCGGGTGAAGATTCGGTCTACCAAGGACAATTCGCAACTGGCTGCCGGCACGAAACTGCCGATATGCGCCAGCAGTACGATCAATGCGGTCTGACGCATGTAGGTGGATTTACCGCCCATGTTCGGACCGGTGATCACCAGCATGCGGGTATTGTCGTCAAGGCTCAGGTCGTTGGCCACGAACGGCGTGGTGAGTACTTGCTCGACCACCGGGTGACGACCCTGGGTGATGCGCATGCATGGCTCGCTGACGAAGCGCGGGCAGTTCAGGTCCAGATTCAGTGCACGCTCGGCGAGGTTGCTCAGCACGTCCAGTTCGGCCAGTGCGGCGGCCGTGTCTTGCAAGGGCGGCAACTGGGCGATCAAGTCTTCGAGCAGCGCTTCGTAGAGCATCTTCTCGCGAGCCAGGGCGCGGCTCTTGGCTGACAGCGCCTTGTCTTCGAACGCCTTTAGCTCTGGCGTGATAAAGCGCTCGGCACCTTTGAGGGTCTGCCGGCGAATATAATCCGCGGGCGCCGATTCGGCCTGCTTGCTCGGCAATTCGATGAAGTAACCGTGAATCCGGTTGTAGCCGACCTTCAAGTGGGACAGGCCGGTGCGGGCCTTCTCGCGCGCTTCGAGATCGATCAGGAACTGTCCGGCGTTTTCGCTGAGCGATTGCAGTTCGTCGAGTTCGCTGTCGTAACCGGTTTTCAACACGCCACCGTCACGGATGACTGCGGGCGGGTTGTCGATAATGGCTTTTTCCAGCAGCGCCGCCAGTTCCGGATAGGTGCTGGTGGTGGTGGCCAGTTGAATGATGTGCGGAGCCTCAAGCTCGGCCATCGCTACCTGCAACTCTGGCAGTGCACCGAGGGCATCTCGCAGACGCGCCAAGTCACGAGGACGGGCATTGCGCAGGCCGATCCGCGCCAGAATCCGCTCGATGTCACCGATCTCCTTGAGCTGCGGTTGCAGTTTCTCGAAGCGGTAACCATCGAGCAGGCAGGTAATCGAAGTCTGGCGCGCCAGCAATACGGTCAAATCCCGCAGCGGACGGTTCAGCCAGCGAGTCAGCAAGCGGCTGCCCATGGCGGTCTGGCAGCGATCGACCACCGATTGCAAGGTGTTGTCGCGACCACCGGCCAGGTTGGTATCCAGTTCCAGGTTGCGACGGCTCGCGCCATCCAGCACCACAGTGTCGTCCAGGCGTTCATGACGCAGGCTGCGCAAGTGCGGCAGGGCGGTGCGTTGGGTTTCCTTGGCGTAGCTGAGCAGGCAGCCAGCAGCGCCAATCGCCAGGGTCAGGTTCTCGCAGCCAAAACCTTTCAAGTCCTGGGTGGAAAACTGCTGGCAAAGACTTTTCAGCGCCGAATCACGCTCGAAATCCCACGGCGCACGGCGACGAACCCCACGGCGCTTTTCCGCCGGCAAATCTTTCGGCCAGTCATCCGGGATCATCAGCTCTACCGGATTGACCCGCTCCAGTTCCGCCAGCAGGTTTTCCCAGCCCTTGATCTCCAACACGGTGAAGTTGCCGCTGGTAATGTCCAGCACCGCCAGACCGAACAGACGCTCGTCACCCAGTACCGCCGCGATCAGGTTGTCCCGACGTTCATCCAGCAGCGCTTCATCGCTGACCGTGCCGGGGGTGATGATCCGCACCACCTGACGATCCACCGGGCCTTTGCTGGTGGCCGGGTCGCCGACCTGCTCACAAATCACCACCGACTCGCCGAGCTTTACCAGTTTCGCCAGGTAACCTTCCGCGGCGTGGTAAGGAATCCCACACATCGGAATCGCCTGACCCGCCGATTGCCCACGAGCCGTCAGGGTGATGTCCAGCAACTTGGCGGCCTTCTTCGCATCTTCATAGAAGATCTCGTAGAAGTCGCCCATGCGGTAGAACATCAGCTGGTCAGGGTGCTGGTTCTTCAGGCGCCAGTACTGCTGCATCATTGGCGTGTGGGAAGACAGATCGGAGAGGGCTTTATTCATCGGAAATTCAGGAAAACTCGTTGAAAGGTGTAGGGCAAAGGAGGGGGCATCGGCCCGGCTTTTCCGCGATGGGCGCAAGGTTAACATGGGCAGTCCGACCTACGCAGGCATGAAAGCTCCACGGCACATTTCTTCTGGCTATGCACGATCTATGCAAATCAGCATTTGTCTTCCGAAAAAAGATCAAGCACTATGCACGTTATGCAAAAACGCAATGTTTCTACCGTCTTAAGAGCGCTGCTCGATCAGCACGGGATCTCCCCCACGGAGCTTCACCGTCGCACCGGCGTGCCTCAATCCACTCTCTCGCGGATCCTCAGCGGGAAGATTGTCGATCCTTCGGATAAACATATTTCGAAGATTGCTGAATACTTCGCCGTGAGCACCGATCAGTTGCGTGGCCGTGTGGATGTCGCGCACGCCGCCAGCGCCGGGCGCGATGAGTCGCATTCGGAACTCAAGGACATAAGCCTGTGGGACGACGATACGCCAGTCGATGACGACGAGGTGTCGGTCCCCTTTCTTCGCGAGGTTGAATTGGCTGCTGGATCAGGAAGATTCGTCATCGAAGAAAGCGAGCGCTCTAGCCTGCGCTTCGGAAAACGCAGCTTGCGCCACAATGGTGTGCAGTTCGACCAGGCCAAATGCGTCACCGTGCGCGGCAACAGCATGTTGCCGGTGCTGCGCGATGGCGCCACCGTTGGCGTGAATGCCGGTAAATGCGGGATTGGCGACATCGTCGACGGCGACCTGTACGCCATCAACCACAACGGCCAGTTGCGGGTGAAACAGCTTTATCGCCTGCCGACGGGGATTCGCCTGCGCAGCTTCAATCGCGATGAGCATCCGGACGAGGACTACAGCTTCCAGGAAATCCAGGAAGAGCAAATTGTCATCCTCGGTCACGTCTTCTGGTGGGGCATGTACGCCCGTTAACCTCACCGCTGTCAGATAAAACCCGCTGCCCGGCGGGTTTTTTTTCGCCTGCCAAAAACCGCCAGCGCCGTTGTCTGTGGGGCTTTCATGCGTCCGTGCATTTTCAACGCATAAATAAATGCATTTATGCATTGACTGTATATGCATCCATGCATATTCTTTGTCTCAAGCCACTCAACAAAGCGGCTCGAAACGAAGCTCTTTAGTTCCACCACAAAGGCAGCGATGAACCGGCCTCAACGGTTCAGAGGGTTGGCAACTGACCCGGGTGTGCAGCGTAAAGCACCAGAAGCAGTTATCCGGCGGGCAGGGACCGCGGTCGGAAAAACAATTTGAATGGATCCGTACCGCGCCAGTAGCGCCGAAAGATCAACTTCCTTCAGGCCGTTGGCCAAGGAAGGCGAAGGACCGCATTACTGAAAAGCCCGGCCAAATGCCGGGCTTTTTGGAATGCCTACCTCAAGAGACATCGTTTGAACTCAACACACACATCACTCATCTATCACCCCCAGGAGGCGTGACATGACAAACGAGCAACAAGCGTTGCTGGACATGCCGATCTGGCTGGTCATCGTTCTCGCCCTGGTGGGCGGGGTATCCGGCGAAATGTGGCGCGCCGACAAGGAGGGCGCCCGTGGCTGGTCGCTGCTGCGGCGTCTGGCCCTGCGCTCCGGCGCCTGCATGATCTGCGGGGTCTCGGCCATCATGCTGCTGTACGCCGCCGGCGTGTCGATCTGGGCCGCAGGTGCGTTTGGCTGCCTGACGGCAATGGCCGGGGCGGACGTGGCCATCGGGCTTTACGAGCGTTGGGCGGCCAAGCGGATTGGCGTTTGTGAAGTTCCACCGCGTGATACGTCTCAGGATCATTGAGCCTTAATCTCATGGAGCGTCATCCACGGTGCATAGCGCACCGACCCGCAAGGACGCGGGTTTCCCACGGCCAGTACCGTTCACTCAAACCCGCCGCGGCGGGTTTTTTATTGCCCGGTGAGAACCATGAAAATCACAGACCTGATCAAGCAACTGCGCGATCAATGCCCAACCCTGACCAATCGAGTCGCTGCCGGCATCGACCTCGCCACGCTGCAAGCCAACACCCCGCTGCAGACCCCCTGCGCCTATGTGGTGCCGATCGCCGATCTGGCAAGCAAGAGCCTCGCGCAAAACCTGATGCTGCAACCGATCCGCGACCGCTTCGAAGTGACGCTGGTGCTCGACACCACGGACGCTACAAAAGCGCTGGATCTGTTGCATGACCTACGCGCCGAACTGTGGCGCGCGCTGGTGGGGTTCAAGCCTGGCGGTAGTTACGACGCCATCGAGTACGACGGTGGCGAACTGGTTTCCATCAACAGCAGCCGCGTGCTGTATCGCCTGCGCTTTTTTGCCGAATTCCAGCTCGGCCGCAATCTGCCAGGGCAACCGGCGGAAAGCTGGCACGAGCGTGAACTGGACGGCTTGTCGTCCTTTACCGGGGTCACCGTGCGGGTCGATGCGATCGATCCGGCGGACCCCAATCTGCAACGCCCAGGCCCCGACGGGCGCCTGGAACTGACTTTCTCTGGAGACGTAACCCCATGAGCAAACGCATCACCGTGCTGCCGGCCCCGGGCCGTGTTGTGCCGGACCCGGAAACGGGCGATCTGTTGCCCCTCGAGGGCCGTGAAGTGCCAGACAACGCCTGGTGGCGTCGACGTCTGGCCGATGGCGATATCACTACCAAAGCCGTGAAAGCGGCGAAACCACAGGGAGCCAAATAATGGCGATCGGATTCAGCAACATCCCCGCGGACATTCGTGTTCCGCTGTTCTACGCCGAAATGGACAACTCGGCCGCCAATAGCGCGTCGTCGGCCATGCGCCGCCTGATCGTTGCTCAGGTCAACGACAACATCGCACCGGCCGACGTCGGCAAACTGGTGCTGGTGTCCAGCGTGGCGCTGGCCAAAAGCATTGGCGGCCAAGGCTCGATGCTCGCCTCGATGTACGAAACCTGGCGCAAGACCGACCCGATCGGCGAGATCTGGTGCCTGCCGCTGCACAACACTGAAGGCAGCATTGCCAAAGGTGTGCTGACCCTGACCGGGGCGGCGACTCAAAGCGGTGTGCTCAACCTGTACGTCGGCGGCGTTCGCGTTCAAGCGGCTATCGTCAACGGTGCCACTGCGGAGCAAGCGGCCACGGCCCTGGCGCTGAAAATCAATGCCTCCGCCGATCTGCCGGTCAGCGCTGCAGCGGTCGAAGGTGTGGTCACCCTGAGCGCCAAATGGACGGGCGACAGCGGCAATGACATCAGCCTGCAATTCAATCGCCTGGGCAAGAGCAATGGCGAAGAAACCCCGGCTGGGCTGACCTCGGCCATCACTGCCATGACCGGCGGCGCCGGTGTGCCGGATCAAGTGGCCGCCGTGGCGGCGCTGGGCGATGAACCGTTCGAGTTCATCTGCATGCCGTGGTCGGATCTGTCGACCCTCATCACCTGGCAAGCCGTCATGGATGACAGCACCGGTCGTTGGTCCTGGGCCAAACAATTGTTCGGTCACGTCTACAGCGCCAAGCGCGGCACCATCGGCACTCTGGTGGCGGCCGGTCAGGCGCGTAACGACCAGCACATGACCATTCAGGCGCTGGAACCGGGCGTACCGCAACCGTTGTGGGTGCAGGCCGCTGCACTGGCTGCACGCACCTCGGTGTTTATCTCTGCCGACGCCAGCCGTCCAACCCAAAGCGGCAGCCTGCCGGGTCTCGACCCGGCACCGGCGAGCGAGCGTTTCACCCTGACCGAGCGTCAGTCGCTGCTCAATTACGGCATCGCCACCGCGTACTACGAAGGCGGCTACGTGCGCATTCAGCGTTCGATCACCACCTATCAGAAGAACGCCTACGGCCAGGCAGACAACTCCTACCTGGACAGTGAAACCATGCACCAGTCGGCGTTCATCGTGCGTCGTCTGCAAAGTGTGATCACCAGCAAATACGGTCGCCACAAGCTGGCTTCCGACGGCACCCGTTTTGGCGCCGGCCAGCCGATCGTCACCCCGAGCACCATTCGCGGTGAGCTGATCGCCCAGTACGCCAAGCTCGAACTGGAAGGCCACGTGGAAAACGCCGAGCTGTTCGCCGAACACTTGATCGTCGAGCGCGATGTTCAGGACCCGAGCCGGGTCAACGTGCTGTTCCCGCCGGATTACATCAACGGCCTGCGCGTGTTCGCGCTGCTCAACCAGTTCCGTCTGCAGTACGACGACGCAGCCTGATCGCTGCCTTTTGACTGTGTGATTTCAGCCCACCTCGCGTGGGCTTTTTATTTGAAGGGAGAAACACCATGGGTCAACTGATTGCGGGCACCTGCTACGTCAAAGTGGACGGCGCTCAACTGACCATCAACGGCGGCTGCGAAGCTCCATTGATGGCCGTTAAACGGGAAACCGTCGTGCCGGGCTTCTACAAGGAAACCGACATCGCGCCGTCGTTCAAAGTGACGGCGCTGCACACCGCGGACTTCCCGCTCAAGCAACTGATCGCCGGCACTGACATGACCGTCACCTGCGAATTCAGCAACGGCAAAGTCTACGTATTGGCCGGCGCCTACCTGGTGGAAGAACCGGTATCCAAAGGCGATGACGCCACCATCGAACTGAAATTCGAAGGCATCAAGGGGACCTGGCAATGAGCAACGCCGTGAAGCTTCACGTTGCGATCGAAGCCCACGGCGAACCCTTGACCGAACTCAACCTACGCCGTCCGACGGTGCAGGAAGTGCGGGCGATCAAGGCGCTGCCGTACAAGATCGACAAGAGCGAAGAGGTCAGCCTCGACATGGACGTCGCGGCCAAATACATCGCCGTGTGCGCCGGCATCCCGCCGTCGTCGGTCAACCAGCTGGATCTGGCTGACCTCAACGCGCTGAGTTGGGCCGTCGCGAGTTTTTTCATGAGTGCGGCGTCGGAGCCATCACCGACCTGATCGCAGTCGCCTATGACCTGGCCTGGTTCTGGAAGGTTGACCCCGAACAGATGATGGCCAGGCCACTGGATGTGCTCCGCGAATCGCTGGAGCACGCGCAACGGATCAATGCGATGCAGCAGGTGCAGTGATGGCGAACATACAACAAAGCATGAGCCTGACGAACATTCAGACCACGGTGAACATGTCCGTGGTCGTGATTAATGCCCAGAAGCTGGACACCCAGCTCAAGGGCATCAAGGCCAGGATTGGCGCATTCAAGAAAAGCATCGAGGACAGTCTTGGCACTCTCGATGCGGGTGCTTTCATCAGTGGGGGCGGGCTGCTGGAACCCTTCATCAACGGCATCAAAAAGGCAATCAAGGCAGAAGATGAACTCGAGGGAAAATCCAATAAAACCACAACGCTGAAAGCACCTGAGGTATCGCTCGGTAATACAGCGACCAACCTCAAGCAGTTCAACGATGCGGTAGACGGTATTTCCTTGAAAATGGGACAGGCGCTGCTGCCGGCCGTCAACAGTGTGGTCACCGGCCTGATGCCGTTGATTACCACCGTTGGCGAATTTGTCGCCAATAACCCTGCGCTGATCGAAGGGTTGGCGGCGGCAGCCGTGGCCTTCACGGTGGTCACCGCAGGGGCCATGGGACTCGTTGCTGTGATGGGGCTGCTGACTTCGCCGATTGGCATCGTCGCGGCAGTGATTGCCCTGACAGCGGGTTTGATGGTGGCTTACTGGAAGCCGATATCGGGATTCTTCAAAGGTATCTGGCAAGCGATGCAAGGGGCGGCGGAGTCGACGTTTGCAGCGTTCCAGAGCCTTTTCAACTGGAAGCCGCTCGAGGCGTTGAAGGAGGCTTGGGCGCCGGTCAGCGGTTTCGTTTCCGCGTTATGGGAATCGATCTACGACACGACTACGCAGGCCTGGGCAGGCTTTCGGGGGATCTTCGAGTGGTCGCCCGAAGCGTCGATAGAAGCGGCGTGGGCACCGATCAGTGGTTTTTTCAGTTCGCTCTGGCAGGAAATTAAAAATCTGTCCGCACCGATCGGCGATTTCTTCAAGACGCTGTTTTCCTGGCATCCGTTCGTCATCGTTGCCAGCAATTGGCAGCCGTTGGAGGGGTTGTTTTCCGCGGTCTGGGATTTGCTCAGGGCCTTGGCGGTGCCGGCGATGAGTTTTCTCAAGAAGCTCTTTGACTGGAACGTGCTGGATAAAGCCGCCAGCGCCTGGCAACCGGTGGTTGCGTTCTTTTCGGCGACCTGGGATGTGCTTTGTGCGCTGGCCGCGTTGACGGTCGATTCTTTCAAAGGCCTGTTCGACTGGTCGCCGACGCAGATGTTTCGTGCCGCCTGGGACCCGGTGAGCAATTACTTCTCGGGGATGTGGCAGAACCTGCAAGTGCAGGCGCAACCGATGGTGGACTATTTCAAGGGACTCTTTGATTGGTCACCCCTGGACATGTTCAAGGCAGGTTGGGAGCCGATCACCGAATGGTTCTCCACTTGGTGGGGCAAACTGCAAGACCTGCTCGCGCCGATCAAGGACATGTTCAACGGTGGCTTTGGCGGATTCATTGCCAGTGTTACCGGCAAGGTCGAAGGCCTGACCGCGGCGCAACAGAAAACCAACGCCGAAGGCAAGGGTGAGCTCGCACCTGCGTTCTTTGGTGCCAGCAATGATGCGACGTTGCTGCCGAACAACCTGGCCCAAGGCTCCAACGCCTTGGTGCAGCAAACCGCCGCCAACAATCGCACGCAACTCGAAGGCGGTCTCACCGTGCGTTTCGACAATGCACCACAGGGCTTGCGTGTCGATCAGGCACAGACCAATCAACCGGCGCTGGCGATGAATTCGCGCATCGGCTATCGCTCACTGTCTCTGGGAGGTTCCAATGAACTGGCGTGACCGTTTGTTGCCGGCATCCTTTCGCGGTGTCGGTTTCTGGGTCGATCAGGCGAAAACACCGGTCGGCCACAAGGGCCAGTTACACGAGTATCCACAACGCGATCAGCCGTTTTTCGAGGGCCTTGGGCAGCAGGCGAAGATCCATGATCTGACGGCATTCATTGTCGGCGCCGATTGCCTGGAGCAGCGCGACAAACTGCTCAAGGCGCTGGAGCAGGGCAGTGGTGAACTGGTCCATCCGTGGTTGGGGCGGATGCAAGTGAAGGTCGGCGAATGCGACATGACCCAGACCCGCCAGGACGGCGGGCTGGTGACCTTTGCCCTGAAGTTCTATCCCGATCAACCCCTGCAGTTTCCGACGGCCACGGTCAGCACGCAAAAGATGCTGCTGTTATCGGCGGACACGCTGCTGGGCTCGGCGGTGGCCCGTTTCGAACAGGCCATGACCCTGATCAAGGCCGCGCGGATCGGCATCGCCAATCTGCGCAACAGCCTGACAGGGGTCTATGAAGTGATCCAGGAACAGCTCAAACCGTTGATCGAGCAGTACCGGCAAATCAGCGATCTGGTCAAAGCGGTCAAGGAATTGCCCAAGGAAGTGGTCGCGGAATTCAAGGGACTGCTCGGTGACATCAAGGAGCTCAAGGACTTCGCCAAAGAGGGTTATCGTGGCGTGATTGCCAACGTTTCCCAGCAGATCGAAGCCATCCGCAAGGCCGATGCACCGAAGCTCACCACCGGCAAGGACACCACGGCGGCGGCGCAAGCCATGGCCGATCTGGTGCAGGACACGCTGCTGGTGAAGGTGGCTCAATGGGTCGCCTCGATGCCTGTGGCGTCGACGCCGGTGAAACTGACCTCGCAGCCGTCGCTGGACCATCAGACCGTGCAACCGGTCACCCGCCAGGAAGTGCCAGTCACCGACGATTTGCAGTTGCTGCAAAAGGAGTTGAACGAAGCGATCCAACTGGCACTGAACAAGGCCAGCCCCGCGCACTATCAGGCCATCAACGATCTGAAGCAGAACTTGAATGCGCACCTCAAAGCGGTGGCGTCGTCCGGCGTGCGGCTGGTCAGTAAATCCTTTCAGGAGAGCTTGCCTGCCGTCGTCGTCGCCTATCGGCAATTTGCCGATGCCACGCGGGTCACGGAAGTGACTCAACGCAACGGTGTTGCCCATCCGGGGTTCCTGCCGCCGAACGATGTGAAAGTCTCCGGGGAGTGAACCATGAACGACATGGATAACCGGGTCACCCTGACCGTCGGCGGCCTGGAATACGGTGGCTGGAAAAGCGTGGAAATCACGGCGGATCTGGAGCGGCAGTTCCGCACCTTCAAACTCAATATCACCTGGCAATGGCCGGGGCAGACCGTGGACAAACGGATCCAGCCCGGTGACGCCTGTGAAGTGCGCATCGGCCAGGATCTGGTGCTGACCGGGTATGTGTTCAAGGCGCCGATCAGTTACGACGGGCGGCAGATCAGCCTGAACATCGAAGGCAGTTCCTGCACCCAGGATCTGGTGGATTGCGCCGCGACCAACCGCCCGAACCAATGGCATGAGCAATCGCTGTTGAGCATCGTCGAAGCGCTGGCGATCACCTACAAGGTCTTTGTGGTCAGCGAAATTCCCGAGACCGCCCGGCTCAGCAGTCACACCATTGTGCCGGGGGAAACGGTGTTTCAATCCATCGACCGCTTGCTGACATTGTTCCGGGTATTTTCTACCGATGATGCCCAGGGCCGGCTGGTACTGGCCCGGCCTGGTAGTGGTGGCCGGGCCAGCGATGCGCTGGAGTTGGGCAAAAATATTCTGTCGGCCAATGCGCCAATGGATTACAGCCAGGTGTTCTCCGAATACCGGGTAATCGGTCAACACAAGGGCACGGACAAGAAGAGCGGGGCAGCGGTCAGCGAGGTTGAATCGGTGTCCGCCGACCTGAGCTACAAGCGTCGGCGGGTCACGGTGATCAACGAAGGCATGCAGCTCAATCCCGATCTCGCCTTGCAACGGGCCAACTGGGAAAGCGCCACCCGCGTGGGCAAGGCCAAGGCCACCACCTATCAGGTGCAGGGCTGGCGGCAATCGAACGGCGATCTGTGGCGTCATAACACGCAGGTCAGGGTCAAGGATCCGGTGCTGGGATTTGATGACGACATGCTGATCTCCAAGGTGACCTACTCGCTGTCGGCGCAAGGTTCGGTCACCACCCTGCAAGTCGCACCGCCACATACCTTCGACGCCAATCCCGAGCCACCGAAGAAAACCTGAGCCCGACACTTACTCTGAATGGTATCTGGAATGCCAATGCTGTGAACAACGCCGAACCCTGTGGGAGCGGGCTTGCCCGCGAAAGCGGTGTTCGCAGCAACACTCCTTTACCTGACATACCGCCATCGCGGGCAAGCCCGCTCCCACAGGTTTGTCTGTGTTTTCGCCGACTCTTGAGGACCCCCAATGAGCCTACTGACACGCCTCCTGGCGCGCGGCACTGTCGTGCTCGCCAACTCGGCCACCAAGCTTCAATCGCTGCAAATGCGCCTCACCGCCGGTGAAGTGAACGACGACATGGAGCACTTCGAACCCTACGGTTTCACCAGCAATCCGCTGGCCGGCGCCGAAGGTATCGCCACCTTTCTGGGCGGTGATCGCTCTCACGCCATCGTGCTGGTGGTCGCCGACCGTCGCTATCGCCTCCAATCCCTGGCCGCTGGCGAAGTGGCGATCTACACCGATGAAGGCGACAAAATTCACTTCAAGCGTGGGCGGATCATCGACATCGAAACCGCCACCCTGAACATCCGCGCCAGCAGCGCCGTGAACATCGACACACCAACCCTGACCCAGACCGGCAAGATCGTCTCCAAGGGCGATCAGATTGCCGGCGGCATCAGCCAGATCAAACACGTGCATGTCGGCGTTCAAGCGGGCAACGGCCAGACCGGCGTACCGGCAGGAGGGCAGTGATGTTTATCAGCCAAAAACTCCACGCCGCACTGACCCGTTCAGTGCTGATCAGCCTGTTCACCTGGCGCCGCGCCGCCGATGACGATGCCCTCGACGACGAAGAACGTTTCGGCTGGTGGGGCGACACCTTTCCTACGGTGGCCGACGACCGCATCGGTTCGCGGCTGTGGCTGCTGCGTCGGGTCAAGCTGACCCGACAAACCCAGATGGACGCCGAGTTCTATGCCCGCGAAGCCCTGCAATGGCTGATCGACGATGGCCATTGCAGCGCCATCGACATCATCAGCGAACGCCTCGACGCCCAGCGCCTGAACCTGCGCACGGTCCTGACCCTGGCCGACGGCGAGCGCCTGGACATCAACCCTGATAACAGTTGGCAGGTGATCTATGCCGTTTGAAACCCCTTCGCTGCCGGTGCTGATCAAGCGCACCCAAAGCGACCTGGCCAGCGATTCGCTGCGCCAGTCCGATGCGCAAGTGCTCGCCCGAACCCTCGGTGGCGCCGCCTATGGCTTGTATGGCTACCTGGACTGGATCGCCGAGCAGATCCTCCCGGACAAGGCCGATGAATCGACCCTGGAACGGATCGCCGCACTGCGTCTGAACCAACCGCGCAAACCCGCACAAGCGGCCAGCGGCAGCGTCAGCTTCACCGCCAGCGCCGGTGCCGTGCTGGACGTCGACACCCTGCTGCAATCGAGCGACGGTCGCACCTACAAAGTCACCGCCGCTCGCACCGCCAGCAACGGCCTCAACAGCACCACCATCGCCGCGCTCGAGGCCGGCAGCCTGGGTAATGCCGAGGCCGGTCTGGCGCTGATTCCGGTGCAGCCGATCGCCGGTATCGTCGGCAACAGCTTTACCGTGCTGGCGCCAGGGCTTAGCGGCGGTGTGGCGCGGGAAAGCCTGGAGTCGCTGCGCTCGCGGGTGATCCGCTCCTACCGCATCATCCCTCACGGCGGTTCGGCGCAAGACTACGAAACCTGGGCCCTCGAATGCTCGGGCGTGACTCGCGCCTGGTGCCGTGGCGGTTTGTTGGGACCGGGCACGGTCAGCCTGTTCATCATGCGTGACGACGACCCGCAACCGGTGCCGAACGATGAACAACTGGCCGAAGTCCAGGCCTACATCGAGCCTCTGCGCCCGGTCACCGCCGAAGTGCATGTGCAGGGGCCGGTTCAGGTGCCCGTCGTCTATCACCTCACCGTGAATCCCGACACCACAGCCGTACGCGCGGCAGTCGAAGCGCAATTGCGCGACCTGCATAACCGCGAAGCCGACCTGGGGGTGTCCTTGCTGGTGAGTCACATCCGCGAAGCCATCAGCAGCGCCAGTGGTGAATACGACCACACACTCACGTCGCCCGTCGCCGATGTCCCCGCCAACAAAAGTGAACTGCTGACGTTCGGAGGTTGCGTATGGGGGGCATAAGAACCGCCGCGCAATACCACGCGCAACTGCGCAGCCTGTTGCCCAGCGGCCCGGCTTGGGACCCTGAGAGGGTTCCGGAACTTGAAGAAGTCCTCGAAGGCGTCGCCCAGGAACTGGCCCGCCTCGACGCCCGCGCTGCCGACCTGCTCAACGAAATGGACCCGGCCGGCGTCAGCGAACTGGTGCCCGACTGGGAACGGGTGATGAACCTGCCCGACCCGTGCCTCGGCGCCACCCCCTTGTTCGACGACCGCCGCCTCGCGGTACGTCGCCGCTTGCTCGCGGTCGGCAGCCAAGCCGTCGGCTACTACCTGGAAATCGCCAAAAGCCAGGGTTACCCGAACGCCACCATCACCGAGCTGGAAGCCCCACGCATGGGGCGCTCGCGATTCGGTACGGCGCACTGGGGCACCTGGGAAGCGCAGTTCATGTGGACGCTGAATACCGGTGGGCGATTGCTGCTGGGCCGGCGTTTTGGCGCGAGTTATTGGGGGGAGCGGTTTGGCGTGAACCCAGGCTCGGCACTGGAATGCATGATCCATCGCAGCGCACCGGCGCATACCAAGGTGCACATCAATTATGACTAGGGAGTAGAGGGATGGATTATCCGAAAAGTGTGCCCAGCGCCGGGTTGGTGAATGGGAAGTTTGTGGATGAGAACCCGTTGACCGGGACGCCGGGGTCGTTGATTCCGGCGGATTGGGGGAATGGGGTGACGCAGGAGATTGTGAACGTCATCAAGGCAGGGGATCTGACCCCGGATGAGACGAAGTACGATCAGTTGCTGCAAGCCATTCAGAGCGTATCGGCCAAGGGGTGGAATCTGGATTCGGCATTGCCGATCGGCTCGCTGCCGACGGCTACGGTGGCAACGGCGGACGGGCGTTTGGCGGTGACCCCGGCGGCAGTTTCGACCAGTGGCGGCCGGGTGTCGATTCCGGCGGGGGTATTGGTCAGCATTGGCCAGGAAGTCGTCGCGGGGCAATTGGGCAGAGCGCGGACGTTCACCACCCAAGCGTGGAGCAGTGATTTGCTGCCGACCTCCAGCTACTTTCTGCGGGCGCAGGTGATTGGTGGTGCGCTGACGTTTTACATGCAACGCGGAACGATCTATGACGCCGCGCCCGAAGGTTTGAAGGGCTCTGTCAATGGCGGGGCGGGGGGCGGTTTTCAGTCCACACCGCTGGATATCTGCATTGCATGGGTGATGACGGCTGCGCCGGGTTCCGTGCCGATCATCAGGCCGCTCTACAACCGTAACCGGTTGGCGTGGACGCAAACCGTCAACGGCAACGGTGTGGTTTACCTGCCTCTGGATCCTCATGCCCGGGCGGCACGTCTGGTGGTGGGGAACCCGACGCCTTCGGCGACGGAGATCTCCGGCGTGTCGTTTGCGCCAACAGGTTGGGTTGGCGGCAACTATTGCTTTCTCTCACCGGCGCTGACCACCAGCTCCAATCACGATGGTGGTTGGGCGAACTCGATGCCGTGCGTGATCTTTACCAATAACTTTGTCAACGACGCCACGGTCACGACCCTGACCGCCAGTTTCGATCATTCGCAATTGCGCTCGTTGTGGCAGTCCTACCAGGCCGAACACCTGCTCGGTTCGACCAGCGCCGTCAGCGATGAATTGCTGTTCAGTATGGGGATCAAGAACCACCCCGTGTCTGATTACGCCACTGGAATCGCGGTCAACTTCTCGGCGGCAGTCAATGTCAGTCTTTCTTGGGAGTTGATTCGATGAACGTTATTCAAGAGCTCCATCAGTTCGAGGACGGTCTGCGTCCCGCACAGCCTTCTGCCGTCCATGACTGGGACGGTGAAAAATGGGTTCTGGACGCCGTGAAAGTCGCCCAGCTGGAGCAACAGGAAACCGAACGCCTGTGCGCCAAAGTCGATGCGGCTGCAGACAAAGCACGCATTGCTCTGGCCGGTGATCCACTCAAAGCCATTGAGTACGCGCAAGCCGCCGTCGACGCCCAAACCTATAAGGATGCGGGCTACCCGAAAAAAGACGTGCCGATGGCCGTCTCCGCATGGGTCGTTAAAGGCCGCACAGCCAAACAGGCCGCCGAGCAGATCCTGAGTAAAGCCGCACAGCTGAGCGACAACTTACTCACCCTGCGCACATTGCGTCTCAAGGCCAAAACGCAAATCCGCGCGCACGCGGCCAAGGGCAAGATCGATCTGGCCCGTAGCGTTGGCGATGAAGCGTTGGTGGCTATTCGTGAATTCGTCAGCGGCTTGGCTGACTAGGCAAAAGCCATTCAATTCCCCTTTTCAGGCCCACGTATTCGTAGGCTTTTTTCTTGAAAAAACCGTGGGCGTGATTGCACCGCTAATCGCGTCGACACGGCCCATTTGTTATTTCAGAGGAATGAAAGACGTATGGATTATCCAAAAAACGTGCCCAGCGTCGGGCTGGTCAATGGCCAGTTCGTTGATGAAAACCCGGTGGCCGGGACACCGGGGTCGTTGATTCCGGCGGTATGGGGAAACAGTGTTACGCAAGAGATTGTGAGTGTGATTGAAGGTGGCGGCTTGGCTCCCTCCGAAGTGGACAATAATCAACTGCTCAAGGCTATCCTGGCGATTATTGGCAAGACCAATCCGATGCGCTCAGTAATCACGCGGCTAGCCGCATCAAAAGCTCTGACCGCCGAAGAACTTGGTCTTGTGTTGATTGATGCCAGTTCCGGTACCGCCACCGTCAGTCTGCCGCCCGCTAATGTTGCTTTGGGCGTGCGCGATGTCATCGTCAGACGTGTTGATAACAATGGCAATCGCCTCGTTATCCAGGCTATTGGCACTGACCGAATCCGCTTCCATACCCATCTCTCAGCGGTTGGTTATCCGTTTCTGGTGTTGATGGGCGGTGGGGATTGGTGGCATCTACGCAGTGATGGCGCCGGGAGTTGGTGGCCGGTTGGGCGATTCGATAACACTCCGTTGGGACGACCATTCTTTGAGACAACCACCCTGTTGAGCCCAGGTGGCTATGGCGCGCTCAATGGCACGGTCATGAAACGTGCCGAGTGGCCTTGGCTCTGGGATCACGCACAGCAATCGGGAATGCTCGGCACTGAAGCTACTCGGGCGGGTAATGAAGGAAAATGGACCGCCGGTGATGGTGCCCTGACCTTTCGAGGGCCTGAAGGACGAGGAGAGTTTTTAAGGGTTTTGGACGAAGGTCGTTCAGTAGACGCCGGAAGGGCTATGGGGACTTTTCAACCCGGCACGGTTCATTCCTATGCGATGGGGGCTAACGGTGGTGGCGCGGTGGGCTCGCGATGGTCCGATAGTCTTACTGCATTTGGCGCCGATACCCGTGAGGAATCTCAATATGTAGGAGGATTGGCAAATGGTGGTCCTATTTTTCCCGCGGGAACCGTTTACCAGCAAGATACGGCCAATACCTTGCTCTACTCTTTCAAATCCCGACCCCGCAACATCGCCTATCCCGGCCGTATAAAACTTATTTGAGGTGTTCATGTTTTATTATTTATTTGATAACTCGGGCGCCTTGTCGGGGCCTGTAGAGTTTCCGGTCACTCCGGGTATTGGTATTCAACTGCCGAGTAATGCCCTTGAACTTTCATTTGAGTTACCTCCTGCCGAAAGCGGTCGCGCCTGGGCGCTGGTGAACAATGTTCCTCGGGAAGTAATCGATCGGCGTGGTTCGGTTTATCGCAAGGAAGGTGGGGCTCAACAGTTTTGGAGTGAGCTCGGAGAGTTGCCGGAAGTTTTTACAATCGAACCATGGCCTGGTGATTACTACGTCTGGCATGACAATGGCTGGAAACTTGATGATATTGCGCGCCTGTCCGATATCAAAAATCAGGTCCTGGCCAAGCGTGACACTTTTCTTCGTGATGCAGTTTTGCGTATAGCGCCACTTCAATATGCCGAGGATATCGGTGATGCCTCTCACGATGAACAGTTGGCCCTGATTGAGTGGAAACTCTACAGCGTCGAGCTGAACCGTATTGAGCAACAAACGAGTTTCCCAGCGGAGATCGTCTGGCCTCTCGCTCCTGGCTCGATCAAGAAATAGTCAACGTTTTATCAGTTACGGGGATAGCAGTTTCCCGCAGCCTGGGGTAAGGGGGATGACGCAAGAAATTCTGAATCTCATCTATGTCGCGGGCTGACGCGCTTACCGCTGAAAGCTTTCCAACAATAACCGCCCGACCGAAGGCCGCCAGCCTGTCTGGCATGTGTTTTGTCAGAAAATGTTAATTTGAGGATCGGAAGATGGATTATCCAAAGAGTGTTCCCAGCGCGGGTTTGGTGAATGGGAGGTTTGTGAATGAGAACCCCATAACCGGATCGGCCGGGTCATTGATTCCCGCGCAGTGGGGCAATGCAGTCAGTGAAGAAATGATTAGTGTCATTCAATCTGCCGGGCTGGTGCCAGATGAGCAGGACAACACTCAACTGAGCGCGGCGATCGCCATTAAAGTGGCAGACAGCATTATCCCTGTCGCGTCCCAACAGGAAGCAGAGACAGGCATCGATAATGCAAAACGGATGACTTCCTTAAGAGTCTTTCAAGCCATCGCTAAAAATGTTACGCAGGCAACCGAGACCATTGCGGGTGTGGCGAAAACAGCAAGTCTGGCCCAAACCAATGAGGGAGCGAATGAAGCAACGATAGTAACGCCAAAAAACTTGCGCTTCGGCTTTGCTATCAGCCTCACGACTAACGGATATATCGTTTTTCCATCGTGGCTTGGAGGTCTGATCATTCAATGGATCGGGACTTCAACGCTCGGCATTCAAGGCGCCTATTCAAGTTTTACGCTTGCATTTCCAAATGCCTGTTTTGGAGTGTTTCCTACTACCCTGAATGGTTCTGCTCCAGCAAGTGTATCGTTGGGACCTAAGACTCTGACGGGGTTCACTTTGTACTCATCGATGCTGCCATGCGGTTTCGGTGCCATCGCTATAGGGCGTTAAGGGGGAATAATGAAACGTTTTTATAGCCAATCCACGGGTTGTATTTATTTGTCTGGATTGCATACGAAGATGCCAAACGATGCGGTGCCTATTACTCAAGAGCGCTTTCTGGCAGTTATTGGGGACCCGAAGCCTGGCAAAGATCGCAGTCACGATGCCGATGGTTTGCCGATTCTGATCGATTCCGCTCCGGCGACCGAGTTTGAACTGATAGCCTCGGCGCGTAGATGGCGTGACGAACAACTTGTGGCCACTCAATGGCTGGTTGATCGGGATCGGGATGAGGAGGCCGCTAGTGTGCCGCTTACTTTGACCACTGATGATTTCCATGACCTGCTGGATTATCGGCAGGCGTTACGTGATTGGCCCATGACCTCTGGTTTTCCAAAAGAGGCCAGTAAACCATTGACCCCGGATTGGTTGGTACAGACACTCAGCGGAGTATGAGTGATGCCCCTCACCCAACAGAAGTTATTGCAGATACTCCCCAACGCCCGCACCCAAGCGGGCGTTTTCATTTCCGCCCTGAACACCGCCATGTCTCACCGCAACATCAACACCCCCAAACGCATCGCCGCCTTCCTCGCGCAAGTCGGTCACGAATCAGGGCAGTTGCAGTACGTACGAGAACTGGGCAGTACTCAATACCTGAGCAAATACGACACCGGCACGCTGGCCGCCCGTTTGGGCAACACTCCAGAACCCGACGGCGACGGTCAAAAATACCGTGGCCGTGGCTTGATCCAGATCACCGGCCTTAACAACTACCGGCAATGCAGTTTCGGCCTGTTTGGCGATGAACGTCTGCTGTCTCTGCCTGAACTGCTGGAACAACCCCAATGGGCGGCCGAATCAGCGGCATGGTTCTGGGAGCAGAATGGCTTGAATGAATTGGCCGACCGCGGCCAGTTTAATAGCATCACTCGCCGTATCAACGGTGGGTTGAACGGCTTGCAGGATCGTCTGGAAATCTGGGCGCGGGCGAGGGCGGTGCTGTGCCAGCCTTCGGTCTGATCGGCTGGCGACTGATCGGTCTGCTGGTGCTGGCCGGTTGTTCGGCGGCATTGGCCTGGCAGCTTCAGGATTGGCGCTACGGCCGGCAACTGGCGGAGCAGGCCAGGCTGTACGCCGAGACCCTTAATCAACTGACTCTGGCCGCGGCTACCCGGCAACAGACCGAGCAGGACAAGCGCCTGGCCCTGGAACAACGGCTGTCGGCCAGTGAGCAAACCCATTATCGAGCGCTTAGCGATGCCGAACGTGATCAAGGTCGCCTGCGTGATCGTCTTGCCACTGCTGATGTGCGCTTGTCAGTCTTCCTTGATGCCAATGACGCTGCCTCAGCCTGTGCAGTGCCAGCCGCCTCCGGCACCAGCGGAGTGGATCATGGCGCCCCGCGAGCCCGACTTGACCCGGCGCATGCTCAACGAATTATCGCCATCACCGACGCAGGCGATAGCGGACTGATTGCCCTGCAGGCGTGTCAGGCCTATGTCAGAGCCCTCGCTCGCTAACATTTTGATCGATCCTGAACCTTGCAAGCGTGATCGGCTCGTGTACGGTAGGCCTCATTCCGCTCGATCAGGAGAGAGCCGTGAAAGATATCACTCAGCTGGCCGCTGAACTTGGCAGACGCTTGCAGGTTCTCAATGCCCACGTCACCACTGCCGAATCCTGTACCGGGGGCGGGATTGCCGAGGCGATCACCCGAATTCCCGGGAGTTCGGCATGGTTCGAGGCCGGTTATGTCACGTACTCCAACCGCCAGAAAGTCCAGCAATTGGACGTCCCGCCCGAGTTGTTTCCAACGGTCGGGGCGGTCAGTCGCGAGGTGGTCGAGGCCATGGTTCGCGGTGCGCAGGAAAAAAGCCGGGCGCGTTTTGCCGTGGCGGTCAGCGGTGTAGCCGGGCCGGATGGCGGTTCGCCGAACAAGCCTGTGGGCACGGTGTGGCTGGCCTGGGGCGTCGGTGAGCAGGTGTTCAGCGAGGTACAGTACTTTCCCGGTAACCGTGACGAGGTCCGCCGACAAACGGTGAAGGCCGCGCTAGAGGGGCTGCTGCGGCATGCCGCTGGAGAAATCTCAAATCAGGGGTAGGCGATCCTGAAACGCTGTGGAATAATACTGGCTACTTATACAGGTGTTGGCCGTCAGGCCTTATTGATTACGTGAGGACTTTAATGGACGACAACAAGAAGAAAGCCTTGGCTGCGGCCCTGGGTCAGATCGAACGTCAATTCGGCAAGGGTGCCGTAATGCGTATGGGCGATCAGGACCGTCAGGCGATCCCGGCTATTTCCACTGGCTCTCTGGGTCTGGACATCGCGCTCGGCATTGGCGGTCTGCCAAAAGGCCGTATCGTTGAGATCTACGGTCCTGAATCCTCCGGTAAAACCACCCTGACACTGTCGGTGATCGCCCAGGCTCAAAAAGCCGGCGCGACCTGCGCATTCGTCGACGCCGAACACGCCCTCGACCCTGAGTACGCCGGCAAACTGGGCGTCAACGTCGACGACCTGCTGGTTTCCCAGCCGGACACCGGCGAGCAGGCCCTGGAAATCACCGACATGCTGGTGCGTTCCAATGCGGTTGACGTGATCATCGTCGACTCCGTGGCCGCACTGGTGCCAAAGGCTGAAATCGAAGGCGAAATGGGCGACATGCACGTGGGCCTGCAAGCCCGTCTGATGTCCCAGGCGCTGCGTAAAATCACCGGTAACATCAAGAACGCCAACTGCCTGGTGATCTTCATCAACCAGATCCGTATGAAAATCGGCGTGATGTTCGGCAGCCCGGAAACCACCACCGGTGGTAACGCGCTGAAGTTCTATGCATCGGTTCGTCTGGACATCCGCCGTACTGGCGCGGTGAAAGAAGGTGATGAAGTCGTCGGTAGCGAAACCCGCGTCAAAGTCGTGAAGAACAAAGTAGCTTCGCCGTTCCGTCAGGCCGAGTTCCAGATTCTTTACGGCAAGGGCATCTACCTCAACGGTGAGATGATCGACCTGGGTGTTCTGCACGGTTTCGTCGAGAAATCCGGTGCCTGGTATGCCTACGAAGGCACCAAGATCGGTCAGGGCAAGGCCAACTCGGCCAAGTTCCTGGCGGACAACCCGGAGATCGCCGCGAAACTTGAGAAGCAACTGCGTGACAAGTTGCTGACCCCAGCGCCGGACGTCAAAGCATCGCCAGTCAAAGAGACGGCTGATGACCTGGCTGACGCTGATATCTGATTGATCCGATGACCGCCGTACTCGATACACTCGTCGCGGTGCGGCGAACCGCAATGGACCTGCTCGCGCGACGCGAGCACGGTCGAGTTGAGCTGACGCGTAAACTGCGTCAGCGCGGCGCCCTCCCTGAAATGATCGACACAGCACTCGACCGTTTGACGGAAGAGGGCCTGTTGTCCGAGTCCCGTTACCTCGAAAGCTTTGTTTCCTACCGTGCCCGTTCCGGTTATGGCCCTTTGCGAATTCGCGAAGAGTTGAGCCAGCGCGGCCTGCAACGTACCGACATCGAACTGGCCTTGCGCGAGAGCGGTATCAACTGGCAGGAACAACTGGAAGACACCTGGCGGCGCAAATTTGCTGGGCACCTGCCGATAGACGCCAGGGAACGTGCCAAACAGGGCAGGTTCCTGAGTTATCGGGGGTATTCCATGGAAATGATCAGCCGCTTGTTCAGCGGCCGAGGGATGGACGATTGACTGAAACGGCTCGCTATTTCGATAGCGGGCCGTTTTTTTTCCTCACGTTACCTTGGACGGTTCCCGTGTGCGTTGTTGCGCCTGGGGTTTGGACTGGGCCCAGTTTTCCGGCAGGTTGATGTAATCCACCAACTCCCGCAGACGACCATGATCACGGGCGTTGAAGGTGAAGGAAAGTCGCGCCAGATGACTGAACTGCGGTTCGTCGTGCTCCTCACCGCTGTAGGCGTGCTGATGGAAATGATCGCTCAGGCACAGGTCGACGAATGCCTCCTGCATGTGTTCAAGCGCCCGGTCGCTGAGTTTGTGGTTCATGCGAATCACGAACTGATGCTTGAGCCAGCGGCTGGAGTGGAAGTTGCTGTAGAACTGATTGATCTGCTCCACTGCCTCTTCGGCGCTGTAGACCAGGCTCAACAGCTTCATGTCGGTTGGCAGGATGTAGCGATTTTCCTCCAGTTGCTGGTGAATGAAGTCCAGCGCGCCTTGCCAGAATTTGCCGCCCGGCGCATCCAGCAGCACCACGGGCACCAATGGGCTTTTGCCGGTCTGGATCAGGGTCAGCACTTCCAGTGCTTCATCCAGCGTACCGAAACCGCCTGGGCACAGGACCAGCGCATCGGCCTCCTTGACGAAGAACAGTTTGCGGGTAAAGAAAAAGTGGAAGGGCAGTAGATTCCCGGTGCCATTGACCGTGGGATTGGCATGCTGCTCGAAGGGCAGGGTGATATTGAACCCCAGGCTGTGTTCCAGGCCGGCACCTTCGTGGGCCGCCGCCATGATGCCGCCGCCGGCACCGGTGATGACCATCATGTCCGAGCGCGCCAGAGCGGCGCCAAGCTCTCGGGCCAAACCATACAGTGGGTGTTCTATCGGCGTGCGGGCCGAGCCGAAAACAGTGACTTTTCGTCGTCCCTTGAACTGCTCCATCACACGGAAGGCATGCTCGAGTTCGCGCAAGGCTTGCAGGGTGATCTTGGCATTCCAGCGGTTGTGATCTTCCTGGGCCATGCGCAGCACAGTCAGGATCATGTCGCGGTAAATCGGGATGTTGGGGCTGTTGGGTGAAACCAGGTTGAGTTGTTCTTCGACCTTGCTGGTGAGGTCGTGGCCGCTTTCTTGAAAATGACGGCTCAGGAGGTCATTCGGTTGGTAAGGCATTCAACTTCTCCTTCTGCACAGAACCCTTGGCCCGACAAAACAATCGTCGGCGCCGCGACACCCCTTGTGTCGCTGTCTGCCCAAGCCCTTGCCTGGGCGCTCCATCTGACTCGGTTGCAATCGAGCCATCCATACGGGCTCTGCTTATCCCTTGAATGAAAGAAACGTTTGCACAATAAGACACGCAATGGGCAGCCCCTTTTCTGCCCTGAAAAAAATCAACGTGAACACTTTGAATTTAGACCCTCGCAACGATTTTTGCTGCTTGATCATTGCGCCGCAAAGTCTTTCCTGGCAACCGCTTATTGACGATTTGCAAGGTGCTTTCACCGCTCGTCTGAACGCAAGCCGTATGTCGTGCGCTCTGATTTACTAAGTTACAGGCGTGACACGACAGCTTTGCGTCAATGGCAGGACACAACGTTCAAGCAATTTCAGGGATTTATCGCGTGATCAATGACGATCAATGCGTGCAAGGAGGCGGGAAACTATGCCCAGAGTCACTCTGGAGATCGATGCGCAACTGTATCGATTGCTGAAATTATCAGCCGAGACCAATCATTTGAGTCTCGAAGAGGAGTGCTGCCGGCGTCTGGAGGGCGGGGAGCGACGTTCGCGCTACTTGCAGGCGCTGCTGGCAGAACTGCGCGCCGAGGATGAACAGCGGCGCGCCAATTCCCGTTGATTACTTTTTCTTGGTTGGTGTGGCTTTCGGGCAATCCGATTCCTGGAAGCTTGCGGAGCCGACCGGGCGATTGGTCTTCACTTCGGTAAAGTCGTAACGCATGATCGCACCCTTGGCCATCAGCTTGCGGAACCCCTCGTTTCTGCAGACGGAGGCGCCAAGCTGGAAGTACACGGCTTTCGGATCGGCGCGCATCTTGTCGGCGTGACTGCTCTGAACGCTCAGGTGATTGATCAACTGATTGCCTTCGACGGTATAACCCTGATCCAGAAGGTCTTCGTTGATCGCCCGTGGCGTGCCGACGCTGCTTTGTACGGCGACGTTTCGCAGCTCTCTATTCAGATTCTGCTCACTCAAGGATGCAGCCTGAGCGTTGAAGGACGACGCCAGCAGAATGGCAGCGGTGGGAACGATAAGGCGCAGCATGAAACTCTCCTGGTTCAGTGACTGGTGGTTCGACCAGCCACGTGACTGTGCGTTCAGTGGCGGCGAATTATAGGGGAGGTGGTCTGGTCGGTACAGGCTTGCGCTGGCCGCTCTGGTAAACTGCTGGCCTTTATTGCCTTGCCGAGTGCCGTTTGTGTCGAGTTTTCCTGTCTGCCGGTGTTGCCCAAGATGAACCACGCCCCCAACGCCGTAGCCCGCTTGCGTGATCAGCGAGAGGAAGAGGGCATCAAGCCGATTCAGGCCCGTGGCTGGCGGGCAACCCGTTGCCGTGCCTGCCGTGTAATCGAGAGCCACTGCCTATGCGCCTGGCGTCCGCAGGTCGATACCCGTAGCGGCGTGTGCCTGATCATGACCAATAAAGAAGTGTTCAAACCAAGCAACACCGGTTGGCTGATTGCCGATGTGGTGCGCGACAACCATGCGTTCATTTGGTCACGCACGGAAGTCGATGAACAACTGCTGGCGCTGTTGGCCGACCCACAGTGGCAACCCTATCTGGTGTTTCCGGGCGAATACGTCGAACCCGAGCGAGTTACCCACAGCGTCGAGGTCGATAGCACCAAGCGCCCACTGTTTATTCTGCTGGACGCCACCTGGACCGAAGCCCGGAAGATTTTCCGTAAAAGCCCCTATTTTGATGCGTTGCCGATTCTGAGCCTGCTTCCTGAGAAGCTTTCACGGTACCGATTGCGCAGGTCCACCCGCAGCGAGCACCTGTGTACGGCCGAGGTGGCGGCGCTGTGCCTAGATCTTGCCGGCGATACAGACGCTGCCTCGGCGCTGGACGCTTATTTTGATGTGTTCAGCCAGCATTACCTGGACGCTAAACATCAGCTGGATGTGAATGTTGCAACACCGGCCCATGCCGAGCTGATGCCCTTTGTGCCGCACGCGGCTCCCGTCGTTTGCTGAGAGTCGCCCATACTGCAAAAGAACCAGGCTTGCTGGCAGGGCCATGCAACTTGACCACCCCGGCTTCGCTGGGCATGCTTGGCGCCGATTAGGGCGCGGCCAAGGTTTGAAACGCTGCTTTTTTTACGTAATTGGCGTTGAACGTGCCCTGTTGGTGCTGCTGCGTGGCTGCACCTCGAGTTGTTTTGGCGAGGCCTGAAATGCATCAGGCATCCCCATAAAAACAGGATCATTTGAAAAATGGCCACATACGAAATCCTGATTGCCGATGACCACCCTCTTTTTCGTAGTGCCCTGCATCAAGCGTTGACCCTGGGCCTGGGCCCGGATGTCCGTCTGGTGGAAGTGGCAAGCATTGCCGAGCTGGAAACCCGTCTGGACGAAAAGGCCGACTGGGATCTGGTATTGCTGGACCTGAACATGCCAGGGGCTTACGGTTTTTCCGGGCTGGTGCTGTTGCGTGGCCAGTATCCGCAGATTCCGGTGGTGATGGTGTCGGCTCAGGAAGAAGCGTCGATCATGGTGAAATCCCGTGAATTCGGCGCCAGCGGTTTCATTCCCAAGTCCAGTGATTTGAGTGTCATTCAGAAAGCCGTACGCGCGGTGCTCGATGGCGACGTTTTCTGGCCGCCCCAGGCCTTCGAAGCGGTCAGCGTTTCCGCCGAAGCCAAGGCTGCCAGCGAAGGCCTTGCCAGCCTGACACCTCAGCAGTTCCGTGTGTTGACCATGGTCTGTGAAGGTTTGTTGAACAAACAGATTGCTTACGAGTTGAGCGTTTCCGAAGCAACAATCAAAGCCCACGTCACGGCCATTTTCCGCAAGCTGAATGTGCGGACCCGGACTCAGGCCGCGCTGCTCTTGCAACAACTTGAGTCAATTTCGAGCCACTAAGTGCTACATGTTCACGCTTTTTTGACTTTGCTTGATCTAGCTTTCCCACTCCTTTTTGGTCAGTTGCCCACTTTATGTCACCTTTCAAAGGCCAGACCGGCCTCAAACGCATCCTCAACGCCTCCGGCTACTCACTGGACGGCCTGCGCGCGGCCTTCACCGGTGAAGCGGCTTTCCGGCAACTGGTGCTGCTTAACGTCATCCTGATTCCGCTGTCGTTTTTCCTGAACGTCAGCCGCGTCGAGCAGGCGCTGCTGATTGCAGTCTGCCTGTTGGCCTTGATCGTCGAATTGCTCAATTCGGCGGTGGAAGCGGCCATCGACCGCATTTCCCTTGAGTTGCACCCGCTGTCCAAGAACGCCAAGGACATGGGCAGCGCCGCTCAATTGGTGGCATTGAGCATGATTGCGCTGGTATGGGCGGTGATCCTGCTTTAAGCGATGGTGGGCAGGACGATCTCGTCGCTGCGCTGAACCCCGGCGGTGAACGCGCGGCACAGTTCGAGGAACTCGCGCATCGCCGATGTCTGATATTTCTGTTTGTGCCAGATGAAATAGAACTGCCGTGCCAGGTCCAGATCCGGTGTTTCCACCGGTACCAGACTGCCGCGGCGGAACGCATCGCGCAGCGCCAGGCGTGAAATGCAGCCAATCCCCAAGCCTGATTCCACCGCGCGCTTGATCGCTTCGGTGTGTTCCAGCTCCAGGCGAATGTTCAGCGCGCTGCGATGGTGTCGCATGGCCTGGTCGAACGTCAGCCGTGTGCCCGAACCTTGTTCGCGGAGAATCCACGCCTCATGACTCAGCTCCTCCATGGTCGCGATGCCACGTTTGGCCAGCGGATGCTGAGGCGCGCAGAACACCACCAACTCATCTTCGACCCAGCTCTGCACTTCGATGTCCGGATGGCTGCAGTCGCCTTCGATTAGACCCAGATCAATTTCATAATGCGCGACCTGTTGCACGATGTTGGCAGTGTTCTGCACATGCAGCTTCACCTGGCTTTCCGGATGGCGCTGCATGAAGCTGCCGATCAGCAGAGTGGCGAGGTAATTGCCGATGGTCAGGGTCGCGCCGACCGCCAGAGAGCCGAAACCGGACTTGCCGTTAAGCAAGTCTTCAATCTCCTTGGCTTGGTCGAGCAGGGCCACCGCCTGCGGCAACAGCTGTTTGCCGAGGGCGTTGAGGCTCAGCCGTTTGCCGGCGCGATCGAATAGCTGACAGCTGCACTGGCGCTCGAGCTCGGTGATTGAGGTGCTCGCCGCCGATTGTGAGAGGTTGAGCGTCAATGCAGCACGGGATACGCTTTCCTGCTGGGCGACGGCGACGAATACTTGAAGTTGACGGAGAGTAAATCGCATATCGATATAACCGATAACCCTTATCTTAATAATCCAGTTAACAGATATTGTCGCTGCCATTAGAATGCGCTGCAATTGCGCACATCATCGGCGCAGGCAAATCTCCAGGAGTCCCACGTACATGAGCAACATGAACCACGAGCGTGTCCTCAGTGTTCACCACTGGAACGACACTCTGTTCAGCTTCAAGTGCACCCGCGATCCGGGCCTGCGCTTCGAGAACGGTCAGTTCGTGATGATCGGCCTGCAACAGCCCAATGGCCGCCCGCTTATGCGTGCTTACTCGATTGCCAGCCCAAACTGGGAAGAGCATCTCGAGTTCTTCAGCATCAAGGTGCCTGATGGCCCGCTGACTTCCCAGCTGCAGCATCTGAAGGAAGGCGACGAGATCATCATCAGCAAGAAGCCTACCGGCACGTTGGTGCTGGATGACTTGAAGCCTGGCAAACATTTGTACCTGCTCAGCACCGGTACCGGTCTGGCGCCGTTCATGAGCGTCATCCAGGACCCGGAAACCTACGAGCGTTTCGAAAAAGTGATCCTGTGCCACGGCGTGCGTTACGTCAATGAAGTCGCTTACCGCGAGTTCATCACCGAGCACTTGCCGCAGAACGAGTTCTTCGGCGAGGCGCTGCGTGACAAGTTGATCTACTACCCGACCGTGACCCGCGAGCCGTTCGAGAACGAAGGCCGCCTGACCGACCTGATGCGCAGCGGCAAGCTGTTCAGCGACATCGGTTTGCCACCGATCAACCCGCAGGATGACCGCGCCATGTTGTGCGGCAGCCCGAGCATGCTCGACGAGACCAGCGAAGTTTTGAATAGCTTCGGCCTGAAAGTCTCGCCGCGGATGCGCGAGCCGGGTGATTACCTGATCGAGCGTGCGTTCGTCGAGAAGTAAGTTTCGCTGAAAAATGTGGGAGCGGGCTTGCTCGCGAAGACGGTTTAACATTCAACGATGATGTTGACTGAGAGTCCGCTTTCGCGAGCAAGCCCGCTCCCACATTGGTTTGGCGTAGACCATAAAAAGCCCGCGTAGCCTTAAGGCTGCGCGGGCTTTTTTATGCTGGACACAATCTCTACGCTTTGGACACAGGAATGACTTCGAGGACGCGGATCAGGTCGGGCGTGGGGTAATGCCAGCGCACATCCACATCCCAGAACTGCGCGCCGTATTCCCTTTCCGGTGCAGGAATCTGATACGCCGGGCGTGGGTCTTGTGCCAGGCATTGCTCGATCAGCTCGACCAACGGCTCATCAAGCCGCTGAGCGTGGCCATGAGCCTGTTGCAGCGCTGAGTCTGTCCACTGCACGGGAATCAGCAGCGGCGGGGCGCTGGCGATGCTGTTGGACGCCGTGTCGATGATGTCCGCGTAAGGCACGTAAGGTTTGATGTCGAGAATCGGCGTGCCGTCGAGTAGGTCGATGCCGGAGATCCACAGCCGATCGGCTTCGACTTTATCCAGTTTGACCACCGATTGACCAATGCCATTGGGCCGGTGCGTCGCCCGAGTGGCAAATACGCCCATGGATTTGTTACCACCCAGACGCGGAGGGCGGACTTTCAAGCGTGGCTTTTCTTCCAGGGACTGATGGAACAGGAACAACAACCAGACATGGCTGACCTGCTCCAGTCCTTGCACCGCATCACCTTGATCGAACGGCGCCACCAACTCCAGCACGCCTCGAGCGGCCGGGGCCAGTTGTGGCTGGCGCGGAATGGCGAACTTCTCCTTGAAACAGGAGCGCACGAAGCCGATGGGGGAAACGCTGTAGGTCATGGTTTGGGGTCAAGGCGGAGTTGAGGCGGGCATGATAACCCACCCAAAGATCGTTCCCACGCTCTGCGTGGGAATGCAGCCCGGGACGCTCTGCGTCCCAAAGCGGACGCAGAGCGTCCATTGAGGCATTCCCACGCAGAGCGTGGGAACGATCATTGGGAGGAGATCAGAGACTAAACCCACCATCCAAAGGAATGATATTCCCGGTCATATACGCCCCGGCCGTACTCGCCAGGCTGATCGCCAACGCCGCCATCTCTTCCTCCCGCCCCCAGCGCCTCATCGGAATCAACGCCGTATCGTCCGCCAACGCCTGCTCATCATTGCCAATATGCTGAGTCATCTTGCTCGGAAAACGCCCCGGCGCAATCACATTGACGTTGATGTGCTGGCTTACCAGTTCCCGCGCCAGAATCCGCGACAGTTGATGTAGGGCGGCTTTACTCGGGCCGTAGGCATACGCCTGTTCGCCAAAGGACGAAATCCCGGCCACCGAACCAATGTTGATGATCCGTGCCGGGTTCGCCGCCGAACCGGCCTTGCGCAATAGCGGCAGAAATTGCTGGATGCAGTTGAACACCGAGGTCACGTTGAGCTGCATGACCTTTTCCCAGCCCTTGACCGGGTAACTCTCCAGCGGCGCGCCCCACGTGGTGCCGGCGTTGTTCACCAGAATATCTAGCTGACCGATCTGTTCACTCAGGCGTGTAGCCAATTGCTGGACGCCTTCTTCGTGGGCCAGGTTGGCAGCTATCGCGTGACAAACCCCGAAGGCACTCAGCTCAAAGGCAGTTTGCTGGCCGGCGTCGGCATCGCGGGCACACACGTACACAGTGGCGCCAGCCTCGACATAAGCCTTGGCGATCATTTTGCCGATACCGCGGGTGCCGCCGGTCACCAGAGCGGTGCGGCCTTGCAGGGAAAAGTAGGGATGCATGGCGAGTCCTGAGAGCTGAGGGTCAATACACCCTAGTCGTCAGCCGCCAGAAGCGGAGCCACTATTTTTGCGAGGAATGAGGGTCTATACAGCCTTGAACTGCCACCGTCCCTGTAGGAGCGCAGCTTGCTGGCGAAGGCGTTTTCAAGATCGCCTTCGCCAGCAAGCTGTGCTCCTACAGGTTCGTGGGCGATTTACTGCGGGCGAACGCGCAGGGTCAGGCCCTTGAGGAAGTTGCGCAGCAACTGGTCGCCGCAGGTGCGGTAGTTGGTGTGGCCGAACTTGCGGAACAGCGCGCTCAGCTCAGGCTTGGACACCGGGAACTCGGCAGCCTTGAGGATCGCGTGCATGTCGTCTTCCTTCAGTTCGAAGGCCACACGCAGCTTCTTCAGGATGATGTTGTTGGTCACCGGCACTTCGATTGGCTGCGGCGGACGGCTTTCGTCCTTGCCGCGCTTGAAGATCACCAGGCCATCGAGGAAATGCGCCATGACTTCGTCTGGGCAGCGTACGAAGCCTTCCTCGTCTTCCTCTTTCTTGTCGAGGTAGGTCAGCAGGTCTTCCATGGACACGTCCATGCCGCCGAGCTTGATGATCTCGATGACTTTCTTGTCGCTGATGTCGAGCATGTAGCGCACGCTGCGCAGTACGTCGTTATGAATCATGGTGTGCAGTCCTGATATTCAGCAGTGGGCGCCGCATAAACAGCGGCGCCGAAATGTATGGCGGCGTGAAAAGTCTTAGAACTTCTCTTTGCCGGACAGGTAGCGCCATTGCCCCAACGGCACTTTGCCGATGGACACGCCGCCGATGCGGATGCGGCGGATGGCGACGACCTTCAGGCCTACAGCCTGGCAAAACAGGGCGATCACGCCCGGTTGTGGGTTCTTCATCGCAAAGCGCAGGCGGTTTTCGTTCTGCCAGCTGGCTTTGACCGGCGGCAGTTCCTTACCCTTGTAGGTCAGGCCGTGGTTCAGGCGGTTGAGGCCGTGAGCCACCATGTCGCCTTCAACTTCGACCACATACTCTTGCTCGATCTTGGCGGAGTCTGCAGTGAGTTTGCGCAGGATCTTCCAGTCCTGGGTGAACACCAGCAGGCCGCTGGCATTGGCCTGCAGGTCGGTGCTGGCGGTCAGGCGCAGGAAGTGGCCCTTGAGCGGGCGTTTGCCGTAGCGGTGTTCTTCGCTCAGGGTCTCGGCGCTGATGGTCGCCATGGCTGTGTCCGCGTCCATGCCCGCGGGAACGTTGAACAGGATGGTCACCGGCTCCGGCGCAGTGGCCTTGGCCTCTGGGTCGAGCTCGACTTTTTGGGTGTCGACCTTGAACTGCGGCTCGTCGATGACTTCGCCGTCCACGGTGACCCAGCCGCCCTCGATGAACAGCTCAGCCTCCCGACGGGAACAGCCGACGAGTTCGATGAGGCGTTTGGAGAGACGAATCGGGTCAGTCATGACAGGGCCGTAACAAAAAAGGGGTGGGCATTGTACCTGCCTGGCGCCGGTTAATCCCGGCTCCATTTGCCGCATGTGCTTTTAATGTGGGAGCGAGCCTGCTCGCGAAAGCGTCATCATCTTCAACATCATTGTCGATTGATAGGCCGCTTTCGCGAGCAGGCTCGCTCCCACAAGGGTTTCATGTTGTGTCAGCCATTACGCGTCAGTTGTTGAGACTGGCGCAAACGCATGTGCAGCAACGGATAGGGCTGGCCCATGCCGTCATGCTCGGAGCGACCGATCACCTCAAAGCCCTGTTTGAAGTAAAACCCCAAGGCCTGCGGGTTTTGCTCGTTGACGTCCAGTTCATCGGCGTTCAGGTGTTCCAGGGCGTAGCGCAGCAATTGCTTGCCCAAGCCTTTGCCGCGATGCGCCGGGTCGATGAAGAGCATTTCGATCTTGCCCGCCGCGACGCCGGCGAACCCGGTGATGCGCTGGCGCGAGTCTTTGGTGCAGATCAGCATCACCGCGTCGAGGTAGCGGGTCAGCACCAGATTCTTCAGCAGGTCGATGTAGCTGTCGGGCAGAAAGTCATGGGTGGCGCGCACCGAGGCTTCCCATACTTGGGTGAGTTCTTCGTAATCGCTCTGTTTCGGTGTGTGAATTACCGAGTGTTGGTGCATGCCCGCTGGCCTCTCTTGCGTGGATGACGCGAGTTCTTTCTCTCACAAAACGATAGACGTAAAAAAGCCCCGCATCTCGTCAAGAGAGCAGGGCTTTTTGTATTTTTTGCGTTTAGATCTGTTCAGCCCACAGGTCGTATTCGTCGGCGTCGGTCACTTTGCACCAGACTTTGTCGCCGGGCTTCAAGTTGCTGCCGTTGTCGATGAACACGTTGCCGTCGATTTCCGGGGCATCGAAGAAGCAACGGCCGACCGCGCCTTGCTCGTCGACTTCATCGACCAGCACTTCGATTTCACGGCCGATGCGCATTTGCAGGCGCGCCGAGCTGATGGCCTGTTGGTGCGCCATGAAACGGTCCCAACGGTCTTGCTTGACGTCGTCCGGCACGATGGCCGCGTCCAGCAGGTTGGCCGGTGCGCCTTCGACCGGCGAATACTGGAAGCAGCCAACGCGGTCCAGCTGCGCTTCGGTCAGCCAGTTCAGCAGGTACTGGAAGTCTTCTTCGGTTTCGCCGGGGAAGCCAACGATGAAGGTCGAGCGGATGATCAGGTCCGGGCAGATCTCGCGCCAGTTCTTGATCCGTGCCAGGGTCTTGTCTTCGAAGGCTGGGCGTTTCATGGCTTTCAGGACTTTCGGGCTGGCGTGCTGGAACGGGATGTCCAGGTACGGCAGGATTTTCCCGGCGGCCATCAGCGGGATGAGCTCGTCGACGTGCGGGTACGGGTAAACGTAGTGCAGACGCACCCAGACACCGAGAGTGCTCAGTGCTTCGCAGAGTTCGGTCATGCGGGTTTTCACCGGCGCGCCGTTCCAGAAGCCGGTGCGGTATTTCACGTCGACGCCGTAGGCGCTGGTGTCCTGGGAAATCACCAACAGCTCTTTGACCCCGGACTTGACCAGGCGCTGGGCCTCATCGAGCACGTCACCGACCGGACGGCTGACCAGTTTGCCGCGCATTGACGGGATGATGCAGAAGCTGCAACTGTGGTTGCAGCCTTCGGAAATCTTCAGGTAGGCGTAGTGGCGTGGGGTCAGTTTGATCCCTTGCGGCGGCACCAGGTCGATCAGCGGGTTGTGATCCTGACGCGGTGGCACCACGGCGTGCACGGCGTTGACCACTTGCTCGTACTGCTGCGGACCGGTCACGGCCAATACGCTTGGGTGCACGTTGCGGATGTTGCCTTCTTCGACGCCCATGCAGCCGGTCACGATGACCTTGCCGTTTTCCTTGATGGCTTCGCCGATCACTTCCAGGGACTCAGCCTTGGCCGAGTCGATAAAGCCGCAGGTGTTGACCACCACGACGTCGGCGTCCTGATAAGTGGACACAACGTCATAGCCTTCCATGCGCAGCTGGGTAAGGATGCGCTCGGAGTCGACCAGTGCTTTGGGGCAACCCAGGGATACGAAGCCAACCTTTGGATTGGCCGGCGCAGGAGTGGTGGACATGTCTAACCTCGGTGTTTTGGGACGCCTCCAGCCGAGAACGGCAAGGCGACAGACGGGCGCTTACGTTCTGTCTCGTGAATACGCTGCTTTTTGACTCGTCAAAAAATAGCGGTGACTCGCGAGAAAGGACGTTTTCTGCGCCTCTGATCAAAAAGTGCGCAATTCTAGCGATGGGCGGCGCACTTGACCAGCTTTATGCAGGGAAATACGACGAGTGCTGCGCTATGCTTCGCGCCGTTAAGCTTTACCGATTTTCTACAGTCAATAAAACGTCTGTAACAACAAGTAAAACAGCGCATGCTGCACGACAAGGCATAGTGCTTCTTATAAGAAGTCCGGGTTTGAGTAGTAGGAGTTTTGGATGGGGCAGGCAAGTAGTCAAGCGGCGGGCGCCGAGCATTCGGCAGCAAAACCGATCGGCATGCTGGTCGCGGCGGTCGGGGTGGTGTATGGCGATATCGGCACGAGCCCGCTGTACACCCTCAAAGAAGTGTTTTCCGGTGGCTATGGCGTGCCCGTCAACCATGACGGCGTGCTGGGCATTCTGGCGCTGATCTTCTGGTCGCTGATCTGGGTCGTCTCGATCAAATACATGATGTTCGTGCTGCGTGCCGACAACCAGGGCGAGGGCGGGATCATGGCCTTGACCGCCCTGGCCCGACGAGCAGCGGCGGGGCATGCAAAATTGCGCACCTTGTTGGTGGTCTGTGGGCTGATCGGCGCGGCGCTGTTCTACGGCGACAGCATGATCACCCCGGCGATTTCTGTGCTGTCGGCGATTGAGGGGCTGGGGCTGGCGTTCGAGGGCATCGACCATTGGGTAGTGCCGCTGTCGCTGGTGGTGCTGGTGGCATTGTTCCTGATTCAGAGCCACGGTACGGCGCGGATCGGCATTCTGTTCGGTCCGATCATGGTCACCTGGTTTCTGGTGCTCGGCGCATTAGGCGTATATGGCATCAGTCAGCACCCGGAAGTGTTGCAGGCGATGAATCCGGTGTGGGGCGTGCGTTTCTTCATGGTTCACCCGGGCATGGGGGTTACGATTCTTGGCGCCGTGGTGCTGGCATTGACCGGTGCTGAGGCGCTGTACGCCGACATGGGCCACTTCGGTCGTAAGCCGATCGCCCGGGCCTGGTTCATCCTTGTGCTGCCCGCTCTGGTGCTGAACTACTTCGGGCAGGGTGCGTTACTGCTCGGTGATCCGGAAGCCGCCCGTAACCCGTTCTATCTGCTGGCGCCAAGCTGGGCGTTGATCCCGTTGGTGGGATTGTCGACCATGGCCACGGTGATTGCCTCGCAAGCGGTCATCTCCGGTGCGTTCTCCCTGACCCGTCAGGCGATCCAGCTCGGCTACATTCCGCGCATGCACATTCAGCACACATCCAGTGCCGAGCAGGGCCAGATCTATATCGGCGCGGTGAACTGGGCGCTGATGGTTGGCGTGATCCTGCTGGTAATAGGCTTTGAGTCCTCCGGCGCGTTGGCCTCGGCCTACGGCGTAGCGGTGACCGGCACCATGTTGATGACCACGATTTTGGTGTCGGCGGTGATGTTGCTGCTGTGGAAGTGGCCACCGGTCCTCGCGGTGCCGGTGTTGCTGGGTTTCCTGTTGGTGGACGGTCTTTACTTCGCTGCCAACGTGCCGAAAATCATACAGGGCGGTGCGTTCCCGGTGATTGCCGGTATCGCGCTGTTCGTATTGATGACCACCTGGAAACGCGGCAAGCAACTGTTGGTGGAGCGACTGGACGAAGGCGGGTTACCGCTGCCGATCTTCATCAGCAGTATCCGCGTACAACCACCGCATCGGGTTCAGGGCACCGCCGTGTTTCTGACCGCTCGCCCGGACGCCGTGCCTCACGCGCTGTTGCACAATCTGCTGCATAACCAGGTGCTGCACGAGCAAGTGGTGCTACTGACGGTGGTGTACGAAGACATCCCGCGCGTTCCGCCACAACGGCGTTTCGATGTCGATTCCTACGGCGAAGGGTTCTTCCGGGTGATCCTGCACTTCGGCTTCACCGACGAGCCGGACGTGCCTGAGGCCTTGAAACTGTGCCATCTGGATGACCTGAATTTCAGTCCGATGCGCACCACCTACTTCCTCAGTCGCGAGACAGTCATCGCTTCCAAACTCGAAGGCATGGCCCGCTGGCGCGAGTTGTTGTTCGCCTTCATGTTGAAGAATGCCAATGGTAATTTGCGGTTCTTCAATCTGCCGCTGAACCGGGTGATTGAGCTGGGTACGCAAGTCGAGATGTAAGCCACATGAAAAAGCCCCCGTTGCCATGAAGGTAGCGGGGGCTTTTTATTGACTGGCATTTGATCCCAATCCAACGAAGAACCCTGTGGGAGCGGGCTTGCCCGCGATAGCAGTATGTCTGCCACATCAATGTTGGATCTGCGGCCGTCATCGCGGGCAAGCCCGCTCCCACAGGTATTTGAGTGTCTGCAGGAACGCGGCTTTTCCGTCCCTGCGCCTTTACTTGCTTTCAGTCAGCTCTTCTTCAGATTCGGTCTTGGTCCGGGCGGGTCGCGGTGTCAGCACCTTCACCACATCATCAATCACTGCCTTGGACATAGCCGTCAAATAATGCGCGGCCCAGGCGTGGCGGTCGGTGTCTTTTGCATAGGCTGCATCCTCGGTAAATGATTTGGCGAGGAACAGCAGGTCGGAGGCTTGTGACAATGCATCAACGATGGGGACGCCGGCGCGGACGTTGAACAACGCCTGATCCGAGCAGTAGATGAGCGGGGTGAGGCCGATGGTTTTTAGTTCTGAAATCGCGGATGAATCAATTTTAGTCATGTCTATTTCCCAAGCTTGAGGAGCAGCCACGTTCGTTTCCAAGCGAATGGGTGGCAGCTGTGCGCAGGTTGGAAAACCGGGAGCCTAGGAAACCGGCACGTCCGAAGACGTCCCACGCACAACCGCCATGACACAAGATTGCAGCCGTAAAGGTCTGCGGTCATGTTGGGCACGTTGTTGCTATTCGCTCGTCGGGTTTCCAAGCCCGATCGCTGAATGGTCAGCGACGTCCGGAGAGTATCCCGTCGAAGAAAAGCGCAACAAGGCGGCAAAGTGCCCAAACACGAGATTCGGAGTTTGCCTACAAGGTTTGTGAGAGTCATCCGAAATCGCCGTGCCGAAATTAAACAAGCGATTTCACAGATCTTAGGAGTGCTTGAGAAGTTGTCTTCCCAGCGATAAATCGAATTGATTGTCCATTTGGCCTGGGTTGGCGAGTTTCCTTTGTCCTAGGACAGCGGACAGGGTTACATCTCAATCCAACGAAGAACCCTGTGGGAGCGGGCTTGCCCGCGATGACGGCGGTAGTTCCAGCATTAATGTGACAGGCATACCGCCATCGCGGGCAAGCCCGCTCCCACAGGAATTTGCGGCGTCTAGATGATCTTTGTACAAATGAAAAAGCCCCCGCACCGTGAGGTGTCGGGGGCTTTTTTGTGAGCGCGGCTCAGATCACTCTTGAGCAGCCGTCTCCTTCGCTTGACGCTTCTCGATGGCATCGACCAACCGCTGCGCCAGCGCCGGGTAGTTCTCGTCGAAGTGATGGCCGCCAGGCAGTTTCATCGCTTCGCCCACGGCGGTCTTGTCGGTGCAGCCGCTCTCGTCGACTTCTTCCTCACCGTAGATGCACACCACTTTTGCTGGCGGCAGCTTGGCCATTTCCGGGCCGGTGGCGGCTTCTTTGCCGGCGTTGCCGAGCCAGCCTTCGACTTCGATTTCGAAGCTGCCGGTGCGGGCGAAGGCCAGCAGGATGATTGCGTCGATCCGTTGCTGTTCCGCTTCCGGCAGGCGGTTGTAGATGGCCGGCAATACGTCCGCACCGAACGAGTAACCGGTCAGGACGAAGCGCTTGGTGCCCCATTTCTGCCGGTAGTGCTGCATCAGTTCGGTCAGGTCCAGAGCGCTTTGTTCCGGGCTCTTGTGCTGCCAGTAGTAGCGCAGGGTGTCGATGCCGACTACCGGGTAGCCGATCTTCGCCATCTCGCCCGCTACGTCGCGGTCGAGGTCGCGCCAGCCGCCGTCGCCGGAGAGGAACAGGGTGACGGTGTCCTTGGCCTGACCGGCCGGCACTTCGACCACCGGAATCTGCAAGCCGCCGGCGGCTTTATCGCCACCGACGAGGATTTTGCGCAGTTCGTTGTTCAGCACTTGCGGCAGGTTGATGTCGTAGTCACTGATGCTGGTTTCGGCATTGGGTTGGTCACGCACGAAGCCGGCGCTGGTGTCGTCCGGGTTGTCGTTCCAGGCCACGAGCCAGTGGCCGTGGGCGGCGCTTTTTGGCAGCAGGTGAGTGCAGCCCTCGGGTTTTTCCAGGGCCAGGTCAACCGAAATGGCCTGGGCCTTGTCGTCCTTCTGCTCGGCCAGCCAGCGCCATGCCAGCACGGCGCCAGGGCCAATGCCGCTGACCAGAGTGGCCGGGCCTTTCAGTTCGCGCAGGCCCGCTTGCAGGGCGCGGCTTTGCAGCAGGCAGTCTTTGGGCAGAATCACCTGGACGATCTGCGCCGAGGCGCTGCGGCTCAGGGTGGTCAATTGCTTGTCATTGAGTTTCTGGTCTTCATTGACCGCCACCAGCACCTGAGCCTTCGGCGTGTTGCCGGGGATGACACGGGTCATCGCGGCGCCATCGGCCGGCGTCAGCCGTTCGAGGGTCGGTTCTGGTGCCGGGCGTTTCAGGTACCAGTAACCGCCACCGACAATCAGGGCCAGCACTACCAGTGTGGCCAGTACGTACCGCAGGGAGCGTTGAATCATCAGCGTTTCACCAATCCAGTCAAGCCGCCCGCAATCAGGGCGGCAGTGTCGGCCAGGGCCACCAGCGGATCGAGTCCGGCGGGCACGGCCATATAACGGGGTTCCCAGTCGGGCTGGAACTTGTCTTTGAAGCGGCGCAAACCTTGGAAGTTGTACAGCTGCTCACCACGGCGGAATACCATCGAGCCCAGGCGCTGGGTCAGTGGTGCGCCGCGCCGGGGTTGTAACCCCGACAACGGCACCATGCCCAGGCTGAAACGCGCGTATCCATGATTTTTATAATGTTGAATCAGGCCGACCATCATGAACTCCATGGTCAGCTTGGGGGCGTCGGGGTGCGCGCGCATCAGGTCGAGGCTGGCCAGATCATGGCCATAGGTCTCGAGCAGGTTGGCGAACGCCACCGGGCGCCCTTCGAAACGAATCACCGCGACACGGAAGTGCTTGAGGTAGTCATCACTGAAACGCCCGAGCGAGAAGCCTTTCTCGCGCACATTCTTGCCGGTTAGCCAGGCATCGGAGATCACCTTGAGCTCGTCCATCGGCGCTTGCCCCGGCTCATGGATTTCCAGCGACAGACCGTCACGGGTGCCACGGTTCCAGGTGTAGCGCAGGTCCTTCATCTCTTTGCCCTTGGCTTCGAGATCAAAGCGATGCAAATCAACCCGGGCTTCTTCGCCGAGCTTGATCGCGGTCAGGCCGATGTCCATGTAATACGGCAGATTCTCGGCGCGCACTTGATAGAACACGGGGCGGGCGTGGTGGATATCGCAGAGGTCGCGAAACTGCCAGATCATTTCCGCCCGTTGCTGGGTCGGGCCGATTGGGTCATACAACGCCACCAGGCTGCGACCACGGCGGGCGTACATCAGAAACGCCTCGTCGTTAGGGTGAAACAGCAGCGCCTTGTCACCGGTCAGGGCCAGGCCGCCATCTGGTTGGGACGAGGCCATGAGAATCTTTACTGCGCGGTCCAGCTCATCGGGCGTTGGCAGATGGATCACCGGGCGCGCGGTGCGCAGCAGCCAGGTCAGGGACACCACCACCAGCAGGACCGCGGCGCCGAGCAGCGAGCGCAGGCCACGCGGGGCATCGGCATCGAGGGTGAACTGCCACCAGAGTTGATGGCTGTAGGGAACGTCCTGATAGGCGAATAGCAGCAGCCAGATCGACGCGCCGAGTACGCAGAGGCTGGCCACCAGGTACAGCGGCGAAAACGGCAGTTCAGTCAGGCGACTGGGGCGATAGAACGAACGCCGGAAAACCCCCAGCAAACTCGCCGTCAGGGTCATCAGGCAAGCCTCTTCCCAGTCGAAGCCTTTAAGCAGAGAGAGCAGGGCGCCGACCAACAACAGAATGGTGGTCAGCATCCATGCGGCTGACAGACGGCGACGCAGCCCCTGAGCCAGCAGCAGGCAGAGGACACCCACCAGGCTGGCGCCGAAGTGCGAGGCGTCGACCAAACGATGGGGAATCAGAAAGCCAATGTGTTCAAGGCGGGTATCGATTTCTGGCGTCACGCCGGAAAACAGCAGCACCACGCCGGACAGGAACACCAGCACCGCCAGAATCGGCGCGGCCATGCCAGAGGCGGCACGCAAGGACTGGCGCGATTGAAACAGGCGCTGGCCTTCGTTGATCAGCAGCAGTACGCAAGCCACCAGCAGCGGCAACACCACATAGATCAGGCGGTAGAGCAGCAGGGCAGCAGCCAGTGGCGCGGCACCGAGCTTGTCGGCGAAGGCAGCGAGCAAAATCGCTTCGAATACCCCGACACCGCCCGGTACATGGCTGAGCACGCCAGCGGCCAGGGCCAATAGATAGACCAGCAGGAACGCACCAAAGGGCGGTGCTTCCGGCAGCAACAGATAGAGCACCGTCGCGGCGGCAGCCACGTCCAGAGCGGTGATGACCAGTTGCAGGAACGTCAGGCGGCGCCCCGGCAGGCGCAAGGTGCGGCGGCCGACCTTGACCAGCAGGTTGTCGGGGTAAGGCTGTTCCGGCAAACGACGGCGATAGATGCCGATGGCCAGTACGGTGGAGAGCAGCAGCACGGCCACTGCAATCGCACCTAGCAACGTCTCGGAGAAACCCAGGGCCACGGAGGCGGCGGGCAGGTTGCTAAGGGTGGCGAGGGCGGCCAGGGGCGGAAGGGCGCAACCGAGCGAGAGGCTGGCGAACAGGGTCATGTGCGCGACTTCCGAAGCCCCCACACCATGACGTGCATATAAACGGTAGCGAACCGAGCCGCCTGACAGCAGCGAAAGGCCAATAGCATTGCCAATGGCAAACGCGGTGAAGCCGCCCAATGCCAATATTCGCGGCGCCAGCGTCACGCCGGCATAACGGCTGGCCGACCATTCGTAACCCAGCAGAATGATGAAACCGATGACGGTCGCGCCGAGCGCACCCAGCAAGGCCGGTTTCGGCACTTCCAGAATCGAGTCGTGCAACGCGTACAGATCGAGTTCGCTCAGCAGGTGACGACAGGCAATCAGCGCAATGGCGAACAACAGCAAAGTGACCGCCAGACCGATGGGTTGGCGATATTTGCTGATTCGATCCAGCAAGCGCAGACGCTCGGCTTTGATCGGTTGTGTCGCTGTGACGGTGTCTTGTGAATCAGACGAGTTGGCGCGCATCAATCACCTCTTGGATTGTGCGCGACAGGATGGAGGTATCCAGCCAAGTTACCAATCCCTGTAGAAAAAAATAATCACAAATATTAACGCCTCTCACCGGATGTGGGCGATGGCGCGTCATCAGTCGTAGAAGGTTTCATCTGCGGTTCAGTCTGCTCTGAACTCACAGTCTGGCGATCCCGAACGGCTCACTGCACAGTGACAGATCATTGTTGCGAAAGGACTTTTTCAACAGATACAAAAAAGGCCACTCTTTCGAGTAGCCTTTTTTGATGTTTGGTTGCGGGAGCCGGATTTGAACCGACGACCTTCGGGTTATGAGCCCGACGAGCTACCAGACTGCTCCATCCCGCGTCTGTGTGGCGGCATTCTACAGGCGAACGCCGGAGTGTCAACCGTTAATCCCAGTATGGCTCAAATAAATGTAAAACGATGGCGAACGGTCGCAGGGGAGACCTAAGTTTCGGAATCAGAACGATTTGTTGTTTCTGTGCCATAAGGCATGGATCGCTGATTTTTTATAAAACAGGCGCGCACAAAAAAGGCCACTCTTTCGAGTAGCCTTTTTTGATGTTTGGTTGCGGGAGCCGGATTTGAACCGACGACCTTCGGGTTATGAGCCCGACGAGCTACCAGACTGCTCCATCCCGCGTCTGTGTGTCGGCATTCTACAGAGGATCGCAGGGCTGTCAACCTTCAATCTCGGTAAAACCTGTTCCTGTTCAAGCGCTTAGGTGAAAAAAGCAATGGGTTATCGGTCTGAAACGCAGGCAGGGCAAGGCTTGTGGCTCTATCGAGAGGGCTCTTTCGATTGAGAAAATAAATTCATCCGGTGCTTTTCCTACAAAGGAAAAAGAACATTCGGAGTACTGGTGCTATATACAGGTGTCAGTGAGATACTGCCGGTACGACTCACCCACACATCATTTCTTCGCCATGAACACTGCTTTTATATGACGCAGCGAAAAATCATCCACGTCGATTGTGACTGTTTCTACGCCGCCATCGAGATGCGTGACGACCCGCGTCTGGCCGGTAAGCCATTGGCGGTGGGTGGCTCGGCGGATCGGCGTGGGGTGATTGCCACCTGTAACTATGAAGCGCGAGCTTATGGCGTTCGCTCGGCCATGTCTTCCGGGCATGCCTTGAAACTGTGTCCGGACCTGACCATCGTCAAGCCGCGCATGGAGGCCTATAGAGAAGCGTCGAAGGAAATTCATACGATCTTTCGCGATTACACCGACCTGATCGAGCCGCTTTCCCTGGATGAGGCCTACCTCGACGTGTCCGACAGCGCGCATTTCGGCGGCAGCGCCACGCGAATCGCCCAGGACATTCGCCGCCGGGTCTCCAATCAATTGCACATCACCGTGTCGGCCGGTGTAGCGCCGAACAAGTTTCTCGCCAAAATCGCCAGTGACTGGAAGAAGCCTAACGGCTTGTTCGTGATCACACCGGATCAGGTAGAAGACTTCGTCAGTGGTTTGCCGGTGAGCAAGCTGCACGGGGTTGGCAAAGTGACCGCCGACAAACTCGGCAGGCTCGGCATCGTCGATTGCTCGCATTTGCGCGAATGGGACAAGTTGGCGCTGGTGCGCGAATTCGGCAGCTTCGGCGAGCGACTCTGGAGCCTGGCCCGTGGGATTGATGAGCGGTTGGTGCACAACGACAGTCGACGGCAGTCGATCAGCGTCGAAAACACTTACGACGTGGATCTGCCGGACTTGGTGAGTTGTCTGGATAAATTGCCCGAGTTGCTGGAATCCCTGAATGGCCGCATGGCACGGATCGACAGCAGTTATCGCCCGGGCAAGCCGTTCGTCAAAGTGAAATTTCATGATTTTACCCAGACTACTTTGGAGCAGGCCGGGGCAGGGCGGGATCTGGGGAGTTATCAGTTGCTGCTGACCCAAGCCTTTAACCGTGGTGGGAAACCGGTGCGGTTATTGGGGATTGGGGTGAGGCTCGAGGATTTGCGGGGCGGGTTTGAGCAGATGGAGTTGTTTGAGCGGTAGTTCAGCGTTGAATGTTCGGGCCTCTTCGCGGGCAAGCCTCGCTCCTACAGATTCATGCCGGTTGCGAATTTCGTGCATGACGGAAAACTGTAGGAGCGAGGCTTGCCCGCGAAGCTTTTGACTTTAATTCGGTCCCGGATCCGCCACCAGTCGCCCGGCATCCTTGGTCAGCGACTTGAGGAATTCGGTCTGCAACTCAGGATCGTTGCGGGTCAGTTCGATCAGGCTCTGTTCCAGCTCGCTGGCTTCTTCTTCCAGGCCCAGTTCCGACAGACGTTTGACCCGGTGTACCCACTGGCTCACTTCGTCGTCTTCGAGGTCGTCGTAAATCAACCCATGCGCTTCGAGCAGCTTACTGCGCAAAGTGTTGCTGATCGCCAAAGACGAGTCGGTGTGCACATCGTCCTTGTTGTCCTCGACACTGATCTGCAGCTTGCCCAGATGATTGAGGTCATGTTCGGCGAATGGGCTGTCCAGCAGGTTCAGGCGCAACACACCGTTACGGTCGGTGGTCAGTTCAAAGGTGTTCTTGCCAGCCTTGACCTGCACCGGGCGCTCGCTCCAAGGCAGGCTCGAGTATTCCGTGCGTTTGTCGCGCTGGACTTCGTCGATACCCGCCAGGTTCTGTTGCGCCCGACCATGGGACTGCGCGTTCATGAACGGATTGAGCCCGGCGAAACCATAGCTGAGCCAGTCCTTCGTCACGCTGTCCGGCAGATTGCCGAGGGCGAACACGTTGACCACGTTCGCACCGACGCCGGCCACCACGGCCACCGCGCCCAGCGGGATCTCGTAGACCTCCCTCCAGGGTTGGTAAGGCGTATAGCGATCATAGCGGCGCGTGACTTCGAACTCGGTGACTTCGAAGGTTTTCTGCTCGTGGATTTTCACCCGACGTTGCGGCAGCTCAAGCACCTTGGGCTCGCCGACATCGATCTGCAGGCTGTGATCGAGCAATTTGCGCTCGACCCGTTCCTCGTGCTCGCTGCGTTGTGACATCTGATTGGCACAGCCGCTGACCAGCAGCGCGCCGCACAGGGCGGCGCTACCGAGGCCTAAGGTGTTTCGCTTGAACATGACGTCTCTATCTGGTGTCAGCGGCGGATACGGGCCTGGAGGAAAGACAACACGTCAGCGACCGGCAGCGCTTGCGCCTCGGCCTCTGTGCGGCTCTTGTATTCCAGATTGCCGTCGGCGAGGCCGCGATCACTGACCACGATCCGGTGTGGAATGCCGATCAATTCCATGTCGGCGAACTTGATGCCCGGGCTGGTTTTCTTGTCGCGGTCGTCCAGCAGCACTTCGAAGCCAGCGGCAGTCAGTTCTGCGTAGAGCTTGTCGGTGGCTTCGCGAACCTGTTCGGTTTCGTAGCGCAGCGGAACCAGGGCAACCTGGAACGGAGCCAGAGCATCGCTCCAGATAATCCCGTTCTCGTCGTTGTTCTGTTCGATGGCGGCAGCCACCACGCGAGACACGCCAATGCCATAGCAGCCCATTTCCAGGGTGACCGGCTTGCCGTTCTCGCCCAGCACTTCGCACTTCATCGCTTTGCTGTACTTGTTGCCCAGCTGGAAGATGTGCCCGACTTCGATGCCGCGCTTGATTTCCAGGGTGCCTTTGCCGTCAGGGCTCGGATCACCGGCCACGACGTTGCGCAGGTCGGCGACGGTCGGAACCGGCAGATCACGCTCCCAGTTCACGCCGAAGTAGTGCTTGTCGTCGATGTTGGCACCGATGCCGAAGTCGCTCATCAGCTCGACGGAACGGTCGATGATGATCGGCAGTGGCAGGTTCAACGGGCCAAGAGAGCCGGCGCCGGCGCCAATGGCGTCGCGCAGTTCGGCTTCGGAAGCCATGACCAGCGGGCTGGCAACGCCAGGCTGGTTGCCGGCCTTGATTTCGTTCAGCTCGTGGTCGCCACGGATGATCAGGGCAATCAGCTTGCCTTGCTCTTCAGCGTGCACCACCAGGGTCTTGATGGTTTTTTCGATCGGCAGGTTGAAGCCTTCGACCAGTTGCGCAATTGTCTTGGCGTTCGGCGTATCGACCAGGCGCAGCTCTTCGCTTGGTGCGGCGCGGGAGGTTTCACGTGGCACGGCTTCGGCTTTCTCGATGTTCGCCGCGTAGTCGGAACCATTGCTGAAAACGATATCGTCTTCGCCGGATTCGGCCAGCACGTGGAACTCGTGGGAGCCGGCACCACCGATCGAGCCGTTGTCGGCTTCAACCGGACGGAACTTCAGGCCCAGACGGGTGAACACGTTGCAGTACGCCTGGTGCATGCGGTCGTAGGTGATCTGCAGCGAAGGCTGATCAGCGTGGAACGAATAGGCGTCCTTCATGATGAATTCGCGGCCGCGCATCAAACCGAAGCGTGGGCGGATTTCGTCACGGAATTTGGTCTGGATCTGGTACAGGTTGATCGGCAGCTGTTTGTAGCTGCTCAACTCGTTACGCATCAGGTCAGTGATGACTTCTTCGTGAGTCGGGCCGGCGCAGAAGTCGCGACCGTGGCGATCCTTGAAGCGCAGCAATTCCGGGCCGTATTCTTCCCAGCGACCGGACTCCTGCCACAGCTCAGCCGGTTGGGTGCTCGGCATCAACACTTCGAGAGAGCCGGCGGCGTTCATTTCTTCACGCACGATGGCTTCGACCTTGCGCATCACTCGCAAGCCCATGGGCAGCCAGGTGTACAGGCCCGAGGCGAGTTTGCGGATCATGCCGGCGCGCAACATCAGCTGATGGCTGATGACGACCGCGTCGGAAGGCGTTTCTTTCTGTGTGGCGAGCAAAAATTGACTGGTGCGCATGGTTGGCCGTTGTCGGTTGCTGATGACGAGAAATGACGGAACATTGTACGGGCGAGATCTGCTGGCGTACAGGAGTGCGGCCGGCTGAGTCGTAGAGGGCGAGAATCTGCCCGCCCTCTACGATGCTTCGTGCGTAAAAAAAGCCTACGACTCTTCCGCGACCTGGGTTTGAGCCGGTTCGGGCGTCGGTGTCGGGCCGGCGCGGCGGTTTTCCTGGAACCAGTGCAAGGCGATCAACAGCAGGGTTGGGACGCCCAGCAGGGCGGTGATCAGGAAGAAATTGTGATAACCGAACTTCTCCACCATGACCCCTGAGTAACCGCCGATCAGGCGAGGCAGCAGGAGCATGATCGAGCTGAGCAGGGCGTACTGGGTGGCGGAGAATTTGAGATTGGTCAGGCTCGACAGGTAAGCGACAAATGCCGAAGTCGCCAGGCCCGAGCTGAAGTTATCCAGTGAAATGGTGACAATCAGCATCTGCAGATTGGCCCCCATGTCCGTGAGCATCAGGAACAACAGGTTCGTGCCAGCCGATGTGACACCGCCGATGAACAGGATGGGCAAAATACCGAAGCGCACGATCAGCAGGCCGCCCATGCCGGCGCCGACCAGCGTCATGATCAGGCCGAAAATCTTGCTGACGCTGGCAATCTGATCCTTGGTGAATCCCTGGTCGATGTAAAACACGTTAGCCATTACGCCCATGACCGTATCAGACATCCGATAGGTGGCGATCAACCCGAGCAGCAGCAGGGCTTGCCAGCGATAACGCAGGATAAAGTCGTTGACCGGCGTCAGCACCGGCGCCAGGCCACGGCGGCCCATGGCCGACAAGCACAGGCCGGTAAGCGTGATATAGAGAATCGCCCGCAGGAACGCGCGGTCTTCGAGCAGCAGGTCGAGCACGCTGACGCCTTCGAACAGTACGCTGGCGAAGTCAGTGTTGTAGAGCTGGGTGAACATGGCCGGTACGGACACCAGCAGCACGATCAGCACGAACACTGACGCCAATTGATGCGCAAAGCTGTAGCGCCCGGCCTGAAGTTGAGTTCGCAACGGCACTGGCGGTTCACGCATGAAGAGGGACGTCAGCAGTGCCGGGACCATCAGCGCGCCAAACAGCAGGTAAGTGCCGGCCCATGCCGAATGCTTATAGTTGAAACCGGTGGAGCCGAAGCCTTCGGCGAAGAACAGGGCGCCGGCGGTGGCCAGCAGTGCGGCAATCCGATAACCGGACATGTAGCTGGCGGCGAGCGCTGCTTGACGGCTGTCTTCAGCGATTTCCAGGCGATAGGCGTCGACAGCGATGTCTTGCGTCGCGGAGGCGAAGGCGACGACCACTGCAATAGCGATCAGCCAGGACAGATGCTTCTGCGGGTCGCAGAAACCCATGCCGATGAGGCCGAGGATCACCAGCGCCTGGGACAGTACCAGCCAGGAGCGTCGTCGACCGAGCTTGCCGAGCAGTGGCAGGCGCCATTGGTCGAGCAGCGGGGACCAGACCCATTTAAAGGCGTAGGCCAGGCCGATCAGGCTTGCATAGCCGATGGTTTCGCGGGCAACACCGGCCTCGCGCAGCCACACTGAAAGCGTCGAAAACACCAGCATGTAGGGCAGGCCGGCGGCGAAACCAAGCAGCAACAGCACGAGCGTCGAGGGGCTGGCATAGGCGGCGAGCGCGGCGCGCCAGGTTTTACGGGGCATGGGCTGGAGTCTGCCTCAAGGATTACGGAAACAAAGCGCGCACTCTAACCGCTGTGCTCTACCGGGCGCCAGCCATGGCGCTGAATATCAACACGATTGTTCAGGATACTGATGCCTTCCATGCGCAATCGGGCCCGTTGTTCATCCCCCGAAGGGCTGCCCACGGGCAGGCTGAGTCGTCCGCCGGCACCCAGCACGCGGTGCCAGGGCAATTTGGTGTCGCCGGGCAGTTGGCTCAGTGTTCGCCCGACCCAGCGGGCGGCACGACCCAGTCCCGCGAGCTCGGCCAATTGGCCATAGCTCACGACTTTGCCCTCGGGCACTTGTGCCAGGGTCAGGTAGAGCGCCGTGCGTCGGATTTGCGCCGCGCTTTCGGTTTCAGAGGTTGAATCGCTCACGTCCCGGGCTTCCTGAAAAAATGCGCATTGACCGTCTGTAGAGTAAATCCTGGATCGCCTATTGAGAAATGAACTCAATAGGAATAGTCGGGTCAGTCCTTGTCAGGGCCTTATTCGTAAGGATAATGCCGACTTTTTTTCGCAAAGTTGAGCCTTCGATTCGCTTATGTTGTCCAGAACCTTGCTGTGCCTTGCTGTCGTCAGTGCTTCCACTCCCTTGCTTGCCGATACCGTCTGGTTGAAGAACGGTGACAAATTGAGCGGTCAAATTACGCTCTTCGACGGTGGCAAGCTGTTGATCCAGACCCAGTATGCCGGGGCGGTTCCGATTGACTGGAAAGAGGTCAAAACCCTGGAAAGCGATCAGCATATGCTGGTCAAGCAGGATGCCTACAGCGGCGAGGTGGCCAAGTCGCTGCACGCGGCGGAAGACGGCAAGGTCACTCTGGCCAATGGTGACGCCCCCAAAACGGTGGAGCTGGCCAGTATTCAGCAGATGCTCAGGCCCAAGCCAGTGGTCGAGGATTTGGTGTGGAAAGGTAATGTCGACATGGCGCTGGATTATCGCCGAGCCGAAAAAGATACCGATGATTATGACGTGGGCTTCAAAACCAGCGCGCGTCATGGTCGGTGGCGTCATACGGCGGAAGGTGAATACAACCGAGAGTTCCAGGATGACGTCGTCACCACTGATAACTGGCGTGCCGAATATTCTCTCGACCGATTCCTCACCGAGAAGTGGTTCTGGCAAGGTCGTTTGAACTATAAGCGCGACAAGGTCGAAGAGCTTTCCCGTCAGCGCACCATCGGTACCGGTCCCGGTTATCAATTCTGGGATAACGAGCTGGGCGCCTTCTCCTTGGGTTCGCTGCTGAACAACACGGATTATGAGTATTCCAGCGGCCGCAAGGAAAACTTCTATTCCTTGGCGATGAAGTGGGACTACAACCGTTATTTGGTCGGCAAGAAGGTCGAGTTCTTCACCAATGGTGAGGTCGGAAAACCATTGTCGGGCGTGGCGGATTACGCCCTCGATGCCGAGGTCGGCCTGCGCTACAAAGTTACCGATTGGGCGTCGCTGAACCTGAAGGCCGAGAGAGATATCATCAGCGGAAGCGATGAGGCTGACCTGAGCAAAACCCGATACACCGCAGGGTTTGGCGTGGCTTGGTAGCACCCTGAAAAATCAAAAAATCGCAGCCTTTGGCAGCTCCAGCATGGGATTGAGATACATCCTGTAGGGGCTGTCGAAGGCTGCGATCTTTTTTTGCCATGCAAAACACACAGGCACAAAAAAGCCCCGCTTTTAAGGGCGGGGCTTTTTACTAAAGCAGTTACAAGTTAGATAACTTGAACTTCTTCAGCTTGCATGCCTTTCTGACCGCGGGTAGCGATGAAAGAAACCTGTTGGCCTTCTTTCAGGCTTTTGAAGCCGTCGGATTGGATAGCTTTGAAGTGAACGAACAGGTCGTCACCGGATTGTGGAGTGATGAAGCCGAAGCCTTTTTCATCGTTGAACCACTTAACGGTACCGGTTTGGCGATTAGACATGGTGTAACTCCTTGAACAAAGATAACTGCGACGCAGGAAGAACCCTGGCCGAGACTGAGTGCAAAGAGCAGGAAAAATTCTTGTAGATGGTTGGATCGAAATTCAACATATCGTGTAGAGATTCTCAGTGACACAAGCAGCACAGTGGCGCCACCTTAACCCTTTTTCCGGAACGTGCCAATGGTTCTTGCGAAGGTTTCTCTGTTTTCGTGACTGACGGTGCATCGAATAGCGATCAAGGCCCAAGATTCACGGGCGATCGGCGAGAATTGTTTCCCGGACTTTGAACCCGGAGCGCCTGCCCGGTAAGATGCCGGACAGAATTTTTCCACCTCGCTATTCAGGACACCCGCCATGAGCATCAAATCGGACAAGTGGATTCGCCGCATGGCGCAAGAGCACGGCATGATCGAGCCTTTCGTCGAGCGCCAGGTGCGCGGCAGCGACGATAGCCGTGTGATCTCCTACGGCGTGTCCAGCTACGGCTACGATGTGCGTTGCACCAATCACTTCAAGGTGTTTACCAACATCAATTCGGCGATCGTCGACCCGAAAAACTTCGATGCTGGCAGCTTCGTCGACATCCACAGCGACGTGTGCATCATTCCGCCGAACTCCTTCGCTCTGGCCAGCACCGTCGAATACTTCCGCATCCCGCGTAACGTATTGACCATTTGCCTGGGTAAAAGCACCTACGCGCGTTGCGGCATTATCGTCAACGTCACGCCGCTCGAGCCTGAGTGGGAAGGTCACGTGACCCTGGAGTTCTCCAACACCACCAATCTGCCGGCGAAAATCTACGCGAACGAAGGCGTGGCGCAGATGTTGTTCCTTGAGTCGGACGAAGAGTGCGAAGTCTCCTACAAGGACCGTGGCGGCAAGTACCAGGGCCAGCGTGGCGTGACCCTGCCGCGTACCTGAGTCAGCCGTCTGACAAGCCGTTGGAATTCCTGAGCGGGCGTACACTCTATGGAATGTACTGCTCCGATTCGCGCAAGGCGGATCGGGCCATCGCTCAGGAGTGCTTCATGAAGATCGATCCGCGAATAAGTGCCGAGCTGGCAAGGCTTGAACCCAATCAGGTTGGCGTGCTGGCCTGGTCCTTGTTGGCACATCCGCCCGTCAGCATGGCAGGGGGGATCCCTGGCCAGCCTGATCCCGATACCCCCAACGAACAACCGACAGAACCCGGCGAGCCGACTCTTCCGGACGAACCACCGCCCGCGCCAGTCGCCTGAACCCCTGTCGAATGAATGGCCAGTCAGCTGATATCTGTAAAAGATTTCAGCTGACTGGCCATATTTCGTTCGTCTATGACAAATATCGCCCGCGAAAGCGGTCTGTCAGTGACGTTGATGCTGGATCTGCTGACGTCTTCGCGGGCAAGTCGGATCGCCGCACCGCTCGCTCCTACGCAAAGGTGGGTTATTTGAGGTTGCCGCTGAGGAACTGCTTGAGTCGCTCACTCTTCGGATTGCCCAACACATCCTCCGGCGCACCTTCTTCTTCCACCAATCCCTGGTGCAGAAACAGCACCTGGCTCGACACCTTGCGGGCGAAGCTCATTTCGTGGGTGACCATGATCATGGTCCGGCCTTCTTCGGCCAGGCCCTGGATGACTTTGAGCACTTCGCCCACCAGTTCCGGGTCGAGCGCCGAGGTCGGTTCGTCGAACAGCATGACTTCCGGTTCCATGGCCAGCGCTCGGGCAATGGCTACCCGTTGTTGCTGGCCGCCTGAAAGGAACGCCGGGTATTGATCCGCCACGCGTGCCGCCAGGCCCACCTTGTCGAGGTAACGTCGGGCACGGTCTTCGGCCTCTTTCTTGCTGCAACCGAGCACCCGGCGCGGGGCCATGGTGATGTTTTCCAGCACCGTCATATGGCTCCACAGGTTGAAGTGCTGGAACACCATGGCCAGGCGCGTGCGGATTCGCTGCAATTCATCCTCATCGGCGACGCGCATTCCATGACGGTCATGGATCATGCGGATCGGCTGGCCGTCCATGGTCATGGCGCCGTCATTGGGCTGTTCGAGAAAGTTGATGCAGCGCAAAAAGGTGCTTTTGCCTGAGCCGCTGGCGCCGATCAGGCTGATGACGTCGCCGGTTTTGGCCTTGAGCGAAACGCCTTTGAGCACCTGATGATCGCCATAGCTTTTATGCAGGCCTTCGATGGTCAATTTGTACATGGGGCATGCATCCTCAAGGCGAAAGTAGGTAACCGCTGCGATAGGCTTCGGTGCCCGCGACGTGGGCGATCACCATGCCGGCAGTGGCCATGCGCCGCAACGAACGGGCGTACATCAGCCCGGCGGCGGTGCAATGAACAGGGGTGACACGATCATTGATCGGGTCGATCACTTCGGCGATCAGTTGCCCGGCCTCCAGGTATTCCCCAGGCAGGGCGGTGAACACCAGCAGCCCACCCACCGACGTCGCCACCGGTTCGACGCCGGCCAACGGTGTGGCCGGGTAGGGCAGTTCGGGTAATGGCGCCGGCTCACCGGCAATCGCGCCGAAATGAATCAGATAGTCGATCAGTGCCTGGCAATCGAGGCTGGCGAGCGGGTGATTGACGTCGCCCTGGCCGCGCAATTCGACGGTGACCGAAAAACTGCCCAGCGGAATCTCGAACTGTTCGCCAAAGCGCTCTTTCAACTGCCACCAGAGTAGGGTGAAACATTCATCGAACGACTGGCCACCAGAGTCGGTGGCCAGCAGGCTGGCTTCGGCACCGATGTAGCGCGCCAGCGGCTCGACCTGCGGCCAAGCCTCGGGTGTGGTGTAAAGGTGCGCCACGGCTTCGAAATCGCAATGCAGGTCCAGCACGATGTCCGCATCGCAGGCGAGCCGTTGCAGGGTCAAGCGCTGGGATTGCAGTTGTGTGCCTGCGGTCTGCCGCGCCAACGCCTTGCGCAGGCTGTCGCGGATCAGTTCGAGGTTATGTTGCGGATCGTCGCCGAGCAGGCCTTCGATCTCGTTGCCGACTTCTTCACTCAAATCGACGAACCAGCGATTGAAGTTCTGCCCGCTTTCCAGCTCGTAGCGGCCCAGTGGAACGTCCATCAACACTTGTTCCAGGCCGACCGGGTTGGCCACGGGCACCAGCACGATTTCGCTGCGCAGCCGGCCGGCGGCTTCCAGCTCCGCCAGACGTTGTTTGAGGTGCCAGGCCACCAACATGCCGGGCAATTCATCGGCATGCAGGGAGGACTGAATGTAAATCTTGCCTTTGGCCGACGGCGGGCCGAAGTGGAAGCTGTGAATCTGTCGCACGGTCCCCGGCAGCGGGGCCAGCAGGTCATGAATCTGGTGGCGCATGTACGAGTTGTCCTAGTGAGTCGGCCCGAGGAAGGCCAGCCATCGGCGTTCGGCGAGACGGAACAGGCCGACCAGCGCAAAGGTAACGGTCAGGTAGATCAGCGCGGCGATGCCGAACGACTGGAAGGTCAGGAAGGTCGCAGAGTTCGCATCGCGAGCGACTTTCAATACATCCGGGATGGTCGCGGTGAACGCCACAGTCGTCGAGTGCAGCATCAGAATCACTTCGTTGCTGTAATAAGGCAACGAGCGACGCAGGGCCGACGGCATGATGATGTACGCATAGAGCTTCCAGCCTGACAGGCCGTAAGCCTTTGCCGCTTCGACTTCGCCGTGGGCCATGCTGCGAATTGCCCCGGCGAAGATCTCCGTGGTATAGGCGCAGGTGTTCAGGGCGAAAGCCAGGATCGTGCAGTTCATCGCATCGCGAAAGAACGCATCGAGAACTGGCTGAGCACGCACGGCGGCCAGGCTGTAGATGCCGGTGTAACAAATCAGCAGCTGAATGTAGAGCGGCGTACCCCGGAACAGGTAGGTGTAAAACTGCACCGGCCAGCGGACGTAGACCTTGGGCGAAACCCTGGCGATGGACAGCGGAATCGATACCAGAAAACCGATGAAGATCGACGCGCTGAGCAGCCACATGGTCATGGCCAGGCCAGTGATGTTGTAGCCATCGGTATAAAGGAAGGGTTTCCAGTATTCCTGCAAGAGTTCGATCATCGTACGGCCTCCCGGGAACCGGCGGCATAGCGGCGTTCGAGCCAGCGCAGGACAAAATTGGACGCACTGGTGATCAGCAGGTAAATCAATGCGGCAAGCACCAGGAAGTAGAACAGTTGATAAGTGCTTTTACCGGCGTCCTGCGCAGCCTTGACCAGATCGGCGAGGCCGATGATCGAAACCAGCGCGGTGGCCTTGAGCATCACCATCCAGTTGTTGCCAATGCCGGGCAAGGCGAAGCGCATCATTTGCGGGAACACCACGATACGAAAACGCTGACCGCGTTTGAGGCCATAGGCGGTGGCGGCTTCGACCTGGCCCCGCGGTACGGCGAGGATCGCGCCACGGAAGGTTTCGGTGAAATACGCGCCATAAATGAAGCCCAGGGTGATGACCCCGGCGCTGAACGGGTTGATCTCGATGTATTCCCATTCCATGAAGTCGGTAAACGAGGTCAGCCAGGTTTGCAGGCTGTAGAAAATCAGCAGCATCAACACCAGATCGGGCACCCCGCGAATCAGCGTGGTGTAGAGCTGGGCCGGTACCCGCAGCAGTTTGACTTTTGACAGCTTGGCACTGGCGCCCAACAGACCGAGCAACACGGCCACCAACAGCGACAACACCGATAACTTGATGGTCATCCAGGTGCCTTCCATCAGCAACGGGCCGAAGCCCTGGAGGCTGAAGGCTGAGAGCCCCAGGTTTTGTAAGAGGTTTTCGAACATAAATCAGCAACCTGATCGGGTGAAAAAAGCGCCCATCGCGAGATGGGCGCCGGGCATTATTTGCCGCTGTACAGATTCAGATCGCCAAAGTGTTTCTTCTGAATGGTGGCGTAGGTGCCATCGTCGTGTAACGCTTTGATACCTTTATCCAAAAGTGCCTTGAGGTCTTTGTTACCTTTCGAGATACCGATCGCTGTTTTAGCGGGCAGCAATTCGCTGTCGACTGGCTTGCTGACTTCGTAATCGGCGCCTTTTGGCGACTTCAGGAAGCCCAACTCGGCTTGCAACATGTCCTGGATGGCTGCGTCGAGACGGCCGGAAGTCAGATCGGAATACACCTGATCCTGGTTCTGATAGGCCTGGGTTTTCACGCCGGCCTTGTCCAGCACGGCTTTGGCATAGGCTTCCTGAATGGTGCCTTGCTCGTAACCGACGGTTTTACCCTTCAACGAAGCGACGTCTTCGCTCAGGCCGGAACCTTTCTTGAACACGTAAGCAGTAGGGCCGGAGAACAGCTCGCTGGAGAAGTCGATGACTTTTTCGCGGGCCGGGGTGACGGTCATCGAAGAGATCACACCGTCGAATTTATTGGCTTTCAGGCCTGGAATCATGCCGTCGAAATCGCTTTCGACCCATTTGCACTTGACCTTCAGTTCGGCACAGATCGCATTGCCCAGGTCGATGTCGAAGCCTACCAGGCTGCCGTCGGCTGCTTTGGACTCGAACGGCGCGTAGGAAGGGTCAACGCCAAAACGCAATTCTTTATATTCCTTGGCCAGCGCGGAGCCAGCAGCCATGCACAACGCCAGTGCAGAAAGGGTCAGCAATGCTTTTTTCATTATTCAATCCCTAAGAACCAATATGAGCGCTTGTGGCGCAGAAGTACTGTTACTGGAAAGCGTAAGACCTATTAAAAGTAGCAATTTCCGAACCAGAGTCCCGAACAAGCGTTTAAAAGGTAATACAAGAAGTGGCAAAGCGCGATAGTGCACGAAAATGGGCATCGCCAGATTCCTGCGCCAGAGTGGTGCTGTAGAAGCGAGGCTTGCCCGCGAAGCTTTTGGCGTACTTGAAGATGCCTTCGCGGGCAAGCCTCGCTCCTACAGAGCAGGTTTCGCCAGCTGCTACAAAAGATCGGTCTACAGAAATCAGGTCAGGCGAGCAAATCCTGCAACGTCGCCAAGCTGTCAGCGTCCTCCACCGATTTGTCGTGCCGCCAACGCAGCATCCTCGGAAACCGCACCGCAATCCCGCTCTTGTGCCGTTTCGACAGGGCGATACCTTCGAACCCCAGCTCAAATACCAAAGTCGGCTTCACACTACTGACCGGTCCGAATTTTTCCACCGTGGTCTTGCGCACGATGCTATCGACCTGGCGCATTTCTTCGTCAGTCAATCCGGAGTAGGCCTTGGCGAAAGGCACCAGCGTTCGCTCGCGGGCAGAGGGTGGGCCGTCCCACACAGCGAAGGTGTAATCGGTGTAGAGACTGGCCCGGCGGCCATGGCCTTGCTGGGCATAGATCAGCACTGCATCAACGCTGAACGGGTCGACTTTCCATTTCCACCATACGCCCATGTCCTTGGTCCGCCCGACGCCATACAGCGCATCGCGGGCCTTGAGCATCATGCCTTCGACGCCCAATTTGCGAGAGGCCTCTCGTTGGCGGGCGAGGTCGAACCAGTCTTCACCGGTCAGCACGGGCGAGCTCAGTAACACCGGGTTTGCGCAGGAGTTGATGAGTTGTTCCAGCTGCGTGCGGCGCGTGGCTTGAGTCCGGTTGCGCCAATCCTCACCCTGCCATTCCAGCAGATCATAGGCCTGGATGACCACGGGCACCTCATCGAGGATTTTTTTGCTCAGCATTTTGCGGCCGATCCGTTGTTGCAACAGGGCGAAAGGCAGCACAGAAGGTGACGATGGCGATTGCGCGTCGAAAGCGTCCTCGATGCCCGGTTGCACGGCTTTCCAGGCGACAATTTCACCATCGATCACCGTGCCATCGGGTAAGTCACGAACCAGGCTCTCCAGTTCGGGGAAGCGTTCGCTCACCAGCTCTTCACCTCGCGACCAGATCCACAAGCGTCCATCGCGCTTGACCACTTGAGCGCGGATGCCGTCCCACTTCCATTCCACTTGCCATTGATTGGCCGGGCCGAGCATGGCTTCGAACTGCTCGACCGGATGCGACAATGCATGGGCGAGGAAAAACGGGTACGGCTGGCCACCCCGTTGGGCATGCTCATGGGGTGATTCGGGGGCGATCAGCTTCAGGTAACTGGTGGCGCTTGGGCGGTTGGACAGATCGGTATAACCCACCAGCCGCTGGGCCACGCGCTTGCTGTCGAGCCCGGCCATGGCCGCCAGCGCGCGGGTGACCAGCAATTTGGAGACCCCGACACGGAAACTGCCAGTGATCAATTTGATGCACAGCATCAGACTCTGGCGATCCAGTTGCGCCCACAGGGCGGGCAAGCATTCGGCGAGGGTCAGCGCAGGCGCATTACGCAGCGGCAGCAGTTTGTTTTCAATCCACACCGCCAGCCCGTCGGTAGAGGTGTGGTGCGTTTCGGGCAGCACCAGCGAGATGGTTTCCGCCAGATCACCGACGGCCTGATAACTTTCTTCGAACAACCAGGGCGAGAGCCCGGAAAACGTTGTGGCCATTTCCCGCAGCATTCGTACCGGCACCAATTGCCGAGGTCGTCCACCGGACAGAAAGTACACCGCCCAGGCGGCATCTTCGGGCGAGGCTTGGGCGAAATAGTTCTGCATCGCCGTCAGTTTGGCGTTGCTCGAGGTGGTGGCATCGAGTTCGGCATACAAGTCGGCGAAGGCTTTCATGCCAGCACCTCGGCGCGCTCGGGTTCGAGAACTGTGGTGTCTTCATCATCGCCGTATTCGGTGCTGAAACTCATGGCATCGAGGCCTAGTTCGCGTAGATGGCGCACCAGTACGCCGATCGATCCATGGGTGACGATCACGCGCTCGGCGCCGGTTTGTTCGATGGCCCACAGCAGGCCGGGCCAATCAGCGTGATCAGATAGCACGAAGCCACGGTCCACGCCGCGCCGCCGCCGTGTACCGCGCAAGCGCATCCAACCGCTGGCGAAGCCATCGCTGTAGTCACCGAAACGCCGTACCCAAGGGCTGGCACCCGCCGAAGGCGGCGCGAGAACCAAGGCCTTGCGCATCATCGGGTCATGTTTTTTTACTTCGGAGGAATAGATCGTTGGCGGTAAGTAAATGCCGCTCTCGCGATAAATCCGATTGATGGGTTCAAGCGCGCCATGTACCAGAATGGGGCCGAGGCTGGCATCGATGCCGTGGAGAATCCGCTGAGCCTTGCCGAAGGCGTAGCAGAGCAGCACGCTGGTTTTGTCGGCTGCGGCGTTGGTCTGCCACCACTGATTGATCTCGGCAAAGATCTGCGTCTGGGGTTGCCAGCGGTAAATCGGCAAACCGAACGTCGATTCCGTGATGAATGTATGGCAACGCACTGGTTCGAACGGCGCACAGGTGCCGTCGGGCTCGGTCTTGTAATCCCCCGAGGCGACCCAGACTTCCCCGCCATATTCCAAACGCACTTGGGCTGAGCCGAGCACGTGGCCCGCGGGATGAAAACTCAGTTTTACGCCTCGGTGCAGCAACGGCTCGCCATAGGGCAGCGTTTGCAGGTTGATATCCTGGCCCAGACGCGCGTGCAGAATGCCTGCACCCGGTGCCGCCGCCAGATAATGTTGATTGCCACGGCGAGCATGGTCGCTGTGGGCGTGGGTGATTACCGAGCGTTCGACCGGCTGCCATGGGTCGATATAGAAATCACCGGGCGGGCAGTACAAACCTTCAGGACGAGCGATAACAAGGTCCATATTGTTACCCAAATGGAGAGGCCTGTTAGCTAGGAGGTTTGCGCGAAGCGAGAAGTTCTATTTTTTTCAAGGAAAAATGGCGGCGTTAATCAGGCCACTTTCGCGAGCAGGCTCGCTCCCACATTTAATCGAGTTCTGTCAGAAAGAATGCGATCAAATGTGGGAGCGAGCCTGCTCGCGATAGCGATGGTGCATCCACATAAAGGGAACCGACAGCATGCTTTCGCAAGCAAGCCAGGTCCCACTCGAGGTTACTTGCCAGGCGTCAGCGTCAACCGCGTCTTGCCATACACCTTGTCAAAGTTCTGCGGCTGCATTGGCAGGCTCATGTATTGCCCCTTGATCCATGGATCGACGCTGTCGAGATAGTGCGGGCTGGCCGGGTTGCCGGATTGACCGGTACCGTTCTGGCCCATCAGCGGTTCGGCCTGACCGAAATCGACGATAAAGCGCATGGCCGGAGCCAGCGTGGTGTTGAAGTCCTGACCCCAGGTGAACGCGGCGGTGTTGAGCGTGGTGTGGTCGCCGCCGGCTGCCAACGGACCGCGCACGGTCTGACCGCTGGCGTTCTTCCACTCGTAGCGATGCAGTTTGCCCCACTGCCAGGTTTTGTGATCGCCACCCAACTGGCTGTCACCCGCGCTGATCGCGGCCGCCAGGCTACGGGCGAGAATCGCCGGTTTGTCTTCTTTCTGCGCAGTGCGCAGGTCATCCCAGAACGGACTGTCTTCGCGGCCCAGCAGATGATCGGCCTGTGCCGCGTAAGACAACTTGCCGTTGGCGATAAAGGCTTTCCACGCCGGGGTGCTTTCCGGGCCCAGTTCGTCGAGGAAAATCTGCTTAGTGCTTTCCTGCAGGAACAGCTCGTAGATCGCCGCGTCGGCGGAGGTCGGGCTGAGTTTGCCGTCGAAAGCCATCAAGCGCGTGTAGGCCTCGCGAGCCTTGCCGCGATCGGCAACCGGCAGCGCTTCGATGGCTTGTTTGAGTGGCTGGGACATGCCCGGCGCTTCAAACATCTTCTTCAGCTTGGCAGCGAAGGTGGTGGTCTGGTCGTATTGCATGGCGATCAGGCTACGCGTGTCGTGTTTGCCCACGCCCGCCAGTTCGGCCATGCGTTCGCCGCGCTCCGGCGCCGACCAGGAATTGGACAGCTGCATGCCGTAGCCATGGGGAATGACCCGTTGGTTGGCGGTGCCGAGCCAGCCTTGAGCCGGGTCCTGGTCATACGGATGGAGCATCGGGTCGGCATAACCGTCCCAGTCGTAGCGACCTTCCCAGCCCGGCGACGGCAGCAAGCCTTCGCCTTCGCGACGGTTCGGGTAGCGTCCGGTCACTTGCCAGCCGATATTGCTGGCATCGGCAAACACCAGATTCAGGGCGATGGCGCGTATTTCACGGCTGGCGTCCGAGGCCTTCTCGACGCTTTGCGCTCGGGATAGGTCGAAAAAGGCGTCCAGGGTTTTGTCGTCGGTGAAGTTCGGCGTCTGCAAGGCCAGGCCGAAACCATTCGCCAGTGCGCTGCCTTGGGCGCTATTGAGCAGCGGCCCGTGGCGGGTTTCGTACACCGCTTCGCGAATCGGCCGCTGGCCTTTGACGAAGTAGGTTTCGTTGCGCACGATCGCCGGCTGCCATTTGCCGCCCACTTCGTAGGAAAGGCCGTTGCCCTGGCGTTTGATTTTTTCCAGGAACAGGTCCTGGTTGTCGCCCATGACCGTGGTCATGCTCCACGCCACTTTGCCGTTGAAACCACCGAGCACCATCGGTAGCCCGGCAATGGTCACGCCGGAGGCCTGGTATTTCGGCGCGCGAATCTGCACGTAACTGAACAGCGACGGCACGCCCAGCGGCCCATGGCTATCGCTGGCCAACAGGCTTTTGCCGCTGCGGCTGCGTTGCGGGGCGATCGCCCAGTTGTTCGAAGAGGTGGCGCCCAACAGGTTCAGGTCCGATAGGCGAGCGGTAGCCTTGCTGATTTCGCTCAGCCCCGGGATTTGCCCGTTGAGTTTGATGCCCTGAAGTTTTTCGGCTTCAGCGACCGGCAGTTTTTCGTCGGGAGCGGAGGGCGACAGCCAGGCCAGCTTGTCGGCGCTGACCGTCTGGGCCAGCATCAGCGAGGAAATCTCTTCCGGCAGGTTCGCCGATTGACTGAAATTCAGCAGGCAGAAAATCAGCGCCGAATCTTCAGGTTTCCAGTATTCCGGTTTGTAGCCAGTGGCCGCGAGATCGGCAGGCAGTTTGTCGCGGTAGCGGAACAGGTAGGCGTTGACCCCTCGGGCATAGACTTCGAAGAAACGCTTGAGGCGTGGCGAAGAGGCCTTGTACAGCTCACCCGCGCTTTTCTTCAGATTGACTGCACGCATGTAGCGGTCGGCGTCGAGCAGGTCCGAACCAGACATCTCCGCCAGACGGCCCTGGGCGAGCAAACGCAGAGTGACCATTTGGCTGATGCGGTCGCTGGCATGCACGTAGCCGAGGGTGAACAGCGCATCGTGGAAGCTGTTGCTCTCGATCAGCGGCATGCCCATGGCATTGCGTCGAACCGAAACGTTCTGCGCCAATCCTTTGAGCGGTTGCACGCCGGAGGCTGGCGGGAGGGTGTCCTGGGTGTTCCAGGTCTGACAACCAGTCAGGCTCAAAACACTGGCCACTGCTGCGGCAACGCCGAACCGGGGAAGAAAATGTGTAAGGGCTGGCGAGGCCATGGCAAAGCTCCTGCGGGGGTAGAGGTGCCCCGCCTCGAAAGTCGCTGTTCAGTGTTGACGGCGTCTAATGTCGTCAGACTGCGTTGCCGCTCCTCGCCATAGCGAGCTATGACTCGTCGCGGCGCCTTGCCTGACAACATTAGCCACTCGCCAAAACTGAACGGACTTCCGAGGCGGGGCACAATAAAGGCGCTACGTTAGTGAGCAGGAGGTGGCCGCGCAAGCGGCGGCGGGGTTATTTCTTTATTGATCGTTCCCACGCTCTGCGTGGGAATGCAGCCCGTGACGCTCTGCGTCACATCCAGAGCCGAACGCGGAGCGTTCGTTGAAGCATTCCCACGCGGAGCATGGGAACGATCAGAGTGCAGGGCCTCAGGGTTTAGGCGGATTAATGAAGTGCTCCAAATCAAGTGGCATCGTCAGGTACGGGCAGCGACCGCAAGCATCAGGTCGTCCTGTTTGCGTTTGATGGCTTGCCAGTAGGAAGAGGTGATGCTGAAGTGCGGGAAATTCAATGCCCCAGCAGGAGAAAAGTCGGCATGGAGCTCAAGATAAACGCGGCGCTGATCATCATCGATCAACAAAAAGGCATCCTGCATCCAAAACTGGGTCGTCGAAACAACCCTCAAGCCGAAGAGCGAATCCTGGAATTGCTGGGGCATTGGCGCCGAACCGGGAGGCCGGTGATTCATGTGCAGCACTTGTCCCCCTCAGAGGATTCAGTGTTCTGGCCGCAGCAATCGGGGGTGGAATTTCAGGAGCGTTTTCAACCATCGATGGGTGAGTGGTTGATTCAGAAGCAGGTGCCGGATGCCTTTTGTTCGACGGGACTGGAGGCACGTTTGCGCGAGGCGGGGATCGATCAGTTGATCATCGTGGGTGTGGCGACCAACAATTCGGTCGAGTCCACGGCGCGAACGGCCGGGAATCTGGGGTTTGAAACGTGGGTTGCGCAGGATGCGTGCTTTACCTTCGACAAGGCGGACTTTTTCGGCAATGCCCATTCAGCCGAGGAAGTGCATGCAATGTCGCTGGGTAATTTGCAGGGTGAGTATGCGACGGTCGTCAGTACTGCGAAAATTCTGCAGGCCGACTAAAAAACCTGTGGGAGCGGGCTTGCCCGCGATGAGGATCTAACTGAAACAGTTGTATTGAATGTGCCGCCGTCATCGCGGGCAAGCCCGCTCCCACAGTTGATCGGCGGTGTTCACAATTTTGTGGTTCACAAAAGATCCCTGTGGGAGCGAGCCTGCTCGCGAAGACGATTCAACAGGCGAAAAAGATATCCGCCCGAAGCATCAAGCGCCGTGGCACTTCTTGAATTTCTTGCCGTTGCCGCATGGGCAAGGGTCGTTGCGGCCGACGTCTTTCAGGGCGTTACGCACCGGTTCCTGGTGGGCGTGGCCGCAGTTCGGGCCGTGGACATGGCCATGGTCGTGATCATGGTGGTCGTGATGGTCATGATCGTGGTTGCAGTCAGGGCCATGGACATGAGGTTGCTGGGTCATCGGGGTCACTCCGGAATTAAATCGGCGGCGATTATCACGCCATTGCGCGCCAGGTGCACGTAGTGCGCGATGAATAAACCGGTTTCCAGTTCACCTTCCAGACGATAGGGAATGGGTTGATCGGGTTTTTCAGCAATTTCACCAGGTCCCGGACTTTCGGCCACAGGTTGGTGCGAATCGGTACCTTGAAATAGGCACTGCGCTTGGGGCCGATCGTGAACCAATGTTCGTGCTCGCCTTCGGTCAGCAGGATGTCCCCGAGGTGAATGCGATATTCCAGGGCGCGCACCGTCAGGTCTTGGTCATTGGGATTGTCGACGCGAAAGTGCAGCAGGAACTTCTGCTCCAGCAATTTGGCCCGTACCACCTCGACCTTGACCAAGTGCACTTGTGGCTCCGGGAGGTCGTTGTCAAAGTCGAACCACGACGCGCAGCCGCCGAGCCCCAGAAACAGGAGCAGGGTGAGCAGCTGTAATGCGCGCCGTTGACGGGTCATGGTGAGGTATCTCCCTTGAGACCCAGTCTAGCCTTAAAAAGATCGCAGCCTTCGGCAGCGCCTGCAGGCGCGGAGCTGCCGAAGGCTGCGATCTTTTGCTGTTGGTCAACTCAAGCGCCGAAATAACTCGCGCAACACTTCTTGAACTTCTGCCCGCTGGCGCACGGGCACGCGTCATTGCGTCCCGCCTTGAGTGGCACGGTGGGGTCAATGAAGTACCAGCGGCCAGTGTTCTGCACGAATGACGAACGTTCGCGGTGACTGTGTTCGCCGCTGCTGTCATGCCAGCGAGCGGTGAAAGTGACGAAAGCGTGCTCCGGTTGTCCGCCAAAGACCTCGGCGCTTTCCACCTCCAGGCCCAGCCAGGTGCTTTGGGCGCTCCAGTCGCTGATCGACTGGCGATCCAGGCTAGCCTGTTGCGCGGGCAGGGTGGTCGCCACCAGATAATCGATCAACCCCAGTACATAGGCGCTGTAGCGCGAACGCATCAAGACTTCGGCGCTAGGGGCGCAATGGCCGGCATGGTAATGACCGCAGCAGGCATCGAGCAGCGTGCCGCTGCCGCAAGGGCAAATGGATGTACTCATTGCGTTACCACCAATATTTCCCGAAATTTTCCGGATTGGCCCAGAAGCGTGAGTTGAGCCAGTCGGGCACCTGTTTATAGTCAAGCAGATCATAGGTGAACAGGGTCAGTACTTGATCGTCGCGCTGGAAGCGTTCACTGGCTTGCAACGCCAGGGAAAAAAAGTCCGTCTCCTGCCAACCGCTGGCCGGCAAGTCGGCCAGCACCGCAATGCGACTGGCATTGAGGTTGCGTATTCCACCGAGCAGATTCAGGCCATCGCGCTTGGGCAAGTGTTCGAGACAATCGACCACCAGCGCCAGATCAAACCGTTGCGCCGCCAGTTCGGCCGGCAATGACCCGGGCGCCGCATAGGCGACGATGCTGTCCGGGTGCGCGAGCTTGAATGCCTCAAGCGCGGGGAATTCGCTGGCGCCAATCAGCAACAGACGCGCCGGGGCATAACGATCAAGCAAAGCGGCCAACGCCTGTTGGGGCGTGCGCGAAGAGATACCTGCAATCATTGAAGATCCTCAATCAGATCGCCAAGACTAGCCTGCCCAGACGTCCGAGCCTAGTTCCTGTCTCGCCGGTTCAGCCAAAAAGCTGCGATCTTCCATGAACAGGGGGCCAAACAGCAATGGCCTATTGCTGGCGGAGATTAAAAGTCGGGTCTTTACTCCCTAGAATCGGTTTTAAGCCGATCCCTCAGGAGAAGAACTAGATGAGCATAATTCGGACAGCATTACCCTTGGTTCTGCTAACCAGTGTGTTGACTGGTTGCGCAGGTTTGCAGAAAACCGACTGGCCGACCTGTGCGGCGGTCGGTGGTGTCGTCGGTGCAGGGCTCGGCGCGACCGAGAGTTCGGCATGGGCGGGGTATGGCGCGCTGCTGGTCGGCGGCACGGCAGCCGCCTATTGCTGGGTGCACGGCGATGGTGATGAAGACGGCGATGGCGTGCTGGACAGCCGCGACAAGTGCCCGGGTACACCTAAAGGCGTGCGGGTCGATGCCGACGGCTGCCCTCCACCAGCACCTGCTCCGGTAGTTGAGGAGACGGCGGTGGTCAAGGAAGAAGTCATCGTTATCCGTGATGTGCACTTTCAGTTCGACTCGGCCAAGCTTACCCCTGCCGATAAAGACGTACTCAACACCATTGCCACCCGCCTGAAACAGGAATCCTCCAGCGCCCAACTGACCGTGACCGGTCATACCGATAGTGTCGGCAGTGATGCCTACAACCAGAAACTGTCGGATAGACGCGCCCATTCGGTGGTGGAATACCTGATCTCCCAAGGCGTGCCACGCAGCAGTTTCGTGTCCGTGACCGGTGCCGGTGAAAGCCAGCCGGTGGCCGATAATAAAACCGCTGACGGCCGTGCGTTGAACCGTCGCACGGAAATCAAAATCAACCGCTAGATCCCTTGTGCTCCGCGGCTTGTACAGTCGCGGATGCGGGTCTTTACTCCTGTGTGACCGGTATGGGCCGGTGACACAGGAGCATTCACAATGAGCGTTCTCACAAGGACTGTCTTGCCGGTTCTGCTGCTTGGCAGTCTTCTGACCGGTTGTGCGACTCACAGCGATGGCACCGCCCCCCTCAATCAACGAACCTGGCCGATCTGCAGTGTCATAGGCGGGCTGGTCGGTGGCGGTTTGGGCGCAATTGAAAGCAGTGGCTGGGCAGCGGGTGGAGCGGCGCTCGGGATCTTGACCGGTGGCCTGATCTGCTACGCCCAGGATGGTGATGAAGACGATGATGGTGTCTTCGATCGACGTGATCGCTGCCCTGATACGCCTGCCAATACCCCCGTTGAACATCACGGTTGTCCGCTGCCGCAATACCCGGCCAGCGTGAAACCAGTTGAACCACCGGTATCGGAAGTCATCACCCTGAACGGCAACGTGCTATTCGCCTACAACCAATCCGACCTGATGCCCGAAGCGCGCAGTCAGCTGGATTCATTGATGGCCAAGTTGCAGGGCGCCGATGTGGTGAGCGTCAAAGTCGTCGGCCATACCGACAGCCAGGGTTCGGACACCTATAACCAGAAGCTGTCGGAACGGCGTGCCAGCAGCGTGGCGGCCTACCTGTTGAGCCAGGGGCTGGCGCCGAACAAACTCACCAGCGAAGGCCGGGGCGAAAGCCAACCGATAGCCGATAACGACACGGAAGAAGGGCGGGCGCAAAACCGTCGCGTGGAGTTGCATATCAATCGCTGAGCCATGTGATAGAGCCGTCGGATGATGATTCAGGCTTGTCCGGCGGCCAATCCGCGACCTTCGGGAAGAATTTTTTGTTGCCCTCTGGCTTATCCCGCACGTAAGCCGTTACTGTGCGCACAAAGAATAATTCTCAACGGAGGAGCGTATGAAGGTGTTTTGGGGGCTGGGGAAGTTACTGACCTTGCTGTTCTGGTTGGTGCTGCTAGTCAACCTGCTCATACCGTTTGTTCATCCGCTGCACCTGTTGGTCAATCTGGCGGGCAGCGTGTTGGCAGGGCTCCATCTTCTGGAGCTGGTGTTCTGCAACCGCAGCCTCAAAGGTCGAGCCCACCCTTGGCGTGATCGCCTGAAGATTGTCTTTTTCGGCGTTTTCCACCTGCAAACCATTCCGGCCCCGGCCGCTTCGAAGGCCTCCCATGCGTAAACTCTGTCTGCTCGCTGCACTTATCAGCCCATTGGCCTGCGCGCAGGTGGTGAGCGTCGAAACCAACTCGCTGATGCGCTTGCCCAACACCGCCAGTACCTTGCAACTGGAACGGCTGGAAGTCGCCGATTACGGCACCTTGCTGATTCCCTCGAACGTGACCGAAGTGACGGTCGGCGAGCTGCACCTGGGACGCGAAGCGCGGATCGCCATCGTGCCGAGCGAACAAGCTCTGGCGTTGAAGGTCAGCCATGCCGAGTTGGCCGAAGGCAGCCAGATCACTGCGCGGGGCGCGCCGGGGACTTACCTCAAGGCCGCTCGTTCCGGGCGCAATCTGGATCTGCAGATCAAAGCGTTGAACGCGCCGCAATTGTCGGTAGACGCTCGGGGTGGCGCGGGCGCTCCAGGTTTTGTCGGCCTTGATGGAGCCAACGGTCAAGCACCGGGTTGTACCTGGGGCCAGGCCGGTCGCGGCGCCGATGGCAGTAATGGCAGCGACGGCCAGCCGGGTGCGCCAGGGGCGCAGGTTCGGCTGGAAGTGCCGCGTGAATACCCTGTGCAGCAGATCAAGGTCGAGATTGCCGGTGGGGTGGGTGGAGCGGCAGGGCCTGGTGGTAAACCGGGAGCGGGAGGCAAATCCAAGGGCTGCTTTGTTTATAAAGCCGACGGCGGCAAGAGCGGTCACGCCGGTGCCGATGGCCAGCCTGGGCCCGCGGGGGTGGCGGGTTCGGTGACGATTCAGCGGTTGTAAGCCCTCAAGCGATGGTTCCCACGCTCTGCGTGGGAACGCAGGCCGTGACGCTGCGCGTCACTGGACGCGGAGCGTCCCTTGAGGCGTTCCCACGCAGAGCGTGGGAACGATCACGGCCGAGCCGCAGCAATCGCCACCAGCGCCAACCCGACCATCAGGTTAATCCCCACCAGGCGCCGAATTTTGCCCAGCACCGCCGCGCCCGTCGGCCAATCCTGAGCCACCACCGCCGTGCGCAGTTCCGGCAGCAATAACGCCTGAATCCGGATAAACAGCGCCGTCATCACCACATACAATCCCATCATCACCTGCACATACCGCGGCGCTGCTTCAAATCCGGCGAACTGCAGATGAATCATGCCCACGCCGCTGATCGGCAAAAGCACCACCGCGATCCAGACCCAGCGGAAAAAACCTTGAAACACTTCCACCCACAGCTTCAACCGGGCAGGGCCTTCCAGCGCCTTCATCGCCGCGGGGCGCAAGACCATCCAGGCGAAAAACATGCCGCCGACCCACACCAGGGCGGCCAGGACATGCAGGGTATAAACGATGCCAAAAGGTGTCATTGAGGTACTCCGTTCTGCGCGGGATTGATTAGCGGGGTATGATAGCGGCCGATCCGAACCACTGAAAATTTATCCAGCCTTTTTTGATGATCAGCACCGAACTCAAAACCACGATCCAGGGCGCCTACTCGCGTTTTCTCGAAGCCAAGAGCCTCAAGCCGCGCTACGGCCAACGCCTGATGATCGCCGAAATTGCCAAGGTCCTCGGTGCCATCGACACCGACGACGAAGGCCGGCGCAGTGGCGACCCCGCGATTGTCGCGGTGGAAGCCGGCACCGGTACCGGCAAAACCGTGGCCTACAGCCTGGCGGCCATCCCGACCGCGAAGGCCGCCGGCAAGCGTCTGGTGATCGCCACGGCCACCGTCGCCCTGCAAGAGCAGATCGTCTACAAGGATTTGCCCGACCTGATGCGCAACAGCGGGTTGAATTTCAGCTTCGCCCTGGCCAAGGGCCGCGGGCGCTATATGTGTCTGTCCAAGCTCGACATGTTGCTCCAGGAAGGTCACGCGCAGACTGCCACCGCGCAGCTGTTCGAAGAAGAAGGCTTCAAGATCGAGGTCGATGAGGCCAGCCAGAAGCTGTTCACCAGCATGATCGAGAAGCTCGCCGGCAATAAGTGGGACGGCGACCGCGACAGTTGGTCGACGGCTCTGGAAGACGCCGACTGGGCGCGCCTGACCACCGATCACAGCCAGTGCACCAACCGTCATTGCCCGAACTTCGGCCAGTGCGCCTTCTACAAGGCCCGCGAAGGCATGGGCAAAGTCGACGTGATTGTTACCAACCACGACATGGTCCTGGCCGATCTGGCCCTGGGCGGCGGCGCGGTTCTCCCGGACCCGCGTGACACCATCTACGTGTTCGACGAAGGCCATCACCTGCCGGACAAGGCTATCGGTCACTTCGCTCACTACACGCGTCTGCGTTCCACCGCCGACTGGTTGGAAACCACCGCCAAGAACCTCACCAAATTGTTGGCTCAGCACCCGCTGCCAGGCGATCTGGGCAAGTTGATCGAGCAGGTGCCGGAGCTGGCGCGGGAGATCAAGACCCAGCAGCAATTCATGTTCAGCGCCTGTGAGCAAGCCGCCGACTTCAAACCCGGCGAAGACGTCGAAGGCCGCGAGCGGCCACGTCACCGTTTCGTTGGCGGGGTGATTCCCGAACACATGCGCGAAATGGGCATCGAGCTGAAGAAGGGCTTTGCCCGCCTGACCGACCTGTTCACCCGGCTCACCGAACTGCTCAAGGAAGGCATGGACGGCGAGGTCAATATCGGCATCGCCAGCAACCAGGCCGAAGAGTGGTATCCGCTGTTCGGCAGCCTGTTGTCGCGTTCTTCGGGCAATTGGGAGTTGTGGACCGCTTTCACCGTCGAAGACCCGGAAGACAATCCGCCCATGGCCCGTTGGCTGACCCTGGCCGAAAGCGGTTCGCTGTTCGATATAGAGGTCAATGCCAGCCCGATCCTTGCGGCGGACATGCTCCGACGCAACCTGTGGAACGTGGCTTACGGGGCGCTGGTGACATCGGCGACCCTCACCGCCCTCGGCACTTTCGACCGCTTCCGCATGCGCGCCGGCCTGCCTAAAACAGCCGTCACCGCGGTGGTCCCGAGCCCGTTCCATCACGCCGACGCCGGTGTGCTGCGGGTGCCGGACCTGAAAGCCGACCCGCGTGACGCGCCGGCCCACACTGCGGCGATCATCCGCGACCTGCCGCAACTGGTAGAAGGTTCACGGGGCACTCTGGTGCTGTTCTCGTCTCGCAAGCAGATGCAGGACGTGTTCGACGGTCTGGACCGCGACTGGCGCAAGCAAGTGTTCATTCAAGGCAACCTGTCGAAACAGGAAACCCTGAACAAGCACAAGGCGCGGGTTGATGGCGGGGATTCCAGCGTGCTGTTCGGCCTGGCGAGTTTCGCCGAAGGCGTGGATTTGCCCGGTGCGTACTGCGAGCACGTGGTGATCGCCAAGATTCCGTTCTCGGTGCCCGACGATCCTGTCGAAGCTGCCCTGGCGGAATGGATCGAGGCCCGCGGTGGTAATCCGTTCATGGAAATCTCCGTGCCGGACGCCTCGCTGAAGCTGGTCCAGGCCTGCGGTCGCTTGCTGCGGACCGAAGAAGACCGCGGCACCATCACCCTGCTTGATCGCCGTCTGGTCACGCAGCGCTACGGCAAAGCTATTCTCAATGCATTGCCGCCATTTCGTCGTGAAATTTCCTGATGCACCGGTGGGCAAATAGGCCCACCGCGTTGTCTACCTCACTGCCACCGCTTTTCCACTGGCCCATTGATGGTCGCTTGGGAGATCCACGTTCTTATGATTCGCCGTTCGCTGCGCCGGTCGTTACCTGCCGTTTTTGCCTTGATGTTCGCAGCCCCTTTGCTGGCGGCCCCTGCCGGCCAGCAGACGCTGTTCAACTTTGTGCGTCCCGCCGATGTGGTCCAGGTGGCGACCCAGGACACCAGCCTTCCGCAATCCAACGCGGAGCAAACGGCCGAAGGCGAAGTGCTACGCCGCGTGATCTTCAACCCGGTTGCCCAACCGACCTTGCGCCTGACGCCGCAGACCGGTGCCTGGGATTGGTCGCAGTCGGGCGTCATGAGCCTGCGGATCCAGAGTGCGATGAACTGGGCAGTGACGCTGTATGTGAAAATCCAGAGCAACGACGGCAAGACTTTGGTCAGCCGTGTCGATCTGCCGGCCGGCCCTGCGCAAACCCTGCTGGTGCCGCTGCAGCCGAGTTCACCTTTGAGCCAGGGCATGAAGGCCGGCCCACCAATGCCGATCGACTTCGAAGGGCAGCGTGTATTGCTGGCCAGCAGTACCGGTGAGCTGGACCGCAGCCAAGTGGTGTCGGTGACCTTGTCGATGGATCAGCCGAAAGTCGCCCAAAGCATCTTGCTCGAACGCTTCGGCGTGCAGGACGGCGAGGCTGTCACCAAGGCAGCTTATGGCGGTCTGGTAGATGCCTACGGCCAATCGACCCGGGCCAAATGGCCGGAGAAGGTCAGCAGCGACGAGCAACTGAAGTCCGCCGCGGCCAAAGAACAGCAACAACTGAAAACCTGGCTGGCCGAGCGCGAGAAGGCCTCGCTGGACAAGTTCGGCGGTTGGACCAAAGGCCCGGCGTTCAAGGCCAGCGGCTTTTTCCGTACTGAAAAGCGTGATGGCCGCTGGTACCTGGTGACCCCGGAAGGGCATCCGTTCTATTCCCTCGGCATCAATAGCGTGACCCCGAGCGTCAATCAGACTTACGTCGCCGGTCGCGAGTGGATGTTCGAGTCCCTGCCCAAACCCGACGAACCTCTTGCCAGCTATTATGGCGAAGGCGACAACCGTGGCGGCAATGGTGTCGATCAGGGCCGAGCCTACAACGCCGGTCGCTGGTACGATTTCTACGGCGCCAATCTGCAGCGTCTGTATGGCAAACCTTGCGTACCGGGCAGCGACACCAAGGCTGGTGTCGCCGAAGCGGCCAAGGCCGATGCGGTCGAGGCGACGACCGATAAGGCCACCGAACAATTAACCGCTCCTGCGGCAACCAAATCCGCGGCTGGTGTTGCCGACGCGGCCAAGACCGGCGCCGTTGAAGCGTCAGTCGAAAAAGCGGCCGAGCAAACGGCCGCCGAACGCTGCAAAGTGGTTTTCGACGAACAACGCTGGGCCAGTCATACCCTCGATCGCCTGCAAGCCTGGGGTTTCAACACTCTCGGCAACTGGAGCGCACCGGTGTTTGGCAACGCTGACCGAGTGCCGTACACCTTGCCGCTGTCGATCGTCGGCGATTACGCCAGCATCAGCACCGGCACCGATTGGTGGGGCGGCATGCCCGACCCGTTCGATCCGCGTTTCGCCATGGCCACCGAGCGTGCCGTGGCCATCGCTGCCCGCGACCATCGCGACGATCCGTGGCTGATCGGTTACTTCGCCGACAATGAACTGGCCTGGGCCGGTCCCGGCGATGACCCGAAGGCCCGTTATGCGTTGGCCTACGGCACCTTGAAAATGACCACCGATGTGCCGGCCAAACGTGCCTTCCTCAAACAGCTGCGCGACAAGTACCGCAACCAGGCGGGCCTTTCCAAAGCCTGGGGCATTGATCTGCCGGCCTGGGAATTGATGGAAGACCCGGGCTTCGTGCCGCCGCAGCCGAGCGCCGAATACCCGGAAATCGAAGCCGACTTCAAATACTTCCAGAAAGTCTTCGCCGACACCTACTTCAAAACCGTCTCCGATTCGCTCAAGTGGCATGCGCCGAACCAATTGTTGCTGGGCGGCCGCTTTGCCGTCAGTACCCCGGAAGCCGTCGAATCCTGCGCGCAATATTGCGACGTGCTGAGCTTCAATATGTACACCCTGCAACCCCAGGATGGTTACGACTTCGCCAGACTGCGCAGCCTGGACAAGCCGGTGCTGATCACCGAATTCAACTTCGGATCAAAGGATCGCGGCCCGTTCTGGGGCGGCGTGACGCAACTGGCGAAAGAAGAAGACCGCGGCCCGGCCTACGCCAACTTCCTCAAACAGGCGATGAGCGAACCGTCGATTGTCGGGGTGCACTGGTTTCAGTACCTCGATCAACCGGTGACCGGTCGCCTGCTGGATGGCGAGAACGGTCACTTCGGGCTGGTGGGTATTACTGATTTGCCGTTCCAGGGGTTTGTCGACAGTGTGCGAAAAAGCAATTTGTTGACCGTCGATCAACTCGGCAAAGAGGCCGAGAAGGCTGCGGCCGAGGCGGAAAAAGCCACCGAGAACGAGGGCGGCAAGCAAGGCTCTGCCGACAAGAGTGCAGGGGAGGATGCCAGCCATGCGGGTGGGCATTCGGGTAATGGTCATTAAGCACTGATACCCCCTGTGGCGAGGGAGCTTGCTCCCGTTGGACTGCGTAGCAGTCCCATTCTTTTTGAAGATAAGGGGGGCCGCTGCGCAGCTCAACGGGAGCAAGCTCCCTCGCCACAAAGGTTTCTGATTAATTCTATGGCCGGGCGACCGCCCGGCCCGACCCTGTTCCCAAAACCCTCAAGGGCTGGAACAATGCGGGCCACTTTAGTAGAGCTTATCCGGGAGAGTTGCGGGTGCAGATTCAGGGTCATTACGAGCTTAAGTTCGAAGCGGTACGCGAAGCTTTTGCGGCGCTGTTCGACGATCCTCAGGAGCGTGGCGCGGCGTTGTGCATCCGGATTGGCGGTGAAACCGTTCTCGACCTCTGGGGCGGTACCGCCGACAAGGACGGCACCGAAGCCTGGCACAGCGACACCATTGCCAACCTGTTTTCCTGCACCAAGACTTTCACCGCCGTGACCGCGCTGCAACTGGTGGCCGAAGGCAAGCTGCAACTGGACGCCCCGGTCGCCCGTTACTGGCCCGAGTTCGCTGCCGCCGGCAAAGAATCCGTGACCCTGCGCCACTTGCTCTGCCATCAAGCCGGCCTGCCGGCCCTGCGCGAGTTGCTGGCCCCAGAAGCACTTTATGACTGGCAGACCATGGTCGATGCCCTGGCTGCCGAAGCGCCATGGTGGACGCCGGGTGAAGGTCACGGTTATGCGGCGATCACCTATGGCTGGCTGGTCGGTGAGTTGCTGCGTCGCGCCGACGGTCGTGGGCCGGGCGAATCGATCGTGGCACGGGTCGCAAAGCCTTTGGGGCTGGACTTCCACGTCGGCCTCGCCGACAAAGAGTTCCATCGCGTGGCGCATATTGCCCGTAGCAAGGGCAACCTTGGCGATGCCGCGGCCCAGCGCTTGCTGCAAGTGACCATGCGCGAGCCGACGGCCATGAGCACGCGGGCCTTCACCAACCCGCCGTCTATAATGACCAGCACCAACAAACCGGAATGGCGGCGCATGCAGCAGCCGGCCGCCAATGGCCATGGCAATGCCCGCAGCCTGGCCGGGTTCTACGCAGGTCTGCTCGACGGCAGCTTGCTGGAAAGCGAAATGCTCGAGGAGCTGACCCGCGAACACAGCTTGGGCGAAGACAAGACTTTATTGACCCGGACCCGCTTCGGCCTGGGTTGCATGCTCGATCAACCGGACGTACCCAACGCCACCTACGGCCTTGGCCCACGGGCGTTCGGTCACCCCGGCGCCGGCGGCTCCATCGGTTTTGCTGACCCAGAATACGATGTGGCCTTCGGCTTTGTGACAAATACCCTGGGGCCATACGTCTTGATGGATCCACGAGCGCAAAAGCTTGTGCGAGTACTGGCCACTTGTCTGTAAATCACGCTTAAGGGGGCCAGGGCCGGAACCCGAAAGCCTTTGTGGTTTCAAAACGCTGTTTATCCGGGCTAACCCGGTCTGATTTTTCATTACTTCATTTTGTGGATATCCAATGTCATCCAATAAAACTCTCGCCCTGGCCCTGTGCTTCGCTATCACCGGTTGCGCACAAACCCCACAAAATGACGCAGACGGCGGCAGCTGGTGGCCGTTCGGCTCTTCCGACAAGGTTGCGACCAAAGCGCCGGCGCCGGCCCCGCTGAAACCTGCTGCAACAGCACCCGTCGCCAAGGCTGACAGTGCATCCCCTTGGTACTGGCCGTTCGGTTCCGATGACGCTGCCGACAAAGTGGCCAAACTGGACGTGAAGCCGGAAGTTAAACCTGAAGCCAAACCGGCTGCTGTGGCCAAGGCTGAAGCCGATGCCGGTGGCAACTGGTGGTGGCCGTTCGGCGGCAAGGAGCAGAGCACCGCCAAAGCCGTGCCGATGCCCGACCCGAAAGTCACCCAGGCCTGGCTCGACGACTACGAACCGCGTCTGCGCGAGGCGATCAAGGACAGCAATCTGAAACTTGAGCGCCGTGAAAACGTGCTGGTTGTCACGGCACCGGTAGAAGGCTCGTTCAATCCCGATCGTCCGGCCATGCTGCTGCCGGTAACACTCGGCCCGTTTACCCGTGTCGCGAAAATCCTCGAAGTCGATCCAAAGACCGCCGTGCTGGTACTCGGTCACAGTGATACGTCGGGCGCCGCACCGGCCAACGTGAAGCTGAGCCAAGAGCGCGCCCAGGCAGTGGCGGCGATCTTCCGTCTCAGCGGTCTGCAGCGTGATCGCCTGATGCTGCGCGGCATGGGTGGTGAGGCTCCGCGTGCCGCCAACGACAGTTCCGAAGGTCGTGCCTTGAACCGTCGCGTCGAGCTGTTGGTGACGCCGGCAAACACCATGGTCGCGTTGCTGAGCAAGTACAACATGCCGGCTCCTGCACCGATGAAAACCATGGTCGCTGCGCAAGACATCAAACCAGTGGCCAAGCCTGTGACCTCGGCACCAGCTGCGAAGAAAGCGGCTGTGCCGGCGACGAAAAAGGCACCGGCCAAGAAAGCGGCCGCCAAGGCTCCAGCCAAAAAAGCAGTGGTGAAAAAGACTGCGCCCGCCAAAGCCGCTGCCGACACCAAGAAAGTCGCCACCGCCGACGCCACAAAGCAGTGATTCGTTAACCAAAAGGAATGCGCCATGACCCGGCCCTTGGCAGATATGCGTCGCGACTACACCCGAGATGGCCTGACCGAGGCGCAAGCCCCGGCCGAGCCGTTCGCGCTGTTCCATCAGTGGTTTGCCGATGCGGTGAAAACCGAGCAGGTGCCGGTAGAGGCGAATGCCATGACGCTGGCCACCGTCGATCAGGACGGTCGGCCGCATTGCCGCATCCTGCTGCTCAAGGGTTTGGACGAGCAGGGCTTCACCTTCTTCACCAACTATGAAAGCGACAAGGGTCAGCAACTGGCCGCCAATCCATTTGCGGCCATGACGTTCTTCTGGCCAGCCCTGGAGCGCCAGGTACGCATCGAAGGGCGGGTGGTGAAGGTCACGCCTGAAGAGTCCGACGCCTACTATCAGGTTCGTCCTCTGGGCAGCCGTCTCGGTGCCTGGGCCTCGCCCCAGAGCCGGGTGATTGCTGATCGCGGCGAACTGGAAGCGCTGCTCAAGAACACCGAGCAACGTTTCAGCGACACTCAGCCTCACTGCCCCGAGCACTGGGGCGGCTATCGCTTGCTACCCGAGCGCATCGAATTCTGGCAGGGCCGTCCGAGCCGTCTGCACGATCGCCTCAACTACCGCTTGCAGGGCGCTGACTGGATTCGTGAGCGCCTGGCACCGTAGGCAGTCTACCGATCGGGATACCCTGCCGCAGCCGCCTCAAGCCACTGAGGCAGGTCCCGCCGCTTGATCTTCTGCGTTTGAGCGTTCGCCAGTTGCTGGAGCATAAAGGCTCTTTTCTGTTGGTCTTTACCCGCCAGTGACAACGCCAGATCGCGGTCCATCCAGCGTTTGATCCGCACGTAAAGCCACCAATGGAAGTACAAGCCGGCGACGGTCGTGACGACAATGATGAAGTAATCCATGAAAATCCTTGGGTCGGTGGCGCAGATTTTGTAATTTGACGCTACTGTGTGTGGGTTCGATAAAGCGCCTGTACTTGGCCTGAATGAAACCAATTTTATCCGGGCGATGTCGTGACAGGCGTCAAGCTGCGGAGTTTAATGGATACCTGTCCTATGGAGTTTGATGCTATGCGTAAGTCTGTTCTGCTGGTTGCTTCCTTTTCCACGATGGCGATGTTGCTCACTGGCTGCCAATCGAGCTTGACCGGTGACTCCTACTCCCGTGACGAAGCGCGTCGTGTGCAGACGATTCGCATGGGTACCATCGAAGCCCTGCGCCCAGTGAAAATCGAAGGCACCAAAACCCCGATCGGCAGCGCCGCCGGCGCAGTCGTGGGCGGTGTCGGCGGTAGCGCCATCGGCGGCGGTCGTGGCAGCATCGTCGCCGCGGTCATCGGCGCTGTCGCCGGCGGCCTGATGGGCTCGGCTGCCGAAGAAGGCCTGACCCGCACTCAAGGTGTTGAAATCACCGTGCGCGAAGACGATGGCAGCATGCGCGCCTACGTACAGGAAGTTCAGCCAAACGAAGTGTTCCGCGTGGGTGAGCGGGTGCGGATCGCCACTGTTGATGGTACGAGCCGCGTTGCGCACTAAGCGGAAACGGGTAAAACAAAACCCCGATCAGGTGACTGGTCGGGGTTTTTTGTGTCTGGTTTCGTCAGTTATGTCAGATTCAATATCTTTAGTCGTTGCTACAGAGTCCCATGTAATAAATCAGATCTTCTCTTAAGGGATCACCCACCAAGTCCAAAATCGCATTGGCTTGATCGGGAGAGAGTGTGTGCTCACCCATAGGTACATCCCACAAGGTTGACCAGCCCATGACTTTCAACACTGCCGTCTCTAAGGCTTGCGGCACATCCTTTTCATATTGCAATGAATTGTCGGGATTCGGCTCCGGGAAAAATCCGGTAATTGCGATAAATATCATTCTTGTCCCTCATCATTACTTTGTTGAAGTCCATCTTTCAGGTTTTGCTTTTCCTGTCCGTTCGCCAGTTTTTGCATCAAACTCCCCTAAGTGATCCCCGGCCCAGTTGTACACTTCGACGGCGCCATGTTGATAATCCCACTCATAAATGCGCTTCTTACTTTCCCAGCGTTTTCGATTTCCTTTAGTCTGAACAGGGATAGCATCGGGAAATGCCGGCAGAACCTTTGGCGGAGGATGATAACCGTGGTCACCACTGATTGGCCTTGCCACCACTACGTATAACGGCTTCACCCCCGAATCCGCCGGAAACACCAGAATGAAATCCTTGTACTCAGGCGGGTACACCGGATTCACGATGATGCTGTCAGCCGCCTTCGTCGGCGGGTAAACCCAGATGTGCGGCGCTTGCGGTGCGGCTTCCAGCGCGGGGATGCCAAGGATGTTTGAACCATCCTCCGCCGGTGTCCAGATCAGTTCGATGCCGTCCCCAAGATCAGCCATCTGCTGACTGCCACGCAAGGTGAATTGCACGACATCGACCATCTCCCAGTCACGGTTTTTGCCGGTGTAGAACCCGTATCCCTTGAGACTGCCGTCAGCCTGTTGTTCGACTCGCAGGCGAACGCGAGTGCGGGCCTGTTTAAGGGTGCGCAGTTGGTCTTCGGTGTAGAGCGAGCTGTCGCCAAGGCTCGACGGTATGACCAGGGCCACCAAGCCTGCCAGGGTGGCCGCAGCGGTGCTGGCGGCGACTGCGGGCAGTGCGGCAAACGCCGAGCCGGCCAAAGCAAAGCTGCCGAAACCCGCCGGAATCGCGGTGCCACTGATTTTCTTCAGCGGTACGACGCCACTTTCATCGGCCTCGCGAGCACCAAGCAGAACCAGCTCGCCGTAGTCTTTCAGACTGTCAGTCGGAACAACGCCGGAGGGATTCGTGTAGTCGATGATTGCATCGGGCAGTTTGCAGGATTTGGCGAACACGCATCCCACGCGGACAACGTCGTCCTTTTTCGCAGCGACCTGAAGGCTGTCTTCGAAGGCCTGCTGCCTCGCCAGCATGGCGTCGTAGGCGTTTGCCTGGCATCGCGCTCGGCCAGTTCGGTGGCCGTCATGTAGCGGTGGGTGATGTGATGCCCGTCGCCTGACGGTGGGTTTTTAACCCGCGGGATGTCCTTGTTGCCAGCCACTGATTGTCCTTTCGCTCGTCTATCGGCAACCCCCGAAAGAGGGCTGCGCGACGTTAACGAACATGGCTAATCGTGGCTGTAGGACGAATCCTGAATGTCGTTAAGAGTGTTCTTTTTCGCTCAGGAAAACAGGTGCAGTGCTCTTGCGACTCGCCGCCGCCGTCACCGCATAACCGATCAATGCCGCCAGTATCGAGCCGGTCAGAATCCCCATTCGATCCATCCCGGCGTATTCACTGCTGCCGGGCACGAAGGCCAGGGAGCCGACGAACAGGCTCATGGTGAAACCGATGCCGCAGAGGATCGCCACGCCCAGCACCTGGCCCCAGTTGGCGCCTTGGGGCAGGGCGGCGATGCCGATTTTCACCGCCAGCCAGGTCAGGCCGAACACGCCGACCGTCTTGCCCAGCAGCAGGCCGACGGCGATGCCCATCGGCACGTCGTGGGTGAAGCTTTCGACGGTCACGCCGCTCAGGGACAGGCCGGCGTTGGCGAAGGCGAACAGAGGTAGGATGCCGTAGGCCACCCACGGGTGCAGGGCATGCTCCAGGGTCAGCAGCGGCGAAGGCTCGGCGTTTTTCGTGCGCAGTGGAATGCAGAAGGCCAGGGTCACGCCGGCCAGCGTGGCGTGCACGCCGCTCTTGAGCACGCAGACCCAGAGTATCAGCCCGATGATCATGTACGGCCCGAGCTTCACCACGCCGAGTCGATTCATCCCGATCAAGGCCGCGATGCAGGCCGCGGCCAACGCCAGGGATAAGGTCGACAACGCGCCAGAATAGAAGATCGCGATGATGATGATCGCGCCCAGGTCGTCGATGATCGCCAGGGTCATCAGGAACAGTTTCAGCGACACCGGCACGCGTTTGCCCAGCAGGGCCAGTACGCCGAGGGCGAAGGCGATGTCGGTGGCGGTCGGGATGGCCCAGCCACCCAAGGCGGACGGATTGTCGCGGTTGAGGAACCAGTAGATCAGCGCCGGCACCACCATGCCGCCAATCGCCGCCGCGCCGGGCAGGACGATCTGCGACGGTTTCGACAGCTGGCCGTCGAGGACTTCGCGCTTCACTTCCAGCCCGATCAGCAGGAAGAACAGGGCCATCAGGCCGTCGTTGATCCACAGCAGCAGCGGCTTGGCGATTTTCAGCGCGCCAATTTGCGCCACCACGGGGGTATCCAGCAGGCCGCTATAGAGCCACGACAGTGATGAATTGTTGATGATCAGGGCGAGAGCGGCCGCGGCGATCAATAACAGACCGCTGGCAGCTTCCAACTGAAAGAAACGCGTGAACGTGCTACGCAGAGGCAAGGTCGCTCTCCATCGATGAATTCAAAAGGTGGCACACCCTAACCCGTACCGTTAGTTGTTAAAACAAAAGTTATATTCTTTTTTGTTATATGCCGTTACAACGCGGACGGTCAGCAAAGGCCTGAGCCTAGCAGTTGCCGGACGTATTGGACCTCAGCTGTATCTGTGCATGATGTAGGTTCTTTCCTAAGCTTGTGGGCTGAGCCTTGCGACAAGGCCGACTCTTTGCCTGATTCAACGAGAAAACCATCATGAGCGACAACCGACAGTGGGCCCGCGAAGCCATCCGGATCATCGAAGCAGACTTCCAGCGCAGCGCCGATACCCACCTGATCCCCTTGCCGCTGCCGGGGTTGCCGGGCATCGAGTTGTATTTCAAGGATGAGTCGAGCCATCCCACCGGCAGCCTGAAACATCGGCTGGCGCGCTCGTTGTTTCTCTATGCCCTGTGTAACGGCTGGCTCAAACCCGGTGCGCCGGTGATCGAAGCCTCCAGCGGCTCGACGGCGATTTCCGAGGCGTACTTTGCCCGCTTGCTGGGGTTGCCGTTCATTGCGGTGATGCCAGCGACCACGTCCAAGGAAAAGATCGCGCAGATCGCTTTCTACGGTGGCAAGAGCCATCTGGTGGACGATCCGACGCAGATCTACGCCGAGTCCGAACGCCTGGCTCGCGAACATGACGGGCATTTCATCGACCAGTTCACCTACGCCGAGCGCGCCACCGACTGGCGGGCGAACAACAACATCGCCGAATCGATCTTCCAGCAGATGCGTTTCGAGCAGCACCCAGAACCGAGCTGGCTGATTTCCAGCCCCGGCACCGGCGGCACCACCGCGACGCTCGGCCGTTACGTGCGTTATCGCCAGCACTGCACCCGCGTGTTGTGCGCCGATGCCGAGCGTTCGGTGTTCTTCGATTATTACCAGACCGGCGATGCCAGCCTGCGTCTGGATTGCGGGTCACGGATTGAAGGCATTGGTCGGCCGCGAGTGGAAGCGTCGTTCCTGCCTAAGGTGATCGATGCGATGGTCAAAGTGCCGGACGCGTTGTCGCTGGCGGCCATGCATTACCTGGCGCAGCATTTGGGGCGACGGGTTGGCGGGTCGAGCGGGACCAACCTGATTGGCGCCTTGATGGCCGCCCAGCAGATGGTGGCGGCGGGGGAGTCGGGGTCGATCGTGGCGATTCTGTGTGATGGCGGCGAGCGCTATGCCACCACCTATTACGATCAGGCCTGGCTCAAAGCCCAAGGGTATGAGTTGAGTGGTTTGATGGATGCCGTGGCGGCGAGTGTCGAGCGCGGCGAGCCGTTGCCATCGACGGTACTACGCGCGAACATCTGACTACACCGAAGTCCAAAATGTGGGAGCGGGCTTGCTCGCGAATACGGTTTCACATTCAACAGAGATGTTGGCTGATCCACCTTTCGCGAGCAAGCCCGCTCCCACATTTAAATGGGGTCAGGCTTCAAGACCTAGGATGTCTCGGGCCACTGCTTCAGCAATCCGAATCCCGTCGACGCCCGCCGACAGAATTCCGCCCGCATAACCCGCGCCTTCACCGGCCGGGAACAAGCCCTTCACGTTCAAACTCTGCATCGACTCGTTACGGGTAATCCGCAGCGGCGATGACGTGCGCGTCTCGATCCCGGTCAACACGGCGTCGTGCAGCGAGTAGCCACGAATCTGCTTCTCGAACGCCGGCAAGGCTTCGCGTATCGCTTCGATAGCGAATGCCGGTAAAGCCAGGGCCAAATCGCCCAAGGCAACCCCCGGTTTGTAGGACGGCTCGACGCTGCCCAATTCAGTCGACGGTTTTCCTGCAATGAAATCACCGACCAATTGTGCTGGCGCTTCGTAATTGCTGCCGCCCAACACAAAGGCGTGGGATTCCAGGCGCTCCTGCAACTCGATGCCGGCCAGCGGGCCGCCCGGATAATCGACTTCCGGGGTGATTCCGACGACGATCCCGGAGTTGGCGTTGCGCTCGTTACGCGAGTACTGGCTCATGCCGTTGGTGACCACGCGGTTCGGTTCGGAGGTCGCCGCCACTACGGTGCCGCCCGGGCACATGCAGAAGCTGTAGACCGAACGACCGTTGCTGGCGTGATGCACGAGTTTGTAGTCGGCAGCGCCGAGTTTCGGGTGCCCGGCGTATTTGCCCAGGCGCGCGCGGTCGATCAGCGATTGCGGGTGCTCGATGCGAAAACCCACCGAGAACGGCTTGGCTTCCATGTACACGCCACGACCGTGGAGCATGCGGAAGGTGTCCCGGGCACTGTGGCCGAGGGCCAGAATCACGTGTTTCGAATGGATCTGCTCGCCGCCATTGAGTTCGACGCCGACCAATTGGCCGTCCTCGATCAAGACGTCAGTGACGCGCTGCTGGAAGCGCACTTCGCCGCCCATGGCGCGAATCTGCTCACGCATGTTTTCCACGACACCGGTCAGACGGAACGTACCGATGTGCGGTTTGCTGACGTAGAGGATTTCTTCCGGCGCGCCGGCCTTGACGAACTCGTGCAAGACTTTTCGACCGATGAATTTCGGGTCCTTGATCTGGCTGTAGAGCTTGCCGTCGGAGAACGTACCCGCGCCGCCTTCACCGAATTGCACGTTGGATTCGGGGTTGAGCACGCTTTTGCGCCACAGGCCCCAGGTGTCCTTGGTGCGCTGACGCACTTCGGTGCCGCGTTCGAGGATGATCGGTTTGAAGCCCATTTGCGCCAGCAGCAGCCCGGCGAAGATCCCGCAGGGGCCGAACCCGACCACGATAGGGCGCTGGCTCAGGTCGGCCGGCGCCTGGCCGACCACTTTGTAGCTGACATCCGGCGCCACGTTGACGTTACGGTCATCGGCGAATGTGTGCAGCACTGACGCCTCATCGCGAACGTTGAGGTCGATGGTGTAGATGAAGCACAGTTCGGAGGACTTTTTGCGCGCATCGTAGCTGCGCTTGAACAAGGTGAAATCGAGCAGGTCATCACTGGCGATGCCCAGGCGCTGCAGGATGGCAGGGCGCAGGTCTTCTTCGGGATGGTCGATCGGCAGCTTGAGTTCGGTGATTCGTAACATGACGGGATCCGGTTCGCGGGGCGCACAACTGCGCCAAGGCGTGTGAAGCCCGCGATTATAAGCCTCAAAGGATGATCCCCGTGAGGCAAAAACGATCAGTCGTTACGCGATCCGCCAAAATACCCACAACCGCGTTGCACCTGGCCATCGATGCGCAGCTCGGCGCTCATGTGCTGCACGCTGCCGGTGCTGCTGTCGACGCAACGTTGCGGTGCGACCCAGAGCTCGATGCGCTGATTATTGGCTTCGGTGCTGAGGTTGAAGCGGCCATCACCCAGTTGCTCTTCAACGTACGGCAGGGCCAGGGGCGGCTGGCCGGCGCGGTCGATGACCATGCCTTTGCCGCTGACTTTGACGTTCCATTCAGGGCCATGGCCGGCGGCGCGCAGGATCAGCAGTTTGAAATTGGGATCGTCGCATGCCGTGCCCGAGCGTTCGACGCGGTACAGCTGCTCCAGGTCGAGTCGGCTATCGGCCCCACTGGCAACGATCCGGCCACGCATGTCGGCAAACAACTTGCCCTGATCATCGGCCAGGGTCGCGGCCTCTTGCAGGACGCTGGTGCCGCCGGTGTCGTTGACCACATAACTGCGCTGCTCATTGCACGGCTGGAACAGCAGCTTGCCGTCGGCCGCCGTCAACTGGCCCTGCATGCGGGTCTGGCCCACATGGGAAGCACTTTCTCGCGGGCCATCAAGCAACTGGCAGGCGGCGAACAGCGGAAGCAGGGCAACAAGCACTAAGGAACGGGCAACACGCATCTTTGAGTCTCCTGACAAGTGTCGCCACGTTACTGAGCCCAGCCGGCGATCACAAGGTGAGTATTCATCCGGCGTCAGTCACCGGTGACGTTAGCAACATTCTGTGTATTGTTTCTGCGCGCAAGCCTTGGTCCTGACAGGTAAGTTACCCAGCATTGGAAACGTGATGAGGATAGGAGGGAGGCGTTATGAGCTGGAAGATCTGGATGGTGCTATTGGCGATGGTGGGCGCCGGGGCGAGCCATGCTGGCGAGATTGATTTCTCGTCGGCCGCCGACTTTATCAGGATGGAAATGTTACTGAAGGATAACGACGGTGCCAATCCGGATCACGTCATGTTGGCAGTCACGTTGAGTCCGCAGGCCACCGAGCGTATACAAAAAATCAGTCGTGAGTCGTTGGGCCAGCCATTGACCTTATCGATCAATGGCCATCCGATAAGTACAGCGACGGTGCATTCGGTTCTGGGGGCGCAGTTCAGGATTGCGATGTCGCGATCAATTGCAAAAAAACTGCTGCCCACATTGATTGAATGATCGTCGCGGGTGCCATATTGACCAGGTTCAGCCGACGCGGTAGGTCTGGCCGGTCTGCAAGCCTTCCACACTCTTGGCGTAGGCCAGCGCCACTTCGGCGGCGGGAACCGGTTTGAAACCACGGAAGTACGGAGCGTAGCTGCCCATGGCTTCGACCAGCACGTTCGGGCTGACCGAGTTGATGCGCAAGCCGCGTGGCAGTTCGATCGCCGCTGCACGGACGAAGCTGTCCAGCGCGCCATTAACCATCGAGGCCGAACTGCCGGTGCGAATCGGATCATGGCTGAGGATGCCGGTGGTGAAGGTAAATGACGCACCGTCATTGGCGAATTCCCGGCCGATCAGCAGCAGGTTGACCTGACCCATCAGCTTATCCCGCAAGCCGAGCTCGAAGTCTTGTTCAGTCATGGTCGCCAGCGGCACGAAGTTGACGCTGCCGGCGGCGCAGATCAGCGCATCGAAGTTGCCGGTCTGTTGGAACAGTTTGCGGATCGAGGCGCTGTCACTGATATCGACCTGGAACTCACCGCTTTTACGGCCGATACGGACGATTTCGTGGCGCTGGGACAGTTCATGGTCAATGGCCGAACCGACGGTGCCAGAGGCGCCAATCAAAAGAATTTTCATCGTGCTGTACCTGAATGGGTTGGATTGAAGTTCAAGTTTAGAGTGGTTTTTTCCATTGATAAGCGTGCTAATAGGCAACCTTTGGTTTTCAAATGGAAACAATCCATGAGCGAAATGGACGACCTGGCGGCGTTCGCGGTATTGATCGAGGCGGGCAGTTTCACCCTGGCCGCCCAGCAACTGGGTTGCAGCAAAGGGCAACTCTCCAAACGCATCAGCCTGCTGGAAACGCGGTTTGCCGTGGTGTTGCTGCAACGCACCACGCGCCGCTTGAGCCTGACGGCGGCGGGCGCGGCGTTGTTGCCGCAAGCCCAGGCATTGGTGATTCAAGTTGAGCGTGCGCGTCAGGCCTTGGCGCGGTTGAAAGACGACATGGCCGGTCCGGTGCGGATAACGGTTCCGGTTTCATTGGGGGAAACGTTCTTTGATGGTGCACTGCTGGAATTTTCCCGGCAGTACCCCGAGGTGCAGATCGAACTGGAGCTCAACAATAACTACCGCGACCTGTCCCGGGACGGTTTCGATCTGGCGATCCGCTCGGAAGTGGCCAACGACGAACGCCTGGTCGCCCGACCGCTGCTGGCCTGGCACGAGATGACCTGCGCCAGCCCTGCGTACCTTGAGCGATTCGGTGAACCACTGACGCCGCAGGCCCTGGCGGAACACCGTTGCCTGCTCAACAGCCATTACAGCGGTCGCGAAGAATGGCTCTATCACCAACAGCACGAGTTACTGCGGGTGCGGGTGTCGGGGCCGTTCGCCAGCAACCACTACAACCTCTTGAAGAAAGCCGCGCTGGCGGATGCGGGCATTGCGCGTTTGCCGTCGTACTTGCTGCAAGAGGAATTGGCTGACGGGCGTTTGCGCTGGCTCCTGCGCGATTATCAGACCCGCAGCATGCCGATGTACCTGGTGCATCCGTATCAGGGCGGTTTGCCGAAGCGCACCCAAGTGCTGGCGGATTATTTGATCGGTTGGTTCAAGCGCAGCGGCGAGGCGTTGGATCGGCTTCAACGATGACGTCTCACCACGCAACCCCTGTGGGAGCGGGCTTGCTCGCGAAAGCGGTGTGTCAGCCAACATATCTGTCGAATGTGATACCGCATTCGCGAGCAAGCCCGCTCCCACATTTGGATCTCCATTGTCTGGAGTTCTGAGGTAGGGATTAGCGGGCGTAACGTCGGGCAATCAGATGATCAATCGACAACTTGCCCGGCCCGGTCGTCATCAAGTACAGCAGCACCGCCGCCCAGGTGCCGTGAGTCGGATAGGCATCGGGGTACACGAACAGCTGAATAGTCAGCGTCATACCCAGCAGTGCCACCGCCGAAAAACGTGTGGCGAAGCCGATCAGAATCAGCACCGGAAAGAAATGCTCGGCGAAGGCCGCCAGGTGCGCTGCCAGTTCCGGGGAGAGCAGCGGCAGGTGATATTCGCTCTGGAACAACGGAATAGTCGAGTCCGCCAGCCTTGGTACGCCGAGTTCAAAGGTGCCTTCGATCAAGTCGATGGCCAGGCCTTCCACCTTGGTTTGCCCGGACTTCCAGAACACCGCGGCAATGGAAAAACGCGCGATAAAAGCGATCAGGCTGTGGGGGATTTTTTCCAGCAGCGCGATGACGCGGGCGATGGGGGTTCGATGGGCGTTCATGGCGATACCTTGTGGTGCAAGTGGGTGATGGCGTCGTGGCTGATGAGCAGCGCCAAGGTTTGGCTGAGATCGAAGGCGGGCGCGGTCTCTAACGCTTGGGTCAGCGATTGGCCGTTTCGCAGGTGCTGAATGAAGGTGCTGGCGCTGTGGTCGATGGCAAAGACCTCAACCTCCAGATCGTTGCGCAACACCAGCGCGTGCTGCCCGTGGTCGAGGTCGATCCCGGCCAGCGTCGCGTCCTGTTGATGCGCTGCCCAGATCGAGACCACGGCAAAAGCTGAAGTCAGCAGATTCAGCGAGAGATGAAACCCGACTGTCAGCTCGCTCAGCGTCTGCGGGTCCGACAGCGCGGCGGCGATCTGCCCATGGCTCAGGGGCTGCGCATCGGCCGCGTGATAGGCCTGAACGCGCAACCGCTCCAGCCGCGCCATGTCGGCCAGATAAGGCACGCTGGCTGCCGGTTCAAAACTGTCGATAAACTCGGCGAAGTCCTTGCCGTAGTCGTTGATGAGTGGGCCTTGAGGCGGGTAACTCTGCACATACAGCCCCGCCATCGCCCGAAAGAACTCATCGCCCACTAGCTGCAAAACCACCGGGTAACTGTCGGCCAGGGCGTTGATCAGCGAGCTCTGCACATTGTTGCGATACACCGCGAAACGCCTGGCGGGATCGGCACCATTGGCGCTGAACAAACCCTCGGGGCAGGGCCGTTGCGGATCGAGCAGGGCGGCGGCAAACGCGGCTTGAGTGCTCATCGCCGACCCCCCGCGCAATGCAGTAACTCATCAGCCTGACGGGCTTCGGCGTGCAGCACGCTGAAGGCCGGTAACCGGTTATCGCGCTCGATCAGCGTGGCAATCGGGCCAACCTGTTCCAGCACCCGCCCATACAGCGCCCACACCGCGTTATCGATGGGCGCACCGTGATCGTCGATCAGCAGACGGTCGCCGAGGCTGTCGGTGTCTTCGGCAAACCCGGCCAGATGAATCTCTCCCACTGCGTGCAGCGGTAGCGCGTCGATGTAGGCCAGCGGATCTCTTTGGTGATTGATGCAGGAGACGTAGACGTTGTTGACGTCCAGCAGCAGGCCGCAGCCAGTGCGATGAATGACTTCGCTGATGAAGTCGGCTTCATCGATTGTCGAGCGCTGGAACGCCAGATACGTCGCCGGGTTCTCCAGCAGCATTGGGCGTTTGAGGGTGCTCTGCACCTGATCGATGTGCTCGCAGACGCGGTTCAGCGTCGGCGCATCGTAGGCCAGGGGCAGCAGGTCATTGAGAAACACCGGGCCATGGCTGGACCAGGCCAGGTGTTCGGAAAAGGATCGGGGTTGATAGCGTTCGATCAGCGCGGCAAGCCTTTGCAGGTGCTGAAGATCCAGCGGACCTTCGGCACCGATGGACAGGCCAACGCCGTGTATCGATAGCTGATATTGCTCGCGGATCAACCCCAGAAAATGATGAAACGGGCCGCCGGCAACCATGTAGTTTTCGGCGTGGACTTCGAAGAAACCGATGTCCGGTTGTGCACCGAGCACTTCACGAAAGTGCTCGGTCTTGAGCCCCAGCCCGGAGCGGGGCGGGAGCCCGGAAGATGAATGGTTCATGGTCGACACTCAGGCTGGGGACTGATTACGACTTGGCTTTGTAGGCTTCCATCTGGCCGAAACCGGTGGGCGAGGTTTTGCTCATCGTAGTGGCGCAGGTGCCTTTCGGAACCAGTTTGAAAGCATTTGGCTGGTAATCGGTTTTTGCCGTGCCGGCGCAAGTAGTACCAGCGCCTGCGGCGCAATCGTTGTGGCCTTTCATGGCCACGCCGAAGCATTTTTCCATGTTGGCGTCAGCGGCATGGGCAGTGGAGACAGCGGCAATGCTCAAGGCAGAACCGAGGGCCAGAACCAGGGCGGTGGCGGACAGGGTGCGGGTGGTAGCAGTCATGATGTTTCTCCGAAATTGAGCTTGGTTTGGCAAGCGTTCGTGCTTGCTTACTGCTCTAGAGAAACGACAGGGCGATGCGTTACAGCTCACTCCAAAACTTTTTGCTTCACTGATCGTTCCCACGCTCCGTGTGGGAATGCAGCCCGGAACGCTCCGCGTCCCAAGCGGACGCAGAGCGTCCATTGAGGCATTCCCGCGCAGAGCGTGGGAACGATCGGCAACCCCTGTGGGAGCGAGCCTGCTCGCGATGGCGGTATAACAGTGAGCGTCTACCGCGCCGGCACCACGGTCAGGCAACGCTGATTTTATTGACACCGGTGATCTGGCCATTCCAGATCATTTCATAGTGAGCTGTTTGAATGACTGAGGAGACGGGGCTGGGGGTCATCAGCGCCCAGCAGTAGTTGCCAGGCATGCGCACGGAGTTGTACCGCAGACCCAGCCACCCAGCATCCTTGATTGCCTTTCCCAAGCGACGGGAGTGCGTGTAATCGACGGGATCGTAGACAGGATCGTTCATCGAAATGGAGACGGCATCCTTCATTGCTTCGTCAACGAAAGTGCAGGATAACCCCCGGAAAACAAACCTCTCATAATTGAGATTCTGGACTTTCGACCAATACTGATTCTGATGGTGTTGCACCTCAGCCAACGCGGTTTCCATCGAGGCGGCCAAGTACAACACGCCGAAACTGCCATCGCTGAAACGCGAACCAGCTGGGTTGATGTGGGTGAAAGGAGCTGTTGCGTAAGAGCATCCAGGGATGCCAAAAGGAATCTGCGCACGCGGTATCAGCTCAAGCCGACCGACCTCATTTTGCAGCCTCGGGTTTGTGAGGGTCTGTATTTGGTACAGAACATCAAATTCGTCCGCGTCCGCCACGTCGTCAAACAACGCGATGGGCGGAAACTTTGAATTGACCAATCGATAGGCCTGCAACTGCTCACCGGGCAATGTCGCCAATTGGCTCACCATCACCATTGTGCGCCTCGCAGCACGTCGATTCGCCGAAACGTCTCATACAGGGAAATCATATCCCCCTGAGACATGATTTCGAGTGGGGTACGCCCGTTGAAGAACTCGTTTTCGTTCGCCATCGCCGGAAAACCATAGACGTTTTCAGGGTTATCAAAGACAAGGCGCAGCGTGGCGTGGATGTTGAGAATAAAGCTAATGCGCTGCATCTGGTCTGAATCCAGGCTGACGGACCAATCGGGATCGCGCTGCTTTGCCCGGGAGTACGTACTGCGGGAAATGCGCAGGATACGACAGGCCTGATCGCTCGACGCCTGCCACTTTTCGAGTATGCCGACAGCAGCTCGCAAGCCAGTCACGCAGTGGTCTTTTGTGAATGCTTGTGCTTGGAGGGTTGCTGTCATGGTAATCACTTTGGTTTTGTCTGTGGATACAAATATATTAATAAGGTATCTGTAGATCAAGCGGCGTTTATGATTAAAAAATACGCACTGATTAAACACACTCCCCCAAAACACCAAAAATCCCCTGTGAGAGCGAGCCTGCTCGCTCCCACAGGGGGGCATTGTTGTCAGGTGGGGGGCAGTCATAAAAAAACGGCCCGAAGGCCGTTTTCTTGTTTGCCGCAATCACTCAACCACCAAGATACGCTTCGCGCACTTTCGGGTCGGTCAACAGCGCTTCACCTGTTCCTGTCATCACCACCCGGCCGTTTTCCAGCACGTAGGCACGGTCAGCGATTTTCAGTGCCTGGTTGGCGTTCTGCTCCACCAAAAACACCGTTACACCGTCCTTGCGCAGTTGTTCGATGATGTCGAAGATCTGCTGGATGATGATCGGTGCCAGGCCCAGTGATGGCTCGTCGAGCAGCAACAGCTTGGGCTTGCTCATCAGCGCACGGCCGATGGCGAGCATTTGCTGTTCACCACCCGACATGGTGCCGCCGCGTTGGGCGAAGCGCTCTTTCAGGCGTGGGAAAAGTCCGAGGACCTTGTCCATCTGTTCCTGATAATCGCCCTTGTCGGTGAAGAATCCGCCCATGGCGAGGTTCTCTTCCACGGTCAGACGGGCAAACACCCGACGACCTTCCGGGACCACGGCGATGCTTTTACGCATGATCTGCGACGAGTCCTGGCCGACGAGCTCTTCGCCCATGTAGCGGATGCTGCCGCTGTGGGCTTGCGGCGAACCGCAGAGGGTCATCAGCAGGGTCGACTTGCCGGCACCGTTGGCGCCGATCAGGGTCACGATCTCGCCCTGGCGGACTTCGACGTTGACGCTGTGCAGCGCCTGGATCTTGCCGTAGAAGGTGGAAACGTTTTCGAACTGCAGCATTTACGCTTCCCCCAGGTAGGCTTTGATCACTTCAGGATTGTCGCGGATCTGTTCCGGCGTGCCATTGGCCAGCGGCGTGCCCTGGTTGATCACAACGATGTGGTCGGAAATGCTCATGACCAGTTTCATGTCGTGTTCGATCAGTAGCACGGTGACGTTGTGCTCTTCACGCAGCATGCTGATCAGCGCTTTGAGGTCTTCGGTTTCCTTCGGGTTCAGGCCGGCTGCCGGTTCGTCGAGCATGAGGATCCGCGGACGGGTCATCATGCAGCGAGCGATTTCCAGACGACGTTGCTGACCGTAGGCCAGGGTGCCGGCCGGACGGTTGGCGAACGCCTTGAGATTGACCTTGTCCAGCCAGTACTCGGCGAACTCCATGGCCTCGCGTTCGCTTTTGCGAAAGCCCGGCGTCTTGAACAGACCTGCCAGGAAGTTGGTGTTCAGGTGACGGTGCTGGGCGATCAACAGGTTCTCGACCGCGGTCATGTCCTTGAACAGCCGCACGTTCTGGAAGGTCCGCACCACACCTTTGAGGGCGATCTTGTGGCCGGGCAGGCCTTCGATTGGCTCGCCGTCCAACAGGATGCTGCCGCCGCTCGGTTTGTAGAAACCGGTCAGGCAGTTGAACACGGTGGTCTTGCCGGCGCCGTTGGGGCCGATCAGTGCCACCACCTGTTTTTCTTTGACGCTCAGGGCTACGCCGTTGACCGCCAGCAAGCCGCCGAAGCGCATGCTCAAGTTGTCTACTTTAAGGATCTCACGGCTCATTTGCGCAGCTCCATGTGAGGGCGTTGCATCGGCAGCAGACCTTGAGGACGCCAAATCATCATCAGCACCATCAAGGCGCCGAACATCAACATGCGGTATTCACTGAACTCACGCATCATTTCCGGTAACAGGATCATCACCGTAGCGGCGAGCACAACGCCCAGTTGCGAGCCCATGCCGCCCAGCACCACGATGGCGAGGATGGTCGCCGATTCGATGAAGGTGAAGGACTCCGGTGTCACCAGGCCCTGGCGCGCGGCGAAGAAGCTACCGGCGAAACCGGCGAAGCAGGCACCCAGGGTGAAGGCCGACAGCTTGATGATCGTAGGATTGAGACCCAGCGCACGGCAGGCGATTTCGTCTTCACGCAGCGCTTCCCAGGCACGGCCCAGGGGCATGCGCAGCAAGCGGTTGATGACGAACAGGGCGAACAACGCCAGGAACAACGCCACCAGGTAAAGGAAGATCACTTTGTTGATCGAGTTGTATTCGAGGCCGAAGTACTCGTGGAACGTCTGCAGGCCTTCGGCGGCTTTGCGTTCGAAGGTCAGGCCGAAGAACGTTGGCTTCTCGATGTTGCTGATGCCGTTCGGGCCGCCGGTGAGGCCGGTCAGGTTACGCAGGAACAGCCGGATGATTTCACCGAAACCCAGGGTCACGATGGCCAGGTAGTCACCGCGCAAACGCAGTACCGGGAAGCCGAGCAGGAAGCCAAACGTGGCCGCCATCATCCCGGCGATCGGCAGGCAGATCCAGAAGCTCAGGCCGTAGTAGTGCGACAGCAGCGCGTAGCTGTAGGCGCCCACAGCGTAGAAACCGACGTAACCGAGGTCGAGCAGGCCGGCCAGGCCGACCACGATGTTCAGGCCCAGGCCTAGCATCACGTAGATCAGCACCAGGGTAGCGATGTCCACCGCCCCGCGGGAGCCGAAGAACGGCCAGACCAGCGCACCGATGATCAACGCGATGATGATCCAGCGCTGAGTGGTCGGCAGGGTCAGGAAAGTACTGGCCTTGGCCGGCATCACCGGCAGGTTGGGCGAGGCTTTCCAGGCCGAACTGATCTGCTGGTCGAACAACACCCGCAGAAACATCAGCACCGAGCATACGGCGATGGTGATCAGCGTTGCAGTGCTGGTGCCATGGACTTCGAGGTTGATGCCGACAATGGTCAGTTTCAGACCGAGTACCGGGTAGGCAACAGCCCACACCAGCAAGGCGCTGAACAACGCCTGTTTAAGATTCCTAGTCATACTTTCTCAACCTCCGGACGGCCCAACAGGCCGGTTGGCCGGAACAACAACACCAGGACCAATAGACCGAACGCCACGACGTCCTTGTACTGGTCGCCGAAGATATCGGCACCAAAGGCTTCCGCCACCCCAAGCACCAGCCCGCCGAGCATCGCGCCGGGGATGCTGCCGATACCGCCCAATACGGCTGCGGTGAAGGCCTTGAGGCCGACCAGGAAACCGGCGTTCGGGTTGATCACGCCGTATTGCATGCTCAGCAGCACGGCCGCGATGGCCGCGAGTGCGGCACCGATGACGAAGGTCAGGGCGATGATGTTGTTGGTGTTGATACCCAGCAGGTTGGCCATCTTGATGTCTTCGGCACAGGCGCGGCAGGCGCGACCCAGACGAGAACGGGAGATGAACAGCGTCAGGCCGAGCATGGCGACCAGGGTCACCACGAACACCACGATTTGCATGTAGGAAATCAGCACTTCATGTGCGCCACCTGGCCCGATGGAGAAATTGCCGGGAATCAGGTTGGAGATGGATTTGTCCTTGGAGTCTTGCGCCAGCAGAACCGTGTTCTGCAGGAAGATCGACATGCCGATGGCGGAGATCAGCGGGATCAGACGGTTGCTGCCGCGCAGGGGGCGGTAGGCGATCCGTTCGATGCTGTAACCGTAGGCACTGGTAACAACGATGGTCGCGATGAAAGCGGCGGTCATCAATAACGGGACACTCTCGAGTCCCAGCATGGCCAGCCCGGCGATGGCGATGAACGCCACGTAAGAGCCAATCATGTACACCTCGCCGTGGGCGAAGTTGATCATTCCAATGATGCCGTAAACCATCGTATAGCCGATGGCGATCAGGGCATACGTGCTGCCAATGGTCAGACCATTAACCAGCTGTTGGAAAAAGTGATAGATGTCAGGCATTACAGCGCTCCTAAAAACCTGATACGCATTTCACTGGTGGAGTCATTTTCCCGCTCGAGCCCCGTGGATCTGCATCCACTTCGAATTCGAGGTTTGCCAGCGAACCGCTGATGACGGTTTTGAGATTTTCAGGTGGGGAGACTGGCGGATCACGCCAGCGCGGCCCAATACGTTCGTAAAACAAAGCCCACGGCACGCCGTGGGCTTTATTGGCAGTCAGTCAGGCAAGGCCTTACTGAGGCGAAACTTCAGTTTTAGGTTTGCCGAAGTGCCACTCGTAGACCACGAACTTGAAGTCCTTCAGGTCGCCCTTCGCATCGAAGCTCAGGTCACCCGTTGGGGTCTTGAAGGTGCCGGCATGGATGGCTTCAGCCACTTTGCCTGCGTCTTCGCTCTTGGCCGTGGTGATGGCCTGGGCAATCACCTGGACAGCGGAGTAGGACGGGAATACGAACGGACCGCTCGGGTCTTCTTTCTTGGCTTTGAACGCGTCAGCCAGGGCGATGTTGGCCGGATCCTGGTCGAAGGATTTCGGCAGGGTCACCAGCAGGCCTTCGGAAGACTCCTTGGCGATCTGCGAAATGGAGTCGTTACCCACGCCTTCCGGGCCCATGAACTTGGCTTTCAGGCCTTTTTCCTGGGATTGACGCAGGATCAGACCCAGTTCCGGGTGGTAACCGCCGTAGTAGACAAAGTCGACGTTGGCTTGCTTGAGCTTGGAAATCATCGAGGAGAAGTCTTTGTCGCCGGCATTGATACCTTCGAACACGGCAACCTTGACGCCTTTGGCTTCAAGGGTTTTCTTCACTGCGCTGGCGATGCCTTCACCGTATTGCTGTTTGTCGTGCAGAACAGCGACGATTTTCGGTTTGACGTGATCGGCAATGTAGTTACCGGCGGCAGGGCCCTGGGCGCTGTCCAGACCGATGGTGCGGAAGATCATTTTGTAACCACGGGCAGTGATGTCCGGGCTGGTGGCAGCCGGGGTGATCATGATCACGCCTTCGTCTTCGTAGATGTCCGAAGCCGGTTGAGTGGAGCTGGAGCACAGGTGACCGACCACGAACTTGACGCCGTCATTGACGACTTTGTTCGCGACCGCAACCGCTTGTTTTGGATCACAGGCGTCATCGTATTCAACGGCTTCGAGTTTCTTGCCGTTTACGCCGCCCTTGGCATTGATTTGTTCGATGGCCATTTTGGAGCCACTGAACTGCATGTCGCCGTATTGGGCTACAGGGCCGGTTTTAGGGCCGGCGATGCCGATCTTGATGGTGTCAGCGGCGAACGAATGGCTGGCAACCCCGGCCAGAACCATAGCGGCAAACAGTTTTGAAATCTGCTTAGTAGCCTTAGTCATAGTGCTCCACTCTTACTGTTGTAGTTTTTATAGTCCTGGCGCCGTAGCAGCAGAACCGGGTCAGATATCGTCGATATCCTCCGGAAAATGCCCCCGGCAACTGTACCGGTACAGTGTAGAGCGCCGATTGTTGGCCTGGGAAGCTGGCGCCAGGGGGCAAAACCTGAGGGTGTCGCTTTATTGAAAGAAAAAGACAGAATCGCGGCGGGATGTTAGCTGGCTAATGCTTGATTCAGCAGCAATCCTTGGCTTTCCTACGTTTTTCAATCGGTAACGCAATTGCATCCGGGTTTTTCTGGCGCAATACCGACGTTATCATTCACGTCGATTTTCTTCGCGGACAGAAACCCATGACTCAAGAACCTAGCACCCTCTATGCCAAGCTGCTTGGTGAGACCGCATCTATTACCTGGAAAGAGTTGGAGCCGTTCTTCGCCAGGGGTGCCCTATTGTGGGTCGATCCAGGCCTGGATTTGATCGCTGCAGCAGAAGCAGTGGCAACCGATGAAGGCGAGAAAGTCGCTGCCTGGCTGGCCGCCGACAAGGTCGCCAAACTGTCTGAAACGCGGGCGTTGGATCTTTTTGAACGCGATCCGGAGCTTTGGGCCGTGGTGGTTTCGCCGTGGATTCTGATCCAGGAAAGGGCGACGAGCTGAATGCTTGCACTTAATTGGTGCGCTGGTTTGCCGGTTAAAAGTGTGTAGGCGAGTAGCGTGATGGCATGTTGCCGTAGAGAAAGGCCACAGAAGGGTCTTGGCGAGGGTGACGTAAACGTAACGGGAACAGTTTATTGAGCAGCCGATGGGCTGCTTAATTGTTTCTGGATGTTGGGATTTGTGTTGATGCTTATGCCGCCATCGCGAGCAGGCGCGCTCCCACAATGTGATCGCATTCCTCCTGAAAGAACGCGGTCCCCTGTGGGAGCGAGCCTGCTCGCGATTGGGCGCGCCGCTAACTAAGCGGTCTTACCCGTGTGGTTATTCAAAGAAATAACCTTGGTCTTGCCAATCCGGTGACGGTAAATCTCGCGCAGATACTTGATCGCCTTCTTCACACAATCCCGAGAGAGGCGGATGTCATTGATCGAGACGAACTTGTCCTTGTCGTTGATCAGCTCACGGTACTTCTTCTCGTACATCGGTTTGATCGCGTACCAGTTGGTGTCGAGGATCTTCGCCGGGTTTTCGAATTCGTTGAGCAGTTCGTCGATGCGGTCTTCGTCGAAGTCTTCATTGATGATGAAGTCCAGGATCGAGTTATCCAGCGTCTCGTCGAAGCGGTACGGGTTTTTCGCGAAGCAGCGCTTGATGAAGGCGACGATCAGGGTCAGAAAGTCGTCCGACAGGCACGGGCTCTTGGCGATCAAAGTGGTCAGCGACAAGTTGGCCGAGGCGCCGATCACCAGCGCATAACGCTTGAGCGTGGTATTGGGGAACAGGCTGTTGAGATGGGTCTTCAACCGGTTCAGGTCCATGTAGGACAGCTTGTAGTCCTTGGGCAACGAAACAATCGACACCACCGACGAGCAATTCTTGAAGAAGTGCAGGTCGTGCAACGCGGCTGCGTCATAGCCCGAATTCTTGTACTGCTCAAGCGAGGCGCGATAGCGCTTGGACTCGATCGGCAACAGGCTGATGCCTTCGATCGCCTGGGTGACCTTGTTGAAGTGCGGCAGGTCGATGGAGCGGAAGAACAGATCGTCGATGTTCAGGCGCTGTGGCTCTTTCTCGAAGACTTTGAACTTGTCGCTGCTCGGCGGCGGAGTTTCCGGCACCACGGATTCGGCGTAGGCAATCGCCACCGGGCCGGCCAGGCTCATGAACAGGTCGTTGGCGTCCAGGCGAATGGTTTCGCCGATGTCGATGCCGGCGCGACGGAAATAGTTCTGGTCGTAGTCGGTGGTGACCGCCTGCGCTGTCAGAATGTTGAAGATCTGCTGTGAGATGTACTGGTTGGCGTGCTTTTCCATGGCATTGACATCAATGTTCTGGATGTTGCCGTCATCGCTTTCTTCGGCGTAACGCATGATGTCGTTGGAGATCAGCATCATCGCGTTCCATGGGCGAATACGGCCCATGACGCTGGCTTCGCTGCTGTCTTCATTGGCGAAGTTGTAGGAGAAGTCCCACTCTTCCGACAGGTATTTGCACAGCAGACGGCCGGCGTTGATGTGCAGCGCCTCGGACATTTCGCTGCGGTGATCGGAAATGTTCGGCAGTACGCAAATGCCGCTGGTGAAGATCGGCTCGAAGACGAAGGAATGACCGCTCTTGCTGTCGTGCTCGTCCATCGGCTTGGTGTCGAACGTCTTGTTCATGTACGAGTGTTGCTGGGCCAGGCCGAATTCCGAGGCCATGCCCGAACCGGTACCGCCGCCGGCACTGAAAATCGAGAAATACAGGCGCGACTGATTGGCCTTGATCCCGCAGCTGTCGATCAGGTACGAGTGAATCATCTTCCAGTCAGGGCTGGAAAACCGCTGGGTATCCTTGTTCAGGATGATCTTGGCCAGGTACTGGCCAAGGATCGGCGCGTTACCGGCGCCACCGGCGTGGACTTCCGACAAGTCCATGATTTTCATTTTGCTGTAGTCGCGCAAAAAGCCGCTTTTTTCGCCCTTGCGCGAGAAACGGATGCGGCCGGCGATGTCTTTGTCCAAGTCGCCGAGCATCACCAGCGGCTCGACCAGGAACACCGGTTTGCTGGCCTTGTTCGACCCCAGGCGCAGGTTGTTGCGGATCCACTGCGCCGGGCTGTAACCCTTTTCGGCGTAGCGTTTGTCCGGCGACAGGCGGTCTTCGTTGTTGAATTCGTTGAGGTAGAACTTGCGGGCGTTGTACACCAGTTCCGCCACGTCCAGCGCGATGTTCGAACCGCAGCGGCCCAGCCCGATCAGGCACACCGACGGGAATTCCTGATCGCTGTGTTGTTCGCTGTCGCCTTCCAGGTGCGGTGGACGCGGGAACACCAGATCGCGCAGGCCGTCGAGGTTGTCGAGGATACGGTCGGTGTTGGTTTCGGTGAAATACAGGTATTGCTGAGTCGCCAGCGGACGCGACGGGGTCAATGGCTTCGACGATGAGGGGCTGTTCGCCGCGGGGCTCAGGGTCAGGTCGGATACCGCGGTGGCCGGATTGTTTTTAGAAGTCATTGTGCGCCATATACCTGGACTGGTCGGCTCGGCGACAAGTGTCATCGAGTCATCACGGAATGAGATCTCGCGTCTTTTTGCAGCGCGAATGTGGCCCAAGCGTCAGGGCCTGGGCCTGAGCATCGCTGGGGGAATCCTTTCCTTAATCATGATGAATCGGCCAATATCCGATGATCTTTAATCAAAAAGAGGCTAAATGATGGCAGCGTTACCTTCGCTGGGGTTTGCCGGTATCGGCCTGATGGGTTTGCCAATGTGCCGACGCCTGTTGGCGGCGGGTTATCCGCTGACGGTGTGGAACCGCAACCCCGACAAGTGCGTAGCGCTGGTCGAGGCCGGAGCGCAGCAAGTGGCGACACCGGCTGAACTGTGTCAGCACGCGGACCTGGTGATGCTGTGTCTGGCCGACACTGCTGTTGTACGTGAGGTGGTGTTTGGCCCGGCAGGCGTTGCCGAGGGGGCGAAAAGCGGCCAGTTGCTGGTGGATTTTTCCAGCCTGGAACCCACCGCGACGCGGGAAATGGCAAGCGCATTGGCCAGTAAAGCCGGTATGAGTTGGCTCGATGCGCCAGTGTCCGGCGGGGTGGTCGGTGCCGAGGCCGGCAGCCTGGCGATCATGGTCGGTGGCGAAGCGGCAGACCTTGAGCGCGTGCGGCCGGTGTTGTTGACCCTTGGCCAGCGCGTGACCCACATGGGCGCCGTCAGTGCGGGGCAGGTGACCAAGGCCTGCAATCAGATGATCGTGGCGTGCAATGCCTTGGTCATTGCCGAAGTGGTAGCCCTGGCCGAGCGTTCCGGGGTCGATGCACGCCTGATCGCCGAAGCGTTGGCCGGTGGTTTCGCCGATTCAAAACCCTTGCAGATTCTCGCGCCGCAAATGGCCGAAAGCCGTTTCGAGCCGGTGAAATGGCACGTGCGCACGCTGCTCAAGGACCTCGACACCGCCGTGAAATTCTCCCGCGAACAAGGCTCGGCCACGCCGATCAGCGGATTGGCCGCACAACTGATGCGCCTCCATGGGGGGCAGGGGTTCCTGGAAAAGGATCCGTCGACGCTAGTGCAGCTATACCGCGAGCCAGACTCAAAGGATTGACGGTGTGCATGTGCTTGCGCTGATTGATTTCTGCCAGCACCGGACGCAACTCGGCCAGCGGCACCGGACGGCTGAGCAGGTAGCCCTGAACGAAATCGCAGCCATGGCGTTCAAGAAAGTCGTATTGCTCGAAGGTTTCGACGCCTTCGGTGACGACCTGTAAATGCAGTGTGTGGGCCATGACGATGATGGCCTGGACGATTTCCATGTCCTGGGTGGCCTTGGGGATGTCCTGAATGAACGAGCGGTCGATCTTCAACGTGTTTAATGGCAGGCGCCTGAGGTAGGCCAGGGATGAATAGCCGGTGCCGAAGTCATCGATCGACAAGGAGACCCCGAGGGCGCGAATCTGCCGCAGCAATACCAGGGTGTTGGTGATATTGCCCATCAACGCATTTTCGGTGACTTCCAGTTCCAGCCGGTGTGGCGCCACCCCGAAGGCGTGCAGGGCGTGTTCGATTTCATTGGCCAGTTCTTCTCGCGCCAGGTTCAGAGGCGAGCAATTCACCGCGATTCTGAGTTCTTCGCAGTCGTGGCGGGACAGCTCGCCCAAGTCCTCGCAGGCCTTGCGCAGCACCCAGTTGTCCAGGTCGGCGATCAGGCCATTGGCTTCGGCAATGGCGATGAACCGATCCGGCGTGAGTAATCCGTGAACCGGGTGTTGCCAGCGAATCAGTGCTTCAAGTTTGGTGACCTGGCCGATTCTCAGGTCATAGATGGGTTGGTAATACAGCATCAACCCGGTGTTTTCGCGCAGGGCGTGGCGCAATTCCTCTTCGAGTTGCAACTCCAGGGTGGCGCGGGTTTTCAGGTTTGAACTGAAAAAATGCAGGGCATTGCGACCGCAGTCTTTGGACTGGTATAGCGCCAGGTCGGCGTTTTTCAGCAGTTCTTCACTGGTCTTGCCGTCTTCCGGAAACAGGCTGATGCCGATGCTGGTGGTCATGACCATGCGCCGTCCGGACAACTCGATGGGCTCCTTCATTTTCAGCATGATGCGCTGGGCCATTTGCCGCGCTTCTTCACGGTCGTACAGGGTGATGAGGATGCAGAATTCGTCGCCTCCGAAGCGCGCCACCACGTCTTCGTGACTGCGCACCGAGGCCTTGATGTGGCCGGCCAGGACTTTGAGCAATTCGTCGCCGGCGTCATGGCCGAGGCTGTCATTGATCCGCTTGAAGTGGTCGATGTCGAGGAACATCACCGCCAGCATGCCGCCTTCGTTGGTTTTCTCGATGAGTTTCTCGGCGAAGATCTGGTTGAAGCCTCGGCGGTTGATCAGGTTGGTCAAGGGGTCGTAGTGCGCCACCTGTTGCAGCGACATGCGCGCCTGATCCAGTTGACTGAGCAGAGCGTTGACCCGCTGCAGGTCATGCTCCTTGTGTTGCAGCTTTTTGTCTGCCAGTGCAGCGCTGATGCTGCTGCCGATGATCAGCAGCGTCATCACCGCCACCGTCAGCCCCAGTTGCAGGTGATTGTTGTCGCTGGGCAGCGGCTGAAGACTGCCAGCGGGCAGCACCAGGTTGAATGCCGCCATGCCGGTGAAATGCATGCTGACGATGCCGGCCCCGAGCACCAGGCTGGCGGTGTATTTGAGCAATTGATGAAACACGCCGGCGCCATCGCGCAGGTGACTGGAAATCAACAGGGCGGCCAGGCTGGCACCGATGGCGATCACAATGGAAAGCACGAACAGCACGGGTTGGTAGTAGGCCATCGCATTCGATCGCAGGGCGGCCATGCCCACGTAATGCATGGTTGCGATGCCCAGGCCGATCCATACCGCGGCCCGCAGGTATTGCCAGAAATTCAGCTGAGGATGGCTGAGGGTGTGCATGGCCAGCCACGAGGCGGTCAGGGCGAATAACAGCGAGAGCAGGGTAGTGGGCAGGTGGTAATGGATTTCGATCGGCGCCTGGAACGCCAGCATGCTGATGAAGTGCATGGCCCAGATACCGCCTGCCAGACACCCGGCACCGACCCAGCGCCAGAGTCGTTGGGAGGCGGATTTTTCCACATGACCGACCCGCTCGGTCATGTCCAGCGTGGCGAAGCCGGCCGCGCAAGCCACCAGATAAGCCAGCAACACCAGAAAAGGGTTATGGGTGCAATTGAGTATGACCTGCCCGCTCTCCGGTAGCCCGGTCATGAAATGCAAACCAAGCCACTCCATAGCATGCCCCATCTCTGAATCATCCTGGCCTGCGCCATTCACGCTGGCGAATGCTTGCAGTATAGAGGCCTTGCAAGGAGCGCAAGGGGTGGTGGCACATTAGTGCCAATGTTTTTGGAATGGCCTCTAGAACAATTGGAAATGAATTGTTGCATGGGTCGCATTGGCTGCCATGGATGGGTATCAGCATTACGAATAATTACAGACAGCGCTGATGGGCCTGTCTAGATTGACGGTTCCGGGCTCGAATGCGTTGGCAGTGAAGCCCAATAACAATAAAGAGACGGACCCATGCAGAACTCGACCCAAGCGGCGAATGCCTGGCGCATTCTGTTCCTGCTGTTCCTGGCCAACCTGTTCAACTTCTTCGATCGCACCATTCCAGCCATCATCATCGAGCCGATCCGCATGGAATGGCACCTCAGCGACTTTCAACTGGGGATCATCGGGACCGCATTCACCATCGTTTACGCCATTGCCGGCCTGCCCCTGGGGCGATTGGCCGATACCGGTTCGCGCAGCAAGTTGATGGGTTGGGGTCTGGCAGCCTGGAGCGGGCTGACTGCGATCAACGGGCTGGTGGGCAGTTTCTGGAGTTTCCTGATCGTGCGCATGGGCATCGGCATCGGTGAAGCCAGTTATGCACCGGCCGCCAACTCGCTGATCGGCGATTTATTCCCGGCTCATCGTAGGGCGCGGGCCATGGGCATTTTCATGCTTGGCCTGCCGCTGGGATTACTGCTGGCGTTTTTCACCATCGGCTGGATGGTCAAGGCGTTCGACAGCTGGCGCGCGCCGTTCTTTATCGCGGCAGTGCCGGGGCTGATCCTCGCAGTGTTCATGTTCTTCATTAAGGAGCCGAAACGCGGTGCGGCGGAAAGCGTGCAAGTGTCTCAGGAGCGCGTGGACCGGCCGATCCGTCGAGTGCTGGCGGTGCCGACTTTCCTGTGGCTGGTGATGGCGGGGCTGTGCTTCAACTTCGCGACCTATGCCTGCAACTCGTTTCTGGTGCCAATGCTGCAGCGTTATTTCCTGATGCCGTTGCAGGACGCAGCAGTGGCCACCGGAGTGATCGTCGGGGTGACCGGACTGTTCGGCCTGACGCTTGGCGGCTGGATTGCCGACAAGATTCACCAGCGCGTGGCCAATGGGCGGCTGCTGTTCGCGGCGTTCAGCCTGATCATTTCGACCGTGTGCACAGCGTGGGCGCTGCACGCCGGACGGATCGAGATTGGGGTATTTGTTGCGGTGTTCAGCTTGGGTTGGTTGTTCGCCTACAACTTCTATACCTGCGTGTATACAGCGATCCAGGACGTGGTCGAGCCGCGCCTGCGGGCCACGGCGATGGCGTTGTTCTTTGCCGGGTTGTATCTGTTGGGGGGTGGGTTGGGGCCGGTGGTGGTGGGCGGATTGTCGGATCACTTCGCGCACACGGCCATGCTATCGGCTGGTGCTGAGCAGATGACTGAAGCGTTCAAGGCTGTTGGTTTGCATGACGCGATGTACCTGATTCCGGTGGCGCTGTTCTTTACCATGGTGTTTCTGTTTTTGGCTTCGCGGTGTTTTGTAAGGGATGCGAAGCGGATGAAGGAAGGGTTGGTCGCGGTGGTTGAGCCTGGCGTTGCTGTGGCGACTGCTTAACCGCCATCGCGGGCAAGCCCGCTCCCACAGTGATCTCGGTTGTTCACAAAACTTGCATTCACCCGAAGCCCTGTGGGAGCGGGCTTGCCCGCGATGAGGCCCTCAAGAACACCGCAACAATCAAGCAGACAAAAAAAGGCCCGCATCGCTGCGGGCCTTCTTTTTAGTGGTGGAGCAGAGAAACTTAACCCGCCACCAACACCCGAATCGCTTCCAGTCGCAGCGCTGCTTTGTCGAGCATGGCCAGACCTTGCTCACGTTGCTTGCGCAGGGCAACCAGTTCGCTGTCGCGCACGGTCGGGTTGACCGCTTGCAACGCGGTCAGGCGTGCCAGTTCTTCGTCGGTATCCGCCGCCAGACGACGTTGCGCCTCGGCCACGCGCTCGGCGTGACGCGGGGTGATTTTCTCTTCGCCGGCGTTGATCCGTGGCGTCAGCTGGTCGCGCTGGGCCTGGATGAACTTGTTGGCGCTGGCGCGGGGCACGCTTTCCAGTTGATCGTTCAGGGTTTCGAACGACACTCGCGTCGACAGGTCATTGCCGTTGGCATCGAGCAGGCAGCGCAGGGCGGCCGGCGGCAGGTAACGGCCCAGTTGCAGCGAACGCGGGGCAACCACTTCGCTGACGTAGAGCAGTTCCAGCAACACGGTGCCCGGTTTCAGCGCCTTGTTCTTGATCAGCGCCACGGCGGTGTTGCCCATCGAGCCGGACAGGACCAGGTCCATGCCGCCCTGAACCATCGGATGTTCCCAGGTGATGAATTGCATATCTTCGCGAGACAGCGCCTGGTTGCGGTCGTAGGTGATGGTCACGCCTTCGTCGTCGCCCAGCGGGAAACTGGCGTCGAGCATTTTTTCGCTTGGCTTGAGGATTAGCGCGTTTTCCGAATGGTCTTCGCTGTCGATGCCGAAGGCGTCAAACAGGGTTTCCATGTAGATCGGCAGGGCGAACTGATCATCTTGTTCGAGGATGTCCTCGACCAGCGCATCACCTTCGCCAGCGCCGCCGGAGTTGAGTTCCAGCAAGCGGTCGCGACCGGTGTGCAGTTCAGCTTCCAGACGCTCACGTTCGGCGCGGGCTTCATCGATCAGCGCTTGCCACTCGCCATCGTCGGCGTTTTCCAACAGCGGCAGCAGGCGCGGGCCGAACTGATGCTGCAAGGCGTTGCCGGTCGGGCAGGTGTTGAGGAAGGCGTTCAGCGCTTCGTGGTACCACTGGTACAGCCGTTCTTGCGGGCTGGTTTCCAGATACGGCACGTGCAGTTCGATGATGTGCTTCTGACCGATCCGGTCGAGACGACCGATACGCTGCTCCAGCAGGTCCGGGTGCGACGGCAGGTCGAACAGCACCAGATGGTGCGAGAACTGGAAGTTGCGACCTTCACTGCCGATTTCCGAGCAGATCAGCACCTGAGCGCCGAATTCTTCGTCGGCGAAGTAGGCGGCGGCGCGGTCACGCTCGAGGATGTTCATGCCTTCGTGGAAGACCGTGGCCGGAATGCCGGAACGTACGCGCAGGGCGTCTTCCAAATCCATGGCGGTTTCGGCGTGGGCGCAGATCACCAGCACTTTGGTGCGCTTGAGCATCTTCAGGGTGTCGATCAGCCACTCGACGCGTGGGTCGAATTTCCACCAGCGCTCTTCTTCATTGGCATCCGGCTGGGCCTGGAAGCTGACTTCCGGGTACAGCTCGGCGTGATCGCCCAATGGCAGTTCGAGGTATTCGGCCGGGCACGGCAGCGGGTACGGGTGCAGTTTGCGTTCCGGGAAACCCTGCACGGCGGCGCGGGTGTTACGGAACAGCACGCGGCCGGTGCCGTGACGGTCCAGCAATTCGCGGACCAGACGGGCGCTGGCTTCGGTGTCGCCATCATTGACGGCGGTCAGCAGGGCTTCGCCTTCGTTGCCGAGGAAACCGTGGATGGTCTTGTGCGCTTCAGGCGACAGGCGCCCTTTGTCCAGCAGCTCCTGAACGGCTTCGGCCACCGGGCGATAGTTTTCGCTTTCGGCGCGGAAGGCGTGCAGGTCATGGAAACGGTTCGGGTCGAGCAGGCGCAGACGGGCGAAGTGGCTGTCCTGACCCAGTTGTTCCGGGGTCGCGGTCAGCAGCAATACGCCGGGAATGACTTCGGCCAGTTGCTCCACCAGGGAGTACTGAGGGCTGACCTGGTCTTCGTGCCACACCAAGTGGTGCGCTTCGTCGACCACCAACAAATCCCAGCCAGCCGCGAACAATGCGTCCTGGGCCTTTTCGTCGTCCACCAGCCATTCGAGCGCAACCAATGCAAGCTGGGTGTCTTCGAACGGGTTGGCGGCATCGCTTTCGATGAAGCGTTCTTCGTCGAACAGCGCGACTTGCAGGTTGAAGCGGCGGCGCATCTCCACCAGCCACTGGTGCTGCAGGTTTTCCGGCACCAGGATCAACACGCGATTGGCGCGGCCCGAGAGCAATTGGCGATGGATCACCAGACCGGCTTCGATGGTCTTGCCCAGGCCCACTTCGTCTGCCAGCAGAACGCGTGGCGCGATGCGGTCGGCGACTTCACGGGCGATGTGCAACTGGTGCGCGATCGGTTGCGCCCGCACGCCGCCCAGGCCCCAAAGGGAGGACTGCAACTGGCGGCTGGTGTGTTCCAGGGTGTTGTATCGCAGGGAGAACCAGGCGAGCGGGTCGATCTGTCCGGCGAACAAACGGTCGCTGGCCAGACGGAACTGAATGAAGTTCGACAGCTGGGTTTCCGGCAGGGTGACCACTTCGTTCTGCGCGTTGAGGCCGTGGTAGACCAGCAGGCCATCGACATCGTCGACTTCTTGTACGGTCAGTTTCCAGCCTTCGAAGTGAGTGATGCTGTCACCCGGTGAAAACCGCACGCGGGTGAGGGGCGCATTCCGTAGCGCGTACTGGCGGGTCTCGCCAGTGGCCGGGTAGAGCACGGTCAACAAGCGGCCGTCCTGTGCCAGAACGGTGCCCAAACCCAGCTCGGCTTCGCTGTCACTGATCCAGCGTTGCCCCGGTTGATACTGCTGCGCCATGCTGCCTGACTCCCACCTTGAAAAAGCGGGCTATCTTAACGGAATGAGCCAGCAGGACCAAAGGATTACATGCGTGCGCTGAGGGCGGATGCGAACTTTTCGGGAGATGAAGATCAAAAGATCGCAGGCTGCACCAGCTCCTACGGTGCCAGGCGGGTCACAAGTTTGCGACCGATGGCTCAAGTCGACATTCCCGCAGCCGACAGCCTGCTGACAGGAGACTAATAATATGCTGCCACCGATGCTCCCCTTGAGCGCCGTACCGATCACCTCACAGCAGGATCCGATCCGCCAGCGCCCGGATATTCCGCCCGTGGTGCCGGTGCAGGAAAGCTCCAACGAAAGCACCATCGACCTGCAAAAGCGCGATCCGGAAGAGGCGGGCCTGCAACTGCGCGAGGAACAGCGTCGGCAGCAGGAACGGGAGCGGCGCCGTCGTGAGGCCGATGAAGATCCCGAAGAACACCTGGCGATTCCCGGTAATGAGCTCAATGCTGACAACACCGTACCGGTGGTGCCGTTGATGGAGGATCAGCCGCGTCAGGGATTGTGGGTTGATATTGAAATCTGAAGTGTCGGATCACTGGTCAGCGCCCGCGCCAGACCGCATTATTGGCGTAATCCTGTCGCCTTTACCGGCAGTTGAATTCATTTCCAAGCGATGCACTGAACGCCATGAGCCAAGATGACAAGCTGATTGACCTCAACACCGAACGCGCCAAGCGGGTTCATGACCTTAATGAAAAGCGCCTGAACGAAGTGCGCCAGGCGTTCGAGCAGGCGATGCCGTTGGGCAAAGCGAAGAAAAAGCCGAAGAACAAACCGAAAAAGCGTTGAAACACCCTGCATCGATTGATGCAGGTCAGTTATTTCCCTTCCTTTTACGCCCGTCTCGGGCGGCATTGATCCCGGTCAATTTTCTCTCCTGCCCGATTGGTTAACTTAGCCCCATCGCAACAGGGCAAGTGCAGGAGGCTAGTCATGTTTTTCGACAACGTGGTGATCGCCGGAGTGCTGACAGTCGGCCTCATGGTTCTGTTTTTTGCAGGGTTTGGATTTTTTATCTGGAAGGATTCGCATAAGCGGAAATAACCGTAGGTCTTTCTGGAGCAATGAGCACGCAAGGCATTTTGGGCGACTTCGGTCGCCCTTTTTTTGTCTGCGAATTTCTATCGGGTGCATGCGGCAACTGTGGGAGCGGGCTTGCCCGCGATAGCGGTATGTCTGTTACACCAATGTCGGATCTGTCGCCGTCATCGCGGGCAAGCCCGCTCCCACAGGGATCTGCGCCGAGCTCAGATATTGCAGCAATAAAAAAGGCGCGAACCTCACGGAACGCGCCTTTTTCAGTAGCGGTGTATCAGCTACCCAGCGCCTTCGACGCCAGCCAGAACAGGCCGGCCGACAGGGCCACGGTGGCTGGCAGGGTCAGGACCCAGGCCAGCAGGATGGTTCTGACAGTGCCGCCTTGCAGGCCGCTTTTGTTGGCGACCATGGTGCCAGCCACGCCTGAAGACAGAACGTGGGTGGTGGAAACCGGCAGGCTGAAGATGTTGGCCAGGCCGATCATGCACGCGGTGGTGATCTGCGCCGACATGCCTTGGGCATAGGTCATGCCTTGCTTGCCGATCTTCTCGCCAATGGTCAATACCACGCGTTTCCAGCCCACCATGGTACCCAGGCCCAGTGCCAGTGCGACCGCCAGAATCACCCAGAACGGAGCATATTCGGTGGTGGTGGTCAGGTCTTTGCGCAGCTTGTCCAGGTCCGCCTTTTCACGGGCTGCGAGGCCAGGCAACTTACTGACTTTCTTCGCCGTGTCGTCCAGGCAGAGCAGGTAGCGACGCACTTCAATGCGGCTTTCCGACGGCAGCGAGTGGTAGTCGGCTACGCCTTTGAGAGTGTCGAGCAGGGCGGCGATGGTCGGTTCGGTCTGTTGCGGGTTGCAACGGAATTTCTCCGGCAGATCACCTTCCACGCTTTTGCCCAAGGCCAGGAATTCACCCAGCGTATCGGCATTGCGCTTGTAGAACTGGCTCAGGTGCAGGGTCGCATCGCGAGTCCGCTCGATCTGGTAGGTGGTGCTGTTCAGGTCAAGGACGAACTGGGCCGGCACGATACCGATCAGCACCAGCATGATCAGGCCGATACCTTTCTGGCCGTCGTTCGAGCCGTGCACGAAGCTGACGGCCATCGCCGAAATCACCAGCACCAGGCGGTTCCAGAACGGCGGGTGTTTCTTGTCGTCGATCTTGCGGCGCTGTTCCGGGGTCTTGTGCATCTTCGACAGCGGACGCCACCATTTAAGGCCGATCAGCACCAGGGCAGCGACCAGGAAGCCGGCCATCGGCGAGAACACCAGGGACGCACCGATATCGATCGCCTTCTGCCAGTTAACGCCGTCGGCCAACGGAATATCGTTGATCAAGGCGTTCGCCAGACCGACACCGAGGATCGAACCGATCAGCGTGTGGGAGCTGGAGGCGGGGATACCGAAGTACCAGGTGCCCAGGTTCCAGGTGATGGCGGCGGCGAGCAACGAGAACACCATGGCCAGTCCATGACCGGTGTTCACATTGATCAGCAGTTCTACCGGCAGCAAATGGACGATGGCATATGCCACGCCCACACCGCCCAGCAGCACGCCGAGGAAGTTGAACACACCGGAAAAGAACACTGCCAGATGAGGCGGCATGGCTTTGGTGTAGATAACAGTGGCCACCGCGTTTGCGGTGTCATGAAAGCCGTTGATGAACTCGAAGGCGAGGACAAAGGCCAGGGCGAGCAAGAGGCTCACAAGCACCCAAGCATCCAGTCCGCTGAATAAATCGATCATGAAGGTTTTCTGACCCGGTCGTAAGGGGGCGCGATTATGCCAGAAAAGACTGCTAATCGATGCACTTGCTGCTCATCGGTAACATTCTTCAACGAATTAATTTGTGGCAATCCCCCAAGGCCCGGGGTTTTTCAGGGTTTTACAAGTCGTTGAATTTACTTGGAAAGGCCGCAGCCACAAGGGTTTCTCCCTGCGAGGCGAGAGGCTTGAACGCGTTGTATGAAATTTCTCGGAAAAGGGTCAGACATGAGCCATTTGCCTCATCCAACGGATGAGGAGGACCGCTGCCCGCTTGTAGCGGGCGCGAAAAGCATCATCCATACAACCCGCTTTTAACGGGTGCAGGCGCAGGCTCTTGAAAGGATTCAGGCCGAAGCAGTCATGGCTCTTCGGCTTTGAGTTCCTTTTCCATCTTCTGCAATTCCTGGGAGAAGGCCTGGTCCTGAACGGTGGCGCGTTTACGCCAGGGTTTGCGTTCGGGTTCGGGCTGAGCGGCGTAGGTGGTGACTTCCCCGCCGTAAACTTCCTTGTAACGTTGTTCCTGGCGCTCAAGTTCCGCGCGCAGTTCGTCTTTCGTCACAGTGCTACCTGATTGAGTTGAGATTAATTCTGGTGAAACGCGCTGCATCGATTTATTGACCACGCTCGTTGAAGGGACAATGCCTGACACGGCATCGTTCCCTCGGAGCAATCAATTCGTCCTTGTTGCAGGCGGCCACGGCACCAGAGAAAAACAGCTGACGTAGCATCAGTCTCCTGTTTCAGCGAGCGCGTTGGCGGTGCATATGAAATGAGCGTCAGGCGCTTGCTGCGGACAGCGGCAATGGATATTGCGCTGCCGGTTGGCAGAATCGGCACGTAAAAAACCGCTCGCCACTGAGAAGCATTATAGCGGTCGATCCGAAGAACACTATCTCTTGAGAGTTAAAAGTAGTTCCTCGTGTGTGATTGTTTTGTTACTCGCAAACTTTTACCGGTAACTACGGTGCAGGTGATGCCAGTTACAGTGGTGACTTTCTGGCGCCATTAAGCCGAATGAATTAGTACACCTGTGCTTCTTTAAATTAGCGACCAAAAATAACAACCGTATTGCATGAGGAGTGAAAGCAGTATGACTCACCCTAAGCAACCATCGATTGCGATTATCGGCCTGCGGTTCGATAATCGCCCAATGTTGATGGCCGGTGGCTTGTGTGTCAGACCGGGAGCCGCTTGTAATAGTCGCTGATCCGTGTGGGAAATAACTGATATGAACGATCAAATGCGCAATTCCTTCGCTTCAGTGGCACCGCCGATCGTTGCCTCGCCCGCCAAGCGAATCCAGGCCTTGACCGGTGACCCGGATTTCATGACCTCCCTGGCCCGTGGTCTGGCGGTGGTGCAAGCGTTCCAGGAGCGCAAGCGGCACCTGACCATTGCGCAGATCAGCCATCGCACGGAAATTCCCCGCGCCGCAGTGCGACGTTGCCTGCATACCCTGATCAAGCTCGGCTACGCCACCACCGACGGACGTACCTATTCGCTGCTGCCCAAAGTACTGACCCTGGGCCATGCCTATTTGTCGTCGACGCCATTGGCGGTTTCTGCCCAGCCGTACCTGGACCGCATGAGCGAGCAACTGCATGAGGCCTGCAACATGGCCACGCTGGAAGGCGATGACATTTTGTACATTGCGCGCTCGGCGACCACCCAGCGGCTGATTTCCGTCGACCTCTCGGTGGGTGGACGTTTACCGGCCTATTGCACGTCCATGGGCAGGATTCTACTCGCCGCGCTGGACGACACCTCACTGCGCGAATACCTCGACCATGCAGAGCTGCAAGCCAAGACCAGTCGCACCTTGCATACCCCCGAGGCGTTGCTCGAATGCCTGCAAGAGGTACGGCAACATGGCTGGTGCATCGTTGATCAGGAATTGGAGCAAGGCCTGCGCTCGATTGCCGTTCCGGTGTACGACGCTTCCGGGCAAGTGGTGGCGGCGTTAAACGTCAGCACCCACGCCGGCCGGGTCAGTCGCAGCGAGCTGGAACAGCGTTTCCTGCCCGGTCTGCTAAGCGCCAGTCGTGATCTGAGCGCGCAACTCTTTGCCTAAGCTGTTCGATAAACGCACAGAGTCGCGTTTATCGAATTGACGCTCTTTCCCTTGGATCATTAATGTCGCGGCAGCGTCATCCGGCACTGTTGGCCTTCAGTCAGCCGCCGGATCACGCCCCAATAATAATGAGAAGAGGCATCGTCATGCGCACGTTTCCCGACTGTCGCTGTTCCCACCGGTTTAGCTGCCGAAACCGAATCGCCTGATCCCGACCTCCTTTTCCAGTGACAGCGTCAGCCCTGGCTGGCACTTGTTCGACTGCGTTCTTGCGTGGAATAAAAATAATGAACCAGCCTCAGTCTGCCGTAGGAAACTGCCTCGACGTGCAGTCCTTCATCAACGCTCAACCCATTTCGCGCTACCAATGGCGGGTGGTGATTCTATGTTTCCTGATTGTTTTCCTCGATGGCCTCGACACCGCGGCCATGGGTTTTATCGCGCCTGCACTGTCCCAGGACTGGGGCATCGATCGCGCCAGTCTCGGCCCGGTGATGAGTGCGGCGTTGATCGGCATGGTCTTCGGCGCCTTGGGTTCTGGCCCGTTGGCTGACCGCTTCGGGCGAAAAGTCGTACTGGTGGGCGCGGTGCTGTTGTTCGGCGCTTTCAGCCTGGCGTCGGCCTATAGCACCAACGTCGATCAACTGCTGGTGCTGCGTTTCCTCACCGGCCTGGGCCTGGGCGCCGGCATGCCGAACGCCACTACGCTGCTGTCCGAATACACCCCGGAGCGCAAGAAATCCCTGCTGGTGACCAGCATGTTCTGCGGCTTCAACCTTGGCATGGCCGGTGGCGGGTTCATCTCAGCCAAACTGATCCCGGCCTTCGGCTGGCACAGTCTATTGATGATCGGCGGAATTCTGCCGCTGATCCTCGCTGTCGTCTTGCTGTTCTGGTTGCCGGAATCGGCGCGCTATCTGGTGGTGCGCAATCGCGGCACGGACAAAGTGCGCAAGGCGTTGGCGCCGATCGACCCGACGGTGGTGGCTCAGGCTTCGAGCTTCAGCGTGCCGGAACAGAAAACCGTGAAGGCGCGCAATGTGTTTGCGGTGATCTTCTCCGGCACTTACAGCACCGGCACGTTGTTGCTGTGGCTGACGTACTTCATGGGCCTGGTGATCGTTTACTTGCTGACCAGTTGGCTGCCGACGCTGATGCGCGACAGTGGCGCGAGCATGGAGCAGGCCGCATTCATTGGTGCGCTGTTCCAGTTCGGTGGGGTGTTGAGCGCAGTGGGTGTGGGCTGGGCGATGGACCGGTTCAATCCGCACAAGGTCATCGGCATTTTCTACTTATTCGCCGGGGTGTTTGCCTACGCGGTAGGGCAGAGCCTGGGCAACATCACATTGCTGGCGACCTTGGTGCTGGTGGCCGGGATGTGTGTCAACGGCGCGCAATCGGCGATGCCGTCGCTGGCGGCGCGGTTTTACCCGACTCAAGGGCGGGCGACCGGTGTGTCGTGGATGCTCGGGATTGGCCGTTTCGGCGCGATCCTCGGTGCGTGGATGGGCGCAACGTTGCTGGGCCTGGGCTGGAATTTCGAACAGGTGCTGACGGCGCTGGTGATTCCGGCTGCGTTGGCGACTACTGCGGTGGTGATCAAGGGCATGGTCAGCCATGCGGATGCGACCTGAGGACGGGTTTCAGATTCTTTGATCGTTCCCACGCCGAGCGTGGGAACGATCAGCGCAGGAGATCGGTAGGGAGATAACAATCTGTTCGATAAACGAACACTCAGTCGATTATCGGATTGTTTGGTGTTTTCCAGGGGCTTACTCTTCAGTCATTCCGGCGCTGAACCTCGCGCCTTTTTCTACCACTGTCGGTTCATAACAAAACGGGAGCCTGCCCCATGGCTGAAATCCTTTCGCTGCATGACGCGGTAAAGCAGTTCGTCAACGACGGCGATACCGTCGCGCTCGAAGGCTTTACTCACCTGATTCCTACGGCGGCCGGTCATGAAATCATCCGTCAGGGCAAGAAAGATCTGACCCTGGTGCGGATGACGCCCGACTTGATCTACGACCAGTTGATCGGTGCCGGTTGTGCTCGCAAGCTGATTTTCTCCTGGGGCGGTAACCCGGGCGTGGGCTCGCTACACCGTCTGCGTGACGCGGTCGAAAGGCAGTGGCCGCATGCGCTGGAAATCGAAGAACACAGCCATGCCGACCTGGCCAATGCCTACGTCGCGGGCGCTTCGGGCTTACCGTTCGCGGTGCTGCGTGCCTACGGCGGTTCCGACCTGCCAAAGGTCAACCCGCTGATCAAAACCGTCACGTGCCCGTTCACCGGCGAAGTGCTGGCGGCGGTGCCGTCGGTGCGCCCGGACATCACTGTGATTCACGCGCAGAAAGCCGATCACAAGGGCAACGTGCTGCTCTGGGGCATTCTCGGCGTGCAGAAAGAAGCGGCGCTGGCCGCCAAGCGCTGCATTGTCACTGTTGAAGAAATCGTCGACGACCTCAACGCCCCGATGAACGCTTGCGTGCTGCCGACCTGGGCCTTGAGCGCGGTCTGCCATGTACCGGGTGGCGCGCATCCGTCCTACGCCCATGGTTACACCGAACGCGACAATCGCTTCTATCAAGCCTGGGACCCGATTGCCCGCGACCGTGAAACCTTCACCGCGTGGATCAACGAGTACATCCACGGTAGCGCTGATTTCAGCGAGTTCCAGGCCAAGCTGGCCGCTGCTTCGGAGGCCAAGTAATGACTTACACCACCAATGAAATGATGACCGTCGCCGCCGCCCGCCGTCTGAAAAACGGTTCGGTGTGTTTCGTCGGCATCGGTCTGCCGTCGAAAGCCGCCAACCTGGCGCGTCTGACTTCCTCGCCAGATGTAGTCCTGATCTATGAATCGGGTCCGATCGGTGCCAAGCCGAGCGTATTGCCGCTGTCGATCGGTGACGGTGAACTGGCGGAAACCGCCGACACTGTCGTCCCGACCGGTGAGATTTTTCGCTACTGGTTGCAGGGCGGGCGCATCGACGTCGGTTTTCTCGGTGCCGCACAAGTCGACCGCTTCGGCAATATCAACACCACGGTGGTGGGCGACTACCATCAGCCGAAAGTTCGACTGCCAGGCGCCGGTGGCGCGCCGGAGATCGCCGGTTCCGCCAAGAGCGTGCTGATCATCCTCAAGCAGTCGGCGCGCTCCTTTGTCGACAAACTCGACTTCATTACGTCGGTCGGTCATGGCGAGGGCGGTGATTCACGCAGACGTCTCGGCCTGCCGGGTGCCGGTCCTGTCGGTATTATTACCGACCTGTGCATCATGGAGCCCGAAGCGGGCACCCATGAATTCGTGGTCACCGCGCTGCACCCAGGCGTGACCCGCGAGCAAGTGATCGCCGCCACCGGTTGGGCGATTCGCTTCGCTGATCAGGTGGAAAACACTGCCGAGCCAACCGATGTCGAGCTGACCGCACTGCGCGATCTGGAAGCCCGCACCGCTGCGGCCCACGGCCAAGCACCCGGAGAAGCCTGATGCGTGACGTTTATATCTGTGACGCTATTCGCACCCCTATCGGCCGTTTCGGCGGCGGCCTGTCGGCGGTTCGCGCCGATGATCTGGCCGCCGTGCCGATCAAGGCGCTGATGGCGCGCAACCCGTCGGTGGACTGGAATGCGGTGGACGAGGTGTTCCTCGGTTGCGCCAACCAGGCCGGCGAAGACAACCGCAACGTGGCACGCATGGCGTTGCTGCTGGCGGGCCTGCCGGAAAGCATTCCCGGGGTCACCCTCAATCGTCTGTGCGCTTCGGGCATGGATGCGATCGGCACCGCGTTCCGGGCCATCGCCAGTGGCGAGATGGAGTTGGCGATTGCCGGCGGCGTCGAGTCGATGTCTCGCGCCCCGTTCGTGATGGGCAAGGCCGATGCGGCGTTCTCGCGCAACATGAAACTGGAAGACACCACCATCGGCTGGCGTTTTATCAACCCGTTGATGAAAGCCCAGTACGGCGTGGATGCGATGCCGCAGACTGCCGATAACGTGGCCGACGACTACCAGGTTTCCCGCGCCGATCAGGATGCTTTCGCCTTGCGCAGTCAGCAACGCACGGCCGCCGCACAAGCTGCAGGATTTTTTGCCGAAGAAATCGTCGAAGTGCGCATTGCCCACAAGAAGGGTGAAAGCGTCGTTACACAAGACGAACATCCCCGCGCTGACACGACATTGGAAACCCTGGCCAAACTCAAACCGGTCAACGGCCCGGACAAAACCGTTACCGCCGGCAACGCTTCCGGCGTGAACGACGGTGCGGCGGCGTTGATTCTGGCCTCCGGCGACGCCGTAAAAAAACACGGCCTGACCGCCCGCGCCAAAGTGCTGGGCATGTCGAGTGCCGCTGTCGCACCTAGGGTGATGGGCATCGGCCCGGTGCCGGCGGTGCGTAAATTGACCGAGCGCCTGGGCCTGGCGGTCAGCGATTTCGACGTGATTGAACTCAACGAAGCCTTCGCCAGCCAGGGCTTGGCCGTGCTGCGTGAACTGGGACTGGCGGATGACGCGGCCCAGGTCAACCCGAACGGTGGCGCCATTGCCTTGGGCCATCCGCTGGGCATGAGCGGTGCACGCTTGGTACTGACCGCGCTGCATCAACTGGAAAAGACCGGTGGCAAGAAAGGTTTGGCGACCATGTGCGTCGGTGTCGGCCAGGGTCTGGCCTTGGCGATCGAACGTGTCTGACGCACAGAAGCGACTAATAAGAACTGAGGAAAGCGCAATGACTGACAAACCTGGTTACCGTCGCCCGCAGGCGGGCACTCAGCCGGAATATCTGCACCCTCCTTATCAATCCACCAACCTTCGCTCGCCGTCCAAGCCGTTGGTGTTTTTGCCTCATTCGCTGTCGGAAATCACTGGTCCGACCATTGGAGCCGAGCACATCGAGGAGCAGGACAACGACCTGACTGCCCAGCACTCGGGCGAACCACTGGGTGAACGGGTCATCATTCACGGCCGTGTGCTGGATGAAAACGGTCTGCCGGTGCCGGGGATTCTGGTGGAGATCTGGCAGGCCAACGCCGCCGGTCGCTACAACCATGCTCGCGACCTGCACGACGCGCCGCTGGACCCGAACTTCACCGGCACCGGCCGCACCGTGACCGACGCCGATGGCTGGTACCAGTTCCAGACCATCAAGCCTGGCGCCTATCCGTGGGGTAACCACCACAACGCCTGGCGCCCGGCGCACATCCATTTCTCACTGTTCGGGCCGAGTATTCTCACGCGCCTGGTGACCCAGATGTATTTCCCGGGCGACCCGTTGCTGGCTTACGACCCGATCTACAACTGCGTGCCTGATACGAGTGCCAAAGAGCGCCTGATCGCCAGTTTCGACCTGGAAAAAACCATCCCTTCCTACGCCCTCGGTTATCGCTGGGACATCGTCTTGCGCGGCCGCGATGCCACGCCGATGGAGAAATAAGATGACGCTGAACGCGACCACGTCCCACACCGTCGGGCCGTATTACCACATCGGCCTGACCTGGCTGAACCGCGAAGACCTGACCGTTGCACAGACCCTCGGCGAGCGCGTGGTAATCACCGGGCAAGTCGTCGATGGCAATGGCGACTTCGTCAACGACGCGATGCTGGAAGTCTGGCAGGCCAACGCCGCCGGCAAGTACGACCACCCGGAAGACGATCAGGACAAACCCCTGGACCCGAACTTCGAAGGGTTTGGCCGGGTGCCGGTGGATGCAGAAGGGCGCTTCCGCTTTACCACGATCAAACCGGGCACAGTGGAAGGCTTGAAGGGCACGACCCAGGCGCCGCATTTGGTGGTGCTGGTGTTTGCTCGCGGGTTGGTGAAGCACTTGTTGACGCGGATTTACTTCGACGGCGAACCGGCCAACGTGGCAGACCCGCTGCTGGAGTGCGTGCCTGCCGAACGCCGCGCTACCTTGCTGGCGAAGCAGGATGCTGCGGGTGTTTATCAGTGGAATGTGATTCTGCAGGGGACGGATGCGGAGACGGTGTTTTTCGATTATTGATTGAGCGCCGCAAAACCTGTGGGAGCGGGCTTGCTCGCGAAAGCGGTGTGTCAGGCGACATCAATGTTGACTGTGCCGTCCTCTTCGCGAGCAAGCCCGCTCCCACAGGGATAGCGTTGCCAATTGCGGAACGGGATTGTTGCAAAGTGTGTCTAGACTCTCACGGTCCCCAAAAGAGTGAAGAACGATGACAACCCTCACAGCTCTCTATACCAGTGAAGAACGCAACAAAAGGATCTTCGCGATTGTCGGCGCCTCGTCCGGCAACCTGGTTGAATGGTTCGACTTTTACGTCTACGCCTTCTGCGCAATCTATTTTGCCCCGGCGTTTTTTCCCTCCGACAACCCCACGGTGCAGCTGGTGAACACGGCGGGCGTATTCGCTGCCGGGTTTCTGATGCGGCCTATCGGCGGCTGGATCTTCGGTCGGGTGGCGGACAAACACGGGCGCAAGAATTCGATGTTGATCTCGATTCTGATGATGTGCTTCGGTTCGTTGCTCATCGCCTGCCTGCCGACCTACAACAGCATCGGGGTCTGGGCGCCGATCATGCTGCTGTTCGCGCGCTTGCTGCAGGGTTTGTCGGTGGGCGGCGAGTATGGCACCACTGCGACCTACATGAGTGAAGTCGCCCTCAAGGGCCAGCGCGGTTTCTTTGCCTCATTCCAGTACGTCACGCTGATCGGCGGGCAGTTGCTGGCGGTGTCGCTGGTGGTGATTCTGCAACAGTTCCTCAGCGAGGATGAATTGCGTGCCTATGGCTGGCGAATTCCGTTCGTGGTCGGTGCGGCTGCGGCATTGATTTCGTTGTTTCTGCGTCGTGCGCTCAAGGAAACCAGCAGTAAGGAAATGCGCGAAAACAAGGACGCCGGCAGCATCCGTGCGCTGTTCCGCGATCACAAGGCTGCCTTCATCACCGTGCTGGGTTACACCGCCGGCGGTTCGCTGATTTTCTACACCTTCACCACGTACATGCAGAAGTACCTGGTGAATACCGCCGGCATGCACGCCAAGACCGCCAGCTACATCATGACCGGCGCGCTGTTCCTATATATGTGCATGCAACCGTTCTTCGGCATGCTCGCCGACAAGATCGGCCGGCGCAATTCGATGCTGTGGTTCGGTGCTCTCGGAACGCTGTTCACCGTACCGATCCTGTTGAGCCTGAAAAGTGTCAGCAGTCCGTTCCTGGCCTTTGTGCTGATTACCCTGGCGCTGGCAATCGTGAGTTTCTACACCTCGATCAGCGGTCTGGTGAAAGCCGAAATGTTCCCGCCAGAGGTGCGTGCCTTGGGCGTTGGCCTGGCGTATGCGGTGGCCAATGCAATCTTCGGCGGTTCGGCGGAGTATGTGGCGCTGAGCCTTAAAGCCGGCGGCATGGAAAACTCGTTCTACTGGTACGTGACGGTGATGATGGCGGTCGCGTTCCTGTTCAGCCTGCGCCTGCCGAAACAGGCGAAGTATTTGCAAAACGACCTTTGATCTTTACGCGGGGGCCGGACTGGCTCTCGCCTGCAAGGACTGTTTATGAACCAGCGACCGGGCAATCAATTGTTCGATGCCTACTTCACGGCACGCGACATGCGTGAGGTGTTCTGCGATCAGGGCCGGGTTCAGGCCATGCTCGATTTCGAAGCGGCACTCGCTCGGGCCGAGGCGCGGGTCGGGCTGATTCCGCAGACGGCTGTCGCGTCTATCGAAGCGGCGTGTCGGGCCGAGCATTACGACTTCGCCGCGCTTGGTGAGGCGATTGCCACGGCGGGGAATTCGGCGATTCCGCTGGTCAAGGCATTGGGCAAGCAGATCGCCAAGAGCGATGCCGAAGCCGAGCGTTACGTGCATCTGGGCGCGACCAGCCAAGATGTAATGGACACCGGCCTGGTGCTGCAACTGCGCCGCGCGCTGGAATTGATCGAAGCTGATCTGATGCAACTGGGGGAAACCCTCGCGACCCAGGCCTGGCGTTACGTCGCCACGCCGCTGGCTGGGCGCACCTGGTTGCAACATGCGACGCCCGTCACCCTCGGCATGAAAATCGCCGGTTGGTTGGGGGCGGTGACGCGCAGCCGTCAGCGTCTGCTGGAACTCAAACCGCGCCTGCTGGTGCTGCAATTCGGTGGCGCCTCCGGCACTCTCGCGGCCCTCGGCGAGCAGGCGATGCCGATTGCCGAAGCCTTGGCCGCAGAACTGCAACTGACTTTGCCGGATCAACCCTGGCACACCCAGCGTGATCGTCTGGTGGAGTTCGGCGCGGTGCTTGGATTGATCGCCGGCAGCCTCGGCAAACTCGGTCGCGATATCAGCCTGTTGATGCAGACCGAGGCCGGCGAAGTGTTCGAGCCGTCGGCGCCGGGGAAGGGTGGTTCTTCGACCATGCCGCACAAGCGTAATCCGGTGGGTGCAGCGGTGCTGATCGGCGCGGCGACGCGGGTGCCGGGTTTGCTCTCGACCTTGTTCAGCGCGATGCCGCAGGAGCACGAACGCAGCCTGGGCTTGTGGCATGCCGAATGGGAAACCCTGCCGGAGATCTGCTGTCTGGTGTCAGGCAGCCTGCAGCAAGCGCTGCTGGTGGCCGACGGACTGGAAGTGGATGCCGACCGAATGACGCGCAACCTCGACCTGACCCAGGGCCTGGTGTTGGCCGAAGCCGTGAGCATCGTGCTGGCGCAAAGGGTCGGTCGCGACACCGCGCACCATCTGCTGGAGCAATGCTGCAAGCGCGCAGTGGCCGAGCAACGTCATCTGCGTGCGGTACTCGGCGACGAGCCGCAGGTGACTGCCGAGCTGTCGGACGCTGAACTCGATCGTCTGCTGGACCCCGCCCATTACCTCGGTCAGGCCCATACCTGGGTCGAGCGAGCGGTGGCTGAACATTTTGCGTTGACCGCTTGAAGGAGACTGCTGTGGCATTCGTACAACTCGCCGAGGGCGAACTGCACTACCAAATTCAAGGGCCGCAACTCGATGGGCCGGTCGATGCGCCGGTGCTGGTGCTGTCCAACTCGCTGGGCACCGACTTGCACATGTGGGACGCGCAGATCCCGGCGCTCACCGAGCATTTTCGCGTGCTGCGTTTTGATACCCGTGGTCACGGCCAATCGTTGGTGACGCCGGGGCCGTACAGCATCGAGCAACTCGGCCGCGACGTGCTGGCGCTGCTGGATGCCTTGCACATCGAACGCGCACATTTCTGTGGACTGTCCATGGGCGGGTTGATCGGTCAGTGGCTGGGGATCAATGCCGGTCAGCGTTTGAACACACTGATCGTGTGCAACACCGCGGCGAAAATCGGCGATCTGTCGGTGTGGAATCCACGGATCGAAACTGTGCTGCGTGACGGCGCGGCGGCAATGGTTGCCCTGCGCGATGCGTCGATTGCGCGCTGGTTTACTCCGGACTTTTCCGAGGCCAATCCGGCAGTGGCGAAGCAGATTACCGACATGCTCGCGGCGACTTCGCCTGAAGGTTACGCCGCCAATTGCGCGGCGGTACGTGACGCCGATTTCCGCGATCAGTTGTCTTCGATCAAGGTGCCGCTGCTGGTGATCGCCGGCACCGAAGACGCGGTGACGCCGCCGTCCGGCGGGCATTTCATTCAGGAACAAGTGCAGGGCGCCGAGTACGCCGAGTTCTACGCCGCGCACCTGTCCAACGTCCAGGCCGGCGCTGCGTTCAGCGACCGAGTGCTGGCGTTTTTGTCAGCTCATTGAGGGTTTTTTCGTGGATGAGAAACAACGTTACGACGAAGGGCTGAAAGTCCGCCGTGCAGTACTTGGCGATGCCCATGTCGACCGCAGCCTGAACGCGCTGACCGAGTTCAACTCGGAGTTCCAGGAGATGATCACCCGTCACGCCTGGGGAGATATCTGGACCCGCCCGGGCCTGCCGCGCCATACCCGCAGCCTGATCACCATCGCCATGCTGATCGGCATGAACCGCAATGAAGAACTCAAACTGCACCTGCGCGCCGCCGCCAACAACGGCGTGACCCGCGGCGAGATCAAGGAAGTGATCATGCAGAGCGCGATCTACTGCGGCATCCCGGCGGCCAACGCGACGTTCCACTTGGCCGAGTCGGTGTGGGATGAGTTGGGGGTTGAGTCGCGGGAGTGATCCGTGAAAGTTGTTGCCTGAGCTGACGCCTTCGCGGGCAAGCCTCGCTCCTACAGTTGTGCGGTGTGAACGCCAATTTTGTGTTCAACGAACATCCCTGTGGGAGCCGGGCTTGCCCGCGATGGCGGCGGTACATCCAATACTGATGTGACTGAACGATTGCCATCGCGAGCAGGCTCGCTCCCACAGTTGTCCGGCGTGAACGCAAGTTTTTTGTTCACCGAAGATCTCTGTGGGAGCCGGGCTTGCCCGCGATGGCGGTAGTGGGGTTTACAACAAACTGATCGGATAGCTGACGATCAAACGGTTTTCGTCGAACTCGTTGTTGTTGAAGTCGCGACGGATGGTCGAGTTGCGCCATTTGACGTTGAGGTCTTTGAGCGTGCCGCTCTGCACGGTGTAGCCCAGTTCGCTTTCGCGGCCCCATTCCTTGCCGTCGCTGGTGGTTGCGGTGTGTACGTTGTCGCCGCTGATGTAGCGGTTCATCAGGGTCAGGCCTGGCACGCCAAGGGCGGCGAAGTTGTAGTCGTGGCGCAGTTGCCAGGATTTTTCCTTCGCGTTGTCGTAGCTGGCGTTGTAGCTGTCGTTCGCCAGGGTGCCGCCGCTGGTGCCATTAACCCGCATCCAGGCGCTGTCGCCGGTGAGTTTTTGCAGGCCGACATAAAAGGTGTTGCCGCCATATTTGGCCGAAAACAGACCCGACCAGGTCTTGTTGTCCAGCTCGCCCGCCCGGGCACTGCCGTCATCCTTGCCGTAGAAGAACCCCAAATTGGCGCCGAATGTCCAGTCGCCCAGCGGTTGTGTGTGGATCAGGTTGACGTATTGCTGGCTGTAGATGTCCTTGAGTTCAGCGCTCCACAGGCCGATTTGAGTGTGCTTGCCGTTGAAGGCGTATTCGCCGCCCTGGAAGTTGAAGCGGTCTGAGGTGAACGCCGCTTTGCCGGTCATCGACATGTCGTTCATGCTGCTATCGTCGCGCGGGCTGTTGGCGCGGAACTGGCCGCCGTAGAGAGTCAGGCCGTCGATTTCCTTCGAGGTGATCTGGCCGCCACGGAAGGTTTGCGGCAGCGAGCGACCGTCGTCCGAACGCAGGATCGGCAATACCGGCATCCATTCGCCGACCTTCACTTCGGTCTGGGACAGCTTGGCCTTGAACGCCACGTTGGTGCGACCGAAGTTGTCCGCCGGGCGACCATCGCGATCCAACGGCAACAACTGCGTACCCCCGGTGCCTTTGCCGCCGTCGAGCTTGACCGAATACAAACCCAGCACGTCCATGCCGAACCCGACGGTGCCTTGGGTGAACCCGGATTTAGCGTCGAGGATGAAGCTTTGCGTCCACTCTTCAGCTTTGCCCTGGGTTTTGGTCGGGTTGGTGAAGTTACGATTGATGTAGAAATTGCGCAGGTTCAGGTTGACCTTGGCGCCTTCGACAAAACCGGCTTCCTCGGCCATGGCGGGCAGGGCCGCGCCGGCCAGTGCGATGGCGATCAGGCTGGGAAAGAAATACTGCGTGGAAGGCGTCATGGGCTCGGGTCTCTCTAATTCTTGGAGGTGAAACGGGGCGGTGCCGCAACGTTCGGGTTGCAGGCAAAAGATTCGAATTCAGAAAAGCGGGGGCGAAGTCAGCCGGACAGGGCAGGGCGCGGGGGCATGGTGTCGAACCTGTTGTTATTGGTTTTGTACGACAGATGGTGAGGGAAACGGACTAAATGGTTCAATCGGGGGAGGGCGGGTTCTGGGCGATTATCGAACGTAAGATTGATCCGGACTTTGTGGTGTCGGGGCCGTCCCCATCGCGGGCAAGCCCGCTCCCACAGTGTCCGTATCGAACACAAAATTTGTGGGCTCCCGCTGAACCTGTGGGAGCGGGCTTGCCCGCGATGAGGACAGCATGGCCTATACAACTTTTCCCGCAGCCAACAAAAAGCCCACCATTCGGTGGGCTTCGTGTTTACCGCGCTATCAGAACAACTTCATCTTCGGCGCTTCTTCTTTCAACGGCTCGTTCTTCGCCGTCTGTTCATTCCAGCCACCACCCAACGCCTTGTACAGATTGACCGCGCTGACCAGCTGCGCCAGACGGTCGGTGATCAGCGCTTGTTGGGCACTGAACAGCTGACGCTGGGCATCGAGGAAGGTCAGGTTGCTGTCGACACCAATTCGGTAGCGGCGCTCGGCCAGATGGTAGTAGTCCTGGTTGGCGCTGACGAAGTCACGCTGAGCCTGCAACTGCTCGGTGTAGGTCTGGCGTGCGGCCAGGCCGTCGGCGACTTCCTGGAAGGCCGTTTGAATGGACTTCTCGTAGTTCGCCACGCCGATGTCTTTCTGGATCTTGGAGTAATCCAGGCTGGCGCGCAGGCTGCCGGCGTTGAAGATCGGCAGGTTGATTTGCGGCTGGAACAACCAGGTGCCCGAACCGCCCTTGAACAGACCGGACAGGTCCGGGCTCAGGGAGCCGGCATTGGCGGTCAGGCTGATGCTCGGGAAGAACGCAGCCCGTGCCGCGCCGATGTTGGCGTTGGCAGCCTTGAGGTTGTACTCGGCCTGAAGGATGTCCGGACGGCGTTGCAGCAAGTCCGAGGGCAGGCCCGCCGGTACTTCGCTCAGCAAGTCGTCCGACAGTGGCTTGGCCGCTTGCAGATTGGCCGGGATACCGGTGCCGAGCAGCAGCACCAGGCTGTTTTCATCCTGAGCGACCTGACGGGTGTATTTGGCCTGTTGTGCACGGGCGTTTTCCACCGAGGTACGCGACTGGGCCAGATCCAGCGCCGAGGCTACACCCACTTCGTTGCTGCGCGAGGTGAGCTTGTAGCTCTCCTCGAAGGCACCGAGGGTTTCCTGGGTGAGTTTCAGCAGTTCTTTGTCAGCCTGCAAGGTCAGATAGGCATTGGCCACACTGGCCACCAGACTGATCTGGGTGCTGCGGCGCGCTTCTTCAGTAGCGAAGTACTTCTGTAGGGCTTCTTCGCTCAGGCTGCGAACCCGACCAAACAGGTCGAGTTCATAGGCACTGATGCCGACGGTGGCCGAGTAGGAACTGCTGATGGCCGCTTCACCAGTTTGCGAGGCCCGTGCCGGAACTCGCTGGCGGCTGCCACTGCCGGTGGCCGAAACAGCCGGGAACAGATCGGCGCGCTGGATGCGGTATTGAGCCGCATAAGCGTCGATGTTCAGCGCCGCGACGCGCAGGTCACGGTTGTTCTCCAGCGCGGTCTGAATCATCTGTTGCAGCGCCGGGTCGTGGAAAAACTGCTTCCAACCCTGTTCGGCGGCGGCCTGGTTAGGCGCCTGGGCCGGCGAATACGCCGGGCCTTGCGGGTATTGGCCCGCCACCGGGGCTTCAGGCTGCTGATAATCGGGTATCAGCGAGCAGCCGCTCAGCACAAAGGCGGCGACTGCGATGGAGAGTAGCGACTTGCTCATTAGCCAGCCTCTTTAGAAGGTTCAATGGCGTCATCTTGGTCGGCGACTTTGCGCTGGCCCATGGACGACACGGTGACGAAGAACAATGGAACCCAGAAGATCGCCAGGATCGTGGCCGTGAGCATACCGCCAATCACGCCGGTACCGATCGCATGTTGACTACCCGAACCTGCGCCCGTGGAAATGGCCAGTGGAACCACACCGAGCACGAACGCGAGCGAGGTCATGATGATCGGTCGCAGACGCATCCGGCAGGCTTCGATTGCGGCATCGCGCAGGCTACGTCCTTGCTCATGCAGTTCCTTGGCGAACTCGACGATCAGAATGGCGTTTTTCGCCGCCAGACCGATCGTGGTCAACAGCCCCACCTGGAAATACACGTCGTTGGACAGGCCACGCAGGCTGGTCGCCATCAGTGCACCGATAATCCCCAGCGGCACCACCAGCATCACCGCGATCGGGATCGACCAGCTTTCATACAACGCCGCCAGACACAGGAACACCATCAGCAGCGACAAGGCGTACAACGCTGGTGCTTGCGAGCCGGACAAACGTTCCTCGTACGACAGACCGGTCCAGGAAATACCGACACCGGCCGGCAGTTTCTTGGCCAGGGCTTCGACTTCGGCCATCGCTTCACCAGTGGAATAACCTGGTGCCGGGGCACCGAGGATCTCCATCGCTTCTACGCCGTTGTAACGGGCCAGTTTCGGCGAGCCGTAGATCCACTCACCTTTGGCGAACGTCGAGAACGGAACCATGGTGCCGGCGCTGTTGCGCACGTACCACTTCTTCAGGTCTTCGGGGCTCATGCGAGCGCCAGGCAAGCCTTGGATGTAAACCTTCTTCACTCGACCGCGGTCGATGAAGTCGTTCACATAGCTACTGCCCAGGGCAATCGACAGGGTGTTGTTGATGTCGGTGAGGGTCACGCCCAGGGCGCTGGCCTTCTCATCGTCGATTTCCAGCTGGTATTGCGGCTCGTCGTTCAGGCCGTTAGGACGGACTTGCGACAGCACCTTGCTTTGCGCCGCCATGCCGAGGAACTGGTTACGTGCCGCCATCAGCTTCTCGTGACCGATACCGGCGCGGTCCTGAAGGAATACGTCGAAACCGGTGGCGTTACCCAGTTCCAGTACTGCCGGTGGCGCGAAGGCAAACACCATGGCGTCGCGGAAGGTAAAGAAGTGCTGTTGGGCACGGGCTGCGAGTTTGAACACGCTGTTGTCGGCGTTACGTTCTTCCCACGGTTTGAGCATGATGAACGCCATACCCGAACTCTGGCCACGACCGGCGAAGTTGAAGCCGGTCACGGTAAACACCGAGGCCACCGCATCGCCTTCGCCACCCTCGTTGCTCGGACGCAGCAGGAACTCGCGCATTTCGTCCACGACCACTTGCGTACGCTGGGAGCTGGAACCGGCCGGGGTTTGCACCTGGGCAAACAGTACGCCCTGGTCTTCTTCCGGCAGGAACGCCGTTGGAATACGGGTGAACAGCCAGATCATGCCGATCACAATGATCAGGTACGCCAGCAGGTACGGAGCCTTGTGCGCGAGCATGTTGCCCACGCCGCGCTCGTAGCTTTTGACGCCACGGTCGAAGCTACGGTTGAACCAGCCGAAGAAGCCGCGTTTCGGCGTGCCGTGCTCACCTTTCGGAATCGCCTTGAGCATGGTCGCGCAGAGCGCCGGGGTGAAGATCAACGCTACCAGTACCGACAAGGCCATGGCCGAGACGATGGTGATAGAGAACTGCTTATAGATCACACCAGTGGAGCCACTGAAGAACGCCATCGGCAGCAGTACCGCCGACAGCACCAGGGCGATACCGACCAGGGCACCCTGGATCTGCCCCATGGATTTCTTGGTGGCCTCCTTGGGAGACAGGCCTTCTTCGCTCATGACCCGTTCGACGTTTTCCACCACGACGATGGCATCGTCCACCAGCAAGCCGATGGCCAACACCATACCGAACATGGTCAGGGTGTTGATGCTGAAACCGAACGCCGCGAGGATCCCGAAGGTACCCAGCAATACGACTGGCACGGTCATCGTGGTGATGACGGTGGCGCGGAAGTTTTGCAGGAACAGGAACATCACCAGGAACACCAGCACGATCGCTTCGACCAGGGTTTCAACTACACCCTTGATCGACTCGGTCACCACCGGGGTGGTGTCGTACGGGAACACCACTTCCATCCCTTCCGGGAAGAAAGGCTTGAGGGTATCAATGGTATTGCGCAGGGCTTTTGCAGTGTCGAGGGCGTTGGCACCGTTGGCCAGTTTCACCGCCAGACCGGAGGCCGGGGCGCCGTTGAACTGGGCGCTGATCGAGTAGTTTTCACCGCCCAGACCGACTTCCGCAACGTCTCCGACACGCACTTGCGAGCCGTCCTTGTTGACCTTCAACAGAATCGCCTTGAACTGCTCGGCAGTCTGCAGACGGGTCTTGCCGATGATCGTAGCGTTCAGTTGCTGGCCGGGCAGGGCAGGCAAGCCGCCGAGTTGACCGGACGATACCTGGACGTTCTGCGCCGCGATGGCGGTTTTCACATCTACCGGGGTCAGGTTGTAGTTGTTCAACTTGGCCGGGTCGAGCCAGATCCGCATGGCGTACTGGGCACCGAAGACCTGGAAGTCACCGACACCGGCTGTGCGCGAGATCGGGTCCTGCATGTTCGACACGATGTAGTTGGACAGGTCGTCCTTGGTCATGCTGCCGTCGCGCGATACCACGCCGATGACCATCAGGAAGTTCTTCACCGACTTGGTCACGCGGATACCCTGTTGCTGCACTTCTTGCGGCAGCAGCGGGGTGGCCAGGTTCAGCTTGTTCTGGACCTGAACCTGCGCGGTATCGGAGCTGGTGCCCTGCTCGAAGGTCGCGGTAATGGTCATGTTGCCGTCGGAGTTACTTTCCGACGAGACATAACGCAGGTTATCGATACCGTTGAGCTGTTGCTCGATCACTTGCACCACGGTGTCTTGCACGGTTTGTGCAGACGCGCCTGGGTAGGTCACCGAGATGGCGATGGCCGGAGGCGCAATGCTCGGGTATTGGTTGATCGGCAGTTTGAGGATCGATAGAGCCCCGACCAGCATAATCACCAGGGCAATCACCCAGGCGAAAATCGGACGGTCGATAAAAAATTTCGACATGGTTTACTCCCCTTTGCCGCCGACAGCTGTGTTAGCTGCCTGTGCGGGGGCCGGGCTCTTTATGCCAACGTTAGTGGCTTCAGTGGCCTTGACTTCAACGCCAGGTCTGACGAATTGCAGCCCTTCGGTGATCACGCGATCGCCTGCCTTCAGACCGTCTTCAATCAGCCATTGGTTACCGACAGTGCGGCTGGCCTTGAGCTGACGCAGTTCGACCTTGTTGTCCGGACCGACGACCAGCGCGGTCGGAGAGCCTTTGAGGTCGCGGGTCACGCCTTGTTGCGGGGCCAGAATCGCCGCGCTGTCCACACCGGCCTGCAACTGGGCGTGAACGAACATGCCCGGCAGCAAAGTGTGATCAGGGTTCGGGAACACGGCACGCAGGGTCACGGAGCCAGTAGTCTGGTCAACCGAAACTTCGGAGAACTCGAGCTTGCCGTCCACCTTGTACTGGCTGCCGTCTTCGAGCGTCAGCTTGACCGCGGCGGCATTATCGCCAGCCTTTTGCAGACGACCGCTTTCCAATTCGCGGCGCAGCTCAAGCAGCTCCACCGAAGACTGGGTGACGTCGACGTAGATCGGGTCCAGTTGCTGGATGACTGCCATGGCGTCGGTCTGGCCACTGCTGACCAGCGCGCCTTCGGTCACCGAAGATCGGCCGATGCGACCGGAGATCGGTGCGTAAACCTTGGTGTAGCGCACGTTGATCTGGGCACTTTGCAGGGATGCTTCCGATTGCAGGCGGTTGGCCAGCGCGGTGTCGTATTCCTGACGGCTGACAGCCTGTTCGTCGACCAGTTGCTTGTAGCGGTCGGAGATCGACTTGGTCGAACGCAGATTGGCTTCGGCGCTTTTCAGGGTGGCGTCATAGACCGATGGATCGATCTGATAGAGCTGCTGACCGGCTTTGACGTCGCCGCCTTCCTTGAACAGTCGCTTGAGAATGATGCCGTTGACCTGTGGGCGAACTTCGGCGATGCGGAACGCACTGGTGCGCCCCGGAAGTTCGGACGTCAGGGTGAAGGCTTGTGGTTGCAGGGTTACGACGCCGACCTGAGGGGCTGGTGCGGCAGGTGCCGCCTCTTCCTTTTTACATCCGCTGAGCAGCGATGCCAGGGCGACGGCAGTAACCAGAGCGGTAACAGCTGGCTTGAATTGCATGAAGATCCTCGGGTCAGGCGCGCAAATTGCGCACAAGAAATGTGGAAGGGTAAAAAATTTTTGCCGGGTGGATAAGTAGCTTGCTAAGGAATATACTTACGTTCATGGTTGTTTGTAAAGGCCTTGGCGGTGTACCCACACGGTTACAAAAGCCGTTCAAAGGTTGGAATTGTAGGCCGGAGACGAAGCTCGAGAGCGCTCGCTCCACTTTTATTCAGCTGATATTCAGACATCGCTGACGCACCCCTGATTGAGGTTTTACTGCCATGGTCCGTCGTACCAAAGAGGAAGCTCAAGAAACCCGAAGCCAGATACTCGAAGCGGCGGAAAAAGCCTTTTACGAGAGGGGCGTGGCCCGCACGACGCTGGCGGACATCGCTACCCTGGCCGGTGTGACTCGCGGGGCTATCTACTGGCATTTCAGTAACAAGGCGGATCTGGTGCAGGCGATGCTCGATACGTTGCATGAGCCGCTGGATGAAATGGCCAAGGCCAGTGAAAGCGAAGATGAACTCGATCCGCTGGGTTGCATGCGCAAGCTGCTGATTCATCTGTTTCATCAAGTTGCCCTGGACCCGAAAACCCGACGCATCAACGAGATTCTGTTTCATAAGTGCGAATTCACCGATGAAATGTGCGACCTGCGCCAGCAGCGCCGAACGGCCAGTCTCGATTGCAATGTGCGAATTGCTCTGGCCCTGAGTAATGCGGTGAATCGCGGGCAGTTGCCGGAAAACCTAGACACTGCCCGCGCGGCCATCAGCCTGCATGCGTATATCGATGGCATCCTGTATCAGTGGCTGTTGGCTCCCGACAGTTTTCAACTGCACACCGAAGCCGAGCGTTGCGTCGATACAGGGTTGGATATGCTGCGCTTGAGTCCGAGCCTGCGCAATTGAAACAAAATGCGTAATTGGATCCGTTTGTGTCAAGACTTGAAGCGGGGCAATGTCCCTGCTTCGCTCGCCTTTCTGTAATGGGGTGCTTTTATATACGTACGTTTGCCAGGTTGATAGGTAGCGAGCTACGTATTTTGTAGGAATTTTGTCTTGAGTGTGTGAATGAATGTTAACAACCCCGGCTACAAGGGCACCGAGCAGCCGATAAAGGGTATCGCGCTGATCTGCCTGGCGGTTTTCTTGTTCGCCAGTCACGACACATTGTCCAAGTACCTGTCCGGGTTCTATCCGATCGTGATGGTGGTTTGGGCACGCTACGTGGTGCACACCTTGTTGATGCTGGTGATTTTCGTGCCGCGCAGTGGTTTCTCGGTGGTAGTGCGCACCAAGCGTCCGGGTTTGCAGTTATTACGCGCCCTGTGCCTGATCGGCACCAGCCTGTTTTTCACTACCGGCCTGCGTTACATCCCCTTGGCTGAAGCCACCGCCGTCACCTTTCTTGCTCCTTTATTGGTGACCGCGTTGTCCGTACCGTTGCTGCATGAGCGGGTAACCCGTAATCAATGGCTGGCGGTGCTGGGTGGATTCGTCGGCGTGTTGATCGTCGTGCGGCCCGGCGGTGCGCTGTTCACCCCGGCGATTCTGCTGCCGCTGTGTTCGGCGCTGTGTTTTGGCTTCTATCAATTGCTCACCCGCTTGCTCAGCGGTATCGACAGCCCGACCACCAGCAACTTTCTCACCGGCATTCTTAACAGCCTGATCATGACTGCGCTGTTGCCGTTCTTCTGGAGCACGCCGACGCTGCTGCACGGCCTGTTCATGATTGGCCTGGGCACTTGCGGCATGCTCGGTCACATGTTGCTGACCCAGGCCTTCCGCCATGCGGCACCGGCAATGCTGGCCCCCTTCAGTTACGGACAGATTTTGTTTGCCGGGATATACGGATATTTGATCTTCGACCATACCCCGGACAGCTTTGGTGTGATCGGTATCACGGTGATTTGCCTCAGCGGTCTTGCGGTCGCCTGGGGACAGCGCAAGCGCTGACAGGATCGCAGCCTCCATATGCAAAAGCCCCGGCTCTTTCGAGTCGGGGCTTTTGTGTTTCAACGGCGGACGTTTACAGCGCTGGGTAGTCGATGTAACCGACCGGCCCCTTCGCATAGAACAGTTCCGGACGTGCTTCATTCAACGGCGCATCGGCCTTCAAGCGTGCCGGCAGGTCCGGGTTGGCAATGAACGGCACGCCAAAGGCGACCGCATCAGCTTTGCCGCTGGCCAGCCACTCGTTGGCGCTGTCCTTGGTAAAGCGTTCGTTGGCAATGTATGGGCCGCCGAAGGCTTCCTTCAGTTGTGGGCCGAGGCTGTCGCCGGCTTCTTTCTCGCGCGAGCAAATGAAGGCGATGCCGCGTTTGCCCAGTTCGCGAGCGACATAGGTGAAGGTCTCGGACAGGTTTTCGTCGCCCATGTCATGGAGATCGGCACGCGGTGACAGGTGCACACCGACGCGGCCCGCGCCCCAGATTTCGATGGCGGCATCGGTCACTTCCAGCAACAGACGCGCACGGTTTTCCAGGGAGCCACCGTAGTTGTCGGTGCGCTGGTTGGTGCTGCTTTGCAGGAACTGGTCGAGCAGGTAACCGTTGGCGCCGTGGATTTCCACACCGTCGAAACCGGCAGCTTTGGCGTTCTCGGCACCCACGCGGTAAGCGTCGATAATGTCGGCGATTTCAGCGGTTTCCAGGGCACGCGGAGTTGGGAAGTCGGCCAATGGACGCACCAGGCTGACATGACCCTTAGGCTGGATGGCACTCGGCGCGACCGGTGCTTCGCCGTTCAGGTACAAGGGGTGGGAAATCCGACCCACGTGCCACAGTTGCAGGAAGATTTTGCCGCCCGCGCCGTGGATTGCCTTGGTCACGTTGCTCCAGCCGCGCACCTGATCGTTGGACCAGATACCGGGAGTGTCCGGATAGCCCACGCCGATTGGCGTGATCGACGTGGCTTCGCTGAGAATCAGACCGGCAGAGGCGCGTTGCACGTAGTACTCGGCCATCAGCGCATTCGGCACACGACCTTCGTCGGCGCGGCAGCGGGTCAGCGGCGCCATGATGATGCGGTTGGCCAACTCGAGGTCGCCCAGTTTGATCGGATCGAAAATAGTCGTCATTTAATAGCTCTCTTTTAGCGATCAGTTAGTAGCGGGGGCCAGTTCGGCATTGCCGCTCTGACGGAAAGTAATCAGGGTCACCAGCAGGGCGAGTACCGCCAGTGCGGCTGCCGCGAGCGGCACGCTGGTCAGACCGAAGCCGTGGGCGATGACGCTGCCGCCGACCCACGCCCCGAGTGCGTTGCCGACGTTGAAAGCGCCGATGTTCAGGGTCGATACCAGGTTCGGTGCCGCTTTGCCGTAGGTCACAACATTCACTTGCAGGGCGGGTACGGCGGCGAAGCACGCGGTGGCCCAGAGGAACAGAGTGATTTCGGTTGGAATCACGGCAATGCTGGTCCAGGTCAGCACGGTGGACACGAGCGCCATGGTGATGAACACACCGATCAGCGTCGCTGCCAGGCTTTGGTCAGCCAGCTTGCCGCCGATGATGTTGCCGACCGTCAAACCCAGACCGATGAGCATCAAGGTCCAGGTCACGCCGCGCGGCGAGACTCCGGTGACCTCGCCCAACAGCGGGGCGACATAGGTGAACAAGGTGAAGACCGAGGCGGCGAACAATGCGGTCATGCTCAACGACAACCAGATGCCGGCGCCTTTGAGGGCGCGCAGTTCGGCGCGCATGTCGAGTTTCTCTTCGTCGCGCTTGGCCGGCAGGAAGCGGATCAGGCCGATCAGTGCGATCACACCGATCACGGTCACCGCCCAGAAGGTCGAACGCCAGCCGGCTTCTTGACCGAGCGCGGTGCCCAGCGGCACGCCGAGGACGTTGGCCAGGGTCAGGCCGGTGAACATCAGGGCCACGGCGGACGCACGTTTGTTGGCCGGCACAAGACCTGCCGCCACCACCGAACCGATGCCGAAGAAGGCGCCATGACACAGCGCGGTAACCACACGGGCAAACATCAAAACGTTGTAGTCACTGGCTAGGGCGCAGAGCAGATTGCCGATGATGAAGATGCCCATCAACGTTACCAATGCGGCCTTGCGCGGCAGTCTGGCGGTGGCCAGTGCCATGAACGGTGCACCGATGGCCACGCCCAGGGCGTAACCGGTCACCAGCCAGCCAGCGCCGGGGATCGACACACCAAGGTCGGCCGCCACCTCGGGCAACAGGCCCATGATGACGAACTCGGTAGTGCCGATGGCGAAGGCGCTTAAGGCCAGAATGAGTAGCGAGAGGGGCATTGTCAGTTCCTTGTCGGAGCGCGGAGCTCCTTGTCGATGGCATTGAGGAACGCCTGAATCACGTCCTCGTTGCGTTTGAAGAAGTGCCATTGACCGGCCTTCTGGCTGCTGATCAGTCCCGCCCGTTGCAAGGTCGCCAAATGGGCGGACACGGTCGACTGCGACAGGCCGCAGCGTTGATCGATCTGTCCGGCGCAAATGCCGTATTCATGGTTGTGGAGCTGTTCCGGGAACTGGATCTTGGGGTCTTTCAGCCAGATGAGGATGTCTCGGCGTACTGGGTGTGCCAGCGCTTTTATTATTTCGTCGAGGTCGATGGTCATGATTTGGGGCTCGTGATGAGTAAAACGCTATATCGCGATGAGGCGAACTTTAAATCGGTACTTCGCGATATACCAATATGATTTTGGTCTGATGACCGCATAAATCGGTATATCGGGTTATAACGATATGGATGGCGCAGTGCTAAGCTGCGCGCATGAACTATCTCGCACATCTGCACCTCGGTGGCCAGCGCCCCGGTCAAATGCTCGGCAGTCTGTATGGCGATTTCGTCAAAGGACGGCTGCAAGGGCAGTTCGATCCGGAGATCGAAGCGGCCATTCAGTTGCACCGCAGCATCGACGTGTTTACCGACCGCCATCCGTTGGTGGACATCGCTTTGTCGCGGTTTTCCCTCACGCGCCGGCGTTACGCCGGGATCGTGCTCGATGTGTTTTTCGACCACTGCCTGGCACGGGACTGGACGCTCTACTCGGATCAACCACTGGAGCAGTTCACTTCGGACGTGTACAGGGTGCTGTCCACTGAGTCGCAGTTGCCGGAGCGCCTGGCGATGATTGCGCCGCACATGGTGGCCAATGACTGGTTGGGTTCTTACCGGGAATTCGCGGTGCTGGAGCAGGTGTTGCGGGGGATTTCACGCAGGTTGACCCGGCCCGAGGAGTTGGCCGAGGCGATGCAGGAGTTGCGACGATTGTATGTACCGTTGAGTGAGGATTTCCGGTTGTTCTATCCCGAGTTGCAGGACTTTGCCCAAAACTATCCAACTACATAAATAACTGTGGGAGCGGGCTTGCCCGCGATTGCGGTATGTCATTCAACATTACCGTTGAATGTTAAGCCGCCATCGCGGGCAAGCCCGCTCCCACAGGGATTTGTGATTAAGCAGCAATAGCCGGGCGCATTGGTGCTTGCTGCATTTCCGGAATCGCCCCGAACAACGCCTTCTGCACCGCCTGCTGCGCTTCGAACGCCAGCGCAGCACGTTCCCGGTCCTGGCATTCGATCGGCTTGAGCAGATGAATTTCCACCTCACCCCGATCATTGGCGAACAAGCGCATCAGGTGCGACAGCAAATCATCATCGCCAATGAACGGTGCCAGGGTATCGAGTTCGCCATCGCGCAGATAACGAATCGCCACCGGTTGCAGCGCCACTTCGGAATCGATCGCCGCTGACAGCAAACGACCATGAAACGTGCGCAGTGAGCGGCCATCGGTGGTGGTGCCTTCCGGGAACATCAGCAGCGGGTGCTCTTGCTCCAGATGGCGGGTCATTTGTTTACGGATCAACTGGCTGTCGCCCGACCCGCGCCGGATAAACAGGCTGCCGGCCTTGGCCGCCAACCAGCCCGCCACCGGCCAGGTGCGCACTTCGGCCTTGGACAGGAACGACAGCGGCGTGAGCATGCCCAGCAATGGAATGTCGGTCCAGGACACGTGATTGCTGACCCAGAGCATCGGCGTCTTCGGCAATTCACCATGCACGGTTACGCGAAAGGGCAGGGCATTGCTCAGCCGCGCCATGAAAAACCGCGACCAGCGCTGGCGACGGACCATCGAATGGGCAATCCCCAGTCGCTCGAATAATCCGAATACACTGGCCATGCTCAAGCCCAGCGTCACCACCAAAAGCACTCGCGCAATTCGCGCGTACACCCGCAAGCGGCTCATCATACAGCCGCCTTGAAGTGCTTGGCATAACGCGGGCAGAGCTCGTCGCGCTTGAGCAGGATGAACACGTCGGCCACCTGGAAGTCTTCGTCCCAGCACGGCTCGCCACAGATTTTCGCACCCAGGCGCATATAGGCCTTGAGCAGCGGCGGCATTTCGGCGATGACGTTGGACGGAATATCCAGCGTCGGCAGTGGCTTCTTCGGCTCGGCGCGCAGGTGTTCGGTGCACAGGTAGCGTTCGCGCAGGCGCTGCATGATCGCGTGGGCCTGTATGCCGCCGTCCTGCATCGGAATGCTCGCGCACCCCATCAAATAGCTGTAGCCGCCCTGGTTCAACACTTCGGCCAGTTCACCCCAGAGCACCGCGATGGTGCCGCCGTTGCGGTAGGCCGGGTCGACGCAGGTGCGACCGATTTCCAGGATCGGGCCTTTCAAATGGACCAGGCCATGCAGGCTGAATTCTTCTTCGCTGTAGAACTTGCCCAGGCTGCTGGCCGCTGTGTGGTCAAGCAAACGGGTGGTCGCCACCAGGCGCCCGGTGTTCAAGTCACGCACGCCGATATGGGCGCAGTGAACATCGTAATCATCCATGTCCAGACCCAGCTCCGCGCCTTTCAGCCTGGCGTTGAATTCGCCGCTGAACACGTTGAAGCGCAAGGCCTGGGCTTCCTGCAGCGCCTCGGCGCCCACCAGGCGTTCGGCTTGCAGGCGGCGTTCATTGCCGGTGTCGCTGATGCGGGCGATCTGAGTCATTGTGAGTCTCCGTACGGGCTGGCCACCCGTCTTGGGTTGCAGCCGATCGACTTTCTTTATGCAGCCGTGTTGTGCAAAGTCAGGCTATGTAGCCCCGGTGTCATCGCCATGAAGCTTTGGTGATGCTTATATGACAGCCCACAAGGAGCCTCTAATGCCCTGGCAAATCCTGTTGAAACGCCGCGATCGTCTGCCCGCCAATCCTGATCTGGGCGAAGGCTTTGCAGCCTTGTTGCAACAGTTGGGAGCGGTGTCGCCGTTCGAATTGGCGGTGGTCGGTGGACGGCTGATGGCGACACCGGGGCTGGCATTTCTGGTGGGTTATCAGGCGGCGTTGCGCATGCTCTGGCCAAGCGCACCGTTGAGCCTCGGCGCGTTGTGCGCGACGGAACAGCGCAGTTTGCGGGTGGCGGACATGCAGACCCACTTGCGCGACCTGCGCCTGAGCGGGCGCAAGGATTTCGTCACCGCCGGCGATGCCGCCGACTGGCTATTGGTCGCTGCTCGCAGTGAAGAACCCGGCGAAGTGCCGCGCTTGAACCTTGCGGTGGTTTACCCCGGCGAACCGGGTGTGCGTCTGGAGAAACTCGCGCCGATGTCACTGATGCCAGACATAGGCCACGGCCGGCTGTTTCTCGACAACGCGCTGTGTGAATTGCTGGCGGGGGATGGCTGGGACGCTTACGTCAAACCGTTCCGAACCCTGGAAGACATCTATGTGCTGAGCGCCATGACTGCGTGGCTGTACGGCGTGGGTCAAGACAGCGACTGGCCGCAGACCTTGCAACTGCGCTTGCTGGCGCTGCTGGCCGGGTGCGCGGAAGTCAGCCGCCAGGCGCCGAACAATCCGGCCGGGCATGTGTTGCTGGGCGGGTTGTTTGCGCAGTTCGATGGGCTCAAGGCCGAAGTGAATCAGGCCCTGGTCGATGGCCCGCCACAATGGGCGGCGATGTGGCAGCGCGATCAGGCCGTGATGGATTTGGCGGCAGGGGCGCGAGGGAAGCGGTTAGCGAAGGCGTTGGCGGTGTATTGACGGGCCTCATCGCGAGCAGGCTCGCTCCACATTGGATTTGTGTCGTGCCGCAGATGTGTGCTCAACACAGCCCTCCTGTGGGAGCGAGCCTGCTCGCGATAGCGATCCCATTGGCGACACAAATCCCGGAACTGTCATCAAGCTCGACTAGGCTCTGCAGGTTCATCCCTCCGAGCGCCCCCCATGTTCAAAGGCTTGTCCCTGATTGTCATGTTGCTGAGCCTCACGGCCCACGCCGAAAACTGGCCGGCCGAGCAATGGTCGCCCGGCCCGAACGTCACCGGCCCGGCACTTCAGGCCCTGGAAAACTTCGCTTTCCCACCCCGCGACGATGCCACTCACCAAGGCATTCGCACCGATGCCTTGCTGGTGATTCGCGACGGCCAACTCGTCTACGAACGCTACGCCGGCCCGACCACTGCGCAAACGCCGCACCTGACCTGGTCCATTAGCAAAAGCCTGATGGCCGCGGTGCTCGGTGTGGCCTATGGCGAAGGGCTGTTCAAACTGCAGGACCCGGCGGTGAAGTTCTATCCACCGCTGGAAAAACACCCCGCCATGACCATGGCGGATCTGCTGCACTGGGCCTCGGGCCTGGACTGGCAGGAAGACTACGAATACGCACCATTGAAGTCCTCGGTGGTGGCCATGCTTTACACCCGTGGTCACCGCGACATGGCCGCGTTCACTGCCAACCACGATGAGTACGCCAAACCCGGTCAGGCATTCCGCTACTCCAGCGGCGACAGCAACCTGCTGTCCGCCGCGCTTAAAGCCATCGTCGGTCCGGCCCGTTATCCGGATTATCCGTGGACCGCGCTGTTCGAACCCTTGGGGATTCGCAGTGCGGTGTGGGAAGCGGATGCCACGGGGACGTTTGTCGCATCGTCCTACGCCTACCTCACCGCCCGGGATCTGGCGCGGGTCGGCCTGTTGATGGCGCGCGACGGTCGTTGGCGTGAGCGGCAATTGCTGGCCAAGGATTGGGTCGACTTCAGCCGCGAGCCTTTCGCTGGCTATCAAGCCAACCAGGATGAAGCAGTGCCCGGCGGGCATTGGTGGCTCAATCGCGCGGTAGGTGACGCGACACAGCCTTGGCCCGATGCCCCCGCCGACACCTTCGCCGCGCTGGGTCATTGGGGCCAGGCGATGTACGTGATTCCCAGCGAGAAGCTGGTGATCGTGCGCTACGGCGATGATCGCGATGGGAGTTATCGGCACAACGAATTGCTCAAACTCGCGCTCAAGGCCTTTGCCATGAAGGTGCAGCCATGAGCCATCACCGTTTTATTCGCCGTCGACCGTTCAGCACGCTGTTGCTGGTGCTGTTGATCGCCTTGCTTGGCTGGGTCTGGCAGGAGCGGGTGGCGTTATGGGCTTTCCCGGACATCATCAGCGCCTACACCGCCAAGGAATTCTGTTCTTGCCGCTATGTGATGAACAATCCGGCCGAGTATTGCCAGAGCTATGTGAAGCAATATTTGCCCACCAGCGGGTTCGTCGATGACGCTGCGAACAAGCGCGTGACGGTGGGTGGTATGGGGCGTAGCAATAGCGCTGTTTGGGTCGGCGAACGGCAGGGATGTCGGTTGATGCCCTGAAAAGATCGCAGCCTTCGGCAGCTCCTACATCGACCGCGTGCAACCCAGTAGGAGCTGCCGAAGGCTGCGATCTTTTGATCTTTTGATCTGTGCGGTTTGCAATGCGCCCACGGGCGGTTAAGGTTCGCTCAGGTTTATCTGCCCCCGAGTTTCTATGTTCAAGCGGTCCTTCTCCAAAACCCTCGCTTTCCTGCTGCTGGCCGGTGTCACCGTGTCGGCCCAGGCCAATTGGTATCTGGACGGCGAGTCCTCGCGGCTGTCGTTCATCAGCACTAAAAACGCCAACATCTCCGAAGTGCAGCGATTTCTGGTGCTGCACGGCAAGGTCGATCCCAAGGGCCTGGCGCAGGTGGAGGTTGAAATGGAGTCGGTCAGCAGCGGCATTCCGTTGCGCGACGAACGCATGCGCAAGGAGCTGTTCGAGATCCAGACGTTTCCCGAAGCGCTGATCACCACGCAGATCGATCTGCGGCCGATCAACGACTTGGCGCCCGGTGCGCAACTGGAGTTGCGTTTGCCGCTGACCGTCAACCTGCACGGCAAACAACACCAATACAACGCCGAACTGCTGGCGACCCGTCTCGATGACCGGCGCTTCCAAGTGGTGACCCTTGAGCCTTTGGTGATCAGCGCTGAAGATTTCGACCTGGCCCCGGGCCTGGAAAGCTTGCGCAAGGTGGCCGGTTTGTCGGCAATCAGTTTGTCGGTGCCGGTGGGTGCGGTGCTGATTTTCACGGCGCGCTGAGATGCGTGGCGCAATTTTCCCGTGGCGCGAAGGCAACCGCTTTGAACTGCTGATCGACGGCCCGCAGTTTTTTCCGCGAATGCTGGTGGCGATTGCCCGCGCCGAAGAACAAGTCGAACTGGAACTGTACCTGGTGGAGGCGGGAGCCTGCGCCGAGGCCATGGTTCAGGCGCTGGTCCAGGCTGCCGAACGCGGTGTGCGAGTGCGCTGCCTGTTCGATGACTACGGCAGCCTGGCCTTTACCCTGACCTTGCGTCAGCGCTTGATGACCGCCGGTGTCGAGTTGCGTTTCTACAATCGCCTGAGCTGGCGCCGTTGGGTGGGCAACTTTTATCGCGATCACCGCAAGCTGCTGCTGGTGGATCAATGCCTGGCCGTGGTCGGCGGCACCGGGGTCACCGATGAGTTCTGGACGCCAGGGGAAGACACCAGCGAATGGCACGAAGTGATGGTGGAAATCGGCGGCCCGTTGGTGCTCGACTGGCAGTTATTGTTCGACCGCCAATGGATCGCCAACCGCCATCGACGCGCCTGGAAACCCACTGCGCACTTCGGTTTGCCGCGCTTGCCGCGAGTGCCGGCCATGGGCGAGGGCATGGGCCGAGTCGCCTATGCCGACGCCCGCCAACACCGCGATATTTTGCAGTCGCTGGTTCGTGCGCTGAACAGCGGCCAACGCCGAATCTGGCTGGCCACGCCGTATTTCCTGCCGACTTGGAAAGTCCGTCGCTCACTGCGCCGGGCGGCGGCTCGTGGCCTGGATGTGCGTCTGCTGCTGACCGGGCCGCGGACCGATCACCCGTCGGTGCGCTACGCCGGGCATCGCTACTACCCGCGTCTGCTCAGGGCCGGGGTGAAAATCTTCGAATACCAGCCGTGTTTCCTGCACCTGAAAATGGTGTTGATCGATGACTGGGTGAGTATCGGCTCGTGCAACTTCGATCACTGGAATCTGCGCTTTAATCTGGAAGCCAACCTCGAAGCACTGGACCCCGGGCTGACCCGGGCGGTGGCGGCGAGTTTCGAGAATGATTTTGCCCTGAGCCAGGAAGTCAGTCTCGAAGCATGGAAGCGCCGACCGTTGTGGCGGCGGGTCAAGCAGCGGGTATGGGGATGGGTGGATCGGCTGGTGGTGAATCTGCTGGATCGGCGGGACTGAGCCCAATTTCCGCAACACCCTAAACCACTGTGGGAGCGGGCTTGCCCGCGATGGCGGCCTCACATTCGACAAAGATGTTGAATGTTATGGCCTCATCGCGGGCAAGCCCGCTCCCACAGGTTTTTGTGGCGTATGACTAATTACAGCAACTCAAAGCTCTGCTGCGTCACGTCCTGGGAGTCCAGGCCGATCTGCACGTTGAACTTGCCCGGTTCCGCGGCGTACTTGAGCTGGGCGTTGTAGAACTTCAGGTCATCCTCGGTGATGGTGAAGTGCACGACTTTCTGTTCGCCGGCCTTGACCAATACTTTCTGGAAGTTCTTCAGTTCCTTGACCGGGCGGATCATCGAACCGGTCACGTCCTGGATGTACAGCTGCACCACGGTTTCGCCGTCACGCTTGCCGGTGTTCTTCACCACGACGCTGGCGTCGAGCTTGCCGGTCTTGTTCAGTGTGGTCGACGACAGCGCCATGTCGGTCAGGCTGAACTGGGTGTAGCTCAGGCCGAAGCCGAACGGGAACAGTGGCCCGGTGGTGTCTTCGAAATACTGCGAGGTGTAATTGCCCGGTTTGCCCGGAGTGAACGGGCGGCCAATGCTCAGGTGGTTGTAGTAGGTCGGAATCTGACCCACCGAGCGCGGGACGGTGATCGGCAGTTTGCCCGACGGGTTGTAGTCGCCGAAGAGCACGTCAGCGATGGCGTTGCCGCCTTCGGTGCCGCTGAACCAGGTTTCCAGAATCGCGTCAGCCTGCTCGTTCTCTTCGAGAATCGACAGCGGACGGCCGTTCATCAATACCAGCACCAACGGTTTTCCGGTGGCTTTCAACGCCTTGATCAGCTCGCGCTGGGCGGCCGGGATGTTCAGGTCGGTGCGGCTCGACGATTCGTGGGACATGCCACGGGATTCGCCCACCGCTGCCACCACCACATCCGCTTGCTTGGCAGCTTTCACCGCTTCATCGATCAGGGCATTGGCCGAGCGCGGATCATCCACCACTTCCGGCGCGTCGAAGTTGAGGAAGTTCAGGTAATCGAGGATTTTCTTGTCGCTGGTGATGTTCGCGCCACGGGCATAGATCAGCGTCGATTGCGCGCCAAGCGCGGTGGTCATGCCGTCGAACAAGGTCACCGATTGCTCGGGACGGCCAGCAGCAGCCCAACTGCCCATCATGTCGATCGGCGCCTTGGCCAGTGGACCGACCAGAGCGATTTTCGCGGTTTTCTTCAGCGGCAGGGTGTCGCCCTGGTTCTTCAGCAACACCAGGCTGCGGCGCGCGACATCACGAGCCTCGGCACGGTGCAGGCGGCTTTCGGCATAGGTGTCGGCCGGGTCGTCCTCGGCCTTGCCGATGCGCAAGTACGGGTCTTTGAACAGGCCTATGTCGTACTTGGCGGCGAGCACTTCACGTACGGCGTTGTCGATGTCTTTCTGTTCGATTTCACCGGCCTTCAGCAGCCCTGGCAATTCCTTGCCATAGAGGGTGTCGTTCATGCTCATGTCGATGCCGGCCTTGATCGCCAGCTTCGCGGCTTCGCGACCGTCAGCGGCGACGCCGTGCTTGATCAGTTCGAAAATCGCCCCGTGATCACTGACCGCCAGGCCCTTGAAGCCCCATTCCTTGCGCAGCAGGTCGTTCATCAGCCAGGTGTTGGCGGTGGCCGGCACGCCGTTGATCGAGTTCAGCGCAACCATTACCCCGCCGGCACCGGCGTCAATCGCCGCGCGGTACGGTGGCAGGTAATCCTGGTACATCTTGACCGGGCTCATGTCGACGACGTTGTAGTCGCGACCGCCCTCGACCGCGCCGTACAAGGCAAAATGCTTGACGCTGGCCATGATGCTGTCGGCCGCGTTCGCGCCTGAGCCCTGGAACGCCTTGACCATTACGCCGGCGATCCGTGAGACCAGATAGGTGTCTTCGCCGAAGCCTTCGGACGTGCGGCCCCAGCGTGGGTCGCGGGAGATATCGACCATCGGCGCGAAGGTGATGTCGAGGCTATCAGCCGCCGCTTCCTGGGCGGCGATGCGCCCGGAGCGACCGATGGCGTCCATGTCCCAGCTCGAAGCCAGGGCCAGCGGAATCGGGAAAATGGTGCGGTGGCCGTGGATCACGTCATAGGCGAAGAACATCGGGATCTTCAACCGGCTGCGCATGGCCGCGTCCTGCATCGGACGGTTTTCGGCGCGGGTGATCGAGTTGAAGGTGCCGCCGATATTGCCGGCAGCGATCTCCTTGCGGATCATCTCCCGCGGCATTTCCGGGCCGATGCTGATCAGGCGCAACTGGCCGATCTTTTCATCGAGGGTCATCTGCTTCATCAGGTGGCTGATGAAGGCGTCCTTGTTCTCTATCGGTGCGGGCGTCGTGGCGGCCAATACGGTATGACTGGCCAGGCTGACGAACAGGCCCAGCAAACACAGCTTCTTCATGAATGGTTTTCTCATAAGCCTAAACGGCAGTGAATACACGCCGGTCAGCCAAAATTTTGGGAGCGACTATTGTTGTTCAGGTAAATGCAGACTCACTTGCGCAGTGTGTCAGCGCTGGGCCATCTTTTAGCCCATTGGCTCGATGCAATCCAGTAGCGGCGCAGATTATGCCCCAAGAGCCAGGTTCAGGGTTCGCAGGTTGTTTCATCAACGGAATAGGCAAGGGAGCATCAACCCGATGAATGTACGACATCACTATCGGTCGAGCCTGCAGGTTGCAGCCTTGATGTGGCTCACAGCACTGCTGGCCGGCTGCGGCATCAACAATATCCCGACCCTCGACGAACAGGCCAAGGGTGCCTGGGGCCAGGTGCAGAACCAGTACCAGCGTCGCGCCGACCTGATTCCCAATCTGGTGGAAACCGTCAAGGGTTATGCCCAGCATGAGCAAGACACCCTGACCGCGGTGATCGAAGCCCGCGCCAAGGCGACGTCGATTCAGGTGGATGCCAGCACGCTGGACAATCCGGAAAAACTCAAACAGTACGAGCAGGCGCAGAATCAGCTGACCGGCGCGTTGAGTCGGTTGATGGTGGTGTCCGAGCGCTACCCGGACCTCAAGGCCAACCAGAACTTCCTGGCGCTGCAATCACAACTTGAAGGCACCGAGAACCGCATCGCCGTGGCGCGTCGCGACTTCATCCTGGCGGTGCAGAAATACAATACCGAGATCCGCACCTTTCCCGGTCGCCTGTGGCACACCGTGATGTATAGCGATCTGCCAATCCGCGAAACCTTCGAGGCCACCAGCCCCGGTGCCGAGAAAGCGCCTGAAGTGAAGTTCCAGTAAGCGCTGGAACGGACTTGAAGCGTCACCAAGGATGAGGTTGCCAATGCGCGTGTTGAATGTGGGCCTGGTGCTGATGTTCTGGGTGTATGCCCTGACGGCCCAGGCCGAGTTGAAGTTCCCGGAATTGACCGGGCGGGTGGTGGACAACGCCCAGATGATCGAGCCTGCGGTGCGCGAGCAGCTTGTTCAGCAGCTTAACGCCCATGAAAAAACCACCGGCGAGCAATTGGTGGTGGTGACGTTGCCGGACTTGCAGGGCACCGACATCGCGGATTTCGGTTATCAGCTGGGACGCTACTGGGGCATCGGCCAGAAGGACAAGAACAACGGCGCGCTGCTGATCGTTGCGCGTGCCGAGCGCAAGCTGCGGATCGAAGTCGGTTATGGCCTGGAAGGTCGCCTGACCGATGCGCAGAGTTCGGTGATCATCAATCAGGTGATCACGCCCGCATTCAAGGCCGGCAACTTCAGTAAAGGCATCAGCGATGGCGTCGCGGCGATGCTGGTGGTGCTGGGCGGCAATCCGCTGGACGAACCGTCGACGGTGTATGAACCGCGTGGTGATCAGGAGAGCGATTTCGTTGGGCGGCATCCAGGGTTGTTCGTGTTTCTGGCGTTGCTGTTTATCCTGACGATCTTCATCGGCCAGATGTTCGGTATTCTGCCCAGCGGGGGAGGCCGTGGCGGCTCGGGAGGCGGTTTCGGCGGTGGAGGTTTTGGCGGCGGTGGCGGGGGCTTCAGCGGCGGCGGGGGCAGTTTCGGGGGCGGCGGTTCATCGGGCGGCTGGTGATCACACTGCAGGTAAAAACAACAATAGCGAGCAGGCATTCATAAACATGGCATTACTGACTGAACACGAACAACGCAAAGTCGCCGAGGCAATTGCCCGGGTCGAGCGCGATACCGACGCCGAACTGGTGACGGTGCTGGCGGCCCGCGCCGACGATTACGCGTATATCCCGCTGCTCTGGGCCAGTCTGCTGGCACTGGTGGTGCCGGGTATCGTGCATTACCTGACGGGCTGGTTGACCCTGCACAGCCTGTTGCTGGTGCAATGGCTCAGCTTCATCGTGTTGTGCCTGGCGTTCCGGATCCCGAAAATCACCACGCGCCTGATCCCGCGCTCGGTGCGTCACTGGCGCGCATCGAACCTGGCGCGCCGGCAGTTTCTGGAGCAAAACCTGCACCACACGGTGGGCAGCACCGGCATGCTGATTTTCGTCTCCGAGGCCGAGCGCTATGTGGAGATTCTGGTGGATGAAGGGATTTCCAAACGGCTGGACAACAAGAACTGGGACGCGATAGTGGCGGCGTTTACGCAGCAGGTGAAGCAGGGACAGACGTTGCAGGGGTTTGTGACATGCATCGAGGCGTGCGGCGAGTTGCTCAAGGTGCATGTGCCGGTGACCCATGTGCGCAATGAATTGCCGAATCGATTGGTGGTGTTGAGTTGAGGCCATTTCCAGCCTGAGGCACTTTGTTTGAGGTGCTTTGTTTGAGCTGCTTTAGTGGCGAGGGAGCAAGCTCCCTCGCCACAGAATATTAGCCGTTTGGCAAATAACAGTGTTCCTGAACTCCATCCCCCCTAAAATACCCACCATTCCCCGATTCGCACCGCCCGAGGCCGTTTTTTCCATGTCTGTCACCGCCACTCCCGCCAGCCTCGCGCCGGATCACCACACCCAGTTCATCGACCTGCTGCAAACCAGCCTCGATCAGAGCGCCTTCATCAAACTGGTGCTGGCCAAGTACGTCGGTACAGAGGCGGATTTGCAGCGGCTGATCATCAAGCAACTGACGGTCAAGGATCAGCCATGCCTGTCCTTCGTCTACCGCTACAAGACCCGCGACATCACCAAAAACCTGCCGCTTGCCGAAGGCGTGGCGACCATTGCTGCGCTGTTGCCCGCATCGTTCAAAAATGCGCATTTACTGTCATTGACCGACGAAGCTCAGCTCGAATACAGCAAAAAGGGCAAATCTTCGCTGTTCAAGAGCAAACCTCAGCAATTGCGCGAAGTGCCGTCCGCCGAGCACAACCGCGAGAAGAACCGTTTCCTCGACCTGAGCCGACCGTTTCTCAAAGACCTCGGCGTGACCAACGCGCAGCATGAGCTGATCCCGGCGATGTCGCGCAAATGGAAGCAGATCAACAAGTTCATCGAAGTCTTCAGCCATGCGCTGACCTCATCGCCGCTGGCGCTGGACAAACCGGTGCGGGTGGCGGATTTCGGCTCGGGCAAGGGTTACCTGACGTTCGCGATCCACGACTACCTGCGCAACACCCTGAAGGCCGAGGGCGAGGTGACCGGCGTCGAGCTGCGCGAAGACATGGTCAGCCTGTGCAACATCGCCGCTGCGAAGCTGGAACATCCGGGGCTGGTGTTCAAATGCGGTGACGTGCGCAGCGTCGCGCCGAGCGAACTGGACGTGATGATCGCGTTGCATGCCTGCGACATCGCCACCGACTACGCGATCCATACCGGCATTCGTTCCGGCGCTTCGATCATCATGTGTTCGCCGTGCTGCCACAAACAGATCCGCCTGCAGATCCAGAGCCCGGCGCTGCTCAAGCCGATGTTGCAATACGGCCTGCACCTGGGCCAGCAGGCGGAAATGGTCACCGACAGTTTGCGTGCACTGTTTCTGGAAGCCTGTGGCTACGAGACCAAGGTCTTTGAGTTCATCTCTCTGGACCACACCAACAAGAACAAGATGATCCTGGCGGTCAAGCGCGCCGAACCGGTGGACCCGGCTCAGCTGTTGGTGAAGATTCAGGAACTGAAGGACTTCTACCACATCAGCGAACATTGCCTGGAAACCCTGCTGCGGGCTGACGGTTATCTCTGATCGCTGCTGCTGGATGTGACGGCCGCCGCTAATTCTGTAGGAGCCAGGCTTGCCGGCGAAGGCGATCTCGAGGACGCCTTCGCCGGCAAGCCTGGCTCCTACAGGGTTAGGCCGTGGCAACACGCGCGGGTTGCACCACCGTCTTGCGCCCCAACATCACCGTCACGATCACCCCGGCCGCAAACAGCCAGGTAATCGGCTCGACATGTTCACCGAAGAACAACGCCGAAAACGCGATGGTGAAGAAGATCTGCAGCAACTGGATCTGGCTGACCCGGGCAATGCCGCCCATGGCCAACCCGGCGTACCAGGCAAAGAACCCGATGAACTGCGAAAACAGCGAGACGTAACCAAACGCCCACCAGGTCTTGGCCGAAATCTCGCCCTGATGTTGCAGCGCCAGATACACCACCGGCCCGATCAGCAGCGGCGTCGACAGCACCAGCGCCCAGCAGATCACCTGCCAGCCGCCCATCTCCTTGGCCAACCGGCCGCCTTCGGCATAACCCAACCCACCCACGGCAATCGCGCCGAGCATCAACAAATCACCAGCCTGAATGCTGCCGGCGCCGCTGATCAGCGCATAACCGAGCACCAACGCACTGCCCAACGCGGCGCAGGCCCAGAAGGCTTTCGACGGACGCTCATGGGACAGCCACGCGGCATACAGCGCCACGCACAGCGGTTGCAAGCCGTTGACCAGTGCGCCGTGAGAGGCGGGCAAGGTCTGCATGGCCCAGGCCGACAGCACCGGGAAGCCGAGGATGACCCCGGCGATTACCAGCGTAAGTCCTTTGACCTGCTTCCAGGTGGGCCATTTTTCACGGCGCCACAGCAATAAAAGCGCTGCCGGAATCGCCGCGAACAGCGCCCGGCCAAGGCCGTTGAGCAGGGGATGGAGTTCCTGCACGACGATCCGTGTGAAGGGCAGGGTCAGGCTGAAGATAACGACGCCGAGCAGGCCGAGGGCCATGCCGGTGTTTTCGCGCGAGGACATGATGGCAACCAGAATCGAAGGTGGCGGGAAGAGTCTTCATCTAGCCATAAACTGTTCATACCGCTCTGTTACAGCTAGGCGCAGAGTTATCCGTACAGTTTGCGGACGCCATCGCGGGCAAGCCCGCTCCCACAGGTATTGTGGTGTTCTTGCGGGCGATGCAAAAACCTGTGGGAGCGTGGCTTGCCCGCGATGAACGATGACGCGGTCCATCGGTAGTAGCTGGTTATTACCCGCCCCTCTGGATAAAGACTACCTTGAATACTCCTACGTATTTCCCAGAGGAGTCCTCCCCATGGCGGCTAAAAAAATTCTGATGCTAGTCGGTGATTACGTCGAAGACTACGAAGTGATGGTGCCGTTCCAGGCGCTGCTGATGGTCGGCCACACGGTACACGCCGTTTGCCCGGACAAAACCGCCGGCCAGACCGTGCGCACAGCGATCCATGACTTCGAAGGCGACCAGACCTACAGCGAAAAACCCGGCCACCTGTTTGCCCTGAACTACGATTTTTCCAAGGTAGACGCGGCGGACTACGACGCGCTGCTGGTGCCGGGCGGTCGTGCGCCGGAGTACCTGCGCCTGAACGAAAAAGTCCTGGACCTGGTGCGAGCGTTCGACAAAGCCGGCAAACCGATCGCCGCCGTGTGTCACGGTGCGCAACTGTTGGCCGCGGCAGGCATTCTTGAAGGTCGCGAGTGCAGCGCCTATCCAGCATGTGCTCCGGAAGTGCGCCTGGCTGGCGGCACGTTCATCGATATCCCGGTGACGGAAGGTCACGTTCAAGGCAATCTAGCCACTGCACCGGCCTGGCCGGCACACCCGAGCTGGCTGGCCGGTTTCCTCGGGTTGCTGGGCACCAAAATCACGCTGTAACGAGGGACGTTTCCATGTGCGAGCTCTACGTCAAGGCCGATCCGATTCTCTACGAGTCGCGCTCCCGCTCGCTGCGCATCTGCGGGGTGGTCACTACCCTGCGGCTGGAGAATCAGTTCTGGGACATCCTCAGCGAAATCGCCGAAGTCGACGGCATGACCACCAATCAGTTGATCGCCAAGCTGTATGAAGAGGTGATGGACTACCGCGGCGAAGTGGTGAATTTCGCCTCGTTTTTGCGGGTCAGCTGCATGCGTTACCTGAGCCAGCGTCGGGTGCAGACACCTGAGTTGTCGGTGGTGCGGGCGGTGGTGAAGTAGCGAGGTGTTGTGCTGACTTTGTCGGCCCCATCGCGAGCAGGCTCGCTCCCATAATGGACTGATGTACACAAACCCACTGTGGGAGCGAGCCTGCTCGCGATGGCGGCGGTATAGGCGACAGAAGCAGTGGGGTGGTCTTTACTCTGAAGCGCGAAACCTCTCAATCGCCAAGGAGAAAAAGCATGTCTGGATGGTACGAAGTGAGCAAAACCGTCAACGGTCAATTCAAGTTTGTATTGAAAGCGGCCAATGCCGAAACCATTCTGACCAGTGAGCTGTATACCTCTCGCGGGGGGGCCGATAGCGGTATCGCCTCGGTTCAGGCCAACAGTCCGCTGGACGAACGCTACGAGAAAAAAACCACCAAGGACGGTCATCCTTATTTCAACCTGAAGGCCGGTAACCACGAGATCATCGGCAGCAGCGAATCCTACTCATCGGATGCCGCAAGGGATAAGGGCATCGCCAGCGTCAAGGCCAACGGCCCGACCACGGTAATCAAGGACAAGACCTTGCCGGTGTTCTAAACACCGGATACCTAATGTGGGGGCGAGCCTGCTCGCGATGAGGCCATAACAGTCAACATAAATGTTGAATGTCAGACCGCTATCGCGAGCAGGCTCGCTCCCACATTGGTTCGGCGGCGTTTACAAATCCGTGTGGGAGCGGCGGTGCGACGATTCGACTTGCCCGCGAAGGGGCCGGCCTCGGCGCTACTAAACCTCGACCGGTACAGTCAGCTTGGGACTACCCAGCGCATGCGTCTTCGAATCAAAAAAACGCAGCTCCACCCCCGTTCCCTCAAACACCTTCGCGTAATGCCGCTTCTGATGCTGGATGAATGCCTTGCTGCGCGGGTAAATCGAGATCGCCACTGTCTTCGGCTTTGCCTGGCGCAATGCATGAATGATGTGACTGTCCTGCTCGCCAAGGGCGTGCCCGAAGATGCACAACCCATCGCCATGGCCCAGTAACTGGTCGTAGCAGAACGACAGGTAATCCGAGCTGCGAATGGTCTTGAGCTTGTCCTGGGTCGGACCTTCATTGACGAACAGCGGTACATCGTCGAGGGTCTTGATCGTATTGTTGATGGCGAAACTGCCCAGCAACGTACCCTCGGTCGACATCAATTTACGCGCCGTACCGTCCTGATTACGCACCAGATGCAGGCCGCCGTGCAGATACAGCAGCCGGGTTTTATCTGTTGCGGTGAGGCTCAGATCAAAACGCGGCTCGGAGCCCTGGAACAGATCGGTAATAGCGTCAGGCTGGTGCTGGATCGCCCAGTAGTTGAGCAAGTCGTAATTGGTGGTGAACACCGTCCGATAGCTGCCCAGTTCCTGATTGATCGTCGCCAGCGTCGAGGGCACCACCAACCGCCAAGGGATATGCACCGCATGCACGGTGTTGATCAGCGCTTCCTTGATCGCGTAATAGCGATTGCGCGGTGCGGCAGAGCTGACGGCCAACGCCTTGTTGACCCGGCTGGTGGTTTTCAGCGCCCCAAGCACTTGTTCGAAACTGCGCGTCTGCATCGCGTCGAACACGCTCAGTTCGGATTGGCTCAGAGGCTTCTCTTCGACCGTGCGGGCGTTTTCGAACAGCGAGTCATAGCCGAAGTCGTCCCATACCGCACGACTGGCACCGTTACCCACCAGCAGGCCGCCGAAAGAGGCGGTGGTGCGCAAGGCGTTCCAGTCTTCAAGTTGGGCATCGACATCCTGGAAATCGGTCATTGCGTTCGTTGTCTCAAAGCAAAAGGTCTGATGGACGGCGACTTTATCACGCCCCGGCCTTGAGCCAGATCAAGTTACCGCGCGACTAATGGGTCGATCCTGTGCGCACCCGCCGGATCGGTGCTGTTGATTCGGCTTCAGCCAGGAGACTCGCGCATGAGCAGTACGTTTTTCATCCCCGCTGTGAACATCATGGGCACCGGTTGCCTCGACGAAGCCATGGACGCCATTCGCAAGTATGGTTTTCGCAAGGCGCTGATCGTCACCGACACCGGATTGGCCAAGGCTGGCGTGGCGACGATGATTGCCGAGAAACTGGCGATCCAGGACATCGACTCGGTGATCTTCGACGGCGCGAAGCCGAATCCGAGCATCGCCAACGTCGAACTTGGCCTGGGCCTGCTCAAGGAAAGTCGCTGTGATTTCGTGGTGTCGCTGGGCGGCGGTTCGCCTCACGACTGCGCCAAGGGCATCGCCTTGTGCGCCACAAACGGTGGGACGATTCGTGACTACGAAGGTGTCGATCAGTCGGCCAAACCGCAAATGCCGTTGATCGCGATCAACACCACTGCCGGTACCGCCAGCGAGATGACCCGTTTTTGCATCATCACCGACGAATCCCGTCACGTGAAAATGGCCATCGTCGATCGCAACGTCACACCGCTCCTGTCAGTCAACGATCCGGCGCTGATGGTCGCCATGCCCAAGGGCCTGACTGCCGCCACTGGCATGGACGCTCTGACCCACGCCATCGAAGCCTACGTCTCCACGGCGGCCAACCCGATTACCGATGCCTGTGCGCTGAAAGCCATCACGTTAATCAGCAATAACTTGCGTCTGGCCGTACGCGACGGCAGTGACATGGTTGCGCGGGAAAACATGGCTTACGCGCAATTCATGGCGGGTATGGCGTTCAACAACGCGTCCCTTGGCTACGTTCACGCGATGGCTCACCAGTTAGGTGGGTTCTACGACTTGCCCCATGGTGTGTGCAACGCGGTGTTGCTGCCTCATGTGCAAAGTTTCAACGCGCTGGTGTGCGCCGACCGCCTGGCCGATGTTGCCCGCGCGATGGGCGTCGACGTTCGCGGGTTCAGCCCCGAAGAGGGCGCTCAGGCAGCCATCGCGGCCATTCGCAACCTGGCCAAGGATGTGGAGATTCCCGGCGGTTTGCGCGAGCTCGGTGCCAAGCTCAACGACATCCCGGTGCTTGCCAGCAATGCCATGAAAGACGCCTGTGGACTGACCAATCCACGGAAGGCAGATCAGCGGCAGATCGAGGAAATTTTCCGCAGCGCGTTCTAAGTGGTTCGACGGCCGGGCGCGAACACTACGCAAAGCAGCGCGCCCACGGCCAGCAAGGTGCATAACAGCGACAATGGCCATGCCTGCTGGCTCGCTATCAGGCTGGCGATACCGCCGATAATGGCGGCCATCAGTTGGTGAATGAAACCGCTCAATGCCATCGCATAAGCGCCGCCGACTGGCGAACCTTCGTTGGCCAGGGACAGGCTGATCGGGTAATTCAGCGACTGGCCAAACACCGCAAAACAATAGGGCAACCAGAACAGCAGCGCTATCGATGTACCGGCGATGCTACCCAGCAACATGACTGCGCTGCCCGTCAGTACCAGCCCCACGCCTGCCGTCATCAGTTGGCGCTGACCGGTGCGCAACACAAAGCGATTGACCGCCACAGCCCCGAGAAAATAGGCCGCGCTGATTGGCCAACCCAACAATCCGTATTCCACTGCCGACCAGTTGAAGGGGCCTTGCAGAATCAACGGCGCCGCGGTGTTGAATGCGACGATCACCCCGTACCCCAAGCCGCCGACAAGGGCCGGCAACAGGAAGGCCCGATGACCCAGAATGTGCCAGTAACTCGTCCAGGCGGATGACAGTGTGTGCTCTGCTGCCAGCACCGGGAACGTGAATCGGGCCACCACCGTCGCCATCAACAGGCTTACGCCACCCAACAAGTAGAAGATCATCGGCCAACCCAGCGCCACTTGGATAATCGACCCCAGGTACTGGCCGATACCCAGCGCCACCACAAAGGAAATCGATATCCAGGACAACGCCTTGGCCAGCAGGTCTCCGCGAAAACTGTCGCGGATCAGCACCCGGGCCATGACCGAAATTCCGCTGGCGCCTACACCCTGAATCAGTCGAAAAATCAGGAACGATTCAAGCGTCTGGCCCAGGGGCAGGGCTAGGTTGCCCACCCCATAGATACCGAGTGCCGCGAGCAGCACCGGTTTGCGGCCAATGCGCTGACCGAGGCTGCCCCAGAACAGCATCGGCAGCGCCATGCCGATCAGATACACCGCCAGCCCCCATGAAACCTGCGAGGCATCGGCGGTTAAATCCCGGGCAATTTCCGGTAGCGCCGACAGATAAATGCTCATGCCCAATTGAGCGAGAAAAACCGTGCAGCAGGTGATGAGGAGGGTGGTGCTGCGCTTCATTTGATCTTCCCTGGGTTGCAGCTGCCGATGTCCCGGCCGTGAGTGCGTAAAAGCTCGCTGATGAGTTCGCAGAAATGGTGTATCAGCGTCGTATCCATGTCGGCGCGTAACGTGATTCTGATGGCTGCCTTGCCTTGTGCGACCATCGGGCAAACACTGCCGAAGTGAAAAAAACCTGGCGGATATTAACGTAAAGCTTTTCCTTCAATGCGACGCAATTCCAGAGTGCGGTGAACTGCCCTGAAGTGTTGTCGGGCAATTGGATGGCGGGGACGAAACGAAACCGGGCTATCCTGCCGACTCAGTCGAACCGAAATCATCGAGCCCTCCCATGCTGCAAAAAAGCCTGATCCGCCGCCTCGACCTGATCACTCTCCAACTCTTTGTGGCCGTCCATGAAGAGGGCACCTTGACCCGTGCCGCCGCTCGCGAAGCGATCGCGGTGTCGGCGGCCAGCAAGCGCTTGATGGAGTTGGAGGAGGCGCTGGGCATCAGCTTGTTCGTGCGCCAGGCCAAGGGCATGACCCTGACGCCGGCCGGTGAAACCCTGCTGCACCACGCCCGGCAGATGCTGTTCAACGTCGAGAAAATGGGCCTCGAACTGGGCGAGCATAGCCACGGTGTACGGGGTTATGTGCGGATGCTCGCCAATCTGTCGGCGATCATTCAGTTCCTGCCTGAAGACTTGAGAGACTTTTCCGAACGCCATCCGCAGGTCAAGACCGACCTCGAAGAACGCCCCAGCAGTGGGGTGATTCAGGGTGTGCTCGATGGCGTGGCAGACCTCGGGATTTGCTCCAGCGACAGTGATGTCAAAGGTCTGCACAGTGTTCTTTATCGTCGGGACAAACTGATGGTGTTGATGCCGGCCGATCATCCGCTGGCGAGTCGTTCGACCCTGGCTTTTGCCGACACGCTGGGCAGCGATTACGTTGGCTTGCACGCCGCCAGTTCCATCAACATGCGCACCCATGCGGCCGCGCGCAAGGCTGGCAAGGTACTGAGGCTGCGGATTCATGTGCCGGGGTTCGATGCCATGTGCCGGATGGTCCAGGCCAACATGGGCATCGGCATCCTGCCGCAAAAGGCCTACGAACTGTTTGGCCGGGCGTTGGGTTTGCACGCGGTGCCGCTGACGGATGACTGGTCGGATCGTGCGTTGATTCTGGTGGTGCGTGATGAAGCGGCGCTTTCGCCGGTGAGTAGGATGTTGTTTGAGCAGTTGCGCGGTCAGGCCTGAATATTCTCGATTGGATGGGCGGGCCTCTTCGCGGGCAAGCCTCGCTCCTACAGGATTGGCGGTGGGCATACAAAACTCTGTAGGAGCGAGGCTTGCCCGCGAAGACTGACTTGAGGTCGCGGCAATCTCCAGCCGGCCATCCAGCCATGCATTCGCGTTTCGCGAACGGTCGTTGCCAACTGACGGTTGGATTCCCGGCCCCTCGGTCCTCTAGCCTTGGCTCATATTCCAAGAACAAGAGGTACCCCGCGATGACTGCCCCCTTGAGTGCAATCAAAGTGATCGAGATCGGCACACTGATCGCCGCGCCATTCGCGGCGCGCATGCTCGCCGAGTTCGGCGCCGAAGTGATCAAGATCGAAGCCATGGGCCAGGGCGATCCCCTGCGAAAATGGCGCAAGCTGCACGAAGGCACTTCGCTGTGGTGGTACCTGCAATCGCGAAACAAGAAGTCCCTGGCGCTGAATCTGAAATCCCCCGAAGGCATCGAGTTGGTCAAGCAACTGGCGACCGACGCCGATGTGCTGATCGAAAACCTGCGCCCCGGTGCCCTGGAAAAACTTGGCCTGGGCTGGAACGTATTGCATGCCCTCAATCCCAACCTGACGCTGGTGCGCATTTCCGGTTATGGCCAGACCGGCCCATACCGTGATCGTCCGGGTTTCGGTGCCATCGGCGAGGCCATGGGCGGGATTCGCTACACCACCGGCACCCCCGGTTCACCGCCGGCCCGAGTGGGTGTGAGTCTCGGCGATTCCCTGGCCTCGCTGCATGCGGTCATCGGTGCGCTGATGTCGCTGCTGCGAGTCAAGACCGGGCAGGGCGGCGGGCAGGTGGTGGATGTGTCTTTGGCCGAAAGCGTGTTCAACGTGATGGAAAGCCTGGTGCCGGAATACGACATGCTGGGCCACGTTCGTGAGCGCAGCGGCGGGGCGTTGCCGGGCATCGCGCCATCCAATACCTACCTGACGGCCGACGGCGCCTACGTGGTGATCGCCGGCAACAGTGACCCGATCTATAAGCGCCTGATGGCGGTGATCGGTCGGATCGATCTGGCCGAAGCGCCGGAGTTTGCGCATAACGATGGCCGCGCCGCCAAAAGTAATGTGCTCGACGCCGCCATCACTCATTGGACTAGCAGCCTGCCTATCGACGAAGTGCTGTCGGCCCTGGAAGCTGCCGAAGTCCCGGCCGGGCGCATCTACTCGGTAGCCGACATCGTTGCCGATCCGCATTACCAGGCGCGGGACATGCTGCTCAGCGCCGAACTGCCCGGCGGCGCCACGGTGAAGATGCCGGGCATCGTACCGAAAATGTCCGAGACCCCCGGCGGCGTGAACTGGTCGGGACCGAGTCTGGGTCAGCACACCGACGGCATCCTCGCGGGGCTGGGCCTGACTGACCAGGACATCGAACGGCTGAAAGCTGAAGGGGTGGTGCAATGATCACTGATTATTCAGAGACCCTGATCGTTCAGGAAGTCTCCCCTCGTGACGGTTTGCAGATCGAGCCGACCTGGGTCGAAACCATCGACAAGATTGCGCTGATCGATCAGTTGTCGCTGGCGGGGTTCAGCCGTATCGAAGCAGGCTCGTTCGTTTCGCCAAAGGCCATTCCAGCGCTGCGTGATGGCGAGCAAGTGTTCAAGGGTATCGCCCGACGGCTAGATGTGATCTATGTGGCATTGATCCCCAACCTCAAAGGTGCACAACGAGCGCTGGACTCGGGGGCCGATGAGCTGAATCTGGTGATGTCCGCCAGCCAGACCCACAACCTGGCGAATATGCGGATGCGCTGCGAGGCGTCATTGGTGGCGTTTGGCGAGATCGTCGAATTCGTTCGCGGTACGCAGGTGCGGCTCAACGGCAGCATCGCCACGACCTTCGGTTGCCCGTTTGAATGCAGGATCGATGAGGACCGAGTGCTGCAGATCGTCGACGCCTATCAGGAGCTCGGGATCCAGGGCATTACCCTGGCCGACACCACCGGCATGGCCAATCCGCGTCAGGTCGATCGCTTGGTGCGCAGAGTCTTGCAGCGGGTTTCGCCGGCTGATCTGACCCTGCACTTTCACAACACTCGCGGCCTCGGTTTGTGCAATGTCCTGGCCGCTTACGAGGCCGGAGCCCGTCGCTTCGACGCGGCCCTCGGCGGCCTTGGCGGCTGCCCGTTTGCGCCGGGTGCTTCGGGCAATATCTGCACTGAAGATCTGGTCAACCTGTGCGACGAAATCGGTATTCACACCGGTATCGATCTGCCGTTGTTGCTGAAGTTGTCCCGAGGGTTACCCGCGTTGCTGGGTCACGAAGTACCCGGGCAGCTCGCCAAGGCCGGACGCAATTGCGACCTGCACCCGACACCCACCTGAAACCACCACGAACCCTGTAGGAGCGAGGCTTGCCCGCGAAAGCGGTCTGACATTCAGCATCGATGGCGACTGACACGCCGCCTTCGCGGGCAAGCCTCGCTCCTACAAAAAAGCGCGTTCACTGAACACCTCAACCAGACAACAAAAACAATCGGGACTCCCTCGTGAAGTCCATCTGGAGAAACACTATGAGCCTCAATGTATTGGAGGCGGGTGCGAGCCCGTCCGTTAGCCACGACGCCGAAAAAGCCCTGGTTCGCAAAGTCGCCTGGCGAGTGATGCCGCTGATCATGGTCTGCTACCTGTTCGCGTTTTTCGACCGCATCAACATCAGCTTTGCCAAGTTCCAGTTGCAGACCGACCTGAGCCTGAGCGATACCGCTTACGGCCTCGGCGCCGGGCTGTTTGTGGTCGGTTACGTGATCTTCGAAGTGCCGAGCAACATGATGCTCTACAAGGTCGGTGCGCGGCGCTGGATCGCCCGGATCATGATGTCCTGGGGGATCGCCACGGCGGCCATGGTCTTCGTCAACAGCGAATGGCAGTTCTACGCCTTGCGCTTCGTGATCGGTGCGATGGAAGCGGGTTTCGCCCCCGGCGTGCTGTATTACCTGACGCTGTGGTTCCCGCAGCACTATCGCGGGCGCATCACCTCGATGCTGTTCCTCGCGTCGGCGTTTGCCGGGCTGGTTGGCGCACCGTTCTCCGGGCTGGTGCTGCAACACCTTGATGGCTTCTTAGATATGCGCGGCTGGCATTGGCTGTTTCTGCTCGGAGGCGTGCCTTGCATCGGCCTCGGTTTGTTGGTGCTGACCTTGCTCAAGGACCGCATCGAAGACGCCCATTGGCTGACGCCGTCGGAGAAGACACTGCTCGCCAGCCGTATCGCTCACCACGAACCGCACAAGAGCGGCGGTTCCTTGCTGGCAGCCTTGCGAATTCCAGGTTTCCTGATGCTGGGACTGATCTACTTTCTGATTCAAGTAGCGTCCTATGGCTTGAATTTCTGGGCACCGCAACTGATCCGCAGCGCCGGCACCGAGAGTCCGGTGATGATCGGCTTGCTGACCGCCATTCCCTATGTCTGCGGCGCCATCAGCATGGTGGTGATCGGGCGGTTGTCCGATGCCACCGGCGAGCGGCGCAAGTTTGTCGCAGGTCTGGTGGCGGTAGGCGCGGTGGGGTTCTTCAGCGCAGGAATCTTCGCTAACCACACGACCTTCCTGATTGTCGCCCTGGGCTTGCTCGGTGCCGGGATCATCGCCTCCATCCCCAGCTTCTGGACCTTGCCGCCAAAACTGCTGGCCGGTGCCGGCGCAGGTGCCGCTGGCGGGATCGCGGTGATCAACACCCTTGGCCAATTCGGTGGGATCGTCAGCCCGGTCATGGTCGGGCGGATCAAGGACCTGACCGGCAGCACCACCCCGGCCCTGTACGTCATCGGCGTCGCCGCGCTGATCGCTGCTGCGTTGTTGCTGTGGGGATTGCCGCAGAAGCTGCGCACGCTCGATAAGTTCTGAAATTTTTGGCGTCAGGAAAAACGCTTTCGCGAGCAAGCCCGCTCCCACATTTAACCGTGTCCAACTTTGGAATTCGGTCAAGTGTGGGAGCGGGCTTGCTCGCGAAGACTGACTCACAGCAACAAAGCACTAGTGGTTCTACGCTCAAAGACGTTTAAGTTGTACGCTCCGGTCGGACCCAGCCTCAAGGTTACTTAACCCATGCTAACCGGCCTCAACCACCTGACCTTCGCCGTCACCGACCTGAACCGCGGTGTGGCGTTCTATCGCGATCTGCTGCAACTCCAGCTAGAAGCCACTTGGGACACCGGCGCCTATCTCTCATTACCCGGTCTATGGCTGTGCCTTTCTTTCGATCCGCTACGCGAATCTACGCCCGCCGCTGACTACACCCATTACGCTTTCAGTATTGGCGCTACGGACTTCCCGCTGATCGTCGAGCGTCTGCGATCCGCCAACGTGCGGGAATGGCGGGATAACCGCAGCGAAGGCGCGTCGTTCTATTTTCTCGACCCGGACGGGCACAAGCTTGAGGCGCATGTCGGGGATCTGGCGTCGCGGCTGGCGGCTTGTAGGCAGCAGCCGTATGCGGGGATGAAGTTCTTCGACGATCGTTAAGTCGATGCACGAGGTCCTGAGATAGACTTGCGTCCATTCATCCGGCGTTTCAACAGGAATTCCCATGACTCCATCGCTGCTAATGGCCGTTCTCGCCTCGGGCTTCATTTATGGCATCACGCCGGGACCGGGTGTGCTGGCGGTGTTTGGCATCGGCGCGGCACGCGGGCGGCGGGCCGGAGCGGGGTTTCTGTGCGGGCATTTGCTGGGCGACGTGGTCTGGTGCAGCACGGCGCTGATCGCTATTGTCGGTGCTCGGGAAATCGGCAGCACCGCGTTCGATGTGCTGGGCGTATTCAGTGGGCTCTACTTGTTCTGGCTGGGGCTGCGCGCAGTGCGAGCTCGGCGGGGCAGTGCCGAGGCGCCTCAGGGAACGGCGCGACAGCCGTTCTGGCACGGCATCATGTTCGGTTTGACCAACCCCAAGGCGTACCCGGTGGCGGTGGCGACCTTTACTGCGCTGCTGTCCAGCCGTGCAGAATTGCTGCATTGGTCAATGTTGCCCTGGTTGATCATCTTGAGCTTCATTGGTGGCCTTTTGGCCTACGCTATTCTCATCGGCATCGTCGGTGCGCGTCAGGTGCGCACGTTGTATCAGCGCCATGAGCTGGCGATCACCCGGTTGTGCGGGGTAATGTTCATCGGTTTTGCCATCAATGCCCTGGTGCATGCGCTGCCGGGGCTGGTGACGAACAAGGCTTGAGGCTGATCGCAGGGAAGCGTCAGCTGCACAGTCATCGCTCGGGCGTATGACCGGTCAGGGAGGGTTGTTCAATGTTGCATTGTCCGGACACGCTCTCGGCATCATGGAAAGCAGAAATTCCGCGCCACTGGCGAGTTACATCGACCTCTTGCTGGACGCCGTCTGTGCGGTGGACAAACAAGGTCGCTTCGTATTTGTCAGCGCGGCCTGCGAGCGAATTTTCGGTTACACCCCCGACGAGCTGATCGGCCAGCCGATGATCGACCTGGTGCATCCCGCCGACCGACAGCGCACCCTCGACGCCGCGCGGGAGATCATGGGGGGCGAGCCCAAGCTCAACTTTGAGAATCGTTACCTGCGCAAGGACGGCCGGGTGGTGCATATTCTCTGGTCGGCGCGCTGGTCGGAGGTCGATCAGGTGCGCATTGCCGTGGCGCGCGACATCTCCGAGCGCAAACAGGCCGAGTCCCGGCAAGCGGCGCTGTACGCAATCTCCGAAGCAGCCCACGCGGCGGAAGATCTGCTGGCGCTGTTCAAACGCATCCATTCGATCATCGGTGAATGGCTCCCGGCGTTGAATTTCTCTGTGGCGCTGTATGACGAGCACTGTGCGCAGCTGAATTTTCCCTATCACGTCGACGACTGTGAACCGCAACCCGAGGAGCCTGGGACGGTGACCGGGCGTCTTTGCAGTGAAGTGATCCGCAGCGGCTTGCCGATTCTGCTGACCCCGGATCAGGACAATCCGCCGGCGAGATTCGCGGCGCTGGTCGCGGGGCAGGATTCGCCCTGCTGGCTGGGCGTGCCATTGAGTTCGCAGAACGGCACCATTGGCGCGCTGATCGTTAAAAGCGTACCGGGCGGCGAGCGTTACACCGAGCAAGACAAGGAACTGCTGCAGTATGTTTGCGCCCAGGTCGCGACCGCTATCGAGCGCAAGCAATTGCATGCCCGGCTCCAGCGCATGGCCCAGTACGACCAATTGACTCAGTTGCCCAATCGCGAGTTGCTGCGCGAACGCCTCAAGGCCTCACTGGCGCTGGCCCGGGCAGATGCCGGTCGCATGGCGTTGCTCTATGTCGACCTCGACCGCTTCAAGCAAGTCAACGACACCCTGGGTCATGCGGTCGGCGACATGCTATTGCAAGCGGTCGCCAATCGGCTCAAAGGCTGCGTGCGCGAAACCGACACCGTAGCGCGTATCGGTGGTGATGAATTTGTCGTTTTGTTGCACAGCCTCCACGCCGCGGAAGACGCCGAGAAAGTGGCGGGAAAAATCCGCCAGGTACTGGTTCAGCCCCTGCGCCTGGACGGGCATAACCTGAATATTCAACCGAGCATCGGCGTTGCGCTCTACCCCGAACATGGGACCGAAGAAAATCAGTTGTTCAGGCATGCCGATGAGGCGATGTACAGCGCCAAACGCCAACAGCACTTGCGCTTCGAGGCCTGAAAGTCCGTTCGTCGCAGCGCCACCAGTTTTTCTAAACCTTTTTGACGATGGAAATTCTTATTCTATGCGGGCGGCTGCTCGCTGTGATCATCATCAAGAGGATGAAAACCATGCCTACTTCAAAAAATCCGAGTCCGGGTAGTGCCCATGATCGAACGAAGGCGTCTGAAGCCGGTCGCAAAGGTGGGAAAACCACCACGACGACCGTTGATAAAGACTCCGCGAAAGGCGGCATGGGCCGCAAAGGTGGTCAGAAATCCCGGTAATAGTGAAGATGGTTTCATTAAAAGACGGGGGCGAAAGCCCCCGTTGGAATTTTCAAAGAAGGAGGGCGCGACCATGAGCCGGATGGCCACCCGTTTACGCAATGCCAGTTTTGTCACGTTACTGGGTCTGTTTGCCAACAGTGCCTTTGCCCAGTCAGCCGCTGAATTCATCAACGAAGCGTCGGCCAAAGGCATGGCCGATATCGAAGCCAGTCGCCTGGCGCACCAGAAAACCGAGTCCAAAGAGGTCAAGGATTACACCATCGTGGTGATCAACGACCTCACCACCGCCAACCAGCATCTGGCGAAAATTGCCAAGCAACTCGATTTGCCGGTCGCACCACGCGAAGAGGTGATGGATAAGGCCAAAGCCTTGATTCCCGAGGTGAAGGACGATGCGTCCTTCGATCAGGCGTATGCCGCCAGTCAGGTGAAAACTACCCAAGAGACCATCGAGCAGCTTCAACAACAAGCGCAGACCACGGACGTGCCGCAAATCAAAGCGTTCGCCGAAGAAACCCTGCCCAAACTGCAAAACCATCTGCAAATGGCCAGGGCCCTGCAAGCCAGTCGCTAGCACTCATGGCGCGGGTGACGTCGCCGGTCACCCGCGGGGCATGGATCAACATTCATCAATCCTGTTTCTTTGTTTCCGGGACAACAGTGCCGTCCAGGGGAATCGTCTCGCCCTCGCCGAGGTGACGATATTTCTTTCTCAATTCTTCCAACTGTTTGAGATCCAGCGATTCGAGCCCCAGCATCGCATTCTGCGCTTCTTTCGTGACTCGCAATAACTCATCGATCTTCAAGTGCAAAATGTCCGTGTCGCGGTTCTGGGTGTTCTGGATCAGGAACACCATCAGGAAGGTGATGATGGTGGTCGAGGTGTTGATGATCAGCTGCCAGGTATCGTTGAAATGGAAAATCGGCCCGCTCAAACCCCACAGGATAATCAGAACGATCGCCCCCAGAAATGTCCGGGGCAGGCCGGCCCACAGGGAGAGTTTCTGTGCAATTTTTGCGAATTTCATTGCCGTGTTCCTTATAGGAATGCGCCTGATTTTCAGACAGCACGGGCACGACGAAAATTCTGCTGAATATTGCCTGCGGGATGAAAAGCCGGTGCGCTGAACCCTCTGTCAGCGCTCATCGTTCGGGGCCGAGAAGGTCGCAACCATTTCCACGGCCGAGGGAGCGCTCGCGCTCTTCATCGGAATGCGGCCTATGCCTTGCTGCGTCTGGAATCTTTGATTGGAATCTTTCTTTGTGCCGGTTTGTGTCTAGTATCAAATGGCAGTCAATTTGCCAGCATGCAAACACACGGATCGAAACCAAGTCAGAGGTCACTCATGGAATTCTTTGAGAAGTTAGCAAGCTCTAGCCGCCAAGGTTCGTTTGCAAAGCGCTGCAATTCAGACGGAGGAGGCGACCAAGAATGCTTTCGTCATGCCCTTCATCAGTACGGTGCTGGGCTACGATGTCTTTGATCCGAGTGAGGTGACTCCAGAATTCGTTTGCGATATCGGAACGAAAAAAGGAGAAAAAATTGACTACGCAATCATGAAGGAAGGAGAGGTACAGATCCTCATCGAGTGCAAAAAAATAGGCGAATCGCTGCACATCAATCACGCCTCCCAGCTGTTTCGCTATTTCCATGTCACCAGCGCTCGAATCTCTATCCTCACCAACGGCCAAGTCTATAAATTCTTCACCGACCTGGATGCGCCCAACAAGATGGATGAGAAACCGTTTCTTGAACTCGATCTTCTGGATATCGATGAGTACTCCGTCCCCGAATTGATCAAGCTCACCAAGTCTGCATTCGACGTGGATTCGATCATCAATGCTGCAGGTGAGCTGAAATACGTCAGTCAGATCAAAAAGGTCATCGCCTCGCAGGTCATCAAACCTGATGACGACTTTGTAAAAGTCTTCGCCTCCCGAGTGTACGATGGGGTCATAACTCAGAAAGTCCGTGAACAGTTCCACGAGCTGACGAGAAAAGCAGTCGTGCAGTTTCTCAATGATCAGATCAATGACCGACTCAAATCAGCTATGAGTGGTGCCATTCAGCCTGCGCTGGCATCGAGATCGGTTCCTGCCGGCGGCAGTGATCTGACAGATCCGCGTGACGAATCAGAGGATAAAGTGCTGACGACCCTGGAAGAATTGGAGGGTTATCACATTGTCCGTGCGGTGGTTCGTTCGGTTGTAGACGCTAAACGGATAGTGCAGCGCGATACGCAAAGCTATTTTGGGATCTTGCTCGATGACAACAATCGCAAGCCGATTTGTCGCCTTCATTTCAATCGTTCACAAAAGTACATTGGGATTTTTGACGAAGAAAAAAATGAAACGCGGCATCCGATTGGCTCGGTTGATGAGATTTACGATTATTCGGATCACTTGAAGAAGACAGTTGGATACTACGACTGACCGTGTTGGGTAAACGGCATACAAAGAACCGGCCCCTTGAGGCCGGTTTTTTGTGGGTCTCTGTTCACGTCGACAGCATCACCTCAGTCTTCCAACTGAAGTACCCCAACGCTTCACAGCGCGGGTTGATCAGCATGAAGCTCAGTTCGCAGGTTGCCACACCCGGGGTCAGTTGCGAGCACTCCCAATAATGATCATCGGCTTTGTGGCTACCCGGTTGGGTCGGGTTGGCGGGGTCGGGCGCGGGGACTGTCTGCTCGTCATGGACGACCAGTTTGGGCGGCGAAAGGATTCCGGTATCGCTTACCGAAATGTTGTGAAATACCACGCTGTGTTCGGCCAGCAGGCTGACGGTTCTGCCGCGGATATGAAAGACTTTTCCGTTGTTGGCGGTCAGTGTAATTTTACTGTCACTTTTAGCATTTTGTGTTGTCATTGTATCGCTGATGGCGAAGATGAAGCCGTCTTCAATCACAGTCGGTTTTTGCGGTTCGAGGCTGGGTTGCGGGTAACGGGAAAGCAGCGATTCGGCATCGACGATCAGCAGCACATTATTGGCTGTCACGACACTCGCCGAAGGGGAGTTAATCGGTTCGGAAGTCATCATGGATTCCTTTCATGATGTTGACGCATATCGATAGCCGCTTCGGTTCAAGCAGAGATCCATTCCAGTCGAGGCGGCAACGAGCCCGGTAGGCCCCTCGTTGCCAAGGGGCCCGGCGCATCATCAGTTGCGGATGGTAATGAACGGATCCCAAGAGCAGCAGCCGACGATTTTGCAATCGCGATCCACGATCAGGAAGTTGAAGTGATAGGTCACGCTGCCGCACGAAAGTGTTTCCGAAGACCAGTAATAGTTATCGACTTTCTGGCAGCTGGGCACCGACGGGTTGCTGGTGTTGGGGACGGCGACGCAGGCGGTAGCCTTGCGCGGCGTAGGCGTGGAGATCAACTCGTTACCTGCGTTACCGATGAATTTGTAGAAAACCACCGCAGTCTCGAAGCTCTGCGACAGGCTGGTTTCACGCCAGCGAATCAGATCGCCCACCTGTGCTTTCAGGTTGAGTTCGCCACCGGCCTGGCCACTTACCACGTTGTTCTGATTGGTCACCATGTACACATGATTGACGTCGATCATCGTCGGCGCAGCAGGGTTTTTGCTGATGTTCGGATAATTTTTCAGAATGGTTTCGGTGTCGATGGAAACAAGTACATCCGTGACTCGAGACATAGTAAAGCTCCTTTGAACATAGTGATTACCTGGCTACCTACCAGGCACGGCAACGCTTGTTTGCCTTGCGGCCGTTGCGAACACACTACTGGGGAACCCACTCGATCACGGGGTACGAGCTGGCCTTGCTCCTTGCCTTGAAATGACGGGTTGGGTTCCTTCCAACAGGCCGCGAGTAGGACTATAGATGCCATTTCTATACTGTCAAAATCGCTTTGTCGTTCGCTCGACGAACGGTTCTTTTTGTTATGACTTTCAATGATTTTGCGATAAGAGAAGACTCATTCAGATCCCCTGTGTTTTTCAATCATCAAATGACCCGGGTTCAGGCAACAGACAGACAAGGCCTGTTAAAAGAGTAATGAACCAGGCAGGAGCATGGTTAGAAAAGGGGGTGTTTTTTGCTGATTCACTCGATTTGGCTTTCAAGCCTGAGGAGGCGGCATGTTGTTACGTTACATGGTGTTGCTGGCGGTGGTGGTTACCGCTGCGGGTTGTGTGCAGGAACGGGTTGTTCATGACCGGCGTCCGGTGCAGCGTGAATATGTTGAAATCATCGCGCCGCAACCGCCACCGGAACGCGTTGTTGAGGTAGAGCCTGCGGGGCGGCCGGGTTATCTCTGGTCCAGAGGGTACTGGCGTTGGGAAGGTGGGCGTTATGTCGCGATTCATGGCCATTGGGTCCCGGAACGGCCGGGTTATCGTTATGTGCATCCGCACTGGGAGCAACGTAACGATGGCTGGCATTGGCGGGTGGGGGCGTGGGTTAACTGACGCGGTCGATGTATCGTAGCGAACCGGTTGTCTGCCTCTGGCTACAACCCTGCACCGACAGGAGAGCGATATGAGTTGGTCCGCCAAACAATACGTAGCGTTTGAAGATGAGCGCACGCGCCCGGCGCGTGACTTGCTGGCCGCCATCCCCCAAGTGGACGTCCAATCGGCAATCGACATCGGCTGCGGCCCCGGTAATTCCACCGAGTTGCTGGTGCAGCGTTTTCCCAATGCCGCGGTGCGAGGGGTGGACAGTTCACCCGATATGGTCGAGGCCGCTCGCAAGCGCTTGCCTCACCTGCGTTTCGACATTGCTGACATTGATACCTGGAACGAGACCGGCCCGTTCGATGTGATTTTCGCCAACGCGGTATTGCAGTGGCTGCCCGATCACACCCGGTTGCTGCCGTCATTGGTAACCAGGCTTGCGCCCGGCGGTAGCCTGGCGATTCAGATGCCCGACAACCTCAACGAACCGTCGCACAGGTTGATGCGCGAGGTTGCAGCGAACGGCCCTTGGGCTGACAAATTGGCAAGAGCCACTGGCCTGCGAACGGAAATGGAGGATGCGGGTGGTTACTACTCGATGATGCGTGCCCACTGCACCCGCGTCGATGTATGGCGCACCACTTACTACCATCCACTCGCGGACGGCGCATCGGGCGTGGTCGAGTGGTTCAAGGGCAGCGGTTTACGGCCTTTCCTTGAGCCGCTGAATGAAGCGGAGCGGGTGCAGTATCTCAAGCAGTATCAGGCGGCGATCGAGCAGGCCTATCCGGCGCTGAGCGATGGTTCGGTGCTGTTGCCATTTCCGCGGTTGTTCATGGTGGCGACGCGTTGACCTACAAAGGGACATGCCTGGTCGATTGGCTCTTTGGTTGACCAACCTTCGAACCATTAGCCCTGCTGCAAAACCTTGAGTGCCGCCGAGGCGAGAAACCCGGAGCGACTCTTCTCTTCCGGATGATGCAGTACGTACTCATCGATGCGGTTGAGCAGGTAGCCGGGCAGGGTGATGTTGAGTTTCTGTGCCTTGCCCAGGTATTTGGTGATATCGATGTCCACCACGGCCCACGTACACCCTGCGTACTGTGGATTGGCCGCATGCAGGGTCACTTTGTTGGCGGGCGGAATCGGTGATCCGTCTTCGGCCAATATTTCGAAATGGCCTTCGATGGCTTCGCGTGCCATGGCCATGGCGTCATCCAGATCCTCGCCGGCGGAAAAACAACCCGGAATATCCGGTACTTCTACACCCCAGGCGTGTTCGTCATCGCCCATGGAAATCGCAATTGGATAAAGCATGTTCGTCATCCTCCGAAGGCGCTGTCCATCGACTCGTCAGAGCAGTGCCTGTTGCAAAATACTGATGGCCGTTTTTTTGAGCAGATCCTTTTTCGGATGAGGAACCGTTACCAGTCCTGGCTTGGTCGGATGCTTGAAATGGTGATGGCTCCCCTTGATTCGTACCAGATACCAGCCATCTGCAACGATTTGGCTTATCAAAAAACGGCTATTCACATCACCTCCCTGTGGTGTGCTTGTGGTTACTATACCTACTGAAATTCACTAATCAACACTATAACCGCCAATGCATCCTGAGCACCGATGTGTTAGCGACATGAAATGAGTCTAGGAGGGCATTTGGCGATGGCTTGGGGAAGGCCGGCTTTCTGTATTGCAGGGTTTTGCCGAGGTGCTGGGGAGCGAGGGAGATCAAATCTCAATGCATAAAAAAACGGGCCACTTCGGATCAATGTCAGTCAATTGGGCAAATTGGACATGTAGGAGCCCGCGGTGCGGCGAAAAGCGGTTGCTCGCTTAACTGACTGGCATTGGCCACTTCAACCATCATGACGCGAGACTGAAATTGAGTAGTAGCTTCTAAAGCAGCTGATCAATCAGAACCGCATTGGTATAGACCAAGCTTCCATCACTCGCTTGATGCCCGACCAAATGGAACTGACCGCGCTCGTGCTGCAAGTAGACGCGCATTTGGCAGTCGGACAAGGGGCCGTACCCCTCTGGCAGGATCAAATCCATGGAGCTCATGTCGACATCGACCATGGCTTCAGGCTCATGGGTCTTCTGTAAACGTTCTTCAGCTTGCTCCAGACGCAGATGGAGGGGGCCATCGACATCAAAACTGATCTCACCTATCGGGGTGGACTTTTGCGCGCCGGTGGTTTTGCACCAGCCTTCGATCGTCAGGTTACTCATGACGAAACCTCCGTCGTGGACTGCTGGACTCTGTAGCTCTTGTCTCTTCTCAAGCCATCCTCTTCTGGCCAGTTCTGCCATCCGTATCAGGGTTGAGTATAGCTGGCAACCGGGCTTCGCTTGCTGTAGCCGGCGTCAATTCGCTATGCCACATTTAGTCCCGAGAGACGGGATATTGAATATCCATAGTTACATGTAGCGAATAGCTTTAAACGATTAACTTAATGTTCGAATTGGAATATCTGGCCAGCAGGTTTTTCAGAAAAAGCGCGTGTTCCGTCCATGCACTATACTTCTTGCGGACTTTGCCGTCGGCATGGATGGTACTTGTCTGCCCTGCTTGGACGTCAGTGGCGATGCTGTTGCATAACCAGTGAACAACAGGAATAGGATGAACAGAAAATGGCAATAGCAATTATCTTGATACTAATCGTTATTGCATCAGTTCTGTTCAATATACTAGCGCCTTGGCATGCGACACCGGCAGCGTCCAACTGGGGGTCGATAGACACCACCCTGTTCATCACCCTGATCATTAGTGGAATATTTTTCATCGCTATCACGGTATTTATGGCGGTAGCCGTGATGCGTTACCGGCACAAGGAAGGTTCCAGGGCACACTACCAGCCAGAAAGTAAAAAGTTGGAAACCTGGTTAATTATCGTGACCTCGGTAGGTATTGCCGCAATGTTGGCGCCAGGCCTGGTGGTTTACAATGATTTCATCCGCGTGCCGAAAAATGCTTATGAACTTGAAGTGGTCGCCCAGCAGTGGCAGTGGGCCTTTCGTTTTCCCGGCCATGACGGCAAGCTGGGTAAATCGGATATCAAGTTTGTTGATGCCACCAATCCCCTCGGCCTTGATCCCAGGGATCCTGTGGGTCAGGACGATGTACTTATAAAAAACAATGAAGTTCGCCTTCCGCTCGATCAACCAGTGAAAGTTTTACTGCGTTCTAAAGATGTACTACACAATTTTTATATCCCGCAAATTCGCAGCAAGATGGACATGGTGCCGGGGATGGTGTCGTACTTTTGGTTTACGCCGACTAAAACCGGGAAATATGAAATCCTTTGCGCTGAATATTGTGGCGTAGGTCATTACAACATGCGCGGCCAGATGATTGTGGAAGAGCGGGGCGCCTTCGATCAATGGCTGAACAGCCAACCGACTTTTGCGCAGACATTAAAGACAGCAGCCAAACCCAGTCAGGACAGCGTGGTGGAAAAAGGTCGCTTGCTGGTCGAAAAATACGGCTGCGGTGCCTGCCATAGCCAGGATGGCAGTACCAGTCTCGGCCCGGGATGGAAGGGGCTGTATGGCCGCACTGAACAGTTTGCCGATGGCACCAGTGCGCTGGTTGATGAGGCCTACCTGAAAGAGTCGATCCTCGATCCTAAGGCCCGACTGGTGCAGGGCTACCCGCCGGTCATGGTGGCCTATACTCTCACTGAAGATGAACTGGGTGCTGTCGTCGCCCTGATCAAATCACTGGGTGCCGCGCAGCAAGAACCGTCTGCCAGCGAAAAGTTGGACAGAGGTGACGACTTGGCGACGCAGGGGCAGCGGCTGGCCGAGTCGCTAGGTTGCCTGGCCTGCCACAGTGTCGATGGTAGCAAGAGTGTCGGCCCCAGCTGGCAGGGGCTGTATGGCAAGACAGAAACCCTTGCCGACGGTACGAGTACCAAGGTCGATGAGGGCTATATAAAGGATTCAGTTCTTAATCCCGGCGCCAAAATCGTCAAAGGCTATGCACCCGTCATGCCGACCTTGGCTCCGACTGATCAGGAGTTGAATGCACTGATCGCTTTTATCAAATCCAAAGCGAATGCCGACGCTGATGCGAGTAAGGCGGAGCCAGGGGAAGTAGCCGTAAAGCAGCCAGGAATGCACCGAAACTTCGAACAGGAGGATGACGTGATGGCCTATGCGGAGCAAGCCGAAACAGAAGCACTACACGAACCCAAAAGCTTCCTGACCAAATATATCTGGAGTCAGGACCACAAGGTTATAGCCATTCAATATTCCTTGACGGCTATTTTCGTGGGCGTTATCGCCGTGGTGTTGTCCGGCTTGATGCGTATACAGATTGGCTTCCCCGGCGCGTTGGAGTTCATGGACGCCAGTGCTTACTATCAGGCGATGACCATGCACGGCATGATCATGGTCATTTACTTGTTGACGGCCTTGTTTCTGGGTGGCTTCGGTAACTATCTGATCCCGCTGATGGTGGGGGCCCGTGACATGGTCTTCCCCTATGTCAACATGCTGAGTTACTGGTTCTACCTGGTAGCGGTAGTGGTGTTGCTCTCCAGCTTCTTTGTCCCTGGCGGCCCCACTGGTTCGGGCTGGACGCTCTATCCGCCACAGTCCATTTCTCAGGGGACACCGGGGGTCGAGTGGGGCATCGTCCTGATGCTCGTCTCCCTGGCGATTTTTATTGTCGCAGCCACTATGGGTGGCTTGAACTACGTCACCACGGTGTTGCAGGCGCGCACGCACGGCATGACATTGTTTCGCATGCCGCTCTCCGTATGGGGAATTTTTACTGCCTCGATTATGGCCTTGCTGGCCTTCCCAGCATTGTTTGTCAGTGCGGTAATGATGCTGTTTGACAAGCTGTTGGGCACCAGCTTCTTTATGCCGGCGATGATCTCACTGGGGCAGCAGATCGATCACCAGGGTGGCAGCCCAATATTATTTCAGCACCTGTTCTGGTTCTTCGGCCACCCGGAGGTCTACATCGTTGCTCTCCCTGCGTTTGGCCTGGTCTCCGACTTGATCAGCACGCATGCGCGTAAAAATATCTTCGGCTACCGAATGATGGTGTGGGCCATTATTGCGATTGGCGTACTCAGCTTTGTGGTCTGGGCGCACCATATGTATGTCAGTGGAATGAACCCGTACTTTGGCTTTTTCTTCGCCACCACCACCTTGATCATCGCGGTGCCGACCGCACTGAAAGTCTACAACTGGGTGCTGACCCTGTGGCGGGGCGATATCCATCTGACCGTGCCGATGCTGTTTGCCCTGGCCTTTATTGTCACCTTCCTGGTCGGCGGTCTGACCGGGTTGTTTCTCGGCAATGTGATCGTGGATATTCCGCTCTCGGACACCTATTTCGTCGTCGCCCATTTTCATATGGTCATGGGGGTCGCTCCGGTACTGGTGGTGTTCGGCGGCATTTATCATTGGTTCCCGAAAGTCACCGGGCGCATGTTGAACGACACCCTGGGCAAGTTGCATTTCTGGATTACCTTTCTGGGTACCTACGCCATCTTCTTCCCCATGCACTACCTGGGTTTCCAGGGCATGCCTCGCCGTTACTACGCCTATGAAAACTACGCGTTCATCCCGCAGTCGGCGCAAGAGTTGAATGCCTTCATTACGGTGATCGCATTGACCGTCGGCGTTTCCCAGCTGCTGTTCCTGTTCAACCTTGCCTGGAGTGCATTCAAGGGCAAGCCCGCAGGCAGTAATCCCTGGGGCGCGGCCAGCCTGGAATGGCAAACGCCGAACACCCCGCCGATACATGGTAACTGGGGAGCGAAGCTGCCGGTCGTGCATCGCTGGGCCTATGACTACAGTGTGCCGGGGATAGAACAGGATTTCGTTCCGCAAACCGTCTCCGCCGAGGAGCTGGAGCAGATGCGGCAACTGAGTGCCGGAACCAAGATAGCGGACGTTAAAACATGAAAAGGCTGCTATTGAGAAACGCCGACGGCGCTGACCCCGGCGGCAGTTGGAGTCGCGATCCTGGTGGTATTCAGGCCACCGAGGCTGATAGAAGCCAAATCGCAAGAGTGGGCCTGCGCTTGTTTCTGGTCGTGGTGAGTTCGTTGTTCTTTCTCTTCCTGTTCGCCTTTATTGCCCGTTCACAAATGGCCGACTGGCTCCCCCTGACTGACCCCTTGGCGCCGTTAGCCAATCTCTGGCAGCTATGGCTGAATTCGGCTTTTCTGGTATTGAGTTGCATCGCACTGCAGTGCTCGCGTATGGCCGCCCGGCAGGCTCGACTGGACGCAACAGTCATTGGTTTTGCATTGGGGGGAGTATTTGCCATTGCCTTTCTGGTGGGGCAACTCTGGGTCTGGCAGCAGTTTGTCGCCTGGGGCTACTTTGTCGCCAGCAATCCGGCCAACAGTTTCTTCTACCTGTTGACCGGCCTGCATGGGCTCCACCTGCTGGGCGGGCTGATAGCCTGGAGCATAATCGTCGCTAAATTCCTGCGTCGCGTGCCGTTGGCGCAACTCAGCGTCAGCGTAGAACTCTGTACCACTTATTGGCACTACTTACTGGGTCTTTGGTTCGTGCTATTCGCTTTGCTGGCCAGCACGCCGGAGACTTACGAAGCCATCGCCAGATTCTGCGGCCTGAGGTGAAAAGCCATGGCATCGCACCCACTTGCCCCAGGCGAATCCAGTTCATCCAATCCACCCGACTCACCGCCTGCTCCGGGATGGCAGGGCATCGCCAGCGACTGGGCCTCGGATAAAGAGGTCTTCAAGCAGGTGCCTTGGGGCAAGGCGATGATGTGGATATTCCTGCTCAGCGATACGTTTATATTCACCTGTTTTTTAACCGGCTACATGTCGGTACGCATGACCATCACCACCGCCTGGCCGAACCCCAGTGAAGTGTTCGCATTGACGATCGGCGGTAGAGAAATCCCGCTTATTCTGATCGCGATCATGACCTTTGTGCTGATCAGTAGCAGCGGCACCATGGCCATGGCCGTTAATTTCGCCTATCGCCGTGATCGCGCGAAAACCACTGCCCTGATGCTGGCGACCGCTGCCTTGGGGGTGACCTTCGTCGGCATGCAGGCATTTGAATGGAGCAAGCTCATTGCAGAAGGGGTGCGTCCCTGGGGGAACCCCATGGGGGCGGCGCAATTTGGTGCCAGCTTTTTCATGATTACCGGCTTCCACGGACTGCATGTGTCAATCGGAGCCATCTACCTCAGCATTGTGGCGATGAAAGTATTGCGGGGAGATTATGAGCGCTCCGGAAACTATCAAAACGTCGAGATAGCCGGGCTTTACTGGCACTTCGTGGATTTGGTGTGGGTTTTTATTTTTGCTTTCTTCTATTTATGGTAGAGGAGCACGGGTGATGGCGCATGCTCAGGGTCAGCAACATCCAATCAGTTTGTACCTCAAAATCTGGGGGCTGTTATTCGTCCTCAGCACGATGTCGTACCTTGTCGACTATTTCCATTTCCATGGCTACCTTCGGTGGTCTCTGATCATCACTTTCATGTTGTTGAAGGCAGGTTTGATTGTCTCCATCTTCATGCACATGGCCTGGGAACGGTTGGCCATTGTCTACGCCATACTGTTGCCACCTTTATGTTTACTGGTGCTCGTCGGACTGATGGCCACCGAGGCAGACTATGTTTTCCTCAGCCGGGTCATTTCCTTCGGCCAATAAGCAGCTTCCGAATGGCCATGAGTCTCCAGGGCTAACCCGATATCACTCGCTTGAACTGATGCCATTTGTGCTGCCAGGCCACTGTCCAGTGGGGAGCTGCCGTTCCCGTGCCGGCGATCGTCAGCGCTGGATGATGTTCAATTACCCGATCCAGTACCGGTTCCTGATTCGGTTCAACATCCACGAAGAAGATATGTTTTCCCTCTTCTACCATCTGTTTAAAATTGCGGAAGTGAGCATTCGGCACCTGGATACCAAAAAAGCCGCCTTCCCAGATGCAGAAGCCAAATATAACGATGGCCAGGAAGATAAAAGGCACCCAGCCAGCGGCGGATTCGGTCCAGCCCATCCAATAGGCGCCGCCAAGGACCAGCGCCGCGAGTGGCACGCCGACCAACGCACCAATCTCGCCAGAGTGAACAACATCCTGTTTCATCAACGAGTTAACCTCGTGGAGGTGATGTTCTTCAACATCAGCCACTTGTTCACTGAGCACATGAATTTGTTCGGTATTGATGCCGTTGGCTTCAAGTTCATTTTCAACGGCTTCGAGATCGTCGAGATTGTCACTGATGTAATAGTGCCGATTCATGCCACACCTCCCATCTCGTGTTGGCTGTAGACCTCCTCTGTCTTGCAGCCGTTAACTGAGATTTGCAGTCGGTATCTGTGTCCATGGGGAACGTTGTACGCTTCATGCAATTCGTAGGAAGTATAGCATTCGCTAGTATGCGGGGCAGGAGGTGTCAAGGTCTGGAGGGCGGCATGGGCTTGGCGTGCGCCGACGAATTCTGCATTGCAGCGCCACATTCAGACGTTTCCCTGTCAGCCGTTCGTAGAGGAATCCAAAACGCTAATTTCCGTAGATGTGAAAACATTAACGCTTGATGAAATTTGATAATAAATCCGTACTTTTCGAAAAAAATGCTAACAGGCTTCAGGGTAGTCGCTAACGCCCGGAGAGCACTTGCTCATCGATCAGCGGATAATGGACGAAAATTGGGGGATGTTTCAGAGCCCGATTCCACCAAACCCCAAACACAAAAAAACCGGCCATCGAGGCCGGTTTTTTTGTGTTCCTGCATCCCCCGCCAAAAAAACTGACGTGAGACAAAAATTCGATTGGAGCGGGTGAAGGGAATCGAACCCTCGTTATCAGCTTGGGAAGCTGGAGTAATGCCATTATACGACACCCGCTCAGAGCGGCTGACTTTGTACCAGATGTGGGCGTGAAAATGAAGTTTTTCTTTGCGTGCGATGGCTTTAGCACGGGTGAAACGAAAGCACAGACCGCATTTGCGGTCTATCGCGGGCAAGCCTCGCTCCTACAGGAGTGCGTTCAACGATGTAGGGCTGAGCTTGCTCGCGATGACTCTGTTTCAAATTGCCAATGCATGGTGGTCCTGAACGTAGTGGTAACGCGGTCGGCTTTCGTGTTGCGTCGGTTTCAGGAAGCCCAGCAATGCGTTGCGGCTGTCTCGGCAGGCAGCTTTGTGCTCCATGTCGAGAAAGTGGCCGGTGGCCTGCAGGGTACTGAAGGTGCTGTGCTGCACGTGGCCGGCGAATAGCTTGGCATCGTCGGCGGCGGTGTACTCGTCCCATTCGCCGTTCATGAACAGCACCGGCACGTTGATTTTCTTCGCCGCGTTCAGGTAGCACTGGCGGTCGCTGTTGAGCACGTCGCTGATGTGAAAATGCATCTGCCCGTATTCATGTTCGGCCAACGAACTGACGTGACGGTAGTTGAAGCGCTTGAACAGCGAGGGCAGGTGTTTGCCGATGGTGCTGTTCACCAAGTCACCAACCCGGTTCCCGTCACGGCTGCCGAGATAATCGACACCGCGCTCAAGGTAGTCGAGCATGTGCTCGTTGACCACCGGCGAGAACGAGCTGATCACGGCCTTTTCGATGCGCCGTGGTTGTTGGGCGAGGGCGACCAGAGTGGCGGCGCCACCAAAGGAAAACGACAGCACGTGCTCGGCGGCGAAGTGGTCGATCAGCTCAAGGAGGATCTGCCCTTCGATTTCCTTGGTGAGCATTTTCTCATGCAGGTTGTGAGCCTTGGACTTGCCCGCGTAGGGCTGGTCGTAGCACACCACATTGAACTCTGGGTAAAGGTTTTTCACGGTCTGTGCAAACGACGCAGTCGTGGACATGGAGCCATTGACCAGAATAATGGTCTTCTCTGCGGCGTCTGCGCGATAGAACTCCGTGTAAACCCGATACTGACCCTGTATATCCAGCACAGCGATTTCTGGCCTCATGACATAAGACTCCTGGCAAGCGGGTATGCGCGCAAATCAGATTGCACGAGCTTTGTGACAGGTAGGCATACGCCTGGAATTTTTGAAGGCCCATGTCGATCCATTGCAGGCCGGTCGACGGGTATTGTTATAAGCGGGCAGTTTGCCGGGGGAAGGCGGAACCTGAGGGTTCTCTGCCGGCAAAAGTTTCTTAGAGTAGTTTTGGTGACTCGCCGGTCACATTTCGCGCCGACGTCCTGATTCAAGCAGGGGTCACGTCATCGCGCAAGTATCTTTCGTAAAATTTTTAGCGGCTTCTGCTGAGCGGTCGCCTGCTTAGATCAATCGGATCTCATCGCTGCTCAACGGCCGGTACTCGCCCGGCTTCAGCGCATCGTCGAGCACCAGCGGACCCATGCGTTCACGGTGCAGGCGCAACACCTTGTTGTCGAAGTGGCCGAACATCCGTTTAACCTGATGATAGCGGCCCTCGACGATGCTCAGACGCGCAGATTTTGGCCCGAGTACGACCAGTTCGGCAGGTTGGGTAGTGAGGTCTTCGAAGGCGAAATACAGCCCTTTGGCGAACGTGATCGCGTACTCGGCAGTGATGTCCTGCTCCGTCTCGACGTGGTAGATCTTGGGCAGTTTGGTCTGCGGTTGCGTCAGGCGTCGCGACCAGCTGCCATCGTTGGTGATCAGCATCAGGCCGGTGGTGTTGAAATCCAGACGGCCGGCGATGTGCAGGTCTTCCTTGTCCGATTCATCGATCAGGTCGAGCACGGTCGGGTGTTGCGGGTCGCGGGTGGCACTGACGCAGCCGGGTGGTTTATGCAGCATGAAGTAGCGGGCCGGCTTGCCAACTTGCAGCACCTCGTCGTCGACTTCCACGCGGCTGAACTCGAGCACCTCGGCGTGAGGGTCGCTGACGACTTCTCCGTCGACCCTGACGCGCTTTTCCACCAGCAACAGGCGTACCTGCTTACGGTTGAAGCAGGGCAGGTTGCTGAGGAAGCGGTCAACGCGCATGGCTAGGGATCGGCCAAACGGCTGCTTGCAACTGCATCTCGACCTGGGCGCAGGCCGGGCACAGGCAGGACTTGTCGCGCAGCTCGGCGGGCAATGCCTGGAGCACCGCCGGATCGATGCTGACGCCGTAGCACCAGCAGGCACGATCAACGGTTCGCGGGTCAGCCAGGCTGCAGTCGTTGGAGGCGCCGCAAGCCGGGCAGAGGTCAGGTTTATTCATGAGAGGCATTCGATTACGGCCGGTTTGCTTGGCCCGAGACCGCGCATGATCGGTCGGCTGGCAGCCATGCGCAAGCCAGCTTGAGCTGGCCGCTGATCTGAAGGCCAGACGCTGTCTGGCACTCGGGACCGGTTTGAAAGTCAAAACAGGTGTCAGCCGGTCAGTGCCGACTGCTGTTTGCGGGTCTTCCAGGAGGCCGCCATGCTTTGTCAGAAAAAGCTCCGCCGAATACTGCTCTGTGTGTTTTTTGGTTTGGGCTTGTCCGGCTGCTATTACTACGCAGGTGGTGCCGATGTTTATCCGGCACCTTATTACTATCCCGGCTATAACTACTCTCCTTACTACGACGGCGGCCCGCGTTTTTACGGGGGCTATCGCTACTATTATTTCAGTGGGCCCCGTCATTACCACGGTGGACACTATCGCGGACACCGTTAACCCAACTCACGAAGACAGCGGCGCGTCCGGCTTCACGAGCGCGCCGTTTTCTTCTGGGTAGATGAAAAACCTTTCATCGGGTACTTGTTTCAGAGTGTTGCATGAACGCACCAGATTCCGATTTCACTGTCTGATCTTTCGACAGTTGTGAACAATTGACTGTCGCCTGCCAGCGTCGCTGGTGTGGCTCACTCGCGGTCCAGGAGGCCGCCATGCTCTGTCAAAAAAAGCTCCACCAAACTCTGCTGATTGCTCTATTGGGATTGTTTCTTGGTGCGTGCGTACCCTATTCCGATGGAGGAGACAGCTACTACCGTTCCGAGGTCTACACATCCCCTGCGCCGTATTATTCCGGCGGCGGGTCCTATTACTCTGATGGTCGTTACTACTCGGCCCCGCAAAGGTATTACTCACCACCTGCACGGTATTACCAGCCAACGCCGCGTTATTACCACCAGCCGCGGGTTTATCAATCGGCACCACGGTATTACCAGTCGGCGCCACGAGCAGACTATCGGGTCTATCAGAATCGTGGATGGGACCGTCATGACCGCGGCGGTTGGGACGGCCATAACCGGGGTGGCCGGAATGATGACTATCGAGGTCACAACAGGTCGGATTATCGCGGCGGAAGGGACGGCCATCATGATCGCGGCGACGGCCGAGGCGGCCGCTGGTAAAACCTCTCAACAAAAAGCGGCGCATGAAGCGCCGCTTTTTTTGTGCCCGAAACTCAATACTCCGACAGGTCAGCCAGAGGATGCCGGCCTTCCCAGACTTTATGGAAATGCGCCTCCACCGCCGCCTCCGGTACATTGTTGATGTCTGGCCAGTGCCAGCGAGGTTTCTGGTCCTTGTCGATCAACCGCGCTCGCACGCCTTCGCTGAACTCCGGATGACGGCAGCAGTTGAGGCTGATGGTGTATTCCATCTGAAAGACTTGAGCCAACGATAGATGCCGGGCGCGATCGATCTGTTCCCACACCAGATGGGCGGTCAGGGGCGAGCCTTCAGTCATGGTTTTGGCGGCACGAGCGAGCAGCGGGTCGGAATGTTCGCGCAGCGTACTGATGGCCTTCCAGGCGCAACGAACGTCGCTGACATCCAGCAGTTCGTCGATCTGCTCGCGTCGAGGCAGCCACTGCGCTTCGGGCAGTTGCGCGATCGCTTCCTGCTGCAAGGCCTTGAGCAGGCTGTTGAGCTGCATGGCTGTCTGTTCCTGCCAGTTCAATTGCAGCAAACCTTCGAGCAGCTCATGTTGTTGATCATCGCGCAGGAAGCGGTCGGCGAGGTCCAGATCGATTGCATCACGACCGTTCATCTGGGCGCCGGTCAGGCCGAGAAACAATCCGAGCTTGCCGGGTAACCGCGACAGAAACCAACTGGCGCCGACGTCCGGGTACAAGCCGATGCCGATCTCCGGCATCGCCAACCGGCTGCTCGGCGTAACGATCCGAATGCTCGCACCTTGCAGCAGTCCCATGCCACCACCCAGCACGTACCCATGACCCCAGCAGATCAGCGGTTTGGGGTAGGTGTGCAGGTTGAAGTCGAGGCGATATTCTGCCGCAAAGAAGTTTGCAGCCAAGGGCGGCACTTCGCCGGGATGGGCGCGACACGCCTCCACCAGGCTACGTACTTCACCGCCGGCGCAAAAAGCCTTGGCGCCATTGCCGCGCAGCAGTACGCAAACAATCTGTGGCTCCTTGGCCCAGGCGTCCAGTTGATCGCGCAGGGCGTTAATCATCGGCAAGGAGAGGGCGTTGAGGGACTTTTCGGCATCCAGGCTGGCGATGCCGATGCGTGCGCCGTCGGTGCCGGTGAGTTCTTCGAAGTGCAGATTCATCGTGACCTCGATCGGGAAATTGAGCGTTCAGTATGATCGCTCCATAGGAAAGTGCCGGATCTGCGTCAGATCAATTGACAAGCATGGTCAGCTTTCCTAGGGTTCGCCCCATTGTTTTTGCCGGATGTAACCATGACTGCTGACGACCGTATCAAACTCGAACCGAGCTGGAAGGAGGCACTGCGTGCCGAATTCGACCAGCCTTACATGGCAGAGTTGCGCACATTCCTGCAACAGGAACGCGCGGCGGGAAAAGAGATCTATCCACCCGGACCGATGATTTTCAACGCGCTCAATTCCACGCCGCTGGACAAGGTCAAAGTGGTCATCCTTGGTCAAGACCCTTACCACGGCCCGGGCCAGGCCCATGGGTTGTGCTTCTCGGTGCAGCCGGGCGTGCCGGCACCGCCATCGCTGGTGAACATCTATAAAGAATTGAAACGCGACCTGAACATCGACATTCCCAACCATGGCTATCTGCAGAGTTGGGCAGAGCAGGGCGTGTTGATGCTCAACACCACCATGACCGTGGAACGCGCGAATGCCAACGCCCATGCGGGCAAGGGCTGGCAGTACTTTACCGACCGGATTATCGAAGTGGTCAGCGAGCACCAGCCACATTTGGTGTTCCTGCTATGGGGCGCGCATGCCCAGAGCAAGCAGAAACTCATCGACGCCACCAAACACCTGGTGCTGACCTCGGTCCACCCGTCGCCGCTGTCCGCCTATCGCGGCTTCCTCGGCTGCGGGCACTTCAGCCGGGCGAACAAGTTTCTGGAGCAGAATGGCGAGACGCCGATCGAGTGGCGATTGCCGTCGGTTTGATGGGTTGGCCGTGAAGGCCCCATCGCGGGCAAGCCCGCTCCCACAAGGACTACGCGGACCCTGTGGGAGCGAGCCTGCTCGCGATGGAGGCAACTCGGTCTATCAGGGCGAATCCGGCTCCCGGTTCCAATACCGAAACAACGGCTCAGCCAGAAACAATACAAACAACAACCGCATCACCTGCATCGCCGTCACCAGCGGCACCGACAATTGCAGGGTCTCCGCCGTCAGGCTCATTTCGGCGATTCCGCCGGGCATCATGCCCAGCGTTAGCGAACGCAGATCCAGATGGGTCAGCGCACTCAACCCCAATGCCGCCAACGTTGCGATCAACATGGTCAACATCGTGCCAAGCAGGGTTCGGCCCATGAACGACGGTGCCCGCCGGAAGAACTGCCGATTGAAGTGACACCCCAACCCGCTGCCAATCAGCCACTGACCAATCTGACTGCCGCCGTTGGGCAGACCGATGTGCAGGTCCCAGGCAATGCTCACCGTCGCAGTCACCAGCAACGGTCCGAACAGCCAGGGATTGGGTTGTCGCAGCCGCTCCCAGATCCAGGCGGCAAGGGCGCCCGCCGGGAACAGAATGGCCAGCCACCACCAGTCGACGGTTGTTGGATGCAAGACCGGCGCACCATCACCCAACAGATACTTGAACGCCGCCGGCACACACAGCACCACCACCAACACCCGCAAACTCTGCCCCGCCGCGACACGGCTGAGCACCGCGCCGTTGCGGGCGCCGAGGTTGACCATCTCCCCGGAGCCGCCGGGCATGCTGGAAAAGAATGCAGTGGCGCGATCTTCCCCGGTGCGCCGCATCAACCAGACCCCCACCACAGCGGACAGGCTGGTAACCAGCGCACCGAAGAAGATCAGACCGAAGTGGCTCAGCACCTGCTCCATCACCACTGGGGTGAAGTGCAGGCCGATGCCGATGCCGACGATCCACTGGCCGCACTTGCGGCCGCCAGGGATTTCCGCCAATTGCCAGGGCGTCAGACAGCGCACCAGGATGATCGCCAGCAACGAGCCGACCATCCACGGCAGTGGCCAGCCGATCTGGCTGGCGAGGTAACCGCCCAGCAGACCGACCAGCGGTGTTCCCCACCAGCTTTTGAAGGGCGGCCGATCAGACATCGGCGAGAGCGCGACGGGCGACCGAACGTTTGCGCCAGATGCGCAGCAGCGGCATCAGCAGCATGATTGCCGTCAGTACCCAGCAACCGAATGTGATCGGGCTCGACCAGAGGATTTCCAGCGCACCATTGGAAATCGACAGCGCGCGACGTAGATTTTGCTCCATCAGACCACCAAGGATGAAACCCAGCAGTACCGGCGACAACGGGAAGTCTAGCTTGCGCAGGATGTAGCCGAAAATACCGATGCCGATCATCAGGAACAGGTCGAACGTGGTGGCATGCACCGCGTAGACCCCGATCCCGGTGATGATCGCAATCACCGGCACCAGCGCCCAGTTCGGCACGGCGAGGATGCGGGTAAAGATGCGGATCATCGGAATGTTGAGGATCACCAGCATCACGTTGGCAACGAACAACGACGCGATCAGGCCCCAGACGATGTCCGGTTGCTGCTGGAACAACAGCGGGCCTGGGGTGATGTTGTACAGCGACAGCGCGCCGATCATCACTGCCGTGGTACCCGAGCCCGGAACGCCGAGGGTCAGCATCGGCACCAGTGCACCGCAGGCGGCGCCACCGATGGCGGTTTCCGGAGCCGCGAGGCCACGCATGTCGCCTTGTCCGAACGTACCCTTGGTGCCGGCGATACGTTTCTCGGTCATGTAGGCCACAGCGCTGGCCAACGTCGCACCGGCACCCGGCAACACGCCCATGATGAAGCCCAGTAAACCGCAACGGATGTTCACCACGAACACCGCCGAAGCTTCCTTGAAGTTAAACATCATGCGCCCGGTGGCTTTCACCGCTTCCTGGCCGCGGTGGGTTTTTTCCAGCAGCAGGAGGATTTCGCTGATGGAGAACAGACCCAATACCAGTACGACGAACTGAATGCCGTCCGTCAGGTGAATGTTATCCCCGGTGAAACGGTATACGCCGCTGTTGGCGTCGATGCCGACGCTCGACAGAAACAGACCGATCAGCGCCGCTATGAAGGTCTTGAGTGGTCGGTCGCCGGCCATGCCGCCGAGACAGACAATCGCAAACACCATCAGCACGAAATACTCCGCCGGTCCAAAGGCAATTGCCCATTTCGCCAGCAGCGGGGCAAACAGCACCATGCCGCACGTCGCGATGAATGCACCGATGAACGAGCTCCACGCCGACAGCGACAACGCTACACCGGCCAGGCCTTTGCGGGCCATCGGGTAACCGTCGAGGGTGGTCATGACGGTGGAGGCTTCGCCCGGAATGTTCAGCAGGATCGAGCTGATCCGGCCGCCGTATTCACAACCCAGATATACCGCCGCCAGCAGGATCAGCGCCGACTCCGGCGGCAGGCCGAGGGCGAACGCGATCGGAATCAGCAACGCCACGCCGTTGATCGGACCCAGCCCCGGCAACAGCCCGACGACGGTGCCGATCAGGGTGCCGCACAGCGCGGTCACCAGGTTGTACGGGCTCAGCGCGACGCCGAAGCCCTGACCCAAATAGCCAAGAGTATCCATATCAGTTCTCCAGAACGTCGAGCACGCCCAGCGGCAGTGGCACGTCCATCAACTTGTCGAACAGCAGATAAAGACCGATGGCCATCAGGCTGATGATCACCGCGCTGGGTAGCCAGCGGCCGCCATACAGGCGTGCCATCGGGACACCGATCAGAATGCTGGCGACGATGAAACCCAGAGGTTCGAAGGTCCCGGCGAACACCAGCAACAGCAGCACGCAAATGCCGATTTTGGTCAGGGTTTCGCGGTCCAGTTTCGGGTCATCGTCGCTGTGCACGATCGGCGCCGGTCGAAACACCATGTACAGCAACGCCAGGCCCATCAGGCCGAGCATTAGCAGAGGGAAGGCCCGAGGCCCGACCGGTTCGTAGGAAAAAGCCGCTTGATACGGCCACGCCATCAATGCCAGGCCGATACAGGCCAGCAACAGCACCGAAGCGAAAATGCGTTGTATGAGCATGAGGAACTCCTGGGCCACGACCCCGAGAACCGGGGTCGTGGCCGCTAGACAGAGGCGATCACTGGATCAGGCCGAACTCTTTGGCCAGCACTTTGTAGTCCGCGACCTGCTTCTTCACATAGGTGTCCAGCTCCGGGCCGGTCATGGCAAAGGGGAACAGTTCACGCTGATCGCGCAACTTGGCGAAATCCTCGGAGGCCAGCAGTTTGTCGAAGGCGTTTTTCCACCAGGCGTAGTCTTCGTCGCTGACTTTTGGCCCGAGGTAGAAACCGCGAACCACCGGCCAGACGATGTCGTAGCCTTGCTCTTTAGCGGTCGGAATGTCTTTCATTTCCGGCTCGTCCAGACGCTTCTCGGAGAACACCGCGAGCAGGCGCATGTCGCCGCTCAGGATGTGTGGCATGGAGTCGGAAATGTCGGTACTGCCGACCTGGATGTGGCCACCGAGCAGGGCAGTGGCGATTTCACCGCCGCCTTCGAGGGCGACATAACGCAGGTCGCGCGGGTTGATCCCGGCTGCCTTGGCGATCAGTGCGGTTTGCATCCAGTCCTGGCTGCCGACGGTGCCGCCGGAACCGATCACCACTTTGCTCGGATCTTTCTTCAGCGCCTGAACCAGATCGTCCAGGGTCTTGTAAGGCGAATCGCTTTTCACCGCGATGGCGCCATAGCTTGTGCCGACGGCGGCGAGCCAGCGGACGTTGGTTTCATCGAAACGACCGAACTTGCCTTGCGCCAGGTTCAGCAGCGAACCGCTGGACCATGCCACCAACGTGCCGGCATCGGCCGGGCGCTGAGCGACCACCGCGTTGTACGCCACCGCGCCGACACCGCCGGGCATGTAGGTCACGCGCATCGGTTTAGTCAGCAGTTTTTCGTTGACCAGCGCGCTTTGCGCCAGTTTGCAGGTGAGGTCGAAACCGCCGCCCGGCGAGGCCGGGGCGATGCATTCCGGACGTTTCGGTTCGGCCATCAATTGGCCGGCAAACAGTACACAGCTGGCGGCTAGAGCAACTTTACGCAGTGATAAGTTCATTTGAGTCTCCACGGGCATTCATTATTGTTATTGAACGTGATGTTTACCAAAGGGCAACGCTATAGCTCACCAGCAGACGCACTTCATCGGCATCGCGAGCAGAGTAGTTGGAGCGGTAGGTGGCATTGCGCAGGCGTACAGCGACGTCTTTCAGGGCGCCACTTTGTACGACGTATTTGATCTCCGTGTTGCGTTCCCACTCCTTGCCTTCGTCACCGTTCTTGAGCTTGATGTTGTCACCGCTCACGTAACGGCTCATGAAGCTCAGGCCGGGAATGCCGAGTTTGGAGAAGTCGTAGTCGTAACGTGCCTGCCAGGAGTGTTCTTCGGCACCGGCAAAGTCATTGATCTGCACGAAGTTGACCAGGTACGGATCGCTGCCGTCGACGTAGGGGAAAGCGCTGTCACCGGACATGTGTTGATAGCCGGCGCTGAGTTTATGCCCGTTCAAGGCGTAGCTCACCAGACCGTTGAGGGATTTGTTATCGATTGGACCGCCACGGGCTGCGCCCTCGTCATCACTGATGGCCAGGCGCAAGTCAGTGCCGACTGTGCCGGGACCGAACGGTTGCGACGCGACAACGCCGAGGAAGTGCTGGTTGTAGACTTCATCGAGTTGGGCGAAGTGGTAGCTGCCGGTGATCTTGTCGGTGAACTTATAGTCCAAACCGCCAAAGTCAAAGTGCTTGCCGGCCACGGTGCCGGCGAAACGGCTGTTCTTGTTGTTGAGGGCGATGTCCTCGAAGTCGGTGCTGTCGCGGTCCTTGGCTTTCTCCAGACGCCCGCCGGTGAAGGTCAGGTTCTTGATCTCTTTGGAGGTCAGCAGGCCGCCTTCAAAGGTCTGCGGCAGAATGCGCCCGTCGTTGGGCTTGAGGATCGGCAATTCCGGAATCAGGCTGCCGACTTTCAGCTCCGTGGCGGAGATTTTCACTTTGCCGGTCAGGCCGAGCTTGGAATATTCATCCGCCGCGCGACCGTCGTCATGGGTCGGCAACAGGCCGGTGCCGGTGCGGTCCGGACTTGAATCGAGTTTTACTCCCAGCATGCCCAACGCATCGACACCGAACCCCACGGTGCCGTCGGTGTAACCCGATTGCAGATTGAGCATGAACCCCTGGGCCCATTCGTCCCGCTTGGATTGCTGGGCGCTGGTGCCGTCGCGAAAGTCGCGGTTGAAATACATGTTGCGGGTTTCGAAGGTTGCCGTACTGTCTTCGAAGAAGGCAGCCTGGCTCAACGGCGAAAAGCCGGCGAGAGCGGCGGCACTGGCAAGGGCGGTGTGGCTGAGGCGGGAAAAACGCGCAGGCGGGCGAGCCTGAAGCTGCATGGACAGCATGGTGACGTACTCCGTTTATTGTTCTTATTGGCGAAAACGCTTCGAGGCGTTTTTCGTACGCTATGTGCGGTAGCGACGGCAGTCGAAACTGTCCGTGGCTGGACTCTAACCGGCCAACCTTTCGCTAACCTTTCAGCTGACTTTCACGGTTTTCGGGCTTCACAGCGACGGATGCGGCTGTAAACTCCGCGCCAAAGAATGGCGTCGACCATCCCTGAATGAGGTAAAGATCCATGCGTGTTCTGCTCGTCGAAGACCACCTGCAACTTGCCGAAAGTGTCGCTCAGGCGCTCAAGAGCACCGGCCTGACCGTGGATGTGCTGCACGACGGTGTGGCGGCCGACCTGGCCTTGAGCAGCGAGGAATACGCCGTGGCGATCCTCGATGTCGGCCTGCCGCGCATGGATGGCTTCGAAGTGCTGGCGCGCCTGCGAGCCCGGGGCAAGAACCTGCCGGTGCTGATGCTGACCGCCCGCAGCGACGTCAAGGATCGGGTCCATGGCCTGAACCTTGGGGCTGACGATTACCTGGCCAAACCCTTCGAGCTGACAGAGCTCGAAGCCCGGGTCAAAGCCTTGCTGCGCCGCAGTGTGCTCGGCGGTGAACGCCAGCAGCGTTGTGGTGTGCTGGCCTATGACTTGGACACCCGGCGCTTCACCCTTGGCGAAGAATTGCTGACCCTGACCTCCCGCGAACAAGCGGTGCTCGAAGCCCTGATCGCCCGTCCCGGTCGGGTGATGAGCAAGGAGCAACTGGCCGCCCAGGTTTTCGGTCTGGATGAGGAAGCCAGTCCCGATGCCATCGAAATTTACGTTCACCGCTTGCGCAAGAAACTCGATGGTCAACCGGTAGCCATCGTGACCTTTCGCGGCCTTGGCTACCTGCTGGAAAGCCGCGATGCATAAGCTCAGCAGCCTGCGTTGGCGGTTGCTGTGGAACCTCGCGCTGTTGCTGGTGGTGTTGATGCTCGCCAGTGGTTTGAGCGCGTACTGGAACGGCCGCGAAGCCGCTGATACTGCGTATGACCGGACCTTGCTGGCCTCGGCGCGGACCATCGCCGCCGGCCTGTCCCAGCGCGACGGCAGCCTCAGCGCCAACGTGCCTTACGTGGCCCTCGATACGTTCGCCTACGACAGTGCCGGACGGATTTTTTACCTGGTCAATGACATCAATCAGAAGCTGATTTCGGGCTACGAAAACCTGCCACCGCCGCCGCCGGGAACGCCACGTACCGATGATTATCCGGCGCTGGCGCGTTTCTATAACGCCACTTATCAAGGGCAGAACGTGCGAGTGGTCAGCCTGCTCAAAGCGGTCAGCGAGCCGAACATGAACGGCATGGCGGAAATCCGCGTGGCGGAAACTGATGAGGCGCGGGTCCGCATGGCTCGCAGCCTGATGGCTGACACTTTGTTGCGTCTGGGCATGCTGGCGATCGGTGCGTTGCTGATGGTGTGGTTTGCGGTCAGTGCGGCGCTGCGTCCGCTGGAACGCTTGCGCACGGCGGTGGAAGAACGTCAGCCCGATGACTTGCGGCCCTTGCCGTTGGTAGAAGTGCAGCATGAGTTGGGGCCGCTGGTGCGTGCGCTCAATCACTTTACCGAGCGTTTGCGCGGGCAGTTCGAGCGTCAGGCGCAGTTCATCGCCGATGCCGCCCATGAGTTGCGTACCCCGTTGGCGGCGCTCAAGGCACGACTCGAACTGGGCATGCGGTCGAATGAACCTGAAACCTGGCGCAACACCCTGGAAACCGCCGCCCAGAACACAGATCGCCTGACTCACCTGGCCAATCAATTGCTCTCGCTGGCACGGGTCGAGAATGGCGCCCGGGCTATCGCCGAGGGCGGTGCGCAGTTGCTCGACCTCAGTCAGTTGGCCCGGGAACTGGGCATGGCCATGGCGCCGCTGGCCCATGCACGTGGTGTGGCGCTGGCGCTGGAAGCCGACGAACCGGTGTGGCTGCGCGGCGAGCCGACGCTGTTGAACGAGTTATTGAGCAATCTGGTGGACAACGCGCTGGCCCATACGCCACCGGGTGGCAATGTGATCCTGCGGGTCATGGCGCCGGCGGTGCTGGAAGTCGAAGACGATGGCCCGGGGATTCCCCTTGAAGAGCGGGATCGGGTGTTCGAGCGTTTTTATCGGCGTAACGAACAGGTGGCCGGGTCGGGGTTGGGGTTGGCCATCGTCGGCGAGATCTGCCGTGCCCACCTGGCGCAGATCAGCCTGCACGATGGCGAGCAGGCGGGGCTGAAGGTGCGGGTGAGTTTTATCGCGGGAGAGTAATGGTGTTTGTTTTGGCCCCATCGCGAGCCTGCTCGCGATGGGCGCGACGCGGTCCCTTGATCAGTAAAACATCGAGCGCGACTCTTCCAGATCTTTGCACATCGCCTCGTTATCCAGATCGATCCCCAGCTTCTTGAAGGCTGGCACGCCGAGCAAGTCGATACGGGCCAGTGGATGATCGGTGTCCTTGTGGCAATACAAGCTGGCCACTTGCACCAGATCGACATAATCGACCCGTTCCGATTGCCGCTTGAAATCCAGATACAGCCCCGGCAATTGCACCAGCATTTCCGGAAACTCCCAGACCCTGAGCAATTTATCGCCGAGTAGCGGATGAATCCGGTCGATCACATGGTTGAGGCTGATCGGGTCAGACAGCAATTCATAGTGATCTTCGGCATAGGTCAGGATCGGCAGTACACCAATCTGATGCACCAGACCGCCAAGGGCTGCCTGATCAGGCTTGAGTTGCGTATAACTGCGGCACAACGCGTAACTGACGCCGGCGATTTCCAGGCTTTTGCGCCAGACCTCGCGCATCTTCTGTTCCACCACTTCGGAACGGGCATTGAAGATCTGTTCCATCACCAGGCCAATGGCCAGGTTGCTACTGTAATTGACGCCCAGCCGGGTGATGGCCGTGTGCAGGTCAGTCACTTCCTGGGTCGCGCGCAGCAACGGGCTATTGACCACTTTGATCAGGCGCGCCGACAGCGCGGTATCGCGGCCAATCACTTTGCTCAGTGTGGTGACACTGATTTCCGGGTCTTCAGCGGCCTTGCGAATCTGCAGGGCCACTTCCGGTAACGTTGGCAGAACCAGGTCATCGTTATCGATGGCCTCAACCAAATCCTGTTGGACCTTATCCGCCAGCTCGATCATTTCTTTTCTCTAGGGTATTGCGACAAGTGCTGCTGTTAACGCTGGATTTCGCGATCACGATCCAGTTGGTAAGGCAGGTCGAGCAGATGCAGGCCAGGACCTTCGAGTGCGCCAAGGTGCAGGTTGCCATCTTCTGCCGCTTCGGCTTGCAGCACCGCAAGGAGTTCAATGTTTTGCCCGGCGCGGGCGGCCAGCACCACTTCACCGATCGAACTGCCGTGGGTCGGGGAGAACAATTGGGTGCCGGGCTCCGGTAATTCGCTGGCCTCCAGTTGCAGGCGATACAGCCGGCGCTTGAGCTTGCCCAGATACTGCATGCGCGCGACGATTTCCTGGCCGGTGTAGCAACCTTTCTTGAAACTCACACCACCGACGGCTTGCAGATTGAGCATCTGCGGGATGAACAGCTCGCGGGTGCTCGGCATGACCTGACCGATCCCGGCGCGGATCTGGCCCAACAGCCATTGGTTCAATTCACCTTCGACCAACAGAGCAGACAGCTTGCCCTTGATGGTGTCGGCTTGATCGGCACGAACCCAGAGTTCAGCGCGATCAGGCGAGACGCGAAGGGCGATCAGGCCATCATTGCGCACCACGCTGTCGGTTTCTGCCGGTAGTTCCAGGCCCAGGCTGGTCAGTGCCGCATCGCCATGCTGAAGGCCAAAGCGAACCCAGCTGGCACTTTCATCGGTCAGTTTCGATTTGGAGAATACGGCGTACTTTTTCAGGTCCGCCAGTTGCGGCTCCAGCAGTTCGCTGGCCATCGCCATGAGCACGCCGTCGCCTTCCAGCAAAATGCGGAAACTCGACTGCATCCGGCCTTTCTGCGTGCAGCGCGCACCAAGGCTGGCCTGGGTATCGCTCAGATAATCAAGGTTGCAAGTCAATTGGCCTTGCAGGAATTTGCCGGCATCCGCGCCGCGTACCGCGAGAACGCCTTCGTGAGACAGGGTGCAGAAAAAAGCAGAATCGGCCATGGGTCATCGCAGGGTAAAGAGTCCGAGGGACATCATAAGGGGGCGCCCATGAAATGGGTAGTTCACAAAGGATCGTCGGTCCCGACCAAAGCCGACTGTTAGGCTCGCTTTGGGGCTGTATACTTGCCGCCTATTTGAGGAGCGCTCCATGGTCGAACAAGTTGAACTGAATCGCCTCTACTGGCACAGCCGCCGCGGCATGCTTGAGCTTGACGTATTGCTGGTGCCGTTTGTGAAAGAGGTTTACCCGCACCTCAACCAGGTGGATCGTGATCTGTACGTCCGTCTGCTGACGTGTGAGGATCAGGACATGTTCGGCTGGTTCATGGAACGTGCCGAATCGGAAGATCCGGAGCTGCAACGCATGGTTCGCATGATCCTGGATCGTGTCCAGCCCAAGTAACGCGTTCGAATGCCGCTGGCATGCCTCACGGCAGTTGCTGGCGGCGTATCTTCTGGCCCAGCTATTCGCGCTGGGTTCGTTGTCTCTTCTTTCCCTACCAGTCTGGGCCAGTTTGCTCGGCGCTTTTTGCTGCCTGGCTCATGGCGCCTGGGCATTGCCGCGACAGATTCTGCTGACACACCCGCAAGCGTTTCGGGGCTTGCGTCGTGATGCCGATGGTTGGCAGTTGTGGAATCAGGCGGTGGGTTGGCAGCCCGTGCAGCTGCGACCGGACAGTCTGGCGTTGCCATTGATTGTGGTTCTGCGTTTTCGTCTGCGCGATGAGCGACGGGTCAGGGCGATCTGTGTGCCGCGCGATTCGCAGGCGGCGGATATGCACCGACGCCTGCGGGTTCGGCTCAAGTTCAGTCGGCGTAGGTGGGCGGCACCAGAATAGTGTCGAGGGCGACCGGCAGCATGTTCGGGTAATCGAGGGTGTAATGCAGGCCACGACTTTCCTTGCGCTCCATGGCTGACTGAATCATCAGCTCGGCCACCTGCGCCAGGTTACGCAGCTCGATCAAATCCCGGCTGACCTTGTAGTTGCTGTAGAACTCGTCAATTTCGTCCAACAACAGACGCACCCGGTGCTGAGCCCGTTGCAGGCGCTTGTTGGTGCGCACGATGCCGACGTAGTCCCACATGAATCGCCGCAGTTCGTCCCAGTTGTGCGCAATGATCACGTCTTCGTCGGAATCGGTGACCTGGCTCGCATCCCAAACGGGCAGGGCGGTCGGAATCGATACGTCTGGCAACTGCTCAAGAATATCTGCTGCTGCCGAACGGGCGTAAACGAAACATTCCAGCAGCGAGTTGCTGGCCATGCGGTTGGCGCCATGCAGGCCGGTGAAGCTGGTTTCACCAATCGCATACAGGCCCGGCACATCGGTGCGGCCCCGCTGATCGACCATCACGCCGCCGCAGGTGTAGTGCGCCGCCGGCACCACCGGGATCGGTTGTTTAGTGATGTCGATGGAGAATTCCAGGCAGCGTTCATAGACCGTCGGGAAGTGCGTTTTGATGAAGTCTTCGGGCTTGTGGCTGATGTCCAGGTAGACGCAGTCGATACCCAAGCGCTTCATCTCATGGTCGATGGCGCGGGCGACGATGTCCCGTGGTGCCAGCTCGGCCCGCGGGTCGAAGCGCTGCATGAAGCGTTCGCCATTAGGCAGCTTCAGATGTCCGCCTTCGCCGCGGAGGGCTTCGGTGATCAGAAAACTCTTGGCTTGCGGGTGATAAAGGCAGGTGGGATGGAACTGGTTGAACTCCAGGTTCGCCACCCGGCAGCCCGAACGCCAAGCCATGGCAATGCCATCACCGCAGGCGCCGTCGGGGTTGCTGGTATAGAGATAGACTTTTGCCGCGCCGCCCGATGCAAGGATCACGAAGCGCGCGCCGTAGGTGTCGACTTCACCGGTGCTGCGGTTGAGCACATAGGCGCCGAGGCAACGATCGCCTTCAAGACCGAGGCGCTTTTCGGTGATCAGGTCGACCGCGACTCGCTGCTCCAGCAGTTCGATGTTGGGACGCTGTTTGGCCTGATCGAGCAGGGTTCTGAAGATGGCCGCGCCCGTCGCATCGGCGGCGTGGATGATGCGCCGATGGCTATGACCGCCTTCGCGGGTCAGGTGAAACTCGAAACCACCGTCTTCGGTGCCGGACTGTTCATCGCGGGTAAAGGGCACGCCTTGGTCGATCAGCCATTGAATCGCCTCTCTGCTGTGCTCGACGGTAAAGCGCACCGCGTCTTCATGGCACAGGCCACCACCGGCGTTGAGGGTGTCATCGACGTGGGATTCGACAGTATCAGTGTCATCCAGAACGGCAGCGACGCCGCCCTGGGCCCAGAAGGTTGAGCCATTGGCAAGGTCGCCTTTGCTCAATACGGCGATGCGCAAATGACCGGGCAAGGTCAGCGCAAGGCTCAAGCCGGCAGCGCCGCTGCCAATTACCAGAACATCGTGTTGAAACTGTTGGCTCATTTCAGGATTCCGCTCAAAGCGACCCGGGACGGGGTTGGCGCAAGACAGCTGGATCGGCGAGTCAAGACAGCCACACAGCCCACTAGTATATAGAGGGGGGATCGGCACAATAGCCGGGCCAGCATGGCATTGTGAAACTACTGTGACGGAAAAGGCTGGACGCTTCGTCGGAAGTTTTTTTGAGGGCTTCGGCGACAAGGTGACTGTATCGTGGATTTAACAGTCTTTTTCTCTTCACAGTTGCACAATGTCGGTTTCGGGCAGCTATAAATATGGAACTTTTGCCAAAGGCCCAAGATCAATAGAAGGTTGCCTGAAACAAGGGACAGTGTCGGCTTCGGTGCGGGACTTGCGGTTGGGTCCTTGCTGACGAATCCGATGACAAGATTATTCGCGCAGCCGGGTTATCCCGCGCTGCGCTTTTCGTGCGTGCCAAATCAGAGCGCGCAGGAAACTTGCTTGAAGGGGGAGAACTTTTGCGAAAAGCCCGAGTCTATGTTTGCAAGTCTGGTCGTTCAGTAATGCAAGCCTCCTTCGAGCTTATCGAGGAGTGTTCATGCTAACCCAGGAAGAGGATCAGCAGCTGGTCGAGCGCGTTCAACGCGGCGACAAGCGAGCTTTCGATCTGCTAGTGCTGAAATACCAGCACAAAATTCTCGGGTTGATCGTGCGGTTTGTGCACGACACCCATGAAGCCCAGGATGTCGCACAGGAAGCCTTTATCAAGGCATACCGTGCACTTGGTAATTTTCGCGGAGACAGCGCGTTTTATACGTGGCTTTACCGCATCGCCATCAACACGGCGAAAAACTATCTGGTTTCACGCGGCCGCCGGCCGCCGGATAGCGATGTCAGTTCCGAGGATGCAGAGTTCTACGATGGCGATCATGGCCTCAAGGATCTCGAGTCGCCAGAACGTGCATTGCTGCGGGATGAGATCGAAGGCACCGTCCATCGAACCATTCAGCAACTGCCAGAAGATTTGCGTACGGCTTTAACTTTACGTGAATTCGATGGTCTGAGTTACGAGGACATTGCCAGCGTCATGCAGTGTCCGGTGGGTACCGTGCGCTCCCGGATTTTCCGCGCTCGGGAAGCCATCGATAAAGCCCTGCAACCGTTGTTGCAGGAAAACTGAGACAGCGGCGACAGCCAAGAGAGGAACGCCATGAGTCGTGAAGCCCTGCAGGAATCGCTGTCCGCAGTGATGGATAACGAAGCGGACGAATTGGAATTGCGTCGGGTGTTGAATGCCTTCGACGATGTTGAAACCCGCGATACTTGGGCTCGTTACCAGATCGCTCGGGCAGTTATGCACAAGGATTTGTTGCTTCCTCGTCTGGACATCGCTGCGGCAGTCTCTGCTGCGCTGGCTGACGAAGCCGTACCGGCAAAAGCCTCTCGCGGCCCATGGCGCAGCCTCGGTCGTCTGGCAGTCGCTGCTTCGGTGACCATTGCCGTGCTGGCGGGTGTTCGTCTGTACAACCAGGACGAGATCGCCGGTGTCGAGTTGGCCCAGCAGTCCAGTCAACCGGGTCTGGTCGCTCCTCAGGTCAAGGGGCCCGCTGTATTGGCAGGCTACAATGAGAGTTCGGAAGCCACTGGCCCTATGGCCAACGGCGTATTGCAAGGTCAACCAGGCTGGCACGATCAGCGTCTGCCAGGTTACTTGCGCCAACATGCTCAACAAGCTGCACTGAAAGGTACTGAGAGCGCTCTGCCTTACGCTCGTGCAGCAAGCCTGGAAAACCGCTAAGGAGGATCATGCGCGCCATACCTCTACTTACGCTTCTGCTCAGTGGCTGGTTTGTTGTTCCAGCCCACGCCGATGAAGCCCAGGACTGGCTGAAGCGTCTGGGACAGGCCGAGCAAACGCAGAGCTTTCACGGTACTTTCGTCTACGAGCGTAACGGTAGTTTCTCTACCCACAACATCTGGCATCGCGTCCAGGATGGCAAGGTCCGCGAGCGTTTACTCCAGCTCGACGGCTCGGCACAGGAAGTCGTGCGCATTGATGGGCATACTCAATGCGTGAGCGGCACCCTGATAGCAGGGCTGGGGGACTCACCCAACTCCACCGCTCGTGCACTCGATCCACAAAAGCTAAAGAATTGGTACGACCTTGCCGTCATTGGCAAGTCGCGTGTGGCCGGGCGTGCGGCAGTGATTGTGTCGTTGACGCCTCGCGATCAACACCGCTACGGTTTTGAATTGCATCTGGACAAGGAAACCGGTTTGCCGTTGAAGTCATTGTTGCTCAATGACAAAGGGCAACTGCTGGAGCGGTTCCAGTTCACCCGACTGGATACTGCCGAGGTGCCTTCCGACAGCGATTTGCAGGCAGGTTCTGATTGCAAACCCATTACCCTCGACAGTGACAAGGCTTCCGCCGTCAAAACTGCGCAGGTCTGGCATTCGGACTGGTTACCGCCAGGTTTCGAGCTGACCAGCAGTACCTCTCACAAGGACCCGGAGACCAAAGCCCAGGTCAACAGTCTGATGTTCGACGACGGTCTGGCCCGATTCTCGGTGTTCCTTGAGCCGTTGAATGGCGCAACAGTCACTGACACGCGCACCCAACTGGGGCCAACCGTTGCTGTTTCCCGGCGATTGACTACTCCGCAAGGCGAGATGATGGTGACCGTGGTCGGTGAAATACCGATTGGCACTGCCGAACGGATTGCGTTGTCCATGCGCAACGATGCCGCGGCTACCAGCAAGCAGTGAGCTGATCAGCCATGCTCCTCAATCGGGCTTTTGATTGTGCGGGAGGTCAGCAATGCCTATCCCGCCATTGACGCCTCGAAATGTTTTGCCGAGCATTTTCATTTGCAAATATCCCCAAAATTTTTTATAGGTCAGAACCCCTCGGCTCTGGCCTTGTTTGTTGTTCCCGGAACAAAAATACCGGCGTATCGTTTCCGGTGTTCCTTGCTCCATATCGCTTAACCATGCTCGTCGTAACGGGAGCCGTATGTCGATACCACGCTTGAAGTCTTATCTCTCCATTTTTGCCACCGTGCTGGTGCTCGGTCAGGCGGTCGCTGCGCAAGCGGTCGAGTTGCCTGACTTCACACAGTTGGTCGAGCAAGCCTCGCCCGCGGTGGTTAACATCAGTACTACCCAGAAGCTGCCGGACCGTAAGGTGTCCAGCGAGCAAATGCCTGATCTTGAAGGGTTGCCGCCGATGCTGCGCGAATTCTTTGAGCGGGGCATGCCGCAGCAACCACGTTCCCCTCGTGGCGATCGTCAGCGTGAAGCGCAATCCCTGGGCTCGGGCTTTATCATTTCGTCCGACGGCTACATCCTGACCAACAACCATGTGATTGCCGATGCCGACGAGATTCTCGTGCGCCTCGCCGATCGCAGTGAGTTGAAGGCCAAGCTGATCGGTACCGATCCGCGCTCCGACGTCGCTTTGCTGAAAATCGAAGGCAAGGATCTGCCGGTTCTGAAGCTTGGCAAGTCGCAAGACCTGAAAGCCGGTCAATGGGTCGTGGCCATCGGTTCGCCGTTCGGCTTTGATCACACGGTGACCCAAGGTATTGTCAGCGCCATCGGCCGCAGCCTGCCGAACGAAAACTATGTGCCGTTCATCCAGACCGACGTGCCGATCAACCCGGGCAACTCCGGTGGTCCGCTGTTTAACCTGGCCGGTGAAGTGGTCGGCATCAACTCGCAGATCTACACCCGTTCCGGCGGCTTCATGGGCGTGTCCTTCGCAATCCCTATCGATGTGGCGATGGACGTTTCCAATCAGCTGAAAAGCGGCGGTAAAGTCAGCCGTGGCTGGTTGGGCGTAGTGATCCAGGAAGTGAACAAGGATCTGGCCGAGTCGTTCGGTCTCGAGAAGCCGGCCGGTGCGCTGGTGGCTCAGATCCAGGATGACGGTCCGGCTGCCAAGGGTGGCCTGCAAGTGGGCGACGTGATCCTCAGCATGAACGGTCAACCGATCGTCATGTCCGCCGATCTGCCGCATCTGGTGGGCGCGCTGAAGGCTGGCTCGAAAGCCGATCTTGAAGTGATCCGCGAAGGCAAGCGCAAGAACGTTGAGCTGACCGTCGGCGCTATCCCCGAAGAAGGCAAAGAGTTGGAAGCCCTGCCTAAATCCAGCGCCGAGCGCAGCAGCAATCGCCTCGGAGTTTCCGTGGCCGAGTTGACCGATGAGCAGAAGAAAACCCTCGACCTCAAGGGTGGTGTGGTTATCAAGGAAGTTCAGGAGGGTCCTGCTGCCCTGATAGGCTTGCAGCCGGGCGATGTGATCACTCATCTGAACAACCAGGCGATCGGCTCCTCCAAGGAGTTCACGGACATTGCCAAGGCGCTGCCGAAGAACCGCTCGGTGTCGATGCGGGTTCTGCGTCAAGGTCGCGCCAGCTTCATCACCTTCAAACTGGCTGAATAAACCGGTTGTCGGCTGAATAAAAAACCGCCTCGAAAGAGGCGGTTTTTTTGTACCTGCATTTTTTGCTACTGAGCTTTATATCTGAAGACGTTAGCCCATCATGTCCTTGACCATACGTTCCTGCTCCATCAACTCACGTTGCCGTGCGTCGATGCGCGATGACAGCGGGAAGTTGCTGCCAGCCTTGCGCTTGGCGAAGTCCAGTTGCTGGATCGCCTGGCGATAGTCGCCGACCAGTGCAAAGTACTCCGCGCGAGCCTGATGCAGGCCGATGATGTTGCCCGACAGACCGCGAGTCTCGGCCACCATATACCAGACGTCCGGATCATCGGGGCGGCTCTTGAGTAGATTCTCCAGCGCTTTTTCCGCCTCGGCCGCTCGATTCTGCTTGAGCAGCAGGTCGACGCGCACCTGATTCAGCGGGTAGTTGCCGGGGTATTGAGTGAGCATCCGGTCGACCCGTGATTGAGCATCGGGCAGACGATTATTGGTGATGTCGAGATCGACCTGCGCCAGGTTGTAGATGATCTCGTTCGGCGATTTGGCCAACAGCAGCTTGAGATTCTCGCGAGCCTCATTCAGCTGGCCGCCCTTGATCTGGGCGATCGCCAAGCCGTAGCGCGCGACGTCATTTTTCGGGTTTTCATCGAGTTGGGCCCGGAAGCGCTTGGCGCCCAGACCAGGGGTTTCTTCATAGATCAGCTGCACCCGCGCCCGAATCAGCTGGTAACGCATACTGTCTTCGATACCGCCCGGCTTGGCCTGTTCGGCGCGGTTGCGGGTATCGGCGATCCGCGACTCGGTTACTGGGTGAGTCAGGAGAAATTCCGGTGGCTTGGCGTCAAAGCGGTACTGGCGCATCAGTCGTTCGAACATGGTCGGCATCGAATGCGGATCGTAACCGGCCTTTTCCAGATTCATGATGCCGATACGGTCGGCTTCCTGTTCGTTCTGGCGCGAGAAGCGTCGTTGTTCCTGAATCGCCGCCGCTTGAGTACCAGCAATGGCCGCGATCCCGGCATCGCCTGCACCGGCCGCGGCAATTACGATGCCGGCCAGCAGCGCAGCCATCATGGGCACTTGCATGCGTTGCGACGCTTCGACACCGCGCGCGAAGTGACGCTGCGACAAGTGAGCCAGTTCGTGGGCCAGTACCGAGGCATATTCGCCCTCGGTCTGGGCATTGAGGAACAAGCCACCATTGACGCCGACGATCCCGCCTGGCGCAGCAAAAGCGTTCAGCTGCGGGCTGTTGATCAGGATGAATTCCAGGCGCCGGTCATTGACCTGGCTGGTCTCCACCAGCCGGTAGACGCTGGATTCGACGTAATCCTTGAGTTGTGGATCGTTGAGCTGCGACACCTGGCTGCGCAACAGCGCCAGCCACGCACGGCCCAGTTGGTGTTCCTGTTGCGGCGAGACGATGGCAGAACTGGCGTCACCGAGTGACGGCAAGTCGTCGGCGAAGCCTGGTGAGGCGAGCAGGCAAGCGAGCGTCAGCAGGGTAGGGCGCAAAAAAGTCATGCACAAAGCCTTAGTCGACAAAGACCTTACTGTAGCCGGACACTACGCTTGGGACCAGATATTCTAAGCGGCTTAACCCCCTGCCCCGGAGTGATTCGATGACTGATGCTGTAGCTCACGACGCCGAACTGGACGCCAGCGGTCTGAATTGTCCGTTGCCGTTGCTGAAGGCCAAACTGGAACTCAACCGACTGGCCAGCGGTGCGGTACTCAAGGTAATCGCTACCGATGCAGGTTCCCAGCGCGACTTTCGCACCTTTGCCCGATTGGCCGGTCATACGCTGCTTCGTGAAGAAGATGAGGCGGGCGTTTACCGCTATTGGTTGAAAAAAGCCTGAAACCTGCTGCGTTCGTTTCTAAGGATTATTGATGTTCAAGGTGTTACGCGACTGGATTCAGCGCTACTTCTCGGATGAAGAGGCCGTGGTGCTGGCGGTGCTGCTGTTTCTGGCATTTACCGCTGTGCTCACCCTGGGTGGAATGCTCGCGCCGGTACTGGCCGGTATGGTGCTGGCGTATCTGATGCAGGGTCTGGTGGTGACCCTCGAACGCCTGCGCGTGCCGGGTGGCGCGGCGGTGGGGCTTGTCTTCGCGTTGTTCATGGGACTGTTGCTGGTCTTTATCATCATCGTGGTACCACTGCTCTGGCACCAACTGATCACATTGTTCAACGAATTGCCCGGCATGCTCGCCAAGTGGCAGTCGCTGCTGTTGTTGCTGCCCGAACGCTATCCGCACCTGGTATCGGATGAGCAAGTGCTGCAGGCGATCGAAGTGGCGAGGGGCGAGATCGGCAAGTTCGGCCAGTGGGCGCTGACATTCTCGCTGTCGAGTCTGCCGCTACTGGTGAACATCATGATCTACCTGGTGCTGGTGCCGATCCTGGTGTTCTTCTTTCTCAAGGACCGGGAGATGATCGGCCAGTGGGTGCGCGGTTATCTGCCGCGCGAGCGGGCGCTGATCACCCGGGTCGCCCAGGAAATGAATCGGCAGATCGCCAATTACATTCGCGGCAAGGTCATCGAAATCTTCATTTGCGGTGGCGTGACTTACATTGCGTTCGTGGCGCTGGGGCTCAACTATTCGGCTCTGCTGGCGTTGCTGGTGGGTGTTTCGGTGGTGGTGCCTTACGTCGGGGCGGTGGTGGTGACCGTGCCAGTGCTGCTGATTGCGCTGTTCCAGTGGGGCTGGAGCGATCAGTTCATCTATTTGATGGCGGTCTACGGGATCATCCAGACACTTGATGGCAACGTGCTGGTGCCGCTGCTGTTCTCGGAAGCGGTCAACCTGCATCCGGTGGCGATCATTTGTGCGGTGCTGTTGTTTGGCGGGTTGTGGGGTTTTTGGGGCGTGTTCTTTGCCATTCCCCTGGCGACCTTGTTCAAGGCTGTGCTGGATGCCTGGCCGCGCAAAGAGCCGATGGTGGCGCCGCTGCTTTAACGGTCAGTGCTCGTTATGCGGTGAGGCTGATGGCCTCATCTCGAGCAGGCTCGGTCCCACAAGGTTTGCGCAAATCCTGTGGGAGCGAGCCTGCTCGCGATGGCGTCCGAACGGGCACTAGATGAATCAGGCTTTATTGAGGGCCTGAGCAGCAGCCAAAACCGCATCCACATGCCCCGGCACCTTCACACCGCGCCATTCCTGACGCAGCACGCCGTTCTTGTCGATCAGGAACGTGCTGCGATCAACGCCCATGTATTCCTTGCCGTAGAGCTTTTTCAGCTTGATCACGTCGAATTGCTGGCACAGCGCTTCTTCCTTGTCACTGATCAGTTCGAAGGTAAACGCCTGCTTGGCCTTGAAGTTTTCGTGGGATTTCAGGCTGTCGCGAGACACGCCGAAAACTTCGGTATTGGCGGCTTTAAAGGCTTCAAGCTGATCACGAAAACCCTGGCCCTGGGTGGTGCAGCCCGGCGTGCTGTCCTTCGGATAGAAGTAAATCACCACTTGCTTGCCTTTGAGGCCCGCGAGGCTGACGGATTGCCCGCTGGTGGCGGGTGCTTCGAAGTCGGCAACCGGTTGGTCGATGGCTACGGCCATGAAAGCTTCCTTACATTGGGTTTTGTGGGCGCCACGGTTCAATCAGTGCGTCCAGGTTCATGGCGTCGGCGAAATCCAGGAACTGATCACGCAACCAGCTGATCTGGGTGCCGGCCGGCAAGGTCACGGTGAACGTGGCGTTAAGCATGGTGCCGCCGGTCTGTGGGGCCTGGTAGGTGTCACAGGTCAGGTTTTCCAGCTCGACGTTGTGGTCCATGAAGAACTGGCACAGCTCGTTGATGATGTCCGGGCGGTAGGCCGAACTGACGTAGGCAACGTACGGCAGGGCTTGGGGACGGTTCTCCAGGGCAGCGCTGCGGACCACGTTAACGGTGAAGGCGTGCCGTTTGGCCAGCACTGGCAGGCTGCCTTCGAGGCGCGCCAAGGCGTCCCAGCTGCCCGAGATTTCAAGGATCAACGCACTGCATTCGCCATGGCGCGTCAGCCGAGAGGTGACCACGGCGCAGCGGTTTTCATGGCTGGCGCGGCACAGGACGTTAGTCAGCTCCATGGGGTTGGCGCCGAGGGCACTGATGACAAGGAATTGTTCGCGAACTGTGGGGGTGGACATGCAGCATTCCTAAAGCGATGAGCGGTCGATACCTTTATGGGCTTTTTTTACCGGGACGAGCCTGCGGATGCGAATTCAGAAAACCCGGCCGAAGGTTGCAACATGCTCCAGTATGGCAAGAGCGAGGGGTGGCAACGCTGGATCGGGGCTTGTGATGCCGAAAATGGAGGCTGGAACGCGGCGTACGAGCTTATCAGTACCGATCAAAGTCTGAAGGGTAGCGAAAAGCAGCGCCAAGGGGAATGGCGGCAGCGCAGTACTTCGCTTGTACAAGCATCTTGGCGCCAGTACCATTACCGCTCTCTTTTTCCGGCAGGAGCGGTTGCATGATTGCGGGCAGTATGGTGGCACTGGTCACACCCATGGATGCACAGGGTCGTCTCGACTGGGACAGCCTGAGCAAACTGGTGGACTTCCACCTGCAAGAGGGCACCAACGCCATCGTGGCGGTCGGCACTACAGGTGAGTCGGCCACGCTTGACGTGAACGAGCACATTGAAGTGATTCGTCGCGTGGTTGCCCAGGTTGCAGGGCGTATTCCGGTGATCGCCGGTACGGGCGCCAATTCGACGCGCGAAGCGATCGAACTGACAACCAACGCGAAGAACGCCGGCGCCGACGCGTGCCTGCTGGTAACCCCTTATTACAACAAGCCGACGCAAGAAGGCCTGTACTTGCACTTCAAGGCCATCGCTGAAGCCGTCGACATTCCGCAGATTCTCTACAATGTGCCGGGCCGTACCGCGTGCGACATGCAGGCCGAGACGGTGATCCGCCTGTCGACCGTGAAGAACATCATCGGCATCAAGGAAGCCACGGGTGACCTGCAACGCGCCAAGGACATCCTGGCCGGCGTGAGCAGCGACTTCCTGGTTTATTCCGGCGACGACGCGACTGCGGTCGAGCTGATGCTGCTGGGTGGCAAGGGCAATATTTCGGTGACCGCCAACGTCGCACCGCGCGCCATGAGCGACCTGTGCGCCGCTGCGATGGCCGGCGATGCCGTCAAAGCCCGGGCGATCCACGAAAAGCTGATGCCGCTCAATAAAACCCTGTTTATCGAATCCAACCCTATCCCCGTGAAATGGGCTCTGCATGAAATGGGCTTGATGCCGGACGGTATCCGTCTGCCGCTCACCTGGCTCAGTGCTGCCTGTCACGAACCGCTGCGGCAGGCCATGCGCCAGTCCGGCGTCCTGGTTTAATTGAGGAAGTACTACGCATGAAGCGAATGGCCGGACTTTCCGCACTTGCCTTGATTATCTCCAGCACCAGTGGCTGCGGATGGATCTGGGGCCCGGAAGGTTACTTCCGTGACCGTGGTAGCGATTACCTGGAAGCGCAACAGACTGCACCGATGCAACTGCCACCGGACGTCAGCACCGCCAAGCGTCTGGATCCGCTGTTGCCGATCCCGCGCAACGTGGCCGATGACACCGCCAAGGGCGAATACATCGTGCCTCGTCCGCAGCCATTGTCGGCATCGGCTGACGCCAGTGCCTACTCCCTGCAGAAGAGCGGCGACTCACGTTCGATCCTTGCTCAGAACCCGCCGGCCGAAGTCTGGCCCGTGGCCGTGCAGTTCTTCCAGGACAACGGTTTCCGTCTGGACGAGCAACGCCCGCAAACCGGTGAATTCACCACCAGCTGGCAGCATTCCGACGAACTGTCCGCAGCAATGGCCAAGCGTCTGAGCGCGGCCGGTGTCGGCGCCGACAGTGAAAGCCGTGTACGGGTGCGTATCGAGCCGGGCGTGCAGCGCAACACCAGTGAAGTCTACGTGGTCAGCGCCGAGCGTCCTGCCGGCAGCACCGCCAATGTGGATTTCACCAATCGTTCGGTCAACACCGGCCTGGACGCAGCCCTGGTCGACGACATGCTCGCGAGCATGAGCCGCACCGCGGAGAAGGGTGGTTCGGTCTCCATGCTGGCCTCTCGTGATTTCGATACGCCAAGTCGTGTCAGCCTGACCGAAGATGGCAGCGGCAACCCGGTGCTCAACGTCGGTTCCGATCTGGATCGTGCCTGGTCGAGTGTCGGTCGTGCGCTGGAACAGGGCGAATGGCGTGTTGAAGACATCAACCGCAGCCTGGGCCTGTACTACATCAACCTCGCCGAAAAAGCCGAGAAGAAAGACGAGAAGCCTGGCTTCTTCAGCAGCCTGTTCGGCAGCGCGCCGAGCAAGGAAGAAGTTGACGCCCGCGCCGAGCGTTATCAGGTTCGCCTGAGCAAGGTTGGCGAGAACGTCCAAGTCACCGTCGAGAAAAACATCAACACCGTGGCGCCAGCAGACGTGGCGCGTAAAGTGTTGAGCGTGATTCAGGACAACCTGGGCTGATCACATGCGTTTTGCCGTTCTCGGCAGCGGTAGCCAAGGGAACGGCACGCTGATAGCCAGCGATGACACGTATGTACTGGTGGATTGTGGTTTCTCCTTGCGAGAAACCGAAAAACGCCTGCTGCGACTGGGTGTGAACCCTGCGCAGCTGAGCGCGATACTCGTGACCCACGAACATGCCGACCACGTGCATGGCGTGGGTTTGCTGTCTCGGCGTTACAATCTGCCTGTCTACCTCAGTCGCGGGACCCTGCGCGGGATGCGCAAACCGATTGAACCCGCAGGCTTTCTGGCTGGCGGCGAGCAACTGCAAATCGGCAACCTGAGCATCGGCGTCATTGCCGTGGCGCATGATGCGCAGGAGCCGACGCAGTATGTCTTCAGCGACGGTCAGCGGCGTTTCGGCCTGTTGACCGACCTGGGCTCGTATTGCAACACGGTGCTGGACGGCTACCGGGACCTCGATGCATTGATGATCGAGTCCAACCATTGCCGTGACATGCTGGCTCGCGGTCATTACCCGTACTTTCTCAAGCAGCGGGTGGGCGGTGAATTGGGACATTTGAACAACCATCAGGCGGCATTCCTGGTGGCCGAGTTGGGTTGGCAGGGCCTGCAACATCTGGTCCTGGCCCATCTGAGCAGCAAGAACAACCTGCCGCAGCTGGCCCGGCAATGTTTTGTCGACACCCTCGGGTGCGACCCGGACTGGCTGCAACTGGCCGATCAAGATTCAGGGCTCGACTGGCGACACATCGCCTAGCCCACCTACTTAGCAAGCGGAGCCCATCATGGAAAAACGTGAAGAACTCTACCGCGGCAAAGCCAAATCGGTTTACAAGACCGATGACGCTGACCGCTTGATCCTGCTGTTTCGCAACGACACCTCGGCGTTCGACGGCAAGCGCATCGAGCAGCTCGACCGCAAAGGCATGGTGAACAACAAGTTCAACGCCTTCATCATGCAGAAACTCGAAGCAGCCGGCGTGCCGACGCAATTCGACAAACTGCTGGGCGACAACGAATGCCTGGTGAAGAAACTCGACATGATCCCGGTCGAGTGCGTCGTGCGTAACTACGCCGCCGGCAGCCTGGTCAAGCGCCTGGGCGTCGAAGAAGGCATGAAGCTCAACCCTTACACCTTCGAACTGTTCCTGAAGGACGACGCCAAGGGCGACCCGTTCATCAACGAATCCCATGTCGTGGCATTCGGTTGGGGCACCGCCGAGCAACTGGTTCGCATGAAAGAACTGTCGCTCAAGGTCAACGAAGTCCTGAGCAAACTGTTCGACGACGCTGGCCTGCTGCTGGTCGACTTCAAACTGGAATTCGGCGTTTTCTCCGACGGCTCCATCGTCCTGGGCGACGAGTTCAGTCCGGACGGCTGCCGTCTGTGGGACAAGGCCACCGGCAAGAAAATGGACAAGGACCGCTTCCGTCAGGGCCTCGGTGACGTCATCGAAGCCTACGAAGAAGTCGCCAACCGTCTGGGCGTACCGCTGTAATCGACGCAAGCATCTGATAGCACGGAAAAATTTCGCTTAGGGGGTTCGCTTCCGGCGAAAGTGTTGTTATGATGCGCGCCGTTGGAGAGATGCCAGAGTGGCCGAATGGGACGGATTCGAAATCCGTTGTACCTTCACCGGTACCTAGGGTTCGAATCCCTATCTCTCCGCCATACATAGAAAAGCCCCGTAGCTGAATAAGCTACGGGGCTTTTTTGTTTTCCGGTTGTACTACTCGATTGTACTACTCAAGCCATGCTGTTTTGAGTCGATACGGCACTGTTGGCATGAGCAAATCAGGTACAGAAAGGCCCGCTTGATGGCGGGCGCTTGGGTGTTCGTGTACGACAGTGATCACAGCAGAACCTTCTTGCGTTTTGAAATCATCCCTTCTACATCCCTGCCACCAATTCAAATGTCACGCCAAATGCTCCCAGAGTGGCTCGTTTCTGTCGTAATTTCAGACGCGTCCTGTGAGATACGTCTCTTTTTTTAGTAGAAAGTTTCCGCGCCCTTGAACCGAAAACGATATGCGGAGTCTGGTGTGCGCGTAGTTGTGCGCATCAGCAACGTGAGTGTTTTGTGGGAGTAAGCCGGTATGGCTATTCGTCCGCTCGCGAGCTTGCTGTCATTTCCGTATCGAGGGATCGAACATGTTCTCACCCGCCCATTGGGCGAGGTTGTGCCTGGCTTTGCTGTGCCTCTCTCCGCTAACGCTCGCTTATGCTGCGCCAACCCCCGGTGACACGGACCTGATCCGTGAGCGTCAGGACCGCCTGCTCGAAGAACAGCGCCGACGTCTTGAGGAACTCAAGGACCTGCCCGGCAAAGAGGCGAAGCCTACCCAGCCGACGGCCCCTACCGACAGCCGTTGCTTCCCGATCAAGACCATCGAGCTCAAGGGCGCCGATGCCCTGTCCGAGGGCGAGCGTCAACGCCTGCTCAAGCCCTTTCTCAACCAGTGCCTGGGCGTGCCGCAGCTTAACCAGTTGCTCAAGGTCATCACCAACCACTATCTCGAAAAAGGCCTGGTCACCAGCCGCGCTTATCTACCGCAGCAGGATTTGGCCGGCGGGCATTTGAGTGTGCTGGTAGTGGAAGGGCGCCTTGAAGGCTTGAAAGGCGCTGAAAACAGCAAACTGTCGGACCGCGAATTGGCGATGGCGTTTCCCGGTAAGGCCGGCGACTTGGTCAACCTGCGGGAGATCGAACAGATGGTCGATCAACTGAACCGTTTACCATCCAACCGTGCGCAAATGGAACTGACACCAGGGCAGAACATCGGTGGCAGCGAAGTGCTGGTCAATAACTCTGCGCAGAAACCCTGGCGCGTCGGCCTGTCGCGGCATAACGATGGGCAGAAAAGCACCGGCGAGCAGCAATGGGGAACCGCCCTGGACTGGGACAGCCCTTTGGGCCTGGCTGACCAACTGGCCTTGCGCGGCAGCCACGATGCCATCAGCGACCATCAGAAAACCTCGCGTAATGGCATGCTCTATTACAACCTGCCCTTTGGCTGGTGGAACCTGAGCTACACCTACAGCCAGAGCGAGTACCGGGCGCTGGGCCAGGCCAACGGCTTCAATTTCAAGCAGAGCGGCGACAGCCAGAACCATCAGTTGCGCCTGGAGCGGGTGATCCATCGCGACTCGGTGAGCAAGACCTCGCTCAACACCGGGCTGGCGTACCTGTGCACCAACAACTTCATCGAAGACAGCAAACTCGCTGAAAGCAGCAATCGCGGATTCTGCCAATGCCGTAGCAGGTGCCGGAGCGGCTAAGAATGCCGCCGAGAACAATGCTATGGGCATGATGGCTGGTGGCGATCTTGGGTTCTGGCTCGCTGACGTAAAGGGGTGTGACAGCGCCTGTAAAGCCGATATTGCGAAACAGACGGCCGAAGGTGGTGTGCTTGTTTCCGGTGCCATGCTGGCTTCGACTGTCGCCGCAGTCGGTGCCGTCGCGACACCTGAATTAATAGCCGCCGCTCAAACTGCCGCTCGGGCCTGCTCGGCTAACCCGGTTTTGTGCGCCAATGAGACGACAGTGTGGCTGGCTGAAATGGCCGCCAGTGAAGCCTTGCCCGCGGGTCTTGCGGTGGGAGGTGCTGCCAAGTTGACTGCGGAGCAGCTGCGTGATGCCCGCGCTTTGATGGTGATCGAAACGCAGACGGGGAAAAAAATCACCTCAGAGGCATTGGGTATTGCTTTAGGGAAAACCGGGAGCGGAACGGTTGTCGGTGATGAGTTGGCAGCCCGCCTGACACCCCAAAGTTTTGGCTTTTCAACAGTTGCGGACAACCCTCAATCGCTTCAGATGTGGAACGATGCGATGCGTTCCGCTGCCAGCGCCAGCCGGCCTAATGGATATACGCGATACCTTGATACCCTTGCCAGCGGACAAAATCCCAGCCAGCAAATATTGGAGGATGCATTCAGTGCCGTTAATAGCCGCTTTGTTAAATCGGCCCGCAATGCCGGGCAAGAAATCGCGCAAGTTCATCACTGGAATTTTGGCAAAACGGATTTCCCAACACAGATCGTTGACCCCCGACACTTGGTGCCCGTACCTTCACGCGAGGCCCATCTTTTGATCCATCAGCAAACTAGTGAGACCACCAACATTTGGGTTGGCCCCATCTCGCCTTTGCACAGAATAGAAATTCCTGAATGGTCCACTCCTCTGGCGCCAAAATGGTGAAAACATGAACTTTGAAAACGCGCTTAAAGCTCTGAATCTGCCGGATGCGGTGGTAGCGTGTGCTGCCGGAAAAATCAGGCCACCCATTTGCACTTTGGAGGCTCCTGCTCAATGGTTTGGTTTCCCGCCTGCGCTGATCCCAATCTGGAGTGACGGCTCTCGCCCTACCTATATTGGGTATTGGAAGCACTGGTTCGTGGAGCGGGAACCTTGCTTTGTAAAAATGTACATAAGCTCCGATCGTATGACGACTGAGATCGCCAGGACTTCTTCACAACTGTTTGGAGTCGTTGCGATGATGGCGCTCAGTCTGGATGATGGGGTGACGTTAGGTCTTGAACAGTTCGCCGCGAGGGTGGGACTTGAGGGTTTGTCGGAGCTTGATGCAGTCTCCTTGAAAACGGGTGATGACCCTAAGGGTTTTCCCAAAGCGGAGCTATTTAAAACATTAACTCCCCTCGACTGTATCTCCTGTGACGGTACTCCCTATATGGGAGGGTTTCCCAATGAGTTCGCCAGCGGAAACTGGTGGGAAACTAGCTGTTCCTTTGAGATTCTAAACAGGAATATGAGAGTCCCAGAGAGTTCAAACTTGCCTGGCTGGTTTGACCCGGCTCAGGAAAAAACGACGCTATTCGAAGGTTTCATGTCGGCGAGTCGTCTGGACTATGCATGGCTGACATTGAACTCGACGGGTTGGTTGATTGCTGATGCAAGAAGGGCAATTGTTGAGCTGCAGGCTCGCACCAGCGATGAGGCTTTTAATTGTGTTGTTACGTCTTGGCTATCCGTTGCTGACGTTGGTGCTGGAAGCTATTGAGTGCAGTAAAGAACGTGTAAATGGAACAGAAAAAAAGTGACAGATTTATTTGTTTTGTTTGTTTTATAAATAAGGTTGTACCCTTTTTTCATTGTTTGCAGCTGCCGACTAGATGAAAATAACGGGTAACGCGGTCAGCTCCTGAGACAATACAGTCGGGCGGAAAGTAATTTTTAATGATGTACTTGGAGTGTTCATGAAAAGAACTTCACTACTAATGTTAAGCCTGATTCTGACATTGTCAGGTTGTAAGTCCAACGTACGGGATTCTTCTCCTGATCTGCTCAGCGACGGTATCCAACTGCGCCAAGATAAAGTAACCGTCGATGCCCAGCACGCCAAGGTCATCATGAAAGCGTCGGGCGCCACCTATCCGGTAGAGTTTTCGATCAGACGCGCTGCGGATCCCGATCAGCGCATGGATGTGCAGGGAACCGTAGTGGATACCGGTCGGGGGAAGGTGTTTGGCTGGATTGCCAAGGTCAACGAAACGGTTCACAGCGCTACCTTGAAACACTTCCCGCAGTTGGAAGTACAAGCAGACCCTGATCAGCCGTTTGAGGTGTCGGGCTACGCCAGCGGCGAGAGCATCGGGACTGGCTACCGCTGCGGCCCACTCAGAAGCACTTTTACACCGGAGCGAAGTAAGGTTTATCTGGTGGAGTTTCAGTTCGTGGGTGATCGTTGTGAGCAGCACGTCTACGATGTCACCCAGCCGCAGGAGCGTATTCCTGTCGCAAGTTTGCCTTAGCACCTGAGTCGAATGGAAATGGGCGATCCAAGATCGTTCATTTCCATTTGTTCCGCAGCCGTCTCCCAATCACATCCATCACATAGCACCCGTCGCGCAACGCTATCATCAGCATTGTTGCATAAATCGGAAAAAGTGCGGCCTCCAGCATCACCACCGGCGGAAACCTGGATATCCAGGGCGACACCCTGGCCAACCGGAGCAGCAGCATCGGCGTCGGCGGTGCATTGACCGCCAACCTCGTCAGCCTGAACAACATCGGCATCGAAACCGGCGAGACCGAAACCTCGCGCACCTTCATGTCCGAACGCACGCGCCACCCGCGCTGGCTGGCGCGCCGCCGCGAATGACTTCACCAACAAATACTGGTTGCAGAGCCCAGGTTACAACGCCAACGACCTGGGCGGCCTCGAAGCGGCGATGAGCCGCTTCATCGGCATGACCGAGCGCGAAATCCCTTCGCTTGGCACTCAAACAGCCACCACCGATAACCAGACCTACGCGTCATTATCCAGGCCGGCGGCGCGGTCGATGTTCGCACCCAGGGCAACGCCGACAACCGCGTCGTGCGCAGCGGCTACAACTACGTCGGCGCCGGCCCGCGTACCGACACCCAGGCCGACAACGCCTTTTCCACCCGCATCAGCGTCAATCGGCAGCTAGCCCCGAACCTGACCCAACAGCAGGTCGATCCGCTGGCCTTGCCCGGTTTTGACTTGCCAACCGGGCAAAACGGCCTGTTCCGCATGAGCGGCGACGGCTCGACCACGCCCACCCAGGGCGCCGGCCTGCTGCAAGTGCGTGGGCTGCCTGACAGTTCGATCAGGTCCAATCCGCACAAGTACCTGATCGAGACCAATCCGGCGCTGACCGATATGCGCCGGTTCATGAGCTCGGATTACCTGCTGACAAACCTGGGCTACGATCCGGACCTCGCCGCCAAGCGCCTGGGTGACGGTTTCTACGAACAGCGGCTGATCCAACGGGCGGTAATCGCCCGCACCGGCCAACGCTTCCTCGACGGCCAGACCTCCGACGACGGCATGTTCAAGTACCTGATGAACAACGCCATCGCCAGCAAGGACGCCCTCCACCTGTCCTTGGGCGTCAGTCTGACCGCCGAACAGGTTGCGGCCCTGACCCATGACATCGTCTGGATGGAAACCCGGACCGTGAACAACCAACAGGTGTTGGTGCCGGTGCTCTACCTGGCCAACGCCAATCACCGACTGGCGGCGAATGGCGCGCTGATCCAGGGCGCCGATGTCAGCACAGCGCGCTCACCCAAGCCCCCGAGTGCTTCCAGTGTCGGATGAATCGGCATAGCAGCGTAAGAAAAATATGCATATTCACGGGAAAACTGACTTCGCCGAGTCTCTTTAATTACCGCCCCCCGTATCTATTGATCGTCCCGCGAATAAAGGGTTTTTCTTCGAAATATCCCCTCACATTGAAAGACATTGCCTCATAAATTCCTCATCTACTCTGGTTTCGCAGATCACTGATCTGTCGTAATCAGCAGTCGCAAGGAGCGATCAATGTATTTTGAGATTTACAGGCAAACCCGTGGTATCGCACAAACTGGCAAGGGCCAATGGCGCTGGCGTTTGCGGGCGGGGAATCATGAAACGATTGCCAGTGGGGAGGCTTACCTCAACAAGTCTGATTGCGTGCACGCCATCAGTTTGATCAAAGGGACTCATGATCAGACCCCGGTCAAGGAGATATAAGCTCCAGGGCGGTGAAGCTGCTCAGTCGGAGCAGCTTCGTTTTTTCGGACTCCCTGTTTTTATCGATCAGGTCATTTGCCAGCCTGCATAGACGCCGATTACGACACCTCCCTAAACTGTCACCCAAGTCTTGGGGACCGGGGTGCAATGGATGAATCGCAACGAACTGCGCAAGGCCGACATCAACTTGATGGTGGTGTTCGAGACATTGATGCTCGAACGCAACGTCACGCGGGTGGCTGAGAAGCTGTTCCTCGGTCAGCCGACCATCAGTGCGGCGTTGAATCGTTTGCGGACGATGTTCAATGATCCGCTGTTCATACGGGTTGGCCATCGTATGGAGCCGACGGCGCGGGCCGAGGAAATTATTCAGCACTTGTCACCGGCGCTGGACTCGCTGTCGGTGGCCTTGAGCCTGACCCACGATTTCGATCCACTCAGCAGTACCATGACTTTTCGCATCGGGCTGTCGGACGATGTCGAGTTCGGCCTGTTGCCGCCGCTGCTGCGGGTTTTGCGCCAAGAAGCGCCGAAGGTGGTGTTCGTGGTCCAGCATGTCGACTACTGGCGCATTCCCGACCTGCTGGCGTCTGGTGATATCACCGTTGGTATCAGCCAGACCCGCGGCCTGCCGGCCAACGCCAAGCGCAAATTGTTGCGACACATCCAGCCCAGTGTTTTGCGTGCAGACGCATCAGATACACCGCTGACCCTCGATGAATATTGCTCGCGGCCGCATGTGTTGGTGTCTCACACCGCCAATGTCAGTGGCTATGCCGATGAGTGGCTGGCAGAGATCGGTCGTACGCGCCAGGTAGTGTTGTCTGTCCCGCAATACAGCTCGTTGCCGGCCTTGCTCGCCGGCACCGATCTGATCGCCAGCCTGCCCGATTACACGGCCGAAGCAATGGCTGCGTCCGGTCAGTTGTTCAAGGAGCCGTTTCCGTTCAAGACGCCAACTCTGGACCTTTCCATGGTCTGGCTCAGTCATGTCGATAACGATCCGGCCGAACGCTGGCTACGCTCGAGACTGGAGGCGTTCATGAGTGAGCGTCCGATTCTTCCGCTGCCCGGTGAGTAGGGCGGCTCTGTGTTATATGTACGACCTTTCTGCCAATCTTCAGGAGCCCCTCTATGCCTCACCTGCACATGGAATACACCGCCAACTTGCCCGAACTGAATGCCGACGTGGCGTTAATGCGACTCAACAATGCGTTGATGGCTTCCGGTCAGTTTGCGGCCGAGTTCGATATCAAAAGCCGAGCAGTGAAGGTCGAAAGCTACAAGGTTGGCACCGCACTGGGCGAGCGGGCTTTTGTGCATATCAAGCTGGCACTGTTGAGCGGGCGCTCGGCGGAGATCAAGACGCAGTTGTCACAAAGCCTGTTGGCAGTGTTGCAGGACTTGTGCGAATGGCCGGCCAACGTAGAAGTGCAGTTGTGTGCGGAAATTCTGGATATTGATCGTGAGTCCTACACCAAGACTGCCATTGGCCTCTGACAGGCCAGGTTTCGGAGTCAGAGCAAACCTTGTTCCCCACAGGCTTTGATCACTTGCTCACGAAGCCAGGTATTGGCGCTGTCCTGATCGCTGGCTTCGCTCCATTGCATGTCGAGAGTAAGTGCTGGCAAGCCATTCGGTGCTTCGCAATGACTGAATACCGCCTCATTGGCCAGCAGCGATTGAATGCGCCGCGGTAGCGTCAGGATGAAGTCGGTGCCGGTGATCATCTTGAGGGCTGCTCTGTAGTTGTTGGACCGCTCGATAAGCTGTCGTTTGTGATCGACTCTATGGGTGTCGAAAGTTCTGTGTGGAGGGAGCACGTGACGATGTTCCATGAACGATCGCAAACTTGGGCGCAATTCCGGCGGGGTTGCGCGTTTATCGAAAACGTAAACCAGCTCGTCTTCAACCAGCCTCCGGGATTTGCAGCCAGTGTGGCTGTGTTGAGAATCGGGCCCGAAGCAGATCACCAGATCGAGACTGCCATCGCGCAGTTCATCGAAGGGCTGGACGGTATCGGTTTTTTGCACATTGACGATCACTGGCAGGTTGGCGAAGTCGAAGTTCCTCAACAGCCGCGGTAGTACCAGCAGTTCGAAGTATTCCGACACGCAAATGTTGAAGGTGACTGCTTTTAGAGTCGGATCAAAGGCTTGAGCTCCGGAATGGCAGAAGTTGATGCCTTCCAGAATCTTCAGCACATGCCCGTGCATGGTGGTGGCTTTGTAGGTTGGACGCATTCCTGATCGGGTGTTGATGAACAAATCATCTTCGAAGCCGGTGCGCAGCTTTTTCAGCGAATAGCTGACGGTGGACTGGCTGACCCCGAGGGTTTCGGAGACGGCGGTGACGCTGCTTTGTTCATACACGGCGACGAACACCATGAGGTCTTGCATATCGAGCTTTCTAAGTAAATTGCTGTTAAGCATCTGCCCCATCTCGATGAACTCCCTGTTCTGTTTTGAACGAGATCTATCCACAAAAGGATAACGGAACGATAGTGCCAGGAGAATGCCTTGTAGGAAGCTTCATTGTCAGATGTGGGACACAACGTGTAGGTAACACGACCTGAGCACTCAATCGCCCAGCGAGTTCTGGCCTGGAGGGGCTTTGCGGGATTTTCTGGATCTGCGCGCACGGCTTGAAAGTGATTGGTATCAGGCTGCCAGGCACTGAATACCCACCACCCAAGCGCTGAAGTTACGCCCGGACACTTGGCTATGCTCGGGTCCAGTAAAACTATATGTTAATAATTCTTATTACAGAAAGCCGTCTTGTGCACACACGCTGACAATTTGTTCGCGAAACCAGTTATTGGCGCTGTCTTGACCTGGTTTCTCGTTCCATAACATATCCAGCGTGAAGTTCGGTAAACCCGTCGGCGGTTTGCAGTGGCTGAATCGGGCTTCATTACTGATCAGCATCTGGATGCGCCTAGGCAGAGTGAGAACAAAATCGGTCCCGGGGATCATGTTGAGTGCCGCAACGTAACTATTGGCCCGTGCCACAATTTGGCGGGTGTAGTCCCATTTGCTGAGCCAGCCATCCACCATATTGGTGTCTGAAGTCCATGGCGTCGGGAAGATATGCTGGCGTGCGACAAAGGTGTCCAGGCTGAACTCGCGCTCTGGAGGCGCGAAATTTTTATCGACGACGCAGACCAGATCATCTTCCAGCAGTACTTGTGATTTCAGGTTTTTAGCGCTGTGATGAAAGTTGGGGCCGAAACAAATAACCAGATCGAAGCGGCCATCTATAAGTTCTTCGTTAGGAATATCTCTGTGGAATTTCTGGATGTTTACAATGACCGGAAAGCTACTGCCGATAAAACGTTTCAATAAGTTTGGCAGTATCAGAAGTTCAAAATATTCAGGAGCGCAAATGTTAAAAGTGATCTCTTTTTGCGCTGGGTCGAATGAATGGAATCCGGAATGGCATATGTTTATGGATTTCAGGATTTTGAGAACATGGCTGTACATTGTGGCGGCTTTGTGTGTTGGCCACATGCCATTGCGGGTATTGATGAAGAGCTCGTCGTCGAAACTCGTGCGCAGCTTTTTCAGGCAGTAACTCACCGTGGACTGGCTGACGCAAAGGGTTTCGGAGACCTCGGTGACGCTTCTTTGTTCATACACAGCCACGAAAACCATAAGGTCCTGCATATCCAGTTTTCTTAGCAGATTGCTATTAAGCATAAAATCCTTCTCGGTGAAAATCCATGTGTGTCACTTTACGTCGTGTTTTGTGACAAGGTTGTTTATTTATATATTAGTGGAAGTAATTGGTTTTTTAAATAGTCTGTCGGAAATTTCCTCAATATATTCTCGTACCACTTACAGAGAACCCCGATCAGGGATAGGAGGGCGAAGTGTTGGTACGCGTCACGGAAAGTCAAACGCCGTTATGGATGCAGGCGACTGAAGTTGTGAAAGAAAAGTTTCGCAGCTCTTATAAGGCATCCGTAGAACCGAGCCCGCAGTATTTTGCGGTCACCCAGGACAGTGAGGAGCGGATTCTTTCTTGCGCCGGTATAACTTTTGCGGATGACCGCACACTGTTTTCGGAGCAATACCTGTCGCAACCGATAGAAACGATTCTGTCCCAGCGTTTTGAAAAGATGATTGATCGGTCAGTTATTGCTGAAATAGGCAGTTTGATTTCTCATCATCTGACGGCCGGAATGATTATGGTCAACATGGTTCCGTTGTTGGCCTGGTGCATGGGGGCTCAATATTTGCTCTGCACCGTTACGCCCCGGGTCCGGAAAATGATGGAAAGCTGCCAGATCGATTTCGAACCACTACTCACGGCGGACCCTCAGCGCCTGGCCAATGATGGAGGCAAGAACTGGGGAACCTACTACTCGAAATTGCCTGTCACCGGTTTTATCCGCGTGGACCCGAAACGCTCGCGATTTGCAGCCATGACCCTCGGTACCCTATTCACCCAGCTGCCGACCGATTTGCCGGCGAGGGCGCAGTCATGAGCGGCCGTTTCATTGCGGATTTGCGGCTTGCGTTGCAGGTCAATCGCCAGAAGGTCTGCGCTATCGATTGTGTTCCGAGCGGCCTGGAACACGCCTCTGTCATGACCTATGGCGAGCTGGAATCCCGGGCGCTGAATCTGGCGGCAGAACTGCAACGGCGTTTCGACACGGCGGCTCACGGCGACCACGTTGTGCTGGGGATTGCGACGCGTAACAGCAGTGACTGGCTGATTGCCGATCTGGCTTGCCTGTTTGCCGGAATTACCGCGCTGCCTTTGCCGCTGGCGTTCAGTCAGTCCCAGGCCGAGCACCTTGCCGAGCGTTGTGACGGGTTTCTGGTGGATGCCGCAGGCGAGCGGACGTTGGCGGAGCGGTGGATGCTGGACTTTCCCGACAGCCGCCTCAGACGTATCGGCGAACCTGCCCTGGAGCAGCCGCTGTTGCGAGAACCGGACGGCGATAGCGCCTGGATCTGCAAAATCATTCACACCTCGGGGACTACCAGCCGGCCCAAGGGCGTGCGCCTGAGCACGGCGGCGGTGGGGGCGGTGTTGGCTTCCCTGCGCCAGTGGATGCCGGTCGATGCCCATCGCAGCTACCTGTCACTGGTGCCATTGAGCCTGCTGCTGGAACAAGTGACCGCCGCGTATTTGCCGCTGCTGGCCGGTGGGATCGTGCATTTTCTGCCTGAAGGCGAGGCGTTGCTTGGGGAGCCGGGCACTTCACCGCAGCGTTTGATTGAGTGGATTCTGCGGGTCGAACCGACGGCCTTGACCGTACCACCGGTGATGCTCAATCGCTTTCACGAACTCTTGACCGAAGGCGGCGCGCAGGGTGAGCGTCTGTCTCGTTACTTGCATTCGGGGGTGCATATCACCTGCGGCGGCGCGGCCGTCAGCATCGATATCCTGCATGCCCTCGCTGAGGACGGTATCCCGGTGTTCCAGGGTTACGGGCTCTCCGAGAACGCCTCGGTCGTCAGTATGAATACCGTGCAGCACCAACGTCTGGGCAGTGTGGGCAGGCCGTTGCCGCATGTTCAGGTGCGTATCGGCGCCGACCAGACCATTGAGGTCAAGAGCAGTTCGTTGTTCAGCGGCTACTCGGGCAAAGACCCGAGCGCCTGTTCGATGTCCGACGATGGCTGGATGGACACCGGGGATCTGGGGGAGCTGGACGCTGATGGCTTTCTCTATGTTCGCGGTCGCAAGAAAAATGTGATCTGCCTGCCCAATGGCCGCAACGTCAGCCCGGAGCAGGTCGAGTTGGAATACCGCGAATATCCCGGTGTGCGCGATGCCGCTGTGTTTTTCGATGAGGCCCATGGTCTGGTGGCGTTGTTGTGTGTTGAGTCGGCACCGGATCGCGATGAGCTGGCCAGCTGGTCAGCCCGGCGCTTTTCCGATATCGAGCGACCGAGCCGCCTGTGGTTGCTGACCAAGGACGATCCATTGCTCGAGCAGCTCTACACCGTCACCGGCCGTCCAAAACGCGCCGATATCGCTACTGTTTTCGCCAATCTGCAAGGGAATGCATCTGATGAACACACCTGCCTATCACTGTGAAAATCCCGACGTATCCATTATTGAACCGCGCCATTTTGCAAACCTCGGCAAGGCCGAGCTGTACGACCTGCTGGGGCATTACGGTGTCGTCCTGTTACGTAACTGCATCCACAATGCCGAGGATTTCAGCGCCTATGTGAAGCAGAACAGCTCGCGGCTGAGCCTCGACCCGGCTCGGGTCATGGTCGGTGGAGCCGCGCAGCTGGTGGATGCGGGCCGCCAGGCGATCGGTCTGCATTGCGAGAATGGTAACTCGCCGTTCTGGCCGGACATCACCTGGTTCTATTGCCAGGAAGCACCGCGCACAGGCTCGCAAACCACCTTGTGCGACGGTGAGAAAGTACTGGCGAAGCTGTCATCCGCCTGCCGCACATTTTTCGAGGACAACCCGATTCGCTACAGCCGCACCGTTGCCGGCGACAAATGGCGTCGGCTGGTTTGCCACTATTCGCCAGCGCTCTCGGACCCGGCGGCGGTCGGGATCGAAGACCTGATGCAGATCATCGGCGACGATCCGCAGACACAGATCTCCTTCAATGCGGTTGATGATTCGATTCATTACGCCTTCAGTACCCCGGCGATTCTGGTCTCCGAATTCAGCCAGCGCCCAGCGTTTGCCAACAGCATTCTCGGGCCGTCCTTCAACTATGAAGTGCCGGTGATCGATACGTCGTCCGGGCAGCCCATTCCCGGTGAATTCCTGCACGAAATCGCCGAGGTTTCCGCGCAATACACCTACCCCGTCGGCTGGCGTGACCATGACATGGTGATGATCGACAACCGTCGGGTGATGCATGGTCGTGAGGCCATCGTTGACGAGCGCCGCCGTATCTTCAACGCCCTGAGCTACCGCTGAGACCCATTTATGAAGACCCATAACAAACAGATCATTTCTGGTCAGTACGAGACGTATATCGACGGTGACGGTCGCCAGATAATCGATCTGACCGGCGGTTTTGGCTTTCAGGTGCCGGCGGTAATCGACGCGGTCAGCCTCCAGGCGCAAAGCATGGGGCTGTCCAATCGGGTGCTGATGTCCGACCCACTGATCGCTTTGTGCCGGCGCTTGGCCGAGCTGCTACCGCAGCCGCTGGTCAGCTCTTATGTGTGCAGCTCCGGCGATGAAGCATTCGAAGGCGCCTTGAAACTGTGTAAAGGCCTCAAGCCCAAGGGCAACACCATTGTTGTTGTCCAGGGCGGCGACTATGGCTCGCTGAGTTACGGACGTTGCCTCAGCGCGCCGCAAAACTATCTGCAGATGCAGCGTTTCCTGGGCTTCGAGCTCGTGACGATCAGGTATGTCCGCGACCTGGATAAAGTGGACTGGAACGATTGCTTCGCGGTTTGCCACACCAGCACCGTGATTGATGGAGACGGTCGCTTGCGCCTGATAGAGCAGGTGCTACTCGATCACTTGTATGTCGCGGCGGCCAATGCGTCGGTGCCAGTCATCGCGGTCGACGTGCAAAGTTGTCTGGGGAGCCTGGGCACGCTGTTTGGGTTTCAGCGTTATCGCAATACCCCGGACATTGTGGTGTTGGGCGGCCCACTGGGCGGCAGTGCGATTCCTGTCGGCACCTATACCTGCAGCGAACAGATGGCCTATCAAGTCTATGGTCGCAGCAGCCCGGCGAAACATGGCAGCACCACGGCCGGCAATCCGATGGCCTGCGTGGCCGCCATGGCAGCACTGGATTACGTGCAGGCGCACGACTTGCCCAGGGAATGCCTCAATAACGGCCAGATCCTGGCGCAAGCGCTCGCCTCATTCGGCGCTGTCGCCTACGGTGCCTGGGTCAGCCTACCGCTGCCAGCCGACCTCAAACCCGCCGATTTGTGCGAGGAGCTTTATCAGCGTGGCATCTATGTCAGTGCACCCCGTGGCCGCGAGTTGATTCTGCGTTGCCCGATCACCGCACGAGCCGAACACATCCAGCGCGCATCCCGGATTCTCAAGGAGACTTTAAGCCATGTCCTTAACCCTATCGCATGAACAACTGCTGGATGATTGCCAGCAGCATTGGAGTGCCTCGGCGGCCAAGCTCTATCGCCTGGGTAAAACCAGCGTCGAAAAGGACGCGGATGGCATCTATGTCACCGACCATGCCGGCAAGCGCTTTATCGATTGCGCATGCAGCTATGGGGTGTTCATCGTCGGCCATCGTAATCCGATGGTGCGTGAACAGGTGCAGACCCAGTTGAACCAGATGGCCTGGATTCCGGAGGGGCGGGTGCATCCGCTGCAAGGCGCATTGTCCGAGCGCCTTCGGAATCTGGTACCAGGGAATTGGGGGGATGTGCAGTTTATGGTCTCGGGTGCCGAAGCCATCGAACAGAGCATGCGTTATGTGCTCAAGGTGAAGCCGCACCGGCGTGGAATCGTGGTAATGAGTGATTCCTATCACGGCAAGACGCTGGCGGCGATGAGCATTCTTGGACAGAAACAGCACCATCGCAGCTATGGCACTGCGGCCTCGGAAGTGACTTATGTGCCGTACGGTGATTTCGCTGCTTTGCAGAGAGCGGTTGGTGAGGGTGTGCGTGCGGTGTATGTCGAGCCGATTCTGGGGGGCGCCCACTTACAGGTTCCGCCCGTGGGTTACATGGCGAATATCCGCGCCCTGTGCGATGCCACTGACACCTTGCTGGTGGCCGACGAAATCCAGACCGGTTTCGGTCGCTGTGGCAAGTGGTTCGCCGTGCAGTACGACGACATCGTGCCGGACATAATGATTCTCTCCAAAGGCCTGACGGGCGGTTACACCTCGTTTGCCTGCGCGATGTACAGCTGGCGACTGACCACACAGTATCCGCTGAGCGAGATCGAGCCTGACCAGCGAACCAATGGTGGGCATCCGGTGGCGTGCGCCTCGGCGCTGGCCGCGATCGATTACATCGAGCAGAACAACCTGGTCGAGCAATCGCGGATCAATGGCGGCTTGCTGCGCCATGGCCTGCAACGGCTGGCTCAGCGTTATCCGCAGATTGTCGAGGATGTGCCCGGTGTCGGCTTGATGACCGGCCTGCGCTTGCGCGGTTCGGTCTACGAAGCACTGATGAGCATGGAGTTGGGCAAGCGTGGTGTGCATGCCGGGCATTCCATGAATGAAAAAGCCGCGCACCCGGTTCTGCGGTTTTACCCGCCGCTGAACATCACGCCCGAAGCACTTCGGCATGTCCTGACGATGACCGAGGAAGCCCTTGAGGCGATCGCCCGGCGTCCGAAGTTGGCGGTCAAGGCGTTTTCTCTGGTGGTCAGAAACATGTACCACATCCCCAACAAGCTACTGCGCAGCAAAGGAAAGCCCTGAGTATGTTCAATCCCGACACGTTGACCCTACGCGAAATGGCCGGGTTGCTGCGCCGTGGTGTGTTGAGCAGCGTCGACTTGATGGAGTTCTACCTGCAGCGTATTGCCGAGCGCAATCCGCAGATCAATGCCCTGATTCAACTGGAGTCTGTCGACGAACTGCGTCGACAGGCCCGGGAGGCCGATGAGATGGCCCGCACCGGAAAGATTCGTGGCCCTTTACACGGGATCCCCATGACCATCAAGGACGTCTGCCATGTGCGCGGCTTCCGGATGTCGCGAGGCCTGAAGGAATTGCTGGGCGAGGCCAGTCAGGAGGATGCCACGGTCGTTGCCCGGCTTCGCCAGGCGGGGGCGATCATCCTTGGGATCACCAATGTTCCCGAGTTGTGCATGGCGTTTGAAACCGACAATTTGCTATATGGCCGCACGCTCAATCCTCATGACAGGCAGCGTTCCGCTGGCGGTAGCAGTGGCGGTGAAGCGGCGGCCATCGCGGCCGGTTGCTCGCCGGCCGGGCTGGCATCGGATGCTGGCGGCAGTGTGCGGATTCCGGCGCATTTCAACGGTATCTGCGGCATGAAACTCACCCAGGGGCGTGTGCCGTTGACCGGCCAGTTTCCCTGTGATCGCTCCGGGCTGTTTCATCTGACGTCGGCGTTTGGCGTGATGGGGCGTTATGTCGACGATCTGGCGCTACTCGGGCAACTGATCAGCGGCGCTGACGGCCACGACCCGGACACCGTCGATGTGCCTTTCGCCGAGAGTAAGCCCTTGGCCCAACTGCGTGTCGCACTGTCTTGGGAGTCCACCAGAACCCGGGTGAGCCCGGCGGTGAAGCAGGTTCTGCAGTGGGTTGAGAGTTGCCTGAGCAGTGTGGTGGCGCATGTTACACCGACGGCTCCGCAGATGCTCGACGAGGCCTGCGATGTGCTATGGCGGGTTTTCATCACGGGTGGGGATGCCGGGCGTGGCTGGAAGCGTTTGTTCCAGTCCATGGACAAACAGACCTATGCGCCCGCCACCACAGGGTTGATTCGCTTGAGCGAAGAGGTCGAGTTGAGCGTGGATGAAATGAAGCGCGACTGGATTCTGATCGATACGTTTCGCTATCACCTGGCGAAGTTTTTCAATCAGTATGACCTGTTCATTTGCCCGGTATTCCCGGACGTGGCGTTCGCCCATGGCGAGTCTTTGCAGGATCGTGATCGCTATTCCTTTGTGTTTCCGTTCAGCCTCTCCGGTTCACCGGCGGTGGTCATTCGCGCCGGGCATGATCCGGCCAACGGGATGCCGATCGGCATCCAGATAGTCGGCCCGCACTGGCAGGAAGAGCGGCTGCTGGCCGTGGCCAATTTCCTTGAGCGCGAACTGGAGCGCTGGAGTCCGGTGGCCCCGTTGGACGCAGTCACTCTCTGACGGATCTCAAGCCGTAACGGTTCTGGCGTTACGGCTGGTGATCACCAATGTCAGTATGCCGACACCCACCAGCACGGCACCGGTGACTTCTATCAGCACCGGTTGCTGTCTGAGCCAGAACCAGTGAAACAATGTGACAAACAAGGTGTTCAGGTAGACGTAGGAAACCACCGTAGACGGTGAAATCACCCCGATTGCCCGATGCAGCAGCCAGAATGTCGCGAGGGTGCCAAACAGCGCCAGGTATACCAGCCAGAACATATCGCTCGCCGACAACTGCGCGCCGCTGCGCCAACCGCCGTTGAACAGACAGAACACAAACAGAAACAGCGAACCGAAAAGCATGTTCCAGAAGGTCATCGCCACCGGGTCACGCCCCTTCAAGGTCTTGACCTTGAATCGCTGGCTCAGAGGCGAATAAAGCGCCATCGCCAGGCAGCCGACGCCGAAGACCAGTACCGGGTACAGTGCAGGTAGTTCGCCTGGAGCCGTCCCTTTGAAAATCAGCAGCAGTGCACCGATCGCTGCAATCGCCATCGGTAACAAGCGGCTCTTCAGGCTTGGGCTCCGCAGCAGGAACACCTCGAAAAGTAACGTCATCAGCGGCACCAGGGTATACAGCGTCGCGGTGTTGACCGCGGTGGTATAGCGCAGCGCTTCAAACAGCGAACCAAAATACGTTGCCAGCAGCAGCCCAAGAACTGCATGCGCCAGCAAGCCTCTGGCCGAAATCGGTGACGTGTTTTTCAATAACAGCAGTGGCAAGAACATCAAGGCTGAAAACAACAGACGCAGCCCGGTCAACAGTATTGGATCTATTGATTGGCTGACCTCTGCCGCTGCAAAGAAAGACGATGCGATCAGCATCGCCCAGATCAGCATGCCCCAGTGAGCTTCTGCAAAACCGACTTGTTTCATGAGTTCCTTACCCTGCGTTTGATCGGACCTCCTACGAAAAGCAGGACCTTGGAAGACTATTGGATATGCTGCGCGTATTGCCTTGGGTTGAAGCGCAGCACCATTACAATCATCACCGCCATCACCGCTGTGAGTGACCACCAGGCCCATTCGAAGCTACCCAATTGGTCGCGAATCATCCCGGCAATCAGCGGCGAGAGGCCCGCGATCAGGTAACCGATGCCTTGTACGAAGGCCGTCAGGCCACCGGCACGACGCGGGTTATCCAGGTGATCAAGGGACACGATCAGGCTCATCGGGAACAGACCGCCAATGCCCAGGCCCAACAGGCACGGCCATAGCAGGCTAAAGCGTTCCGGGCTGAGGATCAGGCCGCAGAAGCCGGCCATGATCAAGGCCAGCAGAACGACCAGTACCAGACGCTTGTCCTGGCTGCGGTTGGCAATCGCGGGTGTTATCAGCCCGGACACGACTTCCATGGCCGTGAGAAACCCCAGCAATAAACCGGCATTCTGTTCGCTCCAGCCTTTTTCCACGTAATACGGGGCTAGCCAGGCCAGTACACAGGTGTAGGAGGCCGTGCCCAAACCGAAGAAAATCGCCAGCAACCAGGCCCGTGAATTACCGACGAAGGACTCCTGGCGCCCCATCGGCGCCGCCGGTAATGGCGCGATTGCCGAGCGCTGGGCAAGCCAGAAGACCAGGGCCACCAGCGTCAGGAGTGCCCAGATTGCCAGGCCCATCCGCCAACTACCGGTTTGCGCCAGGACGAAAGGCGAGAACGATGCCGCAATCGCCGCTCCGCCCATGATCGAGGTGACATACAAACCCATGAACAGCGAAACGTTGTCGCTGAAGCGCGACTTGATCAGCACTGGCATCACCGCCTGGATGAGGGCGATCCCCAGCCCGGCCAGTACCGCGCTGAGGATCAGCTCAAAGGTGTTGTCCAGATACAGCCGCGAGACCGTGGCCACACCGATGATCAACAAGGACAGGATGATGGTGCGGTGTTCACCAACCCGTTGCGCGATGCGCATTCCCAGGAACATCGCCAGGCCCATCGCCATGACGGGCAGCATGGTCAGCAGCGAGGCGGTACTGAAACTTAATGGAACATCGCCGCGAATGGCCGACAACAATGGCCCGACAGCGGCCATCGATGGCCTCAGGTTCAGTGCCACCAACACCACGCTGACCATCAGCCATCCGGCATAGGAGCTTGAAGTACGAACGTTTTCCATGACGGAGCCCAAAATTTACAAGACTTTGATTAGGCCGCTCCAAGCCAGCAGGGGCAAACTGAAAAGTCGCTGGCGCTATCGAGAAATTAGGTTGGTTGCCGGGAGGAATGTTTAGCCAGTCTGTAACCAAGGATCATCAAGTCTGGATTTAACGGCTTATCTGCCCGTGTGACGCTGCTTTGCATCTGTTTACCGCGGTCTTTTCCATGGACATCTGGCTGATAGGAATCAAACATGAGGGGGCATCTGGTGCCACTTCAAGCCTTCAGCCACGTCGTCTATACAGGCCTGCCTGCGTGCCGAGCCTGTCTGTTCTCCCTTCTGAACTGGCCTTCTGGGCACTGTGGCATTGCCGCCACGCCCGCCCGCCGGATTCCTGCATCTCCCGCTGATTGTTCTGACAGGTCCCGCGCTGTGCGCCGGGATCAAACTGGCGGCGCCTGTGCGTTTGCCTGACGCGGATAGACGAGAATTCCCATGAGCTGTGCCACGACATCCTTCGCCACGAAAGAAGAAGCCCTGTCCTTTCTGGAACACAATCCGGATATCGAGATGTTCGAGCTGTTCATCTTCGACAACAACGGTGTGCCACGGGGCAAGCTGCTGCATCGCGATGAACTGTTGGCGGTGTACGAAAGCGGGCGGCCGCTGCCGAGTACCATTCTGGGCCTGACCATCAATGGCGATGACGTTGAAAATTCCGGGCTGGTCTGGGACGTCGGTGATATCGATTGCCGGGCCTACCCAATCAGCGGCAGTTTGCAGCGTATGCCGTGGCGATTGATTCCCACGGCGGCGGTGCAGGTCAGCATGCATCCAAAAGAAGGCATGCCCGCGACCATCGCCGACCCACGGCACTTGCTGGCCAAGGTCATCGAAGGCTTGCAGGCCGACGGTTATTACCCGGTGATGGCGGCGGAGCTGGAGTTCTATTTGCTGGATCAGCAGCGCGACAGCAACGGTCGGCCGCAGCCGGCACGCGATGTCGATGGCGGGCGGCCACGCTCCACGCAGGTCTATGGCTTACGTGAGCTGGAGCAAATCGAACCGTTTCTGGCCGACCTCTACAGCGCCTGCAAGCTGCAGGGCATTGCGGCGCGCACGGCAATCTCCGAATACGCGCCGGGGCAGGTGGAAATCACCCTCGAACACCGCACCGATGCTTTGCAGGCGATGGATGAAGCAGTGCGCTACAAACGGCTGGTCAAGGGCGTGGCCCACAAGCATGGGATGGCGGCGTGTTTCATGGCCAAGCCTTTCGATGATCTGGCCGGCACCGGCATGCACATGCACGTTAGCCTGGCGGACAAGGAGGGCAATAACCTGTTCGCCAGCGAAGCCCCGGACGGCACGCCGTTGCTTAAACAAGCGGTCGGCGGAATGCTCGGCACGTTGCTCGATTCATTGCTGCTGTTCTGCCCGAACGCCAACTCGTACCGCCGTTTCCAGACCAACAGCTACGCACCACTGGCGGCCACCTGGGGCGTGGACAACCGCACCGTGAGTTTGCGGGTGCCCGGCGGGCCGGCATTATCCCGGCATATCGAACACCGCATCTGTGGTGCCGACGCCAACCCGTACCTGGCGGCTGCGGCGATTCTGGCCGGAATTCATCGCGGCATCCGCGAGCAGCTTGACCCTGGAGCACCCGTGGAAGGCAACGGTTACGCCCAAGCCACGGAATTGTTGCCCACCGACTGGTTGACCACGTTGCGAGCGCTGGAGGCATCGAACTGGGCGCGGGAGGCCTTCGGCAGTGAGTTTCTTGGCGTGTATCTGGCGGTGAAACGTGCCGAATACCGGCAGTTCATGGGTGAAGTCGGTGAGCAGGACTGGCGCTGGTATCTGCATCAGGCGTGAAGTTAGTGTCCTGTCTCGCCAATACTGTTCCTTTTTGACGGCGTCTGTTGCCGTCATGCTGCGTTGCCACTCCTCGCCATAGCGGGCTATGACTCGTCGCGGCGCCTTGCCTGACGGCAACAGCCACTCGTCAAAAGAGGAACGTATTGGTGAGACAGGACACCAGTTCCCAATGTTGAAAGTTTTGGCCCAATGCCATGAGCCAACTATTCGTTGGCTTCTTTTTCACGAAAAATTGATGGTCGGCTGCTTAAAATTAGTGTTGTCGCGGTCAATGAAATTTTCACATTTGCCGTGGGCACTTCTTTCCAGGAACAGCCGTTCATCATGTTGAAGTTCAAAGCCGTGCGCCCCGAGTGGGTGACGTTGATTGTCAGTGCCTTTTTATTGGCAGGGTTCAATTCAGTTCTCTGGCAACACCTGTTCGAGATCACCGCAGCAGACGGTCAAGGCATCGCCATGCGTGTCGCGTTCGGGGCGATGATCCTGGCGATCTTTAACATTGTGCTGACCTTGCTGGCATTCAGGTTGGTGATGAAACCCGTGTTGACGCTGATCTTTTTGATCAGTGCTGGCGTGGCTTACTTCATGAGCCAATACGGTGTACTGATCGACGCGGGTATGTTGCGTAACTTTGCCGAAACCAATGCCACGGAAGTGCGCGATTTACTGTCGATAAAGTTGTTTGTTTATATTGTGTTGCTCGGTGTTTTGCCGTCGTGGTTGTTGTGGAAGATTCCCGTCAATTACCGCCGCTGGCACCGTGAGTTATTAAGCAAAGTGCTGGTAAGTGTCGCATCGGTTGCGGTGATCGGCGGTGTCGCATTGGTCAATTATCAGGGCCTGTCGTCGTTGTTTCGCAATCACCATGAGTTGCGCTTGATGGTGGTGCCGAGCAACTACATCGGTGCCTCGGTCGGTTATCTGCGTGAGCAGGTGGTGTCGGCGCAGCAACCGTTCATCAAACTCGGCGAAGATGCCCAAAGAAATCCTGCCTGGCAAACCCACGGCCGTAAATCCCTGACGGTGCTGGTGGTGGGCGAAAGTGCCCGGGCCGAGAACTTCGGCATCCTGGGTTATGACCGCGACACCACCCCCCAACTGGATAAGGAAGCCGGCCTGATTGCCTTCACCGATGTGCATTCTTGCGGCACGGAAACGGCCGTGTCGGTACCCTGCATGTTCTCCAACATGGGTCGCAAGGATTACAACGCCAGCAAGGCAAAGAACGAGGAAGGTCTGCTGGACGTGCTCAAACACGCGGGTCTGGAGGTGATCTGGCGGGATAACCAGTCAGGCTGCAAAGGTACTTGCGATCGAGTCACTGTCGACAACGTGAGTAACCTGAAAGATCCGGTGCTGTGTGCCAATAGCGAGTGCCGCGATGAAATTCTCCTGCAAGGTTTGCAGCACTTTATCGACACGCTGGATAAAGACACCGTGCTGGTACTGCACCAAATGGGCAGTCACGGTCCGGAATACTTCAAGCGCTACCCGAAAGAGTACGAACACTTCACCCCGGTGTGTGAAAGCAATGCACTGAACAATTGCAGCCGCGAAAGTATCGTCAATGGCTACGACAACACGTTGGTGTACACCGACCATGTGCTGTCGACCCTGATCGACCTGTTGCGCAGTAATCAGGACAAAGTCGATACCGCGATGCTTTATCTGTCGGACCACGGCGAATCGCTGGGCGAATACAACCTGTTCCTTCATGGCACGCCTTATATGTTGGCGCCGGAACAACAGAAGCATGTAGCGATGCTGGCGTGGTTCTCCGACAGCTATCAAAAATCGTTCTCGGTGGACACCCATTGCCTGCAACTGAGTCGCGAAAAGCCCTTGAGCCAGGACAACCTGTTCCATTCCATGCTTGGCCTGCTGGAGGTCAACAGCAAGGTCTACGATCCGGGGCTGGACATGTTTGCCGGCTGCCGGGGCGCAGTGATTGACGGTGTTCTGGCTAAAAAATGAATGATTCGACCTTTTTTTCACGTAGCGACCGCTAACTTGCGGCGCCTGGAACGTCCAATAAAAGAGCCCTTGCACATGTCCGCGCAGCCCCCATCCGCCATCGAACTTGAGTTCGCCCGGCGCTACGATCAGGAACACGCTCGCGTCTGCCTTCAGTCGCGACCGCGTGGCCTGGCAGGGCGTTTGACGTTCTGGCGCGACGAGCAACTGGTGCGTAACGCGCTTCAGGTCGCTGGCGAACCGGGATTGATTCTTGATGTAGCCTGCGGTGCGGGGCGCTTCTGGTCGATACTGGCCGAGCATGCGAATCGGGTGATTCTTGCGACCGATCCGTCTCAGGACATGCTCGATCATGCCCGCACTCACCATCCGCAACACCTGCTGGAGCGGATCAAGACCTTTCAGAGTTCAGCCTTCACCATCGGTTTGTCGGCGAACGCGGTTGATTGCATTTTTTGCATGCAACTGTTTCAACACATCGCCAGTCCTGAACATCGGTTAGCCATGTTGGGTGAGTTCCACCGGGTCAGTCGCGATACCGTGATTGTGGCGGTGCGCATTGATGGGCGTTTCAAGCTCCGCCGATCGGATGGGGAGGGCGCAGAGGTCCAGCCACAGGCGAGCAAGGCCGAGCTTGAGGCCGAGTTCAGGCAGGCGGGTTTCCACTTGCTCAGCCATCAGGACTTCCTGCCGGGGTGCGCTCGGATGCGGGTCTACGTACTGCGTAAGAGCAGCTAGAGGGCGTTCTCAATTAGTTTCCACACCGGGGAAACTAATTGAGAACGCCCCCCAATCTCCTCCTGTCAGACTATTCTTGCGGTCCAGCAGGTATTTTCGCTAAAGCTCTTGTTCAGTGGATGCGCGGAAATCGCCGGGGGCGATATATACTGCGCGCCATTCTTCAAGGGAGAGCCGTGTGGCCATCGATATTCACTGGATTCGCGACAACGATAGCCTCGGTCAGTTTTGTGCCGAGTGGCAGCTGCTGCCATTCGTTGCCCTCGACACCGAATTCATGCGGGTCGACACCTTTTACCCGATCGCCGGCCTGCTGCAGATCGGCGATGGCGTACGCGCTTACCTGATTGACCCGCTGACCATCGATAATTGGCAGCCATTGGCGGCGCTGCTGGAAAACCCGGCCGTGGTCAAAGTCGTCCACGCGTGCAGCGAAGACCTCGAAGTCCTGTTGCGCCTGACCGGCAGTTTGCCGGCGCCGCTGTTCGACACCCAATTGGCCGCCGCTTACCTGAACCTCGGTTTCTCCATGGGCTATTCGCGGCTGGTGCAGGAAGTGCTCGGCATCGACCTGCCCAAGGGCGAAACCCGTTCCGACTGGCTGCAACGTCCGCTGTCCGACACCCAGATCAGCTACGCCGCCGAAGATGCCTTGCACCTGGCGGAAGTTTTCGTACAGCTGCGTCCGAAGCTTTCTGACGAAAAATACGCCTGGGTTTTGGAAGACGGTGCCGAGCTGGTGGCCAATCTGCGTCGCGAGGTTGACCCGTATGAGGTCTATCGCGACGCCAAACTGGCTGGAAACTGTCCCGGGCCCAACTCGCCGTGTTGCGTGAACTTTGCGCCTGGCGTGAACGCGAAGCCCGTGCCCGTGATCTGCCGCGCAACCGCATCGTCCGTGAACATTCCCTGTGGCCGTTGGCTCGCACGCAACCGGACAACCTCGGCGCGCTGGCGAAAATCGAAGACATGCACCCGCGTACCGTGCGTCAGGACGGCGAATTTCTGCTTGATCTGATCAAGCGCTCTGGCAGTGTGTCGCCTGATCAATGGCCACCTGCGGTGCCGGAGCCGTTGCCGGTGGACGCCGCCGCGCTGGTCAAACAGCTGCGCGCCATAGGCCAGGCCGAAGCCGAACGCCTGAACATCGCGCCGGAGCTGATGCTGCGCAAGAAAACTCTGGAAGCGCTGCTCAAGAGCGGCTTCCCCAATGGTCCTTACCAATTGCCTGATTCGCTGCGTGGCTGGCGCCGCGAATTGATGGGCCAGGCGCTGCTCGACAGCCTGGCCACCGCCGGAGAACAGCCTTGAAACGTATTTGCTCCATCTACCAAAGCTCCAAGCGCAGCGGCATGTACCTTTATGTGCTCAAAAGCGATGCGCTTGAACGTGTGCCGGAAGCGCTGAGGCTGGCCTTTGGCAAGCCGAAACACTCCTTCGATCTGGTGCTGTCGCCCGAGCGCAAACTGGCCAGTGAAGACATCGTCGTCGTGCTGGAAAACCTCGAGAAGCAGGGCTACCACCTGCAAATGCCGCCGGCCGAAGATGAATATATCGAGCATCTGCCGGAAGAACTGCTGCGGCGCAACGACCCGATGTAATCGGCAGACAGGCTCTGTTCAGAGCCTTTATGAAACACTGGAATGATTTTGGCGATGGCCAGGACGATGGAGTGATACTCCGTCGGCGGCCGTCTGCACTGTTTTTGAAAGGTTTGAACCATGCGCGTTCTGATTGCTGAACACGACCACCCTGTGTATGCCCAACTGTTGCGTCAGGCAGCGCCTGATCTGGAAGTACTGACCAGCGGCGACTCCGCCGAACTGGCCCGTCAGGCCGCCGATTGCCAAGTCTGGCTCGGTCAGCCGGACCTGCTGGCGACGCTGTTGCGTCAGGGCCACCTGCCTGCATGGCTGCAGTCGACCTGGGCCGGTATCACACCGTTGCTGGCCGACGGCCTGCCTCGGCACTATCGCCTGACCCGGGCGGTGGGGATTTTCGGTCAGGTCATGGCCGAATACGTACTGACCTACATGCTCGGCCACGAGCGCGAAGTACTGGCGCGACTGGTCAGCCAGGTCGAGCGCAAATGGGACAACCGCCAGGGCCAAAGCCTGGCCGGACGCAAGGTATTGATCGTCGGTACCGGTGACATTGGTCAGACCGTGGCGCAGTTTCTGCTGCCGTTTGGCGTCGAGTTATACGGCATCGCCAGCGAAGCCCGTGAGCAAGCGCCCTTTGTCGAAGTTGGCGCGCTGAGCGACTTGCCGCGCCTGGTCGGTGAAGTGGATTACGTGATCAATCTGCTGCCGAATACCCCGAATACTCACGACCTGTACGACGCCGCACTGTTCAAGCAGTTCAAGCCGACCGGGTTGTTCATCAACGTCGGGCGCGGTGTGGCGGTGGTCGATGCGGATCTGGTGGAAGCCTTGAAGGAAGGACATCTGGCCGGGGCCGTGATCGACGTCTGCCGTCAGGAGCCGTTGCCGCAACGCCATCCGTTCTGGACCGCGTGGGGCCTGCTGCTGACCGGCCATAGCTCTGCACCGACTTCGCCACCGATGATGGTGAAGTTGTTTGTCGAAAACCTGCGGGCGTATCAGGCGGGTGAAGCGTTGCGTGGGGAAGTGGATTTCAATCGCGGGTATTAGACACCACCAGTCAAATGTGGGAGCGGGCTTGCTCGCGAAAGCGTAGTGTCAGTCGATACTCAAGGTGACTGACACACCGCCTTCGCGAGCAAGCCCGCTCCCACATTAGGTCTTCATCGTTGGTTAGAGGGTGAAATCACCTTCAGCCGCCAACTCGCTCAGCGGACGACGCGGGCTCGGCTCTTCGCGAGCTTGCAGATAGTCCGCCAGCGTCGCCTTGTCGCCCAGCTTGCCGATCGCCACCGCCGCGTGCAGCGCATATTCCTCAGGAATATTCAGCTCTTTGCGAGTCAGTTCCTGATCGAAACCAGCCATGCCGTGAGTGTGCCAGCCGCTGATGCTCGCTTGTAGCGCCAGGTGGCCCCAGGCCGAACCGGTGTCGAAGGTGTGCGACAGCGCCGGTGTTTCTTCGGTGGCGCCAGGTATCGCAAAGGTGGTTTTCGAGACAACGATCACCAGCGCCGAGGCATGCTGCGCCCAGCTGCGGTTGAACTCATTCAACAGGCCCAGGTAACGCTCCCAATTCGGCGTGTCGCGGCGCGCATAAAGAAACCGCCAAGGCTGCGAGTTGTACGCCGATGGAGCCCAGCGTGCGGCTTCGAAGAAGCTCAGCAAGGTCTCTTCAGGGATGGTTTCGCCGGTGAAGGCACGGGGCGACCAGCGATCGGTGAACTGAGGATGAATGGCGTAGTCGGCAACGCGTGGGTTAGCACTCATCAAGAGATTCCTTTACGTTTGAAAGTGAGGGTCGTCTAAAAAACCGGCGGGCGCAGTTGGCTGAGCGATAGGGTTTTCCGAGCGCCAGGGCCGTTCACCTGAATGCAACGCCGTTGAGCGTTAATGGCACGTGGGCAGGGCTCTTTGCGACTGGCAAAGCTACCGGGCGACGCAAAAACTCACAAGTGCCGTGTACCGGCAGTCGCCAATGCTTGGCCCGCCGGTGCCTTGGCACTAGACTGGCGGCCTTTTCACCACCTGATGTTGATGCTTGAGCCATGGCCGCCAAAGTCGAACCGTTCTGGATACGCAAAACCCTCGATCAACTCGATCAAGAGGAATGGGAATCGCTGTGCGATGGTTGTGGCCTGTGCTGCCTGCAAAAACTCGAGGACGAAGACGACAACTCCGTCTACTACACGCGCATCGCCTGCAAATTGCTGGACCTCAAAACCTGTCAGTGCACTGATTACCCCAACCGCCGCGACTTTGTGCCCGATTGCATTCAGCTCACGCCGGGCAAGGCCGATGAGTTCAAATGGCTGCCGCCGACCTGCGGTTATCGACTGGTCAGCGAAGGCAAGGACCTGCCGCTCTGGCATCATCTGGTGTGCGGTGATCGCGAAGCGGTGCATCACGAACGTATTTCCCAGTCCGGGCGCATGCTCGCCGAAGGCAGCGTGGCCGAAGACGATTGGGAAGACCATCTGATTTTTCGCGCGGGTTAGTTTCCCCTGCTTATATGGCTCGCGCTTGAGTGCGTAGCACCCACAAAACCGGCAGTGATTACAAGAATTTGGGGCTGCCACGCAGCCCGGCGCGAGCAGGCTCGCTCGCCACACTAGGAGTGTGTATGGCTGTGGGAGTGCGGCAGGCGTTGGCCTTTGGACTTTTGGCCCTGAGTTCGCCCGTGTGGGCGGCGCAGAAAGTCGATCTGGATTATCACGTGCGCCTGTTGCCGCAAAGTGATCAGGCCGAAGTGCGCTTGACTCTGGCCCAGGGCTCGGCGGTGCGCAGTCTGGATTTCGACTTGGGCGATGGCAGTCACTACAGTGATTTCAAGGCCGATGGCCAATGGCAACTCACCCCCGGCAAACAGGCCCGTGGGGTCTGGCGCCCGACCGCCGACAAGGCCAGCCTGACCTACCGCGTGCGCATCAGCCATGGGCGCAAGAGCGGCAGCTTCGACACCCGCATGACGCCGAACTGGGCGCTGATGCGTGGCGATGACTTGGTGCCCGCGGCCAAACTCGATCAGCAGGACGGCATCGAACTGGTTTCACGCCTTGAATTCGAATTGCCCACCGGTTGGAAAAGTGTCGAAACCGCCTGGCCGCGGATCGGCAAGAACACGTTCCGGATCGATAACGTCTCGCGTCTGTTCGACCGCCCCACTGGCTGGATGCTCGCCGGCCATCTAGGCAGCCGTCGCACGCGGCTGGGGGAAACCGAAGTCACCGTCGCCTCGCCACAGGGGCAGGGCATGCGCCGCATGGATGTGCTGACGCTGCTGACCTTTGTCTGGCCGCAAGTGCAAGCGGTGTATCCACGTCACCCCACCAAACTGCTGATTGTCGGCGCCAACGACCCGATGTGGCGCGGCAGCTCGGCCGCGCATGAATCGATCTATCTGAACACGCGTCTGCCGCTGGTCAGCGAAAGCGGTAGCAGTGCCTTGGTGCGTGAGTTGGCTCAGGTGTTCGGGCGAATCAACGACCGCCAGCGCAGCGACTGGATCAGCGAAGGGTTTGCCGAGTATTACGCCATCGAACTGGTGCGCCGCGCAGGCGGCATGAGTGATGAGCGGTATGAAAGCCTGCACAGCAAGTTGGTCAAGGACAGCCAGAAGGTCAGCACGTTGCGCGGTGAGCAGATCAACCCGGCGCAGGTGGCCAAAGCGGTAGTGTTGTTACAGGAACTGGATCGCGAAATTCGCCTGAAAACCCGCAACAAGCGCTCGCTGGATGATGTGCTGCGTGGGGCGATGCATTTGGAAAGTGTGGATACCAAGGCATTCGTTCAGCTCGCGGAAAGCGTACTTGGCGAGTCTTCCAAGGTGCTTGATAGCGAGTTGCTTCAGTAGCACCGCCTTCGTGGGCAAGCCCCGATGCCAGTCAGTTCAGAACCTGTGGGAGCGTGGCTTGCCCGCGATAGCGACCTGTCTGACACATCAATGGTGAATGTGCTGCCGTCATCGCGGGCAAGCCCGCTCCCACAGTAACTGGCGGTGATCACAAATGTTGTGTACGCCGCATAACCCTGTGGAAGCAGGCTTGCGCGCGAAGAGGCCCTGAGTCTCCACCGCAACTTTCGGATCAAACCCCAGCCTTCGGCGAGTTCAACGAATCATTTCCCGTCACGGTCGCCGTGCTGGTCGCCGCTTCGGCATTGGCTTTCATGCGGCTCAGCTCATCCCCGGCGCGCTCGATTCTCTCGCGTGCGTTTTTCATGTCCTGACGGTTCTTTTCCAACAGGCTTTTCGCCGAACAATGCCCGGTGATGCCCCGGGCCAGAGCCATGCCGCCGATAGCCATTTCGATCAATCCGAACACGCCGCCACGTCGCAGGCCCTTGCTCAGCATGACCACGCCACCCGCCAGGGAGCCGGCGCGTTCCCAACCATGAACGTTCTGTACGGAAGGGCTCTGGAACGGGGTGGTTTCGATACGTTCTACAGGATTGAACTCGCGCATGATCTGTCTCCAGGCAGGGAAGGGTTGCTTTAGCAATAGATATTTAGCTGACTGCCTGGGCGAGCGGCTTGTTCCATCGAATATGCGGCAATTCAGCGGAATTTCGGCCCGGAGCGGGTGTTGTTGCCCTTGGCCATGCGGTCGTACAGCACAACGTTGACGGTGGCCGCCAGGTTCATGCAGCCGGTGGTCGGGATGTAGACCACATCTTCGCACCAGTCGCGGATTTCTTTATCCAGCGAGCCGTCTTCGGGGCCGAAGATGTAGAGGGCGCGATCCGGGTGCGTGTATTCCGGGAGCGAACGGGCGCCGTCTACCAGTTCGACCGCGACCGGGACACAGCCCAGGGGCAGGATTTTTTTCAGGTCGTCGATGCCGATCAGCGGAATGTCGTAGTGGACCTTCTTGGTGTCGGTGACGAAATCGGCGGCGCGTTCATAGCGCTTGCCGGTGTAAAAAACCGACGCCACGCCATAGCAGCCGGCGGCGCGCATCACCGAACCGACGTTCTCCGGTGATTTGGGGTTATACAAACCAATGCAGCTGTACCGTTTATCTGCCACGAGCGGGGTGCCTTCGGGGAAAAAACGGCGATTATACGGGGATTGGGGGAGGGGTGGTCAGTGATCGTTCCCACGCTCTGCGTGGGAATGCCGCCAGGGACGCTCCGCGTTCCGCTTCCGAATGTGACGCAGAGCGTCACGGGATGCATTCCCACGCAGAGCGTGGGAACGATCATGTCCAACGAATATCTTCAGTCTTCTTTCTTCATCAACCCGGCCAACGCCGCAAACGGGTTGTGCGTCGCCTTGGCAATCTTCGGTGTACTCAGCGAACCTTCATCGAAATACTGCTGATCGGTATAACGCGAGTGTTCGTTGTCGTGGCAATACAGGCACAACAGCTCCCAGTTCGAGCCATCCTGAGGGTTGTTGTCGTGGTTGTGGTCGCGGTGGTGCACGGTCAGTTCGCTCAGGCGCTTGCCGGAGAACTCGCGGGCGCAGCGGCCGCACACGTGCGGGTACATTTTCAGGGCCTTGTCGCGGTAACCCATTTCCTTGTCGCGCTGGTTATCGGCGAGGATGCGGTCCAGCTTCGATGTGTTGGTTGGGGGGGACGAACTCATGGGTTCACCTTTGTAAAAAGACTAATGACGGTTATGACGTGAGTTTAGCTCAGCCCTTGAGCTTCTCGGCAATCCAGATGGTGTGGCGGGTGCCCTTGTTGCCGTGGGCGAACACTTGCACTTCCTCGGCCTTGAAACCGGCTTTTTTCAGCTTGTCGGAAAACTGCCGGTCAGCGCTGGCCGACCACACCGCCAGCACGCCTTTTGGCCGCAGGGCCTTGGCGCACGCGCTCAGGCCGCCGGCGGAGTAGAGCCAGCTGTTGGCTTTCTGGGTCAGGCCTTCGGGGCCGTTGTCGACGTCGAGCATGATCGCATCGAAACCTTGTGGCTCGGCTTGCAGCACCTTGGCCACGTCTTCCATACGGATCACGGTGCGCGGGTCAAGCAGCGGGTTGCCGGCCTTCTCGCCCAGCGGCCCGCGGTTCCACTCCACCACGCCGGGTACCAATTCGGCGACCACCACTTCAGCCGTTTTGCCTAAGTGCTTGAGCGCCGAGGCGAGGGTGAAGCCCATGCCCAGGCCACCGATTAACACGCGCGAATTCGGCCGGCCGGCGACCTTGCGGCAGGGGATTTCGGCCAGGGCATCTTCGGAGCCGTGCATGCGGGTGTTCATCAACTGCCCGCCGTCACCGCCCTGAATCTTGATGACAAAGTCCTCGCCGTATTCGAACAGGCACAGGGCACCGCCGTTTTCAGGGATGGGGGTGGTGTCGAGCAGAACGAAACGTTTCATGGGGCTCTCTTGAGGAGAAATTGACTACGGAGGAAGGCAAATACGCGCAGTTGGGAGTAGCCTGCAAAAGGACAACAAGGCCAACGGAGCCATTGATGAAGCGCACCATTCTAACGGTCATTGCCCTGGCCGCGCTCTCGATAACTGCAGTGCAGGCCCAGGAGCTGCAAACCATCCCCACCAGCCCCGTGCCGATGCCCGGCTCACCCGGCACCGCCACCCCGACGCCGTACCCGCAGATTACCCCGACCAGCGTGCCCAAGGCCGGTTCCGGCAGTGGCGGGCCACCGCTGTTGCCGCCGATCGAAATGCCCAATCCACCCAAAGACCAGACCTTGCCGGGCCTTGAGCCGAGTACAACGAAAATCAAAACGCCGGGCGGGTAGGTATCTAAATCTGCTGCGAGAGCAATTGTCCATCGGCCATGCGCAAGCGTTTGGAAAGGGAAACGGCGAGGGCGCGGATGATTTTGGCGGCGATTTTCGGCGCGTCGTTGAGCATCTTTTCCAGGGAGTCCTTGCCCAGGTTGAGCAACTGGCAATTGCTCGCGGCCACGCAACTGGCTGAGCGTCGTTCACCGTCGAGCACGGCCATTTCGCCGAACGCCCGACCGCTGCGCAAGGTGGCCATGGTCACCCGCTGCCCCTCGCTGTTGGTCTTCTGCACCGCGACCTGGCCGGTGTGGATGATGCACATGAAGCTGCCAGCATCGCCCTCATGGAAGATCTCTTCGCCTTCGGCGATGGTGCTGATGCTGAAATAACCCGAAGCTGCCACGAAGTCTGCCGGCAACAGTTGATCGAACAGGCCGCAGTCCATCAGCCAGTCGCGAATTTCTTTGTTCAGTAAGGTCGGTTCTGACATGTCGTCACGGTCTTTTTTTGTGTCTGTGTCTGTTCCGGGCCTTCAGTCACCCATCATTTCCTGTGGGAGCGGGCTTGCCCGCGATGACGATGTCACAGCCAATGTTGATATTGAATGTGATGGCCTCATCGCGGGCAAGCCCGCTCCCACAGGGGATGTGTTGTCTCGGGCCACGGTGTCTGGTGTTAAGACCGGCACGCCGGGCCAAGTTCCTCAGGCGATGCCCAAAACCTTGAAAACAAATGCGTATTCGAGGGCTACGTCACGTAATCCCTGATAACGACCGCTCATCCCGCCATGCCCGGCACCCAGTTCAGTCTTGAGCAACAAGGCGTTGGTGTCGGTTTTGGTCGCGCGCAATTTCGCTACCCACTTGGCCGCTTCCCAGTACTGCACGCGACTGTCGTTGTAGCCGGCGATCACCAGCGTTGCCGGATACGCTTGCGCGCTGACGTTTTCGTACGGGGCGTAGGCCTTGATCCGATCATAGACGTCCGGCTCTTGCGGGTTACCCCACTCGTCGTATTCCGTGACGGTCAGCGGCAGGTCCGGGTCGAGCATGGTGTTGAGCACGTCGACGAACGGCACTTCGGCAATCGCCGCAGCGAACAGCTCTGGCCGTTGATTGAGTACCGCGCCGATCAGCAAACCGCCGGCGCTGCCACCGCTGATCGCCAACTGCGATGGGGTGGTGAAGCCGTTGGCGATCAGGTGTTCGGCGCAGGCAATGAAGTCGCTGAAGGTGTTGTGCTTGTGTTCCTGCTTGCCGGCGCGGTACCAGGCTTCGCCCAGCTCACCGCCACCGCGTACATGGGCGATGGCAAATGCCATGCCGCGATCCAGCAGGCTCAGGCGCGCGTGGGAGAACCAAGGGTCGAGGCTTTCGCCGTAGGCGCCGTAGCCGTACAGATAAAGCGGCGTCGGCTTGCCGAGGAACTCGCGTTTGACCACAAGGCTGATCGGCACTTGCGTGCCGTCCGGTGCCGTCGCCCAAAGGCGCTGGCTGACGTACGTATCGGCGTCGAACGGGCCGAGCACCGGGGTTTCCTTGAGGACTTGCTGCTCGCCGGTGGTCAGAATCAGTTGGCGGATCTGCGCCGGGCGGTTCAAGGCTTCGTAGCGCAGACGGATCCGGTCGCTGACAAATTCCAGGCTGTTCTGCACGTGCAGGCTGTAGGCCGCGTCCGGCAATTGCACGCGATATGGCACCAAGTCCCGTGGGCGGACTTCGATGATCGGCAGGCCACCTTCGCGCAGGCTCAGGGTCATGGCCTCGGAGTTCAGGCTCATGCCTTCGAGCATCACCGTGTCGCTGTGGGGAATCAGGTTCTGCCAGTCGGCTTCGGTCGGCGCGACGCCAGTATCGGCGGCCTGGTACAGCGCGAAGTTGATGCCGTCGCGGTTGGTACGGATCAGCCACGCCCACTCGCCATCGAGTTTGCCGTGGTCGACATCGTATTCATGCTCTTCAACCCTCGGCGCCAGGCAGGTAAAGGCCTGATGCGGCAGCGAGGCGTCGAGCACCCAGACTTCGCTGGTGGTTTTGCTGCCCAGCGACAACAGCAGTTGCCGTTCGGAACTGGAGCGGTAGCAATGCAGGAAGAATCGGCCGTCCGGCTCATGGAATACTTCTTCGGCCGCGGTGCCGTCCAGCCGATAGCGGAACAGCTTGTGCGGGCGATGGGTGTCGTCGAGTTCGCCGAAGAACAGCGTCAGGCTGTCGTTGGCCCAGGTCATGCTGCCGTCGCAATCCTGGAATTCCAGTTCGCTGACGCGGCCGCTGGATAATTCCTTCACGAACAGCGTGTAAATCTCTTCGCCGCTGGAGTCGATGCTGTAGGCCAGACGCTGGTGGTCTGGGCTGATGCTGAACGCGCCCAGGGAAAAGAAGCCGCCCTTGGCCAACACGTTCGGGTCAAGCAGCAGCAGTTCCTGGCTTTCGTCGATCTGCAGGCTGCCATCGACCGGACGCGGGCAGCGGTAGTGGCGGGCGTATTCGTCGCCGGCAGTGGTGCGGGTGTAATACAGGTACGGTCCCCAAGGGGAGGGCAGCGACAGATCGGTTTCGAGAATCCGCCCCTTGATCTCTTCGAACAGGATTTCGCGCAGCCCGGCCTGATCGGCGGTTTGTGCCTCTTGATAGCGGTTTTCAGCTTTCAGGTAATCGAGCACCGCGTCGGTGTCGCGCTCCTGCAACCAGGCATACGGGTCAGAACCATCGGCCTTATGGGCAATCGGAGCGCTGGTGACGTTGGCGGATAGGGGCATGAATGGCTCTCGAACAATGTACGGAATAGGGGCTTCGCAACCTGTGGGAGCGGGCTTGCTCGCGAAGGCGGTGTGTCAGGCAACATCAATGTCGAGTGATACTCCCTCTTCGCGAGCAAGCCCGCTCCCACATGGAATGCGCTTAACTCACTGGTATTGGGACAAGCCTGACGTGCGAAAAGTCGTTACTATAAGCGCCTCTTTGCCTGCCTTGCCATGGACACCATGACCGAGAACGACTATCTGATCGCTTGGGGCCTCTACGCCTTTGCCGCTTTAGGCTGCCTGTTGGTGTGGATGCGCATCACCCGCTGGATGTGGCGCTGGCTGCGTGAGCCGCTGCGGCTGCTGATGGCGGTGTTGCTGTTCAGCCCGACCATCATCGACCCGGTGAAAGAAAAGGTCGCCCCGGCCATCGCCATTACTGCCCTCGACTTGCTGTTCAAGGTTGGCAACAACGCCTGGCGCGCGATTTCCGACTTGTTCATGTACGGCATGATTGTCTTCGGCATTTATCTGGTATTCGTGGCCATCCGTTTTCCCATCGAGCGCGCTTCCAACGCTCGCAAGGAACAGGCGGCTGCCGCCAAGGCAGCGGCGCGGGCCGACGAGCCTGACGACGATCAGCCTTTCGGCGGTGCCGGCGATGATCGTTACGGCCGGCCACCGGTGCCGAGCAACCCTCAGCGTTTGCGGGTCGAACCGCGTCTGTAACCTTGCCCCTGCCTTTTCATAGAGAATCCGAGCATGTGTGAGTTATTGGGCATGAGCGCCAATGTCCCGACCGATATCGTGTTCAGCTTCACCGGGTTGATGCAGCGCGGCGGCCGTACCGGGCCGCACCGTGACGGTTGGGGTATCGCTTTTTATGAAGGCCGTGGCCTGCGGCTGTTCCAGGACCCGGCGGCGAGCAGCGAGTCGGAAGTGGCGAACCTGGTGCAGCGCTATCCGATCAAAAGCGAAGTGGTGATCGGGCACATCCGCCAGGCCAACGTCGGCAAAGTGTGCCTGTCCAACACTCACCCGTTCGTGCGCGAGTTGTGGGGGCGCAACTGGTGTTTCGCCCACAACGGCCAGTTGGCCGATTTCAACCCGACCGCCAGTTTTTACCGCCCCGTTGGCGATACCGACAGCGAAGCGGCGTTTTGCGATTTGCTCAATCGGGTGCGTGCTGCGTTTCCCGAACCGGTAGAGATCGAAGCACTGTTGCCGGACCTGGTGGCCGCCTGCGCCGAGTACCGCAGCAAAGGCGTGTTCAACTGCTTGCTCAGCGACGGTGACTGGCTGTTCTGCTACTGCTCGAGCAAACTGGCGCAGATCACCCGCCGTGCCCCGTTCGGCCCGGCGCGTTTGAAGGACGTCGATGTGATCGTCGACTTCCAGGCCGAAACCACACCCAACGACGTGGTCACGGTGATTGCCACCGAACCCTTGACCGAAAACGAAACCTGGACCCGCTACGAGCCGGGCCAATGGAGCCTCTGGCGACGCGGTGAATGCGTCAGCCAGGGCAAGACCGAATAAGGATCTCTCCCCCATGTTGCTCAGTTATCTACGGCTGGTGTTGTTCGCGGCGGGCCTGTTGATCGGTGTCCAGGTGCCTGGGTTCATCAGTGACTATGCCAAGCGGGTCGAGGCGCATCTGATTGAGGCGCAGACCGGTTTGAGCGGTTTTCAGGGCACCGCCAATCAATTTTTCAAAGGTGATATGCAGGCGCTCGTGGCCCATTACCGTGCCAGCGAAGACCCGATCTTTCGCAGCGATGCCGACAGCCTGAGCACTTTGCTCACCCGTCAACTGGCCCTCGACAAGCAATTCCAGGCCATGCAGGGCCCGTGGTACATCCGCGTCCTGCAAGTGGCCCTGGCCGCCGACCCGGATATTCGCAAGGAAACCTGGAACGGCTACAGCTACCAGATCCTGCTGACGCCGGAAGCAATGATCTGGGGCATGAGCGGCGCGTTGCTGCTGTCGTTCGGCATTGAATGCCTGTTCCGGTTGATCGACTGGGTGGTGCTGGGCGGCAAGCGTTTGCGCCAGAGCCGGCCGATCGAAGACCGGGATGTGCGCGGCCTGTAACCCAGTAGCCGACTTGCCAGTCAGTTAAACATACCCCCTGTGGGAGCGAGCCTGCTCGCGATAGCGATGGGGCAGCCAACATTGATGCTGAATGTACCGCCGTCATCGCGAGCAGGCTCGCTGCATTGTGGCAAGCCGGCTTCTGTTTTTACCAATCCACCGAGTAGCTCATGCTCAGCGTGCGGCCTTCGGCGTTGGCGTACGGCGCTCTGGCGTTGGCTTGGGTGAACAGGTTCTGGTAAGTGCGGTTGGTCAGGTTGTACACGCCGCCTTCAAGACGACCGACCGGCAGTTGCACGGAGCCGAGCAGGTCCACCAGCGTATAGCCTTCGATCTCGCGTCCGTTGTCGTCCTTGGCGGCGGCGTCATAACTGGATAAATGCATGCCTTGCAGGCGCAGGGTGTAGTCGTCTTCGGTGTAGCCGACGAACAGTGTGGTCTTGGCTGGTGAGATGCGCGTAGCTGGCAGATCGATCCATTTGCCGTTCTGCTCGGTCTCGCCTTTGGCCCAGGCATAAGTGCCACCCACCGACCAGCGATCGGTCGCGCGGTAGGTCAGGCTGTTTTCGATACCGCGAACTCGCTCTTTCTGGTTGATCAGGCGCAATACGCGATCATTGGCATCGTAGAACTGGGTCACGTCCGAGGTGTTTTCGTACACGGTCACATCGGCCTGCCACTGGTCCCAGTTACCGCGCCAGCCCAGCTCGTAACTATCAACTTTGATGGCCTGGGCGTTGAGACTCTGAATGTCGAAAGTGCTGCTGACATCACGCATGAAGCGCTGGATATCCGGGAGCGAAAACCCCTGGCTGTAATTGGCGAAGACGTCCTGGTTTTCACTCAGGTGGTAGACCGCCCCCAAGTTGTACAGCGTGGCATCGTATTTGAGGGTGTCACCGGGCAGTGTTGCGCGTACGCCGGTCTGGACGATCTCACCATAAGCGATGCTGTCGGAGACGTCGCTTTCGATCCATTCACGGCGCACACCACCACGCAAGGTCCAGTCACCGATGTCCCAGGACATCTGCCCGAACAGCGATTTGGTGGTGGTTTCAATGTCCGGGCCCAGCTCGTAGGTGTTGCCGGTCTTGGTGTAGTTCAGGCCATTGAGCGTGTATTGATCACCTCGTTGGCGGGAGCGCTCATTATCATAGTCGGCGCCCCAGACCAGATTGCCCGTGGCACTCCCGATCGCCGGCAGCGGCGTGTCGATGGCCGCGCGCAGGCCGTAGACGTCCTGAACACTGTTATTGTCGGAGATCCCGGCCCTGCCTCGCGACAGGTCCGGAAAGAACAATGCATCGGCGCGACGCCAGTAGCTTTCCAGTTGCAGGCCCTGACCGTAGAAGTCCTTGTCGGCGTAGTTGAGGTTGACCGCCTGGTTATGGGTATAGGGCTGGTCGTCGAGTTTCAGCCCTTTGACCGCCACGGCTTCCTGTCGGTTTGTCGGGTCTTTTGTATAGCCAGTGTCCTGCTGGTCCTTGTAGTCCTGCAGCGACAGGCTGAGTTTTTTGTCGGCATCCAGCTCGTAACCGAAACGACCTTGCAGGTCATAGGTTTCGGTGTCCATGTTGCTGCCCTGGGAGGTGTCTTGAGGGATGCGGTCGCCGTTGCCATCGAACTGATCGTTACGCTGGGTCAGGTCGGCGGAGACGTACCAGTCAAGGGCATCCTTGCGCCCCGTTGCACTCTGAAAGGCTTCGTAGGCGAAGCCTTTGCGGTTGAGATTGTTGCCGCTGGTCAGGCCCAGTTTGCTGCTGTAGGCAATGTCCTGGCCCTGATTGCGCTTGGTGATGATGTTGATGATGCCGCCTGAAGCACCGGCACCGTAGATGCTGCTGGCGCCGGAGATCACTTCGATGCGTTCGATGCTGGCCGGGGCGATGCTGTTGAGCTGGCGGTAGTTGTCGCGCGTGGCGTTCTGCGATACGCCGTCGACCAACACCAGCATGTTGCGCCCGCGCAGGGTCTGGCCGAAGTTGCTCATCCCGCCGCTGGACGGCGCAAGACCGGGGACCAATTGCCCGAGGATGTCGGAGACCCGGCGACCCGCGCCGCTCTGCTCACGGACCTGCTGTTCATCGATCACCTGGACCGAGCCCGGAATCGAAGCAATGCTCGCTTCACTGCGAGTAGCGGAAACGACGGTGGCTTGCATGTTCAAGGTGCCGGGCTGCTGCTCGGTATCCTCGGCCCAGGTCTGGGCGCTGAAGGTACCGAGCAGCGGGATCAGCAGGGAGAGCTTGGTTCGGATCATGACGTGGTCTTTTTTAGTTGTGATAAGTGTGGGGCGATAAGGTCAGGCGCGGCGTTGAACAAGCGCACCCAGCGGATCCCGATGGCGGCTATGGCATAGGTCAGCGCCACCAGCCAGAAACTGTGAGCCAGGCCCACCAGGCCCATGCCGATCCCGCCAAGGACGACACCGAGCAGAGCCCCAGCTTTTGCCGCGCTGTTGCCCAGGCCAAGCGCGAATCCTTGCTGGGTGATGGAAATGGTGTTGGCGATCAATGCATAGGCGACGGGCAGCAGGGCGCCTTGCCAGATGCCCCAGACGAGCCGACTGACGAGAAACCCCAGCCATTCGTTGGCCAGTGCCGTGGCCGCCAGCGTCAGGGCACACAGCCAGGCCACGCCTTCGATGACGCGCAAGGTGTAGGCGGGCTGCCAGCGGTCGAACAGGCGTCCCCACAGCGGTGCGGAAATCGCCAGGGTCGCGGCGCTCGCCGCGTAGGTGGCGCCGATCAGCCAGCCAGGGGCATGCAGAATGTTCGCGACGTACAGCGCGTAGAACGACTGCGGCATCATCTTCGCGGCCTGAATCAACACGATCACCAACAGGATTCCACCGAGCCAGCCTTTGGGCAGGGCGACCGGTTCAACCGCTTTTTCTTCGAGGTCCGGGCCTTGTCGGCCGGCAGGAAAAAACTCCCCAGAGCGCACAACAGGCAAATCGCCGTCGCGCCATAACAGAGCAGGGCAAACCCCGAGACGTCCATCAGCCAGCCACCCAGCACCGGGCCGATCAATGAGCCGACGGCGGTTGCCGATTGCAGGCGGGCCAGGGTATGACCCCGTCTGGAACTGTCGCAGCAGGCCAAGGCATAGGCTTGCGCGGCAGCGAGAAAACCGGCCAATGCGCCTTGCATCACGCGAATACCCACCAGCAGCCACGGGTCGAGGGTGATGGCCGCCAACCCTTGGCACAGCGCGAGTGCCAGCAACGCCCGAACAATCATCGGTTTGTGTCCGGTGCGATCGCCCAACCGGCCCCACATGGGCGTCAGGAGCATGGCCGCCAGCATCGGACCGGCATAGACCATCGCCGATAACAGCGCGGTGTAGCCGGCGCCCTCTGGCCCGAGCAGATGCTGGATCTGCAAGGGCCAGAACGGGCCGCTCATTTCCATTGCGCCCATGGAGACGAACTGGATAACGATCAGCAGTCGCAAGGCGCGACCGTCAGCGAGCATGGGTGTTGGGTCGCAGCGGGTTATTCAGGCGTCCGACGATGTCGGCATGGCTGTCGAGCAAGCGCATGCGCATGAACGATTTGGCGGGCCAATCCTGTTCCAGCAAGGCCTTGCGCTCGCTTTCCCAACGTGCCGGATCGACGCGCTCGCGCAAGGTCTCGAAGCACTGGGCAACGTGCGATGCCAATCGCTCCCAAAGGATACTTTCCGGCACATTCCAGTGGCGGGCACAGAGCAACGTCAGCTCGCCGAGGTGGCACATGAAGGTGGTGTGCAGAAGCTTGTCGCGGACGAAACCGGAGTCGTCATACAGGGTCATTTTCGGATCGTGCAACTGGATATCCAGGCCCTTGGCGTGCAGGGTTTTGCGATCGATACGAACGTCGCCGAAATCACGCAGAAGCAGCCGATTCAATTGCCCGTCAGCGCCCATCACCATGAAACTGTTTTGCTGATGCGCTTCGAACGCCACGCCATACATCAGGTAAATGCCCAGCAGACTCGGTACGGCAATCGACAGGTAATCATCGAAGAACGCCAACATGGCCTCGCTGTCGTCACTGCCCTGAGCCAGTTTTACCCAATCACGCAGCAACGGTTGTTCGAATTCGTTGACGGCGAACAGACTGCCGACCGGCACCGCCAACTCGCCTTCTTGCAGGAGGGTAAGCGGGTTGTCGCGATACAGCACGGCAGCATGCCGGGAGCGTTCGTCATCGGCCGGCAGCGGTGCGTAATGCACACCGATGCGTTCGGGAACGATGTTCAGCAGACGCTGAATCTGCGGCTCCTGATCGAGAATATTCAATATCAGTTGGCTGATGCGCGGACCCATTCGGGCCGAGCGCGGCGACACGGTGCGCTGCACGCTGGTCAGTCGCAGAGCCACCGGCAGTTTGACCATCGGCGCCACGCGACTGGCCTGCGGCAGAACCGTGCGGAACGACATGGTCGGGTGGCCGGTGAAAGCCACGATGTCAGTGACGATCAGCAGGTTGTCGGCGATCTCGTTGGCGAACGAATGCGGCAACTCTTCATGGGCTTGCCATGGGTGCGACGGAAGCGGGAGGTAGTCCTTTGCGTCCAGACCCAGTTGCTGCAAATGGCGTTGCAATTGCTCGGCGGCCTGTGGGAAGTGACCTTGCCACCAGTCCCAGTAATCGGCGGTGCCAGCCAGTGCTTCGACGTGTGCGTACTGGCGGTGCAGGGCGCACAGGACAATCGGAAAACTCGCTTCGAATTCTGGCGAGAAAGCGATGACCTGAGCGGCGCTCAAACCCAGTTTGGTCTTGTAGTTGGGGTGCCACGGATGGCCGAGAGTGCCCCACTGTTCGAGCAATGACGTAGGGTTCTGGTGGCTGGGGTCGGCTTTGAGCCAAGCGAGCAGATTGTCATCGTACTCGGTGTCGATCTGCTCTCTCAGGCGCTCGGTCCATCCATGGTGAAACGCCAGGCACAGGGTGTCGTTGCTGAAGCTGTCATCCAGCTCCCGGGCCAGACGTTCCAGTACTTGCGGGGAGGCTGGCGGGTTGAGCTGAGTGCTGAGGTGTGCGAGCAGTTCGCTGGGCAACTGGATTTTGTGGGGCAGTCTGTCGGGGGTGTGCAAAACGATGCTGCCGCGTACGTCCCAGCTGTTCATTCTGCCGCCGGACAAGTGCTCGAAGCAAAGATGCGCGCCATCGCCAAGTGGCAGCCAGCATCGGCTGGAGTCGTCGTATTCGCAGGCGTCGGGGTTGATCAGATCTTCACGAAACAGCGCCTGGATCAGGCGTTGGAAACAGCGCTGGGCAGCGGGCTCCAGTGCATTGCTCAAATGATCGAGAGTGATTCGGTGGGACTGGAAAGCCTGAGTGCCAAGCGCTTCGCTCCAGTGAGCGAGCAATTGTTGCTGTTTTTGCGTGTGGCCGCGCATCAGGTCCGACTCCTTCTGGACAGTTGATTAACTGAAAGCGCGCAAAGAATACCCCCTTGAAAAAATAATGCAAATGATAGTGGTTCGGATTTAGACTTTGAGAAATATCCTTCAGATGCTGGCCTGTGGTTTGCTCAAGACGATGTACTGCTCGCCCACTTTATGCGCATAGCGCTCCACGACGTGCTGACACAACGCCACGATTTCTTCGACCCATTCCACGCCAACCCGCCACGACACCACCACCTGCAAGTTCCGCGGCCGTTGATCGATGGCCAGCAAGGTCAATTCCCCTCGCGCCAATTCTTCGGCCACCAGCACCGGCGGTAGCGCGCCAATGCCAAATCCGTCCCTCAGCAATCGGGTAATCGCCGACACTGAATTCACGCAGTTCAGCCGTGGCGCCATGACCCCGTTGGCCTGCATCAGGCTCAAGATGTCCTGATGAGGATGGGAGTTTTTCGAATAGGTAATAATCCGCTCCCGCGCCAGATCGGCGACACCTGAATACTCGCGGTTGTAGATGGAATTGCTGGCCACGATCCAGCCCATCGGATGACTCGCCAGCTCCAGGCTGCGCACACTTTCCTGACGCAACAAGTCGGTTTGCAGGATCAGATCGAGAAAGCCTTTTTGCAGCTGATCGCAGAGGTTGAGCGCGGTATCGGCCACCAGCTCGATTTCCACCAGCGGGTAGTGATCCATCATTTGCGCCACCAACGGGCTGAGCCAGGTGTGGATCACGGTGTCCATGACGCCGATCCGGATTCGTCCGACCTTACTCGAACGTGTCTCGATCGACTGCTTGAGCGCCTGCATCGTGTCCATCATCTGCTCGGCGTATTCGAGCACTTTCAGGCCTTCGGGCGTCAGGCTCACGCCGCGAGAATCGCGCAGGAACAGCTTCACCCCGAGCTCGCCTTCGAGCACGGCGATACGGCTGGAAATCGACGCCTGGGTGGTGAAGAGCTTGTCTGCCGTCAGGCGGAAACTCTTGAGTCGGGCGACCCAGACAAAGGTCTCGAGAAACTTCAGGTTCATGGGATCAACTTTTTCTTATGCCTTGGCCGGGTTTTTATTAGTTGGACGCAGCAAGGCCAAGCGTCCAAAAATCGACGCATCCGGTTCCCACGATAGGCGTCGTCGGGGCTCAGAACAATACCAATAAAATTTGCACGGAGACTTGCCATGAGTGCGCCCGACACCCTCATTCCCAAAGCCACGGCTCGCCCGGGACCCTTCGATTGGTACCACAACATCAATAAGCAGGAACGTCGTACGTTCTGGAGCTGCAAGATCGGCTATGGCCTGGACGGCATGGACACCCAGATGCTCAGTTTTGTGGTGCCAACCCTGATTGCCATGTGGGGCATTACCACTGGCGAAGCCGGGCTGATTCACACCAGCACCCTGATTGCCTCGGCCATCGGTGGTTGGGTGGCGGGGATTCTCTCTGACCGCATCGGCCGGGTGCGTACCCTGCAACTGACGGTGCTCTGGTTCGCGTTCTTCACCTTCCTCTGCGGCTTCGCCCAGAACTACGAACAACTGTTGATCAGCCGTACGTTAATGGGCTTCGGTTTCGGCGGTGAATGGACCGCCGGTGCCGTGCTGATGGGCGAAGTGATTCGCGCCAAGGACCGTGGCAAAGCCGTCGGCATGGTGCAATCGGGCTGGGCGTTGGGTTGGGGACTGACGGCGATTCTGTATGCGCTGCTATTTTCCGTACTGCCGCCGGAAGACGCGTGGCGGGCGCTGTTCATCCTCGGCATCGTGCCGGCGATTTTCGTGATCTTCGTCCGTCGCCTGGTCAAGGACCCGGAAATCTACCGCGAAGCCAAAGCCAGGCAAGAACCAAGCAACCCGGCCAAGTTCTACGAGATCTTCGCCCCCGGCATCCTTTTCACCACGATCCGCGCGTCGATCCTGACCACCGGCGCCCTCGGCGGTTACTACGCGATCACTTCCTGGTTGCCGACCTTTCTGAAAAACGAACGAGGCTTGAGCGTACTCGGCACCGGTGGTTATCTGGCGATGGTGATCGTCGGGTCCTACGTCGGCTATGTGATCAGCGCGTATTTGACTGACATCCTCGGTCGTAAAAAGAACTTCATTCTGTTCGCTGTTGGCTCGTTCACCATTGTTCTGCTGTACACCCAATTGCCGGTCAGCAACGGCGTGATGCTCTGGCTGGGTTTCCCTCTAGGCTTCTTCGCTTCGGGGATCTTCAGCGGCATGGGCGCGTTTTTGACTGAGCTGTTTCCGACGCGGATTCGCGGCTCGGGCCAGGGTTTTTGCTACAACATCGGTCGGGCATTGGCGGCATTGTTCCCGCTGCTGATCGGCTTGCTCAGCCAGAAGGTGCCACTGAGCGTGGGAATCGGTGCCTTCGCGGCGGTGTCCTACGGGGTAGTGATCCTGGCAGCCCTGAGCCTGCCGGAAACCCGTGGCAAGCAACTCGACGCTCAATAACCGAATATCCGGTAACTGATAATCTGAGGGGCACATGTCCTTCAGTTAAGAAGATAAAAGCCTACAGGAGTGTTCACCGTGAACCGCCTGCTATTGAACTGCGACATCGGCGAGAGTTTCGGTAACTGGACCATGGGTCTGGACGCCGAGGTCATGCCCTTCATCGACTGCGCCAACATCGCCTGCGGCTTCCACGCCGGCGATCCGAGCATCATGCGCAAGACCGTCAGCCTGGCCCTGGGCCACGGCGTGCAGATTGGTGCTCATCCGGCCTATCAGGATCTGGTGGGGTTCGGTCGCCGATCCATGGCTTACACCGCCCAGGAACTGCAGGACCTGTTGCATTACCAGATCGGCGCTCTTGACGGCATTTGCCGGGCACAGGGTGGGCGGGTGAGTTACGTCAAACCCCACGGCGCGATGTACAACGACATGATGGCCAACCCAGCGCAACTGCGCGCGGTGATTCAGGCCGTGGCAGCCTATGACCGGACGCTGCCATTGATGCTGATGGCGACCCGCGACAACAGGGCCGCGCAGCGACTCGGCGATGAATATGGCGTGACGTTGTGGTTCGAAGCCTTCGCCGATCGCGCTTACGACAGCGCAGGCAGGCTGGTTTCGCGGCAACTGCCGGGCGCCGTGCATCACGATCCCGAGAAAATCATCGAACAGGCGTTGATCATTGCCCGCGGTGACAATCTTACGGCCAGCGATGGCAGCGCCTTGCACCTGCAGGCCAACACCTTGTGCGTACACGGCGATAACGCCAGTTCGGTGGCCGCTGTGCAGCGCATTCGCGAAGCCTTGAATCAGCAGAGTGCATCATGAAACCACGGGTGGAAGTGGTGGCCCTGGATTGCATGATGGTGCGTCTGTTCGATGAAATCAGCGAAGCCAACATGCCGTGGATGCTCGCCGCCAGCGAGCGTTTGCGAGAGGCATTCGCCAACCATTTGATCGATCTGGTGCCGTCCTACACGACGTTGATGGTGCATTACGATTTGATGGCACTGAATTCGGCTCAGGCGCGGGAGTTGATTGCTGAAGCTTTGATTGATCTGTCCCCCAACGCTCGGGCCAGCGGTAAATGCCATGTATTGCCGGTCTGGTATGACCTGAGTGTCGGCCCGGAACTGACGTTGCTGTCTCAGCGCAGCGGATTAACGGTGGAAGAGGTGATCCGTCGCCACAGCCAGCACGAGTATCAGGTGTTCGCATTGGGCTTCGCGCCGGGATTCGCCTTCATGGGGTTGGTGGAGGAAGTATTGGCTGCACCGCGTATGAATACTCCGCGCAAAAAAGTGGCTGCCGGCAGTGTTGGTATCGCCGAACGCCAGACGGCGGCTTATCCGGTGGTGTCCCCCGGCGGCTGGAACCTGATCGGCCGTACACCGGCCAAATTGTTCGACCGCGAGCGCGACGGCTACAGCCTGATGCAACCGGGCGACACCGTGCGCTTCGAAGCGGTCAGCCATGCCGAGTTCATCAATCTGGGCGGTGATGACACGCCGTTGGAGGCCCTGGCATGAGCCGGCTGACGATTGAAGCAAGTACACCGCTGTGCCTGTTGCAGGACGCCGGGCGGTTTGGCGTGCGGCATCTGGGCGTGACCCAGGGCGGGGCGGCGGATTGGCGTTCGATGTCGTGGGCCAATTGGCTGCTGGGCAATGGGCTGGATGCTTCGGTGATCGAAATCACCCTCGGCGGGTTTACGCTCGTTGCCCAGGAAGATTGCGTGCTGGCGTTGGCCGGGGCAGATCTGGGGGCGCAGGTGGATGGCGAGGCATTGGCACCGTGGCGCAGTTTCAGGCTGCACAAAGGCCAGCAATTGCAATTCACCCAGCCGCTGCTTGGCGCTCGGGCCTATTTGGCGGCCCCGGGCGGATTTGATGCGCCAAAGGTGTTGGGCAGTAGCGCAACGGTGGTCCGTGAGGAGCTCGGTGGACTGGATGGCATGGGTCGGGCGTTGGCCAAAGATGCGCAGTTGAGCTACTCGGGGAGCTCGCTGTTACTGCTGCGGGCGTTGGCGCCCGAACAAGTGCCGGATTTCAAACTCAATGCGCCGCTGGACCTGGTGCTCGGTGCGCAGATCGGCGAGTTCAGTGGACAGAGTTTATTCGACGCGTTCAACAGCGTCTGGACCCTCGACAGTCGTGCCGACCGGATGGGCATCCGCTTGCTGGGAACGGCGTTGCAGTATCAGGGCAAGCCGATGATTTCCGAAGGCATCCCGTTGGGCGCGGTCCAGGTGCCGCCGGATGGGCAGCCGATTGTGCTGCTCAATGATCGGCAGACCATTGGTGGGTATCCGCGATTGGGGGCATTGACGCCGTTGGCATTGGCGCGATTGGCGCAGTGTTTGCCGGGGGTGAAGGTGCGGTTGAAACCGGTAGTGCAGGACGTTGCGCATCGGGAGCAGGTCGAGTATTTGCGCCGATTCCTGAATAGCTAAAAGCTTCGCGAGCAAGCCCGCTCCCACATTGGATATTCGTCGTACACAAACACTGTGTCCGCTGGAGATCAAATGTGGGAGCGGGCTTGCTCGCGAAGACGGCATCACAGACAACAAAAATCTCTATTTGGAAAGAAACCGCATCCCTTCCTCCAACCCCCGCAACGTCAGCGGGAACATCTGGTCATCAATCAAATCCCGCACGATGTTGGTCGACGAGGTATAGCCCCATGTGTCTTTCGGGTACGGGTTGATCCAGATGAGCTTCTTGTACTTCTCCTTGAAGCGCTGCATCCACACGTACCCGGCTTCTTCGTTCCAGTGCTCGACGCTGCCGCCGGCCTGGGTGATTTCATAGGGCGCCATGGCGGCGTCGCCGATGAAGATCACTTTGTAATCGGTGCCGTATTTGTGCAGCAGGTCCTGGGTGGCGGTGCGCTCGGAAGTGCGGCGCATGTTGTTCTTCCACACCGATTCATAAATGAAGTTGTGGAAGTAGAAGTACTCCAGGTGCTTGAACTCAGTCTTGCAGGCCGAGAACAGCTCTTCGCAAATCTTCACGTGGGCGTCCATCGAGCCGCCGATGTCGAACAGCAACAACAACTTGACGGTGTTGCGGCGCTCCGGACGCATCTGGATGTTCAGCAACCCGGCATCGCGCGCGGTGTGGTCGATGGTGCCGTCGATGTCCAGTTCTTCCGCCGCGCCCTGGCGGGCGAATTTACGCAGGCGACGCAGGGCGACCTTGATGTTGCGCGTGCCCAGTTCGACCGAATCGTCGAGGTTCTTGTACTCGCGCTGATCCCAGACTTTGACCGCTTTGCCTTGACGCTTGCCGGCATCGCCGACCCGAATGCCTTCGGGGTTGAAGCCACCGGAGCCGAACGGGCTGGTGCCGCCGGTGCCGATCCACTTGTTGCCGCCGGCATGGCGTTCTTTCTGTTCTTCCAGGCGCTTCTTGAACTCTTCGATCAGCTTGTCCAGGCCGCCCAGGGACTGGATCGCGGCCCGCTCTTCATCGGTCAGGGAACGCTCAAATTCCTTGCGCAGCCAGTCTTCCGGAATCAATGCCTGAAGGTGATCGTCGAGTTTTTCCAGGCCATTGAAGTAGGCCCCGAACGCCCGGTCGAACTTGTCGAAATGCTTTTCATCCTTCACCAGAATCGCCCGCGACAAGTAATAGAACTCGTCCATGTCGGCGAAGGTCACGCGCTGTTTCAGCGCGTTGATCAGGTCCAGCAGCTCACGCACCGAGACCGGCACCTTGGCTGCGCGCATTTCATTGAACAGGTTGAGCAGCATGGCATTTGCCTCTCTCTCTATCGGGGCTTAGCGAGTGCCGCGACGGCTCATGAACGCCAGGCGCTCAAGCAGTTGCACATCCTGCTCGTTCTTTACCAAAGCGCCTGCCAGTGGCGGAATGGCCTTGGTCGGATCGCGCTCGCGCAGCACCGCTTCGCCGATGTTGTCGGCCATCAGCAGCTTCAGCCAGTCCACCAGTTCGGAGGTCGATGGCTTCTTCTTCAGGCCCGGCACTTTGCGTACGTCGAAGAACACGTCCAGCGCTTCGCTGACCAGGTCTTTCTTGATGTTCGGATAATGCACGTCGACGATCCGTTGCATCGTGACGCGATCCGGGAAGGCGATGTAGTGGAAGAAGCAGCGGCGCAGGAAAGCGTCCGGCAGCTCTTTCTCGTTGTTGGAGGTAATGATGATGATCGGGCGCTTCTTGGCCTTGATGGTCTCGTCGATCTCGTAAACGTAGAACTCCATCTTGTCGAGTTCTTGCAGCAGGTCGTTAGGGAACTCGATGTCGGCCTTGTCGATTTCGTCGATCAGCAGAATCACCCGCTCTTCAGACTCGAACGCCTCCCAGAGCTTGCCCTTTTTCAGGTAGTTGCGAACGTCGTGGACCTTCTCCGTACCCAGCTGCGAGTCCCGCAGGCGACTGACCGCGTCGTACTCGTACAGGCCTTGATGGGCCTTGGTGGTGGACTTGATATGCCAGGTAATCAACTTGGCGCCGAAGGATTCGGCCAATTGCTCGGCGAGCATGGTCTTGCCGGTGCCTGGCTCGCCCTTGACCAGCAGTGGCCGCTCCAGGGTGATGGCGGCGTTGACCGCCAGCTTCAGGTCATCGGTGGCGACGTAGGCCTGGGTGCCTTCGAACTTCATCTGCTAATCCTCGAACGGTAACGCCGACCTGAACGAGGCAGGGCGGGGCGCAATAAATATTCAGACTCGACTATAACGCGCTGCCCGGTCGACTGTGAACGCAGACGGCTTATTCAGTCTCTGAATGGGGCGTCACATCTTGACTCAGTCTCGGCTGCTGGCCAGTATTGAGCTATCGCCATTTTGGCGATAGCTTGCGGGGCATGTCTACTAAATATCGATTTCGCGATACGTACCGCATTCAGCTGCGCGAGAAGGATCATCCGCCACCCCATGTACATCTGACCGGTGGCGGGCTGGACGTAATGCTTAGCCTGGAAACCGTCGAAGTGGTGGTGGGCAAGGCGCCGCCGCTGATCATCAAGGAAGCGCTGGAGTGGGTCAGGGCCCATCAGGCGCAATTGCTGGAGGATTGGAAACAATGTTACCCATGAAACGACCACGGCTGTCGGCTGTGCAGGTACTGCCGGATTACAGGCTGGCGCTGACTTTTATCGATGGCCAGCAACTGAGCCTCGATTTAAGTCGCGATCTGCGTTCATATCCAGGGCTGCAACCATTGCTGGAAGACCGTGCTTTTGAAGGCGCAGCCTTGGGTGACGATGGCTGGAGCGTGGAGTGGCCTGAACTGGATATCCAGATTGGCGCAGACACGTTGTATCTGGATGCCCTTGCGCAAAATGCGGCAGATGAAAACACCCGTATTTTCATCGATTGGCGTGCTCGCACCGGGTTGCCGCTGAATCAGGCGGCCGAAGCGCTGGGCGTCAGTGCCCGCAGTATCAGTCGCTACAGCAGTGGTCGTGAAGCTGTGCCCCGGTCGTTGGCTCTGGCTTGCCTGGGTTGGGACTTCTTGCAACAGCAATCAAGTCCGGCGCGGGCAGCCGAAGAAACCGGTCGTTACACCGTCACACGCAAGTCTTAACCGGCATCCGGCTTGGGCCGTTCATACTGGGCATTGAATGCCTGGATGAAACCGTTACGTAAAATCTGCAAAAAAGCCTCGAACGCGCTTATATCTTTCTGATGCACGCTACCTCTGAGCTGGACGCGAGTGGCGAACTGGTTTTTCGGCTGGTTCTTCAACACATTCTCGGTGCCGCCGACAAGTGCTTCCCAGATGGAGCGAAAAATCCCTTTGTCCTTGTTCTCCACGTCCTGTTGCCAATTGAACACATCGACGTCCCGCAATAGCGGCTTGATGTAGCCAGTGAGTTGGCCCTTGTTGGCTTCGGCTTCGATGACCAGGTCACCATGGCCGGCGTTGAAGTCGAACTTGCCGTAGGCCGCGGCGAAGTCATTCATGCGTTTGAGTTCAAGGTTCCTGGCGCGCAGGCGGAACTCAAAGTCTTCGAAATTGCTAAATGGATCAAAGGTCGCCAGGGTTTCCAGCGGTGCATGCCCCAGCAACAGCGCCTTGCCGTCGAATCGGGCATCGCGTTTGCCTTTGGTGTCGACCACATTGGTCAAGTTGTAAACGCTGGCATTCACCTGGGTGGCATTCATGTTCACGGGCGGTTTTGAATTGAAGTTTCGAAAGGTGACCCGGCCGTCGTTGATCCGCACTTCGTTGAGGGTTATCGGCAGCAATTTTTCCAATTGTGCCCGCCAGTCGGTGCCCTCACCGGTCTGGGAATTTTTCTTGTTGGCCCCGCCGTCGACGAAGTTCACCTCGGGTTTGTCGAACTGCGCCTCGGCCACCACGGCGTGGTCATACCAGAGCGAGTGCCAGCTGATGGAGAGGTCAATCAATGGCGCGTTGACGAAAGGCACGGGGACCTTGCCATTGACCTTGACGATTTTCAGTCCGTTGATTTTGTAGGCGCCGCGCCACAGGGCCAGGTCTACGTCGGTAATCTGCCCTCGATAGTCACCCATGTTCGCCAATCTCTCGTTGAGGTAATCGCGCACCATGTAAGGCAGGGCAATGTGCAGGGCAACCAGCAGCAGAACGAGGCCGGCGAGGGTCCACAGGGGCCAACTGTATCGACGCTTCATGACGGCAAATCTCTGGCGGTATAAAGCGATTGACTGCGGGGGTAAGCGGACGTTCGACTGACTGGACGACCACGGGTAACAGGCATACCTTGGACAGCTAATTCAACGCTGTATAAGGACCCAGCCATGAGCCGTATTTATGCTGATAACGCCCATTCCATTGGCAATACGCCGCTGGTGCAGATCAACCGTATTGCCCCGCGCGGTGTCACCATCCTGGCCAAGATCGAAGGGCGCAACCCCGGTTATTCGGTCAAGTGCCGGATTGGCGCGAACATGATCTGGGAGGCTGAAAGCAGCGGTAAACTCAAGCCTGGCATGACCATCATCGAACCGACTTCGGGCAACACCGGCATCGGCCTGGCGTTCGTTGCCGCCGCCCGCGGTTACCGGCTGGTGCTGACCATGCCGGCGTCCATGAGCATCGAACGACGCAAGGTGCTCAAGGCCCTTGGCGCCGAACTGGTGCTGACGGAACCGGCCAAAGGCATGAAAGGCGCGATCGAGAAGGCCACCGAAATCCTCGCCAGCGACCCGTCCACTTACTTCATGCCGGCGCAATTCGAAAACCCGGCCAACCCGGCCATCCACGAAAAAACCACCGGCCCGGAAATCTGGAATGACACCGACGGCGCAGTCGACGTACTGGTGGCAGGCGTCGGGACAGGTGGAACCATTACCGGGGTTTCGCGGTATATCAAGAATACCCAGGGCAAGCCGATAATCTCGGTGGCGGTGGAGCCGTTGGTGTCTCCAGTGATTACCCAGACAATCGCCGGGGAAGAGATCAAACCGAGCCCTCACAAAATCCAGGGCATTGGCGCCGGTTTTGTGCCGAAGAACCTGGACCTGTCGATGGTCGACCGGGTCGAACTGGTCAGCGACGACGAATCCAAGGCGATGGCCCTGCGCCTGATGCAGGAAGAAGGGATTTTGAGCGGTATCTCGTGCGGCGCCGCCATGGCGGTGGCTGTGCGGCTGGCCGAAACCCCAGAGATGCAGGGCAAGACCATCGTGGTGATCCTGCCCGACTCTGGCGAACGCTACCTGTCGAGCATGCTGTTTAGTGACCTGTTTACCGAACAGGAAAATCAACCGTAGGAGCTGCCGAAGGCTGCGAATTTTTGATTCTCGTGTGAAGGGGGTGATTCAGGTCAGCCCCTGTTCAGGAACCCTGTGTTAAGAAGTGCTTTATTGCGCAATCCTTAACACTGAATGTTGAGTCATGTGGGTTTTTCCCGAGGCCGGTAGTGTTTATCATGGCCGACTGCCACGTCGGGTAAATGGCGTTGTGCGGAGTTACCTATCCTCAAGGAGTCGTAGATGAGCTTTTCTTTTGTCGCGAAGGCGTCGGTGTTGCTGCTATTCCTGGGTAGCACGCTCTATGTGCACTTGCGTGGCAAGGCGCGTTTGCCGGTCCTGCGTCAGTTCGTCAATCATTCGGCTCTGTTCGCGCCTTACAACGCCTTGATGTACCTGTTCTCCGGCGTGCCGTCCAAACCCTACCTGGACCGCAGCAGGTTCCCGGAACTGGACGTACTCAGAGACAACTGGGAAGTTATCCGCGACGAAGCCATGCACTTGTTCGACGAGGGCTACATTCGCGCCGCCGAAAAGAACAACGATGCCGGTTTCGGTTCGTTCTTCAAGAAAGGCTGGAAGCGTTTCTACCTCAAGTGGTACGACAAACCGCTGCCATCGGCCGAAGCCTTGTGCCCAAAAACCGTGGCATTGGTCAGCAGTATCCCCAACGTTAAGGGTGCCATGTTTGCGCTCCTGCCCGGTGGCAGTCACCTCAACCCGCATCGTGACCCGTTCGCCGGTTCCCTGCGTTATCACCTGGGGTTGTCGACACCGAACTCCGACGATTGCCGCATCTTTGTCGACGGGCAGGTCTATGCCTGGCGTGATGGCGAAGACGTGATGTTTGATGAAACCTACGTGCATTGGGTCAAGAACGAAACCGAGCAAACCCGGGTCATTCTGTTTTGCGACATCGAGCGACCGCTGAGCAATCGCCTCATGACCCGTATCAATCGCTGGATCAGCGGCTTGCTGGGGCGCGCCACTGCACCCCAGAACCTTGATGATGAACACGTTGGCGGGATCAATCAGGCCTATGCCTGGAGCAAGAACTCAAGTGACAAATTCAGCGGTGTGGTCAAACAGTGGAAACGCCGCAATCCCAAGGCCTACCGCGTACTGCGGCCGGTGCTGGCGGTGGTAGTGTTGATGTTGTTGGGGTATTGGCTGTTTGGTTGAGGCCGATCACGGAATGAAAAAACCGCTCCTTGGGAGCGGTTTTTTTATCTGCGAGTTTTAGGGGCGCCCGGCAAGCAGACTAGGTTCTTCGGTTTCGGTGCCCGTAATGAGTATCTGTAGAAGGCGCTGCTGACTGGCCGTCAACTTCACATCATCGGATTTGTTGTCGCTGGAGGGAGAGCTTTTCTTTGTGTGAGATTTTTTGATCACTTTGCGCATATTCCCTCCAAAGCTGGTCATTAATTGAACAGTTGTCACGATACTAGGCTCTCCAGGGTTTTGACAAGTCGGCCTTCTGTATCGAAGTTAAAGCCGAGCTGTTGATAAATTGAAACAGCGCCTACGCATGGCTCCTGAACTTCGAGAAGCCGACTACCAATGACTGTTGGGGCAGCCAGATCAAGTTGATTTTGCAGGTGGGCAATGTGAACGCCTGCAAGCTTTCTAGCCCTTGACCTATACAACTGATACCGAAGATGAGTCCGTTCCCTGGGCATTTGATCTCTTGCATTCCATGTCCCCCATCACGGGCGATTTCATTTCTCCCAGAGTAAGCAGCGCTTCCCTGGCTGTCTTTACTGGCCCTTGGTCCAAGTCATTGCAATCCATGTCGAGCGCTGGTTATAGTCGGCGCTCGGTGGTTTACTGAACCACTCTTTCACCCATCAAAAAAGATCAGCCCATGCCAGCTTCTCCCATCAACGCGGTAGTCGATTCAGCGGTCAACGTTGGCGTCGTGCCGTGCGGGGATCAGCAGCCTGCGCAGATCAGTCATTACCCCCCACCTGTCAGTAGCACGCCGGTGTGCGCAGTCGTATCACCGCCAGGCGTTGGCTTTTCGGGCTGATCAGCTTTTTTCTGCTGTCCCCATGCCCATCTGAAAAGCGCCTGAAAAAACTACTGAATTTCAGCTTCGGCTGAGTTGGCTTTTTGCCTGACTACAGGTGGTATTCATGTTTGTCCTTTCGAAAAAATCCGCGCTCGCGGCGGCGTCCACGAGCCTGTTCGTTTTGCTGTGGAGCAGCGGGGCGATCTTCTCCAAATGGGGCCTGGCCCATGCGTCACCCTTTGCCTTTCTGCTGGTTCGCTTCGCCATTGCCCTGTGCGGGTTGGTGTTGTTGATGCCGTTACTCAAGCTGAAACTGCCCAAGGGCGGCAAGCCGATGTTGTATGCGATGGCCACAGGTGTGGTGTTGCTGGGGGCTTATCAGATTTTCTATCTGCTGGCTCTCGACCTCAAAGTCACGCCGGGGATGATGGCAACCATCATGGGCGTTCAACCGATTCTCACCGTTGTGATCATGGAGCGGCACCGATCAATAAGCCGGATGTTCGGTCTGGCGTTGGGCTTGGCCGGATTAATCATGGTGGTCTATCAGGGCATCGGTCTGGCCGGCATGTCGTTGGCCGGAATGCTCTTCGGTCTGTTGGCGCTGGCGAGCATGACGTTCGGTTCGATCATGCAGAAACGCATCACCGATAATCCTCTCGGCACACTGCCGGTGCAGTACCTGGCGGGGTTGTTGCTCTGCGGGATTTTCGTGCCGTTCCAGCCGTTTCACCTTGAACACAGTACGGGGTTCATCGTGCCGGTGTTGTGGATGGGGTTGGTGGTATCAGTGCTGGCGACTTTGCTGCTGTATCGACTGATCGCCCGGGGCAATCTGGTGAATGTCACCAGCCTGTTCTATCTGGTACCGGCGGTGACGGCGGTGATGGATTACCTGTTTTTCGGTAATCGATTGGCGGTGTTGAGTCTGTTAGGCATGGGGCTGATCATCGTCGGCCTGGTGTTTGTGTTCCGTAAGAGCGCTTGAAGCGAAAGGCCGCTCCAGGCACAGCTCCCGCACTGGATCTTTCGTAACACCGATCCAATGCAGGAGCTTGCGATCTTATCGGGGCCGCCGAAGAGCAAGATCAAAAGATCGCAGCCTTCGGCAGCTCCTACCGGGGGAATGCATTTCCACTGTAGGAGCGAGGCTTGCCCGCGAAGGCGTCATCAGCAATACCACATCACCACCTGGCAACCACCTCAGCCGTCTTCACCACCGCCGGCTTCAACACCAGCCACAACGCCACCGCAATCAACACCCCGCCATAAAGATGCGCCATCGACAGCGGCTCATCCAGCAACAGTGCCCCCCACAACACGCCGAACGGCGGGATCATGAAGGTCACGGTCATCGACTTCACCGGGCCGATCGAGCTGAGCAAACGGAAGTAAATAATGTAGGCAAAGGCCGTGCATACCAAACCCAACCCCAGCAACGACAACCAGACACTCCAGCCGCCCCAGCTCGCCGGTGGCTGGCTGATCACGCTGTAGCCAAACAGCGGCAGCAACAACAACGTCGCGCCGAGCATGCTGCCCAGCGCCGAAAGGCGACTGTCGAGGCCGCCGGCATGGTCGAGCCAGCGCCGGGCGAGGAACCCGGCAAAGCCATAGCAGGTGGTGGCCATCAGGCACGCGAGTGCGCCCATCAGCAGTTCCATGTTGAACGCCACCGGCCCGGCCCGGGTGAGGATGCCGACGCCTAACAGGCCGAGAAATACTCCGCCCAACTTGGCGGCGGTGAGCTTTTCATGGAAGAACAGCCCGCCAATCAACACCCCCATCAAAGGCGTGGTGGCGTTGAAAATTGCCGAATAACCGGCCGGCAGCACTTGGGCGGCAACGCAATAGAGGGTTGCTGGAATCCCCGAGTTGATCATCCCGAGCAGCATCACCGTCTTGAGTTTGCCTTTGAAATCCCAGCTGATGCGCATCAGCCCAAGGATCACCAGCAGCCCGACGGCGGCAATCGATACGCGAAAAAAAGCGGTGGGGATTGTGCCAATCACTGGGGCAATCACGCGCATGAACAGAAAGCTCGCCCCCCAAATGGCGGCAAGCGACAACATACGCAGGATATCGACGGGGTTCACAGCACTTTCCTTCCTTGATTGGCGCGCAAGTGTCGCGCCAGTCAGGGCGCAAGGCAATGGTTGCGTTGCGTCATACAGGGCCACTAAGCTCAGGCTCCAACGACAAGAACAGCCGCCGAGGTTTTACCTATGCCGCAGCAATGGCCAGCCGCCGACATCGCCCGAATGATCCTCGATGGCTTTGACGATTACCGCGAGCATTTCCGTCAGATCACCGACGGCGCCCGAGCTCGCTTCGAGCAGGCTCAATGGCAGGAGACGCAAGTCGCGTCGGCGGCGCGAATCAACCTCTACGAAGAAAAGGTCGGCGAAACGGTCGCACGCTTGCATGCGTCGTTCGCGACCGATGTGCTGATGGACGTCAGCAACTGGCCGCTGGTCAAAAGCGCTTACATCAGCCTGATCGACCTGCGCTTCGACGATGAACTGTCCGAGACCTGGTACAACTCGATTTTCTGCGGGCTGTTCAGCCACGACCTGATCAGCGACGGCTGCATGTTCATCCACACGACTCGGCCAAGCCTGCGCCGGGCCCGGGCCGCGCAAACCCGCACCTACAAGCCGCAGGGGCAGTTGTCCGGCATGCTCACGAGCATTTTTGCCGACTACCGCTTCAGCGAAGATTACGCCGACCTGCCCGGCGACCTGCGTCGCCTCGAAGCGCAATTGCGCGAGAACCTGCCGGACTGGGTCTGCAAGGATCCGGAACTGAGTGTCGAGCTGTTTTCCTCGGTGCTTTACCGCAACAAGGGTGCCTATCTGGTGGGGCGCATCTACACCCCCGACGAGCAATGGCCGCTGGTAATTCCGCTGCTGCACCGCGAAGGCCGGGGCATCCAGATCGATGCGCTGATCACCGACGAGGCGGAGGTGTCGATCATCTTCTCCTTCACCCGTTCGTACTTCATGGTCGATGTGCCGGTGCCGGCGGAATTCATCGGCTTTCTCAAACGCATCCTGCCGGGCAAGCACATCGCCGAGCTGTATACCTCGATCGGCTTCTACAAACATGGCAAGTCCGAGTTCTATCGGGCGCTGATCAATCACCTGGCCAACACCGATGATCAGTTCATCATGGCCCCCGGCGTGCGCGGGATGGTCATGAGCGTGTTTACCTTGCCGGGCTTCAACACCGTTTTCAAAATCATCAAGGACCGTTTCTCACCCTCGAAAAACGTCGACCGCGCCACGGTGATCGAGAAGTATCGCCTGGTGAAAAGCGTCGACCGGGTCGGGCGGATGGCCGACACCCAGGAGTTCGCCGACTTCCGTTTCCCGTTGAGCAAATTCGAGCCGGCATGCCTGGAGGAATTGCTCGACGTGGCCGCGTCCACGGTCTCGGTGGAGGACGATACGGTGCTGATCCGCCACTGCTGGACCGAACGCCGGATGACGCCGTTGAACCTCTATCTGGAACACGCCAACGACGCGCAGGTGCGCGAGGCGCTGGAGGATTACGGTCTGGCGATCAAGCAACTGGCGGCGGCGAACATTTTTCCCGGCGACATGCTGCTGAAAAACTTTGGCGTCACCCGTCACGGTCGTGTGGTGTTTTATGACTACGACGAGATTTGTTTCCTGACCGAAGCCAATTTCCGCCACATTCCGCAACCGCGTACACCGGAAGACGAAATGGCCTCCGAACCGTGGTACTCGATCGGGCCACTGGATGTATTCCCCGAGGAGTTTCCACCGTTTCTGTTTGCCGATTCGGGGCAACGAAAGTTGTTCGATCAGTTGCATGGCGAGTTGTACAACGCTGATTACTGGAAGAGTTTGCAGGAGGCTATTCGGGCGGGGAAGGTGATTGATGTGTTTCCGTATCGGCGCAAAGGCCTCGATAACGAGTAGCCCACACCTGACACTGATCGTTCCCACGCTCCGCGTGGGAATGCCTCCCCGGACGCTCCGCGTCCGCTCTTGGGACGCAGAGCGTCCCTTGCTGCATTCCTTTGCTGCGTGTGGGAACGATCACATGGGGGCGCAAATCTGCGACAATCCGCCCCCTGCGCCACTAGACGACTTTTGCGTACCTGATGACTGACGAATCGCCTTCAATCGACAAACTGCTGAAAAACCTCGATCACGCCATGCTCGCCGACCGCCACCGGCTGCGGCGGCAGTTGCTTGAGCTGCGCAAGAAACCGGACGAGGCCAAACTGGCCCAGTGGGTGACGCGCACGCAGGCGTCTTGCGATCAGGTGTTGGCGCGGCGCGCCAGCCTGCCGGTGATTCGTTACGACGACAGTTTGCCAATCGCCGCCAAGCGCGACGAAATCAAAGAGGCGCTGCTCAAGCATCAGGTGCTGATCATTGCCGGCGAAACCGGGTCGGGTAAAACCACCCAGTTGCCGAAGATCTGCCTGGAAATCGGTCGCGGCCAGCACGGACTGATCGGCCACACCCAGCCCCGTCGAATCGCCGCGCGCAGCGTAGCGAGCCGGGTTGCTGAAGAATTGGCGACGCCGTTGGGCGCGCTGGTCGGCTATCAGGTGCGGTTCGAGGATCAGAGCGATTTCAACACCCTGATCAAACTGATGACCGACGGCATCCTGCTGGCGGAAACACAGAACGACCGCTACCTCGAACGCTACGACACGATCATCGTCGACGAAGCCCACGAACGCAGCCTGAACATCGACTTCTTGCTCGGTTACCTGAAAACCCTGCTGCCGCGTCGTCCGGACCTGAAAGTCATCATTACTTCGGCGACCATCGACCTGGAGCGTTTTTCCAAGCACTTCGATGATGCGCCGATTGTCGAGGTCTCCGGCCGTACCTTCCCGGTAGAAACCTGGTATCGCCCGCTGACCCTGGAGCAGGACGAGGAGGGCAACCGTGTCGAGGATGACTTGACCGTGGATCAGGCGATCCTCGCCACCCTTGACGAGATCGCCGCGTTCGAACGCAGTGAGCGCAAGAGCCCCGGCGACGTGCTGGTGTTCCTGCCCGGCGAGCGCGAGATTCGCGACGCCGCCGACATGCTGCGCAAGGCCCAACTCAAACACACCGAGATTCTGCCGTTGTACGCGCGGCTGTCGCCGGCCGAGCAGCAGCGGATTTTCCAGTCCCACCCTGGGCGTCGCGTGGTACTGGCGACCAACGTCGCGGAAACCTCGCTGACGGTGCCGGGCATTCGTTACGTGATCGACAGCGGCACCGCGCGCATCAGCCGCTACAGCTACCGCGCCAAGGTTCAGCGCCTGCCCATCGAAGCGGTTTCCCAGGCCAGCGCCAACCAGCGCAAAGGCCGTTGCGGACGGGTCGAACCGGGCATTTGTATCCGCCTCTACAGCGAAGAAGATTTCATCGGCCGCCCGGAATTTACCGACCCGGAAATCCTGCGGACCAACCTCGCAGCAGTCATTCTGCAGATGCTCCATCTGCGCCTCGGCGAGATCACCGATTTCCCGTTTATCGAGCCGCCTGACGGCAAAGCGATCAGCGACGGCTTCAACCTGCTGCAAGAACTCTCGGCGGTGGACCGCAACAGTCAGCTGACGCCGCTTGGTCGCCAACTGGCGCGGTTGCCGGTGGACCCGCGCATGGGCCGCATGCTGCTGGAAGCGGCGAAACTTGGCAGCTTGCAGGAAGTGCTGATCGTCGCCAGCGCCATGTCGATTCAGGACCCGCGCGAACGTCCGCCGGAGCGTCAGCAAGCCGCCGATCAAGCCCACGCCCAGTGGAAAGACGTGGACTCGGACTTCGCCGGGCTGGTTAATCTATGGCGTGGTTTTGAAGAGCAGCGCCAGGCCCTGACGGCCAGTCCGCTGCGCAACTGGTGCCGCAAGAATTTTCTGAATTACCTGCGCCTGCGCGAGTGGCGCGACTCCCATCGTCAGTTGAGCCTGATCTGTCGCGACATGCAGTTGAGCCTCAACAAAGAGCCGGCGGATTACCCGAAACTGCACAAAGCGGTTCTGGTGGGGCTGCTTAGTCAGATCGGCCAGAAGACCGAGGATGGCGACTATCTCGGCGCCCGTCAGCGACGTTTCTGGATACACCCCTCGTCGGGTATCGGCAAGAAACGTCCGCAATGGCTGATGACCGCCGAACTGGTGGAAACCACCAAGCTTTACGCGCGGATGGTCGCCAAGATCGACGCTGACTGGATCGAGCCGCTGGCCGGGCACCTGATCAAGAAAAATCACTTCGAACCCCACTGGGAGAAGAAACGCGGTCAGGTTGTCGCCTTCGAGCAAATCACCCTCTTCGGGCTGATCGTGGTCGGACGGCGGCCAGTGCACTACGGGCCGATCGACCCGGTGGTGTCTCGTGAATTTTTTATTCGCGAAGGTCTGGTGCGCGGCGAGATTCAATCCAAAGCCAAGTGTTTGTCTGCCAATGCACAGTTGTTGGAACAGCTCGACGAACTGGAAGCCAAGGCGCGCCGCCGCGACATCCTCGCCGATGAAGAAACCCTGTTCGCCTTCTACGATGCGCGGTTGCCGGCAGAGATCCACCAGACCGCGACTTTCGACAGTTGGTACCGGGTCAACAGTCAGAAAGACCCACAGCTGCTGATCATGCGCGAAGAAGACGTGCTGGCCCGCGAAGCCAGCGAAGTCACCGCCGCGCATTATCCGGACACCCTGCACATCGGCGATCTGGAACTGGCGCTGAGTTATCACTTCGAGCCCAACCATCCGCGTGATGGCGTGACCTTGCGGGTGCCGGCGCCGTTGTTGCCGATGCTGCCGCCGGAGCGTCTGGAATGGCTGGTGCCGGGCGTGATCGAGGCCAAGTGCATTGCGTTGGTGCGCAACCTGCCCAAGGCCCTGCGCAAGAATTTCGTGCCGGTGCCGGACTTCGTCAAAGCTGCATTGCAGCGCATCACGTTTGCCGAGGGCTCGTTGCCTCTGGCGCTGGGCCGCGAGTTGCTGCGCATGACCGGTGCACGGGTCAGCGATGAAGCCTGGTCCGAAGCCTCGCAGCAGGTCGAAAGCCATTTGCGGATGAACCTGGAAATCGTCGACGGTCAGGGCAAGTTCCTCGGCGAAGGCCGTGACTTGGCCGAGCTGACCGCACGCTTTGCCGAGGCCAGCCAGGCTGCGTTGGCGGTGCCGCAAACGGCGAAGAGCCAACAACCGGTAGAGCCGAAAGTCTTTGCCGCCGTGGCTGAGAAAACCCAGCAGAAAATCGCCGGGCTATCGATGACGGTGTATCCGGCGCTGGTGGAAGAGGGCGGGACAGTCAAGGAAGGTCGATTCTCGACCCCGGCCGAAGCCGAGTTCCAGCATCGCCGGGCCTTGCAGCGCTTGCTGATGCAGCAACTGGCGGAACCGGCGAAGTTCCTGCGCGGCAAGTTGCCGGGGCTGACCGAGTTGGGCCTGATGTATCGCGAACTGGGGCGCATCGACGCGCTGGTCGAAGACATCCTGCTGGCCAGTCTCGACAGCTGCATCCTCGACGGCGAAGACTCATTGCCGCGCGATGGCGCCGGGCTGGCGTCGCTGGCCGAGCGCAAACGCGGCGGCTGGACCGAGCACGCCGAGCGGTTGGCCAAGCTGACGCTGGAGATTCTCAAGCTCTGGCATGGCCTGCAAAAACGCTTCAAGGGCAAGATAGACCTGGCGCAAGCCGTGGCCTTGAACGACATCAAGCAGCAGCTCAGCCATCTGGTGTATCCGGGGTTCGTGCGCGAAACGCCGATGCCGTGGCTCAAGGAACTGCCGCGTTACCTCAAGGCTGTCGAGCAACGTTTCGAAAAGCTCGGCGCTCAGGTGCAGAAAGATCGGGTCTGGAGCGGTGAATTGTCCGGCCTCTGGACGCAATACCAGACCCGCGCCAACAAACACGCCCAGGAAGGCAAGCGCGATCCGCAGCTGGAACTCTATCGCTGGTGGCTGGAGGAATACCGGGTCTCGCTGTTCGCGCAGCAATTGGGGACCAAGGTACCGATCTCCGACAAGCGCCTGAATAAGCAGTGGAGCCAGGTCGAACCATAACCCCTGTGGGAGCGAGCCTGCTCGCGATGAGGCCATCATATTCGACATCTATGTTGAATATTTGGCCGCCATCGCGAGCAGGCTCGCTCCCACATTAAGTGAATCGTTGCTCTTGCAAAAGGCGCCAAATGCCAGCGTTTATGGCAAACTTCGCGCCTATAAACGCCAGCCCCGCGGTTTTGAGCCTTCACGGGCCGGGCGGATCGGAATAAAGCGATGCCAGGTTTGCGTCTGGACCTGGGATAGACCCTTTGTGTGTTGGTACGTCGGTGCCAGCGCTTTCTGCCTGAACGGATTAGAGAAACGACCATGCATAACGTCGTCATCAGCGGCACCGGCCTGTACACCCCGGCCAACAGCATCTCCAACGAAGAGCTGGTGCAGTCTTTCAACGCTTACGTCGCGCTGTTCAACGCCGACAACGCCGAAGCCATCGCGCGCGGCGAAGTCCAGGCATTGACCGAATCCAACGCGGCGTTTATCGAAAAAGCGTCTGGCATCAAAAGCCGCTTTGTCATGGACAAGGACGGCATTCTCGATCCGCAGCGCATGGCACCACGCCTGCCAGAGCGTTCCAACGACGAGTGGTCGGTGCTTTGCCAGATGGCCATCGGTGCGGCCGAACAAGCCTTGCAGCGTGCCGGCAAAACCGCCGCTGACATCGACGGTGTGATTGTCGCCTGCTCCAACCTGCAACGCGCCTACCCAGCCATCGCCATCGAAGTTCAGGAAGCACTGGGCATTCAGGGTTTCGGTTTCGACATGAACGTCGCCTGCTCCTCGGCGACCTTCGGCATCCAGGCTGCGGCCAATAGCGTGCAACTGGGCCAGGCCCGGGCGATCCTGATGGTCAACCCGGAAGTCTGCACCGGCCACCTGAATTTCCGTGACCGCGACAGCCACTTCATCTTCGGCGACGCCGCCACGGCGGTGATCATCGAACGTGCCGATCTCGCGACGTCCAAGTATCAGTTCGACGTGGTCAGCACCAAACTGCTGACCAAATTCTCCAACAACATCCGCAACAACTTCGGTTTCCTCAACCGCGCCGCGGAAGAGGGTATCGGTGCTCCCGACAAGCTGTTCGTCCAGGAAGGCCGCAAGGTGTTCCGCGATGTCTGCCCGATGGTCGCCGAGCTGATCGCCACGCACCTGGAAGAAAACCAGCTCAACGTCAGCGACGTGAAGCGTTTCTGGCTGCATCAGGCCAACCTCAGCATGAACCACTTGATCGTCAAGAAGCTGCTGGGCCGCGAAGCCACCGAGGAAGAAGCCCCGGTGATTCTCGACACCTATGCCAACACCAGTTCCGCCGGTTCGGTGATTGCGTTTCACAAAAATCAGGACGATCTGGTCAGTGGTTCGCTGGCTGTGCTCAGCTCGTTCGGCGCTGGCTACTCGATAGGTAGCGTGATTCTGCGCAAGCGCTGAGTTCGCCTGATCGTGGCGAGGGGGCCTGCCCCGCTTTTCGTAGGAGCCAGGCTTGCCGGCGAAGGCGTTCTTCAGGGCGCCTTCGCCGGCAAGCCTGGCTCCTACACTGACGTTGGGGCAAGCCCCTCGCCACAATACCGATGGTTCTGAAACGAGGTTTGCATGGCCGCAGCTGACGACACCCTGTTGCTCGAACGCTTGCTGGCAGGCGAGCAGAAGGCTTTCAAGGAACTGGTCAGCTCCTACCAAAGCGCCATGCGCGCGGTGGCCTATGCCATTGTCGGCAACCGACATGCCGACGAGGTGGTACAGGATGCCTGGCTGTCAGTGGTGCGCAATCTCGGCGGGTTCGAGGGGCGTTCGAGCCTCAAGACCTGGCTGCTGACCATCACCGCCAATTCGGCCAAGAGCCGCTACAAGCAGAACCGCCGGGAAGTACTGCTCGATGACCTGCCGTCGCCTCATGGCACGATTGATGACGATCGTTTTTCACCCAGTGATGGTCATTGGCTGGTGGCGCCGTACGTTTGGCATCAAGACACGCCAGAGGCGCTATTGACCGAAGACGAACTGCGCGAATGCCTGGAACACACGTTGCTCAGCCTGTCAGAACTGCAAAGCAGTGTTTTATTGTTGCGCGAGCGACAGGGATTGGAGCTGGAGGAGATCTGTAATCTTCTGGAGATCTCGCTCTCCAATGTTCGTGTGCTGCTGCATCGGGCACGGTTGAAGGTCTTTGCGACCGTGGAGCATTTTGAGGAAACCGGCGAATGTTGACCTGCAAGGAACAAGTGGCGCGTTCCAGTGATTATCTCGATGGCCAGTTGAGTTTTCGCGAGCGACTGATGATGCGGCATCATTTGATGTTTTGCCCCAATTGCCGACGGTTCATTCGGCAGATGCGCTTGATGCAGGCGACCTTGCGGGTGATGCCGCAGAAGCCGGTCGAGGATGTCGAGGCGCTGGCCGAGCGGCTGGCGGCGCAGCGGCGTAAAGATCGTTCCTGAAGGAAAACACAGGCCGGCGCGGGTGAAACGAACGGATGATGGGGATCGTTGCCCCGCGCCAGACTGTTGAACCTCTTCAAACGATACGACCGGATGTAAAGCGTATCGTTTGAAGTGTGTTGCTTCGCTGCTTAGAACTTCGCTTCCGCGTCCAGTTGCAGCGTGTTGGCGTCGGCATCGCGCTGGGTACGGCTGGCGAAGTCGGCTTTGGTCAGGAAGTAAGTGGCACCGATAGCGAAGTTCTTGTCGATGTCGTAACCAACCTTGAGCTTGTGACCGCGAGAACCGGTGGTGCCGTTGGCGAAGTCCGAGTCGGTGAAGGCGCCGACCACGGCGTTACGCTGCACGTCGCGGTAGTTGTAGTCGAGGTTGAAACCGAAGACTTTCGACTTGGCACCGAGCAACCAGGCGGTGTCCTGATCGGTCACGGCGTCGTTGTTCTTCACGTATTGGCCGTAGAACGACAGCGGCATCGGCAGGCCGCCGATATCGATCTGGCTGAAACCTTCGTACAGGCGGAACTCGTTGTCGGCCGAGTTGCCGTTGACGGCCAGGGCGCACGGCGTGGATGTGCCGGTGCAACGGCTGTCTTCGTCGTTCTGGTAGGCATAGACGCTGCCGCCGATAGTCAGTTTCAGGTTGTCGGTGATGGCGAAACGGCTGCCCAACTGGCCTGCGGTCAGACGCAAGTCGTGACGAAATTGCACGCCTTCGCCGTCGACGTTGTCCTTGAGGTTGTAGTTGCCCAGGCTACCGAACAGTTCGGCGCTGCTGCCCAGCGGGTATTTGTAGGTCACTGCCAGACCTTCCGGGTTGATGTCGCTGTCCCAGATCACATCCCCCATGCTGACCCACGGTTGCAGCATCTTGCCGCCGATCACATGCAGGTTTTTGATGGCGTCCGGGTGGTAGTCGATGTAGCCCAGATCCAGCCAGATCTGCTTCTTGTCGAAGTAATTGTCCATGTCCTGGTTGGTCGAACGAGCATCGTCGCCGCCACCGGTGGCGATGCGGATGCCGGTGTCCACTTGCGGGTTGATTTCGCTGTAGGCACCCAGACGGGCACGGATGCGTTGACGGTCCTTGTCGCGGCCACCGTTGTTGGGTTCGCCGTCGATCTTGACCGTTTCCTGGCGCACGCGAACGTCGCCCTTGAATTGGGTCTTGGCGGCCCAGGCCAGTTTCTGGTCGAAGGCGCTCAGCTCGTTGGCTTTCTTCGCGGCGACCGCTACTTGTTCGTTGGTCTCTTGCTGCGCCTGCTGCGCGATTTGCTGGGCCTTCTGATCCTTGGCCAGTTCGGTTTGGAGTTCAACGTACTGCGCCTGGGAAATAGAACCGTTAGCCTTGAGCATGTCGAGCAGTTTGGCGTCGACTGCGGCACTGGCCGGAACACTCATGGCCAGCAACAGGCCACCGCACAAGGCCGCCGCAGTTTTCGTGGAAGCAAGACGCATAGCAATCTCCGAAGATGAGAGGGATGGCTGAACCACCCTGGACACAACCGACGGTTGAAGGTCGGAAAACAGTGGCCGGGTAGAACCCGGCGCTCTAAAAACAGGCGCCAGTATCGCGATGGTTTATGACAGGGCAGTGGCAAAGTGATGGCAGGTCGATGACGATACAAAGGTTTACGAAATGCCCGATTCAGAGCCTTGCATCGGATTGACGCGTGTGGATTACCCGGCGATCGGCGATACTCGCGGGGCTGTCACGCCAAGAGGTGGAGAGGAAAATGCCGCTGCAACGTCTGCACACACTGTCGGAAATCGCATCCCGTACCTGGGACGCCCTAGTGCCGGAAAATCAGCCGTTTTTGCGCCATGCCTTTCTGAGTGCACTGGAAGACAGCGGCAGCCTCGGCCCGCATTCCGGCTGGCAGCCCGAGCATTTGCTGCATATCGAAGGCGATCGCCTGATCGCAGCGTTGCCCAGTTACCGCAAATGGCATTCCTACGGCGAGTACGTGTTCGACCACGCCTGGGCCGATGCCTGTGAGCGTGCCGGCATCGACTACTACCCCAAGTTGTTGACGGCGGTGCCGTTCAGCCCGGTCAGCGGGCCGCGATTGCTGGCGGCGACGATCGAGGACGGTTTCGAGCTCCTGCAGAGCCTGCCGGGTTATCTGGAGATCGAAGGACTTTCCAGCGCCCATATCAACTTTACCGATCCATTCACCAACGCGGCATTGGCCGAACAGCCAGGCTGGTTGCAGCGCATTGGCTGTCAGTACCACTGGCAGAACCGCGGTTATCGGGATTTTCAGGACTTCCTCGACGCCCTCAGTTCGCGTAAGCGCAAGCAAATGCGCAAGGAGCGTGAGCAAGTGGCGGGGCAGGGCATCGATTTCGAATGGCTGGAAGGACGACAACTGGATCAGGCGCAGTGGGACTTTGTGTATGCCTGCTATGCCAATACCTACGCGGTGCGTCGACAAACGCCGTACCTGACGCGGGAGTTTTTCAGTCTGCTGGCCGAGCGCATGCCGGAATCGATTCGTGTGGTTTTGGCTAAACAAGGCTCACGACCGGTGGCCATGGCCTTCAGTCTGGTCGGTGGCGACAGTTTTTATGGTCGTTACTGGGGCTGCCTGGCGGAGTTCGATCGCCTGCATTTCGAGACCTGTTTCTATCAGGGCATGGATTACGCGATTGCCAATGGTTTTCAACGTTTCGACGCTGGGGCTCAGGGCGAGCACAAGTTGATTCGCGGCTTTGAGCCGGTGATCACCCATTCCTGGCATTACCTGCGCCACCCGGGCTTGAAGTCGGCGGTGAAAGACTTCCTTGAGCGTGAGCGGGTCGGAGTCATGGGCTATGCAGAAGAAGCGAAGACCGCCTTGCCCTACCGACAAGGCTGATCTTCGCGTTATCTCCCTTGTTAGCTGTCCTCTTTACCGAGCCAGCGATACATCACGCCGCCGATGACCGCACCCAGAATCGGCGCCAGCCAGAACAGCCACAGTTGTTGAATCGCCCAACCCCCGACAATCAGCGCCGGGCCCGTACTGCGGGCCGGGTTGACCGAGGTGTTGGTGACCGGAATCGAGATCAGGTGGATCAGGGTCAGCGCCAGGCCGATGGCGATGGGCGCCAGTCCGGCCGGGGCGCGTTTGTCGGTGGCGCCGAGAATGATCAGGATGAACATTGCGGTCATCACCAGTTCACTGACAAACCCCGCCGCCATCGAGTAGCCGCCGGGCGAGTGTTCGCCGTAGCCATTGGATGCAAGGCCGCTGGCCAGTTCGAAGCCGGGTTTTCCGCTGGCGATGAAGTACAGCAGAGCCGCTGCGATGATCGCGCCAATCACTTGGGCGATGATGTAGGCGGGCAGTTCTTTGGCAGGGAATCGTCCGCCGACCACCAGCCCGACCGAAACCGCGGGGTTGAGATGGCAGCCCGAAATGTGGCCGATAGCGAAGGCCATCGTCAGCACCGTCAAGCCGAATGCCAGGGACACCCCCAGCAAACCGATCCCCACGTCTGGAAACGCCGCCGCCAGGACCGCACTGCCGCACCCCCTAACACCAACCAGAACGTCCCCACCAATTCTGTAGCCGAGCGTTTGAACAAAGACATAGCGAATTTCCCTGTCGAGATAACACTGTCGTTGTGCATCCAGCAGATGGACTACAGAACCATCTCCAGTACCCTGGCTGAGTACAGCAGGGTTTTTACGAAATTCCAGTAACCATAAAAACCGCCAGAGCCTGTGTTTGAAAGGGCTGTGGCGGTTCGCCGATCTAATGTGGGAGCGGGCTTGCTCGCGAAGGCAGTCTGTCATCCAACATTGATGTTGAGTGTGATGGCCCTTTCGCGAGCAAGCCCGCTCCCACATTGAATGGTGGTGTCAGGTGCTCAGTAGAGACTGTCCCGCACTCTCACCGGTGCTTCCCGGTCATACGCCTCGGCATCGAACTGCCCATCGTTCAGGCGCTTGTGAAACGCCCCGGCAGTCGGCAGCGCAGAGCGTTCGAGGTGTTTCTGCGGGTTCCACAAATCCGAGCGCACAATCGCTTTCGAACAGTGGAAATACGCCGCTTCCACCGTCACCAGCATCACCGTGCGTGCCGGTTTGCCGTTGACTGCAAAACTCTCCAGCAACTCGGGCTCGGCGCTGATCTGCGCCGTGCCGTTGACCCGTAATGTCTCGCCGATCCCCGGAATGATGAACAGTAGCGATACCCGCGAGTCGAGCACGACATTGCGCAGCGTGTCGATGCGGTTGTTGCCCGGTCGATCCGGAATCGCCAGCGTGCGTTCATCGATGATCCGCACGAAACCCGGCGTATCGCCGCGTGGCGAGCCGTCCATGCCGTCGGGGCCGACCGAGCTGATAATCACCAGTGGCGAGGCGCGGACCATCGCTTGATAGTCCTCGTTCAGAAACGGGATCTGCTTGCGCACCGCGCGGTCATGGGGCAGGCCGTAGATCGCTTCCAGCGCTTCGATTGAATTCAACATCGTTCATCCCTCTACGAATCAGAAAACCAGCCCCATCCGCCGTTCGTAACCGATCCGGCCTTTGTACGCTTCGCCGCTGTCGACAAAGCCAAACTTGGCATACAGCGCGATGGCCGACTCATTGTCCGCATCCACCGACAACTCCAGTCCTTTGATTTCCGGCCAGGCCTGGCGCGCAACCTCGGGCAGGGCTTGCAGGCAGGCTTTGCCATAGCCTTTGCCCTGGGCGCGGCGATCGACTTGCAGGGCGTGCAGGGTGGCGCTGTGTTCATCGGCCCAGGCCGGTAGCACCGGCGGGCGCTTGAGCAGCAGGAAAGCCACCGGAGCATCCTCCACCAGTAGCGCAAAGCCTTTGACGCCAGGGCCAGGCTTGGACAGCAAGGTGTGCAACGCACCGTGAATGTCGCCGGAGAATTTGACTTGTTCGGCGTGGATTTCGATAGCCTCGACCTGTTGGCGCTGCAGGGCGTTCAGGTTTTCGTAAGGCACGAGTCGGGCAGTCACTGGAGTGTCCTTTTTCCAACGGAAATGAGCCTCGGATTCTAGCGAATTTGCACCCATGGATTATTTTTATTTCGGTTGTCGATTTGGCTTTTCGCCAGACGACTAAGGGTGTCTTCAACAAAAAACACGGAGAAACCATCATGAATGCTCAGACACAAATCCATAACCTGATCGAGAACTATCGCCAGGCGGTCATCGCCAAGGACGTGGAAAAGGTCATGGCCCTGTACGCCGACGACATCGTCTCCTTCGATGCTGTCAAAGCCCTGCAATTCAAGGGCAAGGCGGCCTACCGTGCGCATTGGCAGGAATGCATGGAAATGTGCCCCGGCCCGCACATTTTCGAGTTCCACGAGATCGACATCGTGCCGTCGCAGGAGATCGCTTTCGCTCACTGGCTGGCGCATTGCGGCGGCACCAATGAGAAGGGTGAAACCCAGACCTGCTGGATGCGCGTCACCGCCTGCTACCGTCAGGAAGCGGGGCTGTGGCAGATCGTTCACGAGCACTGGTCGGCACCGTTCGACATGACGAGCGGCGCGGCGCTGTTCAACCTCGAACCCTGATCGTCTAGCCTGATTCGTCGGGCTGTTTATCGGAAAGCAACGCCAAAGCACCCATCTGCAGCCATAGTTGATCAGTTCGATCAGGGCAGAGCTCCAAGAGATGGAGAGCCCCAAAGAATGGAGAGTCCTCATGAAGTATTTATGCCTGGTCTACAGCAACGAGCACGAGTTGCACTCGCTGCCCGAAAGCCCCAATGACGCCGAGTGCATGGCCTACAGTGAGTCGATTCAGGGCAGCGGCCGGATGATCGCCGCCGAAGCGCTGGAGTCGGTGCAGACCGCGACCACCGTGCGCATGCGCAACGGTAAAATGTCGGTCACCGATGGCCCGTTTGCTGAAACCAAGGAGCAGTTGGCCGGCTTCTACCTGATCGATGCCAAGGACCTCAATGAAGCCATCCAGGTCGCCGGCAACATCCCGGCGGCCCGGGTCGGCTGTGTCGAGGTACGGCCCATTCGCCAGTTGAATCCCTGAATAACAATCACAACAGGAGTTCTTTCATGAGTCCGCAATCCGTCCAGCGAAAACCGGCCGAATTCGAGCTGTCCATCAGTCGCCTGATCGATGCGCCGCGCAGCAAAATCTTCCGCGCCTGGACCGAGCCCGCGCTGCTCGCCCAATGGTGGGGGCCTCACGGCATGACCACTCCGGAGTGCGAAATGGACCTGTGGGTGGGCGGTCAGTTTCGCACCCTGATGCGGGCGCCAGATGGCTCCGAGTACCCGACCATGGGCGTGTTTCTGGAGATCGTCGCCCCGGAGCGCCTGGTGTTCACCGACGCTTTCCTTCCTGGTTGGATTCCCTCCGGCAAGCCGTTCATGACCGCCGAAGTGACGCTCGAAGACCGCGACGGCAAAACCCTCTATACCGCTCGCGCCATGCACTGGAGCGAAGAAGATCGTCAGGCACACGAGGCCATGGGGTTTCATGACGGTTGGGGGCAAAGCCTCGATCGGCTGGAGATGCTGGTGACTGAAGGCATGCCGGACTGATGCCTGGCGAGTCAGTACGGGCGCGAGTCGAGCAGGTCTACCGCGAAGACTCGCGGCGGATTCTGGCGACCCTGATCCGTCTGCTCGGCGATTTCGACCTCGCCGAAGAAGCGCTGCACGAGGCGTTCTTCGTCGCGGTCGAGCGCTGGCAGCGTGACGGTGTGCCGGACAATCCGCGTACATGGCTGGTGTCCACCGGGCGCTTCAAGGCTATTGATGTGTTGCGCCGGCGTGCGCGTTTTAACGCGTCCCGGCCGATGTTGATCGCTCAACTGGAAGAGCTGGAGCAGGCTGACTGGAGTGATGAAGATGTGGAAGACGATCGCTTGCGGCTGATCTTCACCTGTTGTCACCCGGCACTGGCAGCGGACGCTCAAGTGCCGCTGACCCTGCGTGAAGTCTGCGACCTGACCACGGAAGAAATTGCCCGGGCCTTTCTCGCGGCACCGGCCACTATTGCCCAGCGTATCGTGCGGGCCAAGGCCAAGATTCGAGACGCGAAAATCCCTTATCAGGTGCCCACCCTGACAGAACTGCCTGAGCGTCTCGACAGCGTATTGCGGGTTATTTACTTGGTGTTCAACGAAGGCTACTCGGCGTCTATCGGCAACGAATTGACCCGCGAAGACCTGACGCGAGAAGCGATTCGTCTCGGTCGGTTGTTGATGGAATTGCTACCCGAACCGGAAGTGATGGGGCTGTTGGCGCTGATGCTGTTGCATGAGTCCCGGCGCCCGGCCAGGACTTCGCCCGACGGTGAGCTGATCGTGCTGGACGAACAGGATCGCTCGTTGTGGAATGCCGAGCTGATTGCCGAAGGCTGTGCATTGGTGGAGCGGGCGCTGACGACAGGGCGCTTCGGGCCTTATTGTCTGCAAGCGGCGATTGCGGCGGTGCATGCCGAAGCGTCCACGGCGGCGGAAACGGACTGGCTGCAGATTGTCGGCCTGTATGACGTGCTGCTGCGGGCTGTGCCGTCACCGGTGATTGAACTGAACCGTGCGGCGGCGCTGGCCAAGCGAGATGGCCCGTTGGCCGGGTTGATGTTGATCGAAGGGATTCTGGCGCGGGGAGAATTGCTCGATTACCACCTGGCGCACTCGGCACGGGCAGAGTTTTACCGGCAGTTGGGAAGGGTGGATGAGGCCCGGGCGGCGTATGAGCGGGCGCTGAAATTGACGCAGCAACTGCCGGAGCGGCGGTTTATCGAGGGGCGGCTCAAGGCGTTGGAGTGATCATGGATGTGTGGCGCGGCGGCTGGCCTCTTCGCGAGCAAGCCCGCTCCCACAGTGGTTTTGTGTCGGATACATATTCTGCGTACACCGACGATCAAATGTGGGAGCGGGCTTGCTCGCGAATGGCAGCACCGCTATTCCAGCATCTTGCCAAGCAACCAACTCCCCGCCGGCCCCGGCGGATGCAGCCGCGACCACAGCGCATCGACGTACACCGCTTTCGGCCAGCCGCGCACATTCAATTCCACCAACAAGCCAGCCCCGAACCGCCCCACCAACCAACGGGGCAACGGCGCCCAGCCGAATCCGCCCTGGGCCATTTCCAGCAGCATCAGGTAACTCGGCGCCGACCAGACACGCCCCTTCGCCCGGCTTTCATACGGATTGACGATCGTCGCCAGACGCAACTCGCGGTGCTGTTGCAGCACGTCCTGATCGATGCCCTTCAGCTTCGCCAACGGGTGAGCGTGGGACACGAACAGGGCGATTTCCGTGCGCTCGTCCACCGTTGAACTGACCAGGTCTGGTGGGTAGCTGTCCTGCATCTCGGCGAAGGCGACATGCGCTCGGCCACGTTGCACGAGTGCCACCAGGTCATCGCATTCGGCGATCAGGCATTCAAGTTCCAGGTCTGGATAACGCTGCTCGAAAGCACTGAGCGCCGCTTCAAAACGGTCGGACTGATAGGTGTCGGATATCGCCACGGTCAGCTTCGGCTCGACGCCTTGGGACAGTTGGCTGGCGGTCATTTCCAGACGGCTGGTGGCGGCCAGAATCTCCTCGGCCCGCTGCAACATGACGTGCCCGGCCGGGGTCAGGCTTGGCTTGCGGCTGCTGCGGTCGAACAGGGCAAGATTCAGGTCGATTTCCAGGCTGGCCACTGCGGCGCTGATAGTCGACTGACTGCGACCGAGCTTGCGCGCCGCTGCGGAAAACGAGCCTTGAGTCGCCGCCTGGACAAACGCCAGTAGCACTTCGTGGGAAGCCATGAACTATCGCCTTGATCGATGGTTATTGATTATGAAGTATCGGCGTGATGACAGAGCATGACAACCATAGTCACTCAGGGAGTCTGGCCATGAACGCCAACAAATCCATCACTGAACGAATTTTCCAGGCCATCGGTTTCGAGCTGCTGGCGATATTGATCTGTACCCCGCTGCTAGCCTGGGTCATGGACAAACCCATGCTGGAAATGGGCGCGGTGACCATGGCCATTGCAGCCCTGGCCCTGGCTTGGAACGTGGTCTTCAACGGCCTGTTCGACCGGTTGCTCAAGCGCTTTGCCATTGTGCGTAACGCTTGGGTCCGCGTGGTGCATGCGCTGTTGTTCGAAGGCGGTCTGGTTGCGTTCGGCGTGCCGCTGATTGCCTGGTGGCTGAAGGTCAGCCTGTGGCAGGCGTTTCTGGTGGACATTGGCGTGCTGCTGTTTTTCCTGCCGTACACCTACGTTTATCACTGGGCGTATGACGTGATGCGTGAGCGGCTGTTGGTGCGCAGGGCTTGCGAGGTTTAAAGCAAAGATCGCAGCCTTCGGCAGCTCCTACAGGATCGGGTACACCCGTAATAATGGTTGTACCCGATCGGCGTAGGAGCTGCCGAAGGCTGCGATCGTTTGATCTTTGTTTACAGAAACATCCCCCCCGAAGCCTCAATGCGCTGCCCGTTGATCCACTGGCCACCCGGTGCCAGCAGCAGCGCAATCGCGGCACCGATATCATCCGGCTTACCCACGCGCCCCAACGCTGTATTGCCAGCGATGAAGCTGTTCACGTCATTGTTATCGCGCACCGTCCCACCGCCGAAATCGGTTTCGATGGCACCCGGCGCCAACGTGTTCACGGCAATATTGCGTGCGCCGAGTTCCTTGGCCTGGTAACGCGTCAGCACTTCCATCGCGCCCTTCATCGCCGCGTAGGCGCCGTAACCCGGCAAGCTGAAGCGGGTCAGGCCGCTGGAAATATTGACGATGCGCCCACCGTCAACCATCAACGGCAGCAGGCTTTGAGTGAGGAAAAACGGTCCCTTCAAATGGATGCTCATCAACAAGTCGAATTGCGCCACCGTGGTGTCGATGAAGTTCGCGTGCACGCCGATACCGGCGTTGTTGATCAAAAAGTCGAAATGCGGGCGATCGAAGTGTTTGCGCAACATCTCCTCCACCTGGGTGCTGAAGTCGGCGAAGCCTTCGCTCTGGCCGACGTCGAGTTGCAGCATAACGGCACGACCACCGAGTTTTTCAATCTCCACGACCAGTGCCTGCGCGTCCCCGGCCTGGCTGTTGTAGGTGCCGATGATGTCGATGCCTTGGGCTGCCAGGTGCAGGGCGGCGCTTTTGCCAAGGCCGCGGCTGGCGCCGGTGATCAGTGCGATTTTACGGTTCATGGGATGTCCTCAAGAGCAGTGAGTGATGATGTGGAGGAAGTGTATTTATCCGCCATAGGGTGATAAACAGGTTGGAATCGGAATCACTGGTCGGTTAATCCGAACAATAGAAGGTCGGCCCATGAACAAACTGGAACTGCTGCGCACCTTTGTCCGTGTCAGCGAAATGTCGAGTTTTACCCTCGCAGGTGAAAGTCTGGGGTTGCCCAGGTCTACGGTGTCCGAGCACGTTCAGGCCTTGGAAATGCTGCTGGGCACGCGTCTGCTGCAACGCACCACGCGCAAGGTTCAAGTGACGCAGGACGGTCTGGTGTTGTACGAGCGCAGTAAGGATTTGCTGTCGCACATGGATGAAATCGAAGGGTTGTTTCGTCAGGACGAGGCTTCACTCGCTGGGCGGATACGCATCGACATGCCGAACATTCTGGCCCGTCGCGTGGTGATGCCGCGCTTGCCGGAGTTCATGGCGCAGCACCCTCATCTGGAACTCGAAATCAGCAGCACCGACCGCCGGGTCGATTTGCTCAGCGAAGGGTTTGACTGTGTGGTGCGAATCGGCGCGCAGCCGGATCAATCGGTGGTCGCGCGTCACTTGTGCGACTTCGCCATGGTCAACTGCGCTAGCCCCGCGTATTTGCAGCGTTATGGCGTGCCTGAACGACTTGAAGATCTGGCGCGGCATCGGTTGGTCCATTACGTCGGCGTATTGGGCGCGCGGTCAGAAGGTTTTCTGTACGAGGAGGAGGGCAAGCTGCATCGAGTGCCGATGGTGGGCAGCATCACGGTGAACAGCACTGACGGTTATGAGTCGGCGTGTCTGGGAGGTTTCGGTTTGATCCAGGCGCCGATGATGGGCATGCAGCCGTACCTGCTTAGCGGCGAGTTGGTCGCGGTATTACCGCAGTGCAATGCACCGTCCATGGAAGTTTCGCTGCTCTATGCCCGGCAACGGCATTTACCGTTACGGGTCAGAGCGTTCATGGAGTGGCTGGGGCAAATCATCCTGTCCAACGCATGACCTGTGGGAGCGGGCAAGCTCGCTTCCACAGGGTAGTGCGGTGCTTCAGAACAGCTTGGTGAACAACCAATACAAACTGCCCGACAACACAATCGCCGCCGGCAAGGTCAGCACCCAGGCCATCAGCAGGTTGCGGATGGTCTTCATCTGCAAGCCGCCACCGTTGGCGACCATGGTTCCGGCCACGCCTGAAGACAACACGTGGGTGGTCGACACCGGCAGGCCGAACATGTCGGCAGCGCCGATGGTCAGCATCGCCACGGTTTCCGCCGAGGCGCCCTGGGCGTAAGTCAGGTGCGTCTTGCCGATTTTCTCGCCGACCGTCACCACAATGCGTTTCCAGCCAACCATGGTGCCCAACCCCAGGGCGATGGCCACGGCGATCTTCACCCACAGCGGAATAAACCGTGTGGCGTTGTCAATCTGTTGCTTGAACAGTTGCAGCTTGCCAGTGGTGTCGGCGTCGAAGTTGCCAACCTTGTTCTTGTCCATCAGGCGAATGGTTTCGCTGGTCAGGTACATGTCATTACGCACGTTGCCCATCGCTTCGGCCGGGACTTTCGACAATGAGCCGTAACCCTTCACTTCGTTACCGATGTGGCCCGCCAGCGCGGCGAGTGCGGGGATCAGTTGCGGCGTGGCTTCCTTGCTGCGCATGTAATCGGTCAGCACCGGGCGTGGATCGGCGGGCGCCGGCACCGGCGAGTTTTTCATCAGGGCTTGCTGGGTAACTTCCGCCACCGCAGCGAACTGCAAGGCCTGATCCGCCGGCATGGTGCGGTTCAGCGCATACGCCATCGGCAGGGTACCGACCAGGATCAGCATGATCAGCCCCATGCCTTTCTGGCCGTCGTTGGAACCGTGAGCGAAGGACACACCGGTGCAGGTCAGAATCAACATGCCACGAATCCACCACGGTGGCGGGGTATCGCCCTTCGGCGCTTTGTACAACGCGCGATTTTTGACGAAGGCGCGCAACGCCAGCAACAGCAACGCGGCAAACGCGAAACCGATCAGCGGCGACAGCAACAGTGCGTAACCGACTTTGGTTGCCTGGGCCCAATCCACGCCACTGGTGCCGTCACGGCCGTGCATCAGTGCATTGGCCACGCCGACCCCGATGATCGAGCCGATCAGGGTGTGCGACGAAGATGCCGGCAAACCCAACCACCAGGTGCCGAGGTTCCACAGGATCGCAGCGATCAACAGGGCGAAGATCATCGCGAAACCGGCGGAGGAACCGACTTGCAGAATCAACTCCACCGGTAACAGAGCGATGATGCCGAACGCCACCGCGCCGCTCGACAGCAACACCCCCAGAAAGTTGAAGAACCCGGACCAGGCCACGGCGAAATTCGGCGGCAGGGAGTTGGTGTAAATCACCGTCGCCACGGCGTTGGCGGTGTCGTGAAAACCGTTGACGAACTCAAAGCCCAAGGCAATCAACAGCGCGACGCCCAACAGCAGAAACGGCGTCCAGGTGGTGACCACCGTGCCGAGTTCGCTCATGTCGTGCATCAGACTGTAGGCGGTGAACAACAGCCCGCTGCTCAGCACCGCAAAGAACAGCATAATGGTGAGCAGGCCAGGTTTTTTATCGAGTTGCGGCTTGGCACTGCTGGCGGGAACCTGGGCAGCGGCGGTGAAGGAAGGCGTAGCCATGCCAGACAATCCTGAGCAGAGAAGGAGTGTCTCCCATGATCGTTGCTAAATATTACAAAGAGACTGCGCTGGGTCAGTGTTTGGGTTTTTTGTGGGGCCGCGATCCGACGATCTGCTCGTTCCCACGCTCCGCGTGGTAATGCCGCCCCGGACGCTCTGCGTCCAGCGTTGGTGCTGGTGGTAGTAATCAATAATCCTGGCGCTTGCGAAACGCCCAGCGTCCGGCAATCAGGGTGAACGTCGCGACCAGCGCCACCAAAATCCAGAACCCCTCCGGATCGCCAGAAAGCGGCACGCCGCCGACGTTCATGCCGAAGAAACCGGCGATGATGTTGATCGGCAGCGCCAGCACCGTAACCACGGTCAGAGTGAACAGCGTGCGGTTACTCTGTTCGTTGAGGTTGGCGGCGATCTCTTCCTGCAACAGCTTGATCCGTTCACCGAGGGCCGTGAGGTCGTTGATGATCAGCGCAAACTCCTCGGTGGATTTGCGCAGCTCCTTGACGTCCTCTTTCTGCAACCATTGCGGCGGGCGATTGAGCAGGCGCAGCAACGAGCCCGGCTCCAGCGCCAGCAACCGTTGCAGGCGCACCAGCACCCGGCGGTTGGCACCCAGCTCAGCCCGGTTGGTCGACAGGCGCGACGACAGCAACTCATCTTCGATCTGATCGACACTGAGGCTGGTCTTGCGCACGATCTGCGTCAGCACTTCACCCTGATCGCGCAGCAAATGCACCAGCAACTCCAGCGGCGAGCGAAAGCATTCACCGGCCTTCACCGAAGAGCGCAGCTTGTCCACCGAGTGCAGCGGTTGCAGGCGGGCGCTGATGATCAGCCGGCTGCGGGCACAGACCCACAGCGTCGAGACATCCGAGGAGACCATGCTGCTGAGGTTGAACACCACGTCGTTGACCACCGCCAGCAACGCCGAATCGACATGCTCGATGCGCGTCGAGCGAGAGCCTTCGTGCAGCGCTTCGAAAAACTCTTCAGGCAATGCCAGATGGCTTTTCATCCAGCGCTCGCACGCGGCGTGGGCCAGGTTCAGGTGCAGCCAGATGAATTCATCACTATCGTCCGGTTGTTGCAGGCAGTGCAGCGCCTTGGCCGAATCGATTTCCCGACCGCGCTCGCCGGGGCGAAAACTGAAGCCGTAAAGCAGGCCGAACAGGTCGGAATCGCGATGGCGCTGGTCGATGCTGTGGTTCATGAGGTCTCGCTGTGAGGGGGACTCCTGTTGCAGGTTTCCCAGGTTCACTTGAGCCTCATCATCGCAAGCTATTCTGAAGGTTTTGTGACAGTTGAATGGCACCAAAAAACCGCCCCTGCCAATGGTCGGAAGAAACTCAAGAAAGGCTCTGGCCCGCCGATGAGGCTGGTGTCGATCTTCCGAAACCAGCGTCGCTGACAGGGATGTCCGGACACCTCGCACGTCCATAAGTCGTGCTTCAACCTCGTCATGAGATACCACTCGATGTTTTTGCAAAAGTCCCTGCGAGCACAAATTCTCGCCCTGTTGAGCGGCAGCCTGTTGGCGATGTTGCTGATCGCATTGGCCTCCTTTCACTTTTTGTCCAATGGCGTTCAGAGCTACGCGAACCTGATCGAAGGTCCGTTGCACACCTCGCAATTGATCGATGAAGCCAACCTGCAATTCAAGGTGCAGGTTCAGGAGTGGAAAAACGTTCTGCTGCGCGGCAAGGAACCTGCGGACTTGGATAAATACTGGAAGCAGTTCGAGGACGGTCAGCGCAACGTGCAGGGCATCCTGGGCGAGCTGGCCGGGCAGAAGAGCATCGAGCCGCAACTCAAGACTCGCATCGAACGTCTGCGTGAAGAGCATCGCGTATTAGGTGCGGCCTATCAGAAGGGTCGTGATGCCTACGTCGCTGCCGGTGCCGACCCCGCGGCCGGCGACAACGCGGTCAAGGGCGTGGACCGTGCGGCCAGCGAACAGATGAATGAATTGGTCAGCGATCTGCGCAAGCAGGGCATGGAGCAATCGAAGCTGATCAGCGCCAGCGCTGATGAAACGGTGCTGCTGGGGATCATCGTGATGTTGGTGTCGGGTCTGCTGATTGGCCTGTTGAGCCTGTGGCTGGTCAACCGCAATCTGGTGGAGCCGATCCGCAAACTGATCGACTATGTGGCACAACTCAGCCAGGGGCGCTTCGCCGAACGCGTGGCCAGCACCCGTCAGGACGAGTTGGGCAACCTGGCCAAAGCCGCCAACACCTTGCGCGATTTCCTTGCCGAAACCTTTAATCGTTTGCAGCGCAGTGCGACGGATCTGAACACCGCCAGCAGCGAGCTGAATTCGATTGCCGGCCTCATGGCCAGCGGCACCAACGAGCAGTTCAGCCGTACCGATCAGGTGGCCACGGCGATGAACGAAATGTCCGCCACTGCGCAAGAAGTCGCGCGTCACGCAGCCGATGCGGCACGTGCGGCCGATGATGCCGACCAGTCCGCCCAGCAGGGCGAAAAAGTCATGCAGGGCACTATTCACACCATCACCCAAATGCGCGGCGAAATTGCCAACACCGCGACGGTCATCCGTCGTCTGGAAGCCGACAGCGGACGCATCGGTAAAGTGCTGGAAGTGATTCGCGGCATCGCTGAACAGACCAATCTGCTGGCGCTCAACGCTGCAATCGAAGCGGCCCGCGCCGGTGAAGCCGGGCGTGGTTTTGCGGTGGTCGCCGATGAAGTACGCAGTTTGGCCCAGCGCACGGCGGCGTCGATCATCGAGATCAACCAGATCATTCAAACCGTGCAAACCGGCGCAGTGGACGCGGCTCAGGCTATCGAAAGCGGCCAGTCGCGCAGTGAAGAAAGTGTCGAACAAGTGACTCAGGCTGGCGCCATGCTCGAGCGCATCACCCATGCCGTGGAAGCCATTCGCGACATGAACCGCCAGATCGCCACCGCCGCCGAAGAGCAGACCTCAGTGGCCGAAGACATCTCGCGCAACCTCACCGAAATCACCAGCATCGCCAGTACCAACCTGGACAACGTGCAGCGCACCGAAGCGGCCAGCCACAATCTGCATGGCTTGTCGGGGCAGTTGAATGAAGTGACGGCGCGGTTGAGCGCCTAGTGAAATGGGCTGTGTATCGGTTCGGATACCGAATCGGTACACAGTCACTCTCAAGTTCGTGCCGCGCCCGTCGATGACGGATTTACCCAAACGCCACATTGGATAAATCCCATGGTCAGCATCAGCTCCGTTTCGATCAACCAGACCCTGTCGACCTCTTCAAGCAACGTCGCGATCAACGACAGCACCGAAGAGACCTCAGTCGCAACGACAACTGAAGCGTCCAGCGACACCACCAAGGTTGCCGCTGGCGGTGCACCCGCGTCGAGCGACAGCAGTTCCAGCAGCAGCGAATCCGATACGGTGAAACAACTGCGCAAGCAGCTCGCCGAGCTGCAAAAGCAATTGCAGGAACAACAGCAGCAACTGCAAGCGGCCCAGGCCAGGCAAGACAGCGCCGAAGCCAAAGCTGCGAACGTTGCGGCGGCTCAGTCGCAGGTTGCGGCCACTTCGGCTTCGTTGCAGACGGTGACGGCGGCGTTGTTGCAGGCATTGCAGGATGAGGGTGGCAGTACGTCGGGTTCGGTGGTCAGCACCACCGCTTAAGTCCGTGAGGGCAAGCTGAAGGTAAACGTCGTGCCCTGTTGCTCGGTCGATACCACCTCCAGTTTCCCGCCATGGGACTGCGCAATCTGACTGGCAATGTACAACCCCAACCCGAGGCCGGCCTGCGGTGTTGCGCCGGCTGGTTTCGAGTAGGGCTGGAACAGATGCGGCAGCGCATCTTCGGCAATCAACCCCTGGTTTTTCACGCCCAACACAAAGTGTCCTTCCTTGACCTGCGCACTGACTTCGATCGGGCCGTTGGGATCACCGTGGACAACGGCATTCGCCAACAGATTGGAGAGCAATTGCGCGACCCGTTCGCGATCGCAATGAACATTGCTCAGGTCGCCAATCGACGACTGAATGATGCGTTTAGGATGAATGCTCTGGATCTCGGAAATCACATGCCGCAAAGCATCCGCCAAGTCCGGGCACGGCTCGATGTTCACCGGGATGCCTCGGCCCAGTGAACCCCGCGCGAAGTCCAGCACATCCTCCACCAGTTTGGTCGCCCGTCGAGCGCTGGTGAGGATGTGCCGGGCCCGTTGTTCATTCGCCGGGTCGGAGACTTTGCGCAGGAGCATTTCGGCGCCGGCGCTGATGGCGAACAAGGGGTTGCGCAGGTCATGGCCGAGCACGGCGATGAACTGTTCGCGCAGTTCGGCGGTTTGGCGTTCCTTGATCAGCGCCGTTTCGGTTCGTTGCAGGTTTTTTTCGGCTTCGATCTGCAGCGCGAGCATCCGGGCGAACGACTCCATGGTGCTCTGGATCGTGCTGGACTTGAGCGGCGCCGGATTGGGATCAAGAGCACAAAGGGTGCCGAAAAAGCGCCCGTCAGTGCGCAATATCGGGACGGCAATGTAGCTTTCGAATTGATAGGTGTGGGGCGTTTGATGATCGCGATAGAGTGGATCTTCACTGGCCTTGTCGATCACCACCGAGTGGTGGCCCTGGCGGATTTCGTTGCACAGGGTGGAGACCAGATCCAGTTCATCGCCCACCTGCAAACCCAAATTCAGTCGATCGAGCACCGCGCAGGCAGTCCAGGAATCTTCGGTAACACGGGCCACCGCCGCGAACCGCAAACCGGTCAACTCACTGATCACCTGAAGAATCGCCGGCACCGCACTGATCCGGCTGATTGTGGCGATGTCTGCTGCCGCTGTTTGCCCCATATCCGTGGTTCTCTGCTTCAACATGCCAAATGGTTTTGAGGGATTCTAGCGGGCTTGCGCGAATTGTCGCGACTGCGTTCGTCACTTCAGCGAACGGCCTGACGATGAGCGCAAAAAAGCCGCACGACCCGAAAGTCGTGCGGCTTTTTGTGCAGTTGAATCACGTGTCTTGTTTGTTGCTCAGAACCTTGCCGGTGGCGGCATCGAAATCCACGTCCCACTCGACACCTTCAGCGGTGCGCAGTTCGACTTCATATTCGTAGCCGTTGAAGTGATTATCCAGGTCGGTGTCGGTAATCGTGGCACCCGGGTGCAACTTCAGGGCGGCCTGGTTCAGTTCTTCCAGGGGTTTGATCTTGCCACTCTTGACCAACTCAGGGATCTGGTCGACGCGAACGTCAGCCTGGGCCAGGCCAGCGGTGAGGGTCAGGGCAGCAGCGGTGAACAGGGCAGTTAAGGTTTTCATGAAGTTCTTTCCTTGGATGAGCTGTTTAAGTGGGATCAGGTTAAACAGCGCAACTTAATTCACCCTTAATTGCCCGCGATGAAGGCGACTCGGTGCAGTGCCTGTCGCCGATTAGTAACCGTTGTTTTGCAACAACTGCGCAACACTCGCCGCCGCCGGACGCTTATAGAACTTCAGCAGTTCACTGGCGCGGTTGGTGAAGATGCCATCGACACCGGCATCCGCCACTTTCTGATAATCCACCGCATCGTCGATGGTGTAGACATGCACCAGCAGGCCCTGATCGTGGGTGAACTGGTTCATCCAGGGTTTCACCAGGTCCGAATAGCTCTGATCGCCACCCTTGGTCAACGCAGCCGAAGGGCCGGTGCCGATAGCGCCCTGAGCCTTGGCGTACTCGACCCATTGCTGGAATTCGGCTTTGTCTTTTGGTTCCTGTTTGGCGTAGTAAGTCGCTTTATCCTTGTCGCCGGACTCGGCGAACGTCACTTTGGATTTCGGCTCGATGCTGCCTTCGCCCACCCACAGCAACAGGATTTTCGGCACTTGCGGCATTTCCTTCTCAAGCAATTCGAGGCTGCTCTTCTCGAAGGTTTGCAGCACCACCTTGCCTTTGCCCTGGCCGACCGCCAGATTACTTTTCGCCAGTTTCGAACCGGCCGGACTCAGCCAGCCGCGGTCCTGCAATTTATCCTTGAGGTCACGCTCGATGCCGGGAAACTGCTTCGGCTCTTTGGTCTCGATGTACAGGCCAGGCTTGTGCAGCGGATTGCCCTGGGCAATGTCGATGATTTCGTCCAGGGTCAGGATCTTCAGACCCGCGTAGCCCGGACGCGCGCGATCCGGGTAAGCGCTGTTGAACCAGCTGCCGGCATCCAGGGTTTTGAGTTCGGCGATGGTGAACTCGTTGGCCAGGCTGTCCTTGCGCTCAGGGAATTTGGTGGCGACGTCGGTGGTACGTTGCAGGTTGTTGTCATGCAGGGCGAACAACACGCCATCCTTGCTGCGCTGCAGGTCCATTTCCAGATAGTCGGCACCCAGATCGCGAGCCAGTTTGTAGGCTGCGGCGGTGGATTCCGGAGCGTCGAAAGACGCGCCGCGGTGGGCAATTACCGCCGGGTGCGGAATGCCCAGACGGGTCGCCAGTGCGGTGGGGCTTGGCTCGCTGGCGGCCTGTGCCTGGCCGAGTCCGAGCATCAGGCTCAGCAGCAGGGCGCTTTTGGTGAAGGTGGCAGGCATGGTCGAAGTCCTTTTGCGATAGATTTCAAAGACGTCTCTTTTAACAACTGAACGCCGCTTGCGCTATCGCAAGACCGACATAAACGTGTTTAAAGCTGATTTTTTCAGCGCTTTTGTGCGGTTCTTTGCAGTACTCTTGGTCCGGCAATTTCCCCAGCAGAGGGAAACCGTTCGCTTGCCCTGCGTGTAAACCATCGATCACCGGTCCTTTGCGACCTTTTGTGAGGTTTACCGTGCGCATCACTTCTCAGCTCATTTGCCAGGCCGCCGACCAACTCAAAGGCTTCGTCGGCCTCAATCGCAAGACCGGCCAGTACATCGTTCGTTTCAGCGAAGACTCGTTCGGCATGGACGTGGCCGACGACGGCATCATCCCCACCAGTGAATTCGTCTGGGCATCCGGCCCCGAGCAGACCATGACGCTCAAGCGTGAACTGATCCAGTTGTTGCTGGACCAGAACATTGACGACCGGATCAACATCACCGAACCGTTGCGGGTGTATATGAATCGTCGGGAAGTGCCGCAGATTACGGCGGTGCGGAGTTTGGTGCGGGGTTGATGTTTTTGTGATGAATGTTCTGGCCTCATCGCGAGCAGGCTCGCTCCCACATTGGTTTTGTGTACGACACCTAATCAATGTGGGAGCGAGCCTGCTCGCGATGGCGGCCTGAAGAGCACCACAAATACTTACTGCTCAAACCCATATGCCCGCTCAACCCTGCACACCCGCGTATGACACGCCGAATACCAGGTCGATCGCCCGCGCTCACGAATCGCGCTGTGCTCGGGATGGTGTTTCCAGGCCAGGATCGCTGCTTCGCTGGCCCAGTAGGACACCGTAATCCCGAGCCCGTCCGCACCCCGGGCCGATTCCACGCCAAGGAAGCCGGGTTGCTCACGGGCCAGCTCCACCATGCGTTCGGCGGCCTGTTCGTAACCGTGATCGCCGTCGGTGCGCAGCGAGGTGAAAATCACTGCGTAGTAAGGCGTTGCAGGTGTCTGGGCGATCATGACTTTTGCCTCGCACAGGCCTCGATCAACGCGCGAACCAACGGCGGCAGATGGCCCTTGAGCGCGGCGCGTTCCGGTTGGAACAACGTGGCGACGAAGAACGGATGATCTTTTAACTCCACCGCCCGCAGATCCCCCATCGAATCGTGGCCAACCGCGTGCAACTGTTGTTTCAGTAGCGCCCGTTCAAACTCAGGATTCACACCATAACGGCAGTGATATCCCTCGCGAATTTCAGCGTTTTCGTACGCCTTGGCGATCAACGAGCCTTCAACCAAACGAATACTGTCGACGGCTTCCACCAGCGAACAGGCTAGCGGCGTGAGTAACGCCCGCGTTGCGTCGGGTGAGGTCTCGCCGTGTTCGGCATCTTTCCAGCCCAGAACGTTGCGGGCGAATTCGAGTACCGCGTGCTGAAAACCGCCGCAAGTGCCGAGGAAAGGTCGCAGCTGCTCGCGGGCAAAACGGATCGCCCGTAATGCGCCGTCCATGTCGCGATAAGGGCTGGCGGGCACGCACCAGAAACCATCGAAGTCATCCAGTGGCGTATCGGCGTTGATGGTGTCGGTGGCCAACCATTGAAACTGTATGTCCTTGCCTGAGTGTTCGGCGGCCATGCCGAGGGCGACGGGAATGGCTTGGTGGGCGGTGACCTGTGGGTCGTGATCGCCGATCAGGGCGATGCGGATGGCGTTGGTTTCCATGAGTGATCTCGACGCTTGTTGATTCCTGGCACCCACTATAGATTGGCGTTCACGCAATCAATATTGGCGTTATCCCAAGTGATCAATGCACCGACGCACTATCGACTGGACTACCCAGACCTGTCCCTGATCCTCGCCCTGGTGCGCGGCGGCTCTCTGGCCCGGGCGTCGGCGTTGTTGAAAGTCGATGTCTCGACGGTGTTTCGCGCCGTCCGCCGACTGGAAGCCGCGTTGGGCCAGCAATTGTTCGAAAAGAGCCGTACCGGTTACCTGCCGACCACGTTGGCGCAGAGCCTGGCCGAGCAGGCTGAGCGCGCCGAACAAGCGCTGGAGGCGGCGCGCATTGGCGTGGAGCAGGGCGGTGAAGTCATCAGCGGCACCGTGCGCCTGACCTGCACCGATTCGGTCCTGCAAAGTTTGCTATTGCCGGCGCTGGTGCGGTTCATGCCGTCCTATCCGGCGCTGACCATTGAACTCTGCACCTCCAACGATTTCGCCAACCTCAGCCGTCGCGATGCCGACATCGCCTTGCGGCTGACCCGCACACCGCCCGAGCATTTGGTTGGCAGGCGATTGGCGGATATTTCCTACCGGGTCTGTGCCAGCGCGGCCTATCTGCAATCGGTTGATTCCCACGACCTGGCTGCATTGACCTGGATCGCTCCGGACGACTTCCTGCCCGATCACCCCACCGTCGCCTGGCGTCGTCAACAATTGCCTGGCGTGACACCGAGCTATCGTTGCAACAGCATGTTGTCGGTGACCGAGTTGGTACGGGCCGGGCTCGGCGTCGCGGCGTTGCCGGACTTCCTCATCGGTGACGGACTGCAACCGTTGACCGAGCCCTTGCACGGTTACGACACCGCACTGTGGTTGCTCACTCGCCCAGACTGCCGCGCATTGCGCTCAGTGGTGACGTTGTTCGATGAGTTGGGACGGGCGCTGAAGTTGCCTTGAGTCAGATCACGCCTTCGGCGGCTCTTTGCCTACGAAGTGTTGATGCATTTGCGACGTCAGGCTTTCGATGCGCTCGGTCAGGGTCTTGGTTATTTCGGTGAGTCGAGTGTTTTGCTCCAGCAGCTCCATCAGTTGCGCGGTGTTCCGCGCAGCTTGGGCCTGACGTTCGCTGTTGGCCACGGCCAAGGCTTCACGATGTCGCGCATCGGCGTCTGATTGGGCTTTGTCTCGCGCCGCTTGACGCGTTTGGGCCAGCAAAATCAGCGGTGCGGCATAGGCTGCTTGCAGGCTGAACGCCAGGTTGAGCAGGATGAACGGGTACACATCGAAATCGGTTACGCCGGACAGGTTCAGGCAAATCCAGACCACTACAATCAGGGTCTGGGCGCCGAGAAAAGTCGGCGTGCCGAAGAATCGCGCAAAGGCCTCGGCGCGCAGGGCAAAACGGTCGGTACCGAAAGTAGGTGCCAGATGAGCGTGAGGGCGATGGAAGCGCAGGTGATCGACGGGGCCGGTGAGTTCGGTTTCGGTTTCGCGGGTCGGGGTGCTCATGGTGCTCTCTGCATGGCGCTGGGACTGAGGCACACTATAGCTCCAGCGCCAGTTTCATTCTGAAACACATTTCGGTGTTTCTACTCAGAGCGACCGGTCAGCGATAACGCGGCGGACATTGTCATTTTTTGCAGCTCGATTCAAAGCTCATAACAGGCCAGGAACATGTCCAGCGCCGACTCCACAACGGTGTGCTGCATCTCGGGCGACAAGCCTGGCTGGCCCATGGAGATCTGTGGCCAGAACGCAAACGACTTGAGCAATCCCTGGACCTGTTGCGCGGCGAAGTCGGGTGCGACCGGTTTCAACAGGCCATCGGCCTGGGCCGCTCGAATCCACACGGTCAGGCCTTCCTCGCGTTCACTCATTCGGGCGACCATGTTTTGCGCACGCTCGGGAGAATGGATAGTGGCGGCTATCGCCACCCGCGCCAGGTCGAGAAAATTGTCATCGGCCAGCATCTGCAGTTTCGCCTGCAACATCAGGCGCAACTGATCACGCAGGGGCAAGTCAGCGCGGTAGGCCGCTTCCTGTTCAGCCGTTACCCGCGCCCACAATTGATTGAGGATTTCGGCGAACAACTCTTCCTTGCTCGGGAAGTGGTTGTACACGGTGCGCTTCGACACGCCAGCGGTGGCGGCGATCTTGTCCATGCTGGTGATGTCGAAACCGTTGGCACGGAATTCGGCAATCGCCGCCTGGATGATGGCTTCGCGTTTACGGTCGGTGAGGCGCGGTAGGGCTGTCATAAATACGCTTAGGCAGAAAAAAGTGGAGAACTACACTTGGTAGTTTACTTGTGATCGGCTTTGATGCAACCTTGAAACTACACTGTGCAGTGTAATGTTTTGTTAATCCTGCCAGCGCAAAAAAGAATCTCCGGCTGATGCGTGCGTGCCTTGGCCATTTATCGTCCCACGTGGAAAATCGTCAAGCGTGCGGTTTTTCTGGAGTCATTCAGTCATGGCCACTTCAACTTCTCCAGCGGATAACGCCTCAACGCCTGAAGCGTCTCGACAGGCTCAAGGGCAGTACCGAAACCATGTGCCGGTGCAGCGCGAAGGCTTTCGCAAAACCGTGCGCATCATTTGGAACTTCATCTTCCACAAACCACGCGACACACGACCGTCTGCCCCGGTCCCGGTGCAAACCCTGACCCAGGCTGCGTTGATCGCCGCGCCCAACCACAGCGTCTATCGCCTCGGCCATTCCACGGTTCTGCTGAAACTGCGAGACAAATTCTGGATTACCGACCCAGTCTTCGCCGAGCGCGCCTCACCGGTGCAATGGGCCGGCCCCAAGCGTTTCCACCAACCGCCGATCAGCCTCGAAGATTTGCCGCCAATTGAAGCGGTGATCCTGTCCCACGATCACTACGACCACCTCGATTATCAGGCCGTCCTCAAGCTGGCGGACAAGACCCGATATTTCCTCACACCGCTGGGGGTGGGCGACACCCTGATCAAATGGGGTATCGATGCCAGCAAAGTGCGCCAACTGGATTGGTGGCAGGGCACCGAGGTCGATGGCGTTCAATTTGTCGCCACACCGTCGCAGCACTTTTCAGGTCGTGGGCTGTTCGACGGCAACAGCACCCTTTGGGCGTCGTGGGTGATGATCGACGGCGACACGCGGATCTTCTTCAGTGGTGACGGCGGCTACTTCGACGGCTTCAAACGCATCGGCGAACAGTACGGCCCATTCGACCTCACGCTCATGGAAACCGGCGCTTACAACGTCGAGTGGCCGCACGTTCATATGCAGCCCGAGCAAACCCTGCAAGCGCACATTGACCTTAAAGGGCGCTGGTTACTGCCGATCCACAACGGCACCTTTGACCTGTCAATGCACGCCTGGTACGAACCCTTCGACCGCATTTTAGCGTTGGCCTGGGAGCGGAACGTGTCGATCACCACGCCGCAGATGGGTGAGGCGTTCAATGTGATGTATCCGCAGCAGGGTCGCGCATGGTGGCTAGGGTTGGAAGATGCAAGCGATCAGGTGGCGCCTCAGAACGCTTGATGTTGTGCTGCCGGGCCGCTTGCCGTGGGAGCGGCCCGTACTGACACCTCACTCAACCATCGCATAATCCGCCCGCCCCACCGGATCCGGCGTCGACCCTCGCACATTCATCCCTCTGCCCGGCGCAAACCCCGGGAAGAACACCAGACCTTGCGACTCAAACCGATACGCCAACGCTAGCCGGGTGACATCCAGCACATCGCGTTCAGCCTCGAAACGTTGAATCGCGTCAACGGAAACCCCGGATTCTCCGGATAACTCTTCAACACTCCAGCCCAGCATCGCTCGGGCCTGGGCGCAGTGGGCGGGGGTGAACTGGAAGAGGGCGATACGTTCCAGGGTGATTTTCATCGCAAGAGTGGCCATGGTGTTCTCCGGGCTCGAGAGTGCTGATTCAAAATATACTGTGTTTTTGTACAGTTGTTTTCAGCCCGGATCAACCTCATTTTTTTGATTGATTCTATTTTTCGCTCAGGCAGGCGCGTGGGAGCGACTACGCTATTTCTATGCGGGCTCCTGAACGCTCAATGAGCTTTCAACTCCCGTCAGCAGCAATGATTGAACGTCAGCTTTCTGATTTTCAATACAAGGAAAGTGGCGTTTATGACGCAGTGCGTCACAGCGTTATGCAGGGAAGGGAATCATGAAAAGACTACGTCTGCTATGTGCCCTGATTGGTTTTACAAGTCTGCCCGTCGTGGCTGATATGGCATCGTTAAGTAAAGAGGCCTTTGTCAGCAACCTGATAAATCAGATGACCCTGGAGGAAAAAATCGGCCAACTGCGGCTGATCGCCATTGATGAAAAGATGACGCCCGAAAAGATACGTGAAGAAATCGCCGCCGGGCGAATCGGTGGTACGTACGGCTCTGTGAGCCGCTACGTCAACCGACCCATGCAAGACGCGGCTCAACAAAGCCGCCTGAAAATACCGATGTTTTTCGGCTGGGACGTCATACACGGCCATCGAACCATTTTTCCCATTGGCCTGGCGTTGGCGTCTAGCTGGGATATTGGCGCTATCGAGTTGAGCGGTCGAACAGCGGCGAAAGAAGCCAGTGCCGACGGTATCGATTTGACCTTCGCCCCGATGATCGATATCGCCCGGGATCCTCGCTGGGGGCGCACCTCCGAAGGCTTCGGCGAAGACACCTATCTGGTTTCGCGCATTGCCAAAGCAATGGTTCAGGCTTACCAGGGCGCAAGCCCGAATGCACCCGACAGCATCATGGCCAGCGCCAAACACTTTGCCTTGTATGGGGCTGTCGAGGGTGGACGCGACTACAACAGCGTCGACATGGGCCTGGCCAGAATGTACCAGGACTACCTGCCACCTTATCGCTCGGCGATTGAGGGTGGCGCGGGGGCGATGATGGTGGCGCTTAACTCGATAAATGGCGTGCCAGCCGCTTCCAATGCATGGTTGATGCAAGACCTGCTTCGCAAGGCATGGGGCTTCAAGGGACTGGTCATCAGCGACCATAACGGGATAAACGATCTGGTTCAGCATGGTGTTGCGAAGAATCCCCGCGATGCGGCCAGGCTCGCGATCAAGGCCGGCGTTGATATGAGCATGAACGATTTCTCCTATGGGCCGGAGCTATCGGGGCTGCTTGAGTCAGGCGCTATTTCCCAGAGCAATATTGATAACGCGGTGCGTGAAGTGCTGGGGGCCAAGTACGACATGGGGCTGTTCGAAGACCCTTACCGGCGCATCGGCATTGCCAGTGAAGACCCCGCTGATAACAATGCTGAAAACCGTCTGCACAGAGCGCAGGCCCGTGAGGTGGCACGCAAGACATTGGTGCTGCTGAAGAATGAAAATTCGCTCTTGCCGCTAAAAAAAGAGGGCGTGATCGCGCTCATAGGCCCGCTGGCAAAAAGTACCGTCGACATCATGGGCAGTTGGTCCGCAAGCGGCGTGCCCGCGCAATCGGTGACGATCTACGACGGGCTGAAAAACGCGATGAACCAAGGCTCGCTGATCTATGCCCGAGGCGCCAATCTCGAGGAGGATCAGGAGGTTGTTAAATACCTGGAATATCAGGGCGTGTCCGAACTCGCGAACGACCCTCGTCCGGCAGCAGAAATGATTGACGAAGCGGTCAAGGCTGCACAACAAGCCGATGTTGTGATTGCCGTGGTGGGTGAGCCCCGCAGTATGTCTCATGAAGCAGCCAGTCGAACCAGCCTCGATCTGCCTGGACGCCAGAGTGAATTGATCACCGCCCTGAAAGCCACCGGCAAGCCGCTGGTTCTGGTATTGATGAACGGCCGGCCGCTGTCCATCGGCAAGGAGCAGAAACAGGCCGATGCGATTCTGGAAACCTGGTACAGCGGCTCCGAGGGAGGCAATGCCGTTGCCGATGTGTTGTTCGGTGACTACAACCCGTCCGGCAAGTTGCCCATTACCTTTCCACGCTCCGTGGGGCAGATCCCCAATTACTACAGCCACTTGAACACCGGTCGCCCCTACATCGTGGGTGCGCTTCGCAACTACACGTCGCAATATTTCGATCAATCCTATGGTCCGCTTTATCCCTTCGGCTATGGGCTGAGCTATACCGATTTCAGCCTGACCGACATGGCCCTGTCTTCGACCACACTGAGCAAGACCGACAACCTCGTCGCCAGCGTCATGGTGAAGAACATCGGCCAGCGCGACGGCGAAACGGTGGTTCAGCTGTATATCCGCGATGTCGTTGGCTCCGTCAGCCGTCCGGTCAAAGAACTGAAGAACTTTCAAAAAATCATGCTCAAGGCGGGGGAGGAGAAAGCAGTGCACTTCAGCATTGATGAGAATGACCTGAAGTTCTTCAACACCCAATTGGAATACGCCGCCGAGCCGGGCGAATTCCGGGTACAAATCGGTCTGGATTCCCAGGATGTGAAGGAGCAGAGTTTTGAGTTGCTGCCAGAACAAGCAGTGGCTAAAACCGATCAGTAAACAAGCGCAGAACCTGTGGGAGCGTGGCTTGCCCGCGAAGAATGCACCGCGGTTTTTCAGGTATTACGCGTCATCGTTCTTCGCGGGCAAGCCACGTTCCCACAGGTTCTGCGCTTGCCGCGTGATTGGTTCTAGTGGTCGCGAACTCGCTATTTCGCCCCCACCAACCAAACGGACGGTGCCTGCCCCAACGCACGACGAAACATCGTCGAGAACGCCGCCGGGCTGTTATAGCCAAAATCCAGCGCAATCCGCGTCCGACGTGCCCACCACCAACTGCGCCAAGGCCTGCACCCCGGCGGCGTAGCGCTGCAACTGCCCTGAGGCGAATTTACTTGTCCGCCAACCCCGGCGCTTCACGAATAATGAAGTGATCCAGGTTCTCGATATTGGCACTGAACACCCCGAACGTCTGTTCGGGGTTTTTCTTGCTCGGCACCTGCTTCAACGCAGGCTGAACCCCATAAAAGAAACAATACAACTGCGCCTCACTGTCGACGGCGTGCTTGATCTCTTCCAGAAACGCTTTGCGCTTGCGGTAGTTGTCGATCAGCTTCTTGCTCAGATAAACGTTGACCGAATAAGGCTTCTTCTTCGCCTCGTCCGGTTGCTTGAACCAGACCTTTTGTTCGAAATCGATGCGAAAGCTCTGCGTGTAATCCTTGATCTCCTTGATCTTGCCCCAGTAAATCAGCCCCTTGTTGTCCTGCAGGTACTCGATCTTCTTGAAGAACGACCCATAAGGCGCCGTGTGCTCGCCAATCTTCAGCGGCATGCGCTTGAGCAGCTCCTTGTCCTCGAAGTTCGACACAAAACACTCCACCGGATGGGCGAAGACACTGGTCTTGTCCGGCGCCGACTCCCGACTCGGATGCTCGACGTCACTGGCCACTGAAGTTGGTTTTGGGTCATCCCGCATGACATCCGCCGCCACGGCAGGGTTCAACGGCTTACGCACATACTCACGCCGAGTCAGCAACAACTCCGACGGGAAATGCTCCTCCCGACTGTCATCCGATTCCGCACCATCCGCCTCCAGGCCCGACGCCGGCGTCTTCAGACTGACATAAGGACAACCCTCGATATGCCGCGTGCTAGGAATGTTTTTGAAGTGCGGCGTGCGCACGTAATTCACGTTCTTGGCGTTGAACGTCCCCAACACGTTGGGCGTATCAAACGCTGAACGACAGGTATCGTTGGGGCACTGGAAGTGTTCCTTGGCGGAATCGAACTCCATCGTCTCGTCGAAATTCAAATCGCGAACGTCATAGATCGACAGCTTTTCGTCGAGGCTGCGGCAGTAGGCGAGGTCGAATTTCATGGTGGGCTCGGGTCCTTGAGTGGGGAAGGGTATTAATAGCGGGAGGGGCGTGATAGTGCACCTCTTAATTCGTCAATATCTTCAATCTTTGGGCGTGCGCGTGGCACGTTTAGCCTCGCTCACGATGAGGTGAAGTTACGATTTTGCTGTCTACGGCATCTGTAAAAGATGTTTCTGCGGATTTTGATTGCGCTGCTAGAGCGAAACTCTTCCTTTGCTGATCGAAATGTGGGGATTTTTCGCGAAGTCTGTAGGAGTTTTCTTGTTATTTGGTAGGCTTCATCTTCTGTTATGAGGATGAATGGATGCCAGCTGTCATTGCCGAAAATGATGTATCGAAGTGGTCCGATAAAACCGGAGCCCGGTATCACTTCCCGAAGCAGTACAGACCGGTGCTCTCCGAAGGAATGGAGGTGCTTTACTACAAAGGGAAAATGAAAAGTAAGGCTTTTTCGGATCAGCGCCTGAGTGCGAGCCCACACTATTTTGGTGTTGCTCGAGTAGGGAAGATATATGCGGACAAGGACAGCACAAAGGGTGATCTATTTGCTGATATTGAGGATTTCAAGCCTTTTGAGTTTGCAGTCCCGAACAAAATTGATGGGGAATACCTTGAGCCAATTCCTCAAAGGCTAAAAAACAATTATTGGCGCAGAAGTGCTCGGGAAATTGATCAAGCCGTATTTGACAAAATTTGCTCTCACGCGGTGCTGAAGGCGCAACAGGATGACGGTTCTAGCCCAATCGATGGCACGCAGGAGTTTGAGACTAGAGTTACCGGCACTGAAGGGAAAAAAATCACCTATTACGGCGTCCGATATGAGCGCAATCAAAAGCTTAGGCTGCAAGCAATCGAAATTCATGGACTTCGATGTAACGCCTGTGAATTTGATTTTGAGAAGGCTTACGGCGAGCACGCGAAAGGGTTTATCCACGTACACCACGTGAAGCCCATTTCTGAGTATGAAGAAGACCAGGTGGTCGATCCAGCGACCGACATGATTACACTTTGCGCAAATTGCCACGCGGTTGTTCATAAGAAGCCCAACCAACTGCTGAGCGTTGAACAACTGAAAGGCATTCTCAGTGGGCGTTGGGTTTTCGACGACTTAACCTAAGGTAGTCGTGTGGTGTAAGAGGAGGTTTGCAGAGAAATTTGAGGTGATTCACTTGTCGGACGACTGAAGACTCCTGCTCCTGATCACTCCAACTTGGGATATCGATACAACTACCCGAGGGTTGAAAACCCTCGGGCAATACTTATTGGTCATCAAAGCTGTCTACGAATTGCTAAGAATAGCTACGGATTTCGTAGGCATTCCTAAAAACACGGCGCCTAGCCCACCGAATGCTTCTACGACTGAAACACCTGAGCGACCCTCCGCCACCATGGTTTCGATACATTCACCCGACTTTGCGTCTGATCGTTTAACAGGTAAGGCATGTCCCGTAACCGAATCCAACCTTCATTCTGCCAATGCAGCAGACTCAACGACATTTCCGGCCAATCCAACAAGCTCAACATCGGCCGATCCGAATTTTCAGATTGCTCCGCATCGCGCAAGGCCGGCACCACCTGATGGGTCAACCACTCACGCAGCAAGCGATTCCCCGGAACGTAGTGATACACCAACAGCGCATAGACACCGGATTCGCTGAGCATCAGCTGTTTTTCTGGTTGCCGAAAATATTCAATCCACAAAACGCGACGCTGATCTTTGTCTAATTTGCTGACCATACGATCACTCAAATGGAGACCCATCAATCGGCCGATATCGCGGGCGCAGAACCATGGTTGGTTTTCTAGGAGGAGGGCGTGGAGGGAGAGGTTGTGGCGGGTAAAGACTATGGGGTTGTGTGAGTCAGACATGATCAGCCTCCCGAGTAGGAAGCATAATTTGAGCAGTAAAGCTGTAGGTGATTTCCTTCAATAAGAAGGGAAAAAGCTTAGGCATATCCATTACCTCTACTTGATAGCTTTCTTAGGGCTAAGGCGCCGGGAGTTAAGAAACCCCAAGTAGAAGGCCGGACATATTCCCCTTTCGGGTCTTGTATTCGCCCACTCCCGACATTAGCAGAGATTTTTTACACCCACGAGAAATCCGTAGGCACAAAAAAGCCGCATCTTTCGGGAGCGGTCAGGCCGCTACTTGAGGCGTTTCTTAGGCGCCGGAAAGATGAGGGTATGGTGTTAGCTCTATTCAGTCAAGATTGAATATTTAACTTCCATGGAGGCAGCTCAAGAACCAGTACATGTCTGAAATGGCTGTCAGAATATTTCCCCAAATGTTGAATGCATTGTGATCTTTTGAGGTAAGGCTAAATATTTATCTGTATTAGCACTCCATCTGAGACTACTGAAACCTGACATGAGTCTATGCCCGACCCAGCGGGTATCAATAATTTGCTCTTCGTGAGGGTGCGATACCAAAAGTAGCCGCCCCATGAAATCAATCCACTCTGAGTTATTTATTATTTTGAGACTATAAGCGTGGCAGGACCGGCCTGAATTATAAAAAACAAGCTCATTGAAAATTTTCTTTGGGATAACTTTTTGTAACGAGTTTATTGAGTTTCTGATTAGACTCTCTGGTGCTTTAAAGTCAATCATGGGTATGTGGTATTTCATTTTGTTATGCCGAAGTATGGAGTGAAAAGCTAACTCTTTATTGGGTGCTAACTCATCAATTTTTTGTTCTATTAGAGCTTGAGTAAATTCGGCAGCTTTGATTTTTATTATTTGTCTCGTGTCTAGAATTGATTGGGGCTCGTATTCGTAGATGCTAAGTTCAAAGAAAAAGTCATCGGCTAGCCGGCCGGCTAGCTCCTTGATGATTTCTGACGGATGTTTTGAATCTAATTTCATGTAGTCCGGATGCCAGCGAGCTTTTGATACATCTCTAACGCAAAATCGTCTGTCATGCCTGAGATGTAGTCAACAAGAAAGTGAGTTCGATATATCCATTCGTACCCCGGATTCGTTGCCGAGTCGGCGCGGTATGATTTTTTACATTGCTCAGGAAGTAAATTTAACAGGCGAGCTTCTATTTGAAGTCCGTTTTCTTTTACTTTTTTTACATCTTTATTTAGTACGTGTTCGAAGTTGGCAAAGCTCATTTCTAATAGTGGTGAAAGCTTGTCTAGGAGACCAGTAATGATGCTGTTTCCTGATAGCTCAATTATTTCTGCTTCTGGTGACGTGTAAACATGTCGAGCTACGAAGTCTCGAACTGCTTTAAGCACTTTATACTCATAAGAGTCTTCATTGATTAACGAATCAAAAAAATCACCGGACAGTATTGCTTCTTGATTTAAAAGGAAAGTAGATTTTGCTAACTCTGTCGATCTGTTGATCAAGTGAGTTCGAATTGATATGAATTTGCTTACGTGAGCACTGTTTTTCTCTGCCGTATCAATTAAGTTATTCCAAAAGCTTAACGTGTCCCCGCTAAGCTTGCTTGAAATTGCTTTGATTAACTCTTCGTAAGTTATGATTTCTTTTTCAATACCGTCCTCAATATCGCTGAGGCAATACGCGATGTCATCCGCTGCCTCCATGATAAACGTCAGAGGGCTTCTTGTGTTGAATGGTATTTCAAGCTTTGTCCATACTTCCTTCAGTGATTCTTCTTCTGTTAAGAAGAATCCAGGCTTCTTGTGGAAGTCGTTTGTTTCTTTGTTTCTCGAGTGTTCTGGATGTGTGTATTTTAGATAAGCAGCAATGGTTGAACATGTTAGGTTTAAGCCAAATTGATCCTCGCCCTGAAGCTTGGTCATTATTCGTAAACCTTGAGCGTTGCCGTCAAAGTTTTCAAAGTCAATATAGTAGTCGTGATTTAGTTTTCGTTGTGAGTGAAAAGTAGATCCTTCTATTTTTGCTTTGTTCTTAAACCAGTTAGAAATCGCAGATTCGCCAAAATGGCCGAATGGTGGATTTCCAATGTCGTGCAATAGACAAGCAGATTCTACAATGTTGACAAAAGCTTCTTTGTCAGCAATTTTTGATGCGTCTGCTAATTCTTTCGAGATTTTTTGAGCGATTTGTCGCCCGACTGTCGCTACTTCTAACGTGTGAGTAAGTCTGCTTCTTACTGCTGCATTAGATTCCAAAGGGAAAACTTGTGCTTTTTTCTGTAGTCGGCGAAATGGTGCCGAAAATAGAATGCGAGCTTTGTCGCTCTCTGTTTCAGCTATTATGTTGTGGTCTCTATTGGCGGTGCTTGATCGGAGTCTGCTGCCACTTATGATTTTTGAGTATTCCATCACTTCTCCATTTGTGAAAAAGGCCCTGGGTTTCAGGGCCTTTTCTTTACTTGTGTTCCTTAATTACTGTCGATTAAGCGAAATCAATCCCAGCTAAGCGCACCACCGGTTTGGTATTCAATAACCCGAGTCTCAAAGAAATTCTTCTCTTTCTTCAAGTCCATAATCTCGCTCATCCAAGGGAACGGGTTAGTCGTCCCTGGGTACTCTTCTTTCAAACCAATCTGGCTCAAACGACGGTTAGCGATGAACTTCAGGTAATCCTCCATCATCGCCGCATTCATGCCCAACACCCCACGAGGCATGGTGTCCCGCGCGTATTCGATCTCCAGCTGAGTCCCCTGCAGAATCATCTGGCTCGCTTCTTCCTTCATTTCAGCATCCCACAAATGCGGGTTTTCGATTTTGATCTGGTTGATCACATCGATGCCGAAGTTCAGATGCATGGATTCGTCGCGCAGGATGTATTGGAACTGCTCGGCGACGCCGGTCATTTTGTTGCGGCGGCCCATGGAGAGGATTTGGGTGAAGCCGCAGTAGAAGAAGATGCCTTCCAGAACGCAGTAGTAGGCGATCAGGTTGCGCAGCAACTCTTTGTCGGTTTCGACGGTGCCGGTTTCGAACTTCGGATCGGAGATCGAGCGGGTGTATTTCAGGCCCCAGGTGGCTTTTTTCGCGACCGATGGGATCTCGTGGTACATGTTGAAGATCTCGCCTTCATCCATGGCCAACGATTCGATGCAGTACTGGTAGGCGTGGGTGTGGATCGCCTCTTCGAAGGCCTGGCGCAGGATGTACTGGCGGCATTCCGGGTTGGTGATCAGGCGGTACACGGCCAGGACCAGGTTGTTGGCAACCAGGGAGTCGGCGGTGGAGAAGAAGCCGAGGTTGCGCATCACGATGCGGCGCTCGTCGTCGGTCAGGCCTTCCGGGTCTTTCCAGAGGGCGATGTCGGCGGTCATGTTGACTTCTTGCGGCATCCAGTGGTTTGCGCAACCGTCCAGATACTTCTGCCAGGCCCAGTCGTACTTGAACGGTACGAGTTGGTTGAGGTCGGCGCGGCAGTTGATCATGCGCTTTTCGTCGACAGCAACGCGGGCGGAGGCGCCTTCGAGTTCGGCGAGGCCTTCGGCGACGTCGAGGGTGTCCAGGGCAGCTTTGGCACGGGCGATTGCGGCAGAGTCGTTCGCGGTAACAGCGCGAGCTTCTTGAGCGGCGACACCACCAGCGGTGTCGAGTCGGTCCATGTTGGCTTCAGTCGCGTGGCCGGCGTTGGCGCCTTTTACCACGGTCTCGCCGCTGTCTTCTTTGTCGAATTCGTCCCAGCTCAGCATGACGTGTCGTCTCCTGCGTGAGGGCCAGATTGCCCGTGTGAAAACTGATAGGTTGGTTTTTCACACGGCCTTACTGGCCGCGTTGGATCTAAAGGAAATCGTTTGTTGCAGCTGTACCGTTTTTTGCAGCGGTACGCAGGCAACAAACAGAATTTGTACGGGTGTTCCGAAGCCGCTGATGGGCGCAGAAAACGTGAGTCGCTCTGCATGGGCTTCAGACTGGCTTTTCACCCCTGTAAGGGAATATTGCAGGCCCGTTTAAGTGCGCATTATAAGGAAATTTTCGGCCCCGTGGTGCGGCGAAATGGCACCCGGCGTGGTCGGCGAGGGGCGTTTTCAGGTTGGAGTGAGGGTTTACAGGGCTTTGGCGGAGGAAGTTTTTTTTTTCGTCTGTTTTGGCTGGTTTTTGACGGTGAGGTCAGGGTGTTCGCGTGGTTATGGTTTGCTGCTGTGTTGCAAGCCAGGTGGGGCGGGGCTTTCAGGGAAGGAGAAGGGTTTTTGTGGGCGTGATTGTCTGCAGTTTTTGGCTGAAAATGTTCTTGAAATGGGTTGCTCAAAAAACAACCATAAATGGGTTTTTTTACTACATGTAGTGGTTTTGGTCGATTTTTGACCACTTCAGACACAACTAAGCCCGACCGAAGTCGGGCTATGAGGTCGCGTTCAGTTTTCAGCTGAAGCGAGCTGCGCCTACGCGATCAGAACCATCAGCGGCGACTTTGGCAGCGCCAGTGTGATCAGAACCATCAGCAGCAACCTTGGCAGCGCCAGTGCGATCGAAGCCATCGGAAGCGAAAGATGCCGAACCAGTGTGGTCGTAACCATCAGAAGCGACAGCCGCTTCAGTGAAAGTAGACGAGCCAGTGCGGTCGTAGCCATCGGCGGCGAACGTGTTGGCGGCCAGGACGGAAAGGGTCAGGGCGAGGATCAGTTTGGTTTTCATGGTAGTGGCTCCAGGTTCGTTGGCGTTTTGTGCCTTGGGTGTGAAATTCATACTACGCCAACTATTTTGATTAAAAAGCGCAAATAAACGCTTAAAACAATCGTATTTATCGATGCGTGGCTCGGCGCTTCATCTGTCTTTAGAAAAGGATGGGTCGAGCCTTGGGAGATAAAAGTGGGGCGGATCAGCCGTTAGAGCAGCCGTTACCCATGACGCTGTAGCGCAGAATGTGTCGCTGACCCTTGGAGTCGTCGTATTCCATTTTTGCTGGAACCACTTCGCAGACGTTCGGGATTTCGCTCATCGATATGACTTTGGCGATGTCCAGGTGAGTGGAATAGGTGTATTCCTCAATGGCGGGTTGTTGCTGTGCGACATCAGTCGGGACCTCATCCGCCATGGCGGTTGCGCACAGACTGCTGAGGGCCAGAACCAATAAAGCTTTCATTTCAAATTTACCTTTCTGAAGTCGAAGGGGGTCACGCAATCTTTTTGGGATTGCGTGTGGAGCTTTAATAAAGAGTCTTGGATTAACTGCCTTCGTGGGGGCTGCAACTGGGTTAATCGCGTTGCCGTGTTGGCGAGGCTGATTTTAGGCCTGGGGGCGGCGTGCATATAGCCGTGCTTTTGATAAACACCTTTGGCAGATTTGGTAACAATCGGCGTTTTTCAGGCAGACCGCGTTATCGTTCTTCGCGGGCAAGCCTCGCTCCTACAGGGAGCAGCGTTGTACTAGAGACGTCCGTTCCAGCTCGGTTTTGTGCTTGTCACGATATTTTGTAGGGGCTTGTTACTACCATCGTCGAATGGTTCTATAGGCCCCGCCCGGCTACAACTGGGGCCATACAAAAACAACTATTCCACCGAGGTAAGAAAGATGAGTGCGGCTTCTTTGTATCCCGTTCGTCCCGAGGTAGCAGCCAACACGCTGACTGACGAGGCCACCTATAAGGCCATGTACCAGCAGTCGGTCGTCAACCCGGACGGCTTCTGGCGTGAACAAGCCAAGCGCCTCGACTGGATCAAGCCTTTCACCACGGTGAAGCAGACGTCCTTCGACGATCACCATGTCGACATCAAATGGTTCGCCGACGGCACGCTGAACGTTTCCTACAACTGCCTCGACCGTCATCTGGCCGAGCGCGGCGATCAAATCGCGATTATTTGGGAAGGGGATGACCCTGCCGAAAGCCGCAACATCACCTACCGCGAGCTGCACGAACAAGTCTGCAAGTTCGCCAACGCCTTGCGTGGCCAGGATGTGCACCGCGGCGACGTGGTGACGATCTATATGCCGATGATCCCCGAAGCCGTGGTCGCCATGTTGGCCTGCACCCGGATCGGCGCGATTCACTCGGTAGTGTTCGGCGGTTTCTCGCCGGAAGCCCTGGCCGGTCGCATCATCGACTGCCGCTCGAAAGTGGTGATCACCGCTGACGAAGGTGTTCGTGCCGGCAAGAAAATTCCGCTGAAGACCAACGTCGACGACGCGTTGACCAACCCGGAAACCAGCAGCATTCAGAAAGTCATCGTGTGCAAGCGCACCGGTGGCGACATCAAGTGGAACCAGCATCGCGACATCTGGTACGAAGACCTGATGAAAGTGGCGGGCAGTGTGTGCGCGCCGAAAGAGATGGGCGCTGAAGAAGCGCTGTTCATCCTTTATACCTCCGGCTCTACCGGCAAGCCGAAGGGTGTGCAGCACACCACCGGCGGTTACCTGCTGTATGCGGCGATGACTCACGAGCGCGTGTTCGACTACCGTCCGGGCGAAATCTACTGGTGCACCGCCGACGTCGGCTGGGTCACCGGCCACACTTATATCGTCTATGGCCCGTTGGCCAACGGCGCGACCACGCTGCTGTTCGAAGGCGTGCCGAACTATCCGGACATCACCCGGGTGGCGAAGATCGTCGACAAGCACAAGGTCAACATCCTCTACACCGCGCCTACTGCGATTCGCGCGATGATGGCCTCGGGCACTGCCGCTGTAGAAGGCGCCGATGGCAGCAGCTTGCGTCTGTTGGGTTCGGTCGGTGAGCCGATTAACCCGGAAGCGTGGGATTGGTACTACAAGAATGTCGGCCAATCCCGTTGCCCGATCGTCGATACCTGGTGGCAGACTGAGACCGGCGGCAACATGATGAGCCCGTTGCCGGGCGCTCACGCGCTGAAACCTGGTTCGGCGTCACGTCCGTTCTTTGGCGTGGTGCCAGCGCTGGTGGACAACCTCGGTAACATCATCGAAGGCGTTGCCGAGGGCAACCTGGTGATTCTCGATTCGTGGCCAGGCCAGGCGCGCACGCTGTATGGCGACCATGACCGCTTCGTCGACACTTACTTCAAGACCTTCCGTGGCATGTACTTCACCGGTGACGGTGCGCGTCGTGACGAGGACGGTTACTACTGGATCACCGGGCGTGTGGATGACGTGCTCAACGTTTCCGGACACCGCATGGGCACTGCCGAGATCGAAAGCGCGATGGTCGCGCACCCGAAAGTCGCCGAAGCGGCAGTGGTCGGTGTGCCGCATGACATCAAAGGGCAGGGCATTTATGTCTACGTCACCCTGATCGGTGGCGAAGAGCCGACCGAGCAATTGCGCCTGGAACTGAAAAACTGGGTGCGTAAAGAGATCGGTCCGATTGCTTCGCCGGATGTGATTCAGTGGGCGCCGGGGCTGCCGAAAACCCGTTCGGGCAAGATCATGCGCCGGATTCTGCGCAAGATTGCTACGGCCGAATACGATGGGTTGGGGGATATTTCGACTCTGGCGGATCCGGGTGTGGTGCAGCATTTGATTGATACGCACAAGACCATGAACGTCGCTTAACGGCGGTTTTTGAGTCATCGAAGCCCCGCCAGGTGTTGAGCCTGGTGGGGTTTTTTCGTATTGATCGTTCCCATGCTTTGCGTGGGAATGCCGCCATGGACGCTCCGCGTCCGCCGTTGACGCTGTGACGCAGAGCGTCACGGGATGCATTCCCACGCGGAGCGTGGGAACGATCAGCGGGAGTGCCAATAATTATCGAGGTCCGCCGTAGGCCATTTCCCACTGTTACCCATCACTCTTCAAGTTACCGAATGTGTAACCTCACGCCCGGCAACGAGGCATTGGGAAACGCAAAGCCCCGTTTCAGGGCCTCCCAACCCGCATAAAAAATAAGACACAACGCTGCGCTTGCCGGATTAGAAGGGTTTGCCAATAATAGGCCCGCAATTTGCAATATAGATCGGTTCACTGTCTTTTGCTCTTGCATGAAATTGCAAGGCTGTCAACGTGCTCAAGTGGCTTTCTCGGTGCATCTGTAATTTGTTGTCGCATTGAAGAAATATCGGCTTCGGGCCTGTCGTTAGAATGCCGATCACTCGCTCGTCGTTGCCTGCGTTGAAATCAATGTTGAAATCAGCCCGCGGTTCCCAGGACGCAGCACTGCTTCGCTGTTTAACCCATTCGCATATTGGGCTGTCGCTCACTCTGCCGTTTTGCCCTTTACCGATGGAGTCCCAAGATGAAGAAACTTGTGCTGCTTGGCGCCCTGGCACTGTCCGTGCTGTCCCTGCCGACCTTCGCCGATGATAAGCCCGTAAAAATCGGTATCGAAGCGGCTTACCCTCCGTTCGCCTCCAAGGCGCCGGACGGCAGTATCGTGGGTTTTGACTACGACATCGGCAACGCACTGTGCGAAGAGATGAAGGTCAAGTGCGTGTGGGTCGAGCAAGAATTCGACGGCCTGATCCCGGCACTCAAAGTGCGCAAGATCGACGCGATCCTGTCGTCCATGTCGATCACTGAAGACCGCAAGAAGTCCGTGGACTTCACCAACAAGTACTACAACACCCCGGCTCGCCTGGTCATGAAGGCCGGCACTCAGGTCAGCGAAAACCTGGCTGAGTTGAAGGGCAAGAACATCGGTGTGCAACGTGGTTCGATCCATGAGCGTTTCGCCCGTGAAGTCCTGGCCCCGCTGGGTGCCGAGATCAAGCCTTACGGCTCGCAGAACGAAATCTACCTCGACGTGGCAGCCGGTCGCCTGGACGGCACCGTGGCAGACGCGACCTTGCTGGATGACGGTTTCCTGAAAACCGACGCCGGCAAAGGTTTCGCCTTCGTGGGCCCGGCCTTCACCGACGAGAAGTACTTCGGCGACGGCATCGGCATCGCAGTACGCAAGGGCGACGCCTTGAAAGACAAGATCAACTCCGCGATCACTGCCATTCGTGCAAGCGGCAAGTACAAGCAAATCCAGGACAAGTACTTCGCCTTCGATATCTACGGCAAGTAATACGTCCCCGCGACAAGTCCGAAATGGCGCAAGCAACAGGATCTCTGAGGTTTGCGCCATTTTTTCATCCCAACTTTCGAGGACCTGAATCATGTTGAAAGGCTACGGGGCTGTCATCCTCGATGGCGCATGGCTGACGCTTCAGCTCGCCTTGTTGTCCATGGCCCTGGCCATCGTTCTGGGGCTGATCGGCGTTGCGCTGCGTCTGTCGCCGGTGCGCTGGCTGGCCTGGCTGGGCGATCTGTACTCCACGGTGATCCGCGGTATTCCCGATCTGGTGCTGATTCTGCTGATTTTCTACGGCGGCCAGGACTTGCTCAACCGCGTCGCGCCGATGCTCGGTTATGACGACTACATCGACCTGAACCCGTTGGCCGCCGGTATCGGTACCCTGGGCTTCATCTTCGGTGCGTACCTGTCGGAAACCTTCCGTGGTGCCTTCATGGCAATCCCGAAGGGGCAGGCAGAAGCCGGCATGGCGTATGGCATGAGCAGTTTTCAGGTGTTCTTCCGGGTGTTGGTGCCGCAGATGATTCGTCTGGCGATTCCGGGCTTTACCAACAACTGGCTGGTATTGACCAAGGCGACCGCGCTGATTTCGGTGGTCGGTCTGCAAGACATGATGTTCAAGGCCAAGCAGGCGGCAGACGCTACCCGCGAGCCTTTCACCTTCTTCCTCGCAGTGGCGGCGATGTACCTGGTGATTACCAGCGTCTCGTTGCTGGCATTGCGTCACCTTGAGAAGCGCTACTCGGTAGGCGTAAGGGCGGCTGATCTATGATCTTCGACTACAACGTCATTTGGGAGGCCTTGCCGCTGTACGTCGGCGGCCTGGTGACCACCCTCAAATTGCTCGCGCTGTCGCTGTTCTTCGGTCTGTTGGCGGCACTGCCGCTGGGGCTGATGCGCGTCTCCAAGCAGCCGGTCGTCAACATGAGTGCCTGGCTGTTCACTTACGTGATCCGCGGCACGCCGATGCTGGTGCAGCTGTTTTTGATCTACTACGGTCTGGCGCAATTCGAAGCGGTGCGGGAAAGCTTCCTCTGGCCATGGCTGTCCAGCGCCACGTTCTGTGCGTGCCTGGCGTTCGCCATCAACACCAGTGCCTACACCGCTGAAATCATTGCCGGCAGCCTGCGCGCCACGCCGAACGGCGAGATCGAAGCGGCCAAGGCCATGGGCATGTCGCGCTTCAAAATGTACAAGCGGATCCTGCTGCCGTCGGCACTGCGCCGGGCACTGCCGCAATACAGCAACGAAGTGATCATGATGCTGCAGACCACCAGTCTGGCGTCCATCGTGACCCTGATCGACATCACCGGTGCCGCGCGCACGGTCAACGCGCAGTTCTACTTGCCGTTCGAAGCCTACATCACCGCTGGCGTGTTCTACCTGTGCCTGACGTTCATTTTGGTGCGCCTGTTCAAAATGGCCGAGCACCGCTGGCTGGGCTATCTGGCCCCGCGGAAGCACTGATATGGAACGCATCGATCATGCATTGCCGTGGAGCCACTTGGGCAGCGAACGCCGGATTTCGGTATTCCGCTTCGGCGCTGGCGAGCGCAAGGCCTACATCCAGGCCAGCCTGCACGCCGATGAACTGCCGGGAATGCGCACGGCCTGGGAACTGAAAAAGCGCCTGACCGAACTCGAAGCCCAAGGCTTGCTCAATGGTGTAATTGAACTGGTGCCGGTGGCCAATCCAATGGGCCTTGGTCAACTGCTTCAGGGTAACCACCAAGGGCGTTTCGAAGCTGGCAGCGGCAAGAATTTCAACCGGGATTTCGTCGAGCTGAGCGAGCCCGTGGCCGCTGAGCTGCAAGGGCATCTGGGTGACGATCCTCACGCCAATATCCGTTTGATCCGTGAAACCATGAGCGACGTGCTGGCTGCCTTGCCGCCTGCCGAGAGTCAGTTGCAAGGCATGCAGCGCATTTTGCCCAGCCATGCCTGCAATGCCGACGTGGTGCTGGATTTGCACTGCGATTGCGAAGCGGCGCTGCACATGTATGCCTTGCCGCAACACTGGCCGCACTGGCGTTCGCTGGCTGCACACTTGAACGTCAAGGTCGGTTTGCTGGCGGAAGATTCTGGCGGCAACTCCTTTGATGAAGCGTGTTCGCTGCCATGGCTGCGTTTGTCGCGCCTGTTTCCGGATGCCCGGATTCCACTGGCCTGTCTGGCGACGACCATCGAGTTGGGTGGCCAATCCGATACCGGTCGCCCAGAGGCAGAGGCTCACGCCGAAGGCATTCTGGCATTCCTCGCTGAACAAGGCTTGATCAGCGGCGAATGGCCAAAACCTGCGCAAGATGCTTGTGAAGGCATGCCGTTCGAAGGCACCGAATTGCTGTTCGCGCCACATCCTGGCGTGGTGAGTTTTCTGCGTAAACTCGGTGAGTGGGTGGACGCGGGCGACGAAATTTTTGAAGTGATCGATCCGTTATCGGATCGGGTCAGCACGGTGTGTGCTGGTACGTCCGGGGTGCTGTTTGCCATTGAACGGCTGCGTTATGCCCAACCCGGTTTCTGGCTGGCCAAGGTGGCGGGGCGCGATGCGCTGCGTCACGGGCGCTTGCTCAACGACTGACTGACTGTTTTTGTGAGAACCGACCGCATGTACAAACTTGAAGTCCAAGACCTGCATAAACGCTATGGCAGTCACGAAGTGCTCAAGGGTGTGTCCCTGAAAGCGGCGGCTGGCGATGTGATCAGCATCATCGGCTCCAGTGGCTCCGGCAAAAGTACTTTCCTGCGCTGCATCAACCTGCTTGAGCAGCCGCACGCCGGCAAGATTCTGCTCAACAACGAAGAGCTGAAACTGGTCGCCAACAAGGACGGCGCGCTGAAAGCCGCCGACCCGAAACAGCTGCAACGCATGCGTTCGCGTCTGTCGATGGTGTTCCAGCATTTCAACCTGTGGTCGCACATGACCGCGATGGAAAACATCATGGAAGCGCCGGTCCACGTGCTCGGCATGTCCAAGACCGAAGCCCGCGAGAAGGCCGAGCACTACCTGAACAAGGTCGGTGTTGCTCATCGCAAAGACGCCTACCCTGGCCACATGTCGGGCGGCGAGCAGCAGCGTGTGGCGATTGCCCGTGCGCTGGCGATGGAGCCTGAGGTGATGTTGTTCGACGAACCGACCTCGGCCCTCGACCCTGAGTTGGTCGGTGACGTGCTGAAAGTCATGCAGGCCCTGGCGCAGGAAGGCCGGACCATGGTGGTGGTGACGCACGAAATGGGCTTTGCCCGTGAAGTGTCGAACCAGCTGGTTTTCCTGCACAAAGGTGTTGTTGAAGAAAGCGGTAACCCACGCGAAGTGCTGGTCAATCCGCAGTCTGAACGTTTGCAACAATTTTTGTCCGGCAGCTTGAAATAATCAGAACTGCCGTTGTGCACAGGGATAGTGCATGCTTCGCAGCCTCGAGGCTGGCCCCGATCCCCTGTGGGAACTGGCTTGCCTGCGATGGCGGTGGGTCAGTTTGCATCTCTGGCACAGACACACCGCCATCGCAGGCAAGCCAGCTCCCACATTTAGATCTCTGCTGGTTTTGAGAATTGTGTTTATTTACGGGCTAGCATTGGTCCATGCCTTCATCGCTGTTTTCGCTTCGGATTGCCCGCCATGACTGCCCATCGAATTGGTTTCCTGATTTGGCCCAGCACTAAAGCTCTGACGCTTGCGCTGGCTGAGGAGGCCTTGCGTGTTGCCCAGCGTGTGCATCCGGACGTTGTTTACGAACTGTCGTTCTTGCAGGCCGAACCGGCGACCGAAGGCGCCTGGCAATTGCCGGGTGAGCCTTGGGCCGGCAAGCTCGAAAACTTCCAGAAACTGTTCCTGCTCGCCGACGAGCCGCCGACCTCACTTGCGCCTGCGCTCAGCAGTGGGCTGAAGCAACTGGTGCGAGCTGGTTGTGTGATCGGCGGATTGTCGGCCGGTGTTTACCCATTGGCGCAGTTGGGTTTGCTCGATGGTTACCGCGCTGCCGTGCATTGGCGCTGGCAGGACGATTTCGCCGAGCGTTTCCCGAAGGTGATCGCCACCAGTCATCTGTTCGACTGGGATCGTGATCGCTTGACCGCGTGCGGCGGCATGTCGGTGCTCGATTTGCTGCTGGCGGTGCTGGCCCGTGACCACGGCGCTGAACTGGCCGGGGCGGTTTCAGAAGAACTCGTTGTCGAACGCATCCGTGAAGGCGGCGAGCGCCAACGCATTCCGTTGCAGAACCGCTTGGGCTCCAGTCATCCGAAGCTCACCCAAGCGGTGTTGCTGATGGAAGCCAACATCGAAGAGCCGCTGACCACCGACGAAATCGCCCAGCACGTGTGCGTATCGCGTCGGCAGCTGGAGCGGATCTTCAAGCAATACCTCAACCGTGTGCCGAGCCAGTATTACCTGGAATTGCGCCTGAACAAGGCCCGGCAAATGTTGATGCAAACCAGCAAGTCGATCATCCAGATCGGCCTGTCGTGTGGCTTCTCTTCGGGGCCGCATTTCTCCAGCGCCTACCGCAACTTCTTCGGTGCCACGCCGCGGGAAGATCGCAACCAGCGGCGCAGCAGCAGTCCGTTCGAATTGTCGTCGGTGCCGTCGGAGCGTGGCTGATCAAGCCGTCACTTCCTGAGTCGACGTTTGCGTCACTCGTCGACCTCCGAGTTGTCCGACGTTGAGATATCCATTTCACCTTGATCGATGACCTCTTGCACGCCGAAATCTACTTGTGTGCGTTCAAAGTAGTCGATCAGGCGTTGCAGGCTTTCTTCGGAAAACCGATTGCCTCTCAAACTGATGTTTTCGGCGATTTCAGGAGGCAGTGCCCAGGAAAACAAAAGAAAGAGGGGGGGCGGTACATATTTACCGCACCGCTCGCCAACCCTGCCTATAACCTGTGCTGTCGGTTTAAACTGCGCCTTTGCGACCCTATATGTCGCATTGCCGTAAACCCGGTCAAAACCGGTGTTTGCGCTATAAGAAGTTGTCGCTTGGCGGCAAGGCCGGGCTGAAAACTGTCCTTACAATCCCCTCATCGCTCGCCAGTTTCAGGCGAGCGTTCCTCTTCAGGAGACTCCGATGTCCGTTGAGCACGCTGCGGTAGAACGCGCCGATTTTGACCAGGTAATGGTTCCCAACTACGCGCCAGCCGCTTTCATTCCTGTGCGTGGTGCCGGTTCCCGTGTTTGGGACCAGTCTGGCCGCGAGCTGATCGACTTCGCCGGCGGGATTGCCGTTAACGTATTGGGCCATGCGCATCCGGCGCTGGTCGCTGCATTGACCGAGCAAGCGAACAAGCTGTGGCACGTATCCAACGTGTTCACCAATGAGCCGGCCTTGCGCCTGGCCCATAAGCTGGTCGACGCCACTTTTGCCGAGCGCGTGTTCTTCTGCAACTCTGGCGCCGAAGCCAACGAGGCCGCCTTCAAGCTGGCCCGTCGCGTGGCCCATGACCGTTTCGGTACCGAGAAGTACGAAATCGTTGCCGCGCTCAACAGCTTCCACGGCCGTACCCTGTTCACCGTGAACGTCGGTGGCCAGTCGAAGTACTCCGACGGCTTCGGTCCGAAGATCACCGGCATCACTCACGTGCCTTACAACGATCTGGCCGCGCTGAAAGCCGCTGTTTCCGACAAGACCTGCGCGGTGGTTCTGGAGCCGATCCAGGGCGAAGGCGGCGTACTGCCGGCCGAGCTGTCTTACCTGCAAGGTGCTCGTGAACTGTGCGATGCGCATAACGCGCTGCTGGTTTTCGACGAAGTTCAGACCGGCATGGGTCGCAGCGGCAAGCTGTTCGCCTATCAGCATTACGGCGTGACCCCGGACATCCTGACCAGCGCCAAGAGCCTGGGCGGCGGTTTCCCGATTGCAGCGATGCTGACCACCGAAGACTTGGCCAAACACTTGGTTGTCGGCACCCACGGCACCACGTATGGCGGCAACCCGCTGGCGTGCGCTGTCGCTGAAGCGGTGATCGATGTCATCAACACGCCTGAAGTATTGAATGGCGTCAACGCCAAGCACGACAAGTTCAAGACCCGTCTTGAGCAGATCGGCGAGAAGTACGGCCTCTTCACTGAAGTCCGCGGTCTGGGCCTGCTGCTCGGTTGCGTACTGAACGATGCCTGGAAAGGCAAGGCCAAGGACATCTTCAACGCCGCCGAGCGTGAAGGCCTGATGATTCTGCAAGCCGGCCCCGACGTGATTCGTTTCGCGCCAAGCCTGGTGGTTGAAGACGCCGATATCGATGCTGGTCTCGACCGTTTCGAGCGCGCCGCGGCGAAACTGACGCAAGCCTGATAGTCCCTTCGACGCCTGAACTGTTCAGGCGTCGAACCAATTTTTATGTGCCGGGCACAGTAAATGTGGGAGCGGGCTTGCCCGCGATGAGGGCCTGACAGCCGACTTCATTGTTATCTGACAGGACGCTATCGCGGGCAAGCCCGCTCCCACATGAGCCGGGTATTTTTCTAATGAATTTTTTCGAGAAAGGAGTGACACCATGCTGGTGATGCGCCCCGCGCAAATGGCTGATCTGGGCGAGGTACAGCGTCTGGCTGCGGACAGCCCGATTGGTGTCACTTCCTTGCCGGATGACGTTGAACGCCTGAGCGACAAGATCGCCGCAAGCGAAGCCTCGTTCGCTGCCGAAGTCAGCTTCAACGGTGAAGAGAGCTATTTCTTCGTCCTCGAAGACACGGCCACCGGTAAGCTGGTCGGCTGTTCGGCCATCGTTGCCTCGGCCGGTTATTCCGAGCCGTTCTACAGCTTTCGTAACGAAACGTTCGTCCACGCCTCCCGCGAGCTGAAGATTCACAACAAGATCCACGTGCTCTCCCAGTGCCACGACCTGACCGGTAACAGCTTGCTGACCAGTTTCTACGTGAAGCCGGAATTGGTAGGTTCGCCTTGGGCGGAGCTCAATTCCCGTGGTCGCCTGCTGTTCGTGGCCAGCCATCCGGAGCGCTTTGCCGATTCGGTGGTCACCGAGATCGTCGGTTACAGCGACGAAAATGGCGACTCGCCATTCTGGGATGCCATCGGTCGCAACTTCTTCGACCTCAACTACGCCGCCGCCGAGCGTCTGTGTGGCTTGAAAAGCCGCACGTTCCTGGCTGAGCTGATGCCGCATTACCCGATCTACGTGCCGTTGCTGCCGGACTCCGCTCAAGAGGCGATGGGCCAGGTGCATCCACGGGCGCAGATCACTTTCGACATCCTGATGCGCGAAGGCTTCGAGACCGATCACTACATCGACATTTTCGACGGTGGCCCGACCCTGCATGCCCGTGTCTCGGGGATCCGTTCGATCGCCCAGAGCCGTGTAGTCCCGGTGAAAATCGGTGAGCCAGTCAAAGGTGCCGGTCGTCAATACCTGGTGGCCAACGCCCAGTTGCAGGATTACCGCGCCGTTTTGCTTGAGCTCGATTACGCGCCGGGCAAACCCGTGACCCTGGATCTGGAAGCCGCCGAAGCCTTGGGCGTCGGTGAAGGTGCCAGCGTGCGCCTGGTGGCGGTTTAACGCCTGCTGCTATGTCTATAAAGAATGAATGCTTAGTAAAGCAGCGAGTTTCACGGGTGGCGCAAGCGGCCCGTTTGAGGAGATAGCATGATCGTTCGTCCCGTACGCAGCAGCGATTTACCCGCTCTGATCGACCTGGCCCGCAGCACCGGCACCGGCCTGACCACCTTGCCGGCCAACGAAGAGCGTCTGGCCCATCGAGTCGGTTGGGCCGAGAAGACCTTTCGCGGCGAAGCCGGGCGGGGCGATGCGGACTACCTGTTCGTGCTCGAAGACGACAACGGCCGCGTGGTGGGCATTTCCGCCATTGCTGGCGCCGTCGGACTGCGTGAGCCCTGGTACAACTTCCGCGTCGGTCTGACTGTCAGCGCCTCGCAAGAGCTGAATATCTACCGCGAGATTCCGACGCTGTTCCTGGCCAACGACCTGACCGGCAATTCCGAGCTGTGCTCGTTGTTCCTGCACGCCGATTTCCGCACTGGCCTCAACGGCCGCATGTTGGCCAAGGCGCGGATGCTGTTCATCGCTGAGTTCCCGCAACTGTTTGGCAACAAGATCATCGCCGAAATGCGCGGTGTGTCCGATGAGGCCGGGCGTTCGCCGTTCTGGGAAAGCCTGGGTCGGCACTTCTTCAAGATGGAGTTCAGCCAGGCCGATTACCTCACCGGCGTGGGCAACAAGGCGTTCATCGCCGAACTGATGCCGAAATTCCCGCTGTACACCTGTTTCCTGTCGCCAGACGCGCGCAACGTGATCGGCCAGGTTCACCCGGACACCGAGCCGGCGCTGTCGATGCTCAAGAGCGAAGGTTTCAGCTACCAAGGCTACGTCGACATTTTCGATGCCGGTCCTGCGGTGGAATGCGAAACCACCAAGATCCGCGCAGTGCGCGACAGCCAGGCGCTGGTGCTGGCCATCGGCACCCCGGGTGACGACGCCACGCCGTTCCTGATTCATAACCGCAAGCGCGAAGACTGCCGGATCACTGCCGCGCCAGCACGCTTCGCAGCCGGCACTTTGGTGGTCGATCCGCTGACCGCCAAACGTCTTCAACTCAACGCCGGCGATCAAGTGCGCGCCGTCCCGTTGTCCGCTGCTCGGGAGTCGAAATAATGAATTCGCTATACGTCGCCGGTGAATGGCTGGCCGGTCAGGGTGAAAGCTTTCAATCGGTAAACCCGGTGACCCAGCAAGTGCTGTGGGCCGGCGAAGGCGCCACGACCGGTCAGGTCGAGTCGGCTGTGCAAGCTGCGCGTCAAGCGTTCCCGGGCTGGGCTCGCCGTACCCTGGAAGAACGCATCAGCGTGCTGGAAGCCTTTGCCGCTGCGCTGAAGAATCATGCTGACGAACTGGCTCGCACCATCGGCGAAGAAACCGGCAAACCCCTGTGGGAAGCGGCGACTGAAGTCACCAGCATGGTCAACAAGATTGCCATCTCGGTGCAGAGCTACCGCGAACGTACCGGCGAGAAGAGCGGCCCGCTGGGCGACGCCACTGCGGTGTTGCGCCACAAGCCACACGGTGTGGTGGCAGTGTTTGGTCCTTACAACTTTCCCGGCCACTTGCCGAACGGTCACATCGTGCCGGCGCTGCTGGCCGGTAACAGTGTGCTGTTCAAGCCAAGTGAGCTGACCCCGAAAGTTGCCGAGCTGACGGTCAAGTGCTGGATCGAAGCGGGTCTGCCGGCCGGCGTGCTGAACCTGCTGCAAGGCGCTCGCGAAACCGGTATCGCCCTGGCGGCGAACCCGGGCATCGACGGTCTGTTCTTCACCGGTTCCAGCCGTACCGGCAATCACCTGCACCAGCAGTTTGCCGGTCGTCCGGACAAGATCCTCGCGCTGGAAATGGGCGGCAACAATCCATTGGTGGTGGATCAGGTCGCGGACCTCGATGCCGCCGTTTACACCATCATTCAGTCGGCATTCATTTCTGCCGGTCAGCGTTGCACCTGTGCCCGCCGCTTGCTGGTGCCGCAAGGCGCTTGGGGCGATACGCTGCTGGCGCGTCTGGTAGCGGTCAGCTCGACGATTGAAGTCGGTGCGTTCGATCAGCAACCGGCGCCTTTCATGGGCTCGGTAATTTCCCTCGGCGCTGCGAAAGCGCTGATGGATGCGCAAGAACATCTGCTGGCCAACGGCGCAGTGGCGCTTTTGGAAATGACTCAGCCTCAGGCTCAGGCAGCCTTGCTGACCCCCGGCATTCTGGACGTGACGGCGGTTGCCGATCGCCCGGACGAAGAGCTGTTCGGTCCGCTGCTGCAAGTGATCCGCTACGCTGATTTTGAAGCGGCGATCGCTGAAGCCAACGACACCGACTATGGCCTGGCGGCCGGTCTGCTGTCGGATTCCGAAGCGCGTTATCAGCAGTTCTGGCTGGAAAGCCGCGCCGGTATCGTCAACTGGAACAAGCAGCTGACCGGTGCGGCAAGCAGCGCGCCATTCGGCGGTGTCGGCGCATCGGGTAACCATCGCGCCAGCGCCTACTACGCCGCAGATTACTGCGCGTACCCGGTGGCCTCGCTGGAAACCCCGAGCCTGACCTTGCCTGCAACCCTGACGCCCGGCTTGAAGATGGCGTGACGCCCATTCGCGAGCAAGCCCGCTCCCACAGGAAAATGCATTCCAATGTGGGAGCGGGCTTGCTCGCGAAGGCCGCGCCTCGGTCTAAAAGAACAGTTACCAGAAGCCTATAACAACAGATTCTCGTGGAGCCTCGCTGATGAAATCCTATGAAGTCAATTTTGACGGTCTAGTGGGGCCGACCCATAACTACGGCGGCTTGTCCTACGGCAACGTCGCGTCCCAGAGCAACAGCCAGCAGTCTTCGAACCCGAAGGAAGCCGCGCTGCAAGGCCTGGCGAAGATGAAAGCGCTGATGGAAATGGGCTTTCAGCAAGGCGTTTTGGCGCCACAAGAACGTCCGGACGTAGCCGCACTGCGCCGCCTGGGTTTCAGCGGTACCGATGCTCAGGTGATCGAGCGCGCCGCCAAAGAGGCCATGCCGCTGCTGGTTGCCAGTTGCTCGGCGTCGAGCATGTGGGTGGCCAACGCCGCCACGGTCAGCCCGAGCGCCGACACTGCGGATGGCCGCGTGCATTTCACCGCCGCCAACCTCAACTGCAAATACCACCGCAGCATCGAACACCCGACCACCAGCCGCGTACTGGGAGCGATGTTCGCCGATCAGAAGCACTTTGCTCACCACGCCGCTTTGCCGGCCGTGGCGCAGTTCGGTGACGAAGGCGCGGCCAACCACACCCGTTTCTGCCGTGAATACGGTGAAGCCGGCGTCGAGTTTTTCGTGTTCGGTCGCAGCGCGTTCGACACCCGTTACCCGAATCCGCAAAAGTACCCGGCACGCCAGACGCTCGAAGCGTCCCAGGCCGTCGCGCGTCTGCACGGTCTGAGCGATGACGGCGTGGTCTATGCCCAGCAGAACCCTTCGGTGATCGATCAGGGTGTGTTCCACAACGACGTGATCGCGGTGGGTAACGGCGAAGTGCTGTTCTATCACGAGGACGCCTTCCTCGACACCGAGCAGATGCTCGCTGAACTGCACGGCAAACTCGCAAAAGTCGGTGGGAAATTTCAGTCGATCTGCGTACCGCGTTCCGCGGTCACCGTGGAAGACGCTGTTCGTTCCTACCTGTTCAATAGCCAGCTGCTGTCGCGTCCTGACGGCTCCATGCTATTGATCGTGCCGGAAGAATGCCGTGGCAACGAGCGTGTCTGGCAGTACCTGCAAGGCCTGACCAGCTCTGGCGGCCTGATCCGCGAAGTAAAAGTTTTCGATCTCAAGCAGAGCATGCAGAACGGCGGTGGCCCGGCTTGCCTGCGGTTACGCGTCGCACTTAACGAAACCGAACTGGCGGCCGTCAACCAAGGAGTTATCATGACGGCACCGTTGTACGGCACATTGACCGAATGGGTCGACAAGCACTACCGCGACCGCATGACCGAAAACGATCTCGCGGACCCGCAATTGCTGCTTGAGTGCCGGACGGCACTGGATGAACTGACGCAAATCCTTAAACTGGGCGCGGTTTATCCATTCCAGATCAATTGAAAGTCGGCGCATGAATTGAATGCGCCGCGCTATCTCCAGACGAGAGCGTAAAACATGAGCGATACCCTGCAGCTGATCCTTGAAGACACCGACGGCACGCAACTGGAAACTTCCTGCACCCGCGTAGCGGTCATGTGGCAAGGTAAAGAGCTGTGGATCCAGCAGGACGGCCGCGGCCAGTTGCTGATCGGCGTGGACGTCGAAGAAGGTGACGCTGAATACGCAAACCTGCTGCTTCGCCCATTGGCGACTAATCTGGTAAGTCTGCAACTGGAGATGGAACCGGCTGAAGTCGGTGATGATGAGGACCACGTACACGGCCCGGATTGCAATCACGACCACTAAGGAAACCGCTCTATGCTCGCCCTCGGCAAACTGCTTGAACTGACCCTCGCCGGTCGCGAACCGGCGGAGAAGACTCAACTGACTGTCGAAGGCGTGCGGATGCGCTGGTTGAGCGAAGGTGCGCTGGAAGTCCGGCCACCTGAAGCCCGCGACAACGGCCTGGACCTGCTGCTTTCGGCCGGTATCCATGGCAACGAAACAGCGCCGATCGAGCTGCTCGATCGTCTGTTGCATGACATCGCCCGCGGTGACTTGAAACCGCGTGCACGTATTCTGTTCCTGTTCGGCAACCCCGAGGCTATCCGCCGCGGTGAGCGTTTCATCGAGCAGGACGTCAATCGGCTGTTCAACGGCCGTCACGAACAAACCAGCGGTTCCGAGGCCTTGCGCGCTTGTGAGCTGGAGCGGCTGGCGGCGACTTTCTTCAGCCTGCCGGATCGCAATCGCCTGCACTACGACCTGCATACGGCAATCCGTGGCTCGAAAATCGAGCAGTTCGCCCTGTATCCCTGGAAGAAGGTCGTCAGCATTCACGCCTGGAACTGGCTCGTCTGCGCGCCGCCGGCATGGAAGCGGTGCTGTTGCAGAACAAACCCTCCATCGTCTTCAGCTCCTACACCTACGACAAGCTTGACGCGGAGTCCTTCACCCTGGAGCTGGGTAAGGCCCGGCCTTTCGGGCAGAACGATGGGGTCAACGTCAGCCTTCTTGAAACTCGTCTGAAGCAGATCATCGAAGGCACCGAGCCGCCAATGACCGACGACGGGCTGGATGGGTTGCAGTTGTTCAGCGTTGCGCGGGAAATCATCAAGCACAGTGATAACTTCCGCCTGAACCTGCCGGCGGACATCGAAAACTTTTCGGAATTGAAAGTGGGGTATGTGTTGGCCGAGGACATCGCCAATACCCGCTGGGTCATCGAAGAGAAGGGCGCCCGGATCATCTTCCCGAACCCCAAGGTCAAGAACGGCCTGCGCGCCGGCATCCTGATCGTGCCGACCACCGATAAAAACCTCGCTTAAGCACGACACATAACAAATGTGGGAGCGGGCTTGCTCGCGAAAGCGGACTGACAGTCAAAAAATACGTTGAATGTCAAACCGCTTTCGCGAGCAAGCCCGCTCCACAGTTGATTTGAGTGAAGCCCAAGACTCCACCCAAATCACAGGTTTTGTGTCTAGACGGCTACCGCGCGTGGCTCACTGCGACGCAACGCCCGCATCTTGTGCAGTGTATCCACGCAAGTCTTCGCCGCTTCCTGACCTTTATGCACGAAATGCTCGAAGAAGAACTTCTGATGCTCTTCGCCGGCATGGAAGTGGTGCGGGGTCAAAACCACCGAGAACACTGGCACTTCAGTTTCCAGCTGAACCTGCATCAGGCCGCTGATTACCGACTGAGCGACGAATTCGTGGCGATAGATGCCGCCGTCGACCACCAGGCCCGCCGCGACGATGCCGGCATAACGGCCGGACTTGGCCAGCAACTTGGCGTGCAGCGGAATTTCAAAGGCGCCGCCGACTTCGAAGAAATCGATGTCCGACTCTTGATAACCCTGAGCAATCATTTCGGTGACAAAGCCTTTACGGCTCTGGTCAACGATTTCCTTGTGCCAGCAGGCCTGGATGAACGCGACGCGCTCGCCCTGATGGTTTTTGCTTTTGCTATCGATTGCGGTGGGTTGCATGTTCTGACTCCTGTTTGTGTGAAAAACAGGGCGTTATGAATCGAATGGGATTTAAGGGTACGCAGGCACAAGTGCCTACGGACGGCGCTTTGGTGCAGAGCCTAGGCGGCGCCAATCCCGTTCTCTCTTCATCCGGACTATGACCGTCGGCCCCGGGATCACACCGGGTCTGCTGACCTTGTCGCCATCACAGCCATTGCCGTGCCTGTCGCCAAGCGCTCGCGGGCTATGCGCATTGCGCGCAATTACCGCCGGTGGGGAGTTACACCCCGCCCTGAGAACGTTTTGCCGCCAGATTGTTTGGCGGCGAAGCGTTTTTAACACATATTTCCGTGGCGTGCATGCCAATACCCGTCAATCAAAATGCAGAACCTGTGGGAGCGGGCTTGCTCGCGAAAGCGGTTTAGCATTCAACGCAAATGTTAACTGTCAGTCCGCCTTCGCGAGCAAGCCCGCTCCCACATGGATTGCGCTTTTTCGAAGACGTAAAGCGCCTTTTCCTCGTTCAAGGCTTGATTATTCGCCGACATGACCGCAGTAATTCCATTCCAAAAGGGATTTTCCCCCGCTTTCCGAGGCCAGATTCATGAGTGTTATCGATCTTCGCAGCGACACCGTCACCCAACCGACCGCAGGGATGCTCGACGCGATGGCCAATGCCGCCACCGGTGACGACGTTTATGGCGAAGATCCGACGGTCAACCGTCTGGAAGCCGAGCTTGCAAATCAGTTGGGTTTTGCCGCTGCGCTGTTCGTTCCGACGGGCACCATGAGCAACTTGCTGGGCCTGATGGCCCACTGCGATCGCGGTGACGAATACATTGTCGGTCAACAGGCCCACACCTATAAGTACGAAGGTGGCGGCGCGGCAGTGCTCGGTTCGATCCAGCCGCAGCCGCTGGAAGTGCAGGCCGATGGTTCGCTGGACCTGGCGCAGGTCGCCGCCGCGATCAAGCCGGATGACTTCCACTTCGCCCGTACCCGTTTGCTGGCGCTGGAAAACACCATGCAGGGCAAGGTTCTGCCGTTGGAGTATCTCGCCCGGGCTCGCAGCTTCACTCTTGAAAATGGTCTGGCGCTGCATCTGGATGGCGCACGGCTCTACAACGCGGCAGTCAAGCTGGGTGTCGATGCGCGGGAGATCACTCAGCATTTCGATTCGGTGTCGGTTTGCCTGTCCAAAGGCCTGGGTGCGCCGATCGGTTCGGTGTTGTGCGGCCCGGTCGAGTTGATTGCCAAGGCGCGACGTCTGCGCAAGATGGTCGGCGGCGGTATGCGTCAGGCCGGGATTCTCGCCGCGGCGGGACTCTATGCGCTGGATAATAATATTCAGCGCCTGGCGGATGATCATGCCAACGCACAAATGCTGGCCGACGGCCTGCGAGCGGCGGGCTATGAGGTCGAGCCAGTGCAGACCAATATGGTTTACGTGCAGATGGGCGACAAGGCTGAAGCGATCAAGGCCTTCGCGGCGACGCGCGGGATCAAACTCAGCGCTGCCGGTCGTCTGCGAATGGTCACGCACATGGACGTCAGCCGTGCGCAAATCGAGCAAGTCGTCGCTACATTCGTCGACTTTTCCCGCAACTGATCGCGTTAGCGGTCCAATTGACCCTTTCTATCGTATAAACACGCTGTACCCCGCGCGCAGGGCCGATATAATGCGGCCCTTTGCCGTCGCTTCGTCTGTTGACGTTTCGCACAGGCCTTTGGCCGCAGCCTCCGTGGAAGAACCTAATGAAAAGCGCAGAAATCCGTGAAGCCTTCCTTCGCTTCTTCGAAGAGCAAGGCCACACCCGAGTAGCCTCCAGCTCTTTGATTCCGGGCAACGACCCAACCCTGCTGTTCACTAACGCGGGGATGAACCAGTTCAAGGACTGCTTTCTGGGCCAGGAAAAGCGCGCGTACACCCGCGCTGTAAGCAGCCAGAAATGCGTGCGCGCCGGCGGCAAGCACAACGACCTGGAAAACGTCGGTTATACCGCCCGTCACCACACCTTCTTCGAAATGCTGGGTAACTTCAGCTTCGGTGATTATTTCAAGCGTGACGCCATCACCTACGCCTGGAACTTCCTGACCTCCGAGAAGTGGCTGAACCTGCCGAAAGAAAAGCTCTGGGTCACCGTCTACGCCAGCGATGACGAGGCGTACGACATCTGGACCAAAGACATCGGCGTGCCAGCCGAGCGCATGGTTCGCATCGGCGACAACAAAGGTGCGCCGTACGCGTCCGACAACTTCTGGACCATGGGTGATACCGGCCCGTGCGGTCCTTGCACCGAGATTTTCTATGATCACGGCGCCGACATCTGGGGTGGCCCGCCGGGCTCGCCGGAAGAAGACGGTGACCGTTACATCGAGATCTGGAACAACGTGTTCATGCAGTTCAACCGCACCGCCGATGGCGTGTTGCACCCGTTGCCAGCACCGTCGGTGGATACCGGCATGGGCCTGGAGCGGATCAGTGCCGTGCTGCAGCACGTTCACTCGAACTATGAAATCGACCTGTTCCAGAGCCTGCTGACCGCATCGGCCAAAGCCATCGGTTGCACCAACGACGCTCAGGCGTCGCTGAAAGTCGTGGCTGACCACATTCGTTCGTGCGGCTTCCTGATTGCCGATGGCGTACTGCCGTCCAACGAAGGTCGCGGTTATGTGCTGCGCCGGATCATTCGTCGCGCTTGCCGTCACGGTAACAAGCTGGGCGCCAAGGGCAGCTTTTTCTATCAGATCGTTGCAGCCCTGGTCGCCGAGATGGGCGAAGCATTCCCTGAGCTGAAATCCCAACAGGCGCACATCGAGCGCGTCCTGAAGGCTGAAGAAGAGCAATTCGCCAAGACCCTGGAGCAAGGCTTGAAGATCCTCGAGCAGGATCTGGCCGAACTCAAAGGCGACGTGGTGCCGGGCGATGTGGTGTTCAAACTCTACGACACTTACGGTTTCCCGATGGACCTGACCGGCGACATCGCTCGCGAGCGCAGCCTGACTATCGACGAGGAAGGCTTCGAGCGCGAAATGGAAGCCCAGCGCGTGCGAGCTCGCTCCGCCAGCTCCTTCGGCATGGACTACAACAGCCTGGTCAAGGTTGATGTGGCCACCGAGTTCACCGGTTACACCGCTCACAGCGGTTCCGCCAAAATCGTTGCTCTCTATAAAGAAGGGCAATCGGTTGACGTGCTGAGCGAAGGCGAAGAGGGCGTGGTCGTTCTCGATCAGACCCCGTTCTATGCTGAATCGGGCGGTCAGATCGGCGACTGCGGCTTCCTCCAGGCTGGCGCTGCACGTTTCGACGTGCGCGACACCACCAAGACCGGCGGTGCGTTCCTGCACCACGGTGTGCTGGATTCGGGCAGCCTGATCGTGGGTATTCCGGTGCAGACTCATGTCGATGCCGACGTGCGTCACGCGACGTCGTTGAACCACTCCGCCACTCACTTGCTGCACGCCGCATTGCGCCAGGTACTGGGCGAGCACGTTCAGCAGAAAGGCTCGTTGGTCGACAGTCAGCGTCTGCGCTTTGACTTCAGCCACTTCGAAGCGATCAAGCCTGAGCAGTTGAAGGCGCTGGAAGACATCGTCAACGCCGAGATTCGCAAGAACTCGCCGGTTGAAACCGAAGAAACCGATATCGAAACCGCCAAGCAGAAAGGCGCCATGGCGCTGTTCGGCGAGAAGTACGGCGACAGCGTGCGCGTGCTGAGCATGGGCGATTTCTCCGTCGAGCTGTGCGGCGGTATTCACGCCAACCGTACCGGCGACATCGGCCTGCTGAAAATCACCAGCGAAGGCGGTGTGGCCTCCGGTGTGCGTCGTATCGAGGCAGTCACCGGCGCAGCCGCGCTGGCCTACTTGAACGCGGCTGAAGAACAACTCAAGGAAGCGGCCAACCTGGTCAAGGGCAGCCGCGATAACCTGATCGACAAGCTGTCGGCTGTGCTGGAGCGCAACCGTCTGCTGGAGAAGCAACTCGAGCAGTTGCAGGCCAAGGCGGCCAGCGCGGCGGGCGACGATCTGTCGGCTTCTGCCCTGGACGTCAAAGGCGTGAAAGTGCTGGCCGTGCGTCTGGACGGTCAGGATGGCAAGGCGCTGCTGGCGCTGGTCGATCAACTGAAAAACAAACTCGGCCGCGCAGTGATCCTGCTCGGCAGTGTCCATGAGGAAAAGGTCGTTCTGGTTGCAGGCGTAACCAAAGACCTGACTGGCCAACTCAAAGCCGGTGATTTGATGAAACAGGCTGCTGCGGCAGTGGGCGGGAAGGGCGGTGGTCGTCCAGACATGGCGCAGGGCGGTGGTATTGACGCTGGCGCACTGGATGGCGCATTGGCCCTGACTGTTCCATTTGTAGAGCAGGGTTTATAAGGCAGTGTGCCTGGCCCGCGGTCTAGTGGCGGGCCAGAACGCTGTTTGAGTGATTATTGGGCGCCCTTCATGGGCAGAGGCGGCTTTGAAATGGCTTTGATCGTACAGAAATTTGGAGGCACCTCAGTCGGCACTGTCGAGAGAATCGAGCAGGTCGCCGACAAGGTTAAGAAATTCCGCGATGCGGGCGATGACCTGGTGGTTGTGCTGTCTGCAATGAGCGGCGAAACCAACCGTCTGATCGATCTGGCCAAGCAAATCAGTGGCGACGGCCAACCGGTTCCTCGCGAGCTGGATGTGATCGTATCCACCGGTGAGCAGGTGACGATTGCACTGTTGGCCATGGCGCTGATCAAGCGCGGCGTGCCAGCGGTGTCGTACACCGGCAATCAGGTACGGATTCTGACGGATAGCGCGCACAATAAAGCGCGTATCTTGCAGATTGATGACCAGAAGATTCGCGGTGACCTGAAGGCCGGTCGTGTGGTGGTTGTCGCTGGTTTCCAGGGCGTCGACGAGCACGGCAATATCACCACCCTCGGTCGTGGCGGTTCCGACACCACCGGCGTAGCGCTGGCGGCGGCCCTGAAGGCTGACGAATGCCAGATCTACACCGACGTCGACGGCGTCTACACCACCGACCCGCGTGTGGTGTCCGTGGCTCAGCGCCTGGACAAGATCACCTTTGAAGAGATGCTGGAAATGGCCAGCCTCGGTTCCAAGGTGTTGCAGATCCGTGCGGTGGAATTCGCCGGCAAGTACAACGTTCCGCTGCGCGTACTGCACAGCTTCAAGGAGGGTCCGGGCACCCTCATTACTATTGATGAAGAGGAAACCATGGAACAGCCGATCATTTCCGGTATCGCTTTCAACCGCGATGAAGCCAAGCTGACCATCCGTGGCGTGCCAGACATCCCGGGCGTTGCTTTCAAGATTCTCGGCCCGATCAGTGCCGCGAACATCGAAGTCGACATGATCGTGCAGAACGTTGCGCACGATAACACCACCGACTTCACCTTCACCGTGCACCGCAACGACTACCAGGCGGCGCAAACCGTGCTGGAAAACACCGCTCGCGAGATCGGTGCCCGTGAAGTCGTTGGCGACACCAAGATTGCCAAGGTCTCGATCGTCGGCGTCGGCATGCGCTCCCACGCAGGCGTGGCCAGCCGTATGTTCGAATCCCTGGCGAAAGAAAGCATCAACATCCAGATGATCTCGACCTCGGAAATCAAGGTGTCCGTGGTAATCGAAGAGAAGTACCTGGAACTGGCTGTGCGCGCTCTGCACACGGCTTTCGAACTGGATGCGCCGGCCCGACAGGGCGAGTAAATACGGTTCTCCAAGGGCGCGGTCTGACCGCGCCCTTCGTTTTTTTGAATGGCGCGTACCAAAACTGTTCTTTTGCTCGCGCTAGTCAATACTCAGGCATGTAGGGCTGCGATCGCTCCGGTTGTAGGTCGAATGCCTTTTTTTTGCAGACTGTTGTCCCTGAAATGAAATGCGTGAGGAGAAAGGTATGCTGATTCTGACTCGTCGGTGCGCAGAAAGCCTGATTATTGGTGATGGCGAAATCACCGTGACCGTGCTCGGCGTTAAAGGAAATCAAGTGCGTATAGGTGTCAACGCCCCGAAAGAGGTTGCTGTGCACCGTGAAGAAATTTACCTGCGTATAAAGAAAGAGAAGGACGAAGAACCAAGCCATTAATTTTTATCGTTTTTTATGTTTGCAAACGGGGAAAAGGTTGGTTAAGATACGCCCCGTGTTGCGGAGAGCTGGCCGAGTGGCCGAAGGCGCTCCCCTGCTAAGGGAGTACACCTCAAAAGGGTGTCGGGGGTTCGAATCCCCCGTTCTCCGCCATTATTTGCGTAGTACGTTGTAATCTGGCTTATTCGGTAAGTGTTTGAAATTACTAGAAAAAGTGTTTGACATAGAGATTAGACGGCCTATAATGCGCGGCAACAAATGCACTCGTAGCTCAGCTGGATAGAGTACTCGGCTACGAACCGAGCGGTCACAGGTTCGAATCCTGTCGAGTGCACCATTTAAGAGTTGTTTGCAGCAATGTGAATAACTTGGCTTCAACCAGTTGTGATCTGGTATAAAAACACAAATGCACTCGTAGCTCAGCTGGATAGAGTACTCGGCTACGAACCGAGCGGTCACAGGTTCGAATCCTGTCGAGTGCACCAAACACCAAAAAGCCCGCGTTTAACGCGGGCTTTTTGCCGTCTGCGATTTGGCTTTTCCTTTGGTACAACCTTTCTCGTCGAACTCGATATGAGCACTGCGCCCTCGCTTGTTGTCGTAGCGATAGCTTGTGGCTGAATTGCGGGTGCTGATTTTGTCGGGCTTGCCGAGAGCGCTTTCGACGTCCTGCTGACTCATGCCGGCAACGACCCGCTGATTGATGATCGCTATGCGGCGTTCCTTCGCGCTGAGCAGATTTCCGCATTTGCCCTCGGACTGACCAACGACCGTCGGCTCTCTCCTTTGAGTTTGAGATTTCGTACCTGATGTTTCGCGAAACTCGGCTTCTGGCATCAGGGGCGTCGCGGTGCCCGGCGAAAACGGGTGTGCGTCCTGAAGTGAGAGGCTTTCTCCGGCCGTGCAGCTCAAGGTCGTGAAGGTGATGTGCCCATCGGCGGCTTCGCACCGGTGAACGGTCGTGGCGAGCACCTGGGGCGGTAGGCAGAGCAGGGCGGCAAACAAATAATGAGCATTGGATGGCATTCGACGTCCTCCATGACGGTCTCCATCAAGGGTAGTCATTACATTTTCAGGCGGCGGTGTGTTTTCTTTTCAGGATAAGTCGTCGCAGTTTCATGGATCAGGATGGCGCTCAAGTTTGTCTCGCAAGCACTTGTTTCAGCCGCGATTTTTTAACGTTTAAAACCGTCAGGCGGTGTTATCATTGCGCCCGTCAGCCCCGCCGGGGCTTGTGGAATACCTCCATGGACTTACCCAGTAGTTACTCAGTACCCCGTTTCTACAATCATGAATTGACTGATTGATCCTTCCGGCGTGCCCCGCTGCTGGGAGTGGAGTTCGCCTATGTCTGAAGTTGAAGTAAAGAAAACGCAGGAAAGCTTGCAAGATCGCCTCGCTCAAGTCGTTGAGCTGCTGCAGCGCCAGCGGGTGGTCGAAGACCTGACTCATCGCCAGGAAGGTCCGCATCACGACCGGGTCGAGAATCTGGTTCACCGGCAAAACCTCGTCGAGTTGCAGCGCAAGCTCGATGATCTGCACTCCGCCGACGTTGCCTACATCCTTGAAGCCTTGCCGGTGGACGATCGTCTGACGGTCTGGCAATTGGTCAAGGCTGATCGCGACGGCGACATTCTGCTCGAAGTATCCGATTCGGTTCGTGAAACCCTGATCGCCGACATGGACGATCATGAGCTCCTGGCGGCGGCCAAGGATATGGATGCCGACGAACTCGCTGACCTGGCCTCCGAGCTGCCGCGAGACGTCGTCCACGAGCTGATGGAAACCCTCGATGGCCAACAGCGTGAGCGCGTCCGCTCCGCGTTGTCCTATGACGAGGATCAAGTCGGTGCGCTGATGGACTTCGAGATGGTGACCATCCGTGAGGATGTCAGCCTCGAAGTGGTTTTGCGTTACCTGCGCCGTCTCAAGGAGCTGCCGGGCCACACCGACAAACTGTTCGTGGTCGATTACGATGGCGTGCTCAAGGGCGTGTTGCCGATCAAACGTCTGCTGGTCAACGACCCGGAAAAGCAAGTGTCGGAAGTCATGGCCAGTGACCCGGTGAGTTTTCATCCGGACGAAGATGCTTACGAGGCCGCTCAAGCATTCGAACGTTACGACTTGATCTCGACCCCAGTGGTCGACAAGAACGGCAAGTTGATCGGTCGTCTGACCATCGATGAAATGGTCGACCTGATTCGTGAAGAGAGCGAAAACGAAGTTCTCAACATGGCGGGTCTGCGTGAAGAAGAAGATATTTTCGCGTCAGTCTGGAAATCCCTGCGTAACCGTTGGGCCTGGCTGGCGGTGAACCTGATTACTGCGTTCATTGCATCCCGGGTGATCGGCCTGTTCGAAGGCTCTATCGAGAAACTGGTAGCACTTGCGGCATTGATGCCGATCGTTGCCGGTATCGGTGGCAACTCGGGTAACCAGACGATCACCATGATCGTTCGGGCCATGGCGCTGGACCAGGTCAGTACCGGCAATACGTCGCGGCTGATGCGCAAGGAGTTGGCGGTAGGCTTGATCAATGGTTTGGTCTGGGGCGGCGTGATTGGTGTGGTGGCCTATCTGCTTTATGGCAGTTGGTCCCTGGGCGTGGTGATGACCGCCGCCATGACGCTTAACCTGTTGCTTGCAGCATTGATGGGGGTTTTGATTCCAATGACCCTGGCGCGGCTTGGGCGCGACCCGGCAATGGGTGCCAGTGTGATGATCACTGCCATGACCGACAGCGGTGGCTTTTTCATCTTCCTCGGGCTGGCGACGATTTTCCTGCTTTGACGTCTTGCTTCAAAAACAACCCGCCTGATCGGCGGGTTTTTTTAGCCAGATTTCAGGCAAAAAAAAGCCAGCAATTACGCTGGCTTGAGCTTTCGGGATGAATCAGGAAGCGTCTGCGGCCATTTCGGCGTCATGGGCGATCAGCGAAACCAGAGCGTTTTGCTGACGGTGGGAGAGTTGGCGGAAGCGTTGCAGCAGTTCGCGTTCATGCAATGACAGCTCGGGGCTGTCCAGGCGCATGCTCAATTCTTCACCCAACGCGCCTTCCTGAATAAGACTTTGCTCAAGGCGCGCGATGATTTCGGAGTTCATGCTGCGATGATGATTGCGAGCCACCTCGGCAATGCGTTCACGCATTCCGTCTGGCAGACGTACGACGAACTTGTCAGCCGTACGGCTGGAATAAATTGCCTGTTTCAATGGGCGCATATATTTAACCGGTTAGTTCAGGGGAGCGGTTCTCGGGATAGGCCGCAGGATGTCAGATAGGACAAGCACTCCGGCCAAATGTTCAACCTGAATTGATAGAGGCGCGCATCATGCCTCAAATTAGCCAGATCATTGGCGTCAATTCTGTGACAAATATTGATCTGGGTAAAGGCTTAATGCCAGCACCTGTTATCAGAAATGCGGACTGGTCTGAAAATAATCCATGAGTCCGTATCGCTGAACCGCGTCCTCTTGCCCGACAGGTGATGCCCGAAGACGCCTGAAGGTGCATGCTATGCGGATTCGATCCTTGTTCCTTACCTTATACAAGGATAGTGGCAAATGGCCGAAATACTAGTGTGGGCACATCGCGCGGGATGATTTAAGGATGGATGGCAGGCTGATTTATTTAATGGGGCCTTCGGGATCCGGCAAGGACAGCCTCATCGAAGCCGCTCGCGAGCCGTTGCGCGCAGGCAATTGTGAAGTCGTGCGCCGCGTTATCACGCGCTCGGCAGAATCCGTGGGTGAAGACGCCATCGAGGTTTCCCGCGAAGAGTTCGAACGACGCAGAGCCAAAGGGGATTTTGCATTGTCGTGGCAAGCCAATGGGCTGAGTTACGGTATTCCAGTGCGCATAGACCAATGGCTTGTGGACGGTCGCGATGTTTTGATCAACGGTTCTCGCGGGCACCTGGCAGAAGCGCAACAGCGTTATCCCACGCTATTGCCGGTGCTGTTGACGGTCAAGGATGAAGCGCTGCGCGAGCGTCTGCTACGTCGGGGGCGTGAGAGCCCGGCAGAAATTGAAGCAAGACTGCGCCGTAATAGGCTGTTCGCGGCTGACGATTCAAGCGGTGATACGCAGATCTGCCGACTCGATAACTCCGGCGACCTTGCTGGCACCGTCGCCAATCTTCTGAAGCTGCTGAGTCTCAGCGCAAAACCGGATCGAACTTGATCTTGCGCCCGGCGATCAGCGCCAGCACGAACAGTGCAACGAATACGCCGCAAGCAATCAGGGGCAGGGTGACGACCATGTCCTGAACCAATGACAGATGAAGGATGCCACTCAGTAAAGCGAGGATGAAAAATCCTGCGGCTGATTTGGACATGCGGTGCTCCTGATGGGGTGATTCAAAATACCAAGCGTTCAAAAGACTGTGTGCGCAACTGAATAGTCTCTTGGCTCACCTCTTGGCTGACAAAACCGCGTTGATCGCTCATGACTGCCAACTGCGGTGTTTTTTGCAGTTGCAGGTAATGGGGGATGCGTTGAGCAATCGTCACAACGTCGTTTTCGGGGAAGAAATGAAAACCCACCAGAACCGCTAAAGCGACCGCGTTTGCGACTAACAAAGCGCTGTTCATGGGGCTGACCTCCTGTGTTCTGTGAGAACAGCCGAAGCAGCCTGCATGCCAAAAGTTTAACGACTATTAAATCCTTTAAAAACAATGAATTAAGATATTTTTGCAAAATCTCTGCATTGCATTTTGCAATGATGGCATTTTGCAGTGATGCAATTTGCACGGTAAACAAAGCCGCGCTACCGTGAGGCGTCTGCCTACACTTAAAAAGCCCTACGGACGACATGACAAAAGCGGGCCTGCCCGTTAACATGCACGCCGTCTATCGCTGCGCATTGCTTGCGGAGCGACTTGTGTCTCAGTAGCTCAATTGGATAGAGCATCCCCCTCCTAAGGGGAAGGTTGGCAGTTCGAACCTGCCCTGGGACACCATCTATTTGAAAGCCCCACGCAGAGTGATCTGGTGGGGCTTTTTTGTGGCTGTCTGCAGTGGTGGATTCAACTCCAGCCCCGCATCAAGCCGTCAACGTATGGTCACCCTCCCCAAACCAGGTGCGCACCAGATCGGTACCGCTCGTGCCGGTGTTGGCAAGGACCGCCACATCGGCGAAGTTCGTACCATTGGCTGCGCCATCGGCATCCACCTTCACGGTGATGTCGCTGCCTGATTGCGCCAGTTGGACGAAGTCGGACGCCTGGCTGACACCGCTAACGAAGTTGGCGCTGAGCAGTGCGGAGAGGTCGAGCGCGTCACCTTCGGCGAAGTTGTAGTCGAGGATGGTATCCCCGCCTTCAGCCACGTTGAGATAGGCGAACATATCGGCTCCCGAGCCACCGCTGAGCGTGTCCTCGCCGCCACGACCTGCGATGATGTCGTTGCCATCGCCACCACTGAGTACGTCCGCCTCCATGCTGCCCACCAGTGTGCCGCTGGATTCGCCGCTGTAACTGACTTGGGTACCGGTCTCGCCGCCGTCGGTGGCCTGGAAGTCATCCACTGTGTAGTGCCCCAGCAAGTTCACCTCGGCCCGATGCACGCCGTCGTCCACTGTCAGCAGGCCGCCGGTGCCAGAGGCGTTGGCGCTGTAGCTGAGTTGGGTGTTGGCGCCGAAGGCGAGATCGCCGAAGGTCAGCATGTCATCGCTTTCCAGGCCAAGGATGCCGACCAGGGAACCCGCCGCTTCGGCTTGTGTGATCACCAGCGTGCCCGCGCCTTCACCGTGGAAGGCGACGGACCCGTGTGCAGCGCCGGAAAAGGTCAGGGTTGCGTCGCCGTCGATAGTAGCGCTGCCATTGCCCATCACGTCAGCCAGCAGGCGCAGGTCGCCACCGTTGGCCCATAAGTGGCCGGAGTTGTCGACTGTGCTGGCCACCGTCATGCCGCCTTCACCGGTGGATTCCAACACCCCGCTGTTGGTGATCCTATGGCTGCCAGTGTCGAGCACCAGGCTGTTCAGTCCGCTGGCCAGGATCAGCCCCGCATTGACCAATACCAACTGCCCGGCGCCCAACTGGCCAGCGCCGGAAATACGGTTGTCGACGTTGGTCAGCACGGTGTCGGCGCTGCCGCCGAAAATCACATTTTGCGCGCTGTCGGATAGCAGTACTTGGCCGCCACCGGTCAAGGTCGCACCACGGAACAGAATCTCAAGATTGGTCTCGCTGCCGGTGGAGCCGAGTTCGATGGTGCCGCTATTATGAATGCTGCCACCGAACGGCATGATCGCGCCGTCGGCAATGGTGAGGGTACCGGCATTGATCATCACCGGGTCCACATCGAACTGGAAGTTCGCTTCGCTCAAGTCCGCCGCATCGACACCTTTAAGGGTGACCGACTGGCCGGAGTTGATGCTGACCAGCGCATTGCCGTTGGCGTCGTTAGTGATACTCAAATCAGCAAAACCGTTGACGCCCGCGAAGCCGATCAAGTCGATCTTGTCTGCCGTGATATCGAAACTGTGGATCTGGTTGTTGCCGATCGGCTGGGCGAAGACGAACGTGTCGGCACCGGACGAGCCGGTCAGGTTGTCGTCAGCGGACAAGGCGAAAATCGGCGCGCCGGGTGCATAGACTTCGACGTTGTTGAACACATAGGCGCTACCGTCGCTGCCGTCGCTGTTGCTCCAGTACATGTTGACATCAAGCACCAACGCTCCCGCGAAATCGCTTGGGGTTGTCACAGTCAATGCGCCAGGATCACTGGTCTGCACGGTCCAGGTGCCGTCGCCGTTGTCAGCTCCCGCATTGAATATCCATCCCGAAGGAACACCGCTGATTGACACGGTTATCGGGCCGCTAATATCAGCTGACGGAATGTTGAGGGCTAGATTGATGGGTTCACCGGCAACCCCCGCTGGAAGGATTGCGCTGCTCCCGGCAGCACCCGTATTGCCCGCCAGGTCGGTGTAGCTGTTCGCGGTAACGTCGACTTTCACGCCACCGGATTGTGTTCTAGTCAGCGTTGCCGTGTAGGTATCGCCGTCTACCTGCGTGAAGTTGCTCCAGGTTCCGCGGGGCGTTCCGCTCGTTGTAGTCACCGTGACGTCCGAAAGGTTGAAACCGCTCACAACCTCACTGAACTGGAATGTGACCGTCGACGTTGAACCGATTGAACTCCCTAAGGCCGTCCCCGTCACGCTCACTGTCGGGGCCACGGTATCAACTGGAGTTTCAACTACGTTCTGCACATTCACCGTAATCGTCTGGGTGTCGGTTCCGCCATTGCCGTCGGCCACCTGAACGTCCACTACATAGGCATTGTCACCGTCAGCACCACCGACATCCTGGGCATCCTCGTAATCCGGCGCCGAATTGAACGTCAGCACCCCGCTTGAACTGATCGAGAACTTGCTGAAGTCCGTCCCGACCGTATTCAGGATCGAGTAGCTCAGGGTTTGCGCCGGCAGATCAGCGTCTGTCGCCGTCACTGTCGTGACCGCCGTGGTGTTCTCCGCCACGTTGACCGAAGCCGTCGCACCCCCCCCGTTGGAGGTGATCACCGGGGTGTTGTCGTTGACGCCCGTTACGCTCACCGCGAGCGCCTGATCGTCAAACAGTGTGCCGTCCGATGCCCGCACGATCACGTCATAGACGTTGTTCGTTCCTGAATCAGTCGGCGTCTCAAAGTTGGGCGCAGAAACAAAGCTCAGCGCGCCCGTGCCTGAAACGATCGAGAACTTCGCGGCATCCGCTCCGCCAACGATGCTGTAGCTCAGGGTTTGCGCCGGAAGATCAGCATCGCTTGCCACCACCGTTGTGACTGTCGTGGTGTTCTCCGCCACGCTGACCGAAGCGGTCGCACCGCCCCCGTTGGAGGTGATCGTCGGGGTGTTGTCATTGACGCCCGTCACGGTCACCGCGATCGTTTGGTCGTCAAACAGCGTGCCGTCCGATGCCCGCACAATTACGTCATAGATGTTGTTCGTTCCTGAATCAGTCGGGGACTCAAAGTTAGGTGCAGAGACAAAGCTCAGCGCGCCCGTGCCTGAAACGATCGAGAACTTCGCGGCATCTGCTCCCCCGACAACGCTGTAGCTCAGAGTTTGTGCCGGAAGATCAACGTCGGTTGCTACCACCGTCGTCACTGCCGTGGTGTTCTCCGCCACGCTGATCGAGGCCGTCGTACCACCACCGTTGGAGGTAATTGTCGGCGAGTCGTTGCTGCCGTTGATGGTCACCGTCACCGCAGTCGCGGTGCCGTCGGCACTGAGTACCGTGAAAGTGTCGGTCAGGCTGTTGCCGACATTGAGTGCGTCGAAGGCCGAGTTGGCGGTATAGCTCCAGTTGCCCGCGGTATTGATGGCGAAGGTTCCGTTGGCGCCGGCGGTACCGGATTGGGCCTGGAAGGTTTCCGGGCTGTCGATGTCGCTGATGGTCAGCGTACCGGTGGCGGTCAGCGGGGCATCGGTTTCGGTCAGCGTGACGCTGGCTGAGGACAGCGCGGCGGCGTCGTTGGTCCCGTTGATGTGCACGGTGACCGAGGTGAGGGTGCCATCGGCACTGCTCACCGCGAAGGTGTCGGTGTAGGTGGTGCCGGCGGCGAACTCGTTGTGGGCGCTATCGGCGACGTAGCTCCAGGCACCATTAGTGCCGATGGAGAACTTGCCGTAACTGCCGGCGGTGTTGGACTGGGCGACGAAGGTTGCGGCACTGTCGACATCGCTGATGGTCAGGGTACCGTTGGTGGTCAGTGGGGCATTGGTCTCGGTCAGCGTGACGTTGGCCGAGGACAACACGGCGGCGTCGTTAGTCCCGTTGATGTGCACGGTGACCGAAGTGAGGGTGCCATCGGCACTGCTCACCGCGAAGGTGTCGGTGTAGGTGGTGCCGGCGGCGAACTCGTTGTGAGCGCTATTGGCGACGTAGCTCCAGGCACCATTAGTGCCAATGGAGAACTGGCCGTAGCTGCCGGCGGTGTTGGACTGCGCGACGAAGGTTGCGGCACTGTCGATGTCGCTGATGGTCAGGCTGCCGTTAGTGGTCAGTGGGGCATTGGTTTCGGTCAGTGTGACGTTAGCCGAGGACAACACCGCGGCATCGTTGGTCCCGCTGACGGTAACGGTCACCAGCTGAGTGTCAACGCCGCCGAGGCCATCGCTGACCTGCACGCTGAACACTTCATCGTGACTCTCGCCAGCCCCCAGCGACTGCACCGCACTGGCAATGCCATCGGAGCCATTGGCCAGGGTGTAAGTCCATTTTCCAGTGCTATCCACCGCGATCGAGCCGTAGGTGCCCGAAGCCAAACCATTGATGCTCCAAGTGGCCGTAGCAGCATGATCGATGTCGGTCGAGCTGAACTGACCGCTCACGCTAAGTGTGGTGTCTTCCTTCACCGCGCCGGCATCGTTGCCTGTTGCGAAGCTGAGCACGGGCGCGTCGTTAGTGCCACTGACGGTGACGGTCACCAGTTGGGTGTCGACACCGCCGAGGCCATCGCTGACCTGCACGGTGAACACTTCATCGTGACTCTCGCCAGCCCCCAGCGACTGCACCGCACTGGCAATGCCATCGGAGCCATTGGCCAGGGTGTAAGTCCATTTTCCGGTGTTGTCGACTGCGATCGAGCCGTAGGCGCCCGAAGCCGAACCATTGATGCTCCAAGTGGCCGTAGCAGCATGATCGATGTCGGTCGAGCTGAACTGACCGCTCACGCTAAGTGTGGTGTCTTCCTTCACCGCGCCGGCATCGTTGCCCGTTGCGAAGCTGAGCACTGGCGCATCGTTAGTGCCGGTGATAGTGATGGTGACGGTCTGCGTCGCCGAGGCAGCATTATCCGCGCCGCTGTCGTCGGTGGCGACCACCGCGTACGAGAAGGTGATGGTTTCACCCGCACCGAGGAAGTCGAGGTTCTGATTGCTGCTGTAGTCCCAGCTGTTCTGGTCGACCGAAAAACCAGCCACCAGTGCCGAGGCCACACCAACATTGAGCGCGCCGCCGCTCCAGGCGATGTCGCCGTTGGTGGTCTGCGATACGGTCACCGTGTCGGTATTGTCTAGATCGGCAAAGCTTAGTGCGCCGCTGTCGCTTAGGGTGGCCGCGCCATTGCCTTCGCTCATCGCACCGGTAGTGTCGGCAATCGTCAGCGTTGGCTGGTCGTTGGTGCCGGTAATCGTGATAGTCACGGTCTGCACCGCGCCGTCGCCGATCGTCACGTTATAAGTCTGGGTGAGGGTCTGGCCTTCGCCGAGGAACTGCAGGGCGGTGTTGTCCACCGCGAAATTCCAACCCAGCGAACCACTGCCCGTACCGGTGCTGTCGCTCAGTGAATTGGTGGTGAAGCTGCCCAGATAACCGGAAGCGCCCGGCGTGACAGTGACGCTGTGGGTGTCGATCAGGTCGACGTCGGTGAAGGCGATGCTGCCGCTGGCTGCATAGTCGCCGCTGTCTTCCTCGGCATCGCCGGCCTGTACGCCGCTGGTGATCTGCACCTGATCGTTGGTGCCGGTGATGGAGACAGTCACATTCTGTGTGGTCGACGAACCATGCCCATCATTGATGGTGACCACATAGGTTTCAGTAACAGTCTGCCCTTGGGCCAGGTATTGGGCTGCCGCATTATTGAGAGTGTAAGTCCAGTTAACGGTGCCGTTGGCCGCATTGGCCGCTTCGATCACAGAGGCAAGGGCAAAGTTGCCCAGCGCTGTGGCATTGCCTCCCGCAGCCACGAAAGAGGCGGTATGCGTGTCACTCAGGTCAACATCGCTAAAGGCAATAGTGCCCGCCGTGCTCAGCGAGTCGGTCGGGCTCGGCGTTGTGGTCGCATCTTCGGTTACTGTGCCAGCCTGAGCGCCGAGGGACATCGTCACACTGTCATTCATGCCAGCGAACTGCACTTGCGCAGTGGCCCAGCTGAGCGTGCCATTGCCGAGACGAATTGCATAGGTAAAGCTGTCCGTCAGGGAGTCTCCGGCAGCCAGCGACTGGAGTTGTGTCCTGAAAGCAGTCGACAACGTAGCGGCGTCGTAGCCGACCTTGCCATCCGACGTGATCCAGATCTTTGCCCCGTTGAAACTGGTGTCAGTACTCATCGCCTCGATTCTGCCCGTGTCCTGGACCAGGAGATCGGCCGGCGCATAAATCTTGGTGGCAGTAGAAAGACTGGTCGCATCGTCGAGTGACCAAAGTGTCTTTGCGCTACCGCCGAGGTCATTGGACATGACGTCCAGGTACACGACCCCTAGCAGGTCTTCAGTGATGGCCGCGCTGCCCGCGCCAATAACACCGGTCGTGAAAATGTCGTCAGTCGCTTGCGGAGTATTGGAAAGCGAAGTAACGGTGCCGCCGCTGGTCGTTGTGGTGGTAGCCATGTCTTTCTCCCGAAAATGCCATTTTTTTATTTTTAGAATCGCTAGGGACTGCTAACAGGACGACGTCCCGTTCTTGCACCGCTCAGGTAGTTCAGGAGTGGTGCGAGGCGGCCGCCGGACATCGTCGGCCTGACGGGCCAGGCGCTGCCGGCAGAGGCGCGTGGGTATTGCGCAGATGGAAAAGTTCGCCGCGCTTGAGGAGCGGATCGCAGGACAGGTCGGGCGAATGTGAGCCCGAAGCTGGTGCTGCGCTGCACATGGCACGCATTAGACTGAGAGCACCCATGTGGCAGGGACTCCTGAAGTAATGGCTGAATGAGGCCGTGTTTTGAGGTAGCACCGACTCAGGGGACGGCCTTTCCTGATATCAGTTTGATGTGTGTTTAGTTGTGGGGTCAGGCTTTGTAAAGGTGTTAACCGCAGCTAACAGTGCGACGTGCCAATATTCCGACAGGCGGGTATTAAGGTGTCAATATTACGTCGATTTGTTTTTGGCGAAGGGGGCCAGAGGTACTCAATATTGGCTTGGCTCGAATGAGCTGAAACCCAAGTGGGGCATGGTCTGGCTGAGGAGTACCGGCCCTTGGACGCCATCAAATTTCAGCATTCAGCTGTTAAAAACGCCCGCCAGAGCCTTCGCTTTTGGCGGTTTTTTTACGCCCGGACCAGCCGACGACCTGCATGGAAAGTCTGTCATTACTGTGCCTTACTGCTCACTCCACAAGGAGCCCGGCAATGCGACACAGAGGCGCGCAGTTCTGGTTATGGACCGATAACCGGTTACCTCTCCACACCTATGAAGAAGTGCTCAGCGATGGGGTACAGGTGGAAGTGCGGGCGCGGGTGAGTCATGAGGGGGTCACCCAGGTGTTCATCGGTATTTACGATGGCCATGGGGTCATGCTGTGTGAGGAGTTTCACGACAGGGATCGCAATGAGCCTTACTGCGAGACGTTGAAGTGGGGCACTCAGCGCGCACGGGACATTGTGGCGCAGACGCAAGGGTTCGTTGCACCGCATCGGGTGCAGTTGACGCTAGGCCCGGTCATCACCGATGAGTCGGTACTGGCGCTGCGGCGGATGGAGATGAGCGAACATGAGCGTTTCAAGCTCAGCTGCGAAGACGCCTGGTCGGAATACCTGGCCGCCAAAGCGGCCATGTTGAACCTCATGCGAGCGCCCAAAGTCGATCCCAAGGTCTGGGCAGACCACAAGGAGCGTCTGAGACAGGCGATTGACCGGCGCGTCTGTGTGCAACGTATCTATTTACGCTGAGCCATTGCCGCTCCCTCAGGTCTGGGGCTGGCGCAGGGTCTCGATGGTTGTGATCAGGTCATCGTAGGAAACCGGTTTTCCAATGTGCTGGTTAAAACCGGATTGGCGGGCCTTTTTAATGTCGCTGCTGGAGCCATAACCGGTCAGGGCAATGGCCGGCACATCCTTGGCGAGCGGCAACTGACGCAGTGCATTCATCAGCTCATGGCCGTTCATGACCGGCATGCCCAAATCCGAAATGATCAGGTCGAAACGAGTGCTCTTCGCCGCGTCCAGAGCGGCCATCGGACGATCGAAGGCAATGACTTCGGCGTCTTCCATTTCCAGCAGCATTTTCAAGGTTTCCAGCACCTCGGCAGAATCGTCGACCAACAGGATCGTCAAGCCACTCAGTCTTCCTGACGCCTCGTCGATCGGGGTCGCAGCTTGAGTTTCACCTTCGACGTTGGCCAGCGGCAAGTAAACGCTGAAGGTACAGCCAGCCCCGACGCCCGCTGAACTCACCTCAACCGTACCCCGCTGTGCCTCGGTCAACTGGCGGACCAGTGACAAGCCGATGCCCAATCCCTCACGTTGGTGGCTGGCGTGTTGTGTCTCAGCCTGTCCGAACAGGTCGAATACGTGTTCCAGATTCTCGGCCGCAATGCCGATGCCGTTGTCTTTGACGTCCAGCCGCGCCATGTTCCCGGTCCGACTGGCGATCAATTGCACATGGCCATTGGGCGGGGTGAATTTCAGTGCATTGTTCACCAGGTTCCAGATGATCTGCTCCAGCCGCGTCGGATCGGCGTGGACCATCAACGGTTCCGATGGAACTTGCAACTCAACGGTGATGCTGTGCCGATCATTGAGAACAACGTCGTGAATATCGCGCAGCACATTGCCCAGATCCACGGCGATTGGTTTCAGCTTCAGCTTGCCGGTACGAACACGGGCAACATCCAGCAGGTCGTCGATGATCCGCGCCTGGCTGCTGACCGCATCGCAGATAGTACTGACGGCTTTGGCGGCCGGCGCCACCGACTTGGTCACCGGCAAGCGTCGCAGCAGTTCGGCGTTGAGCTGGATCAGGTTCAGGGGGTGCTTGAGTTCGTGGGACATGACCGCGAAGAACTCATCCTTGAGGTAATTGGTGTTCAGCGTCTCGGCCAGTTGTTGACTCTGCTCTTCATGCTGGCGTTTGTGACCGGTCAGGTCGCGGGCGATTTTCACGTAGCCGCGCAGGTGATCACCGCTGAGCAGGGTTACTTCGCCGCTGCAATAGAAACGGCTGCCGTCCTTGCGCAGGTGCCAGCGTTCATCTTCGGAGCGGCCATGGGTACGTGCCCCCAGCAGTTCGGTTTCGGGCACACCAGAGGCACGGTCCTCGGCGGAAAAAATGAAGTCGTAATACGCGCCTTCGGCCTCGGCCTTGCTGTAGCCGAAGATCACCTCGGCGCCTTTGTTCCAGCTGGTGATCACGCCTTGTTCATCGAGGGTGATGATCGCGTAGTCACGGGTGCTTTCGGCCACCAGGCGCATGCGTTCCTCGCCCAGGCGCAGTTCTTCTTCGGCCGCACGACGCTTGGTAATGTCGATGAACGTCAGGACGGTGCCGTCGATATGGTCTTCGCTGGAGCGGTAGGGCAGCAGGCGGGCGATGTACCAGCGCTTGTCCGTGCTGCTGACTTCGCGTTCGATCATGTTCAATGATTCGAATACCTGTGCGGCGTCACCTGCCAGGTTGTCGTAGTCCAGGCGATGCGTGATGTCGAGCAGCGAGCGGCCGGTATCCATCGGCAACATGCTGAAAATGTCGGTGGCGCGGGGGGTAAACCACTTGATCCGCATGCTGCGGTCGACGAAGACTGTGGCAATGTCGGTGGAGGCGATCAGGTTGGTCAGGTAGTCGTTGATCTTGTCGGTTTCTTCGACTTTGGTTTTCAGTTCGTAGTTGACCGTCAGCAACTCTTCATTGATCGATTGCAGCTCTTCCTTGCTGGTTTCCAGCTCTTCGGTGGCCGAGCGCAATTCTTCGTTGATCGCCTGCATTTCTTCGTTGGAGGCTTTCAGTTCTTCACTGGAGATTTCTGACTGTTCAATGGTGTCTTGCAAGTGCAACTTGGTGCGTTGCAGTTCACGCTCCAGGTTGGACAGTACCTGGCTCTCGGTTTGCAGCAGGGTCGTGGCCGTCTGCGAAGGATCGACTTCGACTTCTTCGAAGATCACCAGGACGAACTCGCCGTCCGATTCTTCGTCCTTGTAGGGCTGCACTTCCAGGCTGACCTTGTAACGTCGGTCTTCGCGCTTGAGCGGCACCTCGCGGGATTTGACGGCCATGCTGCTCTGCTGGGCCTGGAACAATGTGGTGCGGATTTCCAGGCGCAGTTCAGGAAGGATCAGCGTCAGCAGGTTGCGCGACAGCTCGCCGCCCACATGGCGCAGAAAACGCCCGGCACTTTCGCTCATGTGCAAAATGTCGGCATTGGCATCGACGATCATGCTCGGCGGGCCGGAACGTTCGAGGGCGCGCTGATGGATGTCGGCGAAGGACAGCTTGCGCTGCACGGCGTGTTGCGGTTCCTGCCGGGAAACGTTGGTGCGAACATAACCACCGCGCGGCACGGTGGGCGTGCGTCGGCTATTGGCGGTGCCGGTTTTGGCGCGGAAGATCCGGTTGCGTTTGTCCACCGGCGTGAACAGCTCATGACAAGCTTCGGCGCTTTCGGAAGAACCCAGGAACAGGAAGCCGCCGGGCCGCAATGCAAAGTGGAACATCTGAAGGATTTCGCGTTGTACTTCGCGATCCAGATAGATCAACAAGTTGCGGCAAACGATCAGGTCGATTTGCGAAAAGGGCGGGTCAGACAACAGGCTGTGCTTGGCGAACAGCACCTTTTCGCGGATTTCCTTGCGAATCCGGTAGTGATCATCTTCCTTGATGAAATAGTGCCGCAGCCGTGTCGGCGGCACATCCGTGACGATGGCTTGCGAGTACAGACCGGCCCGGCCAAAACTGATGGCGCGTTCGTCGATATCGGTGGCGAAAACTTGCAGTGAGGCCAGGCTGGCTTCCTGTTGCAGCTGATCGTTGACCAGCATCGCCAGGCTATAGGCTTCTTCACCGGTGGAACAACCAGCCGACCAGACCCGAATTTCTTCTTTCTCAGGCTGTGCCGAAACTGCGGCACTGACCAGTTGCGGCACGATATCCCGCTCCAGCGCTTCGAAGGCTTCGCGATCACGGAAGAAGTTGGTCACGCCGATCAGCATGTCCGCCAGCAGCGCTTTGGTTTCTTCGGGATTGTCCTGCAGGTAGTGGTAATAAGTCCCTAGGTCGGGTTGGGCGGTGACTTGCATTCGGCGCTCGATCCGCCGCAATACCGTCGCACGTTTATAGTGCTTGAAGTCATGGCCGGTGCCAGTGCGCAACTGGATCAGGATGTCGTGGAGCATTTGTTCGGCGAACGCTGCATCGCGTTCGGACACCGAAGCGAAGGATTGAAGTTCCGGATCGTTGGCGGCGGGCAAGGTGATTTCCCGGGAGTTGTGCCACAGGTCCAGCAGCTTTTGCGGCATTTCCACCACAGGCAACACCAGATCGACCATGCCGGTCTCGATGGCTGCTCGTGGCATACCGTCGAATTCGGCGTCTTCCGGCACTTGGGCCAGGGTAATACCGCCCTGTTCCTTGATCCGCGACAGGCCGACCGCGCCGTCGGAACCGCTGCCCGAGAGCACCAGGCAGAAGGCGCGCTCGCGGTGCACTTGGGCCAGATCGCGGAAGAACAGATCGATCGAGGCGTGGCGTCCCAGCTGAGGATCGTTTTCACCGACTTCAAGGTTGTTGTCATTCATCGTCAGCCGCTGCGCCGGTGAGATGACGTACACCCGGTTTTTCTCGATTGGCACGGTTTCAGTGACCTGCAGAACCGGCATCCGGGTCGATTCCTGAATAATTTTGTCAGCAATGCTTTGATGGTCGGGCGACAGATGAAGAATGATCACGAACGCCATGCCGTTGTCATGCGGCATGTTCTGGAAGAACAGCTTAATGGCCTGGAGCCCACCCGCCGACGCGCCGATACCTACCACCGGAAAGTCCAGGGTGCTGGGACTCAAGGCCTTTCGCTCGGGAGGCGTGGCCGAGTGTTTGGAGGTGGTGGTCATTTCTTTCTGCCTTTGCTGGCGATGTAAAACGCAATGCATGCAAGCGGGTACAAAGCGCGGGTCATAAAAACAGAATAATCCCGTTTTTCAATAATGCGTTCAATTATTTAGCGCGCATTTATGGGGCTATATACGTTTTTGACAAGCAAATGCGCAAATGCACTCCCGTCGCTTCAAGGGAACGCGACTACTGGCCGATAACCCGAACGGTCGTTGTCATTTTTACTTCTGGCGGCCGGCAATTGTCATCACGGGTTTATGCAAAATTGCTTGATAGCCTATGGCCTCCCGCTATCATCTGCGCGCCAAAAAAGGCCGCGAAGCTGAGCTCGCCCCGTGTCGTTGCCTTTGGGTTGTTCTTCTTAAATTGCCTGGAAATCTTCGATGCTGTCGTATCACCAAAAGAGTTTTTTGATCGTCGATGATTTCTCGGATTTCCCGCAGTTCCGTCAGGTCCATGCTGCGGGAGCTGGGCGTCAAGGACGTCGACACCGCCGATACCGGTGAACAGGCGCTGCGCATGTGCTCGCAGAAGTCCTACGACTTCATCCTGCAGGACTTCCACTTGGGCGATGGCAAGAAGAACGGTCAGCAGGTGCTCGAAGACCTGATGATCGAGAAGCTGATCAGCCATGAAAGTGTGTTTGTCATGGTCACCGCCGAAACCAGTCAGGCCATGGTGCTCAGCGCACTGGAGCACGAGCCTGATGCTTACCTGACAAAGCCGTTCAACCGTTCCGGCCTGGCGCAGCGTCTGGAGCGTCTGGAACAGCGCAAGACCTTGCTTAAACCGATCCTGCAAGCCCTTGACCGGGGTAAACCGGTTGAAGTGCTCAATGCCTGCATCGCCCTGTGCAAACAAGACATTCGTTACTCGCCGCTGTGCCTGCGCTACCGCGCCGATGCATTGCGCGACTTGAACCAGAACGAAGCGCTGGAGCGCCTGTACGACAGCATCATTGCTGATCGACCTTTGCCTTGGGCGTTTGCCGGGTTGGGCCAGTTGCTGTTCAAGCGCGGCCAGATTAGCCAGGCCAAAGGCATTTACGAAAAAGCCCTGAAAGTTTTCCCGATGATGCCGGCCCTCTACGACGGCATGGCCGATGTGCTGGTCGCCGAAGGCGACACCAAGGGCGCGCAGAGAGTCTTGGAAGAGGCTATTCGCCTGTCGCCGCTGGCGGTGCGCCGGCAGGCGTTGCTGGGCAAACTGGCGATGGCCAACGAGGATTTCGATACTGCCTCCAAAGCTTATCGTCAGGCTGTGTCTCAAGGGGCGCAGTCACGTTTCAAGGATGCGGAAAGCAACCTCGGCCTGGCCCATGCCTTGATCAGCAAAGGCAGTGAGAAGGGCTTGGACACCCGGACCCGTCTCGAAATCAACACGACGCTGAGCGCGGTGGCGAAGGAGAATCCTTCTGACCCCGGCCTGCAGATTCGCGCGCGCCTGATGAAAGCCACCAGCCTGCTGCTCAACGATGCCGAAACGGCCGAGAAGCTCACCGAGCAAGCGATGATGCGCCTCGATGGCATGGAACAGTTCATGAGCGCCGAAGCGGCGCTGCTGGTGGCCAAGCAGCTGCAAATGCTCGGGCAGGCGGATGCTGGCGCTTCGATGCTGAAGAACTGTGCGGAAATCTACGGCGACGATCCGACCGTGATGAAAGGCATCGCCAAACTGACTGACGACCCGACCATCCTCAACTCCGGCAACGCGGCCGCCGACCTCAACCGTCAGGGCGTGCGGGTGTACAAGACTGGCAACCTGGTGGAAGCCCGGGAGGTGTTTCGCAAAGCTCTGGCACTGCAGCCGAAGAACATCAGTATTGCCCTGAACATGGCGCAATCGTTGCTGCATGGCACCGACACCAGCATGCCGTCGACCGAACTGGAAGAATGCCGCGCCTGCCTGAAAACCGTCGGCCTGATGCCCGATACCGACGCGCGTTATCCGCGCTACCAGAAACTGAAAATCAAGGCGTTCGGCGAATGATCGACAGCGAATCGTCACTCGACTTCTCCACGGTGATTGCCTCCACCGTGCATGACATGAAGAACTCCCTGGCCATGTTGATGCAGGCGCACAGCCAATGGCTGGCACGCTTGCCCGATCCCGAACGGCACACCCCCGAGCAGGGCGTGATCGACTTCGAGTTCGCCCACCTCAATGGCATGCTGGTGCAGCTGCTGGGGCTGTACAAACTCGGCGTCAACCAGATGCCGTTGCAACCGGCCTACCATGAGCTGGATGATTTCATTGAAGCGCAACTGGCGGCTCACCAAGAAGTGTTCGCCAGCCGCGGCATCATTGCGACGTATGAAGTGGACCCGTTGAGCCCGCTGGGTTTCTTCGACCGGGAGCTGATTGCCTCGGTGCTCGCCAATTGCATCAACAACGCCATTCGTTACGCTCGCCATGCCTTGTTGATCAGCGTCAGCGATGAGGCCGGGCAACTGGTGCTGACCATCAATGACGATGGTGAGGGTTACCCGCCCGAGATGATCGAGCGTCAGGCCGATTACGTACAGGGCATCAATCACAGCAGTGGCAGCACTGGCCTGGGCTTGTACTTTGCCGGGCGGATTGCCGCGTTGCATCAGCGCGATGGTGTCGGCGGACGTACTGAAATCAGCAATGGCGGCCCGTTGGGCGGCGGCGTGTTCAGCCTTTACCTTCCCTGAATACCTTTTTGTTTGACGCTGCTTGAAATTCCGAACAGTCGGAGCCTATTTTGTACGGGTTGCCGTTCGCGGCTCGTACAACAACAAGGATTGCGTCATGACAACCGATGGCCATCGTTCACTCGCGCAGCGATTGACGGGCATTGATGAGATTGAATGTGTCACGCCGGACCTGAACGGCGTACCACGGGGCAAGGTGATGACCGCCGAAGGATTTCTTGAAGGGCGGCGTTTGCAGATGGCGCGGGGAGTGCTGCTGCAATGCATCATGGGCGGCTATCCACCGGCGCGCTTTTACGGCAGTGATGATGGCGATCTGGCGCTGGTGCCTGATCCCGCGCAGATCCACCGCTTGCCCTGGAGCTCGCAGCCTCGGGCGCTGGCCATTTGCGATGCGGACGAACTGACTGGCGAGAGCTCGCTGTTGTCGACTCGCGGCCAACTCAAGGCCGTGATCGCTCGATACGCCGCTCTCGGTCTGGCGCCGGTGGTGGCGACCGAGCTGGAGTTCTTCGTCTTCGCGCCGAACCCTGACCCGACACAACCCTTCCAACCGCCGCTGGGCCTGGATGGTCGTCGCGAGGACGGTCATTCGGCGTTCAGCGTCAGCTCCAATAACGGCTTGCGACCGTTCTTCAATGAAGTCTACGAATGCATGGCGGCGCTGGGCTTGCCACGCGATACCTTCATGCACGAGATGGGCGTCAGCCAGTTCGAGATCAACCTGCTGCACGGCGATCCGCTGCTGTTGGCCGACCAGACCTTGTTGTTCAAGCATCTGCTCAAGGAAGTGGCGCTCAAGCATGGCCTGACCGTGGTCTGCATGGCCAAGCCGTTGGCTCACACACCGGGCAGTTCGATGCATATTCACCAGAGCATCGTCGAGATCGGCACCGGGCGTAACGTATTCAGCGACAAGGCCGGCGAGCCGACCGCGACCTTCCGTCATTTCATCGGTGGTCAGCAGGCCGGCCTGGCGGATTTTACCGCGCTGTTTGCGCCGAACGTGAACTCCTATCAGCGCCTGTGCCATCCTTTCGCATCGCCGAATAATGCCTGCTGGTCCCACGACAATCGCGCGGCCGGACTGCGCATTCCGGCCAGTTCACCGGTCGCTCGTCGGGTCGAAAACCGCTTGCCGGGGGCCGATGCCAATCCGTATCTGGCGATCGCCGCGAGTCTGGCCGCGGGGTTGTATGGCATCGAGAACAAACTGGAGCCGAGCGAGCCGATCCAGGGTGAGTTCGTTGTGCCGGATAATCTTTCGTTGCCGTGTACCTTGCATGCCGCTCTCGAACGTCTGAAACGTAGCCAATTGGCCAAGGAACTGTTCGGCAAGGAGTTCATCGAAGGCTACATCGCTTCGAAGACCATGGAGTTGACCAGCTTCTTTGATGAAATTACTCCCTGGGAACGGCGTGTTCTAGCAGCCCAGGCCTGACGACCCGTCGCCGTCGGGCTATCGTTTGTCGATAGTCCGATATTCACTGCAAGGAGCCGCTCGGAACGCCGATGCGCCAAATCTTGAAATCTTTTCGGGGGCTTTATTTTGCCTCGCTGATGATGTTGATCGGCTCGGGCCTGTTGAGTACTTACCTTGCCCTGCGCCTGGCAGCCGATAAAGTCGACAGCCTGTGGGTCGGTGCGTTGATGGCCGCCAACTATTTCGGCCTGGTGCTGGGCGGCAAGATCGGCCACCGGCTGATTGCCCGGGTCGGGCATATTCGAGCCTATTCAGCCTGCGCCGGGATCGTCGGCGCGGCAGTGCTGGGTCATGGCCTGGTGGACTGGTTGCCCGCGTGGCTGTTCCTGCGGGTGATCGTCGGCCTGGGCATGATGTGCCAATACATGGTGATCGAAAGCTGGCTCAATGAGCAGGCAGAAGCCAATAAGCGCGGAGTGGTCTTCAGCGGCTACATGATCGCCTCGTACCTGGGGCTGGTATTGGGTCAGCTGATTCTGGTCATGCACCCGGGCCTGGGCCTGGAATTGCTGATGCTGGTCGCGCTGTGTTTCGCCCTGTGCCTTGTGCCGGTTGCCCTGACACGGCGGATTCACCCGGCGCCTTTGCACCCGGCGCCGATGGAACCACGGTTCTTCATCAAGCGCGTGCCGCAGTCATTGAGTACGGTGTTGGGGTCGGGTTTGATCGTCGGTTCGTTCTACGGTCTGGCGCCGCTGTATGCCTCGCAGCAAGGGTTGTCGACCGAACAGGTCGGTCTGTTCATGGGTAGCTGCATTTTTGCAGGGCTGGTGGTGCAGTGGCCGTTGGGTTGGCTGTCGGACCGCTATGACCGGGCGCTGTTGATCCGCTGCTTCGCGTTCAGCCTGGCGCTGGCAGCGTTGCCCTTGGCGATCATGCGACAGGTGCCGCTGGAGGTGCTGTTCATCGCCGGGTTTTTCTGTTCGCTGGTGCAGTTCTGCCTGTACCCGCTGGCGGTGGCATTCTCCAACGACCATGTCGAGGGGGATCGCCGGGTGTCGCTGACGGCGATGTTGCTGGTGACCTACGGTGTCGGCGCGAGTATCGGGCCGCTGGTGGCCGGGGTGTTGATGAAGCTGTTCGGCAGTCAGATGCTCTATGCCTTCTTCAGTTTTTTCGCGTTGGTGCTGGTTTGGCGAATCCGTCCGAAAGCGGTTACCAACCTGCATCAGGTGGACGATGCTCCGCTGCATCACGTGGCCATGCCGGACAGCATGTCGAGTTCACCACTGGTCGCTTGCCTTGACCCGCGAGTCGATGAGCAGGTGGTGCAGGATCAGATGCAGAATCCGGTCAACCCTGAGGCTGACTTCAATCCGGATGCCGAGCCGGAAACCGAAGCTGCAACAGATTCGGAATCGTCAGACCCTGACGCGGGGCGCGAGCAAAGTTTTACCGAAGCAAGGCCTTGATCAAGGCATAAAAAAACGGGCAGTCACCGCGAGGGGCTGCCCGTTTTTTTATGGGAGCGACGTATCAGAAGTCGTCTTTGTCGAAGCGCCGCGCTTCGCGCTGAAGCTGATAGACGAACCGCTCGACTTGGCGCTGCACCAGGCCGCTCATGTTGTGAAAACGCACGCCGGCAAAAGTGGTGTTGATCTTTTCTTCGAAGTGCAGGTAACGCAGCTCGACCGGTGCCGTCATGTTGCCGAAGGGCAGGGCGGCAACGAAGCGGTCATAGACCTGGCCCAGTTGTAGCTTGGCGGTGATATCGCCCTCGAAGCGCAACTTGCAGCCGGTGGCGGAGATGTCCAGCAGTTTGCCGTTGATGGGCGACTTGAGTTTGTCACCCCCCAGTTCGACATTGACCAGTTGTGCCAGCTTCAACGCAGCTCGAAAAGCATTGCGGCGTTGGTGGTAAACCACCTCATCGGGCAGCGCGCCACGGTAGCAGCGGCCATCGCCGGATTCGTCGATGGTCAGCGGGCCATTGCTTTCCCAGGCGATGCGTACACCGTCGTGAAAGCCTTCGACCTTGAACGGTTCGCCAGCCAGCAGATAGCGTTCGCCGTCGCGCGGGATCATTTCGTCCAGGGCGATCATGTTGCGGTCACGGTCGATGTCCACCAGATAACTCTGGAAGCGCTGGCTGCGCTCATGGAACGTGATGATCAGCGGGTCATGGCTGTCTTGCAGCTGACGCAGATTGCCGGAGATTTCCAGGGGCGTGGTGAGCACCTTGGGTGGCTGCGGAGCATCTTCCGCGCTTAAGGCATTGGACACGGGGTATCAATCTCCAGACAAATATGACTACTAGCCAGCATTCTGCCAGCATGTTTCGCGTCTTGATAGAGCGTGCTCATTGAAAGGCTCAAGCCTGACTGAGCGGGCGTGGTTTTGCGAGTTTGGAGGTTGAACCGCGGGCATCGTAGAGCGCTGGCGGCTCGCCGCCGGTGAGGATTTTCAGCTGGTTGGCCGTGGCGGCCTGCTGCACCAGAATCGACTGGCCATTGTTGACATTGGCGGCCTGACACTGGGCCAGGAGATCGGTCAGCACGTCGCTCTGTGCCAGCAACTGGTCGCCAATGCTCGAATGGCTGGCAAGTTGCTCCAGGCCCTGGCGATTGGTTGGCAGGTTGAGGCTGGCGAGGATTTCACTGCGCTTGCGGCCATGCTGCTCAAGCAAAATGATCAATGCCTGTTTCTGCGCCAGAATCTCTTCGAGCAGTGGCATGTCGCGACCATGCAGCGCGAGGGACTCGGTTTGCAGCAGCTCCAGCAGGTGTTGCGCCGGGGCAAAGTCGTCGATGATCAGTTGCAGTAAATTAGTGTCGTGCATGGCTGGCCTTGGGTTTTAAGCGTCCAAAAGCCGGCGCGGGCCGTGGCCTAGCGCTGGGCTTCGAAGTTGAGCAGTTTGCTGGCTACACGGTTGCTGTCGACTTTATAGCTGCCATCGGCAATCGCTGCTTTCAACTCGGCCACGCGGGCTTTGTCGACTGCAGGCTGATCGCGCAGCTTGTCAGTGACCTTCTGCAACTGTTGAGCCTCATTGCTGAGGTGTACCGATTCCCCGCTTTTGGTGGTACTGGCCTGTTCGGCCGGGGTATTCAGCGGCGCGGATTGGCCGGCTTCGGCGGTTTCCTTCGCGGCGCTGGTACGTGTACTGCCCGTAAGTGACGAGGAGCTGTTTAAACGACTGAAATCGATGACCATGACAAAAAACCTCTGGGTATTTGGACGCTTGCCATGTTTTCGGCTCTTCCCCGGAAAACTTTAGGCCCATTTATCGATGAGCTTGCATGCGCCAGCGTGTCTTGCGCATGCGGCACAGTTTAGGGAACAGCCAGGCAGCGCGCCATATTTTCACGAACAGAGGTCCCTGCATGGCCGCTCACATAGAAACTTCCACCTGACCGGGCGCGGTAACTTGCGCCTTGATGACCCGCTGGGAGTTTAGGTTTTTCACGCGAATCTGTTCGCTCATGCCGCCATTGGACAGGGCTTCACCCGGCATGCGTACACTGAGCGTACCACTGCGGGCGGTAATCACCACCTGATCGCCCTTGCGAATGACTTCCGCCTGTTCGAGGTGCACCAGGGTAATGACCTGATCGGCGACCATTGGTCGGGTAAGTTTCTGTCCGATCGCCTGATCCACGGAGGTCAGAAAACCCTGATTTATCAAGCTGATATCACGCTCGCGCAGGGTCACGTCCTGAGGTTCGATAATCCCTGTGCGCTTGAGGGGGCGGGTGGTGGTCACGATGTCGCGAAACAGCCGTACTTGAGCGGGTACGAAGACTGTCCAGGGGGAGGCGCCCTCGCAGCGAACCTTGACCGTGACCCGGCCCAGAGGCCTGGCAGGGCTCTCGAGGGTGGCTGTCAATTCCTTGTCGCACATGGGCATGCGCAGGCGCGGATCGAGCTGGTTGACCTCGATCTCGTAGCGCCCTTGTGTTTGACTCGTGGCCAGATAGTCTTCTACGGTGAATTCAAGAAAGCCCTGAGTGACGCCGATAAGCATGTCAGGCAAGGTAACCGCGTCAGCAAGGGCAGGGCTGCCAGCGTTGAACAGGCAAACGGCCGACATCACGCAGAGCAATCTGCGGCAGGTTGATGTCAGGCGTCGAAAAAATGTCGGTTCTGTGTTCATAAGAGTTAAAAAGCAAGCGCCGTGCCGTTTAGTGATGAATGTGCGTCGCAACACACTTAGCGTTGGTGTAGGAGTCTGGCATGGCTGGTGTAATGGATTCGGTGAACCAGCGCACGCAACTGGTAGGGCAGAATCGCCTTGAGCTGTTGTTGTTCCGTCTCGACGGCCAGCAGCTGTATGGGATCAACGTATTCAAGGTTCGTGAGGTGCTGCAATGCCCCAAGCTGACCCTGATGCCCAAGTCCAGTCCTGTCGTGTGCGGTGTGGCAAATATTCGGGGGGCGACCATTCCGATTCTGGATCTGGCAATGGCGACCGGTTCCGGAGCGCTGAAAGATCAAAGCAATCCCTTCGTGATCATCACGGAGTACAACACCAAGACCCAGGGTTTCCTGGTGCGCTCGGTGGAGCGCATCGTCAACATGAACTGGGAGGAGATTCATCCGCCACCCAAGGGCACCGGGCGCGATCACTACCTGACGGCTGTGACTCGGGTCGACAATCAGTTAGTCGAAATCATCGACGTCGAGAAGGTGCTGGCGGAAGTGGCACCGACACCGGAAGCGATTTCGGTGGGTGTGGTGGATGTCGAGACTCAGCACAAGGCGTTGTCCTTACGCGTGTTGACGGTCGATGATTCATCGGTGGCGCGCAAGCAAGTCACGCGTTGTCTGCAAACGATCGGCGTCGAAGTGGTGGCGTTGAACGACGGTCGGCAAGCGCTGGATTACCTGCGCAAGCTGGTCGATGAAGGCAAGAAGCCGGAAGACGAGTTCCTGATGATGATCTCCGACATCGAGATGCCGGAGATGGACGGGTACACCCTGACAGCCGAGATCCGCGCCGACCCACGCATGCAAAAGCTTCATATCATCCTGCACACTTCGTTGTCGGGTGTGTTCAATCAGGCGATGGTCAAGAAAGTCGGTGCCGATGACTTCCTGGCCAAGTTCCGTCCTGATGACTTGGCATCCCGGGTGGTCGACCGGATCAAAGCAGCAGATATCAGCTAGGGGCGCTTTGCCCCTGGCGGTCAACACGATTTAAGAGGCCGCATCATTGTCTACGGGTAATTTGGATTTCGAACAGTTCCGGGTCTTCCTGGAAAAAGCCTGTGGCATTTTGCTCGGTGAGAACAAGCAATACCTGGTCTCGAGCCGTCTCAATAAACTGATGGAACAGCAGGGCATCAAATCGCTGGGTGAATTGGTTCAGCGCATCCAGACCCAACCGCGCAGCGGTTTGCGCGAGCTGGTGGTGGATGCCATGACCACCAACGAAACCCTGTGGTTTCGTGACACCTATCCGTTTGAAGTCTTGAAGAACAAGGTATTGCCTGAGTCGATCAAGGCAAGCCCTGGCCAGCGCCTGCGGATCTGGTCGGCGGCGTGTTCGTCGGGTCAGGAACCGTATTCGCTGTCGATGTCCATCGATGAGTTCGAGCGGGTCAACATGGGCCAGTTGAAGATGGGCGTGCAGATCGTTGCCACGGATCTGTCCGGCACCATGCTGACCAACTGCAAAACCGGCGAGTACGACAGCCTGGCCATCGGTCGCGGTCTGTCGCCCGAGCGCCTTCAGCGTTACTTCGACCCGAAAGGGCCGGGGCGCTGGGCCATCAAGGCACCGATCAAGAGTCGTGTGGAATTTCGTTCGTTCAACCTGCTCGACAGCTATGCAAGCCTGGGCAAGTTCGACATCGTGTTTTGCCGCAACGTGCTGATCTACTTCTCCGCCGAGGTGAAGAAAGACATCCTGTTGCGTATCCACAGCACGCTCAAGCCCGGCGGCTATCTGTTCCTTGGCGCGTCCGAAGCGCTGAATGGTTTGCCGGATCATTATCAAATGGTCCAGTGCAGCCCGGGGATCATCTACAAGGCGAAGTGATTCGTTGCTTCATCAAAAAACGGGAGTCCTCAGGGGCTCCCGTTTTTTTATGCCTGTAATTATCTCTCAAAATCACCACGCCCCCTGTGGGAGCGGGCTTGCCCGCGATTGCGGTGTAACAAACTACATTGATGTCGACTGATACGACGCTATCGCGGGCAAGCCCGCTCCCACAGGGTCAGTTGTTGTTCTGGCGATTGGTGATAAGCGGCAGAAAAGCGGCAGGCGGCGGAAATCGGTTGCCGCTTTTCTGGCATTGCCGCCTTGCCACCGCGCGCAAAGCCCCGGTTTACGGGCTTTTTTGAATTGGCACGCCGCTTGCTATACCCATCGTACGAAAAATCAGGTCACCCGAAGGTTTCCCGACATGAGCATCAGCTTCGATAAAGCGCTCGGTATCCACGAACAAGCCTTGGGCTTCCGCGCTCAGCGTGCCGAAGTCCTGGCCAACAACATCGCCAACGCCGATACCCCGAACTACAAGGCTCGGGATCTGGATTTCTCGAAAGTGCTCGCCGAGCAGAACGAGAAAACCAAAAACGGCAAGTTCGCCTTGAACATGACCAACAGCCGTCATATCGAAGCTGAAGGCCTGGGCAATGGCGACGAGTCGCTGATGTATCGCACACCGATGCAACCGTCGATCGACCAGAACACCGTGGACGCCCAACTGGAACAGTCGAACTACGCGGAAAACGCGGTCAACTTCCAGGCCAGCTTCACCCTGCTCAACAGTAAATTCAAAGGGCTGGTGTCAGCCCTGCGCGGAGAGTAATCCATGTCTCTATCCAGTGTTTTCAACATTGCCGGTAGCGGCATGAGTGCTCAGACCACGCGCCTGAACACCGTGGCCTCGAACATCGCCAACGCCGAGACCGTCTCGTCGAGCATCGACCAGACCTACCGTGCCCGTCACCCCGTGTTCGCCACCATGTTCCAGGGCGGCCAGAGCGGCGGCAGCGATTCGCTGTTCCAGAACCAGGACGCGGCCGGTCAAGGCGTGCAAGTACTGGGCGTGGTCGAAGACCAGAGCAACCTTGAAGCGCGCTACGAGCCGAACCATCCGGCTGCCGATGCCAAGGGCTACGTCTACTACCCGAACGTCAATGTCGTCGAAGAAATGGCCGACATGATTTCCGCGAGCCGTTCGTTCCAGACCAACGCCGAAATGATGAACACCGCCAAAACCATGATGCAGAAGGTCCTGACCCTCGGTCAGTGATAAGGGGCGATTCACATGAGCGTTATCAGCGATGTTCTGGCCAACTCTTCGGTCCAGAGCCCTACCACCAAAGACAGCCTGACCTCGGCCGCTACCGGCGGCCAGACGCTGGGCAAGGATGCGTTCCTGCAATTGCTGGTGACTCAGCTGAAAAACCAGAACCCGCTCGATCCTCAGGACAACAGCGCGTTCGTGGCCCAGCTGGCCCAGTTCAGTAGCCTGGAAGGCATCACCACGCTGAACGACACTGTCAGCGGTATTGCGGGCAACTACAACTCATCGCAAGCCTTGCAGGCTTCTTCGCTGGTGGGGCGTTCGGTCGTCGCGCAGACCGACAAAACGGTGGTTGACACCTCCAAGAGCCTCAACGGTACCGTCGTGGTACCGACATCGGTTTCCGCCGCCACCGTCAAGATCACCAACTCTGCAGGCACGACCATCCGCACCCTCGACCTGGGCAGTCAAAGCGCCGGCAACGCCAGTTTCATCTGGGACGGCAAGGACAGTTCGGGCGCGGTGGCACCGGCGGGTACTTACACCTTCGGCGCAACGACCACCATCGACGGCACGAACACTTCACTGATTACTTACCTGCCGGCAACGGTCAACAGCGTGACCATCAGCCAGACCGGCGGTGAGTTGATGCTGAACCTGGCAGGCATGGGCAGCGTTGCCCTGTCCAAAGTACAAACCATTGGTATATAGAGCCGACTAGCACGGCACAAAGGAGTGGAATATGTCTTTCAATATCGGCCTTAGCGGTCTCTATGCAGCCAACAAACAACTGGACGTGACCGGCAACAACATCGCCAACGTCGCGACCACCGGTTTCAAATCGTCCCGTGCAGAATTCGAAGACGTGTACTCGGCCACTCGCCTGGGTACCGGCAGCAAGACCATCGGTAATGGCGTGCGTCTGGCCAACGTTTCCCAGCAGTTCAGCCAGGGCGACGTGAACAACACCGGCAACGTGTTGGACATGGGCATCCAGGGCAACGGCTTCTTCATCCTCAGCGACAACGGTTCCCTGAGCTACACCCGTGCCGGTGCGTTCAAGACCGATGCTGAAAACTATGTGGTGGATAACAACGGCAACCGTTTGCAGGGTTACGGCGTCGACTCCAATGGCAAGATCATCAACGGTGTGTTGACTGACTTGAAGATTGATACGTCGGCCCTCAAGCCGAACCCGACGACCAAGGTTGATCAGACGATGAACCTGAACTCGGCTGAAACAACGCCGACGGTGACGCCGTTCAGTCCCACCGATACCAACAGCTATAACAAGACCATTTCTACCAAGGTCTACGATAGCCAGGGTAACGAGCACACTATGGATCAGTACTACGTGAAAACGGGTACCAACGCTTGGCGTGTTCACACTTACATGGACGGTCGTTCCCCGGCCAACCCTGCTACCACGCCTCCAGTGGCGATCACCGCCGACATCACTTTTAACTCCGACGGCAGCATCAACACGCTGACGGCGGGTGCTGGCTGGACCAAGACTGGCAACACGTTGACCATGACCGGTTGGGTGCCTGGTGCCGTGACCAACGCCGCAACGACTCCTGTGACCTGGGGCCCGAACGGTTCCGTCGCGGCCACGGGTGGTATTGCGTTCAACATGGCGTTGACCACCTCTTACAACTCGCCAACCGCTCGTACCGCCCAATTCCAGGATGGCTACGCCACCGGCCAGATCTCCAGCCTGACCATCGACGCCAGCGGCGTCATGACCGCCAACTTCAGCAACCAGCAAACCAAGGCCATCGGCCAGGTAGCGGTCGCCAGCTTCGCCAACGAGCAAGGCCTGCAGCCAGTGGGCGGCACACGCTGGAAAGAAACCTTCGCCTCCGGCGTGGCCGGTGTCGATGCACCGAAGACTGGTACCTTGGGTTCGGTGGTGTCCAACTCCCTGGAAGAGTCCAACGTCAACCTGACCAACGAACTGGTTGACCTGATCAAGGCGCAGAGTAACTACCAGGCGAACGCCAAGACCATTTCCACCCAGAGCACCATCATGCAGACCATCATTCAGATGACTTGATGCTTGATAGTGCTGCATAAAGAACCCCTCGCAAGAGGGGTTTTTTTATAGTCGGGGTTTTTGTCGGGTATCGGGGTTTGTGTCGTTGGTGAGGGCCTCTTCGCGGGCAAGCCTCGCTCCTACAGGGTTATACGTCGCCCAGATGATCAATGTGATCCTGTAGGAGCGAGGCTTGCTCGCGATGGCGTCAGACCGGCCACCACATTCATCAAGGCAAAAGAAAACCCCCGACCAATCCAGAGGACTGATCGGGGGTTATCGAGGTAAGCGCCTTTCAGCGCTCACCCGCTCAGCTTATTGGCAAGCTTCGCAATCCGGCTCGTCGATAGCACAAGCCTTCGGCACTGGAGCAGGGCCGGCAGGCGCTGCCAGAACCGAATCGTCGCCGTGGTTGCCGCCGCTGGAAACAGCGTTCAGCTTACCGGTGTTGATGGTCGACTTCTCGGTGCTGGTCGCGGCCAGGGCACGGAGGTAGTAGGTGGTTTTCAGACCACGGTACCAGGCCATGCGGTAGGTCACGTCCAGCTTCTTGCCCGAAGCGCCGGCGATGTACAGGTTCAGGGACTGAGCCTGGTCGATCCACTTCTGACGACGGCTGGCGGCGTCAACGATCCACTTGGTGTCCACTTCGAACGCAGTTGCGTAGAGCTCTTTGAGTTCTTGCGGGATGCGTTCGATCTGCTGCACCGAACCGTCGTAGTACTTCAGGTCGTTGATCATGACCGAGTCCCACAGGCCGCGAGCTTTCAGGTCGCGAACCAGGTACGGGTTGATCACGGTGAATTCGCCCGACAGGTTCGATTTCACGTAGAGGTTCTGGTAGGTCGGTTCGATCGACTGCGACACGCCAGTGATGTTGGCGATGGTCGCGGTCGGTGCGATGGCCATGATGTTGGAGTTACGAATGCCTTTCTGCACACGGGCACGAACCGGTGCCCAGTCCAGGGATTCGTTCAGGTCAACGTCGATGTACTTCTGGCCACGTTGCTCGATCAGGATCTGTTGCGAGTCCAGCGGCAGGATGCCTTTGGACCACAGCGAACCCTGGAACGTCTCGTAGGCGCCGCGCTCGTCGGCCAGGTCGCAGGAAGCCTGGATCGCGTAGTAGCTGACCGCTTCCATCGACTTGTCGGCGAACTCGACGGCAGCGTCGGAACCGTAAGGAATGTGCTGCAGGTACAGCGCGTCCTGGAAGCCCATGATGCCCAGACCGACCGGACGGTGCTTGAAGTTGGAGTTCTTCGCTTGCGGCACCGAGTAGTAGTTGATGTCGATAACGTTATCGAGCATGCGAACGGCGGTGTTCACGGTGCGTTCCAGCTTGGCGGTGTCCAGCTTGCCGTTGGTGATGTGGTTCGGCAGGTTGATCGAGCCCAGGTTGCAAACGGCGATCTCGTCCTTGTTGGTGTTCAAGGTGATCTCGGTGCACAGGTTCGAGCTGTGAACCACGCCGACGTGCTGCTGCGGGCTACGCAGGTTGCACGGGTCTTTGAAGGTCAGCCATGGGTGGCCGGTTTCAAACAGCATGGACAGCATTTTGCGCCACAGGTCTTTGGCCTGGATGGTCTTGAACAGCTTGATCTTGCCTGGGTACTGGGACAGGGCTTCGTAGTACTCGTAACGCTCTTCGAAAGCCTTGCCGGTCAGGTCGTGCAGGTCTGGAACTTCGGATGGCGAGAACAGGGTCCACGGGCCGTCATCGAAGACGCGCTTCATGAACAGGTCAGGGATCCAGTTGGCGGTGTTCATGTCGTGGGTACGACGACGGTCATCACCGGTGTTCTTGCGCAGTTCGATGAACTCCTCGATGTCCATGTGCCAGGTTTCCAGGTAGGCACACACAGCGCCTTTGCGCTTGCCACCCTGGTTAACGGCGACGGCGGTGTCGTTCACTACTTTCAGGAACGGTACAACGCCCTGGGATTTGCCGTTGGTGCCCTTGATGTACGAACCCAGCGCACGAACCGGCGTCCAGTCGTTGCCCAGGCCGCCTGCGAATTTCGACAACATGGCGTTGTCGTGGATCGCGTGGTAGATGCCCGACAGGTCATCCGGCACGGTGGTCAGGTAGCAGCTCGACAACTGTGGACGCAAAGTACCGGCGTTGAACAGGGTCGGAGTCGAGGACATGTAGTCGAAGGACGACAACAGGTTGTAGAACTCGATCGCACGGTCTTCTTTGTTCTTCTCTTCGATTGCCAGGCCCATGGCCACGCGCATGAAGAAAATCTGCGGCAGTTCGAAGCGAATACCATCCTTGTGGATGAAGTAACGGTCGTACAGGGTTTGCAGGCCCAGGTACGTGAACTGCTGATCGCGCTCGTGGTTGATTGCCTTGCCGAGTTTTTCCAGGTCGAAAGTCGCCAGGACCGGGTTCAGCAATTCGAATTCGATACCTTTGGCGATGTACGCCGGTAGCGCCTTGGCGTACAGGTCGACCATTTCGTGGTGGGTCGCGCTCTCGGCGACGCCCAGGAAGTTCAGGCCTTCGGCACGCAGGGTGTCCATCAGCAGGCGAGCGGTCACGAACGAGTAGTTCGGCTCACGCTCAACCAGGGTACGGGCGGTCATCACCAGGGCGGTGTTGACGTCGGTCAGGGCCACGCCGTCGTACAGGTTTTTCAGGGTTTCGCGCTGGATCAGGTCGCCGTCGACTTCTTCCAGGCCTTCGCACGCTTCGGTAACGATGGTGTTCAGGCGACCCATGTCCAGAGGAGCAAAGGTGCCATCGGCGCGGGTGATGCGGATCGACGGGTGAGCCTGTACCGCGTCCTCGGCAGGGGCGCGCACAGCGCGTTCCTTGGAACGGGCGTCACGGTAGATCACGTAGTCGCGGGCAACTTTCTGCTCGCCGGCACGCATCAGGGCCAGTTCGACCTGGTCCTGGATTTCTTCGATGTGGATGGTGCCGCCCGATGGCATGCGACGCTTGAAGGTCGCGGTGACCTGTTCGGTCAGGCGGGCAACAGTGTCGTGGATGCGCGACGAAGCGGCAGCGGTGCCGCCCTCAACTGCGAGAAACGCTTTGGTGATGGCGACGGTGATCTTGTCATCGGTGTAAGGAACGACAGTGCCGTTACGCTTGATCACGCGCAGCTGACCAGGCGCGGTGGCGGACAGATCCGAAGTCGAATCTGCGGCCTGCGGCAAGGTGCCCTGCGGGTTCTCGCGAGTTGTGTCGGTTTGCATGGGGGGTTGTCTCCACATTCTCTATGTTTGTTTGGGCACCATCACGGTGCCCACCGTTCCGTCCTGAAGCACTACAACCGGCGAGGGGCCGGGCATACCAACTTCGGGACAGATCAGGAAGGGGCAATTGGGGCGCCGCTTCCATGCCGAAGTCTTTGGTCCCAGGCCTTGAACCTGAAACCGGGATCCTTTTGGGTGACAGTAATTGACTGCAACACCCGTACCGTTAACGCCGTTTTCGGCTCAAAAACAGTAGCCATCCGCACGCGCGGTTTGGTCTTTCAAAAATACGTTTGGTTCAACCGGAAAGAGGCAATAAAAGCGCTTGAAATCGGTGTCCGGTTTGTGTTTGGTTTTTGGCGTAAAACCCTACATGTAGGGTTTTTTTCGCGCCGAGGTACAAGATAATGCGTTTTGGAGGGTGTTGCAACGTACTACCTGTGGATAAACCTGTGCGTAAATTGTGTGTGAAACGTAGAACGAGCGTGTAGGCCGCGACCTAGCTGGAGCGGACCGTTTTTCACTGATTTTCAATGATTGAAAACGGTCATTTGGATTTTTAAGGGCGCGAACCCTATCACAAAAATCCGCGTTGTCCGAACGCATTTACCGGCTTGTGTTCTCGGCGGGCGGCGTTTATACAATCGGCCAGTGCGTACGCATTCTTATCCTCCCCAATCATTACAAAAAGACGGGCGGATCCTTCCTTATTAAGTGTTGTTGGCAAGCAGAGGTCACCGTGGAGCAAGAAGCCTGGCAGGTATTGATTGTGGAGGACGACCAGCGTCTGGCCGAACTGACCCGCGACTACCTGGAAGCCAATGGTCTGCGCGTATCGATCGAGGGCAACGGCGCCTTGGCCGCGGCACGGATCATCAAGGAGAAACCGGACCTGGTGATCCTCGACCTGATGTTGCCGGGCGAAGACGGCCTGAGCATCTGCCGCAAGGTCCGCGACAAGTATGACGGCCCGATCCTGATGCTCACCGCCCGCACCGACGACACCGATCAGATTCTCGGCCTGGACCTGGGCGCCGACGACTACGTGTGCAAACCGGTTCGCCCACGTCTGCTGCTGGCGCGCATCCAGGCCTTGTTGCGACGCAGTGAAACCCCTGAAGTGGCGCCGGAAAAACAACGGCGTCTGCAGTTCGGTCCGTTGGTGGTCGACAACGCATTGCGCGAAGCCTGGCTGAACGACAACGGCATCGAGTTGACCAGCGCCGAGTTCGACTTGCTCTGGCTGCTGGTCGCCAACGCCGGGCGCATTCTGTCCCGGGAAGAGATTTTCACCGCGCTGCGTGGCATCGGCTATGACGGTCAGGACCGTTCCATCGACGTGCGCATCTCGCGCATTCGCCCGAAAATCGGCGATGACCCGGAGCATCCGCGGCTGATCAAGACCATCCGCAGCAAAGGTTATCTGTTCGTTCCGGAAGCCTGCACGCTGTGAACTCGATCTTCCTGCGCATTTATGGCGGCATGTGTGCGGCGCTGATTCTGGTCGCCGTACTCGGCGTGCTGGCCTTGCACCTGCTCAACCAGGTGCGCGGCGAGCAATACCGCGAACGCCTGGCCCACGGCACGTTCTCGCTGATGGCCGACAATCTGAACCCGATGAACGAAACCGAGCGCCATCGTGCCTTGCTGGTGTGGGAGCGGTTGCTGGGGATTCCTCTGGCGCTGAAGACCTTTGCCCAGACCGACCTCGACCTCACCCAGCGCACCCGCGTGCTGCGCGGTCAGGCGCTGGTGGAACAGACCGGTCCGCATGCGGCGAAGGTTTACCGGTTGATCAGCGACAAGGAACAGCTGGTGCTGACCGGCGAAGTCCAGCAGATCAGCGAACAACTGGCCCGGGCGACTATTTACCTGCTGGCCGATGAGCTGGTGCGCTACCCGGTGGCCGAGCAACCCGAGCGCCTGGCGCAGTTGAAGCGCGATAAAGGGTTTGGTTTCGACTTGCGGCTGGTGACGATCGAACAGGCGGACATGGACGAGGACCAGAGTCGCCGGGTGTCCGAGGGTGACACGGTGATGGCGCTGGGCAAGGGCGGCGATTCGATCCGGGTGTTTGCCGGCATGGTCGGTACGCCGTGGGTGTTGGAAATCGGCCCGTTGTATCAGATGAATCCTTACCCGCCTGAGTGGCTGGTGCTGATCGCGGCACTTGGCTTGAGCCTGATCGGTTTGATCGTTTATCTGTTGGTGCGTCAACTCGAGCGCCGTTTGCGCGGTCTGGAAGCCGCCGCCACACGGATCGCCCAGGGCAGCCTGGAAACCCGCGTACCGGCACGCGGCGCGGACTCGGTGGGGCGCCTGGCCTCGGCGTTCAACGGCATGGCCGAGCACTTGCAACAATTGTTGGCGATTCAGCGAGAACTGGTGCGTGCCGTGTCGCATGAACTGCGCACGCCGGTCGCGCGTTTGCGTTTTGGCCTGGAGATGATCGGCTCGGCCACCACGCCTGAGGCGCTGGAAAAATACCGCGAAGGGATGGACCACGACATCGAGGACCTCGATCGACTGGTCGACGAGATGCTCACCTATGCGCGGCTGGAGCAAGGTTCGCCGGCGCTGAACTTTCAGCGGATCGATCTGGATGCGTTGGTCAATCAGGTGATCGAAGAACTGGCGCCACTGCGCGCCGAGGTCACGGTACAGCGAGGCTTGTGTCTGTCGGCCGCCGATTGCGACGACGCCTGGGTCGAGGCCGAGCCGCGTTACTTGCACCGGGCGTTGCAGAACCTGGTGAGCAACGCCATGCGCCATGCCCATTCCCGGGTGACCGTCAGTTATCAGGTGGGGCAGCAGCGCTGTCGGGTGGATGTCGAGGATGACGGGCCGGGCGTGCCGGAAACCGCGTGGGAGAAAATCTTCACACCGTTCCTGCGCCTCGATGACAGCCGCACCCGCGCCTCGGGCGGGCATGGGTTGGGGTTGTCGATTGTGCGGCGGATCATCCATTGGCACGACGGGCGAGCATTGATCAGCAAGAGCAAAAGCCTGGGCGGGGCCTGTTTCAGTTTGAGCTGGCCGAGGAATCAGGAGAGGCGTTGAGATTGTGGGTGTCCTTTAGGGCCCCATCGCGGGCAAGCCCGCTCCCACAGTTTCAGTGATGCTCACAGATTTTGTGTACGACACGGACCCTGTGGGAGCGGGCTTGCCCGCGATGAGGCCATCCCAAACACTGAAAACCCTCAGGCCTTGATACTGACCAGACTCAACAACTGCCCATCCATCACTGCAAACTGCGCATCCAGCTCAATGCCGCTATGCCATTCACTGGACAGATCAGTCAGCAACCGCAACCGCACTTCACCACCCGCGCTCCACTCCAGCACTTCGGCGTGTTCGAAATAGAAGCGCTTCTGCACGATAGGGTAGAGCGCCTTGAACAGGCTTTCTTTCACCGAAAACGTCAGCGTCACCCACAATGCCAATTGATCACGAGCGCCGCCAGCCATGCGCTGCAACTCAGGCCCAGTGAGAATTTCCCCGGCCAGGCGTTCGGCGCGCTCCGCGTCGAGCAGGTTTTCCAGGTCCATCCCCAAACCGCGCCAGTGCACCTTGTTCGCGACAATCGCCGCGGCCCGGCCGGTGCTGTGGGTGATCGAACCGGTGATATGCGCCGGCCACACCGGTGCACGGTCTTCGCCGATGGCTGGAATGAAACTCAGCCCTTCCAGTTGTTGCAACGCCGCCCGAGCGCAGACCCGCCCGGCGAGAAACTCGGCTTGGCGCTTGGCCACCGAACGCTGAATGCTCGCGGGCGGCTCGATGGCGCTGCGCTGGAAGTCATCGCTGGTCAGTTGTTTGGTATCGAAGTGGGTACCCAACAAGACCGTATCGGGCAGCACAAACGGCAGCGGCCAATGGGCGTCGAGTGGGGTGCAGCAGACGGGTAGGGCGGGGACGGGATTCATGACCGGCATTTTGCCGGGTTGCCTTGAGGCTGGGTAGTAGCTGAGGGCTTTTGTGGCGAGGGAGCTTGCTCCCGTTCGGCTGCGAAGCAGTCGTAAAGTAAGGCAACCGCATTGAACCTGACGAAATGCGGTTGCAGGTTTTGGGGCCGCTTCGCAGCCCAGCGGGAGCAAGCTCCCTCGCCACAGGGAGCAATGCCCGGCTCAATGCTGTTGGTGTGTCAGCCAAAAATCTTCTTGAAAAACGCCTGCATGTCCGCCCAAGACTTCTCATCCGCGGTCTTGCTGTAACCAATGTCTGGCCCGCCGTGGTCGCCATGGCTCAGACGATCCGCCTCGGGATTGCTGAACCCATGCTTGGCGCCTTCGAGGGTGACAAACTTGTAGTCGGCCTTGGCCTTGTCCATTTCCGCTTTGAATGCCATCACGTTTTCTGCCGTGACCATGCTGTCCAGGGCGCCATGCTCCACCAGGATTTTCGCTTTCACGCTGCCCGGTGTCGCCGGGGTATTGGTCGCCAGCGCGCCGTGGAAACTCACCACGCCCGCCAGCGGCAAGCCCTGACGTGCTGCATTCAGTACCACCGCGCCGCCGAAGCAATAACCGATGGCTGCCAGTTTGTCCGGATCGGTTTGCGGCTGTTTCTTCAGCAAATCGAGCCCGGCCTGAAACCGCGCGCTGGACGCCGCACTGTCTTTCGAGGCGGCTTGCATGAACGCCATGGCGTCCTTGGGGTGTTCGGTGTTCTTGCCGTCGCCATACATGTCGATGGCCAATGCGCTGTAACCCAGACCGGCCAGATCACGGGCGCGGCGCTTGGCGTAATCGTTGAGGCCCCACCACTCATGCACCACCACTACGCCCGGGCGCGGGCCTTTGATGGCGTCGTCGTAGGCGTAATAGCCGATCAGCTTGGTGCCGTCGGCACTCTGGTAGGGAATTTCCTGGGTCTGGATGGCGGCCTGGCTGGCCCCGCTCAGAGCCAGCAGCACGAGGGCGAGGAACACACGCATGATCAAATCTCCTTAAGAATCCGTCAGAACAGCGTAGTCGATGTGATTCAGCTCAGGTTCAGAGTGCGTTCAGGGGCAGTACAGGGAGGGGGCGGTAACCTTGCCCCGTACCCAAAAAGCACATAGCGCATGAGGAAACTCCCGAATGACTACTTTTAAAAAACTGTTTCTGGCTTTCACCATGATGGGAGCCAGTATTGCGGCCCACGCCGATACCACCAATTTCGCCGGCCTGACCTTTGGCCAGACCAGCGACAAGGTTAAAAAATCCAGCGCCCTGAACGACAACCTCAACCATCCGAACGCCGACGGCGTGATCGGCAAGGACAACACCTGGGGCGTGCGTCTGGGCCAGCAAGACAGCAAGGGCCGCTACTACGCCACTTACGACAACGTGTCGGGCTCGCACAATGGCATTAAACTGCGTCAGGAAAACCTGCTGGGCAGCTACGATCTGTTTTACCCGGTGGGTGGCAGCACCAAACTGTTCGGCGGTGCCACGGCTGGTTTGACCAAACTGACCCAGGAATCGCCAGGCTTCAGCCGCGACAGCGACATCGGTTACGCCATTGGCGGCCAGGTCGGTGTATTGCAGCAAGTTTCGCAAAACACCTCGGTCGAGCTGGGTTACCGTTACCTGCGCAGCAATGCCAGCACCGAGATGAGCGAGCGCGGCGGCAGCAAACAGGGTTCGCTGGATTTGACCAGCAGCGCCCAGACCTACTTGTCCGCCAACTACGCTTTCTAAAAAGCGTTTCGCGAGGGTATGCCCCAAGGCCAGTCTGTTAAACGCAATCCCTGTGGGAGCGGGCTTGCCCGCGATGACGGCAGCACATTCACCATTGATGTGTCAGACCGATCGCTATCGCGGGCAAGCCCGCTCCCACAGGTTCCGCGGCTGAACTGACTGGCATTAGTGCACACGCCGGATCACCCCAAGCGGTTGATCCGGCGTCGCCATGTTAGCCATCGAGGTACACATGCCTTTGTATGTGTTGCGCCTTTGGAGATGTTGATTTGCCCAGGAGAGCGTTATGAAATTGCTGGTCGTCGAAGATGAAGCGCTGTTGCGCCATCACCTGCAAACCCGCCTGACGGATAGCGGCCACGTGGTCGAGTCCGTGGCCAACGCGGAAGAGGCGCTGTATCAGGCCGAGCAGTTCAACCATGACCTGGCAGTGATCGATCTCGGTCTGCCGGGCATGGGCGGGCTGGACCTGATTCGTCAATTGCGCTCCCGGGGCAAGACCTTCCCGATCCTGATCCTCACCGCACGCGGCAACTGGCAGGACAAGGTCGAAGGCCTCGCCGCCGGTGCCGACGACTACGTGGTCAAACCGTTCCAGTTCGAAGAGCTGGACGCTCGCCTGAATGCCTTGCTGCGCCGCTCCAGCGGTTTCACCCAGTCGACCATCGTCGCCGGTCCCTTGTTGCTGGACCTCAATCGCAAGCAGGCGTCCCTCGATGAACAACCGCTGGCGTTGACCGCCTACGAATACCGGATCCTCGAGTACCTGATGCGCCATCACCAGCAAGTGGTGGCCAAGGACCGCTTGATGGAGCAGCTCTACCCGGATGACGGCGAGCGCGATCCGAATGTGATCGAAGTGCTGGTCGGCCGCTTGCGCCGCAAACTCGAAGGCCCGGCCGGCTTCAAGCCGATCGATACCGTGCGTGGCCTCGGCTACCTGTTCAACGAGCGCTGCACTTGATCCGTTCCCTTCGTGTCCGCTTGATGCTCGCCGCCACGATCCTGGCGGTGTTGTTCATGCTGGCGTTGCTGCCAGCGATGCAGGGCGCGTTCAGCCTGGCGTTGCAGGATTCCATCGAACAACGCCTGGCGTCGGACGTCACCACGCTGATCTCCGCCGCGCGGGTGGATAACAACCGCCTGCAGATGCCGGCGCAATTGCCCGATGAGCGCTTCAACCTCACCGACAGCCGATTGCTCGGCTATATCTACGACCGCGAAGGTCATCTGGTCTGGCGTTCGAAGGCCACGCAGGAAGAGCACATCAATTACAAACCGCGTTACGACGGACGCGGTAACGAGTTCGCGCGGATCAGCGAAGCCAATGGCCAGGAGTTCTTCGTCTATGACGTCGAGGTCAAATTGCTGGGCGGCAAAAGTGCGGCGTTCAGCATCGTCGCTTTGCAACCGGTGCGTGAATATGAAGTCACCCTCGAAGGCCTGCGGGAAAATCTTTACCTGGGTTTTGGCGCAGCCTTGCTGGTGTTGCTCGCCTTGCTGTGGATCGGCCTGACTTGGGGCTTGCAGGCGTTACGCCGACTGAGTCAGGAACTGGACCAGATCGAAAGCGGCACCCGGGAAAGTCTCAGCGAACAACACCCGCGTGAATTACTGCGCCTGACCGGCTCGCTCAACCGCTTGTTGCACAGCGAACGCGAGCAGCGCAGCCGTTATCGCGATTCCCTCGACGACCTGGCCCACAGCCTGAAAACTCCGCTGACAGTGTTGCAAGGGGTCAGTGAAGACATGGCGCAAAAACCGCAAGACCGCGATCAGGCCCGAGTGCTGCAAACCCAGATCGAACGCATGAGCCAGCAAATAGGCTATCAGTTGCAACGCGCCAGCCTGCGCAAAAGCGGTCTGGTGCGCCATCAGGTGCGCCTGCGACCGGTGCTGCAAAGCCTCTGCGACACGCTGGGCAAGGTCTATCGCGACAAGCCCGTGCGCGTCACTTTTGATCTGCCGCAGCAGTGTTACGTGCCGATCGAGCAGGGTGCCCTGCTGGAAATGATGGGCAACCTGCTGGAAAACGCCTATCGCCTGTGCCTCGGCGAAGTGCGCATCAGCGTTCGCGAAACCCTCAGTGGGATTGAGTTGAGCGTTGAAGATGATGGGCCGGGCGTACCACCGGATCAGCGTGCGCGGATTCTGCAGCGTGGCGAGCGGCTGGATCGCCAGCACCCGGGCCAGGGGATTGGGTTGGCGGTGGTCAAGGACATCATCGAAAGCTACAGCGCCAAGCTGACGCTGGGGGATTCGCCGATGGGCGGGGCGGCGTTCCGGATTCATTTTCCGGTGGTTTGACCCCTGTCACCGATCGTTCCCACGCTCCGCGTGGGAATGCCTCCCCGGACGCTCCGCGTCCACTTCGGCAGGGACGCGGAGCGTCCCGGGCTGCATTCCCACGCAGAGCGTGGGAACGATCAACATACTGTGGGAGCGGGCTTACCCGCGATGAGGCCGGCACAACCACCACAAGTCTCGGTGTCAGACCGCTAAACAAGCACTGTTTAAACGACACTTCCAGATACTCTCCCAGGCTACACATCCTTGCGTCGCTGCCTACGACTACGCCAGAATCCGCCGGCTTGTGCGCTTTGGCCCTGATCTTTATCGTTTCCGCATCGCTGCCAATCAGCGATCGGGTTTAGCGACCCGACCAGGTATAAGCGCAACACTTCAGTCTTGCTGCAGGCGAACGTCTGCTGTTTCGATATGGCGGCTGTGCGCGGGAGACCCTCGGGTCTGCCGGGTCTTATACCTCTCGGTTCGCTAACCTGCGTACAGCCGCCACCCCTACTTGTTTAGCGACAGGTTCTGGTGGCTCCATCAGGTATAAGGAGCTTCACCATGTTCAAGATCACACCCAACCCGCCAGAAACCGACGACGTTTCCCCCTACGAATCCCTCGACTCCAAAAAACTCAACGAAGCCGCCGACCGCGCCCTCGACCATTACCTCAAACCGCCCATCCCCAAAGACACCAAGCGCAAACCCAGCACCATTTACCATGTCGGCGCCGAGGTCGATAACGAAACCCTGCTGGTCAACGCCTGCGAATCCCTGGCGTCAGCGAGCATGATGCTCAGCGAGTTCGCCGGATTGATGGACATGCCACATCGCAACATGATGTTGGGGATTCAATCGGTGGTCATGCTCGGCGAACTGGCGGTGAACCGGGTGCTGGATAACCTCGATCCGCAAGGCTAGCGAGGATGATCGTTCCCACGCTCTGCGTGGGAATGCCTCAACGGACGCTCCGCGTTCGGCTCTAGATGGGACGCGGAGCGTCCCGGGCTGCATTCCCACGCGGAGCGTGGGAACGATCAATTCTCCTGAGCCCGATAGGCCCCCGGCGTCAACCCCGTCCACTTCTTGAACGCCCGGTGAAACGCCGAAGGTTCGGAAAACCCCAGCTGTTCGGCAATCTGTTGCAACGACAGATCCGCACGCCCCAGGTGATAAATCGCAATGTCCCGGCGCAACTGATCCTTCAATTCCTGAAAACTCGTGCCTTCTTCGCGCAAATGCCGACGCAAGGTTTGCGGGCTGATGTGCAGGTGCGCGGCCACCGCTTCCAGATCTGGCCAGTGTGCACTGTCGCGGCTGAGCAAGCGGCGCAATTGGCTGCTCAGGCTGTCGCCTTCGTCGGGGCGTGATAGCAGGTCGGCGGGGGAGCGCTCGAGAAAGTGCTTGAGGGTTCGTTCGTCCTGCAACAGCGGCATGTTCAGGTAGCGACTGTGAAACAGCAGGCTACTCTGAATAGTAGTGTTCTTTGCTGTGGAAAAGCCCAAAGGGCAGGAAAACAGCAAATCGTATTCGGCACCGTGCTCGGGCTTCGGATAGCTGAACGTGGCCTGCTCCAGACGAATGCGCTGGCCGATCAGCCAGCTGCCGAACCGATGCCAGATCACCAACAGGCTTTCACTGAGGAAATGGTCCGGGTCCCACAGCAGCGAATCGTCGAGACTCAGGCGAATTATGTCGCCTTCGCGACTCAGCGTCAGACGCGGCGCGCCGGGGAACAGGCTGTAGAACAACAAGCCGCGGTTGAGCGCTTTCTCCAGCGTGCGGCAGTGAATCACGGCGTGGCACATCATGGCGAAGCTGCCGGGTTTGCTCGGGGCCTGCCCGAAGCCCAGGTATTCGTCATCCAGGGCCAGCCACAGCCCCTGGATCAATCGGGCGAACTGCTCGGGCGCGATTCGCGCACGCGGCTCCTCGAGCAACTCGGGGCTGATCCCCAGTTGCTGCAGCAGGCTCGAATAGTCATACCCGCGCCGACGCGCGCCACCGAGGGCGGCACGGGCGAAATGGCTGGCGATGGTGCGTTCACGCATAGAGGGCAGGTCCGTCCACTGAGTAATGGAGAGTAGCGGTGCCGGTCTATGATGAACAAGGCGGATATCCGCCAAATAGCAGGACGCAGTTTGGTTGATGGGCGGAAATCCGCCACTTTGACGTAACCGCTAAGTGACAAAGAAGAACTCGCAACCCTTGATGCCTGAAGCGTGTAGGAATTTTTACCGAAGGTGGCACGGAGCTTGCGATACAAGCCGCAGAGGTCTGCCAGCGCGCAGCTCGACAAAACAAATCCCTCCGGTGCAGGAGGGTTCGCAATTGAGGTGTCAGGTACAACAGATGGATGTTGTTACTGAGGGCACTCTTGAGGAACTTTGCAATGACGACTCGTCAGCCACTGTATAAATCCCTGTACTTCCAGGTGATCGTTGCCATCGCTATCGGCATCCTGCTCGGTCACTTCTACCCGCAGACCGGTGTAGCCCTCAAGCCGCTGGGTGACGGGTTCATCAAACTGATCAAAATGATCATCGCTCCGATCATCTTCTGCACCGTCGTCAGCGGTATCGCGGGCATGCAGGACATGAAATCGGTCGGCAAGACCGGCGGTTACGCGCTGCTGTACTTCGAAATCGTTTCGACCATTGCCTTGCTGGTCGGTCTGGTTGTGGTCAACATCGTGCAGCCCGGTAGCGGCATGCACATCGATGTCACCACGCTGGATGCCTCCAAAATCGCTACCTACGTTGCTGCCGGTGCGGATCAAAGCGTCGTTGGCTTCCTGCTGAATGTCATCCCGACCACCATCATTGGCGCGTTCGCCACGGGCGACATCCTGCAAGTGCTGATGTTCTCGGTGATCTTCGGTTTCGCCCTGCATCGCCTGGGTGCCTACGGCAAGCCGATCCTGGACTTCATCGATCGCTTCGCCCACGTGATGTTCAACATCATCAACATGATCATGAAGCTCGCGCCACTCGGTGCCTTCGGTGCCATGGCGTTCACCATCGGTGCCTACGGTGTGGGTTCGCTGGTGCAACTGGGTCAGCTGATGGCCTGCTTCTACATCACGTGCCTGCTGTTCATTCTGGTGGTGCTGGGCGGTATCGCTCGCGCTCACGGCTTCAGCGTGCTGAAAGTGATCCGCTACATCCGTGAAGAACTGCTGATCGTGTTGGGTACTTCCTCTTCGGAATCGGTACTGCCACGCATGCTGATCAAGATGGAACGCCTGGGCGCGCAGAAATCCGTTGTGGGTCTGGTGATCCCGACCGGTTACTCGTTCAACCTCGACGGTACGGCGATCTACCTGACCATGGCGGCGGTGTTCATTGCTCAGGCAACCGACACCCACATGGACATTACTCACCAGATCACTCTGTTGGTGGTGTTGCTGCTGTCCTCCAAAGGCGCTGCCGGCGTGACCGGTTCGGGCTTCATCGTTCTGGCTGCCACCTTGTCCGCTGTCGGCCACCTGCCGGTCGCTGGTCTGGCGCTGATCCTCGGTATCGACCGCTTCATGTCCGAAGCCCGCGCGCTGACCAACCTGATCGGTAACGCGGTTGCCACCCTTGTTGTGGCCAAGTGGGTCAAGGAACTGGATACCGACGTGCTGCAAGCCGAGCTGGCCTCGGGCGGTCGCGGTATTGCCGACGAACCTAAAGACGATGTTCTGGGCCACGTCGAAGGAGCAACCCCGACGAGCGCCAAGTAAGCCTTGTTGTAATGAAAAACCCGCTTCGGCGGGTTTTTTCATGCCTGCGATTTGAGCGCAACGGTCACCACCGCTGACACATAAGGTGATTGCTGCAATGTCCTCGGCTGCCTAGGCTTGGGGGATTGCACTGGAGAACGCTCATGCTCGGTCCACTGGCATCACTCAAGGTTCTGGATTTCTCGACACTGCTGCCGGGGCCGTTCGCCTCGTTGCTGCTGGCAGACATGGGCGCCGAGGTGCTGCGCATCGAATCGCCGACCCGCATGGACCTGCTGCGAGTATTGCCGCCGCATGATCAAGGCGTGTCGGCCAGCCACGCGTACCTCAACCGCAACAAACGCAGCCTGGCCCTGGACCTCAAGCAGCCCGAGGCGCTGGAGGTGATCAAGCAGTTGCTGCGGGACCACGACATCGTGCTGGAGCAGTTTCGTCCCGGCGTGATGGACCGGCTCGGTTTGGGGTATGAAGCCTTGAAGGCGATCAATCCGAAGCTGATTTATGTGTCGATCACCGGTTATGGCCAGACCGGCCCCTACAAGGATCGCGCCGGTCACGACATCAACTACCTGGCGTTGGCGGGGCTTTCGAGCTACACCGGTCGCGCCGACAGCGGCCCGGTGCCGTTGGGCATGCAGGTGGCGGATATCGCCGGTGGCTCGCTCCACGGGGTGATCGGCCTGCTGGCAGCGGTGATCGCGCGGCAACAGACAGGGCAGGGGCAGCATCTGGATGTGAGCATGACCGACTGCGCCTTCAGCCTGAACGCCATGGCCGGTGCCGGGTACCTGGCCTGTGGCGTGGAGCCGGGCAGGGAAGAGCAGATGCTTAACGGCGGTAGCTTCTATGACTACTACCGTTCGCGCGATGGACGCTGGTTGTCGGTGGGCAGTCTGGAGCCGGCGTTCATGAAGCAGCTGTGTACGGCGCTGGGGGTGGAGGAACTGGCGGCCCAAGGCTTGTCACCCATACCCGCCCGGCAACAGGCACTCAAGGAGGCGTTGAAAGTTGAATTCGAAAAATATGACTTTGGCGAGTTGTGCGCGTTGTTTGCCGAACTCGATGCGTGTGTCGAGCCGGTGTTGAGCCTGGGAGAAGCGCTCCGGCACCCGCAGTTACAGGCCCGGGAACTGGTCACCGAAGTGCCGCGAGGCGATGGTTCGACTCAGGCGCAGATGGCTTGCCCGTTGAAGTTTTCGGATGGGTTGCCTGAGCCACGGCATATCGGTGCGGGGCTGGGTGAGCATACGGATCAGGTGTTGGGGGAGTTGGGGTTTAGTGTTGAGCGGATTGAAGAATTGCGGCTTGCCAAGGTGATTATCTAGCGTCTGTCCCGGCCCCATCGCGGGCAAGCCCGCTCCCACAGGGATCAGTTTTGATTACAAAATTTGTGAACGAATCCGACCACTGTGGGAGCGGGCTTGCCCGCGATGAGGCCGGCCGAAACACCACATATCTAACTTACTCGACCCGCATTTCCCCACTGAACACCAACGTACTTCTGCACCGCCGGCACAAATACCGCCGCCCCTGCCTCACCAAACCATGACGTTGCGCCGAAAACGGGAAATCGCTGTTGGCGCACGGGCATTTGTAGATGTAGCGGGTCACGCTGCGACGTTTGACGTCGTAGGTGTGGCAGCGGTTGGGCGGCAATTCGTAAACACCGCGCATGATCAGTTGCCACTCTTCGCCATGAGGCTGGATGCGGTCGCCGAACAGTTGATGGGCGATCAGATGCGCGACTTCATGCGCCACGGTCTGCTTGAGGAAGTCTTCGGTGTTTTCCCGGTACAGCTGCGGATTGAAGCGCAGCAGGTTCTCGTGCAAATGCGCGACACCGGCTTTTTGTCCGCGCAGTTTGAGGCTCACCACGGGGCGTTTGAAAGGTCGTTTGAAAAAGGATTCGGCTTGTTGGAAACAGTCTTCGACGCGGGTATTGAGTTGCTCGGGCATGCTTGATGGATCTCCAGAGACGTCGAGTATGCCGCAACCCTCGGGACTTGCGAATCGCTCAGGCGCCGAATGGTCGTTGCTCCTGCTCATTCTTAGAGAGTAGAAGGCCGCCTTGCGGCGGCCTGTGTTGGCAGATCGTGTTTTTGGTTGTTATGTGGCTAATTCGTATAGACCGGCCCTACGCCGAGCCCCCAGACAATTACGGTGAACGCCATGATCGCCACCAGCACCACCAATCCAACGGCGAGCACCGAGCTTGAAAACAGGAATCCCTCGTCCGATGGAATATTCATGAACGTTGGCAGGCCCACATACAGCAGGTACACCGTGTAGCAAATGGCTGCGGTGCCGACGATCATTCCCAGCCACATATGCGGGTACAACGCCGCCAGGCCGCCGATGAACAACGGAGTCGCGGTGTACGTGGCGAATGCGACACAGCGTGCCAGGCTCGGGTTGGCGTCATAGGTGCGTGCCATCCAGTGGATGAAGGCGCCCATCACCGCAACACCCCCCAGCATCGCCAGGTACGACATGACGGTCATCCAAAGTGCGCTTTCCGTGGTTAGCATCACCGGCGCCCGGCTACCGATGACCCAACCGACCTGCGTGGTGCCGATGAACGCTGATATAGCGGGGATCGCCGCCAGAATCAGGGTGTGCGTGAGGTACATGTGGCTGATGCTTTCCTCCTGGTCGCCACGGATTTCTTTCCATTCCTGGTCAGGGTGGGTGAAGAGCCCCACTACGTGATGGATCATGCCAGTCACTCCTCTTGTTGTTGCCATCGCCCCCCAGCGGAGCGCTTACGGGCCAAAGTGGCCAGGTAAGTACAGGTCTGAATACGTGTGCGACCTTATGCCGCAGTATAGAAAGGAGTTACCGCCAATAGTGCGAGGGCCTTAGAGCAAATCGCGCTGTAAACAGTCTTGTTAATCGCCGCCGGGTCTGTGCCGAACCCTGTGGCGAGGGAGCTTGCTCCCGCTGGGGCGCGAAGCGGCCCCAAGACATCCACCCCAGTCATATCAGGCAAACCGGCGGCGGCAGGTTTTGCGACTGCTGCACAGCCGAGCGGGAGCAAGCTCCCTCGCCACAGGGGTATGCTCAAGTCATATAAGTGCAGGCTTCGCCCCGAAAGGGTTTTTGCGTAAAATGCCGGCCTTTCGTCACACCTCACGGATTTCGCGTCATGGGCACTCTTACGGTCAACCAGAACAAACTGCAAAAGCGCCTTCGCCGCCAGGCCGGTGAGGCTGTCGCCGATTTCAATATGATTGAAGATGGCGACAAGGTCATGGTCTGCCTGTCCGGTGGCAAGGACAGTTACACCATGCTCGACGTGCTGATGCATTTGCAGAAGGTCGCCCCGATCAAGTTCGAGATCGTGGCCGTGAACATGGACCAGAAGCAGCCAGGCTTTCCCGAGCACGTGCTGCCGGCTTACCTCAAAGAACTGGGCATCGAGTACCACATCGTCGAGAAAGACACCTATTCGGTGGTCAAGGAGCTTATTCCTGAGGGAAAAACCACCTGCTCGCTGTGCTCGCGCCTGCGTCGCGGTACGCTCTACACCTTTGCCGATGAAATCGGCGCGACCAAAATGGCCCTCGGTCACCACCGCGACGACATCGTCGAGACGTTCTTCCTGAACATGTTCTTCAACGGTTCGCTCAAGGCCATGCCGCCGAAGCTGCGCGCCGACGACGGTCGCAACGTGGTGATCCGCCCGCTGGCCTACTGCAACGAAAAAGACATTCAGGCCTACTCGGATTTCAAACAATTCCCGATCATCCCGTGCAACCTCTGCGGCTCCCAGGAAAACCTGCAACGCCAAGTGGTTAAAGAGATGCTGCAGGACTGGGAACGCAAGGCCCCGGGCCGTACCGAAAGCATTTTCCGCAGTTTGCAGAACGTGATCCCGTCGCAACTGGCGGACCGTAACCTGTTTGACTTCACCAACCTCAAGATCGATGAAACGGCGGCTTCGCGGTTCGTCAACGTGGTCAACCTCTGAGCAATATGTGGGAGCGGGCTTGCTCGCGAATGCGTAGTGTCAGCCGACATTCATGTTGAATGGCACACCGCTTTCGCGAGCAAGCCCGCTCCCACACTTTATCGCTCGCAGGCGCCGTTTTCATTTCAATCCTCAGGAGAGGGCATGCGCGACTACAAGTGGCTGAACGAGTACTGCTTGAACCGCTTCGGTTCGGCGGCTGAACTGGAAGCCCATCTGCCCGTTCCCAAGACCCCGGCGCAATTGCGCAAGATCAGCGACGACCGCTACCTCTCGACCATGGCGTTGCGGGTGTTCCGCGCCGGGCTCAAGCACAGCCTGGTGGACGCCAAGTGGCCGGCGTTCGAAGAGGTGTTCTTCAAGTTCGACCCGGAAAAAGTCGTGCTGATGAGCGCTGAGCATCTGGAGCGCTTGATGCAGGATGCGCGGATCATCCGCCATCTGGGCAAGCTCAAGAGCGTGCCACGCAATGCGCAGTTCATTCTGGACGTAGCCCATGAGAAGGGCAGTTTTGGCGCGTTGATCGCCGAATGGCCGGTGACCGATATCGTCGGCTTGTGGACTTACCTGAAAAAACACGGGCATCAGTTGGGCGGGTTATCGGCCCCGCGATTCTTGCGGATGGTCGGCAAGGACACCTTCGTGCCGAGCTACGACGTGGTGGCAGCGCTGAGTGCGCAGAAGATCGTCGACAAGGTGCCGACCAGTCTGCGGGACATGGCCACGGTGCAGGCTGCGTTCAACCAGTGGCATGAAGAGAGCGGTGGGCGGCCGATGAGCCAGATTTCGATGATGCTGGCTTACACCGTGAATCATTGAGACCGGGTTGCCCCAATCGCAGGCAAGCCAGCTCCCACACGTTTTTGCGTCGATCACACATTTGTGTTTCAACAGAGATCCTGTGGGAGCGGGCTTGCCCGCGATGGCGGTATGTCAGGCGACGGAGGTTTCGTCTTCTCCCGCCAACTTGCGATTGAGCTGAAACCGCCAGCGCACATACAACATGGCCGAGCAAAACACCGCCAGGCTCGCGCCCATTTCCAGTAAACCGAACAACTGCCGGTTCGGGTCATACGCGGCCAATGCGCCCTTCATGAAATACAGGTTCACCACAAAGCACATCCACGAATGCCCACGGGCGCTGCCGACGATCATCCCCGGCGCCAGCAATAGCAGCGGCACCAGTTCGATCAGCAGAATCACCCAAGGCCGCGCGCCGTGCAGGTCGGCGAATATCAGGTAGTAGGCGCAGAGCAGTCCCACCAGGCCGAAAAAGCACAGCAGGCTGATGACGCGCATTGCCCGTACTCGCGGTTCGAGCCATTCGATGGAAGGCAGAATCTTCGGCTTTTTGGCCATATCAGCTCACCAACTTTTGCGCAGTCTTCGCCAACCGCAGGCCTAATGCCCGACACAGCGCAACTTCGTGTTCATTCAAACCGCTTTTGCCATCGGCCCCGGCGTGATGGCTGGCGCCGTAAGGCGTGCCGCCACCGCGGGTTTCCAGCAGCGCCGACTCGCTGTAAGGCAGGCCAGTGATCAGCATGCCGTGGTGCAGCAACGGCAACATCATCGACAGCAGCGTGGTTTCCTGGCCGCCATGCAGGCTCGCGGTGGAGGTGAAGACCCCGGCCGGTTTGCCCACCAGGGCGCCGGTCAGCCACAGATTGCTGGTGCCATCGAGAAAGTACTTCAACGGTGCAGCCATGTTGCCGAACCGGGTCGGGCTGCCGAGGGCCAGGCCGGCACAGTTCTTCAAGTCGTCGAGGCTGGCGTACAGCGCGCCTTCATCGGGAATGTCCGGCGACACGGCTTCGCATTCAGTGGAGATCGCCGGCACGGTGCGCAGGCGCGCCTCCATACCGGACTGCTCGACACCACGGGCGATCTGCCGGGCCATTTCATTGGTCGAGCCGCTGCGGCTGTAATACAGCACCAGAATGTACGGCGCACTCACGGCAGCAACTCCAGCACATTCTCCGGCGGACGGCCGATGATCGCTTTGTCGCCGACTTCGAGAATCGGACGCTCCATGAGTTTCGGGTGCGCGGCGATGGCGGCGATCAATTGCGCTTCGCTCAAGCTGCTGTCGGCCAGGTTGAGGGTTTTGTACTCGTCCTCGCCGGTGCGCAGCAGTTGCCGGGCGCTGATGCCGAGCTTGCTCAGCAGGCTCTGGATTTGCGCGGCGTCCAGCGGGGTTTCCAGGTAGCGGACCACAGTTGGGGCCACGCCACGGGCTTCGAGCAGTTCGAGCGCACCGCGGGATTTCGAGCAGCGCGGGTTGTGATAAAGCGTCAGATCGGTCATGTGCGGGTCGCATCTTGCGTAAGGTGGCGGCTATTCTAACTGTGCGGCGCGTAATCCAGAACCTTGGGAGGTGATGGGTCGCAGGTGCATTCTATTTTTGACAAGGATCGAGACATGACAAGGCGACTGGCAGCGGCATTGGCGATCATGGGGGCGTTATTGCTGGGGGGCTGCGGCAACGACTATGGCACCGACCAAAATGGTCGCAAAGTCGCCGCCGAGCGTCTGGACAAACAATGGCTGGTGCTCAATTACTGGGCCGAATGGTGCGGCCCGTGCCGTACCGAGATTCCCGAGTTGAACGTGCTGGCCGAGCAGCTCAAGGGCAAGAAGATCGGGGTGTTCGGGGTCAATTTCGACAATGTGCAGGGCGAAGAGCTGAAAAGTGCCAGCGAGAAACTGGGGATCGCTTTCACCGTGCTGGCGCAGGATCCGGCCGACCTTTTCGAATTGCCGCGCAGTGAAGCGCTGCCAGTGACTTACATCATCGATAACAAGGGCAAGGTGCGGGAACAGTTGATGGGGGAGCAGACGGCGGCGGGGGTGATGGCGAAGCTTGAGGCGTTGCAGGCGATTAACTGAACGGGGGGCGCTGAATGATGAATGATCGTTCCCACGCTCTGCGTGGGAATGCCGCCCGGGACGCTCCGCGTCCCTGTGACGCAGAGCGTCACTTGATGCATTCCCACGCGGGAGCGTGGGAACGATCTGTTAGAGGCATCAACCCTCTTCAAGCCACCAACGCAACGGCTTGCCTTCGGCCGGCCAGAAACGCATCTGCTCGATCGGCGAGACGTCCCAGCGCTGCACGTTTTCCAGCGCCTGCAGGAAGCGTTTTTCCTGCTCCATCAACGCCGGCGCACACATTTTGCGGGTGCTGCCGATCTTGCCGAAGCTCAGCTTGTCGCCTTCCAGGGTATACGGCGCGAACCAGTGGTTGCAGCCGCCATTGCCATAGGCCCGACCGTCTTCATCGAGGGTGATGGTCAGGTGGCTGTAGTCCATCAGCGGACGCTCGCCGATCCACTCCAGAATGTAGCTGCGGTTGTGTTGCAATTGCACCGGTTCGGCGGCGCAGCCCAACAGGCTGGCGCCAGCCATGGCGCTCAGAGCAAGGCGTTTCATCACGCAGGCTCCTGGCACTTCTTGCACAGGTGCTTGTCAGCAACAGTGGCCCAACCCAGCTCGGCAATCCGTGCAGTGGCCGCCGGTTTTTCCGCCTTGTTGCCCAGCTTGGCGTCGACCGCGAACTCAAAGTTCAGCTCTTTGGCGCAGCTGTCGCAGTTGACTTTCCAGGTGTGGATCGCCAGTTCGCCGAACACCGGACCACTGGCCACCGCGACCCATTGGCCCGGCGGGTTGATCAGATGGCGAACCGTTTCGACGGTCAGGCGCATGGACAAGTCCTTGCTGCCTTTAAGGGTCACTACCAGCACGTCGTTATTACGAATCGAGCCGCCGTTGCCGGTGACTTGATAACGCCCCGGCACGAGGGCGCGGCATTCGGTGAGGGTGTGTTGCGGGTTCATCAGGCTGTAGCGGAAATCGTGTTCGACCATGGGTCCTCCAAATATGCGCGATATGCTAGCACGGGCATGAACGCAGCATGGCGCGGGCATGTGACCTTCGATCTGGTTCGAATTACCTACCGAGTCGTGGCACACTGCCACTTTTGCATCTCTAAGGAATGGAAATGGCGTTGATCGAATGTTTTGAGTGCAAGCAACGCATCAGTTCCACGGCGCCTGCTTGCATTCATTGCGGTGCACCTGCGGTGGCAGAAGCCGCCACGTCGACGGCAACGCAGGCGCCTCTTTCTTTCGGGCGTTTACCGACCAATGAGAACGTGCCCAGGGTGACCCCGGCCGCTTTCGGGCGCAAACGTAAAGCCGAAGTCGAGGCAGAGATCCCGGCACCGGCACCCGGCGGGCCGCGTCCGGTGGAACTCTGGCTGAAATTGATGATTTTCTTGCTTCCGCCGTTCTTTGTCTGGTTCCTGCTGCGTCGCGGGCATTCGCTGGGGCAGCGCTTTTTGGGCTTCGGCTGGCTGGCGTTTATGTACCTTTTGTCCAAGGCCTGAGCCGATCAGCACTAAACCTGATTCTGTGGCGAACCGGCCGCCCAGGCCGCGATGTTGTGCAGTGTGGTCGCGGCAATCGCGCCCAACGCTTCACGGGTGAGGAAGGCCTGGTGCGCCGTAATGATGACGTTCGGAAAGGTCAATAAGCGCGCCAGCACATCGTCCTGCAGCGGCAGGTCGGAGCGATCCTCGAAGAACAGCTGCGCTTCTTCTTCATACACATCCAGCCCCAAATAGCCCAATTGGCCGTCCTTCAACGCATCGATCAGCGCCGGGGTGTCCACCAGACCGCCGCGCCCGGTATTGATCAACATCGCGCCTGGCTGCATGTGCGCCAGTGACTCGCTGTTGATCAAGTGTTTGCTCTGTTCGTTGAGCGGGCAATGCAGGCTGATGATCTGCGACTCGGCCAGCAGTTGCGGCAAGCTGAGGTAGCGCGCGCCGAGCGCTTCGACCTGCGGGTTCGGGTAAGGATCACAGGCCAGCAACTGGCAGCCGAAGCCGTTCATGATTTTCGCGAACGTCGCGCCGATCTGCCCGGTGCCGACCACGCCGACGGTCTTGCCCACGAGGTCGAAACCGGTCAGCCCGTGCAAGCTGAAATCCCCCTCGCGGGTACGGTTGTAGGCACGGTGCAGTCGGCGGTTAAGCGCCAGGATCAGCGCCACCGCGTGTTCGGCCACCGCGTGAGGCGAGTAGGCCGGGACCCTTACAATCGCTAGCCCCAGGCGCTTCGCCACCGTCAGGTCGACATGGTTGTAACCGGCCGAGCGCAGGGCAACCAGGCGTGTGCCGCCCGCCGCCAGACGTTCGAGTACCGGAGCGCTGAGGTCATCATTGATGAAGGCGCAGACCACGTCGTGATGCTCCGCCAACGCCACGGTGTCGAGACTCAGTCGCGCCGACTGGAAATGCAGCTCGATGCCGACAGGAAGGTCGGCACTCAGAAAACTGTCGCGGTCGTAAGTCTGGCTGCTGAAAAGAATCGTGCGCATGCTGTGCTCCTGGAAGTCTCAAACCGGAATGCGGTGAGCTTAGCCTTCAAGGCGCCCAGCGTTATTGCGCTGCATCAGGCATTGATGCGCGCCTGGGCCGCCAGGCGATTGATGGCTCGTTCGAGTTCTTCCAGCGCACCGGGGGCTTTCGGGTCCTGTTGCTTGAGCAGGGTTTCACTGCGCTGGCAGGCGGCGCGCAGTTGCGGGACGCCGCAATAACGGGTCGCCCCATGCAGGCGATGGACCCGCTCGATCAGGGCATTCTGGTCATTGGCTTCACGGGCGACGCGGATGGCCTCACGGTCGGCTTCCAGGGAAGCCAGCAGCATTGCCAGCATGTCCGCCGCCAGATCGGCCTTGCCGGCCGCCAGGCGCAGCCCTTCATCGTGATCGAGCACCTGCAACTCATGACCGTTGTGGCTCTCGCTGGAGCGCTCCGGCCCCAGATTACGCAACGCCAGGCCGGTCCACTTCAACACCACTTGTGCCAGTTGCCGTTCGCTGATGGGTTTGGTCAGGTAGTCGTCCATGCCGCTTTGCAGCAACGCGCGTTTTTCGTTGGCCATCGCGTGGGCGGTAAGGGCAACGATCGGCAATGGCGTGCAATGCCGCTCGCTTTCCCACTGGCGAATGGCTTCAGTGCTCTGGCGGCCATCCATGCCGGGCATCTGCACGTCCATCAGCACCAGGTCGAAGGTCTCGTTCTGCACGGCCTTGACTGCGGCATAACCGCTTTCCACCGCGAGCACCTTGGCGCCCATGTCTTCGAGCAGGGTTTGTACCAGCAGCAGATTGGCCGGGTTGTCATCGACGCAAAGGACCTTCGGCGCGCGGCTTGAAAGCGGCTCGCCGGGGTCGCTGCGCTGCTGGCGCGGGTTGACCAGATCCGACAAGGCCCGGCGCAGTTTGCGCGTGCAGGCCGGTTTGGACTGCAGCTGGCTGTGGGGGTTGGGCACCGAGAGGTGGAACAGCGTCAGTTCGGTGGTCGGGCATAGCACCAACACTCGGCAACCCAGGTGTTCGAGGTCCCAGATATGCTGGTTGAGGCGCTCCGGCGGCATGTCATTGCTGGTGATGCCGAGCACTGCCAGGCCGATGGCCTGATCGGTCTGATGGGCGCCGGTCACGCCGTTGGCCAGGCTTTCCAGGGTGTTGAACGGCGTGACTGTCAGGCCGCAGTCCTCCAGTTGATGCTGCAAGGCCTGACGGGCCAGCTCATGGTTTTCCAACACCGCCACCCGCTGTCCGAGCAACGGTGGGCCGGGCAGGTCTTCGGCGTCGTCGCGGGTTTTGGGCAGGCTCAGGCTGATCCAGAATTCCGAACCTTCACCCGGTGTGCTGTCGACGCCGATCTCGCCGCCCATCTGCTCGATCAGGCGTTTGGAAATCACCAACCCAAGGCCGGTGCCGCCAGGTTGTCGGGACAGTGAGTTATCGGCCTGGCTGAAGGCCTGGAACAAGGCGCGCACGTCCTGATTCGACAGACCGATGCCGGTGTCCTGAATGCTGATGCGCAGTTGCACGCTGTCTTCATGTTCTTCTTCGAGCATGGCCCGGGCGACGATGGTGCCTTCGCGGGTGAACTTGATCGCGTTGCTCACAAGGTTGGTGAGGATCTGCTTGAGTCGCAGCGGATCGCCCACCAGCGACAATGGCGTATCGCGATAAACCAGGCTCACCAGCTCAAGCTCTTTGGCGTGGGCGGCCGGGGCAAGGATGTTCAAGGTGTCTTGCAGCAGGTCGCGCAGGTTGAACGGAATGTGGTCGAGCACCAGTTTGCCAGCCTCGATTTTCGAGAAGTCGAGAATCTCGTTGATGATCCCCAGCAGGCTATCGGCGGATTTTTCGATGGTGCCCAGGTAATCGAGCTGGCGCGGCGTCAGTTCGCTTTTTTGCAGCAAATGGGTGAAGCCGAGAATGCCGTTCAGCGGCGTGCGGATTTCATGGCTCATGTTGGCCAGGAACTCGGATTTGATCCGGCTCGCCTCCAGGGCTTCCTTGCGTGCCAGGTCGAGCTCGATGTTCTGGATTTCGATGGTTTCCAGGTTCTGGCGCACGTCTTCGGTGGCCTGGTCGACGCTGTTTTGCAATTCTTCCTGAGCGTTCTGCAGGGTCCCGGCCATGCGGTTGATGCCGGACGCCAGTTCATCCAGCTCCTGGCTGCCGAGGGGTGGCAGACGGGTTTCCAGATGACCATCCTTGAGCTGTGCCACCGCTTGTTTGATCTGGCTCAATGGCCGGTTGATCGTCCGGCCCATGCGCAATGCCAACAGCGCCGCACCGATCAGACCTGCGCCGATCAGCAGCAGGCTGGCGAACAGGCTGCGGTAACCGCGCAGCAACATGCCACTGTGTGACAGTTCGAGTTCGACCCAGCCCAGCAGACGGTCGGCTTCATCGGGGATCAGGTCGCCGGCCAGGTTGCGGTGCTTGCCGAACACCGGCAGCAGGTAACGCGTGGCGTCATTGCCACTGCGGCGCAACAGCTGTGAGCCGTTGCCCAAAGGGGCCTGATTGAGCATGGTCGGGCCGGCGTGGGCCAGCGGTGTGCGGTCGGGGGCGAGGAAAGTCACCGCGCGCACGTCGGTTTGTTCCAGGAACTGGGTGGCGATGCGTTCCAGCAGGTCATTGTCTTTGCGACCCATGGCCGGGGCAACCAGCGGTGCTAGCTGTTCGGCAATCATTTCGCCGCGCTGCATGAGTTGGGATTGCAGGTCCGATTGCTGCATCCAGGTGAAATAGCCGCCCAGGACCAGCGCCATCAGGGTGGTCGGCAACAGAGTCAGCAACAGCACGCGGCCTTTAATTCCCAGTTTCTTGAGCACGCATCTCTCCCGCATCCAGCTGTTTATTGACCTGCACATGCGTCCGGCACGCGCCACCTGCGCAGTGTAGCGATTTGCATGCGGGCAATCTTCGTAAATTGATGTCGTTGTTCGTCGGCCAGTTCAATGCTTTGGTCGCGGGGGGCAAACCTTGGCTTGCCCCTGTCGAGGCAATCTTGAATAATCAGCAACTGAGAATTATTTGCAGATACTCATGACTCCCATTTCTATCAATCATCCCCGAATCCTCTCCATCGAAGACGATCTGGTACTCGGTGCTTATGTCCATGAGCATCTGGGGCGCTGCGGTTTTCAGGTGACCTGGTGCCAGAACGGTCAGGAAGGGTTGGCCATTGCCCGCCAACAAGCCTTCGATGTGGTGTTGATGGATATTCTGTTGCCGGGGCTGGATGGCCTGGCGGTGCTGACCCAACTGCGCCAGAGCCATTCCACGCCGGTGGTGCTGATGTCGGCGCTGGGCGCAGAGGCGGATCGCATCAGTGGTTTTCGCCTCGGCGCCGACGATTACCTGCCCAAACCTTTCAGCATGGCCGAGTTGCGGGTGCGCATCGAGGCGATCCTGCGGCGGGTGGCGCTCGACCGGCGGCCGGTGCCGGCACCGATTGCCCCTGCGATGGACAGTCTGCGTTTCGACGATGAACGGTGCGAGGTCTTTTTGGGCGGGCACGCGGCCGGCCTGACTCGCAGCGAATATCGGTTGCTGGATACATTGAATCGCAACGGTGATGAAGTACTGAGCAAGGCGTTCCTTTATCAGCAGGTGTTGCAGCGCGGTTACGCGCCCCATGACCGCAGCCTCGACATGCACATCAGTCAGATTCGCCGCAAACTCAAGGCCATCGGTTACACCGAGCGTGAAGTGCGTACGGTCTGGGGCAAGGGGTATGTCTTGAGTGCGGCCGATGAAATGGTCTGACGTGCCGGGCAGGCATTCACTGTTCTGGAAACTGGCTTGCTTGTTGGTGGCGTTCTGTCTGCTGATGATCTGGTTGAGCTGGTCCTGGGGCCGCTACATGGAAAAGAAAAACCTGTTCCTGTCCGACGAGGCCCGGGGCACTCTGACGCGCTACGCCGCCGAGGCAGAGCGGGCGTGGAACGAACAACAGAGTGCGGGCATTGATGCCTGGTTGCAGCGTGTCGGCCAGCGTGAGTCGACCTGGGTCGGTGTCATCGGCGCCGACTTGCAATCACTGAGTAATCATCCGCTGGCCAACCAGGAAATCCAGCGCCTGACCTTTTTGCGCGGTCTGGATTGGCCGGTGAGTCGGCGTCACCAAGGCCTGCCGTGGCTGAAAATTCCATTTCCCAACGACCCGTCTGCCGGCAGCCTGGTGATCGAGTTGCCTCAACGTTTCATGCCTGGACGCTACCGAGTGTTTTGGCGAGTGATCACCAATGGGGTGATTCCCGGGCTGTTCACCCTGCTGCTGTGCGTGGGGCTGTATCGATTGTTGGTCGTGCCATTGAACAGCCTGCGCGAACAAGCCAACGCCTGGCGCGCCGACCAACTGACTGTGCGTTTATCGAGTCGCACCACCAATCGTTCGGATGAATTGGGTGAACTGGGCAGGGCTTTCGATCACATGGCCGAGCGCCTGCAAGGCACGGTGACCCTGCAACAGCAACTGCTGCGCGACCTGTCCCATGAATTGCGCACACCGCTGAGCCGGCTGCGGGTGGCCAGCGAAAGCGAGCAGAACCTGGGGCAACTGCGCGAACGGATTGGCCGGGAGGTCGACGGCATGCAGCGCTTGGTCGAAGACGCCCTGCAACTGGCCTGGCTCGACACCGAGCGCGCGCCGTTGCCCGATGAAGCGATCCAGGTCCAGGCCTTGTGGGAAATGCTCACGGAAAACGCCTGCTATGAAAGTGGCTGGCCGGCGAGTCAGTTGCACTGTGCAGTGGATGCATCCTGCTGGGTTCGTGGCCATCTCAATACCCTGGCCCAGGCGCTGGAAAACATTCTGCGCAATGCCATTCGTCATTCACCCAGGGGCGGTGTCGTGACGCTCGGTGGTCGGCGCGATGGCGACTTCTGGCACCTGTGGCTGGAAGACGAGGGCGGCGGGGTGGCTGACGAGGATCTTGAACGGATCTTTTCGCCGTTTATCCGGCTCGATGGTTCGCGGCCGGGGGATGGTGGATTCGGATTGGGTTTGAGCATCGCGAGAAATGCGGTGCAGCGCCAGTGTGGGCGGTTGTGGGCGGAGAATAGCGGGGCAGGGTTGCGGTTGAATATGCGGTTATTGGCGGATATTGATGGTGTCTGTGACGACGCCATCGCGAGCAGGCTCGCTCCCACATTGAATGTGTGTCAGCCCCACATTGTGTGAACAACGCTGATCCCTGTAGGAGCGAGCCTGCTTGCGATGACATTCACCAACCCACCACAAAACCCACCCTTATTCCCATAAGCCATAAGCTCCTTACTTTGCGTGATATGGCCTGCGCACGTTTGCCGGTATGATAGGCACCCCCGCAGTCTGGATTGCGAATACGCCATGACCTTGCAGTACCCAACCATCGCCGATTGCGTCGGCAACACTCCGCTGGTCCGTTTGCAGCGCCTGCCTGGCGCCACCAGCAACACCCTTTTGCTCAAGCTTGAAGGGAACAACCCGGCGGGTTCGGTCAAGGACCGTCCGGCGCTGTCGATGATCACCCGCGCCGAATTACGCGGGCAGATCCACGCCGGCGATACGCTGATCGAAGCGACCTCGGGCAACACCGGGATCGCCCTGGCGATGGCTGCCGCGATCAAGGGTTACAAGATGATCCTGATCATGCCGGACAATTCCAGCGCCGAGCGTAAAGCCGCCATGACAGCCTATGGCGCCGAGCTGATTCTGGTCAGCCAGGAAGAAGGCATGGAAGGCGCTCGCGACCTCGCCCAGCGAATGGAAGCCGAAGGCCGCGGCAAGGTTCTGGATCAGTTCGCCAATGGTGATAACCCCGAGGCGCATTACACCACCACCGGTCCGGAAATCTGGCGTCAGACCGAAGGCACTATCACTCATTTCGTCAGCTCGATGGGCACCACCGGCACCATCATGGGCGTTTCGCGCTACTTGAAAGAGCAGAACGACAACGTGCAGATCATCGGGCTGCAACCGATGGAAGGTTCGGCGATTCCGGGCATCCGTCGCTGGCCGCAGGAATATCTGCCGAAAATTTATCAGGCCGAGCGCGTGGACCGGATCGTCGACATGGCGCAAAGCGAAGCCGAAGACGTGACCCGTCGTCTGGCGCGCGAAGAAGGCATCTTCTGCGGCGTGTCTTCGGGCGGTGCCGTGGCGGCGATGCTGCGTCTGTCCAAAGAAGTTGAAAACGCGGTGATCGTCGCAATCATCTGCGACCGTGGCGACCGTTACTTGTCGACCGGCATTTTCGACGCGCCCAACTGATGGCCAAGCAAGAGAGAGGCCTGCGCTTCCAGCCCACGGGCGGCAGCAAGGCCCCGCAAGTCCCGACCGGCAAAAAGCAGCGCTTGACCATCGAGCGCCTGGCCAATGACGGTCGCGGTATCGCGTTTTTCGAAGGTCGCACCTGGTTCGTTATCGGCGCATTGGCCGGTGAAGAGGTCGAAGTGCGGGTTTTGGGTGCCCACGGCAAAGTGGTCGAAGCGCGTACCGAGCGCGTGTTCCAGGCCAGTGAACTGCGCCGCCCGGCACCGTGCGCTCATGCCGCTCGCTGCGGCGGGTGCAGCGTGCAGCATTTGCCCCACAACGAACAGCTCGCCCTGAAACAGCGCATGCTCGCCGAGCAATTGTCGCGGGTTGCCGGTGTCGAACCTGAAGAGTGGGCAGCGCCGTTGAGCGGTCCGGAATTCGGCTACCGCCGTCGCGCCCGAGTGGCGGTGCGTTGGGACATGAAAGCGAAAAAACTCGAAGTCGGCTTCCGCGCTGCCGGCAGTCAGGACATCGTCGCCATCAACGAATGCCCGGTGCTGGTACAGCCCTTGCAACCGATCATGAGCCGCTTGCCGGAGATGCTGCGGCGCTTGAGCAAGCCTCAGGCGCTGGGGCATGTGGAGTTGTTCAGCGGTTCGTCATTGGCGGTATTGCTGCGGCACATGGCGCCGTTGTCCGAAGCCGACATGACCATCCTCAAGGAATTCTGCGCGTTCCATGAAGCCCAGTTGTGGCTGCATGGCGACGGCGAGCCGCAACCGGTCGAGGCCGATCAGTCGCTGGGTTATCGCCTTGAGCAGTGGGACTTGAACCTGGCGTATCGGCCAGGAGATTTCATCCAGGTCAACGCCGGGGTCAACGAAGCGATGGTCGCCCAGGCGTTGGCATGGTTGGCGCCGAAATCTGATGAACGGGTTCTGGACCTGTTTTGTGGGTTGGGCAACTTTGCCTTGCCACTGGCCAAAACCGTTCGCGAAGTGGTGGCGGTGGAGGGCGTGCAGGCGATGGTCGAGCGGGCCACCGCGAATGCTGTCAGCAATAATCTGCATAACGCGAAGTTTTTTCAGGCCGATTTATCCCGGCCTTTGGCCGATGCCGAATGGGCCGATGAAGGCTTTTGTGCGGTACTCTTGGACCCACCTCGCGACGGTGCTTTCGAGGTGGTGCGCAAGCTGGCGTCGCTGGGCGCCAAACGATTGGTGTATGTGTCGTGCAACCCGGCAACACTGGCGCGCGATACGGTCGAATTGATCAAGCAGGGCTACCGGTTAAAACGTGCCGGGATTCTCGATATGTTTCCTCAGACGGCACATGTCGAGGCCATGGCGTTATTTGAAGCGAGCTAGGACGGCTCGTCTGGTCCGACTGACTCGCCCGTGCACATGCTTCGTCTTAGCCCCGCGAGTGCACACGGGCAGCGAAGGTCAGCGATTTGACGCATTGAATCTGCGTCGTAGGGAAGGTAAAGCAAGATGGTACAGGTGAGAGCACACCAGCCGATCAACACGGACGGCAGTATCAACCTCGAGGCTTGGCTCGATCATGCGGTCAGTGTCGATCTGGCACTGGATCGCGAAGCCTTGAAGGAAGCCTGCGAGTACGCTCGCGAGGCCGAACAACAAGCCAATGCGGCGAAGAATCTGTGGTCCGAAGGGACCTCGAGTTTCCGTACCGGCCTTGAGATCGCCGAGATTCTCGCCGACCTCAAACTCGACCAGGATTCGTTGGTTGCAGCCGTGCTGTACCGCGGCGTGCGCGAAGGCCAGATCCAGTTGCCGGCGGTCAGCCAGCGTTTCGGTCCGGTGGTCGCCAAACTCATCGACGGCGTGTTGCGCATGGCGGCGATCAGCGCCAGCCTGAGCCCCCGTCAATCCCTGGTGCTGGGCACTCAGGGCCAGGTCGAGAACCTGCGCAAAATGCTGGTGGCCATGGTCGACGACGTGCGCGTCGCGCTGATCAAACTGGCCGAGCGCACCTGTGCGATCCGCGCGGTGAAAACCGCTGACGACGAGAAGCGCAACCGCGTCGCCCGTGAAGTCTTCGACATTTACGCGCCGCTGGCCCACCGCCTCGGTATCGGTCATATCAAGTGGGAGCTGGAGGACTTGTCCTTCCGCTATCTTGAGCCCGACCAGTACAAGCAGATCGCCAAGTTGCTCCACGAGCGACGGCTGGATCGCGAGCGCTTTATCGCCGACGTGATGACCCAACTCAAAGACGAGTTGCAGGCCACCGGCGTCGATGCCGACATCAGCGGCCGGGCCAAACACATCTATTCGATCTGGCGCAAAATGCAGCGCAAGGGTCTGGAGTTCAGCCAGATCTACGACGTGCGCGCGGTTCGCGTGCTGGTGCCGGAAATGCGCGATTGCTACACCGCGCTCGGCATCGTCCACACCCTGTGGCGGCATATCCCGAAAGAGTTCGACGACTACATCGCCAATCCGAAAGAGAACGGCTACCGCTCGCTGCACACCGCGGTCATCGGCCCTGAAGGCAAAGTGCTGGAAGTGCAGATCCGCACCCATGCGATGCACGAAGAAGCCGAGCTGGGGGTGTGCGCGCACTGGAAGTACAAAGGCACCGACGTCAAGTCCAGTTCCAATCACTACGAAGAGAAAATCTCCTGGCTGCGTCAGGTCCTCGAGTGGCACGAAGAGCTCGGTGATATTGGTGGCCTTGCCGAACAACTGCGGGTCGATATCGAGCCGGACCGGGTCTACATCTTTACCCCGGACGGTCACGCCATCGACTTGCCGAAGGGCGCGACACCGTTGGACTTTGCCTACCGCGTGCACACCGAAATCGGTCACAACTGCCGCGGCGCCAAGATCAACGGGCGCATCGTGCCGCTCAACTACAGCCTGCAAACCGGTGAACAGGTCGAGATCATCACCAGCAAGCACGGCACCCCGAGCCGCGACTGGCTGAACCCGAACCTGGGTTACATCACCACCTCGCGGGCCCGGGCGAAGATCGTTCACTGGTTCAAATTGCAGGCCCGTGATCAGAACGTCGCGGCCGGTAAAACCTTGCTCGAGCGCGAACTCAATCGCCTCGGCCTGCCGCAGGTGGATTTCGACAAGCTGGCCGAGAAGGCCAACATGAAGACCGCCGAGGACATGTTCGCCGCATTGGGCGCAGGCGATTTGCGCCTGGCGCAACTGGTGAACCTGGCGCAGCAACTGGTCGAGCCGGAACGCGGCAACGAGCAGTTGGAGCTGATCCCGCGCAAAGCCACCGGCTACAAACCGGGCAAGCGTGGCGACATTCAGATCCAGGGCGTCGGCAACCTGATGACCCAGATGGCCGGCTGCTGCCAGCCGCTGCCGGGGGATGCGATCGTCGGTTACATTACCCAGGGCCGTGGCGTGAGCATTCACCGTCAGGATTGCGCCTCGGTGCTGCAACTGGCCGGGCGCGAGCCGGAGCGGATCATCCAGGTCAGCTGGGGCCCGGTGCCGGTGCTCACCTATCCGGTGGACATCATCATCCGCGCCTACGATCGTTCCGGTCTGCTGCGTGACGTGTCCCAGGTGCTGCTCAACGAGCGGATCAACGTGCTGGCGGTCAACACCCGTTCGAACAAAGAGGACAACACGGCGTTGATGTCCCTGACTATCGAGATTCCGGGGCTGGATGCGCTGGGGCGGTTACTGGGGCGGATTTCCCAGTTGCCGAATATCATCGAAACCCGGCGTAATCGCACACCTTGATGGCATGTCTTGCACCGATCCACTGTGGGAGCGAGCCTGCTCGCGAAAGCGGTCTGACATTCAACATATGTGTTGCCTGTCGCTCCGCAATCGCGAGCAGGCTCGCTCCCACAGGTTCTCGCAGAGATTGATAGAAGATGTATTCACTTGAAGATCTATTGCACCTGATGAACCGTCTGCGCGACCCGCAGTACGGTTGCCCGTGGGACATCAAGCAAACCTACGCCACCATCGTCCCGCACACCCTGGAAGAAGCCTACGAAGTCGCTGACGCGATCGAGCGTGGGGACTTCGATCATTTGCAGGGTGAGTTGGGCGACTTGCTGTTCCAGGTGGTTTATTACAGCCAACTGGCCAGGGAAGAAGGGCGCTTCGAGTTCGATGGCGTGGTCGACAGCATCACGCGCAAGCTGATCCGCCGTCATCCTCACGTGTTCCCCACCGGTGATCTGTATGCGCCGCTGGACATCCCGCGTTTGAATGAAGAGCAGGTCAAGCAACGCTGGGAAGAGATCAAGGCGCAAGAACGCGCCGAGAAGTCTTCGGCGCCGCAGCAGCTGTCCTTGCTCGACGACGTGCCTGCCGCGTTGCCGGCGCTGTCCCGTTCGGCAAAACTGCAGAAGCGCGCAGGGCAGGTCGGTTTCGACTGGCCGGACGCCTTGCCGGTGCTCGACAAGGTTCGCGAAGAGCTCGATGAGGTGCTCGAAGCCATGGCCGACAATGATGCGGTAGCGATTGCCGATGAAGTCGGCGACCTGCTGTTTTCCGTGGTCAATCTGGCGCGACATCTTAAGGTCGATCCGGAAACCGCACTGCGCGGCGCGAACTCAAAGTTTGAAAGACGCTTCCGATTTATCGAACAGGCATTGCGCGACACCCACCGTCCCATAGAAGATTGCACCCTCGAAGAGTTGGACGCCTTGTGGGGCGAAGCCAAACGTCAGGAAAAGAATTTGCCCAGCTGCGGTTGAGCAGTTGCCTAAGTGAGAAATAAGCACCATGAGCATTTCCCTTCGCGACCAGTTGCTCAAAGCAGGGCTGGTCAATCAAAAGCAGGCCAAACAGGTCGGCAAAGAGAAGCAGAAGCAGCAACGTCTGGCCCACAAAGGTCAGATCGAACTCGATGACTCCCAGCAGCGTGCCGCTCAGGAAGCCATGGCCGAGAAGGTCAAGCGCGACCAGGAGCTGAACCGTCAGCAGCAGGAGAAGGCAGAAGCGAAGGCCCGCGCCGCCCAGATCAAGCAATTGATCGAAGTCTCGCGCCTGCCCAAGCTGACCACCGAGGACTACTACAACTTCGTCGACGACAAGAAGGTCAAGCGCATCTCCGTCAACACCCTGATGCGCAACCAGCTCAGCAATGGCTTCCTGGCGATCGTGCACCACGCCGGCGGTTATGAAGTGATCCCGCGTGAGGCGGCCCTGAAAATCCAGGAGCGCGATCCACAGCGCATCGTGCAGCTGAATGTGAAGACAGAAGAAGTCAGCGTCGAAGACGATCCGTACGCGGCCTATCAGATCCCTGATGATCTGATGTGGTAAGCCATTAGCGTCTGCAACAACGACAAACCCCGCTCATGGCGGGGTTTGTCGATTTCAATGCGGTCATTATGCAGAGCGCGCTTCGCGCTGCTGCTCCAGTGTTTCCAGTTCGGCCTTGTATTGGTGGGCTTCGGTCTCGGAGTGGAACATCCCGACCAGCAGGTCTTGTTGATGTACATCCCAGATGCGGATACCGGCGGCGATGCCTTCATGGGACATATGTGAATCGTCGCGTTCAGTTACTTTTACAGTCATCTGCTAGCTCCCCTCTCTGTTATCTGCAGCAAGGCGTGTGCAGGCCTTTGTTATATATTTTGTTAGCTGGCTAAGTAAATGGCAGAGTTCGGCAACCCATTTTTGCAGAATCGGCAAAAGTCCTGCAGCCCGCGAAATACGCGACATTCAGTCGCAGGCCATTGAGTTTCATGACAAATGTTTCATGTTCGTGAGGAAGAAAATCGCGGCCTGATGGATTGACCACCGCAATCCTTGTGGGAGCGGGCTTGCTCGCGAAAGCGGTCTGACAGACACATTGATGTTGAATGTGCCGTCGTCTTCGCGAGCAAGCCCGCTCCCACAGGTTGGCGCCTTAACTGGCTACTTTATCCAGGCAAAAAAAACGCCCCGAACCAGTCGGGGCGTTTTGTTTACGGCGAAGCGGCGGGGTATTACTTACCCTGCCAACGCTTCAGCACCAAGGTGGCGTTGGTGCCACCGAAGCCGAAGCTGTTGCTCATCACGGTGTTGATGGTGGCGTCTTCACGGGTCTTGGTCAGGATTGGCATGTCTGCCACTTCCGGGTCCAGTTCGTCGATGTTGGCCGAACCCGCCATGAAGTTGCCTTCCATCATCAGCAGGCAGTAGATCGCTTCGTGAACACCAGCGGCGCCCAGGGAGTGACCTGACAGGCTTTTGGTGGAGCTGATGGCCGGAGCCTTGTCGCCGAACACTTCGCGCACACCTTTCATTTCCATGACGTCGCCGACCGGAGTCGAGGTGCCGTGGGTGTTCAGGTAGTCGATCGGTGCATTGATGGTGGACATGGCCATCTGCATGCAGCGGATGGCGCCTTCGCCGCTTGGGGCGACCATGTCGTAGCCATCGGAGGTCGCGCCGTAGCCAACGATTTCCGCGTAGATCTTCGCGCCGCGGGCCAGAGCGTGTTCCAGCTCTTCGACCACGACCATGCCGCCACCGCCGGCAATGACGAAACCGTCACGCTTGGCGTCGTAGGCACGGGAAGCTTTTTCCGGGGTTTCGTTGTACTGGGTGGACAGGGCGCCCATGGCATCGAACAGGAACGATTGGCTCCAGTGTTCTTCTTCACCACCACCGGCGAAGACGATGTCCTGCTTGCCCAGCTGGATCTGTTCCATGGCGTTACCGATGCAGTGAGCACTGGTGGCGCAAGCGGAGGAGATCGAGTAGTTCACACCCTTGATCTTGAACGGCGTGGCCAGGCAGGCTGAAACGGTGCTGCCCATGGTCCGCGTGACGCGGTACGGGCCGACGCGCTTGACGCCTTTCTCGCGCAGGATGTCCAGCGCTTCCATCTGGTTCAAGGTCGACGCGCCACCGGAGCCGGCGATCAGGCCGGTACGCACGTTGGAAACTTGCTCTTCGGTCAGACCGGAGTCTGCGATGGCATCTTTCATGGCCAGGTAGGCGTAAGCCGCCGCGTGGCCGACGAAGCGAAAGATCTTGCGATCGATCAGTTCTTCGAGGGGAAGGTCAATGGAGCCGGAAACCTGGCTACGCAGACCCATTTCGGCATATTCCGGGTTGAACCGGATGCCAGGGCGGCTTGCACGCAGGTTAGCGGAGACGGTCTCTTTGTCATTGCCCAGGCACGAAACGATGCCCAGACCAGTGATAACGACGCGGCGCATGCGGATAACCCTTAGAAGTTGTCAGTGGAGGTGAAAACGCCGACCCGAAGGCCTTCGGCGGTATAGATTTCGCGGCCGTCGACGGTCACCGAACCATCGGCAATGGCCATGTTCAGCTTGCCCTTGAGGACGCGTTTGATATGAATGTTATAGGTGACTTTCTTGGCGGTCGGCAGTACCTGGCCAAAGAATTTCACTTCGCCCGAACCCAAGGCGCGACCACGGCCCGGCAGACCTTGCCAGCCGAGGAAGAAACCGACCAGTTGCCACATGGCATCGAGGCCCAGGCAGCCCGGCATCACCGGATCACCTTCGAAGTGGCAGGCGAAGAACCACAGGTCTGGAGTGATATCCAGCTCGGCGACCAATTCACCTTTGCCGTACTTGCCACCTTCTTCGCTGATATGGGTGATGCGATCGACCATCAGCATGTTCGGGGCGGGCAGTTGCGCGTTACCTGGGCCGAACAGCTCACCGCGACTGCAGCGCAGCAGGTCTTCCCGGGTAAAGGCGTTTTGTTTGGTCATGCGAGCTCCTCAATAGTCCATGCGGCAGGGTGGGGCGAATCTTCCCGGCCGATCGAAGCGTTCATGCCTCGAGTCAGCAGCCTACTCATAGACTATTGCGTTGTGGTGAAAGTCACAGCACCAAGGACATGAATGTACACTTGTGCACTGAAATTATTATTCAAGCCCCTTTTCGGGCCTGTTCGGGTGCCTAAGACTGCCGCACTTTCGTCATTCACGCCAGTCGCAGATAGCCGAAAGGCCTGTACTACTGCACCCATCGCTGCAGAATTTGCTGCAGATCAGTGCGTTTGAAGGGCTTGGCCAGGTAATCGTTCATTCCCGCCGATAAGCAGGCTTCGCGGTCGCCCTGCAAGGCGTTGGCCGTCAGGGCGATGATTGGCACGTCAGCGCAGCCGGGCAATCGGCGAATCTGTCGGGTGGCCTCGTAGCCGTCGATGACCGGCAGTCGGCAGTCCATCAGAATCGCTTCGAAAATCAGGCTCTCGGCACTACGCACCGCTTGTGCACCATCGGTGACGACGCTGACAGTAAAGCCCAGACTGCGCAACATTGCTTCAACTACAGTGCGGTTGACCGGATTGTCCTCCACCAGCAGCACATTGCGACCTTCGCCGTGGTCATTGCCGGTATGACCTCTCGGGATCAGCACCGGCAGTGGCTGCTTATACAGAGCCAACGGGATTTCCAGGGTGAACACCGAGCCAACGCCTTCTTCGCTCTGAGCGCGCAAGGTGCCGCCCATCCGCTCAGCCAGCGTGCGGGCAATCGGAAGCCCCAGTCCGGTGCCGCCGTAACGTCTTGAAATAGAACTGTCGGCCTGCTGGAACGCGTTGAACATCAATTCCAGGCTGGCGGGCGGGATGCCGATCCCGCTGTCGCGCACGGTGCAGGTGAACCACAGCAGTTCGTGATCCAGGGACTGCCACTGCGGTTCGATCGTGACGCGGCCCCGCTCGGTGAATTTCAGCGCATTGCCAACCAGATTGACCAGGATCTGCCGGATCCGCGTCGGATCGCCCTGAACCTGCAGGACGCGCATGTCCTCGGGGATCCGCAGTTGCAGGTCGAGCCCGCGTTGCGCCGCGCTGTGCTGGAATGACTGGGCGCAACTGCCGATCAGATCCGCAAGGTTGAACGGAATGTGCTCCAGCTCCAGTTCCGAACGCTCGATGCGCGAGAAATCGAGAATGTCGTTGATGACTTTGAGCAGGTGTTCGGTGGATTCCGAGGCCAGCGCCGCATACTCGATCTGCTCCTCGGTCATCGCGGTGGTTTCCAGCAGTTGCAGCATGCCCAGCACGCCATTCATCGGCGTGCGCAATTCGTGACTCATCATCGCGAGAAAATCGGATTTTGCGCTGTTGGCCTTCTCCGCTTCTTCGCGGGTCTGGATCAATTGCGCCATGGCCTGATGCTGTTCGCGACTGGCTTGCTCAAGGCCTTGGGCAAGGTTGTTGATGTGTTGCGACAGGGCGCCCAGTTCAGTGTCGTCGACAATTGGCAGGGGCGTTTTGTAGTCGCCTTTCTGGATCGCCTTGACCGCATTGCCGATGTCGTGGATCGGTTGCGACAGGCTGCCGGCCAGACGCCGAGCCAGCAAAAATGTAAATAACAGAGCGAACAAGGCCAGGATCCCGGCCTTGAAGAGGATTTCCTGTTGACGTTGGTTGAAGGCGTCATTGGACAGGCCGACGATCACCCGGCCCAGATAATCCTCGCCCGGCGCACTGGCGACGGTACGACTGTTCTGAAAAAAGTCATTGTGGAGCGCGATGCGTTGCAGACGCACCGGTGCCTGGAACACTTCGACCTGATGCGAGCGGTTGTGGGCTTGCGACGGTTGCTCAACGTACACAAGAATCCGGTTGGCGCTGTCCTGCACTTCCAGAAAACGTACGTTAGGCGTGGCCAGGGTGGCCTTGAGCAAACTTTCGAGCACCTCGTTGTTGCCCGAAATTACCCCGTATTCGGTGGCCGGCGCCAGTTGATTGGCAATCAGCTGACCGGTGTGATTGAGTTCCTGGCGCAGGTCCTGGATTCGTACGAAGGTGAAAAAACTGATCAGCAGCAACGTCAGCAGCAGGGCCGGGCCGAGGCTGATGATCTGGGTGCGGGTATTGATGTCCCAACCGCGACGAAAGGTCATGGGCGGCGTTCTCCTTCGGCCAGCTGTGTTGCGACAGAGGCTTCGTTCATCGGTTCAATACTTAATGAACGAGCCACTTGCGGGTTGCTTAAGACCTTGAAGTGTTGCGGATAAAGTGCGCGGGGCCAGGTGTTCGAGGGGCGGTCGAGCAGCTCGTCGAGAATCTTCAGCCAATCGTTCTGGTCGCTGTAAGTACTGGCCAGACTGCCGGCCCTGACAAAGGCTGCGTTGGGACCGATCAGCGCCAGTTGCCGCGCATAGCTGCTGAGCAGCAAGTTTTTCACGGTTTTCGGGTTGTACACATCAGGGTCGTCCAGGCCCAGCAGCACATCGCTGTTTTTCAGCAGGGCCTGTAAGGGGCGGCTGTCATGGGTGTTATCCCAACGCTCGGTGACCACTTCAAGGCCCAGGGGCAGGGCGGCCTGACGCAGTTCTTTCAAAAGGAATTCGCTGTGGCTGTCGAAAAGCACACCGACTCGCCGGGCCTCAGGCAGAAGCAGTCGGGTCAGGCGCAACTGTCGGTCCAGCGGCGGATCGCTCCAGAGCAGGCTGAGATGCGGGGGAAGGTCGTTGCCCAAGCGTTGGCGGGCTTGCAGGCGACTGATGCGCAGCACCAGCGTTGCCGGACCCTGAGGGTCTTGCAGGCGCCAGTCGAGGCTGGGCAAGTCGAGCAGAACCAGGCGGATGTCGACAGGCAGTTGGCCTGGTGCCGGCAGGCTGGCGACAGGCTGGAAGCGCACGCTGTCGGTGGGGCGCAATTCACTGAGGGCCTGAACGAAAGACTCCACGCCGGGGCTGTCCTCGGCACCCGTCAGCAGAATGTCGGCGGCCCGTGCCGGCAGACTGCACAGCAAACCGGTAAATACCAGACACAACCCGGCCAGCAGGTGGCCAAGGGTTGGCGTCTTCGGTGACGGGCGATGCTGCATCTTAAAACTCCAGCTCCGCGCTGAAGTAGAGCACCCGGCGTTCGTCGTAATGGTTGTCGACGAAGGTGGTGGGCTGATTGTCGAGGCGTTGCTGGAGGACCCCGGCCAGCTCCAGATTGGCCTTGCCCAAACCGATGCGTTTGGCGATGCGGGTGTCGATCCGTTCGAAGCGATAACCGTTGAGAGTGTCGGCACCATAGTAGAAGAGCGCGCTGTTCCAACCCAGGCCCCAGTTACGAAGCCAGCCGGCGGACCCGCTGTTGCGCGCAGTCTGTTGTGCATCCAGCGGGTTGCTCGCCTCGGCATCGACGTAGGCATAAGTCAGGCGCAGACGATCGGCGCTGCTGAGGCGCCAATCCAGCTGGGTTTCAGTCCCGCTGAAGCGCGAGCTGTTCGAGTTGCTGGCGATGTACTGGTTGTTGCGCAGCGGTTCGCTGATCATGCCGGTGATTTCGTCATAGAACAGCTTCACGTCGACCGCCAGTCCCCATTCGGCGAAGTAGCCGTTATAGCCCAATTCCCGGGAGCGCATGCGTTCCTGTTCGAGGTCGCCCGGGCCACGGGTCTTGACGAAATAGCGGGCGCTGGTCTGGCCGTACGCACTGGGTCGCAAGTTGGTTACCTGGTAGCTCCAGTTGACGTTGTTTTCGAACATGTCCGGCGAGCGGATGGCTTCCGAATACACCGCGCGCAAGCCATGGCGCGGATTGATCAGGTAATTGACCGCCACCCGTGGGGTCAGCGAGTTGCCGGTCAATTGTGAGTCTTCATACATCGCCCCGCCCTGCAACAACCAGTGTTCGGTGGCACGCCACTCGAGTTGACCGAACGCTCGCCAGGTGGTGTCGTCGAGCGTGCCATTGAAGTAGGTCTCGGAATTGGCCCGGTCGTAACGATAATTCATGCCACTGACCAACCGCAGACTGTCGGACAGGCTGAGTGTGTCTTGCAGTTCGAGGTCGTAGCGTGATTCCCGGGCGCTCTGGTCAATGTCGCCGCAGAGGGTTTGCCGGGCGCCGTTTTGCCATTGCCTCAATACCTGATTGCCCAGCGCACGTTCCGCCTCAGTGCCCGCGGGTGCGCCGGAACCGATGTAGCCCAGCATGTTACGCGCCAGACGTTCGGTGTAATTGGGGTTGAGTTGCCACAGTTGGGTCAGCTCCGGGCTGAACGAGACCTCGGCATCGCAGGCGCGCCACGTCTGCTGGCGATCCCAATGTTGCGCCGAGCCTTGAATATAAAGGCTGTGATCGGGATTGATGTCCAGGTTCCAGCGCAGCGAGCCGGCATAGTCCTTGGCGATGACGTCAGAATTGTCCCCGGCGGCGGTAATCCCCGAGAACACCGGACGGTAGGTATAGGGTCGCTGGTTAGTCCCGTCCTTGGCGTTCAGTTGCCAGTCGATGCTCTGGTTTTCATCGAGCGTCTGGCTGACGGCGAGGCTGAAGCGGTTCAAGCGACGGCTGTCGCGGTAATCGGCGCCGGTGCGGTCCGAGTCGAAGCCGTCGTCTTGCTGGCCAGACAACGACAGGCGCAAATCGCCGCTGTCCCAGCCCATGCCCTGGCTGGCGTAGAAATCATTGATACCGCGCTGGCCACGGGTGACTTTCAGCCGCGTGCCGTGGCTGTCGGCGGGTTTACGGGTGATGATATTGACCACCGCCATCAGCGCGTTGGCGCCGTAGCTGACGGTGTTCGGGCCACGGAAAACCTCGATGCGCTCGATGTCTTCCATGGCCACCGGAATATCACTCCAGTCCACCGTGGCCAGGCCTGCGCGGTACACCGAGCGGCCGTCGATCAACACTTGCATGCGCCGCGCTTCGCTGGCGTTGGTGCCGTGATAGTTCACCGCCGCCTGATTGCCGCTGATATTACCGACCATCATTCCCGGCACCAGCCGCAGCAACTCGCTGATGTCCCGCGCGCCGCTGGCATTGATCAGTTCGCTGTCGACCACCGTCATGCTCCCCGGCACGGCCGCAGGCGACTGCTTCAAGCGCGTCGCCGTCAGCACTTGCGGCAACGGATCATTGTCGAGGAACAGGTCGTCGGCCAGCAATGGCGAGCTGAAGATCAGCGCCAATACCATCGGCGAGCGAGGATGGGGAAAGCCAAAAGACACGGCACGGCCTTGATAGCGATTAGTTGGCGCGCATGTTAACCGAGCGAAAAGACTTTTCCAGTCACGTTGTGGGCATTTTCCTCGGTTTTCTTGGTCTTCTTCCTACAAGAGTCGGTAATTGATGCTGGGGCTGGCCGCCACCGGGCTGCTCCGTATAATGCCGGCATCTCCACTGGTATGGATTAACGGATTGCATATGACTGAACAGCGCCCGATTGCGGTCCTGGGAGGCGGAAGTTTTGGTACCGCCGTGGCTAATCTGCTGGCCGAGAATGGGCATCAGGTCCGGCTGTGGATGCGAGACCCCGAACAGGCCGAGGCCATTCGGGTCAATCGTGAGAACCCGCGTTACCTCAAAGGCATCAAGATTCTTCCGGCGGTGGAGGCGGTCACGGACCTGCAAGCCACCCTGGAGGCCTGCGACCTGTGCTTCGTCGCGCTGCCGTCCAGCGCACTGCGCTCGGTATTGGTTCCTCACGCCGAACGTTTGAGCGGCAAACTGCTGGTGAGCCTGACCAAAGGCATCGAAGCCCATACGTTCAAGCTGATGAGCGAGATCCTCGAAGAAATCGCCCCGCAAGCGCGCATCGGCGTGCTGTCGGGCCCGAATCTGGCCCGTGAAATCGCCGAACACGCGCTGACCGCCACCGTGGTCGCCAGTGAAGACGAAGAGCTTTGCCAAAGGGTTCAGGAAGCGCTGCATGGCCGGACCTTTCGCGTGTACGCCAGCGCCGACCGCTTTGGCGTGGAGCTGGGCGGGGCACTGAAAAACGTCTACGCAATCATCGCCGGCATGGCGGTGGCGTTGGGCATGGGTGAAAACACCAAGAGCATGCTGATCACCCGGGCGCTGGCGGAAATGACCCGCTTCGCGGTGAATCAGGGCGCCAACCCGATGACTTTCCTCGGCCTGGCAGGTGTCGGCGATCTGATCGTCACCTGCTCGTCGCCAAAAAGCCGCAACTATCAGGTCGGGTTTGCCCTCGGCCAGGGCTTGAGCCTGGAAGACGCGGTGACGCGTCTGGGCGAAGTCGCCGAAGGCGTGAACACCCTTAAGGTGCTCAAGGCCAAGGCTCAGGACGCGAGCGTGTATATGCCATTGGTCGCTGGATTGCATGCGATTCTGTTCGAAGGACGCACGCTTGATCAGGTGATCGCCCTGCTGATGCGTGGCGAGCCGAAAACCGACGTCGATTTTATCTCAACCAGCGGTTTCAACTGAACCCTCTACTCAATAGGAACGGACTGAGACATGAACGATCAGAAAGTAGAAGCCAAGTACGAATCCATCCTGCTGCGAGTGCTGTGGATGATTGTCTATGTGCTGGTCTGGCAAGTGGCGCAATTGATCCTCGGTGCGGTGGTATTGGTGCAGCTGATCTATCGTTTGATTTATGGCGCACCGAGCGCCAGTTTGATGAACTTCGGCGACAGCCTGAGCCAGTTTCTGGCGCAGATTGGTCGTTTCGGCAGCTTTCACAGCGACCAGAAACCCTGGCCGTTCGCCGACTGGCCGACGCCGCGTACACCGGAAGGTGAAGCCCCGCACGTTGTGGCGCCAGCACCGCATCCGGCCCGAGATGAGGAACCGAAATTATGAAACTCTGGGTATTGCGTCATGGCGAAGCCGAACCTCACGGTACTCGTCCGGACTCCGAGCGGGCATTGACCGTCAAGGGGCGTGAAGAGGTGTTGCGCACTGCCGCCCAATTGATCGGGAAGCCGCTCACCGCCATTTATGCCAGTCCTTTCCTGCGAGCTCAGGAGACGGCTTTGCTGGTGCGTGAGGCGCTGGGTTTCGAGCCAGAGATCCGCACCGTCGAATGGCTGACTCCGGATACCGATCCGGACAAGGTGGCGGAGCAGCTTGTATCGGTGAGTGATGTCCTGCTGGTCAGTCACAATCCGCTGGTGGGCAACCTGCTGAGCTATCTGCAGCACGGCGCCGGCTATCCACCGGAAAAAGTCAGCACCGCCGGCCTGGCCGAGCTGGAGAACAATGAACTGCTGATCGGGTCGATGAAGCTCAACGGCATCAAGCACCCATAGTTCCCGACGAACCCGGGCTAATGTGGGAGCGGGCTTGCTCGCGAAAGCGGTGTGTCAGGCAACAACGGTGTCGACTGATACTCCCTCTTCGCGAGCAAGCCCGCTCCCACAGGTTAAGTGTCGCTCCTGATTTTTTTGTGTGAAATAGTCAACCAAGCACTTGCTTGGTTGACTACGCTTGCTCCAGATCAAAAATAAAGGAGCAAGTCGCATGTCTGCTGCTTCCCGTTTGCCACTGGACGCCTTTTACGAGCGTGAAGCCCGTCATCCTCGCCAACGCTTTCTGGTCCAGCCAATGGGGGGCGGCCAGGTCGAGACGCTGACTTGGGCCGACATCGGTCATCAGGCGCGCTGTGCTGCCCACTGGCTGCGGGCTCGCGAATTGCCGCAAGGCAGCCACATCGCGCTGATCTCGAAAAACTGCGCCCACTGGATCATCGCCGACCTGGCAATCTGGATGGCCGGGCATGTCTCGGTGCCGCTGTATCCCAATCTGACTGCCGATTCCGTGGCCCAGGTGCTCGATCATTCCGAAGCTACGCTGGCATTCATTGGCAAGCTGGATGACTGGCCGGGTATGTCCGTCGGGGTCAGATCCGATCTACCAACCATTAGCCTGCCATTGTGCCCGGCCGGCACTTTCGATTTCAGCTGGGCCGATCTGCAACGCAGTTCGCCAATTCAGGACGACCCCAAGCCCGCCGCCGATCAACTGGCGACCATTATTTATACCTCCGGCACCACGGGCCAGCCCAAAGGCGTGATGCACAGTTTCGGCACGCTGGGATTTGCCACCACTCGCGGCACACAGCTGTTCGGCCTGAATGAGTCGGATCGCCTGCTGTCCTACCTGCCGCTGTGCCACGTCGCCGAGCGGATGTTCGTCGAGCTGGCATCGATCTACACCGGGCAAACGGTGTTCTTCGCCGAGAGCCTCGATACCTTTCTCACTGATTTAAAACGTGCCCGGCCCACTGCGCTGTTCGGCGTGCCGCGGATCTGGACCAAATTCCAGATGGGCGTCTACAGCAAGATCCCGGAAAAACGTCTCGACTTCCTGCTCGGCCTGCCCTTCATAGGCAAGCGTGTAGGGCACAAAGTTCTCGCCGGGCTGGGGCTAGACGCCTTACGCATCGCCTTGTCCGGCGCGGCGCCAGTGCCGCAGACCTTGCTGCGCTGGTACCGAAAACTGGGGCTGGATGTGCTGGAGGTGTACGGCATGACCGAAAGTTGCGGTTATTCCCACATCGGCCTGCCGGGTCAGAACAAACCCGGCTGGATCGGCAAGCCATGCCCGGAAGTTGAAGTGCGCATCGAACCGTCAGGTGAAGTGCTGGTGCGTAGCGGCGCGACCATGCTCGGCTATTTCAAGGAACCCGGGAAAACCGCCGAAACCATCATCGAGGATGGCTTCTTGCGTACCGGTGACAAGGGCGAACAGGACTCCGAAGGCAATCTGCGCTTGACCGGGCGATTGAAGGAAATCTTCAAGACCAGCAAGGGCAAATACGTTGCCCCCGCACCGATCGAAAATCGCCTGGCAGTGCATTCGCGGATCGAACAAGTGTGCGTGGTGGGCGATGGCTTGAGCGCGCCACTGGGTTTGTGCGTGTTGTCGGCGGTCGGCCAGCAGGATGCCAACGGAACGGCGAGGGCGGGTTTGCATTCAAGCCTGGAAAAACTGCTGGAGGAGGTCAACGGCGTTCTCGACAAGCATGAGCGCTTGCGTCAGCTGGTGGTGGTCAAGGACAGCTGGGCAGTGGAAAACGGCTTCCTGACACCGACCTTGAAGATCAAGCGCAACATGATCGAAGCGGCTTACGGTGCTCGGTTTGCAGAATGGAGCGAGCGCAGCGAGGCGGTGCTGTGGCAGGATTGAGCCACGAACAACTCCAACAAAGGAACGTAACGATGAGTCTGTGGCGCACTACTCCCAACGTCGAGCAGTTGAACGCAATCCAGAAAAACACCATCGGCGAAGTGCTGGATATTCGCTTCGAAGCCTTCGATGACGAGTCCCTGACCGCAAGCATGGTCATCGACCATCGCACGCACCAGCCCTATGGTTTGTTGCACGGCGGCGCCTCGGTGGTGCTGGCCGAAACCGTCGGTTCGATGGCCAGTTTTCTGTGCATCGACACCAGCAAGTTTTATTGCGTGGGCCTGGAAATCAACGCCAACCATTTGCGCGGGTTGCGCAGTGGACGAGTGACGGCAGTGGCCAAGGCGATTCACATCGGGCGCACAACGCATGTTTGGGACATCCGTTTGACCAGCGATGAGGGCAAGGCGAGTTGTGTGTCGCGGTTGACCATGGCGGTTGTTCCATTGGGGGAACAACCGCCAGCACGGTGAGAATCATTGCACCAGCGAAAGAGACCTCGGGTGTAGAGACTCAATGCGGCTTGCGTGTTTGTTGATAGCTGTATTGAGACGGTTTCAATCGGACTTTGTTTGGAACCAACACCTGAGGGCGATAAAGGGAGTTCATCAAGGCGTCGGCAGACACGTCATAGAGTGTGTCTCCCGGCTCTTCCGCGTAGGTTAAAACATCAATCATGACGTTGAGTCCCATTCCGCGAATCATGTCTTGCTGCCCCACGAACATCGCTCCGTGACGTTGGGTATCTTCATTCTCGTTGTCCCTCAACGCGAAGTCTCTTCCATACGCGTGGGCATCTTTTACCCAGGCAGGGGCTGCCCTTGGTCTGCTTGTAGGCAATATGATATCGAGACTCTGGAGCATGGAATGCTCGGCCTGACCGCTTTCCTGCAGTATTGAAAAGGGTGCTCTGTAGCGCTTGTCACCGAACCGGCTGCTGGGTTTGGCCGGCTCGTTTTGTGCTTCCAATGAAAAGAAAACAAAATCGTCAGTTCCCAATGAGGTCAAGTCGCCCTCCGCTGTGTTGTTTTCATTGAATACCAACTGCCGTTCGATCAGTTGTTTTCTGGAGAAGAGTTCAACCACATCATTGATGCGAAGATCCTGGTTGGAAAAGTGGACGATATGGAATGAGCTGTCGCTGAATTCCTGGAGAAAAAGAGTCTCGGCAGAGTCCAGTTCGATTGATTCACCAAGGCGCTCTTCAAGTTGCCTGATATTTTTCCTGGACTGTTGCTGGAAGGTAGTCAGGCCGTCTTGCCCGTTATCAATCTGCTTCCATGCTGACCCATTGCGCAACATGTGATCGAAAGCCTCTATAGCCTCTGTGAGCGCCTGACCATCAGAGTCGACAAAGGTCACAGGATTACTTCGGACAAACAGATAAAGATTCAGACCATCAACGGTTCCGGCAGGATCCGGATTGAGCCAGCGTTGCCACCAAGGCGAGTAGTACCTGGCACCGTAGTAATACAAGCCGGTTGCATCGCGCTCCTTACCGCTGTAGCGAATGGTTCTGTAACTGGCTTCAATTTTGTCGTTTCCGGCCCACCATGCAGTCCCTCCGTACGGATAGTAACTTTCCAGGCTGATCAGCTTTGCCTGATCGTTCAATACCAGAGTGCTGGAACCCAAGTGATCATTCAGGCTGTAGTGATATTGATTCTGCGCATCGGCTGATGGCCCGCCTTTTTCCCAATGCAGAACTTGCACTGTGCAGCATCCGGCCTGCACAGAGATAACGTGCAAAACTTCATCAGCCGACGTACGGATTTCCAGCCCCGGTAAAAATCGCGTCTCGTGAGTACGCGTTAAAGTGCCGGCGGAAGCGATGCGGATTTTCCGTTGACGCTGACCGGCTTCGTCATAAATGTAGATTTCAGTATCATTTGGAGCGTTCTCGCGCACCACCTGATCGACTTGCTGCAGACGGTTATTCAAGCTCCAGGTCAGATTCTGACCTGGCTGCAGTAGTTTCTTATTGCCGTTGGCATCGAATCCTGCGGCTATTTCGTTCTCGGTGGGTAATTCGCCATTGTCCTTTTGCGGCAGGCCCCGATTGCTGTATTTGGAGAGGCCTATGCGCTGCGTCTGACTGCGGCTGGCAGCGCTGTGAATCAGCTTGGTCAGATTGCTACCTGCATCGTACGTGTAGGTCTGGCAGTAGTTTTCCAATTGCCCGGGGTCAGGTGGTGACTCGAAGTCTGGCGGTTGTGGACCCATCTGGCTGTTGGCCCGCTGCCAGCCCTTTGCCTCAATCAGTTGATATAACGAGTCATAGGCAAAGGTACGGGTTGGTTCGACTTTCTGATTGCGAAAGAAATAGGTGCGCAGTGCCGCATCATTGATGCTGAGAATATTGCCGACCCGGTCGTACTTGTAACTGAAGTGTTGCAGCAATGATTTGCCGGGCAGTCGGGTCTTGAGCTCAAGCAAACGGCCGTCGAGTGGGGAGTAACAGGCTTCGCTGATCAAGCCATTGCCGGCGATCTGCCGCTCGATGCTGCCAAAAGCGTTGTAGTCGATGAAGCTCAGCAGTGATTTCTCTTGTGTTTGTGCGGCGAGTTTCAGACCTGTCTCTCTGAGTTGGCCGGCGATATTTAAGTGTGAGAACCGGACGTTGCCTCGGGCATCTTCCTGGCTGATTGCGAACCCTAGGGCGTTGTAGTGATTGCGGGTGATCGCGCCGATACCTGTTTCGTTCAACAGGTTTCTTTCGGCTTCATCAATCGGCCAGTCTGGTTCGTCTAATTTTTTGAGAAAATGCCGGACCTGCGAGTTGATTCCACCGGTCAGCGAGTAGGCTGTGAAATGCACGGTGCCGGCACTGTCATCATGACGGATCAGCTGACCGCATTGATTGCGTGAGGCAGTTTCCTGGGTCGCGTCACCATAGGTGTAAAAGGCACGGGTTCTGGCTGGTTTGTCTGGAGCTTGCTCGACAGTTTTGACGGGGCGCAGCAATAGGTCATAGTCGGTCCTGACTTGAGTGGGCAAACTGTCCCAACTCATGAGATTTTGACCAGCCATGCCGAACAAGACCAGCCGACTGCCCGCGTCCACACTATCACTGTAGAGGGGCGCACCCGTGAGGCTGAAAACTGTCAGCAGGTTTGGCCGGGCGTCTGGCTCGGTCTCAAGCAGCTTGTACAAACGAGGGTCGCGGCTGATCGTCGGGCGACCTGCGGCATTATAGGATTGACGGTAAATTCGAGGTTCTGCTGGCTTGCCGAGTGTGTCGCGGTAGTAGGACACAGTGGCGACATTGAGCCCTCGCGGATCCTTCACGGAGACTGTCGGGGTTTTTCTGTGCATGGAAGCAGCCTCCAGAAACAGCTTCGTGTCGGACACAGTTATTCTCGGTTGCTCCCGACGTGTCAACTGTCAGAAATAACAGGTAAGTGAGGCGTTCGAAGAATGCCCGGATTGTTTTCCATCGATGAAACGACGCTGTCATCATTCCTGTCAGTTACGGTCATTGCTGTAGGACACGGTCTTACGGACAATCAACCCCCGTTCTCGCTCATGGATTTGCAGGTATGTCGCAACAGATATTTTTCGCCCACGCCAATGGCTTTCCTTCGGGGACCTACGGCAAGTTGTTCGCGGCGCTGGCGCCCGAGTATCAGGTGACGCATCTGGAGCAGCACGCCCACGATCCGCGTTTTCCGGCGGACGACAACTGGAATAATCTGGTGGATGAGTTGATTCATCACCTCAAGCAGCAACCGGAACCGGTCTGGGGCGTCGGTCACTCCTTTGGCGGCGTACTGCATTTGCACGCTGCATTGCGTTGCCCTGAGCTGTATCGCGGCGTGGTAATGCTCGATTCACCGGTGCTGACCCGCGCCGATCAATGGGTGATCCGTGCCGCCAAGCGCTTCGGTTTCATCGATAGGCTGACCCCCGCCGGCCGCACGTTGGGCCGACGGGAAGAGTTTGCCGACCTGGACGCGGCCCGATTGTATTTCGCCGGTAAAACCCTGTTTCGTGGCTTCGATCCAGAATGCTTCGACGCCTATCTGCAACATGGTTTGCAAAATGTCGGTGGCAAGCTGCGCCTGCGTTTCGATCCGGCCACGGAAATCAGCATCTACCGTGGCGTGCCCCACACCAGCCCCGGTCGGGCATGGCAGTTGAAAGTGCCGCTGGCGGTGGTCCGTGGGCACAAGAGCCGCGTGGTGATGCGCCATCACGCCCGATCCGTCGGGCGCATGCCTTTGGGCGAATCCTTGACCATGCCCGGCGGGCACATGTTTCCTCTCGAACGTCCACAAGACACGGCCACGCTGCTGAAGAATCTGTTCAGTCGCTGGGCAGGTCGCAGCCAACAGGATTGCGCATGAGCAACGTTGTCGAAGAAGTTCGCCTGAGCCTGCCGCATATCGAGTTGGCGGCGCACTTGTTCGGTCCCGAGGACGGCTTGCCGGTGATTGCCTTGCACGGCTGGCTGGACAATGCCAACAGCTTTGCCCGGCTGGCTCCCAAGCTCAAAGGCTTGCGTATCATCGCACTGGACATGGCCGGGCATGGTCACTCGGGGCATCGACCGAACGGCGCCGGTTACGCGCTGTGGGACTACGCCCATGACGTGCTGCAAGTGGCCGAGCAGTTGGGGTGGAAACGTTTTGCTCTGTTGGGGCATTCCCTGGGAGCGATCGTCTCGCTGGTGCTGGCCGGATCGTTGCCGGAACGGGTGACCCATCTGGCCTTGATCGACGGCGTGATTCCTCCTACAGACAAAGGCGAAAACGCCGCCGAGCGCATGGGCATGGCCCTGCAAGCGCAGCTGGATCTGCGGGAAAAACGCAAACCGGTCTACAACACCCTCGACCGCGCCATCGAGGCGCGAATGAAAGGCTTGGTGGCGGTCAGTCGTGAAGCCGCCGAACTGCTGGCGCAACGCGGCTTGATGCCGGTGCCGGGCGGTTATACCTGGCGCACCGACAACCGCCTGACCCTGCCGTCACCGCTACGTCTGACCACTGAACAGGCGATGGCCTTCGTCCAGCGCGTCAGTTGCCCGGCACACCTGGTAGTCGCGGCTGACGGCATGCTCGCCAAACATCCCGAGTTGCTGGAGCGTCTACCCTTTAGCCAGGAACAGTTGCCTGGCGGCCATCATTTGCACCTGAATGACGAACCCGGTGCCGACCTTGTCGCAGACTGTTTCAATCGGTTCTTCGCCGTTCCTTGACTTGCGCCCGGCAACTGTCGAGGCTGGGCGGGTTGAAATGGGAGACAACCATGATAGATCTGTACACCGCAGCGACCCCGAATGGCCACAAGGTCTCTATCGTGCTCGAGGAACTCGGCCTGCCCTATACGGTGCACGCCTTGAGTTTCGACAAAAAGGAACAGAAGTCCAAGGGCTTCCTCAAGATCAATCCCAATGGGCGTATTCCGGCGATTGTCGACCGTGCCAATGGCGATTTCGCCGTGTTCGAGTCCGGCGCGATCCTGATTTACCTCGCCGAGATGACCGGTAAACTGCTGCCCCAAGACCCCAAGGGGCGCTCGGTGGTGTTGCAGTGGCTGATGTTCCAGATGGGCGGAATCGGCCCGATGCAGGGCCAGGCCAACGTGTTTTTCCGCTATTTTCCGGAAAAACTCCAGGGCGCCATCGACCGTTATCAACATGAAACCCGGCGCCTGTATGAAGTGCTCGACACGCGTCTGCAAGCCGTAGAGTTTCTGGCGGGCGAGTACAGCATTGCCGACATTGCCACTTATCCGTGGGTCCGTGGCCATGAATGGTCCGGTGTCGCGGTGGAAGGCTTGTCAGCCCTGCAGCGCTGGATGGCTACAATGGAGGCGCGCCCTGCGGTACAACGCGGTTTATTGGTGCCCGAGCGCATCGATGACGCCAGTGTCATCAAGGGTGCCCAGGCCATGCTGATTCGATGAGTCTATCCATGCGTTCACTCACTCTGCTGGCGCTGTGTTGTTTCAGTCCTCTTTTATTTGCCGCTGATATCCCTGGCAGTCAGGACCTGCCGATCGTGCCGCGTATGGCCGATGCACAGATCGTGGACTATCGCCCGGCTGTCGAGCTTGAGCGGATCTACCCGCTGGGTTCTATCCGCAAGATCAGCGGTCAGTTGCGCTTCGACGGTCAGGTCAGCGCCCGTGGGCACGCCACCTCGGTGACCTACGAGCTGCCACCGGAGCATTCCTCTACCGATGCCTTTACCGCCGCCCGCGAAGCCTTGCAAAAGCAGGGCGCCGAGTTGCTGTTCTGGTGTCAGGCACGTGATTGCGGCGAAAGCAGCCTGTGGGCCAATGAAGTCTTCGGCAACGCCAAGCTGTATGGCGCCGATAACCAGCAGGCCTATTTGCTGCTGCGTCTGGCAGCCCCTCAAGACAACACGCTGGTGGCGCTTTACAGCATCACTCGCGGCAATCGCAAAGCCTATCTGCACGTCGAGCAGTTCGACGCTGCCGCACCATTGGGCGATTTGCTGCCAACTTCTGCGACCTTGCTGCGACAGCTCAAAAGCACTGGTGAACTCGATTTCCCCAAACTCAACGGCGACCCTGACGAAACCTGGCTGCGTTTGATTTCTCGAGGTCTCAACCTGGACACCACATTGCGCGTCAATGTGTCGGGGCCCAATGCCGAAGCCTGGCGCCAGGCGATGATCGGCCAGGGTGTGCGGTCGGCACGGATGGAAACCGGCAACGTCGAAGGCTCTGGCCTGCACTTCGAGCTGCTGCGATAAGCTTCATTGGGCGAGCGCGTTTCGCGCGTTCGCCTACTCTTTGCTGACTGACTTTTTCGAGACATTACATGCCCAATAACGATCGGCTGTTGGTGCAGATTCTGCTCCTGGTGCTGTTTGGCGCGAGCTTCTGGGTGATGGCGCCGTTTTGGTCGGCGCTGTTCTGGGGCGCGGTGCTGGCATTTGCCAGTTGGCCGTTGATGCGTTTGTTGACCCGTTGGCTCAATGGCCGTGAATCCCTGGCGGCGCTGTTACTGACGCTGGGCTGGATGCTGCTGGTGGCAGCACCGCTGGTGTGGCTGGGTTTCAACCTGGCGGACCATGTGCGCGATGCCACGGCGTTCATCAAGGATGTGCAAGTCGATGGTCTGCCTGAAGCACCGACCTGGCTGGGCAGTATTCCCTTGGTCGGCGAGCGGCTGGTGGGGATCTGGAACAGCATCGATCAGCAAGGCGCGGCGATGATGCTGGCGATCAAGCCTTATCTGGGTCAGGTCGGTAACTGGTTGCTGGCGCGCAGTGCGCAGATCGGCGGCGGCATCCTTGAGCTGGCGCTGAGCATTGTCTTTGTGTTCTTTTTCTACCGGGACGGGCCGCGGTTGGCGGTATTTGTCCATGGGTTGCTGGAACGGTTGATCGGTGACCGCGCAGGCTATTACATCGAATTGGTGGCGGGCACCGTGCAGCGTGTAGTCAACGGGGTGATCGGCACTGCGGCGGCTCAGGCAGTGCTGGCGTTGATCGGCTTCCTGATTGCCGGCGTGCCTGGGGCGCTGGTGCTGGGGATTGTGACGTTTTTGCTGAGCCTGATTCCGATGGGGCCGCCGTTGGTGTGGATTCCGGCCACGGCGTGGTTGGCCTGGAAGGGCGAGTATGGGATGGCGGTATTCCTCGGGATCTGGGGCATGTTCATCATCAGCGGGGTCGACAACGTGCTTAAGCCGTACCTGATCAGTCGGGGTGGGAATTTGCCGTTGGTGATTGTGTTGCTCGGGGTGTTTGGCGGGTTGATTGCGTTTGGGTTTATCGGTCTGTTCATCGGCCCGACGTTGCTGGCCGTGGCTTACAGCCTGTTGACCGATTGGAGCAAGAGTCAGGCTCGGGTTGAGGATCGCCGGCCCTGAGGCGCTGGCACTGAACACCTTTGGGGGGCGGGCTTGCTCGCGATGAACGATGACGCGGTGTATCTGATCGTGCGGGCCTTGCGACTCACATCGGCTCCGGCGGCCCAATCAGTCTTCCCATCACCCCAAACAACCCCAGTTCTCGAATCGCTTCCAGTTCCCCCTGCGTCTCCACCATCTCGGCAATCAACGGCAAATCAATGCTGTTGGTCGCCCGGAAAATCGCCTCAATGAACAGGCGCTTGTCAGTCTGTTCATCGATACCTCGAATGTAGGCTCCGTCGATTTTCAGGTAAGCCAGCCCCAACTGCGTCAGGTTACCAATCTGGCTGAAGCTGCCGCCGAAGTGCTGCAGTCCGATGCGATAACCGGTGTTGAGCAGACTGTGACTCAGGCGTTGCAGTTCTTCGGGGGGCGGCAGTTGGCGTTCGTCGATTTCCAGGGTTAGCAGCGGCGCCAGTTCCGGCAGTGATTCAAGTATGTCGCAGATCAGTTTGAGCTGGGTCTGATCGCGCAGGGTGCTGCCGGACAGGCTCAACGCAAGTGGCCAACGGTTGGCGGCCAGATATTCGAGAGTGGTTTCGAGCATCGCCAGATCGAATCGCGCTGACCAGCCAAGGCGCTCGATCCACGGCAGGAAATGCCCGGCGGCAATCGCCTCGCCTTGCGGGTCGAGCAGGCGCGCGAGGACTTTGTGATGCAGCACCTGGCTGGTATCGGCGCACTGCACCACCGGTTGAAAATACAGCTGCATCTTACCCTCGGTCAGCGCGTCGTCGATCCAGCTGCGCCAGTCGTGTTGGGACTGGTTCGGCTCTGTATCGGAATGGGTCATGTGTATCCACGGCCGCTCGGGGTGTTGCTGGGCTTGGGTCAGCGCTTGATCGAGGCGCAGCAGCACGCCGTTCGCCGGCTCGCCGGGGTGATAGGCGACCACGCCCAGATGTGCCACGGGCATGCAGTCACTGGCACCGGTCAGGCGCAGGTTTTCCAGGGTAGCGCTGATTTCGGAAGCCAGGCGTGCAGCATCCTTGCTGTCCAGGCCCGGTGTCAGCAGGCTGAATTCTCCACCTCGATTGCGCGCCGCGAGCCAGGTGCGACGTTCCGGTGGTTGCGTCAGGCGCTTGAGCAGTTCGCCGACCGTGCTAATCAAGGCATCGGTGCGCTGGCCACCCAGGCGCTGGTTGAGCCCGATCAGGTCGTTGATCCGCAACATCAGCAAGTGGCCGTCGCGGCTTTGCTCGGAAACCAGTAATTGGTCGGCCAGTTGTTCATCCAGCAAGCGCCGGTTGGCCAGGCCTGTGAGGCTGTCCTGATAAGATTCGGAGCGCAGTTTTTCGCTGCGCGCGGCCTCTTCAGCGAACAACGCCTTGAGCTTCTCGACCATTTGGTTCATGGCCAGCACCACGCGTTTGAGTTCCGGTGTGCGCGGCAGTTTCGGCAAACTGCGAAATTCGCGTTTGCTGATGGCTTCAGCCTGTTTGACCATGTTATCGAGCGGGCGCAATTGCCGGCGCAACAGCCAGCCACCAAACACAGCGCTGAGCAGTCCGCAAATCAGCAACCAGATCAGGCTGCCGAGGGTACTGTCCCAGAGTTTGGCCAAGGCAAACTGCGGATTGCTCAACACTTCGACCCGCGCCGCTTGCTCCCAACCACGCATGATCAGTGCATCGCCACCCTGTGGGTGCAGATTAACCAGGCTGATGAACCAGCCGGGAACACCCTCGATTTGCGGCGGTGCGCTGCGTTCCACCAACACTCGTTCATCCACAATACTGACAACCCGAATGCTGCTGAAATAACCACTGTCGAAAATCGAGCTGACCATCAACTCGATCATCGCCGGGTCGTCGATCTGCGCTGTCAATGACAAGCCCAGCGCCGTGGCGGCGTCCTGAGCGTGGGAGCGCAACTGGCTGAGCATCTGTTCGCGAGAGCTTTCCAGGCTGACAAAAAAACTGCCGCCGAAAGCCACCAGCAAGAACAGGCAAATGGCGAGAAACAACTGTTTGCGCAGTGACATAAAACGCTCCTTGCAATAGCGGCTAGCCTTCGCCCACGGCGAACCCTTCAAATTGCATCTTTTTCAACACGTCTTGCCAACGCGACAATTTTTTCGAGTCGCTGCTGCGTTTGCCATTGGCTCCCGGCAAGTACAGGCCTTCGGCGTTGAAGGCGTACACCGGCAGCAGATCTTTGCGTTGGGAGGCGGGACGGATTTCGTCGATCAGGTTGTCCAGCACCAGCGGCTCGGCCGTGGGGCTGCCGTAGAAGGTCAACACCATGTGCGCCTGGTTCTGGGTCAGTGCCTTGACGTAGGTGATGCGCAGTTTCTCGCTGGGAATTCCGAGGTGTCGCAGGCTGAAATATTTTGCCAGGGCGTAGTCCTCGCAGTCGGCGGCACCCTTGATCAAAGATTCGACGGGCGTGGCCCAGTAATCGGTCTGACGCCAGATACGCGTGTCGTCCTGAAAGCTCAGTTGTTGATTGAAGAAGCGATTGACCGCGTTCAGTTGTTCGCGCTCAGGCTGCTTGCGTTCGCTTTGCAGCATTTGACTCCAGGCCTCGATCCGTCCCCGGGCCAGGCCAAGGGGGCCGTAGCGTTTTTCGGCCGTCTGCAGAATCTGCGCAAAGTCCCAGTCGGCCCAGACACTGCCCAACCCTGCCAGTAGAAAACTCGTCAGCAGCAGCCATCCGCCGAACCGAAGTCGGAGCGTTGACCATCCTGGACTACGCGGACTGCGGGACATGTCTGGCTGCTCGGGTGCAGATGTCTGAAGTCTAGGCGGTGTTTTCAGCGAGGAAGGGCAGGTCGTCGGACGAATGGACGTCGGCGGATGAAGGCGAAGGGAACGCGGAGCGTCCCGGGCGGCATTCCCACGGAGACCGTGGGAATGATCAAGATGGGATCAGGGTTTATGCAGGGTTTTCTGCTTGAGGATATAAATCGTCACCAACACCGCGCTGGTCAGCATGAACCCGCGCGCCCACGGCAGGGGCACCAGGTAGCAGGAAAGCAGGATGCTCGCCCACATCAATCCGATGGCGTAGACCTTGCCTTTGAGCGGAATGCCATTGCCGCTCAGGTAGTCGCGAACCCATGGCCCAAGCCGTGGATGTTCAACCAGCCACCGATAGAAACGCGGCGAGCTGCGGGCGAAACAGGCGGCCGCCAGCAGCAGGAACGGTGTGGTGGGCAGCACCGGCAGGAAAATCCCGATCACCCCCAGCGCTACGCTCAGCCAGCCGATGGCCAGTAGCACGTAGCGCAACATCAGGGGGCGGTTGCCTATGGGGTTGTCCATAGGCAAAACCTTAGTGGTGACGTGGCTTGAGAATCGCCGGTTTTTCGTCTGGCGCCTGGCACAGCAGGTACAGCGCGGTCAGGGCTTCCGGGATCTGCACGATCATATCGTCCATCAGGTTGGCGTCTTTGGCGATGTCTTCGAATTCTGGCTGTTCGTCGAACAGACCGGAACCGACCATGATCGGCAGCAGCATTTCGCTGACTTCGTCTTCGGCGGTTTCGAACCAGGCCGCTTCGCGCAGGAATACGCCTTCCATGAAACCGATGCACCAGCCGCGCAGGTCAGAGTCATCCGGCTCTTCGCCCAGGTCCAGGTCGCACGGCAGCTCGAACTCTTCGTCGGACGCCAGTTGGCGGGCGATGTGCGCCTTTAGCAGCAGCAGGGTGGATTCGATCGCTTCACGCTCGGTGTCGTCGGCGTAATGCGGCTCTTCGGCGAAGAGCGCGTCGATCCATTCACGGTCGGGAACGCTCTCGGAACAAATCGACAGCGCAGTTAGGTAGCCGTGGGCGGCCACGTAGTCCAGCGCCTCGTCATGCAGCTCGTCGGCGTCGAGGAAGACTTGCAGGCGGGTTAGTTGCTCAGCGAAGGACATTAAAGGGCTACCTTGGGGAATATACGATGCGGGAATTCTAGGCCTTCTTGAGCGCTCAGGCCAGCCGCGCGGTGTATTTGCCCCTTTGCAGGCATGCGGAACACCGCATTCCCTGTGGGAGCGAGCCTGCTCGCGATGACGACATAACATTCAATATCAATTGACTGGCCCACCGCTATCGCGAGCAGGCTCGCTCCCACAAGTTGGCTTTGGTATGTCTTATCAACGGCGCCCTTTGCCGGACAGGCGTCGGGTATACTCGCGCGTTTTGTGATGCCCTGCTGGCGTCACGGCTGAGATATGAAGCGTCATGCAATGCGCACTTACGATTTGTCGGTGCAGCTTTCATGATTCTGAACCAGCCTTGCAGGGATGTTTCGGTGATTTTTGGAGTTTTTATGCTCGAACAGGCTCAACGCGTCCTCAAGGACATCTTCGGCTACGACAGTTTCCGTGGCCGTCAGGGTGCAATCATTGAGCGCGTGGCCAGTGGCGGCGACGCCTTGGTGCTGATGCCTACCGGTGGCGGCAAGTCCTTGTGCTTCCAGGTGCCGGCGTTGTTGCGCGAAGGCCTTGCGGTGGTGGTGTCGCCACTGATCGCGCTGATGGACGATCAGGTCGCCACCCTCGAAGAGCTGGGCGTCGCCGCGGCGGCGTTGAACTCCACGTTGAGCGCTGAGCAACAGCGTGATCTGGCGGCGCGGATCAAGCGCGGCGAGGTGAAAATGCTCTACCTGGCGCCCGAGCGCCTGGTTCAGCCGCGCATGCTGGCCTTCCTGCAAAGCCTTGAAATCGCCCTGTTCGCCATCGACGAAGCGCATTGCGTGTCCCAATGGGGTCACGACTTCCGTCGGGAATACTTGCAACTGGGCCAGTTGGCGGAATTGTTCCCCAACGTCCCGCGCATTGCCCTGACCGCAACGGCTGACAAGCGCACCCGCGAAGAAATCGTCGATCGTCTGCATCTGCAAAATGCCGAGCGTTTCCTCTCGAGTTTCGATCGCCCTAATATTTTCTATCGCATCGTGCCCAAGGAGCAGCCGCGCAAGCAGTTGCTGGCGTTTCTCGCCGAGCGGCGCAGCGATGCCGGTATCGTTTACTGCCTGTCGCGCAAGAAGGTTGATGAAGTAGCGGTGTTCCTCAGCGAGCAAGGCTTCCCGGCGCTGCCGTACCACGCCGGTCTGCCCAATGACACGCGGGCCCATCACCAGAAGCGCTTCCTCAACGAGGAAGGGCTGATCATGGTCGCCACCGTGGCGTTCGGCATGGGTATCGACAAGCCTAACGTACGTTTTGTCGCTCACCTGGATTTGCCGAAGTCCCTTGAGGCCTACTACCAGGAAACCGGTCGCGGCGGTCGTGATGGCCTGCCGGCGGATGCCTGGATGGCGTACGGCCTGCAAGACGTGGTGATGCTCAAGCAAATGTTGCAAAACTCCGAAGGCGATGAGCGTCACAAGCGTCTGGAGCAGCACAAGCTCGACGCCATGCTCTCGCTCTGCGAAGAAACCCGCTGCCGCCGCCAGACCCTGCTCGCGTACTTCGACGAAGACATGCCCGAACCCTGCGGCCACTGCGACAACTGCGTCGACGGTGTGCAGACCTGGGACGCCACCGAGCCGGCCCGTCAGGCGCTGTCGGCGATCTACCGCACCGGTCAGCGTTATGGCGTCGGTCATTTGGTCGACGTGTTGCTGGGCAAGGACAACGAAAAGGTCCGCAGCTTTGGTCATCAGCATTTGTCGGTATACGGCGTAGGCAAAGCGATGGGGGAGAGCGAATGGCGCTCCCTGTTCCGACAGCTGGTTGCCCGTGGTCTGGCGGACATCGACCTCGAAGGCTACGGCGGGCTGCGCCTGAGTGACACCTGCCGGCCACTACTCAAGGGTGAAGTGACCCTGGAACTGCGTCGCGACCTCAAGCCACAAATCACGGCCAAGACCGCCAGCAAGAGCCCGGCCAGCCAACTGGTTCGCGGTGAAGAGCGTGAGCAGTGGGAAGCCTTGCGTGCCCTGCGCCGCAAATTGGCCGAAGAGCATGGCGTGCCGCCGTACGTCATCTTCCCCGACTCGACCCTGCTGGAAATGCTCCGCAGCCAGCCGACATCGCTGGCGGAAATGGCCACGGTCAGCGGCGTTGGTGCGCGAAAACTGGAGCGTTACGGCGAGGCCTTCCTCGAAGTGCTCGGCGGTCAGGTCGAGGCGCCGAAAGTAGTGGCCGATGTGCGCCATGAGCTGATCACGCTGGCCCGGGCCGGCATGACACCGTTGCAGATCGCCGGTCAGCTGCAATGCTCGGAAAAGAACGTCTACGCGATGCTCGCCGAGGCGATCGGCAAGCAGCAGTTGTCGCTTGAGCAGGCGCTGGACCTGCCGGAAGAGTTGATGGGCGAAGTCCAGGATGCGTTCCTCGACGGCGAAGGCGAACTGCCGCCGGTGTCAGAAATTGCTGCGCTGTTCGCAGGGAGAGTTCCTGAAGGTGTTTTGTATTGCGTTCGTGCCGCTCTGCAGTCGGAATTCGAAGTCTGAGTGACCTGAGGCACAGATGTAACGATTCAGTACAGAGCAAGCCTTGCCTATAGCCAAAGGTCATGCTTAGCTGACTAATAATTAGTTTTTCTCTATTTCAGTCTAATCATGAGTGTTTTATGCCGTTAACCGATCAACACCGCTTTGGCATGCAATTGGCCCAGATGTCTCGGGGCTGGCGTGCCGAACTGGATCGCCGACTGGCTGGCCTGGGCCTCTCCCAGGCGCGCTGGCTGGTGCTGCTGCACCTGGCGCGTTTCGATGATGCCCCCACCCAACGCGAACTGGCGCAAAGCGTCGGCGTCGAAGGGCCCACCCTGGCTCGATTGCTTGACAGCCTGGAAAGTCAGGGCCTGGTGCAGCGCCAATCCGTACTGGAAGACCGTCGGGCGAAAAAAATCGTCCTGTGTGCCCCGGCCCGGCCCTTGATCGAACAAATTGAAACCATCGCCACTCAATTGCGCCACGAACTGTTCGAAGGCGTCGATGAGGCAGATTTAAAGGTCTGTATGCGAGTCCACGGGCATATTCTGGCCAACCTGGAAAAATCTTGAGGCACAACCACGCGCCGGATTTTTGAGATACCCCGTTGGGCGGACTATAAAGAACTACTAGGCAATATCGTGTTCGTACCGGATGTGCGAACACGTACAGGTTGGTTCTGGTTATCTAAGGGATGCTCATGCTCGAGAGTTGGCACGTTGTATTGCGGTGTTGTACCAGGCTGCTGCTGGTCGGTGGTGCCGTCACTTACTCGGCATTGGCCCCTGCGCTCGGGTTGGGTGAGATCACCCAGCATTCGGCGTTGAATCAGCCATTCAATGCCGACATCGCCTTGGTGGACGCTGGTGGTCTGGAGGAGGGCGAGCTATCGGTCAGCCTGGCGACGGTGGACGAATTCAGTCGCGCCGGCGTCGAGCGGTTGTTCTTTCTCAACGATCTGAAGTTCACACCGATCCTGCGGGGCAACCGCAGCCTGATCCGGGTGACTTCCAGCAAACCGGTCAAGGAACCCTTCCTGAATTTTCTGGTGCAGCTTAATCAGCCCAACGGGCGTTTGCTGCACGAGTACACAGTGCTGATCGATCCGCCGGGTTCGCCGGGAATTGTTCCCGTCAACGACGACCCTTCGCCGCGCCCCCAGTCTTCCGCGTTCCCGTCCGTCGAACCGGCTGTTGCACCGCCACCTGCCGCGAAGGCGGCGACGTCCAAGCCTGATGTCGAAAAACCAGTTGCGGCACCTGCGAATGATGCTATTGCCGAACAACTGGCCGCCAGCGTGCTGCAGAACCAACAGTTGCAAAAAACCATCGATGAACTCAATGCGAAGCTTCAGGCTCAGGACGAGCAGATCGCCGGCCAGAAAAAGCAGGTGATCGAGCTGCAAACCCAGTTGGCGGAAGTCAAACAGGCATCGTTAGAGCCGGTCGTGCCCCAAGTGACGGCACCGGTGCCCGTTGTAGTAGAGGAATCTGAACCGACTCCGTGGCTGCTGATCCTCGGGTTGCTGGCATTGGTGGCGTTGGTATTGCTCGCAGTATTCATTCGCCGTCAACGACAGCAGGTTCAGGTTCAGCCCGAGCCGTTACCCGTGCTGCCGTCGCGTCATGAACCGGTGCTCAGCCGCGCAACAGAACCGGCCAGTCCGACGCCCCGGCTGCAACCGGTAGCCGGATCGGCCGAAGAGACTCCCGCAGGCGACGTGCTGGAAGGGGTGGGTATCTATCTGGCGTATGGCCGTTTGTCCGAGGCAGCCGGTTTGTTGCGAGATGCGTTGGTCAGGGAACCCCAGCGTACCGATCTGGCTGTGCAACTGTTGGAAGTCCTCGGTAAACAAGGCGACGTACAAGCGTATGACGCGCAGGAAAGCAGCCTGCGAGACGCCGGGTTCGATGCACAGCAACTTCAGGACATCCGCGCCCGCCATCCGAAGCTGATCAGTGCCGCGCCGGTGGTTGTCGCTGTGGCAGTGGTTCCTCCCACGCTTGCGATCCCTGAAGCGGCACCGAGCGATGAGTTCCAGTTGAACCTCGATGACCTGTCGATGGATTCGAATTGGGACCTGATCAGCCCCTTCGAAAACTCATCATCCAGCGCTAAACCGTCGAATGAGCCAGAGCAGGCAAACGACCCCGGGTTCACCTCGAACCTGCATGTGTTGCCCGATGTCTTCGAAATGCCCGAGGAGCCGACGCTGGACGAGCCCGAGCTTGAATGGATCGCCGAACCTGACGCCCAATCTCTGGACGAGACCTTTCTCAACGAGTTCAGCGATCCTGTCCAGCCGCTGGAGCTTGAGCCGCTGAATGCTGAATTGATGGATCTTGAACCGGCCGGGCCGAGCAGCGCGGGCAAACTTGAACAGGCCCAGACGTGCATTGATGACGGCGATCTGGACAGCGCCATCGAGCTGCTTAACGAGTTGCTCAAGGAAGGCGACGAACCGCTCAAGGAGACGGCCCGGACTCTGTTGGCCGGTATCCGATAGGAAAGTCTTGGAGACTTAATGTGGGAGCGGGCTTGCTCGCGAAGCAGACGATGCGGTTTATCAGAAAAACCGCGTCATCGTTTTTCGCGAGCAAGCCCGCTCCCACATTTTTATAGAGGATACCTGTAGAGGGTGTTCGCTTTAGAACGTCTGCCCCAGGTTTAAATAAACCGCCTGTTCATCCGTATCGTTGATGCCGTAACTGAAGTTCAGCGGTCCCAGCGGCGTGTCGAAACCGATGAACACACTCGCTGCATTGATGTAGCCGCTGTCGAATTCATTGTCGTTGTTCCACGCCCGGCCGCGTTCCAGCGAGCCGCCGATGTACAGCGGGAAGTCCAGCGGCAGGTACGAGCGCGGTGTCAGGCGGCGGTAGTAAACCCCGCGCATCAGGCTGACGTTCTGCCCGGAGATCGCATCTTCGCGAAAGCCCGACAACTGTCGCGCGCCACCGAGCAGGAAGCTGGAAGTGACCACATTGGCCTCGTCCAGCGTGCGTCCGTAACGCCCGCCGAGGATGAAGGTGTCCGGCCCGCTGCTCAGGGCCTTGTCCAGTTTGAACTCCCATTGGCGATAGCGTTTGTCCGAACCCAAGCCCGGTTCGAACTGGCGTAACGACAGGCCGATATCCTGGCCTTCATGGGGGAAGTAGACGTTGTCCAGCGAGTCGAATGAGTACTTCAGTTCATAGAAACCTTCGTTGAAGTTTTCACTCGGCAAATCCTGATCGCCGATGCGCACATCAGCCTTGCCCCAGGCCTCACCGACACCGAAGCGCACTTCGCCGCTATTGCCGATTTGTCGGCCGACGTTCAAGCCGAAGCCATAGCGTTCGACTCGGTATTGGGCGATCGGGTCGTTGTCCAGGATCGCTTCGACGTTCTGTGCTTCGAACGCCGCATAAGGCGCAATGAAGTAGCGCGAGCCGACATCCAGCGGCTGATAGAACTCAGTGTAAAGTTCCTGCTTGTCACCGATCTGCGCCCGGGTCAGCCACTCGGCACCAAGGCGATTGATGCCGTTGACGCGGTAGCTGGCACCCAGGTTGAAAGCACTGTCGCCGCGCATGTCGTCCGACAGGTTCAAACCCACCCGCAAGTAATCGGTGCCGCTGCGTTTGCCACGGGCACTGATCACCAGGGTGTGATCGGCGCCCTTATGGACTACGCGGTATTGCACCTGCTCGAAGTAATCGAGGCCGTACAACGTGCCCATATCAGTTTGCAGACGGCCGAGGTCCAGCGGTTCGCCGATGTGCTGGCGAATGTAGTAACGGATTACGTCGTCGCCAACCTTCGAGTCGTTTTCAACTTTGATCGCGGTGATGATCGGCGTACGCTGGCTCGGCGCCCGGGCGGCGGTCAGTTCGGCGTCCAGCGGTTGTGCAGGTTTGAGCCGCGCCAGACGCGCGTCGAGAATTCGGGTTGCGCGGTAGCCAGCGTCGATCATTTCCTGGGCTTTACCGAAATCGGTAACGCCGAAACTCGCCAGCGGTGGCTGGATCAATACGTCGTCTTTGTGCAGGGCGGCCAGTTGTTCTTCGGAATTGCGCCGGGTCATCAGGGTGATCGATTGGTTCAACACGTCGACCACGGTGGTCAGTTGCTTGCGATTGCGCAGCGGCGTGCCGATGTCGACCACGATAGCGATGTCGACGCCCATCTCCCGCGCCACGTCCAGCGGGATGTTATCGGTCATGCCGCCATCCACCAGCAAGCGGCCATTGAGTTCGACCGGCGCGAACACCGCCGGGATCGACATGCTGGCGCGAATCACCTGAGGCAGGTGGCCTTTACGGAACACCACTTTTTCGCCGCTGGCGATGTCGGTTGCCACCGCTCGAAAGGGGATTGGCAATTTGTCGAAGTCGCGGGTGTCGCTAGTGTGGGCCAGCAGGCTTTCCAGCAACAGCGCCAGGTTCTGACCCTGAATCACCCCAAGTGGCAGGCCGAGGCTGCCGTCGTCACGGAAGCTGAGTTTCTGTTTGACGAGGAAGTCCCGGTCATCCTGCTTGCGTCGGAACGGCACGTCTTCCCGAGGTGGGGCGTCGGACAGCGCCTGCTGCCAGTCGATGCTCAGGGCGAGTTTTTCCAGCTCATCGATCTGATAGCCCGAGGCATACAGGCCGCCGATCACCGCGCCCATGCTGGTGCCGGCAATCGCATCGATCTTGATGCCTTGTTCCTCCAGTGCCTTGAGCACACCAATGTGGGCCAAGCCACGGGCGGCACCACCGGACAGCACCAGACCGATTTTCGGTCGGGGGGCTTCGACGGCTTGCACGATCAAGGGGAAGAGGCACAGCAACAGGCAAGACAGCAAACGGCGCATCATGGATCTCGGGGCGAGCGATAAAGGCGGCTATTATAGCGACGCCCTCTGGCACAGGAGTTTTACCAATCATGACCGCACGTAAACCGGAAATCGTCATCACCTACTGCACGCAATGCCAATGGCTGTTGCGCGCCGCCTGGCTGGCCCAGGAACTGCTCAGCACCTTCGGCGATGACCTGGGCAAAGTGTCCCTGGTGCCCGGCACCGGCGGGGTTTTTCACATTTTCTGTGACGATGTGCAGCTCTGGGAGCGCAAGGCCGATGGCGGTTTTCCCGAGGCCAAGGTGCTCAAGCAGCGGGTCCGCGATCAGATCGATCCGGACCGCGACCTGGGCCACAACGACCGCACTCAGTGAGACGGGGCTTGTGCCGCCACGGCGGTCTTGCTTGAACTGCCGGACAATCGGCTCGAGACCACGATAGCCACGATGATCAGTGCGCCGCCGATCAGCATGCGCAGGGTCGGGTTTTCATCGAACAGCAGCCAGGCCAGGGTGATGCCGTAAACCGGTTCCATCGCGAATACCACGGCGGCGGTCCGAGCCTTGATCACCGCCAGGCTGGCGACGAACAAGCTGTGCGCCACGCCAGTACAGAACACCCCGAGCAGGCCGATCCACAGCCAGTCGATGGCGCGCACTTCACTCAACTGCGGCACCGCCACCGGCAGCAGGCAAATCGCAACCACCACGTTCTGATACAGAGCCGCCTGCACCGGCGGAATTCGTCCAGAGCTGGCGCGGTTGGTCAGGGACAGCAGGGCGAACAACAAGCCGGACGCCACCGCCCACAACAGGCCGATGGTGGCACCGCTGGCCAGATCGAAATCCGGCGTGACCAATACCAGTCCAATACTGACCAGCACCACCAGCAGGACTTCATTGGCGCGGATGCGCTCGCGGAAAATCAGCCCCTCGAGAATCACGGTAAACGCCGGGAAACTGGCAAAACCCAGGGTCGCGATCGCCACTCCGGCGACCTTCACCGCGATGAAGAAACTTACCCAGTGCCCGGTCAGCAGCAAGCCGCTGAGCAGCAGACGGCGCAAGTCCACTGCATCGAGTTTTTGCCAACGGGTATTACTGGCGAACCGTGCGAAAAACGCCAGGGCGAGGACGGCAAACGCGGCACGGCCAAACACGATGATGGCTGGCGAGGCGGCGGCGAGTTTACCGAATACGCCAGTCAGGCCGAACATCAATGCACCGATATGCAGAGCGCCAAGGGCGGTACGGGGAGTCATTGCAATCCTTGATAAACGTATCGAATCCGGCCGACAACACCGTCGGCCCCTGTAGGAGCTGCCGAAGGCTGCGATCTGTTGATCTTGCTTTTGGAGATCAAGATCAAAAGATCGCAGCCTTCGGCAGCTCCTACATTGAATCGTGCTGAGCCGGTTATGTCTGTCGCCAGACTCGCGTCATTTGTCGCCAGCCTCGCGGCGCAATTTACCGGGCGAGGCACCGAACTCGCGTAGCACCGCCGCAGCGAACGCACTCTGCGAGCTGTAACCGACCCGACAGGCGATCTCGCCAATGGGTAACGCTGAATCGCGCAACAGACTCACGGCAATGTGCAGACGACGACTGCGAATGTAGTCCATCGGCGTTTGCCCGCATTCCGCCACGAACCGCGCATGTAACCGAGCGCTGGACAAGCCGGCAATGCGCGCCAGATCGGCGACTTGCAGCGGATAAGCCGCGTATTGATCGATGTGCGCATTCAGCGCCGCATAAGGCAGACGCCGACCGCCCACGCTGTCGGGTTTGGCATTGTTCAGGCTGGCCAGCAACAGCACCGCGCCTTGCTGGGCGATCAGCGGATCACTGATCTGGCTGCCCGCCAGCCAACTCACCAGTTGGCTTTGCCCTGCGTCCAGCGACAGACGCCCGGCATTGTCGAGCAAGCGGCGACTGGCTTCGGCGTGATCGCCAAGGGACTGCGAAACCCACGGGTCGCTCGGCACATCCAGCACCAGGCAACGACTGCCATGGGCGCTGTCGCAGGCATGATGCGCCCCCGACGGCACCACCACGAAACTCTGCTGCACCACCTGACTACCATGCCCCTCGACCTCGAAATCCAGCGCGCCCGACAGCCCGAACACCAGTTGCGCGTGGTCGTGGCTGTGGACGATCAGGTCGTGGGTGTACTGGCGTAGCGTGAGGATCGGTCTCATCGCAGGTCTCCTGTGCAGGTCGCCAGTCTACACCGGGTGCGGCCCGACTCGCGCTGTCACAAGACTGACTTGCCACTGTCATGGGCAATTCACCCGACCGGCGCAAGCTTGCCAAAACTTGTCCTGAGGGTTGCCCATGACCAGCGCCGAGCTCGCCAAACCCAGCCGTAAGCAACGTGTGCGGACCTTGTGGATTTCCGATGTGCATTTGGGCACCCGGGATTGCCAGGCCGAACATCTGTCGCAATTTCTCAAGGGCTACCACACCGACAAGATCTACCTGGTCGGCGACATCATCGACGGCTGGAAACTACGCAGTGGCATGTATTGGCCTCAGGCGCACACCAATGTGATTCGTCGCCTGTTGACCATGAGCAAGCGCGGTACAGAGGTGATCTACGTCACTGGCAACCATGACGAATTCCTGCGCCGTTATTCCAAGCTGATACTGGGCAATATCCAACTGGTGGACGAAGCCGTGCACGTGACCGCCGATGGCCGTCATTTGCTGGTGATTCACGGCGACCAGTTCGACGTGATCACCCGCTACCACCGCTGGCTGGCGTTTCTCGGGGACTCGGCCTACGAGTTCACCCTGACGCTCAACCGCTGGCTCAACCATTGGCGTGCCCGTTATGGCTACGGCTACTGGTCGCTGTCGGCGTACCTCAAGCACAAGGTCAAGACCGCCGTCAGCTTCATCAGCGATTTTGAAGAAGCCATCGCCCACGAATGCTTCAAACGCGAGTTGCACGGGGTGGTGTGCGGGCACATTCACCATGCCGAGATTCGCAAGGTCGGTGGGGTGGATTACCTCAATTGCGGGGATTGGGTGGAGTCGTGCACGGCACTGATCGAGCATTGGGATGGGTCGATCGAGTTGTATCGGTTGGCCGATGCCCAGGCGCGCGAGGCAGAGTTGAAGGCGGTGAAGGTCGCGGAGCCGGTATAACCTGCGAGAAATGGAGTGTCTGGTCGGGCCTCTCGCGAATGGACCGCGCAGCGGTCCCCGACATTTTTCAGGCCGGCGAATGTTCTTCCATCGCCGCCATGTAAATCGAATTCTTCGGCTGCGCAAACAACCGCTCCACCATCGGTTCGAAGAAGCTCAGCGGCAGTGTGTCGTACGCCGGATCAAACGCCGCCGCATCGTACCGGGCACAAAATTCGATGGTCGCCTGATACTGCGGATGACCGCTGAATTGCTCGCGCAAATGCCGGTCCATGCCCAGGTGATGAAAGAAGTAATAACCCTGGAAAATCCCGTGCTTCTCTACCATCCACAAGTTCTCGGCGCTGACGAACGGCTTGAGGATCGCCGCGGCGATGTCCGGGTGATTGTAGGAGCCCAGTGTGTCGCCGATGTCATGGAGCAGGGCGCAGACCACGTATTCTTCGTCGCGACCATCGCGCCAGGCGCGGCTGGCGGTTTGCAGGGAGTGGGTCAGACGATCCACCGGGAAACCACCGAAATCCCCCTCCAGTAACTTCAGGTGCGCCACGATCCGTTTGGACAATTGCCGGGCATAGGCGCTGAAATCTGCGGCGATGATCGCCCAGTCTTCCTGCGTGCCGTCCTGCATATGGGTAAAACGGGCATGGACATTCATCAGCTATCCTCTTGTTCTGATCGAAAGGGATGTTTGAGTGTAGGGCTTGGATCCAAGGCTGCATTGGCTGCTCAAGACGCTTTTGTGGCCAATGGAGCCTAGAACGCCACGCGACCCAGAATCATGTCGCGGTACATGACGAAATCGCCGAGCAGGCTGTAAAGAGGATGCTGGAAGGTGGCAGGACGATTCTTCTCGAAGAAGAAATGCCCGACCCAGGCGAAGCTGTAACCGGCCAGCGGCAGGGCCAGTAACATCCACCACGCGCCGTTGCCGATGGTCAGCGCCAGAAGGAAAATAACCAGGGAGGTGCCGGCAAAGTGCAATCGTCGACAGGTGCTGTTGCGATGTTCGCTAAGGTAATACGGGTAAAACTCAGCGAAGTTGTTGAAGCGTTTGATGTTTTCCACGACTGCGATCTCTGTGGTGGCTGTTCACGCGACAAGTTGTTCTGCGGGTAGCTTATTTAAGTCTAGAGTGATCATTGGTATCAGCCAGTGACAATAGGCGCCACTTTAGTATCCTTGGGTATTGGGTCGTGGCATGCGGCCATCACGTAGTAAACGCCATGAGCGAACGAACGACTTCTGCAAGCTGGGCGATGGGGATTGTCAAAGCACTGGAAATGGACGGCCTGGATTGCCGGGTTCTGTTCAAGCAGCTAGGGCTCGACTATGCGGCACTGGATGATCCGGATGCGCGCTTCCCGCAAGATTCCATGACGCGGCTCTGGCAGCGCGCGGTCGAACTGTCCGGCAACCCGGCGATTGGCCTGAACATGGGCAAGGTGGTGCGACCGGCGTCCTTCCATGTCGCCGGTTATGCCTTGATGTCCAGCCAGACTCTGGCTGAAGGCTTTCAACGTCTGGTGCGTTATCAGCGAATCATCGCCGAAAGTGCCGACTTGAGTTTTCGATTGCTGGATGAGGGGTATGCGCTGATTCTGACGGTGCATGGCGATCACCTGCCGCCGACCCGGCAGAGTGCCGAAGCATCAATGGCCTGCGCCCTGGCACTTTGCGGCTGGCTGACCGGCCGCACGCTCCAGCCGCGCAAGGTTTTGCTGCAAGGCGATGAGCCCGTTGATCTTGAACCCTATAAACAAGCCTTCCATGCCCCGTTGATGTTCAACGCGCCTTATGACGCCTTGATCTTCGAGCGCGCCGATATGGAGGCACCGCTGCCCACCGCCAACGAGGCCATGGCGCGGTTGCACGACCGGTTTGCCGGCGAATACCTGGCGCGGTTTTCCGAGACCCGCGTGACTCACAAGGCGCGGCAGGTGTTATGCCGTTTGCTGCCCCAGGGCGAACCCAAGCGCGATGCGGTGGCCCAGACGCTTCACTTGTCGCAACGCACCTTGCAGCGTCGCTTGCAGGAAGAGGGCACGAGTTTTCAGACGTTGCTGGATGACACCCGACGTGAACTGGCCGAGCAATACCTGGCGCAACCGAACATGACCTTGCTGGAAATTGCCTACCTGCTGGGGTTTGCCGATCCGAGCAACTTTTTCCGCGCCTTCCGACGCTGGTTCGATTCCACCCCCGGCGAATACCGGGTGCGGCTGATGGAAGCGCCCATGCGGCTCAGTGACGCCAGAATGCCGGGATACACAGAACAAACACGGTAATGATCTCCAGCCGGCCCAGCAGCATGCCGAACGAGAGAATCCACTTCGCGGCATCCGGCAGGCTGGCGAAGTTACCCGCCGGGCCAATCGTTTCGCCAAGCCCCGGGCCTACGCCGGACACCGTGGCGGCCGCGCCGGTAAGTGCGGTCATCCAGTCCACGCCCAGCAGCGACAGCAGCAGTGCGATGACGCAAATGGTGATGGCGAAGAAGAACGAAAAGGTCAGGATCGAGCGCACGATCTCTTCGTCGAGACGGTGGCCGTTGTATTTCTGCTTGATCACCGCGCGCGGGTGAATCAACTGGTTAAGGTTGGCCTTGAGCAGAATGTAGGCAACCTGGAAGCGGAAAATCTTGATCCCGCCAGCGGTCGACCCCGAGCAGCCGCCGACAAACCCCAGATAAAAGAACAGCATCAGTGAGAAGTTACCCCAGAGGCTGTAGTCCCCCAGTGCAAAACCGGTGGTGGTCACCACCGAAGTCACGTTCAGCGCCACATGCCGCAACGCCTCCAGCCAGTGCAACTGGGTAGTCCACCAGTACCAGGTGCCGAGCACCAGCCAGGTCACCAGCAACATGCCGAGCAGGCCTTGAACCTGTTCATCCTTGATCAAGGCCCGACGGTTGCCGCGCAGCGTCGCCACGTACAGAGTGAATGGCAGGGCACCGAGAATCATGATGACGACGGCGACCCAATGAACCGCGGGCTCCGGCCATTTGGCCAAAGACAGGTCGGAGGTCGAGAAACCACCAGTGGAAATCGCTGACATCGCATGATTGATTGCATCGAATGGGCTCATCCCGGCCCACCAGAATGCCAGACTGCCGAAAATGGTGATGCCGACGTAGGCCGCAACGATCAAACGCGCCACCATGTGCGAACGGGGCATGACCTTTTCGGAACGGTCCGACGACTCGGTCTGAAACAGCCGCATGCCACCGATGCGCAGCAATGGCAAAATCGCTACCGCCATGCCGATAAAACCGATGCCGCCGATCCAGTGCAGCAATGAGCGCCACATCAGGATGCCGGGGGACATGCTGTCCAGGCCAGTGAGCACCGTCGCACCGGTGGCGGTGATGCCGGACATGCTTTCGAAGAACGAGTCGGTGTAGCTGATGTGTTGGGTCAGCAGGAACGGCAGGGCGGCGAAGATGCATACCACCAACCAGCTGCTGACGGTCAGCAGGTACATGTCTCGCGGGCGCAGATGGATGTGCTCGGGGCGTCCGGGTATCACCAGAGCGAGGCCGGCGACGAAGGTGATCATGCTCGCCCAGAGGAACGACGGCAGGTCGCTGGTGCGCTCGAAGATCACCAGTGTGGCCATGGGTACGACCATGGCGATGGCCAGCGTGATCAGGAAGATGCCGATGATGAAACCAATGATCCGTAAGGTCGGCAACGCCATGAAGTCCGCTCGGGCTGATAGTAAGAAGGGCGCCATTCTACCTGCGGGGCAGGGCATGTAAACCGACGCCGTCGCGACAGTTGACGCTAGAATAGCCAGACATTTTCTACAGGAGGTGGCCGATGGAGGCTCTCGACGCTTTGCTCAACCGTGTTTCCGTCCCACGACTGCTCGATCCGGCGCCAACCGCCGAGCAACGGGAAGTGTTGTTTGCCGCCGCGATGCGCGCGCCAGACCATGGCCACTTGCAGCCTTGGCGCTTCCTGACAGTCGAAGGCGCGGCGCGCGAGCAAATGGGTGAGTTGCTGGCCGAAGCGGCGAAGCTGCAACACAATGATGTGTCCGAGGCCTTGCTGGACAAGGCGCGCAACGGCCCGTTGCGTGCGCCGCTGGTAGTTGTGGTGATTGCGCGTTTGCAGGAGCACGACAAGTATCCCAAGTCCGAGCAACTATTGGCGGCAGGCTGTGCAGCTCACGGGATTTTGCTGGCGGCCTATGCGCAAGGCATTGGCGCGGTGTGGCGCACCGGTGAGCTGGCTTATTCAGCGCATGTGGCTAAAGGCTTGGGGTTGGCGGAAGGGGAAGAGGTGATTGCGTTTCTTTACCTTGGCACGCCGCAGAAAGAACCACGGGTTGCGGAGAAGGTTGATCTGACCGAATTTGTCAGCGCCTGGCCTGGCAAGTCCTGAAGACGCCGATTTAATGTGGGAGCGAGCCTGCTCGCGAAAGCGTCGTATCATTCAATATCTCTGTTGAATGTTAAACCGCCTTCGCGAGCAGGCTCGCTCCCACAGGGTTCAGGGTTGGACGACGGCCCCCGGCACCAACGGCAATTCCAGGCTGGCAATAAACCCGCCCTCCGGATGATTGGCCAGCACCAGACTCCCTCCATGCCGTTCCGCCGCACGGCGCGCAATGGCCAGCCCCAGGCCATGCCCGGCCGCTGTTTGCCCCGGTGCCCGATAGAACGGTTCAGCCAGCTGATTCAAATGCTCGGCCTCTACGCCGGGGCCGTGGTCGCGCACGCTGACCACAATCCTGTCGCCCTGACGCAACGCCTGCATTTCGATCGGTTGCCCGACCGGGTTAAAGCGCTGGGCATTGCGCAGCAGGTTATCCACGGCGCGCTCGATCATGGTCGGCCAGCCTTTGAGGTTCAGTTGCGGCTCGGCCTCAAGGCGCACGTTCTGCTCGGGCGAGCCCAGCTGCGCATCTTTTTGCAGGGTATTGAGCAGCGCGTTTAGATCGACTTCTTCGGCGCTGGCATTGTCGGCATCGACGCGCGCCAGTACCAGGATTTCGCTGATCAGCGCTTCCAGTCGATCGCATTCACGGGTCAGGCGTGGCCAGAGTTTTTCCCGCTCCTCAGGATTGGCCCGTTCGGCCAGCGCCAAGGCAATGCGTAGTCGGGCCAAGGGTGAACGCAACTCGTGAGACACGTCCCGCAGTAGTTGCCGCTGGCTGCCGATCAGGCTTTGCAGGCGCGCGCCCATGCGGTTGAAGTCGTTGGCCAGCACGCCGAACTCATCGCGGCGGTTGGCCAGCTGCGCCAGGCTGTTCTGTTGATACGTCGTCTGCCCCAGGTCATGCACCGCACCGCGCAAACGGCTCAGCGGTCGGGTGATGGAAAAGGTCACCAGCAGGCTGAACAGGGTCAGCACCACCAGCGCGATACCCAGCGCACTCAACGGCCAGAGCAGGCTTTCACGGTGCCAGGCATCCAGTTCCGGATGCGGAATGCGGTAGATCAGCAGGTAGGTGTCGCCTGTCTTGGCGCTGGTGTATTCATCGGTCAGACGCCGCCATGGCAGGCGTCGATCATTATCGTTCTGTCTCGCTTCGAAGGCCGCCGCCCGCCGGGGGAAGGTGCCGCGTACCACCGGGTCACCGGCCTCGTTGAGCACCTGAACATCGATGTGATACTGGCGCTTGCGCTGCTCCAGAATGTCCTGGGCAGCGTCTTCGCCCTGGCTTTCGTAGGTTTGCGTCCACTGTTCGGCCAGCGTGTTCAGGCCCGGATGGCGGCTGAGAATCCACGCGTCCTGGTTGAGCATGTGCCCGAGCAGAATGGAAAGGCCCGCAACCAGAGCAATGGCCAGCCAGAAGCTGGCCAGGATACGCCAGAACAATGAGCGCACAGAAAATCCTCAACTAGCGCAAATCCATGTGGGAGCGAGCTTGCTCGCGATAGCGTCGGCACATTCAACATCAACGTGACTGAAAGGACGCCATCGCGAGCAGGCTCGCTCCCACATTAAAATCGAGTGGCAACAGACCCAACGGGGTTTAGCCGTTGGGTCCAGGGTTAGCGCATTATTGCGCTTTTTGCGCTTGCTGCGCTTTCCAGGCCTTGAACTCGGCCCATTCGGCGCGACGCTCAGCCTGTTTCTTCTGGATCTCGTCGAATTGTTTCTGTTGATCCGGTTTCAGCAGTGCGCGAACGTCGGCTTCGGCTTTCTTGTGTTTGGCCTCCATCTCGTCTTTCAGGGCTTTCTGATCGGCTGGCGAGAGTTTTTCCAGGTACTTGTCGACCAATTGCTGACGCTCATGCATCTGCTCGCCCATGATCTTGCGGATCTGCTCGCGCTGTTCGCGGCTCAGGTCCAGCTGGCTGTAAGGGCCTTTACCGTGCATGCCGTGCATCTGACCGCCGTGGCGTGAGCCATCCATGTGGTCACCCATCGGACCTGCGCCTTCAGGCATGGCCATCGCAACGGTCGGCAGGGCGGCAGCAAACATCAAAGCGATAAGAGTCTTGCGCATGGTGTATCTCCTTGTCTCGTTCCCGGTACGTTCCGGATGTGTGCAGATTACGGAGATCAAGGTCAGCGGCAGTCAGCGGAGCGTAAAGCTTGGGTAAAGACGATTTTCTACCTTGCTGACAATTCCACGATGTATCACGGTCCCGCGTAGATACCGTCTTAAACCTCACCGAGCAAGCGCAAGTTTCGGGTCATAAGGCTGGCCCGATTTGAGCACGCCATAAACGAAGTGCAGCAGCTTGCGCATCGCGGCACAAATGATCTGCTTGGGGGCCTTGCCGTTGGCCTTCAAGCGATCCTTCATGGCCATGATCGCCTTGTTGTGCTGCAGCGCCACCAGGCCGGGCATGTAAAGGCCTGCCCGCACGCGCGCTGAGCCGATTTTTGAGATCACAGTACGGCCTTTGAGCAGTCCCGAATCCTGCAGCTTGGGGTTCAACCCAGCAGCAGCAACCAGCTTGCGAGGATCGTCATATTTACGCAGGTCGCCCAGCTCGGCCAGCAGCCGCTCAAGCGTTTTCTGCCCGATACCGTCGATGGTCACGATCAAGTCGCGCATTTGACGCATATCCGGGTCGTCATCGATGTGTTTTTTGATCGCTTTGTGCGTTTCAGCGATCTCTTTTTCGATATGGTGCAGCACGGAGTTAATTGAGGCTTTGACCTTTTCGTCAGATACCCCCAGACGATTGAGCTCCATTTGCTGCATTTCCTGAAGGTCATCCAGGCGGCGAACCAAGGCTTTCAACTGGCGATACTTCAGAGGCTCCGGCGCCCATGGCTGAAGCTTTTCATCCTTTTCCCGGGCGAAGTCCGCGATCAGCTTGGCGTCGCTTTTATCGGTTTTGATCCGGCGTAACTCACTGCCGGCGTAGGCATGGGTCGTGGCCGGATTCACCACGCAAACCCGGTAACCCTTGTTGTAGACGAACTCGGCGAGCGCCAGGTGATAGACACTGGTGGCCTCCATCACGATCAGTGCCGAAGGTTCGACCTGCTTGTGCAGCCAGGCTTCAAACTCTTTGAATCCTTTGGCGTCGTTCGCCAGTTTGGCTTTGGTTTTATGCTTGCCATTCGGCAGGTGTGTAGCGATATCAAAGGTGTTTTTAGCGACATCGACGCCGACGAAACTGGACATGTCTTCTCCCAATCAGATCAGTTGCGATCATCACTACACTCTGTCCAACCTTGTGAATGCGGGCTCTCGCCAGAGACGGGCCCAAGATACCGTTCGAACTGTACGAGTGAGTGTGGAGGGTTGGAGCACGATCTACGTCACAGGCAAAAAGCCTAAGGAGCTGCACGGCTTCCAGGTCCCTCCCTCGATGATCAGTCGAGAACTATCGCTCCTGATGGAGCAATAGTCGAGATACAAGGAGCTGCCGAAGGCCGCGATCTTTTGATCTTGGCCGGTAAAAGCAAGATCAAAAGATCGGGCCTTCGACAGCTCCTACAGGGCGTGCGTTTGGCAGACCCCATGGGGCGATCGTGTTCGGATTCAGAGGCTGTAGTAGTAACCGCGACTGCGCAGAGCAACGATGCGTGGGCGACCGTCGGGGTGCGGGCCGATTTTTTTGCGCAGGTTGCTCACGTGCATGTCCAGGCTACGGTCGTACAGGGTCAGTTTGCGACCGAGGGCGATTTGCGCCAGTTCCTGTTTATCCAGCGGTTCACCGGGCTGCTTGAGCAGGGCTTCGAGCAGACGGCTTTCGGAGACGGTGAGGGTGAACTCCTGTTCATTGATGCTGACCACACCACGCACCGGGCTGAAGCACAAGTCGCCCAATTCGAGCTGGCTGGAGACTGCCGTCGGATGACTGCGGCGCAATACCGCGCGCAGACGCGCTGTCAGTTCTCGTGGATCGCACGGTTTGGCCAGGTAATCATCGGCACCGAGTTCCAGGCCGAGGATGCGGTCCAGCGGTTCGCCACGGGCCGAAAGCATCAGCACCGGCAAATCCGGATGGTCACTGCGCAGTTGCTTGAGCAGTTCCAGGCCGCTGCCATCCGGCAGCATCACGTCCAGCACCACGGCCGCGGGGGATGTTTCAGCCAGCGCGCGACGAGCACTCTGGCCGTCGTGGCAGGCGCGGACCTGAAAGCCTTCCTGGCTCAGCCAACTGCTCAGGAGCTCACACAGCTCCTGGTCATCATCAATTAATAACAGCTCGCTCATGACTCACTCAATTTAGCCATTGCCGACGTTTTCTGGTTGCACCACTGGCGAAGATACCGCAGAGCAGGGCCGATAGCGCTACTGCGGCACCGATAACAAACCACTGTTGCTGATCTGTCAGCAGGCGCGGCAACGGGCTGCTGGCCTGGGCTTCTTTGAGTTGCAGCTTCAGGCGCTGATTCTCTTGGCGCAACCGGCTCAGCTGGGCGCTTTCGCGTTCGCCATCGGTATTTTGCAGTTGTTTGCTCAATTCTTCTCGTTGCTGTTCGCTTGCCTTCAAGCGCTGCTGCAACTCGGTGATCTGGCTGCCGGCGCTCAAGGACAGCGGCGTCGAACTACCGCCATTGGCGCTTTCTTCACCATGGGCGGGCGCCATGATCGACAACGTCACCAACATCAGACACAACGGACCTTTGCGCATCGCAACTCCTGATTCCAATACGAGTATTGGGCAGGTTGTCGGCCGATAAACGAGAATAATGAGCGATTGAACGCGCGATGAACCGACAAGACTCATCGCGCGGGAGAACTTTACGGGAGGACTTGCTTGAACGGCTTGACCGAAACGTTGGCGTAGACGCCTGCGGCAATGTACGGATCGGCGTCGGCCCAGGCCTGTGCGGCGCTCAGCGAATCGAATTCGGCGACGATCAGGCTGCCGGTGAAACCCGCAGCGCCCGGATCATTGCTGTCGACCGCCGGGTGCGGACCGGCCAATACGATACGACCTTCACCTTTAAGCACTTGCAGGCGCTCAAGGTGCGCAGGCCGTGCGGCCAGGCGGGCTTCCAGGGAGTTGGCGACGTCTGTGGCAATGATTGCGTAAAGCATGTCAGTCCTCGGTTTTTGGCGTTGTGGTGTCGGCATCGTGCAGGTGGCGGGACAGGTAAATGCCCTGGGCGACCAGGAACAGCAACGTCATCCCCAGGCTGCCGAAGACTTTGAAGTCGACCCAGTAGTTCTGGAACGTGAATGCAACGAACAGGTTGGCGGCGCCGCAAAACAGGAAAAACCCGATCCAGGCGATGTTCAGACGGGTCCAGACCGGCTCCGGCAGAGTCAGTGCGTGGCCCATGATGCGTTTGATCAGCAACTGGTCACCGACGAAGTGGCTGCCGATGAATGCGAGGGCGAACAGCCAGTTGACCACCGGAGCTTTCCATTTCAGGAAGGTCTCGCTGTGGAACGCCAGGGTCAGGCTGCCGAAGACCAGGCAGGCGATAAGGGTCAGCCACTGGCTCTTCTCCAGCTTGCGCTGCTTGATGAACAGCGTGCCGTAAACCACCAGGGAACTGATGATCAGCATCGCGGTGGCACTGTAAATACCACCGACAGTCAGTTGATGACCGCCAATGTCGACGACCCGTGGATCGATTTTGAAGACGATGAAAAACAGTAGAAGCGGGATGAAGTCGATGAATTGTTTCACAGTGGCAGCCAGAAGCAGGATGTGGCGGCATAATAACAAACATATTGACGCGCGATAGCGTCAGCTGATTTGAGGTTACACAGTCCTGTGAATGTTGATTTGCACTGCCATAGCACGGCTTCCGATGGCGCCCTGGCGCCTGCGGTACTGGTTGCGCGTGCGTTCGAGAAAGGCGTGCGAGTCCTGGCCTTGACCGATCACGACACCCTTGAAGGCCTCGACGAGGCCCGCAGCGCAGCGACGGCGCTGGGGATGCAACTGGTTAATGGCGTGGAATTGTCCTGCACCTGGGGCGGGGCGACCATTCACGTTTTGGGCTACGGTTTCGACGTCAATGCGCCGCCGTTGGTCGAGGCCATCGCAAAATTGCACGATGGCCGCTGGTTACGGTCCGAAGAAATAAGCCGCAAGTTGGCGTTGAAAGGCATGCCGGGGGCGCTTGACGGCGCCCGGGCCATTCAACAGGAGCTGGGCGACAGCGGTAATGCGCCGGCCCGTCCGCATTTCGCCGACTGGATGGTGCGCGAAGGTTTCGTCAAGGATCGCGCCGAAGCGTTCCGCAAATGGCTGGGCGCCGGCAAACTGGGAGACGTCAAACAACACTGGCCGACCCTGGAAGACACCGTCGAAACCCTGCGCGCCGCAGGTGCCTGGGTCAGCCTGGCGCACCCTTGGCACTACGATTTCACTCGCAGCAAGCGTCGTCGCCTGATTGCCGACTATATTCAAGCAGGGGGCCACGCGATAGAAGTGGTCAATGGCCATCAACCCGCCGAACAGGTGGGCAGCCTGGCGATTCTAGCCCGCGAGTTTGGTCTGCTGGTCAGCGCCGGCAGTGATTTTCATGGCCCTGGAGGCTGGTCCGAGATCGGTGAATACCGCCCGCTCCCGGAGGATCTGCCACCACTGTGGTGTCGATTCAAACATGACCCAATTATTGCCGTCGTCTGAACAGGTAGAGAATGTGAGTCAATTTTTCCAGATTCATCCGGAAAACCCGCAAGCGCGCCTGATCAAACAGGCTGTCGAGATCATCCGCAACGGCGGGGTGGTGATTTATCCCACAGACTCTTCCTACGCCATTGGTTGCCAAATTGGCGACAAGAACGCCGTGGAGCGCGTGCGTCGGCTGCGTCAGCTGGATGAGAAGCACAACTTCGCGCTGATTTGCAGCGACCTGTCGCAGTTGGGGCTGTTTGCCAAGATCGACACCGGCACTTTCCGTGTGCTCAAGGCTCATTTGCCTGGCCCTTACACCTTCATTCTCAACGCCACCCGCGAAGTCCCGCGGCTGTTGCTGCACCCGAAAAAACGCACCATCGGCCTGCGTGTGCCAAGCCATCCGATTGCCCTGGCATTGCTGGAAGAACTCGGCGAGCCGCTGATGAGTGTGACCCTGATCATGCCTGGCGATACCGACCCGCTGACCGATCCTTACGAAATGCGCCAGTTGCTCGAGCATCAGGTCGACCTGATCATCGACGGCGGTTTCGGTGGGATCAAGGCATCCACCGTGATCAGCCTCGCCGACGGCGAACCGGAAGTCATCCGCGTCGGTTGCGGCGACCCTACGCCTTTCATGGCCGAGGCCTAGATGTCTGCAGTAGAACCCGTCGACAGCCAGGCCGGCGCCCAGCAAGAACTGCCTTTCGCCATGGTCTATGGCCAGGCGGTCATGGAAATGCCGCTGGACCTGTACATCCCGCCGGATGCGCTCGAGGTTTTTCTTGAGGCCTTCGAAGGCCCGCTCGACTTGCTGCTGTACCTGATCCGCAAACAGAACATCAACATCCTCGACATCCCGGTGGCGGAAATCACCCGTCAGTACATGGGCTATGTCGAGTTGATGCAGTCGGTGCGCCTGGAGCTGGCCGCCGAGTACCTGGTGATGGCCGCAATGCTGGCCGAGATCAAGTCGCGGATGCTGTTGCCCCGTGCCGAAACGATCGAAGACGAAGAAGACGATCCTCGCGCCGAGTTGATTCGTCGCTTGCAGGAGTACGAGCGCTTCAAGGCTGCTGCCGAAGGCATCGATGGCCTGAGCCGCGTCGGCCGCGACGTGGTAGTGCCCAAGCTCGATGCCCCGGAAGCCCGGGCGCGCAAACTGTTGCCGGATGTGAGGCTGGAAGAGTTGCTGATGTCCATGGCCGAGGTCTTGCGCCGTGGCGACATGTTCGAAAGCCATCAGGTCAGCCGTGAAGCGCTGTCCACCCGCGAGCGCATGAGCGATGTGCTGGAACGGCTCAAGGGCGGTGGTTTTGTGCCCTTTGTCGAGTTGTTCACCGCTGAAGAAGGGCGCCTGGGGGTGGTGGTGACCTTTATGGCGATCCTCGAACTGGTCAAGGAATCCTTGGTCGAGCTGGTGCAGAATGAGCCGTTCGCGGCGATCCATGTCCGGGCCCGAGCCGAATAACGAGTTGAATCATGAACCTGACTGAACCCCGCGAGCTGGCGCCACTGCTTGAAGCCTTTCTGCTGGCCTCGGGAAAACCGCAATCGCTTGAACGCCTGTTCGAACTCTTCGAAGAAGGCGAGCGGCCCGAGCCCCCTGTTTTCAAGAAAGCGCTGACGATTCTGGCCAAGTCCTGCGACGGCCGTGCTTTCGAGTTGAAGGAAGTCGCCTCCGGGTATCGCCTGCAGATCCGCGAAAAGTTCGCGCCGTGGGTCGGACGTTTGTGGGAAGAGCGGCCGCAACGCTATTCCCGCGCCATGCTCGAAACCATGGCGCTGATCGCCTATCGCCAGCCGATCACCCGGGGCGAGATCGAAGACGTGCGCGGCGTGGCAGTCAACAGCCATATCGTGAAAACCCTGCTGGAACGTGAGTGGATCCGCATCGTCGGTTACCGCGACGTCCCCGGCAAACCCGCGATGTTCGCCACCACCAAGGCGTTTCTCGATCACTTCAACCTGAAAAACCTCGACGACCTGCCGCCGCTCGCCGAGTTGCGTGAGCTGGAGCCTGATCCCGTCCTCGATTTCGACGACGCGCCGGTTCCGCAAGGCTTGCAGGAACTGGCCGATGCCAGCGCTGAACCGGAGGAGCCCAAGGAAGAAACCAGTTTCCACACACTGTTGCTGGAACTGGACACCATGGAAGAAGGGCTCAAGACCGATTTCGACGATTTGTTGCGGGATGGGGCGGTGACCGAGACTGAAGGGGAGTTGGCGGAGCCTGAGCCTGAAACCGAAGTTGAACCTCAGGTCGAGGCTGAAGCTGAATCCGAACCAGAACCAGAACCAGAACCAGAACCAGAACCAGAACCAGAACCAGAACAGGAAGATGACATTCTTGGCGTTGCCGAAGCTCGCGAAAAACTCTTGGCCGCCGTCGCTGCCCTTGAACAGCCAAAACCCGAGCCCGAGTTGACCGACGAAGAAGCCGAAGCCCAAGCCCTCGCCGAAGCGATCGAAAGCGAACGCCGCCAGTTCGACGATTGACACAAATCCTGTGGGAGCGAGCCTGCTCGCGATGAGGGAGTGTCAGTCGACATCAATGTTGTCTGATACACCGCTATCGCGGTCAGGCTCGCTCCCACATTGGTTCAGTGTCGTGGTTGAGCAAACCCGGCACCACCGGTCGGCGGAAAATCAAGTAAGTCTTCATTGATCAGCTAGTCTCTGATGCGCGAACGTCTCCATGAGCGTATGATTCGCGACCCTTCGGCGATCGCTTCGCCCAAGCGCTTCAAAAAAGTACCCAGATTTACATCGCTTCAGGCAAAAGCCTGAACAGACCACACCGGGAGGTGCCCAGATGAGTATCAACGACCAGAAAGACGACCAGGAAATCGGCCCCGCAGGCGAAAAGCTGCAGAAAGTCCTCGCCCGTATCGGCGTCGGCTCGCGCCGTGACGTAGAAGCCTGGATCAGCCACGGCCGCATCAAGGTCAATGGCAAAGATGCCACCCTCGGCCAGCGTGTCGACATGCACGACGCCATCACTATCGATGGCCGGGTGATCAAGCGCGAAGAAGCCGCCGAGTCGGTACGCCGCGTGATCATGTACAACAAACCCGACGGTGAAATCTGCACCCGTGTCGACCCGGAAGGCCGTCCGACCGTGTTCGACAAGATGCCGCGCCCGAAAGAAGGTCGCTGGATCAACATCGGTCGTCTGGACATCAACACCACCGGTTTGCTGATGTTCACCACCGACGGTGAATTGGCCAACCGCCTGATGCACCCATCCTACGAAATGGACCGTGAATATGCGGTACGTGTACGTGGCGAAGTCGACGACGAGATGATTGAACGCCTGAAAGCAGGCGTGGTGCTCGAAGACGGCCCGGCCAAGTTCACCGACATCAAACAGGCTCCGGGTGGCGAAGGTTTCAACCACTGGTACCACTGCGTGGTGATGGAAGGTCGTAACCGCGAAGTCCGTCGTCTGTGGGAATCCCAGGGTCTGGTGGTTAGCCGCTTGAAGCGCGTGCGTTTCGGTCCGGTATTCCTCAACTCCGACCTGCCGATGGGCCGCTGGCGCGAAATGAGCCAGTACGAAGTCGACATTCTCAGTGCTGAAGTCGGCCTGACGCCGGTGGCGATGCCGCAGATGAACGCCAAGAGCAAAGACAAGCTCGATCGGATGCAGCGTAAATCGTCGCGTCCGATGGGCAAGACCGAGCGCGTGCGTACGTTGCGTCCAGCTGCTGGCAACCAGACAGCGGCTACTCCACGTGATACTCGTGAACCGCATATCGAAGGCGAGCGTCCAGCCCGCAAACCAGCAGCACCTCGTGCTGACGGCGAGCGCGGTCCACGTACGCCACGTCCGGCCAACGGTCGCACTGAACGTGGCGAAGGCCGTGGTGCTCCGTCCGGTGGTCGTAGCGATCGCGGCGCGCCTGCCGGTCGTGGTACGCCCGTGGCAGATCGCCCGGCCGATACCAAGCGCCCGGCCAAGCCAGCGCCGAAGAAACGCCCTGGCATCGTGCTGGTCGACCGTGACGCGCCATCGGGCAAACGCCGCGGCGCACCAGCCGGCTCCGGCCAGCGTCCGGGCTTCGGTCGTCGCAAGCCTGAGTAATCGGTAAGCGCTGCATGAAAAACGCCATCCCTCGGGATGGCGTTTTTTTTGGGTCTGCTTTTGATCGTTCCCACGCTCCGCGTGGGAATGCAGCCCGTGACGCTCCGCGTCACCTCTCGAAAGCGGACGCGGAGCGTCCATTGATGCATTCCCACGCGGAGCATGGGAACGATCAGCTAGAAGACAAACCGCCCGTTAAACACCGGGTCATCATCCAGCGCCAACACGCCACCGGAGAAGATCAGGTCCAAATGATGGCTGCCCTTGGCGCCACCGCCCAGCCCAAGGTGCAAGCCGCAATGGCGCTCCTCGAACCCGGCATTGCGCGCATACAAATCTTTCACGCCTTCATTGGTGCCGATCCCCAACTCCTCGATTCGCCGATTGGACGGATTGGCGTCCAGGTACTTGTTGAAGTCATGTTCCAGCCCCGGCACATCGGTCGCGATTTTGCTGATGGTCGAGTTCTCGATCCACAACTCCAGGGGTGACGCCAATACGCCGTACTTGCGGGCAAATGGAATCGTACTGAGGAAAGTCCCCATAAACTTTACCCGGCCATTAATGGCCTCGCTATGAGTAGCGATCTCGCCGGGCGCCAGGTCGAAGTTGCCGATACCGTTGATGTCGGTCCACTTCTTGATACTGCTCAAGGGTGTTTCGAACCACGACCCGTGATCATCTTTGAAGCTCAGGGTGGTGGCGTGGGACATACGCTGGATCAAGTGGCTGTTCAACCCGGCAATTCGCTGCGGGGTGACACTGAAGGTGTCGTAGAAGTAATCGCCGTAATCCTTGAACAACAATGACTTCTTCCAGTTCTCCGCCATCACGCCTTGCAGCGCACGGACAAAGTCCGGGCCGTCGGGACGCGGGTTGGGCAGGGTGGAAGAATCGTAGAAGAAAATGTACAGATCGCTGTCGGTAATCGCCTGGGTCAGCAATTGCGTGGGTTCGAGGTCCAGACGCATCGCGCTGAAGCTGAACTGTGGGCTGTTACCGACCTGTTCGGCGATGGCGCCGGTCAGTGCCTCGTAATCAGCGGTATGGCCGAGCAAGACCTTCGCCGGGTTGATACCGGCAACGGCAGGGTGATGTTCGAGGTAGTAAAGGAAATGCGAGATGGCGCGTTGCTTATCCATGTAGTCCTCCCTGACAAACCGAGAATGTGGCAGGCACGACCGGCCGGATCGTGCCTGACGGGATGTCTTACAGAGGCCACATCGCCGTGCCGAACGGAACAACCGCGTCGGCTTGCATCATTTCGACGGCGGCATCATGGGTCGGTGCTTCAAACCAATCGTCCAGTTGCAGTTCAGTGTCCAAGTCTTTGTCCAGTGCTTGCATGGTGAATCTCCTAGATGATTTCTTCGGTAAGAACAGCTTCGGTAAGAACACTTTTGATAAGAGCAGTGGCGTGCTTTTCACTCGTTGAAGAGCGCGTCAACGTGCCGGTCGATGCGGCTCGGCAAGTCGCTGAAAACCTAGTTCACAGGTTTTTAAAATGCAAAAAAATAATTAAACAATTTTAATTTGAACTATTTATTCCATTTTTAGAAAGCCAGTTTTCTTAATAAAAAACAGAAAACTAAGCAGGACATTTCCTTAGGAAGCTTCCTATCGTCAATTTACAGTCAGTGGTCTTCTGAATCTGATTTGGAAAACTTGCGTTACGCCTTGTAAATAAAACGTTACGAAAACCCGTCTCAAACCCCATGGAATGCTGCCGAGGAAAGGTCTGTAAGGAAAAGCTTCCGCCAACCGCCGGGTTTGTAGTCTTCAAGGGCTCTGGCACGCTTGTTTCAGCAGCGTATGAAGGGTGAGATGCGCCCCATGCCTGTCGTGCAGGTGCATAACAAGAAGGAGGCGCAATGAACGCCGTGACTCATCTCCATCTCTCCCCAAAGGGCGATTTTTCCGCTGCCCTTATCAATGACCTGCAAAGGTCTGACTCAATTTTTGCAGTCGCCCGAGACCCTCGAGGCGGACACAGGCAATCCCGGCAACCGACGCGCTGATCCAGCGGTGTCTGGCAGCAGGGGGTTACAGGTGTACAATGCGCCGCGTTTTAACTGTGACCTTCTGCGCAATCGCGCAAACCTCAAGGCTATCCGCCTTGTTCACTCCGCCGCGTCACGAGCGTGTCGGGTTCGATTTCGTCACAGATAAAAACAAACAGGTGACGCATGACTGTCGTAAAAACGCTGAACTCCTGGTGCCTGCGCTGGGGTTTGATCGGCGCTGCTTGAAATCGCAACTGAGCAGCAACGTCTACTGAACATCATCAAACCTTGCGTGAGACCTTTTTCATGAGTGGACAAAACTCGCATTCAGGCGAGCTGAAACGCGGCCTGAAAAATCGCCATATTCAACTGATCGCCCTCGGTGGCGCGATCGGTACCGGGTTGTTCCTCGGCTCGGCCGGCGTGCTCAAATCCGCCGGCCCGTCGATGATCCTCGGCTACGCCATCTGCGGCTTCATCGCTTTCATGATCATGCGCCAACTCGGCGAAATGATTGTCGAAGAGCCGGTCGCTGGTTCATTCAGCCACTTCGCCCACAAGTACTGGGGCGGTTTTGCCGGCTTCCTGTCGGGTTGGAACTGCTGGATTCTGTACATTCTGGTGGGCATGTCGGAGCTGACCGCGGTCGGCAAATACATCCACTACTGGGCGCCGGATATCCCGACTTGGGTATCGGCAGCCGGGTTCTTCGTATTGATCAACCTGATCAACCTGGCCAACGTCAAAGTCTTCGGTGAGGCTGAGTTCTGGTTCGCGATCATCAAGGTTGTGGCGATTGTCGGCATGATTGCCCTGGGCAGCTATCTGCTGGTCAGCGGCCATGGCGGCCCGCAAGCCTCGGTGACCAACCTGTGGTCTCACGGTGGCTTCTTCCCGAACGGTGTCAGCGGACTGGTGATGGCCATGGCGATCATCATGTTCTCCTTCGGCGGCCTGGAAATGCTCGGTTTCACCGCCGCTGAAGCCGACAAGCCGAAAACCGTGATCCCGAAAGCCATCAATCAGGTGATCTACCGGATCCTGATTTTCTACATCGGTGCGCTGGTGGTCCTGCTGTCGCTGACCCCTTGGGACAGTCTGTTGGCAACCCTGAATGCTTCCGGCGACGCGTATAGCGGCAGCCCGTTCGTGCAGGTGTTCTCGATGCTCGGCAGCAACACCGCCGCGCACATCCTCAACTTTGTGGTCCTGACCGCGGCGCTGTCGGTGTACAACAGCGGCACCTACTGCAACAGCCGTATGCTGCTGGGCATGGCCGAGCAGGGCGATGCGCCGAAGGTTTTGTCGAAGATCGACAAGCGTGGTGTGCCAGTGCGTTCGATCCTGGCGTCGGCCGCTGTGACTTTGATCGCGGTATTGCTGAACTACCTGATCCCGCAAAACGCGCTGGAACTGTTGATGTCGCTGGTGGTGGCCACCCTGGTGATCAACTGGGCGATGATCAGCTTCTCGCACTTCAAGTTCCGTCAACACATGAACAAGACCAAACAGACGCCGCTGTTCAAGGCCCTGTGGTACCCGTACGGCAACTATGTTTGCCTGGCGTTCGTGGTGTTCATCCTTGGCGTGATGCTGCTGATTCCGGGCATCCAGATCTCGGTGTATGCGATTCCGGTGTGGGTCGCGTTCATGTGGATCTGCTACGGCATCAAGAACAAGCGCAGCGCCCAGCAGGCGTTGCAGGCTGCGGGTTCCGCTGCCAAGTAAGTGCCAAGCGCAGAAACAACAAACCCGGCCATGTGCCGGGTTTGTCATTTATGGGTTCCCTACAAACTCCTGTGGGAGCGTGGCTTGCCCGCGATGAACGATAACGCGGTATGCCTGATGAACCGCGGCGCCTGAATCGCGGGCAAGCCACGCTCCCACAGGGGCCGCATTCCTTCTGTCTATTCGCGGTATCCTGCTTGCTCTGAATACGGACTTTTTTCCATGCTGGTGATTTCCAACAATGTGCATCTGCCGGATGCGGAGATCGAGTTGACGGCCATTCGTGCGCAAGGCGCCGGTGGGCAGAACGTCAACAAGGTCTCCAGCGCCGTGCACTTGCGCTTCGATATTCCGGCCTCGTCCTTGCCCGAGTTCTACAAGGAACGGCTGCTGGCGCTGCGTGACAGCCGCATCACCAGTGAAGGTGTGTTGATTATCAAGGCCCAGCAATACCGTACGCAGGAAGCCAATCGCGCCGATGCGCTGGAGCGGTTGACCGAGTTGATCCTCAGCGCCACCAAGGTTGAAAAGAAACGCCGCCCGACCAAGCCGACCCTCGGTTCGAAGAAGCGTCGGCTGGAATCCAAGACCAAACGCGGCAGCATCAAGGCAGGGCGTGGCAAGGTGGATTTCTAACGGGCGTCGTGTTCTTCGCGGTGTTTTTCATTAAGGTGCTTTGGCGCTTGTCGGTACAAATAGATGCTCAGTGCCAAACCGCTTAGAGCGGCCAACGCGGCAAACAGGAAGATCGAGGCAAAGCCAAATCCAGCCGCAATCGCACCCGCCAGCGGACCGGTAATCCCCAGCGACAAATCGATGAACAGCGAGTACGCCCCAACCGCCGCGCCACGGCTGGAGGCGGGCACCAGGTTGACCGCTTCCACGCCCAATGCCGGGAACACCAGTGAGAAGCCGAAACCGCTCAGCGCCGCGCCGGCCAGTGCCCAATGGGCATCGGGTGCCAGCCACAGTAGCAGTAACCCGAGGGTTTCAACCGAGAGGCAGGCAATCGCCACGCGAAAGCCGCCGAGGCGGTTGATCAGGTTACCGAACAGCAATCGCGCACCGATGAAACTGGCGCCGAACAGGCTCAGGCACAGCACCGCGTTGGACCAGTGCTGAGTGGCGTAATACAGGGTAATGAATGTGGCGATGGTGCCAAAGCCGATGGAGCCCAAGGCCAGACCGCAGCCGTGAGGCAGCACGCGCCCCAGCACATGCATGAACGGCAGGCGTTCGCCGACAACGATCGGTGCAGCGGTCTTTGGCCAGGCCAGCGCCAGGCCCAGAACGGCCAGCAGCACGATGCTCACGCCCATGCTCCACAAACCCAGTTGACTCACCAGCAGCACCCCCAACGGCGCGCCGACCGCCAGCGCGCCGTAACTGGCGATGCCGTTCCAGGAGATGACCTTGGCGGTGTTCGCTGCACCGACCCGGCCGATCCCCCAGCCGATCGATCCGGAACCGACCAGGCTTTCTGCGCTGCCGAGTACCAGTCGGCCGATCAACAGGCTGATCAGGCTCAACATCGGCAGGCTTTGCGTCCAGGCCGAAATCAACATGAACACACCGCTCAAACCACAGCCGGCGAGACCGTACATCACCGCCAGTTTGCTGCCCTTGTTATCGATGATGCGCCCGGCGTAAGGGCGGCTGAGCAGGGTGGCCAGGTATTGCACACTGATTACCAGCCCGGCGATCACGGCGCCGAAACCGAGGTCGCTGTGGACATAGCCCGGCAATACGGCCAGGGGAATGCCGATATTCAAGTAACCGATGAACGTGAACAGGACGATGGAAACGACTTGCAGCGTGACCGCCATGGGGCGCTGGGTTTCTGACATGGGTAAAGGTCCACGGGGCAGCAGGATAGATAGGCTGCTTATGATAACGGCGTGGGCGGTCGCGGGTCGTGAAAAAGTAAAACTATTTGCCGGATGGGGAAAATCAGGATTTTGCGGGGGCAACCAGTTGCGTCGTGACCAGGGCGGCCAAGGCGTTTTCTTCACTGCCGAAGCGTGCCAGCAACGCGGCTCGTTTCTCGGGGGAAAGGCGGTTCCAGATCTCGATCATCTTCTCGGCGGTGCCGATCAGGACGCTGGCCTGAGCTTCGTTGAATGTGACGCTGGATTCATCGGTCATGGGAAAGCTCAAGGTTCAGGCGGTGTGGAAAGCGCATATTAGCGCTTTCCACACGGTCTGGTCGTGCAGGTATCAGTCTTCGCTGTCGGCCTGGCGGCGTTCAGGTGCTTCTTTCGTCTCGGGCTGTTGGGCACCGGCTTGTTGCGTGGTTGTCTGCTCAGTTTCGTGCAGGCTTGGGAAGGGGAGATTAGGGATCTCGTGCATGTCGCGCTCCTCGCTAAGTCTGTTGATAGATCTGGTAGATCCGCGCTTTTAAAAAGCCTGGGCAGGATACAGCAGGAGAAATGACAAAAAGACTTTTATATCCAATTGTTGCGACGGATGGGATTGTCTAGACAGGTCAGCAAGAGAGGGCGACACCATTGAAATGTGGGAGCGGGCTTGCTCGCGAAAGCGGTGTGTCAGGCAACGATGATGTCGACTGACACTCCGCTTTCGCGAGCAAGCCCACTCCCACAAAGTGACTTGCAGTGCTTGATGGTTACTTGCAGACGTCAGCGATAGCTTCGGCCAGCAAGTCCAGACGTGTCGCATCAATCCCCGCCACGTTAGCCCGGCCCGAGCTGACCATGTACACGCTGTGATGCTCGCGCAGTTGCTTGACCTGTTCCGGCGACAAACCGGTGTAGGAAAACATCCCGCGTTGCACACCAATGTGCGCAAATCGCTCGCGCAAGCCATGGGGTTCAAGCGCTTCGACCAGACCGCTGCGCAACTGGGCGATACGCAAGCGCATGGCTTCCACTTCGTCGGCCCAGCGGCTTTTCAGCTCTGGATCGCCGAGGATGGTCGCAACCACGGCGGCGCCATGATCCGGTGGCGTCGACCACAGGTTACGGGCGATGTTGGCCAGTTGGCTGCGGATATCCACCAGTTTGTCGGCGGTTTGTGCGCAGACAATCAGTGCGCCGGTGCGGTCGCAGTACAGGCCGAAGTTCTTCGAGCAGGAACTGGTGATCAGCACTTCCGGCAACTCGGCGGCGAACAGCCGGGTCGACCAGGCATCTTGCTCCAGGCCGTCGCCGAAGCCTTGATAGGCGAAGTCGATCAGTGGCAGCAAATCGCGACTGCGCACCACGTCCAGCACTCGACGCCAATCGTCATGGGACAGATCGAAACCGGTCGGGTTGTGGCAGCAGGCATGCAGCAGAACCACATCGCCTTTGGGGGCTTCATTGAGCACCGCCAGCATCGCTTCCACATCGAGACGGTTATCGCTGCCCACGTACGGGTAATGACTGACCTTGACCCCGGCCGCCGCGAAAATGGTTTCGTGAATCGGCCAGGTCGGGTTGCTCAACCACACGCCACGGCCCGGCAAGCATTGGGCGATGAAGTCGGCGCTCAAACGCAGCGCACCGGTACCGCCCGGCGTTTGAGTAGCGCCGGCCCGTTGTTCAGCGATCAGCGCCGAGTCAGCGCCAAGCACCAACTCGTTGATGACCTTGCCGAACGCTACATTGCCGTGGCCGCCGATGTAGGTCTTGGTGGATTGACGCTCCACCAAGTGCTGCTCGGCGAGCTTCACCGCTTCAGGGATTGGCGTCAGGCCCTGGGCGTCTTTATAGACACCCACGCCGAGGTCGAATTTGCGCGGGTTAGGGTCCAGCGCATAGGCCTCCATCAGGCCGAGAATCGGGTCGCCGGGTACTCGACCGATGGCGTCGAAATGCATTATTTGCGGCCCTCGGCGTTCTTCGCCACTTCGTCAGTGCGCGCGGCCATGATGAAGTCGTTGCGGTGCAGGCCTTTGATGGAGTGGCTCCACCAAGTCACGGTGACTTTGCCCCATTCGGTCAGCAGGCCCGGGTGGTGACCTTCGGCCTCGGAGATTTCACCGACGGCGTTGGTGAATGCCAGCGCGTGTTTGAAATTCTTGAACAGGAAAACTTTTTCCAGCTGCATCACGCTGTCGCGGACTTCGATGTTCCAGTCAGGGATTTGCTTGATCAGGATCGGCAATTCTTCGTCGCTGACCTGAGGGGCATCGGCGCGGCAGGCTTCGCAATGGGCTTGGTTCAGAGCGTTCATGGTGTATTCCTGAATTCGATTCTTGTTGGAAATTACTATCTTTGCGCGCAAGTCGCGAGCGGGATCTGCTCAGGCCGCTTTGGGCTTTGGCGGAAATTTCGGCGTGTGCAACCCCAGCTGCATACCTTGCTTGACCATGCCCATGATGTCTTCGTGGGCCAGATCGAACAGGCGCTTGAGGTTCGGCAGAACAAAGTACAACGGTTGCAAGATGTCGATGCGGTACGGCGTGCGCATGCATTCCAGCGGGTCGAACGCCTGATGCTCAGGCTCGTCCGACAGGCAGTAAACGGTTTCTTTTGGCGAGGACAAAATACCGCCACCGTAGATGCGCAGGCCTTGCGGGGTGTCGACCAGACCGAACTCGATGGTCATCCAGTACAGGCGCGCCAGGTACACGCGTTCTTCCTTGGAAGCCTGTAGGCCAAGTTTGCCGTAGGTGTGGGTGAATTCGGCGAACCAGGGGTTGGTCAGCAACGGACAGTGGCCAAAGATCTCGTGGAAAATGTCCGGTTCTTGCAGGTAATCCAGCTCTTCACGGGTACGAATAAACGTCGCCACCGGGAACTGCTTGTTTGCCAGCAATTCGAAAAAGGTCTGGAAGGGAATCAGCGCGGGGACTCGGGCAACCTGCCAACCGGTGGTTTCACCGAGGACCTTGTTGATTTCACCGAGTTGCGGAATGCGGTCGTGGGGCAGACCGAGTTTTTCGATACCGTCCAGGTATTCCTGGCACGCACGGCCCTCGACCACTTTCAGCTGGCGAGTGATCAGCGTGTTCCACACCGCGTGTTCTTCGGCGGGGTAGTCGATAAAACCTTGCGCATCGGGCTCACGAGCCACGTATTGCGTCTGCTTCATGCTGCTCTCCTGCTAGGGGATTCGTTCTTGTTGTGTGTACAGCTATAGACCTAGAAATACCCGAAGGAGTGCGGTGTTGCAGCAGGTGATTGTCGTTGCATGTAGGAAAAATCTGCGCTTTTCGTAAAGTATTCGTTACGGATTGATCGCTATGGCGCAAGTATTGAGTTTTCCGGGTTTGAAAAGCGTTCTGCCTGTCACATAATCTTGACGACTAACTGAGCCGCTCGGCAAAAAAATACCTCCGAGTGCACTGCGAATACCCTGTTGTGCGACATCAACCTCACTCACCGCTGTTACGGGCCTTTATATGCGTATCAAAGTTCACTGCCAGAACCGCATCGGTATCCTGCGCGACATTCTCAATCTGCTGGTCGAGTACGGGATCAACGTCGCCCGCGGCGAAGTGGGTGGTGAGCACGGCAATGCGATCTATCTGCACTGCCCGAACCTGATCAATATTCAGTTCCAGGCGTTGCGTCCGAAGTTCGAGGCGATTGGCGGGGTATTCGGCGTCAAGCGCGTAGGGCTGATGCCCAGCGAGCGTCGGCACATGGAACTCAATGCCTTGCTCGGTGCCTTGGAGTTTCCGGTGCTGTCGATCGACATGGGCGGCTCCATCGTCGCGGCCAACCGTGCGGCGGCGCAGTTGCTCGGGGTGCGGGTGGACGAGGTGCCGGGGATTCCACTGTCGCGGTACGCCGAGGATTTCGATTTGCCGGAGCTGGTGCGCGCCAACAAGTCGCGGATCAACGGCTTGCGGGTAAAGGTCAAGGGTGACGTGTTTCTCGCCGACATCGCGCCGCTGCAATCGGAGCATGACGAAAGCGAGGCCATGGCCGGCGCGGTGTTGACGTTGCACCGGGCGGATCGGGTGGGCGAGCGCATCTATAACGTGCGCAAGCAGGAGTTGCGCGGCTTCGACAGCATTTTCCAGAGCTCGAAAGTGATGGCGGCGGTGGTGCGCGAAGCGCGGCGCATGGCACCACTGGATGCGCCGCTATTGATAGAAGGCGAAACCGGCACCGGCAAAGAGTTGTTGGCGCGGGCCTGTCACTTGGCGAGCCCGCGTGGGCAATCACCGCTGATGGCGCTCAACTGCGCCGGTCTGCCGGAGTCCATGGCCGAGACCGAACTGTTCGGCTACGGTCCCGGTGCTTTCGAAGGGGCGCGGGCCGAAGGCAAGCTTGGGCTGTTGGAGCTGACGGCGGGCGGTACGTTGTTCCTCGACGGCGTCGGCGAAATGAGCCCGCGCTTGCAGGTGAAATTGCTGCGCTTTCTGCAGGACGGTTGCTTCCGTCGTGTTGGCAGTGATGAAGAGGTTTATCTGGATGTGCGGGTGATCTGCGCAACGCAAGTGGACTTGTCCGAGCTGTGCGCTCGCGGTGAGTTTCGCCAGGACTTGTACCACCGCTTGAATGTGCTTTCGTTGCACATCCCGCCGCTGCGCGAATGCCTCGACGGACTGGCGCCGCTGGTAGAACACTTCCTCGATCAGGCCAGTCGGCAGATCGGTTGTCCGTTGCCGAAACTGGCGCCGGCGGCGATGGAGCGGCTCAGTCACTATCACTGGCCGGGTAATGTGCGGCAGTTGGAAAACGTACTGTTCCAGGCAGTTTCCCTATGCGACGGCGGCACCGTCAAAGCTGAGCACATTCGTCTGCCGGACTACGGGGTGCGTCAGCCACTTGGCGATTTTTCCCTTGAGGGCGGCTTGGACGAGATTGTCGGGCGCTTTGAGAAGGCGGTGCTGGAGCGGTTGTATTCCGAGCATCCGAGCAGTCGGCAACTGGGCAAGCGGCTGGGGGTTTCGCATACGACCATTGCCAATAAGTTGCGTGACTATGAAGTTGGCAAAACGTGAGCGTTAACGTTGTTCAATAGCGAATTAATACAATAAGAATGGTTGTTGGCTGGTAGTTATTATCTAGTGCTTCTAAATCGTATTTGAAACGTTTTCTCTTTACCGTTGATCCGATTCGTGGAAGTTACCAGGTTGGTCATCTAGGCTGAACTCAACGTTTGGCAGGAGCGATAACCATGCCATCAATGGATGACCCTACCCAGCGAGTGCGCAAAGAAACTCGTCTGTTCCTTTTTCTGATTGTTGTTCTTTTTCCATTGCTGTCGGTGGCGATAGTGGGTGGTTACGGTTTCTTTGTCTGGTTTCTGCAAATGCTGCTTGGCCCTCCTGGCCCACCTCATTGATTGTTGTCCATCTTTGCAACAAGACGGGGAGTACTGGTCATGGAAATGACGCTGCATATTGTCAGTCTGGTGGTGCTTGCCCGTCCTGAGTTGTTCGAGGCGGTGAAAGCCAACTTGCGATTGCTCAATGGCGTTGAACTGCATCAGGAAAGTCCTGCCGGCAAACTGGTGGTTGTGCTGGAGATGGAAGAAGAAAGCGAGATTTCTCAGTGCATCGGTCAGATCAACAGCTTGCCCGGTGTGCTCAATGCCTCCCTCGTTTATCACGAAATTCTCGATGTGACGGGAGAAAACACATGCCTATGACTCGGCGAGAGTTTGTCAAAGCCCACGCTGCCGGGATCGCCGCAGCGGCGGCGGGGCTCCCGGTGTTTACGTCTGCCAGCAACCTGATCACCGAAGAAGACCGGGTGGCGCTGGATTGGAATAAAGCACCTTGCCGCTTTTGCGGTACCGGGTGCAGCGTCATGGTGGCGACCAAGGACAATCGGGTGGTCGCCACTCATGGTGATGTGAAAGCCGAGGTCAATCGCGGGTTGAACTGCGTCAAAGGCTACTTTTTATCGAAGATTATGTACGGCGTTGATCGCCTGACTCAGCCTTTGTTGCGCATGACCAACGGGCACTATGACAAACAAGGCGAGTTTCAACCGGTGTCCTGGAATCAGGCTTTTGATGTCATGGAGTTGAAGTTTAAGGAGGCGCTGAAAAACAAGGGGGCCGAGTCCGTCGCAATGTTCGGTTCAGGTCAGTGGACCATTTGGGAAGGTTATGCGGCCAACAAGTTGATGAAGGCGGGATTTCGCACGAATAACATTGACCCCAATGCGCGTCATTGCATGGCCTCTGCGGTCATGGGGTTTATGCGTACGTTTGGTATCGATGAGCCGATGGGGTGTTATGACGATATCGAAGTTACCGATGCGTTCGTTTTGTGGGGTTCAAACATGGCGGAGATGCATCCGATTCTTTGGAGCCGGGTGGCGGATCGCCGATTAAGTCAGCCCAGCGTCAAGGTTGCGGTACTGTCGACATTCGAGCATCGCAGTTTTGAGTTGGCCGACATTCCCATGGTGTTCAAGCCACAGACTGACCTGTTTATTCTCAATTACATTGCCAACCACATCATTGAAAGCGGCTCGGTCAACAAAGATTTTGTCAGCAAACACACCAGGTTCGCCAAAGGTACGGATGACATCGGATACGGCCTGCGTGCCGATAACCCGCTGGAGATGAAGGCCCGCAATGCCGCCAAGGCGAACACCTGGACCGACATCGACTTTGAGCAATTTGCAGCTTTCGTGAAACCTTACACCCTTGAGCGTACCGCCAGGGAAACCGGCGTGCCGGCCGAGCGTCTCAAGGCATTAGCCGAACTGTATGCCGACCCGAAGCGCAAGGTGGTCTCATTCTGGACCATGGGTTTTAACCAGCACACGCGGGGCGTCTGGGCTAATAACCTGATTTACAACATCCACCTGCTGACCGGAAAAATCAGCGAGCCGGGCAACAGCCCGTTCTCCCTGACGGGCCAGCCTTCGGCCTGCGGGACGGCGCGTGAAGTGGGAACGTTCTCCCATCGCTTGCCGGCCGACCTGGTGGTCACCAACCCGACGCATCGCGCCAAGGCAGAGCAAATCTGGAAAGTGCCGCCGGGCACCATCAATGAAAAGGTCGGTTTTCATGCCGTGCAGCAGAGCCGCATGCTCAAAGATGGTGTGCTCAATGTGTATTGGACGATGGCCAGCAACAACATGCAGGCCGGCCCGAACATCATGCAGGAAGTGCTGCCGGGGTGGCGCAATCCTGAGAACTTTGTGGTGGTCTCGGATGTGTATCCCACCGTGTCCGCCCAGGCGGCCGATCTGATTCTGCCCACCGCGATGTGGGTCGAGAAAGAAGGTGCTTACGGCAATGCCGAACGTCGTACGCAGTTCTGGCATCAATTGGTCTCGGCGCCGGGTGACGCCAAATCGGATCTCTGGCAACTGGTCGAGTTTTCCAAGCGCTTTAAAACGGACGAGGTCTGGCCCGAGGAATTGTTGTCCGCCTCACCGCAGTACAAGGGTAAAACCCTGTATGAGGTGTTGTTCAAGAACGGTCAGGTCGATCAATTCCCGCTTGATCAGATGGAGGCGGGCTATCAAAACGACGAGGCCCGGGAGTTTGGTTTTTACCTGCAAAAAGGGTTGTTCGAAGAGTATGCCCAATTCGGCCGTGGGCACGGTCATGACCTGGCCCCATTTGATCGCTACCACACCGAGCGCGGGTTGCGATGGCCCGTCGTCGAGGGCAAGGAAACACGTTGGCGTTTCCGGGAAGGGTATGACCCCTATGTGGAGAAGGGGAGTGGTGTGCAGTTTTACGGCTATCCCGACAAGAAGGCGATCATCTTCGCGCTCCCCTACGAGCCACCTGCGGAATCCCCCGACGCGGACTTTCCATTCTGGTTGAGTACCGGCCGGGTACTTGAACATTGGCACACCGGGACTATGACTCAGCGGGTCGAGGAACTTTATAAGGCGGTTCCCGACGCGTTGGTCTACATGCACCCGGCCGATGCCCAAGCCTTGAATGCCCGTCGAGGCAGTGAAGTGAAGCTGATCAGTCGACGCGGTGAGATGCGTGCGCGCATCGAAACCCGAGGGCGCAACAAACCACCACAAGGCCTGGTCTTTGTACCGTTTTTCGATGCCAACAAGCTGATCAACAAGGTCACGCTTGATGCGACGGACCCCATCTCCAAACAAACTGATTACAAAAAATGTGCGATCAGGATTGAGTTGATCAAGACGGCATAAGGAGAGCTCAGATGAAGAGTCGTTCGCTGTCCTTGCTTGCCGCTCTGTTGGCTTGGATGCCCGCGGCATTCGCGACGGAGCCCGCTTACCCGCTGAATGCTCCTGCACCGGATGGCCGGCGAGCCGGAGGGACCTTGACCCAGGAGTTGCCGGCTCCGCCGATTGTTGATGACGAGAACAAGGACCTCAAGCGCGAGCGCAATTATCCCGAACAGCCGCCCACTATCCCGCACAGTATTCGGGGGTATCACATCGACAAGAACAGTAACAAGTGTCTGTCCTGTCACAGCCGCGCAAACAGCGCACGTACTCAGGCGCCGATGATCAGTATCACCCACTACATGGACCGTGATGGTCAGGCGCTGGCAGCCGTTTCGCCACGTCGGTATTTCTGCAATCAGTGTCACGTGCCACAGAAAGACGTTAAGCCACTGGTGGGCAATAGCTTCAAGAACATTGACCAGGTGCTGCAAGACGAAATCAACGGCCAACAGAAACCTTGAGGAGAGGCCATGAAATCCTTGCTTGTCCTGCTCAAAGACTATTGGGGGATTCTGCGTCGACCCAGTGTGCATTACAGCCTGGGTTTTCTGACGCTCGGCGGGTTTGTTGCCGGGGTGATTTTCTGGGGTGGTTTCAACACCGCGCTGGAAGCGACCAATACCGAGAAGTTCTGCATTTCCTGCCATGAAATGCGCGACAACGTTTTTGTCGAACTGCAGGAAACCATTCACTACACCAATCGCTCTGGCGTACGAGCTACCTGTCCGGACTGTCACGTCCCCCATGAGTGGACTCATAAGATTGCCCGCAAGATGCAGGCTTCCAAAGAGGTATGGGGAAAGGTGTTCGGAACGATTGATAGCCGCGAAAAGTTTGTCGGTATGCGGCGTGAGCTGGCCGAGCACGAGTGGGGACGGCTCAAGGCAAACGACTCCCGAGAGTGCCGCAATTGCCATAACTTCGAATTCATGGATTTCACCCGTCAGGGCAAACGCGCCGCCAATATGCATTCCACGTCACTGGCCTCGGGTCAAGCCACCTGTATCGACTGTCATAAGGGCATTGCTCACAAGTTACCCGACATGAGCGGGGTCAAAGGCTGGTAGCCGATTCGGCCCCAGCGTTCTCTGTGTTGCCGCCAAACGGCATGATCGCGCCGGTTTTTCGTCTTCGACACATTCCCCCAATCCTCTCTGAATCCCTCAAGTCCTTTGTTTGCCGGGCCCTGTGCCGCCAGAAAAAAGTTGGTCTGCAAATTGCTTATGGCTCAGCAGTACAGCGGTGGGCGGCAAACGTCCGGCATGCAGAGGAAAGAGTGTGGACAAGTACCTTTATGTGGCAATGACCGGCGCCAGCCAGAATGCACTGGCGCAGAAGGCTCATGCGAACAACCTGGCGAACATCTCTACAAACGGTTTTCAGAAGGACCTGGAACAGGCCCGTTCGATGCCGGTGTTTGGTGACAGCTTTCCGGCGCGTGCATTTGCCATGAGCGAACGTCCTGCCACCGACTTCTCTGCGGGCTCGCTGGTGCAAACCGGTCGCGACCTCGATGTCGCGGTGCAAGGCAACGGCTGGATCGCCGTGCAGAACCCCGATGGCGGTGAAAGCTACGTGCGCACCGGCAGCCTCAACGTTGACGCGCTGGGCGTGCTACGTGCCGGCAACGGTATGCCGGTGGTAGGCAATGGCGGGCCGATTGCCGTGCCGCCAGAGCAGCAAATCGAAGTCGGCGAAGACGGCACCATCAGCATCCGTGCGATGGGTGAAGGTCCCCGCGTGATGGCCGAAGTCGACCGTATCAAACTGGTCAACCCAGACTTCAAGAACATGACTAAAGGCCTGGACGGTTCGATCCATACCAAGGACGGCAAGCCGGCGCAGGCCGATGCCAACGTCAAACTGGTGTCCGGGTTCCTTGAGTCGAGCAACGTCAATGCCGTGGAAGAAATGACCTCGGTGCTGGCGCTGGCCAAGCAGTTCGAGCTGCACATCAAGATGATGAACACCGCCAAAGACGATGACCAGGCCATGGCTCGGGTCTTGCAGATCAGCTAATTATCAGAACGTCGCGCCGTAAAACAGGCGCACGAGGAGAATCGAATGCTTCCGGCTCTATGGGTTGCCAAAACAGGTCTGTCCGCACAGGACACCAACCTCACCACCATTTCCAACAACCTGGCGAACGTATCGACCACGGGTTTCAAACGTGACCGCGCCGAGTTCCAGGATTTGCTGTATCAGATCAAGCGTCAGCCAGGCGCCCAGTCGACCCAGGACAGCGAATTGCCGTCGGGTCTGCAAGTGGGTACCGGTGTGCGCATCGTCGGCACCCAGAAAAACTTCACCGCCGGTAGCCTGCAAACCACCGAGCAGCCGTTGGACATGGCCATCGACGGTCGCGGTTTCTTTCAGATTTTGCAGCCGGACGGCACCACGTCCTACACCCGTGACGGTACGTTCCACCTGGATTCCAATGGCCAGATCGTCAACGCCAGCGGCTTCGCCCTGGAGCCAGCGATTGTCATTCCGAACGATGCCCAGACCTTCACTGTCGGCCGTGACGGCACCGTCTCCATCACCGTTGCCGGCAACCCGGCCTCCCAGGTGATCGGCAACCTGCAAACCGCCGACTTCATCAACCCGGCCGGTCTGCAAGCGGTGGGTAACAACCTGTTCCTGGAAACCGCTGCCAGTGGCGCGCCGCAAGTCGGCACCCCGGGCCTCGCCGGTTTCGGCACCACGCTGCAGAACACCCTGGAAACGTCCAACGTCAGCACCGTTGAAGAGATGGTCAACATGATCACCACTCAGCGCGCCTACGAGATGAACTCCAAGGTGATCTCCACCGCCGACCAGATGCTCTCGTTCGTAACGCAGAATCTGTAATCAAGTCTATGAGGCGGCCATGAGGTCGCCTGCAACACCGTGAGGTAGGGTCATGAATCGCTTTGTATCTGTTCTGGCACTGAGTGGGGTCGTCGTGCTCGCGGGCTGCGTCGCTCCGCCGCCCAAGCCCAATGACCCTTACTACGCCCCGGTGTTGCCGCGCACGCCGCTGCCGGCTGCCGCCAATAACGGCTCGATCTACCAGGCCGGTTTCGAACAGAACCTGTACAGCGACCGCAAGGCGTTCCGGGTCGGTGACATCATCACCATTACCCTGAACGAGCGCACCCAGGCGAGCAAGAACGCCAACTCGCAGATGGACAAGAACAGCGATAACAAGATCGGCCTGACCTCGTTGTTCGGCTCCAGCCTGACCACCAATAACCCGATCGGTGGCAACGACCTGAGTCTGAACGCCGGCTATAGCGCCGACCGCTCAACGAAGGGCGACAGCAAGTCCGGCCAGAGCAACAGCCTGACCGGTTCGATTACCGTGACCGTCGCCGACGTGTTGCCCAACGGCATCATCGCCGTGCGCGGCGAGAAGTGGCTGACCCTCAACACCGGCGATGAGCTGGTGCGGATTGCCGGCCTCGTTCGCGCCGATGACATCGCCACCGACAACACCGTGTCGTCGACCCGCGTCGCCGATGCACGCATCACCTATTCGGGTACCGGCGCGTTTGCCGATGCGAGTCAGCCAGGCTGGTTCGACCGTTTCTTCCTCAGCCCGCTGTTCCCTTTCTAGGTGGCTTCTCTGGTGAGCATGTTGAACTTCAAACACCTGATGGTGGGCGCCCTGTTGCTGACGGCAGCCTTCGATGCTCAAGCCGAGCGACTGAAGGACATCGCCAGTATTTCCGGCGTGCGTTCCAACCAATTGATCGGCTACGGCCTGGTGGTCGGGCTTAACGGCACCGGTGACCAGACGACCCAGACCCCGTTCACCCTGCAGACTTTCAACAACATGCTTTCGCAGTTCGGCATCAAGGTGCCGGCAGGTTCGGGCAACGTGCAGTTGAAGAACGTCGCGGCGGTATCGATCAGTGCCGACTTGCCGGCGTTCGCCAAGCCGGGTCAGCAGGTGGATATCACCGTTGCCTCCATCGGTAACTCCAAGAGCCTGCGCGGCGGTACCTTGCTGCTGACGCCGCTCAAAGGTATCGATGGAAACGTCTACGCCATCGCTCAGGGCAACCTGGTGGTTGGCGGTTTCGATGCCGAAGGTCGTGACGGTTCGAAGATCACCGTCAACGTTCCGTCAGCCGGTCGCATCCCTGGCGGTGCATCGGTCGAGCGTGCAGTGCCAAGCGGTTTCAATCAGGGCAACAGCCTGACCCTGAACCTCAACCGTTCGGACTTCACCACGGCCAAACGTATCGTCGACAAGATCAACGACATGCTCGGCCCTGGCGTTGCCCAGGCCATCGACGGTGGTTCTATTCGCGTGACTGCGCCACTCGATCCGAGCCAGCGGGTCGATTATTTGTCGATCCTCGAAAACCTCGAAGTCGACCCGGGTCAGGCGGTGGCGAAAGTCATCATCAACTCGCGCACCGGCACCATTGTGATCGGCCAGAACGTCAAGGTTTCCCCGGCCGCCGTGACCCACGGTAGCCTGACCGTGACCATCACCGAAGACCCGATCGTCAGCCAGCCCGGCCCTCTGTCCAACGGGCAGACGGCGGTCGTGCCGCGCTCGCGGGTCAACGCTCAGCAAGAAGCCAAGCCGATGTTCAAGTTCGGCCCGGGCACCACCCTCGACGAGATCGTCCGTGCGGTGAACCAGGTCGGCGCGGCACCGGGTGACTTGATGGCGATCCTCGAAGCGCTGAAGCAGGCCGGCGCGTTGCAAGCCGACCTGATCGTGATCTGAGGACGGCGACCATGGATATGCGCAAAAGCGGTCTGGTCAGCAGCAGCGACTCAGGTTCCTATTCGGACCTGAACCGTCTGAACCAGCTCAAGGTCGGCGACAAGAACAGCGATGCGAACATGCGCAAAGTGGCGCAGGAATTCGAGTCGCTGTTCCTTGGTGAAATGCTCAAGTCCATGCGCTCGGCCACCGAAGCACTGGGCGAGGACAATCCGCTCAATACGCCGGCGGCCAAGCAATACCAGGAAATGTACGACCAGCAGTTGGCCGTTTCCATGTCCCGCGAAGGCGGCGGTATTGGCCTGGCGGACGTACTGATGCGCCAGATGTCGAAGAACAAGCCAATGGCGCCGGGTGAGGCTGCGGCAGCGTCTGCCGCCAAGCAGGCTGCCGCGAAAGCCGCCGTGGAAACACCGATTGCCGCGGGGACGGTCGCCACCCACGGGCCGCTGTCGCGTCTCAATGGTGAACGTCCGTTGTGGGCTTCGCGCTCGGTGAAGACGCCGGCAAACGCGAGCGAGGGCACCCATCGCAATGACATGGCGCTGATCAATCAGCGGCGTCTGGCACTGCCGCCGAAACTGGCCGACCGCTTGCTCGCAGGGTTGGTGCCATCTGCATCTGCATCGGTATCGACCACCGCCACCACAGAGCAGAACAACATCCAGTTGCCGCAGAGCACCAAAGCCGGTTCCGGCCCGCTGTACAACGGCGATTGGCTGGCTTCGCAAACGGATACGTCCTCCAGCGGGCGCCTGCAGATTTATGGTCGTGCCATGGCTCAAATACCCTTGGCGCCGGCGAAGAAAGCCTTCAGTTCCGCCGACGAATTCGTCAACACCATGCTGCCGCTGGCCAAGGAAGCCGCCGACCGCATCGGCGTCGATCCGCGTTATCTGGTGGCTCAGGCTGCCCTGGAAACCGGTTGGGGCAAATCGGTCATGCGCGCCCAGGATGGCAGTAGCAGCCACAACCTGTTCGGCATCAAGGCCAGCAGTAACTGGCAGGGTGATTCGGCGCGGGCGATCACCAGCGAATTCAGAAATGGCGCGATGGTCAAGGAGACGGCCGAGTTCCGTTCCTATGCCTCTTACAAGGACAGCTTCCATGACCTTGTGACGCTGCTGCAAAGCAATAATCGCTATCAAGATGTGCTGAAGTCGGCCGATAACCCAGAACAGTTTGTACGCGAGTTGCAAAAAGCCGGGTATGCAACCGACCCGGATTACGCAAGCAAGATCTCGCAGATAGCCAAGCAGATGACGAGTTACCAAAACTACGCTGCGGCGGGCGCTTCCACCACGCCTTTATAGGCACAAGGTATAAGGTTTGAACCATGAGTTTGCTCAATATCGGGATGTCGGGTTTATCCGCTAGTCAAACCGCGCTGATGACTACCGGCAATAACATTGCCAACGCCGACACCTCCGGGTACTCACGCCAGCAAACCGTGCAGGGCACCAAGGCCTCGAACCAGTTCGGCAATGTCTACATCGGCACCGGTACGACCCTGGCCGATGTGCGTCGGGTGTACAACAGCTACATTGATGCGCAGCTGCAGACCAGCACGTCGCTCAATAGTGACTCGGCGGCCTACGCCGGGCAGATCAGCCCGCTCGATAAGTTGCTGTCGGACAGCGGCACCGGCCTCAATGGCGCCCTGACCAAGTTCTTCGCCTCGGTACAGAACGTCAACGCCAAACCGGGCGACGATGCTTCCCGCCAACTGCTGCTCAGCGATGCGCAAGCCCTGAGCAACCGGTTCAACTCGATTTCCAGCCAGTTGACGCAGCAGAACGCCAACGTCAACGGCAACCTGGCGGACATGGCCGATCAGGTCAATAAACTGGCCGCCACCGTGGCCCAGTTGAACCAGAAAATCTCCGAAATTTCCAACGCTGGCGGCCAGCCCAACGACTTGCTCGATGCGCGCAACGAGACCGTGCGCCAGTTGTCCACCTTCACCGGTGCGCAAGTGATCGAGCGTGACGGTAACCTCGATATTTACCTGGGCAGCGGTCAGCCGCTGGTCATGGGCAGCACCGCCAGCAAGCTGGAAGTGGTGCCGAGCAAAGACGACCCGTCGCGTTCGGCCATTCAGCTCAATCGCGGTTCGAGCACCATCGACATCACTTCGGTGGTGACCGGTGGCGAGATGGGCGGCTTGCTGCGTTATCGCAGCACCGTGCTGGACCCGGCCATGAACGAGCTGGGGCGTGTGGCGCTGGTCGTTGCCGATCAGATGAACACCGTCCAGGCTCAGGGCATCGACAAGAACGGTGACTTCGGTTCGAACCTGTTCAACAGCATCAACAGTGCCGCGCAAATGGCTCAGCGTAGCGTTGCCACGGTCGGCAACAGCGCCGGCTCAGGCAACTTCGACGTGAGCATCGAGGACAGCGGCAAGCTGACCATCAACGATTACAAGGTCACCTTCACCAGCGCCACGAACTACACCGTGCAGCGCCTGCCTGAAGGCACCGCCATGGGCGCGTTCAGCACGCTGACCACGCCGCCACCGGTGATCGACGGTTTCTCCATGACACTTTCCGGTGGCACCGCAGCCGCCGGTGACACGTTCAAGATCACCCCGACCCGCAACGCAGCGACCAACATCAAGACCGAGATGACCGACTCCAAACGTCTGGCCATCGCGGCACCGTTGGGCGCGGCCATTGCGCCGGGCGGCAGCGGCACGTTGACGATTCCGGCCAGCGGCCAACCGACCCTGACCACGAAGTTCGATATCTATGACTCAGCCACCACCCTGGCCATTCAGAACGGGCTGAAGAATTCGACTCCGGTCAAAGTGGTTTTCGGTGCCGCCGGTGGCACCACCCAGACTTACCAGTTGCTCGATGCCAAAGGTAATGCACTCAGCAGCGGCACCATTGTGCCGGGCCAGAACAATACGCTCAGCTTGAGCATTCCACTGGTCGACGCCAGCGGCGCCGCGATCATGGATCCGGGGCCGCCAGCCGTGCAGCGTACCGCGACCTTCGACATGACCGTGGCCGGTTCGCCAGGTCAAGGCAGTGCGATCAACATCACGCTCAGTCAACCGGGTACGCTGGACAACCGTAACGGTACCGCACTGGCCGGCTTGCAGACCAAGCAGACTGTGGATACCGGTTCGGCCAGTAAAGGCATTTCCCTGACCGACGCCTACGGCAAACTGGTCGAGGGCGTCGGCGCCAAGGCCGCGCAAGGCAAGCTCGACAGCGCTGCCACTGACGCGATTCTGGCCAACGCCAAGGGCGCTCGCGATTCACTGTCCGGTGTCGATCTCGATGAGGAAACCGGCAATCTGGTCAAGTATCAGCAGTACTACACCGCGTCTTCGCAGATCATCAAGGCTGCGCAGGAAATCTTCAGCACACTGATCAACAGTCTTTAAGGAGTCGTAGCCCATGCGCATTTCTACCGCCCAGTTTTACGAGTCCTCTGCTGCCAACTATCAGAAGAATTTCGCCAACGTGGTCAAGAGCAGCGAAGAGGCCAGCAGCCTCGTTCGCGTCAACACCGCGGCCGATGATCCGGTCGGCGCTTCGCGTTTGCTGCAATTGGGTCAACAGGCTTCGATGCTCGATCAATATGAGGCTAACGCCACTACCATCAAGGCGACCCTGGGCACCACCGAAGCGGTGATGACCAGCATCAATAACGTGCTGCAGCGCGCCAAGGAATTGGCTGTGGGTGCCGGCAACGCCGGTTACACCGATGCCGATCGCCAGGCCAACGCATCGGAGCTGGGGCAGATCGAAGAGCAGTTGCTGAGCCTGATGAACAGCAAGGACGAGAACGGCAAATACATCTTCGCCGGTTCCAAGGGCGATACCATACCGTTCACGCGTAACAACGATGGCACCTACAGCTACAACGGCGACCAGGTGACGCTTGACCTGGCGATCGGCGACACCATGTCGATGGCCACCAATAGCACCGGTTGGGATGCGTTCCAGCAGGCGATCAACACCAGTCGCAGCGAGGTCACCCGGACTGCGCCGGTCGTGGATGACGGCCGCGTGACCCTGTCCAACGGCCAAGTGTCGTCGAACGTCACCTACAACGCCAAATTCCGCAGCGGCGAGCCGTATACCGTGGACTTCGTCAGCGGCACTCAGCTGAAAATCACTGACTCGGGCGGCAACGACGTGACTGCCGAAGCCAGTCAGGGCGGCGCGTTCGACCCTGCCAACAAGGCCGGCCAGGCCGTCACTTTCCGTGGCGTCGAACTGACCCTGAACATCAACTTGAGCGCCGGCGACACTGCGGCGACCGTGTTGCCTGGCCACACGTTTACCCTGGCGGCCAAGCCCGACACCTTCAGCGCAACCGGCAGCCCTGGTAACGCTTCGGCGGCGCAGGTCACCACCAGCAACATCACCAACCCGGTGAATTACCACGCCAGTTTCCCTACCGGTTCGGCGATCCTCAAGTTCACCAGCGCCACCGCTTTCGAACTGTACGCAGCGCCTTTGACGGCCAACAGTAAGCCAGTGTCTACCGGAACCATGGCCGGCAGCGTCGCCACCGCATCGGGTGTGAGCTTCACCCTGACCGGTACGCCGGCTGCCAACGATCAGTTCAGCATCGCGGTCAACACTCACGAAACCCAGAACATCCTGGACACCGTGAGCCAGTTGAAAACCGCTCTGAATACGCCAACCAATGGCAACGCAATCGCTACTCAGAAACTGCAAGCATCATTGGCTTCCGGTATTGCCAACCTGGCCAGCGGCACCGATCAGCTGTCCAGCGCGTTGAGCTCTGTCGGTGGTCGCGGTGCTGCTCTGGATACCCAGAGCGATACCAACCAGAGCTTGAAACTGGCCAATGCCCAGACCCAATCGTCGATCCGTGATTCTGATCCGGCTGAAGTGATGACCCGTCTGACCTTGCAACAAACCATGTTGCAGGCCTCGCAACTGGCCTTCAGCAAGATTGCTCAGCTGGGCCTGTTCAACAAGGTCTGAGCCTGCATCTGCCGAGCTGCCAACCGTCTTTTTGTAAGCGGTTCCGAGGCCTCTGCCTGAAAGGGTAGAGGCCCGCCGCTCGAGAGTTCCCTGCCGTGAATCAACGCCCCCTCGTCAGTATCGTCATCCCAGCCTTCAACCCGCGCTTCTTCAGTCAGGCATTGGAAAGTGCGCTCGCCCAGACCTACGAGCACGTCGAGATCGTCATCTGTGACGATTCGTCCAGCGACGAGATCCGCGACATTGTCGATGCCTGCATCGAACCGGCTCACCCGGTTCGCTACTTGCGTAACCCGCAGCGTCTGGGCTTGCAGAAGAACGTATTGCGTTGCGTCGAAGAAGCCCGGGGCGAGTTCATCAAAGTGCTGTGCGATGACGACCGTCTATTTTCACCCAGCGTAGCCTTGCAGGCGCAGGTGTTGATCGACCACGCGGACGTGAATGTGGTCTTTGCCCTGCGGATGCTCAGCGATGCCGGTAATTTCATCCTGCCGCCACGGGTCGACAACTGCCGGTTCTCACCGAACGACGCCTTGCTCAAGGGCGATGACATGCTGGCGATCTTCGAAGGTACGCCGAAGAATTTCCTCGGCAACTTCAGTTCGACCCTGATGCGTCGCGTCGATGTACTGGAATTGTTGCCGGCGCTGATTCAGGAAGGCGCCGGTTTCGTCGCCATGCTCGATTTCGCCTTGTTCGTGTGCTTGATGCGTCGCGGCAATCTGGTGTCGCTGAGCACTGTGCTGAGTACCGAGCGTTTGTACCCGGAGCGTCTGAGCAAAACCCCGGAAATGGTCAAGGCCGCAGCGGTGGAGTGGAGCTGGCTTTCGCAGATGCTCGCGGCGCGCAGCGGTGAATCGGCACCGGCATCGGGTTGGGTGCGCTACATCGAGCTGGTCAAAATCACTGAGCAGCCCCATGCCTGGGAAGAGTTGTGTGTGGTGCGCATCCTGGGCAACCGCAACACGGTGGTGAATGGCCGGGTGGGCGGCGAGAGCGAAAGCTACGCCGATTTCTATCGCGAATGGCTGGCGATTCGCAGGTTCTCCGATGTCGAGCAGCGGCTCATGACGCATCGCCTCGACAGCTGGGCGTACCGTCCGCAGATCGTGCCGATCGTGATCGACAGCACAGCTGACGGTGCGGCGCTCAAGACGACGTTGCAGAGCATTAGCCAGCAACTGTACGCGTCTCAGGCAGTACTGGTGTTGTCCGATGCCGTGTGTGCGGTCGACGATTGTGTGGTGCAGTTGCCGTTCCAGGCGGATTGGGCACAACAGCTCAACGCGGTGGTGCCGCAGCTGGAAGGCGCTCACTGGTTTTATCTGCTGCAGGCTGGCGACACCTTGCGCGAGTCGGCTCTGCTGATCCTCGCCGAACGCATTGCGGGTACAGCGGGCATTCTCTGTGCCTACAGCGACGAGGGTGCGCTGGTCGATGACGAGTCGATCGACCCGGTGTTCAAGCCCGATTTCAACCTCGATCTGATGCGCGCCTATCCCTACGTCGGTCGTACCCTGGCCTTCGAGCGGCAGCGCTTCATGGCGCTGGGTGGTTTCGATTCGGCTCACGGTGAGTTGGCGCCGCACGATTTGTTATGGCGTCTGGTGGAAGAGGCCGGGCCGCAAACCATCGAGCACATCGCCGAAATCCAGGTTGAGTCGAGTCAGTCTTTCGCCGCCTGGTTGTCGTTGCCCGAAGTGATCGAGAACAATGCCGGGATGGTCAGCGCGCACCTGGATCGTATCGGCGTGGCGCACACGATCCGGCAGGAAGAGTTGCCGTTGATCAACCGCATCGACTACCTCCATGGGGCGCGTCCTCTGGTGTCGATCATCATCCAGACCGGCGATTCGCTGTACGCCTTGCAGCGTTGCATCGAAGGCTTGATCGAGCGCACGGCTTATACCCAATACGAAATCCTGATCGTCGACAGCGGCACGGATGACCCGGCGATGCTCGACTGGCTGGAGGCGATGGCGCAGCTGGGCGCCGCGATGCTGCGAGTACTGCGCTACGCCGGTGACGCCAACGACGCGGCGATTCGCAACTTCGCCGCGAGCCTGGCTCATGGCGAGTACGTGCTGCTGCTTAGTGCGCAAACGGTAATCTGCGACAGCGACTGGCTGGACGAATTGCTTAATCATGCCCAGCGGCCGGAAGTGGGTGTGGTCGGTGCCCGCATCCTCAGTCCCGAGGGCTCGATCGTCAGTGCCGGGTTGATTCTTGGCCTGGCCGGGCCGGTCGGTTCGCCATTTCATGGCGAGGCGGCCGGCTCTCGTGGCTACATGCAGCGTTTGCACGTGACCCAGAACTGGAGCGCGGTGAGCAATCACTGCCTGATGGTGCGCAAGCAAGTGTTCGATGAACTCGAGCAGTTCGATGAGGTGACCTTCACCCAGGGCCTCAGCGACGTCGACTTGTGTTTGCGGGCGAACAAAGACGGCTATCTGGTGGTCTGGACGCCTTACGCCAGTGTGGTGTGGGTGCCGCAAGATGTATCGCCGACGCCGCCTTCGACATGGGTGCTGCGCGAGCATGAGCAGGAAATCTTCTATCGCAAATGGCTGCCGAAGATCGCCAAGGATCCGGCCTACAGTCCGGCGCTGAGCCTTGGAGTTTCCAGCTTCAGCCTGGAACCGTCGCTGCGCAATAACTGGAACCCGTTCTGCACCCGCGCATTGCCGTTGATTCTCGGTCTGCCGGTCAACAGCACCGCCGTCGGTCACTACCGGGTGACCGCGCCATTGGCCGAACTCGAAGCAGCCGGGCGAGTGATCGCGCGGGTAGCCTACGAGTCGCCGTCGACCGTGGAGATCGAGCGTCTGTCTCCAGACACGATCATTCTGCAAGGACGTTACAGTGAAGGTGCCGCGGGTGACATTCTGCGGATGAAAAAGTACTCCAGTGCGCTACGAATTTTTGAACTCGACGACTACATCGTCAGTGCGCCGAAGAAAAATACCCACGCCCGCAACAAGCCAGTGAACACTGAGCAGCTGTTGCGCGAAGGCATTGGCCTGTGCGATCGGGTAGTGGTCACCACTCAACCGCTGGCCGATGCCTTGTCGAGCATGCACAGCGAGATCCGCGTGGTACCGAACATGCTATCTCCAGACCCATGGGCGACGCTGACCAGCCATCGTCGCACGTCCGGCAAGCCGCGAGTCGGCTGGGGTGGCGGCACCAGTCACACCGGTGATCTGGAGATCATTGCCGAGGTTGTGCGTGAACTGGCAGACGAGGTCGAGTGGGTGTTCTTCGGCATGTGCCCTGACGCCTTGCGTCCTTATATCCACGAGTTTCACTCCACCATCGGCTTGCAGAGCTACCCGTTCAAACTGGCCAGCCTGAATCTCGACCTGGCGCTGGCACCGCTGGAATTCCATATTTTCAACGACTGCAAGAGCAACCTGCGCTTGCTGGAGTATGGTGCCTGCGGATACCCGGTAATTTGCACCGACACCGAGGCCTATCGCGGCCACTTGCCGTGCACCAAGGTCTACAGCAACAGCACGGACGAATGGCTGCAAGCGATCCGTATGCACCTGGCCGACCCGGACGCCAGCTACCGTATGGGCGATGAATTGCGTGAAGCGGTTCACCGCGATTTCATGCTGCGTGGCGACAACCTCAATCACTGGTTGTGGGGTTGGTTGCCTGACTGATTCCGTAATTACCTTCTAAGCGTCAAAAGATCGCAGCCTTTGGCAGCTACAGGGATGTATTGACACCTGTAGCAGTTGCCCAAGGCTGCGATTTTTTTTGTCCTGCGCAATTGGCTCACTTCCTGCAAGTCACCCATATATCGCCATAAAACCTTCACCCCATGGGCGTGAACGGCTCAATGGCTGCGGGTAAATGATGTGCATCTGACGGTTCGCGACTCTTGCGGGGGTTGCCGGAACGCGCGAAGAGCAAGAGGACAGCGATGAAGGCAGTAATTCTGGCAGGTGGTCTCGGCACGCGCATCAGCGAAGAGTCGCACCTCAAGCCCAAGCCAATGATCGAGATCGGCGGCAAGCCAATTCTTTGGCACATCATGAAACAGTACTCCGCCCACGGAATTCATGACTTCGTGATTTGCCTTGGCTACAAGGGCTATGCGATCAAGGACTTCTTCGCCAATTACTTCCTGCACACTTCCGACGTCACCTTCGACATGCGCAACAACCGCATGGACGTGCATCAGAACTACAGCGAGCCGTGGAGCGTCACCCTCATCGACACCGGCGAGGAAACCATGACCGGTGGCCGCTTGCTGCGCGCCGGCCGTTACCTCAAGGATGAAGACGCCTTCTGCTTTACCTACGGCGACGGCGTCTCCGATATCAATATCCGTCAACTGGTGGACTACCACAGCGCCCACGGTCGTCTGGCGACCGTCACTGCCGTACAACCGCCGGGCCGTTATGGTGCCCTGGAGCGTCACGGCGATCAGGTGCTCGGTTTCACCGAGAAGCCTCGTGGCGACGGTGGCTGGATCAATGGCGGTTTCTTTGTGCTTTCGCCGAAAGTGCTGTCGTACATCGGCGGTGATGACACCACTTGGGAAGCCGAGCCCTTGGCGCGTCTGGCACAGGAAGAACAGTTGAAGGCCTTCGAGCACGAAGGCTTCTGGCATCCGATGGACACCCTGCGCGACAAGAACCACCTCGAAGCGTTGTGGCAGAGCGGGGAGGCCCCATGGAAGCAATGGGCCTGAGTCCGGAGTTCTGGCGCGGCAAACGGGTTCTGCTGACCGGCCATACCGGTTTCAAGGGCAGCTGGCTGACGTTGTGGCTGCAAAGTCTCGGTGCCGAGGTCAGCGGGTTTTCGCTCGATCCGTCCACCGAACCGAGCCTGTTCGAACTGGCGCGGGTGCATGAGGGCATCAACGATGAGCGCGGCGACCTGCGTGATCTCGGCGCCTTACTGGAATTGATTACCGAAGTGCAGCCGGAAATCGTCCTGCACCTGGCGGCCCAACCGCTGGTGCGCGAAGGCTATCGCGATCCGCTTGGCACCTATTCCAGCAATGTCATGGGCACTCTCAACCTGCTCGAAGCGATCCGCCAGGTCGGCGGTGTGCGCGCCTGCGTATTGGTGACCACCGACAAGGTTTATGCGAACAAGGAATGGCTGTGGCCATACCGCGAGGACGAAGCCCTCGGCGGTCACGACCCTTACAGCAGCAGCAAGGCTTGCTGTGAATTGTTGGCGCAGTCTTATGCCGCGTCGTTTTTTCCGGCTGACAAGTACGCCGAACACGGTCTGGCGTTGGCCACCGCGCGCGCCGGTAACGTGCTGGGCGGCGGTGACTTCGCACCTGAACGCTTGATTCCTGACGTGCTCAAGGCCTGGTCCGCAGACGAGCCCGTGACCTTGCGCTATCCGCAAGCGGTGCGCCCGTGGCAGCACGCCCTGGAGCCGCTGGCCGGTTATCTGCAATTGGCTGCTGGCCTCTATGAGCAAGGTCCGGCGTTTGCCGGCGCGTGGAACTTCGGCCCGAGCGAAGCAGACATGTGCAGCGTCGGCGAAGTGGTCGAGCTGCTCGCCAGCTACTGGCCGCAAGCGCGTGGATTGCGCATCGAACCGAGTGATTTGCATGAGGCCGGTCTGTTGCGCCTGGACAGCAGTCGCGCCCGTCAACTGTTGGCCTGGCAACCGCGCTGGTCGTTACAGCAGTGTCTGACCCAGACCCTCGATTGGCACCTGGCATGGCAGAACGGCGATGACATGCGTGAAGTCACCTTGGGTCAGTTGAACCTGTACCGAGGCGCGCTGTGAGCGAATTTCTGTTGAAAGCCTTGCCACTGGCCGGTCTGTTCAGCGTGCAGCACAAACGCTTCGAAGATGATCGCGGGCACTTCGCACGGCTGTTTTGCGAAGGCAGCCTGAGCGCTTTCGGCCAGCCGTTTCATATCTGCCAGATCAACCATTCCTGCACCCGCGAGCGGGGGAGTGTGCGCGGTCTGCATTATCAAAACGCCAATGCGGCGGAAGCCAAGTTGATTACCTGCCTGCGCGGTGAGGTCTGGGATGTGGCAGTGGATTTGCGCCCTGACTCCGAAACCTTTCTGCACTGGCACGCCGAGCACCTTAAGGCCGGTGACGGTCGCAGCCTGCTGATTTCGGCCGGGTTCGCCCACGGTTTCCAGACCCTCACCGATGACGCCGAATTGCTCTATCTGCACAGCGCCGATTACACGCCTGCGCATGAGGGTGGTTTGAGCGTGAACGATCCACGGCTGGCCATCGCCTGGCCGTTGCCTGTCAATAATCTGTCGGCCAGGGATTCCAGCCATCCCGCGCTCGATCAACACTTCGCTGGAGTGCGTCTATGAACTGCCGTGGGTGCGCCGCACCGCTGAGCCTGCCGCTGATCGACCTCGGCACGTCGCCGCCGTCCAACGCCTATGTGCACGCGGATCGCCTGGAACAAGCCGAGCAATGGGTGCCATTGAAGGTTGCAGTGTGTCAGCAGTGCTGGTTGGTGCAGACCGAGGATTACACCCGCGCCGACAGCCTGTTCGACGCCGAGTACGCCTATTTCAGCTCGTTCTCCAGCACCTGGCTGGCCCATGCCGAGCGCTATGTGGCCGAGATGGTCGAGCGCTTCGGCCTGACCGCCGACAGCCGCGTGGTGGAAATCGCCGCCAATGACGGTTACCTGTTGCAGTACGTTGCCGGGCGCGGCATCTCTTGCCTGGGCGTCGAACCGACCCGCAGCACTGCGCAAGCGGCGCGGGAAAAAGGTCTGGAGATTCGCGAACTGTTCTTCGGTCGCGACACCGCCGCGCAGCTGAAAAACGAAGGCTGGGCCGCCGACCTGATGGCCGCCAACAACGTGTTGGCCCACGTCCCGGACATCAATGATTTCCTCGGTGGTTTTGCCTCCTTGCTCAAGCCGACCGGTGTGGCGACATTCGAGTTTCCACAATTGCTGACGCTGATGGCGGGGCAGCAGTTCGACACGCTGTATCACGAGCATTATTCCTACCTGTCCCTGACCGCCGTGCAGAGCTTGTGCGAGCGCAATGGCCTGGAGGTGTTCGATGTCAGCCAGCTGACGACTCACGGTGGATCGTTGCGGGTGTTTGTGCAGCGCAAGGACGGTGAATGCCGCGCCATACAACCGACCGTGCAGCAACAGTTGCAGGCCGAGCTGGACGCCGGGGTGAAGACGCCCGAGTACTACGCGACCCTCGCGCCCGCCGCTGAACGTATCAAGCACGAACTGCTGCGTTTCCTGCTGCAGGCCAAGGACGATGGCAAGCGCGTGGTCGGTTATGGCGCGGCGGCCAAGGGCAACACGTTGCTCAACTATGCGGGAGTCAAACCGGACCTGTTGGCCTGGGTTGCCGACGCCAATCCGCACAAGCAGGGCAAGTACTTGCCGGGCAGTCGCATTCCGATCGTGTCGCCGGCGCAGATCGATCTGGAGAAACCGGATTACATCCTGGTGTTGCCGTGGAACCTGTTGCACGAAGTCAGTCAGCAACTGGCGCAAGTACGTCAGTGGGGCGGTCGTTTTGTGATCGCGGTGCCTGAGTTGACCGTACTGTGAAAGTGTTGGTGACCGGTGCCACCGGGTTTGTCGGCCGACATCTGGTCGCGGCTTTGCTCGCCCGTGGCTGCGAGGTCCGGGCCGTGGCGCGTAACGCCGAGACCGCTGCGCAACTTCCGTGGATCAATGCCGTGGAGTTCGTGGCAGCGGATATTCACGCCGACGATCTGAACATCGCACCGCTGACCGAGGGCGTCGATGCCTTGGCGCATCTCGCCTGGCCAGGATTACCAAACTATCAGGCACTGTTTCACTTCGAGCACAACCTGATGGCCGATTACCGGTTCATCAAGGGCGCGGTCGAGTCGGGCGTGTCGCAGGTGTTGGTGACGGGCACCTGTTTCGAATATGGCCTGCAAAGCGGGCCACTCAGCGAGCAGACCGAGACGCGGCCGAGTAACCCCTATGGGCTGGCCAAGAATACCTTGCGTCTGTTCCTTGAAAACCTGCAGCGCCAACAACCCTTCACCCTGCAATGGGCGCGACTGTTTTACCTGCACGGCGCCGGGCAAAACCCCAACAGTTTACTGGCGGCACTGGACCGGGCAATCGAGGCCGGGGACGACAGTTTCAATATGTCGGCCGGCGAGCAGTTGCGCGATTACCTGGCGATCGACACGGCCGCCAGTTACCTCGCCGCGATCCTGCAACAGCGCGAATTTGACGGCGTAATCAACTGTTCCAGTGGCCGGCCGATATCGGTCAGAGCGCTGGTCGAACAACGGCTGCGTGAACGTGACGCGTCGATTCGTTTGAACCTGGGCCATTACCCATACCCGACCCATGAGCCGATGGCGTTCTGGGGTGTGGCGGACCGCTTGCAACAGCTACTGGGAGCAGAGCATGAGGCATGAGTTGTATCGGGTCGCCGACCTGCCGGTGTTGCAGAACCGTACCTTTGCCGATGCGCAATCGGCGAAAGCTTCGGCCTGCGCCGACATGGTGTTGGTGCAAGACGAAACGAGCGGACTGATCTTCAATCAAGCCTTCGATGCCGACAAGCTCAGCTACGACGCCGACTATCAGAATGAGCAGGCGCATTCCGGCCAGTTCCAGAAGCACCTGAGCGATGTCGAAGGGATCATTGCCCGTCACTTCAAGGGCCAGGAGCTGATCGAAGTCGGCTGCGGCAAAGGCTACTTTCTGGAACTCCTCAAAGGCCTGGGTTACGCCATCACTGGCATCGACCCGGCTTACGAAGGCGACAATCGCGATGTGATCAAGGCTCCGTTTACTCGCGGCCTGGGAATGTCGGCGGACGCTATCGTGCTGCGTCATGTGCTGGAACATATCCAGAACCCGGTGAGTTTTCTTGCCGAGATCGCCGAGGCCAATCAGGGCGGGCAGATCTACATCGAAGTGCCATGCCTGGACTGGATCCTTGAGCATCGTGCCTGGTTCGACCTGTTCTACGAACACGTCAATTATTTCCGCCTCGATGACCTGCGCCGGATGTTCGGCACCGTGCACGAGGCCGGTCACCTGTTCGGTGGCCAATACCTGTACATCGTTGCGGACCTTTCGACGTTGCGCCTGACCCCGGAACAACCGGTGCCGCGCCTGACGCTGCCCGAGGGTTTCACCACCAGCCTCGACCGCGCCGTGCAGATCATTCAGGCCGCGCCCGAGCAGGGTTCGGCGATCTGGGGGGCCTCGTCCAAAGGCGTGATTTATTCGCTGTTCTTGCAACGCGCGGGCGTGGTGGTGGATCGCGTGGTGGATATCAACCCGGCCAAACAGGGCCGTTATCTGCCCCTGAGCGGCGCGCGGGTGTCCTCCCCGCAAGAGGCCATGGATGCCTTGCCCGAAGGCGCCAACCTGTTTGTGATGAACTCCAATTACCTCGAAGAAATCAAGCGGATGACCGGTGGACGCTACGTCTATCACGCCGTCGATAGCGCTTCGTTCCAGTGACCATTGAGAATTTTGAAATGACCGACAACAGCATCAACAAAGCCTTCGAAGCCGAATGCCGGGAACAGATCGCCCAGCAAGGTGATGACCAGAAACTCACTGGCCTTGCCCGGGACTTCTTCAACGAATCGGCGAAGCACAAATACAGCTACCACTTCTCGTGGATGGGGCGTCCGATCATCCAGCTGCCGCAAGACATGATGGCGATGCAAGAGATCATCTGGCAGGTCAAGCCGGACCTGGTGATCGAATGCGGCATCGCCCACGGCGGTTCGATCATCTACTACGCATCGTTGCTGGAGCTGCAAGGCCACGGTGAAGTGCTGGGCATCGACCTCGACATTCGCCCGCACAACCGCGAAGCCATCGAAAGCCACCCGATGAGCAAGCGTATTTCGATGATCGAAGGTTCGAGCATCGACCCGGCCATCGCCGCCCAAGTGCGCACAGCAGCCGAAGGCAAGAAAGTCATTCTGGTGCTGGATTCCAACCACACTCACGATCACGTGCTCGAAGAGCTGCGTCTGTACGCACCGCTGGTGTCAGTGGACAGCTACTGCGTGGTCATGGACACCGTGGTCGAAGACATGCCAGCCGACTTCTTCCCGGATCGCCCATGGGGCCCGGGCGACAACCCGAAAACTGCCGTGTGGAAGTACCTGGAAGAAAACAAGGACTTCGAGATTGACCAGCAGTTGCAAAACAAACTGCTGATCACCGTGGCACCGGACGGCTATCTGCGTCGCGTTCGTTAATCAAAAGTGGTTCCAGGTTCTTGGCGATTGGCCGGTTGTGGGGATAGAAAGATGCAGGTTCAAAACAGTGCTCAAAACAACGTTGCACCGCTGAACGAACGGTTTACGGTGGTGGTGATTTCCCACAACCGGAACGCGTTCCTGCGGCGCACCTTGCAGTACTACAGCAGCTATCCCTGCACGGTTCTGGTTCTGGACTCGTCCGCTGAGGGGGACGAGAACATGGCCCGGGACTTCCCGTCGGTCGACTATCGCCACTTGCCGCAATACACCTACAAGGGGCTGCAGGAAAAACTCACCTACGGCGTCAATCAAGTCACCACGCCTTACATGGTGTTCGCCGCCGATGACGACTTCCTGCTGCACCGCGCACTGACCGAGTCGGTGGAGTTTCTCGAAGCCAATCCCGACTACGGCCTGTGCCATGGCTACGGGATCATGTACCTGGCCCGTGCCACTGAAGTGAACTACTTCCGCCGCGACCGCAAGGTTCATGAGGATTACAACTCGGAGCTGGCCGAAGACCGAGTTGTGCGGTTCATGGATAATTTCCTGCCGCCGTTCTATGCGGTCACCCGTACCGATCTGTTGCAACAGTGGTACAGCCTGCTGCCACCAGGCACCGGTTTCGAATGGCAGGAAATCGGCCACACCTTCTACCTGCTGGCCTGCGCGAAGGCGCGGATCCTGCCGATTCCGTTCGCCGTGCGGGAAATGAACTATGGCGCCTCGGACCACAACACCAACGTATTGACGGTGCTGACCTTCAAAGACGCCAAAAGCGTTGCCGAGCGCGAGCAGTTTGCCGAATTCCTGGCCTCGATCCCGACGCCACTCAGCGACAAGGGGCCGGTCCAGGCCAAGCAGATCGCCCTGGACAGTTTTACCGCCATGGCCGATTGCCTGATTGAAGGTCGCTCGCTCAAAGGCACCATGATTATTCGCTCGGCCTGGCGCGAGGCGGGGGAAGAGCCGATTCGCTCGTTCGGCCCCGAGCAATTCGTCGAAATGCCGTTTTACAACAAACCGGTGTTCGACCTGCTGACGGAGTTTGAATTCCTGCTGCATGCCATGCCCGCCGGTCGCCTGCAGCTTCAGGAACTGGAAGGCATCCTGCTCAAGCAGCATGAGTTGATGCAAGTTCACCCCAATGACACTGACCGCACTGTGCGTAGCCGGTTGTGGGAGGCCTTGAGCCTGAACGTGTTCAACCGGGCCGTGGTCAAGCGCCTGGCGGAGTCGTTGAAGGACAGCGAAGAGCCGGAAGAAGGCCTCAAGCTGCAAGCCTGGGCCGAGCGACTGAACGCTTTACCGGGTCAGCAAGACCGCCGACTGTTCGAGAACATGCCGTCCGGCCGGTTGCTGAACTGGCTCGATGCGCGCAACCCGGAGGCAGCGCAGCTCAAGGCTATCGCTGCACAGTTGGCCAAGCATAATGGCGGTCCACAGTTCGGCATTCTGTTGCTGGATCTGGATGCCGACATGGTCAAGTTGCAGGCGACCTTCGACAGTTTGGTCGGTGGCCACTGCAAGGCATTCAACCTGGTGGTATTCACCACAGGTGATTTACCGGCGACGACAACCGTGCGCGACACCGTGCACTTCGTCAAAGTCACCACGACCAATTACGTCGAGCGCATCAACCAGATCGTCGCCCAGTCAACCGCTGATTGGCTGTTGCTGGCCGAGGCAGGTGATCAGTTCACTGCCAGCGGTTTGCTGCGCGCCAGCCTTGAGCTGACCGGCGCCGAAGGTGTGCGTGCAGTGGCAATGGACGAGATTCAGCGTCAGGCCAACGGCGCTCTGGCGGATGTATTCCGCCCCGGGGTCAACCTCGACCTGCTGCAAACCGTGCCGTCGTTGATGGCGCGCCACTGGTTGATTCAGCGTAATGTGTTGGCTCAGGCTAAAGGTTTCTCGACCGAGTACCCCCAAGCCCTGGAGTTCGATCTGTTGCTGCGCCTGATCGAGGACGGTGGCCTGGCAGGGCTGGCGCATCTGGCCGAACCCTTGCTGATTTGCAATGCCCCGGCAGAAGAATCCAGCGCTCAGGAACGTCAGGTGCTGACCCGCTCTCTGGCGGTGCGCGGTTATCGCGCTCAGGTCAGCTCGGCACTGCCGTTGACTTACCAGATCGACTATCAACACGCCGAACGGCCGCTGGTGTCGATCATCCTCCAGAGCCAGGACAACCTTGAGTCGCTGCAACGGGCGCTGGTCAGTGTGCTGCAGCGCACCCGTTATCAGCGTCACGAAGTGCTGATTGCCGACAATCACAGCCAATCCGAAGAACTGGCAACCTGGCTGAGCAGCCTTGAAGGCAAGGGCGATCGCCTTCGTGTAGTGCGCAGCGGTCAGCGCCTGAGTGCCTCGGCGCTGAACAATTTTGCCTGTGCCGAGGCCAAGGGGAACTATCTGGTGTTGCTGTCGGCGGAATCCGAAGTGGTCAATGCCAATTGGCTCGACGCTATGCTCAACCAGGCCCAGCGTCCGGAAGTCGGCATCGTTGGCGCCAAACTGATGGACTTGCGTGGCGTCACCACGCAGGCCGGTCTGGTCCTTGGTTTGAATGGCGATATCGGCTCGGTCTTTGTCGATGAACGTAAGGACGCCAAGGGCTACATGAACGGCCATCAGGTCGAGCAGAACTACTCGGCGGTGTCCGGTGCCTGTCTGATGATTCGCAAGGACGTGTTCGAAGCGGTGGGTGGTCTGGACGAAGAGCATTTCGACGAAGCTTTTGGCGATATCGACCTGTGCCTGAAAGTCGCCGATGCCGGTTACCTGACTGTCTGGACGCCACAAGCGCAACTGTTGCATCCGGGCGTGCTGCCTGAGGCAACCCAGGCTCGTGCCGCTCTGCGCGACAAGTGGCAATCGCGCTTCGAACAGGATTCAGCCTACAACCAGAACCTGGCCTTGACCGGCAAGGGCTTTACTCTCAGCGAACCGACCCGCGTGAACTGGGCGCAGTTGCTCGCATAAGCCTGGCTGACAGGTAAAAGGACTCAAGGCATGTTCAACGGTAAATCGATTTTCATCTCTGGCGGCACCGGCTCGTTCGGGCGCAATTTCATCCGCCGGCTGCTGGAGCAATATCAGCCCAAGCGCGTGGTGGTGTTTTCCCGCGATGAGCTCAAGCAATATGAGATGCAGCAGACGTTCAACGCACCGTGCATGCGGTACTTCATCGGTGATGTGCGCGATGCCGAGCGTTTGCGTCAGGCTATGCGTGGCATTGATTACGTGGTGCATGCTGCAGCCCTGAAACAAGTGCCGGCGGCGGAATACAACCCCACCGAATGCATCCGCACCAACGTCAACGGCGCGGAAAACATCATTGCCGCTGCCATCGACAACGGCGTGAAAAAAGTCGTCGCGCTGTCCACCGACAAGGCAGCCAGCCCGATCAATCTGTACGGCGCGACCAAGCTGCTGTCGGACAAACTGTTCGTGGCTGCCAACAACATTGCCGGCGAACAACAAACCCGGTTTGCCGTGGTGCGCTATGGCAACGTCGCCGGCTCGCGGGGTTCGGTGGTGCCGTTCTTCAGCAAACTGATTGCCGAGGGCGCCAAAGAACTGCCGATCACCGACGAACGCATGACGCGGTTCTGGATCACCCTCGATCACGGTGTGAAGTTTGTGCTCGACAGCTTCGCCCGCATGCACGGCGGTGAAGTGTTTGTGCCGAAGATCCCGTCGATTCGCATCGTCGATCTGGCGCTGGGCATGGCTGAACATTTGCCGCACAAGAACGTCGGCATTCGTCCGGGGGAAAAACTCCATGAACTGATGGTGCCGCTGGACGACGCGCGCATGACCCTGGAGTTCGAAGATCACTACACCATTCAGCCGTCGATCCGTTTCACCAGCGTCGACGTGGATTTTGCCGTCGACAAACTGGGCGAGCAGGGCCGGCCGGTGAGTGAAGATTTCGAGTACCGCTCCGACACCAACCCGCACTTCCTCTCGGTCGGCCAGATCGCCGACCTGCACGCGGAGCTGTCGGCATGATTCCCTACGGTCGGCAAAGCCTCGATCAGGCCGACATCGACGCGGTGGTTGCCGTGTTGCAGTCCGACTGGCTGACGCAAGGGCCGACCATCGAGCGTTTCGAACAGGCCATGGCCGAGCGTTGCCAGGCCGATTTCGCGGTGGCGGTGTGCAATGCCACGGCGGCGTTGCACATTGCCTGTCTCGCCGCCGGCCTCGGGCCGGGAGATCGGTTATGGACCACGCCGAACACTTTCCTGGCCTCGGCCAACTGCGGTCGCTATTGCGGCGCCGAGGTCGATTTCGTCGACATCGATCCGCTGACCTGGAACCTCGACGCCTGCACCTTGGCGTCGAAGCTTGAGATCGCCGAGCGCGACGGCAAACTGCCAAAAGTGCTGGTGGCGGTGGCGTTCTCCGGACAGAGCTGCGATATGCGCATGATCGCTGAACTGGCTGAGCGTTACGGTTTCACGGTGATCGAGGATGCCTCCCACGCGGTCGGCGCGTCCTACGCCGGGCGTGCGGTGGGTTGCGGCGAATTCGCGGCGATGACGGTGTTCAGTTTCCACCCAGTGAAGATCATCACCAGCGCCGAAGGCGGCATGGTGCTGACCAATCGTCCGGAACTGGCCGAACGCTTGCAGCGCCTGCGCAGCCACGGCATGACCCGTGACCCTGCGCAGATGACCGAACCCAGCCACGGCCCCTGGTATTACCAGCAAGTGGAACTGGGCTTCAATTACCGGATCACCGATTTGCAAGCAGCCCTCGGTCTGTCGCAGTTGAACAAGCTCGATGGTTTCATCGAGCGTCGGCGTGAACTGGCGGCGCGTTATCAGCAGTTGCTGGCGTACTTGCCGCTGACCTTGCCCAGTGCTCAGCCCGAGGCCGAGTCGGCGTGGCATCTATACGTGGTGCGCTTGCAGACGGAGCGGATCAACCTCAGTCATCGTCAGGTGTTCGAAGGCTTGCGAGCGGCCGGTGTCGGGGTGAACCTGCACTATATTCCACTGCACTTGCAGCCGTATTATCGCGACCTGGGTTTTGCCGAGGGGGATTTCCCAGAGGCCGAACGTTATTACGCCGAGGCCATCAGCCTGCCGCTGTTTCCTCTGCTGAGCGATGAACAACAGGACTATGTGGTCGAGCAATTGCGACGACTGATCCTTGAGGAGTAGTGACTCTTGAGCTGTGTTGCGATCATTCCGGCCCGTGGTGGCAGCAAACGAATCCCGCGCAAGAACCTCAAGCCGTTCGACGGCGTGCCGATGATCGTTCGCTCGATTCGCACGGCGCTGGAATCGAATCTGTTCGACCAAGTGATCGTCAGTACCGACGATGAAGAAATCGCCGAGGTTGCACGGGCCCATGGTGCTCAGGTGCCGTTCATGCGGCCTGCGATGCTTGCCGACGATTTCACCGGGACCGCAGCGGTGATCGTGCATGCCTTGAAGCAATTGCCGCCGTTCGACTATGCCTGCTGCATCTACGCGACGGCGCCTCTGTTGCGGGCGCGTTATCTGCGACAGGGGCATGAGTTGCTGGTGCAGCATCCGGACAAGTCTTTCGCGTTTTCAGTCGCCGGTTTTGGCTTCCCGGTACAACGGGCCTTGACCCTCGACGAGCAGGGCGCCTTGACCTCGCTCTACCCGGAATTTCGCGACACCCGTTCGCAAGATTTGGCCGAAGCCTTTCAAGATGCCGGCCAGTTCTACTGGGGACGCAGCGAGGCCTGGTTGCGTGGTGATGTGCTGTTCTCGCCGGCAAGCCTGCCGGTGATTCTGCCGCGGCATCTGGTGCAGGACATCGACACGCTTGAGGACTGGACGCGTGCCGAATACCTTTATGCCGCGTTGAAGGCTGGGGGTGAACTGCAATGAGGGTGCTGATCCGCGCTGATGCATCGCCGACCATTGGCAGTGGCCATATCGCCCGCTGCCTGACCCTGGCCAGGGTATTACGCAAGCAGGGCGCGCACGTTGCTTTCGCGTGTCGTGTGTTGCCGGGGCATCGGCTAGACAGTCTGCAGGCCGAGGATTTCGAGACTTTCGCGCTGCCGGAGCGCTATCCCGATGAAGACCCACAGCAGGCCATCGAGTCGATGCTGCCGTGGCAAGCGGACATCGCTGCGCTGGGGCAAGCATTGGAAAGTCATCCGGCTTTCGACTGGATCATTGTCGACCACTATGGCCTCGATCATCACTGGCAGACCGCTGCGCGTCGCTGGGCTGCGCGAATTGCGGCGGTGGACGATTTGGCCACTCGGCAATACAGCGTCGATCTGCTGCTCAATCAAAATCTGTCGGGCACCCCAGAGGCTTATGCCTCACTGCTGACGCCCGATTGCCAGACCCTGCTGGGCCCACGGTTTGCGCTGCTGCGCGATGAGTTCTGTTGCCCGGCGATCGAGATCAAACCTCGGGCCAGGCGCGTACTGGTGAATTTCGGCGGCTTCGATGCGGCCGTGCAGACCCATCACGCGATGCTGGCACTGGCGAACCTCCATGAGCTGGAAGTCGATTTCGTGGCGGGTGCCGACAATCCAGCCTGGGAGCAGATGCAGGCTCTGGCGGCGTATCGTCCGAACTGGCGCTTGCACAGTTTTGTCAGCGACTTCTACCGGCTGATGACTGAGGCCGATCTGTTCATCGGTGCCGGTGGCGGTACCAGCTGGGAGCGGGCGGCCATGGGGCTGCCGACGATCTGCATTGCGGTCTCGAATAATCAGCAGGCCAACGGCGAGGTGATGGCGACCTCGGGTGCTCATGTGTTCCTGGGCAATCGCGAGCGGGTCAGCGTCGAGCAGTTGCATCAGACCATCGGTTTTGTCGTGGGCAATCAGGGGATTCGTCAGAGTCTGGCCGACCGCTCGCGGCAATTGGTCGATGGCCGTGGGGCGCAGCGGGTGGCGGCAGCGCTGGCGGGGGCGGTGTTGCAGGTTCGTCAGGCCACTCAGGATGATGCGCAATTGTTGTTCGAGGGGCGCAATGCCGAGGCGGTTCGGCGCTGGTCGCTGGACACCCGCGTCATCGACTGGCAACGCCATCAGGCCTGGCTGGCCGCGAGCCTGAGCAACCCGCGGCGGTTGCTGTTGATCGCCGAGGCGGATGATGGCCCGGTCGGTGTGCTGCGTTATGACCTCGACAATGCTCGTGCCGAAGTCTCGATTTATTTGTTCGAAAACCGAATCGGCCTGGGGTGGGGCAGGGCGTTGCTGGCGCGGGGCGAAGCCTTTGTCACCGCTTACTGGCCGTCACTGCAAGCCATCACCGCTCAGGTGCTGCCGGCCAACCAAGCGTCGCTGAAAGTTTTCCGCGAGGCAGGTTTCACTCAGAGTGCTTGCGCGTTCACACGCGTTTTAAAGGATCACCCATGACCAGTTTCAAGATCGGCAACCGCTCGATCGGTGCTGATGCGCCGCCGTTTATCATTGCCGAGATGAGTGGCAACCATAATCAGTCGCTGGACGTAGCACTGCAAATCGTCGAAGCGGCGGCCAAGGCCGGCGCGCATGCCTTGAAGCTGCAAACCTATACCGCCGAGACCATGACCCTGGACCTGTCCGAAGGCGAGTTCTTCATCAAGGACCCCAACAGCCTGTGGGCCGGTTCTTCGCTGTACGCGCTGTACGAGAAAGCCCACACACCGTGGGAATGGCACGCGCCGATTTTCGCCCGGGCCAAAGAGTTGGGCATGCTGGCGTTCTCCACACCGTTCGATGACACGGCGGTGGACTTCCTCGAAAGCCTGGATGTGCCGGCCTACAAGATCGCCAGTTTCGAGAACACCGATCTGCCGTTGATCCGGCGAGTCGCTGCCACCGGCAAGCCGCTGATCATCTCCACCGGCATGGCCAGCATCGCCGAACTCGATGAAACCGTGCGCGCCGCCCGTGAGGCCGGTTGCAAAGATCTGGTGTTGCTCAAGTGCACCAGCACTTACCCGGCGACGCCGGCCAACAGCAATGTGCGCACGATTCCTCATCTGCGGGAGTTGTTTGGCTGTGAAGTCGGTTTGTCCGACCATTCGATGGGCGTCGGAGTGTCCGTCGCCGCAGTGGCGTTGGGGGCGACGGTGGTGGAAAAACATTTCACCCTCGACCGTGCCGCCGGTGGCGTGGACGCCAGTTTCTCCCTGGAACCGGCCGAACTCGCGAGTCTGGTGATCGAAACCGAACGCGCCTGGCAGGCCATGGGCCAGGTGCATTACGGCGTGACCGAGGCCGAGCGCAAGTCTCTGGTGTACCGCCGGTCGCTGTATGTCACCCGGGACATGGTCGCCGGAGAGCCTTTCACCGTCGCCAATCTGCGGGCCATTCGGCCTGGCCTGGGGCTCGCCCCCAAACACGCTGAAACCCTTCTGGGCCGCCGCGCCCGCGAGGCCATCAAGCGCGGAACCCCGCTGGACTGGTCGCTGGTCGAATAACCCCTTGTGGGGCTGATTCGGCAAAATAGCGTGACCTGCGAGTCATAACGCGCATCTTCACTGTATTGTATAAAAAGGGGCAGATGGCGCCTGGACTGTTTTTAGCCCAGTGTTGGCCTTTTATTCTTCCCGCTGTCACCCCTTGAGGGCGACGTTATTCGTTGTTTGTCGGCGCCCCTCGATTCCTTGCGAGCGGTGGTATTGGGCTGTTTATTATTGGGAAGCCGTAATGATTGGCATAAAGAGCATTGCGAGCTACGTTCCTGTAGCCGGCGTGGACAATTACGCACAAGGTGCAAAATTCGAAAAGGATGAAGAGTTCATCCTGGGCAAGATCGGTTCCGCCTTCCTGCCGCGCAAAGACGCGGGTCAGGAAACCTCGGACCTGTGTGTCGAAGCAGTCAACGCGCTGTTCGCCAACAATCCCGAATTGAAGCGTGAAGCCATCGACGTGCTGATCGTCGTCACCCAGAACGGCGACGAAGAAGGCCTGCCGCACACCGCCGCCATCGTTCAGGACAAACTGGGCCTGCCGACGACCGTGGCCGCGTTCGATATTTCCCTGGGCTGCTCCGGTTACGTCTACGGCATCTACGCCATCAAGGGTTTCATGGAAGCCGCGGGCCTGAAAAATGGCTTGCTGGTGACTGCCGATCCGTACTCCAAGATCGTCGACCCGGAAGACCGCAACACCACCATGCTCTTTGGCGATGCCGCCACTGCCACCTGGATGGGCGAAGACGCACCATGGCAGCTGGGCAAGGCCAAGTTCGGCACCGACGGTTCCGGCGCGCCGCACCTGAAGGTTTCCGACGGGGTGTTCTTCATGAACGGCCGTCAGGTCTTCAACTTTGCATTGCTCAAAGTGCCGGCGCATTTGCATGAGTTGCTCGCTGACTCGGGGCTGACGGCTGACGATATCGATGCCTTCTGCATTCACCAAGGCAGTGCGGCGATTGTCGATGCCGTGGCACGACGCTTCGAGGGCGAGCCCGAGAAGTTCATCAAGGACATGGTCGAGACCGGCAATACCGTGTCGTCGAGCATTCCGTTGCTGCTGGAAAAACACGTGCTTGATTCCAAGTGGAAGCGTGTGGCGCTCAGCGGTTTCGGTGTTGGTTTGTCTTGGGGTTCGGCGATCATCTATCGCCCTTGAATCTCGGCTCTTTAGTCAAAGAAAGCCAGGCACAAAAAAAGCGTTCAAGGTGTAACCTTGAGCGCTATTTTTTTGCCCGAATGAAAAGCGAGGCTCCATGAGCGAGTTCTTTGAGCGCAACGCCGAGGTCATACAGCGCCGCTGGCCATTACTGTCTGCGCGTTTGCTGATTGAAGATGCAAGCCTGTTACAGGCCGATCTGGTCGAGGGCCTGGGTTCGACATTGAGCATCAACGGCATCCAGTTGACCAGTCGCCATGATCGCACCCGCGAGGCCAGGCTTCAGGCTGACAGCCTGCCTATCGACAGTCCGGTGGTGCATGTCTACGGCACCGGTCTTGGCGATCTGCAGATGGAGTTGCTGCAGAGTGGCCTTGAGCGTTTGTATGTGCATATCCTCAACGGCGCGGTATTTGCGTTGGTGCTGCAATTGCTCGATCAGCAGCAGTGGCTCAGCGATCCGCGGGTCGAGCTGTTGTATGCCGGCGATCTGGCGGAAATCCAGCTGCCGTTCTTTGCCTTGCCGTCCGAGCTGGTGCTGGCCGATGACTTCAATGCCAAGATCCGCGATCGCCTGATCAGCGAAACTCACCTGACCTTTAACAATCGTGAGTTCGACCCTCAGGCTCCCGACATCATCGAGCGCTTGCAGGCTAGTCTGGAGCTGGTGCAGGCCGATCGCGATGTGATCGAGTTGTTCGGTTCGCGTAAAGGACAGGAGGTATTCGTCATTGCCACGGGCCCGAGCCTTGAACAGCACTTCGAGACCTTGCACACGATTCGCAATCAGGCCGAACGGCCATTGTTCATCTGTGTCGATACGGCCTACCGACCACTGCTCAATCACGGGATCCGACCTGATGTGGTGGTCAGCATCGACCAGCGCATTTCGGTACGCCACCTGCCGTCCGAAGGCTCCGCCGACATTACCCTGGCCTATATGCCCATGGTTGACCCTCAGGTGCTGGCGGCCTGGCAAGGGCTGCGATATGCCGGTTATTCCGCCAGCCCGATCTACCAACAATTGCGTCGGCAATGGCCCAAGGGCGAACTGTATGTCGGCGGCAGTGTGATTCATCCGGCAGTGGACCTCGCGGTGAAGATGGGCGCGGCGCAGATCACCCTGTTCGGTGCCGACTTCGCCTTTCCCAACAATAAGACCCATGCGGGCTGGAACGATGGCGACCTGGGGCCACAACTGGGCGCCGCCAAACACTGGGTGCTGGATGGTAACGGTCAACGCATCAAGACCCAGCTCAACTTTCGCAGTTACCTATGTGAGCTGGAGCGCTTTATCGCAGGGCATCCTCAGGTGCGCTTCTATAACAGCAGTCGGGCAGGAGCGATGATCGCCGGTACGGCTTTTCATCCAGAGCTGGCGTCATGAGCAGGCTTGAATCCTTTGTCGTCGACTCAGAGCAATGCGCAGCATTGTTTCGTTTGGGGCGTGATGTAGAAGCCGGGCTGGCGATGATCGAATTGATTGGTGCCATGCAACCGTCCTTTGATCTGACGTCGCAGGTTACGCAGCAGCAGTGGGTATTGTTGCTCGGCCAGATACTCGAGTGTCAGGAAGCGCAGAACTGGCTGGCACTGGCGGACTATCTGGAATACGAACTGGTCCGGTTTCTGCGCGACAGTCTGTCCATTTAAACAATTTCTCTTCTGCCGGTGCAGGCGAGTCCTCGCCAATCTGTCGCCGGCATTTCCCTGACGTCATTTTTTCGCTGCTTGAACACAGTCAAGCCCTTGATTTACGGGGGGTGGCAACGTGATGGCAAATATTTTTCAAAATCCCCTAAAGCAAGTTCCAATCCCGACGATAACTATTACGAAGGTTCTCTAGGCCATACCCGGCGGTTGCCAGGGCCGGAAGCCGCAGTACCCAACCAACGAGGAATTCGTCATGGCTTTAACAGTAAACACCAACGTCACATCGTTGAACGTTCAGAAAAACCTGAACCGTGCTTCCGACGCTCTGTCGACGTCGATGACTCGCCTGTCTTCCGGCCTGAAAATCAACAGCGCTAAAGACGACGCCGCTGGCCTGCAAATTGCTACCCGTATGACTTCGCAGATCCGCGGTCAGACCATGGCTATCAAAAACGCCAACGACGGTATCTCGATCGCTCAGACCGCTGAAGGCGCGATGCAAGAATCGACCAACATTCTGCAGCGTATGCGTGAACTGGCTGTTCAATCGCGAAACGACTCGAACGGCACTGCTGACCGTGCTGCTCTGAACAAAGAATTCGCTTCGATGTCGGACGAGCTGACTCGTATCGCCAAGTCGACCAACCTGAACGGCAAGAACCTGATCGACGGCACCGCTGGCACCATGACCTTCCAGGTAGGTTCCAACACCGGCGCTACCAACCAGATCACTCTGACCCTGGACAGCGGCTTCGATGCAGCTACCCTGTCGGTTGACTCGGCTACCGTTCAGATCACTGGTAACAACTCGGCTACCGCTGAAGCTTCGATGAACAACGCGCTGACCAAAATCGACGCCGCTCTGGCCAAGATCAACTCCAGCCGTGCTGACCTCGGTGCTGCACAAAACCGTCTGTCCAGTACCATCTCCAACCTGCAGAACATCAACGAAAACGCCAGTGCTGCACTGGGTCGCGTACAAGATACCGACTTCGCTGCTGAAACTGCACAGCTGACCAAGCAACAAACTCTGCAACAAGCTTCCACCGCAGTTCTGGCTCAGGCCAACCAACTGCCATCCGCTGTACTGAAACTGCTTCAGTAATAGCTGATGAGTTTTGGCGGGGAGTGCGCTTGTCGCGCTCTCTCGCTTTTTACTTTAAGAGGTGATGGACATGGATATGAGCGTCAAGCTGAACTTGTCTTATCCTGCGGCCCAGCAGGCGACGACTGTTGCCGACAAGCCGGCGGAGAAGCCTCGAGCGGTAGTTGCTCCAGTAGCTGCCGTCAAGGAAGAAGGGAGGGGCGAACAGACCGAGCAGGACAAACTGAAGATGGCTGTTCAGGAAATTGAAAAATTCGTTCAGTCGGTCAAGCGCAACCTGGAATTCTCGATCGACGAGCCTTCGGGCAAAGTGGTTGTCAAAGTCATTGCCAGCGAATCCGGTGAGGTGATCCGTCAGATCCCCAACGAAGAAGTCCTGAAACTGGCCAATAGTTTGAATGATGCAAGCAGCCTGTTGTTCAGCGCAAAAGCCTGACAGCTGGCACGAATTTTGTTGCTATGTTCTTTTGGGCGTTGTAGTGGTCAAAAGGCCGGCGACACACTGAAGGGAGTTTCACATGGCAAGTCCAATTCTACCGGGCACGGGTTTAGGCTCCGGCCTTGATACCGGTGCTATCGTCAAGGCCTTGGTGAACGCCGACAAAGCGGCCAAGCAAGGTCAGATCGACCGTGGGACCACGACCAATACGGCGAGCATTTCCGGGATTGGTACCTTGAAGTCGCTGCTGGCGACGTTCCAGAAAACCCTCGCCGACTTGGGGAGCACCACTAGCCCTCAGTTCACCGGTTTTGCAGCAACGTCCTCCGACCTCAAAGTGTTGACCGCCACGTCCAGTAACGCGGCTGTTTCCGGTAGTTATGTCGTGGACGTCACTAAGCTGGCGACCTCGTCGAAAGTTGCCAGTGCGGCGTTTGCCGGCGGCACAAGCAGTGCGATCCCGACGGGTACGCTGACCATCACCCAAAATGGCAAAAGCTACCCGGTCACTGTGGGTGCAGGTGCGACCCTGCAATCGGTGCGTGACTCGATCAACACCCAATACCAGTCCAGTGGCTTGAGCGCCAACATCGTGACCGATAGCTTCGGCTCGCGACTGGTGCTGGGGTCCACCACTACGGGCGCAGGTTCCGATATTTCCGCCAGCGGCATCGCCGGTCTGGAAATCGATGGCACGACCCTGATGGCCGCCACACCGACTGCCACTTCTTCGGGTGCTATCGGCAGCCTGGCACAGGATGCTGTATTCACCGTTGACGGGCTGTCACTGACCAGTTCGTCCAATACGGTCGACAAGTCGATTTCGGGGTTGACGCTGAACCTGCTGACGGTCGGCAAGTCGACGGTCAACGTGGCGTCCAACAACGACGGTCTGAAGGCTTCGATCCAGAAGTTCGTCGACGCGTACAACGCTGTCGCCAACGCTGTGACTTCTTTGACCAAGCCGTCCCTGGACGACGATGGCAAACTGACCGTTCCCGCAGCGCTGACCGGTGACCCGCTTCCACGTTCGATTCTCGATGCTCTGCGCGGGCCACTGTCCCAGACCGGTGCCGGGGATAAGCTGACTGTGCTGTCGCAGTTGGGGATTACCACGAATCAGAAGACGGGTGCGCTGGATTTCGACTCGACGAAATTCACCGCTGCCATGAATAACAAGAAGCTGGGTGGTGAGGTTCAGACGCTGTTTACCGGAACCAATGGTCTGATTGAGCGCATGAATAATGTGATCAAGCCATTCACCGAGTCGAAACTGGTCAGCGGGAAAAGCGTCGACTCGATTCTGGATGCACGCTCCAAGGCGCTTGATGTGACCAAGAAGCGCCTGACCAATGACCAAGCGGCGCTGGATCGCCGAATCGAGACCCTGACCGCGGTACTGACCAAAAAGTACAACGACATGGATACTCTTGTCGGCAAGCTGAAAGCGACGGCCAGTAACATCACGTCTATGTTCGAGGCCATGACTGCGCAGCAGAAGAACTCGTAACACTCACAGTGCCAAAAGCCCGGCAGCGTTTTCACGCTCCGGGCTTTTTGTTTTTGAATCTAAAGTTTTTTGACGCGTCGTCGATACACTGGTTATACGAACCACAGATTTCTGATGAGGTACAACATGAATCCAATGTTAGCCCTTCGCCAATACCAGAAGATTGGCGCTCAGGCGCAAACTTCCGAAGCCAGTCCGCATCGTTTGGTGCAAATGCTAATGGAAGGTGGCCTGGATCGTATCGCCCAGGCCAAAGGTGCGATGGAGCGTAAGGATGTTCCAAATAAAGGCGTTCTGATCGGCAAGGCCATCGGCATCATCGGTGGTCTGCGTGAAGGTCTGGATCTGGAAAACCAGGCTGAGTCGGTAGGTGAGCTGGATAACCTCTATACCTACATGATGAAACGTCTGGCTGAAGCCAACATCAAGACCGATCCAAAAATTCTCGACGAAGTCGCCGACCTGCTTCGCACGGTCAAAGACGGTTGGGATGCCATTGCCGCGCCGGGTCCGCAGTTTTAAGGAGATCACCATGAGTCTTGTCTTGCAGCGAATCGAACAAACCCGCGATGCCCTCGTCGGTGCATTGGCCGAGCGCAACTGGGAAGCCATTGGTGAGTTGGACCTGGCTTGCCGTTCCTGCATGGAAGACGTCTTGAGTGAAGCTACGGTGGACGAGGTCGCGTTGCGCGACAACCTTGAGGAGTTGCTGGGAGTGTATAAACAGCTTCTGGAGGCGGCGACGGGAGAGCGGCAGGCGATAGTCGACGAGATGTCGCAGATCCACCAAGCACAGAGCGCGGCAAAGGTTTACCATCTGTTTGGTTAATTAACCCTCAGTTAATCCAAACATAGTGCGCCATAAATTTGACTGTGCACGGTTTTTTGACTTAACTAGTGGCTGGTTCCAGATTTCAGGCGTCTACAGGCATAACGTGTCTGCAAGCGTCTAGCTTGCCCCTCATTTTGGGCATTGAGTTGACTAGGGAAGTTGCTATTGCATGTGGCGTGAAACCAAAATTCTGCTGATTGATGACGATAGCGTCCGTCGCCGCGATTTGGCGGTGATTTTAAATTTTCTCGGCGAAGAAAATTTACCCTGTGGCAGCCATGACTGGCAGCAGGCGGTCGGCTCTCTGTCATCAAGTCGTGAAGTAATCTGTGTCCTCATCGGGACGGTAAATGCTCCTGGTGCACTTTTGGGCCTGTTAAAGACACTCTCAACCTGGGATGAGTTCCTTCCAGTTTTGTTAATGGGCGATAATTCTTCCATTGACTTGCCGGAAGACCAGCGTCGCCGAGTGCTTTCGACTCTCGAAATGCCACCCAGCTACAGCAAATTGCTCGATTCGTTGCACCGTGCCCAGGTCTATCGCGAGATGTATGACCAGGCCCGTGAGCGCGGTCGTCACCGTGAGCCCAATCTTTTCCGCAGCCTTGTCGGCACCAGCCGGGCGATTCAACACGTCCGTCAGATGATGCAGCAAGTCGCCGACACCGATGCCAGCGTGCTGATCCTCGGTGAATCCGGGACCGGCAAGGAAGTGGTCGCGCGTAACCTGCACTACCACTCCAAGCGTCGGGAAGCGCCGTTCGTGCCGGTCAACTGCGGGGCTATCCCGGCCGAGTTGCTGGAAAGCGAATTATTCGGCCACGAGAAGGGTGCCTTCACCGGAGCGATCACCAGTCGCGCCGGGCGTTTCGAGCTGGCCAATGGCGGTACGTTGTTCCTCGACGAAATCGGCGACATGCCGCTGCCGATGCAGGTCAAGCTGCTACGTGTCTTGCAGGAGCGCACCTTCGAGCGCGTGGGCAGCAACAAGACCCAAAGCGTCGATGTACGGATCATTGCGGCGACCCACAAGAATCTCGAAAGCATGATCGAGATCGGGACCTTCCGCGAAGACCTCTACTATCGCTTGAACGTGTTCCCGATCGAGATGGCGCCCTTGCGCGAACGCGTCGAAGATATCCCGCTGCTGATGAACGAGTTGATCTCGCGCATGGAGCACGAGAAGCGTGGCTCGATCCGTTTCAACTCGGCGGCGATCATGTCGCTGTGCCGTCACGGCTGGCCGGGCAACGTTCGCGAGCTGGCCAACCTGGTGGAGCGCATGGCGATCATGCACCCGTACGGGGTGATCGGCGTGGTCGAGTTGCCGAAGAAATTCCGCTACGTCGATGACGAAGACGAGCAATTGGTCGATAGCCTGCGCAGCGATCTTGAAGAGCGGGTGGCCATCAACGGCCATACCCCGGACTTCACCGCCAATGCCATGCTGCCACCGGAAGGCCTGGACCTGAAAGACTATCTCGGCGGTCTGGAACAAGGGCTGATTCAACAGGCGCTCGATGATGCCAATGGCATCGTGGCGCGGGCGGCCGAACGGCTGCGGATTCGTCGCACCACGCTGGTTGAGAAGATGCGCAAGTACGGCATGAGCCGTCGTGACGGTGATGAACAGGCGGATGATTGACGCCTGTTTTTCAACTCCTTCATTTATAGGCGTTTTTTTTTAGGCACGGGTATTGCTACATCCCTCGCAACGTTCCGTTTAACTGACGGTCAACCACGCGAGAGAGCACGATGCCCCAAGCCGCCCAGATGTCTCCTGTCCCAGATGCTTCGGGGCAACCGTCGTCCGTAGAGCAGGCAAGCCGGCTTGGCCTTGAGCAGGCATTTGCGCTGTTCAACCAGATGTCGAGCCAATTGACCGATTCCTACAGCATGCTCGAAGCCCGGGTCACCGAGCTCAAGGGCGAGCTGGCGGTGGTCAGTGCTCAGCGCATGCAGGAGCTGGCGGAAAAAGAACGCCTGGCCAACCGCCTGCAAAATCTCCTCGATCTGTTGCCTGGCGGCGTCATCGTCATCGACGCCCAAGGAATCGTGCGCGAAGCCAATCCCGCCGCGAGTGAACTGCTAGGTCTGCCTCTCGAAGGCGAGCTGTGGCGTCATGTGATTACTCGATGCTTTGCGCCGCGCGAAGACGACGGTCACGAAATTTCTCTCAAGGACGGTCGACGCCTGTCGATCGCCACCCGCTCGCTGGACGCTGAGCCTGGTCAATTGGTGTTGCTCAACGACCTGACTGAAACCCGTCATCTGCAAGGTCAGCTGGCTCGCCATGAGCGCCTGTCGTCTCTCGGTCGTATGGTCGCATCGTTGGCTCATCAGATTCGCACGCCGTTGTCCGCTGCGTTGCTCTATGCCAGTCATTTGACTGAGCAGGCGTTGCCGGTCGAGACCCAGCAACGTTTTGCCGGGCGCCTGAAAGAGCGTCTGCATGAGCTGGAGCACCAGGTTCGCGACATGCTGGTGTTCGCTCGCGGCGAGCTGCCGCTGACCGATCGCGTGACCCCCAAAATGCTGATGCAGTCGCTGCAAGCGGCAGCGCTGACCCATGTTCAGGATCTGCCGATTCGCTGGCAGTGCGACAGTCATGCCGGTGAGTTGTTGTGCAATCGCGACACCCTGGTCGGGGCCATTCTGAATCTGATCGAGAACGCCATTCAGGCGAGTGCCGGTGATGTCCGATTGAAGGTTCACCTGTATACCCGCGGCAACAACCTGCGCTTGTGCGTCAGCGACAGCGGCAGTGGCATCGACACGAAGGTCCTGGTGCGTTTGGGTGAGCCGTTTTTCACCACTAAAACCACTGGCACCGGCCTGGGCCTGACCGTGGTCAAGGCAGTCGCCCGTGCTCATCAGGGAGAATTACAGTTGCGCTCGCGGCCGGGTCGCGGCACTTGTGCGCAGGTGATCTTGCCGCTTTTTTCGGGTGAACAGCGCAGCGCTCAGGGAGCGAAGTGAAAGACATGGCGATCAAGGTTTTACTGGTCGAGGATGATCGCGCACTACGGGAGGCATTAGCCGATACGCTGCTGCTTGCCGGGCACGATTACACGGCGGTCGGTTCGGCGGAAGAGGCGCTGGCTGCGGTCAGTGCCGAGGCGTTCAATCTGGTGATCAGTGACGTCAACATGCCGGGCATGGATGGCCACCAACTGCTTGGATTGCTGCGCGCTCGTCAGCCGCAACTGCCGGTGCTACTGATGACCGCCCACGGCGCCGTCGAGCGGGCAGTCGACGCCATGCGTCAGGGCGCTGCGGATTATCTGGTCAAACCATTCGAGCCCAAAGCCTTGCTCGATCTGGTGGCGCGTCACGCACTGGGCAATCTCGGCGCGACCGAGAGTGAGGGGCCTGTGGCGTACGAGCCGGCCAGTGCGCAATTGCTCGAATTGGCCGCGCGAGTGGCGCGCAGTGACTCCACGGTGTTGATCTCCGGTGAGTCCGGAACCGGCAAGGAAGTGCTGGCGCGTTACATCCATCAGCACTCCCATCGCGCCAGTCAGCCGTTCATTGCAATCAACTGTGCAGCGATCCCGGACAACATGCTCGAAGCCACCTTGTTCGGTCACGAAAAGGGTTCGTTCACCGGCGCCATCGCAGCGCAGGCCGGCAAGTTCGAGCAGGCCGATGGCGGGACGATCCTGCTCGATGAAATCTCCGAAATGCCTCTCGGCCTTCAAGCCAAATTACTGCGCGTATTGCAGGAGCGTGAAGTCGAGCGAGTCGGCGCACGCAAGCCGATCACGCTGGACATCCGAGTGGTCGCCACCACTAACCGTGACCTGGCCGCTGAAGTGGCGGCGGGGCGTTTTCGTGAAGACCTTTACTATCGCTTGTCGGTGTTTCCGTTGGCCTGGCGTCCGCTGCGTGAGCGCACCGCCGACATCCTGCCGTTGGCCGAGCGACTGCTGGCCAAACACGTCAATAAAATGAAGCATGCCGTGGCGAAGCTCTCGCCCGAGGCGCAGGCATGCCTGATCGGTTATCCGTGGCCGGGCAACGTGCGTGAACTGGATAACGCAATCCAGCGTGCCTTGATTCTGCAGCAGGGCGGCTTGATCCAGCCGCAGGATTTCTGCCTGGCCGGGCCTGTGGCGTGTGCGCCGCTGCCGGCATTGGCACCGCCGCCCGTGCGCGCAGTGGAAGTCGAAGCCGAATCGGCGGGCGCCCTCGGCGATGACCTGCGGCGCCGTGAATTCCAGATGATTATTGACACCCTGCGCTCTGAGCGCGGTCGTCGCAAAGAAGCCGCCGAGCGACTGGGCATCAGCCCACGCACCTTGCGCTACAAGCTGGCGCAGATGCGCGACGCCGGAATGGATGTGGAAGGCTACTTGTTCTCCACCTGAAAGTTGACGCAAGCACACCACTCTAAATGTGGGAGCGAGCCTGCTCGCGAAGGCGGCGTGACAGGTACATAAATATCGACTGACGCTCCCTCTTCGCGAGCAGGCTCGCTCCCACAATGGTTTTGCGGTGATTCACGGTTAAGGCAAAGCTCGGAAGCTTTTGTTTAGAGCAGTCACGGAGCTGGCACCCTTGTTGCTAACACCTCTCTACCCGCCGAGTGAGTGTCAAAAAATTGCGGGTAGCCAAAGACGTAGCTTCGTCAAAGAGAGAAACCATGAGCCAAGGTATTGAATTCAATCGGTTGATGCTGGACATGCGCTCCATGCAAATGGATGCGATGTCTGCGCCGAAATCGACTGCCGCAGTCCCTGAATTGGGTGGCAGCAGCTTTTCCGACATGCTCGGTCAGGCCGTCAATAAAGTGAACGACACCCAGCAGGCGTCCAATCAGTTGGCCAGTGCCTTCGAGATTGGTAAAAGCGGCGTCGACCTGACTGACGTGATGATTTCCTCACAGAAGGCCAGCGTGTCTTTTCAGGCGCTGACCCAAGTGCGTAACAAGCTGGTTCAAGCTTATCAAGACATCATGCAGATGCCGGTTTAAGGACGAGATTGAGTCATGGCAGAAGCAATCGCCGATAATGTTCCGGCCAAGGCCACCCCAATAGACGGCAAACCGCCGCTGTTCGGGTTGTCCTTCCTGGAAAACCTCTCCGAGATGACCATGTTGCGTCAGGTGGGCCTGTTGGTCGGCCTGGCTGCGAGCGTGGCGATTGGTTTTGCCGTGGTGTTGTGGTCCCAGCAGCCAGACTACCGTCCTCTGTACGGCAGCCTTGCCGGCATGGACGCCAAGCAGGTCATGGAAACCCTGGCCGCCGCCGACATTCCCTATACCGTTGAACCGAACTCCGGTGCCTTGCTGGTCAAGGCCGATGACCTGTCCCGTGCGCGGCTCAAGCTCGCGGCCGCTGGTGTCACTCCCAGCGACGGCAACATCGGTTTCGAGATTCTCGACAAGGAACAGGGGCTGGGCACCAGCCAGTTCATGGAAGCGACCCGTTATCGTCGCGGCCTCGAAGGCGAACTGGCCCGGACCATTTCCAGCCTGAACAACGTCAAGGGTGCCCGCGTGCATCTGGCGATTCCGAAAAGCTCGGTGTTCGTGCGTGACGAACGCAAGCCCAGCGCTTCTATTCTGGTTGAACTCTATTCCGGTCGCTCGCTGGAGCCGGGCCAGGTCGTCGCCATCATAAATCTGGTGGCGACCAGCGTTCCCGAGCTGAGCAAATCGCAGATCACCGTTGTCGACCAGAAGGGCAATCTGCTGTCGGATCAGGCAGAAAACTCTGAGTTGACCATGGCCGGCAAGCAATTCGATTACAGCCGTCGCATGGAAAGCATGCTGACCCAGCGCGTGCACAACATCCTGCAACCGGTGCTGGGCAATGACCGCTATAAAGCCGAAGTATCGGCGGACGTGGATTTCAGTGCCGTCGAGTCGACTTCCGAGCAGTTCAACCCGGACCAGCCGGCCTTGCGTAGCGAGCAGTCGGTCAACGAACAGCGTACCGCCAGCAATGGCCCGCAAGGTGTGCCGGGTGCCCTGAGCAACCAGCCGCCGTCGCCAGCCTCGGCGCCGCAAACCACCGGTGGCGCCACCGCGTCGGCCGGCATGGTGCAGCCAGGTCAGCCATTGCTCGATGCCAACGGTCAGCAAATCATGGACCCGGCCACCGGCCAGCCGATGCTGGCGCCGTATCCGGCAGACAAGCGTCAACAATCCACCAAGAACTTCGAGCTTGACCGTTCCATCAGTCACACCAAACAACAACAGGGCCGTTTGAATCGCCTGTCGGTGTCGGTGGTGGTGGACGATCAGGTCAAGGTCAACGCGGCCAATGGCGAAACTAGCCGTGCGCCGTGGAGCGCCGATGAATTGGCGCGCTTCACCCGTCTGGTACAGGACGCGGTCGGTTTCGACGCCAGCCGTGGCGACAGCGTCAGTGTGATCAACATGCCGTTCTCTGCCGAGCGCGGTGAAGTGATCGCCGATATTCCGTTTTACTCTCAGCCTTGGTTCTGGGACATCGTCAAGCAAGTGCTGGGTGTGTTGTTCATCCTGGTGTTGGTGTTTGGTGTGCTGCGTCCGGTGCTCAACAACATCACCGGTGGCGGCAAAGACAAGCAACTCGCTGGCCTGGGCAGCGACATGGAGCTCGGTGGCATGGGCGGCCTGGACGGCGAACTGGCCAACGACCGCGTCAGCCTCGGCGGCCCGACCAGCATCTTGCTGCCGAGCCCGAGCGAAGGCTATGACGCACAGTTGAACGCAATCAAGAGTCTGGTGGCAGAAGATCCGGGTCGCGTGGCCCAGGTCGTGAAAGAGTGGATTAACGCAGATGAGTGATAACCGAGCCGCTGTCGCCAAACTGTCCCGGGTTGATAAAGCCGCGATCCTGCTGCTGTCCCTGGGTTCTACCGACGCCGCGCAAGTGCTGCGCCACATGGGGCCTAAAGAGGTCCAGCGTGTGGGTGTGGCCATGGCCCAGATGGGTAACGTACACCGCGAGCAGGTCGAACAGGTCATGAGTGAGTTTGTCGACATCGTCGGCGACCAGACCAGCCTGGGTGTCGGCTCCGATGACTACGTACGCAACATGCTCACCCAGGCGCTGGGCGAAGACAAGGCCAACGGCCTGATCGACCGGATCCTGCTGGGCGGCAACACCAGTGGCCTCGACAGCCTGAAGTGGATGGAACCGCGCGCCGTCGCCGACGTGATTCGTTACGAGCACCCGCAGATCCAGGCAATCGTGGTGGCGTACCTCGACCCGGATCAGGCCGGTGAAGTGCTGGGCAACTTCGACCACAAGGTCCGGCTGGACATCATCCTGCGGGTGTCTTCGCTGAACACCGTGCAGCCAGCGGCCCTGAAAGAACTCAACCTGATTCTCGAGAAGCAGTTCTCCGGCAACTCGAATGCCGCGCGCACCACCCTGGGTGGCATCAAGCGTGCGGCCGACATCATGAACTTCCTCGACAGCTCGATCGAAGGTCAGTTGATGGACTCGATCCGCGAAGTCGACGAGGACCTGTCCGGTCAGATCGAAGACCTCATGTTCGTGTTCAACAACCTGTCCGATGTCGACGACCGCGGCATTCAGGCGCTGTTGCGCGAAGTGTCCTCGGATGTTCTGGTGCTGGCCCTCAAGGGTTCGGACGAAGGCGTCAAGGAAAAGATCTTCAAGAACATGTCCAAACGGGCGGCCGAACTGTTGCGCGACGACCTCGAGGCCAAAGGCCCGGTGCGCGTCAGCGACGTGGAAACCGCGCAGAAAGAAATCCTCACCATTGCCCGCCGTATGGCCGAAGCCGGAGAAATCGTTCTCGGCGGGAAGGGCGGCGAAGAGATGATCTAAGGTCACTATGTCGTCCAAACATGATGAGTCCAATACCGACCTGATCCGTGCCAAGGATGTCGGTGGTTTCGACATCTGGTCACTGCCCAGTTTCGACCCGTTTGTGCCGGAACCTGAGTCGGAGCCCGAGCCCGAACCGCCGGAAATGGAAGAAGTGCCGCTGGAAGAAGTCCAGCCACTGACCCTCGAAGAGCTCGAAAGCATTCGTCAGGAGGCCTACAACGAAGGCTTTGCGGTTGGCGAAAAAGAAGGTTTTCACAGCACCACGCTCAAGGTCCGTCAGGAAGCCGAAGTGGCCCTGACGGCCAAGATCGCTGGCCTGGAACAACTGATGGTCAACTTGTTCGAGCCGATTGCCGAGCAGGACACCCAGATCGAAAAGTCGCTGGTCGACCTTGTGCAGCACATCACCAAGCAAGTGATTCAGCGCGAACTGGCCATCGACTCGACGCAGATTGAACACGTCATGCGCGAAGCGCTCAAGCTGTTGCCGCTGGGCGTGGGCAACGTGCGGTTGTACGTCAATCCACAGGATTTCGAACAGGTCAAAGCCTTGCGCGAGCGCCATGAAGAAACCTGGCGCATTGTCGAGGACGAATCCTTGTTGCCGGGCGGTTGCCGGGTCGAAACGGAGCACAGTCGCATCGACGCCACCATCGAAACCCGTGTGACCCAGGTCATGGCCAAGCTGTTCGATCAATTGCACGATCAAGCGCTGCACCCAGCCGCACCGGACCTGTGCCTGGAACTGCCGGTCGACGAAAAGCCTGCGGTTGCCCCGGTCGAGCCGGAACTGGACGACCCCGATGCGCCTTGATCGCACCAGCTTCGCCAAACGCCTCGGTGGCTACACCGAGGCCACTGCGCTTGCTGCTGCGCCGATCCTCGAAGGTCGCCTGTTGCGCATGGTCGGCCTGACCCTTGAAGCCGAAGGCTTGCGCGCCGCCATGGGCAGCCGCTGCATGGTCATCAACGATGACAGCTATCACCCGGTGCAGGTCGAAGCCGAGGTCATGGGCTTCTCTGGCAGCAAAGTTTTTCTGATGCCGGTCGGTAGCGTCGCCGGCATTGCGCCTGGCGCCCGCGTGGTGCCACTTGCCGACACCGGCCGCTTGCCAATGGGCATGAGCATGCTCGGGCGGGTGCTGGATGGCGCCGGTCGCGCGCTGGACGGCAAGGGCGGGATGAAGGCTGAAGACTGGGTGCCGATGGACGGCCCGACCATCAACCCGCTCAAGCGTGACCCGATCAGCCAGCCGCTGGACGTGGGTATTCGTTGCATCAACGGTTTGTTGACGGTCGGTCGCGGTCAGCGGCTCGGGCTGTTCGCCGGTACCGGCGTGGGCAAGAGTGTGCTGCTGGGCATGATGACCCGCTTCACCGAGGCTGACATCATCGTCGTCGGGCTGATCGGTGAGCGGGGTCGAGAAGTTAAAGAGTTCATCGAGCACATCCTCGGTGAAGAAGGGCTCAAGCGTTCGGTGGTGGTGGCGTCGCCAGCGGACGATGCGCCGCTGATGCGTCTGCGCGCGGCCATGTACTGCACACGGATCGCCGAGTATTTTCGCGACAAGGGCAAGAATGTCCTGTTGCTCATGGATTCCCTGACCCGTTTCGCCCAGGCCCAGCGGGAAATCGCCTTGGCCATCGGCGAGCCGCCAGCGACCAAGGGCTATCCGCCGTCGGTGTTCGCCAAGTTGCCGAAACTGGTGGAACGGGCCGGTAACGCCGAAAAGGGTGGCGGTTCGATCACTGCGTTCTACACCGTATTGTCCGAAGGCGACGATCAGCAAGACCCGATCGCCGACTCGGCGCGGGGCGTGCTCGACGGGCACATTGTGCTGTCCCGGCGCCTGGCCGAGGAAGGGCATTACCCGGCCATCGATATCGAAGCGTCCATCAGCCGGGTGATGCCGTCGGTGGTCGGCATCAAGCACATGAACCACGCGCAGATGTTCAAGCAATACTGGTCGCGTTATCAGCAGAGTCGCGATCTGATCAGCGTCGGCGCCTATGTGCCCGGCGGTGACCGGGAAACCGACACGGCGATCAATCTGCAACCGGCCATGACGATGTACCTGCGCCAGGGCTTGAACGACAACATCAGCATGGGCGCCAGCGAAGGCCATCTTGCGTCGGTCTTCGCGCCAGCGCCAGGCGGTTAATCGACCATGGCCCTGAGTCGCGCAGCACGCCTGGCACCGGTGGTGGAAATGGCTGAAAAGGCCGAGAAAACCGCCGTCCAGCGCCTGGGGCACTTCCAGGGTCAGGTCCGTTTGGCGGAAAGCAAACTCGCCGACCTGGAAAACTTCCGCCTCGAATACCAGGAACAATGGATCGTGCGCGGCAGCAGCGGCGTTTCGGGCCAATGGTTGCTGGGTTATCAGGGCTTTCTCGCGCAATTGGGCACGGCCATCGACCAGCAGCGTCAGAGCCTGAACTGGCACCAAAACAACCTGAACAAGTCGCGGGAAGCCTGGCAGCAGGCGTTTGCCCGGGTCGAAGGTTTGCGCAAACTGGTTCAGCGCTACAGGGATGAGGCGCGGCAACTGGAAGACAAGCGCGAGCAGAAGTTGCTGGATGAGCTGTCCCAGCGGTTGCCGCGTCAGGATCCGTATTGAGTTTGGTTTCAAAAGATCGCAGCCTGCGGTAGCTCTTACATTGACCGTATGCAAACCCGCTTCCGTAGGAGCTGCCGAAGGCTGCGATCTTTTGACCTTGCTCCAGCCTCCATCAGGTGCTAAACCTTCTACACGTACGTTCGCCAATGACAAGGAAGCCGTGAAAATGTCAGTCGTTACAGAAGTATCTGATGGTGGGAAAAAGCTGACGATTTCGATCGAAGGGCGATTCGATTTCGGTCGGCACCAGGAGTTTCGCGAGTCCTACGAGCGACTCGACAGTAAACCCGAGTCCATTGTGGTGGACCTGAAGAAAGCCACGTATCTCGATAGCTCTGCTCTGGGCATGTTGCTCTTGCTGCGTGATCACGCCGGTGGCGACAATTCCGATATTCGCGTCGTCAACAGCAGCTCCGATGTGAAGAAAATCCTCGCCATCTCCAACTTCGACAAACTGTTCGACATCCAGTTGATCGCCATGCAGCCGCTCGAGCCGCTGACGATTCTGATCGCTGAAGACAGCGCGGCCGATCGCCTGCTGCTGTCGACTATCGTCCGTCGTCAGGGGCACGAGGTGCTAACGGCTGCCAACGGCGCCGAGGCGGTCGAAGCGTTCCGCTCGCAGCGACCGCACCTGGTGCTGATGGACGCCATGATGCCGGTGATGGACGGCTTCGAGGCTGCACAACAAATCAAGGCGCTGGCCGGCGAAACCCTGGTGCCGATCATCTTTTTGACGTCGCTGACCGAAAGCGAAGCCTTGGCTCGTTGTCTGGAGGCTGGTGGCGACGATTTTCTGGCAAAGCCTTACAACCAGGTGATCCTCGCCGCCAAGATCAAGGCAATGGACCGCTTGCGACGTTTGCAAGCCACGGTGCTGGAGCAACGCGACCTGATCGCCAGGCACCACGATTACCTGCTCAACGAGCAGCGGGTGGCCAAAGCCGTGTTCGACAAGGTCGCCCATTCCGGTTGCCTGAATGCGCCCAACATCCGTTACCTGCAATCGCCCTATGCGCTGTTCAATGGCGATCTGTTGCTGGCCGCGTTCACCCCGGCCGGCGACATGCACGTGCTGCTTGGCGATTTCACTGGCCACGGTCTGCCGGCCGCTGTCGGCGCCATGCCCTTGGCTGAAGTTTTCTACGGCATGACGGCCAAGGGCTACGGCTTGTCCGAAACCCTGCGCGAGATGAACGCCAAGCTCAAACGTATTCTGCCGGTGGACATGTTCTGCTGTGCGACCCTGCTGTGCCTGAGTTTTCAACGAGGATCGGTGGAGGTCTGGAATGGCGGGATGCCGGACGGTTACTTGCACAGCACCGCCAGCGGCGAATGTATCGCTCTGACGGCACGGCACTTGCCGCTGGGCGTGCTGAGCCCGCAAACCTTCGATGACCGCACCGAGGTGTTCCCGATGGCCGTCGGGGATCGGGTCTTTCTGTTGTCCGACGGGGTGATCGATACCTGCGATGCCAATGAACAATTGTTTGGCGTAGAGCGATTGGAGCAGGTGTTTGCAGCCAATCGTCAGCCTGATGCGCTGTTCGAAGAAATCGAACAGGCCCTGCGGGATTTTCGCGGCGAGGCCCGCGATGACGTGAGCATGGTCGAGGTCAGTCTGCTGGAGGCTGCGCAACTGAGTCCACCAGCGCCGGTGTACTCCGACAGCGGCCAGTCCAGCCCGCTGGACTGGTCGGTGAGTTTCGAATTCCGCGCCGCCACCCTCAAACGCTTCAATCCGCTGCCGTACTTGTTGCAATTGCTGCTTGAGGTGCATGGCCTGCGGACTCAGAGTGGCGCACTCTACAGTGTGCTGGCAGAGCTTTATTCCAATGCCCTGGAGCATGGCGTGCTGGGTCTGGATTCGAGTCTGAAACGAGATGCTTCAGGTTTTGCGCGTTATTATCAGCAGCGCAATGCGCGTCTGGACGAGTTGCGCGATGGCTACGTACGGGTGCATTTGCAGGTGGCACCAAAAGGCGAGGGCGGTTGCCTGACGGTCCGGGTCGAAGACAGTGGCAAGGGTTTCGATGTGGCGCGAGTGATGGAGCGTCCTGTCGATGATGTCCGTCTGTCGGGACGTGGCGTCAGTTTGATCCGCCAGTTGAGCCATCATGCGCGCTGGACCGATAATGGTCGCAGTGCTCACGTGGAGTTCTTCTGGGAGGCTCTGGCCTAATCCCGGGCATTCTTGATCAAGGAGCGAACAAGTGGCTGACACACATCTGGATCGTGACGTGCTGAGCGCGTTGCAGGAAGTAATGGAGGACGGGTATCCAGAATTGCTCGATACCTTTCTCGCCGATTCCGAGGAGCGTTTGAGTCTGCTGCGTAAAGTTGACGATGCCGATCAGCTGGGCGCCGCTGCGCACAGCTTCAAAGGCAGCAGCAGCAATATGGGCGCTACCCGGCTGGCCGAGCTGTGCCATGAGCTGGAGCAGCGAGCCAAGCAAAAAAGCCTCGAAGGTATTGAAGCGCTGGTCGGAGAAATTGACGGTGAATTTGCCATTGTCCGACCTCTCTACGAAGCGGAGCGCCAGCGCTCTCTTGCTGAGTAAGGCAGCCGTTCGGCTCTTTTAGCAGTCGGCGAACAAAGCTGGCTCGACCCTTGCAGTCAACTTACTCAACTGTACCTACGATCCCAGTGCAGCGGAGACCGTTATGCCCGTTACCCCCAATATACTGCTTCAGGCCGCCGCTACGGCCAAGACTCAAGCCGCGACCGCCAATGCGCCGGCGCTGACGGCTGAGCCCGGGGACAAGGCGTCCAGCTTCGCTCAGGTCTATGCCAATCAAGCCCAGAACAAGCCCTCGGCCGTGGCAGATGGATCGGCTAAACCCGCACGCGACAAAGTCTCGGACAGCGTCGGCAAAAAAGACGTGAGCAACGACAAGTCTGCCGCCCCGGAACCGACAGTTGCCGATAGCGGCAATTCCTTGCCCGCCGATAAACCGGCGCAGGCTGACGACAAGACGGCCAGCGATGACGCCTCGGATACGGCCGAGACATCGATGCCGGTGGCCGATACCGCGCCTGTCGATCCGGCCCTCGTTCCTGCGTTGGTGGTGCAGCCGGCGGTGCCAGCCCCTGTGCCGGAAACCCCAGCAGTTGTGGCCACTTCGCAATCACACGTTGAGGCACCTGTCGCTGCCGTCGTTACCGCGGCTGCGGCACAGACGGTTGCGAGCATCGATCCAGATTTCGATCCCGAAGCCGATCCTCTCGATGCGCTGCCAGCCGTGCGCATGGCCATGGAGCAGGGCGGGCACGTTTCTGCCACCAGTCAGGCCCAGCCAAAAGCGGCGACGACCTCGGCTCAAGTCGACGGTGAGCCGACTTCGGCACAAAACTTTACCACGGGCATGGCGAGCATGCTTGATGTGCAGGCTGATCAGGACAGCACCAGCCAGGGCGGCGATAAGGCTTTCAGTGGCCTGATCGATGACGGCCTCAAGGATCTCAAGTCCGCCAGCAGCGATACCCGTGTCGATGATTTCGCCAACCGTCTGGCGGCACTGACCCAGGCGGCAACGCCGAAGACAGCCAATGCATTGCCGGTGAACCAGCCAATCGCCATGCATCAGAGCGGTTGGACCGAAGAGGTGGTCAATCGGGTCATGTACCTGTCCAGCGCCAATCTCAAGGCTGCCGACATCCAGTTGCAACCGGCCGAGCTGGGACGCCTGGATATTCGGGTAAACATGGTTCCGGATCAGCAGACCCAGGTGACTTTCATGAGCGCCCACCCAAGCGTTCGCGAAGCGCTCGACGGGCAAATGCATCGCCTGCGTGACATGTTCGCGCAGCAGGGCATGGGTCAGGTCGACGTCAACGTTTCCGATCAGTCTCGTGGCTGGCAGGGTCAGGGTCAGGAGCAGCCTCAACAGGGGCAGGGTGGACGTACCAACGCTAGTGGCGGTCGTCTCGATTCTGTCGATGAAGAACTCCCTGCGACTGTTGCTGAAGTAGCTGCCAACACCACCAGCGTGATTGGCACCAGCGCCGTCGACTACTACGCCTGATCAAACGCAATACCCCCTGTGTGGGAGCGAGCCTGCTCGCGATAGCGGTGGAACAATCAACGGAGATGTTGAATGTTACTGCCTCATCGCGAGCAGGCTCGCTCCCACATTTGTTTTGTAGTGGCTGATGATCCCCTGCCTCAACTCGCCCCCGACACTTCTGGCATAACACTTGCTCTTGCCTTGCCGTGCGACTGTGAAAACCCGAATAGTGACGGATTATTGGCATGGCTAAGAGCGACGCAGCACCAGTGAAAGACCCCGCAACCAAAGGCAAAATCAAGCTGATCATTGTGATCGTCGTGGCCCTGTTGCTGGCGATCGGCTTGTCCGTGGGGGCGACCTGGTTCTTCATGCACAGCGCCCAGAGCAAGCCTGCCCCCGCCGCTGAAACCGCTGTGGTCGGCAAGCAGCCGGCGATCTTCGAGCCCATGGCGCCGGCCTTCGTGGCCAACTACACCCAGAACGGCCGCCAACGCTACATGCAGGTGAGCATCACCATGTTGGGCCGCAATCAGGCCGATCTGGAAGCGCTCAAAGTCCACATGCCGGTGATCCGCAATAACCTGGTGATGCTGTTTTCCGGTCAGGATTTCGCCACGCTGGCGACCCCGGTCGGCCAGGAGATGTTGCGTCAGAAGGCCACGGCCAGCGTCCAGGAAGTGGCGCAGAAAGAGCTTGGTAAAGTGGTGATCGAACAGTTGCTTTTCACTAATTTCGTACTGCAGTAGGAACACGACATGGCCGTGCAGGACCTGCTGTCCCAGGATGAGATCGATGCGCTGTTGCATGGCGTCGACGATGGTCTGGTACAGACCGATAACGCTGCCGACCCCGGCAGTGTCAAAAGCTACGACCTGACCAGCCAGGATCGCATCGTCCGTGGACGCATGCCGACTCTGGAAATGATCAACGAGCGTTTCGCCCGCTACACCCGCATCAGCATGTTCAACATGCTGCGCCGCTCGGCGGACGTTGCCGTCGGTGGCGTACAGGTGATGAAGTTCGGCGAATACGTGCACTCGCTGTACGTGCCGACCAGTCTCAACCTGGTCAAGCTCAAACCGCTGCGCGGCACTGCGCTGTTCATCCTCGACGCCAAACTGGTGTTCAAACTGGTGGACAACTTCTTCGGCGGCGATGGCCGTCACGCGAAGATCGAAGGGCGTGAATTCACCCCCACCGAACTGCGTGTGGTGCGCATGGTGCTGGAGCAGGCCTTCGTCGATTTGAAGGAAGCCTGGCAGGCGATCATGGAAGTGAACTTCGAGTACATCAACTCGGAAGTGAACCCGGCCATGGCCAACATCGTCGGCCCGAGCGAAGCCGTTGTAGTGTCGACGTTCCACATCGAGCTCGATGGCGGTGGCGGCGATCTGCACGTGACCATGCCGTACTCGATGATCGAGCCGGTGCGCGAAATGCTCGACGCCGGCTTCCAGTCGGACCTCGACGATCAGGACGAGCGCTGGATCAACGCCTTGCGCCAGGACGTGCTGGACGTCGACGTACCGATCGGTGCCACCGTTGCCCGCCGCCAGCTACGCCTTCGCGACATTCTGCACATGCAGCCCGGGGACATTATTCCGGTCGAGATGCCGGAAGAAATGATCATGCGCGCCAACGGCGTACCGGCCTTCAAGGTCAAGATGGGCTCGCATAAAGGCAACCTCGCGTTGCAAGTGATCGAGCCGATCGAGCGCCGCTGACAGGCGCTCCAACCCCCTTTTAATTGACTGCTCTTGATTGAGCAGGTGCCCGCCGAGGACAAATGATGAACGACGATATGAACGCCCAGGACGACCAGGCACTGGCTGATGAATGGGCTGCGGCCCTGGAAGAAACCGGTGACGCCGGGCAGGACGATATCGATGCCTTGTTGGCCGCCGACGCCGCCGGTTCGCCGTCCAACCGTCTGCCAATGGAAGAATTCGGCAGCGTGCCGAAGAACAACGATCCAGTGACGTTGGACGGACCGAACCTGGATGTGATCCTCGATATCCCGGTATCGATTTCCATGGAAGTCGGCAGCACCGACATCAACATCCGAAACCTGCTGCAACTCAACCAGGGGTCGGTGATCGAGCTCGATCGTCTGGCCGGCGAGCCGCTGGACGTGCTGGTCAACGGCACGCTCATCGCCCACGGTGAAGTGGTGGTGGTCAACGAAAAGTTCGGCATCCGCCTGACCGACGTGATCAGCCCAAGCGAACGTATCAAGAAGCTGCGCTGAGTGAAAAAGGTTCTGGGTTTTGTGCTGGGGTTAGTGCTGGCCTTGCCGTTCAGCGTGTTGGCGGCCGAGCCGGTAACGGCGGCCGCTGCGCCGGCCGTCAGCAGCGGTGTGGCCGGGCAATTGACGCAGTTGGTGTTCGGCTTGCTGCTGGTGCTTGGGTTGATCTTCTTCCTCGCCTGGCTGCTGCGCCGGGTCCAGCAGGCTGGGCCGGCCGGCAAGGGGCAGGTGATCGAGCTGATCGGTTCCCGCGCGCTAGGTCCTCGTGACCGTTTGATGCTGGTGCAGGTCGGCAATGAACAGATTCTGCTCGGCCTGAGCCCCGGCACCATCACCGCGTTGCATGTGCTCAAGGAGCCGGTGCAAGTGCCGAGCGGGACTGAAAAAGCGACCCCGGAATTTGCCCAGCATCTGTTGAAGATGCTCGGCAAGGATCAGAAGGATAAGAAGTAATGGGTGCGCTACGCATCGTCTTGACGCTGGCCCTGATGCTGGTCGCGCCGCTGGCGTTCGCCGCCGATCCGTTGTCGATCCCGGCGATCACCCTGGGTACCAACGCCGAAGGCGCTCAGGAATACTCGGTCAGCCTGCAAATCCTGCTGATCATGACTGCGCTGAGTTTCATCCCGGCGTTCGTCATGCTGATGACCAGTTTCACCCGGATCATCATCGTGTTCTCGATCCTGCGTCAGGCCCTGGGCTTGCAGCAGACACCGTCGAACCAGATCCTCACCGGCATGGCATTGTTCCTGACCATGTTCATCATGGCGCCAGTGTTCGATCGGGTGAATCAGGATGCCTTGCAGCCATATCTGGCGGAGAAACTCACCGCTCAGGATGCCGTGACCAAGGCGCAAGTGCCGATCAAGGATTTCATGCTGGCCCAGACTCGCAGCAGCGATCTGGAGCTGTTCATGCGCCTGTCCAAACGCACCGACATCGCCACGCCTGATCAGGCACCACTGACCATTCTGGTGCCGGCGTTCGTGACTTCGGAGCTTAAAACCGCGTTCCAGATCGGCTTCATGATCTTCATCCCTTTCCTGATCATCGACCTGGTCGTGGCCAGTGTGCTGATGGCCATGGGTATGATGATGCTCTCGCCACTGATTATTTCCCTGCCGTTCAAGATCATGCTGTTCGTGCTGGTGGATGGCTGGGCGTTGATCATCGGCACCCTGGCGAGCAGCTTCGGCGGTGTTTCACCATGACGCCGGAAGTTGCCGTAGACATCTTTCGCGAAGCGCTGTGGCTGACCACCATGATGGTCGCCGTGCTGGTGATCCCGAGCTTGCTGGTGGGGCTGTTGGTGGCGATGTTCCAGGCGGCCACCCAGATCAACGAACAGACCCTGAGCTTCCTGCCGCGTCTGTTGGTGATGCTGGTGACGCTGATCGTTGCCGGCCCGTGGATGGTGCAGACGTTCATGGAATACATCCTCCAGCTGTACCACAGCATCCCGATGGTCATCGGTTAAGCCATGTCGTCGCTGCTTCAGCTGACCGACACCCAGATCAGTACCTGGGTGGCGACGTTCATGTTGCCGCTGTTTCGCGTCGGTTCGTTGCTGATGGTCATGCCGATTTTCGGCACGACGCTGGTACCCAAGCGTGTGCGTTTGTACTTCGCGCTGGCGATCACCTTCGTGATCGCTCCCGGCCTGCCGCCGATGCCACCGGTCAATGCACTCGACCTCAGCGCGCTGCTGCTGATCGCCGAACAAATCATTATTGGCGCGGTGTTGGGTTTCTCCTTGCAGTTGTTCTTTCAGGCTTTCGTGGTCGCCGGACAGATTGTCGCGATCCAGATGGGTATGGGCTTCGCCTCGATGGTCGACCCTACGAACGGTGTGTCGGTGGCGGTGATCGGGCAGTTTTTCACCATGCTGGTAACGCTGCTGTTCCTGTCGATGAACGGCCATCTGGTGGTGTTCGAAGTCCTCACCGAAAGCTTCACCACGCTGCCGGTCGGCGGCGGGTTGATGGTCAATCATTTTTGGGAGTTGGCCGGCAAGCTCGGCTGGGTGCTCGGTGCGGCGCTGTTGTTGGTGTTGCCGGCGATCACCGCGTTGCTGGTGGTCAACATTGCATTTGGCGTGATGACTCGGGCGGCGCCGCAGTTGAACATCTTCTCGATCGGTTTCCCGCTGACCCTGGTGCTCGGGCTGTTCATTGTCTGGGTCGGCCTGGCGGACATTCTCAATCAGTATCAGCCGCTGGCCGCCGAGGCTTTGCAGTTGTTACGCGAACTGGCGCGGGCGCGCTGAGTCATGGCTGAGAGCGAAAGCGGTCAGGACAAAACAGAAGACCCCACGGAGAAACGCAAAAAGGACTCCCGTGAGAAGGGTGAGATTGCGCGCTCCAAGGAACTCAACACCCTGGCGGTCATGCTCGCTGGCGCCGGTGCGTTGCTGATTTTTGGCGGCGCCCTCGCTCAGGATTTGATGGAGCTGATGCGCATGAACTTCTCGCTCTCGCGAGAGGTGATTCTGGATCAGCGTTCCATGGGCACTTATCTGCTGCATTCGGGGCAGATCGCTCTCGTTGCGATTCAGCCAGTGATGATCACCTTACTGCTGGCTGCGTTGATTGGCCCGATCTCCCTCGGCGGCTGGCTGTTCGCGGCCGGCTCCATGGCGCCGAAATTCAGTCGCATGAACCCCGGCGCGGGGCTGAAACGCATGTTCTCGGCCAAGGCTTTGATTGAGTTGCTCAAGGCCCTGGCGAAGTTTTTCATCGTCTTGTTCGTGGCGTTGGCGGTCTTGTCATCGGACATCGACGATCTGCTGCGTATCGCCCATGAGCCATTGGACATGGCGATCATTCACAGTCTGCAAGTGGTCGGCTGGAGTACTTTGTGGATGGCTTGCGGGCTGATCATCATCGCCGCGGTCGACGTGCCGGTGCAGTTGTGGGAAAGCCACAAGAAACTGCTGATGACCAAGCAGGAAGTGCGCGACGAACACAAGGATCAAGAAGGTAAGCCGGAGGTCAAGCAGCGCATTCGCCAGTTGCAACGCGAGATGTCGCAGCGGCGGATGATGGCGGCCATTCCCGAGGCCGACGTAGTCATCACCAACCCGACTCACTACGCCGTGGCGCTCAAATACGATCCGGAAAAGGGCGGGGCGCCGATGCTGATCGCCAAGGGCAGCGATTTCCTCGCCTTGAAGATTCGTGAAATCGCCGTGGCCAACAATGTGCTGCTGCTCGAGTCGCCGGCGCTGGCGCGTTCGATCTACTACTCCACGGAGCTGGAACAGGAAATTCCCGGTGGGCTTTATCTGGCGGTCGCCCAGGTATTGGCCTACGTCTACCAGATCCGTCAGCACCAGGCGGGCAAGGGTAAACGCCCGGATCCGCTCAAAGACGATTTGCCGATTCCGCCGGATCTGCGTCGCGATTCCTGAGTTCTCATGCGCCTCGCCCTCACAGGTGAGCGCGATCCAATGTGAGAGCGACCCTGCTCGCGAAGCGGCCGGCACTGAAATAGCTCGGCGGTGCTGATCTTGATCGTTTGATTTTGATCGTTCCCACGCTCCTGCGTGGAACGCCTGATCGGACGCTCCGCGTTCGGCCCTGATGGGACGCGGAGCGTCCGTTGAGGCATTCCACGCAGGAGCGTGGGAACGATCATCGGTGGCGGCGCGTTACTGCGGCAACTCCAGATTATGCAACACCCGATTCACCGCCCGTTCGCCGAGCATGATCAGGCGTGCGATGCCCATTAGCGCTTGGCGCTGCGATGACTCGACCAGCCCGACGAGCGAAAGCCAGGTTGTATCTTCCTTCCAATGCCTTAACGCCGTTCGTCTGAAAGATCCACGTACCTGTTACTTCTGACAGTGGTCGAATGATCGCCTGAGGTTCTCAATGGCTGCTGAAGATCCTAGGCAACCGCTAAGGAAACTGCAGGAGCAGGGCAATGATCGGATTGATGGTGATGCCAAATGAGGACATTGACGATACGCAACATGACATTGTTCCCTTTGACTTGAGCAGTAGTCTGGGACTTTTTTCGCTGTTCCCGCCCAACATTCCCGGGCAGTTCAACGACATCGATTTTCCGCCGGCGCAAGTGGGGGTCAACCGGCCCTTGCTTTATACGAGTGCCAACGGCCTGCGTGTGCTGGTTCAGGCCTATCTCAACATGGCCGACGAGGACACCATTCGTTTGTACATTGGCGAGAATCTGGTGGCAACGGCGGTGTTGTCCGAGGACCACGGTGATCTCGATGTGGTGATGCACATCGCTGCGAATCGGGTTCCGGCCGGCGTTCATACCTTGCGTTACGAGATCCTGCGCAAAAGCGGTCAGCCCCCCGAGGGGGCGCAACTCGAAGTCTGGTTCAAGATCGATCCGCCAGGCGGTATCGATCCCGAGCCGGATTTGCCCGGCCATCAGCGACTCAAGCCGGCTCTGCTCCAACTGAAGCCCGGCCAGATCATTGACAAGGATGTCGCTGCCAACGGCGTCACCGCGATCATCCCCCCTGGCCCTTCATGACGAAAGGGGACACGTTGAAGCTCTGTTTCCACGGCATTGCTGTCACCCCCTATACGGTGCTGGAGAGCGAGGTTGGAAAAGAGATCAGCGTTTTCATTTCGCCAGAAAATATCCGGGATGCGGGGCCGGCCGATCCGGCAGTGGTGGTCTATCAGATTGAAGATCAGGTGGAAAACGTCAGCGACTTTTCGGAGCGTACGACAGTCATCAGCGATCCGGACAATGACTGGCTTGATCTGGTATTTGTCCCCCTCGCCAATGATGACCTGGTCAGTGCTGATGAGGTGGGGCTGGACGACCTGGAGGCTCAGATCATTACGCGCAGTGGCTTTGCGCGAGGTGAGAAGCTACTGATTCGCTGGGTGGCCACAACCCTGAGCGGTGAGAGGGTCGAACACAGTGAAGAGCAAACGATTACTCGTGTCGGCATTCAATCATTCAAGATTCCAAATGCGACAGTGCTTGCCAGCGCTCCCGGACAGATACAAGTGGACTATCTGCGCACGAAAGCCGATGGCCAACAGGATCGTTCAGAGATTTACATCTTCACGTTGCAGGGAAAGACCTTGCGACTGCCGGCGCCGCAGATTACCGATCTGACAGGAGGCACCCTGGATCCTGCGCTAAGCCGGACGGTGGTGTTGTGCGGTCCTGATGACCGGATCAAAAAGGGCTTCAGGGTCACATTGACATGGATGGGGACCAGCACCTCGGGGCGTCCACACCTGTATCAGACTTACCGCGACGTCAGTGATCGGCTCGTGGGTCAGGCCATTGCCTTCACCGTCACCGCCAAAGACATCGCCCCGTTGATCCGAGGGTCGGTCCGTGTTTCGTATGAAGTCAGTCATGCCACGTTGAATCCTGCGCTGGCTTCTGACGCGATGAATGCGCGCATAGGGGAGCTTGATCCTGCCCTGCCTGCACCAGAAATCGTTGGCGTTATTGACGACGTGCTCAATCCGGCGCATGTGCCGTATGGTACGGATATCCAGATTGCGGCGGCCGCCTATACCCTGTTGGGAGATGTGGTGCATGTGGAGGGCCGGGGGGATGCTGGCGGGGTGGTCTTTCGGGACAGATTGCCAATCGAGCATACACGTGTCGGCAAGGATCTGGCGTTCTGGCTGGACGGCGAGGCTATCGAGTTCTATCGGGAACAGTTCTTCAGTTTGCTTTGGTGGATCGAGCGACCAGAAGAGCTGCCGCAATCGTCCGCGCTGCTGGAGTTGTATATTGGAGACCCGGCGCAGTCATTGCAGCCGCCCACTGTTCGCCGCGCTCCTGATGGTGTTCTAGACCCATTGGAAAATAACGAAGCGGCCAGAGCCCGTGTACATGTGGCGAGCCCGCGTGCGGGTGATCAGGTGCGCCTGCTGGTGAGAGGCACGCCTGGAGAAGGTTCGCCGACGTTTACGCCGCAACCGTTGAATGCAGACAACGTTGCCGTTTTCTTGCTGCTGCCTTCATTCATTGCGGAAAATCGTGGGCAGCAGGTCGAGATCCTCTATGAACTGATCAGGAACGGCAAAGCGATTCTGTCCAGACCTTTGATGCTGACGGTGAAAACAATCAGCGACATGGATCCCGGGCTGACCCGCCCGCAGATTGCAGAAGCGGGGGCGGTGCCGTTGATCGATCTGCGAATCATCAAGACTGACCTCACGTGCGTGGTCAAGCCGCTGCTGCCGATTGCCGTGGTCGGGCAGCGGGTCTGGCTCACTGTCACCAGCGAGGGGGTTGCGCCATTAACGTTGCGCGCCGGCACCGCGTTGACCGCTGAAGAAATCACCCACGGCCTCAGCGTCAAGGCCATACGCAGCTGGTTCTATGCGCTTAAGGATCTATCGACCTGTGAGCTGACGTGCAAAATAGCACTGGGCAGCGCGGACACCCAAGCCTCGGCGCTGGTGCTTCCGGTGGCGCGGTATACGGTCAAGGTCACGGAGGTGCTGGCAATCAACACCGTTCAGATGCTCCTCAACGGTGTGAAGCTGGTGGGCGGCACGGCATACGGATTACGCGAGCGGGAGGTCGTCAACAATGTGCAAGTGCGCGTGCCTACGGGAGGGCGACCACCGTACACCTATCGGTCAGCCAACCCGGCCGTAGCGACAGTTGATGCCAACGGCAAGGTTAGAGGCCTGAGTAATCAGTTGACCACCGTCACCGTGACAGACGCTGATCAGCGAAAGGTTTCCTACCCCGTGCGGGTGATGAATGTTTACCGGCTGATACTGAATGACGCGTTCTTCACCGCGGCTGAGGCAGGCAATTGGCTTCGACAATTCGGCGCCGCCAGCTTTTACAACGATGGTCAGACACTCGGATGGGGCATCCTGTCCAATAACTTCGTTGATCTGACTCCCATTTTCGGAGCGAGAGGCCCATATTACGGCCGGTTCTTTGCGCTGAACCTGTCCTATCCCGGACTCTATGTCGTGTATCACGAACTCCTGGCTGATGGGACTCTGGCGACTGGCAACTACTATCTGACCGTGACCAAAGACCGTAAAAGAATCATGGGATTTTTTCCGACTTGAGCAAGGCGCAGTAGAACCTACGGTTATTACCCGGCGCATGGAGGTGACCCTTCGTGCGTGTTCTTTTCCTGGTTGCCGCAAAGCCAAACGCGGAGCGTCCTTTGACGCATTCCCACGCTGGAGCGTGGGAACGCTCAGTGAGCAGGAGGGCCCGCTACTGCGGCAATTGCAGATTATCCAGCACCCGATTCACCGCCAATTCCCCGAGCATGATCAATTGTGCAATGCCCATCAGCGCTCGGCGCTGCGATGGCTTGACCAGCCCGGCGAATTCCTGGGCGATGGTTTTGGCGCTGGCGAGTGTTTCGCAGGCGTTGGCCAGCAGGTCTTCGTTTTTGGTGTCGGCGGTGACGGCGTACATTGCGCGGGTTTTACGCGGTGGCGGGGTGGAGCCGGGCGGGCAGAGGTAATGGTCGAGGGCGCGGTCGGCGGCTTCGTGGAGTTTTTTTGAGTCGAGGGATTCGTAGGGCGAGGTGGGGTCGGTTTCGGGCGGGTTGGGCGTTGGTTTGATCATGGTGAAGCTCCCACAAGGGAACGCATTCCAAATATGGGAATGGAATGCAAATCAAATGTAGGAGTGAGCCTGCTCGCGATAGCGGTCTGTCTGGTTTGAATGCGTTGACTGGAAAATGCTCATCGCGAGCAGGCTCACTCCTACAGGGGGGCGTGTTTATCCCTGCCTGTTTCATCTCCCGGGCCAAAGTTGGAAAGCTTCTTGCAATAGCCGCCCTGCGCCCGATCGGGGCGTCAAAAGTTTGCTTTAAAGAAACGGGGAAAACCGGTGGATCGCTCTCAGTTAATCAACACTGCACGCACAAACGTTGCCGACCTCAGTCGGGGCAATCTGGGTGTGCCGCTGTTGCTGCTGGTCATGCTTGCCATGATGATGTTGCCGGTGCCGCCGTTCCTGCTGGACGTGTTTTTCACGTTCAACATTGCCTTGTCCATCGTCGTGTTGCTGGTTTGCGTGTACGCCCTGCGACCGCTGGATTTTGCGGTGTTCCCGACCATTCTGCTGGTGGCGACGTTGCTGCGACTGGCGCTGAACGTGGCCTCGACGCGGGTGGTGATGCTTCACGGTCAGGATGGCCATGCCGCCGCCGGTAAGGTGATCCAGGCCTTCGGTGAAGTGGTGATCGGCGGTAACTACGTGGTCGGTATCGTGGTCTTTGCGATTTTGATGATCATCAACTTCGTCGTGGTGACCAAGGGTGCCGGGCGGATTTCCGAGGTGAGCGCGCGCTTCACCCTCGACGCGATGCCCGGCAAACAGATGGCGATCGACGCCGACTTGAACGCCGGCCTGATCGATCAGAACCAGGCGAAACTGCGCCGGATGGAAGTGGCTCAGGAAGCTGAGTTCTACGGTTCGATGGACGGTGCCAGCAAGTTCGTGCGCGGTGACGCCATCGCCGGCCTGCTGATTCTGTTCATCAACCTGATCGGCGGCATGGCGGTCGGTATCTTCCAGCACGGCATGAGCTTTGGTGATGCCGGCAAGGTTTATGCGCTGTTGACCATCGGTGACGGTTTGGTGGCGCAATTGCCATCACTGCTGTTGTCGACTGCCGCTGCGATCATGGTGACCCGTGCTTCCGGCTCGGAAGACATGGGCAAGCAGATCAATCGTCAGATGTTCGCCTCGCCGAAAGCCCTTGCAGTGGCCGCTGGCTTGATGGCGGTGATGGGTCTGGTGCCGGGCATGCCGCACTTCTCCTTTCTGAGCATGGCAGCCCTGGCGGCCGGCGGCGCTTACCTGTTTTGGAAGAAGCAGAACGCGGTCAAGGTTCAGGCGCTGCAAGAGGTCAAGCGTCAGCAGGAACTGCTGCCATCGCCGGCCCGTGCTCAGGAAACCAAAGAGCTTGGCTGGGATGACGTGACCCCGATCGACATGATCGGCCTGGAAGTCGGCTACCGCCTGATCCCGCTGGTGGATCGCAACCAGGGGGGTCAGTTGCTGGCACGGATCAAGGGTGTGCGTAAAAAGCTCTCCCAGGACCTGGGCTTCCTGATGCCGACCGTGCATATCCGTGACAACCTCGACCTGGCGCCCAGCGCCTATCGCCTGACCCTGATGGGAGTGATCCTGGCCGAGGCCGAGATTTACCCGGACCGCGAGCTGGCGATCAACCCGGGGCAGGTCTACGGCACGCTCAACGGCATCACCGCCAAAGATCCGGCTTTTGGTCTGGAGGCGGTCTGGATCGAAATCAGCCAGCGTGCCCAAGCACAATCCCTCGGCTACACCGTGGTCGATGCCAGTACGGTAGTGGCGACCCACTTGAACCAGATTCTGTACAAGCACTCCAGCGAGCTGATCGGACACGAAGAAGTCCAGCAACTCATGCAATTGCTGGCCAAAAGCTCACCGAAACTGGCTGAAGAGCTGGTGCCGGGGGTGGTTTCGCTGTCGCAACTGCTCAAGGTCTTGCAGGCATTGCTCGCCGAACAAGTGCCGGTACGGGACATTCGCAGCATCGCCGAAGCCATCGCGAACAACGCCGCCAAGAGTCAAGATACTGCCGCTTTGGTGGCCGCGGTGCGCGTCGGCGTATCTCGTGCAATCGTGCAAAGCATTGTAGGCACTGAGTCGGAGCTGCCTGTGATCACCTTGGAACCAAGGTTGGAACAAATATTGCTCAATAGTCTTCAGAAGGCAGGACAAGGCTCGGAAGAGGGTGTTCTGCTGGAGCCAAGCATGGCAGAGAAACTGCAGCGCTCGTTGATCGAAGCGGCGCAGCGTCAGGAAATGCAAGGTCAACCGGTGATTCTGCTGGTGGCCGGTCCGGTTCGCGCGATGCTCTCGCGATTCGGCCGACTGGCAGTCCCGGGTTTGCATGTGTTGGCTTACCAGGAAATCCCTGACAACAAGCAAGTGACCATCGTTGCGACAGTAGGGCCCAACGGCTGAGGTAGTGGTTTATGCAAGTTAAGCGTTTTTTCGCCGCCGATATGCGTCAGGCCATGAAACTGGTTCGTGATGAGCTGGGCGCCGACGCCGCCATCATTGGCAATCGCCGGATCGCTGGCGGTGTCGAGCTGACGGCTGCCCTGGATTACAAACTGTCGGCGCTGGCCCCGCGTGTTCCAAACATGGAACTCGAGGACGAGCTGCGCAAGACCCAGTCGCGGATCGTCACCGCCCAGGCCGAACTGAGCCTGCGTGGCGATGGCGAGAGCGACAAAGCCACCAATCGCCAGTTGTTCGCCGGCCTGCCGTTGACCGCCGCCGAGCCACTGATCGAGCCAACGCTGGCCGAGCCTCGGCGTCCGGCACCCGCGCCTGCCGCAGCGACCGGTGTCGACCCGCGTGCGTTCGACTCGATGCGTTTCGAGCTCAACAGCCTGCGTGAACTGATGGAAGTGCAACTCGGCTCGCTGGCCTGGAATCAGCTACAAGGCAGCCGTCCGGCCCAGGCCAACCTCTGGCGACGCCTGCAACGCATCGGCCTGTCCGGCCCGTTGTCGCGCGATCTGCTGGCACTGATTACCGACATTGAAGAACCACGTCAGGCTTGGCGCATGTTGCTCGCGCACCTGGCGCGGATGATTGCCACCCCGGAAGTCGAGCCCTTGGAAGAGGGCGGTGTAATTGCGATGGTCGGCCCGGCTGGCATGGGCAAGACCACCACGCTGGCCAAGCTCGCGGCCCGTTATGTGCTCAAGTACGGCGCGCAGAACATCGCGCTGGTGAGCATGGACAGCTATCGCATCGGTGCTCAGGAACAGCTCAAGACCCTGGGCCGCATCCTCAACGTGTCGGTCACCCACGTCGATCCGGGCCAATCGCTGGTGCAGGCGCTGGAACCCTTGCTGCGCAAACGCGTGGTGCTGATCGATACCGCCGGCCTGCAGGCCAGCGATCCGGCACTGCGCATGCAGCTTGAAAGCCTGGCCGGACGAGGGATCAAATCAAAAAACTATCTGGTCTTGGCAACCACTAGCCAAAAACAGGTTCTAACCGCCGCTTATCATAGTTACAAGCGTTGCGGGCTAGCTGGCTGCATCCTGACTAAACTGGATGAAACGGCAAGCCTGGGTGAGGTGTTGAGCCTGGCCATCAGTCATGAATTGCCGGTGGCTTACCTGACCGATGGCCCGCGGATCCCGGATGATTTGCATCTGCCGCGTCGTCATCAGTTGGTCAGCCGCGCCGTTAGCGTGCAAATGCAGGAAGAACCCAGCGAAGAAGCCATGGCTGATATGTTCGCTGACCTCTACCACAGTCCGACCAAGCGGGTTGGCTGAGGTATTAATGAACAGTTTTTGTACCTACATCGATGGTCTGCCAATGCATTGTTCAGTTAGTGAACGCGCAGCCAGTAATGTGGCCTCCGTCTAAGTAAGACAAGGTAAAGAAATAACATGGGCAGCATGCATCCCGTACAGGTGATCGCGGTGACCGGCGGCAAAGGTGGCGTCGGGAAGACTAACGTGTCAGTGAACTTGTCCCTGGCTCTAGCTGAGCTCGGCCGGCGCGTCATGCTGCTGGACGCCGATCTGGGGCTGGCGAATGTCGACGTCCTGCTGGGGCTGACACCCAAACGTACTTTGGCCGATGTGATCGAAGGCCGGTGTGAGCTGCGCGACGTGCTGCTGCAAGGGCCCGGCGGTATCCGCATCGTCCCGGCCGCGTCCGGCACCCAGAGCATGGTTCATCTGAGCCCGGCCCAGCATGCCGGCCTGATCCAGGCCTTCAGCGACATCGGCGACAACCTCGACGTATTGGTGATCGACACCGCTGCGGGCATTGGTGACTCGGTAGTCAGTTTCGTGCGCGCAGCCCAGGAAGTCTTGCTGGTGGTGTGCGACGAACCAACCTCCATTACCGACGCCTACGCGCTGATCAAACTGCTGAACCGCGACTACGGCATGAATCGTTTCCGCGTCCTGGCCAACATGGCGCAGAGCCCGCAGGAGGGCCGCAACCTGTTCGCCAAGTTGACCAAGGTCACCGATCGTTTTCTTGACGTCGCCTTGCAATACGTTGGCGCGGTGCCTTACGACGAAAGCGTGCGCAAGGCCGTGCAGAAGCAGCGTGCCGTCTACGAAGCCTTTCCCCGTTCCAAGTGCGCTCTGGCATTCAAGGCCATTGCGCAGAAGGTCGATACCTGGCCGCTGCCGGCCAACCCGCGTGGGCATCTGGAATTTTTCGTCGAGCGCCTCGTGCAACAAACGGCAGGACCCGTCCTATGACAGCCAGTGGTTACAACCTCTACAAGAAGTCGGCACGTGACGCGCAGTACGAACTAATCGAGCGTTACGCGCCACTGGTCAAACGCATTGCCTACCATTTGCTGGCGCGTTTGCCGGCCAGTGTCCAGGTCGAAGACCTGATCCAGGCCGGCATGATCGGCCTGCTTGAAGTATCAACCAAATACGACGCCAGCAAAGGCGCGAGTTTCGAGACGTACGCGGGCATTCGAATCCGCGGCGCGATGCTCGATGAAGTGCGCAAGGGGGACTGGGCGCCACGTTCGGTTCACCGCAATACCCGCATGGTCAGCGACGCGATTCGCTCGATTGAAGCTAAAACCGGCCGTGACGCTAAAGATCACGAAGTTGCGGCCGAACTCCAATTGAGTCTCGACGATTATTACGGGATTTTGAACGACACCCTCGGCAGCCGGTTATTCAGTTTCGACGATCTGTTGCAGGACGGCGAACACGAAGGGCTGCATGAGGATGGCGCCAGTGCTCATCTCGAGCCGTCACGCGATCTGGAAGATGAACGCTTCCAGGCGGCGCTGGCGGACGCGATTGCCAATTTGCCGGAGCGTGAGCGACTGGTGTTGGCGCTGTACTACGACGAAGAGTTGAATCTCAAGGAAATCGGTGAGGTCCTGGGGGTCAGCGAATCGCGGGTCAGCCAGTTACACAGCCAGTGCGCGGCCCGTTTGCGGGGGCGTTTGGGGGAGTGGCGAGCGCGCTGAAGGCAGTGTGGGGACACTGCGAATGGAGCAGGTGTGGTGTTGAACCGCACCGGTTTCGATCTGTTGTGCTCCAGACAGTCATTGAGTGCTTTGCCGGATTGATTGAAATGGCGTGTCCAGGTGCTGGGCGCGTTTAAGACTGCTTGGAGGTCGAATTGAACAAGAACATGAAAATCCTCATCGTTGATGACTTCTCAACGATGCGGCGGATCATAAAAAACCTGTTGCGTGACCTTGGGTTCACCAACACGGTCGAGGCTGACGATGGCGTCACTGCCATTCCGGTTCTCAACAGCGGGGGCATCGACTTTCTGGTAACGGACTGGAATATGCCTGGCATGACCGGCATCGATCTGCTGCGTCACGTGCGCGCCGATGAAAAGCTCAAGCACCTGCCGGTGCTGATGGTGACCGCTGAAGCCAAGCGCGAGCAAATCATCGAAGCCGCTCAGGCGGGTGTGAACGGCTATGTGGTCAAGCCATTCACGGCTCAAGCGTTGAAAGACAAGATTGAAAAGATCTTCGAACGCATCGGTTGATGTGCAAAGCCAGTCCGTCACGGGGGAGCTATGGAGCAAAACGAATCTTCACAGGGCGATTTCGAATCGACCCTGAAAAAACACGCGGTCGAACTGGTCGAGAGCCTTGAAAAAGGCAGGTTCGGCGACGCTGTGCAACTGATCCATGAGCTCAACCAGACCCGTGACCGCGGCCTGTATCAGGAAGTGGGCAAGCTCACCCGCGAGCTGCATAGCGCGATCGTCAATTTCCAGATTGATCCGCACATGCCGCAAGCCGAGGAAGTGTCTCAGATCACCGATGCCACTGAGCGCCTGGGTTATGTGGTCAAGCTGACCGAGGCTGCGGCCAACCGCACCATGGACCTGGTGGAAAACGCCACACCGTTGATCAACGGCCTGAGCGATGAAGCTCAGGCGCTGAGCACGGATTGGGGGAGGTTCATGCGTCGCGAAGTCGGGGCTGAAGAGTTCCGCGAACTGGCCCGGCGCGTCGACGGTTTCCTGACACGCAGCAGTGAAGACAACCGCGTCGTGTCGAGCAACCTCAACGACATTCTGCTGGCCCAGGATTACCAGGACCTCACCGGTCAGGTGATCAAACGCGTGACCCAGTTGGTCACCGAAGTTGAAAGCAACCTGCTCAAGCTCGTGCTCATGGCCAGCCAGGTAGACCGCTTTGCGGGTATCGAACATGACCGTGAAGCGATGCTGGCTGAAAAAGATCCACAAAAACATCTCTCTCAGGGTGAAGGTCCGCAGATTCATGCCGATAAAAGAGAAGACGTTGTGTCCGGTCAGGACGATGTGGACGATTTGTTATCCAGCCTAGGATTTTAGAGTTTTAGCATTTTAGGTTTTTTAGGTTTTTAGACCTCAGGAGCACCCCCTTAATGAGCTTCGGCGCCGATGAAGAGATCCTTCAGGATTTCCTGGTTGAGGCCGGCGAGATTCTAGAGCAACTGTCCGAACAGCTGGTCGAGCTTGAAAGCCGACCGGATGATGCGGATTTGCTCAATGCAATTTTTCGCGGTTTTCACACTGTAAAAGGGGGCGCCGGCTTCCTCCAGCTCAATGAGCTGGTGGAGTGCTGTCACATCGCCGAGAACGTGTTCGACATCCTGCGCAAGGGTGAACGACGCGTCGACTCGGAACTGATGGACGTGGTTCTCGAAGCACTGGACGCGGTGAACGGCATGTTCAGCGAAGTCCGCGAACGCAGCCCAATCACGGCTGCCACACCTGAATTGCTGGCTGCTCTGGCCCGCCTGGCCGAGCCGCAAACCGCCGATGAAGCGGCACTTGTCGCTGAAGTGGTGCAAGAGCCGGCCGCTGAAAGTGAATCCGGCGACATTACCGATAACGAATTCGAACAACTGCTGGACTCGCTGAATGCCGTCAAGGCTCAGGCCGAGGCGCCTGTGGTTGCTCCGCCTGCCGCCGATACGGCGACCAGCGACGAAATCACCGATGCCGAGTTCGAGTCGTTGCTCGATCAATTGCACGGCAAAGGCCAGTTCGCCGCCGATGCAGTGGTCGCTGCGCCCGCAGCATCGGCTGTCCCGAAAGCGGCAGGCGACAGCTCCGACATCACCGATGACGAGTTCGAAGCACTGCTCGATCAGCTGCACGGCAAAGGCAACTTTGCGGTCGATGCGCTGGAATCGGCAATTGCTTCGGCTCCGGCCCGGCTGCGCCAACCGCTAAAGCGGCCGGCGGTGATCTGATCTCCGATCATGAGTTCGAATCGCTGCTCGACGAATTGCACGGTAAAGGCAAGTTCACTGAAGTGGGCGCCGGTTCTGCTGCTTCGGCGGTCGCAACCCCAGTCGTCAAGGCTGCGGCGCCGGCACCTGTCGCCAAAGCGCCTGAGCCAAAAGCCCAAGCGCCCAAGCCTGCTGCCGCTGCTGCACCGGCGCCTGCTCGTGCCCTGGCTGCGCCGCCACCGGAAAAACCGGCCAGCGAAGCCGAGACTACCGTGCGGGTCGATACCGCGCGTCTCGACGAAATCATGAACATGGTCGGCGAGTTGGTACTGGTACGTAACCGCTTGGTCCGTCTGGGCCTCAACAGCGGCGACGAAGCCATGTCCAAGGCCGTGTCGAACCTCGACGTGGTCACGGCCGACCTGCAAACCGCGGTCATGAAGACCCGGATGCAGCCGATCAAGAAAGTTTTCGGGCGCTTCCCGCGTCTGGTTCGCGACCTGGCTCGCCAGCTCAAGAAAGAGATCAACCTGGAGCTGGTCGGCGAAGAAACCGACCTCGACAAGAACCTCGTCGAGGCCCTGGCCGACCCGCTGGTCCACTTGGTACGCAACTCGGTCGACCACGGTATTGAAGAGCCGGCTGAGCGCGAAGCGATGGGCAAACCTCGCAGCGGCAAAGTGATCCTGTCCGCTGAACAGGAAGGCGACCATATCCTGCTGTCCATCTCCGATGATGGCAAAGGCATGGACGCTGATGTTCTGCGCGGTATCGCCGTGAAGAAAGGCCTGATGGACAAGGATGCGGCAGACCGTCTCAGCGAGTCGGATTGCTTCAACCTGATCTTCGCTCCGGGGTTCTCGACCAAGACCGAGATTTCCGACGTCTCCGGGCGCGGCGTGGGCATGGACGTGGTGAAAACCAAGATCGCCCAGCTCAACGGCACCATCAATATCTACTCGACCAAGGGCAAGGGCTCGAAGATCGTCATCAAGGTCCCGTTGACCCTGGCGATCATGCCGACGCTGATGGTCATGCTCGGCAACCAGGCGTTCGCGTTCCCGCTGGTGAACGTCAACGAGATCTTCCACCTCGACCTGTCGCGCACCAACGTGGTGGACGGCCAGGAAGTGGTGATCGTGCGGGACAAGGCACTGCCTCTGTTCTACCTCAAGCGCTGGCTGGTCAGCTCCGCTGCTCACGAAGAGCAGCGCGAAGGCCATGTGGTGATCCTTTCGGTGGGCACTCAGCGGATCGGCTTCGTCGTCGACCAGTTGGTGGGCCAGGAAGAAGTGGTCATCAAGCCATTGGGCAAAATGCTCCAGGGAACCCCGGGCATGTCCGGCGCCACCATCACCGGTGACGGCCGCATTGCACTGATTCTCGATGTGCCGAGCATGCTCAAGCGTTACGCCGCACGGCGTATTTGATTCTGGGGGAGCGGGGCGACTGAGCCTCGCCCCGTCTAATGGAGTGTTTATGGCAGTCAAAGTCCTGGTGGTGGACGATTCGGGGTTTTTCCGCCGCCGCGTCTCGGAAATTCTTTCAGCGGATTCGAATATCCAGGTCGTCGGTACGGCGACCAATGGCAAAGAGGCGATCGATCAGGCGCTGGCCCTCAAACCAGACGTGATCACCATGGACTACGAGATGCCAATGATGGATGGCATCACGGCGGTGCGGCACATCATGCAGCGCTGCCCGACCCCGGTGTTGATGTTCTCCTCGCTGACTCACGAAGGCGCGCGGGTCACCCTCGATGCGCTGGACGCCGGCGCGGTGGACTTCCTGCCGAAGAATTTCGAAGACATCTCCCGTAACCCGGAGAAGGTCAAGCAACTGCTGTGCGAGAAGATTCTCAGCATCTCGCGCAGTAACCGTCGTGTCAGCACCTACAGCGCTCCGGCCCCGGTGGCTGCGCCAGCGCCGACGCCTGCGCCTTCGAGCATCAGCAGCTATGGCAGCGGCGCGCCTGCGCGTCCGGCCCCGGCACCGATTCCGGCTCGCACCCATGCAGCGACGCCGTCGTCTCCTGCGCCCAAACGCAAAGCCTACAAACTGGTCGCCATCGGTACCTCCACCGGTGGTCCGGTTGCCCTGCAACGGGTGCTGACGCAGTTGCCGGCCAACTTCCCGGCACCGATCGTGTTGATCCAGCACATGCCGGCAGCCTTCACCAAGGCCTTCGCCGAGCGTCTGGACAAACTGTGCCGCATCAGCGTCAAGGAAGCCGAGGATGGCGACATCCTGCGTCCGGGCCTGGCGCTGCTGGCACCGGGTGGCAAGCAAATGATGATCGACGGCCGTGGCGCGGTGAAAATCCTGCCGGGCGACGAACGTCTGAACTACAAGCCGTGCGTGGACATCACCTTCGGTTCGGCGGCCAAATCCTACGGCGACAAAGTTCTGGCGGTGGTACTGACCGGCATGGGCGCCGACGGTCGTGAAGGCGCGCGTCTGCTCAAGCAGGGCGGCAGTGCGATCTGGGCTCAGGATGAAGCCAGCTGCGTGATCTACGGCATGCCGATGGCGATCGTCAAAGCCGAACTCGCGGACGCGATATACAGCCTGGACGATATCGGCCGACACCTGGTCGAGGCGTGTCTCTGATGGATGTCCTCAGCCTTATCGGGATCATCATGGCGTTCGTCGCCATCATTGGCGGCAACTACCTTGAAGGCGGTCACCTCGGCGCACTGGCCAATGGCCCGGCGGCGTTGATCGTACTCGGCGGGACCGTCGGTGCGGCGCTGCTGCAATCGCCGATGAGCGCCTTCAAGCGCGCCATGCAGATTCTCGCCTGGATTCTTTTTCCTCCTCGCGTGGACCTGGCTGGCGGCATCGATCGCGTCGTGAACTGGAGTCTGACCGCCCGCAAGGAAGGTCTGCTCGGTCTGGAAGGAGTGGCCGACGCCGAACCCGACAGCTACTCGCGCAAAGGCCTGCAATTGTTGGTGGACGGCGCCGAGCCGGAAGCGATTCGCAGCATTCTGGAAGTGGATTTCTACACCCAGGAAAGCCGTGACATCGAAGCCGCCAAAGTCTTTGAAAGCATGGGCGGTTATGCGCCGACCATCGGCATCATCGGTGCGGTGATGGGCCTGATCCACGTCATGGGTAACCTGGGCGATCCGTCGCAACTGGGCAGCGGCATTGCCGTCGCTTTTGTCGCCACCATCTATGGCGTGGCCAGTGCCAACCTGATGCTGCTGCCGATTGCCGCCAAGCTCAAGTCCATCGCGTTGCGGCAGTCGCGTTATCGCGAGATGTTGCTGGAAGGGATTCTGTCGATCGCCGAAGGTGAAAACCCTCGCTCCATTGAGTTGAAGCTTCAGGGCTTCATGGATTAAGGGAATAACCTCATGGCTCGTCGTCGGCAACCTGAAGAGCACGTAAACCATGAACGCTGGCTGGTTTCCTACGCCGACTTCATTACGTTGCTGTTCGCTTTCTTCGTGGTGATGTACTCGATCTCTTCGATCAACGAAGGCAAGTACAAGATCATTTCCGAGGCGTTGATCGGGGTGTTTACCGATTCCGATCACGCCCTCAAGCCGATTCCTATCGGTGAAGAGCGACCGAAGACCGTGACCCCGGCCAAGCCGCTGGTCAAGGACAGCGAACAGATCGACGCCGGCATCGCCCAAGCCGCCAAAGATCCGCTCAAAAGCATCGCCGATGACATCAGCGCAGCGTTCGGCGACTTGATCAGCTCCAACCAGATGACCGTGCGCGGCAATGAGTTGTGGGTCGAGATCGAACTCAATTCCAGCCTGTTGTTCGGTAGCGGTGACGCCATGCCCAGCGACATTGCGTTCAACATCATCGACAAGATTTCCGCGATCCTCAGGCCGTTCGACAACCCGATCCACGTCGAAGGCTTTACCGATGATCAGCCGATTCGCACCGCGCAATACCCGACCAACTGGGAGCTGTCCTCGGCCCGTTCGGCGAGCATCGTGCGCATGCTGGCGATGCAGGGTGTGAACCCCGGCCGTCTGGCATCGGTGGGTTACGGCGAGTTCCAGCCGGTGGCCAATAACGCCACTGCCGAAGGTCGGGCGCGTAACCGTCGGGTGGTGTTGGTGGTTTCACGAAATCTCGATGTACGCCGCAGTCTCACCGGCACCGGAACCGCCAATGCGAAACCGGATGCCGCGTTGAAGCGGGCTGGCACACAAACTGCACCTACCCCGGTCAAGTCGCCGGGACGAGAGAGCGCCGTCAATTCTCCGTCACCCGCATTAATACGTTGAGCTATTTCTCGGTCGACCTTTTCGACCGGGAGGAACAATCCGAATGAGAGTCTGGGCAGTCGCCAATCAAAAGGGTGGTGTCGGTAAAACCACTTCCTCCATCGCTTTAGCCGGTTTGCTGGCTGAGGCGGGCAAGCGCGTGGTTGTGGTCGATCTCGACCCCCACGGCTCCATGACCAGCTACTTCGGTTACGACCCCGACAGTCTGGAACACAGCAGCTACGACCTGTTTCTGCACAAGGGCAGCGTGCCGCAAGGCTTGCCCGGTCAGTTGTTGATGCCCACCAGTGACGAACGCATTTCCCTGTTGCCATCGAGCACTGCGCTGGCAACCCTTGAGCGCCAGTCGCCGGGCCAGAGTGGTTTGGGCCTGGTGATCGCCAAGAGCCTGGCGCAACTTTGGCAGGACTTCGATTACGCCGTGATCGACAGCCCTCCATTGCTCGGTGTGCTGATGGTCAATGCCTTGGCGGCGAGCCAGCAGTTGGTGATCCCGGTGCAGACCGAGCATCTGGCCGTTAAAGGCCTGGAACGCATGGTCAACACCCTGGCGATGATCAATCGCTCGCGCAAACAGGCGTTACCGTTCAGCATCGTACCGACCCTGTTCGACCGTCGCACCCAGGCTTCCCTCGGCACACTTCGCGTGCTGCGCGACAAGTACCCGGAAGAAATCTGGCAAGGCTACATCCCGATCGACACCCGCTTGCGTGACGCGAGCCGGGCAGGGCTGACCCCTTCGCAATTCGATGGCAAGAGCCGTGGCGTTCTCGCTTACCGTGCACTGCTCAAGCATTTGCTGGCAGCACAACTTGTTCCGCAGGTGGCTTGAGATGAACCTCATTCCTGTAGGAGCGAGGCTTGCCCGCGAAGCAGACGCCTCAGTCGTGGCAGCTATACCGAGTTATCGTTTTTCGCGGGCAAGCCTCGCTCCTACAGGGGTGTGCCCGTGAATCGGCCGGTGAAGATCACCTCGCGTCCGCAACTGGCCCTCCAGTCCTATCTGGACGCCTTGCTCCAGGACGCAACCGAAGAGTTGCCGCCAGAAATCGAGGCACTGCCCGAGGTTGTCGAGGTTGAAGCTGTGCTGGATGAGTTCCAGGCTGCCGTGCTTGAAGAACAGGCTCGCGATGCGCAAAAACTGGCCGTGGCCGCTGCACCCATCGTTGCGCCAATGGTGAAAGCACCGGTGGTCGTGATCGAAGCGCCAGCACCGATTCTGGCGCCCGTATCGACGATTGCACCACTGCTGCAAGCGTTGGTGCCGCCGTTGGTTGAAGTTCATCTGCCACCCAGCAACACGCCGCCACCGGTGGAAACCGACGGTCGTCCGGCATGGGCTGCCGAGCCGTTCGAATGCCTGTTGTTCGACGTTGCCGGGTTGACCCTGGCGGTGCCACTGGTGTGCCTGGGCTCGATTTATTCCCTGGCCGGTCACGAGCTGACGCCGTTGTTCGGTCAACCGGAATGGTTCCTCGGGATCCTGCCGAGTCAGGCCGGCAACCTGAAAGTGTTGGATACCGCGCGCTGGGTCATGCCGGACCGTTATCGCGATGATTTCCGTCAGGGCCTGCAATACGTAATTTCGGTTCAGGGCTACGAGTGGGGGCTGGCGGTGCATCAGGTCAGCCGCTCATTGCGCCTGGACCCGAACGAAATCAAATGGAGAAGTCATCGAGGTCAGCGGCCATGGCTCGCCGGCACGGTGATTGAGCACATGTGTGCCTTGCTCGACGTTTCCGCCCTGGCCGAGTTGATCGCCAGCGGCGGGGCAAAGCACATGGGCGGCATCAAGCCGCTACACAAACCGACATAGCTGCCGACATAACAAATATGCGACGGCATTGTTGAATGCCGCCAACAGAACACACACCGCCAGAAGCGGTTTTTCGAGGGGTCAGGGTATGAGTAATCAAGCGACGAATGCAAAAGGTTCTGAAGATCCGATCCTGCAATGGGTAACCTTCAAGCTGGACAATGAAACCTACGGCATCAACGTGATGCGCGTTCAGGAAGTCCTGCGCTACACCGAAATCGCCCCGGTCCCGGGTGCTCCGAGCTACGTGCTGGGCATCATCAACCTGCGCGGTAACGTGGTCACCGTGATCGACACCCGTCAGCGCTTCGGCCTGATGAATGCCGAGATCAGCGACAACACCCGTATCGTCATCATCGAAGCCGACAAGCAAGTGGTCGGGATCATGGTCGACAGCGTGGCTGAAGTGGTTTACCTGCGTCAGTCGGAAATCGAGACCGCGCCGAATGTCGGTAACGAAGAGTCCGCCAAGTTCATTCAGGGCGTATGCAACAAGAACAACGAACTGCTGATCCTGGTCGAGCTGGACAAGATGATGAGCGAAGAAGAATGGTCGGAACTGGAGAGTATCTGATTGATTCTTGAGGTAGCTGTCATTGTCCTGTTCCTTTTCTGGGCAGGCACGCTGGCGATGTTCCTGGCGTACATCCGCGCTCAGCGGCAGATCGCCGCGCAACAGGCCCAGGGCGATGCGTTGCGCGATCAGCGCATCAAGGACCTGGCCAAACGCGTCGACGACTACCAGAACGGCAACGTGCGCATGGGCGAAGACTTGCACGAACTGCGTGCCGTCGTCGGCCCGTTGCCGGACAAACTGGCTCAGTTGGAGCAGCGTGATCCGTCGAGCCTTTCATTCGCTCAGGCAGCACGCCTGGTGGGGATGGGGGCCAGCGTCGATGAACTGACTCAGTCTTGCGGGTTGACCCAGGCTGAGGCGGAGTTGATGAGTAAGTTGCACAAGAACTGACGCCTACCCAAGATCGTTCCCACGCTCTGCGTGGGAATGCCTCAACGGACGCTCCGCGTTCGGCTTTGGATGGGACGCGGAGCGTCCTGGGCTGCATTCCCACGCAGAGCGTGGGAACGATCAATAACCTCAGTAATCATCCCCTCGATCGGTGACATCCTTCTCTACCATCACCGCTTCCGGATCATGCCCCTCCGGAAACTTCCCCTTCAAATTCCACGCAAACGCAATGATCTCGGCAATCGTGCGATACAACTCCTCCGGAATACTCTCCCCCAACTCCATCCGCGCCAACAGCTTCACCAGTTCGGCGTTTTCGTAGATCGGCACTTCGTAATCGCGGGCAATCCTCAGAATTTCTTCAGCCAGCTCTGCGTCGCCCTTGGCGGTGAGGGTAGGGGCGTGGCTGCCATCGTATTTGAGGGCGATGGCCTGGCGTGGTGCGGTGGATTCGTTCATGCGGTTTCGTCGACCCAGCGTTGTTCGAGGCGGGTTTGAGGGCCTTGTGGCGGTGTGCCGAGGTGGCAATCCAGATCACCGACGTTCAGGCCTGACGCCAGCAAGCGTTCGCGCAGCCCGGCCAGATTGCTTTCGATCAGGCTCGCGGTGTACGGCCGTTCGGCCCACAGCTGACTGGAGAGGCTGCCTTTGATCAACTGAGCCTGAATTTGCAACGGCCCTAACGGCTCCATGTCGAACGCCAGTTCGACGCGCCACAGCTGTTGCTTGGGTTCGCGTTCGTCGCGGCGTTCATGGGGCTGTTCTTTCTCGGGCGCTTCTTCGCGCTGGAATTTGACCTGCAACGGCACGATGTCCTGGAGGTTGCGCATGGGGATTTCCAGTTGCCAGGTGCTGAGCAGGCGACCATCGTCGGTGAGGCCGGTCTGTTCCAGGCTCGACAGTTGATGGCTTTGCAGGCGCGAGACGGCCGCCGCTGCCAAGCGTAGCAAGTGCTCCAGATCGTTTTCACCGTCCTGACTTTGCAGCAGACGCTCGGGGAGCGGGAAACTGGTCGGCAATGGTTTGGCGCTGACCTGGCCGAGCATACCGAGGGCGCTACGCACGAAACTCGGCAGCGCCTGGGCCAAGGTATTGGCGGCAATGATCGCGTTGAGATTGGTGTTGGCCGGCAGGCCCGGCGTCAGTTGTGCGATCAACTTGAGCAGGTCGCCCTTCATGTCTGGCGTCAGCGTCGGGTTTTGTCCAGTCAGCAGTTTCGCTTCAAGGAACAGGCCGCTGTTGGCCAACGCCTGGGCCAGGCCTTTGGGCGTGCTCAGTTGCTGGACGTCCGGCAGGCCGGCGAGCAATTTGTCCACGGCGGCGCGCAGGTCACTGGAGGTCTGATCCGATGGCGGCAGGTTTTGCAGGACTTTGAGCAAGTTATCCAGAGAACCCTGGCGACTTTGCTGGCTGACCAGTTGTTGGGTCACCGCCAACTGTTCCTGTCGGCTGCTCAATGGCACGAATTTCAGGGTCTGGGTGTCCTGCACCAAGGCGCTCAGCAATGTACCGATGCGCAGTGGCGTCGGGCTGTCGATGCTCAGCGTGCTGCCGCTCAGCGCGGTGTTGAGCAAGCTCACCATCGAGCGAAACACCGTCGGCTGGCCCGGCACCTGCGGCATTACCTGAGAGGTCAGTACTTTGCCTTGCAGCAAGGTGCCGACCGGCAGTTGCGCCGTGTCGATGCGGGTGAGGGTCGCGACGCTGGAGGCGATGGCCTGTTGCACCGTGACCGCCAGGTTGCCCGCCGATGGCTGGGTGATTGCCAGGCTGGTGCCTTGGGGCAACGGTTGAGTACTGGTGGCCTGAACCGTGGTCTGGCGGCCGCTGTCGAGGGTGACCTTGAGCAACAGTTGAAAGGTCTGATCCGTCTGCTTGAGCGACAGCACTTCAGCCTTGGCGGTTTGCCCAGCGGAGATCAGGCCCTCCATCGGCGTCAGCAGCTTGAGCAACTCGCCGCTGACCACCAGCGGACGTGAAGTCGCGGCTATGGTCTGCGGGAGTGGGAGGATGTTCATTTCGCCTGTCATACGCGGTCACAACCTGTGGAAATTGCGCTCTTTAGAGTCGGGCATGGCATGTATAATGCCGCCCCGTTGCACCTGGGCGCTAAAAACATTGCAATTGATTGACGCAGCTCTCTAAAACGGGCCGCCAATGCATCTATCCTGCATCTCTTTAGCGGCCGCTCCACTGCCGACTTGAACCGCAAAAGGCCCGTGATCTCTTGACCAGTCCTGTCCTGCAAACCGTTGCCCTTGCCTGTGAGCGAGACCTTCGGCTGCTCTTCGAAAATCTCGAATTGAGACTGGCCAGTGGCGAAATGTTGCAAATCAGCGGCCCCAACGGCAGTGGCAAGACCAGTCTTTTACGTCTGCTATGCGGTTTGATGCACCCGACCGCCGGTCAAGTATTGCTAAACGGCCAGCCACTGCACGAGCAACGCAGCGAACTGGCGCGCAACCTGCTGTGGATCGGCCATGCTGCCGGGATCAAGGATCTACTGACGCCGGAAGAGAATCTGAGTTGGCTCTGCGCCCTGCATCAACCGGCCTCTCATGAAGCGATCTGGCAGGCGCTGACGGCTGTGGGGCTGCGCGGTTTTGAGGATGTTCCCTGTCACACGCTCTCCGCCGGGCAACAACGCCGAGTCGCGTTGGCGCGGTTATATCTGGACAGCCCGCCGCTATGGATCCTCGATGAGCCGTTCACCGCGCTCGACAAACAAGGCGTGGCGCAACTCGAAGAACACTTGGCTGCGCACTGCGAGCGAGGCGGCATGGTGGTGCTGACCACTCACCACACGCTGACGCGGATGCCGGCCGGCTATCGCGACATTGATTTGGGGAACTGGGCCGTATGAGTGTTTTCGGCCTGTTGGTCGCCCGCGAGGCACGTTTGCTGTTCCGTCGTCCTGCCGAATTGGCGAATCCGTTGGTGTTCTTCGCCATCGTCGTCTCTTTGTTCCCATTGGCGGTCGGTCCCGAGACTCAATTGTTGCAAACCTTGTCCCCGGGGCTGGTCTGGGTGGCAGCGCTTTTATCGGTCTTGCTCTCGCTGGACGGGCTTTTCCGCAGTGATTTCGAAGACGGGTCGCTTGAGCAGTGGGTCCTTTCGCCGCACCCCCTGCCTATTCTGGTTTTGGCCAAGGTGCTGGCACACTGGGCCTTTTCCGGCCTGGCGCTGGTTTTGCTCGCACCTTTACTGGCGTTGATGCTTGGTTTGCCGGCCGCCTGTCTGCCGGTGTTGCTGCTTTCTTTATTGCTGGGTACACCGGTGCTGAGCCTGCTCGGTGCGGTGGGCGCGGCGTTGACGGTAGGATTGAAGCGCGGTGGCCTGTTGTTGGCGCTGTTGATTCTGCCGCTGTACATCCCGGTGTTGATTCTCGGCAGTGGCGCCTTGCAGGCGGCATTGCAGGGCATGCCGGCGACCGGTTATCTCTTGTGGCTTGGTAGCCTGACCGCCCTGGCGATAACCCTGACACCTTTTGCAATCGCTGCTGGCCTGAAGATCAGCGTCGGCGAATAATGAGGTCTGATCAAAATTTGATCAGTAAAGACCCTGGCTGTTCGTGATGGCGAACGGCAACCGTGATGGAAACAGTATGAACTGGACGTGGTTTCACAAGCTCGGCTCGCCCAAATGGTTCTACGGCATCAGCGGCAAACTGCTGCCGTGGCTGAGCGTCGCGGCGTTGCTGCTGATCAGCATCGGTGTGGTTTGGGGGTTGGCCTTCGCGCCGCCGGACTATCAGCAAGGCAACAGCTTTCGGATCATCTATATCCACGTCCCGGCCGCCATGCTGGCGCAGTCCATCTACGTGATGCTGGCCGTGTGCGGCATCGTCGGGCTGGTCTGGAAGATGAAGCTGGCCGACGTCGCCCTGCAATGCGCCGCACCGATCGGTGCCTGGATGACCGCCGTGGCGCTGGTCACCGGCGCGATCTGGGGCAAACCGACCTGGGGCTCGTGGTGGGTCTGGGATGCGCGACTTACGTCCATGCTTATCCTGTTGTTTCTGTACTTCGGTCTTATTGCGCTGGGCAACGCCATCAGCAATCGTGACAGTGCCGCCAAGGCCTGTGCGGTGCTGGCGATCGTCGGCGTGATCAACATCCCGATCATCAAATACTCGGTGGAGTGGTGGAACACCCTGCACCAGGGCGCGACCTTCACCCTCACCGAAAAACCGGCGATGCCTGCCGAGATGTGGCTGCCACTGCTGCTGACGGCGCTGGGTTTCTACTGTTTCTTCGGCGCGGTGCTGTTGCTGCGCATGCGCCTTGAAGTGCTCAAGCGCGAAGCCCGGGCGAGCTGGGTGAAAACCGAAGTGCAGAACAGTCTGGAGGTCGCTCGATGAGTTTCGCTTCATTCGGCGACTTTCTCGCCATGGGCCATCACGGTCTGTATGTCTGGTCAGCCTATGGCATTAGCCTGGCGGTGCTGGCCCTCAACGTGGCGGTGCCGATCCTGGCCCGCAAGCGGTATCTGCAACAAGAGGCGCGTCGTCTGCGCCGGGAGAACGGCAAGTGAATCCGCTGCGTAAAAAGCGTCTTATGATCATTCTCGCAATCCTGGTCGGTGTCGGCGCTGCCGTCGGCCTGGCCCTGAGTGCCCTGCAGCAGAACATCAATCTGTTTTACACCCCGACCCAGATCGCCAACGGCGAAGCGCCGCAAGACACGCGTATCCGCGCGGGTGGTATGGTCGAGAAAGGTTCGCTGCAACGTTCCGGCGATTCCCTGGACGTGAAATTCATCGTTACCGACTTCAACAAATCCGTGACCATCAGCTATCGCGGCATCCTGCCGGATCTGTTTCGTGAAGGGCAGGGCATCGTCGCCCTCGGCAAGCTCAATGCTGATGGCGTGGTGGTGGCCGACGAAGTACTCGCCAAACACGATGAAAAGTACATGCCACCGGAAGTGACCAAGGCTTTGAAAGACAGTGGTCAATCCGCCCCTACACCCGTGAAGGAGGGTTGATCCATGACTTCCGGCATCTTCATACCAGAGCTGGGCCACCTGGCCATGATCCTCGCACTGTGTTTCGCGCTGGTTCAAGCGGTGGTGCCATTGCTCGGTGCCTGGCGCGGCGATCGCTTGTGGATGAGCCTGGCCCAGCCCGCAGCATGGGGGCAGTTCGCGTTTCTGCTGTTCGCGTTCGGTTGCCTGACTTATGCGTTCATGGCGGACGACTTCTCCGTCGCTTACGTGGCCAGCAACTCCAACAGCGCCTTGCCGTGGTACTACAAATTCAGCGCCGTCTGGGGTGCTCACGAAGGTTCGTTGCTGCTGTGGGCGCTGATCCTCGGCGGCTGGACCTTCGCGGTGTCGGTGTTCTCCCGGCAATTGCCGCAAGTGATGCTGGCCCGGGTGCTGGCGGTGATGGGCATGATCAGCAGCGGTTTCCTGCTGTTCCTGATCCTGACATCTAACCCTTTCGCCCGAATCCTGCCGCAGATGCCAACGGATGGTCGCGACCTCAATCCACTCCTGCAAGACATCGGCCTGATCGTTCACCCGCCGATGCTGTACATGGGCTATGTCGGTTTCTCCGTGGCGTTTGCCTTCGCCATTGCCGCGCTGCTGGGCGGTCGTCTCGACGCGGCGTGGGCGCGCTGGTCGCGTCCGTGGACAATCGTGGCTTGGGCCTTCCTTGGTATCGGTATTACGTTGGGCTCCTGGTGGGCCTACTACGAACTCGGCTGGGGCGGCTGGTGGTTCTGGGATCCGGTCGAAAACGCATCCTTCATGCCTTGGCTGGTGGGCACGGCGCTGATTCACTCGTTGGCGGTCACGGAAAAACGCGGCGTGTTCAAGAGCTGGACGGTGTTGTTGGCTATCGCCGCGTTCTCGTTGAGTTTGCTCGGGACCTTCCTTGTGCGTTCCGGCGTGCTGACCTCGGTTCACGCCTTTGCGTCGGACCCTGAGCGCGGCGTGTTCATCCTGATCTTTCTGCTGTTTGTGGTCGGTGGTTCGCTGACGCTGTTCGCCCTACGCGCTCCGGTGGTCAAGAGCCATGTCGGCTTCAACCTCTGGTCCCGGGAAACCCTGCTGCTGGGCAATAACCTGGTGCTGGTGGTGGCCGCTTCGATGATCCTGCTCGGCACCTTATATCCATTGATCCTCGACGCGATGACCGGCGCCAAGCTGTCGGTCGGCCCGCCGTACTTCAACGCGCTGTTCATTCCATTGATGGCGATACTGATGGTGGTGATGGCCGTCGGCATGCTGGTGCGCTGGAAAGACACCCCGGTCAAATGGCTGATGAGCATGTTGACTCCGGTGTTGCTCGGCAGCGCTGCGCTGGCCGTCGTGGCGGGTGTCGCTTACGGCGATTTCAATTGGGCAGTGCTGGCGACATTCATGCTGGCTGCCTGGGTGTTGCTGGCCGGTGTGCGGGATATCTTCGACAAGACCCGTCACAAAGGCCTGATCAAAGGTCTGCCAACCCTGACTCGCAGCTATTGGGGCATGCAAGTCGCGCATTTGGGCATTGCCGTGTGCGCGCTGGGTGTCGTGTTGTCGAGCCAGAACAGTGCCGAGCGTGATCTGCGCCTGGCACCTGGTGAGTCCATGAGCCTGGCCGGTTATCAATTTGTGTTCGAAGGCGCCAAGCATTTCGAAGGGCCGAACTTCACCTCCGACAAGGGCACCGTGCGGGTGATCAAGGGCGGCAAGGAAGTCAGTGTGCTGCACCCGGAAAAACGCCTGTACACCGTGCAGAACTCAGTGATGACGGAAGCCGGGATCGATGCCGGGTTCACCCGTGACCTTTACGTCGCATTGGGCGAGCCGTTGGGCGAGGGCGCTTGGGCGGTCCGCGTGCACGTCAAACCATTCGTGCGCTGGATCTGGTTCGGTGGGTTGCTCACTGGTCTCGGCGGGTTGCTTGCGGCGCTGGATCGCCGTTATCGGGTCAAGGTGAAGAGCCGCGTGCGTGAAGCACTCGGCATGACGGGAGCCACTGCATGAGACGTTGGTTGATGCTGTTGCCACTGGCGATTTTTCTGGTGGTCGCTGTTTTTCTGTATCGGGGTCTGTACCTGGACCCGGCTGAGCTGCCTTCGGCAATGATCAACAAACCGTTCCCGGAGTTTTCGCTGCCCTCGGTGCAGGGCGACAAAACCCTGACCAAAGCGGACATTCTGGGTAAACCGGCGTTGGTCAACGTCTGGGGCACCTGGTGCATTTCCTGCCGGGTCGAGCACCCGGTGCTGAACAAATTGGCCCAGCAAGGCGTGGTGATCTACGGCGTCAACTACAAGGACGTCAACACCGATGCCTTGAAGTGGCTGGCCGAGTTCCACAACCCGTATCAACTGGACATCCGTGACGATGCCGGCACCCTGGGCCTGAACCTCGGTGTGTACGGTGCACCGGAAACCTTCTTCATCGACGCCAAGGGCATCATCCGCGACAAATTCGTCGGCGTGATCGACGAGCAAGTCTGGCGTGAAAAACTGGCGGCCAAGTATCAGGCGCTGGTCGATGAGGCCAAACCATGAAGCGCTGGATCGCCGCCGCCGTGTTGGGCTTGAGCATGGCCGGTGTGGCCCATGGGGCCATCGACACCTACGAGTTCGCCAAAGAAGGCGACCGCGAGCGTTTCCGTGAGCTGACCAAAGAGCTGCGTTGCCCCAAGTGCCAGAATCAGGACATCGCCGATTCCAATGCACCGATCGCCGCCGATCTGCGCAAAGAGATTTTCCGCATGCTCGGTGAGGGCAAGGACAACCAGCAGATCATCGATTTCATGGTCGACCGCTACGGTGATTTCGTCCGCTACAAACCTGCCCTCAACGCCAAAACCGCACTGCTCTGGTTCGGCCCCGCCGGCCTGTTGCTGGGCGGTTTTGTGATCATCGCCGTGATCGTCCGCCGTCGTCGCGTGCAACGCACTGACAGCCCGGACACGCTTTCTGCCGAGGAGCGCGAGCGCCTCGACCACCTGTTGGATAAAACCAAGAATGATTGATTTCTGGCTCGCTGCAGGCCTGCTGCTCCTGGTTGCCCTGAGTTTTCTGCTGATCCCCGTTCTGCGTGGGCGCCGCGCTCAGCTTGAAGAGGACCGCACGGCACTGAACGTCGCGCTTTATCAGGAGCGCGTGGCTGAGTTGCAGACTCAGCAGGAAGAGGGCGTGCTCAACCCCGAGCAAATGGACTCCGGCCGTGCCGAAGCCGCCCGTGAACTGCTCGCCGACACCGAAGGCGTCGAGGCGCCGCGTGTGTCGCGTCTGGGCAAGCCGTTGCCATTGCTGGCGGCGATTCTGGTGCCGGTGCTGGGCCTTGGGCTGTATCTGCATTTCGGCGCCAGCGACAAAGTTGAGTTGACCCGCGAGTTCGCCCAGGCGCCGCAGTCGATGGAAGAAATGACCCGTCGTCTGGAGCGTGCGGTTGCCGCCCAACCGGATTCGGCCGAAGGTCTGTACTTCCTCGGCCGCACCTACATGGCTCAGGACCGTCCGGCCGATGCGGCGAAGATCTTCGAACGCACCGTGGCCCTGGCCGGTCGTCAGCCCGAACTGCTCGGGCAGTGGGCCCAAGCGCAATATTTCGCCGATGGCAAGAAGTGGTCGGACAAGGTCCAGGCGCTGACCGACGAAGCGCTGAAAGCTGATCCGAAAGAAGTCACCAGCCTCGGTCTGCTGGGCATCGCGGCCTTTGAAAGCGAGCGTTACCAGGACGCCATCGACTATTGGAATCGCCTGCTGACGCAACTGCCGCCGGATGATAAATCCCGCGTCGCGCTGCAAGGCGGCATTACTCGGGCCGCCGAGAAACTCGAAGCCAGCGGTGGCAAAGTTGCCCAAGCGCCTGCGGCCAAAGCTGCAGCACTGCTCAAAGTGCAAGTCGACCTGGCGCCAGAGCTCAAAGCCAAGGTCCAGCCGGGTGACAGCGTGTTCATCTTCGCCCGCGCCATCTCCGGCCCGCCCGCGCCGCTGGCCGCCAAGCGTCTGACCGTGGCCGACTTGCCGGCGACAGTGGAACTGGGTGATGCCGACGCCATGATGCCGCAGTTGAAACTGTCGAACTTCCCTGAAGTCCAACTGGTTGCGCGCATCTCCCGCGCTGGCCAACCGACTGCCGGCGAATGGATCGGTCGCAGCCAACCCTTGGCCAGCAGCACCACCGCGCAACAAAAACTGATCATCGACAGCCCGGATAAATAACAGGAAGCGCCACCATGACCGCCATCGCTCGTATCACTCTGCTCAGTATGGTTTTGGGGTTAAGCGCCTGTGCGGTCCAGCAGCCCGAGCCCACACGGCTGCCGCCAATCCCGCCTTCGCAGCCGAGCACCAAACCGGCTCCAACGACACCGAGCAAACCGAGTACGCCGGTCAAACCGTCCAAGCCGATTCCACGCACCTCCGCCAGCTTCGCCCCGCCACCGGGTGGCAATAGCCATTGGGACGCGAAACTCGGCGTTTACGTTCTCGATGATCAGACCAACACCTTCTACCGCCAGCGCACCTACTACCGCTGGAACAACGGCTGGAGCCGCTCGATCAGCCCGAACGGGCCGTGGGAAGAGACAGACATCCATGGCGTGCCGGGTGGGTTAGGCAGAAAATTCGGGCAGTGAATAGAAACGGCGATCTGAGGATCGCCGTTTTGCTTTTCGGGGTTTGTGAGAGGCGATTAAAGAATCGCCCGATAATTGGTCAACGCCTTGCTCGACTGGATCAGGCCTTGGCGAAAGAGCAGATCAAGATAGGTGCCGACATCCATCGGCGGCAGCTTTAGCTGTTTGCGTTGTCGTTGTGCTGCGGCGACAACCGCTGCCGGGTCCAGGTCAAAGAGGTTATCGACGAATTCGTCAGGATGCTGCGCCTCGATGCCAAAAGGTCCGAGTGTTTCATCGGGAAAGTCTCTCTGATTAAACGTCACGATGACACTGGCATTGCAGCGTATGGCGGCAGCCAGAACATGTCGGTCATCGATGTCGGGCAGTGTGAGCCCATCGATCAGTTTTTCGTAACCGGATACGCAAGCATCGGGTATGGCCTGATCCATCAAGTCGGACGTGCGATCCAATTGCTCTGTTGTCAGGTCCGGGCGGTTTTTCAGCAGATTGCGCTTCCATTCGTTGTGTATCTCCAGTGACCATCGCGCCCTGAAACGTCCGGAGAGCGCGAGCCACATCAGAAAGTCCCTCAAGGGGGCGGGGTACAAAACACATGCGTCATATACAGCGGTAAAAGGGGAATGCCTCACTCGTATCCTGTCCTTAACGCTTGTGCTTGCTCGGCGAGAAGCGTCATTGCTTGCTCGCTGGCGGTGTCGCGCCGGTTTTTATAGTCCATCAAATCGGCAAAGCGCACACGTCGGTGCTTGCCGGTTTTGTGGTAGGACAACTCGCCAGACTCCAGCAGTTTGATCAGGTGCGGGCGTGAGACATTGAGCAAGTCCGCCGCTTCCTGGGTGGTCAGTTCCGCGTGAACCGGGACGACCTTTACCGCATTGCCTTCTGCCAATGCTGCCAGGATGTCGACCAGCAACCGCAGGGCTGAAGTGGGCAGCTCGACGCTGTGAGCTTCATTCTGCTCGTCGAAAATCTGGATGCGTTGGGTTTCGAATTGAGTGGCGAGATAGGCTGCGAGCGCGCGCTGGCCTTCGATAGCGGCCTGAACTTCGCGCGCCATGGGCAGTTTGATCGGTGGGTGGATGACTAGGGACATGATGAAATTCCTACATTCTGAGTAGCGATGCGGAAAGGCTATTCGAATCAAACGAAAATCGCAATAAACGAAACCAAGGCTTGTTTATGACTCTTTTGCCAGCAACGGTAATCGGCAAAATCAACACTCTGTAAAACAACCGAGCGTCGTGATCCGGATTTTTGTGCTTGAGTAAATATAACTCTAGAGTTATTTTTGTCGGGCCGGAGCAAGGAGGCTGGTGGTGCAGAGCAGGTTATTGATCAAGGAGCTGATAGAGGCGGGCTGGACACTGGACCGGGTCACCGGCAGTCATCACATCTTCACTCACCGTTACAACCCTTACACGATACCCGTCCCTCATCCGAAGAAGGATTTGCCGGTCGGGACGGTTAAAAGCATCAGGAGGCGAGCCGGTCTTTATTGCCCGGGAGCCAGTTTGGCAGGAGATCCATAATGCAATACCCAATCTGTATCGAATGGGGCGACGAGAACACCGCCATCGGTATTCAGATCCCCGATATTCCTGGTGCCGTAACGGCCGGGGATACGTTTGAAGAGGCTTACAACGCGGCGGTCGAAATTGCCCACATCATGCTGCAGGAGATCATGGCTGGCGGGGAGTCAGTTCCGATGCCGACCTCAGCGGCTGCGCACCGCGAGAATCCGGAATTTGCCAACATGGGTTGGGGGATGCTGGAACTCGACATCTCGCCGTATCTGGGCAAGACCGAGAAGGTCAACGTGACGCTGCCTGGCTACGTGATCCAGCGCATTGACCGTTATGTGCGAGAGCACAATGTCAAAAGCCGCTCCTCCTTTCTCGCGGATGCGGCGATGGAGAAGCTGGTTCGGCATTGAGTGGTATCAGTCGAATCGCCTTCGCGGGCAAGTCGGATCGCCGCACCGCTCGCTCCTGCAGGGATAATGCAAGACGTGTAGGAGCGAGGCTTGCCCGCGAAGCTTTTAGCGGCCTAAGCCGTCGCCAACGAATGCCTCTGCGAAACACTCAAAAACCGCAACAACGCCAACAACGGAAACGCACTACCCACAATCACGATCCATAACCAGCCGCCATGCTCATACACCGCGCTGGCCACCGAAGAACCAAACGCGCCGCCGATGAAGATGCTGGTCATGTACAGCGCATTCAGGCGGCCACGGCTTTTAGCGTCGAGGGTATAGACCGCGCGTTGGCCGAGGACCATGTTCATTTGCACGCAGAAATCCAGCACCACCCCCGTCACCGCCAGGCCGATAACGCTGTAGGCCGGGTGGATGAAGGCGGGCAGGAAGCTCAGGCTGGCGAATAGCAAGGCCAGCAGCGAGGCGATACGGGTATGGCCGGCGTCCGCCAGTCGACCGGCGATGGGGGCGGCAATCGCGCCGATGGCGCCGACCAGGGCGAAGATCGCGATCTGGGTTTGCGACAAGCCATGGTTGCGCGACAGTTCCAGCGGCACTGCAGTCCAGAACAGGCTGAATGTGGCAAACATGCAGGCTTGGTAAAACGCCCGTTGACGCAACACTGGCTGCTGACGCAAGAGCGTCCAGAGCGAACCCAGCAACTGGCCATAAGAAGCGCTGTGATCGGGCTGGCGCTTGGGAATGGTCAGGGCCAGCACGAGGCTGATGGCCGCCATCAATACCGCAGCGATGACGAACATCGCACGCCAGCCGAAGTGGTCGGCTATTACGCTGGACACCGGTCGAGCCAGCAGAATCCCCAGCAGCAAACCACCCATGATGCCGCCGACCACGCGGCCACGGGATTCTTCCGGCGCCAGGTGGGCGGCCAGAGGAATCAGGATTTGCACCGACACCGAACTGAAACCCACCAGCAACGAGATCAGCAGAAACACATTCGGCTGATCGGTGAACGCCGCACCCAGCAAACTGGCAATCGCCACCACGGTGGTGATAATCATCAAACGGCGGTTTTCCAGCAGATCACCCAACGGCACCAGGAAGAACAGACCCAGCGCATAACCAATCTGCGTCAGCGAAACGATCAGGCTGGCCATGGTGTCGGTCAGGCCGATGTCCGGCGCGATCAGGCCGATGATCGGCTGGGCGTAGTAAATGTTGGCCACGATGGCGCCGCAGCAGAAGGCGAAGAGCAGCACCATGCCTCGGGTCATTGTCGCGGCGCCGTGGGGCACCTGAGTCGTTGGGTTCATAACGGATCTCGTTGAACAAAAAGGAATGCGCAGAGGCTAATCAGCTGGCTAGAGCGGCGGAAGAGGGATTAGGGTGATAGTCATCATGCCTCTGAAGAATGATTGAGAGAGGCCGGTCATTTGGACCTTTGAATCGTCGGTCGCGATTGTCGCGTCCAATGATACATTCACTAACATCTTGTTCGATAGCGTGCTTATGTTCTCTCTTAACGCTTCATAAAACGGAAGGCACTTTTATGAATGCGATGTTCCGTCACCTGATCCGCGGCGCTTCAGCCGTCACCTTGATCACTGTGTTCACGATAACCTTGGCTCAGGCCCAGGACGCACCGGGTATGCGCATCGGTGTACGCGGCGAGATTACCGGTATCAGCGCCGACATTCTGAAAGTCCACGTCAACAGCGGCGAAGACGTGGTGATCAACCTGACCAAGGACACCAACGTCCGCGCCGTTACTGTGGCCAATATCGAAGACATCAAACCCGGCAGCTACATCGGCTCGGCTGCCGTGCCGCAGGAAGATGGCTCTCTCAAGGCCCTGGAAGTCCACGTGTTTCCACCGGAACTGGCCGGCAGCGGCGACGGCCATCGGCCCTTTGATCTGGTCAAGGGCAGCAGCATGACCAATGGCAGCGTGGGCGATCTGGTGGTCAGCAACGGCCGGGTGCTGACCGTCAACTACAAGGGCGGCCAGCAGAAAATTCTGGTGCCGGAGGATGTGCCGATCGTGAATCTGGTGCCGGGGGATCGGAGCTTGCTGAAAGTGGGCGTGAAGATCGTGACGTTCGTGACCCAAAGTGCCGATGGGACACTCACTGCTCAATCGATTGCAGCGGGCAAGGACGGCATAACCCCGCCAATGTAACGGCATGGCGCAAACCCTGAAAATCAAAATCAAAAGATCGCAGCCTTCGGCAGCTCCTACAGGTGTACGCAAAAGCCTTTGTAGATACCGTCTTAAACCTCACCGAGCAAGCGCAAGTTTCGGGTCATAAGGCTGGCCCGATTTGAGCACGCCATAAACGAAGTGCAGCAGCTTGCGCATCGCGGCACAAATGATCTGCTTGGGGGCCTTGCCGTTGGCCTTCAAGCGATCCTTCATGGCCATGATCGCCTTGTTGTGCTGCAGCGCCACCAGGCCGGGCATGTAAAGGCCTGCCCGCACGCGCGCTGAGCCGATTTTTGAGATCACAGTACGGCCTTTGAGCAGTCCCGAATCCTGCAGCTTGGGGTTCAACCCAGCAGCAGCAACCAGCTTGCGAGGATCGTCATATTTACGCAGGTCGCCCAGCTCGGCCAGCAGCCGCTCAAGCGTTTTCTGCCCGATACCGTCGATGGTCACGATCAAGTCGCGCATTTGACGCATATCCGGGTCGTCATCGATGTGTTTTTTGATCGCTTTGTGCGTTTCAGCGATCTCTTTTTCGATATGGTGCAGCACGGAGTTAATTGAGGCTTTGACCTTTTCGTCAGATACCCCCAGACGATTGAGCTCCATTTGCTGCATTTCCTGAAGGTCATCCAGGCGGCGAACCAAGGCTTTCAACTGGCGATACTTCAGAGGCTCCGGCGCCCATGGCTGAAGCTTTTCATCCTTTTCCCGGGCGAAGTCCGCGATCAGCTTGGCGTCGCTTTTATCGGTTTTGATCCGGCGTAACTCACTGCCGGCGTAGGCATGGGTCGTGGCCGGATTCACCACGCAAACCCGGTAACCCTTGTTGTAGACGAACTCGGCGAGCGCCAGGTGATAGACACTGGTGGCCTCCATCACGATCAGTGCCGAAGGTTCGACCTGCTTGTGCAGCCAGGCTTCAAACTCTTTGAATCCTTTGGCGTCGTTCGCCAGTTTGGCTTTGGTTTTATGCTTGCCATTCGGCAGGTGTGTAGCGATATCAAAGGTGTTTTTAGCGACATCGACGCCGACGAAACTGGACATGTCTTCTCCCAATCAGATCAGTTGCGATCATCACTACACTCTGTCCAACCTTGTGAATGCGGGCTCTCGCCAGAGACGGGCCCAAGATACCGTTCGAACTGTACGAGTGAGTGTGGAGGGTTGGAGCACGATCTACGTCACAGGCAAAAAGCCTAAGGAGCTGCACGGCTTCCAGGTCCCTCCCTCGATGATCAGTCGAGAACTATCGCTCCTGATGGAGCAATAGTCGAGATACAAGGAGCTGCCGAAGGCTGCGATCTTTTGATCTTCAAGCCCCCACAAAAAAAGGCGACCTAGGTCGCCTTTTCGTTTGGCTCAGGAATTACTGGCCGCTGTAAATCTGATCAAAAACCCCACCATCATTGAAGTGGGTCTTCTGCACTGTGCGCCAGTCACCAAAGGTCTTCTCCACCGAAAGGAAATCCACTTTCGGGAAGCGATCGATGTACTTGGCCAATACCGTCGGATCACGCGGACGCAGGTAGTTGGCCGCGGCAATCTCCTGACCTTCCGGCGACCACAGGTACTTCAAATATTCCTCAGCGGCAGCACGAGTACCTTTTTTCTCGACCACTTTGTCGACCACGGACACCGGCGGCTCGGCCTCAGCGGAAACACTCGGGTAAATCACTTCAAACTGATCACGACCAAATTCACGCGCAATCATTTCCGCTTCGTTTTCGAAGGTCACCAGCACGTCGCCGATCTGGTTGGTCATGAACGTGGTGGTCGCTGCACGGCCACCGGTATCCAGCACTGGCGCTTGTTTGAACAGTTTGCCGACGAAGGTTTTGGCTTTGTTCTCGTCGCCGCCGTTTTTCAGCACATAACCCCACGCCGAGAGGTAGGTGTAGCGGCCGTTGCCCGAGGTTTTCGGATTGGGGACGATCACTTGCACGCCGTCCTTGAGCAGGTCCGGCCAGTCTTTCAGGGCTTTCGGGTTGCCTTTACGCACGATGAACACCGTGGCCGAGGTGAACGGCGCGCTGTTGTTTGGCAGGCGCGTGACCCAGTTGTCCGGGACCAGTTTGCCGTTGTCCGCCAGGGCGTTGATGTCGGTGGCCATGTTCATGGTGATGACGTCAGCCGGCAGGCCATCGATCACTGAGCGCGCCTGCTTGCTGGAACCGCCGAAGGACATCTGCAGCGTGATGTTTTCGTTGTACTCGGCTTGCCAGTGTTTCTGGAAGGCAGCGTTGTAGTCCTTGTAGAAATCTCGCATCACGTCGTAGGAAACGTTAAGCAGGGTCGGTGCAGCCTGAGCCATGCTGCCCAAAGCCAGGCCAGCGGCCAGAAGTGAGGCGCCAAAGAGTTTTTTCACTGCGCATTCCTTGTTTTATCAAACATGTTCTATGGAAAGTGTTGGCAATTTGCCGGCGACTATAGCCGGGCTCGCATAGTCCTTTAAAGATTAAAAAGCACTTTGCTTATTCCAGTTTCTTGAACAGTGCATTGCCACAGCGGGAGCAAAATGCTGCGCCATGTTCGTGACTGTTTTTCTGGCAGGTCGGGCAATCGTGTTGCAATTGTTCACCGCGCATGGCGTTGGCCAGTTCCGCGGTGAAAATCCCCGTTGGCACGGCGATGATCGAGTAACCAGTGATCATCACCAGCGACGAAACCACCTGACCCAATGGTGTTCTGGGCACGATGTCGCCAAAGCCCACCGTGGTCAGTGTGACGATGGCCCAATAGATGCCTTTGGGGATGCTGGTGAAGCCATGTTCCGGGCCTTCGATCACATACATCAGAGTGCCGAATACCGTCACCAGGGTGCTGACGCTGAGCAGAAACACCACGATCTTCTGCTTGCTGCCGCGTAGCGCCGTCATCAAGTAGTTGGCTTGCTTCAGATACGGGCTGAGCTTGAGCACGCGGAAAATCCGCAGCATCCGAATGATTCGAATGATCAGCAGGTACTGCGCATCGCTGTAATACAGGGCGAGAATGCCGGGCACGATCGCTAGCAAATCCACCAGCCCGTAGAAGCTGAACGCGTAGCGCAGCGGCTTGGGCGAGCAGTACAGACGCAGGCCGTACTCGATGGCGAAAACGACGGTAAAGCCCCATTCGATATACGCCAGTATGTCGGCGTAGTTCTGGTGAACGCTGTCGATACTGTCCAGAATCACGATCACCAGGCTGGCGAGGATGATCAACAGCAGAATGCTGTCGAAGCGCCGACCGGCCGGGGTATCGGATTGGAAGATGATGACGTAAAGCGCTTCACGCCAGTTTTTACTGCTGTCCATGGAAAACGCCTGAATCGAGAATCAGCGAAGCCTAGGTCGATTCTCCCCGGTAGCGCAAGGCGCGCTGTCTATGGCGGCCTGACGCAGCACCCGAATGCCTGCGCGAATCAGCCAGCAGGCGAGGATGAAGGGTGCAGTCAACGTGGCCAGACCGAGTGTGGCGAACCCCGGTGTGAGCAACACCGCCAGCAGGATTCCTAACAATGGCAGCCAAGGCTGGCGACGATTTTGGCTGAAGGCGAGGGCAGCGAGCACGCCGTTGTAACCGCTCAAACCCAGCAGCGCGGTTGATGTTTCGTGATACAGAAGCGCGAATCCAAGGCCGGCAACGGAACCGAGCAGCGCCCACAGGAAGGCACGACGGTCAGCGATCAGCAAACCCGTGGCAATCAGAGCACCGGCCAGCGGATGACCGAGGAACAGCACCTGACCGAGCCCTTTCAATGACGCGGCGAGCAAGTTGAGTGTGGTCATTTCGATCAGCGGCGCGGGTTGCTGGGGAGCGGCAAACGACAGTAGCAACCAGCTCATCCCGACGAAGGGCGCGGTATAGGCGGGAAGGCAATGATGATCGCGCGAACGCTTGAGCCATTGCTGAGTGAGCATCGCGCTCAGGCCCCCAGCGGCAATGATCAGCGGTGGCAACAGCGCTGACCATGGGAAATAAAGGCTCAGCAGCAGACCGAGCAGAATACCGTTGTAGCTGAACAGCCCGGCCTGACGATCAGCCTTGGTGTACCCGCGACGTTGCGCGGTGAGCAAACCGGCGACACCTCCCAGCAACGCACCGCCGAGCAGGGCCGGCGCGCTGAACAGAATCGCCAACAGACACAGCAGACCGCACAGCGGATGGCGCTGGAGAAAGATCTGGCTGAAACCGTTGAGCAGGGCAGTGGCCCAGTCGGGGCAGTGGGTGTTGAAGTGGTTGGCAGGCATGATGGGGGCTGTCAGTACAGATCGTTCCCACGCTCTGCGTGGGAATGCCTCAATGGACGCTCTGCGTCTGCTCTTGGGACGCGGAGCGTCCCGGGCTGCATTCCCACGCAGAGCGTGGGAACGATCATGGTGTGGGGAGTTAGATTAATGTCTCGATGCGCAACGAATTGGTCGACCCCGGCTGCCCGAACGGCACGCCCGCCGTGATCAATAACGTATCCCCCCGCTGAGCCATCCCCTGTGCCTGGGCAATCTCCAGCGCCGTCGAGCACACTTCATCCACCTGGCGCAGCCGATCATTGACCACCGAATGCACGCCCCACGCCACCGTCAAACGCCGCGCGGTCTGCAGGTTCGGCGTCAGGTTGAGGATCGGCACCGTCGGCCGTTCCCGCGCCGCACGCAGACTCGACGTACCAGATTCGCTGTAGTTCACCAGCACCGCCACCGGCAGCACGTTGCTGATGCGGCGGATCGCGCAACTGATCGCGTCCGACACCGTGGCCTCGGCTTTCGGTCGGCTCACGTCCAGTTGGGCCTGATAGTCCGGGCCGTTTTCCACCTGACGGATGATCTTGCTCATCATCTGCACGGCTTCCAGCGGATACTCACCGGACGCGGTTTCCGCCGACAACATCACCGCGTCCGCACCTTCGGCCACCGCGTTGGCAACGTCAGTGACTTCGGCACGGGTTGGGGCCGGGGAGAAGCGCATCGACTCCAGCATCTGCGTCGCCACCACCACCGGTTTGCCGAGCTCACGGCAGGTGCTGATGATGTTTTTCTGAATCTGCGGCACGCTTTCGGCCGGGACTTCCACGCCCAGGTCGCCGCGAGCGACCATGATCGCATCGCTCAATTCGGCGATTTCCCGCAGTTGCGTCACGGCCGATGGCTTCTCGATTTTCGCCATCAAAAACGCCTTGTCGCCGATCAGTGCGCGAGCTTCGCGAATGTCTTCCGGGCGCTGCACGAACGACAGCGCAACCCAATCCACCCCCAGCTCCAGACCGAAGCTCAAGTCGCGACGATCCTTGGCGGTCAACGGGCTCAGATCGAGCACCGCTTGTGGCACGTTGACTCCTTTGCGATCTGACAGCTCGCCACCGTTGAGCACCGTGGTGTCGATGGCGTCGGCGTATTTGGTCACCACTCGCAGGCGCAGCTTGCCGTCGTCCAGCAGCAGGTCCATGCCTGGCTCCAGCGCTGCGATGATTTCCGGGTGAGGCAGGTTGACCCGGCGCTCATCGCCCGGCGTCGGGTCCAGGTCCAGACGCAAGGCCTGACCGCGATGCAGCTGCACTTTGCCTTGGGCAAATTTGCCGACCCGCAATTTCGGGCCTTGCAGGTCCATCAGAATCCCCAGCGGGTAATTCAGCTGGCGCTCGACTTCACGAATCCACTGATAGCGCTGGGCATGGTCGGCATGATCGCCGTGGCTGAAGTTCAGGCGAAAGATATTGACCCCGGCCTGCACCAGTTCACGGATGTCGTCGATCCCGTTGGTGGCCGGGCCAAGAGTGGCGAGGATTTTGACCTTCTTGTCAGGCGTCATGTTTAGTGCTCTCGAGAATCAGGATGGCGCGGAAGTCGTTGACGTTGGTGCGGGTCGGTTCGGTGACGATCAGCGCATCCAGCGCGGCGAAATAGCCGTAGCCATTGTTGTTGTCCAGTTCATCGCTGGCGCTCAGGCCGAGGGCTGCGGCGCGGGCGTAACTGCCTGGGGTCATGATGGCGCCGGCGTTGTCTTCGGAGCCGTCGATACCGTCGGTGTCACCCGCCAAGGCGTAGACGCCGGGCAGGTCTTTGAGGCTGTCGGTGAGGCTCAGCAGGAATTCGGCGTTGCGCCCGCCACGGCCATTACCGCGCACGGTGACGGTGGTTTCGCCGCCGGAGAGAATCACGCACGGCGCTGCCAGCGGCTGGCCGTGCTGGACGATCTGCCGCGCAATGCCGGCATGGACTTTCGCCACGTCCCGGGATTCACCTTCCAGGTCGCCAAGAATCAACGGACTGAAGCCGGCCTGACGGGCTCTTACCGCTGCCGCTTCCAGCGATTGCTGTGGGCGTGCGATCAACTGGAAATGACTGCGGGCCAGGCTCGGATCGCCAGGTTTGACCGTTTCCGATTCCGGGTTTTGCAGCCAGCTACGCACCGAGGCCGGGACGTCGATGCCATAACGCTTGAGGATCGCCAGCGCTTCGGCCGAGGTGCTCGGGTCGGCCACGGTGGGGCCGGACGCGATGACCGTGGCGAGGTCGCCCGGTACGTCAGAAATCGCATAGGTATAGACCGTGGCCGGCCAGCAGGCTTTGCCCAGACGCCCGCCCTTGATTGCCGAGAGGTGCTTGCGCACGCAATTCATCTCGCCGATGGTCGCGCCGGATTTGAGCAGGGCTTTGTTGATCGACTGTTTGTCGGCGAGGGTGATGCCGGCAGCGGGCAAGGCGAGGAGGGCAGAGCCACCGCCCGAGAGCAGGAAGATCACGCGGTCGTCTTCGCTCAAGCCGCTGACCAGTTCCAGCACCCGTTTCGCGACAGCCAAACCAGCCGCATCCGGCACCGGGTGCGCGGCTTCGACCACTTCGATTTTTTCGCACGGGGCGCCGTGACCGTAACGGGTCACCACCAGGCCGGACACTTCGCCCTGCCAGCAGCGCTCGACCACCTGGGCCATGGCGGCTGCGGCTTTACCGGCGCCGATGACGATCACCCGACCACTGCGATCTTTGGGCAAATGGGCTTCGAGGACGTGCTGCGGATGGGCCGCGTCGATGGCTGTGGCAAACAGCTCGCGCAGCAGTTGTTGCGGATCGACCGACATGGCGGGCTCCCGGGATTCTTGTTATTGGGATAAAGCGAAAGCAGGTGTTGCACGCGGTCCTGTGGGAGCTGGCTTGCCTGCGATTCAGGCGACGCGGTCTTTCAGGTAGACCGAGTTGATGCCATCGCAGGCAAGCCAGCTCCCACAGGAACCGAGCCAGCTTCAGATCGGTGTTACTTATCGCGAATCGAGAAATTCGCCATGTGTTCCAGGCCCTTGATCAGCGCCGAGTGGTCCCAGTTGCTGCCACCGATAGCCGCGCAGGTGCTAAACACTTGCTGGGTATTGGCGGTGTTCGGCAGGTTGATGCCCAGTTCGCGAGCGCCGGCCAGGGCCAGGTTCAGGTCCTTCTGGTGCAGGCTGATGCGGAAGCCCGGATCGAAGGTGCCCTTGATCATGCGTTCGCCGTGAACTTCAGGGATCTTCGACGACGCGAAACCGCCCATCAGCGCTTCACGCACCTTGGCCGGATCGGCACCGTTTTTCGAGGCGAACAGCAATGCTTCGGCCACGGCCTGGATGTTCAGGGCGACGATGATCTGGTTCGCCACTTTCGCGGTTTGACCGTCGCCGTTGCCACCGACCAGGGTGATGTTCTTGCCCATGGCCTGGAACAACGGCAGGACGCGTTCGAACGCATCGGCATCGCCACCGACCATGATGCTCAGTGTTGCAGCCTTGGCGCCGACTTCACCGCCGGACACCGGCGCGTCGAGGTACTGCGCGCCTTTCTCATTGATCTTGGCAGCGAAGGCCTTGGTGGCGGTCGGCGAGATCGAGCTCATGTCGATCACGACTTTGCCCTTGCTCACGCCCGCCGCAACGCCGTCGGCGCGGAACAGCACGTCATCGACCTGCGGGGTATCCGGCACCATGACGATGATGAATTCGGCTTCCTGGGCCACTTCTTTCGGGTTCGCCAGCGCGACGGCGCCAGCGGCGATCAGGTCGGCAGGGGCGGGGTCGTGATGTGCCGACAGGAACAGGCTGTGACCGGCTTTCTGCAAGTTCAACGCCATTGGGTGGCCCATGATGCCGGTGCCGATAAATCCGATTTTAGCCATGAGAAAATCCTCTTTTTTAAGGTGCAGGTGGGAGCAGCGCACGCTCCGATGCTGAAATGCAGTCTGAAAAACACAACAGATTCAGTGGGAGCTGGCTTGCCTGCGATTGCGGTAGGTCAGGCAACATTGATGTTTGCTGTGCCGACCTCATCGCGGGCAAGCCCGCTCCCACAGTGTTTTGTGTTGATCAATCAAATCGCGTTATGGGTTTTCAACCAGCCAAGACCCGCTTCGGTGGTGGTCAGCGGCTTGTATTCACAGCCAACCCAACCCTGATAACCGATGCGGTCCAGGTGTTCGAACAGGAAACGGTAATTGATTTCACCGGTGCCCGGTTCGTTGCGCCCTGGGTTGTCGGCCAACTGGATGTGGTTGATCTCGCCCAGGTGCGCAGCCATGGTCCGGGCCAGGTCGCCCTCCATGATTTGCATGTGATAGATGTCGTATTGCAGGAACAGGTTGGCGCTGCCGACCTGCTCGCGAATCGACAGGGCTTGCGCCGTGTTGTTCAGGTAGAAGCCCGGAATGTCACGGGTGTTGATCGCTTCCATTACCAGTTTGATGCCCGCCGCTTGCAGCTTGTCGGCCGCGTACTTGAGGTTGGCGACAAAGGTCTTTTCCACGGTGGCATCGTCGACGCCTTGTGGACGAATACCGGCCAGGCAGTTGATCTGGGTATTGCCCAGCACGTTGGCGTAAGCGATGGCCAGATCGACACCGGCGCGGAATTCTTCGACCCGATCTGGCAAGCACGCGATACCGCGTTCGCCCTTGGCCCAGTCACCGGCCGGCAGGTTGAACAGCACCTGGGTCAAGCCATTGGCATCGAGCCTGGCCTTGATTTCGGCGGAGCTGAAATCGTAGGGGAACAGGTATTCGACACCATTGAAGCCGGCCTTGGCGGCAGCGTCGAAACGGGCAAGAAAATCCTGCTCGGTGAACAGCATGGACAGGTTGGCTGCGAAACGCGGCATGGTGGTCTCCCGTAAATATGTGCAGTCCCTGTGGGAGCGGGCTTGTGTGGCGAGGGAGCTTGCTCCCGCTCGGCTGCGAAGCAGTCGCAAAGCTTTTGGGGCCGCTTCGCGACCCAGCGGGAGCAAGCTCCTCGCCACACAAGCCCGCTCCCACACGGGGAACGGTCAGCAGTTAATCGAGCAACGAAATCGCCGTTGGCGCATCGTTGCCAATCAGCGCCAGGTCTTCGAATTCGTTGACAGCGTTGATCTCGGTGCCCATGGAAATGTTGGTCACGCGCTCCAGAATGATCTCGACGATCACCGGCACTTTGAACTCTTCGATCAGTTCCTGAGCCTTGCGCAGGGCAGGCTGGATCTGATCCGGTTCGAATACCCGCAGCGCCTTGCAACCCAGGCCTTCGGCGACAGCGACGTGGTCGACACCATAACCGTTGAGTTCCGGAGCGTTGAGGTTGTCGAAGGACAGCTGTACGCAGTAGTCCATCTCGAAACCGCGCTGAGCCTGACGGATCAGCCCCAGGTACGAGTTGTTCACGACCACGTGGATGTACGGCAGCTTGAACTGCGCGCCCACCGCCAGTTCTTCGATCATGAACTGGAAGTCGTAGTCGCCCGAGAGCGCCACCACCTTGCGGGTCGGATCTGCCTTGACCACACCGAGTGCTGCCGGAATGGTCCAGCCCAACGGGCCGGCCTGACCACAGTTGATCCAGTGACGCGGCTTGTAGACGTGCAGGAACTGCGCGCCGGCAATCTGCGACAGACCGATAGTGCTGACGTAGCAGGTGTCCTTGCCGAACACCTGGTTCATCTCTTCGTAAACCCGTTGCGGTTTGACCGGCACGTTGTCGAAGTGAGTCTTGCGCTGCAGGCTGGCTTTACGCTGCTGGCAGTCTTGCAGCCAGGCGCTGCGGTTTTTCAGCTTGCCGGCGGCTTGCCATTCGCGAGCGACTTCGATGAACACGGTCAACGCGGCAGCGGCGTCGGACACGATGCCCAGGTCCGGGGTGAACACGCGGCCGATCTGGGTCGGTTCGATGTCGACGTGAATGAACTTGCGGCCTTCGGTATAAACGTCGACCGAACCGGTGTGACGGTTGGCCCAACGGTTACCAACGCCCAGCACCACGTCCGACTTCAGCAGCGTGGCGTTGCCGTAACGGTGCGAGGTTTGCAGGCCGACCATGCCGACCATCAGCGGGTGATCGTCCGGAATCGTGCCCCAGCCCATCAGGGTCGGGATCACTGGAATGCCGGTCAGCTCGGCGAACTCCACCAGCAACTCGCTGGCGTCGGCATTGATGATGCCGCCACCGGCCACCAGCAATGGACGTTCAGCCTGATCGAGCATGGCCAGAGCCTTCTCGATTTGCACGCGGTTAGCGGTCGGCTTGGCCAGCGGCAGCGGCTCATAGGCGTCGATGTCGAATTCGATTTCAGCCATCTGCACGTCGAACGGCAGGTCGATCAGCACCGGGCCTGGGCGGCCGGAGCGCATTTCATAGAAGGCTTTCTGGAACGCGTAAGGCACTTGGCCCGGCTCCATAACGGTGGTCGACCACTTGGTGACCGGCTTGACTATGCTGGTGATATCGACGGCCTGGAAGTCTTCCTTGTGCATCCGGGCCCGCGGTGCCTGGCCGGTGATGCACAGGATCGGGATCGAGTCGGCCGAGGCGCTGTAGAGCCCGGTGACCATGTCGGTGCCGGCTGGGCCGGACGTGCCGATGCACACGCCGATGTTGCCGGCCTTGGTGCGGGTGTAGCCCTCGGCCATGTGCGAGGCGCCTTCAACGTGGCGAGCGAGGACGTGATCGATGCCACCGACCTTCTGCAAGGCGGAGTACAGCGGGTTGATCGCTGCGCCCGGGATGCCAAAAGCGGTATCAACCCCTTCACGGCGCATCACCAGAACGGCGGCTTCGATTGCTCTCATTTTGCTCATGGTTTTGTGCCTCTTACGTTTTGTAATTGTATACAAGTGGCTTTGCGCAGAGTTTATTCACGGCGGACGGCGCAGGTCAATCCATTTTCTCAAGCAGCTGTTTCATTCGTCGGAAGCCCGAAGGACTGTGGCTTTTCGTCGCGTGTGGCGCTTTTCGAGGATTATTGTATACAAAAAAATAATTCATTGTGTTCTATTTGTTGCATCGGATTGCGCGACAGAAAGCAATCCAACGGCTTTCCCAATAACAAAATGAGGACGGCACCATGAGCGCTTTAACCTTGAACGTCGCAGTCAACCTGGCCAATCAGGCCCTCTCCGCAGGTCGTGCAATCTCTGCCGCGCCCTTGACCGTTGCCGTACTGGACGCCGGCGGGCACTTGATAACGCTGCAACGCGAAGACGGCGCCAGTCTGCTGCGCCCGCAGATCGCCATCGGCAAAGCCTGGGGCGCGATCGCCTTGGGCAAAGGCTCACGCCTGCTGGCCCAGGACGCCCAACAACGCCCGGCCTTCTTCGCCGCACTGAATAGCCTGGGGCAGGGCAGCGTCGTCCCGGTACCGGGCGGCGTGTTGATTCGGGATCAGGATGGAAGTGTGTTGGGGGCGGTGGGCATCAGCGGTGATTTGTCTGATGTTGATGAGCAGTGCGCGATCAGAGCGGTTGAGGCGCAGGGGTTGAGGGCGGATGCGGGGGTGGTTGGTTGATTTTCAGGGTCTGATCGAATGTCATCGCGGGCAAGCCCGCTCCCACAGTTTTTTGGTGAACACAAAAATCTGTGAACACCTTCGATCCTTGGAGGTGGACACAAAGTCTGTGAACACTTCGATCCTTGTGGGAGCGGGCTTGCCCGCGATGGCGGCCTCATGGACACATCCAGATAATGGATTGTCGCGGTCTATGGGCTGCTCAGGTCTAGTCTTCTGATGAATCCATCATGAAGGGGCAACGGATTGCCTGATCTTCCTGCTTCACATCGCCTGCGCACGGGGCGCTATGCCGAACCCAATCGAATCTACTTACTGACTACCAATACACTTGATCGCGAGCCGGTTTTTGCGGATTTCGCATTGGGCAGATTGGTTGTTCATCAATTTCGCCATGCACAAGACACAGGGTTAGTGAACTCACTGGCGTGGGTCGTCATGCCTGATCAATTTCATTGGCTTGTCGAGTTGGAGAACTGTTCGCTCAGTAATCTGATGCGTCAGACCAAGTCACTGATTACGCGGGAGGTGAATCTTTCCAGTAACAGGAATGGACCACTTTGGCAGCAGGGCTATCACGACCGGGCATTGAGGCGAGAAGAAGACTTGGTGAAGATGGCACGGTATGTAGTGGCCAATCCATTGCGGGCAGGTCTTGTAGAGCGGCTTGGCGACTATCCGTTGTGGGATGCTATCTGGCTTTAAGACTTCAGATCGAGTCGCCTTCATCGCGGGCAAGCCCGCTCCCACAAGGATTGAGGGTGTTCACATCTTTTGTGTACAACACCGAACCTGTGGGAGCGGGTTGCTCGCGAAGGTCGCACCACGGTCTATCAGTCCAACTCACACCCCTTAAGCACCAACCGGATAATCGTCTGCGCCGCCGCTTCATAATCGGCCTCGTCCAGCTTGGCCTTGCCGGTAACCGCAGAGATCTGCCAGTCGAAGTCGGCGTAGGTCTGGGTCGCGGCCCAGATGCTGAACATCAGGTGGTTGGGGTCGATCGGGGCGATCTGGCCACGGTCGATCCAGGTCTGGATGCAGTCGATGTTGTGTCTGGCCTGGCCGTTGAGCTGCTCGACCAGGTCGGGGCTCAGGTGCGGGGCGCCGTGCATGATTTCGCTGGCGAACACTTTGGAAGCGAAGGGCAGGTCACGGGAGATGCGGATTTTCGAGCGAATGTAGCCGCTCAGCACTTCGCTGGGCACGCCGTCAGCGTTGAACGGCGTCGAGGCCTGCAGAATTGGCTCGATAATGCTTTCCAAGACCTCGCGGTAGAGGTTTTCCTTGGATTTGAAGTAGTAGTAGACGTTGGGCTTGGGCAGCCCTGCCTTGGCCGCGATGTCACTGGTTTTGGTCGCAGCGAAGCCCTTGTCGGCAAATTCTTCACTGGCGGCACGCAGGATCAGTGCTTTGTTGCGCTCGCGGATGGTGCTCATAAACCAAGGAGTTCCTTGCCTGTTCTGGCGGTTGCGCATGGTAGCACCGGCCTCGCGCGGCGCTCAAGAATGCCCCGTGTAGCCTCGGGTCGCGCTATGCTGCGCACCATTCATTCAAGAAGGAAACCTGATTCATGGCAGGAAGCAGTTTGCTGGTGCTGATCGACGACATCGCCACCGTACTGGACGATGTGGCGTTGATGACCAAAATGGCCGCGAAGAAGACCGCCGGCGTGCTTGGCGACGATTTGGCGCTCAACGCCCAGCAGGTTTCCGGCGTGCGTGCCGAGCGAGAAATCCCGGTGGTGTGGGCGGTGGCCAAGGGCTCGTTCCTCAACAAACTGATTCTGGTGCCGTCGGCCTTGGCCATCAGCGCGTTCATTCCGTGGCTGGTCACGCCGTTGTTGATGGTCGGTGGCGCTTACCTGTGCTTCGAAGGTTTCGAGAAACTCGCCCACAAATTCCTGCATAGCAAAGCTGAAGATCAGGCCGAACACGCAGAACTGGTCGAGGCTGTAGCCAACCCGGCGGTCGATCTGGTGGCATTTGAGAAGGACAAGATCAAAGGTGCCATTCGTACCGATTTCATCCTCTCGGCGGAAATCATCGCCATCACCCTGGGCACCGTGGCTGCCGCTTCGCTGACCCAGCAAGTGATCGTGCTCTCGGGCATCGCCATCGTCATGACCATTGGTGTCTACGGCCTGGTGGCCGGCATCGTCAAGCTCGACGACCTCGGCCTGTGGCTGACTCAGAAGCCTGGGCAAATGGCCAAAAGCATCGGCGGCGGGATTCTGCGTGCAGCGCCGTACATGATGAAAAGCCTGTCGGTGATCGGCACCGCGGCGATGTTCTTGGTCGGCGGCGGGATTCTGACCCACGGCGTGCCGGTGGTTCATCACTGGATCGAGGGTGTCAGCGCGGGTGCCGGTGGGGCCGGGTTTATCGTACCGACGTTGCTGAATGCGGTGGCGGGGATTGTGGCGGGTGCGGCGGTGTTGATTGGGGTGATGGCTGTCAGCAAGGTCTGGAAAACGGTAAAGGGCTGAACCTGTGGGAGCGAGCCTGCTCGCGATAGCGGTCTGGCAGTCAACATTGATGGTGAATGTTATGACCTCATCGCGAGCAGGCTCGCTCCCACAGTGGATTGTGGTGTGGCAAGAATATAAAAAGGCCATTCGACGCAAATCGAATGGCCTTTTTTGTCGCCGTCGGAATTACTCGGCGACCTGCAGCTTGCGTGACTCGGTGTACACGTAGCGCACTTTTTCATACTCGAATGGGGTGTTCAGCTGGCCGTAGCGGAAGCTGTTCTGATAGCGCTTGTCGATGATACGCAGCGCCAGGACTTCCGGATGGTTGGAGCTGACTTCGGCAACGTTCAGGAAGTTGATCGCCGATTCGCCGGTGTAATCCACCACCAGGCCTGCGGTGTCACGCAGGTTCGACGGGCCGAGGATCGGCAGCACGAAGTAGGCGCCGCCCGGTACGCCGTAGAAGCCCAGGGTCTGACCGAAGTCTTCGCTCTGGCGCGGCAGCCCCATGGCGGTGGCCGGGTCCCACAGGCCGGCGACACCGATGGTGGTGTTGAGCAGCAGGCGCGCGGTGGTTTCCATCGAACGCTGCCCCTTGAATTGCAGCAGGCTGTTCACCAGGTTCGGTACATCGCCGACGTTGTTGAAGAAGTTGCTGACACCGGTGCGCAGGAAGCTTGGGGTGATGTAGCGATAGCCGTTGACCACGGGCAGGAACACCCATTGGTCGAAACGGTAGTTGAAGTGGTAGACGCGGCGGTTCCACTCTTCCAGCGGATCGTAGACGTTCAACGCGTTGAGCGTCGAGCGTTCGAACTCGCGCTGATCCAGCCCCGGGTTGAATTTGAGTTTGCTCAGTGGTTCCTTGAAGCCGTCACTATCGACCACCACAGGTGCATTGGCTTTGCTGTTGTCGGCGTTGGCGACGCCTGCACAGAGTAACGCTGCGATCAGCAGGGGGTATTTAGCCACGGAAAAACTCCAGCATGGCGTCGCTGTTGACGCGATAGTTGAGGTTGCCGCAATGGCCGCCCAATGGATAAACAGTCAAACGGTCGCCAAAGGTCCGGCGCAGGAATCCCAGGTCGCCAGGGCCGAGGATTACGTCGTCGGCGTTGTGCATGACGGCGATTTTCGGGCTGTCGTGCAGGTAGTCCTTGAGCGCATACAAGCTGACCTGATCGATCAGTTGCAGCAGGCTGCCGCCGTCGGTGCGGGCGCGCCACATCGGAATGACCTGTTCGGTCAGGTAGCAGTCGAAGTCGCATTGCAGCGCACGTTTGAGGAACGGCGTGAGGGTGGTGCCTTCGGTGATCGGGTATTTCGGTGGCGTGATCAGGCCGCGGCGGTTGATCAGGTCCGAGGTGAAGGCGATGTCGGCCGCCGAGAAGCGAAACGAGGTGCCGATCAGCATCGCCATCTGCTCGTTGCTCAAGTGCTGTTTGGACTGCTGGAAGTCGTAGAGCAGCGCATCGTTGAGGTCGATGTAGCCCTTCTGCTGGAAGTAACGGGTCAGTTTGTCCAGCACCAACTCATAGAAAGTGGTGGAGTTGTTGATGCCTTTCACCTCTGTCTGTACCAGCTTGTCCAGGTTGGTGACTGAGGTATAGAGATTGACGGGTGGGTTGAGCAACAAGACTTTCTTGAAATTGAAGCTGCGACGGGTTTCATCCAGGTGCGCCACAAAGGCCGCATCCAGAGCGCCGAGGCTGTAACCGGTCAGGTAATAGTCGGTGACCGGCAGTTTCGGGTTTTGCGCCCGCACGGCCTGCATCACCCGGTACATGTCTTCGGCATCTTCCTTGGTTACGCCAGGGGTGGCGAAACGCGAGGCGGCGGTCATGAAGTCGAAGCTGGTCGGCGACGATAGCTGCACCACGTGATAGCCGGCCTTGTAATAGAGCTTTTTCAGGTACTCGTTGAGGGTGCTGTCATAGCGTGCACCCGTGCCGGAGATCAGGAAGATCAACGGTGCCGCTTGATCTTGCGTGGCGATGCGGTAGGTGAGTTTCTTTACCGGCCAGAAGTTGTCTGGCAGGCTGAATTCCCGCTCCGGGCGCAATGTGACGCTGCGATCCTCCTGATTGATATCGTCGTCCAGCGGCAACTCCGGGCGCAACTCCGGCGGCGTCGTGGCGATAGTCGCCTCGAACGGGTTGGTCAGGGGGTAGCCGTAACTGGCGGCATCAATGTCTGCCGCCAGTGCGGACGCACTTAAAAACAAGCCGCCAAACAGGGCGGCGAAGCGCAAGGAACGGAGCATGACTAGATCCCTTAGAGGAAGGTGCCGAATGAAGTTCGCAGGCTATGACCACAGCATTTGCGCCAAAGTGCCATGATCGGCACCAAACAGGCCTGATTTCGGAGCAACGGTAGCAGGACGATACACTTTGCAGCTATTTCATGAACAGTTATCTGTTGATGTCACTTGCTTACCGCGGGCGGGGGATTAAGCTGGCCGCCGATTTCGTTTATTGGAGTGTTGCATGTCCCGCCGTCTGCCCGTGATCCTGTTGCTCGTTCTTCTGCCGTTGTGGCTGGCCGCCAGTTATGGCGCGCGTTATGGCTTCATGGAGGATGCTCAGTGGGTCGGCATTTGCGTTGACGAGGCCAGTCGCTGGGAATGCCAGATTCGGTCGAACCTGGGCTTGATGATTCATTTCAAGGTGCTGGGCTGGTCGGCAGTGGCCGCTGCGGTGATCGGTTTTGTGTTGCCGGGGCGAGCAGGGTGGTGGCTGGCGGTGCTGGCGCTGGTGTTCGGGTTTCCGGCGCTGGCGTTGTACACCACCACGTTGGCGGTATTTGCGGTGGTGATTGCTGCTTTGCGTCTGGTGAGAAAGACTACTGCCCGTTAAATTTTCTTGCATGACCTGTTAATTCTGACAGTTGACGCTTTCCAAGGCACAGATCTAAATAGTCGAGCCGATGTTGTATGGCGTAGATCCTGTCAGGAGAAGCTAACATGCACGCTCGTACGCCCACATTGATGGTGAATGACCCACGTGCACTTACCATACGCACAGTGGCCTATCACCGAAAGGCTATCCAGGACCCTCTCGATAGCCGTGTCACTCATCAGGCATATGATAGCGCTGGGCGTGCAACTGACCTTTTTGATCCTCGTCTGTTCGAACTTTCTGGAACAGAACCCGATATTTCGGCAAACCTCAGAACGGTATTCAACCTTTCGGGTGAGGAGTTACTTACCGATAGCGTTGATGCAGGTTATCGCTTGCATTTGCTAGGCCCTGCCGGCCAGAAATGTGATAGTTGGGACAGTAAGCTCATGCGTACCCACGTTAATTACGATGGTCTCATTCGTCCGATCAAGGAATCTGTATATCTGTACGGTGAAGACGAAAGGGTCAATGCCTATTTTTCTTATGGCGGCAACGGGACGCCGTTTGTCGATCGAAATCAATGCGGACAATTGATCCGTCAAGATGATAGCGCTGGGACCATGACGTTCAAGTTGTATTCACTGACGAGTAAGTTACTTGAGTGTACTCGGCACTTTCTCGATAGTGAGGATGAACCGGATTGGCCCTATCAAGAGGCTGATCGCGATCTTCTTCATGAGGATGGAGTTGGTGCCACTACTTGTTATCGTTACAGCGCTAAATCCCAGTTGCTCTGTCAGATCGATGCTGAGGCTAACGCCCAAATTTTTAATTACACGGTTGACGGGCAGGTTGCCGGAGTAAAAGTGAGGATAGGTGTAGATGGGCTAGAAGAAGACCTGCTGACCGAAATTCGTTATAACGCTTTCGATAAAGTTGAGCAGCAAACCTTCTCCAATGGGCTCGTTTGCTCTGCTCTTCATTCTCCTGCCGATGGCAGATTGGAAGAGTTGAAGGCGCAGCTCTCGGGGAAGCCACTTCTGCAGCATTTGATCTACTGCTATGACCCCATCGGCAATATTTTGTCGATTGAAGACAAGGCGCTGTCCATTCGCTATTTTCGCAACCAGAAAATAGAGCCGATCAGAACTTTCCGGTACGACACTCTTTATCAGTTGATTCGCGCCACAGGTTGGCAGGTGGTCGGTGGCAGAGTCGGACCGTATTTACCAGAGTTCCAATCGCCAGCGGATCCATGTCAATTGGAAAACTATACTGAGACCTTTGACTACGATTGTAGTGGGAATCTCATCAAGCAGGTTCATTGCGCTGCGCTTGGAAACCGTACCCAGCTCATGAAAGTGTCGAAATACAGTAATCGTGCCCTCGTGCAAAAAAGCAGCGGAGAGTTGCCTACAGAGGCTGAAATTGCTGCGGGGTATGACCCGAACGGTAATAAACGGCTACTGCTACCCGGACAGGACCTGTATTGGGACGTGCGTAATCAACTGCGGCGAGTCGAGCAGATAGTTCGTCCTGATTTACCGAGCGATGCCGAGAACTACATTTATGATCATGCTGGACAGAGGCAGCGGAAAATTCGCACGACCTTGGTCGGTCGTTTGATCCGTAGTCATGAGGTTCGCTATTTACAGGGGCTGGAAATTCGGACTGATAATGAAAAAATACTACATGTTATTAATGTTCAGGCAGAACTGTGCAATGTTCGTGTTCTGCACGGCATAGGTCGACCGCAAGGCACAAGCACTATCAATTACCGCTATGCGTTGACCGACCAAGTAGGCTCATGCAGCTTGGAGCTTGATGAGGCGGGGACGCTTATAAACGAAGAGGTCTTTTATTCTTACGGCTGCACGGCGTGGTGGGCGGGAAGCGATAAGGTAAAGGCGAATGACAAGACTATGCGCTATTCAGGCAAGGAGCTGGATTCGACCGGATTGTATTATTACGGTTTGAGGTATTACGTACCGTGGTGGCATCGATGGCTGAGTCCGGATCCCGCGGGTGTGGTAGATGGTTTGAATTTATATTGTATGGCTCGTAATAATCCTGTCACCTTCTTTGATGAGGTGGGACTTAATGTCACTAATGTTAATGGAGGGGGGCGACTATGCCGATCTGGTATCTTCCTTTAACAGCGGGGACATTTTGTTTGGATTGCGTGATCCTCGAGATCTTGCGTTGCAAGCCTTGGATAAAGTGGGGTTCAAAGAGTTTTCAAGGTTGCCGCTTTGGAAGGGAGGTATCCCCAGGTTGTTATGGGAGAAGAAGCGGAACGTGTTAAAGCAGAATGATTTGACTGATGCAGCATTTGGCCCGACCGTAACGGCAGGAATATACAATACTGATGAGCAAATAAAATCGGAATTGGCGGATCCTGCGCGTGGAATTGCCTACAAGAAATTTGCAATGACTAACAGGTATTTTCAAAAGGATGAGAAAGGGACGGGGAATTTCTTCCAGATTAACGTTCCGATGTGGCGTCGCTCGAGTAAGGCGGGGTTGGAGTTTCAAATTTTCGAGCGAAACAAGAAGGTCCTTTTCGCTATTGATAATCTGATGGGAACGCTGGACGACATTGTTTCGAAAAAGCCGGATGCTGGCACCAGTGTTACTGCTTCTGAAATCAGGTACGTCTACAGACGCAAAGAGACGCCTGAAGTTAAAAACAATGTGAAGTTTTTTGTGGCGAATCGAGAAGTGCCGCAGTCCGAGTTTTTTAATCTGCCAGCCTGGAAGAATTACCGTCCCCAAAAAACGTACAGCCAGGTAACTGTGCCGCGTCGTTCACAAGTAAGCAGACATTAATCGGGGTGGTATCGAGTCCAGTAGTACGATCGCGCGGTTCCTGCTCTCCGGCCAATATAATGAGCGCAGAGCAGGATTTGTGCGAATGCGCCGATAGGCGCCTAGCAGATCAGCCCTTGCGAACCCGCAAGCTGCGCCACAACGCCGCCACCATCAACACACTCACCAGCGCCCAACCCCAGGCCTGCTGGTTCTGCAGACCTTCTTGATACAACTGCGGCGCAATTCCGGCGCCGATGATGAAGGTCAGCAGGGCGATTTCCCGACGCGGCGCACTGACCGGGCGGCACAGGTACACCAGCGCCGGCAGGATGAACGCGACACTCGGGAAGCTGCGATAACGCGGGTCGAACACCAGTTCCAGCATCATCACCGCCGCAGCAAAACCTGCCGCTGCCAGCCACCAGCCGGCGCGGCGCTCCAGTGCATTGAAGGCGCGTTCACGCCAACCGGTACGAGCGCTCAAGGTCAGCGCGGCATGTGCCAGCACCAACAGATTCAACCCCGTCAGCAAGGCGACCCATAGCCATTCACTGGCAAACCGGGTGGTGACACGGGCCAGATCGCCCCAGGCGCCAATCGAACCGGCTGCCAACGCGCCGAGCAATGGCAGCACCAACGCCGCGCGGGTGCTGCGAACGCGACCGCCGAGGATCAGCGTGCCGATGAAGATCAAGCCACCCACTACCAGCCATTGCGACCAGTACGGCACGTTCGAGACCGGCCCAGCGAGCACGCCCTTATCCTGGCGATCGGCGTCGAACAGTCCCCAGTAACCCCCGACCGCACCTTCGCTGGCGCGTTTCCAGGGCTGGTCGAACGCTTCGATCAGGTTGTAATGCCAGCCTTGTTGCTCGGCCATGATCACAAAGCTGCGAATGAACTTGGCTTCATTGACCCTGCTCGGCAGGGCGGTTTCGCGCTGACGGCCTTCGCTCGGCCAGCCGGTTTCGCCAATCATCACGTCTTTGGGCGCAAATTTGTTGCCGAACACCTGACGCACGTCGGCTACATGTTGCAGTGCTGCGTCGATGTTCGATGGATCGTCTTCCCAGTACGGCAGCAGATGGATGGTCAGGAAGTCTACTGCCGGGGCGATTTCCGGATGCTTGAGCCAGAATTCCCAGACGTCGGCGTAAGTCACCGGTTGTTTGACCTGGCTTTTGACTTTGTTAATCAGCGTCGCCAACTGTGCGCCGGTGACTTCCTTGCGCAGCAGGGTTTCGTTACCTACGATCACTGAGGTCACGACATCGGCGTTGGCATTGGCCGAGGCGATCAGCAGGTCGATCTCCTTGGCGGTGTCCACTGGGTTGCTGTTGACCCAGGCGCCGATCATCAGCTTCAAGCCGTGCTTGCGCGCCAGATCGGGCAAGGCCTCGAGGCCAGTCATGGAATAAGTGCGGATGCATTCGAAACGGGTTGCCAGCAGTGCGAGGTCGGCGTCCATGCGCTCGGGGCGCAGTTTGAATGGCACATCGAACGGCGATTGGTCTTTGTCGAACGGAGTGTAGGAGGCGCATTGCAGCTTGTGTGTTGCGCTGGCCACGTCCGGCAGGATCACCGGTTTGCCGAGGCCGTACCAGAAGCCACCGAGGGCAAAAAGCCCCAGCAGGCAGGCAAATAAATAAGCAAAAAAAGGAAAGCGGGATGTCGCGGGCATGGTCAGGCCGTCTGGGAACAAAGCCGCGCATGTTACCTGCATTTGTCTCGCGCTTGGTGGCCTGCATAATTTTGTCATGCAAAGTTCGGGCGGGGTGGCGGATGGATTTGCGGCGGTTGCAATTAATGGCCTTCTGATGTCGTTTCTCGGTGCCTTGAGGTCGCTGGCAGAGCAGGTCGTCATGGGCGTCAGGTTGATCATCCAATCGTCAGTACTCCGCTGATGTTTGAACGAGTTTGCAGTGAGGCGTGATGGGGGCGCTGTGCACCATAACAATACGTTGAGCGGCTCGGCATCCGTCGGGCGCAGCACTTTCGGGGAAGTAACGATGAAGATGCGACGACTCTTGGGCGCAGGTGCCGCTTTGGTGCTGGCGATCAGTTCTACGATGGCCAGCGCTGAAGGCAAGGCAGTGACGATCGGTTATGTAGACGGCTGGTCGGACAGCGTCGCCACGACCAACGTGGCCGCAGAAGTGATCCGGCAGAAGCTCGGTTATGACGTGAAACTGCAAGCGGTTGCCACCGGGATCATGTGGCAGGGTGTGGCCACGGGCAAGCTCGACGCCATGCTGTCGGCGTGGCTGCCCGTGACCCACGGTGAATACTGGACCAAGAACAAGGATCAGGTCGTCGATTACGGCCCGAACTTCAAGGATGCAAAAATCGGCCTGATCGTGCCGGAGTACGTCAAGGCCAAGTCTATTGCCGATCTGAAAACCGACGACAGTTTCAAGGGTCGTATCGTCGGTATCGACGCCGGTTCAGGCGTGATGCTCAAGACCGATCAGGCCATCAAGGATTATGGTCTGGACAACTACACCCTCAAGGCCAGTTCTGGCGCCGGCATGATTGCCGAGCTGACCCGTGCCGAGAAGAAAAACGAATCCATTGCCGTCACCGGTTGGGTGCCGCACTGGATGTTCGCCAAGTGGAAACTGCGCTTCCTGGACGACCCGAAAGGCGTTTATGGCGCGGCTGAAACCGTGAACAGCATCGGTAGCAAAGAGCTGGCAACTAAAGCGCCGGAAGTTGCGAAGTTCCTGAAGAACTTCCAGTGGGCGTCGAAAGACGAAATCGGCGAAGTCATGTTGGCGATCCAGGATGGCGCCAAACCTGAAGCGGCAGCGAAGGATTGGGTGGCTAAACACCCGGATCGCGTTGCAGACTGGACCAAATGATTTGACCTGAAGCGTCTAGTCAGCACCTCTAAAGGCCCCTTGGCATGAATGCCAAGGGGCCTTTTGCTTTTCTGTAGGAGCACGGCTTGCCGGCGAAGGCGCCCTCACGATCGCTATCGCCGGCAAGCCGTGCTCCTACAGAGAGGGAAACCGTCATGTCGTTCTAATACTAAGGTCGTCTGGAACCTGTCCGGCAGCCGCATAGAGTGGATACCGTTCCAACTAAATCTGTGCTGCGAGGATAAAAACAATGAACGACAGCATTTACCTCTCGATTCAAAACAGCTCGCGCTTCAAAGAGCTGGTCAGCAAGAGAGAACGATTCGCCTGGATTCTTTCAGCGATCATGCTTGGGCTGTACTCCGGATTCATCCTTTTGATTGCTTACGGGCCGCATATTCTGGGCGCGAAAATCAGCCCCGAGTCTTCGATTACCTGGGGCATTCCGATCGGTGTCGGGCTGATCGTTTCGGCCTTTGTCCTGACGGGCATCTACGTGCGACGCGCCAACGGCGAATTCGACGACTTGAACAATGCGATTCTCAAGGAGGCTCAGCAATGATCCGGCGTCTTATGGCTCTATTGAGCATCGCAGCTTTTGCACCTGGCGCCTGGGCGGCTGAAGCCCTGACGGGTGCGGTACAGAAGCAACCGCTCAATGTTTCCGCGATCCTGATGTTCGTGGCATTCGTGGGTGCAACCTTGTGCATCACTTATTGGGCATCCAAGCGTAACAACTCGGCGGCCGACTACTATGCGGCGGGCGGCAAGATCACTGGTTTCCAGAACGGCTTGGCGATTGCCGGTGACTACATGTCTGCGGCGTCCTTCCTGGGTATTTCAGCCCTGGTGTTCACCTCTGGCTACGATGGCTTGATCTACTCGATTGGTTTCCTGGTGGGTTGGCCGATCATATTGTTCCTGATCGCCGAGCGCCTGCGTAACCTGGGCAAGTACACCTTTGCCGACGTGGCGTCCTATCGCCTGGGGCAGACCCAGATCCGTTCGCTGTCGGCGTGCGGTTCGCTGGTGGTGGTGGCGTTCTACCTGATCGCGCAAATGGTGGGTGCCGGCAAGCTGATTCAGCTGCTGTTCGGTCTCGACTATCACATTGCGGTGATTCTGGTCGGTATCCTGATGTGCATGTACGTGCTCTTCGGCGGCATGCTGGCGACCACTTGGGTGCAGATCATCAAGGCGGTGCTGTTGCTGTCCGGTGCCTCGTTCATGGCGCTGATGGTGATGAAGCACGTCAACTTCGATTTCAATGCGCTGTTCTCCGAGGCGATCAAGGTTCACCCTAAAGGTGAAGCGATCATGAGCCCTGGTGGCCTGGTGAAAGATCCGGTCTCCGCGTTTTCCCTTGGCCTGGCATTGATGTTCGGTACCGCTGGCCTGCCGCACATTCTGATGCGCTTCTTCACCGTGAGTGACGCTAAAGAAGCACGTAAAAGCGTGCTGTATGCAACCGGCTTCATTGGCTACTTCTACATCCTGACCTTCATCATTGGCTTCGGCGCGATCCTGCTGGTCAGCACCAACCCGGTTTTCAAGGACGCGGCTGGCGCGCTGTTGGGCGGCAACAACATGGCAGCGGTGCATTTGGCCAACGCGGTGGGTGGCAGTATGTTCCTTGGCTTCATCTCGGCGGTGGCGTTCGCAACCATCCTGGCGGTGGTGGCTGGTCTGACCCTGGCCGGTGCTTCGGCGGTGTCCCATGACCTGTATGCCAGCGTGATCAAGAAGGGCAAGGCCAACGAGAAGGATGAGATCCGGGTCTCGAAAATCACCACCATCGCTCTGGCGGTGCTGGCGATCGGCCTGGGCATTCTGTTCGAGAAGCAGAACATCGCGTTCATGGTGGGCCTGGCGTTCTCCATCGCGGCGAGCTGCAACTTCCCGGTGCTGCTGCTTTCGATGTACTGGAAGAAGCTGACGACTCGCGGTGCGATGATCGGCGGCTGGCTGGGTCTGGTCAGTGCTGTTGGCTTGATGGTGTTGGGGCCAACCATCTGGGTGCAGATCCTGGGTCACGAGAAGGCGATCTTCCCGTATGAATACCCGGCGCTGTTCTCCATGGCCATTGCGTTTGTCGGGATCTGGTTCTTCTCGGTCACTGACAAGTCGGCCGAGGGTGTGAATGAACGTGCGCTGTTCTTCCCGCAGTTTGTTCGTTCGCAGACTGGGTTGGGGGCGAGTGGGGCGGTTTCGCACTAAGGCTTCTATATATAAGCCACGTTAAAACGAATGCCCCGGTCGAGAGATCGGGGCATTTTTTATTGGGCGGTTATCGCCCCTTGTAGGAGCGAGGCTTGCCCGCGAAGGCGGCCTGATAGCCGACCGGGATTTTTGGATGGTGTACATATCCGTTTCTGCGGTTATGGCCGCCTATGGTTTCGCTTTTACAGCGAGTCACTTTCGAAAAGCGCGAAAGTAACCAAAGCGCTTTTGCCCCGCCATTCGGTGCCTCGCCTAGGCTCGGCATGCCATAACGAAGGCATTGCTCCGGGGGCCCGCCGCCATCGGCCATCCATGGCCGGGGGCGGCTACCGCGGCATCCTTGCCGCGGTACCCCCTGCGCAACGCCTGCGTTCGGCCTCTGGGAAAGGGGCGGCAGATCAAGATCAAAAGCTGAAGCAACGGCAACGGCAAGATCAACAGCTTCGCGAGCAGGCTCGCTCCCACAGTTGGGCTGGGTACATCCCGGGAAGATGGGGCGGCTGACAGGTCGCCATCGCAGGCAAGCCAGCTCCCACAGTTGGAGTGGGTACATCCGGGGAAGACTGGCCGGCTGACAGGCCGCCATCGCAGCGATGCGGCGCCCCGACAAGCCAGCTCCCACAAAAAATCAGAGCGCATCCGCTCTGCTGTTCACCACTCAACAGGCCGAGCGTTAGCTCGCCTGCAGCTTTTGATCTTGACGCACCGCCCCCTCGAGAGGCCGAGAGGAGGTTCTGCGTAGTGGGCAACCCGGCATGGATGCCGGGTTAGCCGCCCCCGGCCATGGATGGCCGATGGCGGCGGGCCCACGGAGCAGGACCGGAGCGAGGGCATGCCGAGCCTTAGCGAGGCACCGAACGAAAGGGGCAAAAAGCGCTTTGGTTACTTTCGCGCTTTTCGAAAGTGACCCGCTGTAAGAGCGGAACCGCCAGCCGGCGCAACCGAAGAAACGGATATGTACACAACCATAGAGCCCGGTCGGCCCTCAGGCCGCCGAGTAATTCAACGTCAGGCCCAAACAAAAACGGCCCCTATCTAAATAGAGGCCGTTCCCGGTACAGCTCAAGACATTATCGCAAGACAGGTCTTATTCGCGGTCTTCCAGCTTGGTGATGTCACGCGACTCGTAGCCGGTGTACAACTGGCGCGGGCGGCCGATCTTGTACGGGCTGGAGAGCATTTCTTTCCAGTGGGAGATCCAGCCGACAGTCCGCGCCAGGGCGAAGATCACGGTGAACATGCTGGTCGGAATGCCGATCGCCTTGAGGATGATCCCCGAGTAGAAGTCGACGTTCGGGTAAAGCGAGCGTTCGATGAAGTACGGATCGGTCAGGGCGATCTCTTCCAGGCGCATGGCCAGTTCGAGTTGCGGATCGTTGGTGATGCCCAGCTCTTTCAGTACTTCGTCGCAGGTTTGCTTCATGACGGTGGCGCGTGGGTCGCGGTTTTTGTAAACCCGGTGACCGAAGCCCATCAATTTGAACGGATCGTTCTTGTCCTTGGCCTTGGCGATGTACTTGTCGATGTTCGAAACATCGCCAATCTCGTCAAGCATCGTCAGAACGGCTTCGTTCGCACCGCCGTGGGCAGGGCCCCACAGTGCAGCGATACCGGCGGCGATACAGGCGAACGGGTTGGCACCCGACGAACCGGCCAGACGTACGGTAGAAGTCGATGCGTTTTGCTCGTGGTCGGCATGGAGGATGAAAATCCGGTCCATGGCCTTGGCGAGTACCGGGCTGATCGGTTTGATCTCGCACGGGGTGTTGAACATCATGTGCAGGAAGTTTTCCGCGTACGACAGGTCGTTGCGCGGGTACATCATGGGTTGGCCCATGGAGTACTTGTAAACCATTGCGGCCAGGGTCGGCATCTTGGCAACCAGACGGATCGCGGAGATTTCGCGATGCTGCGGGTTATTGATGTCGAGGGAGTCGTGGTAGAAGGCCGAGAGGGCGCCCACTACGCCGCACATGACGGCCATCGGGTGGGCGTCGCGACGGAAGCCGTTGAAGAAGGTCTTCAATTGCTCGTGAACCATGGTGTGGTTCTTCACGGTGCCTACGAACTGGGCCTTCTGTTCTGCGGTCGGCAATTCGCCGTTGAGCAGCAGATAGCAGGTTTCCAGATAGTCCGACTTTTCAGCCAGCTGTTCGATCGGGTAGCCGCGGTGCAGCAGAATGCCGTTGTCGCCGTCGATATAGGTGATCTTCGACTCGCAGGAGGCAGTCGACATGAAGCCAGGGTCAAAGGTGAAACGGCCCGTGGCCGTCAGGCCCCGAACGTCGATAACATCGGGACCAACGGTGCCGGTTAAAATGGGCAGCTCGACGGGGGCTGCGCCCTCGATGATCAACTGCGCTTTTTTGTCAGCCATGTGGCCTCCTATTTATGCTTGAAATCATCAGACAGACCCCCCACGCAGGGCCCGCACCACTATAGTGAGATAAATTCGAATGTCAATTTGCCTAAAGTCTTGCTCCAGAAGGCTTTAACCGGACTTTTTCCTCGAAATTGACTGCCATTTACGCCTTTTATCTCACTTGTGCAATCAGCTATTAGGGGAAGGTGAACGCGTTGTCATTAGTAGCCTAACTGTCTATACTCGGCCACCGACCGCCAGGGGCTTTTGGGCCTGCTTTATTGGGGGTCGCATCCCTGGGTGGTGGTTACCTGACCAGTGCACTCCCCAACAACTTTGCCCTGATTGTTAGGGGCTCTTCAGTGTGAAAAAAAAGCCGTGAAAAGCCAACGACCTGTAAACCTAGACCTAAGGACCATCAAACTCCCCATCACCGGCGTTACGTCGTTTCTTCACCGTGTTTCCGGCATCATCCTCTTCCTGGGCCTTGGCTTCATGCTTTATGCATTGGGCAAGTCTTTGGGTTCCGAGGAAGGTTTTGCCGAGGTGAAGGCATGCTTGACCAGCCCGCTGGCCAAGTTCGTAGCATGGGGCCTCCTGTCCGCTTTGCTGTATCACCTGGTAGCCGGTGTGCGCCATTTGATCATGGACATGGGCATCGGTGAGACGCTGGAAGGCGGCCGCCTGGGCTCGAAAATTATCATCGCCGTTTCCGTGGTGTTGATCGTTCTGGCAGGAGTTTGGATATGGTAACCAGCGTTACGAACCTTTCGCGTTCGGGCCTCTATGACTGGATGGCACAGCGTGTGTCTGCGGTTGTTCTCGCGGCTTATTTCATCTTCCTGATCGGATACCTCGCAGCGAATCCGGGCATTGGCTACGAGCAGTGGCATGGCCTGTTCGCCCACAACGGGATGCGTATCTTCAGTCTGCTGGCCCTTGTGGCCCTGGGCGCTCACGCCTGGGTCGGCATGTGGACCATCGCGACCGACTACCTGACGCCAATGGCATTGGGCAAGTCCGCGACTGCAGTACGTTTCCTTTTCCAGGCAGTATGCGGCGTTGCGATGTTCGCTTACTTCGTCTGGGGTGTGCAGATTCTCTGGGGTATCTGATCCATGGCTAACATTCCAACGATTTCTTTCGACGCCATCATTATTGGTGGTGGCGGTGCGGGCATGCGCGCAGCGCTGCAACTGGCACAGGGCGGTCACAAGACTGCCGTGATCACCAAGGTTTTCCCGACCCGTTCGCACACTGTATCCGCCCAGGGCGGCATCACCTGCGCAATCGCGTCTGCTGACCCGAACGATGACTGGCGCTGGCACATGTACGATACCGTCAAGGGTTCCGACTACATCGGTGACCAGGACGCTATCGAATACATGTGTCAGGAAGGTCCGGCTGCCGTTTACGAGCTGGACCACATGGGTATGCCATTCTCGCGTACCGAGCAAGGTCGTATCTACCAGCGTCCATTCGGCGGTCAGTCGAAGGATTACGGTAAAGGTGGCCAGGCTGCGCGTACTTGCGCTGCGTCCGACCGTACCGGTCACGCTCTGCTGCACACCCTTTATCAGGGCAACCTGAAAGCCGGTACCGTGTTCCTGAACGAGTACTACGCTGTCGATCTGGTGAAGAACGGCGAAGGCGAGTTCGTCGGCGTGATCGCCATCTGCATCGAAACCGGCGAAACCACCTACATCCGTGCCAAGGCCACCGTACTGGCTACCGGCGGTGCAGGTCGTATCTACGCTTCGACCACCAACGCCCTGATCAACACCGGTGACGGCGTTGGTATGGCGCTGCGTGCCGGCGTACCGGTACAAGACATCGAGATGTGGCAGTTCCACCCGACCGGCATCGCCGGCGCCGGTGTACTGGTTACAGAAGGTTGCCGTGGTGAAGGTGGTTACCTGATCAACAAGCACGGCGAGCGTTTCATGGAGCGTTATGCTCCGAACGCCAAAGACCTTGCCGGTCGTGACGTTGTTGCCCGTTCGATGGTTAAAGAAATCATTGCCGGTAACGGTTGCGGTCCGAATGGCGACCACGTAATGCTCAAACTCGACCACTTGGGCGAGGAAGTGCTGCATAGCCGTCTGCCAGGCATCTGCGAACTGTCCAAGACTTTCGCACACGTTGACCCGGTTGTTGCTCCGGTTCCGGTTGTTCCGACCTGCCACTATATGATGGGCGGCGTTCCGACCAACATTCACGGTCAGGCAATCACCCAGAACGACGAAGGCGTCGACGAAATCATCCCTGGCTTGTTCGCAGTGGGTGAAGTGGCGTGCGTATCGGTTCACGGCGCCAACCGTCTGGGCGGCAACTCGCTGCTCGACTTGGTGGTATTCGGCCGCGCTGCCGGCCTGCACCTGGAAAAAGCGCTGACCGACGGTATCGAATACGATGATGCCACCGACGCCGACATCAATGCGGCCCTGGCACGTTTGTCCGCTCTGAACGAGCGTACCGAAGGTGAAGACGTGGCAACCCTGCGTCGCGAACTGCAAAACTGCATGCAGAACTACTTCGGTGTGTTCCGTACCGGCGAATACATGCAGAAGGGTATTGCTCAGCTGGCTGATCTGCGTGGCCGTATCGCCAACGTCAAGATCAACGACAAGAGCCAGGCGTTCAACACCGCGCGTATCGAAGCGCTGGAACTGCAGAACCTGCTGGAAGTGGCCGAAGCCACTGCCATCGCTGCCGAAGTGCGCAAAGAGTCCCGCGGTGCTCACGCCCGTGAAGACTTTGAAGACCGTGACGACGAAAACTGGCTGTGCCACACCCTGTACTTCCCGGGTGACAAGCGCGTTACCAAGCGTGCTGTGAACTTCTCGCCGAAGACTGTTCCGACTTTTGAACCTAAGATTCGGACTTATTAAGGGTGGCCTCCATGTTGCAAGTCAGTGTTTATCGTTACAACCCTGATCAGGACGCTGCGCCGTTCATGCAGGAATTCCAGGTTGATACCGGTGGTAAAGACCTGATGGTGCTTGATGTGCTGGCGCTGATCAAAGAGCAGGACGAAGGTTTCTCCTATCGTCGCTCTTGCCGTGAAGGTGTTTGCGGTTCCGACGGCATGAACATCAACGGCAAAAACGGTCTGGCATGCATCACGCCGCTGTCTGCCGTCGTAAAACGTAACAAGCTGATCGTTCGTCCGTTGCCAGGTTTGCCGGTTATCCGTGACCTGGTCGTCGATATGAGCATCTTCTACAAGCAATACGAAAAGGTTAAGCCATACCTGCAGAACGACACGCCGGCTCCGGCCATCGAGCGTCTGCAGTCCCCTGAAGAGCGTGAAAAGCTCGACGGTCTGTACGAGTGCATCCTGTGCGCTTGCTGCTCGACTTCGTGCCCGTCCTTCTGGTGGAACCCGGACAAGTTCCTGGGGCCGGCTGCTCTGCTGCAAGCCTATCGCTTCCTGGCAGACAGCCGCGACAACAAGACATCCGAGCGTCTGGCTTCGCTGGATGACCCGTTCAGCGTATTCCGCTGCCGGGGCATCATGAACTGCGTCAACGTTTGTCCGAAAGGCCTGAACCCGACTAAGGCCATCGGTCACATTCGTAACATGCTGCTGCAAAGCGGCGTGTGATTCAGCTGCTGTACCCGTAGGACCGCAATACCCGTAGATGCTACGGCGCAGGCTTCAACCGGCGCCGTAGTTTTAACCTGAGCAGCAGCTTATAAGGCTGCGGCTCTTATTTTGAAGAAATGAGACAAGCAGGGGCATCCGGGCTGGTACCCGGACTATCAGCGTGATCCTAAGTGGCTTGTTTTAGTCGCTGCATTCGGACTTCTGCAAGTTTTCTCGGTGTCGACGCCGGTGGTGTTCCCCTAACCGAGGGTGACCAAGCATGCAAGAAAGCGTGATGCAGCGCATGTGGAACAGCGCCTACCTATCCGGTAGTAACGCTGCCTATGTGGAAGAGCTCTACGAGCTCTACCTGCACGACCCTAACGCTGTGCCAGAAGAGTGGCGCACCTACTTCCAGAAGTTGCCTGCTGATGGCAACACTGTCACCGATGTTTCGCACTCCACAATTCGCGATCATTTCGTCTTGCTGGCAAAGAACCAGCGCCGCGCCCAACCGGTTTCCGCCGGAAGCGTGAGCAGTGAGCACGAGAAGAAGCAAGTTGAAGTGCTGCGATTGATCCAGGCCTACCGTATGCGTGGCCACCAGGCAGCCCAGCTTGACCCGCTGGGGCTGTGGCAGCGTCCTGCACCTGCAGACCTGTCAATCAATCATTACGGCTTGACCAATGCCGATCTTGATACGACCTTCCGTGCCGGCGACCTGTTCATCGGCAAAGAGGAGGCGAGCCTACGCGAAATTCACGAAGCGTTGCAGCAGACATATTGCCGCACCATCGGCGCTGAATTTACGCACATCACCGATTCCGAGCAGCGTCAGTGGTTCCAGCAGCGTCTGGAAAGCGTGCGCGGCCGTCCGACGTACTCCGCCGACATCAAGAGCCACCTGCTTGAGCGCGTCACCGCCGGCGAAGGCCTGGAAAAATACCTCGGGACCAAATACCCGGGTACCAAGCGTTTCGGTCTGGAAGGCGGCGAGAGCCTGATTCCGATGCTCGACGAGCTGATCCAGCGTTCCGGTTCCTACGGCACCAAGGAAATCGTGATCGGCATGGCCCACCGTGGTCGTCTCAACGTGCTGGTCAACACCTTCGGCAAGAACCCGCGCGAGCTGTTCGACGAGTTCGAAGGCAAGAAGAAGGTCGAGCTGGGGTCCGGTGACGTTAAATATCACCAGGGCTTCTCGTCCAACGTGATGACCACCGGCGGTGAAGTTCACCTGGCCATGGCGTTCAACCCGTCCCACCTGGAAATCGTTTCCCCGGTGGTCGAGGGTTCGGTTCGCGCCCGTCAGGATCGTCGTAACGACCCTACCGGCGAGAAGGTTCTGCCTATCTCCATCCACGGCGACGCGGCATTCGCCGGTCAGGGTGTGGTGATGGAAACCTTCCAGATGTCGCAGACCCGCGGTTTCAAGACCGGCGGCACCGTGCACATCGTGATCAACAACCAGGTCGGTTTCACCATCAGCAACCCGCTGGACTCGCGCTCCACCGAGTACGCGACCGATGTTGCGAAGATGATCCAGGCGCCGATCCTCCATGTAAATGGTGATGATCCGGAAGCCGTGTTGTTCGTGACCCAGCTGGCCATCGACTACCGCATGCAGTTCAAGCGTGACGTGGTGATCGACCTGGTCTGCTACCGTCGTCGCGGCCATAACGAGGCCGACGAACCTAGCGGCACCCAGCCAATCATGTATCAGCAGATCACCAAACAGCGCACCACCCGTGAGCTGTATGCCGATCGTCTGACCCAGGGCGGTGTGCTGGATGCAGAGCGTGTTCAGGCGAAAGTCGACGAATACCGCAATGCGCTGGACAACGGTCTGCATGTTGTAAAAAGCCTGGTCAAAGAGCCGAACAAAGAGTTGTTCGTGGACTGGCGTCCGTATCTGGGCCACGCCTGGACCGCGCGTCACGACACTCGCTTCGATCTGAAAACCTTGCAGGAACTGTCCGCCAAGCTGCTGGAAATTCCGGAAGGCTTCGTGGTTCAGCGCCAGGTCTCGAAAATCTACGAAGACCGTCAGAAAATGCAAGCCGGCGGCCTGCCGATCAACTGGGGTTATGCCGAAACCATGGCGTACGCGACCCTGGCGTTCGAAGGTCACCCGATTCGCATGACGGGTCAGGACATCGGTCGCGGTACGTTCTCGCACCGTCACGCTGTCTTGCACAACCAGAAAGACGCGGGAACCTACGTCCCGCTGCAAAACCTGTACAAGGGCCAGCCACGTTTCGACCTGTACGATTCGTTCCTGTCCGAAGAAGCCGTGCTGGCGTTCGAATACGGTTACTCGACCACCACGCCTGAGGCGCTGGTGATCTGGGAAGCCCAGTTCGGCGACTTTGCCAACGGTGCCCAAGTGGTTATCGACCAGTTCATCACCAGTGGCGAGCACAAGTGGGGCCGTCTCTGCGGTCTGACCATGCTGCTGCCGCACGGTTATGAAGGTCAGGGTCCGGAGCACTCTTCGGCTCGTCTGGAGCGTTACCTGCAACTGTGCGCCGAGCACAATATTCAGGTTGCCGTTCCGACTACGCCAGCTCAGATCTACCACTTGCTGCGTCGTCAGGTGATTCGCCCGCTGCGCAAGCCGTTGATCGTTCTGACTCCGAAGTCGCTGCTGCGTCACAAACTGGCCATCTCGACCCTGGAAGATCTGGCCGAAGGTTCGTTCCAGACCGTTATCCCGGAAATCGATGCCCTGGACCCGAAAAAGGTCGAGCGCGTTGTTCTGTGTAGCGGCAAGGTCTACTACGACCTGCTGGAAAAACGCCGTGCCGAAGGTCGTGATGACATCGCCATCGTGCGTATCGAGCAGCTGTACCCATTCCCTGAGGACGACTTGAACGAAGTCCTGGCTCCGTACACCAACCTCAAACATATCGTTTGGTGTCAGGAAGAGCCGATGAACCAGGGTGCCTGGTACTGCAGCCAACACCACATGCGCCGCATCGTTGGCAATCACGACAAGTCTCTCGTACTTGAGTACGCGGGCCGTGATGCTTCTGCTGCACCTGCTTGTGGTTATGCATCGATGCACGCTGAGCAGCAGGAACAACTGCTGCAAGACGCCTTTACTGTTTAACGCCTTCGCGCACCTGAAACCGAATTTAAGGACCCACAGATAATGGCTATCGAAATCAAAGCCCCCACTTTCCCGGAATCGGTTGCCGATGGCACCGTTGCCACCTGGCACAAAAAACCGGGCGACGCCGTCAAGCGTGACGAACTGATCGTCGACATCGAAACTGACAAAGTCGTACTGGAAGTGTTGGCCACCGCTGATGGCGTGCTGGGCGCTATCGTCAAGAACGAAGGCGACACCGTTCTATCCGACGAAGTTCTGGGCTCCATCGGTGAGGGCGGTGCTGCCGCTCCAACCGCCGCTGCTGCACCTGCTGCCGCTGCCGCTGCTCCTGCCGAAGCGGGTGAAGATGATCCTGTTGCTGCACCGGCTGCTCGCAAGCTGGCTGAAGAAAACGGTATCAACATCGCTTCCGTTGCCGGCACTGGCAAAGGCGGTCGTGTGACCAAGGAAGACGTTGTTGCCGCTGTAGCTGCCAAGAAAGCCGCTCCGGCTGCCGCGCCAGCCAAGGCTGCTGCTCCTGCCGCTGCTGCTCCAGTGTTCGCTGCCGGCGATCGCATCGAGAAGCGCGTACCGATGACCCGCGTGCGGGCCACCGTTGCCAAGCGTCTGGTTGAAGCTCAATCGAACATGGCAATGCTGACCACTTTCAACGAAGTCGACATGACCGAAGTCATGGCCCTGCGTTCGAAGTACAAGGACCTGTTCGAGAAGTCCCACAACGGCGTACGCCTGGGCTTCATGTCGTTCTTCGTCAAGGCTGCCACCGAAGCGCTGAAACGCTTCCCGGCTGTCAACGCGTCGATCGACGGTGCCGACATCGTTTATCACGGCTACGCTGACGTCGGTGTTGCTGTTTCCAGCGACCGCGGCCTGGTTGTACCGGTTCTGCGTAACGCCGAACTGATGAGCCTGGCTGAAATCGAAGGCGGCATCGCCACCTTCGGCAAGAAGGCTCGTGACGGCAAGCTGTCGATGGACGAAATGACCGGTGGTACGTTCACCATCACCAACGGTGGTACTTTCGGTTCGATGATGTCGACTCCGATCGTCAACCCGCCACAAGCGGCCATCCTGGGCATGCACAACATTCTGCAGCGTCCTATGGCGATCAACGGTCAAGTCGTTATCCGTCCGATGATGTACCTCGCTCTGTCCTACGATCACCGTTTGATCGACGGCAAAGAAGCTGTGACCTTCCTGGTTACCATCAAGAACCTGCTGGAAGACCCGGCTCGTTTGCTGCTGGATATCTGATTTCGTTGCACGGGCCGCTCAGCGATGGGCGGCCCTTCTGTAATGACCAGCTTCGTCCCACGACGGTCCCCAAAAGGGGCCGTCCGGTTTGATTCGAGAAGGAATGACACATGACTCAGAAATTCGACGTGGTAGTGATTGGCGCGGGCCCTGGCGGCTACGTGGCTGCCATTAAAGCAGCGCAACTGGGCCTCTCCACTGCCTGCATCGAGAAATACACCGACAAGGAAGGCAAACTGGCCCTCGGCGGTACTTGCCTGAACGTCGGCTGCATTCCATCCAAGGCGCTGCTGGACAGTTCCTGGAAGTTCCACGAAGCCCAAGACGGCTTCGCGATCCACGGTATCAACCACGCTGGCGTGACCATGGACGTGCCAGCAATGGTCGGCCGTAAAGCCAACATCGTCAAAGGCCTGACCTCCGGTGTTGCCACTCTGTTCAAGGCTAACGGCGTTACTTCGATCCAGGGCCACGGCAAACTGCTGGCCGGCAAGAAAGTCGAAGTCACCAAGCCTGACGGTTCGGTAGAGATCATTGAAGCCGAGAACGTGATTCTGGCTCCAGGTTCGCGTCCGATCGACATTCCACCGGCTCCGGTCGACCAGAATGTGATCGTCGATTCGACTGGCGCGCTGGAATTCCAATCGGTTCCAAAACGTCTGGGCGTGATTGGCGCTGGCGTGATCGGTCTGGAACTGGGTTCGGTCTGGTCCCGTCTGGGCGCAGAAGTTACCGTTCTCGAAGCGCTGGACACCTTCCTGATGGCCGCTGACGCTGCCGTTTCCAAGGAAGCGCTGAAAACCCTGACCAAACAAGGTCTGGACATCAAGCTGGGCGCTCGCGTTACCGGTTCCAAAGTGAACGGCGACGAAGTCGTTGTGAACTACACCGATGCCAACGGCGAACAGAACATCACTTTCGACAAGCTGATCGTAGCCGTTGGTCGCCGCCCGGTGACCACTGATCTGCTGGCTGCTGATTGCGGCGTGACCCTGGACGAGCGCGGTTTCGTGCACGTTGACGATCACTGCGCTACCACCGTACCGGGCGTTTACGCCATTGGTGACGTGGTTCGCGGCATGATGCTGGCACACAAAGCCTCGGAAGAGGGCATCATGGTCGTTGAGCGCATCAAGGGCCACAAAGCCCAGATGAACTATGACTTGATCCCGTCAGTTATTTATACTCACCCGGAAATCGCATGGGTCGGCAAAACCGAGCAGACCTTGAAGGCTGAAGGCGTTGAAGTTAACGTTGGCACCTTCCCGTTCGCAGCCAGTGGCCGTGCCATGGCAGCCAACGACACCGGCGGTTTCGTGAAAGTCATTGCTGATGCCAAGACTGACCGCGTATTGGGCGTCCACGTGATTGGCCCGAGCGCTGCAGAACTGGTTCAGCAGGGCGCGATCGGTATGGAATTCGGCACCAGCGCTGAAGACCTGGGCATGATGGTTTTCTCCCATCCGACCCTGTCTGAAGCCTTGCACGAAGCAGCTTTGGCTGTGAATGGCGGCGCCATCCACATCGCCAACCGCAAGAAGCGTTAAGACAAGACAATAAGAAACCACGGCGGGAGGCCCGTCGTGAGCCTTGCGTGCAAGACTCACCGCGGAATGTCCGCCGGACGCAGCCTTGCGTAGCTCAGCTACGCAAGCAGCAGTCACAGGTGGTGCGGCACTTCAACAAGTGCAGCACCGAATGCGCAGTACCTAACGAAGACGGTAATAAGCATGAATCTTCACGAGTATCAGGGTAAGCAGCTGTTCGCTGAATACGGCCTGCCAGTATCCCAGGGTTTCGCCGTAGACACCCCGGAAGCAGCAGCAGAAGCGTGCGACAAAATCGGCGGGACCGAATGGGTTGTCAAAGCCCAGGTCCACGCTGGTGGTCGCGGTAAAGCGGGCGGCGTAAAGCTGGTTCGCAGCAAAGAAGACGCCAAAGCATTCGCTCAACAGTGGTTGGGCAAGCGTCTGGTGACTTACCAGACTGATGCCAATGGTCAGCCAGTCACCAAGATCCTGGTTGAATCGTGCACTGATATCGCTAAAGAGCTGTACCTGGGCGCTGTCGTTGACCGTTCGAGCCGTCGCATCGTGTTCATGGCTTCCACCGAAGGTGGCGTGGACATCGAGAAAATCGCTCACGACACCCCTGAGAAAATCCTCAAGGCCACTATCGATCCACTGGTTGGCGCTCAGCCATTCCAGGGTCGCGAGCTGGCATTCCAGCTGGGTCTGGAAGGCAAGCAAGTTGCTCAGTTCGCCAAGATCTTCGTAGGTCTGGCCAAGCTGTTCAAGGATCACGACCTGGCTCTGCTGGAAGTGAACCCGCTGGTGATCAAGGCTGACGGCGATCTGCATTGCCTCGACGCCAAGATCAACATCGACGCCAACGCCATGTACCGTCAGCCTAAGCTGAAAACTTTCCACGATCCGTCGCAAGACGATCCGCGCGAAGCGCACGCTGCCAAGTTCGAACTGAACTACGTAGCACTGGAAGGCAACATCGGTTGCATGGTCAACGGTGCTGGCCTGGCCATGGGTACCATGGACATCGTCAACCTGCATGGCGGCAAACCAGCCAACTTCCTCGACGTGGGCGGCGGTGCTACCAAAGAACGCGTTACCGAAGCGTTCAAGATCATCCTGTCCGACACTAACGTCGCTGCAGTATTGGTCAACATCTTCGGCGGCATCGTTCGTTGCGACATGATTGCCGAAGGCATCATCGGCGCTGTGAAAGAAGTCGGCGTGAAAATCCCGGTTGTTGTTCGCCTTGAAGGCAACAACGCTGAGCTGGGCGCTAAAGTACTGGCAGAAAGCGGTTTGAACATCATCGCTGCTACCAGCCTGACCGACGCTGCTCAACAAGTCGTTAAAGCTGCGGAGGGCAAATAATGAGCGTCCTGATCAATAAAGACACCAAAGTTATCTGCCAGGGTATTACCGGTTCGCAAGGTAGTTTCCACACCCAGCAAGCCATCGAGTACGGCACCAAGATGGTTGGTGGTGTAACTCCTGGTAAAGGCGGCACCGAGCACCTGGGTCTGCCAGTGTTCAACACCGTGAAAGACGCTGTAGCTGCCACTGGCGCCACCGCCAGCGTGATCTACGTTCCAGCTCCTTTCTGCAAGGACTCCATCCTGGAAGCAGCATTCGGCGGCATCAAGCTGATCGTTTGCATCACTGAAGGCATTCCTACCCTGGACATGCTGGATGCCAAGGTCAAGTGCGACGAGTTGGGCGTAGTCCTGATCGGTCCTAACTGCCCAGGCGTGATCACTCCAGGCGAATGCAAGATCGGCATCATGCCAGGTCACATTCACTTGCCAGGCAAGGTCGGTATCGTTTCCCGTTCCGGCACCCTGACCTACGAAGCTGTGAAGCAGACTACTGACGCCGGTTTCGGTCAGTCGACTTGCGTCGGCATCGGTGGTGACCCGATCCCGGGTTCGAACTTCATCGACATCCTGAAGCTGTTCCAGGAAGACCCGAAGACCGAAGCGATCGTAATGATCGGTGAGATCGGCGGTTCGGCTGAAGAAGAAGCGGCTGCCTACATCAAGGCAAACGTGACCAAGCCGGTTGTTTCCTACATCGCTGGTGTGACTGCCCCTGCGGGCAAGCGCATGGGCCATGCTGGCGCAATCATCTCTGGCGGCAAAGGCACTGCAGACGAGAAGTTTGCTGCCCTGGAAGACGCAGGCGTTAAAACCGTGCGTTCGCTGGCAGACATCGGCAAGGCTTTGTCCGAGCTGACCGGTTGGGCGATCAAATAAGCCTCGTGCTTAGCTGACGCTTCACCAAACAAAGGCCACCTTCGGGTGGTCTTTGTCGTTTCCGGGTGATCGTTCCCACGCAGAGCGTGGGAACGATCTGTGCCAAGGTAGGAAAATTAGGTATGTAAACGCGACATTGAAATGTCGGGTATCGGATAGTTCGCCCCGTAACAGTGCGTTTGTCGTGCAAATTCGTTAGGCTAGCAGCCATTTTTGCGTCCGCGGCCCACAAGGCAGCGACGCGCTAAACGGGTCAGTCCTATACGGGCCGACAGCATTTCCCTCACCCATAAGGGAAATCCCTCTCTAAATTCCGATTCAGTAGTGTGGTATTTCCTTAATGAAAGTGTTGAAAGGCCAGGACATCCTGGCACTGGGTTTTATGACATTTGCCCTGTTCGTCGGGGCTGGCAACATCATCTTCCCGCCTATCGTCGGTTTGCAGTCCGGGCCTAATGTCTGGATGGCGGCGCTGGGTTTTCTGATCACCGCAGTCGGTCTGCCGGTGATCACCGTTGTCGCCCTGGCCAAGGTCGGCGGTGCAATGGATGCCTTGAGCAGCCCGATCGGTAAAGTCGCCGGTGGCCTGCTGGCAGCCGCGTGCTACCTCGCTGTCGGCCCGTTGTTCGCGACGCCGCGCACTGCGACCGTGTCGTTTGAAGTGGGCCTGGCGCCGCTGACTGGCGAGAGCCCGCTGGCGCTGTTTCTCTATAGCTCGGTGTACTTCCTGCTGGTGTTTTTCATCTCGCTCTATCCGGGCCGTCTGCTGGACACCGTAGGACGTTTCCTTGCACCGCTGAAGATCATCGCTCTGGCCGTTCTTGGCATTGCCGCGTTCGCGTTGCCGGCAGGTGATATCGGTGTGGCCACTCCTGAATATGTCGCGGCACCGTTCTCCCAAGGATTTATCAATGGTTACCTGACCATGGATACCCTGGGCGCGTTGGTATTCGGCATTGTCATCGTTAATGCGATCCGCTCCCGCGGCGTGGAATCGCCAGCGTTGATCACCCGTTACGCGATCATCGCCGGTCTGATTGCCGGCGTGGGCCTGGCGCTGGTTTACGTCAGTCTGTTCCGTCTCGGTTCGGGCAGTCATGAAGTGGCCGCCGGTGCTGCCAACGGCGCGGCGGTATTGCACGCGTACGTTCAGCACACGTTTGGTTCGTTGGGCAGCGGTTTCCTTGCGGTGCTGATCTCCTTGGCCTGCCTGGTGACAGCGGTCGGTCTGACGTGTGCCTGTGCCGAATACTTCAGCCGTGTACTGCCACTGTCCTACAAGACACTGGTGATCATCCTGGCTGCGTTCTCCCTGTTGGTGTCCAACCTGGGCCTCACCAAGCTGATTGCTTTCTCGATCCCGGTGCTGACCGCCATCTACCCCCCGTGCATCGCCTTGGTAGCCCTGAGCTTCTGCAAGGACTTCTGGCATGAGCAGGGCCGCATCGTCGGTCCGGTGATGCTGGTGTCGTTCATCTTCGGCCTGATCGACGCCCTCAAGGGGGCCGGTCTTGCCGACTGGATGCCGACTCAACTGGCTCACCTGCCGCTGAGCGAGCAAGGTCTGGCGTGGCTGGTGCCAGCGGTCATGACCCTGGTGGTTGCCGTGGTCTGCGATCGTCTGCTGGGCAAGCGCGCCGAAGCGCTGGCTTAAGCTGCTTCATGGCCCGCCACAAGCGGGCCTTGAGTTGCTTCCTGTCAAAAAATAGAAATGCCCCGTATCAATCGATACGGGGCATTTTTTATGGGCGGGATGCGGTGTCTTTTTTCTTGCGCTAACGTCGAAGCACTGCCAAATCTAATGTGGGAGCGGGCTTGCTCGCGAAGACGGCTTATCATTCAACATTGATGTCGACTGACCCATCGCCCTCGCGAGCAAGCCCGCTCCCACAGGGTTTCCGTTCCCCGCAAACACATCACAAGGACCTGCATGTCGTTCATCCACGCCAATCTGATCCACATCCTCGCCGCGCTCTGGTTTGTCGTCTGCTGGGGCGGTTATACCCGTTACGCCTCATGGAAGGGCCGCGACACCGCGTGCCTGGCCAGCGTGCTGCACCTGTATCGCGAAGACTGGATGCGCCGCATGCTGTTGCGCGATAACCGCATTGCCGATGCCAGCGTGATCGGTAACCTGGAGCGCAATGCCTCGTTCTTCGCCTCCAGTACGCTGATTATCCTGGCCGGTATTCTCACAGTGTTGGGTGCGTCCGACAGAGCCGTGTCGTTGCTGGCGGATATTCCGATGGTGCAACAGGCCTCCCAAGGCATGTCGGAGATCAAGTTGTTGTGCTTGGCGCTGGTGTTTGTCTATGCGTTCTTTACCTTCAGTTGGTGCATGCGTCAGTACAACTTTGCGGCGATTCTAGTGGGCTCGGCGCCGATGATCGGCGAGCGCCATGTGTCCGAGCAAGAGCGTAAAGCCTTTGCTTCCCGAGCCGCCCGTGTCATCTCCATGGCGGCCAACCAGTTCAACTTCGGTCTGCGTTCCTATTACTTCGGCATGACCATGCTGGCGTGGTTCGTCAGTCCCTGGTTGTTCATGTTGATGAGTGCCGGCGTCGTGTTTGTGTTGTATCGCCGAGAGTTTCACTCCGACGTTCTCGATGTGATGGTCTATACCCCAACGGAGGCGCCATTGCCTGAAGCAAACAAGGAGGCTGCTTGATGAGTGTTCCGTTCTGGTGTGTGTTTATCAGCGCATTGTTGATTTACGTTGCTCGTATGCCGGTGGCCAAGGCCATGAAAGAGCAGGGCGGTTACGACAATCACCTGCCGCGTCAGCAACAGGCGCAACTAACCGGCTTCGGTGCCCGGGCAGTAGCGGCTCATCAGAACAGTTTCGAGGCGTTCATATTGTTTGCGGTAGGGGTGTTGATGGCGCATACCACGCAGACGGCGGGATGGCTGATCGATGCGCTGGCGATCATCTTCGTGATCACGCGCATTATTTACTTGCTGTGCTATTGGGGAGATCTGGCCTGGCCGCGCAGTCTGGTGTGGTTTGTGGGTTTAGTGTGTTCGTTGTTGCTGATGATTAGTCCGACTTTTAGATCGATTTTGCTCTAATACTTATCGCCAATAAAAAAGAAAACCCGCACTGGGCGGGTTTTCTTTTATCACACTAAAAACGTTTTTAGTTTTTAGGTGCTTCTGGCGCTGGAGCCGGAGCGGCTTCTTTTACCGCTGCTGCGTTCGATTCGGCCTGAGCTTTGGCAGCTTCGGCGTTTTCTTTTGCTGCATCGTTCACTTTATCCTGAGCTTCGCCCATTTTTTCCTGAGCTTGCTCGGCATGTTTGGTGGCATCTTGAGCTTTGTCCTCGGATTTTTTATCGCAGGCAGCGAGACCGAGGGAAGCGGTCAACATCAAGGCAATAGCTAAAGTCTTACGCATGGGGTGTTTCTCCTTATGGAAAATATCTACTGGCCTTTCGAGCACAGCGAATAGGGTTAAGTTCCTCAATTCATACAGATATATAAGTTTGTTTCGCTGCGGAACTTTTGCCTTCCAGCCCGCTACTTTGACCAGACACTAAGAAGAGTTTTATCAAATGGCCGAAAACCCCGTTTTTGAGCGTGCGACGCGATTCCTGTCGGCATTGCGGCATTGTCAGGTACTCGGAATGCGTGTTCACAGCGCCAGCAGCGAAGGATTGACGGTGATTTTGCCGTACAGCCCGCAGATCGTCGGTAATCCGCAAACCGGGGTGATTCATGGCGGTGCGCTGACCTCACTGATGGACACCGCCTGCGGTATGGCCACCCTTTGCGTGTTGCCCGAGTTCGAAGTCTGTCCAACGCTCGACTTGCGCATCGACTACATGCATGCCGCCGAGCCGCACAAGGACGTGTACGGCTTCGCCCAATGCTACCGGGTGACTACCGACGTAATCTTCGCGCGCGGTTTTGCCTATCAGGACGACCCCGAACAGCCCATCGCCCATGTGGTGGGCACCTTCATGCGCATGGGCAAGGGCATTAAAGGCACTAAAGGTTTTGGCGGCGCCATTGCTGGAGGTGCGAAATGACCGGCACGTTCAAGGAACAACTTCAACAGGCCCATGCGCAGGGAGACTACTCCTCGCTGTTGCAGCTGATTCCCTACGCCGCACTGATCGGTGTCGAATGTTCGCGGGTAGGGGATGAACTGCTGTTTCGTCTGCCGGCCAACAAAGACAACATTGGTAATCCTTTATTGCCAGCGATTCATGGCGGGGTGATTGCCGGCTTCATGGAACTCTCGGCGGCACTGCACCTTCTGATCTTCACCGGCTCGCCCGGTGTGCCGAAGATTATCGACTTTTCCCTCGACTACCTGCGTGCGGGGCAGTTTCGCGATACCTGGGCCAGATGCCAGGTGTGCCGACAGGGGCGTCGGGTGGCAAACGTGGCGATTACCGCCTGGCAAAGCACTGAAGCCGAGCCCATTGCCACGGCCCGCGCTCATTTCAAAATCGAAGAGCCCTTGAAATCCTGATCTCAGCCCCCAACTCTGAGGACAACCCGCCGTCGACCTCAAGGTCGCGGCCACTGCCATCTGATTGGAGTTTGATGACCATGAGTGTGGAAACTCAAAAGGAAACCCTGGGCTTCCAGACCGAGGTGAAGCAACTGCTGCACCTCATGATCCATTCGCTGTATTCCAACAAGGAAATTTTCCTTCGCGAATTGATCTCGAACGCCTCTGACGCTGTCGACAAATTACGCTTTGAAGCCCTCGCCAAGCCTGAATTGCTGGAAGGCGGCGCTGAACTGAAAATCCGTGTGAGCTTCGACAAAGACGCTAAAACCGTCACCCTCGAAGACAACGGCATCGGCATGAGCCGTGAAGATGCGGTCACCCATCTGGGCACCATCGCCAAGTCCGGCACTGCCGATTTCATGAAACACCTGTCTGGCGATCAGAAAAAAGACTCGCACCTGATCGGTCAGTTTGGTGTCGGTTTTTACTCGGCTTTCATCGTCGCCGATAAAGTTGATGTGTTCAGCCGCCGTGCTGGCCTCGCTGCCAGCGAAGGTGTGCACTGGTCGTCCAAGGGCGAAGGCGAATTCGAAATCTCCACCGTCGAGAAAGCCGACCGTGGTACCCGCATCGTTCTGCACCTGAAGTCCGCTGAAGACGAATTCGCCGATGGCTGGCGTCTGCGCAACATCATCAAGAAGTACTCCGACCACATCGCTTTGCCGATCGAGTTGCCGAAAGAAGTGGCAGCCGTTGAAGGCGAAGACAAGCCTGCCGTTGAATGGGAAACCGTCAACCGCGCCAGCGCCCTGTGGACTCGCCCTCGTACTGAAGTAAAGGACGAGGAATACCAGGAGTTCTACAAGCATGTCGCTCACGATTTCGAAAACCCGCTGAGCTGGAGCCACAACAAGGTCGAAGGCAAGCTCGAGTACACCTCGCTGCTTTATGTGCCGACCCGTGCTCCGTTCGACCTGTACCAGCGTGAAGCGCCAAAAGGCCTGAAGCTGTACGTGCAACGTGTGTTCGTCATGGATCAGGCCGAGTCGTTCCTGCCGCTGTACCTGCGCTTCATCAAAGGCGTGGTCGACTCCAACGACCTGTCGCTGAACGTGTCGCGGGAAATCCTGCAGAAAGACCCGATCATCGACTCCATGAAGTCGGCGCTGACCAAGCGCGTTCTGGACATGCTGGAAAAACTGGCGAAGAACGAGCCTGAGCAATACAAAGGCTTCTGGAAGAACTTCGGTCAGGTCATGAAAGAAGGCCCGGCAGAAGACTTCGCCAACAAAGAGAAAATTGCCGGCCTGCTGCGTTTCGCGTCCACTCAGGGCGATGACGGCGAGCAGGTTGTAGGTCTGGCCGACTATCTGGCTCGCGCCAAGGAAGGTCAGGACAAGATCTACTACCTGACTGGCGAAACCTACGCGCAAGTCAAAAACAGCCCGCACCTGGAAGTCTTCCGCAAGAAAGGCATCGAAGTGCTGCTGTTGACCGACCGCATCGACGAGTGGCTGATGAGCTACCTCAACGACTTCGACGGCAAGAGCTTTGTCGACGTGGCACGCGGTGACCTGGACCTCGGCAACCTGGATTCGGAAGAAGACAAGAAAGCCGCGGAAGAAGTCGCCAAGTCCAAAGAAGGCCTGGTTGAGCGTCTCAAGACCGCTTTGGGCGACTCCGTGGCTGAAGTGCGGGTTTCTCATCGTCTGACCGATTCCCCGGCGATTTTGGCCATCGGCGAGCAGGACCTGGGCCTGCAAATGCGTCAGATCCTCGAAGCCAGCGGTCAGAAGGTTCCGGATTCGAAGCCGATCTTCGAATTCAACCCGGCTCACCCGTTGATCGAGAAACTCGACAACGAGCAGAGCGACGAGCGCTTCGGCGACCTGTCGCACATCCTGTTCGATCAGGCGGCCCTGGCGGCCGGCGACAGCTTGAAAGACCCGGCCGCTTATGTGCGCCGTCTCAACAAGCTGCTGGTTGAACTGTCGGTTTAACCGCGTTGTAAAAAAACCCGCTTCGGCGGGTTTTTTCATTCTGGGGCTGATCGTTCCCACGCTCTGCGTGGGAACGCCTCTAGGGACGCTCCGCGCCCAGTGACGCGGAGCGTCACGGGCTGCATTCCCACGCAGAGCGTGGGAACGATCAGCCGATCAATTACAAGGGAGTTGGCGGGCTTCGGTGTTTCGGCAACTCAATCCGCTCACTTTCCCCCGGTACTGTCGGCCAATCCCCGGCTGCCCAGCGCCGACGCGCTTCATCGATCAATGCCGGATTGCTGGCCACGAAATTCCAGTTTATCCGTCGCGGGCCATCCAGCGGCGCGCCGCCAAACAACACGGCATGACAGTCGCTCTCGGCGAACAGTGTCATCTCTGCCCCGGCCGGCAATACCACCAGCGAATGCAGCTCCAGCGGATCGCCATCCAGTTGCGCCTCACCGCTCAGCACATACAGTGCCCGTTCTTCATGCTCGGTGGGAATCAGCAATGTAGTCGCCGTTTGCAGGTTCAATTCGGCGTACAGCGTAGGAGAAAGCACTGGGACCGGCGATTCGAGGCAAAAGCCTGACCCGGCGATCATCCGTATCTTCACGCCAAGGTTATTGCTGACTGGTAGCGTGGCCGCCGGATGGTAACTGTAATGCCCCGGACCGTGTTCACGATCCTTGGGCGAAGCCAGCCAGATCTGTAAGCCGTGCATTGTAAAGCCGCTGTCTTTCAATGGTTCGGGCGTGCGTTCGACGTGGGCAATTGCGCTACCCGCCGTCATCCAGCTGACATCGCCGGCATTCACCACCTGATCGGAACCGAGGCTGTCCTTGTGCTGGATTTGCCCTTCGAACAAGTAGGTGAGGGTGGACAGGCCGATGTGCGGATGCTGACGGATGTTCATGCCTTTGCCCGCCGGGTAACAGGTTTCGAGCATGTGGTCGAAAAACACGAAAGGCCCGACGTTGCGGCATTTGGCTGACGGCAACGGGCGAAGAATCGGCTGGCCTTCGACATCTTCGGCGCGAGGGCGGATCACGAGCGGAGTGTTCATGGTGCATTCCAGGCTGAGCGGGTGACGCAGGGAGCATAACCCGCTTGCGCAGCCCTTGCCGCTATTGGCTGAAGGCACCTTCGGACAGATGGGTTTCGATGCTGATGTCGGACGTGGTCATCAGCTTGTGTACCGGGCAGCGGTCGGCCACGCGGTGCAGCTCGTCACGCTGGGCGTCGGTGAGCACACCCTTGAGCGTGAGTTCGACGTGCAGGGCGTACTTGCCTTTCTGTTCTTCACTGTTGTCGCGCGTGACTTCAACCTCGACGCCCGTCAGCGGGATGTCCTTTTTCTTGGCATACATTTTCAGCGTCAGGGCCTTGCAGGCACCGAGGGCAGCGTCGAAGTAGTCGTGTGGTTCAGGCGCGGTGCCTTCGCCGCCAGAGGCTTTCGACACATCGGCAAAGAGTTCGTGGTCATCGATCTGGACGCTGTGACGAAAACCTTCGGCGGAGACAGTATTGACGGTGACAGTCATGGGAAACCTCGTGGGGATCAGGGAAAAGTCATTCGGTCAAAAAAGACCCTGAAGTTATAGAGCATTCCTTCAAGTTCGCGTTCCACTTTCTTGATGGGGATTTGACCAGCTCAGCGTTGTCATCGTCCTGTCACCCCCGCGTCATACCCTCGCGCTCATCTCAATCAAGGAGCGCACCATGCACCTCACCCTGGCGCTCCGCAGGACCTGATGGCCTACGAGTTCACCGAAAGCCACGAAGTCGTTCCCGGAGAATGGCGTTTCATGGTGTTCCAGGGCGACCGTCTGCTGGCTCAGCAACGCTTTACCGTGCGCTGATCGCTCTCGCCCAACCCAATGCCAGACGAAAAAAAGCCCCGCGTTTGCGGGGCTTTCATGTTGTTGCGGATCAGCTGCCTTTGACCGTCTTGCCGTTGACCGTACCGTCGAGGAGCATGATGTTGTACTCCTTGCCGTCGGTTTCGACTTGTTGCAGACGGACCAGCAAGTAATCCCAGTCCTTGGCGAACCACAGCACGGTGATGCGCTTGCTTTGTGTCGGGTCGCGCACGCGCTCGACCTTGATCGCATCGATCTGACCAGCCTTGGTGTCGACTTTCTCCGAACCCAGCACGCGGAAGTCATAGGTATCGACTTCGCCGTCATCGACGACTTGATAGCTCATGCTTTTCTTGCCGGCGGCCACGTCATGCTGCAGCGCCAGTTGATAGGTGGACTTGTCGACCATGCCGCGGTTGAGCGGGAGCTTGACGGCGTCACCGCGATCGGTGCCGGTGACCATCTTGTTGGTCCAGTCGAAGTCCAGATCAGCTTTCTTGGCTTTGCCCAGACCGCCGCGTTCGAAGTGGTAGGACTGTGGCAGCAGCGTGTCCTTGTCCAGCGTCAGGGTGCTTTCTTCGGTCAGGCTGGCAATCATCATCGACGCTTTGAAGCTGAGCTTCCAGGCGCCATTGGCTTGCTTGGTCAGGCTGCGCTCGGCGGTGCCGCTCATGGGCAACTGCTTCCAGTCGGCGGTGTAGCTGGCGGAGAAGGGTTGAAGGTCTGCGGCCTGCGCAAACGGCAGGGCGAGCAGAGCGCAAGCGAAGAGCAGGGCGCGACGCATAAAATCTCCTAGGTTCGAATCAAGTGGCCGCTGGCCGCGAGTAACTGTCCGTCCAGTAAAGCACCTTGTTCACCGAGTGATAAACGACCTTCAGCAAACCAGCGTACGGCCATCGGGTAGATCAGGTGTTCCTGGGTATGGACTCGCTGCGCCAGACTCTGCGGCGAATCGTGCAACTCTACCGGTATTACTGCCTGTACGACCAGTGGTCCGCCATCGAGTTCCTCGGTGACGAAGTGCACGGAACAGCCGTGTTCAGTGTCGCCGGCCTCCAGCGCGCGCTGATGGGTGTGTAACCCTTTGTATTTGGGCAGCAGCGAGGGATGGATATTGAGCAGGCGACCCTGATAGTGGCGCACGAAGTCAGCGCTGAGAATGCGCATGAAGCCGGCCAGTACCACGAGTTTTGGGTTGAAGGCGTCGATCAGTTCGATCAGCGCGGCATCGAAGGCCTCGCGACCTTCGAAAGCCTTGTGATCCAGGGTGCGGGTATCGATACCCGCGTCCCTGGCGCGTTGCAGGCCGTAGGCGTCGGCGCGGTTGGAAATCACCGCAGCGATGCGGGCCGGGCTGTCGCCGGTCCGCGTGCTGTCGATCAAGGCCTGCAAGTTACTGCCGGTGCCGGACAACAGCACCACCACATCACAGGTCTGGGACATCAATGAGCCTTGAGGTTCTTCAGTTCAACCTGAGCCGCGCCTTCGGCAGCGGTGGCGATCTGACCGATGACCCAAGGCTGCTCGCCGGCTTCACGCAACACGTTCAGCGCGGTTTCAACGTGCTCTTGGGCAACGCAGATAACCATGCCGACGCCGCAGTTCAGCACGCGGTGCATTTCGTTTTCGTCAACGTTGCCTTTCTCTTGCAGCCAGTCGAACACGGCAGGGCGAGTCCAGCTTGCAACGTCAACCACCGCTTGTGCGCCTTTTGGCAGAACGCGCGGGATGTTGTCCAGCAGGCCACCACCGGTGATGTGGGCCATGGCTTTGACGGCGCCGGTTTCTTTGATCAGCTTGAGCAGCGGCTTCACGTAGATGCGGGTCGGGGCCATCAGCAGGTCGGTCAGCGGTTTGCCGTCGAGCTGGATGTTTTCGATGTCTGCACCGGACACTTCGATGATCTTGCGGATCAGCGAGTAGCCGTTGGAGTGTGGGCCGGAAGACGGCAGGGCGAGCAGGGCATCGCCGGCAGCGACTTTGGAACCGTCGATGATTTCGGACTTTTCCACGACGCCGACGCAGAAGCCGGCCAGGTCGTAGTCTTCGCCTTCGTACATGCCAGGCATTTCAGCGGTTTCGCCGCCGACCAGGGAGCAGCCGGACAGCTCACAGCCAGCGCCGATGCCGGTCACGACCTGGGTCGCGGTTTCGACGTTCAGTTTGCCGGTCGCGTAGTAGTCGAGGAAGAACAGCGGCTCGGCGCCGCAGACCACCAGGTCGTTCACGCACATGGCAACCAGGTCGATGCCGATGCTGTCGTGCTTGTTCAGGTTCAGCGCCAGGCGCAGCTTGGTGCCGACGCCGTCAGTGCCCGATACCAGCACCGGTTGTTTGTAACCGGCCGGGATTTCGCAGAGGGCGCCGAAACCGCCCAGGCCGCCCATGACTTCCGGGCGCGCAGTGCGCTTGGCGACGCTCTTGATGCGTTCGACCAATGCTTCACCGGCGTCGATGTCTACACCGGCGTCCTTGTAGCTCAGGGAGGGTTGCTTGCTCATGATCCAGGCCTTTAGGGGGGATTCAGGGGTAACGACCGAGTCCAGTGGGGCCACTGAAGCAGGCGAAGGGCAATTGCCATCCGCGAATTCCAGGGCGCCCGGCTGTTGCCGGTCTGCGAAGGCGCGCGATTTTATCAGGCTTGAGGGGCAGCGACCATCCTCGTGCCGACGGGTAGAGGCATATCGCGTTAAAAAAACCGATATTGCGCGTATTGGTGGCGTCCCACATGGCTGTATAAGGTATTGACGCTAACCGTCTATCGTTATGACAGTGCGAAAACTTAATGTGATCGTGTGAATGTTTTGCTTGAGTGTGTGGTCACAGCCTAGCTCAATCATCTTCGTGTTCATGCGGTTTGTTCCAGCCGCTCTTGTCGTCAGGAATCTTTCATGCGTTTTCTTAAATTCTTGTTCGTGGGCTGTTTATCCGTGGTCAGCCTGACCAGCCATGCCGAAACAGTCAAAAGCCTCTATCAAGTGCGCGAGCCTGTCAGTAGCCAGACGCCGGAGGAGCGCGATCAGGCGACTCAGCGGGCGCTGGATACGTTGGTGTTGCGCCTGACCGGCGACCCCAAGGCTGCGCAGAGCCCGGGTCTGGCGGTCGTGCGTAAAGACCCTCAACAGATCATCAGTCAGTTCGGTTATGACGCCGGACCGCCGGAGGTGCTGAAAGTCGATTTCGATCCGGCCACCACCGAGCAGGCCTTGCGGCGTGCCGGGTTGGCTGTGTGGGGTGCCAATCGGCCATCGATCCTCGGCTGGTGGTTGAACGATTCCACTGAAGGTTCGAGCCTGGTCGGCGATGGCCAAGCCAGTGCAGCGCCACTGCTTCGAGCGGCGCAACATCGTGGGCTGCCGCTGCGTTTGCCGCTGGCGGACCTGAACGAGCAGATTGTCGCCACTGCGCCGAATCTGGAAAGTGCAGACCCGGCACCGCTGCGGGGCGCATCCGACCGTTACAATGCCGACGCTTTGCTGGCGGTGCATGCCCGTGAAGAGGGGGGCAATGGCAAGCCAAGTGGCGTTTGTGGTTGGGCGATCAGAAAGAAGCCGGTAGCGTGCAGGGCGCCGATACCGCCGCGCTGGCCGATGCGGTGATGCTGGCGGTCAGCGAGCGTTTGGCGCCACGTTTTGTCGCCAAGCCGGGGGCATCGAGCGAGCAGTTGCTGGAAGTGCAGGGCATGAATCTGGAGCACTATGCAGCGCTCGGGCGTTTGCTGGAGCCTTTTGGCGCACGTCTGCAAAGCGTTGATGGCGACCGCGTGCTTTATCGGGTCAATGGCAGTGCCGAACAGCTGCGGGCGCAGTTGTCTTTGGCCAGGTTGCAGGAAATTCCGGCCGGTGAGGCACCGGCCCCCGCGACGCCTGTTCAACCCGTGGCGGCTGGCTCGACACCGGTCGCAGCACCGGCCCCGGCACCGACGCCGCAGTTACGTTTTCGCTGGTAGTTTTTCTTTATATAGAAGCAGGAGTGGTACATGGCCGATACACGGCGTTGGTTCTGGCTCGGTGGGGTGGTCCTGCTTTGCGCGTTTGTTTACCTGTTGCACCCGATCCTGACGCCGTTCCTGGTGGCGCTGTTGCTGGCTTATCTATTCGATCCGCTGGTGGATCGGCTGGAAAAGTACGGTCTGTCACGGACCTGGGGCGTGGTAGCGGTGTTCGCCTTGTTCACATTGATCGTCACCGCGTTGCTGTTGGTGTTGGTGCCGATGCTCGCCAAGCAGCTGTTTCGCTTGTATGAGCTGGCGCCGCAGATGCTCGACTGGCTGCAGCACACCGCCGTGCCGTGGGCGCAATCGAAGATCGGGTTGTCGGACGGCTTCTGGAAGTTCGACAAGCTCAAGGCGGCGTTCAGCGAGCACATGGGCCAGACCACCGATGTGGTCGGCGTGGTGCTGAGTCAGGCGACAGCTTCAGGTCTTGCGCTGATTGGCTGGCTGGCCAACCTGGTGCTGATTCCGGTGGTGAGTTTTTATCTGCTGCGCGACTGGGACCTGATGATGGCCAAGATCCGCAGCCTGCTGCCGCGTGATCGTGAAGAGCGCGTCATGTCCCTGGCGGGAGAGTGCCACGAAGTGCTCGGGGCATTCGTGCGCGGGCAGTTGCTGGTGATGCTGGCGCTGGGCGTGATCTACGCCGCAGGCTTGATGATCGTCGGGCTGGAGCTGGGTCTGTTGATCGGCCTGATTGCCGGGTTGGCGGCGATCGTGCCGTACATGGGGTTCGTCATCGGGATTGGGGCGGCATTGATTGCCGGTCTGTTCCAGTTCGGTGGCGATTTGTATCCCATGATCGGTATTGTCGCGGTGTTCATGGTCGGCCAGGCGCTGGAAGGTATGGTCCTGACACCATTGCTGGTGGGCGACCGAATCGGCCTGCACCCGGTGGCGGTGATCTTCGCGATCCTGGCCGGCGGCGAGCTGTTTGGTTTTACCGGTGTGTTGCTGGCGTTGCCGGTGGCGGCGGTGATCATGGTCCTGGTGCGCCACATGCATGATTTGTACAAGGATTCGGATATCTACGGCGGTGTCGACGAATCCGGGCTGTAAGTTTTTTTGATCGCTTATAGCGGGCAGTCTGGTTTCATGCCAGGTTTGCCCGTATCCCTTGTATGGCTGTCACATGCGCCGCCAAAGAAACGGTCATAAAACCAGTGCGTTAACGCAAACCTTTGATTTTGCTTGTGGTCTGTCGCATTGTGCGGTCAGCCTCACGGGTATAAACTTCGCAAACTTTACACAGAGGCCACTAACGGTTCCTTTGGAACTGTTCAGTCAGCATGAAACCGATTCAGCTGCCCCTAGGTGTGCGTCTGCGTGATGACGCTACCTTTATCAATTACTACCCAGGCGCCAATGCCGCTGCACTCGGCTATGTCGAGCGGCTCTGCGAAGCCGACGCCGGCTGGACGGAAAGTCTGATTTACCTCTGGGGCAAGGACGGGGTAGGGCGCACGCATTTGTTGCAGGCAGCGTGTCTGCGCTTCGAACAACTGGGGGAGCCGGCGGTGTACCTGCCGTTGGCCGAGTTGTTGGACCGCGGCATCGAAATCCTCGACAACCTCGAACAATACGAACTGGTCTGCCTGGACGATCTGCAGGCGGTCGCCGGCAAGGCGGATTGGGAAGAGGCGCTGTTCCATCTGTTCAATCGCCTGCGTGACAGTGGCCGGCGTCTGCTGATCGCGGCCTCGACATCCCCGCGCGAACTGCCGGTGAAGCTGGCAGACCTCAAGTCGCGGCTGACACTGGCACTCATCTTCCAGATGCGCCCGCTCTCTGACGAAGACAAATTGCGCGCCTTGCAGTTACGCGCATCCCGTCGTGGCCTGCACCTGACCGACGAGGTCGGGCATTTTATTTTGACCCGCGGTACCCGCAGCATGAGTGCGCTTTTCGAGCTGCTTGAACGCCTCGATCAGGCCTCCCTCCAAGCTCAGCGCAAGCTGACAATCCCCTTCCTGAAAGAAACCCTTGGTTGGTAAAAAACCTGATCAAGCCCAGGTTCTACGCGGGTTTTGGAAAATTTAAGGCGTCAACAAATCCGCTTTTCTGCAGGAGGGCAGGCTGCGCAAAGGTTCAAAATGGGCTTAAGCGCTTAGATGTAAACGAGAAACCGATAAGTCACATAAAGATCGATTGAATTTGCAAATGAGGTTGATAGCGGGCATAGTCGCGGCTTCTTTTATAACTATCAGCCACGGTCGTGCCCATGCTAAATCGCTTCGCACCCCTCGTGCCTCTCGCACTCGTCACCCTGTTGTTCGGTTGCGCTGCTCACTCTCCAGTGTCCCAGCAAGCGCCACAACAGCAGGTTTCAAATTCAGTTACCGCGCAGTCTTCTTCCGTTCTTTTCCAGGAAGAGCTGGCCACCGATAAAGAATTGGCAGACTTCGCCGGCGGCAAGTCGTACCAACTTCCGGTTCTGGCCGACAGCATCCTCGAACGTGGCATGTCCCTGATCGGTACCCGTTACCGTTTCGGCGGCACCTCCGAGGCTGGTTTCGACTGCAGCGGCTTCATTGGTTATCTGTTTCGTGAAGAGGCCGGCATGAACCTGCCGCGGTCCACTCGCGAAATGATCAACGTTGACGCTCCTCTGGTTGCTCGCAGCGCCCTCAAGCCGGGTGACCTGCTGTTCTTCGCCACCAATGGTCGTCGCGGTCGTGTCAGTCACGCCGGGATCTACTTGGGTGATAACCAGTTCATCCACTCCAGCAGCCGCAAAAGCGGTGGTGTCCGGATCGATAGCCTGGGCGACAGCTACTGGAACAAGACCTTCATCGAAGCCAAGCGCGCACTCGCGATGGCGCCGAATACGGCACCGGCTATCGTCACGGCTCGCAAGTAAGCGGACAGTTTGTAAGGCGAACTTAAAGTCTTACTTGAAGTTTGCCGCGTAGCCGCTAGAATCCTGATCTATTATTGATGGCAAACCGCCTGCGTTCTGCGCAGGCGGTTTTCTTTTCTGTCTTTGTGGCAGAAAAAGCCGCAGCCAGATCAGGATGTTCTGCTTATGACGATGTCGGCCCGCCTCGCACTCATGTTCTTCGCAGCGCTGCTCAGCGCCTGCGCCAGCCGCACACCGCCACCTGCGCCGGTAGTCCGCGCTCCAATTGTTTTCGGTCCTTCCCAAGCCTTTTCTCCTGCGGCAGAAGACGTGCTGTTTCGCGCGCTGGGTTTGGTGGGAACGCCTTATCGTTGGGGTGGCAACACGCCAGATTCCGGGTTCGATTGCAGCGGTCTGATCGGTTACGTGTATCGCGATGTCGCAGGCATTTCCTTGCCGCGCTCCACCCGCGAGATGATCGGTATGCAGGCCCCCAATATCGGCAAGGAAGGCCTGCAAACCGGTGACCTGATTTTCTTCGCCACCAATGGCGGCTCCCAGGTCAGCCACGCCGGGATCTACGTCGGCGAAGGCCGCTTCGTCCACGCCCCAGCCACGGGCGGCACGGTCAAGCTGGACAGCTTGTCCAAAGCTTACTGGCAGAGAGCCTATCTGAGCGCCAAGCGCGTCTTGCAACCCGAGCACTTGGCACATAATCCGTAGCGCAGGTTGTCATGGCCGCTCGCACGCTCTGTCGTAAACGCTGATCTCCTGTGGGAGCGGGCTTGCCCGCGATGACGTCGGCACATTCAACTTCGATGTAGTCTGGGCTGCCGCTATCGCGGGCAAGCCCGCTCCCACAGGGTTTTCGTCTGGCAGTAATCGCATTATTTAGCTGCGGAAACGCGCCACACCTTGTTCCCCACATCATCCGCCACCAGCAAGCCTCCTTGCTGATCGATCACCACGCCCACCGGCCGGCCCATGGCTTTTTCCTCGTCATTGAGGAAGCCCGTGAGCACATCCGCCGGCTGCCCGCTCGGTTTGCCGGCGCTGAACGGCACGAAAATCACTTTGTAGCCACTGAGCGGCTTGCGGTTCCATGAGCCATGCTGGCCGATGAAGGCACCTTGAGTGAACGGCGCGGGCAGTTTGCTGCCTTCGGCAAACGTCAGGCCCAGTGACGCGGTATGTGGCCCAACTGCATAGTCTGGCGCAATGGCCTTGGCCACCAGTTCAGGGTTTTGCGGCTCGACGCGAATGTCGACGTGCTGGCCGTAATAGCTGTAAGGCCAGCCGTAGAACCCACCGTCCTTCACGGATGTGATGTAGTCCGGCACCAGGTCGCTGCCGATTTCGTCACGCTCGTTGACGGCGGTCCACAGTGCGCCGCTCTGAGGCTCCCAGGCCAGACCGTTTGGATTACGAATCCCCGAGGCGAAGATCCGATGGTTGCCGGTGGCGCGGTCCACTTCCCAGATCGCCGCGCGTCCTTCCTCCTGATCCATGCCGTTTTCACCGACGTTGCTGTTCGAGCCCACGGTGACGTATAGCTTGCTGCCATCCTTGCTGGCGATGACGTTTTTGGTCCAGTGGTGATTCAGCGTGCCGCCCGGCAGATCGACCACCTTGATCGGCTGCGACTTGATCGCCGTCTCGCCGTTTTCGTAGTGGAAACGCAGCAGGCGGTCGGTGTCGGCGACATACAAGTCATTGCCGACCAGGGTCATGCCGAACGGCGAGTTGAGGTTTTCCAGAAACACCGTGCGGGTTTCGGCGACGCCGTCGTGGTCTTTGTCCCGCAGCAGGGTGATGCGGTTCGGGCTGGGGACGCCGGCACCGGCACGGCCCATGACTTTGCCCATGACCCAGCCGCGAATGCCTGTGCCATCATCGGGTTTGGGCGGCGCGTTGGTTTCGGCTACCAGCACATCGCCGTTGGGCAGCACATAGAGCCAGCGCGGATGATCGAGGCCTTCGGCAAACGCCGTCACTTGAGTCCCGGCCGCGGCGACGGGTTTCTTGCCTTCAGGCCAGCCGATCGCCGGGGCGATGTTTACCGTCGGGATCAGGGTTTTATTCGGCTCTGGCAGCTTGGGCGACGGTCCGGTTCCGTCCGAGACTTGCAGGCTGGAGGTTTCACCACAGGCGGCGAGCCCTCCGGCGAGCGCGATAATGAAAACGAGCTGGGGTTTGTGCATTACTGATCTTCCCTATGAATGCATTGACGTAATCATAGAGAAGCGTAGACGTTCGATGGTTCAACCCGTCAGCCGCGGGCTTCCTTGAACAATACGGCGATCCCTGGATGGTAGTTGCCGGTTTCATTACGCAACTTGCGGTAGGCGTAAGGGAAATACCAGGCCACGGCGCAGGTATGCTCCTTTTGCAGGTCGTCGACCATGTCCTGGAGCTCTTCCGGGGTGGCGCTGTGCTGGGCTTTTTGTGGCGCGACAAACAGGCAGCCGAGTTTCAGATCGCTGGCGTAGCTGATTCGCTTCGCGTCACTGGTGATGTCCGCCAGTGCCTGGGTCAGGTTCAGGCTATTGACTCGCGGCCAGCGCTGGGTGGCCTGGAGATATGCGCGTTCTTCGCTGCTGGCGATAAACAGATCGGCGCGGGCGTTGCGTTCGCCTTCTTCGGTCTGTTTGCGCGTCGACGTTTGTTGCAGCGTGACCATTTCTGCCATCCAGGCCGCGGCGGAGAGCAGGCCGAGGTTGGCGTTTTCGTCATACCAGTAAGGTGTATCGTTATCGCCGCGCACGGCATTGTAGCGGTCGATACAGTCAAACCAGCGTTCCAGCACCGGCCGCAGGAATTCCAGCTTCGGATTGCTGATGATCATGCCTTGCATGTGGCTCACCCTTGTTATTGTGTTGTCAGGTTGTGGCTCTTTGATATCACTGCTTGCAGTGTGGCACAAGATTGGCGTCAGTTAATTGATCGACGGCAGTTATTCGCTCAGAGGCGCCCCGGCTTTAATTGACGCTCCACCCCCAACCCTCTAACCTTCGCGGCTTGTTTCAGGTGCTCTGTGACGCTGGTCGACAGAGTGAAACAGGGAAGCCGGTGAGTGAATTTCTTCCAGCGAAGAATGATCACGATCCCGGCGCTGCCCCCGCAACGGTAAATGAGTAAAAGCTGCGCTTTGAGCCACTGTGTCGACTGTCGATATGGGAAGGCGCGCAGTTGGCCTTGGCGCCGCTCATGAGCCCGGAGACCGGCCTGACTCATCCAACGGCATCACGGTGGGCGATGCCAGGCTTCTTGCCGTCTATTCTTGTGCCTGCCCGCCGTTATCCAGCCTCAACGGAGAGCTCCCCCATGACTGATACCCCCGATCGTGACGAACGCCACCTGGCGCGCATGCTGCGCAAAAAAGCGGTGATCGACGAACGCATCGCCAACTCGCCAAATGAATGCGGTTTGCTGCTGGTGCTCTCCGGCAACGGCAAAGGCAAAAGCAGCTCGGCCTTCGGCATGCTTGCGCGGTCCATGGGCCACGGTATGCAGTGCGGCGTGGTGCAGTTCATCAAGGGGCGCACCAGCACCGGCGAGGAGTTGTTCTTCCGGCGCTTCCCGGAGCAGGTGCGTTTTCATGTGATGGGCGAGGGCTTCACCTGGGAAACCCAGGATCGCCAGCGTGACATTGCAGCCGCCGAAGCCGCGTGGGCGGTGTCCCGCGAATTGCTGCGTGATCCGGCCATTGGCCTCGTAGTGCTTGATGAGTTGAACATCGCCCTCAAGCACGGCTACCTCGATCTCGATCAAGTGCTCAGCGACTTGCAGGCCCGTCCGCCGATGCAGCACGTGGTGGTCACCGGTCGTGGCGCCAAACCGGAGATGATCGAGCTGGCCGACACTGTCACTGAAATGGGCATGATCAAGCACGCCTTCCAGGCCGGAATCAAAGCGCAAAAAGGCGTCGAGTTGTGAACTGCACTTTATGAATAGCCATCGTCAATGCCCGGCGGTACTGATCGCCGCGCCGGCCTCCGGTCAGGGCAAGACCACCGTCACCGCCGCGCTCGCCCGTTTGCATCGCAATCAGGGACGCAAGGTTCGCGTGTTCAAATGCGGCCCGGACTTTCTCGACCCGATGATTCTCGAGCGTGCCAGCGGTGCACCGGTCTATCAACTCGACATGTGGATGGTCGGCGAGCAGGAAAGTCGGCGTCTATTGTGGGAGGCCGCTGGCGAAGCCGATCTGATCCTCATCGAAGGCGTCATGGGGCTGTTCGACGGTACGCCGTCCAGCGCCGACTTGGCGCGGCACTTGGTGTGCCGGTGCTCGGCGTGATCGACGGCACCGCCATGGCGCAGACGTTTGGCGCGCTGGCCCTGGGCCTTGCGCGTTATCAGCCGGACTTGCCGTTTGCCGGTGTGCTGGCCAACCGGGTCGGCACCGTGCGCCATGCGCAGTTGCTCGAAGGCAGCCTGACTGAAGGCTTGCGCTGGTACGGCGCGTTGTCCCGGGAGACCGGGATCGAATTGCCGAGTCGGCATCTCGGCCTGGTTCAGGCCAGCGAGCTGAATGATCTTGATCTGCGTCTCGATGCGGCGGCTGAGTCGCTGACCAGCAGTTGCGATGTGGCTCTACCGCCGCCCGTGGAATTCGCCGCGCCTGAAATGATTACAGCCGAACCGTTGTTGGCCGGTGTGCGAATTGCCGTGGCCCGGGACGAAGCTTTCGCGTTTACCTACGGCGCGAGCCTGGATCTGCTACGGGCCATGGGCGCCAAACTGTCTTTCTTCTCGCCGATCCGCGACACCGAATTGCCGGAGGCAGACAGCCTGTATCTGCCGGGCGGTTACCCCGAACTGCACCATGTGGCGTTGTCGCAAAACACGCCGATGCTGACCGCGATCCGCGCTCATCACGCGGCGGGCAAACCGTTGTTGGCCGAGTGTGGCGGCATGCTGTATCTGCTGGATTCCTTGACCGATGTCGAGGGTACTCGCGCTGAACTGGTCGGCTTGCTGGCTGGTGATGCGGTGATGCAGAAGCGTCTTGCCGCGTTGGCTTTGCAGGCGGTTGAATTGCCGGAAGGTTTGCTGCGTGGGCACACCTATCACCACTCGTTGACCAGCACCGAACTTGAGCCGATTGCTCGTGGGCTGAGCCCGAATGGCGGGCGAGGGGGCGGAGGCGGTTTATCGTGAGGGGCGGATGACGGCTTCTTATGTGCATTTTTATTTTCCGTCGAATCCATCGGCGATTGCCGCGTTGTTTGTGCCTGATCGTGAGGCCGCCTTCGCGAGCAAGCCCGCTCCCACAGTGGACCGAGTTTCTTCAGGTCACACACCTTCTAATGTGGGAGCGGGCTTGCTCGCGAAGAGGCCATGACGGACAACGCATTTTCCGAAGCCGAACGCGAAGCTGTTTATCGCGCGATCGCCGAACGCCGCGACATGCGGCATTTCAGCGGCGGCACCGTCGAACCTGAGTTACTGAGGCGTCTGCTTGAAACCGCGCATCAGGCGCCGAGTGTCGGCCTGATGCAGCCTTGGCGTTTCATCCGCATCAGCGACCGGGCACTTCGCGGCAAGATTCAGCAGCTGGTGGAAGAGGAACGCATCCGCACCGCCGAAGCCCTCGGCGAGCGTTCCGACGAATTCATGAAGCTCAAGGTCGAAGGCATCAACGACTGCGCCGAGGTGCTGGTCGCCGCGCTGATGGACGATCGTGAGCGGCATATCTTCGGCCGTCGTACATTGCCGGAAATGGACATGGCCTCATTGTCCTGCGCCATCCAGAACCTTTGGCTCGCGTCCCGCGCCGAAGGCCTGGGCATGGGCTGGGTGTCATTGTTCGAGCCACAAGCGCTGGCGGACTTGCTGGGTTTACCGAGCGGGGCCAAGCCTTTGGCCATTCTTTGTCTGGGACCGGTCGAGGCATTCTATCCGGCGCCGATGTTGGTACTCGAAGGCTGGGCGCAAGCACGCCCACTCAGCGAGTTGCTGTATGAAAATTATTGGGGAGTGAGTCAATGAGTGTGGCGTTGTTGAGTGTCGCCGCGGTCGCGCTGGATGCGCTGCTGGGTGAACCCAAACGCTGGCATCCGCTGGTGGCGTTCGGTCGTTTTGCCGATCGCATCGAGCAGCGTTTCAACTCCGGTGGCCGTGGCTGGCGCAGTCATGGCGTTACAGCCTGGGTGATGGCGGTCGTGCCGTTGACTTTGCTGGCCACCGCAATTTCCTGGGCGCCTTACGTTGGCTGGATCGTAGAGATTTTGGTGCTCTATTGCGCCCTCGGTATGCGCAGCCTTGGTGAGCACGTCGAGCCGGTGGCCAAGGCCCTGCGCAGCGATGATTTAATCGAGGCGCGCAACCGCGTCGGCTATCTGGTCAGCCGTCAGACCAGTGAGCTGGATGAAACCGAAGTCGCCCGCGCCGCCACCGAATCGGTGCTGGAGAACGGCAGCGATGCGGTATTCGCCGCGCTGTTCTGGTTTGCCGTGGCGGGTGCGCCCGGCGTGGTGCTTTATCGTCTGAGCAACACGCTCGATGCGATGTGGGGTTATCGCAACGAACGCTTCGAGCGTTTCGGTTGGGCGGCGGCGAAGATCGATGATGTTCTGAACTACATTCCCGCACGTCTGGTGGCGTTGACCTACGCGCTGCTGGGCAAAACCCGACTGGCGCTGAAGTGCTGGCGTACCCAGGGCCCGACCTGGGACAGCCCGAATGCCGGGCCGGTGATGGCGGCGGGTGCCGGTGCGCTGGGCGTCGAGTTGGGCGGGGCGGCGATCTATCACGGTGAACTGCATCAGCGTCCGCAGTTGGGCGAAGGTGTGCCGGCGGATGCCGATTCCATCGACCGTGGCTGGCAATTGGTACAGCGCGGGATATGGTTATGGCTGCTGATTCTTTGCGTGGGGGCTGAGTTCTATGCTTGAGCACGGTGGTCGCTTGCGTAAGGCGGCGCTTGAATACGGCATTGCCGAAGCCGATTGGCTCGACCTGTCCAGTGGCCTGGCGCCCTGGCCATTCCCGGTCCCGGACATCCCGCTGCGGGCCTGGGCGCGGTTGCCGGAAACCGATGACGGGCTAGAGCAGGCTGCCTGCGACTATTACGGTGCGGCCCAAGTATTGCCGGTGGCCGGGTCGCAAATGGCGATCCAGTTGCTGCCGCGTTTGCGCCGGGCCGGCAAGGTCGGCGTGCTGTCGCCGTGTTACGCCGAACACGCCGAAGCCTGGCGTCGCAATGGTTACATCGTGCGTGAAGTGCTGGAGTCGGAAGTCGATTTCTTTCTCGACAGCCTCGACGTGCTGGTGGTGGTCAACCCCAACAATCCCACGGGGTTGAGCCTGACCCCGGCTCGCCTGCTGGATTGGCATTCGCGGCTGGCTCAGCGCGGTGGCTGGCTGGTGGTGGATGAGGCATTCATGGACAACACCCCGCATTTGAGCCTGGCACCGTTCACCCATCAGATCGGCTTGATCGTGCTGCGCTCCTTTGGCAAATTTTTCGGCCTGGCCGGGGTGCGGCTGGGTTTTGTATTGGCCGAACGCAAGTTGCTTAAGCTGCTGGCCGAACAGGTCGGACCTTGGGCGGTCAGCGGACCGACCCGCGTGCTCGGCCAGGCGTGCTTGACGGATACCGAGGGGCACACGCGACAGCGCATTCGCACTGACGAAGCCGGTGAGCGTCTGGCATTGCTGCTTGAGCAGTATGGTTTCAAGCCTCAGGGCGGCTGCGCATTGTTCCAATGGCTGATCACCGAGCGCGCCGAAGCGCTGCATGAATTCATGGCCCGGCGCGGCATTTTGCTGCGGTTGTTCACCCACACCAGCAGCGTGCGGTTTGGCTTGCCCGCTGATGAAGCGGATTGGCTGCGTCTCGAGCAAGCGCTTGAAGCCTGTGTCAAGGAAGCGCAATGACTACATTGAAGGTGCAGGGCGCCACTTTAATGGTGCAGGGCACCACGTCCGACGCCGGTAAAAGCACGCTGGTGACGGCGCTGTGTCGCTGGGTCACGCGCCAAGGCATCAGCGTCGTGCCGTTCAAGCCGCAGAACATGGCCCTCAACAGCGCGGTGACCGCCGACGGTGGCGAGATTGGCCGTGCTCAAGCGGTGCAGGCCCAGGCCGCCAACCTCGAACCGCACACCGACATGAACCCGGTGCTGCTCAAGCCCAATAGCGATACCGGCGCTCAAGTGATCATTCATGGTCGTGCGGTCACCACCATGAATGCCGTCGCCTATCACGACTACAAAGCCATCGCCATGCAGGCGGTGTTGGCCTCCCACGAACGGCTGAGCGCGGCGTATCCATTGGTGATGGTCGAAGGGGCGGGTTCGCCGGCAGAGATCAACCTGCGCGCCGGCGACATCGCCAACATGGGGTTTGCCGAGGCGGTGGACTGCCCGGTGGTGCTGATTGCCGACATCAATCGCGGTGGAGTTTTCGCGCATTTGGTCGGTACGCTGGAGCTGCTGTCGCCCAGCGAACAGGCAAGGGTCAAAGGCTTCATCATCAACCGTTTTCGCGGCGACATCGCCTTGCTGCAGCCGGGGCTGGACTGGCTGGAGGCGCGCACCGGCAAACCGGTGATCGGCGTCTTGCCATATGTGATGGACCTGCATCTTGAGGCCGAGGATGGTCTCGATCAGCGTCAGACCGACAAGGCTGATCAAGTGCTCAACGTGGTGGTGCCGGTACTGCCGCGCATCAGCAACCACACCGATTTCGATCCGCTGCGCCTGCATCCACAAGTGGACTTGCAATTCATCGGCCCCGGCCAGGCGATTCCGCCGGCCGACCTGATCATTCTTCCCGGCTCGAAAAGCGTGCGTAGCGACCTTGCGTACCTGCGGGCCAACGGCTGGGACACGGCGATCTCGCGGCACTTGCGCTACGGCGGAAAAGTGCTGGGAATCTGCGGCGGTCTGCAAATGCTCGGCGAGCAGGTGCACGATCCGCTGGGCCTTGAAGGGGCGCCGGGTTCCAGTGCCGGTTTGGGCTTGCTGGCGTTCGAAACGCAGCTCGAAGAAGAGAAGCAATTGCGCAATGTGCGTGGGCGCCTGGTGCTGGAAGATGCAGAGGTCAGCGGCTATGAAATTCATGCCGGGGTGACCTCCGGGCCGGCCCTGGAAAATGCCGCGGTGCAGCTCGACGATGGTCGCTGCGATGGCGCGCAAAGTGTCGATGGGCAGATTTTCGGCACGTATCTGCATGGCTTGTTCGAGTCACCGGCAGCGTGCAGTGCGCTGTTGCGCTGGGCTGGTTTGCAGGATGTGCAGGAGGTCGATTACCACGCCTTGCGTGAGCGCGATATTGAACGGTTGGCGGATCTGGTGGAGAAGCATCTGGATACTTCGTTGCTGCGTGAACTCTGTGGGATTTGAGGTGGCTGCACAGGCCTCATCGCGGGCAAGCCCGCTCCCACAGGTTTCGTGGGTGGACAAAAACCTGTGAACAGCCTCGATCCTTGTGGGAGCGGCGATGCGGCGATCCGACTTGCCCGCGATGAGGCCCGTCCCGACACCGAAGATTTTAAGGAATAAACCATGCTGCAACTGATCCTCGGCGGCGCCCGCTCCGGCAAAAGTCGCCTGGCTGAAAAACTGGCGACAGACAGTCTGCTCCAAGTCATTTACATCGCCACCAGCCAACCCCTGGACGGTGAAATGAATGAACGGGTGGCCCATCATCGCGCCCGTCGTCCAGTCGAATGGGCGTTGATCGAAGAGCCGCTGGAACTGGCCCGCGTGCTGTGCGAAAACGCCAGTGCCGATCGTTGCTTGCTGGTGGATTGCCTGACGCTGTGGCTGACCAATCTGCTGATGCTCGACGACGCCGAGCGCCTGTCTGCCGAACGCGAAGCTTTGCTGGACTGCCTGGCATCATTGCCGGGTGAAATCATTTTTGTCAGCAACGAGACCGGGATGGGTGTCGTACCGCTGGGCGAATTGACTCGCCGCTATGTCGATGAAGCCGGTTGGCTGCATCAAGCCTTGGCCGAGCGCTGTCAGCGAGTCGTCCTGACCGTCGCCGGCCTGCCCCTGACTTTGAAAGGAACTGCGTTATGACTCACTCCTGGTGGCTGAACCCGTGCAAGCCAATCGACGCGCAAGCAGTCGAACAGGCGCAGGCGCGTCAACAGCAACTGACCAAGCCTGCCGGCTCGCTCGGCCAGCTCGAATCGGTGGCGGTGCAATTGGCCGGGTTGCAGGGGCAGGTCAAGCCGACGCTCGATCAGCTGTGGATCGCGATTTTTGCCGGTGACCATGGTGTGGTCGTCGAAGGAGTGTCGGCGTTTCCGCAGGAAGTCACCGGGCAGATGCTGCACAACTTTGTCAGCGGCGGCGCGGCGATCAGTGTGTTGGCGCGGCAGTTGGGTGCTTCCCTGGAAGTGGTCGATCTTGGCACCGTCACGCCGTCGTTGAATCTGCCGGGTGTGCGTCACCTGAACATCGGTCCGGGCACGGCGAATTTCGTCCAGGGTCCGGCGATGACCCAGGCTCAGGGCGAACTCGCCTTGCAGGCCGGCCGCGACAGTGTGCAGCGCGCCGTCGCAGTCGGCGCGCAGTTGTTCATCGGTGGCGAAATGGGCATCGGCAACACCACCGCGGCCAGCGCGCTGGCGTGTGCGTTGCTCGATTGCCCGGTGGTGCATCTGGCCGGGCCGGGCACCGGTTTGAACGCAGCGGGTGTCAGCCATAAAGCCCAAGTCATCGAGCGTGCCCTGGCGTTGCATGGCGCTCAGCGTAGCGATGCGTTGCAAACCTTGTTCAACCTCGGCGGTTTCGAAATCGCTGCGCTGGTCGGCGCGTACCTGGCCTGTGCTCAGGAAGGCGTCGCAGTGTTGGTCGACGGGTTTATTTGCAGTGTCGCAGCGTTGGTGGCGGTGCGTTTGAATCCGGCCTGCCGTGAGTGGTTGCTGTTCGGTCATCGCGGCGCCGAGCCGGGCCATCGCCATGTGCTCGAAACCCTGAACGCCGAACCGTTGCTGGACCTCGGCCTGCGACTGGGCGAGGGCAGTGGTGCGGCGCTCGCTGTGCCATTGCTGCGTCTGGCCTGCGACCTGCACGGGCAGATGGCGACGTTCGCCGAAGCCGCGGTGGCGGATCGCCCGGCATGACCTTGCGCCTGGACCTGTTGCGCCACGGCGAAACCGAACTCGGCGGCGGTTTGCGCGGCAGCCTTGACGATGCGCTGACCGACAAGGGCTGGGAGCAAATGCGCGCCGCGGTGATCGAGCAAGGGCCCTGGGATCGACTGGTCAGTTCGCCGTTGCAGCGTTGTGCGCGTTTTGCTGAAAAGCTTGGAACGCAACTGGGTTTGCCGGTGCAGCTGGATAAGGATCTGCAAGAGCTGCACTTCGGCGCCTGGGAAGGGCAGAGCGCGGCGGCGTTGATGGAAACCAGTGCCGAGGCGTTGGGCTTGTTCTGGGCCGATCCTTATTCGTTCACGCCGCCTGAGGGTGAGCCGGTGGCGGATTTTTCTGCGCGAGTGTTGGCGGCGATCGAGCGGCTGCACACGGCCTATGCGGGTGAGCGAATCCTGCTGATCAGCCATGGCGGTGTCATGCGTTTGTTGCTGGCTCTAGCGCGCGGATTGCCGCGTGAGCAGTTGCTCAACGTTGAAGTCGGCCATGGCGCGCTGTTCTCGTTGTCGGTCGAATCCGGCGTCTTGTTGAGGGAAGCGATCTGACCATGTTGCCATTCTGGATCGCCCTGCAGTTTTTGAGCAGCCTGCCGATTCGTCTGCCCGGCATGCCGACGCCCAAGGAACTGGGCCGGTCGCTGCTGTTTTATCCGCTGGTCGGTTTGCTGTTCGGCGCGATTCTGTGGGGGCTGAACTGGCTATTGCTGGGCACGCCATTATTGCTTCACGCCGCACTGTTGCTCTGTGTTTGGGTCGTACTCAGCGGTGCGTTGCACCTGGATGGCCTGGCCGATAGCGCCGATGCGTGGCTTGGTGGCTACGGCGACCGTGAACGCACCCTGACCATCATGAAAGACCCGCGTAGCGGGCCGATCGCCGTGGTGACGCTGGTCCTGGTATTGCTGCTCAAGTTTGCCGCGTTGCTGGCGTTGATCGAGCAGCAACACAGCGTGGTCCTGATCATCGTTCCATTGATTAGCCGCAGCGCGTTACTGGGTTTATTCCTCACCACGTCTTACGTGCGTCCCGGTGGATTGGGGCAGGCACTGGCTGATCATCTGCCGCGTTTGGCCGGCAAACAGGTGTTGGTGATCAGTGCGGTGGCCTGTGTGCTGATGGCTGGCCTCAGCGGTGTAGGGGCGCTTGTGTTGGCGATGGTGCTGTTTGTCTGGTTGCGGCAAGTAATGATTCGGCGATTAGGCGGGACGACGGGCGATACGGCAGGGGCGTTGCTGGAATTGCAGGAAGTGGCGGTGCTGGTAGGGCTCGCATTGATCCTGTAGGAGCGAGGCTTGCCCGCGAAGGGAGCGCCGCGGTCGATCAGTCCGACCGCGTTATCGTTCTTCGCGGGCAAGCCTCGCTCCTACAAGTAATATGTGTCGAAAAATTTGCTTTCATTTAACCGCGGGTATATACACGCACTATGCTTCCTTCTCAATGTTTGTGCACTAACCTGCGTCGCGCCGCTCGTGGCGTCAGCAGGCATTACGACGGCGCCCTCGACGGCTTCGGGATCAACGTTGCCCAGTATTCTCTGCTGTGTAATCTGCAGCGTCTGGATCAGCCGAGCATCTCGTCTCTGGCCGAAGCCATGGGCCTGGATCGCAGCACCCTCGGGCGCAACCTGCGAGTGCTGGAAGGTGAAGGCCTGGTGACGCTGGTGGAAGGCGAGGACATGCGCAATCGCATCGTCCTGCTCACCGAAACGGGTCGTGAACGTCTGGCAGCGGCCTTGCCGGCCTGGGAAGCGGCGCAGCAGCGGTTGATCGACCGTCTGGGTGCCGAGAAGCGTGAAACCTTGCTGAAATTGCTGGACGAACTGGCTTGAGGCCAGTTTGCTCGGTCTTAAGCGGGTATATACCCGCTACTGGAGAACAAGAATGACATCAATGTGGCGTACATGCGGTTGGGTCCTGTTGGGGAGTGCGCTGATTCTGGCATTGTCCCTGGGTGTGCGACATGGCTTCGGGCTGTTTCTGGCGCCCATGAGCGCCGAGTTTGGCTGGGGCCGCGAAGTGTTTGCCTTCGCCATTGCTTTGCAGAACCTGATCTGGGGCCTGGCGCAGCCGTTCACCGGTGCGCTGGCCGACCGCTTTGGCGCCGCGAAGGTGGTGTTGATCGGTGGTGTCCTGTACGCCTTGGGCCTGGTGTTCATGGGGCTGTCCGATTCGCCGGTGACCTTGTCCTTGAGCGCCGGGCTGTTGATCGGTATCGGTCTGTCCGGCACCTCGTTCTCGGTGATCCTCGGTGTGGTCGGTCGTGCCGTGCCACCGGAAAAACGCAGCATGGGCATGGGGGTCGCCAGCGCTGCCGGTTCTTTCGGTCAATTCGCCATGTTACCCGGCACGCTGGGGCTGATCGGCTGGCTTGGCTGGTCGGCAGCGTTGCTGGTGTTAGGCCTGGTGGTGGCGCTGATCGTGCCGCTGGTGAGCATGCTCAAGGACAAGCCGCTGCCGGTCCTCGGGCACGAGCAAACCCTCTCTGAAGCGCTACGCGAAGCCTGTTCCCATTCAGGCTTCTGGTTGTTGGCGTTCGGCTTTTTTGTCTGTGGTTTTCAAGTGGTGTTCATCGGCGTGCACCTACCGGCCTATCTGGTGGATCAACACTTGCCAGCCACTGTCGGCACCACAGTGCTGGCGCTGATCGGTCTGTTCAATATCTTCGGTACTTATACGGCGGGCTGGCTTGGCGGGCGGATGTCCAAACCGCGCCTGCTCACCGGTCTGTATCTGTTGCGGGCGGTGGTGATTGTGCTGTTCCTCTGGGCGCCGGTCACTCAGGTCACGGCTTATTTGTTCGGCATGGCCATGGGTTTTCTCTGGTTGTCGACGGTGCCCTTGACCAACGGCACGGTAGCGACCTTGTTCGGTGTACGAAATTTGTCCATGCTCGGAGGGATCGTTTTCCTCTTTCACCAGCTCGGCTCGTTCCTCGGCGGTTGGCTGGGTGGGGTGGTGTATGACCGAACCGGGAGTTACGACTTGATCTGGCAGGTGGCGATTCTCTTGAGTCTGGCGGCCGCAGCCCTGAACTGGCCGGTGCGCGAGCAGCCGGTGGCACGTCTGCAAACCCGGATGAGTGCAGCATGAACAGTCTCTGGCCGCGGATGGCTGTAATCGCCATCGGCGTACTGCTGCTGGCCCTGGCATGGTGGGGCTGGCATCAGGGTGGCCTGGCGTTGATGCAGTTGGGCATGGGTGCTTGCTAGCGAGCGGCGAAGGCGAGTAATTTCGTTTTCTGATGATTGTTCAAGGATGCACCGACATGCTGATGCGCTGGCTTGCAGTTCCCGCGTTGCTGACGGCTTTTACCGGGTTGGTCCAGGCGGCAGAATGCCCGGAGTTGTTACAAGGCTCATTGCCCAAGCTGCGGGCCAAGGAATCCATCGATCTGTGCCAGCGCTTCGCCGGCAAGCCACTGGTGGTGGTCAACACCGCGAGCTTCTGTGGCTTCGCCCCGCAGTTCAAAGGCCTTGAGGCGCTGTATCAGCGTTACAAGGATCAAGGGCTTGAGGTGATTGGTGTTCCATCCAATGATTTCAAACAAGAATCCAAAGATGGCGCAGAGACTGCCAAGGTCTGTTACGTGAACTACGGCGTGACCTTCACCATGACCGAACCGCAGAAAGTGCGCGGCGATGACGCAACGCATTTGTTCAAGGTGCTTGCTGAACAAAGCAGTTCGCCGAAGTGGAATTTCTACAAGTACGTGGTCGATCGCCAAGGCAAGGTGGTCGCCAATTTCTCCAGCCTGACCAAACCGGATAATCCCGAGTTCATCGAGGCGGTGGAGAAAGCCCTCGCCTCGAAACCTTGATCGTCAGCCACTAAAAAGCCCCGCCTCTGTACAAGAGTGCGGGGCTTTTTCAATTCAGGCGGCGAGCGAGTCAAGCTCACCGTGAATCATCAGAAACGGTAGGTCGCGCCTACACCGAAACCGTTTGCCGAGTTTTCATACTTGGCGTTGTAGGACTGGCCACGGTTGTTGCTGTTGTTGACCTTGACCGACTCTTCGCGCAGGTACGAGTACGCCACGTCGATGGTCAGGTCGTCGGTCGGGCTCCAGCCGGCGCCCAGGCTGAAAATCTTGCGATCGCCTGTCGGGATGCGCGGGGAGCGGTTGACGTTGTTGGTCGGAGCCTGGTCGAAGGACAGGCCGGTACGCAATACCCATTCCTTATTCAACTGGTAGGACGCGCCGATGGCGTGAGCCCAAGTGTCGTGCCAGTTCTGCTCTTCGGTGATGGTACCGAACTGGCCGTTCAGGATGGTCGGCACGCCTTCGTTTTCAACGGTGATATCTTTCAGGCGGCTCCAGCGAGTCCAGGTGCTGCCTGCGTAGAGGGTCCACTTGTCATCCAGTTGATGAGTGAGCGAGAAGTCGACCGACTCAGGCGTCGTCAGGTCCAGCGAAGCATCGTACTTCTGGCTTGGGTTCTGACCCACGGCCGCGAGGACGTTGTAGTTGACCTTGGTATCACCTTCGAGCTTGTACTTCACTTTCGAGTGGTAGGTCAGGCCGACGCGCGTACTGTCGGTGGCTTGAACCAGCACGCCGATGTTGTAGCCCAGCGCGGTGTCGTCGCCCTTGATCTTGACCTTGCCGTCCGGCGCGGCCTGGGTGATCGACAGGTTTGATTCCAGGGTGCCCTCGATGCGGTTGATGGTCGGACCGAAACCGATCGACACCTTGTCGTTGAAGGCGTAGCTGACGGTCGGTTGCAAGGTCATGACTTTCACGTCGCTCTTGCTGCCGAAGTAACGGCCCGCAAAGCCGTTTTCGTAGTCGGTCACCAGACCGAACGGGGCGTACATGCCAATGCCGAATGCCCAGTGGTCATCGATTGGCTTGACGTAGTAGCCCATCGGTACGGCAACGAGGGGAACCATGTCGCCATCGTTGCTGCCGCTGTTGGGTCTGGAACTCGCGTTGCTGATGTCGGTATGTGCGTCAAGCAGTGCAGCGCCGCCAGTCACCTGTTCGCGCTTGAGGCGGGACATACCGGCAGGGTTGCCAAAAATGGTGCTTGCGTCGTCGGCAGCAGAAGATCGCCCGGCAAAACCTGTACCCATCCCGCTGATGCTTTGTTCGTTAATGGCAAAGCCAGCTGCAAAGATCTGGGTGGATGCCAAGGCAACGGCGAGGCTAAGGGTGGTTTTGAGCATTACTTTTTTCATTATTAGAACTCCTGGTGATCACCGGGGCGAAAATTACCAACATTTTCGTCCGGGCGCTATAGCCTGTATCGCTTGATTTAGAGCGGTTTTGTAGGACAATCCGACCAAAATCGCGACATGTTGTGCGATGTTCGGAAACGGGTGGGTTAGCAGGCGACCTGATTCAACGATGAAACACAGGTTTGCCAGGCGTAGGTGAAATCTCGCAGACGACCTTGGGGTTGGAAAGTCTGGCGCCAGATTCGGGCCATTCCCAGTAGGTCATCGGAGGCGGGGAGGGGAGTGTTCTGTTCTTCTACCAGCAGCCAGGCGATGGCAGTGGCGTAACGCAGGTTGACGGTCAATTCCAGATGCGGCCCGCTAAGAAAAGCATGCTGGCTGGCCAAGCCGCGCACCAGGCTCGCCCGATCCGGGTCCAGGGCCAAATAGTGATCCCATAAGGCTTGATGGCGGGGTTCGGCGATTCGGTACAGGCCGTGTCCACGGCGGTCATGCAGGGCTGAACCAAGGGCTGACTGACTGGCGGCGATGCCCAGCAGCAGGGATTCGGCAGTTGCGCTATGACGTCCGAGGTAGATCAACGTCGGACGGATCACATAACGACACAGTTCGCTGGCAGCGATACCCATAAAGCCCTCGAAACCTGAAGTGGTCGGCGAGACCTGAAGGGGGCCTTGGCAGCAATGGATCGATTCAGTCTCGCCGGAAGCGGATCAAGCCGCTTGAGTTGAAGTGTAGTGTCATTATTTCGCTGTAAAGGACTGTTTTTAAAATATTTCCGGCTTCGAGTTATAACCGTTATATCGGTTGGTGCTTAGCCGTAGGTCACGAAATGCGAAATATCGGGCAATAAAAAGCCCCGCTTTTCAGCAGGGCTTTTGAGGTTTTCAGCCTTTCTGGCGTCTCAGGCAACCAGTGCCTGGCGAGTACGCTCGATCACAGCCTGCAGCGGTTCTGCGCTGGAGTATTGATCAGGGTACAGGCGTTCGCTGTGACGAGCGATGCCGTGTTCGTTGACCAGAGTGAAGCTGAAGCAGCCTTTGCGAGCGGCCATGATCAGGCAGTTCATTGGAGCAAAAGCGTTGGTTAGGGTGCGAATGGCATCCTGAGTGTGGATTTGAGTGGACATAATTGGTGTTCCTACAAGCGACACGGATAAGAACCGTGCAAAGTTAAAACGTTCCAGTGACGACGACCACCATTGGTCGAACGAAGAACCCGACTGGAACAAAGCAGCCAGTTTGAAGCGCTGATAAATTGGCGCGCTTGGGCTGGCAGGTAGGTACTTAGGAGGGCAGGCAACACATCAAGGGCAAAGGTTCTGGGCCCGGGGTGAAGATCCTGATCAATTTGCAGGCTGGTTCGGTCAGAGTAAGTGAACTTGGCAACACCCTTCGCTTTCGATTCAAAGGCTGTGTTGGCGCAAGATTTACCTGGAAACCATCGAGGTGGTCGATCCCGCTTTGTCGGTAAAGGCTTCTCTTGGAGAAGGCGGACCGGGGGATTTGTTCGACCAGAATTGACTTTCAGCTTGGTACTAACGCCGCGGATACTAACGGATTGAAATGCAAAAGGGAAGTCTGATCGCAAAAAAGATCGCTGGAGTGCCTGCCGACAAGTCTCGCTGAGCGATGGGAAGAGCCACCGGCAGAACCAGCGCCCCGTAATAGCCCAGAACCCGACCGTTGATCCGCGAGGACGATCGAGCCAGGATCAATCGTTGCGCGGGTTGCCCAGGTTTATCCCCAGACTTTACGGAAAAACGCGCCGAAAAAGCGCATCGATATAACCGGCTCCAAGGTACTTGTGCACATTAGTTGCGCTGACTGTCATCCCACTGTCATCCTTCCTTCAACGGGAGTGGGTGCCTGTAACGAAAATTTAAGTCAATGAAAAACATCGCTTTTTTTTACTGGTGAAAAAATCGTCAGTTTGACTGCGAGCCCCATTCCACAGGGCTTTGCGCGAGTTCAAAGGCGGTTGTCCACTGAGTTATCCACAGCTTCTGTGGATTGTCCCAAGCGCTTGCTCTAGGACGGGCGTGCAGGCTTTTTTCGACTTTACCTGTGCGAAAAAAAGAGTAGAGTGGCGCGCCTTCCGATCTGCCCCACAGTGCTTTATGAAGTTTCGCTCAGTATCAATCTCTGCTGCCTCAACATCCCCCAGTGTTACCCCACCCAAGCGCTTTTCGATGCGCGTGGCCGAGTGGCTGCTGGACAGCCCGCGCCTGGGCGAAAACTCCAACGTCAAACACTTCGCCGGACGCTTGCTCAAGCAGCCTGCCCGTGAAGGCGTGGTGGCCGCGCAAAGCCGTCTCGGTCAGCTGATGTGCCGCGAATGCGGTAACGCCCGGGATCGCCGAATTGGCCAGGAATTGTTGCGTCTGGCTGCGCGTGCGGGCGACCGACGTGCGCAACAGGAACTGGGCCTGACCGAAGACTGAGCTGTCCAAGACCTGACGCCTTGGTTAACCTTCACGCTTTATCTAATCGGCAGGAGTGGCTATGGCGATGGACTTGACCAGCGCATTGCTGGGTCTGGCGGGCGCTGCACTGCCGTTACTGGTATTGGCCTGGCAACTTCAGCGTCGGGCGAGTGCGGGACAGGCCGAGCTGGCGCTGCTGGAAGAGCGCCTTGCCATCGCCCAACTGACGCAGGACGGCTTGAATGCGCAGCTTGACACCTGCCGTGATGAAATTGCCGACCTGAGCCAAGCCAACTCCGCCAAACAGGCCGATCTGGCCGCCGTGCGCCGTGAAGTCGAACTGCTGCAGATCGAACGCGACGACGCCCGCGATGCGGCCCACGCCTGGAACATCGAACGCGCCGGCAAAGAGGCTGAGTTACGTCGTCTCGACGCTCAGGCCGCTTCCCTTAACGCCGAGCTGCGTGAGCAGCAGGAAAGCCACCAGCAGCGCCTCAACGACCTGCAAGGCTCCCGAGATGAGCTGCGCGCGCAATTCGCCGAGTTGGCGGGCAAGATCTTCGACGAGCGTGAGCAGCGTTTTGCCGAAACCAGCCAGCAACGTTTGGGGCAATTGCTCGATCCGTTGAAGGAACGTATCCAGTCATTCGAAAAACGTGTTGAGGAAAGCTATCAGGCTGAAGCCCGCGAGCGTTTTTCCCTGGCCAAGGAGTTGGAGCGGCTGCAACAACTGAACCTGCGTCTGAGCGACGAAGCCACTAACCTGACGCGGGCCTTGAAAGGGCAGAAAACCCAGGGCAACTGGGGCGAGCTGATTCTCGAGCGAGTGCTCGAGCATGCGGGCCTGGAGAAGGGGCGTGAGTACCAGACCCAGGTCAATCTCAAGGGGCCGGACGGTGAGCGTTTCCAGCCAGATGTAATTATTTATCTGCCCGGCGACAAGCAGGTCGTAGTCGATTCCAAGGTCAGCCTCACGGCTTATCAGCAATATGTGGCGGCCGAGGATGACGCCATCGGCCAGATCGCCATCAAGCAGCATGTGCTGTCCCTGCGCAGTCACGTCAAAGGCTTGGCCGGCAAGGACTACAAGCGGCTCGACGGTTTGCACAGCCTGGATTTCGTTTTGCTTTTCGTCCCGATCGAAGCGGCGTTTTCTGCGGCATTGCAGGCTGAGCCGACGCTGTTTCAGGAGGCATTCGACCGCAATATCGTGATCGTCAGCCCAACCACGTTGCTGGCCACTTTGCGGGTCATCGACAGCTTGTGGAAGCAGGAGCGCCAGAGCCAGAACGCCCGGGAAATCGCCGAGCGCGCCGGTTGGCTGTACGACAAGTTCGTGTTGTTCATTCAGGATCTGGATGAGGTCGGCAATCGTCTGCAGCAACTGGACAAGGCCTACAGCTCTGCACGCAATAAGCTGACTGAAGGCCGCGGCAACCTGGTCAGTCGCAGCGAGCAGCTCAAGCTGCTTGGGGCGCGGGCCAGCAAGAGCTTGCCGGCGGACCTGCTGGAGCGGGCGATGACGGATGTCGATGGCTTGGCTGAGTTGCCGGAGTAGCCGAAAAGCTTCGCGAGCAAGCCCGCTCCCACAGGGGATTGGTGTTGTTGCACAAATAGAGTGAACACCACAAACCCCTGTGGGAGCGGGCTTGCCCGCGAAGGCGTCAATCGCCCCACTTGCAGGGTTCAAACCTGCCGCACTACAACGGCAAATGCCGACTCAACAACGCCCGCAACGCCGCCGGTTTCACCGGTTTTGCCAGGTAATCCAGGCCCGCGGCATGCACTTGGGCTACCGTCTCTGGCCGTCCATCGGCACTGATCACCACCCCCGGCACCGGTTCGCCCAGTTGCGTGCGCAACCACGCCATCAACTCGGTCCCTGTCTCGCCATCGTCCAGGTGGTAATCCACCAGTGCCAATTGCGGACGCATCCCATCACTGAGCAGCGTCGCGCATTCATCACGGTTGCGCGCGGTCCAGACCTGGCAACCCCAGCGTGTCAGCAAACTGTTCATGCCGATCAGGATGCTGTCTTCGTTATCGATACACAGCACCTGCGCGCCGCTGAGCAAATGGCCATTGAGTTCGGCAGCCTTGGCCGGCGCCGCGGTTTGTGCCCGAGCCAGCGGTACGCTGACACTGAAGACGCTACCGCGACCCGGCCAGGAGCGCACGCGCAAGGTATGACCCAGCACGCGACACAGCCCATCGGCAATCGCCAGGCCCAGGCCCAGACCTTTCTCGGCCCGGGTCTGGTGGCTGTCGAGGCGTTTGAACTCTTCGAAAATCACCTGCTGTTTGTCTTCCGGAATGCCCGGTCCACGGTCCCAGACCTCCAGGCACAACTCGCCGTTGCGCCGCCGAACGCCGAGCAGCACCGGGCCTTTGGCGTAGCGGAAGGCATTGGTCAGGAAGTTCTGCAAAATCCGTCGCAGCAGTTTGATGTCGCTGTCGACCCGTAACGCGCTGCCCCGGACACGGAATTTCAGCCCCTGTTCCTGCGCCAGTGCCTTGAACTCGGCGCCCAGTGTATGGAACAACTCATTGAGCACGAAGGGCTTGCGATCAGGGTTGATCTTGCCGTTTTCCAGGCGGGAAATGTCCAGCAGGTCGCTGATCAGGTCCTCGGCCGAGCGCAGTGAGCTGTCGAGGTGATGAACCAGTTTCCGGGCTTCACTGGATAAGTTTTCTTCCTGGTGGGAGAGGGCGGCAGAGAACAATCGCGCGGCATTCAGCGGTTGCATCAAGTCATGGCTGACGGCGGCCAGGAAACGGGTTTTCGATTGGTTGGCCGATTCGGCGGTGCCCTTGGCTTCGGTCAGGGCAACGTTGAGTTGCGACAGCTCGTGGGTCCGTTCGATGACCCGTTGTTCGAGGCCTTCATTGGCTTCGGTCAGTGCTTGCTCGGCCTCGCGGAACGCGGTGATGTCGGTGAAACTCATGACGAAACCGCCGCCGGGCATCGGGTTGCCGATCAGTTCGATCACTCGACCATTGGGGAACAATCGCTCGGAGGTATGGGCCCGGCCCTGACGCATCCAGTGCAAGCGACGGGCGACGTGTACTTCCGCTTCGCCGGGGCCGCACAGACCGCGCTCGGCGTTGTAGCGAATGATGTCCGCAATCGGCCGGCCAACGCTGATCAAGCCGTCGGGGTAGTTGAATAACTCAAGGTAGCGCCGGTTCCAGGCCACCAGTTTCAACGACTGGTCGACCACGCTGATGCCCTGGGTGATGTTTTCGATGGCGCCTTGCAGAAGGGCTCGATTGAACTGCAGCACTTCTGACGTTTCGTCGGCGATCCGCACGACATCCTCAAGTTGCATTTCCCGACCTTCGATGGCGGCTTTTACCACCGCCCGGGTCGAGGATGCGCCGAGGACCCCGGCCAGCAAGCGTTCGGTATGGGCGATCCATTCACCATCCGCGTTCTGGTTCGGATTGAAGCCTTTGCCCTGACGGTAGGCGAAACGGATGAAACTCTGACGAGCCCGCTCTTCACCGACAAAACGGGCGGCCAGTTGCAGCAAGTCGTTGATCTGTACCGCCAGCATCGAACGGGCGCTCGGGCGGGCGCTGATTTCCTGGCCGATGAAGCGGCCGGCCTGCCAATGCTCCGAAACCCGGGTGCGTGACAGTAGCGAGACCCAGGCGAACAAGGTGAAGTTGCCCGCCAGGGACAGCACCACGCCTTGAGTCAGCGGCGTGATCGGCAGGTTCAACGGGTTACCTTGCAACCAGGCCAGGCCCGGAAAACTGCTCAGGGGCAAGCCGAGACTGTTGGCGGCGATCGGCAGCACCAAGGTGTAGAACCAGAGGAACGTCCCGGCGGCCAGCCCCGCGAACACCCCGCGGCGGTTAGCCTGTTTCCAGTACAACGCACCGAGCATGGCCGGGGCCAGTTGGGTCACGGCGGCGAAGGCGATCTGGCCGATGGTTGCCAGGCTTGCGGTCGAACCGAGCAGTCGATAACTGACATAGGCCAACAGCAGAATGACCACGATGCTCACCCGACGCACCGAAAGCATCCACTGGCGGAACACTTCGAACGGCCGCTCGGCGTTGTTACGTCGCAGCAACCACGGCAACAGCATGTCGTTGGAAAGCATGGTCGACAGCGCCACGCTGGCCACGATCACCATACCGGTCGCCGCGGAAGCGCCGCCAATAAACGCCAGCATCGCCAGGGCAGGGTGAGATTGGGCCAGAGGCAGGCTGATGACGAATGAGTCCGGCAGCACCGAGCTGGGCAGCATCATCTGACCGGCCAGTGCGATTGGCACGACAAACAATGCCGCCAGCGCCAGATAGGCCGGGAACACCCACTTGGCCAAACGCAGGTCCTGAGGCTCGATGTTTTCCACCACGGTCACATGGAACTGCCGGGGCAGACAGATGATCGCCATCATCGCCACGCCGGTTTGCACCACCATGGACGGCCAGTTGATGGTTTCTTTCCAGTACGCTTCGAGGCGCGGGGCGAGCATGGCCTGGTCGAACAGGTCGTCGAAACCGTCGTACAGGCCGTAGGTCACGAACGCGCCGACCGCGAGAAAAGCGAACAGCTTGACCAGCGATTCAAAGGCAATCGCCAGCACCATGCCGCGGTGGTGTTCCGTGGCGTCGAGGTTGCGGGTACCGAAAACGATGGTGAACAGTGCCAGCACCAACGACACGATCAGCGCCGTGTCCTGCGCGCGCGTGCCCATGGCATCGGCACCGGCGCCGATCAGCAGGTTCACGCCCAGCACGATGCCCTTGAGCTGCAAGGCGATGTAGGGCAATACGCCGACCAGACAAATCAGCGCCACCACCACCGCCAGCGACTGGGATTTGCCGTAGCGGGCGGCGATGAAGTCGGCGATGGAGGTGATGTTCTCCTGTTTGCTGATCATCACCATTTTTTGCAGGACCCACGGCGCGCACACCAGCAGCAGGATCGGCCCGAGGTAGATCGGCAGGAATGACCAGAGTTGTTCGGCCGCCTGGCCCACGGCACCAAAGAATGTCCAACTGGTGCAATAAACGGCCAGCGACAGGCTGTACACCCACGCACGCACCCGTGGCGGCAACGGCGCGCTGCGCCGATCACCATAAAAGGCGATAGCGAACAGGATGGCCATATAGGCCAGGGCGACGGTGGCGATCAGCCCGATGGACAGCGACATGGGAACTCCAGACAAAAGACATCCGGGACTCCGCCCGGTCAGGACAGTCTCGCATGACCGCTTGAGTTAGTCAGTGTCGACCAAGGTCGTGGCGTGGTGGGGTGTCGCAGGTTGGGAGTCAGTTCAATTTTGGTGTGCTTTCGGGCCTCTTCGCGAGCAAGCCCGCTCTCACACTCGATCGTCAGTGAACACAAAATATGTGGGCATCCTCAATCCAGTGTGGGAGCGGGCTTGCTCGCGAAGGCGGCGTTACTGATTCAACGCAATATCAATCAACCGATGCAACTCTCCAACCTCCAGCGCCTGCGCTGCAAACAGGATGCGAAACACCGTCGGCGCCACCACCATATTGATCAGTCGATCGACACTCGGCTTCGGCTGCCCGGGATAGCGATCCAGAATCGTCTGCAACTGCCTGCCAATGATCGTCACGCAATAGCCCGGCGTGGCGCTGGATTGCACGTCGCGCATCATGTTGCGCCCGGGTTCGGAACTCATCTCGTCCAGATACTGCTCCGCCCAGGCACTCACGTCACCGCGCAGGCTGCCGGTGTTGGCCGGTTCGCTGTCGGGGCGCATGCGGGCGAGGGCGACGTCGGCCAGTAGCGCCGACAGATCGCCCCAGCGCCGGTAAATGGTCGACGGCGTCACCCCGGCCCGGGCAGCGATTTGCGGCACGGTCACGCTGGCGCGATCCTGTTCTTCAAGGAGCGCGCGGACTGCCGAATGAATCGACTCTTGCACCCTGGCGCTGCGGCCACCAGGACGTAAACCTTCTTTAATAGCCATACGGTGGACCTTAACACAAAGAATTTGCTTTAAGCGTTTACCAGTAGCACACTCCGCAAAAGCAAAAAGTTAGCTTTTGCGGAGTGTGCTTATGTCCCGTTCAACGTCAAACCGTTCCAGCCTGTGGTTTCTGGCGATCACCTTACTCAGTTTTCTCGCCGCTTCCACCGCGCCAACGCCGTTGTATCACTTGTATCAAGAACACCTGCAGTTCTCGGCAGCGACCCTGACCCTGATTTTCGGTGTCTACGCCCTCAGCTTGCTGGCGGCATTGCTCACGGTCGGTTCGCTTTCGGATTATCTGGGGCGCAAACCGGTGATTTTCTCCGCCGTGTTGCTGAACATGCTGGCGATGTTGCTGTTCATTAACGCCGACAGCGTCGCCTGGCTGATCAGTGCACGGGTCCTGCAGGGTTTTGCCACGGGCATGGCCACCGCCGTTTTGAGTGCGGCGCTGCTGGACACCGACCGTCAGCAGGGGCCGATGGTCAACAGCGTCGCGCCGCTGCTGGGCATGGCACTGGGTGCCATGGGCTGCGGTGTGTTGGCCGAGTTCGCGCCGCTGCCGCTGCAACTGACCTATTGGGTGCTGTTCGCGCTGTTTGTGATGCAAGCGCTGTACATCTGGCGCCTGCCGGAAAGCGTCACCCGACAACCGGGCGCCTGGGCCTCGTTGCGCCCGACCTTGCATGTGCCGATTCAGGCGCGACGTATGCTGTGGCGGGTGCTGCCGATAGATCTAGCGGTGTGGGCGCTCGGTGGTTTTTTCGCTTCTTTGGCACCGTCTCTGGTGCGGACCGCCACCGGGTCCACCTCGAATCTGATTGGCGGGGCTACGGTGGCCGTGTTGACAGTGACCGGCGCCTTGATGATCTACACCTTGCGTAATCGGCCGGCCAACAAAGTCTTGCTGTTGGGCGCGAGCCTGCTGCCTGCGGGCGTTGCGCTGATTCTGCTGGCGGTACATAGCGCCAGCCTGCCGTTGTTCTTCTTCGGCACCCTTGTGGCGGGCGGCGGTTTTGGAGCGGGTTTCCTGGGGGCCTTGCGAAGCATCGTGCCGCTGGCCTTGCCTCATGAGCGGGCGGGTTTGATGTCGGCGTTTTATGTGCTCAGTTACCTGGCGTTCTGCTTGCCGTCGTTGCTGGCTGGCAGCCTTACGCGGACCTTTGGGCTGGTGGCAACCACCGATGGTTATGGCGCGGTGCTGATCATTCTGGCGCTTGGTGCGCTGGTCGGGTTGATGCGTGCGCAGACTGTCAAAGTCTGTGGCGTTGATGTTCGATGACCGTTAGCCTTTGAGTCGCCATTCATTTCGACGGACCGACCCATGAAGATCATCCGCAGCAAATCCTTCACCGGTGACCGCGCCTGGGCGGCGCTGGACATCGCCAACATGAACGGCATCACCACCCGTTTGCACTGGACCGATCAGCCCTATAAATGGCACATCAACGACGGTCAGGAAGTGTTCGTGGTGCTCGATGGGCAGGTGCAGATGCGTTATCGCGAAGAAGGCCTGGAAAAGGAAACGCTGCTCGAGATCGGCGATATTTTTTATGCCTCGGTGGGCACCGAGCATGTGGCTCATCCAATGGGTGTGGCGAGGATATTGGTGATCGAGGCCGAAGGCAGCGTTTGATGCAATATCGATAAAACAGATAACAGTTAGAGATATTACCCGTTATATCGATATTCGATTCGGATCTACGATGAGCTCCACCTCACGAGAGGACAGGAGTTCACCATGACCTGCACCCATAGCGTTAAACCCGGTATCAAACCGCTCAGTCATTTGCAGCACCCCCGAGAGGCCATCCGCCAATTCACCCCCAATTGGTTCGCGGCGACTATGGGCACGGGTGTATTAGCGCTGGCGCTTGCGCAACTGCCGGTGTCGAACCCCGGTCTGCATGCGTTTGCCGAAGGGGTATGGCTGTTCAATATCGCCTTGTTTGTATTGTTCACGGCCATGTATGCCGCGCGTTGGGTTATGTTCTTCGACGAGGCGCGGCGAATTTTCGGGCACTCCACGGTTTCGATGTTTTTCGGCACCATTCCCATGGGCCTTGCAACTATCATCAATGGCTTTCTGCTGTTCGGTTTGCCGCGCTGGGGCGATGGTGTGATTCATCTCGCCGAAGTGCTGTGGTGGCTGGACGTGGCGATGTCGCTGGCCTGCGGCGTATTGATTCCCTACATGATGTTTACCCGTCAGGAGCACAGCATCGACCAGATGACCGCCGTCTGGCTGTTGCCGGTGGTGGCGGCGGAAGTGGCGGCTGCCAGCGGTGGCTTGCTGGCGCCGCACTTGGCCGATGCTCATTCACAACTGGTGGTGTTGGTGACCAGCTACGTGCTCTGGGCCTTTTCCCTGCCGGTGGCATTCAGCATTCTGACCATCTTGTTGCTGCGCATGGCGTTGCATAAATTGCCCCATGAAAACATGGCTGCCTCGAGCTGGCTGGCTCTCGGTCCCATCGGTACCGGCGCATTGGGCATGTTGCTGTTGGGCGCCGACGCGCCAGCGATTTTCGCCGCCAACGGTTTGCCGGGTATCGGTGAAATTGCTGCGGGGCTTGGCTTGGTGGCCGGCATCACGCTGTGGGGCTTCGGGCTCTGGTGGATGCTGACAGCGCTGTTGATCACCGTGCGTTACTTGCGCGCCGGTATCCCATTCAACCTCGGCTGGTGGGGCTTCACCTTCCCGCTGGGTGTCTACTCCCTGGCTACGCTGAAACTGGCCAGCACCTTGAACCTGACGTTTTTCAGTGTCTTTGGTTGCGTGCTGGTGGCAATGCTGGCGGTGATGTGGCTGCTTGTCGCCAAACGGACGGTGCAGGGTGCGTGGCGAGGTGAGCTATTTGTCTCGCCGTGCATTGCAGGATTAAAGAAATAACCTGCAAAGATTAGGTAATCTGTGGCCTGGATCGACGTCAGACATTCCAATAAAAGTATCCAAGCCACTCTCTACCTAAATCAGGGACACATGGAAGATGAGTCACCCCTCACAGTTCACCTTGCTTCGCACTCGGCGCTTCTTGCCGTTTTTTGTTACGCAGTCCCTCGGGGCCTTCAACGACAACATCTTCAAGCAGTCGCTGATCCTCGCCATTTTGTACAAGCTGACAATCGAAGGTGACCGCTCTATCTGGGTCAATCTGTGTGCGTTGCTGTTTATCCTGCCGTTCTTCCTGTTCTCGGCGCTGGCCGGGCAATTCGGGGAAAAGTTCGCCAAGGACGCACTGATACGACTGATCAAGCTCGGGGAAATCGTCATCATGACGGTGGGGGCGGTCGGTTTCATGTTCGATCACCTGTCGCTGATGCTGGTCGCGCTGTTTGCCATGGGCACCCACTCGGCGCTGTTCGGGCCGGTGAAGTACTCGATCCTGCCGCAGGCCTTGCGCGAAGAGGAGCTGGTGGGCGGTAACGGTCTGGTGGAAATGGGTACCTTCCTGGCGATTCTCGCCGGGACGATTGGTGCCGGGATCATGATGTCCTCCAGCAACTACGCGCCGGTGGTGTCCACGGCGATCATCGGTATTGCGGTGCTCGGCTACCTGGCCAGCCGCAGCATTCCCCGGGCTGCAGCGGCATCGCCGGAAATGCGTTTGAACTGGAACATTTTCAGCCAATCGTGGGCCACTCTGAAACTGGGCCTCGGGCAAACGCCCGCGGTATCGCGTTCGATCGTCGGCAACTCATGGTTCTGGTTTGTCGGGGCGATTTATCTGACGCAAATCCCGGCCTATGCCAAGGAATGGATGCACGGCGATGAGACCGTGGTGACGCTGATTCTTACGGTGTTCTCGGTCGGGATTGCACTGGGTTCGATGCTCTGCGAGAAACTCTCAGGGCGCAAAGTCGAGATCGGTCTGGTGCCGTTCGGCTCATTCGGTCTGACGGTGTTTGGCTTGCTGTTATGGTGGCATTCCGGCGGAATTCCGGACAGCGTTGCTGGCCATGGCTGGATCGAAGTCCTTGGGTTCGGTCACGCCTGGCTGGTGTTGATCGACATCCTCGGGCTTGGGATCTTCGGCGGTTTTTACATCGTGCCGCTGTATGCGCTGATCCAGTCGCGTACTGTCGAGAACGAACGGGCGCGGGTGATCGCCGCCAACAACATTCTGAATGCCCTGTTCATGGTGGTGTCGGCGATTGTGTCGATCGTCTTGCTGAGCCTCGCCAAGCTGTCGATCCCGCAGCTGTTTTTGGTGGTGTCGCTGCTGAACATCGGCGTCAACGCTTACATCTTCAAAATCGTCCCCGAGTTCAGCATGCGCTTCATGATCTGGCTGCTCGGCCATTCCATGTACCGCGTCGAGCATCGCAACCTGGAGCTGATTCCCGATGAAGGCGCGGCATTGCTGGTTTGCAACCATGTGTCGTTCGTCGATGCGTTGCTGATTGGCGGCGCAGTGCGTCGGCCGATTCGCTTTGTGATGTATTACAAAATCTACAACTTGCCGGTGCTGAACTTCATCTTCCGCACGGCGGGGACGATTCCGATTGCCGGGCGTCAGGAAGATATTCAGATCTACGAAAAAGCCTTCACCCGCATCGCCCAGTACCTGAAGGACGGCGAGCTGGTGTGCATTTTCCCTGAAGGCAAGTTGACCGCCGATGGCGAGATCAACGAGTTCAAGGGCGGGCTGACGCGGATTCTCGAAGAAACACCGGTGCCGGTGATTCCGCTGGCGTTGCAGGGGTTGTGGGGGAGTTTCTTCAGCCGCGATCCGGATAAGGGCGTGTTTCGTCGGCTGTGGTCGCGGGTGACCCTGGTGGCGGGGCCGGCGGTGGCCGTTGAAGTGGCTGAACCGGCGACATTGCAGGGGTTGGTGGGGGAATTGCGTGGGGCCGTTAGATAGTCGGTGATCGGACGGGCCTCATCGCGAGCAGACTCGCTCCCACAATGGAATGCGGTCAAATGTGGGAGCGAGTCTGCTCGCGATGGCGGCCTAAATGCTACGCGCTGACCTTGAGCCCAACCAACCCGGCAATGATCAACGCCACACTCGCCAGACGAAACAGCGCCATGGACTCACCAAACAAAATGATCCCGGCGATCACCGTGCCCACCGCACCCACGCCAGTCCAGATCGCATAGGCTGTGCCCAGCGGCAATTCCTTCATGGCAAGGCCCAGCAGGCCAAGGCTGATCGCCATGGCGGCAATGGTCAGTGCGGTAGGGAGAGGGCGGCTGAAACCGTCGGTGTATTTCAGGCCGACGGCCCAGCCGACTTCGAACAGGCCAGCGAAAAACAGAATGATCCAGGACATCAAAGACCTCCATCGATGGATGGGGTCGTCCCCGGATTAATCACTCGATCGAGCCGCGAGGTCGTCCCCGCATTGCGCCATAGAGTGCCCATCATTAACCCGAGGATCAAGTTTGCGGCTTAATCCGCCGCCTGCTGAGCAGCGATTTGCCGGTCTTCTTTCTCGCTCATACGACGGAAGTACGTTGAGAGCAGTGCCCCGGAAATGTTGTGCCAGACGCTGAACAACGCGCTTGGCACCGCCGCCAGCGGCGAGAAGTGCGCACTGGCCAGCGCCGCTCCCAAACCGGAGTTCTGCATGCCGACTTCCAGTGCCAGGGATTTGCGCTGGGCCAGCGGCAGGTTGAACAGGCGCCCGGTGAAGTAACCCAGCAAGTAGCCGAAGCTGTTGTGCAACATCACCACGGCCATGATCAGCAGGCCGGATTCGGCAATCTTCGCCTGACTGGCGGCCACCACGGCAGTGACGATGATCACAATGCTCACCACCGACACCAGTGGCAACACATCTACCGCGAGACGAACCCGATCACCGAGTACGCGCTGGACAACCACGCCGAGCACGATCGGCAGCAGCACGACTTGCAGGATCGACCAGAACAGCTCCAGGAACGACACCGGCAACCAGGCCGAAGCCAACAGCCAGATCAGTGCCGGGGTCAGCAGCGGAGCGAGGAGGGTGGTGACGGCAGCAATGGCCACCGACAACGCCAGATCGCCACGCGCCAGCCAGGTCATCACATTCGATGAGGTGCCGCTTGGGCAGCAGCCGACCAGAATCACGCCGACGGCGATTTCCGGTGGCAAGTGGAAAACCTGGCATAGCAACCACGCCACGCCGGGCATGATCACGAAATGAGCGACCACACCCAAGGCCACGCGCCACGGATGGCGAGCGACTTCAGCGAAGTCTTCGAGCTTGAGGGTCAGGCCCATGCCAAACATCACCAACCCCAGCAGCGGCACGATGGCGCCTTTCAAGCCGATGAACCAGGTCGGTTGCAGAAACGCCACGACGGCGAAAATCAGTACCCAGTAAGCGAAGGAGTTGCCGACAAAACGACTCAATGCAGCCAGTGCGCGCATGGCCTGATCCTTATTCGTATTCGAAAATTACGCAGGCCCAATGTGGGAGCGGGCTTGCTCGCGAAGGCGGTCTGCCATTCAACGATGATGTTGACTGTCAGGACGCCTTCGCGAGCAAGCCCGCTCCCACATTTAGACCGTGCGTCGGCTTAGATGCCTTGCGGAGTCTCTTCACCGCCCAACGCTTCAACCATCGACGGCAGGAAGTCGCCGAAGGTCAGCATCATCAGGGTGAAGCTGGCGTCCAGTTGACCAAGGGCTTCGTCGCCACCGTCCTGTTCCGCCTGATCTTGCAGCAGGTCTTCGAACTTCAGGCGCTTGACCACCATTTTGTCGTCCAGCACGAACGACAGTTTGTCCTGCCAGGCCAGCGACAGTTGAGTGACCACTTTGCCGGTGCTCAGGTGCAGCTGGATTTCTTCGCTGGTCAGGTCCTGACGCTTGCAGCGCACGATGCCGCCGTCTTCGTGGGTGTCGCGCAATTCGCACTCGTCCAGAACGAAGAAATCATTCGCGGCTTTCTGGGTGGTAACCCATTCGGTCATGGTGGCGGTCGGCGACATCTTCACCGTCAGCGGACGCACTGGCAGCGAGCCGATCACTTCGCGCAGGGTGGACAGCAGGTCTTCGGCACGTTTCGGGCTGGCCGAGTTAACCAGGATCAGGCCCTGTTTCGGCGCGATGGCGGCGAAGGTCGACGAGCGGCGAATAAAGGCGCGGGGCAGGAAGGCCTGGATGATTTCATCCTTGATCTGATCGCGTTCCTTTTTGTAGACCTTGCGCATTTGTTCGGCTTCGATCTCTTCGACCTTTTCCTTCACCGCGTCGCGTACGACGCTGCCCGGCAGAATGCGTTCTTCCTTACGGGCGGCGATCAGCAGGAAGTCGCCGCTGATGTGCACCAGCGGCGCGTCTTCGCCCTTGCCGAATGGCGCGACGAAACCGTAGGTGGTCAACTCCTGGCTTGCACATGGACGCGCCAGTTTGGTGGCCAGTGCAGTTTCCAACGCCTCGGCATCAAAAGGCAGATCTTGGGTCAGGCGATAGATAAGCAGGTTTTTGAACCACATGGGGTGAGTCTCTCCTTTATACAAAGGGGGGCATTATTGTCCTCCGTGTGCCATAGGCCAACCCTTCTCTAAGCCTTTGGAAGGCCTGAGAAAATTAATTAAAAAAGTGCTTGCCAGAGGTTAGGTCGCTCCGTAGAATGCGCGCCACACCGAAAGTGAAGGGTGATTAGCTCAGCTGGGAGAGCGTCTGCCTTACAAGCAGAATGTCGGCGGTTCGATCCCGTCATCACCCACCATTCGCTTTAGTGTTACGCGCAGCGGTAGTTCAGTCGGTTAGAATACCGGCCTGTCACGCCGGGGGTCGCGGGTTCGAGTCCCGTCCGCTGCGCCATATTCGGTAACCTGGAATGCTGAACGCCAGGTCACCACGGAAAAGCCCGCTAACGCGGGTTTTTTTCTGTCTGAAGTTCCTGCAGGGTGTGTCGTTTTACCGGTTTTCAGATTTTTTTGATTTTTTATCAATTAAATCAACACTTTATGAAAATCTGTGGCACAATGCGCCCCGCAACGAAGGTAAAGGGTGATTAGCTCAGCTGGGAGAGCGTCTGCCTTACAAGCAGAATGTCGGCGGTTCGATCCCGTCATCACCCACCACTTACTTTCAACGCTACGCGCAGCGGTAGTTCAGTCGGTTAGAATACCGGCCTGTCACGCCGGGGGTCGCGGGTTCGAGTCCCGTCCGCTGCGCCATATTCGGTATCTGGAACGCTGAACGCCAGGTACCACGGAAAGCCCGCTTAATGCGGGCTTTTTGCTGTCTGGGATTTGGCTTTGTAGCGGGTCCAGTGAAAAAGCGACCTGTTCGGGTAATGCCCGTCAGTTACGCGAAATCCCTGTGGGAGCGAGCCTGCTCGCGATAGCGGCGGGTCAGCCAATATTGACGCTGAATGTACCGCCGTCATCGCGAGCAGGCTCGCTCCCACAAGTTTGGCACCTTAACTGATTGGCATTGGGGCAAGCCCGCTCCCACAGGTTCCGCGCGTAACTGACCAGCATTGACCTGTTCGGGTCGCTTTTTTCGTTTCTGCCTTGCCTATTGTTCAGCGTTACGACTGTGTCGGTAGTCGCTCACAGCCTCGTACACCGCTTTGCGTAACCGGTTGATCCCGCCAATCGGCCTATGGGCTTCAAGGCCGAACCATGGGTTGAACGATTGGTTGTCGCATTGCAGGTTCAGCGCCGGGGTGTCGAAATCCTGGGCCGGCAGTTTGATCCGGGCCACGGTTTCGAAGGGCGCGTCATTTTCGCTCCACTCGATACTGGTGTCTTCGATCGGCATGTACTTGCCCGCATCCTGGCGCTGGATCTGCAAGACGAAACACGCCGGTACCCGATCGGTCGACAGCTGCTGGTTCAGCGCACTGCGCAAAAAGTTCGGCAGGTTTTGATTTTGCGTGGGCAGTACGTAGACCGGGCAGTTATCAGGATCCGGCATCACCCGGAATTTTGCGTTGGCTTCACCAAACTTGTACGGCGAAACCGAAAAGTAAGTGGTCTGCGTCGGACTTGCCGGGGCAGGGGGAGAGCGTCGCCAGGGCGATAAACAGATGGCGAACCTGCCAGGTGCGCGGATCCCAAGCCGGGAAGAATGCCATGACCTTTTTGCCATCAGCCTGAGCGGCTACATTCTGACGATACTCGGCGACATCGCTGACAAAGAAGTTCGGATGGTTGAACATCACGAAATCCTGTTCGCTGCGTCCTTGTCGGTCACTCAGCAACTGTTTACCAGGCACATCGAACAGTTTGATCGCCATGCCCCGGGCGTCGCGGATGCTGTCGAACTGCGGATACGCATTGCCATTGGACAGCCGAATCGTCGCTTGCCAGGTTTTGCCGGGTTCGCTGAACACGCCTTGACGTAACGCCACCGCCAGATCCGGCAGCACCTGAACCTCGGCCTTCACGCAGCCATGGGCCTTGGCATGGGCATCGCGCAGGTAGCGGGTGCTTTCACGGTGTTGATCGACGATACGCACGGCCGTTTGGATAATGTCCTGGGTCATTGCCGCTTCGCCGTCCGGAATCAGTTCTTCAGCCGATACCGGGCCGCGATGTTGCCAGGCGGACCAGGCCATGAGCAGCGCCCAACCGAGCAGGCCCAGACCCAGCAACCACAACAGGGTTTTGCCGAGGAAGGCGCCCAGGCGCAACCAGAGAGTAATCAGCATGGGTCAATCCTTTTGACTGAGGCGGCGGTCTGGCAATTGCGACTCCATCGGGCCGCCCAACACTTTCAGGTATTCCAGCAACGCCCAGCGTTCCTCCGGTTGCAGCAGGCGACCAATGACGCCGTTACCGCGCTCACCTGCGCGGAACTCGTGGCCGCTGTTGTGATTGCCAGTGATGCGCGTATCGAACACAAAACCGTTGGTGAAGGCTTCGGTGCGATAACCCAAATGTTTGGGGTCGTATTCAAAGGTGCCCTTGTAGAACGTGGGCGCGCGTTCACTTTGTGGCGAGAGCAGTTGATAAATGCTCGGTACCGAACCGTTATGCAAAAACGGCGGCGTGGCCCAGACGCCCGCCAGTGGTCGGGCTTTATAGCTACGCAACTCTTGAACGCCGATCGGCAGACCGAATCCGTCCAGGTTCGGGCGCTCTGCGGGTGTCACATTGGCTTCGCGGTAGGCCTGGTTGCTCACGAAAGCAGTGACGTAAGCCAGTCCCTTGGCCACGGACAGCTGGCTCATATCCAATGGTTCTGTGGGTTTGGGATGCAGTTGTACGTCCAGTTGCGCAAGCTCTGCCGGATCCCACTGCAAGGCTGTCAGATCGAAGCGGTGATCAGCAATATTGTTGGCGGCGCTGGCGTCTGTGCCAATCACCTCAACAGGCAGTAATTTCAGATGATGCACCGGTCTGCCGTCGCTTTGGGTAACGCGGGGTACATGGCACCCGGCGCAGTTTTCAGCGAATAGTTCGCGGCCTTTTGCGGCCAGGGGCTTGTCGATGTTGCCCATCAGGGCTTCCGGCCAGACGGGCGGTTTGAGTCGTTGCAGGGTTTGCTCGATCCGGTGCAGATCGCGCACCCGGACGCTGGACGGGTAGCGGTCGTCACCCTTGAGCGGCTGTCCGCTGCTGTCGAAGAAATTCAGCGTGGCGCCCACGCCCAAGGCTTCTCCGATATTACGGGCCATCGGTTGCTGCGCCGAACCGTTCCACTGCACCCAGTCGAAGGTCCACATGTCCCACAGTTGCGGGTAGTCCACCGGTGCGTTGGCCACCCGGTAGTTGGCGGGTGAAATCGCGTCGCCGAAGCTGGCGTTGGCAATGCGCCCGAAGGCATCGGTGCGGCCGGGGCCTTCTTCGGTGGGATAGAGACCTCGATGGGTGTCGTTCCAGGCCACTTTCAAGAAGGTATCGAGTGAGACTTTGAAATCCTGGCGCAGCTGTTGATGCCGTGCCTCGTAGTCCTGACCCAGAACGTTGCGGGCGAAACGTTCGAATTTCCAGGGGTTGTAGTAAGTCGAGGCGAGGCTGGCCACCAGTGCCTGGCCGAAGCTGCCGCCACGCAGGGTCGGAACGCTGGACGGCAACACATGCTGGGCCGAGCCGCCGTCGATGCGCACGGCCTGGCCATTGAAGCGCAATTCGCCGGTGTGGCAGGCGGCGCAAGTGATGTCCAGAAACTCGTCCTGGCTGCCAGGGTTTTGATGACGGGCAAAACCGACGGGCAGGTTACCGGGGTTGTTCGGCGTGGCTTTCTGGCTCGGGTCGATCAGAAAACCAAAGCGTGCGAGGTATTCGGGAGCGGCGAATCGTTGTTGCGAGAAGGGCAATTCCAGGGCGTTGAACCAGTCATAACGCAAGCCTTTGACCTGGGTGCCTTGAGGTGTGAAGTAGTAAGCCTGGCGGTCGGCGGCGCTCCATTGCTCCAGGTAATTCACCTGTTGCGCCGGTGACCAAGTCGGTAGTTTCGGATTGGCGACGTAATACAGCACTATGGCGAGGCCTAGCCCCAGTAATACGGCGATCAGAATCAGCAAGCGGAATATGAGGCGCAAGATAAACGTCCTTGTCAATTTGTAGCTCTCTTATGCCTCAGTGGACGAGGTGCGGCAAGAGGCCATTACGCCAGAGGCTGTGGGAACCGGCCCTTGAGTCTGTAAGAGCCAAATGACAGAAGCTTCATCCTTCTATAGCCGAAATGCGTTTAAACACCTGAACTTATCAGACGTTTCCTGCTCTCATGCCGGTAGCCATTGGTCGTGGCGGCCTGATAAGCTCGCGGCTTTACTCGATTGCCCTTTAGGCGCATGAACAAGGAAATAGCATGAAACAGCATCGGTTGGCGGCGGCGGTGGCCCTGGTTGGCCTGGTACTTGCGGGTTGTGATTCGCAGACCAGCGTAGAGCTGAAAACCCCGGCGCAAAAAGCTTCCTACGGTATCGGCCTGAACATGGGCAAAAGCCTTGCTCAGGAAGGCATGGATGACCTGGATTCCAAAGCGGTAGCCCAGGGCATCGAAGATGCCGTCGGCAAGAAAGAACAGAAGCTGAAAGATGAAGAGCTGGTTGAAGCCTTCGCCGCACTGCAAAAGCGTGCTGAAGAGCGTTTGGCCAAGATGAGCGAAGAGTCGGCAGCCGCTGGCAAGAAGTTCCTTGAAGAAAACGGCAAGAAAGCAGGTGTCGTCACCACGGCTTCCGGCCTGCAATACGAAGTGGTCAAGAAGGCCGATGGCGCGCAGCCCAAGCCAACCGACGTAGTGACTGTTCACTACACCGGTAAATTGACCAACGGCACCGTTTTCGACAGTTCCGTCGAGCGCGGCAGCCCGATCGATCTGCCGGTCAGCGGTGTGATTCCGGGTTGGGTCGAAGGCCTGCAACTGATGCACGTTGGCGAGAAGTACAAACTGTACATCCCTAGCGAGCTGGCTTACGGCGCCCAAAGCCCAAGCCCGGCGATTCCAGCCAACTCGGTGCTGGTATTCGACCTGGAGCTGCTGGCCATCAAGGATCCAGCAAAACAAGACGCCACCAAGTAATTCGCGTCTGCTCGAAAAACAACGCCTCGCTTATGCGGGGCGTTGTTGCATCTGGCGTTCAGGGAAGGTAAACAAAGCGAACGGATGCGGTGCGCTGAAGTCATAGCCAGTGAGAGCGTTTGGCTAGACGGACCGAGGCGCCAAGTCAATGAATTCTTGGGTTTTTTTATGTGAGTAAAAAACGCCCGATCTGAGTCAGGCCCTTATGAAACGGGGCTTTCAGCGATGAAATGCAGCTCTGTTCACAAGGTTATCCACAATTTGTGTGGATAACATTTCAGCGGGAGGAACAAATGAAAACGCCCTGGAATTTCGCTCGTTTCCTGCCTCTGGCCGGACGCCTGCTCGCCCGTGGTCGTTTGCCGACCCTGCTGTTCGCTGTTGCCAGCAAAGGCGCGAGCCAGGGTAATCGCCTGGGTAAACTCAAAGATGATCTGCGTTTGTTGCAGGCACTCTGCCTGGCCTACTGGCGTGGCGAGTACCGGGCCATCAGCCCAAAAGCACTGGTCTCGGTGGTGGCTGGCCTGATGTATTTCCTGAGCCCGGTAGATGCCATCCCGGATTTCATCCCGGTATTCGGCATGCTCGACGACATTGCCGTGCTGGCCTGGTTGATGAAAGTTCTCGATGACGAACTCAACGCCTTCCGTGCCTGGCGCAAGCGTCAGTTGCCGGAAAAACTCGCGATGGTTGAACGCTTGCCTGATACCCCGGAACAACTGCAGCTTCAGGGCCCAAAAAAACCTGAACCGATTCAGGATCATCCATATTCATACCCCCGCGACCTTGGCCGCTGTTAGGATTACACTTCTAGGGAAAAGCGCCGACTCGCTAAGTGTCGTTGTCCTACGGGGTAGTCATGGATATTCAGATAATTACACGCGAAGGCGAACCCGAATATGCGGTTCTGCCATGGGCTCAGTATCAGGCTCTACTGAAAGCAGCAGGCATCAAGCAACAACCACCGCGCGATGCCACAGTGCCTCCCGCGGCAGCACCAGACCAGATTCTTCCGGGCCTGGATCAACTACGCAATTTGCGCGAAGGGAAGGGCATCGCCATTGAGGCGCTGGCCCGCACGGTAGGCATCAGCCCGTCATATCTCGCCTTGATCGAAAGCGGTGAGCGTCAACCCGACGCTGCTATTCGCCGCAGCCTCGCCTGGGAATTGACGGTGCCAGGATGGAGGGATGAATCGTGAGCGTACGCATCAGTCGTCAACATTGGGATGGATTGTTGGGGGAGTTGGATCAGGCGCGTCGTCAGCGCCATCTTTTGACTTATCGGGCGTTGCTGGAGCGTTTGCAGCTACCCACGCCGGCCATGCAAACCTTGACCGCAGCCCTTGAGCACCTGGCCGCGCTGGATGCCAGAGCCGAGCAGCCGTTGCGCAGCTCGCTGGTGATCAGTCAGGGCGCCAGCCGCTTGCCGCGCACCGGCTTCTTCGAATGTGTCGAGCGCCTCGGGCGCTTCTCCGGCCCGTCCGATGGCGTGGCTGCCGCATCCTGGCATGCCTCGGAAGTGGTGCGGGTGTTCGAATACGAGTACCCCGAGTCGGCGGAAGCCTGAGTGTTTTTACGACTCAAGGCGCGGGCCAGTTACTGGCTGGCTCGCCGGTTGTTCCACTGGTCGTGGTTTGTGCGTCAGCCGCGAGGCTGGAGTTGGCTCGAGGGCCAGTTCGCGCGTATGGCGAACCTGGGTGATGTCGGCGCCCAGAGCTTCTACGGCCACATTCTGACCTTTCGCGGCGTCGGTCTTGGGGCTCGCGAGGAGGGGGTGCGATTACTGCGCCTGGCCGCGTTGGCGGGGGATGGCAAGGCAGCGTATCAGGTTGGTGTGATCAGCCTGGCCGGAACGCCGAGCAAGGCACCGGATCCGGCTGAAGCGGCTCGGTGGTGGGAAATGGCGGCGAAGGCCGGGCATCCGCTGGCCGAACTCAAATTGAAAGAATTGGCGTCTCGTGGTTCTGCGGATTAAACAATTGTGTGTCTGACAAATTAACGTGGTGAGAGGGAAACCTCTCGCCGCGTTTGCGTTTCTGCTTGCTTGTTGATTAATGGATTGATCACTAGCGAATCGCCCTACATCAACATCATCCGTTCCTGACTTCTTTCCTGATCGATCCCCCGCAAAGTCTCGCGCGTTTACTGCCGGGCAGATCCATCGGAGATTTCCTTCAAGTTGTAGCGGTTTGCATGAACTGGTGCGAAATGAGTTCACCCGATAGCCTTTGATGGTCACTGAAAATTCAGTGGTGGGGTGTAGGAACCCTTTATTAGCATCGGTAATGCGTAATCGTCGAAACCTGGTTTGCGGTCGTCAATGTGCGTCCGTAAGCTCTGTTGCGGCGGCTGTGCGCGGGCACGCTTCGGCGTGGTCGAGTTTCCGATGCTCGGTATTCCTACCCCGCGTATAGCTGCCACCCAAGCCTGTAGGAAGGCTTTTGGCAGCTCCCATTTTCATCGGAAGGTCTAAAATGCCAACACTTCATCCTGATCCACCCTACGAAAAACCAATCCCTCATCCCAAAAGCCGCTTCATGGCGCTCACCAGCAACTGCAACGACATGCCCACGCTGTTCGTCGATACCCACGCGCCGCTCGATATCTTGACCGATGCCGCGAGCTACCGAATTCGCGCTGTAACGCAGGTGCTCGAAAACCTGTCCATGCGCGGCTCTATCGAGTGCGACTCAATCATTCTCAGCGACTTTGCCTTGCTCTGCGCCATTCCATTGCGCGATGGGGGTGATGTGCTGGATGTGATTGGGCGGCGGTTGCGGGCTCGGCCTTCGGGCGATGTCTCGTGACGGATTAGTCCTGGAAATTTGCGACGACTGAGCGGGCCTCTTCGCGGGCAAGCCTCGCTCCCACAGGTTTTGTGTCGTTTGTGAATATTGCGTACGGCACAAAACCTGTGGGAGCGAGGCTTGCCCGCGAAGGCGTCAGATCAATCAGCGATGCCCAATGAGCAGTTCTTCTTCAGGTCCGGACACCGCCAGACTATCAATCACATGCACGCTATACCCCGGCACATTCTTCGCGTGATGCTTGGCCTGTGAGGCCATCTCCGCCAACTGGCTCGCATCGAGTTGCCCGCAGGCCTGTGGATGCAAATGCACCACGCCGATGGACAGCGACAGCAGCGGAAACTCTTGTCTTACGCCCTGGCGGTTGGGGGCGATGAAGCAGCCGGCTTCCAGGTGTTCGCTGCGGTAAAAGCGTCGGCATTGGCTGTGGAAGTCGTCCAGCAATTGGTTCAGACGTTTGCGCCAGTCTTCCGGGCCGAGCACCAGCAGGAAGTCGTCGCCGCCGATATGGCCGACGAAGTCGCGGGATGGGTCGACGCGGTCGTTCAGGCATTGCGCCAGGCACAGTAGGACTTCATCCCCGCGACCGTAGCCGTAGATGTCGTTGAAGGGTTTGAAGCTGTCGATGTCCACATAGCAGATCACCGATTCCCGTTCCTGTTGCAGCAGGCGTGTCAGGCATTGCTGGATCGGCACGTTGCCCGGCAGCAAGGTCAGCGGGTTGGCGTAGCGGGCTTGCTGGATCTTCAGTTCGGTAATCAGCTTGAGCACGTCGATCACTCGGCCCAGCCCCAGATAGCCGCCGTTGAGGGTGATGATGAAGTCTTCTTCGATGCGCTGGCGGGCTCGGCTGGTGATCAAGCGGCTGACCTGTTGCAGCGACTGGCTCAGCTCCACGGCGAGGAAGTCGTCGCTCATCAAGCGGCTGATGGGCTTGCGGGCGAACAGGTCGGTGGCAAAGGGCTTGAGCAGGGCGTCCGAGAGCGAATGACGGTGGACGATGCCGCAGGGCTGACCCTGTTCGTCGAGCACTGCCAGGGAGTTCAGGTTGGCCTGGCAGCGGAAGGCTTCCAGTACGGTGGCGGTCGGGGTGTCGCTGGTCACCGCCGGTTGGTCGTTGAGCAGGGCACTGAGGTCACTGACTTCCTCGCTCAGTATCGCGGCGACGCTGTTTGGTTTGGGTATGAAAGTTCGGGCATCGCGGGGCGGATGTTCTTGGGGTCGGCAAAGCAGATAGCCTTGCAGCAGATCGACGCCCATCTCAGTCAACACCGCCAGTTCTTCCGGCAATTCGATGCCTTCGGCGATCACTTTTGCCCGCGAAGCCTTGGCGATCTGCAGGATTGAGCCGACGAATTCACGCTTGAGCGCGTCCTGGTGAATGCCGTCGATAAAGTGCCGATCGATCTTGACGTAATCCGGGCGCAATTCAGACCAGAGTCGCAAGCTCGAATAACCCGCACCCAGATCATCCAGCGCAATGGAAAAGCCCATCGCCCGGTAGTGATGCAGGGCGGTTTGCAGCAACTGGAAGTCGTCGGTTGGGGTCTGTTCGGTGAGTTCGATCACCACCTGGCTCGGTGGTATGCCGAAATCCTGCAGCAGCTGCAAAGTGCGGCCGGGTTGGTGGGCGGCTTCGAGCAGGGATTCCGGGGACACATTGAGGAAGAGTTTGCCGGGCAGTTGCTGTTCATTGAAACGACGGCAAGCGCTTTGACGGCAAGCGATCTCCAGTTCGCTGAGGCGACCGGCCTGGCGAGCTATCGCGAACAGGGCAACGGGGGAATGCAGCGGACTGTTGGAGGGGCCACGGCTGAGGGCTTCGTACCCGATGATGCGTCGTTCAGAGAGGGAAATGATCGGCTGGAACAGGCTGTGCAAACCGCTTTGAGTCAGTATTGAGCTCAAGGCACTCAGCTGTTCGGTTGTGGTCATGGCGTTCTCTGGCGATAAAAAAAGGACCGAGTGCAATGTGCACTCAGTCCCTTATTTCACGACAGAATGATGACTGTTTGATGACGCTCCGGGGAGCGTCAGTATTAAATTGCCATCATCCAGATTGTAACAACCTAGTGCTTGGCAACCGCGGTGTTGAGTTTCAAGTAATCCAGCAGAATCCGCCCGGTCTCGCTCAGATAAGCATCGTCTTCTGGCTTGGTCTTGTCCTGCTCGGCCGCGATGGCATCCTCGTCTTCTTTCTTCAGTTCTTTGAGCGGCTCTTCGCCCTTGGCCTTGCGACGGATGTTTTCCATGACAAGTTGTTTGGCTTCGATATCGGCATGTTGTGCGCGACGGTCGGCTTCATTGAGGCTGACGGTTTTTTCGCTCATCAACTTCTGCGCCAGGGCCAGTTTGTCGCGGATGAACACGAACTCCGCGTCTTTGGCCGTGCGTACGTCATGCTCGGACTTGAGCTGCGTGATGTACGGTTTGAACGGGTCAAGCGCAGGCTTGATGGCTGCACGAATGGTGTCCCATGGCATGGCTTCCGGCAGGGCGCTTTCGCCGATTTCCTTGGTGTCGATGATCGACGGGTAATCGATGTCCGGCAGAACGCCCTGATGCTGGGTGCTCTGACCGGAAACCCGGTAGAACTTGGCCAGGGTCAGTTTCAGTTCGCCATGGTTCAGCGGTTGAATGGTCTGCACGGTGCCTTTGCCGAAGGTCTGGCCGCCGATGATCAGTGCACGGTGGTAGTCCTGCATGGCACCGGCGAAAATCTCCGAAGCCGAGGCGGACAAACGGTTGACCAGCAACGCCATCGGGCCTTTGTAGAACGCGCCCGGGTTTTCATCTTCCAGTACATCGACCCGGCCATCGGCATTACGCACCAGTACCGTCGGACCTTTGTCGATGAACAGACTGGTCAGCTCGGTGGCCTCCTGCAAGGAACCGCCGCCGTTGTTGCGCAGGTCGATGACAACGCCGTCGACCTTGTCTTTCTGCAGCTCGGTCAGCAGCTTCTTGACGTCGCGGGTGGTGCTCTTGTAGTCCGGATCGCCGGCACGGAAGGCCTTGAAGTCCAGGTAGAAGGCCGGGATCTCGATGACGCCGAGCTTGTAGTCCTTGCCATCCTGCTTGAGGTTGAGGACCGACTTCTTCACCGCCTGGTCTTCGAGCTTCACCGCTTCGCGGGTGATCGGCACGATTTTGGTGGTCTGGTCGTTTGGCGCGTTGCTGGCCGGAATCACTTCCAGGCGCACCACGGTGCCTTTCGGACCACGAATCAGTTTGACCACTTCGTCCAGGCGCCAGCCGACCACGTCGACCATCTCTTTGTTGCCCTGGGCCACGCCGATGATCTTGTCGGCCGGTGCAACCTGCTTGGTTTTGTCGGCCGGGCCGGCAGGCACCAGGCGCACGACTTTCACTTGATCGTTATCGCTCTGCAACACGGCGCCGATGCCCTCAAGGGACAGGCTCATGTTGATGTCGAAGTTTTCCGCGTTATCCGGCGACAGATAATTGGTGTGCGGGTCGTAGGACATGGCGAAGGTGTTGATGTACGCCTGGAAGATGTCTTCCGCACGGGTCTGGTCCAGACGCGTCAGCTGATTCTTGTAACGCTTGGTCAGGGTTTCCTGAATCTGCTTCGACTCTTTGCCGGAGATCTTCATCCGCAGCACTTCGTCCTTGACGCGTTTGCGCCACAGGTCGTCCAGTTCTGCGGAGGTCTTGAGCCAAGGGGCATCCTTGCGATCGACCAGCAAGGTTTCCTTGGTGGTGAAGTCGATCTTGTCGACACCCTTGTTCAGCTCGGCAAGGGCAAAGTCCAGACGCGCCTTGACGCGGTCCAGGTAGCGCTTGTAGATGGTGAAACCGGCGTTCAGGTCGCCGCTTTTGAGGAAGTCGTCAAACTGGGTTTTCCATTTGTCGAATTCGGCAATATCGCTGGCCATGAAGTAGCTGCGCGATGGATCCAGCAGCTTGATATAGCTGTCGTAGATGATCACGGAGCGTGCATCGTCGAGGGGCGGCTTGCTGTAATGGTGACGCTTGAGCAATTCAACGACGTTCAGACTGGCTATTACTTCGTCACGATCGGGCTGAAGCTTGTCCCAGCTGTTGGCTGCGAACGAATTGCTTGACATCGGCAAAAGACCGAGACCAATGACAAGAGCGAGGGCGGTGCTGGGGAGCAGATGCTTCATGCTGATTCGACGCGGGGACAATTGATAACGCATATTAGGCCGTCTTTGAAGTCGCCGGATCCACAAGGACCGGTCGCATAATGCAAAAAGCCCGGCGCTACAGCTACGGGCTCAGTCCAGACTCACTATGGAGGCACTGTGAAAGCATTGCAAGGCGTTGAGGGGCGAGTGGAGTGGGTTGAAGAGCCGAGTCCTACGTGCGATGTAGGACAAGTTCGCATTCGAGTGGCGGCGGCAGGACTCAATCGCGCCGATTTGTTACAGAAAGCAGGGCTTTATCCGCCACCGCCGGGGGCCAGTCAAGTACTGGGTCTTGAGTGTTCCGGGGTAATCAGCGAGGTCGGCCCGGGCTCTTCCTGGCAGGTCGGCGATCGGGTTTGCTCCTTGCTGGCCGGGGGCGGGATGGCCGAAGAGGTAGTTGTCGACGGACGGCATGTGTTGCCGGTTCCCGAAGGTTTGTCCCTGGCCGAGGCGGCAGCATTGCCGGAAGTGTATGCGACCGTTTGGCTGAATTTGTTTCAACTGGCTGCGCTCAAACCGGGTGAGAAAGTTCTCCTGCACGCCGGAGCGAGTGGAATCGGTTCAGCTGCCATTCAGCTGTGCAAGGCGTTTGGTAACCCGTGCTGGGTCAGCGTCGGTTCCGCCGAGCGTCTGGCTTACTGCGAAGCGTTAGGCGCCCAGGGTGGCGTAGTGCGCAATGGCGATCTGGACAGCTTGAATGATCTTGCGCCGTTCGACGTGATCCTCGACCCGGTGGGTGGCAGTTACGCGGCGTTGAACCTCAAGCTGCTGGCTCGCGACGGTCGTTGGGTGTTGATCGGTTTGATGGGCGGGCGTGAGGCGCAGCTGGATCTGGCGCAGGTATTGGCCAAGCGTGTGCAATTGTTGGGTTCGACCCTGCGCAATCGTGACGAGCAGTTCAAGGCCGATTTGTTCAGCGATCTCGGCCAGCACGTCTGGCCGCTGTTCGCCGAAGGGCGGTTGAGCCCGCAACTGGCCAGGACCTTTGCGATCAAGGATGCCGAAGCGGCGTTTGCGGAACTGGCGAGTAATAAGGTGTCCGGCAAACTGGTACTGATGATCGACGAAAGCCTGGTGTGACACTTACCTGTGGGAGCGTGGCTTGCCCGCGATGAACGATGACGCGGTATGACAGACACACCGCGTCGCCTGAATCGCGGGCAAGCCCGCTCCCACAGGATTTGAGTTACTTCCAGATATGGATCGGCCAACCGGCCTTTTCGGCATGCTCAAGCAACACCGGATCCGGGTTCACCACGTGTGGGAAATCCACCTTCAGTAGCAGCGGCAAATCGTTGCGTGAGTCGGAATAGAAACTCGCGCCTTCCAGGTTTTCCTCTTCGGCATCCAGCCATTCCAGCAAACGGGTGATCTTGCCTTCGCGGTAAGTCAATGTGCCAACGGTGTTGCCGCTGTACACCCCGTGCAGCAGTTCCAGCTCGATGCCGAGAATCTCGTCGATGCCCAGACGGTCGGCAATCGGCTTGACCAAATGTGTGCCCGAGGCCGAGATCACCAGAATCCGGTCGCCGGCCTTGCGGTGGGCGGCAATGGCTTTGGTGGCGTCGCTGAAGATGATTGGCTCGATGAAGTCTTCTACCCAAGGCGTCACCAAGTGCTCGAGCTCTTGCGGTGTGCGACCGATCATCGGTTCCAGACTGAAGGTCATGTACTCCTCCATCCGCAACTTGCCGTGGCTGTAAGCGTCCATCAGTTCGTTGTTCTTGCGCATGAACGACTCGGGATCGACCCAGCCCAGGCGGCCCATTTGCTCGCTCCAGAGGGTGGCGCAGTCGCCGTGGATCAGGGTTTCGTCCAGATCAAAAATTGCCAGGGCCATCAGTGCAGTTCTCTCTTCAACATCAACAAAGTCATCAGGCTACCTCACACAGGGCCGTCGGATCGATGGAAAGCGCCAGGCGCTGACCATCGGGATGCAGGTCGGCCGCCGAACGGTTCAGTACATCCACCACCAATTCCACGCCCCGGGCTTCGACTCGGTAGCGAATCACGTTGCCCAACAGACTGTGGCTGCGAATCTGCGCGTCGAGTTCGCCGTTCAGGCTCAGCTCGATGGCTTCCGGGCGAATGGCGAGGCGATGGGTGATCGGTCGTTGCAACAGTTTCGTCGCGCTGTCGGCGTCCAGCAGGTTGTAGTTGCCGATGAAGCCTGCGGCAAAAACATCGACTGGCGCGGTGTAGAGGGTTTCGGCATCGCCGCTTTGTACGATCTTTCCCTGATTCATCAGGAAGATTCGGTCAGACATGGTCAGGGCTTCTTCCTGATCGTGAGTGACGAAGATCGTGGTCAGCCCCAGTTCGCGCTGGATCTGACGGATCTGTTCGCGCAGGTGTTTGCGAATCCGCGCATCCAATGCCGACAGCGGCTCATCCAGCAACAACAACCGAGGCCGGGTCACCAGCGAGCGAGCCAGGGCGACACGCTGGCACTGGCCACCGGACAGTTGATGCGGGTAACGGGCGGCGAAGTCATTGAGCTCCACCAGTGTCAGCACTTCGGCGACGCGCTTGTGGCTATCGTCGGCGTTGACCTTCTGCATGCGCAAACCGAAGGCGACGTTCTGCTCCACGGTCATGTTCGGGAACAGCGCATAACTCTGGAACACCATGCCGATCCCGCGTTTTTGCGGGCTCAGCGGGACGAGGTCCTGACCCTCCAGCAGAATCTTGCCGCCGTCCACCGAGGTCAGGCCGGCAATGCAACGCAGCAGGGTGGACTTGCCGCAACCGGACGGGCCGAGAAGGGTGACGAATTCGCCTTTCTTGATTTCGCAGTTGATGTCGCTGAATACCGTGGTGCCAGAGTAATTTTTCTGAAGATGTTGGACGCTGACGTAGCTCATTCGCTTTTGTCCTTGTTCAAGATATTGGCAGCCCAGGTCAGAACCAGCACAAAGAAGAAGTAGGAAATCACCAGCGCACTGGTGAAGTGGCCGCTGCTGTTACGCATATTGTTGAGGTAGACCTGCAGGGTTTCGTAGCGGGTGCCGACGAGGATGTTGGCGAACACAAACTCGCCGAAAAGGAACGAGAACGACAGCAGCAACGCCACCATCAAACCCTTGCGCAGGTTCGGCAGCACCACCAGGAATGCCGCTTGCCAAGTGCTGGCGCCGAGCAGTTGCGCGGAGTCCATCAGGTCGCGCAGGTTGATCGCTTGCAGGTTGTTGGTGATTGCCCGGTACATGAACGGCAGCGCCACGGTGAAGTAGCAACCGATCAGAATCCACGGCGTACCGACCATCGCGAACGGCCCCGAACCGTAGAGCTGCAACAACCCCACCGACGACACCACCGGCGGCACCGCGAAGGGCAGCAGGATCAGGATGTTCATCAATGCGTCGAGTTTCGGGAAGTGGTAATGCACCACGAACAGCAGCGGCAGAATCAGTAACACCGACAGAATCAGCGAGCCGATGCAGACCAGCAACGACTGACCGAATGCGTCGAGAAAACGCGGATCGCTCCACAGCTGGATGTACCACTTGAAGGTAAAACCGCTGGGCATAATCGTCGCGGACCAACTGCTGGAGATCGAGTAGATCAGCGTTCCGAACAGCGGCAACAGCAGAATGGCAAACAACAAATACGCCACGACGCGGTGATAGACACCGACGGGCCCCAGTTCAACGCGAGACATGGTAGCTCCTCTTCAACAGCAACTGATGCACGATGGTCACCAGGGTCATCAACGCCACCAGCACCACGGCCAAGGCGCTGGCCAGGTTCGGGTCGAGGGAAATGTCGCCGGAAACCATTGCCGCGATGCGGATCGGCAGCACGTTGAAGTTTCCGGTGGTCAGGGCGTAGACCGTGGCGTATGCGCCGAGGGCGTTGGCCAGCAGGATTACGAATGTGCCCAGCAGTGCGGGGGTCAGCACCGGCAAACCGATGTGCCGCCAGAATTGCCAGCCGTTGGCGCCAAGCAACGCAGCGGACTCACGCCAGTCTTCGCGGAGGGCATCGAAAGCCGGGTAGAGCAGCAGCACGCCCAAGGGGATCTGGAAGTAGGTGTAGAGAATGATCAGCCCGGTTTTCGAGTACAGGTTGAAGTCCTGAATGATCCCCGCCTGTTTGAGCATGATGGTGAAGGTGCCGTTGAACCCCAGCAAAATGATGAACGCAAAGGCCAGGGGCACCCCGGCGAAGTTGCTGGTCATGTTGGCGAAGGCGTTGACGAAGTTGCGCAGTTTCGAGTCGACCCGGCGCAGGGAATAGGCGCCGAGTATGGCGATGATGATGCCGAACACGCTGGACCAGAAACTGATCTCGAGGCTGTGCTGGATCGCCTGCAAATAGAACTTCGAGTTGAAGATTTTGCTGAAGTTGGTCAGGCCCCAGCCGAACTCTTCCGATTGCAGGCTGTTGATCATCACCCAGAGCAGCGGGGCGATCTGGAACACGAAGAAGAAAATCGCGAAGGGCACCAGGCACAGAACGGCTAGCCATTTACTACGGGTCATGGCGTTCACTTGAGCAGCTCCCGGCACACAGGTTTGTCGTGGGGCACGCCCAGCAGTTCGCAGACAGTGCCGCAGATTTCGGTCTGTTTCGGTGCGGCGTTTTTGTTGAAGCTGAAGGCATCGCCGAGGACGAACAGCGGCACTTCGCGTTCTTCGGGCAGCAGGCCGTTGTGCGAACGGTCGTTGTTCATGCCGTGGTCAGCCGTCACCAGCACCTGGTAACCAGCGTCGAGCCAGCCTTGCAGGTAGTCGGCGAGAATGATGTCGGCCGAACGGGCGCTGTTGCGGTACTGCGGGGTGTCGAGGCCGTGCTTGTGCCCGGCGTCGTCGATGTTCATGGGGTGGACCAATAAAAAGTTCGGGGCGTGGCGCAGGCGCAAGTTTTCCGCGTCCGCGAACAAGTGCGAATCCGGGTAGTGGTCGCTCCAGTAGAAGTGACCGTGCTGGATCGGCAGTTTGGGGTCGTCGGTATGACGGTCCTGGGCGGCCACGAACGGCGAACGGTTATACAGCTCGCTGACCCAGTGATAGGCCGCGGCGGCGGTTGTAAGGCCGGCGTCGGTGGCGTAATGGTAGATGCTGCGCTGGTTGGACAGGCGCGAGACGTTGTTGTGAACGATACCGCTGTCGATCGGCGTAACGCCGGTCAGGATGCATTCATAAAGCGGTCGGGACAGGGCCGGCAGTTCGCACTCCAGTTTGTAGAGTGCCGCGCGTCCTGCGCCAACGTAAGCCTGCAGATGCCCCATGGCGTGGCGCGCGACTTCGTAATTGAGGCCGTCGAGCACGACAAGGATGACGTTGTGCTTCATAGGGCTGGGACTCCGCAAAAACAGATGATTCAAGTACGCAACCAATCCCCTGTGGGAGCGAGCCTGCTCGCGATAGCGGTCTGACATTCAACTTTGATGTTGGCTGACAGTCCCTATCGCGAGCAGGCTCGCTCCCACATTGGATCTCCATCAGATCCCCGAACGGGGATCTACAGCCTTATGGCATGTTGATGATGACTTCTTCCTGCCACTTCTGCGGCAGCGACTTGGAGGTCTTTTCCCACGCGTCGGCGTCTTTGATCGGCGTGACCTTTTTGTACTGCTCGTTAGGCAGCAGCTTGGCCTTGACCTCTTCCGGCAGCTTCAGGTGTTCGGCGCGGATCGGACGGGCGTTGCCTTTCGCCAGGTTGATTTGGCCGGCATCGCTGAAGATGTATTCGCGGGTCAGCTTGGCGGCGTTCGGGTTCTTCGCGTATTTGTTGATGATGGTGGTGTAACCGGAAATCACCGAGCCGTCGGACGGAATCAGCACAACGTAGTCATCCGGATTCGCCATCTTGGCCTTGTAGCTCAGACCGTTGAAGTCCCAGACCACGCCGACTTCGATTTCACCTTTTTCCATGGTGGCGATCGTCGGGTTGGCCATGGACAGGCGGCCTTGCTTGGCGATGTCAGCGAACAGCAACAGCGCTGGCTGAATGTTTTTCTCGTCACCACCGTTGGCGAGGGCGGCAGCCAGTACACCGTTGGCCGCCTGGGCCGCGGTGCTCACGTCACCGATAGAGACTTTGTACTTGCCAGTCTTGAGGTCGGCCCATTTGGTCGGTGCTTCAGAACCGTGCAGCAGCTTTTTGTTGACGATAAACGCGATGGTGCCGGTATAGGCCAGCGCCCAGTTACCGTCCTTGTCCTTGGCCCAATCCGGAATCTGTTCCCAGGTAGTTGGCTTATAAGGTTGCACCACACCCTGCTTGACCGAGATCGGGCCGAAGGCGGCACCGACGTCGCCGATGTCGGCGCTGGCGTTGTCTTTTTCGGCGGCGAACTTGGCGATTTCCTGGGCCGAGCTCATGTCGGTGTCGATGTGTTTCAGGCCATATTTCTTGGCTAGGTCTTCCCAGGTGCCTTTCCAGTTGGCCCAGTCATCGGGCATGCCGACGCTGTTGACTGCGCCTTCCGCTTTCGCAGCGGCTTCCAGGGTTTTCAGATCATCCGCCGCCATGGCGGTGGTGCACAGGGCAATGGTCGAGCCTAACAGTGATGCCAGGAAAAACTGTTTCATCCGAAGCTCCTTTGGGCGTTTTCAACGCTGCGATTGCGGTTGTGTTGGTCTAGGTCAGCAATACCTGAGCCAATTTAGGCGGGTTGGATGACATTTTGATGTCGACGACCGGTCAGCCTGAATTCTCTGCGCTCGGATACGCGGGGTGCGAGATAAGCGTAGACCATGGCTAAAGAGCTGATATGAAAGGGACTTGGCCATAAAATTGCAGGTGTCTGGCGCAACCGTTCGGCGGCTTTGTCATCTGTCAGTCATATGCAGTGCCTAGGCTTGCAGGCAGTTGAAGGAACCGATGTGAATCACGGTTCTGCCCTGAATCAGTGCTGGTCTAGTCCAGATAGGTAACGTTGATGCGCATCGAGACCACCAAAGCGGTGACAGCCATCGGGCAGGTTCTGCAGGAACAGCTCGACCACGGCTTGTTGGCGCCCGGGAGCAAGTTGCCGGCAGAGCGCAAGCTCAGTGAGTTGTTCGGTACCACGCGGATCACCGTGCGTGAGGCTTTATTGCAGCTGGAGGCCCAGGGCCAGATTTATCGCGAGGAGCGACGCGGCTGGTTCGTGTCGCCACCGCGGCTGGCTTATAACCTGATGCAGCGCAGCCACTTTCACGCGATGGTCAGTGCGCAGGGGCGGGTGCCGTCCACCGAGGTGATTTCGGCACGGTTGCAGCCGGCGTCGGCGGCGGTGTGTGCCTGGTTGCAGTTGCCGGCGCTGTCGAGCGTGATCCAGATCTGCCGCTCAAGACGGATTGACGGGCGATTGGTGCTTTACGTGGAGCACTATTTGAATCCGCAGTATTTTCCAGGAATTCTCGATTTCGATTTGAATCAGTCGATCACCGAGTTGTATGCACGGCATTACGACTTGCATTACGGGCGGGTGCGTTTCGAGATTGTGCCGACGGCATTGTCGGTGGACGCAGCGGCGGCTTTACGGGTGTCGGTGGGCAGCCCGGGGTTGCGGATTGCGCGGGTCAATTACGATCAGCATCAACGACTGATCGACTGTGACCTGGAGTTCTGGCGCCATGATGCGATTCATGTCGGGGTGGATGTGGTTTGATCCATTGGATTTTCTGTAGGAACACCGCTGGAGATTTGTTCGAAAATAATTCCTGCCTATATATATGTACCGCATCCGAAGTTTCCGATCCTCGTAGATTTGCCTGTAGCGGGAAAGCATATGGAGAGTATGCATATTAAATGCTCACTCCTGCTTGTCCTGCTATCACGACGCAAGTCTATAGAGGAGAAGTTCTATGTCAGGGAATGGAATAACACTTCCGGTTACGGTTGTGCGTCCGGATAAACAAGATGAGTATTTACATTATTTTGGGATAGGGGATGGCTCAGGGCCTGGAATCGATTTCGCGCCACTGGGTGAGATTCTGGATATGGAGAATTCCTACAAAGAGTTCTCCAATAATCTTGCGCATACCCTTGAGGTAGAACTTGCGCAAGTCCGGGCAGCAGGCGATACAAGCGTTTTGCCTCCCTTGCAGGCCTTTGTACGTGAGCTGAGTGTCCGAGAAGGTTTGATCGCCAGAAAAGCCGGCGCACTGCCGTCAGCCATGAGCACGGCCAGTCAAAGGTTCGGCCAGACACAGGTCGATACATTTCTGATGCGGGGACGGTTGCCTCAGGTAAACCGTCGGGCCGGGGCCAGTGGCGTCTCTGTCCGTGAGGCTTACGCCGCATTGTTCAACGCCAAGTTGCTGGCTGAGGGCATCGCGCGGTTAAACGCACAATCCGTTGGCGTGAGAGGCATCATTGCTACGTTACGAGGTCAGGAGGCCAATCGCATCGCACAGAGCAGGCACGACGTGCGGCGGAGCATGAGCGGCAAGTCGCTCAAGAGCAGGCTCGTATTGCGCAGGAACAAGCCCGTAGAGTGGCAGAAGAATTAGCACGTATCGCCGCGGAAAACGAAGTCAGGCGATTGGCAGAAGAGCGAGCGCGTATAGCGGCCGAGGCATATGCGAAGGAAATGGCTGAAGCGTTGGCTCTGCTTGAGGCAGAAAAACTGGCTAGTCAAAGGGCGGAAGAACAGGCCCGGATCGAGGCGGCCGAGCAAGCACAACGCCTGGTGGATGACGAACTTCGACGCCTGGAGCTCGCCACCAGAGCCGCGAATACATATCACATACATGGCGCCACCACTCACGCTCAGCCTGGATTCACAATTCCGAACGGCACCATGGAAATTGCCGAAGATGTGCTGGCGGCATTGCGCGCAGCTATACGCTCTGCGATCGCCGCGTTGTCCGGTCTGGCCGCAGGGACGGCAGCGGGTTTCATGGTCGGGGTAAGCGCGTTGGTTTACTCACCTGAACTGGCCAATAGTGAATTACCGAAAAGGTACATGTTCAGTTATCCCTTGGAGGATCTCATATCCGCTCCTTTGCCTGATCTCGACGATCTAGCGAAGCAAGGCGGTTTGCTTGATGTACCGGTGCGTTTCAGTTCCAGGGCAACAGAGGGAGATCGATCGGAGTTACTTGTCGTTCCGGTCGATGGAGTAAGCCTCCCCTCCGGTGTGCCGGTAGTGGCGGCTGTCTATAACCTGCAGGAGAACATCTATAGCGTCATCATCCCCGATATTCCCCCCAGAACGTTGGTATGGACGCCACTGATTACTCCGGACAGCAGTTCGACTGCTCTGCCCGTCCAGGAACCGAGTCCGCCGCGGTATGCCGGTGGCGTCATAATCCCCATCGAAGGACGAATCGACAGTCATCCGGCTGTTGGTGAAGCCGGCTTCGATGATTACATTATTGTGTTTCCGGCGGATTCTGGCCTGCCCCCGCAGTACGTGATGTTCAGGGATCCTCGGGAGGATGCCGGGGTTGCCAGGGGTGATGGAGAGCCGGTTGCAGGCAGATGGCTGGAGGCGGCTTCCCAAGGCGATGGCGCGCCTGTTCCGTCGCAGATTGCAGAACAGTTGAGCGGAAGGCAGTTCAGGAATTTCAGGGCGTTTAGGGAGGCGTTTTGGAAAACTGTAAGCGCTGATCCTGAATTGTCTGAGCAGTTCAGGAACAGTAATCGGGCGTTGATGGCGAAAGGGCGATCACCGGTTGCTATCCCGGAGGAGGGAGTTGGTGGTAATAAAGTATTTGAGCTACATCATTTAGACTATATAAAAAATGGAGGTGAGGTCTACGACATGGATAATTTGAGAGTGGTAACGCCAAAGCGACATGTGGAAATTCACTCTGTTAATGGAGGGGTTTAAAATGCATCGTAAATTTGAAGAATATACGGAGAGTGAGTTTTTAGATCTTTTGAATGATATTTGTTTTGTTAATTCTCCAGATGAACAAAGCCACAACGTCTTGATCGATCAATTTGTAACGGCCTCGGAGCACCCAAGAAGTTATGGGGTTATCTATTACCCTCTCCCTGATGAGGATGATAGTCCAGAGGGTATATTGAAGACAGTAAAGGAATGGCGTGCAGCTAATGGCAAGCCGGGCTTTAAACAATAACTTTTAGTGAATAATTTGGCCCTGTTGGCATGCTATCGCCGACAGGGTTTAACACTTGGCCCGTCAAAATCAATGCGAGCCAGGCGCGAGGATTTATTCGTTGAGTTTGGCGAGGATCTTGTAGATCACGGTGGCGAGGATCATCAGCATGCCGACCCACATCGCGAACACACCGGCGTTCTTGTCGCGGAAGTTGAAGCCGATGGCCAGCATGATCATCCCGGAAAGAATCGGGATCAGCATGGCGTGGAACGAAGACAGCGAGATCATGGTGACAGCCTTGTCGCAGAGGGCGTATTGCAAGTCTAGGCGGCTTTCGGACGAGCGGAGGTGATGTGGGTCAGAAGTGAGTCAGAAGCAGCGCAATCCGTGTGGGAGCGGGCTTGCTCGCTCCCACAGGTTGCGATTCGCTCGGACTAAGGCAATTCGCGGCAGGCGTAGAACGCGCTCAGCACTTTGACCAGGTGTGCAAGGTCGTGACTGCCGCACAGTTCACGGATCGAGTGCATGGCGAACGTCGGCAGGCCGATGTCCACGGTGCGTACGCCCAAGTGGCTGGCGGTGATCGGGCCGATGGTCGAGCCGCAGCCCATGTCGCTGCGCACCACGAAGCTCTGCACCGGTACTTCTTCGGCCATGCACAAATGGCGGAAGAAGCCGGCGGTTTCGCTGTTGGTGGCGTAGCGCTGGTTGCTGTTGACCTTGATCACCGGGCCAGCGTTGAGTTTCGGGCCGTGGTTGGCGTCGTGCTTGTCTGCATAGTTCGGGTGCACTCCGTGGGCATTGTCGGCCGAGACCAGCAGCGATTTCTGAATGGTCCGTACGAATTCATCCCCTTCGGGCAACAGACGACGCAGGGTCTGCTCAAGCATTGGACCGTCGGCGCCACAAGCCGAGCTGGAACCGACTTCTTCGTGATCATTGCAGACCAGCACGCAGGTTTCGTCTGTTTCGGTCGTCAGCAAAGCTTGCAGGCCGGCGTAGCACGACAACAGATTATCGAGGCGCGCACCCGCAATGAAATCGCCATGCAGGCCAATGACCGCAGCGCTTTGGGTGTCGTAGAAGCTCAGCTCGTAATCGAGCACCACGTCGGCATTCAGGCCATGTTCGCGGGCCAGTTGATCGGTGAGCACGGCGCGGAAGTCCACGCGTTCGTCACCGGCGAATTGCGCGAGGATCGGCGGCAGTTCGGTCTGGGCATTGATCGCCCAGCCCATGTTGGCTTCACGGTTGAGGTGAATGGCCAGGTTCGGGATGGTCGCGATCGGTGCCTTGAAGTCGATCAACTGGCTCTCGACCTTGCCATCACGGCGGAAAGTCACGCGGCCGGCCAGAGACAGATCGCGGTCGAACCACGGGGCCAGCAGTGCACCGCCATACACTTCGACGCCCAGTTGCCAGAAGCCCTGGCGTTGCAACTCCGGCTGGGGTTTGACCCGCAGGCACGGGCTGTCGGTGTGCGCGCCGACCAGACGGATGCCGCCGTGCAGGGGTGAATGACGGCCCAATTTGAACGCGACGATCGAAGAGTCGTTACGGGTGACGTAGTAACGACCATTGGTTTCGGTGTTCCACGGCTCGCGCTCGTCGAGGCGCACAAAACCGGCCGCTTCCAGACGCTGAACAAGGCTGGCGGTGGCATGGAACGGGGTAGGGGAGGCCTTGAGGAAGTCGATCAGGCCTTGGTTCAACTCTTCGCGCATAAGAAGCTCCAGACAGCAGTGGCAGGAGTTTAACGTATTGGCATGGGGCTTTGGGCCTGACGTTCACTGCTCATGTCAACCGGCTGCGGCTACCCGCTTTTTCAGGTAATTCATGATGAGCTGCTCATCGCCAGGCTTTTCTGGTTTGGGCAGTTGTTTGGGCCAGCGATTCTGATGGGTGTCCAGCAGCTTTTGCTGACGGCTTTTATCCCAGCGCAGAATCTCCCGCGAGGCACTTTCCCACCACTCGTGTCGGCATGCTGTGTAGTACGGGTGATCGGGCGCTGCGCTGCCATACAACAGATCGCGCCCGACTTTTCTCATCGCGCCGCTCTGGTTGCGCAATTTCCATTTGATTTTCAGCCGTTGCCAGGCTGATGGGAGCGGTTTGACCCGCGGTACATCGCGGCACAGCTCCACCAGATCCTGGCTGAATTGCTCGCCATATCGGGAGAAGAAATACGCCTGCATCGCATGAAAGAAGCGTTTTTCCGCAAAGTAGTGATAGATGTATTTTTTTGCTTCACGCACCGGCTGATCGCGCATCGCGAACGACAGGGCGATTTGCTCGATGGTGTGAATGTCGAAGCTGTCGCGGGTCCATTCGTCGATCAACTGGATCGACGTTTTGAACAGCGGTGTATCGCTGTCGGTCACGCCGCAGAGTCCGCTGTTGTAAAGCTTGAAGCCGTTGTCCGGGGTGATGCCATGAGTGCGTAGGCATTCGCCGAGCTTCACGTAATCGTCGCGCTCGCAGACGTCCTGCCAGTTGTACTCGAAGCGGTCCATCAAATAACACCCAGGCTGAATCTGTTTGAAGATCAGATTCGGATCGCTGACGAACAGGGTGTCGGTATCGACGAACAGGGTCTTTTCGGCAAGTTTAAGGCCGGCGGCGATGGCGCAGGCCTTGCGGCGATGGTGATAGCCGTTTTCGCCCTGCCATTGGATCAGGGTTTGCTCGGTCAGGCGCACGGTTTCAACCGGCCAGCCGGCGTAGTCCTGCGGACGATCCGTGAGGATCCTGATGCACGGCGGCTGGCCTTTCTTTGCATGGGACAGCGCGGTCAGAATGCTGAACTTGGCTTCGCGCCGGTAAACATCCTGGTTGCCGTAGATCAGGTAAAGCAGTTGGTTGCGGGTTTTTTTGACGGGTATTGCCAGGGAATCGGTACAACTCATCCGGATGGGGATCCTCTTGTTAAAGCGGGCGACTGCTGGTCAGGCAGTGCTTAAAACGGTGCCGGGCACTCGAAGCGCAGGCGTTCGCCCGTTTGGGGATGAGTGAAGCTGAGCATGCTCGCGTGCAGGCACAGGCGTGGCCAGGCAGCGAGTGCTTGCTCATGGGCATAGAGCCCATCACCCAACAGCGGGTGACCGATGGAGAGCATGTGCACACGCAACTGGTGAGAACGGCCGGTGATCGGCGTCAGTTCGACGCGGCACCAGTCGCCACAACGCTCCAGCACGCGCCAGAAGGTCAGGGCATGCTTGCCGAACTCGTGGTCTACCACGTGACGTGGCTTGGTCGGCGGATCGTAGCGCAGGGGCAGGTCGATGCTGCCGCTGTCCAGTTCCGGTTGTCCCCAGCACAAGGCGGTGTAGGCCTTTTCGGTTTCTCGGTCGTGAAATTGTCGAGACAGTTCGCGATGAGTGTCCGGGTCACGGGCCAGCAGAATGATGCCGGAGGTTTCCCAGTCCAGCCGATGGACAATTCGCGCTTCCGGGTAGCCGTTTTCTTGCAGGCGCGTAATCAGGCAGTCCTTGTTGTCATCGGCCCGGCCAGGGACGGAAAGCAACAGGGTTGGCTTGTCCACCACCAGTACGGCGGCGTCCTGATGGATGATGCGGATGTTGGACAACGGCATTAAAACAGCCTCGTAACAAACGCCAACGGCGGCTCAGAACTTTCATCATCCCGTGCAGGAGCTGCCGCAGGCTGCGATCTTTTGATTTTGCTTTTAAAACAAGATCAAAAGATCGCAGCCTGCGTCAGCTCCTGCACAGGCTCGAAGGTTCTGAGCCGCCGTGGCTCCCGCCGGATCGACTCAGCGATCTGGCAGGGTGATATTGAGTTCCAGGATCGAGCAACTGCCCTGGTTTTCCAGAGCGACGTGCACGTCATCGGACCCGATATTGACGTACTTGCGGATCACTTCCACCAGCTCCTTCTGCAAGGCAGGCAGGTAATCCGGCGTACTGCGCTGGCCGCGTTCATGCGCCACGATGATCTGTAGACGCTCTTTCGCTACCGAGGCGGTATTAGGCTTTTTGTTGGCACGAAAGAAGTCAAAAAGGTTCATTACCTACCTCCAAAAAGTCGCTCGAAGAATCCCTTCTTCTCGACATCGAGGAAACGATGGTCCACGGTTTTGCCCAGCAGACGATCGACGGCATCGCTGTACGCCTGACCGGCGTCGCTCTGGTCGTCGAGAATCACTGGCACGCCCTGGTTGGAGGCTTTGAGGACGGCTTGCGATTCCGGAATCACGCCTAGCAGGGTTACCGCGAGGATGTCCTTGACGTCTTCGACGCCGAGCATTTCGCCGTTGCTCACGCGGGTCGGGTTGTAGCGGGTCAGCAGCAAGTGTTCCTTGATCGGCTCTTCGCCGTTCTCGGCGCGACGGGACTTGCTGGCCAACAGGCCCAGCATACGGTCCGAGTCACGTACGGAGGAGACTTCCGGGTTGGTCACTACAATCGCTTCGTCAGCGAAGTACATGGCCAGGTGGGCGCCTTTCTCGATGCCCGCCGGAGAATCGCAGACCACGAATTCGAAGTCTTCCTTGAGCTGCATCAGGACCTTTTCGACGCCTTCCAGGGTCAGCGCGTCTTTATCGCGAGTCTGACTGGCGGCCAATACGTATAGGTTTTCCAGACGCTTGTCTTTGATCAGAGCTTGTTGCAGGTTGGCTTCGCCGTTTACCACGTTGACGAAGTCATACACCACGCGGCGTTCGCAACCCATGATCAGGTCGAGGTTACGCAAACCAACGTCGAAGTCGACGATTACTGTTTTGTGACCACGCAAAGCGAGGCCGGTACCGATAGCGGCGCTGGTGGTGGTCTTACCCACACCACCCTTGCCGGATGTAACCACGAGAATCTTGGCCAAGGTGTTTTACCCCTAAGGAAAAGGACGTTTAGCCCCTGAAAAACATCTCTTGAAAAACTACTGCAGTCGGACAGCCTTGGCTGGAATCCAGTTCTGAGCGGTGCTTACCCCCGGTAAACACTGCTTTTAGCCTTTTTCCTACTTCGTTTGAGCCGTTTTCGCTACGTTTTAGAGATGCTTGGAAAATGCGGCAGTATCCGTTAAAGCCGAATGATGTTCAACACGTCGCCCGACAGGCTGACTTGTACGCCCGCGCCCCACAATGGATCACGACGCAAATCCTCGGAAACCTTGTAGTGGCCGGCGATGGAGACCAGTTCAGCGGTCATTTGCTGACAGAAAATCCTGGCTTTCGTGTCACCTTTGACGCCGGCCAAGACACGACCGCGCATCGCGCCGTATACATGGATGTTCCCGTCGGCGAGAAGTTCCGCCCCCGGGCTGACCGACGAAATCACCACCAAATCGCAACCCTGAGCATAAATCTGCTGGCCACCGCGTACCGGCGAGGTAATGATTTTGGTCGGTTTGATGGTTGGTTCCGGTGGTTTTTCCGGTTTTTTTGCAACAGTGCCTTCGTTCGGGTCGAGCGGTCGCTCACGGGCGCCGGACGGCGGCAGCACTGGCAGATCGACCGCGATGGCGGCGGCAATGTCTTCGATGCGGCTGGCCCGGATCGCCAGGGTGCGCAGGCCATGCTGGCGGCAGATGCGCATCAGCCCTGGAAGATCGACCGAGCCTTCGCTGGCCGGAAGTTTGTCCAGGGCCAGTACCAGCGGCGCGTTGCTGAAAAAGTTGGGCGCCTGGGCGACCTTGGCCGCCAGTTGTCGATCAAGGTTCTCAAGGTCGTTACGGGCCAGTTCCAGCACCGTAATGGCGAGCATGCTGCCCTTTAACTGGAACACGGGATCTTGGTCTAGCGGTTCGGTTTGGCTCATGGTCGGCATACAACGGCTTGTCACTAAAAGTGCCGAGACTTATAACGAGAACGCCCGCAGGCCGCAAGCCGGGTCGAACGATGTAGAATGCGCGGCCACTGTCTTGACGGAACCTTTAATGGATCGCCCGCGTTTTCGAACAGCATTTCTTTCTCCACGTTTCTGGCCGCTGTGGTGTGGCTTGGGGCTGTTGTGGCTGATTGTGCAGCTGCCGTATCCGGCGCTGCTGTCGATCGGTCGCGCCCTGGGCGCATTGATGTATCGCGTGGCCGGCGACCGACGGCGCATCGCCAAGCGCAATCTTGAGCTGTGTTTCCCGGAAAAGTCCGCTGCCGAGCGCAAGCGCCTGCTCAAGGAAAACTTCGCCTCCACCGGCATCGCCTTCCTGGAGATGGCCATGAGCTGGTGGTGGTCGCGCAAGCGTCTGGCGAAACTGGCCCATGTCGAAGGCCTGGAGCATTTGAAGCAGGCCCAGCGCGACGGCAAGGGTGTGATTCTGATGGCCGTGCATTTCACCACGCTGGAGATCGGCGCGGCGCTGCTCGGCCAGCAACACACCATCGATGGCATGTACCGCGAACACAAGAATCCGCTGTTCGACTACATCCAGCGTCTTGGCCGCGAGCGGCATAACCTCGACTCGCTGGCGGTGGAGCGCGACGACGTGCGCGGCATGCTCAAACTGCTGCGGGCAGGCCGGGCGATCTGGTACGCACCGGATCAGGACTACGGCGCCAAGCAAAGTATCTTCGTGCCGCTGTTCGGGATTCAGGCGGCGACCGTCACCGCCACCAGCAAGTTCGCGCGGCTGGGCAAAGCGCTGGTAGTGCCGTTCACCCAGGAACGCCTGGCTGACGGCAGTGGTTATCGGTTGGTGATTCATGCGCCGCTCGAGGGTTTTCCTGGCGAGACGGAAGAGGCTGACTGCATTCGGATCAACCAGTGGGTCGAAGGTGCTTTGCGCGAATGCCCGGAGCAATACCTCTGGGCACATCGCCGCTTCAAGAGCCGTCCACCGGGCGAACCGAAGCTGTACGCCAAGCGCGGTTGATCACCGATCCCTTTAAGCACCATGGAGTGTTGCGATGAGTTCTGCTGAACCGGTTACAGGGTTGATACTTTCCGGCGGCGGGGCTCGGGCGGCTTATCAGGTGGGCGTGCTGGCGGCGATTGCCGAGCTGCTGCCGGTGGGGGCGGCGAATCCGTTTCCGGTAATCGTCGGCACCTCGGCCGGCGCGATCAACGCGGTCAGCCTGGCCAGTGGGGCGATGGACTTTCGCGGCGCGATTCAGCGTCTGACCGCCTTCTGGCAGGGTTTCCGCAGCCATCTGGTATTGCGCAGCGACTGGCCGGGGGTGATCCATCAAGCCACCCGTTTTGTCAGTCACAATCTGATGGGGATCGGCGCTCCGGTGCCAGTGGCTCTGCTCAATAGCTCACCGCTGCGTAGTTTGCTCAACGACAAACTGCACATGTCCGGGATCGCCGAGGCCATCGCGCAAAAGCAATTGAAGGCGGTAGCGGTCACGGCGTTTGGCTATGAGTCCGGCCAGGCCGTCACGTTTTATCAGGGCGGCGGTACCATCGAGTCCTGGTTGCGTCATCGGCGAATCGGCGTGCCAACACAATTGACCGTCGAGCACTTGCTGGCCAGTTCGGCGATTCCGTTGCTATTTGCGCCGGTGAAACTCGGCGAAGAATATTTCGGCGATGGCGCGGTACGCCAATCGGCACCGATCAGCCCGGCCCTGCACCTGGGTGCCAGCCGCGTGCTGGTAGTGGGTGTCAGCGGCAACCCGCGCGGGGTCGACCCGGAACAGCCGCTGCAACGTGCCTACACCGGTCAGCAGCCGACCCTGGCACAAATCGGCGGGCACATGCTCAACAGTACGTTCATTGACAGTCTGGAAAGTGACATCGAGTTGTTGCAACGTCTGAACCAGTTCAGCCATCTGCTGCCCGACGGCACACCGAGTCGTGCATTGGGAGCAGCGCCGGTGGAAGTGCTGGTGATTTCTCCGAGTCAGCCGATCGATGAAATTGCAGCGCGGCATCGCCAGGAATTACCGGCGGCCTTGCGTCTGTTTTTGCGCGGGCCAGGGGCGACCAAGACCAGCGGGGCGGGGGTGCTGAGTTATTTGTTGTTCGAGGCGGGGTATTGCAGCGAGTTGATCGATCTGGGGCGGCGCGATGCGTTGGCCAAGCGGGATGAGTTGTGCCGGTTTCTGGGGTTGGTGGAGCCTGCGGTTCCGGCTTGAGATTGACGGTGCAGCCATCGCGGGCAAGCCACGCTCCCACAGGTTTTGTGTCGTTCGCCGATTATGTGAACGACACAAAACCTGTGGGAGCGAGGCTTGCCCGCGAAGCTTTTTACGATCAGAAGTGGAACTTCACCAGGAAGCTCGTGTTGCTCTGATCGGTCTTGAAGTACTGGCTGTCCTTGATCCCGTACTTGTCTGACCAGTAGTCGTACTCGACGCCGACGTACAACTGCTTCTCGCCAATGTTCAGGGCTTTACCCAGGTCGTATTTGATCTGTGGGTTGAAGTGCAGGTTGGCGTGGTAGGTACCTTTGCTGTTCTTGTCGTTGTCGACCACCCAGTCCATGAAACCATCGATCAGGATGTTCGAATCGCCCACTGGAATGGTGTAGGACCAAACCGGGGTGATCTGCCAGACATTGTCACCCGGGCGACTGCCTTCGGTGTGACGCTGGTAGAAGTTCAGCTGGAAGTAGTCGAACCCGGGAATCGCCAAATCGAAGCCCGGACCGATCAGATAGGACTCGGTATCACCTTCACCGAACTCGTACGTCATGGCCAGCAGCACGTCTTTGACCGGGCCGAATTCGATCTTCTGGTCGAGGACCTTGCCCAGCGAAATACGTGGCTGGAACTCCCCGTAATAGGTGTTTGGGCCGGCATTGAAGTCCTTCTCGCCGTTGTAGAAAATCTTGTCGACGAAGAAGAAGTTATCCCCGTATTTCCAGGCATCGGCGTGCTCGAAGGTCACGGTTTGCTGAATACGCGGGTTGACCTGGAAGTCCTTGCCATAGAGATAGGTCAGGCTGTTGTTCTGCCATTGCAGCAAGTCGCCGGCCATGGCCTGGCCCCCGGCCAACAAGGATCCCGCGAGCATCAGGCTGGTGCACGTACGTTTCATTCGGTTGCTCCCAAAAAGTAGGTGGTTCCACGTTATTTTTCTAAGGTCGGCGCTCTGGTGTGGCGCCTTTGCTTGTTGCTGTAAAAAATCATCCAATCGGTCAGCTTTGATGCTGTTAGCAAGAGCTGAGCCAAGGCTTTAAAAAAGCCAAAAAACGCCCGTTCGGCTGTTCGAAAACAGTCGATTGAGCGTCATTTCGGGGTGCCTTGGTACGGTCCAGAGCCGGGGTAAGTTGGCTTTCTGGTCAGGAATTAAATTCGCGCTTTTTTTTAGACCGAACTCGAGCGGGCGCGGAGAATACTGACTCCCGCGCCATGGCTCAAGTGCCCCGCAACAGAGCGTCGGGGACAGGTTTGGGGCACGGTTGTCGGCGATCAGCCCGACGTCGCTAAACGACAGGCGTGTCTGGTCATGAATCATCTGTTGCTCCCTCTTGTTTTTATTGTTTGAGGCGCAGGCAGCTGCCCTGTGGGAGCGAGCCTGCTCGCGATGGCGTCGGTTCAGTCAACACTGATGTTGAATGTCATACCGTCATCGCGAGCCGGCTCGCTCCCACAGGGTTTTGTGTTGCTTATTGGGTTTGGGCTCCCTGAACAATCCACGCGCCAATCAGGTCACGTTCCTGCTGGGTCATCTGGGTGATGTTGCCCAGTGGCATGATCTGGCTGGCAACAGCCTGGGCCTGGATGCGCGGGGCCTGGAGCTTGATCTGTTCGGGCGTATCGAACATCACGCCAGCCGGCGCCGCGCTGAACAGCGGGCTGGTCGGTTTGGCCGAATGGCACACGGCGCAACGTTCCTGGATCACGCTGTGAACCTTGTCGAACGTTGGCCCCTGATTGGACGCCTGAGCCGGTTCAGCAGCCGGCGCCGCTTTTGCCGCTTCAGGTTTGGCACCACCACCAAGGGCGGTTTCCGGCAGCGGCTGGTACTCGATGGTCCCAGGCGCCTTGGCCACTTCAGGTGCGCTGGACATCGGCGCCGGCCCGGTCACGTAGGCCAGACAAATCATGCCGACCGCCGCAACGGGCAGGGTCCAGGCGAATTTGTGGCTGTCGTGACGGGTGTTGAAGTAGTGACGCACCAACACCGCCAGCACCGCGATCCCGGCCAGGATCAGCCAGTTGTATTGGCTGCCGTAGGTGCTCGGGAAGTGGTTGCTGATCATGATGAACAGCACCGGCAAGGTGAAGTAGTTGTTGTGACGCGAACGCAGCAAACCTTTGGCCGGCAGCGCCGGATCGGGTGTGCGGTTCTCGGCGATCGCTGCCACCAAGGCGCGCTGCGCCGGCATGATGATGCGGAACACGTTGCCAACCATGATGGTGCCGATGATCGCGCCGACGTGCAGGTACGCACCACGACCGCTGAACACTTTGCTGAAGCCGTAAGCGGCGCCAATGATCAGCACGAACAGGATTCCGCCTAGCAGGGCAGGGCGTTTGCCCAAGGCCGAGTCGCAGAGGAAGGAGTAGACGAACCAGCCGATGAACAGCGAGCCCAGACCGATGGCCACGCCTTCAAGGCCGCTCAGGGTGCTTCCCGGTGCCAGCAAGTACAGCGTCGGGTTGGAGTAGAACACCACGCACAGCAGCGCAACCCCCGACAACCAAGTGAAGTAGGCTTCCCATTTGAACCAGTGCAGGTTGTCCGGCATGGTCGGTGGAGCCAGTTTGTATTTTTCCAGGTGGTAGATACCGCCGCCGTGGATCGCCCACAAATCGCCCGCCAGCCCGTTTTTCGGGTTGACCCGATTGAGGTTGTTTTCCAGCCAGACGAAATAGAACGACGCGCCGATCCAGGCTACGCCAGTGATCATGTGAACCCAGCGCACGCTCAGGTTCAGCCATTCCAACAGATGTGCTTCCACAGTCTTTACCTCTCGCCTGTCACTCTGTCGTCGAGTGATCAGACCTTCTCTTATTGGTGGGGGGCGAGGATCAAACGCTCATCCTCTTTGAAAAAATGCTCATCGCAGTTATTGCCTGTGCCACTGCGATCAACCACCAGGAAGTCATCCCGCTTTTCGATCGTCAGCACCGGATGGTGCCAAACGCCGCGATGGTAATTAATGCCCTGCCTGCCGTTGGTGACGAAGGCGCGGACCAAGCCTGATACAGGTTCATCGCCAAGTGGCGCGACCACGATCAGAAAGGGGTTGCCGAGCAGCGGAATGAAAGCCTGGCTGCCCAGCGGGTGACGCTCCAGCATGCAGACGGTCAGCGGCATATCCTGCGCGTCGGCGCGGAAGATGCTGATGATCGCCTTGTCTTCTGGCGTGGCGGTTTCGACCACAGCCAGTTTGTGAAAGCGCATGGTCGAACCGTTGTTGATCATGAAATGATCGCTGCCATCGGTTTCAATCACGTCACCGAAAGGGGCGAAGGCTTCTTTGGTCAGCGGTTCAATCGTCAATGTGCGCATGCTGGTCTTCTTTTCCGAATTCTGTGTTGTTTGTTCTATTTCTATCGCGAGCAGGCTCGCTCCCACAGGTTTTGTGTGCACCACAATCCAATGTGGGAGCGAGCCTGCTCGCGATTGGCCTCACCGCTTATTTCGCGACCTTGCCCAATACCCGCAGGCGGCTCACGCCACCATCCGGGAACACGTTCAGGCGGATATGGGTGATCGGGCCCAGTGCCTTGATCTGCTCGGCGAAGGTGTGTTCGGCGTGCATTTCCAGCTTCTGGCTTGGCAACAGTTCACGCCAGAACAGCGATTGGGTTTCGATCTGGCTGTCGGTGCCGCCCTTCACGAATGCACCCTGGATCGAACAGGTGTCCGGGTAGTTGCCCTTGAAGTGCAGGGTGTCGACGATGACTTTCTCGATCTCGCCCGCATGGCCCAGCGCGACGATTACCCAGTCATTGCCCGGCGTACGACGACGCGCAGTTTCCCAGCCGTCGCCCATGTTGATGCCACGGCCCGGGTTGAGGATGTTGCTCATGCGGCCGAAGTGTTCATCGGAGCAGGCCAGCGCACGGCCACCGTTCAGGGCCGCAGCCAGGTCGACCTGTTCGTTGTCGCCCACAGCGGACCAGTCGCGGAACGGAATGCCGTACACACGCAGACGGGCCACGCCGCCATCCGGGTAGATGTTGAAGCGCAGGTGGCTGAAGGCCTGGTCGTTGTTGATTTCGTGGTAGTGGTGGCTGTTGCCTTGCAACTCGACGGCCGACAGCACTTCAGTCCACTGAGTGTTTTCGTCCGGCTCGCCCGAGGCCAGGAAGCAGGCTTCCAGGGAAGCCGACGGCGGGAAGTTGCCGGTGAAGAATGAAGTGTCGATGTCCACGCCTTTGATCGAGCCCGGTACGCCCAGACGGATTACCGCGCTGTCGTAGCCTTCGAAGCGTTTGCGACGCGACTCCCAGCCGTCCATCCACTTGCCGTTGTCATCGAACACGCCCTCCTTCCACACGGCCGGGGTCGGTTGGAACAGACGGTTGGCGTCTGCGAACCAGTCATCGGTGACCGAGATGATTTTGGTGCCCAGGCGGGCGTCGGCCAGGTTGACGAACTTCTCGAAAGGTACGGCGTAAGCTTTCATTCTTCTTGTCTGCCTTTAATAAGTTGGCTTGGGATGTTTGCGAGGCCCTTGGGCGGTTCGGCATTCATGAATCCGCTCGGGGCTTTTCACAAGGGCTGCTCGCTATAGGGTCAGTAATCGGAACAAGGCGATTTTGTTGATCTCCGCCAGCGCGCATTTGAATTCGGTGTCGACCGAGTTGTGAATGCGCGTTTCGAACGCTGCGAGGATCTGATGCCGGTTGCTGCCTTTTACCGCCATGATGAAGGGAAACTTGAACTTGGCTTTGTAGGCGTCGTTCAGCTCGGTAAAGCGTTCAAACTCATCGATCGAGCATTGGTGAATACCCGCGCCAGACTGTTCTTCAGTGCTGGCAGCGGTGAGCTGGCCCTGGACGGCAGCTTTGCCGGCCAGGTCCGGGTGAGCGTTGATCAGGGCCAGTTGGCTGGTGTGATCGGCGCTCAACAGGATGTCGCTCATGCGCTGGTGCAGGGTTTCGATCTCGTCGATCGAAGCGTCCTGGCCCAGGTCGAAGGCCTTTTCGGCCACCCATGGCGAATGTTCGTAGATGTCGGCGAAGGCGGCGACAAACGCGTCGCGACTCAGGGTCGATGGTTTCAGGGTTTGGAAGTTGCTCATTTCGCGGCCCCTTGATACGGGTGGGTTTGGTGCCAGTGACGAGCGATGTCGACGCGACGGCTGAACCACACCTGTTCATGACTTTTAGCGTATTCGATAAAGCGTTTGAGCGAGGCCAGGCGCGCCGGACGACCGATCAGCCGGCAGTGCAGGCCGATCGACAACATCTTCGGTGCTTCGGCGCCTTCGGCATACAGCACATCAAACGCGTCTTTCAGGTATTCAAAGAAATCGTCGCCCTTGTTGAAGCCCTGGACCTGGGTGAAGCGCATGTCGTTGGTGTCCAGGGTGTACGGGATCACCAGATGCGCCTTGCCGGTCGGGTTGTTCGGTTGCCAGTAGGGCAGGTCGTCGTCGTAGGTGTCGCAGTCGTAGAGGAAACCGCCTTCTTCCATCACCAGCCGACGGGTGTTCGGGCCGGTGCGGCCGGTGTACCAGCCCAGTGGGCGCTCGCCGGTGATTTCGGTGAGGATGCGGATCGCTTCGAGCATGTGCTCGCGTTCCTGCGCTTCGTCCATGTACTGGTAGTCGATCCAGCGATAGCCGTGGCTGCAGATTTCGTGACCGGCATCGACCATGGCGCGGATCACGTCCGGGTGGCGCTGGGCGGCCATGGCCACGGCGAAAATGGTCAGCGGGATGTCGAATTCCTTGAACAGTTTCAGAACCCGCCAGACGCCGGCACGGCTGCCATACTCGTAAAGGGATTCCATGCTCATGTTGCGCTCGCCTTGCAGCGGCTGCGCCGAAACCATTTCCGAGAGGAAGGCTTCGGACTCTTTATCGCCGTGCAGGATATTGCGCTCGCCACCTTCCTCGTAATTGAGCACGAAGGACAGCGCGATGCGGGCATTGCCCGGCCAGTGTGGGTGAGGAGGGTTACTGCCGTAACCGATCAGGTCGCGTGGATAGTCAGCGCTCACTGCAGTCTTCCTTCTTGTTCGTGTCGACTTATTCAAGTCAGGGTTGTGTGGCGGCCTGCCAATGAGAGGGCAGGCTGGCGTCACAGCGATGGAGTGATTGTATACAACTTTATGTTCACTTTGTAAGCCTGATTTTTTGCATTTTTCACTGACTGCCCACTTTGAAGGGTACTGCAAGAAACCTGCCTGACTGGTCAGCTAATGGGTAGGAGGTCCTCTGATCTCATGGTTCGGCGAAAGATTGGCTGGTAAACCCTGAATGACGGCGCTAGCGGTGAAAATGTCGTTTTTATTGTGTACAATTTTTATGAAAAGTGTCTTAATCAGTCGCTCGCCGCAGCTTTTCGTGCTCCGAAACGGTGCGGTCTCCTTTTCAACTGACTTCGGGAGGCGCGAGGTCTGACTGCTCCACGCAGGCAGGCGCGCAGAATCAATGGGACGTTTGACTACACACGTTTTGGACGCTGCACACGGTTGCCCGGGCAGTTCGATCAAGGTCGAGTTGTACCGCGTTGAAGGTTCGCAGCTGGAATGGGTCGCCACTGCGATAACCAACAGCGATGGCCGTGTCGATGCGCCGCTGCTGCAAGGCGATGACTATCGGTCCGGGGTCTATCAGCTTCAGTTTCATGCGGGTGATTACTACCGCGCCCGTGGGGTTCAGTTGCCTGAGCCTGCGTTCCTGGATGTGGTGGTGCTGCGTTTCGGCATCTCCGCGGAACAGGATCACTACCATGTGCCGTTGTTGATTTCGCCGTATAGCTATTCGACCTACAGAGGAAGCTAGGACTTTTCCCCCAAGCTCCTTCTTCTCAAAAAAAGCTGCGCATATAGCTTCTTTGGTCTTTTGCCCGCTCACACTGCGGGCTTTTTTTTGTCCCGAGGAATGCGGTGCATGGAAGGGACCCTTCGCGGGCAAGCCTCGCTCCTACAGGGGATTAGTGAACGACACAGATCAATGTAGGAGCGAGGCTTGCCCGCGAAGCTTTAGCGGCTCAACAACGAAGCGGCACCGGCACCACTGAACAACCCCGCACTCACCCGGTTGAACCAGCTCTGCCCCTTGCCACTGCGCAGATACCGCGCCGCGCCGTGGGCACCGAGGCCATAAGCCAATTTGCACAGCAAATCCAGCACGGTCCAGGTGGCAATCATCACCAGCAACTGCGGCAGGAACGGTTGCTCGGCACTCAGAAACTGCGGCAGGAAAGCGGCGAAGAACAAAATGTCTTTCGGATTACTCGCGCCGAGCATGAACGCGCGCCCGAACAGTGCGCGAAAGCGCGGCACCGGTGCAGCCTGGGGCACTTCGGCGCCTTGGGATGGCTGACGCGATTGCTGCCAGCTCTGCCAGGCGAGGTAGAACAGGTACAGCGCACCGACGATTTTCAGGGCGCTGAACAGCTGTTCCGACGCTAGCAACAATGCGCCCAAGCCAAGCGCCGAAGCACTGAGCAGACAGATCGACGCAATCACGCCTCCCAGAAACGCTGGGTAAGAACGGCGCAAGCCGTAATTCAAACTGTTGCTGATCATCAGCAAAGACAGTGGCCCCGGGATCAGGATCACCACCAGCGCAGCGCCGCTGAACAGCAGCCAGGTTTCCAGACTCATCACTTTCCTCCCTTTGCACAAAAGCCTCACCCGACGGGGTGAGGCTGTTTTGAAACACTGCTTTTGAATCGTAAACGGCTTACAAGAAAATGAACTTGGCGATGAAGATCGCGCAAAGCACCCACAGGCTGACGGAAATTTCCTTGTACTTACCGGTGCCGGCCTTCAACGCTACATAAGTGATGAAGCCCAGCGCGATGCCGTCGGCGACCGAGAAAGTCAGCGGCATCATGATCGCGGTAACGATCGCCGGAATGCTGTCGGTCGCTTCGTCCCATTCGATATGGGCCATGCCGCCCATCATCAGCATCGCCACATAAATCAGTGCGCCGGCGGTTGCATAAGCGGGGATCATGCCAGCCAGCGGTGCGAAAAACATTGCAGCAATAAATAGCACACCTACGGTCACGGCGGTAAGACCAGTCCGACCACCCGCTGCTACACCAGCGGCACTTTCCACATAGCTGGTGACTGGCGGAACACCGACCACCGCACCAAATACGCTGGAAGCACTGTCGGCTTTCATGGCGCGGGAAAGGTTTTCGATCCGGCCGTCAGCGTTCACCAGGTTGGCGCGCTGGGCGACGCCCATCAAGGTGCCGGCGGTGTCGAACATGTGCACGAAGAGGAAAGCGAGTACCACGCTAATCATGCTGACGTTGAATACGCCGGCGACATTCATGGCCATCCAGGTCGGTGCCAGGCTTGGCGGCGCTGACATAATCCCTTCGTAATGCACCAGGCCCAGGCCCCAACCGGCCAGGGTCACCGTGATGATGCTGATGAGAATCGCGCCGAATACTTTGTGGTAGCTGAGTACGGCAATCATCAGGAAGCAGATGGCCGCCAGCAGCGGGCCAGGCTCGCGCAGGGAACCAAGCTTGATCAGAGTGGCCGGGCTATCGACAACGATGCCAGCGGTTTTCAAACCGATCAGCCCCAGAAACAAGCCCACACCGGCGCCCATGGCAAAGCGCAAACTCACTGGAATGCTGTTGAGCAGCCATTCGCGAATCCGGGAAAAGGTCAGGAACATGAACAACACACCGGAGACGAACACCGCACCGAGGGCGGTTTCCCAGTTGTAGCCCATGGTGCCGACCACGGTGTACGTGAAGAACGCGTTCAGGCCCATGCCCGGCGCCAGGCCGACCGGCCAGTTGGCGTACAGGCCCATCAGCAGGCAACCCAGCGCGGCGGCAATGCAGGTGGCGACGAACGCGGCCCCGTGATCGATGCCGGCATCGGCCATGATGTTCGGGTTGACGAAGATGATGTAAGCCATGGTGATGAAGGTTGTCAGACCGGCGATCAGCTCGGTCTTCACCGTGGTGCCGTGCAAGCTGAGTTTGAAGATGCGCTCCAGCCAGCCATTGCGTAATGGCGGCGAGAGTTCCAGCGTCGGGGCTTCGGATTTGCGGCTTTCCACAGCGAATACTCCTCAAGAGTTTTATTGTTATTTCCAGGGCCGGACCCATGAGGGTGGCAGCGACCCTTTGAGGCATTTGCGAATTTGTTGACCTGATGGTCAGGAACTCGCACGAAGCGAATTATGCTTTTGTATACAAATAAAGCAAATAATGTTTTTGATTTTGTAGACGAAAAGTTTGGCAATAGGGATATATCGCCAGGAAGGATGCCTTCGCGGGCAAGCCTCGCTCCTACAGATGAGCGCATTCCCCTGTGGGAGCGTGGCGTGCCCGCGATAGCTTCAGATCAGTCGATACATGTCGCGGGTAGAGCATTCAGTCAGTTCGACCGCGTCAGGCGCAGACGGCAGAAGCGGCCTGAGGGGAGGGCGTAAACAAATAAACCGGCCAATTGGCCGGTTTATTTTTTGTTTGATTTTGCGGTGTTTGTGCCGACGTCTTCGCGGGCAAGCCTCGCTCCTAAAGATTTAGTGTGTGCCCATCATTTGGACACGACACAAAACCTGTAGGAGCGAGGCTTGCCCGCGAAGGTGCCAGTCAGAGCACTACACAACCATCAGACCGCAGCAAACCGCTTATCCAGATAATCAATGATCACCTTGGATTCATACATCCAGGTGGTCTGGCCATTCTCTTCGATGCGCAGGCACGGCACCTTGATCTTGCCGCCTTGCTCCAGCAGCGCCTGGCGATCCTGTTCGTTGTTCTTGGCATCGCGCAACGCCACCGGAACGTTCAGGCGACGCAGGGTGCGGCGGGTCTTCACGCAGAACGGGCAGGCGTGGAACTGATACAGGGTCAGGTCCTTGGCGGCGGTTTCGACCTGGGCCTGAGCGGCGGCGGGGCGCTGCTTTTTGCCTGGACGAGTAATGAAATCGATGAAGATGATCAGTTGGCCGAGGCCGACACGAAGCGCTTTAACAAACACGGTATAAGCCTCACAGGAGCAAACAGAAGGCGCGCAGCTTACCTGATTTTTCGCGGGCGAAAAAAAACCGGCGATCAGTGCCGGTTTTCTTCGTGCTGCGAGTTACTTGATCAGGCTGAGAAACTCGCTGCGGGTGGCCGCGTTTTCGCGGAACTCGCCAAGCATCACCGAGGTGATCATCGTCGAATTCTGTTTCTCCACACCGCGCATCATCATGCACATGTGCTTGGCCTCGATCACCACTGCAACGCCCAGGGCGCCGGTGACTTGCTGGACCGCATCGGCGATCTGGCGGCTGAGGTTTTCCTGGATCTGCAGGCGCCGGGCGTACATATCGACGATGCGCGCGACTTTCGACAGCCCCAGAACCTTGCCGCTCGGGATGTAGGCAACATGGGCCTTGCCGATGAACGGCAGCATGTGGTGCTCGCACAACGAGTAAAGCTCGATGTCCTTGACCAGCACCATCTCGCTGTTGTCGGAGCTGAACAAGGCACCGTTGGTAACCTCTTCCAGTGTCTGTTCATAACCGCGGCAAAGGTACTGCATGGCTTTGGCGGCACGTTTTGGCGTGTCGAGCAGACCCTCGCGGGAGGCGTCCTCGCCCAATTGGCCGAGAATCTCGGTGTAATTCTGTTCCAGGGACATGAAACTACCTGTGGGATTTTACGCAAAGGGCAAGGGTACGGTGACGGACACGGCGCTGCAAGCGTGAAGCGACGGCATTACTCGTCACGACCTTCCATCATGGTGCGTTTGAGCATCACATAAACCGCTCCGGCGCCGCCGTGTTTCGGTTGGCACGAGGTGAAGCCGAGTACCTGTGAATGCTGGCGTAGCCACGTGTTGACGTGACTCTTGATCATCGGCCGCTTGCCGTCCAGGCGAACCGCTTTGCCATGGGTGACACGTACGCAGCGGATTTCGAATTTTGTCGCTTCGGCCAGAAAGGCCCACAGGGTTTCACGGGCCTTTTCCACGCTCATGCCATGCAGATCCAGGCTGCCTTCGAACGGAATCTGTCCGATCTTGAGCTTGCGCATCTGGCTTTCCTGGACGCCGTCGCGGGCCCACATCAGCTCATCTTCGGGGCCGACATCGATGACGAACTGATCGGACAGCCCGTCAACGGTGGTGGCGTCGGTGCGCACGGTGGCGGCCTGGCGCAGCTTGGCAATTTGCGCGCGGTCGGCCTTGGGTTTGCCGGTTTCGGCGCGATCGTGCTTGATCGGCTTGACGCCTTGGATCGCGCTTTTGAACAGGGAAAAATCGTCGTCTTGCATGTCAGCCTCCGCGAAGGGCGGCCAGTTTACCCAAGTCGGGACGCATCGGGCGCGACAAAACGTCCGGCGTTGGGCTTAGTCGTGTTTTTTCATCAGGTGTGGAGACATGTTCAGCTCTCGCGACTGGCGCGAGCGGCGACGGCAGCGGCGCCATAGCCACACGCCGATGTACAGCACGAACAGGCCAATCGCCAGAATAACTGCCGAACCGACCCGGTTGGTATTCAACTCACCCAGGGCGGGTGCGTGGCCGAGCAGGCTGGCAGCACCTGCCATGGCGAGCAACACACCGCACATCGCCAGCAAGGCAGCAATCGCTGCGCCGAAGCGAAAACGCCAGTTGCGTTGGCCTTTGGGCCGCAAGCGGCGTGCATCAAAACCATCGGATAACTTCATTCCGACCTTCCTCAATGGGTATCGGCCCTTCGACCGGGAGTTGACCGGGATGTTCCTGAGGCTAGGGCAATTACGGCAAATGAGAGGCTTTTGCGGATGAGCGGCGGCATGGACCGCTCATCGAAGGGTTGATCAGATCAGTTCGTGGGTTTGGGCGAGGGTGGCGAAATTGTCCGCCATAATCGCCATCTCGGTGTGCTGAACGTGCTCGGCGCTCAGGACGCCACCCTTGTAGGGCAAGTCGCGAGTCGCGCAGGCGTCTTCAACCAATGTGCAACGAAAGCCCAGGTTCTTTGCGGCGCGCACGGTAGTGCTGACGCTGGAATGGCTCATGAAGCCGCAAACGATAAGGTCCAGCGAACCGAGGTTCTGCAGGCGCTCCAGCAGTTCGGTGCCATGAAACGCACTCGGCAGCAATTTGCCGATGATGGTTTCGTCACCCTGTGGCTCGAGCCCGGGGATGAACTCGCCGCGCTCGCCTTGCGGGTCGAACAGCCCACCGACAGTGCCGAGGTGGCGCACGTGCACGATCGGCCGACCGGCTGCACGGGCAGCGGCCACCAGTTGCTTGATGTTCGCGACGGCAGCATCCATGCCGCTCAGTGCCAAGGGGCCGCTGAGGTATTCTTTCTGGGCATCGATGATGACAAGGGTCGCATGACCCAGATTGGCCGCTGCATAACCACGGCCGCTGAGTTGAAACATCGTTTTTGGAACGGACATTCTGGGGCTCCTTCGGGTGGGGCTTTTGCGACATTGTCCTCTGGCTGAGCGCTTCTGTGAATCGCTACCATCGTAGGCACCGCCGTTGTTGGGTCGCAGCCTCGTTAAGATACTCGTTCTGTTCAATAGCTTGCTGAAAAAATAGAAGAGTCCTACATCTGATCCGGTGTTTTTCCTGCGTCGTCGCGGCGCCTTTTGGCTGTTAGAATCGTCAGTCGTTTTTTTTGGAGTTTGCCCCGTGATCACTTCCCGACTTCGTACCCTGCGTGACCATATCCGTTGGGCCGTCAGCCGCTTCCATGGGGAGGATCTGTTTTTCGGCCATGGGACCGACAACGCCTGGGACGAAGCCCGTCAACTGGTATTGGGTGCGCTGCACTTGCCGTGGGAAATCGCCGACAGCTATCTGGATTGCCGTCTGGAAGATGACGAGCTGGTCAATCTGCAACGCTTGCTCAAGCGCCGCATCGAAGAGCGCATTCCGACAGCTTACCTGCTGGGCGAAGCCTGGTTCTGTGGAATGTCATTCATTGTCGATGAGCGCGTGCTGATCCCGCGTTCGCCAATTGGCGAGCTGATCGAAAAGCGTTTCGAACCGTGGTTGGGTGCCGAACCTGCGCGCATTCTCGACCTGTGCACAGGTTCCGGTTGCATCGGCATCGCCTGTGCCTACGAGTTCCAGAACGCTGAAGTGGTACTGGCCGATCTGTCGTTCGAAGCGCTGGAAGTGGCGAACCAGAACATTGAGCGCCACGGTGTCGATGAGCGCGTGTACACCGTTCAGGGCGATGGTTTCGATGGCCTGCCGGGTCAACGTTTCGACCTGATCGTGTCGAACCCGCCTTACGTCGATGCGGAAGATTTCGCCGACATGCCGGACGAGTATCAGCACGAACCTGAGCTGGGCCTGGCCTGTGGCGACGACGGTTTGAACCTGGTGCGCCGCATGCTCGCCGAAGCGGCGGATCATCTGACCGAGAAGGGTTTGCTGATTGTCGAGGTGGGTAACAGCCAGGTTCACGTCGAAGCGCTGTACCCAGAAGTCGACTTCGCCTGGCTGGAGTTCGAGCGCGGTGGGCATGGGGTGTTCATGCTGACAGCGCAGCAGTGCCGCGATCATCAGGCGTTGTTCGCTTCCCGCGTCTGACCTTAGAAAGCCTTCGCGGGCAAGCCACGCTCCCACAGGTTTTGTGTGTGCCACATTATTTGGACACAAAACAAAACCTGTGGGAGCGTAGCTTGCCCGCGATGGCCGCGCCGCGGTCTCAAGCCTTCAGCGGTGCGTAGCAATCCAGATCAACAACCCCGCCTGAAACACCGCAAACGCCACCAGACACGTAATGGTAAAACGCAGCCCTGCGTCTTCGCGTTTGTACTTGCTGACTTTTTCTTCGTGCTTCTTCAGTTTGACTTCCTGTTCCGCCAGGTTCTGCTCGGCTTGCTGGAGCATCTGCGCGGCTTCGAGGATTTCCACCTGCTGCAACTTTTCGCTGTTCCAGTCGCCTAGCAAATCGCCGACCTGCACTTCTTTAACGCTGCCCTTCAAATGCTGGGCGTCGGCGTAGACCACGTCAAAACCGTGCACCCGCAGAAAGTGATCGCGGCGCAGGCGAGTGTCTTCGTTCAGCGCATCCTTGTTGTTCAGATCGGTGGCATCGACGGTGTAGGCGGGCCATTTCTTCTTCGCCCAGATAATGCCCTGAGCGGCCATATAGCGCCCGATGCCGCGGTTCATCGGCTCGATCTGCAAACCGCTTTCCGGCTCGAAATGCATGCGTTTAGTCGTGTGATTGACCCACACGTCCAGATGATTCTGTTCTTTGCGCACACGCTGGCCCGGCAGCTTGATGGTCATGCGCAGCAGGCTGTGTTCCTTGCTATTGCGTTCGGCATAACCAAATTCGACAAAGCGCAATGGCCGTCCGCCAGTGTTGCGGTCGGTTTTCAGCGGCGCCAGGCGGAGCATTTTGTGGTGCTCGACGTGGACATCCGCCCACGGCAGCTCGACCGCTGGCGGTGCGTCTTTTTCAGCGGTGGTGTCGGGTGAAGTCTGGGTATCAGTCATAACGGCGAGATCCTGTCCAAGCCCTGCTTGCCGCCAGCCATTGCGCTGGCGACAAAGGCTTATCGGCCGTTTTTTTCAGGACTGGAGGGGCAGGGACGTTCTCAACTAGTTTTCACGGCGAGAACGCCCCTCTGACAGCGCTTAACGGGTGCGAAGTCCGTCAATAAACCCGAGGATTCGCGCGCCGAGTTCGGCTGCCAGCGGTAATTGCGGATCTTTATAGGAGGCCAATTGCCGCTTCACGTCGTTGGGCACGATGCGCATCACGTGGTTCATGCCTTCGATCAGCGCCAGTTCGGCGTCAGGTTTGGCGGCCTTGAGCGCCTGGGCGTCACCCACGCCGACCTGAATGTCGTTGCTGCCCTGGATAATCAGCGCCGGCATCTTCAGTTTGGCGAAGGCCGCTGCCGGGTCTTGGCGGAACAACGAAATCAGATACGGCTGCACGCTGGGACGGAAAATCACCTGCAATTGCGGGGGAACATTGTCGTCGGTGTGGCCGGCCTTGAGGCTGTCGAGCAGTTCATTGCTGCGCAGCATCAAGGGAGGCGGCAGGCGATTACTCAATTGCTGGCGCAGTACCTGATCGATCGGCCGGGCGCTGCCGGACATGGAAATCACCGCCGCGGCATCGACGTTTGGCGCCGCCAGACTGGCGATCAAAGCACCTTCGCTGTGGCCCAGCAAAATCAGTTGGCCAAAGCGCGGATCGGTTTTGAGCTTGTGGCCCCAGGCTTCGGCGTCGGCCACATAGGCCTCCACCGACAGATTACGTTCGTCTGGAGTCGCAGCCAGGCTCGCCGCCACGCCGCGCTTGTCGTAGCGCACACTGGCGATGTTGTGTTTGGCCAGCACCCAGGCCAGCCGTTTGAGGCTGTCGTTGCGTCCGCCGTCGGGGTTGTTTCCGTCACGATCCGTAGGACCGGAGCCGGAAATGATCAGGACAACCGGCACTGGCGTGTCGGACTTGGGCAGCAACAGCGAACCGAAAAGCTCGCCGCTGCCCGTGTCCAATGTGATCGGGCGTTGCAGGACGGTGGCCTGTGCAAAGCCGGTAAACAAGGTAAGGCTCAAGGCTAGAACTCGCAGCATCATCACGCCATCATCAACAAGGTGCCGGTTGGACTCGCAGGCACCCATAAGGTTCGAGGATGAACTAGTCGGGTAGCCTGCGTATACTGGCGCGCATTACGTATTTCAGTTCGATTTCACGGAGCGTCCCGCATGTCCGGCAATACCTACGGCAAGCTGTTCACTGTCACCACCGCGGGCGAAAGCCATGGTCCGGCGTTGGTCGCCATTGTCGATGGCTGCCCGCCGGGCCTGGAGATTTCCCTTGAGGATCTGCAGCGCGACCTGGACCGGCGCAAGCCCGGCACCAGCCGCCACACCACCCAGCGCCAGGAAGCCGACGAAGTCGAAATTCTCAGCGGCGTGTTCGAAGGCCGCACCACCGGTTGCGCCATCGGCCTGTTGATCCGCAACACCGACCAGAAGTCCAAGGACTACTCGGCGATCAAGGATCTGTTCCGCCCGGCCCACGCCGACTACACCTACCACCACAAATACGGCGAGCGCGATTACCGCGGCGGCGGTCGCAGTTCGGCCCGTGAAACCGCCATGCGCGTGGCGGCAGGGGCGATTGCGAAAAAGTACCTGGCCACCCAGGGCATCGTCATTCGTGGCTACATGAGCCAGCTCGGCCCGATCGAAATCCCGTTCAAAACCTGGGATTCGGTGGAAGAAAACGCTTTCTTCAGCCCAGACCCGGACAAAGTGCCGGAGCTGGAAGCTTATATGGACCAGTTGCGTCGCGACCAGGATTCGGTAGGCGCGAAGATCACCGTGGTTGCCGAAGGCGTTATGCCTGGCTTGGGCGAGCCGATTTTCGACCGCCTCGATGCCGAACTGGCCCATGCGCTGATGAGCATCAACGCGGTCAAAGGCGTGGAAATCGGCGCCGGGTTTGCCAGCATCGCCCAGCGCGGCACTGAACACCGCGATGAAATGACCCCGGAAGGTTTCCTCAGCAACAACGCCGGCGGCATTCTCGGTGGCATCTCGTCCGGTCAGCCGATCGTTGCGCATCTGGCACTCAAGCCAACCTCGAGTATCACTACTCCGGGCCGTTCCATCGACATCCACGGCAACCCGGTTGAGGTTGTCACCAAAGGCCGTCACGACCCGTGCGTCGGTATCCGCGCCACGCCGATTGCCGAAGCGATGATGGCCATCGTGCTGATGGATCACCTGCTGCGTCACCGCGGGCAGAACGTCGATGTGCGCGTGAGCACTCCGGTGCTGGGTCAGCTTTAATGGCTGACGCAGGGTCTGTACGAAAACTCGCCGAGCGGCGATCAGGCAAGGCAAAAACAGGCGAGCAAGCGGAATGTAGGGACCTACATGAGCATTGCGAGCCTGTTTTTAACGCAGCATGATCGTCGCGCAGGCAGTTTTTGTGCAGAGCCTCACAGCCGCTGTGGTTTGACGACCGTGGCGGCGCTCCCGTACTGGCGGCTCTCCAGTTTCTATCTGTTCTATTTCGCCTTGCTCGGTTCGACGGCGCCGTTTCTGGCGCTGTATTTCGATCACCTGGGCTTTTCCAGTGCGCGTATTGGCGAATTGGTGGCGATCCCGATGCTGATGCGCTGCGTGGCGCCGAACATCTGGGGCTGGCTCGGTGACTACACCGGCCAGCGGCTAGCCATCGTGCGGTTCGGCGCGGTCTGTACGCTGCTGACCTTCTCACTGATTTTCATCAGCAAAAGCTATGCATGGCTGGCGATGGTCATGGCCTTGCACGCGTTCTTCTGGCACGCGGTATTGCCGCAGTTCGAAGTCATTACACTGGCGCATTTGAACGGCCAGACGTCTCGCTACAGTCAGATTCGCCTGTGGGGTTCAATCGGTTTCATCATCACCGTGGTCGCGCTCGGCAGATTGTTCGAATGGCTTAGCCTGGACATCTATCCGGTGGCGCTGGTGCTGATCATGGCTGGGATCGTCGTCAGCAGTTTATGGGTGCCTAACGCGCAACCTGTTCAGAGTGAACGGTTGGCGGGGGAGGGATTCCTCCAGCAATTGCGCAATCCCGGAGTGTTGGCGTTCTACGGTTGCGTGGCACTGATGCAGATGAGTCACGGGCCGTATTACACCTTTCTGACCCTGCACCTTGAGCGGCTCGGTTACAGTCGCGGGTTGATCGGCATACTCTGGGCGGTCGGCGTGGTTGCTGAAGTCTTGATGTTTCTGGCCATGAGCAAGATCCTTGCGCGTTTCTCGGTGCGCCGGGTGCTGCTGACGAGTTTTCTATTGGCGGCGTTGCGTTGGTTGTTGCTCGGTTCGTTTGCTGAATTCCTCTGGGTGCTGTTGTTTGCCCAAGTGCTGCACGCCGCAACCTTTGGCAGCTTTCACGCGGCTGCCATCCAGTTCGTGCAACGTAGCTTCGGCGCGCGTCAGCAAGGGCAGGGCCAGGCGTTGTATGCCGCGCTGGCCGGCACCGGCGGCGCGCTGGGTGCGTTGTATTCCGGCTACAGCTGGAATGCCCTTGGCGCCACATTGACCTTTAGTATTGCCAGTCTCGCAGACTTCGCTGCTGCCGTTATCATTGCCACATGTATGCAAGAGGACAGGCCATGAGCCTTACCCGTGAACACCTCGCCCAGGAAATCATCGACGCCGGGCGTTTTCTGTATGGTCGCGGCTGGTCGCCGGCCACCAGCAGCAATTATTCGACCCGCCTGTCGCCAACCGAAGCCTTGCTGACGGTCTCTGGCAAGCACAAAGGCCAGTTGAGCCTTGATGATGTGCTCGCCACCGACCTGTCGGGCAATAGCCTGGAACCGGGCAAAAAACCGTCCGCCGAAACCCTGCTGCACACTCAGCTGTACAGCTGGCGCGCAGAGATCGGCGCGGTGTTGCACACCCATTCGGTGAATGCCACGGTGCTGTCGCGCCTGACGCCGGAAGATTTCATCGAGTTTGAAGACTACGAACTGCAAAAAGCCTTCAGCGGCGTCTCGACCCACGAGTCTCGCGTGCGCGTGCCGATTTTCGACAACGATCAGGACATTGCGCGGCTGGCCGCCAAGGTGCAGCCTTGGCTCGACGCCCATCCTGATTGCGTCGGCTATCTGATCCGCGGCCATGGCCTTTACACGTGGGGCGCGCGCATGAGCGACGCGCTCCGGCAGATCGAGGCCTTTGAATTTTTGTTCGAGTGCGAGTTGAAGACGCGCTCGGTTATGAACCGCAAAGCATGAACCGTTAAGGAGTTGCCCAGATGAGCAGCCTGTCCGTTTATCACGTCTCCAGCCCTGAAATACCGAACAAGGTCCTGACCCACCTCGAAGACATCGCCTCGACCCTGGCCGAACAGGGCGTGCGTTTCGACCGTTGGCAAGCTGCGGCGAAAATCCAGCCCGGCGCCAGCCAGGAAGAAGTGATCGCCGCTTATCAGGTGCAAATCGACCAACTGATGACCGAGCGCGGCTACATCACCGTTGACGTGATCAGCCTGAATAGCGATCACCCGCAAAAAGCCGAACTGCGCGCCAAGTTCCTTGATGAGCACCGCCATGGCGAAGACGAAGTGCGATTTTTCGTCGCCGGCCGTGGCTTGTTCACCTTGCACATCGGCGATTACGTCTACGCCGTGCTCTGCGAGAAAAACGATCTGATCTCGGTGCCAGCGGGTACTCCGCATTGGTTCGACATGGGTGAAAACCCGCATTTCGTCGCGATCCGCCTGTTCAACAACCCCGAAGGCTGGGTGGCCAATTTCACCGGCGACAACATCGCCAGCCGCTTCCCGCGTCTCGAGGACTGAGCCGATGCCGATCAAAGCGATTCTCACCGACATCGAAGGCACCACCAGCGCGGTGAGTTTTGTGTTCGACGTGCTGTTTCCCTACGCCGCCAAACACCTGCCGGACTTCGTTCGCGAAAACGCCGAACGCGCCGACGTTGCCGAGCAGCTCGCCGCTGTTCGGCGTGACAGCGGTGAACCGCAAGCCGACGTCGAACGGGTCATTGAAATCCTCCTGGGCTGGATCGCCGAAGACCGCAAGGCCACGCCGCTTAAAGCATTGCAAGGCATGGTCTGGGAGCAGGGGTATCAGGCCGGGCAGTTGAAAGGCCACGTGTACCCGGACGCCGTTGAAGCGCTCAAGCGCTGGCATCAGGAAGGCTATCAACTGTTTGTTTATTCTTCGGGCTCGATTCAGGCGCAAAAACTGATTTTCGGGTGCTCGGAGGCGGGGGATTTGTCGCCACTGTTCAGCGGCTATTTCGATACCACCTCAGGGCCCAAGCGTGAAGCACAGTCCTACGAGCGGATCACCCAGGCGATTGGCGCCGAGGCGTCGCAGATTCTGTTTCTGTCGGACATTGTCGAGGAGCTCGACGCGGCGCGCACGGCCGGGATGGCAACCTGTGGCCTGGCTCGTGAGGGCGGGGAATTGGAGGGTCATGTGACCGTCGACAGCTTTGCCCGGATCAATCCTTCTGTCCTGTAAACCCCATAACCTGTAGGAGCAGAGCTTGCTCGCGAAGGCGGCGGGTCAGTCAACATTGATGTCGCCTGATACACCGCCTTCGCGAGCAAGCTCTGCTCCTACAGGGGTTTGCGTAATGGCAGAAACAACTCAGGCCGTGAAGCGAAAGCGCTCACGGCCTGTTTGTTTGTAGCGTGTTTATTTATACAACCGCAGGATTTAAACCGAGTGATAGGTCGGCAAGGCAAACCGTTGCTGGCTTTGCAGCATGGAGATCTGCGGCAGTTCACTGGCCTGTTCGGCGATGTCACGGCGAATCGCGCTGATCACCCACGACAGCTGATCGCCGGCATGCAATTGCTGGTAGGAAATCGAACGTTTGAAGACTTTGCCGTCCGTACTGCGCAGGGTCAGCAGAATGCCGCCGTCCGGCCGGGGCTGGGTGGTCACTTCGAAGTTGGAGAACAGGGACGAAAATTTTTCCTGGATCAGGCTCATGTCTATCAGCTCCGTTTGTGCTTGAAGGGCAACATGGAGAGGTAGTTGCAGTGATTGTGCCAGTATCTGTTTTATTAAAAAACCATATAAATCAACAAGTTAACTTTTAAGCGTTTTTATGTTTTCGTGCAATCTGCATGAATGGCCATCGTGCATCCTGCATTTTGCGTGGTCGGCATCGATTCGATGGAACCAATCACAGCGCCAGGGTTCCGCTTTTCGATCTCCGGTCCGATCGCTTCGGTCGCGGATACAAAACATTTCAAAAACCGCGTGTACAGCTCAAGAACTGCTGACGTATTTTCGGCCTCAATCAACGCCACCCGACAATAAGAACATCGAACGGGAGCACCATGAGCCGCACGCTGAACGACACGATTACCTGGGGCATGATGCTCCGCAAGCTGCCTTCCATTGCCAAAGCCATTCCCCGCGTGGTGAAGGGCATGAAAGCCGCCAACGTCAAGGACCCGACCCAACCGTGTGGTCTCGGCTGGAGCTTCGAGCAGGCGACGTTGCGCAATCCCGATGGCCCGGCCTTGCTGCAGGGCGAGGTGGTACTCACTTATGCACAGGTCAATCAATGGGCCAATCGCATCGCTCATCACCTGCTAGCCCAAGGCATTCGCAAGGGCGATGTGGTGGCGATCTTTATCGAAAACCGGGTGGAACTGCTGGTGACGATATTGGCGGTGGCCAAGGTCGGCGCGATCAGCGCCTTGCTCAATACTTCCCAGACCCGCGATACCCTGGCCCATAGCCTGAACCTGGTGGCACCGGTGGCGATCGTGGCCGGCGAAGAGCTGGTTCCGGCCTTCAATGCGGTCCGCGAGCGGGTGGCCATCGACGCGGCGCGCACCTGGTTTGTCGCCGATCAAGACACTTATCACGATCCGGGCATTTCGCCCGATGGCTTCATCAATCTGATGACGGCCAGTGCCGAAGCGTGCAGCGATAACCCTGTCAGCAGCCAGCGGGTTTTTCTCGACGATCCTTGTTTCTACATTTACACCTCGGGCACCACCGGGTTGCCCAAAGCCGGGGTGTTCAAACACGGCCGCTGGATGCGTAGCTCCGCCAGTTTCGGGCTGATTGCTCTGGATATGCAGCCGCAGGACGTCGTCTATTGCACCTTGCCTCTGTACCACGCCACCGGGCTCTGCGTGTGCTGGGGTTCGGCGATCAGTGGGGCGTCGGGGTTTGCCATCCGTCGCAAGTTCAGCGCCAGCCAGTTCTGGAGTGACGTGCGCAAATATCGGGCGACCACCCTCGGTTACGTCGGCGAATTGTGCCGCTACCTGGTGGATCAACCGCGCAGCATCGACGACAGTCGGCACGGCGTGACGAAGATGATCGGCAATGGTCTGCGCCCCGGTGCGTGGAGCGAGTTCAAAACGCGCTTTGCGGTTGATCATATCTGCGAGCTGTACGCCGCCAGCGACGGCAATATCGGCTTCACCAACATCCTCAATTTTGACAACACCATCGGTTTTTCCCTGATGGCCTGGGAGCTGGTGGCGTACGAGCACGACAGCGGCGCGCCCACCCGTGATGCCAACGGCTTCATGCGCAAAGTGGCGAAGGGCGAGCAGGGACTGCTGTTGGCGAGGATCGACGACAAGGCGCCGCTGGACGGCTACACCGACCCGCAGAAGACCGCAAAAGTCGTGCTCCACGACGTGTTCAAGAAGGGTGACCGTTACTTCAATACCGGTGACCTGCTGCGCAACATCGGGTTTGGCCACGCGCAGTTTGTCGATCGCTTGGGCGACACCTACCGCTGGAAAGGCGAAAACGTCTCGACCACCGAGGTCGAAAACATACTGTTGCAACACCCGCAGATCGCCGAAGCGGTGGCCTATGGCGTAGAAATCCACAACACCAATGGGCGTGCCGGGATGGCGGCAATCACCCCGGCTGAATCCCTGGCGACCCTGGACTTCAGTGAGTTGCTGGCATTCGCCAAACAGCAAATGCCTGCCTATGCGGTGCCACTTTTCCTGCGGGTGAAAGTGAAAATGGAGACCACCGGGACCTTCAAATACCAGAAGACCCGACTCAAGGACGAAGCCTTCGACCCGAACAAAACCGGCGATGACCCGATCTATGCCTGGTTGCCGGGTACCCAGACTTACGTGCAAGTCACCGAACAGGTGCTGGCGGATATTCAAGACGGCAAGTACCGCTATTGAATGTGGCACTTATTAAGTGTGGCTATGGCCACCCATGAGAAAAAAGAAGTGACAGGTTCCGGACTGCTCGGGAAACTATCGGCTTTCCGATTTACCGAATGTGGAGTCACCAATGTCAGACAAAAGCCGCCAGATGACGCCCGAAGAGGCTGCTGAATTTGCCGAACAGGTGTTCAACAAAGCGCGCGAGGGCGATGCGGCCATGATGGCTGCGCTGCTGACCAAGGGCTTGCCGCCGAACCTGCGCAACCACAAGGGCGACACCTTGCTGATGCTCGCCGCGTACCACGGCCATGTCGAGACGGTAAAAGTGCTGCTCGAGCACAAGGCCGACCCGGAAATCCGCAATGACAACGGCCAGAGCCCGATTGCCGGCGCGGCATTCAAAGGTGATCTGGCGGTGGTCAAGGCGCTGGTGGAAGGTGGCGCGCAAGTGGAAGGTTCGTCCTTCGACGGCCGTACTGCGCTGATGATGGCGGCGATGTTCAACCGCGTCGAAATCGTCGACTACCTGATCAGCAAAGGCGCCGATCCGAAAGCCAAGGATACCAACGGTGTGTCCGCGCTGGATGCGGCCCAAACCATGGGCGCGGTGGATACTACCGCACAGTTGCAGAAACTCCTGGCCTGACCTCTGTGGCTGCGGGGCTTTTGTGGCGAGGGAGCTTGCTCCCGCTCGACTGCTTCGCAGCCGAGCGGAGCAAGCTCCTCGCCACAGGTTCATGCCACGTCCCGCAATCCGTTTCCGAATGCGCTATCCTTCGCGCCCTCAAATCTCCCTCGCTACAGGACCCACCTCATGAAAGCCGCACTCGTCGAACTCATCAGCAAAATCAGCTCCGGGTGCATGAGCGATGACGAAATTCTGAAAATCGCCGACGAAGCGGCTCAGGCCTACGCCGATCCCGAGGCTTTTCTGACGTCCAATCCGGACATCAACTACGACGACACCTTCCCGATTCCGTTGGGCGAGTGGATTGTCGTCGGCAGCCTGCCGGAAACCGTGCTGTTCCAGGCCGACACCTACATGGACCTGTTTGCGCAGATCGTCGCATCGTTCGGCCCCGGCGTTGAATTCAACATCAAGCCCAAGCAACTGGCCAAGACCGAAGCCCTGACGGCGCTCAATCGTATTCAGGTGCAGATGAGCAGCATGAATAAGGAAAACGGCGGTTACACGCTGATGAACTTCAGCCAGTTGCTCGACGACGAGCTGCAAGTGGTGCTGGTCTACGGTAACGACGTGCCACGGGTTCTCCAATTGTGCGCCGAAGTCGGCATCGCCGCCGCGCCCTCCCTGGAAGCCCTGAAAGTGGCTATTCACGTCTGAAACCGTCTACGACGGTAATAAAACGGAACCCTCGCAAGGCCCGACTATCCTAAGAGTGCATACCACTCTTCGGGAGCGTCACCATGGGTTCCACGTTCAACAGTCTGGTTGGTCTGATCATTCTTGCCCTGGATATCTGGGCCATCATCAACGTACTTAAAAGTGGCGCCGAGACCGGGATGAAAATCATCTGGGTGCTGTTGATCCTCCTGCTGCCGGTCCTGGGCCTGATCATCTGGGCCATCGCCGGGCCGCGAGGCAATGTGCGGATATGACAGACTGACACTTTTCCCCTGTAGGAACGCGGACCTGTGGGAGCTGGCTTGCCTGCGATAGAATCGCTGCGGTGTACCTGACAGACCGCGTCGTTTGAATCGCAGGCAAGCCAGCTCCCACAGAGGATTGTGTCGAACCATCAAGTGACGTTCGACCTGTCATGTTCCGCAACGTAGAATGCGCGCCTTTCCCGGTCAATCGAACGGATCGATTGGCCATCATGGGCGGGTAACCGTCCGTTGCCACCCGCATTCATCGGAGCACTTCCCATGAGCAATACCCCAACCAGCGAGTACCTGGAAACCCTCTACGAAGGCTATGGCCAGCGTTTTCGCATGGAAAAACTGCTGCACGAAGTGCGCACCGAACACCAGCATCTGGTGATCTTCGAGAACCCGCGCATGGGCCGGGTGATGGCGCTGGACGGCGTGATCCAGACCACCGAAGCGGACGAGTTCATCTACCACGAAATGCTGACCCACGTGCCGATCCTCGCCCATGGCACCGCCAAGCGCGTACTGATCATTGGCGGCGGCGACGGCGGCATGCTGCGTGAAGTGGCCAAGCATCGCAGCATCGAGCACATCACCATGGTCGAGATCGACCGCACCGTGGTCGACATGTGCAAGGAATTCCTGCCGAACCACTCCAAGGGTGCATTCGATGATCCACGCCTGAACCTGGTGATCGACGACGGCATGCGTTTCGTCGCCACCACCACCGAAAAGTTCGACGTGATCATTTCCGACTCCACCGACCCGATCGGCCCGGGTGAAGTGCTGTTCTCCGAAAACTTCTACCAGGCTTGCCGTCGCTGCCTGAACGAAGGCGGCATTCTGGTGACCCAAAACGGCACCCCATTCATGCAAATCGAAGAAGTCAAAACCACCGCCGGTCGACTGCGCAGCCTGTTTCCGGACTGGCACTTCTATCAGGCGGCCGTGCCGACCTACATTGGTGGCGCGATGACCTTCGCTTGGGGCGCAACCAATACCGCCTATCGCAAATTGTCCCGCGAAACCCTGCAACAGCGGTTCGCCGGCAGCGGCATCATCACCCGCTACTACAACCCGGAAATCCACATCGGTGCCTTTGCCTTGCCGCAATACGTGCTGCAAGCAGTGAACAAGCCAAGCAACGACTAAACTCAAGATGTACGCATAACCCCTCGTGGGAGCGGTCCTGCTCGCGAAGGCGGTCGTCCAGTCGATAAATATGTCGATTGATACACCGCTTTCGCGAGCGGGCTCGCTCCCACAGGATCTGCGTTTTTCATGTTTCTACGCCGTAATCCGTTTGAACGATCACTCAGGGCAAAAGTCCAGATACTTGTAAGCCCATCCATGGGTTTTATCGAGGAGGCACCGATGCAAAAGTGGAAAATCACTTTCGTGGATGATCACGGTGAAACAGTGGACGAACTCTTCGAGTGCGAGGAATGCCCGAACAACGAGCAGGCCGCCAAACTCATTCGCGCCCGGTGCCTGCCGGTCGCTGCCGAACTGGATCTCAATGATCTGGAGGGGCGTACCGATGATCCGACCGTCAAAAGCCTGAAATCCCAGAACAGCATTGAAATCATCAGTATTACCCCGATCTGATACACCTCTTGTCACATTCACAACCAGACCTTGGCAGCAGCTCTATCTTGGGGCTACTCTGCAAGCGAGATCAGCGAATGACTCGCTAAGGTCTGGTCTTGTCAGCTACATGCTTGTTTCCCATCGGCAACCTCTGTTGCCGTATCGCTCTCACCAATCGGTTGAAAGTGCAGGGAATACGGAAAGTCTATCCATCAGTCTGAGGGGGACGTTTCATGAGCACAGCCTATCAAGAAGACATCAGCAGCAGCGTGCTGCGCCGCATGAAAGAAGGCGGTTTCGACTTTTCACGATTCCATCCCATCGAGTTCTACGCCATTTTTCCGGACGAGGAGCGGGCACGCAGGGCGGCAGGTCATTTCTGTGGTGAATCCTTGAATGCCCAGATCAGCGTGCGCGACGACGGCGCATGGCATCTGGAACTGAGCAAAGTGATGTACGCCACCTACGACGGGATCGGCGACTTTGAGCAGGACTTCGAGGCGGTGGTCGAGCCTCTGGGCGGTATCATCGAAGGATGGGGCGTCAAGCAGGAGGTACGAGGGTTACTCGCATAACGTTATGAACAGTGACAACACTCAGCAACGGCTGACCTTTGGGTTGGCCGTTTTCGTTTTCGCGGTTTGAAAAGGCGATCTCTTGATCGTGTTTTTGATTCATAACGTTTCAAAAACGCAAAAAAAAGCCACCTAAACAGGCGACTAAAAGGGAAGAGCGATAAGTTTTCCAGCGAATGCGCCGATTATCCGCACCGCCTCCCGGGCAGTGAAATCAACTCTGGCTATGCTGCTGATAGGCGACAGCATTGCTTCGCCATGAAGCGGGGGCGATCAGGTTGGGGCATTTACCGCACAGGATTGGTGCGGTGCGTGCAGCGCCATTCTCCAACTGATTGATATAGAAGCGTTTATGCCGATGGCACGGGCCTTGCGAAGGCCTGGATGTCCGGAGTGACAAGGAGTACGGCATGATCCGCACCTATTTTGATGAGATGTACGATGCCGGCGGCCAAGTCCGCCCGCATTATCGGGAGTTTGCCCGTTGGCTGGCCGAAACGCCTGACGAGCTTTTGGCACAACGGCGACGCGAGGCCGATCTGTTATTTCATCGTGCCGGGATTACATTCACGCTCTATGGTGATGAGCAAGGGACAGAGCGCCTGATTCCCTTCGACACTATTCCCCGCAGTATCCCCGCCAGTGAATGGCGGATCGTCGAGCGCGGCTGCATTCAGCGGGTCAAGGCATTGAACATGTTCCTTGCCGACCTCTATCACGAGCAGCGCATCATCAAGGCCGGCATCATCCCGGCCGAGCAAGTGCTGGCCAACGAGCAGTACCAGTTGGCGATGCAAGGGCTGGATTTGCACCGCGATATCTATTCGCACATTTCCGGCGTCGACCTGGTGCGCGATGGCGACGGCACGTATTACGTGCTCGAAGACAATCTTCGTACACCCAGCGGCGTGAGCTACATGCTCGAAGACCGCAAGATGATGATGCGATTGTTCCCCGAGTTGTTCGCGGCCCAGCGCATCGCGCCGATCGACCACTATCCGAACCTGTTGCTCGACACCCTGAAAAGCTCCAGCCCGATCGACAACCCGAGTGTGGTGGTGCTGACGCCGGGGCGCTTCAACAGTGCGTTTTTCGAGCATGCGTTTTTGGCCCGGGAAATGGGCGTTGAACTGGTGGAAGGCGCGGACCTGTTCGTGCGTGATGACAAGGTGTTCATGCGCACCACCGACGGGCCGAAAGCTGTCGACGTGATCTACCGTCGCCTCGACGATGCCTTCCTCGATCCGCTGGCGTTCAACCCGGACTCGATGCTTGGCGTTCCAGGTCTGCTGTCGTCCTACCGCTCCGGCAATGTGGTGCTGGCGAATGCCATCGGCACCGGGGTCGCGGACGACAAGTCGGTCTATCCCTTCGTCACGGACATGATTCGTTTCTACCTGGATGAAGAGCCGATCCTGAAGAACGTGCCCACATGGCAGTGTCGTAATCCCTCTGAACTGTCCCACGTGCTGGCCAATCTTCCTGAGCTGGTAGTCAAGGAAACCCAGGGCTCCGGCGGTTACGGAATGCTGGTGGGGCCGGCGGCGACGGCAGCGGAAATCGAATCTTTCCGCGAGCGGATCAAAGCCAAGCCCCACGCGTACATCGCCCAACCGACGTTGTCGTTATCGACCTGTCCGACCTTTGTCGAAAACGGCATCGCGCCACGCCATATCGACCTGCGTCCGTTTGTATTGTCTGGCCGCGAAACCCGGGTTGTGCCCGGCGGTTTGACCCGTGTCGCCTTGCGCGAAGGCTCCCTGGTGGTGAATTCCTCCCAGGGTGGCGGAACCAAGGACACCTGGGTGGTCGAGGATTGAAGGAAGCCTGCCATGTTAAGTAGAACTGCCTCGGATCTGTATTGGATGTCGCGTTACCTGGAGCGGGCGGAAAATCTCGCACGGATGCTCGACATCAGTTATTCGCTGTCACTGATGCCTCAGGACGGTCGTGGCGACGGCTTGCACGAACTCGCCATGCCGTTGCTGATCACCGGCACTCTGGACGATTACCTGGAGCGTCACGGCGATTTGCATGCCGAACGGCTGCTGCATTTTTTCGCTTTGGATGCGGCCAACCCGGCGAGCATCTACAGCTGCCTCGGTGCCGCGCGAGCCAGCGCCCATGCGGTGCGTGGGCGAATCACCGCCGACATGTGGGAAAACATCAACTCTACCTGGCTGGAAATTCGCGGGATCGCCGAGCAGGGCTTGAGTCGCTACGGCATGAGCCGTTTCTGTGAGTGGATCAAGGAACGTTCCCACCTGTTCCGCGGCGCGTCCTACGGCACCATCATGCGTAATGACGCGTTCCGTTTCATTCGTCTGGGCACCTTTATCGAAAGGGCTGACAACACCTTGCGCCTGCTCGACGCCCGTTACGAAATGGCCGGCGATCAGGCCGAAGCAGTCAGCGACGGCACGGCTCACGCCTACTACCAGTGGAGCGCCTTGCTGCGGGCCTTGTCGTCGTTTGAGGCTTATACCGAGATCTATCGCGACGCCCCTGGCGCCCGACATGTGGCCGAGTTGTTGCTGCTGCGCGCCGACGTGCCGCGATCCCTGCGGGCCTGCACCGAAGAAATCGACCAGATTCTCGCCCAATTGCCGGGGGCCAACGGCCGTCCCGCGCAACGCCTGGCCGCGGAAATAGACGCACGCCTGCGCTACACCGGTATCAACGAAATTCTCGACGAAGGCCTGCACGCCTGGCTGACCGAGTTCATCCCGCTGGTGCGCCAGTTGGGCAACGCCATTCACAGTTCCTACCTGGAGGCTGCATGAGACTTTCCATTAGCCACGAGACCACCTATCACTACGAAGATCAGGTGCGGGCAAGCATCCAGTACCTGCGACTGACTCCCCACGACAGCGAGCGCCAGCACGTGCTCAGCTGGCAGCTCGACCTGCCACGCCCGGTGCGCGCGCAACTCGATCCATTCGGCAATATTCTGCATGTGCTGACCCTGGACGAACCCCACGAGGCAATCATCATCGGCGCCCGCGGACAGGTGGATATCGACGAACTGCGTGAAGCCGAGCATGAAAGCCAGTCGGCGTTGCCGTTCCTGCGCTTCACGCGCCTGACCGAAGCCGATGAAGCGCTGCGCGCGTTTGCCGAGAAGGCCTGCAAGCAACGCCGGGATCGTATGGCGCTGATTGATTTGATGCATGGCCTGAACCAGCACATGACCTACACGCCGGGCTCCACCGAAGTGGACACCAGCGCCGCCCAGGCTTTCGCCGGGCGTTCCGGGGTCTGCCAGGACCACACCCATGCGTTCCTCGCCTGCGCCCGCAGCCTGGGCATTCCTTCGCGTTATGTATCGGGGTATTTGTACAGCGAGAACAGCGAACACCTGGCCAGTCACGCTTGGGCTGAGGCCTGGTTGGATGACGCCTGGTACAGCTTCGACGTGACCAACGAACTGGCCCGCCCGGAGCGTCACCTGAAACTGGCCGTGGGCCTGGATTATCTCGACGCCTGCCCGGTGCGCGGCATGCGCCGTGGTGGTGGGTGCGAGCAGATGCATGCGAAGGTGTTTGTTTCGCCGACGCCTGCGCCGGTGATCTCCGTCCAGCAGCAGTAGCAGCGATTCACTGTGGTTAGGGCTTACCTGTGGCGAGGGAGCTCTGCTCCCGCTCGGCTGCGCAGCAGTCGCAAACCCGGCGAATGCGATTTGCCTGACGGATCGCGTCGCCTGATTTGAGGGCCGCTTCGCGCCCCAGCGGGAGCAAGCTCCCTCGCCACAGGTGGGTTATTTACTTGGCCGAAGACACCTTCCGTCCCGCCATATGCTTCAAATACCCCACCAACATCTCCAGATCCCCCTCCGGCAACACCGTCGTCGCAAACGCCGGCATCTTTGCCTGCGGCCACTGGCGCAAGCTCTGCGGATCACGAATGTAGCGCTTGAGGAAATCCGCGCCGAAATACTCGGTCGGGTTGAACGGAATATTCAGGTCCGGCCCGAACTGCGCATCTCCCGCGCCATTGAGTCGATGACAGGCCAGACAGTTCTTCTGAAACAGCGCAAAGCCCTTGTTCACTGGATCGTCCGCCTTCAGCGCAGGATCGGGCAACAGGGCAGGGAAGCGCTCGGCCACCGGGGCCATGCGCTTGATGCTGGCGACTTCGAACGGCCATTGCTCGGGGCTGATATTGCCTGCCTGCGGATCGGTCCAGACCAGATAAAACGGCCCCGCACTGTGCTTGCCCTCTGACAACGGCGGCCACGGCTTGGTCGGGTCTTCAATCGCTAGCCAAGCCTGCGACCCTTCGGTATTAAGCAGCGGCGCGGCAGCCAGTTCGGCGGCAAAACCGTCCAGGGCAACGGCTTGCAGATGATCGTCAGGCTTGATGCCCGTCAACAACGCCACCAACGGCACGGCGCGATAGCTCATGTCCCGTTTGTAGGAAACGTCGTTAGTGATGGTGATGGTCTGAACCTGAGGATGCTTGAGCAATTGCTCGGTCTGCCAGGTGCGAGAACTCGCGCCTAGCTCCAGATTCAGCTGTGCGGCAGATAGAGGCATGCTGAGCAGCAAGGCCCCAAATAGAGTGAGCGCTTTCAAGTGATCGCCGTCCATGTCGTGGAAGTGCCGCAAAGGTTGGCACAGCCACGCTGACCCGGGTAGCGAGCCAATCACATTTTTTATCAGGCGAAATGAAAACCCTGATGCTCGATCAGCCAATCACCTTGGTCAGGTTTGGCAAAATCAACAACAGTGTAGTGGCAAATAGAATGAGCCCGGCTTGACGAACTTTCGAATGTTTGAACATGGCTTGACCGCCTTTTTTGTTATTTCCTGATGCTTGTCTGCCTATCTCCATGACGGCAGAGCTCTGCACTTCCTTGTAGGACGAGTGCCTCGGCAAAACCCGACGACAACTTCGTACAGGTTTACCTTAGGGCCCGCGTCACGATTGGCTTAGATCCATTTCGTATGTGATGAGCACTCATCGCTTTAAAAAAGGCATGAGGCTTATGGCCAGCTTCTTGGGCGCCCGTTGGCTAGACAGCTTGGTGACTTGAATCGGTTTATCCGATAGCAGACTACCGTTCGTCTGAGCGTGACCGTCAACGCCAATGAGCACTGTGGTCATTGAATCCACGGCTGCTCGGCATAAGGTGAGGGCATAAAGATCAGGGGCACACGGTCTCCTGTAGGCGCCGCCGAAGGATGCGATCTTTTGATTTTTTGATCTTCATTCACCGTCAGGTTCGAGGACGTCATGACCCAAGCTTTGATATTCGACGCGTTACGCACGCCCCGTGGCAAAGGCAAGGCCAATGGCGCCTTGCATAGCGTCAAGCCAGTGAATCTGGTGGCCGGGCTGCTGACGGCGCTGCAGCAGCGCACGTCCCTGGACACCAGTCAGGTCGATGATGTAGTGCTCGGCTGCGTAACGCCCATCGGCGATCAGGGTTCCGACATCGCCAAGACCGCCACGCAGGCGGCCGATTGGGACGTCAGCGTGGCCGGGATGCAGCTCAATCGCTTCTGCGCGTCGGGGCTGGAAGCGGTGAATCTCGGTGCGATGAAAGTGCGTTCCGGCTTCGAAGATCTGGTGGTGGTCGGTGGCGTTGAATCGATGTCCCGCGTGCCCATGGGTAGCGACGGCGGGGCCTGGGCGCTGGACCCGGAAACCAATTTGCACAACCACTTCACGCCCCAGGGTGTGGGTGCCGACCTGATCGCCACGATTGAAGGCTTCAGCCGTCAGGACGTCGATGCCTTCGCGTTGCACTCCCAGCAGAAGGCCGCACGGGCGCGGGCGGACGGTTCGTTCAATAAGTCGCTGGTGCCGGTGCAAGACCAGAACGGCATCATTCTGCTCGATCACGATGAGTTCATTCGCGCCGAATCGACGATGGAAGGCCTGGGCAAACTCAAGCCGAGTTTCGAAATGATCGGGCAAATGGGCTTCGACGCCACAGCATTGCGGGTTTACAGCCAGATCGAGCGGATCAACCACGTTCACACGCCGGGCAACAGCTCCGGGATTGTCGATGGTGCGGCGCTGATGCTGATCGGCTCCGAGGCCGAGGGCCGGGCGCTGGGCTTGCAGCCACGGGCGCGAATCGTCGCCACGGCGGTTACCAGCACCGACCCGACCATCATGCTCACCGGCCCGGCACCGGCCACGCGCAAGGCGCTGGCCAAGGCCGGGCTACGGGTCGAAGACATTGACCTGTTCGAAGTCAACGAAGCGTTCGCCTCGGTCGTGCTCAAGTTCATCAAAGACATGGCCATCGACCCCGACAAGGTCAACGTCAACGGCGGCTCCATTGCCATGGGCCACCCGCTCGGCGCCACCGGCTGCGCGATTCTCGGCACGCTGCTCGATGAACTGGAAGCCCGGCACCTGCGCTATGGCCTGGCGACATTGTGTGTCGGCGGCGGCATGGGCATTGCCACCGTCATCGAACGTCTCTGAGCCTGACTTTAAGAAAATCCGACTCAAGGAAAATTGCCATGACCCAAGCCATCCGTTACGAAAAGGGTCAGGACCAGATTGTCGTCCTGACCATCGACATGCCGGGCCAGAGTGCCAACACCATGAACGCGATCTACCGCGACGCCATGGCCACCTGCGTCGCCCGACTGGTCGCCGACAAGGACGCCATTGCCGGCGTGATCATCACCTCGGCCAAGAAGACCTTCTTCGCCGGCGGCGACCTCAATGAACTGATCAAGGTCGGCAAACCCGAAGCCAAAGCCTTTTACAACATGGTGCTGACACTCAAGGGCCAACTGCGCACCCTGGAAACCCTTGGTAAACCGGTGGTCGCCGCCATTAACGGCGCGGCACTCGGTGGCGGTTGGGAAATCTGCCTGGCCTGCCATCATCGCGTCGCGCTGGACAACCCGTCGGTGCTGTTGGGTCTGCCGGAAGTCACTCTGGGCCTGTTGCCGGGCGGCGGCGGGGTGGTGCGCATGGTCCGCATGCTGGGCATCGAAAAAGCCCTGCCGTATCTGCTTGAAGGCAAGAAAATCCGTCCGCAACAGGCGCTGCAGGCGCGGTTGATCGACGAGTTGGCAGCCGATCGCGATGAGTTGATGGCCAAGGCACGGGCGTGGATTGTCGCTCACCCGGTCGCTGTGCAGCGCTGGGACGTGAAGGGTTATCAGATTCCTGGCGGCACGCCGTCGGATCCGAAACTCGCGCCGATGTTGGCCATCACGCCATCGATTCTGCGCAGCAAAACCCAGGGCTGCCTGCCCGCGCCGGAGAAAATCCTCTGCGCTGCGGTAGAAGGCGCCCAAGTGGATTTCGACACGGCGCACCTGATTGAAACCCGCTACTTCACCGAACTGACCACCGGCCAGGTGTCGAAAAACCTCATTGGCACGTTCTGGTTTCAGCTCAATGAGATCAATGCCGGCGGCTCGCGGCCCCAAGGCATAGCGCCTTATGTGACGAAGAAAGTCGGCGTGCTCGGCGCCGGGATGATGGGCGCGGGCATCGCGTTTGTCAGCGCATCGGCCGGCATCGACGTGGTGCTCAAAGACATCAACCTCGCCGCGGCAGAGAAGGGCAAGGCTCACTCGGCGGCGTTGCTGGACAAGAAGGTTGCGCGGGGCCAATTAACCCGGGAGCAGCGAGAGGAGATTCTGGCGCGAATCCATGCCACCGAAAACGATGCTGATCTGGCCGGTTGCGATTTGATCATTGAAGCGGTGTTTGAAGATCGCGAGCTTAAAGGGAGGGTTTCATCGGCTGCTCAAGCAGTTGTTGGCCCGGACGCGGTCATCGCCTCCAACACCTCGACCTTGCCGATCAGCGGCCTGGCCACGGCAGTGCCGGACCAGACGAAATTCATCGGTCTGCATTTTTTCAGTCCCGTGGAGAAAATGCCGCTGGTGGAAATCATCAAAGGTGTCCACACCAGCGACGAAACCCTGGCGCGCGGGTTCGATTTCGTCCTGCAAATCAAGAAGACTCCGATCGTGGTCAACGACAGTCGCGGCTTCTTTACCTCGCGGGTGTTCGGCACCTTCACCAATGAAGGCATTGCCATGCTCGGCGAAGGCGTGAGCGCGCCAATGATCGAGACCGAAGCGCGCAAGGCCGGCATGCCTGTCGGACCTCTGGCAATCTCCGACGAAGTTTCCCTCAGCCTCATGAGCCATATCCGCGAGCAAACCGCCAAAGACCTGCGAGCAGAAGGGAAAACCCTGATTGAACACCCGGCGTTCGCCGTGATTGACTTGCTGCTCAAGGAATACAAGCGTCCGGGCAAGGCCGCTGGCGGTGGTTTCTACGATTACCCGACCACAGGGCAGAAGCATTTGTGGCCTGAGCTGAAAAGCCGTTTCGAGAAAGCCGATGGGCAGATTTCGCCGAAGGACATACGCGATCGACTGCTGTTCGTACAAGCCATCGAAACCGTGCGCTGTATGGAAGAGGGCGTGCTGACCTCGACGGCAGATGCCAACGTCGGTTCGATCTTCGGCATCGGCTTCGCGGCCTGGACCGGCGGTGCGCTGCAATTCATCAATCAGTACGGCGTGAAAGACTTTGTCGCCCGCGCCCAGTACCTGGCCGAGCAATACGGCGAACGCTTCACACCGCCCGCGCTGCTGCTGGAGAAAGCCGCCAAAGACGCGTCGTTTTAAGAGACGCTCCAAGGGACCGATGATGCATTCCGGGGCTTGCCTTGCCACTGTGTTTCAAGGCAGGCTCTGGGGTGTGCATTATTCCCTTCATGTGTCAGGTATTTTTTATGTCGTTACGCATCTGCATTCTGGAAACCGACATCCTGCGTCCGGAACTGGTCGATCAATATCAGGGTTACGGGCAGATGTTCCAGCGTCTGTTTTCGCAGCAACCCATCGCTGCGGAGTTCACCATGTACAACGTGATGCAGGGCGATTATCCCAGCGATGACCTGACCTTCGATGCGTATCTGGTCACCGGCAGCAAGGCCGATTCCTTCGGCACCGACCCGTGGATTCAAACCCTCAAGACGTACCTGCTGAACCGCTACGAACGCGGCGACAAACTGCTGGGTGTGTGCTTCGGCCATCAACTGCTGGCGCTGTTGTTGGGTGGCAAGAGCGAGCGGGCGACCCAGGGTTGGGGCGTCGGCACCCACAAGTACAAACTCGCGGCCAAGGCGCCGTGGATGAGTCCACTCAGGGAAGAGCTGACGCTGCTGATCAGTCACCAGGATCAGGTCACCGCGCTGCCGGAAAACGCTACGGTCATCGCCTCGAGTGATTTCTGCCCGTTCGCCGCGTACCACATCAACGATCAAGTGCTGTGCTTCCAGGGGCATCCGGAGTTCATTCACGATTACTCACGGGCGTTGCTGGATATCCGTCAGGAAGCGCTGGGCGAGCAGATTTATTCGAAAGGTATGGCGAGTCTTGAACACGAGCATCACGGCACTACCGTCGCAGAGTGGATGATGCGGTTTGTGGCGCACAAGCCTGAGGGTGAGGCTGAGTCGGTTAAGCCTTAAAAGCTTCGCGGGCAAGTCGGATCGTCGCACCGCTCGCTCCTACAGGTACACCGAAACCCTGTGGGAGCGAGCCTGCTCGCGATTTTCGCAGACGACTCGGTCCTGACTACAACCACCCCGACCGCTTGAAACTCGCCCACAAACCGACACACCCAACGGTGATGAAACCCAACACCCCGAAATACCCGTAATGCCAGGTCAACTCCGGCATGTCCTCGAAGTTCATCCCGTAAATCCCCGCCACTGCCGTCGGAAACGCCAGAATCGCCGCCCATGCCGCAAATTTGCGCTGCACCACACTCTGCCGTGATGCCTCCAGCAACACCCCGATTTCGATGGTCTGGCTGGCAATGTCCGCGAGAGTCGTCAGGTCTTCCATCTGCCGCGTGACATGAATCTGCACATCGCGGAAATACGGGCGCATGTTCTTGTCGATGAACGGAAAGCTCAGTTTCTGCAGTTCCTCGCCGATTTCCACCATTGGCGCCGCAAACCGACGCAAGCGCAATACATCACGCCGCAGACTGTGGAGTTTCTGAATGTCGCGCTCGTTCAGGGAACCGAACATAACGTTTTGTTCCAGCTCATCGATCTCGGCGTGGATCGCTTCGCCCATCGGCTGGTAGTTTTCAATCACGAAGTCGAGGATGGCATAAAGTACGAAATCTTCCCCATGCTCCAACAACAGCGGCCGCGCCTCACAACGCTGTCGGACGTACGCGTAGGACGCCGAGTGACCATTGCGAGCGGTAATGATGTAACCCTTGCCGGCGAAGATATGAGTCTCGATGAACTCCAGTTTGCCTTCATTGCGGATTGGCGAATACGTGACGATAAACAGTGCGTCGCCGAAGGTTTCCAGCTTCGGTCGGCTGTGTTTTTCCAGGGCGTCTTCGATGGCCAGTTCGTGCAGGTTGAACTGGCGTTGCAGGTTGAACAGCTCCTGGGCGTTCGGCTCTTCGAGGCCAATCCACACAAAGTGGCCAGGTTTGGCAGCCCAGGCAGCACCTTCGTCGAGGGTGATATTGGTGACTTTTTTACCGGCGCTGTAAACCGCAGCAGCAACGACTCTACCCATGATGGTGATTCACTTCTTATTAGCCGCTTTCTGTAAAGACTGGCGGTGCCAGGCAGGATTCAGCTTAACCTTGTCTGCTGCTTGAGAGTCAGCAAAATCTGTAGAGTTCGCAGGTAAAAGAAAACCCGCATAGGGCGGGTTTCTTTCAGGCGGCTTGCAGTTGCCGATCCATCGAGTCGATACACTCGCGCATTTGCTCGCGGCACTGGGCGATTAGCATGGGCATGTCATCCAGGCTCAATCCAGCCGTAGGAATCGCCGGCAGCGAACGGATCAGAATCTTCCCACTGCGCCAGCGGTTCAATCGCATGTGTTTGACGTAACTGCTGACACACACCGGCACGATTGGCACGCCCGCGGCAATCGCCATCTGGAACGCGCCTTTCTTGAATGGCAACAACTCTTCGCCGAGGTTGCGCGTACCTTCCGGGAAGACCCAGATCGAGGTGTCTTCATGTTGCAAGGTGCGAGTAGTGGTCAGCATCGACTGGCGTGCCTTGTGCGCATTGCCACGGTCAATCAATACATTGCCGGCCAGCCAGAACAACTGCCCGAACAGCGGTACCCACTTCAGGCTCTTCTTACCGATGCACACGGTGCGGCAGGGCACCACGTTGCCGAACACAAACAGATCGTAGTTGGACTGGTGGTTGGCGATGATCACGCAGCTGTCAGGCTTGGCCATCAACGGCCCGACGTCAGTCTTCACCCGCAAACGCAAAATGCACATCGCCGGCCACGCATACAGACGTGCGCATAAACGGCTGTTGTCCGGATTAAACGGCCGGCATAGACCGAGGATCACTCCAAGCACGCCGGCCAGAATAAAGTGCAAGCCCATCAATAACATACGAAACACGAACAGCATTTAAAGGGCCCACCGGGACAAAAGGTGGCGCAGTGTACGGATGTGCACTGTTTTCGGCAATTGCCGCTATAGAAGTGGGAGATAGCCGATGTTTGAGCGCATGTTTCCGACTTATGGGTCAGATGCGGTCTAGAGCGGTTGTAGGGTTTTAAACCAAACACGCAAGAAAAAGCCCGACACGACAGTCGGGCTTTTCGGTGCAACACGTTCGGGCTTAACCCATATGCTCCTGATCCAGGATGATCGCGTTGTCCAGCGTCTCCAGCAGCGCCTTGCGCACTTTCAGCTTGGTGTTCTTGTGGGCGATCATGTTGAGCTTCTTCAACTGACGAGCCGCCGCCAGCGCCGCGCCTTGCAGCTCTTCGGCCGACACCACCACATCAAGGAAACCGGCATCCACGGCACTCTGCGGATTGAACATCTCGGCATTGATCACCGCACGATGAAACGCCGACTTACGTAGACGATCACGCGCCAGCTCAATACCGGCGTGGTGCATGGTCATACCGATCTGCACTTCGTTCAGACCAATGCTGAACGGGCCATCGACACCAATGCGGTAGTCAGCCGACAACAGAATAAACGCACCCTTGGCTACCGCATGCCCAGGACACGCCACGACCACCGGGAACGGGTGCGACAGCAGGCGACGAGCCAGGGTCGAACCGGCAGCCACCAATTCAGTGGCCTCTTTAGGGCCGGCCGTCATCACCTTCAAGTCATAACCACCCGAAAAAATGCCCGGCTGACTGGTAATGATCACCACCGCCCGATCCGCCTCCGCCCGATCCAGCGCAGCGTTAAACGCAACAATCACATCCGGCGAGATGGCATTGACCTTGCCATTGCTCAAGGTCAGGGTCGCGATACCGTCTTCGAGATGGTAGGAAATCAACTCACTCATGACGCCAATCCTTCTAATAAAGTAGGGCAGACGTTACCCACCGCCGTAGGCCAGGTAAAGCGCTGTGACTGACTCGCCAGTCACCCTTTCTCCGCCCGCCAGGCATAGTCAGCCACGTCCGCCGCGCATTGGCTTCTATATAGAAGGGGAGGCGAAGCCGGAGATTGGCAGGTTTGCCATGCCCTTGAACGGCACGAAAGGGATAACGGCGTTAACCGCATGAAAATTCTGAAAAAAATGTTTGCCATCAGAAAAGCTTTCGACTACATTAGCGCGCCTCGACAGACAGAACATGTTTGACGAGATACGGTGAAGTGTCCGAGTGGCTTAAGGAGCACGCCTGGAAAGTGTGTATACAAGAAATTGTATCGAGAGTTCGAATCTCTCCTTCACCGCCAAATTCGATGTACACAAAACCCCTGATTTCGAGAGAAGTCAGGGGTTTTGTGGTTTCTGGTGTCTGGATTTTTCAATCATGGCTGCCGCTGGCTCAGGCGCATAGCAAAGACGCGTCCGAAAATGATGTAGGACAAGTGCTTAGCGTGTGGGAAGTAATGCTGGAAAGCTAGGCAGTTGGGTGCTTCCATAGGTCTCGGCACCTCACATGAGCCATCTCGGGAAGGGGTATTTGTTTTGCGCATCCAAGGTGCAAAATGAATCAAAGGGTAGCGCAAATGACGACCCCATTATCCGGAACGGACATACGCACGTTATGCAGGAAATGAACATGAAACAGGCAGAGCTGGAAAAGGTTCATGTGGAGATCGTTAAACTGATCGCTGAACAGCGCAAGCTGAACGCCGAGGCTGGCAAGATGACCCGTGAGACTTTTTGGTATCCAGTAGCAGTTGCTATTGGACTGATTGGTACGGTAGCTACCGTTACTGCGGTATTAATCAAGCTGCTCTAATGCTTCAGGCACCAGTCCCAACCTGGAGGCTTCTGCATATTTGTCGTCGAGTCGCCAATCCGAACCGCTATTTAGGCGACTTCCAGACAATACGCTCCCGCTCCAGACCAGAGCAATGCGCGAACGGGGCGCGGCTTCCGAACGATACGTAAGTTCGGGTACGACCTTTTCAAACGGCCCCAAAGCCGCGTTCATGTGTGTTCCGCCCCCCTGTTAGACTGCCAAACCCTCGACGGTAATCGATCTCTATACTCAATTCTCGCGCCGTTTTTCCCGTCGTTTAACCCTGTCGACGACAGCTTGAACAAGGACACTTCATGATCACCACCACAACCCACACCATCGAAGGTCGGCAAATCACTGCTTACCTGGACATCGTCAGCGCCGAGTCGGTGCAGGGCGTTAACGTGATCCGCGATCTGTTCGCTGGCATGCGGGATTTTTTCGGTGGGCGCTCTCAAACGTTGGAACGGGCATTGAAGGATGCGCGGATTCAGGCGACTGACGAGATCAAGGAGCGGGCGCGGGCGCTTCAGGCGGATGCAGTGGTAGGGCTCGATTATGAGATCAGCATGCCAGCCGGCAAGGGTGGAATGGTGGTGGTGTTTGTGACCGGGACGGCGGTCAAACTGAGGTAAGTTGGCGTCAAAAAATCTTGAGGGCGCCGTGCCAAGGGCGTGCGTGTTCTGTTTATTCGCCATCTGATTTTGTAGGAAGCAAGCGCGGCCATTCGTCGGCACGTAACAATCTGAATCACAAGTCCGGGAATGACCGACTAGTCTCAAAATCCTGGGTGGTCGATATTTTTCAGGCAAATAGGGCTTGCCGGTATCGACCCGTTGAGAGGAGCGAAGATATGACTGAGCCGTATATCGAAGACGACGGGGCGGAGTTTCCAATCAATAATTGCGTGCAGTGTGGTCAGACGGACTATGTGCCGAGCTTCGGTGAAGACCGTATCAAAATCAACAAAATCAAATCTACAGTGCCTCGAACTCGAGGGCCGAAGTCGAAATTCATGCCCAAGCTGGGTGCGCCTTCCAGGAAGTGAACAGTGACTCGTACGAGCCCCGCCATTGAGCGGGGTTTCTTGTTTTTGAAGGGTAAAAGCATGGCTTGATGGCAATGCAGAGAAATGTCCTACAGTCGTGTAGGTTTTTTCACAAACTTTTCACACCAGCCTACGTAATCTCAGCTCATCCGTTAGAAAGCAGTACCCTGGCCCGTCTCCCCAGCGGGCTTTTTTTTGCCTGTCATAAAACCTTTTCCATGAATGCTGTCCAACCGTCGCCAATGACGAGGTTGTTCCGTGTTTGTGTCTGGACTTTGCCTCCTCTAAAGCATTCAATTTCCGGCCTTTCGGTTTCCCCCCCCTTTTTTGAGGTTCTCGTTATGCGTTTGACACTGCCTGCTCTGGTTCTGGGCCTTTTGGTTGCTCAAGGTGCGATGGCTGCCGGTGATGGTACTGCCGCGCTTGGTGGTGGTCTGGGTGGCGCGCTGGGTAATGTGGTCGGTCAGAAAATGGGCGGCAGCACAGGTGCAGCGATTGGTGCTGGCGTAGCGGGCGCAGCCGGCAGTGCTGTTGCAGCACGCAAAGGCAGCCGCACCAAAGCGGCTATCGGTGGCGGTGTCGGTGCGGCGGGCGGTTCGGTGATTGGCAATAGCCTGGGCGGCAAGACAGGTTCCACCATCGGCGCTGGCCTGGGTGGTGCATTGGGCGGCGGCGTGGGTAGCAATCTGTCCAAAAAGCGCCACTGATCCTAATGATCCGCTGAAAAAGCCTGGCTCGATGCCGGGCTTTTTCGTTTTGGAACGTTTCTCCCGCATGTGGCTCAAATCTCGTACAGTCGGTATTCGCTTTGCTGTTCAACAGACGCAGATGCCAGGCTGAGGCCTATCCGCGGCACGATCTTCCCCCGATGCGGAAATTAGAGGTTCATATCATGCGTTTGACATTGTCCACGGTGGTTTTGGGACTTTTGGTTGCTCAGGGTGCGATGGCTGCCGGCGACGGCACCGCAGCAGTGGGCGGTGGTCTTGGCGGCGCGTTGGGTAACGTGGTCGGCGGTCAACTAGGCGGCAGCACGGGAGCAGCCGTGGGCGCTGGCGTCGGCGGTGCGGCGGGCAGCGCGGTCGGTGCGCGCAAGGGCAGTCGAACAGAAGCGGCCGTTGGCGGCGGTATTGGCGCTGCGGGCGGCTCAGTGATCGGCAATAGCCTGGGCGGCTCCACCGGTTCGACCATTGGTGCTGGCGTGGGCGGTGCAGCCGGTGGCGCGGTCGGCAGCAACCTGGGTAATGACAGCGGCAGCTCACATTCCGGTGGTGGCAAATACAAACACAAGCATAAAAATAAGTACAAGCATCGCTAACTCGATATCGAGTGACAGTAGAAACCCGGCCCAGTGCCGGGTTTTCGTTTCTGTCAGTAGGACTCTGGAACGTTTGCCCGTAGGACGCCTCGAACGTCATACACCCCTGAACGTTGCGAGGCATGTCATGACTCCGGAAACCGAAGGCATGGAAGATGAAGGTCCGATCAACGATCCTGGCAACGAAGATCCGGGGTCTCTGATGGACGACGCCACGGTGCCGCTCAACGATGCCGATGACGCAGGCGATGTGGGCAACCTCGAGTATGATGAGTATGACGAGGAAGACGACGAGTGATCGTGCTTTGCGGTCGGGTCGACCGATCGTCCCTCTGATCGAACCGCGTCTATCGTGTTGTCCTCGAAATGTCAGGATCTGCTTTTCAGGTCCATTGAGAGGTGCGTTATGAACGCTGATCCAAAAGACTCCGATATCGACGACGATACCCCCGAATATCCGCTGCCTTCACCCACCGACTCCCTGAGTCGCGATCAGCGCCCGCCCGACGATGACGACACCGGCGTGGAGCAGGTGCCCACCGATACCGATGATGTGAAGCGCGGCGATGTGGAAGCCGATCCCGATGACCCGGACATTGCCGGGGACGATCTGTCGGGCGAACCGAGCTGAAGCCTGCGCAACGATCCATCGCCGCTCGTCGATTGTGCGGCACCTTTAAAAAGCGATCGCTGCCAGACATCAGGTAAAGCACTCTTTAAAGGAGGTGCGCCATGATCAGGTCAAAACTGACGACCCTGACAGTGGTCGGCTTATTGTCGATCAGTTCATTGGCGGCGTTGGCTCAATCTTCTGGCCGCGATGCGCCGGTCGACAAGGGCGGGATGCCACCTTACTCGGAAATGAATGCGGGTTCCTCGGATGGCAAGACACCGCCACCGGACACCATTGGTGGTGGGAATGGCGGCGATGCCAATGGAAGTAGCACCAGTTCGGGGAAGGGAAGTGGGTCGATGAGCGATGGAAGTTCGATGGGGAGTGGTTCTGGAAGTGGGTCTGGAGAGTCAGGTGATTTTGAAATTGATGAGAGCGGTAGTGGAGTAGGAAGTGGAGGTAAAACCGGCGGTTAGTGTTTTCTTAATGTTAATCTAGCCCGGACATGAGCCGGGCTTTTGATCATATAATTGATCAGATTTTTTCTGATTCAATCCAGCGTCTATAAAAATATAATTGTTTATGCGGATCGTTTGTTAGATTATTGTCCTCATAATCAAAGATATAAACTACATCGTGGAGTGATGACGTTTTTCCCAATGTCAATTCATATGCTTTCAAACCAAGAGACATCTGCGATGACATGCTTGAGGGATGTACGTTGATTTTTGATCCCTTGCAGAGAAATTGTATGTTGGGGTTGTCTTCTCGAAGGCGGGCGAAGCATTTATAAAAATTACTATCTGAATATGTTTTAATAAATCCGTTTCTCATTGTAAAAATTATAGTTATGCTTTTGTTGTCGCATGTGAGATTGGCGATTTCCTTTGTGCCGTCGATGCTTATGGTTATTTCAACCTTAAATATCATTTCTTTATTATCCTGTACGGATTAGGTATGGAGTAGCCGAGCTCTCTGCCATCATCAATGATTAGGGTAGCGCCGAGTACGTCAACATTTTCTATACGGTTAGCTATCGCTATCTCTTTTTCTGCTCCGAAAAGGTAGGCTTGTCCAAGCTCTTTCTGCAAATCATATCCCTCTATTTTTCGAAGAGTATAGAGGTACCCTACTTTGTGTGATAACCGGTCGCGAAAAGTTTGCCAACATCTCGCGACGGCGACGTGCTGATGAAATTACTGGGTGGGTTTTCACTATCTATAGAGTGGAGCAATAGATCATTGCTTTTCCCTTTGCTTTTAAAACCGTTTTGAAATACATCATTGGGCTCTCGTTCATCCCCGCGGTATAAGTAATCCTCTTCTTTTTTAGGTGAAGGAGTTGTTGGCTCCCCCTCATCAACCCCCACCTTACTCGCCGGTTCCTCATCCCCAAACGACGGCTTCTTACACCCATCCCCTCCAGGACAATCACTCAACCCCAACGGATCAACCCAACCCACCGGATTGCGCGTGTACTGATAGCCGTTTAACCCACCCACCAACTTGCTCGGATCTGGCGTCAGGTACCGCCCGACATCCGGATTGTAGTAGCGATGTCGGTTGTAATGCAGGCCGGTTTCCGCATCGAAATACTGCCCTTGAAAGCGCAATGGCTGATCGAGGACCTGGTGGGTGTCGCGGTTGAGGCGGGTGAGGCGGCCATAGGCGGTGTATCGGGCGGCCCAGATGATGTCACCGCTGTAGTCGGTGAGTTCTTGCGGTGTGCCGAGGTGGTCGAGTTGGTAGTAGAACGGGCAGGCTTGGCGTGGGCCTTTGCCGTCGAGCATCGCCAGTGGACGGAAGGTGCCGGGTTCGTAGATGTAGCTTCGATGGTGTTCCTGGCTGTGTTCGGCGACGAGGTGGTCGCCTTGCCAGAAGAACTCGGTGGTTTTGCCATCGACGGATTTGCTGATACGGCGGCCGAAGGCGTCGTAGCGGTAATTTGAACAACGACCGTCTGCAGGTAGTGACGCCGATCAACCGGTGTTGGCAGTCGTAACGGTATTCGGTGACGAGTTTTTGCGCGGTGCCGCGGCGTTCGCGAATCAGGTTGCCGAAGGCGTCGTAGTCGTAATGCCGGTCGCCTTGCATCAGCAGGCGATTACCCAGCACCTTCGCAACGCCGGGACGATCCTGCATCAACAGGTTGCCCGCCGGGTCGTGGGCGAAGCTTTCTGGCGATTGGTCACGGGAATGGCGGACGCGGGTCAGGCGGTCGAGCGAGTCGTACTGGTAGCTGCGCTGGCCGTGGCGGGTATCGCCGATGTGGTCGAGATTGCCGTTGGCGCTGTAGGCATAATCGCGACGGTACAGCGGATGTCGATGTTGGCTGACGGCATGGGCTTTCAGCCGGCCCTGGTCGTCGTAGGCATATTCGCTGAGCAGCAGACCTTGTTGGCGGTTTTGTTCGCGACCGAAGGCAAATTGGTGGGTGGTGAGGCGTGTGCCGTTGAGGTCAATGGCCGTCAGCGCGCCGCCCTTGGCGTGGTGAAAATCGAGTTTGCTGTTGTCCGGCAGGCGCAGGTGGTTGAGTCGGCCGCACGCGTCGTAGCGGTAACGCAAGGTGCCCCAACTTTGGTGCTCGGTGATCAGCCTGTCCTGGGCGTCGTACTCGAATTCCAGCGGGTGGTCGTGGCTGTCGTCGACACTGACCAGTCGGCCGAGGCGATCGTAGCGGTACTTGACCTTGACGCCATCGGGCAGGGTCTTGACCAACAGGCGTCCGGCCGAATCCCGTTGATACCCTGTAACCAGTTGCGAGTCGTCATCGCCAAACTCGGTTTTCTCCAGCAGGTGGCCGTTGAGGTCGTAGCTATAAGCGGTGCGGCGGCCGTCGAAGCCGGTTTCCTGTCGGATCAGGCCGTTGGGCGTGTAGTCCAGGCGATACTGTTCACCGGATTCGTTTTCGATTTCCGTGAGTCGTAACTGCGCGTTGTCATAGCGATAACGCAGTTGCGTGCCATCAGGATTGATCCGGCGGCTGACCAGGTGCAGATCGTCGGCGTATTCATAGCGAGTGACGCGGCCCAGCTCATCGCGTTCGGCGGTGATCTTGCCGTAGGCGTTGTAGCTGAATCCGCGAGTGGCGCCGGTAGGCAGCGTGGTCTGAACCAGTCGGCCGACGGCATCCCATCGGTACTGGATGAACGCACCGTGTTCGTCCTGACGGGTCGTCTGCCTGCCTAGCGCGTCGTAGGAAAAGCGTCGCTGGCCGCCATCCGGCAGCGTTTCCTCAAGCAACTGCCCCAAGGCATTCCAGACGAACACATGGCGGCTGATGTCCGGGGCGCGGATCGACAGCAAACGCCCCTGAGCGTCGTAGTGATAGTGAGTGACCTGGCCATCCGGATCGATGGCTTCGGTGACATCCCCCTGAGCATTGCGCTGATATTTCCACACCGCTTTGCCGCGATAGCGCGCATGCAGGAAACCATTGCGATATTCGTAGGATGTTGGCTCGTCTTCCGGCGGAATAAGCGCCACCAACCGCCCGACTTCGTCGTAGCGGTATTCGGTGACGGCCCCGAGCGGATCCTGCTCTGCAATCAGTCGACCCTGATCGTCATAGGCCTTGAGGTTTTCGCCACCATCCAGCTCGACCTTGCGCACCAGCCGCGCCCGGTCATCGTGGGCGTAAATCTCTTGGCTGCCATCGATGTTCTGGGCGGTGACGCTGCCCTGATCGTCCCAGACGTAGCGCGCCTCCATCTGCGCAAACGACGCCCAATGCCGGACGCAACGGGCCGCCTTGCCGGATCTTTCCCACGCCCAGAAGAAACTCGCGCCACCGGCCAGTTGTCGCTGCAGAATCACGTGCTGATCGTCGTAGTCGTAACGCTCGCTTTCACCCGCGGCGTTGGTCGCTTCGATCAAGCGTTGGCGAGCGTCGTAGCGATAGAAAACCAGCGTCTGCTCTGTACGCCAGGCTTCACTCATGTCATCGGTGCGTTGAAACGACTGGTATTCGACGGCGACGAGGTGCCTGCGCTCGTAGCACAACAGCAGCGAACGACCCGCGCCGTTATCGAGACGTTGAATGCGATCCTGACGGTCGCGGGTGATGTGGAGGCGGTTGTTGTAGGCGTCGCTGATTGCCGTTAAGCGGCCCCCTCGAAAGTGGTAGAACCGGCTCGTCTCGCCCGCTAACGCGAGAATCAACTCCTCCGGTTCTCTTCCGAGGTAAATCGCCGCCCGCGACAGGCTGTTGTGGATCACAGGGCGCTCGACGCTCGGCAGCGGAAACGTCGTACGACGGTTTTCATGGTCGATCCAGACGACCTGTTCATCGTCCAGCTCCAACCGCTGAGCCAGCGAATGGCTCCAGCCCCAGCCCAACCCGCAATCGATCTCGGCGGCGCTGGTGCGATAGAGCCGGGTGAAGTCGAATGGCAGGATCCCGTCCAGCGCACCGTCGGTCAGGGTCAGCAGTTCTTCGCCGGTGACCATCGACACCGGACAGTTGTTGGTGCAGGTCAGTGCCGCGCAATCGGCACTGTCGCCGTTGGGGTTTTTCGCCTGACTCGATGCATCGTCGTGAGGTTCGTGACGGCCCAGCCGGGTCATGGCGCTGGACTTGTCGCGAGCAATGGCAACCGGATTGTTCACCTGTACAACTGGAGAGTCGCCGGCACGGATCTGTAACGGAATCGTCGGTGCCGGTTTCAGTGGTGCATTGCGCGCGCTGACCACGAGTGGTTTGAGCGCGCCAGCGTGGGCTGTCAGGTCAGATTTGGCCGTCAGTTCGGCCAACCGCAAACTGGCCCCCGCCAACCACTGCCGAGCTTGCCGGGACTTGATCTTGTCCAATACTTTGGCGCTCATGCCGAGCTTCAAGCCCGTAGGTCCGGTGAGGCGTACCAGCAGGAAACTGATCAACAGTTCTGTACGAATTTGCGCCACGACTTCGGCGATGTACTGCGGCGGCAACATCCTCAGCCAACTGGTAAAGGCCGCGAGATGGATGAACATCAACGGCTCATCGCTCAACATCAGCAACACATTGGCGATGGCTTCAGCCGAGGCGTTCAGCAGCGTCTCAAGCTCGCCTTGGGTCAGGTACTCCAGGAGTTTTTCGCTGTTGGTTTGCAGGTCCGCCAGCAGGGCGTAGACCTGCTTCACGTCATCCCACAAACCGTGCAGCGAACGCTCGAAACCGCGCCAATCAGCCTGTTGCAGCATGCCGTAGCGCTGGATGAAACCTGCGTCGGAAAAACCTGCCCACAAGGGCTCGAATTCGCTCGTCCATTCATTACGCAACCAGCCTTCCAGCTCGCCGATCACGTCTTGATAGGAGGCGTAGAGTGCTTTGACGTGCTCGGCCGAAACATTGGGAAAGAAGGTGATGCGATAACGCTGGCCGCGCCAGCATTCGGGGATTTCGAGGATGCCGCTGGGGCCAATGGTTTCGTGGACGGGCTCACCGAATGTCAGTTCACCATTACGCTGCGAGATAACCGGTTCGAGCATTACCGGCGTATTGCCGATCGGCACGAAACGTGCGGCCTCAAACAGGTGCACCAGGGTTAATGGACCGCTGACCGGACACATGGCGAGCGTCGAACTGACAGGGAGGGTGGAGTCCTTCGGTGCGCTGAGCCGGACTTCATTGCCGACTTTGAACACTTGCTCGACATTCAGCGTTCCACCGGTCCAGAAGTTTTCCGCCCAGGTGTCGTAGCCGTTGAGGCAGAGTCGAAAATCACCGAGCAACGCTTCGACGTCCGGCTGCTCTGGGTTCATGGCGGCGACCACCAGCAGGCCGATGGCATTGTTCAAGGCCAGGACCTTGTCGGGTTCGAACATTCGCAGTCCCTCGCGCTGATTAATCTGGAGCGCAAGACTTTGCGGGGGATCAACAAGGAAAGAAGTCGGGAAAGGAGGTGTTTGGTGTAGGGGAAGTCGCTAAATCATCGTGGGCGTCTCGACGCAGCTTTTTTGTATCCACCAGGCATTGCCCGTTGCTCTCTGCCAATCGCGCTCGCTATGCTGCTGAAACCTTTAATCCATCACGGACCCGGTCGTGCCTTAGCCGCTCCTGGGATGTCATGAGAAAACGGATCAGATGCGATGAATGCACCCTTGGATGAGTTCGGCCCGATCAAGGCCGTGATTTTCGACATGGACGGCTTGTTGCTGGACACCGAGGGCATTTACACCGAGGTCACGTCCATCATTGCCGGGCGTTATGGCCGAACCTTCGATTGGAGCGTCAAACAGAACATCATCGGTCGTGGCGCGGGTGATCTGGCGCGCTATGTGGTCGAGGCGCTGGACCTGCCGATTACAGCCGAAGAGTTCCTGGTGATCCGTGAACCGCTGATGCGCGAGCGTTTTCCGACGGCGCTGGCGATGCCTGGCGCGGAGGAGCTGGTTCGGCACTTGAAGGCCAACAACATTCCTATTGCGGTGGGCACCAGTTCTTCACGTCAGTCGTTCGGCCAGAAAACCACCTTGCACCGGGACTGGTTCGCGCTGTTCGACTTCATCGTTACCGCTGATGACCCGGAAGTGGGCGCGGCCAAACCGGCGCCGGATATCTTCCTGACGGCGGCACGACGCCTGGGTGTCGCGCCTGAGGATTGCCTGGTGTTCGAGGATTCACCGTTCGGCGTCACCGCAGCGAAAGCGGCGGGGATGACGGCGATTGCGATTCCGGATGCGGCGATGGCCGACGAAAAGTACGCACACGCCGATGGCATTCTTCGTACGTTGAAGGCGTTCAAGCCCAGTGCATGTGGCCTGCCAGCACTCGAGTGGGCTTGAGCACTCGATAATCCCGGACACAACAAAAACGCCGGCAACCTGTTGCCGGCGTTTTTGTTTCAATCGAACCGTGTATCAGGCGCCGAAACCACCGTCGATGGTCAGGCTCGCACCGGTGATGTAACCGGCTTCGGGACCGACAAGATAAGCGACGAAGCTGGCGATTTCTTCCACTTTGCCGTAACGACCCACGGCCATCAGCGGGATCAGGCTTTCAGCGAAGTCGCCGCTGGCGGGGTTCATGTCGGTGTCGACCGGGCCCGGTTGCACGTTGTTGATGGTGATACCCCGTGGGCCGAGGTCGCGGGCCAGGCCTTTGGTCAGGCCGACCAGCGCCGATTTGCTCATGGCGTACGGGCCGCCACCGGCGAAGGGCATGCGCTCGGCATTGGTGCTGCCGATGTTGATGATGCGACCGCCTTCGGTCATATGTCTGGCCGCTTCCTGGGTGGCGATGAACACACTGCGCACGTTGATGGCCAGGGTCTGGTCGAAGTCTTCAAGTTTGAAGTCTTCCAGCGGTGCAACGGCCAGAACGCCTGCGTTGTTGACCAGGATGTCCAGGCGACCGAAGGCTTCGACGGTGGCATTAACGGCATTGCGAATCGCGACGGCATCGGCGCTGTCGGCCTTGATGGCCAGGGCTTTGCCGCCAGCGCTGGTGATGCTGTTTTGCAACTCTTCTGCTTTGGCGGTGGAGCTGACGTAAGTGAAGGCGACGGTAGCGCCTTCGGCGGCCAGGCGTTTGACGATGGCAGCACCAATGCCGCGTGAACCGCCTTGAATCAGAGCTACTTTACCGCTGAGGTATTGAGTGGTCATGTCGATCTCCAGAAATCCAAGGCGGGCTGCCTTGTTGTTGGAGTCGAGTATCGGCCTCGCATTACCCGCCGGGTAGACCGTCATTGCTATAGTCTGTGTAAACCAAAAGTTTATAGTGGTGCTTATGGAAACCTTCAGCAGTATCGAATGCTTCGTGCGCAGCGCTGAGGTTGGCAGCTTCGCCGAAGCTGCGCGGCGCTTGAGTCTGACGCCGGCGGCGGTGGGCAAGAGCGTCGCCAAGTTGGAGGCTCGACTGGGAGTGCGGCTTTTCCAGCGCAGCACGCGCAGCTTGACGCTGACTGAGGCCGGTCAGCTGTTTCTCGGCGAAGTCAGCGCCAGCCTGCACACGATCCAGAACGCCGTGGCCAACTTGGCCAGCGCCGAAGGACGTCCGGCAGGCACGCTCAAGGTCAGTATGGGGACGGTGTTCGGGCGTTTGTACATCGTGCCGTTGCTGGGCGAGTTTCTGCAGCGCTTTCCGGCGATCAACCCGGACTGGCATTTCGATAACCGCCAGGTCGACCTGATCGGCCAGGGTTTCGATGCGGCGATTGGTGGCGGATTCGAGTTGCCCCAAGGGGTGGTGGCGCGAAAGCTGACGCCCGCCCATCGGGTATTGGTGGCTTCAGCCGAGTACCTCGCGGGGCACGAGGCGATCGTCGAGCCCGACGACCTCAAACACCACGATGGCATCTTGATACGCTCGCCGCAGACGGGGCGCGTGCGTTCCTGGCAGTTGACCAGTCGCGCCCGCCAACACAGCCCGCTGACACTCAAGACGCGGATGACCATGAGCGATTCGGAAGCCGCCTGCGCCACGGCGGCTCAGGGGTTGGGCATTGCGTTGGTGAGCATGCCGTTTGCCGTGGGTTATCTGGATGCGGGGACGTTGCAGCGGGTGTTGCCTGATTGGTACGTCGATGACGGCAACATCTCCATCTATTACGCCGAACACAAACTGCTACCGGGCAAGACCCGGGCGTTTGTCGACTTCATCATTGAGCAGTTTTCGGAACAGGGGTTGGGGCAGCGGTTCAATGCTCTGTGAACCTGGCTTGGGACCGAGGTGTGGCCATCGCGGGCAAGCCCGCTCCCACAGGGTTTTGAGTCGTATCGTAATGATGTAAACGACACAAAACCTGTGGGAGAGTGGCTTGCCCGCGATGAACGATAACGCGGTCTACCTGCCAAACCGCCCCGGCCAACCAATGATGGTCTTCGGCCGAGGCGTCGCATACGTTCGCACTTTCGACGTCGACAACCCCAGCCGCACCAGCGATTCGGCAATGGTCACAGCCGCCGTCACACCATCCACCACCGGCACACCGGTGCGCTGACGAATCTGCTCATCCAGCCCGGCCATGCCGCCGCACCCCAGGCAGATCACCTCGGCCTTGTCTTCACTCACCGCCATTTCCGCCTGGCGAACAATCGCCTCCAGCGCACGCTCTGGATCGGACTCCAGTTCCAGCACCGCCAACCCGCTGGCCCGTACCGACGCACAACGGTCCCAGAGCCCGGACAGTTTGAGGCGATCCTCGATCAGCGGCACGGTGCGGTCAAGGGTGGTGACCACTGAATAGGCGTGCCCGAGGAACATCGCGGTGCTGGCGCCGGCATCGGTGATGTCCACTACCGGCACGTTAAGTAGCTCCTGCAAACCTTCGCGGCCGTGCTCGCCATAACCGGCCTGGATGACCGCATCGAAGGGCTGATCGTAGGACATGACCCGATCCATCACCGCGATAGCAGCCAAATAGCTTTCGAAATTGCCTTCGATGGAGTCGGCACCAAAATGCGGTGTCAGGCCGATGATTTCGGTGCCGGGCGAGGCCACGGATTGAGCCTGACGGGCAATGGCCTGGGTAATGGATTCGGTGGTGTTGACGTTGACCACGAGAATTCGCATGGGAGATCCTTTTTATAGCGAGGTGGTTCTGCGGCCCGACGCTATCGGGCCGCCCGGAGATCAATGGCTGACGTTATCGACCGCGATGGCTTCACCGCTGACATCTGCGTAGTAAGGCTGCCGTTTGGCGATGATCAGGTAGAGCATCCCGGCAATCCCGGCGCCAATCAGCCAGGAGAACGGTGAAATGCTGTCGAAACCTGGCACCAGGGCCAGGACGATGGCGATCAAGGCTGCCGGAATGAATGCCGCCACGGCACGTAAATTGACCCCATGGCTGTAGTAATACTCGCCATTGGGATCTTCGCTGTACAACTGCGGCACGTTGATCCGGCCTTTTCGTACCTGCCAGTAGTCGACCATGATCACCCCGTACAACGGGCCGAGCAGGGCGCCGAGGCCGGACAGAAAATAGACGATCACCAGCGGGCTGTTATAGAGGTTCCACGGCAGGATCAGCACCGCGATGGTCGCACTGATCAGCCCGGCGCGACGGAAGGTCAGATACTTGGGCGCCAGGTTACTCAGTACGAAGGCCGGGGCCACGAAGTTGGCCATGATGTTCACCGCCACGGTGACAATCAGGAACGCCAAGCAGCCGAGTACCAGAAAGAAGGTGTTGGGAATCGATGCGATGATCTCCGTCGGGCTTTCGATGATCCGGCCATTGATCTGAAATTGCGCACCGCACAGTAGGACCGTGATCCCGGCGAATACCAGAATGTTGACAGGCAGGCCCCAGAAGTTACCCACCCGGATGGTCTTGCGGCAGGGAGAAGAACGGGCGAAGTCGCAGAAATTCAGGATCAGCGTGCCGTAGATCGACAGCCACAATGCGCCACCCGCAAAGATGTTACGCCACATCTCGCCGCCGCTCAGCGGCTCGCGAATCGACCAGGCAATGGTTGCGTTGGCCTGGAAGTACATCCACCCGGCGAGGGCGGCGACGGTCAGCAGAATCACCGGGCCGGCAAATGCCTCGTAGCGTCGAACCATTTCCATGCCATAGGCCAGGATCGCCAACTGCACGAACCAGATCGCCACGAAACATACCCAACCCAGGCTCGACAGCCCGAGGATCGAGTTATGGTCGTAATCGGCGAAGCCGGGATACACAGCCGTCAACAATACGCGAAAGACCACTGACGCCAGGTATGTCTGAATCCCGAACCAGGCAATGGCGATAACGGCGCGAATCAATGCAGGAATTTGCGCCCCATGGATGCCGAAACTGATCCGGCTGATCACCGGAAACGGCACACCGGTTTTCTGGCCCATGTAACCGGAAAGGTTCATGAAGCAATACACCAGCGCCGCGCCGATTCCCAGAGACAGCAGAATCTGCCAGCCGCCCAGGCCCAGTGCATACAGACCAATGGCGAAGGAGTAGTTGGCAATGTTGTGCACGTCGTTGGTCCACAGGGCAAAGATACTGTAACGACCCCAACGCCGGCCTTCAGCCTTGGTCGGCGCCAGGTCCTTGTTGTGCAGACGAGGGCTGAGTACCACGGGTGGTTGAAATGTTTGATCGTGAATGACAGAGGTGGAAAGTGAGGAGGGCAGATCCAGCGCGATGTTGTTATTGGGGAGGCTAGTACGCATTCCGGCAGGCTCCAGAAGCTCGTTGCCGCGATGACTGTGCATGAGCGTGAACTCGACAAATCTTCGTCGCGGGCGGGAGAGCGTCATTGGTTACGGGGCATCTGCAGCCTGTACGGGATAGGGCGCTTCAGGCTGCGGATATAAAGTGTGTGTATGTTTTGAGTTTAATTGTATACAAAACATATGTTCACTTAAGCCAAATCTATGCCATCCAGTGATCTATAAAACTTAACGCTTATTTCGATTTTTTATTGATTGAAGCTAAGTAGCTGAAATAATGGCGATATAAGTTGACCAATTGAACAGGTATTTATTTTGCCGGGGTTCTGTGGAAGTGTTCGACTGAGGAAGTCAGGACGGGGAGATGTAACTTTTTGGGGCGCTTAAACTAAAAGTGCACACAGATATGGCACTTACGGTGACATTTCTGTGTACACATTTTTGAGGCGGGGCGCTGACCCTGTGGGAGCGAGCTTGCTCGCGATAGCGGTGTAACAGTCGACGAAGATGTTGAATGTCAGTCCGCCATCGCGAGCAAGGGATTGCATAAGGCGGGGATTAAGCCTTGGATTTGCTGATGATGTTCCCCGCATGCAGCCCGCATTCTTTCTGCGTGGCTTCTTCCCACCACCAACGACCTTCGCGCTCATGCTGGTTCGGCAATACCGGGCGGGTGCAAGGCTCGCAGCCGATGCTGATGAAGCCGCGCTCATGCAGGCTGTTGTACGGCAGCTCCAGCATGCGGATGTAGCCCCAGATCTCTTCGCTGGTCATTTGCGCCAGCGGGTTGAATTTGTACAGGGTGCGTTCCGGGGTCGAGAACGCGGTATCGATTTCCAGCACCGCGACCGCACTGCGGGTACCCGGGCTCTGGTCCCGACGCTGGCCGGTGGCCCAAGCGGTCACACCCGAGAGCTTGCGACGCAATGGCTCGATCTTGCGGATGCCGCAGCACTCGCCATGGCCGTCCTTGTAGAAACTGAACAAGCCCTTTTCCTTCACGAAAGGTTCGAGCTTGGTGTAGTCCGGCGATACCACTTCGATGTCGATCTTGTAGTGCTCGCGCACCTGTTCGATGAAGCGGTAGGTCTCGGGGTGCAAGCGGCCGGTGTCGAGGCTGAACACTTTGACGTTCTTGTTCAGCTTCCAGGCCATGTCCACCAGCACCACGTCCTCGGCGCCGCTGAAAGAGATCCACAGGTCATCGCCAAATTCGGCGAACGCGAGTTTCAGGATGTCCTGGGCGGATTTGTTGGCATAGGTCGTGGCGAGTTCCACGACATCGAACGATGGGCTCATCAGGGCGGCTTCCTACAGGTCGGTGGCGCTGGGCGCTCTATATGTGCCTGATGGTAACAAAATCCTGCGGCGGCTGGGGCGCCCTCTGCGTTGCACAGAGAAGGACGAGTCGCTAGAGTTCGGCAGTCCTTTTGCTCGCTCGACTCAATAAACAATACAAAATGGGAGTGTCTTGTGGAAATTGCCTGTCTGGATCTTGAAGGTGTGTTGGTCCCGGAAATCTGGATCGCCTTTGCCGAAAAAACCGGGATCGACTCCCTCAGGGCCACCACTCGGGACATTCCCGACTACGACGTGTTGATGAAGCAGCGGTTGCGGATTCTCGACGAGCACGGCCTGAAGCTTTCCGACATCCAGGAAGTGATCGCCACGCTCAAGCCTCTGGACGGCGCCAGCGAATTCGTCGACTGGCTGCGTGAGCGCTTTCAGGTGGTGATTCTGTCGGACACCTTTTACGAGTTTTCCCAGCCGCTGATGCGTCAACTGGGCTTCCCGACCTTGCTTTGCCATCGTCTGATTACCGACGATGCCGGTCGGGTCACGGGCTATCAGTTGCGTCAGAAAGATCCCAAGCGTCAGTCAGTGTTGGCGTTCAAGAGCCTCTACTATCGGGTGATCGCGGCGGGGGATTCCTACAACGACACGACGATGCTGGGCGAGGCCGATGCCGGGATTCTGTTCCATGCGCCGGACAATGTGATTCGCGAATTTCCACAATTCCCGGCGGTGCACAGCTTTGCGGAGTTGAAGCAGGAGTTCATCAAGGCTTCGAATCGGGCGTTGAGTCTGTAATTGCCGCCGCTGATCGTTCCCACTCAGAGCGTGGGAACGATCATGGTGTCGGTTACAGGTTTTGCAAAGTATCGAGCAGTACCTTCACCTTGGTTATCGATTCCTGATACTCCGCCTGCCAGTCCGAATCCGCGACGATCCCGCCGCCACCCCAGCAACACACCTGCCCATCCTTGACCAGCAAACTGCGAATGGCGATGGAGCTGTCCATCTCGCCGCGCACGTCCAGGTACAGCAACGAACCGCAATACAACCCACGACGGGTCGGTTCCAGCTCATCAATGATCTGCATCGCACGAATCTTCGGCGCACCGGTAATCGAGCCGCCGGGGAAGCTGCCGGCGATCAAATCCAGCGCATCCTTGTCATCCGCCAGCTCGCCGGTAACGCTGCTCACCAGGTGATGCACGTTCGGATAGCTTTCCAGACTGAACAACTCCGGCACCCGCACCGAACCGATGCGGCAGGTACGGCCGAGGTCGTTGCGCAGCAAATCGACGATCATCAGGTTTTCCGCGCGATCCTTGGGGCTGGCCAGCAGTTCGGCGGCGTTCGCCGCATCTTCAGCAGCAGTCAGGCCGCGGGGGCGGGTGCCTTTGATCGGCCGGGTTTCAACGTGGCGCTCGCTGACTTTGACGAAGCGCTCCGGCGACAGGCTCAGCACGGCGTCGCCGTCGGGCAGGCTCTGGAAGCCGGAAAACGGTGTCGGGCACGCCGCCCGCAGCGCGCAGTACGCGGCCCACGGGTCGCCCTGGCATTGCGCGCGAAAGCGCTGGGCGAAGTTGACCTGATAGCAGTCGCCGGCCTGGATGTATTGCTGAATGCGTTCGAAGGCCTGTCGATAGTCATCGGCGCTCAGGTCGGCACTCATCGGGCCGTCCAGTTTGAAAGGCTCGATTTGCTGAGGTGCAGATTGCGTGAACAGTTCGATCAGCCGCTGTCGTTCGCTGTCGATCAACGCAGGGTGGAACACCAGTTGGCTGGTGGCCAGGTGGTGATCGCTGATCAGGGCCCAGTCGTACAGCCCAAAACGTGCGTCGGGCAACTGCAGGTCGTCCCGGGCCTGACTCGGCAGGTTTTCCAGATGCCGGCCGAAGTCATAGCTCAGATAACCGATCAGGCCACCGGCGAAAGGCAGGTCGAAAGGAACAGTGGCTTCGCCGAGTCGCGTCAGAGTGTCGCGAAGGCGTTGCAGGAAATGGTTGCCGCTTTCATCCGGTAACACGGCCAGTTGCTCCAGCGGCCAGGCGCTGAGCAGGTCATAACGCCCACGCTCGGCGCTCGGCCGGCCGCTGTCGAGCAGTACGGCGCCGGGGGCATGACGAATCGCCGCGAAGTACTCGGCGGGGTTGGCGCGATAGGGCAGCGGGTGTACGGAACAGGTCAACATGGGCGGGGGCAGATCAGCCATCGAGGCGGGGGAGCGATTGTAGTCCTCTGCAGGATTTGCTCCTAGAGGGGATGTCGGGGATTGAACTGTTGGTGCCAGGGTTGAAAGCTTTGGTGGCTGTCAGTCAGCCTTCGCGGGCAAGCCTCGCTCCTGCAGGTACAGCGGCGTCAATGTAGGAGCGAGGCTTGCCCGCGAATGTCGCACCTCAGTCTAGGATCAGCCCTCAACCGCAGGAATATGCCCAAACATTTCCTGAACGAACTCCACGCGTTCCTGCGCTGTTTCGATTATCCCGCGGGCCTGTAATTCTTCCAGGCGCGCTTCGACTGCGTGGGTACGCAACGTCAACCCGCAATCGTTGGCGATTTGAATGTTCAGCCCGGGCCGGGCGTTAAGCTCAAGAATCAGCGGGCCTTTTTCCTGGTCGAGCACCATGTCGACACCGATGTAACCCAGCCCGCACAGTTCATAGCAGCCGGCCGCGAGCTTCATGAAACCGTCCCAGTAGGGCAATTGCACGCCGTCTACTGCGTTGGTGGTGTCCGGGTGTTTATTGATGATGTTGTTCAGCCAGGTACCGCGCAATGTCAGGCCTGTAGCCAGATCGACACCGACACCGATGGCGCCTTGGTGCAGGTTGGCCTTGCCGCCAGACTGGCGGGTCGGCAAGCGCAACATGGCCATCACCGGATAGCCCATCAGCACAATGATGCGAATGTCTGGCACACCTTCATAGCTGATGCTTTTGAAGATCTGGTCCGGGGTCACGCGGTATTCGATCAGCGCGCGGTCACGGTGACCGCCGAGGGAATACAGGCCGGTGAGGATGCTGGAAATATGGTGCTCGATTTCCTCATGGCTGATGATCTTGCCCGACACCGTGCGATAGCGGCCCTCGAAGCGGTCGGCAATTACAATAATGCCGTCACCGCCGGCGCCTTGGGCGGGCTTGATCACGAAGTCGGTACGCCCGCCGATGATCTCGCCGAGGTTGTCGATTTCCTTCTCGGTGGAGATCACGCCGTACAGTTCCGGCACGTGGATGCCGGCGGCGATGGCGCGCTCCTTGGTGATGATCTTGTCATCGACGATCGGGTACAGGCTGCGCTTGTTGTACTTGAGCACGTAGTCTGCGTTGCGCCGATTGATCCCCATGATGCCCCGGGCCTCCAGGGCTTTCCAGGTCTTCCAGAGACCGAACATCAGGCTTCAGCCTTCTTCAGGAAAGCCTTGAAACGCACCAGTTCGGTCAGGCGATAACCGCGATAGCGACCCATGGCCAGCATGAAACCCACCAGAATCAGCAGGATCGCCGGGAAGGTAAACACGAAGTACACCAGTTCAGGCACGCTCATGATCAAGTGCGCCAGGGAGGCGGCGAACAACGTGCCGATCGCCACTTTCATGGCATGGCCGCCACCGCGCTCTTCCCAGGTGATCGACAGGCGTTCGATGGTCATGGTCAGAATCACCATCGGGAACAGCGCCACCGACAAGCCGCGCTCCAGGCCGAGTTTATGGCTGAACAGGCTGATCGCCGCGATCAGCACCACCACGAAGGTCAGTACCACCGACAGCCTCGGCAACATCTGCAGCTTCAAGTGTTCAAGGTAGGAGCGTAGCGACAGCCCCAGCGCCGTAATGATTGTAAACAGCACAATACCGAAGCCGAGCTGAGTTTCCCGGAAGGCGAGGGCGATCAGCACCGGGGTAAAGGTGCCGAGGGTCTGAATGCCGATCAGGTTGCGCAGGATCAGAATCACCAGCACGCCGATCGGGATCATCACCATGATCATGAAGGTCTGCTGGGTTTGCAGCGGCAGGCCGTACAGCGAGTAGTCGAGGAAGTTGGCGTCGGAGTTTTCGTCGGTCAGCTTGGCCAGGCGAATGGCGTTCATTTCGCTGTTGTTCAGGCTGAAGGTGACATTGGCTTTTTTGCCGCCATCGACGGTGATCAGGTTTTCATCGCCCGTCCACCACAGCAAGCGGTCGGTGGGCAGGCCCTGTTCGCCGGTTTCCGGGTTGAAATACAGCCAGTCGGTGCCGTTGAAGCTGCGCAACCAGAGTTCAGGCATTTGCGGCTGATCGGCCACCAGGCGAACGGTGTGAACCTTTTCCACCGGCACGTGGGCGATGGACAGTACCAACTCGACGATTTTGGCTTTGTTCGCGGTGGACGGATCGCCGGCCAGCAGCAGTTTCACGTTGTCGTCGTTGAGGTTGTTGACACGCTTGATGGCTTCGCCAATGAACGTTTCGACGTCGGCCGAATGCTGGCGGATCGGCGCGAGTAGGCCTTCGGCGGCAATTTTTTCCGGACCTTCGACAGTGATGCTGTCGCGGAAGGTCGGGCCTTTGACCTTGGATTTTTCGCCGCTGTAGCGCTTGGTCAACACCAGACGGTAATAAAGGGTCTGGTTGCCCTTGGCCCGACGCGCCGACCAGGTGACCTTGCGGTTGCCGTCGACACGGTTCACCGCCACGCCATAATTATTGGAAATGAAACTCTCGTTGAGGCTCACGTAGTCGCGGCTCAGCGGCGGCACGAACATCTGGATCTTGATCGGGTCCTTGGCGTTGGCGACGAACTCGACCTTGGCGTCGATGTTCCACAAGTCGTCGGTAGCGTCTTCGGTCACCGGAATTCCGAGCACGAAAATCTGATAGGCCGTAACTGAAATGCCCAGCACCACCAGGATGGCGATCAGCAATTTCAGATGGAGGGTAAGAGAGCGCATTGGAATTACTCTGCGGTATGTGCGTCGGTGGCGCAGGCGGGTTTGCCAGCAGCGTATTTAAGACTGGGGTCGACCAGCGCATCGAAACGTTTGAGTGCCTCGGAGCCGATCAAGAGCGGGTATTGGAAGGCGCTGCGGTCGGTCAAGTTCACTTCGATGCTGCGTAACGCCGAACCCATGCAGATATCCAGCTCGATGACCGGACGGGCGGTGTACTTCTTGCCTTCTTCCGGGTCGTAGTCACCGGCCCGGCGCTTGATCTTGCTGACACGGGCCAGCGGTCGTTCGATCGGGTGCGAATGCGCGGCGTCGATAGCCAGATAGAAGCGCACCCAGGATTCGCCATTGCGTTTGAAACGTTTGATGTCGCGGGCACTCAGCGAAGCGGTTTTCGCCCCGGTGTCGAGTTTGGCGGCGACTTGCAGATTGATGCCATCCAGCGAAGCGTACTCATTGAGGCCGTACACAGTCTTTTCCCCTGCCGCGGCGAAACCTGGCAGGCCAAAAAGACAAAGGAATGTGGCGAAGGGCTTGAGTCTCATAAATCCTGGTGCGCAGCGGTCCGTTCTTCAATTCAAGGCCCTGGCATTGCTGCACAAGCTCCCTCGTATGCCTATCCGTTTTTATGACAGGCAATGCAGATGACAAGCAAATGCGGGCGGCATTCTAGCACGGTGGGTATATGGCGCCAGCGTTGGCCGACGGCTATAACTTGAGGTGTTGCTTCCTTATGGTGCAGCGGGTTATTAGACGATTGTCGACAATATCGAATTATCCTTTGACGTAACCGGCCATATTCGCTAGTTTTTGCGGCATTGGTTTTAAAGGTGTCGACAATATGCTGGATCAACTCGATCCCCCGGTCACAGTTCAGGACGACTCGGAAACACTTTCCGAAAACGTCTTCCGACGCATTCAGGCGGCCATCGTCAAAGGCGAGATCGCCCCAGGCAGCAAGATCTCCGAGCCGGAGCTGGCGCGCACCTACGGCATTAGTCGCGGGCCGTTGCGTGAGGCGATTCACCGCCTGGAAGGCCAGCGCCTGCTGGTTCGCGTGCCGCACGTCGGCGCGCGAGTGGTGTCGCTGAGCCACGCCGAACTGCTGGAACTCTACGAAATTCGCGAATCCCTGGAAGGCATGGCGTGCCGTCTGGCGGCTGAACGCATGACGGTCGAAGAAATCGACGAACTGCGTCGGGTGCTGGAAACCCATGAGCGCGATGCGGCGTTTCAGGCTGGTGTCGGCTACTACCAGCAGGAAGGCGATTTCGACTTTCATTACCGGATCATTCAGGGCAGCGGCAACCGCACCCTGACCCAGATGCTGTGCGGTGAGCTCTATCAACTGGTGCGCATGTACCGCATCCAGTTTTCCACCACGCCCAATCGGCCGCGCCAGGCGTTTGCCGAACACCACCGAATTCTCGATGCCATCGCCGACCGTGACGGTGAATTGGCCGAGTTGTTGATGCGCCGTCATATCGGCGCCTCCAAACGCAATATCGCCCGTCACTACCAGGACGGCGCTAACCCGACAGCCACTGAACGAGGTGAGTCATGAGTTCCAACAAGAGCACTCCAGGCCAGCGTTTCCGCGATGCGGTCGCCAGCGAACATCCGCTGCAAGTGGTCGGCACGATCAACGCCAACCACGCACTGCTGGCCAAGCGCGCCGGTTTCAAGGCTATTTACCTGTCGGGTGGCGGGGTGGCTGCCGGCTCTCTGGGCGTGCCTGACCTGGGGATTACCGGTCTGGATGACGTGCTGACCGACGTACGTCGGATCACTGACGTCTGCGACTTGCCGCTGTTGGTGGACGTGGATACCGGTTTCGGTTCTTCGGCGTTCAACGTCGCCCGTACCGTGAAGTCGATGATCAAGTTCGGCGCGGCGGCGATTCATATCGAAGACCAGGTCGGCGCCAAGCGCTGCGGTCACCGTCCTAATAAAGAGATCGTCTCGCTGCAGGAAATGGTCGACCGCATCAAAGCGGCCGTCGATGCCCGCACCGACGACAGCTTCGTGATCATGGCCCGCACCGACGCCCTGGCGGTGGAAGGTCTTGAATCTGCGCTGGAACGCGCGGCTGCATGCATCGAAGCCGGCGCCGACATGGTGTTCCCGGAAGCGATCACCGAGCTTGAGATGTACAAATTGTTCGCCAGCCGCGTGAAAGCGCCGATCCTGGCCAACATCACCGAATTTGGCGCGACGCCGCTGTACACCACCGAGCAGCTCGCCGCCGCCGATGTGTCGTTGGTGCTGTACCCGCTGTCGGCGTTCCGTGCGATGAACAAAGCTGCGGAAAACGTCTACACCGCGATCCGCCGCGACGGCACGCAACAGAACGTCATCGACACCATGCAGACGCGCATGGAGCTTTACGATCGTATCGATTACCACACCTTCGAGCAGAAGCTCGATGCGTTGTTTGCCGCAAAAAATAATGAAAACCCTGTAGGAGCGAAGCTTGCTCGCGAAGACAGACTGACATTCAACATTAATATCGTCTGAGACACCGCGTTCGCGAGCAAGCTTCGCTCCTACAAGTTTCCCTAACAAATTCAAGAAAACTGGAGACAGCAATGGCCGAAGCAAAAGTACTCAGTGGCGCCGGGCTCCGTGGCCAGGTTGCCGGGCAAACCGCACTGTCCACCGTGGGCCAGTCGGGCGCAGGCCTGACCTATCGCGGCTATGACGTTCGCGAACTGGCGGCTGACGCACAATTCGAAGAAGTGGCTTACCTGCTGCTGTACGGCGAGCTGCCGACCAAGGCGCAACTGGCGGCCTACACCGAGAAACTGAGCAAGCTGCGCGACCTGCCGCAAGCGCTGAAAGAAGTGCTGGAACGCATCCCCGCTGATGCCCATCCGATGGACGTGATGCGCACCGGTTGCTCGTTCCTGGGCAACATCGAACCGGAGAAAGACTTCTCCGAGCAACACGACAAAACCGACCGCCTGCTGGCCGCGTTCCCGGCGATCATGTGCTACTGGTATCGCTTCAGCCACGACGGCAAACGCATCAATTGCGTGACCGACGAAGCCTGTATCGGCGGCCATTTCCTGCACTTGTTGCACGACAAGAAACCGAGCGAGTTGCACGTCAAGGTGATGAACGTTTCGCTGATCCTCTACGCGGAACACGAGTTCAACGCCTCGACCTTCACCGCTCGGGTGTGCGCCTCGACCCTGTCGGATCTGTATTCCTGCATCACGGCGGCCATCGGTTCCCTGCGCGGCCCACTGCACGGTGGCGCCAACGAAGCGGCGATGGAAATGATCGAGCGCTTTTCGTCGCCGGAAGAGGCGATCAAAGGCACCCTCGGCATGCTTGAGCGCAAGGACAAGATCATGGGCTTCGGCCACGCGATCTATAAGGACAACGATCCGCGCAACGAGGTGATCAAGGCCTGGTCGAAAAAACTCGCTGACGAAGTGGGTGACACGGTGCTGTTCCCGGTTTCCGAAGCCATCGACAAGACCATGTGGGAACAGAAAAAACTGTTCCCGAACGCCGACTTCTACCATGCGTCGACGTACCACTTCATGGGCATTCCGACCAAGTTGTTCACACCGATCTTCGTCTGCTCGCGCCTGACCGGCTGGGCGGCGCATGTGTTCGAACAACGTGCCAACAACCGCATCATCCGCCCGAGCGCCGAATACGTCGGCGTCGAACAGCGCAAGTTCGTGCCAATCGAACAACGCTGACTGGTGGGGCACATTGGCTGAATGAACCAAGCCCCCTGTAGGAGCGAAGCTTGCTCGCGAAGACGGACTGACATTCAACATCAGTGTCGGCTGACAGACCGCTTTCGCGAGCAAGCTTCGCTCCTACAGGAGCTGCGCCAGGCGCCCACCCTTTGAAACCACCGTGACCGAGTCCTGACGATGAACACTGAATTCCGCAAACCGCTGCCCGGCAGCCATCTGGATTATTTCGACGTCCGCGCGGCGGTCGATGCCATTGCGCCCGGCGCCTACGACACCCTGCCGTATACCTCCCGCGTGCTGGCGGAAAACCTCGTGCGTCGCTGCGACCCGGCCACGCTCACCGAATCCCTGAAGCAATTCATCGAGCGCAAACGCGACCTCGATTTTCCGTGGTTCCCGGCCCGCGTGGTGTGCCACGACATTCTTGGCCAGACCGCCCTGGTGGACCTCGCCGGCCTGCGCGATGCCATCGCCCTGCAAGGTGGCGATCCGGCGCAAGTGAACCCGGTGGTGCCGACGCAGTTGATCGTTGACCACTCCCTGGCCGTTGAACGCGGTGGCTTCGATCCCGAGGCGTTCGAGAAGAACCGCGCCATCGAAGACCGTCGCAACGAAGACCGTTTCCACTTCATCAACTGGACCAAAAAAGCCTTCAAGAACGTCGATGTGATCCCGCCGGGTAACGGGATCATGCACCAAATCAACCTGGAGAAAATGTCGCCGGTGATTCAGGTGCGTGACGGCGTGGCCTTCCCCGATACCTGCGTCGGCACCGACAGTCACACCCCGCACGTCGATGCGCTGGGCGTGATCGCTATTGGTGTTGGTGGCCTGGAAGCCGAAAGCGTGATGCTCGGTCGCGCATCGTGGATGCGTCTGCCGGAAAGCGTCGGTGTCGAACTCACTGGCAAGCTGCAACCGGGCATCACCGCCACCGACATGGTGCTGGCGCTGACCGAGTACCTGCGCAAACAAAAAGTCGTCGGCGCATGGCTGGAGTTTTTCGGTGAAGGGGCTTCGGCGCTGACCTTGGGCGACCGCGCGACCATTTCCAACATGGCCCCGGAATACGGCGCTACGGCGGCTATGTTCTACATCGACCAACAGACTATCGACTACCTGAAGCTCACCGGCCGTGAAGACGAGCAAGTGCAGCTTGTGGAGAATTACGCCAAGCAGACCGGCCTCTGGGCTGACAGCCTGAAAGGCGCGCAATACGAGCGTGGGTTGAGCTTCGACCTGTCCTCGGTGGTGCGCAACATGGCCGGCCCGAGCAACCCGCACGCCCGTGTCGCTACGTCTGATCTCGCGGCGCAAGGCATCTCCGGCCAGTGGGATGACGTGCCCGGCCAGATGCCGGACGGCGCGGTGATCATCGCCGCCATCACCAGTTGCACCAACACCAGCAACCCACGCAACGTGATTGCCGCGGGCCTGCTGGCGCGCAACGCCAACAAGCTCGGGCTGAGCCGCAAGCCGTGGGTCAAATCCTCGCTGGCGCCGGGCTCGAAAACCGTGGCGCTGTATCTGGATGAAGCCGGGCTGACTAAAGAACTGGAGCAACTCGGCTTCGGCGTCGTGGCCTTCGCCTGCACCACATGCAACGGCATGTCCGGCGCGCTGGACCCGGTGATCCAACAGGAAATCATCGACCGCGATCTGTACGCCACGGCCGTACTCTCCGGTAACCGTAACTTCGACGGGCGGATTCACCCGTACGCCAAAAACGCCTTCCTGGCTTCGCCGCCCTTGGTGGTGGCTTACGCCATCGCCGGGACCATCCGTTTCGACATCGAAAAAGATGTGCTGGGCCTGGACGCGAACGGCAAGGAAATCCGCCTGAAAGACATCTGGCCGAGCGATGAAGAAATCGACGCGGTGGTCAAGGCTTCGGTGAAACCAGAGCAGTTCCGCCAAGTGTACATTCCGATGTTCGCCATCCACGAAGACACCGGTCCAAAGGTCACGCCGCTGTATGACTGGCGTGAAATGAGCACCTACATCCGCCGTCCGCCGTATTGGGAAGGCGCGCTGGCCGGCGCTCGTCCGCTCAAGGGCATGCGCCCGTTGGCGGTGCTGCCGGACAACATCACCACCGATCACCTGTCGCCTTCCAACGCGATCATGCTCGACAGCGCCGCCGGTGAATACCTGGCGAAAATGGGCCTGCCGGAAGAAGACTTCAACTCCTACGCCACGCACCGCGGTGATCACTTGACCGCGCAGCGCGCGACGTTCGCCAACCCGAAACTGTTCAACGAAATGGTTCAGGAAAACGGCAAGGTAAAGCAGGGTTCCCTGGCGCGGGTCGAGCCGGAAGGCCAGGTCATGCGCATGTGGGAAGCCATCGAAACCTACATGGAACGCAAGCAACCGCTGATCATCATTGCCGGCGCCGACTATGGTCAGGGTTCGTCCCGCGACTGGGCGGCCAAAGGTGTGCGTCTGGCGGGTGTGGAGGCGATCGCCGCTGAAGGTTTCGAGCGCATCCACCGCACCAACCTGGTGGGCATGGGCGTGCTGCCGTTGGAGTTCCAGCCGGGCACCGATCGTCACACCCTGGCCATCGATGGCAGCGAAACCTACGACGTGATCGGCGACCGCACCCCGCGTGCGACGCTGACGCTGGTGATCAATCGCAAGAATGGCGAACGCGTCGAAGTGCCGGTGACCTGCCGCCTCGACACCGCCGAAGAAGTGTCGATCTACGAGGCCGGCGGCGTGTTGCAGCGTTTCGCTCAGGACTTCCTCGAAGAATCGGCGGTTGCCGTTTAACACGACGAGCCGCGCGGGATTTAAGTCCCGCGCTGGCCGACAAGGATCAATATGGCTCACGCACCTCAGATCAAAATCCCTGCCACCTACATGCGCGGCGGCACCAGCAAAGGCGTGTTCTTCAGCCTGAAAGACCTGCCCGAAGCGGCACGGGTTCCCGGCCCGGCTCGCGATGCGTTGTTGCTGCGAGTGATCGGCAGCCCCGACCCTTACGACAAGCAAATCGACGGCATGGGCGGTGCGACGTCCAGCACCAGCAAAACCGTGATCCTGTCGAAAAGCCTCAAGGCCGACCATGACGTCGATTACCTGTTCGGTCAGGTTTCCATCGACAAGCCTTTCGTTGACTGGAGCGGCAACTGCGGCAACCTGTCGGCGGCGGTCGGTTCATTCGCCATCAGCAATGGCCTGGTGGACGCCAGCCGCATTCCACACAACGGTGTGGCGGTGGTGCGCGTGTGGCAGGCCAACATCGGCAAGACCATCATCACCCATGTGCCGATCACCAACGGTGAGGTCCAGGAAACCGGCGATTTCGAACTCGACGGCGTGACCTTTCCGGCGGCCGAAGTGCAGCTCGAATTCATGGACCCGGCGGCGGAAGAAGAGGGTGGCGGTGGTTCGATGTTCCCCACCGGCAATCTGGTGGATGACCTCGAAGTGCCGGGCGTCGGTACGCTCAAGGCGACCCTGATCAACGCCGGCATCCCAACCATTTTTATCAATGCCGAAGACATCGGCTACACCGGCACCGAATTGCAGGGCGCGATCAACGGCGACCTGAAGGCTCTGGCGATGTTCGAAACCATCCGCGCTTACGGTGCGCTGCGCATGGGGCTGATTCAGCACCTGGACGAAGCGACCAAGCGTCAGCACACACCAAAGGTGGCGTTCGTCGCCAAACCGGCGGATTACATTGCGTCCAGCGGCAAGGCGATTGCGGCTACCGACATTGACTTGCTGGTGCGCGCGCTGTCCATGGGCAAACTGCACCACGCGATGATGGGCACGGCAGCGGTGGCCATCGGCACGGCAGCGGCGATTTCCGGCACGTTGGTGAACCTGGCGGCGGGCGGCATCGAACGCAACGCCGTGCGCTTCGGTCATCCCTCCGGCACCTTGCGCGTGGGCGCCGAGGCCAGTCAGGTCAACGGTGAATGGACCGTGAACAAAGCCATCATGAGCCGCAGTGCGCGGGTGTTGATGGAAGGTTATGTTCGCGTGCCGGGGGATTGTTTCTAACTTAAATTTAGAAGTCACCCAAAACCCTGTGGGAGCGGGCTTGCCCGCGATGAGGCCATAACATTCAACATCTATGTTGTCCGTCGCATCGCCATCGCGAGCAGGCTCGCTCCCACAGTGGACTGCATTTCAATAACAAGAATGGCGTTACCCACTAAGATTGATCCTGAGCCGAGGTCCCATCAGCGAACCACTGACCGAGTGAATCGAACATGAGCGCCAACGTCGACCTGAACAACCGCCCCGACTACGACACGGTCCTGCAGGACATCGCCGACTACGTCCTCAACTTCAAAATCGAATCTACCGAGGCGCTGGATACCGCCCGCAATTGCCTGATGGACACCCTCGGCTGCGGTCTGCTGGCCCTGCGTTTCCCCGAATGCACCAAACACCTGGGACCTATCGTCGAAGGCACTGTCGTCCCTTTTGGCGCTCGCGTGCCGGGCACCAGTTACCGTCTCGATCCGGTCAAAGCCGCCTGGGATATCGGTTGTATCGTCCGCTGGCTCGATTACAACGACACCTGGCTCGCCGCCGAATGGGGGCATCCGTCCGATAACCTTGGCGCCATTCTCGCGGTGGCCGACCACCTGTCGCAAAAACGCCTGGCCAATGGCGATACCCCGCTGACCATTCGCGTGGTGCTGGACGCCATGATCATGGCTCACGAAATTCAGGGCGTGATCGCACTGGAAAACTCGTTCAACCGCGTCGGCATCGACCACGTCATCCTGGTGAAAGTCGCCTCGACCGCCGTTACCGCCAAGCTCATGGGCGCCAATCGCGAGCAACTGCTGTCGGCGTTGTCCCATGCCTTTGCCGATGGCCAGGCGCTGCGTACTTATCGGCATGCGCCGAATGCCGGGTCGCGTAAATCCTGGGCGGCAGGGGATGCGTCCAGCCGTGGCGTGCGTCTGGCGGACATTGCGATGCGCGGGGAGATGGGCATTCCTGGTGTACTGACCGCCAAACAATGGGGTTTCTACGACGTACTGTTCAGCCACACCAACAACGATCTGGCGCTCAAGCCTGAAGACAAACGTACCTTCACCTTTTCCCGGCCGTTCGGCAGCTACGTGATGGAAAACGTGCTGTTCAAGATCAGCTTTCCCGCCGAGTTCCACGCGCAAACCGCCTGCGAGGCCGCCGTCACCTTGCATCCATTGGTCAGGAATCGCCTGCACGAAATCGACAGAATCGTCATCACCACCCATGAATCGGCGATCCGCATCATCTCCAAAGTCGGCCCGCTGGCCAACGCTGCGGACCGCGACCACTGCATCCAGTACATGACCGCCGTACCCTTGGTGTTCGGTAATCTGGTGGCCGAGCAATATGAAGACGACTTCCACGCCGTGCATCCGATCATCGATGTGCTGCGCGAAAAAATGGTCATCGTCGAAGACCCGCGCTTCACTCGCGAATACCTGGAGCCGGACAAACGCTCTATCGCCAACGCGATCCAGGTGTTCTTCAAGGACGGCTCCAGCACCAAAAACGTCGTGGTGGAATACCCGATCGGCCATCGCCGTCGCCGCACCGATGGCATTGCGCTGCTGGAAGACAAGTTCAAGGCCAATCTGGCGACGCGCTTCACGGCGCAGCGCAGTGCCGAGATTTTTGCGTTGTGCAAGGATCAGGCGCGGCTTGAGGAGACGGCGGTGAACCGGTTTGTGGATTTGTTTGTGATCTAGGAGACCGAGTTATCGTTCTTCGCGAGCAAGCCCGCTCCCACATTCGATCTTTGTCGTACACAAAATCTGTGTTCGCTGAAGATCAAATGTGGGAGCGGCTTGCTCGCGAAGGCGGCCTGACAGGCGCTAAAGAACTACTTGAACCGTCGCTCCACACCTTTCTCTACTAAAATCTTCGCTGAGATCTCTTCCACGGAGAAATGCGTGGAATTGATGTGGGCAATGTTCTCGCGGCGAAACAGATTCTCCACCTCGCGCACTTCGAATTCACATTGCGCGTAGCTCGAATAACGGCTGTTGGGCTTGCGTTCGTTGCGAATCGCCGTGAGGCGGTCCGGGTCGATGGTCAGGCCGAACAGCTTGTGATGATGGGCGCGCAGCGCGGTTGGCAGTTGCAGGCGCTCCATGTCGTCTTCGGTCAGCGGATAATTGGCGGCGCGGATGCCGAATTGCATCGCCATATACAGGCACGTCGGCGTCTTACCACATCGCGACACGCCCACTAGTATCAGGTCGGCCTTGTCGTAATAGTGCGTGCGGGCGCCGTCGTCATTGTCGAGGGCGAAGTTCACCGCCTCGATGCGCTCCATGTAATTGGAGTTGCCACCGATGGAGTGGGATTTGCCGACGGTGTAGGAAGAATGCTCGGTCAGTTCCTGTTCCAGCGGGGCCAGGAAGGTCGAGAAAATGTCAATCATGAAACCATTGGACGTTGCGAGGATCTCACGAATGTCCTGATTGACAATGGTGTCGAAAATAATCGGACGAAAACCATCGTTTTCGGCGGCTTTGTTGATTTGTTGTACCATGGCCCGCGCTTTATCCGCGTTGTCGATGTAGGGCCGCGTGATTTTGCTGAAGGTAATGTTTTCGAACTGCGCCAACAGGCTTTGACCGAGGGTTTCGGCCGTAATGCCCGTGCCATCGGAGATAAAGAAAGCAGATCGTTTCATTTGCACCTTGGGCCTTAAGCTAGTAACGATTCTTGGATATGATAGGCGCGATTTGTCGGCCGCCAGTGGCCAGCATTCTCACTTATTTTCCAGGTCCAGGCCATACAGCCGGCAAATGCTCCCCCGAGTCGCCGGCTTCTGAGCTTTTCCAACACAGTTAGTGGAGAGATCACCTTGGTAGAGTACGTAGTTTCCCTCGATAAGCTCGGCGTCCATGATGTAGAGCATGTGGGGGGCAAGAACGCATCCCTGGGCGAGATGATCAGTAACCTTGCAGGTGCCGGTGTATCGGTTCCCGGTGGCTTCGCCACGACAGCTCAGGCATATCGTGACTTCCTGGAACTGAGCGGTCTGAACGATCAGATCCATGCCGCCCTCGACGCGCTGGATGTCGATGATGTCAACGCCCTGGCCAAAACCGGCGCCCAGATCCGTCAATGGATCATGGAAGCCGAGTTTCCCGAGAAGCTCAACGCCGAGATCCGCACCGCGTTCGCCACGCTGTCGGCCGGCAACCCTGACATGGCCGTGGCCGTGCGCTCTTCCGCTACCGCCGAAGACTTGCCGGACGCTTCCTTCGCCGGTCAGCAGGAAACCTTCCTGAACATCCGTGGTGTCGAGAACGTTATTCGCGCCGCCAAAGAAGTGTTCGCTTCCCTGTTCAACGACCGTGCGATTTCCTACCGCGTCCACCAGGGCTTCGACCATAAGCTGGTTGCCCTGTCGGCCGGCGTGCAGCGCATGGTCCGCTCCGAAACCGGCACCGCCGGCGTGATGTTCACCCTCGATACCGAATCGGGCTTCCGTGACGTGGTGTTCATCACCGGCGCTTACGGCCTGGGTGAGACCGTCGTACAAGGCGCGGTGAATCCGGATGAATTCTATGTCCACAAAGGCACGCTGGAAGCCGGTCGTCCGGCCATCCTGCGTCGCAACCTGGGCAGCAAAGCCATCAAGATGATCTACGGCGAAGTGGCCACGGCCGGTAAGTCGGTCAAGACCATCGACGTAGACAAGGCTGATCGTGCACGTTTCTGCCTGAGCGACGCCGAAGTCAGCGAGCTGGCCAAGCAAGCGATGATCATCGAAAAGCACTACAAGTGCCCGATGGACATCGAATGGGCCAAAGACGGTGACGACGGCAAGCTCTACATCGTTCAGGCTCGTCCTGAAACCGTGAAGAGCCGCACTTCGGCCAACGTCATGGAACGTTACCTGTTGAAAGAAACCGGCACCGTGCTGGTGGAAGGTCGCGCCATCGGCCAGCGCATCGGCGCCGGCAAGGTGCGGATCATCAAGGACGTGTCCGAAATGGACAAAGTCCAGCCGGGCGATGTTCTGGTTTCCGACATGACCGACCCGGATTGGGAACCGGTGATGAAGCGCGCCAGCGCCATCGTCACCAACCGTGGCGGTCGTACCTGCCACGCGGCGATCATCGCTCGCGAGCTGGGTATCCCGGCCGTGGTCGGTTGCGGTAACGCCACCCAGCTGTTGAAAGATGGCCAGGGCGTGACCGTGTCCTGCGCTGAAGGCGACACCGGTTACATCTTCGAAGGCGAACTGGGCTTCGACATCAAGAAAAACTCCGTGGATGCCATGCCGGATCTGCCGTTCAAGATCATGATGAACGTCGGCAACCCTGACCGCGCCTTCGACTTCGCGCAGCTGCCGAACGCCGGTGTGGGCCTGGCCCGTCTGGAATTCATCATCAACCGCATGATCGGCGTGCACCCCAAAGCGCTGTTGAACTACGACGGCCTGCCGCAAGAAATCAAGGACAGCGTCGACAAGCGCATTGCCGGTTACAACGACCCGGTCGGTTTCTATGTCGAGAAACTGGTCGAGGGCATCAGCACCCTGGCGGCAGCGTTCTGGCCGAAAAAGGTCATCGTGCGTCTGTCGGACTTCAAGTCCAACGAATACGCGAACCTGATCGGCGGCAAACTCTACGAGCCGGAAGAAGAGAACCCGATGCTGGGCTTCCGTGGCGCTTCGCGTTACATCAGCGAATCGTTCCGCGACTGCTTCGAGCTCGAGTGCCGCGCCCTCAAGCGCGTGCGCAACGAGATGGGCTTGACCAACGTCGAAATCATGGTGCCGTTCGTTCGCACCCTGGGCGAGGCGAGCCAGGTGGTCGATCTGCTGGCCGAAAACGGTCTGGCCCGTGGTGAAAACGGTCTGCGCGTGATCATGATGTGCGAACTGCCTTCCAACGCGATCCTGGCTGAAGAATTCCTCGAGTTCTTCGACGGCTTCTCCATCGGCTCCAACGACTTGACTCAGCTGACACTGGGCCTGGACCGTGACTCCGGGATCATCGCGCACCTGTTCGACGAGCGTAATCCTGCGGTCAAGAAGCTGCTGGCCAATGCTATTCAGGCATGCAACAAGGCTGGCAAGTACATCGGCATCTGCGGTCAGGGTCCTTCGGACCACCCGGATCTGGCCAAATGGCTGATGGAACAGGGCATCGAAAGCGTTTCGCTGAACCCCGATTCCGTGCTGGAAACCTGGTTCTTCCTGGCTGAAGGTCAGGCTTCGGTCTGATGGTGTGAACGGGCCGCTCTCTGTGGGAGCGAGCCTGCTCGCGATGGTCGCAAACGATAACGCGTACTTGCGGGATAAACGCGTTGTTCTGGCGTCCTTCGCGAACAGGCTCGCTCCCACACTGGCCGGCTCTTTTAGATATTCAAGTAGGGCGGGCTCCTCTGGACGCCGCCCTTTTTTGTGCAAGAGCATTATGCAAAGCAGCAGCAACCTATTTCCTGTCGCCCTGATCAGCGCCGAGCGGCGCGGTGATCTGAGCGAAGACGTCTATCGTTTGAAACCCGGCAACAGCCCCGACGGCACCGTCGAACTGGCTGTGACGCGCCTGGGCCTGGCCGATGAGCCGGCGGTGCGTCGTGTGCCGGTGATTCTGTTGCACGGCAGCTTTTCCAATCGACGATTCTGGTTCTCTCCCAAAGGTCTGGGGTTGGGGGCTTATCTGACGCGTCTGGGGTTCGATGTGTGGATCCCGGAAATGCGCGGTCATGGCCTGTCTCAGCGCAACCAGGACTATCGCAAGAACCGCGTCGCCGACTACGCGCGTTATGATTTGCCGGCCATTGGCGCGTTCGTGCGCGAACAAAGCGGCCAGGTCCCACACTGGATCGGTCATTCGCTGGGTGGCATTACGCTGGCGGCGGCGCTGGGTGGGGAATACATCGGCGAGCCTGTCGTCGCGTCTGCGGCGTTTTTTGGCACACAGGTCAGCCGCACCTACTGGCCGTTGAAGTTTCCGCCGGTGGAGTGGAGCGGGCGCTTCATTCTCAAGCGATTTGCCCAACTGTCAGGTTCACGGCTCAAGCGCGGCCCGGAGGACGAGCCGATTGGCCTGGCCCTGGAAAGCATGCGCTGGTACGGGCTGTTCGGCCGTTTTGGCGATGCCGACAAGGACTGGTGGGCGGGTTTGGCCGAGGTTCAGTTACCGGTGTTGGCCGTGAGTGCCGCGGGCGATCATCAGGACCCGACCTGGGCCTGCCACAAGCTGTTCGATCAGGTCGGCTCCGAGCACAAGCAATTCATCACCCTTGGCCGCGAGCAAGGCTTTGGCGATAATTTCGGTCATGTGGAAATGCTTGTCAGCAAAGCTGCACAGACTGAAGTCTGGCCATTGGTGGCGCGTTGGCTGGCGGATCAACAGACGCCGTTGTTGGGTGGAAAGCCGGATTTGGCTGCGGCAGTTTGAGCCTGATGCTCTAACAAGGGCATTTCGCTTGGAACGGCTTGCGGCTAAGATATGACGCATTAAGCGGTTCTGGTCACTTTTGGTGACTGTTTCGATCGGCGCGTTGCAGCCGTTCAGCCTTGGCCCGCGTATGCTGCCTACTCGATTGTCTTCCTTTTTCCAGGAGTTTCTCGATGAACCATTACATCACGCCTGACCTGTGCGACGCCTACCCGGAGCTGGTGCAGGTGCTGGAACCGATGTTCAGCAATTTCGGTGGCCGTGATTCTTTCGGTGGCGAAATCGTGACCATCAAATGTTTCGAAGATAATTCGCTGGTCAAGGAGCAAGTCGCGCTCAAGGGTAACGGTAAAGTGCTGGTGGTAGACGGTGGTGGTTCCCTGCGCCGCGCGCTGTTGGGCGATCTGCTGGCCGAGAAAGCCGCCAGTAACGGTTGGGAAGGGCTGGTGGTCTACGGTTGCATCCGCGACGTCGACGTCATCGCGCAAACCGATCTGGGGGTTCAGGCCCTGGCCAGTCACCCGATGAAAACCGACCGGCGCGGTGTTGGTGAACTCAACGTTGCCGTGACCTTCGCGGGTGTGACCTTCCACCCGGGTCACTTTGTTTACGCGGACAACAACGGCGTGATCATTTCGCCAAGCCCGCTGCAGATGCCTGAATAAAGCGCGTTTCATTAAAGGGGTGAGGATGTTCGAGGAAGAAAACGCGCAGTGGGGGCTGGTGCATGCCCTCGTGCTGGACGGTAAAGGCGGTGCGCGTTCGATAGCCCGGACTGAACTCGATGACTTGCAGTTGCAGGCCCATGAAAGCCTGTGGTTGCACTGGGATCGTAGTCACCCGCAAACCCAGACCTGGCTGCGTAAATACAGCGGTCTGAGTGAATTTAGTTGCGACTTGTTGCTGGAAGAGAACACCCGGCCGCGTCTTTTGCCGCTGCCGGACTCCGAACTGTTGCTGTTTCTGCGCGGAATCAACCTCAATCCAGGTGCCGAGCCGGAAGACATGGTTTCGGTGCGGATCTTCGGTTCGGCCCAGCGGGTGATCTCCCTGCGTCTGCGGCCGTTGCGCGCCACTGATGAGTTGCTGCTGCAACTGGCCGAAGGCAAAGGGCCGAAAACCGCCTCCGAACTCATTCTTTATATGGCGCAATACCTCACCAATAAAGTGCAGGATCTGGTCAGCTGCCTCTCGGAAATCGTCGATGAGGAAGAAGAAAAGCTGGATACCGACGAACGGTATACGCCGGAGCATGGGGCTGTTTTGCAGATCCGTCGCAGGGCGGCCGCACTGAAACGTTTTCTGGCACCGCAACGGGATATTTTCGGGCAACTGACCCGGATAAAACTGCCGTGGTTCGTTGAAGACGATGGCGATTACTGGAACGAATTGAACAACAGCCTGACCCGATATCTCGAGGAGCTGGAATTGACCCGGGAGCGCGTGGGGCTGGTCCTGGAGGCCGAAGACCGGCGTTTGACCGTGCGCATGAACCGCACGATGTACCGCTTCGGGATCATCACCGGGATCTTTTTGCCGATGAGTTTTCTGACCGGTCTTTTGGGTATCAACGTCGGCGGCATTCCGTTCTCCAGCAGCCCTTATGGCTTCCTGATCGCCTGCTTGCTGGCAGGCTCGGTAGCGCTGGCGCAGTGGTGGCTATTCCGACGTTTGCGCTGGTTCTGATGATGAGTCATGTGACCCGACCAAATTTGACCGCGTCTTTCACAGATATCACGAGAGGTGCGTATGCACGATCCGTTTGAACAGTCTTTGCGTGACATGCTCAAAGCTTCGCCGTCCGCCCGTGACGACGATGCCTGCCTGGGTCGCGTGCTGAAAACCGCCAACCGCCAGGTCGGTGCCGGCGATCTGTTCAGCCTGCTGGGCCGTTGGCTGCCCGCGCTGATGATCGCCCTGAATAACGGATCGGCCCATGTCTCGCCGGTTTCCCGTCTTCGTAAACCTACCGCTCGCACTGCTGATAAGGCTGATTGAATATGGAACTTGATCTCTGGACTCAGAGCCTCGTCACTGCAATGACTGCGTTATGGACCAAAGTTGCGAACTTCATTCCGAACCTGTTCGGCGCACTGGTTGTGCTGCTGCTGGGTTTTGTCGTGGCCAAACTGCTGGACACGCTGCTCTCCAAATTGCTTGCCAAACTGGGCCTCGATCGCCTGATGGGGGGTACCGGGCTGACCAAACTGCTGTCCCGCGCCGGCCTTCAGGTGCCGATCTCGACGTTGATCGGCAAGATCGTCTATTGGTTCGTTCTGCTGATTTTTCTGGTTTCAGCCGCAGAATCACTTGGACTTGAGCGGGTTTCGGCTACGCTGGACATGTTGGCGCTGTATTTGCCGAAAGTATTCGGCGCTGCGCTGGTGCTGCTGGTGGGTGTCTTGCTGGCGCAACTGGCCAATGGGCTGGTGCGTGGCGCGGCAGAAGGCGTAGGGCTTGATTACGCCGCGGGCCTGGGACGGATTGCCCAGGGCCTGGTGATCATCATCAGTATTTCGGTTGCGATCAGCCAGTTGGAGGTCAAGACAGATCTGCTCAACCATGTGATCGTGATCGTCTTGATTACCGTTGGTCTGGCGGTTGCGCTGGCCATGGGGTTGGGAAGCCGGGAAATTGCCGGTCAGATTCTTGCGGGAATCTATGTGCGTGAGTTGTATCAGGTTGGGCAACAAGTGCGTGTTGGCGAGGTCGAAGGTCAGATCGAAGAGATCGGCACGGTTAAAACCACCGTGCTGACCGATGAGGGTGAGCTAGTATCTCTCTCGAATCGGATTCTCTTGGAGCAGCATGTGAGTAGCCGCTAACCCGGCAAATCCTGCTAATGTATGCCGCCGCAAAATGCCCTGAAGGGCTGCGGCGGACATTGACCTGACTGTCGGCCAGACTTGTTTTGAATAAAGCTCAATCGCTCTCCACGCGCTACGACCCCCGCGAGCTCTCTGATGAGGAGTTGGTCGCGCGCTCGCATACCGAGCTGTTTCACGTAACGCGCGCTTATGAAGAACTGATGCGGCGTTACCAGCGAACATTATTTAACGTTTGTGCACGGTATCTTGGGAACGATCGTGACGCAGACGATGTCTGTCAGGAAGTGATGTTGAAGGTGCTCTACGGTCTGAAGAACTTCGAGGGCAAATCGAAATTCAAGACGTGGCTGTATAGCATCACCTACAACGAGTGCATCACGCAGTATCGGAAAGAACGGCGAAAGCGTCGCTTGATGGACGCTTTGAGTCTGGACCCCCTTGAGGAAGCGTCTGAAGAAAAGACGCCGAAACCCGAGGATAAGGGTGGACTCGATCGCTGGTTAGTGTATGTGAACCCGATTGACCGTGAAATTCTGGTGCTACGATTTGTCGCAGAGCTGGAATTTCAAGAGATCGCGGATATCATGCACATGGGTTTGAGTGCGACAAAAATGCGTTACAAACGTGCTCTAGATAAATTGCGTGAGAAATTTGCAGGCATTGCTGAAACTTAGTTCGGCGCAAATATCTCTTACGTGTAGGCAAGTTCTGATAGACTTGCCGCCGAGTTGTCCCCCGGTTTGCGGGACTGCTTCACAATCACCAGATGGGGATTTAACGGATGAAACTGAAAAACACCTTGGGCTTGGCCATTGGTTCTTTGATTGCCGCCACTTCGTTCGGCGCTCTGGCACAAGGCCAAGGCGCAGTTGAAATCGAAGGCTTCGCCAAGAAAGAACAATTCGACAGCGCTCGTAACTTCAAGAACAACGGCAACCTGTTCGGCGGTTCTGTTGGTTACTTCCTGACCGACGACGTTGAACTGCGTCTGGCTTACGACGAAGTGCACAACGTACGTGCCGATGATGGCAAGAACGTGAAGGGCGCCAACACTGCTCTGGACGCTCTGTACCACTTCAACAACCCAGGCGACATGCTGCGTCCGTACGTCTCGGCCGGTTTCTCCGACCAGAGCATCGACCAGAACGGTTCGAACGGCCGTAACCGCTCCACCTTCGCCAACGTTGGCGGCGGTGCCAAGCTGTACTTCACCGAGAACTTCTACGCCCGTGCCGGCGTTGAAGCTCAGTACAACATCGACCAGGGCGACACCGAGTGGGCTCCTAGTGTTGGTATCGGTGTGAACTTCGGTGGCGGCTCCAAGCCTGCTGCTGCTCCAGTTCCAGCACCAGCTGAAGTCTGCTCCGACAGCGACAACGATGGCGTTTGCGACAACGTTGACAAGTGCCCGGACACCGCCGCCAACGTAACTGTTGACGCTGATGGCTGCCCAGCAGTTGCTGAAGTTGTTCGTGTTGAGCTGGACGTGAAATTCGACTTCGACAAGTCGGTAGTCAAGCCTAACAGCTACGGCGACATCAAAAACCTGGCTGACTTCATGAAGCAGTACCCATCCACCACCACTACTGTTGAAGGTCACACTGACTCCGTCGGTCCTGACGCTTACAACCAGAAACTGTCCGAGCGTCGTGCAAACGCCGTTAAGCAAGTTCTGACCAACCAGTACGGTGTTGAATCGTCCCGCGTTCAGTCTGTTGGCTACGGCGAATCCCGCCCAGTTGCTGACAACAAAACTGAAGCTGGTCGCGCTGTAAACCGTCGCGTAGAAGCGCAGGTTGAAGCTAGCGCTAAGTAATTAGCTCGCAGCTCTGGAAAAGCCCGGCTTAGGCCGGGCTTTTCTTTGTCTGCGATTTGGGTTTCAGAGTTGATTGCGCGCTGCGGCTAAGAGATCGCAGCCTGCGGAAGCTCCTACATGGATTTGGCATTTATCCCTGTAGGAACTGCCGAAGGCTGCGATCTTTTAATTCCTACAAGGATAAACACCGAGCCAATGCAGGAGCTGCCGCAGGCTGCGATTTTTTGATCTCATCGCAGGCCGCCACAGCACCGATCACCAGAATCGCCGGGCTTTTGAGCTGGAAGTCGCCGGCATCGTCTTCCATGGCTGACAAGTCGCTCCGACATTCCCGTTGGTGCGGCAGGGAAGCATTTTCGATCATCGCCACAGGCGTATCGGCAGCCATTCCGCCGGCCAGCAGTTGCTCGCGAATTTCACTGAGCTTCGCCACGCCCATGTAGATCACCAGTGTGGTGCCTCCTTGAGCCAGGGCCTGCCAATTCAGGCTGCTGTCATCCTGAGTGTGCGCCGTGACCAGTGTCACGCCACGCGCGACGCCCCTTAGTGTCAGCGGGATATCGCATTGGGTCGCGCCGGCAAGGCCCGCGGTGATGCCATTGACCAGCTCAACCTCGACGCCACGCTCACGCAGCCACTGTGCTTCTTCACCGCCGCGCCCGAAGATGCACGGATCGCCACCCTTGAGCCGCACCACGCATTTGCCGTGACGGGTGTAACGCAACATCAGGCGATGAATGAAGGCTTGAGGCGTTGAGCGACAGCCGCCGCGCTTGCCCACAGGAATAATTCGCGCATTCGGGCAATGCTCCAGCACCGCGTCATTGACCAGATCGTCGATCAGCACCACGTCCGCTTCGCGCAACGCTCGAACCGCCTTGAGGGTCAGCAATTCAGGGTCGCCAGGACCCGCACCCACCAGCCAGACTTTTGCGCTCATAGTGTTTTCCTCACGAGATGACGGCGACTGGCTGCGCAGTGGCGGCCAGCAAACGCTTGATTTCCGGAACGCAGGAGCCGCATTGCGTGCCACAACCCAATTCTTGTTTCAAACCCTGCAAATCCAGACCACGGCTGATGCCGGCACAGACCGCGTTCTGGTTGACGTTCATGCAGTTGCACAGGGTTTTGGTGCCCGATGCCGGACCGCCAGCGCTGCCCGGTGGCGCACTCAAAGGCGCCAGCAACCAACGGCGTAGCTGTTCGTCGGCGCGACCTTCCAGCCACAGGCTTTGCAGCCAGTGCTGAGCGAGGGTTTCACCGGCCAGGCGAATCGCGGTGATCCGACCGCTCTCGATCCGTACTCGCTTGCCGATCGAGCGCCGAGGATCGTCGTAGGCCAATACCGGGCCGTCGTTGAGCCCCAGGTAGTGATCGATATCACGCAACAGCTGCGGCTCTGGCGCGGTGGCGCTGGCAGCGCGTATCAGCAGCGCCGGGCGTTCACGGCCGGTGAGGCTGAGGCTTGCGTAGGAAAACGCCTCGCAGAGCGGTCGCAGCGTCTCTAGGTGCTGTTGAACATCACCCTCTATCAGGGCGAAAAGCTGCCAAGGCAATTGCACGGGTTCGAGTCGCACACCACTGTGTTTGAGTTCCGGTTGTTTCGACAACGGGTCGAAGGCGGGAAGGGTGAGGGTGTTCACGCCGCCCTTGAGAAAGCGGTCGCCCCAGTGCATCGGCAGGAAGGCCTGGCCCGGACGTACGCTGTCGTCGCTGCTGACCGGCACGATCACCGAGCCTCGGCGACTTTTCAGATTGATCAGATCGCCAGGTTGCAGGCGATGCCGCCGCAGTTCATCCGGATGCAGGCTCAACACGGCTTCGCTGACATGGCCGAATAGCTGTGCGGCGGTGCCGGTGCGGCTCATGCCGTGCCATTGATCGCGCAGGCGGCCGGTGATCAGGGTCAGCGGAAAACGCGCATCGCGTTGTTCCTTGGCGGCGCGATACGGGTCGGTCACGAACTGTGCACGCCCGCTGGCGGTCGGGAACACTCCGTCGAGATACAGCCGCGCCGTGCCTTCGCGGGCACCGGCGGGGAAGGGCCATTGCTGTGGACCGAGCTGGTCGATCAATTCATGACTGATCCCGGACAAGTCGAGGTCGCGGCCGCGAGTCAGGTGCTTGTATTCGTCGAAGACCTGCGCCGGGGTTTCAAAGGCAAACAGGCTGGTTGCTCCAGGGCGCAGATGTTTTTCCAGGCGCTGTGCGAAATCCACGGTGATCGCCCAGTCGGACCGTGCTTCACCGGGTGCGCCGATGGCCTGACGGACGTGGGAAATCCGCCGTTCGGAGTTGGTGACCGTGCCGTCCTTTTCACCCCAGCTGGCGGCAGGCAACAGCAGGTCGGCGAACGCGGCGGTTTCGGTGGTGCGAAACGCTTCCTGCAACACCACGAACGGGCAGGCTTGCAGTGCCGCGCGTACAGCGGTCTGATCCGGCAGCGATTGTGCAGGGTTGGTGCAGGCGATCCACAGGGCTTTGATCTTGCCGCTGCGCATCTGCTCGAACAGTTCGATGGCCGTCAGCCCGGTGTTCTCGGGCAACTGATCAACGCCCCAGTAGTCGGCCACTTGTGCGCGGTGTTCGGCATTGGCCGCTTCGCGATGGCCTGGCAACAGGTTCGACAAACTGCCGGTTTCCCGGCCGCCCATGGCATTCGGCTGACCGGTCAGTGAGAAAGGTCCTGCACCGGGCCGGCCGATTTGTCCCGTGGCCAAGTGCAGGTTGATCAGCGCGCTGTTCTTCGCGCTGCCGGCGGTGGACTGATTCAGCCCCATGCACCACAGCGACAGAAAGCTCGATGAAGTGCCGACCCATTCCGCGCATTGATGCAGTTGCTCGACGCTGATCCCACAGAGTTGCGAAACCATTGTCGGGGTGTAATCACGCACCAGGTTTTTCAGCTCGGCCAAGCCTTCGGTGTGGGCCTTGATGAAATCGCGGTCGACCCAGTCTTCCCACAGCAACAGGTGCAAAATTCCATGGAACAAGGCGACATCGGTACCGGGCAGAATCGCCAAATGCATGTCAGCCAAATCGCAGGTGTCGGTGCGCCGTGGGTCGATGACGATGACTTTCATCTGTGGACGGCGGGATTTTGCCTCTTCCAGCCGACGAAAAAGTACTGGGTGGGCGTAGGCCATGTTGCTGCCGACGATCATCACGCAATCGCTCAACTCCAGGTCTTCGTAGCTGCAAGGCGGAGCATCGGCGCCGAGGCTGCGCTTGTAGCCGACCACAGCAGAAGACATGCACAGCCGCGAATTGCTGTCGATGTTGTTGGTGCCCACCAGCGCTCGCGCCAGTTTGTTGAAGGCGTAGTAATCCTCGGTCAACAACTGCCCGGAGATATAGAACGCAACACTGTCCGGGCCGTGCTCGGCGATGGTCTCGGCGAAGACGCTGGCGGCATGATCAAGGGCCGTGTCCCAGTCGGTGCGGCTGCGGGCCAGGCCTTTGCCCAGGCGCAATTCCGGGTACAACGCCCGTGCTGCCAAGTCGCCGGTCAGGTGCAGGGTCGAACCTTTACTGCACAATTTACCGAAGTTGGCCGGGTGCGCCGGATCGCCGCTGACGCCGAGGATGCGCTCGCCGTCGTGTTCGATCAGCACGCCGCAGCCGACCCCGCAGTAGCAGCAGGTGGAGGCGGTGATTTGACGGTCCATCAGCTTGCTTCCCGCAGGGCCAGCAGAACCCGGCCGTTCTCGATCCGTGCCGAGTGATGGTGGGCACAGCCGATATCCGGGGCCTGGGCTTCGCCGGTTTCCAGATCGATCTGCCAGTTGTGCAGCGGGCAGGCCACTCGCTTGCCGTAGATCAAACCCTGGGACAGCGGGCCGCCCTTGTGCGGGCAGCGGTCGTCGAGGGCGAAAACCTCATCGTCGCTCGTACGAAAAATCGCGATGTCGCCTTTCGGGCCGGCGATGATCCGTGAGCCAAGGGTGTTGATCTCTTCTAGTGCGCAGATATCCAGCCAGTTCATACCGACACCTCCAGGTTCTTCACGGGAATGACCTCGAATTCTTTTTTCAGCAGCGGCTGTTCGAGGCGTTCCTTCCAGGGGTCCTGTTCGAACGACAGGGAAAATTGCAGGCGATCATTCAATGCCTTGCGCCGTTCCGGATCTTCCAGCACGGCTTTCTTGATGTGTTCCATGCCGACCCGTTGCAGGTAGTGCACGGTGCGCTCAAGGTAGAAGGCTTCTTCGCGATACAGCTGCAGGAACGCGCCGTTGTATTCGCGCACTTCTTCAGCGGTTTTCAGTTTGACGAAGAATTCCGCGACTTCGGTTTTGATCCCGCCATTGCCACCGATGTACATCTCCCAGCCGGAGTCCACGCCGATAATTCCGACGTCCTTGATTCCCGCTTCCGAGCAGTTGCGTGGGCAACCCGAGACGGCCAGTTTCACTTTGTGCGGCGACCACATGTTGAACAGGTCGTGCTCAAGTTCGATGCCCAGTTGCGTGGAGTTCTGGGTGCCGAAGCGGCAGAACTCGCTGCCGACGCAGGTTTTTACGGTGCGGATGGATTTGCCGTAGGCGTGGCCGGACGCCATGTCCAGGTCTTTCCAGACGCCTGGCAGGTCCTGCTTTTTGATCCCCAGCAAGTCGATGCGCTGACCGCCGGTGACTTTGACCATTGGCACGTTGTACTTGTCGGCCACATCGGCAATGCGCCGTAGCTCTGAAGGATTGGTCACACCGCCCCACATCCGCGGGACTACAGAGTAAGTGCCGTCTTTCTGTATGTTGGCGTGGGCGCGTTCGTTGATCAGGCGCGATTGCGGATCGTCCTTGGCCTCGCCTGGCCAGGTGGAAATCAGGTAGTAGTTGAGCGCCGGACGGCATGTGGCGCAACCGTTCGGGGTGCGCCAGTTCAGGTAGCTCATGGTGCCAGCGATGGTCAGCAAGTGCTGGTCGCGGATGGCCTGGCGGATTTGCCCGTGGTTGAGGTCGCTGCAACCGCAGATGGCTTTTTCGCTTTTCGGTTTGACGTCTGCCGCGCCGCCCACGGTGTTGATCAGGATCTGCTCGACGAGGCCCGCGCAGGAACCGCAAGAACTGGCAGCCTTGGTGTGTTTTTTCACGTCATCGACGCTGAACAGACCGTGTTCCTGAATGGCCTTGACGATGGTGCCTTTGCACACGCCATTGCAGCCGCAGACTTCGGCGGTGTCGGCCATGCTCATGGCTTTGTCCTGGCCCTGGTGTCCTACGTCACCGAGGGCGTTTTCGCCGAACATCAGGTGATCGCGGATCTCGCCGATGCCATGGTTCTCACGGATCTGCCGGAAATACCAACCGCCATCTGCCGTATCGCCGTACAGACAGGCACCGACCAGCACGTCATCCTTGATCACCAGTTTTTTGTAAACCCCACCGATCGGGTCGGAGAGCGTGATGGTTTCGGTGCCTTCGCCGCCCATGAAGTCGCCGGCGGAAAACAGGTCGATGCCGGTGACTTTCAATTTGGTTGACGTCACCGAACCCTTGTAGGTGGCGAAGCCCAATTGGGCGAGGTGGTTGGCGCAGACCTTGGCTTGTTCGAACAGCGGCGCGACCAGACCGTAGGCGATGCCACGGTGGCTGGCGCATTCGCCGATGGCGTAGACCCGAGGGTCGTAGGTTTGCATGGTGTCGTTGACCAGAATCCCGCGGTTGCACGGGATGCCGGATTTTTCCGCGAGTTCGGTGTTGGGGCGAATACCGGCGGCCATCACTACCAGGTCGGCAGGGATGATGTCGCCGTTCTTGAACTGCACCGAGCCGACCCGGCCATTGCCGGCGTCGTGCAGAGCCTGGGTCTGTTCGCACAGACGGAAATGCAGGCCGCGGCCTTCCAGAGCGGTTTGCAGGAGCTGGCCGCTGGTTTTGTCCAGTTGCCGTTCCAGCAGCCATTCGCCGATGTGCACCACGGTGACGTGCATGCCGCGCAGCATCAGGCCGTTGGCTGCTTCAAGACCCAGCAGGCCGCCACCGATGACCACGGCGTGCTTGTGGGTCTTGGCGGTGTCGATCATCGCCTGGGTGTCGGCAATGTCGCGGTAGCCGATCACGCCCTGCAAAGTATTACCGGGGATCGGCAGGATGAACGGGGTCGAGCCGGTGGCAATCAGCAGACGGTCGTATTCGGCCTCGGTGCCGTCCTCGGCGATGACCCGGCGTTTGACCCGGTCGATCTCCACCACTTTGCGGTTGAGCAGCAGCTTGATGTTGTTTTCCAGGTACCAGTCCAGATCGTTGAGCACGATCTCTTCGAACGTCTGTTCGCCGGCCAGTACAGGCGACAGCAGGATGCGGTTGTAGTTGGTATGGGGTTCGGCGCCGAAGACCGTGATGTCGTACAGCTCATTACTCAGCTTGAGCAGTTCTTCCAGAGTACGAACCCCGGCCATGCCGTTGCCGATCATCACTAGTTTTAGTTTTTTCATCAGGTTCTCCGGGGAGCTCGGGCCTGCCTCATCAGGGCATTCAGGCCTTGCTCGACAAAATTTTGCGCAAACAAAAAAAGGCGTCCCGCTAGTTAACTAGCGAGGACGCCTTTGTCCTTGTCCCGTTCTCTCGGGCAGCGCAGCCTTCTACGTTGAAGGCTGGGCTTTATGTATGTTGGAAAAGGTAATGCAGCGGTTGTGCCAAGTCGCCCAAATGCCGAATTTATGGGCTCTTACCGTGGGAGGAGGTGTTTGCGTGCACCGGTTCAATGCGCTATGCCCGGTTTTGAAGCAGAAAGATCAAAAGATCGCAGGCTGCGCCAGCTCCTACAGGAGATCGTGGGCACCGGTAGGAGCTGGCGCAGCCTGCGATCTTTTGATCTTTTGATCTTTTGGGTGAAGTGAAAAACTCAACCATGAAACAGCAAAAACAGCAGCACCAGATTCACCAGCAACGACACCAGCGCCAACGTCCGCCAGACTTTCAGCGGTTCGCGCTCCAGCAACGGTCTGGGGCGTACGCTCAAACTGCGTCGTTCTCCCTGTTCCAGTAGCAACAACCATTCTTCCGCTGTTTCAAAGCGCTGATCCGGAGCCGCCGCCACTGCGCGCTCCAGACTTTGCGCAATCCATTCCGGCAGATCGGGCCGGTAGCGACTGGCGCTGACAGGCACACCAAACCGAGGGCGCTGGAACGCTTCGATTTCGCCGTAGGGATAATGTCCGGTCAGCAGGTAATACAAGGTCACGCCGACTGCATACAAATCCTGTTGTGGTGTAGGAGCGTCACCTCGAAAGGCTTCCGGCGCGATATAGCTGGGCGTTCCGGGCAGGGCGCAAGCTTGATCTTCGGACAGCCCGGGGCAGTAGGCGAGGCCGAAATCCAGCAGGCGCAGCTCACCGTCGTCCCCTAGCAGCAGATTCTCCGGTTTGATATCGCGATGCAGAATCTGCCGTCGATGCAATATGCCGATGGCTCGCAGCAGGCGTTCGGCCAGGTCCAGCCATTGAGCCAATGGCAACGTTGCGACACGCTCATGCAGCTCAGCCAAGGTCGACCCGGAATAATCCCGCATCACGTAGTACAAATGCTGACGCTGACTGGCGGCATGGACTTCAGGAAAATGCCGCCCGGCCACACGCTTGAGAAACCATTCCTCCGACAACAATGCCTGCCCGGCCTGATGATCGTCACGGAGCGCGCCGGGTAAGGTTTTCAGCAGCCAGGGCTGTTGTTGTGCGTCGCGCACCCGGTAGAGCAGCGATTGCTGGCTCTGGCCGAGAATCCCTTCGACCTGCCAGCCTTCGAAGCTCTGGCCCGGCCTCAGCGCCGGCGGGAGTGGCCATTGCTGCAGATGAATCAGTGCGTCGCCAATGCTGGTTTCACCGAGGGCATCGACCCGCACCAGCAGGGCGCTGGCGTTGTCCTGGCTGCCGGCCAGGTGTGCCGCGCTGACCAGGGTCTGCGCGGCACTGTTCAGGTCAGGCTGATCGCGCAAAATGCCCGCAATGGCGGTGTCACCCAGCACGGCCCAAATGCCGTCGCTGAGCAGCACGAAACTCTCGTTCAGGCGCAATTCGCCATCGAGAAAGTCCAGCACCAAGTGTTGATCCAGTCCAAGGGCCCGCTTAAGCACATGTTGCATGCCCGGCTGGTCCCAGACGTGATCCTCACTCACCCGTTGCAGCGTGTCGGCGTGCCAGCGATAAACCCGGCAATCGCCGACGTGAGCCAGAGTGAAACGCCGGCCACGCATCACCAAGGCACTGACGGTGGTCAGCAGCGGTTGCCCGCCACCGTTCGCCTGCAACCAGCGATTTTGCGCCAGTAGCAGACGGTCCAATGCCTGGGCGACGCCCCAGGTTTCCGGGGTGGCGTAGTAATCCAGCGCCAGGGCCTGCAAGGTCGAACGGGCGGCGAGCCCGCCATCGGCGCATTGGCTGACGCCGTCGGCGATGGCGAACAGGTAACCCTTGCTCGCCGCCAGCGCCGGGGCCGGAGTGACCAGGCGCAGAGCGTCCTGGTTCTCCTCGCGGGGGCCGATGGCGCTGTGTTCGGCGAAGCTCAGTTGCAGGCTCATTCAGTCCTCACACCCGTGCAGCGGTGACGGCGGCCGAACCCCAAGTGGTTCTCCAGCGACGTTTCACACCGTGCAGACCGAACCAGGCAAGTACACCGAGGCTTGCGAACAACCACAAGGCCAGTTGATAGCTGCCGGTGCTTTGCTTGATCGCGCCCATGCCGGCCGCCAGTGCGAAGCCACCGATGCCGCCGGCCATGCCGATCAGCCCGGTCATCACACCGATCTCCCGACGAAAACGCTGCGGGACCAACTGGAATACGGCACCGTTGCCTGCACCCAAACCGAGCATGGTGCAGACGAAAAGCGCCAACGCGGCGTAGGAACTCGGCAGATTGAAACCTACCGTCGCAATGCAGATCGCCGCCACGGTGTACATCGCCAGCAGGGTACGAATCCCGCCGAAGCGATCCGCCAGCGCGCCGCCCAACGGACGCATCAGGCTGCCACCGAACACACATGCAGCAGTGTAGTAGCCGGCGGTCACCGGGCTCAGACCGTATTGGTCGTTGAAGTAGCCGGGCAGGGCGCTGGCCAGACCGATGAAGCCACCGAAGGTCACGCTGTAGAAAAACATGAACCACCAGCTGTCGCGGTCACCCAAGGCCTTGAAATAGTCAGACACGGATTTGGCTTTCGGGCGCTCGGGTGCATTTTTGGCCAGCCAGGCGAAGACGATCAGGGTCAGGATCAGCGGGATCAGGGCGAAGCCGAACACGTTGCTCCAGCCAAATGCAGCGGCCAATACCGGGGCGATCAAGGCAGCGAGAACGGTGCCCGAGTTACCGGCACCGGCGATGCCCATGGCTTTGCCCTGGTGCTGCGGCGGATACCATTGCGAGGCCAACGGCAGGGCGACGGCGAAGGACGCACCGGCCATGCCGAGGAACAGGCCCAGCAACAGCGCTTGCTCGTAACTGTGGATGCCGACTTTCCAGGCGACGAACAGGGCGCAGATGACGATCACCTGGCCGATTATCCCGGCGGTTTTTGGCGACAGGCGATCAGCCAGCAGGCCCATCGCAAAGCGCAATACGGCCCCGGCCAGAATCGGCGTGGCCACCACCAGCCCGCGCTGTTGGGTAGTCAGGTGCAGATCAGCAGCGATCTGCACCGCCAGAGGGCCGAGCAGGTACCAGACCATGAAGCTCAGATCGAAATAGAGGAAGGCTGCGAACAGTGTCGGGGTATGGCCGGATTTCCAGAAGCTTGAATTCATCGCGCACCTCAGCTGTCAGGCGTATCAAGAAGGAGTCATGAGCTTGCAGGTGGGGCGCCACAACGGCCGCACCACCAGCCCCGGTCTCTGGGGCCAAAACGGAAAAACGCCGCTACCCGATCCGCCGAGGGGGCGAATGAGGTGAGCGACGTCTTTGTCGTAGGTGGGGCAACCGCCGTTGGTTACCTTGTAGGGTTTTACTTAGCGAGATTTGTGCCAACACGTGAGATCGCGGTGTGGCCATTCGCGGGCAATCCTCGCTCCTACAGGTTTGGTGGTGAGTTCAGATGTTGTAAACGACACAAAACCTGTAGGAGCGAGGCTTGCCCGCGAAGGCGTCTGCACAGGCTCCGCAAGGCTTCAGCCAAGCAACTCACTCATGGCAATGATCTGCTCCGCCACCTGTATCAGCTTCTGCTGGCGGCTCATGGCCTGGCGGCGCATCAGGGTGTAGGCCTCTTCTTCGTTGCAGTCCTTCATCTTCATCAGCAGCCCCTTGGCCAGTTCGATGCGCTTGCGCTCGGCCAGTTGCTGGTCGCGGGCGTGCAGTTGCGCGCGCAGGGCCTGGTCGCTTTCAAAGCGCGCCATGGCCACGTCGAGAATCGGCTGCAAGCGTTGTGCGTGAATGCCTTCGACGATGTAGGCACTGACGCCGGACTTGATCGCGCGGCGCATCACATCGGGATCGTGCTCGTCGGTGAACATCACAATCGGCCGTGGTTGGTCACGGGTCACCAGCACCACTTGCTCCATCACATCGCGGCTCGGTGACTCGGTATCGATCAGGATCACGTCCGGACGCACCGTTTCGACGCGCGCGGGCAGGTCAATGGTCAGGCCGGACTCGTCGATGACCTCGAACCCGGCTTCGGTCAGAGCTGCTTTCAGGCGCCCGACTTTTTTCGCAGTGTCATTGATCAGCAGGATACGCAACATATTCGTAGGCTCCTGTCAGCGGCTGGCGAGAAGGGGAGCGCTGTCGCTCATGGCGTGCAGGGTGAAGCTGCGGGCATAGCCGGCCGGGTCCGAACCGTCCCAGACTTTGCCGTCGATCAACTGACTGCTGCGCATTTCCTGACTCCGGGCGGACACACCGACAGCGGTGGCGGCCTCACGGTATAAGTCTAGTTGCTGGACCTGACGGGCCACACCGAGGTAATCCGGGTCGTCACGCAGTAAACCCCAACGCCGGAACTGGGTCATGAACCACATGCCGTCGGACAAATACGGAAAATTGACCCCGCCATCACCGTGGAAACGCATGGCGTGCGGGTCTTGCCAGCAATTGCCCAAACCATCGGCGTAGTCACCGAGCAAGCGTGGTTCGATGCAATCGAGCGGTGCATCCAGATACTCAGGCGCACTCAACAGTTGCGCGGTGCTGCGGCGATTTTCGCGGCTGGCTTCGATGAATCGGCTGGCTTCGAGGATCGCCATCACCAATGCCCGTGCGGTGTTGGGGTATTGCTCGACGAAGGCGCGGGTACAGCCGAGGACTTTTTCCGGGTGATCGGGCCAGAGGGTCTGGCTGGTGGCCATCGTAAACCCGAGATTCTGCTGCACCGCACTGGCCGCCCACGGCTCGCCGACGCAGAAACCGTCGATGCGCCCGGCTTGCAGGTGCGCCACCATTTGCGGCGGCGGGACCACCACGCTGTCGACATCCTGTAACGGATGAATGCCCTGGCTCGCGAGCCAGTAATACAGCCACATGGCGTGGGTGCCCGTAGGAAATGTCTGAGCGAAGGTCAGTTTTGGGCGACTTTGGTGCACGTGCCGGTCCAATGCTTCAGGACTGGTCACGCCCAAGGCCTGCAAGCCGTGGGAGAGGTTGATGCTCTGGCCGTTCTGGTTCAGCCCCATGAGCACGGCCATGTCGGTGGAGGCTACGCCGCCGATGCCCAAGTGCACGGCGTAAATCAGGCCGTACAGGCTATGGACGGCGTCGAGTTCGCCGCTGACCAGTTTGTCCCGCAGGTTGGCCCAGGACGATTGGCGCTTGAGGTTCAGGGTCAGGCCGTACGGTTGGGCGAAGCCCTGAGTGGCCGCGACCACCACTGAGGCGCAGTCGCTCAGGGCCATGAAGCCGAGGTTGATTGCGGTTTTTTCCGGGGCATCGCTGCCATTGACCCAGGCCAGTGGGCCGGCTGATGGTTCATTCATCGATTTCGCACCTTCCAAAAAAAAGCGTCGTCCCAAGGCTCTTGCGTGAGCAAAGCCGGGTGACGACGCCATTGTCCTTCCACTCATCCCGCCGTTGGCATGAGTGCTGATGCCTGTGATGGTGCAAGGCATATGCCATCGCTGGCTGATTTTGTTGCGCGCCTCGCGTGAAGCCCAGATGCGCGGCTATAATCGCCGCCTCTCATCGCCAACCGAGTCAAGCCTGCCCATGTACACCCTGGCCCGTCAGCTGCTGTTCAAACTTTCCCCGGAAACCTCCCACGATCTGTCCCTGGACCTGATCGGCGCGGGCGGGCGTTTGGGCCTCAACGGCTTGCTGTGCAAGGCACCGGCGAAACTGCCGGTAACGGTCATGGGCCTGGAGTTCCCGAACCCGGTGGGTTTGGCGGCCGGTCTCGACAAAAACGGCGCAGCGATCGATGGGTTTGCCCAATTGGGTTTCGGTTTTGTCGAAATCGGCACCATCACGCCGCGTCCGCAACCGGGCAACCCGAAACCACGGATTTTCCGCTTGCCGGACGCCGAGGCGATCATCAATCGCATGGGCTTCAACAACCTCGGCGTCGATCACTTGCTCGCTCGCGTGGCGGCAGCCAAGTACAAGGGCGTGCTGGGCATCAACATCGGCAAGAATTTCGATACGCCGGTTGAACGTGCGGTCGACGACTACCTGATCTGCCTGGACAAGGTCTATGCCCACGCCAGCTATGTGACGGTCAACGTCAGCTCGCCGAACACCCCGGGCCTGCGCAGCCTGCAATTCGGCGATTCGCTCAAGCAATTGCTCGCCGACCTGGCCACCCGCCGGGCGGAGCTGGCGCTGCGTCACGGCAAACATGTTCCGCTGGCGATCAAGATCGCGCCGGACATGACCGACGAAGAAACCGCTCAAGTCGCCCAAGCGTTGATTGAAACCGGGATGGACGCAGTGATCGCCACCAACACCACCCTGAGTCGCGTTGGCGTCGAAGGCATGGAACATGGTGACGAGGCGGGCGGATTGTCCGGTGCACCGGTTCGCGACAAGAGCACTCACACTGTGAAGGTGCTGGCGGCGGAGCTGGCCGGTCGCTTGCCGATTATTGCCGTTGGCGGCATCACCGAAGGCAAGCACGCGGCTGAGAAAATCGCCGCGGGTGCGAGTTTGGTGCAGCTTTACTCTGGCTTCATCTACAAAGGCCCGGCGCTGATTCGTGAATCGGTGGATGCCATCGCCGCCCTACGCTGAAACCTGGGTAGCCTTGGGTAAAGGCTTTTGTGGCGAGGGAGCTTGCTCCCGTTCGGCTGCAAAGCAGTCGTAAATCCTGCAATCGCGTTTTACCTGATACACCGAGTTGATTGGTTTTTGGGGCCGCTTCGCAGCCCAGCGGGAGCAAGCTCCCTCGCCACAAAAGCCCACCGCAATTTTTGCAGGCATAAAAAAGGGCTCCTCGAAGGAGCCCCTGGGCCGAAGCCCGCCGTCCGGATGGGACGTGCGTGGTTAAGTCGTTGCGTAATCAGATTGTCGTGTCGGAGTGTGTGCCCTGTATTAGCCGACGGCGTGAAGTTCGTTGAGTCTGTGGATTCCCGCAGTGCCGGTCATACCGTCCCAGTTGTCGCCGCGTCCTTCTCGCCAGCCATTGATCCAGGCTTGGCGTACCGACGGTAGAGTAAAGGGGCAAAGCTCACGGGATTTACCACCAACGCCATATTGATATCCGCGCAAAAATGCTCTTTCCAACGGATCACGCTTAAGTCTTCTCATAGGGTGTTTCCCTCACTTGTTGACTGTATGTATCGCGTCGACCTCAATCGAGGTCAGGCAGAAAAATTCTGCCGTTGGTGGCTCGCTGCCGGCGTCGCGAGCCAAGGTGTTGACGCCGTTGCGACGTCAACCTGAGTTGAGTTCTAACCAATGCGTCACATCGAGGGAATGATCGTTTTGTCATAAGAACGTAACCATAAAGATGCTATGGCCATAAGTAACACGATATTTGTCCCGTGTTTATTGGCCAAAGCCCGGTATGATTGGCCCTGCGCTGGAGGATGGGGTAAGCCTTTAACGAGAATGACACCCGTTGCACTCGGGGACTATTCGACGAAGGGTCGACTTATGACATTTTGTTGCATCAACTTTTATATCTGTCCTGGCATCTAAGCTCTTTTAACCCGAGCAGTCAGGGTGGAAGGCGCACCTTCGTGCCACGCGGGCGTTCTGTTAGAAAAACGCCTGATTGAAAACCGGATCGGCAATGCGTTGCCGGTTCACTTAGCTAAAGGCTCTGGAATTACCATGTCCGATCGTTTCGAACTCTTCCTCACTTGCCCCAAAGGCCTTGAAGGCCTGCTCATCGAGGAAGCCGTCGGGCTTGGCCTTGAGGAAGCACGTGAGCACACCTCGGCTGTGCGCGGCATGGCCACCATGGAAACCGCCTATCGCCTTTGCCTGTGGTCGCGTCTGGCGAACCGCGTGCTGCTGGTGCTCAAGCGTTTCCCGATGAAGGACGCCGAAGACCTCTACCACGGTGTGCTGGATATCGAGTGGCAAGACCACATGCTCAACGATGGCACCCTGGCCGTCGAATTCAGCGGTCACGGCTCGGGCATCGACAACACCCACTTCGGCGCCTTGAAAGTCAAAGACGCCATCGTCGACAAACTGCGTACTCCGCAAGGCGACCGTCCGTCGATCGACAAACTCAACCCGGACCTGCGCATTCACCTGCGCCTGGACCGTGGTGAAGCGATTCTTTCTCTCGACCTGTCTGGTCACAGCCTGCACCAGCGCGGTTATCGCTTGCAGCAAGGCGCGGCACCGCTGAAGGAAAACCTCGCGGCGGCGATTTTGATCCGTTCCGGCTGGCCACGAATTGCCGCCGATGGCGGCGCGCTGGCTGACCCGATGTGCGGTGTCGGTACGTTCCTGGTCGAAGCCGCGATGATCGCCGCCGACATGGCGCCGAACCTGCGTCGCGAGCAATGGGGCTTCACCGCCTGGCTCGGTCACGTGCCGGCGCTGTGGAAAAAGCTCCACGAAGAAGCCACCGAACGCGCCGCAGCCGGCCTGGCCAAGCCACCGCTGTGGATTCGCGGTTATGAAGCTGACCCACGCCTGATTCAACCGGGCCGCAATAACGTCGAACGTGCCGGCCTGAGCGAGTGGATCAAGATCTATCAGGGTGAAGTCGCGACCTTCGAGCCGCGCCCGGACCAGAACCAGAAAGGCCTGGTGATCTGCAACCCTCCGTACGGCGAGCGTCTGGGCGATGAGGCGAGCCTGCTTTATCTCTACCAGAACCTTGGCGAACGTCTGCGTCAGGCATGCTTGAACTGGGAAGCGGCGGTGTTCACTGGCGCCCCGGACCTGGGCAAGCGCATGGGCATCCGCAGCCACAAGCAATACTCGTTCTGGAACGGTGCCTTGCCGTGCAAATTGCTGCTGATCAAGGTCACGCCGGACCAGTTCGTCACCGGCGAGCGTCGTACTCCGGAACAGCGCCAGATCGAGCGCGAACAGGCCGAGTCCGATGCGCCGTCGAACATCGAAGCGCCGGGCAAATACGAGAAGTACAACAAGAACGGTAACCCGATCAAGCCGGCCCCGGTGGTGATCGAGCAACCGCGCTTGAGCGAAGGCGGGCAGATGTTTGCCAACCGTCTGCAAAAAAACCTCAAGGCGCTGGGCAAGTGGGTCAAGCGTGAAGGCATCGACTGCTACCGCGTCTACGATGCCGACATGCCGGAATATTCCATGGCCATCGACCTGTATCACGACTGGGTCCACGTTCAGGAATACGCCGCACCGAAGTCCATCGATCCGGAAAAAGCCTCGGCGCGGATGTTCGATGCCCTGGCGGCGATCCCGCAAGCGTTGAACATCGACAAGAACCGCGTGGTGGTCAAGCGTCGCGAGCGTCAGAGCGGCACCAAGCAGTACGAACGCCAGAGTGCACAGGGCAAGTTCAATGAGGTCAACGAAGGCGGCGTGAAGCTGCTGGTGAACCTCACCGACTACCTCGACACCGGGCTGTTCCTCGACCACCGGCCGATGCGCATGCGAATCCAGAAAGAGGCGGCCGGCAAGCGCTTCCTCAACCTGTATTGCTACACAGCGACCGCCAGCGTTCATGCGGCCAAGGGCGGTGCGCGCAGCACCACCAGCGTCGACCTGTCGAAAACCTATCTGGATTGGGCGCGTCGCAACCTGTCGCTGAACGGTTTCTCCGACAAGAACCGTCTGGAGCAGGGCGATGTGATGGCCTGGCTCGATGCCTGCCGTGACGAGTACGACTTGATCTTCATCGACCCGCCGACCTTCTCCAACTCCAAGCGCATGGAAGGGATTTTCGACGTGCAGCGTGATCAGGTGCAGTTGATCGACCTGGCCATGGCACGTCTGGCGCCGGGCGGGGTGTTGTACTTCTCCAACAACTTCCGCAAGTTCCAGCTCGAGGAAAACCTCACCGAGCGTTATGCCGTTGAAGAAATCACCGCCCAGACCATCGATCCGGATTTCGCCCGTAATGGCAAGATTCACCGTGCCTGGAAAATCACCGCTCGCTGACCCTTAAACACGATTGGATCCACAGGGCCTTGATTTTTAAAGGCTCTTGGGTCCTTTCAGTGCTGGTCAAATTAGTGGCTAATAGCTATAACTCAACTCATGGCCAATGGGCTTTTCCGGCACCTGGCGTTTTGAGTTGTATCTATGTCGTTACACGCCGTGCGCCCCAAGATCCTGGGTTTTATCCGCGAAGATGTTTCGGCCTGGCTGGTCGCGCTGCTGGCGTTGCTCGTCGGCGGGATTCTCACGGGATTGCTGGCCTGGGCGACGTTCAATCAATTTCATCAGCAATTGCGGCAACGTTTCCAGCTGCTCGCCAGTGAACGTTACAGCCGTATCGAAGAACGTTTCGAAGATCAGGAGCAGCGCCTCGACGGCCTGCGCCGATTCTTCCTCAATTCCGGATCGGTGTCCCGCGAGGAATTCGACGGTTACGCCAAACCTCTTTTACGTCGCACCCAGGCCTACTCCTGGGCTCCACGGGTTTCCCGTGCTGAACGTCCCCTGCTTGAACGCGTGGTGCGTGAAGAAGGCTTGGGCGATTTCACCTTTCGCGAACTCACCGCCGATGGCCAGTTGCAACTGGCCACGGAACGGGACGAGTACGTACCGGTGCTATACACCCAAACCCAAAGCCGACTGCCCACGCCGCTGGGTTACGATTTGCTGGCTCAACCCCTGCGTCGTTCGACCCTGGAACGGGCCGATCGCAATGGCCGCATGACCGTGTCGCAACCGTTGCATCTGGTCGGCATCGAGCCCGCCTATTCGCGGGGCGTGTTGCTGGTAGCGCCAGTCATCCGTCAGAACCTTCCGAACGCCGCGCCCGCCGGGTATGTCATGGCGGTGATCAGCATGCGCCAGCTGTTGGCGGACGGGCTGCCGGAAGAGAATCATGATTCTCTCTCGGTGCGTATTCTCGACTTGTCCACCGATGATCAACACGAAGTGTTGTACGAGTCGACCAACACGGCGGGGGCCAGTGACTTGTCCTCCACGCGCGTGCTACGTCTGGCCGACCATGATTATCAAGTGGATATGCGCCCCAGCGTCGCGTTCCTGAAAGCCAACCATTCCTCGGTGGCCAGCCTGGTGGTGCTCGGCGGTTTGCTCAGCCTGCTGCTCAGTGTGTTTCTCTATGTGCTGGTCAGCCAGCGCCAGCGGGCGCTGAAAATGGTGGAGCAGCGGACCCGGGAACTTCACGACCGTGAGCAAGAGTTGCGCGGCACGCATGGCCAGTTGCGCGGTGTGCTGGATGCCGCAACTCAGGTGGCGATCATCGCCACCGACCTGCGCGGAATCATCAGCACCTTCAACGCCGGCGCAGAGCAGATGCTTGGTTACTTCAGTGCGCAGGCCGTGGGCCACATGACCCTGGAAAACCTGCACCTGCCCCGGGAACTCGAAGCACGCTCGGCGGAGTTGAGCGCGCGCTATGGCAAGCCAATCCCGACGTGTCAGGCGATGCTGGTCGAAGGCGGGGAAGAGGGCGGTCACGAAGCCCGGGAGTGGACGCTGGTCCGCCACGACGGCAGCCATTTGACGGTGAACATGCTGGCGACCCCGGTCCTCGACGAGCAAGGCTTGTGGGTCGGCCACCTGGCGATCTGTATCGATATCACCGAGCGCAAGCGTGTCCACGAGGCCCTGGCGGCACGGGACCTGTTGTTGAAGAAACTCAGCGCCCATGTGCCCGGCGGGATCTACCAGTTCAAGATGGAATTCGATGGGCGTTTCAGCGTGATCTACGCCAGCGACGGTATGCGCGATATCTACGAACTTGAGCCGGATGTGCTATTGCTCAACGCCGAAGCGGTGTTCGCGCGGATTCATCCTCAGGACTCGCGTCGGGTCCGCGCGTCGATCCAGGCGTCGGCGGACACCCTCAGCCCTTGGCGCGAGGAATATCGCGTGCAATTGCCCCAGCGAGGTCTGCGCTGGGTCCGCGGCGAAGCAACTCCAGAGGAACTGCCCGGGGGCGGTGTGCTATGGCATGGTTTCATCTCGGACATCTCCGACCTCAAGCGCGTGGAAGAGGAATTGCGCGCACTGTCAGTGACTGACTCCCTGACCGGAATCCATAACCGTCGCTACTTCCAGGAGCGCTTGACCACCGAAATGGCCCGGGTCGAGCGCGGCGGTGGCGAGTTGTCGGTGATCATGCTCGACATCGATCACTTCAAGCGCATCAATGATCAGCACGGTCATGCCATGGGTGATCGGGTGTTGCAGGCCGTGTGCGAGCGCATTGGCGGTCGCCTGCGGCGCACTGATGTGTTCTGTCGCCTGGGCGGCGAAGAGTTCATGGTGCTTTGTCCGGATATCGACGGCGAACAGGCCCATGTGTTGGCCGTGGAGTTGTGGCAAGGGTTGCGCAGTGCGCCGATCGACGAGGTCGGGATTGTCACCGCGAGTTTCGGGATTGCCAGCTGGCGGGCCGGAGAGGGCGCGGATGCGCTGCTGTTGCGGGCGGACTCAGGGGTGTATGCAGCGAAGCAGGCGGGAAGGGATCGGGTTGAGGGGCAGATGAGCTAACCAAGGCGCATGCAATCCCTGTGGACTAATCGCAATGCTGTGCTTTGCCCCAAATCAATGTGGGAGCGGGCTTGCTCGCGAAGAGGGGGTGTCAGGCAACATTAATGTCGACTGACACCCCCTCTTCGCGAGCAAGCCCGCTCCCACATTTGATCTCCAGTGTCTGGACGATCGGTTTACAACACCGAAGCCGTTTCCGGCAGTTTCGGCTGGCGATACAGGTCCAGCAGCACCTGATCCAGCACCGAGGAGGCGCCAAACGGTGCCTTGTCGTTGAGGATCGCCACTACCGCCCAGGTATTGCCATTGATGTCGCGGCTGAAGCCGGAGATGGCACGCACGGTATTCAGGGTGCCGGTCTTGACGTGGGCTTCACCGCGCATCGCGGTAGTCTTCAGGCGTTTGCGCATGGTGCCGTCGGTGCCGGCGATTGGCATCGAGCTGATGAACTCGGCGGAATACGGGCTGCGCCAGGCGGCTTGCAACATCGCGGCCATCTCACGGGCACTCACTCGCTCGGCACGGGACAGGCCGGAGCCGTTCTCCATCACCAGGTGCGGCGCAGTAATGCCTTTTCTTGCCAGCCACTGACGCACCACGCGCTGGGCGGCCTTGGCGTCGTCGCCGTCGGCGTCGGTGCGGAACTTCTGGCCCAGGCTCAGGAACAACTGCTGAGCCATGGTGTTGTTACTGTATTTGTTGATGTCGCGAATGATTTCCGCCAGGTCTGGCGAATAGGCCCGGGCGAGCACCTTGGCGTTGCTCGGCGTCGGTGCCAGACGATCCTGGCCCTGGATGCTGCCGCCCAATTCCTTCCAGATCGCCCGCACGGCGCCGGCGGTGTAGGTCGCGTGATCGAGCAGCGACAGATAGGTCTGGGAACTGCAGCCTTCGCCCAACTGGCCACCGACGGTCACGGTGACGCTGCCATCAGCCTGGGTCACCGGGTTGTAACGCACCCCGCCGGTGCACTGCTTGGAGTTGAGCGCCTTGACCTGATTGTCGATGCGGATGCTGGCAATCGGCGGTTCGACCGACACCAGGACCTTGCCCGAGTCGTTGCGGGCCACGAAGCGCAGGGCCTTGAGGTTAACCAGCAGCGCGTCGGGTTTGACCAGGAACGGTTTGTTCTCATCATTGCCGTCGTCGTTGAATTCAGGCAGTTGCGGTTGTACGAAGAAGCCGCGGTCCAGCACCAGGTCGCCGGTGACCTGGGTCACGCCGTTGGCGCGCAAATCGCGCATCAGCAGCCAGAGTTTTTCCATGTTCAGCTTCGGATCGCCGCCACCCTTGAGGTAGAGGTTGCCGTTGAGGATGCCCCCGCTAAGGGTGCCGTCGGTGTAGAACTCGGTTTTCCACTGGTGGTTCGGGCCAAGCATTTCCAGCGCGGCATACGTGGTCACCAGCTTCATGGTCGAGGCCGGGTTAACCGAAACGTCAGCGTTATGAATGGTTGGGGTGCCCGGGCCATTGAGCGGGATCATCACCAGCGACAGGGCACTGTCCTGCAGTTTGCTGGCCTTGAGAGCCTTTTCGACGTTGGGCGACAGGGCGGTGTTGATCGAAGCGGCGGAAACGGGAAGGGCCAGGGGTAGAAGAAGACTGGCCAGCAGCAATGGACGCAAAGATTTGATCATCTGAAATAAAACCCTACAGCCGAGGGGAAAAAAGACGAGGGCATGGAAATAAATTCCCTCAGTGGTCATGAAAGTGTCGGCATTATGCCCCAAGGTGCAACAGCTTGTGCCTTACCCCGGTCGTCTAATCCGCTATTTTTTTACCGACGGTAGGTGTAGCGCCGTTCTGAGGCGGGCAATCGGCGCCTTAAACTGCTAAAGTGCGGCCCGTTATTACTTATGAGGATTGTTCCAATGGCGACTAACCGTTCCCAGCGTCTGCGCAAAAAACTGTGCGTCGATGAATTTCAAGAGCTGGGTTTCGAACTGAACCTGGATTTCAAAGAAGATTTGGCTGATGAAGCCATTGATGCTTTCCTCGACGCGTTCCTGAAAGAAGCCATGGAAGCCAACGGTCTGGGCTATGTTGGCGGCGACGACTTCGGTCTGGTTTGCCTGCAGAAGCGTGGCTCGGTTTCCGAAGAGCAGCGTGCCGCTGTTGAAGCCTGGCTCAAAGGCCGCAGCGAACTGACCGAAGCAACCGTCAGCCCGCTGATCGACGTCTGGTACCCGGAAAAGCCGATCAATCCGGTAGCTTGATGTGCTAAAAAACGGCGACCCAAGGGTCGCCGTTTTTTTTGTGAAGATCCTTTGCTTTTCAGGCTTTGCGCCAGTTTAGAATCACCAGCGTCAACACCCCCGCCACAATCCCCCAGAACGCCGAACCGATGGAAAACAGCGTCAGCCCCGACGCCGTCACCATAAAGGTAATCAGTGCTGCTTCCCGTTCCTGCACTTGCGCCATGGCAATACTCAACCCATTGATGATCGAGCCGAACAACGCCAGCGCGGCAATCGACAGCACCAACTCTTTAGGCAATGCGGCAAACAACGCCGCCAGCGTCGCGCCGAACACCCCGGCAATCCCGTAGAAAATCCCGCACCAGACGGCTGCGGTGTAGCGCTTGTTGCGATCTTCATGGGCATGCGGCCCGGTGCAGATCGCCGCGCTGATGGCCGCCAGGTTGATCCCATGGGAGCCGAATGGCGCCAACAGCAACGAGGCGATGCCGGTGGTGGTGATCAGTGGCGAGGCCGGCACGTTGTAGCCGTCGGCGCGCAATACGGCGATGCCCGGCATGTTCTGCGAGGTCATCGCCACCACGAACAGCGGGATGCCGATGCTGATGGTCGCGGCCAGGGAGAAATGCGGCGTGGTCCAGACCGGCGTCGCGACTTCGAGGTGGAAGCTACTGAAATCCAGCAACCCCATAAACCCCGACAGTGTTGTGCCGATCAACAGCGCGGCCAGCACGGCGTAGCGCGGTGACAGGCGTTTAACCACCAGATACGTGAAGAACATCCCCAGGACCAGCGCAGTGCGGTGCTGGGCGGCGACGAAAATCTCGCTGCCGATCTTGAACAGAATTCCCGCCAGCAACGCCGCTGCCAATGAGGCCGGAATCTTTTTCACCAGCCGTTCAAAACTGCCGGTCAGGCCGCAAATGGTCACCAGCACTGCGCAAGTGATGTAGGCGCCGATGGCCTCGCCGTAACTGACACCGCCCAGGCTGGTGATCAGCAATGCTGCACCGGGGGTCGACCAGGCGATAGTGATCGGGGTGCGGTAGCGCAGGGACAAGCCGATCGAGCATACCGCCATGCCAATGGAGATCGCCCAGATCCACGACGAAATCTGCCCGCTGGTCAGCCCCGCCGCTTGCCCGGCCTGGAACATCAGCACCAGTGAACTGGTGTAGCCGGTCATCATGGCGATGAACCCGGCGACGATGGCCGAGGGTGATGTGTCAGTCAGGGGGCGAAGCTGCGTGTGCGTGGCGTCGGTCATGACAGCGGTGTTCCTTGTTCGGCTAAAGATGTCCGTAACCGCTGAACCCTGTAGGAGCGAGGCTTGCCCGCGAAGGCGTAGTGTCAGTCGATATCAATGTTGAATGACACGACGCCTTCGCGGGCAAGCCTCGCTCCTACAGGGCATCGCGTTTGGCCACGGATTCTGCGTTCAAGCCTAAACTGAAAAGTAACCGGTCGTTGCAATACAGCGAGGGCGACAAACAGCCGTACAGTCGTGTTGCCACCGTCCATTGTGTACAATCGCGGTGTTTTTTACGCGATACTTGCCAGCGACCCACTGTGCCGTATTACAGTCACGGTCAATTCGCCGCAGTTCTCCCGACTCGAGTGCCCATGAACGAACAGTTGCAACCCCTCAAGAAACAACCGCGAGCAGGCAAAGCCGGCCGTAGCGGTACCCAGGACGATATTGTCTACGCGCATATCTTCGAGGCCATCCTCGAACAGCGTCTGGCGCCCGGCACCAAGTTGAGCGAAGAAGCGCTGGGGGAAATTTTCGGGGTCAGCCGCACCATCATTCGCCGCGCGCTGTCGCGTCTGGCCCATGAAGGCGTGGTGTTGCTGCGACCGAATCGCGGCGCTGTCGTCGCCAGCCCGAGTGTCGAAGAGGCCCGTCAGGTGTTTCTGGCGCGGCGTCTGGTGGAGCGGGCGATCACTGAATTGGCGGTTCAGCACGCCACCGCCGAGCAACTTCTCGAACTGCGGCAGATGGTCAACGACGAGCGCGACAGTTTTTCCCGTGGCGATCGTGGTGCCGGTATCCGTCTGTCCGGCGAGTTCCATTTAAAACTGGCCGAAGCGGCGAAAAACGCACCGCTGATCAGCTTCCAGCGCAGCCTGGTGTCCCAGACTTCGTTGATCATCGCCCAGTACGAGAGCGGCAACCGTTCCCACTGTTCTTATGATGAACACACCCAGTTGATCGACGCGATCGAAGCCCGGGACGCGACGCTGGCGGTGGACCTGATGATGCATCACATGGACCACATCGACAGCAAACTCAACCTCGACGAAGAAAGTGCGTCGGATGATTTGCATGCGGTGTTTTCGCATTTGTTGCAGACCAAGAAGCCGGGGCGGCCGGTCGCGAAACTCTGATAGACCGAGTCGCGCCCATCGCGAGCAGGCTCGCTCCCACAGGGGAATGCATTTCAAATGACACTAATCGTTCCCACGCTCTGCGTGGGAATGCGGCCCGTGACGCTCCGCGTCACTGGACGCGGAGCGTCCCTAGAGGCATTCCCACGCGGAGCATGGGAACGATCAGCCCGGAAGATCTTAGCGCTGATGCACCAGATTCCCCGCCGCATACGTCTGCAACACCGTCCGGTCATCCCCCAGCGTCATCAATACAAACAACATCTCGGCAATGTTATTGGCCTGCTTCAGGCGATAGCCGAGCAGTGGCGTGGCGTTGTAGTCCAGCACCAGGAAGTCTGCGTCGGTGCCCGGTTGCAGGGTACCGATCTTGTCTTCCAGGCGCAGGGCGCGGGCGCCGCCGAGGGTGGCCAGGTACAGCGACTTGAACGGGCTCAGCCTTGCGCCTTGCAGTTGCATGACTTTGTAGGCTTCGTTCAGGGTTTGCAGCAGCGAGAAACTGGTGCCGCCGCCGACGTCGGTACCGAGGCCAACATTGAGTTTGTGTTTCTCGGCCATCGGCAGATTGAACAAGCCGCTGCCGAGGAACAGGTTGGAGGTCGGGCAGAACGCAATCGCTGAACCCGTCTGCGCCAGTCGCGCACATTCGTCGTCGCACAGGTGAACGCCGTGGGCGAACACCGAGCGTTCGCCGAGCAATTGGTAGTGATCGTAGACATCCAGATAGCCCTTGCGCTCAGGGAACAGCGCCTTGACCCACTCGACTTCCTTCAAGTTTTCGCTGATGTGAGTCTGCATGTACAGATCCGGATATTCACTCAGCAGCTGGCCGGCGAGGGTCAGTTGTTCCGGGGTGCTGGTCGGGGCGAAGCGTGGGGTGACTGCGTAGTGCAGGCGACCCTTGCCGTGCCAGCGCTCAATCAGCGCCTTGCTTTCGACGTAGCTCGATTCGGCGGTGTCGGTCAGGTAGTCCGGCGCGTTGCGGTCCATCATCACCTTGCCGGCGATCATCCGCAGGTTCAGCTGTTCGGCGACCTCGAAGAACGAATTCACCGATTGCGGATGCACGCTGCCGAACACCAATGCAGTGGTGGTGCCGTTGCGCAGCAGTTCCTTGATGAAAATGTCCGCCACTTCATCAGCGTGGGCCTTGTCGGCGAACTGGCTTTCGCACGGGAAGGTGTAGGTATTCAGCCAGTCCAGAAGCTGTTCGCCGTAGGCGCCGACCATGCCGGTTTGTGGCAAGTGGATGTGGGTGTCGATGAAGCCAGGGGTGATCAGTGCGTCCTGATAATGAGTAATCTCGATGTCGGCCGGCAGGGTCGGCAGCAATTCGCTGGCGTGGCCGATGGCACTGATCTGGCCGTTATCGACCACCAGCAAGCCGTCTTCGAAATACTCATACGAGGCTTCGATGCCCACTTCGGCGGGGTCGGCGATGCTGTGCAGGAGGGCGGCGCGGTAGGCTTTGCGAGTCAGAGGCATGTGAGTTCTCAATTAGTTCGAAGCTTTTCAGTTCAAAGCTTGGCTGCGGCGTGAAGCAGGCAGCAGTTTGGCGATCGATGATCCGGCGCTGGCAGTGTGCTGGCCGAAATTCGCGTTATAGGTGGCGATGATTTCGCCGGCGATGGAGATGGCGATTTCCACAGGCAACTTGCCTTTGACTTCGCCGATGCCCATCGGGCAGCGCATGCGTTGCAGCACGCTGCTGTCGAAACCGCGGTCACGCAGGCGATGTTCGAACTTCACTCGTTTGGTCTTCGAACCGATCAGGCCGAAGTAGGCGAAGTCGTTGCGCTTGAGGATCGCGGCGGTGAGTTCGAGGTCGAGTTGGTGGTTGTGGGTCATGACGATGCAGTAGCTGCCGGCGGGCAGGTCATCGACTTCATCCACCGGTTCTTCGGTGACGATTTTGCGTACGCCGTGGGGAATCTGTTCGGGGAACTCAGCTTCCCGTGAGTCGATCCAGCGCACCCGGCAGGGCAGGCTGGCGAGCAGCGGTACCAGCGCCCGACCGACGTGGCCGGCGCCGAACACCGCAATCTGCGCCTGGACCTGGCCCATCGGTTCGAACAGCAATACGGTCACGCCGCCGCAGCACTGGCCCAGGCTGGCGCCAAGGCTGAAGCGCTCCAGATGGGTGTCCTGTCGGCCGCTGGCCAGCATCTCGCGGCCGATCTGCATGGCCTTGTATTCCAGGTGCCCGCCACCGATGGTGTCGAACGTTTGCGTGGCGCTGATGACCATTTTCGAGCCGGCATTACGCGGCGTCGAGCCGAGCTCTTCGATGATGGTCACCAACACACAGGGTTCACCCCGGGTTTGCAGGTCGGCGAGGGCGTCGATCCAGTTGTACATGGTTCACCTCTCAAGATCGTTCCCACGCTCTGCGTGGGAATGCATCTCTGGACGCTCCGCGTCCGCTGTTCACAATGCGACGCAGAGCGTCGCGGGCTGCATTCCCACGCAGAGCGTGGGAACGATCAAACCACCTCGGTTTCAGCTTCCACGGCTTTCACCGCTTTCAACTGCCGCATCTGCTCACAGCCCCACAACACCCGCTCCGGGGTCGCCGGTGCGTCGATTTTCGGTTGATGCTGGTAGTCGCCCAAACTGGCCACGGCATCCTTGATCGCGCACCACGCGGCGATCCCAAGCATGAACGGCGGCTCGCCCACGGCCTTGGAATGGAACACCGTGTCTTCCGGGTTCTTGCGGTTTTCCACCAGTTTCACCCGCAGGTCCAATGGCATGTCCGCCACCGCCGGGATCTTGTAGCTGGCTGGGCCGCTGGTCATCAGTTTGCCTTTATCGTTCCACACCAGTTCTTCCATGGTCAGCCAACCCATGCCCTGGATGAAACCACCCTCGACCTGACCGATATCGATCGCCGGGTTCAGCGAGTCGCCGACGTCGTGAAGGATGTCGGTGCGCAGCATCTTGTACTCGCCGGTCAGGGTATCGACGATCACCTCGGCGCAGGCCGCACCGAAGGCGTAGTAGTAGAACGGCCGACCACGGGCCTGACTGCGGTCGTAGTAGATTTTCGGGGTCTTGTAGAAGCCGGTGCTCGACAGCGAAACCTGAGCGAAATACGCCTGCTGGATCAGCGATTCAAACGTCAGAATGTGATCGCGAACCCGCACGTGACCGTTGTGGAATTCCACGTCTTCTTCACTGACCTTGTATTGCCGCGCGGCGAATTCCACTAAGCGCTTCTTGATGATTTGCGCCGCGTTTTGCGCCGCTTTGCCATTGAGGTCGGCGCCGCTCGACGCAGCGGTTGGCGAAGTGTTCGGAACCTTGTCGGTGTTGGTCGCGGTGATCTGCACGCGGTCCATTTCCACCTGGAATACTTCAGCCACGACTTGCGCAACCTTGGTGTTCAGACCCTGGCCCATTTCGGTACCGCCGTGGTTCAGGTGGATGCTACCGTCGGTGTAAATGTGGATCAGTGCACCGGCCTGATTGAGGAAACTGGCGGTGAAGGAAATACCGAATTTCACCGGGGTCAGCGCCAGGCCCTTTTTCAGGATCGGGCTGTTGGCGTTGTAGCGACGGATCGCTTCGCGACGCTCTGCGTACTGGCTGCTTTCTTCCAGTTCGGCGGTCATTTCCTCGAGCATGTTGTGCTCGACGGTCTGGTAGTAATGGGTGACGTTGCGCTCGGTCTTGCCGTAGTAGTTGGCCTTGCGCACCGCCAGCGGATCGAGGCCCAGATGCCGGGCAATCGCGTCCATCACTTCTTCGATGGCGACCATGCCTTGCGGGCCGCCGAAACCACGGTAAGCCGTGTTCGACGCGGTGTTGGTCTTGCAGCGGTGACCGTTGATGGTCGCGTCGCCCAGGTAGTACGAGTTGTCGGCATGGAACATCGCACGGTCGACAATTGACGCCGACAAGTCCGGTGAGCAACCGCAGTTACCGGCCAGTTCCAGCGCAATGCCGTGCAGGCGGCCGGTGCTGTCGAAACCCACGTCGTACTCGACGTAAAACGGGTGACGCTTGCCGGTCATCAGCATGTCTTCGACACGCGGCAGACGCATTTTGGTCGGTTGACCGGTCAGGTGCGCAATCACTGCGCACAGGCATGCCGGGCTTGCCGCTTGAGTTTCCTTGCCGCCGAAACCACCGCCCATGCGGCGCATGTCGACGACGATTTTGTTCATCGACACGTCCAGTACTTCCGCCACCAGTTTCTGCACTTCAGTGGGGTTCTGGGTCGAGCAGTAAACAATCATGCCGCCGTCTTCAGTCGGCATCACCGAAGAGATCTGGGTTTCCAGATAAAAGTGTTCCTGGCCGCCGATGTGCAGCGTGCCTTGGATGCGATGTTCAGCAGTGGCCAAAGCAGTCGCCGAATCGCCGCGCTGATGCGTGTGGCTGTCGAGCACAAAGTGGCGTTTGCGCAGGGCTTCGACCACGTCCAGAACCGGTTCGAGATCTTCGTATTCGATGATTGCGGCCATCGCTGCTTTACGCGCTGTTTCGAGGTCTTTCGCTGCGACGGCGAGTACCGGTTGACCGACGAATTGTACGTCATCGATGGCCAGCAACGGGTCGCCCGGCAGCAATGGACCGATGTCTTTCAGGCCCGGCACATCTTCGTGGGTAATGGCGATGCGCACGCCTTCGAAGGTGTAGCAGGGCTTGGTGTCGATGCTGATGATTTTCGCGTGGGCGCGGTCCGACAGCCGTGCGTAAACGTGCAACTGATTGGGGAATTCCAGCCGATCGTCGATGTACTGCGCTTCACCGGACACATGCTTGTCGGCGCTGTCGTGCTTGACGCTGCGGCCGACTCCGGTGGTCAGGTCCTTGGCGAACAATTCAGCCAGTTCGGCTTGGGTCTTCTCTACAGCGTGATGATTAGACATAAGCGGTCACCCGAGTCTCGATGTGCGGTGTTTGCAGTTCGATGAAGTATTTGCGCAGCAGGTTCTGCGCGCTGAGCAGGCGGTATTCCTTGCTGGCGCGGAAGTCCGAGAGTGGCGTGAAGTCTTCGGCCAATGCAGCGCAGGCGCGTTCGAGGGTAGCGTTGTTGAACGGCGCACCCAGCAGGGCGGCTTCGCAGTGTTTGGCGCGTTTTGGAATGGCCGCCATGCCGCCGAAGGCAACGCGGGCGTCGGCGATCACGCCGGTGCCGATGCGCAGGTTGAACGCGGCACAAACGGCGGAAATGTCATCGTCCAGACGCTTCGAAACCTTATAGGCGCGGAACAGTTGTTCAACGCTGGCGCGCGGCACGATGATCTTCTCGATGAACTCGCTTTCCTGACGCGCGGTGACCCGGTAATCGATGAAGTAATCTTCCAGGGCCATGGTGCGGCGGATTTCGCCTTTGCACAGGATGATCTGCGCGCCGAGGGCGATCAGCAGCGGTGGCGAGTCACCAATCGGCGAGGCGTTACCGATGTTGCCGCCGAGGGTGCCCTGATTGCGGATCTGCAAGGAGGCGAAGCGTTGCAGCAATTCGCCGAAGTCCGGGTACTCGGCCTTCAAGGCGTCGTAGCAGTCGGAGAGGGCGGTAGCGGCGCCGATCTCCAGGCGATCGTCGAAGCGTTCGATGCGTTTCATTTCGGCGACGTTGCCGACGTAGATCATCACCGGCAAGGTGCGGTGGAACTGGGTGACTTCCAGCGCCAGATCCGTACCACCGGCCAGCAGGCGGGCCTGTGGATAAGCGTCGTAGAGGTCTGCCAGATCGGCCACGGTCAACGGCACCAGGCAGCGTTTGTCGCCACTGTTGAGTTCGCCGATATCGGTGGGGGCGATGGCTTTCAGGCGGGCGATAGTGTCCGCTTCGCGAGCATCGAATTGGTCGGGTTGTTTGCCGCAGCAGGATTGCTCGGCAGCGGCCAGGATCGGCCGATATCCGGTGCAACGGCAGAGATTGCCGGCCAGCGCTTCGTGGGCTTTATGGGCGTCGGGCTCGTCGCTGTTCTTTTGCAGCGCGAACAGCGACATCACGAAGCCCGGGGTGCAGAAACCGCATTGCGAGCCGTGGCACTCGACCATGGCTTTTTGCACGCTGTGCAGCTCGCCTTGGTGCTTGAGGTCCTCGACGCTGATCAGTTGCTTGCCGTGCAAGGAGGAGACGAACGTCAGGCACGAGTTGAGGCTGCGATAGCGAATGTGTTCGCGGCCCAAGTCGTCCGTCTGCAACTCGCCGACCACCACGGTGCAGGCGCCACAGTCGCCGCTGGCGCAGCCTTCTTTGGTGCCGGGCTTGCCCACATGTTCGCGCAGGTAATTGAGCACGGTCAGGTTCGGGTCCAGGGCGTGCTCGCTACGGAGTTCCTGGTTTAGTAAAAACTGGATCACGGAAGGCCTCGCAAACTCATTATTGTTGTTAACCGACATGAGCCGAATTTATCAGGTCTGACTTTTCGGTCAATGATTTTCTGACTTAAAGGTCAGGAACTGGCTTTTTGTCGATCAACGACTCGTTCCTTCATTATTGACCCTCACGGGATAGCTTGCCTTTTGCGTGAATCGTGCCAAAAACCGCTGGGTGGGCACTCCGCCATGACCTATCAATTGCGCTACACTGCGCCGCTTGTGCAGATCGAAGAGTTTGAAGGACAACCATGACGTTCAAGGCCCCGGACAGCCTCGCCGAGCAAATCGCTCACCACCTCGCCGAACGTATCATTCGCGGCGAAATGAAGCCGGGGGAGCGCATTCAGGAACAGAAGGTCACGCTGGCGCTCAATGTCAGCCGCGGTTCAGTCCGTGAGGCCTTGCTGATTCTCGAGCGCCGCCACTTGATCGCGATTTTGCCGCGACGTGGCGCCCACGTGACCGAACTCACGGCGCATAAGGTGCAGAGCCTGTGCACGTTGATGAGCGAATTGTACATTTTGCTCGGCAATGCCGTGGCCAGCGGCTGGCAAGTCCAGGCCGACATGGTGCCGTTTCTGCAGATCCAGCAGCGCCTGACCGACAGCTACGAGCGCCAGGACATTCGCACGTTCGTCGACGACAGCTTCAGTGTGATGCGCGCCGCGTATCCGTTCGCCAACAACCCGTACTTGCAGGAAACCGTCGAGAATCTGCAGCCGGCCATGAGCCGCGCGTATTTCCTCGCGCTGGATCAGCGCAAGGCCTCGATGAGCGAGTTCCTCGAGCTGTTCGAGCGCTTGCTCGCCGCCGTGCTGGCCCGTGACTTTCCTCAGATCCGCGTGGTGCTGACGGCGTATGCCCAGCGCAGCTGCGATCTGGTGGTCTCTGCCCTGACGGTCGCTTAAGCGTGCGGCTCAAGTGCATCAAACTGGCGGGGTTCAAATCCTTCGTCGATCCGACCACGGTGAACTTCCCCAGCAACATGGCGGCAGTGGTCGGGCCCAATGGTTGCGGCAAGTCAAACATCATCGACGCCGTGCGTTGGGTGATGGGCGAGAGCTCGGCCAAGAACTTGCGCGGCGAGTCGATGACCGACGTCATTTTCAACGGCTCGACCAGCCGTAAACCGGTGAGCCAGGCGAGCATTGAGTTGGTATTCGATAACTCCGACGGCACCCTGCTCGGCGAATGGGCCGCCTATGCGGAGATTTCCATTCGCCGCAAAGTAACCCGCGATAGCCAGACCACCTACTACCTCAACGGCACCAAATGCCGCCGCCGCGATATCACCGACATCTTTCTGGGTACCGGCCTCGGCCCGCGCAGCTATTCGATTATCGAGCAGGGGATGATCTCCAAGCTGATCGAATCCAAGCCCGAAGACCTGCGCAATTTCATCGAAGAAGCCGCCGGTATTTCCAAGTACAAGGAACGTCGGCGCGAGACTGAAAACCGTATCCGCCGCACCCACGAAAACCTTGCCCGCCTGACCGACCTGCGCGAAGAGCTCGAGCGTCAGCTTGAACGCTTGCACCGCCAGGCCGAGGCCGCCAAGAAGTATCAGGAATACAAGGGCGAAGAACGCCAGCTCAAGGCCCAATTGTCGGGCCTGCGCTGGCAAGCGTTGAACGAACAGGTCGGCCAGCGCGAAGCGATCATTGGCACTCAGGAAGTCACCTTTGAAGCGCTGGTGGCCGAGCAACGCAATGCCGACGCGGCCATCGAACGGCTGCGTGACGGTCATCACGATCTGTCCGAGCGCTTCAATCTGGTGCAGGGGCGTTTCTATTCGGTCGGCGGCGACATCGCTCGGGTCGAGCAGAGCATCCAGCACGGTCAGCAGCGTTTGCGTCAGTTGCAAGACGACCTGAAGGAAGCCGAGCGCGCGCGGCTGGAAACCGAGTCTCACCTGGGCCACGACCGCACCTTGCTGCTGACCTTGGGCGAAGAGCTGGACATGCTCACGCCGGAACAGGAAGTCACCAGCGCCGCCGCCGAAGAAGCTGCTGCCGCGCTCGAAGAATCCGAAACCACCATGCACGGCTGGCAGGAGCAGTGGGACACCTTCAACCTCACTGCCGCCGAGCCACGCCGTCAGGCTGAAGTTCAGCAGTCGCGAATCCAGCAGCTGGAAACCAGCATGGAACGTTTGGCTGATCGCCAGAAACGCCTTGGCGAAGAACGTGCGTTGCTGTCGGCGGATCCGGAAGACGCGGCAATCATGGAACTCAGCGAGCAGTTGGCTGCGTCCGAGGCCACGCTCGAAGACTTGCAGGCCAGTGAAGAAGCTCAGGTTGAACGTCTTGAACAACTGCGTCAGGAATTGCAATTAGCACTGCAAAATCAGCAACAAGCGCAAGGTGATTTGCAGCGGCTCAACGGTCGACTGGCGTCGTTGGAAGCCTTGCAGCAAGCCGCGCTCGATCCCGGCACCGGCACTGCCGAATGGCTGCGCGAACAGCATCTGGCGGATCGTCCGCGTCTGGCCGAAGGCCTGAAGGTCGAGGCCGGTTGGGAACTGGCGGTGGAAACCGTGCTCGGCGCCGACCTGCAAGCGGTGCTGGTGGATGACTTCGGTGATTTCGATCTGGCCGGGTTTGCCCAAGGCGATTTGCGCCTGCTCAGCCCGGCCACCGATGGCGTGCGCATGCCTGGCAGTTTGCTCGACAAGGTCGAGGCGCAGATCGATCTGTCGCCATGGCTGGGGCAGGTCAAACCGGTCGACAGCCTTGAGCAGGCCTTGGCCTTGCGCGGGCAATTGGCCGCCGGCCAAAGCCTGATCAGTCGCGACGGTTACTGGGTCGGTCGACATTTTTTGCGTGTGCGCCGGGCCAGCGAAGCGGAAAGTGGCGTGCTCGCCCGTGGTCAGGAAATCCAGCGGTTGGGCCTTGAGCGCGAAGAGCGCGAAGCCACGGTCGAAACCCTGGAAACCCAACTTCAGAATCTCAGGGCGCAACAGCGTCAGCAGGAAAACGGTCGCGAACATTTGCGCCGTTTGCTGCAAGACGAAGCCCGTCAGCAGGGCGAATTGAAAGCCCAGTTGTCCGCTGGCAAAGCCAAGGTCGAGCAGTTGACCCTGCGCCGCACCCGTCTCGATGAAGAGCTCACCGAGCTGAGCGAACAGCGCGCTCTGGAACACGAACACATCGGCGAAGCGCGTCTGCAATTGCAGGAAGCCCTCGACAGCATGGCGCTGGATACCGAGCAGCGCGAGCTGCTGCTGGCCCAGCGCGACAGCTTGCGCGAACGCCTCGATCGGGTGCGTCAGGAAGCCCGACAGCACAAGGATCATGCGCATCAACTGGCGGTACGCCTCGGTTCGCTGAAGGCGCAACACGACTCCACTCGTCAAGCGCTGGAACGGCTGGAAATGCAGTCCGAGCGCCTGACCGAGAAGCGTGAACAGCTCAGCCTCAATCTGGAAGAGGGCGAGGCGCCGCTGGAAGAGCTGCGGCTGAAACTCGAAGAGCTGCTCGACAAGCGCATGACCGTCGACGAAGAGCTCAAGACCGCGCAAGTCGCCATGGAGGACGCCGACCGCGAACTGCGCGACGCCGAAAAGCGCCGCACTCAGGCCGAGCAGCAATCCCATTTGATTCGCAGCCAGCTCGAACAGCAGCGCATGGAATGGCAAGCGCTGACGGTGCGGCGCAAGACTTTGCAGGATCAATTGCTGGAGGACGGCTACGACCTGCACGGCGTACTCGCGACCTTGGTGGCCGAGGCCAACGAGAAAGACGCCGAAGAAGAACTCGAGCGTATTGCCGCGCGAATTCAGCGCCTCGGCGCGATCAACCTCGCGGCTATCGACGAATACCAGCAACAATCCGAGCGTAAACGTTATCTGGATGCTCAGAACGACGATTTGGTGGAAGCGCTGGACACGCTTGAGAACGTAATTCGCAAGATCGACAAGGAAACCCGAAACCGCTTCAAAGATACCTTTGATCAGATCAATGGCGGTTTACAGGCCCTTTTCCCAAAAGTTTTCGGTGGAGGGCGCGCGTATTTGGAACTGACGGGCGAAGATCTACTCGATACAGGGGTGACGATCATGGCGCAGCCGCCAGGAAAGAAGAACAGCACCATCCATTTGCTCTCCGGTGGCGAAAAAGCCCTGACTGCATTGGCCCTGGTTTTTGCCATCTTCAAGTTGAATCCGGCGCCGTTCTGCATGCTCGATGAGGTTGACGCGCCATTGGATGACGCTAACGTTGGACGCTACGCACGGCTGGTCAAAGAGATGTCGCAGACGGTGCAGTTCATCTATATCACCCACAACAAGATCGCCATGGAAATGGCCGATCAATTGATGGGGGTGACGATGCACGAACCCGGTTGCTCGCGTCTGGTGGCAGTGGATGTGGAGGAGGCGATGGCCATGGTGGACGCCTGAATTATTGCTTGTAGGGCGGGTATTTTTGAGCTGTAGGGCTTTTTACCTGTCTTGACTTGCTGGCCAATCGACATAATTCGCGCAAGCCACTGTGACAGACGGTGTAAAGTTGCCTTTGGTCGTGCTAGTTTAATGTCAATTTTTCGTATACGTGGGCAAAACGCCTGTCAGAACATAGAGTTGGCGCCACGTTTTAAAGCGGTTTACACAATGTAAACCCCTTATTTTTCAGCATTTTTTATAGAGGCACGGGATTACATGGAAATCGGTCTGCGCGAGTGGCTGATCGTCATCGGCATTATTGTCATTGCCGGTATTCTTTTCGATGGCTGGCGTCGCATGCGCGGCGGCAAGGGGAAACTGAAATTCCGTCTTGACCGAAGTTTGTCCAATCTGCCGGATGAGGACACCAGCGCCGAGCTGTTGGGCCCGCCCCGTGTGCTGGATAATCATAAAGAACCGCAACTGGACGAGCATGATCTGCCGTCGGTGAGCATGCCTGCCCGTGAACCGCGTGAATCGGGTTCCAAGCGTGGCAAGCGTGGCCATGGCGAGCCATCGCAAGGCGACTTGAACCTCAACCTCGACCTGGACGGCGGCCCGAGCTTCAATAGTCGTGACGATTTCCCGGATGACACCAAGCCCGCCAGCTCGGCCGAAAAAGATCAGCCGCAAGCCGAAGAAGTATTGGTGATCAGCGTGATCTGTCGCGACCCGGCCGGCTTCAAGGGCCCGGCACTGTTGCAGAACATTCTGGAAAGCGGTCTGCGTTTCGGCGAGATGGATATTTTCCACCGTCACGAAAGCATGGCCGGTAACGGCGAAGTCCTGTTCTCCATGGCCAATGCGGTCAAGCCGGGTGTCTTCGATCTGGATGACATCGATCATTTCAGCACCCCGGCAGTGAGCTTCTTCCTCGGTCTGCCAGGCCCGCGTCATCCCAAGCAAGCCTTCGACGTGATGGTGGCTGCAGCACGCAAACTGTCCCAGGAGCTGAACGGCGAACTGAAAGACGACCAGCGCAGCGTGCTGACGGCCCAAACGATTGAGCACTACCGTCAGCGCATCGTCGAGTTCGAGCGTCGCGCTTTGACCCAGAAGCGTTAAAGTCAAAAGATCGCAGCCTCGTTTCACTCGACAGCTCCTACAGGGTTCGCGATTTTCTGTAGGAGCTGTCGAGTGAAACGAGGCTGCGATCTCTGGATCTTGATGAGATGAGATAGAGCAGCCTCGGCTGCTCTTTTGCTTTATGAGAGAACACCCATGACCGCCGCCAAAAACCGCATTCTAGAGCTGCGCGCCGAGCTCGATCAGCACAACTATCGCTATCACGTGCTGGACGAACCCAGCATTCCGGACGCCGAATACGATCGCCTGTTCCACGAGCTCAAGGCTCTCGAAGCGGCCCATCCCGAATTGATCACCAGCGACTCGCCGACCCAGCGTGTCGGCAGCGCGGCGCTGTCGGCGTTCACTCAGGTGCGTCATGAAGTGCCGATGCTCAGCCTCGGCAACGCCTTCGAAGAAACCGACATGCGCGAATTCGATCGCCGGGTGACGGAGGGGCTGGACCTGCCGGTCGGCGACTTGTTTGGCAGTGGCGCAGCGGTAGAGTACAGCTGCGAACCCAAGCTCGATGGCCTGGCGGTCAGTCTGCTCTATCAGGACGGTGTGCTGGTCCGCGGCGCGACCCGCGGCGATGGCACCACCGGTGAAGACATCAGCGTCAACGTGCGTACCGTGCGCAATATTCCGCTCAAGCTGCATGGCGCCGGCTGGCCGGCGACCCTGGAAGTGCGTGGCGAAGTGTTCATGTCCAAGGCCGGTTTCGAGCGTCTCAACGCCACGCAACTGGAAGTCGGCGGCAAGACCTTCGCCAATCCGCGTAACGCGGCAGCGGGCAGTTTGCGACAGCTGGATTCGAAGATCACCGCCAACCGTCCGCTGGAATTCTGCTGCTACGGCATCGGCCAGATTTCGGCCGATATTGCCGATACGCACATTGGCAATCTGCAGCAACTCAAAGCCTGGGGGATGCCGATCAGTCATGAGCTGAAACTGGCGCACGGCATCGACGAATGCCTGGATTATTACCGCGACATCGGTGAGCGTCGTAATGCGCTGCAGTATGAAATCGACGGTGTGGTGTTCAAGGTCAACAGCATTGCTTCCCAACGTGAACTGGGGTTCCGCGCTCGCGAACCGCGTTGGGCGATTGCCCACAAATTTCCGGCGATGGAAGAACTCACCGAATTGCTCGACGTGGAATTCCAGGTCGGTCGCACGGGTGCCGTGACGCCGGTGGCGCGCTTGAAACCGGTCAGGGTTGCGGGCGTCACCGTGGCCAATGCGACCTTGCACAACATGGATGAAGTCGCGCGGCTGGGCCTGATGATTGGCGACACGGTGATCATTCGTCGTGCCGGTGATGTGATTCCGCAAGTGGTGCAAGTGGTCACCGAACGCCGCCCGGAGAATGCCCGTCCGGTGCAGATTCCCGAGCAGTGCCCGGTCTGCGGCTCTCATGTCGAGCGCACGCAACTGGTCAAGCGCAGCAAGGGCCGCGAGACCATCAGCGAGGGCGCGGTGTATCGCTGCGTCGGGCGTCTGGCCTGTGGTGCGCAACTCAAGCAAGCGATCATTCACTTCGTTTCGCGCCGCGCCATGGACATCGAAGGCCTGGGCGAGAAGAGCGTCGAGCAACTGGTGGATGAAGGCCTGGTGAGTTCGCCGGCCGATCTTTATGCCCTGACGTTCGAGCAGATTGTTGACCTGGAAGGCTTTGCCGAGCTGTCGAGCAAGAACCTGCTCAGTGCAATCGAAGACAGCAAGCAGCCGAGCCTGGCACGGTTCATCTACGCCTTGGGCATTCCCGATGTCGGCGAAGAGACGGCCAAGGTCCTCGCGCGCTCTCTCGGCTCGCTGGAGCGGGTTCAGCAGGCGTTGCCGCACGTGCTCACGTACTTGCCGGATGTCGGGCTGGAAGTGGCTCACGAGATTCACAGCTTCTTTGAGGATGCGCATAACCAGCAGGTAATCAAGGATCTGCTCAAGCATGGCTTGCAGATTCAGGATCAGGGCGAGCTGGGCGCCGAATTTGCCGCAAGTACCACGCTGGGCGGCTTCCTCGATAAGTTGCACATTCCGTCGGTCGGGCCGGGCGGGGCGCAGAAGCTTGCCGACAAGTTCGGCTCGCTCGAAGCGGTGATGAGTGCTGATTGGCTGGACATGCGTCAGGCATTGCCGGAGAAGCAGGCGACTTCGGTTCGCGAGTTCTTTGCGGGGGCTGAAAATCGTCAACTCGCCGAGGCGGCCGAAAAGCAGCTGCGTGATTTCGGCATGCATTGGCAGAGCGAGAAAAAGGTTGTCGAAGGGTTGCCGCTGGCCGGGCAGACTTGGGTGTTGACCGGTTCGCTGGAGCTGATGAGTCGCGATGTCGCCAAGGACAAACTAGAAAGCCTTGGCGCCAAGGTGGCCGGTTCCGTGTCGGCCAAGACCCATTGCGTGGTCGCCGGCCCGGGTGCGGGATCGAAGCTGGCCAAGGCCAATGAGCTGGGGTTGAAAGTGCTGGATGAAGAGGCGTTTGTCGGGTTTCTTGGCAAGCACAATATTTCGGTTTAACTGATCGTTCCCACGCAGAGTGTGGGAACGATCACGGTACAAGAATGATCTAGTCTTGGCAGGCCTCAGGGAGAGATCGCCATGTACCGCTTCTTCGAACAGCTCAGTTCACGCATTGCCGCGCCCTTCATGGGTGAGCGTTTGCGCAACAGCAAGGTCTGGCATTGCCGTTGTGGGCAGTCGCTGTTCTTTCGCAACAGTCAGTGCCTGGCCTGTTCGGCAGCGCTGGGCTATCAGTCGCAGCAGAGTCGCTTGTCTTCGTTGCAACCTGGCCCGCAAGTGGATACCTGGTTGCTCGACGCCGACCCCGACGCCGGTGTGTTCCGCCGCTGCGCCAATCTCGACTCTCCGGCCGCATGCAACTGGCTGCTGCCGGCCAATGATCACGATGCGTTATGCATTGCCTGTAGCCTGAATCGCACCATCCCCGACCTGGCGATCCCCGAGAACCACGAGCGCTGGCGCAAAGTGGAAATCGCCAAGCGTCGTCTGGTGGCGCAGCTGATCAGCCTGGGCTTGCAGGTCATTCCGAAAAACGTGGACGAAGAAACCGGTCTGGCCTTCGACTTCATTGGTATCGACCTCGAAGGCAAACCGCCGACCACCGGGCATGCCAACGGTCTGATCACCCTCGATATCAAAGAGGCCGACGACGCCCATCGCGAGCAGGTTCGCGTGCAGATGCACGAACCTTATCGCACGCTGCTCGGGCACTTTCGTCACGAGGTCGGGCATTACTACTGGGACCGCTTGGTCGCCAACAGTCATTGGCTGGAACTGTTCCGCGGTCTGTTCGGTGACGAGCAAGCAAGCTACGCCGAGGCCCTTGAGCGGCATTATCAGCAAGGCGCGCCGCTCGACTGGCAGCAACATTACGTCAGCGCCTACGCCACCATGCACCCCTGGGAAGACTGGGCCGAAACCTGGGCTCACTACCTGCACATGATGGATGCAGTAGACACCGCCCTGGGTTTTGGCATGAGTGCACAGGAAATGGATTTCGATTACCAGCCGTTTCCGCCGAGCACGCTATTCGACCCGCAGCACCCCGGCGGCCCGGCGTTCCTGTCATTCGTCAATGCATGGATCGAACTGGCTGGCATGCTCAATGAATTGTCACGCAGCATGGGCCAGCCGGATTTCTATCCGTTCGTCCTGCCGCCGGCGGTGATTGCCAAGCTGCACTTCATTCACCTGGTGATCCAGCAAGAGGGCGGCAGGGCAGATGAGGTGTTGGCGCAATAGGATCAAAAGATCGCCACAGGTCGGCAGCTGTTACAGGGGTGGTGTTTCAGGCCGGCGCATGTCCTTGAAGCAGCTCATATTTTTTAATCCGCTCGAACGGTTGTAACTTCGTCTCAGATAGGTACAATGGCGCGGCTCGCCGTCAGGTGAGCGTCGTTATGGTGACCCCATCGGTCCCCCCGCAACGATTACCCGTGAACCTGGTCAGACCCGGAAGGGAGCAGCCACAGCGGGAACATTGTGTGCCGGGGTGTGGCTGGTGGGGTTGCCTCCATAACGCAACACGAACCCTCTTTCGTGTTTTCTATCTTAAAATACTGTTTTGTTCTCTCTGCCATGGAGCTCCTCCAGGGTAGTGTTTCGTCGTTTCCGAATTAAGGCGATGGATATAAAAAAGGAGGCCGATCTGTCGCATCCGACAGATCGGCCTCCTTTTCATTTACTGGCACTAAGGCTTGGACAAGGCCTGGTCAACCGCTGCGATCAGCTTTCCCAGATCCTTCGGGGTGGCTTTGTGTATGACGCTGAACAGGTACGCGCGCTGTTCATCTTCGTCGGCCAGATCTGCGAAAAAGGCTTTCAGCTTCACACCCAGCACGTCGGCAAGCAAAAACAATGCTTCCACGCTGGGAGTATAGGTGCCTGTTTCGAAGCGGCTGATGGTTTTGGGGTCAAAACCGGTTTTTTCGCCGAGTTCAGCCTGAGTAAGCCCTGCGACCTTACGATAGCGTCGGATGGCCAGACCCAAACTTGAAATTTGCATCGCTCAATTCCCATTTAGAATCAAGAACTTAACGATAGATTTTTGCATTAGGCAACTGCATGATCCATCACCTTGCTTTGCAAAATGTGATGCATTTCGTAGAATCGCCGCTTCGAAGGGGTTTTGGGTGATCTGTTTTCTGAAGTTTAGGCGATATGAAAAAGCCAGCATCGCGTTCCCTGCCGGGTATACGTAGAGGCCGCTGGCGGTCTGAAGCCTCGCGAAATATTACCAGAGTCGGTGTTGTTACTTTGCTCTTGATCTTCGGGGGGCGGGGGCCATCAAATGCTGTTCATGGAGTGATAACGTGTCTCTGCGCAGTACGTCTCAAAACACCTCTTCCGGGCATCCTGCGCTGGTCGAGCGGTACCACCGCTAGCGACAGTGAGCCTGACTCATGGATGAGAAATACCGCAGGGCCGTGGATGCAGCCGCCATTTTTTCCGAGACCGATCTGGATGGCCGGATTACCTACGTCAACGATCAATTCTGCGACGTGTCCGGCTACAGTCGCGAGGAACTGCTGGGGCAGAATCATCGCCTGCTGAACTCCGGCTTGCACTCCGTCGATTTCTTCGCCGCCATGTGGCGCACCATCGCCTTGGGCAATATCTGGAAGGGCGAGATCTGTAATCGCGCCAAGGATGGCAGCCTGTATTGGGTCGACAGCACCATGGTGCCGGTGCTTGATGATGCCACCGGGCGCGTTCACCGATACCTCTCGATTCGTTTTGACATCAGCGAAAAACGTCAACTGTTGCAAACCCTGCAATGGCGGGTCGGGCATGACGTGCTGACCGGGCTGCCCAATCGTGCGTTCCTCTCGGAATTGCTGGATCAGGCACTGGAATTCTCCCGGCATGAAAACATTCCGTTGGCGGTGTGCATGCTTGATCTTGACGGATTCAAGGCAGTCAACGACGGTTATGGTCACGCCAGTGGCGATCTGTTGCTGGTGGAAGTGGCCAAGCGTTTGCGTGACATTGTGCGCGGCGAAGATGTGGTGGCGCGATTGGCCGGTGATGAGTTTGTGCTGGTGTTGCGCTATGTGCGTGATCTAGCGGAATTGCGCGCAGCACTGAATCGCGTGTTGGGGGCGATTTCGGCACCTTACAAACTGCACGGCAAGGACATCAATGTGTTTGCCAGTATCGGCGTCACCCTGTTTCCCCACGACAATGAAGATGCCGAAACCCTGCTGCGTCATGCCGATCAGGCGATGTACGTGGCCAAGCAGGGCGGGCGAAACCGCTTTCATCTATTCGATGTCTCACGGGATCAGGAGGTCAAGGCCACTCACCAGACCGTCGAGCGAGTACGTCAGGCGCTGGTCGCCGGTGAATTGCGCGTGCATTTTCAGCCCAAAGTGAACATGCGCCGAGGTGTGGTCGTCGGTTTCGAAGCGCTGTTGCGTTGGGAGCACCCGCAAAACGGCATGGTGCCACCCCGGGAGTTTTTGCCGCTGGTGGAGGACACCGACCTGATCATCGATATCGGTGAGTGGGTAATGGATCAGGTTTTGTCGCAGTTGCACCGTTGGCAGCAAGCGGGGCAGGCCTGGCCGATCAGTATCAATATCGCGGCGCGACATTTTCAGCGCGCCGATTTTGTCGACCGGCTCAAGCACGTACTCGCTCGACATGCCCAGGTTGCCCCGCAGATGCTCGATCTGGAAATCGTCGAGTCGGTGGCGATCGAGAATATCCAGCATGTCAGTGCCTGTTTGCAGGCCTGTCAGGCGTTGGGGGTACAGTTTTCGCTGGGTGACTTTGGTACCGGTTACTCGTCCCTGAGCTATCTCAAGCGTTTGCGAACCCAAACCATCAAGATCGATAAGTCATTCGTGCGCGACATTCTGATTGATCGTGACGACCTGGCCCTGACCAAGGCGGTGATTGGCCTGGCCCGCGCGTTCGGTCGGCAGGTGATTGCCGAGGGGCTGGAAAGCCTTGAGCATGGTGAGTTGCTGTTGCGGCTGGGATGCGAAGTCGCTCAAGGCTATTTCATCGCTCGCCCGATGCCGCCCGGTGAAGTGCCGAGCTGGGTGGCGGGATTTGTCGCCCCGTCACAATGGCAGACGCTTGATCAGACAGCCTGAACTGGCTAAGGCCCGTTACCGGTATAGAGCCGGATAATGTCATCGATCTCCCCGGACATTTTCATTTGCAGCAACGTGTTCAGAATGCGTTGCACGGGTACTTTGGGGTCATTGCGCACGTAGCAGCCGACGGTTTGTTCATGCACCAGCGCTACGCTTTGCAGTTGCTGGTCGGGCAGCAGGCGCTGGTTGAACCAGTCCAGGGTCCATTGGTTGGTCACCGCGTAGCGGTAGCGTCCGACCAGCAGTTTTTCCAGAACCTGTTCCTGATTGCGCGCGTCATCGCGGTGCAGTTGGTCGGCGTCGAACAGCGATTGCAAGGTCGGGTAGCTATAGCCACGCACGGTGCCGATCGACTGGTGCGGCAGGTCTGCCGGGTTGACCGAGTCGGGTGAGCCTCGCCGACCAATCAGCAAGTCGCGCTGAACCAGCAGCGGAACGCTCCAGATATAGTTGCCGGACTGATTCGGCGGTAGCCACGATGTTGAGATATAACAGCGCACATCGACTTCGCCGTGTTCCATGGCGTTCTGCACCCGTGCCCGAGGCAAAATGTGAAACTCAGCCGGCACGCCGACTTGAGTCGCCAGGCTGAGCATCATGTCGTGCAGGATGCCTTGGGTCGGTCGGCCGCGCTCGATCTGCACCATGGGCATGGCCCAGCTGTCGGACACGACAAAGCGCAATGGCGCCTCGGCGGCCGCGACGCTCAGGCTGATCAACAGCAATGCCCCCAAGGCAAAACGCATAAACGCTCCGGTATGAGCCAATAAAAGCCTCCACAAAGTGCAGCTTAGCCAGAATAGACGAGCGCACCGGATGCAATTTTGGCCTTGCTCCGCTAGCATTAGCCGCTTCTGTTCCTTCGTTGCGACGGTTTTCGATGAGTTATCAGGTTCTTGCACGTAAATGGCGTCCGCGCTCGTTCGGCGAAATGGTCGGCCAGACCCATGTGCTCAAGGCTCTGATCAATGCCTTGGACAGCCAGCGGCTGCACCACGCGTACCTGTTTACCGGTACCCGCGGGGTCGGCAAGACCACCATCGCGCGGATCATCGCCAAATGCCTGAACTGTGAAACAGGTATCACTTCGACCCCCTGCGGCGAGTGCTCGGTGTGCCGCGAAATCGATGAAGGCCGCTTCGTCGACCTGATCGAGATCGACGCCGCGAGCCGGACCAAGGTCGAAGACACCCGCGAGCTGCTCGACAACGTGCAGTACGCGCCGAGCCGCGGGCGCTTCAAGGTCTACCTGATCGACGAAGTGCACATGCTCTCCAGCCATTCCTTTAATGCGCTGTTGAAAACCCTTGAAGAGCCGCCGCCCTACGTCAAGTTCATCCTGGCGACCACCGATCCACAGAAGCTTCCTGCAACGATTCTTTCGCGGTGCCTGCAGTTCTCCCTGAAGAACATGACTCCGGAACGGGTGGTCGAGCATTTGACCCACGTGCTGAACGTCGAGAACGTGCCGTTCGAAGACGACGCGCTGTGGCTGCTGGGCCGCGCCGCCGACGGTTCGATGCGCGACGCCATGAGCCTGACCGACCAGGCCATCGCCTTCGGTGAAGGCAAGGTCATGGCTGCCGATGTGCGGGCCATGCTCGGTACCCTCGATCACGGCCAGGTCTACGACGTTTTGCATGCGCTGATCGAAGGCGACGCCAAGGCATTGCTCGAAGCCGTACGCCATCTGGCCGAACAAGGCCCGGACTGGAACGGCGTGCTCTCGGAAATTCTCAATGTGCTGCACCGTGTCGCCATCGCCCAGGCCCTGCCTGAAGGCGTCGACAACGGTCATGGCGACCGTGATCGCGTATTGGCTCTGGCCCAGGCATTGCCGGCTGAAGACGTGCAGTTCTATTACCAGATGGGCCTGATCGGTCGCCGGGACTTGCCGCTGGCACCGGACCCGCGCGGCGGCTTCGAAATGGTCCTGCTGCGCATGCTCGCGTTCCGGCCGGCAGACACTACGGACGTACCGAGGCAACCGCTAAAGACAGTGGGGATCAGCCAGGCCACAGTTGATTCCGCAAATTCAGTGGCTGCCGCGCGGATTGTTGCGCCGGTAGTCGCTACGGCCGTTGCACCGCCTCCGGTTGCGCCAGTGGTTGCTCTGGCCCCTGTCCCGGCAGCTGCGCCTGAGCCGGTCGCGCCTGTGGTTGTGCCCGTGGTCGCGCCTGAGCCTGAGCCTGTTGCCAAACCCGTCGTGGTCGAAGAAGTGGTCGATCTGCCGTGGAACGACCCGGTAGAGCCGGAAGTTGTCCAGCAGCCCGTCGTCGAGCCAGTGCTGGAAACGGCTGGCGAACAACCCGAATTGCCACCGATGCCCATGCCGACGCCGGACAGTGTGGTGCCGGATGCGCCGGAATGGGCCGCTGCGCCGATTCCGGAACCGTCCATGGCCGAAGTCGATACCGCCACGCCAGGCATGGACCAGGACGACGAGCCGCCGCTGGACGAGGATTACATCGAGCCGGACATGGATTCGGCTTATAGCTATCTCGACGAACTGGCCAGTGAGCACACTGCTGAACCTGCGCCGGAGCCAGAGCCTGAACCAGCCGCGATGCCGGCCACCGGTCTGGCTCTGCAATGGCTGGAGGTGTTTCCGAAACTGCCGGTGTCCGGCATGACCGCCAGCATCGGCGCCAACTGCACGCTGATCGCCGTCGATGGCGACAATTGGCTGTTGCACCTGGACCCGGCCCACAGCGCCTTGTTCAACGCGACACAGCAACGTCGCCTCAACGATGCGCTGAACCAGTTCTACGGGCGTACGCTGACCCTGAGCATGGAGCTGATCAAGCCCGAGCAGGAAACCCCGGCTCAGGCCTCATCCCGCCGTCGTGCCAACCGTCAGCGTGAGGCCGAGGAGTCGATCCACGGTGATCCGTTCATCCAGCAAATGATGCAGCAGTTCGGGGCGGTGGTCCGTCACGATACTATTGAACCTGTCGAGGCCCTGGTCAGTCAGGACTAATAACTGAAGGCGCTTGGCCGCATTCGCCGGGCGCTGTTTTTATCCAAGTACTTTTGAGGTGATTCCCATGATGAAAGGTGGCATGGCCGGCCTGATGAAGCAGGCGCAGCAGATGCAGGAAAAAATGGCCAAGATGCAGGAAGAACTGGCCAACGCCGAAGTCACCGGTAAAGCCGGTGGCGATATGGTCACCGTGGTCATGACCGGCCGTCACGACGTCAAGCGCGTAACCATCGATCCAAGCCTGGTCGAAGGCCTGAGCGAAGACGATAAGGAAATGCTGGAGGCGGTATTCGCCGCAGCCGTCAACGACGCCGTACGCAAGATCGAAGCCAACAGCCAGGACAAAATGTCCGGCGTGACCGCTGGCATGCAATTGCCACCGGGTATGAAACTGCCATTCTGATTCGCCAACGCGCATCGGATGGGTTACAAAAAAATGCCAGGCATCGCGCCTGGTATTTTTGTTTCTGTCTGTTGGAAGCATGGTGCCTGTGAGGCAGCCTTCGCGGGCGAGCCCGCTCCTACAGGGATCACCTGAATCCTGTGGGAGCGTGGCTTGCCCGCGATGAAGTCACCTCGGTACAACTGACGAAACTTCGAACGCGACAGCGCCACAACGGTCTGCTCCCTATACAGCCGAAATTCATCGATCAAGGAGACGTTCACATGCCGCAAGCATTGACCCTCAACCAGCGTATCGTTCTGGTGTCCCGCCCGGTGGGCGCGCCGACGCCAGAGAATTTCCGCCTGGAACGGGGAGCGCTGCCAGACCTGGCCGATGGTCAGGTGCTGCTCAAGACGCTTTATCTGTCGCTCGATCCCTACATGCGCGGTCGTATGAGCGACGCGCCGTCCTACGCTGCGCCGGTAGAAATCGACGAAGTGATGACCGGCGGGGCTGTCAGTCGTGTCGAGCGCTCGTTACATCCTAAATTCCATGAAGGCGATCTGGTGGTCGGCGTCACAGGGTGGCAGAGCCACAGCATCAGTGACGGACGCAACATCATTCCGATCCCGTCCGGGCTGCAGAGTCCGTCGATGGCCCTGGGTGTGCTGGGCATGCCCGGCATGACCGCCTACATGGGGTTGATGGACATCGGCCAGCCCAAAGAAGGCGAAACCCTGGTAGTAGCCGCTGCGTCCGGCGCGGTGGGGTCGGTGGTCGGCCAAGTGGCGAAGATCAAGGGCTTGCGAGTGGTCGGTGTGGCCGGTGGCGCGGAAAAATGCCGCTACGTGGTTGAGGAGCTGGGCTTCGATGCCTGCATCGACCACAAGCGCGCGGACTTCGCCGAAGAGTTGGCGCTGGCCTGCTTCAAAGGCGTCGATATCTATTTTGAAAACGTCGGTGGCAAGGTGTTCGATGCGGTGCTGCCGCTGCTCAACTCCAAGGCGCGGATTCCTCTTTGCGGTTTGATTGCCTCCTACAACACCAATGAAAAGCTGAGCGGGCCAGATCGCTTGCCACAGTTGCAGCGCACGCTGCTGACCAAGCGCGTGCGGATTCAGGGCTTTATTGTGTTCGACGACTACGGTGACCGACAGCCAGAGTTCATCAGTGCAATGGCGCCATGGGTGCGTGACGGCAAGGTGAAATTCCGTGAAGACGTGGTCGACGGTCTGGAGAACGCACCCCAGGCGTTCATCGGTCTGCTGGAGGGACGCAACTTCGGCAAACTGGTGGTACGGGTCGCGCAGACTGAGTAATTGACGGTGCTATTTGACGCTAAACAGAGGCGCGGGTATAAACCGCGTCTCGTTGTTATGTCGGACTTTTCCCCATGAGCTTCAGCCCTTTGATTCGCCAATTGATCGATGCCCTGCGAATTTTGCCGGGTGTGGGTCAGAAAACTGCCCAGCGCATGGCGTTGCAACTGCTTGAGCGCGATCGCAGCGGCGGTTCGCGACTGGCCCAGGCGCTGAGCCAGGCCATGGAAGGAGTGGGCCACTGTCGCTTGTGCCGCACGCTGACCGAGGACGATCTGTGCCCGCAATGCGCCGATCCACGCCGCGACGACACCTTGCTGTGTGTGGTGGAAGGTCCGATGGATGTTTACGCGGTGGAGCAGACTGGTTTCCGCGGTCGCTACTTCGTGCTCAAAGGCCACCTGTCGCCGCTCGACGGGCTAGGACCGGACGCCATCGGCATTCCACAATTGATGGCGCGGATCGAAGAGGCGGGCACGTTTGCCGAAGTCATCCTCGCCACCAACCCGACGGTGGAAGGCGAAGCCACGGCGCATTACATCGCCCAGTTACTCAGCAACAAAGGCCTGATCGCCTCGCGCATCGCCCATGGTGTGCCGTTGGGTGGCGAGCTGGAATTGGTGGACGGCGGAACATTGGCGCATTCGTTTGCCGGGCGTAAGCCGATCTCGCTGTAAGTATTGTGGTGTCTGCATCGCGAGCAGGCTCGCTCCCACAGGGGATTTTCTGTGTACACAAAGTTTGTGCATGACTGAGATTAACTGTGGGAGCGAGCCTGCTCGCGATTGGCGTCAAGGCAGACACCGCCTTATTTATCGCTTAACGCAAACTGCGTCAGGCAAAACGTCGGAATCCCCATGTCTTCCAGCCGCTGCGAGCCACCCAGCTCCGGCAAGTCAATGATCGCCGCCGCTTCATGCACCCGCGCGCCCATGCGCCGAATCAGGTTGGCCGCCGCGATCAGCGTGCCGCCAGTGGCGATCAGGTCATCGAACATCACCACCGCATCACCCTCGCACAGGCTGTCGGCATGGACTTCGAGAAAGGCTTCGCCGTACTCGGTGGCATAACCCTCGGCCAGCACGTCGGCGGGGAGTTTGCCCTGCTTGCGGAACAGCACCAGCGGTTTGTTCAACTGATAGGCCAGGATCGAACCGATCAGAAAGCCACGGGCATCCATGGCGCCGATGTGGGTGAAGTCGGCTTCGACGTAACGATGGGCAAAGCTGTCCATCACCAGGCGCAGGGCCGTGGGTGACTGGAACAATGGGGTGATGTCGCGAAAGATCACGCCTGGCTTGGGGAAGTCGATCACGGGGCGGATCAGGGATTTGATGTCGAAGGAGTCGAAGACCATCGTCGAGGTGTCCTGGCGGGCTGCAAACGTCGCAGTATAACGGCGGCTGAACCGTTTCGCTCAGCCGCAATCGTCGCTATCAGCCTTCGAGCGAACCGCCGGCCAGGGCGCAGAGCTGGATCGGGTCGAGGATGTGGATTTCCTTGCCTTCGGCGGCGATCAGTTCGTTTTGCTGGAAACGGGTGAACACCCGGGACACGGTTTCCACCGCCAGCCCCAGATAATTGCCGATCTCGTTGCGCGACATGCTCAACCGGAACTGGTTGGCCGAAAAGCCCCGGGCACGGAAACGTGCCGACAGGTTGACCAGGAAAGTGGCGATGCGTTCGTCGGCGGTTTTCTTCGACAGCAGCAACATCATCTGCTGATCGTCGCGAATCTCGCGGCTCATTACCCGCATCAACTGACGGCGCAGTTGTGGCAGTTGCAGGGCCAGTTCGTCGAGGCGATCGAAAGGGATTTCGCACACCGAGGTGGTTTCCAGGGCTTGCGCCGAGACCGGGTGCTTTTCAGTGTCCATGCCCGACAGGCCGACCAGTTCACTCGGCAAGTGGAAGCCAGTGAGCTGCTCTTCGCCGCCATCGCTCAGGCTGAAGGTTTTCAGGGCGCCGGAGCGTACTGCATAAACGGAATCGAACGTGTCGCCCTGGCGAAACAGGAACTCGCCTTTTTTCAGCGGGCGACCACGTTTGACGATATCGTCCAGCGCATCCATGTCTTCCAAATTCAGAGAAAGTGGCAGGCAGAGCGGGGCCAGGCTGCAATCCTTGCAATGGGCCTGACTATGAGCGCGCAGCTTTACTGGCTCGGACATTTCTTTAATCCTTGTGGGAATAACACACATAAGCTGTAAGGGTAACCCACGGGAGGACATTCAGGCACGCGGCGATTTTGTCGCAGGGTCGTAAAATCAGCATTTAGCAGACCGGCCAGTGAGCTGATGGCTAGATAACCCGTGAAAACCGCTGGCGATTTTGCTGTTCCAGGTACGCGTCGAACACCATGCACACCGAACGCACCAACAATCGTCCGGCGGGCAGTACGGTAATCCGTTCATTATCAAGTTCGATCAGTCCGTCGTCGGCCATTCCCTGCAACTGTGGCCAGAGTTCGCCGAAGTAACCCTGAAAGTCGATGTTGAAGGCTTGTTCGATCTGGGCGAATTCCAGGCCGAAAGCGCAGATCAGTTGTTGGATGACTGCACGTCGCAGGCGGTCATCGGCGTTGCACAGCAGACCACGGCTGGTGGCCAGCTGTGCGCTGGCCAACGCATTCTGGTACTGGTTCAGATCACTGCTGTTTTGGCAATAAAAGTCGCCGATCTGGCTGATGGCCGACACGCCCAAGCCAATCAGGTCGCAATGACCATGGGTGGTATATCCCTGGAAGTTGCGTTGCAGGGTCGACTCTTCCTGAGCAATCGCCAGTTCATCGTCGGGCAGCGCGAAGTGGTCCATGCCGATGTAGCGGTAACCGGCCTTGGTCAGCTGCTCGATGGTGCCCTGGAGCATTTCCAGTTTTTGCGCCGGTGTCGGTAGTTCGTCGCTGTTGATCCGCCGTTGCGGCATGAAGCGTTCCGGCAGATGGGCGTAGTTGAACACCGAGAGCCGATCCGGTTGCAGGCTGATGACTTCGTCGACGGTGCGGGCGAAATTTTCGGGCGTCTGCTTCGGCAGGCCGTAGATCAGATCGATGTTGATCGAGCGAAATTGCAGGGTCCGGGCAGCATCGATCACCGCACGGGTTTCTTCCAGGCTTTGCAGGCGATTGACCGCCCGTTGTACTGCCGGATCGAGGTCTTGAACGCCAATGCTGACCCGGTTGAAGCCCAGTTCCCGGAGCAGGCCCATGGTCGACCAATCAGCCTCGCGAGGGTCGATCTCGATGCCGTAGTCGCCGGAATCGTCGTCCAGCAGATTGAAATGCTTGCGCAGCTGAGCCATTAACTGGCGCAGTTCATCGTGACTGAGAAAGGTCGGTGTGCCGCCGCCGAAATGCAGCTGCTCGACTTTCTGCGAGGGGTCGAGATGGCAGGCAATCAGCTGGATTTCCTGTTCCAGACGCTGCAAATAGGGCAGGGCACGGCCGCGGTCTTTGGTGATGACTTTGTTGCAGGCGCAGTAGTAGCAAATGTTCGCGCAGAACGGCACGTGCACATACAGCGACAGCGGCCGCAGGGCCTTGCGGCTTTCGCGCAAGGCGTGAAACAGGTCGAAGGTGCCGACCTGGCTATCGAATTGCACGGCGGTCGGGTACGAGGTGTAGCGCGGTCCCGCCAGGTCGTAACGGCGGATCAGATCAGTGTCCCAACGAATGGCGTCGAGCATGCGGGCATTCCCCCGGATAGGCTGGCAGTGTGGGCGAGTCTAGGGGGAGGGGCGTATGGGCATCTTGATTTGCATCAACGGTCGGGATTTGTGTTGTCGGTGAGGGCTCCATCGCGAGCAGGCTCGCTCCCACAGGGGAATGCATTTCAAAGTGGGAGCGAGCCTGCTCGCGATGGATGCACCGCCGATCTAGTGCCCCATGAGCCAATGCTGATGCGGCCCCGGCAAGGTCCAGATACCGAACACCATCACCAGCAAGCCACCGGTCATGCGTACGCTGCGTTTGCGCAACAACGCTGTGACACGCTCGGCAGCCAGCCCTGTGGCGAGCAGCACCGGCCAGGTGCCCAGCCCGAATGCCAGCATCAGCAATGCACTGTCCAGCGCATTGCCCTGGCTCGCCGACCACAGCAATGTGCTGTAAACCAACCCGCACGGCAGCCAGCCCCAAAGTGCGCCCAGCAGCAGGGCACGGGGCAGGTTCGACACTGGCAGTAGTTTGTTGGCCACCGGCTGGATATGCCGCCACAGGCCGCGACCGAGGCTTTCGATGCGGGTCAGGCCGCTCCACCAGCCGGCCAGGTACAGGCCCATGGCGATCAGCAGCAGTCCGGCGAGGATGCGCATGAACATCGCCGCCGGGCTATTGGCCACTGCCCAGCCGGCCAGGCCGATCAGCAGGCCGGCCGCGGCGTAGCTGAGAATTCGCCCCAGGTTGTAGGCCAGCAACAATCGAAAGCGTCGGCTGCGCTGTTCCTTGGGAATCGCCAGGGTCAATGCGCCCATCAAGCCGCCGCACATGCCCAGGCAATGCCCGCCGCCGAGCAGGCCGAGGATCAGCGCAGACACCAACAGTGGCGCCAACTCAAGCATGGGGCGGCGCCTTGTCGTCCGGTTTGGCCGGATGGCCGCTGGCCTCGTCGACCGCTGCCTTGTGGTTCGGGTCCTGATCGTCGAACAGAATGCTGTGGGCCGGACCGTCGAGGTCGTCGTACTGACCGCTGTCGACTGCCCAGAAGAAGATATAGATAGCGATGGCCACGATCAGCAGCGCGGCCGGGATCATCACGTAGAGAGCTGGCATCTGGACTCCATGCCCGCGCGGCTCAGGCCGGCAGCGGGCGGGTTTCTGGCGTGGTGCTGGTAGCCGGCGCGCTTGGCAGGCGAGTCAGGCGCAGGGCATTCAACACCACGGTCAACGAACTGATCGACATGCCAACCGCAGCCCATACCGGAGTGATCCAGCCGAGGGCGGCGAACGGCAACATGAGGCCATTGTACAGCGCCGCCCACAGCAAGTTCTCGATGATGACCCGACGGGTCCTACGAGCCAGGCTGAAGGCTTGCACCAGCGCGTCAAGGCGGTTCGACAGCAGCACCGCGTCGGCACTGGTTTTCGCCAGATCGGTGGCCGAGCCCATCGCCACGCTGATGTCGGCGGCGGCCAGCACCGGCACGTCGTTGACCCCGTCACCGAGCATCAACACCTTGCGACCTTCCTTGTGCAGTTGTTGCAGCACCTGCAATTTATCGTCCGGACGCAAACCGCCACGGGCCTCGTCGATGCCCAATTCGGCAGCGACGCTGGCAACCATCGGTGAGCTGTCGCCGGACAGCAGCAACGTGCGCCAGCCGCGAGACTTGCACGCCGCCAACAGGACGGGTGCGTCGGCGCGCAAACGGTCGTCGAGTACGAACCACGCCAGCGGCCCTTGATTGTCGCCGAGCAGAAGCCATTGGCCGGGCTCATCGGGCATTACTGGCGTCTGAGCGCCGCTGAGTTCGCAGACAAACCCCGGTTGGCCGATGCGCAGACGTTGTGCGCCGACCAACCCCTCCAGGCCCAGGCCCGGCGTGCTGTGAACTTCTTCGGCGGCCAGCGGTGCGCGGCCAAAGGCTCGGGCAATCGGGTGCTCGGAACGGTTTTCCAAAGCGGCGGCGAGGCTCAGGCATTGATCGCTGGTGAAGGCACCCAGCGGCCGGATCGAACGCAACGCCAGGCGACCTTCGGTGAGGGTGCCGGTCTTGTCGAAAATCACCGTGTCGATCTGATTCAGGCCTTCTAGCACATGACCGCGCGTCAACAAAAGTCCGAGCTTGTGCAGCGTGCCGGTGGCCGCCGTCAAAGCCGTCGGCGTGGCCAGCGACAAGGCGCACGGGCACGTCGCAACCAGCATCGCCAGGACGATCCAGAAGGCCCGCGAAGAATCCAGCTCCCACCACAGCAGGCCAATGGCGGCCACCGCGATAAGTGACAACAGCAAAAACCATTGGGCGGCGCGGTCGGCGATTTCCGCCAGTCGTGGCTTTTCGGCCTGGGCGCGATCCAGCAGGCGGACGATGGCCGACAGTCGCGTGTCCTGACCCAGCGCCAGGACTTCCACGGTCAGCGCCCCTTCAACGTTCAAGGTGCCGGCGGTGACGGCATCGCCCAGGGTTCGTGGTTGTGGCAGGTATTCGCCGGTGAGCAGGGATTCGTCAATGCTCGACTGACCGTCGAGGATCTTGCCGTCGGCCGGCAGAATTGCGCCGGGATGAACCAGCACCTGATCGCCCACGCGTAACTCGCTGAGCAGAATCCGCTCGCTCTGGCCATCAGCACTCAGCCGCAGGCAGGAGGCGGGCAGCAGATTGACCAGCTGTGCGGTCGCGGCGGCGGTGCGTTCGCGGGCGCGACGTTCCAGATAACGCCCGGCCAGCAGGAATAGTGCGAACATCCCAACTGCATCGAAATACAGCTCGCCAACCCCGGTGATCGAGGTCCAGATCCCGGCGATATAGGCGCTGCCGATCGCCAGCGACACCGAGACGTCCATGGTCAGGTGACGGGTGCGCAGATCGCGCATCGCGCCCTTGAAGAACGGCGCGCAGCTATAAAACACGATCGGGGTGGTCAGAAACAGCGCGACCCAGCGCAGGATGGTGTGTAGCTCGGGGCTGAGATCGATGTTGAATTCCGGCCAGGTGGCCATCGTTGCCATCATCGCCTGGAACCACAGCAGCCCGGCAACGCCGAGTTGACGCAGGGCCAGACGGTTTTCGCTGGCCAGTTGTTCACTGGCGCGGTCGGCCTGATAAGGGTGGGCGGCGTAACCGATGTGGCGCAATTCGCTGAGCACCTTGCTCAATGGCAATTGTGCATCGGCCCAGCGTACGTGCAGGCGATGGTTGGACAGGTTCAGGCGTGCTTCGGCCACCGCTGGCAAGGCGCGCAGGTGTTTTTCGATCAACCAGCCGCAGGCGGCGCAACTGATGCCTTCCATCAACAGGGTGGTTTCGGCGAGTTCGCCTTCGTGGCGGACAAAGGGTTGCTGCACATCGGAGCGGTCGTAGAGCTCCAGCTCGTCCACCAACTGTACCGGCAAGGCTTCGGGGTTGGCCGAGGCTTCGCTGCGATGCTGGTAATAACTTTCCAACCCGCCGGCCACGATTGCCTCGGCCACTGCCTGGCAACCCGGGCAGCAGAACTCGCGGGTTTCCCCTAGGACGGCGGCCGTGAAGCGACTGCCGGCCGGGACGGGCAGGGCGCAGTGGTAGCAGGGGGTAGGACTGGTCATGGGGCGTGTTCCGATGATCGTTCCCACGCTCTGCGTGGGAATGCCTCTCCGGACGCTCCGCGTCCGCTTCGGCTGGGACGCGGAGCGTCCTGGCTGCGTTCCCACGCAGAGCGTGGGAACGATCAGGGTAAGGCTTATTTTTTCAGGTCTTCCGCACCCTGCAGCGGCTCATCACCGAGCAGCAGGTCCTTGGCATGGCTGACCTGTTCTTCTTCGAACATGCGCCAGGTCTTGTCATCCTGCACGCCCAGCAACTCGACGAAGCGACGACCTTCAATCTTGTCGCTCAACTGGCCAATGTAGCGGCCTTGTTCGGTTTCGCTGCGGGCCAGGGTGATCTTGCGATCCTTCTCTGGCTGGGTTGGCGAAATCAGGTTCAGCTCAAGGGTTTTCGGCTGGCTGTTGCCGCTCAGGCGCAGGTCGACTTCGCCGGTCACGTCATCCAGGTGCACACTGGCACGCAGTTGCAGGGTCTGGGCCAGCAGTTCGCGGTCCAGTGAACGGTTAATGCCCTTGCCGGCCTCGTAATAGTTGTCGTTGACCAGGTTGTCCGGGTTGTTCACCGCGATGGTCACCATCGACAGGGTCAAAGTCACCGAGCAGGCCAGGATGGCGATGATGATCCACGGCCAAAGGTGCTTGTACCAGGGACTTGCGGCAGTTGCTGCGGGCATGATCACTTCTCTCAACGAATTTGTGGGCCGATGAATCGGCTCTTGGCTTCAACGTGCACGTTGGCGTCATCGGCATCCTTGAGGATGAATTTCACCTCGTTGGTGCTCGACGGCAGTTGTTCCGGTGCGCTGGACAGTTCGACCGGCTGACTGAAAATCTCCCCGGCGGCGACTTTGATCTCGCGCTTGCCTTGCAGCTTGAGATCCGGCAGACCGGTGGCTTCCAGCACATAGGTGTGGTCGCGCTGGTCCTTGTTCATGATCTTCAGGCTGTAGACGTTTTCGATCCGTCCCTCGGCGTTCTCGCGGTACAACACGCGGTCTTTGCTGACATCGAAACCGACCAGCGAACGCATGAAGAACGCGGTCATCAGCAACGCGATCATCGCCAGCAGCACCGTGGCATAGCCAATCAGGCGCGGACGCAGTTTATTGGTTTTTTGCCCCGACAGGTTGTGCTCGGTGGTGTAGCTGATCAGGCCGCGTGGGTAATCCATCTTGTCCATGATGCTGTCGCAGGCGTCGATGCACGCGGCGCAGCCGATGCATTCGACTTGCAGGCCGTCGCGGATGTCGATCCCGGTGGGGCAGACCTGAACGCACATGGTGCAGTCGATGCAATCGCCCAGGCCCTGAGCCTTGTAATCGATGCCTTTCTTGCGCGGGCCACGGCTTTCGCCACGGCGCGGGTCGTAGGAGACGATCAGCGTGTCCTTGTCGAACATCACGCTCTGGAAGCGTGCGTACGGGCACATGTAAATGCATACCTGCTCGCGCAACCAGCCGGCGTTGCCGTAGGTGGCGAGGGTGAAGAAACCGACCCAGAAATACGACCAGCCATCGGCCTGGCCGGTGAAGAAATCGAGCACCAGTTCGCGAATTGGCGAGAAGTAACCGACGAAGGTCATGCCGGTCACGAAGCCGATCAGCAGCCACATCGTGTGCTTGCTGAATTTACGCACGAACTTGTTGGCGCTCATCGACGCCTTGTCGAGCTTGATGCGCTGGTTGCGGTCGCCCTCGGTGACCTTCTCGCACCACATGAAGATCCAGGTCCAGACGCTTTGCGGGCAGGTGTAGCCGCACCAGACCCGACCGGCATACACGGTGATGAAGAACAGGCCAAAGGCACTGACGATCAGAATGCCCGAGAGCAGAATGAAATCCTGAGGCCAGAAGGTCGCGCCAAAAATGAAGAATTTACGCTCCGGCAGGTTCCACCAGACGGCCTGATGACCGCCCCAGTTCAGCCACACCGTGCCGAAATACAGCAGAAACAGCCCGGCACCGCCGATCATCCGCAGATTGCGGAACAGGCCGGTGAAGGCGCGGGTGTAGATCTTTTCTCGAGAGGCGTAGAGGTCGACGCTGTTGTTCGCGTTCTTGGCAGGCGGAGTGACGTCGTGTACCGGAATCTGATTGCTCATCATTGCATCCCACGGCAGTGGAAAAATGCCCCGGTCAGTACGTGCCGACCGCGGTCAAAAAGAGGTGTTGCAGTGGCGCAATGATACGCCTGTAGCTCTGGGTCAAGGGTGCGACCTTTGGTCGCGTTGGGTGGCGGGGGCGGATGGTGTAGCGGATGTAACAAGTCGTGACCCAGATCAATTGACTATAGCTGCTTCATGGCGCTGGCCTTGGCCGGTTACGGTGGAAAATGGGAGGTCGACATATCTGTTAGTAATCCCAAAGGTCACACTAATTGTCTTGTTGTTCGTATTGCCCTAAGTTTGGCGGCGCAGCATATAACGCCTGTGTATTTAAATAACTATCGTGTCATGAAAAGGATTTCTATGAACTTAACCTTTAGTTTCCCGCGATGGCTGGGACTGTTTTTAATATTGACCGGGTTTCCGGCATGGGCCGTTGGAGAATTGCCCGAGCACTTGATCTTCGCCTCTGATTCGCAATATCCGTGGAGTGATCTGACTGATGCCGATATCCGTGACCCAAATGTCGAAAAGCGTTCGGCCGAGCTGATTGACGCGCAATATTCCAGTATGGCCAGTTTTCGCAAACTCAATGGCGGCGCGGCTCGCGTACCCGTCATGATCAACGGAGACATCACGTCGTTCGGGCATGGTGGCGAACGTTCGTTCATGCGTGCCGTGTTCGAGGACAAGCTGGAGTACGCGTATGACTACGGCCTGGGTAATCATGATTATGCCAATAACGTAGATGATTGTTTTCTCAATAACTGTGCGGCTGGAAGTGTTGATGATTTAAAAAGCCGTTATTGGGGTAAAGTTGATTCTATGGACTTGGCGGCTCGAGCTTCGGGGCTAGGTACAACCTATTACGGCAGCCTCGCCTATTCAAAAACCTTCGGTGATGTACACATGGTTCAGTTGCACAAGGAGCCGACTTATACCGTTACCTTCACTTCAGGGATCGTTAAGACAACCATCTATGAAATCACCGATGCGCTTGACTGGCTGGAGAAAGATCTGGCTCGGGCACGGGCTGACGGAAAGATCATTATCTTGAACATGCACAAGGTCTATGACTGGAGAAAGGCTAGCGCGGCCCAGATCAAGCGCTTCAGGGAGATGATCAACACCTACAAGGTTACCGCGGTGTTCGGTGGTCATGACCACTGGGGCGTCGGATGGTATGGCCTTGGGGAAGAGATTTTTGGCGAGGTGCCGGTTTTCCTGAGCGGATCGTCTTCGCAACAAACGTATCTGATCGCCAGTTTTATCGAGGACAGGCGGAGCATTGAGGTCAGCGTCGTCAACGGCAACAACTGGTCCACTCGTCGAATAGCAGCCGAAGCGCGAGTGCGCAAGTAATAGGAGCCGACCCGTGCCTCGCGTCATCTGCATAACCACTGCTTAAGCCGAGGACGAATAAAAAGGCCCCGCCAACTTTCATTGGCGGGGCCTATATGCATCGGTCAGGCGTGGATCTTACTGGGCGTCTTCCGCCGGAGCTTTCTCACCATGAGACAGGCTGTAGACGTAAGCGGCCAGCAGGTGAACCTTGTCATTGCCTTGCAGCTGTTCTTGCGCAGGCATCTGGCCCTGACGGCCGTAACGGATGGTCTGCTGCAGTTGAGCGAAGCTCGAACCGTAGATGAACGCCGCCGGGTGGGTCAGGTTGGGTGCCCCCATCGCTGGGGTGCCTTTGCCTTCCGGACCATGGCACGCCACGCAGTTGGCGGCGAACAGTTTCTGGCCGGCAACCGGGTCAGCCTTGGTGCCTTCCGGCAGCTTGCGGCCATCGAGGTTGGTCAGCACGAACGCGGCAACGTCAGCAACGCCTTGTTCGCCGATCACTGCAGCCCAGGCCGGCATCACGGCGTGACGACCGCCCATGATGGTGGTCTTGATGGTTTCTGCCTCGCCACCCCAGCGCCAGTCGGCGTCGGTCAGGTTAGGGAAACCGTAGGCGCCTTTGGCGTCGGAACCGTGGCAGACCGAGCAGTTGGAGGCGAACAGGCGGCCACCCATCTTCAGGGCTTGCGGGTCTTTGGCGACTTCTTCGATCGGCATGGAAGCGAACTTGGCGAAGATCGGGCCGAATTTGGCGTCCGACCTGAGCATTTCCTTTTCCCACTCGTGAACGCCGGTCCAGCCAGTCTGGCCGTTGGCGAACGCGGTCTGCTTGTCGTTATCGAGGTAGTTGTAACCCGGCAACAGGCCTTTCCAGTTACCCAGGCCCGGGTACAGAACCAGATAGCCGAGGGCGAAGATGATGGTGCCCACGAACAGCATGAACCACCATTTCGGCAGCGGGTTGTCATACTCCTCGATCCCGTCGAAGGAGTGACCGACCGTTTCATCGGTGGATTCGCTGCGCTGGCCCTTGCGGGTGGACAGCAGCAGCCAGGTCAGGGCGAAGATGGTGCCGAGACTGAGGACTGTGACGTACAGACTCCAGAACGTAGTCATTCTTTGTTACTCCTAGAAGCTTGCTCGACGTGCTTGATGGCTTCGGGATCATCCGCGAAAGGCAGCAAGGTCGCGTCTTCAAACTCCGACTTGCGCTTGGGGCTGAACACCCACAACGCCAGACCGATGAAGGCCACCATCACAACAACGGTGCCCAGGCCACGAATCATCCCGATATCCATCTAAATCACCGTTTGCTTTTGATGATGGTGCCCAGGCCTTGCAGATAGGCCACCAGCGCGTCCATTTCGGTTTTGCCCTTCACGGCATCCTTGGCACTGGCGATGTCTTCGTCGGTGTAAGGGGTGCCGAGCGTGCGCAAGACTTCCATTTTCTTGGCGGTGTCTTTGCCGTCGAGCTTGTTTTCCACGAGGAACGGATAAGCCGGCATTTTCGACTCAGGCACTACGTTGCGCGGGTTGTACAAGTGCGCACGCTGCCAGTCATCGGAGTAACGACCGCCGACACGGGCCAGGTCCGGACCAGTACGCTTGGAACCCCACAGGAACGGGTGGTCCCAAACGCTTTCACCGGCGACCGAGTAGTGGCCGTAGCGTTCGGTTTCAGCACGGAACGGGCGGATCATCTGCGAGTGGCAGCCGACACAACCGTTGGCGATGTACACGTCGCGGCCTTCCAGCTCAAGGGCGGTGCGAGGCTTCATGCCCTCGACCGGCTTGTTGGTGACGTCCTGGAAAAACAGCGGAACGATTTGAGTCAGGCCGCCGATGCTGACGGCGATAACCATGAAGAAGGCCAGCAGGCCAATATTCTTCTCGACTGCTTCATGCTTCATCAGTGAGCTCCAACTACAGCAATCTGTTCAGCAGCTTTGGCTTCAGCCGGGTTCGAGGCACGTACGGTACGCCATACGTTGTAGGCCATGAACAGCATGCCGCTGGCGAAGAACGCACCGCCCAGGGCGCGAACGATGAAACCAGGGTGGCTGGCTTGCAGCGCTTCGACGAACGAGTAGGTGAGGGTGCCGTCATCGTTGATTGCACGCCACATCAGGCCTTGGGTGATGCCGTTGACCCACATCGACGCGATGTACAGAACGGTACCGATGGTCGCGAGCCAGAAGTGAGTGTTGATCAGGCCGATGCTGTGCATCTGCACACGACCGAACAATTTCGGGATCATGTGGTAGATCGCGCCGATCGAAATCATCGCTACCCAGCCAAGAGCGCCGGCGTGTACGTGGCCGATGGTCCAGTCGGTGTAGTGCGACAGCGAGTTGACGGTCTTGATGGCCATCATCGGGCCTTCGAAGGTCGACATGCCGTAGAACGCCAGCGATACCACGAGGAAACGCAGGATCGGGTCGGTGCGCAGTTTATGCCAGGCGCCCGACAGGGTCATCATGCCGTTGATCATGCCGCCCCAGCTCGGAGCCAGCAGGATGATCGACATCGCCATGCCCAGGGACTGAGCCCAGTCCGGCAGTGCGGTGTAGTGCAGGTGGTGCGGACCGGCCCAGATGTACAGGGTGATCAGCGCCCAGAAGTGCACGATCGACAGACGATAGGAGTAGATCGGACGCTCGGCCTGCTTCGGAACGAAGTAGTACATCATCCCCAGGAAGCCAGTGGTCAGGAAGAAGCCCACGGCGTTGTGGCCGTACCACCACTGGATCATTGCGTCAGTCGCACCGGCATAGGCCGAGTAGGACTTGAAGAAACTGACTGGCAGGGAGGCGTGGTTGACGATGTGCAGCATCGCCGTCACGACGATGAAGGCACCGTAGAACCAGTTACCGACATAGATGTGCTTGGTCTTGCGCTTGGTGATGGTGCCGAAGAACACCAGACCGTAAGTAACCCAGACGATGGCCAGCAGAATAGCCAGGGGCCATTCCAGTTCCGCGTATTCCTTGGTGGTGGTGTAACCCAGCGGCAAGGTCACGATCGCGCCGACGATCACCGCTTGCCAACCCCAGAAGGTGAAGGCCGCAAGGCTGTCGGAAATCAGTCGCGTTTGGCAGGTTCGCTGCACGACGTAATAGGAAGTGGCAAACAACGCACAACCACCGAAGGCGAAAATCACCAGGTTGGTGTGCAGCGGGCGTAAGCGTCCAAAAGTCGTCCACGGCAGACCGAAGTTCAATTCCGGCCATACGAGCTGTGAGGCGATGAAGACACCAAGCCCCATGCCAAGGATCCCCCAGACCACCGTCATGATGGCGAACTGGCGGACTACCTTATAGTTATAAGCAGTCGGACTGATTGCTGTGCTCATTCTAAGGTTCCACGGTTTGGGTGTTTTATTAGGAGTAAAAATCGGCCGCAAGTATGGAGAAAGCGGGGGGTCATTGCAACGCGCCATGACGTGGGTCAATGCTTTCAAAAGCTGATTCTGCGGCCTTTCCATGCGCCGCGTAAGGACAAAATTGCCCCCGGCCAAAATGTCGCAACGGATGAAAATGGTGAGGGGGTCAGGTCGGATGTAACGGGGTGTGTTCAAACACAACGATCGGGCGATCAATGGCAATTGGCATGGCAGCCGGTATCTACCAGCCTTTGCGGCCTGTCATCGAGCAGAGTCGTCGAACACATCGGGTTGGGTCGACCTGGAACCGGCGCTGACCAGTCCGCATCGCAGGCAAGCTTAGACCCGAATCCGACGAACCGAAAGGAAGACCAAGGGAGGGTGCGACAATGCGTCGCAAAGGGGCAGGGAACTGCCGCATCCGAGTGAATGCGGCAGCAGAGCGGACGAGATTTATTTGCTTTTGCCTTCAGCCTGTAAACGCTCGGTGTTCAGCCCCTGAGACAGGCTGTACACGTAAGCGGCCAGCAATTGCACCTTGTCGTTGCCGAGCAGTTCGTTCTGCGCCGGCATATGGCCTTGGCGGCCATGACGAATGGTCTGTTGCAGCTGCGCCAGGCTTGTACCGTAGATAAATCCGGCCGGTTGCGTCAGATTCGGCGCTCCCATGGCTTGAGTGCCTTGGCCGTTTGCCCCATGACAGGCTACGCAGGTGGTGCTGAACGCTTGCTGTCCAGCGTGCAGATCAGCTGTGCTGCCTTCCGGCAAGGGCAGGCCGGCCAGTTCATGACGCACATAAGCGGCGACGTTTTTCACGCCAGCGTCGCCGAGTATTTCACCCCAGGCCGGCATCGCGGCCATGCGACCACCCATGATTGTCGTTTTGATCATGTCGGCATCTCCGCCCCAGCGCCAATTGCTGTCGGCCAGGTTCGGGAAACCAAACGCGCCCTTGGCATCCGAGCCGTGGCACACCGAGCAATTGGACGCAAACAGGCGACCGCCCATTTTCAGTGCTAGCGGGTCCTTGGCCACTTCTTCGATGGGCATGGCGGAAAATTTGGCGAAGATCGGCCCGAACTTCGCATCAGCCTTGTTCATCTCCTTTTCCCATTCGTGGACGCCGGTCCAGCCGTTTTCATAACCGGGCAATATGCCTTTCCAGTTACCCAGCCCCGGGTAAAGGATCAGGTAGCCGACGGCAAACACCAACGTGCCGGCGAACAGCATGAACCACCACTGCGGCAGCGGGTTGTCGTACTCCTCGATGCCGTCGAAGCTGTGGCCCATGGTCTGGTCGGTGCTGCCCTTGGTTTCCCCTCGGCGGGTACCGATCAGCAACCAGGTCAGGCCGATCAGGCTGCCGATGGTCAGTACGCAGATCCACGTACTCCAGAAGGTGGTCATGGCCGGGTACTCCTCGTGGCGGATTCTTGTTGGGTGCTGTTTTCGGATTGCGGCTCGTCGGCGAACGGCAGCAGGCGCGCTTCGGCGAACTCCGGATTACGCTTGCTGTTGAACACCCACAGCGTCAGGCCGACGAAGGCCACGAACACCACGACCGTGCCCAGGCCGCGGATCATTCCACTGCTCATTTCGCTGACTATTTCAAAGGGCATGGACATGGCTCACCTCTTGCTCTTGATGGCAGTGCCGAGCACTTGCAGGTAGGCGACCAGCGCGTCCATTTCGGTTTTGCCCTGGAGCGAAGCCGTTGCACCGGCGATGTCTTCGTCGGTGTACGGCACGCCGAGGGTGCGCATGGCGCGGATCTTGGTTTCGGTATGGCTGCTGTCGACCTGATTGGCGACCAGCCATGGGTAGGCCGGCATCTTCGATTCCGGCACTACGTTGCGCGGGTTGTACAAGTGCGCGCGGTGCCAGTCTTCGGAGTAGCGACCGCCGACGCGCGCCAGGTCCGGCCCGGTGCGTTTGGAGCCCCACAGAAACGGGTGATCCCAGACACTTTCACCAGCCACCGAGTAGTGGCCATAGCGCTCGGTCTCGGCGCGGAACGGGCGGATCATCTGCGAATGGCAACCGACGCAGCCTTCGCGGATGTAAATGTCGCGACCTTCCAGTTGCAACGCGGTGTAGGGCTTCATGCCTTCGACCGGTTTATTGGTCACGTCCTGAAAGAACAGCGGGACGATCTGGGTCAGGCCGCCGATGCTCACGGCGAGCACCATCAGCAACATCAGCAGGCCGACGTTTTTCTCGATTGTTTCGTGTTTCATGGCGGACTCCTCAGGCTATCTGCGCTGCAGCGGCGGCTTCGGCAGGCTGCGAGGCCCGCACGGTGCGCCAGGTGTTGTAAGCCATCAGGAACATGCCACTGAGGAAGATCGCACCGCCCACCAGTCGCACGACGAAGCCTGGGTGGCTGGCCACCAGGGTTTCGACGAAGGAATAGGTCAGCGTGCCGTCCTCGTTGACAGCGCGCCACATCAGGCCCTGGGCGATGCCGTTGACCCACATGGACGCGATGTACAGCACGGTGCCGATGGTCGCGAGCCAGAAGTGCGCGTTGATCAGGCCGATGCTATGCATCTGTGTGCGGCCGAAGATTTTCGGAATCATGTGGTACAGCGCACCGATGGAGATCATCGCCACCCAGCCAAGTGCGCCGGCGTGAACGTGGCCGATGGTCCAGTCGGTGTAGTGGGAGAGGGCGTTGACCGTTTTGATCGCCATCATCGGCCCTTCGAAGGTCGACATGCCGTAGAACGCCAGCGACACCACGAGGAAGCGCAGGATCGGGTCGCTGCGCAACTTATGCCACGCGCCCGAGAGCGTCATCATGCCGTTGATCATCCCGCCCCAGCTTGGCGCCAACAGGATCAGTGACATCACCATGCCCAACGACTGCGCCCAGTCCGGCAGCGCGGTGTAGTGCAAGTGGTGCGGACCGGCCCAGATGTACAGGGTGATCAGCGCCCAGAAGTGCACGATCGACAAACGATAGGAATACACCGGACGCTCGGCCTGTTTCGGCACGAAGTAGTACATCATCCCGAGGAAACCGGCGGTGAGGAAAAAGCCTACGGCGTTGTGTCCATACCACCACTGCACCATGGCATCGGTCGCACCGGCGTACACCGAGTAGGACTTGGTTAAACTCACCGGCAGCTCAAGGTTGTTGACGATGTGCAGGATCGCTACGGTGATGATGAATCCACCAAAGAACCAGTTGCCGACATAGATGTGTTTGGTCTTGCGCTGCATGATCGTGCCGAAGAACACCACGGCGTAGGCCACCCAGACGATGGTGATCAGGATGTCGATCGGCCATTCCAGTTCGGCGTATTCCTTGGAGCTGGTGTAACCCAGTGGCAGGCTGATGGCCGCCAAGAGAATCACAAGCTGCCAGCCCCAGAAGCAGAACGCAGCGATTTTCGGTGCGAACAGGCGGGTCTGGCAGGTGCGTTGTACCGAGTAGAACGAACTGGCGAACAGGGCGCAGCCGCCGAAGGCGAAAATCACCGCGTTGGTATGCAGCGGGCGCAGACGGCCGAAGCTGGTCCACGGCAGGTTGAAGTTGAGTTCAGGCCAGACCAATTGGGCGGCGAGAAAAACCCCGAGCCCCATGCCGACGATGCCCCACACCACCGTCATAATGGCGAATTGGCGGACCACCTTGTAGTTGTAGGCGGTACTGATTGAAGTGTTCATGGTTCCCCATCCACGGTTCAGTCGAAGTGAGGGCCTGTCTTTGCGAGTAAGCCGCACGGCAGACGCTCCCTTCGCCTGGAGTTATAGGCAGACTAAAAGCGAGGCAAGCATGGACAAAGAGCACAAGGCCAGTATTGACGGGGATCAATGGGCGCAGTGCGTGCGGGATCATGGATGGTTGTGGAATGCCGCCTCGACGCCGGCCTCGGCAACGCTGATTCTCGCTCACGGCGCCGGTGCGCCGATGGACAGTGACTGGATGAGCGACATGGCTGCGCGCCTTGCTGCGCATGGGGTCAACGTGCTGCGTTTCGAGTTTCCGTACATGGCACAGCGGCGTATAGATGGCGGTAAACGTCCCCCGAACCCGGCGCCAAAATTGCAGGAATGCTGGCGTGAGGTGTATGCCGTGGTGCGACGCCATGTCGCTGGGCGCCTGGCCATTGGCGGCAAGTCCATGGGCGGGCGGATGGCGAGTTTGTTGGTTGATGAGTTGGGCGCGGATGCGCTGGTGTGTCTGGGGTATCCGTTTTATGCGGTGGGCAAACCGGAGAAGCCGCGGGTTGAACATTTGGCCGGGTTAAAGACGCGGACGTTGATTGTGCAGGGCGAGCGAGATGCGTTGGGTAATCGGGCGGCCGTCGAGGCTTACACGTTGTCACCGGGAATCGAGGTGTTCTGGCTGGCGGCGGCGGACCATGACTTGAAGCCGTTGAAGGCTTCGGGGTTTACCCATGAGCAGCATTTGGCGGCTGCGGTAAAGAAGGTGGCTGCATTTCTAGGCCAGTGATCGTTCCCACGCTCCGCGTGGGAATGCAGCCCGGGACGCTCCGCGTCCCAACAGCGGACGCAGAGCGTCCATTGAGGCATTCCCACGCGGAGCGTGGGAACGATCAGGCGATCAGGGGAAGCGCAACAATCAGCGGTTAAACCGCTCCACCAACGAATACTGGGTATTCGCCGTTTTGGTCAGTTCTTCACTCAACAGCGCCGAGTGCTGCGCCTGTTCCGAGGTCTGATCCGCCAGGTGCGAGATGTTGCTGATGTTGCGGCTGATTTCTTCGGCCACTGCACTTTGCTCTTCGGTGGCGGCAGCGATCTGCGTAGTCATGTCGGTAATGTTGGCCACCGCTTCGCTGATGCCTACCAGCGCCTGATCCGCTTCCAATACCCGCGCCACACCTTCTTCGGCCTGGCGATGGCCAGTCTCCATGGTTTGCACCGCAGTGCTGGCGGTTTGTTGCAGCTTGGCAATCAGGGCGTGGATCTGCCCGGTGGATTCGCTGGTGCGTTGCGCCAATTGACGCACTTCGTCGGCCACTACCGCAAAACCACGGCCCATCTCACCGGCACGAGCCGCTTCAATCGCGGCGTTCAAGGCCAGCAGGTTGGTCTGGTCGGCAATGCCTTTGATCACATCGACCACGCCGCCGATTTCGTCGCTGTCCTTGGCCAGTTGCGTGACCGTCAGGCCGGTTTCACCGACCACCACCGACAGACGCTGAATGGCTTCGCGGGTTTCCCCGGCGATGTCACGACCGCGACCGGTCAGGCGATTGGCTTCCTGAGTGGCGTCAGCGGTGCGCTGCACGTGGCTGGCGACTTCCTGAGTGGTGGCGGCCATCTGATTCACAGCGGTCGCCACTTGCTCGGTTTCGACGCGTTGACGTTCCAGGCCGGTGGAGCTGTTGTGGGCCAGGGTGTCGGACTGTTTCGCTTGTTCGGTCAGGTGTTCGGCGGTGTCCTGCAAACGGGTCAAGCAGGTTTTCAGGCGTGCTTCCTGACTGAGGATCGACATCTCCAGGCGTGCCTGGGCGCCACGACTGTCGGTGTACATCTGCGCGATCAGCGGGTCAGACGTGGTCTGTTCGGCCAGGCGCAGCAAACGCTTGATACCGCGCTGTTGCCAGCTTAAACCCATCAAGCCCAACGGCACCGAAAGGCCGGCGGCGAGGGCGAAGCCCCATTGGGACGTCAGGGTGGCGCCGATCATGAAGCTCAACTGGCTGACCAGAATGAACGGCAGCCAGTCTTGAAGCACCGGCAGCCATTTATCTGCAGCGGGAATCGCAGACTTGCCCTGATTGATACGTTGGTAAAGCGCTTCGGCGCGGCGGATCTGCTCGGCGGTGGGTTTTACCCGTACCGACTCGTAACCGATCACCTGATTACCGTCGAACACCGGTGTGACATAGGCGTTAACCCAGTAGTGGTCACCGGTCTTGCAGCGATTCTTGACAATGCCCATCCATGGCAAGCCTTGTTTCAATGTGCCCCACATGTGCGCGAACACCGCGGCCGGGACGTCAGGGTGACGGACCAGGTTATGCGGCGCACGGACCAGCTCTTCACGAGAGTACCCACTGATTTCGACGAAAGCGTCGTTGCAGTAGGTGATCACGCCCTTGGCATCGGTGGTGGAAATCAACCGTTGCTGAGCCGGGAAGGTCCGTTCGCGTTGTGTAATGGGCTGGTTGTTACGCATGGCTTTTTCAATCCGCAAGGCTTTGAGGGGGTATCGGCATCGTCAGGTATTTATTGAAGTGTTTTTTTCAATAATCAGAGATGCGTCGCGAAACGACCGTTGCGTCAGCCGGCGAGCATTGGATAGGTGAACAGCCCGAAATGCAGCAGATTCAAACAAAAGTGGGTGGCGATGGCCGCGCCCAGTCCGCCGAAACGGTAGGCCAGGCCATAACCGACCCCCGCTAGGCCCGCCAACAACACCCATTGCCAGCCAGCACCCAGATGAACCAGGCCGAACAGCATTGAGGCGAGCAACAAGGCAAGATTTTCGCCAAAGGGCAGGTGTTTGAACTGCCGGCTCAGGCCGCCCTGGATGTAGCCGCGAAACAACGCTTCTTCCACCAGGGTCACCAGCAACAGATTGTTCAGTCCCCACAACCAGGCTTGATCCGGCCACTTCGGCGCCCAACTGATCACGCCCAGTAACAGCGCGCCACCCAAGGCCAGCACGGCGCTTACGGTCAGGGCGAGGGCGGTGGCATAAACGGACAGCCGTAACGAGCGCCGGCCGACAATCCATGGACAAACCAGCAACAACCAGAAGCCAATCAGCGGTTTGTCCTGATTCAGGTACATGGCAAACGGCACGGCATCGTCGGTGAAACGCTGGGGGGCGATGACGCGACCGTTGAAGAAACCGGGAAGCCAGTGCATTGCCAGCGCAACCGCCAGAACGATGAACAAGCCGTGGCCGAGGACGCGACCGATGGGAACCTGCTGTTGGCGAACGGCGAAACCGGCGAACAGCAGCAATGCGAAAGAAATAGCGGCGAGCCAGCCGAGATGGCCGTAGATCAAAGCCAGGCCGTAGCCAATGGAGAGAAGTGCCAGATAAGTCCATGGCAGAGCGATCATGTTAAGTCCTTGTGTCTGGATTCTGCAGGTTGCCTCGGTCCATTGTGGGAGCGAGCCTGCTCGCGATGGGGTCATCACACTCACATCTGTGTTGCCTGACACTCCGTTTCGCGAGCAGGCTCGCTCCCACATTGGTTATGTGTCGTACGATTGGGCACGCGATTATAGAGACGCATACCGCGTAAACAAAAACACCGCCCGAAGGCGGTGTCGTTGTCAGCACGCTGTTACGAGGCAATCAATTGCCGCAACACGTAATGCAAAATCCCTCCGGCCTTGAAGTACTCCACTTCATTGAGGGTATCGATCCGGCACAACACCTCTATCTTTTCCTTGCTGCCGTCTTCGCGGGTGATGACCAGTGTCAGGTTCATGCGCGGAGTCAGTTCGACGCCCGTCAGGCCAAGGATGTCCAGGGTTTCCTTGCCGGTGAGGTTCAGGCTCTTGCGGTTCTGATCCAGTTTGAATTGCAGCGGCAATACACCCATGCCGACCAGGTTTGAACGGTGAATCCGCTCGAAGCTCTCGGCGATGACCGCTTTGACCCCCAGCAGATTGGTGCCCTTGGCCGCCCAGTCGCGGCTCGAACCGGTGCCATATTCTTGCCCGGCGATTACCACCAGCGGCGTACCCGACGCCTGGTAACGCATGGCCGCGTCGTAGATCGGCAGTTTCTCCCCGGTCGGAATATAAATCGTGTTGCCGCCTTCTTCGCCGCCGAGCATCTCGTTGCGAATCCGGATGTTGGCGAAGGTGCCGCGCATCATCACTTGATGGTTGCCGCGACGTGAGCCGTAGGAGTTGAAGTCCCGCGGTTCCACCCCTTGCTCGCGCAGGTAATGGCCGGCAGGGCTGTCAGCCTTGATGTTGCCGGCCGGGGAGATGTGGTCAGTGGTCACCGAATCACCCAGTAGCGCCAGGACTTTCGCCCCTTCGACGTCTTTGACCACCGGCGCAGGGCCGCCGATGTCATCGAAGAATGGCGGATGCTGGATATACGTCGAATCGTTGTTCCAGACATACGTCGCCGCCTGCGGCACTTCGATCGCCTGCCACTGCTCGTCGCCGGCAAACACTTCGGCGTACTCCTTGTGGAACATCGCAGTGTTCACCTGAGTCACCGCGTCGGCGATTTCTTGAGTGCTCGGCCAAATGTCTCGCAGATAAACCGGCTGGCCGTCCTTGTCGTGACCCAATGACTCGCTGCTGATATCGATGCGCACGGTGCCGGCCAACGCATAGGCGACGACCAGAGGCGGGGAGGCCAGCCAGTTGGTTTTTACCAGCGGATGCACGCGACCTTCGAAGTTGCGGTTGCCCGAGAGCACCGAGGCGACGGTCAGGTCGGCTTTCTGAATGGCTTTTTCGATTGGCTCCGGCAACGGTCCGGAGTTGCCGATGCAAGTAGTGCAGCCATAACCGACCAGCGCAAAACCGAGCTGATCAAGGTATTGGGTCAGGCCCGCGGCCTTGTAGTAGTCGGTGACCACTTTCGAACCGGGAGCCAGTGAACTCTTGACCCACGGTTTGCGCTTCAGGCCTTTCTCCACTGCTTTCTTTGCCACCAGCCCGGCCGCCATCATCACGCTGGGGTTGGAGGTGTTGGTGCAAGAGGTGATCGCGGCGATCACCACTGCGCCGTTTTTCAGCCGATACGTACGGCCTTCGTGATCGTAATCCGTTTCGCCGACCAGATCGGCGTTACCTACCGCGACGCCACCGCCACCCTCACTTTCGAGGCGACCTTCTTCCTTGCTGGAGGGTTTGAATTGCAGGCCGAGGAAGTCAGTGAACGCTTGCGCGACATTCGGCAGCGAGACGCGGTCCTGTGGGCGTTTCGGTCCGGCGAGGCTGGCCTCGACGCTGCCCATGTCCAAAGCCAGGCTGTCGGTGAACGCCGGCTCTTTGCCGGGCAGGCGCCACAGACCCTGGATCTTGCTGTAGGCCTCCACCAGTTTCACGGTTTCCGGTGTGCGGCCAGACAAGCGCAAGTACTCCAGTGTCACCTCGTCCACCGGGAAAAAGCCGCAGGTGGCGCCATATTCCGGGGCCATGTTGGCGATGGTTGCTCGGTCGGCCAGCGGCAGGTCGGCGAGGCCGTCGCCGTAGAACTCGACGAATTTGCCGACCACCCCTTTCTTGCGCAGCATCTGGGTCACCGTCAGCACCAGGTCGGTGGCGGTGATGCCTTCTCTGAGCTTGCCGGTGAGTTTGAAACCGATCACTTCGGGAATCAGCATCGACACCGGTTGGCCGAGCATCGCCGCTTCCGCTTCGATCCCGCCCACGCCCCAGCCAAGTACGCCGAGGCCGTTGATCATAGTGGTGTGGGAGTCAGTGCCAACCAAGGTGTCCGGGAAGGCATAGGTGCGCCCGTCCTCGTCCTTGGTCCAGACCGTGCGGCCCAGGTACTCGAGGTTGACCTGGTGGCAGATGCCGGTGCCCGGTGGCACCACGCAGAAATTGTCGAAGGCGCTCTGGCCCCAGCGCAGGAAGGCGTAACGTTCGTGGTTGCGCTGCATTTCGATGTCGACGTTCTGTTCGAAGGCGTTTGAACTGGCGTACTTGTCGACCATCACCGAGTGGTCGATCACCAGGTCCACCGGCGACAGCGGATTGATTCGCTGCGGGTCTCCACCGGCCTTGGCCATGGCGGCGCGCATGGCGGCCAGGTCGACCACAGCGGGAACGCCGGTAAAGTCCTGCATTAATACCCGCGCGGGCCGGTACTGGATTTCGCGATCGGAGCGACGCTCCTTGAGCCAGGCGGCAATCGCCTTGAGGTCGGCGCCGGTAACGGTTTTCTCGTCCTCCCAGCGCAGCAGGTTTTCCAACAGCACTTTCAACGACATCGGCAGCTTGTCGAGATCGCCCAGGCTTTTGGCGGCTTCGGGCAGGCTGAAATAGTGATAGGTCTTGTCGTCGACTTGTAAGGTTTTAAGGGTTTTCAGGCTATCGAGGGACGGCATTGAAATGACTCCTTTAAATCCGCACGGCTACGGATTGAGGGAACGAACTGAGGCTTAAACCTAGTCCTGTTTGATGCTTAAGGCTAATTACTGGACCCTAAGGACAAGTCCAAGGTTCCGATCTCGGCTATCATGCGCCGGTTTTCGTGACAGGCTTTGCTTCAACGCAAGTCTGGGCATCGCGCAGTGGCTGAATTCTTCGCCAACTGCCCAGGAGTAAGAATGAACACCCTCTTTATGCATTGCCGGCCGGGCTTCGAAAGCGAAGTCTGTTCCGAGATTTCCGAACATGCCGCGCGGCTGAACGTGGCCGGTTATGCCAAGGCCAAAACCGCCAGCGCCTGCGCCGAATTTATTTGCACCGAAGAAGACGGCGCCGAGCGCCTGATGCGTGGCCAGCGTTTCGCTGACCTGATCTTCCCGCGTCAGTGGGCCCGTGGGATCTTCATCGATCTGCCGGAAACCGACCGTATCAGCGTGATCCTGGCGCATATGGCGGACTTCCCGCTGTGCGGCAGCTTGTGGCTGGAAATGGTCGACACCAACGATGGCAAAGAGCTGTCGAACTTCTGCAAGAAATTCGAAGGCCACTTGCGCAAGGCGCTGATGGCGGCCGGCAAACTGGTGGAAGACGCCCACAAGCCGCGGCTGCTGCTGACCTTCAAGAGTGGTCGCGAAGTGTTCATGGGCCTGGCGGAATCGAACAATTCGGCGATGTGGCCGATGGGCATTCCACGCCTGAAATTCCCGCGTGAAGCGCCGAGCCGTTCGACGCTGAAACTGGAAGAGGCGTGGCACCATTTCATCCCCCGCGACCAGTGGGACGAGCGCCTGCACAGCGACATGACCGGTGTCGACCTCGGCGCCGCACCCGGCGGCTGGACCTGGCAACTGGTCAACCGCGGCATGCTGGTGACCGCCATCGACAACGGCCCGATGGCCGAAAGCCTGATGGACACCGGTCTGGTACAGCACTTGATGGCCGACGGTTTCACCTTCAAGCCCAAGCAACCGGTGGATTGGATGGTTTGTGACATCGTCGAGAAACCGGCGCGCAACGCGGCGATGCTGGAAGAATGGATTGGCGAGGGGCATTGCCGGGAAGCGGTGGTCAACCTGAAACTGCCGATGAAACAGCGTTATGCCGAAGTGAAGCGCTTGCTGGAGCGCATTGCCGACGGGTTCAAGGCACGGGGCATTCGGGTGGAGATCGGCTGCAAGCAGCTGTATCACGACCGTGAAGAAGTGACCTGCCACCTTCGCCGGCTCGATGTAAAGAAACCGAAATCCCGCTGATTCACACGGACCCTGTGGGAGCGGGCTTGCCCGCGAAAGCGGTGGGTCAGTCGACATCAATGTTGAATGTCAGTCCGCATTCGCGAGCAAGCCCGCTCCCACAGGTGACCGAACACCCGGCAATGCGCGACAATGCCGGCAAGTTTCAGGAGTAAATCATGAGTGAAATGATCGATACGCCGGTAGACGGCACCCTCGACGCCACCGGCCTCAATTGCCCGGAACCGGTGATGATGCTGCACCAGCACATCCGTGACCTGGTGCCTGGCGGCCTGCTGAAGGTGATCGCCACCGACCCGTCGACCCGTCGCGACATCCCCAAGTTTTGCGTGTTTCTCGACCACGAACTGGTCGCGCAGCATGAAGAGGCAGGCACCTACCTCTATTGGATCCGCAAGAAACTCGCTTAACCCGACGAACGACTGATGCGGATCCGCTTGCGTGCACTGCGCGTCAGGCGGATCGACAGCATCAGTGCCGCGCAACTCAAGCCCACGATCAAACCCTGCCACAGCCCGCTCGGGCCGCTCGGCGCACCGAGCCAGTCGGTCAGACCGAGGGCGTAACCCACCGGTAAACCAATCCCCCAGTACGCAAACAATGTCAGGATCATCGTCACTCGCGTGTCCTGATAGCCGCGCAGTGCGCCAGCCGCCGTCACCTGGATCGCATCGGAAAACTGGAACAGCGCCGAATACACGATCAGCATCGCGGCCACCTGAATCACCGTCGGGTCGGCGGTGTAAATCGCAGCGATGGGTTCACGCAGCAATAGCATCATGCTCGCCGACAGGCACGCATACGCCAGGGCGGTGCCCATGCCGACGCCGGCGGCGAAGCGGGCTTCGCGGGGTTCCTCTCGGCCGAGTGCCTGGCCGACACGCACGGTCACCGCCATGCCGAGGGAGTAGGGGATCATGAACACCAGGGAGCTGAAGTTAAGCGCGATCTGGTGTCCGGCGACCACGGTGGCGCCGAGGCTGCCGATCAACAGGGCGATCACGGCGAAGATGCTCGACTCGGCGAACACCGCGATACCGATCGGCAGGCCGATGCCCAGCAAACGCTTGACCACTGACCACTGTGGCCAGTCGAAACGGCTGAACAACTCACTCGACTGATAGGCCGGCGCCCAGCGTTCCCAGCCGGCCATGCCCAACGCCATCACCCACATCACGATTGCCGTGGCCCAGCCGCAGCCGACGCCACCCATGGCTGGCACACCAAAGTGGCCATAGATGAAGATGTAATTGAGCGGAATATTCAGCGCCAGCCCGCACAGGCCAAGGACCATGGCCGGGCGGGTACGACCCAGGCCATCACTGAAGCAGCGCAGCACGTGATAGAACGCGACGGCAGGCAGGCCGCTGGCGATGCCGTGCAGATATTGCATGCACGGGCCGATCAATTCGGGATCGACCTTCATGATGTGCAGGATCGGTTCGGCACTGAACAGCATGCCGGTCGCCATCAAACCCACCACCAGCGCCAGCCATAACGCCTGACGTACGATTGGGCCAATCTCGCTGTGCGTGCCGGCACCGAAGCGCTGGGCGACTTTCGGAGTGGTGGCCAGCAACGTGCCGGTCATCAGCAGAAAAACCGGCACCCAGATCGAGTTACCCAGCGCGACGGCCGCCAGATCTCGAGGCCCGACACGACCGGCCATCACCGCATCGACGAAGCCCATGGCGGTGGTCGCCAGTTGCGCGACCATGATCGGCAACGCCAGGCCGAGCAGGTTTTTCAGCTCCAGGCGAACCCGGGCCGGGCGATTGAGGGAAATAGCGGAGGGGCGGTCAGTCACGGAATTCAAGGCGAAACGTCCAAAAGAGTTTTGATGCGCAGGCGGCGCATTCTACGCCTTGACGCAGTGGTCAGGAAAAATCCTGTGTTGCGGATTTGTAAATGGTTTTCGGACGTTGCGACATTCCCTGTGGGACCCTTCACATTTAAGGTGAACAATGCCTGCTGGCCCATCACGGTCATCTCCGCCTACACTGCCGATCCGCCAAAGGAGCCTGCCATGCTGATTGTTGCCGACGAAAATATCCCGCTGCTCGATGCCTTCTTCGCAGGTTTCGGTGAAATCCGCCGGGTACCTGGACGTGCCATCGACCGTGCCACTGTCGAGCAGGCCGATATACTGCTGGTGCGCTCGGTGACCAACGTCAACCGCGCATTGCTCGAAGGCAGCAAGGTGCGCTTTGTCGGCACCTGCACCATCGGCACTGATCATCTGGATCTGGATTACTTTCAACAGGCCGGCATCACCTGGTCCAGCGCGCCAGGCTGCAATGCCCGGGGTGTGGTCGATTATGTGCTGGGCAGCCTGTTGACCCTGGCCGAAATCGAAGGTGCGGACCTGACTCAACGCACCTACGGCGTGGTCGGCGCCGGTGAAGTGGGCGGGCGGCTGGTCAAGGTTCTGCAAGGTCTGGGCTGGAACGTACTGGTCTGCGATCCCCACGGCAAGCCGCTGAAGGGGGTGATTACGTCAGCCTCGAGCAGATCATCGAGCAATGCGACGTCATCAGTCTGCACACTCCGCTGGACAAGCAAGGCCCTCAGTCGACCTGGCATCTGTTGGATAAAAACCGTTTGAACCAACTTAAGCCGGGCACCTGGCTGATCAACGCCAGTCGTGGCCCGGTGATCGACAACGCCGCTCTGCGCCAGGTGCTGTTGCAACGTGAAGATCTGCAAGCGGTGCTGGATGTCTGGGAGGGTGAGCCTCAGGTCGAAGTGGCATTGGCCGAATTGTGTGTACTGGCGACGCCGCACATTGCCGGTTACAGCCTCGACGGCAGGCAGCGCGGGACGGAGCAGATCTATCAGGCATTGTGCGATTTCCTTGGGCAACCGGAACAAGTCCATCTGAGCGACTTGCTGCCAGCGCCATGGCTGTCGACAGTGACGTTGAGCGCCAACTGCGATCCGGCATGGGCACTGGCGATGTTGTGCCGTGGCGTGTACGACCCGCGCCGTGACGACGCGGATTTCCGTCGCAGCCTTGTAGGCAATGTGAGCGAGCAGCGCGCGGCGTTCGATGCGCTGCGCAAGCATTACCCGCTGCGGCGTGAGATCGATGGGTTGAAGGTGCGGATCGAGGGGGATTCGCCGGCGTTGCAGCGGATCGTGGCGGCACTTGGTGCTGCGGTCCTTTAAGACACCGAGTTGGCCCTTTCGCGAGCAAGCCCGCTCCCACATTGATCTTCAGTGAACACAGGTGTTGTGTACGACAGAGATCAAATGTGGGAGCGGGCTTGCTCGCGAATGGCAGCATCGCAATTCTTTGATAAGCACCCATAAAAAACCCGGCTAAAAGAGCCGGGTCAAGAAGACGGTGGCTATATCACTCTTGTTCGGCAGGCTTGACCAATCGCTTTTCCAGTTCGCGGCAAGCGTCCTGGATCATGTTTTCAGTGATCGGTACTTCGTGCCCATCCTTATCAATAATCGAGCAACCCAGAGACTGGTCTGGCTGCGTGCGGATCACTGGAATCTTGTCATCGCTGCTGTTTTGCAAGGACATGGCCTGTCTCCTCATCAGGTTGTGTGCTTTTACTGTAGAACCGCCAGGTGACCGGGCTGTGACAACTCCCTGCGATCTTCAGGTCGGCACCTTCAGTCCATCAGAAATACCCTGGCGTTTCCACCCGGACTTTAGACCAATAATCTCTAGCCACTAGTCTTGGCGGTCATAATTAACCTGACTCATTATGATTTACAGCGGTCAATCCCGTTGACGGTGTAGGCTTGGTCGAGTCAAAGCCCATTGGTTGCACCCTCGGATGATCTTCATGCTCTCTTCTCGTCACCGCCGCGCTATTCGTCTGGCCAGCCGTTTCCTTGCGCCTTATCGCTGGCCGGCCTTCGGCGCCTTGTTGGCGTTGATCGTCACTGCCGGCATCACCTTGTCCATGGGGCAAGGGATTCGCCTGTTGGTGGATCAGGGTTTCATGACCCAATCGCCGCATTTGCTCAATCGATCCATCGGCGTGTTCATGCTGCTGGTGGCCGGTCTGGCGATTGGTACCTTTGCACGGTTTTACCTGGTGTCGTGGATCGGCGAGCGCGTTGTCGCCGACATCCGCCGTCGGGTGTTCAACCATTTGGTCTACCTGCATCCGGGTTTTTATGAAGACAACCGCAGCTCCGAGATCCAGTCACGGTTGACCGCCGACACCACGCTGTTGCAATCGGTAATCGGCTCTTCGCTGTCACTGTTCCTGCGTAATGGGTTGATGGTGATCGGTGGGATTGTCTTGCTGTTTATCACCAACCCCAAACTCACCAGCATCGTGGTAGTCGCGTTGCCGCTGGTGGTCGCGCCGATCCTGATTTTTGGTCGCCGGGTACGCACCCTGTCGCGTCTGAGCCAAGACCGGATTGCCGATATCGGCAGTTATGTCTCCGAAACCCTGAGTCAAATCAAAACCGTGCAGGCCTACAACCATCAGGTTCAGGACGAACAGCGTTTTGCCACGACTGTGGAAGAGGCTTTCAATACTGCCCGCAAGCGCATCTTTCAGCGGGCCTGGTTGATTACCCTGGTGATCCTTCTGGTGTTGGGCGCGGTCGGGGTGATGCTCTGGGTCGGTGGCATGGATGTCATCGCCGGGCGAATTTCTGCAGGTGAGTTGGCAGCGTTTGTCTTTTACAGCCTGATCGTCGGCGGTGCCTTCGGCACGTTGAGTGAAGTGATCGGCGAACTGCAGCGTGCAGCAGGGGCGGCGGAACGAATTGCGGAGTTATTACGTTCGGAAAACATCATCCAGCCACCAACCCAAGGCCTGGTGACGTTGCCGGAGCGGGTGAAGGGCGATCTGGTGCTGCAAGATGTGCGCTTTTCCTACCCGTCGCGTCCGCAAAGCTATGCCGTCGATGGTCTGAATCTGACGATCAACGCTGGCGAAACCCTCGCATTGGTCGGGCCGTCCGGTGCCGGCAAGTCGACCGTGTATGACCTGCTGTTGCGCTTTTACGACCCCATCGAAGGACGCATCCTGCTGGACGGCGTGCCGCTGACCCAACTCGACCCTCTGGACCTGCGTCGCTGCTTCGCCCTCGTCTCGCAAACCCCGGCGCTGTTCTACGGCAGTATCGAAGAGAACATTCGCTACGGCCAACCGTCGGCGACCTTGGCCCAGGTCCAGGAAGCCGCGAAAATCGCCTATGCCCACGACTTCATCGAGCAAATGCCCAACGGCTACCAGACACACCTCGGCGACGCTGGTCTCGGTTTGTCCGGCGGGCAACGCCAGCGCCTGGCCATCGCCCGGGCGCTGCTGGTGGACGCGCCGATCCTGCTGCTGGACGAAGCCACCAGCGCCCTCGACGCCCAAAGCGAGCACCTGATCCAGCAAGCCCTGCCCAGCCTGATGAAAAATCGCACCACACTGGTCATCGCCCACCGATTGGCCACAGTGAAAAACGCCGACAGGATCGCGGTGATGGACCAAGGGAAACTGGTGGCGGTGGGGACGCATCAGGAGTTGATTGCGAGTAATGCGCTGTATGCACGGCTGGCAGCGTTGCAGTTCAATGACGGCAAAGTCGAAACCGATCTGCGAGTGTAGGCACTGCCGGTTCGGGACGATCATCAAAGATCGAAAATGGCCGCGAGGTTTAAATAAATGTGGCCGCGTTCGGGCACTATGTCGGCCTCAGTTGCGAGCCTGGATGAGGATATGAGCCGTTATCAACCACCGTTGACCCTGACCACAAGAATATTGGCGTTGATCGCTGAGATCAGTGAACAGATTGGTCAGCTTTCGGCGATGGATGATCGTCGGCAGACGCCTCAACTGCGCCGTAGCAATCGAATTCGTACGATTCAGGCTTCTTTGGCGATCGAGAACAACACCCTGAGCATTGAACAGGTGACTGCCGTTCTGGCAGGGCAGCGAGTGCTTGGCTTGCCACGAGAAATCCAGGAAGTCCGTAACGCCTTTACAGCCTATGAATCCATGCCGCAGTGGCAGTCGAGCAGCCGGTCTGACCTGCTCCGGGCGCATGAGTTGCTGATGCGGGGATTGATTGATGACTATGGGCAGCTTCGTCGAGCTGGGGTGGGCATCTACCGTGGCGAGAAATTGGTTCATATGGCGCCGCCTAACTATCCAAACCGGCGTTAGCCGCCGATTTGATTGAAATGACAAACCCCGAGTCGCCCAATAGTCCGGCTCAACGGTATCGCTTGACCGAACTTGCAAGCAGATCGCGGCACGGTCAAGATCTGTGTAGGAACTGCCGCAGGCTGCGATCTTTTGATCTGAGCTGCAAACAAAAATGCCCGCCTCGAAAGAGGCGGGCATTTTTTACAGTTGCGGAAAAGATCGTCCGATCACGGCCCAAGCCTGCGGCAGCGCCTACAGATCATTGGTCGTCAAAATACCGCTCATGCCAATCCACCAACGGTTGTGGTGAGTTGAGCTTCTGGCCGTAGATCACCGAGTACGACAGCACGTTTTGCACGTACTGGCGGGTTTCGTCGAACGGGATGCTTTCCACCCACACATCGAAGCTCAAGTGATCGGCGCCACGCAGCCATTGACGTACGCGGCCGGGGCCGGCGTTGTAGGCGGCGGAGGCGAGGACGCGGTTGCCGTTGAACTGGCTGTGGACCTGGCTCAGGTAAGCGGCACCGAGCTGGATGTTCTTGTCCGGATCGAACACTTGCTGCGGCGAAGCGAGAGGAATGCTGAATTTGCGCGCGGTTTCCTTGGCGGTGCCAGGCATCAGTTGCATCAGGCCACTGGCGCCGACACCGGAGCGGGCGTCGTCCATGAAGGCGCTTTCCTGGCGGGTGATGGCGAACACCCAACTTGAGTGCAGGCCACGGACCTTGGCTTCGCGCACCAGGGTTTCGCGATGGGCCATCGGGAAGCGGATGTCCAGGTCGTCCCAATACTGTGCCTGACTGATGGTGCGGATCGCCGGGAAATACCATTTCAGGTCGTAAGCCAGTTTCGCCTGGGCGACCATTTCGTCACGGCTGAAGTGCCGGCTGACGTGGTACCACTCGCGCCGACCATCGACGATCTGCCCGCGGGCATGGAATTCCAGGGCCCGTCGCACGCCCGGGGTATTGCGCACCTTGTTGATCAGCGCCTGACTGAGCACCAGCGGCTTGTTGTTCAGCGAATAGGGTGATTGCGAGCGATCAGCCGCCAGGAAGCCGTAGAAGTCGCGCTCGCGAGCCAGGCCCTTGTAAAGCACCTGCGCTTGCGGATTCTGTGGCTGCGCCAGCTCCAGGCTGCGAGCCTGCCAGTAACGCCAGCGGTTGGTGGTGGCCAGGTCCTGGGGCAAGCGGCGGGTCAACTGATAGGCATCGTCCCAACGGGCCAGGCGCAACAGCAGGCGCAAACGCCATTCGGAAACGGTGTTGTCCCGCAGTTCCGGGTCGTATTTGGTCATTACATCCAGCGCGCGGCTGTCGAAACGACGAGCGAGGGTCAGCCCGATTTCCCGGGCAATCGCGACTTTTTCGTCGCGGGAGAAGTGCATGCTGCTGGCGTAACCGTCGAGCAGGGCCATGGCCTTGTCCGGATCCTGACGGGCCAGACGGCGCAGGCCGAGGCTGACGATGTCGGACATCGGTTCATCGGCCGGGATGAAGCGCGATGGCTGATTGAGCAGCTCGGGATTCTGCGCCACATCCACCAGCAGGCGACCGCGCGGGGCGAGTGTCGTCAGGCCATTGATCAGGCTATTGGCCAGCGGATAATTGCGCGCCTGGGCGGCGAGCTTGGTGCGTTCCCAGCGTTTCTGTTCGGTCAATTGGCCCTCAGCGGCCCACATGCCAAACAAGCCATCGCATGCGTCGGGCTGGGTTTTGCCGCTCAACCAGAGCTTGTCGGCGTTGGCGTAGCCTTCGACCTTGCGGTTGTGGCTGATCTGATACTGCGCGTTCAGGCAGTCCAGTTCGGTGAAATTGAGCTTGGGGTCATAATATTTGACGAAGGTCGCCCAATCGCCGCGTTCGGCCAGCCAACGCAACCAACGCAATTTCATCCAGTTGGCTTGCGGCAGGTCACCGTGTTCGGCGAGGAATTTCTCGATTTCGGCGTTGCTTGCGGTTTTCAGACGCGCGGTCAATTCGTCATACGCCAGATAGGGCTCCAGCGGATAATCGCTCAGCGCCTGGCTGTAACGGAAATAAGGGCCGGAATCGCCTTTGGCCAAGGCACGCTTGGCTTCATCGTAATACTGGCGTTGGGTGGACAGGTCCACCGCCTGGGCGGATTGAGCGGCAGCGGCTGTAAGAAGCAAACACGAAAAAAGATTGAAAAGGCGACTGCGCATGAGACGTCCGGGCAGAGAAATCATGACAAGTGCCGGCGAGAGCGGCACTGAATTATCTGTAGCTTAGCCTTTTGCCAGCAGCGGGCGAAAGCTTTGCCGAGCTGTCGGCACAAGTTCGCAACAATTGTTGTGCAGAGTGCTTCGACATTGAAATTGCCGGCCTTCTGAAGCCTCAAGTCAGGTAGAATGCGCGCCCGGTTTTTGGAGAAGCTCATGACCCTGCTCAAATTCAGCGATGTGTCCCTTGCTTTCGGCGCTATGCCGTTGTTGGACAAGGTGTCCTGGCAGATCGCCCGTGGTGAGCGGGTGTGCATCATCGGCCGCAATGGCACTGGCAAGTCCAGCATGATGAAGCTCGTCAAGGGTGACCAGAAGCCCGATGAGGGCTCTGTTTGGCGCGCACCTGGCCTAAAGATTGGCGAATTGCCGCAAGAATTGCCGGTAGCCGACGAGCGGACCGTGTTCGACGTGGTTGCCGAAGGCCTGGACGGTGTCGGCGAGCTGCTCGCGCAGTACCACCACCTGAGCCAGAACATCGTCACCGACGCCGATCTGGACAAACTGATGCATGTCCAGCACGACCTCGAAGCCCGCGACGGCTGGCGTTTGCAGCAATTGGTCGACAGCACCTTGAGCCGCTTGCAACTGCCGGCCGACAAGACCCTCGCCGAATTGTCCGGCGGCTGGCGTCGTCGCGTCCTGCTGGCTCAGGCGCTGGTTTCCGAACCGGATCTGCTGCTGCTCGATGAGCCGACCAACCACTTGGACATCGGTGCAATTGCCTGGCTCGAAGAAGCGCTGAAGGATTTCCAGGGCGCCGTGCTGTTCATCACGCACGACCGTTCATTCCTGCAGAACCTTGCGACCCGCATCCTGGAACTGGATCGTGGCGGCCTGATCGACTGGAACGGCGACTACGCCAGTTTCCTCGTGCACAAAGAGGCGACGCTGGCGGCTGAAGAAACCGCCAACGCGCTGTTCGACAAGAAACTGGCCCAGGAAGAAGTCTGGATCCGCCAGGGCATCAAGGCACGCCGCACCCGTAACGAAGGCCGTGTTCGCGCATTGAAAGCATTGCGCGTTGAGCGTAGCGAGCGTCGTGAGCGCACCGGCAAGGCCAACATTCAGTTGGATACCGCCGACAAGTCCGGCAAGCAGGTCATGGTCCTCGAGAACGTGAGCTTCGCTCACCCGGGTGGCCCGTTCCTGATCAAGGATTTCTCGATGGTCCTGACGCGCGGGGACCGTATCGGTCTGCTCGGCGCCAACGGTACCGGCAAGACCACGCTGCTGAAACTGATGCTCAGCGGTCTGCAACCGACCAGCGGCAAAGTGGAAGAGGGGACGCGCATCGACGTGGCCTACTTCGACCAGTTGCGTCATCAGCTGGACCTGGAAAAGACCGTGATCGACAACGTGGCCGAAGGTCGCGACTTTATCGATATCGATGGTCAGAGCCGCCATGTGCTGAGCTACCTCGGCGACTTCCTGTTCAGCCCGCAGCGTGCCCGCACACCGGTCAAGGCGCTGTCCGGTGGTGAGCGTGCCCGTCTGTTGCTGGCCAAACTGTTCAGCAAACCGGCGAACCTGCTGGTACTCGACGAACCGACCAACGACCTGGACGTGGAAACCCTCGAGCTGCTGGAAGAGGTCTTGTTGACCTTCAACGGCACCGTGCTGATGGTCAGCCACGATCGGGCATTCCTCGACAACGTGGTCACCAGCACCCTGGTCTTCGAAGGCGAAGGCAAGGTTCGCGAATACGTCGGCGGTTATCAGGACTGGCTGCGTCAGGGCGGCTCGCCGCGCCTGCTGGGCGTGACCGAGAGCAAGTCCGGCAAGGCCGACTTGAACTCGGCTGTTGTCACTGCCGAACCCGTGCCAGTCGCTGCGGCAGCAGGGGCGCCGGTGGCAAAGAAGAAGCTCAGCTACAAATTGCAGCGTGAGCTGGAAATGTTGCCGAGTCAGATCGAAGCCATGGAGCAGCAGATCGTGGTGGTTGAAGCGCAGATGGCAGATGCCGGCTTCTATCAGCGTCCTGCTGCCGAGACGGCTGCGGTGATCGCTCAGCTTGAGCAGTTGCAGGCTGAACTCGACGTGATGGTCGAGCGCTGGGCCGAGCTGGATGCCTGATTGATCCGGCGATAAAAAAGCCCGGCGTTCAGTGATGAACGCCGGGCTTTTCGTATGAAATGCGATCTACTGGCTGCGTTAGATCCCCTGTGGGAGCGAGCCTGCTCGCGAAGACGGTTTAACATCCAACAAATCTGTCGACTGTTACACCGCCTTCGCGAGCAGGCTCGCTCCCACAGGGTATGTGTTGTCAGCTTTTGATCAGGCGCACCGCCAGCACATCGCAAGGCGCGCCGTGGAGTACGTCATTGGCGGTGGAGCCGAGCAGCAGTGCCAAGCCGTGTCGGCCATGACTGCCCACCACGATCAGGTCGCAGGTTTGCTCCTTGGCGAGGTGGTGAATCTCCTGACGCGGCTGGCCGTAGGTCAAGTGACTGTATTCCTTGGAGAGCTCCGGATACTTAAGGATTAATCGCTCAAGGCGCTCTTTGGCCTGATCGAATTGTTGCTGTTGCAACTGGGAAAGGTCCATCGGCACGTCGCCGCCAAAGGCCATGGCCATTGGTTCGACGATATGCACCAGGGACAACTTCGCGCCATTGCTCACCGAGAGTTCGCGAGCTCGGTGGATTACAGGATCGCACTCTTCGGTTAGATCTACAGCGACCAGAATATGGTGGTAGGGCATGAGGTGCTCCTCCTGAGAATTGCAATATTGGTAAGTATGGCTGGTTTCAAGCGCATTGGTTTCAAAGTGACTCAATGCACTCATCAAGAATCGGGAGTACAGATATGACGGTCTGGATAGTGGTGTCAATCCTGCTGGTGGTCTTGAGCCCGCTGGCATGGTTGCGACCGTCTCGTGCCCAGAGTGGGCGCATGGCCCTGCGCATGGAGGCGCGGCGCATTGGCCTGGCCATGCAACTGGCGCCCCAGGAATGGCCGCACTGGCTGAACGAGGAACCGCCGAGCCCTTGCGCCCAGTACCATCGCCCGCGCCGTGGCACGCGACCGGCGTGCTGGAGTTATTGGCAAAAGGCGCCGGGCGTGTGGGTCAATCAGTGGCAGGAGGTCTGTGAGGATGGGGTGCTGCTGAATCATTTCGAAAAATTGCCTGCCAACGTCTACAAGGTCGAGGCAGACAAGCAAATGATTGCCCTGTATTGGGGCGAGAAGGGTGAATCGAATGTTTTGCAGGACATTGATGCGCTGCTGAAAGCGCTGGCCTGAAACCCGATCCCCGTAGCGCTGCCGCAGGCTGCGGAAGCTCCTACACAGTGGCGCGTCGTCGCCTGGCAGGCAGGCAATAAAAAGCCCGACATCATCATCGGGCTGAGGTTGGCCAGGCAGGCCGGTAATTCTTTGTGCGCTGATCTTACGCTGGACATTCGTCAAAAGCGTTCAGATTTTTTCTTCGGGGTCCCGCCAGCGTAGCTTGTTAAACACAGGCTGCCGCTAATTAGGGCGACTTTTCTAACTATTGATTCTATGAATGGCCTCGCATGCATCCTGCGTGTTCAAGGCTTCGTGGTACGGAAGTGACCGGAAAGTCGCGTTTCAACCAGTATTTTGGGCGATTGACAATTGCCGGAAATTCCGTGAAGGTGACATACCCAAATCAAACGGGCGTATGAATTGAGCGTTTGTATTACAGACCGCTCCTACAGAATCCCGACTATCGCGTTGGCGGGTGTGCCGGGTGAGATGGCGTTAGCATTGACGGATAAACGTCCTGCCGAGCCGATCGCCTGCGTCCGACGTGTACTGTTCAGCTTCCATATCGTGGAGATCAGTTGATGATTTACGAAGGTAAAGCCATCACGGTTAAGGCTCTTGAAAGTGGCATCGTCGAATTGAAATTCGACCTCAAGGGTGAGTCCGTCAACAAGTTCAACCGTCTTACCCTGAACGAACTGCGTCAGGCCGTAGACACCATCAAGGCAGATGCTTCGATCAAGGGTGTGATCGTCAGCAGTGGCAAGGACGTGTTCATCGTCGGCGCCGACATCACCGAATTCGTCGACAACTTCAAGCTGCCGGATGCAGAGCTTGTTGCTGGTAACCTCGAAGCCAACAAGATTTTCAGCGATTTCGAAGACCTCAACGTCCCGACTGTCGCCGCGATCAATGGCATCGCCCTGGGTGGCGGTCTGGAAATGTGCCTGGCGGCAGATTTCCGCGTCATGGCCAATACCGCCAAAATCGGTCTGCCGGAAGTCAAACTGGGCATCTACCCAGGCTTCGGCGGTACTGTGCGTTTGCCGCGCATCATCGGTGCCGACAACGCCATCGAGTGGATTGCCGCCGGTAAGGAAAACCGCGCTGAAGACGCGTTGAAAGTCGGTGCTGTCGACGCCGTGGTCGCCCCGGAGAAATTGCAGGAAGCGGCTCTGAACCTGGTCAAGGGCGCCATCTCCGGTGAGTTTGACTACAAGGCCAAGCGTCAGCCGAAGCTCGAAAAGCTCAAGCTCAACGCCATCGAACAAATGATGTCGTTCGAAACCGCCAAAGGTTTCGTGGCCGGTCAAGCGGGCCCGAACTACCCGGCACCGGTTGAAGCGATCAAGACCATCCAGAAAGCCGCGAACTTCGGTCGTGACAAAGCGCTGGAAGTCGAAGCCACCGGTTTCGTCAAACTGGCCAAGACCTCTGCCGCGCAGAGCTTGATCGGTCTGTTCCTGAACGATCAGGAACTGAAGAAAAAGGCCAAGGCCTACGACGAAATCGCCAAGGACGTGAAGCAGGCTGCCGTATTGGGCGCTGGCATCATGGGTGGCGGTATTGCTTATCAGTCGGCCTCCAAAGGTACGCCGATCCTGATGAAAGACATCAACGAGCACGGCATCGAGCAGGGTCTGGCCGAAGCCGCCAAGCTGCTGGTGGGCCGCGTTGATAAAGGTCGCATGACCCCGGCGAAGATGGCCGAAGTGCTCAATGGTATTCGTCCGACCCTGTCCTACGGTGATTTCGGCCACGTCGACCTGGTCGTCGAAGCCGTTGTCGAAAATCCGAAGGTCAAGCAAGCCGTACTGGCCGAAGTTGAAGACAAGGTCAAAGAGGACACCATCCTCGCGTCCAACACCTCGACCATTTCCATCACCTTGCTGGCCAAAGCCCTCAAGCGTCCGGAAAACTTCGTCGGCATGCACTTCTTCAATCCGGTGCACATGATGCCGCTGGTTGAAGTGATCCGTGGCGAGAAGTCCAGCGAAGTGGCCGTTGCCACCACCGTTGCCTACGCCAAGAAAATGGGCAAGAACCCGATCGTCGTCAACGACTGCCCGGGCTTCCTGGTCAACCGCGTGCTGTTCCCGTACTTCGGCGGTTTCGCCAAACTGGTCAGCGCCGGCGTGGACTTCGTCCGCATCGACAAGGTCATGGAAAAATTCGGCTGGCCGATGGGCCCGGCGTACCTGATGGACGTGGTCGGCATCGACACCGGTCACCACGGTCGCGACGTCATGGCTGAAGGCTTCCCGGATCGCATGAAGGACGATCGCCGTTCGGCCGTCGACGTGCTCTACGAAGCCAAGCGCCTGGGCCAGAAGAATGGCAAGGGCTTCTACGCCTACGAGACCGACAAGCGCGGCAAGCAGAAGAAAGTCGCCGATCCTTCGGTACTGGAAGTGCTCAAGCCAATCGTGTTCGAACAGCGCGAAGTCACTGACGAAGACATCATCAACTGGATGATGATCCCGCTGTGCCTGGAAACCGTGCGCTGCCTGGAAGACGGCATCGTCGAAACCGCCGCCGAAGCCGACATGGGCCTGGTCTACGGTATTGGTTTCCCTCCATTCCGTGGCGGTGCGCTGCGCTACATCGACTCGATCGGTGTTGCAGCGTTCGTTGCCCTGGCTGACCAGTACGCTGATTTGGGCGCGCTGTACCACCCGACCGCGAAGCTGCGTGAAATGGCCAAAAACGGTCAGAGCTTCTTCGGTTAAGCGCCCACACTAGAGTGAGAGTGAACGTATATGAGCTTGAATCCTAGAGACGTCGTGATTGTCGACTTCGGTCGTACGCCGATGGGCCGCTCCAAGGGCGGCATGCACCGCAATACCCGCGCCGAAGACATGTCGGCGCACCTGATCAGCAAATTGCTGGAACGCAACGTCAAGGTCGACCCGAGCGAAGTCGAAGACGTGATCTGGGGCTGTGTGAACCAGACCCTGGAGCAGGGCTGGAACATCGCCCGCATGGCGTCCCTGATGACGCAGATCCCGCACACCGCGGCCGGCCAGACCGTCAGCCGTCTGTGTGGCTCGTCGATGAGTGCTCTGCACACCGCTGCGCAAGCGATCATGACCGGTAACGGTGACGTGTTCGTGGTTGGTGGCGTCGAGCATATGGGCCACGTGAGCATGATGCACGGTGTCGATCCGAACCCGCACATGTCTCTGTACGCGGCGAAAGCCTCGGGCATGATGGGCCTGACCGCGGAAATGCTCGGCAAAATGCACGGCATTACTCGCGAACAACAGGACGCCTTTGGCGTGCGCTCCCACCAACTCGCCCACAAGGCGACTCTGGAAGGCAAGTTCAAAGACGAAATCATCCCGATGCAGGGCTACGACGAGAACGGTTTCCTGAAACTGTTTGACTACGACGAAACCATTCGTCCGGAAACCACCCTGGAAAGCTTGGCGGCTCTTAAACCAGCGTTTAATCCGAAGGGCGGCACCGTGACAGCCGGTACTTCGTCGCAGATCACCGACGGTGCTTCGTGCATGATCGTGATGTCGGCGCAGCGTGCCCAGGACCTGGGTATCCAGCCGATGGCGGTGATTCGTTCGATGGCAGTGGCAGGTGTGGACCCGGCGATCATGGGCTATGGTCCAGTACCGGCAACGCAGAAAGCACTGAAGCGCGCGGGTCTTGGTATCAACGATATCGACTTCTTCGAGCTCAACGAAGCTTTCGCCGCACAGGCGCTGCCAGTGCTGAAAGATTTGAAAGTGCTCGACAAGATGAACGAGAAGGTTAACCTGCACGGCGGCGCGATCGCCCTGGGTCACCCGTTCGGTTGCTCCGGTGCCCGTATCTCCGGCACTTTGCTGAACGTGATGAAGCAGAATGGCGGCACCTTCGGGATAGCCACCATGTGCATTGGTCTTGGCCAAGGCATCTCCACCGTCTTCGAACGCGTTTAAGCGTTTCGCTGATGGAAGCCGGGGCCAAGTGCCCCGGTTTTTGTTTTTCCGGATTTATTTTGTTTTTATTTTGAAAAAATTTCAGTGAGGGCCAAAGCATGCCGATACAACCTGGGCTCTATGAACATTACAAAGGTCCGCAGTACCGTGTATTCGCGATTGCGCGGCATTCGGAAACCGAAGAGGAAGTGGTCTTCTACCAAGCCCTGTATGGCGATTACGGCTTTTGGGTGCGCCCCTTGAGCATGTTCCTGGAGTCGGTCGAGGTTGACGGCGAACAGGTGCCACGCTTTGCTTTGGTGCAAGCCGAACCGAGCGTTTTTCCGCAGCCATAAGGGGAGTGCGCGCAGAACCCTGCGCTTGACCTCACCTTGTAGCCACTATATATAGCGGTGCCGCGTCAGGCGCCAACCGCCTTTCACTTCTAGAATTCAGGAATTTTCTGATCCATGGGCAAATCGCTGGTCATTGTGGAATCCCCGGCTAAGGCCAAGACCATCAACAAGTATCTGGGTAACCAATACGTGGTGAAGTCGAGTATCGGCCATATCCGAGACCTGCCCACCAGCGGTTCGGCTAGCGCCAGCAAAGAGCCTGCCGCCAAGCGCGGCAAGGCCGCCGCAGGTGAAGGTCCGGTGCTCACGCCGAAAGAGAAAGCGCGCAAGCAGCTGGTCTCGCGCATGGGTGTCGATCCCGATCATGGCTGGAAAGCCAAGTACGAGATCCTCCCGGGCAAGGAAAAAGTCATCGAAGAGCTGCGCCGGCTCGCCAAAGATGCTGACACCATCTATCTCGCAACCGACTTGGATCGCGAGGGGGAAGCCATTGCCTGGCACCTGCGCGAAGCCATCGGTGGTGACGACAGCCGCTATAAGCGCGTGGTGTTCAACGAAATCACCAAGAAAGCGATCCAGGAAGCCTTCTCCAAACCGGGCGAGCTGGACATCGATCGAGTAAACGCCCAGCAGGCGCGTCGCTTCCTCGACCGCGTGGTGGGTTACATGGTTTCGCCACTGCTGTGGGCCAAGGTTGCCCGTGGCCTGTCTGCCGGTCGCGTGCAATCGGTTGCCGTGAAGCTGGTGGTCGAGCGTGAGCGTGAAATCCGCGCGTTCAACCCGGAAGAGTACTGGGAAGTCCACGCCGACCTCGGCACCGCCAAGGGCGCGACCGTGCGTTTCGACGTGGCTCGTGAGAAAGGTGAAGCCTTCAAGCCGCTCAACGAAGCCCAGGCCATGGCCGCGCTGGAAAAGCTCAAGGCTTCCAGCTACAGCATCGTCAAGCGCGAAGACAAACCGACCAGCAGCAAGCCGTCGGCACCGTTCATCACTTCCACCCTGCAACAGGCCGCGAGTAACCGCCTGGGCTTCGGTGTGAAGAAAACCATGATGATGGCCCAGCGTTTGTACGAAGCCGGCTACATCACGTATATGCGTACCGACTCCACCAACCTCTCGGTCGATGCCGTGGCGATGGCGCGTACCTATATTGAAGGTGAGTTCGGCAAAAAGTACCTGCCGGAAAACCCGAACGTCTACAGCAGCAAGGAAGGCGCACAAGAGGCTCACGAAGCGATTCGTCCGTCCGACGCCAATACCGAGCCAAGCAAGCTATCGGGCATGGAGCGTGATGCCGAGCGGCTTTACGAGCTGATCTGGCGCCAGTTCCTGGCCTGCCAGATGCTGCCGGCGCAATACCTGTCGACCACGGTCACCGTCGGTGCTGGCGATTTCGAGCTGCGTGCCAAGGGCCGCATCCTGAAGTTCGACGGTTACACCCGCGTCATGCCGCAAATTGCCAAGCCTGGCGATGATGATGTGCTGCCGGATATGGCCCAGGGTGACGCGATGAAGCTGATCAAGCTTGATCCGACCCAGCACTTCACCAAGCCGCCGGCGCGTTACTCGGAAGCCAGCCTGGTTAAAGAAATGGAAAAGCGCGGCATCGGTCGTCCTTCGACCTACGCGGCGATCATTTCGACCATCCAGGACCGCGGCTACGTGGCGCTGCACAACCGTCGTTTCTACTCGGAAAAGATGGGCGACATCGTCACCGAGCGTCTGGCCGAGAGCTTCTCCAATCTCATGGACTACGGCTTCACCGCCGGCATGGAAGAGAACCTCGATGACGTCGCTCAGGGCGAACGCGACTGGAAAAACGTGCTCGACGAATTCTACGGCGACTTCAAGAAGAAACTCGAAGTGGCAGAAAGCGCCGAAGGCGGCATGCGCGCCAATCAGCCGGTGATGACTGACATTCCGTGCGTATTGTGCGGTCGTCCGATGCAGATTCGTACAGCTTCGACAGGCGTATTCCTCGGTTGCTCGGGCTACAGCCTGCCGCCGAAAGAGCGCTGCAAAGCCACCGTCAACCTGGTGCCGGGCGATGAAATCGCCGCGGACGACGAGGGTGAGTCCGAGTCGCTGGTCCTACGTGGCAAGCATCGCTGCCCGATCTGCAGCACGGCCATGGACGCTTATCTGCTCGATGAGAAGCGCAAGCTGCATATCTGCGGTAACAACCCGGATTGCTCTGGCTACGAAATCGAAGAGGGCACCTATCGCATCAAGGGCTACGAAGGTCCGAGCCTGGAATGCGACAAATGCGGCAGCGAGATGCAGCTCAAGACCGGTCGTTTCGGCAAGTTCTTCGGTTGCACCAACGCCACCTGCAAGAACACCCGCAAACTGTTGAAAAGCGGTGATGCGGCGCCGCCGAAGATGGACCCGGTGAAGATGCCTGAGCTCAAATGCGAAAAGGTCAACGACACCTACATCCTGCGCGACGGTGCTTCCGGCCTGTTCCTGGCGGCCAGTCAGTTCCCGAAAAACCGCGAGACACGCGCTCCATTGGTCATGGAGATCGTGCCGCACAAGGATGAGATCGATCCGAAGTATCACTTCCTTTGTGAAGCGCCGAAGAAAGACCCGGACGGCCTCCCTTCAGTGATCCGTTACAGTCGCAAGACCAAAGAGCAGTACGTTCAGACAGAGGTCGACGGTAAGCCGACTGGCTGGAAGGCGTATTACGACGGCGGCAAGTGGACGGTTGAAGACAAGCGTCCATCAGCCAAGGCGTAAAAGGCTTTACACAAAAGGCCGCATGACAACCCTCGGGTTTTCATGCGGCCTTTTGTTTTGGGCTTGCGGGAAGCTCAGGTGATCCACGACACTGTCTGACCTGCGTGAAGCAATTATTTCGTTGTGGAGGCTGCCGTCATGGCCCACGAACTCTATACCCGTACCAATCAGAAGATTTATTTCGCCGGCCTGTCGCTGGAAGCGCTCGCCAAGGCCGAAGAGGGGCGGGCGATGAACTCCCTGGCGCTGATTCAGGCCGGGCGCGAATCAGCGTTGTTTCACCTGTACGGTGCGCTGTTGGGGCTGTGCCATGAAATTGCCGGTTTCTATCGGCTGCCTCAAGCCAATGCGCCGCGGGCGGAGATGCTGCTGACCCGCGAAGTGCTGGAAACCATCGCTATTCCGGAAATGGCCGAGATGGTCGAACTGGCGCAAAACCCTGAAACCTGGCTAGCCAAGCTGCTATCGGCACATGCTGCACTGTTTCAGCCGCCTCGCGCTCCGCACAAGCCCAAGGGCGATGTGACGCAGCCGCTTATTCTGGCCGTTAATCTGGATGAAGAAGAGGCGCCGGAAGAGCTGAGTCGGGAAGAGCTGGAGAGCTGGCGTCAGAACCTTAAAGGTCTGGCGATTCGGTTTCGCGAAGGGTTGAACGAGTGCTGAAGGATTGAGTGTTTAGGGAAGGGTCTGCTCAAGGAAGAGTGATGTCAGAAATTTCTCTTCATGATGGCATTTGGTCAAGATCCCGAGCGAAGCTTGGCTGATGCCTATATAATCCCCGCCTTTCGTGGAGAACAGACCTTTATGCCAACGTCCTTTCTAGAAATTGTCGAGTTACCAGACGGCCGAATCGAGCTGCGCAGGGCCGAGGACGAGGGTTCTCTGGTTACTTTGGATTTCTCCGAGGATGCCAAGGTTTTCCTGCAAGGCCAGCATGTGGAAGTCGCCAAGGCGATGTTGAGCGTCGGTGTTCAGATGGCAGGACGCCTGGTTGAAGGCGAATTTGATAAGGAAGAGGGGCCGCGGGTTCTTCATTGATCCCGCCCGTCGGATTCTTCGGATACCTCTACAAATTGGCTTCTCTATCCCTGGAGAAGCCCCGCGCTGTTCAACGCGCACAGTGTTTGTCAGTTAACCCAGTCGAATATTCAGACTTTGCGCATCTCCGATACGGGCGGCGCTGATCAACTGTTGCCGCGATGGTGTGCTCAGCGGGTTAAGCCAGCTGACGACCGTATGGCTGCGGCCAAGTCGCAAGGCTTCGCAGGTCAACTGCTGAGCGCTCTGTGTGCCGCGCGGTTGCAGGAGCAGAATGCGCTCACGGTTCAGACCGGCGTCGCGTAACCAGGCTTGTGTCAGGCTGGCGGGCGGGGCGATTAGCGTCAGCCAGCGCGCATCCTGATCCTGACTCAGTTCCCTGAGAATCGGTGCCAGAAGGTTCAGGCAGTTCCCGGCCGCGCCGCGCAGTGATAGCTCACTGAAGACTTCGGGCTCGGCGCTCCAGGGCGATTCGACCACGTCTTTCAGGATCGGCGCCAATGGCTGTGCCATGAACGCCTCAAACAACGGCAGTTGGGCTTGCTGTGAGGTATGTGGGAACTGCATAAAGCCTCCTTTAGCGGCGAATCACGCCGACACTCAAGCCTTCGATAACCAGTTCCTGATCTTTCAGGTTGACTTCGATAGGGGCGAATTCAGGGTTTTCGGCAATCAACCAGACCTTGCTGCCGTCGCGCTTGAAGCGTTTGACGGTCACTTCGTCGCCGATCCGCGCCACCACGATCTGACCGTTACGGGCTTCACGGGTGGTATGGACGGCGAGCAGGTCGCCGTCGAAAATGCCGACGTCCTTCATGCTCATGCCATGGACCCGCAGCAGATAGTCGGCGCGAGGATGGAAGAACGAAGGGTTGATGTTGCAGGATTCTTCGATGTGCTGCTGGGCGAGGATTGGCGCACCGGCAGCCACCCGACCGATGATCGGCAAGCTGGACTCGTCGGCCTTGGCTTCGAAGCCTGGGATGCGAATGCCGCGGGAGGCGCCCGGGGTCATCTCGATCGCTCCCTTGCGGGCCAGCGCCTTGAGGTGTTCTTCCGCCGCATTGGGCGACTTGAACCCCAGTTCCTGAGCGATTTCCGCGCGGGTCGGCGGGTAGCCGTTGTCTTCGAGGCAACGTTTGATGAAGGCCAGAATCTCTGCTTGGCGTGGCGTCAGCTTTAGCATATTGATCGCTCTGTCTTTTTATACAGTGACTGGGATTATATACAGTGAACTGGTCTTGGCAATGCCCCTTTTTTTGTCGGCCGCTGGACGGTCATTTCGCTCGCTGATTGAAGCGACACTGTTGTATGGTTAAATACCTGACCGACCATTCCCAAAACGAACCGCCAGACTTGACAAGGCCAAGGCTGAAACGTATGTTTCAAACAAGTGTTTGTCAGGCGGAGTAGCCATGGCCCAGTCGGAAACCGTTGAACGCATTCTCGATGCTGCCGAGCAGTTGTTCGCGGAAAAAGGTTTTGCTGAAACCTCATTGCGTCTGATCACCAGCAAGGCCGGTGTCAATCTGGCGGCGGTGAATTATCACTTCGGGTCGAAGAAGGCGCTGATTCAGGCGGTCTTCTCGCGTTTTCTCGGGCCATTCTGCCTCAGTCTCGATAAAGAGCTGGAGCGCCGTCAGGCCAAGCCCGAGAACAAGCCGACCCTTGAAGAGCTGCTGGAGATTCTTGTCGAACAAGCTTTGGTGGTGCAGCCACGCAGCGGCAATGATCTGTCCATCTTCATGCGTTTGCTGGGGCTGGCGTTCAGTCAGAGTCAAGGGCACTTGCGTCGTTACCTGGAAGATATGTATGGCAAGGTGTTCCGCCGCTACATGATGCTGGTCAACGAGGCTGCGCCGCGTATTCCTCCGATCGAGTTGTTCTGGCGTGTGCACTTCATGCTCGGTGCCGCGGCGTTCAGTATGTCGGGGATCAAGGCCTTGCGTGCGATTGCCGAGACCGATTTCGGCGTCAACACCTCCATTGAACAAGTAATGCGTCTGATGGTGCCATTTCTGGCTGCTGGCATGCGCGCTGAAACCGGCGTCACCGATACTGCCATGGCCACCGCACAGTTGCGTCCACGCAGCAAATCGGCTCCGGCCGCCGCCAAGGTTTAACCGCACACGGGTGGGCGCGGCAGCTGACATCCGCTAAGCTAGCCGCCCATGCCGACTCTCGTTCTGAACCTGCTCCTCATTGATATCGCCGACCTGCCGGGCACAGCCCATGGCGGCGAATTCGTGCGAGCCGGGTTTATCGTAATCAAGGAATCTCTATGACTGCTGGCCTGCAAGGCTCGTTGATGGTGGACGTCGCCGGTACCTGGCTGACGGCTGAAGATCGCCAATTGTTGAGCCAGCCCGAAGTGGGCGGCCTGATCATTTTTGCCCGCAACATCGAACATCCGCGTCAAGTGCGCGAGTTGAGCGCTTCGATCCGCGCCATTCGTCCCGATCTGCTGCTGGCGGTGGATCAAGAGGGCGGTCGGGTTCAGCGGTTGCGTCAGGGCTTCGTGCGACTGCCAGCCATGCGCGCCATCGCCGACAACCCGAATGCCGAATACCTGGCCGAGCAGTGTGGCTGGATCATGGCGACCGAAGTGCTCGCGGTCGGTCTCGACCTGAGCTTCGCCCCGGTGCTGGACCTGGATTACCAGCGCAGCGCAGTGGTTGGCACCCGTTCGTTCGAAGGCGATCCCGAACGCGCCGCCTTGCTCGCCGGTGCATTCATCCGTGGCATGAACAGCGCGGGAATGGCCGCCACAGGTAAGCATTTCCCGGGTCATGGCTGGGCCGAGGCCGATTCCCACGTTGCGATTCCCAACGACGAGCGCAGCCTCGAGGAAATCCGCGCCAATGACCTGGTGCCGTTCGCGCGGTTGAGCAAGCAACTGGCTGCCGTCATGCCGGCCCACGTGATTTATCCAAAAGTCGATTCCCAGCCTGCGGGTTTCTCCCGTCGCTGGTTGCAGGACATCCTGCGCGGCGAGTTGCAGTTCGATGGTGTGATCTTCAGCGACGACCTGTCGATGGCGGGTGCGCACGTGGTCGGCGATGCCGCCAGTCGCATTGAAGCGGCATTGACCGCCGGTTGCGACATGGGCCTGGTGTGCAACGATCGCGCGGCTGCCGAGTTGGCGTTGAGCGCCGCCCAGCGTTTGAAGGTCAAACCTTCGGCGCGTATAGCGCGGATGCGTGGGCAGGCATTCGCCAGCACCGAATACCGTCAAGACCCGCGCTGGCTGACGGCCATCGGCGCGCTCAAAGAAGCTCAATTGATTGATTAAGGATTTTTCGTAATGACGGTTTACGCGATTATCGGTGGCACCGGCCTGACTCAGCTCGAAGGCCTGAGCATTCGTCAGTCATTGGCGGTGGACACTCCCTACGGCGCGCCTTCAGCCGAAGTGCAGATCGGTGAATACGCTGGCAGGGAAGTGCTGTTTCTCGCGCGTCACGGGCACCCGCACCGGTTCCCGCCGCATCAGGTGAACTACCGTGCCAACCTGTGGGCCTTGAAGCAGGCGGGTGCTGAAGCGATTCTCGCGGTCAACGCCGTGGGCGGGATTCATGCCGCGATGGGCACCGGACATTTCTGCGTTCCGCACCAATTGATCGACTACACCAGCGGTCGCGAACACACCTATTTCGCCGATGACCTGGAACAGGTCACGCACATTGACTTCAGCTATCCCTATAGCGAACTCCTGCGTCAGCAATTGATCGCGGCGTTGGCGGCTGAAGGTGTTGGCTACACCAGCCATGGCGTGTATGCCTGCACCCAGGGACCGCGTCTGGAAACCGTCGCTGAAATTGCGCGCCTGGAACGTGACGGTTGCGATATCGTCGGCATGACCGGCATGCCGGAAGCGGCATTGGCGCGTGAGCTGGAACTGGATTACGCCTGTCTGGCGCTGGTGGTGAACCCGGCTGCGGGCAAGTCGACAGCGGTGATCACCATGGCCGAGATCGAGCAGGCATTGCATGACGGTATGGGTAAGGTGAAGTCGACGTTGGCGCGGGTGCTTAAGGGCTAATCAGTCGTTATACCGAGTCGACCCCGTCGCGAGCAGGCTCGCTCCCACATTGGATGTGTGTTTGCCCACCATAATGGAGGCAGCACAAAATTAATGTGGGACCGAGCCTGCTCGCGATGGCGATTTAATAATCAACGCTACTTATCAATTTTTTCCGGCAACGGCGCAAACAACGCCTCGATATCATCGCTCTGCAATTTCCAGTCTCCGGTTTTGCGCCCATCCAGCACGCCTGCGGCAAGATCGGATTTTTCCTTCTGCAGATGCTGAATTTTCTCTTCCACCGTGCCCCTGGCAATCATCTTGTAGACGAATACCGGCTTCTCCTGACCAATGCGATACGCGCGATCAGTCGCCTGATTTTCTGTCGCCGGGTTCCACCAAGGGTCATAGTGAATCACCGTGTCCGCTTCGGTCAGGTTCAGTCCTACGCCGCCGGCCTTCAGGCTGATCAGAAAGATCTGACGCTTGCCGCTCTGGAATTCCTTCACTGGCGTGCGTCGGTCGCGGGTTTGTCCGGTCAGGATCGCATACGCCACGCCACGTTTTTTCAGCTCGTCCTCGATCAAGGACAGCATTGAGGTGAACTGCGAAAACAGCAGAATCCGCCGACCTTCTTCGAACAACTCTTCAAGCATTTCCATCAGGCTATCGAGCTTGCCGGAGGTACTGCCGCGCGCGGGCAGGGCGGCATCGTTGACCAGACGTAAATCGCAGCACACCTGGCGCAGCTTCAGCAGCGCCTCAAGGATGATGATCTGACTGCGCGCCACGCCCTTGAGGGTGATCTCGTCGCGGACTTTTTTGTCCATGGCCAGGCGCATGGTTTCGTATACGTCGCGCTGGGCTTCGTTGAGTTCGACCCAATGGATAATCTCGGTTTTGGGCGGCAGCTCGGTGGCCACCTGTTCCTTGGTCCTGCGCAGCAGGAACGGTTTTATCCGACCGTTGAGGTGCTGAAGTCTTACTTCGCTTGCGCGCTTTTCTATCGGCACGCGGTAATCACGGTTGAAGCTTTTCACGTCACCGAGCCAGCCGGGCAGCAGGAAGTGAAACAGCGACCACAATTCGCCCAGATGGTTTTCCAGCGGCGTGCCGCTCAGGCACAGGCGCTGGCGAGCATTCAGCTCACGGGCCGCATGGGCGGCTTTGCTGTTGGGGTTCTTGATGTACTGCGCTTCATCCAGCACCAGTACGTGCAACGGTTGCGCGGCAAGGCGTTCGATGTCCTTGGGCAGCAGCGCATAGGTGGTCAGAATCAGGTCGTAATCGGCCAGGTGCGCGAAATGCTTTTTGCGACTGGCACCGTACAGCGCCAGCACTTTGAGCTGCGGCGTGAAGTGTGCGGCTTCGTCGAGCCAGTTGGGGATCAGGCTGGTGGGCATGACCACCATGCACGGCCGATCGAGGCGCCCCGCGTTCTTCTCGCTGAGAATATGCGCCAGGGTCTGTAGGGTTTTGCCCAGACCCATGTCGTCCGCGAGAATCCCGCCGACTTCCAGTTGCCGCAACGACTGCATCCAGCTCAGGCCTTCCAGCTGATACGGACGCAAGGTGGCATTCAAGCCTTCGGGTGCAGCGGTGGTGTGGTCCTTTATGTCGCGCAGGCGCTGGGCAAGGGTGCGGATCTGCTCGCCACCTTCCCAAAGCAATGGCAGACCTTCCAGCGGATTCAGTCGTGTGGCGTCGGCCTTGCTCAGGCGCAGCGTGGTTTCGCCGGGCTCTTGCAGGTAAAACTCGCCGAGGGTGGCCAGTACCGGTTTCAGGCGGCCGAAGGGCAGGGCGACCTGCAACGGGCCTTGGTCGGTGCTGCGGCGCTGCGGGATGTTCACCAGAATCAGTTCGTCGTCGCGACGTCGGGCGAGTCGTTCCGGGTTGAGGAGCTCGGTGTGGGAGCGCATCAGGTTCAACAGGATCGGCAGCAGGCTCAGTCGTTCACCGTTGACGATGATCCCCAGTTCCAGGTCGAACCAGTCGCGCTCTGGTGCCTGCTCGACCGTGGCGTACCAATCATCCACGGCGGTCAGGTCGAAGCCGAAATCCTCGTCGATTTGCAACTCCCAACCTTGGGTGCGCAGCTTCGGCAGCTCGTTGAGGGTGAAGGTCAGCCAGGCGCTGTCGTTGACCATCTCGTAGAGTTCGCCGGCACTTTCCGGCAAGGCCTTGCTTTGTCGGGTGGCGATCTTGAAGCCGAGGATTCGCAACTGCTCCCTGTAGGCTTGTTCGATTTCCGGGTGACGTTTTATCCGCAGCGTCTGCGTTTCCTGGCGAATCAGGATGTCAGTGTTTTTCTGTCCGCTGACGTATTCATCCAGATAGCTGAAGGACAGCGCCGCCCGATGCTGGATGTAGCGCTGCATCTTGCCGTTGCGCGGTTCGAAGGCGCTGAATTCAATGCTCGCCAGCCACAGGCGCGGCACCGGTTGCACGTTGTCCACCAACACTTGCGGCGGTGCTTTGGGGCTACGGTTTTCCAGTACGGCCTGAAGTTTTTCCAGCAGTTCAGCGTCTTTGGCAGCCGCCGGATAAGCGAGGGTTTCCTGCACTTGCAGCAACACCGCCGCGCAATGTTTGCAGTTGCTGTGAACCGGGCAGGTGCACGTGGCGTCGATCATCAGCAAGGTGCCTTTGGCCGACTCGCGCAGGCGAATGGTCTGACGGTAAACGTTACCGCCAGAGCCTTCGCAACTGGCGGTGATGGTGGCATCGCCGACTTCGACGATCCTGACGCGGTTCTCCAGAGCGTAGCGGCGGCCCCGCTCCAGGCTCTGTTCCTTGAATCGGCTGACCCAGGATGTTGCCAGGGGTTTGCTCAGGGTCGCGGAGGGCATAAGGGCTTCAATCAGTCCGGAATTACATCAGGGACTGGCCGAGGCGCAGGGGCGGTCAGCGAAGTGATCTTGATCAGCAGGCCCAGGTGGCCGTTGTCGAGGAAGTTCAGCTGACCGTTCTTGGTGTGGCTTTCCTGTTTCAGGCGTTCGCTGGCGGTGACCAGGCCGTTGGCATCAATCTTGTTGACCCAGAAGTCTGCATCGACGTCGGTGAAGCGCCCCAATTTCAGGCTCAGCGTGCCCTCGATAGGGAACTGCCCGAACTGTTCGGTGCCTTCGCTGATCGCGACTTTGCTGGCTTCTTCGCCGAGCTTTTGTTGCCAGGCCTTGTGCAACAACACGGTGTATTCGTTGCTGCCGGTGAGCTTTTCCACTTCGGGATTAAGGCTTGGCGTGCGAAAGCTGTCGGGGCTGATGCGTTGAGCGCCGGCATCCCAGTCTTCCGGCGCGGCGCGGCTGACGATGGCGGGCACGGCGTTTTGTCGTACCAGAATCATTTCAACCTGATACAGATCATCGGCAAACGCCGTGGGGGCGAGCAGTGACATCAACAACGTCAACAACAAGGTCAGTGAGCGAAACAGGCGCATGCGGCGTCCTTCAAGCAGTGGTCGGAATGAGGCGCTCGAATAGCGCTTCTACAGTATTAAAGCGTTCTTCCGGGCGCTCCATTGGTACCTGGAATTTGAACATTGTGGCGCCTTCGAATTTGTAGCGTTTGGGCTGGCTCTGGATCAGTTTGATCAGCGTCAGCGGGTCGACCGGGGTCTGGGTCGCGAATTCGATGCGACCGCCTTGCGGGCCGCCGTCGACTTTCTTGATGCCCAGCTGTTCGGCCTGCAATTTCAGCGCCGTGATCCGCACCAGGTTCTTGGTCGGCTCCGGCAGCAGACCGAAACGGTCGATCATCTCCACTTGCAGGTCCTTGAGGCCTTCTTCGTCGGTGGCGGACGCGATGCGCTTGTACAGGATCAAGCGAGCGTGGACATCCGGCAGATAGTCTTCCGGAATCAATGCCGGCACACGCAGATTGACTTCGGGACCACCGCCCAGCGGTTGATCGAGGTTCGGCTGTTCGCCCTTGCGGATCGACTTCACCGCGCGCTCGAGCATTTCCATGTACAGGGTGAAACCGACGGCCTGGATCTGCCCGCTCTGACCGTCGCCCAGCAGTTCGCCGGCACCACGGATTTCCAGGTCGTTGGTGGCGAGTACGAAGCCCGCGCCGAGGTCCTGGGTATTGGCGATCGCTTCCAGGCGCTTTTCTGCGTCGGGAGTGATTTGCTGGCGCGGCGGTGTCAGCAGGTAAGCATATGCCTGGTGGTGGCTGCGACCGACGCGGCCACGCAATTGGTGCAACTGCGCCAAGCCGAACTTGTCGGCGCGCTCGATGATGATGGTGTTGGCGCTCGGCACGTCGATGCCGGTCTCGATGATGGTCGAGGCGATCAGCACGTTGAAGCGCTTGTGGTAGAAGTCGCTCATCACTTGTTCGAGATCGCGTTCACGCATCTGCCCATGGCCGATGCCGATCCGCGCTTCCGGCACCAGTTCGGCGAGGTCGGCGGCGCATTTCTCGATGGTCTTCACGTCGTTGTGCAGGTAGTAGACCTGACCGCCACGCAGCAACTCACGCAGCAGGGCTTCTTTGACCGTGCTCTTGTTCTGCTCCATGACGAAGGTCCGGACCGACAGGCGACGGGCCGGTGGCGTGGCGATGATCGACAGGTCACGCATGCCCGACACCGCCATGTTCAGCGTGCGCGGAATCGGCGTAGCGGTCAGCGTCAGGATGTCGACTTCACTGCGCAGCGCCTTGAGCTGTTCTTTCTGACGGACACCGAAACGGTGCTCTTCGTCGATGATCACCAGTCCGAGGTTTTTGATCTTTACGTCGTCTTGCAGCAGCTTGTGTGTGCCGATGACGATATCGATCTTGCCTTCAGCCAGGTCCGCGACCGCAGCGTTCACTTCCTTGGTCGACTTGAAGCGGCTCATCACTTCCACGCTTACCGGCCAGTCGGCGAAGCGGTCGCGAAAGCTGTTGTAGTGTTGCTGGGCGAGCAGGGTGGTCGGCACCAGAATAGCCACCTGACGACCGCCATGCACTGCGATGAACGCCGCGCGCATCGCCACTTCGGTCTTGCCGAAACCGACGTCGCCGCAGACCAGACGATCCATCGGTTTCGGCGCGAGCATGTCGGCGCGCACCGCTTCGATGGTGGTCTGTTGGTCCGGGGTTTCTTCGAACGGGAAACCGGCGCTGAAGGTCGCGTAATCGGCTTTCGGGTCGGCGAAGGCATAACCCTCGCGAGCGGCGCGACGGGCATAGATGTCGAGCAACTCGGCGGCCACGTCGCGCACCTGTTCGGCGGCTTTGCGTTTGGCTTTCTGCCAGGTCTCGGAGCCGAGGCGGTGCAGCGGCGCCAGGGCATCGTCGCTGCCGGTGTAACGGGCGATCAGGTGCAGGTTGGCGACCGGGACGTACAGCTTGGCGTTCTCGGCATATTCAAGGGTCAGGAATTCGGCGGCTTGATTGTCGATTTCCAGGATCGTCAGCCCCAGATAGCGGCCGACGCCATGATCGATATGCACAACCGGCGCGCCTTCGCGCAGCTCGGTGAGGTTTTTGATCACTGCATCGTTGTTGGCGTCAGCGCGTTTCTCGCGGCGGCGGCGCTGCATCACGCGTTGACCGAACAGCGGGCTCTCAGCGACCAGGGCCAGCGCTGGATCGTCCAGCAACAGACCTTCGTCGAGCGGCGCGATGGTGATCGCCAAGCGCTCCTTGCTCGCAATAAAGTCTGGCCAGCTGTCGACGGTTTTCGGTCGCAGCTTCAGGCGCTCCAGCAATTCCAGCAGCACTTCACGGCGGCCCGCTGATTCGGCGGTAAACAGCACGCGGCCGGGGAACTCGTCGAGGAAGCCGGCCAGCGCCGCCAACGGCTGAGTGGCCTTGGCTTCGATGGCCAGGTTCGGCAGCGGCTGAGCCGGGAAGCGCTCGCGGCCGACACCGGTTTCCACGTCCTGTTGACTGGCAACCACACGGGGCCAGCTCTTGAGGCGGGCAAAGCAATCTTCCACGGGCAAGAACAGCTCGGCCGGTGGCAATAAAGGACGGGATGGATCGACACGGCGCTCTTCGTAACGATTGCGCACGTCGTTCCAGAAATTCTCTGCCGCCTGTTCGATGCCCGGTAAAGAGAACACTTGTGTGTCCTGGGGCAGGTAATCGAACAGCGTGGAGGTTTCGTCGAAGAACAGCGGCAAGTAGTACTCGATACCCGCCGGTGTAATCCCGCTGCTCAAATCCTGAAAGATCGGGCAGCGACGGAAGTCGACATCGAAACGCTCGCGAAAGCGCGACTTGAAACGGGTGACCGCGTCCTTTTGCAGCGGGAACTCCCGCGCCGGCAGCAGGCGAACGGTGTCCACCTTGTCGATGGAGCGTTGGTTTTCCGGATCGAAGGTACGCAGGGTTTCGATTTCGTCGTCGAACAGATCGATGCGGAAGGGCAGTTTGCTGCCCATCGGGAACAGATCGATCAACGAGCCGCGCACGGTGAATTCGCCGTGCTCATAAACTGTATCGACGTAACGATAGCCGCTGGCCTCAAGCCGGCTGCGCATTTGCTCGACATCAAGCTTCTGGCCGACATCCAGCACCAGGCTGCTGCCGAGCAGGAATTTGGTCGGCGCCAGGCGGTGCAGGGCCGTGGTGATCGGCACGACCAGCACGCCATGCTCCAGCTCCGGCAACCGATACAGGCTGGCGATGCGCTGAGAGATGATGTCCTGGTGTGGCGAGAACAGGTCGTAGGGCAGGGTTTCCCAGTCGGGGAAATGCAGGACAGGCAAATCCGGGGCGAAGAAACTCAGCTCCTGTTCCAGCCGTTCGGCACTCTGGCTGTCGGCGGTCAGTAGCAGGGTAAAGCGCTTGGCAGCGCTGGCGGCCTCGGCAATGGCCAGGCTCAGGGCGGCACCGGGCAGGTTGCCCCAGTGCTGTTTACCTGCCGCGGCAGGGAGAAGCGGTAGACGCAGAACGGGCACGGAAGGTTGAGCTCCAAGCGTTGCGACAAAGTCGACAATTGTAACGGCCTCAGGTGCCGGCTGTCAGTTGCAGACTGTGTCTATATGCACAGGTTGGGTGAAATGTAGTGGTAATGACAAAAACTGGCGGTTTGATACTGAAAATGTAGTGCCAAAACCGCTCAGTGTTACGGAGGGTTACGGACACGGCATCGTTATCGTCGAAAAATTGACTGTGCTGAAAGCCCCGGTTTTACTGGGCTGGAGCGGGGCGTAATTTTTTTGAACAGGATTTTGTTACCGTCTGTGCGACAGGCGCGCATTGCTACGGGAGGCACTCGGCGGCATAATGTAGCCCCTTTTTTCTGCCCCTACATGTGGAAGGTTACCGTGACTCAGAAGCCCGACCAGTGTCTTGGTGAATGGATCGACCGTGAAGCACTCGCAGAAGCGATGATTCCGCTTATCGGTCAGCTCTACCGCAATAACAACGTGGTGAGCTCGATCTATGGCCGCAGTCTGATCAACCAGTCTGTCATCGCGATTCTCAAAGCTCACCGCTTTGCTCGCCATCGCCAGTCCGATGACAGTGAATTGTCCGTCCACGAAACATTCCCGCTGCTCAAGGCAATGAGCGAGCTCAAGCTCGGCGCTGCTTCGGTAGACCTGGGCAAGCTGGCTGTCAAATTCAAAGCCGAGGGTAATGGCCGTACCGCCGAAGCGTTCGTTCGTGACGAACTGGCCGATGTGGTCGGCAAGCAGAATGGTTCCGGTCGTACCGGCACCGACGTTGTCCTGTACGGCTTCGGTCGTATCGGTCGTCTGCTGGCGCGCATCCTGATCGAGAAAACCGGTGGTGGCGACGGCCTGCGTCTGCGCGCCATCGTTGTCCGCAAGGGCGCCGAGAACGATCTGGTCAAACGTGCCAGCCTGCTGCGTCGCGACTCGGTGCACGGTTCGTTCAATGGCACCATCACCATTGATGAAGCCAACAACACCATCACCGCCAACGGCAACCTGATCCAGGTTATCTACGCGAAGAACCCGACTGAAGTGGACTACACCCAGTACGGCATCAAAAATGCGCTGCTGGTGGACAACACCGGTGTATGGCGTGACGCCGATGGCTTGGGCCAGCACCTGGCTTGCCCGGGTATCGACCGCGTTGTTCTGACCGCGCCTGGCAAAGGCAAGCTGAAGAACATCGTTCACGGTATCAACCACGGTGAAATCACTGCTGATGACAAGATCGTGTCCGCCGCTTCCTGCACCACCAACGCCATCGTGCCGGTGCTGAAAGCTGTGAATGACAAGTTCGGCATCATCAACGGTCACGTCGAAACCGTTCACTCGTACACCAACGACCAGAACCTGATCGACAACTTCCACAAGGGTGATCGCCGTGGCCGTAGCGCCGCGCTGAACATGGTTATCACCGAGACTGGTGCTGCCACCGCTGCTGCCAAGGCCCTGCCTGAGCTGGCCGGCAAGCTGACCGGTAACGCGATCCGTGTTCCGACGCCGAACGTGTCGATGGCCATTCTCAACCTGAACCTTGAGAAAGCCGCCACTCGTGAAGAGATGAACGAGTACCTGCGCTACATGGCGCTGCACTCCGATCTGCACAAGCAAATCGACTACGTCAATTCGCAGGAAGTGGTTTCCACCGACTTCGTTGGCTCGCGCCACGCAGGCGTTGTGGATGCTGAAGCGACCATCGTTCAGGATAACCGCGTTGTTCTGTACGTCTGGTACGACAACGAGTTCGGTTACAGCTGCCAGGTGGTTCGCGTGATGGAAGACATGGCCGGTGTAAACCCGCCAGCGTTCCCGCGCTAAGCCTTAGCCGCACATGAAAGCGCCCCGACTTTGGTCGGGGCGTTTTTGTTTGTGCAGTTTGGTCAGTTGCAGGTGTGTTGTCGGTGTTGGCCTCTTCGCGAGCAAGCCCGCACACATTTGACCGCGTCCGCCGGGACAACTCGATCAAATGTGGGAGCGGGCTTGCTCGCGAAGGCGATGGATCAGGCGCCGCCGACTACTGCCGCTTGCGCAGTCCGCAACTCATGACGATTGCCCCGGAACAGCACCAGCGTCGCAATCAACCCCAATACCGCTGCGCCACTGAGCCAGATCCCCGGTGCCGCCTTGTTGTCCAGCACATGGATCAGATACGTACAGGCCGCCGGTGTGAAGCCACCAAAGGTCGCGGTCGCCAGGCTGTAGGCAAGGGAGAAACCGGTCGTGCGAACTTCCACCGGCATGATCTCGGTCAGGGCTACGACCATGGCGCCGTTGTACGAGCCATACAGGAACGACAGCCACAACTCGACGATCAGCAGATGGCTGAAGCTCGGGTTCGCAACCAGCCATGACAGCGCTGGATAAGCCGTGAGGATCGCCAGAATCGTCGCCGCCAACAGCAGGGGTTTGCGCCCGATTCTGTCAGACACAGAACCCATCACCGGCAGCCAGAAGAAATTCGACAGACCAATGCACACCGTCACCAGTAACGTATCCAGATCCGACAGATGCAGTTCGGCTTTGCCGAAGGTCGGGGTGTAGGCGGTAATCAGGTAGAACGACACCGTGGTCATCACCACCAGCGCCATGCCGGCGAGGACGATGCCGAAGTTCTGACCAATCGAGCGGATAATCTCTTGCAGGGTAGGGCGGTGCTTGCGCGCCTGGAATTCCGGGGCTTCTTCCAGCGAACGGCGGATCACGAAGATCACCGGCACGATCATGCAGCCGATCAGGAACGGCACGCGCCAGCCCCATTCACCCATTTCTTGCGGGCTGAGCCAATGGTTCAAACCCACGCCGAGCAGGCCGGCGAAGACCACCGCGGCTTGCTGACTGGCGGATTGCCAACTGACGAAGAAGCCTTTGCGGCCTGGTGTGGAGATCTCGGCGAGGTACACCGACACACCGCCCAGTTCCACGCCCGCCGAGAAGCCTTGCAGCAAGCGACCGAACAATACGATCAGCGGCGCCGCGACACCCAACGTCGAGTAACCCGGCACACAGGCAATCAATAGTGTGCCGGCGGCCATCATTGCCAATGTGATGATCAAGCCTTTGCGACGGCCGTGACGGTCGATGTAAGCCCCGAGGAAAATCGCCCCCAGCGGACGCATCAGGAAGCCGGCCCCGAAAGTGGCCAATGACAGCATCAGGGAAGCGAAAGCACTGTCGGCAGGGAAGAAGGTTTTAGCAATGGCCGTGGCGTAAAAGCCGTAGACCATGAAGTCGAACATCTCCAGGAAGTTTCCGCTGACGACGCGAAAAATTGCTTTGCCGTTGCTCGTATTGGAAGGCATTTGTAGGTACTCACGCTGGTAAATCTTGTTTGAAAACGCTGCACCTGTGGGAGCCTGCTCGCGATAGCGGTGACCGGATTTACGATTGCTTCGCAATCGGACGGGGGCAAGCCCCCTCGCCACACAGGCTCGCTCCCACAGGTTTGGCGTCTGGCTGACGGGCGCTGGCAGACCTCGCTCTCATGCGCTCTGAGGCCCATAATGGCGGGCGCGGTTTTGAGGGGAGATGAAGATTTGTTAACTGGACGGTGGAGTGGACTTGTGGTGCTGGCCGGCGTTTTGTCCGGTTGTGGCAACGGCGACAGCCTGGAACGCTTCGACGGCCCGACCATGGGCAGTCGTTATTCCATCCAATACGTAAGACATTCCTCCACGCCTGGGCCGAAAGCGGTGCAGGCCGAAGTAGAAAATATCCTCGCCGAAGTGGATCGACAATTCTCGACCTATCGCAGCGACTCGGACACCGAACGCTTCAACGCACTGCCGGCCGGCCACTGTCAGGTCATGCCTGGCCCGGTGCTCGAATTGATCCGTGTGGGCGAGCAGCTGTCATCTCAAAGCGGCGGCTCCTTCGACTTGACGGTGGAGCCGCTGCTCAATCTCTGGGGATTCGGTCCGCAGTCCCGAGAAGAAAAAGTCCCGAGCGCCGACGCCCTGGCCTTGGCGCGACAGCGCGTTGGCTATGGTCACTTACGCATCGAAGGCGATCGGTTGTGTAAAGACGCCCCGGTAGAAGTCGATTTCAACAGTCTCGCCGCTGGGTATGCGGTCGACCGGATCGCCAGCAGGCTCGAGACTTTGGGCATCGACAGTTACCTGGCTGAAGCCACCGGAGAACTCAAGGCTGTCGGGCACAAACCCGATGGTTCGGCCTGGCACGTCGCCCTTGAGGAGCCCCGCGATGACCAACAAGTGGCCAAACGCATCATCGCCGTCGACGGTTACGGCGTATCCACCTCCGGTGACTACCGTAAATATTTTAAACAGAACGGCCAGCGCTATTCCCATACCTTCGACGCCCGCACTGGAGCACCGGTCCTACACACCCTGGCGTCAGTCACGGTCATTCATCCTTCAGCATTAATGGCCGATGGCCTATCGACGCTGTTGCTGATTCTCGGTCCTGAACGGGGTTGGGACTATGCCGAAACCCATGACATTGGTGCATTCTTTGTGATTCGTGCCGATACAGGTTTCGTCACACGCACCAATCAGGCTTTTGAGCGCCTGGCGGGTGAGGAAACCAAGTGATTACGGCTTAAAAAGCATTTTTGATGGCGTTGTAGTGCAGGCAAAACTAGCCTACGACGCGACCAAGGGTTAATGTGCCCGGCGTTGACGCTTCTATAGACTGTGTCCGGGTTCTGCACTGGCCCCAAATTGTTCCTTCACGCCGCAGATCGGCGTGATTTAGCCGCAGGTGCCGAGGGCGCCGCGGCCTGTTCTGAGGAGTATGCATGGCTGTCTACAACTACGACGTGGTGGTGTTGGGTTCCGGCCCGGCGGGAGAAGGCGCGGCAATGAATGCCGCCAAAGCAGGACGCAAGGTGGCGATGGTCGATAGTCGTCGCCAGGTCGGCGGCAACTGCACCCACCTGGGCACCATCCCGTCCAAGGCCTTGCGTCACTCGGTCCGGCAGATCATGCAGTTCAACACCAACCCGATGTTCCGGGCGATTGGTGAGCCGCGCTGGTTCTCGTTCCCGGACGTTTTGAAAAGCGCCGAAAAAGTCATCTCCAAACAAGTCGCCTCGCGCACCGGCTACTACGCCCGTAACCGCGTCGACGTGTTCTTTGGCACCGGCAGCTTCGCTGACGAGCAAACCATCGAAGTGGTCTGCGCCAACGGCGTGGTCGAAAAACTGGTGGCCAAGCACATCATCATCGCCACCGGTTCGCGCCCTTATCGCCCGGCGGACATCGATTTCCATCACCCGCGTATCTATGATAGCGACACCATCCTCAGTCTCGGCCATACCCCGCGCAAACTCATCGTTTACGGCGCTGGCGTGATCGGTTGCGAATACGCCTCGATCTTCAGTGGTCTGGGTGTGCTGGTCGAGCTGGTGGATAACCGCGGTCAGTTGCTGAGCTTCCTCGACTCGGAAATTTCCCAGGCCCTGAGTTACCACTTCAGCAACAACAACATCACGGTTCGCCACAACGAAGACTACGACCGCGTCGAAGGTGTGGACAACGGCGTGATCCTGCACCTGAAGTCCGGCAAGAAGATCAAGGCCGATGCCTTGCTCTGGTGCAACGGCCGTACCGGCAACACCGATGCGCTGGGTCTGGAAAATATCGGCGTGAAGGTCAACAGCCGTGGCCAGATCGAAGTCGACGAAAACTACCGCACCTGCGTGCCGAATATTTATGGTGCCGGTGACGTGATTGGTTGGCCTAGCCTGGCCAGTGCCGCCCACGACCAGGGCCGTTCGGCCGCTGGCAGCATTGTCGACAATGGCAGCTGGCGCTTCGTCAACGACGTGCCAACCGGCATCTACACCATTCCGGAGATCAGCTCGATCGGCAAGAACGAGCAGGAGCTGACTCAGGCCAAGGTGCCGTACGAAGTGGGCAAGGCGTTCTTCAAGGGCATGGCGCGTGCGCAGATTGCCGGCGAGCCGCAAGGCATGCTGAAGATCCTTTTCCATCGCGATACCCTGGAGGTGTTGGGCGTTCACTGCTTCGGTTATCAGGCGTCGGAGATCGTGCACATCGGTCAGGCGATCATGAGCCAGCCGGGCGAACAAAACACCCTGAAGTACTTCGTCAACACGACGTTCAACTACCCGACCATGGCAGAAGCCTATCGAGTAGCGGCGTACGATGGCCTCAACCGGCTTTTTTGAGCGGCTCCGGCCGGTGGCCTGAGCCGGCCGGGGAGACCGATTTCAGCAATTCTCGAGCGTGGCAGTGGCCAAACCGGGAAAGTCTGTAATCAGGCTGTCAACGCCGAAGTCGGCGAGTCTGCGCATCAGCGCGGGCTCGTTGACTGTCCACACCGACACATGCAGCCCCTGACGCTGCGCCTTCTGCAGGCGTTCCGGCGTACACAGGGTCCAGTTCAGCGCCAGCATCTCGCATCCGTAGTTTTGCGCGACCTTCAGCGGGTCGAGCCAGGCATATTCGGCCACCAATCCGCGAGACACGTCCGGCACCAGATCCAGCGCGGCTTTCAATACTTCGCGTGAACTCGACGTAATCGTAATCTTGTCCCGCATACCGAAACGTTGCGCCATTTCGCGAATCGCCAGCACGGTGGTCGCGGCGCGGGTGCGTGAAGCGCTTTTGACTTCCAGCTGCCAGTGCTCGAAATCGCACTTCTCGAACAATTCTTCCAGCGTTGGAATCGGGCAGGGTTTGATCCAGCCTGGGCCACCCTTGCGCGCGTCGTAGGTCACCAGTTCCGCGGCGGTATGTTCGACTACTTTGCCGCGACGCTCGGTGGTGCGTTTGAGGGTCGGGTCGTGGATCACCATCAACTCGCCATCCCTGGACAGGTGCAAGTCCAGTTCGCAACGGCGTACGCCGTGCTTGAGGCATTCCTGAAAGCTGGTCAGGGTGTTTTCCGGTGCTTCGCCCTTGGCGCCGCGATGGCCGTAGATGAGAGTCACGGTTCTTCCTTAAATTAAATGCCTGATTCGTTTTGTTCGCGGGCCAGGCGTCGTTCTTGTGCCTGTCGCTGCAAGATGTAACGGGCCAGCAATTGCCGCTGGGCATCGGACAGGTATTCGAACTCGGTGCCGATGTCATAGCCGTCGCCCTTGCGGTCACAATGGGTGACACGGGCCCGCAGCAACAGGCCAAGGGCTTGCGGCATCAGCACCAGTTTCACCGACAGGTGCGCGCCGGTGGCGATGGGCGTCGGATGCTGAAAGTCGATGCCCCCTTCGGAGATAATCACTGGCTGCGGCTCGCCGATCTGTCCGAGCACGGTCAAGGCGACCACCTGGCTCAGCAGATCGATGCGTTTGTTCTGGGATTTCAGGAACGCGGCGATGGTCCGGTCGCGTTCGCTGATCTGTCGCAGCAGGTGTTGTGATTCGAATTCGCTCAGGTGCAGTTCGCTGAGCAGGTTGAATAGAGGGGAAGCATCCTGCAACACTTCCTGGCCTGCGGCTTCGGGAGCAGACAGGGGCCGAATTTCCAGTGCGATCGTGTCCTCGATACGGTAGTATTCGCGGCGATCTTCTTCATCTAATGTCGACATGGCGAACCCATGGTAGCGGCGGTGGTCTGAGTGTAAAGCTGGTTATCGACCCCCGCCACAAGGACGTTCCTTTTCCCTCCGAACAAGCCCCGACATGTTCAGACCTCTCTTCGTATTTATTGGCACGCGTTATACCCGTGCAAAGCGTCGCAATCATTTTGTGTCGTTCATTTCCCTGACCTCGATGATCGGACTCGCCCTTGGTGTGGTCGTGATGATCGTCGTGCTGTCGGTCATGAACGGCTTCGATCATGAGATGCGCACCCGCGTGCTGGGCATGGTGCCCCACGCGACCATCGAGTCCGGTGAGCCGATCGGCGACTGGCAAAGCCTGGCCGCCAAGGTCAAGCAGAACCCGCAGGTGGCGGCGGTTGCGCCCTTCGTCCAGATGCAGGGCCTGCTGACCAACAACGGCAAGGTCTCCAAAGTGCTGCTCAATGCCATCGACCCTGTGCAGGAGCGGCAGGTGTCGATCATTGATAACTTCATGCAGCAGGGCAAACTCGACGACCTGGCGCCGGGCAGTTTCGGCATCGTCATCGGCGACAAGGCCGCGGCCAAGCTCGGCGTGGCGGTCGGCGACAAGCTGACGTTTGTCGCGCCGGAAGTCACCGTGACCCCGGCCGGGATGTTCCCGCGCATGAAACGCTTTACCGTGGTCGGCATCTTCCATGTCGGGGCCGGTGAGATCGACGGGTATCTGGGCATCACAAACCTGCAGGATCTAGCGAAGCTGCACCGCTGGAAGCCGGATCAGGTCCAGGGGCTGCGCTTGAAGTTCGACGACTTGTTCCAGGCGCCACGCGTCGCGTGGACCATCGCCCAGCAGCTCGGCGAAGACAAGTATTACGCCCGCGACTGGACCCGCACCCACGGCAATCTGTATCAGGCAATCCGCATGGAAAAAGCCATGATCGGCCTGCTGTTGCTGCTGATCGTCGCCGTTGCGGCGTTCAATATCATTTCCACGCTGGTAATGGTGGTGAACGACAAGAAGGGCGACATCGCGATCCTGCGCACCCTTGGCGCCACGCCGGGTTCAATCATGGCGATCTTCATGGTCCAGGGCACGGTCATTGGCGTGGTCGGTACGCTGATCGGCGCTGTGGTCGGGATCTTCGCCGCGCTCAACGTCAGCGCCGCGATTTCGGCCCTTGAAGGGCTGATCGGCCACAAATTCCTGAACGCCGACGTGTATTTCATCGATTACCTGCCGTCGCAAGTGCAGAGCCAGGACGTGTTGATGGTCTGCGCCGCCGCGTTGGTTCTGAGTTTCCTCGCCACCCTGTATCCAGCCTGGCGTGCCGCGCGCACCCAGCCTGCGGAGGCGCTACGTTATGAGTGAGTCGGGCATGAGTGATAAAGCAATCTTGAGCTGCCGCAACCTGGGCAAATCCTACGTGGAAGGCCCGGAATCGGTAGAGGTTCTGGCGGGTCTGCAACTGGAGCTGCACCCAGGTGAGCGCGTGGCGATCGTTGGTACGTCGGGTTCGGGCAAAAGTACCTTGCTCAACCTGCTGGGTGGCCTCGATACGCCGACCAAGGGCAGCGTCTGGCTGGCCGGTGAAGAACTCTCCGCACTGAACGAAAAGGCCCGTGGCCTGCTGCGCAATCGGTCGCTGGGTTTCGTTTACCAGTTCCACCACTTGCTGCCTGAGTTCACCGCGCTGGAAAACGTCTGCATGCCGTTGCTGATCGGTAAAACCGCGATCCCGGAAGCGCGTCAGCGTGCGACGGCGTTGCTGGAGCGGGTAGGGCTGGGCCATCGTCTGGAGCACAAGCCGGCGGAATTGTCCGGTGGTGAACGCCAGCGTGTGGCCATCGCCCGTGCCCTGGTGAACAAACCAGGCTTGGTGATGCTCGACGAGCCGACCGGCAACCTCGACTCCCATACTGCTCAAGGCATTCAGGATTTGATGCTGGAACTCAGCACCTCGATGCGCACCGCGTTTCTGGTGGTGACCCACGACATGAACCTGGCTCGCCAGATGGATCGCGTCCTGCATTTGCAGGAAGGTTGCCTGACACCCATCTGATTGGCCGAAACCCGGCGCACCGAACGGTGCGTCGGGTCTTTTATTTTTATACGGTGCCCCAGCGAATGTTCAGACCGTTATCGATCTTTATCGGCATGCGCTATACCCGCGCCAAGCGCCGCAATCGCTTTGTTTCCTTCATCTCGATGACCTCGATGATCGGCCTCGCCCTGGGCGTGCTGGCGATGATCGTGGTGCTGTCGGTGATGAACGGCTTCCAGCGCGAAATGAGCTCGCGCATCCTTGGCATGGTGCCCCACGCGACCATCGTCGGCGTGAACCCTATCGACGATTGGCAGCCAGTGGCCGTTGCAGCGATGAAAAATCCTGAAGTCACCGCCGCCGTGCCGTTTACCGAGATGGAAGGCATGCTGTCCTACAAGGGCACGATGCAGCCGATCCAGGTCAGCGGTGTCGACCCGGCGCTGGAAGGCAAGGTCTCGATCGTTGCCAAGCACATTGTTCAGGGGCGTCTCGACGCCTTGAAGCCAGGCGAGTTTGGCGTGGTGGTCGGTGAGATCACTGCACGACGCTTTCGCTTGAATGTCGGCGACAAGATAACCCTGATCGTGCCGGAAATCAGTACTGCACCGGGCGGCATCACCCCGCGCATGCAGCGACTGAACGTGGTTGGCGTGTTCAAAGTTGGCGCCGAGCTGGACGGCTCGATGGCGCTGATCCACCTCGCCGATGCCGCGCAGATGCAACACTGGCAGCCGAATCAGGTGCAGAGCGTGCGCCTAGCGGTGAAGGACCTGTACGCCGCGCCGCAAGTGTCGAGTGACATCGCGACCGGCCTGGGCGCCGCCTACAAGGCTGACGACTGGACTCACACCCAGGGCAGTCTGTTCAGCGCGATGAAGATGGAAAAAACCATGATCGGCCTGCTGTTGCTGATGATCGTCGCGGTGGCGGCGTTCAACATCATCGCCACCCTGATCATGGTGGTGAACGACAAGGGCGCGGACATCGCGATCCTGCGCACCATCGGCGCGACGCCTCGGCAGATCATGGCGATCTTCATGGTGCAGGGCACGGTGATCGGAGTTGTCGGTACCTTGATTGGCGGTGTGCTGGGCGTGATCGCAGCGCTGAACGTCAGTGAACTGGTGGGCTGGATGGAGCGGGTCAGCGGGCAGCACATCTTCAGTTCCGATGTGTACTTTGTCAGTAACTTGCCGTCGGAACTGCAGGGCGCGGATGTGTTGTTGATCTGTTCCGCCGGTTTCATCATGAGCTTTTTGGCGACGGTGTATCCGGCGTGGCGGGCGGCGAAAGTTGAGCCGGCTACTGCATTGCGGTATTCGTAAGTCCCCAATGATCGTTCCCACGCGCAGCAAAGGAATGCCTCAACGGATGCTCTGCGTTCGGCTCCTGATGTGACGCAGAGCGTCACTGGCTGCATTCCCACGCAGAGCGTGGGAATGATCAGGTTCGTGGCAACTCAATCACAAACCGCGTCCATCCGTTATCCGATTCACAACGAATCTGCCCGCCATGGGCGCGGATGATCGATTGGGTGATCGCCAATCCCAACCCCGCATGTTCACTGCTGCCTTCCCGGCGCGCCGGGTCTGCCCGGTAAAAGCGGTCAAACAAACGCGGCAACAAGTCTTCAGAAATCCCTTCACCACTGTTTTCTACAGTCAGGCTCAAGCCATTCGGCTGTTCGATAATCCGCACTCGCACCTCGCCACCGACCGGGGTAAACCGCAACGCATTGTCCAGCAAATTGGACAGCGCCCGACGCAACATACTCCGGTCGCCCTGCATGCTCGCGCTGCCGTCACGACTCAACTTCACCTGAGCGTCTTCGGCCAGCGGCGCAAAGAACTCCAGCAGCACATCGGCTTCTTCCGCCAGCTCCAGCGGTTCGCGCTTGGGCATCAGCAAGCCGTGGGCAGCCTTGGCCAGGTACAACATGTCGTTGACCAGTTGCGCCATCCATTGCAGTTCTTCGAGGTTGCTGTGCAGCGCTTCGCGGTAATCCTCGATAGGGCGAGGGCGGGTGAGGGTGACCTGGGTGTGGGTCAGCAGGTTCGACAGCGGTGTGCGCAGTTCATGGGCGATGTCGGCGGAGAACGCCGAGAGGCGCTGAAAAGAGTCATCGAGGCGTCCGAGCATGGCGTTGAAGCTGTGGGCCATTTCTGCGAGTTCTGGCGGCATGTCTGCTTCTGGCAGGCGCGCGTTGAGCGATTGCGCCGATACGCCGCTGGCGACCGCACTCATGCGGCGCAACGGGCGCAAACCACTGCGCGCGGCCCAGGCGCCGAGCAGGGCGGTGGCCAGGGCCGAGAGGCCGACCGTCAGCCAAATCAGATGCTGCATGCGTTGCAGAAAGTGTTGGTGATGGGTGATGTCCAGCAGCAAAGTCAGTTGCGGTGAATCGGGTTTATCGGGGATAAGCGGCGCATTCAGGACGCGATAGTCGGTGCCGTCGTCACTCACTGTCGATAGGCCCAACTGGTGCGGCAAGTCTTTGGGTAAACGGTCCGAGCTGTCGTACACGCGTTGGCCGTCACTGCCGATGATGCGCAGCGAAAGATCGGCTTGTCGGCTCAATTCATCGGCCAGTTTGGCCTCGGTTTCACTGGACTGAATGTCATCCAGCGCCCGACGCAAGCCAATCAGTTTGCCGTCGAGCAATTGCTGGTCCAATTCAACAAAGTGCGCCTCGCTGGCGCGGCTGAACAACACCCCGGCGAACAACGACACCACGGCAGTGCATGCTGCGAATAGCAGCGCCAGACGATTGCTGAGTGAGAGTCGGCGCATCAGGCAGGACGCTCTTCAAGGACATAACCCATGCCGCGCACGGTGTGGATCAACTTGTTCGGGAAGTCATCGTCGATCTTCAGGCGCAAACGGCGGATCGCCACTTCGATAACGTTGGTGTCGCTGTCGAAATTCATGTCCCACACCTGGGACGCGATCAGCGACTTAGGCAGAACTTCGCCTTGGCGTCGCAGGAGCATTTCCAGCAGGGCGAATTCCTTGGCGGTCAGGTCGATGCGCTGACCGTTGCGCTCGACTCGGCGGCGAATCAAGTCCAGGCGCAAGTCGGCCAGTTGCAGGCTGGTTTCCTGAGGTGTGGCGCTGCCGCGACGCAGCAGGCTACGTACCCGGGCCAGCAGTTCGGAGAAGGCGAACGGTTTGACCAGGTAGTCGTCGGCGCCCAGTTCCAGGCCGTGAACCCTGTCCTCCACCGCGTCTCGGGCGGTAAGAAACAGTACCGGAGTGTCCAGGCCGGCACCGCGCACCGCTTGCAGAATCTGCCAGCCATCGCGACCGGGCAGCATTACATCGAGGATCAACAAGGCGTAATCGCCGCTCAATGCCAGTTGCTGGCCGGTGTTGCCGTCGGCCGCCAGTTCGGTGGTGAAACCGGCCTCGGTCAGGCCCTGACGCAGGTAATGGCCAGTTTTCGGTTGGTCTTCGACAATCAGCAGTTTCATGGGCGACTCGGGTAATTGGAACGGGTGCGTTATACCGTGGGCGGCGGCGATAAAGGCCAACCTGACAAAGTTGTAATCTGCCTGTCAGGTGGCTGGCAGAGCCCGCGGGTTAGAGTTTCCCACAAGCTGAACCTCATCTTGTTGGAGTGCGACTATGTTTTTGCGAAATCGTCTGGTACTGGCCGCTTGCTTGCTGACACTGAGTGTGGGGCTAAGGGCCTCGCCGGCGCAGACCTACGACTTTGGTCAACCGGCCCCGGCCGCCCAGGCTACCCGTAGCGTTGAAGTGGTAATGGGCGATATGTCGTTCGATCCGAAAGCCATCGAGATCAAGGCCGGTGAGACCATTCGCTTTGTACTGGTGAATAAAGGCCAGTTGCTGCATGAGTTCAACCTCGGCGATGCGGCGATGCATGCCAGGCATCAGCAGGAAATGCTGCAGATGCAGCAAAGCGGCATGCTGATGCCTACAGGCATGAAGGCCATGGACCACGGCTCCATGGCCGCAATGGATCATTCCTCCGAAGGGCATGGCATGAAACACGATGACCCGAACAGTGTGCTGGTGGAGCCGGGTAAAACAGCCGAGTTGACCTGGACCTTCACCAAAGCCACCAATCTGGAATTTGCCTGTAATATTCCCGGCCACTATCAGGCCGGTATGGTCGGTAAACTGACAGTCAGTCAGTAAGGACTCAAAGGCGGGAGCAAAGGCTGTTAGAATCCGCTGATTCTTCAGTCAGGTTTCAGCCATGCATCCCGCAGCCGAACATTCGCCGCTGGGCAAATCCAGCGAATACATCGCCACCTACACGCCGTCCTTGCTGTTCCCGATCCCGCGCACCGCGAAATGGGCGGAGCTGGGCCTGACGGCTGAAGCCCTGCCGTACAAGGGCGTGGACTTCTGGAACTGCTTCGAACTGTCGTGGCTGTTGCCATCCGGCAAGCCTGTGGTGGCGATTGGCGAATTCAGCATTCCGGCGGATTCGCCGAACATCATCGAATCGAAGTCGTTCAAGCTGTACCTCAACTCGCTGAACCAGACAGCGTTTGCCGATACCGCAAGCCTTGAAGCGACACTGACGAAAGACCTCTCGGCCGCTGCCGGTAAGCCGGTGGGCGTGCGAATTCGCAGCCTGAAAGATGTTGAGGCAGAAGGCGTCGTGGCGTTGCCGGGCGTGTGCATCGATGACCTGGACATCCGCGTCAGCAACTATGAGCATCCGCGTCCGGAACTGCTGCGGTGCGATGAGTCGCTCATTATTGAAGAGTCCGTGCACAGCCATTTGCTCAAATCCAATTGCCCGGTCACCAGCCAGCCGGATTGGGGCAGCGTAGCGGTGGAGTATCGCGGCGCGGCGCTGGACCATGCGAGTTTGCTGGAATACATCGTGAGCTTCCGTCAGCACTCGGACTTCCATGAGCAGTGCGTGGAGCGGATTTTCCTCGACCTGCAGCGCTTGTTGAAACCAGAGAAATTGACGGTGTATGCGCGGTATGTGCGGCGCGGCGGGTTGGACATCAACCCGTATCGCAGCACCGAAGACGTGCAACTGCCGAACCATCGGCTGGTTCGTCAATAAAGAACCCATGTGGGAGCGAGCCTGCTCGCGATGAGGACGGCACATCCAACATTAATGTTGTCTGATACTCCGCCATCGCGAGCAGGCTCGCTCCCACAGGGGATTGCATTTGCAAATCCCGGATATGAAAAAGCCCCGCTATCAAAAGCGGGGCTTTCTTGTATTTGATGGGTTCAGATCCCCATGTTGCCCAACGCTTGCACGATGTTGCGCAAGGTGCCAGCAAGGGTCGGGTGTTCAAGTTCGAAGCGCTCGACGGCCAGGTTCACATTGTCGGCGAGGTTGGTGTCCTGGGTTTTGGTTTCGAGTTCAAGCTCGAGTTCGATCTGTTGCATCAGCGCGTGCAGGTCTTCGCGCTCGGCTTCGGTCAGCGGTGGATTCTGTTCCAATTGCTCGCGCAGTTTGTTGAGCTGTTCTTGCAGTTCGCGGGCAGGCATGGCGTTCTTCCTTTTATCGATAGGCACTGGCATAGACCGTAGCAGCGCGCCAAAGGTCTATGGCTGACCTTTAGATTAATCCACTCCCGGGCAAACTGCATGATCTCGATCAGGGCTTTTCGCCCTTGAGCCGGCGCAGGCTGATATCGGCCAGACAGGTGTCGAGTTCGCCCAGATGATCGATCACCGAATGCACACCCAGACCGAACAACTGCATTGTCGCCTTGCCGCGCAGGTGTTCCCGTTCCTTTTGGCTCAAGGCCTGCCATTCGTTTGGGGCCAGCCCACACAGCGAGCCGCAGGACGCCAGGCCAATGGTCCACAACCCGGCATTCAGGCCCGACTGCAGAAGGCGCGGTTCGCCACTGACCAGCACGCAACCGTCCAGTCGTTCAACATTCAACGCCATCAAGGCTTGCCAGCAGGCATTCGGCGCGGGCCATGGATTAATTGTTGCCGGGTATTGCGAAGGTTTGATCCAGTCCGGGAGTGCGGCAGCCAGAGTGTGGCTGAAGGCTGGGGGGAGTTCGTCGAGCCAGGCGCAAGGAATCTGTTGGCGCTGCAAACTGGACAGGCTATCCAAAGCACCGGGCGTGACTTCGGCATGCTCGGCAGTCAGTGTGCCGGCTTGGCGAGTGCGTGCGCCGAAATCCACCAGACATCCACTGAGGCCGAACAGTACAGCGGTCAGGCTGGGTGCGATGAGAGGCGAGGTTTCGGCGCGTGGCATGTCAACATCCTTGAAATAGTAACAAGGCTATTCGTGGACGGTGACAGTTGAGTGACACTGATGTGAATCGCTCCCAGCCAGGAAGAATCATCCGGGGACCGTCGCGCACGATGCTGCCTAAACCGGGTTATCCGTCATATACTAGCGGTCTTTGCGACTGGGCCAAGCGCCCGCGTCAGTACAATCCAAGGAGTTTCTCTATGCGCTGGAGCAATCGACTCGCTCAGCTTTGTATGTGTGCCAGTGTATTGCTGGTTCCGTTTGCGGCTCAGGCTGCCACGGAAGATGATCCTTGGGAAAGCATTAACCGCCCGATCTACAAGTTCAACGATTTTGTCGACACTTATGCACTGAAGCCATTGGCTCAGGGCTATCAATTCGTCACGCCGCAGTTTCTGGAAGATGGCATCCACAACATGTTCCGCAACGTCGGCGACGTGACCAACCTCGCCAACGACGTGTTGCAGGTCAAACCCGCCGCGGCAGGCGTCGACACCGCGCGTTTGATCTTCAACACCACCTTCGGCCTGCTGGGCTTCTTCGACGTGGGCACTCAGATGGGTCTGCATCGCAATGATGAAGACTTCGGCCAGACCCTCGGTTACTGGGGCGTGGGTAGCGGCCCATACATAATGCTGCCGCTCTTGGGTCCAAGCACCTTGCGTGATGCGCCTTCCAAGTATGTCGACGGCTATACCGGCCCATACCGCTACATCCACGACGTGCCGGTGCGTAATTCGATCTTCGGCCTGAACATCGTCGACACCCGCGCCAACCTGTTGTCGGCCGAGAAGCTGGTCAGCGGCGATAAATACACCTTCATTCGCAATGCGTACCTGCAAAACCGCGAATTCAAGGTCAAGGATGGCCAGGTCGAAGACGATTTTTAATCTCGACCGGTAAAACGAAGAAGGCGGCCATTTGGCCGCCTTCTTTCGTTTGGATTACGGGTTGAATCGGGTTATTTCATCTTCAGGATTGTAAGTCCGAGTTTCTGACTGCCACCGTCCTGTGCTTTTACCCACACCACTTCAGTATCGGCCTCAAGGCCTTTTAGCGCCGCATGATCGGAATCGATCCGCACGCTAAGCCGGTCACCGACCTTGAATAAGCGGGGCGCCTCAACCTGCATACCGCTGCTGGAAAGGTCGATGCAGACGGCTGGCACCTCATCGCCCTCATGAATCAGCGCCACATCGGCATCGACCCGCATGCGGATGAAATCGCGCTTTTCGCTATAGTCCCGATCAGTTTGGCTCATGGGCTCGATCCTTCCTTTGGGTTACGGTTTTGCCTGTTCTTATAACTCTCGGTGATTTGACAAGTAAAGACGTCAAGCGACCATCGGCGTGAGCTTGAAACGCCTCGCGGATGGGAGTACCGTCTGCGCCTTAGAAGGGCACCTTTGGTGGACTTGTGAGTAGGGCAAACGCTCGAAAACAGTGCAGTCAGAGAGGCTAGAAAGCGAATCCAGTAGTGTGAGCAGGGCCAAGTGCCCAGCCTGCTACGCCAACCTAATTCTGGCGCCGTTTGCCCACATGCCAAAAACCAGTGCCACGCTGCTGATAATCGATGATGACGAAGTAGTGCGCGCGAGCCTCGCGGCCTACTTGGAAGACAGTGGTTTCAGTGTCCTGCAGGCCAGCAATGGCCAGCAGGGTCTTCAGGTATTCGAGCAAGACAAGCCCGATTTGGTCATCTGCGATCTGCGCATGCCGCAGATGGGCGGACTCGAACTCATTCGCCAGGTCACCGAGCTGTCGCCGCAAACACCGGTAATCGTGGTGTCGGGCGCCGGTGTGATGAACGACGCGGTCGAGGCTCTGCGCCTGGGCGCGGCGGACTACCTGATCAAGCCTCTCGAAGATCTGGCCGTGCTCGAGCACTCCGTGCGCCGGGCCCTGGACCGTGCGCGCCTGCTGCTGGAAAACCAGCGCTATCGCGAGAAGCTGGAAAAGGCCAACCGCGAGCTCGAAGCCAGCCTGAACCTGCTCCAGGAAGACCAGAACGCCGGTCGCCAGGTGCAGATGAACATGCTGCCGGTCAGCCCCTGGAGCATCGACGAGTTCCAGTTTGCGCACCAGATCATTCCGTCGCTGTACCTTTCGGGCGATTTCGTCGACTACTTTCGGGTCGACGAGCGTCGGGTAGCGTTTTACCTGGCGGACGTTTCCGGTCATGGCGCCTCTTCAGCCTTCGTTACCGTGCTGCTGAAGTTCATGACCACGCGCTTGTTGTTCGAATCCAAGCGCAACGGCACATTGCCGGAGTTCAAGCCTTCAGAGGTTCTTGGTCATATCAACCGGGGCCTGATCAGTTGTAAGCTGGGCAAACACGTCACAATGGTCGGTGGAGTCATTGACGAGGAGACCGGTTTGTTAACCTATAGCATCGGCGGTCATCTGCCGTTGCCTGTGTTGTACACGCCAGACAGTGTTCGTTACCTGGAAGGGCGCGGTTTGCCGGTGGGCCTCTTCAATGAAGCCACCTACGAAGACCACGTACTGGAATTGCCGCCAGTGTTCAGCTTGACGCTGATGTCTGATGGCATTTTGGACCTTTTGCCAGAACCCACACTCAAAGATAAAGAAGCTGCTTTACCTCAACGGGTGAAGGCAGCGGGCGGCAGCCTGGATGGTCTGCGCCAGGTTTTTGGATTGGCCACGCTAGGGGAGATGCCGGATGATATCGCCCTGTTGGTGTTGAGCAGGAATCTTTAATGAGTACCGGTAGAATCCAGTTCGCCGAGCAGGACGGCACCTTCGTCCTGAAGTTCGTCGGTGAAGTTCGCCTGACCCTGTGTTCGGCGTTGGATGCGACTATTGAGCGGATCTTCACCGCGTTGAATTTCAACGCCATCGTGATCGACCTGACCGAAACCCGCAGCATCGACAGCACCACTCTGGGTCTGCTGGCCAAACTGTCGATCCTGTCGCGGCAAAAGGTCGGCCTGCTGCCGACCGTCGTCACCACCCACGAAGACATCACCCGTCTGCTGCAGTCCATGGGCTTCGAGCAAGTGTTCAACATCGTTGACCGCCCGATCCCATGCCCTGAATGCCTGACCGACCTGCCAGACCAGGACCAGTCCGAAGAAGTGGTGCGCGTCAAAGTTCTCGAAGCGCACAAAATCCTCATGGGCCTGAACGACTCCAATCGTGAAGCGTTCCATGACCTGGTGAATGCGCTGGAGCGGCATTGATCCTTTGAAGTGATGGAGGGCCGCTCTGGCCCCATCGCGAGCAGACTCGCTCCCACACCGATCTCAGCCATACCATAAATCCCTGTGGGAGCGGGCTTGCCCGCGAAGGCGTCCGCACACCCACCACGGTCATCAGTGCCAAGCCACCTCAATCCCAACTACCAAACGCGCACAAAAAAGGGCGAACCCGTTAGGTTCGCCCTTTTTGCATAGCAAACTAGATCACAACTTGGCCTGCAACAACGCCTCAAGCTTCTCCTGATCCCGAGCAAACTGACGAATCCCCTCGGCCAGCTTCTCGGTCGCCATCGCATCCTCGTTGGACAGCCAACGGAACTGCGCTTCATTCAAGCTCAGACGCGCTTCACCGGCATGTCCAGGCGCCAATTTGCGCTCCAGCTTGCCAGTATCCGCCGCCAGCTTCTCCAGCAGATCCGGGCTAACGGTCAGACGATCACAACCGGCCAACTGCTCGATCTGATTCAGATTGCGGAAGCTCGCGCCCATGACCACAGTCTTGTAGTCATTGGCCTTGTAGTAGTTGTAGATGCGCGTCACCGACTGCACGCCCGGATCATCCGCGCCGGTGTAGTCGTTGCCGGTGGCCTTCTTGTACCAGTCGTAGATGCGGCCCACGAACGGCGAAATCAGAAATACCCCGGCATCGGCACATGCGGCCGCCTGAGCGAAGGAGAACAGCAGTGTCAGGTTGCACTGGATGCCTTCCTTTTCCAGCTTCTCGGCGGCGCGGATACCTTCCCAGGTCGAAGCGATCTTGATCAGCACGCGGTCACGGCCAACGCCGGCCTTGTCGTACAAGTCGATCAGACGGTGCGCACGCTTCAATACGGCGTCAGTGTCGAACGACAGGCGCGCATCCACTTCAGTGGAAATACGGCCCGGTACTACCTTCAGAATTTCTTGCCCTACCGCAACGCCAAAACGGTCGCTGGCCAAGCCTACATCGCCCTTGCAGTCGTGAACGCAAGCGTTCAGCAACTCGGCATAAGCGGGAATGGCCGCCGCTTTGAGCAGCAGGGAAGGGTTGGTGGTAGCGTCCACGGGTTTAACGCGAGCGATTGCTTCGAAGTCGCCGGTGTCGGCAACCACGGTGGTCATTTGTTTGAGTTGTTCCAGCTTGGAAGTCATGAGCGTGCTCTGTCCTATGGGTCTAATGACATTACCCGAGCGCTTGCAGCCACTCAAGGGCGCGTACGTGTATCGATGGCCCCAGCGGCAACAACCTGAAAACGGATGTTTGAAAGGCGGGGCGTGGTGTTGGTAGATACGATGCTGAAATGGGGGGGAGGTTCAAACTACCTGACGGCCAGTTTTTTCATTCAGCGTTGGCAACTGTGAATAGCTGAGCAATTCGCGTGGGTAGTTCGGCGGATGAGACCAGAATCAGGCGTTGTCCCGCCCGCGTCATAGCCATGTAGAGTTTGCGTGCACTCTGTTCAAGGTCGTCGGCGGAAACCGATTCAGTCTGCACAGTATCTCTGAGCAGTTTCTCGAATCCCACTAGAAACACTACGCTGGCCTCCAGTCCGGTAGCCGTCTCGACGCTGGAGACTCGCAAGTTATCGAGAGGATCTTGCGCCGAGTCTTTACCATTCAAATCCCAGATTTTTGCTGCGTTGAACCGATCCTGCAATGAGCGGAGCAGCAACTTTTTGTCTGCGCTTCGACCGTGAATGACGAGCATGTTGGACAAAGCAAACACTTGGGAATCCAAGTGCGCGGCTATTTCGTTGCAGGTTTGCTCGATCGCGTCTTGTGGTGATTGGGAGATAATCAATAAAGGCGCGATGCCCGCTTCCATGCCCTCGAAGTCCGGTTGCAAGTAATCGTCAGGATCAGTTTGGGTGAACTCTGCCAGCACCTGATTGGCCGCGCTAAGAATGGCCTGTGTGGTCCGATAAGACTTGCGCAGCTTTTTGGTTTTACCGGCTACGTCCAGACCCACGCGTTTCCAGCTCAGTCGGCTTTTCAGAAAACCCTGATTAGGGTCTGCACATAGAAACAGGCTGCCTTGGGTTTTTTCCAGCGTGCGCTTGACCAATTGGAACCAGGTGGGGGCGAAGAACTGAGCTTCATCTACGAGGATATGGTGATAGTTGTCGAGTTTTTCCCATTGATCTTTCAGACACAGGTCGCGGGACAGTGAGCTCCATAAGCGCAGTTTTTCTTGGCCGAGTTGCAAGATTACGTAGTTAAAAAGTGACCATACTTGAACCCGCTCTTCCTTACGCAGTGCAAAACCCTGACCCGCACGTTCGGCCGCGAGATAGCTGTCGACTGTTTCGATCAGGTTTTCATTAATAAATTCAAATTCGTCGAACAACTGTTCATCGCTGGGTTTGAGCTCAGGATACTCCTGGCGGTAGTGCTTGATCAGTCCGATCACTTTCGAGTTTGGAGGCATTTTAGGATCGCGTTTGAATACGTTCACCCATTGTTGGCGTATCCATGCCAGCGCAGTAATGACCGTCAAGTTGCCGGGAAGCTTGCCGTGCGCGCGCTCCAAGCGATGATTGAGGTCTTTGACCACCGGCACGTTATGAATCAGCATCAATACCTTCTGTTCTGGAAACCGCTTTGCCAGAATCAGCGCACGGTTCGCCGCAATCAGCGTCTTGCCGCTGCCCGCAACACCGTTCACCAGCCGTACTGAAAAGTCGCTGACGGTTTCCGTTTGTTCTTCCGGTAACTCCAGATCGAGTTTACTGGCCCACTCTTGCTGGTTGTCCAGGAAGTAGCGCAGGGTTTTCGCTGAGTTGTCTCGTGCAAAATGTCGGCGAGTGGTGCAAATACCGGGTATTTCTGCTTCCGGGAAGTAATGGCCCAGGACATTCTGGCTGGCGTCCTGGCTAAGTGGAGTGAGCAATCTGGGCAGCACTTCGTGACCGCTGTCCAAAAAGGTCTTTTTCGACATCAGGCGTATCCCGCGTGACGCGCCATAATGCTCCCACAGCGATTTGGACTGATCGGAATCGCAATTCCACATCACCACGAGTTTGCCTATGCGTTGTTCGCCAAGGTACTCGGGATCATCCATAGCGCTCAGGGACAAAAGCAGGTTTATAAACTCTTGTTGTTGGCTAGCTCCAAACAGTTGACCAGGATCCAGTGATTCATAAGGCATTTCACACAGGACCAAGGCCAACCATTGATGTTCGGCCTGTTGCAGGAAAAAATCCGGCACCCATGGCAGGGTAGTAATGCATTTGCGCACTACGCAGTCGCCTTCGAGTTTCCTGAACAGGCGTTTGATGTGTACATGGGGGCCGCTGCTGCGATGCCACTCCGGGATAAACAAGGTCGTCATGCGTTGAACTCGACTTTGCGGCACTGGCTGATCAAATCGCGATATTGTTCCGCCCACTGCTGGATAGTGTCATTGGCACAAACAATGCCCCGTTCCAATTCAGGCCCGATAATGATGAGTTTGGTCATTGCGCGTGTAATAGAGACATTCAACCGTTCGGGTTGAAAGAAAAAATCGGCTACAGCCCCGATAAACACTTCGTCGCCGCTGGCCAGCGAGAGAATGATTAGTTCACGTTCCTGGCCCTGCATCCGCTCAACCGTATCGGCGACCACCAATTTGGCTGCTTCTCGACCGAAGCGCTTGACCAGTAAATTCCTGATGGCGCGCCCTTGTGCTCGATAGGGCGACACGATGCCAATTTCATGCAGTGGCAGGCCCAGAGCCTTGGCGGCCTGGCATAATTGCACGACGCGTTCAGCATCGCTGTGATTGCGGTTTTTTGCGCCGGAGTCCGCAGTGGGGATGAACACGGCGCAGGCCAGGGGATCGAACACCTGCGCAAATGGCCCTTCAAGGTCTGCGCTTTGGAAGCGTCGAAGTCTATTGGGTCCTGCCGCCTTGAGCCGATTGCTGTAGTAGGTGTTGCTCGGCCATTCGGTCAACCAATGATTCATGCGGTAGGTGTCTTCGAGCATCACTGTGTGATCGGCATCTTGGGCAGTCAAAAGGCCGAAAATCGACATTGAATCACCTGACAGAATAGATCGCGACAACATCACCGGCGGTAACTGTTTCTGGTCACCGATGAAGATAAACCGTTTGGCTTTACGCATCGCCATCAAGGCCAGAGGCAATGTGATCTGGCTGGCCTCGTCGAAGATCACCGTATCAAAGGAGTAATTTTCCAGACGACTGCATGTGGCAAACGGCGTGGCGCCAACCACGTAACCGCTTCCGTTCTTGGGCCAGCCCTTCCAGTTGGCGGGTTCTTGTACCCAGTCCACGGCTTTGTCGAGGTCTTCGGGACGGCCACCTATTTTCACTGTCGGTACATTGCGTGCGGCAATTTTGCTAAGTGCATTATTGATGGCCATGTGTGTATGTGATGTCACGAATACCCGCTCACCCCGTGCGACTAACAACTGCACGATCAACGCCAGCGCCCGAGTTTTTCCGGTGCCCGGAGGGCCCTGAATACAGGCAATCTGCTCTGCACTGAACGCCATGCCCACGGCTTGAGCCTGGCGATCATTACAGCCTTCGTCCAAGGCAAATTGCTCGGCATAATCAAGTTCCGCGACATTGAACGTGATCTCCGGCGACTTACCCAGCAGCGGAATAATCACGCTATTGCCATGAGTGCTCTCTGCAATATCGTTCAGCGCTTTCACGTAGTAGTGAGTCAGGTCCATTCCATCGGGATCGGCGTAACAAGCACCGCTCTGATAATGGTTCCAGACTGTGGACGCCAGTTTCTCGCTCAACAACCAGCGACCATCTTCCTCTCGCTCGAACTTCATCTTTGCGCAAAGTACATGGCCCAGCGGATCGCCCAAGTGCAGGCGCAACATGTCACCTTCACGAAACCGTGAATCACCGTCGTCGAGATAAGCCCAGAGCTGTGTCGGGAGCTCGGCCTTTTCAAGCCGAATGAAACCTTGCGTCAGACCCTTCGTTAGCTTCTGCTCCAATGGCAGCAGCCATGTCTGTTGAAGTTGCTGCACATTGGCAAGTCGTTCTGCTTCGACGAAGGCGTGAAGATCCTGGATAATCGGGTGCTGTCCTTGCATAGCGATAACTCATCCTTAACACGTAATTACAGTGTTACATAATGCGTAACCAGGGCGCGAGCCTTGTACTGGGTTGCCAACACTTCGCGTGTCAAGCGTGGCGCATAAAAAAGGGGCTGCTTTCATTCTTTCGAAAAGAATAAAAGCCCGCCCCTCATCGCTGCATCAAATTACTTGGGCCTTATCGCCCCTCAAGCAACTCCGCCGCCTGATCCAGCAACGCCAACGGCTCTTTGGCCTTATGAATATCCACCGACAACAGCTGCCGAAACTTGCGCGCCCCCGGAAACCCGGTGCCCAACCCCAGCACATGCCGAGTGATGTGATGCATCGCCCCACCCGCCAGCAAATGCTCGGCGATATAAGGCCGCAACTGCGCCAGTGCCTCGGCCCGGCTGATCACCGGTGCCTTGCTGCCGAACAGCTGCTGATCTACCTCAGCCATCACATAAGGGTTGTGATACGCCTCACGGCCCAGCATCACGCCGTCAAACGTCTGTAAATGCTCGTGACAAGCCTCCAGCGTCTTGATCCCGCCGTTGAGAATAATCTCCAGCTCCGGAAAATCCGTCTTCAACCGCGCCGCCACGTCATAGCGTAAAGGCGGAATGTCGCGGTTCTCCTTCGGCGACAACCCCTCCAGAATCGCAATCCGCGCATGCACGGTAAAACTCGTGCACCCGGCATCCCGAACCGTGCCGACGAAATCACACAACTCCTCGTAACTGTCCCGCCCATTAATCCCGATCCGATGCTTCACCGTCACCGGAATCGACACCGCATCACGCATCGCCTTCACACAATCGGCCACCAACTGCGGATGCCCCATCAGGCACGCCCCGATCATATTGTTCTGCACCCGATCACTCGGGCAGCCGACATTCAAATTCACCTCGTCGTAACCGTGCTCCTGGGCCATGCGTGCGCAGGCGGCCAAGTCCAAGGGGACGCTGCCGCCGAGTTGCAGGGCGAGCGGGTGTTCGGCTTCGTTGTGACGCAGGAAACGATCGTGATCGCCGTTGAGGAGCGCGCCGGTGGTGACCATTTCGGTGTAGAGGAGGGCGTGCTTGGAGAGCAGGCGTAGGAAGAAGCGGCAGTGGCGGTCTGTCCAATCCATCATCGGGGCGACCGAAAATCTTCTATTAATAACTACTTGATTTATAACGATTTTTTCTTTTGAAGAAATCACTTTAAAGCCTTCGTGTGTAGCATTGGTGCACACGTGGTGTGCATGACGGGTGTGTGCAGTGTATTATTCGAGTACAGCGAATTGAACAGGGATTGCACACGACGATGGCGAGTATTGTAAAGCTTCCGAGTGGCAGCTGGCGCGCTCAGGTTATGCGCGGTGGCGTGCGGAAAGGGATGACGTTCAAGAAGCATGCTGACGCGAAGAGATGGGCTGCTGAGATTGAGAGCAAGCTTGAGAGCATCCGGGCCGTAGGGACAGCACCAACCCCCAAGGGCTCGACTGTTGCGGACTTCATCAATAAATACATCGAAGAAACCGAACCGGTCAAACCGCACGGCAAGAACAAAAAAGCGACCCTCTTACGGCTGAAATCGGAGTTCAAAGGTGTCCTGATGTCGGAGTTCTCGATCCTTCATCTTCGTGACTTTGTAGACAAAAGACTCAAGCAGAAGACTCAGGCCGGCACTACGGTTTCGGGCGTCACTATCGCTGTCGATTTGTCGTACATCTCTACGGTTTTGCATTGGGCGCGCGAAGTGAGGCACTACGACGTTGATGCAGGCATTGCAAACGAGGTTCGCAGCAGTCTGTCGCGCCGTGGTGTGAGTACGCGTAGCAAACAACGTGAGAGAGAAGCTACCGAAGATGAGCTCGACAAAATTTTCGCGGCATACGAAAAGAAGGGGGCGAGACAGAAGATCCCAATGCAGCATCTGATTGCTTTCGCCCTGGCTTCTGCGATGCGCCAAGAAGAAATTTGTCAGATTCTCATTGAAGACATCGACCATGTTGATAAAACAGTGAAGATCAGAAGCCGCAAGCACCCTCAGGAGAAGATCGGAAACAATCAGACTGTTCCTCTTCTGCCGGCAGCCTGGAAAATCGCTATAGCGCATGCTGGAGATCGAAAAGAAGGGCGTATTTTTCAATACAACCCAGCGTCAGTCAGCTCATCGTTTACTCGTATCTGTCAGCAATGCGAAATTGATGACCTGGTTTTTCATGATCTGCGCCACGGAGCAATCGGCAAGTTGTTTACTGTTGGTCTTCGAATCGAGCAGGTTGCTCTGATTTCTGGGCATCGGGACTGGAAGATGCTGAAGCGCTACACGCACATTAAAGCTAAAGATGTGCAGAAGGCCTTCAATGACTTGCTGGGTGTGCAGGCATCGAAGGCCGAATGAAGTCAAATTGAGCGCAATATGGACTCGCGACTACGTGTTCTTCTCAGTGAGTGCATGTAGTCTTTGACATCATCAAATGCATAGAAAAAGGCACGTCCGAAGAGAGTAGGGATTGGGCCTTTGCCGTGCTTTCGCCAGTGTTCGAGTGTCTCTTTCTTCACTTGGGTGATTTCGATCATCTGTTCTTCGGTCAAGAAGCCCAGGGACATGACAAGTGCGTTACGTTCAGACATTGGATAGCTCGTAATCCGTGAGCGCGCGTACCCTCCTAGTCGTAGCGCCAAATGTTTGATTTGCCGGTTCCATGAGTACTAAGGCGTTGAGAGTGCAGGTTGTGTAGGCGGATCAATCGATGGCACTTCTGTTCGTATCCGAAGAGCTCAAGCCATCATTACGTTTGTTAAAATTGGCCGGCTGACATTTGTGTATAGCGTAAGAGCCACGAAGTGCCGCCGTTCTGCTGCCAAAATCGAGGCGCTCGACCGATACGAACGGGTCGCGGCGATTTCTTTGCAGAAATGAAGGCTCGAGTTACAGGCGTGCGCATCAAGATTTCCCTTTTCAAGTCAGTAGCGTGCATCAAGGCGCCGTCCGGTTCGATGTCAATTCATGGTGAATGTTTAGTGATTCGCTGTCAATGAAAAAAATCAGTATGCATATTGACAAACCGTCAATTTTCAGGGTTAAAGAGTATATGAAAGGTATACTGTAAACACTGAAAAGACCTGCAGGGGATCAGCTCGCACACAGCAATGGCCAGCCAGCGCCTATCTGGAAATACGCGGGAGCCTGTCTTGAGTGCTGCAAGAGATATGTGAGGAAGGACGATGTTGTCGCCTTGGGATGTGCGTTCGGGTATGGCTGACTTGCCTCGTGCCCGATCCGCCTTAACGAGGCAGTCGAGCTCTTCCTAAATTTTGTCGGCTGTGAGTTTTTTAACCCTTTTTTCTGATGGCATGGCGATTCTCAAATTTTGGACGTAGTTATCCCAAAAAATTAGCCGCTTGGTTTGGGCTCAAAAGACAAGCTAGCCGTCCTTCGGCCGAATAAACGACTCCTATAAGCAAAACGGCCTCTTTAGGCTTTCGGTAAGGTTGATTGGATTTTCTTACCAAGCTACCAATTGGCCAGTAAGCAAATTGAATTTCAGAAGCGCTGGGCAAAGGTCAGTTGGGTTTTGCTTGAAAAGGTGAGTAGAGATTGAGAGGTTTGGAGAAAGCTGTTTTTGAATTCAATAACTATACACTCCGTTTTGAAAAAACGATTTCAAGGGGGTAGCCGAAGATATATATTGCTTGACATTTCGTGAGTGCTGAAAAGTCTAGGCTTTGCGTCGCTTGTGGCTAATTGATGGCTGACGTGAAAGCAGCTAGCTGCCCGAGCCTTGTATCATTTTGAAACCGCCACTCGAGGAGAAGGCGCTGACTAATGCCGCCCCGATGCTCTCTCGATCACGCCTGAGCTTCCGTGCGCAATGTTTGTAGCTTGCTGAAATGGTGGCTCTGTGCTATTGAAATTATCCGGTTATTTAAACCCGCACTTGATTTGTTGCTACTGCAAACTGAGCTGAAGTGGATCACTCCGAAGATCTTCGTCCGTTCGCGGTGTCTAAAATCATCACCCTGGGCAAACATGCACGATGTCGTCCAGGTCGTGATGGCCTGGAGATGATAGCGGATGAAAAGTACGATACCCCAGAGCCTGATTGCTGGGGGCCGCCGGTAAACCAGAGGCTCACAAGACGTTTGTCAAAGCACTGTACTGCGTAATTGCACTTCTACCCGCCATCGCGGCCTCTCCACTGCCGTATTACGTTGATGGCGTGAATGCTTGTCCGACAGCAGACGTAGGTGGAGTGTCAGATTACAAGGATTTTCTAGAGTTTATGACAGACCCCAAGCATTCAGAGTACGACGACGTGGTGGGCTAGCACGGCGAGGTATTTGAGCCGCTGGCATTTGACCGCGAGCGGGTTAAGGAGTGTTTTAGAAGAATCAAGGTTTGAGATGCAGGCGTTGCAGCTCGAACGCCTGCGGTGAAAATGCTTCTCCTGTGTATCTGTTGGCCATCAACTCATGGATGATGCCTGGGGGGCACGATCGGTTTGCATCCGAAAGGTAGTGAGATCGGGCTGCATGAAGTCAGCCTTCATCAGAAGGCCATAAGTGTTATCGAATTCGCTTAAACGCCGACACCATCACCCTTACTACTGGAGTTCGGGCAGTGTGTCCCTTCAAGTCTGCCAGTACCGATACACCGTTGAGCTCGCCAATCCAAGCCTCCGCGCCACCTCAGCCTGACTCAGTCCTAACGCTTTCAGCTCTCTCACAGCATCGGCATTCTCGGTTTTGCCAGGCTTACCTGAAGGTCTTTTTTTCAGGTCTTTGCCCACAAATTGACTTCGGACAAGCTCCTCTCCTCCTTCTGCTTTGAATGAGTCAAGTTCTGCACGTGCTCGCTCTAGAGTGGTGTTGGTAGGTTCATCCTTCTGGATAGCGACGCAGAGGGTCATAAGAGCAATAGGATCGAATTGGAGGGCCTCTGCTAGCTCGATCAATTTGGCAACCGTGATGTTGCTCTTTCCTTGCTCCAGCTTACCGATGTTTGCTTTTGCACTGACGTCTGCCAAATCACCGTAGTCAAAGCCTCGGATTGTCCTGATTGCCCTGAGTGCTCCCGCGATCTCATTCTTAAGCGACATGGTCTGCCCTAAAAGCGAGGATAGAGCCATAACGCGAGTCTTCTGATAAACCACGTTTAGTGGTATTATTGGAAATGTGCGATGACGCCTTCTCAGAGCTAAGCCGCACAATCATAGGTTTCAGAGTCTTTTGGGTATGGGCATCAGGCAGTTTTAGCGACCTGAGCACCCAAACATATCACATGTATTGTCAGAGGCTTTTTGATTGGAAATCGAAAATATCCAAGCAGCCGGTGAGCTCCTCTCCAGCATCGGAGAGCCTCGGTCTGGTTCTACGGAAAGCCAAGAGCGCTTGATTCAACTAGTACAGAGCCGCTTCCCAAACAAAGGCTTTTGCATCGTCCAGCAGTGGACGATCGTGCGCGCGATAGCGAGCGATGGGGATCTCACCAAAATCCACATTCATGGCCACCTGCCGCTCTTTGTTTTCGCCGAAAAAGTCATCCTAGACAGCCGAGGACGCTTCGATTACGGAAACTGGGTTCGCAGCACCATGGCTATTTCATTCCAAGATGGCTTTCTCTTTGAAACCAAAAACACGGTGTACGTTTTGGTGGGAGACGGCGACGAAAAGTCAGCCAGCCTCGCCGCGATACTGTCTCTTTATCAGTGATGTCAGCTGCAACAGCGGCCTGTAGATCCACGGGAATGTGAAATGTTTAGAAGTCATGAAACTGTTGCCGAGGGCACTCCTAATATTTTTGGGGATGGGTATTCGAACTGGCGGATGTTTGAACGCCACTTGGCTCATCCTTGGTATCACGTCGTCCTTCAGGAGCGCTTGGAGGGCACGGTATGGTCAAGCACCATGATGATTAGTGACGTCGATATGCTCGAAGAAATACTTTCCAAACAAACCAGCGAGTTTGTCGTTACGGAAATTCAGGTCGTCACGCCTGGGTGGATGAACAAAGCCGGCAAATGGATTATGGAGGGGCTTTCGGGGTTGCTGGTCGGATATGACTCTAGTGGTGCTCGTGTTTGCCTTCATAACATTGGCGACGAAAAGGCTTATACGGATGCCCCAGGCTGTCTTGTTGACCCTCACTCTCTCAAAGGGCTTCGAGTGATTTTTTAATCCGAGTACGTAAATCGCAGCCTCTCCTGGCAAGGCGCGCCATGCTCGGAGGCCGCCCGCCGCAGCTGTATGCAATGTACTACTAAATCGAAAGTGGTCGTCTGCTATGAAAATTCAGATTTACTCAGATCTGCACCTCGGCTTCGCTCGATTCGAACCTGCCCGAACCGAAGCGGACGTAGTCATTCTCGCTGGTGACATTGATATCAAATCGCGTGGAGTCTCGTGGGCGAACGACACATTCCAGTTCCCGGTGATTTACGTCTGCGGAAACCATGAGTACTACGGCGGCCACATTGATCACACGCTTCAAAAAATGAAGGACGCGGCAGCGCCTCACGTGCACGTCCTCGAAAACGAAGTATTGATCATCAACCAAACTAGGTTTTTGGTCACAACTGCATGGACAGATTACTCGTTGACCGGAGATGTCGTTGCCGCGAAACGAGTCGCTTGGGACTGGATGAACGATTTCACCGTGATCAGAACCGATGAAAATTTCCGACGTTTGCGTCCTGATGACTTGATCGCTAAATCACAGGCGGCGTATGCCTGGCTTACTGGGGAATTGGACAAGCCTTTCGACGGTAAAACTGTTGTCGTCACGCACCATGCCCCTACTTCGGAATACGTAAGCGGGGATTTTCCAGAACACCTCGTTGCTGCGTACGCAAATAATTGGCCTGAGCTTTTGGAAAATGCCGATCTGTGGATTTATGGACATACCCACATCGCTGCGGATTTCGTTAAAGAAGGATGCCGGGTTGTGTCAAATCCTCGCGGATATCCGACTGAAGATACCGGTTTCGCTCAGGATTTTTTGCTCGAGATTTGATGAGCTGCGATTCAGCGATAAACCTCAGCAATCTGAGTTTTTCCCTAAGTTGTTACGCTGGGATGAATTCCATTTTTGTGCGATTCAAACCTAAATCGATCGAGAAATTCACATGGTTACGTTAGAAGAGATTTCCCAGCTCCTTTACGGAGCAGGGAGGGAAGCACCTGGCTGGCAGGGCAGCCAAGACGAGCTAATCGCGTTGGCCGCAAAGACGTTCCCGGGCAAAGCCCTCTGTGTTGTGAAGCAGTGGATCCTGATCGACCTCACTGTGACACCTGCTGAGAAAGACAAACTCACCGGCCTTGGTCTACTTCCCGCGACGCTTTTCGCCCACGAAATTGTCCACGACAGCCAAAATCGCTTCCAGCCCACCATGTGGGTACGCAGTAATTTCGGCGTCTCTTCCAGCCCTTATATGTTTGAAACCAAAAAACTGTCTATCTCCTGCTTGGTCAAGGACTGAGAAAAGAAGCTAGCATTGGTGCCGCTTTTTCAATGAAAGCAGGGTGAGCGATGCTTGCCGACGGTTTATTCATGGTCGTTTTGGAGCTTGAGTTGGATGCCTGAAGTAATTGAGCTGGAATTTCATAGTAAAGATGTCAGCGAATTTCAGCTGCGCCGTTTGGTGCGAGCAAGCCTTCGCAAATACACGGTGCCTGTCACGGCATTCATCAGCGACGCTTTTATTGCAGATGACACATGCGTCGGGGTGTCATTCGATCACTCTGAGAAGGATGATGCCTACCACAGAGCTGATGGTTCAATTCTTCACACGGGTAAAATTCAGTTGGCGAGGAAAGAAGGGCGGTTTTGGTTGCTCGAGACTCAGGATGGTAATTACGTCATCGCTAGCTTCAGGCGAGACCTCGGAAGAGCTAGCTTTTCAAAGCTTCTCCAGTCCGCCGATAGATTCTGATCGGTAGTATGAAAGCCATCAATTGATAACCTGGTAGGGCCGTGTCATATGCCAGATGAACGATGGTCAGTCGTTAGGGCAATAGCCCATTTTGACGAGTTGCTCGACCAGGTGATCACGACCCGCAAACCAGTTTTCGTTGATGGAGCTCGCAGGACTGCGGTGCTCATTTCCATGGAGGAATGGGAGTCGATTCGAGACAGGCTCATCGCTCGCGCCCCGTCAGACCTTTGAAATCGCCTGCTATCCCTTTTAAAGTTTTAATCAGCGGCGCTCCGAGTTACCTCTGCGGAGTGCTCCAAACTGACTCTATCGTACGAAGTTCTTTTTACGTCGGACGGATTCACATCTCGCCTTGGCTCAGTAACCGTACTCGTTCAGTAGCTTTTGCAAAAACTCACGCCGCCGTTGGACGATACTCAAAAGGAGATAGTCGCGGTCGATGTCTCTTGTCGACAAATGCCCTGCGTCCACAAGACCGTGGATATAGCCTTCGGCTCTGCCCCTAGCTTCGAGCAATGCCTCTTTGGATGTGCTTTTGTAGATGTCTCCAGCGATGAGCTCCCACCGCTTTTTCTGACGGTGCCCAACGGGGTCATCGGAAAATTTCGGAGCGTTGATCAGATTGTTGAAATCGGCATGTGCGTTTGGTGTGTTCAAAGCAGATTCTCGGAACGGTGATAACTGAGCGGAGGTTATCATGCGCACACTATATCGCTTGTTGTTGGCTGGTTTTTGTAGGCGCTGGCGCGAAGGGACGACTTCAATGATGGTGCACGCTATCGGTGGCACCTTTGAACATTGCGGAGCGTACAGGCAGTGCTATTCAGTGAGTACATTCCTAGCCCGGAGTTCGATATGGGATACCTCAGCCTAGAGGACATCTACCCCGATGACGTAGCAAAATATGGCCATATGCGGGTGGGAATGACCGATCTCTATGTAAAAGACAATCACGCCATTTATGGTGTGGTTACGCGTGGCGAATATCGCGAGCTGACCAGTAGGTTACTGCGTGACGAAGTGGTGCAAATGATCATCAGCGCTAAGCTCGCCGCATTGCCCGAGGATTACGATCCGTGGATTAGGCGGATCGAACGCAATCGTGCGTTACACGCTAGGTATGGCGATAGATTCAATCCCTGGGGGGACGACTGAAGGCCCCACGCCCAATCATAAATGCAGCGCCTCATCTTACTCGGCCGACCTTGTAGTTACGTTCCCCGAAAATCCATCGGTAGTGGTAAATATTGGGACGGAAACGGGCTCTGATGACAGGCCTCAATCGTTGAAAAGGAAAGGGCGTTGAAGATATTCCTTGATTGCGAATTTACTCAGCTCAATCGGGACTCGAAGCTGATATCACTAGCTCTGGTATCAGAGTCGGGCCAAGAGTTCTACGTTGAGCTGACCGACACCTTTTTGGTCGAAGACTGTAGTGATTTCGTTATTCAGAACGTTCTACCACAACTTGATCCTCTGCGATGTGGTCAGTCGCTTAGCGAAGCCCAAACCTCTCTTCGCAGATTTCTAGGGAGCTTCGTCGAGCAGCTTGAGGTGTGTTCAGATGCGCCACATTGGGATTGGCAGTTGTTCCGTGATCTCGTTTGTGTAGATCATCAACCCTGGCCAATCCACGTTATGGATCAACCAACCGACCTCACGATCCTTTTCAATCAGGTAAGTGCGGAAGCTCTTGAGGAGCTGGATCTATCTGATCTGCCGCACCATGCATTGCTAGACGCGCGGATGCTTGCAGAGCTTTTCAAGGCACTGGCTTCTCGGTTTGCTCTGTCACCATAGAGGTACATCGCGATGTGGGTCGCTGAGCTTTGAACGGTGTCCTGCTGGTGATTTGAGTTCCACCACTGGCGTCGAAGCGACAAAACTGGATTATTTCAAATTATGGCTCAGCCATAATTATTGCTGAGCCATAATTTTCACATTCAAAAACTCCCTTTAATCGGAGCAACACTTCGGCATCAGAACAGGCGGAACCTGCCGCAGTTGCTGCAACGTCGAACCGCATGAGGTTGAATCATGAATGACCCTCGTATCCCCAAGATCACGTCCGCGCACCGTGTTCAGTACAAGACCTCGCCGACGAAGGAACCGATGGAAGCCCATCTCTTCGTATCCCGAACTCTCGGGCTCCTGGCGGCTGACATGGACGCATATCCGAAGCGAATGCTGCCTGTGGATATGCGTCTGGTCGCGCGCATCTTTAAACTAGTCGGTCAGGTAGATGTTGACCTCAATTCACCGCTCTCAGCGGAAGACGAGTAAATCAAGGGCCGCGAACCTCGACTCGCGAACACGGAGCTCTCCGACTCTAAATTCAAGTTTTGCTTTTTAGTGTATTGTTAGGTGACTAACTACGTAGAGAACTACCATGTCCAAACTTGCAGAATTCCGCCAACTTGAAAAACACCTCGCTGAACAGCTTCAAGCGCTTGAGGCTCTCAAGGGTGATGCTGGCCTGAAGCAAGAAATCGAATTTGAAACCAAGCTTCGTGCTCTGCTCGCCGAGTATGGCTACAGCCTGAAAGACGTGATCAATCTGCTTGATCCGCAGTCTGGTCGTCGCGCTCCAGCAGTCCAGTCGCAATCGGGCACCCGTAAGCCGCGCCAGGTGAAGGTCTACAAAAACCCGCATACCGGTGAAGTGGTCGAAACCAAAGGCGGCAACCACAAGACGCTTAAAGAGTGGAAAGCTGAGCACGGCTCCGCGACAGTTGAGTCTTGGCTGACTAAGTGAGTTTGGTTTGAGTACAAAGGGCCCTTCGAGGGTCTTTTGTGTATCTGGTCACAATGCACATATTCAGCTCCGCACGATGCTGCGAGTGGTATCAAACCTTCGGTTTGTGCTGGTGCAGGTCTAGTAACCAGTCAAATCCTTAGAGTGGAGATATCGATGCCGGAAGCGGGTATTCGTCGGCGTTGAGTACCCAGCCTTCTTTCAAGGAGAAGTCGACTCGAGGGGGGAGAAGATATCAATCAGTTGATTCTGCCCGTCGTCCATGCCTTGCGATGTGTGAATCGCTGGCGGAGGAATAACCGCGAGTAATCATTAGCGTGAGACGACCTCCATCTTGCAAGCGGATCGAACTTGGGCCAGCCGGTACGAATGCTATAGAACCACCTTTCACTTGGGTCTGGACGCCTCCCCAGGTGATTTCGAAAGGCACGTCTGTTGACGCCGATACCGAATTGACCCACGTGCTGAGGCAAGACTGACCCACCTATGAATCTGCACAAATCCCGCATAGGCAATAGTTCGAGAGGAACAGACTGGGTCAGTGACATCTCGGCAATTGGGTCAATTCGGCATCGGTGCCAACAATGCGAGAACACGAGATGGCGCCGGTTGGCCTAACCCTTCGACTTCCTCGCCAACATGCGGCAAGCACAGCCCATAAAGGGCTGTGCCTAACGCAGTTTTATGAATATTTGGCAATGTGTTGGTTGCGTAACATATTAAATCTCGCAAAGCCTTCTTCGAGATCGGCGATAAGATCAGATGGATCTTCAAGGCCAATATGCAGCCGCACCAGATGCCCGTCAACTTCCCAAGACGTCGCACTTCTAACGGGTTTGGGATCTGCGATCATCGCCAAGCTTTCAAAACCGCCCCAAGAGTAGCCGATTGAAAACAACGATAGGCTATCCAAGAGTGCATCTGCCGCTACTTGTGTGGAAGGTTTGGTAACGAAGGAGAGTAAACCTGATGCTCCTTTAAAATCCCTCCTCCATAACTGGTGCTGAGGATGAGACTCTAATGCAGGATAATAAACTGCTTCCACTTCCTCGCGTGTCTCCAGCCACTTGGCGACAATCGTAGCATTTTTGTAATGGCGTTCCAGTCGCACATCTAGCGTCCTCATCCCTCGGAGCGCCAGCGTCACGTCATCCGGACTCGCAAACAAGCCCATGTTGAAATGGAATCGCTTGAGGCTATCCCACGCACGCTTGGAGGCTGATACGGTGCCAAGAACCGCATCGGAGTGGCCGACGATATATTTCGTGGCCGCCATGATGGACAGATCGACACCAAGTTCCAGTGATGGAAAGTAAAGCGGGGTACCCCAAGTGTTGTCTGCAATAACTAGGATGTCATGATCATGGGCAACCTTGGCTATAGCAGGGATGTCTTGTATTTCCAGAGTCAAGGAGCCAGGAGATTCGGTATAGATCGCTTTAGTGTTTGGCTTGAGGAAGTCTACGATTCCGGCACCTATTGTCGGTTCGTAAAACGAGACCTCGATTCCAAGGCGTTGACCCACCTGCTCACAAAAAGCCCTTATCGGCGAATACACGTTGTCGGCAATTAGCAGGTGATCCCCAGCTCCCACCACAGACAGTATGGCAGTCGTACATGCGGAGAGCCCTGAAGGGCAAAGAACCGTGCCTTCCGCTCCCTCCAACTGCTGGAGGGCTTGAGTCAATGCCTCCGTCGAAGGGTTATTCCACCGGCCATACGTATATTTTTGGCGTCCCTCGCGCATCGATTCACACGTAGGGAAAGCCACAGTGGAACCACGGTAAACCGGAGTATTCACGAAGCCATGATGCTGATCAGGCTCGATAGAAGCGTGGGCGAGTAGGGTCTGCACGGTTTTATATTTTTTCATACTGGCTTCCTTTTCTTGCGTAGTGGAGGGCTCGTCGCGTGCTGCCCGGCGCGTTGTCGTGATTAAAGTCCTAATTTAATTAAATGTCTACCATTAGGTTGGTATGTCAAAAAAACCGTTTAAAAACAGAAGGTTGAATAAATAGTCACGAAATGTGTTGCAAGGCTACCAAGTGGATGGTAGGTTTTTCGTGTCTAGAGATCTCGCCCTTGCTCGTCCGAAAAAGCGATGCTTGTGGGTGCTAGGACATTTCTGGAGTGATACCTAATGTCTGTAATAGCATTGGGCACGGAGCTCGCTTTATGACTTCTCTTTGGGACTGGGAATAAAAATTTAAGTTTGCAAGGCATAAAAAAAACAACTGCAAATTAATCGCTTGGGTGAAGTATGAAAAAGCAAAGGGTACAGCCCGTTTTAGCAGTTCAGTGTGATAGCGAATTGAAAGATAAGTCGAACTGGCTTGACTCTCATGAGAGTGGCTACTCAAAACATCTTAAAAAACGTCATGTGCAGATGATGGCGCTAGGTGGAGCTATCGGCACGGGTTTGTTCTTGGGAGCAGGGGCAAGGCTTCAAATTGCCGGGCCTGCACTTGCAGTGGTGTATTTGGTGTGTGGGGTTTTTGCTTTTTTCATATTAAGAGCGTTGGGCGAGTTAGTGATGCACCGCCCTAGCAGCGGGAGTTTTGTATCTTATACTAGAGAATTTATGGGGGAGCGTGCCTCTTTTGTAGCGGGGTGGATGTATTTTTTGGTTTGGGCATTAACAGGCGTAGTGGACATCACAGCTATTGCAATATACATGAAATACTGGAGCGTTTTTTCGGATGTCCCACAGTGGATATTCGCGCTTAGCGCTTTGGGTGTGGTGACATTGATGAACATGGTCGGTGTTAAATGGTTTGGTGAAATGGAGTTTTGGTTTGCTGTTATTAAGGTGGCAGCTATCAGTGTCTTTTTGGCGGTCGGTTCGTTTTTCTTTGCTACTGGCCACGAGGTGGCGGGGCACATCCCGGGCCTGCATTTGATATCTGATAATGGGGGTATTTTTCCTCATGGCCTTCTGCCGGCAATCATTATCGTGCAAGGCGTAATTTTTGCTTATGCGAGTATTGAGTTGGTAGGAACCGCTGCTGGTGAGACAGCGGATGCTAAAAGTGTCATCCCTAAAGCAATTAATGGGGTGGTTTGGAGAATAGGGCTTTTTTATGTTGGCTCAGTATTCTTGCTAGTCACTGTACTGCCGTGGACGGCCTACAGCGCCAATGTCAGCCCTTTTGTGACTTTCTTTGAGGCGCTCGGAATTCCTGGCATTGGCTCCGTTATGAATGTTGTGGTAATGACTGCGGCGCTCTCTAGTCTAAACTCTGGTTTGTACGCAACTGGACGAGTATTACGATCGCTAGCTATGGGGGGGCTCTGCTCCAAAGATGTTTAAACGAATGAGCACCCAAGGTGTTCCCTATATGGGGATCTTGGTTACTATGGGGATCAACGTATTTGGCGTGCTATTAAACTTTTTAATTCCGTCTCAGCTTTTCGAGCTTCTGCTTAATCTAGTATCTCTGGGGATTCTTTCCACATGGGCATTCATTGTGCTTTCGCAAATAATGTACCGCCGTGCAGTGAAGAGAGGTGAAGCCGAGATGGTCTCATTTAGAATACCAGGCGCTCCGTTTACCTCTTGGTTGACCTTGGGATTCTTGCTTGTAGTTTTGGTACTATTGGGTTTCGATTATCCTAATGGAACATATACTGTTCTATCTATACCGTTAGTCGCTGGAGCATTAATGCTGGGTTGGGCTAGGGCTGTCCGTTCCAAAGTCTTGCGCTTGGAAGAGAATGAGGGTAGCTCGAACCATGTAGGAGTCTAGCTTGATGGCGATGAGAGTACGGTTGATGGCGTGCTCTCATCGCTTGAGTTGAACAGTTGCTCTAATGCAGTTAATATGCGTTTATCAAAAATTCAAGGTAAGATTTATGAGTACTCGTTCTGACCTTTTAGGCACTGCTGAGCTATTGCTACGCACCAAAGGGTACGCTGCATTTAGCTATGCCGATTTAGCTGACGAAATTGGTATAAAGAAGGCGAGTATCCATCATCACTTCCCTACAAAAGAAGGGCTTGGAATTGCCGTTATTGAGAGCTATCTTTTTAGATTTGAGAAGAATCTAGAGTTGATAAATGAAAAAAGCTCCGACACGATCGTTCGGTTGGAAGAGTTTTGTAAGTTGTTCGTTGATAGCTCAAAAAATGGAATGTTACCCCTATGTGGTGCACTCGCTGCTGAACTTTCTGCTCTGCCGGACAGTCTTAAGGAACTAACTAGGAAATTTTTTGAAATCCATCTTGCATGGTTGGAGAGTAATCTCCTTTTGGGTCAGTCTGAGAGAGTTATAAAGAGGGATGTCAATCCCAAGGCGGTTTCACGGGCGATATTGAGCTTGCTTGAGGGCAGCAGTTTTGTGTCTTGGGCGCTGAGTGACACAGTTGTAGACCAGTCTGGGTTCGATTTGATTTTGAACAGTATTATCCGTTCGTAATCTAGGTTTATCGCAGCTGACCGACATTTCAGTAGAGAACCTTTTCTCAACACGTTGTATCGCCCATCTTTTAAGGTGGGTTTCTTATTTCTACCTTCCGCTGGCTGCTTCAGCAACTGATCCACTCCCGTAGGATAAAATTTCTGAGCACCTACGCTTTTTCAGCGTGTGTCTCCGTCTGTCTGCACGGACAAGCGGTACTTTCCTACTAGCTACGTATTAGTCGGGGGTGAGAGGTGATTCATCAGTTACGCGTGGGGTGGATAACGAGATCGAAAAATCCTCTTGAAAACAAACCAACCAATTGGTAGGGTTGTTGTGTAGAACATTCATCCAGGCGCAAAAATGCGCTCCTTCGAGGTTTTTTTAATGACAAGTAATCTGAATGGTATTGACGTCGCCGCTCTGCAACAGTTTGCTCAAGGTGTTGCTGGGGAGGCGAACAAGCGTCACGCGAGCTTCAACGTCAAGACCAAGTGGAAAGGCCAGACTCGCTCTGTGGCGAAAGTCAGCCGCTACAGCTTGGCCGGTGAAACCTATCCGCGTGATTTCGAAATTGTCGCCGATGAGCCAAATGAACTGTTAGGTCAAAACTCTGCCCCAAACCCTCAAGAGCTGCTGATGGCAGCGCTCAACGCCTGTATGTCGGTAGGTTATGCGGCCAACGCCGCCATGATGGGTATCAAAATCCATAGTCTGGAAATTGAGACGGACGGTACCCTTGACCTGCGTGGTTTCTTGGGTCTCGACGAGAGCGTCAACCCAGGGTACGACGAAGTGAGCGTCGTGATTCGCCTGCACACCGACGCACCTCGTGAGCGCGTGGAAGAGCTGCATAAAAATGTGATTAAGACGTCGGTCAACTACGCCAACTTCTCGAAAGCCATCCGTATGGTGCCGACCCTCGAGGTTCGTGAGGACTGATAATCGTCGGGCTTCGAATCTTTAAAGCCTTAAGAGCGCCAGTGGGCAAAGCACTACTGGCGTTGCAACTTTTGGCCTAGTAATTCAATGGAGTACGAAATGAGCATTTTTTTCAACAAAAAACTGCTTGTCGTCGGTGGCACCAGTGGTATGGGTGGTCAATTGGGAACATCAGCTCTATCAGTGCACATGCTGCATTCGCTGGTTCGTCCGCTCTGCCTACGGCATGGTGAAGGTACGTTTGCATGCGCTGACACGCAATCTGGCTATTGAATCGGCTCACTCGGGTAGTCGCGTCAAAGCCATCTCATCAGGGATCGTCCACACCTCGATCTATTAGGGGTTAATGGGCAAAGAGGCGATTCCAGAAGCGATGAAGTCGCTGGCTGATTTCCGCCCAGAGCGAGTTGGTGTTCCGGAGATTTTACCAACACCATTGTGTTCTTGCTGTCGGGTAAAGCGCCTTGGGTGACCGGCGCTATCTGGGCTTTTTCGAGGAACGACTTGAATGGCTGGAGAAAGCCATCAGCGAGGCAGCTCTGAAAAACGCGTGGTTAGCCTATGCCGCCTGAAGCCTACGTGCTCATCCGGTTGAGCGCGTTAGGAAGTGCAAGTCTCATTGAGTGGACAATAGGCAGATCAGTTGATCATTTGGTAGGGTTTAACTATTTGCTTAAGTCGCTAGAACGATCAGTTATCAAATAGTGTCATAAACTAAAACATGCTGGTCGCTACCATATAGATTGATTTTAGATCAGTCTCTTGGCTTCTGCTCAATAGGTGGCGGTGTCTTTAATTTCTTTCAATGTCGAGTGATTTATGAGCAGCGTTTCTAAAAAACTTGTAGTAGATATTTGGTCTGACTACGTCTGTCCTTGGTGCTGGGTCGCGAAGCGTCGTTTCGAAAATGCGCTTGCAAGCTTCCCATACAAAGACAGTGTTCAAGTCAATGTAAGAGCGTACCGTCTTGCCCCGAACCATGTTGCTGAACCTATGGTTGGAGCCCTAAAACGTAAATTGGGTAGTCCGGTCTCTGCTGTAACTATGATGAGTGCTGTGAAGCAATATGGCCAATCTTCGGGGCTTGATTATCGTTTCGAAACCATGCTGTTTGGTGATACTGCAGATGCGCACGTATTAGTTAAAGCAGTCCAAGATGAAACCCTGAAAAAAGACTTGGTGGAAGCGCTATATGAGCAAAGTACCACTCAGGGTAAATCGCTCTTCGACAGGAAAAGTTTAGAGGCGATAGCAAAGTCTGTAGGGGTACTTGATGAGTCAGTTCTACTCGCGTGGTCATCTCAAGCCCTGCGCTTTCAGATGCAGGAGGACGAGCGCGCGGCGGCCCAATTCGGCTCAGGCGTTCCTTTTTTTGTTTTCAATAATTCGTTTTCAGTTTCGGGAGCTCAGCCCCAAGAGGCTTTTCTCCAAGCATTGAATCAAATGTGTTCGGAGTCAACGGGTGAGGATGAGTCGTTCAGTGGTCAAGTCTGTGGTCTTGATGGATGTAATTGATGCTAGAGACTTCGCAGCACCTATGGTGCTGCTATCTCTAAACTTGAATTAGCGTTGTGGATGAGGTGCAAATGAGCCGTATCGTAGACTTGAGAGCCGAACAGTTCGCCAGATTCGTTGCAAAAGGCAGCAGCGTCGTGCTGTTTTCGGCGTCTTGGTGCAAGCCGTGCCAGGTAATGAAGCCGGTCTTTCACGACCTCGCAGACAAGCTGCATTCTCGCGCTGCCTTCGGAAAAATTGATGTGGCTGTTTCTCCGACGATTTCCCAAATGTACGGCATACGATCAGTGCCATCCTTGGCGATTTTTCACGAAGGGCGGTTACGTTTGGTTCTGGCCGGCTCTCGCTCGGTTGCCGCTTTGAAGATAGCAATCTTGGCTGATTTAAAGGACGTTTTGTAGGTCGATCTGAATGGCTTTAATTCTTTCGATTTTCGTTGGCTATTTTTCTTCTCCGCCTTGGCTCGACTTTACTTCGGCCAACTATTGATCAGATAAGCTGTATCGTCATTGAACAGTTCCGCTAGTAGCGCGTTTGTAGGCGTCGTAGTAGAACTCGGTCTCATCCGAGGGCTGCGTGACCATTTCCTCAGCATCTCCAGATTCAGGCGACGGAATCGATCCCCACGCTCACGGGCTTCATAGCGTCCGACGCCCAGTTTTTCCAGCGCTTTACGTCCAAGGGGCAAAGCGATCTCAAAAGTCTCCCGCTGGACTGCCTCCATGCCTATATGGCGTAGGGCAATGATGTGACCCATATCGCGAGCGCACCATCACCTTCAGGGAGGGAAAATGCTTCTGGGCCAGCCGAGTCAGTGCTAGGTTATTGTCCTGATTGTCGATGGCGTTGATCAGCATCACTGCTTGACCAGCGCCGGCGGCGTGCAACAAATCGAGGCGGGTCGCGTCGCCGTAGAACACCTTGACCCCGAACTTACGCAACGTCTCGATATGACCGGGATCGTGATGCTGTACCACCAATTCAAAGCCACAGGACATTAATAGACGGCCTTGCGCAACGCGGGATGCGCGCGCATGGCTCAACCAAGGGGTATACTTCGGAGGTCGGTATGTGACCGCTGCAAAGTCAGTGGCGCAATGGTCAGTGCGTTGATAGCGGCGGGTGCCGTTGTTGAGCGTGACCTTTTTCGAGAGCTTTAATCCTCAAGCTCGCACTGCGTCGTAGTTGAATCAGTGATCGTTTTGGCAGGACTAGGGGCTACTGTGCTGTTGATTGCTAGTGCTTTTCCTACCATCAGTCGACCAACTCATGACGCAGTGCACTCGGTGCTTTAACGAAGTAGCTCCGGACAGCATGCGAAAAACGCGCAGGGGTCTGTATGGCCCAGTCTTTCTGCTGGTATCACAAGTGGTAGCTCGGAATCAGCTAGACCTTCCAATGCTTCGTTCGTACGCTCCTTCCAGCAGTTGCCGGAAGGATGAACCGCGTTCGATCAATCGAAGCTAAAGGGTGCGCATGCTCAGAAGTGTGCGCCGTAGACCAGCAACTTCTTCGGGGCGCAGCCGAGGTTCACATAGGTGCCGCCCAGTAGCGGCTCTCGGCCACAGCCACTTTCGCGTCAAAACCGGCCGCAAAGCGAGCAGCCCGTACACCACCGGAACCGGCGCCAATGATGTAAAGGTCAAAATCGCAGGTCATTTTCATTCTCCTCAACAGGCCATCAGCACAACGAGCGGTTGGCTAATGGCGTGCGGGATAGCCTGTAGGCCTTGAGAAAACTTCTTGCAGTTGATTGGCGGGGCGGGAAGGCTAGGCTTCCAATTTTACCGATATTTCCGCACTGCCGTGTATTAAGACTTGTCGAATGCATCCAAAACGTGAGTGCTGTAAACCAATGCAGCACCAGCGTTCATGTTGATCGCTACGCCCAAAGCTTCTGAGACCTCTTCAGTTGTTACACCTAGCTTTTTGGCCTCAGCAGCGTGGAAAGCAATGCAGCCGTCGCAGCGGGTGGTCACCGCTACAGCGAGCGAAATCAGTTCACGAGTTTTAGCGTCAAGATGGTTTGTTTTTGCTCCGGCATTGCCCAACGAAGTCACACCTTTCATGGTCTCCGGTGACAGGCCATTGAGTTGCACCAAGCGGGTGGTGATGTCTTTACGAGTTTGCTTCCAATCTTGCATGGGATACTCACTTGGGCGCGATGCCCTAATAGGTTGCGAAAAGAGTTGTGAACTCGATGTGAAAGCTACCATCTAGTAGGTAGGTTTTGCAAGGGCTCACTAAAGCGACTTGCGCAGATGGAAGGGGGAGTTCCCACGAGTAGGAATGAGAGTTCAAAAAATAAGCGTTATGACGATTCCATGGCGACCTTCTGGACTGCCATAAACCATGATCCAAAACGAATATGCCAATTCCATCGTATGAGGCAATGTCCAGCAGCAGGTGCCGTGTAGAGCCATTTTCCTATAGCCGATGTTTCTGGCCAGTGGGGCCCGGCTAGGAGTTAGGTTTTTCTATGGGGTACAGATGCTGTCACCTACCAGGCTCATCACCTTCTGGAAATATTGGTCAAACTTAGTTGCTTTCACGCCGCACACCTCTTCATGACCTCATACGTCGGAGTCTTCCTTTCGCGTAGAGCTTCTGCTGGTTTACCGAGTAATCGAAGCCGGCAGACCACTGGCTATTCATGCTGAACAAGGTGTCGTTGTGACGCAATTCGAAGCGGTTACCGTCGACCCGTTGTTCATGCCGTCGCAGATAGGCAGAGCGGCGTCTCACCAAACTGTTGTCGGCGTTGTAGCGATAGTTTTCCAGGTTGCGGTAGTCACGCTGGGCATCGTAGTGATATAGGGTATTGCAGGCTGGTGCTGTCGTTGACCCTGATAATCGATGATCGAACGTACCAAGCGGACGCGCTGTTCGTAACGTCCGTCGCTCACGTTATTCAAAGCGTCGGCTCATGTCGATCTTCATGGTATCGCTGACCGCGTTCAGAATCGGCGAGCCCCAATAAGAGCTGTCCTCTTTATCTTCCTGGTATTCAATCGCCAGGGTATGGCTGAGCTGTGGAGTCCAGTCAGTGAGGATGGAAAACGCAGTGCTTGTGGACTCGCGTTTATTGCGATGTAGCCATTACTGCCCTCACGGCTGACATCCAGACGAGCGAAGTGATGTGGATCCGCGCCGATACTCAGGGCATGGTTGACCCCAAGCGCAAGCTCCGAGGAATCATAGCTGCCAAGCGTACGCGGCCTTCGACTGTCTGTTCTTCCTGGCTGACGGACACCTTCGTTATCGGACTTGCGCCGTATGTGAAAAACTGGAATATCTTTGAGACAACAATTTGGCGTTCACCTTGGCACCTCACCGTCTGAGTATCGGCGAATGTTTTCGTGAAATGAGGTTTGAAAAAAAAGCATAGGGAACTGCCAGCCTTTTCAGAATCAAGCATGAAACCATGAGTTATATTAAAATCATGTTTTAATGGTGATGAGTTGGTTTTTGATCTGCGAAAGGTTAAGACTTAAAGCGTTCCCGATATTCTTTGGGTGTGACGGAGTAGTTTTTTATAAAGCTACGGATGAAGGTTGACTCGTTACCTAGACCGCATTTATTGGCGATTGCCTTAAGTGGGGTCTTTGAGGTTGCAAGTAATTGGCAAGCTGCTTCTAACCGAATCTTCTCGACCATTTTGCTCGGCGTACAGCCGGTTATCTCACTGTATTTTCGCGCAAAGGTTCGTTCACTCATGTTCATAAAGTTTGCTAGCGAAGACACCGATAGATCGCTACTAAGGTTGCTATTTAGCCAAGCATGAAGGTCTGAAAATTGACTGCTTTTTGCTTGTAGGGTTAACGACGAACTGAACTGGTTTTGATCTCCCGGACGCTTCAGAAAAACAACCAAGTGTCGTGCAACTTCGAGCGCGGCAGCGTGCCCCAAGTCTGCTTCGACCATTGCAAGAGCCAAGTCGATGCCAGACGTAACGCCGGCGGAAGTCCATAAATCGCCATCGTTAATGAAGATAGGCCCGCGCCTTACGTTTACGGAGGGAAAGTCAATTTCCAACTTGTCATAGGCTGACCAATGGGTCGTAACATTTCGCCCGGTTAGTTTTCCAGCAGTCGCTAGCGCAAATATCCCCGTACACACGGAAACTAGACGCTTCGCTTTTTCAGCATGCTTTACAAAATGTGTAAAAAAGTTCGGGTGATTACAAAATTTGTGAACCCCAGGCCCGCCAGGCACGATTAGCGTGTGTGCCGCCGGTGTGTCCTCTTCCAAAATGGCAGCATTTAACGAGAAATCAGAGAGGATCTGTGTCGTGGGGCTTAACGATAGGATAGTTAAAGAGTACGGCGGATGATCGGGATGCGCGAAATGGTTAGCCGCAATAAACACATCCAGGGGGCCAGCTAAGTCGAGCAGGCTCACTTCAGAGTAGGTAATGAATTGAATGGATTTAACAAGCATTTTGAGTTACCCCTCCCAAGAGAACACCTCGAGGATCCTCATGATTTTGGCAGAAATCATCAATTTTTTGTCATCTTTTTAGCCCATTACCGTCTATTGTGACCTTAATCTAAAACGCTGCAGGATGGCCTTGTATCACCTGGGATATTTCTAGTAGCACTTGAGCATCCTTTGGTCTTTCCTTGGCGGTTCGCGCAAATTAATGGTTTTTATTTGAGGGCTGGTTTTATGTCGGGTCTTATGAAGAGCGCTATGGGATTCGAAGTGAGCATGGATGAAGGTCTTGAAGGCGAGATCTGTAATATCCTTGGACTAATGGAAAGTAACTCTTCAAGTGTTGCTAAATGTGAATTAAGGAGTGCCACCGAGTCGAACAGCTGGGTAATCGAGTGTTCATGGCGCGACCAGCAAGCAATGCATGCTCATTTTTCATCTCGTCACCTGCAAGATCTAATTGGTCTATTGGCCTCTCGATCCCGTAGAATTGTATTTGGTTGCGACAGAGAATGAGCTTGATGCTCTTGTTACCTAAGGCACTAAGTTCACCTATTTGCTACTTTCTGATGCTCAGTTTGCGGTGAGCACAGCAGCTTAGTCTTTTGAGTTGCTGAGGCCAAATAGGCCTCAGCAATCTTCCATATCAGAAGTCCACAGTCACTCCCGTATAAAGCGCACGGCCATCACCTGGCGAATGCAGTGATGCCTTGGCACCGTCCGGGTCGTACCAGGCATACTCATAATATCGGTTAGCGAGGTTTTTCAACTGTAGGTCGACGCTCACTGACTGCGTCACCTGGTAGGTTGCGCCGAGGTTCATCAGTACGTAACCGCCATAAGTCCCCTTCGTGTTTTCCCGCTCCAGATAATAATTGGTCTGGCCGTTCATCCAGGCAGTCAGCTGTAATGCGTCGGTCGCCCCATAGCTGATGCCCGCGTTGTACAGGTGATGCGGGATGTGGTCGATTTCCTGGCCTTTGCTGTTAGGCAACGTAGCACTCGGCTCAAGTATTTTCGAATACTGCCAGGAGTAGGCCATCCAGATATTCGTGCGTTCGTTCGGATACAGGTTCATCTGTAAGTCATAACCCCACCGCCGCGTTTCACCGACGTTATCGGATTCGCCGCTCGGGTCGTTCAGCCGGCGACTTACTTCCCCTGAAGCCTCTTGCTGCCAATAAGCAACACGCCCGTCCACCCAGTCAGTCGGCGTGAACTTGATTCCGGTTTCCCAGCCTTCGTTGATCGATGGTGCTAGGTCGGTATCTCTGGGCGGAATCTTATAAGCCGCAGCCCCTGTGCCCACTTGAAAGGTACGCCCCCAATTCGCGTAAAAGCTGGCCACATCCCACGGCGAATACACCACGTTGATTTTCGGCTGCTTGATCAGCCCGTAGTCGTTTATGTCGTAATCCATGCCGGTCATTTCATTGGTGAAATCGCCCTGGATCTTATCGACCCGATAGGCCGGTATGATCTTCAGAGACTCAAACGGTTTGATCTCGGCCTGGATATAGGCGCCGTATGTATCGAAGTCGAACTGCTGGTCGCGGGTGGTAGCTAAACGTGTGCGGTCTCTGGTGCGATAGCGCTCACTCTTGTTTTGCTGCTGTTGCATGTTGGCACCGCCTTCCAGTGCGAAATCGTGTAACCAGCTGACTTCAGGCCGCCAGGTCAGGGAGGTGAGGGCGCCATATTGCGTTTCATAGTTGTCACGCTCCTGCTGTGAGCTTGTACTCCAGTATCGCGTCCAGCGCCTGTCGTCAAAGGTGTTGACGTAGGTTTTCGCTGACCAGGCGAGCGTCTCAGCCAAGTCGGTGTCTAAATGCAGGCTGACCTGGTTCATGCGCCGCGTGCCTTTGTCCGTAGCGTTGTGACTGTTGGTCATTTCGGGGTGATGACGTGCATCGTCCTCAGTCAGGTAACCTGGCTCCTGAGCCTCGGCTTCATAGTGACGAGCGATCAGGCCGATGCGGTAGCTGTCATCGTCCGGCGTGTAGAACCATTTGCCTGACATCGAAAACCTGTCCGCTTCCGAGTGATCCCGATAGCCGTCTGCTTTTTGATAGGCGAAAAAATAGTTTTGAGTCCAGTTGCTGCTTTCAATGCCCTTGGCCAGTTGGGCCTCTCGCGTATTGAAGCTGCCATAACGAAGCCGTGCCTTGTCGTAGTCTCCACCCGTGCGGGTCAGCATATTGACGTTGCCGGCAATGTTGTTCAGGCCATAGCGCGCATCACTGGTGCCACGCACGACCTCGATGCTGTCCAGCTCCATGGGGAAAATCATGTCCATGTACGGCATGTTGCCGTCGTTGCTGTTGCTTGGGATTCCGTCGATCAGCAATTTGACAGCGTTCACTTCGCCTTCGCCGTTGAAGCCTCGAAAGGAGATTTTGCCCGAGGTGGTGCCTTGGTTGAATTCTGTCAGCATAACCCCCGGTGCGCGGCTGAACAGCTCCCAGCTGTAGTTGACCGGCATCTTTTCAAGTATGTCAGCACCCAGAATATCAACTGAGCTGAGTACGCTACTTGTGCTTAACGGGCCGCTGGCTGAACCTTGAATGCTGACCGCGCCCAGGGTCAGGGTTGAATTTTCGATTCTGTTGGCTTCAGCTAATGCCACTGACAACGGGCTTAATGCGAGCACACCTATTGAAAACAGCGGCCATAGGGGATGGGGCACAGAAAAACGCTTTGCGTGACGCAAAGTAAATGGAGCAGGCATAGCACGCACTTCCTGATGATCAAGAAACTCTAAGGGGCGTTCAGCGTCCTTGGCAGGTCGCTAAAAATTTAAAGAGGGCAGCACCGGATGATGTCAGCGGTGTTGTGATCAGGCGAAGGGAGAGGCGCGCGGACTTAGACTGGGCCAACGAATCCTTGGATGCAGTGTCGGTAGTTCAGGATTTTCGAGGGCGGTATTGGTGGTGTACTGCGGTAGGTAATGCCGATAGTAGTTGGACGGTAACGCTGCTAGCCCTACATGTCCGCAACAGCAGTCGCCGTGCTGCATGACAGGTTTTGATTGGGGAAGCTGCAAGGCATCAATCACCTTGCCGAGGTCTGTAGGAAGGGCGCTCAAGTTCCCACCCGAACAAAAGCCACCCCAAAGAATCAGGCGCACGTCCGGCGTCTGCATCGCACGACTCATCGGCATGGCGAACAAATTGAGCAAGACGGCCAGACAGGCAATCCAGGGACTGATGCGTTTCAACGAACTCATAAATGAAATCGCCGCGAAGGGGCGGCTATTTAGCCCGCTTTAAAGAATGAAGTAAATTTTTCCTGGGTGCGCTATTTCGCCACTAGGTCTTTTCGGACGCGAAGGAAAGGCTTCACCCAAACAATATGCATGCACCAACTGGTAAGCTCGCCCATCAATTCGCTGGATGAATGGCTATGTCATTACGCGCGCTTCGAACATTGCTTGCCATTGCTCAATACGGTTCTTTCGTCAGGGCAGCGAACGCAGTACATCTCACCCAGTCCGCGGTCAGCCTGCATGTTCGGTCGCTGGAGGAGGATTTCAATGCACTGCTGTTTGACCGTTCACGGCGGTTGCCGGTGCTGACGGATGCGGGGCATATCGCCGTGGAGCGTGCCAGAGAAATTCTGGCCTTATACGACGGCATCTCATCCGAGATTGGCGGCGACAGTGAGTTGCGCGGCAGGCTCAGAATCGGCGCCATCCAAACAGCGCTAGCAGGCGTCCTGCCCCTAGCACTGTCTGCATTGCGCGCCCAGCATCCGCACCTGCGCATCACTGTTGCGTCGGGCATGTCTGCTGAGTTGTCCACGCGCGTGGAAGCGGGCGAGCTTGATGTTGCGATCACCACAGAACCGGTAAAACCACACCCTTATGGCCTGGCAAGCACGATGCTTTACGAGGAAGGATTCTGGATCATCGCGCCGGTGTCACTCGCGCATGAGGACTTGCAGCTTCTTCTCAAAAGTCAGCCGTTCATTCGCTTTGATCGTCGCGCCTGGGCGGGTCGAACCATTGAGCGAGAGCTTCGCACTATGCGGCTGCGGGTGCAGACCAGCATGGAGCTTGATAGCCAGGATGCGATTATCCAGATGGTTTCAAGCGGACTTGGCGTATCCATCATTCCTCTCGCTCAGCAACAAGTCGAAAGCCTGACAACATTGGCCTTTGGGCCGTTCGGCACGCCTCAAAAAACCAGGCGCGTGGTATTGCTGGAGCGCGAAGACCGTCCGCTTGGGCGACTGGCTTCAGCTCTGGCGAACGCCGTGAAAGCGTATTCTCCGTACGCTGATCCATGAGAGATACTTTTTGGTCGCTGAACTTTAAATCGTTTTTATTTTAGAGTCAGACTTCTTATGGTGGTGCCCATCCAGACGATTTCTTGAGGGCAACATGATCACTCTACCTGCCGCAGACAATGCCCTGCAGTCTCCTATCCTGATAATGACAAAGCGAGCGGCGTTGATGCGAGCGCAGGGCCGGGATGTCATCAACCTGACGTTGGGAGAGCCGGATTTCAACGCGCCGCCCCACGTCCTTGAGGCTGCGCACACTGCACTCAGCGGTCGCCTGACCTACTCACCGTCGAATGGTATTGAGCCACTTCGCCACGCGATCCGTATGCGCATGAAAGACAATCGAAACCTCGATTGCGCCGATGAACAGGTGACCGTCGGCTGTGGCGCCAAACAAATCATCTATAACGCTTTTCAAGCGACCCTCAACGACGGGGATGAGGTAATTGTTCCTGCGCCGTATTGGGCAAGCTATCCCGCCATGATCAAGATGTGCGGCGCCCGACCGCTGTTTGTATCGACTACGAGAGAAGAAGGCTTTCGCCTCACTTGCAGAGCACTTGGAGGCAACGCTTCGCCTGGCAAAGTCGCCCAAGTGGGTCGTCTTGAACGCGCCGGGCAATCCGTCAGGGTCGCTCTACTTGCGCGAGCAACTGTTGGCCATCGCCGAAGTGCTGCGCCAGTACCCAGGGGTGATGGTGCTATCGGATGACATCTATTCAGAAATTCGTTACACGGATGATCCCTACCAAACGTTGGCGGCGGTGGCGCCTGACTTGAGAGACCGTATTCTGATCGTGGATGGTGTGTCTAAAGTTTACGCAATGACCGGCTGGCGAGTGGGGTGGGGGTGTGGGCCAACGCCATTGATCACAGCAATAAGCTTGGTTCAGTCACAGAACTGTACTCAGACAAGTACCTTGAGCCAGTTGGCGGCGGTGGCTGCATTGACTGGGCCCCAAACATTGGTGCATGAGCGAAATGCTATTTATCGCCAGCGGCGTGATGCCGCGCTGAAAGTCCTGCGAGCCTGCGAGGCGATTGATGTCGCGTGCCCAGAGGGTGCGTTTTACCTCCTGCCCCGGATCAAATCGATCAAGGATGATCAGGCTTTCGCGCTTGCCTTATTCGAAGCCGGCGTAGCCACCGTTCCGGGAAGCGCTTTTGGGATGCCGGGGCATATCAGGCTTTCCTTCGCCACTGATGAGTCGATCATGATCGCGGGATGTGAACGGTTGGTGCAGAAAATCAAGGCAAGCGCATGACCATCTCCTTATTGACTTCTTTGTTGCCCATCGCACTCTTGATCGTGCTGGGCGCTTGGCTCAGACGTCGCCAATTCTTGGCAGAGACCTTTTGGGCGCAAGCAGAGCGCCTGGCATATTACGTGTTGCTTCCTTCTCTCTTCTTTCACGGACTGGCGACCGCCAAGCTTCATGGAGTGCCCATTCAAAGCATGGTCTCGGTGCTCATATTGTCGACTGTCGTGGTATCGCTAATGTTTTTGGGCGCAAGAGCGTTGATCACTCAGGACAATGCGGCATTCACCTCAGTTTTTCAGGGTGGCATACGCTTCAACAATTACGTCGGCGTTTCGGCAGCTGCGGGCTTGTTCGGCGTGCAAGGCGTAGCACTGGCAGCCGTCGCGAACGCGGCTATAGTGCCTACAGTGAACATCCTGTGTGTGCTGGTCTTCGCGAAGTACGGATCAGGCGGCAGGATGTCATTCAGCAAAGTCCTTAACCAGTTAGCACTTAATCCGCTTGTACTAGCGTGCTTCGCTGGCGGATTCATTCAGGTCTTGGGCTGGGAACTACCGGTTGGTATTGAGCCGATGCTCAAAGCCTTGGGGCAGGCGTCACTACCGCTCGGTCTAATTTGTGTGGGTGCCGCGCTTGAGTTCGGAAGCATTAAGCAATGGCTACGCCCGGTTGGCTATTCGTCGCTGGTGAAGTTTTTATTCATGCCGCTCGTGACGCTTGGAGCCTGTCATGTGTTCGGGCTTGAAGGGAAAGCCGCCATTGCAGCTCTGATGTTCCAGGCGCTGCCTACCGCTTCATCCTCCTACATCATGGCGCGCCAACTGGGCGGAGATGCGCCGCTTATGGCAGGGATCATCGCTTGCCAAACCCTGCTTGCAGGCGTTGCACTACCCGCCGTCATCTTGATAATGACCAACTGGATTGAGCTTTAGGAGTTTACATACAGCATTCAAGATTGCAGCCCGACTGCGCCATGTTTCGAACATCATCTAGAGTGAGCCATATCCATTTTTACTCCTCTATTACCCCCAATATTGTCGAAGTTGGGCGAGTCGATACTCTTGCCAGCAGGGCCAAGGTGACGCCGGGGAGGCGTAACTCGGCGTGGACATGAGCCCGTCCGGCGTCGGACGTTGGTCGCTTGGCGCGGGTACTGCCGGCGGAAATAAGACGTCGATTCAGCTCGGCATCTGAGAGGTCGATGGGCCACTGATGCCCGCTGGCAGCGAACCGGCAAAGGTAGTCTCCCGCACTCGAATGGCCAATGGATAAACTTTTGGCGATCTTGCGCACGGACAGGCCGGCGTCGATCTTTAGGCGTAGTACCTCTCGGATTTTACGCATGGATAAACGCTCCACGACGACCTCTTCGCTTCGATAAAAGAGGGCGATGGTAGTGAGTATTCCTGCGTCGCTGCCTGCCTGAAAGAGTCCGGATGGCCGTGGAATCGGTGTCCGGATCAGCGTGGAATCAGTGTCCGGATTTTGGTGGAATGGCCGTCCGGATGGTCATGGAGTCCGCACAGTGATCACAAAAGCCGTGCTGAAATGCAGCGGGTTGCGTGGCAATTTGTCGCTCCGGGGGGGGCTGTTTCCACAGGCCTAATCAATCCGAATTTACGAAATGCTATTTGGCTGACTGGGTCGCGCGCGACGCATCCGAAACTAAGGGTTCAGCCTAGCGTGCTTTCCAGACGGAATCTAGGACGGAAGCGTTTCTGTTGCCCATGACCCGAAGAATTGCGGAACTCAGAGTCGGAAAACACCATGAATTTTTTTTTGCGCATATCCATTTTACTTTTGAGGGGGATGGTAGCTTCCAGCTACCCAGAGATTGCAGTGATCCGCGTCGCTAAAGGGTCACTTCAAAATCATGTCGCAGACAGCTGAGTGCTGATCCGCCTCGTACAACTGCCTTATCCATCTTCCAAAGCATTCCGCTGGCGTTCGGCGCAATCAGGACGGTTGACTGTCTTCCTCTACCCAAGAGAAAAACCTCCTACACCCCTGTCTTTCTGGGAAAAATTCGTATTTTTTAGCTGCCATTCAGTAATTGAACTGATCAGTGGATGATTGGTTGCCTGTTCCTGTCTGTACAAGTATGTGTTTGCACGGTAGAGTCAACCATGCGTCTCGACACGTTTGTCCGTAAATCGCAGTCCGTGTGTGTTCTGTGTACGCCACACGTGCTCCATAACTGTACTCGTGCGCCTCAAGCGCTTCTGTTGGTTATTAGGAATAAAAACAATGAAAAAATCTATTTTGACCCTCTCAGTATTGGCTCTGTGCGCGGCGGCTGGCTCGGCTGCGGCCAAGGAGTACAAGGAGTTGCGCTTTGGAGTCGACCCATCCTATGCACCCTTCGAATCCAAGGCAGCAGACGGCAGCCTTGTGGGCTTTGATATTGATCTGGGTAACGCGATTTGCGCTGAACTGAAGGTCAAGTGCAAATGGGTAGAAAGTGATTTCGACGGGATGATCCCCGGCCTTAGGGCCAATAAATTCGACGGCGTGATTTCTGCAATGACCGTGACGTCTTCGCGGGAAAAAGTTATCGATTTTTCTAACGAATTGTTTTCAGTACCTACATCCTTCGTCTTCAAGAAAGGCTCGGGCTTGAGTGAAGACATCACGACGCTGGCTGGCAAAACCGTGGGCTATGAACAAGGCACCACCGAGGAGGCCTACGCCAAGGCCGTGCTGAACAAGGCTGGAGTAAAAACCCAGGCCTATGCCAACCAGGATCAGGTTTACGCTGACTTGGTCACGGGTCGCCTCGATGCCTCGATCCAGAACATGCTGCAAGCTGAAATGGGTTTCCTGAAATCCCCGCAGGGCGCCGACTTTGAAGTGAGCAAGCCAGTCCATCACGAACTGCTGCCAGCAGAAACGGCTATCGGTCTGCTCAAAGGCAATTCCGAGCTTAAAATCCTAGTGAACAAGGGCATACAGGCGCTGCACGACGACGGCACCTACATGGCCATCCAAAAGAAACACTTCGGTGATCAGAATATTTACAGCGGCAAATAACGACGCTACGCCCATTCATGGATGGGCGTTTTTCTGATTAACGAAGGGCTTCCCCATGTTAGAAAACCTATTGCAGATGCTGGGGCTGTCTGGCTTCAGCCTCAAGGGCTTCGGCCCACTGTTGCTGCAAGGCACCTGGATGACGGTCAAGTTATCCTTCCTTTGCTTGCTGCTGAGCGTGGTTTTGGGCCTGATTGGTGCCAGTGCCAAGCTTTCAAAGTCGGCGCTGTTGCGCGTCCCGGCGCAGGCTTACACCACGCTGATTCGTGGAGTGCCGGATCTGGTTCTGATGTTGTTGATCTTCTACAGCTTGCAAACCTGGCTCACCCAACTGACCTCAGCCTTGGGATGGGATTACGTCGAGATCAATCCATTCAGTGCGGGCGTAATTACCCTTGGTTTCATCTACGGTGCGTACTTCACTGAGACTTTCCGAGGTGCCATCCTGGCCGTGTCTCGTGGCCAGATGGAAGCGGCCACCGCTTACGGCCTCACCCGTGCGCAGCGTTTCCGCTTTGTACTGTTCCCGCAGATGATGCGTTTCGCCTTACCTGGTATCGGCAATAACTGGATGGTCATCCTCAAGGCCACCGCGCTAGTCTCAATTATTGGACTGGCTGACTTAGTGAAAGTGGCTCAAGACGCCGGCAAGACAACCTATCAACTGTTCTTCTTCCTTGTGCTGGCGGCCTTGATCTACCTCGTCATCACTACAGCATCGAATTACGTCTTGCGGCGGCTGGAAATCGTCTATGCCGCAGGCACCCGGGAGGCCGTGCGATGATTGAACTTCTGCAGGAATACTGGAAGCCTTTCCTCTACAGCGATGGCTATCACATCACCGGGCTGACGATGACCCTATGGCTGCTCAGCGCCTCCCTTTTCATAGGCTTTTTGATGGCACTCCCGCTGTCGATTGCAAGGGTCTCAAGCAACCTGTGGGTGCGCTGGCCGGTACAGTTTTACACTTACCTGTTTCGCGGCACACCGCTGTATATACAGCTGCTGATCTGCTACACCGGTATTTACAGCCTTGCAGCGGTGCGGTCGCAGCCCATGCTCGACGCATTTTTCCGGGATGCAATCAACTGCACCATTCTTGCCTTCGCTTTGAGCACTTGCGCCTACACCACTGAAATCTTCGCCGGGGCGATCCGTAACATGAATCACGGTGAGGTTGAAGCGGCTAAGGCGTTCGGACTAGGCGGCTGGAAGTTGTATGCCTACGTCATCATGCCATCTGCGCTGCGCCGATCGCTCCCGAACTACAGCAACGAAGTCATACTGATGCTGCACTCGACCACCGTAGCATTCACCGCGACTGTGCCAGACATCCTCAAGGTTGCCCGGGATGCCAATTCGGCAACGTTCCTGACATTCCAGTCGTTCGGTATCGCCGCTGTGATTTACCTTGCAGTCACTTTCTCTTTGGTTGGCCTGTTCCGTCTGGCTGAACGCCGTTGGCTGTCTTTCCTTGGCCCGGCTCATTAATTCAGGATGTTCGAACATGTATAAGTTGACCGTTGAAAACCTGCATAAAAGCTATGGCAGCCACCAAGTGCTTAAGGGCGTTTCGCTTAATGCCAAAACTGGCGATGTGATCAGCCTGATCGGCGCCAGTGGCTCGGGCAAGAGCACTTTCTTGCGTTGTATCAACTTTTTGGAAACGCCCAACGACGGCGCTATGGGGCTGGATAACCAGCCGATTCGCATGATGCATGATCGCCACGGCATGCATGTGGCCGACGCGGCAGAACTTCAACGCCTGCGCACACGGCTCGCGATGGTATTCCAGCACTTCAACCTCTGGAGCCACATGACCGTGGTCGACAACATCACTATGGCTCCACGCCGGGTGCTGGGTGTCAGCAAAAGGGACGCAGATGAGCGTGCCCGGCGGTATCTGGACAAGGTAGGTTTGCCGTCTCGCGTCGCCGATCAGTACCCCGCGTTTCTCTCCGGCGGGCAGCAACAGCGGGTCGCAATCGCCCGAGCTTTGGCCATGGAGCCGGAGATCATGTTGTTCGACGAACCGACTTCCGCGCTCGATCCAGAATTGGTCGGCGAGGTGCTCAAGGTTATCCAGGGCCTGGCCGAAGAAGGCCGAACCATGATTATGGTGACCCATGAAATGAGCTTCGCACGTAAGGTGTCGAACCAGGTGCTGTTCCTCCACCAAGGACTCGTGGAAGAACAGGGCTCACCTGAAGATGTGCTGGGCAACCCCAAGAGCGAACGCCTGCAGCAGTTCCTCAGCGGCAACCTTAAGTAACCACCGTGCCTTCGAGCGACTGCCTGGTCGCTCATTAGCTCCAAATCGCCTTGCCCTTTGTCTGTAACCACAGTCGAGCAAAATTAGCTTGATTGAGGTTGTATATACATGATTATATTTATGTGCGACCTGTAGCGCTAAACCATAAATAGGCTGAGAAAGTCATTTCGAGAGGATTACCGGTGAGCAAGCCATCCCATTTCCGTAACGTCGAAATCCGCGCCGCGCGTGGTAATAAGCTGACCGCCAAAAGCTGGCTGACTGAAGCTCCACTGCGCATGTTGATGAACAACCTCGACCCGGAAGTGGCCGAGAACCCTAAAGAACTGGTGGTTTACGGTGGTATCGGTCGTGCGGCACGTAACTGGGAATGCTACGACAAGATCGTTGAAAGCCTGACCAACCTGAACGACGACGAGACCCTGCTGGTGCAATCCGGCAAGCCGGTCGGCGTGTTCAAGACCCACACCAACGCACCACGCGTACTGATCGCCAACTCCAACCTGGTTCCACACTGGGCGAGCTGGGAACACTTCAACGAACTCGACGCCAAAGGCCTGGCCATGTACGGCCAGATGACCGCCGGCAGCTGGATCTACATCGGCAGCCAGGGCATCGTTCAGGGCACCTACGAAACCTTCGTCGAAGCCGGTCGCCAACACTACAACGATGACCTTAAAGGCAAGTGGGTACTGACCGCCGGCTTGGGCGGCATGGGTGGCGCTCAACCTCTGGCTGCAACCCTGGCCGGCGCTTGCTCGCTGAACATCGAGTGCCAGCAGATCAGCATCGATTTCCGCCTGAAAAGCCGCTATGTCGACGAGCAGGCTACCGACCTCGACGACGCGCTGGCCCGCATCGCCAAATACACCGCCGAAGGCAAAGCGATCTCCATCGCGCTGCTGGGCAACGCGGCTGAAATCCTCCCGGAACTGGTCAAGCGCGGCGTACGCCCGGACATGGTCACCGACCAGACCAGTGCCCACGACCCGCTCAACGGCTATCTGCCGGCCGGCTGGACCTGGGATCGGTACCGCGAACGCGCCAAGACTGAACCAGCCGCTGTAATCAAGGCCGCCAAGCAATCGATGGCCGTGCACGTTAAAGCCATGCTGGAATTCCAGAAAATGGGCGTGCCGACCTTCGACTACGGTAACAACATCCGTCAGATGGCCCAGGAAGAAGGCGTGGAAAACGCATTCGACTTCCCAGGCTTCGTGCCGGCTTACATCCGTCCGCTGTTCTGCCGTGGCATCGGCCCGTTCCGTTGGGCTGCGCTGTCGGGCAACGCTGAAGACATCTACAAGACCGACGCCAAAGTCAAAGAGCTGATCCCGGACGACGCTCACCTGCACAACTGGCTGGACATGGCTCGCGAGCGCATCAGCTTCCAGGGTCTGCCGGCACGTATCTGCTGGGTTGGCCTGGGTCTGCGCGCCAAACTCGGTCTGGCGTTCAACGAAATGGTCCGCAGCGGCGAATTGTCGGCGCCAATCGTGATCGGCCGCGACCACCTGGACTCCGGTTCCGTGGCCAGCCCGAACCGTGAAACCGAATCGATGCAAGACGGTTCCGACGCCGTGTCCGATTGGCCATTACTCAACGCACTGCTGAACACTGCTAGCGGTGCGACCTGGGTCTCTTTGCACCATGGCGGCGGCGTCGGCATGGGCTTCTCCCAACATTCGGGCATGGTAATCGTCTGCGATGGTACTGACGAAGCGGCCGAGCGCATTGCACGCGTGCTGCACAACGACCCGGCCACAGGGGTGATGCGTCACGCCGATGCGGGTTACCAGATCGCAATAGATTGCGCCAAAGAGCAAGGCTTGAACCTGCCAATGATCACCCCTGTTAAAGGAGCCAAAGCATGAACACACTCAACATTATCCCAGGCCAACTGAGTCTTGCCCAACTGCGTGATGTCTACCAGCACTCGGTGAAAATTACCCTCGACAACAGCGCTTCGGCCCAGATTGAAGCCAGCGTTGCCTGCGTGGAACAGATCCTCGCCGAGAACCGCACCGCCTACGGTATCAATACCGGTTTCGGCCTGCTGGCCTCGACCCGCATCGCCACCGACGATCTGGAAAACCTCCAGCGCTCGTTGGTTCTGTCCCACGCTGCCGGTGTTGGCGAGCCGATCAGCGATGCGCTAGTCCGACTGGTTATGGTGCTCAAGGTCAACAGCCTGAGCCGTGGTTTCTCCGGCATCCGCCGCGCCGTCATCGAAGCACTGATCGCTTTGATCAACGCCGAGGTTTATCCGCACATTCCGTTGAAAGGTTCGGTCGGTGCATCCGGCGATCTGGCGCCTTTGGCCCACATGTCGCTTGTGCTCCTGGGTGAAGGTAAGGCTCATTACAAGGGCGAATGGCTGGAAGCGACTGAGGCGCTGAAAGTCGCCGGTCTGACGCCGCTGACACTGGCTGCAAAGGAAGGGCTAGCATTGCTCAACGGCACGCAAGTATCCACCGCATACGCCCTTCGTGGTTTGTTCGAGGGCGAAGATCTGTTCGCTGGTGCATTGGCGATCGGCGCTCTAACTGTTGAGGCTGTTTTGGGCTCGCGCTCGCCATTCGACGCACGCATCCACGCCGCTCGTGGACAAAAAAGCCAGATCGACACCGCTACCGCTTACCGTGACTTGCTGGGCGAGCGCAGTGAAGTCTCTGACTCCCACCAGAACTGCGGTAAGGTTCAGGATCCGTACTCCCTGCGTTGCCAGCCGCAAGTCATGGGCGCGTGTCTGACCCAGTTCCGTCAAGCTGCCGAAGTGTTGGTCGTCGAAGCTAACGCCGTCTCCGACAACCCGTTGGTCTTTGCTGCCGAAGGCGATGTGATCTCCGGTGGTAACTTCCACGCCGAGCCTGTGGCCATGGCTGCTGACAACATGGCATTGGCCATCGCTGAAATCGGTTCCCTGAGCGAGCGCCGCATTTCGCTGATGATGGACAAGCATATGTCGCAACTGCCGCCGTTCCTGGTGGCTAATGGCGGCGTGAACTCCGGTTTCATGATCTCCCAAGTCACCGCAGCGGCGCTGGCCAGTGAGAACAAGGCGCTGGCGCATCCGCATTCGGTAGATAGCCTGCCGACTTCCGCGAATCAGGAAGACCACGTGTCCATGGCTCCAGCAGCCGGCAAGCGATTGTGGGAAATGGCTGAAAACACTCGTGGCGTGCTCGCTGTAGAGTGGCTAGCTGCGTGCCAGGGCCTAGACTTGCGCGAAGGTCTGAAGACCTCGGCGAAGCTGGAGCTTGCCCGCACCAGTCTGCGCAGCAAAGTGGCCTACTACGAGAAAGATCGCTTCTTCGCGCCGGATATCAACGCGGCGAGCGAGCTGTTGGCTTCCCGTTGCTTGAACGAGCTGGTGTTGCCGAAGTTGCTCCCAAGCTTGTAGTCGTGGGGAGGGGCCTTTGGCCCCTGTCTCGGGTGAGCTGAATTGGTCGAGTCATTCCACGCATTAGCTACAATGTTTATGCAGTTTTTTGCTCTACAGCTATTGGCGACAGGCAGTCGTTGTAGCTGTGGAGCTTTTTTTGCGTTTGTAGTACATGAAAATTCACGACAGCCATGGCCTGAGATTTTGAGTTTCAGGGAGATGCCTATGACGGTCGCATTTTCGCTGAAGCGCTGTTACAGAATCTCTAAGCGCCCGCCCGTTCCACCGGCAAACCTTGCGTCGGATTGTCGGCAGCAAGATCGGAGCTCTTGGCATTAGTTTCATCTGCCTGCTTGCCAAGCCTCCATCCCAGGCAGCCTCAGAGCAATGCGCGCACTCTACTGACAACTGCAAGCAGGCCGCCAACTTGGCCCAGCATATCAAGCGCACTATTGACCCAACCGCTAATGGCATCGACTGCGCGATAAACGACGATATCGATGACGCTGTTGGCCTTGTATTTACTCTCGGCGTCGAGTGGCGCGAAGAGCATCTCCCGGCCCGGTCGGGCGAAGGCATATTCGTCGATGCGACGCACGGTCATTAGGACAGTGAGGATGATACAGCTTGGCGCCAGCGCGAGCTCAATCAAGCCGATGCATATCAGCAGCGGCACGATCGCCAGAAGCATGCGCCCCCCCAACCTCTCCGCCAAGCAGCCAGTCAGGAATAGCTGCGAGAATAGGGTGCCAGCCTGGACAATGAAGTCGATGATTCCGAATGCGCGAATCTGAGTCAGACGGTCAGGAAAAAGCTCGACCATCAAACGTGCTTGTTCGCAGTAAAAATGTCGTGATAGTTGCGAGCAGCATCATAAAGCTGGATATACCCAGTAGGTAAGTCGACTTCAGGGCTCGCGTCAAGCCGCTGAAAGGAGGATGCTCGGACTGTCCATCGATGTGGCTCCGGGGCGTCCTGCACCGCCGACCTCATGCCAGCGCATCAACGGGTATTTGAGTGCCAGTGCTGCGCCAAGTAATAGACCCGCCAGCAGCATCAGACCTGTCTCTCTCGGTTGACCGACAAACAACGCGCTGAGTGCTGGCCCCACCAGCCCGCCGACACTGGCGCCGGCCGCAATAAAGGCAAACAAGCGTCCGGGTTGCACGCCGTCGAATACGTTCGCCAACAGGCTTCAGGCGACCGAGACGACAAATAAGTTGTAGGCAGAGATCCAGACGTAGAAAACACGTGCCATTCACGGGCTTTCGCTTTGCACTTGGAAGAGTGTGGCGAGAATCATCAAGTTAACGCTGATGAACCCCTAGACCCAATCGACAAAGTGCAGGTGTGTCCCCCGGGAACTGAGCCAGGCAAACATGGGAGCTACGGCGAGCATAACGAAGAAAGTTGCGGTGAACAGCCATTGCAAATTCTCCACCCCCACCGTTATGCCCATGGATTCGCGGATCGGACGCAGCATGAAGCAGCCGGTGAACAAGCAAAAAAATAACAGGAAGCCTGAAGTCGCAGGGAGCAACTCCTGAGATTCGGCGTTGATACCTTGGCTCAAACGAAGCTGCAGGAATGAGGTGCTCATCCCAAATCATGATGGTTCAATTCATCAAGTGCCTTCAGGCCTCAACTGTCTCTGTGCGCCCCATTTACTGGCAGGCGGCTGCCTAGGCGATAGCGTGAGGACGGGTGTACTAAACGCACATAGGTGACGATTTTGCTCTGACTCCAGGTTCGGCGTATGAGCACGAGGCAAGGTTCATTAGCATCGATTTGCATGTGTTTGCTTTCCTCGTTGCTGGGGTGACAGGCTTCGACGATGTGTTCCATCTCGTCGGGCTTGATGACCCGCAACAGGTACTTGGCCGGTTGCAGGTGCTCGCCAAAGTCTTGCTTCAGAAATTCTGGCACCAGCTCGGGATTGACGTAACGATCCTCGAGTTGCACGGGCACGCCTTCTTCGCTGTGAACACAGATCAGGTGGAAAACTGAAGAACCGGTGGTCAGGCCCAATGCGGACGCCACCGGCATTGAGGCCGATTCGCGCCCCAGGTGCAGGACACGGCAGGTGTAACTGTGACCTCGAGCAAGGATTTCATCGGCAATGTTGGTGATACGCAGCAAGTTTGATTGCGGTTTGCTTTCGGCTACGAACGTGCCAACGCCTGAAATCCTGACCAGATGACCCTCTTCGGTCAGTTCGCGTAAGGCCCGGTTGACGGTCATGCGCGAAATGCCCAGTTCTTGCACCAGCTGGTTTTCTGAAGAAATCAGGTCACCAGGTTTCCAAACGCCCGCGCGAAGTTGGTCTTGCACATAATCCTTTGCACGCCGGTAGAGCGCTTGTGGTGCATTTTTGATCATTAGTCAGCCCGTGTCTCTAGTGCGGCAAGGACGCTTGCCAGTGCTTGGAGGAAAAGGTCGTTATCCTCACAGCTTCCGACAGAGACGCGCAAGTACTCAGTGTATCCAACTTCGCGCCACGGTTTGATGATAACCCCTTCACGCAGCAGTGCTTGGTTGATTACTTCGGCCGGATAAGGCGTGCTAAAAAACAGAAAGTTGGCCAAGGACGGTGCGGTCGTAATGCCTTGCTCGTGCAGTGCCACTTCCAGCCGCCGGCGTTCGCTGGCGACATGGGATAGGCAGGCGTTTAGATGACCATCATCTGCCAGCGCCGCAATCGCCGCAGCTTGTGCCACGCTGTTGACGTTGAACGGGGTGCGCAGGCGGTTAATAAGATCTGCCAGCAGTGGATCGCTGACGATACCGTAGCCGATGCGCAAACCTGCCAAGGAATAAGCCTTGGAGAAAGTCCGCAGCAGGATAAACGGTTTGCCGCTGGCCTGAATCAAACCGAGGCAATCCGGGTACTCGGCCTCCCACTGCGCGTATTCGTAATAGGCCTCATCAAACACCAGTAGACACTTCGAGGGCAATGCGTCGAGCAGCTGCTGCAACTCGTCGGCGCTTAAGGTGCAGCCGACCGGATTTGACGGGCATGAAAACATCAGCACATGGGTGTGGGGGGTGAGTGCAGCGATCATTGCCGCTACGTCGAAGGTGCCTCTGTCGGTCATGGGAACACCTACCACCCGGGCACCGGCTGCCATTGGGTATATGAAGTGCAACCCGAAAGATGGCACCACGGTAACTACTTCGTCATCGTGGTCTAAAAACACCCGGCTGATGACGCTCAACAAATCTTCCGAGCCGTTGCCGAACACCAATTGATTCTCGGGTACGTCGAGCTTTTCCGAGAGTGCGGAGCGTAATGCCTGGCAGCCAGCATCGGGGTATAGCGCAATTTCGCTGCAAGCTCGAGCCGTTGCGGCGCTAACGGCGGGTGCTGTGCCCATCGGGTTTTCGTTGCTGCCTAGTTTGGCGACGCGAGTCAGGCCGAAACGCTTGCGTACAGTATCCGAGGCAAGGCCGGCGTTGTAACTGGCCAGTTCGCGCACTTCTGCGCGGGCAAGCAGGTTCAAGTCATTGGCATTCATACAGGGCTAACCTCATTAGTGTCTTGCTGGAAGGCATTACGATCCGGGTGGTTCTGCAGGAGTTGCTGCAGACGCGGCTATTCGGCGTTATGGCTGATCTCGTACGGCTGTTAGTTGAATGAGTCTGAGCGGTATCAGTGCATTCATGAGTAACATCCTTGGGAATCAGGATGAGTACGCAGCAGACATCTGTATGTGCCTGTATATACCGGTAAAGCAAAATGCAGGCCAAAATATCTGAGCTGCTCTTGATTCCGCAGTACAGGCCTGTTCCTAGCGGAGTAGACCAGGCTGATGATCGCTGCCTTTTAGCCTTGTGTAACCAATGGTGGCGCTAGAGTGTTACCCATGATGCCTGGTGGGGGAAAACGAAACCTTGAGTATCGGGGCACCTATGGTGTCCTAATCGCGAGAGGAGGGTAAGTCGCTCTACCTCAGGCCCGTGGCGTATTTTTGATTGAGCGGCATGGTAAATGCTTCATCGTGTATATACAGGATTGGTATTTCAGGCTAAAACATACATTCACCCCTCCTGAACGTATGAAGCAACGAGTCGACATGATCTCAAGCAGCTGTTCGCTCCTGATCTATGTGTCCGGTGTCCGCGAGTGGGATTACATGCTCAAGCGTATGCATGACTCAATGGCCTACCGTAAAAACCGCAGAAGTCGAATCGATGATTCACAACCGGTGCTCGTTGATGGGCGCCTCCTTGAAATACCCAAGAGAGAACTGCCATGACCGTTAGCAATCTGCCCTTTTCCAAAGTCCGCCACAGCCAGGGCCTGGTTTTTTTGTCTGGCGAATTGCCGTTTGGTGAGGACGGTAGCTTTCCTGAAGGTATCGAAGCGCAAACGCGTTTGACCTTGACGCGTATTGCCCAGACGCTGGAAGCCGAATCGCTGTCGCTGGACGATGTTGTCAGCGTTACCGTGTACCTGACCGACCGGAGTAATTTCGCCGAATTCAATCGGGCTTATGCATCATTCTTCACGACCAACCTGCCAGTGCGCGCGACCGTCTGCGCCGGCCTTGTGGTCGATGCATTGGTCGAGATCAGTGTCATCGCGCAACAGCGTGCTTGATTCGGAGGCAGCGTGAACGAAAAACAAATGGTGGTACTGGGGGCCGGTATTGTCGGCGTATGCACGGCGTTGCATTTGCAACGCCGTGGCTGCGCGGTGACGCTGGTGGACAAAGGTTTGCCGGGGCGTGAAACGTCGTTCGGCAACGCAGGCATCATTCAGCGTGAGGCCATTGAGCCCTATGCTTTCCCAAGGGATCTTGCCAGCCTGATAAACGTGGCAGCCAAGCGCGATATTGGCGTCAACTACCATCTGCGCGCGATGCCTGAATACGTGCCTGCCTTGGTCAGGTATTGGGCCAACTCCGCACCTAGGCATTACCAGGCCATTGCAGATGCCTTTCGCACGCTGATTGAGCACTCGATCAGCGAGCACTCGGAGTTGATTGAGCAAAGCGGTTCGCAAAACCTGATCGTGCGCAAAGGGTGGATCCAGGCTTTTCGTAGCCCACAGCAATTCGATGAGGCGGTGGAGCGTGCGGTACGCGTGAGTGCATACGGCGTGTCGTCCGAGCATCTGGACGGTGCCGCGCTCAGACTGGCGGAACCAGCGTTGAGCGATGCATTGGTGGGGGGCATTCATTGGCTGCAACCCTGGACGTGCATTGAGCCGGGTGAGTTGGTGCAGCGTTATGCCGATCTGTTCGTGCGTGAAGGTGGGGAGATTTTGCGCGGCGATGCGCGATCGTTGCGTCAGTCGGGAGCCGGTTGGAGCGTCGACACCGATTCTGGATCGGTCGGCGCGTCGCAGGTGGTCGTGGCGTTGGGCCCTTGGGCTCACGAACTACTTGGCGAGTTGGGCTACCGCATTCCGTTGTTCGTCAAGCGCGGTTACCACGCTCACTTTGCCGATGGCGCGACATTGAGCCGCCCGGTGCTGGATACTGAACAAGGCTACATGCTGGCGCCGATGAAGCGCGGTATCCGCCTGTCAACGGGGGCGGAATTCGCCAGCTTGAGTGCGCCTCCAACACCGGTGCAACTAGCCAAGGCCCAGCGGGCCGCACGGCAGGTATTAGCGTTAGGCCCCCAGGTGGAGCGCACGCCTTGGAGCGGCGCCCGACCCTGCACGGTAGACATGAAGCCGGTGATCGGCGCAGCGCCCTTGCATAAAGGACTCTGGTTCAATTTCGGCCATGCCCATCAGGGGTTCACGCTCGGCCCGGTCAGTGGTCGACTTCTAGCAGAGTTAATTATGGGCGAGACACCAGTGGTCGATCCGGCACCCTTTGCTCCAGGGCGTTTCTGAGCTCAGTAGCTGTGCATGAATGTTCTCGCCCATCTCACTCGGAGTAGTGGGCGAGAACCTGAATTTCTTGAAAATAAAACACTGATTTTTATCTACGGACGCTGCACTCGCAGATTTCGTGGCATTCGTCGTGGGCGTTGTTTTGATTTCATTCGGTATATCCGTCCATCGGCTCGCCCTGACTACCTATAAATACCCGCTGGAGAAGTCATGAACATCAAACAAAAGCTGACATGGGTATTTGCTGCCGTCGCCTGCCTTCCGGTGATTCTGGTCGCGGTGCTCGTCGTATTGAACTTGCGCAGCGCAGCACAAGCGAATTTCCTGGATAGCAGCGGCCGTGAAATTCGTCAGATCGACAACGGCATGAAGCAGTTCTTTGAAAGCATCCGCCAAAACGTCGCATACCTTGCCAAGGATCCTCGGATTGCCACCGTCAAGGGATTGAAAAACTATACCGCTGCCAATGCTGAGCAAACCCCTGTGACCGAAGCCGATCAGCGACTCCAGGCTGTTTTCGATCAATTTGCCGAGACCCATCCGACCACCGCGTCTATTTCCTTGGGGCTCAACGACGGCGGTTTTGCCGGTTGGCCCGACGACCAGAAAATGGCCAGCTACGATCCCCGAGTGCGTCCTTGGTACAAGACCGCCATGGCGGCCGCGCCAGGCTCAACTGTGCGCACGGGCGCTTACTACTGGGCGCCTGATGACATGGTGCTGGTCAGCACGGTTCGCGCTTTCGCCGATGCCAGCGGCAACCCGGTGGGTGTTGTCGGCGTGGATGTCTCGCTCAAACAACTGACTGAACTGGTTAAAACCATCAAACTGGGCGACAGCGGATACCTAATGATGGTTGAAGCCAATGGTAACGTTCTGGTCGATCCCGCCAATGCGAAAAATAGTTTCAAGCCCCTAGCCGACCTGGGCCCTGGCTATACCGAGCTGGCAAATAGTGGCGATGGCATGACCCAGGTGGAGATCGATGGGGTGCCGTACATGGTTAATGTGGTAAGTTCCGAAAGCCTGGGCTGGCGCTTTATTGGTCTGATCAAGCGCGATGAAGTCATGGCTCAGGCCACCAGCCTGACAGGGTTGATCGCGCTGATTGCCGCCGTGTTGGCATTCATCTTCGCCATCGTCGGCGCGAGCTTCGCCGGTGTGATCGTTAGACCGATTCGCGGCGTTGCCGATGGCCTGCAGGAAATCGCCGAAGGGGAGGGCGACCTGACCCGTGAACTGGAAGTGCGGGGCAAGGACGAAACCGCCACTTTGGCTGGTTGGTTCAACCAGTTCCTTGGCATGATTGCGCAACTGATGCGGCGTATCGGTTGCGCTTCCACCGATTTGCAAGAGGTCGCTGCGGACACCAGTCAAGTGGCCAGTAACATGAACAACGCCGCAGTGCGCCAACGCGAAGCAATTGAGTTGGTGAGCACAGCTTTCTACGAGATGGTCTCTACCTCCAACGAAGTGGCCCGCTCTTGCAGTCATGCTGTTTCCTGCGCGGATGTCGGTTACCGAGAGGTGCACGACGGGCAACGGCACATAGGTGAGGCCACGGGCAGCGTTCTTAAATTGAGTGACGACCTGCAGCAGTCGGCAGGTACCATGCAGATGTTCGAGCAGGACAGTAAGAACATCAACACCATCCTAGATACCATTCGTTCGATTGCTGAACAGACCAATTTGTTGGCCCTCAATGCCGCCATTGAAGCGGCGCGCGCCGGCGACCAGGGTCGTGGATTTGCGGTGGTGGCCGACGAAGTACGCGCCTTGGCACGACGCACTGCAGACTCAACCAGCGAAATCGACAGCTTGCTCGGCAACTTCGCACGGCGAACTAAGGAGGTCACCCAGCAGATGCAACGGAGCCTGGAGGTGTCACAAACCAGCGTTGAATGTATCCAGCAGGCGCGCGACAGTTTCGACAAGATCCGCGAATCGGTGGACTCGATTCGCGACCAGAACGCTCAGATCGCCACGGCAGCAGAGGAACAGCATCAGGTGGCCGAAGATATCAACCGACACATTGCACAAATCCATGCCGATGCCCAGTTGGTCGAAAGGTTTGCGCATTCGGCGCACACCGGATCGGGTCGCCTGATGGATATTTCTGGTCAACTGAAGGGGCTGGTGGGGCGCTTCAAGTTCTAGCTTGTCTTAATTTGTGCGCAACCACGACAAGTCATGTAAAGGGAAATATAAGGAGCCAAGAGTAGGCGGGGAAGTTGGATATGGTCAGGAGACGATTCTCCGGCGTGCCTGCATAGGTTCAACATTGAGCTGTCACCGATAGAGTTCGAACAGCGCTCCGGAACGAAGATCTAGGGTGTCTAGAAATCCGGGACGATTCAATCTAAACCGCGATCTAAGCGCCCCTGAACGTAAACAAGTTAGCTACTCAATCGAACAGCCGTTACGAGTCAGTAATTCGTCTACCCACTTCCGGTCTGACATGCCGGCTTTGATCTGCGCCATCAACTCAACTTCGTCATTATGTTTTTTCAGTGCCAACGCGTGGACTTCCTCGACGTCTTGACGCCCCACACTGACCACACCGTCGGCATCACCACAAACCAAATCACCTGGGAGAATGACCATTCCGTTTAAGGCGATGGGTACATTGACCTCTCCAGGCCCATCCCTGAACGGCCCTCTATGGGTCACGCCCAAGGCGAAGACTGGAAAACTGCCAGCCAGCATCTCTTCGCTGTCACGGATCGCACCTGAGATAACTAGCCCGCCGAGTTTGCGGTGTATTGCATGTGCGATCATCAGTTCGCCGACTAAAGCGTTGGTCAGGTCTCCACCGGCGTCTACCACCAAGATTTCGCCCGGTTCCGCCATGTCCAGTGCCTTGTGTACCACCAGATTGTCCCCCGGCCGTGTCTTGACGGTTAGCGCTGGGCCGACCATGCGTGGGCCTTTATAAAATGCCCGCAGATCAGCACTTCCGGCCGTCATGCGCGCCATGCAGTCGCTGATATTCGGGACGGGCAGGTTGCGAAAAGCCTCCACCCAATACGGCGAGACCTTTTCGCCGCCTGCTTTGATTCTGAAACCGATCATGACTCGCTCCGCCAAAGTGGCTGACACAGGGTGCTTTTCAAAAATCGTTGCGCGCGTGATAACTTCGCAGAAATTGCTGTAAACGCGGCTCTTCGCTTTCCTTTAGCACCTGCTGCGGCGTACCGAACTGAACGATGCACCCTCCGTCCAAGAACGCGACTTTGTCGGCGGCTTTACCGGCGAAGCCCATCTCGTGTGTGACCACCACCATAGTCATACCTTCGTTGGCGAGATCGCGCATCACTTGTAGCACTTCGCCCACCAGCTCCGGATCGAGCGCCGAGGTGGGTTCGTCAAATAGCATCAAGGCCGGATCCATGGACAAAGCTCGCGCGATAGCGACACGTTGTTGTTGGCCGCCAGACAAAGCCGCTGGATAATTATCGGCTTTTTGCGCCAAGCCTACTCGCACAAGCATTCGCAGTGCCTTGGAGTGCGCATCGGTTGCATTCATTTTCTGAACGCGCAGCAACGGCTCTGCAACATTTTCTACTGCGGTCATGTGCGGCCAAAGGTTGAACTGCTGGAACACCATGCCTATGCTTTGGCGCATTTCCCGCAGCTCGCGGGCGACCATGAGTTTGCGTTTACCGCCAGTATCTTGGTAGCCGATTATTTTGCCACCGATGGTGATTGTGCCTTTGTCATAAGTTTCGAGAAAATTGATACAGCGCAGGAGAGTGCTTTTGCCCGAACCACTTGGGCCGATCAGACAAATTACTTCGGAGCGCTGGACGTCCAGGCTGACATTCTTAAGCACTTCAAAATCGCCGTAGCTTTTGTGAACATTGGCGATGCTTACCAAGAAATCACTCATGCGCTTCTCTTCATATTCAGGTGCTGATTGATATGGCGTTCGGCACGTTGACCCAAGCGGGAAAAAATTTCGATCAGTAGCCAGTAGCCTAGGGCCAACGTCAGGATCGACTCGAACGAGGCAAAGGTTTCTATCGCCATTTTCTGAACCTCGAAAGTCAGGTCGGCCACAGTGATGATCGACAGCAGCGCAGTTTCCTTACATACGTTAATGATCATGTTTATCAGTGCGGGCGCCGCTGCTGTGAGAGCGCCGGGTAGGGTGACCCGACGTAGAATGGCGAATGGCGTCATAGCCAGGCTGTGGGCAGCCTCGATCTGGCCTTTCGGAACCGCGCTAAAGCCGCCTCGGAAAATTTCAGCGAAATAGGCACTTCCATGAACGATCAACACCAGTATCCCGGCTGACAATGGATCAAGCATCAAGCCGATGGATGGGCCTCCGGCATACACGATGAAAATCATTACCAGCAATGGTAAGCAACGCAGCGCATCCACATAGGCTCTGACTGCCATGCGTACGGTGAGCGAACTGGAACGTTGCAGCAGAGCTATCCCTAGCCCGAGCAGTACACCGCCGACGGAGGCAATGATCCAACTGGCCAGGGTAATCCATAGGCCATGGAGGATCGCAGGCGTATAAGAAATAAAAGTCGCGAATTCCATCATTATTTCCTTGCCAGCTTGCGCTCTAGCAGCGAGCTGCAGAACGAAAGAACCAGGTTTGTAATCAGGTAGAACGCACCCGCAGCGAGGTAGAATTCCATCGGTCGATATGTGCTGGCGGCGAATGTCTGGCTTACTCTGGTAATTTCCGCCAGTCCAACCACTGACACTAAAGAAGAGGCTTTAACCAGCATAATCAGTTCGTTGGTTATCGCCGGCATCGACAGTCGCAGCATTTGTGGGAGCAACAACCGTTGCCAGATCGACAGAGGTGCGAAACCCAATGCCAGGCCTGCTTCGACCTGCCCTTTGGGGATCGCGGCAAGTGCGCCCCGTAGAATTTCGGCGATGTATGCGCCCCCCACCATACCGAGTGCGCAGATCGCCGCGACCAAAGGCGAAAGGTCAATACCGGCGTAGGGCAGGAAGTTGTAGAATAACAGCAGCTGCACCAGCAACGGCACCCCTCGAAAATAGCTGATATAGACCGCTGCTAGCCATACCAGCACGGGTACGCGAGTCCAGCGCAAAACGCAGATAATGATGCCTATCACACTGCCACCTAGCGTTCCCATAGCTGACACGTAGAGTGTGATGCCTAGCCCTTCGAGCAGGAAGGGTAGGGCCTTTATGACTGTATCAAATTCCATAAACCCGTCTCCGACGCTTGTGTCCTATCAGATCAAGGGCTCAGGCATGGTGGTAGGGAGTGTTTCAGTGCGACCGAACCATTTTTTCTGAATAGTGGCCATGCGTCCGTCTGAGATGATTGTTGCCAGTGCACCGGACACTGCGGCGATAAGAGTTTCATCTTCTTTGTCGCTTCGGGTAATCCAGCCATAGTAGACAGGCGCGCCGAAAGCAGGGTCGACCACTTGCAAGATGTCTGGTCTTTTTGCTGCGGCATAGGCGACGTTAGGAGCTGTGGACGCACCACCATCCAGACGTCCATTAGCTATGTCCGCGTAGATCTGATTTATGTCTGTGTATTCCCGAATATCCATCGGCTTTGGCAGCGTTTCGGAGAACTTCAGCGCTTGTTTTTGCACCGAGCTGGCCTTCATTACTCCAACTCGTAGACCGGAGAAGTCTTCCGGTTTGCCAATGGCGGCATTCCCTGTTTTCTTAATGAACGAGTTACCGGAAAAGGCGAAAGGACTACTGAAGCTGTAGCGTGCCATACGCTCTTTGGTGGCGTTGATCGGTGCACCAACGAAATCGAATTTCTTGGCATCGAGACCGCTGAGGATGCTAGTCCAAGGCAGGTCGCGGTATTGAACCTTGACGCCGATCTCCTTACCTACTTCGTCTAGCAGGTCTTTATTGAAGCCTGTGTAAACGCCGTTCTCCATAAAGTCAAAAGGGGGATATTGCATCTCGGTTACTACAAGTAACGTACCCTTTGACTTGATGTCCCCCAAAGTGTCTGCTTGAGCCGAACCCAGAGCAGCGCTAAAAATAACAGCACCCAAGACGAAGGGTGGAAGCCGTTTGCTTATACTACGTATGAATTCACTCATGGTATGTTCCTCGATAGTCATTTTTAGCAGATTTAAAGGGGCTAGATTTGGTTGCTTCTTCGGCGATTGTTTTCCAAGTTAACTTTCAATCCGACTCAAAAAATACAGACAATTTCCTCGGGGCAACGGGTGTTTTCTCTATACGGCTGAGTTTTGTACCTGAGCGGCAGTAGTATCACTTAATGCATCAGGAGCAGCGGTGACAATTGACTTGAGGTCGACTGCCTGGCTGATCAACTTCAGCAAATCAGGACGGGGTCTTTTCAACCCTGGATTTTTTTGGGAAACCTTCTCGATCTGTTCTGCACTGGCCAATAGCGCTGCGTCTTGGCGGAACGGAGCAATGATCTGCATGCCAAAAGGCATACCCTTATGATCGAGACCGCAAGGGAGAGAAATGGCCGGATTGGTGGCCAGGGTTACCACATAAGTCAGTGACAACCATCGATAGTAATTATCCAGTGGCACATCATTCACGGAGGTCAGATGAGGGTCTTGCCAAGGAAAAGGTGATATCGGCGTCGTCGGTGCAAGGATGAGATCATAACGGTCGAAAACCGACTGAAATCGACGATAGATGCGTGTCTGCTCGGTCGCAGCCCAGGTACAGTCTTCCAGAGACATTTTGATACCCAGTTCATAATTCGCTCTGGGGTTTTCACCCAGCATGTCGGGAGCGTCTTTGTAAGTTTGTCGCAACCCTGCCACGAAACTTTCCGCCCGCAGCACGTCGAAACAAGCATGTGCATCGCCAAGATCAAACTCTACAGCCTCGCACGTTTTGAACAGACCGCTGAGCAGCCTGACTTTGCTGCGGAAAACTTCACGGATCTGATTGTCGACTTCGCAACAGCCGAAATCCTCAGTAAAGCCCACCCGTAAAGTGCTCAAGTCGACTTGGGGTAAGCAGTTGAACGTGTGCGCATGGGCGTAGCTGAGCGGGTCGCTGACGTGCAGACCTGCAGTCGCCTGGAGTTGCAGGCATGTGTCCGCTACTGTTCTGCCCATGGGGCCTACAACCGAAATGGGCGTCCATCCCAGCAGACGACGCTCGCTTGGCACAAGGCCTGGCGAGGGGCGTAAACCGACGACGCCGCATTTGGCCGCAGGGATGCGCAAAGAACCACCGGTATCTGAGCCGCTGCATAACGGCATCATATCGGTCGCTAACGCCGCAGCGGATCCGCCGGAGGAACCGCCTGCATTAAGACGCGCGTCAAAAGGATTGCCAGTAGCACCCCATACGGCATTGCGCGTGTTAGCACCGGCGCCCATTTCCGGGACATTCGTCTTGGCGGTGACAATGCCACCCGCAGCTCGAATGCGAGCAACCAGAGCGTTGTCCTCGCTGGGTACATTATTCCTAAAGACTGGTGACCCGAAAGTAGTGCGCAAACCGGCTGTATTTTCGAGATCCTTGATCCCGATGGGTAAGCCGTGTAGCAATCCTAATGGTGCGCCCGAGAGTACCGCTCTTTCAGCGACTCGGGCTTGGTCTAAAGCCTTGTCAAAATCTGTCGCAGTGACAGCGTTCACGAATGGGTTAATTGCCTCAATCCGCTCGATGCACGCCTGCATCAGCTCAACTGGAGAAATTTCCTTGGAGCCGATCAAACTGCGCAGCTCTACTGCCGATTTTTCCACCAGTGTATGTGCATGTGTCATCGTCATTTCCACTACCAATAGATTGAGGCGTCACCGGTAGGTAACGTGGGGTGAATGACCCCAATCTAAACCGTGACTTGAGATGCCACAATTTCAAATATAAGAAACTATCGTTGCCGATTTGGCATGGTGATTTTAAGTTGGGTCTGTCTCATTCAGCGAACGATGGAGATAGCTCAGGAATGCTTTGGTCGCGGCTGGCAGCAGGCGACCGCTAAGGGTACATATTTCTATGCTTAAAGCATGGATCAGGTCGCGCTCACGGAGTGGAACCGCGTGAAGATGACCCGACTGAAGTAAATTCCGAATGAGCAGACGGGACGACAGGGCAATTCCACCGTTGTATTGAGCAAAACCCAGCATCGTACTCATTGAGTTGCCACTGAGAGCCGGTTCTACAACTATGCCGTGATGACTGCAGCAAACGTCGAACAGATCTCGCATCAAAATTCCTCGCTGCGGAAGAGCAAGCGGATAAAGAGCAAGCTGGTTTAGCGATACGTAGCGTTTTCCTACGAGCTCGTGATGACTGCTCATCACTGCATAGATGGGAGCAGATATTCTAGTGTGGACGCTGATGTCGGCCTCAGGTGCCTGGCTAAAGGTCAGCCCGATATCCGATTGCCCCTCCCGTAAACGGCGCGCCACGCAGTCAGCGGTGTCAACGTGCAATTGAAACTGAATGCCCGGATAGATGGCTTGGAATTCACTGACAATTCGTGGCAAAAACTCCAAAGCAAAGCCGCTGGTCGAGGCTACTCGCACGAGTCCTCGACCCAAGCCTTTCAGGGACTCGATTTCATTACTAACTCGATCGCTGTCCATCTGTACTCTAAGGGCATAAGCCGCCAGCAATTCTCCTGCAGCGCTTGGCTGCATGCCTCGCGCCGTGCGCTCAAACAGCAAAGTGTCCAGGCTAGCTTCCAGCTTTGCGATCTGCCTACTGATAGCTGACGACGCTACATTCAGTCTTGAGGCCGCTTCACTAATGGAGCCTGATCTGACGACTTCTAGAAAATAGCGAACGGCGGGTTCTTGAAGGATTTTTTTGGAGCTCATCATCATTACCCCTAAATTTCCAACACAAAATACCATTGCCGATTCGGCAAATGGTACAAGCGAGGGTTGAGCCTTTCGAAGGTGTGTCAATACGTTTACAGCGACTTTTTTGCATCTTTTTCAAACAGCTGCAAAGGAGCAAATTGCAGAGTCAGGGGTTTGTTTTTTACTCGAATACGTTTTATGAACGAGGTTCGCGTTCAGGCTAAGGTGCTGCGCGACGCTTACTGTCGTAGCACCGGGCTGGGCGGACTCTTAGACATTTTAGGCCATAAACTTTTTGGAATAGCGTCATGGTGGCATGGACAGACCCGCTTAAAATCCTAGAAGTCAGCTTTTTGCGACTCAGCGAACCATTCCAAACCCGGCCCATGTGCACCCAGAGCCGAATGCGCTGCCCGTATCGCGAATCCAAGTGGGGAAAGCTTCCTGAAAGGGAGGAGTTGAGTTTCGCCGGTTGTTGCCGATTCCACGTCAGGTCAGCTCTTTTCAAAAGCGCCGTCAGGCAACCATTTATCGAGACGAAGCAAGGGTTAACCCTGATGACCTGTCCGATCCATGGTTTCCAGCGCTGCAAAAACAACATGCCGGCCAGCATCGCCAACATGACACGATTGCTTGCCATTGGCCTGTCAGTAGGATGGCCACTGCAGGGCCAGGCAAATGCCTGCCAATCCCCAGCCCGCGCCAAAAGCGCCACATGTTCACGTCCTCGAAAACGAGGCCTTGATCCTCAACCAAACAAGGTTTTTGGTCACGACAGCGTGGACGGATTTCTCGTCGACAGGTGATGTCGTTGCCGCCAAACGTGTTGCATGGGAATGCATGAATGACTTCGCTGTGATAAGAGCCGAAGAAAGTTATCGGCGCTTGTATCCGGATGACCTGATCACTAAATCAAAGGCGGCGTACGCCTGGCTTACTGGAGAACTGGACAAGCCTTTCGCCGGTAAAACTGTTGTGGTCACGCACCATGCTCCTACGTCGGAATACGTAAGTGGAGATTTTCCTGCACACCTCATTGCTGCGTACGCAAACAATTGGCCAGAGATTCTGAAGAAGGCCGATCTGTGGATTTATGGACATACCCACATCGCTGCGGATTTCGTTAAAGGAGGATGCCGGGTTGTGTCAAATCCTCGCGGATATCCGACTGAAAAGACCGGTTTTGATCAGGATTTTTTGGTCGAGATTTGATGGGCGTCATTCAGCGATAAACCTCAGCAATCATATTTTTTCCCGTTCTGGCGCTGGGATGAATTCCATTTGTGCGATCTAAACCTACATCGATCGAGAAATGCACATGGTTACGTTAGAAGAGATTTCCCAGCTCCTTTACGGGGCGGGGAAGGAAGCACCTGGCTGGCAGAGCATCCAAGACGAGCTAATCGCATTGGCCGCAAACGCCTTCCCTGGCAAAGCCTTCTGTGTTGTAAAGCAGTGGATCCTGATCGACCTCACGGTTAACCCTGCTGAGAAAGAAAAGCTAAGCGGGCTTGGTCTACTTCCCGCGACGCTTTTTGCTCATGAGATAGTCCTGGACAGCAAAGGACGCTTCCAGCCTCGAATGTGGGTGCGGAGTAATTTCGGTGTCTCTTTCACTGAAGGCTGTGTGTTTGAAACCAACAATACGGTCTACCTCCTCCTTGGGCCAGGACTGAGAAAAGAGGCTAGCATTGGTGCTGCTTTTTCCATGAAAGCCGGTTAAGCAGTGACCGCCGCGCACACATATTGAGTCATTTTTTTGGAGCATTGGCCGGATGGCTGAAGTAATCGAACTGGAGTTTCATAGCAAGGATGTGAGCGACTTCCAGATGAGTCGCTTGGTGCGAGCAAGCCTTCGCAAATACACGGTGCCTGTCACGGCCTTCATCAGCGACGCTTTCATTGCAGATGACATATGCGTCGGGGTGTCATTCGATCACTCTGAGAAGGATGATGCCTATCACAGAGCTGATGGTTCAATTCTTCACACGGGTAAAATTCAGTCGGCGAGGAAAGAAGGGCGATTTTGGTTACTCGAGACTCAAGATGGTAATTACGTCATCGCTAGCTTCAGGCGAGACCTCGGAAGAGCTAGCTTTTTAAAGCTTCTCCAGTCCGCCGATGGATTCTAATCGGTAGTATGAAAGCCATCATTTGATCACCTGGTAGGGTCGTGGCACATGGCAGATGAGCGATGGTCAGTCGCTAGGGCAATAGCCCATTTTGACGAGTTGCTCGATCAGGTAATCACGACTCGCAAACCGATTTTCGTTGATGGAGAACGCGGGACTGCGGTGTTAATTTCAATGGAGGAATGGGAGTCGATTCAGGATAAGCTCAATGCTCGAGCTCCGTTAGACCGATGAAAAATCGCTTGCTAGCCCTCCTATGGTTTTAATCAGCAGCGCTCCGAGTGACCCATGCGGAGCGCTTCAAACTGACTCTATCCTGTGACGCTGGTTTTATCATCGGACAGCTCACAGCGGCCTTGGCTTAGTAACCGTACTCGTTCAGCAGTTTCTGCAAAAACTCACGCCGCCGTTGGACGGTGCTCAAAATGAGATAGTCGCGCTCGGTGTCTCTCGTCGACAAATGCCCAGCGTCTACAAGACCGTGGATATAGCCTTCGGCTTTGCCCCTAGCTTCAAGCAACGCCTCTTTGGAGGTGCTTTTGAAGATGTCATCAGCGATGAGCTGCCAGCGCTTCATTTGACGCCGACCAACTGGGTCGTCCGAAAATTTTGGCGCATTGATCAATGTGTTGAAATCGTTGGGTACGGTGGCAGTGCTCAAGGTGGGTACTCAGAACAGTGATGTCTGAGTCGAGGTTATCATGCGCACACTTAACCGCTTGTTGCTGGCTGGCTCATAGGTAGCCCTGCTCAGCATGTTGTTGGCTGGTTTTTGTAGGCGCTGGCGCGAAGGGACGACTTAATGATGGTGCACGCTATCCGTGGCACCTTTGAATATTTCGGAGCGTACAGGCAGTGCTATTCAGCGAGTACATTCTTAGCCCGGAGTTGGTATGGGATATCTCAGCCTAGAGGACATCTACCCGGATGACGTACACAAATATGGCCATATACGGGTAGGAATGACCGATCTCTACGTTAAAGACAATCACGCCGCTTATGGTGTGGTGACGCGTGGCGAATGCCGCGAGCTGACCAGCAGATTACTGCGTGACGAAGCGATGCAAATGATCATCAGCGCTCAGCTCGCAGCGTTGCCGGCGGATTACGATCCGTGGATAAGGCGGATCGAACGCAATCGTGCGTTACACGCTAGGTATGGCGACAAATTCGATCCCTGGGGAGACGACTGACAGCCTCCACGTCCAATCACGGATGCAGCGCCTCATCTCACTCAGTCGACTTGGCTCGCAAATCCGTCAGTACACTAAATAGTGAGACGAGCATGGGCGCCAATGGCATCCCACGCTAACAATCGTTGAAAAGGACTAGGTCGTTGAAGATATTCCTAGATTGCGAATTTACTCAGCTCAATCATGACTCAAAGCTGATATCTCTAGCGCTGGTATCAGAGTCAGCCGAAGAGTTTTACGTTGAGTTGACGGATACCTATTCGATCGACGATTGCAGTGACTTTGTCATCCAGAACGTTTTACCGCATCTCGATCCTTTGCGGTATGGTCAGTCGTTTGTCGAAGCTCAAGTCTTTCTTCGAGGATTTCTAGGGAGCTTCGCCGGGGAGCTTGAGGTGTGCTCAGATGCGCCGTGTTGGGACTTGCGATTTTTCTGTGATCTCGTCTGTGCAGGTCATCAACCCTGGCCAGTCCAGGTTATGAATCAACCAACCAGCCTGGCGATCCTTTTTAATAAAGTCGATGCGGAAGCTCTTGAACAGGCAGAGCTTCCGCATCCGCCCCACCATGCATTGCTCGACGCGCGAATGCTCGCAGAGCTTTTCAAGACCTTGGCCTCCCGGTTTGTTTTGTCACCATAGAGGCACATCACAAAGTTGGCTTATCAGCTTTGGACGGTGTCCTGCTGGTGACGCGACCACGGCGGGGAGCGGAAAAACTGGATTATTTCAAATTATGGCTCAGCCATAATTATTGCTGAGCCATAATTTCTTAGTCAAAAAAGCCATCGAAGCAACGCGTCATCAGCAAAGTGGGCAGGACAGTCTCGCAGTTGCTGCAACCTCGAACCGCATAAGATTGAGTCATGAGTAAACCTCGTATCCCCAGCATCAAGTCCGCGCACCACGTTCAGAACAAGACCTTACCAGCGAATGAACTGATGGAAGCCCATCTATCCGTATCCCGAACTCTCGAGCTTCTGGCGGCAGACATGGACGCGCATCCAGAGCGAATGCTGCCTGTGGAGATGAGTCTGGTCGCTCGCATCTCTGCGCTGGTCGGTCAGGCAGATATTGACCTCAATTCAACGCTCTCGGCGGAAGACGAATAAATCAGGGCCGCGAACCTCGACTCGCGAACAGAGCTCTCCGACTCTAAATTCAAGTTTTGCTTTTTAGTGTATTGTTAGGTGACTAACTACCTAGAGAACGACCATGTCCAAGCTCGCAGAATTTCGCCAGCTCGAAAAACACCTCGCTGAACAACTCGAAGCTCTCGAAGCCTTGAAAGGCGATGCTGGCCTCAAGAAAGAAATCGAATTTGAAACCAAGCTGCGCGCTCTGCTTGCCGAGTACGGCTACAGCCTGCCGAACCTGATCAACCTGCTTGATCCGAAGTTTGGTCGACGCGCACCGGCAGCCGAGTCCAAGGCCAGCACTCGTAAACCACGCCAAGTGAAGATCTACAAAAATCCTCACACCGGCGAAGTCGTCGAAACTAAAGGCGGCAACCACAAGATCCTGAAAGAGTGGAAGGCAAAATACGGCACAGAGAGGGTCGAGTCTTGGCTGACCAAGTGATTTGGTTTGAGTACAAAAGTGACCCTTCACAGACTGTGTGAAAACGCACTGAAGGTCAGCCCAACAAATGCCTCTACTTGCTCGGGGCGTTTGTTTTTGTGCGGACGACAGACGAAAAAAGTCCTTTTATCCCATTAGCGTCATCAGTTGGCGGGCCCCGAGTACGCAAATCGCATGTGTTAGGTTATAAACATTCACTGCCAAGGCCATCTCCGGTCTCGCTCCCTTCAGTTGGCGCCCCCAAGAATAGTGTTTTTGCCGCGAATTGCTCAACAGAAGCCGCCACTACAACCAGCCCACCATAGTGATGACGAGTATCTAGCTATATATTAGCAGGTGTTAGTGCGCCTAGGTCTAAACCCGCCCTCGATCCTCAAAAATTATGGGCAAACCAAGGGCAGCAAGGCTGCCTCACAGGAGGCGTATCGGATACTCAATAAACATTCTGATCTCGTTCATATCTGGGCCAACTTCATTATCCGTCCGGTAGAACGAATTCCTCAGTCTTAGCGACAAATCCTTGAACCGCCCATCCTGAACAACATACTTAACCTGGTTGAAAATCTCCCGTTCTGTTCTATCGCTCGAATTATCTGCAGCAATGTTCGAACCATATCCATATGCAAATTTATAGGTCAGTCCAGGTAGACCAAACTCTGAAAAGCTATATCCATAACTCGCCACCCAAGAACGCTCGTTGTTTAAGTTAAAGTCTGAGTAGAGAGAGTTTGCAACCCACAGCGCTCCTCCATCACCAAAATCATAGGCGTAGCCGGTGTCGCCACTATTGCGCTGTTGAGAAAGCTGGAAGGTATGCGGCCCTACACCATATATCGCGGCCAGACTCCAGATTGTATTGCGGTTATTTTTCCCATCCCCACCCATCACTATCGCGGACACGGCACCATCGTCGTATTTTGTGCGGTACATGCTAAAGTCAAGTGTCAACAACTCGTGGGGGCTAAGTTGCATCACCCACTTGCCATTGGTGTACCACTTATTATATTGGCTTTCCACATCCGAATGATAAAGCATGAAGCTTAATTGTTCATTGACACTGTAACGTCCTCCTAAAAACTCTGTAGAGCGCAACCGCGCCGAGTCACGGGCAGGTTCCCCTGTCTCGCTTTCGGCAGTGAAATGTCCAGCATTGAGCTCAAGCCCAGGAATCTCTTTGCTTATGATCGATGTGCCAGTGAAAGCTTGCGGCAGAAGCCTGATATCGGAGTAGGTGAGAATCGGAAGTAGTGGAAATTGAGTGCCATGCTTTAGGATAGTATTAGACACACGAAGTTTCACTGCTGCACCAGCTTCAAACAATTCATCAACTGGCCGACCATCACTATCGGTGTCAAAAAATTCTGAAAAATTTCTTCCACGACCGCTATCCAGTTTTACTCCCGACAAAACATAGGCATCCGCGCCTAACCCAACAGTGCCTTGTGTGAAACCAGATTGGAAGTTACCAATAAACCCTTGGCCCCACACCTTAACGTCATTGGTATTGTCTTCATAATTTCGAACGAAATATGCATTTCTGAAAAGCAAACTTGCAGATGAGTCATCAACAAACCCTTTCGAATCTGATTGATTGCTGGCGGCGACCGAAAAACTTAGGGCGCAAGGTATTGCGCACAATAATGTGCTAAGGAGCTTGATTTGCATAGCAGACACTCTTAATTATTGTTATTAAATGGCGGAGGATGTATCGATTGCAAAGATCTATTTTTTATTACAATATTTTTGTAGTTTAGTATCTATTGCAATTGAATAAACACAAGTGCAGGCTGGAAGCTTGGCGACCCGCAACGCAAGCCCTGGACAGTGGGGCGCTCCTTATAACGGTAGCTTTGAAAGTGCAGATAAGGTCTTGCAGTGCTGCTTGAAGCAATCCGGTCGGACGTCGGATCTTCCGACCACTTGACCTAGAATAAACATATACAGTCTAGATGTAAAATGAAATATTTGCGAGAAGCCCTCCTCAGCGATTAGCTCGCGGGCTGCTCAAAAATGGTTGACGCTTGCAGGGAGCTGTGGGGGACGCTCTCAAGGAGGGTAATTGCTCTAATGGTCGACAAGAGGGGGCTTTGACTGGAAGGGGTAGGGCACAATCGGCGACTAACGAGTGCGACCTCGGGAGTTGGTGCGAATTGGTCTAAAGGCTAACCGCGATGCCAATGACTTAGCCAAAAGCGGCGTTCACGACGAGCCGTAATCTGCCCTGATTGATGTTAATCATCTCTGCTAGGCCGATACGCAGCAACTTTCTAGGCGACATAAGCGCATCATCAGAGTAACAGGGTAGCCCAAGTGAACGTTTCTTCGGCATGCTCCAGCATTGCTTGCCTCGCGTCTTCACCATCACCACTCGCGATGGCCGCCATGATCCCGTCATGGCAAGATCCTGCAATTTTCTTTAATTCCCTCGGCTTCTCTATCGCGAGAATTACCTCTGTCAGGATTCGCTGGATTTCGATCTCCCCTCTGATCAGGCTTTGCGATTTTGACGCTTCCGCTATGAGCCCATGGAATCGGACGTCCGCGAAACGTGTATCTGGTAGCTTAGGGAGCAATTCATCGAATGTGTGGGCTGCAAGTTGAATTCTCGTAATCTCATTGGCATCAGCTCGCTTAGCTGCTAGGAAGCAGGCTTCACCGGATATGGCACGACGCCAGTCTGTAAGATCTCTAAGCTCGGTTTTTGTCATAGGCGTCCGCCTCGCCGCCTCCGCGATACGCTCACCTATGTTGCTGGCGACAAAGGTGCCTCCATTGCGCCCTCTGACGGTGTCCAGTAGCCCTAGATCCTTCATCGCAGCCAATGCCACACGAACCGTCATTAACGCGATACCAAACCCCTTTGCTAGCTCAGCTTCTGTAGGTAACTGATCTCCAGGGCGTAGTTCGCCTGTAAAAATAGCTTCTCGGAGTCGTAGGGCGACCAGATCTGGCGTAGATCGCACCTGAGTTGGAAGGGGGGCTAAAAAATTCATTTGACCTCTAGACAATAGATGTTAATCTTCCGGCTCGTTCGCAGCTTGCCATCGGTGATGTACGTAGCTGCTTTTACAGAAAAATAATGAAGGATAGTGCCTGAAATGGCCATTAGAACCAATCAAAACCTAATGGATGTCCCTAAAATCCTTGTAGTTGGGTCGTTAACACCGCCGGACGCCACTGACTGGCTGGAAAAAAAATTGCAAGAACTATCCAGCAACGTCCTCATCACGCTCACGCGTAACGGAGCCGAGTATATCTTCGTTGAAGCCTCCGCATCTAACAGCACTGCAGAAGCGTTGATCGATCAAGTGGCTGGTCTGCTTTTACTAGGCGGTGGCGATGCAGATCCTTCCTGTTATGGTCAAGTGCCCATTACAGACACAATGTATGCCATCAATTTAGACGCCGACAGATTCGAACTCGATTTGATTTTGCAAGCAAGAACTGTAGGTAAGCCTATCTTCGGTATCTGCAGAGGGATGCAATTAATCAATATTGCGTTCGGGGGAGATATGATTCAGGAGATTGGCCCAGGTTGCCATAACGGTAACTTGGATAACTCCAGCATGGTTTCACATCCAGTGACGATTAAGCCCGGATCAAAGCTCCACGCAGTCTACGGCACTCCACAACTCACTATTCGGTCAGCCCATCATCAAGCTGTTGCAAGAGTAGGCGAGGGGCTGAAAGTCACTGCACAGGCGCCCGATGGTTTGGTAGAAGCCATTGAAGCTACCAGTGAGAGCTGGATTGTTGGCGTACAATGGCACCCTGAAGAAAACGAGGCAACTAAAGAAGATTTTGATATGCTAATTAACGCATTCCTTAATGCAGCAAGAGTTTATAGAGAACTCGATCAGATACATTTCAGTGAGCCTGTAATAAGCGCAATCTAACTTTTGAAAGTGGCAGAGAGTTAGTTGAGTAGTTGTTCGGACGCATTTACCGAATTCAAAAATACTCTCCTATCCTTTTGTCGTCCCGCAGTAAGGAGGCTCCTGTATCAACTGGGGGAGACGGTCTCTTGTGGTAGGCGGCTAATTCGCGGCACAAGGGAAACTAGTATTTTTTCGAACAAAAATAAGAAGGTATTATGAATAATGATCATGTTATGTCTGTGTCAGATAATGGCATTAAAGACAACGACTTAAAGCGACGACTTGAAAACCGCCACATCCAATTGATTTCGATCAGTGGGGCTATAGGTACTGGGCTGTTCATGGGTTCCGGTAAAGTGATTGCACTTGCGGGAACGTCCATCATCCTAGTGTACGCAATCATCGGGTTTTTCATTTATTGTGTGATGCGCGCAATGGGAGAAATGCTGCTATCAAACCTGAAATTCAACTCCTTTGCCGATATTGTGACCGAGTACCTGGGGCAGCAGGCTGGTTTCAGCCTGGCATGGACATATTGGTTGTGCTGGTGCGTCGCAGCGGTTGCCGACATGATAATGGTTGCTGGATTCTTTCAGTATTGGTACCCCGACGCCCCTTCTTGGGCGCCCGCTTTTATTACTGCAGGCATCCTGATTGCGCTAAATCTGTTGACGGTTAAGGTGTTCGGTGAAGTGGAGTTCTGGCTCGGTATTGTGAAAATCCTTGCCATCGTTGCTCTCGTTCTCACAAGTGTAATGCTGGTGCTGAACTCCTTCGTTTCTCCTAGCGGTGTCACTGCCTCTTTTTCTCACCTGATTGAGCCTGGCTCCATCTTGCCGCACGGAATTATGGGCTTCTTCGCCGGATTCCAGATAGCCGTTTTCTCGTTCAATGGTACCGAGTTGATCGGCACCACTGCCGCTGAGGCCAAAGACCCTGAGAGAACGATCAAAAGGGCAATCAATACTATCCCTTTCCGTATCCTGCTTTTCTATGTGCTCGCGCTTGCTGGGATCATTAGCGTGATCTCGTGGGCTCAAGTTCCTTCGAATCGGAGCCCTTTCGTTGAGCTTTTCCTGTTTTCAGGGCTCCCTGCCGCCGCCGGCATTATCAACTTCGTCGTTTTGACCTCGGCAGCCTCATCCGCTAACAGCGGCGTTTACTCAGCAGCGCGAATGCTGTTTAGTCTATCCAAAAACAAACGTGCGCCCGTCGTTCTAGGTCGCATAACTAAAGGTGGCGTCCCCGGTAATGCCATCGTCTTCACCGGCGTCACTATTTTTATTGGTCTCGCACTATTGTTCTTCATTCCTGAAGTGATGACTATTTTTACCTTGGTTTCCACAGTGGCCGCTGTCGCCGGACTCTATACGTGGTCGATGATCATTCTTTCCTACGTGGTCTATAGGAAGAGAAATCCCAGCGCCCATTTGAGTTCGTCCTTCAAGTTCCCCGGCGGCGTTCCCATGGCGATTATCGTTCAAGGATTCATCATCTTCATCCTTTGCTTGCTTTTCTTGGAGTCTGATACACGAACTGCATTGTATGTAATGCCGTACTGGTTTATCTTTTTGGTGCTTCTGTATAAGTATAAACACAAAAAGAACGTTGAAAACGATGAGAAAACTCCTGTCACCTGTGCATAAGCTTTTTTCCTGCCTATAGTAAGGTGTAGTATAGCTTTAGAGTAATGAGAGGAGCCGTACCACAAGCTTCCTTACGTCTTTTACCTAAGGCGCTTTAGTAGGCGCCTTTTTGATTACAATGTGTCGGCGTTCCTTCCATCCAACAACTCTGCATAGAGAAACCGCTGGCTTGGTAATGGAATGCTTGGCCAATCAATGAGGGTTATGAAATATCTTTGTCGGGGGGGGCATTGGTTCTGAGTTCACCTCGATTCTTCAATTTCAGCACACTCATATTTTTTTGATCTGGCGCGGCGTGATGAAGGAGGTTGCAACAGATTCATTAGCACACTGTTCTGCCCCGATCCTAAACGACGTGAACTTTCGGGGCAAACCTGTGGCCCTGAACTTTTGCTATACCTCGCTGCGAGCCGCTGTATGCGATTACCCAAAAGTTAATGAATTTTCCTGAATGCCAGCTTCTGATGGAGGCTACACTTTACATGGCATCGAGTAACGCTGTGGCGCTGTCGCCACTTCCAATAAAGTCGGTCAGAATGACAAAACTCCTGACTTTCGATTTTCGTACATTTTCTGCTGTCGGATGGAATAAGAATGTAACCGCTCCATGAACTACACATTCAAAGCTGCCAAGTGATCCCGGATGCTGTGCTCCCAATTTCTTTCTGGAGCCGTCCGCCATGATGCGACCCGATGCAAAAGTTGAAAAAGTGTATCTGTCCCCCAAACCTGTCGACTTCCGAAAATCCATCGACGGCCTGGCTGCGCTGGTCGAGTTGGACATTAAGGTCGCAGTTTTTGACCCCGTGCTTTTCGTTTTCCTCAACAAGCCCCGCAACCGAGTGAAGATTTTATATTGGGAGCGCAATGGCTTTTGCCTATGGCTCAAACGGCTGGAGTCCGAGCGATTCAAAGCATCACCCGATGTCACCGATGAGGCAATTGTCCTGACCGTCCAGGAACTCAACTGGTTGCTCGACGGTTTTGACCTCTGGCGTAACCGTCCCCATCAGGTTTTGACGCCACGATTCGTGGCCTGATTCGGTATAATCCTGGGCATGATTTCGATGCCCAAAGACCTTCCTGACGACCCCGCGCTGCTCAAGCAATTGCTAGAGCAGATGCTGATTGAGCGCGAGTCTAACAAGGGCCGCATCGTTCATCTTGAAGAAGAAAACGCGCTGCTGCGCCAGCGCTTGTTCGGACGTAAGTCCGAGCAGACAGCCGATCTGGCAACGCCTCAGCTAGCCCTTTTCAACGAGGCGGAAAGTATCGCCAAGCCTGTCGACGAAAACGCTGAAGAAGAGGTTGTCGCTCCGGCCAAACGTCGCGGCAAACGCAAGCCGCTACCTGCCGACCTACCACGTATCGAAGTCATCCACGAACTTCCCGAGCATGAACTGACTTGCGTCTGCGGCTGCCGCAAACACGCCATTGGCGAGGAAGTCAGCGAGCAGCTTGAAATCGTGCCGATGCAGATCCGTGTGATCAAACACGTTCGAAAAGTTTACGGTTGCCGCGACTGCGAGACGGCACCGGTCACTGCGGATAAGCCGGCTCAACTGATTGAAAAAAGCATGGCCAGCCCAAGTGTACTGGCGATGCTGCTGACCACCAAGTAGTGCCGTATGTTTGTTGAAACGCAAAAAGTGCAACCTAAAGGAAAGACAGGTCGTGCGGACGTCGCGTTGAAGCTGATCAGCAAGCTATACGGCATCGAGATCGCCTACAAAGAGAGTAGCGATGAGGGTCGGAAAAAAGGACGTCAGGATTTGAGTCTCAAGGTGATGAGTGAGCTGAAGGCCTGGGTGGAGAAAACGCTCCCATACATGACCACGCAGAATGCACTTGGCAAGGCTGTTACCTACTTGGCAAACAACTGGAACAAACTGGAACGGTACGTCGAGCAAGGCTACCTGCCAATCGACAACAACACCGCCGAACGTGCGATCCGGCCCTTCGTCATCGGAAGGAAGGACTGGTTGTTCAGCGATACGCCCAAAGGCGCGACGGCGAGTGCTCAACTCTACAGCCTGGTCGAGACCGCCAAAGCCAACGGCCAAGAGCCTTATGCGTGGCTGCGCCACGCACTGGAGCGCCTGCCACAGGCATCCTCGATCGAAGATTACGAAGCCCTGTTGCCGTGGAACTGCAAGCCTCGACCCCACAGCTAAACGCGCCGGCCACTTTTGACTAGGTGGGGTTTATGGAGCGCTTACCATGCATTTTGATGTTACCGATGATGAACTCAAGGCCCGAGATGGGCTTGATGTTTCCGACGTTAGAATGATAGATATTCCCGTGCCTGGATTAGAGCAACTTAAGACATCCGCAGAGTACGTATGGCAAGAAAATTCGGATACCGAATCACGTTCGTGGTATGCAGGTGCTACCTACACATTGTCGAGCGCGCCATGGACGCCTAATTTAACGTACCGGTATTCTGAATTTTCTCAGAACCATGATTCGTTACTTTATGGTTATGGTGGTGATTTGGGTACGTGGGTACAAGGTGAAATCGTTGGTAACTCAATGTTATTCAACACCAATCAGCGAACATCAATGGTCAAGTTTGGTTTGCATCCGAATGAAGCTCTCACTGCAGGGATTGCTTATTATGACTTTTCTTTTTATCAGAGGCCGGATGGCATAAGCCATTCAGATTTTTCCAAAGAAACCAATTTGTTTATCGATTGGATGCCAAATAATAACCTGGCTATTGGCGCAGTTATGGGGGTGGGAAAACCTGGTGAGGGAGCGAAGGAATACCTTGGCAGTAATGCAACTTCTTTTTTATTTGAAACTTATTTTATATATTCTTTTTAGGGATTCATCTGTATGCTGGGTTTTTAGTTGATTCTATGGTCTTGGTTTCGCCCGGTACACGTCATGCTTACACAACTCTAGGGAACTACTACATCTAGATGCTATCGATTAGTTTATAGAAATTAATAGCGTGACAATTAGAGCAGGCTGTTTTATGGCTGGCAACAAAATGGCTTGCGTGTCTAGAGCATACACGCAAGCCGTTATTGTTAGGCGTAGATCAGACGGATGATGTCCTTAGTGGTTTCAATGTAGCCGTTGACGTCTTCGTCGGTCATCGGGAGTGTGAGACCCACTTGGCCACGGTGTACCGGGTAGTAGCCGCGAGTCGCCATTTCGAGTGCGTAGATACCCATGCTGTTTTCATCGATTTTATGCCAATAGTCACGATGTGTGTTGATAGTCTGGCCAAGCTCTTTCGTGAATGCATATGCGAATACCGAAAAGGAGCCGAAAACGGTAAATGGATATTTGGACTCTTTGGCCCAAGTATTCAGTTCGGACTTAATCTTCGCTGCCATTTCGTTGAGTCGCGCATAAGCATTCTCATCCATGGCTTTAAGGCAGGCAATGCCAGCAGCACAGGCCAATGGATGACCATGGTGGGTGCCAGAGATCATAACCTGGTTTTCTTCAATAACGCGGAAGACCTCTTTGCTGCCGCCAACTGCCCCGATGGGTAGGCCACCACCGATCATTTTCCCAAGGACTGTCAAGTCAGGCTTGATTTGATACTCGCTTTGCAGCCCTTTGAAATTCGCACGGAGTGTAATCGTCTCATCAGCGATGAGCAGAATGCCCAGCTCTTTAGTAAGAGCCCTAAGCTTTTGTACGAAGGTTTTATCCAGCTCTACAATTCCGCCCGCGCAAGTTTGTAATTCCATGATCAAACATGCAATTTCGTCCGCGTTGCCACGAAGAACTTTTTTCGCAAGACTCAAAATCGTTTTGAGTCAGAACGATGACGTTGTCGCTTTTGTAGGCAGGAATCCCGTCGGAATCTGGAAGCGCTTTTGGATTTGAGTCGGGGCCGGGAAAATTGTTTGGGTTAGGGTGGGCGGAAATGGCCAAGTCATCCGAAAAACCGTGATACCCCCCCTCAAATTTGGCAATTTTTTTACGGGCTGTATAGCCTCTGGCGATACGGACGGCACTCAAACATGCCTCGCTAGCGGAGCAAAAAAACTTTACTTGCTCAACCGAGTCGATGCGCTCACAAATCAGCTTTGCCAGATCGAGTTCATGATTGGTAGGATTACCGAATGAGAAACCATTGGGTAACGTTTCTTGGATTGCATTTATTATCGCTGGGTGATTATGACCCAGTACATTGGTTGCAAAATTGTTATTGAGGTCGAGAAGTTTTTTACCTTCAATGGTATGAAGGTACTGAGCTTCGCCTTTATCGACGAAAATCGCATGCGGGCCATAGCCAAATGTGCGCCTGCTAAAACCTCCTGGAATATATTCCTTTCCTTTCGAGGTTTCTTCCTTGGAAAGAGAAAAGGCTTCAGAGAAATTTTTAAGCGATTGCTGGTAATTAAGCTTCATGGCTATTTCCAAATGTACTTAAATTATGGTTGTTTTAAATGAATCTCAGACTTTGCCAATATTTTTATGCACATTACAAATTTGATCTCAACACCAGAGTTGACGCTCATGAGGGTTCGTGGTCTCCTCATTGATACAGCTTCGGCTTCTGTGCACTTGACGAAAGCTAAGGTCATAGTATTTTCACAATAAGTATTTGAGCAATGGGGATTTATAGATCGCTTGATCAGCATTTGTGATTGCTGATTGTTTCCAAAAAATTGCGAGATCTATGTGGATTGGCCGTTCAAATGCATACGCCAGTGAAATCCATTGTTCAAACTCAAATGGAATAAGGCTGCCAACTGAAAAGCATGGCGCCCTGCATGGTGGAATAGGTAAGGGCCGGAATCGCAGTATTTTAAAGTGTTACCCCTCAAAGCGATTTGTTACCGTCTGCGTCTTAGCTGCCCACTATCAAGCGGGTTTTTCGTTGAGTCGCCAAGCAGTCGCAGTTCTTGGAGAATGAACTACGGCGTCGCTGAGGGCATTTGGGGGGAATACAAGCTTCGTCCAGATGCTGTATTGAGATAAATTTGAGCGATTCGCCCTGATTGGGTGCATTATTCATTCAGCCAACCGAGCCAGGTTCCGCAGGTCGGGTAGGGCTTCGATGCTTTTTCGCGAATGCAGTGATTCGCATGATTTTTGCAAGGGAGCTATTCCACAAGCTCCGTGAGTAGCAGGTACCCGCAATGGACACAAGACAGCTTCACTTGGCAACCCGGCTTGCTGAGACCCTTCATTTTGGTAAGGCAGCCGAGATCGAGAACATTGCTCAATCTGGCCTCAGCGCCCAAATTGCTAAGCTTGAGAGTGAGCTGGGATTCAGATTATTTGAACGTACCAGTCATCGTGTTTCCCTGACTGAGGCAGGTCAGACATTCATAGATCAGGCTCGCACGCTCTTAGGGAGCATGAACAATACAATCCTAGAATGCCGAGCCCTAGCTGAAAATAGTCGTGGTGTCCTGAAGTTAGGTTTTTTTGGTGATGCTGCGGGTGAGCTTACCCACCTTATTTTCACTCTCTTTCAACAGAGTAATCCTGGTATTCGGTTGGTGTTTACTGAGCTGTCCATGACAAATCAGGTGCAAGCGCTCATTTCTGGCAAGGTAGATGCTGCGCTCGTTAGATTACCGATTTGCGATCCGCGCCTTGAGCTCGATGTGATGTTTGATGAGCCACGAGTCGCTGCCGTACCGGCCAATCATGAAATGGCGCATGCCTCGATCCTCTCTATTTCAGACTTGATCGAGCAACCATTCGCGGTAGCGGGTGAGGGGGCTCCCATAGAGTGGGCTGATTATTGGAGTTTGGGTTCGGAGCGGCATGAGGCGTGCCGGATCGGAGCTTATGTCCAGTCGATTCCTGAGAGCTTGGCTGCTGTTGCCTATGGTGGTGCGTTTGACACGTTCCCGCTGACAGCCACTCGCTTATTCAGCCACCCAGGTGTGCGCTACGTACCTCTAGCTGACGCTCCACGCAGCTCATTGGCTTTGGCAACACTTGCTGGTAACAGATCGCCATTAGTTCGATCGCTTCGACGCTGTGTGGCAGAGACACTGGAGAGCTCTCTTTCTTGCATTCCTGAGGCTCGTCGCAGCGAAGTTGCCTAATTGCTCGCGAGCCCCAAGAGGGTGTGCGCTTAACCCTCCAGTCAATTTGCAAACTGGAGGGTGTGTGCTTAGAAGGGATAGTGCCGGGGGTGCCGCTGAACGGATACCCATTGAGTGGTTGTGAACTCATCAATTGCCCAGTCGCCGTTGAATCTGCCTAGACCCGAGTTCTTCTCCCCACCAAAAGGGACATTAGGCGCATCTGCAACCGGCATGTCATTCACGTGGGCCATACCGGAGTGAATGCGTCGAGCAAATTGTACCCCGCGTTCGATGTCACCCGAAAAAACCGCAGCGGATAGTCCAAAACGGGTAGCGTTAGCCAGCTCCAGTGCGTGATCGGCATCACGCGCACGCATTATCCCAGCGATAGGCCCGAAAATTTCTTCGTAGGCCAATTCCATGTCGGATGTCACTTCAGTGAAAACGTGAGGTGCGAATACGAGTCCTGCAGATTCGCCAGCATAAGCCAATGTTGCGCCATCCGCTTTGGCCTGTTCGATCTTATCGACTAAGCCAGCGAACTGTTTGCGGTTGATTACAGGCCCAACGGAGGTTGCCGGGTTCTTAGGATCACCGATGACTAAGTTACTAACGCGCTGAATGAACAAGGAAACAAACGAGTCGTAAATTGGCTCCTCAACAATGATTCTATTGATAGCCATACAAATTTGGCCTTGGTGGAGAAATTTGCCCACAACAGCCGCGTGAACTGCTTGCTTGAGATCCGCATCAGCTAGCACTACAAAAGGGTTGTTACCGCCTAATTCCAATGCCACATGTTTCAAATAGTCGCCGCTACCAGCTTGGCGGGCAATGTTTAGGCCAATCGGGGTTGATCCTGTGAAGGAGATAAAGCTTGGCGCAGGATGGAGAACGAAGTCGTCGCCAATCTCAGATCCAGCACCCACTACCACGCTGAGAACTCCTTCTGGCAGTCCTGCTTCTTCGAAGATGCGCGCAAGCAGTAGGCCTCCGGTGACTGGAGTGTCACTGGCAGGTTTTACAACTACGGCGTTGCCGAGAGCCAACGCCGGTGCCAGAGACCGCTGGGTAAGATGGAATGGGAAGTTCCAGGGGCTGATCACCCCGACAACGCCGAGAGGGCGTCGATAAACACGGCTTTCTTTATCAGGTACATCGGATTCCACGATTCGGCCATGAACTCGACTTGGGAATGAAGCTGCCTCCAGAGTGATAGCTTTAGCTGACGCCCATTCGATCTCCGCTTTAATCCGCGTGCTCCCTGACTCAGAAATGATCCATTCAACTAACTCATCATGGCGATCATCAAAAATCTGAGCAGCTCTTAGGAGCACTTTCGCTCGCGTAGATGGCCCCATTGCTGCCCAACCGGGTTGTGCCGCTTTCGCTTTAGCATAAGCTTCATTCAAGTCGTCCTTGTTAGCCAACGCAATTTCAAGAAGCGTTAGCTGGGTGAAGGGGTCGCTGACAGTCAACGAACGCCCTGTCCGACCTTCACGCCAAACTCCGCCGATGAGCTGCAGGTTTAGGTCGCTGTAAGGATGATTATTGTTCACATTATTCTCCAAATTTATCACGACCGTACCTTTGGATTCTGGGTCGCTTGCCATGCTGGGGCGGCACCACAACTGAGCACCACCCGTCTATATTTTCAATGTTGCTAGTGGGCAGGTAGTCGGGTCAGGAAATCGCCGGTGTCACAGGGAGATCCCGTTTGGCTCGGAATCCATTAATGACCCCCAGTAAAGCTGCTATTACAACCAACCAGGGAAGAAGCGTTGCGATACCTTCCTTGGCACCAGTCAGTTCGTCGAAATTCGCTACCGCAAGAACAACAGCAGTTGCCAGTCCACATCCGCCTAGGGTTGGAGCGATTACGCCCTGCCATTTGCTGCACTTATTAGTCTTGAAAGTGAATCCGACGACAGCAGCAGCACCCAAGGTCTGTAGGGCCAGGACTGCGAGGGTGCCAAGCCCAACCATCCACAGATAGAGGTGCTGTATCGGGTCGGCATTGGTGAGCATGAAGACCCCGACCGCGATGACGGTCGTGATCGAGAGCACAACGCTTGCAACATGTGGGCTAGCGTGTTTCGGATGTACTTGGCTGAGCTTTCGAGGTAGGAAGCTGCTGCGGGCCAGTGCGAAAAGATAACGACTCAGGGCATTGTGGAAAGAGAGTAGAACCGCGAATACACTTGTGACTACTAAGACTTTCATTATTTCTGTGGAAAGCGCGCCAACATACTGCGTGTTGGCATTGAACACGAAGTTGATCATGTCAGCGCCGGCGACACTCTGAACATCACTATTCGCATATGCCAGGCCGAGGCACCACGTCGTAAGCGTATAAAAAATACCGATGATTGCGATGGCGACATATGTAGCAAGGGGAACGGTGCGACTTGGGTTCTTCGCTTCTTCCCCATAAATGGTTGTGGACTCAAACCCTACGAAGCAGCAAAACGCGAACATCAGTGCCACCCCAAGACCAGGAGTGAATATCTGAGAAGGCATGAAGCCATTCCAAGAGAAATTCTTCGCATCCGTTTGCGCGAGGACCGCAATGTCAAAGATAAGAAGGATTAGGATCTCGAAGATCATCAGCACGCCTAACACCTTGGCTGATACCTTAACGTCCATATAGCCGAAAATTCCTACCAATCCGATGATGAGGAGGGCAATGACGCGCCAGTCCACATGCCATCCTGCAATCGAAAGAGCCAGGTCTGCTCCGAATGCGGCAAATTGACCGTAAATTCCCGTCAACATAGCGATATACGCAAGCAGCGCAATTCCGCCAGCTGCATTGCCGGCTGCTCGTCCTAGTCCGTGGGTCACTAGCTCAGCGAAGCCACCAGCGCTGATCACGTGACGACTCATCGCTGCAAAGCCAATAGCGAAAAGGAGTAGCACAAGCGAAGCAATCAGATAGATGCCTGGTGCTCCCGCACCTCCCATAGCGAAAACCACAGGGCCTGCGCCGAGGGTAGCGCCGAGCGGAGCCGCAGCTGCAATTACAAAAAAGACGATGTCGGAGACACCTAAGGATTTGGGCTTAAGCCCTTGTTGTGTCGGCTCAATTTGCATACAGGCCTCCCCTTACAGCAAGACGGGATTTGAATTGTTATTGGTAACTCGATTTTTCTCCCAGCGGTTCAGCCTGGCAATCCTCAAACGCTGATCGTTCGATCATAGCCGGTGATTGGACCAACGCTATCCGGACGGACTTATTCATGGGCGAATGCACGCGGGCGACGGATAATTTTCTTGAGTTGGTGCCCCTTGATCGGAAGTAGCGATCATTCGATCAGCAAAACGCCATTGCCAAAAATATCTCGAGTGCCAAAAAATCACCCTACCTGAAGGTGAGTTTCTGGCCGATTGGTTCTGGCATTGCTATGCGCTACCTATTGTAGAGACGCGCTTTGGTAAATATGGTTGGCAAGTGTTTTAGTATCGATTTTTCGTAAATTCCGATAATAAATATAAGATCAAGGATTAATTATGTCGATTAAATATGAAGCTAAAAAATTTGGATATACGTCGATAGCTTTCGCCGTGGGTGTATTGGCACTTCCGTTAGAATCCTGGGCTTACGAACTCTACAATCAAGACAGCCAGATACTTAACGCGAAGGTCGACGCAGTATTTGCCTCGATGCACAGTGACGAAAATTACGCAACAACTGGTACGAAGGGTTCAGGGTCTTCAAACTGGCGAGAGGGTTTCATCAAATATGGGCTGAATGGAAGCAGCATATTTCGCAATAAATCAAGTCTATACGGTGCCTTTAGCCTCCTGAGTTCAGGAACGTGGGGTGATGGCGATGCAGCGGGCTTTACAAAAGGCTCCGAGCGGCGGACTGCCGTTGAAGATGCCTATCTTGGCTGGCGTTCGGGAAGCCTTTTTCCTAGGCTTGGCGAAAACGGTATTGAAATTTCAGCCGGTCGCCAAGAGGTAATCGTTGGGGATGGTTTTTTAATTAAAGGTGATGCGCTTAGTCTAGGCGATGTCGATCTTGGTAATAACTTTGATCGGGGCGGCGCTTATTATTTAGCTCCTCGCAAAGCATTTGATGGAACTGCTGTGCTCCGTATTGGTGGAGAAAAAGGGTGGAGGGGTGACCTGATGTGGCTGGGCTCAGATAATCGAGCTCAAGCCGAAACCAAGTTAGCTGTCGCTACTTTAGAGCATGTGGCCGATGAGGGGACTTTAGGCCTCACATATATTAAAGGCCTGGATGTAGATGAACGTTTTGCTACTCCATTCCAATCAGAGCGTGACGGTATGCGAACCGTTAGCCTACGAGGAGCAGGTTCTTTAGGAATCGAGAATTTGAATCTAGCTGTCGAGTACGCGACTCAAGACAGAGACAGTGGTCGAGAAAATGCTTGGTATATGGAGGGCAGTTGGACTTTTGTATCTGTTCCATGGTCGCCCAAAGCCACATATCGGTATAGTCGCTTTTCTGAATCTTTTGACCCACTGTTCTATGGCAACAGTCGAGGATATGGCACTTGGTTTCAGGGCGAAGTGGCATCTAATTATGCAGGCCCCTTCAATAGTAATACCCGTGTTCATCACGTCGGGTTGAAAGTCACTCCACGCGAAAACCTCACAATAGGCGCGCTTTACTTCGACTTTGATCCAATTGATCGCAGCCTAGCTAACCTCGGTGGAAGAGAGTTCGATATATATGCTGAGGTGGCGGTTACGGATCATGTCTTTATCAGTCCGGTATTGGGCTTGTATAAGCCAGAGAAAGCTGCCAGCCAGGGAGGTTCGCAGTTAGGTAGTGAAGATACTAATACTTACGTACAGCTCATCGTAGGGACTTCCTTCTAGCGTGTCTTGTTTAAACGCGTCTAGCTTGATGAGTTGCTTTGTGTGAGTTTGGCATAAAGCATTCTACAGAACTGAAATAATAAGAATCGCCATGGTGGCATTCACCCGCTTAGGACAAAAAAGATGAGAACAAAAGTTGCAATTATCGGCGCTGGCCCTTCTGGTCTCTTGCTTGGTCAACTGCTCCTAAAGGCTGGCATTGATAATGTCATTATCGAACGGCAGAACCCTGATTATGTCCTGGGGCGTATCCGTGCGGGCGTGCTTGAGCAAGGGACTGTCGATTTGCTGCGACAAGCGGGTGTTGCTGAACGAATGGATCGCGAAGGTCTCGTTCATGACGGATTTGAATTAGCGTTTGATGGGCGTAGTGAGCATATAGACCTTAAAGGTTTGACCAACGGTAAAACGGTAATGGTTTACGGTCAGACCGAAGTCACTAGGGATCTAATGGAGGCTAGAAGCTCCAGCGGAGGTATTACTTACTACAACGCCACGAATGTACAGCCGAAAGATATAAACTCCCCGGCGCCTTACATCACCTTCGATCATGATGGATCGACTGTTCGCTTGGACTGTGACTACATCGCAGGCTGTGATGGATTCCATGGTGTGTCGCGAAAGACTATCCCGGATGGGGTTCTTAAGGAGTTTGAGCGTGTCTATCCGTTCGGCTGGTTAGGGGTGTTAGCTGATACACCTCCTGTGAGTGATGAACTCATCTATGCCAGCCATGAACGCGGTTTCGCTTTATGCAGCATGCGGTCACCTACGCGCACCCGCTATTACATTCAGGTACCTAGCGATGAAAAAGTCGAAGCTTGGTCTGACGATCGTTTCTGGCAGGAGTTGAAAAAACGGCTCCCTGCAGAAACCGCTGACAGGCTCATAACTGGCCCGTCCATTGAAAAGAGTATCGCTCCACTTCGCAGTTTTGTCGTCGAGCCTATGCAGTACGGAGCCCTTTTTCTACTGGGTGATGCGGCGCATATTGTGCCTCCAACCGGCGCAAAAGGCCTTAACCTTGCGGCTAGCGATGTGAGCACACTCAGCCGCATTCTTGTGAAGGTTTATCAAGAAGGCCGTACAGATCTTCTCGAACGCTATTCTGAAGTTTGTTTGCGTCGAATCTGGAAGGCTGTGCGTTTCTCATGGTGGATGACTTCAATACTGCATCGCTTCCCAGGTAATGATGATTTTGGGCAGCGAATTAAGCAGGCCGAGCTCGACTATTTTGTACGCTCTGAGGCGGGGCGTCGGACTATCGCAGAAAATTACGTGGGACTCCCTTACGAGGCTATTGAGTAAGTAAAGAAAGTCTGAGGTATCCCAAGTCACCCGAGTCATTTGTTGGGATAAGATTGGACGATCGTGAACTACCCTAGTGAGCTTGGAGTGTATAAGGCATCAAAGTGACGAGAATTGGTTCTCAGTGCTTTTGACCAGATTCGCTGCGCTCACATTTTGGCAGTAACGCCATCGCGACACCTCCAGTACGATGCCTGAGATCAATAATAGGTGCAGCGATATAGGCTCATTCAAAACCAGTATACCTCCAAGCGAAGCGATTATCGGAACGCTTAGCTGGAGAGTGGCGGCCTGTTGAGAACTAATGTGCTTGATTGTGCTGTACTAGAGCGCATAACCGCAGCCTGATGCCAGGACACCTGAAGCAAGTGCATACATCACTCCAGAAGCGCTGATCTGAAGGGCGCCTCCATAAAACATGGCTGTACCAAGTATGAGCATGAATGGAAGACACCTCACAAAGTTGCCGGTGGTCTGGGCAAGTAGATTCGCATCTCCCTTTCCCAGCAGCGAATAGGCACCCCACGCCACACCTAAAATTGTCATTAGCAGCGCACCATCCCAAGGAGGGGAGCTGGTGCCAGGTAGCAACAACATGAGTAATCCGGAAGAAGCAACCAGCATGCCCATCACCACACTATTATGAAAGCGTTCTCCTTGCACTCACGAGAAAATAAACATTGTTACCTGCACTGACCCGAACAAAATCAGAGCGCCCAAACCTGCACCTAGCTGAACGTAAGCAATTGAGAAGAGATAGGCATATACGATAAGGGAAAGGCCTCCCTTCCAACTTCCACCGACAGTTAATCTAGAACTGCGGATCTTGGTTAGCATCAGCAAAAAAAGCCCACCGCTGAGCAATCGAATCATCGTAATGACTCAGGGTCAATCTGCCCCTCCATCAACGCTTGTCTGCAGAATACTGAGTTTGCCGCGAATGCAACTAGGCACAATATCATTTGCATCACCCAGAGAGGATGACTCACACGGTCTTCTATTATTTTTCTAGTTATTTTCATTGCATCAGACCTACACGATGGGAAATCGGAAGTGACTCTTAACGCCAATCCTTCGTTTACTCTCACGCAATACTGTGGGAAACGACAAGGGGCCCTAGGGCCCCAAGGCTTACAGTCGCGTAGTCAGGCCGATAGATACTCGTCCACAGACTGAACAGTGGCGTAGCCGAACTCGAACGCGGCCATTATTGCCGCTTGCGCCTGGACGGCAGGTACGGAGACACCACGAAAGGTGAGATCCAATGTGGCGCATGCATCATGCAACACAGTCACCGGATAACCCATATCCGCAGCTGCACGTACCACCGCGTCAATGCACATGTGGCTCATCGCACCTATGACCACGATTTCCTCGACATCAGCGGCTTCTAATTGCTGCTTCAGATCCGTTTCCCTGAATGCGTTGATATGTTTTTTTACGATTACAGGTTCGTTACCTTGCGGAACTACGTCTGGTTGAGTTTCCGCACCAGTCGATCCCTTTGCGAAGATCGGAGCATCATCAGCGGACTCATGCCGAATGTGAAAAACAGGAACACCCGTATCGCGCGCGTGGCTGATTACCCGGATAGCATTCTCTACAGCTGCGTCAATGCCGGTCAAAGGCAACTTGCCGGTAGGTAGATATTCGTTTTGTAGGTCAACAACTACAAGACCTGGTTTCATGAGCGATCTCCCGTCGATTATCCAAGGATCTGAATATTGAGCTGGGATCGGGCATAAAAGCTTTTATCCCGACCCAAGAAGGTTTAAGTCAAAATTCCAGCGAAGCGCCGTCCTCAGGAATATCTACGCGATTTTCGATTCCTTGCTCCTTGACGTAGGTTCGTAGTGCTTCACGTGTCAGCGAGGTATGGTTGATTGCATTCATATGCACGGCGACTATCTTCGCTGTTGCCGCAGCCTGGGACGCATGCAGGACGTCGTCTTCACCCATGATGATCGCTCTATCGAATCCATTCACCTTTGCTTTACCGGTATTGAGCACGATGACTTCTGGATGGTATTTCTGAATGGTCTGATCAACCTCTTTACGCCAGATGGTGTCACCGGCAAGGTAGACGGTCTTGTAGCCAGGGGCTTGAAAAACAACGCCCATGGCCTCACCCAAAAGCTTTGCGAGTGGGGGCACTGCATACATTTCGTCTGTACCGTGCTGTCCGCCTGCCTTGGTGAGTTTCACTCCACCGAATTCAGTTTCATCCTTCAGTACTTTCACATTTGTGAAGCCTTGGGAACGAACCAGCTTGGCATCGTCTTCGTGTTGCGTGAATAGCGGGATGTCTTTAGGCAGCGCTTTCTGCGCAGCTTCATCCCAATGATCGAGATGGGTATGGGTGAGGATGACAGCATCTACATTCGCGATAACTTCGGCTGGTGATTCGGTGAGATCGACCATTGGATTACGGAGATTGCTACGGTAGGTATTTTCAAATCCTGGGTAGGCTCCTTTTTTTGCAAGCATCGGATCGACTAGAAACGTGGTTTCCCCATAAGTGATTTTGACCGTTGCGTTACGAATTTGCTGCAAGTCCACTTTGTGGGCGGTGATTGGTGCTGACGAGACATCTGTATTGGCGAACGCCCATGTGCTGGCGGTAGCGCAAGCGAAGCTGAGGACAAGAGGAAGTTTTCTTAAAGTCATTGGATTGATCCTATTAATGCATCGAGAGATTCATTCTTGCCGACTGCGTAGCATCACAACAGTGGCCTGAATGACATATTTCGATATAATTGGGCCAGCCGATCATCGTAGATGTGGCATACGGCGAATGAAGCGCTTGCTGCTCGAATGCGCGCTTATTTAGGCGATCAACCTGAGGCATATTTTATGCGATCCATACGCGTTGCCGTTCTGGCTTTTGAAGGCGTCAGCCTGTTTCATCTTTCCGTTCCTGGAATGGTGCTGGGGACTGCTCAATCCACACCTGGCGAGCCTCAGTACGTAGTGAGTTATTTCGCAGAGAGCACGGGAATGGTGACTAGCGACCAAGGCATTGACCTCGCTGTCACTCATGGATTGGAACTGATGGAGGAATCTGACGTAATCGTCGTTCCCGCATGGGGCGATCAATTAGAAGCTGCATCCGCGCAACTGGTGACGGCGCTCCAGCGCGCCAATTCCCGACGCAAGCTGATAGTCGGGTTATGTTTGGGCTCATTTGTCCTTGGAGATGCCGGGTTGCTTGATGGCAAGGAAGCAACCACCCACTGGGCCGCCCGAGAAGAGTTTGCGCGACGTTTCCCTGAAGTGCGCTTTAGACCCGAGGTTCTATATGTCAGTGCCGGTAACATCATCACCTCGGCGGGTACCGTGGCGGCAATTGATTGTTGCCTTCACTTGGTACGCCAGCGTCTTGGCGCTGATGTTGCGAACCGCACCGCGAAAATGCTCGTAACGCCACCACACAGGCAAGGTGGGCAAGCGCAATATGTTGAACATCCTGTACCGCAGCTATCTAGCGAAACTTATCTGTCTGATGTAATGGCATGGGCTCGAGTAAACCTGGCCAACGATCTGTCGCTGGATGTGCTTGCGGACATGGCGAAAATGAGCAGGCGCACATTTACGCGGCGATTCAAAGAGGCGACAGGGAGTACGGTTTCGAAATGGCTAAATGCGCAACGCGTTGCTAGAGCTCAAGAACTATTGGAAACAACTGACCTGCCAATCGAATGTGTTGCCGGGGAGGCGGGGTTCGGAACGCCTTTATCGCTGAGGCAACAATTCGGCGTTCACCTAGGCACGTCGCCTTCTGAATATCGACGTACCTTTTTTCGCGAAGTGAATCCAAGCCGTAAGGCGGGCGTCAGCGAGACTGAAGCCGAGCTTTCGACTAAATCTCCTGCCGAGGCTTAACGCTCTTGGCGTTCATGCAGCCGCACTCCTGACAAGATCCTGCAGCGCTTGCAATGGATGTAAAACGGTTACTCCGTCCTGTCGTTTTACTTGGCTTCGACATGAATATCCGTCTGCGAGTAATCGGCCAGAAGTATTAAATTTTTTAACAAGAGGCGCCCAGGATTGCTTGTAGATCACTATAGAAGTGCCTGCGTTCTTCGTCTCATGCCCATACGTGCCAGACATGCCGCAGCAACCGCTAGCTTGAATGCTCAGCTTCAGTCCCATTCGCTCGTAGACTTGCTGCCAAAGGCCGATACTGCTTGGTTCATTTGTTTTTTCAGTGTAATGGGGAAAGAAGTAATAGGCAGCGGCATCTTTGACGCTCTGTGCCTGTGGAAGCGCCCCCACGAGCCATTCCTGAGGCAGTAGAGCGGTGGGCATTTTTTCGCTGCTCAGCGTCTTCGCATACTCATGGCGATACACCAGAGTCATCGCGGGATCGAGTCCAACCAGCGGTATTTCGTAGCGCTGAAGCTGACGCAAAGCTTCACTGTTGAAATTTGCCGCTTTTTCAAAAGCCTTGATGAAACCCTTGTAACTGGCCCGTCCTCGCCGTTGTTGTCGAATATTCTGCTCAACGAACTCGACCGCGAACTGGAACGGCGGGGCCATCGCTTCGTGCGCTATGCCGACGATGCGAACATTTATGTGTGCAGTCACCGTGCAGGCGAACGGGTCATGGCCAGCGTCGAGCGGTTCCTGATCCAGCGTCTGAAACTGACGCTGAATCGGGAAAAGAGCCGAGTGGCACGGCCTTGGAACTGCGACTACTTGGGTTATGGGATGAGCTGGCACAAACAGCCGAAGCTGAAAGTGGCAACGATGAGTCTGGTCGCTTGCGCGACCGACTCAGACACCTGCTGCTTGGAGTACGGAGCCACAAGATGGCGAACATCATCGAGGAGATAAACCCGGTGCTGCGATATTGGGATGGCCACTTTAAGCTCAGTCAGAGCAAACACCCCGTTGAGGAACTGGACGTCTGGGTGAGACGCCAGAATTCGTTGCGTCATTTGGCGACAATGGAAGCAGCCCTTGACGAGGGCGCGCAACCTGATGCGCTTGGGCCTCAAGGGAGGCCGTGCCTGCAACTCAGCGTTCAATGGCCGAGGCCCCTGGTGGAACTCGGGAGCGTCACATGTGAACCAGGCGCTACCGAAGAAACTGTGCGATCAACTCGGGTTGGTCTCGATACTGGATACGATAAACCGGTTTAGCCGCCTAACCTGAACCGCCGTATACGGATCCGTACGTACGGTGGTCTGAGAGGACGGCGGGGGTTAAATCCCGCCTCCTACTCGATCCGGAATTTATTCGGAGTCAATCTTTACTTGATCACTTATAAGCTGGGCAAGTATCCGCACTGGCTCGGCGCTCTGTCGAGACCTGTGCTAGCCCGATATCACGGTGGAAGTTCGCGAACTGAATATAACGGCAGTTAGCATGCACGCTTGATACTTTGTCGTCATGGACTAATTTAGATTCGATAGCTGGCTGCGGGATGTGGATTCTGCAACAAGCGGTTTTGGCTGAAGAGTTTCTCCCTCAACGTCCCAGGTGTGTATTCAGTCTTGTAGATTCCTCGCTCCTGAAGGACGGGAATAAGCAACTCGACGATGTCCTTGATCGTGTCAGGCGCCACTGCATACGCCAGGTTGAAACCATCAATATCGGTTTCCTCTATCCACTGTTGCAGCTCATCAGCAACCCGTTGAGCGGAGCCTACGATCAAGGGGCCAGAACCGCCCACGGCGATGTGCTCAGCAACTTCACCTACCGTCCAGACCCTGTTCGGATCGGAGATGGTGAAGCGATCAATCGCAGTATGCATGCTGTCATTACGGATATGCTTGATTGTATCGTTTGGATCACAAGAGGCGAAATCGATGCCTGTCCAGCCCGACATCAGCGTCAGCGCACCCTCATAACTGGCGTAGCGCTTATATTCAGCAAGTTTTTCCTCTGCTTCCGCATCGGTTCTGCCGACAATCAATGTCATCATGCCAAATACAGCAACACTATCGCGAGACCGTCCTTCAGCGACCGTGGCAGCCCTGAGCTTTTTGACAGTGGCCGCAAGTACGGTTTTTGTTGGGCTGCTGGCGAATACACATTCCGCGTGGCGACCTGCGAATGCTTGCCCTTTGGGCGATGCACCGGCTTGGTACAGTACGGGCGTGCGTTGGATGGAAGGCTCGCTGAGATGGATGCCCTTGAGCTGGAAGTATTGACCATAGTGATCGACAGGGTGAACTTTAGCGGGATTGATATAAATTCCCGTATCCACGTTCCGTTCTACAGCATCTTCCTCCCAGCAGCCTTCCCAAAGTTTGTACATGAGCTCCATGTACTCTTCAGCAATTTCATAACGCGTATCGTGGCCAGTCTGTGCCTTCGCGCCGCTGGCTTTTGCAGCACTGTTAAGATAGCCGGTGACGATATTCCAGCCGATTCGGCCATTGGTTAAATGGTCCAGCGTGCTCATTTTTCGAGCGAACGTATACGGCGGTTCATAGGTCAGCGAACCGGTGACGCCAAACCCGAGGTGTTGGGTGACGGCGGCCATCGCTGGAACAATAACGAACGGATCGTGGCTCGGTATTTGGACAGCATTGCGTAGCGCCGCGTCCGAGTTCCCTCCGTATACGTCATAAACTCCGGTCACATCTGCCAGGAAAAGCCCGTCAAATAAACCATTTTCCAGTGTCTTTGCCAGATCCTGCCAGTAACCGATCGTTTTGTACTCTGACGAACGATCGCGTGGGTGACGCCACAATCCCTGGGACTGATGCACAGGCGTGTTCATATCAAATGCATTGAATAGAATTTTTTTAGACATTAGATTTATTCCGATGGTCGGGCGAAGGTCTGAAGATTATTGATGCTCGAGAGTGGCGTACTTGCCGCTGTGGTAAACAAGCGGCTCGCCGCCATTGATCGCTGTATTGATCACTCGTCCAATGATGATTGTGTGATCGCCACCGCTGTAAGATTCATGAACCTCGCATTCACCATGCGCTAAAGCACCTTCAAGACATGGGCTGCCGGTGATGCCTTTGTAGAAGCTTACGTTGTCAAACTTGTCATCGGATTTTGATGAGAATAGTTGTGAAACGGTGCTCTGGTCTTTGCTAAGAAAGTTTATGCAAAAATGACCATTGTCCAAGATCGCAGTCAAGGTCTTGGAGTTGTTGTCAAGGCTCACCAAAAACAATGGCGGTGTCAGAGAGAGTGACATGACAGCGGTCATTGTAATGCCCGCACAAAGTCCCTCATCGTCAGCGGTCGAGATGACGGATACGCCCGCTGCAAATTGGCCAGCGAATTTGCGCAGATCGACTTCTGGTGTTTTTTTATTATCAAGTTGCATGAGATTTCTCCTGTTTGCCTAAACAGATAGTGCTTAGTGACTCACATCAATTCAAACGAATAATTCTGCAGGTTTGAGTTCGGTTTTTTCGATGCGAAAAGCTTTACTGATTTTTTGCACCGCTTCGCCGCGCTGGATCGATGCTCGGGATCTTGGTTGACCTATCTCAGAAAGCCGAGATCCAGAGGGTAATCAAGGATGATTCGGGTCTGGTCGAGGTCGTTTGCGATGGCGTTGTAATCACCACCTGTTCGCATTGAGGCGAGCATCAAACGCAACGATAGATTCTTGGCGGGGCCCGCCTGCACGACGTACCTGACCCACAAATCACGCTCCCATTGCGAGCCACTGCGCACGGCCTGATAGCGGGAGTACGCGCCGCCCGCATCCCTGCCGTCGATATCGGTGCCGCGTAGATAGCGCGCGGTGAAGCTTAGGCCCGGCACACCAAGCACTGCAGCATCCAGGTCGTAGCGGGCACTCCAGATCTTCTCGTTGGGACTGTTGAAGTCACTCCCCTGGGCGGCTGAGTCCAGTTCGATATCGAAACTGTTCCAGACATAGTCGAATGGCTGGTCGCCATCTATCTGCGTGTAGGCAAGTTCGACCTTGTGTCCTGCCAAGGCATAACCCACACGGGTGCTCCAGGCATCGTTACGAATATCACCCAACAACGCCGCGCCGGTATTACGTGTGCGGTAGTAGTTGACCCCGGTATTAATCACGCCACCGACGGCCAAGGGCATGCGGTAGTCAATCGAAGCAAACTGCTGATTCCAGATCTCATCCAGTTCAGAACCGAATAGTTTAATCCTGACGTTGTTGATACCCGTATATATGCCGCCGTAGTAACTGACAAACTCGCTGTCAGTCTGGCGCCCGCTATAGGCCGTACCCAGATGCCCGCCATGATTGGGTTGCGCCCGGTCACTGCTGGAGACGAAACGACCGGCGTTAAGGGTAAGGCCATCGAACGAGCGGTCCGTGGCGCTCCAGCCCCTGAGGGTTTGTGGCAACAGACGAATGTCACCGTACTTGAGCACCGGAGAATCGGGGAACAGGTCGCCGTAGGCCAGTTCCGTGTGGCCCACCCGCATCTTTACCGCACCACCTGCCTTGGAGTAGCCGCTCTTCGGATCGCCCTGATTGTCTCGCGAAACGATGCCGCCATTGCCGATGCCATCGCCGACCCGTCCATTACCACCATCGAGCTTCAGCGCCCCCATGTAATGCAGGTCCACTCCGAAACCAACCAGCCCTTGCGTATAGCCGGAGTTGAACTTTGCCAGGACGCCTTGCGCCCACTCTTGCCGGTAACTTTGCCGTTCGCCTTCGGGATTGCGGTAACTGCCGTTGCGGTTATCAGCATTCCAGTAAAAGTTACGCAGGCCTACCGAGGATGTACTCTCTTCAATGAATCCCTTGGCCGGCTCTGCCGCGGCCACACCTGCACTGCTCAGGACGGCACTGACGCCAGCCATGCCCAAAGTTATAAGTTTAAACCACATAGTGCGCTTCCTCGTTGCCAACAGTGAGCACCGTCAGCGTGAAATTTTTATTGTTATCAAGCGCGTTTGTCTAAAGCGCATTGCGGTATTTCTAACGTGCTACGGGGGAAATCAGTTACGATCTGCAAGTTTGCTTGCGCGTAACGAATTGGCACTTATTAACGTGCGCTAAACTGCTATGCGCATTTTAGAAATGCCCACATAAGGCATTTCTTCGTGACTTACATATTCGATAAGATCGCGTATGCTCACTATTCGCAGAGCATGCTTTTTTGCGAAGTTCATAAGCTCCGGTAATCTGGACATACTTCCATCATCGTTGGCGATTTCACAAATAACGCCGCTGGGCGTTAAACCTGCAAGTCTTGCCAGTTCAACCGATGCTTCTGTATGTCCATTACGACCAAGGACACCTTGCGGATGAGCGATCAACGGAAAGACGTGGCCGGGTCTGCGAAAGTCTTGCGGCCTCGCAGAGGGGACCAGCATCTGTCTGATCGTGTTCGAGCGGTCGCTTGCCGAGATCCCCGTCGTCACATCCTTTACGCCGTCAATTGAAACGGTGAATGCTGTGGCAAAGCTTTCCGAGTTTTCGCATACCATCAGCGGCAGATTCAATTGGGTAGCCAGTTCCGGCTGAATGGACACACATATCAGGCCTCGTCCGAGACGCATCATGAAAGCGATAGTCTCGGGAGTGACCAGGTCGGCAGAGACGACAAGGTCGCCTTCGTTCTCTCGGTCTTCGTCATCGACCACAATGACCATCTCGCCTTGGCTGATTGCGTTAATCGCACTGGCGACGCTATCCAATTTCATAGCTATCAAGCCTCTTTTTGATCAAGTTTGATTTCGTTTGACTGCAGTGAGCGGGTCACTACTGTGGACAAGGAGGAGGGCGCCCCATGGAGGTGCGCCCGTTGATCATTAGTGCCTTAGGTCAATGCCCTTGGTCTCTCGCATGAAAAATACGACCACAAACATAATGACGTTAAGGGCAATCACATAACCGGAAAATACCCAGGCTTCGCCAATCGAGTGCAACCAGGAATTAAGATAGGGTGCTGTTCCGCCGAAAAGACCAGCGGCCAACGATGTCATTACGCTGACGCCCATGCCCCTCATTCGAGCCGGCACCAATTCGGCCATCAAAGCCGGGTAATGCCCTACGCCAATGGCATAGATAAACAGACCCAGGCTTTGCGCAATGAATAGCGACGACGGCTCGCTTGACAGAAGCGCCTGGATTGGAAGGCCGCACAGAACGACCAGCGCAGCGAATGTCATTGAATTGATGCGCCGACCCAGCTTGTCCGAAACCCATCCGAAAACAGGCAGAAATGCAATCATGCAAGCTTGCGCACCAAGACTCGACAGAAAGGCGCTGTTTGGATCCATGCCATGCTGTGTAATAGCCATTGCTGGAGCAAAGGCGACCCACGTGTAATACCAGACGTTCATTGCCGCGTTGATCACCATCACTGTCATAATGATGCGACCGATGCTTACGGGTTTGCCGGGGGCGTCGCTCGCTGGCGCAAGCTTCCCCGCATCAGCCGCGTTGAAGACCTCCGTTTCATGGGCACTTTTACGCAGATACATTACATATAGACCGAGCACCGAACCTGCACCGAAACCGATTCTCCAGCCCCATTCATTCATCACGTCGGCTGTAAATATTGACGTCAGGCCCGCAGCAACGGCCGTGGCAATCATAATGCCCAGAATGACACTCACGTAGACCGAGCTTGTCCAGAGACCTCGTCTATCCCTGGGCGCAATTTCGGCCACATACACGTAGGAAACCCCTGACTCACCGCCATGAGCAAATCCCTGAAGGATTCGCATCACGAGTAGGGCAAAGGAAGCAAATGCTCCAGCGGTCTCATAGGTCGGGAGGAGGGCGATGCCCAGGCTTGCTAACGCAAGCAAGGTCATCGTAACGACCAGGGTAAATTTTCTTCCTCTACGATCGGCAATACGTCCGAAAAACCAACCGCCCAAAGGTCTTGCGACGAAGCCACCAGCAAAGATGGCCAAGGTGGACAGCAAGGCGGAAGTAGGATCAGCTTTTTCGAAGAAGTTTGCCGCCAGGTAAATAGATAGCGTGCTGTAGATTGTCCAGTCATACCACTCCAGGACGTTCCCTGCCGCCGCGGCTTTCAGTGATTGTCGGCGCTGGGCCATCGTGAGGGAACAACCGTCGGATAGGGGAGATTCCTCAGCATCAATCAGCTGGGCATTCGCTACTGTATCGCTCATTGTCATCCTCCCTTTACTTTCGTAAAGATATCGAATTTTTATAGTTGTTATATTGAAGGAGCGTTCTTATCGTTATAAGCGCGCAACATGAGAGTCAGCGCTCTTTACGAGCGCTGTAGGATGAGGTCAGTCTCTTATACAGCTCCAACCGTCCAGCGAGCGGGCGGCAGCGTACCATTGACGGCAAACTCCCCAACTATTCGCTGTTTATAGATATGCGGATTGTGCGAAGCGATGGTGCGCGCATTTCTCCAATAGCGGTCAAGTCCCAGCCCCTGTTTGGTGCTGGAAGCACTCATTGCATCAAATGCTTGAGTTGCTGCGTTTAAAACCAGATCGATAACAACTGACTGGATCTGAGACGTCTCGATTTCGAGGAGCGGACACGCTCGGTCATAAGCTTCCTTGTCGCCGTCTCTCAATAAATTGACGGCGTTCTCCATACTTTCAGCAAGTCGCATCACCAGCGCACCTGCTGAGTAAGCCATGCCTCGTACGGCACCGACTACTTGCAAAAGTTGCGGGTCGTGTGAGGATTTACTGGCTGCGCCATGTGAGTAAACGCGCGTTCTTTTCGCCACAAATTCGGCAGTATCATTGGCAATGCCACGCGCAATGCCCGCCAATGTAGCGAGGTGGTACAGTTGAAAGTACGGAAGCGAATGCCCAAACCGTGTTGAGTGCTTGCGCAGATCATTCTCCGCCACTAGCACATTGCGGAAATGTGCGGTGCCACTGGCAGTGAGCTTTTGTCCAAAGCCATCCCAGTCGTCTATGATCTCCACGCCCTCTGCATGCCTGTTAATCATTGCCAGCACTGCATCGTCGGTAGCGTCGCCCGCGTTGACTTCAATCCAGTCAGCGTACATCGCCCCCGTTGAATAATATTTTGATCCCGTGACGAAAAAATTCCCGTCTTGCTCAATCAGCTTCGTCAGCAACGATTTCTGCATCGCCCCCGGACCAATTTCCGCCATGGCGTTAGAAGCTGTTTCATTACGTCCAGCAATGGTCAGCCAGCGATCCGCGAACGGCGTTGCGCCGAAACTCAGCAAGTCTTCCACGAAGGCAAAGTGGCCGCGTAATGCTTGTGCGATATTGGAGTCAGCTTCACCCAGTTCGATAATCATCGCGAAGAATTCCGGTAGGGTGACCGCCGAGCCGCCGTAGTCGATAGGTACTCGGATTGCGCCAAAACCTAGCGCTTTGAGTTCATTGATTTGTGGGCCAGGTAAAATTCGATTGGAATCTCGCTCGGCCGCACCCTTCTTGATGTCGGCCAAAACAGGTCTGATCTTTTCAACAAGTGAAGCGTACCGAGGTGAAGGCGGGCAGCCCCAAGTATGGGTATCCAGTTGGTCTGTCGAAAGTTCGCTCGTAGTGCTCAACACATCTATCACCTATTATTATTGGAGCATTGTTCGGCAGTGAAGCGACACGTCCTGTTCTGAAAGTTGGAGATCCAGTTGTCATGCAGCTCTGGCGTGTCGGATTATTCATGTGCTTCGATACAACTTGCGCTACGTCATGACTTGAGACTGCGGGGCAGACTTCAGGCGTATCAATCCATCATTTGGAGCTTGTTGATGTCGAAGAATGAAATGTGCAATACCTCTTTCAGTCGCTTGTGACGCCTATCTCCTCCTCGAAATTTCCAGGCTGATAATTTGCCAAGTCCGATCGAAATTCAAACGAAAAAACTTTGTCGGGGTTAATCGATAATTTCGATGGGGAGGTGTGAAGGTGAGGCTGCGCCGGGCTGCGGAGTAGATCTCACGTACGTTGGCAGTCAGAGATAGGGGCTCCGTGCCTCTGATCGGATGATGCTTTCCTATTTGGGGCGCGTTTCCTTCGCAATGATTCAGTGAGGGTTGCCTTGAGCTGTGTCCTGCTTGACTGGACCAGCATGATGGCGTGTGATGATCCCAACGAATTGCCACATCCGAGATCATTACGGGTGGCCAAAAAGTGGTCGCCGGCACCAATCGTTGAACACTTCAAGTGCAGATTAATTATTGAAGAGAATAAAAAAGTATGAATTTCCGCCAACTCGAGACATTTTTGGTAATCGCCGAACTTGGAAGTTTTTCAGCGGCGGCAGATCGCCTGTGTGTCACACAGTCTACGATTTCGGCTCGCATTATTGAGCTTGAACAAGACCTGGGTGTCGAACTATTTGATCGATCACAACGTCATGTGCAACTGACGTTCAAAGGAAGAGAGCTTGTTGTCTATGCTCAACAGATGGAGACGTTGTCCGAGCAAATAAAACACACAGTGGGTTCGAAGCATTCACTTACCGGAATCATTCGAATTGGCGTTGCAGAACTGGTCGCCATGACCTGGTTGCCCAAGTTTGCGGCCCTCATAAGAGCGCGTTATTCGGGTCTTCAAGTGGAATACGAGGTTGGATTGAACCCCTTTCTTTCAGAGGGCATCCGCAGTGGTAACCTGGACCTGGCCGTTGTGGCGGGTCTCTCTCCCGAACCTGGCCTGATTGCACGTGACCTTGGAACGGTTTCGTTTGCCTGGATGGCCAGTGACTCTCTTATTCCCAGCAACGAAATAATGCCTGTGGAGGAACTGCGCAAGTGGCCAATTTTGTATCAGGGCACAGAGTCCTACACTAATAACTTGATCGATGATCTTTTGAACTTGCCCATAGGCCGTAAGCAGCGAGCGGCGACTTGTAACTCTCTAGGCGCAATCATTTCACTCGCCCGTGGCGGGCTGGGCATCAGCTTGCTGCCAATCTCATCCTGTGCCAGTTACATCAAGAGCGGCGAACTGAAGATTTTGAAAACAGCCCCCGAATGTTATGAGATGCCCTTTACTGCGGTGTATGACCGACACCCCAACGCTAATTTGTTGGCCGCTATCGCAGACATCAGCTACGAAGCCAGCAGTTTTCATCGGCGGTGAAAGAACGTCCTGGCACACCTCATTCAAAGCCTTTATCGGCATCCCGCATAACCATGGAATCATTTTCTATTGACCGGTCGGTACAGAGCCGTTATAAATTTGCCAGGAACTCAAACCTCGCACGGTCATGCACCGTCGTAGGGAACATCTGAAAGCCCACACGGGCATTGGAGCCAACAAGAACAATGAGCAATCACCTCACGCAGACCGCTACCTCATCCGTGTCCGCGAGGCTGATAGGGTTGACCTGTTTTGCCATGGTCGCATTCGCCGCCAACTCGTTGCTGTGTCGCCTGGCGCTCAAACACACCAGCATTGATGCAGCGAGCTTCAGCGTTGTTCGACTAGCGAGTGGCGCTTTGGTGTTGTGGCTGATTTGTGCGCTCAAACGGCCTTCAACGCCGGTCAAGGGAAGTTGGTTGGGTGCCGCAGCGCTGTTCATTTACGTGTTCGCTTTTTCCTTTGCTTACCTTCACCTCGAAACTGGAACGGGGGCATTGCTGCTGTTCGGTGCTGTGCAGCTGACCATGGTTCTCTACGGCGTTTTCAAGGGCGAGAGGATGCGGCTACCGGCGATTGTCGGTCTATTGTCGGCTCTGGGTGGCCTGATCAGTTTACTGCTCCCAGGGGCCACGGCTCCCGACCCTTTGAGCGCGATCATAATGCTGATATCGGGGCTCGCATGGGGGGGCTACTCGTTGCTTGGCAAAGGCGTATCGGACCCTTTGGCGACCACCTCAGGCAACTTCATTCGGTCAATTCCTCTGGTTCTTCTAGCCAGTCTGGCGTTTTTACCAGGGCTGCGCTGGGATCCGCTGGGGCTACTCTACGCGGTGTTTTCCGGAGCGCTGGCCTCGGGCGTCGGGTACGCGATCTGGTACAGCGCAGTGCGCGATCTGGCATCGTTTCAAGCGGCTAGCGTGCAATTGAGTGTGCCCATCCTGGCGTCGCTCGCAGGCATCATTTTCCTCAATGAAAGCCTCACCCTACGGCTGGTCGTAGCTTCTCTTGCTGTCCTCGGCGGCGTCGCATTGGTCCTGGGTTGCAAGCAACAACGCTAAGCGCTGCAAGTTAACGAAAAGTGGTGACAGGCATTCCTACCATGGCCAATGAGAGCCCAGGTTAAAGAATGTCTGCACCGTTACTTGAGCTACATCGCGTTAACGACCTGGCTTCAGCGTTGAGTTGAACCGAGCGCTTGCTGCAAGTCATCTATCAGGTCTTCAATCGCCTCAATGCCGACAGACAAACGAATCATCTCTGGCTTCACGCCAGCCTTGGCTTGTTCATGCTCGTTCATCTGGCGATGGGTGGTAGAGGCGGGGTGGCAAGCCAGTGACTTGGCGTCACCGATATTCACGAGGCGCTTGAAGATTTGCAGTGCATCGTAGAAACGCACGCCTGCTTCGTAGCCGCCCTTCAAACCAAATGACAGGATTGCCGATGGCTTGCCCTGCATGTATTTCTGCGCCAGCGCGTGATGTGGATGATCCGGCAGGCCGGCGTAGCTGACCCACTCCACGTCAGCATGCCCTTGCAGAAATTGCGCAACCTTCAGGGCGTTTTCAGTGTGGCGCTCCATGCGCAAAGCCAGGGTTTCTAGCCCTTGAAGCAACAGGAACGCGTTCATCGGTGCCAGCGCCGCCCCGGTGTTACGCAGTGGCACCGTGCGAGCGCGCGCGATGAAGGCAGCCGGGCCGAATTTTTCGCTGTAGACCACACCGTGATAGGCCGGCTCGGGCTGGTTGAGGCCGGGAAATTTTTCCGGGTATTGGGTCCAAGGGAAGGTGCCGCTGTCGACGATCACACCGCCCAGTGAGTTGCCGTGGCCGCCGACGTATTTGGTCACAGAGTGCACGACTATGTCGGCACCAAACTGGATCGGCTTGCACAAAATCGGCGTGGCCACGGTGTTGTCGACCATCAACGGCACCCCACGGGCGTGAGCGACTTCGGCCAGGGCTTCAAGGTCGATGATATTGCCGGCTGGATTGCCGATGCTTTCGCAGTACACCAGCTTGGTGTTGTCATCGATCAGTTCGGCGATGGCCTCGGCAGAGTCGTTGCGAGCGAAGCGTACATCGACGCCAAAACTCGGCAACAGGTGGGCAAACAGAGTGTAGGTGCCGCCGTAAAGTTGCGGGGTGGTGACGATATTGTCACCGGCGCGGGTCAGGGTCTGGATCGCATAGTGGATCGCGGCACTGCCGGCCGAGACGGCCAGCGCCGCGATACCGCCTTCGAGGGCGGCTATGCGCTGCTCTAGCACGTCGTTGGTGGGGTTCATGATTCGCGTGTAGATATTGCCGGGCACTTCCAAATTGAAAAGGTCGGCGCCGTGCTGGGCGTTATCGAATTCGAAAGCGACGTTTTGATAGATCGGTACGGCGACGGCCTTGGTGGTCGGATCCGACTTGAAGCCGTGGTGCAGTGCGATTGTGGCGTCTTTCATGATGGTTATTGACCTTCTCTAAGGCGTCCCGGAATTTGTTTTAATTGAGTGAGGTAGTAACAAGGAGAGCGCCTCGCCTGGACCGCGAGGCCCCCGAAGTTTGTCCGAGTTATTAATGACGATCGAGCCATACCGTCTGTGCGTTACAGAATTCTCGTACCCCAAAGTGCGAAAGCTCGCGACCAAAACCGCTCTTCTTCACGCCGCCAAAGGTGACACGGGGGTCGGAAGCGCAGTAACCATTGATGAATACACCACCTGTTTCAAGCTCCCCCGCCATTTTTTGGGCCCGTTCCACATCGCCTGTATAGATTGTTGCAGTGAGTCCGAACTCACTGTCATTTGCCAGTTCCAGCGCGTGCGCAGCGTCGCGTGCGGTGATTATCGACGCGACTGGGCCAAACAGTTCCTGCTTGAACGAGGTCATCTGTTTGGTGACATGGGTTAAAACCGTTGGCTCGTAGAAATTTCCGAGGCCTTCAGCTTTCTTGCCGCCCAGCAATAACGTCGCCCCTTCTTCCAGCGTATCGCGCACTTGTTGATCCAGTTCATCACGCAGATCAAAACGAGCCATCGGGCCGATGTAGGTGGTAGCTGCGAGTGGATCACCGAGCACCAGCTTGCGTGTGGCTTCGACAAACTTGCGGGTGAATTCCTCGGCAACGCCTTGCTCGACAATCAGGCGCTTGGCCGCTGCGCAGACTTGCCCAGTGTTTTGATAACGACCGATCACCGCGGCTTTCACCGCATCGTCGAGGTCGGCATCATCGAGTACGATAAACGGGTCTGAGCCGCCTAACTCCAATACGCACTTTTTCAATGCTGCACCGGCCTGAGCGCCGATGGCCGTGCCGGCCCGCACACTGCCGGTGAGGGTCACCGCTGCAACGCGTGAGTCCTTGATCGCCATGGAAACACCGACCGGCGTAACGTTGATGACTTCGAAAACCCCCTCGGGGAATTCCGCCTGCTTCAAGGCGTCCTGCAAAAGATAAGCGCTGCCCATTACGTTCGGCGCGTGTTTGAGCACGTAGGTGTTGCCGGCGAGCAAGACCGGAACGGCTCCGCGCAGGACTTGCCAGATCGGAAAGTTCCACGGCATCACCGCGAGAATCGGGCCGATCGGGCGGTATTCGATGCGTGCCTTGCCGCCTTCAACCATGGTTGGCTCGGCTGTTAACATCGCAGGGCCGTGTTCGGCGTACCACTCGCAGAGCTGTGCACACTTTTCGATTTCGCCACGAGCCTGGCTGATCGGCTTCCCCATCTCCAGGGTAATCATGGTTGCCATCGCTTCTGCATTGTTGCGCAAGACGTTGGCCAGGGTGTTCAGCCGTTGCGCGCGCTGCGCTACGGGTGTGCCCCGCCAGACACGAAACCCGGCCGCGGCACGTGACAGTGCTGTGTGCAGCGCCGCGTTCGATTCAAAAGGGTAGTGGCCGATCTGCTCGCCGTTGGCGGGGTTGATCGAAATGGCGTGGGTGAGGTTGGAAACGTTGGTCATTGTACCGCCCTGAGTGGTGGGGATGCGTTCAAGCTACGGTGGCTACAGATTTCTGGAAATTGATTAATTCTGATCAAATCGTTCACGTTTAAAGAACGACCTGGATCTGGTTTGGCCCGAGCCCTTTTCCTAGGGATTTTTTAAACAGTTGGACATGCAGGCAACTGCTTTGCTATCGGGTCGATCATCGACAAAAAAACCTTCTTGATTCGGCATTTTGAGGTTGGCTAATGTCGACGCGTCCACCGTCGCATTGGCGTCGAGCAGTTTGTTAATGTGTAAGACGTATCCGGTCACCGCATAGACCTGGTCGTTGGTTAGTGACTGTGGAGCCTGGAAGGGCATTGCCCTGCGTATGTAGTCGAAGAGCGTCGTCGCATAGGGCCAGTAGCTGCCCACCGTTTTCAGCGGCTTTTCAGTCGTCAGCGACCCTTCACCTCCGGTTAACGCAGGACCTACTCCGCCTTCGAGTTTCATGCCGTGGCAAGCGACGCAGCTACTCATGTAAACCTTTTCGCCCTCCGCGATTGTGGCATTTCCCGGTGGCAATGCTTTGCCATCAGGAGCCACATCGATGTTCCAACCGGCGATCTGCGCCTCCGTAGCTTTTGTGCCCAAGCCGTATTTGGGTTCCGCCGCGGCATAAGTGAACACGCATGCACCCAGCACGCCAAAGACTAGCGATCCGCATTTAAGCCCGCCCATTGGTCACCTCCCCATTGCTGGATACGCGCCACGGTTGCACTGAGTTGTTGTGATAGAACGAGACCTTGCCACGCTCGTCGATCAACTGCTCCATCATCGGCTGTACGTATCCGGTCTCGTCAATGGCACGGCTCATAATCATCAGTTCCTGGCCGTTCCATTCGAAGGCTGCTCTAAAGGCGGTTAGCGCCTTAGTCAGAATGGGCTCCTGTAACCTTGCTTGAGTCCAGTTGTTACCGCCGTCTACGGAGACGTCGACACGTGTGATTTTGCCGTGGCCGCTCCACGCAATCCCACGCATTTCATGGACGCCCTTGCGTGTCAGCTTCTGGGTGCCGGAGGGGTAGGTAATCAGTGATTTGCATTCCATGACAAAGGAAAACTTCCGGGCTTTGCCGTTGGCCATTAAATCGGTGTACTTGGCGGTTTCCTCTCGACTGTAGGCAGGTGCGTCGGTGACGTGTAATCGACGCAACCATTTGATGTGAGTATTGCCTTCGTAGCCTGGAACAAAAAGACGTAAGGGGTATCCCTGTTCTGGCCTCAGTCGCTCGCCGTTCTGGCTGTACACGACCATCACATCGTCCAGACACTTCTCGATCGGAATACTTCGCGTCATCGCTGCGCCGTCGGCACCTTCGGCGATTATCCACTTGGCTTCGGGCTTCAGGCCGGCCTCATCCAGCAGTGTCCTCAGAGTCACTCCAGTCCATTCAGCGCAACTCACAAGGCCGCTCACTTCGGCCGCAGTTTTACCCCACGGAGGGAGGAATGACGGATTGCCCGAGCACTCCATGAAATACACCCGCGATACCGCGGGAAGCTGGCGAATCTCATCCACGGTGAATATAAGCGCTGTTTCGGTGAGGCCATGGATCATCAAGCGATGTTCCGCAGGATTGATCTGCGGGACGCCTGCGTGGTGGCGCTCATAAAACAGACCATTGGGCGTAATGATGCCGTCCAGCTCTTGAAGCGGCGAGGTGCTGTAGGCCGACATCGTGTCTTTCAGGCCGGGGTACAGACTCCTGATAGCCTTCGTTTCGAACGTTGAAGGTTTGCCATAAGGGCTTGCTGTGGGTGTGCCCAGGCTGCGAGTCCATTGTGGGACTTCAAGGGGTAGGTTCGGGTCAAGGCCGGTCGCGCTGGTGGTGTCTGCCATGACGAGTTTGCTGTCAACCAGGCCAAAGGCGGCGGTGCCAACAAGTGCGCCGCTTTTAATCAGAAAATCTCGACGAGCCAGTGGCGTTTTAGACGCTTCTTGCTCAGCGGAGGCAGTGGATTTTTTTGTCATTTTTTTCCTCTGGAGCTTTGCCGACACAGATATACCGATCAATGGACCGATCGGTCAGTCTGGTGGGAGCTTAGATCGGAAAATACGGCTGGTCTAGTCTTTGCGAGCGACGACAAAGTGTTAAAGCAGATTTGGGTGAGGGGGGGGGGCAGCGGGGAAGCGGCGCATGTGATGCACCGCTGATAGCCGTCAAGCTTGGCGTTGCGCAGTTTTGAGTCCGGGCAGAATGGTGTCGCAAAAGAACATTGCGATGGATTCGGGAGAGCGCGGGCCTCCTGGTTTGATCCACAGGTAACTGTAGTGGTGAATGCCAAGGATCGCCTTGACGGCCAATGAGTCGGAAGTATGGAACGTACCCTCGCTGACGCCTGCCTTGAGGATCTGCGACCAGAGCTTTTCATACTGACGGTGCAGGTCGAGTAGTTCGGTCTGGCGTGCACCAATGACGGAATACACTTCACGAAAACAGACCGTCATCTCGGCTAGATGAATGACGATCGTACGCATGACGATGGTGGAGAACTGGCGAAATTTGTCTTCGGCAGGCAGATCGCTTTCGCACAGTGGGATGCCTTCAGCGATCAAGACCCGCAGGTAGCGGCTGGTGATCTCAAACAGCAACTCTTCCTTGCTGCCGATATGGTAATACAGCGCACCTCGACCAAGCCCCGTGGCCTTTTCAAGCTCGGCCATACCGGTCGCGTGAAAGCCCCGAGTGGAAAACAACTCCGCAGCGATTCTCAGTATCCGTTCCTTGGTGCCGATTTCAGTCGGTTCTACAGTGACGGCAATGTTTTTCTTTCCCATGAGTCCATTTCCAGCTTGTTAGGCACCAATCATACGCATGCAGTCGTGTTGAAGGATATCGATGCGAGCATTGGAGAATAGCCCTATTGACCGATCGGTACAGCAGGATTATAAATTGCCTCCCAAATGGACAGATCCGTTAAGGCGTGCAGCTCTAGGAGTATTTCTGAAAAATTTGGGATGAGTGATATCCGTTGCGACCATATTGGCATGCTGTATGCCTAAGGATCCCGCGTTTTGACTTTGATGTCAGGTATGTCGCGTCTTGCTCGCAGTACGAAATATTCAACGTAGCATTGTGCGACGGTACAGTGAGCGCGCCCCGCTATCAAACAGGGTCGGCTGAAGTTTGAGGCTTTAACGAAATCTAGTTTTCTTAAGTATGTCAGGGTAAATCGATTTTTTGAACACTTAAGTGAGGCATGTATGATTTTAGACAATTTCCATACCATATATGCGGAAAGGTTCTTCGCGCAACATGCTGAGTTGTTTTCCCCCTATTTGGCAGAGGTTGGGCTCAGTGAAATTATTTTGCGTTCTCCCAGTTATGAAATCCCCTTATCTGAATACGTTGCTTTATGGGAGGTGCTGGGCAGGGAAGTATCACAAACCATCGGGCTAAAGGTCGGAATACGAACAAGCTGTCATGGCTGGGGTATCTGGGGGCATGCAGTCCGGAGCGCGCCGACTGTGGATTTGGTACTTCATTGCTTGGGGCATTACATTGATGTCCTTATTCAAGGCGTTAGAATTGAAGTTGATAAAACGGATCGGTTGATTAGTGTTAGTTACCAGATTATTGATCCACTCATCATTCAGCGCAAGCAGGATGCTGAATTCTCAATTGCCTCTGGACTTAGCTTGATGCGGGAGGTTACAGGTTGTGATGAACTTTCACCAGTATTCGTAGAGTTCGAGCATGGCGCCTCAGGTGACTTGGATGTATATAAAGAAATATTTAATTGCCCTGTTTTTTTCAATCGACCTACAAATCGCTTATGCTATTCTGCCGCCCTTTTAGATATGCCTGTGCGCACTGCCGATATTCGTTTGTTTCAGGCGTTGGAGGGGGTGCTGGAACAGAGACATGCAGTTAGAGTGGGCCCTAATGATTTGCTGAATGGACTTTTGCGCCACGTCGCTGATAACTTGAGCAGTGGATGCCCAAACATAGATCAAATAGCCGCCTCAATGAAATTGGGGGTTCGGACGCTACAACGTCGTTTGGCCGATCAGGATTTGGATTTCAGTCATCTTGTTGAATCGGTTCGTCGGTCTTTGGCAGAAAATTATGTATCGTGTTCCAACCACAGCATAACCGACATTGCACTATTGCTTGGGTATACCGAGGCAAGCTCTTTCAGCCGTGCGTTCCGGCGCTGGATGCAGTTGACTCCGCAGCAGTACAGGCAGCAGGCAAGGGCAAAGTCGAATCCAGTTGGCACCTGATGCCTGTGTTTTAGTCGCGCTCGGACAAGCCCATCTGTCGTACTTGCAGTAGCTTCGCAGTTTTGTAGGCACATGCCGGAGAGCGAAGATGTTAATGCAGATTGAAAATTCTGATAAGTTTTTTATCGGCGGCACTTGGATGGGTCCCCAAGGCGATTACTCATGTCATGAGGTCATAAATCCAGCGAATGGTAGCGTATCAGGGTCGGTTTTGTTTGGCTCATCGGCTGACGTAGAGTTGGCTATACAAGCCGCTTTCGATGCCTTTCCTCGATACTCCATCACCCCTGTCGACTTTCGTGTTGCGCTATTGGAACGAATATGTGCAATTTACGAAAGACGTCTAGATGATTTAGCTAAAGCAATTACGCTTGAAATGGGCGCGCCTTTACATCACTTATCTCGACCTTTACAAGCTTCGATTGGACTTTGGCATTTTCAAGCTGCACTGGAAACGCTTAAAAATTTCAGGTTTGAAACCCAGCAAGGAACAACACTCATTACTAAAGAGCCTATTGGAGTATGCTCTTTGATTACGCCTTGGAACTGGCCCATGAATCAGGTTGTATGCAAAGTCGCCCCAGCGTTGGCCGTGGGGTGCACCATGATACTTAAGCCAAGTCAGAATGCACCTTACTCAGCATTGATCTTAGCTGAGATATTAGAGGAGGCAGGTGTTCCTGCTGGCGTGTTCAATATGGTGAATGGAGAGGGCCGTAAACTGGGGCAGCAATTGGCCTCCCATCCGCTAGTGGACATGGTGTCATTGACGGGTTCCACACAGGCGGGGAGTAGCTTGACTGTTGCGGGTGCTGAAACAATAAAGAGAATGTCATTAGAGTTGGGTGGGAAATCTGCGAATATTATCCTGTCTGATGCAGATTTAGAACAGGCGGTCCGGCATGGCGTTCTACATATGATGTCAAACTCAGGTCAGTCCTGCACCGCGCCCTCTAGAATGCTTGTTCCGCGAAAAAAATTTGAAGAAGTTGAACGGATTATCATTAAGGTGTGTTCTGATATAAAAGTCGGTGATCCTATGGACCCTGAGACCATGATGGGTCCAATGGCGAATGAGCGACAATACAATCTTGTCAGGGACTTAATACAGGTCGGTATCAACGAAGGGGCGAAGATATTAGTAGGAGGTACTGGGAATCCAATGAAAAATAACGAAGGATTCTACATTGCTCCAACTGTATTCACTCGTGTTGATAATAAAATGTTGATTGCGCAAGAAGAAATTTTCGGCCCTGTGCTAGTCGTCATCGGATACGACAGCGAAGAAGAGGCTATCGCTATAGCTAATGATTCGATATACGGTCTTTCCGGGTACGTTTATTCATCTAATCTGTTGCGCGCCAAAGAAGTTGCGAAGCTTATGCGCACGGGTATGGTTCATCTTTGCGGCGCCCCAACCGACATCAATGCGCCTTTCGGCGGCTATAAGAAATCTGGAAATGGGCGGGAGTGGGGAATTGCTGGTTTTGATGAATTTTTGGAGACCAAGTCAATAATGGGTATGTTGTAAGAATAGGGGGGGATTGCTCAGTTTGTTGAGGAGTCCTCCCTTCTCTTTCGGAGGTGAGATCGGACGTTTCGATTGCAATACGCGAGGGCGCTCACTTGCTTCCAATCCCCTGCTTGCGATTGTTTACTCACGACCTGGCAGGCTGCGAGTTCATCTTTCGAAATTTGCACTTGTTTTTATAAGTTTCACAGAAAGTCGGGTAGGCGCTCCGGAAGCGTTCGCATTTTACCCGCGATTACTGCTTTCTGCGTCATTGCCGCAGAACCATCATTGCGCAAGGAGTCGATTGTCATTCGATGTCAAGCATTCTGTCGTCGGATGGCAAGCGACTGCCTCGAATAATGAATACTTTGCTTGCTAGGTGAGCAGTAACCTTAACCGCAGTTTTTAGCTCGGATGGTTTTAAGGGCGTACTAGCTAACCAATAACAAAAATCAAAAGTGCGTGTACCGATTATATTGATCCTCCGTTTTCTGTCTTTTTCCCGGCAGAGCTAAGGTCTCTTTATTTTCGTGTCGCAAGCGCTTGAGTGGTTTTCTGTATTTCTGAGCCTTGCTTCTGTCCAATTAAAAGAAAAGAACCAGGAGAGCTTCATGAAAATGCTAACATTCTCATTGTTAGGTGGCGCGCTGTGCGCTGCGCTTGGCGTAGGCTGCGTGCAGGCCTCTTCCACAATTGACGCAAGCAAGCTTGGAAGCGACCTTACCCCTATTGGTGCGCAGAGGGAAGGCAATGCTGATGGGACGATTCCCGCGTGGGACGGGGGACTTACCAAGGCGCCCGCTGGCTGGTCACCAGGTCATGGCGATCCATATGCTGGCGATAAACCACTCTATTCAATTGATGCGGCTAATGTGGCCCAGTATCAATCGAAACTGCCAGCGGGTCAGGTGCAACTGATCAAAATGTACCCGGGTTATCGTGTGGATGTGTATCCGACACGACGCAGTTGTGCTATCCCTACTGAATTGGCTCAGCGTACCAAGGAGTTTGCCGGGCAAGGCAAGATCGGTGCTGACGGTTGGCGGTTGGAGCAGGCAGTTGGCGCTGCTGTGCCGTTTCCCGTACCGCAGAATGGTATTGAGGTAATGTGGAATTACAAGCTTCGCTATATGGCAAAAGGGCGTCGCGCTCAAATATCTTTTTTGGCGCGGGACAATTCGGGTACATTAACTGAAGCCAAACAATGGGCCTATGAGTATTACCCCTACAATGACCCTTTGGTCAAAGGTCCAGTTGATACCGGTGGCATCGAAGCTAAGCTGCTTTACGACATTCTGACGCCGTCATCCCGAGCGGGCGAGATGTATCTCGTCCACAGCTATTTTGATAAGCCACAGGACGCTTGGATTTATTTTCCCGGTCAGCGTCGCGTGCGGCGTGCTCCATCCTTTGCTTATGACAACCCTATCGCAGGTAGTGACGGTCTGTACTTTGTCGATCAGATTAACATGTTCACCGGAGCGCTAGACCGTTACGACTTCAAGTTGCTCGGAAAAAAAGAAATCATCGTACCTTATAACTCCTACAAGTTGGTGGATAAGTCCAACAAGTATCAGGATCTGATTGGGCAGAACTACCTTAAGCGCGATGCGCAGCGCTACGAGACGCATCGTGTATGGGTCGTCGAAGCAACGGTTAAAGCGGACAAGCGACACTCTTTCGCCAAGCGGGTATTTTTTATCGACGAGGACAGCTGGACACTGCTGCACGTTGATATGTATGACACCAAAGGCAACCTCTGGCGTGTGCAGGAAGGCAGTATTTGGGCAGACCCAGGAATTCAGGCCTGCACTAGTTTCGAATATTTAAGTTACGACCTTGTTGCTCGGCGCTATATAGCGGACGGTTTCACTCAGGAAGGCGAGGTAATGGATTTGACTGCCGGAATGGAAGGGCGCGTAAGCGACAAAATGTTCAACTCGAATGAACTGCGTCGTCGCGGTGAGCGTTAATTTCCTCGGAGTTCACCCAAATGTTCAAAATTAAAAAAAGCGGTGCTATCGCGCCGCAGCATTTCCCGTATGCCTGCAGTTCGCTGACTATTGGGATGATGGCGGTCTCGACGCTAATGTGGGCGCAACCGAGCCACGCGTTCCGTTTCGGTTCTGAGGATGGTATATCAGGTAGCTTCGACTCTTCCTTGAGCTACGGATTTGCTACTCGCATGGATTCCCCGGACTGTAAACTCCTGGGTGGAGATAGTGGTGGTTGTAATAACGGTACCAGCACTGGACTTGGTAATTACTATAACTTGACTAAAGGCAATGGTTACGCCAATGCCGACATCAACTACACCAATTCGGATGACGGCAATCTCAACTACAATAAGCATGATGTTTTTTCTGAAGTGCTTAAGGGGACTCATGAGTTGAGTCTACAATTCGGCGATGGCTGGAGTGCTCTGGGCCGAGTTGCGTGGGCCAAAGACCTCAAGATGGACAACACTCGACGCAGCACTCTGGACGACGAAGCCGACCGCGATGCCACTGAGCGTCTCGATCTCCTCGATCTATGGGTTGCCAAAAGTTTTGACCTGGGTGATATGCCGACAAAAGTTAAAGTTGGTAACCAGGTGATCAGTTGGGGAGAGGAAATCTTTATAACCGGTGGCATCAATCAAATTAATGCCCTCAGTTTACCCAAATACCACACGCCCGGAACCCAATTGAAAGAGGTATTCATTCCGGCACCGATGGCGTCGTTTAATGTGGGCCTTACAGAAACCCTGAATCTTGAGGGCTACTACCAGTTCAAGTGGAACGCTTATGACCTTGATCCGGTAGGAACCTATTATTCGAGTGCTGACGTAGTAGGCGAAGGTCGTCAGCCTATTTACTATTCAACTAGTTATCTTGATAACTTCGCAGGCGCGGGGACGTGTAATGCGATTACGCCAACCGGTCGATGTGGCGAACCCCTGATCAGCGGTCTGAACAATGCTCAGTTGGTCGCGAGCGGCCTTGCTGTTCCTTACGGCGGTGAACGTAAGCCGGATAATGGGCGGCAATATGGTGTGGCGCTGCGCTGGACAGCGGAGGATATCGGCGCTGAGTTTGGTGTTTTTTACGAGCGGTATCATGACAAACTCCCGTTCATTGGCTACACCGCTCTATCTGATCCGGATGCGTTACATACAGACAACTTCTTCGTAAATTATGGAGAAGATAAAGACTTGTTTGGACTGTCAATGTCCACCATGTTGGGTCCGGTAGCCGTAGCTGGAGAAGTGTCATTTCGACCTAACGATAGCGTCGCAATTGATCCGACGGTACCATTTGGCCGGGCGTTCACCGGATCCTTTAACAAGTACAGCGTATATGACACGGGCGTACACAATGGTTACGTCGAAGAAAAGAAATGGCAGATGGATGTTAACGCCATCTACACCTTCGCTGCCAATGATCCTCTCGGCTTCATTCCCCGTAGCCTAGGTGCATCTGACGGTTTTATCTTGGTCGAGGCAGCGGTTACCCACTACCCGGATCTCGATACCTCTGGCAAAACTCCATACTTTCTGCCGGACTACTCACTGCCAGATAAAACGTCTTGGGGCTATATCACGGAGATCGGTATCAATTATCCGAATCTCTTTGGGACCGGCATAACTGTGACGCCGCAGCTTGATTTCAGTCATGACGTTAATGGGACGACGCCGAACTCATTGCCCTTTGTAGAAGGTCGTAAGTCGCTGACCAGTTCTTTGCTGTTCAACTACCGAGATCGTTGGAAAGGTGGCCTGCAGTGGGTGCAGTTCTGGGGCGGTGGCGGTAACAATCTGATGGCTGATCGCGATTTTCTCAGCGGTAACATCTCCTATTCGTTCTGAACCTATGCCTCCTCCGTTGGAGGAGGCTGTTCACTCCTTCAGGTATTTTCACCATGTTGGCTTCTATGGTGCTCGGTCTCGAGCGTTTCTTCTTTCGCCATCGATTGGCGACGCTAGCAGTACTGGCGGTTATTACGCTGGTGATGGGGCTGTTCGCGTCGCGTTTGGAAATGTCGGCAGGTTTCGACAAGCAGCTTCCTCAGCAGCATGCGTTCATCAAGACGTTCAACCAATATCGGGACGTACTCTTCGGCGCCAACCGCATAATCGTGGTGCTGCATGCCAAGCACGGCGATATCTGGAACCAGCAAGCGCTGACCCGATTGTATGACCTGACTCAGGCAGTGTTCTTCATGCCCGGTGTTGATAGGCGGAGTGTTACCTCACTTTGGACACCTAATACGCGTGCGGTGCAGATTACCGAGGAAGGTATGAAAGCCGAAGACGTTGTGGGCGGTGAAGTCACCGTTGGTACTCTCGACGATAAGGCTATTGCTGGTATTCGCGAACGTACTCTTATCGGTGGATTTGTTGGCAGCCTGGTAGCGAACGACCATTCCGGAGCGATGATCGTGGCCGAGCTTGCAGATCCAGACCCACAGACAGGTAAGCGTTTGAACTACTTGGAATTCAGTCAGCGTCTTGAAAATGATCTGCGCAGTAAATATGCCGACGCCGACTACGATGTTCAAATCATTGGTTTCGCCAAGCAAATGGGCGATATAGGGGCAGGCGCCAAAAGCGTCATAGTTTTTTTTGCATTGGCTTTCGTACTCACCGCGCTGGCTGTGTATTGGTATACGCGTTCCTGGGCACTGACGTTCTTGCCGCTATTTTGCTCTTTGGTTTCGGTGGTCTGGCAATTTGGCACGATTACCTTACTTGGCTTCGGCCTTGATCCGCTTGCGATTCTAGTGCCGTTCCTGGTTTTCGCTATTGGTGTATCTCACGGAGTGCAGCAGATTAACTTTATCTCAAGGGAGGTATGTAACGGTGCTGATGGTATGACTGCTGCGCGCCGGAGTTTTGGGGGGCTTCTAATTCCCGGGACCTTGGCATTGATTACCGCTTTTGTTGGTTTCGCCACCTTGGTATTGGTCCCGATTCCAATGATCCGAGAATTGGCCATCACTGCATCGGTAGGAGTGGCCTATAAGATCATTACCAATTTGATCATGCTGCCAGTGCTGGCTAGTTATTTTCGCTTCGACACTGCCTTCGTAGCTAAGGTAGAGCGTCTTCGCCAATGGCGTGACAATGCCATGGTTGGGCTTGGGCTAATCGCCGAACCACGTAATGCTGCGATTGGGGGTGTCATTTGTCTTGCATTAATGGTGCTCGCGGTGTGGCAGAGTCAAGGACGTCATGTGGGTCATGTTCTGCCAGGGGCGCCCGAGCTCCATTCGGATTCACACTATAACCGAGATGTAGAGAGCGTCGTGCGTCACTTCTCACTGGGTCTGGACTTGTTCACCGTCGCAGTGGAAACCCCTGAAGGTGGATGCTACCGGCACGATGTAATGAGTTATGTTGATCGTTTGACTTGGCATTTGGGAAATGTGCCAGGTGTACTGTCAGCTCAATCCTTACCGGCGTTGACTAAACTGTCAGCTTCTGGTGTGAACGAAGGCAATCCGAAGTGGACGGCTCTTCCGCTGGACGAGCTGTCGCTGGCTGAAGCCGTGCGTCAGGTACCTGAGTCTCTGCGTTTGTACAACGCTGACTGTACCTTGTTGCCGATCAATCTTTACCTAACTGATCACAAGGCCACTACCTTGAAGCGCGTTGTACAGGCCGTCGAGCGCTATCGACTGGAGCATGCCCTCAAGGGCGTGACGGTACGTTTGGCCAGCGGTAATGCTGGTGTGCAGGCAGCCACCAATGAGGTGGTGGAAACCTCTGAGTTGCCAATGATGCTCTATGTCTATTTGACAATTATGGTGCTGGTGTTACTGGTCTATCGGGACTGGCGAGCAATGATCGCCTGTTGCCTTCCTCTCACTCTTGCAACCTTTCTTGGCTACTGGTTCATGAAGGAACTGGATATAGGGCTCACTGTTGCGACTTTGCCGGTGATGGTACTCGCCGTTGGTATCGGTGTGGACTATGCGTTCTATATCTATAACCGCCTCCAGATGCATCTTGTCGAGGGCCTGAACATCGTTGAAGCCTTTCAATTGGCTCTGCGTGAGGTTGGAGTGGCCACTGTGTTTACTGCAATCACCTTATCCGTGGGCGTTGCCACGTGGTCGTTCTCTGCACTGAAGTTTCAAGCCGATATGGGGCTGCTGCTTACCTTTATGTTCATGGTCAACATGATCATGGCCATTACCCTTTTGCCAGCAATCGCCGTAATGCTGGATGTTCTCATTCCCCGCCGGGGACCCGTTCGTGCTCCCTTGGTTGCACATTGATAGGAGTACATTTGATGTCCGCGACTCGTTCTCTGCGTCCGATGTTGTTGTCGCTGATTCTGCTGGGAGCCGGCGCTGAAGGCGGGGGAGTAGCCCTGCCGCTAGCCCATGCACAAAACGCTCCGCTGCTCGCTGTCACCCATACCGGCCAACGCTTGGTTGCTATTGGCGATCACGGGGTGGTGATACTGTCCGACGACGGTCAAACCTGGCGACAGTCCAGGCGCGTCCCGGTGGATGGACTGCTCACCGCTCTGAGCTTCGCTGATGCTCAGCAGGGCTGGGCAGTTGGCCACGGTGGCGTGTTACTGAAAACCGAGGATGGCGGCGAAACTTGGACCCTGCAGCAACGCATGGAAGGGCAGCCAGTGCTGCTTTCTGTATGGTTCGAAAATAGCCGTCACGGCATCGTTGTTGGCGCTTACGGTTATGCCGCACAGACCGAGGACGGAGGCCAAAGTTGGACACGCCTGAGTGTCGGCGAGGAAGGGGATGACTATCATCTCAATCATATTTTTTCGGGACCCGATAAGAGCCTTTTCATTGCTGCAGAGATGGGGCATGCCTTCCGCTCTTTGGATCACGGCACTACGTGGGAAAAGCTCGATACCGGTGTAAGAGGGTCGTTGTGGGGAGGGATCGGCCTAAGATCTGGCAGAGTGCTTCTTGTTGGAATGAGTGGCCGAGTGTTGATCAGCGACAACATAGGTGACACCTGGCGCGAATTGAACAGCGGCAGTCATGAGGCGATCACGGCTGTCGCCCAGCGTGCTGATGGTCGTGTGGCACTGGTTGGTAACGGTGGTCTGGTCGCCGAATCAGATGCCAATCTGGAGCGTTTCACCACCTCGCTCAGGGAAGATCGTATCAACCTGGCTGCCTTGGCACCCATGGATGACGGACGTCTGCTGTTGTTCGGTTCTGTAGGTGTGGTGCAGTAATAACTTTGGTGAAAGTCGTTTGATGCTTGCACCTGATACGTCTGGGTGCGGTGCCTATAAGCGACTTTCGCTTTTTTCATTTTTCCGCGGGCAACCGAGTCGCCTCGGAGCCGTGTTCGTTCTTGGCGCATATTTTCGAATGTGAGTTGCGCAGGATCCTGATACATCGCATCGGGTTTCATTACAAAGTATTATGTGCATACACAACTGGTCCGGTGAATTGTCGCTACGATCCAAACTATTATTACTTAATGTCTTTTTGCTAACTCTTTTACCATTGTCCTTGTGCCTTTAGGGGGCGCTCTGGGTTACGCGCGCACGATGAAATGACCCGTCGCGTAGAGCCGTTCGTACTGGTACCCAGCGCGCGGTGGTAGCTATCGAGCGTAGCTTGATACATTTGCATGGCAGTGTCGCGCATGCCATTCAGCCGAGTAGGCCCAGCAAGGAATTATCGGTGCTTCGGGAGAAATTTCCGATCTGGCTTCACAGATTGCCCTTTTGGTTGAACTGCAGGGTGCCGTCACTGATGAATTGAGCTCCAACATTGTCTCTGTAGATCAAATGGCAGAAGAGATTAGTTGACTGGATATTTCAGCACCGCAGGAGCAGGCGAAAGTGGCTGAACAGATGAAGGAGCTTGGGCAACACGATTCAAACTTTGATATTTATTTGTGACACCTGATGCCAAGTGTTTTGTCACGTTGGGTCAAGCCGGTCGGCGTTAATAAAATTAAGCTGCAGGTACATGAATAATAATCGCAAGTCACTGGATCACACTCTATGCTCAATCGTTCACTCCGATATTTGATGTGCGGGCTGTCATTGGTCAACGTGGCTCTGCCAGCACTAGCGTTACCCGCGCCAATGGCATCAGCGACGGAGTTCGTGCCAGAGCAGGTTCGAGTCGAAGTGCTCGGCGATCATCACGGCCAGAATTGGTTCTGGGCATGGGGTAGTAACGCTCCAAGCATGGGGAGTGGCCGCGTCTTGCTATTTGATGATGCGGGTCGCAATCTTGGGCAGTTGAGCACCGGAATGTGGTTCAACAGCCTGGTGCCATCTCGCAAGCGCGACGAGCTTTACGCTGTTGAGACCTACTTCAGCCGAGGGGTTCGCGGTGAGCGCACGGATGTTGTCACGGTATATGACTCCAAGACTTTGAGCCCAAAAGGCGAGATCAAAATTCCGGCCAAGCGCATGAGTGCCCTGATTTCAACAGGGCTGAGTGTGTTGTCGGACGACGATCGTTTTCTTATGGTGTTCAACTTCACTCCAGCACAATCGGTCAGCGTCATTGATCTTGAAAACAATCGGTTTGTGCAAGAGGTAGCGACGCCTGGCTGCGCCGCTATGTATTCCGCAGGGCCTAGGGACTTCTACTCCATTTGCGGAAACGGTGCCTTCTTGCATCTCGAACTTGACGATCGAGGTCGGGTGATGCGACAGGAGCGCAGTGCCCCAATTTTCGATCCACTGCAGGATCTTTTGCTGACCACAGGTTCTCGCAAGGGCAACACCTGGTACTTCGTCTCACAAAAAAGTTTTGTGTACGGGCTCCAGATGAGCGCCAGTGGAATAGAGCAGTCGCAGCGCTGGTCATTAGTCAACGAGCAGGAGCGCGCGGACGGGTGGGGTGTGGCCGGTAACCATGGCACTGCGATGCACGAGAAGAGCGGTCGGCTGTACGTACTTATGCACCAGGACAAGCCGGAAAATTACCAGAAGCCTGGTACGGAAGTCTGGGTCTATGACACTAAAACCCAGCAGCGGGTCTCTCGCATAAAGCTCAACGAATTAAGCGTCGCCATTGCCGTTAGTAAGGGCGAACAACCGCGCCTCTATAGTCTCGACTACATGATACCAATGCCAGCGGAGTTCATAAGCTCAATCTATGCGTCCAAAGGGGAAGCCGGGCTGATACCGCTCATGCGACAGAGTATCAATCTGTACGATGCCGACAGTGGCAAGCACTTGCGTAGTGTCGATGATATACCAGCAGGCGCCATGAACGAGGTGATGTCGTGGTGATTCCAACTGTTCTTCAGGACCCACTTGTACATCTCGCCAGTGCACTTGGTTTGGGCTTGTTGCTCGGAGCGGCAGCGCTGCACAAGTTGCAGGATGGGCAAAATTTTTCTCGTGTGCTGGATGACTATGGCATCGCTTTGGGCAAGGCGCTGCCTCTTTGGTTGCGTCCGCTGCTGAGACGTTTGCTTCCATGGCTGGAAATCACGGCCGTCATGGGGCTCTTGCTGAGCTTCTGGATACCTTGGGCTGCGATGGGTGCAGCGATCCTTATCGGGTTCTACGCCCTCGTACTGGCGATAAGTGTCGCGCGAGGGGCAGTGATTGAAGACTGTGGCTGCAATTTTGGCGGTGATCACCAGACACTGAGTAGAACGCTGGTCTGGCGCAATCTGTTCTTGCTTTTGCCCGTGTTGAACTTGATGGCGCCGATGCGGGATCGACCACTGGTGTGGTTAGACGCTGTCACTCTGGGCTTCTTGCTGCCAAGCGCTGCAGCGCTCTACATCCTGACGAATCTATTGATCTCCAACCGTGTTTCCCTACGAGCGCTGTGAAAATCATGACGAATGCACTGATTATTTCGAGTATTTTTTCCTGGCTCATGATCTTCGGTCTGGCCTTGTCCGTATGGGCTTTGGCACGCCAGATTGGACTTCTTCACGAGCGGATCAAACCTGTGGGTGCTTTATCGCTTGGCAAGACGATCAAGACCGGTGAAATAGCGCCGATCTTTACCTTGCCTAGCTTGAACGGCGGTTCAGTCAGCATTGGGGGGGGCAATGCCCAGGGACAGTTGACCCTGCTGTTTTTCCTGTCGGATACCTGCCCTGTGTGCAAAACCTTGTTGCCTGTAATCAAATCGATTCAGGAACATGAGCGTTTACGTCTTCGAGTCGTGCTCGCCAGTGACGGTGATGTCACCGCTCATCAGGCGTTCATTCAGACCCACCGTTTAAAGGATTTCCCTTACCTGCTTTCAAGGGAAGTAGGGGTGGCCTACCAAATCAGCAAGTTGCCGTACGGTGTGCTGATCGATGCTGCGGGTGTTGTGGTCACCCACGGGCTGATCAACACCCGCGAGCATCTTGAAAGTCTCTTCGAGGCTAAGGCAATGGGCTATCCAACGATGCAGGAATTTCAAGCTGCCCAGGCTGGGACTAAGCATTCCCTTTACAAGCAGGTACATTAACAATGGCGATCAAATGGTTTGACGAGGCAACCGAAATTCTAGCTCGTGCTACTGCTCGCAACACCTCGCGACGCGGTTTCCTGGGTGGGTTGGGCACCGTATTGATCGGCGCGGGCGCGGCAACGCTGCTGCCGGTCTATCGCGGCAGTGCCTTTGCTCAGCCGGCTTCCGCCTTGATGGAGGAGGGCGACCCTAACAGTTGTGACTACTGGCGGTATTGTGCCATCGATGGGTTTCTCTGCGGTTGCTGCGGCGGATCGGCGACCAGTTGCCCGCCAGGAACAATACGGTCGGATATTACGTGGATCGGTACATGCCACAACCCGGCTGACGGGAAGGACTATGTGATTTCCTACAACGACTGCTGTGGCAAAGAAAACTGTGGTCGTTGTGTTTGCCAGCGCGACCAGGGCGATTCCCCTATGTACCGTCCGCAGAGTTCCAATGACATCAATTGGTGTGCCGGAAGTCATGCGGATATGCCTTATCACTGCTCGCTGTCAGTGGTAATCGGCGTGAAGGGGTAAGGTGATGTCGGTTCGCACGCTTTGCGCCGCTGCTTTTACGTGCTTCGTGATGATCGGTTCTAGTTCTCTGTGGGCCACCGAACAGAGGCAGTTCGATTACATGCTCAATTGCCAGGGTTGTCATTTACCGGATGGTAGCGGCAACCCACAGCGGCAAGTACCGGCATTTTCCGGCCAGTTAGGTAAATTCCTTGGTGTGCCGGGCGGCCGCGCCTATTTGGTTCAAGTGCCTGGCTCAGCACTCTCGGGGCTTTCGGACGAAGCGCTGGCCGGCGTACTCAACTGGATGCTGGAGACCTTTAGTACGGCTGAACTTCCCTTCGGATTTAAACCTTACACCGGGGCGGAGCTGCATGAGTGGCGTCAGGTTGCTATGCCTGATATCGAGGGGGTTCGTAATGAATTAGTCCGACGTATCGCCCGCCAAGATGAATAACAACATAAGGGATCTTGAACCCATGAAAATGAACATCAGTGTTGGCCTATTCGCGCTTTTCGCCATGTTTAACGTCTGGGCTGTCGAGGCACCTAGCGCTGCGGCACTCGGGACCTGTGTCGCATGCCATGGCGAGCAGGGGCAGGGCAACGCCGCGCTAGGTGTTCCAAACTTGGCTGGTCAGCATCACGATTACCTTGCACAGCAAATGCGCGATTTCAAAGACGGATCTCGGGGTTATGACCCCAAAGACACCTACGGAGCGCAAATGCGCGCCATAGTGACCAATCTCGACGAAGCTGAAATCGAACGTTTGGCGCTTCATTATTCGCGGCTGGAGCCGGCACGATCGCAGGCGGTTGCCGGGGATCAAGCAACTCGGGGCCGAGATCTTTATCAGGGAACGTGTTCCAGCTGCCATGGGCCGCAAGGCGAGGGCTTTGCTTATCTCAAAGCTCCCAATCTCCGTATTCTCGACGCCAGTTATCTCGATCGCCAGCTCACACATTATGTTGAGGCTTTGCGCGGCAGCGGCGATCATGCCGATCAGTTGGGGCTTTGGATGCGAGGCATTTCTTTGCAAATTAGCGGAAATGCTGATCGCAAGGCCATTATCGATTACATCGTAAGCCTATCTGCGAGTGGTAGTGGCAGCAAATAATTACGCCAAAGTTGTTTGTTGTTACCTTGCAATACTTTACAGGTTTTGAAACGAGTTTGAGTGCAAGTCAAAAAATGCAATTAAAGTTGGAAGTACAGAATTGACTGAATTGTTCATAGTCAACTAATGAGCTTTTGACGAAACTGTGCTCGCCTGTTAGTTGGCGATCCAATCGCTAAGTGTTTCAGTGACGGTCGGAAATGAGCGGTTTTACCTGCTTGATGCTCACAGTTATTACCATGCAGGCATTTGGTCGTCTCTTGTGCAAGGCATTACAGCAGCAAAGAATTTTTTGAAGTCAATACAAGCGATCCGGGATATATAATCATGGTCCAAACAAAAATAATTAGTCCCGCACCAGGGGCGTACAGCTATCCGCTGTTGATCAAAAGTCTGCTGCTCTCAGGGCAGCGCTATGAAGCCGAAAATGAAATAGTCTACGCTGACAAGCTACGCTATAGCTATCGCACTCTCAATAAGCGTATTCGGCAAATGGCTAACGTGTTGACTGCTGCGGGCGTAAAGGCAGGGGATACAGTGGCGGTACTGGATTGGGACAGCCATCGGTATCTGGAGTGTTTTTTCGCAGTGCCGATGATCGGCGCCGTTTTGCACACCGTTAATGTTCGCCTGTCTCCTGAGCAAGTGCTTTATACGATCAATCATGCTGAAGATGATTTAGTCCTTGCACATGACGATTTTCTACCGCTTCTCGAGCAAATACATGGTGAACTGGTCACCGTCAAAGGCTATATCCAGTTGAGCGACGACCATGCAAAGCCAACGACTTTGCCCGTAGTTGGCGAGTACGAGCAGTTGCTGTCCCAGTCTCTCGCTACTTACGACTTCCCCGATTTTGACGAGAACTCGGTTGCCACCTTGTTCTACACAACAGGCACAACCGGTAATCCGAAGGGCGTTTACTTTAGCCATCGCCAACTGGTCCTGCATACCCTGGCTGGGGTCGGTACCTTGGGGGCGTATCAAGGATTGCCGATGCTACGCTCAGACGATGTATACATGCCAGTCACTCCAATGTTCCACGTACATGCTTGGGGAGTGCCTTATATGGCGACACTCATGGGCATTAAACAAGTTTACCCGGGACGTTATGAGCCCAATGCTCTTATCCGCCTCTTTAAGCAGGAAAAGGTAACTTTCAGTCACTGCGTACCAACTATCTTGCAGATGATCCTGGCTTGTCCCGAGGCAACCGGGACTGATTTCAGTGGCTGGAAGGTGCTTTTGGGTGGAAGCGCCCTTGCACTAGGTACTGCCGGTCAGGCGGCGGCGAGTGGGATGAAGGTGTTTAGCGGCTACGGTATGTCTGAAACTTGCCCGACACTATGTAGCACCTATCTGCGGGCTTCTGAGCTAGAGCTGTCAATTGAAGAGCAATTGCCTATCAGGATCAAGTCCGGAGTGCCATCGGCCATGGTCGACATAAAAATCGTCGATGCCTGCGGCAAGGACTTACCACATGACGGAGAGTCAATGGGGGAGGTTTTGGTGCGCGCGCCTTGGCTGACCCAAGGCTACCTCCATGATCCGGAAAAGGGCGCCGAGCTCTGGGAGGGCGGCTGGCTGCACACTGGTGATATCGGCTCTATAGATATGCGTGGTGACTTGGAAATCAAAGACCGAATTAAAGATGTTATCAAGACTGGCGGCGAGTGGATCAGTTCTCTAGAGTTGGAGAGTCTGATTAGTAAGCATCCCGGCGTTGAGTCCGTTGCGGTGGTTGGAGTTCCTGACCTTCAGTGGGGGGAACGACCAATGGCGATGGTCATTTGCACACCTCCATTACAGATCAATCAGGCAAGTCTAGTTGATCACCTAATGCAGTTCGTTGACAGCGGCATCATTAATAAATGGGCGATCCCGAAAAAATTTCTGTTTGTTGATGACATCCCTAAAACAAGCGTTGGCAAAGTAAATAAAAAACTCATTCGAGAAAACGAGCTCGCGCACCAGCAGCTAAACTGCGTCGAGGTCTAGTTCTATATTCAGTGAGTTAGAAAAAAGCTAAATTTTATTGTGGCGCTGGTGAATATCTGTGTAGCTGTAACGTTTATGTAAGGGGAGGTATAGTTTCCGTTTTTAAGTCTTTGCTGAGTTATGATGATAAATATCCATCGATGGTGCGTTAAATAGATAGGGTTATTAATTAACTCCACAAGCAAAATGCAAAATTGATGTGCAAATGCTTAGCCATGTTGCGCTCTACTAAAGGCATGCGGGTTTGCAATAAAGCTTGCCGCACACAGGGGAACCGCCAGTGCCCAATAACAATAATATCTATCCCACCAACATCCGTGCCTGGGGTACTGTCGCTGTATTGATGGCGGCCTACGTGTTGTCCTTCATTGATCGGCAAATCCTCAATCTCCTTGTCGGTCCGATTCGCCGCGATCTGATGATTAGCGACACCCAAATGAGCCTGCTGATGGGGTTGTCTTTTGCCTTGTTCTACACCGTATGCGGCATTCCCCTCGGGCGCTTGGCCGATACCAGAAGCCGACGCGGGTTGATCGCTTTCGGGATATTGTTCTGGAGTGCGGCCACGGCAGCCTGCGGCTTGGCAAGGCTTTATTGGCACTTCTTGATCTGCCGCATCGGTGTCGGTGTGGGAGAGGCAGCCTTGTCACCCGCTGCCTATTCACTCATTGCTGACAGCTTTCCTACCGAGCGCCGCGCCACGGCCATTAGTTTATATTCGATGGGGGTGTATCTAGGCTCGGGTTTTGCGTTTCTGTTTGGCGGACTGGTTATCAAGCTGGCGTCTGCCCAGGGCGACATATTACTGCCGCTGCTCGGAGAAGTCCGTCCCTGGCAGTTGATCTTTCTCGCACTTGGCGCCGCAGGGTTACTTTTCAGCCTGCTCCTGTTAGCGATTAAGGAGCCTGCCAGACAGGGCGTCGGAGCCGGGATTACAGTACCGTTGTCTGAGGTTGGTCGATACATCCGTGCTAACAAACGCACAGTACTCTGCCATAACTTCGGCTTTGCTGGCCTGGCTTTTGCCAGCTACGGCAGCGCAGCCTGGATTCCGACATTCTTTATCCGCACGTATGGTTGGGACGCGGGGCAGGTCGGCGTCGTCTACGGCGGCATAGTGGCGACATTTGGTTGCCTGGGCATCGTCTTTGGCGGGAAGTTGGCTGACTGGATGTTGAGAAGGGGCAGAAGCGACGCCCACATGCGTGTCGGTCTATATGCAGCAATTGGCGCAGTACTTTTCGTGCTGGCCTTTCCTCTGATGGAGAGCGCGCATTGGGCAGCAATTCTGCTGACGCCAGCAGTGTTCTTCCTGAGTATGCCATTTGGTGTCGCACCTGCGGCGATTCAGGAAATCATGCCCAACTCGATGCGTGGTCAGGCCTCAGCTGTTTACCTCTTTGTCATCACGCTGATTGGCCTGGGAATTGGGCCAACGGCGGTAGCTATAATTACCGACTATGTCTTTGGCGATGATATGTCACTTCGCTACTCACTCATGATTGTTACCAGCATTGCGGTGATGAGCTCAGTTGTGCTGTTGAGCATGGGCTTGAAACCATATCGTGAGAGTGTGGCGCGTCTTGAGTTGTGGGCGATTAGAGCGACCTGATCATTCGTGTGTGTTGGGATCAAGACGAATCTCGCGTGCTTTGGTCCATGAGAGCTGATTGATTAGTGTTCTTTGTCATTTAACCCATCGAGAGGCAGCAGGCCGCAGTCAGCTTTGGATCTCCATAGTCCGGGTTGCCAGCCACCGCTAGCGTTCGGTCGTGTTGAACGATGGGTCAGTTAATCAGTTCGAGCTCGAACGGCTTCAGCGCAAATGCAGCTCATGTAGGTCCGCAGACAACAGATCGGCGAACTGCAGGGCCAGTTGCGTCGGCAACACCACACAAAGATCTGTTGATGACACAATGTGCACCGCTTGAGGAAGTTATCCAGATCTAGCCCGTTTAAGTCGTGGATGGCCTTGGCGACTCGCTACTTTAAGTTTGATTAGGGGGACGGCTGTTCATTTCACACCGCTATCAAAACCCAATACAACCTTGCTCGAATCTTTGAATGCAGGTCATATCAGTGTCCCAATCTTGTTGGGTTGTGGCCGACGCCAGGCAGAAGTTTTATAAGCCTGGCCACCGCACTGCCGGTGTTGTGCATGGGTTTACTTGCGCCACTGGCACCGCGTCTGGCGCTGCGCTGGGGGTTGGAGCGCGCCATAGCTCTATGTTACCGCTTTATGTCCTGCAACGAGCCACCGTAGCCTATTCGAGCGTAGATGGCCTTGAACAAATCGACCGGCTGATTGCGCAATTGAATGCCGTGCTGAGCTACAGATCGCATTTGGCTTTAACTTAACCCCTTATTTGTGCAGTCCTTGTATGGATTGGTAGATGGTCTTTGGCATTGCTTCACCGAGGGCCACGGACAATGCCAGAGTTGCCGGGCGACTCCTGAAGTCGAAAATGACAATGATCAGCTTTTAATCTCCATAATCCGGGTTACAAGCCACGCCAGCGCTGGGTCGTGCTGGCGGTGGGTCAGGTGAACAAGTTCGAGCTCGAACGGCCTTAGCGCAAATGGCAGCTCATGTAGGTCCAGAGGCAACAGATCGGCGAACTGCAGGGCCAGTTGCGTCGGCAACACCACACAAAGATCAGTGGATGACACAAGGTGCGCTGCTTGCAGGTAGTTCGGGGTGGTGTAAACGATTCGCCGCGACAGGTTTTGCTCGGCCAGCCACTGGTCGACCATACCGCGAGTCTGACCGCCATGTACCCAAAGGTGACGCAGTTTCAGGAAGGTATTCAGATCCAGCCCGTTATTGAGTTGCGGATGGCCTTGGCGAGTCGCTACTCGCAATGTTTCGCTACGCCAGGGGAGGCGGGTGAAGCGTGCCGGCAAGTCGTCGAAGCGGCCCAACACCAAGTCCAGCTGGCTACGATCGAGTGCGTCAACCGGCAGGTTCGGTGTCAAGTGTTCGACATCGATACGCAGGTTTGGCGCCTGCGTCTGGAGACATGCCAATAATCGTGGCATGCACAGTTGTTCCAGGTAATCGGTAAGAGCTAAACGCAATTGGCGTTGACTCCGGAATGGATCGAAAGGATCACTCGTGTCCATGGCCTGCGCGATTTGTTGTAACGCCGCCCGGATCGGTCCTTCAAGTGCTAGCGCTCGTGGTGTCGGACACATGCGTCGTCCGACACGCACAAGAAGAGGGTCGTCAAACTGATCGCGCAAGCGCGCCAAGGCGTTGCTGACTGTGGGCTGGGTCACCGCCAGCCGCTCGGCTGCGCGCGAGACATTCTGCTCGCGTAGGAGCATGTCGAAGACCCGGAGCAGATTGAGATCAAAGTTCAGTGTATTCATGCGGAGAATATATAGCATGGAAAACAATGATTTTTAAAATATATTGGGCCTCGTTAGGGTGTCGGCTGTTCATCTCACACAGCTACAGGAGCGCTGCACGTGAATTCACCCTTCGATATCCAGCAAATTGCCGTAATCGGCGCAGGCACCATGGGCCGCGGTATTGTCATAAGCCTAGCCAGTGCCGGATTGCCGGTGTTATGGCTGGATAGCAATACTGCGACGCTCGACGCAGGACTGACGATGATCGAGCAAACGTGGTCGCAGCTTGTCGGCAAAGGGCGCATCACTCAGTTCGAGGCAGACGCCAACCTGCAACGGGTGCGGGCAGCGAAAGATTACGCAGCGCTAGCTGAGGTCGACCTGGTGATCGAAGCTGTGTACGAAAGTCTGGAGTTAAAACAGCAGATCTTTCGCGCGCTCGATGTGCATTTAAAGTCTCGAGCTATCTTGGCCAGCAACACTTCGGCCTTGAATATCGACTCTATCGCCGCTGTCACAAACCGTCCACAGCAGGTGCTGGGACTGCATTTCTTCAGTCCCGCGAACATTATGAAACTGTTGGAAATCGTTCGTGGCGAGCACACGCATAACACGGTGCTGCAAGCGGCACTTGAACTGGGTCAGCGTATAGGCAAGGTGGCGGTGGTGTCGGGTAACTGCCCTGGCTTTATTGGTAACCGCATGCTGCGCACCTACATTGCCGAAGCGCGCAAATTACTGCTCGAAGGTGCGTTGCCGCAGCAAGTGGACGAGGTGTTGCAACAATTTGGTTTTGCCATGGGCCCGTTCCGCATGTTTGACGTGGTCGGCATCGATCTGGAGTGGCGCGCTCGCCAACTGGCTGGGTTGAGCATGGAAGAACCACTGATGCAGGTCGACAATGCCTTGTGTGAACTCGGTCGCTTCGGTCAGAAGACCGGGCAGGGTTACTACAGTTATGCCCCTGGTAGCCGCCGGGCCGAGCACGATCCTCTGGTCGATGCGCTTGTGCACAGAATTTCCATGGGGTTGGGCTATCGCCGCCGTGATATTACCGCCGAGGAAATACTTGATCGTTGTCTTTTGGCGCTGGTCAACGAAGGGGCGAAGATCCTCGAAGAAGGTATTGCTGCCAACAGCCATGATGTGGATCAGGTCTGGCTGAACGGATATGGTTTTCCGGCAGCAACCGGTGGACCGATGAGTTGGGCGGATGAGCAGGGTTTACCAAAGATTCTTGCTGGGCTAAAGCGCTTGCACGAATTGTTCGGCGAGCACTGGCACCCAGCTGGCCTCATCCACCCATTGATAGCTAGTAAAAAGCGCTTTGCCGATGTACAGGAGGGCGGCGATGACCTATCAGGCTTCCCTGCGCGACATGCGAGTTGTATTGCGTGAACGATTTGATGTCTCTGGCGCTGTAAAGAATTTCTCAAGCAAGCCAGGGATTTACTATGCAATTGCTTCTGTTCGAACAAGGGATTTCAAGCATGAAAGACGCCATCATTGTATCCACAGCTCGCACGCCCGTCGCCAAGGCGATGCGTGGCGCATTTAACGATTTCAAGACGCCGAGCATGACTGCCGTCGCTATCCGCGCTGCTGTCGAGCGTGCAGGCATCGACCCTGCTCAAATTGATGATTTGGTGTTGGGTACGGCGATGCCAGGAGGCACCGCGGCCAACAATCCATCGCGTCTTGCAGCCTTGGCTGCCGGACTGCCGTTATCGGTGAGCGGGCAGACCGTCGATCGTCAGTGCGCATCGGGATTAATGGCCATCGCCATCGCTGCCAAGCAGATTATGGTCGACGGAATGATGGTCACTATCGGTGCTGGGCAGGAGCAAATCAGCCTGGTGCAAGCTACACACAACCAATGGGCAATCGAGTCGTACGATCCTGAAGTAGTGCGCCTTTGCGAGCATGCCTACATGCCAATGCTGCAGACTGCCGAGCTGGTGGCGCGCCGCTATGGCATTAGCCGGGAAGCGCAGGACGCGTACGCTTTGGAGTCACAAAAGAGGACAGCTGCTGCTCAGGATGCCGGGTTGTTTGCTGACGAGATCGTTCCAGTCTCGGTGCGCAAACGCGTCGTCGACAAGGCAAGTGGTGCGGTCAGCGTTCAAGATGTCAGGCTCACTGAGGATGAAGGCAACCGGCCTGGTACTGTGCTCGCCGACTTGCAAGGACTTAAACCCGTGATGGAGGGTGGCTGTATTACCGCCGGTAACGCCAGTCAGTTGTCCGACGGTGCCAGCGCTTGTGTATTGATGGAGGGCAAGCTGGCCGCGCGATCAGGCAGTACTCCGTTGGGGCTTTATCGTGGGATTGCCGTTGCAGGTCTGGCGCCGGAGGAGATGGGAATCGGGCCAGTGTTGGCGGTGCCCAAACTGCTGCGTGCGCACGGCTTGAGCGTGGACGACATCGGTTTGTGGGAACTCAACGAAGCATTCGCATGCCAAGTGCTTTACTGCACTGAGCGATTGGGAATAGACCCGATGAAGTTGAATGTGAATGGCGGCGCCATTTCGATAGGGCATCCCTACGGTATGAGCGGCGCGCGCATGGTTGGGCATGCATTATTGGAGGGAAAGCGGCGCGGGGTGAAATTTGTGGTGGTGACGATGTGCGTCGGCGGCGGGATGGGGGCGGCGGGACTATTCGAGGTCCTGTAACAACGCGGCAGTCTTATCTGGCCGCATGCATGCCGTTGCTCAGAAAATTTTCCCTAGGTCCAAATATTCGCCAGTTGCCGAAACTGAAAGTCTGGCCTCTTGCAGGCCGTACTTGTGGGTCGTGCAAGGTGTAGCTCGAGGAGAGCAATGAATAAAATGAATAATAAGACAGCTCAGGTGGTGGTCGGGTCCTTCGAACTCGATCAGCATCACCTCAGTCGCTACGGTGTGAAGGGTGCCTGGCGATCTGCTATCCAGCGCGACTGTGACTGGCGTTGCATTGACGCCTATGGCCATGTAAACAATGTTATCTACCTAGATTGGTGTCAAGAAGCTCGTAGTCGTCATTTCGCACAGGTGGCCGGCCATTTTCCTGGGCAGGGCGGGATTGGAATGGTGGTGCGCTCGGTTCAGTTCACCTATCACAAATCAATGTTATTGGGGGAGCAGGCGCTGATAACCACTCGTCTCATGCGAATGGGAAACACCAGCTTCGAGCAAGAGTACGCCATTTGGAATGGCGAGCTGTGTGGCGAAGGGGCTGCAATTTGTGTGTTTTACGATGTTCAGGCTGGCACCAAGGCGGTCCCAAGTCAGGCATTACGGGATGCAATGTTAGCGAGTGAGCCGCTGTTCGGATGACTAGTCAGTCTTTAAGTGGGAGTCAATGACCAATGCCCAGCAAGTTGCATTGATAAAAATGGCGAGCAGTTAAGCTGCTTTGTACTCGTTTAGGATGTTCTATCATTGACGAAAAATGTTAAGTCAACTCTTTAGTATCTACTTATAGCTAAAATTTCCACGCCACTCGGATCCAATAAGAAATGCCGAAGTCCTCGGAGTCTCGGAATTATACCGGGAAAAATTTGAGCCCAATGTCTTGGAAACTCAACAAGTAGAAACGGTTGCCGAAGATTGGAGCTGGCAGCGACGTCGATTCTATACACCTCGTTTAGCGGAGAGTCAGCAGAGCCAGGCCTTGGTCGGCAGCAACCCAGGCCGTGTCAACTCAACGTTTAAGCAGATTATCGCAATATCTTAAAGTGTGTGGCGTTGAGCTTCACAAACTATGCCCTTATTGGGCTAAACATGAATTTGACTCGCTGCTCTTGCTGAAATTTGATTAAGCTTCTTCTTCTCGCAGTTAACTTATGTGTCATGCAAAGGGGGGAGGTGGGCTCAAATAATTTTACGATAGTGTAAGTGCTTGTAGTTTAGTTTTGGTCAGTTTTAAGCTGGGTCGCGAAATAAATACTCCTAAGTGAGGGTGCTAGTAAAATAAGTCTTCAGAGTTCCTACAAAGAACGCGTGGAGGTAGTTCATATACTACTTCTCGATCGCGGCTATCTGAGTGGAATCGCTTATTTTGAATGTAGTTGATTTGCGCAATCGGTGTAGAATTTTCAGGTAAACTCAATGCCGGCATTCGTATGGTTAAGCTGCTTTGTATCTCGTCATTCAGGCGTTCGCATTTTTTCTTTAGTTCGCCTAGTTGCTGTGTGTTAGCTATTTGTAGGGATATAGCTGTTGCGTATAATTGGAATTCGGGCCAAAAATTATGAAAGTAATCAAAGTTTACTGTGATGGCCTCATTTTTTTCTGCATCCGATAGGAAGTTCCAAACCAAAGAAAACTGCTCGCTTTTGCTGCCAGATGCAATAAGTTTTCTCGCCAAATATTCAGGGATAACGGGAAATCGCATAAGGGCTTTAACTGACTCTTCGGGGTTTACCCAAGTGGCGCCGTTCTGAACCTCTACCTCGACCTGAGCCACTGCACTAAGGATCCAACCAATACATTGAAATCTGCAACATCTGACAATCCGAAATTCCTCGCTGATACGTTCGAAATTCAGAAAAACTGATGATGAATTTTCGTTAATACATACTTCGATAGAATATGTCATTTTGATACCGTTTATGTGGTTTGCCGTGCGATGTGCGTACTTTTCCAGATTGCTCAAGGCTGGTCAATACCGTTTTTTGTTGAATTTCTGTCAATTATTAGTTCTACATAATGCAGTTAGGTTTTTTGGCAGAAAATTCAACGGTTCTGAACGAAGTGAAATTCTCGATTTTTTTTGGAGTGACGGTATTTTTCTGTTGTGTGGGCATGTTAGTGGCATTTTGATAACCTGTTTAGCATCGCAAATTCACAGTTAAGTCTGAATTTTTGGTGGGATAGTCAGCTTATATAATTGCCGCCATTATAGTTGATGAAGTGTTCTCACCTTGACGAACCAGTTGCTGCCCTTCGACAACGTTTTGTGCGCTTATGAATCTCTTGGTGGAGGAAGGAGTGTGCTGAAGCGTTGGATGTAATCGGACAGCTAGGTCGCCTGGCATTGGCATTTGCCCGTGAAGCACCTTTGACAAATGATGCAATAGTGCGTGCCATTGAAAATATGCGCTGAGCCTAACGCGCGCTTGATTGAGGAAACGCTCACCGACCAACGATTGCAGGCGACCTCCACGCAATGAAGGCGAGCGTGCTTGCCAGGAGCTTAACCAAACCGTTCTCGCCTGTAGATTCTCAGTGGCATGTTTACATATTCGGATAATCATTAAGTTTAAGGCTAGGAGCGCCTCCGTCCTCCGGTTCGCGCTCAGGCGTATGTATCACTCCAGCTTCGGCGTCTGCACGCATCTGTTCGAGCTCTTTGTGAAATGCCTTGTCCTGAACCGTGGGTTCGCTGGTGTACGGTTTTCGGTCAGGTACATGCTGGGCTGCATAAGTCGTTACCGCGTCTGGATCGTGCTGCTGCTTTTCTTGAACTTGCGATTCCAGCATTGCACGGAGCGCGTCTTTGTCGGGACGGTTCAGCAATTTGTTACTCCTGTTCGAAAGCCAAGCGCTAGCTAATCGATTGGTAGATTGAGAGTTGGTGAAGGCAAGCTGTTTAAATTTGTGGTTGCATCGCATATTGTCAGTTAGCCGGATTGCAGGTTAAAAATCCTAGCAAGCCTACGCGGCAATCGTCTGTGATGAAAATGATGTCACAGCTACAATCTTGAATGCAGCTTTCGAGATGACTGAAGTGGAAAACCCTCACCTGCCGTTTTGCATGGAGGCTCAGAGGGCAGCGAGCAATCGTTCGAGCTGTTCTCGCTCCCAGGCGCTCAACAGTTCGACAGGGTCAACTCCATCGCGCTGCCAGCGTTCGAGTGCCCCGACTCTACCATCTGGCGACCTGCAGTACTCGCAGTAGTCCAGGGTGTCACAGTCATTGAAGAGGGTGAGCTGCCAGCCATCTATCTCCACGGGCATGAGGCCGTTATAAATCTCGCTCCAGGACTCCGTGGAGCTTCGCGTCATAATGCGTTGACCGAGTGCGACGTCCGTCAGCACCTGGCAGACCTCGCGGGCGGTGAGAGGGGAGGTTGTGTTCAAATCATTCTGAGCTTGAGTCATTGCTTGCTAACGCTAAGTTGCGGTGTGGAGTGGCGTCAATGAAGAGGTCGCTCCTTCGGGCCAAAAGAGGCCGGGCCTGGAAGATCGATCATTGCGGGCCGACAATCTGCTTTCTGTACTCGCCAAGGTTCGCCACCCAGTTACGCGAGATCATGTGAAGCTTATTGGCAAGGTCACGGCAGCACTCAGGTGTGAAGAATGGCGGCAAATCATCTTGCGCACGGACATACTCAAGAATGTTGCCGTGGCACAGGGTGTGCCGAACCCTGACGAGTTCAACATTCTGGCGGGTAGGCAGATTGGCTTCGAAATCTTGCTCACCTGGAAATGCTAAGGCGTCGATTGACATGCCGTTGGCCCTAGCTTGGCGCAGCAGTGAGTTACTGAGCAGCGAGATATCGTCAACGTTGTCGATTCGTGCAGGGATCTTCACTTGAGCCATCGTATTGCGAAGCGAGCCCTCGATTCCGGTGAGAAATCCAGTGCAAGCTGGCAGGTAGAGCTCATGCTTCAGCGCGTCATACGCTTGGATGAAAAGCCAATGACTTTCTGCGCCCAGCGAATGTTGAAGCCAATAGCTGCGCTCGTCGAAGTCCGCACGCTGTCTTCGCAGAAAGTCCTCAAGCTGATATTCGTCGCCAGACAGTTCATGGGGGGCAGTCACAATGGTTACCTCATTACAGCAGATTAGAAAGATGACGGGGCCTGAATCCCCGCAGCAGAGCTAGAAATCTACACCGGACGCTCGGGACAGGACGTCATAGTGTGTTTGCGTTGGAAATCCATTGCAGTACCTCATCGACACCTGCGCGATTAGCCTTCGCAAGCAGAGTCTTGCCAATCTTAAATGGCGCTTCTTCTCTACAGCGTTCTGCAAACCGGACGAAATTCTTATCCGCCGATATGATGACTTCCGCGTCAACCAAGTGCGTCGCCAGGCGAGAGTCGCCCGGCGTGCCGGTGGTGACCTTGTGCCATGCTTGAAGAAACTCGAACGACCCGCGTAGCCATTGCCGCGGAACCGCTGCGGGATCGAGTTCATGCAGCCATAGCCGATTCATCGACTCGGTTGATGAAAGCATGGCGGGCACGTCAATCTCGCTGTCGAGCCACTCTCTGATCGCACTCTCGTAAATCTGCAGTTCGGACTTGAACATATGCAGGCTGGGCACGCGCCAGTAGTGCACAGGCTTTCCCGTCCAGCCTGGCGTGCCGGTTTCTGGGATGAGTCCGACATGCTGTAGATGTGTCTCACTGCCAGGCCTGATTTTCTTTAGCCGTTCTCTGATGGCGAATGACTGCTCGACAGCCAGGTTCTCTTCTTGCTCCCGTCGAACGCTTTCATTCGTTGGAGGGGAATCAATCTCCCTGCGTGCACGATCCCAGAAGCCACCGGTACGCCTTACCCAGTCATATCTGACTCGGTTGAACTCCCTCATGTTCGGCTTGGCTATGACCCATTCCGGCCGCAGCCTGATTATCTCTGCTTTGACCTCAGCGCATTCGCTGAACACCTCCGGCATCAGGCGCTTCCAATCATTTTCTGTAAGAAGCCGGATTACCTTACGGCGGGCGTCCGGCACCGGCAGTTGCTGTACCTCATCCACCACGGCGGAAGAAACGACAATTTCAACTCCTGCTGCCCGGGCGCGCATGGCAAGTTCGCTGCCAGCATCCTCATTTGCGATGTAACTCCAGATGTTTGTATCCAAAAAAAATCGCATCAACGCTGTCTCAATCCTGAAAAGTAGTAAGCGTATTACGCTGTGAAGACCGTCAGATTTTGGATCAGCGCAGGTCAAACATCCATTGGAATGCTTCGACTGCGCCTAGCTTTCCGAAAGCAGGTTTGCGTCGCCTAATCACCTAGCTGAAGCCAGGCCCTGCGCCACTTGTCTCTTCAGTACATCCGTCAAACAATTCATGCCGTTGGTAGTGAGTTTCACAGAAGATCGACCTCGTCGGGCTTGAGCCATCCTGCCTCGATTACTCGCTGCTTAGCTATCCCAGGCTGAGCGGTGTAAACCACAATCGCGAGACTTTCTTCGGCCCGGCTGCACGTGACATACAGCAGGCGACGAGTGCGAGCCAAGGAATCATCTTTGCCCTCGTGTTGATTTTTTACGTCGCTGTCAGAAGCTGGTTTGACACCCAAGAGCTTGTCGTAACTGAAAAGGAAACCACCTGCCTCTTCGTCATTGAGGATGACCATGACTCTGGGGAAGCCGTTCCCGTCTTTAGATTCTCAGTGGCACGTTTACAGACCAGGATAATCATCAAGCTTAAGGCTAGGAGCGCCTCCATCCTCCGGCTCGCGCGTAGACGTATGTATCACTCCAGCCTCAGCGTCTGCACGCATCTGCTCGAGCTCTTTATGAAACGCCTTGTCCTGAACCGTGGGTTTGCTGGTGTACAGTTTTCGGTCAGGTACGGGCTGGGCTGCATAAGTCGTTACCGCATCTGGGTCGTGCTGTAGCTTTTCTTGAACTTGCGATTCCAGCATTGCACGGAGCGCGTTTTTGTCTGGACGATTCAGCATTTTATTATTCCTATTCGGAAGCCAGGCACTAGCCATTCGATTGGTACATTGAGCAGTTGGTGAGGGAAGGGCCGTTTATATTTGTGATGCATCGCAGATTGGCAGTTATCCGGATTGCAGGTTAAAAATCCAGTAAGCCTACCAAGGCTCGGCTGCAACCGCCTGTGAGGAAAATGATGCCATGGCTACAGTTTTGTAAGCAGCTTTAGAGATGACGATAATGGTCAGACCCCTGACTTGCCGTTTTGCATGGAGACTCAGAGGGTAGCGAGCAATCGTTCGAGTTGTTCACGCTCCCAGGCACTCAGTAGTTCGACAGGATCGGCTCCATCCCTCTGCCAGAGTTCGAGTGTCCCGACTCTACCATCAGGCGACCTGCAGTACTCGCAGTAGTCCAGGGTGTCACAGTCGTTGAAGAGTGTGAGCTGCCAGCCATCAATTTCCACGGGCATGAGGCCGTGATAGATCTCGACACAGGACTGTCCGGATCTTCGCATCATGATGCGTTCGCCAAGCGCGACGTCCATCAGCACCTGGCAGATCTCGCGGGCGGTGAGAGAGGTGGTTGTATTCAGATCATTTTGCTTTTGAGTCATCGCTTGCTCGTAGCGGCCTAGGTTCATGGCAACGCCCATGATCCGCATGTTGCTAGGGGCCAGAACTTGCCGCTCCGATGATGTACGCGGTAAAGACAATCAGAAGGTTGTGGGCATCGATCACCTTCATGTTCTCCCTTATGAATCTGCGCGAAGTCGCAAACGCCAGAAGCCATTCGATAGCGCAGGATGTGGGCCGGGGGGCTACTGTACCTCCAACAAACCACTGAGTTTTAGAGTTCCCGTATGGGACGGTGTAGCTCCGTTACCGACATTGTGAACACCAGTTTGGACTTCCCATTATTCGAATAGCTATGGGGTACATCTGTCTTGGCTACTGCTGCGCTGCCCTTAGTAATGATCAGTTCGGTTTCGCCCACATCAAGATGAAGAGTCCCTGACTCCACATGGAACAGCTCGGTGGTGCCTTGAGGGTGTCCAGGGGAAGCGAACTTTTCACCGGGGTACAGCTCCCATCGCCACAGCTCTAGCATATTTGGGCCGCTGGTTCCTGCGAGGAGGCGGGCGGATCCCCCGGATGGCCCTGTCCAGAGCGTAGGAATGTCGTGGCTCTTGATCAGGTGAGCCGATGGCATGTCGGCCACATTCACCACATCAGCAACTGATAACCCAAGCGCAGCCGCGATTTTGCACAATATAGCGATGCTCGGATTGGCGCTGCACTTCTCTATTTCAACCACCATCCCCTTGCTCACTCCGGAACGGCGAGATAACTCGTCCAAGGTGATCTTTTGCTTCTGCCGCTCTTGTTTGAGCCTGCGCGAAACCGCCTCACTGACCGTCTGGACGTCGGCACCTGGCTCGGTCGATATATTGACTTTATTGGTCATTGGTAGCTAGCATGATTTTCAATTTAAGGGTTTGAGGGATTCTCTGATGCTGTCTGTACTGCCGTCAATTAGCGAAGACGTAGCCAATCTAGCGCCCGGCTTCAGAGCATTGAGCATTGTGGTTGAAGCTGCTCCAATAACCAATCATGATGTCGCCTCAAAGGCGCTGGCTCAGGCATGTAAATCAGTTCAGTCGGGCGATGTGCGCTGGGCAGAAGCTCATCTCGCAGCTTGGGCAGACGTCTTCCGTAAATTCGGCGCAAAGCCGCAACGTACTCCATGCTCTGCCGAGGCCCTACGTAAGCGCGTATTGCGCGACGGCAGCTTAGCCAGCATTGATCCCGTGGTAGATCTCTACAACGCGATCAGTATCGAGTATGCAATCCCCGTTGGAGGGGAGAATGCAGAGGCCTATGTGGGCTCCCCACGTCTTGTAGCTGCTGTCGGAACTGAAGTGTTCGACACCATGAAAGAAGGCGTGCCGGCACAAGAGCTTGCCGACCCTGGCGAAGTCGTATGGCGGGATGATCAGGGTATCACTTGCCGTCGGTGGAATTGGCGTCAGGGTGTCCGAACCAGGCTCAATGCTGATGCAAAGCACATGTGGTTCATCCTAGAAAGCCTGCCAGCGATGCCAATAGAGGCCCTAACCGAAGCTGGAGATAAATTGATAGAGGGGCTGGAGCTGATGATGCCCGGCGTTCGTATTGAGAGCATTCTGATCGAGGCTACGGCCTCTTAAATCCGGACGAAGAGATAAATAATGTTCAGTGGACTTAGCGCATTCCCTTTAACCTCGATGAATGAATCAAGGGTACGCTCACATCGAGACGGCAAAGATGTGGGGGGAGATGTGACGGAGACGAAGTTACGATAGAGCTCAGTTACCAATCTGGCGTTAAGTTGATCCCAGAGGAAGCGGCTGTGCTGGGAGGAGAAAGTACTTCATTCAGGTGACGTCAATGGATTTCTGCTTGTACAGCCTGCGAGAAATTTCGATTTACTGCCTCCCCAGTACGGGTCGACGATTCGATAGTAAAAACCGTTCAAAACGCCGTGGACGGGTCGTTTTTGCACGATGAAAATTTCTCCCATGATCTGACCCCCTGTTGATCAATCCATACACCTAAATCTCAGATGGGTTTTTATCAAGGAAGGTGGATGAATGGGAGCTTCGTGAACAGGGAGAGGACGTCCCGGGAGCCCGGCGGTGGCCTGCCAGGTTCGAACGCCAATTATGCCCTGTCATTTACTAGAAATGCAGTGATCGCATCCGAACCTAAGTGAACGGTCGCTTGGGCTGATCAGATTGAACGAACGGGCCGTTCACCCAAGCTGCTGATAAAGGTTTCCCGTATTGTTTTACCTGCTCACCCGATGCAAATATGCCGCTTTGTAAACGAAGGCAACATGGAGGCTTCGCACATGAGCGCTACTTCTTCAATCTGGTTTTTTGTCGTGCCCTTCGCGATTGCAGCAGCAATCCCCGGCCCCGCTCAGGGAGTCCTTCTAGGTCAAGTGGTGTCGCGAGGCGCGAGGTCTACGGTACCTTTCATCGGCGGCATGGTGCTGGGAAATGCTGTCTGGCTGGTGGTCGCTACCCTCGGTCTGGCGGCGCTGGCACTGCAGTTCGAGCCCGTGTTCATCGCGGTGAAATGGCTCGGTGTCGCTTTTATACTGTTCATCGCATGGAACTTATGGTCGAAGAACACCGAACAACATCAAGAACCTGCGAAGCGCTCAGTTGGTCGAGGTCTTCTTGCAGGCGCTGTGCTGACCCTAAGTAATCCAAAGGCCGTTGTATTTTTCGGCGCGGTGCTGCCTCATGCATTTGATCTGACGGCGCTGTCCTGGTCAGAAGTCATCTTTATTACCGCGCTCGGCATCGGGATCGATCTCACTATCCAACTGGCTTACCTCGTTACCGCATCGCGAATCAAGCGCACCATCCAGTCACCGAAGGCAATGAAGCTTATGAACAGAACGTCAGCCGGCGTAATGACCGGTTGTGCGGGCTGGATGGCTGTTTCGCGCTGATCTTCTCTTCAGTAAGGCTTTGCAAGGCTGCAAAGCCTTCTCTCTTGCAGCCGACTAGGTCACCCTATCTGCTTTCATTGACCTGAACTCCTAGTCGCAAGCTTGGGTGGACGTCTGCTATTACCGAAGGCTGCCGGTTACAGTGGCAGCCGATTGCGGTCTCTCAGGAACAAGTCAATCCGCTGTCATGAGTACCGCTAACGCGATGCTGATGAACTCTTCGTTCCTGCTAATTGTGTCCAAAGCGCCGCGAACGTTGCTGGCGACCTCCGCTGATCCGCGATGCTCGACCCAGAGCGTGAGTTCTATTATCGCGGCTTCAACTGCTAACGATTTTGATTGATCTTGAACAGTAGGGAAGGGAGCGGGTCTGCGTTGGACATTGTGATTCTTCCGTGGAAGAGGTCAGCGTAGATCAGATTCTTGGGGATGTACGACCTACACCACTCTGACGAGGATGCTCGGCATTCAGGAGCGAACAAACAGCTTCTGCTTCCGTCCTGACTTTGAACACGCCATGCTTGCTGGCTGACCCGCCCTCGACGAGATCAACAACCCTGTATCGCTTGCTGCCATCGTCTAGTGTCGTGGTTTCTATCACTCTGAATCTTGCGTGCATGGTCGCTTTCCGTGCATGTGATGCCTGCTGGTTTTTCGGAGGATTTCGGGCGGGGCTGTCGGAGGGAGTTTGCTTGCCTGAGCGGCCTCGTGCGCTTAGCTAATTAAGCGTGCCGTCATAGGATTTTGTGGGTTGGAGTGCATGTGTACTCCGTTGCAATCCGTGCTTCTCAAGGTCTAGCTAAATGGACGCGCTGATGGCACTGAGCTATGTTCGTGCGTACGATTAAGCGCGAAACAGCGCAATCACTCAGGCAAGGACTCGGCGCGATGATTTATCAATGCAATGGATGCAACAGGACTACCTTCGAGATCGCATGCCCGTTGTGCATGGGTTCTCAAGTTTCACCGTCATCAGAGCTCACGTTGCGACACCTCACGCCACTGGATCCTTCGTTTTATCCCGACTTTCAATACAGATCCAAAGGTTTGATTCAGGACTTCTTCGGGAAGAAGAAGGAGCAAGCCCAGCTCAACGATCTTTTGAACAACGTCTTGAGAAAGTACGCGGAGCTGAAGCAGCCATACTTCACGAACTTCATTCACACAACTCGCGAAAGCGCAGGTAGCAGCGATGACGCGGGCGTACCTGGGCCACGATTGGATGGTGTGTACAGCGAGAGGGAATTGTTCAGGGAAGTCTTGATTCGCAAAGGCTTTGACGAGCTTGAAGGGCTTCCATCTCTCTTGGACAAGCTGTTGCAGACCACCGCCTTCAACTCTGCGTATCTGGGCTTCTCCAGAGAGTTGACCCGACACATTCGAACTGACCTTACCGACACCCTACGCTCTTGGATTGAAGAGGCAGGAACGACCTTCAGGTCTGACTTGGCTCTGTTCTTTTACTACCTTTGGGAAAATGACGTGGCTTTCCCCAATGTTCCATTCAATCCCCAGGCGGCTTCGACATCTGGTGTGCCACTCCTCCCGATACAGGTTTTCCGGAATGGCCTGAGCCTCTGCGAGGAAATTTATTTCGATATTCTCGTCGAGCGTCTGGGATCTCAGCTGGAGCATTTCAATCCGAATCAGTTCATCACCATGTATCTGGTGGATGCTATGGACGGATTTCAATTTGAAGCTTTCCTGGTTGAGATCTTCCAGACCATTGGCTATGACGTTAAGGAAACCAAGAAAACTGCTGATCAGGGCGCCGATCTTTTCGTTACCCGGTTCGGTAAAAACATGGTCATCCAGGCTAAGAACTATTCGGGCTCCGTAGGCAACGCGGCTGTGCAGCAGGCCATCTCTGCTAAAGCCTTCTACGGATGTGACGAGGCGATGGTCGTCACGAACTCCTACTACACGAAATCGGCGAAGGAGTTGGCCGGCACGGCGGGCGTGCGGCTAATCGACCGTGATGGGCTTCAGAGCTACCTAGATGACTACAATCAGAAGCTTATCGAGGTCTACCAGGCCGAGGAAGAAAGTGCCTAGGCCTGTGCCCGTCAGCAGTCTAGACGGCAGCCGCCAAGGCATCATAGGCGTAATCCTCATCATAACGCATTCAGAAGCCGCTCAAGTGTCTGATGCTCCCATGTGCTAAGCAGAGCTATAGGGTCAGTCCCGTATCGATCTCCCGAGTCGAACGACCAACGCCGTCCATCGATGGTGACGCATGCTTCGCAGTAATGGAGCTCATCACAATCGTTGAAGATCGTCATGCTCCATCCGTTGATGTCGGCCATGAACATTCCGGCATAAAGCTCGTCCCAAGTCTGAGCGCATACTCTGACCATCGCGCGTCGGCCAAAGATGGCATCACGCAGCACCTGGCAAACCTCTCTCCTCGATCAAATACAGCGAGTCGCCAACATCGAGTTCCAGTTCCTGCAGCGCCTCATCGGGAATTCGAATTGCGCCGTCACCGTCCCATTCTTCGATGATGATTTTCATAGGTGGCTTTCTCACGTGTGGTCTCCACTGTTTCTGATTCGGCGTCAGGCGTCCGAATTTCAACGGCCCTGCAACAAGCTAATATCGAAATCGCTCTGCATACGCTTGACCGTTCCGATGATTATGGCTGCGAACCCTTCGTGGCTTTTGTCTTGGAGTCCCAGCCAAGCGTCTGCGTTGTTGACCCAGTTCGACGGGACTGGATGGGAAGTGAAGGCCCTGGAGTCGAATGTCCACCATGGCCACCAAACGGTAGTGCGTCCAGGGAAATCGCAGAGCTTGTCCATCGCTCGTTTGATTTTTCCGGAGTCAATCCTCTTGGTGTCAGCCTCGCTAAAGGCACAGATACCGAAATATAACCCTTCATGGTTTCGTTTATTGAACGCCCAGCTAGGCCCACATCGGTCAGCAGAATTCAAACGAACTCCAATCACATTATGAGCAGCACCATCAATCAACTCCTCGTCAAAGACCAACTCGGCGCCCAATGCATTGAGTTCGCCACGCAAGTGATCAGCAAAATCCCGCCATAGCTGGCGCTTGACCTCGTGCAGGTGCTGAGAGATATAAAAAGCTCCCCTCAGGCTTTTTTCATTTCGCAGCATCAACTCGGTAAGCTCTTGACCGTTGTCCAACTGCATTTCTCCATTGATCTGTTCACGAATGAATTGCGCGACGGTCTCAACAAACAGGCGCACGGATGCAGCACGGGTGAGCACCGCGCATTCGTCCAGCCATCCAGCTAGCCGGAAAAAATCCAAGCTGACAACTCGATCCGCTAGATGCGCGGGCGCGTGCTTGGGCAGGCTATGCTCGGATATTTCTCCGTTGGAGAGATAGATCAGCGTCCAACGTCCGTCTAGATGCTGACTATCCAGGTATGTTGCGTAGTCATAGACCTGTTTCTTCTGATCAGTCGCCCAAGGCTTGTTTTCAATGGCTAGGCCGCCTGTGCGAAACCGTAGGTAGAGATCCAAACGTCTATTGCTTGGTAGCCTGAACTCAGTGTGGCTGCTTAAGTGATCCGCCGTGGCCGGCTGAAAGCTGGACTCGGGAAGTAGTGCAAGAAATTTGGCCAGGTACACATCGCCCTGTCCATGTCGGCCAATCGGATCGAGCAGGAGACTGAGATACGTTGAAAGCGCATCTTCGTCGCGTTGAAGAAAGTCTATTAGTCGAAAGTCCGGTGCTAGTTTTGCTTGGTACTTTTGCTTCGCTTTGAGATCCAGGTCGTACCAGATCTGAAATTCGATCAATAAGTCCTCGATAACGGACGCTTCCATTCTGGCCTCATGTGCACTGCGGAGTGGGGTGGTTTCGAGCAAATGGTTTTCGCGAAGCTATAAACGTTTTGCGCAACAGTGTCTATCAGGTGAAGGTGCCTAGTCGCCTCCACACTCTTAAGGCCGATCAATTTACTCAACCAAAGTTAGATTCTGCGCAAAACCGATTGCGGTTGAGATATCCAGTGATATTGAAGCAAACGACTTCATCAATAACGCCTCTGGCAATGCCCAATCCCATTTTTCCCGCAGCATATTCTCTACATCTGCAAGAATCGAATCGAGATCGTTTGCATCCAGGTCACCTACTTCCTTGAGTGCGGCCAGTGTCCGATGGATGTTGGCGTCAACCTCAATCGCCAAGCCCGCGTTGTCACACGAAAGGCCCACATGATTGAGTAACAGGCGCAGTGCATCGTTGGCGTAATCACCCAGCCAGCTGATCAGATAGCATTTACCGCCGGACTCAATGACGTAACGTTCACCAAGGCCTAATGCGTTAAAAGTCTTGCGAGCCTCGTCGAGCAACGTTTGGGCATCGCGATCAATGAATGGGCAGGGGACAGGGTCTGCCAGGACGGCTCGCATTTCTTGGCGCACGTTGTCATGCACCATCGCACCCAGACCATCGAACTGAGGAGGGGCACCACCGCGTGCGGCGGAAACAATGATGACTTTGGCTTGGAGATCAACATCACGAACCTGCCACCTTCGGCCTCCGAAGATAATGCGTTGATCCTTGGTCAGCGGCCGGCTTACGGGTACTGAGCCAAGTGCTTTTCCGTCGCACACCAGGCGGAATTCCTCATCACTGGTGAATGCGCTGTAGAACTCATAGTGGTTGATCAGGCGCTCTCCAACTGTCCCTGGAAGCAACAATCCGGAGCTTTCCTGAACGATGAGTTCATGCTCTCCTAGCGACTTGAGCAGCTTGATGAAGTCTGACCTCTCGACGTTTTGGAATGCTCCTTCAGCGATAAGGTTTTTCCAAAGATCAGCAGCGGAGGCGCCACCGCACTGAGCAATTATGGAGAGGCATTGCTGAACGAGAGTGGAGGCATGAATACCCTGAGCCCGGGGAGGTTCAAACCACCCTCCAATTAAAAGACGAACCATGGCAATGGTCTGAACCAATCCCTGGCGCAGCTGATCTGAAATGCTCGATCCATCTTTGAGTGGAGACTCCTTGCAGTAAACGCGCAAGATCGCGTTTTCCCCCGGGCGTCTGCCCGAACGGCCCAGTCTCTGGCGCAAGCTCGCCACCGATGGTGGGGCGCCAATTTGCACCACTGTCTTGATGCTACCGATGTCTATTCCAAGCTCAAGCGTCGTGGTGCATATGGCCGATGCCGCCTGATTACCTGCCTTGAGGGCATGCTCAGCTTGCTCCCGCAGGTCTTTCGAAAGGCTGCCGTGATGAGGCCAGAACTCATTGGGCAAACCATTATTCTCACAGCGCCTACGCAATTGGTCTGCATACCATTCAACCTGCTGCCGGCTGTTTGGGAAAATCAGATTATTGCTGCCGCGCAATACCTTGTAGAGATGATCAGCGATAGCGAAGTCTGGGCTTGCTTTGTTTTCCGTTTCGTCTTCATCGCCTTCCTCATTAGAAGACTGGACGGGAGCCTTTCTGAGCTCATTCATGGGCGGCTGGATGTAGCCGCGAATTTGCACCTGGAGTGTCTGGTTTGAGTTTTGGACTCAATGACAGTCACCCCGTCGACGCCTCCTGAGCGCAGAAACTCTGACGCCAACGTCATATCGCCGAGTGTGGCCGAAAGCCCAACCCTGGGGAGTCGACGCCCGGCAACGAGCTCTACACGGTGCATCAGGGACTGAAGCTGTTTGCCTCGCTCACTTCCAATGAACGCATGCAGTTCGTCCACGACGATATAGCGCAGATTCTGGAACACCCCCGTAAGGCTGGAGCCTCGATTGACGAAGAGTGCCTCAAGGGATTCAGGCGTGATCAGTAGAACCCCTTCAGGTGACTTCAGGAAGCGATGCTTTTTGCTCGATGAAATGTCCCCATGCCAAGCCACTACGGGAATTTCAAGCTGCTCACAGAGGCGGCCTAACCTGTCCCATTGGTCATTGATCAAGGCCTTGAGCGGGCTGATGTACAACACCGAACCGGGCGGGTCGTTGCTGTTGAGTAAATTGGTGAGTATGGGGAGGAAGGCGGCCTCGGTTTTCCCTGCCGCTGTTGCTGCGGCGATGATGACATCCTGGTCAGCATCCATCAGCACCGGCACAGCTCTTTCCTGGGCGTCGCGCAAGGACGTCCAGCCTTCAGCCCAAATCCATCGCTGGATTCGAGGCTCCAGCTGATCGAAGCCCGATGATTCAGAGTGTGAAGGTGGCAAGTTCATCGTCCGCATCGACTTTCGTATCTTCTTCGCCGCCCATGTCCTTGGCTACTTCTACAGCTCCAAGCAGTGCGCGCCAATCAGCACCCGGGTTTTGCTCCAGGATGGCCAGCAGGTTGATGAAGGCGGTGATCGTCGTGCGAGGTGTACGGAAATAGGCTTCACCTAATCGCTGGTTGCAGTGCGCCATGAATAATGGGAGCGCCTCGTCAGGCAGTAAATACTTCTCAGCATCACCGCCTGCATAGACGTGACGGAGCTTCTGAAGCAACACGTAGAAGTCTTCTGGCGCGAGGCTGGTGAGGCGAATAACCGGGCCCGAAAGATCCACCAGTCCTGATTTGGCAAACGAGTTTTCGGCCAGTCGCGATTGCAGGGCAGGGTAGCTATACAGCCCCCGGCGAGTGTCCATCAAAAACTCGGGAGTGCCACCCAGGACAAATCCAAGCCCCTGAGACGATCCCTGCAGCGAATCATTGAGGATGCGAAGGATCTGCTCGTAGTTGGCATTGCGTGCCTGCGTGTTGGCCAGCTTGTAGAGGTTTACCAGTTCGTCGAGGCAGATCATCAGGCCGCCAAAACCTGCGAGTCTGACGAATCTCGATAGCAGCTTGAGCTGATCGTAGACGGAGGCATCATCAATGATGGTTCGTACACCTAGGGCCGCTCGGGCATCGGTCTTGGTTGTGAACTCGCCACGCAACCAACGAATCGCATCAGCCTTGAGTTGCTCGTTGCCTTCCTCGAAACCTCGGCAATAAGCTGCGATCACTTCAGCGAAATCATAGCCGTTGACCATCTCGGTTAACTCAGCCAAGTGGGTTCGGATGACAGTCTCGCTGTCTGTACCTGCCGCCTTGGCTTCTGTTTTGGCTTGCGAGATAAACTTCTCAACGATGCCTTGCATGGCCCCACCGTCGGGCTTCGTGCGTGTAGACATGTTCTTGGCCAGCTCGGAGTAAAGCGAGCGTGCCTGGCCGCCGGTGGCGTGTAGCCTGCGATCTGGGTTTAAGTCAGCGTGCATGGTTACGAGTTTTCGCTCCATGGCAATGGCTCGAACCAAGTTCAGAAAGAACGTCTTGCCTGCACCGTATTCGCCAATCACCACTCGAAATGCCGATCCGCTTTCGACTAGGCGATTGACGTCTTTGATCAGTGCATCGAGTTCGCCCACCCGGCCGACCTGAATCAAGTGTTGACCGACGCGAGGAACAACGCCAGCACGCAATGATTGGATAACTGCGTCGCGATCCTTGGCTCTGATAGTGCTCATAGGGCTAACTCTTCCAGAATGTCTGTATTGATTTCGATGGGATCATCACCTTCGGTGACGGGCATGTCGAAACGCTCAAAAGCCATGTCGTTGATTTGTTCCAGGGCACCATCGAGCATCAGTTCCATGTCGCTGGCGGCGGCTTCAAGTTCGGATCGGCTCCATTCAGCACGCGAGATTAACAAGCGCAGGAACGCAGAATGTTCCAGATCGAGACCGGCAACGCCAGCACTCGTTTCTGTCGCCGATTCCACAGCCTCAAATGACTGTTCCGGTTCATCAACCTGGTCGTCAGTGAATACCTGGGCGAGGAGGGCCGAAACTTCTGCCGTTTCACGTTGCAACTCAGCAATTCGCTCGTGATCGAGCACGAAGCCTTGCTTCGCAATGGCAGCTGACACTATTCCGGACTCGGATAGAGAGGAGCTTGTTGCAGGTTTAGCAGGGGTAATACTCGTTCCGGATGCAGCCAGGTGAAGATCGCTGTACAGCAGCTGACTATCCAGTTGCAGCGCCTTGTAAACGCGCTCAAGAAGCTTCACTTCCGATGGACTGACGATGCCATCAGCTTGCGCAAGGTGGGCCAGGAAGCTGGCAATCGTACGCTTGGCTTCGACAGTTAATGGATCAAGTTTTTTCTTCAGGCTTGCAAGCGTCGGTGGTTGCTGGATCTGGATTTGCAAGTGCGCCTTGAGACGTTTGCGATGGGCAATACTCAGGTGACTCCATGAGTCGATGTGCTGAGCAAGCAATGTGACCTCTTCATTGGAAGTGTCACCATCCGCAGATGCGACTGCGCTGGCCAGATCAAGTGTGACTGAGGCCGCGTTGTAGGCCGCTGAGGCCCGCAGTGATCCGTCTTCGGGCTGGGTTACGAACAGCGCGATACGATCTTCAGCTTTCGGAGTCCTGCTGCCAGCGAGCACGTCGGGTTCCATGCCGATATGTAGCGATTCCAGTGCTCGGGCAAGGGCGAGAACCTTGTCACGAGACAGTGCACCAGCGCTCTTGAATCGACCCGCGAGTTCGCCAAAGCTCATGACAATCAGATCGTCACCGATTTGGGTTTGAAGCTCATCCAGCTCCGTACGGGCTGCGGTTGGCCAAAGGGTGACCGGAAGTTGTAAAAGGCCCTCAAGGGCTTCTGCGCTCTCAGGGTTTCGGCCTAGATAACGGCTAAAGGGTTCAAGCTCACTAGTGCAAAGCTCCACCAGCAATTGCAGGATTTTACGTGTTCCCGAAGTGGCCATGACATCAGGAATATCACCCAGGCTAAGCGAGGGGGCCATTAGCACAGCAGAGGCTGCGCGATAGCTGGTTTTAAGCTTGGTCTTGTTCTGCGCCAGGATGAGACCCGCAGGGTGGGAGCTTTCGTATTTCAGCTTGAACAGCGTTGAAAAGACTTCTTTGCAGCGTGTCACCGGGGTGCGCTTGCTGATATTGGGGTCGCCCAGTGCCCAAGCCAATGCCCAATCGGCGCCCAGTGGTCGCTTGTTGGAGGCGTGTTGCCCCAAACCTATGCGCAGCGGCAGTGGCATTTCGTAGTTGTAAGCAGCAACCAGGGGAGGCGGGCCAAGGTAGAGGTTTGGATCAACCGTGGTGTTACTCAGGTAGTCCAGAAAACCTTCCGCATATCCCCTGAATGACCTGTTGTCCCCATAGATACTCAGCAGTCGTTGGACTTCTTTGACGATCAGAGGAATCTCAGCCTTCAACTGCGGATCGCTTACAGCATCAACGAGAGCCCGGCGCTCAAGGCCATAGAAAAACAAAAAGACATAGCCGGTGTCTGCCAGTGGATTACGACGTCCGCTCTCTAGCCACTGCAGGTATCCGCGCCGAGCCTCTGGCGAGATGGAGTGAAAACTCGGCCAATAGGACATCAACCGCTCTTCGATGTCGACGTACGACTTGGCTATCCGCAGTTTTGGATTGATTAGTGACGGCTCTTGCGCATCGTATCGACCCAACGCACTTCCTACATAGAGCATTCCGCCGGGAAGAGAAAAACCAGACACAGTGACCGATTCGCCCGCCGGCACCCAGCAAGTATTGGATTTTTGTTTGCTTGCATCTGGAATCTTAAAGGAAGGGGAAGGGGGGAGCCGAGTTGGACGGTATAAAATTCGGAGGTTTCTTCAGACATATTGCTCAACGAAACCTCATGCATGGAGAAGGTTACGTCTTTGCTTCGCGGCTCCTGCAGGTGCGTTGTCACTGACGCAGACTTTTGCAGCTGTTCAAGCTGTCGTTTAGTGCGAGTGGCTAAAAACCACATAATGGCGCCGATGCACGCGACGATGCCAACAGCGATCCAGGCGTTCTTCGGGATCGAAGCGAGTGCACCAAAAGCCAGTGCAATAATAATCAGGATGCCGGTGCCGCTGGAGTTTTTTGCCTTCTTCCTTGCCATGAGTCATTTCAACCTTGAAAGATGGGGGCTGGCGCAATGGCAGTATCCGACAATTAAATGGCTTGAGCCATGGGGCTCGCAGAGCTATTGATCGGAAAAATGCCTTCTAAATGGACGCCAAAAACACCGCCCGTGATGCTGGCCGCATATACGCACTGATCGAGCTATAGCTCATAACCACTGAGAACGCTCACGTCTGCAGTTCTGAGCTCTCGAAAAAATAGTCCGAAGTGCAAGACATCAACACTATTCATCACTCCCCATCAATTCCTTGAGCGCGGGCCGAAAGGTACGACGGATCAGCGAGCTTCTACATCGCTCACCTGATGGGCTCACACTGTAGTGGTCTAATGAAACCGGACACCCATTTAGGCGAGAATGCTCGCCAGATAGAGGTGTCTGATGACCAAACAACGTCGTTCCTTTTCCGCTGAATTCAAACGCGAGGCCGCAGGCCTCGTGCTCGATCAAGGCTATAGCCATATCGAAGCCAGCCGCTCGCTTGGGGTGGTCGAGTCCGCGTTGCGTCGCTGGGTTAACCAACTCCAGCAGGAGCGCAACGGCTTGACTCCGCAGAGCAAGGCGCTGACGCCAGAGCAACAGAAAATCCAGGAATTGGAAGCTCGAATCGCTCGCCTTGAGCGGGAGAAATCCATTTTAAAAAAGGCTACCGCGCTCTTGATGTCGGAAGAGCACGAGCGCACGCGCTGATTGATCAACTGAGCCCCCAAGAGCCGGTTGATTGGCTTTGCGCAGTCTTTGATGTCACTCGTTCGTGTTACTACGCCCACCGCCTCAGGCGCCGAACTCCGGACGTTGAGCGGCTTCGGTTGCGCAGTCGGGTCAACGAACTGTTTACGCAAAGTCGAAGTGCCGCCGGTAGCCGCAGCATCGTGTCGATGATGCAGGAAGACGGTGAGCAAATCGGGCGGTTCAAGGTGCGTGGCCTGATGCGGGAGCTGGAGTTGGTTAGCAAACAACCTGGATCACATGCCTACAAACAAACGACGGTTGAGCGGCCTGACATTCCGAACATCTTGAATCGAGAGTTTGATGTGCCGGCGCCGAATCAAGTCTGGTGTGGCGACATCACCTACATCTGGGCTCAAGGGAAATGGCATTACTTGGCTGTCGTTCTGGATCTCTACGCACGCCGAATTGTGGGTTGGGCGCTGTCAAACAAGCCGGATGCGGATCTGGTCATCAAGGCGTTGGACATGGCTTACGAACAGCGTGGCAGGCCTCAAGGGCTGCTGTTTCACTCGGATCAGGGCTCGCAATATGGCAGTCGCCAGTTTCGCCAACGGCTCTGGCGTTACCGCATGCGCCAAAGCATGAGCCGTCGTGGAAACTGTTGGGATAATGCGCCGATGGAGCGTGTGTTTCGCAGCTTGAAAACTGAATGGATACCGACCGTGGGCTACATGACAGCTCAAGAAGCGCACCGCGACATCAGTCATTACCTGATGCATCGGTACAACTGGATTAGACCGCACCAATTCAATAACGGACTGGCCCCAGCTCAGGCCGAGAAAAAACTTAACGTCGTGTCCGGGATTAGTTGACCACTACACACCAGATAGAAGTGGAGGTTCGTGCTGAGGAGGCTTGCCGGGGGGTGCGATTCTATAATCGCTCTATAGTCGACTATAAAGCCAAGGCCAGAGCTCTTACTGCTGGGTACTAAAACGTCGATGGCTGTCGCTCCTTCGGGCTTAAGCCCGGCTCAGCATCACGTCTTCAGGTTATGTGGCCCGAGCGACTCACTCCGCAATTGTGTCTGCCTGACCGTTTCAAGGAAGCGCATTGTGGCTGTCTCATTTCTCTTGGGCGTTGCCAGGCTGTCCGCTACCCCAGGCTTCAGTGGCCTCGTCCATTCGATCCGCGATTTGAGGCTTTTTTGATAGGACAAGGCAGCCTGTGTTGCCGACAAATTCCTCCATCAAAAAAAGAGAGTCACCATCCCATTCTTCGATCATGATTTTCATAGGTGACTTTCTCACGTGTGCTCTCCAATGCTTTGAACCGGCAAGCCGCTCCTGCCTGTAGATTCTCAGTGGTACGTTTTACAGATCCGGATAATCATCAAGCCTAAGGCTAGGAGTACCCCCGTCCTCTGGCTCGCGCTTAGGCGTATGTATCACTCCAGCCTCGGAATCTGCACGCATCTGCTCGAGCTCTTTGTGAAATGCCTTGTCCTGAACCGTGGGTTTGCTGGTATACGGTTTTCGTTCAGGTACAGGCTTTGCTGCATAAGTCGTTACCGCGTCTGGGTCGTGCTGTAGTTTTTCTTGAACTTGCGATTCCAGCATTGCACGGAGCGCGTCTTTGTCGGGACGGGTAAGCAATTTGTTACTCCTAGTTGGCAGTCAGCAATTGGCTCATTGGCTGAAGGGAGTTCGGGAGTCTAAGCCCTAGCTCCAACCGTCTGCGGTGAATGACGTTATGAATGAAAATAGCAAATACCGGACGCATGTCTCAGCCTAATGTTGGGCATCGGCATCGGCATCGGCATCGGCATCGGCATCGGTTTCGGCATCGGTTTCGGTTTCGCGAGACCGGTTTTCAACAAGCAGCAACTACTTGCAGTTGCCTGCCTTTCGATATCCTGCCGCTTGGGCCTCAGATTCTGACGTGAAGGAGACCTGATTTTTTTCAGACACCTGACCATAGCCAGGGCATCCCATTGAGAGGTGGTACACCTGGCTCTTCCGGTTACCGATGATCACACCTGTCCCGGTCACGCTCGCGAGGGTAGGCTGTGCTGCTCGCAGGGAATTAACAGGAATGACGCTAACTACCCCGTCACCAACCGCCTTGTACCCTTGCGACCATCGACGCTCGCCAGTTACGAATGGATTAGAATGCCCCATGATTGCTGCAATGCGTCGATCTCGCTCTTTCTCCCAAGACGAAACCGGGTACTGCTTGTCCCAGGCCATCAGTAGCTGTTGCTGCTGACGAGACATGTTCAATTTATATCTATCGAACATGTAAAAGGTTGTCCTCGCGACTAGCCCTTTGACTTCGTCACGCGGTTCCGCAGCGCGTTGATCAAAATCAACCCGAGTCTTGCATTGACCATACTGAGGTTCTACCCCGGAGGCCATGCCGTAATTGAAATTGCTACGGTCGCCATTCACCTCACCTACGGAAGGATAGAGGTTGAATAGATCGGCCTCCATTGCTCGAAAAACAGGATCATCGTCTACGCAATGTTCTCGACCACCGTTCTTCCAGCATTGGCGTTGGTTACCGAATGTCCACGCAGGAACGATGTGTTCCCACTCAGTTCGTTCTGCCCGATTTTCTTGCTTTCTGGCCTTAAGGCCACATGACTCAGCATCGATACGACCACCTGATTTGCCAACCCACGTCCACTTGCAGCCGCAATACAACTCGCCCATGGAACTGTTGGCTTGGTCGAGATAGATCTTTTGCTTTGCAACGACTTTGGCTTCAGTGAAGCTGGTGGGTGGTGCAGCAAGGGCAGGCAGGACGGTTGACAGAGACAGCGTTACAGCGAGAAGTATTCTTTTCATGGGAAAGGCATAGGCAAATTAAGCTGCGCATAGTACGTGAAACAAGCGCCTCCACTGGCAGCTGGAAAGGAAAGTTACTAGCCTTTGGCCGTGGCCACTGGTAACTAGATCCACGTATAGATCCATAAAAAAAGGATCTCTTATCGCGCAAACCAGCACTTGATCTCATTATCTCAGCGTCGCATTTCCTGTTTATAAAAAAGGTTTTCAATCGAACGGCGTTTACGATCTGATTCAACGCCTGTGGTGACATTGTTTTTCATACGCACGTAGAAACGGCAACCTTTAGCTTTGCTCATATCAAAGATGGGGCGTACCGCTTGCAAGAATTCCTCATACCCATAAGTCTGCTTGGCCAAGATTGACTGGATGCCTGGAAGATCCATGGCATCCTGCTTCCTAGATTCCGGCCAGTCCGGTGACGACACCAGGCCAGTATCATTTAGCTCGACAAAGAACAGCATCTGGATTTTTCCGCTGACTGGATCCGCCCAGCAAGGTGGATAGTCCATCCCACCTCTGGCATCAAGCTTGTGCTGAAGGAAAGCGATCTGGCCTTGGAGGTCGCTATTTTCCTTCTTCAGTTGAGCCGGGTTGACGTCTTTTTTCTGCAACTCACCGTATGCAGTGGCGTCGCTCACTAGCTTTTCAATCTTGGAACCGTCGAGGTCGCTTACCTTCACTTTCAAAACGTCGGCCAGACGTTGCTTGGTCTGCTGCAACTCCTGAACCTTCGTGATGATGGCTTCGTTACTCAACGGGCCCGTTGATTCATCCTGTTGGTTTTGAAGGGCCTTTTTGAGATCTGCAAGCGTCAGAATAGCCTGCCTAAGAACTTCCTTGGCCTGATCTTTTTTCTTTTCGTCCGGTACTTCGGCCAAAGCCTTATCAATTTCCATGAGGGCTGTGACCTCCTTGTTTTTCTCCTCAAGGAGAACTTTAAGACGGTCAGTTTCGGCCTTGGCTTCTGCTGCTAGGGTCAGCTTCGTGATTGTATCCTCGGGCTTTTTTACGCCCGCAGCCTGCAGCTGTGTTTTGAGGGCCTGGCTAATTTGGGTCAGCAACTCCGTTTGCCGCTGAGCATCACCACTACTTTCGATAGATGCTTTAAGGGACTCGTTTTCCTTGGTGGTTTTGAACACCATCATCCCCAATATCAGCATGAGTAAAAACGAAATCATGAACGCGAGCTCTGTAAGCGAAAGCTGGAATACCTGATCGTTCTTCTGGCCGGCCATTAGGGGGCTTCCTTACGTCCAAACCACGAACCCTTCGCTTGGTCAGACGTTTTTGAAAACTGGTTACCCTCGAGATCCTTTGTTGCCGGCTCGACATGGTGAATAGGCGGTTCGGTCTGAGCCGTTGATGGCGTCGCGATTAGCACTGCTTGAGCCGCTAGAAGAGTCTCAGTGCTAGCCGAGGCTGCGCGGTCGATCTCGATGAGGGTTTCGCTCAAGCGCGTCTGATAGGCTTCCTGGCTTTCAATCAGGCTTTTTCTATCCGCCGAAAGATCTGCAGTATTGTCGAGGTTTGCCTTGATTGCTTGCTCCAGGGTGGCCAGATTTTCATGTAAGGCCAACCGGGAACACGCTTCCTCATGGGCGGAGCTAACGATGCCGTCCTTGATCTGAGCAGATAGATCGGTCGATAGAGCTACGCTCTTGTTAACCGCTTTCAGAGTGTTGCCGATCTCCAGGAATGTGCCGGAGATTTCAGTCAATGCATCGAGCTGTCTCGAGACCCCTTCAGTATTGGCCTGACGCTGGTGATCGAGAGCATTAACGATTTGCTCTTGTTGTGCGCGAAGGTTTTTGATCATGTCCTCGTTTCGGTCTTCGATGATTTCGAGGAGTCCCTTTTGCTGGGTCGAAATTCTTTCAGCTACCTCTAGGGTATTGGTGATCGAGTCGGACTTGAGGTTAATTTTGGTGATGCTTTTTTCCACCAGTCTAGCCGCATCAAGCACTTGGCCAGATATTGCTGTCACGCCTTGAGTCAAAGCATCGGTAGATCCATTGAGAGCATGAATAGCTGTATCGAGTTTTCTTGAAAACAAATCTTGTGGGAAATCGATACTGTCCAACTTTTCAACCACACCTGATGCGAAACTGTCGACGGCCTTGTCCACCTTACTGACAGAGCCGGTGGCGGCCTTAGTGTACGTATCTACCGCCTTTTTGAGATCCAGTGTAGTGCTCCTGACATCCTCAATGATTTCAGCTAGCGCCTGAGAATTTCTCGTTGATACTTCTACAAAAAACTCGTCCATGCGTTTTGCGGTCTGCTCAGTGATGCTTTGGATTTCCTTTGTGACACTGAGCACTGTTTCTTTGGCTGCGGCTGCCACTTCACCGCGAAACTGCTCCAGTTCATCGAAGGAGCGTTGATAGGAATCGATAAGCCTTCTTGAGGCTTCGACGGAGTGATCCTCCATGTTCCGGACTGCATCCTCCAGGGTAGGTCTGAAACTCACTAGGCACACTCTGACAAAGAGGCCAAGTACGGTGCTAATCATCGCCGCGCCGAATCGAGCCGCGATAATGTAGATTTCGCTGCCAATGTTCGGTAAGTCGGCTAAACACAAGATGATCGATACAATCGTAAAAATAAAACCTAGGTAATAACAGGAGTCGGCAAATTTTTCATCTGATACTACGGATTCGCGGTATCGGTAGCCAATAAATATGTACAAGATCATCAACGAAAGCGGGACTATCGATCCAAGTATCAACATACTCTGTACATACCAGGCCAATACAGCAAGCCCGATTTTTAGGGTGCAGGTAACAATAAAAAGCGGGAGTATTTTTAGCGATCTCACTGGTTATCCTTCCATGCCACGGACAGACGCCAAGGTCGCGCCGGAGTTGTCAAAATAGCTTTCCCAAAACAGTCTTAGTTTTCCAGTTTGAATTTCAGGCTTATTTTTAAGCATCTCAATTTCAACCCGTACATTTTTGAGGTCTGAGCGAGAGATCTGGCCATAAGCAGTCGTATTGAAAACGGTGAAGTCCGGGATGCCCTTGTACATCATTAGCTCTTTTGTGTTCGGTATCATGTCGGAGAACATGATCAGCGTACGCGGGCCTTGAACATTGGAGCGCTCAAAGCCTACGCCCACAAGCTTCAGCATCTCAAAAATTGGCGATTGAGCCGAGCTTTCCTTAAGCAGAAGTGAGTCTGCCATTGTCAGTAATGGATCGATGTACCCGCTCTGGTAGCGCTTTTTAATGCGCTGGGCGTTTGAATTGAACTCGGTCTTGTCTGTGCCGAGGCCCGGATTACACCTCTCAAAAACAGGCCTAACATTCTGTGTAAAATCGGCGCCAAGTAGGTATATAGATACTAAGTAACCTTCTGGGATTTTAGACGTTGCGAGCGTTTTAATTTTCTGAAGAAATACTTCCCGCTGTATTAAGCGATATGGGTCTGTATTATCGACCAAGATGACATAGTGGCCTAATGGGCCGGAGGCTGGGCAAAGGGTAGTCTTATCGGGCGCGATGTCCCTTTCGGTATATGCCCATACGAACCACGATATAACCGCAACCACAATTACACCAGTTACAATGGCAGCAATGAGCTCGCGACTTTTCTTTTTTTGAGCTGCTCGACTACGCCTGGCCATTGATTTCACCTTCCTTGTTGATCTGGTTGCGGAACGGTTTCAACTGATCAAATTTACTAATGAACGACGATTGGATTCGATCACGAATCCCTTCAGTTTTGCTGTGTAAGCTGGAAAGCAGAGCTCGTTGCAGGTCGAGCTGCATCTCCTGCGGCGCCGTATCGAAATCAGGCAAGGTGATGCTTTGGAACAAAATCCCTTGCTTGAAATATTCTGGGGTAGGGGTGCCCTTACGATAGATCTCGTTCTCAGAGCGGAAGAGTGCGATGAGAGAGCTCGATAGGTTCTCCGCCTGATGCAAGAGAGCCTGCACACGTTGTTGGGTGACTCGCTTCTCCTCGATTTCGTGTGCGTATTTCACGACATGATCCTTGGCCGTAACACTGTCACTGTCGAGCTGGCTTAGGTACTGCTCTTTGAGGTCATTCAGCTTGGCGCGTACCTCTTCCACTTCAGCCTCATGAGCGTCGACGGCTTCGTCAGCTAACTGTTGGACGTAGGTATAACCAGGATAACTATCCTTCCAGTAGAAGCCATCGAAGTAACTAACTATTGCGAAGCCTACGCTCATGCCGAACAGCAACATCGAGAAAGCATCTGCAAAATGGAATGGAGTTTGGGTCAGCGTAGCGAGCGCTATCTTAGCTGCCTCGTTCGAGCCAATATCGGCGCCCGCAGATAGCGCGTCGCGAAAATGGGAGGTGACAAGCCCTATGAAAACTGCTCCAAAAAATGCGGGAATAATTGAAAACCACCCAAAAATCTTGCGAGCTGCGGTTACGTGTAGCGCATTCGGAAGGCAGAACCGTCCCCAGCAATAGCTCCATGCAACGTTGACCGCTGCGAGACCAAACGCCCAGGTAGCGCCTTCCATGAAGCCGCCATCGAAGCTAGCAGCGAAAAGCTTGGCATTAACAGCGGCCTCGCCCGTCGTCATCAAGACTAGTATCATAGAGAGCGTAAAGACTTTCGCCCCAGACTGCGTCTTCGCGGTTCGGTTGCGCCTGTGCTCGGTCTTGAACTGTTCAAGTTCTCTGAGAGCTGTCACCGCTGCTTGATGGGTAGATCTTAAAGCCGCCTCTTCTTCGGACAGTAATGAATTTGCCTGGCGTTCAAACTCCTCATCCGCCTGACGAGATCGATTGACGATAGGCGTGATATCTAGCTCTGCCAAACGGTTGTGGATGGTTTTGAGTCGGTGTGTCGCCCAAGACAACGCGTCGCGCCGGGCGTTTTCGAGCCGACCTTTAATTGCTGCTTCGGGGCCAGTGAGCTTTTCGTCGTTTGGTAGGCCAAGCTCCCCGAGGCGTTTGGCATGGTACTCAATCTTAAGTTCTGCTTTCAGATCATCAAGATCGAGAGGATACAGAAAAGGGTTCTCACTTTTATGCTGTTTGTTGCTAGCCCTGAACCAGCCAAAAATATTCTGTAGCACGCCCCAACCCCTTCCCTATGTGACCATGGACAGCAGCGACTGATTTTGGTGTTGGTGTCAGATATTGGCTAAGGGAACGGCTAATCTCGAGGCATATGCATGCCGTACTCGTATCTCGATGCAGAGCCTGCGCGCAATGATTTGTCCCACGATCCTTAGTCAATCTGGTGCCGAATGGCAAGATGGCGGAATAATGGCTATGTGAAAATTTAAATGCAAGGAGTGCGGTCGGTCTGTGGCTGCTATCGGACGAAAGCGATTAAAAAGGGCTACTGCGCACCTGGTGATCCCTCCAGCCACTAACGGCATTGGGCGCTGCTCTTTCCGTGGAAGACTCCTGTAACGGTTATTCCTCGCTTTGATACCTGCGCTCGTTCCATTTAATTGAATCAAGCTCGACAAGTTATTCGTCAGGGACATGGTCGAGAGGAGGCTCGCGAGATGGAAAGGCTGAAGGAGCAAAGCGGTGCATACCAGTTCTTGGGAGTCACGAAGACGCCTAAACTCGGATGACTACGCTACCCATCGAAATCACGTTGTCCTGTGTCTGATAGACCTACGCAGAGGGCAATGGACAAGTCGCTGGTTCGGGCCAGCGGGCCCGGCTTAGTCGTAGGTTTTTCAGATGGAGGTGAAGGTGCTGTCATCGATCAAGGAATACCAACCAGAGTCTCAGATCCCACGGAGCATTTGGATGATCCTCGGGCTGCCATCACGCGGTACCACGCTTCATGACCTAATTCGAGAAGGGCTGCCTTTTGAATTCTTCGACCGGATAGCGAGCCTTCTGCAGCTTCAGCGAGGTGTTATCTCAAAGGCTATTTGCGTGTCGCCCGCAACGTTGGCGCGTAGAGCGAAAGCAGGGCGGTTTAACACCGTAGAAAGCGACCGCCTCGTCGCATTGATTGGTGTCCTTGAAGAAGCCCTCTCTCTGTTCGAAAACGATGTCGCCACTGCAACGGAATGGATGAGCACGCCCGTTCGTGGGATTGGTTCGAAGCGTCCACTGGATATGATAAGTACGAGGGTGGAGACGAACGCTGTGCTCGACCTTATTGGCCGCCTGGAAAGGGGTGTTCTTGTGTGAGTTTCGCAAGGCACCATGCTGGGCTACGGAGCTAAAGCTTCTTTGGCAATCGCTCTTTCGGGCTTTGCCCGGCTCCATCTACCTCGTTAAGCGGATGCGTCCAAGACAGATAGTAGTAGAGGTTCGTGCTGACGAGGCTCGCTGAGATGGCCCCGATTTGCGCCATCCCGCTCAGAGCCGATAGGGATGGAGCTTATTGGCTATGTAGCTGGTCAATCACTGCCAAGTAACGCTGGAATGGCTCCGCAAGACGTTTGGGCAAGGTACGGTGCCAGGTTCCACGTCGATACTCATTCCAGACGTCTTCTTCGGGACGATGGTTAATGATACCGAGCCGATTCTTATACTCCACCAAGGCATTACCCTTGCCAGCCAGTAATGCGGCGATGGCAATGTGCATGAGGTGGCTCGGCACGTCCTGCGGTGTCCTGGGGCGATCCAAGGTGATCGTCAGGCATCGCTGCTCGTGGAACTCACGCCAATCCGGCCCCGCGATGTCGCCGAGGTTGGCAACTTGCTTGGCTGCTGACTCGCTTTTGCCGTTGACGACTCCAAGTAGAACCGTAGGGCTCTGAAGCCCGAGTGCCGAACTGACTTTGGCAAGGGTCGCTTTTACCCGCTCCAGGTGCTCATCAGCGGCAAATACAATGAACTGGTGCCGGAAGTCATCCCCTTCGATCAGCGTAGAGGGCAACTGAACATAAAGTGGATAGAGCAGGTCATTCAGGTAGATGAACGTTTTGCGTCGGCCCTCATCATCGCTGGACTTCGTTGCTGTCAGCGCCTGCCGGGCCCATTGCGGTGTCAGCTGATCCAGACTCATGTCGGTGATGTCGATGGATATGAGTGAAAAGCCCATTGAGCGACTAGCCAGAGCCTTTCGCCCATCAAATGCGTGGCCAAGCTCAATTTCGATACCCGCCAGCACCATCGGATGCCGAAGAATGGGCTTGCCGAGCACCGCCACATCAAGGCGATAGGAGTTGCCAAACGGTGTCTTGATGCTCTGTTCTTGGGTAACGCCATTAGCCCCGAGCAGGAGATTGCCGGCCAGGTGAAACTGGCTGATCGTTTCATCCCTGTAGTACCAGGGCATGGCCAGCCCTGCGTCGAGTCGGCGCTGAAGCTCATCGGCTATCAGCTGCTTGGCTCGTCTGTGCTCCTCGCTTTCGCCAATATGACGTTGTCGAGCCTGTTCCTGGCTGTCGAAATAGTCCGCGGCTCGAACGCCGCGTTTGCCGGTGTACGTTCTGAAATAGCTGCGTGTTTTCAGCTTTCCATCATCATTGAAACAAGGGCTCACCCAGCTTACGAGACGGTGGGGTTTGTCCGCAGTGACCAAGGGCCACATCTTTCGATAATGCTCCCGGCTTTTAATCTCGTAAGCCGTAATCGGAGTTTGGAAGAGGCCTTTCCGTGAAAAGACCACCAGCGCGTCATCCATAGCAATGCAATCCGAAGAGGTATAGCCAGGGAGAATAGCGCTTCGCTATCAGGCCTTAAACGCTTGAGTTTGGAGAATGTGAAAGTGGTGGGCTAGCGCCGTAACGATACGTCGACGAAGCTCCGGTAGCTTCATCAGCGTGGTCTGCTTGTTTGCAGAGTTAAGTGCATCCTTCAGGATTTCTGGCTCAGTGCGGTAGACGGAGCTTCGCATCATGATGCGTTTGCCGTGTGTGACTTCCGTCAGCACCTGGCAGACCTCGCGGGCGGTGAGAGGGGAGGTTGTGTTCAAATTATTTGCGTCCGAGGAATTGCTTGCCCATAGCTAAGCTGCGGGGAAATGTGAAATCTATGATAATTGTTGCTCGATCGGGCCTACGAGGCCCGGCTATCCCCTCGTTGATATTGCTGCACAGCACATCTTGCCGGTGTACTGTTTGAGCGGGCCAGCTACTGCTAACCGTTGCTTATGTGGCTGCCAGTTGCCAACGGCGATCTCACAAGGAGTAAGCATGTATCAAGTGATAGGAATCAAAAACACAGCCCTCGCTTTCCTGGTCATCACGCTGGCGATATTTGCCTTTCTGCACTATGACGACCTTGCAACCCTCCTGACCCAGCCAGTAAGTCTTCTTCGCGCTCTCTCGAGCGCTTCAAGCCTTGCGGGGTTCGCTTTTTTGATCATTGGTGAATCCTTCATTTTTCCTTGGATCTGCAAGCTGCCGATCGTGAGAACTTTTTTTCCCCCAATCGACGGGGAATGGCGTGTCAATCTTCAATCCAATTGGGGGGTGATAGAGCGGTTGAGAGGGAACTTGGACGTCGAGGACAAGGTGTCGAAACAGGGAACGGTGAAAATCTTCTCTCGCTTCTTCCGGGTGCGCATGAAATTCGAAGTAGATGACCGCTATTCCAAGTCCAGTACCGTGTGCGTGAGCGTAAAGCGTGACTGGCAGCATGGAACAATAGAACTCAACTACATCTACGAGAACCTCACGAGTAATCCCAAGAGCTCGGATTGCAGCAGACACAACGGCGCTGCGCGCGTTGAAGTGCGTGACGAAGACGGCGTCGTTTCCATGGAAGGCGTCTATTTCACCGATCGCAATTGGAATCAAGGCTTGAATACGGCGGGGTACATATCGTTTGAGAGGCCTGAGCAAAGCGCAGTCGGAGACAACAAAGCAAGCGGCTAACAATGTCTAATAACACTATATGTAGTGTTTTATTTGTTTCTTGAATCTATATGTTGGTGATGGCATCATTGGATCCAGACCGCCACCGTTTCTGTGCATTATCTGAAGAATCGACGATCCGCTCGAGGTTAGGGAAGGATTGGCAGGGCGGGAGTTTGATTTAGCTTGGCGTGATGTCAGCTGGACGCCGGGCGCCCCTGCAAGCCGACGAGGCTTGTTGACCATTGAAGGCCCTAACTGAAAAAGGAGTGGCGTCATGCCAAACCTCAGCCCGCTGCTGTACAGCACCAATGAGCACATGACCTTTTTGAAGGGGCTCGACCTCGACGTTGGCGAGAAGAACGACATCAACGCCGCAAGAGCGGACGTCCGCGAAGCGCTGCGCAAAAAATTACCTGCTTCTTTGAAAGCCAGGGGATACGAAGGCAAAGAGTGCAACCCCAAGTTCTTCATTCAAGGATCTTGGGCCTACAAAACACTCAATCGACCGTGTCAGACACCTCCCCAGCAGTCCGATCTCGATGACGGTGTCTATCTGCCCATGAGCATCGTGAAGGAAGAGAATCGTCCGAGCATGGCGATCAAAGATTTCCGGGCGGCTGTGTGGGATGTGCTTGAACCTCTCTGCCTAGAGAAAGGATGGGAGCTTTACTCCAAGGCCACATGTATGCGTGTGGAAATCTCTACATTCGCTCATATCGACCTTCCGCTGTACGCCATCCCAGATGATCAATATCAGATGATCCAGGAAAGCATGGAGGCGCGTAATTACACGGCTATGAAGGCGTTTGCGGTCAACTCGGAACTGGATTCTTGGAAGAAACTGCCCTCTGACAAGATCCTGCTCGCCTGTGAAGACGGATGGATTACGTCCGATCCCTTGAAGATGAAAGAATGGTTCGAGCTTGAGATCTCGGACAAGGAAGAGCAGCTACGTCGCGTGATTCGTTACATCAAAGCATTTCGAGACAATCAATGGGATAAAGGCGGGCCTAGCTCGATCTTACTGATGGCCGCAGCCTGTCCGCTGTTTGAGTTCAAATACAAACGTGACGACCTAGCTCTTTTGCATGTCGTTGCTGGCCTTCCGAATGCTTTGCGCAAGGGCGTTAAAAGTCCGATTGACTCCAAGGTAAACCTGACAGATGCGCTTGGTGAAAAAGGCGTTGAGGAGGCGGCGGCAAAATTCGAAACATTGAGAACATACTTGGATGCCGCTACTGCTGAAAGCGCGAGTAAAGATATGGCATGCGTGTGGATGCGGAGCATGCTCGGAGATCGATTCCCTGATCGACCTGACTTGATCAGCGACCAGCTAGCGCAGCCGATGCCAGCGGTTATGGCAGCGATCCCACCTGAGCGAGGCCCATCGGAAATCGTCAAGCGCACTAAAGCGGGGTAGCTCCATGAGCGTCATCCCAGAACTGCTTGCATCGCTGAGATCGGTTGGGTTTAAGCGGTGTGAGGAGCAGCTAGATTCTGCGTCCCTGCTCGTTGAGGGCCCTCTTGCTACGCGCTTCGGTGAGGTGCCATGTCTTGCATTGATCGACAGATCGTTTCAGACCTTTCCGCTGGTGCAATTGACGCCAGTACCGGATTCCTTGCGTCCAATCGCCCCGCATGTTGGGGTAGGGGGCTTCCTGTGCTACATCGCTGAAGCGACTGCCGTGGTCGACATCTTCGACCCTATCGGGCAGACCTTAGCGGCTCTAGAGCAGGCCGCTCGGGTGTTAGATCAGATTATGGCGGGCGAGCGTGTCGATGATCTGGCTGAGGAATTCTTTGCTTATTGGCCGGGTGAACCGTTCTACGTCGACGTCAACTCGCGACAATCGGGTGAGGGCATTCTGCTGGAGGGGGGCGGGACGTATGCTATTAGCGATGACCCTAAGCGTACCTTGGCCAAGCTTTCTCATTTGCCGGGTAAGTTGAGAGAATTGGCTGTGACGGTCGACAGGGTGACTACGCGAGCCGTGCCCAGACCAACGCCTGACGCTTGGCCACCCAAAACTGTGAAAGAGCTGCTTGAGTGGCAGGGGCGTCTTGACGACGCCTGCCGTCGTAAAATTGAAGCGCGCATCGCCAAAGCCTATCGGAAGGGGTGGGAGTTTGCATTGGTCGTCGTTAACTCACCCTCAATGCCATACGCTTTCGCAACGCTAGGCCTTCAAAAGATCCCCCGCGGATCGTCCAGCGACCAGCGTCTGCCGATCTACGATGTGGAGATACTTCGGTTTCGGCTGATCCGGATTGATGACGCCTACGTGACCCAGCGCAATATCCCCGGCCAAACTACATTGGCTGGCAAGCGAATTGCTATGGTGGGGTGCGGAACAATAGGGGGATATCTGGGAGAGATGCTCGCCAAGGCAGGTGCGGGCACAGCCGGTGGTGAACTAATGTTGGTTGACAAACAGATCCTTGAACCAGGGAATATTGGACGTCATCGGTTGGGCGCAGATAAAAGCTTCCTACCAAAGGCAACCTCACTGGCTGACGAAATAAAGCGAGCAATGCCGGCCTCGAATGTACGCCCCATCGACTTAGATGCAAGGGAGGTCAACCTAGAAGGCTTCGATCTGCTGATCGATGCCACAGGTGAACAGGCGTTAGGGCAGTGGCTCGCTGCAAGGCACGCTCAGAAGGCTCCGCTACTGCATGTCTGGATCGAGGGCGCGGGTGTGGCTGTCCGATCCTACATCGGTACACACCCCTCGGAAGGTTGCTATCGCTGCCTTTGCGACTATGAGTATCGCGGGGATTTTATGGCCATTGAGGGTGGGGTAGAACCACTCTTCGCCGGCGAAGGTTGTGAGGGGCCTTACGTCCCGTTTTCAGCCTCCGTATCCATGCAAGCCGCCGCACTTGGCCTTGATGCCATCATGGCGTGGGTTGGTCGAAAAAACTGGCCAGGTCTATCTACTCGGTTGTTGAGCCGAACCCACGAGTCTGCTTCCGCAGACTGCACAGTACTGAAGCGTCCAGGGTGTCCAGCATGCGGTTCTTGACAACGTGGCGAGGCCCGGAAGATGAGCAATTTGTATATTTCAGTCAGAACGTTTTGGAAGTGTTTGAGCGGCACATCCAGAGTGACTTTGGAACGGAAGCTGGAGGCATTCTCCTTGGCCACGTGCGTGGAAAGCATCTTGAGGTATTAGAGGCGAGCGAGCCTACTCAGCAGGATCGTCGACTGCGCTATTTTTTCGAGCGAATGATTTACGGGCATAAGAGCTTGGCTGACAGGCGATGGCAGGAGAGCAATGGGCTGGTGAGGTACATCGGGGAGTGGCATACCCATCCGCAGGAAATTCCGAGTCCTTCGAACATCGATCTCACCGAGTGGCAGGTTTTGGCTCAAAATCGCGCTGATCGCCGTCCGTTGTTGGCAGTCATCGTAGGCCGCCAAAACCTGCATGTTGAGCTGATGCATGCGCGAGGGAATCGTCAGGATTTTCTTGAGGAATGACCTTGGCCGGCGCACATTTATTTGTTATTCGATGATAAGTACCCGGTCATTGTGACGGGGCAGGGAAGCAGGGCTTCACTTGGGAATTCAGAATGGGTCATGATTTCTCCCCCTTTACTCATTTATCTAATCAGAGAAGTCGGCTGTCTGCTTAGAAGAGCGGCTCTCAGCGTATTGCAGCCTATCCCAAGGCTATTGCCTTACTCATAAATCGCGTATAGATGGCTGAAGGACATGATGGAGCAACTTGATCGAGCTAGGCGTTATCTGCATAAGATTGAGCGTCAGTATGCAGGCCTCTTTTCATCATCTGGGCACGATGAGCAAGAATATTTCGATGACGTAATGTCGTTTTTTATCCATTGCTATCACGTTAGAGACTGGGCCCTACACGAGTGTGACTCATGTGTGAGCGCGCGCGTGATTGATGCGTTCATTGACTCTCATCAGGCCCTCAAAATCTGTGCAGATCTGGCAAATGGCTTGAAGCACTGCAAACTCACGCGCTCTATGCGTACTGGCCATCAGCCGTCCGTCACGGATCGGCAAACCCAAACCTCGACATGGTTCACAGGAGATGGTGGAGGTGAAGTCTTAAAGTGCAGTTACCGGGTAACCAGTAACGACCAGTCTCACGATGTGCTGAGCTTGGCACGAGAGTGCATTAACCTCTGGGAGTCCTTTCGACAGACCAGCTCATGTGGTGCTGCCGATGACTCTTGATGATGTTGCCATCACGGGGTTGCACTTGGAGGGACGCGATTCAATTTGGGGGCCCGCCTAGGTGGGACACACGCTTTACTAAAAGGTGGTTCCTGAGACGGATTTTTTGATGTCGCCCGTTCGGGCCTAAGGCCCGGCTATCTAATTAGCTAAGCATCTCCTTAACGATGGACGCCACATTTCTAGCATCGTCTATCCCTCGGTGATAGGTACCCTGCCAAACCAATCCCAACGACTCTACCGTTTGCTTAAGTGATTTCGGTCGATTGTCATATAACCCTGCATGCCATTTCCTGGCGTTGAAATGGGGCAAAGCCTTCGAGTGAGGAAGGGCAAGCCGCAAACCCTGCGTCTCGCTCAAGCTGCCTTGCATCATAGTCACCCCATGACGCCCAAGCCGCATCCGAATAACGCGTGGCAAACGTTCGTAATTCTTCGCCAACCTCTCGATAGGTCAGAGCACCATCCACATCCACATCCACATCCACATCCGCTTGCTGAATGGATGTGAGCTGCTTGCAGAAGTCGGTGAGGATGGGATTGATCTGCGGTCGAACGAAACGCTGGAACTCATCGACGATCTCAAGCGTTTCAAGGTCGATCACCACCAGGCCAATCTCAATCGTTTCCATCTGATCAGGAACGACAGCGACCGGCCTCGGTGATTCCGACTCGCCAACCCTCATCACAGGTCGCCTCAAGGTCTACGCAATAGAGGTAGCGGTATGGCGCGAGAAGATTTTGGATTGTTTGGAGATGAAGGAGTTTTGCTTCAATGCTCATGGCAAGTATGGCCTCGCTTGGATCGGTTCAGGTTAGTCGCTCTCAGCTACTCCAATCAACGGCACCTTCGAGCTGTGTGGATTGGGGCTTGAGATCACCTTGCCGGTGGATTGAACAAGGGTCGAACGATTGGTAGTTACCCACCCCAGGCAGATGTCTTAGCCGGAGGGTTATAGCTCATAGACTCTACCGTTTGTTTTGGGCCTGTCGGTCGGGAGTCGTATGAACCTGCACGCCATGCCTGTGATTGAAATTTGCTAGACCTACGAGCACGGAAGCGCGCGCAGCAAATGCAGAGCACCGCTGTATCGCATCAAATTCGCGACTAGGCGTTAGGGTTCCGTTGTAACGCTCAGACGGGCCCTAAGGAGTCTGTTGAACACAGTTGGATGGAACGCATGCGACGGCGCTCCAGGCTGTCGAGAATGGTCGGTGAGTTGAAATATGTCGCCAATGCCATTTTCTCGAGTAGAGCACTGAAGACTTTTAGCTGTTGGTACTCAATAGAGTCGACCTCGATAAATCCGTGATCGTCGTGTCTCGACTCTAAGGTACACAGACGCGCTTCGATCCATTCGTCCATTTGGTGGACGGTAACGGTTGCTAGGTCAAAATTTCTTTCTTTTGTTGAATCTCGCAGCATGCGTCAGCTCCAGTGGCAAGTAATTGTGTTACTCGTAGTCTGCCTGTGGAGAAAGAATTGAATCCACTCCGTACACCATGAAGAGGTTGGTTGCGGCTGGTAGCTACATTGCTTGCAAGATAAGGAACGCAGGGAGTCGACTCGAAATTCACGTCTATATGTTTATTACGGATAGACCTGTCAGATCACTTTTCGAGCTTTAGGGGACGTTTAGCTTCTTTGTCTGTCTCTCTAGCGGCCGATTTTGGCGTTCTTTGAGCCAATACAGGTCTTTACTGAGCCTGCGCGGGCTTGTCTTGATACTCTATGGGCCCGTATTGGGCCAGACGTAACAATGATATACGCGCTACTTAAAGGGGGGCAAAAAAAGCGTTGTTCTAGAGCTATACAAGAAACAAGTTATGTCGGTGATATACCCGACGGTCAATTTCGTGTGAAATACTCTGATGCTCACCCCCCTTGTGGGGGTTGCGCTGGGTGTTGCTCCAAGAGTGATAATAAAACATAGAAAAATCTCGATAAGAAGAGAAGTACAGTATGAGTGACCAAGTTCTCACTACGAAGCCAATAAAGCCTGCTAAGAAAGACAAAAGTCTGCTGATCCGCATGAGCGTTGATGAGCGAGCTATTTTCGATGAGCGTCTCAAGGAATCGGGCTACAAAGCGGCTGGAGCTTTCGTAAGGGACTACGTCATCAATACCAAGCCCAAACGCAGATACGTGATTATTCCTCAGGCCCAGAAAGCCAGCGAGCATCTCGTTGAGCTTGCCCAGATGATCATGGACGACAAAGAAAAAGAAGTGCTAATTAAAAAGATTATGTACGTGGCGATGAATGTTTTTGGCGAGCTGGAAAAAGTTAGGCTTGGTGGTAAAGGCGAGGAGGGAGAAGGCTATGATTGGTAAGATCCTAAAATCTTCCACTGGCTCCTGCGCCAATCGCATCAAATATGTTTATGGAGGAAAAAAGCACGACCATGACATTGTCAATATCAAAACAATTGATACCAACTGCCTAGCTTTCTGCCCAGAGGTCGGGATACAGAAGGGGTGTGTGGAGAATCTAAGTTGTATGATCCTCGACATGGATATCGCTACAAAATTAAAGATAGGCGAGCAAGGAAAGCCAAAGAGAAATTTGAAGCCAATTTTTCATGCGGTTCTTTCGCTGGATGCTGGTGAGTCACTCACCCCCGCGCAGTGGAAGATAGCTGTACGACATTACCTGAAACTGATGGGTTTCAAGAACACCACCAAGTACACATCAGTCCTTCATGCTGATACAGGTAATGAACACGTTCATATCGTTGCAAATCGAATTAGTTACGAGTTGGGCTTTCCGATGGTTAGTGACAAAAATAGTTATGAAGGAAACATGCAAGGGGTTAGCGAGATCGAAGATATGTTCGGCCTCAGAAAGGCCCCTAGACCAGAAGAAAGCTGGAACATCACTGTCAGCAGTCGGGAAGTCGAAGGGGCTGCAAGGGCGCGCACAATGCCCTACAGATCCCGGCTTGCTGCAAAGGTTGGAGCTTGTATTGAGAGTACCAGAGAGCGTAACGGTGACATTATCAATTTTGTCCGTGCTTTAAAGAGGCAACGAGTCTACGTCCACCTACGATACGACACCGAAGGCCAACCGAAGGGAATTGCTTATGAATTTGAAGGGCGTGTGACTTCTGGCAAGGCTTTGAAAAAAGCTCGCTTTACATTTCAAAAACTGACCGCGCAAGAAGGCATCAGATATGAGCCGCGCATGCTTCCACAGTTACAAGCGGAGCTTTCAAAGCGAAATCCAACGAATAAAGGCAAGTCTAATCCCGCAGAGCAGCGCTACTGGGTCAACCGTGGTTGGATCTATCTGTACTTCGTCCCAGCCAACACTGCCAGTTCGCCTTTCCTCAAACTCAAAGTGAAAAAAACCGGGGCTCAGGTTAGACAGGAGATCGCTCACGAGGAGGCGATAGCGCTGATTGAGGCCATCTTGCAGATCCTAGCTGCGCTTTTCGGTGTTGCCGCGAGGTACACGGCAAAGCCTGGCAACCCCAGAGTCAAAGGTTATACAGAGTATGATCAGGATCAGGCGTTCCCACTTCTTGCCCCTGAGCAACCTAGGGTTATTCAGAAAGAACAGCCACTGGCTTGATGAGACACGCTGAACAGAAACGGTGCATAGAGCAGGCTCAACCGAGGTCAAGATGCATTCGACCTTTCGACCTTTCGACCTTTCGCTCAGTCAGTAATGCCTGTCGATAATGCCCGGAATTGGAGCTAGGCGCTGCCGGTCTGTCCAATCAGCTTCAGTCTAGTCGAATGGGAGGTGGTGGAGTGGTGTACTGCCGGTGTATGAGTGATTACACATCGATTACACACGATATGGTCTGTAGGCGGTGTATTTACTGGTTAAGCTGTCCAATCCATCATCGGGGCGACGGAGAAGCGGCGGGAGAGCGGGGCGGGTGTGGCGGTGATTGGGGGCATTGGCGTTTCTGGAATGGGTGAGGCTGGGAGGTGGGGAGTTTATCAGGATTGGGCTGGCGGAGCTCAGGTGAGTCTTGCTGAGGTAGTTGAGAGAATGAGCACAGGAACGGGAGGGATTGAGCGACTTGGCACGAGACCGGCTAACTGGGTGTCCCGATTTTTCTTTCCATTCCGCTTTCCCTGTATGGCCATTGGTAAATAGCCTTGGATCTTTGTGTAGTCGGCACAGGCGTCAAAGCGCAGGGACTTGCAACGAGGAGCCGTCAATATACGGACACCCCTGTAAGTTAATACGTGGAGTCCGCGTAATTACTTAGTGAGGTCAGTACTAAGTAGTGACCTCCAATTAATGCCATTGACGCTTGATTTCCTGCCACTGGTTGTCTGACAGCCACTTATCTGACGCCGGAAAGAAGATATTTTCCTCAGCGGCCATATGGTCGTAATATTTTTCGATGAAGTCATTGATAGTGTCAGCAATTACTCTCGTTTCCTGAGTTGTATCCTCCAACATCTTCAGCTGTCCAGCAATGCGCCCAAATGCCTGATGATCTCGCTCGATATCCTTGACCCGTTGGTGGATCGGCGCCTCAGTCTCTAGCAAGGCCAGCCGAATAAGTTCTTCATTTTCATGGTGGTGTCGCTCTGCATCACCATGCAAGGCTTCCAGCATCTTGAACAACAGCTTGCAGTCATCAGCCCCATCGGATTCATGCCTTATTTTCTTCAGCAACTCTTTGATCCGAGTAATTTTCATAGCCACTTCATGATGATAAGCCTGAAGTTCTTTCAATAAGACGTTCATGTAAAATCCTCATGCAAGCCATCACAGAAAAATATTTTTAACCAGCACCTCTCAAGAATACCTGCACTTTTAAATTTCAATATCTTGTCAAAAGCACTCGCCAGTACGATTTAACCTTTTTAGTATAGGCGAGCACAAAGCTCTCACCTCAGGAAATTTGTCGCCCTTGGAGAAAATTGAAATATCAAGTTTATGTTTATATGCATTATCTGATCTGCCGGATATCCGCCAGCGAAACGGAAGGAAAAGGCAGCGCCCAAAATCGACGCGATTCATACCTGGATGATCGCACGCAGACAACTCGTGCCTGAGGGGCCGGCTAGGGGGACATCCGAAGGCCTCCCGCACAGAGCCGCCATTGAGCGAACACAACGAGTGTGGGTCGCTTCAGAGAAAACAAGGATGCTGAACCAACGCTGTCGCTCAGCAATGTTTCATCAGCTTCGGCAGGCTCGCAGCATAGGATGACCACCTAAGATCGAGTCACCACTTCCACCCCACAGGAAACTGAAAAATGATCTCGAACCTCTTCAAAGTCGTGATGATCTCCAGTGCAGTGCTCCTGAGCGCCTGTTCGGGCATGAGCACCAGCACGTGTTTTTCAGAAGCCTGCCAACAGTTCGATGGCCATAGCCCCAACAAGTTAAACCTTGGCGGGAGCGCTATCGGCAACAGCTTCAATGAATACAGCTCAGGCTTGCTGCACGATTAAAGATGACGCAACGGCTGAAATGCTTCCGCCGTTGCGTGATCTGCCTGATGCATCGCGAGTTCTGATTTTGCGACTGCTGCGCAATCGAACACAGGCTTCGCCAACTGCTGCATGGAATGAATAGCAGCGGGCTATTTCGCCTCTGGTACCGCAATCCACTGCCCCAGAATTTTCTGGTAATTGCCCGTCACCTTGGCCAGGTGCAGCCACTGATCGACATACAACTTCCAACTAATGTCATCACGCGGCAACAGATAAGCCTTCTCCCCATACTGCATAAATTGCGTCGGGTTAACCGCGCACAAACCCGGTTTGAGTTTCTGTTGGTACAGCGCTTCCGACGCATCGGTAATCATCACGTCAGCCTTCTTATCCAGTAGCTCCTGGAAGATGGTCACGTTGTCGTGCAGCTGCAATTGCGCCTTGGGCAGGAAGGCATGAACGAAAGCCTCGTTGGTGCCGCCGGCCGGTTCGACCAGACGAACCGAAGGTTGGTTGATTTGTTCGATGGTCTGGTACTGCGTCTGATTTTCGCAGCGCACCAACGGGATTTTGCCGTCGACGTCCAGCGTGGTGCTGAAGAACGCTTTTTTCTGGCGTTCCAGCGTGACGGAGATGCCGCCGACGCCGATGTCGCATTTGCCCGCGAGCATGTCGGGCATCAGGGTTTTCCAGGTGGTCTGGACCCACTCAACTTTCACGCCCAGGCTGTCGGCCAGCGAGCGGGCCATGGCGATGTCGATCCCCGAGTATTCGCCGTCTTCACCTTTGAAGGTATAGGGTTTGTAGTCGCCGGTCGTACAAACCCGCAGTTGGCCTTGTTGCAGGACGGTATCGAGATGGGAAGGGCTTTGCTCTGCCTGAACGCCGCTGGCTAACGCGAGCAGGCCACAGAGCATCATTGTGCTTTTTATGGTTTTCATTGTTATCGGGCTTTTGTGATGGAGTGGGGTTCAAGCGAAAGCCAGTGTAGTGAAAGCACTTCTCGGCTGTCATCTACTGTCCCAATACCCCATGCACTCCAGCGCATGATACGTGTCAGGCAAGGCCCGACACGTATCCCTCTACATGAGTTGTTTATCCACAAGCCAAGGACTTCGAACTCTTAAGATGCGCTTCAATCGAGTTGCTAGCAGAGTGGACTCTTACTCCCTTGAGTTTATCGAGTGGTGGCTCTTTCCAAAGCTTTGATGCGTCGATGGGAAGGATGACCTGTATAACAGTTCCTTGGGGCGGATCAGCCACAAAGTCGAAGTCTTGAATGCCGTCAGGCGGGAACTGAATATAAACCCGTGGCTCCAATCTCGGGTTTGTCCATCCAGCAGAACTCACAAGGCCAATTGCCGATATGTGTAGCTGCGGTGGGTTTGATTTAAGTATTTTTAACTCGACATCCACTACCTTCATTACTTCAGCCATTTTCGATCTCCTTTTCGATAAGTGCGCCTCTTTTTCACCTTGGCGCTTGGGTGTTGAACCCTCTGGCTTGAAATCTGGTGTGGTTAGACGCTAGTAAAGGCCCCTCATCCTGTCCACTGGCGGCTATGGCCGGTCATCGGATGCTGTAGAGAGTGTTTCCCTGATTACATTCTCTACAGAGCGTCCATCTCCGGACTCAGCGTCCCCAACCAAGCCACCAGCCCGACAATCAACACCGCCGCTGCCAATTCCACCACCACGCTGCGCCGTAGTGCATTCGCCGCTTCCCGGTGTTGCCCGTCCCGCAACGACCGCTCCAGAAACGGTCCAAGGTGAAACCGGTTCAGCGCGGCAAGCACGAGCATCCCGGCAAACAGCACCACTTTGATGAACAGCAAAACCCCGTAAGTGCTGAGAAAAACTTCATCCAGTTTCGGCCCGACGATGAACAGATAATTCACAACCCCCGTCACCGTGATGAGCGCCACGATGACAGCGCCAATCACCTCAAATCGATTAACCGCGCGGGCCAGCAACCTGATACGCGCTTCGGTTTGCAGAGCGTTGATCTTCGCCATCAACGCAAACGCTACTAACGCCCCAAGCCAGGCTCCAGCCGCCAGCAAGTGCAGAATATCCACCACGAAATGCCAATCACGACGACTGCCTTCATCCATCGCGCCATGTCCGTTCCAGGCCAGGCTGGAGAGGGCGATACCGCCGGCAAAAGCCGCGGCCCACAAGCTGAAGCCAGGCGCGCGGAGCATCACCGCTAAACCAGCGACGACTAACGCAACGAGGCGAAGCACACAGGCCAACCCGACGTCCGTTTCAAACACCATTATCTCGATGTGCGGACGCAGTTCGGCGAAGTCCGATTCCCCGCTCATGGCACTCGCCATCATCAGCATGCTGGCAACGGACAACACCGCACCCAGCACTGCCGTCCCCGCCAACATCGACCGGAACGGCAATACTGCTCCCGACATCCGCTCCTGCCCTTTAAGGCTGTACAAGCCAAAAAGCGCCACCCCGAACAACAGCATCAAATCCACATACAACGCAAACCGCAGGGCAATGCTGACCGAGTCGCTCATCCATCACTTCACTTTGAACGTAACGTTGCCGGTGATCGGGTGAGTGTCCGAAGACACTGCACGCCATTCGACTTTGTAACTGCCGGTGGGCATCGGCGAGAGCGGGGTGATGACCATGGTTTTCGGGTCGCTGCCGCCGGAGACTTTGGCTTTCATTGGCATGGGCGAGTGGGCCATGCCGGGCATTTCGGTCATGACCAGTTTGGCGCCGGAGAATTGGGTCATAAGATTCTCGGAGAAGCGCAGTTCGATGGTGTTCGGTGCTGCGCCGTCCGCGCCTTCGGCCGGGGTGGAGGAGAGCAGTTTCGGATGGGCTTGAGCGAGTGCGCTCATGAGCAGCCCGGTGGAAAGTGCGATGGCGACAGCGGTGGTTTTGATGGTGCGCATGCAAGGCCTCTTACCGCTTTAAGCGGTTGTTTTTTAGGTTTTTGAGTTGAAGCGTTTAGAACCACAGCCGAACGCCGGCGACCAGGCGGGCTTCGCTGCGGTCCTCGCCTTCGTCCCTGGCGTAATCGGCGGTTTTGCCGTAGGTGCGGTTCCAGGTCACGCCGATGTAAGGCGCGAATTCCCGGCGGATTTCATAGCGCAATCGCAGGCCGGCTTCGGTGTTGGACAGCCCGGAGCCGATCCCCCGTAGCGGGTCGTTTTTGCCGTAGACGTTGAGCTCGGCGGTCGGCTGCAAAATCAGCCGGTTGGTGAGCAGAATGTCGTAGTCACCTTCCAGCCGTGCGGCGGTCTGGCCACCTTCGCCGATGAAGGCGGTGGCCTCGGTTTCGAAGTTGTACAGCGCCATGCCTTGCACGCCGAACGCGGCCCAGGTTTGCGGATCGCCGGGTTTGAAATCCTGGCGCACACCGGTCACCACGTCCCACCACGGGCTGATCGCGTGGCCCCAAAGGGCCTGGACTTCGGCGTCTTCGGTTTTGCCATTGACGCGTTCGCCTTCGGAGCGCAGCCACAGGCGATCAATGTCGCCGCCGATCCAGCCGGACAGGTCCCACGCCAACGCGCTGCCGTCGTCGGCGTCCTGCCACTCGAGTTTGTCGGCGAGGAAGTAATAGTTGAGCGCGGTGTCATGCACGGCGTGGCCAGCGGGGCTGACGTAGACGGCGGCGCGATCGGCGTCGGTCAATACCGGGATCGGGGTGCGGCTTTGGGTCGGCGCGGCGGGCTGCATCTGGCCGTCGTCCATGCTCTGCATTTGACTGTGGTCCATGCCCTGCATGTCGTCGGTGGCGGCCATGGCCGAAGAAGCCGTGAAGCCAGCGAGTGCCAAAGCGAGGCGGGTAGAGCGAATCTGTCTGGTCATGGGTAGGGCCTCATTCTTCCACGCGAACTTCACGGAACATGCCCATTTCCATGTGGTACAGGAGATGGCAGTGATAGGCCCAGCGGCCGAGCGCATCGGCGGTGACCCGATAGCTGCGCTTTGATCCCGGTGGCATGTCGATGGTGTGTTTGCGCACCATGAACTGGCCGTTCTCGTCTTCGAGGTCGCTCCACATTCCGTGCAAATGGATGGGGTGAGTCATCATCGTGTCGTTGACCAGCACCACCCGGATTCGCTCGCCGTACTTGAGTCGTAGCGGTTCGGCATCGGAGAATTTCACGCCGTTGAACGACCAGGCGAACTTCTCCATGTGACCGGTGAGGTGCAGCTCAATGGTGCGGCCGGGCTCGCGGCCGTCCGGGTCTTCGAAGGTGCTGCGCAGGTCTGAATAGGTCAGTACGCGGCGACCGTTGTCGCGCAGGCCCAGGCCCGGGTCGTCGAGTTTCGGCGAGGTGCTCATGGCTTGCATGTCCACCAGCGGATTGTCTTTTTCCGTATCCGGATGGGATTGCATACCGGCCATGCCGCCCATGGCCATGCTGCTGTGATCCATCCCGGCCATGCTGTCCATGCCCTGCATCTCACCGCCGTCCATGCCGGTCATGCCTTGCGTGGCACTGTGATCCATCCCCGCCATGTCGCCGCCCATGCTGCCGTGATCCATCCCGCCCATGCCCATGTCGTCCATGGTCACCAGCGGTCGCGGATCCAGCGGTGGCACCGGTGCCGACAACCCGGCCTTCGCCGCGAGGGTGCCTCGCGCATAACCCGTTCGATCCATCGACTGCGCGAACAGCGTGTAGGCGTCCTGGGTCGGCTCGACGATCACATCGAACGTCTCCGCCACTGCGATGCGGAATTCGTCGACGCTTACCGGTTTGACGTGTTGGCCATCCGCCGCGACCACGGTCATTTTCAGGCCAGGGATGCGCACGTCGAAGTAGGTCATCGACGAGCCGTTGATGAAACGCAGTCGCAGCTTTTCGCCGGGGCGGAATACGCCAGTCCAATTCGTGTTCGGCGCCTGTCCGTTCATCAAGTAGGTGTAAGTGGCGCCGCTGACGTCGGCCAGATCGGTGGGGTTCATTTTCATCTCGGCCCACATCTTGCGATCGGCAACCGTCGAGCCCCAGCCTTTCTCGCTGACGTCTTGGATGAAGTCGCCCACAGTGCGCTTGTGGTAGTTGTAGTAATCCGATTGTTTCTTGAGTTTGCTCATCAGGCCGACCGCATCTTCGTCGGTCCAGTCGGTCAGCATTACTACGTAATCGCGGTCGTACTGGAAAGGCTCCGGTTCCCTGGCGTCGATCACCAATGGCCCGTAAACCCCGGACTGTTCCTGAAAACCGGAATGGCTGTGATACCAGTAAGTGCCGTTCTGCCGGACCTTGAACTGGTAAACGTACATCCCGTCCGGTTCGATGCCATGAAAGCTCAGGCCTGGCACGCCGTCCATGTTGGCGGGCAGCAAAATGCCGTGCCAGTGAATGGAGGTGGTGTCCTTGAGTTTGTTCTTCACCCGCAGCGTGACGGTGTCGCCTTCACGCCAACGCAGCAGGGGGCCAGGAATGCCGCCGTTGATGGTCATGGCGGTTCGAGGGTTGCCGGTGATATTGAGCGGGGTTTCGCCGATGAACAGGTCGAAGTCGGTACCGGCCAGCACGTTCGGTTCGCCGGGGCTGGTGATCGCCCAGACCGGCGTGCGCCATAGCCCGAGGCCAGCGAGGGCTCCGCCCGCGGCGAGACCCTTCACGAAAGTGCGTCTTGAGGTGTTGGAATGCATGCCGTTTCGTTCCCGTCCGTCAGCCTGATGAAGCCCTCAAGTCCATCCTGAGCGGAGGGAAGAGCACTTAATGAGGTGGAGGCTAACGGGCGGCGCCTTTCAGCAGACTGAGGCCAAGATTACATTTCTGACAGTTTCACGCTGTGTTCAATGATTTCCAGTCGGCCTGGCCGAGTCCGCCACGGTGGCATTACCGCAATTGATGTACGAAGAAGACTTCAACCAGCGCTGATCCGGATAGTAAGAAAACAACAACTGGCCATCCTTCATCGAGTCGATCAGTTGATGTGCAATCGCAGGCCTTACAGCCGGGCAGCCCAAGCTTCTACCGATGCGGCCATTCGCCCGTGCCAGGTCGGGACTGACATAAGGCGCACCATGGATGACGATCGCCCGATCGAGAGCGTTGTCGTTGAAACCCGGCTCCAGACCTTCCATGCGCAACGAATAACCGTTGTGCCCGACATAGCTGGATTGGGTGCGATACAAGCCGAGGCTGGTGGCGTAACTGGCATTCTGGTTGGAGAATTGGCGGGCCATGTTTTCGCCGCTGTTGCGACCGTGGGCGACCAGTTCATGGAACAACAATTTGCGTTGTTTAAGGTCGAACACCCAAAGACGTTGCGCGGTCGAGGGCAGGGAATAATCGATGACTGCTAGTCTTTGAACCGGGGCCGCACTTTTGCCCCGGCTGCATTGGGAAGCGCGTACGGCCAAGGCAATCACCTTGGCGTTGGCATTGGGGGCCGCTTTGATCAGCGCGGCTTCAAGCGAATCGGCGTAGGCTGCCGGTAATGTAAAAGCGGTCAGCAACAGGGCCGTCATTAAAAAGCCGAAGCGGTCTAGGGCCATATGCAAGTCTCATCTGATAATTTCGAGTCTAGCAGCGCGCACGACGCTAGCCGGTTGAAAACGGGAGATTAAGGATTATCCATGGGGCAGTTAACAAGGTTATTCGTCATAAGCCGCATATTTTTTATGGGCTTTCTGATAAGCGGCATGGCAATCGCGGAAACTTCGCCGATTGAGCCGCCATCTCCCGTTAGCGTGGTCGCGGATGCCGCGCCTGGTGATTATGTCGGTCAGGCGATTCAGGCGGCATTGACGCCATTGAGTTCGGCGTTTCCTCCGTTGCTCACGTCGCCGGGCCATCAACGGGTCGACGTCAATCGAGCGGTGATGGACTTTTATAGCCATCGTGGCTATCGCGCGGCCTGGACGGACGATGACGATGTCGTCCAGTTATTGAAAAGCCTGAGCGACACCGAGGTCGATGGCCTGGACCCTGAGGATTTTCATATTGCCGAACTGGTCACGGCCAGAAACTCGATGCAGGCAACGGCGCCAACCCCCGGGCAACAGGCGGCTTTTGATATCTCGGCGACCCAGACGTTTATCACGGCGCTACTGCAGTTGCGGCGCGGTAAGGTCGACCCTTCGCGGCTGGACATCCATTGGAATTTCGACCCGGTCGGCATCGATCCTCGGGAGGACGTCAATCTTTTCTTCGCCGCTCTCGACAGCCATGAGGTCGCGCGTGCGTTCGCCCAGGCGCCACCACAAGAAGCGATTTATGGCACGTTGCGACAGGGCCTGGCGCAACTGCGCAGGGTTCGCGACAGTGGTGGCTGGCCAAAGATTCCAGGAGGGCAGACCCTCAGGCCCGGCATGGACGACGCCTCGGTTGCGCAATTGCGAGCCCGTTTAGTGGCGGGTGGTTATCTAACCGCGAAAACGAACGCGCGCTCCGACTACGACGACACCGTCATGGCGGCGGTGAAGAAGTATCAGGCAGAGCAATACCTCGGGGCGGATGGAGTGGCGGGGCCGGCGACACTCGCGGCGCTGAATGTGCCGGTCGAGGCGCGAATCGATCAGGTCCGCGTGAACATGGAGCGGGCGCGCTGGCTGCTGTACAAACTTCAGGGCACCTTTGTCATCGTCGACATCGCCGGGTACAAGGTTTCGTTCTATCGTGATGGCAAGCTGATATGGCGCTCCCGGGTGCAGGTGGGTAAACCGTATCGCAGCACGCCGATTTTTCAATCCGAGATCACCTACGTCACGTTCAACCCGACCTGGACCGTGCCGCCGACCATTCTGGTCAAGGACATGCTGCCGAAGATTCGCAACAATCCCGGTTACCTTAATGCAAGCCGGATTCGCGTGATCGATCGAGAAGGCAACGTGCTCGACCCGTCGACCGTCGATTGGGACAATCCGCGCGGCCTTACGCTGCGCCAGGATGCCGGGGCGGATAACTCGTTGGGACAGGTAGTCATTCGCTTTCCCAATGACTATTCGATTTATCTGCACGACACACCGCATCGCGAGTTGTTTGCGCAATCCAATCGCGCGACCAGTTCCGGCTGTATTCGGGTAGAAAATCCGCTGCAATTGGTGGAGTTGTTGTTCAACGACCCGGTTCGCTGGAACAGCGAAGGGATTCAAAAGCAGCTGGCTAACGGCAAGACAGAGAACATCAGGCTCCCTGTGAAAGTGCCGGTGCTGTTGGCCTACTGGACGGTGGACCTGAGTCTTGATGGGCGAGTGACGTTCAAGCCCGATGTGTATGGGTACGATAGCCCGGTGTTACGGGCGCTGAATCTGCCTTCGGAACGGCCAACGCTGGACGGGAGGCGAGCGGCGCCTCCCTCGATGGCGGTGGGGCAGAACAAGCTGTAAAGCTTAAAGCCCCAGCCCTTCTTGCACCGCCAGGAGCAGGTTGTGTTCCGTCAGTGCGATCGCATCCGGTTGTTGCCCGGACTGTTCGATCGCCTGAAGCCACCAATGCGTCGCGCCGTGTTCGTCCACGGTCCGCAACAGGGCGAGTTCCTTGCCTGTCGAGTGAATCTCGATCCGCCCGGCACCGTCGGCGGTGAAGCGAGCGACAGGGTCGAAGGTGATGCTGTGGTGGTTGCCTTCGATCAGCAGTTGGTCGATGGCGTAATCGTAACTCGCCTCGTCCGGAGCCCTCTCGAACACGTGAGTGGAATTGCGACGCAGCTTCAAGCCCACTTCGATCAGTGGCTGCAGCCAGGCTTCGATCTGGTGATACAGCTCGTAGACCTGGGCGGGCCAGCTATCGATGGCCTGATCGGCGATAGTCGCGTCGGCACTGGTTTGCCGGGATTGTTTCAGCTTCTCGGCGAGCTCGTCTGCTTTACTCATTTCGATTTCCTGTCGTGATGTCAGTTAATCGTAGCTCTTTCAAGGTCATGCGGTTTTGCCTTGCGTCATGGGATTAGTGCCGGGCGGGAGATATCCGGGCTAATGCCAATCAGTCAGGACTTGAACACCGCAGCTCCCACAGTTTGTGTACCATTGATCCTCCGCCCCCTGCGTTTATTCCTCCCAACCCCGTAGACTAAGCTCACAAAAAACAAGGGCTTTGGGCCTCTGCCCATGCCTTGCCCTTTCAGGACTCACTTTTGCCTATCCCCATTCCCGATCCGCACCACGCGCCCGAGGGTGCCTTGAAGCGGCTGCCCCTGCTCAAAGCTGCGGTACTGTTCACTGCTGCCGTGTGTTTCTGCCTCTGTGGTCTGCTTTACCTGCAACTGGAGCAGTCGCGTCGGCACGACCTGGCGTTGGCCGAGGTGTCTTCGTCGAACCTGACCCGGGCCATGGCGCAGCAGGCCGAAGACACCTTCATGAAAGCCGATCTGGTGCTGACCAGTCTGGTGGACTGGATTCAGGCTGAGGGTTTCGACGCTGCGCAGACACCACGCTTGCAGAAAACCTTCGCGCGGCGGGTGCAGGCGCTGCATCAATTGCACGGGATATTTCTGTTCGACAAGCGCGGGCAATGGGTCGTGACGTCGTTCGAAAATCTACCCCGTGGCCCTGGTGTGGCGGACCGCGAATATTTCAGGTTTCACCAGCAGAACATATCGTCCCAGGCACACATCGGCCCGGCGATTCGCAGTCGGGAAAATGGCGAGTGGATCATTCCAGTGTCCAGGCGGGTGAACGACCAGAGCGGTAATTTCCAGGGCGTATTGTTGGTCGGAATCAAGATGTCGTACTTCGATCAGTTCTTCAAAAGCTTCAGCATCGATGACAAAGGTGCAATGTTCTTGGCGTTGACCGACGGAACGCTGCTGGCGCGACGGCCGTTTGTGGAATCGCAGATCGGCACGTCCCTGGCCCAGGGGGCGATTTTTCAAAAGCACTTGCCCGGCGCGACTTCCGGCAACGCCATGATTGATTCGGTGGTGGATAGCATCGTCCGGTTGTATGGCTACCGTCAGCTCGATGCCTATCCGCTGGTGGTCGCGGCGGCATCCTCCAAAGACGCGATCCTCAAGGACTGGTACAACACGGCGATCCAATCCAGTGTGATCGTCGCTCTGGTCGTCCTCGGCGTGGGCTTGTTCGGTTGGGTGTTCGTTCATCAGGTGCGCGCGGGCGAGCGCATTGAGGCGGATTTGCGCGAGGCGCAGAAAACCCTGGAATTGATCGCCACCCACGACAGCCTGACCGGGTTGGCCAACCGTCGATTGTTCGAGCGGGCGCTGGAGATCGAGTTCGGGCGCGGTGCCCGGCGGTCGAGTCCGCTGAGCCTGATCATGCTCGATATCGATTTTTTCAAACGCTATAACGACACCTACGGCCATGTGGCCGGAGACCATTGCCTGGCTGAGATATCGCGGGCGCTAAAGAGTTGCTGCCATCGCCAGGCCGACTTGGCGGTGCGCTACGGCGGCGAAGAGTTCGCGGTGTTGCTGCCGGATACCGACATTCATGGTGCGCTGACGATCGCAGAGCAAATCCGTCGCAGTGTCATCGACAAAAACATCATCCATAGCGGTTCGCCCACAGGCTATGTGACGATCAGCCTCGGCTGTTATTCATTTGTACCGACGGGGTACGACAGCACCGAGGTGTTGATCAAACGTGCAGATGCGGCGCTGTATCAGGCCAAAAACTCGGGGCGAAATCGCTCGGCGGTGTTGTCCATGGAAGGGGGCGTCGAGGCGCTGATGCGCTCGGATCGATGAGGTTTTCGGTCATTGATTGGCAATGGCGATGTTATCGGTTCTTCAAGTGTGGCAATGACTTACGTTATTCAGGGGCGGTGACCGAGCATGGCTGCTATGGTCAGTGGAGAGCCTGGCTGTCATGACGACAGACCAGACCCCGCCGGTCTCACCCGATAAGGCGATCGATTGACAGGATCAAGTGCATGGATTTGACTGCCGTTACCACCGCTGCACCAGCGCGTCATACACCGATTACCCGCAACCTGATGCTCGTCATCGGCCTGCTATTTATGGTTGGGGTGCTGATCGCGCTGATGGCTCTGTTCAGCATTGCCGCACGGCTCGATGCCGAAGACCTGAGTAAAACCACGTTCTACACGCAACGCGCACTTGAGAATCGCATCACTGCCTCGAAAAACTACATCGCCAGCTACGCCAACTGGACGACCGCCTACGACCGCCTGAACGACAAGGTCGATGTGCAGTGGGCCTACGTCGATCAGAATGTGGGTAAAACCCTGTTCACCATCGATCACTATGACGCGGTTTTCGTGATCGATGGTCAGCGAACCAAATACGCCACGGTGCGCGGGCTACTGGTTCAGGATCAGGCGACAACCTCCCTGTCGACCTCGATGGCGACGCTTATAGACGAGGTTCAAAATCAGGAAAGCCTCATTGAGGCCGTCAGCCGTTACACCTTGTTCGAAGGCAAGCCGGCGCTGTTGACGGCAGCCGCGATCGTACCCAATGACGAACGCCCGGCGGTCGATCCCAAGAGCACCTCGGTGTTGATATATGTCGACCAGTTGAGCCCTGAGAAGCTCAAAACCCTGGGTGCCGATTACGGGTTGAATGATTTGAGCCTGACGGCCGACGACGCCATTGTCCGCGGTCAGCCAGCCGTCGCCCTGACCGGCACGGGTTACAGTTTGGTCTCCCGGCTTGAGCGGCCGGGGCATGAGTTGCTCTGGTCGCTGCTGCCGCCACTGGGCGGAGCGCTGTTGATTCTGGCGTTGTTGACGGCTTACTTCTTTCGATATGTTCTGCGCACGTCCGGGCATGTGGATGCCAGTTACACCAGCCTCGACTTGTCGAATCAGGCGCTGGAGGCCAGCGAAGAGCGTTTTCGTGCGGTGGCCGAAGCCGCGTCCGACTGGATCTGGGAAATCGACGATCAGCACTGCATCACCTATCTGTCAGGGCGCTTCAGCACCGTTACCGGATTCTCCGATCAGCAATGGCTGGGGCAGAACATCGGCCAATTGCTCAACTGCGATACCACGCCCTTGTCGCTGTGGCTGAACAAACTCGATGAGGAGCAAGCCGTCAGTCACTTGCGCTGCTCTTACCGCGATCAGTCGGGGCAACAACGGGTGTGCCGGGTGTCGGCGCGACCGATCCAGAGCAAGGGCGCGGTGCTGGGTTTTCGCGGGACGGCCACCGACATCACCGATGAAGTCGCCGCCCATGCGCAGATCCAGCATCTGTCGATGCACGACGCACTGACTGGCTTGCCGAACCGCAACAAACTGGCTCGCTACCTCGAAGACGCGCTGGCACTGAAAGAGCAATCGGCGGCGCTGACGTTGTTGATGATCGACCTGGATAACTTCAAGCCGATCAACGATTCCCTCGGTCATCCGGCCGGCGATGCGGTATTGCTGGAAGTGGCGATCCGTTTGCACGAATGCACGCGGGACATCGATCTGGTTGCACGATTGGGTGGCGACGAGTTCGTGCTGGTGCTCCACAGCATGGACAGCCACGCGGAAATCGACCGGTTTTGCGAGCGCTTGCTCGACAGCTTGCATCAACCGATCCATTACGATCACCACACGCTGCACATCGGTGCGAGCATCGGTATCGCCTTGAGTCGGCGCCAGGGGCATCTTCCGGAGGAGCTGATTCGCTGTGCCGATATCGCGTTGTATCAGGCCAAGTCCAATGGCAAGAAGACCTGGTGCTACTTTGCGGCGCACATGAACGATCAGATCCAGCACCGCCGACAACTGGAAAGCGACCTGCGTCAGGCGATCAAGAACAACGAATTCGTGATGCATTACCAGCCGCGTTATCACGTCGATGGCAAGCAGATCGTCTCGGTCGAAGCACTGCTGCGCTGGCAGCATCCGGTGCAAGGCTTGTTAAACCCCGACGCGTTTATTCCATTGGCCGAGCAGACCGATCTGATCGTGCCATTAGGGCGCTGGGTGTTGCGCGAGGCGTGCGAGACGGCCCTGACCTGGCCGGGTGCGATGATGGTGTCGGTCAACTTGTCGCCGGTGCAGTTTGCCCGTAGCGATGTGATCGAGGATGTCCGGGAGGCATTGATCCAGAGCCGATTGCCCGCCAGTCGACTGGAACTGGAGATCACTGAAAACGTGATGCTCATCGACGTCGATGGCGCCTTGGCGACCATGAATGCGCTCAAGGAGTTGGGCGTACGACTGAACATGGACGACTTCGGCACCGGTTATTCTTCGCTGGGTTACCTGCGCACGTATCCGTTCGACGGGATCAAGATCGACAAGCGCTTCATTGCGTCCATGAGCAGCGGCAGCAATGACCGCGCCGTGGTGCAGGCGATCATCAATCTGGGCAAGGCCATGGGCCTGACCGTCACCGCAGAGGGCGTCGAGACGCTGGAGCAACTGGACTTCCTGATCTCGGACCAGTGCCATGAAGTGCAGGGTTTCTACCTCAGTCGGCCGGTGGACAAGTATGCTCTGCTGCCGTTGCTCAAGGCATCAAGGGATGATTTTCCGCCGCAGGGCACGCACCTTTAGTCGCTTGTTTCGTGCGCCACGGCAACTGCCGTGACGCACCTCGGTCACAACTGGATATCGCCCATTCCGTTGCGAGCGTCGGATCATGAAGAACCTGAAAATCGCCACCTTCAACGTCAATGGCATGCGCGCCCGCTTGCCGAATCTACTGGATTGGCTTGCGCGGGAGCAGCCAGACATCGCCTGTTTGCAGGAACTCAAATCGGTCGATGGCGCGTTCCCCGTCGCCGAACTGGAGGCGGTCGGGTATGGCGCCGTCTGGCACGGCCAGGTGTCGTGGAACGGGGTGGCGATTCTGGCGCGTGATGCGCAGCCGCTGGAGAGTCGGCGCGGTTTGCCGGGTGATGACAGCGATACCCATAGCCGCTACGTGGAAGCTGCCGTGCACGGGGTTCTGGTGGGTTGTCTGTACCTGCCCAATGGCAATCCGCAGCCGGGACCGAAGTTCGATTACAAACTGGCGTGGTTCGAGCGGCTGATCTCGCACGCCAAGGACCTGCAAAGCAGCGACCATCCGGTAGTGCTGGCCGGCGACTACAACGTGGTGCCCACTGATCTGGACATCTACAACCCGCGCTCCTGGCTCAAGGACGCGCTGCTGCAACCCGAGAGTCGCGCCTGTTATCAGCGGTTGCTGGACCAGGGCTGGACCGATGCCCTGCGTCATCTGTATCCAGAGGAGCGGATCTACACCTTCTGGGATTATTTCCGGCAGCACTGGCAGAAAAACTCGGGGTTGCGCATCGATCATCTGCTGCTCAACCCGGCACTGAGTCCTTACCTGCAAGAGGCCGGCGTCGACGCCTGGGTTCGCAACGAACCTCATGCCAGCGATCATGCGCCGACATGGATTCGATTGGGTTCGCGCAAGCGTCGATAACCTTGGCGTGTGCGGCGATTGGCTAAATCAATTGTCAGTCCGACCGTGTTTTCCCTTATACATGGCGCCCATCGGCGGAGCGATCCGCGGACCTCTGCATAAAGGATTGAGCGATGAGCGAAACACGACTGACGAATTTTGCGCTGTACCTGCAACGCCTGGGCTTCGACGCCCCCCCGGCGCCGTCCCTGGAAACCCTGCGCCAATTGCAGTTGCGCCATACAGGTGCTTTCCCCTTCGAAAACCTCACCACGCTGTTGGGGCAACCGGTACTCATCGATCTACCGTCCATCGAGCAGAAAGTCTTGCGCGAAGGTCGTGGCGGCTACTGCTACGAACTCAACAACCTGTTCCTGGCCTTGCTTCAGACACTGGGCTTCGACGCACGTGGCATCACCGGTCGCGTGGTCATGGGCCAGCCCGAAGGCGCATGGACCGCCCGCACTCACCGCTTGAGCCTGGTAACCCTGGATGGCGTGCGCTACATCACCGACGTCGGCTTCGGCGGCATGGTGCCCACCGCACCGCTGATGCTGGATACCGAAGCCGAGCAGTTCACCCCCCACGAATCCTATCGCATCGAACCGCACGCCGACGGCTATACCCTGCGCGCCAACGTCGGCGGTGAATGGAGGGCGATGTACATCTTCGATTTGCAACGTCAGGAAGACATCGATTACACCCTCGGCAACTGGTACGTCTCGACCCATCCTGAATCTTCCTTTGTGAAACAGTTGATGGTGGCGCGGACGGGGAGGGATGGCGACGCACATTGCTTAACGGCAGCTTTACCATTCATCGCATGGGCAGTGAGAGCGAACGGCGGGAGGTGGCAGATGTGGATGAGTTGATCGGGTTACTGGAAAGCGAATTCGGGATTCGAGTGCCGGCGCAGGAAGTGTTGAAACGGGTGCTTGAGCGGTTGATCAAGCCTGTGTAGCAGGCAAATTGAGCGACACGTAAAGGGGCGGATTTGATCAATTTGCCCCTTTTTCTTTTGGTCGGTTTTGTGTCTAGGAGCGAGCGAGAGGCGGCCGTGCCGGCGGTCGCTTGGAAAGCAAAAGATTAGCGGTGGGGTGGGAAAGGGGAGGAAGGATGTATTTCAAGAGTTTTTTAGGCTGGAGGCTCTATGGCTAAAGGGCAGTGTGAATATCTGTCCATAATCTGACTGGTTAGTTGTATACAACTCTATAGACATTTGTCCTGACTATTGAATACAGTGTGCGCACAACAAAAACCAGGGAACCCCCCAACCATGAAAACGCCCCATGTTTCACAACAACGGCCTGAGGATGAGAATCTCGGGATCGGCGCGAATATGGCTTACGGCCTGCAACACGTTCTGACCATGTATGGCGGTATCGTCGCGGTGCCTTTGATCATCGGCCAAGCGGCCGGTCTCTCGCCGGCGGACATCGGTTTGTTGATTGCTGCTTCATTGTTTGCAGGGGGGCTGGCGACATTGCTGCAAACCCTGGGTTTGCCGTTTTTCGGTTGTCAGTTGCCGCTGGTACAGGGCGTGTCGTTCTCCGGCGTTGCGACCATGGTGGCGATTGTCAGCAGTGGCGGAGAGGGTGGGTTTCAGTCGATTCTCGGGGCGGTGATTGCCGCGTCGCTGATCGGCTTGCTGATCACGCCGGTGTTCTCGCGAATCACCAAGTTCTTTCCGCCGCTGGTGACGGGCATTGTCATCACCACGATCGGCCTGACGCTGATGCCGGTGGCCGCGCGCTGGGCCATGGGCGGTAACAGCCATGCCCCGGACTTCGGCAGCATGGCGAACATTGGCCTGGCGGCGGTGACGCTGGTGCTGGTACTGCTGCTGAGCAAGATCGGCAGTGCGACCATCTCCCGTTTGTCGATCCTCTTGGCCATGGTCATCGGCACAGTCATCGCCGTGTTCCTCGGCATGGCGGATTTCTCGTCCGTCACCCAAGGTCCGATGTTCGGCTTCCCGGCACCGTTCCATTTCGGCATGCCGACGTTCCACTTCGCCGCGATTCTGTCGATGTGCATTGTGATCATGGTGACCCTGGTGGAAACCTCGGCCGACATTCTGGCCGTCGGTGAAATCATCGGCACCAAAGTCGACTCCAAGCGTCTGGGCAACGGTTTGCGCGCCGACATGCTGTCGAGCATGATCGCGCCGATCTTCGGCTCTTTCACCCAGAGCGCCTTCGCCCAGAACGTCGGGCTGGTGGCGGTAACCGGGATCAAGAGCCGTTTCGTGGTGGCCACCGGTGGTGTGTTCCTGGTGGTACTCGGATTGCTGCCCTTCATGGGCCGGGTCATCGCCGCCGTACCGACCTCCGTCCTCGGCGGTGCCGGCATCGTGCTGTTCGGTACCGTGGCGGCCAGCGGCATTCGGACGCTGTCCAAGGTCGACTACCGTAACAACGTCAACCTGATCATCGTCGCTACCTCCATCGGTTTCGGCATGATCCCCATTGCCGCACCGAACTTCTACGATCACTTCCCCAGCTGGTTCGCGACGATCTTCCACTCGGGCATCAGTTCCTCGGCGATCATGGCCATCGTCCTGAACCTGACCTTCAACCACCTCACTGCCGGCAACTCGGATCAACAATCGGTGTTTGCGGCCGGTACCGAGCGGGTCTTGCGTTATCAGGACCTGGCGGCATTGCGGGAAGGGGATTACTTCAGCGAAGGTAAGCTGCGTGACTGCGACGGGAATGAGATTCCGGTGGTGGAGGCAGAGCATGGGCATACAGAGCTGCGGGCGGTGCATGCGAAAAACAGTGAGCATGTCTGACGGCGGTACCCGGTAAAAGGCAGGTAGATCAAGATCGCAGCCTGCGGCAGCTCCTACATGATCCGTTTCGTCGCGTACTACGGTCGGGATAAAACGTGACCGGTGTAGGTGCTGTCGCAGGCTGCGATCTTTTGACTTTATGAAAAGCCACAAAAAAGCCCCTGAACCTTTCGATTCAGGGGCTTTTCGATTTTGCTGTCTGGCTCACGGCCTGGACTCGAGCAGAAAAAACAGCCGATAAAGCAAAACCCAAAAAACAGCCGTTTTAAAGCCGTAAAGAGGGATGAAACAGGTGTGACGTTCTAAGGTCTTACAGTGCCTTTGAGGCAAAACGAGCATTTGAGTCGTCTCGCTGCCAACCGCCACCCAATGCTTTGAACGTGGCCACTGCAGCGCGAGCCGATTCAGTTTGTGCCTGGGCTCTGCCATCTGATGCCGCTAGGAGATGTTCATCGGCATCCAGCACTTCGATCAAGCTGACCACGCCTTTTTCATAGGCGGCAAACGACGTCGCTCTGGCTTTCGCATACGCCGACTCGCCCTGGGCGAGTTTTGTCGATTGTTGCTCGCGGTTAATCAGCGCCGAAAAAGCACTTTCGACATCTTCGCAGGCCCGCAGAACGGACTGGCGGTAAGCGGCCAAGGCTTCGGCTTCTTGGCCTTTCGCCAAATCAATTTGAGCGTTGATGCGGCCAAAATCGAACAGCCGCCAGCGTAATCCCAGTGCCGCCGAAGCCTGACTGGCGCCGTTGCTGAACAGGTTTGCGCTGGATACCGATGTAGCGCTGCCGAGCAGCGCAGCCACAGACAGTTTGGGGTAGTACTCGGACATGGCTTCGCCGATGCGTGCGTTGGATGCCGCAAGTCGGCGCTCAGCGACGATCAAGTCTGGACGCCGACGCAGCAGGTCGGCCGGAGCGCCCATGTCCGAGAGGCCTGGCACATCAGGGATAGGCGCTGGTTTGGTCAACTGCGCGCTATAAGTGCCCGGTGCCTTGCCCAGCATGACATCCAGCGCGTTCATTGCTGCGTCAAGGCCAGCTTGCAGTACCGGCACGGTTGCCTGCGCTTGATTCAGCGCTCCTTGGGTCTGGTTCAACTGCAGTTCAGCTGCCAGTCCTTTTGCGTAGAGGTGTTCGATGGTGGTGAGCAGTTGTTGTCGCGTGTCTACTTGATGCCGGGCAATTTCCAGGCGTGCTTGAAGGCCACGGATGCTGATGTAAAGATCGGCTGTCTGCGCGACCACTGCCAGGCGTATGGCAATCGCTCCGGCTTGCGAGGCCTGATAATCGGCGAAGGCGGCTTCTTTACCTCGGCGCAACCCGCCAAACACATCCAGCTCCCAGCCGGCATTTAGATTCGCGTCATAGGCACTGCCGTAGCGATTATAGGAAGGGTCTGAATTCAGCACTTGGCCCAACGGAGTCTCCAATGACTGACGGGCTCGGGCCGCTTGAGCGTTGACGGTAGCCGACGGCAGGAGGGCTGCGTTAGCGGCGCCCAAACCGGCGCGAGCCTGCTCGATCCTTGCGCTTGCCTGGGCTAAATCGAGGTTCTGTTCAAGTGCTCGATTCATTAGCTGACTGAGTATTGGGTCATCGAATGCGTTCCACCAAGCGGCGAGATCGGCATTTGCGGCGCCCTGTTGTCGTGCCTTGGACGTTTGCGCTGAGAAATGCTCGGGCAATTCCACACTGGGTTCTGAGTAGTCGGGACCCACTGCGCAACCTGCAACCATACCCAAACACAGCAAGACGGCGAAACGAGGAGGAGGGTGCATGCGATACCTGCGAAAGGGGCGGTTTGTGACGATATTACAATTTGGTCACAAGTTGTCAACCACCTTTGGGATGAGTAAGCTGCTCGCATGAATCAGCCATCAGTTTCTTCGCCCAGCGCCCGTGGCCCAGCCGATCACGACATTCGAGACCAGATTGTTGCGGCGGCCAACGAACATTTCAGTCAGTACGGTTATGGCAAAACAACGGTTTCTGACCTAGCCAAGGCCATCGGCTTTTCCAAGGCGTACATCTACAAATTCTTTGAATCCAAGCAGGCGATTGGTGAAGCAATCTGTACAAATTGCCTGACTGAAATCGTTGCGGCAGTGGAGCAAGCCATCAATGTAGACGGCATCTCGCCGACTGAACGTTTTCGGCGCCTGGTCAAAACCTTAATTGCGACAGGTGTGAGCCTGTTCTTTAACGACCGTAAACTCTACGACATCGCAGCGTTCGCCGCGTCGGAGCGATGGCCCAGCTCACAAGTCTATGACGCTCAGATCAAGACCTTCGTGCTGCAAATCGTGCGTGAGGGGCGAGAACTCGGCGAGTTTGAACGCAAGACGCCGCTGGACGAGACGGTAGAGGCGATTCATCTCGCTCTGCGGCCCTTCATCAATCCTCTGCTATTGCAGCACAACCTCGATGTTGTTGAAGAAGCCCCTTCTCTCATCTCCAATCTTGTTCTGCGCAGCCTGATGCCTTAAACCTCTGCTGACGGATGCGCTGCGCATCCGTATCAGCGTGTGCGCCTGAAAAAACCAGATATCGAGCCTCTTTGCTTTGCTCTGATCAAGTGGGCGATGTTCATTTGTCTCGGTAGTGACTATTGACACAAATGGTCACTTGAATAAATATGGGGCATCCGCTACTGAGAGGTCTGTATGATCCAGCGCCCCCACCTGTCATTCATTTTCATTGGCTTGTTGCCGTTTGCCCTGGCAGCCTGCAACGAGACCACGCCTGCCGATCCTCGCCTTCAAGTGCCCTTGGTGCGCATCGGCGTGGTTCAGCCCTCTGCGCCTGCGGCACGGGTATTCACCGGTATCGTCGCGGCTCGAGTTCAGAGCGATCTCGGTTTTCGGGTACCAGGGAAGGTCTTGGAGCGTTTGGTGGATGCTGGACAGAGTGTCAAGCGCGGGCAGCCCCTTATGCGAATCGATGCCAACGACCTGACGCTGACCGCGCGGGCACAGCAGGAAGCGGTACTGGCCGCCATGGCCCGAGCTCGGCAGGCCTCCGATGACGAGCTTCGCTACCGTGATCTGGTGTCCGTCGGTGCGGTATCTGCCTCAGCTTACGCCGGGTTCAAGGCGGCGGCCGACTCGGCGAAAGCTCAGCTAAACGCTGCCCAGGCCCAGGCTGATGTGGCGAAAAACGCGACCGGTTATTCGACGTTACTGGCTGATGCTGACGGAGTGGTAGTGGATACCTTGGCGGAGCCGGGGCAGGTGATTGGCGCAGCTCAGGTGGTGGTGCGTGTTGCCCATTCAGGGCAACGCGAGGCGGTGATCCAGTTGCCCGAGACGTTACGTCCTGCGCTGGATTCGGCGGCGACGGTTGAGCTATACGGCCAGCACCAGACTGCAGGTAAAGCGCGTTTACGCCAGTTGTCCGACTCTGCCGACCGACAGACCCGAACGTTTGAAGCGCGTTATGTGCTGGAGGGGGCGCTCTCCAACGCCACTCTGGGTTCGACGATCTCAGTGGTTATCGCTGACACGGATGTTGCTGATGCCAAGGAATTACAGGTGCCCATGGGGGCCCTCTACGACGCCGGTAAAGGCCCGGGGGTCTGGGTGGTGGGCGGGGAACCGGAGCAGGTGGCATGGCGCCCGATCAAGGTTCGCAGCCTGAATAATGAGGCCAGCGTGCGCGTGACGGGTGATCTGCAGGTGGGTGATCGTGTTGTCGCATTGGGTGCTCACTTGCTGAGTGAGGGAGAGAAGGTCAGGACTGAACTCGCCGATGCTCCGCAAAATTCAGTGGTTGAGGTAAGTCGATGAGTGGCTTCAATCTTTCGGCGCTGGCCGTACGCGAGCGCTCAATCACCCTGTTTTTGATCCTGCTGATTTCTGTGGGTGGGTTATACGCCTTCTTCAAACTGGGGCGTGCGGAAGATCCCGCATTCACCATTAAACAAATAACGGTGGTCACTGCCTGGCCTGGGGCGACGGCCCAGGAGATGCAAGACCAGGTGGTAGAAAAGCTGGAAAAACGCATGCAGGAACTGCGTTGGTACGATAGGACCGAGACCTTTACCCGGCCCGGCTTGGCATTCACCACGGTTTATCTGCTCGATAGCACGCCGCCCTCAGCCGTCCAGGAGGAGTTTTACCAGGCGCGCAAGAAAATCCTGGATGAGCAGAAGGGGTTGCCGTCCGGGGTGATCGGCCCGATGGTCAATGATGAGTATTCCGATGTCACCTTCGCGCTCTATGCGCTCAAGGCCAAGGGCGAGCCGCAACGTCTGTTGGTGCGCGAAGCCGAGAGCTTGCGCCAGCGTTTGCTGCATGTGGCGGGTGTGAAGAAGGTCAACATCATCGGCGAACAGGCCGAGCGCATTTTTGTCGAGCTGTCCTACGAGCGTCTGGCGACACTGGGCATTTCTGCACGAGACATCTTCAGTGCGTTGAACACGCAAAACATGATAACGCCGGCCGGTTCGGTAGAAGCGAAGGGGCCCCAGGTTTTCATCCGCCTGGATGGCGCGTTTGATGACCTGCAGAAGATTCGTAATACCCCACTGACGGTGCAGGGTAGAACCCTCAAGTTGTCCGATGTGGCTGAGGTCAAACGCGGTTATGAGGATCCTGCAACGTTCCTGGTACGCAACAATGGCGAGCCGGCATTGTTGCTCGGCGTGGTCATGCGCGATGGCTGGAACGGTCTGGATCTGGGGAAGTCGCTGGAGGCGGAGGCAACAGCGATCAACGAGCAGATGCCTTTGGGCATGAGCCTGACCAAGGTCACGGATCAGGCGGTGAATATTGGCGCATCCGTCAATGAGTTCATGGTGAAGTTTTTTGCTGCCTTGGGCGTGGTGCTGCTGGTGTGTTTTCTCAGCATGGGCTGGCGTGTCGGCGTTGTGGTTGCCGCGGCGGTGCCACTGACCCTGGCGGCCGTGTTCATTGTCATGGCGGCCACGGGCAAAGACTTCGATCGAATTACCCTGGGTTCGTTGATTCTGGCGCTGGGACTGCTGGTGGACGATGCAATCATTGCCATTGAAATGATGGTGGTGAAGATGGAGGAGGGCTACGACCGAATCAAGGCCTCCGCTTATGCCTGGAGCCACACGGCCGCGCCGATGTTGTCGGGGACGTTGGTGACGGCGATCGGCTTTATGCCCAACGGTTTTGCCAAGTCGACCGCTGGTGAGTACACCGCGAACATGTTTTGGATCGTTGGCATTGCGCTGATCACTTCCTGGGTGGTGGCCGTGGTGTTTACACCTTACCTGGGTGTCAAACTGCTGCCGCAGATCAAGGTGCCTGAAGGCGGGCATACGGCGATTTACGGTACGCCGAACTACCAGCGTTTCAGGCGCCTGCTGGGCAGTGTTATCCGCCGCAAAGGCCTGGTGGCGACATCCGTCGTTGGCTTGTTTGTTGTTGCGATTCTGGGCATGGGCGTGGTCAACAAGCAGTTCTTCCCAACGTCCGACCGACCTGAGGTGCTGGTTGAGGTGCAGATGCCTTACGGCACCTCTATCGAACAGACTGATGTGGCGGCGGCCAAGGTCGAGGCGTGGTTGGCTCAGCAGCCGGAGGCGAAGATCGTCACCGCTTACATTGGCCAGGGCGCGCCGCGCTTCTACTTGGCGATGGCCCCTGAACTACCCGATCCATCCTTCGCAAAAATCGTCGTCCTGACCGCGAATCAGCAAGAGCGTGAGGCGCTCAAGCTCCGCCTCAGACAAGCCGTGGCCGATGGCTTGGCGCCTGAAGCTCGGGTGCGGGTGGCGCAGTTGGTATTTGGTCCTTATTCACCGTATCCGGTGGCCTTCCGGGTGATGGGCGCCGACCCTGCGATATTACGAGATATCGCCGCGCAGGTGCGTGAGGTCATGACCGCCAGCCCCATGATGAGGACCGTCAATACCGACTTGGGCGAGCGCACACCGGCGCTTCATCTCACGCTGGATCAGGATCGCCTGCAAGCATTCGGCTTGACCTCGAGCGATGTCGCGCAACAGTTGCAATTCCTGCTCACGGGGGTGCCTGTCACCGAGGTGCGTGAGGACATTCGTGCGGTTCAGGTGGTGGCTCGCTCCGCTGGGGAGACGCGTCTGGATCCATCGAAAATTGCCGCCTTCACGCTGACCGGCGCCCAAGGCCAGCGTGTGTCGCTGTCCCAGGTAGGGGCGGTGGATGTGCGCATGGAAGAGCCCATGCTGCGGCGTCGTGATCGGACGCCGACCATCACCGTGCGCGGTGACGTGGCTGAAGGTCTTCAGCCACCCGATGTCTCCAACGCCTTGATAACGCAGTTGCAGCCCATCATCGAAACATTGCCTGCGGGCTACCGCATTGAGTTTGCCGGCGCGATCGAGGAGTCGGGTAAAGCAAACAAGGCATTGCTGCCGTTGTTCCCGATCATGATTGCGCTGATGTTGCTGACCATCATCATTCAGGTGCGCTCGATGTCGGCAATGATGATGGTGTTCGCCACCGCGCCTTTGGGCCTGATTGGTGTGGTGCCAATTCTGCTGCTGTTCCAGCAACCGTTCGGGATCAACGCCTTGGTGGGACTGATTGCCTTGTCAGGGATTCTGATGCGCAACACGCTGATCCTCATCGGCCAGATTCACTCCAATAAGCAAGCCGGCCTGTCGCCTTACAACGCAGTGGTCGAAGCCACTGTGCAGCGCGCGAGGCCCGTGATTCTCACGGCGTTGGCGGCGATGTTGGCGTTCATTCCGCTGACCCATTCGGTATTCTGGGGAACGCTGGCGTACACCCTGATTGGCGGTACGTTTGCCGGCACAGTGCTGACCCTGGTGTTCCTGCCAGCGATGTACGCCCTCTGGTTCAAGATCAAGCCTGAGCCTGCGCATGAGCTCGCAGCGAACACTCATGTTGCTTGATATCTGCGTGCCTGGATCGTTTCAAAAAGGAAAATCGATATGAGCCCGTTGGCCCAGATTACTCAGCAGTTTGATCCCGCTGCCTTTCGTAGCACCGGCCAACTGGCGACAAGGAAGAAAGGTGTTTGGCGGGCTATCTGCAGCCTGTCATTGCAGACGGTGTTGCTTGAGGCATGGCCGGATTTACCGCCATTCAAGTCCGCGCAGGTTTCACTTATAGGCCGATTCCAGAGGGTGGTTTATAGGTGCGCAACCTGAGCGCTGTCTTATGAAGAAGTACTAATTTATGATGCCGCATTGATAAATTTGGAAACGGCATCATGAGTACACGTTCCGACCTCCTGACCAGCGCTGAGATTCTGTTGCGTACCAAGGGATACGCAGCCTTCAGCTATGCCGATCTGGCGGAAGACATCGGTATCAAGAAGGCGAGTATTCACCACCACTTTCCCACCAAAGAAAGTCTGGCGATTGCCATCGTTGAGAGTTATCTGTTCCGGTTCAAGAATCAGCTGGAATGCATCAATGATGAAAATACCGGCATTATCGATCGGCTTAATGCCTTCGCCTTGATGTTCGCACAAAGCAGTAAAAACGCGATGCTTCCGCTCTGCGGCGCTCTGGCGGCGGAATTGCTGGCTTTGCCTGAAAGCCTAAAGGAATTGACGCGAGATTTTTTCGAAATCCATCTCAATTGGCTTCAGACCAATATCGCACTGGGCCAAGCGGCAGGGGAACTCAAAGCTGAGCTGGACGGCGTGAAGGTTGCCAGGTTCATCTTGAATACGTTGGAAGGTGGCAGCTTTGTATCTTGGGCGCTGAGCGACAATTACGAACAGTCTTCTGGATTTGATTTCATTTTAGATGGACTTCGGGTTACCGAAACGCATCACTGAGGTTTGATCAGCCTTTCTCTGCGTCATAAAACGGCCGATTCTGCCCCTGCTGGCTCGGTCCGTTTTCTCGCCTCGTAAGTGGTTTCAGCCGCTTAGCTCATACTCTCTGAATTCTTTCTGCGCGCGCTCAATTTAACGAGCGTACGTCTAGTCTCGCGTTTGGGTTGCGGATACCTACCCATGTCTACGCTTCCAGTGTGTTACCAGAAGTACAAGATTAAGTAGAAAATACTGCATTGTTATCGCAGTTATCCCTATTCAGGAAAATTCTGTCCAGGCTGTTTTTTTTTGGGGGCGATTGGTAGAAGAATAATCTCTTGATAGCCAACCTACCAGTTGGTAGGCTTGTTTCTCTTTCGGGCCAAACGCCCGGTCCATCCGAAGAGGAACGAACACATGAGCAGTAACCTGAATGGTATCGATGTCGCCGCACTCCAGCAGTTTGCCCAAGGCGTTGCTGAGGATGCGACCAAGCGCCACGCGAGCTTCAACGTCAAGACTCAGTGGAAAGGCCAGACTCGCTCTGTAGCCAAAGTCAATCGCTACAGTCTGGCCGGTGAAACCTATTCGCGGGATTTCGAAATCGTCGCCGATGAGCCTAATGAATTGCTGGGCCAAAACACTGCGCCTAACCCTCAAGAGCTGCTGATGGCCGCTCTCAACGCCTGCATGTCGGTCGGTTATGCCGCCAATGCCGCGATGATGGGGATCAAGATTCACAGCCTGGAAATCGAGACTGACGGCACCCTCGACCTTCGTGGCTTCCTGGGCATCGACGAAAGCGTCAACCCGGGCTACGACGAAGTGAGTGTAGTGATTCGTCTGCATACCGACGCCTCCCGTGAGCGTGTTGAAGAGCTGCACAACGTGGTGCTCAAAACCTCGGTCAACTACGCCAACTTCTCGAAAGCCATTCGCATGGTGCCAACCCTCGAAGTGCGTGAGGGCTGATTCGCTCGTTTCAAAGAGATTCAAACCTTGCGTGCACCAGCAGGCAGCCAGCCGCCTTGGTGCCGACCCTAATTAGTTCTGGATAACCGGAGTCTGCAATGAACGATTTTTTCAAAGGTAAAAAACTGCTAGTTGTCGGTGGCACCAGTGGCATGGGCTTGGAAACGGCCCGCATGGTGCTCAAGGCAGGCGGCAGCGTGGTGCTCACCGGCAGCAAGCAAGACAAGGCCGATGCGGTGCGTAACGAGCTGAGTCCGCTGGGCCCTGTGTCGGTGATCGTCGCCAACCTGATGACTGAAGAGGGCATGAATTTCGTTCGCAAGGAAATCAATGCCAACCATAGCGATATCAGCCTGATGGTGAACTCCGCCGGGATCTTTATTCCCAAGCCGTTCACCGAGCACGATGAGGCCGAGTACGACATGTACCTGTCTCTCAATCGTGCAACCTTCTTCATCACTCAGGCCGTGGTCAAGAACATGCTGGCGGCCAAGCTTGAAGGGGCAATTGTCAACGTCGGCTCCATCGGTGCACAGGCCGCATTGGCAGGTTCGCCGGCCTCTGCCTACTCCATGGCAAAGGCAGGTTTGCATGCGCTGACACGCAACCTGGCAATTGAGTTGGCTCACTCGGGTATTCGGGTCAACGCTGTCTCGCCAGGGATCGTTCACACCTCGATCTATGAAGGGTTCATGGACAAAGAGGCGATCCCGGAAGCGATGAAGTCGCTGAACGATTTCCACCCCCTGGGACGAGTCGGCGTTCCCGAAGACGTCGCCAACACCATCCTGTTCCTGTTGTCGGACAAGACGTCCTGGGTGACCGGCGCAATCTGGGACGTGGATGCTGGAATTATGGCTGTTCGGGCCTGACCACAGTGGCGAGCGCGGCCTGATGAAAGCTCTTATCGCGGGAGCTTTCACGCCTTCACTCAGTTCAAGTGAAAGAAGGCTGATGCTGGCCGCAGGAGTCTTCAATGTCGATCACGACAAAAGCAGCGCTGTTGAGAGCTGCGGAAACCCAAATGCGCTCCAAGGGCTATTCCGCGTTCAGTTATGCCTATCTTGCGGCGCAGATCGGCATTAGAAAAGCCAGTGTTCACCATCACTTTCCGACCAAGGAAAGTCTGGGCGCCGAGCTGATCAAGGACTACATCGAACGCTTCGATGCGACCCTTAGTTTGATCGAAGAAACGCATGTCGATCCGCTGCTGCGGCTTCGTGGTTCTGCCCGGCTTTTCATCATCAGCGCCAACGAGGGGTTGCTGCCCTTGTGTGGTGCCCTGGCGGCAGAAATGGCGGCACTACCGCTGTCGCTGCAAGGGCTTACTCGGGCGCTCTTTGAAACCCAGCTCGATTGGCTTCAGGTCACCCTCAATGCAGGGGGCCGGCAGCGCAACTGGTCGCTGGACAAACCCGTTGAGACCTACGCGTTCATGCTGCTGAGCAGCTTGGAGGGCGCGTGCCTTATCGATTGGACATTGGGCCGATCAACCGACCCGTTGGCAGGCTTCGATCATTTGATTGAAGCGCTGGTAATGCGGTCTTGATTTCTTTGAGTACAGGACGAGTCATGCAAACTTCTTCAAAAAAATATGCAGTGGATATCTGGTCTGATTTTGTTTGCCCTTGGTGCTGGGTAGCCAAGCGTCGATTTGAGCAGGCGCTCGATAAATTTGCTGAAAAAGACAATGTACAAATCAACGTCAGAGCCTATCGTCTGGCGGCGAATCACGCACCAGAGCCTATGATTGCTGCCCTTAAACGCAAGCTCGGCAATCCGGATTCCGCTGTCGCGATGATGAACACCGTCAGTAAATATGGCCGGGCCGATGGGCTTGATTATCGCTTTGACAGCATGCTGTTTGGCGATACTGCAGATGCCCATGTACTGGTCAAGGCGGTTGCGGACGAAGCCGTTAAAAAACGCCTGGTCGAGGCGCTGTATGAGCAAAGCACCTCCCATGGTCAGTCGCTGTTTGACCGCGGCAGCCTGGAGGCCATAGCCAAGGCTGTAGGTGTTTCGGACGCGTCAATCCAACAGGCGTGGTCATCCGCTGAGTTGCGCGTAGAGATGGAGGAGGACGAACATATCGCCGCGCAACTAGGTTCGGGCGTGCCTTTGTTTGTATTCGACAATGCCTTCTCATTGTCCGGTGCTCAGTCTGAGGCTGCTTTTCTTGAAGCGCTGAACAAGATGCAGGAGAAGTCGAAAGTCGACGATGACGCGTTCAGCGGTCAAGTCTGCGGCATAGATGGCTGCAAAATTTGATCAGCAGAAGCAGTGCGGCACCGGGTTGCGCCGCCCTTCATCCGTATTGAGAGCGAGATCCAAATGAGCCGTATCGTTGAGTTGAGTGCTCAGCAGTTCGCCCGCTTTGTGGCCAAAGGCAGCAGCGTCGTGCTGTTTTCTGCGTCCTGGTGCAAGCCTTGTCAGGAGATGAAGCCGGTCTTTCATGCTTTGGAAGAAAAGCTTCACTCCCTGGCGGCTTTTGCAAAGATTGATGTGGCGGTGTCTCCGACGATCGCGCAAATGTACGGTATCCCGGCGGTGCCATCCTTGGCGGTGTTCCATGAGGGGCGGCTGCTGCGGGTCATGCCCGGATCCCGTTCAGTTGGAGCAATGAAAAAAGCCATTCTTGCGGAGTTGGAAGAGGCGATTTAACCGAACCTCCTCCATCAGCGGTCAGGCTGATCAGCCTGGCGTTCTTTTTCATTCCTCGGGTGTGGATTTGCTCTGAACCAGTGATCAGAATCATTGGGAGCATTCCACGACAAATCGCGAGTTCATTCAGAACGAAAAAACTCTCTGGTCGTTGGGCATGAAGATGCCCATCGACCAGAGAGTCGCTTTTTGGGGATGGAACTCTTTATTTACCTACTTGCAGTTTTAATACGTCCTGCGCAGTCACGCGTTCGCCAGCGATTCCCCAATCTCCGCTTTTGACCTCTTCGAAGATGACCCAGGTGAGGGCGCGCATGTTTTCACCTTCCACAGACACCATGGCGTCCGTCACTTTCTGGATGACTTCGGCTTTCTGCTTGTCGGTAAAAACGCCTTCAATGCCTTTGATGGTAACGAGAGGCATGGTGTGCTCCTTAATGTCTGAAGTGGACGGTGATGAAACAGCGAATAATCAGGCTTTGGCTGCAACGTATTCCGGGTAGTCGGTGTAACCCTTGGCGATGCGATCGCTGACACCGTAGTAAGTCGCGCGATCACCCTCTGCCAGTGGCCAGCCGTTTTGCATGCGCTCCACCAAATCGGGGTTGGCGATGTAGGCCGTACCGAAGGCGATCAAGTCGAGTTCACCTTTAACCAGTTCCGACTCAGCGAGGGCTTGGTTAAACCCACCGGCGGCCATCAAGGTGCCCTTGTAGGCTTCACGGAACGCGGCGCCGAACCCCGGCGGCGTTTCAGCGGCGACGATGGTCGGTTGATAGTTCAGGTGGACGTAGGCCAGTTCGCGTTCATTAAGCGCTGCCGCCATGCTCATCCAGGTTTCTGCTTCACCTTCGTACACACCAAAGTCATACAGGCGGCCAAACGGCGAGAACCGTACGCCAATCTTCGAGCCGCCGATTTCGGCAGAAATCGCGTCAATGGTTTCCAGCAGAAAACGCTGGCGATTGGCGATCGAGCCACCGTACTGGTCGGTGCGGGTGTTCAAGGCGCTGCTGAGGAACTGGTCGAACAGGAACCCGTTGGCAGCCATGATTTCGATACCGTCAAAACCGGCCTCCATTGCCATACGCGCAGACTTCACAAAGTCACCGATGATACGTTTCACTTCATCCGTTTCCAGCGCACGGGGCACGCTGGGTTGCACAGGGCCGGATTCGCCAGGCTCGATCCAGGCATATACCGTGGTATCGACCGCCGGCTGAGTGCCCGAAGAAACCGGAACCATGCCATGCACCGAAATATGGGACATACGGCCAACGTGCCATAACTGCGCGAAGATCTTCCCGCCCTTGGCATGCACCGTGTCGGTGACCTGACGCCAGCCTGGCAAGTGTTCGTCGGCATAAATACCTGGGGTGTACAGGTAGCCACGGGCTTCGTCGGATATCGGCAGGCCTTCGGTGATCAGCAGACCAGCAGAAGCACGCTGTGCGTAATACAGCGCGGTGAACTCGTTAGGGATGTTGTCCAGGGTCCGGGTGCGGGTCATGGGGGCCATGACGACCCGGTTTTTTAGTGCAGTACCGGACAGATCGTAAGGGGTGAGCAGCTTATTCATGATTAGTCTCGAAGTCGTTAACAGGTTGAAAGTCAGCGTTTGATTTACGACTTATCGAATGCGTCCAGCACATGTGTGCTGTACACCAGCGCGGCACCTGCGTTCATGTTGATTGCCACGCCCAGTGCTTCGGCGACTTCTTCACTGGTGACGCCAAGTTTCTTGGCTTCGGCGGCGTGGAAGGCGATGCAACCATCGCAGCGGGTGGTCACGGCCACGGCGAGGGAGATCAGTTCCCGGGTCTTCGCGTCCAGATGATTGGTCTTGCCGCCGGCAGCGCCGAGCGCCGCCATGCCTTTCATTGTTTCCGGAGACAGGCCGTTTAGCTCTACCAAGCGAGTATTGATGTCTTTGCGGGTTTGCTTCCAATCTTGCATGTGATTCTCACAGGGATGGTGTTGATTACAGTTATATAAAAACTTGCTAATAAGCTACCATCCAGTTGGTAGGCAATCAATGTGCTCGTGCTGATGTTCACTATCAACGCAATCGAAGGTATTGAAGCCGCGCGGACAGGTTGCTGCAGGGCAGTTGGGTAGGGAGATGTATTTGCCGCAATGGCAATGATCTGAAGTGGGCATCCATCACTCGGTGAGTGACCGTGCGAGCTGTCGGACGCTAATCGCACTTTGGGAGAACCACCACGGCGTGGCGTAACCTTAAAGGTTCTGACTACCTGGGTTGCTGTCAACGACAGCGCTTTGCCCGACCTTTTCTACGCCTGTGGAGAATTCGGGTCAAAGCTCGAATTTTCGGGAGTTCTGCGGGGGTGGATTAAATTATCCACTAATGGAATCAGTGGTTTTCCAGGTTTGACGTATTTGAGACGCCAGCCTTTGCGGCCATTGGGTTGGATTAGAAGGTAAAGGCCGTCGCCGTCGAAAAGCTTCTAGGCGCGGTCTGTTTGCTTGGCCGAACGGCAAGCGGCGTCGGAGAGTGGAGCAGTGGTGCGCGACATAAGGGTACTCCCTTTAATCGAGCTGATCTTTATTTCAGGCTCTACCCTTAAAATGGCTGGTATCCACCGGAATCCGACAGAACGCCAAAACGAAAAAACCCGCCATAAGGCGGGTTTTCGGGGGTTTCAGAGATTTTGAAAGCCTTCTCTGGAACCTTGTCTGGCTCCACGACCTGGACTCGAACCAGGGACCCAGTGATTAACAGTCACTTGCTCTACCAACTGAGCTATCGCGGAATGGCGCCTATGTTACTGATTCAAAAAGAGAAGTCAAGCTTCTGTTGGAGGTTTGATGTTTTCATCGGATCAGAGCGGGTTATCGGCCATTGGCGGTTACCAGAATCGCGGCAGAGGTCTACCATGGTCGCCCGGAAGTGGTGACACGCGCTGCCGGCCCTCAGCCGAAAAGGTACGCGCCATGAATCACCCAACCCTCACACCTCAAAGCAGCGGGGTGTTCGCATGAGCATCGCTCAGATCAGCCTGCCCAAAGGCATTGGCCCGCACGCCGAGAAACTGTTCGACGCAATCACTCAGGCCAGCACCGCTGACGAATTGAACCGCGCGGGCGGCAAGGCCGAAGGTTTTGTTTTGGGGCTGGAAAGCACCAAGGCGATCAAAAGCCAGGTGGCCGAGTCGCTTTATGTGGCCTATGACGACGCAGCCAGCCAGCGTGCAACCGAATTGGCTTAACCGCCGAAGGTAATGGTGCCGAGCATCATCTTGGCGTACAGCATCGTGGCGGTCAGTTGCACCAGCCACAACGCCAGGCCGCCAAGGAACACGCCCGCAGCCACTTGCAGCACCAGGTTATTACCGCGTTTGGCCGAGGAGCGGGGCACAAAGTGGTCCAGCTCGTCGCGGTCGGCGCGTAGGTCATCGTTTTTCATGTTGGCTCTCGTAAAAATTCTCGGGTGTACATAAAACCTGTGGGAGCGAGCTTGCTCGCGATGAGGCCATCACATTCAACATTGATGTTGGCTGGCCGGCCGCTATCGCAGGCAAGCCAGCTCCCACATTTAATATGTGTGCAGTCTAGAGCGGTCGTTCGCTGCGCTGGGATTTATCTGAGACAAAAAAACGGGAAGCCATTTGGCTTCCCGTTTTCATATCACGCGTCGACTCAGATCACCGCAACGATGGCCTTGGTCACAACGTCGATGTTGCTCTGGTTCAGCGCGGCGACGCAGATGCGGCCGGTGTCCAGGGCGTAGATACCGAACTCGTTGCGCAAGCGGGTAACCTGCTCAACCGTCAGGCCGGAGTAGGAGAACATGCCGCGCTGGCGACCGACGAAGCTGAAATCGCGTTGCGGAGCGTTTTTCGCCAGCAGGTCGACCATCTGGGTGCGCATGCCGCGAATCCGCAGGCGCATTTCTGCCAGTTCTTCTTCCCACTGGGCGCGCAGTACCGGGCTGTTCAGCACGGCGGCGACGATGCTTGCACCGTGGGTCGGCGGGTTGGAGTAGTTGGTGCGGATCACGCGTTTGACTTGCGACAGCACGCGCGCGCTTTCTTCTTTCGATTCGCTGACGATCGACAGGGCGCCAACGCGCTCGCCGTACAGCGAGAAGGATTTGGAGAACGAGCTGGAAACGAAGAAGGTCAGGTCCGATTCAGCGAACAGGCGCACGGCCGCGGCGTCTTCATCGATGCCGTCGCCAAAGCCCTGGTAGGCCATGTCGAGGAACGGCACGTGACCTTTGGCCTTGACCACTTCCAGCACGTTTTTCCAGTCCGCCGGGCTCAGGTCCACGCCGGTCGGGTTGTGGCAGCAAGCGTGCAGCACAACGATGGAGCCGGACGGCAGGGCGTTCAGGTCTTCCAGCAAGCCGGCGCGGTTAACGTCGTGTGTCGCGGCGTCGTAGTAGCGATAATTCTGCACCGGGAAACCTGCGGTTTCGAACAGCGCGCGGTGGTTTTCCCAGCTTGGGTCGCTGATTGCCACGACGGCGTTCGGCAACAGTTGCTTGAGGAAGTCGGCACCGATTTTCAGCGCACCGGTGCCGCCGACGGCTTGAGTGGTGATAACCCGGCCAGCTGCGATCAGCGGCGAATCATTGCCGAAAAGCAGTTTCTGCACGGCCTGGTCGTAGGCGGCGATGCCGTCGATTGGCAAGTAACCACGGGAAACGTGTTGAGCGGCGCGAATCGTCTCGGCTTCGACAACGGCGCGCAGGAGTGGAATTCGCCCCTCCTCGTCGCAGTAAACACCCACCCCCAGGTTGACCTTGTTGGTACGGGTATCGGCATTAAATGCTTCGTTGAGGCCCAGGATTGGATCGCGTGGTGCCATTTCGACAGCGGAGAACAGGCTCATTATTGCGGCGGCTCTGAATGGAGTGTGGAGGGACGTGTCGCGCTCCAGCCGAATGCACTAGAGCGGTGCACAAACGGGGAGCTAGTATAGAGGCCATCAGTGATTGATGGCGACAGGCGATTCGGCTTTTACGGTAAGTTTTTCGAATTATTTTTCGATCGTTGACCGAGTGATGTCGTCAAAGGTTCTACCCGATGTAGGACGTTTGCCTTGAAAGCGATGGCAATCGGCTCCACATTGAGCACAATCCAGTTTTTTCCTAGGGCGACATCGGTCGTTTGCGGTCTTTTTCGTTGCTGTCCGGTTTGATCGGACAGGCGCGAATCCAGAGGTATGTATGTCTGAATTCCAGCTAGTCACCCGCTTCGAGCCCGCCGGCGATCAGCCGGAAGCCATCCGCCTGATGGTCGAGGGCATTGAGGCCGGGCTGGCGCACCAGACGTTGCTCGGTGTGACCGGCTCGGGCAAAACCTTCAGCATCGCCAACGTGATCGCCCAGATACAGCGCCCGACGCTGGTGCTGGCGCCCAACAAGACGCTGGCCGCGCAGTTGTATGGCGAATTCAAGGCGTTCTTTCCGAACAACGCCGTTGAATACTTCGTGTCCTATTACGATTACTACCAGCCCGAAGCCTATGTGCCGTCATCCGACACCTTCATCGAGAAGGATGCCTCGATCAACGACCACATCGAGCAGATGCGCCTGTCTGCAACCAAGGCGCTGCTGGAGCGCAAGGACGCGATCATCGTCACCACGGTGTCGTGCATTTACGGTCTGGGCAGTCCGGAAACCTATTTGAAGATGGTGTTGCACGTGGATCGCGGCGACAAGCTCGACCAGCGCGCGCTGCTGCGTCGTCTGGCCGACCTGCAATACACGCGCAACGACATGGATTTCGCCCGGGCGACCTTTCGGGTGCGCGGCGATGTGATTGATATCCACCCGGCGGAATCCGATTTCGAAGCGATCCGTATCGAGCTGTTCGATGACGAAGTGGAGAGCCTGTCCGCCTTCGATCCGCTGACCGGTGAAGTCATCCGCAAACTGCCGCGTTTCACCTTCTATCCGAAGAGCCACTACGTGACGCCGCGCGAAACCCTGCTCGAAGCTACCGAAGGGATCAAGGTTGAATTGCAGGAGCGCTTGGAATACCTGCGCTCCAATAACAAACTGGTGGAAGCTCAGCGACTGGAGCAACGCACCCGTTTCGACCTGGAGATGATCCTTGAGCTTGGTTATTGCAACGGCATCGAAAACTATTCGCGCTACCTGTCGGGCCGTGAATCCGGCCAGGCGCCCCCCACGTTGTTCGACTACCTGCCGGCGGACGCCTTGCTGGTGATCGACGAATCCCACGTCAGCGTGCCGCAAGTCGGCGCCATGTATAAGGGCGACCGTTCGCGTAAAGAAACGCTGGTGGAATACGGTTTTCGCCTGCCCTCGGCGTTGGATAACCGGCCGATGCGCTTCGACGAGTTCGAAAGCATCAGTCCCCAGACGATTTTTGTCTCGGCCACGCCGGGCAATTACGAGGCGGAGCACGCCGGTCGAGTGGTCGAACAACTGGTGCGCCCGACTGGCCTGGTGGACCCGCAAATCGAAATCCGTCCGGCATTGACTCAGGTCGACGACCTGCTCTCGGAAATCACCAAGCGCGTGGCCCTGGAAGAGCGGGTGCTGGTTACCACACTGACCAAGCGCATGTCCGAAGACTTGACCGATTACCTGGCCGACCACGGCGTGCGTGTGCGTTATCTGCACTCGGACATCGACACCGTGGAGCGGGTCGAAATTATCCGTGACTTGCGTCTCGGCGTCTTCGATGTGCTGGTGGGGATCAACCTTCTGCGTGAAGGCCTGGACATGCCGGAAGTCTCGCTGGTGGCGATTCTCGACGCGGACAAGGAAGGTTTCCTGCGTTCCGAGCGCTCGCTGATCCAGACCATCGGCCGGGCGGCGCGCAACCTCAATGGGCGGGCGATTCTGTATGCGGATCGCATTACCGGTTCCATGGAGCGGGCGATCGGCGAAACCGAGCGTCGTCGCGACAAGCAGATCGCCTTCAACCTGGCCAATGGCATCACGCCGAAGGGGGTGTTCAAGGACGTCGCCGACATCATGGAAGGCGCGGTCGTGCCGGGTTCGCGCAGCAAGAAGCGCAAAGGCATGGCCAAGGCCGCCGAGGAAAGTGCCAAGTACGAGGCCGAACTGCGCTCGCCGAGCGAGATCAGCAAACGCATTCGTCAGCTGGAAGAAAAGATGTACCAGCTCGCCCGCGACCTGGAATTCGAAGCCGCGGCGCAGTTGCGCGACGAAATCGGCAAATTGCGGGAGCGGTTGATCGCGGTTTGAGATGTGCAGTGAATGGGCGGGCCTCATCGCGGGCAAGCCCGCTCCCACAAGGATTGAGGGTATTCACACAATATGTGGCCACCTACGGATCCTGTGGGAGCGGGCTTGCCCGCGATGAGGCCCGTCGGAACACTGCAAATATCAATTACGCGCTTGCGTAGCCTTCAGCCCTGCCTGCAACCTCCTGGAAGGCAACGCAGCCACCAAGCTGATCCCCCGATTCGGCTTATATGCCCTGCTGACTGGAGCCGGGCAGCTATCGCCTGTTACCATTCGCCTCTTGTTTGATCTTCGCTTTTATTCTTTTCGAGACATGCCATGACCACCGTCCGCACTCGCATCGCGCCATCGCCTACCGGGGACCCCCACGTAGGTACCGCTTACATCGCTTTGTTCAACTACTGCTTTGCCAAGCAGCATGGCGGTGAGTTCATCCTGCGGATCGAAGACACCGACCAACTGCGTTCGACCCGCGAGTCCGAACAGCAGATTTACGACGCCCTGCGCTGGTTGGGTATCGACTGGAGCGAAGGCCCGGACGTCGGCGGCCCGCACGGTCCTTACCGTCAGAGCGAGCGCGGCGATATCTATCAGAAGTACTGCCAGCAATTGGTCGACATGGGTCATGCCTTCCCGTGCTTCTGCACGGCCGAAGAGTTGGACCAGATGCGCGCCGAGCAAATGGCGCGTGGCGAAACTCCGCGTTACGACGGCCGTGCGCTGTTGCTCTCTGCGGATGAAGTCGCGCGCCGCCTGGCCGCCGGCGAGCCACACGTCATCCGCATGAAAGTGCCGACCGAAGGCGTGTGCGTGGTGCCTGACATGCTGCGTGGCGATGTCGAGATCCCGTGGGATCGCATGGACATGCAAGTGCTGATGAAGACCGACGGCCTGCCGACGTACTTCCTGGCCAACGTGGTCGATGACCACTTGATGGGCATTACCCACGTTCTGCGCGGTGAAGAGTGGCTGCCTTCGGCACCGAAACTGATCCTCTTGTATGAATACTTCGGCTGGGAACAACCGCAGCTGTGCTACATGCCGCTGCTGCGTAACCCGGACAAGAGCAAGCTGTCCAAGCGCAAGAACCCGACCTCGGTGACGTTCTACGAGCGCATGGGCTTCATGCCGGAAGCAATGCTCAACTACCTGGGCCGCATGGGCTGGTCGATGCCGGACGAGCGCGAGAAGTTCTCGCTGCAAGAAATGGTCGACAACTTCGACCTGCAGCGCGTTTCCCTCGGCGGGCCGATTTTCGACATCGAGAAGCTGTCGTGGCTCAACGGCCAATGGCTGCGTGACCTGCCGGTGGAAGAGTTCGCCGCTCGTCTGCAAAAGTGGGCACTGAACCCTGAATACATGATGAAGATCGCACCGCACGTGCAGGGCCGGGTCGAAACCTTCAGCCAGGTCGCACCGCTGGCCGGTTTCTTCTTCGCCGGTGGTGTGAACCCGGACGCCAAACTGTTCGAATCCAAGAAGCTCTCGGGTGATCAGGTTCGTCAGTTGATGCAACTGATCCTGTGGAAGCTGGAAAGCCTGCGCCAGTGGGAGAAGGACAGCATCACTGCAACCATCCAGGCGGTGGTCGAATCCCTGGAGTTGAAACTGCGTGATGCGATGCCGCTGATGTTCGCCGCGATCACAGGCCAGGCCAGCTCGGTGTCGGTGCTCGATGCGATGGAAATCCTCGGTCCGGACCTGACCCGTTTCCGTCTGCGTCAGGCCATCGACCTGCTGGGCGGCGTGTCGAAGAAGGAAAATAAGGAGTGGGAAAAACTCCTGGGCGCTATCGCTTAAGGCTGTTTAGCCTTGTGTAGGAGCTGCCGAAGGCTGCGATCTTTTGATCTTGCTCTTCGGCGCCACCCCCGTTTTTCGGGGGGAGGGCGGTAAGTGATTGTTATGTGGGCAAAAAATTTTGGAAATTGTTAAAAATAAGTTTGACAGCCTTCCGATGCGCCATTAAGATTCGCCCCGTCCTCAGCGATGAGGGGCTATAGCTCAGCTGGGAGAGCGCTTGCATGGCATGCAAGAGGTCGACGGTTCGATCCCGTCTAGCTCCACCAATTTACACTTCAAGGTCTGGCCACACCGGCCTTGAAGCGATCAACACTCAGCGTTGATCAAGTGTATAGAAGGGTTTGCGTCCCCTTCGTCTAGTGGCCTAGGACACCGCCCTTTCACGGCGGTAACAGGGGTTCGAGTCCCCTAGGGGACGCCAGTTTTACAGAAGCGATGTTGCAAGATGTCGCTCCGCCGCGAGGCGAAAAATCCGGGGCTATAGCTCAGCTGGGAGAGCGCTTGCATGGCATGCAAGAGGTCGACGGTTCGATCCCGTCTAGCTCCACCAATTTTACAGTTCAAGGTCTGGCCACACCGGCCTTGAATCGATCAGCTCTCAGCACTGATCAGTTGTATAGAAGGGTTTGTGTCCCCTTCGTCTAGTGGCCTAGGACACCGCCCTTTCACGGCGGTAACAGGGGTTCGAGTCCCCTAGGGGACGCCACGATTACCCGCTCTGCGGGATTTTTAAGGGTCATTCAATTATTGAATGGCCCTTTTGTTTGTCTGGCGTTTGGCCAACGCTCCTTTTTCCTCAAAACTTCTTCAGACCAGCGGTCACATCCACGACTTGCGGAAAATTATTATGAGAATAATATTCTAGTCGTAATATTCGGAGGCAACGATGAACGATAAAAAAGCTCAAACCCGCGAACGCATCCTCAAGGCTGCCAGTGCAGCGCTGATCCAGCGCGGCCCGGCCGAGCCGAGCGTGGGCGAAGTGATGGGCGCGGCTGGCCTGACGGTCGGCGGCTTCTATGCGCACTTCGAAAGCAAGGACGCATTGATGCTGGAAGCGTTCAAGCGGCTGCTCAGCCATCGTCGTGGCTTGATCGCCAGTATGGACGCCGAGTTGACCGGTGAAGAACGTCGCGCGTTGGTCGCAGCGTTCTACCTGTCGCGCAAACACCGTGATTCCACCGAGCAGGCATGTCCGATTCCGGCGTCGGTCGGCGAGCTGGGCCGTCTGCCGGACGAATTTCGTGTGGCGTTGAATGAGCATGTTGAGTTGATGGTCGCGCAGTTGGCGGCCAGTCCGGAAGAAGCCGACAAAGCCTTGGCCGACTTGGCCTTGATGGTCGGTGGCTTGGCTCTGGCGCGGGCGCTGGGGCCAGGAGAGTTGTCCGATCGTTTGCTGCGCGCCGCCAAGTCGGCGGTGTTATGACCTAAAGGCGTCAGCCTGAGGAGATGGGCGATGAACACGTTGAGCTGGGTTCGTGGCGTTAATGGCACCTTGGGCTGGTTCGCGCCGAAGCTGGTGGCGAGCAAGATGCGCCTGGCATTCATGACCCCGCGGCAATTGCTGCCGCGTGACTGGGAGTTGCCGCTGCTGGCGAAATCCGAACGAATCACCTTGCGCTTCGGTCTCTCTGCGCTGCGTTGGGGGCAAGGGCCGGCGGTGTTGTTGATGCACGGCTGGGAGGGTCGGCCAACACAGTTTGCCGCGCTGATCACGGCGCTGGTCGATGCCGGTTACACCGTGGTTGCCCTGGACGGCCCGGCTCACGGTCGTTCGCCTGGTCGCGAGGCTAATGTGGTGCTGTTCGCTCGGGCCATGCTCGAAGCGGCCGCTGAATTGCCGCCGCTGCAAGCGGTGATCGGTCACTCCATGGGCGGCGCCAGTGCCATGCTCGCAGTTCAGTTGGGCTTGCGCACCGAAACCCTGGTCTCGATCGCCGCCCCGGCGCGAATTCTCGGGGTACTGCGTGGATTCGCACGCTATGTGCGCCTGCCGCCCAAAGCGCGTTCGGCGTTTATTCGCCAGGTCGAGAAAGACGTCGGTATGCGCGCCGCTGCGCTGGATGTTGCGCGCTATCAACTCGACATGCCGGGGTTGATCGTTCATGCCGAGGACGACAACTTTGTTCCGGTCAAGGAATCGCAATTGATCCACGAAGCCTGGTTCGACAGCCGTCTGTTGCGCCTGGAAGAGGGTGGTCATCAGCGGGTGCTCGCCGATCCGCGGGTGATCGACGGGGTTCTTTCGCTGCTGGCCGGTCGCAGCCTGCAATCGCGCCAATCGGCCTGAGCTTCCGTTACACTGCCCCGGTCGAAATAATCTGACCGGGAGTGGGGTATGGGCTGGGATCGGGCAACGCCGTTTATCATTGATCTGGAAGTGGCCGCCGAGGACATCGACGGGCTGGGCCATGCGAACAACGCGGTGTACGTGACCTGGCTCGAGCGCTGTGCCTGGCGCCACTCGCAACGTCTGGGCCTGGATCTGGTCGAGTACCGGCGGCTGGATCGGGCGATGGCGGTGGTGCGACACGAGATCGATTACCTGGCGGCAGCCTATGAGGGCGATGAGTTGCAGTTGGCGACATGGATCGTCGATTGGGATCAGCGCCTGAAAATGACCCGACACTTCCAGTTGAAGCGCCCCAGCGACAACACGACGTTGCTGCGGGCACAGACCACTTTCGTGTGCATCGAACTGTCGACCGGCAAGCCCAGGCGCATGCCGGCGGAGTTTATCGAGGGCTATGGCCCTGCATTGCAAGTTCCAAGCTGACACGATTCTGTGGCGAGGGAGCTTGCTCCCGTTAGAGTGCGCAGCACTCTCCATTGCAGGGGACCGCTTCGCGCTCCAGCGGGAGCAAGCTCCCTCGCCACAGAGGTATGCGCAAGTCTTTCATTAGATAATCCAGTAAACTGCCGCACGTTTTTCGTTGAGTGTGTTTTTCATGCAAATTGCTTTGGCGCCCATGGAGGGGTTGGTCGACAACATCCTGCGGGACGTGCTCACCCGTGTGGGCGGTATTGATTGGTGCGTGACCGAATTCATTCGGATCAATGATCAACTGCTCACGCCTGCCTATTACCACAAGTTCGGCCCGGAGCTGCTGACCGGCGCCCGAACCGCGTCCGGCGTTCCGCTACGAGTGCAGTTGCTCGGCTCCGATCCGGTGTGCCTGGCGGAAAACGCCGCATTGGCCTGCGAGTTGGGTTCCGAAGTCATCGACCTGAACTTCGGCTGCCCGGCCAAGACCGTCAACAAGTCCCGTGGCGGCGCGGTGCTGCTCAAAGAGCCTGAACTGCTCAACCAAATCGTCGAACACGTCCGTCGTGCCGTACCCGCGCACATTCCGGTGACCGCCAAGATGCGCCTCGGCTTCGACAGCCCGGACGGTGCGCTGGTCTGCGCCACGGCCTTGGCCGAAGGCGGCGCGGCGCACATCGTGGTTCACGCACGGACCAAGACCGATGGCTACAAGCCGCCAGCTCACTGGGAATGGATCCCTCGGGTGCAGGACGTGGTCAAGGTGCCGGTGTTTGCCAACGGCGACATCTGGAGCGTCGAGGACTGGCGTCGTTGTCGCGAGATCAGTGGCGTCGAAGACATCATGCTCGGTCGTGGACTGGTATCTCGCCCGGATCTGGCCCGGCAAATCGCTGCCGCCCGCGCCGGTGAAGACGTTGTCGAGATGACTTGGGCCGAGCTGCTGCCGCTGATTCAGGACTTCTGGCTGCAAGCCAAGGCGCAGATGACGCCACGTCAATCGCCGGGCCGCTTGAAGCAATGGCTGGCGATGTTGACCCGCAATTATCCCGAAGCGGTAGAGCTGTTCACCGTCCTGCGTCGTGAGACCGAACTGGATAATGTCTCGCGTTTACTGGGGTTACAGGTGTCTGAAGCGGCCTGAAGCTACTTTAAAAAAAACAAAAAAAGAGCTCTTGAAAAGTAATCAGCGGTCCTTATCTAAGGATTACGCGATGCCGAATTCGGGTCGCGGAGACAAAAAAACTTGCTGATTATGTTCAGGAGATTTGAATCATGAGTACTGCATTTTCCCTGGCCCCACTGTTCCGTTCCTCGGTAGGTTTCGACCGTTTCAACGACCTGTTCGAAACCGCCCTGCGCAATGAACCAGGCAGCACCTATCCACCCTACAACGTTGAAAAATACGGTGATGATCAATACCGCATTGTCGTAGCGGCCGCCGGTTTCCAGGAAGAAGACCTGGACCTGCAAGTGGAGAAAGGTGTGCTGACCATCAGTGGCGGCAAACGTGACGCGGACGAAAGCGTCACTTACCTGTACCAAGGCATCGCGCAGCGTGCCTTCAAACTGTCGTTCCGTCTGGCGGACCATATTGAAATCAAGGCCGCCGAACTGCGCAACGGTTTGTTGAGTATCGACCTGCTGCGCGTGATTCCGGAAGAAGCGAAGGCCAAACGCATCCCGATCAACGGGACGGAAAAACCGGCTCTGCAGCACTGAGTCAGAGCAACGAAAAGGGCGCCATCCACTGGCGCCCTTTTTTGTGCCTGTGTCCGACTCATTTGAGAAGCTTCTGAAACTCCTCCACCAGCAGCGGCCTGCTGTGCAAATACCCTTGATACAAGTGGCAGCCCAGCCCCTGCAAAAACTCCAGTTGCTCCAGGGTTTCCACCCCTTCGGCGATGACTTCCAGCTCCAGGCTGTGGGCCATGGCGACGATGGCGCGAATGATTTCGGCATCGTTGGGATCGGTGGTGGCGTCGCGGATGAATGACTGATCGATTTTCAGGGTGTCCACTGGCAGGCGTTTAAGGTAGGTCAGCGAAGAGTAACCGGTACCGAAATCGTCCATCGCAAAGCTCACGCCGAGTTTTTTCAGGCGCCGCATTTTGCTGATGGTGTCGTCCAGGTTCTGGATGACGATGCCTTCGGTGATTTCCAGTTTCAGCAGCGAGCAGGGCAGGCCGTGGCTGCCGAGGCTGTGTTCGATGCGTTCGACGAAATCGTTCTGACGAAATTGCCGTGGGCTGATGTTCACGCACAGGCTGAAATCGAACGGGTCGATCAAGCCCTTGGCGATCAGGTGTTTAAAGGCTGCGCAGGCTTCGTCGAGTATCCATGTGCCGACTTCCAGAATCAGCCCGCTGTCTTCCAGCACCTTGATGAACTCGGTGGGCGATTGCGCACCCAGTTGCGGATGGTGCCAGCGGACCAGGGCTTCGGCGCCGGTAATGCGATTGTTGCGGGCATCCACTTGCGGTTGGTATTGCACGCTGAACTCACCTCGGGAAAGGGCCAGGCGCAGGTCGGTTTCCATGCGCAGGCGTTCGCTAGCGGCCTTTTGCATGGTGTTGTGATACATCTGCGTGGTGTTGCGGCCCGAGTCCTTGGCGCGGTAAAGAGCGATATCGGCGCGTTTGAGCAGGTCGGTCGGGGTCGAGCCATGGTCGGGAATCAGCGCAATGCCGATGCTCGGCGTCACTTGCAGGCGCTGTCCGTCGAGGAACATCGGTTCGGACAGCAGTTCGCGCAAGGTGTCCGCCAACTCCCGGACCTGAGCGCTGACGTCGCTGCGCGAGCCTTCCAGACCGCTGAGCAGCACCACAAATTCGTCACCGCCCAGGCGTGCGACGGTGTCCTCCATGCGCACGCTGGCTTCAAGGCGCGCGGTGATGATCTGCAGCACCGTATCGCCCACCGGGTGGCCGAGGGAATCGTTGATGTGCTTGAAGTGGTCGAGATCAAGGAACATCAGCGCGCCGCGCAGGTTGTGGCGTTTGAGTAGGGCGATCTGCTGGCTCAGACGATCCATCAATAGGGCGCGGTTGGGCAGGTTGGTCAGCGGGTCGTGGTAGGCCAGGTGACGGATCTGCGCTTCGGCATTTTTCAGCAGGCTGACGTCCCGCGCGGTCAGCAGCAGGCACGCCGTTTCGTTGAGGGTGATCGGCTCCACCGAGACTTCGACGGTCAGCAACTCGCCGCGTTTGTTGCGCCCGAGCATTTCCTGATGGTGAACCCGGCCCTTGATATGTAGTTCCGCCAGCAACGCCGAGCGTTGTTTTTCTTCGGCCCAGATACCGACCTGATACACCGTGCGGCCGATCACTTCATCGGCACGGTAGCCGGTCAGGCGACAGAAACCGTCGTTAACTTCCAGGTAGCGTCCGGTGTCGCGCTCGGTAATGGTGATGGCGTCGGGGCTTGAATGGAAGGCCTTGGCGAACTTCTCCTCGCTGGCCTTGAGCGCCGCTTCCGAGCGTTGCTGCTGGGTGATGTCGCGCAGGGTGGTGACAATGCACGGTTGGTCGCCGACGCTGATCTGTCGGCTCGATATCACGCAGGTCAGGGACTGCCCGTCCTTGTGCTGAACGATGATCGCCACGTTGTTCAGGCCCTGTTCGCGGATGACCCGCTCGATCCTTTGCAGGCTTTTCGCCGAAGCGTCCCACAGGCCGATTTCGTCGGCGCTGCGGCCAATCACGTCGACGGTGTTCCAGCCGAATGTCTGAGTGAAACTGGAGTTGATCTCGATGAAGTGACCGGTGTCCTGGCGCGTGACGCAAATCGGGTCCGGGCTGACTTGGAACAAGGTGGCGAATTTCTCTTCCGAGGCCACCAGTTGCTGTTCGCGTTCCACCTGATCAGTGATGTCCAGCAGTGTGCCGGCCATGCGCAGCGGGTTGCCGTGGTCGTCTCGATAAAGTCTGGCGCGGCTTTCCAGGTAGCGCGAACTGCCGTCCTGCAGCTGTACCCGGTACGTCAGTTGATAACTACCGGCCGGGCCCTCGCGCAAACTGCGGTAGGCATCGCGCATGCTGTCGCGTTCTTCGCCGGGCACGCCTTCGAAAAACGCGTCGAAGGATTCATGGAAGGGTTTGGGGTCAAGCCCATGCAACTGGGCGGCCCGCGCCGAGCCGTAAAGCATGCCGCTGGGAATGTGCCAGTCCCAAGTGCCGAGTTGCGCCGAATCCAGAGCCAGGTCGAGGCGTTCCTGGCTGTCTTTGAGGGCGTGCTCGGCAATTTTGCGTTCGGTGGTGTCGAGGAACGTGCTCAGCAGATAAGGCTGACCTTCGAGTTCGACCTTTTGCGCACTGAGAATGCCGTCGTGAACCTGCCCATTGCTGGCGCGAAACTGCACCTCCATGTTGATCAGCTCGCCTTTGGCCTTGGTGGCCTTGACCAACTGCACTCGTTGCTCCGGGTTGACCCAAAGGCCCAGTTCCAGCGTGGTTCGGCCGATGGCGTCTTGCACCGGCCAGCCGAACAGACTTTCGAAATACTGGTTGGCTTCGCTAATCAGGCCGTCTTCCTGGCGGGTCAGCAGGACCATGTTCGGGCACAGGTGAAACAGCGTGGCGAAGCGTTTTTCCGAGCTGCTCAGCGCCTGTTCGCGCTGGCGCTGATGGGTGATTTCACGAATGACCCCAATCATTCGCGGCCGGCCGTTTTTGTCCGGCAGCAGGCTGCCGTTGATTTCCAGCCAATGCAGACTGCCGTCGGGCCAGCGGATGCGGTGGTGCATCGCCTGTTCCAGCGGGGCCCCGGCGATCACTGCATTGAAGGCGCGAATGGCTTTCGCCCGATCCTCCTGAGGCAGCAGGTCGAGGTATTCCAGATCTTCCGGCAGCGGTTGTCGGGGATCGAAGCCGAACAACGCCTGAGTACCCCGGGACCAACTGATTTGCCCCCGCTCGATGTCCCAATACCAGGCGCCCAGCCGAGCGCCGTTGAGGGCCGCCAGCAACTGCGGGGCGCTTTCCCAGCTCTGCTCGGACCGTTTGGGGTCAAGTGCCTGAATTCGCGGCATCGGCGGCATACGTTCAACAGATTTGGGCATGGATAACAGGCCTTGGGCTGAATTGGGCGTTAGGCACAGGGTTTTGGGGCTCTATAGGCGTAGCACAAAAATAAGAAGCACAGCTTAGCCGCGAGTCCCTGGCTGATCGATTTGTGCATCCAGCAGAGCCATGAAGGCCCGTGCCGCGTTCGATAGCGTCCGTTCGGTGTGCAGGATATAGCCTAGCTGGCGAGTGAGCTGTATGCCCGGCAAAGGTATGCGCGCCACTTGATCGTCCAGCATGGTGCGCGGCAAAACGCTCCAGGCCAGACCGATCGAGACCATCATCTTTATGGTTTCCAGATAATTCGTGCTCATGGCGATGTTCGGCGTCAGGCCCTGAGCCTCGAACAGGCGCTGCACGATGTGGTGGGTAAAGGTGTTACCGCCGGGGAAAACCGCGGGGTGCAGGGCGATATCCGCCAGGCTGACCGGACCGTTAGCGATCAGCGAGTGCTCGGGGGCGACCACGAAATCCAGCGGGTCGTCCCACACGGGCGTCGCCTTGACCAGTGCGTGAGGCTCCGGTGCAAGGGTGATTACTGCCAGTTCGGCGCGGCCATGGAGTATTTCTTCGTAGGCCACTTCCGAATCGAGGAACTGAATATCCAGCGCCACTTGTGGGTAGCGTCGGGTGAACTCCCTTAATAAGGGCGGTAAACGGTGCAGGCCAATGTGATGACTGGTGGCCAACGTCAGACGACCGGAGACTTCGCCGGTCAGGTTGGTCAGGGCGCGGCGGGTGTCATCCAGTACATTGAGGATCTGATAGGCCCGTGGCAGCAGGGCGCGACCGGCTTCGGTCAAGCTGACTTCCCGGCCCAGTCGATCGAACAGCCGCACCTTCAATTGTTGTTCCAGGCCGGCGATGCGCTTGCTGATGGCGGGTTGTGTCAGGTGCAGCCGTTCGCCGGCGCCGGAGAAGCTTCCGGTCTCGGCAATCGCGATAAAAGCATTGAGGTTGGCGAGGTCCATGATGATGTCTCGGTGGCATTCCAGTTGGTTATGCAAAGCATAAAAAATATGAATTTGAGTTATTTAATGTAACCCCCTAGGATCGACCTCACAAGCCAAGGGGTTATTGAAACTTTCAAGATCCGGGGCATAGAAACAAGCTGATGAGGAAACCGTCTGATGGCCGGCAAAACGCTCTACGACAAGCTCTGGGATTCGCATTTGGTCAAGCAGCGCGACGATGGCTCGGCGCTGATCTATATCGATCGTCACATCATCCACGAAGTGACCTCGCCGCAAGCCTTCGAAGGCCTGCGTCTGGCCGGGCGCAAGCCTTGGCGCATCGATGCCAACATCGCGACCCCGGACCACAACGTTCCGACTACCCCGGAGCGCAAGGGCGGTATCGAAGCGATTGTCGACCAGGTCTCGCGTTTGCAGGTTCAGACCCTCGACGATAACTGTGACGAATACGGCATCGTCGAATTCAAGATGAATGATGTCCGCCAAGGCATCGTCCACGTCATTGGCCCGGAGCAGGGCGCAACCTTGCCGGGCATGACCGTTGTTTGCGGCGACTCCCATACCTCGACTCACGGCGCATTCGGTGCCTTGGCTCACGGTATAGGCACTTCCGAGGTCGAGCATGTGCTCGCTACCCAGTGCCTGGTCGCGAAAAAAATGAAGAACATGCTGGTGTCCGTCGAAGGCCAATTGCCGTTCGGCGTGACCGCCAAGGACATCGTCCTCGCGGTGATCGGCAAGATCGGCACCGCCGGCGGTAATGGCCATGCCATCGAATTCGCCGGTAGCGCGATTCGCGACTTGTCCGTTGAAGGCCGCATGACCATTTGCAACATGGCGATCGAGGCCGGCGCTCGTGTAGGTCTGGTGGCCGCCGACGAAAAAACCGTGGCTTACGTCAAGGGCCGTCCATTTGCTCCGAAAGGCGCGGAATGGGATTTGGCCGTCGAAGCCTGGAAAGACCTGGTCTCCAACGCGGATGCCAAGTTCGACACCATCGTCGAGCTCGATGCCACTCAGATCAAACCGCAAGTCAGCTGGGGTACCTCGCCTGAGATGGTCTTGGCTGTCGATCAGAACGTTCCCGATCCTGCGAAGGAAATGGACCTGGTCAAGCGTGGCTCCATCGAACGCGCCTTGAAATACATGGGTTTGACCGCCAATCAGGCGATCACCGATATTCAGCTGGACCGCGTATTCATTGGCTCCTGCACCAACTCGCGGATCGAAGACCTGCGCGCCGCTGCCGTGATCGCCAAGGGCCGCAAAGTGGCTTCGACCATCAAGCAAGCCATCGTGGTGCCGGGTTCGGGGTTGGTGAAGGCTCAGGCCGAATCCGAAGGCCTGGACAAGATTTTCCTCGAAGCCGGTTTTGAATGGCGCGAGCCGGGTTGCTCGATGTGCCTGGCGATGAACCCGGACCGTTTGGAGTCCGGCGAGCATTGCGCGTCGACCTCCAACCGCAACTTCGAAGGCCGTCAGGGCGCCGGTGGCCGTACCCACCTCGTCAGCCCGGCCATGGCCGCCGCCGCCGCGGTGAACGGTCGTTTCATCGACGTCCGTGAATTGATCTAAAGGAGCGCAGCATGAAAGCTTTACCCAGCACACTGGTCTTGTCGCGCCTTTGGATCGTGCCAACGTCGACACCGATCAGATCATCCCGAAGCAGTTCTTGAAGTCGATCAAGCGCACCGGTTTCGGTCCGAACCTGTTCGATGAATGGCGTTACCTGGATGTCGGGCAACCGTATCAGGACAACTCCAAGCGCCCGTTGAACAAGGACTTCGTCCTCAACGCCGAGCGTTATCAGGGCGCCAGCGTGTTGCTGGCCCGCGAGAACTTCGGTTGCGGTTCCAGCCGCGAACACGCGCCGTGGGCGCTGGAAGAGTATGGTTTCCGCAGCATCATCGCGCCGAGCTACGCCGACATTTTCTTCAACAACAGCTTCAAGAACGGCTTGCTGCCGATCATCCTGAGCGACGCTGAAGTCGATGAGCTGTTCCAGCAGGTTGAGGCGACTCCGGGCTATCAGTTGCAGGTTGATCTGCAAGCTCAGACCGTGACCCGTCCGGATGGCAAGGTGTTGAAATTTGAGATTGATGCGTTCCGTAAGCATTGTCTGCTCAACGGTCTGGACGATATCGGCCTGACGTTGCAGGACCACGAGGCGATTGCCACGTTTGAAGCCAAGCATCGCGCGAGCCAGCCGTGGTTGTTTCGCGACGCGTGATTGATCCGGAATTGATGTAGGCAGTACCGGCCTCATCGCGGGCAAGCCCGCTCCCACAGGTTTTGTGAACACCGCAAATCCCTGTAGGAGCGAGGCTTGCCCGCGAAGAGGCCCACCCAGACAACACAAGGCTAAACCCCAAAAAAGGAAGTCCCATGACCAGCACCGCCCAGCACAGTCAGGTAGTACAAAAGCAATTCGGTGAACAGGCCTCGGCCTATCTGAGCAGCGCTGTACACGCTCAAGGCACTGAATTCGCGTTGCTACAGGCTGAACTGGCGGGGCAGGGCGATGCCCGTGTGCTTGACCTCGGTTGCGGCGCCGGTCATGTGAGTTTTCACGTGGCTTCGCTGGTCAAGGAAGTGGTGGCTTACGATTTGTCTCAGCAGATGCTCGACGTGGTGACGGCTGCTGCCGTCGATCGGGGCTTGAGCAATGTGTCCACCGTACTGGGTGCCGCCGAGCGCTTGCCGTTCGCTGACGGCGAGTTCGATTTCGTCTTCAGCCGTTATTCGGCACACCATTGGAGCGATCTCGGGCTGGCCCTGCGCGAAGTTCGCCGGGTACTGAAGCCGGGCGGGGTGGCGGCGTTCATCGATGTGTTGTCGCCCGGCAGCCCATTGTTCGACACTTACCTGCAAAGTGTTGAAGTGCTGCGCGACACCAGCCACGTGCGCGATTATTCTGCCGGTGAGTGGTTGCGTCAGGTCAGCGAAGCGGGGTTGCATACCCGCAGCACCACGCGCCAACGGCTGCGCCTTGAATATACATCCTGGGTCGAGCGCATGCGCACGCCGCAGGTGATGCGCGCGGCGATCCTCGAGTTGCAGCAATCGATGGGCAATGAAGTTCGCGAATATTTTGAGATTGAGGCCGATGGTTCGTTCAGTACAGATGTGCTGGTGCTGATGGCTGAACGATCAGCTCTGAAACATAAGCTCTAAAACATAAGCGCCGAGCGATAGAATTTTTCCGGGTGTGCCCACGGGCGTGCCGACTGATGACATGAGGAAAGCATGAGCAAGCAGATTCTGATTCTCCCGGGTGACGGTATTGGCCCGGAAATCATGGCCGAAGCGGTCAAGGTGCTGGAGCTGGCGAACGACAAGTACAGCCTGGGCTTCGAGCTGAGTCATGACGTGATCGGTGGCGCCGCCATCGACAAGCACGGCGTGCCGCTGGCTGACGAAACCCTGGCCCGTGCCCGTGCCGCCGATGCGGTATTGCTGGGCGCCGTGGGCGGTCCGAAATGGGACACCATCGAACGCGACATCCGCCCTGAACGCGGCCTGCTGAAAATCCGTGCGCAACTGGGCCTGTTCGGCAACCTGCGTCCGGCGATCCTGTACCCGCAACTGGCCGAGGCTTCCAGCCTGAAGGCAGAAATCGTCGCGGGTCTGGACATCCTGATCGTCCGTGAACTGACCGGCGGCATCTACTTCGGCGCGCCACGCGGTGTGCGTGAACTGGAAAACGGCGAGCGTCAGGCCTACGACACTCTGCCGTACAGCGAAACTGAAATCCGCCGCATCGCCCGTGTCGGTTTCGACATGGCTCGCGTGCGTGGCAAGAAGCTGTGCTCGGTGGACAAGGCCAACGTGCTGGCGTCCAGCCAACTGTGGCGTGAGGTCGTCGAGCAAGTGGCCAAGGACTACCCGGACGTCGAACTGAGCCACATGTACGTCGACAACGCCGCCATGCAACTGGTGCGTGCACCGAAGCAGTTCGACGTGATCGTTACCGACAACCTGTTCGGCGACATTCTTTCCGACGAAGCGTCGATGCTCACCGGCTCCATCGGCATGCTGCCGTCGGCGTCGCTGGATGCCAACAACAAAGGCATGTACGAGCCGTGCCACGGTTCGGCGCCGGACATCGCTGGCAAGGGCATTGCCAACCCGTTGGCGACCATTTTGTCGGTGTCGATGATGCTGCGTTACAGCTTCAATCTGCAGGACGCGGCCGATGCCATCGAGAAGGCCGTGAGTCTGGTATTGGATCAGGGCCTGCGCACAGGCGACATCTGGTCGGCCGGTTGCACCAAGGTTGGTACGCAGGAAATGGGCGATGCAGTAGTCGCCGCGCTGCGGAATCTGTAATCTCTTTGGCCCGCTGCAACTTTCAACCATGAAAGCAGCGGCCCACTTTTAAGAAGGTGTAGTTGCGATGAAACGTGTAGGTCTGATCGGTTGGCGCGGTATGGTCGGTTCCGTGCTCATGCAGCGGATGCTGGAAGAGCAGGATTTCGATCTTATCGAGCCGGTGTTTTTCACCACTTCCAATGTCGGTGGCCAAGGCCCGTCCGTGGGCAAGGACATTGCTCCGCTCAAGGACGCTTACAGCATTGAAGAGCTGAAAACCCTCGACGTGATTCTGACCTGCCAGGGTGGCGACTACACCAGCGAAGTCTTCCCGAAGCTGCGCGAAGCCGGCTGGCAGGGTTACTGGATCGACGCTGCTTCCAGCCTGCGCATGCAGGACGACGCGGTGATCGTGCTGGACCCGGTGAACCGCAAGGTCATCGACCAGCAGCTCGACGCGGGCACCAAGAACTACATCGGCGGCAACTGCACCGTCAGCCTGATGCTGATGGGTCTGGGTGGCCTGTTCGAAGCCGGTCTGGTCGAGTGGATGAGCGCCATGACCTATCAGGCGGCCTCCGGTGGCGGCGCGCAGCACATGCGTGAACTGATCAAGCAAATGGGTGTGACCCACGGCGCTGTCGCCGATCAACTGGCCGACCCGGCCAGCGCCATCCTCGACATCGACCGTCGTGTCGCCGAAGCCATGCGCAGCGACGCGTTCCCGACTGAAAACTTCGGTGTTCCGTTGGCCGGCAGCCTGATCCCGTGGATCGACAAAGAGTTGCCGAACGGCCAGAGTCGCGAAGAGTGGAAGGCCCAGGCCGAGACCAACAAGATCCTCGGTCGCTTCAAGAGCCCGATCCCGGTGGATGGCATCTGCGTGCGTATCGGCGCCATGCGTTGCCACAGCCAGGCGCTGACCATCAAGCTGAACAAAGACGTGCCGATCGCCGACATCGAAGGGCTGATCAGCCAGCACAACCCTTGGGTCAAGCTGGTGCCAAACAACCGTGAGATCAGCATGCAGGAGCTGAGCCCTACAAAGGTTACCGGCACCCTGAACGTGCCGGTTGGCCGTCTGCGCAAGCTGAACATGGGTTCGCAGTTCGTCGGCGCTTTCACCGTCGGCGACCAGCTGCTGTGGGGCGCGGCCGAACCGCTGCGTCGCATGCTGCGGATTTTGCTTGAGCGTTGATCGATTGATGTAACGAAGAACCCGCGCCTTGAAAGAGGTGCGGGTTTTTTTTGCCCACCGATCATTCCCACGCTCCGCGTGGGAATGCCGCCATGGACGCTCTGCGTCCGCTCTTGAAGCGGTGACGCGGAGCGTCACAGGATGCATTCCCACGCAGAGCGTGGGAACGATCAGGATGGGGCGTGAATTGCCTCACTGCCAACCACCCGGTAAAGTGCCGCTCCCCCCGTTTCGCCAGAGGTAGAACCATGAGCCAGTCCTTCGATATTGCCGTGATCGGCGCCACCGGTACTGTCGGCGAAACACTCGTCCAGATTCTTGAAGAGCGGGATTTTCCGGTCGGTAACCTGCACCTGCTGGCGAGCAGTGAATCGGCCGGGCATTCGGTACCGTTTCGCGGCAAGAACGTGCGGGTGCGGGAAGTTGACGAATTCGATTTCAGCAAAGTCCAGTTAGTGTTCTTTGCCGCCGGCCCGGCAGTGACCCTCAGTTTTGCTCCGCGTGCCACAGCCGCCGGTTGCTCGCTGATCGACCTGTCCGGGGCCTTGCCGGCCGATCAGGCGCCGCAAGTGGTGCCTGAGGCCAACGCTGAAATTCTGGCCGGCCTGAAAAAGCCTTTCCAGGTCAGCAGCCCAAGCCCTTCGGCCGCGACGCTGGCGGTGGTGCTGGCGCCGTTGCTCGGTTTGCTCGACCTGCAACGCATCAGCCTGACGGCGTGTCTGGCGGTCTCTGCCCAAGGCCGCGAAGCGGTCACCGAGTTGGCTCGGCAAACCGCCGAGTTGCTCAATGTGCGCCCGTTGGAGCCGGCGTTCTTCGATCGGCAGATGGCTTTTAACCTGTTGGCGCAAGTCGGTACGCCTGATGCTCAGGGTCATACGCTGCTGGAAAAACGCCTGGTGCGCGAACTGCGTCAGGTCATGGCGCTGCCTTCATTAAAGATTTCCGTCACTTGCATTCAAGCTCCGGTGTTTTTCGGCGATAGCTTTAGCGTGACCTTGCAGTCATCGAGTGCTGTCGACCTGGCGAAAGTCAACGCAGCGCTGGAAGCGGCGCCCGGTATCGAGCTGGTCGAGGCGGGCGATTACCCGACCCCGGTAGGCGATGCGGTAGGGCAGGACGTGGTTTACGTTGGTCGGGTTCGCAGCGGGATCGACGACCCGGCGGAACTTAATGTGTGGCTGACGTCAGATAACGTACGCAAAGGGGCCGCGCTCAATGCTGTGCAGGTGGCTGAATTGTTGATAAAAGACCTGCTGTAAAAGATACTTGGCAACAATTTTTCGAATGATTCCCGTCGAGCGTCATGCTTGGCCGGAATGCTTAAGGTGAGCCACCCCGCAGGGCTTCCCATTGCATGTATGAAATGATCGCGCGCGACGACCCTTCGTCGCCGCGCGCAATGCCTTACGGCAGCGGCAATCAACACCTTCTCGCTGGCCGAGGAATGTTCAAACAAAGGAAGAGGTTATGGTTCAAGTTCGCAAACTGGTGTTAGCAATAGCGGCCGCCTCGGCGCTGTCCTCCGGTATGGCGCATGCCCTCGGGCTCGGGGAGTTGACCCTGAAATCGACGCTGAACCAGCCTCTGGTCGCAGAAATCGAGTTGCTCGACGTCAAGGACCTCACGGCTGCCGAAGTGGTGCCGAGCCTGGCCTCGCCCGAAGATTTCACCAAGGCTGGTGTCGATCGTCAGGCGTTTCTCAACGATCTGACCTTCACTCCAGTACTTAACGCCAGCGGCAAAAGCATCCTGCGCATCACGTCCAGCAAACCGCTGTCTGAACCGATGGTGAAATTCCTGGTTCAGGTCATGTGGCCCAACGGTCGTCTGCTGCGCGATTACAGCGTACTGCTCGATCCGTCCAAATTCTCGCCGCAGACCGCCGATGCCGCCGCGCAACCGGCGCCATCCCAAACAGTGACCGCGCCAGTCACCGGCGCCACCAAACCATCGCAACACACCACCACGCCGCGCGATACCCTGTGGGAAATTGCCGCGAAGGCGCGGAACGGCGGTTCGATCCAGCAAACCATGTTGGCCATTCAGGCGCTGAACCCGGATGCGTTCATCGATGGCAACATCAACCGGCTGAAAACCGGTCAGGTGCTGCGTCTGCCTGATCAGGTACTGAGCACCAACCTGCCGCAACCGAAGGCTATCGCTGAGGTCGCCGCGCAGAACACCGCGTGGCGTCAGGGTCGTCGCTATGTGGCGAAACCGGGAACCGGTCAGCAGCAACTCGACGCCACCAAGCGCGTTCGCGGTGAAGGTGCTTCGTCGCAACCTGCCGCAGACAAGCTGAGCCTGGTCTCTGCCGACACTGGCAAGGGCCGTGGCAAAGGTGCCGCCGGTGATGCGAAAGCGTTGAGCGATAAGCTGGCCGTCACTCAGGAAAGCCTCGACGCGGCTCGTCGTGACAACGCTGAACAGAAAAGCCGCATGAACGATCTGCAAAGTCAGCTGGACAAGCTGCAACGCCTGATCGAACTGAAGAACAATCAGTTGGCCAAACTGCAGGCCGAAGGTGGCGCGGGTGCGCCGGCGACCGCTCCGGCGATGTCGGCTGAGCTGGCGACCAACCCTGCGGCAACGCCTGCGGACGCGGCACCTGCACCAGAGGCTGCTGCACCAGAAGCCGTTCCGGCGCCAGCTGTCGAGCCAACGCCTGCGACATCCGATGATCAGAAATTCAACGAGCTGCTGACCAATCCGATCCTGCTGGGGCTGGTGGGTGGCGGTGCGGTGGTGCTGCTGCTCTTGCTGCTGTTGCTGGCCCGCCGCCGCAAAGCTCAGCAAGAGGCCGAGAAGCATCTGCGCATGGCCCGTGCCTTGGAGGAGGAACAAGAGTTCTCCGTCGACCAGGATTTGCCAGAAAGCAGCTTCGAAGGCCTGGAAGTTCCGCCGCCGAGTGTGAAACTTGCGACCGCACCAGCACCAGCACCAGCACCTGCGCCGGCCCCAGTGATTGCTCCGGTTGTGGTGACACCGCCGATCGCTGCGCCACTGGTGTCGCCTGCCGGCGAGCGTTCCGATCGTTCCGACGACGTACTGGCTCAGGCGCAGTCGCACATTACAGGCGGTCGTCTGAATCAAGCCGCCGCATTGCTGGAAGACGCTATTAAACAAGAGCCGCAACGCAGTGACCTGCGCTTGAAGCTGATGGAAGTCTACGGTCAGCAGGGCGACCGCGATGCATTCGTCGCTCAGGAGCGTCAACTGGTGGCAAACGGTGATAACTTCGCCCGGGTCGAAGAGCTGAAAAGCCGCTTCCCGGCGATGGCGGTCGCAGTTGCGGGTGGTCTGGCCGCCGCGGCAATCGCCGCCGAGCTGGACGCGCAATACGTCAAGGACCTGCTGCTGGACGAACCGCAAGTCCCGGAACCGGCATTGTCCGATTTCGACAGCGCCTTCGATCTGAGTCTGGACGATCTGGAGGCGGCTACTCCAATCTCGCCTGCCGTTGCGGCGGAACCAGAGCCAGCACCAGAGCCGGAGCCAGCACCAGCACCAGCACCAGAAGCTCTGGCTGAGCTGGACGAATTCCCGCTGGACGACGACCTGAGTTTTGAGTCGGTGTTGCAGCAGCAGACTGAAATCAAGGAAAACCTCGACGATCTGTCGGACTTCGACCTGGACATGGATCTGGGGGGCAATGCCTCCCCGGCAACGCTGGCCGAAGACGACTTCCTGCTGAGTCTGGATGAAGACCTCAAGGACTTGCCGGCCGCCGAAGCGCCATCCGTGACCGAGCCGACGCTCGACGACCTGGAGTTGCCTGCGGATTTCGACCTGTCACTGGCCGATGAAATGGACGCCACCCCGGATCAGCCTGACGCCTTCGAAAACGAACTCAACGACGTCAATGCCGAGCTGGATCGCCTGTCCCAGAGCCTCGGTGAGCCGAGCTTCACCGAGGAAGATGCTTTGGCCTCCGCGGCCGATGAGCCGGACTTCGATTTCCTCTCCGGCACCGACGAAGTCGCCACCAAACTCGACCTGGCCCAGGCCTACATCGACATGGGCGACAATGACGGCGCTCGGGACATCCTCAATGAGGTGGTGACCGAGGGCGATGCCGGTCAGAAGAGCGAAGCCAAGGAAATGCTCTCGCGTCTGGCGTGAGTCATCGGTAACGCATAAACAAAACGGCAGCCCATCGAGGCTGCCGTTTTTGTTTGGGTGGTGATGTGATGGCGCCTGCCAGATAGACCGAGGCGCGGCTATCGCGGGCAAGCCACGCTCCCACAGGGATGTATGCTGGCTGCATATCTTGTGTACGACACAAAACCTGTGGGAGCGAGCCTGCTCGCGATGAGGGCATCCCGTTCAACATCAAACCCGGCATTGCACCGATCGGGCAGGGCACGAAGATCACTCAGCTCTGGCGTCCCGGTCCGGCGGCCTTATAATGCCTGCCTTTGCGTAGATCAGCAGGCTGTCACCCTTTGGCAAACATAGATAATCCGGCCGCCGAAATGGCGGCCGACGGCTTTTTCCGGATCGCGTTGGGCGTTGAATACAAAGGTTCGCGTTATCGCGGCTGGCAACGTCAGGCCTCCGGTGTGGCTACGGTGCAGGAAACCCTCGAAAAGGCCTTGTCCAAAGTCGCCGACTCACCCGTGTCGCTACTTTGCGCCGGCCGCACCGACGCCGGTGTGCATGCTTGCGGGCAAGTGGTGCATTTCGACACCCAGGTCGAGCGTTCGATGAAGGCTTGGGTCATGGGGGCCAACATCAACTTGCCGCACGACGTCAGCGTCAGCTGGGCCAAGGTTATGCCGGCGGATTTTCATGCGCGGTTCAAGGCCATTGCCCGTCGTTATCGTTACGTAATCTATAACGATCAGATCCGCCCGGCGCACCTGAACGAAGAAATCACCTGGAATCACCGTCCACTGGATGTCGAGCGCATGTCCGAGGCTGCTCAGTATCTGGTCGGCACCCACGACTTCAGCGCATTCCGCGCCGGCCAGTGCCAGGCCAAGTCGCCGATCAAGGAGCTGCATCACCTGCGCGTCACCCGCCATGGCAAAATGATCGTGCTGGATATTCGCGCCAGCGCGTTCCTGCATCACATGGTGCGCAACATTGCCGGGGTGCTGATGACCATCGGCGCCGGCGAGCGTCCCGTGGAGTGGATGAAGGAAGTCCTGGAAAGCCGTGTGCGCCGTTCCGGCGGGGTGACGGCCCATCCGTTCGGCCTATATCTGGTGCAGGTCGAGTATCGCGACGAGTTCGAATTGCCCGAGCGTTACATCGGCCCACACTTCCTCACCGGTTTCTCGGAACTTGACGGCTGACGCCCTCGAACGCTTTTGTTACCATCCGGGACTTTCCCGGATTTGTCCTGAGGTTCTATCGACATGTCAGCCGTTCGCAGCAAAATTTGTGGGATTACCCGCATAGAGGATGCGTTGGCGGCGGTCGAGGCCGGGGCCGATGCCATCGGATTTGTGTTCTACGCCAAAAGCCCACGGGCCGTAACATTCCAGCAGGCGAGGGCGATCATCAAGGTCTTGCCGCCGTTCGTGACCACCGTGGGTTTATTCGTCAATGCCAGCCGCTGCGAGTTGGGGGAAATCCTCGACGCCGTGCCGCTGGACCTGTTGCAGTTCCATGGTGACGAGACTGCGGCCGACTGTGAAAGCTGGCACCGGCCCTACATCAAGGCGTTGCGGGTGAAGGCCGGCGACGACATCGCAGCAGCTTGCGATGCCTACGCCAGTGCCAGCGGGATCCTGCTCGACACGTACGTCGAAGGTATTCCCGGCGGAACCGGCGAAGCCTTCGACTGGTCACTGATACCGCAAGGCCTGAGCAAGCCGATCATTCTGGCTGGCGGTTTGACACCGGACAACGTCGCCGAGGCGATTGCCCGGGTTCGGCCTTACGCGGTGGACGTCAGCGGTGGAGTAGAGGCGAGCAAGGGCATCAAGGATCACGCAAAGATTCAGGCATTCATCAAAGCGGTTGCAGGAACTGGTGTAGGCGCTGTGTAGGAGCTGTCGAGTGAAACGAGGCTGCGATCTTTTGATCCTAAAGATCGCAGCCTCGTTTCACTCGATAGCTCCTACGTTGATGTGACGGCTGGCAGACTGCCGCCGTCCACTGCTCTGTACAAAAGAGGTGCACTGCACACAGCAGGCACGGCTGAGGATTGATGGGTTGTACGCAGGTCACGTCTCGCTGACCCGGCCACCCGATCAATCATCGCCACACACATGAATTTAGCTCAAGGGCATACGCGGGGCTGCGAACCAGAGCGTTCGGGCCGCCGGTACTGGAGAAAGAAAGCATGAGCAACTGGTTAGTAGACAAACTGATCCCTTCGATCATGCGTTCCGAGGTCAAGAAGAGCTCGGTGCCTGAAGGTCTGTGGCACAAGTGCCCGTCTTGCGAGGCGGTGTTGTATCGTCCGGAGCTGGAAAAGACCCTGGACGTTTGCCCCAAGTGCAACCACCACATGCGCATCGGCGCACGCGCGCGCATCGACATCTTCCTTGACGCTGACGGCCGTGCCGAACTGGGCGCGGACCTGGAGCCGGTTGATCGTCTGAAATTCCGCGACGGCAAGAAGTACAAGGATCGCCTGACCGCTGCGCAAAAGCAGACCGGCGAAAAAGATGCGCTGATCTCCATGAGCGGCACCCTGCTGGGCATGCCTGTGGTGGTATCGGCCTTCGAATTTTCCTTCATGGGTGGCTCGATGGGTGCCATCGTCGGTGAGCGCTTCGTGCGCGCCGCCAACTACGCCCTGGAAAACCGTTGCCCGATGATCTGCTTCGCCGCCTCCGGTGGTGCGCGGATGCAGGAAGCGCTGATCTCCCTGATGCAAATGGCCAAGACCTCCGCGGTGCTGGCGCGTCTGCGTGAAGAAGGCATTCCGTTCATCTCGGTACTGACCGACCCGGTCTACGGCGGTGTTTCCGCCAGTCTGGCAATGCTCGGCGACGTAATCGTTGGTGAGCCAAAAGCCCTGATCGGTTTCGCCGGCCCGCGTGTTATCGAACAAACCGTTCGCGAAAAATTGCCGGAAGGCTTCCAGCGCAGTGAGTTCCTGCTGGAACACGGCGCGATCGACATGATCATTCACCGTCAGGAACTGCGTCCGCGTCTGGGCAACCTGCTGGCACAAATGATGGGCCTGCCGACGCCAAAATTCGTCGCCGCGCCGATCGAGCCGATCGTGGTTCCGCCGGTGCCTGCCAACATATGACCCAACGCACCCTTGGCGAGTGGCTCGCCTACCTTGAACAGTTGCATCCTTCAGCCATCGACATGGGGCTGGAGCGTTCGCAACAGGTAGCGTCCCGCATGGGACTGGGCAAGCCGGCGCCTCGGGTGATCACGGTCACCGGCACCAACGGCAAGGGTTCTACCTGCGCGTTCGTGGCTTCGTTGCTGCGGGCGCAGGGCCTGAACGTCGGTGTCTACAATTCACCGCACCTGCTGCGTTACAACGAGCGGGTGCAGGTCAATGGCGTCGAAGCCACTGACGCCGAGCTGTGCGAAGCCTTTGCGGCGGTCGAGGCCGGTCGTGGCGACACTTCCCTGACGTACTTCGAAATGGGCACCCTGGCGGCGTTCTGGCTGTTTCAACAGGCAGGGCTTGATGCTGTGGTGCTGGAAGTGGGGCTGGGCGGGCGTCTGGATACCGTCAACGTGGTCGATGCGGACATGGCGCTGGTCACCAGCATCGGCGTCGATCATGCGGACTATCTGGGAGATACCCGTGAGTCCGTGGCTTACGAAAAAGCCGGTATTTTCCGCCAGGGCGCGCCTGCGCTCTGTGGCGATCTGAATCCCCCTCAACCTCTGCTGGATAAAGCGCGCGAGCTCAATTGTCCGTTTTTCCTGCGTGGGCGCGATTTCGACCTGGGTATCACCGATCACGCCTGGCAATGGCGCGGCCTTGATGCTCAAGGGTATGCAGTCGAGTTGCATGATCTGCCATTGCTCGATCTGCCGATGGAAAACGCGGCACTGGCATTGCAGGCTTACCTGCTGCTCGGTTTGCCTTGGGTGGATGCACAAATTATTGAAGCCCTGAAAGCGACGCGCGTGGTCGGTCGGCTTGATCGCCGTCAGTTCAACTGGCAGGGCAAGCGTCTGAATGTGTTGCTGGACGTGGGGCACAACCCCCATGCGGCAGAATACCTGGCCCGTCGTCTGGCCGGTCGCCCGCCGGCAGGCAAGCGTCTGGCGGTGTTCGGGTTATTGGCGGACAAGGATCTGGATGGTGTTGTCGGTGAATTGAATGCTAGTGTCGAGCATTGGGCTGTCGCCCCGCTGGATTCGCCGCGTTCGCGGCCTGTTGAGCAGTTGCGCGCGGCGTTGCAGAACCTTGGCGCCTCGGTAACGTCTTATGACAGCGTGGCCGCCGCTCTGGAAGGGCAGTGCGCGCAGGCGACGAGCGACGACGAAATTCTGTTGTTCGGATCATTTTATTGTGTCGCCGAGGCCCTTGAATGGCTGGCCCGGCGCTCCACGGAGGAAGCGGCAAATGGCTTTGCTGGATAAGGCGTACAAGCAGCGCATGGTCGGTGCCCTGGTGCTGGTGGCGCTGGCGGTGATTTTCCTGCCAATGCTGTTTTCCCGTCAGGACGAGCAGCGCCAGGTGAGGGTTGACGCACCGGCTGCACCGCAAGCGCCGGCTCTGCCGCAAGTGCAGATCGAGCCGGTGGTGGTGCCTGAGCCGCAGGCATTGCCGCAGGAACCTGTGCCAAGCGATGAGGAAATTGCCGCACAGCAAGCGCCGTCGACACAGATTGCGCCAAGTGCGCCCGTGGCGCCAGCACCTCCAGCTGCCAAACCGGTCACGCCGCCTCCGGCGCCAGTCGCCAAGCCTGTGCCAGCACCTGCCCAGCCAATGACTGCCGCACCGAGCAAGCCGGCTACCACCCCAAGCCGCGTCGATGCCAATGGCCTGTCAGTCAGCTGGTCGGTGCAACTGGCCAGCCTGGCGAGCCGTGAGAGCGCTGAAAGCCTGCAGAAAACCTTGCGCAGCCAAGGCTATAACGCCTATATCCGCTCCGCCGATGGCAAGAATCGGGTATTCGTCGGACCGCTGATCGAGCGTGCGGAAGCCGATCGTCTGCGTGACTTGTTGAGTCGCCAGCAGAACCTCAAGGGTTTTGTGGTGCGTTTTCAGCCTGAGCGCGGTTAAAACTATCGTCCCGATTTGAAAAGCACTGACAATCTCAGCTTACCGATAGCCATGGGCTCTGCTAAAATGCGCCGCCTTATCTGTCTGTAGGCTGCACTGTGCCATTTACCTGGGTTGATTGGGCGATCGTTGCAATCGTCGCCATCTCCGCTTTGATCAGTCTTAGCCGCGGCTTCGTCAAAGAAGCACTCTCGCTGCTGACCTGGATCATCGCAGGAGCCGTTGCCTGGATGTTCGGTGGTTCATTGTCCGAGTACCTCGGCGGATACATCGAAACGCCGTCGGCTCGTGTGATCACGGGCTGTGCCATCATGTTTGTCGCCACTTTAATAGTAGGCGCAATGATCAATTATCTTATCGGCGAATTGGTTCGCGTCACCGGGCTATCCGGGACCGATCGATTTCTCGGCATGGCCTTCGGCGCAGCGCGTGGCGTGTTGCTGGTGGTTGTGGCGGTCGGGCTGTTGAGCCTGGGGCCGGTACAGCAGGACGGGTGGTGGAAAGAATCACAGCTCGTGCCAAAATTTCTATTGGTCGCAGACTGGTCCAAAAACCTGATCCTTGGGTGGAGCAGTCAGTGGCTTGCCAGCGGAATCAGCGTACCCGCTGATATACCGTTCAAGGAGCACCTCTTGCCGACGGCCAAAACGCCTCAGTGAGTTGTGTTCAGTTCAGATCCATTAAGTAGGGGTTGCGTCGCATGTGTGGCATCGTCGGTATCGTCGGTAAGTCGAACGTCAATCAGGCGCTGTATGACGCGCTAACCGTCCTCCAGCACCGCGGCCAGGACGCTGCCGGTATCGTGACCAGCCATGATGGCCGGTTATTCCTGCGCAAGGACAATGGCCTGGTACGTGACGTGTTCCATCAGCGTCACATGCAGCGCCTGGTCGGTCACATGGGCATCGGCCATGTGCGTTACCCGACCGCGGGCAGCTCGACTTCGGCCGAAGCTCAACCGTTTTACGTCAACTCGCCGTACGGCATCACTTTGGCGCACAACGGTAACCTGACTAACGTTGAACAATTGGCCAAGGAGATTTACGAATCTGACCTGCGCCACGTCAACACCAACTCTGATTCGGAAGTACTGCTCAACGTGTTCGCACACGAGCTGGCCCAGCGCGGCAAGTTGCAGCCGACCGAAGAAGACGTGTTCGCTGCCGTCACCGACGTGCACAACCGTTGCGTCGGTGGTTACGCGGTCGTGGCGATGGTGACCGGTTACGGCATCGTCGGTTTCCGCGATCCGCACGGCATCCGCCCGATCGTCTTCGGCCAGCGTCATACCGACGAAGGCGTCGAGTACATGATCGCCTCCGAAAGCGTTTCGCTGGACGTGCTCGGTTTCACCCTGATTCGCGACCTGGCACCGGGCGAAGCGGTCTACATCACTGAAGACGGCAAGCTGCACACCCGTCAGTGCGCGACCAACCCGTCGCTGACTCCGTGCATTTTCGAACACGTCTACCTGGCGCGTCCGGACTCGATCATTGACGGCGTCTCGGTCTACAAGGCCCGCCTGCGCATGGGCGAGAAGCTTGCCGAGAAGATCCTGCGCGAGCGTCCGGATCACGACATTGACGTGGTCATCCCGATTCCGGACACCAGCCGCACCGCGGCCCTGGAGTTGGCGAACCACTTGGGCGTCAAGTTCCGCGAAGGCTTCGTGAAGAACCGCTACATCGGCCGGACTTTCATCATGCCGGGTCAGGCTGCACGGAAAAAATCCGTACGCCAGAAGCTCAACGCCATTGAGCTGGAATTCCGCGGCAAGAACGTGATGCTGGTAGACGACTCCATCGTTCGCGGCACCACCTGCAAGCAGATCATCCAGATGGCTCGCGAAGCTGGCGCCAAAAACGTCTACTTCTGCTCCGCGGCACCGGCCGTGCGTTACCCGAACGTCTACGGCATCGACATGCCAAGCGCTCACGAGCTGATCGCCCACAACCGTTCGACCCAGGACGTTGCCGACCTGATTGGCGCCGACTGGTTGATCTATCAGGATCTGCCTGACTTGATCGAAGCGGTCGGTGGCGGCAAGATCAAGATCGAGAAATTCGATTGCGCGGTGTTCGACGGCCAGTACGTCACCGGTGACGTCGACGAGGCTTACCTGAACAAGATCGAGCAGGCACGCAACGATGCCTCCAAGGTCAAGACCCAGGCAGTCAGTGCGATCATTGATCTGTACAACAACTGAGTAACTACCGGCCCCTAGGGGCCGGTTTTGTATCTACTACAGACTCTCTAAATCAAGAGCAGGGCAAGGAGTGACAGCATGAGTCAGGATTGGGATGCCGGTCGGCTGGACAGCGACCTAGAAGGCGTAGCGTTCGATACCCTGGCCGTACGCGCCGGTCAGCACCGCACGCCGGAAGGCGAACACGGTGATCCGATGTTCTTCACTTCCAGCTACGTCTTCCGTACCGCTGCCGACGCGGCCGCACGCTTTGCCGGTGAAGTGCCGGGCAACGTTTACTCGCGCTACACCAACCCGACCGTGCGCGCGTTCGAAGAGCGTATTGCCGCGCTGGAAAGCGCCGAGCAAGCCGTGGCCACTGCCACTGGCATGGCTGCGATCATGGCAGTGGTAATGAGCCTGTGCAGCGCCGGGGACCATGTTCTGGTCTCGCGCAGCGTGTTCGGCTCGACCATCAGCCTGTTCGAAAAGTACTTCAAGCGCTTCGGCATCGAAGTCGATTACGTGCCCTTGGCGGACTTGTCCGGCTGGGATGCGGCGATCAAGGCCAACACTAAATTGTTGTTCGTCGAGTCGCCGTCCAACCCGCTGGCCGAGCTGGTCGACATCAAGGCGCTGTCGGAAATTGCTCATGCCAAGGGCACGATGCTGGTGGTCGATAACTGCTTCTGCACCCCTGCGTTGCAGCAGCCGTTGAAGCTGGGCGCGGACATCGTCGTGCACTCGGCGACCAAGTTCATCGACGGCCAAGGCCGTTGCATGGGCGGCGTGGTGGCCGGTCGTAGCGAGCAGATGAAAGAAGTCGTCGGTTTCCTGCGTACTGCCGGGCCAACCCTGAGCCCGTTCAACGCCTGGATCTTCCTCAAGGGGCTGGAAACGCTGAGCCTGCGCATGAAGGCGCACTGCGCCAATGCCCAGCAACTCGCCGAATGGCTGGAGCAGCAGGACGGTATCGAGAAAGTCCATTACGCCGGTCTCAAGAGCCATCCACAGCACGAACTGGCCCAGCGTCAGCAGAAGGGTTTCGGTGCGGTCGTGAGTTTCGAGGTCAAGGGCGGCAAAGAGGGCGCCTGGCGCTTTATCGATGCGACTCGCCTGATCTCCATTACCGCCAACCTGGGCGACAGTAAAACCACCATCACGCACCCGAGCACCACCTCTCACGGCCGTCTCGCGCCGCAAGAGCGTGAAGCGGCAGGGATCCGTGACAGCCTGATCCGCGTTGCGGTCGGTCTGGAAGACGTGGCAGACCTGCAGGCCGATCTGGCGCGCGGGTTGGCTGCCTTGTGATCGAGTTGTCGACGCCGACCACGGGCACCCATGGCCGCGTCGCGCTGGTCACCGGTGCTGCGCGCGGCATCGGTCTGGGGATCGCGGCTTGGCTGATCAGCGAAGGCTGGCAGGTGGTGCTGACCGATCTGGATCGGGAGCGCGGTTCGAAAGTGGCGAAGGTGCTCGGCGAAAACGCCTGGTTCATCGCCATGGACGTCGCGAATGAAGCGCAGGTGGCACTGGGCGTGGCCGAGGTGCTGGGACAGTTCGGGCGTCTGGATGCGCTGGTGTGCAATGCGGCGGTGGCCGACCCGCACAACATCACACTGGAAAGCCTCGATCTGGCCTACTGGAACCGGGTGCTGGCGGTGAACCTCAGCGGGCCGATGCTGTTGGCCAAGCACTGTGCGCCGTACCTGCGCGCTCACAGCGGCGCCATCGTCAATCTGGCCTCGACCCGTGCCGCACAGTCGGAACCCGACACAGAGGCTTATGCGGCGAGCAAGGGCGGTCTGTTGGCCCTGACTCACGCCTTGGCCATCAGCTTAGGGCCGGAAATTCGCGTTAACGCAGTCAGTCCAGGCTGGATCGACGCGCGAGATCCCGCGGCACGGCGTGCCGAACCGCTGACCGACGCCGATCATGCGCAGCATCCGGCGGGCAGGGTGGGGACGGTCGAGGACGTGGCGGCGATGGTGGCGTGGTTGCTGTCCAAGAACGCCGGGTTCGTCACGGGTCAGGAGTTCGTGGTCGATGGTGGCATGACCAAGAAGATGATTTACAGCGAGTAATAGGGCGGGCGCTGTCTCGAGCATTGATGTTGAATGTGCCGCCATCATCGCGAGCAGGCTCGCTCCCACATTAGAAAGCATGTTGCCCGAAGAAACGCGGTCCACTGTGGGAGCGAGCCTGCTCGCGAAAGCGGTCTGACGGTTGTCGACCTCGTTCGGAAGGACACAATTTTGTCTTTTTCAGAAAAACTTCAAGCGGGGTATTGACTTAGCTTCGGTACCTGCGTAAATTTCGCGGCCTCGGAGATGCAAACGGGTGATTAGCTCAGCTGGGAGAGCGTCTGCCTTACAAGCAGAATGTCGGCGGTTCGATCCCGTCATCACCCACCACTTCCGAGAGTCTTGCGAAAGCAAGATGGAAGCTTTTAAAAGCCTCCACCGACGCGCAGCGGTAGTTCAGTCGGTTAGAATACCGGCCTGTCACGCCGGGGGTCGCGGGTTCGAGTCCCGTCCGCTGCGCCATATTTTCCGAGTCAGATTTATCTGGTTCGAGATTGAAAAGCTTCTGAGTTTTCAATCAGACGAGTTACTTGGGCGAAAGTCCAAAGCGATACGCAGCGGTAGTTCAGTCGGTTAGAATACCGGCCTGTCACGCCGGGGGTCGCGGGTTCGAGTCCCGTCCGCTGCGCCATATCTGCCTCAAGGCCCACTGAACGCCTTGGAGCTACGAAGCAAGCGCTGGTAACGCCAGTGTCTGTTTCGAGTCGATAGCAAAGACCCTGGTCGAAAGACCGGGGTTTTTTGTGTCTGCGATTTGGCTTTTCCTCTCTCATTTCCTTCCCGCCCAACCTTTCTGCGCCCCAATTGCATAAAGCACTTGGTTCCCAGTTCCTACATTAATTAGAATCACTCTCATTTACGATAACTCCTTGGCACAGGGCTTCTTGAGATGAGTGATGTGGCGATGCCGAAGGAGCAAACCTTCCACGACCTGTACCGCGATCACCGTGGCTGGCTGGAAGGCTGGTTGAGAAGACGCATGGGCAATGGCTGTGATGCGGCGGACCTCAGTCAGGATACGTTCCTGCGTTTACTCGCCAGCTCTCAACGAATTGCCGATCTGCAAGAGCCCCGTGCCTATCTGCTGACGGTGGGCAAACGCCTGCTGAGTAATTTCTATAAGCGTCGAAGCCTCGAGCAGACTTATCTGACGGCGCTGGCGGCGTTGCCGGAAGACTGTATGCCGTCGCCCGAGCAGCGCTGGTTGTTGCTCGAAACCCTGCAAGCCCTGGATGAACTGCTCGATGGATTGCCGGCGGCAGTGCGCAGGGTGTTTCTCTGGAGTCAGCTGGAAGGCTTGAACTATCAGCAAATCGCCGAGCGCCTGCGGGTATCGGAGCGCACGATCAAACGCTACATGGCGCAAGCCTATGAGCATTGCCTGTTGGTGGAACTGTGAACAGTCCAGTGCCCGATGCCCGTCAGGCGGTGCGAGCTGCCGCGCAGTGGCTCGCCTTGCTGGAATCTGGAAGTGCCAGTGAGCGGGATCATGCGAATCTGCAGCGTTGGCGCGACAGTTGCGTCAGTCACGAGCAGGCCTGGCAGAAGGCTCAAGCCTTGCGTCAGCGGTTTGCTGAGCTGCCTTCAGCGTTGGCGCTCAAAAGTCTGGATCGTCCCGAGCCGGGTCGGCGTGTGGTGCTCAAGCGTGTATTGGGTGCGGTGGCGTTGGTGCCGGCGGCTTGGCTGATTAGCCGACAATTGCCCCTGGATGTCTGGCGAGCCGATCTGCATACGGCCACCGGGGAGCGCAAACAGGTGCAGCTCGCTGATGGCAGTTCCTTGCAACTCAACACGGCCAGTGCCGTCGATGTGGATTTGCAAAGCCGTCGCTTGAAGCTGATTGAGGGTGAGCTGTCGCTGAAGGTGCCAAGCGCGTCACCGTTGACGATCCAAACGGAATTTGGACAGATCATCGTCAGCCAAAGCGAAGTCTGTGTTCGACAGGCGGCGCGCGGTTGCCGCGTGTCGGTGTACGGCGGCGCCGTGCAATTGCAGCCCTTGCAGGGGCCGGCGTTGGCTTTGCGCAGTGGTCAACAAGTCAGTCTTCAAGCAATCGGTGTCGGGCCGATCAGCCCATTCGATGTGCTTGCGCCGGGTTGGCGAGAGGGCGTGCTGATGGCGAAAAACCAGCCGCTGGGAGATTTCCTGCGCGAACTCAGCACTTATCGACCGGGTGTGCTGCGTTGGGAGCCGGAGCTTGAAGCGTTGCGTGTCACAGGCAGTTTCCGCCTGGACGACACTGATCGCGTCCTCGCGTTGCTCGCGGCCAGCCTGCCGCTGGAGGTGCATTCACGTACCCGTTATTGGGTGACGTTGCTGCCGCGCAAAAATAGTGTGTGAAGCCTGTCCCCTTTTTTCGACTCGCTTGTCATTCAAGGCATGTGAACGAATCAAGAGAACTCTATCAATGCCCGCAGTAATACCTTGCTGTCCGCGCCCGGCTTCTTCCCGCTTGCGTCCGTTGTTGCACTTGAGCCTGTTGCTGGGCCTGAGTGCCAGTCCGTTGTTCATCACTGCCAGTTGGGCCGAAGACAGTGCCCGGCGCAATTATCAGGTGCCTGCCGGCAGCTTGAGCGATGCGTTGACCCGGTTTGCCGGTCTGTCTGGCGTCAATCTCTCGGTCGACCCGGCACTGGTGGGCGGTCGCACCAGTCCTGGTCTTTCCGGCGAATACGCGGTCGAGGAGGGCTTTGCCCGGCTGTTGCAGGGTTCCGGTCTGCAATTGCAACTGGTGGGCGAGCAAGCCTACATCCTGACCCCGGCGCCAGAAGGCAGCAGCCTGCAACTGGCCCCCACCTCGATTCTCGGTGCCACGGGCGGGGCGGACGGTGAGGTGTATGCCGGCGGCCAAGTCGCGCGCCGCGGTTCGCAAGGCTTGCTGGGCTCGAAAGATTTCATGGAAACGCCGTTCAGCATGACCACCTACACCGGTGAGGCGGTCAAAAACCTTCAGGCTCGTACCTTGGGCGACCTGATCGCCAGCGATCCCTCGGTTCGCGCCACCAACCCGGCGGGTGGGCGTTATGAGCAGTTCACCATTCGCGGGCTCAGCCTGTTCAACAGTGATGTCGCCTACAACGGTCTCTACGGAGTCCTGCCGACCTATACGATCGACATGGAGATGGCTGACCGCGTCGACATCATCAAGGGCCCGAGCCAGCTCATCAACGGCATCTCGCCGCGGGGCAGTGTGGGTGGCGGGATCAACGTGGTGCCCAAGCGCGCGACCGACAAGCCCATCACTTCGTTTACCGGTAGCTACGCTTCCGACAACCAGGTCGGCGGTGCCGTGGATGTCGGTCGGCGCTTTGGTGAAGACAACAAGTTCGGTATCCGTTTCAACGGCGTGAAGCAGTCCGGCGACACCGAATGGGATCACCAGAGTGTCGACCGCGAGATGGCTGTGCTGGGCCTGGATTTTCGCGGTGAGCGTCTGCGACTCTCGACGGACATCGGGCGCACCGAGCGTGATACCGACGCCCCGCAGGAACGCGTGCAGGTTGGCGCCAATGCCAAGGTGCCGAATGCGAACGATGTGCGCGACAACTATGCGCAGCCCTGGAGCAAGGCGAGCACCAACGACACTTTCGGAGCGGTGAACGGCGAATTCGATGTCAGTGATTCGGTCATGCTGTACGGCGGCGTGGGCGCGCGTAAAAGCAATCATGACTTCCTCCGGCATGCCGTTGCGGTCACCAATGATGCCGGCGATTTCAGCGTTCAGCCCCGTGACTTCACCCGTGACGAAAATGTCCGGACGGCCACGGCAGGGGTGCGCAGCTGGTTTCATACCGGTCCGGTGAGCCATGAGGTCAACCTGGCCGCCAGCTATTTCTACATGGACTTCGAAAATGGCGGCGCCCGTTATGCCGCGGCCCGCAGCAACCTCTACGACCCCGTGGAAACACCAACACCTGCGAGACCCACTCGACTCGATTCGAAGGTCTACACCGAGAACCGCTTCAGCGGCGTGGCGTTGTCCGACACTCTGGGCTTCTTCGATGACCGGCTGTTGCTGACCCTGGGCGCCCGCTGGCAGCGCGTGAAGGTTGACGACTGGACGGATGATGTCAAAGGCGCCACGGCCTACGATGAGGAAAAGGTTTCGCCGTCGGGCGGCATCCTGTTTAAGGCAACCGATAAGCTGTCGCTGTATGCCAACTACATGGAAGGCCTGAGCCAGGGCAAGATTGCGCCATCAACATCGGTGAACGAGGACGAGATATTCCCGCCGTTCATCAGTCGACAGGTCGAGGTCGGCGCCAAGTATGACGCGGGTGCGTTCGCCGTGACTGCCGCGGTGTTCCGGATCAAGCAGCCGGCCTATGAAACCAACGCCACGACCCGGGTTTTCGGCCCGAACGGCAAGCGCGAGAATACGGGCGTGGAACTGAGTGTGTTCGGTGAACCGCTCGATGGTTTCCGCCTGCTCGGCGGTGTCATGTACATCGACAGTGAGTTGAGCAACACCACCAATGGCACCTATGACGGCAACCGGGCGCCAGCCACGCCGAAATACAACGTCAACCTGGGCGCCGAGTGGGATGTGCCGACCGTGCAGGGCCTGACCCTGACCAGTCGCGGCCTCTATTCCAGCTCGCAGTATCTGGACCAGTCCAACAACAAGGAAATCGACTCCTGGGAGCGTTTCGATGTGGGTGCACGCTACGCATTCAAGATCGACGAAAAGAACATTACCCTGCGTGCCAATGTCGAGAACGTGGCGGACAAAAGCTACTGGAGTTCGGCCGGGGCCTCGGATGACAGCGAGCCTGGCTTGACATTGTCGACCCCGCGCACCTACCTCCTTTCGGCAACCATCGACTTCTGAGTGAACCGCCTTTCGTAGGAGCCAGGCTTGCCGGCGAAAGCGTCATCAATTGCGCTTTCGCCGGCAAGCCTGGCTCCTACGTTTCCTAGTCGCATTCAGCGGCCCCTTTTCACATCTATCGGTCAGTATCCGAACTTGTCCCGCAATCCGTAATACCAGGCGCCCAACGCAGCGAACGGTGTACGCAGCAATTGCCCGCCGGGGAACGGGTAGTGGGGCAGATCGGCAAAGGCGTCGAAGCGTTCGGCCTGGCCACGCAATGCCTCGGCCAGCACTTTGCCCGCCAGGTGCGTATACGTCACGCCATGGCCACTGCAACCCTGGGAATAGTATATGTTGTCGCCCAGCCGTCCGACCTGGGGAAGTCGCGACAGGGTCAGCAGGAAATTGCCGGTCCAGGCGTAATCGATTTTCACATCCTTGAGCTGCGGGAAGGCCTTGAGCATCTTCGGTCGAATGATCGCCTCGATGTTCGCCGGATCCCGCGCGCCATACACTACGCCGCCGCCGAAAATCAGGCGTTTGTCAGCGCTCAGACGGTAGTAGTCGAGCAGGTAGTTACAGTCTTCGACGCAGTAGTCCTGAGGCAACAGGCGCTTGGCCAATTCATCGCCCAAGGGCTCGGTGGCGATCACTTGAGTCCCGCAGGGCATCGACTTGGCCGCCAGCTCCGGCACCAGATTGCCGATATAAGCGTTGCCGGCGACGATAATAAATTTGGCCCTGACCTTGCCCTGAGGCGTATGCACCACTGGATTGGCGCCGCGCTCGATGCGCACCGCTGGCGACTGCTCGTAAATAGTGCCGCCCAGCGACTCCACGGCGGCTGCTTCACCCAAGACAAGATTGAGCGGATGAATATGCCCGCCGCTCATGTCGAGCATGCCGCCGACGTATTGATCGCAAGCCACCACTTCACGGATGCGTCGCTGATCCAATAGCTCAAGCTGCGTATGACCGAAACGTTCCCACAGGCGCTTCTGGGATTCCAGATGGCCCATCTGCTTGGCGGTAATGGCGGCGAACACACCGCCGTCCTTCAGGTCGCACTGGATGTTGTATTTGGCCACCCGCTCACGAATGATCCGTGCGCCCTCGAACGCCATTTGCCCCAGGAGCTGAGCTTGCTTGGGACCGACACTGCGCTCGATCACATCGATATCACGGCTGTAGCTGTTAACGATCTGGCCACCGTTGCGCCCCGATGCGCCAAAACCCACTTTGGCTGTTTCCAGGACCGTTACCCGAAAACCGTTTTCCAGCAGGAACAGGGCAGAGGACAGGCCGGTATAACCAGCGCCGATGACACAGACATCAGTCTCTACATCATCCTGCAAGGCCGGGCGCGGCGGCGCTGCATTAGCCGATGCGGCGTAATAGGACTCTGGGTAGGGAGTGTTCGCCATCCTGCAGCCTCTGTTTAATATATTTTACGAGTGCATCGATCCTACCCGAGTTAAAAAACGACCGCCAGCCAGCGGAAAATCTTCTTTGCCACAGCAAAATTAAATATTTTGCATATTCATAGGGTTAGGTGAAAAAAAGGTGTTGACACCCCTCCGGAATTCCGTAGAATGCCGCCTCACAGCAGGCACGTAGCTCAGTTGGTTAGAGCACCACCTTGACATGGTGGGGGTCGTTGGTTCGAGTCCAATCGCGCCTACCAAACAAAATCCGCTCTGCTGGGCGGTCTAGAAGGGCTCACCGAAAGGTGGGCCCTTTTTTGTTGTCTGCGATTTGCAAAACTTTTGCAAAACCCCCGCTCAAAACGCCAGTTCGGCGCCTCCCTCCAGGTACTCGATCTTCTTTTCGTCGTGCCCTATCAATGTCTGAATGTCTCCGTTCATTCGATTTTCCCATCTGGCCCTGTCGCCACCTCCAGTGAACACAGTTTCTGAACTAACACAGCCATAACCGTCTACATTGCAGGGGGCATCCCCTTTCTGAGAGAACGGATATGTTTAGATCTCGCTCGTTGATTGCCGCTATGACGTGTTTTGCCTTGGCGTCCGGTTCAATGACTGCATTGGCCGACCCGGGAAACGGGAAGGGCCAGGGAAGCGGCAAGGGAAATCCACAAAACATCCAGGACCATGGCAACGCCAGCCATGGAAGCAAAGGCAAAGGTTCAGGGGGTGACGATTGGAGTCACGGCCCGAGCATCAATCACGGAAGTGTTCTTGGAGTCGTGGGTGGTTATCGCGACTACTGGAGCCCCGGGCCCGCCTTGCCACCCGGCATTCAAAAAAATCTCGCCCGCGGAAAACCGTTACCGCCGGGGATCGCCAAAAAACTCGATGGCCGATTGCTCGGCAGGCTTCCCCATTACGATGGCTACGAGTGGCGGCAGGCTGGCACTGACTTGATACTGGTGGCCATCGCTACCGGGATCATCTATGAGGTTCTCAATGGCGCATTCGATTGAGGTGAAACCACAAATTCCAATCGCGCCCTCGCTGCATAACGATCAGTAAAACTACGGGGAGCAATGTGCATCGTTCGATAACGGCACATTGCCTGCCCGCTGGTCGTCAACCTTTGAACTGTGTGGGGCCGGAACGGTCAATTACTTCGTGCGATATCAACCTCACGGAACCCACCCATGTTATTAAAAAACAAGAGTTTTGCAGCTGTCATGTCCTGCGTGCTGATGCTTGCAGCCGCCCCATTATTGCCCGCTGACCTGTCCATCATGAGTTCCGCCTACGCGAAAGATGGTGGTGGTGGTGGTGGTGGTGGTGGTGGTGGTGGTGGTGGTGGTGGTGGTGGTGGTGGTGGTGGTGGTGGTGGTAACGGCGGTGGCAATGGTGGCGGTAACGGTGGCGGTAACGGCGGTGGTCATGGTGGCAGCGGTAATTCCGGCCATTCTGGCGGCGTCAGCAGCAATGGCCGTGGCGCAGGCTTGAGCAGTGATCACGTAGGCAAAGCCGTCCGCGACCATGGTCTCAGTGGCAACCACTACGGTAACGATCGTAATGGTGTTAGCGGTGTTAGCGGCCATGGTTCAGTGACTTCGGGCATTGCGAATTCCCGGGATACGCGAGGGGTGACGAAGGCCTCTGCCATTTCGACCTCTACGCCTGGCGATCACAATGCTAAAGGACTGAGCAACGCTCGCACTTCGACTTCAAAAAGAACGGATTAAATCCAGGGTTCTCAAAGCCGGGTATCCATCAGGAGCCCGGCTTTTTTGTGCCCGCTATTTGCCAATTGAGTATGAAGTTAAAACAACCGGCGTATGGGGCGTCCTGATGTGTGGGTAATCAGCGGAGCTACGTGCGTGGGCAAATCCCCGCCAATGAACTACTACTGTAGGGCTGTTTCAACTTCGTCTATAAGGAGTATGTCGATGCTGGCTCACTGGTTTCTGGCGGCGATTCACCTGTTGGCCTTTGCGCTGGGCTTCTGGGCGGTACTGACTCGCGGCACGGCTTTACGTCGTTTGACTGCCGGTGCAGGAGAGGCGCGCAGCGTTTTGGTGGCAGATAATCTGTGGGGGATCTCTGCAGTCATTCTCTTGATCACAGGTGGGATGCGAGCCTTTGGCGGGTATGAAAAAGGCACTGATTACTATCTTCACCAACCGCTGTTTCATCTCAAAATGACGCTCTTCGTCCTTATTCTGTTGCTTGAAATTGCGCCGATGGTGACGCTGATCAAATGGCGGATTGCGCTGGGGCGTGGGGCGGCTATCGATACCGGGCGCGCAACGCTGTTTGCCCGTATCAGTCATATCGAAGCGCTGCTGCTGATGTTGATGGTCGTGGCTGCCGCAGGCATGGCGCGTGGGGTTACGTTTGGTTAGCCCCGGAAGGAGGAGATCCTTTCTCGCAGTAAATCCGAAACGTCTGACAGTCATGGCATGAGATGGGCGGTAGTATCGGCTCCACGTTGCGACGGTATCGCAAGGCTGGGCAGAGGGCGATGTGGTGCTTGAATCTCTAGCCAGCCGTTATTCGAGGCTGAATGGGCTGGCTACTGACCACTGCAGGATTCAGGGTGTTTGCGGTTTGTCTGGGGCGGTCAGGCCGGCCTGAATGCGTTGATAGATCTCTTCGCGATGCACCGCAACGTCTTTCGGGGCGTTGATGCCAATCCTGACTTGCTGGCCGCTAACGCCCAGAATGGTGATCGTAATGTTGTCACCGATGTTTATGCTTTCACCGACTTTGCGGGTGAGTATCAGCATGGTTTTCTCCTTGATTGCTTGTGGGGCACCTGATTGGGACAGTGCAGAGGTCGGTATAGGTATAGATTAGTGCGAAGTCTCGCAGTTTGGGTGCCTCTTTCTGACGCGCAGATGCTGCATTAATTCCCAAGGCGTAACTATACAGAGGCCGCAACCATCATTCTCGTTGTTTTGCGCCCATTTTGCGGCGCTCGAACAGGATCCATGAGTGTTAAAATCGCCGCTTTCAGCATCCAGAGGGAAGCGTTGTGCGCAAAATGGCCTTGGTAATCGCAGTATTGACGTTGGCCGGGTGCGATGAGGGTAAGGGGGTTGACGCGCAAAAGCCGCAACCGACAGTCGCTTCCGCACCCGCGGCGACAACCGGTCCGCAATGGGACGTCGAGGTGCGCGGCGAAACGCCCCAGGCGGTCAGCGACCTGAGCGGCTGGTTGATTGAGCATAGCTTCGTTTCCAGCGTCATCAGGGATAACGGAAAGGTTCGTATCCTGATAGGGCCGTTCAATTCGAAAACCGAGGCAGAAGCCAAACAAGCTGAGGTGACGGCAGCGCTTACCCGGGCAAAGAAAAGGAATATCGAGTCGCTGGTGGTCGAACATCCGACGGCTCAATAAACAAAAACAGCGGTTAGAAACGAACAAAGGCCTGGGGTGTAATGCCCCAGGCCTTTGTGTTTTCAGCGGTCGATCAGCCGCAGGCTTTCATGTCTACCGGGCCGACAAACTCGTTGCCGCGCCCCATCACGCACGCCACGCTCTGGTTGCGCTGACGTTCCCAGGTCTGTACCGGATAGGTCTTGTTCCAGGCTTCATACAGTTGCCGATCCTGTTTTGACAGGCGCAAGCCGTACTGCTTGCTCATGTAGAAGTAAGTCCGGGCGATCATGCCGCGAATGGAAGGGCGGGGCATGACCTTCTTTGCCTTGAAGTCGACCTGCGTCAGACACGAGCCGTATTGACCGGTTTGCACCGGCAACCAGCCGAAGCTGAAGTTGCTGCGATCGCCATTCACCTCGCCGATGCTCGGCACCAGATTGTGCAGATCGGCCTCGGCTTTCTGATAGATCGGATCGTACCGCGTGCAGTTCTTGCGACCGCCTTGTTGCCAGCATTCGCGTTGATGGCCGATCTGCCAGGCCGGGACGATGTGCTCCCACTCGATGCGCGAGGCGCGTTTGGCATTTTTACGCGGCACATAACCGCAGGCGGCGAGGTTTACACGGTTGCCGGTGTATTTGCAGCCGCAATAAAACTCGGTGGATTGCGGAGCGTACAACTTCCACGCGACTTTCTTGGCTTCGTTGAAGGTGCGTGGGGCGCCAGCCTGGGCGCCGAAGGTTATGCACAGAAGCAGTAAAGCAAACCAGCGGACACTCATTGACTCAATCTTCCTTCGGCACAACCCAGAAAATCTGCACACCACCGTCGTCGCGATGGGCGAGGGTGACGTTGTCGTTCTCATCAATCTCTTCGAGCAAGCGTTCCCACTCATCCACGGGTTCGTCCGGAAGACGGAAGATCAGTGCGGCTTTGGCTTTCTGAGCGGTGGGGGAATTGATGATTTTCTGAACGCGCATACCCAGGCGTTCATAGGCGTCTGGAGAGGCTGAGGGAGTGGCCACGGAATTATCCTTATTAAGCTGTACGTGCATACAGTATTTAACTGTAAGCATTTTCGCAACTGCTTAAAATTCAAGAAATCCTCTGACAGTAGTTTTTTCCGTTTGGTGTAGGACGAAGGGGTTTTTTTTATCGGAAAAAGTCGTGAACCACTCACCAAGGCTGGCGAGGTGGTGACAGCGGTGCCCGACCCGGAACAGGTCGGGCGAGGGCGAATCAGTATTCCCAGAACATCCGTTGCAGCTCTTTGCTGTCGTTGGTCTTGGTCAGTGCGACCATGGCCAGGATGCGGGCTTTTTGCGGGTTCAGGTCGTGCGCCACCACCCAGTCGTACTTGTCGTCAGGCTGTTCGGCGTTACGCAGTACGAAACCACCGGCGTTGACGTGGGAAGAACGAATGATTTGCACGCCGTCCTTGCGCAGGGCTTGCAGGGCGGGAACTACCCGAGACGAGACCGAGCCATTGCCGGTGCCGGCATGGATGATGGCTTTAGCGCCCGACTGAGCCAGGGCTTTGTAAGCGGTGTCGCTGACGTTGCCGTAGGAGTACGCAATTTCGACATCCGGCAGGCTCTTGATGGTTTTGATGTCGAATTCCGAGTCCATAGTGTGGCGCTTGGCCGGCAGGCGGAACCAGTAGGATTTACCTTCGACCACCATCCCCAGTGGGCCCCAGGCACTTTTGAACGCCTCGGTCTTGATGTTGATCATTTTGCTGACGTCGCGACCCGACTGGATTTCATCGTTCATGGTCACCAGTACGCCTTTGCCGCGCGCATCTTTGCTGCTGGCCACGGCGACGGCGTTATACAGATTGAGCATGCCGTCAGCCGACATGGCGGTGCCAGGGCGCATGGAGCCTACGACGATGATCGGCTTATCGGTTTTTTCCACCAGGTTGAGGAAGTAAGCGGTTTCTTCCAGCGTGTCGGTGCCGTGGGTGATGACAATGCCATCGACGTCATTGCTGTCGGCCAACTCAGCCACCCGACGGCCCAGTTGCAGCAGGTTGTCGTTGGTGATGCTTTCGGACGCGATCTGCATGACCTGTTCGCCGCGAACGTTGGCCAATTGGCTCAGTTCCGGAACCCCTGCGATCAACTGTTCGATACCGACTTTCGCCGCTTGATAGGTGGCGCTATTAGCAGCGCTGGCTCCCGCGCCGGCAATGGTGCCGCCGGTGGCCAGGATCACCACGTTTGCCAGTTTCTGTTGAGTTTCGACTTCTTTTGCCTGAAGGGCGGTCGGAAGGAGTAGCAAGAGGGCCAAAGCGCCCGGAATAAAAGTGTTGAAGGCAGATTTCATTATTGTTTTCTCTAGTAGTGAGACGGTGCGGAATGCAGGTCATCTAGAAGCGCCCCAAGCAGATCTGAATGCCGGGGGTGTAGAAGAAGAGCAGGATCTGTACCAGCCTGATATTCAACAATAAGGTCTTTTAACTTTATGATTTTTAAATGAATTATTGAAGCGTCTGGAAAAGTATTGGTACTTGGTCGTCCGGGTTTCCGAACATGTGCTGCTTTTACGTTCGGCTCTCCGACCTTCATTGAGAAAGTCGCCTTGCAAAATCGGAAATCAGTGCTAAAGAATCCCCTGCGCAGGTCGATGCTCCTTTAAAGGGATCTTTTTCAGGAGTTCACATGTCGTTTACTGTCGGTTTTCCAAATGCAGGCGCAATCACTATCGCTGGCAAGTCCCCGGCGACCATCAACGCCTTGAGTGAAGCGACGTCCGACGCCTCGGCTCAAGCGCTGGGCGAAGAAGAGGGGAGCGACAACCAGGTCAGGACCGGTGGCGGCGCGCAGACTCAGAACGAAACCAAATCCGAAAAAACCAGCAATCAAAGTATTGCGGTACAGGTATTGCTCAAGCGCATGCAGGAACTGCAGCAGCAATTGCGCGAACAGCAGCAACAACTGGCGGCCGCTCAGGCAGCGAATTATCCGACTCCGGAAGCCAAAGCCACCGCTGTCATGTCGATCCAGGGGCAAATCGCCGATACCAGCGGTGCGCTCGCGCAAGTGACAGGCAATCTGGTCAAAGAGCTGGCCAAGGGTTCCAGCAGCGGCAATCTGGTCAGCACGACGGCGTGATGTAAAAGGGTCGACTTTTGCCAACCAAGCACAGAGCGGGTCGTTGACAAATCTCGACAGGGTTCGCATAGTTCGGTCTACGCAAACGTTTGCGCGGTGGTCCTTAATGGCTTGATCCCGTGAGGGGCAGGATCCCAGCGCAGCGTTGCTCAGAATAATCATAAGATCGGAGTGAACCCATGAAGCTGCCATTCGCTGGACGTCTTCTCGCTGTCGCAATGCTGGCTGCCGCATCCGCCGCGCTGCCTGTCTCTTCGGCTTTCGCCGAAACCCCTGAAAAACCTAAAGTCGCATTGGTCATGAAATCCTTGGCCAACGAATTCTTCCTGACCATGGAAGACGGCGCCAAGGCTTACCAGAAAGACCACTCCGGCGACTTCGAATTGATCTCCAACGGCATCAAGGACGAAACGGACACGGCTGGCCAGACGCGCATCGTCGAGCAAATGATTTTGTCCAAAGTCAATGCATTGGTCATCGCCCCGGCAGATTCCAAGGCCATGGTTCCGGTCATCAAGAAAGCAGTCGATGCCGGCATCACCGTGATCAACATCGATAACCAGCTTGACCCCGCCGTGGTCAAAAGCAAGAACATCACCGTTCCGTTCGTAGGTCCGGACAACCGCAAAGGTGCGCGTCTGGTGGGTGAGTACTTGGCCAAACAGCTGAAGGCCGGTGACGAAGTCGGCATCATCGAAGGCGTTTCCACCACCACCAACGCCCAGCAGCGCACGGCGGGCTTCAAGGATGCGATGGAGGCAGCGCAGATCAAAGTCGTGTCCCTGCAGTCCGGCGATTGGGAAATCGACAAGGGCGGCAAGGTTGCCTCGTCGATGCTCAGCGAGTACCCGAACATCAAGGCCCTGTTGGCCGGCAACGACAGCATGGCCGTCGGCGCAGTGTCTGCTGTGCGCGCGGCGGGCAAGGCCGGCAAGGTGCAAGTGGTCGGTTACGACAACATCAATGCTATCAAGCCAATGCTTAAGGACGGCCGCGTCCTGGCCACCGCCGACCAGTTTGCTGCCCGGCAAGCGGTGTTCGGCATTGAGACTGCGCTGAAAATCATCAAAGGCGAGACAGTCGATAGCGGCGTCAACGGCGTCATCGAAACTCCGGTAGAGCTGGTTACCAAGTAGTCCTTCTGGCAACACAACGGTGCTCGCCTCTTGGGGCGGGCACATGGAGAGTTTTTATGTCCGTTTGCGCCCCGAACGCTGTCCTCTCGGTCAGCGGTATCGGCAAAACCTATGCCCAACCCGTCCTCACCGGTATCGACCTGACGTTGATGCGCGGCGAAGTGTTGGCGCTGACCGGCGAGAATGGCGCCGGTAAAAGTACGCTGTCGAAAATCATAGGTGGACTGGTTACGCCGACCACCGGCCAGATGCGATTCCAGGGCCAGGATTACCGTCCCGGCAGCCGGAGCCAGGCCGAAGAGCTGGGCATCCGCATGGTCATGCAAGAACTCAATCTGTTGCCAACGTTGTCGGTGGCGGAAAACCTGTTTCTCGACAACCTGCCCAGCCACGGTGGCTGGATTAGCCGCAAGCAACTGCGCAAGGCGGCGATCGAGGCCATGGCCCAGGTCGGCCTCGACGCCATCGATCCAGATACGTTGGTCGGCGAATTGGGTATCGGCCATCAGCAAATGGTCGAGATCGCCCGCAACCTGATCGGCGATTGCCACGTGCTGATCCTCGACGAGCCGACAGCCATGCTGACGGCTCGTGAAGTTGAAATGCTGTTCGAGCAGATCACCCGCCTGCAAGCCCGGGGCGTGTCGATCATCTACATTTCCCACCGCCTCGAAGAATTGGCACGGGTGGCCCAGCGCATTGCGGTATTGCGCGACGGCAACCTGGTCTGCGTCGAGCCGATGGCCAATTACAACAGCGAGCAACTGGTCACCTTGATGGTCGGCCGTGAATTGGGCGAGCACATCGACATGGGACCGCGCAAGATTGGCGCGCCGGCCTTGACGGTCAAAGGGCTGACTCGTTCCGATAAGGTTCGCGATGTGTCCTTCCAGGTGCGTGCCGGTGAGGTTTTCGGAATTTCCGGTTTGATCGGAGCAGGGCGCACCGAGTTACTGCGCCTGATCTTCGGCGCCGATACAGCCGACAGCGGCACCGTCGGGCTGGGGGCGTCGGCTCAGGTGGTGAGTATTCGTTCGCCGGCCGACGCGGTTGGTCACGGCATCGCCCTGATCACCGAAGATCGCAAGGGCGAAGGCCTGCTGCTGACGCAATCGATCAGCGCCAACATTGCCTTGGGCAATATGCCGGTGATTTCCAGCGGTGGCTTCGTCAATAACAGTGACGAGATGTCGCTGGCCCAGCGTCAGATCAACGCCATGCGCATTCGCAGTTCCAGCCCGACGCAATTGGTCTCGGAACTGTCCGGCGGCAATCAGCAGAAAGTCGTGATCGGCCGCTGGCTCGAGCGCGACTGCACGGTGATGCTATTCGACGAGCCGACCCGTGGCATCGACGTCGGCGCCAAGTTCGATATCTACGCATTACTCGGTGAGTTGACCCGTCAGGGCAAAGCGCTGGTAGTGGTGTCCAGCGACCTGCGCGAACTGATGCTGATCTGCGATCGCATCGGTGTGCTGTCGGCAGGGCGTCTGATCGACACTTTCGAGCGTGACAGCTGGACCCAGGATGATTTGCTTGCCGCCGCTTTCGCCGGCTACCAAAAACGTGATGCGTTGCTCAACGAAGCAGCGCCTAGGGATCTTCCATGAATACTGCATCTTTGGCCGGCAAACGTAGTGGCAACTTCTACGGCCTCGGCACATATCTGGGCCTGGCCGGTGCCTTGCTGGCGATGGTCGCGCTGTTCTCGGTCCTGAGCAGCCATTTTCTGTCTTACGACACCTTCAGCACTCTGGCCAACCAGATTCCCGATTTGATGGTGCTGGCGGTCGGCATGACCTTCGTATTGATCATCGGCGGTATCGACTTGTCGGTGGGGTCGGTGCTGGCGCTCGCGGCCTCGGCGGTCAGTGTGGCGATTCTCGGCTGGGGCTGGAGCGTCTTGCCAGCGGCTTTGCTCGGCATGGCGGTAGCGGCATTGGCTGGGACTATCACCGGTTCGATCACCGTGGCGTGGCGGATTCCGTCGTTCATCGTGTCCCTCGGTGTGCTGGAAATGGCGCGAGGCCTGGCGTATCAGATGACCGGTTCGCGCACCGCCTACATCGGTGATGCCTTCGCCTGGCTGTCCAATCCGATCGCGTTCGGCATCTCGCCGTCATTCATCATCGCCTTGCTGATTATCTTCATCGCCCAGGCCGTGCTGACGCGTACGGTGTTCGGTCGTTACCTGATCGGCATTGGCACCAACGAAGAGGCAGTGCGTCTGGCGGGGATCAATCCGAAGCCCTACAAGATCCTGGTGTTCAGCCTGATGGGGCTGCTGGCCGGTATCGCTGCGTTGTTTCAGATTTCGCGCCTGGAAGCGGCGGATCCGAATGCCGGCTCCGGCCTGGAGCTACAGGTAATCGCCGCGGTCGTGATCGGCGGCACCAGCCTGATGGGCGGGCGCGGCTCGGTCATCAGCACATTCTTCGGCGTGCTGATCATCTCCGTACTGGCGGCCGGCCTGGCGCAGATCGGCGCGACCGAACCCACCAAGCGCATCATCACCGGTGCGGTGATCGTGGTGGCGGTGGTGCTTGATACTTATCGCAGTCAGCGCGCAAGCCGGCGGACCTGAGTCATGGCAACAATCAAGGATGTAGCGGCACTCGCGGGCATTTCCTACACCACGGTTTCCCATGTGGTGAACAAGACGCGTCCGGTCAGTGAGGAAGTACGGGTCAAGGTCGAGGCGGCGATCAAAAGCCTCGACTACGTGCCCAGTGCCGTGGCCCGGTCGTTGAAAGCGAAAACCACCGCGACCATCGGCCTGCTGGTGCCCAACAGCCTCAACCCGTACTTCGCCGAGTTGGCCCGTGGCATCGAGGATTACTGCGAGCGCAATGGCTATTGCGTCATCCTCTGCAACTCCGATGACAACCCGGACAAGCAACGCAGCTACCTTCGCGTATTGCTGGAAAAACGCATTGACGGCCTGATCGTTGCGTCAGCCGGTGGTGACAGCGGTCTGGCCGAAGGTCTGGCGGGTGTGCGTACGCCAATGGTGATCGTCGACCGTGGGCTCGAAGGTCTCGATGCCGATCTGGTGCGTATTGATCACGAGTACGGTGCCTATCTGGCGACCCGGCACCTGTTGGAGCTGGGACACCGCGACATCGCCACGATTGGTGGGCCGGCGAGTACCAGCGTGGCGCAAATGCGTCTGGCCGGTTATTGCCGCGCCTTGAAAGAGGCGGGCGTCGAAGTGCCGCGCGAGCGCATGCTGGAAAGCGACTTCACCAGCACCGGCGGTTACAACGCCGCCGCGATCCTGTTGGAAAAGAACCCACCCAGCGCGATCTTCGCCGGTAACGACATGATTGGCATCGGTGTGTTGCGCGCCGCTGCCGAGCGCAATATTCGTGTGCCCACCGAGCTGTCGGTGATCGGCTTCGACGATATCCAGATGAGCCGTTACGTCTATCCGGCGCTGACCACCGTGGGCCAGTCGATCCTGCAGCTTGGTGAGATGGCGGCCGAAGTGCTGTTGCGCAGGATTGCCACGCCGGATCTGGCGACCGATCAGCGCATCGTGACGCCCAATATTGTCCTGCGCGAATCGACTGCGCCGCTGGTTGGTGTGTTCGCTGAGTACCGCTGAACAAAAAGCACCGCTAAACAAAAAGCACTGCTGAAACCAAAAGCACCGCAGAAACAGAATTGACGAGTAGTGATGTATGCCAGCAAAAGTAGTGGTAATAGGCAGCCTGAACATGGACCTGGTAACCCGGGCGCCACGGCTGCCCCGTGGTGGTGAAACGCTGATTGGCCAATCGTTTGCCACGGTTTCCGGCGGCAAGGGCGCGAACCAGGCCGTGGCTGCGGCGCGGCTGGGGGCGCAGGTGTCGATGGTCGGTTGTGTCGGCAGCGATGCCTATGGCGAAGCGCTGCGCGGGGCGTTGTTGGCCGAGCAGATCGATTGCCAGGCGGTCAGTACGGTCGAAGACTCCAGTGGCGTGGCGTTGATCGTGGTCGATGACAACAGTCAGAACGCCATAGTGATAGTTGCCGGTGCCAACGGTGCGCTGACGCCCGAAGTGATCGACCGTTTTGACGCCGTATTGCAAACGACGGATGTCATCATCTGTCAGCTGGAAGTGCCGGACGCCACAGTTGGCCATGCTCTGAAGCGCGGTCGTGAGCTGGGTAAAACCGTGATTCTCAATCCGGCGCCGGCCAGTCGCCCGCTGCCGGCGGATTGGTATGCGGCCATCGATTACCTGATCCCCAACGAAAGCGAAGCCTCGGCCCTGAGCGGTTTACCGGTGGACTCCCTGAGCACCGCCGAAACCGCCGCGGCCCGCTTGATCGCCATGGGTGCCGGCAAAGTGATCATCACCCTGGGTTCTCAAGGATCACTGTTCGCCGATGGCAAACGCTTCGAGCATTTCCCTGCACCGAAAGTGAAGGCGGTCGACACCACTGCGGCCGGCGACACGTTCGTCGGTGGTTTCGCAGCAGCCTTGGCGGCCGGCAAAAGCGAGGTCGAGGCGATCCGCTTCGGCCAGGTCGCCGCAGCGCTGTCGGTCACCCGGGCTGGCGCACAACCTTCGATTCCCACCTTGTCCGACGTACAGGCCTTTAAAGCACCATGAAAAGACTCCTTTGCTTAACGTCGCACTCTCGCGGCTGATCGCCTCCCTGGGCCATGGCGACACAGTCGTGATCGGCGATGCCGGCCTGCCGGTTCCACCCGGCGTCGAGTTGATTGACCTGGCCTTGACCCACGGGATTCCGGATTTCGTCAGTACCTTGAAGGTCGTGCTGAGCGAAATGCAGGTCGAAAGCCATGTGCTGGCCCATGAGATTCTGGACAAGAAACCTTCGGCATTGAGCACGCTGGATGAACTGAATGCCGAAGGTGCGCTGGGTCGGCGTGAATTGCTCAGTCATGACCAATTCAAAGTACTCAGCCGACAAGCACGGGCGATTATTCGTACAGGCGAATGTCAGCCGTACTGCAACATCGTTCTGGTGGCTGGCGTAACGTTCTAACTTTCCGTTCTTCCCATGCACAAGGAGTGCGCTATGCATCGCTATGCTCAGAAACTGAACCACCTGCTCCGGAGTCTGCTGCTTTTGTCCCTGATTACCGCAACAAGCGCCCAAGCGGCGGAAAAGATCGACTTGATCATCGACACCGATCCGGGTGCCGATGACGTGGTCGCCTTGCTGTTTGCCCTGGCATCACCGGAAGAGTTGAATATTCGTGCGCTGACCACCGTTGCTGGCAACGTGCGTCTGGACAAGACCTCGCGTAATGCGCGTCTGGCCCGCGAATGGGCAGGGCGCGAGGAGGTGCCTGTTTACGCGGGCGCACCGAAACCCATGATGCGCACGCCGATCTATGCAGAGAACATTCACGGCAAGGAAGGTTTGTCGGGTGTCACGGTCCACGAGCCGAAGAAAGGCCTGGCCGAAGGCAATGCGGTCAATTATCTGATCGATACCCTGAAGGCCGCCAAACCCCACAGCATCACCATCGCCATGCTCGGTCCACAGACCAACCTGGCCCTTGCGCTGATCCAGGAACCTGAAATCGTTCAGGGCATCAAGGAAGTGGTGATCATGGGCGGTGCGCACTTCAACGGCGGCAACATCACCCCGGTGGCCGAATTCAACCTGTTTGCCGATCCTCAGGCTGCGGAAGTGGTGCTGAAAAGTGGCGTCAAGCTGACTTACTTGCCGCTGGACGTGACCCACAAGATCCTGACCAGTGAAGCGCGCCTGAAGCAGATCGCCGCCCTGAACAACAATGCCAGCAAGCTGGTGGGCGATATTCTCAACGAGTACGTCAAGGGCGACATGGAGCACTACGGCATTCCGGGTGGCCCGGTGCATGACGCCACAGTCATCGCTTACCTGCTCAAGCCGGAGTTGTTCACTGGCCGTTCGGTCAACGTAGTGGTTGATAGCCGCGAAGGGCCGACCTTCGGCCAGACCATTGTCGACTGGTATGACGGCCTGAAGGCACCGAAAAATGCCTTCTGGGTTGAAAGCGGCGACGCTCAGGGCTTTTTCGACCTGTTGACCCAGCGTCTGGCTCGTTTGAAATAAGGGGCACACCCGCAGGTGCCAGCCTGCGGGTTTTTACGTTACTCGGTGACTGTTGCGCCCATGTAGTCAACGGGGTATCTCTCGAATATCTGAGTGATGAAGGTCTGTGCGGCTTGTGTTCCCAGTTCCTTGACCAACAAATCGATACCAATGATCGCCAGCTCTTCCGGGCTACCCGGGCTGTAAGAGCTGTGGCCCTGTGGCCACTTGGCTTTGATGTCGGCGTCGATGCTTACGGTGGTCATGATGGCGCTCGTGAAGTCGGGAAAGTCTGAGTGTCGAGTTAACCATTTTGCGGGACGTTTGGCACTCCGACTTAGGCATGAGGGGAGGGCTATGCGACACTTGGTCTTTGACGATTTTTCAAGGACCGTGCTGTGCAGATCGATTTGAACACTCCTGACGGCTTGACTCTCGAAGCGGTGCGTCAGCTGCTGGCTTCTGCCAGTGACGATGAACATACTCAGTTGCGGGTCACCAAGGGCGGCATCGCCTACATCTCGTCGGGCATTGTGGGCGGCACGGACATCGACGGGTTGCTGTTTCGCCTGGAGACCTGGGCCAAGGGTTCCGGTTATGTCGGATTGGTAGCGGCCAGCGACGAGGTCTGGGTCATGCAGATTTTCAATGCGCTCAAGGAGAACTGGCCGAAACCGCCTTTCGACTACATCGACGTTTACTGATCACGTTCATATTCAGTCACGATTGATTGATGAACGGCATGCCGATGCTCAGGCACACTCGCGGCTGTCTGTATCGAGGGATGCGATAGTGCCCGCCCTGAAACCAAACGCCAAAATGGCAGTCGCACGATCTCTGCTTAATTATTGAATGAAGGAGGCTTCATGCCTTGGAAGCTCGCGTCATTGGGTACTTTGTTGGCCGCCACTCTGCTGGCCGGTTGCAGCAGTACGTCCACCGATTCGGCAAAGGACCCTGTGGCGACCGACACCGGTCACAGTCGTTGTGAAGCAAAGGCTGCCGAATTTGCCCTTGGCAAAAAGGCTTCGCCTGAATTGCTCGAGCAGGCACGTACCCGCGCAGGCGCGCAGAATGCCCGGTTCCTCAAGCCTGATGACATGGTGACCCTGGAGTACCGCTCCGATCGCCTGAACCTGAACACCGACAACAACCTGGTGGTCACCCGCGTCAACTGTGGCTGATTGCTTCAGGCTTTTGTTTCGCCCATAAAAAACCCCGTCACATGGACGGGGTTTTTTTAGTGCGGCAGAAAATTACTCTGCGCGGACTTGTGCAGCTTGCATACCCTTTTGGCCTTTCTCAGCCACGAAGGAAACGGTCTGGCCTTCTTTCAGGCTTTTGAAACCGTCGCTTTCGATAGCTTTGAAGTGTACGAACAGGTCGTCACCGCCACCTTGAGGAGTGATGAAGCCGAAGCCTTTTTCATCGTTGAACCATTTAACGGTGCCGGTTTGGCGATTAGACATGGTGTATCTCCAAGAAACATATATTTTCAGTAGTACTGTGCTGCTCAGGCCAACTGGGCACACCGGAGTATCATAGTCGAAATGTTCGCTTTGGGAGCCCCCCGGGTGAGCTGTTTGCCCTGCAGTCGCGGTTGCTTTGTTGCTTCGTGTGGCTGAAAGCCCCGGTTTAAAAGGCTTTCAACCGAAAGTATAGACAATAAAAAAAGCTGAAAAACCTGCAAAATTTGTACGAAAAAGCTGTTTTCAGACACTTTTCATCGGCTTCGAAGGCCTTCGAGGCGCTTCGTTGAGCTTATTTTTTCGCCTTGTTATCGACCTTGCAGGCGGCGATCTGGCCCAGTGCCTTCTGTTGCAGTTCCGGGCTGGCCTTGTTATCCATCAGAGCCTGAATGTCGCTGGCCGGGTACGATTTGATTGCGTCGGCACCACAGGCGCAGTGTGACTTGGCTGCCGCAGCGCCGATCTGCGGAGTGGCCGCCTGAGTGCACTGAGCCATGTATTTCTCGCGCTCGCCCTTTGGCCAGTCGGCATGGGCAGCCAGCGGCAGCAACAGGACGACGGGTGCGACGATGGCGAATAAACGATTCAGACGCATGCTGAGATGCTCCTTTTGGGTCAATGTCTTGTTATCTGAGGGGTAAAGCATGGTTCAAGTTCAGCACTCTGGCATAAAAATGCCTGATTTACCCCCGCAGAAAACCTTGCCAACGCGACGACCGTTCATCTGTGCTAGCATGCCTCGCTCGGGCGTTTGCAGGCTCCGGATGACCTTCAGTCCCGGTAGCGGCAGCGGCTCGAATAACCCTGATTTGAATCCCAGTCACTCTGGTTCGGTTTTCCGGTTGGCCGCAAGGCTCCTGCCGCTGTAAGGCAGGCGTTCGTTATTGAATGGCCTGGATCGGATCTTGTACTGGCTCATCCCAACCCACGTGACCTTTGGTAGGGGTCACCACTAGGAGAGGAGGCGCCATGCCAACTATTACTCTTCCCGACGGCAGTCAACGTTCATTCGATCACCCGGTTTCCGTAGCCGAGGTCGCCGCATCCATCGGCGCCGGTCTGGCCAAGGCCACCGTGGCCGGCAAGGTCAATGGCAAGCTGGTCGACGCCAGCGACATCATCGACAGCGATTCCACGCTGCAAATCATTACGCCAAAGGATGAAGAGGGGCTGGAGATCATTCGCCACTCTTGCGCCCACCTGGTTGGCCATGCGGTCAAGCAGCTGTACCCGACGGCCAAGATGGTCATCGGCCCGGTCATCGACGAAGGCTTCTATTACGACATCGCCTTCGAGCGTCCTTTCACGCCGGACGACCTGGCCGCCATCGAACAGCGCATGCAACAGCTGATCGAGAAAGATTACGACGTGATCAAGAAAGTCACTCCGCGCGCCGAAGTGATCGAAGTGTTCAAGGCCCGCGGCGAAGACTACAAGCTGCGTCTGGTCGAAGACATGCCGAACGAGCAGGCCATGGGCCTGTACTATCACGAAGAATACGTCGACATGTGCCGCGGTCCGCACGTGCCGAACACGCGCTTCCTGAAATCCTTCAAGCTGACCAAGCTGTCTGGCGCCTACTGGCGTGGCGATGCCAAGAACGAGCAATTGCAGCGCGTTTACGGCACCGCATGGGCAGACAAGAAGCAACTGGCGGCTTACATCCAGCGCATCGAAGAAGCCGAGAAGCGCGATCACCGCAAGATCGGCAAGCGTCTGGGCCTGTTCCACACCCAGGAAGAGTCGCCGGGCATGGTGTTCTGGCACCCGAACGGCTGGACTCTGTACCAGGTGCTCGAGCAGTACATGCGCAAGGTTCAGCGCGACAACGGTTACCTGGAGATCAAAACTCCACAAGTCGTTGACCGCAGCCTGTGGGAGAAATCCGGGCACTGGGCCAACTACGCCGACAACATGTTCACCACGCAGTCGGAAAACCGCGACTACGCCATCAAGCCGATGAACTGCCCGTGCCACGTGCAGGTGTTCAATCAGGGCCTGAAAAGCTACCGCGAGCTGCCGATGCGTCTGGCTGAATTCGGTGCCTGCCACCGTAACGAGCCGTCGGGTGCGCTGCACGGCATCATGCGCGTTCGCGCCTTCACTCAGGACGATGCTCACATCTTCTGTACTGAAGAACAGATGCAGGCCGAGTCCGCTGCGTTCATCAAGCTGACCATGGACGTTTATGCCGACTTCGGCTTCAAAGACGTCGAGATGAAGCTGTCCACTCGTCCGGAAAAACGCGTCGGTTCCGACGAACTGTGGGATCGCGCCGAAGCTGCACTGGCTGCAGCCCTTGATAGCGCTGGCTTGCCGTACGATCTGCAACCAGGCGAGGGTGCGTTCTACGGTCCGAAGATCGAGTTTTCGCTGAAAGATTGCCTCGGTCGCGTCTGGCAATGTGGTACCCTTCAGCTCGATTTTAACCTGCCTGTCCGTCTGGGAGCCGAATACGTCTCCGAAGACAACAGTCGCAAGCACCCGGTTATGTTGCACCGGGCGATCCTGGGCTCCTTCGAACGTTTCGTCGGAATCCTGATCGAGCACTACGAGGGTGCGTTCCCCGCGTGGCTGGCTCCGACACAGGCAGTGATCATGAATATCACTGATAAACAGGCTGATTTTGCCGCTGAGGTTGAAAAAACCCTCAATGAAAGCGGATTTCGTGCCAAGTCTGACTTGAGAAATGAAAAGATCGGCTTTAAAATCCGCGAGCATACTTTGCTCAAGGTTCCCTATCTCTTGGTTATCGGAGATCGGGAAGTCGAGATGCAGACTGTCGCTGTGCGTACTCGTGAAGGTGCTGACCTGGGCTCGATGCCCGTCGCCCAGTTCGCTGAGTTTCTCGCGCAAGCGGTTTCCCGGCGTGGTCGCCCAGATTCGGAGTAATTACTATTAAGCGTGAAATGAGACAAGATAAACGAGCTGCACCGAAAGCCCCGATCAACGAGAATATCTCGGCACGCGAGGTTCGGTTAATTGGGGCTGAAGGTGAACAGCTTGGGATTGTGTCAATTGAAGACGCGCTTCTTAAGGCTGAAGAGGCCAAACTGGATTTGGTGGAAATTTCCGCCGATGCAGTACCCCCTGTTTGCAAACTGATGGACTACGGCAAATCGATCTTCGAGAAGAAGAAGCAGATTGCCGCGGCCAAGAAAAACCAGAAGCAGATTCAGGTTAAAGAAATCAAGTTTCGTCCAGGGACGGAGGAAGGGGATTACCAGGTAAAACTGCGCAACCTGGTACGTTTCCTGAGTGATGGGGACAGGGCCAAGGTATCCTTGCGATTCCGCGGCCGTGAGATGGCCCACCAGGAGCTGGGGATGGAACTCCTCAAGCGAGTTGAAGGTGACTTGCTCGAGTACGGTTCGGTCGAACAGCATCCTAAGATGGAAGGACGCCAGCTGATCATGGTCATCGCCCCGAAAAAGAAGAAGTAATCAATAGGGCACGGCAGGCCTTCTGATTATGTTTATCAACTGAATGCGGAGTATCCGAACATGCCAAAAATGAAAACTAAAAGTGGTGCTGCTAAGCGGTTTTTGAAAACTGCTAACGGTATCAAGCACAAGCACGCTTTCAAGAGCCACATCCTGACTAAAATGTCGACCAAGCGTAAGCGTCAACTGCGCGGTAGCAGCTTGCTGCATCCGTCTGACGTGGCAAAAGTCGAGCGCATGCTGCGCCTTCGTTAATTTTAGTCAAGAATAGAGGAAGTAACTCATGGCTCGTGTAAAGCGTGGCGTCATTGCCCGTAAACGTCACAAAAAAATTCTGAAACTTGCTAAAGGCTACTACGGCGCTCGCTCGCGCGTATTCCGTGTTGCCAAGCAAGCGGTAATCAAGGCAGGCCAATACGCCTACCGTGACCGTCGTCAGAAAAAACGTCAGTTCCGCGCTCTGTGGATCGCTCGTATCAACGCTGGTGCACGTATCAACGGTCTGTCCTACAGCCGTTTCATCGCCGGCCTGAAAAAAGCGTCCATCGAGATCGACCGTAAGGTTCTGGCTGATCTGGCAGTGAACGAAAAAGCGGCGTTTGCTGCGATTGTCGAGAAAGCTAAAGCCACCTTGGCTTAAGTACCCCCGACAGTCACCCGGCCTCACCTCTGTGGGGCCAGGTGTTAAACGTCATAAATAGGGGAAGAGCCTTCAAGCTCTTCCCCTATTTTGTATCTGGAGTCTGTACATGGAAAACCTGGATGCGCTCGTCTCTCAAGCACTAGAGGCTGTGCAAAGCGCTGAAGATATCAATGCCCTGGAGCAAATCCGGGTTCACTACCTTGGTAAAAAGGGCGAATTGACTCAGGTGATGAAGACCCTGGGGAATTTGCCGGCAGAAGAGCGTCCGCAAGTCGGCGCGCTGATCAACGTTGCCAAGGAGCGTGTCACAGAGGTTCTCAATGCCCGCAAGGCACTGTTTGAAGAGGCCGACCTGGCCGCCAAACTGTCCGCCGAGTCCATTGACGTGACCCTGCCTGGCCGTGGCCAGACCTCCGGTGGTCTGCATCCGGTTACTCGCACTCTGGAACGTATCGAACAGTTCTTCACCCACATCGGCTACGGCATCGCCGAAGGCCCTGAGGTCGAAGACGACTATCACAACTTCGAAGCGCTCAACATCCCAGGCCATCACCCGGCCCGGTCGATGCATGACACCTTCTATTTTAATGCCAACATGTTGCTGCGCACCCATACCTCACCGGTACAGGTCCGCACCATGGAATCGAAACAGCCGCCGATCCGCATTGTCTGCCCAGGCCGTGTGTACCGTAGCGACTCGGATATCACTCACTCCCCGATGTTCCACCAGGTCGAAGGCCTGCTGGTCGACCGCGATATCAATTTCGCCGACCTGAAAGGCACCATCGAAGAGTTCCTGCGCGTGTTCTTCGAAAAAGAACTGGCCGTGCGTTTCCGTCCTTCGTACTTCCCGTTCACCGAGCCATCCGCTGAAGTCGACATGGAATGCGTGATGTGCAGCGGTAAAGGCTGCCGGGTCTGCAAACAGACTGGCTGGCTGGAAGTCATGGGCTGCGGCATGGTTCACCCGAATGTGCTGCGCATGTCCGGGATCGACCCGGAAGAGTTTTCGGGCTTTGCCTTCGGCATGGGCGTTGAGCGTCTGGCCATGCTGCGTTACGGCGTGAACGACTTGCGTCTGTTCTTCGACAACGACTTGCGGTTCCTCGCGCAATTTCGCTAGTCGTAACGAATTCTTAGGAGAGCAGGATGAAATTCAGTGAACAATGGCTGCGTGGCTGGGTAAGCCCGCAGGTAAGTCGCGACGAGCTGGTTGCTCGTCTGTCGATGGCCGGTCTTGAGGTCGATAGCGTTACGCCGGCCGCCGGTGAATTCAGTGGCGTGGTGGTGGGCGAGGTGCTGAGCACCGAGCAACACCCGGACGCCGACAAGTTGCGTGTTTGCCAGGTCAGCAGTGGCTCGGAGACCTTCCAGGTAGTGTGCGGTGCGCCAAACGTGCGCCCCGGCCTGAAGATCCCGTTCGCGATGATCGGCGCCGAACTGCCGGGCGACTTCAAAATCAAGAAAGCCAAGCTGCGTGGCGTTGAATCCAACGGCATGCTGTGCTCCCAGGCCGAGCTGCAAATCGGCGAAGGCAACGATGGCCTGATGGAATTGCCGGCCGATGCACCAGTCGGTCAGGACATTCGTGAGTACCTGAGCCTTGACGACGCGAGCATCGAGGTCGACCTGACCCCGAACCGCGGTGACTGCCTGTCGCTGGCCGGTCTGGCCCGCGAAGTCGGCGCGCTGTACGCCGCCAACGTCACTCGTCCGGTTGTTGCTACCGTTCCGGCCGTGCACGATGAAGTGCGTTCGGTTGAAGTACTGGCACCGGCCGCGTGCCCGCGTTACCTGGGTCGTGTGATCCGTAACGTCGACCTGTCCAAGCCTACGCCGCTGTGGATGGTCGAGCGTCTGCGTCGTGCCGACGTGCGCAGCATCGACGCCGCCGTCGACATCACCAACTACGTGATGCTGGAACTGGGTCAACCGCTGCACGCCTTCGATCTCGCCGAAATCAATGGCGGCATCCGCGTGCGCATGGCCGAAGAAGGCGAGAAGCTGGTGTTGCTCGACGGTCAGGAAGTCAGCCTGCGTAGCGATACGCTGGTGATTGCAGACCACACACGTGCCTTGGCTATCGCCGGCGTCATGGGTGGCGAGCACAGCGGCGTCAACACCGCGACCACTCGCGATATTTTCCTGGAAAGCGCGTTCTTCGACCAGATTGCTGTCGCTGGCAAGGCTCGTTCCTACGGCCTGCACACCGATGCCTCGCACCGCTATGAGCGTGGCGTGGATTGGCAACTGGCCCGTGAAGCCATGGAGCGTGCCACTGGCCTGCTGCTGGAAATTACCGGTGGCGAAGCGGGTCCGATCATCGAGACCGTCAGCGAGCAGCACCTGCCGTCGATCGCGCCGATCACCCTGCGTGCCCAGCGCATTACTCAGATGCTGGGTATGGAAATGGATTCGGCCGAAGTCGAGCGTCTGCTCAGCGCCTTGGGCCTGGCCATTTCTGCCGATGGGGCAGGGCAGTGGCGCGTTGAAGTGCCAAGCTTCCGTTTCGATATCAGCCTGGAAGTCGACCTGATCGAAGAGCTGGCCCGTCTGTACGGTTACAACCGTTTGCCGGTTCGCTACCCGCAAGCCCGTCTGGCGCCGCAAGCCAAGGCCGAAGCGCGCAGCGATCTGCCTGAACTGCGTCGTCTGCTGGTGGCTCGTGGTTATCAGGAAGCGATCACTTACAGCTTCATCGATCCGAAACAGTTTGAGTTGTTTAATCCGGGTGTCGAGCCGCTGCTGCTGGCCAACCCGATTTCCAACGACATGGCTGCGATGCGTTCGTCCCTGTGGCCTGGTTTGGTCAAGGCGCTTCAGCACAACCTGAACCGTCAACAGGATCGCGTCCGCCTGTTCGAAAGCGGCCTGCGCTTCGTCGGTCAGCTGGAAGGCCTGAAGCAAGAGCCGATGCTGGCGGGTGTGGTGTGCGGTAGCCGTCTGCCGGAAGGCTGGGCACAAGGTCGCGACGTCGTGGATTTCTTCGACGTCAAAGCTGATGTGGAAGCGGTACTGGGCTTCGCAGGCGCACTGGATTCGTTCACTTTCGTGCCGGGCAAACACCCTGCGTTGCACCCGGGTCAAACCGCGCGCATCGAGCGTGAAGGCCGTTTGGTAGGTTTCGTTGGCGCGATCCACCCTGAATTGTCGAAAACCCTCGGTCTCGACCGTCCGGTCTTCGTATTCGAGCTGGTTCTGGCCGAAGTGGCTTTGGGCAAAATGCCTAAATTCCAGGAGTTATCGCGCTTTCCTGAAGTGCGTCGTGACCTTGCACTGCTGGCGGATAAAGACGTTGCGGCCACTGCCGTACTGGACGTAATCCGTGAAAATGCAGGTGAATGGCTGACAGACCTCAGGCTATTTGACGTGTATCAGGGTAAAGGCATTGATCCTGATAGAAAAAGCCTCGCAGTCGGCTTGACCTGGCAGCATCCATCGCGCACTCTTAATGACGATGAGGTGAATACCACGACGCAAAATATCCTCACCTCGCTCGAACAAAGGTTGAACGCCACGTTAAGGAAGTGACGTATGGGGGCTTTGACGAAAGCTGAGATGGCGGAACGTCTGTATGAAGAGCTGGGCCTGAACAAGCGGGAGGCCAAGGAATTGGTCGAACTGTTTTTTGAAGAAATCAGGCACGCTCTTGAAGACAACGAACAAGTCAAATTGTCCGGTTTCGGCAATTTCGACCTTCGGGACAAACGCCAGCGGCCTGGCCGCAATCCGAAAACGGGAGAAGAAATCCCGATCACGGCTCGCCGTGTGGTCACCTTTCGTCCAGGGCAGAAGTTGAAGGCCCGAGTTGAGGCTTATGCTGGAACCAAGTCATAACGACGAACTACCCGTCATCCCGGGCAAACGCTACTTCACCATTGGTGAAGTCAGCGAGCTATGTGCGGTAAAACCGCACGTGCTGCGCTACTGGGAGCAGGAGTTTCCTCAACTCAACCCCGTCAAACGCCGCGGAAACCGCCGGTATTATCAGCGCCAGGACGTGCTGATGATCCGGCAGATCCGCGCGCTTCTTTACGATCAGGGGTTTACCATCGGCGGCGCACGCTTGCGTTTGTCCGGCGATGAAGCCAAAGACGACACCACCCAATACAAACAAATGATCCGCCAGATGATCGCCGAGCTTGAAGATGTTCTGGTGGTGCTCAAGAAATAAATTCCTGCTTTTAAATACTTCCAGTTTTCAAAAGCTTGCGATATATTCTTGAGCGTTCCTCGAGATGAGGGACAGATGTAACGCCTAGTCGGGGCGTAGCGCAGTCCGGTAGCGCACTAGCATGGGGTGCTAGGGGTCGAGTGTTCGAATCACTCCGTCCCGACCATATTTCCTGAGTAAAATCAGGCAGTTAAGCCGATCAGATAGATCGGCTTTTTTGTGCCTGCGCAAAACCCGCGCAAAACTTGCGCAAAACTACCCGCTGATTTCGCTAATATTCAGGTCTGGAATTGCCTCCGACCAGACGATTTCTGCGTGGTCTTTCTGGTAGTTCTTGGTCATGCTCTCGCTCGCATGGCCAGCGATTTTCTGCCCGTCCTTTCCGGCTTTTTGGTACAGGTGCAGCGACAGCGCCTGCACTTCGTGGAAGCCCGGCATTTCCTCTTCCTTCCATCCTTTGTAACAACCTGCCAACTCCCGAGCCTCCTTGAAGGCCCGCGTCAAATACCGCTCTTCAACCTGCGTCCAATGATCCTTCGTCTGCGCCTGTTTCTGTTTCAGGCGATCGGGACGGCGATGGACCAGGTACGGGGAGGCGATATCATCCCGGCACCGGCTGATCACGGCCTGAAGTTCTTCGGTCACCTTGAACCGGATCCATGCCGCATCACTGGCCTTGGCCGTTTTCTGTTGCACCACATACAAATACCCTTCCCGAACACCATCGAATCGCATGTTGAGGATGTCGGTGCGGCGCTGCGCGGTGATCAGTGCAAGGTCGATAGCGTTCTGCAGCCAGACCGGCGATTTCTCGCGGATGGCTTTCAGGCCTTCAATCGTGTGCCGTTTGCGCTGCTTCTTCTCGATCCGGTTGATGGTGCTGGCCGCCGGGTTATCTGGGCACAGACCCTTGGCCGCTGCGTGGTTAAAGATGTCGATCAGCAGGGCCCGACACTGGTTGGCCGTGCGCGGGGTGAGGGCGTCCAGCATCTCCGCGATCATGCGGATGGTGATCTGGTCGATGGCCTTTCCTTCGAAATGCTTCCGGAAACGCCGAAAATGCACCGCGTACAAACCTAGGGTCCCCTTGGCCAATTCGCGCGGCGGCAGTACGTCGCGCTCGTAGGTATCGAGGAACCCCGCGAACGATTCAGATGTGCTACCCAGTACGGCGCCGATCAGGTCAGCGCCGCGCATGAACTCCAGGTTCAACTGCTTCGCGGCGTCGATCGCCTTGATTCGGTCGGTGCCGAACTGAAACCACTTACCGTCGGTAGGCCGCCGGTAGCGATAGGTCGAGCGCCGCGAATCGAAGTACAGGTTCTGCGGGAGGCTCTTGTTCGCCTTGTTGCGCGGCCGTGGGACCATCATGCAGCTCCTTTCAATACCATCGCCACTAGATCATTGCCGTCCGAGCGGTTGAATGCTGTCCAGTCAACGTACCAGAGTTTGCCTATCTGCTCGCCGGGTACCACGCCGTTGCGGATGTGGTTGCGGATCGCCTGGGGGCATTGCGGGGTGCCGTTTTCGCCCCAGCGCCGACGCTGGAACTCACTGATCTTGATCAGCTCTCGTTTCATTGGGTGCTCCATGCCGCGCGTGGCGGCAGAAGGTGGAGGGGTTACAGAGGGGCAGGTTTACTATCTTTTGGCGATCTTTATGCTTCTAGATTTTTTTTGCTCCAAGGATGTATCCTCTTTAATCGCTTGACCAACAAGGAATGTTTTAATTGAATAATCCCTTATCAGAAAAAACGGTCCGTTACTCAGTAACGTTGCTTTGGGCACTTTTATTTCTTAGTTCCAGTAGTTGGGTTCTTGTCGGATCAGTAGCGTACTGGGTGAAGAACGGATGGTTACCTCCAGATAGTGCAGGGTGGGCGCAAGCAATCGGTGGGTTACTTGCAGTCATAGTGGCAATAGCGGTGCCTTCCTATCAGAGTTACCAACAGCAAAAACAGCTTCGAGATAAAGACGTTAAGGGCCGTCTCGATGGCCTGCAAGCAACAAGAGCGTTAATGGATCATTTGCTTGGCGTTCAGAAGCGACTGCGTACCGCACTCTTGGATTTTCAGTATCGTAGAAGTCTGACCACTTCACTAGATGGTGCCCGTGCTTCCGCGCACAATGCTAAGCAGTCTGCTGCGATGCTAAGAGAGCTATCGGTAGTGGCGTTAAGTGTTGAGATGGTCCATTTTATGGTCGGTATGCGAGAGATTGCTAACTATGGAGAGTTTGCGGCCGGGTTTCTAGACAATCCTCTTTTAGTTGTTAGTCCGGATGTTATTAAGAAGCTGGATAATCATACAAAGCTTTTGCAAAAGTGGATTGATGAGCTGGATGATTTAGAGCAGGAGCAATTTTTTTCTTAGTAAGTCTTGTCGATGCGCTTCATGCTGACACCTTCGGTGTATAGGTCAGCGTGCCGTCGAGGATCGCTTCCTTGATCGCGTTGAACTCCCAGGCGTAGTACTGCGAATCGACGTAGACCCGCATGCCTTTGCGGTAGTCGTGTTTCTTGCGCCGGATGAACGCCTCGGCGGCGTCCTTGGTGAAGTGCGCGTTGACGTACTCCCAGGTCTCTTGCCATCCAGTGATGCTGTGCCCCTCCAGATCGCCCAGCACATACCACTGATCAGACTCGTCGGCCTTCATGAACTGGCAGCTCGACCAAGCCTGCATCGCCTTGTTTAAAGCAGTGCGCTCGTCATGATCCTGATCGGCCCAGAATTCTTCCGGCGAGAACCATTCGCCCTCGTTGCAATGATCGATCAGCACACGATTGTCGCTGTAGTCGGTATCAATGCCGTAGATGATGCGCTTGGCCTGTACTATGAAGATTGCGTTGGCGGTGCAGTGATCTCGCACACCTGCACCAACGCAGTCATGGCGCAGGCGTTGGACGAAGTCGGTCCAGGTGGCTGCTTCGAGGTCAGCACCGGTTGCCACGCTCGCTTGCGGCTCGGCCGGTTTGTTTCCTGTGGGCATGGGGCGTCCTATGCCGGGTCATGCCCGGGCGGTGGATAGTTGTTATGGGTTCAAGTTGTGGACTGAAGTCAGCTCAAGCTGACATGATCAATGTCTTTTGAGTGGGGCACGCTGTTGTGGAGAGAAGGACTATTGGGATTGTTTTGGCAGTTGGGCTCGCTGGTCTTGTCGGCAAGGGAATGATTGATAGTCACAACAATCCAACCGCCAAAGTCACTCCTAGCTACAGCGTTGCTCAAGCACAGGTCGCGCCAGTTCAAGCATCTCCCCCGAGGGAAGCAACCAAGGCTGAAGATTCTGAGTTCAATCATGATCTCTCACATGCTCATAGCAGTCGGAACCTAAGCAAGGCGGACCTGGCATGGCATGCGCTAAATACCTACGGCTGGGACTGCTCGGAGGTTGTTGCTGAGAAGCTGCAACCCACGGAAAAGTACTCAGTGATAACTTGCTCCAGCGGCCTGAAGCTCAGAGTATATCTTCGGAGTGACGCGCACCCGATCATCCGCAATATGAAGGGCGGCTATGACTGAGTCTGCGGCAGAGTCATAGTGGATCATCGCCGGCTGGCGTGAAGTGTGTTTGTGGGCTATTGCTTGATGGCCTGGCATGGAGCCAGATGAAGGAGATCGAAATGGTCGGAATTACCCAGCTTTCTGAGTATCACCGTGCTTACCGAGCAGCGCTTGACCTGCACAGGCTTTGGGATGAGTCAGATGATCGAGCGCTAACAGAACTGTACGAGCGGCTTATCAGTAGGCTGAAGCCGTTGATGGATAGCGTTGGCGGTGAATGGTCCCGCAAAGCTGATTTGATTAGGCACTTGGGGTTCATTAAAAGAAACCTTGAATTGAGCGACAGGTCGCTTAGCACTGGTGATGCTCGAGATATTGTCTTCTTCGATATGCCCGCACTTGCAGACCATCTTTTAAGCCAAGCCGCGCAATAGGTGAGAGGAGGTCAGGCGGCTGCGCGCTTGAGTTGGTCGGTGAGCTGGATAGGCAGATTGCGCAGAGTCAGCTTGCCGCCTGCTTCGTCGAACTCAACTTTCGAGCCAAGGAGGTGCTGCTCGAAGCTGATCGACAGGCCATCGGCCCGGCCGGTGAAGCGCCGGAATTTGTTGAGGGTCTTCTTGTCTGGTGGAAGTGAGGCGGAAAGACCGTAGTCCTTGGCCTGGATGAAGTCTGCGAAGTTCTTCGGCTGATCTTCATCGAGCAGTTCGGACAACTCGTCGAGGGTGATTGCCTCGCCCATCTTGGCTTGGGCCATCGCGTAACTGACCAGCGTGTTGGTCTTCTCTCGAGCAGAATCTTCGCCCAAGTCTTCGCTTTCAACGAAGTCGCTGAAGGCCTTCAGCAGAGTTCGGGTTTCGCCCGGACCGTCAACCCCTTCTTGGCAGCCGATGAAGTCGCGAAAGTACTCGGTGACGCGCCGGCCCTTCTTCGCCTTGAGGAACGACAAGTATTGCTTTGAGGCCGGGTTGTTTTTCCATTCAGACAGATTGATTCTCGCAGCAAGGAAAATGCTGTCGAGATCCAGGCGCCGAATTGGCATCAGTGTTAGGCCGTCAGTCACGACCACCGCTTCTGTTTCCTGCACCAAAGCGACGACCAGATAATCGGTCAGGCCTTGCAGGTAATGGCAGAAGAGTACGTTGCCGCCAACCGTCAGGCAGGATTCTTCCATTAGCTTTTGTAAGTGCTCGACGGCCGTGCTGCTGAATTCCATAAAATCATCAGTACCAGCCAGGTATTTGCCGAGCCAACCGCTGAATGGATGGGCGCCGGATTCAGCATGGAAGAAACCCCAGCCTTTCCCGGGCTTCGCGTTGTAGCTTTCGTTGAACTGTTGAATCAGCTCGTCGCGGGCCTGGCTTTCGATCAGTTCGCCGGCGCTGCGGTGAAGAACTGCGGGATTGCCGTCGGGCTTCTTGTCGATCTTATGAATCACGCTGTGGAGAACAGGCATTGCTGTTACCTCGGGTAGGCGCCGCCCTCCGTGACCGGATGCGACAATGGTGTAGTGGCAATTTAATTTCGGTTGTGTTTGATTGGAGCGAAGCGCTTACAAAAAAAAGGAAATGTCATGGCTGACGGTAGGAACAAAACACCACAAACAGGTGCGAGTAATAGGATCAAGCACGCTCTACTTCTTCCAGGGTGGAGCTTCTCGAATGGCAGCCAGGCATTGCTCAGGCAGACAGGAAAACCTGTCCTAGTTTCTGAGTATGATGTCGAAATGAAAGGCAAAATTTTCTGCCCAGAATGTTGCTGCCCATTGTTTCGCTCCCCAGAAGATGAGGATGCAAATAAAAGGGGACGAAGTGCTTTTTTTGCACATAAAAGAGGAATCAAGACTGAGTGCAGCCTTAGGACAAAGCCGGCGGTAGGAAAAAATTACACGACCGAGGAAGAGGCAAACCAAGCTATTGTTGATGGTGCGCTTGTCGTTATTAAAGGCTTTATGCAAAGCCGGCCAATTTCACCAGACATCGAATCCAGTGTGTATGACCAAACGAAGGTCGAAGACCAAAATGGCGAATTGTCAGAGGTGCCAATTAGCCGATATCGCGGTAAAAAATTTACAGTGCCTAGCGTTTTGACATCTGTTGCAGGGATCTGTAGAAAATTTGATTCAAATCTATATAAGTACTATTACTTTCCAGAAGCTCAGCATGCTCAGCTTCTAGTAGACGCTTTAAGGCCGGTGACTCCAGCCACTGATGTGACTGAGCACCCAGTTCTTATCCATGGAGTTATTACGAGTGTCGGTGATGCAGGTAATAACCCATGGAACGTGCGATTTGTATTTTTGAAGTTTTCGTCCAACTTGGGTTATAAAGACTTCAGTCTAAAAATTTCAGTTGCCGACGGTGATCATCATGGCATCAATAAATCTGCCGTCGGCCGGACCGTTATAGCTTATGGGCGAGTGCGACAAAGCGGAATTGGGCTTGCTCTTAATGAATTAAAGTGGGGGGAAGTTGCGTTGCTGCCTGCTAAATATGTCGAAATTTTAAATTCGTGAGTGTCCGTCATTGTGCAAACCGAAAACTAAGTTTTTTTGGTTCGGTCTGTGCAATTGGGCTCGATGATTTCATCCGCGGGCTCGCTAGGTTCTTTTGCCAGTGCGCGGAGGCTCCGTGCGCGGAATGACTGCGACACCTTTTCGTTTATCTCATAAGGTGTCGTGACATTCCGCAGCATCCAGGCTTGCGTTTCGAAGTCGGCGCCGATCAGGTTCACCAGTAGCCGCTGATGGATGTCCTGCTGGTTGTTGATGCGGTGGGCGGCCATGACCTTTTTCAGGTCGGATTTGAAAACCCCGGCAACCTCAACCGTAAACTTCTCGATGCCCAGCGCGGCGTTCCGGGCTGCTTCCTTCTCGCGCTTTTTCTTCTGCTTCACCGACTCTGCTGTCGGTTCCTTCTGTTCCTCGGTCATGGCCTGCCTCTTCACTTCCGTGGGCCGGTATATCCAGCCATGTCTGTCGTCGGCGCTGGCGCACCTGGTTGTTGATGCGCCTCAATGGCCCGATCCGTAGTAGGCGAACACGATTAGCATCAGAGCCGCGCCGGCAGTCCAGCGCAGAAGCGTGCGGTAAAACTTCTTCATTGACTTGCGGCGCGCGGCGAAGAAGTCGGCGTTGTCCTCGAGCTGTTGGGCGAGCTGGCAGGCGCTGTCATGACCGAACCGTTCACCCTTTGGCGTGTCAGTGGAGCGATCGATTACCACGAAGGTGTTGTTGCCTCGGGGCAAGACGTTGTAGCGCGGTGTGCGGACGGGTTCGTCACGGCCGATCATTTGATACATGGTGCTGGTTTCGAGTGATGTCCGGAGGCGCAATCCCTGGAGAATGGCTTGGCTCTGTCTGATGGTTTGATTCATTGCGATTCCTCTGGGTAGGGATTACATCCCGATGCACCCTGTCGCCAAGGTGCAGCAGTGATGCTGTATGTCCTATTGCCGCCGGAGGGGCGGGGCGCATTGCTTGCCGGGTCATTCGTGCCTGCTGGGCGTAAACGGTTCTGGCGTTTCACCATCGAGCAGCCGTCCAGGTTGTTCCTGCCGTTGGAAGGCTTTCGGGCCTATCTGCTCGCCGGTCGCCGGTAGAGGCAATGCGGTCTGTTGTTTGTTGCGCTGACTGTTAAAGAGCGGCGCGGCTTTCGCTGCTGGGCCGGTGATGTCTTGGCTTGGCTCGAAATATAAGGCAGCTTATTTTGTTCGTCAATAAGCACGCTTATATATTTTTGCGAAGACGATAAAAAGCCCGCTCGAAGGCGGGCTCATTTCAGGCTTCGCAGTACTCTCGCCATCCGATCCTTACCGCGCCGCTCTCAAGGCGCTCCATGCTTACACCACTGGTCTCTTCAATCTCCTGAAGGACTTGCTGCCATGCTTCAGCGGGTTCTGCTTCGAGTCTGGTGACAGTTATGGCCTGGATCTTTTGAACGCCGGGCGCAGCTATCAGGCGTTGGATGCGCCGGCCAACCAATTCATATGAGTCTTTGGCTTGTGATACGGGTGACGCGATTTTCGACATAAGAAGCTCCTTGCTTTAACTGTATGTATATACAGTATTATTCCTGCCGTATTTTGGCAAGAGACATGTCCTATCTTGTTCGGAAGTAGGAGGCTGGCTCTCGCCTTTTCTTCGGGCGTAAAAAAGCCCGCGCTTGGCGGGCTCAAATTTTGTTGTATATATCAGGACCTCAATCAGTCCGGTCCCTGAGTCTTCAACCTGGCCAGTCCTTGATTGATATGCCCGGCATTCTCGCGGATCGTATCCAGAGCGCCGCGGACGTTACCGGCTATCTCGATCGCGCCCTGACTTTCAACCAGCAGCGTTAGCTCCATAATGGCGGCTTCCAAGGCGTGTTGATTTTCATGAATGCGCTCAAGAATATCGGGGAGAGAGTATTCGTTGGTGGGCATGGCTTCGACTCCGTTCGAGGGAATGGGAAGCGTAGCAGTGAGGAGAGAGAACGTTAAAGCCCGGCGCTGGGCCGGGCTTGGGTTTTATGCAGCAGCGCTGTCCTGAAAGGGGAGCTGAAGCTCCTCGACGTCATATGTGAAGTCGAGAACTATCTGGATTGGCTCCTGAGAGTGATCTTTCGTGTTGTACACATCCACATCTGTTTTCAGTTGATAGCAATCACCTACAATTTGCTGCCTACGCTGAGCGAAAGACCTCACAAAGTGTTCTCGAGGTGCTAACTCGTCATCTATATCAGCCCAGAGCGAAAGTGTTTTATTTCCTTTTTTCGACCTGACGGCGTGTTTTGCTCTGTAGCGCTGACCATTCTTGTTGGTTCTGTACTCTTCACGAAAAGCTTGAGAAATATCTGAAGCAATCGCGTCAATAATTGTTTTAGTATTTGGTTTGTGAAGGCCGTTTTTATATGCCCACGCCGCAATTGCGTGAGCATCAATCAGGCCATCATCACCGACTTCTCTCTTGTATCTTTCAAGATACAACTTTATCTGGTTGGAATAAGCAGTCATAAGTACCCCTTCAGCTTGAAAGTGATCCCCAGCCATCGGCGTCAGCCGAAGGCAAGACGAAGCTTCTTACTTTTACTTGATGCTTTCTAAGGAAGTCATGACGATCAAGCTTTCTCTGGAGCTGACCTACAACTATCCCAGGGTGGACTTTAATTCTTTGTGCGAACAAAATAACCTTTTGCTCTGAGAAGTATGGCTGAACGCGAGAAACAAAATCGTTAAGCTGTTTTGCTGAAACGCAAAAATCTTGCGCTGCTTCGTTGGCAAGTTTCTCGCACTCGTCTAGCTCGCCATCAGCAGATCCTAAATCAAGGTCTACTATTGGCATATCGGAGTGTCGTCCATCTTCCCTTAGAACGTGCTCAATCTCGTGGCGCAATACAAACCAAAAATTATCTATTCTGTCGTAACGCAGGGTCATGCCGATCACAGGCTTGTCCTCTGACAGCCAGAAGCAGGCGCCATCTATTTTTGAACCAGATATAGCCTCTACAAACACTAGTCGAACGCCGGCTTCTGCAAGGAATCTCGGTACGTGTCGAATTTCTTCAGCCGACAACAGTAAGTTTTTTAAACTGTCTACGGCGGCTAGTAATTTCTCTTTTTTATAAGATGCAATGACCTGTCTGTCGGCCATGAGCCTGACACGGAAAAGCCATGCAAGCTGAAGAGAAGTAACATCTAAAGCCACATCAGTTTTTTTTGCGTAGTGAGTCAGACTTGGATGGTCTTGTAGTGTAGGGATGTTGAAAAAATCACAAAACCGTTGCTCAAGAACATCAAGGTTTTCACTTGCCTGAATCCAGCCGCGCCTAAGCATTTCCCGCACAGGGAATTTACTATACAAATTAGCCTTTCTAGCAACACTGCTGTGTTCTGTTTTAACTTTAGAGAGCTGGTATTGACTCTCTAAACTCATCCAGTACTCAGCAGATGTTCCGAAAGCCTCGGCAAGCCCTTTCGCTGTTTCAGGCGTTACGGCTCGCTTCCCAGCGATCAGCTCACTAATAAGGCGCGGCGGGCGGTCCAGAATGTCCGCAAGTTCTTGCTGACTCCACTCTCGCGCTTCCAGCTCTTCCCGCAGGAACTCTCCTGGCGGAAATACTTCAGCAGGCACGCGTGCGCTCATAATAATAATTCTCCTGTCAGTGATAGTCGGCTATTTCAACGATTCCGATGACTTTGCAGGGGTGATTGCCTCTGATTTCCAGAATTAGACGCCACTGTAGATTTAGTCTGATCGAATGCTGGCCTTCTCTGCTTCCTTTCAATTTTTCACAATGCAGCGACTTCACTGCGTATAGATCTCTCTCATCACTAAACGCACGAATTTGCTGCATGCGTCTTCGGAAGGCGCGAACTACGTCCTGTGAATGACCTGCTGTGAACCGAGCTTCAACCTCAAGTCTATCCAGGTCTTCATCGTCAAATTCAACGTCCATGGCGCTACTCTAGATCAAGGCGTAAAAGGCGTCAAGTGACGTCATTACACCTAGTGTAAAGATGGTGTTCGGTTCATTCAAGCTGGATCAGCTTTCCCGCACAATCCTCCCCGCTTTTACCTCATCAGCACATGCCCAAAGAATTTCTAGCGCCCACTGTAGAAATGGTTCAGCGTCATCAACTCAAGGACAGTCACCATCACGCAGAATGCGACAAATCTGCGCGTGAAGACCCTGCGAGGCTTGGTGCCAGAGGGCTGGAAATTGCCAAACGCAGACAGAAGGTCGGCGAAAAACTCTATAAAGCCCATCAGTGTTCGTCCTTGGTTTAGGTTATTTGCCCAGCCTTCAACTCAGCCGTCGGTGACTCGTACGCCCTAATGGAGAGTCGCAATCCTGCGACTCTCTCCAATCCTGATCCGATCAAGCGCCCGGTTTAGTGCGTCCAAGGCATCAAGGAGGGCTTTCGCCTCAGCTTCACGGCCATCTCCCCAAAGGCGTTCAGCCATTTTGTTCAGGGCCTGGATAGAGCGCTCAATTTCAGCAGCAGTCGCTGCGACTTTACTTTCCGGTTGTTTCTTCTGCATTCGGTAACCCTTCAGCAGGGCATCGCTTTGTCTTAACGCGAGTACATCGCCCACCAGAGGACATGCCCCAGGATCAAAATCTGCCGCTGGACCATCGCCCTAAAACTTCTGAAGCGCCCGCACCACAACGCCAACGATCCGACAGTCCTCATCGAATGGCTCGATTCGCCAGGCAGGATTCAGCGGTTTCAGGAACAGCTTTCCGCCATCATTGACCAACTTCTTGAAGGTCGCCTCATTGCTGTCTGGCAGCTTGGCGATCACCAGCTTCCCGGGCACTGCTTCTGCCTCAGTGTCCACCAGAATCAGCGTGCCCTCGGTAACGCTCTGGCCGACAGGCGATGTCATCGAGTCGCCTTTGACTTCAAGCCAGAACGCAGCGCCCTTCGAGTCGTATTCGGAAAATTCGTATCGATCAGAGAATCCGGCAGGGTAGGGCTCAACGGCTTCAGCCCAGGCGCCGGCGGCGACCCAGCTGATAACCGGGTAGCGGTAGGACTCAACGGGTTGGCGAGCGTTACTTACGTTTGAGTCGACAGCGCTCGAGCCAGTCATAGGCCCAATGTTCTCGGAGAGCCAGATAGCGTTCACCCCACACACATGTGCAATTTTTGGCAGGTGTGCGCTTTGAAGGTTCTTTCCTGTCTCCAGCTGCGAAATCACTGGCTGCTCGACCCCCACCTTTAGGGCGAGAGCCTTCTGCGTCAGCTTGGCGTGATTTCGTGCGGATTTGATTCTTTCGGCGAGTGTGCTCATCCGCTGGAATTTATAAGTTCCCTTATTGGCTTGCAAATAAGTGTCCTTCTACTTAGGATATAAGCATGCTTATTATGAGGGCTCCCACATGACCCCTATCGAAAGGCTCGTCGACTTCTTCGGCGGGCAAACCAAAACAGCTTTGGCGCTCGACGTTTCCCAGGCCGCAGTTTCGTACTGGGTGGCCGGGATTCACCCGATGGGCGCCGAAAAGGCATTCAAGGCTGAAGAGTTGACTGGTGGAAAAGTTACTGCGCGTGAGCTGTGCATGCGAATAAAGCGGTCCCAGTCCGCTGTATAGCAACACAGTCAACCATCCATTGAACAAATTTTCGCCCACGCACTGGCAGGGCGCCACGGAAACAAATTTGAGGTTTTACGAATGGAAGATTTCTTGAGGGCTTGCCACACCACCATCAAGGAAAGCGGGGCAGAGGAGCTGGCAGGGAAAATGTGCATGTCGCATGTGAGCCTGCTTCAGCGCTCCAACCCGGACAACGCCGCGCATCATCTGACTATCGAACATTTGTTCGGCGTTCTGCTGCACACCGGTGACATGCGCCCATTGACCGCTCTGGCCGATCAGTTCGGGTTCGACTTGATTGCGCGGGAAAAGCCTGCGGTCAAGCCGTTGATGGTTGCGCTTGGGCAGCTTTCGGCAGAGTGCGGGGATGTTGGCCGGCTAATTTTTGATGCTGCCGAGGATAACCACATCAGTCAGCACGAAAAAGCTCAGGGCGAGAAAGCAATCTTTGAGGCGATCGACGCACTTCAGGTTCTCCGCGAGTCGCTCAGGGCCGCCTGAATCGCAGACACAAAAAAGCCGGGCTGCAACCCAGCTTTCAACAACTTGTAAAACTCTGTGGGGCCATTATGAACACGATCGTTGCTCCAAGCAATACGGTCATCATGTCAAGCCGGAAGATCAACGAATTCACCGGCAAACATCACCATGTCGTGTGCGATATAAAAGTGATGGTGACTCGATCAGGCAACGTCACGCTGGTTGAACAACTTCAAGGAATTACGCTTTGAGTGTCCAAGCAATGTCATGGGCGCTCTCTCTGCCCACCCAATCCCTGAAAGACCCAAGCGCTCGTCATGTGCTGCTGTGCCTGGCCAACTATGCCGGCTCCAACGGCGCTGGTGCATTCCCTTCGGCTTCGACATTGTCCCTGGACACTGGCCTTTCCGAGCGCACGGTCCGCTACAAGTTGGATGATCTAGAGAAATGCGGGCTGATTCAGAAGGGCAATCAAGCCATTGCCGCCGTGCACATCGATCGTCATGACCGCCGCCCAGTCGTTTACGACCTCCAACTAGCGCGGGGTGCAAATCCTGCACCCCGTACAAATCGGGGTGCAAATGACGCAGCGGGGTGCAACTCACAACAGAACGGGGTGCAGCCTGGAGCAGAACGGGGTGCAGCGGCTGCACCCAATACATCACTTAACCATCAAGGAACCGAAGAGCAGCTGCAGCGCGAGATTTCCGATGTGATTGCCGAGCAGGACCAGGCCGCCGTCGATGCGCTGAATGAACGCCAACGCTTCGCCATGTTCGCCGCCTGGGTACCGAGTGAGAAGGGATTGGCTGATCAACTCGCAATCGCCGGGCTGCCTGCTGAGTCGGTGACTGATGAGTTGTTCGCTGATTTTAAGGGCTTCTTCGTTGCCAAGCCTGTGACCGTCGACAGCCAGTCTGGCTGGTGCTTTCGACTGGTCAAGTGGATCAAGCGTGAGCAGGTGAAGCGTGCCGGAGGCCAATCTGCGCAGCCTGACTTCGATGACTCCAGCTGGGCTGATGATCTGGGGGATTTGTGATGGAGATGAAAGCGCCGCGTAGCGCTACTCAATTGCTCGGCACGATGGGAAACCTGCCCCCCGTTGCGCTGGTTCAACCGAAGCAATTGCCACCCGGCACCACCGACGTCGTTAACGCATTGTTCAAAGAGCTACAGGCGATTTTTCCGGCATGGAAACAGGCCTGGCCCGACGACGATGCCTTGCGAGCTGCAAAGCGTAGTTGGATCAAGGCGTTCATCGTCGCCGGAATCAATACCCTTGAGCAGATCCGGTATGGGCTTCAGAACTGCCGACAGTACGGCGGCGATTTCGCGCCGAGCGTTGGTAAGTTCGTAAAGTGGTGCCAGCCAACGCCTGAGATGTTAGGCGTCCCTTCACACGATAAGGCTTTCCGCGAAGCCCTGGTCAATTTGGACCCGAGCCGCGCCTCTTCCCGTGTGTGGTCGCACCCAGCGGTGCGTCATGCGGCGCTCCAGTGCGAGATGCATAACCTCAACAGCTTGGTGTCGGAAAAAGCCAGCAAGGTTTTCGATCGGGCGTACGACATCACAATCCGGATGTTGGTCCAGGGCAAGCCGCTTGAGGATATCGCCGTCGGCATCGGGCACGACTCGCAGAAGCCCGAAGTGCAGCTTGCTCAGGAGTACGGTGATGCGCGGCTGCTGGCAACCATGGCTCGGCAGTCCATTCCCGTCGACGGTCAGGTCGCCCGTGCTCAGTTGCTGTCTCGTCTCGGTATTCGAAAAAAAACAAATATCGAGGGCCACTCCAATGCCTGATCGCCTGCTGGCTGTTCCTGACCCGAAGAACTACCGATTCGCCGTGTTCTCCTGCTCTTTCAAGTGGGATCTAGGGAGCACTCCCGATCACGCATTGGCGCTGTTCGTTGATCAGGCGATGGCCGAGCGTTATGGCGCATCGATGTGGCCGAATACCTTTCAAGTCGTCGATCTTCTGGCTCCCGTAGGTAACCCGCAATGACCGCCCAACTGAAAACCCTGACCGTGAAACTTTCGGATGCCGAAATTGAGCGCAGTGCCAAGAAGCTGCACATCCGCGATCTGCGCGATGCGAGTTACCCGGCGTTGCACTTTCGTTTCGCGAAGAATCGAGCGCGCGGTTCTTGGTACTTGCTCAGCAAACGCACCTGGCACCGGATTGGCGGGTTTCCAGATCTGAGTACCAAGCAGGTTGTGGCCGCGTTGCCGGCGGTGCGCCTTCGGGTTGCTGCCGACGAGGGCTCAACGCTTTCAACTTGGGTCACTACCGGTGAGTTGTTGGCTTGGTATGCCGATCGAATGGCCCGCGACCGTAACCTATCCGAGAAACGCAAGAAGACCGGCGCTTCGATGATCAAGTGCCACCTGATGCCGCGCCTGGGTGATCTGCCGCTGACCGACATCGACAAGGCCACTCTCGACAGCCAGCTGATGTGGCCATTGCAGGAAAGCATTTCCATCGACTACGTGCGCTCGGTGTTCCAGCTGCTGGCTCTGGCCTTTCGGCAGGCGTTCAAGCTGGGCCTAATTTCGGTCAACCCGATGGCGAGCATCAAGTTCAACGACTTCTCCAAGGCCAAGGTCGGGATCAAGCCGTCTCGGTTGCGCGGCACCCAACTGCAAGACCTGATGACACGCTTGCTCGGAGCAATGGCGAGCAACCCTTCGGATGCCCTGTTGGCTCTGATGATGCTCTGCCATGGCACGCGGATCGGCGAAACCCGGCAGGCACGCTGGTCGCACATCAGCCTGGCTGAGCGTGAGTGGTTCATTCCGGCCGAGCACACCAAGACCGGTGTCGAGCATCGCCTGCCGCTGACCGATCAGGTGCGCAAGGTATTGATCAGCTATCGCGAGATTCAGCAGTTCAAAGGGTATGACGGTCAATTCCTGTTCCCATCGCGTAACGGCAAGACACTCAGCGAAGGGCAGGCGAGCGCCGTGTTCGTACGGCTGGGGGAGGGCGAGTGGACCAGTCACGACCTACGCAAGTTGGCGCGTACCGGCTGGGCAGACCTCGGCATTGACCACTTGATTGGTGAACTGCTGATCAATCACGCGATGGGTCACAACGTGAAGGTGTACATCCAGTCGGACGTGATGGGTCGCAAGCGGGACGCCCTGGAACAATGGCACGCGCATCTAGATACAAAGGGTTTTGACCAGATCCATAGGTTGACCGGCGTTAGATTTGGAGATTCCGATAATGCACTGGAAGCCACGCAGGACGAGGGCTACAAGGCCATTCAAGAATCAACCATAGGCGAGGTTTCAAAACATGGAGAAAGGGCTAGTGCCTGGCTTTAAGCGGGAACGGATCGAGCTGGAGCCTTGCCCGATCTGCAAGGGGAAAGCGGTAGTAAATGGGCTGTTTTATGAGCTGGTTTGTACTGATTGCAACGGCTCAGGTTGGGTTGTTCGGGGTAGCAAGTTGGTGCTTTCTTCTGACGAGTTAGTCACCCAGTTAAGTTTCAAATTGCAGCACGCTCAGCGTGAAATTACGGCGCTGAAAGGTTCACCACCTACGGCTGGGCCGCAAAGACAGTACGAACATTCGAACCGCCTGGGACCGGGCGGCACAAATTACACAGGGGATTGAGAGCATGATGATTCGTAAGCCGGCAGGGCGACCACTGGGAGACACCGAATACCTACTTGAACAGTGGGGCTGGTGGCGAATGGATGGAATGGGGGTTCCTGGTTACACGTCCCCAACTTTAGCGCTGATGCGCCAAGCGGTAGCCCAGCCGTCTGCCAGCAAGAACTACTGCATTACGGACGACTGGGCTATTGCTATCGACAATGCAGTGGCCAGGCTCACACATCGGGATCAGCAAATGGGCGATGTACTCTGGCTGTACTTCGGCGAAAAGTGGCCCATGGTGCGAGTGGGAAAACACTTTGGGGTCAGTGAGGGAAAGGCGAGGGAGCTAGTCAGGGCCGGGGCGGCGTGGGTCGACTGTGCAGTAAGTGACATGAGGGTGGCCGCTTGACCTTGATGGCCTATTGCTGGCTATCATCAGTGTTTTAACATCGAGACATTTACATGGATGCGTATGTAAAAGGTGCACTGGTGTTGGTTGCGATTGCTTTTGTAGTGCTTCGGTTTAGAAAAAAGGCCAGGAATGTCGAGGCTAGTGACTGGAGAGAAGGGGAGCTGGAGCAGGTGAAACACGCGGCACAGGTGGAACAGTTCGTGCCACCGTCGACGCCAGCTTCCAGGGTCCGACTGACAGAGATCCAAAGCGTGGCACTCAATTCTGCTTCCCTTGGTTACGTGCTTTACCCAGACAGTAAGTTTCAGCGTGGGCCTGAAGAATTAGAAACTTACTCTTTCAGGACAATCGACTCATTGGTCAAACGTGGCTTTCTTGAGTCAAATGGCTCGGACGGTTATGTGATCACGCAAGCAGGACGCGACGGGCTGAGGAATCATGACGGATTCTGAAAAAAGACCTTTTCCGCGCGGAATAGATTTGTTTTTATAGCAGCGTGTGTTGCTGTGAACGCAGCGAGACGCTTTCAAAAACCCGGCCATCGAGTCGGGTTTTTTGTACCTACTTACAAGCCCTGCCATTGAGCGGGGCTTTTTCGTTTTCGGCCCCATGCCTGGCTCTTTGCTCTGCGCGGATGACAGTGACATGGAGGCCGAACCTATTTGAGGACTACAGATGAACACAGAGCATCAAGCTCTCGCCGATGTGCCCCTTTGGCTATTGGTGTTGTTGAGCATGGCCGGTTTGTCTGGGGAGATGCTGAGGGCATCAGGTAGCGATCTTGGACTGCGTCAGATCCTGCAGCGCGTGGCTTTGCGCTTTCTGGCATCTGGTCTTTTGGGTATGGCCACTTTGCTGCTCGCAATGGCCCTTTGGAGCAACCTGTACCTGGCAGCCGGACTCGGCATAGTCATCGCGGTTATTGGTGCTGATGTTGCGGGCGGCCTCTACACGCAGTTTTTGGCAAGGAAGGCAGGTGTTAGCAGCCCATCGACAACGAACAATGTGCGCGATCAGTAAGGCCTTGAATGAGGGGAGGGCGATCCAGTGTTCAAAGTAGGCTTTGGATTGGATTCAGCTCCGCTTCTTTGGGAACTGGACGACATCGAGCATCGGCAATTGCCGTTTGTGCAGATGCTGGCCGCGACCCGGCTGGCTCAGCGCGTCAAGAAAGGCATGTTGCCGGTGATGAAGGCCAGGCTTGATCGGCCGACTCCTACCACGATGAACAGCCTATTTGTTGAGATGGCTCGCAAGGGCAAACCTGCCGAGGTCTATTTCAAGGACTCATGGGCGTCAGGTGTACCGGCAGATGCCTATCTACAGCAGGCGGTCAGCGGCGGCATTCGGCCCCACAAGCGTTTCGAGAAGGCGCTGATAGCTCGCGGCATCATGCAGGCCGGTGAGTACGCGGTGCCCACCACCCCGTTCATGAATCAGTACGGCAACGTCTCGCGCGGCACCATGACCAAGATCCTGTCGGGGTTGGGTGCGGCCGAGACGCGGTCGGGCTATCAGGCCAATGCCACGGGCAGCAAACGAAGCAAGCGCAAGGGCAATGCCCATCGGTTCTTTTCCGGTGAGGTCAACGGCACGCGGGCAGTGTGGGAGCGCAAGGCGATGGGCAAGGGCGATGAAGTTCGTCTGGTCTTTGTCTTCAGTGCGTCGGCCCCGCGCTACCGCATCATTTTCCCGTTCTTCAAGATCGGCGAGAACATCGTAAAGGCGCATCACGCGGCCGAGTTCGCCCAGGCATTCGCCGATGCGCGGGCGACGGCGCGCTGATCTGGCGTCGAGGCTGAAAAATGTCGAAAAAAGGCCGCTTTCCGTTGGTTTTTCGCTTGACAGGGGGGTGGGGGGCAAATCCAAAAGGTACTCCCGGACCCCACCCCCATAGGGGGTAATTCGGGCCCCGCTTCTTCGCTATGTATGACCCTTTTTCAGAGGTTGGTTGTTGTGTAGTTATGGCTAATCCATCGATCACTCGTAAGCCTGAATGGCTAAACAAATCCCGCATGGCTGAAAGCCTGGGTATCACGACGCAGGCCTTCGATAAATGGGGGGTCGTGGCGGTTGCCAAGATCGGTCGCGAGTCCTTTTATGACGTCCGGTCAGTGGTCGATAACCGCCTTCAACACCAAACCGGAAAGCAACAACCTGGTTCCGAAGAAGTCGATCCGCTGATTGGTTACAAGATCGATTGTGAGCGCCTGCGTCTGACCCGGGAACAGGCCGACGCCCAGGCGCGCAAAAACAAGGTCGGCGACAAGGAGCTTGTCCCAGTCGGATTCATGATTTTTGCCCTGTCCAGCCTGTCGGCGCAGTTGGCCTCAACCCTGAACACCATCCCCAAGAGCGTAAAGCGCAAGCACCCCGATATCGCCGTGCGTCACCTTGATGCGGTCGAGAACGAGATTGCCGTTACGCGTAACGCTGCTGTCGGGTTGGCTGACCGCATACCGGAGCTTTTGGATGAGTACATCGCCTCCTTGGATGAGGCCACTGGTTGACGCTGTCCGGCGTGGGCTGAAAAGCCTGCACAAAGATGCCCCGATGACGGCGGTCGAGTGGGCAGACGAATATTTCTACATGTCGTCGGAGTCCTCCTACGGGGAGGGCAAGTGGACGACCGAGGCTTTTCAGGTGCCCTTGCTGAACGCCATGGGCAATGACCTGATCGAAGAACTGAACCTGCTGAAGTCGGCGCGGGTTGGCTACACCAAGATGTTGGTGGCGAACATCGCCTACAAGATCGAACACAAGAAGCGCAGCGTCTGCATGTGGAGTCCGACCGACGACGACGCCAAAGACATCATGAAAAAGCACGTCGATCCGATGATTCGCGACGTGCCGGTGATCAAGGCTCTGGCGCCCTGGTGCGGAAAGAAACACGGCGACAACACCCAAGAGTCCAAGGTGTTCGAAAACCGCAAGGTGCTGTGGTGGCTGGGCGGTACCGCCGGCGGTAACTACCGGGAGAAAAGCCCGGATGAAGTCGGCTATGACGAGCTGTCGAACTTTGATGAGGATATCGATGGCGAGGGGTCGCCGACCTTCCTTGGCGACAAGCGTTTAGAAGGGGCGACCTACCCCAAGTCAATTCGCGGTTCCACGCCCAAGCTGGCTGGCACCTGCCAGATCACCCGGGCGGCCGAGGAATCGGCCTACCTGATGCGCTTTCACATTCGTTGCCCGCACTGCCGCACGGAACAAACGCTGAAGTGGGGCGGGCCGGACGAGCCGTTAGGCATCAAGTGGCTGAAGGATGAGCGCGGCGAGGTCGTCAAGGCCTGGTATCTGTGCGAGTCCGGTCACGGCTGCACGTTCGAACATCACGAGATGATCGAGGCGTCACTGTCAGGTCGGTATATCTGCGAAAAAACCGGGATTTGGACGCGCGACAGCATGGAGTGGTTCGAGGCGGACGGCACGCCGATGCGCACCCCGCGCCGTCTCACGTTCCATATCTGGACTGTGTACTCCACCTTCACCACGTGGGTAAAAATCGCCGACGAGCGCGTCAAGGCCGGTAAGGATCGGGGCAAGCTCAAGACGTTTACCAACACCACATTGGGCGAGACGTGGGAAGAAGATCAGACCGAGAAAGTCGACTGGGAGCTGCTGCACGCTCGGCGTGAAGTTTACGCCGCCCAGGTGCCGCCGCGCGTGGTGGTCTTGACCGGTTCGATCGACACCCAAGACGACCGTTACGAGCTGCGTGTGTGGGGTTGGGGGGCCGGCGAAGAAGCGTGGTTGATTGACCGCAAGATTCTGTACGGCGACCCAGACAGCGCGGTTCTCAAGCGCAAAGTCGGACGTGAGCTGCACCGCATGTACACCCGTGCAGACGGCGCAAAAATGCGGGTCGAGCGTTGGTGCTGGGACTCCGGCGGCCACCACTCGGACGCTGTCCGGGCGGAAAGCCGCAAGCATGGCGTTCATTGGGTGATCCCGATTTTCGGGGCCAGCACCTACGGCAAGCCGATTGCGAGCTTCCCACGTCGCAAGGAAAAGAAGTCGAAAACCTACCTGACGGAAATTGGTACCGACAACGCCAAAGAGGTGATCTACAACCGCCTCAAGCTACAGCCGGACGGCAATCGACCGGTTCCGGGTCTGGTGCATTTCCCTGCCGACGACCAGATCTGCGACGGCGACGAGCTGAAGCAGCTCACCAGTGAAACCAAGAAATGGATCATGGCCCGAGGGCGCCGCGTGCTTCGCTGGGATGCCAGCAAGAAGCGCAACGAGGCGCTCGACTGCTTTGTGTACGCCTTGGCGGCGCTGCGCATCAGTCAGGAAAAATTTGGCCTCGATCTGGAGTATCTGGCGCGGCAGAACTCGGCAGCGAGTGATGAGGGCGAGCAGGACGAACCGGACGAGCAGGACGAATCGATCGACCTTGACGAGCCACAAGCACCGGTCCCCGAGCCGGAGCCTGAGCCAGCCCCGGCCACGATCCAACATCAACCAGACCACCAGCCTGCCGCCGGCGGCTGGATTGAAACAGGAGCGAACGCATGGCTGTGACAGCACAGGAAATGCTTGATAAGTACCTGCAGGCCGAAGCGGACGTGCTGGCTGGTAAGGACGTGCAGTTCAACGGCCGGCGTGTCGTCATGGCGGATCTGCCGCAAATCAGACAGGGCAGGGCGGAGTGGGAGCGTCGCGTGGCCCAGGCACAGCGCGGAGGGCGCCCGGCGTATTCCCTGGCGGCGTTTGAATGAACTTGCTGGATAAGGCTCTTGCGCCGCTGTTTCCGGGCATGGTCGCCGAGCGGATGCGGGCACGGAACGTGATCATGGCCTTTGAGGCCGCCACGGTGACCCGCACGCACAAGGCCAAGAAGCAAACCAAAGCGCTGACGCTTCGCTGAACAAAACGCTGAAATCACTGCGTGATCAGTGCCGCAAGCTGGACGAAGACCACGACATTGTCACGGGTCTGTTTGATCGTCTGGAAGAGCGGGTGGTGGGCGGCCCGGGTATTGCGGTGGAGCCGATTCCGCTGGGGTATGACGGCACGATCAACGTGGCGTTTGCCGCGCAGATCAAGGCGCTATGGGGGGAATGGTCGCTCACGCCTGAGACGTCCGGCGAGTTGACCCGGCCGCAAATGGAACGGCTCATGTGCCGCACTTGGCTGCGTGATGGCGAGGGATTGGCGCAAATGCTGATGGGCAAGGTACCCGGCTACGACCACCTGCACGGTGTGCCGTTCGCGCTGGAGCTGCTGGAGCCGGATTACCTGCCCATCGACTACACCGACCTGTCCAAGGGCATCGTCCAGGGCGTGGAGCGCAACGCATGGCGGCGCAAGCGGGCTTATCACCTGTTTAAGGGCCATCCCGGGGATCAGCGCGGCATCTTCGCGCAGAACACCAAGCGCGTACCGGCCGAGCAGATGATTCACATTGCGCACCGTAAGCGCATTGGTCAGAACCGTGGCCAGCCGCTGCTCCACGCGGTGTTGATCCGCTTGGCGGACATCAAGGATTACGAGGAAAGCGAGCGGGTCGCGGCGCGGATTAGTGCGGCGTTGGCCATGTACATCAAGAAGGGGCTTCCTGACGATTACATTCCGCCGGCCGAAGGTCAGGTGCGCGCAGAGCGAACCTTTCCGATCGCGCCGGGCATCGTGATCGACACGCTGCTGCCCGGCGAAGACGTCGGGATGATCGAAAGCAACCGCCCGAACCCCTTCCTTGAAGGGTTCCGCAATGGCCAGCTCAAGGCCGTCGCGGCGGGTACGCGCGGCACCTATTCCAGTGTGGCGCGCAGCTATGACGGCACCTATTCGGCGCAGCGTCAGGAGCTGGTCGAGGGTCAGCTGGGTTACGACCTGCTGCAGCACGAATTCATCGACTACTGGTGCCGTCCGGTTTATCGCAAGTGGCTCGAAATGGCGATCCTGAGCGGCCAACTGGTTGTGCCTGCCGATGTTGATCCGCGCACGATTTACGGCGCGTTTTATCAAGGCCCGGTAATGCCCTGGATCAATCCGGTGCATGAGGCGACGGCGTGGAAACTTCTGGTTGAGGCCGGCTTTGCAGATGAGGCCGAGGTGGCCCGATCGCGGCAGCGCAACCCTTCAGAACTCAAGGCGTCGCGCAAGGCGGAAATCGCCGCGAACCGCGAGAGCGGGCTGGTGTTTAGCTCGGACTACTACCACCAAATCTACGGGAAGAATCAGCCCAATGATGACGAAAAACAACGGGCCGCTGATGCGGCCACGGGCATCGATAAGCCCGACGAATAAGCCAGAGGAAAGCTGGTACTCCATTCGCGCCGCGTCGCGGGGCGTGGCGGAAGTCATGCTCTATGACGATATCGGCGCCTGGGGAATCTCGGCTCGCCAGTTCGCTCGCGATCTGGCAGCGCTCGGTGACGTGTCACAGATCAACCTGCGGATTCATTCCGGCGGCGGTGACGTGATGGATGGCACGGCCATGTACAACATTCTGCGCGGCCATTCGGCCCGCGTAGAGGTGTACATCGACGGTATGGCCGCTTCGATGGCCAGCGTGGTCGCGATGGCGGGTGATGTGATCTACATGCCGGCCAACTCCATGATGATGATCCACAAGCCCTGGGGTGGGCAGATTGGGGATGCCGATGACCTGCGCGAATACGCCGATTTGCTCGACAAGGTCGAGGGCACGTTGGTGCAGGCGTATGCGCGCAAGACGGGCAAGTCTGCCGAGGAAATCGCAGCAATGCTCAAGGTAACAACGTGGATGGACGGAAACGAAGCGGTGGCGGCCGGCTTCGCGGATCAGGTATTAGAGCCTATCAAGGCCGCCGCACAACTCAATTCGAAACGCCTGGAGGAATACACCAGCATGCCTCAACAAATGCACACCTTGATGAATCCGCGCGGTTCGATTCCTGCACCTGCACCTGCACCTGCACCTGCACCAGCGCCAGCGCCAGCGCCTGCCCCGGCGCCCGTTAACCTGACGGCTGACCAGATTCGCGCTCAGGCGCTGGCGGATGATGTGGCCCGTCGTGGCAGCATCGTGGCGGCCTTCGGCGCTTTCGGCGAGGCCCATGCGCAGTTGCTGCGCACTTGCCAGGATGACGTCAGTTGCACGGTCGCACAGGCTCGCGAGCAACTGCTGGCCGCCATGGGCGCGGCTACCACTCCGACCGCCGGCATTCGTCACCCGGGCCACGTCGGCAACGGCAATCTGGTGGGTGATTCGGTGCGGGCTTCCCTGCTGGGCCGCCTCGGCATCGAAGAAAACCAAGCGGATAACGCTTACAACCACATGACCCTACGCGAGCTGGCCCGTGCATCCTTGGCCGATCGCGGCATTGGTGTCGCGAGCCTGCGCCCGATGGACATGGTCGGTCTGGCGTTTACCCACGATACCAGCGACTTCGGCAATATCCTGCTGGATGCCTCGCACCGCTCGTTGCTGGCAGGCTGGGAAGATGCCGAGGAAACCTATCACCTGTGGACTCGCCAAGGCCGTTTGAGCGACTTTAAGGTGGCCAACCGCGTCGGCCTCGGTTCCATGTCGACTCTGCGTGAAGTTCGCCCAGGTGCTGAATACAAGTACATCACCCTCGGCGACACCGGCGAGACGATCCGTCTGGCCACCTACGGCGAGATTTTCAGCATCAACCGTCAGGCCATCATCAACGACGACCTCGACGCCCTGAGCGCAATTCCGCGTCTGATGGGGGCCGCGGCTCGCGCAACGATCGGTGATCTGGTGTATGACACCCTGATCAACAACGGCAAGATGAAGGACGGCAAGCCGCTGTTCGATGCCTCGCGCAAAAACCTGTTCACCGGTGCCAGCTCGGCACTGTCGATCGCGGCCATGAGCGCGGCCAAAACCGCCATGGCGTTGCAGAAGGGCAAGCCCGCCAAAGAAGGCGAGAAGACCCGCACGCTGAATGTGCGTCCTGCGTACCTGCTGTGCCCGGTCGCGCTGGAAGATCAAGCCAATCAGTTGATCCGCTCGACATCGGTGCCGACCGCCCAGGTCAACGCCGGCGTGGTCAACCCGATCCAGAACTTCGCCCAGGTGATCGGCGAGCCGCGTCTGGACGACAATTCGTCGTCGGCCTGGTATCTGGCCGCGAAGCAAGGTAGCGACACTATCGAAGTGGCCTATCTTGACGGCGTTGACGTGCCCTACATCGACCAGATGGAAGGCTTCACCAGCGACGGTATCGCGACCAAGGTGCGCATCGACGCCGGCGTGTCCGCGCTCGATGCGCGCGGTCTGAACAAATCCGCCGGCGCGTAACGCGTCACCCACCCCAAAGCCCCGCCAAGTGCGGGGTTTGTTGTTTCTGGACAGGAGAAAACTGGCTATGACCACGAACTATGTAAGCACTGGTGAAACCACTACGTTGCCGGCTCCCACCGGTGGCTCTGTCGCCGGCGTCCCGCAGGTGATCAATGATCTGGCGGTGATGCCGATGGGCTCCGGCCCGAAGGGGACCATGATTGTGTATCGCACTTCCGGCAACTGGAGTGTCCCGGCGGATGCCGCGCTGAAAGCTGGAATGAAAGCCAGCGTCAAAGCCGGCGCCCTGGTGCCGGCCGGAACCGCTGATTCGTTCCCCTACGGCAAGATGCAGTCTGATTCGGTCGGTGGTTGGGCCGAAGTGATGATTGTTCAGTAATGCCGTTTGATCGGTTTCGGGCCTTGGCCGATCGCACCGACGCGCTGCTGGTGGCGCGTCTGGGCGACAAGGCGATTTTTGACGACGGCCGCACGGTCTACGGCGACTTCACGTCGCCTTTTGTCGGTGCCGAAATTGGCGGCGGCAAGGCTGGCTCTGCGCGCTTGGGGTCGGCCATCAACGCCGATGCGGTGCTTGAGCCGAACCTGAATGCACGGACGGTCGACGTGCAGGGCGTCAAAAAGGGCGACCTTCTTACCATCGACTTGCCGGCCCATTTGGGCGGTGGCCGCTACAAGGTCAGCCGCTTGAAGCCTGACGGTACGGGCATGGTCGATCTGGTGTTGAGTGTGGGCAATGAGCGAACTGACGACATTACATGAGGCCATCACCCGCACGATCAGCGCGGCGATGCCGAAGATCCTGCACGTCGAGCAATTCCCCGAACTGGGTTCTGAAGTGCAGACTCCGGCGCTGTTGTACGGGTTGACGGACATGACCCTGGGCACCGATCGCGGCGAAGGCAAAACGGCCCTGATCGGCCGTTTTCAGTCGTGCATTCTGGTCGATGCGGTGCGCAAAAAGGCGTCGCTACAGGCGGCCATTCTGGCGTCTCAGATGGTCGCGATTCTGAATTACCAGATGTGGGATCTGGATTTTGTCACCGGCCCGCCGGAGAACATCCACGCCCAGCCCGAGGCGCCGACGCAAGACCTTGAACAGTTCGTCATGTGGTCGGTGCAGTGGACGCAAAACTTCGAAGTCGGAGAGCTTGAATGGCCGTGGCCAGACGAGCCGCCGGGTACGCTGATGTTTGGCCTCAGTGGCGATTCGGAAGGCGAGTTTTTCCCGCCGGAGACGCCGCCGTGAGTTTCGCCCTGGGTGAGCATGACCGCATGATCGCGGCCATGCTGATGCCGTGCGTGGTAGTGGGGGTGGATCTGGCGGCGGGGGCTGTGCGGGTGTCGAATGGCGAGTGGACCAGTGCCTGGGTGCGCTGGCACAGCCTCGCGGCCGGTAAGGCGCGGCACTGGCGATCGCCGAGCCTGAGCGAGCAGGGGGTGCTGTTCAACCCCAGCGGTCAGGCCGGCATGGGCACTTTCATTCCCGGGCTGTATGGCAATGCCGGCGCCCAGCCGGACAACCGCGATCACGTCGAGGTCTGGCGTTTTGATGATGGCGGTTCGCTGGTCTACGACTGGCAGGCCAAGAGTTACACCATCACCCTGCCGACCGGCACGGTGACGATCAAAGTAGGCAGTACGGAGGTCGTCGTTACGGATAACGCGGTGACGGTGAAGTCTGGAACGATCGACCTTGAGGGGGCTGTGAACATCAAAGGTCCGTTACACGTAACAGGCAACATCGACGGCGCTGCGAACATCATGGCCGCCGGCAATAGCGACAACCACCACACGCATTAATCAATCATTCATCCGGCCCGCCAAGTGCGGGCTTTTTTGTGCCCGGAGAAAACCCATGGCCAAGACCGCTGCAACACCCGTCGACGATCAAGCGCCGGCGGCGGATCTGCTGTTGAAGTTCCGCGACACGCTCTTTACCTCGCGCACCCTGTGCATCCCCGGAACGGGGCGCACGCTGTCGGTGGCCAAGGCCATTGTCGAGGTATCGGCATCCGATGAGCAGGCTGTCAGCTACCTGAAAACCCATCCCGAACTTGAAGCCCTGGAGTGACGTAGATGATCGGAATGGATCGCCACACCGGCCAGCCCATTTCCGGCATCGCGCATGTGCTTCAGGCCATTCCCGACATTCTCGGCACGCCGCTGGGCAGTCGTCGGGAGCGCCCGGACTACGGCAGCAAGCTGCGCACCTACGTGGATTTGCCGGTAAATGCCGGCTGGAAAAGCTCGGTGCAGGCAGAGGCGGCGCGCGCGATCGGCATGTGGGAGCCGCGCGTGAAGCTGGAGAGTGTCCGCGTGGTGGCCGTGCTGGGCGGGAAAATTGATTTGGTTGTTGCCGGCAAGTACCTGGGCGACAGCTTTGTGGTCGAGGTGAGCGCATGAGTATCTTGGATCTGTCAGCGCTGCCGGCGCCGGACGTGCTGGAGCCGCTGGATTATGAGCTGACCTATGACGACTGTCTGAGCACCTTTCGCGGGCACATGGGCGATAACTGGACGGCCAATTTGGAGTCCGATCCGGTGGTCAAGCTGCTGGAGGTCGGGGCCTATATCAAGCTCGGCAACCGTGCTCGGGTCAATGACGCGGCCAAGGCGCAACTGTTGGCCTATGCGACCGGGAGTGACCTCGATCAGCTTGGGGCCAACGTCAATCTGCCGCGCCTGGTGATTCAGGCCGAGGATCTGACGGCTGTGCCGCCAGTGCCTGAGGTCATGGAAGAACACGACCCCTACCGCGAGCGCATCCAGTTGGCCTACGAGGGGCTGACCACGGCCGGGCCGCGTAACAGCTACATCCTGCACACGCGCAACGCCTCGGGATTGGTGGCCGACGCCACCGCCGAAAGTCCGGCGCCGTGCAACGTTACGGTAACGGTGCTGAGTACCGAGGGTAAGGGTGAGGCCAGCGCCGAGCTGCTGGCCATCGTCGCGGAGGGATTGGACGACGAAGACACCCGCCCGGTCGGTGATCGGGTCAAGGTGCAAAGTGCGGAAATCCTCGACTACCGCATTGACGCGATTCTGCACATGAGCAGCGCCGGACCTGAAGGGGATGCCAGTTTGGCCGAGGCCACTCGGCGACTGGCGGCCTGGATCAATCCGCGTAAACGGCTGGGCGTCGAAGTGGCGCGGTCGGCCGTGGACGCCCAGTTGCACGTTGCCGGCGTTTCGCGGGTCGAGCTGCCCGGTTGGGTTGATCTGGCGCCGACGAAGGCGCAGGCGGCCTGGTGCTTCGGCTATGACGTGAAGATGGCGGGGGCGACATGAAAAGCCTGCTGCCGAGCAATAGCACGCCACTGGAGCGGGCAATTGAGGCGGCTTTCTATGAGCGCACCGTTGTCCCGCTGCGCACGCTGTACAACCCCGACACCTGTCCGGTTCATCTGCTGCCGCATCTGGCGTGGGCATGGTCGGTCGACCGCTGGGATTACCGGTGGTCTGAGGCGACCAAGCGCGCCGCCATCAAGGCATCGTTCTACATCCATAAGCATAAGGGCACGATCGGCGCGCTGCGCCGGGTGGTCGAGCCGCTGGGCTATCTGATCGAGATTGTCGAGTGGTTCAAGACCGTGCCCGAAGGCGTGCCGGGCACCTTCGCGCTGAAGGTCGGCGTTCTGGATACCGGAATCACCGAGGAAATGTATCAGGAGCTGGAGCGCCTGATCGACGACGCCAAGCCGGTCACCCGGCACCTGACCGGGCTGGCGATAAGCCTCGAAACCCAAGGCAATCTGAACATCAGTGTCGCGCTGTACGAAGGCGATGAAATCGACGTTTACCCGCCGGTGATGCGTGACATCGAGGTCACGGGCCGCTTCGGCGTGGTCGGGCGCGAACACTCCATAGACACCCTGGACGTTTACCATGATTGATGCGAATTCGCAGTTTTTCGCCATCCTCACGAACGTGGGCATGGCCAAGCAGGCGAACGCCGACGCGCTCGGCATTCCCTGGAAGATCACCGAAATGGGCGTGGGCGATGCCAACAACACCGACCCGATCCCCAATGCTTCACAAACCACACTGATCAACGAATGGCGTCGCCGTCCGCTGAATCAACTCAAGATCGACCCGATCAACCCGGCAGTGCTGATCGCCGAGCAGATTATCCCGGCGGATGAAGGCGGCAAGTGGATTCGCGAAATCGGTCTGTACGACGCGGACGGCGATCTGGTGGCGGTGGCCAACTGTGCGCCGAGTTTCAAGCCGATCCTGTCGCAAGGCTCGGGCCGCACGCAGATTGTGCGGATGAACTTCATCGTCACCAGCACCGGCAACATCACGCTCAAGATCGATCCGTCGATTGTGCTGGCCTCGCGGGCCTACGTCGACGCGGCCATTCTGGAAGTGCTGCCGAAGAACAAGGCGCCCGGCGAATGGACTCGGGTCAAGACTAACGATCGGGGGCTTGTGGTGTCGGGTGATAACCCTGCCACGCTGGCAGCGATGGGTATCACGGATACCTATACCAAGCTTGAAGTCGAGGCCATGATTGCCCAAGCCTCGGCGCTGCCGGTCGGCGCGCAAATGTCGTTTCCGGTGAATAAGATCCCCCCGGGCTTTTTGGAGCGTGACGGCAGCACCAAACTCATCGCGCTTTATCCTGACTTGGCGATGTACCTAGATGGCGCATTCAACCGAGGCGATGAAGGAGTGGGTTATTTCCGGCTGCCGGAATCGCGCGGTGAATTCGAGCGTGGCTGGGATCATGGGCGCGGGGTTGATGCTGGGCGGGCAATTGGCACTTATCAGAAAGGTTCGCTGCTCTCCGGTAATGACGACGCGACTGCTGAAGTTCACGCGTTCTATAACATCAACACCAGCCGAGCTGGGCTTGGGTGGGATGTTCCGACAATAGCTGAGTACTCCGGCACCAGCGGGTACGGCTCCAGCATATTCTCCAGTGCACTGTTCTCTCAGGCGCATTATGGTGTGGCGCGCCCGCGCAACGTGGCCGTAGTGATGTGCATCAAGGCCTGGAACGCGCCGATCAATCAGGGAAACATTGATATTGCGGCGCTGTCGGCTCTAGTCGCAGAACTTTCGCAGAATGGCCCTGTAGTGGGCACCGCGCGCAACGCCAAGATGTCAGTAGCGGCTGCCTCTGCGTCGGCTACGGTTACCGCCGATGAGGTGACAGTAGAAGGCGCGAACGGCAGGACTTACCGCCTCAAGAACTTCAACCAGTCGATCAACCTGGCATCAGCCATAAAAGGCTTGGGGGCCATGGACGTCGGTGCGGCTCCTAATAGCGGCTATGTCGCACTCTATGCGCTGTTCAACCCGGAAACGAAAACTCAGGGCGCTGTGGCGGTTAATGCAACGGTCAACGCTGCGCCAGAGTTGTGTGCGGGTGTTGTCCCGGCAGGATATTCGGCCTCTGCCTTGATCGGCGTATGGCCTACGGATGGCGGCGGGCTTTTTGTTGCTGGCGATCTTGAAGACCGGTCGTTCAGTTACAGCAGTGGCATACAGGTTTTAGCTGCCAATACAGGAACCGGTGCTACTACCGCACTCGGCGTGTCTGGGGCGATCCCGAAGAACGCCAAAACAGCCAGCGGATTTCTGTTTGTCATTACGACAGCAACAACTGCCGGGCAAGGCACTTTGCTTTTGTTCCACAAGCTGAACAGCGGGTCCGAGCGCACTGGCGTGATAGGGGCCGTATCGAATCTATTCGGGATTGAAGCTCAATATACCTTGCTGCCGATTACCACGCCTCAGACGCTGTTTTACCAAGCGGGAGGGCCAGCTACGCCTCTTTTCAAAATAATTGTAAATGGCTACAGATTCTAAGGAGCGCATATGTTTGTTCAGTTTGATGACGAAGCGCAAACGTCGATTAGAGCTGTATTTAGTTGTCCTCAAAATCTGGATGATTGCCCCCATCAAGGCGAGGTGGCTGAGGATGATCCGCGGCTCTTGGCATCCGGCCTAATCCTGCCGATTGCTGTTGCGGATGATCAAGAGGCTATTGGACGAGCGTGGCGAGACGCTGAAATCATCCGCGTGACCTGGCTGCGTGATCGGCATCGGGACGAGGTTGAAATCGGCGCCGAAACGACGATCAGCGCTGAGCAGTACGCCGAGCTGTTGGCTTACATCAAAGCTCTGCGGGATTGGCCGGCGACCGCCGAATTCCCGGCTGAGGACTCCCGGCCCGTAATGCCCGAATGGATGGCCAGCCAAGCGCTATAGACGCCCCGCACTGACGGGGCGTTTTCTTTTCCGTTACGCGTAACACGAACACCCTCACAGCCTCGCTTATGCGGGGCTTTTTCGTTTCTGGAGATTGACCCTTATGAGTGGTTTTTTTCACGGCGTCACGACCGCGTTGATCGAAACCGGTGCGCGCACTATTTCGCTGCCGTCGTCCTCGATCATCGGTCTGTGCGACACCTTCATCCCGGGTATCCTCGGCGGCGGCACGGCCTTGGCCGGCGAGCTGAAGTTGATCACCTCCGAGCGTGAAGCCATCGCGGCATTCGGCGCGGGCTCGGCCATCGCCAAAGCGGCAGCGGCGATCTATGTGCGGGCCAAAGCGGTGATTGTCGCTGTCGGCGTGCCCAAGCTTGAAGACGCCGCGCTGCAAACGTCGGCCATCATTGGTGGCGTTCTCGCCGGTGGCCAGCGTACTGGCCTTCAGGCGTTGCTTGACGGTAAGAGCAAGCACAACGCCCAGCCCAAGCTGCTGATCGCCCCGGGGCATTCGTCGACGCAGGCCGTGGCCACCGCGATGGATGCGCTGGCCGCCAAGCTGCGCGCGATCGCGATCATCGACGGGCCGAACACCACCGATGAGGCCGCCATGGCCTATGCCTTGAACTTCGGCAGCAAGCGGCTGTTTCTGGTCGATCCGGGTGTGCAGTTCTGGGACACGATCGAGAGCGCGACGATCGACGCGCCGGGTTCGGCGTGGACGGCGGGTCTGTTTGCCTGGACCGATGCGACTTACGGCTATTGGGCGTCGCCTTCGAACAAGGAGTTTGTCGGCATCACCGGCACTACTCGCCCGATCGAGTACCTGGACGGCGACGAAACATGCCGGGCCAACCTGCTGAACAACGCCAATATCACCACGATCATTCGCGACGGCGGTTTCCGTCTGTGGGGCAACCGCACACTGTCCAGCGATCCGAAATGGGCGTTCGTCACCCGCGTGCGCACCTGCGACATCCTCATGGATGCGATTCAGGCGGGCCACAAGTGGGCAGTCGACCGCTCGATCACCAAGACCTACGTCAAGGACGTCACCGAAGGCCTTCAGGCGTTCATGCGCGACCAGAAGAACGCCGGCGCGATCATCAACTTCGAAGTCTACCCGGACACCGAAATGAACACGGCCAGCCAGATCGAGCAGGGCAAGGTGTATTGGCGTATCCGCTTCACTGACGTGCCGCCGGCTGAAAACCCGAATTTCCTGATCGAGGTCACCAACGAGTGGCTGACCGAAGTGCTTGAAGCCTAAGGGGGCTAACCGATGATTCCTCAAGTTCTTAAGAACATGAACCTGTTTGTGGACGGCGTCAGTTTCTCCGGCGACGTGCCGACCCTGTCGCTGCCCAAGCTGACCCAAAAAGTCGAGGACTATCAGGGCGGCGGCATGTTCGCCCCGATCGAATTCGCCGTGGGCATGGAAAAGCTGGAGTCGGCGTTCACCACCAACGGCGTGCGCCGCGAGTCGCTGAAGTTCTTCGGTCTGGCCGACCAGACGGCGACCAGTCTGGTGTTCCGTGGCGCGTTCGCGGATCTGAAAGGCCGCGTGGTGCCGGTGATTGTCACCCTGCGCGGTGGCGTGAAAGAGGTGGACATGGGCGACTGGAAGCCGTCCACCGTGGGTGAAATCAAGCATGGCGTGAAGATCACCTACTACAAGCTCGAAATCGATGGGCGCCTGATGTACGAGATCGATCCGCTCAACATGATCATGGTTGTCGATGGCGTTGACCAATTGGCCGCCGAACGTTCGGCCCTCGGCCTGTAAGGACTTAGAAAATGACTCAAGCAAGTGCAAACAAAGTGGTGCCATCGTGGCTGAAAGTGAGCGATGACAGCGTGATCGTCACCATGAAAGGCGCCGTCAATATCGGCGGGCTTCTGGTGGACAAGCTGACCATGCGCGCGCCGACGGTGCGCGATCAGCGCGCCGCCACTGCGACCGCAAACAACGATTACGAACAGATCGAAATCAACATGCTGTGCAGCCTGTTGACGGCGACCGAGCCGGAGATTGCCGCCCTTAGCGTGCGCAACTACAACCGCTTGCAGGCAGGCTATTTTCGCCTGGTCGAAGAGGACGAACTTTAACGCCGAGACCCAAAGGATCGCGGCCAAGCGCTTGGCGAGAGAGACCGGTTTCTCTGCCGCCGAGATCGAGGCCATGACTTTTGACCGGATGCTGTGGTGGCTCACGGATTGAGCCGCTTTCGACTCGACGACGAATAGGGCACGCACATGAGCAATAAACTCGCGCTCGGCTTGGTCATTGGCGGCGCCGTCAGCTCCACGGTGGGGGCGGCGTTCAAGGACGTCACCAGTCGCATCAAGAAGCTGGAGGACACCGGCAAAAAAGCCCGGGTGCTGGAAAAGACCATTGGCGACACCATGCGTCTGCGCGACGAATGGATTAAGGCGCACCGGGCAGGCGAGAAGGGCGCCGATGCGCTGCGCAAGAAACTGGAAAGCAACCTCGCGGCTCTGAAGAAACAGGGCGTCGAGGTTCGCAATCTGGGCAAGGCTTACACCCAGATGGGCAAAACGGCGCGGGCCGCCGAGCTGAAGGCCAAGGGACACGCCCAGCTCGATGCCGGCAAGCAGCAGATGAAGAGCAGCATCGGGCAAGCCACGGCGGCCTCGGCCGCGATGATCATTCCGGCGAAGATCAGCGCGGACTATGGCGCGATCATTCGTGACATTGCGATCAAGGCCAACATTGCCAACACGCCCGAAGAGGCGACGCTGTCCAAGACCGTGATCGACACGTCACGCGACACCGGCATGGCGCGCAATCAGGTGGCCGAGGTGGTCAACGCCCTGGTGGGCGCCGGCATGGAGCTGGACAAGGCCCTGGCGTATGCCCCGACGGCGGCCAAGTTTGCCGTGGGCCAAGGCTCGGATGGCGGCGAAACCGCACGCATGATCAACGCCCTGGGGCAGAACGCCAAGATCACCGACCCCGAGATGATGCAAAAGGCACTGGAGGCGATCGCCTACCAAGGGCAGGCGGGCAGCTTTGAGGCGGCCGACATGGCGCGCTGGTTCCCTGAATTGCTGGCGGGCATGGGCAAGCTGGGCATTACCGGGATGGACTCGGTGACGCAACTGGGCTCGATGCTTCAGGTGCAGATGAAGACCGCCGGCGGTTCGGACGAAGCGGCCAACAACCTCAAGAACTGGATGGAGAAAATCGGTTCTGGTGACACCGTCGAGGCGTACAAGAAGGCTGGCATCGACTATCAGGGGTCGATGAACACCGGCCTGCAGAATGGCAAGTCCACCTTGGAATCCAGCTTTGCGCTGGCCCAAAAGTACATTGAGGCGACCGACCCGAAGAAGGCCGCCGAAATGGCGAAAGCCACGGCCGCGATCAGCAAGGAGTCTGATCCCGAGAAAGCCAAGGCCATGATCGCCTCCCTGGAGTCGGCGCTGCGTACCGGCGACCTGTTCGCCGACATGCAGGTCAAGGGCGCCTTGACCGCGTACATGCAGAACAAGGATCTGTACGACAAGCTGAAAAAGGAGTCGGCCAGCGCGACCGGGATTCTGGACAAGAACCTGGCTGAGCGTCGGGAGTCCTCGGCGCAGCAACAGGCCGAAATGGTGCAGGGGCTTGATGACGCCATGCGCGGCATTGGCGATGCCATGCGCCCGGTGACGGATGCGGTGGTGGGCGGCATCACGTCCATGGCTGGCGGGCTGGCCAAGCTGGCGGACGAATCGCCCCGGCTGGTGACGGGCATCGGTCTGGCCACTGCCGGCTTGATCGGTCTGTCGGCGGCGGTGAGCGGCTTCAAGATGGCCAAGGGGCTGATGAACATCGGCCGCGGCTCCTTGATGGGCAATCCGAACATTCCGCAAAAGGTGATCGTGACCAACCTGCCGGCCGGTGGTGGCGTCGGTGATGGGCTGGACGGCGGCGACGTGGAGGCCGGCGACGACAAGAAGGGCAGGAAAGGCAAGGGGGGCGGCAAGGGTGGCCGGGGTGGTGGAATGGGTCGCGGTGTCGGCAACGTCGTGAAGGGGGCGGCGGTGCTCGCTGTCGCTGACGCCGGGTTCAAGGCCTATGACACCTACCAGAACGCCGAGACGAAGGACGAGAAGGCCGAGGGTTACGGCGCGGCCGCCGGTGGTTTGGCTGGCTCGCTCTCCGGTGCGGCGGCCGGTGCGGCCCTCGGTACGCTGATCCTGCCGGTGATCGGTACGGCGATCGGCGGGCTGATTGGCGGTGTGATCGGCAACATGGGTGGCGACGCCCTGGGCGGCTATGTGGGCAAGTCATTGTTCGGCGCGGACGATGCGACGAAGAAGATGCCCGACGCCGGGCCGCTGATGATGGCCAACGCCGGCAAGGACATTGCGCCGGTGATGGGCGACATCGCCAAATCGTTCACCAAGCCGCCGGGGTCGGCCCCGCTGATGATGGCGCCGGCGGGTCAGTCGCCAGTACCGGCCGCGTCGGCGCAGATCGGCGATGCCGGGCGTTCCATGATGCTGCCGGAGGCCAGTGCCGACGCCAAGGCCGGGCCGTTGGCCAAGCCAGCGCCGACCGCTGCGCCGCCGGCCAACATCGAAGCCAGGGTGGACATTCAGGCGCCGTTTTCGTTGACCGTGCAGGGCGACGTGCAGGACGCCAACGCGCTCTACAACAAGCTCAAGCCAATGCTCGATCAGCACTACCGCGACCTCGCCAAGCAGCAGGAAAACCGCAAGCTGTTCGATGCGCCGCACGTTTAATCAGGGGGACTCATGGAAGCATTGGGGCAGTTGCAGTCTGGGATGAAGTACTTGGCCACGGCCGGCGAGACGGGCCGGCGCAGCCTTGATGGGATGATGGCGCCGGTGAATGGCGCGATCGGAGAAATCACCGGGGCCGCGTCCGAGCTGGAGGGGTTGCCCTTTGTTGGGCCGGCGATGGGGGCCAAGCTTCAGCGCGTCATGCGTGGGGTCAATGCGGCCCAGGCGCAGGTCGGGCGGGTGGTGGCCCTGTACGGCACGGCCACCCGTGCGGCCACACAAATTGACGAGCGCCTGGGGGTGCTGAAGGAACAGGCCGGCCGGGCTGCCACGGCCATCAACAAGATTGCCGGCAAGGCCAGCCCGGCGCTGGCTAACATCGTTCCCACCGGGGCCTTTGCCACGGATCAGACGCCGGCACCGGAAGCGGTGAAGCCGTTCCCGCACCTGCTGATCATCCAGCCGCAAGACCCCAAGGCACCGCAGTACACCTTCAACCTGGACACGGCCGCCTTTGACGAGCTGCGCCGGTCGACCGAGTTCCGCTGGGCTTCGCAGGAGCGCCTGTCGCGGCGTCCGGCGCAGCAGGCGGTGGGCATCGGTGACGAGAAGATCACCCTTAAGGGGGCGATCTTTCCGGGCTTCAAAGGTGGGCTAAAGCAGCTCGACACCCTGCGCACCATCGGCGGCCGGCTTCAGCCGCTGATTCTGACTACGGGGTATGGCGACGTACTAGGGACGTGGTGCCTGAAGAGCGTGGACGAGGAACAGAGTTCACTGATGGCCGGCGGCATTCCACGCAAGCAGGCCTTTACTTTGGAGTTTGTACGCTATGGCGACGACATGCAGAACGTCTGACGGGGATCTGCTGGACACTATCTGTCACAACTATTACGGGCACCTGAATGGCTGCGTCGAGGCGGTACTGGATGCCAATCAGGGGTTGGCCGACGAGGAACAGCCTTACCGCATCGGCGTGGTGATCGTCCTGCCGGATCTGGCGCCCCCGGTGGCCGAGGCAATCACTTTGTGGGACTGATCCCGTCCGCCGGCGCTCTCTCGCGTTACGCGTAACGCTTCGTTTATTTGGCCCGCCCCGTGCGGGCTTTCTTTTGGAAAAAATCCATGACCCCCCGATTCCGTATTGTTGCCGACGGCAACGACATCACGGCGCTATTGAATGACCGGTTGATTCAATTGAGTACCACCGACAAAGTCGGCATGGAGTCCGACGAATTCGAGCTGCGCATTGACGACCGCGACGGGCTGGTGACGTTGCCGCGCAAGGGCGTGGGGATCGAGGTCTATCTGGGCTACCTTGAGACGTCGCTGGCGCGGGTGGGCCGCTACGTGGTTGACGGGGTCGCAGTGTCCGGCCCGCCGGACACCATCGTGATCAAGGGCAAGGCCAGCGACATGCGCGGCAGTGGCAAGACCACCCGTAGCGGGAGCTGGGAAGACGTGCCGCTGTCGAAGATCGTGGCCGACGTCGCCGCGCGCAATGGCTGGACGCCAGTGTGCCCGGTCAACACCAAGGTGGCGCGGGCCGATCAGCTCAATGAATCCGACTTCAATTTCATCACGCGCCTGGCCAAACAGTACGACTGCACGGCGAAGGTCGCCGACGGCAAGTTGCTGGTGATGCCGCGTCAGGGTGGTCAGTCCGCGAGCGGCAAGGCCTTCGCGCCGATCGTCATCACGAAAAGCGACGTCAGCCGCTGGCAGTTCAACTTTGAAGACCGCGATTCACACAAGGCGGTCGGGGCCAAGCATCAGGACAAGAAGACCGGCCAGCTCGCCGTGGTGTCGCTGGAGAACGACGACGCTCCGGACGGCCTGCCGGCGGTGCATACCGATCGGCACATTCACCCGAACAAGACGGCGGCCGAAGCAGCGGCCAAGGCGCGCTTGGCGGCGTTCAACCGTTCCACCGCCGGCGTGCGCCTGGAAATGCCCGGCCGTACAGACCTGTTTGCCGAAAGACCGATCATTGCCCAGGGCTTCAAAGTCGGCCTCGATGGCGACTATCTGGCCGAATCGGTGGAGCAGACCTTCACCCAAGCCGGCTGGTCGACCGTCGTTGAATGCAATGGCGGCAAGAAAGGCAAGGCCAACGCCAAGGGCAAGAAGAAGAAAAAGGAGGCCGCGCCGGTCAAGGTCGTCAGCCTCAAATAGCGCGCAGGCGCATCCCATCCGCCGCCTTGTGCGGCTTTTTCATGTCTGGAGTTTGTATGTCGCTCACTCAGCAGCAGTTGCTGCAAATCCTCCCCAACGCCCGCCCCGTCGCGGGCGTTTTTGTGTCCGCGCTCGGCCCGGCCATGGCGCGATTCCGTATCACCTCGCCGGTGCGGCAGGCGGCGTTTATCGCGCAGTGCGGGCACGAGTCGCAGCAACTGACCAAGCTGTCGGAAAGCCTCTATTACAAAGACCCCGAGCGGGTCGCGCGGCTGTTCAAGTATGGCTTTGACCTGAACCGCAACGGGCGCGTAGATCCGGCCGAAGTCGAGGACGCCAAAGGCTATCTGCGCAACTCGGAAAAGATGGCCAGCCGCGTCTATGGCGGTCGGATGGGCAATGGTCCCGAGGCCTCGGGGGATGGCTACCGCTATCGGGGGCGCGGATTGATCGGCATAACCGGCCGCGACATGTACCGCCTGTGCGGTCAGGCGCTGGACTTGCCGTTGATCGAGCAGCCCGAGCTGCTGGAACAGCCGGAATACGCCGCGCTGTCGGCCGCGTGGTTCTGGTGGGATCGCGGCTTGAATGAACTGGCCGACGCCGGTCTGTTCGATCGCATCAGTCGCGTCATCAACGGCGGCGACAACGGCCGCGACGATCGGCGTGAGCTGTGGGCCAAGGCCAAGGCGGTGCTATGTCAGTCCTCGATCTGATTCCGGCGGCCGTGCGCCCTTGGCTCGTCGCCCTGGTACTGCTGTTGATCGCCGGCGCCGCCGCCGGCAGCGCGTGGACGATTCAAGACTGGCGCTATGGCAAGACACTCGCCGATCGGGCGCGTGAGTCCGCCGAGGCAGCACAGCACCGCGTCGAAGCGCTATTGGCCGGGCTGGAAGCCGAGCAGGGCAAGCGCCTCGCACTCGAACAGCGCCTGTCAGCCAACGAACAAACCCACTACAAGGAACTGATCGATGCTCAAACCAACCAGGCTCGCCTACGCGATCGCCTTGCCACTTCTGATCTGCGGCTGTCAGTCCTCCTTGCCGAGGATTCAGGTGGTGGCTGCTCAGTGCCAGCCGATGCCACAGCCGGCGGCATGGTTCATGGAGGAGCGCGCGCCCGACTTGACCCTGCGCATGCTCAACGAATTGTCGCCATTACCGACGCCGGTGATCAAGGACTGATCGCGCTTGCCGCGTGCCAAGCTTACGCCAGGGAGTTGAGTCGATGACCGTCGATCAGTGAGTCGTTGAAACTCACCATGTTGATTGCAGATACTGTATTTTTATCCAGTATAGAGCAAGCAATGCGGTTCCTGATTGTGCCCATGAGAGAGCGAGGCGTCGCCAGAGCGCAAAGGGATATCGCCAGCGCCGAACCGGTGAAGGGCGATATCATTTTCTCCAGTGCGCCGTCTGACATCCTCAAAAGAACGTCCAGCACCGCGTCTCTGCGGCATGGTGCCTGGCCGGGTGATGCGCCCCCGATTCGGCCGCTTCTTGATGCTCGCCTGACCAGCATGGCAACGCTCGGTTTCACGTTGAGTGGGCTGGAAGAGGTCGATGGTGTTCTGTATGCGCAGTCTTGGTATTGCAGGGAGGCTTGATTGTGTTAGGTCGGCAGAACGCCAGAGAGGGGCGGAGTGGAATGCCCTAACCGGCCGCAGTAGATGCGGCCAGTTTGATGTCCATCATTGATTAAGTGAATGGAAGCATCATCGAAATCGGAGACAGTTGTGGACACCGGATAAACTCAGCTTTCTCATAGAACTTCACCAAACGTTCGTTCAATGGGTGGACTACGAGAGCGGTCGATGCGATCTCTTCGGAGGCTGCAAGCGCGCGGTGGATTGCGTCTTCAAGCAGGTCGTATGACAGGCCCGTACCTTGGAGCGACTTACAAACTCCCATACGCCCCAGGACTGTAACCGGGTGCTGATCTGGAGAATTACGTTGCGCTTTTTTTGGTACAACGTTTGCCCGAAGAATAGAGCCAGCCGATAGCGTGTAGTAGCCAACGACGGTTTCAGTGCCCTTGATGCAAGTGACTACGACTGTGGCAGTTTTGGCCATCTGGGCCTTCAACGCCTTTTTTTTCAGGTACTCGGTGATTGAGTCTTCGCCACAATCGAAGGTATCCAGGTCGTGGTTTTCGTTCATCTTTACCGGAGCGCTCAGCTCCACCGAGATGGACGGGTTAGCCTTTGTTGTAGCCATTTGTTACTCCTTACGGGTTTGCTTTGTAAGGCTTTTTCGAACGCGTCAAAGTCATCGTCTGCAAGGACGAACAGGCGTTGATCCAGAATGACTTCCTCTGCTTTTTTGCAAGCAGCATCTAGAATAAAGCTGGTCCGATCGCTTCCAGACATGGCTGCGGCCACATCGATCAAGTCTCGTTTTTTAAAATCCACCCGCATGTTGATCGGGACGGGTTTGGTTTTTTCTGCTGCAACGGATTCCGCATGCAATAGAGAAGAACTGGTCATGGTCTTGTTCCTGGTCTTGAGTGGTGATGTTGGTGATTTACCTCCTTAGACTCATTTCGTCGTGTTTGCGCTGATTAGATATTTCATAAGTACTTCCTCTTAGGTGGGCCCTCATGGCCTTTAGCTACTCAGTAGCAGGGTCTATCTGTAGGCGACCCGTGGAATCAATCATAATCCAGCTGTGTAGCTATTGTCTACATGTGAAGCTGAGAGCTACACAAAATTGTTGAAGTGTCAGTCTGATATTCGAGTGTCATCAGGTCCGCCAAACCCCACGTAGGTCTAGGTAAGGAGGCGTGGTGGTACATATCAGGCTTGATTTTGACTCGCTGCAAGGGTGGATTTGTTCTAATTCGGCAGAACGCCAGGGAAGGGGGACTACTGTAGGAATATACAACGCTAAATTATTGATTCTTATAGGGTGAAGAAGCTGTTTTGTACCTCCTGTAAATCACCTATTTTTCTTTACGGATCAATTGCTTGCAGAGGTTTCGAGGTCACCTTGACATGGTGGTGGGCTTGCATGCCGGGCAATCGCCAAGGATCGGCCCGACACGATCAGTTCGAACTACCAGCGCACGTCGACAATCACCTTCCCAGCGTTATCAACCTGGAGAACCGTTTTGGTCACCTTGAAACCTTTCACTGCCATGTGATTGGTGTACGTCACCTTCCCAACGATGTTCCCTTCAGGGTCTACGACGGAATATTCGTCGATATCCTCTTCTCCCATGAAGCCTTTGGTACGAGAGCTATCGAGCTTCAGCTCTTCGCCTGGGTTGAGCTTAACCTTGTCCTTCAACATGGATCGATCCTGATCGGGTTTATATGACCCGTAAACGTACCACACTGCCCAGAAACTCTGGAGGGTGACGGCGGCCCCGCATTTGCGCAAAACCTCCGCTGAACGCCCCGGTTTACCGTTTGCATAAGCACAAAAAAACGGATGTTTTGCAACCCTGGAAAATGGCTATTATCTTTATAAAACAAGTGGTTAGGTCGCTACAGCCCCCAGCATGGGGTGCTAGGGGTCGAGTGTTCGAATCACTCCGTCCCGACCATATAATTCAAGGGGTTGCGAGATTTTATCTCGCGACCCCTTTTTGTTTTTGTCTATTTTTACCCCTACAAAACGACTGGCTCTTGGTGGAATCTTGACTGAAATGTCTTAGGTCGGGAGCTGTCCTGTGGGCTTTTGACCCGTTTGATGACGACGGCGGTGAGTTGATCCAAAGCGGTTATGTCGTCTATTAGCCATAAACCAGAGCCAGTCCTGGTTCTGCGGATGAACCCCCAGATGGCTGCATTCACTCCGTAAGGCATGAAGCCGCGGTCATTCACCAGATTGCCCAGCAGCGCGCTGGTGCTCGGCGCCACTTGAGAATGTCTGTAGATTTATGCTGACGTTTTAAGACTTTCCTTACAAGGATGAACCTACTGCGAACGTCGGCTATTGGCCATTCGTAAGAAGGCGAGACGGCTCTGCTGCGTCTGGAGAAAAACACCTCTGACACAGCGTTATGGCGTCATGTTTCTTCCATGCAAGCGGTAACCGAGCCGACTACTCAAGCGTTTGTAATAGTTGCTCACGGTAGGGAAAGCCGGAGCAAGAAAATTTCGATGTAAAAAATGCCGCGGAACGGAGCAGCTGGTACAACTCCGACGCGGCAAAAGGCTCTGTTTGACGAGAGCGTCGATAACCCCGCAGGGTTCGGTTTACATGGCCCAGTGCAGCATTGCTAGCACCAGTGCGCCAAGGAATACGGTCTCTCCTATCATCAATAGAATGGGTTTGATCCCCACCGAGGCCAGCTCCTTGAGCTGCGTCTTTATGCCTAGTGCGCTGATGGCTATCACCAGGCACCAACGTGACAGGCTGTTGCCGGCGTCCTGAACCACCTGTGGAATGAACCCGGTGCTGTTGGCTGCGGCAAGGATTACGAATCCCACCGCGAACCAAGGCAGCAGCGGTGGCCGCTTGCTGCCAGGTTCGGCCCCGCGGGCGCGGGTGATCATGGCCGCACACAGAATTACTGGTAGCAACATTGCCACGCGCATCAGTTTCACAACCGTGGCGCTGTCGCCAGTCTCATGGGACATGCTGTAGCCGGCGCCAACCACCTGGGCGACGTCGTGAATGGTTCCGCCGAGGAAAAAGCCGGCATGGAGCGGGGTCAGGTTGAAAAACTGGGCAATCATCGGGTAAAGGATCATTGCCACGGTGGACAACGCCGAAACGCCTATAACCGTGAACAGCGTCGCCTGCTCCTTCTTCGCATGACCGGGCAGCGCTGCGGCCAAGGCAAGGGCCGCCGACGCGCCGCAAATCGCGGTGGCGCCTCCGGTAAGGAGGCCGAACAAGGTGTTGAAGCCCATGGCGCGGGCCGCGACGATGGACACCAGGATAGTCACCACGACCGACATCACTACCATCACCACCGGCTGCCAGCCGAGGGCAACGATCTGCTCCAGCGTAATGCGGATGCCGAGCAGCGCAACACCGACCCGGAGGATCTCGCGGGCCGTGAACTCGATGCCCGGCTTGCACACCCCGTCACCGGATAGAAAATTCATCGCCATGCCGAGTAGCAATGCGAAGAGCATCACGGGCGCACCGTAGTGCTCGGAGAGGAACGTGGCCGCTGCGGCGACCATGGCGCTGACGATAAAACCGGGAATCAGCAATTGGCTGCGAACCCCCAGCGAGGCGATGGTTATGGAACTCATGCAAGACTCTCTTGGACGCAAGGCAGTGGTTGTGTCATGGGCGGCTTGATTGGGGCGTTCATGACATCCTCCCGGCTGGCGTCGCACCTGCGACTGTCGGCACCCGTTTCTGGATATCGCGTTGGTAGTGGCGTTTGCCGTAGAAGAACACGAGGGCTGCGGCGACGCTGATCAGCGGGATCAACTGGAAGGCGCGATCGAGGCCAAAATTGTCGGCCAGCAAGCCCGTGATATAGGGGCCGGGCGCCTGGCCAAGCAGGTTATTGGCCAGAGACAACGTAGCGAAGGCTGTGCCGTGCACCGAGGGGTGGGTCAAGTTGGCGACCATGGCGCCGGCTGGGCCGGACGTGCCTGTGACCACCAACATGGCCAGAGCGATGACCACCAGTTGCGCCACGCCGGGGGGCAACAGCATGGCCACTGACAGCAATATGCTGGTGATCAGGCAGTAGGCGATGGCCAGGGAAATCTTGCGCTCGGGAGCTTTGCGGCACAGGCGGTCGCTGAGGATGCCGCAGAGGATCATGCCGGCGCCACCGGTCAGGATCAGTAGGGCGGAGATCATGCCAGCCTGATCGGTACCCATGTGGTAATAACGATTCAGGTAGCTTGGCAACCAGACTATCAACGAGCCTCCGATGAACATCTGCAGGCCGCTGCCGACATAGGCGCTGATTACCGAACGACTAGAGTACAGCGTGCGCAGCGGGCTCTTGCCGCCTGACTCGGCGGATTGGCCAGCGACCTGATTGCAGTTGCCAAGGCGCGCCTCCTTCACAACCAGTGGATAGATGACGGCGAGCGCCAGGCCGAATGTCGCCATGACGACGAAGGCAGAACGCCAGCCCAGGTGCTCGGCGATGAGGCCACCCAGTGCCATGCCCAGTACTGAGCCAAACATGCCGCCAGCCATGAAGGCGCTGATGAGAGTCGCACGCATGTGCTTAGGGAAAACCGAAAGCACCACAGCGACGCCGACGCTGCCATAGGCTGCCTCGCCGATACCAACCAATAACCTGGCGAGGAACATGTGCTCGTAATTTTGCGCAAGGCCGCAGCTCAGTGTAGCCAGGCTCCAAAGCGCGGCCATCAGCACCAAGCTGCGGACCCTCCCCCAGCGGTCGGCCATCATTGACAAGGGTACGGCCAACAGGCCCACCATCAGGGCGACGATTCCGCTCAGCAGGCCGAGTTGGGCGTCGCTCAGGGTCCACTCGGATTTGAGCAGCGGAAAGATTGCATTGAGCACTTGTCGCGACATGTAATCGGAAATCAGCAGGCCAAAACTCAGTGCGAAGACGACCCAGGCATACAGCCGGGGCGCGCTGACGGTCGAAGTTTCGATCTTGTCTGCATGGGCGTGGTGAACAGTCATGGCGTTTCCTTGAATCTGCGCTTCTTGTTGTTATTTGCACGGTCCTGATCGAACTCGTGAACCGGGGCCTTGACCTGCGTGCGGCTCGGGCAAGCATGGGAACGTGTTGCTACTCGCCCGAGCGTTGAGGAAGGCCGGCCCTTAGGCGGTGGGCAGTCGGTAGTCCTGGAACCTCTCACGAAGTTTGTTCTTCAGCATCTTGCCGGTCGCGCCGAGCGGGATGCTGTCAACGAACACAACATCATCCGGAGCCCACCATCTGGCGATCTTGCCTTCATAGAAGCCAAGCAATTCGTTGCGCGAAAGTTCGCTGCCGGGCTTACGGGTCACGATTAGCAGCGGGCGTTCATCCCATTTCGGATGGTGGGCCGCAATACACGCGGCCATCGCAACTTCCGGATGAGCCATGGCGATGTTTTCCAGATCAATGGAGCCGATCCACTCACCTCCGGACTTGATGACATCCTTGCTGCGGTCAGTGATCTTCATGAAGCCGTCGGTATCGATGGTCGAGACATCGCCTGTCGGGAACCAGCCGTCCACCAGGGGATCACCACCGTCGCTCTTGAAGTAAGAGGAGATGATCCAGGGGCCGCGAACCATCAGTTCGCCCGAGGTTTTGCCGTCACGGGGAAGTTCCTTGCCATCCTCGCCGACGATCTTCATATCGACGCCGTACACGACCCGGCCCTGTTTGGTCTGCAGGGCGCGGCGTTCGGCGCTATCCATGGCGAGGTGCCTGGCCTTGGGGGTGCACACGGTCCCGAGCGGGCTCAGCTCGGTCATGCCCCAAACATGCAGCACCTGTACGTCGTAGCGGTCTTGGAAGGCCGCCATCATGGCCGGGGGCAGGCCGAGCCGCCGATTACCGTGCGGCGCATGGTCGAGAATGTATTGCCGGTTGCTTCGACATGGGCAAGCAGGCCTTGCCAGACGGTGGGCACGCCGGCGGACAGGGTGACTTTCTCTGCCTCGAACAACTCGTAGAGCGATTTGCCATCGAGCAATGGGCCGGGGAATACAAGCTTGGCCCCGACCATGCAGGCCATGTACGGCAGACCCCAGGCGTTGACATGGAACATCGGCACCACTGGCAAGATGATGTCACGCTCCGAGCAGTTCAAGGCATCGGGGAGGGCGGCGGCATAAGTGTGCAGAAGCGTCGAGCGGTGGCTGTAGAGCACGCCCTTGGGATTGCCAGTGGTACCGGAGGTGTAGCACAGCGACGATGCGCTGTTCTCATCGAAGGTTGGCCATACGAAGTCATCGACGTGCATTTCGATCAAATCTTCGTAGCAAAGCAGATCGGGGATCGAGGTAATCGCCGGCATATGCGCTCGGTCCGTCATGAGAACGAAGCGGGTGATGGTCGAGACTTCGCCAGCGATGGATTCGACCAGCGGCAGGAAGGTGAGATCGAAGAAGAGAGCGCTGTCCTCGGCGTGGTTGGCGATCCATTTCACCTGGTCGGCATGCAAGCGTGGGTTCAGCGTGTGGAGCACGGCACCCGAGCCGGATACGGCATAGTACAGCTCCATGTGGCGGTAGCCATTCCAGGCAAGCGTGGCGACGCGGTCACCAAAGCTGACGCCGAGCGAAGTGAGTGCATTGGCCAGGCGGCGCGCGCGCTGCCCGAGGTCGCGATAGGTTTGTCGGTGGATATCACCTTCGACGCGGCGGGAGACGACCTCCTGGTCGCCATGATGGCGCTCGGCATGGGTGAGGAGCGTCGAGATAAGCAGCGACTGCTGCTGCATCAGTCCATTCATGTTGGACACCTTCTTATTATTGTTCATGTGAAATACCTTGGCGCATAGCCAACGCGGGAGCGACTTAGTTGTTGTCCAGTTGTTCGAAGAACTCGAGAAGCAACGCGTTGATCTGCTCTGGCTTTTCTTCCGCCGCGCTGTGGCCCACACCGGGAAGCAGTACCTTCTTGCGCAGTCCGACCAGGTAATCGTCGAGCTGCTCATACAGCCCGCGAACCTCCGGCGGCTCGAGGGATGGGTCATTGGCGCCACCGATGAACATGCTGGGCTGGCGTACCACCGCGCCATCGAGAAAGGCAGAAATCTCCCAGTTACGGTCACGGCAGCGGTAGTAGTTCAGGGGGCCGGTGAAGCCAGCGCGGGTGTACTCATCCACGTAGTAGTCGATCGCTTCCGGGCTCAACCAGGCGGGGAACGCAACCGGATCGGTGAAGGCATTGAGGATGGGCTCATCCGGCTCGATGAACAGGCGCCAGCGCTCGGCACCGACCGCATCGCCCGAGATCGAGTAGTAGATGCTGCGCAAGGTCTTGCGCGTGTCGGCGGCCAGTTCACGGTCTGGCTTTTCCAGCTGCTGGAAGTACAGGTGGTGGTAGCCCTTGCCCTTGGCCATCGCCCGCAGGCCGTCTGTGGGTCGGATCTTGCCGCGCGGCGGCACCGGCGTGTTAAGCATGACCAGTGCGCGAAACAGTTCCGGACGCAGCATGGCACAGGCTTGGGCTACCCAGGCTCCGAGATCGTGACCGACGACGATTGCGGAGGTTTCGCCCAAGGCCTGCATCAGACCGACGATGTCACCCACCGCTTGGCTCATGTCGTAGTCCTCGACAGCAGCGGGACTGTCGGACATGCCGAAACCTCTTAGGTCAGGAACGACCACTCGGTAACCAGCAGACGCCAAGGCCGGAATCTGTCGTCGCCACATGTACCAGAGGTAGGGGAATCCATGCAGTAGGATGACCAAAGGCCCCTGGCCTTCCTCGACGTAGTGCATCCGGATGCCGTTGGTGTTGATGAAGTTGTGGGCGAACGTGTGCGGAGCGTCTACGTCCCGCAGGGACAGGTCGTGGATATGTTCCAGATTCATCGCAGTACTCGTCATATTGTTGTTTGTATGGTTTGAGCTTGACGAGATAGGGTTGGTTGAGTTTGTCTATTCAGGACACCAATTTATCCAAATGGGACAGAGGGTGGCCGCATGTCCAACCTGATTCGCAGTGCCAGTTTGGCCAGCTACGAGTCCATCGCCCAAGCAGTGGGGCTGGATCCTTTCCGGATGTTGCGGCAGGCTAAATTGCCACTCCGTGTGCTTGACGATCCGAATCTGCTGGTCAGCAGTGATTCGGTCTGCTGGTTGTTGGAAGAGTCGGCACGCCTTTCCGGCCAGGAAGCGTTCGGCCTGCTGATGGCGGAACGCCGAGACTTGGCCGACCTAGGCATGCTTGCCCTGATGATGCGCGAGGAACCCACCCTGCGCGCTGCGATGGAGTCGTCCGTGCGTTATATGCAGCTTCATAATGCCGGGGTGCAATTGCGCCTGGAGGACGCCGGAGACCTGTTGCTTTTACATGTGGATATAAAGCTGAAGCACCCGGGTCTTTTGCGCCAGGCGGTCGAAATGTCCACAGGCATTATTGTTCGATCCTATCGGGCGCTGGCGCACGATGCTTTCAAACCGGTGACCATCTGTTTCAGCCATGACCGGCCAGCCAGGCTGGACGTCCATCGCCGAGTGCTTGGAACGACAATCGATTTTGCGCAGGAGTTCAACGCCGTCGTCTGCCGAGCCCGCGACGTGGACTTGCCGATTGTCGCGGCCACACCCAAGTTCAATCGCGAAGTAAAGCGCTGGCTGGACATGCAACTGGAGGACCTGGGGGATCAACCTCTGGATCGGGCGCGCCAGGTCATCAGGATCCTGCTGCCCACCGGAACCTGTTCGGTAGAGCGCGTCGCCCAGCACTTGGGGATGCATCGCCGCACGCTTAATCGGCGCTTGGCGGAAGTCGGCGAGAGTGTACTTTCGGTGATCAATGCAGTGCGCGTCGAACTCGCTGAAGAGTACCTGATGACTAGCAAGCGCAAGCTCTACGAAATCGCCGACTTGGTGGGTTTTTCATCGGGCGCCGACTTCTCTCGCTGGTTCCGTTGCCAGTTCGGCATGTCCCCTTCAGAGTGGGCCATGCAACATCGTGAGCGGGGGGCAGCTGGGGCCTCCCTTATGACACCGCCCCCTCCCGGGAAGCATTGACGAAGGCGGATACCCCGCCGCATTCGCTGTCCCAAAAGGAAAATATGTTGTCCTGTCTTGCAAAGGGCGCGACGACGGTAATCCCTAGCATCTCTCCAAGGGTCCGAAGCGGTGCCATTGGCTCGCTTTGATCCTGTCTGATTTGCCGGGTATGCGATTGCATGCCGGCGTACATCCAGAGACTGGAGATTTCAATGATAAAAACAACAGCTTTTCAAGGCAGTTCTCCGCAATCCATGCCCGTGGCACCGGCGATCATCCGCCCTTCGGTTCGTCAACATTCGTTCAAGGTCGAGCTTTGCACGCCTAACATCGGCGCCGAGCTCAGCAACATCAGCCTGGCCGACGCTGCCCAGGACCCGGAACTGATCGCAGAGATCCGGGCACTATGGCTCAAGCACAAAGTGCTGTTCTTTCGCGACCAAAACATCACCGCGATGGAGCAGCAGAATTTCGCAGCGCAATTTGGCGAACTGGAAGCCCATCCGATTGCTCCGAGCCATCCGGAGGCAGACAAGCTGTTGATGCTGTACCGCAATATCGATCCGAGCAAGCCTAACCTCGTCGAGAAAATCAGTCGTGAAAACTTCTGGCATGCCGATGTCACCTTCAAGAAGGCGCCACCCCGCGGAGCCGTATTGCGTTTAGAAATGGGTCCGGAGACCGGCGGGGACACCATGTGGTCCAACATGGTGATGGCTTACGAAAAGCTGCCCGAAAGCATCAAGCAACGGATCGATGGATTGTATGCAAAGCACAGTGCCGAGCAGACCTTTGGTGCCCAATTGCCGCTCGAAGAGCGTCATGCGATGGCCGCGAAGACCCCCTCCGTTGAGCATCCGGTTGTGCTCATCCATCCTGAAACGGGCGAAAAGGTTCTGTTTGTCAACTCCGCGTTCACGACCCATTTCTCGAATTTCTACAACTTCGAGGACGCGCGATACGGCCAGGACTTCATGCCGGAGGCTCATCACCTGATGAACTACCTGGCCTCTCAAGCCGCAATTCCGGAATACCAGGTACGCCTGAAGTGGCGAACCAACACGGTTGCCATGTGGGACAACCTGCAGGTTCAACACTATGCAGTGGCCGACTATGGCAATGCGCCGCGCAAGATGCTCCGCGCGACGTTGACCGGTACCCTCTTATCTGATCCACCCAATTCCAGAAGTCTGCGCCTCGCGCTGGATCTGTCGTGCGCGTACATCGCCGGTCAAGTCGAGCGGTCAGCTTCTGGTAAAAACAATAGCAATGGAGATAGTCATGCTTTTTCAACAAGTTGAAACTGCCGTTATGCACGGCGAATCGCTGCCTTGGGTTCCTTTCACCCCTTATGCAGATAACGTCTTCCTGAAGTATTTCAAGCTCGACCCCATCCGCGGCGAGATCATCGTTTTGATGAAGGCGCCCATCGACATGGAGCTGCCGAGGCACCATCACTCCGGCACCGTCATCGTGTACACCCTGGAAGGCCAGTGGAAGTACAAAGAGCACGACTGGATCGCGGGGCCGGGCAGCATTGTCTACGAGACCGCCGCATCCACTCACCAACCGGAGGTAGTCAGCACTGAAGGTGGTGAATACATGCTGACACTGGTGATCGTGAGCGGAGACCTCATCTTCGTCGATGAGAACGACAAGGTCATTGCTATCGAGAACTGGAAAACCGCGCTTCAGCGCTACCTCGATCACTGCGAGGCGAACGATATCCAACCACAGGATCTCACTGCCTTCCACTAAGGCAAAACGGGCCCTCGACACCAATAGCTATCCACGAAGCTGGTGTCGAGGCCGCCCATCTTGACCGAGCGGTTTAATTAACTGTTCGAATGTCAGGTTGCTACGTCCATTTCTCCTGCTTTGCGGCGGCAGGTGTCAGGTTCGACGAAAGCCATCTCTGGAGTTGACCAGTCAGTTCCTGCTCATCAAGGCCGAGGATGGGATTCCGTCGGTCCAAGCATCCCCAACAATAATAAGAAATGGAGCTAACCATATGAAACATAGTCATCCCTTCACCCTGCGTCGCAGTCTACTGGCCTCGGCCATTCTCGCGGCAACCGTACCGGTGGCCCATGGGGTCGAGCTCGATTTGGGTAATCCGGACTGGACCGCGCGTCTGGATAACACCGTAAAGTACAACTACGGTGTGCGCACCGAAAGCGCCGACAAACGCATGTTGGGAACGCCGAACAACAACGACGGCGACTACAACTTTCGCAAGGCCGGCACCAACATCACCAACCGTATCGACCTGTTGACCGAAATGGACGTGGTCTACAAGAACGCCATGGGCTTTCGCGTCAGCGCCGCCAGCTGGTACGACAAGGCCTATGACAACACCGGCTCCAATTCCAACCCATTCGTCAACGGCAACGATGCACGCTCCGGTCTGGTCGCCAACGACCCGCGCCTGGCCGGCGTCACCAACGACAACGTCGGCTTTGGCAGCTCGCACCTGAGCAACTATGCCCAGCGCTACTACAGCGGTCCTTCGGGCGAAATCCTCGATGCCTTCGTGTTCTACAGCACCGAAGTGGGCGAGGAGTCGATGCTCAGCGTCAAGGCCGGTCAGCACAACGTGTTCTGGGGCGAGACCATTCTCAACCCGGTGCACTCGGTCAGCTACGGCCAGTCCGGCCTCGACCTGGCCAAGCTGGCCGCGTCGCCGGGTACCGAAGCCAAGGAGCTGTTCGTCCCGCGCAACCAGTTGTCGATGTCGTTCACCGTCAATCCCGAGCTGACAGTGGGTGCCCAGTATTTCCTGAATTGGGATGCCGCGCGCCTGCCGGAAGCGGGCACCTATTACGGTGGTTCCGACCTGGTTGGCTTCGGCGCGCAATCGTTCCTGTTGGGCAACACCAACGCCGTGGTACCGGGCAGCCCGCTGGGTTGTGGCCTGGCGCCGTGCAACGCCTTGACCAATGTGCGTCGTGGCAAGGACCTGACGCCCCATGACAGCGGCGACTGGGGCGTCATGGCCAAGTGGTCGCCGGCCTGGCTGGATGGCACCCTCGGCGTTTACTACCGCGAAACTTCGGAAATCCTGCCGCAAGCCTGGCTGGACACCCGGGGCATTACTTCGGCCAACCCCAACGGCAGCCGTCCGGCGGGGCAAGTGCCTGCGGTAATCAATACCCTCAATTCGCTGGACACCGCCACCTATCAAATGGCTTATGCCGACAACATCAAGATCTTTGGCCTGAGCTTGTCCAAGGACATAGGCGGAGTGAGCGTGGGTTCGGACCTGAACGTTCGGCACAACATGCCGCTGGCTAGTATCCCGGCAATCGTCAGTACCCGCAGCCCGCTGGGCCTAGGTCAAGGGCTTGGCCTGCTGCCAGCGCGTACGGACGCCACCGGTGTGGTCTATGACACCCCGAGCCGTGGCGACAGCATGAGCGCCACCGGTGACACCCTGCACTGGACGCTCAACGGTCTGATGACCCTGCCGAAAACGCCGGTGTTCGATCAGGCGACTGTGCTTGCCGAGTTGTACTACAGCAACCTGCTCAAGCTCGATAGCGAAAACGAGGCGCTCTACAAAGGCAAGAGCAGCTATCGCGGTATCGACGCGCCGACCCGTGACACCTGGGGTATCGCGGTCAACTTCACACCGACCTGGTACCAGGTATTCCCGGGTGTCGATCTCAACGCGCCGATGTCCATCAACGTCGGTCTCGACGGTGTGTCGCCGGTCTCCGGTGGCGGTGCCAAGGACACCGGCAACTATGCCGTGGGCGTGGGTGCTGTTGTGTACAACAAATACTTCATCGACCTGAAGTACGTGGACTCTTTCGGCCAAACCGACAAGTGCAATGTCAGTGGTGTGAGTACCGGCCCCAACGGAGGTGACGGCGCTGCGCCGAACGCCTTCAGCGGCAACGAAAACTACGCCTGCTACGCCGGTGGCTACTCAGCCTTTTCTGGTGGTGGTGCAACGACTGAGGACCGTGGCGCCGTTTACCTGACGATGAAAACCACTTTTTGATTCACCACTGATTTGCTCAATGCAAGCAGGAGAATAACAAGATGAAATTCGTGAAAACCATGTTGGCCGCTTCGCTGGCCATGATCCTTGCCGCCCAGGTACAGGCCGCTGTTTCAACCCAGGACGCTGCCAAACTCGGCACCAGCCTGACCCTGGTGGGCGCCGAAAAAGCCGGGAACGCTGATGGTTCCATTCCGGCCTACAACGGTGGCCTGACCACGCCGCCGGCCAGTTTCAAATCCGGTGACAGCATGCGCCCGGATCCGTTTGCCAGTGAAAAACCCTTGCTGGTGATCGACGGCAAGAACGTCGATCAGTACAAGGGCTTGCTCACTGCCACCACGGTGGAACTGGTCAAGCGTTTCCCGACTTTCCGTGTCGACGTGTTCCCGACTCACCGCACCGTTTCGCTGCCTCAAGCCATTCTGGATAACGGCGTGAAGAACGCCAGCGGCGCCAAGTCCCTGGAAGGTGGCCTGGCCATTGACAACGTGCTGCCGGGTGTACCGTTCCCGATTCCGCAATCGGGCAATGAAGCGATGTGGAATTTCCTGTTGCGTTATCAGGGCGTGAGCATCAACTCCAAGTACGACTCGTGGAACGTCGACTCTGCCGGCGTGCCAAGTCTGGCGACCACCGGACAGGTGTTCATTTCCTACCCGATCTACGAAAACCTCGCGCAGCCCATCAACAGCGCCGACGTCTACTACCAGATGAAGTTGTCGTACACCGGCCCTGCGCGCCGGGCCGGCGAGGCGGTGATGCTCAAGGACGCCGCCAACCCGTTGCAGCAGCCACGTCGCGCCTGGCAATACCTGCCAGGTCAGCGCCGGGTGAAACTGGCTCCGAATCTGGCCTACGACACGCCTAACCCGGGGACCGCTGGCGCGGGTACCTACGATGACGTGTTCGTGTTCAACGGTGCGCTGGATCGCTACGACTGGAAGCTGGTGGGCAAGCAGGAAATGATCGTGCCCTACAACACCTACAAGCTGACCTACGCTCAGGATCCGAAGTCGCTGACCACTGCTAATCACCTGGCACCCGACTTTGTACGCTGGGAAAAACACCGCGTCTGGGTCGTCGAAGGCAACCTCAAGGCCGGTGCTCGTCACATCTACCAGAAGCGCCGCTTCTACCTCGACGAAGACAGCTGGACCGCTTTGGCCTCGGATCAATATGACGCCCGTGGTCAGCTCTATCGCGGTTCCTTCGCCTTCTTGAGCCAGAGCTACGACAAGCAGGTGCCGGACTCCACACCTTTCATGATCTATGACTTGGTCGGTGGTTCTTACAACATCAACGGCGTAGTCGGCCCTTACGGCGGCATCAAGTACATCGAGCCGCTCTCCAAGGCCCAGTGGTCTTCGGAATCGCTGGCCGGTGCCGGTATTCGCTAAGCCAGCCGCAATAAAGCCCCCGCACGGCCCGCTGCTCACAATGTAGCGGGACCGAGCGGGTGCCTGGTTTGAACGTTTGGCACACGGATGTGTGTCCCGACGCGGTTTTCCGAAGAGGACGCAGTATGTGTTCGTATAAAAATAATATTTTGCAGCTGGCGTTCGGCGTTGTGCTCGGCCTGTCGCAGGGCGTTACCCACGCCGCTGAGTACATCGATGTGCTGGACCTGCCCGCCAGGGTCAGCGCCTTGGCCATCAACAGCCCGCTGTCCGGCATGGCCCGCGCCGGTGAGCGGGTGATCGCTGTTGGTCAACGCGGCCACATCCTGTTTTCCGATGATTCCGGCCAGCACTGGCAACAGGCCGCCGTGCCGGTCAGTGCCGACCTCACCGTCGTGAGTTTTCCGACTGACAGCCAAGGCTGGGCGGTGGGCAATGACGGCGTGGTGCTGCACACAAGCGACGCTGGCGTGACCTGGAAAAAGCAGCTCGACGGCCGCCAGATCGGCGATTTGCTGGTCAAGCATTACACGGCGTTGGCCAGTGCCGAACCGGGCAACGGACAATGGCCGCTGCTGGTCGCCGAAGGCCAGCGCCTAGTCGAACAGGGCGCGGACAAACCGCTGCTCGACGTCTGGTTCGCCAATGACAAGGTCGGCTATGTGGTCGGTGTGTTCAATCTGATCCTGCGCACCGAAGACGGTGGCCAGACCTGGACCCCGTTCCAGGATCGCACCGACAACCCGCAAGGCTTCCACCTCAATGCCATCGCCTCGACCGGTGATGCTTTGTACATCGCCGGCGAGCAAGGTCTGCTGCTCAAATGGGATGACAACGCCCAACGCTTCGCCGCCGTGCCGACGCCTTATCAGGGCAGCTTCTTCGGCGTGGTTGGTAAGCCTGGCGAAGTGCTGGTCTACGGCTTGCGCGGCAACGTGCTGCGCAGCACCGACGGCGGCCAGAACTGGACCGCGTTGAATACCGGCTTGCACGTCAGCATCACCGCCGGCCTCATCGATGCCCGTGGCAATTACCGCCTGTTCACCCAGGGCGGACAGATGCTGGTCAGCCAGGGCACTGGCGCGCAATTGCATCTGGTGCAGCAACCGGCACGTACCCCGGTCGCCGGTGCCACCCAGTCCGCCACTGGCGCGCTGGTGGTAGCGGGCAGCCGTGGCGCCCAGACGCTGGCCGTCGATCCAGCCCTCGAACCCTAAGAGCGAGAACCCAGACATGGGCAATATCAAACAAGACGCCATGCCGGTGATCCGCGAACTGCGCGATTTTGATCAGCAGTCCGGCAACTTCCTCGAACGACTGGTGTTCAATTTCCGCCCGTTGTTCATGTTGCTGATGGCGCTGACCACCATGGTCCTGGCCTACATGGCAGTGACTCGCCTGGAGTTGCGTCCCAGCTTCGAAAAAATGATTCCGCAGAGCCAGCCGTACATCCAGAACTTCCTGGAAAACCGACAGTCGCTGCGCGGGTTGGGCAACTCGGTGCGGGTGGTGGTCGAGAACACCCAGGGCGATATTTTCGACCCGGAATACCTCGACGTGCTCAAGCAGGTCAACGACCAGTTGTTCCTCACCGAAGGCGTCGACCGCGCGTGGATGAAATCGCTGTGGAGCCCGGCCGTGCGCTGGACCGAAGTCACCGAGGATGGTTTCCAGGGTGGCCCGGTAATGCCCGACACCTATTCGGGCCAGCCGGAACAGATCGAACAACTGCGCCAGAACATCTCCCGCGCTGGCCTTGTCGACAGCCTGGTGGCCAGCGATTTCAAGTCGACCATGCTGATCGTGCCGCTGATGGACAAAGCCGCCGCCGGTGGCCAACGCATCAACTACCACGCCTTCTCGCAGATGCTCGAAGAGCAGTTGCGCGACAAGATCGAATACACCGGCGACAGCGCTGCGCGTAAATCCGGGGTCGAAGGCACCGGCCATTACAAGGTGCGGGTGATCGGCTTCGCCAAACTCATGGGCGACCTGATCGACGGCCTGATCCAGGTGATGATGTTCTTCGGCCTGGCCGTGGTCACTTCGCTGATCATCATCTACGCCTACACCCGTTGCGTGCGCAGCACCCTGCTGGTTGTCGGCTGCTCGCTGATCGCGGTGGTCTGGCAACTGGGCATTGTCGCCTGGCTTGGCTACGCCATCGATCCGTACTCGGTGCTGGTGCCGTTTTTGATCTTCGCCATCGGCGTGTCCCATGCCGCGCAGAAGATGAACGGCATCATGCAGGACATCGCCCGTGGCACCCACAAACTGATTGCCGCGCGCTACACCTTCCGCCGTCTGTTCATTGCCGGGGTCACCGCGTTGCTCGCTGACGCGGTGGGTTTTGCGGTGTTGATGCTGATCGACATCCCGGTGATCCAGGACTTGGCGATCACCGCCAGTATCGGCGTCGCGGTGCTGATTTTTACTTCGCTGTTGCTGATGCCGGTGGCGCTGTCCTACGTCGGCGTCGGCGCCAAGGCCGCCGAGCGTGCGCTGAAAATCGACAACCGCGCAGAGAAGCACAAAGGCTTTGGCAAACTGTGGGACGCGCTCGATCGCTTCACCACCGCCAAGTGGGCCACAGGCGCAGTAGTGGTCGCGGTGTTGATGGGCATCGGCGGCTACATGGTCAGCCTGAACCTGAAGATCGGCGACCTGGACAGCGGGGCTCCGGAGTTGCGTGCCGACTCGCGCTATAACCGTGACAACGCCTACATCACCAGCCACTACGCACTGTCCAGCGACCTGTTCGCGGTGATGATCAAGACCACGCCGGAAGGCTGCCTGAACTACAAGACCCTGGTGCTCGCCGATCGCCTGGCCTGGGAGCTGCAGCAGTATCCGGGCGTGCAGGCAACAGCGTCCTTGGTCAACGCGGTACGCCAGATCACCGCCGGTACTTATGAAGGCAACCCCAAGCTCAACAGCATCCAGCGCAACCAGGACGTGCTCAACTACGCCGCCCAGCAAGCCTCGGTCAACTCGCCGGAGCTGTTCAACACCGACTGTTCGCTGATGCCGGTGATCACCTTCCTCAAGGACCACAAGGCCGAGACGCTGGACGCGGTGGTGGCGATTGCCGACAAGTTCGCCAAGGAAAACAGCACCACGGATCGCCAGTTCCTGCTCGCCGCCGGTACTGCTGGTATTGAAGCCGCAACCAACATCGTGGTGCGCGAAGCCAACCGCACCATGCTGCTTTACGTGTATGCGGCGGTGACGCTGTTCTGCCTGATCACCTTCCGCAGCTGGCGCGCCACGCTGGTGGCGCTGTTACCGCTGGTGCTGACCTCGATCCTCTGCGAAGCCTTGATGGTGGCCATGGGTATCGGCGTGAAAGTCGCGACCCTGCCGGTGATCGCCCTCGGCGTGGGCATCGGCGTGGACTACGCCTTGTACCTGCTCAGCGTGCAGTTGCATTACCAGCGCCAGGGCCTGCCGCTGAGTCAGGCTTACCGCAACGCCGTGTCGTTTACCGGTCGGGTGGTGGGCCTAGTGGGCATCACTCTGGCGGCGGGCGTTGTGTGCTGGGTCTGGTCGCCGATCAAGTTCCAGGCCGACATGGGCATCCTGCTGACCTTCATGTTCCTGTGGAACATGCTCGGCGCGCTGATCCTGATTCCGGCCCTGTCTTACTTCCTGCTGCGTCACCCCGTTCCGCAAGCCCAAGTGGCACAAGCCGGTGCAACCGGCACATCCCAACGCCAGGGCATGCCGCATGCCTTGACCACCTCCGAGTAAGCCAACGATGTCTGATTACAAAGCTCCTTTGCGCGATATGCGCTTCGTACTCAACGAAGTCTTCCAGGTGTCCCGGCTATGGGCCCAATTGCCTGGCCTGGCCGAAGTGATCGATGAAGAAACGGCCGCCGCGATCCTTGAAGAGGCTGGCAAAATCAGTGGCGAAGTTATCGCACCGCTGAACCGCAGCAGCGACGAACAGGGCTGCACCTGGAACAACGGCGCGGTTCAGGCACCGGACGGTTTTGTAGCGGCTTACCAGGCATTCGCCGAAGGCGGTTGGGTGGGTGTTGGCGGTGATCCGCAGTTCGGTGGCATGGGCATGCCCAAGGCCATTTCGGCTCAGGTCGAGGAGATGGTCAACTCGGCCAGTCTGTCGTTCGGCCTGTACCCGATGCTGACCGCCGGTGCGTGCCTGTCGATCAATGCCCACGCCAGTCAGGAACTCAAGGAACGCTATCTGCCGAACATGTACGCCGGCACCTGGACCGGTTCGATGTGCCTGACCGAAGCCCATTCGGGTACCGACCTGGGCCTGATCCGCACCAAGGCCGAACCCCAGGCTGACGGCAGTTACGCCATCAGCGGCAGCAAGATTTTCATCACCGGTGGCGACCATGACCTGACGGAGAACATCATCCATCTGGTACTGGCGCGACTGCCCGATGCACCGGCGGGCCCGAAAGGCATCTCGTTGTTCCTGGTGCCAAAAGTGCTGGTCAATGCCGACGGTTCGCTGGGTGAAAACAACGCGCTGTCCTGCGGCTCCATCGAACACAAGATGGGCATCAAGGCCTCCGCCACCTGCGTGATGAACTTCGACGGCGCCACCGGCTGGATCGTCGACGCACCGAACAAAGGCCTGGCGGCCATGTTCACCATGATGAACTACGAGCGTCTGGGCGTGGGTATCCAGGGGCTCGCGCAGGGCGAACGCTCCTACCAGAACGCTGTCGAGTATGCCCGCGAGCGTATTCAGAGCCGTGCCCCGACCGGCCCGCAGGCCAGTGAAAAAGCCGCCGATCCGATCATCGTCCACCCGGACGTGCGGCGCATGTTGCTGACCATGAAAGCCTTGAATGAAGGCGGGCGTGCCTTCTCCAGCTACGTGGCTCTGCAACTGGACACCGTCAAGTACAGTGAAGACGCGCCGACACGCCAGCGCGCGCAAGGGCTGGTGGCCCTGCTGACACCGGTGGCCAAGGCATTTCTCACTGACATGGGCCTGGAAACCACCATCCACGGCCAGCAGGTCTTCGGCGGCCACGGCTACATTCGCGAGTGGGGTCAGGAGCAACTGGTGCGCGATGTGCGCATCACTCAGATCTACGAAGGCACCAACGGCATCCAGGCGCTGGACTTGGCAGGACGCAAGATCGTCGGCAGCGGCGGGGCACTCTATCGGCTGTTCGCCGACGAGATTCGCCAGTTCACCGCAACTGCCGGCGCTGACCTGAGCGAGTTCATCCATCCATTGAGCGCTGCCTTGGATACGCTCGACGAGTTGACTGCATGGCTGCTGGATCGGGCCCAGAACAACCCGAATGAAATTGGCGCCGCGTCGGTCGAGTACCTGCAGGTGTTTGGCTACACCACTTACGCCTACATGTGGGCACTGATGGCCAAGACGGCCATGGGCAAGCAGGCCGAGGATGATTTCTACGTCAGCAAGATGGGCACGGCACGTTTCTATTTCGCTCGCTTGCTACCACGTATCCACTCGCTCAGCGCCTCGGTCAAGGCTGGCAGTGACAGCCTCTATTCGCTGGATGCCACACAGTTCTGATCATGATCAGCAGCAGTTTCAGGAAGAACCAATTGGGTGAAGACAGCTTTTTTGCTTCATTCGACAGAGAGATCACATATGAATAGCTTAATCAATTATCGCTGCGAAGGTCCGCTGGCCTTGATCGGTCTCGCCAGTGCTCCCGTCAACGCTCTCGGCCAGGCCTTGCGCGAACAATTGCTGGAGGCCTGTGAACGCGCCGCCGCGGACGCCAGCGTGAAAGCGATCATTCTCCACGGTGAAGGTTCTGTGTTTAGCGCCGGCGCTGACATTTCCGAGTTTGGTAGCCCGGCGTCCTTTGCCAAGCCGGACCTGCCAAGTCTGCTGACCCGTCTGACCGAGTTAGACAAACCGCTGATCGCCGCCATCGCTGGGCTGGCATTGGGCGGTGGACTAGAACTCGCGATGGCCTGCGGCTACCGTGTGGCTGAAGCCGGCGCGCGCCTGGGCCTGCCGGAAATCAAGCTTGGCTTGCTGCCCGGCGCCGGTGGTACCCAGCGCTTGCCGCGCCTGATCGGTGCCGCTGCGGCGCTGAAAATTATTGCGTCCGGCCAGCCGGTCGACGCCAATCGAGCACTGGTGCTGGGGCTGCTCGACTGGGTGGCACCCACCGCGGATAGCTTGCTCGAAACGGCCAAGGCATTGGCCGCAGCACTGATTTCCAGACAGGCGCCGGGCCGCCCGTGCCGCCCGAACTGGCCGCACCCAAACCCGGGCACAGCCTTGCTGCCGGGCTATTTCGATCCACGGTACTCTGGACTACGCCGATATTGCCGACACTGACCTGGTGATCGAAGCCGTGTTCGAGAACCTGTCCATCAAGCAGCAGGTGTTTCGTACCCTGGACGAGGTGTGCAAGACAGGCGCGATTCTCGCCAGCAATACCTCCACCCTGGATGTCGACACCATTGCCGCCGTCACACGCCGGCCACAGGACGTCGTCGGCCTGCACTTCTTCAGCCCGGCCAACATCATGCGCCTGCTCGAAGTGGTGCGCGGCACGGCCACAGCCCCCGATGTCCTGGCCACTACGCTGAAAATCGCCAAACGCATTGGCAAGATCCCGGTGGTTTCCGGGGTGTGCTTCGGCTTCATCGGCAACCGCATGCTCGAACCCTATTCCCGCGAGGCTCACCGCCTGCTGCTGGAAGGCGCCATTCCTGCGCAGATTGACACTGTGCTCACCGGATTTGGCCTGGCGATGGGGGTCATTGCCATGCACGATCTGGCGGGCATCGATGTCAGCTTCCTGGTGCGCGAATCGCGCCGTGAGGTCATTGCCCATGATCCCGGCTACGGCTTCCCGGCCTGGCGCGGCGGCCCAATGCATTACGCCGAAGGGCTGGGGCTTGCGCATGTGCTGGAGCGGATCGGTCATTACCGAGAGGCACTTGGTACCTATGGAGCCATGTGGTTCCAACCAGCACATTTGCTGGAACGCCTGGTTGCATCTGGCAAGACCCGCGTCGAACGTATCTGACCTTTACGGCCATTTGGCGGCCATCGCAAACTGGCCGCCCTTCGTCCTCTCATGGAGATCCGACAAAGAAAGTATCGCGGGCGTGTGACCCGGCGGCTGTAATCGTTACATTGTTTGAATACCCGATCGCTGCTCTACATCAATCGCCGAGCGATGCGGGTCTCCGGCGGCGCCAACGAAGTGATGAAGGAGCTGATCGCCCGCGACCTGTAACCTGGAGGTTCAGCTAAGCCCTACCGGTAATGCAATTAAATGTAGTCCTCTGGCCTGTCTCAACCTTGCTCGCTGCCCTAGTCGATTTGACCGTCTGCTTGTGGCCGATTTCTGCGCCCTCAAGGCTGTTCATCCATACGATGTGCTATTGCAAAGATTAGAACTCCTTCTCTCACAGAAGGTATTCCCCCATTTTTGGGGTGCTGTGCATAACCTCTCTTAGTGCGTCCAATAAAGCGGAAGCGGCAGGTGACAATGTAGCGTCTCCTAGTCGGGAAATACCGATTTGCTCCAGAATTAGAGGTTCGAAAGCCGGGAGGCGAACTAGCTCATTACTATGTGCTGGGTCAGAAATAACTGATTGAGGTAATATTCCAAGAAGATCGGTCTGTTTTAATAACCAAAGTATATTAAAGAATGATGCTGTTTCTATAGTTGCATGTGGTGGGTCAATGTCCTTTCGATGAAAGATGTTATCGAACTGCTTCCGTAAAGTAGTTTCTATTGGCGGCAGAATCCATGCTTCGCGCGCGAGCTCTTCCAGTTTAACCCCAGGTTGCTGAGCAAGAGGGTGGTCACGGCGCGCAACGATGATGGCGTTTTCGCTAAAAAGCGCCTCCTGAGCGACAACGACGCTTGAGCTGACATCGGAAAGTCTCCCAATCAAGAAGTCCAATTCGCCCGAGATGAGCCGAGGTATCAGTTCGCCGCTTACACCATCGACTATTTTGATTCGGATGCTTGGTCTGCTTGCCCAAAGTCGCGCGATGGCTGCAGGCACAAGATAACTTGACCCTGTTAACACGCTGCCTATGGCAACACGCCCGGCATGCCCTTTTCCGAGAGCGTCGATTGCTTGGGATACATGATCCAGCTGGGCAAGGATCATCCGGCTGCGCTGCACAAAGTCCCGACCAAGCTCTGTAGGCGTAACCCCCCTGCGATTCCGAGTGTAGAGCTGAGCCTCTACAGCCTCTTCCAGATCTTGTAGCAGCTTGCTCGCTGTAGGCTGTGAGAGGTTCAGCGAGCGTGCAGCGTGCAAAACACTGCCATATTCAAACAATGCAATCGCCAAGCGGAAATGCCTGACTGTCGCCCATTTTTCCAACCGTTCTAGACTCATGTGGTATTCCTGTAATCGATATCACACCTAGAATATTATAGATTTACGAATATCATAACCCCTCCTAGAATGTGCCTGACGCGCTGGGTCGTTCCAATTAAACACTTGCGAAGTGTGCAAAAGGTCTTGTCCGTATTGATTTAACATCTCTGGGATACGACTCCTTTTAAGCGGGGCGGCCTTCTATAAAAGTTTTGAATTTATTGCCTGTTATCAATGTGAGAGGAGTAAGGTTCGTATGAGCGTCAAAAATCTAGATGCGGTGAAGAGCTATTTTAAATACTGTGTGGATGGTAAGGATGTTGAGCGAGTTTCCGAGTATTTCGATGTCGACGTGGTCGTGCATCGACCGGACTGCGATGCTCCGATAGGTGGTTTGGAAAACTTCAAACGAGCCTTGAACGCAAATGTTCTCGAACGATATAAGACAATTAAAACTACGTTCAGCAAGGAAGTTGTCACAGATGACGTTGTTGTAGTCGCGTTGACACACTGTGCAACCGGTTCCAATACATGGCACGGCTTTAACGTAGAAGGCAAGAGCTTGACGTGGACGGCCCTGACGTATTTCCGGTTCAACAAAGAGGGTAAAGTAATCGAGGAGATCGTTGAACGGAACGAACTGTTCATGGCAAAGCAACTCGGAATCATCAGTTACGAGTAACACTTAGTTAATTCTCAAGGGAGCTAAATCCACCGTGGTGAAATTATTTTCTCTACGGTGGTCAGAGGCCGCTATTGGCCGATTTCTGCCGGTTATGAGGCCGAAATCAAGCTGAAAAACGTGCTCGGCGATGTTTTCGAAACTATGAGTATTCAACACTAAAGACGCCGGCTAAGACGGCGGTAGGGAGCCAGTCGCGGTATACGCTGGAAATGACAGCATCGACTCGGCCGGAGGGTGCTCATAGGTTGAGGACAGCACGGCACTGAGTCGGTCTCCCAACAAATTCCAGGCGCGTTTCTTCTCTTCGGCATAATCGTGATGCAGGTAATGGCGCCTCACCCGGGAGCCGGCCAGCACATGGTTCTGACAGCGATCGATGACGTCCAGGCTGATACCCAAGGCTTGCATCATGGTTGCTCCCGTACGACGCAGGTCATGTGGTGTCCAGTCCCCGTTCTGGCCGTCGGCAAGGACCAGCGTATCGTTGTGACGCCGTCTGGAGAGGGCCTTGCGTTTTTTGAACCGGGCCTGGCGATCGCCGACCTGTTTGCTCACCACTTTCACGTCCACAGCGTCTGTATGAAAAGCTGCACTTAAGCGTCAACGCGAGCAAGAGTGCGGTGGCGAGTGCATTGGGTCGCAAGTTTCTGGGATACGCCTTTTGGGCATCCCCACAAGGCGTCAAATGAGCAGTGGCGGTCAAGGCGCGTAAGCAGTTCAAGCAACGGATACGCGAACTCACCCGCCGCTCAGGTGGCCGCAGTATGCGACAAGTTGTCGAGCATCTACGCCCTTATCTCTTGGGCTGGAAAGCTTACTTTGGGTTGTCACAAACACCGAGAGTTTGGCGAGAGCTGGACGAATGGATACGACACCGACTGAGAGCGATCCAGCTTAAGCAATGGAGACGTGGCCCGACGATCTACCGCGAACTGAGGGCGCTGGGAGCCAGCAGCCAAACGGCCCGGAAAGTGGCGGCCAACTCGCATAGCTGGTGGCGTAACAGCCGCTTTGAGCTGAATCGAGTGTTGGATATAGCGTGGTTCGACAGGCTGGAACTGGTGCGTCTCTCATAACCTCAATCTCTCGAACCGCCCGGTGCGGACCCGCATGCCGGGTGGTGTGGCAGGGGAGCGGCCTATGAAGGCCGCCCCCTATGCCGATTGCGGGACATTTTCGTGACTTTGTGAGCTCACGCCGCTTTTGGCCCTTTTCGCGCGGGCCTTGGCACCAATCCTGTCTGATATTTCTCTTCCTTTCTCGGCTTTTTCGCATGTCAGATAGCCTTGCCAAACGCCCTGTTTTCGGGCGTTTTTGGCCAATACCGCAGTGCTATGTACCGGACTCGGATGGAATCAAAAGAACTAGGTCCGTATCGCCTACGTCGACACCCGCCTGCGAAAGCAGGGTTGTAACTTGGCCACGATGATGGGTCTGATGGTTAAAGAAATGCATGATCAGGCTGTAAAAATCCTTATCGAACACTACACCCTTCATGTTTGCATAATTGAGTGGGACATCCAGATCGGACTCCGTAATGGATTGCGCCCATTGGATGATTATTCGGTCGAGCCATTCTCGATACGCTGAGAGCTCTCGAAAATTAGAGAACAACAATTGATCGAGGCTTTTCGGATCAGGAAGCTGCCTAACTGGCTGCAGTGCCAAGTAGTTTGTTGGGTGTTGGGCGAATCGCTTCAGCCAGATCGTATCTCCGGCCGCCAAGTGGTTCAGAGTTCCGAGAATAGAGCCAAAAAAAGCGTTCCTATCTGCCGCAAGCGCTTCATCGGACAAGCCCCTCGCTGCTTCATAGACCTTGGCGTTCATCCACTCGTTATAGGTCGCCATCAGACAGATATGGCTAGTGCTGTTCATCGTGTTCATCCTTTGAGTGGGAATTCTGATAAGCGACTCTCGTTCATCTAAAAGCCCAGTCTAGTGCTGGGCTTTGGTGTTCTGGTGGGCAGTATAAAGCCTGGTTGGGCCTGGTAGACGGCGTCGTCAGCTCGGCAAGCGCCAAGCTACGGAACCGCGAGAGCAGGCGCTTCCGGATGGATGGCTGATTGTGTAACTTGTTGATACAAATATGAATCTGTATCATTTAGTTTCAAATCAAGGGTGCGAGGGAGTGCATTGCCCATATAAAAATAAGGTCAAGGTAATGCTCAAAATGCTACTCGTGTACGGTCATCTGATTGCCACCTGTATTGCTCTGGGGAGGGTGCTGCAGGCTGATCAAAAGCTATGGGGCTGGCGCAAGGATGTGTTGAGCCAGGTGCAGCGTGAATATCTCGAAGAGACTCAAAAAATTGTCACGCTCGCGTTATTGGCTCTTTGGGGAAGTGGCTTGCTGCTGGTGCTCCAGGGTTACCTCTATGAGGGGAGTGCGTATCTGCTCAATCAAAAGCTGTGGGCCAAGGTGAGTGTTGTCGCGCTGCTTAGCCTCAACGGCGCTTTGCTGCATCGAATCGGTTTCCCGCTGCTGCAGAAGGCTCCCTTTGTCTTGTTACGCACTTCCGGCCGCATTCGCCTCGCTCTCTTGGGGGCTCTCTCTATGAGCGGGTGGTTATTTGCCGCTTTCCTGGGGGTAGCTCGAGCGTGGAATCATGCACTGCCTTACTTGCATGTGATGGGAGTTTTTGTCGTGTTCTCGTTGCTTGCTTGTGTAGTGGCGTTGATAGTCGCCAATGCAGCGGGCGCTAGGGGAGAAGAATGGTCACGTACCGGCAGCAAGTGAAGCTGATTGTGCCGGACATTGATATGTGAACAATGTGCCGCCCGCTAAGGCGGCACAGGCGGATCAAGAAGTTGAGTATTCGAGATACAGTCTTTCGAGAGCCTCTTGGTACTTATCTCCCTTTAAAGTTTTCTTCAGCACTCCCAGGGCTTCGAGCGCTGAAGCCGCTGCCGTCGCCTCGTTTTCTCCCCGGTAGGCGGCGCGCAGTCTTGCTGCTGCAATGATCGATTCTTCAGTCGTTGGCATGTGATTGCCCTCGAAGGATTGAATCTCACTGATAGTCGTAACCTTCAACGATTTCAAGGTAAACGGCTGGTAACGTCACTCTTTAACTCGCTAATCTCTTGTCGAGCGTTTTGGCGAGACACATCGCCTCATCGCTCAACGATTTGCAAAAAGCGTCGACGAAGCTGGAAGAGGGGCGATAATCAGGCCGGATCAACATAACGCGATAGGGAATGGACACGTTGATCGGCCGAATGACCAATCCTCTGCCTGACTCCTCCACTGCGCTCAACGGGTTGATAATCGCCACCCCCAACTGTTGCCTGACCATGGCGCAGACTGATGCAGCGTTAGTTGTTTCGATGACGGTATGCCGATTGACTCCGGCCTGACGAAAGTGTTCATCGAGCGTCTGACGATAGATGTCCAGACCCGAAAAGTTGATGAAATCGACGCCGCGAAAGTCTTCCATTACCAAGAGCGACCTGGATAGCAGAGGATGACCCTCTGGCAGAATGCAGACCATGTCGGAACAAAAGAGCAGTTCCCCTTGAGTACCTCGAGGTACATGCTCGCCCTCGGTCAATCCGAGGTCGTAACGCTGGGCGCTGAGAGACTCTTCCAGTAAGGGTGATTCCTGCGCCGCAATGCTCAAGCCTATGCCGCTATGCTGTTGTTGAAAGTGCTTGCAGACCTTGGGCAACAGCGTCTGGGAAAACAACGGAAGGCAGGCGACGCTCAGTTGGCCATGTTCGAAGCGGCGGATTGATTGTGCAACGCTGTTGATTCGTTCCAACCCGATGTAGGAGTGTTCAACCTCTTCGAGCAGCATAATGGCCTGAGCCGTCGGTACCATCCTCCCTCCCTCTCGATCAAACAGCCGAAGGCCAGAGATACTTTCAAGCCGCGCCAGTTCCCGGCTGACCGTCGGCTGGGAAGTAAATAGCAAGCGGGCCGCTCCTGTGACGCTTCCCGCCTGCATGATGGCGCGGAAGACTTCGATATGCCGTATGGAAATTCCCACCCGGGGCCTCCGTCAATTGATCAATCCCCATATCAAAACTGAATCGACCAGCAAAGAATAGATATTTTATTGAATGCAGGGTGATCGGCATGATGGTTTCTCCCTTTACCTCGGATTGAATACTGCATGCCCAACCATTCCGCTTTCCAGCAATTAGCCGAAACGGCGAAACAGCACGGCACCCCGCTCTGGTGCTATGACGCCCAGACCATCAGGGCACGCGTCGACCAGCTGCAAGGTTTCGATGTCATTCGATACGCGCAAAAAGCCTGCTCCAATCTGCATATTCTCCGTCTGATCCGCGAACAAGGCGTGCGGGTCGATGCCGTATCATTGGGTGAAATCGAGCGGGCGCTGCTCGCTGGATACAGTCCTGCCGGCGACCCGGCGGGCATTGTTCTGACCTGTGATCTGTTCGATGAAGCGACATTGCGACGGGTCGTCGAGCTGAACATCGAGGTCAATACCGGCTCGATTGACATGCTCCGTCAGTTAGGCAAAGAGTCTGCGGGCCATCGCGTCTGGCTGCGGATCAACCCAGGGTTTGGCCACGGTCACAGCCGCAAGACCAATACCGGCGGTGAAAACAGCAAGCATGGAATCTGGCATGACCAGGTTCAGGAAGCGCTCGGCGTGATTCGGCAATTCGGGCTGAAACTGGTGGGATTGCACATGCATATTGGTTCAGGTGTGGATTACGCGCACCTTGAGCAAGTGGGCTGTGCAATGGTCTCGGCCGTGAGGGCACTCGACCACGATATCGAAGCATTCTCCATCGGCGGGGGGCTTTCCACGCCTTATCGTGTGGGGGATGAGCCGGTGGATATCCAGCGTTATGCGAACGCATGGCGCCAGGCCAAACAGGACATCGAGGCTTTACTCGCTCACCCGGTACGGATGGAGATCGAGCCCGGTCGATTTCTGGTAGCCGAGTCAGGCTATTTGGTGACCGAAGTCCGCGCGGTAAAAAAAGTCGGTAGCCGAAACTTCATCCTGGTGAACGCCGGTTTCAATGACCTGATGCGGCCAGCCCTCTATGGCGCCTATCACCAAATGACCTTGCTGGACTCCCAGGGTGTCCCGGTCAGTCGTCCGGAGCATCTCTGTGTAGTGGGAGGCCCCCTGTGCGAATCCGGCGATATTTTTACGCAGGATGAACAGGGTGTCACACCCCGCTTGCTACCTGAAGCGCAGGTTGGCGACTTGCTGATCATGCACGATACCGGCGCGTACGGCGCCTCTATGTCATCCAATTACAACAGCCGCACACTGTTGCCGGAAGTGTTGATCGAGCAAGGGCACGCTAGATTGATTCGACGCCCGCAACCCTTGTCGGACTTGCTGGCCTTGGAATTGGGGCTTTAAAGGCCAATCGGTGATTGAAACAATCGGGTGGTGATTGTCGTGGACCCATCAGCCAATCGCCCGGACCGACTTCGCTGACTCAAACGCAAATGGCTTGAAAACATTGCCGTTTTCGAGAGTGTGAGTCGCGCTCAAGTTCATAGACCACCATTCGATTTAAGGGGGAGAGGCATTACGCACGCCCCTCCTGGTTGCCAGCGCAATATTCAGCTTTGCGCTGCGCTAACCGCACCGGTTGCCGTGGATTTATTCCGAACAGTCTTGTACAGCAAACTGGACACCATGAACCCAAGAACGGCCAATACGCTCATCAAACTGAAGACGTAGTTGTAGCCTTGCTGGCCCGGGAAATGGTCGAGGATTGCGCCGTAGATGACGTACGCGAACATGCCCGGGGCGTAGCCGATCAGGCAGCCGATACCGAAGGCTGAACCGGTGATGTGCGAAGGGATGCCGACTTCACCCATGGGTGCCCAGAACACGCCGCGCATGGAAAACACAATCAGCGCGAAGGACAGTGTGGCTGCCATGCCGGCATAGATGAAACTTGGGCTTTTCGGGATCAGCAGGATGACGCCCATCAGCGGCAGCAAGGCCAGGAATGCCCACTTCAAGTAGCGGCTGGTGCTCTTGAATTGCTTGTCGGCAATGAAACCACCGGCGGGGCCACCGAGGATCTTGAGGAAGTACTGATTGATGATGCCGTAGGCGCCCACCAGTGCCACGGGCAGCCCGTACATTTCCTTGAGGTAGGGAATGAAATAGGTCAGGCCGCAGTAGACGATGTAGACCATGAACACGTTGAGGCTGACCAGCCAGATACCCGGCACCTTGATGGCTTCGAGCAGGTTCGACATACCGTTCTTCGGCTTGGCAATCGACTGTGCGCTGCCGCCCTTGAGCAGGAACCAGGTCAGGGTTCCGGCAAGAATGTCGATGACCGAGTAGAAGAGGATTGCCGATTTCAGACCGGTTTCACCGGAGCCCATGGCAACGAAAACGCCCAGTGCAGAAAAGGCGACCAGGGTATCAATGACGCCACGCCCACCTTCCAACAGTCCAAACAACCGACCCTGTTCCTGATCGTCACCCAGGTTGCGGATGGCCTTGAGCAACGAGGGCCAGAAGATGCAATCGGCGCAGACGGCCAACAGGCTGAACACGATCAGCAGATTGCTGAACGGCGGAAAGGTCGCCAGGTACAGCCCCAGGCCACCGGTACCGATCAGGCCGATGGGGATCAGTTTGCGCGTGTCGTAGCGGTCGGCGAGCATGCCGCCGACGACAAACAGTGCGGTGGCGATGATGGCGTTGGCGCTCAGCAGCATGCCGATTTCAGTGTGGCTCAAGCCCATGAATTCTTGCATGGGGATATAGAAGGCGTCTTTGAGGTTCGCCAGCTTGTAGATGGTGCCACCACCGAGGATGAGAATCAGGAATCTGAGCCATTTGGCCTTGTCACGAGTTGTCATTATTGTTCTCCAGGCTTGGATAAGCAGTGCTGGTTTTACGTCGGGTTCAGGCGTTCAGGGTCAACTCGGCCAGGGTTCGGAACTCGGCCAGCAGGCCTCGCACATAGGCGACCTGGTTGTTCGCCCAACGGTGTTCGTCGGCGAGCATTCGTTCGAGCGAGTAGCCGTCCGGGAGTGGCGTGTCACTCATTTCCCGGTACGCAATGAATGGATCGGCAGCCTCAGAGGTCTGGCGGAACGCCGGGGCGACGTAGTGGTTTTCCTGTTCAAGAATGAAGGCGATCACTTGCGGGGTTGAGTCGCCGAGCATCAACAGTTCGAACAGCATGCGAGCGCTTGGCAGGTCGTCATCGTTGCTACCCTGCAGCACACCGTAATGGCCGAAGCCGTTGTGCTCGGGAACGATGCGCACACCCTTGAGGTGGGTCTGGCGTATGTGCGGCGCCAGGGTGCGCAGCGCCGGCAGGGGTTGTTCGCAGGCATTGATCATGTTGCCGAAGTCGAACAAGGCATGCAGCCGTGGGTGGTTATGCCGGTTCAGCAGTTGCGCGATTTCGGCGCTTTTGAGTTCTTCGTGCTGCTCGAAATCGAAGAACAGGTCGTGCTGGTCGGCCTGCTGCGCGAGGTAATGCAGGTCTGACTCGATCACGTCCATGACCCGGGACAGCGTCCCCTCGTAACGTGAGTAAACGCGAATGTTGCGCACACCTAGCGCCTTGGCAATGGCGATCACCTGATCGACATCTTTTTTCAGCGTGCTGCTGATTTCCAGGTGCACATCCAGCTCTAGCGCATTGGCCTTGTCGGCAAACACTTGCAACTGCGCGGGTGTCATTTGACTCAGGCTGTTTTCCTCGCCGTCGAGCAAATGCAGGCTCAGACCCTGCAGTTCGTGGCGATAGGCGAAATCCAGCAGGTCGGCAGGCGTGACACGGCCATGGGTGAGGTTGGTCAGCAAGGGATAGGCATGCGCAAACAAGCGCATCTGCCCTATGCGGTCGAGCAGTCGGCGGGCCAGTGCTTCAGTCAGCAGGGGAGGTGTTCCAGCCTCGGCAGCCTTGTGGCTGAGCAAGGCATTGAATCGCTCTTGGATCTTATTGTTCATTTCGAGTCGTTCCTGGTCAGACGCCGGGTCTACCGGCGCAGCCTTTATCGCGCCAGTCAGGAACTCTCGATAGATCCATTATCAGTTAAATCATAAGACCACTTGCCTTGCTTCAAGTGGCCTGCAGGTACCCCATTTTGCTCAAGGCCCGGGCCAGCGCTTCGACACGCTCCTTGGCCTGGTCCTCAGGCGTGCCGGCAAATCCGATGAGCAGGGCAGGTGGCAGGACATGCTCAAGGCAGTAATCGCTCAAGGCATAGGTGTGGATGTTGTGTCGGGCCAGTTCCCTGGCGATCACGTCGTCATCAAGCGTGGGTGGTAGCCAGGCGATCAAGTGCATGCCGGCTTCCACCGGGATGATGTTGAAGAAGCCGCCCAACTGTTGCTGAAGTTGCTCGAGCAGTGCTTGCTGGCGAGTCTGGTACAGCGCCCGCATGCGGCGAATATGACCGAGGAAGTGGCCTTCGCGCATGAAGTCCGCCGTCGTCGCCTGGAGAAGCGTGGGCGGGCTGCGATCCATCACCGCGCGCAGGGTGCAGAAGGGTTCGATCAGGGCTTGCGGCAATATCACATAGCCCAGTCTGAGTGAGGGGAAGAGGACTTTGCTGAAGGTGCCGACGTAGATCACTCGAGCCATCCGGTCCATGGCGTAGAGTGCGGGAAGGAGGCGGCCGCTGTAGCGAAATTCACTGTCGCAATCGTCCTCGATGATCCAGCTCTGATACTGGGCAGCCCAGTCGATGAGCGCCTGGCGCCGCGCATAACTCATGGTCACGCCCAAGGGATGCTGGCGAGATGGCGTGGTGAACACCAGACGGGCATCAGGGCACTCGGCCAGGCCTTGCTGAATATCTATGCCTTGTTCATCGATCCGCAATGGAATCACCTGAGCCCCCTGGGCTTGCAACGCAATGCGCGCCGCGATGTGTCCTGGGTCTTCCATCCACACGCTGTCCTGCGGATTGAGCAACAGCATGCTCAACAGGTTAAAGGCTTGCTGCGCGCCGGAAACGATCACCACCTGCTCGGCACTGCAATCGATGCCACGGGCATCAAAGACGTACTCGGCAATCGCCGCGCGCAAGGCCTGTAGCCCTTGCAGTTCGCCATAGCCAAGCATCGCCTTGGTCGGCTTGAGCAGGTGGCGGTTCATCAAGCGCCGCCACACAGCGAGCGGGAACGCGTCGTAGGAACTGTGGCTGGGCAGGAATGAGGTGGGGGTCGCGGGGTCCCAATCGGTATAGGAAACGCCGCGAAAGTGACTGCTGCGCAACGACAACATGGACTGGCTCAGGTCGGACAGGCGCGGTGGCTGGCGCTGCTCTTCGTCGGCAATCCCTCGGCTCTCCCACTCATCGCCGACATAGGTGCCGGCCCCGGTGCGCGAGGCCAGGAAACCTTCGGCAATCAGCTGATCGAATGCATTGAGAATGGTGATCCGCGACAGCTCCAACTCTTTGCTCAGGGTCCGCGTCGACGGCAGGCGCACGCCCCCTTGCATTTTTCCGCTGAGAATCTGTTTGCGAATCTGCAAATAGAGTTGGCGGTACAGGGGGATGGAACTGGCACGGTCCAGCTCAATAGCCGACAGCAGCAAACCTGCAGGGGATTTCATCACATGCTCGTCTGGAGGGAGGTGGTTTGACCTGGAACACCATCATACCGAGGTGCGCAGGGGTATCGAGAGGCACTGGATAAGTCATTCACTACAGGCGTTGAAGCAACCCACACTGTCATGAAATGAAAAGCCATTGTCGTCTGATGAGAAGCGACTCACCAGACGGCGTCCTACAGTCCAATCAGCGCAATTCGACGCAGCACGCCCAACTGAGACTGGAGAATAAGAAAAAATGGCCAAAGCCGTACGCTTCTACGAAACCGGTGGTCCCGAAGTCCTTCGTTATGAAGAGGTCGAAGTCGGCGATCCCGGTCCCGGCCAGGTTCGTCTTCGTCATGTGGCGGTGGGCCTGAACTATGCCGACACCTACTTTCGCAATGGCACTTACCCGATTCCGATGCCCAGCGGCATGGGGGTTGAAGCGTCCGGTGTGGTCCAGGCTATCGGCGAAGGGGTGACCAACGTACAAGTCGGCGATCGCGTCACCTACACCGGTTTTCTCAATACATTGGGTGCCTATAGCACTGAACGTCTGATCCCGGCCGCGCCGCTGATCAAGCTGCCGGAAACCATCAGTTTCGAGACCGCTGCGGCCATGACCATGCGCGGCTTGACGTCCTCGTACCTGATGCGGCGCATTTACGACTTCAAGGCCGGCGACAGCATTCTGTTGCACGCCGCTGCCGGTGGTGTAGGCCTGATTGTTTCGCAGTGGGCCAAGCTGCTTGGTCTGAACGTCATTGGCACCGTGTCCACTGAGGCCAAGGGTGAAATCGCCTTGGCCCATGGCTGCGAGCATGTCATCAATTACAGCCATGAAGACGTCGCCCAGCGCGTTCGCGAATTGACCGATGGCGTGGGGGTCAACGTGGTGTTCGACAGCGTCGGCAAGAACACCTTCATGGGCTCGCTGGATTCGCTCAAGCGTCGTGGCCTGATGGTCTGTGTCGGCACCGCATCCGGTCCGATCCCGGCCTTCGATCCGGTGATGCTGGCGATGAAAGGCTCGTTGTTCCTGACCCGTCCGGCCCTGGCGGATTACATCGCCGACCCGGCGGAAAAAGCCGCGTTGGCGGGTGAGTTGTTCGACCATGTCGGCAGCGGTCGAATCAAGATCGAGATCAACCAGCACTATGCTTTGCAGGATGCCGTCCAGGCCCATCGCGACCTGGAATCACGCAAAACCACGGGCTCATCGATTTTCGTCATTTAAGGGAGTTGTCTGCCATGAAAGTCGAACAATTGACCTGCAGCATTGGCGCGGAGCTGGTGGGCGTCAACCTCGCCGACGCGGTGCATGACGACGGTCTTTTTGCCGAGATTCGTGCTCAACTGCTCAAGCATCGGGTGGTGTTTCTGCGTGATCAGGACATCACTCGCGACGAGCATGTGGCATTCGCCCGGCGCTTTGGCGAGCTGGAAGATCATCCGGTGGCCGGCAGTGATCCGGATCATCCAGGGCTGGTGCGCATCTACAAGCGGCCGGACCAGCCAATGGACCGTTACGAAAACGCCTGGCATACCGACGCTACCTGGCGCGAGGCGCCCCCGATGGGTTGCGTGCTGCGCTGCGTAGAGTGCCCGCCGGTGGGCGGCGACACCATGTGGGTCAACATGGTCGAGGCCTATGCGCGCTTGCCGGAAGACGTGAAAGTGAAGATCGCCGACCTGCGTGCCCGCCACAGTATCGAGGCGAGCTTTGGCGCGGCCATGCCGATTGAAAAGCGCCTGGCGCTCAAGGCGATGTACCCGGATGCCGAGCATCCGGTGGTGCGCACCCACCCGGAAACCGGCGAAAAGGTGTTGTTCGTCAACGCCTTTACGACGCACTTGAGCAACTACCACACCCCCGAGCGGGTGCGCTTCGGCCAGGACGCCAATCCGGGCGCAAGTGAGCTGCTGCGCTACCTGATCAGCCAGGCCTACATCCCCGAGTATCAAGTGCGCTGGCGCTGGAAACCCAACAGCATCGCCATCTGGGACAACCGCAGCACCCAGCACTACGCCGTCATGGATTACCCGCCGTGCCATCGCAAGATGGAGCGCGCCGGCATCATCGGCGACAAGACTTACTGATCGACCGCCGCTGCATTCGCACTCGTAAACACGCCTGCCCGGCACGATCTGGGCGTGCGTAACAATCATAAGAATAGGAGTAACTCATGCAATTCTTCGACGATTCCCTGCACCCGGAAAACATGGAAAAGGTGGTCATCACCGTGGCCCCGTATGGCCCGGAATGGATGCCGGAAGACTTCCCTGAAGACATCCCGCTGACCATGGATGAGCAGGTGCAGAAGGCGGTTGATTGTTATGAGGCGGGGGCAACGGTATTGCACCTGCACGTGCGTGAATTGGACGGCAAGGGTTCCAAGCGTCTGTCCAAGTTCAACGAATTGATCGCCGGTGTGCGTGAAGCCGTGCCGGACATGATCATCCAGGTCGGTGGTTCGATTTCCTTCGCGCCGGAAAGCGATGGCGAAGCCGCCAAGTGGCTGTCTGACGATACTCGTCACATGCTGGCCGAGCTGACGCCAAAACCGGATCAGGTCACGGTGGCCATCAACACCACCCAGATGAACATCATGGAACTGCTGTATCCGGAGTACCTGGAAGGCACGTCCCTGGCCAATCCTGCCTATCAGGCGGCGTATAGCGAGATGACCGTACCGGCCGGCCCGGCCTGGGTCGCCGAGCACCTCAAACGCCTGATGGACAACGGCATCCAGCCGCACTTCCAGCTGACCGGCATGCATGCCATGGAAACCCTTGAGCGCCTGGTGCGCAAAGGCGTCTACAAGGGGCCGTTGAACCTGACCTGGATTGGTATCGGCGGCGGTTTCGATGGCCCTAATCCGTTCAACTTCTTCAACTTCATCCACCGGGCGCCAGACGGTTGCACCCTGACCTCCGAGTCGCTGCTCAAGAACGTCATGCCATTCAACACCATGTCGATGGCCATGGGCATGCACCCGCGTGTGGGCAATGAAGACACTATCATTGATCACAAGGGCGATCGTTTCGGCTCAGTTGCGCAGATCAAGCAAACCGTACGCATCGCCCATGAACTGGGTCGCGAAATCGCCACGGGCAAAGAAGCCCGCCTGATCTACCGCATCGGCGTGCAGTACCAAAGTATCGAAGAAACCCTGTTGGCCAATGGCATGGCCCCCAACCGCAAGGCCGGGCAGAAAGGTGTGCCGCAACGCGGCTGATCGGCAGACGAAGCGGGAGGTCAATGGCTTCCCGCTCGCTGCACTGCAACACGCTTGATAACAACAATAAAACGAAGCTTTGAGGAGGCTGCATGGCCTTTCACCCAATCGCCGCAGACGATGATGATTGCAGTGGCGTCGGCGTTGCGCGCAAGTATGCCTGGATCGTCTTTGCACTGACATTCGGCTTGTTGATTTCCGATTACATGTCGCGCCAGGTGCTGAACGCGGTATTCCCGATGCTCAAGGGCGAATGGGCCTTGAGCGACGGTCAGCTCGGCCTGCTCAGTGGCATTGTCGCCCTGATGGTGGGGCTGCTGACATTTCCCCTGTCATTGCTGGCGGATCGCTTCGGCCGGGTCAGGAGCCTGGCGCTGATGGCTTTGCTGTGGAGCCTAGCGACGCTGGGCTGCGCATTGGCGCAGGACTATCAGCAGATGTTCTTTGCACGGTTCATGGTCGGCGTCGGCGAAGCGGCGTACGGCAGCGTCGGCATCGCGGTGGTGATTTCGGTGTTTCCCAAACACATGCGTGCAACCCTGACCAGTGCGTTCATGGCGGGCGGCATGTTCGGTTCGGTATTAGGCATGGCGCTGGGCGGGGCAATCGCCGCCAAGCTTGGCTGGCGCTGGTCGTTCGCCGGCATGTCGCTGTTCGGTCTGCTGCTGGCGGTGCTTTACCCGCTCATCGTCAAGGAGGCACGCATTGCCCCGCAACGTGCTGCTCAGGTGGCGAACAAGACGGCTGCCGCGGTCAAGCGTCCATTGCGTACGCTGTTTTCCAGCCGCTCGGTGATCGCTGCCTACATCGGCAGTGGCTTGCAACTGTTCGTCGGCGGCACCGTCATTGTGTGGATGCCCAGTTACCTCAATCGTTATTACGACATGGCTACCGACAAGGCGGGTGGAGTCGCGGCGATCATCGTGCTGTGCAGCGGTGCGGGAATGATCCTGTGCGGCATGCTCAGTGATCGACTGTGTCGCCATTCGCCGGAGCGCAAAGTCGCTTTGGCCATCGCCTATTGCCTGGGCAGTTGTCTGCTGTTGTCGGCGGCATTCGCACTGCCGGCAGGGCCTGTGCAATTGCTGCTGATCTGCCTGGGCATGTTGATTGCCGCCGGCACGACCGGCCCTTGCGGAGCCATGGTTGCCAACCTGACCCATTACTCGGTCCACGGCACGGCCTTCGCTACGCTGACCTTGGCCAACAACATGCTGGGGCTGGCGCCGGGTCCATTCATCACCGGCAGGGTGTCCGATCTCATCGGTTTGCATGCAGCTTTTCAAATGGTGCCACTGGTCAGCATCGCGGCAGCGGCCGTGTTCTTTTATGCCAAGTGTCACTACCACAAGGACATTGCCCGGCTTCGAGGCGAGCAAGTCCACGATTCGATTGGCAAAGCGGCATTAGAGGTGAAGTTGTGAGTGGTCGTTTACGTATTGATGTGTTTTTCGATTTCATCTGCCCGTGGTGCCTGATCGGCAAGCGTCAACTGGAGCGCGCGCAAGACCTGCTGCGTGTCCAGCAACCCGGCGTGGAAATCACCACAGTGTGGCACGGGGTGCAATTACTGCCGCAGCTACCGGCACAGGGTGAACCCTTCACCGATTTTTACCTCAAGCGTCTGGGCAGTCCTGAAGTTGTAGCGATGCGTCAGGCCCAGGTGCAGCAGGCTGCGATGGAGGTCGGGCTGGCCATCGACTTGAGCCGCATCACGACGATGCCCAACACCGCGGATGCCCATCGTCTGCTGGAGCGTGTCAGCGTGTTGGGCAATATTGAACTGCGTGATGACTTGCTTGAGCGTTTGTTCGCGGCGTATTTCCAGAACGGCGAGGACCTGGGTTGCCGTGAGACCTTGATCGCCACTGCCCGGTCGTGCGGCGTTGAAGCGGACACCGTGTCTGACTGCTTGCTGGGCGACGCCAGTCCCTTTGATGGATTCCCCGGGGCCACCAACGGCGTGCCCAGTTTCCGGTTCGACAATCGCCTGACGGTGGTGGGCGCACAGCCTGCCGAAGTGTTGCTTGACGCCATGTGCGAAGCCTTGCTCAAAAGTGCTCATGAGCGGCAACCGGCATGAGTTTTCGTATCCCTGTGCCTGTCGGAAAACTCCCGCAGGCCGGTGGTCGTGCGCTGTTCGAATTCGATGGCAAAAGCCTGGCGTTATTCAACGTCGAAGGTGACCTGTTCGCCATCGACGACAGTTGCCCGCACCAGGGTGCCTCACTGTGTGGCGGGCGCCTTGAGGGGCGGGTGATTCAATGCTGTGCCCATGGCCTGCGCTTCGATCTGCGCAGCGGTTACTTGCTCAATTCAACCCAGCTAAAAGTCGCCAATTACCCGGTCGAGATCATCGACGGCCAGGCATTCATCGTCATCGTTCCCGAGGAATCCGTGCCATGAGCACCATCGCTCTTACCCGTATCCATAGCCGAACGCGCGAGTTGGCGCCGGGTTTTGCCGTCAGTCTGATCGTCGCGGCGGCTGCGTCTTTTTTGTCCGAGCATTACGGCGCGCCGGTGATGCTGTTTGCCTTGCTGTTGGGCATGGCGCTGAACTTCCTGGCCGGTGACAGCGCCTGCAAGGCGGGCATCGAGTTCACGGCACGCACTGTGTTGCGCATTGGCGTGGCGTTGCTGGGCATGCGCATCACGCTCGAACAGATTGCCGCGCTGGGCTGGAAGCCTGTGGCGCTGGTGGTGATTGTGGTGGTGGTGACGATCGGCGTCTCGGTGATCGCGGCCAAGGCGCTGGGATTCCAGCGTTTGTTCGGCATGCTCACCGGTGGGGCCACCGCGATTTGTGGTGCGTCGGCGGCGTTGGCGCTGGCGGCGGCATTGCCGAACCATCCGCAGAAAGAACGTGCAACGTTATTCACGGTGATCGGGGTGTCGGCGCTGTCGACCCTGGCGATGATCGTGTACCCGATGATTGCCAATTGGCTGTCGTTGTCGCCGCAAGTGGCGGGCGTGTTCTTGGGGGCGACCATCCACGATGTCGCCCAAGTCGTCGGTGCCGGTTACAGCATGTCGACCGAGACCGGCGATACGGCCACGGTGATCAAGCTGATGCGGGTTGCCATGCTGCTGCCGGTGATCGTCTGCGCCGCGATGATTACCCGCATGCAGGGCGCCGACCCGGCCGGCAAGCGGCCGCCGCTGCTGCCGTGGTTCGCCGTCGGGTTTCTGATTCTGGCTTGTATCAACAGCACCGGTTGGATAGCTCCGGTGGTGCAGGGATCGGTCAATGAATTGTCGCGTTGGTGCCTGGTGGTTTCCATCAGCGCCCTGGGCATGAAGACTCAGCTCAAGGAGTTGGCCGCTGTCGGCATCAAACCCATCTTGCTGATGGTGGGGGAGACAGCGTTCCTTGTCGTGCTGGTATTGCTGTTGCTGCGTTGGGGAATGTAGGCACACAGGACTCCTCGGCCGGTGTCTCAAACACCGGTTCTTTTACGGCGACTGTGCCAGCAGTCGCCGTTTTTTTATTGGGGCAAAGACACCTCATCACCAACTGCCATAGGGAATGCCAAAATGTTCGATGTAGCGTTTGGAAGAGTCTTTGATCTTGCCGTAGAAGCCGTTGTACTTGCCTTGATCGGGACCTAACGGCTCGATGCCAACTTGCCCTCGGTCGACCTTGTGGGCGCGGAAACAGTCGTCCCAGACCCAGACCTGGATGATGCCGCCCGGTGCCAGTCCCAGATTCAGGGCCGCACTCGGGTTGGCGGTAAACTCAGGGGTCTTGTGGCAACGCCGGGCGGTCGAGTTGCGCATGATGTCGCGGGTGGACTCGGAGATATCGATCCAGCCCGCGTAGGTCTTGCGCTCGACAATCGATTGCCAGCGCACAAAGATGCGTTTCGGCAGGTCGGCGCCTACCACCGGCATGCCGGAACCGCCAATGCCCACCCAGCCCCGTGCATTTTCGGTTCCATTCTCGTGGTCGCTGCGAGCTGCTGCGCCTGCCGCGATATCGTAAATTATCCGTCCCTTTATATCCTCGACAGCGGAGGTCTCGACCCATACCGTCATATGCGCGGGCTCAGTGAAGCCAATGCCCCACCAAGGGAGTTTGTAATCATTTTTGGCCGACAGAGGATCAACGGCTTGGCAGGCGCTCATCGACAACATGGCTAATAGTGCAAACAGGAAGTTCATGGTCGCAGCGTCCATTCCGGTACATGAGGGTGATATACCCGTACGGCATCCGTCGTGGGGGCATTGACGTAGACCATTTCAAATCGGGTGATGCGAGGTCCAGAGAGGAAAGTCGGGGTCCAGTGCGCTGACAGGTGGATGTAGTGCAGCTTCAGCAACTGCTCCTCGGCGGCGGTAATGAGGTAATCACCTGCGACAAACCGTTCGCACAAGGGCTGAAGTTCGGCGGGTGGTGCCAATGCAGCACGTTGCCGAATATCGTCAAACTCAACCCCATGCTTTTTGGCCGCTTCATACATCACCCGCAGATACACCCGCGAAAGCCCGGCACTGACCTTGCGCCGTAGCTGCAACCCGACAAATACCCGCTTTTGTTTTGGCGCGTTCTGCTCTCTTGGTTCAGGCAGCAGCATTACCGGATCAGGGGTGACCAGTTCCAGCATCTCCAGTGGCCAGCCCTTGGCGTGCCAATTCGCCCGTTCCCGTTGGGCATCGCGGTAGATTGAGGTGGTTTTTACGTCGGCGAATTCGCTAACTTCCAGGGCTTGCATGGGGCTGAGTAACAGGCACTCTTCGATATCATCGCGGTAACCACCGCCAATATCCGAGTGAGCGCCTGGCAAGCTGATATCCAGATGGTCCGGGCCGACCTTGTTGAGGGCAAAGTTGGCGCGGTACTCGTCCCGTGCCATCAGTTGCAGCACATTGGGGAAATGTTGCGGCATCAAGTACAACTTGACCCCAGGGGCTGCAGGACTGCGCACATCCCCCAGATTACTCAGCCCACCCACGGACGCAACGGTGTCGAACAAGCCGACAAATCCGGTGTTGATCCCTTCACCAAATACCTTGCTAAAACCTCGGGCGAACAAGCTGTTCGGCAGGTACAGGGTATCTGTCAATGGACTGTTGATTCTGGCCAGACACAAGCAGGCGAAGTGCCGGGCGGCGGCGGCACCGCGGCTAAAGCCGAAAACATCGAAGACCAAAGAGCTGATTTGGATGTCCGGGTAGAGTTCATGAAAAGTGTGTAACCGTTGCTTGATTCGACCGAACGCCTGAAACACTCTGGCCTCGATCCCGGTCTCGCCCCGACCAAAAGCCATGCCCAGCAGATTGTCTTGCCCGCCTGCAATCGTGCCGATACCTTCGACATAGACCCTATCGAATGCCAGTTTTTTCTGGATGATTTTTTGCGAGTCATTAGATTCCGCATACAACTCATGCAACCGCTTAACATTCGTCACTTCCCCCCCATAACTACTGTCAGGATCCTGCATATACGGCTTACAACTCCCATCCATATCCTGCGCCGACACCGGATGATGAGCCCCGCACTTACGCCCCATCTCTACATTGAACGGGTTATTGCCAGTGCCATCGAAAAACACCCCGATACGCAGGGTGATCTTCACGTGGGTGGCTTCTTCGCGCGCTTCCTTGGCTTCCCAGGCAGCATTACCTTGGTCTTCCAGTGCCCGTTGCCGGGCCATCATTTCGTCGTATTTGCGTTGTTCTTCCACCGGGTCTGGTCGAAATCCGGGTTTTCGGGCCCGTTCCGCCAGTGCGCGGTCGCGGCAGACGGCGCAGTGGTGACCCCCAAAGTCCTTTTCCATGAACGCATTCCTTTAGCGTAAAGCCCATCCCTGGGCGCCAGATCAGTAATCGGTTTCTGTGGACTACGATGCGCGCTGGGGGACAGGGGACGCTGCCAGTCGCGACTTAATCGCTTGTAGGATCAGGATGGGATGCTTGAAGCCTGCGGCTGTCAGAAAAGCCTTCAGGCAATGAATGCGGAGGGAGAAGGGGGCAACAGGGAGACGCATCCGCTAATCCGCTGCGGACTTTTTGCTCGCGCCAGCGATGGATTATTCGCCGGTCGGCTGGCTCAAGATTCTTTGGAACCAGAGAGAGATTTAGAGGTTTGCTTTTGCGCGCTGCGCCATGCGGCGGGCGGCATGCCGAACTGGGTGATGAACCAGCGTGTGAAAGAACTCGCCATCGAATAGCCGAGCATGTCGGCAATGCGCCCCAACGAATAACTCGGGTTTTCCAGGTAGCGCAGCACCAGGTCGCGGCGCACGTCGTTGATCAGGTCGTTGAAGGCGCAGCCGTCGTCTTTCAGGCGACGCTGCAGGGTGCGTACGTTCATGCCCTGGGTCTGGGCGATTTGCTCGATGGTGGCGCGTCCCATCGGCAGCAGCAGGTAGATGGCTTTGCGCACCTCGAACAGCATCGAGGGACCTTCGTGACTCAGCAGCGAGTCAAGATAACTCTGGGCGTAGCGCGCCATGGCCGGGTCGGCATTGGGATTGGTCACGTCGAGGCTGGCGTCGGAGCAGACAATGCCGTTGAACTCGCTGCCGAATTCCAGCGTGCAACCAAACAGACGGCGATGCAGTTGCAGGTTGTCGGGAGGCTGGTGCGTGAAGTTGACGCTGTAAGGGTGCCAGTGGGTGCCGAGCAGGGCGGCGCACAGGCGGAACATCACCCCGATGGCCAGTTCATTGGCTTGCCGGCAGGGCATCGGCGATTCGGTGACCACCTCCTCGCGAATAATCACCATCTTGCCGGCCTCTTCGATGAAGAGGGCCAGCGAGTCGTTCATCAGATGACGGTAATGCACCAACACTTGCAACGCATCACGCAACGTTCGCTGGTGGCTGAGCAGCAGGCTGACCACACCGAAGTCCGAGAGCTGGCGCGACTCGGCCATGCTCAGGCCGAAGCTCTGACAGCCACTGGCGGCGGCTGAATCTTCCAGCAGGCGTACGGCGGCATCAATGGGGATGCGGTGTTCGGGCGCTTGCAGCAGCGCTTTGCTCAGGCCGACGCCGGCCAGCACATCGCGCGGATTGAATCCCAGGTACTGGGTGACCTCCAGGTAGTTGGTCAAGACGGCGGCGCGAACAAGCTTGGGCATGCGAAGGTCTTTCCTGGGCCGGTTGCGATTCAGATGAGCGTGGCGACTATATCCAGCACATCAGCAATTGAACAGTTGTGACGTTGTCGAGGGCGCTCGCCCGATTCTGTCCAGAACCACCTCCGCTGTCCTCAAGCAATCGACGCTCACCCATTGATTACAGTGACCCACAGCGAAGCTGCGGGGTTTTTCGACCAATGGTCGGGGCACGCCAACATCTGGAAATTTGTCATGAAAAGAAAAGTGCCTGACGTCCAATGAAAAGCGCCTTGGGTGGGCGCTCTTTAATGTCAGTCCTACAAAAAGCCCCTGGCGAATAGAGCCAGTCGAGTCATCGAGAAAGCGAAGGTGTTGAAGTGGACAAACTGCAAACTGTCGCAACCGTTCTGATCGTACCGGGTCTGCGCGAGCACGTTGCCGAGCATTGGCAAACGCTGCTTGAGGCAAGGCTGTGCAAGGTGCGCAGTGTGCCGCCGCTGGAAACCGACAAGCTCGACTGCGCCAAGCGGGTCGAAGCGATTCAGCATGCGCTGGAGCAGATCGAAGGACCGGTGATTCTGGTCGCTCACAGCGCCGGTGTGCTGATGGTCGCGCACTGGGCCGCACAGCACAGTCGGCCGATCAAGGGCGCGCTGCTGGCCACCCCTCCAGATCTCGATGCTCACTGGCCGCAAGGCTACCCATCCGCTGAAACCCTGCGCACCCAGGGTTGGAATCCTCTACCAAAAGCGCCACTGCCGTTCCGCAGTCTGGTGGCCGCCAGTACCAACGACCACCTCGCCAGCCTGGACGCTGTCACTCGCCTGGCTGAAGGCTGGGGCAGCAAACTGCTCAACGTAGGCGAGGTGGGTCATCTCAATCCAGTTGCAGGGTTTGGCCACTGGCCGCAAGCCGAAGCATTGATCCTGGAACTGGATCGCTAATTCAGACGCCGGTTGGCCGCATCCATCCGGCATTTGCCCTCACTCCTGAAAAACGCAAACCCCTGGAACAAGAGGGTGCGCGAGGGCGGCTGCGCTTAAAACAAATACAAAAAGGCGGAGACAACGCAATGCACAACAATAAGAGTCACGGGTTCGCAACCTCGCGTTACACCTTGTTGGCCACGGCCATTCTGGCCGCCGCCGTGCCGGTTGCCCATGCGGTCGAACTCGACACCGGTAACCCGGACTGGACCGTGCGTTTTGATAACACCGTGAAGTACAACTACGGCGTACGCACCGAAAGCGCCGACAAGCGCATGTTGGCGACACCGAACAACAACGATGGCGACTACAACTTCCGCAAGGCCGGAACCAACATCACCAACCGCGTTGACCTGTTGACCGAGATGGATGTGGTTTACCAGAACGCCATGGGCTTTCGCGTCAGTGCCGCCACTTGGTACGACAAGGCCTACGAGAACACCGGTTCCAATTCCAACCCGTTCGTTAATGGCAATGACGCACGGTCGGGTCTGGTCGCCAACGATCCGCGCCTGGCCGGGGTCACCGGCGACAATGTCGGCAATGGCAGTCCGCACCTGAGCAACTACGCCCAGCGTTACTACAGCGGTCCATCCGGCGAAATTCTCGACGCCTTCGTGTTCTACAGCACCGAAGTGGGCGAGGAGTCGCTGTTGAGTGTCAAGGCCGGTCAACACAACGTGTTCTGGGGTGAAACCATCCTCAACCCGGTGCACTCGATCAGCTACGGCCAGTCCGGCCTGGACCTGGCCAAACTGGCCGCCTCGCCCGGTACCGAAGCCAAGGAATTGTTCGTTCCGCGTAACCAGTTGTCGATGTCGTTCACCGTCAATCCCGAGTTGACCGTGGGCGCTCAGTATTTCCTCGATTGGGATGCCGCGCGCCTGCCTGAAGCCGGTACTTACTATGGCGGTTCCGATCTGGTCGGCTTCGGTGCGCAGTCGTTCCTGCTGGGCAACACCAATGGCGTGGTGCCGGGCAGTCCGCTGGGTTGTGGTCTGGCGCCCTGCAACGGGCTGACCAATGTGCGTCGCGGTCACGACCTGACGCCGGACAAGCGCGGAGACTGGGGCGTGATGGCCAAGTGGTCGCCGGCCTGGCTGGATGGCACCCTCGGCGTTTACTACCGCAATACTTCGGAGATCCTGCCGCAAGCCTGGCTGAACGCCACCGGGCTGACCTCGGCTAATCCCAACGGTACCCCGCCTGCCGGCATGGTGCCGGCGGTGGTCAACACCCTCAATTCGTTGAGCACCAGCACCTATCAACTGGCCTATGCCGACAACATTCAGATCTTCGGCCTGAGCCTGTCCAAGGACGTGGGTGGTATCAGTGTCGGTTCGGACCTGAACATTCGTCACAACATGCCGCTGGCCAGTATTCCCGCCGTTGTCAGTTCGACAGGGCCGCGAGGTTTGGGCACAGGTCTGGGGCTGTTGCCGGCCCGCACGGCGGCCACCGGAGTGATCTATGACACCCCGCAAAAGGGCGACAGCATGGGTGCCACCGGTGACACCTTGCACTGGACGCTCAACGGCCTGATGACCTTCCCGAAAACACCGGTGTTTGATTCGGCCAGCCTGCTCGCCGAGTTGTACTACAGCAACTTGCTCAAGCTCGATAGCAAGAACGAAGCGCTCTACAAGGGCAAGGACACCTATCGCGGCATCGACCAGCCGACCCGGGACAACTGGGGTATCGCGGTCAACTTCACACCGACCTGGTACCAGGTGTTTCCGGGGGTCGATCTCAACGCACCGATGTCCATCAACGTCGGCCTTGACGGCGTCTCACCGGTGTCCGGTGGCGGTGCCAAAGACACCGGTAACTATGCCGTGGGCGTGGGGGCCGTTGTGTACAACAAATACTTCGTCGACCTGAAGTATGTGGACTCCTTCGGCAAGACCGACAAGTGCGACGCCAGTGGTTTGAGCACCGGTGCGGCCAATGCCGGCAGCGGCGACGGCTCCACACCCAATGCCTTTAGCGGTAATGAAAACTACGCCTGTTACGGCGGCGGCTACTCGGCCTTCTCCGGTGGGGGTGCCACGACTGAGGACCGTGGCGCCGTTTACCTGACGATGAAAACCACTTTTTGATTCACCACTGATTTGCTCAATGCAAGCAGGAGAATAACAAGATGAAATTCGCAAAAACCGTGTTGGCCGCTTCGCTGGCTATGGTCCTTGCCGCCCAGGCACAGGCCGCTGTTTCAACTCAGGACGCTGCCCGGTTGGGCAGCAGCCTGACCCTGGTGGGCGCCGAAAAGGCCGGGAATGCTGATGGTTCCATTCCGGCCTATGACGGTGGCCTGACCACGCCGCCGGCCAGTTTCAAATCCGGTGACAGCATGCGTCCGGATCCCTTCGTCAACGAAAAACCGTTGCTGGTGATCGATGGCAAAAACGTCGATCAGTACAAGGGCTTGCTCAGTGCAACCACGGCGGAACTGGCCAAGCGTTTCCCAAGCTTCCACGTCAATGTCTACCCGACCCACCGTACCGTCTCTTTGCCCAAGGCTGTGCTGGACAATGGGGTGAAAAATGCCACCGGGGCCAAGTCCCTTGAGGGCGGGTTGGCCATCGATAACGTACTGCCCGGTGTGCCGTTTCCGATTCCGCAGTCGGGCAACGAGGCCATGTGGAACTTCCTGTTGCGTTTTCAGGGCGTCAACATCAACTCCAAGTACGACTCCTGGAACGTCGATTCCGCAGGCATTGCGAGTCTGGCGATCACCGGGCAGGCGTTCATTTCCTATCCGATCTACGAGAACCTGACACAGCCGATCAGCAGCGCCGACGTGTACTACCAGATGAAATTGTCCTATACCGGCCCGGCACGCCGTGCCGGCGAAGCAATAATGCTCAAGGACGCCGCCAACCCGCTGCAGCAACCGCGCCGCGCCTGGCAATACTTGCCTGGCCAGCGTCGGGTCAAACTGGCACCGAACCTGGCCTACGACACGCCTAACCCCGGTACCGCCGGTGCTGGCACCTACGATGATGTGTTCGTGTTCAACGGTGCGCTGGACCGCTACGACTGGAAGCTGGTGGGCAAGCAGGAAATGATCGTGCCTTACAACACCTACAAGCTGACTTATGCCCAGGACCCCAAATCGCTGACCACCGCCAATCACCTGTCACCTGAATACGTGCGTTGGGAAAAACACCGGGTCTGGGTGGTGGAGGGCAACCTCAAGTCTGGTGCCCGGCACATCTATCAGAAGCGTCGCTTCTACCTCGATGAAGACAGCTGGACCGCTCTGGCCTCTGACCAATATGACGCCCGTGGTCAGCTGTACCGTGGCTCTTTCGCGTTCCTCAGCCAAAGCTATGACAAGCAGATCCCAGACTCCACGCCCTTCATGATCTACGACCTGGTGGGTGGTTCCTACAACATCAACGGCGTGGTAGGGCCTTACGGCGGTATCAAATACATCGACCCGCTCTCCAAGGCGCAGTGGTCGCCGGAGTCGCTGGCAGGTGCCGGGATTCGCTAAGCAAACCGTGACAAAGCGTTCGTTCGGTCCGCCGCCTGCAAGGCAGGGGGCCGCACGACGGTCGGCGCATGCCGATCGTTTCGCACGCCAGGTTGGAACGTCAGGCACACGGACGTGTGTCCCGGCACGGTTATCCGAAGAGGACGCGGTATGTGTTCGTACAAGAATTACCTGCAGCTGGCGCTCGGCGCTCTGCTTGCAATGTTGCAGAGCCTGAGCCAGGCGTCCGCTTATGTCGACGTGCTGGATCTACCGGCCAGGGTCAGCGCCTTGGCCGTCAACAGCCCGTTATCCGGTATGGCTCGCGCCGGCGATCGTCTGGTCGCCGTCGGGCAGCGTGGCCACATTCTGTATTCCGATGATGCCGGCAAACACTGGCAACAGGCCGCCGTGCCGGTCAGTGCCGACCTCAATGCCGTGAGTTTTCCTTCCACCACCCAAGGCTGGGCGGTGGGCGGTGACGGCGTGGTGTTGCACAGCAGTGATGCTGGCGCGACTTGGCGCAAGCAACTGGACGGCCGCGAGATCGGTGCCTTGCTGGTCAAGCATTACGGCGCGTTGGCCAGTGCAGAACCGGGCAACGAACAATGGCCACTGCTGGTCGCCGAAGGTGAGCGTTTGGTGGCGCAGGGCGCCGACAAACCGTTGCTCGATGTCTGGTTTGCCAACGACCGCCTCGGCTATGTGGTCGGGGTGTTCAACCTGATCCTGCGCACCGAAGACGGCGGCCAGAGCTGGACGCCGTTCCAGGACCGCACCGACAACCCGCAGGGCTTTCACCTCAACGCCATCGCCTCCACCGGTGATGCGCTGTACATCGCCGGAGAGCAAGGCCTATTGCTCAAGTGGGATGACACCCAACAGCGGTTCGCCGCCGTGCAGACACCCTATCAGGGCAGTTTTTTCGGTGTGCTCGGCAAGCCCGGCGAAGCGCTCGTCTACGGCTTGCGCGGCAATGTGCTGCGCAGCACCGACGGCGGTTTCAGTTGGACCCCGCTGGACAGTGGTCTGCGCGTCAGCATCACTGCCGGCCTCGTCGATGGCCGTGGCAACTACCGCTTGTTCACCCAGGGCGGGCAGATGCTGGTCAGCCAGGGTGCAGGCGCGCAATTGCATCTGGTTCAGCAGCCGGCACCGACACCGGTGACCGGCGCCACTCAGTCCGCCGACGGTGCGCTGGTGGTGGTTGGCAGCCGTGGTGCACGGACGCTGTCCGTTGAATAAGCCCTCGAACCCTTAGAGCGAGAACCCAGACATGGGCCATACCAAACAAGAAACCATGCCGGTGATCCGCGATCTGCGGGATTTCGACCGCCATTCCGGCAACCTGCTCGAGCGGCTGGTATTCAACTACCGTCCGCTGTTCATGCTGCTGATGGCGCTGGCCACCGTGGTGTTGGGCTACATGGCCGCAACTCGCCTGGAGCTGCGTCCAAGCTTCGAGAAGATGATTCCGCAGAGCCAGCCGTACATTCAGAATTTCCTGGAAAACCGTCAGTCGCTACGCGGTTTGGGCAACTCGGTGCGGGTGGTGGTGGAGAACACCCAGGGCGATATCTTCGACCCCGCTTATCTTGACGTACTCAAACAGGTCAACGATCAGCTGTTCGTCACCGAAGGCGTCGACCGCGCCTGGATGAAGTCGTTGTGGAGCCCGGCGGTGCGCTGGACCGAAGTCACCGAGGAAGGTTTCCAGGGTGGCCCGGTGATGCCCGATACCTACCAAGGCAAGCCTGAAGAAATAGAACAGCTGCGCCAGAACATTTCCCGTGCCGGTATCGTTGGCAGTCTGGTGGCCAGCGACTACAAATCGACCATGCTGATCGTGCCGCTGCTGGACAAGGCCACGGCCAGCGGTCAGCGCATCGACTACCACGCCTTTTCGCAAATGCTTGAAGAGCAGTTGCGCGACCAGATCGAGTTCTCAGGTGACAGCGCTGCACGCAAGGCCGGGGAGGAGGGCAAGGGCCAGTACAAAGTCCGGGTGATCGGTTTCGCCAAACTGATGGGCGACCTCATCGACGGGCTAATTCAGGTGATGATGTTCTTCGGCCTGGCCGTCGCCACTTCGCTGATCATCATTTACACCTACACCCGTTGCGTGCGCAGCACCTTGCTGGTGGTCGGCTGCTCGCTTATTGCGGTGGTTTGGCAACTGGGCATCGTCGCCTGGCTGGGCTATGCCATCGATCCTTACTCGGTGCTCGTGCCTTTCCTGATCTTCGCCATCGGTGTGTCCCACGCGGCGCAGAAGATGAACGGCATCATGCAGGACATCGCCCGTGGCACCCACAAACTGATCGCCGCACGCTACACCTTCCGCCGTCTGTTCATTGCCGGCGTCACCGCGTTGCTGGCCGACGCTGTCGGGTTCGCGGTGCTGATGCTGATCGACATTCCGGTGATCCGCGACCTGGCGATCACCGCCAGTATCGGTGTGGCGGTGCTGATTTTCACCTCGCTGTTGCTGATGCCGGTGGCGCTGTCTTATGTCGGCGTCGGCACCAAGGCTGCCGAGCGTGCGCTGAAAATCGACACGCGCGCAGAAGGGCACAAAGGCTTCGGCAAACTGTGGGACTTGCTCGACCGCTTCACCACGGCCAAATGGGCCACGGGGGCGGTATTGGTCGCGGTATTGATGGGCATCGGCGGCTTTATGGTCAGCTTGCAGCTGAAGATCGGCGACCTGGAAAGTGGCGCACCGGAGCTGCGTGCCGACTCTCGCTATAACCGTGACAACGCCTACATCACCAGCCACTACGCGCTGTCCAGCGACCTGTTCGCGGTGATGATCAAGACCGCGCCGGAAGGCTGCTTGAACTACAAGACGCTGGTCCTCGCCGACCGTTTGGCCTGGGAGCTGCAGCAGTATCCGGGCGTACAAGCCACGGCTTCGTTGGTCAATGCGGTGCGCCAAATCACCGCCGGTACTTATGAAGGCAACCCCAAACTCAACAGCATCCAGCGCAATCAGGACGTACTGAACTACGCCGCGCAGCAGGCCTCGGTCAACTCCCCGGAGTTGTTCAACACCGATTGCTCGCTGATGCCGGTGATCACCTTCCTCAAGGACCACAAGGCCGAGACCCTGGATGCCGTGGTGGGCATCGCCGAAAAATTCGCCCGGGAGAACAACAGCGAAGATCGCCAGTTTCTGCTGGCGGCCGGGTCGGCCGGGATTGAGGCGGCGACCAACATTGTGGTGCGTGAGGCCAATCGCACCATGCTGCTGTACGTCTATGCGGCGGTGACGCTGTTCTGCCTGATCACCTTCCGCAGCTGGCGCGCAACCCTGGTGGCCCTGTTGCCACTGGTCCTGACCTCGATCCTTTGCGAGGCGTTGATGGTGGCCATGGGCATCGGCGTCAAGGTCGCTACCCTGCCGGTGATCGCCCTCGGCGTGGGCATCGGCGTCGACTACGCCCTGTACTTGCTCAGCGTGCAACTGCACTTCCAGCGCCAGGGTTTGCCTTTGTCCCAGGCCTACCGCAACGCCGTGTCGTTCACCGGCCGGGTGGTCGGGTTGGTGGGCATCACCCTCGCGGCGGGCGTGGTGTGCTGGGTCTGGTCGCCAATCAAGTTCCAGGCCGACATGGGCATCCTGCTGACCTTCATGTTCCTGTGGAACATGCTCGGCGCGCTGATCCTGATCCCGGCCCTGTCGTACTTCCTGCTGCGCGAACGGGCGGTTGAGCCTGTTCCCGATGCGTCAGCCGAAAACACTGAATCCACTGAACGTCCCGGCATGTCGCATGCCCTGACCACTTCCGAGTAAGCCAACGATGTCTGATTACAAAGCTCCTTTGCGCGACATGCGCTTCGTACTCAACGAGGTTTTCCAGGTGTCCCGGTTATGGGCCCAATTGCCTGGCCTGGCCGAGGTGATCGATGAAGAAACGGCCGCCGCCATTCTTGAAGAGGCCGGCAAGATCAGCGCCGAAGTGATCGCGCCATTGAACCGCAGCAGCGACGAGCAGGGCTGCACCTGGAGCAATGGCTCGGTCACGGCGCCGGACGGTTTTGTTGCGGCCTACCAGGCATTCGCCGAAGGCGGTTGGGTGGGTGTTGGCGGCGATCCGCAGTTCGGTGGCATGGGCATGCCCAAGGCCATTTCGGCTCAGGTCGAAGAAATGATCAACTCGGCCAGTCTGTCGTTCGGCCTGTACCCGATGCTGACCGCCGGTGCGTGCCTGTCGATCAATGCCCACGCCAGCGAAGAACTGAAAGCGGCTTACTTGCCGAACATGTACGCCGGCACCTGGACCGGTTCAATGTGCCTGACCGAGGCGCATGCCGGCACTGACCTGGGCTTGATTCGCACTCGCGCCGAACCTCAGGCCGACGGCAGTTTCAAGATCAGCGGCAGCAAGATCTTCATCACCGGCGGCGAGCACGACCTCACCGAAAACATTATCCATCTGGTGCTGGCCCGATTGCCGGATGCACCGGCCGGTCCCAAGGGGATTTCGCTGTTTTTGGTGCCGAAGGTATTGGTCAATGACGATGGCTCGCTGGGTGAGCGCAACGCGCTGTCCTGCGGTTCCATCGAGCACAAGATGGGCATCAAGGCATCCGCCACCTGTGTGATGAACTTTGACGAAGCAACTGGCTGGATCGTCGATGCGCCGAACAAGGGCTTGGCGGCGATGTTCACCATGATGAATTACGAACGCCTTGGCGTGGGCATCCAGGGCCTGGCGTTGGGTGAGCGCTCGTACCAGAACGCGGTCGAATACGCCCGTGACCGCCTGCAAAGCCGTTCACCGACCGGCGCGCAGAACAAGGAAAAAGCCGCCGACCCGATCATCGTGCACCCGGATGTACGACGCATGCTGTTGACCATGAAAGCCTTGAACGAGGGCGGGCGTGCGTTCTCCAGCTACGTGGCGCTGCAACTGGATACCGCCAAGTACAGCGATGACGTGGCAACCCGCACCCGCGCCCAGGAACTGGTGTCGCTGCTGACCCCGGTGGCCAAGGCGTTTCTCACCGACATGGGGCTGGAAACCACGGTGCACGGCCAGCAGATCTTCGGCGGCCACGGCTACATCCGCGAGTGGGGCCAGGAGCAATTGATTCGCGATGTGCGCATCACGCAGATCTACGAAGGCACCAATGGTATCCAGTCACTGGACCTGGCCGGGCGCAAGATCGTTGGCAGCGGCGGGGCGCTCTACCGGCTGTTCGCTTCGGAAATTCGCAAATTTACCGCCAACGCCTGCGCTGACCTTGGTGAGTTCACCAAACCGTTGAACGCCGCTGTCGACACCCTCGACGAACTGACTGCATGGCTGCTGGATCGAGCCCAGAGCAACCCGAATGAAATCGGCGCGGCCTCGGTCGAGTACCTGCACGTGTTCGGCTACACCGCGTACGCCTACATGTGGACGCGAATGGCCAAGGCTGCCATGAGCACGCATTCCAAAGACGATTTCTACGCCAGCAAACTGGCCACTGCGCGCTTCTACTTCGCCCGTCTGCTGCCACGCATCCACTCGTTGAGTGCGTCGGCCAAGGCTGGCAGCGAATGCCTCTATCAATTGGATGCAGAGCAGTTCTGAGCCCACGTAAAAAGGACCGGGAACCACAACCATGATGGCGACAAAAATAATTCCGCCCGCCGATGGCGCCTATGCCTATCCCTTGCTGATCAAGCAATTATTGCTGTCCGGCGTGCGTTACGAACCGGGCCGGGAAATCGTCTACGCCGACAAACTGCGCTACAGCTACCAGACCCTCAACCAGCGGATCCGCAGGCTGGCCAACGCCTTGACTGCTGCCGGCGTCAAGGCCGGTGATACGGTGGCCCTGCTCGACTGGGACAGCCATCGCTACCTGGAATGCTTCTTTGCGGTACCGATGATCGGTGCGGTGCTGCATACCGTGAACATTCGTCTTTCGCCGGATCAAGTGCTCTTCACCATGAACCATGCCGAGGACGACCTGGTGCTGGTGCATGATGATTTCCTGCCGCTGGTTGAACAGATCCAGGGCCGGCTTGAAACCGTCAAAGGTTACCTGCAGCTCACGGACGACACAGCAGTCGATACGTGGTTACCGGTGCTGGGGGAATATGAACACGTATTGTCCAGGGCCGCAGACCAGTACGACTTTCCCGACTTCGATGAAAACTCGGTGGCGACCCTTTTCTACACCACGGGCACCACGGGAGACCCTAAAGGCGTGTATTTCACCCACCGCCAATTGGTCCTGCACACCTTGAATGCCGTGGGCACTTTGGGCGTCTATCAAGGCCTGCCGTTGCTGCGTTCCGATGATGTGTACATGCCCATCACCCCGATGTTTCACGTGCATGCCTGGGGTGTGCCTTATGTCGCCACCCTGATGGGGCTCAAACAGGTGTACCCCGGCCGCTACGAACCCAACAGCCTGGTCAGGTTGTATCGTGAGGAAAAGGTCACTTTTTCCCATTGTGTGCCGACCATTCTGCAGATGATCTTGAGCTGCGAGGAAGCGGCACAGACCCGTTTCGATGGCTGGAAAATGCTCCTGGGTGGTAGCGCACTGACGCTGGGCATCGCCAGCGAAGCGAGCGCCAAAGGTATTCAGGTGCACAGCGGCTACGGCATGTCGGAAACCTGCCCATTGCTGTGCCTGACTTACCTGCGTGATGAAGACCTCGAACAATCCACGCAAGCCCAGTTGCCCACCCGCATCAAGACAGGCACGCCGGTGCCGATGGTCGACCTGAAAATCATCGATGCCAATGGCAATGACGTTGCTCATGACGGCGAGTCTCTGGGCGAGATCGTGGTGCGCGCACCCTGGCTGACCCAAGGTTATTTGAAGGAGCCCGAAAAGGGTGCCGAGCTGTGGCACAACGGCTGGATGCACACCGGCGATCTGGCCTCTATCGACGCGTTGGGAGGAGTGGAAATCAAAGATCGAATCAAGGATGTCATCAAGACCGGAGGAGAGTGGATCAGCTCCCTGGAACTGGAAAGCCTGATCAGCGAACACGCGGCGGTGATGTCGGTCGCAGTCGTGGGCATTGCCGATGAGCAATGGGGTGAACGGCCGATGGCGCTGGTGGTGTGCGAGCCTGGGCAGTATCTCGACAGCAAGATCCTGGAGGTGCACCTGCAAGGGTTTGTCGAGCGTGGCCGCATCAACAAATGGGCGATCCCCAAGCAGTTCAAGTTCGTCGCCGAGATTCCTAAAACCAGCGTCGGGAAGATTGATAAGAAGCTGATCCGGCAAAGCGAATTGGGGTGAAAGGCGCGGCGCCCCTTCACCACCCCTGTGCCAATTTCGTCATCCCTCGCGCCCAAACCCATCAAGCCACACCTCTGCGGATAGACCACCCTGACCTGTCTGTCCAAGGAGATGAGCATGATCCGACTGACCTTGATCGAAGCCCGCGAGTTGGCCGAATCGATCCTGTTGCACAACGGTTTTAATCTGGCCCACGCGCAAGCGGTGGCGGCGACGGTGATCGCCGGCGAGCGCGATGGCTGTGCCTCCCACGGTTTGTACCGGATTCTGGGCTGCGTGAATTCCCTGCGGGCCGGCAAGGTGTCGGCCGATGCCGAACCGCAGGTGATCGACCAGGCGCCGTCGATCGTGCGGGTGGATGCCGCTGGTGGTTTCTCGCAGTTGGCGTTTCAGGCGGGGCTTGGGTTGCTGGCGGAGAAAACCCGGGCCAACGGGATTGCGGCGTTGGCGATCAATCGCTGTGTGCATTTCTCGGCGCTGTGGGTGGAGATCGAGCAGTTGACCGCTGCCGGGTTGGTGGCGCTGGCGTGTAATCCGAGCCATGCCTGGGTGGCACCGGCCGGGGGACGCGTGCCGGTGTTTGGCACCAATCCCATTGCCTTTGGCTGGCCGCGGGCGGGGCAGGATCCGTTTGTGTTCGACTTCGCCACCAGTGCGATAGCCCGTGGCGATATCGAGTTGCATCGGCGTGCGGGCAGGGCGATTCCCGAGGGTTGGGGCGTGGACGCTGAAGGTCGGCCGAGTACCGATGCCAATGTGGTGCTCGACAGCGGCGCGATGCTGACGTTCGGTGGGCACAAGGGCTCGGCACTGGCGGCGATGGTGGAGTTGATCGCCGGACCTTTGATCGGTGATCTGACCAGTGCCGAATCGCTGGCCTATGACGCGGGCAGCAAGTCCTCGCCGTACCATGGCGAGTTGATCATCGCGCTGGATCCGCGACGTTTTCTGGGGGCGGCCACTGAGGAGCATTTGGCTCGGGCCGAAGTGTTGTTTGAGAGCATTGAAGGGCAGGGCGCACGCTTGCCGTCGCAACGGCGTTATGCGGCGCGGGCACGCAGTGTGGTGGAGGGGGTGCAGATTCCCGAGGCGTTGTACAACGACCTGAAAGCACTGCTGGCTTGAATGAAACGGGTGCCCACTTCTGTGGGAGCGAGCCTGCTCGCGATGAGGGCATCGGATTCAACATTTTCGTTGACTGACACACCGCTATCGCGAGCAGGCTCGCTCCCACAGGAGGTCGTGTTGTTAAACCGGTTCGCGGTGGCTGTCGCCGTCCACCAGACGCACAATGCCCAACGGGTTGGCGTTTTTCAGGGCGTCGGGCAACAAAGCATCCGGGCAGTTCTGGTAGCACACCGGGCGCAGGAAGCGTTCGATGGCCAGGCTGCCGACCGAAGTGCCACGGGCGTCGGAGGTCGCCGGATAGGGGCCGCCATGCACCATGGCATCGCAGACTTCGACCCCGGTGGGGTAGCCGTTGAACAGCACGCGGCCGACCTTTTGTTCCAGCAGTACCAGCAGATCGGCGTGTTCCTTCAGGTCCTGTGCTTCGCCAATCAACGTGGCGGTGAGTTGACCGTGCAAACAGTTCAGCGCTTGTCGCAACTCGGCCTTATCGGCCACTTCGACGACGATGGTGGTCGGGCCGAACACTTCTTCCTGCAACAGCCGATCACCCTTGAACAGCAGACTGAGGTCGGCCTTGAACAGTTGCGGCCGTGCCTGATTACCGTGCTGATCGTGGCCTGCCAGGCGGGTTATTCCCGGATGGTCGAGCAAGGCATGCACGCCTTTTTCGTAGCTGCCGAGGGTGCCGGCGTTGAGCATGGTTTGCGCCGGTTGTTCGGCCATCAAGGTACTGAGCCGCGCGGTAAAAGCGCTGAAGTGGGGTGAGCGAATACCGATCACCAATCCCGGGTTGGTACAGAACTGACCGCAACCCTGGACCATCGACGCCACCAGTTCACCGGCGATTTTCTCGCCACGCGCGATCAGGGCTTCAGGCAATACGAGTACCGGGTTGATGCTGCTCATTTCGGCGAACACCGGGATCGGTTGTGGCCGTGCGGCGGCCATGTCACAGAGCGCGCGACCGCCCTTTAGCGAGCCAGTGAAACCGACGGCCTGGATCGCCGGATGCTTGACCAGCGCTTCACCGACGCCCGCGCCGTAGATCATGTTGAACACACCGTTGGGCATGTCGGTTTGCTCGGCGGCGCGGATGATTGCATCGGCCACGCATTCGGCGGTCGCCATGTGTCCACTGTGGGCCTTGAACACCACCGGGCATCCGGCGGCCAGAGCGGCAGCGGTGTCACCGCCGGCGGTGGAAAAAGCCAGCGGGAAATTACTGGCGCCGAACACCGCCACTGGACCGACACCGATCCGATATTGGCGCAGGTCGACCCGTGGCAGTGGCTGACGTTCAGGCAAGGCGCGGTCAATGCGCGCACCGTAGAAATCGCCCCGGCGCAGAACCTGAGCGAACAGGCGCATTTGGCCGCTGGTACGGTTGCGTTCACCTTGAATGCGTCCGGTCGGCAGTGCGGTTTCGCGGGTGACCAGCGCGACGAATTCATCATCCAGCGCATCCAGTTGCGTGGCGATGGCTTCAAGAAATTCTGCACGGCGAGTTGCCGGCAAGTTGCGAAAGGCCGGGTAAGCGGCAGCAGCGGCCTGGGCGGCGGAGTTCACTTCTTCAGCGGTGGCTTGCATGAACGAGTAGGGCAGTGCTTCGCCGGTGTTGGCGTCGTGACTGTGCAGGGTGATGCTGCCAGCGGCGCTGCGGGCACCGCCGATGTAGTTGTGGCCGATGATTTGGGGCATGGAAAACTCCTGTCGAAAAAAGTGAGGTCCCTGTAGGAGCGAGGCTTGCCCGCGAAGGCGCCATCACATTCAACATCGATGTCGACTGACACGCCGCCTTCGCGGGCAAGCCTCGCTCCTACAGGTATCTGGCTCAGGCCAGTGAATCACTCCGGCGTGTAGCTGGCACGGCGCTATCCCGCGCAGCAATGCGCGCAGCGGATTCGGCATCCACCTGGTGCAAGGACTTGCCACGGGTTTCCCGGGTCAGGCCGACGGCCACGATGGAAATCAGCGCGGCGCCAACCAGGTACCAGGCAATGGGTGTCGAGCTGTGATATTTGTTGAGCAAGGTGATGGCGATCAGCGGTGCCAGAGAACCGGCGAAGATTGGCGCCACCTGATAGCACAGGGAAAGTGCGGTGTAGCGCACATGGGTCGGGAACATTTCGGCCATCAGCGCCGAGTAGGGCGCATAGGTCATCGACTCGATGCCCAGGCCCAGGATGATGGCCGCCATGATCAGCCAATTGTTGCCGGTGTCCATCATCGGGAAGCCGATAAAGCCCCAGAACGCAGTGAGTACCGCGCCGGTCAGGTAGATTGGTTTGCGCCCGACGATATCCGACAGATAGCCCATCAACGGAATCAGGAAGAAGTGCACCAAGTGCGCGCCGAACATCAGCAGCAGAATTTCCGAGGTGTCCTTGTGCACCACCAGTTTCAGGTAGGTGATCGAAAAGGTGACCACGGTGTAATAGAGGATGTTCTCGGCAAAGCGTGCGCCAATCCCCACCAGCACGGCGCGCCAGTGATGACGCAGCACTTCGACCACGCCCAGCTGTTGCTGCTTGGTCTGCGCCTGACGGGCCTGGGCTTCTTTGAAGATCGGCGCGTCATCGACGCTGGTGCGAATCCAGTAGCCGATCAGCACCACCACCGCCGAGAACCAGAACGCCACGCGCCAGCCCCAGGCGAGGAATTGTTCCTCCGACAGGTTCGATGACAACAGTAGCAGCGCGACCGTAGCTACCAGGTTGCCGGCCGGTACCCCGGCTTGCGGCCAACTGGCCCAGAAGCCGCGACGGTTGTCGGGGCAGTGTTCGGATACCAGCAGAATCGCACCGCCCCATTCGCCACCAAAGGCAAAGCCCTGGATCAGCCGCAGCAGCACCAATAACACTGGCGCGGCATAGCCGATGCTGTCGAAGCCGGGCAGGCATCCCATCAGAAAAGTTGTGATGCCGACCACCACCAGGCTCAGTTGCAGCAAGCGTTTGCGGCCGAACTTGTCACCGTAGTGACCGAACACCAGACCGCCCAACGGACGAGCGAGAAAGCCGACCGCGTACAAGGCGAAGGCAGCGATGATGCCGTCAATCGGGCTGTCAGTCTGGCGGAAGAACAACTGGCCGAAGACCAGTGCCGAGGCGGTGCCATAGAGAAAGAATTCGTACCACTCGGCAACGGTGCCGGCCATGGCGGCGGCCACTACGCGTTTGAGTCCCGAGGGGGTGGTTGCGCTTTGCGTGTGTAGAGGATTGGACATGCTGGCGTTTCCTGTAGAGGCGCAAAAACAGGCAGCCGGGCCGGGTCCGCAAAGACCCGCCTGGCAATCACTCAGAGACCGACGTCTGGCAACTCTGGACGGTTGGCCAAGGCCTTGGCCATGATCTGCTCGACGAACACCCGATCGGCTTCCGGCAGTGCCAGGCGTGGCGGACGGGTCAGCGCGCTGCCGCGACCGGCGATGGCTTCGCAGAGTTTGATGCACTGCACCAGGTCGGCACGGGCATCGAGGTGCAGGATTGGCATCAGCCATTCGTAGATCGGCATGGCTTCGGCGAAGCGACCGGCCTTGGCCAGGCGGAAGATGGTTTCGCCTTCTTTCGGGAACACGTTGGACATGCCCGAGACCCAGCCTTCGGCGCCTACCGCGATGCTTTCCAGCACCACGTCGTCCAAACCTGCGAACAGCACGAAACGGTCGCCGACTTCATTGCGCACGTCGATGAAACGACGGGTATCGCCGGACGAATCCTTGAAGCACACCACGTTGTCGCAGTCGGCCAGGGAAATCAGGATGTCCGGGGTGACGTCGTTTTTGTAGATCGGCGGGTTGTTGTAGACCATCAGCGGTACGTCGGCGTTTTTCGCCACGTAGCGGTAGTGCTCGGCAGTCTCGAACGGCTTGGAGCCGTAGACCAGCGCCGGCATTAGCATCACGCCGTCGACGCCGACCCGGCGCACGGCATTGGCGACCTTGGCCGCTTGCACGCTGGTGAACTCGGCCACGCCGCAGATCACTGGCACGCGACCCCGGGAGGCATCGACCGCGACTTCGGTCACGGCGATTTTTTCTTCGGCGGTCAATGAGGTGTTTTCCCCCACCGAACCGCACACCACCAGGCCTGATACGCCGTCACGGATCACATTGGAAATCACCTGATGGGTTTTTTCCAGGTTGATGGTGAAGTCATCGTTGAATTGAGTGGTCACCGCGGGGAAGACGCCACTCCAGTTAATACGCTTGCTCATTGTTGCCTCCGGTTCGTTAATTGTATTTCGTATACGATATTTTAAATGCCGATGATTCGGCTAGTGTTTTTTTCAATTAGTCAGGTTTTTTTGTGGGGTGAAATCCCTGTGGTGAGAGAGCTTTTGTGGCGAGGGAGCTTGCTCCCGCTGGGTTGCGCAGCAGCCCCAATGCTGTAATCGCGGTATGTCTGAAACAACCGATGCTCTGGTTTTACGACTGCTGCGCAGCCGAACGGGAGCAAGCTCCCTCGCCACAAAAGCTGGCCTAGCCACAAAAGCTCTTCGCTTCGACGTCAGGCACCCGGCCATGTGTCTGACAAGCGATAGCCCTGTGGCCACGGATCGCTCGGATCGAGCAGCAATTGATGAGTGCCGGTGATCCAGGCCCGGCCGGAAATGCACGGGTAGATCGCTGGGCGTCCGGCCACTTCGGTCAGGGAATCGATGCGGCAGTGGAATTCGGAACTGATGATCGAACGGCCAATAAAGCGCTCACCGACCTGCATCAAGCCCTTGGCCTGCAGTACCGCCATGCGCGCCGAGCAGCCGGTGCCGGTGGGCGAGCGGTCGATCTTGCCGGGTTGAATCACCACCGCGTTGGCGCCAGTGGCGATGCCATGTTCAACGACGATGGGCGCGGCAATCTGGCAGAAGGAAATATGTGACCACTCGGGGTTCAGCGGATGGACGAAGCCCAATTGTTCATTGGCTGCGCGAGTGATTTTCAGCCCGACCGCCACCAGGTCGGCAGCCTCATCAGGACGAATGGAAAAGCCCAGACGTTCGGCGTCGGTGATCACAAAGCTGTCGCCGCCATACGCAGTGTCGACCTGCAACGAGCCGAGGCCTTCGACTTCGATCCAGGCGTCGAGGTGATCAGCGAAGGAGGGCACGTTCTTGATTTCTACCCGCTCGACCTTGCCATCACGGCAGTCGGCCACGGCCTCGATCAGGCCGCCGGGCGCTTCGAGCACCAGTCGGGTTTGCGGTTCGGTCATCGGCAGAATGCCGCTGTCCAGCAGCACGGTGGCGACGCACAGCGAATTGGAACCGGACATCGGTGGCGTGTCCGCCGGCTCCATGATGATCCAGCCCATTTGCGCCCGAGGATCCTTGGCCGGCACAAGCAGGTTGACGTGGCGGAACACGCCGCCGCGCGGCTCGTTGAGCACGAAGTTGCGCAGGGTCTGATCCTTGGCGATCCAGCGCGATTGCTCCCACACAGTGGCGCCCGGTGGTGGGGCGACACCGCCGACGATCACATCGCCGACTTCACCTTCGGCATGACAGCTGACTACATGAATCACTTTCGATGAGCGCATTGCCTTCTCCTTGTTGCGTCTGTCAGGGCCTCATCGCGGGCAAGCCCGCTCCCACAGGGTTTGATGGTGTACACAAAATGGGTGGCCAACACAGATACCTGTGGGAGCGGGCTTGCCCGCGATGGGGCCATCAGCTACTTCACCGATTTCAGAAATGCCGCCGTTTCCATATGCACCGGATTACCAATTACCTCTCACAGTGATTTGGGTTGGCCAACGATTTTGCATACACCAACAATCCTGTGGGAGCGGGCTTGCCCGCGATGGGGTCATCAGTTACTTCACCGATTTCAGAAACGCCGCAGTCTCCGCATGCACCGGATTACCAATCACCTGATCCGGCGAGCCGATCTCGTGCACCAGGCCATTGCGAAAGAACGCCACGCGGTCGGAGACATCGCGGGCAAAGCGGATTTCATGGGTCACCAGCACCATGGTCATGCCGTCTTCGGCGAGCATGCGCATGGTGTCCAGCACTTCGCCGACCAATTGCGGGTCGAGGGCCGACGTGGCTTCGTCGAACAGCATGTAGTCCGGCGACATGGCCAGGGCGCGAGCGATGGCCATGCGTTGTTGCTGACCGCCGGACAACTTCCCGGGGAAGGTCTTGAGCTTGTCGGCAAGGCCCACATGAGTCAGTTGCTGCACCGCCAGTTCCTCGGCGTCGGCCTTGCTTTTGCCCAGCACTTTGCGCGGCGCCAGCATTACGTTTTCCAGCACCGTCAGGTGCGGGAAGGCATTCCATTGCTGGAACACAATGCCGATTTTCTGCCGCAGGCGATTGAGGTCGGTGGCGCTGTCGTGGACCTCGACGCCGTCGACGCGGATGCTGCCTTTCTGGATCGGTTCCAGGCCATTGATGCACATCAGCAGGGTCGATTTGCCGGAGCCCGAGCCGCCGATGATCGACACCACCTCGCCCTTGTTCACCGTCAGGCTGACACCCTTGACCACGGCGAGGTCGCCGAAGGATTTATGTACGTTGTCGATCTCAATCATTTTCTTGCCACCTTCTTTCCAGACGAGCGCCCAGGCGTGCGACCACCAGGCTCATGACGTAGTAAATAAGGCCCGCGATGCACAGCACCAGCAACGGTTCCTGGATGCGGGTGACGATGGTTTGCGAGGCGCGCAGCAGTTCGACGATGCCGATCCACATCACCAGCGCGGTGTCTTTCATCACGCCGAGCACCAGGTTCAGCCAGCCGGGAAAAGCCACCCGGGTGGCCATCGGCAGGACAATCCAGCGCAGGTCCTGCAGGAAGCTCAGGCCCAGCGAGCGACTGGCCCGACGTACGGTGAACGGCACCGACAACACGCCAGCGCGCACGATCTCGGTGAAGTACGCGGCGGCATAAACCCCCAGCACAATGCAGCCGACGCTGAAGGCGCTGATGTTCAAACCGACGATGCTTTTGAGCGAGTTGAACAGCACAAACTGGATCAGCAACGGCACGCTGCGAAACACGTCCAGCACCCAGGCGAGGGGCAAACTGGCCCGCGGCAACAGGGCCCGCAGTAAGCCGAAGAGCAAGCCGGCGAGGGAGCCGAGCATGATCGACCAGAACGTCAGTTGCAGCGTGACCCAGGCTCCATTGAGCAGGAACAACAGGTCATTGGAGGAAAACCCGGTATTAAACATGGACGACTCCTCAGTAACGGAACAACCGCCAGGCCATCAGCCGGGCTGCCGCGACGATCGCCTTGGCAATCAGGTAATACAGCACCGCTGCAATGGCGAAGAACTCGAAGGTGCGGAACGTTTTGACGTTGTAGTCCTGGGTCACGCCGGTCAGGTCATTGTTCAGCCCGACGATCACCCCCAGCGACGTCATCAGCACCGCCCAGACCATTTGATTAGTCAGCGGGTAGAAGACGATTCGCAGCAACTGCGGGACGATGATCATGCGGTAGGCCTGAAAGGCGCTCATGCCCAGCGAACGTGCAGCGCGCACTTGTGTGTTCGGGACGGCCTTGAGGCCTCCGCGAAAGTTCTCCGCCAGATACCCGGCATTGTTGAAGGTGATCCCGGCCAGCAGGGCGAGCCATGAACTGACATGCATGCCCAGCGAGCCGAGGCCGAAGTAGAGGACGTAGATCTGGAACAGCGACGGGGTGTTGCGCGCGATCGATACCCAGCCATTGCCGATACCGCGCAGCAGCGGGTTTTTGCTTTCGCGCATCACGGTCAGGGCCAGGGCGATCAGTACGCCGAAGATCATCGACAGCGCCGCAGTCTCGAAGGTGACCAAGGCACCGGCGAGCATGTCCGGCAGGGCGCGCAGCGCTGAGCGCCATTGGAAACTGTAGTCAAACATGCGCGGGGCTCTCCAGGGCGGCAGGTTGTAACCACGCCGGCAGGCGCCCGCTGGCGGTGGCATTGCAGGCGGCATCGACGCATTCTTTGATGCTGGCGAAATGCACTTTGCGGCCCACCAGGCCGGGTGCGTAATGGGCGTATTTGCCGGAGTTGGTCATCAAGGTTTTTGCGCCCGGCGGAATCACCGGTTCGCCGAGCATGCACCAGCAGGTATCGGTGACCAGGGTGGCGCCGAACGCTTCGATCACGGCGATATGCCCGGCTTCGCGAGCCTGCTCCAGCACGGCGCGGCCGCAGGTAATGGCGAGGACCACGTCAGGGTGTTTGTGTCGACCCCGGCACAGCCGCGCGAGGTGGGCAAACTCGCTGAGGGAGAAATGCGGATTGCCCAGCGACACCACATCCACCCAGTTGTCGCGGGCACTGTTGAGTTCGCGCCAGCTGACCAATAGATCGATCAGGTGGATTTTTTTCACGGGTAGGGATACATCCACTTCCAGCACCTGTGTTGGGTCGAGTGCTTCCGGAGTTACTCCAGCGATATGGAACAGTGGCGCTGCGGATGTGGTGGCAAATGCCGCACCGAAAGCTTTGAGGTCGTCCAGGCTTGGCTGGCGGTTTTCCAACCCGCGCACCAGTGGAATCCGGCTGCCCGCCAGCGCGCCGATGTGGTAACCGAGCAGCGGGTAAAAGGCGTCGTCCAGTTCACCCAGGGCGGGCAACTCGATTTGCAGTCGGGCCTTGCGTTGTGCGTCCAGATGGCAGCCGATCAACGGGGCGCGGCCAGTCAGTGCAATGCAGATGTCCAGATAGTCCGGGTACTTCAAGGTGCGTGCGCCGAGCACGCTGTTGGCGTAGACCACCGCGTTGGATTCGGCCCAGACAATCTGCTCGCCAGCCTTCGGCGCGCTGTCGAGCAGGTAGGGCGCGCAGGTGAAACTCAGCTGTGCACCCATCGCCATATAGGCATCGCCCAAGGCACTGGCCGGTTCACCGAGAGCCGGGTCGATGCCCAGCTCGCGCCAGCGGCGCTGGTCCACGGAAATCGAATTGAGAGTGGTGGGCACCCGTACTATTGCTCCCCATTGCACCAACTGTTGGGCAAAGCGCAGGCTTGCCGGTCCGGTGTAGATGCAGCCGTCGATGTGCGCCTGGGTGACATCCACCAGATGGCGGGCACCTTGCAGTTCGGCCATGCGCAGAACGATCTGCATCGCCATCTGCGCGGCCTTGCCATGTTGGCCGTCGAGCAGCGCCCGGTCGTGTTCGGTGAGTTCGATCGCGGTGGCGATGTCGGTACTCGGCAAAGGGCTGTCGAGTGCCTGCCAGGCATCGCCCGGCGGGTGCTCGAACAGGCTCAGTGTGGTGTCCTCGACCCGAGCGAAGGCCTTGCCGCGCAGGGCGGCGAAGGCCTCCCGGCCGATGCACAGCACCGGCAGGGAACGCTCGAAAATGGTCTGTGCTACAAGCACGCCCAGGGTCAGGATCTCATCGGGCTCGGCCAGCACCAGTGCGGCCGGTGCGTGACCGTTGCTGATCAGTTCCATCAACACGCTACTGCCGGTGCACGAGCCGCGACCGCTGGGGATGGCCAACACGCGGCCGGCCAGGAATTCGCCGCTGAGCGGGTGGTGACGGTCAATGATCTCGCCGCTATACGGATCGACCCCGCCCCAGAAACTCAAGCCGATATCGGCGAACAGCAGGGCGCCCTCGGCGGCGCCCGTGACCAGGCTGCGACCGGTCAGAGAAATTGACCCAGGCATGCCGGACATCTCAGTAGTAGACCTTTGGCACGGTCAGGTCGGTGGGTGAAATCTCGGTGCCGACCCATTTGGTGAACAGCTCGTTGTAACGACCGGTGCGCACCTGCTGGTTGACGAACAGGTTGAGGTAGTTGAGCAGGCCATACTCGTTGCGCTTGGCGCCGAGGGACACGTAGTCGATCACGTACGGCGCGTTACCGGCGACTTTCAGGTTTTTGTATTTGCCGGATTTGAGGGTGGCAGCAGCCACGGTGTTGGTGACCACGGTGGCGTCGATATGGCCCTGGGCGATCGCCAGCAGGGTATCGTTCTGCGACTGATAGGCGCGGAAGCTGCCGGTGCCCCAGTTCTTCACATCTTTCTCCAGAGCGATGGCCTCATAGGTGCCGCTGGTGTTGCCCACGGGTTTGCCCTTGATGTCATCGAAACTGTTGATGCCGGTGTCGTCGCGGGTCAGCACCACCATCTGGAAGGCAAAATAAGGCACGGTGAGGCCGACGGTCTTGGCCCGTTCGAGAGTGTCGGAGGTGGAGGCGACTATCACGTCGGCCCGGCCGGAGACCAGCGCCGGAATGCGGTCCGGGAACGGCGTCTCTACCACTTCGGCCTCGACCCCGAGGATTTTTGCCAGGTCATGGCAGTAGTCCACGTCGAAACCGGCCGGGTTGTTGCCCGCATCGCGAAAACCCATGGGCGGGAAGTCCAGGGTCACGGCGCAGCGCAGCTTGCCCGAACCGATGATGTCGTCGAGCTTGTCGGCTTGGGCGGTGGCGATAAAGGAGGTACTGAGAACAGCGCTGAGGGCTACGGCAAATGCGGGGTTTTTCATAGAGGCCTCGTTGTGTGAAGTGCTGTTGGATATCGTATTGGGGATTTCGTATACGATATTAACAATAGCAATCAACGTGCCCATTTCCAGGCGCAAGCGCGAATTAATCGTCAGGCCTTGAGGTAGATGTGTTGTGGTGGCGCAATTGGAGGGGGAGTGACACAGTGAGGCTTGGGCCCGCAAAGGCAGGTGTTACAGATGGGAGCAATGGTTGTGCGGAACGCCCCTTTAAGGAACACCGGGCTCTGCTGATCGTTCCCACGCTCCGCGTGGGAATGCCTCAACGGACGCTCTGCGTTCGGCTCTGGAAGGGACGCAGAGCGTCCCGGGCTGCATTCCCACGCAGAGCGTGGGAACGATCATCCTCGCTAACCTCGCGGATCGAGGTTATCCAACACCCGGTTCACCGCCAGCTCCCCGAGCATGACCACCGATTGAATCCCCAACATCATGTTGCGATGTGGCATGTCCATCAATCCGGCGAACTCACTGAGCATCATGCTCGCGGACGCCAGGGATTCGCAGGCGTTAACCAGCAGGGTTTCGTTATCGACCTCGGTGCCGACATGGTAAATGGTGCTGGGTTTGCGCTTGGTGTCTTTGGGGATGGGCGGCTTGAGGTAGTGATCGAGGGCGCGGTCGGCGGCTTCGTTGAGTTTTTTGGAATCGAGGGATTCGTAGGGGGAGGTTGGATCGGTTTCCGGGGGATTGGGTGTGGCTTTAAACATAGTAATGCTCCTTGATTAGTGGAGCCGCCACGGTTCGCTGCGAAACGAAGATAGGTGGCAGCTGTACGCAGGTTCGCAGACCGGGAATCAAGGAACCCGGCAGACCCGAAGATCTCCCGCGCACAGCCGCCATAACGCAATTCAGCGAACGAAAAACGTCATCTGAAAAGGAACGGTGGCGCTGTGCGCCTTGATTGACCCGGGCTGCGAAACCCGATCGCTGTTTTTCAGCGACCCGGAAACGATAGAGCCCGGCCTCAAGGCGTACAAGCCGGCGGATTCTGGCGTAGTCGTAGGCAACGGCGCAAGGATGTGTAGCCTGGGTGAGTGTCTGGAAGTGTCATTTAAACAGTGCTTGTTTAGCGGTCTGACACCGAGCCTTGTGGTGGCTGTACCGGCCTCTTCGCGAGCAAGCCCGCTCCCACAGTGATCGGTGTCGTTCACAATTCCTGTGATATTGATCGTTCCCACGCTCTGCGTGGGAATGCAGCCCGGGACGCTCCGCGTCCCACCCTCTAAAGCCGAACGCAGAGCGTCCGTTGAGGCATTCCCACGCAGAGCGTGGGAACGATCAGTGCGTCTGTTAGCCTTGTGGATCGAGGTTATCCAGCACTCGATTCACTGCGAGCTCCCCGAGCATGACCACCGATTGAATCCCCAACATCACGTTGCGATGTGGCATGTCCATCAACCCGGCGAACTCACTGAGCATCATGCTTGCTGACGCCAGGGATTCGCAGGCGTTGACCAGCAGGGTTTCGTTATCGACCTTGGGGCCTACGTGGTAAATGGTGCTGGGTTTGCGCGCGGTGTCTTTGGGGATGGGTGGTTTTAGGTAGTGATCGAGGGCGCGGTCGGCGGCTTCGTTGAGTTTTTTGGAATCGAGGGATTCGTAGGGGGAAACGTCGTCGGTGTCCGGTGGGTTTGGCGTTGGTTTGAACATGGTGAAGCTCCTTGATGAGTGGAGCTACCGCCGTTCGCGGTCAAACGAACAAGGTGGCAGCTGTACGCGGGTTGACCGACCGGACATCAAGGACTCCGGCACACCCGAAGGTGTCCCACGCACAGCCACCGCGACACGATACTTCAGACAATGCCTGAATTAGGTCTTGGACGCTGGCGCGCCTTGATTGATTCGGACGGTCAAATCCGATCGCTGATTTGTCAGCGACCCGGAAACGATAGAGCCCGGCCTCAAGGCGCACAAGCCGGCGGATTCTGGCGTAGTCATAGGCAACGGCGCAAGGATGTGTAGCCTGGGTGAGTGTCTGGAAGTGTCGATTAAACATCGCCTGTTGATCGTCCCTACGCTCTGCGTGGGAATGCCTCAACGGACGCTCTGCGTTCGGCTTTAGAGGGTGGGACGCGGAGCGTCCCAGGCTGCATTCCCACGCGGAGCGTGGGAACGATCCTTAATGACCCTAGCGCTGATTATCCCGAAACTGGCTCGGTGACAGGCTGGTCAACGCACGAAACTGTCGGCTGAAGGCGCTATGGTCGGTGTAACCGCAGCGCAGGGCAATCTCGGTGATCGGCAGGTCGGTGTGCAGTAACAGCCGCGACCCTTCTTCCAGGCGCGCCTTGTGAATCATCTGCCGTGGGGTGAGTTGGAATACCCGTTTGCAGTGACGCTCCAGTTGCGCCACGGAGTAGCCGGCGATGGCGGTCAGTTCGGCGAGGCTGATGGGGCGGGCGAAGTGGCTGCGGATGTGCGCATCCACGGCCGCGAGTTTCTGGAAGGCGGGGTGGTTGGATTGGGGTGATTGCAGGTCGCGGGAGATCCCGGCCAGGCCCACGATGTGACCCTGTTTATCCTGCAAGGCGAGTTTGTGGGTCAGGCACCAGATCGGCTGATTACCGTAATACAGGTGCAACTCCAGTTGATCGGACAGTTCGCGGCCGCTGGACAGTACCCGTCGATCCTGTTCGGTGTACAGCGGGCCGAAGCGTTCCGGGAAGACCATTTCTGCGGTGAGCCCCAGCAGCTCCTCGCGATGTTTGAAACCGCAACGCCGGGCCAGGGTCTGGTTGACGAAGGCGTAGCGGGCTTCGCGGTCCTTGATGAAAAACACCACGTCCGCCAGGGTATCGAGCAGCGGCGCGATCGGCTGCAGACTGTTCAGCAGCGTTGGCAGGTCGCAGGGTTTGAAGGTGCTGAGCGAGGGATACATGGCGCTGGGGTCTGATGGCGACCCCGGGATCATAGAGGCTCGGCAGCGTGGCTGAAACCCCCGAGGGAGTTTCAGGCTGGAGGGGTGTCGTCCAGGCACATCAAGGTCTCAATTCGCGCCGGGCTGAAGGGCGGGCGGGGCGCCGAAGGTTGCCAGCCAAACAGGTGCTGCACCGCACCGCCACACACTCGGCCCTGACAGGCACCCATGCCGCAGCGACTGGCCAGCTTGGCTTCGCGCCAGTCAGTGTGCCCGGCCAATGCGGCGTAAGGCACGTCTTCGCAGCGGCAAACCAGGGTGTCGGATCGGGCCAGGGACTTGAGTTGCGGGTCGAGGGCGAAGGCCTGATTCAGTGCCTTGGCAAAACCCTGCCAGCGTGTCCGGCGTGGCCACAATTGGCGGGCCGCTTCAAGGTTACCGACCGCCGCGTGGCCAGCAATTGCACCTTCGACCAACGCCAGTTCACTGCCACCAAACCCGGTGCATTCGCCTGCCGCATAATGATCGGCGCGACTGGCCTGCCAGGCATCCACCGCCAACGCCTGACTTTCGATGGCGTAACCCAGTGCCTGGCCCAATTGAATGTTCGGGATCAAGCCGAAACCACAGGCCAGCCGATCACATTCCAGTTCGACGATTTTGCCTTGCTGTTGCAGGCGCACGCCTTCCAGTCGGTCAGTGCCAAGGGCGGCCAGCACATGAGTCGCGGTGCGGTAATGGCGGTCGAGCAAGCTGAACGATTGCAACCATTTGGCAGGCCAGCGCGGCAGTTGCGCGGCGAAACCGGCGACGGCAATGCGCGAGGCTTGCTCGGCGATGCATTGTACCTGCGAGCCATGTTTTTTCGCGGTGGCGGCACTCGCCAGCAATAGCGGGCCGCTGCCGGCGATCACCACGCGCTCACCTTGCACCGGCACACCGGCCTTGATCAGCGCCTGCAAGCCACCGGCCCCAGTCACGCCAGGCAACGTCCAGCCGGGGAAGGGCAGCAGCAGCTCCCGGGCGCCGGTGCACAGAATCAGTTTGTCGTAACTGATCAACCAGCCGTCGTCATCATCTTCGACCAGCAATTGTTTCGGCCCGGGACTGGCGATCACCCGGGTGCCGGCGTGATGGCGGATGTTGCCGCAAGCCTGCAAGCGCTCACGCAGGCGACGAGCCTGATCGGGCACGTTGGCTTGCGGGCCGTCACGCCAGATTTGTCCGCCCGGTAGCGGGTTGTCATCGAGCATGACGATGCGTGCGCCGCTGGGGGCGGCGGCAAGGGCGGCGGCCATGCCAGCGGGGCCGGCACCGATGATCAGCAGATCGGCGTATTCGTTCATGGGCGTGTCTCCACCTGCATGCCGTCTCGGCACAAAGTCTGACAGGCGAGGCGTCGCCGGCCGTCGATGGTCACCCGGCATTCCTGGCAGATGCCCATGCCGCACAGTGGTGCCCGGCGTTGACCACTGACCGACGTGCGCGTGCAGCCGTCGCTGCCCAATGCCAGGGCAGCGGCGACGCTGGTGCCTTCGGCCACCTTCAAGGCGCGGCCGTCCAGCAGCAATTCAGGCATAGACAGGTTCTCCGAGAAAACGCTGGGGCAGATAGGGTTGTGCGGCCAGAGGCGGGGTTTCGTTGAACAGCTGCGCCACCAGCAAGTCGGCGGTGCCGGGGGCCGTGGTGACGCCCAACCCTTCGTGGCCGACGGCCAGCCACAAGCCTTGTTGCTGCGGGTGTTGGCCCACCAGCGGCAGGCCATCGGGGCTGGCGGCGCGAAAGCCGGTCCAGGCGCGGATGCCGTTGAGTCGGGCCAGCCCTGGCATGTACTCGGCGGCGCGCTTGAGCATTTTCGCCAGCATCCAGCCTTCGACCTGCGGGTCAGTGGTGCCGAATTGGCGTGAGGCACCGATGAACAATTGCCCGGTGGGGCGCGGCTGGATATTGCAGGCGGTCGACGGCCCCGTGGCGTTGTGGGCGCTGGTGACGTAACCCAATTCCACCAAGGTGTGGGTGACGGTGCGGGGGAAGCGGTCGGTAATCAGCAGGTGACCTTTTTTCGGCTCGATGGGCAACTCCGGGCACAGTTCGTTGGCCTGAATGCCGTTGGCCAACACCACCGCTTCGGCACTCAACCAGTGACCGTCATCGAGGCATACGCGGTTGCCATCGACCGCGCTGACCCGCGCCCGACGTTGACGAATGTTCGGCGCGTCGAGCATCCAGCTGGCCGTTGCCGGCGCATAAAGAATGCCGTCGCCATTGATCAACAAACCGCCTTCCAGACCTTCGCGCAGTTCCGGTTCACGCTGGCGCAATGCACTGGCACTAATCAATTCGCACGCCACGCCCTGGGCTTTCAGGTTCAGGTATTTGCCATGGGCGACCGCCATCTCCTCGGCATTGGCCGCCAGCCACAGCGTGCCGTTGTTGCGGTAAGCGCAGCCGTCGGGCAGGTCCGGCGCCAGTTCGCGCCAGCGTTGCAGGGAATGTTGACTCAGGGCCAGTTCGGCCGGGTTGTCGTCGAGCACCAGCAAGTGGCCCATGCCCGCCGCCGTCGCACCGTGCAGGCCGGCGTCCAGCACCAGCACCTGCAAGCCACGACGGGCCAGTGCCTGGGCACAGGCGGCGCCGATGATGCCGGCACCGATCACGATCACATCGGCCACAAGGCCCTCGTTCATGGACGAATGCCCCAGGCGAACGGGTCATCCTGTTCAATGATCAAACTGGCTTCGGCGCTGATAAAGGCCCGGCCGCGAATGGTCGGCACAACGCGCTCGCCCTGCCATTCGTAAGAACCTTCGAACTCGCTGCCGATGACACTGGCCTGGCGCCAGATCTGTCCCGGTTGCAGTTTGTCGTCCGCGGCCAGGCACGCCAGTTTGGCACTGGTGCCAGTGCCGCACGGTGAGCGGTCATAAGCCTTGCCAGGGCAGAGGACAAAGTTGCGGCTGTCGGCGTGATCGTCATCGCTGAACAGCTCGATATGGTCGATCAGCCTGCCGTCTTCGCCACGAATACCTTGGACCTCCAGCGCTTGCTGCACGGCGTAGGTATAAGCGGTCAGCGCGTCGAGGTTGTCGCCGGCTACCCGCAGGCCATGCTCGGCGATCAGGAAAAACCAGTTGCCGCCCCAGGCGATATCGCCGACCACCTGGCCGACATCTGGCACCTGTAACACCAGCGCTTTGCGGTAACGGTAGGCCGGTACATTGCGCACGCTCACCGAATGATCTTCGTGCAGGGTCGCCTGCACCGTACCCACCGGCGTCTCGATGCTGTGCACGCCGGGGCTGATCTTGCCCAGATGCGCCAACGACGCCACCAGGCCGATGGTGCCGTGGCCGCACATGCCCAGATAACCGGTGTTGTTGAAGAAAATCACCCCGGCACAGGCGCTCGGGTCCACCGGCTCGCAGAGCAGGGCACCCACCAGCACGTCGCTGCCGCGGGGTTCCAGCACACAAGCGGCGCGCCATTGATCGTGATGTTCGGCGAGCAGCTTGCGGCGTTCAGCCATGCTGCCGGTGCCCAAGTCAGGAAAGCCGGCGGTCACCAGGCGGGTCGGTTCGCCGCCGGTGTGGGAGTCGATCACGGTGATGCGTTTCATGGGAGGGCCACGTCCGTTCAGATGAGTGAACGAAAGAGTGGCCTGTGCAGCGGGGTGTCGGCTTGATGGATTTATCCTGTGCCGATGACGAAATCAGCACAGCATCCTGAAGGCTCAGTGAGCGTGAGGCAGGTGCTCGAACAGGGTCTTGCAGACCCCGGCAATGTGTTCGTCCAGCAGCTTCACCGCCAAATCCACATCCCCGGCACGACAGGCCGCGAGGATCTCACGGTGCTCGTGATCAGCCCGTTCCTTGCCGGCCGACAGGCTCATCTGCATGCGCAGGTAGCGCTCCAGCTTGTCATTGACCGAACGAATCAGGTTGACCAGAAACGGCCGTTGCGCCGGTTCGTAAAGGCACGCGTGCAGTTCCCAATTGAGCTCGGCCCAGCGGCCCACGTCGTCCTCGCCAATGAACTCCTGACAGATACGCTCGGCACGGGCGAAGGTTTCTTCGGTCATGTTGGGAATGGCCAGGCGCAGTATTTTGTCTTCCAACAACATCCGCACTTCGAACATCTGCGCCAGCTCTGCATCGGAAACCCGCGTGACCATCGCCCCGCGATTGCGCTGGAACATCACCAACCCCTCAGCCTCCAGCCGCTTGAGGGCCTCGCGCACCGGAATCTTGCTGACATTGAACTGGCGGGCAATGTCGTCCTGGCGAATCGGCTCATCTTCGGCGAAATGCCCGGCGACGATCGCATCCCGCAGATGACGAGTGATGATCTCCGAGGTCGAAGGTGTATTGCCAAGGTCGGGAGCGTTGAGTTTGGGTAGGTTCACGGCAGCGGTCGTTTGGAGTGAGATGGCGATAGGGTATACGAAATTCTTTCGCTGCGAAGTTCCAGACGATGGCCGCCCCGAAGAATAGGCATCAGCGGGCGCCACCCAGACGCTTCGTGTGGGATTTCACGGGCCTGAACAGGCATTCGACAGCGCGTCGGCCCGGGTCTGAGCGGGATGCCCGAGTGGATATCTGCGTGAAGCCGATTATGCTTCAAGAAACCTTGCAGAGATGCGAGGCCGTCAGCCTGTTTGCATGCTTTGCGCAATCCGTAATCCGATGACATAGCCCTAGGGCCTGGGTGCGGTAAAAAGAGAGTGAGGTACTCCGGCCTACAACAAGAGCAAGACGGAGAAGACTCATGGCCGCAATCGACAACACCTCCACGGGCAGCGCGCCCCACCACGGGATCACCAAGGAGGAGCGCAAGGTCATTTTCGCCTCGTCCCTGGGCACCGTGTTCGAGTGGTACGACTTCTACCTTTACGGCTCCCTCGCCGCAATCATCGCCAAGCACTTCTTCGCCGGCGTCAATGAGACAACGTCCTTCATCTTCGCACTGCTCGCGTTCGCCGCCGGCTTCGCTGTACGTCCCTTCGGCGCCATTGTGTTCGGCCGACTGGGCGACATGATCGGGCGCAAGCACACGTTCCTCATCACCATTGTCATCATGGGTATCTCCACCGCCGTAGTGGGCTTTCTGCCCGGCTATGCGACCATCGGCGTGGCGGCACCGGTCATCCTGATCAGCCTGCGCCTGTTGCAAGGCCTGGCCCTGGGCGGTGAGTACGGCGGTGCGGCGACCTACGTGGCCGAACATGCGCCCAAAGGCAAGCGTGGCTACTTCACCTCGTGGATCCAGACCACCGCAACCCTCGGCCTGTTCCTGTCGCTGCTGGTGATCCTCGCCTGCCGTACCATCCTCGGCACCGAAGCCTTCGAGGCCTGGGGCTGGCGGATTCCGTTCCTGCTGTCGATCCTGCTGCTGATCGTCTCGGTGTACATCCGCTTGCAACTCAGCGAGTCACCGGTGTTCTTGAAGATGAAGGAAGAAGGCAAGTCCTCCAAGGCGCCGCTGACCGAATCCTTCGCCCGCTGGGAAAACCTCAAGATAGTGATCATGGCGTTGCTCGGCGGCACTGCCGGCCAGGCGGTGGTCTGGTACACCGGGCAGTTCTATGCGCTGTTTTTCCTGCTGCAGACGTTGAAGATCGATCCGCAGACCGCCAACCTGTTGATTGCCGGTTCGCTGCTGATAGGCACACCATTCTTCGTCATATTCGGCAGCCTGTCCGATCGCATCGGCCGCAAGGGCATCATCATGGCTGGCTGCATTCTTGCGGCGCTGACCTACTTCCCGATCTTCCATGCCTTGACCCAATACGGTAACCCCGACGTGTTCATTGCGCAGGAGAAGAACCCGGTCACGGTGATCGCCGATCAGAGTAAGTGCTCGTTCCAGTTCGACCCGGTGGGCAAGGCCAAATTCACCAGCTCCTGCGACCTTGCCAAGACCGTGTTGGCGAAGAAGGCCATACCCTACAAGAACGAGAAGGCTGAACCAGGTGCAATCGCGCAGGTCCGCATCGGCGACAAGGTGATCCCGAGCTTCGAGGGCACCGGCATGCCGGCCGCCGACTTCAAGGCCCGCAACGATGCCTTCGTCGCTACCCTAAGCACCGGCCTCAAGGACGCCGGTTACCCCGAGAAGGCCGACCCGGCCAAGACCAACTATCCGATGGTGTTGTTGCTCCTGACCATCCTGGTGATCTACGTCACCATGGTTTACGGCCCGATCGCCGCCTGGCTGGTGGAACTCTTCCCGGCGCGCATTCGCTACACCTCGATGTCGCTGCCGTATCACATCGGCAATGGCTGGTTCGGCGGCTTTCTGCCCACGGTGGCGTTCGCCATGGTCGCGGCCACGGGGGATATCTACTACGGTCTGTGGTACCCCATTGTCATCGCCGTGATGACGGCCATTCTTGGCACGTTCTTCCTGCCGGAAACCAAGGATCGGGAAATTCATCACACATAGGGTTGGTACTTGCCCTTTCGCGCAAGGGGAAGGGCAATGTGCGGTATCGCGAGCACGTCGGATCGCCGCTCCCATAGGGAGTTGCGCTTAACTCACCTTCAGGTTTTCACTCAAAACCGATAGTTGGTGCTCAGCTCCAGAGTCCGTGGTGCTCCGGGGGTGATCAGGTCCACCGAGCCATGGGCCGAGGCGTAATAGTCCTTGTCGAAGACGTTGCGCAAGCGCAGCGCCATGTCCCATTTCGGCAAGTTATAGAGCAACGCCGCGTCCACGGTGGTGTAAGCGGGCATGACCACTTGGTTATCCAGGGCGGTGTAACGATCGTCGACATAGTTCGCCCCCATGCCTACGCGCCAAGTGTTGGTCAGCGAGCGCACCAGCCACAGGTTGGCACTGTGACGTGGGGTCAACGTTGGTGTCTGGCCTTCGTTGGCGACGCCATTGGTTCGGCTGTTGGACTTGGTGATCTCGGCGTCCAGATAGGCATAGCCGGCATACACCTGCCACTTGTCACTCAACTGCCCGCTGGCGGTCAGCTCAAGACCGTCGGTGCGCTGCTCGCCCGACAGGACCAGTTTGGTCGGGTTCGCCGGATCGGTCGTTTTCATGTTGGTGCGTTCCAGACGGAACAGCGCCGCCGTCAACGCCAGGCGATTGTCGAGCAGGTCCCACTTGCCGCCGATCTCGAAGTTGGTGGTTTGCTCCGGCTCAAGATCCTGGTTGGTAGTGCTCAGGGCGAAGACTTCGGAGGAGGGTTGATAAGAACGACTCACCGAAATGTAGTAGGACTGAACCTGATCAGGCTGGTAGACCAGGCCTGCGCGCGGGCTCCAGGTGTTGTCGGTTCGGGACATGGAGGCACCCGTCAGGTCATCCGAATACTCTTGGTCGAACACGTCGTAGCGCACACCCAGCAAAGCTTTCCAGTGCGGGGTCAGTTCAATCAGATCCTGGACGTAGAAACCGGCCGTGTCCTGGGTAGTGGTGCCCTTGGCAGTTTGACGGTCGGCCTGAAACGGCACGTCGACCAAGCCATCGCGGTACACCGGGACCCGCGCTACGTTGTTCTGGCTGAAGACCGATTGGTCCTTGACCTGACGCCCCAGCTCCACGCCATAGAGTAGGTTGTGGTTCATCCCCGCGAGCGTGGCCTGTTGCTTCAGTTCGGTCTGGTTGAACCAGCCGTCTTCCTTGCGCTGCACATTGCCGCGATTGAGTTTGACCAGCAATTCGCCGTTGGGCGCGGTGACGAAACGTGTCGGGCTGGAGTCGGCAAGTGTGTTGTTGCGGTCCAGATCGTAATGGTAGTAACGGCTGGTGTTGCTCAGGGTGAAGTCGTCGTTAATGCGGTAGTCGACGCCGGCCGTGAACGAAAACACTTCGCTGCGGGTGTAGTCGTCATCCGGGTCGGCGGAACCGAAGCGCTTGTCCCGATCGACATCGACCGGGCGATCGCCCCGCGCGGGAATGCCGAAGTCGATCAAGCGTTTGTCGTAGAGGTACGTCGCCCCCAGGTTCAGCTCAAGATCGTCGGAGAGCTTGAAGTAGGCCGAAGGCGCAATGGCCTTGCGATCGATATAGCCGTCATCGCGGAAGGTGTCGCTGTTCTCCAGCGCGCCGGTCACCCGGAATGCCTTGTCGTTTTGCTGCTGATCGGCCCAGCCCGCGTCGAACTGCGTGCGCTTTTTACCCTCGCTGTCGAAGCTGACACCCACTTCCTGTTTTGGGGTGAAGTTGGGTTTCTTGCTGATGCTGTTGATCAGGCCACCGGATGAACCACGGCCATAGAGCACCGCTGCCGGCCCCTTGATCACTTCCACGCGCTCGACGTTGGACAGATCGCGGAAGTACAGCGCGTCATCCCGAACACCGTCGACGTACATGTCGCCGATGGCACTGAAGCCGCGAATGGTGACTTGGTCGCGCTGGCCATCGCCATTGGAAAGGCCGATGCCGGGGACGTTCTTCAATACGTCTTCCATCGACTGCGCGCCCTGATCCTTGATCACACTCTGGGGGATCACGTTCACCGTTTGCGGGATATCCCGCAGCGGGGCGTCGATCTTCAGCGCGCTGCGGCTGTCGCTCGGCTTGTAGCTCTGCTCGCTGTAATCACTGGTCACAGCGGTTGCAGGCAGGGCCAATGTCGATTGGGTTTCTGCCTGCAAATCAGGTACTGCAAAAAGCCCCAGCAGTGAGAGAGAGGCGGGGTAAATGCGTGGTAAAGCCACCATGAGCTCCTTTTTAACTATTGCGCTAATGATAACGATTACCTTTTGTAAGTAAATAAATATCATTCACATACAGAGTCGACACATTTGCCGTTGCCCGTACATGCGGGAAAACGTATATTCGGAAAATCGCATATACCTGCACCATAGATTCGTGAATACCCAACGTTGAGAAACCCAATGGCTAACCAACTGACGCCGACCACCGTTTTCAAATGCCTGGCTGACGACAACCGGGTCCGCATGATGCTGCTCATCGCCCGGGAGGGAGAGCTGTGCGTCTGCGAGCTGACCTGTGCGTTGAATGAGAGCCAGCCCAAAGTCTCCAGGCACCTGGCGCAGTTGCGCACAGGCGGATTGCTCTCGGACCGTCGGCAGGGTCAATGGGTTTACTACCGACTTCACCCGAATCTTCCGGACTGGGTGCATCAGATACTGACCATGGTGCTCGAATCCAACGGGCACTGGTTGGACCCGGATGCCAAGCGCCTTGAAGAAATGGGTGACCGTCCCGAACGGGCAGCGGCCTGCTGCCCGGCTTGATGAACAATAAAGACAGAGCACAAAAAATGACTATCAAAGTGGGCATCAATGGTTTTGGCCGCATCGGTCGCCTCGCTCTGCGCGCAGCCTGGAGCTGGCCAGAATTTGAGTTCGTGCAGATCAACGATCCGGCAGGCGACGCGGCAACGCATGCGCATCTGCTGAACTTCGACTCGGTGCATGGCCGTTGGAATGACCAGGCTGACTCCGAAGGCGACAGCATCGTCATCGACGGCAAACGCATCAAAGTTACCGCCAACAAGGCGATTGCCGACACTGATTGGTCGGGCTGCGATCTGGTGATTGAAGCCAGCGGCAAAATGAAGACCGTTGCGGTGCTTCAGGCTTACCTCGATCAAGGCGTGAAACGCGTGGTGGTCAGCGCTCCGGTGAAGGAGAAGGGCGCGCTGAACATCGTCATGGGCGTCAACCATCAGTTGTTCAACCCGGCGGAACATCGCATCGTCACCGCCGCGTCATGCACCACCAATTGCCTCGCTCCAGTGGTCAAAGTGATTCATGAAAAGCTGGGCATTCGCCACGGTTCGATCACCACCATCCACGACCTGACCAACACGCAAAGCATCCTCGACCAACCCCACAAGGATCTGCGCCGTGCCCGTGCGTCGGGCATGAGTTTGATCCCGACCAGCACCGGCTCGGCCACCGCCATTGCCGAAATTTTCCCGGAACTGCGCGGGCGTCTGAATGGCCACGCCGTGCGCGTACCGTTGGCCAACGCTTCGCTGACCGATTGTGTCTTTGAAGTCGAGCGCGTCACCACGGTTGAAGAAGTGAATCAGTTCCTCAAGGACGCCTCCGAGAACGAACTGAAAGACATCCTCGGTTTCGAGGAGCGTCCGCTGGTGTCCATCGACTACCGCACCGACCCGCGCTCATCGATCATCGATGCGCTGTCGACGATGGTCATCAACGGCACCCAGGTCAAACTCTATGCCTGGTACGACAATGAATGGGGTTACGCGAACCGCACCGTCGAACTGGCCAGAATGGTCGGCCTGGCGGTTTAAGGAGCGGTGATGAAAGCGTTGTCAGCCCTCGCTCCGTCAGTGCGGCAGTACCTGCTCGTGACGGGCAATTACTGGGTCTTCACCCTCACCGATGGCGCTTTGCGCATGTTGGTGGTGCTGCACTTTCACGCGTTGGGCTACAGCCCGCTGCAAATCGCGGCGTTGTTCCTGTTCTACGAACTGTTTGGCGTGATCACCAACCTGGTGGGCGGTTATCTCGGCGCCCGACTGGGCCTGAACCGGACCATGAACATCGGGCTGGGGATGCAGGTTGTGGCGCTGTTGATGCTGACGGTGCCAGTGGCCTGGCTGACGATCTCTTGGGTGATGGGCGCGCAGGCGTTGTCGGGGATTGCCAAAGACCTGAACAAGATGAGCGCCAAAAGCTCGATCAAGCTGTTAGTGCCCGATGGGCAGCAGGGCACGCTGTATCAATGGATTGCCATCCTCACCGGCTCGAAGAATGCACTCAAGGGCGTCGGTTTCTTTCTCGGCGGGGCATTGCTCGCCTTGATCGGTTTCAAGGGAGCACTGCTGATCATGGCAGGCGTCCTGGCGCTGATCTGGGTCAGCAGCTTGATTCTGTTGAAAAAGGATCTGGGCAAGGCCAAAGCCAAGCCCAGGTTTCGCGACATCCTGTCCAAGAGCCGGGCGATCAACATTCTGTCAGCGGCCCGAATGTTTCTGTTCGGTGCTCGCGATGTCTGGTTTGTCGTGGCGTTGCCGGTGTACCTGAGCAGCGTCTTTGGCTGGGATTTCTGGAAAGTCGGCGGGTTTCTGGCGGCCTGGGTGATCGGCTACGGCATCGTGCAATCGTTCGCGCCGCGCATTACTGGTAAGAAACGAGGGCATGTTCCTGATGGCCGAGCTGCGTTTCTATGGGCGCTTGCTCTGGCAGGCCTGCCCGCGGCAATCGCTCTGGGGCTGAACACCGGATTATCGCAACAGGGGGTGCTGTTAGGCGGATTGATGGTCTTTGGTGCGCTGTTCGCGGTGAACTCCTCGCTGCACAGCTACCTGATCGTGTCCTATGCCAAGGAAGACGGCGTGTCGCTGGACGTGGGTTTCTACTACATGTCCAACGCCATGGGTCGGCTGCTTGGCACCGTGCTCTCCGGCTGGGTTTATCAGACTTTCGGGCTGGAGGCGTGTCTATGGATATCCAGCCTGTTTGTTATTTTCGCGGCATTGATTTCCGTGGCGTTACCGAGGCATGCCGAAGTGCGTTAAAGGCCCTGAGAGTGGCTGTTTTACGCGCTTTACTTTAACTAGGAAAGTTTGATTTCTTAGTATGTTGCTAATGCGTGTGCCATTTTTCAGGCGTCAAATAGTTGAAGTTTATTGTATGTATCGAAAGGTAATTAGTCTTAGCACAATTTAGTTGTACGCTTTTGTTACAGGTTCAGCCATAAATAAACGCACCCGGCCATTGCGAGGAAATATTACAAGAACCTGACAACTAAAAAGTTACGCCACAATAAAAATCTAATCCTCCTTATAAGTCGGTGATCATCATGATTAAATTCATGACCTACTTTTTAATAGGAGCTGGTATTGCAGGATGCAACGGTATGGTAAAACCCGACTTGTCGGGGCCTGCCAATGATTCATATTTTTCAGTCTTCTCGGGCTTTCCTTTGCCTTATCTGTACATGGCCTCGGCCGTGCAATGGAACGAAGACTATGCCGTCACCACCCGCCACACCCCCCTCATCCGCCACGTGGAATACAGCTGCAGCACTGGCTGCGACCTTGTTTTCATCCAGCACAAGGCCGACGGCCGCTACCCGTCATGGCGCGCACCGCGTGTGGGTGAACACATCACTGCCGTGGGCGCGAGTCCCTACATGACGACCGTCACCGGGCAAGGCAAAGTGTACCCGGCGCCTTTCATCAATAGCGAGGAAGGCAGCGGCGAGCGCTATGCCATCCATGATGCCCCGATGATAAAAGGGATGTCGGGTGGGCCAGTCATCGGCAATGACGGCAGCATTGTCGGTATCAATGTCGGTTTTTTCTCCACCACACTCCACGATGTCAGTTTTCACCCCGGATTAAAGGGGGCTGAGCGAGTCAGCATCTTTATCCCTTACTCGATCATTCAGCGTGAATGGGAACTGATGCAGGTGAAGCTTAACGATCCGCACGGTGCGAAGTACGCGAAGAAGTAACTTCGCATCGTCAATCAATTAGCCACCGGGGTGTGGATCTTCGTATTGGGCACGATGAGCTACATCTTGGCTGGTTAGTTGAATCCAGGCGTATATTGATTGTGTCGATCCAGATCATTGAGGCGATAGCAGATCGCTGACGGTGTGACAGACGAGAGGCTGGGGGCTAGCAGATATCCCAGAACGTTTGGAGGTGTGACATGAGCCAATATCAACGACTCTTTCTAATAGCCGGTCCCACCATGCGTCACACGCCGGCGCTGCAGCGGGCCGTCGCCATTGCCGAAGCGACTGGCGCAGCGCTGCATATCGCGGTGCTTATCGAAGACTTCAACATCTTGGGTTTGATCCACGCCAGTGAACGGTTTCGTGAAGCATGTCAGCAAGAGAACGAAAAATGGCTCAAGGATGAGGCCGATTTAATTCGCGGGCGCGGAATCAACTTGAGTACCGAGGTGCTTTTCACGCGCGATGCTCTGCAAGAGATCCTTCAGCACGTGGCAACAACGCAGGCGGATCTGGTTATCAAGGACGTGCAGCATGAGTCGGCGCTCAAACGCGTTTTCATCACGCCTCTGGATTGGCATCTACTGCGCGAGTGTCCGGTGCCTGTCCATCTGGTCAGCGAAGTCAGTTGCCCACTTCCGCGCGTGATCGTGGCGGCAGTCGATCCGTCGCACCCAGAGACTCAGATCATTGGAATCAACGATTTGATCATCCAGGCTGCAAACGAACTGGCAACGCAATGCCATGCAGAAATGCACCTGTTGTATGCCTACGATCTATCGCAGACGCATATCTCCGATGCGGGCGCGGGCGCAGTGACGATGCCTGGCTTCAACAGCGACGTGCGCAAATCTTTGCACAAGTCATTCATCACATTGGCCGATCACTACGGCGTGTCCACCGAACGGCAACACTTCGTTGCAGGGCCGCCAGGTAAAGCACTGGCCGACTTTGCAGCGCATCACAGGGCCGACGTGATTGTCATGGGCAATGCGCATCGCAAAGGGCTGGAGAAGTGGGTAGGCAGTACCACAGAGCATGTTCTGTATCGGGTGCCCTGCAACATTCTCGCCGTCACCGGGCAAGCGGATCAATGAATGGATCCGTTATTAAGTGAACTGGAAAGAGGGCCTCGGCGGCCGGCTCGGGGTTTTTTCAGGGCGCGTGCCGAGATATCCCGGTAGGTATCACTATCGGTCGCCGCGAGCAGCTTTCCACCGTCCTTCAGTGTGGCCATAAAGGTCACCTCGGTGCTTTTTCCGGCGAGTAGATAACCGGCAATGGCCCCAACGGGACCGAGCAACATGGCACCCGCGAGCCCCAAGCCTATGGCGGACTTTATATTCTTGTTGGAATCAGTGTTCTGAATGCTCAGATCTTTAAATTCAGAGACCGGGAAGCTGGTTCCAACCCGGGGTTTGAGGGACGTTTTGAGGGTGATGGTTCCAAGGTGATATTCCCCGTCGCCCTGCGGGAAGTCACCGGAGAGTACTGTGATCTTTGCCATATGGAGTTTTCTCTTGGGCGATCATTTTGGGTAGGACATTGCGCGCGCGCCAAATCAAAACGTCAACGATCCGACGATGAGTGGCATCGCTAGATTTGCGGCTCATAAATATAAGTCCTGTAAAACAATTTCATTCTCAGGCGTAGGCCATTTTAAGGAGACCGGACCCGGCGCTCCGACATGGACGTTTTATAACGTTTGGCTAAAGCAGGCAGAGAGTGCGCTTTAATTCTCCGCTGGTCCGACAGGTTTAATCGTGACCAGGATCAAATGCTCGGCATCATCAACAGACCTTTCAGCCGAGAGGTTTAACGGGGGATTAATGGACTTCTGGACCACCACACAGGTATCGATTCTAGGGTTGGTTGAAGGGCTCACAGAGTTCTTGCCCATCTCCAGTACGGGACACCAGATTATTGCCGCAGACTTGCTCGACTTCGGCGGTGAGCGAGCCATGGCGTTCAATATCATCATACAGTTGGGCGCTATTCTGGCGGTCGTCTGGGAGTTTCGTCACAAGATTCTGGAGATCACCAGCGGCTTGCCGACCCAGCGTAATGCGCAACGTTTCACACTGAATTTATTGATCGGATTCTTGCCGGCGGTTGTCCTGGGTGTGATGTTCGCCGACAAAATCCATGAGTATCTGTTCAACCCGATCACCGTGGCCGTGGCGCTGGTGATAGGTGGAATCATCATGTTGTGGGCGGAGCAACGTGAGCATGTGGTGGTTATCGATCACGTGGACGAAATGCGCTGGACCGATGCCTTGAAAGTCGGTTGCGCACAGTGCCTGGCGATGATCCCCGGCACTTCGCGCTCGGGTTCGACGATTATCGGCGGGTTACTGTTTGGCCTGTCACGCAAGACGGCCACCGAGTTTTCATTCTTCCTGGCGATGCCGACGATGGTGGGGGCCGCGGTGTACTCGGGCTACAAATACCGTGACCTGTTCCAGTCCGCAGACTTGCCGGTGTTTGCCTTTGGGTTTGTTGCCGCATTTCTCTTTGCGATGATCGCCGTGCGCGGTTTGCTCAAGTTCATCGCCAACCACAGTTATGCGGTGTTCGCCTGGTACCGGATCGCGTTCGGTTTACTGATCCTGGCGACGTGGTTTTTGGGTTGGGTCGACTGGAATCATCTTTCGGAAGGGGCATAGGTTTTCCTCTATTCATAAAAAAACGCCGCGTTTTGAGCGGCGTTTTTATATGGGTTTGAAGGCGCACTAAATCTTGTTAACCCCAGCCAGTGGCAGGCTGATGTGCTGTTCACGCTGCAGGAAATTCATCATCAGCAGTACCCGTTCCTCGCCGTCCATGGCCAGGAACACCGCCTCGAGATCGGAGAACGGGCCTTCAGTGATGCGCACCGTGTCTCCATGTCTCAACAACGTTGTCACGATCGCCTGGCTGTCTCGTTCCTGGAGCTCGTCGATCAGAGCATCGCGGATCGGCAGTGGCTGGCCGCCGAACCCGACAACGCGCGAAACGCCGCGGGTCGAGCGCAGCGGCCCCCAACTGTCCTGAAGGCTCAGTTGAATAAACAGATAGCCTGGAAACAGAGACTCGCTGATCACTCGACGCTGCCCGCGCAAAACGCGCTCACGCCGGTAGGTCGAGCGAAAACAGGCATAGCCCTGGCGCTGTAAATGTTCTTCGGCGCGCTCATCCTGTTTGGGTTTGCACTGAAGCAGATACCAGGCTTTGTCGGCGTATTCTGCAATCGCGTTCATTCAAACTCCCCCCTGCATCGATTTGCCCCAGTAGTTCGGCGGTTTTGTGCTGCATGAGCGAGCTGTCTCCGCGACTTTCCACGGTCAGGCAAATCACGCAACCATCGTCCAGAAGACGCAAGCTGAGACGCCAGTCGGCAAAGACCAGACTCAGCCCATCGCTCTCATCGATGTCGAGGGCGTCGGCGACGTATCGCTGCCTGATGCTCGCCAGTAACGTCGGACCATCCTTGACGTGACGGTGGATTTCCCCGGAAGAGGGGGAACGCACCGATGCGCTCCACCAGTAGCACCGGCGGTTTCTGCACACGGGAAAAGATCAGTTCCGACGCATAGGCGCGCACGATGCGGTACGCGAGATTGTTCTTAAGGTCAGCGCCATACGGGCGGCGACTGTCACCAGCCTTGAAACCGCTCAATGTCTTCATAGAGGCTTCGTCCATAGGGAAATAAAGACCGAAAAATCGATTCGATAACGCACGCGCTTGTCTGGGGTCAACGCTGTCACAAGGTGTTCTGATGCAGGTGCTCGAAACAGAAGTTGGTGGCTTCGATGTAACCTTCGGCGCCGCCGCAATCGAAGCGTCGTCCCTTGAACTGATAAGCCAGCACGCAGCCGTTCTGGGCCTGCTTCATCAATGCGTCGGTGATCTGGATTTCACCGCCCTTGCCAGGCTCGGTGTCAGCGATCAGGTCAAAGATATCGGGGGTCAGAATGTACCGACCGATAATGGCCAGGTTGGACGGGGCGTCTTCCGGGCTAGGCTTTTCGACCATGCTGTTGACCCGGTAAATACCCTCGCGAATCAGCTCGCCGGCAATCACGCCGTACTTCTGAGTTTGCTCACGGGGCACTTCCTGAATCGCCACAATCGAACAACGGAACTGCTCATAGAGCTTGAGCATTTGCGCCAGTACGCCATCGCCTTCCAGATTCAGACACAGGTCGTCGGCCAACACCACGGCGAATGGCTCATCACCGATCAACGAACGACCGCTGAGAATGGCGTGCCCCAGGCCCTTCATCTCCACCTGACGGGTGTAGGAGAAAGTGCAGTTATCGATCAGCTCACGAGTGCCTTCCAGGAATCGCTCCTTATCGGTGCCACGAATCTGGTGTTCCAGCTCGAAGCTGACATCGAAATGATCCTCCAGCGCTCGCTTACCCCGGCCAGTGACGATAGCCATATGTTTCAGGCCGGCGTCGCGTGCTTCCTCAACGGCGTACTGGATCAGCGGCTTGTTGACGATCGGCAGCATCTCCTTCGGCATGGCCTTGGTGGCGGGCAAAAAGCGGGTCCCATAGCCGGCAGCGGGGAATAGGCATTTACGAATCATGGAAACGTCCTTGAAAGTAGACAGATGAATGGCTAATGGCAGTAGGAAAGGTTCGACAAGGCTGTCGGAACCGGCACGCTGGAGAGTGCGGGCTCTAAATGGCTCGATCACTCGTGAAAAATCTTGGCAACGCTGCAGGGGAAGCGAAAGGCCTGTACGCCATGTTTCGCGCGAGGCGAGGGCAGAGAGAACGATCGGGCGGTCGATTGGCTGGCGAGTAGGCCTGGTGGTTCCATGGCATACCCCTGACACAACCCGCTTTAAATAAAGTTATTGCCCAAGGCATCTCTTACCCAACTTCTAACCGAATGGCTGACGCCCTGGCAATGCATTAACGGAACAGCTATATATTAGCTACTCACTATTTTGGTGTAATTTAGATTGAACGGCCGCGGGAAAACGGTAATTGTTATAAATCGTCTGGATAAATTCTTGAACTGTTATTTTCATCGCTCAAAGAGTGAAATGTTATTTTTTGTCTGAAAATAAAGTTGGGGGCTGTTCAAACGTCATGGTAATAAATACGTACTGATTTTTTTAAAGTTGCAGCTGCATTTGCCGGGTTGATCAATACCCGGCCTCATTCGTAGTTTAAAGCTCTTATGTTCGGCAAGTGCTATGTCACCGCCAATGTTGACAAGACGGGGAATGTTATCTTGCTTAAAAGGGTTTTGATTGTCTGCGTCGGCAATATTTGCCGCAGTCCCACCGCGGAGCATCTGCTGCGCGGGGCACTCGTTCATTCCGATATCGAGGTCAGCTCGGCGGGCCTTGCCGCCCTCGCGGGCAAACCCATCGAGTCGACGGCACACGCCGTACTCACGGAGCACGGTCATCTGCCCCATGAGCACGAAGCCGTTCAACTCACCTCTCAAGCCGTCAGCGAGGCGGACTTGATACTGGTGATGGAGCGACGGCATGTCAGCGGAGTACTCAACATTGCCCCCGAAGCGCGAGGCAAAGTGCTGCTACTGGGCAAATGGCAAGACGATCGCGAAATCAGCGACCCCTACCGTCAAGGCAAACCTGCTTTTGTGCACGCTTATGCGTTGATCGAAGAAGCCGTACTCGCATGGGCACAGCGCCTGGCGCGCTGATGGCCACTCCTTTTTGAATCGTAATACAGGCAAAGAATCCGACTTATGCAGCAAGCACCGGTAGTCAACGTTCGGGACGACGACAATGACGAGATTGATCTTCTCGGCTTGTTTGGGACACTTATCGACCATAAATGGCTGATTGCCGCGGTTACCGGTGCCTTTATGGTGGCCGGGGCCGCATACGCAGTGCTGGCGACCCCGGTATTCCAGGCGAATGCGTTGTTGCAGGTTGAAGCGAAGAAGAATGATTTGCTGGGCTTCTCGGATATCGGCAGCATGCTGGGCAAGGAGTCTCCTTCGGCTACCGAGATCGAATTGATCCAGTCCCGCTCCGTAATTGGCAAAACCGTCGACAACTTGAAACTTGATATTGTCATACAACCGAAGTACTTCCCGGTGGTCGGTGAGTTCCTGGCGCGTCGATTCCAGAATAAAAATCCCGGTGAAATAGCCGACCCCTTGTTGGGGTTAAACAGTTACGCCTGGGGAGGGGAATCGCTGAAGATATTCAAACTGGATCTTCCCGACTCGCAACTGGGCAAGAAGCTAACCCTGACCGTGGGTGAAAATGGTCATTACAACTTGGTAGACGAAGACGACAACGTATTGGCAGCCAGCCAAGCGGGACAACTTTTCGAACAAAATGGCGTTGCGTTTCAGATAGAAGAAATGCACGCCAATCCTGGAACCCGCTTCAGAATCATCCGCAACTCTCGCCTGACCAGCATCCTCGACTATCAAGAAGCGTTGGATGTAGTCGAGCGCGGAAAAGAGTCGGGCATGATCGGTCTCGCGCTGGAAAGTACAGATCCGGACCAAGCCATTAAAATACTCAATGAAATTGCCGCTATTTATGTGCGGCAAAACGTAGAACGCACTTCCGCTGAGGCAGCGCAGAGCCTGGCGTTTCTCAAAGAGCAACTTCCGGTGGTCAAGAAGGACCTGGAAAAAGCCGGAAATGCCTTGAATGAATACCAGACGCGCAGCAAGTCGGTGGACATCACGCTAGAAACCAAAGCCATTCTCGATCAGATTGTCGGGCTTGATACCAGCATCTCCGAGTTGAAGTTGCAGCAAGCCGAAATGGACCGCAAGTTCACCCGCCAACATCCCGCCTATCGCGCATTGTTGAGCCAGATCGGTGAGTTGAGTAGCAAGCAGAAAAATTTGGCGTCCAAGGTGGAGAGCCTTCCCTCCACTCAGCAAGAACTGCTGAGCCTTACCCGGGACGTAGAGGTCGGTACCGCCATTTATACCCAGCTGCTGAACAAGTCTCAGGAGCTGGATGTGATGCGCGCGGGCACCGTCGGTAACGTGCGTCTGATCGACACCGCGGACGTCAATTTCCTCAAACCGGTCAAGCCGAAAAAAGCGTTGATTGTATTGATCGCCACCATTCTTGGCGCCTTCCTGGCGGTAGCTCTGGTGCTGGTACGCAAGGCGTTGAACCGGGGGCTGGAAAGCCCGGAAGCCATCGAGCAACTTGGCTTGCCGGTCTACGCATCGATTCCTTACAGCACTCTGCAGAAGACTGAAGAAGACAAAGTCTCCCGCGGACGAGGACGTTCCGGTGCAGGTTCTACTTTGCTGGCTGTCAGTCATCCCACCGATCTGGCAATTGAGGCATTGCGCAGTTTGCGGACCAGTCTGCACTTCGCCATGCATGAGGCTGACAACAATCGCCTGATGATTTCCGGGCCGAGCCCTCAGGTAGGTAAAACGTTCGTGTCGGTCAACCTCGCGGTGGTGATAGCACAAACCGGGTTGCGGGTATTGTTGATCGACGTCGACATGCGCAAAGGCTATCTGCACAAAGTGTTAGGTGTTGGTTCAGATAATGGGCTCTCCGATATTCTGGCCCGGCGCTGCGATGTGGCCACTGCCATCCATAAGACCGAAATCGACAACTTCGATTTTGTCAGTCGAGGCCAGATCCCGCCAAATCCTTCCGAGTTACTGATGCACGCTAATTTCAGCGCGCTATTGGAACAGGCGAGTAAGCAATACGATCTGGTGATTCTCGATACGCCACCACTACTAGCGGTGACAGACGCAGCGATCGTCGGGCGCTTGTCCGGAACCAACCTGATTGTGACGCGCTATGGCCTGAACCCGGCGAAAGAAATCGAGTTGACGGTCCGCCGGTTTTCCCAGAATGGCGTTGCCATTAAAGGTGCGATTTTTAACGGCGTGGAGAAAAAGGCCTCCAATAAATATGGCTACAGTGATTATGGTTATTACCACTATGACTATGCCTCCGACAAAAGTTGATGGGTATTAAACAGGTTGCGTCATAAGTTCGGATTTTTGACGGTATTGCTGTTGTTCTTGAGTTTTTATCGTTTATTGCTGCGCCGGGTCATTAGCCAATAGGCACGATCAAACCGATATTTCACGGAAACACTACGTCCTGAGGAAGATGACGAAAAATCCTGGGGCGGTAGCGTGCCTAATGCTGCCCCCTTCCTCATCGGACATTCTTACTGCCGAACTTGAAGGCTACCAAGGAGCCTGGGATCCCTTAGGTTTCCAAGTGGGCGGTGTGAGCCAAAAACCAACATTTGTATCACAGGTAATCATCATGAAAGTCACTATATTCGGAATTGGCTATGTAGGTCTTGTTCAAGGAGCGGTGCTAGCCGAGATTGGCCACGATGTAATATGTGTGGACGTAGATGAGCAGAAAGTAAAAAACCTGGAGCAGGGAATTATTCCAATCTATGAGCCAGGATTGGAGGTTTTAGTTAAAGAAAACTACACTGCCGGAAGATTGAAATTCACTACTGACTCTGCATCTGCAGTGAAACATGGAGAGGTTCAATTCATTGCCGTGGGCACACCTCCTGATGAGGACGGATCTGCGGACCTGAAATATGTACTGGCCGTTGCCGAAACGATAGCAAGTAACATCGAAAGCAATTGTATTATCATTAACAAATCTACCGTTCCTGTTGGGACGGCCGATAAAGTGAGGGAGCGAGTTGCGAGCGTACTGTCTCAACGCGGTCGCGCTGATCTTTCATTTGACGTTGCATCGAATCCAGAATTTTTAAAAGAAGGTTCTGCAGTGTCTGACTGCATGCGTCCGGACCGGATAATTGTCGGGACGGAGCAGGCCAGTACAGAAAAAGTCATACGTGACCTCTATGCTCCATTCAACCGGAATCACGAAAAAATAATTGTCATGGACGTTCGCAGCGCTGAGCTGACGAAATATGCAGCCAACTGCATGCTTGCAACAAAAATCAGTTTCATGAATGAGATTTCTAACTTGTCAGAAATGCTCGGAGCTGATATCGAAATGGTACGAAAAGGTATAGGTTCAGATCCAAGAATTGGCTACCACTTCATCTATGCAGGATCCGGCTATGGTGGATCTTGTTTTCCTAAGGATGTACAAGCCCTCATTAAAACTTCCGAGCAGCTGGACTTTGACGCAGTAATTCTGAAATCCGTAGAAGCAAGAAATAATGAGCAGAAGAGTGTAATTTTCAGAAAAATATTTAATCACTACGATGGAAATATTGCAGGAAAAACATTCGCTCTTTGGGGCTTAAGTTTTAAACCGAATACGGATGACATGCGTGAAGCACCCAGTCGCGTACTGATGGAGGCTCTATGGAAAAACGGCGCCAAGGTGAGAGCGTATGATCCAGAGGCGATGGAAGAAACTCAGCGAATTTACAACAATCGTGAAGACTTGAGTCTGTGTGGAACCAAAGAAGAGACTTTAAAAGAAAGCGATGCCTTAATCATCATTACTGAATGGCAGGCCTTCAAAGCGCCCGACCTGGATCAGATTAAAAACCAACTTCGCGAGCCTATAATCTTTGACGGAAGAAACCTTTTCGATCCTCAAAAGCTTAAAGACAAAGGTATTAAGTATTACTCCATAGGTCGTTAGTAGTTTTACAAGTGAAGCGGGGGGCTTTAGCCCTAAACAGTTCGGCAGCTGGCAGCCCTTCACCTAGGCTGCCAGAAAATGAAATAATCATAGTATTCGCTTTCGGTATTACTAGCGCCACAGCATTTATATCACTGTTCCAGCATTCATCCGGGTCCATATACTACTGTATGACCTGGATCTTGCTGGTCATCTCAGCCAACTTGGTCAGACACAACAGCGATCAAGCTATTGAAGTCAACTACTTAAACAATTGGCTACCAAGACCACGATGAACATACTGAAATCGAAATCACTTCACTTACTATGCGTTCGAATTACCGGCGCCATAGCAGTACTGCTTGCAAATATTGTTATTTTGAAAATAGAAAGCAGTGGTTTGGCAGGCCTGTTTCTGGTTGCTTATACTATATTTCAGATCTCCGCAGTCATAGCGCGCTTCGGATCGGACATCCACTTGGTAAGAAATTACTACAAACAGTCCAGTGAGGAAGTGCAGGACTGCTTCAATCAATCTGTAATGGTTAGCTTTTTGATCGGTTCAATACTGATCCCAATTACATACTTTCTTGGAGATTTTTACGTCCAACACTGGAGTAGCATATCAAGCGCTAGCAATGATCACTCGTCAATACTTCTAATATTTTTACTGATTCCTCTGTTTTCTGCCGCTAATACGGTTTTTTTTATATATCAAGCCAGGCATAAGACGATCATTCAAATCCTAGGCATCAATGTCATTCAGCCTTGGGTTTTTTTGGCTTTTTATCTCGCGATTAAACTCGCCACCCATTTTGATGTTCTATCTTTAGCTCCCGACACAACGATTGTAGCCTCCTTCTACGCCTCCATTTTAATTTACATGATTGTCTCTGCTGTGCTTGCAAGAAAAGCAAGCATGACGTGGGCTCCGATATCTGCTCTATCTAAAAAGCCATTCAATAAAATTCCTAGCCACACAACTGAAGTTTGCATCCGCAACAATAGGAACCCAGTTAGTTGGTTGGCTGCCCTTTCTGTTAGCCTCCTTGCTTTTAGGCGCTTCATTTGCTTCGGTCTTTAACATACTCCAAAGACTGGCAATGCTTTCAACCTTTATATCGGTATCAATAAATTCTATATCCGCGCCTCAGTTTTCAGAGCTTTCCAGTCGATCTAACTATCAAGCCATAAAAAAAATATTCTGGTCCAATACGAAAAAATTAACTTCCTTCTCCTGCATTTATCTAGTTTTTCTGTTGGTCTTAGTAAAGTTTAGTGGGCAAATACCGGAAAGCTTCCACGTCGCATGCTACATCGTATTATTAGGCTATTTTGTAAATTGCTCTACTTCGGTGTGCGGATATTATTACCAGAATGCTTCAAACATTTATCATCTTAATGTAGCGCTGTATCTGACAGTTGCACTGTCTCCCTTCGTGACTTATTGGCTTTTGGGGGTGGGGTATATTGGGTGCTGCAGTTGCCATTGGGAGTACCATTGCATGCATTAATGCAATCTTATTCCCGCTAGCCATAATAGACCTTAATCGTCGTACATCGACAATGGCCATTAGTTCAATTTAACCGTAGCTAAACTATTAGGTTTGTCACGATGCACACACAGAACCAACGTGTACATGTTAACTTCCTTGTTGTGGTTTACTCTACCAGTCCTGGTTTAACCACTACACTCAAGTCGCTAGCCAACCTGGATTTTCAGTCAGCAGGAATTCTTCCAAAATTTTCAATTTGGGATAATTCTGAGCAGGGATTTGGGGAGGCATCAGTCCCAACATTGCCTGGTGAAATAACGTATTACCACAGTGGAAAAAACGAACGCCTTTCAATGGTATACAACACCCTGATCTCCAACAGTGCAGAGTCGGACTATTTTGTAGTTTTGGATGACGACTCCAGTGTAACTAATCATTATATATCCAGTTTGGATTTGTTTTTCAGAAGCACTGTGCCAGTGGCGGTCCCTCAAATTTTGTTCAACCACAATCTTATATCGCCTGGAACCATAAAGGGTGTTCGCGGCAGAGCATTGAACGTGCAAGATTTGGTGACAGGCCCCGTCCCATCCAAAAACATAGTAGCAATGATGAGTGGGACCGTCATATCTAAAGAAGCACTGTCGCAGGGCTTGAAATTTGATGAGCGCTTGAGTTTCTATGGGGTTGATACCCGATTTTTCATCGACTACGCAAACTACTACAGCGAAATATTCATTCTCAACACATCAATTCCCCATAGCTCAGCACTCAGAGAGGGTGGGCAAGCTTATACCAAAAAGGTTCAGCGATTCCGGAATCTCATATTGTCGAGGCCACTGGTTTTCGATTACGTAAAACATCACAAGTTTAAAATATCATTATATGTGCTGTTGTTTAGCCTAAACACATGCCTTAAAGAAAAAAACATCAGGTACTTATCCCTGATGTTACTTTCGTTGCACATACTGATCCCAAGGAAATCCTATGCGAGATGAAATACTTTGCCTTCATCAAAGCTCCGAACTGTACGGTTCAGATCGAAGTTTCCTTACGGCGATTGAATCGATTTCCGCAAAAAAGAAGATCTATTGCATCTTACCTTTTCTTGGGGAACTCTCTGCTCTAATTAAAAATATAGGTGCCGAAATAGAGTATTACCCCTACGGAATACTGAGAAAACAGAAGCTGAAAACCCCAGTCAGCTATGGCATAGAACTAATTAAGGCAACCTTGTATTACGCAAAAAATATAAGGAGTTTAGTGCGGTATACATAAATACGACCGTTATGGTATCCGCACTGCTTGCTGCTGGTTTTTATAGATTTTCGAAGAAGAGTTTCTTTTGCCACATTCGAGAAATTCCAGACAAAAAACTCATTGTGATCTTCCGTTTGCTTTTACGGTTCTCAGGTGCAAAATTAATATTCAATTCCGAGGCTACTAAGGCCGCTTTTAATCTTCCGGGAACAGTGATTTATAATGGTGTAGCCCCTCTTTACAGCGCCCCGTCGGTGCGTGCTGAAAGAGACTCCAAGAATCTACTTTTGATCGGTAGGATAAACACATGGAAAGGGCAAGACTTTTTCATTGATGTAATTGGAAAGATAGCCAATAACGCCGGAGATGACCTTCACATAAGGATAGTGGGTAGTCCTTTCGAGGGATACGAATACCTGGAAAAGGATTTAATCGAAAAAGTAAACTCATATGGGATCTCCGACAACGTTGAGTTTTTCCCTTTTTGCTCGGATCCAACCGAGCACTTTCAATGGGCAAGTTATGTTGTTGTTCCCTCCACGAAGCCGGAACCGTTCGGTCGAGTAGCGATCGAAGCGTACTCCGTCGGAAAACCTGTGATAGCTGCAGGCCATGGTGGTCTGGTGGAGATCGTTAACCATGAACAAGATGGTTTTCTCTTCACTCCTGCCAACCACAGCAGTCTTGAGGATGTCCTGCTAAAACTTCCTCCGCCTAGCAGCCCGCTGTACGAAAAGCTGAGCAAGTGTGCACTGGATACTTATTACAAGAAATTTTCATTAAAAAGCTATAAAGAGCACATAAATTCTACGCTAGAAAATTCATATTAAAAATCAGGTCAAGTCACACCATGGGAATACCATCAGACTTATCATGTTTCATGTGTTCCTTATTATTTCAATATTTAGAATAGATTAGAAGCACGTTAAAAATTTCAGATAACTCTGAGAACCCATTACATTGAAAGAACCAAAAAGCGCCTCTATGAAAAACCTCTATATCCTCGGCATCCGCGGCATCCCCGCTAAACACGGCGGTTTTGAAACCTTCGCCGAAAAACTCTCCCTCTACTTGGTCAAGCAGGGTTGGAAAGTTACTGTCTACTGCCAGGAAGACGGTACCGGCGGTATATCGACCAGTGAGTGGAAGGGTGTTCATCGGATCCATATCCCGATCGCCAATACCGGCGTGGCGGGCACGGTGTTTTTCGATTGGAAGGCCACCGTCCATGCGCTGGGCCAAAAAGGGCTGTTTCTGACCCTCGGCTACAACACGGCGGCGTTCAATATTCTGCAACGGATCAAGGGCCAGACCAATGTCATCAATATGGATGGCATTGAATGGCGGCGGGAGAAGTGGGGGCTGGTGGCGAAAACCTGGTTCTGGCTGAACGAGCGGGCGGGTTGCTGGATCGGCAATCACTTGGTGGCCGACCACCCGAAAATCAGGGATCACCTGGCTACCCGCGTCAAGGATTCGAAGGTCACCATGATCCCCTATGGCGGGGACCGGGTGCACGAGGCAGACCCGGTCGCCCTGGCCGGTTATGGCCTGGAGCCCCACGGCTTCTCGGTGGTTATCGCCCGGCCGGAGCCGGAGAACTCCTTTCTGCAGGTCGTCAAGGCCTTCAGCAGCAAGCGCCGTAACCATAAGTTGGTGGTGCTGGGCAACTTCACGCCAGAGAAGAACGAGTACCACAAGCGGGTGATGGACGCGGCCGGCGAAGAAGTGATCTTCCCCGGCGCTATCTATGAGGCGGCGGTGGTCCGGGCGCTGCGGTTTTTCAGCCGCTTTTACATCCATGGCCATCAAGTAGGGGGCACCAACCCTTCGCTGGTGGAGGCATTGGGCGCCGGCTGCTCGGTGATTGCCCATAACAACCACTTCAACCGTTGGGTCGCCGGTGATGCGGCGGTGTACTTCGACGACGAGCACGACTGTGCCAAGTTGTTCGAGAAGTACTTGCGCGACGACCACAACCATTTGATCGCGGCGATGAAGGCTGAAAGCACCCGTCGCTTCAACGAAAAGTTCGCTTGGGAAAACATCCTTTCCCAATATGAAAAATTACTGATCCAGTGGTACCCGAAGGAGTACAGCAAGTGACCCAACGTATTATCGTCACCGGCGGTGCCGGTTTTATCGGCTCTGCCGTTATTCGCCATCTGATCGACAACACCGATGTGAGTGTGCTCAATATCGACAAACTCACCTACGCCGGCAATACCGAATCCCTGGCGTCGGTGGCGGGCAGTCCCCGGTATGAATTCCAGCAGGTGGATATCTGCGACACCGAGGCGCTGCACGAACTGTTCGCGCGTTTCCAGCCCGATGCCGTGATGCACCTGGCGGCTGAGTCCCATGTGGACCGTTCCATCGACAGCCCGTCGGATTTTATCCAGACCAATATCGTTGGTACCTACAGCATGTTGGAGGCCAGCCGCCGCTATTGGTCGGGACTGGCAGCGGAACGGAAACAGGGCTTTCGCTTCCACCATATCTCCACCGATGAAGTATATGGCGACCTGGAAGGCACCGACGATCTGTTCACCGAGACCACGCCTTACGAGCCAAGCTCACCGTACTCGGCGTCCAAGGCCGGCTCCGACCACTTGGTGCGCGCCTGGCACCGCACATATGGTCTGCCGGTGTTGGTCACCAACTGCTCGAACAACTATGGGCCCTTCCACTTCCCCGAGAAGCTGATCCCCCACGTGATTCTCAATGCCATCCACGGCCAGCCGCTGCCGGTGTATGGCGATGGCTCGCAGATCCGCGACTGGCTGTTTGTCGAGGACCATGCCCGAGCGCTGTTCGAAGTGGTGTCGCGCGGCACCGTGGGCGAAACCTACAACATCGGCGGACACAACGAGAAGCGCAATCTGCAAGTAGTGGAAACCATCTGCGAGCTACTCGATGAGCTGCGCCCCGCGATCAAGAGCTGGGCTCTTACAAGGAACTGATCACCTTTGTCACCGACCGCCCGGGGCACGATCTTCGTTACGCCATCGATGCGAGCAAGATCGAGCGTGAACTCGGTTGGCGACCACAGGAAACCTTTGAAAGCGGCCTACGCAAAACGGTTCAGTGGTATCTGGATCATCAAGGGTGGTGGCAACGGATACTCAACGGACAGTACCGGTCTGAGCGTCTTGGCCATATCGGTTGAACCATTCAAACCCTGCCTCTATTCAACTCTGAAGGGAATCCTTATATGAAAGGCATCATTTTGGCCGGAGGCTCCGGCACCCGCTTGCATCCTATTACCCGTGGTGTATCCAAACAGCTGCTGCCGGTCTACGACAAGCCGATGATTTATTATCCGCTGTCGGTATTAATGCTGGCGGGTATTCGCGAGATATTGATTATTTCCACGCCGCAGGACTTACCCAACTTCCAGAACCTGTTGGGTGATGGCTCTTCTTTCGGCATTGAACTCAGTTATGCCGAACAACCTTCTCCCGATGGTCTGGCCCAGGCCTTCCTGATCGGCGAGGATTTTATCGGCGACAGTAATGTGGCGCTGATTCTGGGCGACAACATTTTCTACGGTTATGGCTTTAGCGCCTTGCTGCGTGAAGCGTCGCAACGACAGACTGGTGCCACCGTCTTCGGTTATCGAGTCAGTGATCCGGAGCGTTTTGGCGTTGTCGAGTTCGACGATAACGGCAAGGCGATCTCGATCGAGGAGAAGCCAAAACATCCGAAGTCCGACCATGCTGTCACCGGCTTGTATTTCTACGATAAAGACGTGGTGCGCATTGCAAAGCAAAGTCAAACCTTCGATCCGCGGCGAGCTCGAAATCACGGACGTGAACAACGCCTACCTGGAGCGCGGAGATCTGCACGTCAGCGTGCTGGGGCGTGGTTTTGCCTGGCTGGACACCGGGACCCATGATTCGTTGATGGAGGCCGGGCATTTCGTCCAGACCATCGAAGCGCGTCAGGGTTTGAAAGTGGCCTGTCTGGAGGAGGTGGCGTACCACCAGGGTTGGTTGTCGGCCGCGGAACTCGATAAACAAGCCACCGCGTTACACAAAACCGGTTACGGCCAATATCTGGCACGGGTGCTGAATACGGAGCCCGCGAAATGAATGTCATCAATACCCGGTTGCCCGGTGTACTGATCATCGAGCCTAAAATCTTCGGCGATGCCCGCGGGTTCTTTCTCGAGAGTTATCACCAGGAGCGTTATCGCGACGCCGGCATCGAATTGCCTTTCGTCCAGGACAATCACTCGCGCTCGCAGTATGGCGTGTTGCGTGGTTTGCACTTCCAAAAGACCCGGCCCCAAGGCAAGTTGGTGCGGGTCACTCAAGGTGCGTGTGTACGACGTGGTGGTGGACATCAATCCAGAATCCCCACTTGTGGTGAACATGTGGGCGTCAAGTTGACGGCTGACAACCATCTTCAGCTATGGGTGCCGCCGGGTTATGCCCATGGTTTCTGTGTGCTCAGTGACACCGCCGATTTTCAATACAAATGCACCGATTTTTATTACCCCGAGGACGAGGGTGGTCTGCTCTGGAATGACCCGGAACTGGACATTGCCTGGCCGTTGGAGTCGCCTCAACTCTCGGAAAAAGACTTGCGCAATCCGCGTTTGCGCGCTGATGTTGAGCGGGGAATGACTGAGCAATAAGGGGCTATAGTTGACATTAACTATTTATGACCTGATGTTATTTAGCCTTGAATGTTCGATCACAGTAGAACCTTGCGGAATAAGCCCCAGGAAAATCCTGACTAATAATAACAATAGGCGCGAAGGGAAAGTGATTGTCGTTTGGGAGTTTGTGTCGAAAATATATTATTGCGTAGTGAACGTCTCTGAAAATCGCCTTTTTCGTCAACGCGTCATGCTCCGGAAAGCGCTTTTGCGGATGAGGCGACCGAGGTTCGGCGTATGGCATGCACTCCCTATAAATGACATCCTCCAATGGAGGCAATGTGTATGAATTGGCTCGCTCAACTTCGCGGGTATCAGTTCATTGACCTGCTGTTCCATTCCCGGTCCCTTAGTATCAAATCTAATGCAGAGTTGATGTCGAGAAGGAGTCTGATATGAAGAAAGTACTTACGGCCGGCTTGCTGGCTGTCATGAGCACCGCAGCGTTGGCGGCGGATGCACCATCGAGTCAACCGGCGAGCGAAGCAGTGAGCGAGCCACTGTCGTTGAGCACCCCGCTGGTCGGGGCGTGACGGTCGCCGAAACCATGGTGGTCGGCGCGGCCATTCTCGGTGCGGCGGCGGCGGCTTCAAACTCCGGTGGCAGTTCCAATGGCGGTACCTCCGGAACGGGTGGCACAACTGGCACAACCGGTACAACCGGCACCAACTAAGACCCCGCGAAGTATGTTGTTCAAGATCACTCAGGAACTTTCTGGGTGATCTTGTTTCAGATTTGCCCTCGACTAGCGTAGTGCCATTATGATCCGTAGATTATCTGTTGTTATGCTGGCAAGTATCGGCTTGCACGGCTGTATGTTTTCGCCTGGTCAACACATGGACACCAGTCAAATGGTCAGTGACGGCTCTGGGGAAAGTAGCCGGGTGGAGCTTATTCCCATCACGCCTAAATTGATTGCCATGGATGCTGCCACGCAAGTTCGCGAATCGGTTCCCTCGGCGTTGTTGTCCTATGCTCCGGGCGGTTATCGCGTGGGCGCCAATGACCTGTTGTTTATCACGGTTTGGGATCACCCCGAGTTGACGGCGCCTTCGGGGCCGCAACAGCAGATTGATGCCAATGGTCGTCTGGTTCGTCCTGATGGCACACTGTTTTATCCCTACATCGGGAACATTCCGGCCGCCGGGAAAACCATCGAAGAGTTGCGGGCCTTTATCGCCGAGCGGTTATCGCAATTTGTCGAAAGCCCACAGGTCGACGTCAGCGTATTGCGCTTCGCCAGCCAGACCGTGGTGATTTCCGGTGCGGTGCTCAAAGCTGGCCAGCAACCGATCACGACCACCCCGCTGAGCGTAGTGGAGGCCGTTGGCGCGGCCGGGGTGGATCCTTTGAACGCAGACCTGTCCGGCCTGACGCTGTCCCGCGACGGGCGCGAATACAAGCTTGATCTGGACACTCTCAATCGCCAGGACTCACAGCTGCAGGGCGTCTACCTCAAGGGTGGCGACCGGTTGTACTTGCCTTATAACGACCAGAAGCGAATCTATGTCATGGGTGAGGTCAACCAGCCCCGCGCGCTGAGCTTCAAGAGCAAATCGATCAACCTGACCGATGCTCTGGGCACTGTAGGAGGCTTGAATCAGACCACCTCCAATGGCAATGCGGTGTACGTAATTCGCGGCGCGGACAACCTGGAAACCGAACCGGCCAAGGTGTTCCAGCTCGATGCCGAATCACCTTCGGCGCTGGTGCTGGCCACTCGTTTCGACTTGCAGCCGCAAGACATCGTCTATGTCGGTCCGGCCGGCGTGACTCGCTGGAACCGCCTGATTACCCAGCTTCTGCCTACCGCCAGTGTCCTCGGCACCGGTGCCAGCTCAGTTAACGATCTCAGCGAAGCCAACAGCAGATATAGGCTCAATCCCGCCGTGAAAAATTTGCCTACCTTCGCCAGTCTGACGATGGCGCTTTTGTTGTGTGGGTGTAACCCATTGATGAAGGCTTCCTGGGACACGCTTGAAGCGTCCGTCGCGGGGCCTGCCTCCATCAATTTGACCCGCGCTCAGGTCGACGCCGTGCCGTATCCGCAGATTCTGGTCACCACACCCTCCAGCGAGGGGGTGATGGCGATGGCTCGCCGACGGGGCGACCTGCAGTTCTGGGTCGCTTCCGGCAAGCAAGTGTTGATGATGCGCGATGGCCTGGTGGTGCGCACCGTCGGGCTGGGCGTTTCACTGGATGGCACTCGCTTCAATGATGAGTCGCCCTTCAAGCGCGGCCTTCAGCAGTTGCCCGACGGTTACACCAGCACGCGCTGGATCGACATCTACGACGGCAACCGAATCGGTATCGCGGTCAACAGCCGTTTCAGCCCCCACGGCATCGAGACCATCAGCATTTTGGACAAGGATTACGCCTTGCTGCGTATCGACGAGCAGGTGGATGCACCCACCTTGAATTTCCGTGCCACCAACCGTTACTGGGTCGACCCTCAGGACGGTTTCATCCTGCGCAGCGAGCAGCATCTGACGCCGCAGCTGTTCTTGAAAATCGTGCAGGTGCGCCCTGACCGGGGGGCGGCCCGGTGAAGTGTTCGAACCTTATGTTGCTTGGCTTGCTCTTGATCGGCTCGGGCGTGAGCCAGGCGGCCATCACGGTCAGCGGTGATGTGCGCAGCCCTGGTCATTTCGACATCAAGCCCGGTGCACGCTTGCTGGACGTCATTCGCGACGCCCAACCCAACGCCGAAAGTTACTGGCTGGGTGCGGCGTGGCTACATCGCTCATTGGAGAATCAGCAAGCGCGGTTGAAGGCGGGCGTCCTGTTTGATCTGAAGCTGCTGCAACGGGGTGCCTTGCTGGATGGCAAGGGCACGCGAGCGGATTTGAGCTCGCGCTTGTATGAGCAAATCGAGGGGCTGCCGGTCACCGGACGTCAAGTCGCGGTGCTCGACCCGATTGCCGTGGAAGTGGGGTTCGCCAGCAACGCTCTGTTGGAGGATGGCGACCGTCTGATGTATCCCGCGCGTCCGTCCACCGTGGAAATCCTCGGGGCGGTTGCTCAGCCTTGTCATGTGCCTTATAGCGCCATGCAGGAAGTCCGCGCCTATGCCCGGCAATGCACCATTCTCGACGACGCCGAGCGCGATTATCTATGGCTGATCCAGCCCGACGGCCAGGTGCGGCGCGTGGGCGTGGCGGCATGGAATCGTCAGGACGGCGTCGTGGTGGCTCCCGGCAGCAGGATCCTGGTGCCGATCAGGAACGACGATCTTGAGGTGCCGACCCCCGAGCTCAATCAACAACTGGCCGAGTTTCTCGCCACTCAACCGCTGGCTGAGGTGGCCCCTTGAAGTGCCTGTTAAAGTTACGTTTTGCTGCTGTTTTGCTCTTGCCCTGCGGATGGGCTCACGGCGAACCACGTTACACCCAAAGTGATTTCGGTGGCGTCGGTCTGTTGCAGACCCCCACCGCACGCATGGCGCCCGCGGGCGAGTTGAGCGCCACGGCCAGTCGTACCGATCCTTACTCGCGCTACAGTTTTTCCTTGCAGCCGTTCGATTGGCTGGAAGGCTCGTTTCGTTACACCGCGATCACCAACCGTAACTACGGTCCGGAGGATTTTAGCGGCGACCAGAGCTTCAAAGACAAGGCCATCGACATCAAGGCGCGGCTTTGGGAAGAAACGCGCTGGGCGCCGCAAGTCGCCATCGGCGCTCGGGACATTGGCGGTACCGGGCTGTTTTCCAGCGAGTATTTCGTCGCCAACAAGCGTTATGGCGAGCTGGATTTCAGTCTCGGCATTGCCTGGGGCTATCTGGGTAATCGAGGGGACTTCAGCAACCCGCTGGCAGTCTTCGGCAGCAGTTTCAACGACCGGCCAGAAAGCTCTGCGGCGGTCGCCAGGGCAGGGGACGTGAACACCAACGCTTACTTCAGGGGCCATCCTTCGTTGTTTGGCGGGGTTGCCTATCAAACGCCGTGGGCACCGCTGAGCCTGAAGCTCGAGTACGAGGGCAACGATTACAAGAATGAGCCACTGGACAATGCGATCAAGCAAGACCTGCCGATCAACATCGGCGTGGTCTACAAGCTCGCGGACAGCATCGATTTGAGCGCTGGCTGGGAGCGTGGCAATACGGCGATGTTCGGCATCACGTTGCACACCAACTTTGTCAGCCGCAAGGCGCCGGTCAAAACCTACGACCCTCCCGCCGAGCCGTTGCCGGCACAGGCACCGTCGACCCCGGCTGACCAGGTTAACTGGGCCGATGTCTCCAACCGGTTGCAGCAAAATGCTGGCTACAAGGTGAAACGCATCACCCAACGTGGTTCTGAGCTGATGGTGTATGGCGAGCAGTCTCGCTATTTTTATTCGTCCAAAGCCGTCGGGCGGGCTAGCCGGATTCTCGATAACAGCGTCAATCAGGACATCGACTGGTTCACGTTGGTGAACCAGCGTTATGACATGTCCATCGAGGAAACCAGCGTGCCGCGCGAAACGTTCCGCGCAGTCGTGAACAACGACCAGCCACTGAAGGATCTGCACCGTACGACCGAGGTCAATCCGGCAACAGCGCACCGGGAAACCACGCTCTACACCCAGGCGTTGGAACCGTTTAGTTACGGCCTCGGTCTGGGCTACAAACAGAACATCGGCGGCCCCGATGGACTGCTCTATCAGTTCACAGCCGATGCCGACGCCGAGTACCGTTTCACCCGCAATACCTGGTGGAGCGGCTTGCTCAGTGTCAATCTGCTGAACAACTACGACAAGTTCACCTACGACGCGCCGAGCGGGCTGCCGCGAGTGCGCACTGATGTGCGCCAATACGTGACCACCTCCGATGTGACGATGCCAACGTTCCAGTTCAACCATGCGGCGCAGCTGGACCGGGATTTATACGGCATGGTCTACGGCGGCTATCTGGAATCCATGTTCGCCGGCGTCGGCAGCGAAGTGCTGTATCGACCCACGGGGAAACGCTGGTCGGTGGGCGCGGACCTGAACTTCGTGCGTCAGCGGGACTTTGATCAGGGCTTCGGCCTGCGTGACTACAAGACCGTGACGGGCCATGTCACGAGCTATACTGAGCTGCCCAATGACATGCTTGCAGCGGTCAGCGTCGGGCGTTATCTGGCGCGGGACTGGGGCACCACCGTCGACCTGTCGCGGATGTTCAAGAACGGGGTGAAGTTTGGTGCCTGGGTCACTCTGACCAGCGCGTCGAAGGAGGAGTATGGCGAGGGCAGCTTCGACAAAGGGATCTATGTTTCCATCCCGTTCGACGAGTTGATGAGTACCTCCACCATGCGTCGGGCCAACATCGTATGGGCGCCACTGACTCGCGATGGTGGTGCACGCCTGAGCCGTGCCTACTCGCTACAGACCATGACGGATGGACGTGACAGCGACCTGTTCTACAACAATTTCGAGAAAATTACCGAATGATCACTAGGCTCAAGGGTTTGATCGAGTTGCCGTTCTGGCTCCGGGGCCTGGTCTTTGCCGCGGTGACCGTGATTCTGCTTTTCGCAGGTTTGCGCTCTCAGCCGATCCCGGAGCTGTTCGTCGAAGAGGACAAGCTCCATCACTGGATCGGCTTTCTGGTATTTGCGTGCAGCTGCCGCCTGGCCTTTCCCACTGTGAAATTTCGCTGGATCGCCGTGGGGTGTTTGCTCACCGGCGTCCTCATCGAGGCCGCGCAAGGTTTGATGCCACTGCGCACGGCTTCGCCCTACGACATGCTGGCAAATAGTATCGGCGTGTTGATGGGGTTATTGGTTTCAAGGTATTGGGTGCGCTGAAAAGGCACGACATACCAAGCAGTCTGCTGGTATGTTGCACCGTAGATCCTCTCTGTATCCCCCTCCTGCAGTACGTTCTTGCCGATGGCACGAACACCGTCGACCCGCCGTTCAATTTCATACCAGGAGTTTATCTTGCCGTTAGCGGACTCAGAGCTGGCGGCAGCGTATGACCGAACCAGAATGGTTGGCTTGTGAAAGACTGTATAAATAACTGCGAAAAAACAGCTTGCTTTGAAGACTATTGGGTTTTTAGGACTTTATGTATTTGCTCAAGATAGTCAAATCCAAATTTCTTAGTGGGTTCAATATAAGAGCCTTCCCCGAACTCATTCCAGCAACAAACAATGATTGTGTTTAGCGTTTTTTTGGGGTTGCCAAGAAGTTCTGACTTTGCCCTGGATAAATGCTCTGAAAACTCCTCGGGGGTGCTGTAGGAGTTGTCGTGCGCTGGATCGCTGCTTCCACCCCAAGGACTTCTATCCCACCCCGAAGTCACGGGGATGACGTAAGGCAAGGGGCTTGTTTTCAACGTAAAGTTCCAAGATTGAGAGTAGCCACCCATCAACTCCGAATAGCTTTTGGATAGAGTGCGAATCTCTGAAGTTTTTGACGGTCCGTACTGATAGTTATAGGCGCTTACTGCATCATACGTTTGATTTGGTAGTTCAAGTGTTAGTGAGTCTTTTTTGAGCCTGACGCCCCAATGAAAAAATCCCGTTAAGTCCAGATTTTCTTGCTAGCTTACGCGCTCTCGTTAGTAGTTTTTTGGAGGATGAACCAAATTTCTCTGAATCTTTGCTTAGCATGTCTGAAGAAAATATATAAACTACAGGCTTGTCGTCGATTTTTTTGTATTTTGGGTTTTTGAAGTAGTTGGATATCCAGTAATTAACTATTTCATCAAACTGTGACAGGCTTTCCGGAGTGTTCGTATGGTTTGCCCATAATAGAGCAAATTCTACGTTGTAGTCCTTAGCATTTCTTATGTATGAGTCTATAGCGTAAGTGCGGTTTTTTACGCCTGTTCCTTGATCCCAATACCAATCGTAGGCAATGAAGTTTATCCCGTATTTTTCCATCCATTGTAGGTGCCTTCTCGTCACCTCATCCGACCCTTCCGTATACCATCCTAGAAGCGGTTCTCGTTCGGGGTGCGCTTTGATTTTCGCCCAGCCATCTACATCTGGCCTTTTCCAGCCGGGGTAATAGTAGACTCCGACATCAATAGCATAGCTGGTGGAAGATATCAGGGATAGAAATGAAGCAACTAGTAGCTTTTTCAAAATGGCACCGTAAGTCCTAGGTGTTAGTGGGTTCAGCAGTGCTCAGTGGCTGGGAGATGGCTTTTGTCTTGTTTTTATTTGGTATTATAAATGGCTTTTCGATGAATAAGTAAGTGACGATAGATGTGCCTGATACTACGACGAGTACGATAGGGAAAAGTGCGACAAATGTCAGAATTCCGTTTTTGGAAAAATCAAAAACGTTGAATGTCGAAAATGCCCAGTAAAGTATTAATCCGTGAGTAAGGTAAATGCTATAGCTTACTTCTCCGAGAGATTTAAGTCCGTGATTTTTCAGTAAGCCAAATAGGTCATTTCCCAGGCTGATGATAGCGAATGGAGCTGCGAGCAACAGCATTTGGAGTGTTGAATATTCTTCATGTTGAAAGAGTGCGGCTGCAATTAATGTTGTGGCAATAAATGCTGCGCATTTTCCTTGTAGCAAAGGGACTGCGTGAGGCAGATGATTTTTGATTAGGATCGGAATGAATCCGAAAAAAATAGCTGGAAAAGACCAGGTTTAATGAGGTTGTTATGAAGCCCTAGCGCCACTAATGCTAGGGTGGATAATGACAGTATTAAGTAGGCTATTGGGCTCTTTTTTCGGAATAAGATAGCTATCAGTGGAAGTGTTAGATAGAAAATCCACTCGTAACCTAAGGTCCAGTGAGCGCCAGCAGTCATTCGGATGCTATCCTGGAATCCATTAAATGATGCCCCAAAGAAGATTAGCCATTTCAGTGTTTCTTTTGCTAATACGCTGAGGTGAACCATTTTGAATTCTGTTTTGATAAGGCTGGTAAGAATAAGTGCCGCGAGCACAAATAAATAAAGCGGCATGATGCGGCGCACGCGTGAACTGAGTAATTTGGTCCAGTTTGGCGATGACTCGTAAGTTTTTCCTAGAAAAAGAAAGCCGGTGATCATGAAGAATAATGAAACCGGGACAGCGCCAAGGTTGTTTAATAGGTTGCTATCAGGGCGCGTCCAAATTCCAGTTGTTTTCCAATAGTAGGTGGTGATGAAGTGGTGGCACACTACTGATGTTGCAAGGATTCCTCGAAGCGCATCTAATGGCGAGGAGCGCTCTAGAATTTGTTGAGTAAGTAATGTGGAATAGCTGAATAGCTTGTTTAATAATGCTATTGATAGTGTGTATAGCAGTAGTAGCGCTGCGATAACGGTCATTTTGAAAGCCTATTAGGAAGCTGTTACGTGGTTTTTTGGCGACATTATTCCAGGATGGTCACCCTGGAGCAGGGTAGGTCTCGGCGTGATAGAGTGATCTTTATTGGGTTCAAACTTAAATATATAATAGAGGGCGCAAATCATGAATAGGGTATTCTGTAATGTGTCAATGAGGCCGGTGGATATTGTAAATGTAATATAGCCAATCACCATTCCCAGGTACATGCGCCGAGCAGACTCTTGTTGGATGTTTCGAGCGACCTTGATATAAAGTAAAAAGAAGAATGCAGCGTAACTAATTAGGCCAAGAGTGCCTTGGTCAATCATCAAGCGGAATACGATGCTTTCAGTATTGAAAAGATCTGGATCGAGGCCTGAGGATACAATGTTGCGAGTTGCATCAAGGCCGCCTCCGACAAGTGGAGAATTAAAAAAGTGACGGGCGGAAGCTGCAAACTGTGCGCCGCGCATGGTTAAGTCGGAGCCATTCATGTCTTCGCCGAGATTGGAATCAAATATGTTTGCAACGGATAGTACTTTATCTCTAAATAGCTCAGAGGTGGAAAAAAGAGTAACGAAAATCAAGGAAAAGGTTAGCGTATATTTTAAGGATTTTGCTGCGCTTTGGCTAAGCGCAAGTATTATAAGCGGAACCGCGAATAAAATAAGTGGGGTTCTAGAGTTTGTGAATAGCGCTCCTCCAATAATTATAGTCGTGGCCAAGCCGATTTTTAGATAATCTTTGAGGTTGAGCTTCGCTTTTTTGAGCTTCACTGTGTAGTAAGTGAGCAGCATCATTACAATAAGTGCGCCATAGGTGATGGGGTGCGAAATTGTGCCTTGTGCCCGGATACCGCGTAAGGTTTCTGCATAGGTTTGAGCAATGATGCGGCCTGTATGAGTGGTAGAGTTAATGAACTCAATATAAGGGTTGTAGTTTATTAAGTAGCAGAGGGTTCCGTATACTGCTAGGGCGCAGTAGCAAAACATATATTTGCTCATGAGTGCATTGAGTTTTTGAGGGGTTTGCCTACCAAGGTATTCGCAGTAAATAGTCACGGGCATAATTACTTCAATGACCATGCTTGTTAGCGTCAGCAAGCCAGAATTACTAGAGCTTATGTTTAATATGGCTGAAGTTGCCGAGGAGATGAGGATTAGATAGAACGCACGACTGAAAGGCTTCTGAGGGGTATGTTGTCTTTTTTTGGATAAATTCTTTGTCAGGTACATAACTATCATTACAAGGCAAAGATACTTGTAAAGACTGAAGGCTGGCAGTGAAGGTGTATCAAGCAGAAGCAAGGCTTTGGGCGTCAGTACCGTCCAGACTGGGATGAGCAGTACGCTCCTGCGAAATGACAAAGTCATTGCCAGTGTGCCGAGGGCGGCCAGAATAAAAATCATATGTTGGGGCCTTAGGTCGAGTGCTTATGGTGCATTGATCTCCCGAGTGGGAGCAGTGCTTAGGCTCTAGGGGGGTGTAAAAAATATTTGATTTTTTAACATGTTTTTGCCCTTTTTTATATTGTTTTATTTGGACGAAAAATAACGAAACCATTTAGGCGTTCTTTGTGTTAGAAATTGTCGGATATCAGGTGGCGACAAGAAGAGAACCTGAGTTCATGCTGTTTTTCTTTGGTCAGCGCTTTTCTTGGCTCTGCAGCATTTTGGCCATTGATAAATACTTGGAGGTTATAGACTATGTTGGCAGCAAAAAAGCATGCCGGAGGTGCGACGGCGGATAAGTTCGAATTGATCCAGGTATTGCGATTCATTGCTGCGTTGGCTGTAGTTGTCTGCCACTCTGCGTTTTACTCAAAGGAAAGGCTGGATTCAGAGACTGTTAGTTATAACCTTGGTGCTAATGGGGTGCCTCTCTTTTTTGTTATTAGCGGCTTTGTGATGATGATAGCTGCTGAAAAAATGCACAGTGCGGACGGTGCTTGGAAGCTTTTTGCCATACGCAGAATTGTCAGAATTGTTCCGCTTTACTGGTTCGCTACTTCGGTGAAGTTATTCACCCTGCTGGCGGCTACCGGTCTGGTATTGCATGCGCAGGTTGATTGGTTGTACACAGTGAAGTCCTATTTTTTTGTGCCAGCTATCAATGTGGATAACGAAACCAAACCACTGCTGGCGGTCGGTTGGACGTTGCTATTTGAAATGTTCTTCTATGCTGTTTTTACACTGGCATTGTTGGTTCGGGTGAGTGCGGTGAAATTTACAGCGCCGATATTGGTCGCTCTCGCAATTGCGTCAGTTTTTAAAACGGATGCATGGAATGTGGCTTTGGCTTTTTACGCTGATCCAATAGTTCTTAATTTTTTGTGGGGGATGTTAACGGCTAGGCTAATGCAGCGAAGTGTGCTCGTTGAGCGAAATACTGCTGTTGTCATTCTTCTGCTTTCCCTTGGCTACTTATTTTTTCCGCGCTTCCCTGAGTATGGAAATACCATAACTTATGGTCTGGCTTCTTTTTTGGTGGTTTATTGCTGTGCTAGCCTTGAAAAGACGGTAAATTTTACAATGTCACGGGGTTTGGTGTTTTTGGGGGCGGCGTCTTACTCTATTTATTTGTTTCATCCTCTAACTGCCCCAGTAGTTCCTGAGGTGTTCAAGAGACTTGGCATTATATATTCTGTTCCATCGGTGATTGGCAGTATCCTTGTCGCCCTTGGCGTTGGGGCTTTTATGTATCGTTTTGTAGAATGTCCACTGACGGATAAACTCAATCGCTATGTTAAACAATATTTTAGTGGTTTGACTGATTTTAGAGCGCGGACGAAAAGTTTTGAATGAAAGGTCTAATGAGAGTATGGGTAGGAAGTGTTCTTGCTCTTGGCTGCTCCTTTTTGGCTGCTGCACCGTTGTCACAACTAGATGCTGTTACGCAATGTGATACTGAAAATGTCAAGGCTTACCGGATATTGTTTGTCGGTGACAGTATTACTTTGCATGGCTTCAATGAAGCTACAAAGAAGAATTTAGGATGGAGTCATACAAGTGGTATGGCCGCATCCTCCAGGCAGTCTGATTATGTAAGTATTTTAAGCCGAGAAATTAGTGACGCCCGCGAGCAGCCGACAGTGGTTTGTTATCACACTGCAGGAGGAAGTGGCACAGTTGACCAGCGACTCCGAGCATTGGGCTCTGTAATTAATACGCGCCCAAATCTTGTGGTTGTTCAGCTGGGTGAACACGAAGACACTAGAAGCGGAATCGGTATTTTAGAAGAAAATTACAGAAAGCTAATTACTGCTCTCCGGCAACTAGACAGTCGTCCGAGTATCATTGCCGTGGGCCCATGGTCCTTGTCTCGTCAGAATGGCCTTGGGCGTTACAATGGTTGGTCCGGGGAGGTCGATAAAGTAATGGCATCGGTCTCCTCTGAAGAGCATGTGCCTTACTCTTCAGTAGCCGATATCGCGGCTCTTCCACTAGCCCATGGTGCCGGTTCATCTGATGGGGTGCGCTGGCATCCGAATGATTACGGGCATAGCTTATATGCTAAACGTTTATTTTTTTTGTATCAGCAGGCTGCTTCCTCAGTGCATGATTAATTGACGGCTTACGAAGAAGAAGTCGTCGTGCCGACCAACGTCGCGGCAAACGTAAGCCGCTCCCCGCCGACCTGCCCCGATCGAAGTCATCCACGCACTTCCCGAGCATGAGCTGACGTGTGCCTGCGGCTGCCATAAACACACCATTGGCGAGGAGGTCAGCGAACAGCTTGAAATCGTCCCGATGCAGATCCGCGTCATCAAGCATTTTCGCAAGATCTATGGTTGCCGCGATTGTGAGTCGGCACCGGTCAGGGCGGATAAGCCCGCCCAACTGATTGAAAAAAGCATAGCCAGTCCGAGCGTGCTGGCAATGTTGTTGACGACCAAATACGTCGATAGCCTACCGCTTTACCATTTCGAAAAGGTGTTGGGCCGTCACGGCATCAACATCCCGCGCCAGGACTCGGCCCGCCTGACAGGCCGGTGATCCTTTTTGACTACCCCACCAGCCGTGCGCAGGAGGTGGCAATGCGCTTGCTCGATGGCTATCGCGGCTACGGGATGAAAGACGATTATGCCGGCTACACTGCGCTGGACACACCGGCAGGCGTTGAGCATTTGCGTAGTTGAGCGCATGCACGGCGAAAGTTCGTCGATGCGCAAAAAGTGCAATCCAAGGGCAGGACGGGGCGTGCGGATACCGCGCTGAACCTGATCAACAAGCTTTTCGGCATCGAGCCCGACCTGAAGGACTACGGTGATGAAGATTGCAAGGCTGATCGCTATGAGTGCAGCCTGTCGGTGGTAGCTCAGCTAAAAAGCTGGATGGAAAAGACGCGATTGCAGGTCACGGCTCGGAACGCCTTGGGCAAAGCCGTCGGTTACCTGGCGAGCAATTGGAACAAACTAGAGCGGTATGTCGAGCAAGGCTACCCACTCTCCCAGAAAACCTGACAAAGAATTTGAATTTGGTTTTATTTCCCCAAGGGGAATGGGATGAAGCAGTGGGGCGGGGGGGGGGCGGGGCAGTCAGAGGCCTGACTGCCCCGGTAGCTAAGCTGAAGAACGGATGGGGTGAACGTCTCAGCAGTTAATAAATATCCTTCGAAAACAGCGTAAACGGTGTCTTGATCAGGATCTTGATATCGAGCCACAACGACCAGTTGTTGATGTAGTTGAGGTCGATCTCCACACGCTTTTGCATCTTGTCGAGGGTCTCGGTTTCGCCGCGGCAGCCGCTGATCTGGGCCAGGCCGGTGATGCCCGGTTTGATTCGATGGCGGGCCATGTAAGCCTGGATCTTGCCGGTGTAGTAGTCGTTATGGGCAATCGCATGAGGCCGCGGTCCGACCAGCGCCATATGGCCTTGCAGCACGTTGAAGAACTGCGGCAGTTCATCGATGGAGGTGCGGCGTATGAAGCGGCCGACTGCAGTGATGCGTGGGTCTTCACGGCCGGCCTGGCGCACCTGATGGTCGTCGTGCAGGCGCATGGAGCGGAACTTCCAGACCTTGATGATCTTGCCATTCCAGCCGTGCCGTTCCTGTTTGAAGATGATTGGGCCCGGGGAAGAAATCTTCACGGCGGCGGCGATCACCAGAAGCAGCGGGCTGAAGCCGATCAGCGCGAGGGCGGCGAGGCTTCTGTCCAGCAAGGTCTTGCTCAGCGCCGCTGTCGGGTAACTGGTCAGCGGGCTTTCATTGAGGTGGATGGCAGGCAGGCCGTCCAGTTCGCTGATGGAGTGATTGAGCAGCGTCATGCTGCCCAGGTCGGGAACCCAGACCACATCGACATTGGCGTCGAGCAGGTCGATGTACAGCGCCTCGACCTGTTTGGCTTCGCTCAAGGGCAGCGCGATGTACAGCCGCCGGACGTCGTGCACCTGGATGAGCTCACGCAGTTCCTGCAATGGGCCCAGAACCCGGTGGGCATTGACCTGGGTAGACAGCTCGTTGGGATTTGAGCTGATCAGGCCCACCAGCGGCGGGTACTCGGTTTTGGTCAGTTTGTCTGCCAGATTCACCGCCAGTTGATCGGTGCCGATAATCAGGGTGTTGTACTGGCTGTGCAATTGCCGCTGGTAGTGCTTGGAAAAACTGTGCAATGGCAGGTACAGCAAGGCCTGAATGCAATAACCGGCCGCAGCCCAGACCACGATGATTTCCCGGGAAAACAATTCGCTGGTCTTGCTGAAAAAACCAATACTGGTCAGTCCGGCCAGCGTCAGCAGCCATCCCAGTAGCAGGCGCGCCAAGCCGCTGAGGTAACTATGCTGCTTGTGATAGACCAGCAGCAGGGAGTAGGAAGGGACCGAGCCGAGGAAAGTAAGCACCGCCAACACGCGATAATGGGCGTCGATTTCTCCTGTCTGGTACAGCGCCAGACCAAATAACAATGTATTGACCGAAGTGATGGCAATTATCCATTGCCCCCAGAAGGTCAGTCCTTTGGTTATGTTATTTCGATTAATACGATTATGTACCATCGCGGTGTCCCTCGGGCCTGCGCCACGTTGTGTATCAGTCGACGGTTAATAAATGGCAGCCACGCCCAAAGGCTGAGCGAACGCGGTTCAGTCAGAAGTTGTTTTTATTATTGGAAGGGAATAACGCGAACTTATGGCCGGCCATCCTGGCTTTGTTTTGAAGTCAGCTGATACGGTTGTCTCAGTGTCAGGGTTTTATACTAGTACCTAAATCTTTGTGTGTGTCTGACGAATTATAACGGTCGTACTTTCAGAGGCCTTGTTATAAAAGGTCGTGCTCTTTTGTTAGGAGGGTATCGCTCAATCGTCTATATAATTGCAGTATTCGATAAACGTTTGCCGGGTATGCGAGGGATGAAACGGAGCCGGAGCCATGGGAGGGTGTTTGGCGTAAGTCAGGAAATGCAGTGCAAGGCGGCAGATCACGGGTATGGGTGTGTCAGGTGGGGCGGAGAGTCGCATTTATTGTTATTGTTTTATGCGATCACTCGCTCAGTAAGCGACTCTTATCCTTTGTGCCAGGCAGTAACCACGGTTTCGGACTGAACGGATCAGCCGTTCTCCATTGGCCGCTGTCTTGAACTTTTTCTGTAATCGGCTCAGGCACATTTCAAGGCCGCTGTATTGTTCCGGGTCTTTATCGATGCGCAGGATAAGATCGTTTTTGCTGAGCACACGTCGATCGCTGAGTACCAGTTGGGTGAGCATTAACGATTCGGTACCGGTCAATGGAATAGTAATGTCTTCTTTGACCAATGTTCGATCGTCAGCGTTAAACCACCAAATGTCAGGATTGCCCTGGGACTCTTTAACCCGACTGACTGCCGAGATGAACTCTTCGTCGGCCACCGGTTTCTTGAGAAAGCCATCAACACCGAAGTGCGAAAAGTGATGAAGTTCCGAAGATTCAGAGTTGGGCGTTATGAGGATGATTTCCGCATCTTTTTGATTTTTACGGATGAAACTGACATCGCTCAGCGATATATCCGCCTGGTCGAGCAGGATGTGCGTGAATCGATTCTTTCGGATGCGTTCGCTGCTGAGTTTACCTGACTCGATTTCAAACGATAAATATAGGCGTTGCGCGAGAAGCGATTCGATTGCTTGTCGTGCCAGTTGGTCCCGGGTGAAAATCAGAAAGCTGTTATTCGGCGTGTTCACAATAAGGTTCCTTCCTAGTCTGGTGAAGTTTTTCAATACTTAAATAAGCTCAGTGGGCGAGTAGTACCTCCCCTGAAAAAAGTCGAAGGGCATGCTGCGAGCCAGTGTGTGTAGTGCTTTGTGCTCCACTCGGTCCGCCACGAATTTGATCTTGCTGTCATGGATCATGCCGCTCAGGCAGTCATAAGACCTGTCGAAAAAATCCTGACTGTTTTCGACCATGATGTCGAAGTTGGATTTGGTCAGATCCACTTTTATGTAATCGAACAGCGTCAGGCTGATCAGTTTTTCAGTGCTATCGTCGCTTAAATCATAGCCATCGAAAGCGATCTCGATCCCATTGTCTTTCAATAGGTGGATGTGATTGATAATGGTTCTTTTTTCTTTTAGGTTGAACGACAGGAGCGAACTGTTGTTAATACTGGGGATCAGTTGTTGCTCATGCTTTTTGAGTATCGCTTGAGCATCGTTCATCTCCTTAATGAGCGCTTTATCCAATAAAGCGGACTGATTCATGTTCACGAACAGCTTATTGGGCGTCTGTGCGGACGGGGAGGCCTCACTCTTTGAGAGGGCATTCAATTGGATCCGTGTCAGGACTTCATGATAAATCGCCAGTGGATGATCGGAATGCAGCTGTTGATACCCCTTGTTCAGAGGTGTCTCCTGTTTGGTTGCCTTGGCATAAATTTCGCTGCCGAACAGTTCATCGTTTCTTTTCAGAATCGATTGCCTGAAGAAAACCAATGCGAAGTTTTCGTGCACTATAGGTTGCCTGCCGGGCTCCATCATCTAGTCCTTTAAGAGTGAAAGTTTGCTTGATTGACTGATACGACTCCTCGAAGCAGTCGATAGCCATAACCACGAACACTGTGAATGATGTTAATGCCAAAGTGTTTTTTGATTTTATTTCGAAGCCGGCTTATGGATTTCTCCAATACGCGTGAGTCGTAGAGTTTTATATTCAATCCCATGGATTCGGCCATGCAATCATGGTGCAGAATATTGCCTTCTGCGTTAATAAGTGCCTCCAGCGCTTTCATTTCCTGATAGGCCAGATCCAGTTTGCAATCATTGCTGTATAAGTGCAGGCAAGTGGGGTCCAGTATCAACTTTATGCTGGGTTGCCATTCCGGAGTTTCGAACAACTCTGAAATCAGCCTGGCCTTTTCATCCTGATCATTAGGTACATTGATGCAGTGATCAGCGCCGGCGAGGTAGCATTCAATTTTAGTTTGCGGAGAGCGATAATTAATGGTTACGATAATGGCCAGTTCGGTCGGGGTCGAACGTAACTTCTTGATCAGTGCCAGGCTGTCATCAAGAAGGGAAGGGCTTTCAATATCGATTAAAACGGTATCGAGCGTTTGAGTTTCGATATCAAGGCTTAGTGGGTGCGGGTGATCTAATGTATAAACATGTGTGAGATTCGGTACAAATAGCTGGCGAAGTTTTTCTGTCGAGCGCCAAGTGCGCCCAATAGCAAGAATACCCCTCTGGCTATTTTCGATTTTGCTCTCAGAACTCATCATGCAAATTACTCTTATGTGCTGGCGTTGCAATCTTAATACACAAAATACTGAAATTATCTGACTTTTTATAACATTTCCAGCCGTCAACACGTGTCATTCCATCCTCAAAGGTTTTAGCTGATTCAACGGCAAAGGCAACTGCGAAGGCTTAAACCAGTTGTTTTGATGATGATCGATTTAGTTGCTGCAGCCTTATCAGTCAGCTCAGGCTCTTTAGGTTGACTTTTCTATGAACAACACAGATGCACCACTGATCCCCTAATCTTGGCGACAGAACGAGGCACAACTGAAACGTTTCGGCGTATGAACTGGGCGGATGTCTGCATTTTTGAAAACTGGAGTTGATTTATAAGGATATTCCACGGTGTTCTAGGGCGATGCGAGTGCGCATTCAGGAGGCGAAGCGTGTAACGACCGCCTCTTTTTAGGGCGAACGAAGCGGGGGCTGTATTAATTGAAGCTTTCTGCATTATATCTGTAAGATTTTATGTCGGAAACTGAATTTGTGATCGTATAGTTATTCTGTTTGGTTATTGAATAAAAAACACTAAAGTTGATATTGAAGCGCCATTAGTTCGATGTACTAACCGGGGGGGACTGGTTACTGATCCTTCTCGCAATTCACCATCCAAGCCACACCAAACCGATCGACCAGCATCCCGAAACGAGCTGCCCAGAACGTCGCCTCCAGCGGCATTTGGACACTGCCGCCTTCCGCTAACGCAGCAAATACCCGCTCTGCCTCCGCCACACTGTCGACATTCAACGAAATCGAACAACCGCTCATGCTGGCGGTGGGGCGATCAGGTGTGGTGTCCGACCCCATGATTGCCTGGTCTGCGACCAGCAGCCGCGTGTGAATGATGAGGTTGTGGCAGTCCTCCGGAACATGATCGCGAGCCGGGGTTTCGCCGAAGGTCATCATGACTTCTATCTGGCCTGGCAGGCTTTTGGCGTAAAACGTGAAAGCAGCCTTGCAGTCACCATTGAAGATCAGGTAGGGATTGATTTTCATGTTTTTGCTCCCGGTTATGGAGAGGGCGCATCGGCTGGACGTTCAGGTTCGTCCTCGAATCTCGATGGCTCTCCATAGCAAAGCGCTAAAACGTGGCGAGTGAGGTATTTTTTTAGATGTTTTCACGATGGGTGAGGCCAGCTTTATCGCGTCATAACCCCGTAGAGTCGATGACTTATCCCACGTACTGTAGAACCTGCCGCGACATCCGCCAACCGAGACCATCGTCCTATGCCTGTCCTGACCCGTTTTGCCTCTTTGCTCGACCAGGCGAGACGTGCCTTGTTGCTGGTCTGGGGAACGTCTCGGGGGCTGTTCCTGGGGTTAGTGCTTGCGACGCTGATTGCCGGTGTATTGCCGGCACTGGCGGCCTGGTTGGGGCAGCGGATTGTTGATGCAGTAGTCACCGCCATGCAGTTGCACGCCCAGCAGGGCGGTGCACCGCTATGGCCGGTTGTGCGGTATGTGCTGTTTGAAGCGGGCGTGCTCGCATTGTTGTCCGGGACACAGCGTGCACTGTCGGTTCAGCAATCGCTGTTGCGGGTGCAGTTGGGGCAGAAGGTCAACACGATGATTCTGGAGAAGGCTCAGACGTTATCGTTGGTGCAGTTCGAGAATTCCGAGTTCTACGACAAGCTGGTACGGGTGCGGCGCGAGGCATCGACCCGTCCGCTGGCGTTGGTGATGAAGTCGCTGGGGCTGATCCAGAACCTGATCGTGTTGATCAGCTTCGGTGTCTTGCTGGTGCATTTTTCGCCGTGGGCATTGGTGCTGCTGGTGGTCGGGGCTTTGCCAGTGTTCTTTGCCGAAGCGCACTTTTCCGGGGATGCCTTTCGCCTGTTCACGCGCCGGGCGCCGGAGAGTCGGCAGCAGAATTACATCGAGACGCTGCTCTCCCACGAAGGCTACATCAAAGAGGTTAAGTTGTTCGGCTTCGCGCCGCTGCTGTTGCAACGTTATCGGGACACATTTGCGCGTCTTTACGCCGAAGACCGGCGCCTGACGCTGCGTCGCGATGGCTGGGGTTTTGTGCTGGGGCTGCTGGGCACCGCTGCGTTTTATCTGGCCTATGCCTGGGTCGTGGTCGATACCGTTCACGGCAACATCAGCCTTGGGCAAATGACCATGTATCTGGTGCTGTTCAAGCAGGGGCAGGCTGCGGTGAGCAGTAGCTTGAGCGCGATCAGTGGTCTCTACGAGGATGGCCTTTACCTGTCGAGTCTCTATGAGTATTTGGCCGAGCCGGTTATTGCCGATAGCGGAAGTTTGACCGTGGGCGCCGTGCCCGGCGATGGCTTGCGTTTCGAGAACGTCGGCTTCCGTTATCCGGGGGCGAGCCGCGACGCTTTGCAAGGCATCGATCTGCATCTGCTGCCCGGGCACAGCATTGCGCTGGTGGGGGAAAATGGTTCAGGCAAAACTACGCTGATCAAGTTGCTGACTCGGCTGTATCGCCCCGATCAGGGCCGTATTTTGCTGGATGGCAGCGATTTGCAGTCCTGGGACGAAGAGGCGCTGAGACGGCGCATCGGCGTGATTTTCCAGGACTACATTCGCTACCAGTTCTCCGTGGGCGAGAACATCGGCGTGGGCGATACCCTGGCGTTCAATGATAAAGCGCGTTGGCAGCAAGCGGCCGCCGAGGGCATGGCCGCGCCCTTTATCGAACGTCTGGATCGCGGTTACGCCACCCAATTGGGCCGGTGGTTTGCCGGTGGGCAGGAGCTGTCCGGTGGGCAATGGCAAAAGATCGCCTTGTCTCGCGCTTACATGCGCCGTGACGCCGATATTTTGATTCTGGATGAGCCAACCTCGGCCCTGGACCCTGCGGCGGAAGCGGCGGTGTTCGAGCATTTCAGTCAACATACTGAAGGCCGCATGACGTTGCTGATTTCTCACCGCTTCTCCAGCGTGCGCAATGCCGACCACATCATCGTGCTCGACCAGGGGGCGATCCTTGAGCGAGGCGATCATGACAGCCTGGTCGCGGCGGGCGGGCGTTATGCGCATTTGTTCAACGTACAGGCTCGTGGTTATCGGTAGTTTTTGCAGTCTTCATGCGTCAGTTCCGAGAATAGCGTGATTGCCAAGGACATCTCATATCCCCTGTGGAAGCTTTAGGCTCACCAGGCTTCACGGCATTTCCGGCAATTCCTGCGGCCGCAAATCAAACACCAGTACCTCGGCATCCACGCCGTTGCTCAAGGTCAGCACTTGCTCCTCTCGCACCCGCACACCATCACCTTCCTGCAACTGCACGCCGTTCAGCTCGACACTGCCCCGCGCCACATGCACATAGGCGTAGCGATTGGCAGCCAGTTCCAGCGTGGCGCTTTCCTTGCCGTCGATCAGGCCAGCATACACTCGCGCATCCTGCCGAACTCTCAGCGAACCGTTGGCCCCGTCAGGGGAGATGATCAGTTGCAAGCGTCCGCGTTTTTTCTGCGTGCTGAAGTGCTCTTGCTGGTAACGCGGTTTGGCGCCGCTAACCTCTGGCACGATCCAGATTTGCAGGAAGTGCACCGGTTTGTTCGTCGAATGGTTGAACTCGCTGTGAGCGACGCCGCTGCCGGCGCTCATCAACTGCACGTCACCGGGGCGGATCACCGAACCGGTGCCCAGGGTGTCCTTGTGTTCCAAAGCACCTTCGAGCACATAGGAAAAAATCTCCATGTCGCGGTGAGGGTGCTGGCCAAAACCTTTGCCGGCCGCCACGCGGTCGTCGTTGATCACCAGCAGGTCGGAAAAACCCTGCTCCTGGGGGTTGCGATAATTGGCGAAGGAGAAGGTATGGAATGACTTCAGCCAACCGTGATTGGCCGCGCCGCGATCCGAAGCTTTACGAAGGTTCAGCATGATGAAATCTCCTGTCAGGACGTGAATTCGTCCGAGTGAGGAGAAGGTTAATGTTTACTAATTGGCGTAATAAGTAGATGAAATTTGAAATACTGTCTCATTCAGGTTGACAGTCATGTGCACGGATTCACGTATCCTTGTTGTTACACTTGGCCATAATGCCGGGCACAATACTTGTGGGAGCGAGCCTGTTCGCGATAGCGGTCTTTCTTATAGTCAGCATCATCGTGAATGTGAAACGGCTATCGCGAGCAGGCTCGCTCCCACAAGGGGGTGGTGTTCGGCGTAATGGTATTAAACAGTTCCTTTTAGTGACCTCAGTGATTTTGAATCCATGAAAACCGTGGCAATGGTGCTGTTCCCCGACTTTCTTCTGCTCGACATGGCCGGTCCCATGGAGGTGTTTTCCATCGCCAATCGTTATCTGGAGCCAGGCGATCGTTACGCGCTGTCAATCATCGGCACCGAGCATGGCGCATTGCGAGCCTCAAACGGTGTCAACGTTCAGGCCGATTTGCATATCGATCAAGCGAACGAGCGCTATGACTTGTTGCTGGTGCCGGGCGGGCCGGGGGCCTACAACGAAAAACATCCACCGTTACTGGCGTGGCTTCAGGGCGCTGTCAGCCGTGCGAGCCGATACGGTTCGATCTGCACCGGTGCGTTCGTGCTCGGGCATGCCGGGCTGCTGGACGGCTATCGCGTGACCACTCACTGGCATTACACCGAGCGCCTGATCAAGGGCTTCCCCAAGGCCACCGTCGAGACTGATCAGATTTTCGTGCAGGACCGCAATCTCATAACCTCTGGCGGTGTTACCGCAGGCATCGACATGGCGCTGGCAGTAGTTGCCCAGGACCATGGCAAAAAAGTCGCCCAGGACGTTGCCAAAGTATTGCTGGTGGTGATGAAACGCCAGGGCGGGCAGGCGCAGTTCAGTCCGTTGATGGCTGCGGTAGCCCCCCATGAAACGCCGATCACCCGGGTACAGAACCATGTACTCGAACACCTGGATGAAGCGTTCAGCATCGAACGCATGGCCAGTCTGGTGAACATGAGTGCGCGGCACTTCGCCCGGGTTTTCGCCCGGGAAGTGAACATGACGCCGATGGAGTTTCTGCAAAACGCGCGCATTGACTGCGCCAGGAGTCTGCTGGAAACCAGCGACCTGCCGCTCAAGACCGTGGCCTATAAAAGTGGCTTTGGCAGCGTGCGGCATATGCGTTTTCTGTTCAGTGAAAAGCTCGGCCTGACCCCCACTCAATACCGCGAACAGTTCAGTTAGGGTGCGTTGTCCGTCACGCGCACCGTGATGGCCGTGACGCTCCTCCCGTGGCCGTGGTACCGACACCCATGCCTGCGAAGATACCCGTGAACTCTTTGCCATGGAGGTGCGGGAGCCTGGATGGACTCGTGCGAGGGATTTTGCGGTACCTTGCCGGGCCAGGTTTTCAGCGCGTGAACGTGCATGAACAGCCTCAGAAAAATAAACAGCGATGCGGTGCTGCGGTTCGGGCCCTATGCGTTTCACCTGCATCAGCGATTGATCCTGGAGGGTGATCGGCCGTTGCGTATGGGCGGGCGAGCCCTGGACATCTTGCAGGTGCTGGTCGAACGCGCCGGTTCAGTGGTGAGCAAGGATGCCCTGATTGCCCGTGTCTGGCCGACCTCGGTGGTTGAGGAAATTAACCTGCGCGTGCACATCGCCGCCCTGCGCCGGGCACTTGGCGATGGCCAGAACGGGCAGCGTTACATCGTCAATATTCCCCAGCGCGGCTACAGTTTCATCGCCCCGGTACAATGCGACGGGGCAGGCACGCCGGTGCCGGTCGAGTCTGTGCACAAGCCTCAGCACAACCTGCCCGCGCGGCTCACACCGGTGACCGGTCGCGACTCGATCGTCGGCAGTGTGGTCCGGCAATTGCCGGTTCGACGTCTCATGACCCTGATTGGTCCTGCAGGCATTGGCAAAACTACCGTGGCGCTGCGCGTGGCCGAGTTGCTGTTGCAGCACTATCAGGACGGTGTCTGGAGGGTTGATCTGGCGGCCATCGATGACCCGGCGCAACTCGTCGAGCATCTGTCGCGCACGCTGGAACTGGACGTCGGCGTGGCGGCGCTGGTGCAACGACATACCTTGGTGGTGCTCGACAATTGCGATCACCTGCTCGAATGCTGTCGGGCAGTGGTGGACAATCTGCTGGCCTCGGCGCCACGGTTGTCGATCCTGGCCACCAGTCGCGAACCACTGCAAGCGGCGGGGGAAACGCTGCTGCGTTTACCGGCCCTGGCGGTGCCGCCGGCCTGCGCGATATACAACGTGGCCGAGGCTATGGGTTATTCGGCGGTGCAGCTGTTGGTCAGCCGCGCTCGAGCCCGTCAGCAAGGGTTTGCCCTGCGCCAGCAGGATCTTGAGGCGGTGCGCGAAATCTGTCGGCGCCTGGATGGCCTGCCCTTGGCCATTGAACTGGCGGCGACGCAAATCGATGCGTTGGCGCTGGTGGGGGTGCAAGCGCAACTCGACAACTGTTTGCAGTTGTTGACTCAAGGCCGGCGCACCGCTCTGCCACGGCATCAGAGTCTGAAAGCGGCCTTGGACTGGAGCTATGAACAGCTGTGCCCGATGGAGCAAACCGTATTGCAGCGGCTGGCGGTGTTCAAAGTGGCGTTTACGCTGGAGTCGGCGATTGGCGTGATCAGTTGCGCGGTGCTGCGGCCCACCTGCCTGGCCGAAATCATAGAACGGCTGGCGAGCAAATCACTGCTGTCGGTGGAGCAGGGCAGCGGCGTGACCCATTACCGTTTCCTCAACACCACGCGCACCTACGCCTTGGAGACACTCGATCACAGTGGCTACTTGCGAGCCTATGAACTGCGTTATGAGCGCTTCATCAGCCGGACACGCTGGACATCAGCCGGGCAGGTGTCTCTGCAGCTCGTCGAGTAGCCGACGGACTTTCATCAAGTCCGGAGTGGCAAAGCCTTCGGTGAAACGCTGGTAAATCGGCGCCAGCAACTCATGGGCTTGCCGGAAGTGACCCTGACGCTGCCACAGCTGGGCCAGTGACGTGGCGCTGCGCAGTTCCCAGGCCAGCGCTCCCTGGGTCTTTGCTATGGCTAACGCCTTGAGCAGCATTGCCTCGGCCGCACTGACCCGGGTCGGGCAATCCTCGGTCAGCAACGCGTCGGCCCGGGCTCGCAGAATTTCCGCGGCGCTCCAGCCCGCCGCGCCGTTTTCGGCCCGTTCCAGCAACGCGTCATCGATGAAACGGCTGTCCAGCGTGACCATGATTTCCTTGATTAACCCGGTGTTCGCTTGCGGTGACGCGGGCGCATCTGCCCCCTCGATTACCTGCGCGTAATGTCTGGCCCACGTGTGGAACAGCAACACCGAGTATTTCTTCGCCTGTTCAAGCAGCAGGTTCAGAAGCTCGCGGGCGACCGGGGTGTCGCCGTTGTAGTGAGCAATCAGGCAACCGGCCAGCGCCAGGGTGTAGCAGATGGACGTGCCATGATTGATCTGCATCGCGATGTCGAGCGCTTGCCGCGCGGTGCGCCAGGCTTTTTCCGGGTGCCCTTGTAACCAGAGAATGCGCGCCAGAATCGTCAGGGCTGCGACGCTCTGATCGTAATGCACGCCAAAGCAATAGCTGAAGCGGTTGAGGTGACCGTTCTGGGCCAGGCATTGAATGACCTGTTCGACATTTTCCCGCGCCAAGGCCTGATCCCCGGCAAAGTGCAGGGCCAGCACCCGCAAGCGTTGGGTGCTCAGGGACAACACCGCATTGCCCTGCAGCCCCAACCGCTCGAATTGTCGACTCTGCTCCAGGGCCAGTTGGTAGTGGCCGCCACTAAGATCAACCGCCAAGTGCCCGGAAATCGCTTTGAGCTGACCGGCCACATCGTTGCAATGTTCGGCCAGGTGTTTGGCACTGACGAATGCTTCGACAGCTTGCGCGCTACTGCCCAACGTGTGGTAGCACGAACTGCCAAGGGCAAGCTTGAGGGTCATGGTCAAACGCGGGCAGGGCTGTTGCGTTGCTTCGAGCAACGCCAGGGCTTTGCGCACGTACACGCCGTGTTCCTTGAGCAACGACAGTTCCTGCCAGAGCGGTGCCGAAGTCGCGGCGAGGCGGATAGCCAAGGCCTGGGGGCCTTGAGCGTTCAAGCCCCACTCGAGCGCCGCGCGAATATCTTCCAGGTTGCGGGCGTAACGCTCGGTCCAGCGATCGCTCGAGATCTGCTCCCAGTCGTTCTGGGCTTGCTGCATCAAGGCCAGGCAGCGCTCAGCGTGGCGCTCGCGGGTGTCCGACAGTTCCTGGGCCTGGGCGAGTTTTTCCAATGCATAGTCACGCGTGGTGTCGAGCAGGCGGTAGAACACCTCTTCGTCGCCGACTTCCACGTTCAGCAATGACTTGGCGACCAATTGGGTGATCGAGGCGAACACCACGCCGGGGTCGATATGATCACCGACGATCACGGCGGCCGCCGACTCCAGGGTGAAGGCGCCCCGGAACATACCCAGTCGACGCAGGCAGATTTGCTCGCAGGCATTGAGCAGTTCGAAGCTCCAGTCCAGCGTCGCGCGTAGCGTCTGATGGCGGCCCAAGGTTGTTTGGCAGTCTTGGGTGAGCAGGCGAAAGCTGCCTTGCAGTTGCGACAGCAACCCACTCAATCCCAGACTGCCCACTTGCGCTGCCGCCAGTTCGATGGCCAACGGGATGCCGTCCAGACGCCGGCAGATTTCAATCGCCAACGGCAATTCGTCTTCGCTCAGTTCAAAGCTGTCGTGGCTGGCCATTGCCCGTTCGACAAATAACTGCAGCGCCGAAAACGTCAGGGCCTGAGCGCGATCGAGGACGGCAATGGGTGGCGGACAGTTCAAGGATTCCAGGCGCTGTACGAACTCGCCTTCGGCCCGCAGGCTCTCGCGGCTGGTGGCCAGAATATGCACTTGGGGCGCCGCGCGCAGGATGTTTTCACTGAGCAACGCAATGGCATCGATCAAGTGTTCGCAGTTGTCGATGACCAGCAGCATCTGCCGTTCGCGCAGGAACGTGGCGAGACCGTTCATGGGTTCGGCGTCGTGCAAGGACAAATCCAGCAGCGTTGCCAAGTGTGTAGTGATCATCAAAGGGTCGTTGATCGGTGCCAGGTCCAGCAGACGAATCCCGTCTCGGTAGCGGCCGATCAATTGCTCGGCGACGCGCAACGCCACGGTCGTTTTGCCGATTCCTCCGGGGCCCACGAGGGTGATGAAACGCTGCCGCGCCAGTTGCGTCACCAAGCTGTCGACCAGAGCCTGACGACCGATCATTCGGGTCCGACGGATTGGCAGGTTATGCCGGCTCGGTCCATTTTCTTCGCTTTTCGGGCTTTGCTCGACGTGCTCCACAGAGAACGGCGCGACAAAACTGTACCCGCGCTGGGCAACGGTGACGATGTAGCGCTGGCCGGCCTGACCGTCACCGAGGGCTTTGCGCAGCGCCGCCATGTGCACCCGCAGGTTGATGTCTTCCACCACGCTTTTGGGCCAGACCCGAGCGATCAGTTGCTGCTTGCTCACCACATGCCCGGCGTGTTCCAGCAGGATCAACAGAATGTCCATGGCGCGCCGACCCAGACGCAAGGGCTGGTCGGCCTCCATCACCAGGCGTTGTCCGGGGTAAATCCGGTAAGGGCCGAAACGGATAGCCTGTTCGGGGGAAAGGGTCAACGGGTCACTCCTGCTTGCATCCGTCTATCACGCGGTATCCGGGCATATTCCTCAGGTTTTTTCGGCAGCGCAACGCAGCGTCGAGCACCTGTCGGCAGGTGCACAGCGGCTGATGCATTCCCCTTAATGCTCATCGCCTCGTATTTATTGGGCGCGGCGCTGGCGCAGGGGCAACCGAGTCTGTGGGAGCACTGATGAAAATTAACAACGTTTAACTCGTCCTGTGTCCGGTCTACGCACAAAAATCCAATTCTTCAAATAAAACCGAAGGCACACTCTTTCCTGCAACAAAGCGTACCGCAAAAAGGATGAACACTTCTGGAGGAGCCGGAATGAGCAACGTAGTGGTGGTCTATCACAGTGGCTACGGGCACACCCGCGTCATGGCCGAAGCCGTGGGGCAGGGTGTGGAACGGCATCTGGGCAGCACCTGTTGGCTGATTCCGGTCGAGGAAGTGGATGAGCACTGGGAACGTTTGCACCGTGCTGATGCAATTATCTTTGGCGCCCCGACTTACATGGGCAGTGCCTCGGCGGCTTTCAAAGGTTTCATGGACGCTACCGCGTCGTTTTACCTGGCCCAACCCTGGCGCGACAAACTCGCAGCCGGGTTCACCAATTCCGGTTGCCTGTGCGGCGACAAGCTCAACACCTTATTACAAATGACAGTGTTCGCCGCCCAGCACTCGATGATCTGGGTCGGCCTCGACCTGCTGCCGGCGCGCAGCAGCATTGGCCTGTTCGATGGGCAGTTGAATCGGCTCGGCAGTTCGCTGGGAGCCATGGCCCAATCGAACGTCGAACAGTCCCCCGACCTTGCACCGCCGCCCGAAGACCGCCGCACCGCCGCGCATCTGGGTGAGCGGGTGGCTCGCCTGGCCGAACGAATGGCCCGCACCGCTTATTAACCGACGCAAAATCCATGCATGAGGAGACATCACCATGAGTACCTTTACTACCCGAGACGGCACCGAGATTTACTACAAGGATTGGGGCACCGGTCAGCCGATCGTCTTCAGCCACGGTTGGCCGTTGAATGCCGACAGCTGGGAATCGCAGATGATCTTCCTGGCCTCCAAAGGCTACCGCGTCATTGCCCATGATCGCCGTGGTCACGGTCGTTCGAGCCAGCCATGGTTCGGCAACGAGATGGACACTTACGCCGATGACCTGGCGCAGCTGATCGAGCATCTGGATCTGCAAAACGCCGTGCTGTTCGGCTTCTCCACCGGCGGTGGCGAAGTGGCGCGCTACATCGGTCGCCACGGCACCAGTCGGGTGGCCAAGGCCGGGTTGATTTCCTCGGTGCCACCGTTGATGCTCAAGACCGAGGCCAATCCCGGCGGCCTGCCGCTGGAAGTGTTCGACGGTATTCGTCAGGCGTCCCTGGTCGACCGTTCGCAGCTGTACAAGGATCTGGCCAGCGGTCCGTTCTTTGGCTTCAATCGCCCAGGGGCCAAGCCGTCCCAAGGCATGATCGACTGGTTCTGGCTGCAGGGCATGATGTCCGGCCACAAGAATGCCTATGACTGCATCAAGGCGTTCTCCGAAACCGACTTCACCGAAGACCTGAAGAAGTTCGATGTGCCGACCCTGGTGGTGCATGGCGACGACGATCAGGTCGTGCCGATCGAAGCCGCCGGCATCGCCGCGGCGAACCTGGTCAAGGGCTCCACATTGAAAGTCTACCCGGGAGCACCTCATGGCCTGACCGACACCCACAAGGATCAACTCAACGAAGATCTGCTGGCGTTCATCAAGGGCTGATCAGGATCAAAAGATCGCAGCCTTCGCCAGCGCCTACACGGTGATGTGAACCCCTGTAGGAGCTGGCGCAGCCTGCGATCGTTTGATTGTGAGAGAGGGAAGAGAACGCACGGCCCGACACCGCCAGACAAACGGTGAAACGCCTTCGCTGCGGGTGAAGATATGGGAAAAATGCGCCTGATCGCAGAAGCCGCATTCCAGGCTGATTTGCGTCAGGGTCAGGTCGGTGTTCTGGATCAACTGCTTGGCCAGGATGATGCGTTGCCGGCGAATCCAGTCTTGCGGCGAGAGGCCGGTGCTGCACTTGAACGCACGGGAAAAATGGCTGCGTGACAGGGCGCAGGCCCGTGCCAGTTCGGTCACTTCCAGAGTTTCACCGAGGTGATCGAGAATCAACTGCCTGGCCAGATCTTCACGCCAGGGGCTGAGCCCGCCAGTGGGTTTTTTCGCGTTTCAGTGGAGGACGCGCTGATCGCGTTTTGCTGAAAGTGAGCCATGGCCAATGTCCGTGTCGGAGGGCGCGCGCGGGTGCGCTGCACGGTAAGTCAGCACGTTCCCTCGAAAAAAAAGGTCTGCGCAGAGGGTTTCATTCTTGGTCGCGGGCGCTTTGGCTTGCGAGTTAAACGTTGTTAATTCCTCGATCGGCGCGGGCAGTCTCGAGTACAGTCAACCACACTCGTCAACCCTCGTGCCTGGCCGAAAACACAATGGGATTGTGCTTATGAACCGTAACGATCTGCGCCGCGTCGACATGAACCTGCTGGTGATTTTCGAAGCCTTGATGTTCGAAAAAAACCTGACTCGGGTTGCCGAAAAACTCTTCATGGGCCAACCCGCGGTGAGCGCTGCGTTGGGGCGGCTGCGTGATTTGTTCGACGATCCGTTGTTGCTGCGTAACGGTCGCGGGATGGAGCCGACAGCACGGGCGCTGGCGATTCTCAAGGAGCTGCAACCGGCGATGGACACCATCTCGGGGGCAGTCAGCCGTGCCAAGGAATTCGACCCGACGACCAGCTGCGATGTGTTTCGCATCGGGCTGTCGGACGATGCCGAGTTCGGTCTGTTCCCACCGTTGCTCCGGCAACTGCAAGAAGAGGCACCGGGGATCGTGGTCGTGGTGCGCCGCGCCAATTACCTGCTGATGCCGGCATTGCTGGCCTCCGGCGAAATCTCGGTGGGCGTCAGCTACACCACCGACCTGCCGGCCAACGCCAAACGCAAGAAGCTGCGCGACATCCCGTGCAAAGTACTGCGCGGCGACAACCGGCCAGAACCGCTGACCCTGGACGATTACTGCACGAGGCCTCATGCGATGGTGTCGTTTTCCGGTGACCTGAGCGGCAACATCGATGTGGATTTGGCCAAGGTCGGGCGCACACGACGCGTTGTTCTTGGGGTGCCGCAATTCAGTGGGTTACGCGCGTTGCTCGCCGGCACAGAGATGATCGCCACTGTCCCCGATTACGCAGCCTGCGCGTTGGTTGAAGGCTGTGCCTTGCGCGCCGAAGATCCACCGTTTCCCATCGATGCTGCGCAGTTGTCCATGGCGTGGAGCGGGGTGCACGACAACGATCCTGCGGAGCGCTGGTTGCGCTCGCGGATCAGTCAGTTCATGTCTGAGGCCCTGCAAATACCGGCCCCATAGGTGCTGCCGCAGGCTGCGATCTTTTTATCCTGACAGCCGACCCGATTTTGCGGATATACCCGATCCCCTGTGGGAGCGAGCCTGCTCGCGATGACGGAGTGTCAGACAACATCATTGTTGACTGGAAGACCGCCATCGCGAGCAGGCTCGCTCCCACAGGGCTTTGTGTCGTTCGGGCGTTCGGTGTGTCGGAGCAAAGAGAGCACGTACATTCAATTTTTCCCTACCCCGCAGCGGCACTATTAAGGCCAATGATCGATCAAGGGTAGGGCCATGAACGCTTCGCAATGGAATGAACAGGCTCAAGATATCGGGCTGCTGTTTCTGCGGGTCAGCGGTGCTTTATTTCTATTGGTCGTGCACGGCTTGCCCAAGCTGCTGGACTTCAGTGCGCAGCTGCAACTGATCGAAGACCCTTTCCACCTCGGTGCCCACCTCACCCTGAGCCTGGCGATCTTCGCCGAAGTGCTGTGCCCGCTGCTGATCATCGTCGGAGCGCTGGTGCGTTTGGCGTGCTTGCCTATTCTGTTTGTGCTGCTGGTGGCGTTGTTGATCGTGCATCCGCAATGGAGCGTGGCCGAAGGGCAGTTCGGCTGGCTGCTGTTGATCCTCTTCACCAGCCTCTTCATTGCCGGGCCTGGCCGGCTGGCGCTCAATGTTCGATTCACCGGAGCCTTCCGTTATGCCTGATTCCAATCGATTCGAAGAAGTCGTGACCCTGATCGTCAAGCACCGGGTCAAGGCCGGTTTTGAAGTCCCTTACGAGGCCTGGCTGCGCAACATCGTCAATGTGGCCGGGCAGAGCGAAGGACACTTGGGCGTGGATGTGATTCGCGGCAAGAACGGTGGGCTGGACATGTTCACCTGCGTGCTGCGTTTTTGCTCGACCGAGGCCATGCAGCGCTGGCTCGATTCGCCGCAACGTCAGGCGTTGATCGATGAAGCCGCGCCGATGCTGGCCGACGGGGACCAGACCGAGGTCAACCCGGTCAATGAGTTCTGGTTCTCACCGCTGACTGAGACCGGTTCGCCACCGCCGCGCTGGAAGCAAGCCGTGGTGACGTTGCTGGTGATCCTGCCGCACACCTTGCTGGTGCCGCTGCTCTGGGGGCCGCTGCTGCAGCTCAATGCCTTCCTGTCCAGCTACGTGGTCGCCACGTTTCTGATCACCCTGACCATTGTGCTGTCGGTGGTGTACGTCTTTATGCCGCTGGCCACGCGCCTGTTCGCGCCGTGGCTGGAAGCCGGCCGGTCCCATTCCACACAGCCTTAAGGAAACGCGATGAACGCCGATCTGATTCTGTTCAATGGCCAGTTCCATACCGTTGACCGTGAAAAACCCCTCGCCAGCGCCGTGGCGATCAGCGACGGCCGCTTCGTCGCAGTCGGCACCGATGCCGAGGCCATGGCCCTGCGCGGTTCGGGCACGCAGGTCATCGACCTCAAGGGCCGTTGCGTCATCCCCGGCCTCAACGACTCGCACTTGCACCTGATCCGTGGCGGCTTGAACTACAACCTCGAACTGCGCTGGGAAGGTGTGCCGTCCCTGGCCGATGCCTTGCGCATGCTCAAGGATCAGGCCGACCGCACGCCGACGCCGCAATGGGTGCGGGTGGTGGGTGGCTGGAACGAATTTCAGTTTGCCGAAAAACGCATGCCGACCCTGGAAGAACTCAACCAGGCCGCACCCGATACGCCGGTGTTCGTGCTGCATTTGTACGACCGCGCCTTGCTCAACCGCGCCGCATTGCGCGTCGCCGGCTACACCCGCAATACGCCGAACCCACCGGGCGGTGAGATTGTGCGCGATGCCAACGGTGAGCCGACCGGCATGCTGGTCGCGCGGCCGAACGCGATGATTCTGTACTCGACCCTGGCCAAGGGGCCGAAGTTGCCGCTGGAGTATCAGGTCAACTCGACCCGCCAGTTCATGCGCGAACTCAACCGCCTCGGCCTGACCAGCGCTATCGACGCCGGCGGTGGTTTCCAGAATTACCCGGACGACTATGCGGTGATCGAGCAGTTGGCCAAGGACCAGCAACTGACCATCCGCATCGCCTACAACCTGTTCACCCAGAAGCCCAAGGAAGAACTGACCGATTTCAAGAACTGGACTGGCAGCGTCAAGCTGCATCAGGGCGACGACTTCCTGCGGCACAACGGCGCCGGGGAAATGCTGGTGTTCTCGGCGGCGGATTTCGAAGACTTCCTCGAGCCGCGTCCGGACTTGCCGCAAACCATGGAAGACGAGCTGGAACCGGTGGTCCGCCACCTCGTCGAGCAGCGCTGGCCATTCCGTTTGCACGCGACCTACAACGAATCCATCAGCCGCATGCTCGACGTGTTCGAGAAGGTCAACCGCGACATTCCCTTCAATGGTTTGCCATGGTTCTTCGACCACGCCGAAACCATCACCCCGCAGAACATCGGGCGGGTGAGAGCGCTGGGCGGTGGCATCGCCATTCAGGATCGCATGGCGTTCCAAGGCGAGTATTTTACCGAGCGTTATGGCGCCAAGGCCGCCGAAAACACGCCACCGATCAAGCGCATGCTGGCCGAGGGTGTACCGGTCGGCGCCGGCACCGATGCGACTCGAGTGTCCAGCTACAATCCATGGACCTCGTTGTACTGGATGGTCAGCGGTCGCACCGTCGGTGGCCTGGCGCTGCACAGCGAAGGCCTGCCCCGGCAGACCGCGCTGGAACTGTTTACCCATGGCAGTGCCTGGTTTTCGTCGGAACAGGGCAAGAAAGGCCAGATCAAGGTCGGTCAACTGGCTGACGTGGCGGCATTGAGCGCGGACTTTTTCAGTGTCGAGGAAGAAGCCATCAAATGGATCGAATCGGTGCTGACCGTGGTCGGCGGCAAAGTGGTGTATGCCGCCAGCGACTTCGAAAAACTGGGCCCCCCAGTGTACCGGTGCTGCCGGACTGGTCACCGGTGGTCAAGGTGCCGGGTCACTGGCGTCCGGCTTCGCCGATGCAGGCGCAGGTTCACCAGTGCAGCGGGCCGTGTGCGGTGCATTCCCACAGCCATGAACGGGCGCGTTTGTCGAACGCGCCGGTCAGCGATTTCCAGGGGTTCTGGGGCGCGTTTGGCTGCTCGTGTTTTGCCTTCTAGTCATTTAAAAAAGCGCCGACCTGGTGTGTCGGCGCCCTGAGCAACGTCAATCCTGCGAGGAGTTTCACATGAGCAACGTTCCTTACAAACGTCTGAACAAAGATGATGCAGTTGTATTGTTGGTCGATCACCAGACCGGCCTGATTTCGTTGGTGCAGGATTTCTCGCCCAACGAATTCAAGAACAACGTGTTGGCCTTGGGCGACGTGGCCAAGTTTTTCAACCTGCCGACAATTCTGACCACCAGCTTCGACAGCGGCCCGAATGGCCCGATCGTGCCGGAGCTCAAAGAGCAGTTTCCGGACGCGCCGTTCATTCCGCGTCCAGGTCAGATCAACGCTTGGGACAACGAAGATTTCGTCAAAGCCGTCAAGGCTACTGGCCGTAAGCAGCTAATTATCGCCGGCGTGGTGACTGATGTGTGTGTGACATTCCCGACCCTGTCGGCGCTGGCTGAAGGCTTTGAAGTGTTCGTGGTGACCGACGCTTCCGGCACCTTCAACACCACCGTGCAACAAGCCTCCTGGGCGCGCATGTCGGCCGCCGGTGCGCAGCTGTTGAACTGGTTCTCTGTCGCCTGCGAGTTACAAGGCGACTGGCGCAACGACATGGAAGGCCTGGCCAACCTGCTGTCGCAGCGCATCCCGAACTACCGCAACCTGATCAACAGCTACACGAAGTTCACTGCGAAGTAAGAGGAACGGCTGCCGGTTTCGGTCGGCAGCTTTAAAAGATCGCAGCCTGCGGCAACTCCTACGGGGATTTTTGAGTGCATCTGATCATTTAGGGGTGTACACGCAACCCCGTAGATACCGTCTTAAACCTCACCGAGCAAGCGCAAGTTTCGGGTCATAAGGCTGGCCCGATTTGAGCACGCCATAAACGAAGTGCAGCAGCTTGCGCATCGCGGCACAAATGATCTGCTTGGGGGCCTTGCCGTTGGCCTTCAAGCGATCCTTCATGGCCATGATCGCCTTGTTGTGCTGCAGCGCCACCAGGCCGGGCATGTAAAGGCCTGCCCGCACGCGCGCTGAGCCGATTTTTGAGATCACAGTACGGCCTTTGAGCAGTCCCGAATCCTGCAGCTTGGGGTTCAACCCAGCAGCAGCAACCAGCTTGCGAGGATCGTCATATTTACGCAGGTCGCCCAGCTCGGCCAGCAGCCGCTCAAGCGTTTTCTGCCCGATACCGTCGATGGTCACGATCAAGTCGCGCATTTGACGCATATCCGGGTCGTCATCGATGTGTTTTTTGATCGCTTTGTGCGTTTCAGCGATCTCTTTTTCGATATGGTGCAGCACGGAGTTAATTGAGGCTTTGACCTTTTCGTCAGATACCCCCAGACGATTGAGCTCCATTTGCTGCATTTCCTGAAGGTCATCCAGGCGGCGAACCAAGGCTTTCAACTGGCGATACTTCAGAGGCTCCGGCGCCCATGGCTGAAGCTTTTCATCCTTTTCCCGGGCGAAGTCCGCGATCAGCTTGGCGTCGCTTTTATCGGTTTTGATCCGGCGTAACTCACTGCCGGCGTAGGCATGGGTCGTGGCCGGATTCACCACGCAAACCCGGTAACCCTTGTTGTAGACGAACTCGGCGAGCGCCAGGTGATAGACACTGGTGGCCTCCATCACGATCAGTGCCGAAGGTTCGACCTGCTTGTGCAGCCAGGCTTCAAACTCTTTGAATCCTTTGGCGTCGTTCGCCAGTTTGGCTTTGGTTTTATGCTTGCCATTCGGCAGGTGTGTAGCGATATCAAAGGTGTTTTTAGCGACATCGACGCCGACGAAACTGGACATGTCTTCTCCCAATCAGATCAGTTGCGATCATCACTACACTCTGTCCAACCTTGTGAATGCGGGCTCTCGCCAGAGACGGGCCCAAGATACCGTTCGAACTGTACGAGTGAGTGTGGAGGGTTGGAGCACGATCTACGTCACAGGCAAAAAGCCTAAGGAGCTGCACGGCTTCCAGGTCCCTCCCTCGATGATCAGTCGAGAACTATCGCTCCTGATGGAGCAATAGTCGAGATACAAGGAGCTGCCGCAGGCTGCGATCTTTTGATCTTTTGATCTTTTGATTTGGGGAGCCGGGAACCTTAAAAACGGCTATAAAGCGCTTGACCGTCAACCAGAGCGCGACAATGAACCCGTTCGAGGATATGCGTATTTTTTGCCAGGTCATGGACTCTGGCAGCTTCACTGCGGCAGCCGATCAATTAGGGTTGTCCAAGCAGTTCGTCAGCCGCCGCCTGATGCAACTGGAAGAGCGCCTCGGCGTGCGCCTGCTCAACCGTTCGACCCGGCGGTTGGACGTCACGCCGCTGGGGCAGAGTTATTACGAATCGGCCCTGCGCCTGCTCAGCGAAGTCGAGCAAGTGGAGCAGGGCATCGCCGGCCAGACCACTGAACCTCGTGGCACCATTCGCTTGAGCGCGCCGCTGTCATTTGCGGTCGCCCATTTGGGCAGTCTGCTGCCGGTATTTTTACAGCGTTATCGCGAGGTCACCGTGGAGGTCGACCTGAGCGATCGGCCAGTGGACTTGCTCGGCGAGGGCTACGATCTGGCATTGCGCATCGGCGTGCTGGAAGACTCGACATTGATCGCCCGACGCCTCGCCTCCATCGAGCGGGTGTACTGCGCGAGCCCGGCCTATCTGGCCGAGCGCGGCACGCCGCTCAAACCCGAGGATTTGCATACCCATGATTGCCTGCCTTATGGCCACGGTCGTCAGGTGCAATGGCGTTTCGAGGGGCGGGGCAAGCCGCTGAACGTCAACGTCACTGGGCGGATGCGGGTCAATAATGGTGAGTTGCTCAAGGACGCGGCCATCGCCGGCATGGGAATCACCTACCTGCCGACCTTCATCGTCGGTTCGGCCCTGGAGGACGGCCGACTCGTGCCGGTGCTGGATGATTTGCGCCCCGGGCCGCTGACCTTGTCGGCCGTCTACCCGCAACATCGCCAGAGTTCGCGACCGGTGCAGGTGTTGATCGAGTTCTTGCGTGAGCGGTTGAATCAACGCTAAGAGGGTTCGCCCCACAGCTGATTACAAGATCGCAACAAAGCTCGGATGGCGATTTTCCTGACGCTGATCCAGACTCTTGCCGGCCAATAAAAGGCCCGAATTCTGGAGCGTGCAATGGAAATGCCGACAAAAGAAAAAGCCATCGCCAGCAATCGCGATGCGTGGAATGACTCCGCCCAACACCACAAAGATACCCCTGAGTGGCAGGCCTGTTTGAGTGCCGTGAGCCATGGCGATTTTTCCTGTCTGGATGACACCCTCACCGGGTTGCTCCAACAGGTCGGCGTCGATGGCAAGGAGGTGGTGCAACTGGGCTGCAACAACGGACGCGAAAGCCTTTCGCTGTTTGCCTTGGGGGCCCGCCGTATCGTGGGTATTGACCAGTCGGAGGCCTTTCTCGATCAGGCCCGGGAGCTGGCATCCCGTTCACCCCATGAGCCCGAATTTATCGAGGCTGATATCCATCACTTGCCGACTGATCTTCACCAGTGCTTCGACGTGGCACTGATTACCATCGGTGTATTGAACTGGATGCCGGACATCGCCGAGTTCTTGCGCCATGCCGCGCAAACCCTCAAGCCCGGCGGCAGCCTGGTGGTATACGAAACCCACCCGTTCCTGGAGATGTTCGACCCCGAGTCAGCCGATCCCTATCGCCCCGACAGCTCGTATTTTCGCAGCGAACCTTTCGTCCAGAACCAGCCGATCGTCTACGAAGGCAAAGTCGAACAACAGGCCTCAGCGTCCTATTGGTTCGTCCACACCCTGGGCGCCATCTTCACCGGTGCCGTTGAGGCGGGATTGCAGATCAGCCACTTCAAGGAATACCCGCATTCCAACCGCGAAGAACTCTACGATCGGTATCAGCAGCAAAAGGCGCAGTTGCCGTTGTGTTACACGTTGGTGGCGGTGAAGCGCTGAGTGTCAGACCTGAGGAATGAGTTGCACTGACTGACGCCATCGCGGGCAAGCCCGCTCCCACATTGATCGCTGTCGTTCACAAATCCTTTGATCAAAGCAGATACCTGTGGGAGCGGGCTTGCCCGCGATGGCGGCGATACGGTCCACAGTCAAGCAACAACCATCGCTCCCACTGGCCAATCACGCCTGCGCCGCAGTCGTCGTCGGCTGCGCGGGTTTGCGCAGTTCAGTCAGCCGCGAGCCGCTGTAATAGGTTTCGCGGAAGAAGCGAAAGCGGCCGAACAGGTCGTAGATGTGGGTGATGCGCCCTTGCTCCTGGTAGTCCATGCGCAGGTGCATTTTCATGGCCTGGATGTTGCGGACATCGCAGACGTCCATGACCTTGTTGCAGCCTTGGTCCCGCATCGCCCCCCAGATATTGTACTGGGCATCCACCGACAGGCTGGAGCCGAAATAGAGAGGGATCATTTCACCGCCGAACTGGAAAAACTCACCGGGTTTGACCCGGAACCAGCAGCCGTAATAGTGCTGGTCAAAGTAGTCACTGAGGCTGCCCCAGATGAATCCGATCGCATCACCTGCCTCGTCCACATACATGTGCCCGGTGTGACCTTCGGAGGCGATTTGGGCCATGGCCTTGACACGGTTACCGTAATATTTGGTGAAAGCGATCGCGTTCTCCTGGGTAATCGTCACCCGCTTTAAACCCGTATAGGGCCGCAGTTTGTGCGGCGCCACCGGGGTGACCAGATCGCGCCCCAGCCACAACAGTTCTCGGTGGAAGTACACATAGCGCTTCCAGAGCGTCTGGAGCGTGTGGAGCAGGCCTTTTTGTTTGATTCGTTCGCGAAGCTTGGCGATGGCGCTCATGAGGTCCTCCGAGGCTGAAGCCAGGGTTGGGTGGGTAACGTTTTCAATGGCGATAATTCAAGGTTGCAACGGGTCCAGCTCAATCGAGTACTGCGGCTCTTCGTTGAATGTCGTTGACACATCGGCATAGGAAACTCTCGGAACGCCCGCAAGACGTTGCTCCAGGATGTGAGCCAGAGACTCTCCGGGGTTTAGATACATATCGCCAAAATCGGCGCCGATGTGCGTTGGATGGACAACGATTTCCAGCAGGCCGTCGATCGGCATTATCACGTTGCGCAGGTCTGCCGGGGTGCATACATACTGCGCAGTCGATCCGGCCAGATGGTTCAATCGATGATTGAGTAACGTCTTGAACAGCCGCTTGGGCACACTCAGGTTATTTCCCAGATGACGCGCCAGTCGCACGGGCACCCCTTGGTAGGCGGCGAAACGCGCGACGATTTCACCGATGGGCCAGATGTTGTGCACGTGCTGATGAGAGTCGATGTGGCTTGGGCGCAGGCCGTTATCCAGGCAGCGTTGCCATTGGGCTTCGAGTTCCTCCAGCACTGCATTGCGATCGTGGCGGTTCAGCCAGAGGCTGTGGCGAGGCAGGCTGAGGTCGAACAGGCCCTGGCTGTCACAGAACGTCGAACGCGCGAGAATTGACGGGCTTAACGGTCGGCCGTGGGTGAGGTTGAAGTGCAAGCCGATTCGCCCCTTGAGCAATGGCTGTCGGGCCATGACGCAGGCCTCCTCGAACGCCGGCATGTTGGCCATGGCGGTGGCGGAGCTGATGACCCCGGCCTGGAAGGCGCCGAGAATCACGGCGTTGTCGCTTGAGCTGAGGCCGAAATCGTCAGCGTTGACTATGACTTGGCGAGGCATGTTTGCCCTCCATGGTTTTTTCAGTGGACGCAGGACCTTGGTCGGCTTGCGTAGGAGTGGGGGCAGCAACAGCCAGCATCGCGGCACGCCAGTCCCGCCATTTTTTCAACCAGGGCTTGAGCTGGTGCCAGAGTCGCATGGTCAGCCCCAGGGCGAGACCGCTGGGGCGCCAGGAGTAGAAGCTCCAGCGCCAATGCTCAAGTTGCCCGGTCATGCGCTCCTGAAGTTGATGGCTGGAATTCATCAGGCTGACCCGAGAGGCGTCGATCCAGTGCCAGTTGTCATCCAGGCCCCAGCGAATCCACTCCTCGAGCAAAACACGACCGCTGCCCAGATCGGCGTACTTTGGCAGGAACGCCAGGTTGTAGTCGTACAGCCGGCCCTGTTCCAGCAATCCGAGCCGGTAGCTGATGCAGCGTCCGTCCAGCTCCAGCATGACTACCCGCAGCAGTCCTTGTTCGGCGAGGGCGGTGAAGGCCAGGTTGATCCAATGTCGGCTACGATCGCTGGTGAAAATCCCGACGCCTTCGACACCTTTCCAGCTCTGCGCTTCGACATCGCTGAGGGCCTGCAATAAAGGCCCGATGGTGGCCGCGTCAGGGGTTACGCGTCGGACTTGGGCACCATAGGCCAACATGCGTTTACGCGCCCGGCGCAGTTTGTAGCGCGGGTCGCCGGAGACTTCCTGTTGGTCGGCCTCGCTGATCAAATGCACCGGCACCCGGCAACTGAGGCGGCGCTCGCCGGTCGAGCTGTGGGCCATCCATGCGGTCAGCGCGCTTTCTTCGCCGATGGGTTCGGACAATTCATTGAGTTGCAGCATCGCATGGGGCACGCGACGGCGGATGATCACCAGTGCCTTGCGCATGCTGTCGGCATCAAGGCAGGTGAGCAGGGCCAAGCGATCGGTGAGGGGATAACCGAGGTGACGCAGGACCCGAAATGGCAGCTTTCCAAAGCGCTCCACGGACGCCACCAGCGGTAGGCACAAGGCCAATTCATCACCTTGCCAGCCCAGCAGAACGTGCAAGCATTCCCCGACGGTCAGTGCCTGTTCCGACGCGCACAGCCAGGCCAGGGTGTTGAACGGCGTGTGATCGGGCACGCGCAGGCGCAACCCCTCATAAGCAGCTGCCGGAAAGTCCGGGACGCACAACGACGTGCGCCATTCGAATCGTGCGACCATAACTTCAGGCCACCGCCTCAGGAACAGGTGAACGGGACGGTTTACGTAGCGCATCCAGGCGTGAGTCGCTGTAACGGGTCTCACGAAAGAAGCGCCAGCGACCGAATAGTCGATAGACGTGCTGGATGCGTCCTTGCTCTTGATAGCCCATGCGAATGTGCAGTTTCAGTGCCGGTATATTGTGGGCGTCGCAGACATCCACGACCGTGTTGCAGCCTTGGGCCTGCATGGCTTTCCAGAGTCGCAGTTGCAGATCCACCGAGAGCGTGGTGCCCCAATAGGCGCGAGCCAGTTCGCCGCCGAACTCGAAGAATTCGCCTTTCTTGACCGGGAACTTGCAGCCGTAGAAATGCCGGTCGTGATACTCCCGGGTGCTGCCCCAGATGAAGGCCACCGCGTCGCCTTTGCCATCCAGATACATGTGCCCGGTGTAACCCTCGGTGGCCAGTTCCTCCATGATATTGACCCGGTCGCCAAAGTGACGGGCAAAGGCTGCAGTGTTGTGCACCGTGATGGTCTTCACTTGCAGTGGTGGGCAAGGCTTGAGCTGGTGGGGCGGCACCGGGCTGACCAGGTCACGCTTCATCCACAAAAGCGCCCAGTGAGCAAACACGTAGCGCCGCCACACGATCCTGATCGTTGCACGCAGGCCTTTTCGTTTGATGTGTTGGCGAAGTTTCCCTAAGGCATTCATATCATTGCCTCCTGACAGGGACCGGTCGCGGATGGCGTCCTGCAGCGCGCGGTCGAGCGCGGCGCGGTCGTGGTGATGCAAGTTGACAGCGTTCATGAGGCGCTCCAGCTCAAGGCGAACAAGGTTTCGCCCGGCAGGTCGAAGCTGACGCGACCGTCGTGACAGTTGAATTGAGCGCTACGACTGCGGCTATCGGCACCGAAGTATTCCAGCGTGCCCTTGGCCAGCGGGCACGTCGCCCCGGCCAGATCGACACGCTGCAAGCGCACTCCCTTGTTGACCCCCAGTAAACTTCTCTGGTGTTCGGTGGCCATGGCCAGCACATCGACTTCGAAGGCGTCGTTGTCCAGGCGCATGACGTTTTTCAGCCAGTGCTGCTGGATGAATTGCTGGGCCAGACCCACCGGTTTGAGTTCGAAACGATCGCCGTCCAGCACCCGTACCATGCCTTTGGGGTAAGTCGGTTCGTCGGCGGCCTGGAACCAGTTGAGCATGTCCAGCAACCCGTCCTGGGCCGAGTTGACGACCACCGAAGTCCACCACAGGGAAGCAAAATGGGTTTCCTGATCGTAGGGACTCAGGCTTGAGCCGCTGGACAAGTTGGTCTGATCCAGCAGCAAGGCTTTGCGTGGCCGGCCCTTGGCATCGAGGCCTACCAGCTCGGCGGCACGGCGCACGCTGTCGCGGTAGACCCGAGTTGCCAGCAGGTCGCGAATCATCCATTCGTGCCAGGCGAGGGCGTCGATCTGCTCGCCGGATTCGGCCAGCAGGCGCCGCGCCCACTCGATACCGCGCTTGTCGGCGGCATTGTCGGCGAACGGGCCGTTGACGAAGCGCGAAGTGGCGGGCATGGCGATGCGCACACCGGCCTTGGCGTTGGCCGGATCGCTGCGCACTTGCCGGGCCATGCTGTTGAAGATCGCCTGGTAGTCGGCGTAGCTCGGGTAATTGAGGTTCGGCTCGTCGGCGAACGCGATGTAGTGCGTACCGTTGCCGCCGAGGGTGCGAGTGGCGGCGAGCCAGGCGTCGAGGCCAGCGTTGCTTTGGGTGTCGGCGCGCAAATCGGCCTGACGCTGGCTGCCGGCCAACAGCGTGAGGTCCTGCGTGATGCCGAAGCGGTTCTGATAGAGCTGGCGGAACGCATCTTCGTGGTGCGGATTTTGCGCGGTGACATCAACAAAACTGTAATAGGTGCCCGCTTGAGGCTTGAGGGCGTCGAGCGCTGCGAAACTGGATTGAGGGGGCAACACGTAGGGCAAGTAAATGCCCAGGTTCGGGGTGGGGCCGATCAGCTCTTTGTGCAGAGTCAAGCGGGTCTGGCCATCGTCCTCGCGCAGCGGCTTGAGTTGCTGCGGGTTCTGGGCGAACAGGTTCGCTGTGCCATCGAGCCAGAACGCGACCTTGCCGCTGCCTTGCAGGCGCAGACGCCAGACCTGTTCCTCCTGAGTAACAGGCAGTTCAAGTTGATCGAACTGCCAATAGGCGCGATAGGGTTTCAGCGCCAGGGACAGCTGTTTGTTGTCGCCCACACGCTGGGCCTGCAGGGCGTTGATCCCACCGTGAAACTTGCCGGCCAATACGGCGTGTTCCCCCGGCGCGACCTTGAAATACAGCTCATCGCCGCCACGGGTTTCGGCGCTGAAATGCACCTTGGCCGGGGCGAACAACGCCACGGTGTGTTCGTCGTGTTCGATCGTATAGCGGCGGAAACTGTAGCCCGGAATTTCCAGTCGATAACTGGCGGCACTCGGCGCCAGCGGCCAGCTCTGCTTGCCTCGGGTTTCACTGGCGGCGATCAGGCGCTCGCCCTTGAGGTTGCCGTTGCCATCGAGCAGGTAAAGGTGTTCTTCGTTGGCATCGGCCTGCCAGGCAGGGACCCAACGAATAGTCAGCGTGTCGGGGCGATCCGTTTGCAGGTACAGGCTGCCGTCGCGAATATCAGCCCAGCGCATGGGCGCCGCCTGGGCGCTCAAACCGAGGCCCAGGCTCAACAGCAGCATCAGGCGTTTCATGCCGATTTCCGCTGCAGCATCTGCAGCATCGGGGCCACATCGCTGGGCAGGATGATCAGAGTTTGCCAGACCGGTACGCCGCTCAACCGGCAGTACATCACCAGCAGCGCGAGGGTTACCGCCAGGTAGGCGATGGACGATGCCGTCGCGGCGCCGACGATGCCGTAAATCGGGATCAGCAACAGATTCAGGGCCAGGTTCAGTAACGCGCCGAGGCCCATTAACAGCGAAATTGTGCCGGGGCGATTTTTGCCCAGCAAGTCCAGGCGCAGGATGCTCGCATAGCAAAGGCCGAGCAGCCCCGGCAGCAGCGCCAGCAACGCCGGGTAGGCCGGCTGATAGGCAATGCCGAACAGCGTGACGATCAGCCATTCACCGATCACCGCCATGGTCAGGCAGGCGCCGAGCATCACCGTGGCGGTCAGGCGCAGGGCCAACGGGGTCAGGCGATCCATGCCTTCATCCTGTTGCAGCAGGCGTTTCATCAGCGGCGTGGTCACCGCTTCCGGGACGATCAGCAGCAACTCGGCGGCGGCGCTGGCCATGGCGTAATGCCCCAACGCCGTGCTGCCGAGCAGGGCGCCGATGAATAGATAATCGGAGCGTAGAATCACTTGCTGGAACAGCAGGTCTGGATGGCTGCGGGCGCTGTAGCGCAGCAGTTCATTCTGGCTGGCGCTGTCCCATTGCAACGCCAGGGGCTGAGCGCGCCTGAGCCAGAACCAACCGGCCAGCACCACCAGGCTGATGCCGGCCAGCCAACTGATCAGCGCCGCTTCCAGTGCAGCGTCTTTCCACATCCAGAACAAGGCCAGGAACAGCAGCAGTGGCGCCAGTGACTCCACCAGCCGCAAGGCATTGAACGCGACCACACCGCCCGACGCATTGTGCAAGGTCAGCAGGCCGCTTTTGAGCACGGTCAGCGGCACCGCCAGCAGTAACAACCAAGCGAGCAATCCCAATTGTGTGGTGATGTCGAGTTCACTGCCGAATTCGCGCACCAGCGCCACCACCAGCAACGTCAGCAAACCCGCCAGCAGGCAACCGAACACCAACACCTGGCTCAGCAACAATCCCATGGGCTGTTGCTTGGCCGCCTGATACCCCACCGCTGAATTCAGCCCGCCGCTGGTGGCGGCACTGATCAGATCAGGCAGGGTACTGAGCAATGCAAACAGACCGCGCTCGCTGGGTCCCAGAATCCGCGCCAGCAATACATTGCGCAGCAGCCGCAGGCCGATCATCGCCAGTTTGGTGCCCATGCTCAGGGCCAGGTGTTTGAGGTAATGACTGCGACTCATGGCTTGGCTCCGCGGTAGATGCGCCAGGACAGCAGCTCCGGGTTGCGCGCCGTGCGTTGGCTGATGCCGATTCGCGGCAAGGCCAATGGATCGCTGATATCACGATAAATTCCGGGGACGGTGCCCAGGGCAAACGGAAAATCGTGGTCGGCCACGTGTTCGCGCACCCGCGCATCGTGGTCGCCATTGGGGTAGCAGTAGACGGGCAGTGGCCGGTTGCAACCGTTGAGCAGGGCATTGCGGCTGCGGCTCAGCTCTTCATCCAGACATTGATCGTCAAGGCCGGTGAAGATCGCATGGCTGGCGCCGTGGGGGCCGAAGCGGATCAACCCGCTGGCTTCCAGCGCGCGTACTTGATGCCAATCCAGCGCCTGGGGCAATGACTCTTCCGGGCAGTGATCGGTGAGCCGGTCCAGTTCACCCGGGGGCAGGGTTTTCAAGCTTTGCAGAAAATGCAAAAGCGCCAGGCTACGGCACTGCACATCCAGATCATCGAGCAGCACCGGCAGCGGTCGCCCAAGCTGTTGCAGGCACTCAATCAAATGCGTCCGGGCTTTTTCACCGTGGCTGCGCCACAGGGTTTCCCCCAGGCTTTCCCACCAGAAGCGTTGCCGGCTGCCAATGAAATCGGTGGAGAGAAAAATGCTCGCCGGCATCTGATACTTCTTCAGCAACGGGAAGGCATTCAGCGCGTTGTCGCGCCAGCCGTCGTCGAAGGTCAGCGCTATTTTTGGCCGCTCGGTTCTGATGGCGCCGGGTTGCAAGATTTCCATCAGCGGCACGCATTCGAAGTTTTTTTTCAACCAGGCGAGCAGATGTTCGAACGCCTTCGGCCCGACGCACAGCTCATTGCGATGAGGCAGGTCGGCGGCGCGGTCATTGGCCAGCACCCGGTGCAGCATCAGGATCACCCCGGCGCCATGCAATTGGCGACGGCCTACGGGCGAGTTGAGATAAAGCCAGCCACTGGTGCGTTTTAATAATTGTTTGATCGCCATGGCGCGGTCCTTTCAACGATTTTGCTCGGGGTTCCATTGCGCGTACCGCTGGCCGCGCAAGAACTGCCACAGACCGATACTCATCCCGGCAAGGGTCACCAGAACGAACGCGGCGAGGCGAAAGGGTTTGGGCAAACGGTGTTGCACATCCAGCAGGCCGACGATGGCCATCGCGTAACCGAGCAGTTGCGCGATCAGGCTCAGGCGATAGAAGCCATGCACATTCCACAGCCAGAAATTGCTCAGCAGCAACGGCACCAACAGGATCGGTGCCAGGCGTCGAATCAGCTTGTGGCTGATCAGTGCAATCGCGTACAGGCCATACCGCCAAGGGTTCAGCATCTCCCGGCGCTGGGCCAGGCTTTGCAGGCCGCCAACGGTGACGCGCTGGCGACGACGCCATTGCTTGGCGATTTCGTCGACGCCCTGGTCGCTCACTCGTGCTTCGGGCACATAGACGATGCGTTTGAACGCCACCGGCGCGCAGGTGCTGATAAAGAAGTCGTCGTTGACCTCCGCCGGCACGTGCTGGAACAACTCACGGCGCAGGGCGAGCAGGGCGCCGTCGGCGGAGACCATGCAGCCGGTGCGATTTTCCATCTTGCGCAACCAGCCTTCGTAATGCCGATAAAGGCTGTCGCCCAGGCTCAGGCCCTTGCCCGGCACCGGGATCAGCATGTGCCCGGCACAGGCTCCGACCTCTGGATCGGCGAGGGGCGCGAGCAACTGGCCAAGGGTGTCGGTCGACCATTGGTTGTCGGCATCGGTGAACACCAGAATCTCGCCCGTGCTCAGGGCGACGCCAGCATTCAAGGTAGCTGCCTTGCCCTGACGGGGCAGGTCGAGCACGCTGATGCGCGGGTCGATGACCTTGTGGGCGCAGGCCACGGTGTCGTCCGTAGAGCCATCGCTGGCCAGAATGATGTGTAGCGAGCGCGCCTGATAATCCTGGGTGAGCAGGATGCGCAACTTCTCTTCGATATGCCGGGCCTCGTTGTGCGCGGCGATGATGATGCTGACGTTCATCGGTTGTGCCGGCACATGACGCCGCGCGGGGAACAACGGCGCGAGCAGCGTCAGCAGCAACGGGTAGCCGAGCCAGGCATACACCGGCAATAGCAGGCATAGCCAGAGAATGAATTCAGCCACGGGCCGGCCTCCTGGCATTCCAATGACAAAGGCTCAGGATGAGCGCGGCACCGGCCAGGTGCAGGCGCACCCAGTGCAGGCCCCACAGTTGCAGCATCAGGCCAATGTCACGGTGTTTCAGGCTGTGGCGCAGGCTCAGCACCAGCGCTGGCAGGCTGGCGATGAACACGATGAATAGCGCCACTTGAGGGAAACCATTGAACAGGGTGGATAGGGCAATGAAATCCAGCCCCCAGACGCTCATCGAAAAAGCCGGGAACCGCAACAAGCGCAAGCTCATCCCCTGGGTGCGCAGCAGTTGCAGGTGACTGCCCTGGCGCCACAACTCCTTGCCCATCCATTCACGCCAACTGCCTTCATAGCCCCAATGCAAGGCAACGCTTTGGTTGACCGCGAGCAATCGCGCGCCGGCTTCACTCAGGCGCATAGTGAACGCCTTGTCTTCACCGGTGCGCAGGGTTTCGTCGAAGCCGCCGACCTTGTCGAACCAGGTACGGCGCATCAGCAGGTTGGCGCTGGGCAACCATTGCACCGGGTGTAAGGTGTGAGTGGTCGGGCGGGCCATGCGGCGTTGCCAGGCCGTGGCAAACCACGGCGCCTGGATAGGGGTGTGCAAGTCCAGGGCAAGAACATCGGCCTGACCGCCGGACTCCAGTTCGAACAAGAGCGTCAGCCAGTCCCCGGGCATTTCGATATCAGCATCGATGAAGCCCAGCCATTCGCCTGTCGCCATCGCCGCTCCGCGATTGCGCAGGGCACCGATCAGCAGGCCGGGCAACACCAGCACCTGCGCACCGAACTGGCGAGCGATGTGCGGGCCCTGATCGTCGGAGCCGTTATCGACCACGATCAACTCGCATTCCAGCCCTGTGGCCTCAGCGGCTTTTTTCGCGGCGAGCAACGTCCGACCGATGTGTCGGGCTTCGTTGTACATCGGGATGACGAGGCTGATGCGGCTCATGCCCTGGCTTCCGTCGGCGGACGTTCTTCAGCCTTGAGACGTAACACGAACGTCAGGGCGAGCATGATCCACAGGTATTTGTGATTCGGTGCGCTGAGGAACATCAAAAACAGCATCAGCGACAGATAGCTGATACCCAGGTGCGTGATCAGGTCGGCCTGTTCCCAATCCCGTCGCAGTAACCAGGCATGACGGGCGCGGATCAGGTTGTACATCCCAAGGCCCAGCATGCCGACGAACAACAGCCCGGCGGGAATTCCCAGCTCACTGAAGATTTCCATGTACGTGTTGTGAGCGCGGCGGTACAAGTCGCCGGGCTTGCGGTTGGCGGAAAACACCTTGGCGTAACCGGAGCTGGCGTAGTGCAGCGGGAAGGTGCCGGGGCCGGAACCGAGCAACGGGTGCTCACGAACGATCTGGCTGCCGACCACCAGATATGACGCGCGGCGGCCGAGGGATTCGTCCTGGCTTTTGGCGCCAGATTTCAACACGCTCAAGGACTGGATGCGCTTGACGTAACCGGCGGGCATCGAATAGATGGCCAGCGGGATCACGATCGCAAGGCCAAGCATGGCAAAACCCAGATGGCGTGGACGGATGCGTGGCAATTGTGCGCGGTAGTGCCAGGCGCCGATCATCAAGCTCAGGAACAACACCACCAGCCCGGAACGGGAATCGGTTTTGGTCATGCCGCCCAGTAGCAAAATGCAGCAGCCGCCCCAGAACAATCGGTGCAACAGGTTAGGGCCGCGGATCATCAGCAGCAGGCCCAACGGCACGGCGAAGGCAATCAGCAGGGCAAACGAGTTAGCGTCTTCCAGCAGCCCGGCGGCGCGGCCCTGGTCCTGATACTTGGTGGAGAACATGGCCAGCGCGCAGGTCGCGCTGACGCTGAGGGTCACCAGCCGGGCGAACATCTCGAGGTTCAACTCGCGGCCGATCAGCAAGGTGATCACAAACAGAACCAGGCCGACGCTCAGATCCCGCAGATGACTCTGGGACATGTCCAGGTTGTCGGTATTGATCATGCTCAACAGGTACAACACCATGAACCAGATCAGGTAGCGCCAGATATTGCTGCGCAGGCGCTCGGACGGAATCTGGTGGATAGCCAGTTGCAACATCACGATCAGCGCCAATGACGCACCGATGAATTTGGTGCCCGACAGCGCACTGCCCTTGAAGAAACCTTCAAACGGCACCAGCGCCGCGATGCCCAATAAACCCCAGGCAGGTTTTCGGTACAACACCGCGACAGCCACCAGGCCGAGCACCGCGCCTGGCGCCAGATACGGATAAGGGCTGGCCAGCAAACCGAGGCAGACCAGGGCGAACAGACTGACGATCGAGAGCGGAAAGATCACGCGCGTGCCTCCCGTGCAGTACGGATATAAAGCTGCGACCAGCGTTCGGCCAAGGCCTTCAGGTCGTAACGGTCCAATTGCGTACGTCTAGCGTTGTCGATCAGTTCGCGAGCCAGGGCCGGCTCATTCAGCAGCGTGTCGATCTGCCGGGCGAGGGAGACGCTGTCGGTGGGTGTCGCCAGCAGGCCGTTGTGCCGGTCCTCCAGCACATCGGGAATCCCGCCGACGCTGAACGCCACCACCGGCACCCCGGCCTGCATCGCCTCCAGCAAAATCATCGGTGTGCCCTCGGTACGCGAACTGATCACCAGCGCATCGAGTTGCGGCCACCACCGGTTCATGTCGGTCTGATAACCCGGCAAGGTGATGCGTTTGTGCAAGCCGGCGGCGGCAATCCGCGCCAGCAGGGTTTGCTCTTCCGGGCCGTCGCCGAGCATCACGGCGTCCAGTTGCGGGTGTTGCTGACAGAGCGGAATCAGGGCATCGAGAAACAGGTCCGGGCCTTTTTCATTGCTCAGCCTACCGACGTAACCCGCCAGCCAGCGCGAGTGCGTGGCGTTGTGGGGTAGCAGGCCGCTGGCCTTTGGCAAACCATTGGGAATCACTTGCAGTTTCTCCGTCCGGACACTGGCCTTGCGGTGCAGCACGGCGATGCTTTCGGCTACGCAAACCACGCGATGCACCGACGCCGTGCGGCACAGTTGCAGGCTCAGCCAGCCGTAGACACGTTGCTTGCGACTGCGCGGGGTGAAACCGTGTTGGGTAATCACCAACGGCAAACGCAATAACGTCGCGCTCACCCAGCCAAACAACAAACCTTTGAAATTGTGCGTGTTGATCAGCGGCTGTTCAGCTCGCCGCTGACGTAAATGGCGCAGCAGCTCCCCCAGTCCCGCGCAATTACGGCAGTCAATCCCGGCCCCGCGAAATCGCGCGATCAGCGCTGGCGGCGCATCGAGAAACAGCACTTGGTGCTGCCCCGGCGTCGCCAGGCAATGGTCCAGCAGCATCCGCTCAGCCCCATAGAAGCCGCCGCTGCTGATCAAATGCATGATCGGCAGAGCGCTGGCGCTGAGCGGCCCGTTCAATGGCGCACCCAATACACGAAGCTATCCACAGTCCAGTTTTTGTGCGGATTGTTCGGCATAACGTCTTGCTCGTTGATCACCAACAGCACCGGCAAGCCCAGTTCATGGGTGATTTGCGCTGGGTGTTTGAAGCTGTGATCGAAGAACTCACGCATGTAGACGAAGGCAATCGCCAGCAGCAGACCGGTCAGCATCCCGAACGGAATGATCAGCAGCGGTTTTGGAAACGCCGCATCGGTCGGTTCGTACGGCGGGCTGAGTACCCGAGCGTTGGACATATCGTTGTCCAGCAAACCGGCGGAGCTGCTTTCAGCAAAGCGTTGGGCGTAGGTGGAGAACGCCGCGTGCAAGGCGTTGATCTCGGTGTCCATCTGCTGCAACTTGCTTTGCGCCACTTGCAACTGATGGATGCGGTCCTTGAAGTCGGCGATGCGCGCGGTTTTCTGCTTGATCACCGAGGTGACAATCGCCAGGTCGTTGGTCCGCTCCTGAATCCGGTTGCTGACGATTTTCAGGAACTGCTGACGGGTGCGGGAAATCTGCTCGCGGGTCAACAGCATCGGTTCACTGCCCGGCTGGAACACCGCCAGGTCATTCATGTAGCGGCTGACCTGAGTGGTCAGTTGCTCACCGAGCTGCCTGATCTCGCGGTCCTCGAACGCAATGTTGTCCACCGTGGTGGTGAAGGTGAAGGGGAAGGTGTAATCGCTGAGCCGGGATGTATTGGTGGCTGACGCCAGGGCGGTTTTCAGGTAGTCGAGCCAGCGCTGGCTTTGCAGCAGGCGATCCTGATACAGGTTCAGGGCCTGTTCTTCGGTGTTGATCGCATTGAGACGGAAGGTGATTTCTTCTTTCGGATCGGAGGAAGCCACGCCTTCGAGCAACGCCAGCCGTGTGCCTTCCAGGCCATCGAGGCGCACCTGATATTGCTTCTTCTTGGTTTCGTAGAAGCTCTGTGGCAGGTCGATCGATTGCAGTTCCTGACGACTGGCCAGGTAGTTTTGCAGCAGCGCCGCGACAAACCGGGTGCCTTGGGCGGGATCACCAAAGCTGTAGACAATGGAGATCACGTTGGAGCCCGGCAGGGTTTCGATTTTCAGGTTATCGACGGCCTCTTGGGTGTAGGTATCCAGAGCGGTGTCCCGAACCGGATCGGTCTCAAGTCCGAACGCATCACGTACCGGATTGACCACGTATTCACGCAAGGGGTTGGTCACGAAACGCTGGATCGGTTCGGTCACCAGTTTGCTGAAGATCCCGGGGTTGGGCGCGTACTCGCCTTTGTCCCGCAGGTCGCTGATGGTCTGACGGATCAGGGCCGGCGAACGCAGGATATTGCTCTCGGTTTCCATGTCTGCCAGTGACGGCGGAATGAACGAGGCATCACCTTGGGTCAGGGATGTGGTGGCATCTCCCTGGGAGAGTTTTTTGGACTGCACGATCACCTGTGCGGTGATGTCGAAGCTCTGCTTGAGCATCAGCGGCAGGACCAGCGCGATTACTGCAAAGACCAGGAAGACTCGTTTCACCAACTGCTTGTTGGCGAAGAAGATCCTGAAGAACTCATGCAGGTAGTTTTCCTTTGGGTTCATGGTCGGTCACCTGAGCGTTAGTTGTCACTGCCTTTGTTATCGACGCGGTAGCCGAAGCCGAAGCCTACCCCCTGGAACAACACCACATCCGCCAGTTGCCGTGCGAGCTCACCGGCGCTGGCCAGTTTGGTCTTGGGCACGTAGAGCATGTCGTTCGGCTGCAGGTAAGCAATCTGCGACGCATCGCCGGACAGGGCTTTTTCCACGTCGTAGTGCACGGCCTGCACATGGTTGCCGGTGCGGCGCATGATCACTACCGAATCGAGCCGCGCCTTGACGTTGGTGCCACGGGCCAGGGTCAGCGCTTCAAGCACCGAGACTGGCCGGTTGATCGGGTAGGAGCCCGGTTGCGCGACTTCACCCAGCACATAGATTTCATTGCCCGATGTGGATTTGAGCATGACGTCGACCGTCATCCGCCCCGGCAATTGCGCGTAGCGTTGATTGAGGAAAGTTTCCAGTTGGTTGACGGTCATGCCTTGCAGTGGTACTGAGCCGATTTCCGGAAAACTCGCATAGCCGTCGTTGCCCACGGTGATCTCCCGGCTCATGCCGGTAGCGGGGTGGTTCAGGGTGCTCTTGAGGTTCTGCTCGTTGCTCAGCGGGCTGGTGACCAGCACGGTCACCTGATTGCGATTGGGCTGGAACAGGGATTTGCGTTCATAAGCACGCTGGATCTCCTGCCGCGCTTCGACCGACGTCAGCCCGGCGATTTTCACCGCGGTGTTGGCCCCCGGCAGTTCGATGGTGCCGTCGGGCAGCACCAGTTGCGTGCCGTTGAGCTGGCTGGCCGCGGTAAAGTTCAGGGCAACCTGATCGCCGGGCTGAATGCGGTAAGCGCCCGAGCCACTGGTGCTGACGTGGAAGATCACGTCCAGCACGTCCTTGGGTCGCAGGGTCTGTTCGACCCTGGGCATGTCGGTGGCCTGGGCATTGGCCGGCTCGGCCGTGAGGATCTGTACCGGCATTTGTTGGGTTTCACTGGTGCTGGAGCAACCTGCAAGTGGCAGCAACAGCAGGAGAAGCATTTTGGCGTTCATAGCGTCATCCTTTTCTGCGGTTGCTTACAGGTTGTTGTAGAGCCATTTGGGCATGTAGTACTTGCGCCGGTTGAAGACGCTGCCCACCAGTTTTGCACCAGCCTGGGTCAGGCGCTGGGCCGCGGCCTGGGCCACTTCCCAACGCGTATCTTCGGCGCGCACCACCATGATCACGCCGTCCACCAGGGTGCTGATGACCAGGGTGTCGGCGGCTGAATACACCGCGTCGCCGTCGATCACCACGAAGCGATACAGATCACCCAGTTGGTTGAGCAACGGGGCCAATTGTTCGGTCGTCAGGTGCTCGGCGCCGCGGATATGCCGCCCGTTCGGCAGAATGTGGAAGGGCAGGCTGGAAACATTCACCAGGCAGTCCTGCAGCAGCGGCGGCGAGGCGTTGAACAGCAAGTCGCGAAAGCCGCGCTCTTTGGTCAGTCCCAGTTGTTGCGTGAGGTTGCTCTCCGACTGGCTGGCGTCCACCAGCAGCACTTGGCCGCTGCTCATTGACGCCAGTTGGCCGGCCAGCGCCAGGGCGCTGGTGGTGGTGCCGGTGCCTGCATTGGCAGCGGTCAGAAAGAGGATCCGCAGATCCAGGTCGAGCACGGTCGAGGTCAGGTTGGACTCGCTCGGGCTGGCGATGGTCAGGCTTTTATTCGATGAACCGTCCATTTAACTCGCTCCGTGGCCGCTGAATACTTTGAAGGGGGTTTTCAACAGGATCTTCAGATCAAGCAAGAGGCTCTGCTCGGCGATGTAGCTGAGGTCCAACTCAACGCGCTGGTCGAAGTCGATATTGCTGCGCCCGGATATCTGCCACAGGCCGGTCATGCCGGGGTAGATGCTCAGGCGTGCAAGGTGGTTGTCTTTGTAGCGGTAGGCGTTGAACGAGGTCGGTCGGGGACCGACTAAACGCATGTCGCCGCTGACTACATTGATCAGGTTGGGCAACTCATCGAGGCTGCTGCGCCGCAGGAAGCCGCCGATGGGGGTAATCCGCGGATCGTCGTCGATCTTGAAATCGATGGCGTCGGCGCCGTGCTTGTTCAGGTGCCGCAAGGATTCCTTGAGCTCCTCGGCATTGCTCACCATGGTGCGGAACTTGTACATGCCGAACAGGCGGCCGCGGTAACCGGTGCGCTTTTGCACGAACATCACCGGTCCCGGGCTGCTGAACTTGATCACCAGCGCCAGGCCCAGCAGCACAGGGGACAGCAGTAGCAGAATCACCAGCGCACCGAGGCATGCAACCACCCGGTTGGTTCGCGACAGGGTCCAGGGGCGACCACCGTCACGGCCGGTCAGCCAGCCGCGACCCTGCATGTGGATCGCCGTGTCCAGGCGCATTCGGTGTTCGGGGTCCAGACGTTTGTCACGCAGCATGTGATTGAGCAACACGCCTTTTTCTTGTCCAGTCATAGAGGCCTCCGCTGAAGCCCTTCCGCGAGTGGCGAGTGGGCATTGCGCAGTGGGTAGTAGTCACGGAACCAGGCGATGAATCGTCCGAGTCCTTCATCCAGCTCGATCCGTGGCTGGAAACCGGTGGCCTGGGCCAGATCACTGGCATCGGCGCAGGTGTTGAGCACGTCGCCCGGTTGCAGGGGCAGCAACTCGACGAGGGCTTTTTGTCCGAGGTGTTTTTCCAGCAGCGCCAGGTAGTCCTTGAGCTCCGCCGGCTGTTGTCCGCCAATGTTGTAAATGCGCCATGGCGCCATGCTGCTGGCCGGGTCCGGTTGTTCACGGTTCCACTGCGGTGCTGCTTGGGGCGCGCGCTCGATCAGGCGGGCGATGCTCTCGATGATGTCGTCGATGTAGGTGAAATCACGCTGGTGCTGGCCGTAGTTGAACAGCTTCACCGGCTGACCTTCGGCAATCGCCCGGGCGAACTGGATCGGCGACATGTCTGGCCGGCCCCAAGGCCCGTACACAGTAAAAAAACGCAAACCGGTGCAGGGAATGCCGAACAGATGGCTGTAGCTGTGGGCCATCAGCTCATTGGCTTTTTTGGTCGCGGCGTACAGCGACAACGGGTGGTCGACGCCGTCCTTGACCGAGTAAGGCGTGTGCTGGTTGGCGCCGTACACCGAACTGGACGAGGCATAGATCAAGTGCTTGACCGGGTGGTGGCGGCAGCTTTCGAGGATGTTCAGGAACCCGCTCAGATTGCTGTCGACGTAGGCCCGGGGATTTTCCAGGGAGTAGCGCACCCCGGCCTGTGCCGCGAGGTGAATCACCACCTCCGGTTGTTCACGAACAAACAATTCGTCGAGGGCGGTTGCGTCGGCCACATCGACTTTCGCCAGCGGAAAATCGCCGACGAGCCCACGTACCCAATCCACGCGGTCATGCTTGAGTTGCGGGTCGTAGAAGTCGTTGAAATTGTCCAGGCCACACACCTGATGCCCGTCGCGCAACAGCCGCAACACGCAATGGGCGCCAATGAAACCGGCCGCTCCGGTGACGAGTATCTTCATGACCGTGGCGTCTCGGGAGCGATGTGCCGAAGCCCAATGCCGCTGTAGTGCAAACCGGCCGCCGCCACGTGTTCCGGGTTGTAAAGGTTGCGCCCGTCGACGATCACCCGCGCGCGCAGTTTGCTCGCCAGCAGGTCGAAATCGACCACACGGAAATTCTTCCACTCGGTGCAGATCACCAGCGCGTCGGCGTCTTCCAGAGTGTCGTCGCGGGTGGCGCACAGGTGCAGGTCATCGCGGTAGCCGTAAATGCGCCGGCACTCGGACATGGCTTCCGGATCGTAAGCCTGCACGCTCGCACCTTCGGCCCACAGCGCTTCCATCAGATAACGGCTGGGTGCTTCGCGCATGTCATCGGTATTGGGCTTGAAGGCCAAGCCCCAAATCGCGATGGATTTGCCGATCAGGCCATCGGGAAATAGCGCCTGCAGTTTGCTGAACAGAATGTGCCGCTGGCGGTCGTTCACGTCGGTGACGCTGCGCAGCAAACGCAATGGCATGCCGTTGTGTGCGGCGGTGTGCAACAGGGCACGCAGGTCTTTGGGAAAGCACGAGCCGCCGAAGCCGCAGCCGGGGTAGATGAAGTGATAGCCGATGCGCGGGTCCGAGCCGATGCCTTTGCGCACAGCCTCAATGTCGGCCCCCAGCAACTCGGTGAGGTTGGCCAGTTCGTTCATGAAACTGATGCGGGTGGCAAGCATCGCGTTGGCCGCGTATTTGGTCAGCTCGGCGCTGCGGTTGTCCATGAACATGAGCTTTTCGCGGTTGCGGCAGAACGGCGCATAGAGTTCGCTCAACTGGTTGCGCGCTTCATCGTCATTGGTGCCGACGATGATCCGGTCCGGGCGCATGCAATCGGCCAGGGCGCTGCCTTCCTTGAGAAATTCGGGGTTGGACACCACCCGCACGTTCAACGCCTCTTTGCCACGGCGTTGCAGTTCCTCGTTAGCGGTGCTTGCCACCTGGTCCGCGGTGCCCACCGGCACGGTGGACTTGATGATCAGGGTGCGATCGGACTCCATGAAACTGGCGATTTGCCGAGCGACATTCAGCACATGGCTGAGGTCGGCGGAACCGTCTTCATCGGCGGGTGTACCCACCGCGATGAAAATCAGTTCGGCGTGTTCGACCGCGTCATTGGCCTGAGTGGAGAAGAGCAGGCGACCGGCCTTGATGTTGTCTTCCAGTGTGCTGGACAGTCCCGGTTCGCTGATCAGGGGCACGGCTTGCTGCAGTTGCTTGATCTTGTTGGGGTCAATATCAACGCACAGCACACGATGTCCGACATCGGCCAATGCCGCAGCTTGAATCAGACCGACGTAACCCGTACCAAATACGCTCACGTCCATACTGGCGTGCCTCGTAAAACGGTGGATGTAACTGAAATGAGACTGTCAAAAGGGGTATAGCCCAGCCATGGGAAAGCGAGTCAGCAAAATGACGGGTAGCGCGACCGGGGAAACCCCGATTTCACGGGCTATTTGCCATCAAGTGCTTGCCGTAGCTGGATTTGCCGCGGTTTTGAGGGGTTTCTGAGGGTTTGAAGAAAACGATAAACGGTCGTAAGGCTTGAAACACAAGGGTTACAGACGATTGAGTGTGTCAGATTTGAGGCAACGTTTTTTTGACGGTTTAGGAAAAAAACCGGCATTTCTTGCGCTTCGAGGGCTCGGTGCTAGTGTCAGAAAATGGCCGGCAATCTATTGGCCACGGAGGTGCTGTAATCACCATGATCCGTTACCTCAAGGAACTGCTGCTGGTTCTGTATTTACTCAAGAATTACGACGACTACCTCGATCGTCTTGACGCGCTGGGCATCGGTTTTCCTATGCTGTTGTATGGCGCAATGTTCGTCGTGCTGACAGTGGCGTTGTTCATGACCGCCTACATCCGTCAGACGCTGATCCGTCATCTGTTCGCGTTGGCGATGTTTGGCTCGGCGGTGTTCTTTGATGTCTATACGCAAGTGACTGCCGGCTACATGACTTACAGCAGTTTCGTGTCGTTGGTGTACTCCGGCGGGTTCATTCAGGAAGCGGCTTACCAGTACCATGATGCAATCATCAGCGGGACGGTCAGTGGTTTGTTGCTGCTGTTCGGTATCGGGCTCAAGCCGCGTCGACGGGCGCCATTACCGGGTGCGCTGTTAGTGGCTGCACCGGTGCTCGGGGTGTTACTGCTCAGCGTCGTACTATTCGTGCGGGCCGGTGAGGGTGCCCGTGGCTTGCCGATCATGTACACGCCGTTGGCCTATTTGAATCTGTTCACCTATGAAGCGTTGCACAACACCGTTGGCCCGCGTGAACCGGTGAGCCTGACGCGCATCGATCAGCCGGTGGGGCACGACATTGTGCTGATCATCGACGAGAGCATTTCCGGCAACTATCTGGACATCAACACGCCGTTCGGTGTGCACAGTAACCTCAAGGAACCGCGCCCGGGCGTGGACATTTTCAATTACGGCTACGCGGCGTCCATCGCCAATTGCAGTGCCGACACCAATGTCACCCTGCGCTACGGTGGCACCCGCGGCGACTACATGCGGATCAACAGCACGCTGCCGTCGATCTGGCAGTACGCAAAGAACGCCGGGCTGCGCACCGTTTACATCGACTCCCAACGCACCGCTGGCAACTTGCAGAACCTGATGAACGCTGCCGAGAAAAAGGACATCGACGAGTTCGTGCAATTCGACCAGACCAGCGTGCGTGACCGCGACATGGCAGCGGCGGCCAAGCTGATCGATCTGCTCAACGACGGTAAGCCGGAGCTGGTGGTGATCAACAAGGTCGGTGCGCATTTTCCCGTGCACGACAAGTACCCGGATGCGTTTATGGCTTACCGCCCGACATTGCCCCGTGGGCAGTTTGTCGAAGTGGCGGACACGGGCACACGCGATGGTTTCAACGGTCAGCCGGATGATTGGTTGCTGTACCGCAACGCCTACAAAAATACCGTGCTGTGGAATGTCGGCGAGTTCTTCGCTCGGGTTTTTGCCCAGGCGGATTTGAGCCATGCGCTACTGATTTACACCTCGGACCATGGGCAGGATCTGCATGAACGCGGTAACCCTGGGCTAAATACTCACTGCGGTGGTGATCCAGTGGAGGAGGAGGGAGTGGTGCCCCTGGTGGTGATTTCTGGCAGCGACTTGAAGACCCTGGATTGGCAGGCGCAGTTGCCGGCCAATAAGGATCGCTCCAGTCACTACAACATTTTCCCGACGTTGCTGCAGTTGATGGGCTATGACTTGGTGGGGATCGAGGCGGTGTACGGCAAACCGTTGAGTGTGCCGACGGCGGACGATTTCACCTTTAACTATCGTTTCAATGCGCGGTTGGGGGCCAAGCCTGAGTGGAAGCATATTGATCTGAACAGCATTGTGACTCCGGGGCAGGTGGTGCCGAGTGTGGCGGTGGGGCAGTGAGGTTGTTTGTTGGCTGAGTCGGCCCCTTCGCGAGCAAGTCGAATCGTCGCACCGCCGCTCCCACATTTGATCGATGTGTACACAGATTCTGCATACACCGGCGATCCCTGTGGGAGCGGGCTTGCTCGCGAAGAACGATAACGCGGTGTCGCTGCCGTCCGCTATCCTAGGCCCACTGTCTTCAACGAGTCTCCCCTCATGCTTTCGGTCCAGGGCGTCTTCAAAAGCTACGCCACCCCCCAAGGCCCATTGCCCGTGCTGCAAGGCGTCGACCTCACGTTGAAGCCCGGCAGCAGCCTGGCGCTGATGGGGGAGTCGGGCAGTGGCAAAAGCACCTTGCTGCACCTGATCGCCGGGCTGGACAAGGTCGACCGCGGCAGCATCCGAAGTGGCGAGCATCGGCTGGAGCAAATGAACGAAAGCCAATTGGCAAACTGGCGGCGGACCGAAATCGGTCTGGTGTTCCAGCAGTTCAACCTGATCGGCAGTTTGCGCGTCGAAGACAATCTGGCGTTTCAGGCGCGTCTGGCCGGGCGTCACGATCCACGTTGGCAGGCGCATCTGGTGCAACGTCTTGGGTTGGGGGATTTACTGCGGCGCTATCCGGAACAACTGTCCGGCGGGCAGCAGCAGCGGGTTGCGCTGGGGCGCGCCCTGGCATCGCAACCGAAACTGCTGCTGGCCGACGAGCCCACCGGCAGCCTCGATGAAGCGACCAGCGATGAGGTGTTGAAGTTGTTGCTGGAACTGCTCGACGACAGCCCGACGACGTTGTTGATGGTCACTCACAGCTCAAGAGTCGCCGCGCGGTTGGCAGACAAAGTGGTGCTGCACGGTGGCCGTCTGGCTGGCGCGGACGAACACTGAGGTGCGGGTTTTTCGCGAGACGCTACGGGCGCTGCTCAGCCATTGGCGACAGCACCCGGTGCAATTTTTCAGTGTGCTGACCGGGCTCTGGCTCGCCACCAGCCTGCTGACCGGCGTGCAAGCGCTGAACAGCCAGGCGCGAGAAAGCTACGCCCGGGCCAGTCAGCTGATCGGTGGTGAACCGCAAGCCAGTCTCAGCGCACCCGGCGGCGGAGTGTTCCCTCAGCAATGGTTTGTCGACTTGCGTCGTGCAGGCTGGCCGGTATCGCCCGTGTTGCAAGGCCGAGTGACACTCAAGGGCCATGAAGACCAGCGCTTGCAGTTAATGGGGATTGAGCCGGTGTCGTTGCCAGCCGGTTCCGCGGTGGCCGGGCGGTCGTTGCCGATCGAGCAGGTTGTCGAGTTTTTCACCCCGCCGGGCAGTACCTGGATTTCACCGCAGACCTTGCAGGCGTTGGGCTTGCACGAAGGTGAAACACCGGTGGCCCAGAGCGGAGTCGCCTTGCCGCCGTTGCGTGCCCAGGCCGACATGGCGCCCGGCGTGCTGCTGGTGGACATCGGTTTCGCTCAACAGATTCTGCAATTGCCCGATCAACTGTCGCGCCTGCTGCTGCCCAAGGATTTCATCGCAACCCTGCCTGATGCGTTAAAGGGCCAACTCCAGTTCAAAAGCAGCGGCGAAGAAAACAATCTCGCGCGCCTGACCGAGAGCTTCCACCTGAACCTCGATGCCTTGGGCTTTTTGTCGTTCGTGGTCGGCCTGTTCATCGTTCACGCGGCGATCGGCCTGGCGCTGGAGCAACGCCGAAGCTTGCTCAGAACCCTGCGCGCCTGCGGGGTCAGCGCACGCCTGTTGATTGCCTGCCTTGCCGTCGAACTGGGTGGCCTGGCGCTGATCGGTGGTATCGCCGGCGTCGTCAGCGGCTACCTGCTAGCTGGTGTGCTGTTGCCGGACGTCGCCGCCAGCCTGCGCGGTTTGTACGGTGCCGAAGTGCCAGGGCAGTTGAACCTCAGTGCGCTGTGGTGGTTCAGCGGCATCGGCCTGAGCCTGTTCGGCGCCTTGCTGGCCGGTGCCAACAGTTTGCTGCGGGCGGCGCGTTTGCCGTTGCTGGCGCTGGCCAATCCGCAAGCTTGGCATCAGGCCCACGCGCGCTGGTTGCGGCGCCAGGGTTGGGTCGCTGCGATGGCTGCGATAATCGCATTATTAGCGTTGAGCTTCGGCGACAGCTTGAGCAGCGGCTTCGTGTTGATGGCCGCCTTGTTGATCGGCGCCGCACTGGCCTTGCCGGTGGTGTTGAACAGCGTGCTCAACTGGGTGATTGGGCGCAGTCGTTCGGTGCTCAGCCAATGGTTTCTCGCCGACTGCCGTCAGCAGCTGCCGGCCCTGAGCCTGGCCTTGATGGCGCTGTTGCTGGCGCTGGCGGCAAACATCGGCGCCGGCAGCATGACCGCCGGTTTCCGTCAGACGTTCAGCAACTGGCTCGAACAACGCCTGACCGCTGAGCTGTACCTTAATCCGCAAAATCCTGCCCAGGCTCGAGAACTGCACATCTGGCTCAAACAACAACCTCAAGTTACCGCGGTGCTGCCGAACTGGCAGGTGTCGATTCAGTTGCAGGGCTGGCCGACGGACATTTTTGGCGTGATCGATCACCCGACTTATCGTCAGCACTGGCCCCTGCTGGAAGCCTTGGGCGACGACCCTTGGGAGCGACTGGCCAAGGACGACGCGCTGATGCTCAGCGAGCAATTGGCCCGGCGCTTGAAGTTACGACTCGGTGATCACCTGACGATCCCCACACCGAATGGCCCATGGTCGCCACGGATCGTCGGAATCTACGCCGACTACGGCAATCCCAAGGGCCATCTGCTGGTCAATATCAATCACCTGTTGCGCGGCTGGCCACAGTTGACACCCAGCCGTTTCAACCTGCGCATCGACCCGGCGTCGATTCCCGGGTTCCTGACCATGCTGCAAGCCCGTTTCTCCCTGGACGACAGCCGCATCGTCGATCAGGCCCGGCTCAAGGGCTGGTCCACGCAAGTGTTCGAACGCACGTTCGCCGCCACCGCCGCGCTCAATAGCCTGACGCTTTGCGTTGCGGGCGTGGCGCTGTTCATCAGCCTGCTGACCCAAAGCCAGAGCCGCCTCGGGCAACTCGCGCCACTGTGGGCGCTGGGCGTGACGCGGCGGCAGTTGATGCTGCTGAATCTGGGGCAAACCTGGTTGCTGGCGGTGTTGACGCTGGTGCTGGCATTGCCGTTGGGCATCGCATTGGCGTGGTGCCTGGACACCGTGATCAACGTTCAGGCTTTCGGCTGGCGCTTGCCGTTGCGGGTGTTTCCGTTGCAACTGTTGCAATTGATGGGCCTGGCGTTGATTGCGACATTGCTCGCGTCAGCGTGGCCGTTGTACACGTTGTATCGCACGCAACCGGCGGATCTGCTGAGGACGTTTGCTCATGAAGATTAAGCTCGGCGTGTTGTTATTGGCCGCGCTGCTGAACGGATGCGACAACCCGCCTGCGCCGGAAAAAGGCTTCGCCGGTCTGGGCCATCAGGCCGCCGCATTTACCCCGGTGGTGCCCGGACGAGTCTTCAATTTTCCGGCAGACCACGGCCCCCACGATGGCTTTCGCATCGAATGGTGGTACGTCACCGCCAACCTCAAGGACGATCAGGGCCAGGAGTTCGGCGCGCAATGGACGCTGTTTCGCAGCGCGTTGAAAGCGACTCCCGAACAATCTGGCTGGAGCAATCAAACCATCTGGCTGGGCCATGCGGCCGTGACTTCTGCCACGGCGCATCATGCCGCCGAACGCTACGCCCGGGGTGGCGTCGGCCAGGCCGGCGTGAGCCTGGCGCCGTTCAACGCATGGATCGACGATTGGCGTTTCAGCAGTCAGGCCACCGATGAAAACCCGCTGGCGGACTTGCAACTCAGCGCCCGCGACAAGGCTTTCAGCTACCAGCTTCGACTGACCTCCACACGTCCATTGGTGCTTCAGGGCGATAAAGGCTTCAGCCAGAAATCCGAACAAGGCCAGGCGTCGTACTACTACAGCCAGCCGTTTTTCCACGCCAACGGCATGCTGGAAATCGACGGCAAAACCTACACGGTCAGCGGACCCGCCTGGCTTGACCGCGAGTGGAGCAGCCAACCCCTGACCGCCAACCAGACCGGCTGGGATTGGTTCTCCCTGCACCTGGACAGCGGCGAACAGGTCATGCTCTACCGTATGCGACAAAAGGACGGCGCGCCGTATCTCACCGGTACCTGGATCGATGCGCAAGGGCAAACGCAGTTATTGCATGCCGACGACATCAGCCTCACACCCCAAGACACCGCCAACGTGGCCGGGCGTTCAATGCCCGTGCATTGGTCGATCAAAATCCCCGCCAAACACCTCGAAATCACCATCAGCGCCCTTAATCCCAAAGCCTGGATGGATTTGCGCATTCCCTATTGGGAAGGGCCGGTGCGGCTCAGCGGCAGTCATGGCGGGCAGGGGTATCTGGAGATGACCGGCTATTGACCGGAACTCTCGACGCCACGCCGTTTTCCTACGTAATGAAGCCCATTCACGGGAGCCCGCCATGAGCGACGATCTCAAACCGCCCACCCTTGCCACCTGGCAGCGGCTGTTCGACGACAAGGCCTACTGGCAGCAATCTCCCGACGTGCATTACAGCGAATTATTGCGCATCGCCGACGATCTGCTGGGGCAGGGCGCCATCGACCTCGATCAGTGGCAAATCCTCAAAACCAAGGCCGATCAATCCCACAAAGACTCACCCGCGGTGAACGTCGCCCATGAAGTCGACGATCCAGAGGCCTGAGGAAAAACCCATGAATCCGAAACCGACCACCCCCTCGGAAAACCCCGACGAACCCCGGCCACCAGGCGAAGTCGAACGCGACAACGACGCCTTGCGCCCCACCGACCCGACCCGGCGCAAGGAAAGTGGCAAGGGCACAGACAGTGGCGAATCCACCGCGCAAGAAACTGCGAACACTCCCTGATCAGCGTCTATGCAGGCGAAAATGAAAGATCTGAACGTAGAACAGAGCGTTGTGGTGACCTATACCGATGTGCTGAAAGTCACCAGTCAGCATCCAAGCTGATCATTACTTGTACGTATTGATTGTTCTTTTGCCAATAGGGGTAGAAGAACAATCAGTTTTAATGGTCGAACTGGTGAGTTTTAGAAGTTTGTATCCGATTTTTTAGCAAAAGCTTACGAAATATTACGTGCATAAATTTCATGTTTGTACCGAGGACATATCGGCCAAATTCTATTAAAATCCTTCTCGTTCGCCCGGTGTCAGGGCTCTTTACCGGTGCATGGATTGCCAGGCCATTACACTGGGCGAACACCTTCTTTGGGAGGCGGTGTTTAAAAGTTTTGGATATAAAAAATGGGCGACCTTGAAGTCGCCCATTTTTATTGGCTGGGTTAAAGGGGAGGCATTGGACACCCCATCAGGGGGGTGTAATGGCGTTTGTAGCCTGAGTCCATTTCAACCCGAAATTGTATCCATTACCGGAGTGCCGGCCTGGAGTTGTTGCCGGTAGTTGACTGCACGCTGAAGCACTCGGCTCAAGGCCTGAAAATTTGTCGGTTTGGTCAAAATATCATTGGCACCGGCGGCCCTGAAACGTTCTATCTCGCTCGAAAAAGCACTCGCGGTGAAAGCAACGATGTAGCAAATATCGCCCAGTGGTAGTTTGCGGATTTTACGGATGGCCTCTAGCCCATTCATGACAGGCATGTTGATATCCATAAAAATGATATCTGGAGTCGAAGTCATACACTGATTTACCGCCTCCAGACCATTTGACGCGAGGTCGGGTGAATAACCCAGCTCTTGTAACATCGCCATGGCAACTTTCTGACTCACGAGATGGTTTTCTACCAGCAGAATTTCGAGCGGGTAATCCTCGGCAAAAGATGAGTCGAAATCAACCGATGCATGGTCATCCCGGATGGGTAGTTCCGAGACTGAAAAAAGCTCCATGGGGAGTGAGAAGGAGAACGTCGATCCGACCCCAGACTGACTGGTAAAAGATAAAGTCCCCTGCTGCGCCTCAACCAGATTTTTGCAGATGGAAAGACCGAGCCCACTCCCGGTAAAGCGTTGACTGGCCAGTCCTTTGAACTGAGCAAAGGGCTTGAACAGGCTGTCTTGCCGTTCCATGGGGATACCTATGCCGGTATCGCGTATGGAGAATTCGAGTCGGGCTCGAGTGCCGTAACCGCTAGTCGTGACCATGAGCGATACTTTTCCGGCTTCGGTGAATTTAACCGCATTGCCCAGCAAGTTGATCAATATCTGGCGAAGGCAATTGGTATCGGTTTTGACCAACGGAGGTACGTCTGGTGAGACTTGGGCCTCAAGTACTATTGGCTTGTCCTGAATGTTTTGCCGGATCATTTCAATACTGGATGAAACCAGAGCTCTTATTTCGAAGACACGAGGCTTCAGTTCAAGTTTGCCTGCTTCGATTTTTGCAAGATCGAGAATGTTGTCGATAAGAGACAGCAGGGCTCGTCCACTTGTATTAATCGTTCTTAGCAGACTGCTTTGCTCGGGGTTCAGGGCGGACCTCGCCAGCAACTCGGTCGCGCCGATAACACCGTACATGGGCGTACGGATTTCATGACTCATGGTGGCCAAAAATCTGGTTTTTGAACGATCAGCGTCCTCGGCGGCATTTTTAGCCTGATTCAATACTTCTTCGTTTATTTGCAATTGCTGGAGATGAGCGCGCATGCGTATAACGCTGAAGACGAGAAATACCAGAATGGCCAGGATGATATGGTGCAGGGAGTCCTGTTTAAGTTGCTGGTAGTAATCCGTCAACGTCATCTCCGCACCCGCAACATAAATCGTACCGTCCTGCGATTTCATTGGGACGAAGACCGCGCGAAAGTCTCCCCAGTGATCCGAGTAGTCGATCCATGTGGGTTCGGTACGTTCAAAACTGTCGAGCAAAGCCTGACTGGCATCCGGATAGGGATCGAAAAAGCGTACGAAATTCTTCTCCAGGATCTCTTTCTTCGATGCGCTGGAGCTGACTAGATAGGCCTTGCCCGAGCGTTTGACCACGCTGTAGATAAAGGCAGTACCCATGGAATCGTTAAACCGGGAGAGCCGCTGAATGGCATTCCAGTCTTCTGCTTCGGATTTGGACTGTTTGTCGATCAAATCGTCATGGTAGCGGTCGCCAAGGATGGCCGAAGCGCCCAACGCGGCATGCAGCAGCTTGTTATTAATATTCTCAGTGAGGATTCCTTGAGTCTCGACGTAGAGGTAGTAGATATAGCCACTGACACCTATGGTGTAGACCAAGAGAAAAATCCATGTGGTCCGTTTGAGTTTGAACATAAATCACAGCCTCCATACTGTAGGCCCAAGCATAATTTGAAGGCGGGCTGAAAACCATTTTTTTGTTTTCGCTGTTTTCAGGTGAGGCGGTGGGGTATTACTTGACCGAGTAGCCAGTTTTTTTGGTTTTTTGTTCACCATATTGAGTCGGTTTTTTGGATTGATCAGAAGTTAAAAGACAGTTTTTAACAAACGCTTGCGAAGTGCTGCGTGCATAAGTCTGGGAGGCGATGTTTAAAAGTTTCGGACATGAAAATGGGCGACCCTACCCTGGGTCGCCCATTTTTATTGATGATTTAAAGTGGCGCTCGCAACCGCCGTCCGACCACATCCAGAAAATCGCAGCCATCGCGCAACGGGATGGCCAACACCCGCGCAAACTCTTGCAATAGCGCAGCATCACCACCAAGCGCTTCGCCCAAGGAAAGCGTTTCCAACAGTTGAGTGACGCTGCGAATGCGATACGCCGCCGTGTCATGCAACACATCGATAGGCGCTTCAGTGTCGATCAGCAGGGAAGGGATCGTGCAGTCGATGCCAGTAATCGGCATGTATCGAGTCATGGTGAACTGGCCTAATGATTTTGGACACTTCAATCGGGCGCTATGATGGCGCCCAAATCTGAGGTGTTTTGGCTATGCGTAAATCTTATTCCAGTGAGTTCAAACTCAAGGCGGCGAGCATGGTGCTGGACGAGGGACAGTCAGTTCCCGAGGTCTGCGCCAGCCTGGATATCGGTCCTACGGCCCTGCGCCGCTGGGTCGACCAGGTTCGGAAGGAACGTTTGGGCTCGACTCCGGTGGGCGCTAAGGCGATTACCGCCGATCAGCGAGAGATCCAGCAACTCAAAGCCTTGCTCAGGCAAAAAGACCTGGATATCGAAATCCTAAAAAAGGCCAGTGCTCTCCTGCTGTTGGACGCCAAAGATCATTCACGTTGATCGATGAGCTGGACGAGCAGTACGGCGTTAACAATTGCTGTCGGGCGTTCGGCGTCAACCGCAGCAGCTTTTATGCCTGGCGTCAGCGCCAAGGCAAGGTCAAACCTGAGAGGGAGAAACTCAAGGCCGTGCTGGTCGAACATCACAAGGAATCCAGATCATCTGCTGGCTCGCGCACTTTGGCCAAGGAGCTGCAAGCCAAGGGACATCGTGTTGGGCGGCATATGGCTCGCAGCCTGATGCGCGAAGCGGGCGTTGCCAGTCGTCAGCGCCGGCGGCACAAGTACAAATCTTCCGGCGTGGAAGCGCTGGTGGCGCCGCATGTGCTCAAGCGCAAGTTTGATGTTACAGCGGTCAATCAGGTGTGGTGTGGCGATGTGACGTACATAAAGGTCGGCACGCGCTGGCTGTACTTTGCGGCGGTTCTGGATCTGTTCGCTCGCCGGATTGTGGGCTGGTCGTTTTCGATGATTTCCGATGCCACGCTAACCTGCGAAGCGTTGCGCATGGCGGTCGAGCTCCGAGGCCGGCCAAAAGAGGTGCTGTTTCATTCTGATCAAGGCTGCCAATACACCAGCCATAAATTCAGAAATGAGATGCGCAAGCATGGACTTTTGCAAAGCATGAGTCGTAAAGGTGAGTGCTGGGACAACGCCCCGATGGAGCGTTTCTTTGGGAGCCTTAAATCAGAGTGGGTGCCAGAAGATGGCTACAACTCTGAGCACGAAGCCCGAATAGACGTGCAACGCTACGTGATGCGTTACAACAACGTCAGGCTCCATAGCTACAACGGCTATCGTTCACCGGTAGCTATGGAGAAACTGGCGGCATGAAAACCGTAACTGGTGTCCAAAATTAGTTGACCAGTTCATGGCTGCACCTTCTCAGCGTCGGACGCCCCACCAAGTGGATCGAGGTTGTCCAGCGCCCGGTTTACCAACAATTCCCCCAGCACGGCCAATTGCTGAATCGATAGCGCCAGGCTGCGGTGCGAACCTTCGAGTTCACCAGCAAAGTCGGTCGTCAGCACGTTGAGCGAGGCGAGGGTTTCGCAGGCGTGGCTTAACAGGGTTTTGGTGTCGATGTTGGGGAGGAGGGTGAAAACGTGGCTGATGGGGTCGGGGCTTTTTGGGTTGCGGAGGCGGGCGCTGATGGTGCGTTGGGTTGCTTGGCTGAGTTGGAGGGGGTCGAGGGAGTCGGGTGGACACTTTTTCATCGTGAAGCTCCTGAAACAATGGAGCCGCAAAGCGGCATTTGCATGCCTTGATCGTGTTCGGTCTGTCAAAACCGGTCGCTGAGGTTGCAGCGGCTGGGGGGAGATTATCTGGGGAGGATGGGGTGTACAAGTTCATGGGGGGCGATGGGGGCTGTGGGAAATGTCCGATGCTTTTGTCAGGCGTCCCGAGGGGCTGAAAAATTGAGTCATATTTGGGTTTAAGTGAGTTCGGGTTTTTTATCGTTCATATAAACTGAGGGTCCACAAAGTAGCGGAGATTTTGTTGTGAATTCAATTATCGAACTGCTGTTCGAAGCATGAATCATGAAGAGATTTTTGCTCTGAGTGACTCTTATACTAAGTTTTTCTTTTGTAGGTATGTTTTTGATCGTTAGGCTGCTGATTTCGCTGCAGTTTAAACCGATGCGGCATGTGTTGAATTCAGCCTTTTTCCATTTTGCGGGGGGGCGTCAGGGAGTTCCATAACTTCATTTTTTGCTCCTTGAAACTGGAAAATGGGGGGCTTTTCTTGTGCTTTTTTTGATTTTTGATTTTTGATTTTTGATTTTTGATTGCGGTTTCCAGAATTCAATGTTTTCCATGTGTCTTTCTATGGCGTCCATATCGTCTTCGCCAAGCGTATTGTCAAAGTTCTCGCTTAGTGTTTGTCGTACCTTGGCGAGTTTTTGTGTGATTTTTTTTCGTTGCCTATAAAGTTGGTTGTCGCACGTTGGTAGTCTGCGAGCACTATAATAGCTGCCCATTTTATGTAGAGATATTAAGGTGAGCTCTATCTCTGCTAGTGCTTCGAGTGCGGACTCTCCGGATAATATGATTTTTTATTTGTATCTGGTGTTTTTTATTGTGAGGAACAAAAAAACGAATTAATTTTAGCGAGCACGCACGGGATACGCCTGTTCACTTGTTTTCTCGGGTAGTCATTTTTCTAGTTTGTTTAAAACATTGGAAATTGCCTTGTTTAATTCTGTCCAGTTTTTTTATTTTTTTTCACTAAAAGTTTGGTGCTCCCAATCATAGGCTTTAATTAAATAAATTCTAAATGTGCCGTTTTTACAGAGCTCAAGGTGCGAGCCTATGTCAATAAGCTGATTATGGGGGAAGACGGCTTGGAATAGGTCCTCCTTTAAGTCATCGACGATCATTGAAATATCAATAAGCTGATTGAGGTGGGATATGTCATCAAATGTAATTGTTCCAGCTCAATTATTTTTTAGTATCCAATTTTTTTTTTTTTTGGAGGCAAATAAGGGACGAAACCTTTTTTGGCCGATTCGCCTTTCAGTCTAGCGGATAGTCACATGTCCAAGGTGGAGTGAATAGCTCTGGATCGATGTTGTTCTCTTGAAGATAGTTATTTATATCTTCTTTGGTTTCTAGCGCCTGACACTTAATGATAGTGGTGTCGCTGCTTCCAATGCTTTCTCTTGTTTCAATTATGAGCTTTGGTATTGTGAGGTCTATTACTAAGTACTTTGAATTTTTTGCATCTTCCAGGAATTTATAATAAAGCTCTCCTGGATATCTATTTGTAAAATTTAAATGATATATCGCGTATATGGCAATCCATCTGCATAAGGAGTCGTCGTTTGCAGGCAGTTCTTGCGCGATTTCTGTATACGATTTCGCTTCCCGACCCCACCAGACTTTTCTGGGGATTATTTTATGATTGCTCTTTTTTGATCTTCAATTTATTTGGCCAGTAAATTCGAATTTACTTCACCTTTGACAGAGCCAAATGAACGTCCACTTTTTTCTTAGCCAATTTTTTTAAATTGACCTATTTTGTTGTTCAAAAGAAGCTTTGTAAGCCGACAAGGCAATTTTCCAGTTTTCAAATAGTCGCTCTTCGGACCCTTCGACTCCTTCAGGTGGAGACATATATCTAACTAAAGGGGCAATTTCTTCTGGGTAATCGAAGTCTGCGTACAGATCTTCCACTATTTCAAGCGGGTCTTCATAGTTTTCTTGATGCTCAAGTAAAAAAGAGAGCAATAAAAAAATCCAAGGTTTGGTGGTGTCTGTTTCTGGTGAGAGGTCCTTGTCTGCTAGTGATTGGAGTAAGTTGCTTGCCAAATAATTTTCTTGAGGTAGCAATGAGGCGAGTTCAATGGCTTCTTGTTGGGGTTTTTTTGTTAAGACTTCGCAAGCGAATTTCGATACTCCTTTTTCATCTATAAATCCGTGCTCGAATCCATAGAGAAGCTCTTTCCAGTTTAGCCATGGAGTTTTTTTAAATATGTAATGACCATCGAGCAAAAGGCTTTTCATTTTGTATCTACTTAGGCAGTCTTGATGGAGTTTGGTGTGGTGTGCCAGTTATTTTTCCATCAGGGATGAATCTTTAATGAGTTAGCTCTAATTTTGAATTTGCAATCCATTCAAATCGGTCCTCTTTTTATTTGTCCTTTTTATTTCTTTTTATACGGTCGGAGACAAGGGGGGTTATTGCTCGGTTTCCAATAAGTCAAATTTTTAACGTGGCGTTCTACGTCATCCATATCATCTTCACCGAGAGTTGAGTCGACAGGCTCGCATATTATTCGCCGTACCTTTGCTAGGCACTGTGTAACTTTAAAGTCGTCTATGAAATCAGTGGCTCGCCGATAGTCCTCCACTGGTCTATCAATGTAATAAGTTCCCATTTTTCGTAGAGAAACTAAAATAAATTCAATTTCTGCTAGGGCTTCTAAAGCTTTTTCGCCGGGGATCACTATTTTTTTGTTTGAGCTCAACATGTTTATTTTCTACGTGTGAATGTTGTGTAATAGAAAATAAATCTGTCCCGAATGGCACTTACTTAACATGTTTAGCGTGCCCATTCTTCCTGACATCTGCCCTTGCTGACCGACGTGATTTGGTCAGCAAGGGGTAGGCTTGAGGTCTTCGTTTTATGGCTCGCGGCTCGATACGACCAGGTCGGTTTCCAACGCGCCTTTGAGCGATCAGCGTCAATAAGTTTGACAGGCCATCCTCTTCTTCGGGGTTGTCATATTGTCGCAGCGCCAGCCATAGCTGAAGGCTGTGTTTGAAGCTCAGTTCGCGAGGTAAGCAGTCCGCTAATAGAGCCGATTGTGCCATGAGCATTCGGATCAGATTGTGTGCCAACAGATAGACCCATAGCTCCTTGACTGCCATTCCTGGAGTTTTGCAGCTTAACTTTCCAAGTCCCAGCGTAGCTTTGAGATTTCGCAAATCTAACTCGACATGCCATCGCCCCTTGTACAGCGATTTGAGGGCTGTTTTGGGTGTCTGCTTCGGGCAATGCAACGTGGTCACCAAAGTCTTTCCACCAGCCTTCAGCTCTCGCACTGTCAATCTTTGAGGCGCCTGTTCGTAATGCGCCTGACTCATCCAGGGCGGCCTTCTTTCGGGCTTTTTCAACTCGATCAGATGATCTTCCGAACCCAGACTTTGCCCCAGGCGAAAGTCCGTGCTGCGCCGTCGAGCGCCATATTGTTCGAACACACCATCGACACCTCTTCGTTGCAACTCGCACAGCAGGAATAGGTCGCGTAGTAAGCATCGCCCAACAAAATGTCGCCTGTTTTCAAGGTGTCGAGCATTGATCTGAGCAGCGTCTGTTCATCGCCGCCCTTGCCTCGAAAACGCCCAAGGGCGGCATCTAAAACGGCGCCACTGGAGAGGCAAACGATGCCAACCACTCGACACAGCGGAAAACCAAGACCGACTTTCTGACCGCGAGACTGCGGATAGGCACCCTGATTGGCCGCAGTGTCGGGCATGCTGACCGTCGTACCGTCCACAAGGCGTACAGGCCGTCCCATCCAGCGCCACGACGATGGTGCTTTATCACTTATCGACGCACCGGTGTGCCTAACCAACGTGGAAACCATTTCCACAGGCAGGCGCCTTCTGGCTTTACAGTAGGCGCCCGTGCGAATGCTATTTGGCTTCATGCCGCCACAAGACCGTTTGATGGATAAGTCGTTGACGGCGTTCTGGCAGGAACGGTCGGCACTCATCGCTTGGGCCAGAAACATAGACAGCGTTTCAGTCGGCGGAAACAGACGCTCCCGATATTCTGGCAGTGCAGATTCGACGCGCTGTAACAGTTCGGGAGCAGTGAGAAGGTTGAAAAAAGCATAGGCATCACAGTTCGAAGCGTGTCGATGAAAACGTTGCTGTTGATGCTGGAGAATTTGCCGTCTACGATTCATTGGGGTTGTGTCCTTGGCTTGTCGGTGTGTGTTCGCAACTATCACCGTAGACCAAGACCAGCCCCTTCTTCATTTTTTGCTTTTAGCTCAAGTGGTTAGCTGCTAAGTAAGTGCCATTCGGGGCGGATTTATTTTCGTGAGTACGTGTTTTTTGGATGTTTTCTTCTTATTTATTCCATTTGTCCAAAGGTATTGCGCTCATAGTTTTTGCGAATTTTCCTTTTGCTTCTCCGAGAGTCATATGGTTCGGGCCACTGTATGTTTCAGTGTCTGTCACGCCATTGTCTTCCCAGTTGCATAGGCCGCAAATGTCATAATTTGCTATTGAAGGCAGTGTGCGGAACCCGCAGCATGGACAAACTTCTAGTAATTCGATATCTCCATATACCTCGTATTTTCCAAGTCCCATTTTTTGCATTGCGTTAGATAGATATGTATTGGTCACGCCTTTATATTCAGAAGATAGGGCGATGTTTATTAATTCATCATATAAACAATTCTCAATATCGCTCGGCGGATCTTCATTCAGAGTTAATTGGTCTTGTATTTCTTTTGATAAAAAAGAAAATTCAAAATCGCTCTCGTCGATTCCCCACCAATTTAATATGTATGATTCGCGCGCTTCGTTGTTGAGTGTGCTTAAGGTTTTTTTGCTTAATCTGTTTATTGCGTCGTTTCTGTGTAGTCTTTCCATGTTAAAGTCCTTTGGCTAGATCGATGGCTGACTTAAATGCATCTACACTTCTTCCGTCGTCTTTGTAAAATGTTCTGATTTCTCGAGATTTAAGGTGACCGACAAAAACTCGCCCGGAAGCAGGGTCGTGCTTGATAATGAAATTTCCAACATTTGTTTCATTAAAGTCACCTGATTCTTTTGCAAATCCTTTTGCTTGTTTTAGATATTCGGTCTGAGAGATGTCTCCGAACTCTTTTTGATCGATAACATGTTTTTGATAGTGAGGTTGTAGTTTTCCTTGAGAAAAACCTTTCCAGTTAACTGACGCTGCTGTCGGTGTTGTAACCTCTCCCTCATCGACTTTTGATTTCTCTTCCGGGCGCTCTTGAGTTTTCTGTGACTTACCTCCTTCAGACCCTGGGCACCCATTCAACCCCAACGGATCCACCCACCCCGTAGGGTTAGGCACGTACTGGTAGTTATTCAACCCACCCGCAAGCTTGATCGGATCCGGCGTCAAAAACCGTCCAGTCCCCGGATTGTAGTAGCGATGCCGGTTGTAATGTAACCCTGTCTCGGCATCGAAATACTGGCCCTGAAAGCGCAGCGGGTTGTCGATTTCGGCGATGTCGAGTGCGGCGAGATTACCGTAGGCGCGGTATTTCGCCGACCACATGATCTCGCCGCTGTAGTCGGTGAGTTCCTGCGGGGTGCCGAGGTGGTCGAGTTGGTAGTAGAACGGCGCGGCCTTCAGCGGGCCTTCGCCGTCGAGCATCGCCAGTGGGCGGAAGCTGCCGGGTTCGTAGATGTAACTACGATAGCGGTTGTCGGCGCTCTCGGCGATGAGGCGTTCGCCTTGCCACAGGAATTCGGTGGTGCGGCCATCGACGGTTTTGGCGGTGCGACGGCCGAAGGCGTCGTATTTGTAGCTCGCGATGCTGCCACCCGGCAGGCTTACGCCGATCAAACGATGCTGGCAGTCGTAACGATACTCGGTGACGAGTTTCTGGCCGGTACCGCGACGTTCGCGGGTCAGATTGCCAAAGGCGTCGTAGTCGTAATGGCGATCGCCCTGCATCAGTAGGCGGTTGCCCTTAACGTTGGCGAGGTTCGCGGTCGGCTCGTTGTTCTGGCCGAGGAGGTTGCCCGCCGGGTCGTGGGCGAAACTTTCAGGCGTAGCACCGCGTACGCTGATCAGGCGATCGAGCGGGTCGTAGTGGTAGCTGCGGTTGCCTTTGCGGCTGTCGTCGATGCCGGCGAGGTTGCCGTTGGCGTCGTAGGTGTAGCGGCGCTGGAATAGATTCTTTTCGCGCTGGCTGACGCTGTGTGCCTGCAACCGACCCTGTTCGTCGTACTGATATTGGCTGAGCAATAGGCCTTGTTGACGCTGCTGTTCGCGACCGGCGTTGAACTGGTGAGTGGTCAGGCGCGAGCCGTTGAGGTCGATGCTGCTCAACCGGCCACCGGGCTGATGGCGGTAGTCGAGCTTGCTGCCGTCCGGCAGGCGGCAGTGCTTCAGTTGGCCGACATTGTCGTACTCGTAACGCAGGGTGCCCCAACCCTGGTGTTCGGTGATGAGGCGGTCTTGCAGGTCATATTCATACGCCAGCGGCCAGTTGCCGTCGTCAACGTTAACGAGGCGGCCGAGGGCGTCGTAGCTGTAGTGAATTTCTTCGCCGTCGGCCAAGGTTTTCACCAGCAGGCGGCCAGCGGCGTCGCGCTGGTACTCGGTCAACAGTTCGCTGCCATCGTCGCCGAATTCGGTTTTCTTCAGCAACCGACCGTTGAGGTCGTATTCGTAGGCGGTGCGGCGACCGTCGAACCCGGTTTCCTGCTGGATCAGGCCGTTCGGGTAGTAGTCGAGGTGGTAGTGCTCGCCGCGTTCATTTTCAATCTCGGTGAGCAGCAGGCGCGAGTTGTCGTAGCGGTAACGCAGCTGGCTGCCGTCGGGGTTGATGCGGCGGCTCACGAGGTGCAGGTTGTCGGCGTATTCGTAGCGGGTGATGCGCCCGAGTTCATCCCGTTCGGCGGTGACGCGACCATACGGGTTATAGGTGAAGGCGCGGGTGGCGCCGCCGGGAAGGGTGATTTGTGTCAGGCGATCAACGGCGTCCCATTGGTAATGGGTGATGGCGCCGGTTTCATCCTGACGTGTGATTTGCCGACCTAGCGCGTCGTAACGGTACTTGCGTTGGCCCCCGTCGGGCAGGCGTTCTTCCAGCAGTTGGCCGAGATTGTTCCAGCCCAGTTGGTGACGGCTGCCGTCGGGATGACGGATTTCCAGCAGGCGGCCTTGACGGTCGTAGCTGTAGTGGGTTTCGGCGCCCTGAGGATCGGTTTGTTGGGTGATATCGCCTTGACGGTTGCGCTCGTACTTCCAGCGCGCTTTACCTCGCTGGACATCAATGAGTTGACCGTTGAAGTAGTTGTAACGGGTCGGTTCGTCTTCTGGCGGGATCACGGCCATCAAGCGCCCGGCATCGCTGTACTGATACTCGGTGATGGCGCCCATCGGGTCTTTTACTGCGACCAGACGACCCTGATCGTCATAGGCTTTCTGCGTTTCCCCACCATCGGGAGCGGTCTCGCTGATCAGACGCGCATTCTTATCATGCACGTAGACATGCTCGCTGCCGTCGGAGTTGTAAGCAGTCACTGAACCTTTGTCATCCCACTCGTAATGCGCTTCCAGTTGCGAGTAGTTAGCCCAGTGACGGACGCAACGGGAAAGCTTGCCTTCACGCTCCCACTCCCAGAAAAAACTGGCGCCACCGGCCAGTTGCCGTTCCAGAATGACGTGCTGATCGTTGTAGCGGTAATACTCAGTTTCACCTGCTGCATTGGTCGAGGATACGAGCTGATTACGCGTGTTGTAGTGGTAGGAAACCAAGGTCTGAATGGTTAGCCATGGATCCTGGCGTTCACCGCGCTCGTTGTACTCGGAGCGTTGTTGTTGATGATCCACCGCGGCGATATGACGATCGTCGTAGCGCAGCAGCAAGGCGCGGCCTGCGCCGTTGTCGATGCGTTGAATGCGGTCGACAAAGTCATAGCTGATATGCACCCGATTGTCATAGGCATCGCTGATGGTGATCAGTCGCCCGGCACGGAAGTGATAGAAGCGTGCTTTGGTCCCCGCCTGGGTAAGGATCAATTCACCGGGAGCATCGCCCAAATAAATCGCCGCCTGCGCCAGGCTGTTGGTGATGGCCGGGCGTTGTTCGGTTGGTATCGGGAAGCGGATCTGGCGGTTTTCGTTGTCCGTCCACAGCACACCTTCATCGTCCAGTAGCAAACGATGAGACAGGGAATGGCTCCAACCATGGCCAAGACGGCTGTCGATTTCGACCGCACTGCTTCGGTAAAGGCGCGTCCATTCCAGCGGCAACAAACCACCCAGCTCGCCATCGGAGAGGGTTAGCAATTCCTCGCCGGTCACCATCGAAATCGGGTCGTCTTTCAGGCAGGTTTTGTTGGCACACTCGGTGGGTTGGTCAGCCGGGTTTTTCGATTGATTTGGCGCGTTGTCGACCGCCTCTTTTTGCTCGACACGTGTGGCGCTTTCAGTCTTGCCCCGCGCTTGGATCTGCGCATCCGTTTCCACTTTTCCACCGGCGACAGGTGGCTTTTTCTTCGGCGCTGTTGCTGTTTCGGCGGGTTTGGGCGGGGCGATCTCAACATTGGCTTTACGCGCCGGGTTGAATGCCGAATTGCCATTAAGCAGTAAAGGCCGAGCAGCCTCGGTATGCGGTGCGGCGCTTGTTTTGCTGACTTTCATCAGCATGCCGGTAAAGTCTTCAATCAATTTCACAACTTTGCCGCTGTTTTGCGTGGCTTTAACTACCTTCGTGCCAATGCGCACGGCCAGGCCGAGACCACCGGTCAGGACGATACCGACCAGGATGTTCAGCAGGAACTCTGTGGTCAGCTGAGCCAGCACTTCCGTGCATGTCTGCGGTGGCAGCATCTTCACCCAGGCCATGATGGCGGCAACGTAGATCCACATTAGTGGTTCATCGCTGGCGATCAACAGGGCGGTGTGAATGGCCTCAGCGGAGGCGTCATAAATTTTCTTGATTTGCTCTTCGGTGAAGAAGTTTTTCAGCTTCTCGTAGTTCTCACGAGGATGCGCAACCAGGTTGTAGAGGCTTTTGATATCGCCCCACAAACCCATGATCGCTTTCAGAAAACCTTTCCAGGCAGCCTCCAGCTCTTGCAAGACACGGCCGGACATGGACGCGCTGTTATGCGCCTGCCAGAGCGGCAAAAAGTCAGTACTCCACTGAGTCTGCAACCAGCCGCTCAGATCACCGATCACGCCCTGATAGGAATTGAACAAGGTGTCGATTTGCACGGGTGTGGGGTTCGGGAAAAACGTGATTTTGTATTGCTGGTTAGGCGTAAGACCGTCTACTTCTAGAATCCCGCTGGGGCCGATGGTCTTGGTGATGGCTTGGCCTGCTTCATTTTTGCCGTACAGCTTGCCGTCAGTCACGGGCACCAAGCGAACCGGCGTATTACCAATCGGGACAAAGCGCGCAGACTCGAAGCTGTGAATCAGTTTGAGCTTGCCATTGGCTGGACAGTTTGCGTAAAGGTCGACTTTTTCTTTTCTGTCTTTGTCCTGAGTACCGACTTCGTCACCGACCTGAAATTGTTGTTCCGCATCCAGCGCACCGCCATACCAGGCTTCGGCATGGGCACGGTAGTCGACAATACACTTCTTGAAATCACTGATGATGACCTGAGCGTCTGGTTGTTTTGCTGACAGGTTTCCAACGATCGAACCCATCAAAATGCTCATACAGCCCCCTCATTTTCCAGATGAGCCTTCAACAGCCCGGTGAAATTTTCTTCCGTGAGCGGCGTGCGCTTTACGAAGCGCGCCACTTTTTCTCGCAGGTTGGATTCAGGGAACGAGAAATACAGCTCGGCGTGGTCGTCCTGCAACCACTGCATCATGTTGCCTATTACGGTCGACGGATTTTGCTTGGTCAGGCCATCCAGTAACGCCTTCGGCACCTCCCACCACGGCCAGTCCTTCGCCGGTGTCACCACCCTCGGCCCAACTTCCAGGCTCTTTCCATTGATCAGATACCGATCAAACACCGGCAGCACCTCACCGGCGGCATCGCCGAGTCCTTCCAGAATCGGGTAGATATGCCGCCCATCCCAGAACCGGAAAAACACTTCAGTCCCATCCGGCATCTTCACTTGAGTCAGGCTGCGAAGGTGTTCAAACACCTCGTTCGGCTCGGAGCGGGATACGGCCAGCCACCCCCAATCAAGGGCGTCGGTTTCGGTAATCCATGGCAGGAAGCTTGAGTTGGGTTTCAACTCTGTGAGGTAGGGCATCACCGGTTGCCAAGCCGCGTAGGGTGTACCGCCCCAGATCGGCATCGCCTGGTTTGTTGGTTCGTTTTGGTAAAGCGTCTTGAGCGCTTCGGCATTGCTGGCCGCGCTGACGATCAAGTACAAGCGCTCGCCCGTCTGCAATGGCCGTTCAGCCAACCATGCTTGAGGAGTCAACAGATCAGATCGCACAAGCACCTGCCTTGCATTTTTCGCACTCTTCACAGAACGACGCGTTGCGTTTCAGCGTATTGATCTGCGCCGGCGTCAATACCGCACCAGCCTTGTCCGCATCAGCCTGTTTCAGCGCGCCGGGCATCAATGGCGCCGCCGCCGTCCCGTTCCCCGGACTGCCTCCGGAGTTGATGTTGATCACCGGTCCGCTCAGCGTTACGCCGCTGGCGTCGATCTTGATGAAGCTGCCGCCGCCCTTGAGGGTGAGTTCGCTGCCGGCCTCGAGCACGACTTTCATGCCGCTGCTCAGGTGGATTTCCTGGCCGGCTTCGATGAACTGGCCGGTGCCGACCTTGATGTGTTGGTTCACGCCTACGGTCAGGTGGTCGTTGGTGCGGGTTTCGACTTTGCGGTCTTTGTGGACGGTGTGGTGTTCTTCGGCCTTGAATTCGCTGTAACTGTTTTGTTCGACGGTGTCGTGGCGTTCGTTGCCGACGCGGATTTTCTGGTCGTGTTCGACGTTTTCGTCCCAGTCGCGCTGGGCGTGCAGGAAGATCTGTTCCTGGCCCTTTTTGTCTTCGATGCGCAGTTCGTTGCAACCGCCGCCACCCGGAGAGCTCATGGTTTTGAATGTGCTGCGGGTTTTGTTCGCCGGCAGGGCGTACGGGACGACGTTTTCCTTGTGGTACAGACAGCCGCTGATCAGCGGTTGGTCGGGGTCGCCTTCGAGGAAGTTGACCAGCACTTCCATACCGATCCGTGGGATGGCGATGCCGCCGTAATGGGCGCCGGCCCAGGCGGAGGAGACGCGCAGCCAGCAGCTGGTTTTGTCGTCGGCCTGACCTTCGCGGTCCCAATGGAATTGCACTTTGACGCGGCCGTATTGGTCGCAGTGGATCTCTTCACCCTTGGGGCCGGTGACCACGGCACTCTGGCTACCGAGGATCCGTGGTTTGGGGTGGTTCAGCGGCGGGCGGTTGGGCACGTCCCAAGGGGTGGCCTGGAAGCGGTTGCGGTAGCCCTGATGGAAATCGTCCTTGAGCTGGGTGGTGTCGCTGGTGACCGACTCTTCCAGCACTTGCGGCTGTTTGCCTTCGTGAAGGATTTCGGTCAGCAGCCACAGGTCGTTCCATTTGGCTTTGGGGTGTTGGGTCAGGGCCAGGAAGTGGCCGCTGACCAGCAACGGCTGATCACTTTTGCCTTCGGCGAGCTGGAAGTCGCTGCGGTGACGCTCGAGAGCGCGCTTGGCCAGGTACTTGCCGCGTTCGCGGTCGATGAAGCGGCCGGGGTAGTCGTAGTCTTCGAGGTCGGGCAGAGCGTCGCCACGGTTTTCGCTTTCCAGCGTCAGGCGTGGTTTTTCGAAGTCGTAGTGGCGGCGGGTGGTGCGGCTGGTGCGGGTTTCCAGGCGCAGGTCGAAGCGTTTGATCACCGGCTCGTTGGCGACCATGCCGGAGTCTTGCTGATAGGCCACCGGCGCGAGTTTCGGGAACACCGTCTGGTCATCGCCGAATACCAGCTTGTGGGCAGTGGCGCTGTGCTGGAAGTGATAGTGGATACCTTCTTCCTCGCACAGGCGCTGGATGAACTGCAGGTCGGATTCATCGTATTGAACGCAGTAAATGCGCTCGGGATAAATCGCCCCGACTTTGAATTCGTAGGCGTTGCTCTGGATGCCATGCTCTTCGAGGACCATGCCAACGATTTTCGGCACGGTGAGGTTCTGGAAGATGCGTTGGTTGATGCGGTGCGCCAGGTAGGACAGCTGCGGACGCAGGGTCACGGCGTAGCGGGTCAGGCGTTTGCCTGAATCGCCCTGGGCGACGCGATAGATTTGGCCATGGATGCCGCTGCCGTCAGGCGAGAGCTGCAAAAAGGCCGGCTTGTGCAGCAGGGTCTCGAGGTCCAGAGACGGCTGTTCACTGACCAGCTCCACCTCAAACACAAAAGGCTGGCTGATGGCTTCCCGACCTTGCAGGGAAAGGATCTGGAGATCGTTTTCCAGACCTTCGATAGTCAGGGTAAAGTGAGTCTTATTGGCCGGCGCGAACATCCGTTGTTCCTCGTGCAGTGCAGCGGCGTTCGCGGCACCCGGGGGCGCTTGCGGACGCTAGAATTCTTGGAGGGCGCAAACAACATCGACCAGCAGAGCCGGCCGATGCTTGAAACGGTCGGCCAGACTTAGCCAGCGACCGGGGACCGCCAGTCATCGGAACCCGAAGTACCGGATACTTCGTGGGTCCAGGTGATTTTGCGGTAGGTGAATTGCACTTCTTCCAGGTGAGTGAAGTGCGAGTTCGACGGATCCTGGCAGTTGTGCATTTTGTTGTTGATGGCGACGATGATCGCGTCTTCCAGTTTGGTGGTGTAGTAGTGCTCTTGGGTGCCTTGAGCCGAGGTGCGGTACCACTGGATAACGATTTCGCTCATGCGCTCGCCGGAGGTCAATGCCGCTTGCAGCAGTGGCGAAGACTTGTCGTAGACCTTGGTGATCACGACTGGCTTGTGTACACGCTGACCGGTGGGTTGGCCGGACTGTGGGTCGCGCGGGATGATCACGTCGTGGCTGAAAGCCTGAACCATGACCTGGTCTTCGTGGCCTTCCTGGTAGGTGTTGCCCACGGAATCGGCGGTGAACGCGCCGGCAGTGATCAGGCCTTGTTTCTCGCCAGTAACGGACATGTACGCTGGTGTAGCCATGGATGTGCTCCTTGCTAAAAGTTAGGGTGCCCGGGAGGCGGTATCGCCCGGTGGGTGCCTGACTGTTATCAAGGTCCGTGCCAGCAATGAATAACGCTATATAAATCAGGTGGTTGGTGCGATTTATCCAGCGTTGAAAGGGTTTTCGGCAAGGATCAGCTGAAAAGGTGCGCAAGAAGTTGCGCACCACTGCGCAACTTCTTGCGCACTCGGCTGGAGGGCTTGGTAAACCTGGCGTCCAGCGTCGCTGGGGGACTTTTTCCCGAGACAGTTGCGCAACTTCTTGCGCATCAAGGCCATGAGCCTTCACCCCGAAAATGGGCGCAACGAACAGCGCTGTCCGGAGGTCAAACCCAGCGCCGAGATCGCTGAATAACCCTGAAATCGACTGGAGAACGACATGAAAATCCTGATGGTTTTAACGTCCCACGATCAATTGGGTAACACCGGTAAGAAAACCGGCTTCTGGCTCGAAGAATTCGCCGCACCGTATTACACCTTCAAGGATGCTGGCGCGCAGCTGACCCTGGTTTCACCCAAGGGCGGCCAACCACCGTTGGACCCTAAAAGCGATGAGTCAGACGCGCAAACCGCCGCCACCGATCGCTTCCACAAGGATTCCGCTGCCCAGTCCGCATTGGCCTCTACCGGAGTGCTGAGCACCGTGAGGGCCGAGGACTACGACGCTGTTTTCTATCCCGGCGGGCATGGCCCACTGTGGGATCTGGCTGAAGACACCTTTTCAATTGCGCTGATCGAAGCGTTTTACAAGGCGGGTAAACCGGTGGCGGCGGTCTGTCACGCGCCGGGGGTGTTGCGTCACGTCAAGGATGCGGACGGCCAGCCATTGGTCAAAGGCAAGCGCGTGACAGGCTTCACCAACTCCGAAGAAGCCGCTGTGCAGCTGACGGATGTGGTGCCGTTTCTGGTGGAGGACATGCTCAAGGCCAACGGTGGTCTTTTCTCCAAGGCCGATGACTGGGCAAGTTACGTGATTGCGGATGGTCTGTTGCTGACCGGTCAGAACCCGGCCTCGTCGGAAGCGACCGCCAAGGCTTTGTTGGCGAAGCTGGGTTAACCCCAGATAGCCTGCGGGTCAAAAATTTTTATGTGGCGAGCGAGCTTGCTCGCGTTGGGCTGCGCAGCGGCCCCAAAACTCTGCATACAAGCGGAGATTTTGTGAGTGCTACGCACTCAAGCGGGAGCAAGCTCCCTCGCCACAAAGTACATTTGACTGGTCAAGTCAGACTCGGTAATCCCAATGTCGTGCAGCACTCATCAATCGACCGCCGCTGCGTCTCGGCATACAACCCCAACTCATCAATCGTCGACCTTCCCAAGGCTTTTTCGAACGCTTGCTGGTTCGAATTCACGCCATAGTGGATTTGCGCCGCATCCCCCAGGTTCGACTGAAAAATCCCCGCCGCACTGACTGGCAGAAAGTCTTCGTACACCAGCGGTTCAACCCGCACATAGCCGCCTTTGAGCAAATCTTCCAGCGACGCGCCTTTCAGTTCCTCCGCCGCCAGGCCTTTTTCCGTTACGAAGTAGCGAAAGTACGCCAAATCCTGTTGGCGCATGTCCTCGACGGTGTCAGGGAATTCGCCGAAGTGCTGCGTCATTAGTGCGTTGTAGCGTGCGGCATTGGCTTCGTTGGGGAAGTCCTTGAGTTCATCCCGGGCCGCGTTAAGCAAGCGGTCGTAAAGCGCCCGGCCCTTGGGGGTGAGCGCCGCGCCACGTTGCTCGATTTCACCGAAGCGGGCGCTATGGCTGCCACGGGGCTGGGCTTGATCGGTGAAGGTGATGGGCTCGTCCAGCGCCTTGAAACTGGTTTGACGCAGCAGGATCGGGCATTGGCGGCGGGGCGGGCCTTCGATCACCGCTTTGGGGGTGATGCCATGGGCGGGCATTTGCGCCTGCACAATATCGATGTCCAGAGTGCGTGGCGTCAGGTGATTGATGTGCGGGCCTTTGAACGCCACTACGTCGGCGATCAATCGATGCTGGGCGCTCAGTTGCTGGTATTGCGCGGCGGTGACGGTGGCGCTGTGGTGCCAGCGGAAGGTTTCCAGGGCCTGTGCGACGAAATCCTGCGCTTCATATTCGGTCAGGCCACCCTGAGTTTCAGCACGTTCGATGAGGACCAATGCCGCCGGGGTGAAGATCGAGCGCGTGTCCAGCACCGACTGGGCAAAGGCCCGCAGTTCGGCGTCTTCGATCAGCTCCAGGCGCAGCAGCGAGGTGAACACCCGGAACGGGCTGACCTGCAACGCCGCCTCATGCACGGCACGGAACGCGGTGGAATGCACCGGCACGCCGGCCGGGGTCAGGTCGTAATAGCCCACCGGCTGCATGCCCATCACCGCAAACAGGCGGGCGAGGGTCGCCAGTTCCGCGGCGGTGCCGACGCGGATCGCACCGTGGCGTTCCAGATCCAGGCGCTGGATTTCGCCGGTGCTGTTCAACTGTCGGGCGATTTGCGGATCGCTGTCCAGCACGTGGCGGTTGGTCTGTTCCACCAGTTCCATCAGCGCGCCGTACAGCGGCACTTCTTCGCGGTACATGTCGGACATCGCTTTGGAGAAGCGTTGGCGGATCAGGTCAGGGCTGACGAAGTTCGGATGGCTCATGAAAAGTTTCCTGGCGCAGTGACGTAACGGATGCCGGAAAAGATCGCAGCCTTCGGCGGCGCCGACAAACGAAGTTTCTGACGAACTTCATTCTGCCAAGGACTGTTCTTGCAACGCAGGCTGTTCTTGCAACGTAGGCTATTCGGTTATTGCAGCACTTGGTCGACCAGTTCGATCCAGTGCCTGACCGGCGTTCGTCCGGCGCTGTTGAGGTGGCTCTGACAGCCGATGTTGGCGGTGGCGATGACCTCGGGGTGGCCGCTTTCCAGGGCGTTGAGTTTGTTGTCGCGCAGTTGCCGGGCCAGTTCAGGTTGGGTGATCGAATAGGTGCCCGCCGAGCCGCAACACAAATGACTGTCGGGCACCGCTGTGAGATTGAAGCCCAACCGGGTCAGCACGGCCTCTACCGCGCCGCCGAGTTTCTGCGCGTGCTGCAAGGTGCAGGGGCAATGGAAGGCGATCCGCTGGTCGGTGGCTGCGCAAACCCGTTCCAAAGGTTCATCGGCCAGCACTTGCACCAGGTCCAGGGCCAGTTCGCTGACCCGCTGGGCTTTGGCCGCATAGATCGGGTCGCGCTCCAGCAGATGCCCGTAATCCTTGATGAAGGCGCCGCAGCCGCTCGCGGTTTGCACAATGGCTTCGGCGCCGTTTTCCAGGTGCGGCCACCAGGCGTCGATGTTGCGTCGGGCGCGGTCCAGGCCCATGGCTTGGGCGTCGAGGTGATAGTCGAGCGCGCCGCAGCAACCGGCGTCTGGTGCGGGAATCACGCTGATCCCCAGCCGATCCAGGACCCGCGCGGCCGCGGCATTGGTGTTCGGCGACAGACCAGGTTGCACGCAACCTTCGAGCATCAGCACCCGGCGAGCATGCCGAGGAGCAGGGCGCTCGCCTGCGGCGGGGAGGTCGTGGGGCAACTTCGCCTCGACGCCCCGTGGCAGCAACGGCCGGAATGTGGCGCCGATTTGCAGCAAAGTCCTGAACAGATTTGGATTCGGCGCCAGTGCCCGCAACCCTTGGCGCAACAGCCGCTGGCTGGCCGGGCGCGGCACCGCTTGATCGATCACGGCGCGGCCAATGTCTAGCAAATTGTGATAATCCACCCCGGACGGGCAGGTGGTTTCGCAGTTGCGGCAGGTCGAGGCAGCGATCCAGGTGCAACTGGGCTTTGGCCGTGGCGGGGGCGCCTTCGAGCACTTGCTTGATCAGGTAGATGCGCCCGCGCGGCCCGTCCAGTTCGTCGCCCAGCAGTTGGTAGGTCGGGCAGGTGGCGTTGCAGAACCCGCAATGCACACAGGTGCGCAGAATCTTGTCCGCTTCTTCGGCGCGGGGCAGTCGTTTGGACTGTTCGCTGAGATTGGTTTGCATGCTAAAGCTCCGCGTACATCCGGCCAGGGTTGAACAGCCCTTGCGGGTCCAGTTGCGCCTTGAGTTGCCGGTGATAGCGCAGCAGCGCCGGGGCCAGCGGCTGGAATGGCGTTTCGCTGACGCCATGGCTGAAACAGGTGGCGTGGCCGCCGAGTTCACGGGCTCGCGACTGAATGTTGTCAGCCGCGGATTTCAACCAGCGTTGCGCGCCGCCCCAGTCGATCAGTTGCTCACCGGGCAAGTCCAGAGGCCCGAGGTTGTTGGGTAATGACAAGCGCCACAGCGGCAGGCCCTCATTAAAAGTCTAGTCGTTGTTCGTTCAGGTCGGCCCAATAACCGGAGTCCAAGGGTTCGCCGCCGAGCCGTTGATGGGCGGCAGTCACCGAACCTTCGCCGCCTTCCAGCCGCAGATACAGACGCTGACCGTCGTGGCTGGCGGCGCTGATGGGCAGCGGTTGCTGGCCCCATTGCGCCAGATTGGCCAAGGCGCGGGCGCAGTCGATGTCCAGGCTGATGCTCAAGCATTGCCGGGGTTTGGGCAGCACTTTGAGCGAGACTTCGGTCAGCACGCCGAGGCAGCCATAACTGCCCACCATCAGGCGCGAGAGGTCGTAGCCCGCGACGTTTTTCATCACTTCACCGCCGAAGCGCAGGTGGGTGCCGAGGCCGCTGATCACCCGGGTGCCGAGGACAAAATCGCGCACCGAACCGGACCACGGGCGCCGAGGCCCGGACAGTCCCGCCGCGATCATCCCGCCAACAGTGGCGCCTTCGCCGAACGACGGCGGCTCGCAGGGCAGCATTTGCCCCGCTGCGTCCAGTGCGGCGAACAGTTCGCTCAGCGGCGTGCCGGCGCGAACGCTGATCACCAGCTCCGTCGGGTCGTAGCTGACGATGCCGCGATGGGCGCGGGTGTCGAGTATTTCTCCGGCCACTTCACGGCCGAGAAACGCCTTGGTGTTGCCGCCCTGAATGCGCAACGGCGTGGCGTTTTCCCGCGCCTGTTTGACCTGCTCAAGCAGGGCTTCACTGGCATCGAAGTCCGGCATCAGAAACGCTCCAACTCAGGGAACGGCAGTTGCCCGGCGTGGATGTGCATCGCGCCGAATTCCGCGCAGCGGTGCAGGGTCGGGATGTTTTTGCCGGGGTTGAGCAGGCCTTTTGGGTCGAACGCGGCTTTGACGGCGTGAAACAGCGTTAACTCGTCACTGTTGAATTGCGCACACATCTGATTGATTTTCTCCCGGCCGACGCCATGCTCGCCGGTAATGCTGCCGCCGACTTTCACGCACAGTTCGAGGATCTTGCCGCCGAGGGCTTCGGCCCGCTCCAGCTCGCCGGGCTGGTTGGCGTCGAACAGGATCAGCGGGTGCATATTGCCGTCGCCGGCATGGAAAACGTTGGCCACGCGCAAGCCATATTCTTGCGCCAGACTGGCGATGCCCTTGAGCACACCGGGCAATTCGCGGCGGGGGATGGTGCCGTCCATGCAGTAGTAATCCGGTGAGAGGCGGCCAATTGCCGGGAAGGCGTTCTTGCGCCCGGCCCAGAACCGCACGCGTTCGGCTTCATCTCGGGCTTGGCGTACCTCGCTGGCGCCGGCCTGTTGCAGCACCTCGCGGACTCGCTCGCAGTCGTCGTGGACATCGGCTTCGACACCGTCCAGTTCGCACAGCAGGATCGCCTCGGCGTCCACCGGGTAACCGGCGTGGATGAAATCTTCAGCGGCACGGATTGCCAGGTTGTCCATCATCTCCAGGCCACCGGGGATGATTCCGGCGGCAATGATCTCAGCCACTGCGCGACCGGCCTTTTCCACTGAATCGAAACTCGCCAGCAGGACTTTGGCGACTTGGGGTTTGGGCAGCAGTTTGACCGTGACTTCAGTGATGATTCCGAGCAAGCCTTCGGACCCGGTGAACAGAGCCAGCAGGTCGAATCCCGGCGCGTCCAGCGAATCGGCGCCGAGGGTCAGGTGTTCGCCTTCGAGGGTCAATACTTCGAGTTTCAGCAGGTTGTGCACGGTCAGGCCGTACTTGAGGCAATGCACACCCCCAGCGTTTTCCGCGACGTTGCCGCCGATGGAGCAGGCGATTTGTGAGGACGGGTCCGGCGCGTAATACAGACCGAAGGGCGCCGCCGCCTGGGAAATCGCCAGGTTACGCACCCCCGGCTGAACCCGTGCGGTGCGGGCGGCGGGGTCAATGTGCAGAATGTTGTTGAACCGCACCATCACCAACAGCACGCCTTTGTCCAACGGCAGCGCTCCTCCGGACAACCCGGTGCCGGCTCCGCGTGCCACCACCGGCACATTCCGGGCATGACAGAGCCTGAGCAGCGCCTGCACCTGTTCCAGTTGCCGGGGCAGGGCGACCAGCATCGGCGTGGTGCGATAGGCCGAAAGACCGTCGCATTCGTAGGGTTTTAGTTCTTCTTCGCGCCAGAGGATGTCCAGGTCCGGCACCTCCTGTTGCAAAGCCTTGAGTAACGCAGCCTTGTCGACATTGGGCAGAACACCGTCGATGCGTTCGTCGTAAAGAATGTTCATCGTTCACCACCAAGCCCAAAGGGGCTTGCCCCCTTCGCCACAGGGGATCTCATCAGTTTTTCCTTCCCAAAAACTCCTGGTACAACCGCGCCGTATTGGCCGGTTGCTCAACCATCGGCATATGGCCGACACCGTCCCAGATTTCTACCCGAAGATCGGCGATGCCCTTGCTCCAGACCGGTACGCTGCTGACGTCGATCAAACGGTCCTTGCGCCCCCACAGGAGCAGCGCCGGGCATTTGATGTCGGGCAGTTTCGGCTCCATCGGCGGGCTGGCGTGAAAGTCCCTGAAAATTTCTTCCAGCTCGTCGCGCTGCTGTTCATAGCGTTGGGCGACGGCGTCCAGCACGATCCCCGGCACCCATGGCGGTGAGGCCATCGTCATGGCGTAGAAATACTGGAACTCTTGCCGGGAATGAATCAAAAACGGGTTGTGGCCGCGGGCCAGGTGTCGCTCCATGTCGCTGGGCTCCGGGGCGGTGACGCCGGCCGGGTCGAGCAACGCCAGCGAGATGATGCGCTCGGGGTAGTTGGCCGCCAGCCACGCCGCGATATAACCGCCCATGGAGTTGCCGATTACATGTACCTTTTCGACCCCACAGATATCGAGCAACTGGATCAACCGTTTAGCCTGGACCGGAATGTCATAGCCACCGCCGGCCTTGAAGCCGGTTTCGCCATGCCCGGCGAGGTCAGGAATAATCACTCGGTAGTCGTCGACAAAATGCCGGGCGAAACGCAGCCAGATGTTCTTGTCGGCGCTGTAGCCGTGCAGCATCAGCACACTGCTGGAGGCTTCGTAAGGCCCGCCTTGCCAGGTCGAGACGGTCATTTCAGTGATCGGCACGACGATCTTGTGCAACCGGTACAGCCGGGCCTCCAGCGCCATGTTCAAGTCATAGAGGCAGTAACCGATGGCCGGGTAGCTCAACCAGCTCCAGGCCACGAAGACGGCGATAGTGACAACCAACAAAAGCATCAGGCTATTCCTTTGCAGTGATCAGGGCAGGTTGTTTATCGATCCCTCCCTTCATGTATAGACCAAACATTGGGCACTCAGCTCATGACGAGGCCGCGCTATTCAGACCGCCAACCGGTGATGGCTATTTGCCGTCGCCCTGATAGACTTCAAACACACTTTCACCCCGTGTGTTGTCAGGCTCCGTTCAGTGGTACAGAGGCCGCTATGGAAAATAAGGGAGGAAAGGGACTTTCACTGGCCAGGAGGCTTTATGGGTCGCGAATCCTGGGGCTGGCCCTTGGATTATTGTGCGTCGGCGCAGGAATGTATCCACTCGACCCGGCGCCTTGGGTCTGGGGGATGATGCTGCTCAACGGGCTGATCTGGCCGCATGTGGCCTATCAATGGGCGCGCCGGGCGAAAATTCCTTACCACGCCGAACACCGCAACATTTTGGTGGACGCGTTTCTCGGCGGTTTCTGGGTGGCCGCCATGCAGTTCAATCCGCTGCCCAGCGCGGCAACACTGTCGATGATGGCGATGCACAATGTGGCCATCGGCGGTTTGCGTTTTCTGTTGATGGGCGCCGTCGCGCAGATACTTGGGTTAGGCCTTGGGCTGCTGGTGTTCATGCCGGCTTTTGTCCCGCAAACCAGTCCGTTTCAGCTGTACGCCTGCTTGCCTTTGCTGTCGATTTATCCGATGTCCCTGGGCTGGATCTGCTTCCGTCAGGCCCATACTCTTGGCCGACACAAGCGCGAACTGTTGGCCCTGAGCCGCACCGACAGCCTGACTGGCCTGCTGAATCACGGTGCCTGGAAAGATCAGCTGGAAATTGAGTTTCAGCGTTGCCAACGCCAGCAGCAGGGCGGGGCGATTGCGCTAATCGACATCGACCACTTCAAAACCATCAATGACACCTACGGCCATGTCGCCGGGGACATTGTCCTGCGTCGCTTGAGCAAAATGCTCAAGCAGAACCTGCGGGCAGCGGATGTCGCCGGGCGCTATGGCGGCGATGAATTCTGCGTGCTGTTGCCGGACCTGCCGCTGGACCGCGCCGCCGTGGCGATGGATGCGCTGCGTGATCGTTTCGCCACATTGGGTTATGAGCAGAACCCCGCGCTGAAAGTCAGTTTGAGCATCGGTCTGGCGGCCTTCAACCCGGCCCACGACGACGCGACCCTGTGGCTCAACGACGCTGACCAGGCGCTCTACGAAGCCAAGACCACCGGCCGCAACCGCGTCATTTGCCACGGCGACGGTAAACCGCGTAAAGAGTTGCTCGACTCGGTCTGACCCCATCGCACAAATCCCCTGTGGGAGCGGGCTTGCTCGCGAAGACGGAGTGTCAGTCGACATCATCGTTGCCTGATACACCGCTTTCGCGAGCAAGCCCGCTCCCACAAGGGATGTGTTGTCAATCAGGTTGGTGTGGGTCGCATCCGGTGTAGAGCCTTGCGTCGTAGTCAGGTAGGGTATTTTCGACCCCCGACACGAAACAAGGATCGATTCATGACGTTCAAACGCTCTCGCTCCCTCCTGGCCACCAGCCTCGGCCTGACCCTCGCCCTCGGCGCCTTCACCCCCACAGCCTTCGCCGAACCCCATAAACAAGTCCTCGCCGATGCCGAACAGTACAAGGGTGAAGCCCTGAAACTGCTGGAACGGTTGGTGAACATTGATTCCGGTTCTGGCTATGAACCGGGTCTGACCCAGGTGAGTGACATCGCCATCGAGGAGTTGAAGAAGCTCGGTGCCACCATCGAACTCGTGCCCAACACTCCGGATAAGAGCAACCATGTACTGGCCACGCTCAAAGGCACCGGTAAGGCGAAAATCCTGCTGATGGCGCACATGGACACCGTGTTCAAGGAAGGCTCGGCCGCCGCGCGCCCGTTCCAGATCAAGGACGGCCGCGCTTATGGGCCGGGTGTGATGGACGACAAGGGCGGCATCGTCGCGGGCATCTATGCGCTGAAAGTCCTGAAAAACCTCGACTTCAAAGACTATGCGCAAATCACCTTTTTGCTCGACGCCAGCGAAGAAACCGGCTCGGACGTCGCCACCGACCTGATCAAGAAAACCGCCAAGGCCCACGACGTGACCCTCAACCTCGAACCAGGTCGCCCGGCGGATGGCCTAGTGGTGTGGCGCAAAGGCAGCGCCACCGCCATGGTCGAGGTCAAAGGCAAGGCATCTCACGCGGGCGTCGCACCGGAACTGGGGCGTAACGCGGCCATGGAAGCCGCGCACCAGATTCTGCAACTCGGCAAACTGGGTGATGCAGAAAAGAAAACCACCATCAACTTCACTGTGCTTAACGCTGGCGACCGCACCAACGTGATTCCGGATCAGGCCACCGCCAAGGCTGACGTGCGGGCAGCGGTGCCGGAAGAGTTCGACCGGATCGAAAAGGACCTGGCACGGGTTTCCAAGGACAAACTGATTCCCGAGACTGAAGTCACTACCACCCTTAAACGCGGCTTGCCGCCGATGCCGGAAACGGCGGAGTCGGATCGTTTGATGGCCATGGCCCAGGGGATTTACGGCGAAATCGGCCGCAAGCTGACGGAAGAAGGCAGCGGCGGGGCGGCGGATGCCAGCCTCTCGGCTGGTGTTGGCACGCCGACGCTGGACGGGTTCGGAGTTGTCGGCGGCAATATTCATACGCCAGAGGAATACGCCGAGGTCGAGAGCGTGGCGCCGAGGATTTATCTTCTGTCGCGGATGATTATGGAATTGACCAAAAAATAAGTCATACAGTCTCCAGATCTCGGGCGCAGCTCTCTGTGGCGAGGGGGCTGGTCGGAACGCCGCATCGCCCCGTTGGGGCGCGTAGCGGCCCCTGCATTCTTTCAGACCCACCGAGTCGCCTGGATTACGACTGCTGCGCAGCCGAACGGGGGCAAGCCCCCTCGCCATAGGGATTGGCGGTGGCCTGTCTCATCTGACGCTATCGCGAGCAGGCTCGCTCCCACATTTGATCGCTGGCGTACACAAATAATGTGTTCACAAAAATCCAGTGTGGGAGCGAGCCTGCTCGCGATGGCGTCATGTCGGTTCACGCCATCATTTCAGCCGAACCCTCACTCCTTGACGCTCATGTGTTCCTTCGCCCAACGAATGTAATCTTCAGGCTGCGTATAGGTGTGAGTCAGTTCAGTGGCACTCAGATCCGACGCCTGAGTGAAGATCTGCCGCTGTTCGCGCAGGCTGTCATAAGTTGCCTTGATCGCCGCGAAATAGGCGCCATGGCCGTCGATGGTGACGCGCACGCCCAGTTCGGCCAGGCGTTTATCGTCGCGCAGCAGCGGGTTGCCGTAGGTGACCAGCATCAGTGGCACACTCAAGTGCTCGGCGATTTGTTCGAGGTGGTCGAAGTCCCGCACGCCCACCATGCAAATCCCGTCGGCGCCGGCCTGTTGGTAATGCTGGGTGCGGCTGATGATTTCCTGGATCGACAGGATCCCCGCGTTGGTGCGGGCGATGATCGCCATTTCCGAGTCGACCCGCGCTTCCAGTGCCGCGCGAATCTTGCCAACGCCTTCGGCGACCGTGATCAGGTCGGTGGATTTGCGGCCGAATTGCGCCGGTAACAGGGTGTCTTCAATGGTCAGGGCGGCCACGCCGGCGCGTTCGAGCTCGACGATGGTGCGCATGACGTTGAGCGCATTGCCATAGCCGTGGTCGGCGTCGGCGATCACTGGCAATTGGGCCACGCGGCCGATGCGGGTCGCCTGCTCGGCGAACTCGCTCAGGGTGATCAAGGCAAAGTCGGGGGCGCCCAACACCTGCAACGACGCGACCGAACCACCGAGGATCCCCACTTCAAAACCCAAGTCAGCGGCAATGCGTGCCGACATGGGATCGAAGACCGACGCGGTGTGATAGCAGGCGTGGGAAGCGAACAGTTGGCGGAAATTATGGCGCAAATCTTGATGTGACAGCCTGGACATATGAGTTCCACCAATACAAAGGAATGGAAGGGCTTGAGCAAAAGTGTCAACGCCGAAGGAACAAAAGGCTATCACGTGGGCGGGTGAAGAATGATGACGAATTTGCCGGCCAAGGGATGCAAGATCAAAAGTCTGCGGCAGCTCCTACAGGATGTTCAATGATCGATGCGGCTGCGATCTGTTCTGATCACGCCGCCACCGCCTGCTGCTGGTGGTTGCGCAGCGGCACGGCGCGGACCGAGTTACCGGGTTGCAACTGCAGGCGTTTGGCGGTGAGCCGGTCGACGATCAGGCTGTTGCCGACCAGCCGCGCCTGGGCAGTGGTGATGCGGCAGTTTTCCAGGCGGCGGTTATGGATCAGCCATACCGGCGCCTGGTCGTCGGGCGTGCCGATGGCCAGCTCCAGGCGTTGGCTGTCACGCACCGTGCGGATTCTCGATACCGGGGCTTCGATCACCGGGCCTGCGTCGAAGATGTCGATGTAACCCTTATGGACAAACCCCTCGCTGGTGAGGATTTTCAGCGCAGGCTCCGTGTTCGGGTGCGGCTTGCCGATCACTGCTTGCGCCTGTTCGGTGAGCAGGCAGGTGTAGAGCGGTTGGCGTGGCATCAGTTCGGCGATAAAGGCTTTGCTGCCCAGCCCCGACAAATGATCGGCATGGCTGAAATCCATCTTGAAAAAATGCCGGCCCAGGCTGTCCCAGAACGGTGAGCAGCCTTGTTCGTCGGCGCTGCCGCGCAGTTCGGCAATGAGTATGTCGCCGAACAGGTGGGGGAATTCGGCAACGAACAGCAGGCGCCCCAGCGACAGCAATCGACCGTTACTGCCATGGCGTTGATCGTGTCGCAGAAACAGCGAACAGATTTCCGATTGGCCGGTCATTTCGTTGTTCAGGAACAACGTGGGGATCTGGCGCTGAATACCCAGGTCCGGTGACGAGCTGACGGTGAGTCCGACCCGGTAGTTATACCAGGGCTCCCGCAGGCCTACAGCCCCCACCAGGGCACTGACGCCGACCACTTGTTGATCGTCGTCTTCGAGCACGAACAGGTAATCGGCGTCCGCACGCTCGACCTGTTCGGCAAAGGTGCGCTGAGACCAGCGCACTCGGTGGGCCAAGCGTTCCTCATTGGCCGGCAGGGTGGTGACCCCGGGTGCGGCCCGTTGCACCAAATCCAGCAAGGCGGGCAGGTCGGTGACTTGAACCGGGCGGACAATCATGATGCAGCTCCTTCTTCGCGCCTGTTCGGGCGTTGTCGTTGGGCATGGGGCCGGTGGCGGCTCACAGGGCGATCAACCGGATCGCACTGGCGTCGGTCACATTCAGGGCCGCACACATTTCGGCGCTCAACGTCACAGGTTGCCCGGCTCGATAGTCGAGCTCGGCGACGATGGCGCGATAACCCTTCAACGAATCGTTGCTCACCAGGTAGTTGCCACGGGCGTCGATGGCTGAGCCTGGATGCACCGTACCGGTCTGGCTTTGGGCGATGGAGCGAATGTTCGAGGTGCGTGCGTACAACGTCGGGCCACCGTCGAACAGGTCGATGTAGCTGTTGGTCTCGAAGCCTTCGCGTTCAAGAATGTCGAAGGCCTCCTGACCGTCGGGATGAATCCGGCCGATGCATTCCTGCGCAGCCGGGGGCAGCATCGGCACGTAGATCGGGTATTGCGGCATCAGTTCGGCGAGAAATGTCCGGCTCTGCAGGCCGCAAAGCCGCTCGGCCTCGACGTAGGGCAGGTCGAAGAAATGCTTGCCCAGTGCATCCCAGAACGGTGACTGGCCCTGTTCGTCGCTGTAGCCAACGATTTCGGTGATCACCGCTTCGGCAAAGCGCGCCGTGTGTGCGGCGATGAACAGCAGCCGCGCCCGGGACAGCAATTCGGAAAACCGCGTGCGTTCCAGCGCTGTGTCTATATGGAAACCGCGCAGCAACGTATGACCACTGAGGTCGTGGCACAACGACAGCGCCGGCACCCCGTGCTCGATGTTCAGCTCCCGTGAGGCACTGGTGAAATGGCGGTTGCGCAAACTGTAGAACGGCTGGTTGAACCCTGCGGTGGCGAGGATTTCCGAGCAGCCGACCAGACGGCGAGTCGTGAGATTTTCCAGCACGAAGAAGTAATTCTCCGGGCCAGGCCCCTGTACGTCTTTCTCGAACGAAGCGCAGGAGTCGAGAATTTTCTCGCGCAGGCGTTCGGTGTCGTCCGGCAAGGACGTGACCCCCACCAGACTGTCGCGCGCCAGTTGCTGCAACTGGGCCAGGTCGGTTAACTCCACTGGGCGTAAGACCAGCATGGATGTACTCCTGTATCAAAGGGTTCGGCGATTTGCACCGAACCTGACTATCACTGTCGGTTTCCACGCGTTAAATCGGCAGTCGCCTGAATTCATGTCAGACGCTGCTCTTTTTCTTGTCAGCCATTGCTTGGGTCGGGTAGGACCGTGCTGGCACCCAGTTTGTTGAGGAAGAATAGATAGACCAGCCCCAGGGCAATCCAGATCAGGCCGAGTTTCTGTGCATCGACGCCCATGTTGTACATGATGGCCGCGACGATGATGAAGCCGATCACCGGGCAGAGCAGGTGACGAATCACCTGGCCGGACTTCTGCCGACGCCAGTAATAGTTGATTACGGTCAGGTGCAGCAACATAAAGCCGCTCAGGGCACCGAAGTTCACCAGGGAGGTGAGGGTGTCCACCGAGTTGATGAACAGGTAGCAGATCACCAGCGACAGCGCCGCCACCAGATAGATACTCACATACGGCGTGTTGTGTTTCGGATGCACCTTGGCCAGTACTTTCGGCAGCTTGCCATCCCGCGCCATGCCGAACAGCAGGCGCGAAACCGCCGCTTGCGAGGTGATCGCGACCGCGACGCCCCACGCCAGGGCGGTGGCCACGGCAGTCAGGGTTGCCAGCCAGCTGCCGGCAGCGATTTCGGCGATTTCATAGAACGCAGTGTCGGCGGACTTGAAGCCCAGTCCGGCGGCCAGATCCGTGGCAATCCAGGTCTGCACGACGAAGATCACGCCCATCACCAGCAATGTGATCAGCGCAGCCTTGCCGACACTACGACCCGGGTCGCCCTTGATTTCTTCGGCGAGGGTGGAAATCGCATCGAAACCGAGGAACGACAGCACGGCGATCGACACCGCTTGCATCAGCAGGGCGAAATTGAACGTCTCGGGGTTATACAGCGGCGCCAGCGTCAGCTCGCCGTTACCGCCGCCGTTGTGCAGGGCATTCCAGGCATAAAACAGGAAGATCCCCAGCACCACCAGTTGCGCCAGTAGAAAGACGATGTTCATCCGCGCGGTGAAGGTGATACCCCGCAGGTTGACGAAGGTGGCGCTGACCAGAAAGGCCAGGATGAAGCCGACTTTCGGGATGTCCGGGTACAAATGATTCAGCGCCATCGCCGCGTAGACGTAGAGCAGTGGCGGAATCAGCAAATAATCGAGCAGCATCAACCAACCGGCGATAAACCCGACATGCGGGTTGAGGCCGCGTTGCGCGTAGGAATACACCGAGCCCGCAATCGGAAAGGCCCGGGCCATGCTGCCGTAACTGAGGGCGGTGAACAACATCGCCACCATGCCGATGATGTAGGCCAGCGGCACCATCCCCGGGGCTTCGGCGTTGACGTAACCATAAACCCCGAACGGGGCGATGGGGATCATGAAGATCATCCCGTACACCACCAGGTCCGTCAGCGAGAGGCTGCGTTTCAACTCTTGCTTGTAGCCGAACTCTTCTATTTCCATGAAGCCCTTCTCCTTGATTTGAAAGCAGCTGCACGCTGCGAGTTTGAAGCTATTGCTCTACAGCAGTGGCGCCAGATAGTCGGTCCAGCGACCGATGTTTTCGGGCGTGCGCAGCAGATCGTTGCGTACCTCGATCAACACCGACTCAAGCCCTCGTGCATCGCCGTGAACCGGCACGGTCATATCACCCCGCGGATCGACTTTGTACGGCTGATTACCGGCAACTTTCAAGGGATGCCGGCTCAGCCCGTCGATCACTTTCTGGGCGTACTCCCCGGCTTGTCCGTACAACACGCCGACTTCCAGCGACCGTGGCTGGCCGTAATAGATCGGCGTGAAACTGTGAATCCCCACCACTCGAACCGGACGACCTTGCGCCACACGGGCGTCGATCAAGGTTTGCAGGCGTGTATGAAACGGCTTGAACAGGCAGTGCCGGCGATAGTCGCGGGTGGCCTCGTCCAGATCCCGATTGCCCGGCACCTGATAAATCTCGCTCTGCAACGCAATGCTGTCCGGCGCATGGCGCGGGCGGTTGAGGTCGATCAACAGCCGTGAATAGTTGGCTGCCAACAGAGTGGCGCCCAGTGCTTCGGACAAGCCCTCGGCCAGCGCCAGGGCGCCGATGTCCCAGGCGATGTGTTCGCGGGCGGCTTCATGGCTCAAGCCCAGGTCATTCAACTCGGCCGGGATAAAACGACTGGCATGTTCACACACCAGAATCAGCGGGTGCTCGGAGGCTTCCCGGCTCAGGGTGTACGCAGGCTGGGTATAGAGCCCCCGTTCGGCGGACTCAGTACAGGCGCGCATAGTGCTCACAAAGATCGGCGGGCGAGAGCTGTTCCGTCAGCGTCAGCTCCTCGGTTTTAACAGCGAAGTAAGTGTCCAGTAACGCACTCGGCAGGGCTTCGATCAGCGCCTCACTATTGCGCAGGCAATCCAGGGCCTGGGACAGGGACGCGGGCAGGGCGACGATGCCGCGAGCCTGGCGTTGCTCTTCGTTCAGAGAATCGGGGACTTCATCGGTGATCGCGTTCAGAGCCAAGCGCTGCTCGATGCCCAGGCGCCCGGCGATCAGCAACGCGGCCATGGCCAGATGCGGCGAGGCGGTGGCGTCCATGGCGCGAAATTCCAGGTTGTACTGCGCCGCCACGGCTTTGCCGCCCAGGCTCACGGTCGGGCAAATCCGCAGCGCCGCTTCGCGGTTGCGTTGGCCGAGGCAGGCGTAGGAAGCGCTCCAGTGATGGGGCTGCAAGCGCTGATAGGAAACTGGCGTCGGCGCGGTAAAGGCGCAGAGTGCAGGCAAATAATGCAAAACGCCGGCGGCCCAATGCTGCCCGAGGGTCGACAGGCCGTTGGTGGTGCCGGCGTCGTACAGCACCGGGTGGCCGGCCAGATCCTGCAGGCTCACGTGTAAATGCACGCCATTGCACACCGCCTGCTCGGAGGTCTTGGGGGCGAAACTCAGGTCCAGGCCCATTTGCCGAGCGATCTCACGGGTGATCTCACGCACGTTCACCGCGCGGTCGGCGGCGGCGACGCCGAGGGCCGGGCGGCAGGTGATTTCGTATTGGTGCTTGCCGTATTCCGGCAGGAACATCTCCGGCTCCACACCGCCGGCACGCAGTGCGCTGAGCAACCAGCCGCCGAATTCGGCGCCTTGGCGCTGTGCCTCAAGAGAAAACGCCAAATGCTCAGCCACGCCGCTGCCGAGGTTGAATTCATGTTCGAACGCGGCGTTGATCTGCAGTCCCAATTCGTCGCGATAACGCGCCACCTCGTTGCGCAACAGCGTACGCGGGCAGGCGCCCCACGGGCGGCCATCGGTTTCGCGAATGTCGCCGTGAATGAAGTCCAGCGCCGGGGCATTGGCGTCCGGGCCGTTGTTGACTGTCACGTGGCTACTCAAGTCGGGGATCAGCCGCAAGTCTCCATAAGCGCCCCATGGATTGCTGGAGGCGATGATGTCTTGCGGGGTCAGGGCGCTGTTGGCCGGCACCCAGCCGCAGCCCGCCACTTGATAGGCATCGAGTTCGTCGGCGGGAAAGGAACGGCCGCGCGTCACGCCAATCAGGTCGGTGGTGACGATCGTGGTCATCGGCAGTGGCGAGAGGCGAGCGCTCATGGCTGCATCTCCCGTAACCGTCCGAGCACGGTCTGGGTGTCGGTGATCCAGCAGTAGCCCTTGATGGCGTTCAGACAGGCGTGATGCCGTTGTTCGGTGTAGGTGGCGCAGGCATCTTCGACCAGCGTCACCAGGTAACCGCGGTCGGCGGCGTCACGCATGGCCATGTCGACGCACTGGTCGGTGACAATGCCGGCGATGATCAGGTGCCGGGTTTCAAGGTTGCGCAGCACGTAGTCGATGTTGGTGGAGTTGAAGACCCCGGAAGAGGTCTTGGGCAACACGATTTCGTTTTCGATCGGCGTCAGGTCATCGATGATTTGCGCGTGCGGGCTGCCCTTGGGCAGGTGCATGTCCGAGAGTTTGTGGTCCAGCGAGCGGTCGCGACCGTCGGCAGTGAGGCTTTCGATGAGCGTGTGCAGCACGTTTTGCCGTGCTTCGCGAAAGGCACTGAGCAACCGGCGTTGATTGGGCACCACCTGCATGTGGGCACGGGTCAGAAAATATTCGGCATCCGCTCCGTTGAGGTGCGGGTCGAACTGCGGCTCAAGCCAGGCACGCTGCATGTCCACCAGCAACAATGCGGTATGGTCGGTGGTGAACGGCAAGTCGCGGGGCGAGTGGTGGGGGAGCATGAACATCCTTATTTATCCTCCAGCAGGTGAGTGTCGAAGTCGGTCCGCAGGGCATCGATGCCTTCCAGGCGATCGGCCAGATCGGGGCTGCGCAGGGACAAGCAGGCAACCAGTGCTTCAACCTGGGCCAGCGCCGGAACCATCGAGTCGAAGGCCGACGCCGATTCCACCGGTGCGCTGATGATCAGGTCGGCCATTTCTCGCAGCGGGGACGCGTAGGTATCGGTGAACAGAACGACCCGCGCATGTCGGCCTTTAGCGGCATTGGCGACCCGCAGGGCCTGGGACTGATAGCGGCGATAGTCGAACACCAGCACCACGTCCTGACGTTGCACGTCAAACAATCGGTCCGGCAATTGCGCGTTGTCTTCCAGGACTAAACAGCCGGGCCGCAGCAGGCGCAGATGGTTGAGCAAATAGTTGGCGAGGAAACTGCTGAATCGGCCGCCGAAGCAATGGACCTGATGGCGTGTGTCGAGCAGCCATTCGATCAGAATGCGTACATCTTCGGGTTGGGTCAGCGCCTGGGTGTCGGCCAGTGCCCGATGGCTGTCCGCCAGATAATGGCTCCAGGGGTCATCTTTCTTGAGATGAGCGCGGGGTTGCAACAGGGTACGGGGAGAGCGCAGGCGGTCATCCATGTCGCGGAGCAAGGCCTCCTGAAACTCGGCATGACCGCTGAAACCAAGCTTCTTCACCAGCCGCACGATGGTCGGATCGCTGACACCGGCATGTTCGGCCAGACGTGACATGGGGCCCAGTCCGTTACGTGGATACTGGTCCAGCAAGGCTCGTATGACTTTGCGTTCCGATGGGGTGAAGTCCAGGCCGGGATCGGTGATCAGGTCTCTGAGAGAGGGCATCCGGGCTCCTGCTGGATGGGTGTGTCGGTTTCATTTCATAAACTGCTAAAACAGTATTTATGTAACGTGTACTACATGTCTAGTGAATTATTGTGTGGATTTTAAACGCTCAAAAATGGGGCGAAAACCCTGTGCGCCGCGGGCTACGCGGATGTCGACTACCTTTGTAGGACATTGCCCGTAGAGGTGTCAGAGATCGCTACTTATCGGGGATAAAATGAGCTCGCCAAGCCGATCGACTGCTTGAAACGAAGCGCCCTGGATCGCGCTTCTTGCGGCACAATGGGCCGATTATTCGTGGCATCGTGCCGTTCTCCATCCCATCGACAGAGTGATCTTCCGTGCAGGCGACCCGCTTGACCCTGATGTGCCACGCTCGAACCGTCGCACAAAAATTGGCGTGTTTTCCTACGAATGAGCCATTGGAAATGGATTGGCAATCGGCGAAGGGTTCGCGTTGCCGCCAGTTCAAGGGCACACCTCGTTTGCTCTGTGGCCCGGAACTGCGAACCCGGCAAACCGCTGAGCTGTTTAGCGACGATGTGGAGATTGTCGCGGCCTTGGGGGATTGCGATTTCGGACGCTGGAAAGGCACGTCGATCGACGACCTGCAAATAACCGAACCCGAGACGCTCCAGGCCTGGCTCAATGACCCGACCTCGGCGCCTCACGGTGGAGAGTCGGTGACGCAACTCGGTGAGCGGGTGGCTGCGTGGTTGAATAGCCTTGAGGCAACGCCGGGGCATGTCGTTGCCGTCACCCATCCTTTTGTCATCCGCGCCGCATTGATGCAGGTGCTGCAGGGCGCGGCGTTCAACCAGATCGACGTCGAACCGTTGTCAGCCATCGAGTTGCGGTTCAACGGTCGCTGGCGGCTACGCTTGATGGGCACGGACTCTGAGGGAGCACGTTGATGAAAAAACTTCTGGTCATCGGTGTCGGCGCCGGCAACCCCGACTACATCACCATGCAGGCGGTGAAGGCGCTGAACCGCGTCGATGTGTTTTTCCTCATGGACAAGGGCCAGAGCAAAGACAAACTGATCGACCTGCGCCGCGAGATCTGTGAGCGCTACATCACCGATCGCGACTACCGCTTCGTCGAAGCCCATAGTCCTGAGCGGGAGCGCGGGGATGTGGACTACAAGGCCAGCGTCGAAGATCTGAACCGCGCCAAGCAGCAGACCTTCGAGCGGTTGATCAGTGAGGAAATGACCGATGACCAGTGCGGCGGTTTTCTGGTGTGGGGCGATCCAGCGTTGTACGACAGCACCATTCGGATTCTGCAGGCGATTCTGGCGTCGGGCCGGTGTGTGTTCGAGTTCGAGGTGATCCCCGGGATCACCAGCGTGCAGGCGTTGGCGGCGCAACATAAGGTGCCGCTGAATCGCATCGGTCGCTCGATTGAAATCACCACTGGCCGGCGGTTGGCGGCGGGGCAGGTGAGTGACGCCGACAGCGTGGTGGTGATGCTGGATGCGCAAGATGCTTACCATCACGTGGCCGATCAGGAGACAGAGATTTACTGGGGGGCCTACCTGGGGACGCCGGATGAAATCCTGATCAGTGGCAAGCTCAAGGATGTCGCGAATGAGATTGAACGGGTGCGCAAGGCGGCGCGGCTGGCGCATGGGTGGATTATGGATACCTATCTGTTGCGCAAGTCTTGAGGTAATGGGTGTCTGAGGCGGCGCCTTCGCGGGCAAGCCCGCTCCCACAGTGGATCTCTATTGAGCACAACATTTGTGTACGACGCCTTCGCGGGCAAGCCTTGCTCCTACAATGGTCTTGTGGTCACCACAGATCTAATGTGGGAGCGAGCCTGCTCGCGATGGGGCCCTCAATAACACTTCAAAAAATCGCCTTTACCTCACGCCCAAACCGCTCCCGATACACCGACGGCGGCACACCGACCACGCTGCGAAACGCCACCCGGAAGCTTTCCACCGAACGATAACCGCAGTGCTGGGCAATCTGCTCGGTGTGCTGGCGGGTACTCTCCAGCAGTTCGCGGGCCCGGGCCAGACGCTCATGTTGCAACCATGCCTTGGGCGGCAAGCCGCTGGCTTCGGTGAACCGCCGCAGGAACGTGCGCTCACTCATGGCCGCCTCGCTGGCGAGGTCGCGAACTTCCAGCGGTTCGTGCAGACGTTCCCGCGCCCATTGCATGACGCGCGACAGATCGCTGCGTGGCGTCGGGCTGACCGGTGACGGAATGAACTGCGCCTGGCCGCCAGTGCGTTGCGGCGACATCACCAACCGCCGCGCCACCGAGTTGGCCACCTGAGTGCCAAAATCCCGCGCGACCAGGTGCAGGCAGGCATCGATGCCCGCGGCGCTGCCGGCCGAAGTGATCAATTGGCCCGAATCGACATAAAGCACGTCCGGGTCCACCTGAATGTCCGGAAAACGTTTGGCCAGTTCAGCGGTATAGCGCCAATGCGTCGTGGCGCCGTGACCATCGAGCAAACCGGTGGCCGCCAACACGAATACCCCCGAACAGATCGATAGCAATCGCGCCCCCGGGCATGGGCCTGACGCAGGGCGGCGAGCAACGGTTCAGGCACCGCCGCGCTGCGGTCGCGCCATCCAGGGATGATGATGGTCCGGGCCTCTTCAAGCAGTTCCATCCCGCCGTCGGCCAGCACCTGAATGCCACCCATGGCACGCATCGGCCCTTGGTCGACGGCGACGATACGGTGCTCATACCAAGGGAAATCGAACTCTGGCCGCGCCAGGCCGAAGATCTCCACGGCGATGCCGAATTCGAAAGTGCAGAGGCCGTCGTAGGCCAGAATCGCGACCAATCCAGGGGTGGGCTGCATTTGGCGGAAAATTCCCGGTGAGTGTCTTGTGCGCCACTGTAGCGACAAGCGCGGAGCAGATAAAGTCTTCCCACACCTATCGAGACTTTGGAGTACAGCCCATGCCCAGCCTGGTTCGCGAAATTCCCGCAGCCCCATCTGCCATTGCCCTGATGCATTTCAGCAACCGTCTGACCTTCGAGACCGATTGTTCCGACGTCTATGGCAGCCAACAGGCCGGCGAGATGGATTTTGTTCTGGTCGACGTGCGCGGACCGTTGGCGTTCGAACGCGGACATGTGCCGGGCGCGATCAACATCCCGGGCCGACTGATCACGGCTGACGGCTTGGCGGGTTATTCGAAGTCCACGCTGTTCGTGGTCTATTGCGCAGGGCCCCACTGCAACGGCGCCAACAAGGCCGCGGTGAAATTGGCGGCGCTGGGTTACCCGGTCAAGGAGATGATTGGCGGGGTGACGGGGTGGCTGGATGAGGGGTTTGAATTGAGTGTTGTGGTGCAACAGCCGGTCAGTACCGTGATCGGCTGCGAATGTTGATGTAGCCGAAAAGATCGCAGGCTTCGCCAGCTCCTACATTGACCGAGTACACCGGTGAAATTACGGCTGTACGTTCCCTGGAGCTGCCGAAGGCTGCGATCTTTTGATCTTGATTCAAACCGCTGTCCGCGCCGCCCACCACTGGTCAAGCGTCACCTGCAACCAGCCAAACACGGCTGTATAGGCGGCGCTGTCCTGTGGCCCCCGAGGCAACGGCGATTCCTCGGCAAAGTGCTCATTGAGGGTCGCCACCGATTCAGCATTCCACTCCGGATGGAACTGCAACCCCAGCCGCGCCGCGCCGATGCGATACATCTGCTGCTCACACACGTCACTGCTGGCCAGCAATTGCGCATCCGCCGGTAGATCGATCGCGTCTTCGTGCCATTCCAGCACCTTCAGCCTCTGGCCATCCGCAAAGGTCACAGTCGTCCAGCCAGTTTCGGGGTAAGCCATCCGCCGCACATTGCCCCCCAGACTCAGCGCCAGCAATTGCGCGCCCAGACAAATCGCAAACACCGGCGCATCCTGATCCAGACTACCCGCCAGCCACTGACGCTCCGCTTCCAGCCACGTCGGCCCGGCATTGGATTCATAAGGCCCGCCCAACAGGATCACCGGTGTCGCACTCACCGGCGGCAACTGGCCGAGGTCGGCGCGAAACACGTTCAGCGCAATGCCACGGGCTCGGGCCCATTCGGCAATGGCGCCAGGACCTTCGGCAGGATGATGCTGGATCAGGTTCAACGCGGGCATCACGCTTCTCTTCCGGGAATGGGTTGGCAGGGCCAATGTGCCGCAAAAAAAGCTTCATCGCCAGCGCGACTGTTCAATCGGATCACACCCGAAATCTTGCGGGGACACTGTTGATGCGGTGGCCACTTTTTTATGCTTTCTAATCAGGCCGCGATTTCATGGGAGCAGGCTTGCTCGCGAAGACGGCCTGCGAAGCGGCGAAGATGCCAGGGTCATCATCGACATACCGCCTCACAGTGTTAGGCTTTGCCCCGAATCCTGCGCGCTGTGAAGGAAGATTTATGTTGAAGTTACTTGCTCTGCTCACGCTCCTGGCGTCCACCGCCGTCCACGCTCAAACCCCGCTGCACACCGATCTGCCGCTCAAGTATCTGGAGCAGGCCGACGCTGAATCCCGTAACCAACCCCTGGTGATTTTCCTGCACGGTTATGGCAGTAACGAACAGGACCTGTTCGACATCAAGGATGAGTTGCCGCCGCAGTACAACTACCTGTCGGTGCGGGCGCCGATGACGTTGGAGGAGGGCAGTTACCAGTGGTTTCGCCAGAAAGGTGAGGGCGCCTATGACGGCGAGACGGACGACCTGAAGGCCAGCGGGCAGGTGCTGAGGGATTTTGTCGCACAAGCGGCGAAGAAATATCACACCGAAGCGGACAAGGTATTCCTGGTGGGTTTCAGCCAGGGCGCGATGATGTCCTACGAGGTCGCGTTGCGTCATCCCGAGGCGGTAGGCGGGATTGCGGCGTTGAGCGGGCGCATCTTGCCGGTGCTCAGGGCCGAGCTCAAACCGGATGAAAAACGCCAGCAGCTGGCGATTTTCATCGGTCATGGTACCGCCGACAAACTCCTGCCCTACAACGACGGTACTGATGCCGACAGCCTGTTACAGCGCCTGTCACTCAAGCCCGAATTTCACGCCTATCCGGGTGTCGGCCACAGCATCAGCGCCACCGAGGTGCAGGATTTGAGCGCCTGGTTGCAGCGCCTCAATCCCTGAATCGTTCGGGTTTATTTGCCGCTGATGATTTGTTTCACCAGCGTATCGTGGCCGGTTTTGTCGTTGGGGCGGGAAATGATCTGAACGATGGCCATGCGCGTGCCGGAAGCGGCCATCAGCGTGCTGTCCAGTGTCATGCCGCCGCCCTGGGTGGCGGTGCTGTCGAGCTGCCGAAGGCCCAGGCCCGTGCCTTTCTGGGTCAGGCTTTTTTCGCTGGTTTTGTTGAAATCCGGCAAGGCGTTGCGTTGCTCGGTGGCGAACGCGGACACGGTGGCGTCAAGGAACTCACCGTCGTTGTCCTTGACGTTGGCGCCGCCGGGGATGGTGTTTTCAGCGGCGATCACCACGGTTTTGGTGGTCTGGTTGGTATACATCGTGCCAGTCGCCCCGGCAGTGCCGGTGGCCGCATCGCCGGCCGGCAGCGGGTTGGCGATGAAACCCTTGGGCAGGGTAAATTTGAACTTGCCGCCGAGCATCGAGACTTTCTGGGTCGGCGCTTTGTCGCTGGCAGTGGCCTTCGCCGCCTGCGCATTCAAGGCACCCAGGCTGGCAGCCGCCGCCAGCAGCAGGACAACGGCTTTTTTACTCAACAATGACATTCAAACTCTCCGAGGGATGATCCGCGCTTTGATGGCGATCATCCCACGGATCGCGATCTGTAGCAGCTGCCGCAACCTGCGTTTGTTGTAGCAGCAGTCGAACTCGCGAGGCTGCGTTCGGCTGCAGCGTCTACTCCGGAATGCGCGAAACGTCTAAGCTGCGCGCTTCCACCTGTTAACGGATGTTTGCGTGAAATTCAGTTTGCCCAAAGTCGGCACTGCGCCGTTTTGCCCACCGGAAGTGGCCGGCACTGTTGCCGTTGATCCGAGTGCGTCTTTCTTCAAACGCGTCCTGCGCTTTGCCGGCCCCGGTTTGCTGGTGTCCATCGGCTACATGGACCCGGGCAATTGGGCCACGGCCATCGAGTCCGGTTCACGGTTTGGCTACAGCCTGTTGTTCGTGGTGTTGCTGGCGAGCCTGGCGGGAATGGTGGTGCAGTGTTTGTGTTCGCGTCTGGGCATTGCCACCGGGCGTGACCTGGCGCAACTGTCCCGCGAACGCTACAGCACGCGAACCGCACGGACCCAATGGTTGCTGGCGGAAATTTCGATCATCGCCACCGACCTCGCCGAAGTGCTTGGCTGCGCGCTGGCGTTCCACTTGTTGTTGGGCTGTTCACTGACATTTGGCATCGCGCTCACAGCGTTCGACACGCTGCTGGTATTGGCACTGCAGAACCGCGGCTTTCGCCGGCTGGAGGCGATCATGCTGGTGCTGGTGGGCACCATCGGTGCATGTTTCTTCGTCGAGCTGTTGCTGATCAAACCTTACTGGCCGGACGTCGCCCGTGGTTTTACACCGTCACTTTCGGCTATTGGTGATGCCGCGCCGTTGTACCTGGCCATCGGTATTCTCGGGGCCACGGTGATGCCGCATAACCTCTATCTGCACACCTCAATCGTGCAGACCCGGATGATCGGCAAGGATCTGGCCAGCAAGCAAGACGCGGTGAAACTGGCGCGCATCGACACCATCGGCTCTCTGGCCTTGGCGCTGCTGGTCAACGCGGCGATCCTGATTCTCGCCGCGGCGGCCTTCTACAAAACCGGACACACCGACGTGGTGGACATTCAGGATGCCTATCACTTGCTCGACCCGTTGGTGGGCGGAGCGTTGGCCAGTGTGCTGTTCGGCGTGGCGTTGCTGGCGTCAGGACAGAGCTCGACCTTCACCGGCACCATTGCGGGCCAGGTGATCATGGAAGGCTACCTGAACCTGCGACTGCCTTGCTGGCAACGGCGGTTGATCACTCGCGGGCTGGCGCTGATCCCGGCGTTCATCGGTGTCTGGCTGATGGGCGACGGGGCGATCGGCAAACTGCTGGTGTTGAGCCAGGTGGTACTCAGCCTGCAACTGCCATTCGCGTTGTATCCGTTGATTCGCATGACCAACGATCAAAAACTCATGGGGCCGTTTGTGAATCGACTGCCGACACGGGTGTTGGCGTGGGGGTTGTTTGTGGTGATCAGTGGGGCGAACAGCTGGTTGATTCTGCAGTTTGTTGTCTGACTCGGGAGGGGTGTTTCCTGGTCGGGCCTCTTCGCGAGCAAGCCCGCTCCCACATTGGAACTGCGCCGATCACAAAATTTGTGATCAACCCCGATCAACTGTGGGAGCGGGCTTGCTGGCGAAGAACGATAACGCGGTCTCGGGGCTAGCGTTCGATCGCCAGTGCTACGCCTTGGCCTCCGCCGATGCATAACGTCGCCAGGCCTTTTTTGGCGTCACGCTTGATCATTTCATGCAGCAAGGTCACCAGCACCCGGCAACCCGAGGCACCGATCGGATGGCCCAGGGCAATGGCGCCGCCGTTGACGTTGACCTTGTTCAGATCCCATTCCAGATCCTTGGCCACCGCCAAAGATTGCGCGGCGAAGGCTTCGTTGGCTTCGATCAGGTCCAGTTGATCGATGGACCAACCAGCCTTGTCCAGGCAACGACGAGTGGCCGACACCGGGCCGATGCCCATGATCGCCGGATCGACGCCCGCGTTGGCGTAAGCGGCGATTTTCGCCAGCACTGGCAGCCCCAGCGCCTTGGCTTTCTGCGCACTCATCAGAATCACCGCAGCGGCGCCGTCATTCAGCGAAGAGGCGTTGCCAGCAGTCACCGAGCCGTCTTTCTTGAACGCCGCTTTCAGTTTGCCCAGAGAGTCGGCGGTGGTGCCGGCCCGAGGCTGTTCATCGGTGGCGAAGGACAGCGGATCGCCCTTGCGCTGCGGGATCAGGATCGGCGTGATCTCATCGGCAAACCGCCCGGCTTCGATGGCGGCCACGGCTTTCTGCTGTGAGGCGGCAGCGAAGGCGTCCTGTTGCTCACGGGTCAGGCTGTACTTCTCAGCCAGATTCTCGGCGGTGATGCCCATGTGGTAATCATTGAACGCATCCCACAAACCGTCGCTGATCATCGTGTCGACGATCTGCGCGTGACCCATGCGCAAACCGGTGCGGGCGCCCGGCATGACGTAATTGGCCAGGCTCATGTTTTCCTGGCCGCCGGCGATGATCACTTCGGCATCGCCGCAGCGAATCGCTTGAGCCGCCAGATGCAGCGCTTTCAGGCCCGAGCCGCAGACTTTGTTCAGGGTCATGGCCGGCACGGCGAAGGGCAGGCCGGCCTTGATCGCGGCCTGACGCGCCGGGTTCTGGCCGGCACCTGCGGTCAGCACTTGGCCCATGATCACTTCATCGACTTGCGCCGGGTCCAGCCCGGTCTGCGCCAGCAACTGGCGGATCACCGCAGCCCCGAGGTCAACTGCGGACACATTGGCCAACGAGCCCTGGAAGCTGCCGATGGCAGTACGAGTGGCGGCAACAATCACGACTTCTTGCATGGAAGGATTCCTCACTGGGCAGCGAACTGCATTTCCGGGACGTGGTCAGGCACGATCAGTTTACCAGCGGTCTTGGCGACGATTTCCTCGACGCTGACGCCCGGCGCGCGCTCTTTTAGAATGAACGCACCGTCCTGGATTTCCATGTAGGCCAGGTCGGTCAGCACACGTTTGATGCAACCGGCGCCGGTCAGCGGCAAGCTGCAACGCGACAGCAGTTTCGACTCGCCGTCCTTGGAGGCGTGGGTCATGGTGACGATGATGTTGTCCGCACCGGCCACCAGGTCCATCGCGCCGCCCATGCCCTTGACCAGTTTGCCGGGGATCATCCAGGAGGCGATGTTGCCTTCGACGTCGACTTCAAACGCGCCCAGCACGGTCAGGTCGATGTGGCCGCCGCGGATCATTGCGAACGATTCGGCGGACGAGAAAATCGATGCGCCAATACGCGCGGTCACGGTTTGCTTGCCGGCGTTGATCATGTCGGCGTCGACTTCGGCGTCGGTCGGAAAGGCGCCCATGCCGAGCAGGCCGTTTTCCGATTGCAGCATGACTTCCATGCCTTCAGGGATGTAGTTGGCGACCAGGGTCGGGATGCCGATGCCGAGGTTCACGTAGTAGCCGTCCTGCATTTCGCGGGCGACGCGCTGAGCCATTTGTTCGCGGGAAAGTGCCATTGTTGTTATTCCTTCATTCGGTCCGGGGGCAGGGGATCACTTACGCACGGTGCGTTGTTCGATGCGCTTCTCGAACGTGCCGCAAATGACCCGATCGACGTAGATGCCAGGGGTATGGATCTGCGACGGGTCCAGCTCGCCGGGTTCGACGATTTCTTCGACTTCGACCACGGTGATCTTGCCGGCGGTGGCGGCCAGCGGGTTGAAGTTCTGGGCGGTGTGGCGATAAACCACGTTACCGAAATGGTCGGCTTTCCAGCCTTTGACGATGGCGAAGTCACCGGTGATGGACTCTTCCATCAGGTACTTGCGGCCCTTGAATTCGCGGACTTCCTTGCCATCTGCCACCGGAGTGCCGACGCCAGTGGCGGTGAAGAACGCCGGGATGCCGGCACCGCCTGCGCGCATTTTCTCGGCGAGGGTGCCTTGAGGTGTCAGGTCGACTTCGATTTCGCCGCTCAGCAGTTGCTTTTCGAACAGCGCGTTTTCGCCGACGTAGGAGGCCACCACCTTGCGGATTTGCCGGTCTATCAGCAACACACCGAGGCCGAAACCGTCGACGCCGCAGTTGTTGGAGACCACGGTGAGATCACGGGTGCCGCGGTGCTGGATCTCGGCGATGAGGTTTTCCGGAATCCCGCACAGGCCGAAGCCGCCGGAGATCACGGTCATGCCGTCTTCAAGACCTGCCATCGCTTCCTCGTAGGAATACACGCGCTTGTCGAACCCTGCCATATGCACCTCTTTTATTCTTTGTGGGCGGCTGGCTAGCCGGATGGGGAAGGAGTGTCTCGCCGGAGGATTTATTTGTTAAGTTGATTTTTAAGGTTGATTGATAGATAAAACTCACTAATACGCAGGAGCTGCCGCAGGCTGCGATCTTTTGATCTTCTGCACCTTCAAGGGCGCCGAAGATCAAGATCAAAAGATCGCGGCCTTCGGCAGCTCCTTGTATCTCGACTATTGCTCCATCAGGAGCGATAGTTCTCGACTGATCATCGAGGGAGGGACCTGGAAGCCGTGCAGCTCCTTAGGCTTTTTGCCTGTGACGTAGATCGTGCTCCAACCCTCCACACTCACTCGTACAGTTCGAACGGTATCTTGGGCCCGTCTCTGGCGAGAGCCCGCATTCACAAGGTTGGACAGAGTGTAGTGATGATCGCAACTGATCTGATTGGGAGAAGACATGTCCAGTTTCGTCGGCGTCGATGTCGCTAAAAACACCTTTGATATCGCTACACACCTGCCGAATGGCAAGCATAAAACCAAAGCCAAACTGGCGAACGACGCCAAAGGATTCAAAGAGTTTGAAGCCTGGCTGCACAAGCAGGTCGAACCTTCGGCACTGATCGTGATGGAGGCCACCAGTGTCTATCACCTGGCGCTCGCCGAGTTCGTCTACAACAAGGGTTACCGGGTTTGCGTGGTGAATCCGGCCACGACCCATGCCTACGCCGGCAGTGAGTTACGCCGGATCAAAACCGATAAAAGCGACGCCAAGCTGATCGCGGACTTCGCCCGGGAAAAGGATGAAAAGCTTCAGCCATGGGCGCCGGAGCCTCTGAAGTATCGCCAGTTGAAAGCCTTGGTTCGCCGCCTGGATGACCTTCAGGAAATGCAGCAAATGGAGCTCAATCGTCTGGGGGTATCTGACGAAAAGGTCAAAGCCTCAATTAACTCCGTGCTGCACCATATCGAAAAAGAGATCGCTGAAACGCACAAAGCGATCAAAAAACACATCGATGACGACCCGGATATGCGTCAAATGCGCGACTTGATCGTGACCATCGACGGTATCGGGCAGAAAACGCTTGAGCGGCTGCTGGCCGAGCTGGGCGACCTGCGTAAATATGACGATCCTCGCAAGCTGGTTGCTGCTGCTGGGTTGAACCCCAAGCTGCAGGATTCGGGACTGCTCAAAGGCCGTACTGTGATCTCAAAAATCGGCTCAGCGCGCGTGCGGGCAGGCCTTTACATGCCCGGCCTGGTGGCGCTGCAGCACAACAAGGCGATCATGGCCATGAAGGATCGCTTGAAGGCCAACGGCAAGGCCCCCAAGCAGATCATTTGTGCCGCGATGCGCAAGCTGCTGCACTTCGTTTATGGCGTGCTCAAATCGGGCCAGCCTTATGACCCGAAACTTGCGCTTGCTCGGTGAGGTTTAAGACGGTATCTACCTTGAATGTGCTTACCGTTGGAGGCAGTGACCATGACCGTCAAACAGATCCGTGCATTCCTGGCCGTGGCCCAGAGTTTGAGTTTTGCCGTGGCGTGCGAGCGGCTGCACTTGTCCCAGTCGGCGTTGAGCCTGACGATCAAGGCGCTGGAGGAGGGCTTGGGCGGACGCCTGTTCACGCGCAATACCCGCAACGTTGCACTGACCGCCGAAGGCGAATCGTTGCTTCCGTTGGCTCGTCGATTGATCGCGGACTGGGACAACGCCGAGGATGAACTGCGACAACGCTTCACCCTCCAGCGCGGCCGGGTGACCCTGGCGGCGATGCCGTCGTTTGCCGGCAACCTGCTGCCGCCGATTCTCAAGACCTTTCGCGCGCGTTATCCCAAGGTCAACGTCACGGTGAACGACGTGATCAACGAACAAGTGCTGGAAATGGTCCGCGACCGTCAGGTGGAATTGGGCGTGGCGTTCGAACCAACCCAGAGCTCGTCGCTGGTGTTCACGCCGTTGTACATCGACCGGTTTGTGGCGGTGGTGCCGTTCGATTCACCGCTGGCGGAGCTGGACGACATTGATTGGCAGACCTTGCTCAAGGAACCGTTCATTACCTTGCAGCGCCCATCGACGGTGCGGGTGATGCTCGAAGAGCACTTGCAGGCGCGGGGTATGAAGTTGCCGGTGGAATTTGAAAGCCATCAATTGGCGACAGTCGGGCGGATGGTGGCCAGCGGATTGGGTGTGAGCGCGGTGCCGGCGTTGTGCGCCGGGCAGATGCGCGAATTGGGCGCGCGTTGCATTACGCTGCGGGATCCGGTGGTGGAACGGGCGATCGGAGTGCTGACGACGGGGCATGAACTGTCGGCGGCGGCGCAAGCGTTGTTCGATATTCTCAAGGCTGAAAATCTTGGCGAGCGCCTGTCCATGCAGTGAACACGTTCACCTGTGGGAGCGGGCTTGCTCGCGAAGGGGCCGGTACAGTCAACATCGATGTCGCCTGACACTACGCCTTCGCGAGCAAGCCCGCTCCCACAGGGTCCGGTTTCGTCAGCTGCATCCGGGCAGTCCAACCTGCCCGGATGATGAACCTGTCCTTATTTATTTACGCGCCTCCAGAATCAGGTTGAACGGCGTTTCCGTGGCCCGCCGGAACTGCGTGAAGCCTGCTTCGGTAAAAACCTTGCGCAACCGTGCCTCACCCGCTTGGGCACCGAGCCCGAGGCCGACTTCCTGGGACAGCGAGTTGGGCGTGCAGATAAAGGTCGAGGCTGCATAAAACAGCCGTCCCACCGGGGTGGTGTTGGCATCGAGCGTGTCGTTGGCGAAGGGCTCTACCAGCAGCACCGAACCGTCGGGCTTGAGCGATTCATAGGCATGTTTTGCGGCGCCGACCGGGTCACCCATATCGTGCAGGCAGTCGAAATAGCAGACCAAGTCATAGTCGTTGCCCGGATAGCTCTTGGCGGTGCCCTGGAAGAACCGCGCCCGGCCTTCCACACCACCTTCCTCGGCGCGCTGGGTGGCGACGGTGACCGAAGGCGCGTGGTAATCGAAACCGACGAACCGTGAATTAGGAAACGCCTGGGCCATGATCACGGTAGAAGCGCCGTGGCCGCAGCCGATGTCCGCCACTTTCGCGCCGGCCTCCAGTTTGGCGACTACCCCCTCGAGGGCCGGCAGCCATTCGCTGACCAGATGCGCCTTGTACCCTGGGCGGAAAAACCGTTCCGTGCCGCTGAACATGCACGGATGGTGATCGCCCCACGGCAGGGCGCCATTGCCGCGCATGGCATTGACCAGTTTGTCCTTGTCATGGAAAAACGACGCAACCACGCCGATACCGCCGGCCACATAGACCGGTGAATCTTCGATCGCCAGCGCCAGGGCTTGCTCTTCGGGCAGGCGGAACTGGCCGTCGCGGTGTTCCATGTAACCGGAGGCGGCGTGGGCGCTGAGCCATTCACGCAGCAGGCGGGTGTTGCAGCCGGTCTTTTCGGCGAGTGCTTCGGGGGTGAGTGGCTGACTGTCGGCCATCGCCCGGTACAGACCGAGTTCTTCGCCGAGGATGACGTTGGCGAGCATCGCCGCGCCGCCCATGTCGTTCACCAGTTTGCCCATGAAATCATTGAGCCTGGCCTCGTCCATCATGTGTGCTCCTTCAGCAGGATCACGGTCCAGAGGCATTGTTTGTCGAGGCATGCACCTTTGGGCGGTGATCGTGGGAATGAACAGGACGATAACCGCGTCCTGGCTCCCCCGGAGGGGGTAACCATTGAGTCTAGTTCGTGTATCCCACTGTATCTGACTGCCTGTCCGATACAGTGGCCTGAGAAGAGCGGCGTTTGTGACACAGACCCGACACACCATGGCGTTTGACTGAGCCTGCCGGCCGGCACTGAGTTTTCAGACGCTGGAGACCGGATCCCAGGATGAGATCGACACCATGCAGACTCCCCTCACATCAACGGAGGCGACCATCGGGCTAGGCTTGCGCCGCGGTTTAATGAAGGACCTTCAAGCGGCCCCGGTGGGCTCTTTCGACTTTCTGGAAGTCGCCCCGGAAAACTGGATCGGCATCGGCGGCGCTCACGGCGCGGCGTTTCGCGCCCTGGCCGAGCGCTATCCGTTGTCCTGTCACGGCTTGTCCTTGTCTTTGGGCGGGCCGGCGCCGCTGGACGTCGGGTTCCTGCAGGAAGTGCGGGTTTTTCTCGATCACTATAACGTGCCGCTGTACAGCGAACACCTGAGCTACTGCAGCGATGACGGGCATCTTTACGATTTGCTGCCGTTGCCGTTTACCGAAGAAGCGGTGCATCACGTTGCCGCTCGAATCCGCCAGTCCCAAGACATTCTCGGTCGGCGCCTGGCAGTGGAAAACGTCTCCTACTACGCCGCGCCGCAGCAGGACATGGACGAACTGACGTTCACCAACGCAGTGCTGCGCGAAGCCGATTGCGATCTGTTGCTGGACGTCAACAATGTCTACGTCAATTCGATCAATCACGGCTTCGATCCGCAGACATTTCTGACCGGCATCGACGCGGGGAGGGTGGTTGCCATGCATGTGGCGGGGCATTTCGATGAATCCGACACGCTGAAGATCGACACCCATGGCGCCTCGGTCAAACCGGTGGTGTGGTCGTTGTTGGCCGAGGCGTATGCGCGGTTTGGTGTGCAACCGACGCTGCTTGAACGGGATTTCAACTTTCCGGTGTTCTCCGAATTGGTGAGTGAATTGCAGACCATTCGCCGCCTGCAGGGTGACTACCGTGGATAAGCCGAGCTTGTATCAACAGCAAGACACATTGACTCGCTACCTGCGCGACCCCCACCACTGCGCGCCGCCCGCCGAGATGGACGTGGCACGGGCACAGGTTTATCGCGACCTGGTGTTCTCGAATTTGTCGTTGTTGCTCAGCGGGACTTTTCCGGTGCTGGTGAAGATATTGGGTGACGGTGAGTGGCGTTCTTTGGTGCGGATCTTCCTGCGGGACTACCGCGCGCGCACGCCAAAATTCGGCGAGATCGCCCAGGAATTTGTCGAGTTTCTCGCCTCTGAGCCGTTGGCGTTGAGCAAGGGAACGTGGCCGCCGTTCATGGTCGAGCTGGCGCATTACGAATGGGTCGAGATGGCGTTGCAACAATCCGACGCGGAGCCGTTGCCGGCCAGCGATGCCGCATTACTGCTGGATCGACCGTTGCAGGTTTCGCCGCTGGCCTGGCCATTGGCGTATGGCTGGCCAGTGCAGTTGGTGGGGCCTGATTACCGGCCGGACACGCCGCCAGTTCAGCCGACGTTGCTGTTGGTTCGTCGGGCCGAGGACTGGAGTGTGCGCTTCTCCGAACTGAGCCCGTTGGCGTGGCGGTTGTTGCAGCGGATCGGGGAGTTTCCTCAGCTCAATGGCCGGGCGCAACTGGAAGGGTTGGCGGTGGAAGCGGGGATGGTTGGGGCGCCGGAGTTCATCGACAGCGGATTGGCGTTATTGCGGCAGATGCACGGAGAAGGGGTGATCGGCATGGCGGCCTGACCGCACACAATCCCCCCAAACACCACGAATCCAATGTGGGAGCGGGCTTGCTCGCGAAGGCGGTGTGTCAGTCGACATAGATGCTGAATGGGCTGGCCTCTTCGCGAGCAAGCCCGCTCCCACATTGGAATTCGTGGTGTTTATTGGGTCTTTGGCAACTTGAGTTCGGCACACAACCCACCCCCTTCGCGATTGCTCAAGGTCAGCGCCCCGCCAATCGCCAACGCCAACTGCTGCGCAATTGCCAACCCCAAACCGGTCCCTCCCGTACTGCGATTACGCGAATTCTCCACGCGGTAGAACGGCTCCATTACCTGCGCCAATTCCTCTTCGGCAATCCCCGGCCCACGGTCCATCACCTTCACCGACAAGCTGCCATCAGCCTTCGTTTCCACCCACAGCTCTGCCGCGCCGGCGAATTTCAGCGCGTTGTCTATCAGGTTCACCAGTACCCGTCGCAAAGCATGCGGCCGGGTGTTAATCACGGCTGCGCTTTTGCCGTAGAGCTGCACGTCTTTGCCGGTGTCCTGATAGTCGAACACCAGGCTATCGAGGAATGAATCCAGATCAGTACGGCGACTTTCCTCGGTGGCGCCATGAATGCTGCGGGCATAGGCCACGCCTTCGCGCACCAGGTGTTCCATCTCGCCGAGATCGTTCCACAGCTTGTCTTTCTCGCTGGAGTCATCCATGAACTCGGCGCGCAGTTTCATGCGGGTGATCGGGGTTTGCAGGTCGTGGGAAATTGCCGCCAACAGCTGCATTCGCTCCTTGAGGTAAGCCGCAATGCGCGCCTGCATCGCATTGAAAGCCCGGGCGGCGTAGGCGACTTCGGTCGGGCCTTTTTCATCCAGGTGTATGGCGTGGGTGTTGGGGTCGAGGGTTTCCACCGCTTGGGCGAGGCGGGTGAGTGGGCTGATGGCGATTCTCACGGCCAGCCAGGTGCAGGCAATCATCAGCGCCAGTTGCCCTAGCAATACCGCCGGTAACCACGGCGACAACGGCACCATCGAAGGCCGCACATCGATAGTGACAGGGCTGCCGTCCTTGAGTTTCAGGTGGGCCTGAAAGTGTTTTTTCGGGCCTGGGATGTCGGTAAAGGTCAGCGGGTAATCATGGCCGATGGCGTCCTGAATCGAGGTCACTGCAATCGGCACACCGCTGGCTGCCATCGGCATGCCCGGCGAGCCTTCATTCAGCAGATAGCTGTAGTTGGTGCGCTCCAGACGCTGCAGCCAGTTCACACGCTCATCGGCGGGCAAACGGTCGAGGATGGCGAGGGAGGTCGAGACGTCGGTTTCCAGATTGCCCAACATCGTATTTCTCGCACTTTCGTAACGCTCGTAGTACTGAGCGCCAAAGGACAGCGCCTGGGCGAGGATCAGGCCGATGAGGAAAATCAGAGACAGCCGCGAGGCCAGCGTGCGAGGCCAGTGCAGCGCAAGGTTCATGACGGCGCACCGAGCACTTCTACTGGCAGGGAAAACACATAGCCTTCACTGCGCACGGTCTTGATATAGGCCGGTTCCCGGGCATCGTCCAGCAGACGCTGACGTAAGCGGCTCACCAGCAAATCGATGGAGCGGTCGAACAGATCGGCATCGCGGCCTTGAGTCAGGTTGAGCAATTGGTCGCGATTGAGCACCCGCTGAGGATGATCGAGGAACACCCGCAGCAAGCGATATTCCGCGCCGCTGAGGGCGACCATGGTGCCGTCCTCATCCAGCAGATGCCGGGCCGAGGTGTCCAGGCGCCAGCGACCGAACGCCAGCAGGCGACCGCTTTCGGTGATCACCAGGTTCGGCGGCAGCATCCGCGTGCGTCGCAGCACAGCGTTGATACGGGCGAGCAATTCACGGGCGGCGAACGGTTTGACCAGATAATCGTCGGCGCCCATTTCCAGGCCGATGATGCGGTCGGTTTCATCGTTGCGAGCGGTGAGCATCAGCACCGGCGTGGCCTTGTGTTTGCCGGCGCGCAGCTCACGGCAGAGCACCAGGCCATCGTCGCCCGGCATCATGATGTCGAGCACGATCAGGTCCACCGGCGTGGACTCCAGAAACGAGCGCATCTGCCGTCCATCCGCTACCACGGTGGTACGCAGGCCGTTCTTCTTCAGATAGTTGCCTACCAGTTCCCGGATCTCGCGGTCATCGTCCACGATGAGAATGTGATCGACGTGTTCCATGGTGACCAAGCCTCTTGAATGGGAGTTGTCGCACAGTCTATCGAGCCTTGGCCCGCTCGCCTGCCGTCGATTGTATTGCAGTGTATCTGGCTTATCGGCGGATACACGGGGACGTAAAAATGGCCGATATCAGAGGTTTTGTATCGCTGTGTATCGCAAGCAGGCACAGATACACAGCGATTTACCCGCGCCTGTTCTGGACACAGACGAGATACCTCGCGGGTTTCAAATAGGTTCCATCGAGGCAAACCCAAGCGCCTCGGCTCAATCAACGATTGACCTATTGAAGCCCTGAGGAAATCACCATGAACACCAAAGTCGTCTACGCCGCCTGCCTGTTTGCCGCCCTGAACATCTGCACCTTGTCGGCCCGCGCCGAAGCCGATGTAACCCCTCAAACCTACACCTACGGCACGCACCTGGACATCCAGAAAGTGCTGTCGATGAAACAGGACGCCAGCCCTGCCTGCGGGATTGTGAATGCCCGGATGACCTACCTGGATTCCCAAGGCAAAACCCAGGTTCTGGATTACAGCAAATTCGCTGACGGCTGCAATGAAGGCAACTGAGTCCTTCGACTACCCAATGCCCATCCCCTTTGAAACAGGAAGAACATCATGAGTAACGTCACCCGCTTTTTGACCGCCATCGTTTTCTCCGTAGCTGGCGCCGCCGCCCATGCCAACGCCGCGGTTGAACAAAATACCTGTGGCAGCAGCACCTGCTTCCAACTGGCTCCGCTGCTGACTGAGGATGGTTCGAGCCGCACGCCGCAAGGGCAACTGGTTGCAGAGAATGGCTACAGCCGCACGCCACAGGGCCAGCAGCTGGAGGCCTGAAGCCTGGCACAGTTCTGTCAATTCCCGCCGTTCCAGTGTGGGAGCGGGCTTGCTCGCGAAGAGGCCAGTACATTCAACATTGATGTCGACTGACACTCCGCCTTCGCGAGCAAGCCCGCTCCCACATGAGCACTGCGGTGATATCGCCCTTCACATTCTCAAGGTGATCCCCATGTTTCTCATCGCATTCCTGGGCGGCATTTTGACCGTCCTCAGCCCCTGCATCCTGCCGGTCGTGCCGTTTCTGTTTGCCGGTGTTAAACGCACGCGTTCTTCGATCCTGCTCACCCTCGGCGGCATGGCCCTGACTTTCGCCCTGATCTCCAGCCTGGCCGTGGTCAGCAGCGATTGGGTGGTACAAGCCAACAATACCGGCCGCCATGTGGCGCTGATCGTGATGGTGCTGTTTGCCCTGTCTCTGATCTCCGCTCGCATCGGTAGCTGGCTGGCGCGTCCGTTCGTGCTGCTGGGCAATCGCCTCGATCCCGACACTCGCAAAATGTCTGGCCCGTTAGGCTCGGTAATGATCGGCGTCGCCACTGGTCTGCTCTGGGCGCCGTGTGCCGGGCCGATCCTCGGCGTGATCCTCACCGGCGCCATGCTGCAAGGCGCCAACGCTCACACCAGCCTGCTGCTGGTGGCGTACGGCCTGGGCAGCGCGTTGTCTTTGGGCACCTTAATCTTCGCCGGTCGTGGCTTGGTCAATCGCTTGAAGCCGTCGATTCCGCTCACCGGTTGGCTGCGTCGCGGCACGGGGACTGCGGTGTTGGTCGCCGCAGCGGTCATCTCCACTGGCGCTGACAACAAGCTGCTCGCCAGCACCTCATCCGAAGGCGTCACTACGGTTGAACAGCACGTGCTGGAAACCGTACCAAAAGTGGTCGATTACTTCATCAGCAAGGTCAAGGCCGACTCGACCATGGACGCGGCCAAAGGCGCGATGCCGTCACTTTCCGGCGCAGTCGAATGGCTCAACTCGCCAGCGCTGAGCAACGATTCCCTGCGCGGCAAAGTGGTGCTGGTGGACTTCTGGACGTACGACTGCATCAACTGCCAGCACACCTTGCCCTACGTGAAGGACTGGGCGAAGAAATACCAGAAGGACGGCCTGGTCGTGATCGGCGTGCACACCCCTGAATACGGTTACGAACGCATCATCGACAACGTCCGCGATCAGGTGAAAAAACTCGGCATCACCTACCCGGTGGCAATCGACAACAACTACGCGATCTGGCGCGCCTTCGACAACCAGTACTGGCCCGCTCACTACCTGATCGACGCCAAGGGCCAAGTGCGTTACACCCACTTTGGCGAGGGCCGCTACGAGACTCAGGAACAGATGATTCGGCAACTGCTGGAAGAGGCCAAAGCGCCTGCCGCGTGATCCGTTTCAGTGAAGCAAACCAACCTGTTAAGGCGGCATTACAAATGGCGACCATGCATCGGAGAATGCCGTATTTCTTGAATTCTCCGGACGATCGGCAGGACGTCGGCGTATCCGGGAGCGATAGTTTGTGGACGACGGGATCACCTCCGACCCTGTCATCACCCTCAAGAAAGGAAGTTGCCATGCCTAAATTCATTATTGAACGCGAGCTTCCAGGCGCCGGCGCACTGCCGCAACAGGAGCTCAAAGCGATCTCGCAAAAATCCTGTGATGTGTTGCGCGGGATGGGGCCAGAGGTGCAATGGCTGCAGAGTTACGTCACCGGCGACAAGATTTACTGCGTGTACATCGCGCCGAATGAGGAATTGATCAGGGAGCACGCCAAACTGGGTGGTTTTCCCGCCAATAGCGTTTCCCGGGTCATGAACATCATCGATCCCACCACGGCGGAGTGAGCCGGGACGCGTTCCAACCCGCAACGGAGCAGACTCCATGAGCACACCCATTGACCTCACTGCCCTGAAAAACCGGCAAATGGCCTCGTGGGCCAGCGGCGACTACGCCGTGATCGGCACTACTTTACAGATCGTCGGTGAACAACTGGCCGAAGCCTGCGACTTGCTCTGTGATGAGCAGGTGCTGGACGTCGCCGCCGGCAACGGTAACGCAACGCTCGCCGCCGCGCGCCGGGGATGCAAGGTCACGTCCACCGACTACGTGGCCAAGCTGCTTGAACGCGGCGAAGACCGCGCACGGGCGGAACATCTGGACGTGACTTTTCAGGTGGCCGATGCCGAGGACTTGCCGTTCGAGGACGCTAGTTTCGATGCCGTGCTTTCGACCTTTGGTGTGATGTTTACGCCGGATCAGCCCAAGGCTGCAGCGGAACTGGCGCGGGTGTGCCGCCCTGGCGGACGGATCGGCCTTGCCAACTGGACGCCTGAAGGCTTCGTCGGCCAGATGTTCAAGACCCTGGGCCGCCATATGCCGCCACCTGTGGGCGCCCAACCGCCTTCAAACTGGGGCTCTGAAGCCTGGTTACATTCGCAGTTCGACCAGCGCGACTTCCAGCTTCAGGTGACACGGCGGTTATTCAACTTCCGCTATCGCTCGGCCGCGCACTTCATCGACACCTTCCGCACTTGGTATGGCCCGGTTCACAAGGCTTTTTCGACGCTGCCACCCGAAGGGGCCACAGCCCTGGAAAACGACCTGACCGAACTGCTGAATCGGCTGAACCGGGCGGGGGAGCGGTCGCTGGTGGTGCCCAGTGAATACCTGGAGGTGGTGATTACACGGCGTTGAAACATCAATACAAACCCCCTGTGGGAGCGAGCCTGCTCGCTCCCACAAAGTGAATGTGCAAATTAGTCCGTCACTCACTCATCCAGTCGCTCGGTGTACACCACCCACACACTGCACGGCATTTTGTACAGCAGATGCTCCACCGTGCTGCCGATCAACCGGCCCATGCCGCGATGGCCGACCCGGCCCATGACAATCACGTCGACGTGATAAGTATCGGCATAGCGGGTCAGCACTTTGGTCGGGCTGCCCATGAGCATGTGCCGTTGCTCCGGCGCGATGCCGTTGCGCGCGGCCAATTCGTTGAAGGCGTCCTCCTGGAAGTCGAACAGGGTCTTGGCCTTGTCCGAAGCGAAAAACGCCGAGCCGTTTTCGAAGCTGAACTCGTCCGAGCTGATAGACGAAAGGTCATAGGCGTAGACCACGTCGAGCTCGGCATTGCAGGCGCTCGCCAGTTTTGACGCTTCGTGCAGAATCCGGTCATTGAAGCTTTTGTAGTGATCATCACGATGAAACGGATCGACCGCCGCAACGATCTTGCGTGGCAACGCATGTTTGGCATGGCTGACGAAGTGCAGCGGCACCGGGCATTCGCGCAGCAAATGCACGTCGAGAGGGGTAAACACCAGCCGCGACAGCCGTGATTGATGTTCCAGCGCCTTGATCAGCACGTCCATCGGCTGCTCTTTGAGGTGAGTCAGGATTTCCTCCAGCGGATTTTCGACCCAAACCACCTCGGTGGTGACGTGCACACCGATCTTGCGCAAGGGACGGGCCTGTTCCTCAAGCCACTGACGGTGGCGCTCGACATACCCCAGACGCATCTGCTCCAGAGCCTTTTCGTTGACCATGCCGGCGGTCGCCAGGCCTTCCAGATAGTCGAAAGCCACGATGTGCAAGGCTGCATCCTCAGCCTTGGCCAGCGCCGCGGCCCGGTCGAAGGCAGGGCTGTGTTCCATCAGGGGCGAGGCGACCAGCATGAAACGTGCTTGACCAGACATGACAAACCTCCCGTGGGTAAACGAGCAGACGACGGTCGTTTAATACATCTCAATCCCTTAATTATTGACCATGATCAGTCTCTGGGGTGCTTAGTCGCTCGAGCGGGCCGTACAAGACAGTGCAATGCTCCAATGCAAGTAACGGAATCGGCGGTGTTCATGCGATGGGTATTGCGCCGACGTTCTAATGTGGGAGCGGGCTTGCCCGCGATGACGGAGTATCAGGCAACATCTCTATCGACGGAAAGACCGCCTTCGCGAGCAAGCCCGCTCCCACAGGGGATTTTGGGTGTTCACCCTATCTAAACAACCTTTGCTCCTCGAGCCTCCAGCAGTTCCCGTAATACGGAACGGTGACAGTGCGCCTCTTCCTCGCAATAACACCCCAAAGCCAGCGACGTTTGATGGGAGAGGGCGGCCAGCAGGTCGAGCATCTGGCTGGGCGCGGGATGGTTCATCTCGGCCTTGAATTTGCGCTTGAAGGCTCCCCAGGCTTTGGCATCTTCAGCCGCTTTGGCTTCGGCCACCAACTCGGGGCTGGGGGACAGCAGCGGTTGCCACACATCGTAAAAATCCCGGCTGGCAAATTCGGCCTTGGGCACACCCCGAGGCGGGCGGCGTACCGTACCCAGGCGCAGCCCTTCATTCGCGGTGCGGGGGGAGCCGAGTTGGACGATGTGGATGGGCATGATCGCAGTGCCTATTTGAGCCGCGAGCTGTCGAACCACTCCAGCGCCGTGCGCCAGAAGCAGATCCCCAGGAAGTACGCCGACATCAACAGCCACAAGCCCATCACCAGCGGATTGATGACCGGGTGGTTGACCACCAGCGACAAGCTGCAGAGCAGCCAGATGGCCGTCACGGCAATGTTGATCGGCATGAACCGCCGCACGCGGAATGGGTGCAGGAATTTCATTCGGGTCACGGTCAACAGCGCCAGGCCGATGACGGTGAGCAAGGTGATCCACGGCGATGGGTCGATGATGTACAGGCACAGCGCAACTACGTTCCACGCAGCGGGGAAGCCCTGGAAGTAGTTGTCTTTGCTCTTCATGTTGACGTTGCAGAAGCAAAACAGAGACGACACCAGAATCAGCGACACGGTCAGCAGCAGGGTGTAGTCCGGCAACGGGATGTAACGATAGATGAACAGTGCCGGAATAAACACATACGTCAGGTAGTCGATCACCAGGTCGAGGATTGAACCGTCGAAACTCGGCAGCACCGACTGCACGTTCACCTTGCGCGCCAGCGCACCGTCCAGACCGTCGACGATCAGCGCCACGCCCAGCCACAGCAGGCAATTGGTGGGCTGATTCTCCAACAAGGCGAGGGTCGCGAGGAAGGCTGTGACCACGCCAGTGGCGGTAAAACCATGGGCACCCCATGCTTTGAGCCTGGCAATGTGTACAGTGGATATCACGGGGGCGTTCTCCAGAAAGTGAAGCAAGCCAATTATCACCCTCTTGTTGAGGGCGTCGGCAAACCGGGTCGGGTTGCAGGTATCGACCGGATTTTCGGGAATAAGGTTCACCACCTTTGAATCTTAGCCTCCGTGCAAAAAAATACCCCGGAAATATCCGGGGCACGTATTGAGCGCAGCACGCCTGTGCCTGGCCGATGTCGAGGACGGGGTTCAGCTCAGCGAGGGGTGAAACACGCGCAGTCGATGGTTATCCGGGTCAAGCGCGACGAAGGTGCGACCGAAGTCCAGCTCTGTCGGTGCTTGCGCCATGGTCAGCCCAAGCGCGCTCCAATCGGCAAACAGTGCATCGACCTGCTCGGCGGACTCCACGGGGAACGCCAGCTCGGTCCCGCCGCCCGTCGCTTGCGCTGCTGGTTCGGCGGTATGCCGTGACCAGAGCCCCAGTTTGTAGCCGCCCTCCAGGACAAATAGCGCGAAGGTCGGCGACTCTTCCACGGGCTTGCGCTCCAGCAGAAACTCATAGAACCGCGCACTGACGGCGGGGTTTTCCACGAAAAGCAAAATATAACGGGGAGTGATCATAGGGGCTGCTCCATTCAAGGTGGGCGCAGCATAAAAGGAGGCGGTGTCAGTTTCTGTCAGGAGTGTGAAGGGCAAGGGCAATACCCATGACGTCAGTCAGACGGAGTTGGCGGAATGTCTGGCGAAGACTATCGTTGCCTGACTGAGTTTCTGCCCATTGATGAGGACGTCGTCATGAACACCAGCGATTTGCTTGAGCAATTACTGCGGGCTAGCCAAGGCTCGCAGTCGCAACAAGGTGGCGGTGCGGCGTCAGCTCAAGGAGGCCTCGGCGGGTTGCTTGGTGGTCTATTGGGGGGCGGGGCGGGTGCCGGTGCGGGCGGCGGAGGCTTGGGTGGTTTGCTCGGTGGTCTGCTGGGCGGCAATTCACCCATCGGCCGTTCGACCCAGACACGTTCGGGCGGCACCAATTACGCGGCGTTGGCTTCTTTGGGGATGATGGCGTTCCAGGCGTATCAGGCCTGGCAACGCAGCCAGGCTTCGGCACCGCAACAGGCACCGCGCACCGTTGACCTGTTGTCTGGCCCGGAAATCGAAGACCACAGCCACGCCATCCTTCGTGCCTTGATCGCCGCCGCCAAGGCCGATGGCCGCATCGATGATGCCGAGAAACACATGATCAGCACCGAAATCGGTCGCCATACCGACGATCCGCAACTGCAGCAATGGCTCGATGACGAAGTCACCCGGCCGCTGGATGCCGCCGATGTGGCGCAGTCTGCCCAGGATCCGGGCATGGCCGCCGAGATGTACCTGGCCAGCGTGATGTTGGTGGACGATCAGCAGGACGCCGAGCGCAACTATCTGGATGAATTGGCCGCTGCGCTGAAGATCGATCCAGAGTTGCAGGTGCATCTGGAGCAGCAGGCCAAGGGCGGTGCTGTCTGAGCATTCCCCTGCGATCTTTTGATCTTCAGCGTTTTCGAACATGCCAAAGATCAAAAGATCGCAGCCTGCGGCAGCTCCTTGTATCTCGACTATTGCTCCATCAGGAGCGATAGTTCTCGACTGATCATCGAGGGAGGGACCTGGAAGCCGTGCAGCTCCTTAGGCTTTTTGCCTGTGACGTAGATCGTGCTCCAACCCTCCACACTCACTCGTACAGTTCGAACGGTATCTTGGGCCCGTCTCTGGCGAGAGCCCGCATTCACAAGGTTGGACAGAGTGTAGTGATGATCGCAACTGATCTGATTGGGAGAAGACATGTCCAGTTTCGTCGGCGTCGATGTCGCTAAAAACACCTTTGATATCGCTACACACCTGCCGAATGGCAAGCATAAAACCAAAGCCAAACTGGCGAACGACGCCAAAGGATTCAAAGAGTTTGAAGCCTGGCTGCACAAGCAGGTCGAACCTTCGGCACTGATCGTGATGGAGGCCACCAGTGTCTATCACCTGGCGCTCGCCGAGTTCGTCTACAACAAGGGTTACCGGGTTTGCGTGGTGAATCCGGCCACGACCCATGCCTACGCCGGCAGTGAGTTACGCCGGATCAAAACCGATAAAAGCGACGCCAAGCTGATCGCGGACTTCGCCCGGGAAAAGGATGAAAAGCTTCAGCCATGGGCGCCGGAGCCTCTGAAGTATCGCCAGTTGAAAGCCTTGGTTCGCCGCCTGGATGACCTTCAGGAAATGCAGCAAATGGAGCTCAATCGTCTGGGGGTATCTGACGAAAAGGTCAAAGCCTCAATTAACTCCGTGCTGCACCATATCGAAAAAGAGATCGCTGAAACGCACAAAGCGATCAAAAAACACATCGATGACGACCCGGATATGCGTCAAATGCGCGACTTGATCGTGACCATCGACGGTATCGGGCAGAAAACGCTTGAGCGGCTGCTGGCCGAGCTGGGCGACCTGCGTAAATATGACGATCCTCGCAAGCTGGTTGCTGCTGCTGGGTTGAACCCCAAGCTGCAGGATTCGGGACTGCTCAAAGGCCGTACTGTGATCTCAAAAATCGGCTCAGCGCGCGTGCGGGCAGGCCTTTACATGCCCGGCCTGGTGGCGCTGCAGCACAACAAGGCGATCATGGCCATGAAGGATCGCTTGAAGGCCAACGGCAAGGCCCCCAAGCAGATCATTTGTGCCGCGATGCGCAAGCTGCTGCACTTCGTTTATGGCGTGCTCAAATCGGGCCAGCCTTATGACCCGAAACTTGCGCTTGCTCGGTGAGGTTTAAGACGGTATCTACGTGTGTTCTGGTGATTTCGGCAGCAGAAACGTAACGCCGAAGTCTTCAGATATCTCCAGTATCCGAGGCAGGTCTTCAGGCACTTTGAGCTGGTCCAACGCTGAAAAAACTGACCGCCGCGTGGATCGGAAACCACGCCAATGAATTTCGCGGTGGGGATTCACTGCGCCGCGAGCAAGTGCCGTAACACCGATCCGTCTGTCCGGGCAATTTCAACGGCGATGGAATTTTCTTCCAGGCCTGTCGCTCTGCTGATGTAGAACCTGCCCACTCAGCGTTCGGCAACGAGCATCAGCCATGAACAAGAACCTGGACGATTACAACCGCATGCGCGATTTCTCGGCGACCTCGGAACCGGCCGCCGCCAAACGCTCGGGCAAAAAAACGGCGAAGGATCATGCGTTGCAGTTCTGCATTCAGAAGCATGACGCCTCCCACCTGCACTATGATTTTCGCCTGGAACTCGACGGTGCGCTGAAAAGTTGGGCGGTGCCGAAAGGGCCGTCGCTGGACCCCAAGGTCAAGCGCCTGGCCATCCATGTCGAAGACCATCCACTGGATTACGCCACGTTCGAGGGCACCATTCCCAAAGGGCATTACGGCGCCGGCGATGTGATCGTCTGGGATCGTGGGGTGTGGATTCCCCAGGACGATCCGGCCAAGGCGTACACCAAGGGCCGGCTGAAATTCGAGCTGAAAGGAGAAAAGCTTGGCGGCCTGTGGAACCTGGTGCGCACGCACATGCCGGGCAAGCAGGAACAATGGTTTTTGATCAAGCATCAGGACAGCGCCGCCAGACCCGACAGTGAATACGACGTGGTCGCCGCCGAGCCGGACAGCGTGCTCAGCGACCGCACCATCGTGGAAAAAAAGCACGGTGCTGAAAAACCAAAACCGATCAAAAAAGCCCCGGCCAAGGCGCGTAAGGAAAAGTCGGCACAACTGACGGGCGCGCGCAAAGCCAAGCTGCCCGAGCTGCTCAAACCCGAACTGGCGACGCTGGTCGAATCCGCGCCGAGCGGCGAATGGAGCTATGAGATCAAGTTCGACGGCTACCGGGTCATGGCGCGCATCGACCACGACGAGGTCAAACTCTTCACCCGCAACGGTCACGACTGGACCCACAAACTGCCCGGGCAAGCCGAGGCACTGGCAGCGCTGGGCCTGGAGTCGGCCTGGCTCGACGGCGAAATGGTGGTGGCCAACGAGCAGGGCGTTCCGGATTTTCAGGCGCTGCAAAACGCGTTCGATTCCGGCCGAAGTGGCAGCATCGTTTACTACCTGTTCGACTTGCCCTACCTCAACGGGGTGGACCTGCGCGAAGTGCCTGTCGAGGAGCGCAGGGCTGCGCTGGCGACTGTGCTCAAGCCCAATGAGAATCCGCTGTTGCGATTCTCCGACGCCTTCGGCGAATCCCCGGAGGCCTTGCTCAACAGTGCCTGCGAGATGCAGATGGAAGGGCTGATCGGCAAACGCCTGGGTTCGCCTTACGTGTCTCGGCGCACCAGTGACTGGATCAAACTCAAGTGCAAGCATCGGCAGGAATTCGTCGTGATCGGCTTCACTGACCCCAAAGGCGCACGCAGTGCTTTTGGCGCATTGTTGCTGGGGTTGCACGACCGCGACAGCGGTGAGTTGCGTTATGCCGGCAAGGTTGGCACCGGGTTTAACGAAGCGACCCTCAAACGTATTTACGAACAGTTGAAACCGCTGCAGACGAAAAAACCGTCGGTGGTCAATCCGCCTAGCGGTTTTGAAGCCAAGGGGGTGCATTGGCTCAAACCCACACTGTTGGCAGAAGTGGCCTTCGCTGAAATGACCAAGGACGGCTCGGTGCGCCACGCCGTGTTCCATGGCTTGCGTGATGACAAGCCTGCCAAAGAAATTACCGAGGAGCTGCCGACAACCGTGAACACTTCCGCCTCGAAAACATCAGCCTCGAAAACCGCCGCAGTAAAATCCACAGCGAAGAAGAAATCCGTCGCCGAGAAACCTGACGCCGCCGACCCGAAAAACGTCCAGTCAACTGTCGCGCCGTCGCAGATCGGCCTGGCCAGCGGCAAGGTGCGCATCACGCACCCGGACCGGGTGATCGACGCCAGTAGTGGCACCACCAAGATGCAACTGGCGGAGTACTACGCCAGCGTCGCCGAATGGATTTTGCCGCAACTCAAGGACCGGCCGGTGGCGCTGGTGCGCGCGCCGGACGGCATCGCCGGCGAACTTTTCTTTCAGAAGAACGCCGAGCGCCTGGCCATTCCGGGGATTGTTACCCTGGACAAGGAACTGACGGGCCAACCGGTGATGATCATCAACAATGCCAAAGCGCTGATCGGCGCGGTGCAGATGAGCACGGTGGAACTGCACACCTGGAACGCCACGTCAGTCGATCTGGATAAACCCGATCGCTTTGTCCTCGACCTCGACCCAGATCCGGCGCTGCCCTGGAAAAGCATGATCGAAGCGACTCAACTAACCCTCACAGTGCTGGATGAACTGGGACTCAAGGCGTTTCTCAAAACCAGCGGCGGCAAGGGGATTCACCTGGTGGTACCGCTGACCCGCAAACAGGGGTGGGACGAGGTCAAGGACTTCAGCCACGCGATCGTCAGCCACATGGCCAAATTACTGCCGGATCGCTTTTCGGCGGTGTCCGGACCGAAAAACCGCGTCGGGCGGATCTTCATCGACTACCTGCGCAACGGTCTGGGCGCCACCACTATTTGCGCCTACGCCGTGCGCACCCGCGAAGGGCTGCCGGTGTCGGTGCCGATCTTTCGGGAGGAGGTGGCGCAGCTCAAGGGCGGCAATCAATGGAATGTCCACAATGTGCATGAACGCCTGGCCGAAATCGGTGACGAACCCTGGGCCGAGCTGAAGAAAACCCGACAGACAATCACTGCAGAAATGCGCCGGCGGGTCGGGATGAAAAAGTAATGAAGTAGAGGAGGGCGGCGAGGGGAGCCTGTCAGTTAAGGCGCGCAATTTGTGGGAGCGAGCCTGCTCGCGATAGCAGCGGTACATTCAGCATGAATGTTGGCTGACCCGCCGCTATCGCGAGCAGGCTCGCTCCCACAAGGGCCGCAGTATTCAGCTCTTGTCTGACTGACATTGAGTGTGAGCTGCGCTCGCCGCCTCGACGACTATTGTTTGCCGAGCGCGGCAGCCAGCAGCGGCGCCGCCTGTTCATCGGTCAATGCGGCGTGAACTTCCATGCTCATGAGGTCACTCCATTCCAGCACCCACTTCTGAATCGACACCGGATCATCGGCCTCTGCAATGCCAAAACCACTCGAGCCACCGACGGCATGCCAGCGCCCCAACATTTTGACGCCTGCGGGTGGCGCACCACCGGTCTTGAGAAAACGTTCGATTGCGCTGTTACGGTGTTGCGGACTGATTGACCAACTGACAATGAATAACATCTGCCACCTCCTGCTACGGATTGGCACCTTTATCTTCGCGCACCTGACTGGCGCCGGGGCCACGGTCACGCTTGTGTTTCCAGCTCCATCCTGGCTGGCCTGAAACCCTTTCTCCCATGAAAAGGCATAGCAGCGGCCCGCGTTTTGCGTACGACCGCTGATCCTCTTTCAGGCATTTGAAATGAACATATCGGGATAACAGTGCAAACCATCAGGCATCACGCAACAAGTCGTTGGCATTGAGCAGCTCGTAGGCAATCTCCGGGCGCTTCTCCAGCCCGCGGCGAATCGCCGCCGGAATCGACTGACGGGTTTTGCGACACAGGCCCGGCAATTCGCCGAGGGTGATGTTGATGCCGCGCATGGTGCGCACTTCATTGAAGCCCGGGACGATCTCCACGCGCAGACCCAACTGCTCATACATCCGGTGTTGCAGACGCTCCAGGTCGCTCAGGCTCTGGAGATTTTCCAGGCGTTCGATCAGGCGCTTCTCCTCCGACCGGGTCAGGCTCAGGATGCGCAAATCCGCGCCGGGGGTTTCCAGCAAAGGCTCACGCTCGCAGATGCAGGCTCCGGGCGGGCAGGGTTGGCGGATCGGAAGAGAGGTCGTCATGGGGTTCAATCATAGAGCGCTATGATCGGATTTGCCCATGGGGTTGTTGTGCCGTTGAGCGTGATGTCTACATTCCTCTACCGATCGCTTCTTCGACGAGCATTGGTAAGTCGAATGTAAACGCTACTCAGCACTAAAGTGACTTGTGATGGTCAATTAATCCCGCAACGATTATCAGCAGTCGTACTGCTCGGAACCGACCGAATCCGCATCGGTATTTTGATCAAGGACAGTGAAAGCATGCTTGCCGCAATTTAATCAGCAACCGCCTCCACCGGGTTCCGTGAATCGGGACTCGTCGTACGTTTACCCCTCAATCCAATTCGAAGATTTTAAAGCATGCACCTACGCAAAATTGCAGTTGGGCTGTCGGCCCTTGTTTTGCTCTCGACCGGGGCAGAAGCCCGCGGTCTGCTGGATCTCCTCAAACCGCCCACCCAGCATCAGGAACAAGTATCCCGTTCGGGCTCGGTCAGCCAGAACGCGGCCCTGGGCCTCTATTCAAACAAACAGAAACAGGCATCGTTTGACGGCTGCGCAGAGCTGTTCCCGGCTGCGAAACCGATCAACACGGCCACTGTGCCTGCAACCATGAAACCCTTGGCGCTGTGTTCCGACAACTTTGCGGTGTTGTACTCGCAAACCAGCAAGACGCCATTGGTAGTGGTCGAACGCCTTAATGCCGCCCAACTGCAGGATGCCAAAGGCGAGGAGCGCACCAACCAGTTCTACCCGGACCCACGCATCCCCAAGAGTGGACGGGCAGAGTTGAGCGACTACCGTAGCCAGCATCCGGCCGTGGACCGCGGCCATCAATCCCCGGCAGCCGATGCACCGAACCCCAATGCAATGGCCCAATCCTTTGCACTGTCGAACATGGTGCCGCAAGACCCAACCAACAACCGGAAGATCTGGAGTAAGGTCGAGTCCGATGTCAGGAAATTTGCCAAGCGAGCCGACGGTAATGTTTTTGTCTTTACCGGCCCGCTCTTTGACTCAGGCCATACCACCATCGGCGACAACAAGGTCTGGGTGCCGACTCGCCTGTTCAAACTGGTTTACGACGCATCGTCCAAGCGTGCCTGGGCCTACGTACTGCCCAACGCTGAAACTCGCATCGAGAGACCGATGGACTATGACGCTTTCGTGAAGAGTACCGGGCTCAAACTGCTTGGAAATCTACCGGTCACAGGTTCCGTAGGGCGCTCTTGATGGCTTGATGAATTGCACCCCAAAGGCTGGATGCAGCCGATGGGGTGTTTCATTCTGGCCCAATATTTTAAGCTGATATCATTCAAGAGCTTACAAACCGAGTAGAAGAATATGAATCGTCGTAAAAAAATAAAGCAGTTATTAAAGGCTCACGCCAAAAAGGCGAGTGCCAAATTGGCACCGCCAAGCAAGTCCAAATACATTAGTAAAGCTGACCGATTGAAGCTGGCTGCTGAATCCAGTCAGGACTCAATCATTTCTTCTGAGAGCTGATCTATGTAGCTGCGAGGACGCGGCCTAACAACTCATTCAAGCCGTAGCCGCTTCGCGGCTCTGAATTGAACCAGATTCCCTGGGTACATTTGATTAGCCGCTGTTGGCCGTTATCCAGCTGATACAAAAGCCAGTTATCCCTGGCAACGCAGCCGGCGCGATGCGCTCGGCTATCGGTCCAGCAGAGGTGCCAGCAGTTCGCACATGCTGCGCCAGTGCGAACCCTCCCAGTAAACCCGTTGGCAGGCGTCGCAGCGCAGGAAGTGTGAATAGAGGACGCCAACGCGTGGCGGCACCTGCTGTCGGGCCTGTTCCGGGCTGATCTCGTGCAGCGGCAGGTTGCAATGAAGGCACAGGCTGAATGGCCGCGCGCTACGCGCCAGGTCGAGGCGCTCGTACAATTCGCGCAGCTGCAGCGACGGTTTCAGGGCATGCACGTAACAGCCGTGGCTGATGATCCGCCGCTTGAGCAGTTCGCGATCGCGGGTCAGCACGATGCGTCCTTGCTGCGCGGCGATCTCGGCGATCTCGCTATCCTCGAAGCCATTGTCGTAGAGGGTGTCGAAGCCGCTCATGCGCAGCAGATTGGCCAGCCCGCCAAGGTGCGCATCAGCGACGAAGCGCAACACCCGTAAAGGTTGCGCACGAACCTTGAGCAGCGGGCTGATGTCCAGCGCTTCGAACTTGGGATACACCGCCAGCCGGTCATCGTCGAAGATCACCCGCTCGAAGCCCACCGACTCGCCGTTGAGCAGCACCAGTTCGACCTCGGTATGCGGAATCCCGAGCGCCTCGATCATGTGCTTGACCGTTGCCCCTCGCGCGCACTCGCAGGTGAAGGACTGCCGCCGCCGTCCGGCCGGCAGGAAATCGTTGAGCTCCTCGTAGAAGCGGAAGGTTGCACTGGTCATGCTGAACAGTATGGCAGGGGCTGAAGGATGAGCGAGTCTGGTTTGGATATCTGCGGCAGGCGCCGAACTACGATCGCAATCAAGTTGAAATTGACTATGCCATGGCGCTTCTTCGATTGTTGATACTGTTCAGGCAGTTCACATTAGGCTGAGCAAGCAAGCAGGATTACCCTTTGATGATGTAAGCGCCCCGGGTCGGCAGTCTTTCCGTTTTGAGATGGACGCCCGTGTTGCAGGCGGATTGATCCCGTGGCTTCGCACTAGCGACGATAGTAGCGGCGATTGTCCTCGTAGCGGTGCCGCATGACCCGATCCTGGTGGCGCTCCCAATCACGATGGCGTTCTCGGCGGGCTTGCTCTCTACGCCAGTTTTCTCTACGCCAGTCGTCTCGGCGCCAATCGTCTCTACGATCGTGCCAACGGCCGTCATGCCAGTATCGGTCGTCATGAGCAAGCAACGGCCCTGGCTGCTTGCCGGCCATGCTAGCCAAGGTCGGCCAAGGGTTGCCGGCGGGCTGGACAGGAGCCTGAACGGCTGTGACTTCAGTTGCGAAAGCAGGGGTTGAGGTCTTCATCTGTGTTGCTGATGCCGAGCCCACTGCCGCGAACGCGAACAGGGCGAAGAGCACCATCCGTGGGTCATGAAATTTCATGAGCGAAGACAACCTCTGATTGACAATTGGACGTGTGGCCATCTGGCTACGGGGGGCGCGGGTTCGCGCTAACCGAGCGGATGTGCCTTTCCACATAGACAGATAAATAGGGAAAAGTTCTAGGGAGCTGCTGTTTAAATAGCCTGCGGCCCTTGCTATCTCGATGTCCGATTCTGGCCGCGGTGCGCTTGAGCGCCAATGCCATGTCCCGCTTTACCCCGGCATCAAACCGAAGGTTTTGGCGAGAGCGGAGCCTATCTGTGCTCCGAATGGAATTGTGCGCAAAGGTGCAGTACCTTGTATTTGTAGCACTCTCGTATCGCAGTCCTGTCCAGGTGAGAGGTGGCCTTCATGAACAACATCATCTACATCGTTGGGGTCGTTGTGATTGTCGTGGTTATTCTGTCGTTCCTCGGGTTCACATAGCTTCGAAGACCGATTGCCGGGCACCGAAAGCAGTCAAGCCTTGACCCAGCGTTGACGGCTCCAGCTACTCAATGTATCGACGGCGAGTACCAGTAACAGCATGGCCAGAATAACCGTGCTGGCTTGAGCTTCCTGGAACAGACTGAGGCTGACATAGAGCATCTGCCCCAAACCACCGGCGCCGACGAAGCCGAGCACGCTGGCCATGCGGATATTGTTTTCCCAGCGATACAGGATGTAGGCCAGTAGCTGTGGCAACAGGTTGGGTAGTGTGCCGTAACAGAAAGCCGATACGGCGTTGCCGCCCTGCAGGCGGATGGCTTCGGCCGGTTCTGGTGGGGTGTTTTCCAGCGCTTCGGCGAACAGCCGGCCAAGCACGCCGGTGGTGTGCAGGGCTAATGCCAGGGTACCGGCATTGGGGCCGAGACCGGCGGCAAGGACCATCAGCGCGGCCCACACCAGTTCCGGAACCGCGCGCAAGGCGTTGAGCACCAGGCGCGACGCGCTCTGCCATGGCCAGCCGAAGCGCCCGGCCGCAGGCAATGCCAATAACAGACCGAATACCGCTGCGAGCAGGGTGCCCAAGGCAGACATGGCAATGGTTTCCAAGGCGCCATTGCCGATGGCTTGCAGATGGCCGACGCTCAGGTCCGGTCTGAGAAAACGCTGCGCATAAGCGCCCATCTGCTTCAGATTGCCGGTGCCGCCCAGCTCGCCGAGGTCAATGCCCAGGTAACTGAACGAGGCGAGCACCGCTGCGCCGATGCAGAGCAGCAGTGTCAGATTGATCAGGCGATTCATGCCAGCCTCCAGCGCAACAGGCGGCTGAGTTGATCGGCGAGCAGCACCAGCACGAGGAACGTCAGTAACAAACTGGCCACTTCACCGCCGGCGAACATGCGCAACGACAGATCCATTTGCTGGCCCAGGCCGCCGGCACCGACGAAGCCCATCACCACCGAGGCGCGGATGGCGCATTCCCAGCGGTACACCGTATACGACAGCAGCTCTGCAGCGACATTGGGCAGGATCCCATAGCAAAAGGATGCGAGCCGACCGCTGCCCGATTGCAGTAGCGCGTGGGCCGGGCGCTGGTCGACCGACTCGAAAATTTCCGCGTAAACCTTACCCAACATGCCGCTGTAGGTAATGGCAATGGCCAGCACCCCAGCCGTCGGGCCGAGGCCGACGGCGCGCACGAACAACAGGGCCCAGACGATTTCCGGCACGCTGCGCAGGAAGATCAGTAAACCGCGTACAGGCCAGCGCAGCAGTTGGCCCCAATAGCTCGGGTGGCCGGCGCGGGAGGCAGCAGACAGCGACAGAGCGCGGCTGGCCAACAGGCTGGCAGGGACTGCCAACAGCAACGCCAGGGCCATGCCGGCCGTGGCGATGGCCAAGGTCTGCAGGGTGGCTTGCCACAGCAGCTCAATGAACTCCTCGCCATGGGCCGGTGGCCAGAAGGCGGATACAAACCGGCCCATCTCGCTCTGACTGTCACTCGCCACCAGCACGCTGAGGTCCAGCTCGCTGAAGTGAATGCCCGGCCACAGCAAGGCAAGGGCCAGCAAGGTGAACAGCAGGCGGGGCCGGGTGGCCGGATCTCGGGTATCTCGGGTATCACGGGTCAGCATCGGGGAATCTGCACACTCAAGGGCGGCGGAGCAAGCGGTGGGGATTGCAGTTGTTCGTTGGCGTAGAGCTTGTCGAGCAACTCACGGTCGACTTCGCTGGCCGCAAGGTCGAACAGGATCTGTCCATCACGCAAGCCGATGATGCGCGAAAAGTGCGCCAGGGCCAGCTCCACCGCATGCAGGCTGGCGACCAGGGTGACGTTGTGCTGCCGGGCATGGCGACAGAGCACCGAAAGCGTGTGCTGGGCCAACACGGGGTCCATGGCCGATACCGGCTCATCGGCCAACAACACCTCGGGCGCTTGGTACAACACGCGGGCAATGCCCACGCGCTGCAATTGTCCACCGGACAGTTGCTGGCATTGCGCGAACAACTTGTCACTCAGGTCCAGCCGGGCCAATGCCGCGCGTGCGCCCGGAATATCCAGTGGATGCAGCAGGTTCAGCAAGCTCTTGCCCAGCCCCCACTGACCCAGCTTTCCGGCCAGCACCGCAGTGATCACGCGCTGGCGCGGTGGCAGAGGGGGCGACTGATGGATCAGGCCGATTCGAGCGCGCAGGCGCTGGCGCTGACGGGCAGAAAGCTGCCAGGCTCGCTCGCCGAGCACCTGCAACTCACCGTTGCCCGGTCGCAGGGCGGTGGCCAGCAGGTTGAGCAGGCTCGACTTGCCCGCGCCGGACGGGCCGATAATGGCGACCTGTTCGTTTGCACCGATGTGCAGGTCCACGCCACGCAACGCCTGGACGCCGTTGACGTGGGTAAGGCTGACCTGGGTCAGGTGCAATGTCATTTGAGCAGTTCGGCGGCGCGTGCGGCTTCTTCGATACCTTTGTAGTTCTCGGGTTTGGTGTCGATGAAGCGGCTGGCGGCCTGCAGATCCAGAATCTCCTTGTCCGCAGGCTTCGCCGGATCGAGCGCCAGGAAGGCTGCCTTAATCTTGGCCGCCAGCGCTGGGTCGAGGGTCCCGCGCACCGTCCAGTTGTAGTCGAAGTAGGCCGGAGTGGTCGCAAACACTCTGACCTTGGTGGTGTCGACCTTGCCGGCGGCGACCAGTTTTTCCCACACGCTGGCGTTCAGTACGCCGGCGTCGACCTTGCCGGCCTGGACCCAGGCGACAGTGGCGTCATGGGCGCCGGAGTAACCAACGCGACTAAAGTAAGTTTCCGGCTTGATGCCGTCCTTGAGCATAAAGTAGCGCGGCATAAGACTGCCTGACGTGGAGGACACCGAGCCAAATGCAAAGGTCTTGCCCTTGAGATCGGCAAGGGACTTGACGGCAGGGTCGGCGGTGATGAATTTGCTGGTGAATTGGGCGTCCTGTTCGCGCTGTACCAACGGAATGGCATTGCCGGTTTTCAGACGTGCCTGCACGAACGTGAAGCCGCCCAGCCAGGCCAGGTCGATGCGGTCGGTGGCCAGCGCTTCGACCACGGCCGGGTAGTCGCTCACGGGCACGAACTCGACCTTCATGCCCAACTGTTGTTCCAGATAGGCTCCAAGCGGCTTGAACTTGCGCAGCAGTTCGGTCGGGGCTTCATCGGGAATCGCGCTGACTTTCAGCGTATCGGCGGCCTGTGCCAACAGGGTGCAAAATGACAGGGTCAAGCCGATGGCCAATGCCAGGGTGCGCTTGAGCATGGAAGATCTCCGGTGTATTAACGAAAGAATGTCGAGGCGCCTGGCATGCCTGGCGCTTTGTGAGGGTAGACGAAAGGAGCGATATTGACCGGTTTTGGCCCAATTGCAATCTGTTGCGAAGGGTGACAGTCGACCCGAAGCTCCATAGCGTCAGTGCCACATCTTCGTCGCTAGAACGAGGGGGTGTATTTTACGCTGAACATGACGTTTCGCGGTTCACCAAAGTTGTTGTTGCCATTCAGTTGGTTGTATCCCGCCATGTAGTAGGACTTGTCAAACAGGTTGTTGGCGTTGAGTGCCAGACCGATCTCGGGGGAGAGTTGGTACCCGAGGCGGGCGTTCCATACGGTGTAACCAGGCACCTGGTAAGTGCGTTCGTAACCCAGGGTGTGACTTTGGGTGGTGAAGCCCAGACCGGTGCTGACTCGGTTCCAGTCGCCACTGAACTGGTAGTCGCTCCAGACCCGCAGCATGTGTTTTGGCGTCCATTGGCTGAAGACTTTGCCTTCGTCGACCGGATCTTCAAGGTATTTAGTGGTGTTGTAGGTGTAGCCAGCGAACAATTGTAAACCGCTGAGCACTTCACCGCTGATTTCTGCTTCGATCCCCTGGCTGCGAACTTTCCCCGCGGCCGTCGAGCAATACCAGCCGTCACAGGCGAAACCCGAGGCGACGTCGTTGACGGCACGGTTTTCCTGGTCGTAGCGGAACATGGCCAGGGAAGAGTTGACCCGGCCATCCATCAGCTCGCCCTTGAGGCCGATTTCGTAGTTGGTACCGATCACCGGTTTGAGCACCGAGCCGCTCGCGGTGCGTGCGGTCTGTGGTTCGAATACGTCGGTGTAGCTGGCATAGACCGCCCATTCGTGGCTCAGGTCATAGACGATGCCGGCGTAGGGCGTGACTTCCCCGGTTTCGTGCATGGTGCTTGGAGCATTGGCGATAGAGAGGTTGGTAAAGGCCGCCTGGTTCGCAGACGTATAGCTGTAGTCATACCAGCTGACCCGAGAGCCGAGCACCAGAGTCAACGGCTCGAACGGTTTGATCCGCCAGCTGCCGTACAGGCCTTTTTGACGGATGTCGTACTTGCTGGTGGTCGCACGGCCGCCAGCGGTATTGAGCAAGCCGTCGTAGCTGATTTCGGGGCGGTCGTGGTCGATCTCGAAAATGGTGTCACTGGTGTTATTGAAGGTTCGCGCGTAACGGTCATCCGTGGCCATCTTGGCGTAATTGCCGCCCAGCGTGATTTCTTGCTGCATGGACAAGACTTCAAAGTGCCCGGTCAGGTTCATGTCCAGACCGATCTTGGTGGAGTCGAAGTCCGTGACCCAATCGGCGTATTGCATGCCACTGCCGTCGGCGTTGAGGCCGGCCCCGGAGGTTTGCACCCGCTGGTGGGTGGAGTTGTTGTCTTCACTCATGCGCACTGCGCCGACCTTGAAGGCCCAGTCATCGTTGAAACGATGCTCCAGATCGGCATAGACGGTGGTGACGTCGATGTCCGAATGGTTCCAGCGCGCGCCGGAGTAGGTTGAACGCGACACGTCGACAGGGTCGCCGTTAGCGTAGCGTGGCAGGCCACGCAGCATCGGGCGTGATTCGGCGTCGGAGCGGCTGACCGCCAGGCCCAGGGTGGTGTCGTCGCGCAGATCGATGTCCAGAGCGCCGTACAGCGAGTGGGTCTTGCTCCATTCGTAGTCGATGAATGAACCACTCTGGTCCTCGTCGGCAACGAAGCGTCCACGCACGGTGCCGGTCTGGTTCAGCGGACCGCCGGCGTCCAGTTGCAGGCCGTAGTGATCCCAGGAACCGGCCTTGCCGGTGAGGGTCACGGTCGGTGCGTTCTGGCCGCGTTTGCGCACCAGGTTGATCGCACCGCCGGGGCTGCCTGTGCCCTGAAGCAACCCGGATGCGCCGCGCAGCACCTCCATGCGATCGAAGAAGATCAGATCCTGCGTGGCCCAATTGCCCAGCGCGTAGGTGTTGCGCGGGATCGGCACGCCGTCGTACTGCCAGTCATCGATCTGAAAACCGCGAGAGGTCAGAATCATGCCCTTGCCCACACCTTGGACGCCAACCAATCCGGTGGTCTGGTTGGCTGCGTCTTTGAGGTCGGTCAGGCCTTGGTCGTCCATTTGTTTGCGGGTCATCACCGTGACCGACTGCGGAATTTCCTTGAGCGTGTGCGTACCCTTGCCAATAGTCACCGACCGCGCGGCATAGGAGCCCGAGCCTTCGGTGGTGGCATCGGCGCTGTGCTCGACGATACTGGTCACATCCAGTTGCAGCGTTGCGTTGCTGTCCATGACCGGCTCGACGCTGAAGTTGCCTTGCTCGGTCACCCGCAACTGCAGGCCGCTGCCCGTCAGTGCCCTGTGCATCGCCTGTTCAGCAAGCATCTGGCCGATCACCGCCGGCGCCTGTTTGTCCTGCACCAGCGAAGGCTCCAGTGAAACGATATGCCCGCTCTGGCTGGCGATGGCATTCAGCGTGCTCGCCAGTGAGCCGGCTGGCAGGTTGAAGGTCAGGCTTTGCGTCTGGGCCACAGCGGGGCTGGTCAGGGTTGCCAGGGCAACGGCAACGCAAAGGGTGTGGGGCCATGGGTTGAACACAGCATTCTCCTGATCGTGTGGAAGTGTCAGGAGATAGGTGGGACGAGAAATGAAAACCAGACACGAATGAGAGTTATTTTCAAAAAAAATTATCTGGCACGAATCAGCGTCACCCAGGGGCTGTAGCGATCCACTCGTATTGGCAGGGTTTCAGCCAGGGCGGTGAAGGCCCGATCGGGGTCGTTGAGCGGGAAAACGCCCTGGACGCGCAAATTGCGAACTTCGGGTGCAACCCGTACAAAGCCCCGACTGTAGGGGCGTAGAGCGTCGACGACCTGATGCAGTGGATCGTCCAGCACGTTCAGTCGCCCGCTGAGCCAGTCGGAGCGATGGCTCTGGTCGCCGGTAATGCGGATTATCTGCCGGTCATATAACAAGGCTGACTGACCTTCTTGCAGATCAAGCGTTGTACCGTTGAACAGCCGAGCTTCGACCGAATGCTGCAGCACCACCACTCGACTGGCGTCCTGCTCCTTGGCAACCAGGAAACGAGTGCCCAGTGCACGTACTTCACCCTGTGCGGTACGCACGCGCAGCGGACGTTGGGGATCGGCGGCCACCTGAATCACCAGCTCTCCGTGGCGCAGCACCACCAGCCTTTGCTTGTCATCGAAGTACAGGTCCACCGCACTGTCGGCGTTCAGGCTCAGGCGACTGCCGTCGGCCAGATTGAAGTGCTGACGCTCTCCGGTTCCGGTGTGCAGATCAGCCAGTAGCGAGTCGCCCAGCGGGCTGCGAGCACCCAGCCACAAGCCGCCACCAAGCAAACCCAAGCCGGCGATCACCCGCAGCGCGTCGCGTCGCGAACCATGGGGCTGCAGCAACAGTTGGCGAGCTTCACCGGCTTGACCGGGCACCCGTCGATCCAGCGCGCGAACCGTGTTGAAGGAACCACCGAGACGCTCCTGCAATATTGCCCAGGCCTGAGCGTGCGCAGGATCCATAGCCAGCCACGCGTTGAAACGCTCTTGCAGTGCGGCATCGGGCGTACCAGCGCGCAGCCTCACCATCCAGTCAATGGCCTGCTCGCTGACAGGATCCAGGCGCAGCTTGCTCATGGCGACAATTCGCTCAGGTAGCACTGCCGCAATGCCTGTTTCATGTAGCGGCTGACCGTGCGTTCCGACAGCCCCAGCTTGTGCGAAATAGCCACGTAACTCAGACCGTCCAGTTGGCTGTAGAGAAAGGTAGCCTTGACCACAACAGGCAAACCGTCGAGCGCCCGGTCGATCGCGACCAGCGCCTGGATTAACTGCAACTGTTCTTCGGGGGAGGGTGCTAGCGCTTCGGGCAGCGTAGACAGGCGTTCCAGGTAAGTTAACTCCAACTTGCGCCGGCGATGACGATCGTAAATCAGCCGTCGAGCAATCGTTGAAAGGTATGCACGAGGTTGTTCGATGCTGTCGGGGTCAACGCGGGCCACCAGCATCTGGTAAAACGTATCGCCGACGGTGTCTTCGGCATCCGCGTGATTGCGTAGACGCCGCTGAATATGCTGCAGCAGCCAACGATGGTGGTCGCTGAAAAAGAAGCCCAGCTTGCTGGTCGGGAGAGAGTGCACTGGTCGTTTTCCAGATGTTAGTGTGAATCGTTCTCAATATTACCTGTGTGATGATGGCCACTGCAATCTCTCAAGTGCTCCACCGAACTCGACGATATCTGGATGCGTGATATCGGGGCCAATTTTGTCATCGATGGGGCAGGCGGGCTCGGCGCCGTGGATTTCAACTTCGACGGCTGTGGCATGGCTTGAACAAGTATCATCGTCGACAGGCGGTCCGAGGGCCTCGTCCCTCCGGTATTTTGCTAATTACCATCCGCCACCTTGCGTTCTATCTCCGCTATTTTTCGCCTGAGCTCTTCAGCCTCCAGCTCCTGGGCGTGAGTTTGATTTACACCTTCGGCGTCACTCTCGCTGTCCTCAAGTTCTCCTTCGACCACATCGACGGGTTTGCCAGACGTATCGGTAGGCGGGACGTTCGAGGTCGTTTCTGATTCGTCGCCATTAACACGGTCATCATTGTTCATTTCGCTTACCTCTATTGGCCTACACATTAGATACAGCGGTATGGAGGGAGTTCGGGTTTTCAAGTATTTGTGGCTGGGCCCGGATCACCCGCCACAACACTATCTTTGTCGATGATAAAGACCCGCTTCGTCACGGCTTTCAACTGGCCTGATCGGTCGCATAATGGCGCTAGGGTTTTTTGAGCTTTTGCCGTTAGCATGACGCTTTATAAGCACACCAAATGGCAGATTGGCTAACGTAACCGAGTGGGTCGAACATTGATCGAACGACGTCAATTCAGCGGAGGCATGAAGGGCAAAAACCTCCGCTATCTGAATGAAAACCCTGGCGAGCCTGCTCGAATGACTCGGGCGGGCTTTTTGCTGCTCGAGCATTTCTCGCTGCCCGCGTTCACGCAAGCGCTGGACACGATTGTCACCGCCAATCTTCTGCGCCCCGGATTGTTCTCTTCTCGAACGTTCGGCTTGAACGAGGGGGAAGTCGTCAGCGATCTGGGCCTGGTCATTCGGCCGGATGCGCGCATCGATTCTTCAGCCATTCGCGACCTGGACCTGCTGGTCATTTGCGGCGGCTACAGGACAGAACTGAAGGCGACTGATGAGTTCATCAGCCTGTTGCGAGCGGCGGCAGACCACGGTGTCAGTCTGGCCGGGTTGTGGAACGGTGCATGGTTCCTGGGCAGCGCAGGCTTGCTCGATGGATACCGTTGCGCCATTCATCCCGAACATCGTCCCGCCCTCGCGGAAATCTCCAAGGCGACGCATGTCACCAGTGAGCCCTATGTCATCGATCGAGACCGGCTCACTGCGTCCAGTCCCTCTGGCGCATTTCATATGGCGTTGGACTGGATCAAGGAACTGCACGATAAAGCCCTGGTCGAGGGTATCGAGGACATTCTGGCTTTCGAGGAGTCTCGCTACCGGCGCATCAAACCGGCTGAAAATATCTGTGTGAGCGCGCCGTTGCGAGAGGTGGTCAAGCTAATGGATTCCAACCTCGAAGAGCCTCTGGAGCTGGAGCAACTGGCGGTCTATGCGGGCCGTTCCCGGCGACAACTCGAACGCTTGTTCAAGGAGCAGCTCGGGACCACGCCGCAGCGATATTACATGGAGCTGCGCATCACCGAAGCGCGTCGACTGCTTCAGCACACAGAGCTGTCACAGGTAGACGTGCTGGTTGCCTGTGGCTTTGTGTCGCCCAGCCACTTCAGCAAGTGCTATAGCTCGTACTTCGGCTACAGGCCTTCCAAGGAAAAACGGCTGGTCAAATAAAAGCCGTCCTTTGAGTACCGGCGAAGATTCCCAACGGCGCAAAATTTGCCGTCGGGAATGGCCCGGTGGCAGCCGCTCGCTGGAACAGTGCCACCGGATAAGTCCGCGGACTCAGCCCTTGGCCGCCATCGCAGTAACTTCCACGCGCATCCCTTCGACCGCCAGGGACGCCACGCCAACGGCGGCGCGCACCGGCCAGGGCTTGGCGAAGAAGCGCTTGTAGACCTCGTTGAAAGCGGCGCGGTCGGCCATGTCAGTGAGGTAGATGGTCAGATGCAGCACCCGGTCCATCGAACTGCCGGCAAGCTCCAACGCCACCTTGAGCGCTTGCAGAGTGCACTCGCTCTGCTCGGCGATGCCACCCAGCTCCAGGCTGCCGTCGGCGCGGGTGGGGATTTGGGTGGAGACCAGCAGGCCGCCGAAACCGGCGACGTCGGAGGAGATGGATTCCGGGTCTGGGTCGGGCAGGAAGGTGAGGTCGCGGTTTGCCATGGGGGATCTCATGCTTGAAGGGGTGAAGGGCGGTTGTGTATGGGGCGGCTGGCAGCGGGCTGGATCAGCCACGCGGCCAGTTTACAGCCCCATCGTCGGACCGTTGGTGAATCAGTGTCGAAAACGCTCAAGGCAAGCAAGATTTGACGCTTTGACCTCTACACGGCAGAGGCACCACCGGTTTGTTGCACTAATGCCATTGCAAACTTGCCATAACCCACCGACCAATCCGAATAGTCATTCTCATGCATGAAGATGAAGATATCTTGCGGACGAACCTGTGCTTGAGCGCCGAGGTTGTCAGCAATTTTCTTATAGAGGTCCCGCTTCATGGCGTCGCTTCGACCTCTACGCATCGTAATTTCAATCACGATCAGACTGTCTGAACGAGCGACGCCATTGAAGGTGCGGCTGTAAAAAAATTGTTCCGGGTCATAGTCCGCTACCAGGTTGAACAGTTCATCCGCAGGCATACCAATGCTGTCTACCAGCGCTTGGTGTATGCCGTCGACGATGCGTTGACGTTGCTGCTGGCTGGTGCCTTTGATGACGGCTGTTCGAACGAAGGGCATGTGAGATTCTCTCAATTGATTTGGGGGGGCGCCCCTGCACAGCGGTTGATCCTGAACAGGTAACCAGGCAGGCGGGCGTCGGGTCATCTTCCAAAACCGGAAGACGACTGGAAATCGATTTATGCGCCCGAAGTAATTGAGTTAAAGTCACTTGATGAAACGACGCCTCCCTCCTTTAAATGCACTCCGCTCTTTCGAGGCCGCTGCCCGATTGGGGAAAATGACATCTGCTGCCGATGAGCTTTGTGTCACGCCTGGCGCCGTGAGTCGCCAAGTACGCCAGTTAGAGCTGAGCCTTGGGGTGGACCTGTTCGAGGGTACGAAAAATAAACCACGGCTCACCGCTGCCGGAAAAAAACTGCTGCCGGATTTGACGGCAGCGCTGGATCAGATTGAGGCCGCCGTAGACAGAATAAGGGACACCGCGACGGGTATTCTGGACGTGTCTTGCTTCAGTACGTTTACGGTCAAGTGGCTGATTCCGCGTCTTTTCGATTTCAATGCGAAGTACCCTGACATCAAGATTTGCTTGAATTCCTTTGTCCACGCTACTGATCCGGACCGAGACCGATATGACGTGATGATCACGGCTGAGCAGGGCGTCCTTGAAGGTCAAAAAAATACCCTCCTGCTGTTTCCTGAAAGATTGGGCATCGTTCTGTCACCGACGTTATCTGCGCGTATCCAACTCACTGAATTGAGTTCTATTTTCCTGCATCCGCTGCTGCACACAAAAACTCGTCCAAATGCCTGGGCAAGTTGGAGTGACGCGATTGGATATAAGGTGACCGCGCCGGTCGGAGTGGAGTTTGAGCACTACTATTTCACACTGGAGGCGGCGATTTCCGGCCTGGGGATCTGTGTCGCCCCTTGGCATCTGGTGGCCGACGACATTCGTCTTGGCCGTTTACTGGCGCCGTTCGGATTCCACCAAAGTGACTATTCCTATATTGCGAAGCGAAGTCCGGGCCCTGACAAGAAACTGGATCTGTTCTGCGCGTGGCTGGGAGGCCAAGCCGAACAGGACAGCTTTGCGGATTGAGATTGCAAACGCAGGTTCAATCGTCGCAACCAGCGAGAGCACTTGAAGCGTCAGCTAACGAGACTATCTGCCAGCCTCATGGCCTGCTGGATCGCGGCCTTGCGCGCACTCAGGTCAACGTCTTCCCCCAGGATGGTTTTCTCGACAATCACCGAGCGCACATCGCTCACGCCGATAAATTGCAGCCAGGCTTCCACGTAGGGCTTCTGAAAGTCGAAGCGCTCCGCTGGCGTGATCGATTGCGCCGAAAAATCCAGGCCGCGGGCGTACATCACCACGGCGGTTTTGTTGTGCAGCATGCCCTCCAGACCGCGTTCCGGGTCGAAGCTGAATAAAATGTCTTTCTGCGACACCAGGTCGATGAAGTGTTTGAGTTTGTACGGAATGCTGAAATTCCACAGCGGTACGGACATCACCAGGATGTCCGCGCGGTGCAGGAACGCGGCCAGATCTTTCAAGGTGTTCCAGGCGTCTTGCTGCGCCGGGGTCAAGGGCGTGCCATTGAGCCCGGCGTATTTGGCGTCCATTGCCAGCTCGTCGAATTCCGGCAACACCATGTTCCAAAGATCGAGGGTGATGATTTCGGTGTCCGGGGTGTTTTCTTGATAGCGCGCAATGAAGCCGCGGGCGACTTCAAGGGAGGCTGACCGCTGTTTGCGCGGGGAACATTCGATATGCAGAAGGGGTGGTCATGGCGTGTCTCGGGTGGTGGGGACGTTGGAATATTGCAACATAGTTTTATTTGGAATATAAATCGTGAATAAATAAGTCATTGATCACGAATAGAGCTATGTTCGATGTTCTGCTGTTAAAAACATTCGTCACTGTCGTCGATGAAGATGGTTTCAGTCGCGCAGCCGAAAAGCTGCACCTGACCCAATCTGCGGTCAGCGGTCACTTGCGGCGACTGGAAGAACAGGTCGGTAAACCGCTGTTGAAACGTACGACCCGTTCCCAGCAATTGACGCCCGATGGCGAGCGCCTGATCGCTTATGCGCGCACGATCCTCGCGCTGAGCCGTGATGCCTGGGCGCAACTGACGCGCACGCCGTTTAACGGGCGGGTGCGGATCGGGGTATCGGAGGATTTTGTCGAACCGCGACTGCTGCGGGCTTTTCAGGATTTCGCGGCGCAGTACCCAGGCATGGAAATCGACGTGCAGGTGGGTATTCCCGGCACGTTGCTGAACCTGATGAAGCAAGGCGATCTGGAGCTGGTCATCGGTTCGCTGTGCGAAACCAGCGAAGCGGGATTGCTACTATGGCAAGAACCGCTAGTGTGGGCCTGGTCGGCGCAACCCGTCACCCAGTTACCGATACCGTTGCCGCTGGCGCTGTTCCCCGAGCCCTGTCCTTATCGTGAGATAGCGCTCAGGCGACTGGCTCAGGCGGGGATCGCCCAACGCACGGCGATGTCATGCACCAGCACCGCCGGGTTGCGGGCGGCGGCATTGGCGGGTTTCGCGGTGGCGCCCATGGCGGTCAGTCAATTGGGGCAGGGACTGGCGGCTCTGGGGGCGGAGCAAGGGTTGCCGGATTTGCCGGCTGCGCAGTTTCGGTTGTTTACCTCTGCTGAAGCGGATCAGGCGATTGTCGCAGCGCTCACTCAGCTGATTGTGGAGTATTGCTCCACGCGAAGGGCTTGACCGTCATTTTCGAGGCTACGATCAAGTAAGCGGCTCCCCCTAACGGATCGGCGTGCGGCTATGCGGTCGTGAGATAGACTGATTAGCGGGCATCGACCGGTGGGGGTGACAGGTGGCGCGCTTCAGATGGATTCGCTGATCACGGCGGCGGCCCGTGCGCTTGCGGCGGGTGATCCCCTCGGCGCGCTGAACCGCATCGCCTTGCGCGATGATGCGCCAGCCCTCGCGCTTCGCGGCATCGCGATGGCGCAGCTGGGTGATCTTGTGCGCGCGAAGGCGTTGGTGCGCAGCGCCGCACGTGCCTTCGGGCCGAAAGAGGCTTTGGCCCGGGCGCGATGTGTCGTCGCCGAGGCCGAAATCGCGTTCGCCTCGCGGGACCTGAACTGGCCAACCAAGGCACTCGACGCCGCGCGGGCGACGCTTCAGGCGCACGGCGACTGGGTCAATGCTGCTCATGCGCGATACCTCGAGATCCGCCGCTTGTTGCTGATCGGGCACCTTGACGAGGCTGAACACCGGCTCGCCGAACTCGATCCGACGCCGTTACCGCCCGCATCGAGGGCAGCCTACGAACTGGTCGTGGCGGGCATCGCAATGCGTCGCCTGCAAACAAAAACGGCGCGCGCTGCACTCGAACGGGCCAAGCGTGCTGCACAACACGCCGCTATCCCCGCGTTGACGGCAGAGGTCGAAAGCGCCGCCCGCATCCTCGACACACCCGCGGCGCGGCTGATTGTCGGTGGCCAGGAACGGCCGCTGCTGCTTGATGAAATTGAAGCGTTATTGGCATCCCCCACACTGGTCGTGGACGCGTGCCGGTATGTCGTGTGCGACGCAGGCTCAGCGGTTCCGCTCGCCCGGCGGCCGGTGCTATTTGCGCTCGCCCGGGCGTTGGGCGAAGCGTGGCCCGCCGACGTGCCGAGGGAGACGCTGATTGCGCGCGCCTTTCGGATGAAGTACGCGGATGACTCCCATCGCGCGCGGTTGCGCGTCGAACTCGGGCGGTTGCGCGCGGCGCTGCACTTGATCGCCGATGTCGTCGCGACCCCGCGAGGGTTTGCGCTGGCGCCGCATGTTGCGCATGACGTCGTGGTGCTGGCGCGGCCTGTCGAAGAACAGCATGCGACGCTGCTCGCCTTCCTCGCTGACGGTGAATCATGGTCGAGTTCGGCGTTGGCGTTAGCGCTTGGCGCCAGTCAGCGCACCGTGCAACGAGCCCTCGACACGCTGGCGGCGGCCGCCAAGGTGCAGTCATTCGGTCACGGCCGTGCCCGTCGCTGGATGACCCCGCCGGTTCCGGGATTCGCGACGGTATTGTTACTCACAGGGTTGCTGCCGAGTGACTAGCATCGACTTCACCCACCCAGTGAACGAGGAGCAAGACATGAAACATTCAACGGCCGAAATCATCCGCGAATACGGACCTTTTCCAGGCGTCGACAGCGTGCATGGCGTCACCCATGACGGTCATCAGGTCTGGTTTGCCTCCGGCGACAAACTCAACGCCCTTGATCCTGCGAGCGGCAAGACGCTGCGCTCGATCGATGTCGCCGCCCATGCCGGCACAGCCTTCGACGGTCAGCACCTGTTTCAGATCGCCGAGGATCGCATCCAGAAAATCGACCCACAGACCGGCCGCGTGCTCTCCACCATCCCCGCGCCCGGCGGCGGTAGCGACTCGGGGCTTGCATGGGCTGAAGGGACGCTCTGGGTCGGCGAGTATCGCGAGCGCAAGATTCATCAGGTCGATCCCCAGACCGGGGCAGTGCTGCGCACGCTCGAATCCAACCGCTTCGTCACCGGGGTGACCTGGGTTGAGGGCGATCTATGGCACGGCACTTGGGAGGGTGAGGAGAGTGAGTTGCGGCGAGTCGACCCGGCCACGGGCGAGGTGTTGGAGAGCGTCCAGATGCCGGCTGGTGTCGGCGTGTCGGGACTTGAGTTCGATGGCCACGACCGGTTTTTCTGTGGTGGCGGCAACAGCGGAAAGGTGAGGGCAGTGCGCCGGCCTGAATAAGCCTTTGCGGCGCAAGTCTCGGGTCGTACCGCGGTGCGCGAATGGAACTAATCTACAGTGGCCGAGCGAGACCTTTTGAGGGGCTCAAGCCATGCAACCGAAGGAACATCCGCGATACGACCTGGCGCTGTTGATCGTGTTTCTTTTGATCGTCGCAGCGCTGGGGATCTCCCCCCATAGCCGAGTGGATTGGGTCCTGGAAAATCTGCTGGCCCTGCTACTGGTGATGGTCTTGGTGGGCGTCTCCCGACGGTTCCGTCTGTCTGCCGTTTCCATCAGTCTGGTGTTTGTATTTCTCTGCATTCATGAGCTCGGGTCGCACTACACCTATGCACTGGTGCCCTACGACCGCTGGTGCTCAGCCTTGACCGGGGTCAGCCTGAACAAAACCCTTGGGTTGGAACGCAATCATTACGATCGACTGGTCCATCTGACGTATGGACTCTTGATGGTGTATCCGATTCGGGAAGTGCTTGTACGAATCACACCGCTGCGCGGTTTCTGGGTGGGTTTTATCGCGCTGAACATCGTGCTGTCGACCTCGTCTGTCTATGAAATCGTGGAATGGATAGGTGGACAGTTCCTGGGAAAAGACACGGCGAAGGCATTTGTCGCTGCACAAAATGACCCATGGGACTCTCAGGCCGACATGGCACTGGCAGTGGCAGGTGCGTTCTTCACGTTATTGGTTGTCTGGTTCCGGCGACGCTTGTTTCATCGGAACGCTCAATTAAATGCCCTCGAAAAAAATTCATAAGTTCTCATTGAATGATGTCGATAAGCCGCCAATTGCTCAGAAGTCTGAAGAGCGGCGACCGGTGAGCCCCAGGGCGTATAACCGGATGGAACTGTTGCAGCAGGCGTACCGTCAATCGAGGACAGGGCCGCCAGATCCGAGTGAGAGGAAACGCCGAGGTGCTGGAGGCCATTATCCTTCGACCCCATGACGGAGGGTCTCTCCATGAGGATCGCTCAGATCGCGCCGCTTACCGAACGTTGTCCGCCCCGTTTGTATGGTGGCACTGAGCGGATCGTGTCTTACCTGACCGAAGAACTGGTGCGCCAGGGCCACGATGTCACGCTCTTCGCCAGCGGCGATTCGCAAACCTCGGCACGCCTGGAGTCAGGCGCCCACCAGGCCCTGCGGTTCGATCCACGCGTCAAGGACGGGTTACCTCATCATATCCTGATGCTCGATCATGTCCTGCATCAGGCGGATCAATTCGACGTGATGCATTTTCATGTCGATATCTATCATTTCCCCTTGATTCGACACTTGGCTGGCCGCAGCGTAACCACGCTCCACGGGCGTCTGGATATTGCCGATTACCAATCCTTTTACCCGCACTTTCCTGAAGTGCCACTGGTTTCGATTTCCAAGGCGCAACGCATCGCCGTGAAGGGAGACGTCAATTGGGTGGGTAATGTCTATCACGGCATTCCGGGCGATTTGCTGAGCTTCAACCCTGAACCGCGTGGCGATTATCTGGTGTTTCTGGGGCGAATCTCACCCGAAAAACGCCCGGACCGGGCCATCGAAATTGCCTTGAAGGCCGGGCTTTCATTGAAGATCGCGGCAAAGGTCGACAGAGCTGATCAGGTGTATTGGGAAGAAGTCATCGCCCCGATGATCGCCTCCCATCCGAATGTCGAATTTCTCGGCGAGATCGATGAATCCCAAAAGGCGGACTTGCTGGGCAATGCCCGCGCATTGATCTTTCCCATCGATTGGCCCGAGCCGTTCGGTCTGGTCATGATCGAAGCCATGGCCTGCGGCACGCCGGTGATTGCGTTTGGTCAGGGCTCGGTGCCGGAAGTGATCGACGAGGGCGTGTCCGGTTACATCGTCGATGGCGTTGCAGGGGCGGTAGCGGCGGTGCAGCGGTTGGCAGAGCTGGATCGGCGTAAGGTGCGGGCCAGGTTCGACGAACGGTTCACGGTCGAGCGCATGACCAATCACTATCTGGAGTTGTATCGCCATCTAACGGCGGGCAACACCTATGGCCATCCCTCGACACCCTTCGACATTCCGGCCACCGCGTCGCTGCAAGAGCTGCGCTTGCGCAACCTGAAAAACAACGACACCTTCGCCGTGTTCGATCCCAATGGCGACGTGCTGTTCGCGGACGACAGCCCGCAAGGGATTTTCCATACCGATACCCGACACCTTTCCGGGCTTTACCTGACGCTCAACGGTGCGCGGCCGTTGTTGCTCAGTTCCACGCTGCGTGATGACAACGCGATGCTGACCTGCGATCTGACCAATCCGGACCTGTTCGATGCCAATGGTGAAAAGATTCTGCACCACGATTTGATCCATTTGCGCCGCTCACGGTTTTTGTGGAAGGGCTCCTGTTACGAACGGCTGACCCTGCGCAATTTCGACGATTCGCCCCAGCATCTGCAATTGAGAATCCAGTTCGCGGCCGACTTCAAAGACCTGTTCGAAGTTCGCGGTGCCCGGCGCCCGCAGCGCGGAGAAGGGCACAGGGCAGAGATTACCGATGAAGAGGTGGTGCTTTCCTACACCGGCCTGGACCACAAACGGCGCATGACCCGCCTGCGTTTCGCCCCGATGCCGGCCAGCCTGACTTGCGATTCAGCGTTGTTCGAGGTGCGGCTGGCCCCGGGGGAAAGCCAGTCGCTGTTCATGGACATCAATTGCGGCGTGCAAAACCCGCCGTTTACGGTGCGCCACGGGTTCTTTATTTCATTGCGCGATTCCCGGCGCGAGCTACGCACATTCTCTTCGCGGGCGGCCTCGGTGGTGACCTCCCACGATGTGTTTAACGAGGCGGTCAGCCGCAGCGTTTCCGACCTCTACATGCTCATGACCAAAACCCGCGAGGGGCTATATCCCTATGCCGGCATTCCATGGTTCAGCACCGTTTTCGGACGAGATGCGCTGATCACGGCATGGGAGATGCTGTGGTTCGATCCCGGTATCGCCAAAGGCGTGCTCGGGCATCTGGCTGCCAACCAGGCAACCATCGTCGACCCCCACGCCGATTCCGAGCCCGGTAAAATCCTGCACGAAATAAGACTGGGAGAAATGGCCGAATTAGGCGAAGTGCCGTTCCGGCGTTACTACGGCAGCATCGATTCCACGCCACTGTTCGTCATGCTGGCCGCCGCGTATCTGGAGCGCACCAATGATTTGGGCACAGTGCGTCAGCTCTGGCCAAACATCGAAGCGGCGCTGACCTGGATCGAGGAATACGGCGACCGCGACGGCGACGGTTTTGTCGAGTATGGCCGACAGTCCGCCGAGGGGCTGATAAACCAGGGCTGGAAAGACAGCCACGATTCGGTTTTCCATGCCAATGGGCAACTGGCCGTGGGGCCGATTGCGATTGTCGAAGTTCAAGCCTATGTGTATGGCGCCTGGACCGGTGCCGCCAAAATCGCCCGTCGGCTGGGTGATCCAGAGCGGGCGCAGCGCCTGAAGTACAAGGCTCAACGCTTGCGAGAAGAATTCGATAACCGCTTCTTCGACGAAGAGCTGGGCACTTATATATTGGCCCTGGACGGCAACAAGAAACCCTGTCGAATCCGTACCTCCAATGCCGGCCATGCCCTGTTCGCGGGCATCGCTTACCCGGAACGCGCGGCATCGATCGTCAGCACGCTGATGGACCGTTCATCTTTTTCCGGCTGGGGCGTGCGCACCGTCGCGTCTTCCCAGGCTCGCTATAACCCGATGAGTTATCACAACGGCTCCGTCTGGCCCCACGACAATGCGCTGATCGCCGCCGGCTTCGCCCGCTACGGTTACCGTCGGGACGCGGCGCGGATTTTCGAAGGCCTGTTCGCCGCGTCGACCTACATCGATCTGCGGCGCCTGCCCGAACTGTTCTGCGGTTTTGCCCGGCAACGAACCCAAGGGCCAACGTTCTATCCAGTCGCCTGCATGCCCCAGGCCTGGGCCGCCGCTGCGCCGTTGTCGATGATTCAGTCATGCCTGGGGCTGAGTTTCAGGCCGAGGAAGCTCAACATTTTGTTCGACGAACCGGTGCTCCCGGCATTTCTGGACACCATCGCCTTGCGGCGTCTGGCAGTGGGTAATGAATGTGTGGACTTGATGCTCCGGCGCTCGGGGGAAAACGTCATGATCGAAGTTCTCAATCGTCAGGGGCCGGTGCGGATCTTGAGCACCAGTTAGGAGGATGAACGCCAGCGTCAGAAGGTGAACGCCTGTCCCGACGGATGCTGAGCCATTTCCGTCTCCAGCAGATGCTCAACCAGCACATCGTTCAAAAAGCGGAACTGATCGTTGAGCCCGACCACTTCGTTACTGAAGTGGTTGGCCGCTGCCGGCATCAGCAAGGCCTCGAAGTGTTTGTCGAACACCAACGCGATTGCTTTGCGAGGCACGACTTGCTGCGAATAGTAGTTGCTGCCGAACACCGGAAAACTCACGGCGAGGCTGATGGCATAAATCATGATTTCTGCTCCTCGGTTTTACCGATATTCAGCACCAAGCGGGAAAACAGGGTCAGGGTGACGGCCGTCAGGGCCAGGCAGGTCAGGAGATGGATCAACATGATTTGCCCCTCCGGTGCGGGGGTTGATTGGGGGATGAGGTTAATCCTGCACCTGACGGTTTTTTTGCGGAAGGCATTCGTGGCGATGGTGAATATTGATGTGAATGATGGTGGTGATCGGCAACGGTCTTGGGGCCTTTTCGCGAGCAGGCTCGCTCCCACATTGGATCCCCTGCGCACACGAATCTTGTGTCCAACGGTGATCAAGTGTGGGAGCGAGCCTGCTCGCGAAAGCGTCCTTGAGGGCATCATCCAATCATCTGACGGACGGAGTCCGCCCCCGACCTATACTCAAATCAGCACGTTCTTTAGCGTCGGACACCCCGTTCGGCGAAGACTGTAGGACACCGCGATCTTGAACCTGCGTTCGCTGATCGTCGCTGTGTTGGTGGTATTGGCGGGATGCGCCACGCACACGCCTGCCCCGGTAATTGTGGTGCCGGTGGTGGTGTCCCAGAGCACCTGGCAGCAAGTGGACCGGGAAATTGTCGCCGCTTCGCAACAGGCCACCGAACAGGCCAGGGTCTACGCCCGCGGGTCCATGGAGCACTGGCGCACGCGGGTTTATCAGCAGACCGAAGAAGTCTTTATTCCGTGGTTCAGCAGCTACTGGACCCAGGAATGGCTGTCGATGAAAGTCAGCTGGTACGCTATCAATGCCGGGGACGAGCAGGATGCGACAACCAAACGCCTGGCGGCCTATCTGCTGGAGCAATATCAGCAGCGCGTGCTGGAACCAGTGGCTGTGGAGATCGATCCTGACGCGATCCTCGGCCAGGCGACAGAGTTTTACGTGCAGCTCATGGGGCAGCAACTCGAGGTTATTTCCAAACGCCATGGCGTGCCGATGGCGCAGCTCAACGGTCGCATCCAGAAAATTCCGGCTATTTCACTGGGCCCGCCGCCCGTCCGTGAAGCTTCGTTGTATCAGGTGGTGCACACCGAGCTGAGCAAATTGCCGGCCTACCAGGCGCTGATCGACAAGATCCACACGGCGGGCGGCGAGAAGGGTATTGCCTCGACGGACGCAGGCATGACACCGGTGGCCAAGCGTGCCAGCAAGCGAATAGAAGCCGAAATGGCCCCGCGAGGTGCGGCCAGTGCGGTGGCGGCAATGGCGGGTAAGGCTGCCGGGGCATTGATTTCTGTAGGAGTGGCGGGGGTGCGCGCGATTATTCAGGCCAACGATAGGCCTGACAGCGAGGCACTGATTCGCAGCAGCCTGGGCAATTCGTTCGACAAGGCATGGGTGAAGCTGGTGGATAACCCCGCCACCGGCGTCATGGCCGGAACGTTGTACATGGCCAGGCAGATCGAGGGCAGCCTGGAGGAAACCGTCGAGCCGTCGGTCGGTCTGGATGCAGGAACTGTCGATTTTAGCCACGCTGATTCGACTACCCACCAGATCAACCCATAACCCGAGGAGAACGATCATGGCTTACGTTGATGGCTGTGTCTTTGCGGTGCCCACCGCCAACCGCGAAAAATTCAAGCAACACGCACAATCCGCTGCCGCAATCTTCAAGGAAAACGGTGCAATCAGCCTCGCCGAATGCTGGGGAGACGACGTGCCTGATGGCAAAGTGACCTCGTTTCCCATGGCGGTAAAACTCAAGGAAGACGAAACCGTGGTGTTTTCCTGGATCGTCTGGCCCGACAAGGTCACCCGTGACGCCGGAATGGCGAAACTCATGAGCGATCCGCGGATGCAACCCGACGTCAATCCAATGCCGTTTGACGGTCAGCGCATGATTTTTGGCGGTTTCGAAATGATCGTGAAAGCCTGAACGTAGTCGCAGGATCACTCCGGTGTCGGGGCGGTCCTGCAACTCTTGCGATTACGAATCTCGCTGTCTGAGGGGCGCTCCTTGATGAACTCGAAGCGTGGCTCGCCTTCGTTGTAGTGAACCAGCCAGCCCCATTCCAGCTCGGACTCATCCTGGCCGGGTTTCGGTGGCACGGCCCACCATGGCTCTTTACTGATGATCTGACGCATGGCGCCCTCCCGTCGATTCGGTTGCTTCAACTATAACGCGCATGCCGGCAGGTGCCAGAAATGCACTTGCTGGTGTGGTATCCCTTTGTAAAATCAAGGGTCCCAAAGCCTTGAGGTGCCAGATATGAGCGATGAAAATCGTGAGCCGTTCAAACGGCTATTCTTCGCCCTGAACTGCGCCCCCGAACAACGCCGGGCCATCGCCCAATGGCGCAACGCGCTGGGGCTCAACGTCGGGCGCCCGGTGCCGGCGGAAAACTTTCATCTGACGCTGCTGTTTCTCGGTACGGTGGGGATGGCGCAGATAGCGGGCGTCTGCGAGGCCGCCGCCAATGTCCAGATGCCCGGCATGCCGTTGACGGTTGTGCTGGATCGACTGGAAGTCTGGCGTCGCTCCGGGGTTTTGTTGCTGGCGCCCGAGCAGGCAGAACCGCCGTTGCTGCGGTTGGTGTATGCGCTGGAGCAGGCCATGTTGCCGTTTGGCTTCGAGGACACCCGTCGGGAATTTCGCCCGCATTTAACCCTGATGCGCGACTACCGGGCACCAGTCCCCGAATCCGCTACGCCGCCAGAGTTTATCCTGCGTGCTGATCGCTTCACCTTGTTCGAATCCCATAAAGGCCGGTACCGGGCACTGGCCGAATGGCCGTTGGTCTCTGCATAAGCCCACAAAAAAAAAGCGCCCGAGGGCGCCTGAAATTCACCTTAACCGAGGGAAGCCAGGTGAAGCCGTTCTTCTGAGAGGAGTGCAGCGGTGGTAAGGCGCTGCGTGAACGGAAGATGGTTGAAACCTTGCCACTGATCGTTCCCACGCTCTGCGTGGGAATGCAGCCCGGGACGCTCCGCGTCCCTTCCAGAGCCGAACGCGGAGCGTCCCTTGAAGCATTCCCACGCAGAGCGTGGGAACGATCATCTGCGCTCCACCACGGACTCCTGTGGGAGCGGGCTTGCTCGCGAAAGCGGTGGGTCAGTCACCAATGATGTTGAATGTGATGGCCCCTTCGCGAGCAAGCCCGCTCCCACATTTTGGTCCGTGGTAGTCAGATATTTTGTGTTCGATCGTGAATCACTTACCGAGCTTCACCCGCGTCCAGCCCCGGGTCATCACCCGCTGAATACCGATCGGCATGTCAGGAATCGCATACAGCGTCGCCATCACCGCTTGCGGCGGGTAGGAACCCGGGTCGTCGCGAATGGCTTCATCCACCAGTGGCGTGGCCGCCGCGTTGGCGTTGCTGTAGCCGATGTTGTTGGTGACTTCGGCGATGATGTCCGGGCGCATCAGGAAGTTCATGAGCAGGTAGGCGTTGTCGACGTTGGCCGCGTCCCGTGGGATGGCAACCATGTCGTAAAAGCTGCCGGCGCCTTCTTTCGGGATGCTGTATTCGATCGTCACCTTGTCGCCGGCTTCCTTGGCGCGGGCCTTGGCTTGCAGCACGTCGCCGGAGTAACCGACGGCGACGCAGATGTTGCCGTTGGCCAGGTCGGAGATGTACTTCGACGAATGGAAATAAGCCACCGATGGGCGAATCTTCATGAACAGCGCTTCGGCTTCGGCGATCTGCGCCTTGTCCTGAGAATTCACCGGGTAGCCCAGATAGTGCAGGGCGGCCGGGAGCATTTCTGTCGGCGAATCAAGAAAGCTGATACCGCAGGCTTTCAGCTTCGCAGCGTTTTCCGGTTTGAACAGCAAATCCCAGGAGTTCACCGGGGCATCAGTGCCCAGTACTTCCTTGACCTTGGCCGGGTTGTAACCGATGCCGATCGAGCCCCACATGTATGGGAAAGCGTGGCCATTGTCAGGATCGCTGGCAGAGGCATTTTTCAACAGCACCGGATTAAGATTTTTCCAGTTCGGCAGCTTCGATTTGTCCAGCGGCTGATAGACGCCAGCCTTGATCTGCTTGGCCAGGAAACTGTTGGACGGCACCACAATGTCGTAACCGGATTTACCGGCCAACAAGCGTGCCTCAAGGGTTTCATTACTGTCGAACACATCGTAGGTCACGCGGATGCCGGTCTCGTCTTCGAACTTCTTGACCGTGTCCGGGGCGATGTAATCCGACCAGTTGTAGACGCGCAATACCTTGTCATTGGCCTGGGCACCGGTAGCCATCGCGCCCAATAAGGACAGTGTCAGCAGAGTCCTGCCAAACATTTTCATCGGTACAACTCCATTTTCTTTTATAAAACACAAAACCGATTGTAGGAGCGAGGCTTGCCCGCGAAGAATGCACCGCGGTTTTTCAGGCATTACGCGTCATCGTTCTTCGCGGGCAAGCCTCGCTCCTACAGGTAAGGCACTAAGCCGTCGCTTCGACTCGCTGGTTTTTCGGTTGCTGCCACGACTCGCTGGCAGTCTGGTCCATGGCTTCCTGGATCGCTCGCTTGCGCGTGGCTTCGGCCTTGCGGCTGAAGTACCAAACCATGAGTGTGACGATCGACACCGCCAGCAGAATCAAACTGGCCACGGCATTGATCTCAGGCTTCACACCCAGACGCACCGCCGAGAACACTTCCATCGGCAACGTCGTCGAGCCCGGGCCAGAGACGAAACTCGCCAACACCAGATCATCCAGCGACAAGGCAAATGACATCATGCCGCCCGCCGCCAGCGACGGCGCGATCATCGGAATGGTGATCAGAAAGAACACCTTGAGCGGACGCGCACCGAGGTCCATGGCCGCTTCTTCAATCGACAGGTCCAGCTCTCGCAAGCGCGCCGATACAACCACCGCCACATACGCTGCGCAGAACGTGGTGTGGGCGATCCAGATCGTCACCAGGCCACGCTCCTGCGGCCAGCCGATCAACTGCGCCATGGCCACGAACAGCAGCAACAGCGACAGACCGGTGATCACTTCCGGCATCACCAACGGCGCCGTCACCAAGCCACCAAACAGCGTACGACCCTTGAAACGCGTCACACGGGTGAGCACGAAAGCGGCGAGGGTGCCCAACGCCACGGCGGCAATCGCGGTGTAGCAGGCGATTTCCAGCGAGCGCACCACCGAGCCCATCAGTTGCGTGTTGTCGAGCAGGCCGACGTACCACTTCACCGACCAGCCGCCCCACACCGTCACCAGTTTCGAGGCGTTGAACGAGTAGATCACCAGAATCAGCATCGGCAGGTAGATAAACGACAAGCCGAAAATCAGCATGAACTTTGAAAATCCGAAGCGTTTCATCCCCGTCCCTCCATCTCTTTAGCCTGGCTGCGGTTGAACAGCAGAATCGGCACAATCAGGATCGCCAGCATCACCACCGCCAAGGCGGATGCCACCGGCCAGTCGCGGTTGTTGAAGAACTCCTGCCACAGCACGCGGCCGATCATCAGGGTTTCCGGGCCGCCCAACAGTTCTGGAATCACGAACTCACCGACCACTGGAATGAACACCAGCATTGCACCTGCAATGATCCCGTTCTTGGCCAGCGGCACGGTGATTTTCCAGAAGTTGTTGAAGTTGCTCGAACCCAGGTCTGACGCGGCTTCCAGCAGGCTTTGATCGTGCTTCACCAGGTTGGCGTACAGCGGCAACACCATGAACGGCAGGTAGGCATAGACCACGCCGATGTACACCGCCGTGTTGGTATTGAGGATCTCGATCGGATGCGACGTGAGCCCGGTCCACATCAGGAACGCATTGAGTAGACCGTTGTTGCTGAGGATGCCCATCCACGCATAGACGCGGATCAGGATCGCGGTCCAGGTCGGCATCATGATCAACAGCAACAGAACGTTCTGCGTTTCCTTGTTGGCTTTGGTGATCGCGTAGGCCATCGGGAAACCGATCACCAGGCACATTAGCGTGCTTAAAAACGCGACCTTCAACGAGCCAAAATAGGCCGAGATGTACAACTCATCTTCGGTCAGTAGCGAGTAGTTGCCGAGGTTCAGCAGCAGCTGAAATTTCTGTTCGGCGAAGGTGTAAATCTCGGAGTAGGGAGGAATGGCCAGGGCCGCTTCCGAGAAACTGATCTTCATCACCAGGAAGAACGGCAACAGGAAAAACAGGCACAGCCACAGGAACGGAATGCCGATGACCAGTTTGCGGCCGCTGGGCACCAAGCGCAGGAACTGCTGATTGAAGGTTCTCATGAGCGCAGTACCACGCCGCTGTCGTCTTCCCACCACACGTAGACCTGATCGTCCCAGGTCGGGCGCGCGCCACGGCGTTCGGCGTTGGCCATGAACGACTGCACGATCTTGCCGCCGGGCAGCTCCACGTAAAACACCGAGTGGCCGCCGAGGTAGGCGATGTCATGCACCTTGCCTTCGGACCAGTTGTAGCGAGTCTCGGGCTTGAGGGGGCTGACCAGCATTTTTTCCGGGCGGATGGCGTAGGTGATCGACTTGTCCTGCACCGACGTACTCACGCCGTGGCCGACGTAGATCTTCTGTTGCAGATCCGGGCTGTGAATGATTGCGTGGCCTTCCAGATCCTCGACCACGGTGCCGTCGAACGCGTTCACGTTGCCGATGAACTCACAGACCATGCGGCTGACCGGCGCTTCATAGATGTCGACCGGGCTGCCGATCTGAGCGATCCAGCCCAGGTGCATGATCGCAATGCGTTCGGCCATGGTCATGGCTTCTTCCTGATCGTGGGTCACCATCACGCAAGTCACGCCGACGCGCTCGATGATCTCCACCAGCTCCAGTTGCATCTGCGAGCGCAGCTTTTTATCCAGCGCGCCCATCGGTTCGTCGAGCAACAACAGCTTCGGACGCTTGGCCAAGGAACGGGCGAGGGCGACACGTTGACGCTGGCCGCCGGACAACTGATGCGGCTTGCGTTTGGCGTACTGGGTCATGTGCACCAGCCGCAGCATCTCTTCGACACGGGCGTCGATTTCGCTGGCGGGCAAACGGTCCTGCTTGAGGCCGAAGGCGATGTTCTGCGCCACCGTCATGTGCGGGAACAGTGCGTAGGACTGGAACATCATGTTGATCGGCCGTTCGTACGGCGGCATGTCGGTGATGTCGACCCCATCGAGCAAAATCCGCCCTTCGGTCGGTCGCTCGAAGCCGGCGAGCATGCGCAGCAGCGTCGATTTGCCCGAGCCGGAACCGCCGAGCAGGGCGAAGATTTCGCCTTGATGGATCTCCAGGGACACATCGTCCACGGCGGTGGTTTCGTCGAATTTCTTGGTGACGCGGTCGACTTTCACCAACACCTTTTTCGGTGCCTGGTGACCTTCAAGAGCCTTCCTGTAGATGCTGGAGGCGTTTGCCATATGAAACTCCCAACAGATTTCAGTCGTCGGGCCAACACGGCCTGACTTAGTAGTTGATTGCAAGCCGTATCGCGGCCCCTGTAGGAGCTGGCGAAGCCTGCGATCTTTTGATCTTTATCTTGAAGAGCAAAGTCAAAAGATCGCAGGCTTCGCCTGCTCCTACGGGGATCCGATCGGGCTTATTCGGCACCGCCATCCTGGCTGCCTGGTCGTACTTGTTGTTATTGCGGTTCATCTATTACGTGAGCGACCGGCGCGCAAAGGCGCGCCCGCCAGACTCACGGGGGCAGTTAAATCGTTGAATGCTTTTTGACGTCAGCGCGTATTACGCAGCGCCGCCCTTAGCCGGCACGCATCGCCAAACGCCTGGAAAATACTCAAATAGGGGGAACTCGAAAGCACCTGCCATTCCGGGTGCCACTGCACGCCGACAGCGAAAGCCTTGCTGTGCTCGACGGAGATCGCCTCGATCAAACCATCCGGCGCGACAGCCTCAGCGCGCAGACCGGGAGCGAGCCGGTCGATGCCCTGGCTGTGAATCGAATTGACCTGGAACACCTGCGGCAGGTCCAGCGCGTCGAATACACCGCCCGGTTGCACATTCACCGCATGAGCTGGCGCGTATTGCACAGCCAGGTCCGGGTGATTCGCTTCGCGGTGATCAAGGTAGCCGGGCAGGTCATGCACCTTCTGATGCAGGCTGCCGCCGAACGCCACGTTCATTTCCTGAAAGCCCCGGCAAATGCCGAGCACCGGAACACCGGCGGCGATGGCTGCGCGCAGTAAGGGCAGGGTGGTGGCGTCCCGTTGCGGATCGTGATCCGTACCGGGGGCACTGGCCGGGCCTTGATAGTGGAAGGGCTCCACGTTCGACGGCGAGCCGGTCAGCAACAGACCGTCGAGCTGCGCGAGCAGGTCATCGATTTCGGTCAGATCGCCTAAGGAAGGAATGACCACTGGCAACCCCAAAGCCGCGACGCTGACAGCACGCAAATACTTGTCGCCGCTGACGTGGTAGGGGTGCAGGCCAATCTGTTTGACGCACGCAGTAACGCCGATCAATGGCTTGAATGCCATTTTTATCACCTCGAAGTTTCACACTTGAACGAGCTTTTCCGGAGCTTAGCCTTGTTGATTTTAATTAACAACTCTGATGTAAAAAATTCTAAACGCCATACGTCCGATCTTCAGGTTTTACGCGGTTCGCAAGACTCGACTAGCACTCTAGCGCCAAAAAACGCCCGTAAAATAAAGGGTGAGACGTCATGTGTTCGCTATTGACTTCACTTTGCCGTTCGGGTTGACTGGGCTCGTGAACGTGAAGTGAACATAATAATTAACAGCTAATAGGTGCATCATGTCGGTCCCTCTGCGTGCCGTTCAACTCAACGAAGCAAACGCATTCCTTAAGAAATATCCTGAGGTTTTGTACGTCGACCTTCTGATTGCGGATATGAACGGTGTGGTGCGCGGCAAGCGCATCGAACGCACCAGTCTTCATAAGGTTTACGAAAAAGGCATTAACCTCCCGGCGTCACTGTTTGCCCTGGATATCAACGGCTCTACGGTGGAAAGCACCGGCCTGGGTCTGGACATCGGCGACTCGGACCGCATCTGTTTCCCCATCCCCAATACCCTCAGCATCGAACCCTGGCAGAAGCGCCCGACCGCGCAGCTGTTAATGACCATGCACGAACTCGAAGGCCAGCCGTTCTTCGCTGACCCGCGCGAAGTGCTGCGTCAGGTGGTGAGCAAGTTCGATGACATGGGCCTGACCATTTGCGCAGCCTTCGAACTGGAGTTCTATCTGATCGACCAGGACAACGTAAACGGTCGTCCGCAGTCGCCACGCTCGCCGGTTTCAGGCAAGCGTCCGCACTCGACTCAGGTGTATTTGATCGACGATCTGGACGAATACGTCGATTGCCTGCAAGACATCCTCGAAGGGGCGAAAGAGCAGGGCATTCCTGCTGACGCCATCGTCAAGGAGAGCGCCCCGGCGCAATTCGAAGTGAACCTGCACCACGTCTCCGACCCTATAAAGGCCTGCGACTACGCGGTGTTGCTCAAGCGTTTGGTGAAGAACATCGCCTACGACCACGAGATGGACACCACCTTCATGGCCAAGCCGTATCCGGGCCAGGCGGGCAATGGTTTGCACGTGCACATTTCGATTCTCGACAAAGAAGGCAACAACATCTTCGCCAGTGAGGATCCCGAGCAGAACGCCGCACTGCGTCACGCGATCGGCGGTGTGCTCGAGACCCTGCCGGCGCAGATGGCGTTCCTCTGTCCGAACGTCAACTCGTACCGCCGTTTCGGCGCGCAGTTCTATGTGCCGAACTCGCCAAGCTGGGGCATCGACAACCGCACCGTAGCGGTCCGCGTGCCCACCGGTTCGGCGGATGCCGTGCGCATCGAACACCGCGTTGCCGGCGCCGATGCCAACCCGTACCTGTTGATGGCGTCAGTGCTGGCCGGTATTCACCATGGCCTGACCAACGAAATCGAACCGGGCGCCCCGGTCGAAGGCAACAGCTACGAGCAGAACGAGCAAAGCCTGCCGAACAACCTGCGCGATGCGTTGCGTGAGCTGGACGACAGCGAAGTCATGGCGCGCTACATCGACCCGCTGTACATCGACGTGTTCGTCGCGTGCAAGGAAAGCGAACTGGCCGAGTTCGAAAACTCCATCTCCGACCTTGAGTACAACTGGTACTTGCATACGGTTTGATGGGCTAAAAACCGTCAGTCAAGGATGAAGGGTTGGGTGTACACAGATCATGTGTACACCGCCAAGCCCTGTGGGAGCGGCGACGTACACAGGTTTTGCGAGCAACACCCATCAACTGTGGGAGCGGGCTTGCTCGCGAAGAGGCCATCACATTCAACATTGATGGCGCCTGACCCACCGCTTTCGCGAGCAAGCCCGCTCCCACAGTTGATGGGGGTTCTGATATTTAACCGGTTGGCATCAATCCAACGATCAACTATTCCTCTGCGTAGAGTCACAACCATGACAAACACTCGCAGCGACTGGGAGCAACGCTTCCAGTCCCTCACCCTAGAAGGCCGCGCATTCATCGACGGTCAATACTGCCCGGCACTCAGCGGCGATACCTTCGAATGCATCAGCCCGGTCGATGGCCGCTTCCTGGCGAACATCGCCAGTACCGACGAAGCCGACGCCAATGCCGCCGTGCAGGTTGCACGCCGCACATTCGAATCCGGCATCTGGGCCAAACTGCCCCCAGCCGAGCGCAAGCGCATCCTGATTCGTTTCGCTGATCTGATTCTGCAAAACCAGGAGGAACTGGCGCTGCTGGAAACCCTGGACATGGGCAAACCGATCAGCGATTCCATGAGCATCGACATCCCAGCGACCGCCAACGCGATCCGCTGGAGCGCCGAAGCAATCGACAAAATCTACGACGAAGTCGCCGCCACGCCCCACGACCAACTCGGCCTCATCACCCGCGAACCAGCAGGCGTGGTCGCCGCGATTGTGCCGTGGAATTTCCCGCTGATCATGGCCAGTTGGAAGTTCGCCCCAGCCCTCGCGGCAGGCAACTCGTTCATCCTCAAGCCTTCGGAAAAGTCACCGCTGACGGCCATTCGCATCGCGCAATTGGCCCTCGACGCCGGCATCCCCAAAGGCGTGTTCAACGTTCTGCCAGGCTTCGGTCACACTGTCGGCAAAGCGCTGGCGTTGCACATGGACGTCGACGTGCTGGCCTTCACCGGCTCCACCGCGATTGCCAAGCAATTGCTGATCTACGCCGGCCAAAGCAACATGAAACGCGTCTGGCTCGAAGCGGGCGGCAAGAGCCCGAACGTGGTGTTCGCCGACGCGCCGGATCTACGCGCGGCAGCACAAGCAGCGGCTGGTGCGATTGCTTTTAACCAGGGCGAAGTCTGCACCGCTGGCTCACGTCTGCTGGTGGAGCGCTCGATTCGTGAGCAGTTCATTCCATTGCTGGTGGAAGCCCTGCAAGCCTGGAAACCGGGGCATGCCCTCGATCCTGAAACCGCCGTCGGCGCGGTCGTCGATCAGCGGCAATTGGACAACGTGCTGCGCTACATCCAGATCGGCAAAGACCAGGGCGCGCAACTGATCGCTGGCGGCAGCCGCACCCTCGAAGACACCGGTGGCCTTTATGTGGAACCGGCAATTTTCGACGGCGTGACCAACGCCATGACCATCGCCCGGGAAGAAATCTTCGGCCCGGTGCTGTCGCTGATCACCTTCGACACCGCTGAAGAAGCCCTGCAGATCGCCAACGACAGCATCTTCGGTCTGGCCGCCGGCGTGTGGACCAGCAACCTCAGCAAGGCCCATACCTTCGCTCGCGGTTTGCGCGCCGGCAGCGTCTGGGTCAACCAGTACGACGGCGGTGACATGACCGCGCCGTTCGGCGGGTTCAAGCAGTCGGGTAACGGTCGGGACAAATCGCTGCACGCGTTCGACAAATACACCGAACTCAAAGCGACCTGGATCAAGCTCTAACACCTTTACAGCGGCGGTCGCCGGCGCGTGCCGGCGGCCCTCGGAGAAACGTATGAAACAGACTCATGTAAACAGCTACTACGCCGCGACTCGTAATCAGATCGGTGATTACCCGGTTCTTGAAGAATTGGTGGAGTGCGACGTCTGCGTGATCGGCGCCGGCTACACCGGTCTGTCCTCGGCGCTGTTCCTCAGCGAAGCGGGCTACAGCGTCACCGTACTGGAAGCCGCCAAAGTCGGCTTCGGCGCCAGTGGTCGCAATGGCGGCCAACTGGTCAACTCCTACAGCCGCGACGTCGATGTGATCGAAGAACGCTACGGCGACAAAACCGCCGAAGTGCTCGGCAGCATGATGTTTGAAGGCGCCGACATCATCCGTTCGCGCATCAAAGAGTACGACATCAAATGCGACTACCGTCCCGGCGGCATCTTCGCAGCGCTGAACAAAAAGCAACTCAACGGCCTGGCCGAGCAAAAGAGCAGTTGGGAGCGCTACGGCAACAAAAAACTGAGAATGCTCGACGCCGCTGAGATCAAGCGCGAAGTCGGTTGCGACAACTACGTCGGCGGGCTGCTCGACATGCAGGGCGGCCACGTCCACCCGCTGAACCTGGCCCTTGGTGAAGCCGCCGCGATCATCAGCCTGGGCGGCAAAATCTACGAACAATCCGCCGCCGTGGAAATCAGCTATGGCGAACCGATCACCGTGCGTACCGCCAAAGGCGTGGTGCGGGCCAAGTACCTGTTGATCGCCGGCAACGCCTACCTGCCTCAAGACCTGGACAATCGCGTCACGCGCAAAAGCATGCCCTGCGGTTCGCAAATCGTCGTCACCGAGCCATTGTCCGAACAGGTTGCGCGCAGCCTGATCAAAAACAACTACTGCGTCGAAGACTGCAACTACCTGCTCGACTATTACCGCCTCACCGCCGACAACCGCCTGCTGTACGGCGGCGGCGTGGTCTACGGCGCTCGCGAGCCGGACGACATCGAGCAACTGATCAAACCAAAAATCCTCAAGACTTTCCCGCAACTCAAAGACGTGAAAATCGACTACCGCTGGACCGGCAACTTCCTGCTGACCATGTCACGCATGCCGCAATTCGGCCGCATCGAAAAGAACGCCTATTACATGCAAGGCTACAGCGGCCACGGTGTCACCTGCTCACACCTGGCCGGCAAGCTCATCTCGGAAATGATCCGCGGCGACGCCGAACGCTTCGACGCCTTCGCCTCCCTGCCACACATGCCCATGCTCGGCGGCCGCACCTTCCAGGCCCCGCTCACCGCCATGGGCGCTGCGTATTACGCGCTACGCGACCGGTTCGGCATCTAAGCCAAACCTTACCGGCGGCCATCCCAAAAATGTGCCGCCGGACCAATGCCAGTCATGGCAGGGCACCGCAACCCCTGTGGGAGCGGGCTTGCCCGCGATGAGGCCAGCACAGTCAACATTGATGTCACCTGACACACCGCCATCGCGGGCAAGCCCGCTCCCACAGGTTTCGTACATGGGCGGACGACTATCATTCACCTATTTGATTTATCTGCCATTTATCGAACCTGCTGAGCGACACCAACAAACGTGATTTAATACCCGCCTTTCACGGTTCCGGGACGGGAAACGGCGTAATCCGCGGCCACCAGTCGCCCGCCACCCACCCCCATTACCCCTTAGGTATTCTTCGCATAAGGCTGTCATGGACACGGGCTCACGACTCAAATTAGTACGCGAAAGCTACAAACTGTCCCAGCGCGAGCTGGCCCGGCGTAGCGGCGTCACCAATGCCACCATTTCCCTGATCGAACAGAATCGCGTCAGTCCTTCCGTCAGCTCCCTGAAAAAACTGCTCGAAGGCATCCCCATGTCCTTGGCGGACTTCTTCACCTTCGACCAACCGCCGCGTGAGCATCAGTACGTGTTCCGCGCCAATGAGCAGCCAGATCTCGGGCGCCATGGGCTGCGGTTGTTGCTGATTGGCGCTTCGGTGCCGAGTCGGCAGATGCGGTTGTTGCGCGAGCAGTACGCGCCTGGGGCCAGCTCTGGTGAAGAACCCATCGTGCATGCTGAAGGGGAGGAGTGTGGGCTCGTAACCCGTGGCACGGTTGAGCTCACCGTTGATGGTCAGATTAGTGTGCTGAATGCCGGGGATGGGTATTACTTTCCGACGACGCTACCGCATCGGTTTCGCAATATTGGGGCGGATGAGGCGGAAATCATCAGCGCCAACACTCCGGCTAACTTCTGATATCGATAGCGAACAACAAACCTGTAGCAGCCATCGGTAGCTGCTACGGGTTTTTTCAAAGTAAATGGACTTCACCTCATGACCACACAACGCATCCGCCCCCTCGCACTCTGTGTCTTCCATCACAACGGAAAAATTCTGGTCAACGAAGCTTACGACTCAGTAAAAAAACAGACGTTTTTCCGCCCGGTCGGTGGAGGCATCGAGTTCGGCGAAACCAGTGTCCAGGCAGTTGTGCGAGAGGTACAAGAGGAACTCGGGTTATCCATCTCTGATGTTCGCTTACTCGGTACGCTTGAGAGCATCTTCACTTATGCCGGCACTCCAGGGCATGAAATTGTTCAGGTGTACGATGCAAAATTTGTGGATGCGAGCGTCTACGAATTGCCGCAGTTGAAGGCGTGTGAGAGTGACGGCACGGCCTTCATAGCGAAATGGCATGGCGTCGCAAGCTTCACTAATGGGTCACCTTTGGTTCCAGATGGACTTTACGAACTACTGAAGAAAGTCGCATTGCTGGATTGATATCTGAAGCAGCAAAGGAGTGACTTGAGGGGACTTCTCCTGGTCCTTCCGCTCCACGATTGACAACCCGAATCATCCAAAACACTATCGGCCCATGACCTACACACGCCACATGAACATAATGTGCACCTCCATGACCGCTTCCGGCGGGCCATGAGGTCATGCGTTCGTAGAATTTGACGTAATCACCCAAGGCCCCGCCAGAAATGGACGGGGCTTTTAGTTCTCCGTCTACCGATGGCTAACGGAGAATGAAATGTTCGAGATTAGACGCGCCACGCACAGCGATGCCCAAACGGCATTCGACATTCGCCTTCAAGCGATACGGCATCAATGCATCGGCGCCTATACCACGGAGCAAATGCTGGCCTGGACGGCAGGATCAGCCAAGGACGGGTATAGCGACCTGATGGATAAACACTTTTATCTGGGCTGTATTCAGGGTGAGCCGGTGGCGACAGGAATGCTTGATCTGGAGAGGAGCGAAATCGGCGCGATTTTCGTGCTCCCAAGCTTTATGCAACAAGGCATTGGCTTGAGAATCCTGGACTACCTTGAATGCCTGGCGCGGGATTCGGGGCTGAGGGAAGTCAATTTGGACGCCACGTTGAACGCCACTGACTTTTACCGGCGCTGCGGTTTCGTGGGTGACAAATCTGCTATTTACCATTCGCCCTCCGGGCTTCAGCTGGCTTGTGTGCCGATGGTGAAAGCGCTAGACAGGATTGATAGCTTCACCGACGGCAGACCTGGAGGAGTTCGTGCAGCCCGCAATATTCCTGATTGCCACGATTGACAGCCCTCACGACTTGTAGGAATTTAGCCGCCCGCAGGTAAGGAATATCTGCTGACGGCCAAAAAATGGCCGTTATTCACCACACAAGGGATTGTCTATGCAAGGTTCAAACACCGTTGCTCAACAGGTGTGCGGTCAGCTGGTGCACGAGCATCAGAACACCCCACACATGAACATTGCCGAGCAAATCCTCGAATGCCTGTTTCGGCGTCGTAGCCTTGCCCCAGGGCAGGATTCCGAGCTTTCATTGCAGGTATTGGAACCCCATCTGGCGAAGGTAATGCAAGCGGTCGAGAACGGTCGCCAGATTGAAATGGTCTTGCCAGCGTTCCCAGGCAAATCACCCAGCCGCAAGAAAACCCTCAGCCATCTACCCGATCTTGCTGAACATCACGCAATCGACGAGTTGTATCGCCTGTGCAAGGAGATCCAGGAGATCTACGCACCGGGCGCGCTGATTCATATCTGCTCCGATGGCTATGTGTTCTCTGACCTGGTGCATGTTCCCGATGCGGACGTCAAAGCCTACACCGACGCTATCCAGGACTACGCCGAACAGCACTATCCCGGCACGTTCGCCCATTTCGACCTCAGGGATGCCTATCCTCCACTTGATTGTCTGGACGCCATGCGTGAGGAGATGATGATCGAGCACGGCCAGTCATTGGTCTTGTTGCAGCAGCGTTTCAAGGATGATCCGCACATGATGTTGATGTACTGCGGTATCCATCGCTTCCTTTCCGAGGATTACTCGGGCCTCAAAGTATTCGCCGGCATGAGCCTTAATGCGGTGAAGAAAGTCGCCAAGCCGGCCTCGCAGCGGGTGATCCAGCGCAGTGAAGCCTGGAGTGCTCTGTTACAGGCGCGCTACCCACATTGCCTGCGCCTGTCGATTCACCCGCAACTGGCGGTGTCGACGAAGATCGGTATCCGGTTGGTGCCAACCAGTGACCTGTGGCGTACGCCCTGGCATTCGGTGGCCATCAATCGACGGGGTGTGGTCACCCTCGAAAAACGCAGCAATGTCGATGAACGTTACCACCGCTTGGTGTTCCGCAAGGGGCGTCCTTGTCACTACGCCAGTGCTCAATAATGGCGTCTCGGTTGCGGGTCGAAGCCGTACTCTTCGATCTGGATGGAACCTTGGTCGACACCTTGCCTGACATCACCTGGTGCCTGAACCAGGTATTGCTCGAACACGGTTGCCCGGCGCAGACAGCGCAAACAGTGCAGGGTTATATCGGCGGCGGGGTCACAGCGATGATCGAGCAGCTTGCCACGCAGTTCGGCATAGCCGATGCGGTCGCGCTGCACCAGCGCTATGTGACGCTCTACCAAAGCAACCTTGTTCAATTTTCCCGGCCCTTCAGCGGTGTGCTTGCCTTGCTTGAAGGTTGTCGGCAATTGCAAGTGCCGCTGGCAATCGTGACCAACAAAGCCGAGGAAATGGCCCTGCAAGTAGCCGATGCGCTGCTTCCACAGAATACCTTCGGGACGATTCTGGGGCATCGCGCGGGCAGGGCGCTCAAACCTCAGCCGGAGGTGGCATGGGAAGCTGCCCGGCGATTGTCGGTTGATCCGCAACGCTGTTTGTTCGTCGGTGACACCGAGATCGATCTGAAGACCGCCCGTGCTGCAGGCATGTACTCGGCGGCGGTCACCTGGGGATATGGCATGACCTCAACATTGCAGGCCCAAGCCCCGAACTTCTACTGCGAACAGCCAGCCGGATTGCTGCGCAATCTGCAGCAAGTCTGCGCAACAGCGCATGCATTCACCGAACATGGCGACACTGTTAAATCGTATTGATACACACACACTCTCTCTCTCAAGGAAGTTGTTCTATGGAACATAGAGACGCATGGATCGCTGCTGTCAGCGATTTGCTCGCGGGTTATCTGCTCAAAGACACGGATGATTGTTTCGAAGCACAAGGCCGAGCGCATCTCGCGCTACGCCTGGGACACTGCTTCGATCAGAGCCTGCCAGTGCGCCTGGTACTGCCAGGCTTTCCCTGCAAGTCGCCAAACGCCATCGACCAGACCTTCGGCGTGCTGCCGGACTACGGCGAAGTAATCGCCATCGAGCGCCTCGACCAGCTCGGCCAGGCCATCGCTGCGTTGCATGCACCGGGCTGTGTGGTGTCGATCCTTAGTGACGGCACGACCTTCAATGACATCGTTGGCGTTGCCGACGATGTTCGCGTCGCCTACAACCGGGCGTTGCGTGAACTGTGCACCACCCACACGATTCAGTGGGTCAGCATGGAAGACCTGTTCCCACAGGCCCAAAGTGCCGAGTCGGTTCGCGCCAGCCTGGTCAAGCAGGCCCGTCTGCCCTGGAAAAACCTTGGAGATCTGATCGAGAAGAGCCGCGAAGATGAATCCCTCAGCCAGGCCCATGACCACCTCTGCAGTCACCTCTACAACGATCTGCGACTGTGCCGGGAAGAAGGGCAGAGCGAGGATGAGTACCTGCAGCAAATCAATTTCAAAGCCTACCAAATGATGTATCGCGGGCAGGCATTGAATGCGGCAGTGGATCGTTTCTTCGGCGATGACATTCGCTTGTCGGTCCACCAGTACAGCAATGCCGGACCCAAGTTCACCTTCGGATTGGCAGAGGGGCTGACCCGTGTTTACAGCCCTTGGCATGCCGTGCCGGTGTGCAACCTCGATGGCAGCCAAACCCTTCGCACCCGCGCCCAGGTCGACCTCGACCACCACGTGTTGGTCACCTATGACGGGCGACCATGGCTCTACCACCAAACAGAAAACCCACACGCGCAAGGCTTCGAGTACGAACTGCAAAAGCTTCCGCTCTTTGGCCTGGTCGTGCGAGACCCATTGGGGTTGGGTTTCGAACGACTGTCCACCGGCCTGCTGGAGGCATTGGTGGAAACCTTCGGTTTCGTCTGCCTCAAGGGCTCTCGTTTCGACGATCAGGACAGTTTTGCTCGCAGCTGCGAACGCTTCGGCACGCTGTACGAATGGGCCTTTGGCGCCGTGCACGTGGTCAAACCTGCGGACAAACCCCAAGGCGTGGTGCACTCGCTAGAGAAAACGCCTTTGCACTGGGACCTGAACATGCTGCCCGACAGCGACGCACAGGTTCAGCGCAATCCGGAAATTCTGCGCCAGCAAATTCATGCTGTATTGCAAGACCGCGCCGCAACCGGGCGAGGGCCAGACCACCATCGTCGACAGCCGAAACGTACTGCGCAAAGTCGGGCAGCAAGTCGCCCGACAATGGCAGAACGTGAACATCACCTACTACACCAAAATGACCTACTTCGGTGGCTCCCCGCGCATGTACAGCCTGGTGGATCATCACCCCCGCAGCGGCGAACTCATCCTGCGCTACCAAGAGGGCACCGACTCGACACTGCAGACGCTTAGCCAGGCTGTGCAGGACCATGACGAAGAGGCTCAACAGGCGCTGCTCGAACAGGTCAACGCGCTGGTTTATGACCCGGAGTGTTTGATTGCTCATCAATGGAGTGAAGGGGATTTGGTGCTGATCGACAACTATCGGACGTTGCATGGGCGGTTGCCGATGTCGGCGGGTTCTTCGTCGCGGGAGTTGTGGCGGGTGCAGGTTTACTGATTGCTGTTGTCTGGAAGGCCCTGGCGACGGGGCCTTGCGAGAAGTCTCGAATCATCAGTAACCGTTTCGTCATGCTGCCTACACAATTCAGGGAAAAATATACACAGGACTAGAGAATGACCTGACTGCTCGTCTGTATTCACATGGATACAGTCGAGCAATGAATTATCTTATTCAGCAAACCACCATCTTCGTGGCATGGCATGCCTCGATTCGCGACTTGCGGGCCAAGGTTGCAATCGCTCGTCGCATTGACCGTGCCTCTGCGGGTAATCTAGGCGATATCAAGCCGGTAGGTGATGGTGTCTCCGAAATGCGCGTGGATGTCGGCGCTGGCTATCGGGTTTACTTCATCATGAGAAATGGCGTAGTCATCGTTTTGCTGGCCGGTGGTGACAAGTCTTCGCAAAACACCGATATCCGACGGGCGAAAAAATTGGCAAGGGAGGTTTAAACATGGGCCACACGTTGACTACCTTCGACATGGCGGCACTGCTCGACAGTGACGAAGCCATCAGCGAGTACCTCTCTCAGGTACTGGCAGACGGCGACAACGAAGAATTTCTTCGTGCTATCGGCTACGTGGTAAAGGCCCGTGGCATGACACAAATTGCCAAAGATTCCGGAATGGGCCGCGAAAGCCTGTACAAGGCTTTCGCGCCAGGCGCGAAACCACGTTTTGATACGGTTCTAAAGGTCATCCATGCCCTTGGCATTGATCTCTGCGCACAACCGGGACATGCGGTAAATCACTCGATTCCCTGAGAGTGTCCGTAGCTGTTTACCTTACTGGGAAAACGGAAAAAAGGTGACGGGAAAAAGGTGACAGATCTATTTAAACAAATAGATCTGTCACCTTTTTGATTTTACGGCGTATCAAACCCACGCTGCTCAATCACCCGAAACACATCGCTCACATCCTGGACCTTGATCCGGGCGATGTTGGTGACGGTGTTGATGTCGTACTCGGCGTAGTCGGGCAGGCTGGTGCAGGCCATGAGGTTGAGGTATTTGAGGACGGCGCTGAGTCGTTCGCTGAGGCAGTTGTGGAGTTCGCGCAGTGGAGCGTCGGCGTCGATGAGGAGGACGGGGTGGTCGGTGGCGAAGTGGGACATTGGGGTGTAGTGGCGGAGCGGGTTTTTCATTGTCATAAGGATGGTCCTATCGTGAAAAACGTAGTGCCACTGTTCTGCTGCGAAACAAATAGGTGGCAGCTGTGAGCGGGTTCGCAGACCGAGGACAAGACCAACCCGGCAGACCCGAAGGTCTCCCACACACAGCCGCCATAAAACGTAATGCTGGCGAAGTTTGCCAGAATTGTTGTTTGACAGTGTTAGGTCATTTCCCTCAGGGCTGCGAAACCCTATCGCTAACTGCGGTTAGCGACAGACCCACTCTAGGCAGCGATTTTGATAGCCGCAACCGGGCTGTAGGACCACACGCGGTCACTTTGGGGGGCTTGTCGGAACGCCGCATCGCCCCGTTCGGTGGCGCAGCCGCCGCAAAATGGGGTGTTGCGGTGTGTCTGAAGAAACGGGCTAGCAGGATCTGGGGCCGCTTCGCAGCCCAACGAGGGCAAGCCCCCTCACCACAAAGGGCAAATTCCTACGAAATTCTCAGACTTCAAAATCCTGGCCGCGGCTTCATCAAACGATCACGATTGCGGGTTGTTTCAAGCGCAACATTCATTTCACCAGCCGTTACGGCGTTTAACCCGAGGAGAATCCCATGAGTCAGACACTGGAACGCGCCATTGCCATTGCCGCTGCGGCGCATGAGGGGCAGGTGGACAAGGGCGGCGCGCCTTACATCCTGCATCCGCTGAAAGTCATGCTGCGGGTGAGCACTCTGGATGAGCGCATCGTCGCCGTGCTGCATGACGTGGTCGAGGACTGCGGCATCAGCTTCGACGATCTGCGTAACGAAGGCTTCAGCGAAACAGTGCTGATGGCAATTGCGTCGGTGACCAAGGTTCCGGATGAGTCCTACGAGGAGTTTGTCGAGCGCGTGGCGCAGAACCCGATCGGGCGGGTGGTGAAGCTGGCGGATCTGGAAGAGAACAGCGACTTGTCGCGGATTGCCCAGCCGTCCTGGGAGGATCTGGAGCGCGTTGAGAAATATCGGCGAGCGATAGGGGTGTTGCGTTCGTAGCGAGTGGGTTGAGAGTTCGGAGTCCATCAAGCGATACCCACCCACCGCCGCCCAAACGCTTATTACTATCGACTTAACTGGCGGAATCTCTGTGAAGATAGCCCGCTTTTTTTGCCATCGATTTGCTGCTTGAATGCTTCAAGTGCGGAAACAATCAGTGGGCGGATCGTTGGATCATTTGCGATGGTCTCTGCACTCAATTCCGTGGAAAGCAAATTTACGGATATTGATGCTTCCTCCACGATACAAGCCGACATTGTTTCCAGAACCAGCCGCAGTGCCGCCTGCGCATGCGAAGCCCGAGGTGAAGCGTTGAAAAGAGCAACGGGTTTGCCTGGGAACTCCTCAGAGCTAACGAGCCAGTCCAGCATATTCTTGAATGAGCCGGGAATTCCGCGAGCGTACTCAGGGCAAGAGATTAGAACGCCGTCCGCTTGGGCGATACTGAAGCGTAAGCCCATGATGGATTCAGGAGGAGTTTCCGTGAAGTCCGGGTTGAAATGAGGTAACTGGCCAACCTCGTGATAATGCGCTATCGACAGCCCTTTGGGACAGAGAACCTCAGCTGCACGCAATAGCACTGAGTTGGAGGAGGCCTCGCGAAGACTCCCTGAAACTGCAAGCAAACGCACCATGTCAACACTCTCCCTGATTTGTAGGGCGGGGAGTGTCGCATGAGGGCCACTTACTGCACCATCATTGGCCCTACCACCGGAGTCAAACCCTATGCCCTGGTTTCGCAGGGATGACCAGATGGCTTTGCCAGACGCGTACCCAGCAAATAACCAGTTCGAGCGTCCAAGTACCCACGGCCCTGCTGCAGCCCAAATGAGCGAATTTACCCCTTATCTCGGCATAACCCCCAAGAGATCCAGCGGCTTGCCAAACGAAAAGTCAGGCACTAAGGTAGCGCCCTCTAACGACTGGCCCCGGACTTTGGGTGAGCGGTAACGGCTACAGACAAAAAATCAGATGGCAGCGCACCCTCCTTTGGCGAGTACTTCACCGCACAAAGATAGCGCTGTCTCACTATCAAGGTGCCTGAGACTCGATAGAGTTTTCCTTGAAAGTAACAATCACAAGAAAGAGGAAGCCCGTGATGACTAACGCTAGTGCTAGCGCGACTGTCACCAACAGTTTGGCAACACCCCACACCCAACGGATGAGCACCTACGTGTTCGCGCTGTTTTTCATCCTCGGCAGCATCACCAGCCTTAACGATGTCCTGGTGCCAAAACTCAAGCACCTCTTCAGCCTCAGCTATACCGAGGCCATGCTTGTGCAGTCGTCATTCTTTTTTGCCTATTTCATTTTCGCCATACCCGCAGGCCTGCTCATTTCGCGAATCGGCTACATGAGAGCGGCCGTCCTCGGGTTGCTGCTGATGGCTGGTGGATGCCTGCTCTTCATTCCCGCCACCCAGTCCGCATTGTTTCCAGCCTTCCTCGGCGCCCTCTTTGTGCTTGCGATTGGCGTGACAACCGTTCAGGTCGTTGCGAACCCGCTGCTTTCACTACTCGGAACCGCCGCAATGGCCCCTAGCCGCCTCACCCTCGGCCATGCGTTCAATTCGCTGGGAACCACGGTCGCACCCTACCTGGGTGCCATACTGATCCTGGGCTCCCTTAATGCGGTAGATACTTCCGCATTGTCGCCAGCAGAACTGACGTCCTTCCTGTCGCAGGAAGCCAGCGTGATCAGCAACACCTATGCAAGCATTACGCTCTTCATCTGCATCGTCGCCTTGATCGTCTGGCTGAAAAGAAATGAGCTGCAACCGTCAACAAGACCTGAACGTCTCAATCCACTCGCTGCGCTCGACCTTCTAAAGCAGCCGCGCTTTGCACTCGGCACCGTCTGCATATTTCTCTATGTCGGCGCCGAAGTCACGATTGGCAGCCTCATCACCGACTACCTCATGCTGCCGACAACCCTGGCCCTTCCCGCCGAAGCCGCAGGCAAGCATGTTGCCTTCTATTGGGGTGGCGCCCTGGTTGGCCGCTTTATCGGCTCGGCGCTGATGCGCACTTTCGCGCCCGGGAAACTGCTGGCCTTTGCCGCCACGGCAGTCATTGTGCTGTTGACGATCTCTGCCACCACACAAGGCGTTGTTGCCGGATGGTCGCTGCTGGCCGTCGGGCTGTTCAACTCCATCATGTTTCCGACGATCTTTACCCTTGCGACCGCAGGGCTCGGTCATCGCGCGGCGGAAGGTTCGGGCCTGTTCTGTTGCGCCATTGTTGGCGGGGCATTTATTCCGCCATTGACAGGGTATGCGGCCGACCTCTCGACGCTCGCGATGGCATTGAGCGTGCCAGCGACCTGTTATGCCGGCATCGCAATCTACGGTTGGTATGCCCGCGCTCCGAAGCACTAGCATTCCCTTGCCTTTTACCCATTGTCTCGAGAATGTTGGCGTTCCGGCTCGGAGAGGAACTCATCACTACCGATGGACCTGAGCCAAGAAGGCGGAATCGTGCCGCGCTCATATTGCCGACGATGACGGCGGTCCTGCCGGTCGCGGCGATCGATGTCGGGCGTTTCCATTGGTCGGCGGTACCGGGCTGGTTGGTGCTAGGCGGCTACATCGCTGTGCTGGCGGGCATCGCGGTAACAGGCTGGGCGCCGGCAGTGAAGCCGTTCTTCGAACCAGGTGTGCGCATCCAGGCCGAGCGGCATCAGCGCGTGATCGATAGCGGCCCTTACCGTGTCGTGCGTCACCCCGGGTACATCGCCGCACTGTTCCTGTTCTTCGGCATGGCCCTTGCGCTGGGTTCGTTCTGGGCACTGGTGCCCGCCGCGCTGGCGTCGGCGTTACTCGTCTTGCGCACGGCATGGGAGGACCAGCTGTTGCGGTCTGAGCTTGCAGGGTATGACGATTACACCCGTCGAGTACGGTGGAGATTGGTCCCCGGCCTCTGGTGAAGGCCAGGGTTGGATAGTGGTTTCCGAGCGGGAGGAGAGGAGCGCGCCAAGGCTGGCCGCCCCTTCATGACTTCACACACTGGGCCGGCAAAAAACAACGCTTTTGCTCGCCTGTTACGTTCATAGTCAGGTCGAGGAGAACAGCATGAAATCCCGGATCATTGGGCTGCGAGTGGCCGGCACCTTCTACGCACTGATGGCCTTGGCGCAACTGGGGCGCCTGATTATTCGCCCTGAGGTTCTCGTTGATGGGTATCCCATGCCCCTGTGGCCAAGCGTGCTCGCCTTGGTATTGCTCGTGGTATTGAGTGTCTGGATGTGGTCGCTCACACAGTCGCGAGCAGAGTGAGGCTGACTCAGCCGAACAGCTCCACAAAGGCGTAATGGAGTCCGTCTTGCCGCGTTAGTATTTTTCCATTCTGCAGTCATTCCCCTAGAAAAGAATCGGTCTAAAAAGCCCGACCCAGGCTTCGAACGATTTGCTATTCTGAAGTTGTAGGTGAAGACGCAGACTGATGCGCAAAGGGATAGCGAGGAAGCGTGGGGCGCGCTCCCAAGGGTACACGGTTAGAAAGATCTCCGCGCTGAGATCCAGCCCTTATGCCGTGTGAGGCAGAACAGCCGAAAGCAACAATTTTCTGTTCTGTGAGAGGCCCGATAAACCTTGTAAGCCAGAGACCAGCGCTGGCCACCTACATCGATTCCAAAGCCCGCCTTGTGCGGGCTTTTTCGTATTTGCGGGTAGCCAGTTTGTTCTACATGGCGTTCACTTTTGCGAATGACTCGCGCACGCCTGGTTCATCGCGTTCCGCCTGTCTGAGGTGAGCCGCAAAGCCAGACTGATCCGAAGCAATCTCGGCGCGCAACGTGAGTTGCGGGATGTCATACGCCCCGGCATTCTGCGGTCGGAAAGGAATCGGCGCGGTCCTCCCTAGGTCATCAAATCGTTGTCCGAGGGCGTCGCAGGTCGTTGAAAATTTCGCCTCATCCATTCGGCCGGTCCGATAGATCACGAACGGTGGCAGCACGTCGAAACCGGGGTAAAACAGGATTCCATGCTGAATGGGGAATAGCAGATCATCGATGGGTCCATTAATGCCCCGCGGGCTGTAATGAGACTCCCATCCGCCCGCAGTGACGATCAGCATCGCCCGTTTGCCCGCCAGCGTCCCTTCTCCATAGCGGTTACCCCAGCGCGCATCGGAATGCTCTCCTACGCCATAGGCAAACCCATGGGCATAAACGCGTTCCACCCAGCCTTTGAGGATCGCCGGCATCGAAAACCACCACAGCGGAAACTGCAGAATGACGGCATCGGCCCAGAGCAGTTTTTCCTGTTCGAGGACGATGTCCTGGCTTTGTCGGCCTTCTTCGAAGGCATGTTTGGAGTCCAGCGAAGGATTGAACCGCGATTCGGCTGGCCGGCCGGGGCTGTCATCGGCGTCCAGTGAGGCTTTCCAGTCCATCGCGTATAGATCGGAGACCTGCACTTGGTGGCCGGCAGCTTCCAGGTGTTTGACGGCAAAATCTTTGAGCGAACCATTCAATGATTTGGGTCCGGGATGAGCATAAACGAGCAGAACTTTCATGGCTGAGTCTCCGGTGTCAGGAGCCAGCAGAATCAGACTTTAGCCGGTATATTGGAAATGAATAACCAATATGCCAGGTATTACCATGAATAATCTGCGACGCCTGGACATCAACTTGTTGCTGACCCTTGATGTCTTGCTCTCGGAACACAACGTGACCCGTGCGGCGCAACGTCTGAATTTATCTCAACCGTCGGTGAGTGTTCATCTCGCCAAGTTGAGAGACATTTTCGGTGATCCGCTGTTGCTGCCAGGACCACGGGGCATGCGGCCCACGGCCCGGGCCGATGAGTTGCGCGAGCCGTTGCGCCTGGCACTGGAAGCCCTGGAGCGCGCCGTGTCGCCCGCCAGCCCTTTCAACCCGGCCGAGGCCCGGCAGACGTGGAATGTCATGGCGTCCGACTATGGTGAGACGACTATCGTTTTGCCTGCGTTAGCCGGGCTGCGTTCGGCAGCACCCGGCACGCGTCTGGCGGTGTTTGACCTGGTTCCGTCACAGATCGCCAAGCAAGCGGAGCAGGGGACAATCGATCTGGCTTTTCACGTCAGCGAGGACGCGCCTCTCGGCTTGCGACGTCGCGTGTTGTTTACCGAGCAGTATGTTTTGGTGGGCCGCGCTGGCCATCCGCAGTTGAAAAAGCGGCCGACACTTGTGCAATTCTGCGAGCTCGACCACGTGATCGTGTCACGGGATGGTGGAAGTTTTCAGGGTGCCACCGACCAGGCGCTTTCGGCGGTGGGCATGACGCGCCGGGTGGTGCTTTCAGTCCCGCATTTCCTGTTTGTGCGGTCCGTGGTGGAGAGCACTGACATGGTGGCGATGCTGCCGTCGCGGCTGGTTCGCGATGCGCAGGCGCTGGAGGTGGTCGAGTCACCGCTTGATGTCCCGGGTTACGAGATGTCGATGCTCTGGCCCGAGCGTGTTCATCGCGACCCTGCGCATCAATGGTTGCGGGAGTTCATCGTGAGTGCGTTGTGATGGGCATTGAGGGAAAAGCAGAAGCTCTTTTTAGCGCAATCCATGTGGGAGCGGGCTTGCCCGCGATGGCGGCGGCACATCCAGCATTGATGTTTGCTGACACACCGCTTTCGCGGGCAAGCCCGCTCCTACAGGTTCTGCGCTTGGTATGAGCCTGCATTCTTCTGCCGCCTGTTGTGTTCATCCCGGTGCTTGTCTAATCTCGCACAAACACGCAAAAACAGGCATAACCATGCAGGCCGAGCATTCCATCGCCGAACTCCCGCAGCTGCGCCGTCAAAAAATCCTGCTGATCCTCGAACGCGACGGTAAGGTCATGGCCTCCGAATTGAGCCAGCATTTCGCCGTGTCCGAGGACACCATCCGCCGGGATCTGTCGGAGCTGGCCAGCGCCGGGCTGGTGCAGCGGGTACACGGCGGGGCGCTGCCGCGGCCCAAAGACACGGGCAAGGATTACTTCACCCGGGTCGGCGAAACCGATGAAGTGAAAACCCGGCTGGCCCAACTCGCCGCACGGCGGGTTAAAAACGGCCAGATCGTGATTTTCGATTCCGGCAGCACCACGCTGCAGATCGCGCGCTCGTTGCCCGCTGACATCTGCATCACGGCCATCACCGCGTCGCCGATGATCGCGATCACCCTGGCCGAATACCAAGGCATCACAGTGATCGTCGCCGGTGGTCAGCTCAATCCCGCCACGATGTCTTCCGGCGGCCATGAAGCGCTGCGGCTGATCGAGAGCATCAAGGCCGACCTGGTGTTTACCGGGGTTTGCGCCATTCATCCGGAAGTCGGCATCAGCTCGCTGCATTTCGATGAGGTGCCGGTGAAGCAGGCAATGCTCGCCAGCGCTTCCCATGTGATTGCCGTCACCACCGCAGATAAACTGGGGGCGGTGGAGCCCTTCGTTGTTGCGCCTTGCAACCGCGTGCACACCCTGATCACCGAACGTCATGTGGCCTCGGGCAATGTCGAGGATTATCAAAAACTGGGGATTGAGGTGGTGCAGATAGACGCTTGAGCGTCATCGCGGTCAGCGCTGCATGGGTTACGCTGATAGCTACGACGGGAGGAATGCAGTCATGACTGAGCGCCATATGATCCACTCGGAAACGCTATCGAACGGATGCACGATCAAGGTAAAGGCCGAGATATTGAGAGACGGTTCGCTGGGGATGTTCATCGGTGTTTACTGGCCGGACGGCTCGGCTATCGTTGAGGACAACCATCCGTCGCCGCATCAGATGGACATGGAAGCTGCGATGGAGTGGGCCATCGAAAAAGCCAAAACCATCGGCAACAGCCAAAGAACGCTCTAAGGCCCTGCGATAACGGAATCATTGATTGGCTGGAAGGTCGTAGTTATGGGTTTGAACGCACTGCGATTTATTTCGCGGGAAGCGTCACCTCATCCCCGCAGCTCTGACCTTTTAGGACGTTCAAATGAAGCGCACCGCGATAATGACCCTGGCCATTGCAAGTACCCTCCTGCTGGGAGGTTGCTTTCCTCACTGGGAAGATGACGACAGGTACGATCGGGATCACCGCCGTGAATACCGTCGCGACCATGACCGAGGCTATGACCAACGTGATGATCGAGGGTATGACCGCGATTACGACCGTCGTGATGATCGCCGTCGTTACCGCGATCGGGACCGTGACGACCGCGACGACGATTGATACTTGTCCGTCAACCTTCAGAGCGGGCACCACCGCCCTGATCTGCCGTTAGTCATGCGAGGAATCACCATGGGAATCCTGCCTGGACGTTTCGCTCGGCGCCTCAGCCATTGGCTGATCGCGTCGGGTATCGGCTTGACCGCCGTGGCGTTCGATGCACAGGCGCAAACCCCACCTCAAGCCACTCAGGAAATAAACAGCTTGCTGGACTTTGTCGAGCACAGTGAGTGCCGGTTTGTGCGTAACGGAAGCGAATACCCGGGCGCTGAGGCCCGGGAACATTTGCAGAAGAAGCTGAAGTATCTTGAAGACCGGAACAAGGTAAACAGCGCAGAGGACTTCATCGATCTGGCGGCCAGCCAAAGCAGTATGAGTGGCCGCGCCTATGAAGTGCGTTGTCCGGCAGGCGTACAATCGGCCAGCTTCTGGCTGAAGACTGAGCTACAGAGGCAACGGCAAGGCCAATGATTTCGTCTGGATCGGGCTAGCGCAGCAGATGCACCGCCAGCCCAATCAGCCCGCATCCCATCAGTACTTCGATTACACCCCGCTTGAAGCGGAACAACGCAATGGCCGCCGTAATGGCGATCAGCGCCGAAGGCCAGTCGAGTTGACCGCCGAAGCCGTTGGGCCAGAGCACGTGGTAGCCGAAGAAACACGCCAGATTAAGTATCACTCCCACCACCGCCGCAGTAATCGCGGTTAGCGGTGCGGTGAGCCTGAGTTCGTTGTGCGTCGATTCCACCAGCGGACCGCCAGCGAGGATGAACAGGAACGAAGGCAGGAAGGTAAACCAGGTCACCAGCGTGGCGGCGAGGGCGCCGGCCAGGAATACATGATCGGGGCCGAACACCTGATGAACATAGGCGCCGACAAAGCCGACGAAAGCTACCACCATGATCAGCGGTCCGGGAGTCGTTTCGCCGAGTGCCAGACCATCGATCATCTGCGTGGGTGTCAGCCAGCCATAGTGACCGACGGCGCCCTGATACACATAGGGCAGCACGGCATACGCGCCGCCGAACGTCAGCAACGCCGCTTTGGTAAAAAACCAGGCCATTTGGGTGAGGGTGCCTTCCCAGCCGAACAGAGCGGTGAGAATGCCCATCGGCAATACCCACAAAACAGCACCCACCAACAACAGGCGCAGCAATTTAAAACTGCTGAAGCGGGTGTGTTCGGGAGGCGGAGTATCGTCGTCGATCAACGCCGGGCCGAAGGATTTTTTCGCAGCGCCGTGGCCCCCGGTCTGGAACCTTTCAGGCACCAGACGTCCGCCGACATAACCGATGATGGCGGCGCCCAGCACAATCAACGGGAACGGCACATTGAACACGAAGATGGCCGTGAATGACGCTGCGGCGATTCCCCACAGCCAGTTGTTCTTCAGGGCCCGCGAGCCGATCCGGTGAGCTGCCTGCACCACAATGGCGGTCACGGCAGGCTTGATCCCATAAAAAAGACCGGCCACCGCCGGCACTTCGCCAAAGGCGATGTACACCCAAGACAACACGATCAGGATGAACAGCGAAGGCAGCACAAACAGCGCGCCGGCGATCAGGCCGCCCCATGTGCGGTGCATCAGCCAGCCGATGTAGGTCGCCAGCTGCTGAGCCTCAGGCCCAGGCAGCAACATGCAGTAGTTGAGGGCATGCAGAAAGCGCCGTTCCGAGATCCAGCGTCGGCGCTCTACCAATTCCTGGTGCATGATCGAAATCTGTCCGGCCGGCCCGCCGAAACTGATGAAGCCGAGCTTCAGCCAGAACAGAAACGCTTCCCGCAGACTGATGGCCTCAGGCTTCGACAGGTCCTGCTCGACGATCGAAGAGGGGGCTTTATTCAAGTGAGCATTCCTTTTTCAACTGTCGATTCAAGCCTTCACGGCGTACCAAACATCGCTGTCCAGTAGATGCCCGCGTCACTCTTCGGGTCCACCGCATAGGCCGCGCCCAGCTCGCGAAATTGTGGGTTCATCAGGTTGGCGCAATGGCCCGGGCTGGCCAGCCAGCCATCGACCACCTTGCGCACCGTGTCTTGCCCGGCGGCGATATTCTCGCCGACCTGCTGACCGGCGTAACCCGCCAGTTCAGCGCGATCACCCGGCGTGCGACCATCGCGGTCCTTGTGATCAAAATAGTTATTGTTGGCCATGGCCCGGCTGTGGATCTCGGCCGCGGAGCCCAGCGTGGCGTTCCAGGCCAGTGGCGTCGTGGCGGTAAAGGCTTGGGTGCCGCACTGGCGTGTCTGAGCGCGGGCGCTGTTCATCGCTTCAAGCAGTTTCTGTCCCTCCGCCTGCCAGTCGCCCAGACGCCCGGTCAACAGCGGACGCGCCAGCACAATGCGCCATTCACGGCCATCGCGGCTGACGCCGATGTCGACGAATTGCGGGTCCAGCACCACTTGGCAGAAGCTCTCCTGAATCGCCTTCATGGCGGACGGCGCATCACGCGGGCCGGACAAGCTGATTGCCTGCACATTGACCATCGGATAAGCCGCGCGGGCCAGAGCCTGCTGCAAGTCGCCGATGCTGTTGGCGGACAGGACCAGACGCGGATCGCTCGCCAGTGGCGGCAACTCCGAAGACGCCTGGCCGCCGCAGCGCTGCGCCTGGCTGCGGTAAACGTTGATCGACTCGACCAGCTGCGTTTCATCGGTCGCCGACGCGGCGACGCTGAACACCAGCCCGAATGACAACACGGCAAGATGCAAAACGGATGACAGGCTGCGCATGAAAATCTCCCTTGAACGGTCTGTGCCCATGATGCGCGATTTCACCCCTCCTGACGCAATGCCTTTTCGCCCCGACATGCAGATTATTGTCAGGCGGCTGGAATGACTTGTGGCGACTACAATCAAGCCAGGTCAGCGCTACAACGTCGCCGTTTCATTGCCCAGGCCAGTGTCATCGAAAGGATCGTTCATGCGATTAAAATGGGTACTCACCTGCTTCGCAATCATCCTTCTAGACGGCCAGGTGTTGGCGACTGAGCAGGAGCAAAAACAGGCAGTGGCTGAGGACAAGGCACAGATCCTGGAACAGAAAGCCGCCGAGAAGGACAGCGAACTTCCAGTGCCCAAGTCCGAGGTCATCACCCCCTCCGAAGCGCAGGCGGTCGATCCCGCAGGCGCAGCCCCTCTGGACGATGCAATCACCTGCCTTGCACGCAGCATCTATTGGGAAGCCAAAGGTGTGGCCGGTGCGGACATGGAAGCCGTCGCCAGCGTGGTCATGAACCGGCTCGGCCACGAGGGTTTTCCCGATACGGTATGTGCGGTGGTCAAGCAAGGTTCTGAAACGCATTCCTGCCAGTTTTCGTGGTGGTGCGACGGACGTGCGGATCAGGTAAAGGAAGACGATGAATATGCCCTCGCCAAGGAAATCGCGCGCAAGGCACTCAACAAGCAACTCACGGACCGCACCCATGGTGCTTTGTACTTCCACGACAGAACGGTAAAGCCCGCCTGGGCAAAGAAATACGCCAGGACGGCCGAGACCCGGAAGTTTCTGTTTTATAAACCTCGTGGCGGGACGGCGCAGTAGGTGCGAGTCGCTGGCGGAGCGTGCTGTCGGTAGAAATTTACGGTTTTTTTACGGTGGATACTCTTCCCCGCAATGATACTGGCCACGTTTTTTTATCATCGATAGGCCTGCAATTCTTCCTGATTCCAGTCAGTTAAGGTGCGAAACCTGTGGGAGCGGGCTTGCCCGCGAAAGCGGTGTGTCAGGCGACATCAATGTTGACTGTGCCAGCGTCTTCGCGAGCAAGTCGGATCGCCGCACCGCCGCACCGCCGCACCGCTGCACCGCCGCTCCCACATGGATTTCGCTTAACTGACTGGCATTGCAATCCTTCCTCCTTATCGAGAAGCGACCCGTGAGCGAAACAGCAATCCCTGCCCATGAAGAATCCCATTCCAGAACCTCGGGAGTGGGTTTGCTTGTCGCCGCGGTGGGCGTGGTTTATGGGGATATCGGCACCAGTCCTCTTTACACCCTCAAAGAAGTGTTCGCCGGTCACTACGGAGTCCAGGCCAATCACGACGGTGTACTGGGTATTCTGTCGTTGATCTTCTGGTCATTGATCTGGGTTGTCTCGATCAAGTACGTGCTGTTTATCCTTCGCGCCAGCAACCAGGGCGAGGGAGGCATCATGGCCTTGACGGCACTGGCACGCAGGGCTGCGGCGCCGTATCCCAAGATGAGCAGGGTCCTGGTGCTGCTTGGCCTGTTTGGCGCGGCACTTTTTTACGGCGACAGCATGATCACCCCGGCCATTTCGGTGCTCTCGGCGGTTGAAGGGCTACAGCTTGCGTTCGATGGCATTGAGCATTGGGTGGTTCCGCTGTCCGTGGTCGTCCTGGTAGCACTGTTCCTGATACAGAAACACGGCACGGCGCGTATCGGCATCCTGTTCGGCCCGGTCATGGTGCTGTGGTTTGTGGTGTTGGGTGCACTCGGCATTTACGGCATCTTGCAACGGCCGGAAGTTCTGCAAGCGCTGAATCCTGCGTGGGCGGTGCAATTTTTCTTGGTTCATCCGGGCATTGGCGTCGCCATCCTGGGCGCCGTCGTGTTGGCATTGACCGGTGCTGAAGCACTGTATGCCGATATGGGCCATTTTGGTCGCAAACCCATTGCTCGTGCCTGGTTCATCCTGGTACTCCCCGGCCTGGTACTCAACTACTTTGGTCAAGGCGCGCTGATCCTCGGCAACCCTGAAGCGGTACGTAATCCGTTCTATCTATTGGCACCTGACTGGGCGTTGCTGCCGATGGTCGCGCTCTCGACACTGGCCACCATCATCGCCTCCCAAGCGGTGATTTCCGGCGCGTTCTCATTGACTCGCCAGGCTATTCAGCTGGGTTACGTGCCTCGTATGTTTATCCAGCACACCTCCAGTCAGGAGCAGGGGCAGATTTACATCGGCATGGTGAACTGGGCGCTGATGGTCGGCGTCGTGTTGCTGGTCATCGGCTTTGAATCGTCCAGTGCGCTGGCGGCGGCTTATGGCGTGGCGGTGACGGGGACCATGCTGATTACCACCATTCTGTCCTCGGCCGTTGTATTGCTGCTTTGGAAAACACCCCGTTGGCTGGCTATTCCGATGCTGTTGGGTTTTCTCATGGTGGACAGCCTGTACTTCGCCGCCAACGCTCCGAAGATCTTCCAGGGCGGTGCGTTCCCCGTCATTGCCGGTATTGCCCTGTTCATTTTGATGACCACCTGGAAACGAGGTCGAAAGATCATTGTCGAGCGATTGGACGAAACCTCGCTGCCGCTGCCGTTGTTCATCAGCAGCATCGGCTCGCAACCACCTCATCGTGTGCAGGGTACCGCGGTATTTCTGACGGCCAGGGCTGATGCTGTCCCGCATGCCCTCTTGCATAACCTGTTGCATAACCAGGTACTGCACGAGCAGGTGGTGTTGCTTACCGTAGTGTCTGAAGACAGTCCGCGTGTGGCTGCGGATCGGCGATTCGAGGTCGAGGCTTTTGGTGAAGGATTCTTTCGAGTGAGTCTGCACTTTGGTTTTATAGAGGAGCCTGACGTACCTCTGGCGTTGAGCCTATGCCATTTGAAAGAGCTGGATTTCAGTCCGATGCGCACCACTTATTTCCTTAGCCGAGAGACGGTCATCCCGACCAAACGCATCGGCATGGCTCGGTGGCGCGAAAGCCTGTTCGCGTTTTTGCTGAAGAACGCCAACAGCAATCTCAAATACTTCAAATTGCCGCTCAATCGTGTGATAGAGCTGGGCACGCAGGTTGAGATGTAGACGGCAACAGTCAGTCAAACACACATCCCTGTGGGAGCGGGCTTGCCCGCGATAGCGGTGTATCAGGCAACATTGATGTCGACTGACACTCCCTCTTCGCGGGCAAGCCCGCTCCCACAGGTTTTGCACCAGATTTTTAGCCTTGCAGCGCCACTCAGGCGCTTTGAGCCGGGTTCATGGCTGGGTAATCGATATACCCCTGAGCGCCCGGTGCGTAGAACGTGTCTTTATCCGGCACATTAAGCTCGGCGCCTGTGCGAAAACGCTCGGGCAGGTCGGGGTTGGCGAGGAATGCGTTGCCAAACACCACCGCGTCGGCCTGGCCCTTAGCGAGCAGGGATTGGGCGGCGTTTTGGTCGAGCCCGCCACCGATCAGGTAGCTGCCATCGAACAGGGGACGCAACAAGGCGTGGTAATCGACGCTGGCGCCGAACAGGGCAACGTGCAGATAGGCGAGATTCAGCCCGCGCAATTGCTCGACCAGATGGGTGTAGGTTTCTTGCGGGTTGGCATCGACGATGTCGTTGAAGTTCATTTCAGGGGAGAGCTTGATGCCGACGCGATCACTGCCAATTTCCGTCGCTATGGCGTTCAGCACCTCCAGTACAAAGCGAACACGGTTTTCAACCGATCCACCGTACTCATCGGTGCGCTGATTGCTGCCCGTCGAGAGAAACTGTTCAGGCAGATACCCCGACGCGCCATGCAGCTCGACACCGTCGAAACCGGCCTCGATGGCCAGGCGAGCGGCCTGACGATAGCCCTCGATGACCGCGGCAATTTCGACCACGCTCAGCGCATGAGGAGTGACGAAGTCCTGAAGGCCTGTGGCTGTCCAGGTCTGGCCGGCGGGTTTGATCGCGGAAGGGGCCTGTGGCAGGGCGCCGTCAGGCAACAGCGAAGGGTGTGAAATGCGTCCGCAGTGCATCAGCTGCATGAAGATCCGCCCGTCGCGAGCATGTACGGCTTCGGTAACCTGCTTCCAGGCGGCCATTTGCTCGGCGGTTTCGATACCGGGAGTGCGCAGGTAACCCTGGCCAAGGGCCGCAGGAAACACCCCTTCAGAGACAATCAGCCCGGCATCGGCGCGTTGCGCGTAGTAAGTAGGCACCAGCTCGGTAGGCACCCCGAAATCATCGGAACGCGAACGCGTCATCGGTGCCATGACCATGCGGTTGGACAGTGTAAGGCGACCGATCTGGACTTGAGAAAAAAGCGAATGCATTGCGGTACTCCTCAGGAAACGATGTGGCTATCATTGATCAATCCGAATTCGGGATAAACCCGGTAAAACAGAATTGACTGATCCACTGATGGAGCAATGACATTGGAGTTTCTCAACGACATGGCGCTGTTCGTCGAAGTCGTGAAGGCGCGCAGTTTCCGCCGGGCGGCCGAGGCGATGGGGATGCCGAACTCGACACTGTCGCGCCGGATAAGTGGCCTCGAGAAGGAAATCGGGCTAAGGCTTTTGCATCGCACCACGCGCAAAATCGAACTGACCGAGGCGGGGCAGTTGTACTTCGATCGCTGCAAACGCATCGTCGACGAAGCCCGGCTCGCGCACGAGCAGCTCGGCGAAATGCTTGCCCAGCCCAGTGGTGTACTGCGGGCCTCGTTCCCGGTGGATTTCGCCACTCTCTACCTGGCGCCGCTGATTGCGGAGTTTGCCCGGTTGTATCCCGGTATCAACTTCGAGTTTGATCTGACTCCACGTCAGGTCGATCTGGTGAGTGAGCCGGTCGATGTGGTCATCCGCATGGGCGAGCCAGCGAGTTCGAATCTGATCGCCCGTAAGCTCGCCAGTTTGTCCCGTTGTCTTTATGCCTCACCTCGTTATCTCGAACTGAACGGTGAACCGATTCATCCCTCGGACCTGACCAGGCACGAATGCCTGCGTATGCGCGGCACGCGCGCCGACCGCTGGATTCTCTCCGGCAGTGACGGGGAAGGGGAGCTGGAGGTGGAAGTTGACGGTCGATTTGAACTCAATAGCGTGGGAATGATTCGACGTATGGCGACGCTGGATCTGGGTATCGCGTTATTGGGGGAAGGTATCGTTGCGCAAGACATCGCCGATGGCACACTGCGTAGAGTCTTGCCACAGTGGCAGGCTTCACCCGTCTCGGTTTACGCCCTCACCGAGACACGGCTGTTGCCAGCGAAAACCCAGCGATTTATCGAGTTTCTGCGTGAGCGGCTTCAGGATGCGTAGCGTTTCAGGGCTGTTCATGGCGTGCGTTCTTTCTCTATCTTATGCAAAATCACGGGTACGACGTACTCACCGCGTATTGATCGCATCTCCTGCATCAAGCGCCCCAAAATAAAGATGTTGAACCCATATTGTGAATAATCGACCGCGCTGATGCAGTGCAACGAGAACCGATATGAAAACCCCTTTTGAGATAAGTGATGCCTTTGAGTCAAAGATCCAGCCACCCATCAGCCGCCGACGGTAACAGCATGATTGAGGTCACCGAGGTTTCCATTGCCCAACTGCGTGCTGCGCTCGAATCGGGCCAGACGACGGCGGTTGAATTGGTCCAGGCCTATCTCGCCAGGATCGATGCCTACGACAGCCCGAACACTCCCACCGCCCTCAACGCAGTGGTGGTTCGCAACCCCGATGCGCTCAAGGAAGCGCAGGCGTCCGATGCCCGTCGGGCCAAGGGCGAAACGCTGGGGCAGCTCGATGGCATTCCCTATACGGCCAAGGACAGTTATCTGGTGAAGGGGCTCACCGCAGCCTCCGGAAGTCCCGCCTTCGCGAACCTGATTGCTCATCGCGATGCATTCACCATCGAACGGCTTCGTGCCGCCGGCGCGATCTGCCTGGGCAAGACCAATATGCCGCCCATGGCGAACGGCGGCATGCAGCGCGGGGTCTATGGCCGTGCCGAGAGCCCGTACAACGCTGACTATCTCACCGCCCCTTTCGCCTCGGGTTCATCGAACGGTGCCGGTACGGCAACCGCCGCCAGTTTCGCGGCCTTCGGCCTGGCCGAAGAGACTTGGTCGAGCGGCCGAGGGCCTGCCTCGAACAATGGTTTGTGCGCCTATACACCTTCGCGCGGGGTGATCTCGGTGCGCGGCAACTGGCCGTTGACGCCGACCATGGACGTTGTCGTGCCGTTTGCCAGAACCATGGCGGACTTGCTCGAAGTGCTCGACGTGGTGGTGGCGGATGATCCCGACACACGAGGCGATCTGTGGCGGATGCAACCCTGGGTGCCCATCCCGAGTGTCGCCTCGGTGCGTCCCGCTTCCTATGGGTCACTTGCCGTGAATACCGATGCCCTTGCCGGAAAACGCTTCGGCGTTCCTCGTATGTACATCAACGCCGATCCCGATGCAGGCACCAGCGATGCGCCTGGTATCGGCGGTCCGACGGGCCAGCGAATCAACACCCGTCCCTCGGTTATCGGGCTCTGGGAAGAGGCTCGCAAGGCACTCGAAGCCTTTGGTGCCGAAGTGATCGAGGTCGATTTCCCGCTGGTCTCCAATTGCGAGGGTGATCGCCCTGGCGCACCGACGGTGTTCAACCGCGGCCTGGTGTCCAAAGAGTTCCTTCACCATGAGTTATGGGACCTGACGGCCTGGGCGTTCGACGATTTTCTGCAGGCCAACGGCGATCCAACACTCAATCGCCTGGTCGATGTAAACGGACCGCTGATTTTCCCGCACGACCCAGGAACGCTGCCCAACCGTGAGGGCGACCTTGCCGCTGGCATGGACGAATATGTGCGGATGGCCGAGCGCGGCATCACTCCTTGGGACCAGATCACCACGGTGCCTGACGGGCTACGCGGCCTTGAGCAGACGCGCCGGATTGATCTTGAAGAGTGGATGGACCGGCTGGGGCTCGACGCAGTGATCTTCCCGACGGTGGCCGACGTCGGGCCGGCGAATGCCGATGTCGATCCGAAGTCTGCGGACATCGCGTGGAGTAACGGTGTCTGGGTCGCCAACGGTAATCTCGCCATCCGCCACTTGGGTGTTCCCACGGTCACGGTGCCGATGGGCGTCATGCCGGACATCGGCATGCCCGTCGGGCTGACCTTTGCCGGTCGTGCTTATGACGATTCGACGCTGCTTCGCTTGGCTTCGGCGTTTGAGTCGACGGGGACGAAACGATTGATTCCGCCTCGAACCCCTCCATTGTCGGGTGGCCAGAAATAGGAAGGCCGGGATTGGGGCAGAACACGTTCCAATCCCGCTTGGTAAGCGGTAAACATAGACCTCAAGGATGCGCGATGATATTGCAACACAGGCCAGTGAAGGCTGATGACATCAAAACCATTTGTAGCTTTCCCTTGACGCTCGGGAACTGTTTTATATGTTTCCGAAAGCTCAATACCCGCTGACTGAAGCTCAGCTGTCTAACGCTATTACTCAACGATTCGACTCGACGGTTGTCGAGAGCGGGAATAGCGTCGTCGGCTTTGCTAACTTTTATCGGGCTGAAACGGGTGGGGTTTGCTGTATCGGCAATGTCATCGTTGCCCAAGAGGCACGAGGTAAAGGCGTAGCGACCTTCATCGTGGAGACGATGACAGCTCTGGCATTCAATCGCTATGACGCCACAGAGGTCCGGATCTCATGTTTCAATGAAAACACAGCAGGCTTGTTGCTTTATCCAAAACTGGGCTTCTTGCCCTTTGCTGTCGAAGAGCGATCTTCTCTGGATAGTCGTAGATCAGCACTCATCCATATGACCCGCAGCAGAGCGGGCCGACCATAATACTCACCTTGAAAGCCCGCTCCGGAGCTTTGCATGAAAGTTGGCGTGATCTCCGATACCCATGGCTTACTGCGCGCCGAAGCCCTTGCTGCCCTGGAGGGGTGTGAACGGATCATTCATGCTGGCGACATCGGCAAGCTCGAAATACTTGATCAACTGGCGTCCATTGCCCCGCTGCACGTCGTACGCGGGAACAATGATCTGGACGCCCCTTGGGCAGAAAATCTCGCCGATCGACTTTGTTTCGACCTGAATGGATGGCAGACCTTGCTGGTACACGACATTGCCGATGTCCCTGCCGTGCTTGATGCAGACATAAGGCTGGTGATTACCGGCCATTCGCATAAGCCACGCATAGAATGGCGCGGCGAACGGCTATACCTCAACCCAGGCAGCGCTGGCCGGCGGCGTTTCAAACTACCGGTGACGCTGGCTCTACTTGAGGTGCTTACATGCTCGATTGAGCCGCGCCTGGTCTCGCTACTGGAATGACATTCCTGCCGCCAACCCTAAAATAGTGATGGCGGCTCATTTCCGGCCTCGGTATGCGAAAAGACCTGATCTGGAACTGCTTGGCCCCAATATCTGAACAGAAGGCGAGGTTCGGTATTTCCGAAGTAGTGATCCACGATGCTCGCGGGGGGCACAGTCAATTAGATCACTACGGTGCCTGACGGACTTCATGCCGGACATCAGCATGCCCGTCGGGCTGACCTTTGCCGGTCGTGCTTATGACGACTCGACGCTGCTTCGTTTGGCTTCGGCGTTTGAGTCGACGGGGACGAAGCGATTGATTCCGCCTCGAACCCCACCATTGTCGGGTAGCCAGAAATAGGAAGGGCGGGATTGGGGCAGAACACGCTCCAATCCCGTTTGGTAACGGCACGTCAGAGCGCGGCCTACGTAAATTCAGATCTGTGTGACCCTGCCGACAAATTTCTGCTTTCACGTAGAGGCGCGTGCTTCGATTTTTACTGAGGTTTTCACACCGCTTGGGCCGAAAGCGGACAGCTGTCGAGATGGGGGGCGGTAGCCGAGTTGGGGGGCATCTTGCTTTTCTGCGCCTTTGGCCACCTACGGTTGGTATGATCTGTGTCCGGAGCCGCCTGCTGGAGGCGGTATGTTTGAGCACAGGAAGTCCCATGAAAAGAATGCTGTTCGGTGTGTGTCTACTATCGCTGGCCGGTTGCGTCAGCTCGCCCGATACCACCTTCACCCAGGCTACCCCAGGCTGCAAAACGGCCACAGCAGAAGTCAATGGCAAACCGGTCGCCACGCAGTTCTGCATCAAAACCATCGCCTTCAAACCATCACAATACCGCGTGACGGTCAACGACCAGGTGCTGTTCACCGGTACTGACTACCAACGCGTCGCCTTCACCAAAACCATCAAGGAAGGTCCGGCCAAAGGCGCGTGCAACGAGCTGATCGAGTTGCAGGGCGCCGGCTCGAAGACGCTGCCATTGAACGAGTTGCCCACCGAATTGGTGGCGGGCTGCCGGATTACCGCCGACGCGGCCGGTAACTCCCAAGCCTTCAGCAAAGACGTCGCCTGCGATAAGGCGTTCTACAAGTCGCTGGCGCCGTTGCTGGGCAAAGTGATACCGGTTGAAGTGGCCCGCCAATGCACCGTGACGGTGGCTGAGCAGGCAGTGTTTGACCAGCGTTTCAATTTTTAGAAAAAAGGAACTGGAGCAGGGGCAGCGGCATACGATGGGTACCTGTATTTTCATCGATGTCTTCTTTTGGCCGTTTTTTGCCCTTCGCGATAGGCATAAATCAGCCAGTAGCAGGACTCCGCGCCCCCTGTCGCTGACCCACTGCGTTCGCCACTAAGCCGGCTCTCACATTACGGCATGGAAATCCTGTACTCGGCGAGCTTGGCCTTCTGCTCCTCCAGCACGTAACTTTTGTTGGCGATCTGCGAGAACTTCATGAAGTCGGCCTTGGCGTCGTCCTTGTCCCCCAAATGGTCGTACGCGATCCCGCGCGCGTAAAAGGCCCAGGCATAATCCGGCTGGCGCTCAAGGCCGGTGCTGAATGCTTCAGCGGCTTCTCGGTACTGACCCAGGTCTGTCAACGCGAGGCCCAGATGATAGTAGGTCGGCATGTGGAAGCCGGAACCCTTTCCGGCTTCTCCCAGCCCGTTGTCAAGGTTGTACTGCACGAGTTCAAGGGCTTTTTTCGGGTTGCCAGCATCGCGATACATGGAGCTTAAGTCCAGGTTGGCGCGCGGATCAGGCTTGACCGCCAGTTGCATGGATTTTTCCTTGGCCGCCACGGCTTCGGGAAAGTGCTTGAGGTTGCTGTAGGCGTCGGCCTGCACCGCGTAAATCAAACTTTGCAGTGAGGCAGGCAGCGTATTTTTCTGCAGGCATAGATCGCCTTCCTGCAGCACCAGAGGGTAGTTTTCGGCTTTGGACGCCTTAAACTGATTTGCGCAGTGGACAAGGTTGGCTTTTTGCGGGTTCTGCATCCCGGCACAACCGGTGAGGATGACGGAGCAGGCGATCAGTGCGGGCCAGCGAGCATTCATGAAAAGCATCCTTGTTAGTCGAGCAGACGAGCATTGAGGTCAGGGCGATAGACTTGCAAGAGCGGCGCGGTCACGGTGCCTTGTAGCGAGCAGAACACGGTGGTGTGTCCTGCGAGCGGCGGTGTGGTGTCGCCCGTGTCGACCATCAACACGCGGTCTACGAAACCAAATGGCGTGGCGACGCCGGGACCGGTCAGTCCTTCGGTGCGCCATTGGCTGATCGGGTCACCGACGCGGCGAATTTCAGCGCGGGTAATGGCTTTGCCCTGACTGACAAAGCGTGCGTTGTCAACGATAAGCGGCTTGAGTTTTGCGGCCACCTCTTGCGGCGAGCCATCGGCTACGAAACCCCAGAACAGAAAATTGCCGACGTTCTTGATGGTTTGGGCCTGGTTGTAATAGCCGACCATACGCACGCCGTTGACGATCAGGGGCGTTTCGAAGCGCTGGTAAGTGCCACCTTCCTGCAGCGGACTCGTGATGGTCGGTGCCTTGACCGAGCCATAATCACTCAGGCGCAAGGTACCTGCTGGCAGGCGGGCGTCGCGCAGGCTCTCGAAGAAATGCGCATCGCAACGAGAGAATTCAGTCAGCAGTTGTTCGGGCGTGGTGACGGTCTGGGTCTGGGCCTGGGCAGTGCAGGCGGCGCCGACGGCGAGCAAAGCAACGCCGGAAAAAAGAGAGCGGAACATTGAAATCATCCGTGAGGTGGGAACGAAAGCTGTCGGCTTGTGAGTCGCAAACTTTAGCAAGACGGGCCTGCGCGAGAAGGCCAGAATGCTAGAGCATCCAGATAAACGCTGTCTGGCGCGACGCGGTCGAGGATGGACACGCGTGCGAGGTGTTGACTCGGCAGTGGCGGTTCAGTTTGTATTTGCTGCGGGACGTTGCGGTTTTTGTCGCATCCAGCGGTGCGGGACTCGCCCTGGCATGGGGCGTTTTGCGAGGACGGGGGGCATTCAAGCGCTGCGTTTTTGTCCATGTTGTGCTCCCTATGCGGGGAGAGAGGGAGGGGGCCTGTCTGCGAACCAGATGGAATCCATGTAAGCCAAGTATGCAGACAGCCAGGCGCGATGATGGGAGTGTCTTGTTACCTAGTCACTGACCGCCACGTCACTAGTCCATCCAGGTCATGATTGGACTTCAGGTATTTGAGCATGTTTTGCGCCTCGGCCTTTTCTTCAAACGGACCTGCAAAAACGTGAGGCGCTTCATCGAGAATTGTTGGTATGTCGATTAGCGTCATCTGTGCAGCCATCCGTTCAAATTCTTCATCGGTATGGGCAGTAATGCGCGCTACCCAGCCGCTGCGATTTCTCAGGGCGATAGGCTCCACTTCGGCTCCGCAGCGCTTGCATCGTGAGGCTGCAGCTTTGATGGCTTGGGTGCAGGCAGGGCAGGGGCGCAGATCTTCGTGCACTAGAGCGTCAACACCGGTCTTTGCCAACCGTGGCATTAACAACACGGCGATCAGGGCTACGCCGGGAACGAAAAGCCCGATTGCAAACCATCTTGGCCCTGATCGCCCGCGTGTACTCGCAACGTAAGCGGTCATGGCCGTGAGAATGAGCCAGAGGGGGAGTGGGACGTCCATTGCACTTCCTTGCTTTGAAATTTGAGTGAGAACCCCGCTGACCGGGCTCATCAAAGTATCTACTCTTTGTCAGCTACGCCACAAAGAGAGAACAAAGACTGCAATCCACACCCCTGAGCGGACACTCGTCAACATCCGCTCAGGGTCAAAAGCTGCTTGCTCCGCTATTGCAGCGGAACATACACATCAGTTTGCCATTGATCCTGCGGTGTCTCGGGATAGACGCTCAGGTAATGAAAGAACAGTGGCTGGTCACGAAGTTCCTCTCCACTGGCGGGAAGCCAATCGCGGTAAATCGGATAGATCGTTTCGCCAATGTGATCCGGTGACCCCGCGTGTCGCACCACGACGTAGCGACCGCCAGGAATGACGATCTCGTGCACACTGAACTCATTCGGCGCTACCGCCTCGTGAATCTCGCCGCAAATGGCGAAGCGGAATGCTTGTGGCGGTGTCGTATCGGGGTTGCCATAGGGAATGCCAAAGGAGCGACTCGATGCCACCGGCGACTGTCCGCTCTGCATACGCCACTCGATGAACTTGCGCACGCTCTCATTGACGAGCCCGGTTGGCCCGCAGTGCTCAAGCGTTGCTACCCTGACTTCAGGGAATTCCACGATTCGTACTTGCATGATGATAGTCCTGGAAAAGTGAGGGATTGCGAATACCGCATTCCAGACCTGCCAGTTCGGTTCCCTCCTGAACGCACTCGGCGTCATACCGAACGCCCGCCTGAACGCCCTGCAAAATGCCTCGGGACTTTCAAAGCCGGCACCGAGTGCGGCGTCCAGTACCGAGTGTTCAGCGGAGGCGGCCAGGCGATGTGCCGCGCGTCGTAGCCGCATCAGCTGCACATAGCGTGAGACGGGCACGCCTACGAACGCGGTGAATTGTCGATGGAAGTGAAACGCCGAAAAGTTCGCCACGTGGCTCAACGTCTTCACCGACAGGTCACCTTCGAGATGGGCATCAATGTAGGCAAGTACGGCGTTGAAGCGTTTTGTGTAAGCGAAGTTGATCGGCATGTCAGACACTGGGAAAAAGCTCCTGGAAGTACGGTCGGCAATAGAGTCGACTATAGCGGCGTGAACGCGCCTAGCCGCGTTTGCTCAAGGCACGTTTTGGGTTGGCCAATGCGATATCTTCCAACGCGATGTAAAGGGCGAGGGCATTCCAGGTGTCACTTCTGGCCGATTGCTGCCTGTCATGAAGGGCTGCAATCGACCCAAACCGGCCAGTCGGTCTCCAGTTGCCAGAAGAGATCAGTAGCTCCTTTCCTGGCAAAACTCACCCGTCCTGCAACAGTTCCAGGGCACGATCAAAATCGAACAGCTCCACCTGCTCCGCGACCAGAACCAGACGTTTGGCCAAGGCCCGATCGAGTGACAGATTGCGCAGTTCGGTAAGCGCTTCCATAGCCGCCGTGTCACTTTCGGCCAAAAGACCTTTGAGCCTGTTCAGTTGTTCGCTCAACTTGGGGCCATCCTGCAGGCCATCGCTCATCGATGCCGGGGCGTTTGCTGTCAGGTCAGCCAGAGCGGCCAACGTCGGCAGCAGGCAACGCTCGACCTCCGTCGCCAGGTCATGCACCACCATAGCGGGCTCGCCGTTCTGGCAGGCCAGCTCCAGCACAGCGGCGGCCTGCGCCACGGCCCTGGCACCGATGTTGCCGGCCGTGCCGCGCAGGCTGTGGGCCACACGTCCGGTCGCGCTATCATCCGAGTCGGCCAGTGCGGCCTGGAATTGCTCGGCAAAACCTGTCTGAGTGTCGCGAAACTTGCAGAGCAGGCGCAGATAGAGTTCTCGCCGGCCCATACAGGTCGCCAGGCCGGCAACCATATCAATGCCCTCAAGACGATCCGGCAGTCCATCCGACAGGCCTACATTTGGCGATGCTGGAGCAGCCTGTGGCCTGATCCATTTTGCCAGTGTGGCGAACATGTCATCGACATTGAGTGGCTTGGATATGTGGTCGTTCATGCCACTGCTCAGGGCTCGCTCGCGATCACCGTCCATGGCGTTGGCAGTCATGGCGATCACCGGCAAAGCATTAAAGCGCGGCTGTTGGCGAATCCGCTGGGTGGCGGTGTAGCCGTCCATCACCGGCATTTGGCAATCCATCAGCACGCCGTCGAAGCTGCCATCCTCGGTCAGGATGTCCAGGGCCTCCTGGCCGTGCCTGGCCAGTCGCAGCTGTATTCCGACACTCTCCAGCAGCTCGCAGGCCAGTTCCTGATTCAGCTCGTTGTCTTCTACCAGCAGCAGCCGGGCTCCATTCAGGCTGGCTACGGTGCTGGCATTCTGTTGGGAGCGTTCGCCGGCCCGAGTATCGCCCTGCGGGCCTTTACGCAGCACCACAACGATGGCTTCGAGCAAAGAGGACGGTGTTACTGGCTTGGTCAGCACCGCCGGTAACTGGATGCCCTGGCGCTCGGCTTCCTCGCGTGCCTCTTCGCGGCCAAAGGCGGTGACCATGATGACCGACGGGGTATGCATCAGGCTGGCGGAATGCATTCTACTCACGGCTTCTATGCCATCCATGCCGGGCATCCGCCAGTCCATCAGCACTAGATCGTAGGGCAGCACCTTATGCTCGGCATCGGCCAGCATGTGCAGCGCCAGGCTACCATTCTCCGCGACATCCACCTCCAGGCCGAAGCTGCGCGCCATGCCCGAGAGGATTTCACGAGCACTAGCATTGTCGTCCACCACCAGCACCCGCATACCCAGCAGTTCGTCGGCCTTGAACATGCGACGCGGCTGAACGCCTTGCTGCACGCCAATGCGTACCTGGAAATGGAACGTGGAGCCGACCCCCGGCTCGCTCTCAACCCAAATGTGGCCGTCCATCAGCTCCACCAACTTCTTCGAGATGGACAAGCCCAGCCCGGTGCCACCGTACTTGCGCGTGGTCGAGCTGTCGGCCTGACTAAACGACTGAAACATGCGCGAACACTCCTCGACGGTCATGCCGATACCAGTGTCGCGCACCCAGAAATGCAGCTGCACGCGCTCTTCGTGCGTGCCAATTTCTTCCACACCGACCACAATCTCGCCGCGTTCGGTAAATTTGGCAGCGTTGTTGCCCAGGTTGATTAGCACTTGACCCAGGCGCAAGGGATCTCCGAACAGAGCAGTGGGTAACTCAGGCTGGGTCTGGAACAACAACTCCAGGCCCTTGTCCTCGGTCTTGAGGCCGATCATGGCGGCGAAACTGTCGAGTACGTCCTCCAGGCGGAAGGGGGTTTGTTCGAGGTTCATCCTGCCGGCCTCGATCTTGGAGAAGTCGAGGATGTCGTTGATGATCCCCAGCAGGTTCTCCGCCGAGCGATGCACCTTTTCGATGTAGTTGCGTTGGCGATTATCCAGTTCGGTACGCAGCGCCAAGTGGCTCATGCCGATGATGGCGTTCATTGGCGTGCGGATCTCGTGGCTCATGTTGGCGAGGAACTCGCTCTTGGCCTGGGTCGCGTCCTCGGCCGCCGCCCTTGCCTCTGCCAGTGCAGTCACGTCGATGTTGATGCCGGTTGCGCGCAATGGCTTGCCGTCAGGCGTGCGTGAGAATCGGTTGAGCGATTTGAACGTGCGCACCAGCCCATCGTTTTGCCGCACGATGCGGAAGTCGAACTCGACGCGATCATCGCCACTTTGGACTGCGCTCTCGAATGTACTACTGATATGCGCCACGTCATCGGGATGCACCAACGCCTTCCAGTGCTCCAGAGTGCCACCGAATCCGCCAGGCTCAAGCCCGAACAGCGCTTCGAGCTGTGGCGTCCAATAGTTTTTACCGCTGACCAGGTCAACATCGAATAGACCGATGTCGCCGGCCTCTTGCGCCAGATTCAGGCGATCGCTGGCAGTACGTAGCTTGGCCTCCATCGCCCTGCGCTCACTCACGTCGCGCACCGAGGCACAAACACAGACGCCACGCCCTTCCAAGCGGGGCAGGTGGGACAGACCAATTTCCACCGAGAACAGGCTGCCGTCCTTGCGCACGCCGTGCAGGTCATTCAAATCGCCGCCCATCTGCCGGGTTCCGCCGCTGGCAATGAACCCGTCGCGTAGCCGAACATGGCGCTCGCGGGCGGCCTGCGGCACCAGACGCTCGATGCTGGCACTGATCAGTTCGCCGTGTTCGTAGCCAAACAGGGCATCCATCTGCGGGTTGGTCATCAGGATGTGGCCGTCGGCGCCCAGCACCAACATGCCGTCCGGTGCTGCCTCGATAATGCCGCGGTACCACGCCTCGGTGGCGCGCAGTGCCGCCTGCTGAGCCTCCAGCTCCTGGGCCTGGAGTTCCAGTTGCAGGGCCTGGGCACCCATTTCGTCAGCCTGGCGACGAGTTTCCTGCAGCAGCGCCTGGGCCGCCTCGTTGCGCTCCATAATGGCCATCGCACCGGCCAGCCTCGGTAGCACTTCCTGCAGCAGCAATGCCTCGTTCTCTTCCAACGGGCGAAAGCCGGCCATTTCCACAACCCCGAGCAGACGCTCGCCACGCAGTACAGGCTGAACCAGCAGATGGCTGGCAGGGGCTTCGCCCAACTGTGCGCGCACACGCCAGAACTGCTCAGGCAGATCGTTGAGCTGGCGGGGTTGGCGATCCAGTGCGCACTGGCCAAGTAGCCCTTCACCGAGTTCCAGCTCAGCGCGCAGTGGGTGCTCACTGTCCGCCGCATAACCACCCAGCAATTGCAGGCGTGGCGCACCTTCATAGAGAACGTACAGCGCCCCTTGGCACATGCCCAATAGTGGCGCGATGCGGCAAAAGAAAGCCTGGGCCAACTGCTGCGGCGTCTCCGCCTGTTGCAGATCCACTTGCAGGAGCGAGGCATGGGCTTTGACCCAGCGCTGGCGCTCAAGTTGACAAGCCTCCAGTTGCAGCGTGGCGATGGCGCGCGCCAGGTCGCCAGTTTCGTTGCGCAGGTCGGTGTGAGGGATCTGACTGTCCAACTTGCCGGATGCCAGCTCGTCAACCGCCGCGCGTACGCGGTTCAGCGGCACGCCGATGGAACGGCTGACCAGCCAGGTCAGCAGCAAGGCCAGCGTCGAACCGCCCAGCAGCAATACATAAGTGATTGTGCTGCTGCGCTGCGCATACTCGGCCAGATTCTTCGCCGTATCGTGGATGTCGGCTTCTTTGTTTTTCTCTATCTGGATGAGCAGCTCGTCGCTTTCCTGCTCCAGCGCGAGAAATTCCTTACTGTTGAGCAACATCAACGCCTGACCCAGGGAACCCTTGCCGGCCAACTCCAGCGCTTCATCGCCATTTTTTTGCAGGCGCTGCAATACCATCTCAAACGCCAACAAGCTGTTGAGGCTGCTCTGTCGCCGCAGCGTTGGGCGAACCTGCTCCAGAGCCTCGTGCAGACGCTCCTGAGCGATGGCCATCTGGGCCCTGGCGCTGATGCGGATGTCCGCGTTGCTGGTAGCGACGGCGCGTTGCAGTGCCAGCAACAGATGCGGCAGCTGCACCCGAACCTCCTGCACATGCTGGATACCGACCAAATCCTGCTGGTACAACTGCTGCATTTCGTACCTGAGTGAATATTGAGTGCGTAGGCTTTGCACACCCAGCATCAGGATCAATATCAGCAGCGCAGCGAAGCCGATGATCAATTTACTGCGCAGGGAAAGGCGCTCGAGCAGCTCGAACAGTCTGTTCATATACCGCCTCGTTTAGCTTGATGTGCAGAATGATGCAAAGGGCTCAGGGCTGCTCAGCGATCTGCTCAAGTGAGGCCAACTGCTTGGCCATGTCCTGGTCGCTGTCGGCGAACCGCGCGGCAATTTCCCGGAACCGCTCGGCATTGGCCAGAAAGGCGTCGCAGATGTCTGGGTCGAAATGCGAACCGCGGCCTTCGCGGATAATCTCCACCGCCTGCGCATGGGGCATACCGGGTTTGTACACGCGGCGGCTGATCAGCGCATCGTAGACATCCGCCACGGCCATCAAACGGGCGCTGATGGGAATGTCGTCGGTGGCCACCCCTTGCGGATAGCCACTGCCATCCCATTTTTCCTGGTGCCCGTAGGCGATTTCCTTGGCCAGAAGAAGGAAGTCGACGCCTATCCCCAACTGATCCTCGGCGTGCTGGATTGCATCGCGCCCCAATGTAGTGTGGGTCTTCATGATCTCGAACTCTTGCGGGGTGAGACGTCCCGGCTTGAGCAGGATGCGATCGGGAATGCCGATCTTGCCGATATCGTGCAGCGGTGCCGACTTGAACAGCAGCTTGATAGTTTCGTCGTCGAGGAAGTGGCGGAAGCGTGGATGCTCGCGCAGCAGCTCGGCCAGCAGTTTGATGTAGTGCTGGGTACGACGAATGTGGTTGCCGGTTTCGTTGTCGCGGGTTTCGGCCAGCGATGCCATGGCGTGGATGGTGACGTCCTGGATGGCGGTCACCTCGCGGGTGCGGCGCTGCACCTCCTGCTCCAGAAATTCGTTCTTGTCGCGCAGGAAATCCGCAGCCGCCTTGACCTTGATCTGGGTCGCGACCCTGGCCATGAGTACCGGGGGGATGATCGGTTTGGTGATGTAGTCCGCAGCGCCCAGGCTCAGGCCGCGAATCTCGTCCTCGGTGGCAGCCATGGCGGTAAGGAAAATGATCGGAATGTGGCGAGTGCGGGTGTCAAGTTTGAGCTGCTCGGCAACGTCGTAGCCGGACAGGCCCGGCATCATGATGTCCAGCAGGATCAGATCGGGAAGTGGGTCGCCCTGGAGAAGCCGCAACGCTTTCTCGCCGCTGTTGGCTGCCTTGACCCGATATCTGTCCTTGAGAAACTCGGTTATCAACATCAGGTTGTCGGGGGTGTCGTCGACCACCAGAACGGTGGCTGATGGATAAACGTTCTGCATGCTATCCATAGATATTGGCTCCCTTGCCTGACAATTAAGGAGAGGCCGCACCTACGCCGTTCCCTTGCTGGAAAGCGTAGCTAGAAAATTTGCAATCGTTAGGAGAAAGTCGGAGGTTTATGGGTATCCGCTTCTGGCCGATTCGTGCCTTCCCCGATCGGCAGAAACCGGCCAAAAGCGGTCTTTCACGACGGCCATTTAAGACGTGCGGACGCCCCATCAATGCCAGAGCTCACGATTGTTCCAGTAAGGCAAACCACCTATTGATAGTGCACCCAAAAATGCTTTGGTCACTTCAACATCACGAGTACCCGGAAATATCAGCTTACGCCTCCGCTTACATCCGGTGATGTTCCAGCAAGAAGTCCACGAACAATCGCACCCGCGCCGGCATTGCCGCCCCGCCGACGAACACCGCATGAATCGGTTCCTGGTCCCCGGGGTTCCAGGCTTCCAACAGTGGAATCAGGTCGCCGCGCTGCAGATCCTCGCTCACGCTGAACTCACCGATACGTGCAATGCCGGCACCTACTCGCGCGAGTTGTGCCAGCGCTTCACCACTGCTGCATTCGATGTTGCCGCTGACCTTTAGGGAAAACTCTTTTCCATCGCGGATGAACGGCCAGTTGGGCTCGGCACGCCGGAAGTTGAAGCGCAGGCAGTTATGCTGTAGCAGGTCTTCCGGTTCCTGGGGGATGCCGTGGCGCTGCAGATACTCGGGCGATGCCACCACTACCTGGCCGGTGTCGCCGATCCTGCGCGCGGTCAGCGGGCTGTCGGGCAGATGGCCAAAGCGGACCGCGACGTCGGCCTGCCCGCCGAGAATGTCGACCACTTCGTCGCCGAGGGTGAGGTCGACGACGATGTTCGGGTAACGGGCGCTGAATGCTGCGACCAAGGGAACGATGGCCAGCCGCCCATGGCCAAGGGCGGCACTGACCCGCAATCGCCCCCTGGGTACGCCTTGGTCGGCGATGGCTTCTTCGACCTCGTCCATGTCGGCCAGGATACGCCGGGCGCCGCGCAGGAACGCTTCGCCCTCGGCAGTGAAGGTGATCGCTCGGGTGGTGCGCAACAGCAGGCGGGTGCCAAGACGTTGCTCGGTACGCGCGATGATCCGACTGACTGCCGAGGGTGTCAGGCCCAGTGCACGCGCGGCGGCCGACAGGCTGCCTTCCTGCGCCACGGTGGTGAACACGCTCATTTCACCTGACCTGCCGTTGAAATCCACTTGTGCCTCCTGCGCAAAGGTGATTGCCAAAAATGCTATCTACCGCCTGAAAAGACTGGATCGTAGCATTAGCGGCATAGATAAGGAGCCTTCCATGCGTATCAACCCACCACTTGTCGCGCTCGCCATCGGTGCCTTTGGCATCGGCGTAACAGAATTCGCCCCTATGGGCATGTTGCCGGGTATCGCTGCGGATCTGGGCGTTTCCATTCCCGCCGCCGGTTTGCTGGTCAGTGCTTATGCGCTGGGCGTATTGCTCGGCGCACCGCTGATGACCCTGACCACCGGCAGGATTCCCCGGCGCCATCTGCTGATCGGGCTTATGGCGATTTTCACCCTGGGTAATCTGATGTCAGCCCTGGCCACCGATTACTACAGCCTCATGGTCGCCAGGGTGGTGACCTCACTGAACCATGGTGCATTTTTTGGCGTTGGCTCCGTCGTCGCCGCCAGCGTGGTCGCTCCAGAGAAACGTGCCGGGGCGGTTGCGGCGATGTTCATGGGCCTGACCTTGGCGACCATCGGCGGTGTGCCGCTGGCCGCCTGGTTTGGCGAACTGTTCGGTTGGCGCACCGCTTTCTGGGGTATTACCGGCCTAGGCTTGGTGACCATGGCTGCGTTGTGGTTTGCCCTGCCCAACGTGCGGGCGCCGCAAAGTGTCGGTGTAATGGCGGAAATTCGGGTATTGGGGCGCGGCCCGGTGCTGGGCGCGCTGGCCCTGACCGTAGTCGGCTCGAGTGCCATGTTCACCGTCTTCACCTACATCGCGCCGATCCTCAGCAGCGAGACCCATGCGTCCACCGCCTACATCACCGCCATGCTGATGCTATACGGTGTTGGTTTGACGCTGGGCAACATGTGGGGCGGCAAGGCCGCTGACCGCTCGATAGATCGCACCCTGATCGTCTCGCTGAGCGTGCTGATTCTCGTCTTGTTGGCGTTCACCCTGCTGATGCGTTGGACGGTGCCGGCTGCTCTGGCCATCCTGATATGGGGTATCGCCAGTTTCGCCCTGGTGTCGCCGCTACAGATGCGCGTCATGGAAGCAGCGAAGGACGCGCCCAATCTTGCCTCTGCGGTGAACATTGGCGCCTTCAATTTTGGCAACGCGATTGGCGCAGCGCTGGGCGGAGCGGTGATCAACGCTGATCTGGGTTATCCGGCGATTTCCCTGGCCGGAGCGGCGATGGCTGCTCTGGGGCTGCTGATGGTGTTGGCTTATGCCTGGCGTTCCAGAACGATTGAAGCAGCAGTGGTGTGACGAAGATCGGGGGAGTGGTTCGTTACCATCGATGAGTGGCGGCAAGTAGTAGAATTGCTGCCCTTGGCGAGGGGCGGCAACCGGTCAATTTTAGCCATTGCTGACCGGCAGCTTTGGGTCGGTTAGCGCCCACCACGCACCGTAACTGATCCACCCTTGTCCTCCCTCAACGTGGAGGACAAACCATGAAGATCATTGCTATATATAGTCATTAGCCTTGGAACAAGGGAAAGCTTGTCGGACAGAAAGCCCCGCTCCGAGTCAGATATATCTGGGCTATCCGGATAAGACTTCAGCTTGCTGAGAAGACACGTGATTTGGCGCTATTCAACTTGGCGTGGGTGACAGCCATTGGCCTTGATCCAACCATGTACGGTACTCACACGCTACGTAGAACCAAGGCATCGTTGATCTATCGCAGGACGAAGAACCTGAGAGCTGTCCAACTCCTGCTTGGTCATACGAAGCTTGAAAGCACCGTCAGATACCTGGGTATCGAGGTCGATGATGCCGTGGAAATGGCTGAACAGACGGAGGTGTAATTCCTCTGCGATGGTCGCAACTAAACTGTCGCCAATAGCTGCCAGACTAACTGAATTGTAAGCGCTCCATAAACCCTACCTGCACATGAAGCGCCGATTCAAGGATGCTGAGCTCCCATTTCTCGCTCGAATCGACCGATCCGCCGGACGGTCTGTTAGTCGTTACGTGTCTGTTCAAGCCGCTTATCAAGCTCGCTTGGCGGCAAGTTCGGCGTCGAGTGAAGCGTCAGCCATACGGCCCGCAGAATGTTGATCGCGGCCATGTTCAGGTGTTGTTCGGCGGCGTGGAGGGCCAGTTCGGCTGCCAGGCGCTTGTCGGCAGCACTGAGGTGCGCCGTTTTGTGGGTCATGTCCGCATCGACGTTGGCCAACAGCCCCTGGAGTTCCTGCACCGCCTGATCCGATGCCTGACGCATGTCCGCCAGCAGGCGGCTGGCTTCGGCAGGCGTCATGGCCAAGGCGCGGACGCTGCGAAAAGTCAGGCGGGCGGGCAAGGTGGCCAAACTGAAACCCGTCGAAATTAACTTGCCAATCATGCGAATAACTCCTGTAAACGAGTGCTTCAGCAGCGTATCAGAGTAAATCGCAAAAAAATGTCTGCTCATCGCTTGCCAGAATCAACTCTCCGCCTCTTTTTGGCATCAAGCGTCTGATCGTCGTCAGAACCCTCGAACGATGCGCCCATAGGCACTTTGGAGTCGGATTCAGGCAGCCTTGGCAAAGGTGTTGCACCTAGCCGATGTCCAATTTCTTCAATCGAGCCAGGATTTGTTTGATATGACCGGCGTTTTCACCCATGGTCCACAGTGCACCACGGACATTTCCGCCCACGTCCTGTGCCCCTTGCTCCTCAATCAGCAGGGTCAACTCTATAATGGCCGCCTCTAAGGCCTGCTTATTTTCGAACAGCCTTTCCAGTACATCCGACAGTGAATAATCGCTTGGCATGGTGTCGATTCCTTTCGAGAAAGCTCAAGCATGGCAGCGACAGTGCCCCCCATTGGAACCTGCAATAGGTTGATTGGAGTATGGTCAATTGAAGAAGGCTGTCACCGGCTACTTTCGATCCAAAGCGGACTGTTACACTCATTGGCGAATGAAGAGGGTACTTGTTACCTGATATGAAAGATTCCAGCAACTCAGCTTGCGACCCAAAGTACCTTTTTCCTATTGTGGCGCTTTCAGCTTAGTCGGGCGTTTAGGGCGAGGGCTGTAACGTTCTATCTCTCGAATGTACTCGCGCGCTTCGCGAAAATAGTAGCGCATCAAATGAATTCGCAGGTTCTTCCTTAGACGCCAATTACAGTTTGCACCTGCGCAAAGAAAGAAAAAACAATGCCAGCTGGTTGGAGTCAGATAAAAATATAGCCAGGCAAATAAGCGCTACGATAATTAATTGATCAGACGTATTGAGCCATCCGCTGTCTGTTCCTCGCTTGCTCAGGTGCGAAGCATCCACCTATACAGGGCGAAAATAAGTGTCGGTTATCGACCCATAACCGACGCTCGCAAACGTCTACGAAATTAGGGGTGATTCACACTATCGCGAAAGACATGTTTTATTGCGCTTTCGTCCATTCATCCATTGCTCTTTCTTGCTCTGCCGATACCTTGTTTTGAGGTTGATAGAGTTCCGGCACGACTGTATATCCGGTGCGTGAAGCGGCATTGCCGGTCGTTCCCTGTAACCTTGCCTTTTCCGCCTTCAACCATTCATCCATTGCTCTTTCTTGCTCTGCCGATACCTTGTTTTGAGGTTGATAGATTTCCGGTGCGGCTATATACCCGGTACGTGAAGCGGCATTGCCAGTCGCTCCCTGTAACCTTGCATTTTCCTCTTTCAACCATTCGTCCATTGCTCTTTCTTGCTCTGCCGATACCTTGTTTTGAGGTGGATAGAGTCCTGGTGTGACTGTATGCCCGGTACGTGCAGCGGCATCGCCAGTCGCTCCCTGTAACTTTGCTTTTTCCTCTTTAATCCATGCATCCATTGCTTTTTCTTGCTCTGATACCTCGTTTTGAGGTTGATAGTGCCCCGGAGTGACTATATGTCCACTGCCGTCATAACTGGGTTCGTCGTTTTTAACGGTGCCATCCTTCAAGCGCTCCGATGAACTAGCAATATCTCTTAAACTTCTATCGTCCTTTTTAGTTTCAGTCGCAGCCTGGCTTGAGTTCTGACTGACAGAATTTTCACTCGATTTAACGGTGTTTACGGTGGGTGTGTCACTAGCTGTGTTAGATTTTAGGGGGAGGGCAGCGGGAGCAGAGACGGTGTCTACTCTAACTTTTGATCTGCTTTTTTTCGCCAATTTATTACCTTTTTTTTGCATTTTCTTAGCCGTTGAAAAAGCAGAGTTTAGTTCTTTTTTATTGTTGCGAATAAGATTGTCAATTGGGACGTAGCTAATAATTTGGTTGGGTTTTCTTTTGATACTTGAATTGTAAAACGTCACTTGCCTTTGTGTTAGCTGAATATCAGCAATGGGCTGCAGCCGAGTGAGACCAATAATCGCCTCGCGAGCAATAGCATATGTAAGTTGATCAAGGCTGTAAGAAAAACTATTACTGGATTTTGGTATGGCAGGGGATGGCACCATTACTTCAATGGTACTATCATGCTTGGAGAATATTTTTCCTGCCACTAAATCTTTATATGTGTAAACAACATTGCATTTCGATCGAATTCCACCCCAAGCGTTGCGTATAGATACTGAAGATACTTCTGCACTTATTTCAATGCGGCCGCTGTAAGTTCCAAATTCGATAAAACGATCACTGTTATGAATTTCTTTCTGGGTCACATTCTTGATCGCATTCCCCCAGTTTGAAATTTTTAGTTCGTTTGAAAAATTATTGTCTATATCTACATTTTTTTTGGTTTTTATTTCTGCAGGAAGCACAATGATATCTACATTGTATGCAAGGTCATAATAGTCAATATCAGGAACAATGCCCTTGTCTCTTTCGCTTGAAATTTCTGAATAGTTTCTTATGTCCGCGCAACTCGTAACTCCGAAAAAGCTAAAAGCCAGCACGAGTAAGACCGTTCTTTTTTTTATCGACATGTTACTCTCCTATAATTGTTGATTTAGGACGTGCTTTGTCGCTGAGGTATAACAGTGATTAGACCGAATTCGGTGATAACGAAATAATAGAGGTCTCTAGATAACTCTGCGCTACCAATTCCGACTTTTTTTAAAAATCCATATAAATCATAGGTCTATATTTCACACCCAACACCTCAGCTGTAATCGCGCGACTTCTTTTTTTTTTGGCGCCAATATAACTAGCCGATGACAGAACGCGATCAATAGGGGCGAGGAGACTGAATGTAACCTTTGGCTTTGGGAGGCCGATTCCTGCCTGTCATGACTGGCCGAAATCCACAACCCTGAGCGGACACTCGTCAACATCAGCTCAGGGTCAAAAGCTGCTTGCTCCGCTATTGCAGCGGAACATACACATCAGTTTTGCCATTGATGCCTGGCCGCGTTTGCTCAAGGCACGTTTTAAGTTGGCCAGTGCGATCTCTTTCCAATTGTGTAGGAGCGTGATTTTCGTTCCGGTTTTGCCTGTCAAATCTGCTTTAAAACGTTTTTACACAGCCAGAGCCGAAGGCAGACATATGTTACCTCGCCTAAGCTAGGAAGGAACAAAAGGGAAGGCGTAGCCACATCCGGCTTACTGACACACCTTCGCCACGCAAAGGAAGCAATGAATATTTTTGTGATGCTCCAGCCGCTGTTCGACATCCTGAAGTGGCTGCTGCCATTATTGGTCTTGGCCATCATCATCAAGACGCCCTGGTTCAAGGGCTGGTTCGGTGAGTTGCTGGTGCGGGCATTCGCCCATTATGGGCTGGATAGCCAGGTCTACCGTCGGTTGCACAACGTCACACTGGATACGCCCGATGGCACTACCCAGATCGATCATGTGTTCCTGTCGCCTTTTGGCATTTTCGTGCTGGAAACCAAAAACATGAGCGGCTGGATCTTCGGCGGTGAGCGCCAGGCCCAGTGGACACAGCAGATCTTCCGGCATCGCTTCAGGTTCCAAAACCCGCTGCGGCAGAATTACAAACATCTAAAAGCGATAGAAGCGCTGCTCAGCGTTTCGCCCGAGCACGTCCATTCTGTAATCGCCTTCGTCGGCGGCAGCCGCTTCAAGACCGTCATGGCGGACAATGTCATCCAAGGCGTCAACTGCATCCGCTATATCAAGTCCTTTCAGCAGCCTGTGTTTAACGAAGTGCAGGTGAGTGTAATGGTGAAGGCGCTGGAGAGCGGGAAGAGGGCCGGTACGCTCACTACCCACTACGAGCATGTACAGTGCCTGAAACAGCGAAACGACCCTTTCGCGAAACGCAGTTGCCCGCGTTGTGGAAGCGCTTTCGAAATTCGTATCCGTAAGATAGGCGATAGAGCAGACGAGCGATTCTGGGGTTGCAGCGCCTACCCCAAATGTCGAGCGAAGCAGGATTTGGATTAGTCCTCTAGGCACTTCGTCCAGTGAAGTCGCGAATGAAAGCAAACGACTGATCATCCATTCCCCGGCAAAAGCGGCCGCTCACGAATGGTCGTATCGATCCAAAGCTGACTGTGGAGACAGGCAGAAATCGGCCCAGAGTGTGTAAAAACGCCTCCGCAAACCCTTGCTATGATTTCTGAGGATTTCATCGCAGGGATCGCCCATGAAGCGCTTTATCCAAGGTGAACATCGAGGCCAAGGCACCTTACTTCCCGAGAGCCTCGACGACTACGTCAGCGATACCAATCCGGTCCGCGTAGTCGACGTCTTCGTCGACGAACTCGACCTGGTCACTCTGGGTTTTGAAGGTGTCATTCCAGCCGATACTGGCCGGCCTGCTTACCACCCCGCGATCTTGCTGAAGATCTACATCTACGGCTATCTCAACCGCATCCAGTCGAGCCGACGTTTGGAGCGAGAAGCCCAACGCAACATCGAACTGATGTGGTTGACCGGGCGTTTGATGCCGGACTTCAAGACCATCGCCAACTTCCGAAAAAGACAACAGCCAGGCCATCCGAGGCGTCTGTCGCCAGTTCGTTGTGTTGTGCCAGCAGTTGGGACTGTTCGGAGAACATCTGGTCGCCATCGATGGCAGCAAATTCAAAGCGGTCAACAACCGCGACCGCAATTTCACCAGCGCCAAACTGAAGCGGCGCATGGAAGAAATTGAATCGAGTATCAATCGTTACCTGACGGCACTCGATGCTGCCGATCGGCAAGAACCAACAGCTTCCGAGCCCAGTGCCGTGCGGCTGGAAGAGAAAATCGCCAAGCTTAAAACTCAAATGAAAGAGCTTCAGGCGATCGAAATCCAGCTCAATGAATCGCCGGATAAACAGGTCTCACTGACCGATCCAGACAGCCGCTCCATGATGACGCGCGGCACGGGAATCGTTGGCTACAACGTGCAGACAGCGGTCGATACGCAGCACCATTTGATCGTTGCGCATGAGGTGACCAACGTCGGTTCCGACCGCGATCAACTCAGCTCAATGGCCAAGCAGGCCCGCGAGGCGATGGCATCGGAGACGTTGTCGGTAGTGGCGGACCGAGGTTACTTCAAAAGCGAACAAATCCTGGCTTGTCACGATGCAGGCATCACCGCCTATGTGCCCAAGCCGATGACCTCTGGAGCCAAGGCTGACGGGCGTTTCAATAACGATGCCTTCGTCTATGACGCGGCAAAAAACGAATATATTTGCCCGGCTGGAGAGGCGCTGATCTGGCACTATTCCTACGTTGAAAAAGGCCTGAAGCTGCATCGTTACTGGAGTTCGAAATGCCGGGGCTGCGCGTTGAAATCGCAGTGCACCCCGAGCACGGAACGACGAATTCGACGCTGGGAACATGAAGCTGTACTAGAGGAAATGCAGGCCCGGCTGAGCAATGCACCGGAGATGATGCGAGCCCGAAAACGGACTGTTGAGCATCCCTTCGGGACGCTCAAACAATGGATGGGTGCGACGCACTTCCTGACGCGGAAGCTGGCCGGGGTGGGTGCGGAGATGAGTTTAAATGTGCTCGCCTACAACATGAAACGGGTCATGAAAATCATCGGTGCTAACGGTTTGATGAAGGCGTTGTCGGCCTAAAAAAGGCTGATTTTGGCCCATCCCAGAGGCTGTAAAAACAGCATTGACGTGTTCCAAGTCGCGACTGATGCGACACGCAGCATTTGCCTTGCGATCGTTCAGCCACGAACGTCGATGATCCAAGACGATGAGGCCATGAGCGTTTTTACACACTCTGGGCCAAAAGCGGTCGTATCCCAGCGTTATCGATAGGGAATAGAGCTTTCAGTTTTCACTACGTAATTCCTCTGCAAGCCACTCAGTAAGCGCGCGCACTTCAATCCGATCCTCTGCGCCATATTGTCTAAAAACGGATATCGCTTCAGGTAAAGGGACGCTTTCTATACAAGGTCTCACCAGCATACCGTTATCAATAAGCCTCCCAGCTGTTCGGCGCCACCCCATTGCAATTCCATGCCCCTCGACGGCGGCTTGGAGCATCAAGGGGTAACTATCAAACACGGAGCCCTGAGGATAGCCCTCTAATGTCTGACCAAAGGCGTGCAGCCAGGTATCCCATTCCATCAAGTGCGGTGGCGTGGCGCGATGGTGTAAAAGCGTATGGAGGCGAAGATCGGTAATCCGGAGTGACTGTCGGGCGGTCAGGTAATGAGGACTGCACACAGGAAACACTTCATCAGCAGCGGTGAACGCCAGAGCATGCAAGCCGCTGGGGCGTCCGGTACTTTGTAAGGCAACGTCAAAATGGTCATTGAATTCAGTCAACGGTCGAGTGGATGTCGCGACCTGGATCTCGATTTCCGGGTGTAGCTGGTGAAACATCGAAAGGCGCGGCATCAACCAATAGAACGCTTCGCACAACTGACACAGTAAAACGACGCGGTTTTTACGCGGTGATTCACGAAGGGTGACGGCACTGTCGCTGATACTTTGCAATGCGGTGCTCACCACTCGCCCTAGCTCACGCCCCTCCTGCGTCAGGAAGACTGCGCGGTTGCGGCGGCAAAAAGCTTCAACCCAAGATTTTCTTCAAGCCCACGGATCTGGCGGCTGATCGCCGCTTGAGTGATGTGCAATTCATCGGCAGCCTTCGAAAAGCTTTCCAGTCGAGCAGCCGCTTCAAAGGGCAGTAAACTGGCAAGCGGCGGCAATGATTTCCCAAGCGTATTCATAATCAGACGTTATGCATCCAAGACCGAGAACTCGTTTGTAGCATACCCCTGGCGCTGTGCACCATGAGCTGAATACCTCGCGGATATGCCTGATGATCATTGCTCACTCAAACATCATCGCCGGAGTGACCCTTGCCGTGGTCGCGACCCTGAGCTGGGCTCTGAATTTCATAGCCCCCTACGTCATTGGCGCCTACAGCATCTATGACTTGATGGTTATCCGGTTTCTGATCGCGGGTGTGCTGGGCGTGGTTGTCATGGTGCTCTGTCGCGCCCAGCTACGGTGCCTGCGTCGCAATCAGCAATTTCTCGCCGCCGGTCTGGGCGTGATCGGATATCTCGGGTACAGCACCTGCATTGCCGCCGGTGTTATTTTTGGCGGCCCCGTGCTGACTCCAGCGTTCATTGGCATGGTGCCAGTCTTGTTGGCACTGCTCAGCAACGCCACGAAAAAAACGCTTCCATGGCGCAGACTGATGATACCGCTGACATTTTTGACTGGCGGGCTTGTGCTGACGAACATCAGCAGTATCAATCAACCCGTTGCGGGCCACGGGTCGTGGCTGATGGGGTTGATTTTTTCTGTCTGCGCCGTTGTCTTGTGGCTCGCATTCAGCTTGCTGAATCAGAGTGCACTGGAGAAACTCCCGGCCAATGCGTCAGGTGTATGGACAGGCCTCCTGATGGCCGGTGCCGGAACGGGCACCGTGTGCTTGTTACCGGTTGTGCAGGCGCTCGACCTTCTCAAGCTGCCAATCCTTGGTTTCAGTGTTTCCCTGGCAGGACATCTGTACGTCTGGGGCCTGGTTATTGCGGTGATGTCCTCACTCGCCGGAGCCTGGGCATGGAACGCAGCATCCCATCGTCTTCCCATGGTGCTTTCTGGACAACTGATATCCCTTGAATCCCTGTTCGCTACATTACTCGGCTTGTTGTTTCAAAGTCGGCTGCCAACACTTTTAGAAGCATTGGGTCTTGCTGCCGTTCTGGCCGGTGTGGTTATGGCTGTTCGTATCATCCTGACTTCGATCGATAACTCACCAGGCACGATAGAAAAACTGACTTCGTTTGCTCCTGATAGTCATTAACCGGTACTGGAAGCGGTCTGAAGAAGATAACCATAATTGGATTTAGCGACCGTTTTTGTCGATTGCAGCCCTTTGTGATGCGATCAGACCAGCCTGGATCTTTCTGTTCAAACCGAAGCGGGTCTGGTTATTCCATGTGCGGGCCTGGGCATCTTGGATTACTCCAAAGAGCTCTCGCCGCCTTGCATCGAAGTGAACATTTTCGGTATTCCACATCCTCTCTATGGTGAGTTGTTTCCTCAGCAGGTCACTCTGGATGAGCGTCAATTTAGCTAATCTGTTGCATCGACCGGTTGAATCCACAGTCGAAAGCGGCCCTTGGCGACAGGCAAAAATCGCCCAGAAGCGGTCAGTCGCTCAAAACACTTAAAACCAGTGATTGCTAGAGTAATCAGGATCCGAAAATAGCTCACTCGGTCGAAGGGACGGATGCTTTGCTGCCCAAGCGGATTAGTTCATTGGAGAAACACAGGCCGACGATGATCAGTGCCGCTCCCGCGTACAGGCTTTCGCGCGGTACTTCATTGAGCGCCACAAACGCCAGCAGCGCGGCGAACAGTGGCTCGGTCAGCTCCAGCGCCTGTACTTGGGATGGCTTGAGATACTCGATGGCCTTGGTGGTGCAGAAGAAGCCGAGGATTGTCGGCAGCGTGGCCAGCGCCAGCAGTGCGGCAATCGCCAGCGGCGACAGCTCGCCCATCGCGAAACCATCGGCCGCAGCCGGCATCAGCAGGTACAGGCTGCCAAAGAACAACAATTGTCGGGTGAAGTGCAGCCCCCCCGACACACCCATACGCTTCATGGCAACCGAAAAGGCCCCATAGCCGCAGCCGGCCATGGAGGCGAGCGCAGCACCTTGGAGGGTAAAGCCCTGCTGCAGGTCGCCGCCGAAGATCACCGAGATCCCAGCAATAGCCAGTGCGGCGCCCACGGTAGCGTTCGCGGTGATGGCATCCTTGAGGAAAATGCGCCCCAGAATGATTGAGGAAATTGAGGCACTGGCCATCAGCACCACCACCACACCTGCTGCAGCGTAGTGTCGATAGGCGGACGTTTCGAAATGGAACAGCACAAAGATGCCAAGGAATGCGCAGATAGCCGCCTGAGTCCATTTGATCGACGCCGCCGGGCGCTTGAGGAAAAACAGTAAGATCGAGAGAAGCACGCAACCAAGTACGGTCTTGATGACAGCGACACTGCTAGCGGTGAAACCATTACTCATGAGTACTTTGCTGAGTACACCGATCGTTGCGTTCAGTGCCGCAGCGGAGAGTGCAAACATGACGCCTTTGCTGAAAGTAGATTGCATTGATGACGATCCCTGTCGCTGATTTGTCGTTCGATAGAATGCCGCCCCACATCGACGGCGCAAAGATTGAGGATACGAAGATCCCGCCAAGCCCAGTATTTATTGTGGCATAAGCTGGATCGCCCAGTAGGATGCTGTAGGCCTTCTTGAAGTTCCAGTACGAAATGGCAGAAAAAAGAGGGTGGATCAGGTGGACGTTCACTCCCATGCATCGCCGTGAAGTAGTGCGCAAGCGTATGGCTGAGGCGATTGAGTGTTAGTTAAACATACCTCCAAGCTAGAGGCGATTTCGCACCCTGTTCTCCCAGCATAGAATCGACAAATGACTCGACAAAGGCCGATTTCAAGCACGATGGTTGAAATTCTAAGTTGACGAATCCGCATTACTTACCTTAGGAAAGTCCATTTAATCGGGGCTAACGGCTTTGTCGCCCCATGAGAAGTCAGCGGGCCTTGCCCTTGGCTATGCAATATGAGTTGACGAATGTTGCAGTGTGCTGCAAAGACTGACGTATATCCGGTTTGGCTATTCCATGCCTGTTGGCAAATTGCTCGACCGCCGCTGTATCAAAACGAGTGGTCTGGATAAAGTCCAAGGCTTCGGGTTTTGTATTCAAAAAACGCGCGACGGGAGGAATACTCAGTAGCAACTTCAGAAATCGCAACGAAATGTAATGCTTGGGAGACTTTAAGCCAACGGGTTTTGCCACCTGTACCAGGAGTTCTCGCAAGTTGGGAGTTTGGTCATCAAGCGCCAGCAGTTCCTGGCCAGCCATGGCAGGATCAAAAGCACAAACCGCCACCAGTTCAACCAGGTAATCCACGGTAACCAGTGGTAGCCAGTGCTCGGCGGTACCGGGCACCTGCAGTCAGCTTTCCCTGTACAAGGTTGCGTATCAGCTCCACCAGCGGCTGACCGTCAAGGATATGCCCCGTGCGGCTGTGTCCACAAACCGTCGCGGGGTGGACAACGGTAATCTCCCCGCCCTTGGCGGACATGACCTCCAGGGTCGCAAAATGCGCCTCCAGCTTGCTCCCCTCGTAACCACCGACATGCCGGTAGACGGCAGGCCAATTCGTCAGCGCCGGATAACGAGGATCAATCCCGATGCGTTGCAGATGCTCATGATTTTTCAGCATGTAGCCGCCGATCATCACTAACCGGCTTTTTTGCTCAGCCGCCAACAGCGCCACGCGCTTTGCCCCTTCTACATTCACCGCACGAGAATGCTCCACTGAAAGCCCCCAAGCGAAGTGGGCGCCTAGGTGGAATATGACTCTGGCGTGCCTTAGCACTTCTCGGTCAGCTAGACTCAGTCCGAGGTTGTCCCGTTCCAGATCGCCAGCTACGGCAAATACCCGGGTTGCGCTCCCTCCCAAATTGTCGACTTGCTCCCGCAGTGCAGCTAGTCGCTCTGGGCGACGCATCAACACCCGAATGGTGTGACCTTTTGCACTCAGGTACGCCACCAAATGTTGACCGATGAAGCCTGTACCCCCCGTGACAAAGCACTCCACGCTCATTTCCCTGCTCCTGGTTAAGGTGAGAAATCAAGCGTAAACTATCGACCCAACTCTATAGTCAAGCGGTGTTTTCATGAAAATCGGCGAACTCGAGGCCCGCAGCGGCGCCAGCCGCCATACGCTGCGTTACTACGAGCAAATTGGCCTGATCTCACCGCTGCGGGGAACTAACAACTATCGCGTTTACACAGCGCAGACTCTGCAGGATCTGAACTTTATCCAGCGCGCGCAAAGCATGGGGTTTTCCCTGGGGGAAATAGGCGAGATTCTGGATGCGCAGCGGAACAAGCTGATCGATTGTGCTGACGGCGCGAAGCTAATTGAAAAGAAGATGGCAGAAATCAAACAGAAAATCGCCAACCTCCAAAGCATTTATCGGTATCTGGATGAAGAGCGTGCAACCCTCGAAGCCAGTGCGGCCAAGCAACTTGAGCTTCAGCAGCTGAACAACTCTTCCAACTGAACTGTCAGCATCTGGGAAACGGAAGCAGCAGCCTGCTTCCAGTTTCAAACCCATCGCTTACGCATTTTCTAAAACCTTCTGGCCTGGCCCTGGACAGTAAGCGTCCGCCCAAAAGGCCTTGCGTGGTTAAACGGGCGCCCATCTATGCGGCAGCAACTCGATAATCTCACGCGGCCGCTGCATCGGCAGTCGCGTGAGCACGCCCTTTAAATACGCATACGGATCAAGGCCGTTAAGCCGTGCCGACTGGATCAAGGCCAAAGGTTTTCACCCAGCCTTTGACGATATGGGTCGTAAGCTGACGTTTTCGAACGTCCGCTTCTGGCCGATTCTGTTGAAAAAGTCGGCCATGGTTTCCACGGTAGAAAAGTACGCACTTGAGATTGAAGTCTTTACATTGAGCAGAGGATTCCGGGCTCAGATTTCGTGTAGCGGCGCGCCAGAAAGGCGTTCTCAGCAGTCAGTATGCGGGCAGTCTGGAAGAACCGACTTTTTCAACAGAATCGGCCGATAGCGATCTGTCAGGAAGGGCTGCAACCGAGCCAAAGTTAACTGTCGCCACAAAGCTGAATCAGCTTAAGCAAACGCGAGAATTGTTTGAACTATATATTCCTTGCGGGAATGCAATACATAAAATTAATGAATTTTTATTATTGCTGGGTATAACGTAGCTTGATTCAAGGACATGGAGAACCGCCTTGAAATCATACCCTCTCAACGCTGCTGAAAAATTTGATACCTCACGAGCCAATGAGTACGGACGACAGAGCCGTATTGCACTAGCCGGATATGACGCTTGCCAAGACTTGGCGGCGTGCATGCTGGCGGCAAGCCTTGGTAATACAAGCATGGCAAAAATACTGGTAGTGGGCGCTGGGGGCACGGCGCAGGAGATTATTGCTATGGCCAAGCTTGAGACGGGTTGGCGCTTCACTGCCGTTGATCCATCCGAGCCGATGCTGGAGGCAGCAAAGCAGCAGTTAGAGGCGAACAACTTGCTTGAAAGAACGACCATGCATCTTGGGCATGTTGAAGACCTGTCAGCAGACGAATCATACGACGCAGCCACCTTGATCGGTGTACTCCATCATCTTGATGGGGATGATACCAAGCGACAAATTTTACGATCCATTCGGACTCATCTAAAGCCGGGTGCACCGCTGATTGTCGCGGGGAATCAATATGCTTATGCCAGCCAGCCGTTACTGCTTGCGGCCTGGGGGCAACGGTGGAGGCAGCATGGAACCAGCCCGGATGAAGTGAAGGTCAAGCTTGGGAAAATTCTTCAAGGCGCGGACCCTCCACACTCCGAGGCGGCGGTTCAAAAGCTGTTGCATGACGCCGGATTTGGGGACGCCACCCGTTTCTTCAGCAGTCTTTTCTGGGGGGCGTGGTTGACGTGCAAAGCGGCCTGAACATGGAGGCTTTTTGGCCGATATCTGCCGGTTACAGTTTTTCAGTCCCGTACCCGGCTTCAGCACCGGCCACATCCGACACGTCCAAGCGCGCCAACCCCAGGCACCGCTGGTTAACCCTTCAGAGCCGCTTCGATCGCAGCGATGTCGATCTTTATCATCCCCATCATGGCGTCGAACGCGCGCTTGGCCGCCGCTCGATCAGGATCGGTTATCGCAGCTGTCAGAACGCGTGGGGTGATTTGCCATGACAGCCCCCACTTGTCCTTGCACCAGCCGCATGCACTTTCCTGGCCGCCGTTTTTGACAATTGCGTTCCACAAGCGGTCTGTTTCGGCTTGGTCGTCGGTCGCCACCTGAAACGAGAAAGCCTCGTTGTGCTTGAACGTCGAGCCCCCGTTCAGCCCAAGGCAAGGAATGCCCATCACCGTGAACTCGACCGTCAAGACATCGCCCTGTTTGCCCGCCGGATAATCGCCCGGTGCGTGAAAGACAGCTCCCACAGCGCTGTCCGGAAACGTCTCGGCATAGAACGTCGCAGCATCCAGCGCGGTGCCGTCGTACCAGAGACAAATCGTGTTTTTGCTGATCATCTCGGTTCTCCAAAATAGGGGACTGATGCATACATTTTAGTAGCGTAGGCAACCGGGCTATTTTGGCAACTTCCGGAGGGTGGCAGGCCAGCGCAAATCAGTCCGCTGAACGGCGCCAAGGGCAGGCACAACACCGTCTAATCTGAGTAGTACACGAGCACAAATGTGGCTCATGCCTCTTGCTACAGGGGAAACGGGATGACCGGAACAACAGCGTGCCAATGCTCATCATGGGTCCTGCTCTCCCTGTTAGCCATCAACCTGACGCTGACGGCGGGATGTTCAAACAAGGCTGCCACGGCTCGCTATTCGGCCTCAAACATAGGCTCAAGCTGTTATGCAAAAGCGCTACCCACCGCTGGCGAAGGTGGCCTGGCTTGGGGCTCTACCTTGAACATTGCGCGCGAAAAATCCCTGACTAATTGCATACGCTATGCCGGCCGATCCGGTGGTACGCCGGATACCTGCCACGTGGTTTTGTCGGAGTGCAAAAATTAGAAAATGGCTCGTTAGATGGAACGAGCGAGTAATGTCAGACCCGATATCCGACACGCTCGGGCCTGACTCGCGGCGCAAGCGGAAACGACGCCGACGAAGGATAGATCGACCCAGTCCGAGCCGATCTATCAACGTTGGTCAGAAGTTCCAGTTCTCAGCGCGAACGACACGACAGAATGGGCCCGCCAGGGTTGCATTGTGATGAGCGACGATATTTTCGGCCGTCAACGCAGGGGTGTCGGTGCAGGTATGACCGTCGGCGATCAGCACTGCATCGAACCCAAGATCTCGTGCGGCGCGGCAGGTGCTGTCGACACAATACTGGGTCTTCATTCCGGCAATAACCACACCTTGAGATCCACACGCTTTTAACCGATCGGCCAGATCAGTCATGGCGAAAGCGTTGGGTCGGCTTTTTCGAAGATCACTTCGTCGCCTTGTAGCAGCAGTTCCTGCACCAATTGTGTCAACGGGCTCGCAGGCTCGATAGGCGAGCCAGGCGGACCCACATGGCGAGTCAGGAAAACTGGCGCGCCTGCCTTCCGGGCTTTGCTCAGCAGGCTATTCAAGGTATTTAACAGCGCTTCGCCAGCCCAGGGTTTATCCGGGCCATGAAACAATCCAACCTGCATATCGAGAATCAACAGTGCATGCATAGTGCTTTTCCTTGCGTTTGGACCAGTGACACAAGGGCAAAAGAAAAGGCCCTCTCCATCACTGGCGGGCCTTTGAAGTTCGTGCGTTATTGGCTCACGACACCTCTCACGACCCGCCCTGGGCGGTCGTGGTTGTGGTGGTCGAGGCAATGCGTGGTTGATTCATGAAGCTGACAGTACCTGCACGGTGCCTGGTTGGCAAGGACGCGCATCCGTGTGCCAAACATAGTGATGCCACGGGTCGCTTTGAGGAGTAGGCCGCAACCGTTTGACGCTATCTATAATGCTGCTCAAACACCGCTACCTGCTCCGGCGTGATCAGCTGAAAGGGCACCCAGACATCCGTTTCGACCGGCTCCCCTTTGATCATTTTGATGGCCGATTGCAGCGCGCTGGTCGCTTGCGCTTTGGGGTCTTGAAAGACAGAGGCTACGAGCATCCCGCGCTTGATGGCCGCGAGGCCGTCAGGCAGGCCGTCGATGCCGACAATTGCAATCTCGCCCTTGGCTTTGCCGGCTTGCTGCAGTGCCATGGCGGCGCCGATGGCCATCTCGTCGTTGTTGGCAACGATGGCATCGAAGCCGGTGCCGGCCAGCAGCCAATTGCTGGTCAGGTCCATCCCTTTATTGCGCTGCCACTCGGCACTTTGTTGTTCGACGATCTTGATCCCGGGATAGTCCTTGAGCACCTGTTTGACGCCTTCGGTGCGGTCGTGCGTGGAGTTTTGTGCCAAGTCGCCCATGATGATTGCGATGTTGCCTTTGCCCGCCATCTTGTCAGCCAGGTAGCGCATTTGCAGTTGCCCGGCCTCAACGTCGTTGGACGCCACCGTGACCACGCCTTTGGGCAGGACGCGTTCGTCCGGATGGCGGTTGACGTAGACCAGCGGTATTTTCGCTTCGACGGCGGCGCGAGTCATGTTGGCGGTGGCGGCGGTGTCCACGGGCAGGACGATGACGGCATCCACTTTCTGGCCGAGAAAGCCCTGAATCTGATTGAGCTGGCGAACCACATCGCCCTGGGCATCCTCGAACTGGATCTGTACGTTCTCCTTTTTGGCGGCATCTTCCAGGCCGCTGCGCACATAGGTCATGAAGTTGTCGTCAACCCTGGCAATGCTGACGCCGATGCGATAGCTGGCGGCGGCCCATTGGCTGAAGAGGAATAACAGCGTGGCAAAAAGCAGTGTGCAGCGACGCATGATGGTTTTTCCTTTTTTGTTATGAGTTGAAATTCATCAAGATCAAACGTGAGGGTTTCTGGCGCTCTCTGAATCAAACCCGCCGAGAGCGCCAGCGTCTTCAATCCAGCGTGAAGGCTTGCCGAAAGCGTTCAAGTGCCGCTTCGCTGTCGCCGCTGGCCCAGCCCTCAAGCCCGACGACACCGGTGTATCCCATGCGAAACAAGGCTTTGGCAATGGCCGGATAATGGATTTCGCCGGTGCCGGGTTCCATGCGGCCGGGGACATCGGCGACCTGGATTTCCCCGATGGCGCTGCCGGCGCGCTGGATCAGTTCGATCAGGTTTCCTTCGCCGATCTGGGCATGGTAAAGGTCCAGGTTCATCTTCAAATGAGGGCTGCCCACGGCCTCGATCAGCGCCAGGGTATCGTCGGCGCGAGCGAAGGGCGTGCCGGGGTGGTCAACTTCGGTATTGAGGTTTTCCAGCAAGAATACCCGACCAGCGTCTTCGCCCAGGCGAGCGATTTTTTCCAGGGTCTTGCAGGCGTTCAGCCACATGCGTCCGGTGGTGTGGGCTACGGGTTTGACCGGCAGGCCTTGGTCACCCAAACCGGTGCCATGCAGGTTGAGGCTCGGGCAATTCAGTTGTGCAGCGACGGCCAGCGATTCTCGTGCGCTGTCGAGCAGGTGCTGGATGTCTTCGGGGTCGGTCAGGTTGCCCGAGATGTAGCCGGTCATGGAGGTGAAGTCAGCGCCCGTGGCGACAAGGGCCGCAATGTCTTTCTTCGTCCAGTCCCAGAGTTCAGCACTGAAACCCAGCGCGTGAATGCGTTTGACGCGCTCTGTGAACGGCAGATCGAGGAAGACCATCTCGGCACTGATCGCCAGTTTGAACGGTGTGAAACTCATGAATGGGCTCCTTGCACGCGCACAGGTTTGCCCTGCTGGAAGGACTCGATACACGCGCGGGCAATGGCCAGTGCCGCCCGGGCATCTTCACCGCTGGCGAGTGGTTTTTCGCCGGTGCGCAGGCAATCGACAAAGTGATTGAGCTCGGCCACGTAGGCATCACGCAGCAGGTCGGTGTCCATGCGTTGGGTGTCGGCCTGGATGCCATTGGCCAGATAACGTACCAGGTCAGAATCATTGAGGCTGCCCATGGTCAGCATGCCAGCGCTGCCGAACACTTCCCCTCGAACATCGTAGCCATACACGGCCTGGAAATTGGCCTCGGCCGTCGCGATGGCGCCGTTGTCGAAACGGATCGTGACCACTGCGGTGTCGAGGAAGCCCTTGGCCTTGTAGTCCGGTGCGATCAGGGCATCGGCCATGACAAAAACTTCGACCGCGTCTGCGCCGGGATTGAGGTAGCGCAGGGTATCGAAGTCATGGATCAGGGTTTCGAGGAAAATCACCCACTGCGGTGAGGCCGCCGGATTGTTCAGCGCCGGGTCGCGGGTCAGCGAGCGCAGCAGTTGCGGCGTACCGATGCGGCCGGCGACCACGTCCAGATGGGCAGCCCGGAAGCTTTTGGCAAAGCGGCGGTTGAAGCCGACCTGCAGCGGCACACGTGCGTCGGCGGCTGCGGCTATGGCGCGGTCCGCCTCGTCGAGGGTGATGGCCATGGGTTTTTCACAAAACACGCCTTTGCCGGCGCGGGCCGCACTGATCACCAGTTCGGCATGGCTGCGGGCGGGGGCGGCAATCAAGACAGCATCAATTTCCGGGTCATCGAGCAGTTGCTGTGGATCGGTATAGACCCGTTGCACACCCAACTCTGCGGCCAGGCGCGCGGCTTGACCGGGTGTAGGGTCGGCGATGGCGGCCAGGCAGGCGCCGGGAATGTGTCTGGCGGCAGTCAGGCCGTGAAAGCTGCCCATGCGGCCGGCACCGATGAGACCCAGGCGGATGATCTTGGACGTACTCATGAAATGACTCCCTTTTATTGTTGTTCAATGACTCGCAGCAGGAATGTCCTCGCTGGCGTCAATCAAGGGAGCAAGGGCTGTGCCAATGTATAAGTTATTGATATTTAAGTAATTAATTAATATTGATTGAAAAATGTGTTCATTTGCATGACATGTCTACACTGACATGTCTAAAACGTGAACATAGAAGCGGATCAGACGATGGTGAACCAACAGCTGACAGCCTTCAGCGCGCAAGACCTCGATTACATCACCGCGCTAGGGCCTGCATCGTTGAACGAAGGACCGATCGCCGAGCTGGACCAGGCTTGGCTGGCTTGCCTGAAAGGGCGCATCGATCGACCGGCCGGCGTCCGGCAGGTTATTTGGGATTCCTGGCTGCGCAGCGTCAGTGCCGGCCTCGACCCTGAGGATGGCGAATACCGGTTTGTCGCCCCGACCGTTCTGGCTGCGACGCTGGCGGCCAATCGCGCCTTGATCGCCGCGGCGGCGGAGGTCATGAAGGGATTGCTGGCTTACAACCCCAGGGGCCATATCAATCTGACCGATGCCGCAGGAACGACCTTGTATTTCTGCGGTCTGGACCTCACGCCTGTGGGCAGTCGGCTGCTGGAGTCAGTGCAGGGCACCAACTGCACCGGGCTGGCGATAGCCGAAGATCGATTGGTGTATGTGCTGGCCGAGGAGAACTTCGGGATCGGCCTGCGTCGCCGGCGCATGCATTGTGCTGCCGCGCCGATCAGGGATGCGCAGGGCAGGACGCTGGCGATGCTGACCTTGACCGCCGAGCCGGGCTGGTTTCATTTCCATACGCTGGGCACCGTCCAGGCAGCGGCCGAAGCGGTCTCGCGGCAGATGGCGCTGCAAACACTGCTGGAGGAACAACAAACCGTCCTCGAAGTGCTCAACGAGGGTCTTGTGGTGCTGGATGAGCGGGGCTGCATCAAGGCGCTCAACCGCTATGCCCGCCAATTGTTTCGCGTGGGGCGGGATCTGTTGGGCAGCCCGTTCCAGCGTCTGGGCCAGAGCGAACTGACCGATGAGATTCTGCTGCGCGGCGGGGAAGGGCAGCAGTATGAAGGGATAAGAGATCTGGATTGCACGTTTGAGCTGCATGATCGCAGCCTCTTGGCATGTCTGGTGTCGGTGTGCCCACTGGAGCAGGGTGGGCGCATTGTTTCGTTGCGCGAGAACCGGCGCATCCGGGAAATTACCCGGCGAATAATCGGCACTCAAGCCAGCTACACCTTCGAGACCATTCAAGGCAGTTCGCGAGCCATACAGGACGCGTTGCACTTGGGGCGGATTGCCAGTCGCAGTGATTCGACCACGCTGATCCTGGGTGAAAGCGGTACCGGCAAGGAGCTGTTTGCCCAGGCAATCCATAACGCCAGCGACCGTTGCAGCGGTCCTTTTGTGGCCGTCAATTGCGGGGCCATCCCGCGAGATCTGGTGCAGAGCGAACTGTTTGGTCATGTTGAGGGCGCCTTCACCGGATCGGCCCGTGGAGGCTCTGCCGGGAAGTTCGAATTGGCCGATGGCGGAACGATTTTCCTCGACGAAATCGGTGACATGTCTTTCGATGCCCAGGTCAGCCTGCTGCGCGTTTTGCAAGAAGGAGAGGTGACTCGCGTGGGCGCGAAAAAATCCCGGCAAGTGGATGTGCGCATCATCGCCGCCACCCACCGCAACCTGAGCCAGGCGGTTGCCGATGGCGCCTTCCGTGAGGATCTTTACTACCGGCTCAACGTGCTGAACCTGACGGTTCCGCCGCTGCGGATGCGCCGGGAAGATGTTCCATTGCTGGCGCGACATTTTCTCAATCGTTGCACCCGGTCGCTGCGCAAATCGGTGCAGGGCATCTCGCCAGAGGCATTGGATATTCTTTCGGCCTACAGCTGGCCGGGTAATGTTCGTGAGTTGGAAAACACCATCGAGCGCGCGACCAATCTGGCGGTGACCGGACTGATCCAGCCAGCTGATCTACCGCTTGAAATCAAGCAAAGGCTACGTCAGCCGGCGCCGGGAAGTGTGCCCGAGCCCCAGGTTGCCCTGGACCTTGGCACCCATGAAATGAATGCGATCATCGCGGCACTCAGGGATACCCGTGGCAACATCCGCCTGGCCGCGAGGCAGCTGAATGTTTCTCGCGGCGGGTTGTACAACAAGATGAATCGGTTCGGGCTGAGTGCCGATGTTTTCCGGTCGGAACCCAACCTCTGAGGGCACTCACGCTCGGGCGTTTTCTGAGGTGATGATCTGCAATGGAATATGGATTCGATGCCTGATCGGATCGAAGTCCGGCGTGGTCTGCAACTCGACCAGCAACTCGACCAGCGCGGTTGCCAGTAATTGCGGCTGGGAGTCGATCACCAGACTGATCAATCCCTGATCCAGCGCTTGTCGCGACAGTTCGGTCGACTCCTGCAGAATGCAGCACAGCGACGGCCGCTTTGGCTGCTGCGACAGAGCGCTGATAATGCCGTCACCGCCACCGCCGACCACGCACAAACCGCGCAAGTCGTCATGCCGCGCCAGCAGGTCCAGCGTCGCCTCTTCGGTGATGTCGCAGTTGTCCAGATTGATCACCGCTTCCAGCAGCCGCAACCCCGGGGCGCGCTCCGCCAGGTAACTGCGCAACCCCTCGACCCGCGCCTGATGGCCAAGAAAACGGTGACCGCCGAGCAACACCCCGACACTGCCTTTACGGGCGCCACACGTGTGCGCCATCAGCCAACCCATGGTACGTCCGACCTCGTGATTATCCTGGCCGACGTAAGGCTCATCCGCCGCCTCATGAATGTCGGACAGCATTGCGATCACCGGCACGCCGGCCTCTCTGATCTGCGCGATGGCGGCACTGATCAGCGGATGCGCGAAGCTGACCACCGCCAGACCATCGCACTGCACCGCCAGTTGTTCGATCTGGGCAATGATCGCGCTGGGCGTGCGATCGAAAACGTACTCGAATTGAATGCTCAGGTTGGCGCCGGCCTGACGCTGTGCCGCCTCGGTGATGGCGGCGGCCACGTTGCCATAAAAAGCCTGGGCGGTACCGAGCAGCAGGATGCCGAAACGATAGGTGGGACGCCGTTCGCGGATCCGCTGACCGATCAGCCGGGCGGCGAAATAACCGACCGCTTCGGCGGCCTGGAATACCTGCTCGGCAGTGTCCGGGTTGACCGGAGCCCTGGCGTTGAGCACGCGGTCCACGGTGGCGACACTCAGGCCAGCGTGTTCGGCAACAGTGGCGATGGTTGGGCGTTTAGTGTTGTTCATGGCGGGCCCCGCAAGCGCTTTGATAGAAAACTATCAAGCTTCAATGGGCCTGGATGATAGCTTGATAGGGAATGTATTCAAGGGCTTGAGGGTGATTTCTGCGCTCTCTATATTTTCGCAAGCGATGTGATCCTGCGTCGAAAAGTGCCTAAAACAATCAAGCTTGCGGAGAACAATAAAATGCCTGAACAAAACGCAGCCTTTGAAAACCCTGATAAGCCCGTGCCTCGGGATTATCGATTGACCGGCCCCGAAGCCGCCAGAGCGGCACAAAAAGGCCTGGTATCGGCAAGCTGGTACCAATCCCCCATTTCTCGTAAACGCATGAAGGAATTGATGCAGCGCCGCGATGGTCCGGCCTTGCTTGATACCGCGATCTGGCTGTCGGCGATGGTTGTGACCGGGTTCGGCGGTTATTGGTTCTGGGGCTCCTGGGCCTGCGTTCCGTTTTTCTTCGTCTACGGGATGCTCTACGGCACGGCGTCCAATGCCCGTTGGCACGAAGCGGGTCACGGTACGGCGTTCAAGACCCGCTGGATGAATGATGCGGTCTATCAGCTGTCGAGCTTCATGTTCATGTTCGAACCCCAAGTCTGGCGCTGGAGCCACGCACGGCACCATACCGACACCGTCATCGTCGGCCGCGATCCGGAGATCGTCGAGCCACGTCCGCCAAGCCTGATCAATATGGTGCTGAGCCTGTTCAGAATGCCTTATGCGTTGAAGACGATGTGGTCAGTCTGCCGGCATGCGGTAGGGCGGATGGGTGAAGAAGAAAAGACGTTCATCCCCGAATCCGAGTGGCCCAAGGTGGTGAGGGACGCACGCGTCTGGCTAGCGATTTATGCGCTTACCGTGGGCACTGCGCTGTACATGCAGAGCTGGTTGCCACTGATGTTTATCGGCCTTCCGACCCTCTATGGCGGTTGGCTGTCTTACCTGTTCGGCCTGTCGCAGCATGTCGGCCTGGCTGAGGACGTACTCGATCACCGCAGCAACTGCCGCACGATTTACATGAGCCCGGTGCTGCGCTTCATGTACCTCAACATGAACTATCACCTTGAGCACCACATGTATCCGATGGTGCCTTTTCATGCGCTGGCGCAGCTTCACGAGGAGATTCGCGACGACTGCCCGCCGCCTTACACCAGTCTGTTCGAGGCCTTCAAGGAAATCCTCCCGACCATCTGGAGGCAGCGCAAAGACCCGACTTATTTCGTCTCTCGTCCTTTGCCACAACGCGCAGCGCCGGCCGCCAACGTCCAGGCAGAACCTGAAGTAACGCCGGCCTGACACCTCCTGTCTGTACCACTACAAGAGAAAACGCCATGACCGATCAATGGATCGATGTATGTGCCGTGGACGATATCGACGATGAAGATGTCATTCGTTTTGACCATGGCCAGCACACCTATGCCGTCTACCGCTCCGCCGACAGCGAGTTTTTCGCCACCGCGGGCCTGTGTACCCATGAGTCCATCCATCTGGCCGATGGCCTGGTGATGGAGCATGTCATTGAGTGCCCCAAGCACAACGGGCGTTTCGACTACCGCTCCGGCAAAGCCCTTGGCGCACCGGTGTGCGTCAACCTCAAGACCTATGAAGTCCGGGTCGAGGCGGGGCGTGTGCTGCTCGCCATCACGGTTTAACTGCGCGGAGTCTGTGTCATGAATCCTGCCAATGCTCCATTGATCATCGTCGGCGCCGGGCATGCGGGTGGCCGCGCGGCCCTGACCTTGCGCGGCGAAGGTTATAGCGGTCGCCTGATTCTGATAGGCGACGAGTCCCACCCGCCCTATGAACGTCCGCCGCTGTCCAAGGGGCTGTTGCAGGGCACGGTCGATCTGGCGGGTTACAGCCTGTGCGACACCACTCAGCTCGCCGATCTGGACATCGAACACCTGGCGGGTCACTCGGTGAAGTGCCTGGATCCACAGCAGCATCGTCTGCAGTTGGCCGACGGCAACTGGCTGCATTACGCCCGTCTGTTATTGGCGACGGGAGGGCGGTCGCGCAGACTTGCCTCGGTGCCTGAACATCTGCTCAATGTGCTTTATCTGCGTACTCATGACGAAGCCCTGGCACTGCGCGCTTCGTTGCAGCCTGAGGCCCGGGTGGTGATCATCGGCGGCGGTTTCATCGGGCTCGAAGTCGCCGCCACCGCTCGTGCCTTGGGTTGCACGGTGACTTTGCTCGAGGCCGGGCCGCGCTTGGCGGGACGGGTGTTGCCGGAGCAACTGTCCAGTGTCCTGCTGGACCTGCATCGCAGTCAGGGCGTGGATGTCCGGCTGAATGTGGCCATTGAGGCGGTGCAGGGCGCTACTCACGTTGAGTCCGTGCAACTGGTCAACGGCGAGTTGCTTCCCTGCGACCTGGTGGTGGTGGGCATCGGCATGCAACCCAATACCGAGTTGGCAATGGTCGCCGGGCTTGAGGTCGGCCAGGGCATCCGTGTCGATGCCCAACTGCGCACCAGTGCGCCGGACATCTTTGCGGCGGGCGATGTCTGTGAGTTTCGGCTGCGCCCGCAAGGCGTTTTCCAGCGTCAGGAAACCTGGCGCAACGCCGAGACCCAAGGTCGTCACGCCGCCCTGAATCTGTTGGGCGGCGAACTGCCCTTCGAGGTCATTCCCGGTTTTTGGTCCGATCAATACGACTGGGGATTGCAGACCGTGGGCGTGATCGCAAACACACAACCCACGGCGAGCCGGACAACCCCGGGTGGCGGTTTCCTGCTGTTCTACCTCGATTCCGAGCAACGTCTGCAAGGTGCTTGCGGCTGGGGGCAGGGGAATAGCATCGCCAAGGACATCAAGTTGTGCGAACGACTGATTGCCCACCATAACCCCCTTTCGGTGAACGCTCTGGCCGACGCCGATGTACCGCTCAAACAACTGCTGAGGAACTGACATGCGTGAATTCCTGGTCTTTCAGTCCCAGTGGGCCATGCAAGATCACCGCGGCCAATGCGACCTTCCCCTGGAAGCGCAAGTGGAGAAAATCGCCGCCGCCGGCTTCGACGGGATCACCGACCATTTCTGGGTCGCGCCACATGCCGCACGCCTGCATGCCGCCGCCAAGGCGCAAGGCTTGCAAATCGAAGGGCAGGTGTTCCCTCGCACCGTGGATGATCTGGCGGCAGCGATCGATATCGCGTCCCGCTACGGCTGCCACCACCTCACGCTGCAAGCAGACGTGCGGCCGCGCACGCTGAAGCAAGCTATCGAGCTGATCGAAGGCTGGCAGCGTCTGGCCGAGCAGGTGGACTTTCCCGTTCTGCTGGAAACCCACCGTTATCGCCTCACCAATGACTTGTTGTTCACCCTCGACATTCTCGCTGAAATGCCCGATCTCAAACTGTTGGCCGACCTGTCCCACTATGTCGTGGGCCGCGAACTGCCAGAGCCGGCCACTGCCGAGGACGACGAACAGATCCATACCATCCTGCGCCACAGTTGGGGTTTTCATGGACGCGTCGCCAACGGCGAACAGGTCCAGGTGCCCCTGAGCTTCGCCCAGCATCGACCCTGGCTGGAGCGTTTTCTGGGTTGGTGGCGTTATGGGATCGAGGATTGGCTGGCCCGACCGAACACGGCCGACAGCCTGTCCTTCACCTGTGAACTCGGCCCGCCGCCTTATGCCATTACGGGTGCCGACGGACGCGACATCACCGATCGCTGGGCGGAGGCGCTGATGCTTAAGGAGGTGATGCGTGAGGTTTGGAATGACTGCCGGGGGCGGTCAAATGATGGGGGGCTGATTTAACGCAGTAGTGGTGTAGGGCGGACAGCTTTCGACTGTGGATTCATCGGTCGATGCAACACTCCTTCTGCTTACTCAGAATTTAGTTGTGTTGCGTCCAACGGTTGAATCCACAACCCAAACCGGTCGGTCTTGGCGGGCAGGAGTTGGCCGCTAGCGGGTCCTCAACCAAATGGCAAAACGGCCAATAACCTAGCTTTGACCGTACGTCGAACGCCTTCGCAATTGCGCTGGACTGACTCCAAGGCGTTGCTTGAAAGCGGTTGTCATGTGCGCTTGGGAGTTAAAGCCGCAGGTGAGTGCGATTTCCGACAGGCTGGCGGTCGAATCGCGCATCGATGCTCGGGCCTTGGCCAGGCGTCGGTCGATTAGATAGCTATGAGGGCTCTTGCCCGTTGCGTTCTTGAATGCGCGCATGAAGTAACCTTCGGACAATTCAAGCAACCCCGCCATTGCCTGTATACCCAGTGGTCCGTCGAGGCCAGCATCTATGAATTCATCGAGCAGGCGCATCCGGCTGCCGGTTATAGAGCCTTGGGGCGGCGTCGAGGACGCTTCGATGCCCTCCGCCCGTTCAGCCAATGCGAATGCCCAGGCTTCACAGTCGTCCTCCACGGAAGCCTGCAACAGCGCGCGGCGCATTCGCAGGGCGAGGTAAACGGCTGGTTGGTCAATGCGATTGTTGAATGCCCGGTCACCCAGCAATGAAATACCGTCGGCGCGCATGACCCGCAGGTATTCACCGCCATTCGGTGACTCGGACAACACATCACAGCCTGCGGGGACGAACGCCAGTCCATTGGGCATGGCATCGAAGGGGCACACTCGGTCGCTGCCAATGGCGTGCAAGCCTCGTTGGCTGTCGAAGGCAAAGCCGATTGCTGCCCGGGTCGCAACATATCGGGTCGCGTAGGCGGCGCCGGGTAGCAATTCGATCGCCCACGGCCCGGCCTCGAGACGACGAATCGGTTCAGGTACGAGCGAGGGCTGCAGACGGTTTCGAAGGCTCATGAACACCATAGTAGTGAAGAGGGGGCGTAAAAGTCAGGTCAGTTTTTTGAAAGCCGGCGTGACGTGCCCGTGCCTAGACTGGGAAAAGCCTCAGGAAGACAACTCATGCACAAACTGACTCGCGACGATCTCGAACAAGCTGCCCGCCACGTATACCAAGTCATGCCTGCCACCGCCCAATACCCTTGGCCACTGCTGGCTGAGCGGTTAGGTTGCACTGTCTGGGTCAAACACGAAAACCACACACCTACAGGCGCTTTCAAAGTACGGGGTGGCATTACCTTCTTGCACTGGCTGCGGCGCGAACACCCAAGCGTGAAGGGCATTGTCTCCGCTACGCGCGGCAACCATGGTCAGAGCCTGGCGTTGGCGGCAAGCACGCCGGGTTTGAGGGCTCTGATTGTCGTGCCGGAAGGTAATTCGCTGGAGAAGAACAATGCCATGCGCGGCTTTGGCGGCGAAGTGGTTGAGTGTGGTCGCGATTTCGATGAGGCCCGTGAAGAGGCCGCGCGTCTGGCGCAGGTGCATGACCTCTACCTGGTGCCGCCGTTCCACACCGAGTTGGTCAAAGGTGTGGCCACGTATGCGCTGGAGCTGTTCATCGCTGCGCCGGATCTGGATACCGTCTACGTGCCGATTGGCTGTGGATCGGGGATTTGCGGGGTGATCGCCGCCCGCGATGCGCTGGGCCTGAACACCCAAGTGGTGGGCGTGGTTTCCAAAGAGGCGGCGGCGGCGAAGTTATCGTTTGAAGCTGGGGCAATATGCGAGACCGACTCGGCAAATACCTTTGCGGATGGCTTGGCCGTGCGTAAGCCAGTTCCCGATGCGTTCGCCATCTACGGGGCCGCTTCGGCGCGAATCGTCTCTGTCAGCGAGGGCGAGATTGCCGAGGCCATGCGCGTGTATTACACCGATACCCACAACCTCGCTGAAGGGGCAGGTGCGGCAGCGCTGGCAGCGCTCATTCAGGAGCGTGAAATGATGCAGGGTAAAAAGGTGGCTGTGATTCTGTCCGGCGGGAATGTTGATCGGTCGGTGTATGCGAGCGTGATTGGGTGATTGGGTGATTGCGAGCTGATTACTCCAACCCGCCTCGCGACGTGGCCAGAGCTTCAACTCTGTTTCTGATCTGAACTAACGCTGACTGGAACAGCCTGTGACAGGGGGCAGGGAAATCAAGTTTGAGACCGACCCATAAGCCCGTCGATAAACGGTGCTTTCTGTGCCAGGTATTCTCCTATGCCGTCGGTGTTGCTTGCTTCCAGTTCAAGTTTTAAGTCTTGATACTGCTGGCGAATCACAGGGGCGTCCCTGAGCAGGTCACGAAAACGGAGCATTCTTTCGATTTGACCGTGGCCGGTGACACAAACGTGGGCCTTATGTGTTCGCACACCATCAACATCGCGACGATAAAAATGGTGTCCCGCCGACAGATCGCTTCCCCGTGCGTACCCTAGTTCGCGCATGACATTGTCTCGGGAGGATTCGTTTCGATGCTCCGCAACCTCGACCAGGAGATCGATTTCTGGTTTGGCTGCGAGCCCGGGAACGGCGGTACTTCCGACATGATGGATGGCAACAAGCTCAGTGCCAAACGCCTTCGCGATCTGCTCTTTGGCACTAAAGAAAAGCGCGGGCCATCTACTGTCGTAGGGGGAAATCTTGCTGGTTAGTGCCATGTGCTTCTTCCTTGTATCCGCAGGCTTGGCAATATGGAGACTCCAGGATTGTGCGTGCTCCACACGCCGCCAGGCAGCATCCATGCGAGGGCGGGATGTTAGCGTCTCCAAGGAACACAGAAAAGCCTGGTTCAGACTCGACTTGTCCCGAACGCCACGCTTCAACAACGACTAGACTTTTGCGATTGCCCCTCGTCTCCCAAGGAGAGTTCTGTGAGCGCCGCTGCCCTGTCCGAACTCGATGCCGCTTTGCCTGGTTTGGCCCGCAAGATCCGCGTGCTGGATGCCTTGGCTTGGCCGGATGGCGTCGAGGAAGTATTCCTGGCGCGTTGGCGCGCCGGGCATGCAGAACTGCCCAGGGTCGAACTGCGCCCGCGCGAGCACAGCGCGGACATCGCCGCCCTGGAAGCCTTTACCGACCGCTGCGATGAGGGGCATCCGGCCGGGCGCTATCTCGCCATGACGGCGCGTAGCTATGCCACAGCCGGGCGGAATTGGTGGGCCATCTGTTCGCCGGGCGCCTCAGTCTGGGTGATACCGTTCGTTTGGCTCCGCTCTTCGAGTCCGGCTGGCTCCAGGGGCCGGTTCATATCCCGGCCTGGGCCGCCGATCTGCGTCGGCTCGCCGCTAATCTTGCCTTCTCGGCCTTTATCGCCCAGATCAAGCTGGATGTGCTCGATCTGGAGGTGCTCATGGCCTTCGCAGACGAGCATGAAGCCGATGCCAGCGCCTTGGCTTGAATCCAGCAGCGTAACGACCTCCACCCCCTGTGGTTGGCTTGTACACCAGCAGGAAACTGTTCCTTCCTCGACGCCAGCCTGTACCTTCTTGTTGCCGGACTTCAAAAGCGTTTCTCAGGGATGATATTGCTGGCGATCAGGCATGATTTATTTGTCTGTCTGTCTGTCTGTCTGCCGCTCGCTACATTTTGCTGTTTCTGGGATCGTCCGCCGGGTTGAGGTAGGTGATTCCCCAAGGGCCAGTGCCGTGGAGTTGGAGAACGGTTTCCTGTTCTCGACTGGCGCCGTACATCGACATGCCGACAGGAATGATCAAGGTGTCGCCCGGATGATAGGCCTTGGCTCGTGCCGGATCGAATGTGTCTCCGGTGGCGAAGTAGAAGGTGCCGGAGATAACGGTTACGTGTTCGGTCACGGGATGGGTATGCACGCCGATTTTCGTATTTGCCGGCAGCTTCAAGCGCAGGGTAAAGGGCTCGGCGGCTTTGAGGTCGCCTTCAATCACTGCGATCATTGCGCCGGGCCCTACCGACGGCGCGGCTTTCCATTTGAGTTCGGATGAGGTGGCGGCAATAAAACCTGCTTCCTCGGCCAAGGCGGTAGGTGCCAGAAAGGCTACGCTGACCAAGGTCAACAGAGCCGCGATGGCTTTATGGGAACTCATTATGGCCTCCTCATGTTGGGGTATATCGCAGCAAAAGAGCGGCAGAGCTTGCGCGATCACGTCATATACGATGACGGTAGTCGAATGTTGGAGCGCAGATATACCCATTGTGAACAGTGCTATAACGCACAGATATGAACAGTGGGCTGAACGTTTGATGACCACCCTGAGGAGTGACAATCATCATGAAGAAGATCGACACAAAGGCAGGCGAGGGGGAAGGCTCTGTCGCTGAGCTGATAGAGACGAAAATCCAGGCGTTGGGTGACTGGCGGGGTGAGACGCTCGCTCGGGTTCGGGCCCTTATCAAGCAGGCTGACCCCGACGTGGTCGAGGAGATGAAGTGGAGAGGGGTTCCTGTGTGGTCGCACGCCGGCATCATTTGCACCGGTGAGACGTACAAGAATGCCGTGAAGATGACCTTCGCCAAGGGCGCCTCGCTGGAGGATCCTTCAGGTCTGTTCAACGCCAGCCTCGAAGGCAACACCCGACGCGCCATCGATATTCATGAGGGCGACAGTATTGATGAAGACGCGTTGAAGACGCTGATTCGCGCCGCGGTGACGTTTAACACGTCGGTGTGAATGGCTGACGGCACTATTCAGTCTCAGAGGACGCTGACCCAGTACCGAGAGGAGCCTTTAAAGTTTTTCGCAGATAGCTCGCCGACGCAGGACACAGATGCTTGAACTGAGCTGTTTGGCTGATTGCGACAGGCGTTTCACCCCTATCGAGCAGTTCATAGCCATTGGCTGTGAAAAAACCAGCGGCGCTTTGGGTCAGCAAATGAAGTCGGACTGCGCCTTGGGAGACTGCATACTGTTCCAGTTCAGACAACACAGCTTTACCTAGCCCCTCACCACGACGCGTTTGACAAACGACCATTGAGCGAAGCAACAGATCAGGGCCAGAACCCTCCAGCCCCCCATAAGCAACCCATTTCCCATCCACGTCGAAGTGGTAAAACTGCAGTCCCGGTTCGCTTACATCATCGCAGGGCAGTCCGGCTTCACTCAAACACTCACGGAGCTGATTCAAACCGCTCGGCCCCACTTTCATCATCTGCATCGTTTGCTCCATTAATAGATTTTTGGCACTCAATGTTAGCTGGCTTGATCCTGGCACTCGCCACTTGATAGTTCTGGGGAGCGGGTTCGCGGCTGCGGTGAACTAAGGCTTGCGCAGCACAAGCAACAGCAGCGCCGCAGCCGCCAGCACCGCCCCGACGATGAAGGTGCTGGCCGAGCCCGAGGTCTCCCACAGCGCGCCGGCGAGCACACTGGCGATCAACAGGCATACGCCGCTGATCAGATTGAACAGGCCAAATGCCGTGCCCCTGAGATGTTCGGGCGCGGTATCGGCGATCAGCGTCGCGAGAATCCCTTGGCTGAAGCCCATGTGCAGGCCCCACAGGGCCACGCCTGCCAGCATGCTCGTGATCGAATCCGCTTGCGCCAATAACAGGTCCGCCAGAATCAGCAGGACGATGCCGACACACAGCACTTTGGTGCGGCTGATCCGGTCGGATAACCAGCCGGCCGGGTAGGCAGACACGGCATAGAGCAGCGACATGACCACCATCACCATCGGCACCCAAGTGGCCGTCAGGCCTGTCTGTTGCGCCTTCAACACCAGAAAAGCTTCACTGAAGCGGGCCAGCGTGAAGAGCCCGCCGACGATCACCACCCACCAGTAATCGCGGGAAAAATTCCGCAGAACCTTCCAGTGAATAGGTGAGCGAAAGGTGCGTTCGCCAGCGGCAGCGGTCGGTTCTTTTACCCCGCCGACAATCAGCGCCACCGATATCACCGCCGGGATCACCGCAAACCACAACACCAGATGGATCTGCCCGAGCCAGAGCATCAGCACAATTGCCAGAATCGGACCCAGAATAGCGCCCACAGTGTCCATCGATTGGCGCAGACCAAAGCAGGCACCACGGATTTCGGCGGGTGCGATATCGGCGACCAATGCATCGCGCGGCGCGCCACGAACGCCTTTGCCGATGCGATCCAGAAAACGCGCGGTGAACACCACATCCACCGAATGCGCGAGGGGAAAGAGCGGCTTCGACAAGGCCGCCAGACCATAGCCCATCAACAGCAGGCCTTTGCGCCGGCCGATGAAGTCGCTGATGGCGCCGGAGAATATTTTGGTCAGCATCGCGGTCGCCTCGGCAATGCCTTCGATTACCCCGACGGTCAATGCGCTCGCGCCCAAGGTCGTGACCAGAAACACCGGCAGCAGGCTGTGCACCAGTTCCGAAGACAGGTCCATAAACAGGCTGACAAAACCCAGGGCCCAGACTGTGGAAGGGATACGCAATGAAGCCGGTCTGGGTTTTGAGAGGTTGTCCATGCTGGTTTCCGGGATTAATGCTCACCGATTATTTATGTCGCCAACCCCAGCGATCAGGCCTTAAAGATTCTGACTCAAAAACAGCAACGTATTGCCATGCGCCTCGACCGCCGCCCGCTGGTTGTAGCTGTCGCGGTGCGAGCAGTTGAAGCCGTGCTCGGCACCCGGATAAACCTCGATATCGACGTCATCGTTGAACTCGAAACGCTCGGCGATTTGCTTCACGGCGTCGATGGGGATGTGGCTGTCCTGTTCGCCGAAGTGCATCAGCATCGGCACCTTGATTTCACCGGCCCGATCCAGTTGGTTCTGAATGCCGCCGCCGTAGTAGGCGATCGCTACATCCACGAAACCGTTGGCCGCGGTGTTGTACGACAGCATGCCGCCGAAGCAGAAACCGATAGACGCGATTCTGCCGTCCAGCCCGGTATGCGTCTTCAGAGTGTCTATGGCCAGTTTGATGTCGGCCTGGGCCTTGGTGGTGTCGGTGGCGTTCATCAACTCGACGGCGCGTTTCCAGCCAGCTTCGTCGTAGCCCAGTTCGATACGGTGGCCGTTGCGCCAGAACAGATCCGGCGCTATCACCAGGTAGCCGTCGGCGGCGTATTGCTCGGCGACCGAGCGGATGTGCTCGTTAACACCGAAGATTTCCTGAATCAGCACAATCCCCGGACCTTTACGGGTGTGGGGAATGGCCAGGTAAGCGCCGAATGTGCCTTCGGCACTGGTGATCTCGATCCATTGGGTGGTCACGCTCATGATGGCTCCTTTACATAAGTTGGGTGGGTTATCGAGATGCTGGCGTATCAGCGGAGACTGCGCCGCCAGAAGTATCGAGCCAGCAACGCGTCCATGCTGAGTTTGCCGGCCCCCGAAAGCAACAACGGCACGAGGGCTGCGAGGTAGATCAGCGGCAGTTTGAAATTGCCATGGCCTTTATTGCTGATGGCATAACCCTGCGCAAGTTCACTCAGGGTAGACCAATCGGTCGGCCAGTGAACGGCAGCGGTGGCGACGATCGTAACCACGATCAGTGTTATGGACGAAAGGCGCGTCCCAAGGCCTACCAGCAGGGCGAGGGCGCAGATCAGCTCGGCCCACATCGCCAGTTCCCAGTTCAACGTGGCCGGAACGTGGTTGAAGGGAAACGGGAAGGTGTTCTGGATGTCGGCGAACCAGTTCTGGCCGTTCCATTTTTCCAGGCCTGACTCGAAAAATTCCCAGGCCAGAAACACCCGCAAGGTCAGGGGCGCGATCCAGCTGCCGGTACGGTCGAGGTTCAGGTGCAGGCCTTTGAGGGCTGATGAGAGAGAGGTGTTCATGGGCTTGAGCTCCGGGATTCATTGTGGGAGCGAGCCTGCTCGCGATAGCTGGCTGACAGTCAACATTGATATCGACTGTTATGGCCTCTCGCGAGCAGGCTCACTCCCACAGGAGAATTGTTGGTGTTCTGGATATTTCATTCGGTCAAAAGAGTGCTTCTGGCCGACCGTTTGTACTTCAACGCAATCTTGCCCAGCAGCCGAATGATGATCGCCGAAAACATCAAACCGAATGGCAGGACGTACCAGGCACTCATGGGGATGCGTTTGAAGTTGGAATAGGTGAACACCGCTGCGAGCACCCACATGCCGCTGACGTGTAGGGCTTTCCAGGCAGTGGGGCCGATCAACCGCGCCGTGGTTTTGAACGAGGTCAACGCCATCAGTAGAATGAACAGGTAACCGACCGAGCCCGGGATGTTGCCGACCGTGGTGCGGCCGGGCCAGAACTCGGGGTTCAGTTGGCCGTAGCTGTAGATCAGGATGGCGTGTACCAGATGGGAAAGCGCAAAGGCCAGGCCGATGAAGCGTCGTTCGCGCACCAACGATCGGGTGAAAGGCGAGGGCACCAGCACAGCCAGCGCGGAGGCGGTGAACGCGGCGATAAACAACACAAACGAAGTGCGTGCGGTGGCGCGAATGGCGCTGCGCGTCGCTTCCACCAGATCGGGATTGAGCAGCAGAATCAGGCCGGTCATCAACAGCACCAGCAAGGACAGCAGGCCAAACAGCGACCAGCCGTGGTAACGGGGAACCTGGGTCATCATGACAACACTCCTGAGCAAGGGCCGACCCGGTTTTGCCGGAGGTCAGCGGACGACAGAAGTATTTCAACCGGATGTATGGTCGGTATGTCTGAAAAGTCGCCCGATGCAAGTTGATGTATCCCGGGCCGTGACAGATACATTCCCGTACAAAACTGTGATTTGTGATCCGGTGCCGACTTGGGGCGTCTAGCGACAGTGTCCCCGCAATCCCATGGGGCGAGACTTCGGAACCCGGCATGCAAGCGCTGTTGAACGAGATCCTTGACGCAGTCCGACCGTTGATCGGTCAGGGCAAAGTGGCTGACTACATTCCCGCGCTCGGCACAGTGCCGGCCAATCAGCTGGGCATTGCCGTGTATGGCAACGACGGCGAGTTGTTTTGCGTCGGGGACGCCGAGACGCCGTTCTCGGTGCAGAGTATTTCCAAGGTGTTCAGCCTGGTGCAGGCCATCGACCATTCCGGTGAAGCCATTTGGGAGCGCCTGGGCCACGAGCCGTCCGGCCAACCGTTCAACTCGCTGGTGCAGCTGGAATTCGAGCGCGGGCGCCCGCGCAATCCCTTCATCAACGCCGGTGCGCTGGTGATCTGCGACATCAACCAGTCACGTTTTGCCGCGCCGGCATTGTCGATGCGCGATTTTGTCCGGCGTTTGTCTGGCAACCCGAATGTCATGGTGGACGGCAAGGTCGCCGAGTCGGAATACCAGCACCGCGCGCGCAACGCGGCCATGGCTTATCTGATGCAATCGTTCGGCAATTTTCATAACGACGTCGAAGCCGTGCTGCGCAGCTACTTCAGCCATTGCGCGCTGCGCATGAGTTGCGTGGATCTGGCCCGGGCTTTCTGCTTCCTGGCCAACGACGGTTTCTGCAAACACAGCGGCGCACAGATCCTCAGCGCCCGCCAGACCCAGCAAGTCAACTCGATCATGGCCACCAGCGGACTGTACGACGAAGCCGGCAACTTTGCCTATCGCGTCGGTCTGCCGGGCAAGAGTGGCGTGGGCGGAGGCATCGTTGCGGTGGTGCCGGGGCAATTCACGGTGTGCGTGTGGTCCCCGGAATTGAACGCCGCCGGCAACTCCCTCGCTGGCATGGCCGCGCTGGAATTGTTGAGTCAGCGGATCGGCTGGTCGGTGTTCTGATGGCATTTGACTAGCGCTCGATGACCGCTACCGTGAAGCAGGCATTCTTTGACTCACCCGAACGGGTGAAGGGGCGGGTGACTTCATGGTGAATTTCGGTTCCGCGCTTCTAGTCTTCAATGACCCGGACACTCATTTGCGCAAAGGGTTGTCTGCCGTGGTCCAGATAGGTGACACCCTGTGGGTCGCCAATGATGAATCCTTGAGCCTGGAGCGCTTCACCTTGCGTGAGCGCGTCGGTGCGGGCGAGTTTCTGTTTGACCAGCACAAACAATTCCCGTTGGCGTCCCTGTTGACGCTGCCGGTCATCCCGACGATTGGCGAAGAATTCGTTGAAGCAGACCTGGAAGGCATGAGCTACGGCCGCGACACGGGGTATCTCTGGATTGTGGGGTCTCACAGCCTGAAACGGAAAAAACCCGATAGCACCAAGTCCCTGAAGAAAAACGCCGAGCGTCTGGCAACTGTCAGCAGTGATGGCAATCGTTTTCTCCTGGCCCGGATTCCGGTGGTCGAAGAAAACGGAACGTTCACTTTGGTGAAGAGCACCGTTAGCGATGATCGAGTCGCCGCCCAGTTGGGCGGTAATCAACTGGGTAACGAATTGCTCGATGAACTCAAGGACGACGAGCATGTGGGGGCATTTCTGCACATCCCCGGCAAGGACAACGGGTTCGATACAGAGGGCCTTGAGATCAACGGCAATCGTGTGTTTATCGGGTTGCGGGGGCCGGTGTTGCGTGGCTGGGCAATCATTCTGGAGGTCGAACCCGAGGACCATCCCGATGCTGCTCACACACTGACGCTGAAAAAAATCGGGCCCAAGGGGCGCAAATATCGAAAGCATTTTCTCCAGCTGGATGGACTCGGCGTCAGAGACTTATGCATCGATGGTGACGACATGTTGATCCTGGCCGGGCCGACAATGAACCTCGACGGGCCTGTCAGCTTATTTCGATGGCACGACGGCGCCAGGCCAACAGACGAAAGTTTTGTCTTCAGCGAACAATTGACGCCGGTCCTGGAGGTTCCTTACGGACAAGGAGAGGATAAAGGCTGCGATCATGCCGAAGGAATGACCTTTGTCAGCACTGCGGGTGTAGAAGAGCCCTTGCTGCTGGTGGTCTATGACGCGAACGCCGCGTGGCGCAGACAGGGGAGCAATCGCCTGGAGCAAGATGTATTTCGACTGGCGAAAAAGTAACCGCCACTGCATCCCCGGTGAATGACGCTCCGTGAATTTTGCTATACATTTTCCGACCGTCCCCCTGCATGGTGAAACCGTTTCATGTCTCTTGCGCTCGAACGTCTAGTCGCTGGCACGCCGATCCCTTTTGCCGGTAATCGTGTCACGGTCGTCAGCCCCGAGCTGGCGGCGCGCTTTCAGCCCGGCGACCATCTGCTGGTAGAGCAAGTCAGCGGCGAATTGCTGCTGATTCCGGTGGCGGACCAGCAAGCGGCGGCGGTCGCCATCGAACGTGCCGAGGTGGCGTTCGCTGCGATGTCCAGCGTCTCGGATCACGCCATCAGCGAGTTCTTCGATCACTTTGCTCAACGTCTGGAAACTCCGGAATGCTGGGCCTTGATTGCGGCTGCCAACCTGGCCGACATCGAGCGGGCCAAGGCTCGCGGGCGGTCCACCACGCGGCTGCTCGCCGATGAACGCATGCGCGGCGACATGATCGCCGGCCTCAGGGCCTGGCGTGATGCACCGGCCACCCGCGGCAAGGTTGTGAGTTGCGTCGAGCACGACGGCTGGAAAGTCGAGCAAGTGGTGTCGCCGCTGGGCATCGTTGCGTTCGTGTTCGAAGGCCGGCCGAATGTCTTTGCCGACGCCGCCGGTGTATTGCGCACCGGTAACACGGCGGTGCTGCGCATTGGCAGCGATGCGTTGGGCACTGCCCAGGCCATCGTCACCCACGCATTGAATCCTGCATTGGCTGATGCCGGACTGCCCACCGGAGCCGTTTCGCTGGTGGAAAGCGTCAATCACGCCGCCGGTTGGGCGATGTTTGCCGACCGGCGCTTGTCGCTGGCTGTGGCCCGTGGCTCGGGACGTGCGGTCAGCCAGTTGGGCAGCATCGCGCAACAGGCCGGCACTGCCGTCAGCCTGCACGGCACCGGTGGCGCCTGGCTGATCGCCGACAAGGACGCCGATGCCCGGCGCTTTGCCGCCGTGGTGCGCAATTCGCTGGACCGCAAAGTCTGCAACACCCTGAACGTCTGCCTGATCCACCGCGACCGTGCCGCCGAGCTGGTGCCGCTGTTTCTCGACGCCCTGCAACAGGCCGGTGCCGCTCGGGGCCAGGGCTGCAAGTTGCATATCGTCGAAAGTAGCGAGCAGCATTTGCCAATTGATTGGCAGACCGCGAGCATCGAGGTGTACCGCGCCGAAGGCTATCAGACCGAAGCGTTGGCCGAACGGCTGTCCGAGGATCAATTGGGTCGCGAGTGGGAGTGGGAAGAAACCCCGGAAGTCAGCCTGAAGATCGTCGACGACCTGGATCAGGCCATCGCTTTGTTCAACCGCTACAGCCCGCAATTCACCGTGTCGCTGATCAGTGAAGATGCCCCGGCGCAGGAGCGTTTCTACAACGCGGTCAACGCACCTTTTGTCGGCAACGGGATTACCCGCTGGGTCGACGGGCAGTACGCGCTGAACAAGCCGGAGCTGGGGCTTTCGAACTGGGAGAGCGGGCGCTTGTTTGCACGTAGCGCGATTCTCTCGGGGGATGGCGTGTTCACCATCCGTAGCCGCATGACCCAGACGGATCTGTCGGTCAAACGCTGAGACGGCACTCCAGAACAGCCGGCATCGGTAGTTAAGGGCTTGAACACCGCAGTCCTGTGGGAGCGAGCCTGCTCGCTCCCACAAGTTTGCGCGGCTTAACTTCCCGACATCAGGGCTGTCCCCCGACCCCAGACAACGGCCGCACTATACTTAATATGTGTCCGTGTCTGCGTGGGGACGGACAGCGCTCATCTGACTACGCGAGGGAGGGTTGCGCCATGAAACTTCATTCCTTTCAACATTACTCTCATGATCTGGAATCGGTCGTTCACGACGCGTGGATTACCACCAGAGTGAAGTCGGCCCTGGCATTGGCCGACTCAACCCTTGGCCTGCATGTCCATGTCAAAACCCATGCGGGCAGGGTGGCGTTGAGCGGCCGCGTCAACACTCACAGGCAGTGTGAGCATGCTGTTGCTCTGGCCCGCTCGGTTCATGGCGTCGTCGACATCGACGCCAGCGAATTGCTCACTCACGTGTTCACGCCGGGCAGTTTTTCAGAAGCGCCTAATGCCGAAGAGACCACTGAACGTCGGTCACAATCGTCTACAAAGATTGACGATAAATGATAGGGGCGATCTTGTGAGTGTCGCATTCCCGGCCGGGAACTGAGGACGGGCGTAGTCGCGCGCGTGCGTACTTTGTAACGCTGCGCCAAGCCTGGCGCAGCTCGGGCGGGCGAGGCCTTCAGGCGGCTTGGACCGCTTGACCATATACCGCACAGGTGTCCGGGTGCTCGGCCAGCGACACGAAGTTGCGACGGCTGGCATCCAGAGCATCGACGGAGCCGGTCTCGATGTCATAAACCCAACCATGCAGATTCAGCAGGCCTTTTTCCTGGGCCAGACGCACGCTCGGGTGAGTCTGGATATTTGCCAGTTGGGCGATGACATTTTCCCGGACCATCGAACTCACCTTGGCTGCATCGCTGGCGTGAGGGCGGGAATCGTTGATCACCTTGGCCGACTCGGCGTGTTGCAACCAGCCACTGACGGCGGGCAAGTGATCCATGCATTTGCACTGGGCGATGGCGGTCATGGCGCCACAGTCCGAATGCCCGCAGATCACGATGTCAGTCACGCCCAATACCGCGACCGCATACTCGACCGTGGCCGACACGCCGCCGGGGTGCGGGCTGTAAGAGGGCACGATATTGCCGGCATTGCGCACCACGAACAGTTCGCCGGGCTCTTGCTGAGTCAGCAGTTCCGGCACCACACGGCTGTCGGAACAGGTGATGAACAAAGTGCCGGGATGCTGGGTGGTGGCCAGGTGTTTGAACAGGTCGGTACGTTGGACAAAGGCTTCGTTCTGAAACTTCAATAAACCTTCGATGAGCGCTTTCATGGCGGACTTCCTTGAAATGAATGAGGGGGGCCTGCATAACCTGTAGGAGCGAGGCTTGCCCGCGAAGAACGATGACACGTAATACCTGAAAAACCGTGCTGCATTCTTCGCGGGTAAGCCTCGCTCCCACAGGTTCTGCGTCTTAATTGACTGGGCTGCTTTAGAAAGGGCGCAGCGGCAGGAACTTGCCGTCGAGGGTAATCACCGCGCGAGAACCACCTTCCGGGTCTTCAACTTTCTTCATGTCCAGCTTGAAGTTGATCGCGCTGATGATGCCGTCGCCGAATTGCTCGTGAACCAGGGCTTTGAGCGTGGTGCCGTAGATTTGGATCATTTCGTGGAAGCGGTAGATGGTCGGATCGGTCGGGACACCTGAGAGGCTGCCGCGCAGCGGAATGATCTGCAGGCGAGCCACGGCGTCGGCGTCCAGTTCGAGCTTCTCGCCAATCACCTTGGCGGCGGCTTCCGGCAGCGGATGCTGGCCGAGCAGGGCAGCGGTGACATAGGCCAGGCCCAGACCGGTGCCGTCAGTCAAATCCTGCCAGGACAGATTCTTGCGCGCCTTGGCATCGAGAATCGAAGTGGTCAGGGCCAGACTCGGATCCTGGTAAGCGTGGGACTGTTGCATGGTGTGACTCCTATCGGTTGTGGCTTGAAAGTGGAGCCATCTTCGGACGATTGATCCATAGCGTCCAAGACCGATATACAATGCATCGCATAAGTCCAGCCTATAGATGGTGTGCCCCTTGCTGCTCCGACATTTACGTTACTTGCTGGCGGTCGCCGACCACGGCGGCTTCACCCGCGCCGCCGAGGCGTTGCATGTCTCACAACCGACGCTGTCCCAGCAGATCCGGCAACTGGAGGAAACCCTGGGCGTGAGCCTGTTCGACCGCACCTCGCGCACGGTCAAGCCGACCGATGCGGGGCTGGCCTATATCGAAAGTGCCCGTCGGGTATTGGTGGAACTTGAAGCAGGGAAACGCGCACTGCACGACGTGAAGGACTTGTCTCGCGGCACTTTGCGATTGGCTATGACGCCAACGTTCATGGCATATCTGGTGGGGCCGTTGGTGCGCGACTACGTGGCGAAGTTCCCCAACATCCATCTGCAAATTTTCGAGCTATCGATGGATGACATCGAGGCCGGGTTGCTTGATGACTCGCTGGACATCGCCATCGCCTTTACCCCGGTGAGAAGCCCCGACATCGAGTGCGTGCCGGCATTTGTCGAGACGTTGGGGGTGATGGTCGGGCGCAGTCATCCGTTATACGAGCGCCAGAATCCGCTATCGCCAAAGGAGGTGGCGCAACTGGAGTTCGCGTTGTTGACACCGGACTTCATCACCCGGTCCTCCATCGACGGGTATTTTCGGCAACAGAACATCACGCCCAAAGTGGCGATCGAGGTGAACTCGGTGAGTACGTTGCTGGAGGTCATTCGTCACGCGCCGATGGCCACCATCCTCCCGGAACCCATCGCCACTGCGGAACGGGCATTGCGCCGGATTGAATTACAAGGCGAAGCACCCCGGCGCGACGCGGCGTTGTTGCGCAGGAAGAACAATTATCACAGTGCCGCGTCGGTAGCGTTCGCGAACCTGGTGATGGCCGGCAGCGCCAGCGTGTAGATCAATCATCCACCGACTGGCAGATGCCATTGCCGCCTTTCTTGCTGGTATAGGTCACGGCAACAGAGTCGTCATCGGCGATGCTGATCGAGATCGTTACGTCCGGCCCCTTGGCCTCGAAAAGGCGATCGTTGATCATTTTGGTCTGGGCTTCTTTGCTGTTGATCAAGACCGGGCCATCCTGGTCGGCATGGACCATGATTTTCCCGGGGCAGTCCACATCGAAGGCAGGAACGCCGGGAACGCTGTTCGCATGAGCGGCACCCGCCAACGCCAGTAGCATGAATGTCAGGGTTTTTTTCATCGCAGACCTCCAGTGGATAAACCGATGTCCAGCGCTCTGTTAACCATAGCTCTGTTCTTTTAACTCAGTGCGAAGTTAGAAGTGCGTACGCGACAAACAAGAAGGCCCCGCTCGATGAGACGAGCGGGGCCTTTCTGTTTATGGGGCGACCCATTGAAAGAGATCAGTACAACCGATCAATCACCCGAACTTCGTTCTGGTTCTGCATCGATGCCCACGCCTGTTTCAGCGTTTGCAGCACATTACCGATGAAGTCCTTGTCGGCCGCGGCTTTCTTGCCGACATAGCCCTGGCCACGACGGTACATCTTCAGTCGGGCGAGCAGGTTCTGGTTGTTCTGGTCGAACTCTTCTTCGTGGGCATGGGGCGACAGGCAGTCGATATGAACCTGGCCCGATTTGCTGATCCACAGAATATGGCTGTCCTGGCTGTCTTTTTGCGCAGCGAACAAACGAGCCAGTTCATCGATAGTAGGTTGATTGTTCAGATTCATTGTAAGCCCCTTGACCATTTGGTGATCTTTCAAAGTTGATTCGCTAATACAAGTAGCCCATCGGTTAGTTGATCCCTGGCACCGAAACCAGGACGTCAGCGGTCGGCCGTCAATACGACGGGGTCCCGCGTCTGTTGCATGTAGTCGTGTTGAATAACTGCTACGCAATAGCGTCACAACGAAGAGAAGCAGCGAAAACCTGGAGGCCACTGCCGACATTTCAGGGTCGGCCACAAGCTTCATGAGGATTGATCGCTAGCGCTTCTCGTCCTTTGTACTGGACGTTCAGGCCAGGTCAGCTTCTTCAATCTGCCTTGTGGGCAGCGTGTATCCGGGGGAAAACAGCTCGGCGGTCAGACGAGCTTGCTCAAACGTGTTGCCTGTACTCCCGATCGGGGAGATGTCTGCATCATGCAAGGGCAAATCGGAGGCGTCAACGGTTTTGTAGTGATTATTTTTGTTCACTACATATTGTCCGACAAAGTGGTTTTGGAATTAAAAAGGCAGATGTGGCTGGCTGTGGCGTCGCTGAGATTCAAGATTGCAGCCGTCTGCAACCCCTACCCCGGCCCTGTAGGCGCTGCCGAAGGCTGCGATCTAAAGCGGTAAACGGTGCACGGATAACCGTCGATCGGCAGGTGATACAGGGTGAAATCACCGCCCGTGAGATCGGGCATCACCTTGGCCCAGAACAGCCGTGCAGGCTGGTTGGCATCAATGTGGAAAATCTGCCATTGACCGGGGAACCGGTTCAAGAGGGCAGAGACGACAAACCTCGCGACGCCTTGGCCACGAAAGCGTCGACTGACAAAAAAGTAGCCGATGTTGTGTTCCGCGCCGACGATATGGGTTTCGTTATCCACGGTCACGAAACCGGCAAGCTCGCCGTCAACCTTGATCAGAAACGGCCTGGTTGCCGGGTTGCGCCAGTAATCAAGCTTGGGCTGGATGTTGAAGTAGCCATGTTCCCCGAGTTTCAGCGGCAGCCATTCACTGAAATCGTGGATGTAGAACTGCATCAGGTTTTCGATGGTTTCCAGTTCGTCGCGCTGAGCGGCGTGCAGTTCGATTGAGGGCTGGCTTCTGATTGTCGTCATGGTCGATACCTTTTCAGAAAGCAGGCTGTTGCCCGATACGCCGCGGAACCTGTAGGAGCGTGGCTTGCCCGCGAAGAATTCACCGTGGTTTTTCAAGTATTACGCGTTATCGTTCTTCGCGGGCAAGCCTCGCTCCTACAGTTGAAGAACACTAGACCATTCAGGTTCGCTCGAACTGCCCTCAACCTTTGCCCGCCGGTTCCGCCGCGCGCTTGGTGCCGGTCGAGGGTTTGCGTTTGGCCGGTTTTCGCTTGTTTTTCCACGGTGTGGCGCCACGCCCGGCCGGGCTTGCCGGCCCGCTGATGGTCAGGTTCAGGCCGGCGCAACGGGCCACTTGCTTGCTCATCCACGCAGCCTGTTTGGTGACGAATTCTTCCAGGCTCATTTCACCGCTCTGCACCATGTCCAGGGCCTGTTCCCAGATCGCCGTGGTACCGGGGTCGGCAATCGCGCGCGGCACGGCGTCGATCAGGCTGAACGCTGCCGGCGTCGCGGCCAGGGCCTTGCCGTTCTTGATCAGGTAACCTCGGTCCAGCAGGCCCTGGATGATCGAGGCGCGGGTGGCTTCGGTGCCAATGCCAGTGGTGTCCTTGAGCTTTTGCTTGAGCAGTGGATCTTCCACCAGTTTGGCGACGTTCTTCATCGCCTTGATCAGGTCGCCTTCGGTAAACGGCTTGGGCGGCTGGGTCCAGAGGTCCTTGAGCTTCACGTCGGCCACTGCGCAGTCACGCCCTTCGGCCAATGCCGGCAGTGTTTGTGGTGCCGGTGCTTCGCGGCCCTTGGCTGGCGCGAGGGCCTCGGGCAGGGCGCGTTTCCAGCCGGGTTCGGCAAGCTGCTTGCCCACGGCACGCAAGGCTTCACCGGCACAGTTGAAGTCGGCCAGGGTCCGGTCGTACTCATGGTTGGGCAGAAATTGCGCCAGGTACCGCGCACGAATCAGGGTGTAGACCGCCCGTTGCTTGCCTACCAGACGGTCGAGGTTTTTCGCCGCAGCAGTGGGAATGATGCCGTGGTGAGCGCTGACCTTGGCATCGTTCCAGGCCCGTGAGCGGCGCTGGGGCTCCAGGTGATCGTGCAAGGCGTTCAGGGCCGGGTCGGCTTGCCGAAGCGCCGCCAGAATACTCGGGGCTTCGCTGTGCTGACTCAGCGGCAGATAACCGCAGTCGCTGCGCGGGTAGGTGATGACTTTGTGGGTTTCGTACAGCGCCTGGGCAATATCGAGGGTTTCCTGAGCCCCGAGTCCGAGCTTCTTCGAGCAGACTTCTTGCAACGTGCCCAGATCGAACGGCAAAGGCGCGACTTCACGCATCCGCTCGGTGCGCAGTTTGATCACCCGAGCGCTCGCCGCACCACCAATGGCCGTAGCCGCTTTCTGAGCCAGCGCCTGATTCAGGCAGCGGTCCTGATCATCGCAAGCGTCAGAGGCCGCATGCCACTGGGCGGTGAACGCGGTGCCGTCGTGCAGCAGTTGCACATCGATCGCCCAATAAGCGACCGGGACGAAATCGGCAATGCTGCGGTCGCGATCCACCACCAGGCGCAAGGTCGGCGTCTGCACCCGACCGACTGGCAATACACCCTGATATCCGGACTGACGCCCCAGCAGGGTGAACAGCCGACTCATGTTCATCCCGATCAACCAGTCGGCCCGGGAGCGCCCCAATGCCGAATGATAAAGGCTGAACGTCTCGGCCCCGGGCTTGAGCGCCACCAGAGCCTTGCGGATTGATGCATCGTCCAGCGCCGACAGCCACAGCCGCCGGATCGGCCCGCGATAACGGCAATGCTCCACCAGCTCCCGGGCGATCATTTCGCCCTCACGATCGGCGTCGGTGGCAATTACCAGTTCACTGGCCTCGCCGAGCAAGCGTTTGACCGCTTTGTACTGGCTGGCCGTGCGCGGTTTGACGGTCATCTTCCATTTTTCGGGAATGATCGGCAGATCCGCCAGCACCCAACGCTTGTAACGCGCGTCATAGGCATCCGGCGGTGCGGTTTCCAGCAGATGGCCGATGCACCAGGTCACCGTGACGCCCGTTCCCAGCCAGCAGCCATCGCCCCGGCGCCTGGCGCCGAGCACGGCCGCGATGTCTTTGGCCTGGGAGGGTTTTTCACAGAGGTACAGCTGCATAACCACCATCATCAATCAGTGTTCGAGAGGTGCACAGAATGGCGGCTGATGAGCGATGGAGCAATCTTTATCTGTATGGATGTACAGCTTAAGCTGTTGCGGTTGATGACAGCAGGTTGGGGCATGCTTTTGGGGGACCTCACTGTAGCCCAAGCAAGCTCCGTTCGGCTGTGAAGCAGTCGCGATGCCGAAACATGAGGTATACCTGTCGGAGCGCGGATACAGCACAGCAGCGACAGAGGATCCTACTATATGAAAGCCCCCGGACCCGGTAATCCCATCGCCATCAGCCCTCAACCCGGCTGTGTGGTGGTGAAGTTCCATGGCATTCAAGTGGCGTCATCCACTCGGGCGCTGGTCATGCATGAGGCCAATTATCCTCCGGTGTACTACATCCCCCGCGAGGACATCGCCGAACAATATTTCGCCCGCACCGACCACACCAGCTATTGCCCGTACAAGGGCGATGCGAGCTATTTCAGCCTGCAAATCCCCGGGCATGAAGGCGCCAATGCGGTATGGAGTTATGAGCATCCGAAGGTGTCGGTCGCGCAGATTGGCGGGTATGTGGCGTTTTATCCTGAAGAAGTGACGTTTGAGGTGCTTGATACCTGAGGTGCAAAAAGCATTGTGGTGAGGGGCTGGCCTAATGTCAGCCAGTTGACAGAAATTCAGAGGCTGCGAAGCAGTCGCAAAACGGACACCATGCTCCCGCGCATGACAGCTTTTAGGGCCGCTTCGCGACCCAACGGGGGCAAGCCCCCTCGCCACAGGAAGCCTGCTCCCACCGGTAAGCTATCGCTAGAGATGCATGCCGTCAGTTCTTGTCCAGATCTACGTTCTTCGTCTCACGCAAACAGATCATTCCCACCACCAGGCTCACCCCGGTAATCACCACCGGGTACCACAGTCCGTAGAAAATATCCCCGGTGTACACCACCAGGGCAAACGACACCGTCGGCAGGAAACCACCGAACCAGCCATTGCCAATGTGGTAGGGCAGGGACATGGACGTGTAGCGGATGCGGGTCGGGAACAGTTCAACCATCAGTGCCGCCAACGGGCCGTAACACATGGCGGAGATGATGATCAGCGCGACAATCAACGCCACGATCATTGGTTTGTTGATCAGCTGGGTGTCGGCTTGCGACGGATAGCCGGCCAGGGTCACCGCGCCGCGCAGGGCAGCTTCATCGTAACCATCGATTTTCACCTCGCCGATGCTGATCTGCACGGCGCTGCCGGCCGGAGCCGCTTCGCTGTTGTAGGGCAGGCCTTGTTTGACCAGGAAGGTTTTGACCTTGTCGCACGGGCTATCAAATTTAGCCTTGCCCACCGGGTCGAACTGGAAGGTGCAGGTGGCCGGGTCGGCCAGCACGGTGATCGGTGCCTGGCGGCTGGCCTGGTCGATGGCCGGGTTGGCGTAATGGGCCAGGGTCTTGAAGATCGGGAAGTACAGCGCGGTGGCCAGCAATAGGCCGATCATCAGCACCGGTTTGCGCCCGACCTTGTCCGACAGCCAGCCAAAAAAGATGAAGAACGGTGCGCCAATGATCACGCTGACGATTAGCAGGCTGTTGGCCAGGGCCGGGTCCATTTTCAGGAATTGGGTGAGGAAGAACAGCACATAGAACTGCGCCGCGTAGAAGGTCACCGCTTGCCCGGCGTTGATGCTGAACAGCGCAATCAGCACCACTTTCAGGTTGTCCCATTTGCCGAAGGAATCGCGCAGCGGCGACTTGCAGAGCTTGCCTTCTTCTTTCATTTTCACGAACGCAGGCGACTCATGCAGGCTCAGGCGAATCCAGGTCGAGATGCCCAGCAGTACGATCGAAAACAGAAAGGGAATGCGCCAGCCCCAGACTTCGAACTGGTCACCGGTGAAGTAGCGGCAGCCGAGCACCACCAGCAGCGACAGCAGCAAGCCGAGGGTGGCCGTGGACTGAATCCAGCTGGTGTGGAAACCGCGTTTGCCCATCGGCGCGTGTTCGGCGACGTAAGTGGCCGCGCCGCCGTATTCACCGCCCAGCGCCAGACCCTGGAGCATGCGCAGCACCACGAGGATGATCGGCGCGGCAATGCCGATGCTCGCGTAAGTCGGCAGCAAGCCGACGCAGAACGTCGCCAGACCCATGAGGACGATGGTCGCGAGGAACGTGTATTTGCGCCCGATCATGTCCCCCAATCGCCCGAACACCAGCGCACCGAATGGCCGCACGATGAAGCCGGCGGCGAAGGCCATGAGCGCGAAGATGAACGCCGTGGTGTCGTTGACCCCGGCGAAGAATTGTTTGCTGATGACCGCCGCGAGGGCGCCGTAGAGGAAAAAGTCGTACCACTCGAACACCGTCCCGAGGGACGAGGCGAAAATGACTTTCTGGGTTTCCTGACTGGTGCCGGCGCTGCGGACGGCTTCCAGGGGCTGAACATGTTCTGACATATCGGTATCCCTCACAGTGATTGTTTTTGTTGTTCCACTGGTGTTGCGTAGTCCTTGCAGCGGTATTTCAACATCCTTAAATCTAGTGCGATCCCCTGTGGGAGCGGGCTTGCTCGCGAAAGCGGTGGGTCAGTCGACCTCTATGTTGAATGTAATGCCGCCTTCGCGAGCAAGCCCGCTCCCACAGGGGAGAGGTCTATAGGCGAAGGGTTGAGGATCAATTGCGCGGCTTTCTCGGCGATCATCAGTGTCGGCGAGCAGGTGTTGCCCGAGGTGATGCGCGGCATGATCGAGGCGTCGGCGATGCGCAAGCCGGGAATGCCGTGGACGCGTAGCTCGGCGTCGACCACCGCGTCCGCATTGTTGCCCATCTGGCAGGTGCCCACCGGATGGAAAATCGTAGTGCCGATCCGGGCGGCGGCTTCGTGCAATTGCTCTTCACTCTGCAAGCTGTCGCCGGGCAGGTACTCGACCGGTTTGAATGCTTGCAAGGCCGGCGCGGAGACGATGCGACGAGTTAGGCGGATGGCGTCGGTGGCGACTCGCAAGTCTTCGGGATGGCTCAGGTAGTTGGGCTGAATCAGCGGCGCTTCCCGCGGGTCGGCGGAGCGAATGTCTATTCGGCCACGGCTTTGCGGGCGCAGATCGCAGACCGATGCGGTGAAGGCGGGGAAGGCGTGCAGCGGTTCGCCGAAACGCTCCAGCGACAACGGTTGCACGTGGTATTCGAGGTTCGCCGAGGTCTGCTCCGGCCCCGAACGGGCGAAGGCGCCGAGTTGGCTCGGGGCCATGGACAGCGGGCCACTACGGTCATACAGATAACGCAGGCCCATGCCCATCTTGCCCCATAGCGTGCCGGCGATCTGGTTCAGGGTGCGGGCGTTTTCCAGTTTGTAGATCAGCCGCAGTTGCAAGTGATCCTGCAGGTTGCCGCCCACACCGGGCAGTTCATGGACAACGCCGATGCCCAGTTTTTGCAGCAGCGGGCGAGGGCCGATGCCGGAACGCTGGAGGATGCCCGGTGAACCGACGGAACCGGCACACAGGACGATTTCCTTGCGCGCCTTGAAGGTTTTGGCCTGGCCTTGCCAACGTGCGCTGACCGCTGAAGCACGGCCGTTTTCCAGTAGTACGCGGTCCACTTCGACGTCAGTCAACACCGTGAGATTGGCGCGCTGGCGGATCGGTTTGAGAAACGCCTTGGCCGCGTTCCAGCGGATCCCGGCTTTCTGGTTGACCTGGAAATAGCCGCAGCCTTCGTTGTCGCCCTGATTGAAGTCATCAATGCTGGCGATGCCGCTTTGCTCGGCCGCCGTGCGGAAGGCATCGAGAATCGGCCACGACAGCCGCTGGCGCTCGATCCGCCATTCGCCGGCAGCGCCATGAAATTCCGAGTCGCCGGCAAAATGGTTTTCGCTTTGTTTGAACAGTGGCAGTACGTCTTGCCAGCTCCAGCCGGCATTGCCCTCGGCCGCCCAATCGTCGTAATCGCCAGCCTGGCCGCGCATGTAGATCATGCCGTTGATCGAGGAACAGCCGCCGAGCACCTTGCCGCGTGGGTAGCTCAGGGCACGACCTTGCAGGCCCGGTTGCGCTTCGGTCTTGAAGCACCAGTCGGTGCGCGGGTTGCCGATGCAGAACAGGTAACCGACGGGGATGTGAATCCACGGGTAGTTATCGCGGCCGCCGGCTTCGAGCAGTAACACGCGATGCTGCGGGTTAGCTGACAGTCGATTGGCCAGCAAACAACCGGCCGGCCCGGCGCCGACCACGATGTAGTCGTATTCATCAAGGGAAGTCTGCATCCCTGACCTCGTATTGTTGTTCTTGTTGTCGGTCATCCTAGTTGTTAGCTTTCGTTAAAAGAATGTTAGTTTTTACGCAGCTGCTGTGCGTTTTTAAACAGCGTCATTCACACGGCATAACGACAAGGAGGGTTCATGTTCGACTGGAATGACCTGCGGTTTTTTCTCGAATTACAGCGCAGCGGCCGCTTGCTCACCGCCGCTCGCCGTTTGAACACCACCCACGCCACCGTGGCCCGGCACATCGAAGCCATCGAAAAAAGCCTCGGCACCGCGCTGTTCGTCCAGCATGCCCAAGGCTACGAATTGACCCCGGCCGGTGAAGCGCTGCTCAAACACGCCGAGGCCATGGAAAACGTTGCGCTGCTGGCTCAGGAGGAAATCACCCAATCATCCGCGCCGCTGGGCAAGATCCGCGTCGGGGTGACGGAAGGGCTGGGCATCATGTTCCTCGCCAGTCGCATGAACGGGTTGTTCGAACGCTATCCGGGGCTGGAAGTGGAGCTGGTGGCGGTGCCGCGCTTCGTCAGCATCCTCAATCGTGAAGCCGAGATCAGCATCCACCTGGAACGCCCGGCCGCCGACATGCTGGTCACCCGCAAACTCACTGACTATCGCCTGGCGCTCTACGCCAGCCAGGCCTATCTGGACCGTTCGCCACCACTGCGCAGCCGCGAAGATCTCGGTCGTCATGCATGGATCGGCTACGTCGACGACTTGCTGTTCAGCCAGGAACTGATGTTCCTCAACAGCTTCTGCCGCAACCCCCAAGTGGTCTTTCACAGTACCAGCGTCATCGCCCAGCAACAGGCCGCGCGCTCGGGCCTGGGGATCGCCGTGCTGCCGTGCTACATGGCCAGTGCCGATCCTCAACTGGTGACGTTGCTGCCGGATGAAAGCATCCAGCGCAGTTATTGGATCAGCACTCGGCGCGAGTTGCATAAATCGGTGCGGCTGCGGGTGCTGTGGGATTATGTGGTGGAGTTGTGTGAGCGTGAGCAGGATCTGCTGCAAGGCTCCTACGGGTAAGGCTGTTCACTTAAGAGAATCTTGAGTCAGTGAGAAACCTGTGGCGAGGGAGCTTGCTCCCCGCTTGAGTGCGTAGCACTCACAAAAATCGGCGATTGTTCAGATTTTGGGGCCGCTTCGCGGCCCAGCGCGAGCAAGCTCGCTCGCCACAAAGGTAGGCATGACTGAAGAGTCGCGCTTAAGTGAACAGCATTACGCTCCACGGGGCACGTTTTAAACAAGAAAAACCGCGATCGTTTAAATGAAGCTTGCCGTTACCATCCAAAGGCTACAACGCCTTGCGCCACTCCCTACACGTAAGACAGAATCCGCCGGCTTGTGCGCCTTGGGCCCGCTCGGTAACTTGATTCTCGTCACTGCTCATCAGTGATCGGGTCTGCAAGCCCGCCGGAATACCAGTCGCATAGCGCTGCCAAAGGACGCTCGTTTATGTCCGCGAAATGGCGGCTTTGTGCGGGAGATCTTCGGATCTGCCGGGTTCCTGGTTTCCCGGTCTTGCAGACCCGCACACAGCTGCCACCCATCATCTGCAAGTGATGCTGGTAGCTCCTAATGAACAATCAGGACTTCATGATCAAACCTACGCCCAATCCGCCGGACACCGATCCGATATCCCCGTATGAACGCGATTCAAAAAACTCAACGAGGCCGCCGAACGTGCCCTCGACTTCCACTTTCCGTCGAATGCCGATATCAAAGCCACCGCGCGTAAACCCAGCAAGCTGTTTGCCGTGGCCCCAGAGGCCACAGCCGAAACCCTGGCGATTTTTTTGGTCGAGACGCTGGCCTCGGTCGATGTGATGGTCCATCAGTTGGTGGATCATCTGGAGGGTGAATCGCGCTACGCTCTGCTGGGCATTTCAAACAGCATCATGGTGGCGGAGATCACGGCGAACCGGGTTCTGGATCACATTGGTACACCTTAGAAGTGTGAGCTCCATTCCCCTGTAGGCGCGAGGCTTGCCCGCGAAGAACGATAACGCGGTGTGCCAGACCTGACGCCTTCGCGGGCAAGTCGGATCGCCGCACCGCTCGCTACAGGGATTGTGTTCGGCGCACAGTCATTCAGCCATTGGGCGTCCGTTGCACAGCACTGTGGTTCTGGCCATCGGGAATCGACAAGGTCGCCCGCAGCCCGCCTTCGGGTGGATTGGCCAGCGTAATCCGCCCACCCAGCCGCGTCGCAATGGTGCTGACGATGGTCAGCCCCAATCCCGCGCCGCCGGTATTTCCACGGCTATAAAAACGTTCGAACAATCGCGCACTATCCGCTTCGTCGATGCCCGGTCCCTGGTCCTGGACGCTCAAGTTGTAGAACCCTTCCTCCTGGCTCAATCGCACGGTGATGACGCCATGTTCCGGCGAAAAATTCGCGGCGTTGGTGACCAGATTGTTCAGGGCGATGTCGATGGCGGCGGCGTCGGCCAAGACTTCAAAAGGCCGGTCATCGACGTCGAAGGCCAGTTCCAGATTCCTGCTCAGTAACCAGGGCGTGAGTTGGGCCAGACTGGCGCGCACGGTTTCGCTCAGGTCGATGCTGGTCAGCACCGGCGCCACGGCTTTGGGTTCGAGACGGGCCATGGTCAGCAACTGATTGACCAGGCGGCTGGTGCGGTCGACCCCGGCAATCAGAAACGCCAGGGACTCACAACGCTCCTGTTCCGTGCCGGCTTCCTGCAGGTTTTGCGCATGCACCCGCAGCACTGCCAGCGGCGTGCGCAGTTCGTGGGCGGCGTCGGCGATGAAGCGCCGCTCGCGGCCAAGCACCTCTTGAATTTGCGCGAGCATGCGGTTGAGCGCTGCTTGCATCGGTTCCAGTTCGCTGGGCAATGGGGTCAGTTGCAATGGCTCCAGAGAACCGCTGTGTCGTGCCCGTAACGTTTCCGCCATATTGGCCAGGGGTTTGAGCCCCCAGCCAATGGCCAGCCAGACCATGGCCGCCAATATCAGGCTGCCCAGCACATTGGGCCACAGGGTATGACGCACGATCCGGTCTACCAGGTCCGCACGCACGTCGTCCCGTTCACCGACCCAGATGCGCAGGTCATTCTGTTTGTCTTCGAGCATGAACACCCGCCAATGGCGGTTGTTCAGATCCACCACATCGCTGAAACCAGATTTCGTTGGCGGTGCCGTGAAGGAGGGCGCACTGGCGGTGTGCACCAGCACTTCGCCCTTGCGATTCCAGACCTGAAAGGCAATTTTGCTTTCATAGGGATGACCATCGACTCTGGGCACCGCTTCACTCAAGGCCATGTTGAACGCTTGATACAGTTCGGCGTGTTCACTGCTGGCCAGCGGCATGCGCATCACACCCTGCAGCAGGCGGGCGTTCTGGGCCAGTTGGGCGTCGTAGACTTCGGCAATCTCGTGATTGCTGTCGTGCAGGTTGAGCACGCTGATGATCGCCAGGCCAGTCAGCAACAGGCCAATGATCAGCGTCAGGGTGCGACGCCGGATCGAAGTCATCGACGCTCCTCCACCAGGTACCCGACACCGCGAATGGTGCGGATCAGCTCGGTGGAGAACTTCTTGCGCAGGTGATGGATATGCACTTCCAGGGTGTTGCTTTCGGCTTCTTCGTTCCAGCCGTAAAGCAGTTGCATCAGGTGATCGCGGGTCATGACCCGGCCCGGCGGCGAGAGCAATTCGTGGAGCAGTTGATACTCCTTGGGCGTCAACGCCACCGGCTCGCCTTGATAGCTGACTTGCTGGGTGCCGGGGTTCAGGCTGATGCCGGCGTGTTCGATCAGCACTTGGGCGCGACCGGCGCTGCGTCGCAGCAAGGCCCGCAGGCGAGCCTTGAGTTCGGCCAGGTCGAAGGGCTTGATCAGGTAATCGTCGGCTCCGGCATCCAGTCCGGCGATGCGGTCTTCGGTGGCATCCCGGGCGGTGAGGATCAGTACCGGCAGGTTGGAGCCGCTTTCGCGCAGGCGGCGCAACACTTCCAAGCCATCCATGCGCGGCAGGCCGAGGTCGAGCACGGCCAGGTCAAATGTCTCGCTGAGCAGTGAATGCAAGGCACTACTGCCATCTTGCAGCCAGTCGACGGTATAACCCTCACGGCCCAGGGCTTGATGAATGCCCTCGCCGAGAGCCACGTCATCCTCGATCAGTAATAAACGCACGCGGACTCCTGTCAGTTGAGTTTCTTGTTCACGTCCACCAGTAATGCCTCGATCTCTTTGCGGCGTCCGGCGTCGGCGCTTTCCCGGCCAGGACGGGGCGCTGCTTGCAGGGCTTTTTGCAGTGCATCCTTGGCTTCACCATAGCGCTTTTGACGGTAAAGGTGATCGCCCCAGAAGTACAGACTGTCGATGCCGGCCGGGTTCAGCTGCAAGGCCTGCTTTAACAGTTGTTCGGCCTTGTCGGCGTCGCCGAAACCGATGGGCCAGCCGGGCACGCGATCATACAACGCCGCAAGGCTGGTGTAGGCCGAGCCTTGCAGGGCTTTGGGATCAATGGCCAGGGCTTTTTCCAGATCGACTTTGGCGGACTTGGCTTTGCTCAGGGCGCCGAGGCCACCTTGGGCTCCGGCCCAACTGCTGGTGACAATGCCGGACCAGACCCATGCTTCGGCCAGGGATTGGCGCTCCTGGGTGAACGCCGAGGCCTGGGTCGCGAGTTTTTCGAAGGCCGCGGTGCGCTGTTCGGCGGGCAATTCGTATTGGATATGCGCCCAGCTTTGCGCAATGCCATTGAGGCGCTGCTGATCGGCGGCGTCCAGCGCCCAGACGCTTTGGCTCAACACCCCGAACAGCAGGCACATGACGATTTTTTTCATGGTTTGAGGCTCTCGTTATCGGGCTTCTGACTGAGGCGACGGATCAGCGGCAATTGCTTGCGCAATCCACGGTCCACCAGGTGCGGCAACAGACTGTTCAGGCGAACGAAAAAGCGTTCCGGCCAGCCCAGGTAAAGATCGCGCCGGTCACCGGCAATCGCGTGGATGACCGCCGTGGCGACGGTTTGCGGATCGTCGACATTGGCTTTGAGCGCATCGTTCAGCGCCTGGGCTGCCGGGCTGTTCATGCTGGTGTGGGTCGCCCGGGGGGCGACGTAAAGCACGCTGATCCGGGTGTCGGCCAGCTCCCGGCGCAGGGCTTCGGAGAAACCGCGCAGGGCAAACTTGGTGGCGCAATAGCTGGCGTAACCGGGGTAGCCGATGGAGCCGTAGGTCGAGCCGACGTTCACCACCATGGCGCTCTCGGCTTGTTTGAGCAGCGGCAGCAAAAGCTTGGTCAGGCAGATCGGCGCGCTGATGTTCACCGCTAGCATCGCATTGATCTCGCTGTCATCGAGCTGTTCGAGCATGGCGAAGTGATTGACCCCGGCGGCATTGATCAGCAGGTTGATGCCGCCGATGGCTTCGGCCGCGGCCAACACTTTGTGTCGGTCGCCGGGGGCGGTCAGGTCAGCGCCGACCCAACACAGGTGCAGCGGGTAGCGTTCGAGCAAGGGCTCCAGCGCCTCTCGGTGCCGGGCCACGGCCAATACGCGTGCGCCACTGGCACACAGGGCGCTAGCGATGGCCAGGCCGATACCGCCGCTGGCTCCGGTCAAAACCACGCGGGCTTCATGCAGCTGCATGCAGGTTCTCCCCATCGCGGGGCAGGCCGCGGAACATGTCGGTATAGAGTTTGTAAACGACCTTCGAGGCATGAATCACCGCGGCTTGATCCGCCGGATCTTCGAGTGTGTTCATCAGCCGGCGGTAGGTCTGCATGTGTTCGATATCCAGCGAACCGTGGGAACTCAAGTAGCTGAAGGCGGTTTCCGGCAGCGCCAGGCGCTCGCGGATGTTGCCGGCCGCGTGGGTGGCCAGGGCAACGCTGGTACCTTCCAGTACGTTGACCATGCCGAACAGCCCCACCGGGTTGTCTCGGGCAATCAGGTCATAGAGGAAGCTGACCATCAACTCGATTGGCAGCGAGGGACGACCGTCACGCACCGCCTCTCTGTCGCCGCCACAGGCCGCGATGTCGTCGAGTACCCATTGCTCGTGGCCGTATTCGTCTTCGATGTACTCGCACACCGCTTTGCGCAGCCATTCCAGCCGCTGCGGCAGACGTGCGCCGCAGGCCATCATCAACGGCACGGTATGACGCACGTGGTAGTAGGCCTGGGCGAGGAAGGCGCGGTAGCTGTCCAGGCTGACCTTGCCCTCGAGGGCATCGCGGATGATCGGCAGGTTGAACAACTCGTGGCGTTCTTGCTGGGTGGCTTCTTGCAGGGTGTCGAAAAAACTCATGATGCGGATTCCTCGGAAAAAACGAAGTCAGTGAGCTGCGCCCGGTAGCGTTCGACGATGGCGTCGCGGCGCGGTCGGCCATTGGCGGTCAGCAAGCCGTTGGCGGCGGTGAACGGTTGATCGAGACGGGTCCAGTGATGAACCTGGGCGTAATCGGGCAAGGCCTCGTTGGCCTGGGCTACGGCGGCGGCGAGCTCTTCATCGGTGCAGTCCGGCCGATGGGGCCAGAGCAGGGCGTGATTGGTTGGCATCGCTTCGCCGTAGACGAATGCCTGAGCGATGTGGCGACGCTGAGTGAGTTCAGCCTCGACCCATTCCGGATTGACGTTGCGGCCGAAACTGGTGACGAACTGATGCTTCTTGCGCCCGTTGAGGTAGAGAAAACCTTCCGGATCGAACTCGCCGAGATCGCCGGTCGGCCACCAATCATCGCTGAAGGGCGCTTGCCCCAGATAGCCGAGCAGGGTCGAGCCCTTGACCAGCACTTCACCATCGTCGGCCAGGCGAATCTCGACATGGGGCAGGGGCCGGCCGACGCTACCAGGGCGGCGCGCGCCCGGGCGATTGAGGCACACCACCGACGAGCATTCCGACAACCCGTAACCCTCGTAGACCGGAATGCCGATGCGCTGAGCGCGATGCAGTAACTCTTCGGAAACCCGTGCGCCACCGACCGCGGCAAAACGCAACGATTGGGGGTTGAATGCTTTTTGCTCGGCGGCGCTGACCAGCATCAGCAGCAACTGCGGCACCAGGATCAAGCTCTCGGGTGCGCGGATGGCCAGGCAACCCAGCAGCCGCGGCACATCGACACCGCTGGCACCCTGAATGCCCAGGGTTTTCTGGCTCGGTACGCTCAAGGTCGCGCCGGCATACAGCGCGGCATAACAGCCGAGGTTTTCCAGCAGAATCGCCAGGGGCAGCAGCGCCAGGTGATGTCGTGGATCGGTGGGTTTGCTTGCCTGGTCCAGCTCGCGGGCCACTCGCAAAAGGCTCTCGGCGCTCAGGCACACGCCTTTGGGTGTGCCGGTAGTGCCTGAGGTGAAGGTCAGCTTGGCGGTGCCTTCGGGTATCAGATTCGGACCGCTGAAGGTGCGACACCAGAATTCGCCGGTCCTCTCGTAGCCGGCCGCTTGCAGTTCGGCTTCCAGTTCCGGTTCGGCAATCACCCGTTCGGCCTGGCTCTGTTCCAAGCAATGACTGCGTTGTGCCGGGCTGAAGAAAGGCGGCAACGTCAGGCAGGTCAGGCCTTCGAACAGTATGGCCAGATCCCAGAGCATCGCCTCGGTGCCGTTGTCCAGGGCCAGCGCGACCACTTTGACGTGCTCATCGCGCAGACGCTGTTGGCGGTACATGACCTCGGCGTACAGCGTGGCGTAGTCCAGTTTCAACTGATCGCCCCACAGGGCGATGGCGTTGGTCTTGCGTTCGGCGTGACTGCGCAGGGTCTGTTTGAAGCGCTCCATTTCAGGCGACATGGCTGGACTCCTCAAGGGACGTCGGCAACCCCAGGCGATTGAACAGACCGATGTTGCGCAAATGGATAAAACCGGCGCGGATGTTGCCGACATGCACCCATGGCTGACTCTCGTAATAACTGCCCCAGAGGTGACGGTCGTCGCCCAGTCGCGCAGGATCGGCGGCGCAGAGCGTCACCGGCTTCAAGCCCAAGCGATGAAAACTGTTCACCAGCCCGATGTTGCCGGTGAACGCCACCCATTCCAGCCCGCCCATGGCCAGCAGGTAGGTGATGGCGATGATGCTCAGGCGCGCACTGCCAGTATCGCTGGCAGCGAGGTTACCCACCTCGACAATACCGGCCCGGTCCACGGGTTGACCGGCAGCATCGCTGATCAGCGGATCGATCCCCTCGTCCAGGTAACGCTCCAGAAACAGCGGTTCGGCACTGGCCAGTCGTACGCCAGCCACCGCACACAGCGTGCCTGACGCATCGCTCATGCCGAACAGCTGCGGCATGAATTGGCGGATGTCGGCGCCGTGGGCCTTTCGAAAACGTTGCTGGATAAAGGCTTCGAAAACCGGACGCTGGGGATCGTCCGGCAAGGCTCTGGCCAGACTCATCTGCGGAGTTTCGGCTTGGCCGAAGTGCAGGGGCAGAGGGATGTTCCAGTCGAAATCGGGCATGGGCAAGAACGCCTCCCTGAGTAAGTTTGGGAGGAGTATCAAAGGCAATTCTTAACGGAGTCTGAAGGTGGACCTTCAGATTGTCTTAAGACTGGACGGGCAGGGTGGCGCCGATCGGTTCGACGAAACCGGATCCAGGCTGTACGAAATGAGTCGGCAGCCGCCACTGATCTTCACGAGGCCCCCTATGACCCGAGATTCAGCAGTACACCGGTATGGAAAACTCTCGATCACCTTGCACTGGCTGATGCTGGCGCTATTCGTCGGTGTTTATGGTTGCATCGAGATCAAAGGATTGTTGCCCCGTGGACATGCCCTGAAAGGCCTCTTTCTGGGGCTGCACGGCGTATTCGGGTTGAGCATTTTTGTGCTGGTCTGGGTTCGCTTGCTCGGGCGCCTCACGCCTCGGCCACCGATTACTCCGGCCCCGCCCACTTGGCAGACCGGCGTCTCGCACCTTATGCATCTGGCGCTGTATGGGCTGATGATTGCTACGCCGCTATTGGCCTGGTTGATGCTGGCCGCCGGGGGCAAGCCGATGCCGTATTTCGGCTTTTTCCTGCCGGCGCCGATTGCGGTTGATCCCGATCTGGCCAAGCAACTCAAGCATTGGCATGAATTGCTCGGCAGCACCGGCTATTGGTTGATTGGTTTGCACGCAGCGGCGGGGTTGTTCCATCACTATTGGGTTCGCGACAACACGCTCACGCGCATGCTGCCGGGGGGCTCTGGTGTGGGTGTCAATGAGCGTCAGCGATAATTCGGGTTTGCCAGGAATACCGCGTTATCGTTCATCGCGAGCAGGCTCGCTCCCACAGTAACCGAGTGCGCCACAAGATTTGCGGCTGACATAGATCCAATGTGGGAGCGAGCCTGCTCGCGATGAAGACATCAGATTCACCTCAAACCTTACCCGCTTCCTCTTCCAACTGATCCGACTCAAACAGTTTTGCCAGTTCCGCCCGCGCTTCCTGCGCGGTCTGCATCACCTTGGCCGCATCGTCATACACCGCGTGCTGGGCCTCCAGCACTTGTTCATCGTGATGGGTAAAGCGCTTGATCCGCGCATCCGCCTGGGCCTGGGTCAGACCCAGTCCGACCAAAGTCCGTCGGGTCATTTCCAGGCTGGAGTAATAGGTTTCCCGCACCGCCTGAGCCCCGACATCCACCAACCGGTGCACGTGCTGACGGTTACGGGCGCGGGCGATGATTTTGATGTGCGGATAAAGCTTGTGCACCACCTCGGCCGTCTTGATATTGGTGTCTGGATCATCGGTGGCAATCACAAAGAACTCCGCTTGCTCGACCTTCGCCGCGCTGAGGATTTCCGGGCGCATCGGGTCGCCGTAGAACACCGGTACGCCGCCGAAGCTGCGGGACAGTTCGATGGTTTCCACCGACGTATCGAGGGCGACGAACTTGATGTTCTGCGCCCGCAGAATCCGCGCCACGATCTGCCCCATACGGCCCATGCCGGCGATCACTACGCGTGGTGTGTCGGTGTCGATTTCGCGGAACTTCTGCGGCACTTCCACCGGTTGAACTTTCGGCTTGACCAGTCGTGCGCAGGCCAGCAGCAACAGCGGTGTCAGCGCCATCGACAGGGTGATGGTCAGCACCAGCAAGTCGTACAGACGCGGCTCGAACAGGCCCTGATCCCGGCCGATCTTGAACACCACAAAAGCAAATTCACCACCGGCCGCCAGCACAATCCCCAAACGAATCGCATTAACCTTGCCCAAGCCGCCCGCCAGTCGACCGACCACAAACAGCAACGGCAGCTTTATCGCGATCAGCAGCACAGTCAGCCCCAGCACCACAATCGGCGCACTGAGCAACAAACTCAGATTGGCACCCATGCCGACACTGATGAAAAACAGCCCCAGCAGCAGGCCTTTGAACGGCTCAATCTGCGCTTCCAGTTCGTGGCGATATTCGGAATCCGCCAGCAGCAAACCGGCGAGGAACGCGCCAAGTGCCATGGACACGCCGACCAGGTCCATCAACCACGCCGTACCAATCACCACCAGCAACGCGGTAGCGGTGGACACCTCCGGCAGACCGGTCTTGGCCACCACGCGAAAAACCGGGCGCAACAGATAACGCCCGCCAATCACCACCACCGCAATACTGCCCAGCACCCGCAAGCCATGGTTCAAATCTTCGGCGGCACTGCTGGTGTGATCGCCGCCGGCCAGCAGCGGCACCATCGCGATCAGCGGGATCGCGGCGATGTCCTGGAACAGCAAAATCGCGAACGCCAACCGCCCATGAGGGCTGGTCAGTTCCTTGCGCTCGGCCAGGCTTTGCAAACCAAACGCGGTGGACGACAACGCCAGGCCAAGGCCCAGCACGATGGCGCTGTTCAGGGATTGACCGAACACGAACAACGCCAGCACGCCAATCACCGACCCGGTCAGCAGCACCTGCGCCAGGCCCACGCCGAACACCGATTTGCGCATCACCCACAAGCGTCGCGGCGACAGCTCGAGGCCGATGATGAACAGCAGCAACACCACCCCGAGCTCGGAGATGTGGCTGACGCTTTGCGGGTTACCGATCAAGCCCAACACCGACGGCCCGATGATTACCCCGGCAAACAGATAACCCAACACCGCCCCCAACTGCAGGCGCTTGGCCAAGGGGACGGTGAGCACCGCCGCGAATAAAAAGACGACAGCGGCTTGCAACAGGTTGCCTTCGTGGGGCATGGCGAAACTCCAGGGTGTGGCAGGCGAGAATGGCTCGCCCGATTTTCAGCGGGGCGTCAGGATAAAGGCTGGCGTCCTTTCAGTCAGCAAGGAGATTGCTGGTCGAGTTCACGGCTTAGTGGGGCCATTGTTCGAGCAGGATCGAAACGAATTTCTCCGCCGCTGGCGATAGCGATGCGCCCCGACGGTATACCAGGCCGAGTGTCCGGTTCACCACAGGATCGGTGAGCGGAATGCTCACCAGTGTCGGGTGATCCGCCGCCGGCATGGCGAGGCTCGGCATGGCGGAAACCCCTAGGCCGGCTTCGACCATACCCAGCGAGGTGGACAAATGCTGCACCTCATAGAACCACTGCGGACGCCAGCTCAGGCCCGACAAGGCGTGGTCCAGGATCATGCGATTGCCGCTCAGGCGCCCGACGCCGATCAATCGGTAATCGCTCAACTCTGACCAGGTCACAGACGTCCGCTTGGCCAGTTCATGGTCACGACGGCAGGCCAGAACAAAGGGTTCGTTGACCAGTGAAACGAATTCGATGTCCGGGTGCTGGCCGCTCATCATGTTGATGCCAAAGTCGGCTTCCCCCCGCAGCACCGCTTCGAGCCCTTCATTGGCGCTGAGGTCGAGCAGACGGATGCGGATTTTCGGATAGCGTTCGTTATAAAGACGAATTACCGACGGCAGAAAGTAAAACGCAGCGGTTGGAATGCAGGCCAGGGTCACCTGACCGATTTGCCGTTCGGCCAACTCACGGATGTTCAGGATCGAATCGTCGAAGTCATCCAGTAATCGACGAGCCTTGGGCAGGAAGTCGCGACCGACGCTGGTCAGGCTGACCTTGCGCGTGGTGCGATCGAGCAACGTAGTCCCTAAACCCTCCTCAAGTTTTTTATCCGCCGGCTCAAGGCTGGTTGTGACAGATGCAGTGCATCGGCAGCTTCGTGAAAACTCCCCAGTTCGGCGATTTTCACGAAAGATCGGATGTCCTGGAGTTCATATTCCATGTTTTATCTCGTCGGAGGAGGGCGCTGAATCACGGTAAAACTTTCTTTTGTGAAACGCAATAAACGCTCTGATCTTTGCATTGGAAACACAATTACTTCCCTGTCACTCTTGTTTGCAAGACATCAATTACCTCGATTGATTAACAAGAGCTAGTGGCCATGCAACGAATTCCTTGTGTGCTGATGCGCGGTGGTACCTCAAAGGGGCCGGTTTTTCTCGCTTGGGATCTGCCGGTTTCGATTCAAGAACGCGATGAGCTGTTGCTCTCGGTGATGGGCTCCGGTCACGAACTGGAGATCGACGGCATTGGCGGCGGCAGTCCGCAGACCAGCAAGGTCGCCATCGTCAGCCCTTCGTTGCATCCCGATGCCGATGTTGATTACTTGTTCGTTCAGGTCATGGTGTCCCAGCGTCGGGTGGATACCGCCCCGAACTGCGGCAACATGCTCTGTGCGGTCGGGCCGTTTGCCATCGAGCAGGGCCTGGTCAAGGCGGCCGGTGAGCTGACCCGCGTGCGGATTCGCAACCTCAACACCGGCACCTTCGTCACCTCTGATGTGCAGACGCCAGACGGCAAAGTCAGCTATGAAGGCGACACCGCCATCGATGGCGTGCCTGGCAGTGCGGCACCGGTTCAACTGACGTTTCTCGACGCTGCGGGCAGCAAGACCGGCAAGCTGTTTCCAACCGGCAGCACCCAGGATTGGTTCGACGACATTCCAGTGACCTGCATCGACATGGCCATGCCGATGCTGATTGTCGAAGCGCGTCACCTGGGTAAACACGGCGATGAAACACCGGACGAACTGGACGCCGACAAAGATTTTCTGCAGCGCCTCGAAGCTCTGCGTTTGCGGGCCGGCATGGCGATGGGTCTGGGCGACGTCAGCGACAAGGTCATCCCCAAGCCGGTGCTGGTATCGAAGGCCAAGGCCGGCGGCACGATTCAGGTTCGCTACTTCATGCCGCACAACTGCCACCGTGCGCTGGCCATTACCGGCTCTATCGGTCTGGCCACGGCCTGTGTCAGCGAAGGCAGTGTGGTCGCGCAGATGCTCGGCAATACCGGCGGGCCGCGTCTGCAACAGGTGCGAATCGAGCATCCGAGCGGCGGCATCGATGTTGTCTTGTCCTACACCGGTAAGAAGGGTGAGACAATCCGCGCCTCCGTTGTTCGTACCGCCCGAAGGCTGTTTTCCGGCTTTGTGTATGCCCCGGTTTCCCAACGGCTCGCCGGGTAGTCTTCCCGCGCAGTCACTGCAGTTTTTGCATCAGAACAATTCTAAAAAATGGGTGATGCCATGAAAATTGTTAAATCGCTCTATTTCCAGATCCTCTGCGCCGTACTGCTGGGTGTTGTGGTCGGGCACTTCTGGGCCCAGCAGGCCATTGCCCTCAAGCCGCTGGGTGATGCCTTCATCAAGCTGATCAAAATGATGATCGCGCCGGTGGTGTTCTGCACCATCGTCACCGGCATCGCCGGGATGAGCGACAAACGCTCCCTCGGTCGCTTGCTCAGCAAGACTATGTTGCTGTTTCTCGGGCTGACGGTGATCAGCCTGATCATCGGCCTGGTCGCGGTCTACGTGTTCAAACCGGGCGTGGGCATGAACATCGATCCGAGCCAATTGAGCACGGCGGGCTTGTCTCAATTCACCGAGTCCGCGGCGAAGCTTGGGGTGGTCGAGTTTTTCATGCACATCATCCCTGACACCTTTATCGGTGCATTCAGTAAAGGCGAAGTACTGCCGGTGTTGTTTATCGCGGTGCTGTGCGGTTTCGCCCTGTCTTCCCTGGGTGAACGCGGCAAGCCAGTGCTGGATGTACTGGAAGCGGCGTCGCAGATGGTGTTCAAGATTTTCTCCTACCTGATGCGGTTTGCGCCGATCGGTGCCTTCGGGGCACTGGCGTTCACCGTCGGACAGTACGGCATCACCTCGCTGGGTTCGCTGGCGAAGTTGATCATGACCTTGTACATCGCCTGCGCTTTCTTCGTCTTCGTGGTGCTCGGCAGCATTTGCCGCGCCAACGGCTTCAGTCTGTGGAAGCTGTTGCGTTATCTGCGCGAAGAGTTCTTGGTGGTGCTGGGCACGTCCTCCACCGAACCGGTCATGCCACGCATGCTGGAGAAACTCCAGGCGTTGGGTTGCAGCAAAGGTGTGGTGGGGCTGGTGTTGCCGACGGGGTACTCGTTCAACCTCGACGGTACGGCAATCTACCTGTCACTGGCGGCGGTTTTCATTGCCCAGGCCTGCAACATTGATCTGACCTTGACCCAAACCTTGACCATGCTGGCGATCATGTTGCTGTCGTCCAAGGGCGCGGCAGGGGTGACGGGCAGCGGTTTCGTGGCGCTCGCTTCCACGCTCACGGTGATGCACGACATTCCGCTGGCGGGCTTGGCGCTGTTGATCGGGATCGACCGGTTCATGTCTGAGGCGCGAGCCCTGACCAGCCTGGCGAGCAACGCCGTGGCGACGGTGGTGATCTCCATCTCCGAGAACGCCTGCGACCGCCAGGTCCTGCTCGATACCCTGGACGGTAAAAACCCGGCCGCGCCTGACGGCGATCAAACCTGGGACCGCATCGGGACCACCGGTCACCTCTAGCACCGCGCAACCACTGCAACAACCTAACCTTTTTTATTACCTGCTGCCGGGCGTCGCTGATCGCGTCGCCTGGCGGGCCCGGGGTCGTTCGCCTGCGCGTCGGCCACGCATTCCATAACAACAAGAGAGTTGCCCTATGCTCGCCTTACTCGGCTTGGCCATGGTGGTTGTGTTCACGTTCCTGATCATGACCAAGCGTCTGTCACCCATCGTTGCGTTGACCGTTGTTCCGATTGTCTTTGCGGTGATCGGTGGCTTTGGCGGAACCACCGGCAAAATGATGCTCGACGGCCTGAAGATGGTCGCACCGTCGGCGGCACTGCTGCTGTTCGCGATTCTGTTTTTCGGTTTGATGATCGACTCAGGGTTGTTCGATCCGTTGATCCGCAAGATTCTCAAACGGGTCAACGGTGACCCGATGAAAATTGCGGTCGGCACTGCGCTGCTGTCGCTGACGGTCGCCCTGGACGGTGACGGCACCACCACTTACATGATCACCTGCGCGGCCATGCTGCCGTTGTACAAGCGTATCGGCATGAACCCGATGATTCTGGCGACCATTTCCATGCTGTCGCTGAGCATCATGAGCGGCATGACCCCTTGGGGCGGCCCGGCGACCCGAGCAATTGCCGCGCTGGGGCTGGATGCCGGGGCCTACTTCATTCCATTGTTGCCGACCATGATCGGCGGCGCCGCGTGGGTGGTGTTCACCGCGTTCCTGCTGGGCCGCGCCGAGCGTAAACGCATCGGCAGTATCGAGCTGCAGAGCGGTGGCGGCGATTGCTACATCAAGGCGATTCTTGAGGACACGCCGCACAAGCGCCCGAAACTGGCCTACGTCAACCTGTTGCTGGTGACAGCGGTGATGGGCGCGCTGGTGATGGGGCTCATGCATTCGGCAATCCTGTTTCTGATTGGCTTCGTGCTGGCGCTGCTGATCAACTACCCGCAACTGGATATTCAAAAAGAGCGCATCCTCGCGCACTCCGGCAACGCCATGACTGTAGTCCTGCTGGTGTTCGCGGCCGGTGTCTTCGCCGGGATTTTCTCCGGAACCAAAATGGTCGACGCTCTGGCGCAAACCCTGGTGGACTGGATTCCACCGTCCTGGGGGCACCTGTTCCCGCTGGTAGTGGCGATCACCAGCATGCCGTTGACCTTCGTGCTGTCCAATGATGCCTATTACTTCGGTGTGGTGCCGATCCTCGCCAACGCAGCGGCAGCCTACGGGATCGACCCGGTGGAAATCGCCCGGGCGTCGATTCTTGGCCAACCGGTGCATCTGATGAGCCCGCTGGTGGCGTCGACCCTGTTGCTGGTGGGGATGGTCGATCGCGACCTTGGAGACTTCCAGCGCGCCACCGTCAAATGGGCGGTGCTCACTTCCTTGGTAATCACAGCTTTAGCCCTGCTGACGGGCGCCTTGACGCTGTTCTCCTGATTCATCCCTGACTCGCTACTTGACAGAACTTCACGCGCCCGATCGCGGATGCGCGGTCTCGTGCATCCTTAAAACAACAATATGAGTAGTTCGACATGACCCATTTTCTGACTCGCGGGGCTCTTCTTCCTCTTCTGGGTGTGTTGCCGATGGCCACTGCCGGTGCGAGTGATTTCATCGACGACAGCAAGTTGAAGTTGCAACTGCGTAACGTCTATTTCAACGAAAACTTTCGCGATGAACATGGCTTGAGCGCACGCTCCGCCAGAACCGCCAAAAGTGAGCGTACCGAGTGGGCCCAGGGTTTCCTGCTGGATTTCCAGTCGGGGTTCACCCCTGGCACTATCGGTTTCGGGGTCGACGCATTGGGTCTGTTGGGTGTCAAACTCGATTCCGGTCGTGGCCGCAGTGGCACCGGTCTGTTGCCGGTACACGATGACGGTCGCGCCGCCGATGAGTTCGCCAGTGCCGGGGCGGCGGCCAAGGTCAAACTGGCCAAGACCACCCTCAAATACGGCACCCTGCTGCCCAAAACCCCGGTGCTGATCTACAACGATGCGCGCTTGCTGCCGCAAACCTACGAGGGAGGGCAAGTCACCAGTACCGACATCGAAAACCTGACCCTGACCGGCGGTCATCTGGACCGATTCAAACTGCGCGATTCCACCGACAGCGTGTCGATCGTTCCTGATGGTTATTCAGGCGACAAAGGTGGCGATTTCACCTACGCCGGCGCTGACTACAAACTCGGCAAGAACACGCGTCTGAGTTACTTCTACGGTGAGCTGGAAGACTTCTATAGGCAGAATTTTGCCGGCGTCCAGCACGATCTGCCATTGGGTCCCGGTGTGTTGACCGGTGACTTGCGCTATTTCAACAGCCACGACGCGGGCCGTGCCTACGCCTCGAAAATCGATAACGACATGCTCAGCGGCCAACTGTCTTTCGCTGTGGCGGGGCACACCTTTGGTGGCGGTTACCAACAACTCAGCGGTGACGCCGGGTTGCCATACATCAGCGGTGCGACGGTGTACTCGTTCAGCAACGTTGGCATCGGCAAGTTCATCGAGGAGGACGAGAAGACCTGGATGCTCAGTTACGGTTACGACTTTGCGCCGTTGGGCGTGCCGGGGCTGACGTTCATGACCCGTTATCTCAAAGGCAACGATGGCAAGTCCGACACCCACATCAAAGAGTCCGAACGCGACACGGAACTGGCCTACGTGGTCCAGAGTGGCACGTTCAAGGGCGTTGGCGTGAAGCTGCGCAACTATGTCTACCGTTCGGACTTCGCCCGTGGACGTGACAGCAATCGGATCTATTTCACCTACGATATTGCCCTCTGGTAAAAGCGCCGAGGCGTTCGCTGCCACAGGTTGCGGACGCCTGTTTCAGTAGGTTGCGCGGTGAAGAAAACCGGATATTGTTCAAGCGCGGGGACCAACATGAGCGATCGCAAGGATCGCGACGGGGTCTATCTGAGTAAGTTGCCAATTGCCCGCATTTCTGGGAAAACGGCGCCCATGAAGCTTGTTCGGGCAAGCGCACACAAGAGTGAATGTAATGAATGATGAATTGCAGGTTATCGACCTTGAAGTGGGCGACGGCAAAGCCGCTGTCAAAGGCGCGCTGATCACTACCCAATACCGGGGTTGGCTGGAAGACGGCACTGAATTCGATTCTTCCTGGAGTCGGGGTAAACCGTTTCAGTGCGTGATTGGCACGGGGCGGGTGATCAAGGGCTGGGATCAGGGAATCATGGGCATGCAGGTTGGCGGTAAACGCAAGCTGCTGGTGCCGGCACATCTGGCTTATGGCGAGCGGACGATGGGCGCGATTACGCCGAATTCGAATCTGATTTTCGAGATTGAATTGCTGGAAGTGCTGACGCGGGATGATTGATGGCTGTGTGAGCTGAAACGACAAAACCCGCTGTATTTGTGAGGACACAGCGGGTTTTTGCTCTCTGTGGCGAGGGAGCTTGCTCCCGTTGGGCTGCGCAGCGGCCCTGAAACCTGTGCATGCGGTGTGTCAGGTAATCTTCGCCCGCCAGTTTTGCGGCTGCTGCGCACCCGAGCGGGAGCAAGCTCCCTCGCCACAGTTCGGTGTTCGGCTCGCGGAAAAAGTGTTCTTTTGCTAAGCGGCGAATCAAGTGAATGCCTCAATATCATCAAGAGTGTCCGAAACAGTCCCTTCCACGGAAGGAAATTTTTCCTTCACCTTCTCAAGGGCCGGGAGTACAGCACCCAAGTCCAGGTCACCATGCCTGCGAGCAATGTGACCGAGCGCGGTGATGGCAGCGGCTGCAACCGATTTGGATTCACTCTCGAGGTACTTCAGGCAGGTGTTCTGAGCCCAAATCTTGTCTTGCTCATTCAGGCCGATAGAAACCAATGCAGCGGCAACGTTCGTTTCTACGTCGCCCGCTAGCAGCTTCGACGCTTCTTCGTGGCTCATTGATGGATCTTGGTAGAGAAAGCCCACTGTTTAACTCCCGTCTCAGTTGTACCTACTCCCGCACCCCTATGAATAGGTCCAGTTCGGTCGGTAACTGCTCATTGAGAGCTATAGCGATTTGTTGGATTTGCTCGCCGGTTAGTAACCATTCCCCATCCGCGCTTTCATCAAGGCTTTTCCAGCCAAGAGCACCCATTACCGCGACTTCAAACTCAGGTCGAACTGTAAGGTCGTATTTTAAGGAGTCATCCTCGCCATCACCTTTTAAAAATCCACTAATCCATAAAAACATAAACAGCCTCTCAATTATTTTGGGGTGGTTCTGCGGGGTTTTGCGGGGTCTATCTGTTCACCTGTTTCGTGGTTGAACTCGCCAAGATGCTTACCTTGCTTGTCATACATCTCTATTGCGCCTGTCTTGCTATCCCATTCATATATTCGCCCCTTTCGGTCTTTCCACCGACTGCGCTTACTCCCCGCCCTGAACACTGCTTTTTGATTTAACAGGAAGGGCATCTGGAAATGCAGGTAATGCCAGCGGCGGCCGGTGGTACTTAATATCACCGCCGCCAGCAGATCTTGAAACCACAACATACAGCGGTTGCACACCGGAATCAGCCGGGAAAACAAGAATGAAGTCCTTGTACTCAGGCGGGTAGATCGGGTTGACGATGATGTTATCCGCCTGTTCGGTAGGCGGATAAATCCAGATCTGAGGTGCTTGTGGTGCGGCCTCTAGCGGGGGAATCGCTGAGGTGCTGGATGGGTCAACCGCTGGCGTCCATACCAGAGTTATCCCATCGCCAAAGTCAGCCACCTGCTGAGAACCCTGACTCTTGAACCGGACTACAGGAATCATTTCCCAGTCACGGCGCTTCTGGGTGTTGTACCCGTAACCCTTCAAGGTGCCATCAGATTGTTGCTCGACATGCAGTCGAACCCGTGTTCGGCCTTCCTTGAGCGATTTGAGCTGCTCTTCTGTGTACAGGGAGCTGTCGCTCAAGCTCGACGGCCACAGCAATGCAACCATTCCTGTCAAGGCGCCAGCAGCAACACCGGCCGTCACGACACCTGCACCACCAGCCGCACCCGTGCCGGTACCAGCAGCACCAACTCCGCCCAGAAGAAGCGTTCCCAGTGCAGCAGGTAACGCGCTACCACTGATTTTTTTGAGCGGGATATTTCCCGCGGCATCCTTTTCGCGGCCACCCAGCAGGGAGAATTTTCCGTAGTCGGTCAGTTTTTCGACAGGGACAAACCCGGCTGGGTTGTCGTGGTTGATTACTCCGTCGGGGAGGTTGCAGCTTTTGGCGAACACGCAACCCATTGAGCTGGATTGACCCAGCTGTTGAGGCAGCCTGACAAAACGGTCTTCATAGGCCTGCTGTCGGGCCAACATGTCGTCATAGGATTTTTGTCTGGCGTCGCGCTCTGCCAGTTCGGTGGCGGTCATGTAGCGGCTGGTGATGTGGTGCCCGTCGCCCGATGGTGGGTTTTGAATCCGAGGTATATCTGTTTTGCGAGCCATGAGCGTCCTTGTTTCATCTTTTGAAAACGATGCGGACGCTATATCAAAGGGCATTTGATAGATGTAGGACTGGTCTGAAACTCTGGTCGTTGTTACAAATTAGGCTTGTCGCTATAGACGGAAGAAACCCGCTATTTATGTAAATAGAAATGGCGGGTTTTTCGTTATCCGTGGCGAGGGGCTTGCCCCCGCTCGGGTGCGCAGCGACCGTAAATCCGGTCATCGGGGTTCTTCATGCATGACTGCGTGCGCCAGTTTTACGACTGCTGCGCACCCGAGCGGGAGCAAGCTCCCTCGCCACAGTTCAGTGTTCGGCTCGCGGTTAGTTCACCCGCGATGTAGGCTGTTGCGCATGCCAGAAATGGCGCGTTGTTTGTCATGCCGCCTTCGCGAGCAAGCCCGCTCCCACAAGGGATTTGTGTCGATCATAAATGTCGTGAATATCGACGAACGAATGTGGGAGCGGGCTTGCTCGCGAAGAACGATGACGCGGTCCGTCAGGTATTCAGCAGGTCGGTGAACAAAGGAATGCGCCCATTCAGGGAAGGGCGGTAGTGCCAGGTCAAACAGTCCCAAGCAGGTTTCATCGTCAGGATCTCAGTCAGCGTCGCGCTGGCAATGCTCATGGCCAGCACCTGCCCTGGACATTGATGACGCCCCGCGCCGAACGTGAAGCTGCGACGGTTCGGGCGGTCGAGCTGAAACGTATCGGGGTTGTCGTTGAGCTGCGGATCACGATTGGCCGAGGCCAGCAGCACCAGGATGACGTCGCCGGGGTTCAGGTTCACGCCGTCGATTTCACACGGCGCGACGACGAAGCGGCGGGTGTTTTGCACCGACGGGTCGAAGCGCTGGACTTCAGCGATCAAGTCATCAACTTGAGTCGAATTGAACTGCGGGTTTTGCCTCAACGCCAATAGCGCATTACCGATCAGCCCGGCAGTGGCTTCATAGGTCTGGGAGAACAGGCCGATCAGGTTGGCGATCAAGGTTTCAGGGTCGGTGGATGTCGCCGCGAAACGCTGCCGGATACCGGCGAGCAGAGCGCTTCGATTGCTCAGGTCAGCCAGAAGCTCGATGAAATATCCCTTCAGCTGTTCTGCCGCAACATGGGCGGTGTCCAGTTGCGCCTGATCACTGTGGGGCGACAAGCAGGCGACGAAATCTGCGGTCAGCTCGCTGATGGCCCGGCCCTGAGCCGGAGAAAAGCCCAGTAACGCCGCCACCACGCAGACCGGCCCGCGAAACATTGCCGTGTACAACCCATCGGCCCCAGGGGTAATCAATCGAGCGCTGACCAGTGAATTGACTTCATTCACATCAATCAGCGCCAGCCCCGGCTCAATCGCCGCCCTCGGGCACCGCTGCCGCTCACCCTCGTTCATCCGCATCAACTGACCGAACACCTTGCCGGCCATGCCTTGAGCAATTGCCTTGGGCACCGGCTCATGGGACGGCCGGACATGGCAATCCGGATGCGCCAGCACGGCGGCAACGGCTCGGGCGCTGCAGGCCACCCACAATTTCAGTCCTTGATGAAAAACCAGCCCACCCTCTGCGCGCAGTTGTGCGTAGTAGGGATAGGGATCGGCGTGAGTTGCAGCGATGATCGGGTCCATGGGTCGCAGCCTTATCGGTGGTTGGAAAGTGTTGCTACTATCTCCAGTCCGAGAGGGCCTTGATTCGTCCGGGAGCGAAATATGAACGCAGAACAACACGACATCGGCGTCTCTCAAGTGGCGGCAGCGATTGCCGAGCCGGCCCGGACGAAAATCCTCTGTTCGCTAATGGACGGCCATGCCCGCACCAGCACCGAACTGGCGACGGTTGCCGAAGTCAGCGCCTCCACCGCCAGTGCTCACTTGGCCAAGCTCAAGGAACTGGCGCTGGTGCGTTTGCACGTTCAGGGCCGTCACCGTTATTACAGCCTCGCGGACAAGCGCGTGGCCCAGGCCCTGGAAGCGCTGATGGTGATCGGCCAGAACGCCGCACCGACGTTCAACCCGCGCACCCCGGACCGCCTGCAATTCGCCCGCACTTGCTACGACCACATGGCCGGCACGTTGGCGGTGTTGCTGCATGACCGGATGATCGAAGCGGGGTGGTTGTTGGAAACCGATGAGCAAGTTTATCGACTGAGCGACAGCGGTGAAGCGTTGTTCGAAGCATTGGGAGCCGACGTCAAAGAACTAAGCACCTTGCGCCGCCGCTTCGCCTGTCCGTGCCTGGACTGGAGCATGCGTCGGCCGCACTTGGGCGGCGCCTTGGGTGCGGCGTTGCTGCAAACGGCGATCAAACGTAAATGGGTGACGCAGGATCTGGACAGCCGGGCGCTGGCGTTGACGGTGTTGGGGCGCAAGGAACTCAGTAGCCGGTTCGCCGTTGAACTGCCGGTACAGGTGACGACCGCACAACCCACGGCCACCGAGAACAGGCGTCGCGCGATCGTCAGTCCTGTGGCTTAGCGACTCGACGAGGCCATGAGCACGCCAAAGCCGGCGAAGGTCACGCCTGAGACTTTCGCCGCCAGCCAGGAACCCTTCGGGCTCGACAACCAGCCTTTGGCGGCATTGGCGAGCAACGCGTAGCTGCCATGCACCAGGATCACCAGTAAGCCGTAGGAAGCGACCAGTTTGAAGAACTGGGTGTAGAAGTGCGCCGAGGTGTCGATAAATTGCGGGAACACCGCCAGGAAGAAAAACACCGCCTTGGGGTTCAGAAACTGGATCGAAGCGGCTTCAAGGAAGCGATAGCCAGGGCTTGAGGGGCGCGTTTCAAGCAGTGCACTGAAACGATCCGAGCGCCAGTTTTTGTAGCCCAGGTACAACAAATAGGCGGCCCCTGCGTATTTCAACGCGGTAAAGGCGTTCGCCGAGGTGCTGAGTATCAGGCCAACGCTGGTGGCGCTGATGGCGGCGACGACAAACGCCCCCGACGCGATCCCCAGAATGCCCGGCACGGCTCCGGTCCAACCGTGGCGTATCGCGTTGGACAGGGTCAGGACCACGCCAGGCCCCGGGCTCAAAATGGTCAGGGTGGCGAAAAGTACAAAGAGTCCATAGCTGTTCATGTCGTGCTCCGTCGGTGGCGCTGGCTGTGTGCTGGCAGAGTGGCGTGACGACGAGAGCGTGACAAACGCTTTAATTAAAGCGCATAGGTGACTAAATTAGACGCATGAAAAATCCACTACCGCCGCTTAATGCTGTTCGCGCTTTCGCCGTTGCGGCTCGTCATCAGAGCTTCAGCCTGGCGGCCGAAGAGCTGCATGTCAGCCACAGTGCCGTCAGCCGGCACATCAAATTGCTTGAGGAGTACCTGGGCGTGCTGCTATTCGAGCGGCGTATCCGGCAATCGGTGCTGACACCGGCCGGCCAGCGCTTTTATGAGCAGGTCCGCGCCGGGCTGGCGCAGATCGCCAACGCCGCCGCTGCGCTCAAACAACATGCTTCGCTGCCGACCGTGAAGATCAATGTCCGTCCGTCCTTTGCCGTGCTTTGGCTGACGCCCAGGCTGGCGGATTTCATTGCGCAGCACCCGGACATCAAGCCGCAGGTGATCACGCAAACCCAGGCCCCCGATCAGGCGCGCGACGGGTTCGACATCGTCATTCGCCGTGGTCGTGACGATTGGGCACCGACGATTGAGGCGCGAGCGCTGTTCGAAGACGAACTCGTGCTGGTCGCGGCGCCATCGATGATCGAGCGCCTGCCCCTTGAAGAACTCACTTCACTGAGCCGACACACGTTGCTGACCGCCAAGGCACGCCGCGAAGACTGGCACCATTGGGCAATGCACGTTGGTCAAAGCCTGTCAGCCACTCAGGTCACCCGGCAGTTTGATCACATGCACCTGGTGCTTCAGGCCGCCGTGGAAGGACAGGGCATTGCCTTATGTCCGACCTCTTTGCTGGGCACCCATCTTTTGAGCGGACAGTTGATCTGCCCGTTGCCCGAGTTGCGTATGCCGTTGCCGCGTTATTACTACGGTGTTGCGCCGGACGTGACGGTGCAGACACGGCTGTTTGTGGCGTGGTTGTTTGCCCGGATTGCTCAGGATGAGCTGCATTGGCAAACACCTCGTGCTGTGACCGCTACGCCCTGAAAACCCAGACGATCTCCACAACCCGCACTGCCAAAATCAGGTAAAGCAGAAACAAAATAATTTGAAGCGCCGTGTGATAAGGCAACTTGGACAGCCGTCGCAGGCCGTCACTGACACTAAGCAGCATCAACACCGCTGATACCAGAATCAGCCCCCAACCCGCCAGATTCGAGGCGAGTAAGCCCATAAACAACTGTTGATCGCTATGCAGCGCATTGGTGCCCGCCGCGAACAGCAGGGCGCACACCAGCAGGTTCTTGATGTTGTCGAACACTTGCGTGGTGAAATCGGTGTCCAGCAAGGCCAGATACTTTCGCCAGAATTTGCCCATGGTTGTGGTGGCACCTGTTAATGGCTGTTGCACGTGGCGTTTTCCACGATACTCGGATGAAAAAAGCCCGGCCTTCAATATGAAGGCCGGGCTTTTGTGTTCAAACGGACAATCGCGAGCAGGCTCGCTCCCACAGGAACAGTGCAGAACCTGTGGGAGCGAGCCTGCTCGCGATGGCGGATTGCATCAAATCAAACCTTGACGATCCAGCCCGCTGGCGCTTCGACGTCGCCGGTCTGTACACCGGTCAGCTCTTTGTAGAGCTTCTGGGTTACCGGGCCGACTTCGGTTTCGCTGTGGAACACGTGCAGTTTGTCGTTGTAGCTGATACCGCCGATCGGGGTGATCACTGCAGCGGTACCGCAGGCACCGGCTTCCTTGAAATCGGACAGCTTGTCGATGAACACGTCACCTTCGACCACTTCCAGGCCCAAGCGGGTTTTGGCCAGTTCGATCAACGACAGACGAGTGATACCCGGCAACACCGAAGGGGAATTCGGGGTGACGAACTTGTTGTCGTGGGTGATCCCGAAGAAGTTGGCCGAGCCGACTTCTTCGATTTTGGTGTGGGTCAGCGGGTCCAGGTAGATGCAGTCGGCGAAGTGCGCCTTCTTGGCTTGGGAGCCCGGCATCAGGCTGGCGGCGTAGTTACCACCGACCTTGGCCGCGCCGGTGCCTTGTGGGGCGGCGCGGTCGTAGCTGGAGATCAGGAAGTTGTGCGGGGTCAGGCCGCCCTTGAAATAGGCGCCGACCGGGATGCAGAAGATCGAGAAGATGAACTCGGGCGCGGTACGCACGCCGATGTTGTCACCCACGCCGATCACGAACGGACGCAGGTACAGCGCGCCGCCGGTGCCGTAAGGCGGGATGAAACGCTCGTTGGCGCGTACCACGTCCTTGCAGGCTTCGATGAACTGTTCGGTGGACACCTGCGGCATCAGCAGACGACCGCAGCTGCGTTGCATGCGTGCGGCGTTCTGGTCCGGGCGGAACAGGTTGATCGAACCGTCCTTGCAGCGGTAGGCCTTCAGGCCTTCGAAGCACTGCTGGCCATAGTGAAGGGCAGTGGAGCCTTCGCTGATGTGCAGCACGTTGTCAGAGGTTAAGGTGCCTTTGTCCCACTCGCCATTACGCCAGTGCGACAGATAGCGCTTGTCTGTCTTGATGTAGTCAAAACCCAGCTTGTCCCAATTGATGCTTTCGTTACCCATGACACCCTCTATCACTTAACAACCGCCGAAACGGTTCAAGGCTTCTGACATTTTTCTGGATGGGGACAACAATACTTCATTCCGGGCCCATTTCGCAGCCCGGACTATCGGGTGATTGGCATATTTCTTAGCCTGCTCATGAAATACGCTGTCGATCCCGTATTATTCGAAACTTTGTGGCGAGGGAGCTTGCTCCCGTTCCAGTGCGCAGCACTGGTAAAACCGGACACTGCGGTGCATCAGGCAAATCGCGGTGGTACGGTTGGGGCCGCTTCGCAGCCCAGCGGGAGCAAGCTCCCTCGCCACAGTTGATCCGCGTTTACAAGTGCAAAGCGTGGCCCAACGCACGCAACGCCGCTTCCTGTACCGCTTCGCCCAGCGTCGGATGCGCGTGGATGGTGCCGGCTATGTCTTCCAGCCGAGCGCCCATTTCCAGGCTTTGACCGAACGCCGTCGACAACTCCGACACGCCCACACCCACCGCCTGCCAACCAACAATCACATGGTTGTCACGGCGGGCCACGACCCGCACGAAGCCGCTTTTCGACTCCAGCGTCATCGCCCGGCCATTGGCGGCGAACGGGAAGCTGGACACGATGCAGTCCAGCCCCGCAGCCTTGGCCTCGTCCGGGGTCTTGCCGACCACCACCAGTTCCGGGTCGGTGAAGCACACGGCGGCGATGGCGGTCGGGTTGAATTCGCGGTGTTTGCCGCTGATCAGTTCGGCGACCATCTCGCCCTGAGCCATGGCCCGGTGGGCGAGCATAGGTTCACCGCTCAAGTCGCCGATGGCGTAGACATTGCGCATGCTGGTCTGGCAACGGTTATCGATCTTGATCGCCGAACCGTTCATCTCCAGATTCAAGGCTTCAAGGTTCCAGCCTTGAGTGTTGGGTTTGCGACCGACGGCTACCAGTACCTGATCGGTTTCCAGGTTCAAGGTGTCGCCGTTCGGATCACGAACTTGTAGCGTATTACCTTGTGAATCAAAGCCTTCAACACTGTGCTTCAAGTAAAGCTTCACGTCGAGTTGCTTGAGCGCTTCGTACACCGGATGGGTCAGTTCGGCGTCGTAGGCCGGCAGGATGCGATCCTGGGCCTCGACCACACTGACCTCGGCGCCGAGTTTGCGATAGGCAATCCCCAGTTCCAGACCGATGTAACCGCCACCGACCACGACCAACCGTTTCGGCATGCTTTTCGGCACCAGCGCTTCGGTGGAGGAAATGATCGGCCCGCCAATCGGCAGCATCGGCAGGTTCACGCTTTTCGAACCGGTGGCCAGCACCAGGTGCTCGCACTGGATGCGCGTTTCGCCGACTTCGACGGTTTTGCCGTCAATCACTTTCGCCCAGCCTTGAATGACCTGGACCTTGTGCTTCTTCAGCAGCGCCGAGACGCCGGTGGTCAGGCGATCAACGATACCGTCCTTCCACTCGACGCTCTTGCCGATGTCCAGGGTCGGCGCCGAGACGCTGATGCCCAGCGCCGAGTATTGGCTGTGGTGTTGTGTCTGATGGAACTGTTCGGCGACGTGGATCAACGCCTTCGACGGAATGCAGCCGATGTTCAGGCAGGTGCCGCCCAACGATTCGCCTTCCACCAGAATGGTCGAAATGCCCAGTTGGCCGGCGCGGATCGCCGTCACATAGCCGCCAGGGCCGCCGCCGATGATCAGCAGCGTGGTGTTCAGAGTTTGCATTGCTTACTCCACAAAAGCCTATTCAACAAAAAGCATGGCGGGTTGTTCGAGCAGAGCGCGAATGGCCTGGATGAATTGCGCCGCGTCCATGCCGTCGACCACGCGGTGATCGAAGGAGCTGGAGAGGTTCATCATCTTGCGGATCACGATCTGGCCTTTGACGACCATCGGCCGTTCGACGATTTTGTTCACGCCGACGATCGCCACTTCCGGCAGGTTCAGCACCGGCGTGCTGACGATGCCGCCCAAGGCGCCGAGGCTGGTCAGGGTGATGGTCGAACCGGACAGCTCATCGCGGCTGGCCTTGCCAGTGCGCGCGGCGGTGGCCAAACGCGAGATTTCCGCAGCGCTGTCCCACAGGCTGCGGGTTTCGGCGTGACGCACCACCGGCACCATCAAACCGATGTCGGCTTGCGTAGCGACGCCCACATGCACCGCGCCGAGACGGGTGATGACCTGCGCTTCGTCGTCGTAACGGGCGTTGATCTGCGGGAAGTCTCGCAAGGCGACAACCAGCGCGCGGACCAGGAACGGCAGCAAGGTCAGCTTGCCGCGGGTCGCGCCGTGTTTTTCGTTCAGGTGTGCGCGCAGTTCTTCCACGGCAGTGACGTCGATTTCTTCGACGTAACTGAAGTGGGCAGCGCGCTGGGTGGCGTCCTGCATACGCTGGGCGATCTTGCGGCGCATGCCGATCACCGGGATTTGCTGTTCATCATTGCGCTGGGCGTAAGCGGCGGTGGCGGTCGATACATTCGACTGACCCTGAGCCAGATACGCTTCGAGGTCTTCATGCAGCACCCGACCGGCAGGGCCGCTGCCACGCACCAGACGCAATTGAATGCCGAGGTCCAGCGCATGCTTGCGCACGGCCGGGGAGGCCAGTGGGCGCTCATCGGCTTCACGGGCAACCATCGGCCCTTGGCACGCGGCGGCCGGGCGAGGCGCCGCAAGCGGTTTGCTTTCAACAACGGCTTCAACGTTAGGCGCTGTAACCGGTGCTTCTTTAACCGCTACTGGCTGAACCGACTCTTTAACGTTGCCCGCGCCTTCAACTTCAATACTGATCAGGACGCTGCCGACCGCCATGACTTCACCTGGCTGTCCGCCCAGCGCAAGCACCTTGCCATGCACCGGCGAAGGGATGTCGACCATCGCCTTGTCGGTCATCACATCGGCCAGCACCTGATCTTCGACGACCATGTCGCCGACCTTGACGTGCCACTGCGACAGTTCAACTTCTGCAATGCCTTCGCCAATGTCCGGCATTTTAATAACGTGCGTGCCCATTCAGACCTCCATGACCCGTTTCAAAGCCGCGCCCACACGGGACGGACCAGGGAAATACGCCCACTCTTGCGCGTGCGGGTAGGGAGTGTCCCAACCGGTGACGCGCTCGATTGGCGCTTCCAGGTGATGGAAGCAATGTTCCTGCACCAGCGACACCAGTTCGGCGCCGAACCCGCAGGTGCGGGTGGCTTCGTGAACCACTACGCAGCGCCCGGTTTTTTTCACCGACTTGACGATGGTGTCCAGATCCAGCGGCCACAGGCTGCGCAGGTCGATGACTTCGGCGTCGATACCGGTTTCTTCAGCCGCCACTTGCGACACATAAACCGTGGTGCCGTAGGTCAGGATGGTCACGTCCTTGCCCGGACGGACGATGGCGGCGACATCCAGTGGCACGGTGTAGTAACCGTCCGGCACTTGTGCGGCGGGGTGTTTCGACCACGGGGTTACGGGACGGTCGTGGTGGCCATCGAACGGGCCGTTGTACAGGCGTTTTGGCTCGAGAAAGATCACCGGGTCATCGTTTTCGATGGAGGCGATCAGCAGGCCTTTGGCGTCATATGGGTTGGATGGCATGACCGTGCGCAAACCGCAGACTTGGGTGAACATCGCCTCGATGCTCTGGCTGTGGGTCTGGCCACCGTAGATGCCGCCGCCGCATGGCATGCGCAGGGTCATCGGCGCGGTGAACTCGCCGGCCGAGCGATAGCGCAAGCGCGCCGCTTCGGAAATGATCTGGTCCGACGCCGGGTAAACATAATCGGCGAACTGGATCTCGGCCACCGGCCGCAAACCGTAAGCGCCCATGCCCACGGCGACGCCGACGATGCCGCTTTCGGAGATCGGTGCGTCGAAAACACGGGAGGTGCCGTACTTGTTCTGCAGGCCTTCGGTGCAACGGAACACGCCACCGAAGTAGCCCACGTCCTGGCCGAACACCACGACATTGTCGTCACGCTCAAGCATCACATCCATGGCCGAGCGCAGGGCCTGGATCATGGTCATGGTGGTCGTGGTCATGGCGGTTTCCAACTCGATTTTATTGTTGTGATCGTTCATGTCAGATCCCCAACTCTTGACGCTGGCGCTTCAAGTGCTCCGGCATCTCTTTGTAGACGTCTTCGAACATGGTCGCGGCGCTCGGAATCTGGCCGCCGGCGAGGGTGCCGTACTGCTCGGCTTCTTTCTGCGCGGCGATCACTTCGGCTTCCAGTTCGGCGCTGACCGCGACGTGTTCCTCTTCGGACCACTGACCGATTTTGATCAGGTGCTGTTTGAGGCGGGCAATCGGGTCGCCCAACGGGAAGTGGCTCCAGTCGTCGGCAGGACGGTATTTGGACGGATCATCAGACGTCGAGTGCGGGCCGGCGCGGTAGGTGACCCATTCGATCATGGTCGGGCCAAGGTTGCGGCGTGCGCGTTCGGCGGCCCAGGCGGAAGCGGCGTAGACCGCGACAAAATCGTTGCCATCGACCCGCAGGGAGGCGATGCCGCAACCGACGCCGCGTCCGGCAAAGGTAGTGGCTTCACCACCGGCAATCGCCTGGAACGTCGAGATCGCCCACTGGTTGTTGACCACGTTGAGGATCACCGGCGCACGGTAGACGTGGGCGAAGGTGAGGGCGGTGTGGAAGTCCGATTCAGCAGTGGCGCCGTCGCCGATCCAGGCCGAGGCGATTTTGGTGTCGCCCTTGATCGCCGAGGCCATGCCCCAGCCCACGCCCTGAACGAATTGAGTGGCGAGGTTGCCGGAAATGGTGAAGAAGCCGGCGTCCTTGACCGAGTACATGATCGGCAGCTGACGGCCTTTGAGCGGATCGCGCTCGTTGGACAACAGTTGGCAGATCAGGTCCACCAATGGCACTTCGCGGGCCATGAGGATGCTTTGCTGACGGTAGGTGGGGAAGCACATGTCGTCGATGTTCAAGGCCAGGGCCTGGGCGCTGCCGATGGCTTCTTCGCCAAGGCTTTGCATGTAGAACGACATTTTTTCTGACGCTGGGCGACCACCATGCGGTTGTCGAAAATCCGCGTCTTGAGCATGGCGCGCATGCCTTTACGCAGGATCTCGACTGGCACGCCTTCGGCCCATGGACCGAGGGCATTGCCCTGGTCGTCGAGCACGCGAATCAGGCCTTTGGCCAGATCAGCCGTGTCGGCCGGTTCAACGTCGATTGGGGGTTTGCGCACCAAGCCTGCGTCAGTCAGATGCAGGTAGGAGAAGTCGGTTTTGCAGCCCGGGCGGCCCGAAGGTTCGGGAACGTGCAGGCGCAGCGGTTCGTACGCTTGGTTCATGGCTTCTACGCTCGATCTTGTGAATTTCTTGTAGTGAGCTGGCAGTCTTTCTTCGGTAAAAGAAATCTTGTCCTACAACAATCATAGGCCGGGCCAAGAAGAATATTTCTCTCTGTTTCGTTGCGCTTGAGGTCATTTGAGGATAAAAAATCTGCATAAACATAAAAAACAGGTGGTTTTGTCTCATGCGCAAACTGGACCGTACCGATATCGGCATTCTCAACAGCCTTCAGGAGAACGCGCGCATCACCAACGCCGACCTCGCTCGCTCGGTGAACCTGTCGCCGACGCCGTGCTTCAACCGGGTCAAGGCGATGGAAGAATTAGGGCTGATTCGTGAGCAAGTGACCCTGCTGGATGCCGACCTGCTGGGGCTGCATGTGAATGTGTTCATTCACGTCAGCCTGGAGAAACAGGTGGAGGAGGCGTTGCAGCATTTCGAAGAGGCGATCTCGGATCGCCCGGAAGTGATGGAGTGTTATTTGATGGCCGGCGACCCGGACTACCTGATCCGCGTGCTGGTGCCGACCATTCAGTCGCTGGAACGCTTCATGATGGACTTTTTGACCAAGGTGCCGGGGGTGGCGAACATCCGTTCGAGCTTTGCGCTCAAGCAGGTTAGGTATAAGACGGCGCTGCCGTTGCCGGCGAATGGGTTGACCCTGGCTAATTGATCGTTCCCACGCGCAGCAAAGGAATTCATACCGTGACGCTCTGCGTCACATCCGGAAGCGGAACGCGGGCGTCCCTGGCGGCATTCCCACGCGGAGCATGGGAACGATCGAATGGCGTGGGTCAGAGTTGATTCAGCGGGATCTTCAGGTACGTCACACCGTTGTCTTCCGCCGGCGGCAAATTCCCCGCCCGCACATTCACTTGAATCGCTGGCAGCAACAACGTCGGCATGCACAACCCGGCGTCGCGCTGGGTGCGCATGGTGACGAAGGCAGCCTCATCAATGCCATCGTGAATGTGGATGTTGCTTTTGCGCTGCTCGCCAACCGTGCTCTGGCATTGCGGGGCGCGGCCCGTGGGCGGGTAATCGTGGCAGACGTAAAGCCGCACGCTGGCGGGGAAGGCCAACAGTTTGTGGATCGAGGCAAACATCTGGTTGGCGTTGCCGCCGGGGAAGTCGCAGCGCGCGGTGCCAACGTCCGGCATGAACAACGTATCGCCCACCAGAATCACATCGCCGTCGATCAAATAAGCCATGTCCGCCGGGGTATGTCCGGGCACATGCAGGGCCGTGGCCTTGAGGTTGCCAATGCGGAATGACTCGTCTGGCGCAAACAGGTGATCGAACTGTGAACCATCGACGCTAAATCCCGGTTCGAGATTGAACAGTGCCTTGAACACGTCCTGAACCTTGCTGATCGATTCACCAATCGCAATCTTGCCCCCCAGTTCCCGACGCAGATAAGGCGCGGCCGACAGGTGATCGGCATGGGCGTGGGTTTCCAACAGCCATTGCACCTGTAACTGATGTTCGCGCACGAAGGCGATGATTTTGTCGGCCTGGACGGTCGCGGTGCGTCCGGCGGCGGGGTCGTAATCCAGCACCGGGTCGACAATCGCGCACTGTCCGCCATCGTGTTCGTAGATCACGTAGCTGTAAGTCGACGAGGCGGGGTCAAGAAAGGCTTCAATCAACGCAGACATGGGTACGAACCTGTGGAAAGGGGCGGGAGGACAATAACCGGTTGCAACACTTTATGTTTAAACATAATGTCCGCAGCTTAAGTGACGTCGAAGGCATCCTGCAAATGCAATCCAGTCTGACCGAATGTGAAGTCGCCCAACTCCGGGCCTCGGCCTCCAAGGCTTGCGCGCTGCTCAAGGCCTTGGCCAACGAGGACCGCTTGCTGATTCTCTGCCAATTGACCCAGGGCGAGCGCAACGTCGGCGAACTGGAAAAAATGACCGGCGTGCGCCAACCCACACTGTCCCAACAGCTGGGCATCCTGCGCGACGAAGGATTGGTAGTCACCCGTCGTGAAGGCAAGTACATATTCTATGGTTTAGCCAGTCACGAAGTGATTCAGGTGATGAAGACACTGTCCGGCCTGTACTGCGGAGCGGTGCTGAAAAGCTGGGGCTGAGCCTGATGCCGGTCAGTTAAGCGAACCGCTTTTGTAGGAGCCAGGCTTGCCGCACCGCTGGCTCCTACAGGTCCGGCATTAGAGCTGCACCCAGCGCCATGCGTGCAATAACAAGGAATGAATGATGAACGATCAACACTGGGGCCCATCCATCAGTGCCGACATCGTGGTAATAGGCGGCGGGACCGCCGGCATTGGCCTGGTTGCCAGCCTGCTGAAACGCGATCCGGGTTTAAACATCACCGTCATCGAACCCGACAGCCAGCATTACTACCAACCGGCGTGGACGCTGGTGGGCGGTGGTGCTTACGCGGTAAAAAACACCGTGCGCCCGATGTCTTCGGTGATGCCGCGTCAGGCCACCTGGGTGCAGGCGTCCGTGACTGACATCGCCCCCGACAGCAAACAGCTGACCCTTGACGATGGCCGCATCGTCAGTTACCAGAACCTCGTCGTCTGCCCCGGCCTGCGCCTGGCCTGGGAGAAAATCGAAGGCTTGCAGGACACCCTCGGGCAGAACGGCGTGACCTCCAATTACAGCTATCGGCACGCGGCCTACACCTGGAAACTGGTCCAGGGATTGCGCGGCGGCAAAGCGATCTTCACCCAGCCAGCGATGCCGATCAAATGCGCCGGTGCGCCGCAGAAGGCCTTGTACTTGTCCTGCGATCACTGGCGTAAAACCGGTGTTCTGAACAAATTCGACGTCGAGTTCAATCTGGCCGGCGCTGCGTTGTTCGGCGTGGCGACATTCGTGCCGCCGCTCATGAAATACATCGAAAAGTACAACGCCCGGTTGGCCTTCAACTCCAATCTGGTCAAGGTTGACGGGGCGTCGAAAACCGCGTGGTTTGAGGTCAAGGACGCTGCGGGTGTCGTGACCGTAGAAGAAAAAACCTTCGACCTGTTGCACGTCGTGCCGCCTCAGGTCTCGCCGGATTTCATCCGCCAAAGCCCGTTGGCCGACGCTGCTGGCTGGTGCGAAGTGAACCCGCACAGCCTGCAACACGCACGCTATACAGACGTCTTTGCCTTGGGCGATGTCTGTTCCACCAGCAATGCGAAAACTGCCGCCGCTGTGCGCAAACAGATCGTGGTGGTGGCGCAAAACCTGCTGGCCCTGCGCAAGCAACAGCCGTTGCCACTCAAGTACGACGGCTACGGTTCCTGCCCGCTGACGGTGGAGAAGGGCAAGGTGATCCTCGCCGAGTTCGGTTACGCCGGTAAGTTGCTGCCGACCTTTCCCCTCGACCCGAGCGTGCCGCGTCGTTCGGCCTGGTTTCTCAAGGCGACCCTGCTGCCGTGGTTCTACTGGAATGGCCTGCTCAAGGGCCGTGAATGGCTGACCCATCTGTCCAAGGTTGACTGAGAGAACCCTATGTTGCTGGCCAGTTTTTTCGGTGTGGTCATGGGTCTGGTGCTGGGTTTGACCGGTGCTGGTGGCGGTATTCTTGCGGTGCCGGCCTTGGTGCTGGGGTTGGGTTTGACCATGACCCAAGCGGCGCCCGTTGCCTTGTTTGCGGTGGGCAGTGCGGCGGCGATCGGTGCGATTGACGGTCTGCGCCATGGCCTGGTGCGCTATCGGGCGGCGTTGTTGATTGCGCTGCTGGGCGCGGTGTTTTCGCCGGTGGGCATCTACTTCGCCCATCAGTTGCCGGAAAAGATCCTGATGGTCCTGTTCAGTCTGCTGATGGTCATGGTGGCCTGGCGGATGTTGCGCCGGGAAAAGCCCGACGATGGCCCCAGCGATCACGGGCATGCCAACTGGGGCCAGAAGAACTGCATGCTCGATCAGCAGACCGGGCGCTTTTCCTGGACCGCCAAATGCACCGCCACCCTGGCGGCGCTCGGCGCGGTGACCGGCGTGGTCTCGGGGCTGCTCGGGGTGGGTGGCGGCTTTCTGATTGTGCCGGCGTTCAAGCAACTGACCGATGTGCAGATGCGCGGCATCGTTGCCACGTCGCTGATGGTGATCAGCCTGATCTCGGTGATTGGGGTGATCGGCGCGTTTCATGCCGGGGTGCGGATCGATGGTTTGGGCGGGTCGTTCATTGTCGCCAGCATCGTCGGGATGATCCTCGGTCGAAAACTCTGCGCACGGGTGCCGGCCCGAGGGCTGCAGATCGGCTTCGCCAGCGTCTGCGTGGTGATCGCCGTTTACATGCTGTTCAGAGCGGCCTTCTAACCGCTGGCTCCTACCCAAAGCGGCCCCGAGCAACGCCAGCAGTTAAGCGCAATCCATGTGGGAGCGGGCTTGCTCGCGAAAGCGGTGTGTCAGTCGACAGAGATGTTGGATGTATCGGCCTCTTCGCGAGCAAGCCCGCTCCCACAGGTTCCGTCTTAACCGACTGGCATTGGCCTCTCGGGTCTACAGGCCTACTCCCTAAGTTCCGGGCCCTGCCGATGAGCGGTCTTACGCCGTAATTGTCGCGTATTGCCGGCCATTCCAAAGCACTTCAAAACCGCCCCGAAGGCAGCGTATGACGCCGCCGGTCTACTTTCGATAATCGCCTCCGACATCAAGTCCCCCGTTGCGGAGCGCGTCATGCACAACAATAAGAACTTCAAGCATCGTTTCTTGCCGGCCTTCATCGCCAGCCTGTCGTCTCTTGGCCTGAGCTCGATGGCCGAGGCCGAGATCATGCTGTACGACAAGGACCAGACCACGTTCTCCACGGATGGCTACATCAACGCCTTCTACGTGAACAGCGACGTGGACCGGGCCGGCGAGCAGTACGACCGGCGCCAGGCGCGGGTGAAGATGGGGTTTTTGCCCAACTACCTGGGCTTCAACATGGGCAAGCAGGTTGATGACCTCAAGCTCGGCGCCCGCGCCTCGTTCTGGGTGACCATCAACGACAGCGAAACCAACGGCACCGACACCGCCATCGACGTGCGGCAGTTCTACGGCACGGTGGCCAATCCAGAGTGGGGCGAGGTGCTGATCGGCAAGGATTTCGGCCTGTTTGCCCGCTCCAACATCCTGCTCGACGAACTGCTCTCCGGTTATGGTCAGGTCAGCGATACGTTGGGCCTGGTGGACGGCGGCGGGGTGTCGTTCGGCAACATCGGCAGCGGTTATCCGTACCCGTTCCCGACGTCGCAGATTACCTATCGCACCCCGGTGATGGACGGTTTGCGGGTGGCGGTCGGGATCATGGACCCGGTCGACACCAACGACAGCAGCGCGACGGGCAAGGCGTATCAGGAGAACCCGCGCACCGAGAGCGAGATCACCTATCAGTTCGACGTCGGCGGGGCGAAGATTTACAGCTGGCTCAACGGCAGCTACCAGACTTCGGACAACACTGACTCCAGCGTCGAGTCCGTCACCTCCAAAGGCGTCGGTTACGGCGTGCAGGCGAAGATGGGCGGGGTGTCGCTGACTGGCTCCGGCTTCCAGGCCAAGGGCATCAACCCGTTCTTCACCAACAACGCCGGCGAACCGACCCTGCGCAATGTCGACAGCGACGGTTACCTGTTGCAGGGCTCCTACAAACTGGGCAAGAACCGCCTGGCCCTGTCTTACGGCAAGACCGAGGACGACGGCAACGGCGTGGTCGGCAGCGGCGCCGATTACGAGACCCGCGGCATTGCGCTGTTCCATGACGTCAACGACAACCTGAAGTTGGTGGCCGAGTACAACCAGTTCGAAATCAATGGCCACGACACCAGCGACCAAAATGAAGACACCGATACGTTTGCGGTGGGGGCGGTGTTGACCTGGTAACTGGCTGGCTAACTACTACTTGTGGCGAGGGAGCTTCCTGTGGCGAGGGAGCTTGCTCCCGCTGGGTCGCGAAGCGGCCCCCGATTTCTAGTCGCGCATCGGCCAGAATCAGGGGGACTGCTTCGCAGTCCAGCGGGAGCAAGCTCCCTCGCCACAAGAGCGCCAGCCGCGCAATCGTGCAAATCCCCCTCTCATCCCATCGAACCACCCACCCACTACCCAAGTAGCATTCGCCGCCGCCCGCAGGCTTCGTACACTCGTGCCTCATACAGGCGCACCGGCGAGGGGCGAGGATGCAGCAGGTTCAGAACGACGGTGTGGTCAGTGCCATGTCCCAGGCCACCGATGCCCAGCAAGCGGCCCAGGATCTGGCGCGACAACTCTTGCACCCCCACTTGGGTTTCGTGCTGTTCTTCTGCTCCGCCGAGTACGACTTGCAGGCGCTGGGGCAGGCGTTGCAACAGAGCTTCGGCGGCATTCGCCTGGTGGGCTGCACCAGCGCCGGGGAAATCACCCCCCAAGGCTATGGCCGCAGCTGCGTGACGGCGGTGGGCTTCGATCATCGGCACTTTTCCATCTCCACCGAACTGATCGACGAGATGGAACATTTCAGCCTGATCGACGCCCAGCAAATGGTCGAGCGACTGGTCAGTGGCTGTCGCAGTAATACCTTGGCGCCGATCAAGGGCAACAGCTTTGCCCTGACCCTGCTCGATGGCCTGTCCAGCCGTGAAGAAATGGTTCTGGCGGCCTTGAGCGCGGCGTTGGGTGACATTCCGCATTTCGGCGGTTCGGCCGGCGACGACAACTACCTGACCCACACCCACGTGTATTTCGGCGGCGAGTTCCACAGCGGCGCGGCGGTGGTGGTGCTGGTCAATACCTGGCTGGACTTCGAAGTCTTCACCACCCATCACATCCTGCCCAGGGCCGAGAAACTGGTGGTCACCGCAGCCGACAGCGCCTCACGCCGGGTGTTTGAACTCAATGCCGAACCGGCCGCCGAAGAGTACGCCCGGCACATCGGTGTGGCGGTGGCCGATCTCGATTATCGGATCTTTGCCGCACACCCGTTGGCGGTGCGAATCAACGATCAGTATTACGTGCGGGCGATCCAGCAGGTTCATCCGGACCTGAGCCTGAGTTTCTACTGTGCGGTGGAAAACGGCATCGTCCTCACCGTCATGACCCCCGGCCCCATGCTGCCGAATCTGCAAAACCTGTTCGACGGTTTGCAGGAGCGTCTCGGGGAACTGTTGCTGACCATCGGCTGCGACTGTTTTCTCAGGCGTCTGGAGCTGGAAGACGGCGGCAATCTCGAGCAGATCGGCGCGTTTCTGCGGGACCAGCGGGTGATGGGTTTCAACACCTACGGAGAACAGTTCAATGGCATGCACATCAACCAGACCTTCACCGGGGTTGCCATTGCCCGAGGCCGCTCCCCTGGACAGCGCTGACCTTCAGGCGCAGATCGCCAGCCTGCGCCACGAAAACCACAAACTGCAGCGCATCAATGGCGCGCTGATCGAGCGCATCGAATCCGGCATCACCCGGGGCAACGACCCGTATGCGGCGTTCCAGCATTCGGTGGTGCTGGCCGAGCAGGTGCGTGAACGTACCGATGCCCTGAACCAGGCCATGGCCGAACTCAAGGCCGGCAATCATTTGCTCAGCGAAGCGCGGCTGCGAGCCGAAACCGCCCATCAACACTTGATCGACGCCATCGAAAGTATTTCCGACGCCTTTGTGTTGTTCGACGCCGAACAGCGGATCGTGCTGTTCAACAGCCGCTTCAAGGCGTTTTGGGGCAACAGTCGTGTGCGGATCACCGCCGGCATGCGCCTGCGCGAGGTCAAACGGTTGATGACCGCGACCGGACTGTTCAGCGAAGAACCTCGCGGGCATGCCGACGAAAACCTGCTCTATCGCCTGCACAACGGGCGCTGGCTGCAAGTCAGCGAACGGCCGACCCAGGAAGGCGGGCGGGTGATCCTGTTCACCGACATTACCGACGTCAAACTCAGCGAAACCCTGCGCCGCGAGCAGGCCGTGGCGCAGAAGTCGCACTTGTTGCAACGGGCGGTCGACAACCTGTCTCAAGGCGTGGCGATGGTCAATGCCGAGGGCATTCTGGAACTGTGGAACCGGCGCTTCCTGGAACTCAGCGGCCTGGCCCCGGTGGCGGCCCATCGGCCGTTTGCCGAAGTGATCGCCGACAGCGAACTGAACCTGCTGACCCCAGCCAGTCGCGACCCGAACGGACGGCACGTGCAGGAATGCGAGCAGCGCCTCTACGATGGCCGGGTGCTGGAAATCCGCACCCATCCGTTGCCCACCGGCGGCTTCGTCAACACCTTCACCGACATCACCGAACGCTACCAGCACGCCGAAGCGCTCAGCGAAAGCGAGCGCTGGATTCGCCTGATCACGGACCATGTGCCGGCGCTGATCGCCTACCTGAATGCCGATCTGGTCTATGAATTCACTAACAAAGTCTACGAAGAATGGTACTGCTGGCCCCGGGGGGTGATGCTCGGGCAGAGCCTGCGCGAAGTTCACAGCGAACAGCATTATCAGCGCCTGGAAGCCTACGTGGCCCGGGCCTTGGCCGGCGAGAGCGTGACGTTCGAGTTTGCCGAAACTAATATCAATAATCAGGAACGCTACATGCTGCGTTCCTACGTGCCCAATCGCCTGGCCACCGGGGAAGTGGTGGGGATTTTCGTGTTGATCCGCGACATCACCGAGCGCCGCCGTACTGCCGAAGCGCTGCATCAGGCCTATCAGAACCTTGAATTGCGGGTGCGCGAACGCACCACCGAACTGACCACCCTCAATGACCAATTGCTGCGCGAAATTGACGAGCGCCGCCGCGTGGAGTCTCGTTTGCGCGAGGCCAAGCTCGAGGCCGAGCAGGCCAACCTGTCGAAGACCAAATTTCTTGCGGCGGTCAGTCACGACCTGCTGCAACCGCTGAATGCCGCGCGGCTGTTTACCAGTGCCTTGCTGGAACGCCGGGAGCCGGTGGCCAACGAGATTCTGGTGCGCAACGTCAGCAATTCCCTGGAAGACGTGGAGAATCTGCTGGGCACTTTGGTGGACATTTCCAAACTCGATGCCGGGGTGATCAAGGCCGACATTGCGCCGTTCGCCCTGAGCGAATTGCTGGAAAATCTTGCCGCCGAATACACCCAGGTGGCCCGCAGCGAAGGCCTTGAACTGCATTTCATCCCGTGTTCGGCGCTGGTGCGCAGTGACATTCAGTTGCTCGCGCGGATCCTGCGTAATCTGCTGAGCAATGCCATTCGCTACACCTACAGAGGGCGCGTGGTGCTCGGCTGCCGGCGTCATCATCAGCGGCTGACCATCGAAGTCTGGGACAGCGGCATGGGCATTGCTGAAAACCGTCTTGAGGAGATTTTTCAGGAGTTCAAACGCGGTGACGTGCAGCGCCCGGATCAGGATCGCGGTTTGGGGCTGGGCCTGGCGATCGTCGAGAAAATCGCCCGTATTCTCGGCCATCGGATTCACGTGCGTTCATGGCCGGGCAAGGGTTCGATGTTTTCCGTCGAAGTGCCGTTGAGTGCCACGGCGCCGAAGGCGTTGCCAAGCCTTTTGATGAGCGAACCGATGCTTGAGCGCCTGCGCGGTGCACGGGTGTGGGTGCTGGACAACGACGCAGCTATTTGTGCCGGGATGCGCACCTTGCTTGAAGGTTGGGGCTGCCGGGTGATCACGGCGCTGTCGGAAGAGGACCTGGCGCGGCAAGTGGATAATTATCACGACGAAGCCGACTTGCTGATTGCCGACTATCACCTGGATGACGAGAAGAATGGTGTCGACGCCGTGGCCCGCATCAACGCCCGTCGCGCTTCAGCGATCCCGGCGATGATGATCACCGCCAACTACAGCAACGAACTCAAACAGCAAATCCGCGAACTGGGCCATACCCTGATGCACAAACCGGTGCGGCCGATGAAACTCAAGACGGCGATGAGTCATTTGCTTGGTCGGCTTTGAGATGATCGTTCCCACGCGCAGCAAAGGAATGCAGCCCGGGACGCTCTGCGTCCCTTCCAGAGCCGAACGCGGAGCGTCCGTTGAGGCATTCCCACGCAGAGCGTGGGAACGATCATCAACGCCGCAAATACGACCCGAAATCAATATCCCCGGCACTCAAAATCGCCTGCACCCGATTGTGCACATTGAGTTTGCGCAATATCGCCGAAACGTGCGCCTTGACCGTGGTTTCGGCGATTTCCAGGGTGTAGGCGATCTGTTTGTTCGATTCGCCCTTGGTCATACGCTCAAGCACCAGCAACTGCTTGCGGGTCAGTGCCTGGAGTAGCTCCGGCGGGAAGCTCGGGGTGTCATTCATCCGGCGGTGAGTGCCGCTTTTTTGCGTGCGAATGATGTCGGGCGGCAGGTACACATTGCCATTGAGAATCTGCTGGATCGCCTCGGTCATCTGCACCCGAGGCGAGGACTTGGTGATGAAGCCCACCGCGCCATAGGTGATGGCTTGCAGCACGATTTGTTTGTCCTGTTCGGCCGAGACGATCACCACCGGAATGGTCGGCGCCTCGTTGCGCAGGTTGATCAGGCCATTGAGGCCGTGCATGCCGGGCATGTTCAGGTCGAGCAGGATCAGGTCCAGATCATCGTGTTCCTGGGTCAGGGCCAGGGCACTGTCGAGGTCGGCGGTTTCCATGACCTCACTGCCGGGGAAACCGTCGCTGATGACGTTATGAATGGCTTCGCGAAACAGCGGGTGATCGTCGGCAATCAGAATTTTGTACATGGCCTTTCACCTCATTATTTTTTTGATCAGGGTGTGGCAACAACTCGCAAGCGCTCAAGTCAGGGAAAGGGCTCGGGCCGGGCCGGCGTCACGGGCAGATTTGCCGCTTGCCACGCATCCAGTCCGTCGCGGTACCAATACAGTGTCTTATAGCCCATGGAAGCGGCGCGTTTTACCGCGTTCCAGCTCAACCAGCAATCGGAGCGGCAGTAAAAGACCAACGGTCGCGTCAGGTCGCCCGCCGTCAATTGCTGCAGGTGGCGCGCGAAATAATCCTGCCACGGGGGCGTCAGGTCGCCGTCACCGGTATTGGCCAGCCAATGGCTGCCGGGCAGGTTTTCGTGGGCCTCGTCTTCGATGAAACGGCCTTGCAGCCATTGCCGGCGGTAGACATCGATCAGCAGCGGCTGTGGCATCTGCTTGAGCAGGGTTTGCAGGGCCGACGTGTCGATGATACTCGCCCCCTGAAGCTGAGTCGGGGTCGGGCTGCGGTATAAACCGATGCGATAACCTTCGGCGGAGAACAGCGCTGTTTCAGCCTGCGCGGTGCCCAGCAACAGGCTCAGCGACAGCGCAGCGAGAGAAGGGCACAGCAGAACACGTCGTGCACGCGGCATGGGGGTTCAGTCCTTATAGTTATGAACCCATTACATGCCAGTAGCGGTGCATTGTGAATGCGACGATAGACAGGTAAACCAGTACTAAAGTAGTAATTTTGCCCGGATTGCCGGGTGCTTGATCGTTCCCACGCTCCGCGTGGGAATGCCTCACCGGATGCTCCGCGTCCGCTCTTGGGACGCAGAGCGTCCCTGGCTGCATTCCCACGCGGAGCGTGGGAACGATCGGGTCGGAGCAGTCAGTTGGTTTTGCGCAGGGCCGCATGCTGCGGGTTGAAGGTGAGTACTGCCAGCAAGGCAAACACCAGCGTCAACCCCACACACACCGCCAACGCCAACGGATTGAAGCGTTCATACAGCGCAAATCGCACCAGTTCCACTGCATGGGTGAACGGGTTCAAGGCGCACAGCCAATACAACCACTCGCTGGACTCGCGCATTTTCCACAGCGGATACAGCGCCGACGACAGGAAAAACAGCGGGAAGATTACGAAGTTCATCACCCCGGCGAAGTTCTCCAGTTGGCGGATGGCGTTGGACAGCAACAGGCCCAGCGCGCTGAGCATCAACGCCACCAGCAGCAACGCCGGAAAGGCCAGCAACAAACCCATGGCCGGCGGTTGCACGCCGTACAGCCAGGCAATTGCCAGAAAGGCATACACCTGCAACAGCGAAATCAGCGATGTCGCCAGCAATTTGCTGCACAGCAGGAAGGTCCGGGGCAGGGGGCTGGTCAGCAGCACGCGCATGCTGCCCATCTCTCGGTCGTAGACCATCGACAGCGAACCTTGCATGCCGTTGAACAACAGGATCATGCAGGCCAGGCCCGGAATGATGTAAACCTCATAGGGAATGTAGGTGTCGTAGGGCTCGATGATGGCGATACCGAGAGCCGCGCGAAAACCCGCAGCGAACACCAGCAGCCACAACAACGGCCGCACCAGCGCGCTGAGAAACCGCGTGCGCTGCAACACAAAACGCAGCCATTCGCGCAGCACGATACCGCTGAAACATTGCCAGTAAGCGTTCATCTGACGACTGCTCCTGAAGAGGGCGAGGTGGTCAGGCGAGCGAAGGCCGAGCCGAGGTCGCCGCCGTGTTCCAGGCTTAGCGCGTCCGCCTGTCCGCTGGCCACCAAACGGCCTTGATGCAGGATCAGCAAGTCGTCGCTGGGCTGCACTTCATCCAGCAAATGAGTGGTCCAGAGCACGCTGATGTTGTGCTCGCGGCACAGGCTGCGGATGTGTTGGTTGAGCGCCAGGCGACTGGCCGGATCGAGGCCGACACTGGCCTCATCAAGTAGCACCAGGCTTGGCTCGTGCAACAATGCCCGGGCGATTTCCACCCGCCGACGATGGCCACCGTTGAGTTCACGCACCCGTTCGCCACGGCGTTCGGTCAGCGCCTGGCGCGCCAGTTCGGCGTCGACCCGAAGGCCGGTCTGGCGTCGGGACAAGCCATGCAGCGCGGCGTGGTAACGCAGGTTTTGCTCGACGCTAAGGTCCAGATCCAGGGTGCTTTGCTGGAACACCACACCCAATTGCTTTAACGCCGGGCGTGCCGAGGTACGCAAGGAGCAACCGCCGACCCGAATATCACCGCGCTGCACATCATAAAGGCGAGTGAGCAGGGCGATCAGCGTCGATTTTCCCGCGCCGTTCGGTCCCAGCAGCGCGGCAAAACGTCCCGCTGCCAGGCTGAAACTCACCTGCCGCAAGGCCTCCCGCGCGCCGTAAGCGAAACTCAGGTCGCTGACTTCAAGGGCGTTCATGGCGTCACCACCACGCCCCAGGGATAGCGCCCGACCTTCACCGATTTAGTGACCTTGAGGCTGTCGACATCAATTACTGATACGTCGCCGCTGACGCCATTGGTGGCCAGCAATTGCCGTTGATCCGGGGTGAACGACATCTGCCAGACCCGTCGGCCCACCAGCAGGTAGTCAAGTATCTCGAAGGTCTTGGCGTCGATCACCGCCACATGGTTGGCCGGGCCGAGCGCGACGAAACCGTACTTGCCGTCGGCGCTGAGTTTGATCCCCACCGGCTGAACCTTGTCTGGGTGTACGCCCTTGATCTGGAAGGTCAGGGTCTTGAGGAGCTTGCGGCTGGAGACGTCGAGAATCGTCACCGTGCCGCCGATCTCCGCCGAGGCCCAGAGCTGCGAGCCATCGGGATTGAATTCGACGAAACGCGGCCGCTGATCAACCAGGGTGTTGTCGGCCAGGGTCTGGGTACTGGTGTCGATCCAGTGCAGCATGTTGGTGGTTTCACTGGTGTTCACCGCCCACTTGCCGTCGGGGCTGACGGCCATGCCTTCAGGCTCGACGCCAACGTTGATCTGCCCGAGGACTTTGGAAGTTTCGGTGTCGATCACCGTCACCAGCGCATCGTCCTCGTTGGAAACGTACAACCAGCGATTGTTGGGATGCAGGGCGAATTGCTCAGGGTCTTTGCCCGAGGGCAGTTCCTTGATGATCTTGCGCGTGGCGACGTCCATCACCTGGACCCGATCCGAATCACTGGCGCAGATGTACAGCAGCTTATTGTCGTGGGACAGCAACAGGCCGCGCGGGCGCTGGCCGACGGGCAGGGTCTCGGTGACTTGCAGGGTCTGCATGTCGATCAGGCTCAGGCTATTGTCCTTTTCGTTGGAGACCCAGGCGGTGCTGGCAGCGGCGTGCCCGGCGGCGAGCAGCAGGGCGCAGGAAAGCAGGGTGCGGCGCATGGCAGATTCCTTATTGTTGTTGTCGTGAAAAAGGGATCAGAGAAAGCGGCAGCTGACCTCGGCTTTGTCGTAACCCAGGCTGTCCATTTCGTTGACGGGGTGCAGGAAACCTTCTTGCGGCGAGGTGCTGACCAGCGCCCGGGGTTGCACGATGGGGATCGGCTGGCGCAGCTGACCGTTCCACGGCCGATAACTGAGCTTGCGACCCTTGAAACCGTCCAGCGGCAATTGGTCGCTGATTGCAAGCGTACGAATCGCCATGGCATCGGCCTGGCGCAGTTTGCCCACCGCACTGGCGATGCTGCGTACGGCCATCCACGCGGCGAAATCCCGGTCGTTCATCCAGCGCCCGGCCAGGGCTTCGAAGCGTTTCTGTAACTGCGCGGCGCCGTAGGTTTCTACGGTCTTGTGCCAGCCCACCGGGGTCAGACCCTGAGTGCCGGCAACCGGCCGTGGATACCAGGTCTGGTAGGGCACGTATTCGCCGAAGTCGCCGCGTTCATCGGCCACCAGTACCACGTCGTACTCGGCGGTCTGGGTGAACAGCGGCATGTCGGCCTGGGCGCTGCGGCGCTGGTCGTTATCGAAGCTCCAGGCTTTCTCCGCCACTAGTTGCAGGCCGAAGCGTTTGGCCGCGCGACGCAGGGCGGCGGCGTAGGCTTGATCGTCCGCGGTCGGGCCGACGATCAGCAGCGCCCGTTGCCATTTGCGCAGCACCAGAAATTGCGCCAGCGCATCGGCCAGCATGGCGCGGCTTGGCAGGCTGTGCAGCACGTTCGGCAAGCAATCGGTGCTGCGCAGGCTGTCATCGGGGCTGCCGGCATTGAACAGCAGGCTGTCGGGTAGCACGGCGCTGAGTCGGCGCAGGGTCTGCGCTGGTGCGTTCACCACAAACAGGCGCAGGCCTTGTTCGTGTTGGTTTTTGGCCGCTTCGATCAGCGCATCCGGAGTGTCGACGCTGGCGCTGACCAGGCTGTAGCTGTGATTGAGAAAGCGCCCGGTACTGTTGCTGTCGGTGATCGCCAGTTCGGCGCCGCGCAGGCCGGCATCGGTCGGTTCGGGGATGACATTCGACAGCAACGGGCCGGGGTCGGGGCGATAAGCGAGGTAGCCGATTTGCACCTGCAACGGCGCGTTCGCCGCCTGAACCTGGGTCGCCACCCCGGCGGCGCAGGCAATCGCCAGCAGGTAGATCAAGGCATAAGGGGCGAGCTGGCGCATAAAGGCACTCCATCACAGGTAGCGTCAGCATAGGAACCCTGGGCGGGCGGGGAAATATGCAGAAAGTACCGATGGGCCAGTACCAAGGTAGTAACTCACCCCGGGCGGCGCGGTTTTAGCATGGGCTACGACGGCCATCACTCAAGGGGGGAGATTGACCATGCGAATTCTCAAAGCACTGCTCCTGCCGTTTTTGCTGATCCTGACCCTGATCGGCGTCGATAAGCTTCACGGCGCCCGGCCGGTATTGGTTGGGCCTGCGCCACAAGCCCTACTACCAAGGGAGTAGGCCGCGGCCACCAAAGCAGCATGGGGTTGGCGCAAAGCCGTTCCTAAGATGAGTGCCATAGCCTCTTCAAAGAGGTTTTGCGTGCAATCTAGAGGGCAGAACAATGACAACAAAACGCAACGCCTTGCTCGTTGCCGGACTGCTGGCCGGTTTCATCAACGCAGGTTCCGTCTGGGCCCACGGCAACGTGGTACCCCAGGCCGTCGAAACCAAGGGACTGACCCCGATCAAGGATGCCGGTGTGCAGGTCGATGCCGATGGTTGGGCGGCGGCGAACCCTTACCGTTCCTCCCCGGAACACGATAAAGCCTTGGAAATCGGCTCTTCGGCCTACAACCAGAACTGCGCGGCCTGTCATGGCCTGGAAGCCAAGTCCGGCGGCATCGCGCCCGACTTGCGCATGCTCGACGTCGGCGAGGCCGGTGATGAGTGGTTCGTCGAACGCGTGCGCCATGGCGCCGTGCGTGACGGCCGGGTGTATATGCCGAAGATGGCCGATTACCTGAGTCAGGAAGCCTTGTGGGCGGTGCGTACCTACCTGGACAGCGTGCACGTCGAGGAGTGACCCATGCGCCTGCTCGCGGTGTTGATCGGCGCTGTGTGGCTGTGCTGCCAGACAGCGCAGGCGCAGGTCCGTACCTATGACGAAATGATCGCCGCCGCCGAGCTGAAAGTCGCGGTGTACAAGGACTTCGCGCCCTACAGCTTTGAAGACGCTGGCGAGGCTCGCGGGGTCGATGTCGAACTCGCCCAGGCCCTGGCCAAGGCCATGGGGGTACGCCTGAAACTGATCTGGGCGCCCGCCGGGGAAAAGCTCGACGACGACCTGCGCGATTACATCTGGCGGGCCAGTCAGTTGCACAATCAGCAACTGGCGGACCTGATGATGCGCGTGCCGTACGATCGCGATTACTCACAGAAACGCAATGAACTGGGTGAGCTGGAAAACGGCCATGTGGTGATGTTCGGGCCGTATCAGACCGAACAATGGCAAGTCGCTTACGACCATCGTCGGCTGGACTCGGTGGCCAGCGTCGCGGTGTTCCAGCAGCACCCGATCGGCGTCGAAGTCGACAGCGTGCCGTCGTTTTACCTGACCTCGGTGTTCAACGGCATGCTCGCCGGCAAGACCCACCATTATCCAGGCGTATCTCAGGCGTTTGCCGCGATGAAGGCCGGTGAAGTCGATGCGGTGATGGCCATGCGTGGCGAGATCGACTGGCAAGTCCATCAGGCCGCCGACCCGCAAGTGGCGCTGGCGGAAAACGCCTACCCGAACATGGGCAAGCAGCTTTGGGAGATCGGCATGGCGGTGCATGAAAGCAATCGGCAACTGGCCTATGCCGTGGAAGAGGCGCTGGAAGCGCTGATTCGCGAGGGTTCGGTGAAAGCCATTTATGCCCGTTACGGCCTGCGGTATGACGTGCCCGAGATGTATCAATAGTGAACTGGCGAGTGAGTTGTCTGTTGGCCTGCTGGTTATCCTTGGCCGCGCATGCGGTTGAGGTCGATCCGGTGCCGTCGGTGATGTGGGGCTTCTATCACAAGCAGATGTTGGGCGATGCACCGTTCGTATTCGACGAGCGGGTCAAGTTGCTCGCGCCGCCATTTGCCGAAGACGCCCGGCAAGTGCCGCTGGAAATCGACGCCCGAGCGTTCAAGGGTGAAGTGGTACGAATCCTCGCCTGGGCCGAACTCAATCCGCTGCCGAAAATCGTCGACTTCGAACCCTTGACCGGTGTGCTGCCGTGGCTGTCGATCCGCATCCGCGTTGAACAGGCCACGCCATTGCGTGCGGCGGTATTGACCCGCGATGGGCTGTGGCATGTCGGCTCGACCCTGATCGATGCGGCAGGCGGCGGTTGCACGGCACCGAGCGTGGTGCGCACTCAGCCAGGTTGGGAAGAACACATCGGCGAAGTGTTAGGTGGCCGTTATCCCCGTGGCGAATTCAGTCGCGTGCGTTTGCAGGTGGCGCACCCGATGGACAACGGCATGGTCAGCGGCATTCCGGAATTCTTCATCAATCACGCAGAGCTGCGCGATCAAAATGATCAATTGCTGGCGCGTCTGGAGTTGTTCCCGGCGGTCAGCGAAAACCCCAATTTGGCCTTCGATATCGAAGGAGCAGGGCAGACGCGCCTGGTGTTGCGCGACAACAGCGGCAATCAGTTCGATGCGGCCATACCCTGACCCAAGGAGTGAGTGATGCGCTGGATGCTGCTGTTGTTCATCAGTCTGAGCCTGCCGGCCCTGGCCGATCCCGATTACGCACTCAAGCCCCGGCAGATCGCCGAAGGCACCTGGCTGCTGGAAGGTAGCACCGACAACTTCGCCAAGAGCAACGGCGGCAACATCGTCAACACCGCGTTCATCGTCACCGAACAGGGCGTGGTGGTAATCGACAGCGGGCCGTCGAAACGCTATGGCGAAGCCCTGCGCAATGCGATTGCGGCGATCACTGATAAACCGGTGATTCAGGTGCTGCTGACTCATCACCATCCTGATCATGTGCTGGGCAACCAGGCTTTCACCGACGTGCCGATCGGCGCTTTGGCCGGTACCACCGAGTTGTTGCATCAACAGGGTGATGCCATGGCCGAGAACATGTATCGGCTGGTGGGCGACTGGATGCGCGGCACTGAGGTGGTATTGCCGACGCAGACGCTGATGCCAGGTGTGAAAAGTTTTGGGAATCACGATTTGCGCCTACTGAGTCTGGGTGGGCACACCGGCGCGGATCTGGCTATTCTCGACCAGAAAACCGGCGTGCTGTTTGCCGGGGACCTGGTGTTTTATCAACGTGCCCTGACCACGCCGAACAGCCCGGGGCTGTCGGTGTGGCTGGCGGACATCGCGACCCTGCAAGGTCTGCCGTGGACGCTGATCGTCCCCGGCCATGGACCGGTGGCCACGGATACAAAACCGTTCGAGCAGATGCGCGATTACCTGACCTGGCTGGACCAGCTGATGCGCGATGGCGCCGCCAATGGCAGCGACATGGCCGAGATGATCCGCTGCCCCATTCCCGAGCGTTTCGCCGGGATCAGCTTGAGCCGCTATGAGCTGATTCGCAGCGTCAGCCATTTGTACCCGCGCTATGAGCGGGGGCAGATGAGGCGGGTGGATACCGGTTCACTCAACTGACTGATCGTTCCCACGCTCCGCGTGGGAATGCAGCCCGGGACGCTCCGCGTCCCTTCTGGAGCCGAACGCGGAGCGTCCGTTGAGGCATTCCCACGCGGAGCGTGGGAACGATCATCAAACTCCCATCTCCTCCGACCCGGTACTAAGGAACTAGCAATCTCCGCATTGCGGGCAATTGTTGCAAGGGCGGCGGCGCCCAAGAATCTGCACCAGACCGGGAAAATTTCCCGGGTATAACAAAAACCGCAGAGGCAGCCGTCATGACCCAACCCGCACGTCGCCAACCCTTCGTTTTGAGCATGCTGCTCAGTGCCATGCTGTTGTCTGGCCAGGCATTGGCCGCAGTCTCCGATCAAGACATCCTCCAGGACCCGAAGAACCCTGAGCAGGTCGTCACCAATGGCCTGGGCGTCCAGGGTCAGCGCTACAGTCCGCTGGACACCCTCAATGTCGACAACGTGAAGGATCTGCGCCCGGTCTGGGCCTTTTCGTTCGGCGGGGAAAAACAGCGCGGTCAGCAAGCACAGCCGATGATCAAGGACGGCGTGATGTACATGACCGGCTCCTACTCGCGGGTGTTCGCGGTGGATGCGCGCACCGGTCGCAAGCTCTGGCAATACGACGCGCGCCTGCCCGATGACATCCGTCCGTGCTGCGACGTGATCAACCGTGGTGTCGCGCTGTATGGTGATCTGGTGATTTTCGGCACCCTCGACGCCAAGCTCGTGGCCCTGAACAAGGACACCGGCAAGGTCGTCTGGAGCAAGAAAGTCGCCGACCACAAGGAAGGCTATTCCATCAGCGCCGCGCCATTGGTAATCAACGGCAAACTGATCACTGGTGTGGCCGGTGGCGAGTTCGGGGTGGTGGGCAAAATCGAAGCCTACGACCCAAAAAACGGCGACCTGTTGTGGACCCGGCCAACCGTCGAAGGCCACATGGGCTATGTCTACAAGGACGGCAAAGCGGTAGAAAACGGCATCTCTGGCGGCGAAGCGGGCAAGACCTGGCCGGGCGATCTATGGAAAACCGGCGGCGCGGCACCTTGGCTGGGCGGCTACTACGACCCGGAAACCAATCTGCTGCTGTTCGGCACCGGCAACCCGGCACCGTGGAACTCGCACCTGCGTCCGGGCGACAACCTCTACTCGTCGTCGCGCCTGGCGTTGAACCCGGATGACGGCACGATCAAATGGCACTTCCAGAGCACGCCCCACGATGGTTGGGACTATGACGGCGTGAACGAACTGGTGTCGTTCAACTACAACGAAGGCGGCAAGGAAATCAAAGCAGCGGCCACGGCGGACCGTAACGGTTTCTTCTACGTGCTCGATCGCACCAACGGTAAATTCATCCGTGGCTTCCCATTCGTAGACAAAATCACCTGGGCCAGCGGCCTGGATAAAAGCGGTCGGCCGATCTACAACGAAGCCAGCCGTCCGGGTGCGCCGGGCTCCGAGGCCAAGGGCAGTTCGGTGTTCGTCGCGCCCGCGTTCCTGGGGGCGAAAAACTGGATGCCGATGGCCTACAACCGCGACACCGGCCTGTTCTATGTGCCGTCCAACGAATGGGGCATGGACATCTGGAACGAAGGCATCGCCTACAAGAAAGGCGCGGCGTTCCTCGGTGCCGGTTTCACCATCAAACCGTTGAACGAAGACTACATCGGCGTGTTGCGCGCCATCGACCCGAAAACCGGCAAGGAAGTCTGGCGTCACAAGAACTTCGCGCCGCTGTGGGGCGGGGTGCTGACCACCAAGGGTAACCTGGTGTTCACCGGTACGCCGGAAGGTTTCCTGCAAGCGTTCAACGCCAAGACCGGCGAGAAAGTCTGGGAATTCCAAACCGGTTCCGGCGTGCTCGGCTCGCCCATCACCTGGGAAATGGACGGCGAACAATACGTCTCCGTGCTCTCCGGCTGGGGCGGCGCGGTACCGCTGTGGGGCGGCGAAGTGGCCAAGCGCATCAAGGACTTCAACCAGGGCGGCATGCTCTGGACGTTCAAGCTGCCGAAGGATCTGGTAGCCAAACACTGATCGCTGCACTGATCGCTGCACTGATCGTTCCCACGCTCCGCGTGGGAATGCAGCCCGGGACGCTCTGCGTCCCCTCCAGAGCCGAACGCGGAGCGTCCGTTGAGGCATTCCTTTGCTGCGCGTGGGAACGATCACCTACTACCAAATAACGAGAATCCCCCTGCCAACGGCGCATTCGTCTGGCAGGCGGGGCTCTCTACTATCGGTTCATCGCCTGTTGGCTCGACAGGCATCGACCCAGACAGAGGCCCACCATGATCTACGCACAACCCGGAACACCCGGCGCCGTCGTTTCCTTCAAACCGCGCTACGGCAATTTCATCGGCGGCGAATTCGTTGCCCCAATCAACGGCGAGTACTTCACCAACACCTCTCCGGTCACCGGTGAAGTGATTGCCGAGTTCCCGCGCTCCAGTGCTGCCGACATCGAAAAAGCCCTCGACGCCGCCCATGCCGCCGCCGATGCCTGGGGCAAAACCTCGGCGCAGGATCGCTCGCTGGTGCTGCTGAAAATCGCCGACCGCATCGAACAGAATCTGGAAATCCTCGCCGTCACCGAAACCTGGGACAACGGCAAAGCCGTGCGCGAAACCCTCAACGCCGACGTGCCGCTGGCCGCCGACCACTTCCGTTATTTCGCCGGTTGCATCCGCGCTCAGGAAGGCGGCGCCGCCGAGATCAACGAACTGACCACCGCCTATCACTTCCACGAACCGCTGGGCGTGGTCGGGCAGATCATTCCGTGGAACTTCCCGCTGCTGATGGCCGCCTGGAAACTCGCCCCGGCCCTGGCTGCCGGCAATTGCATCGTGCTCAAACCCGCCGAACAAACGCCGCTGTCGATCATGGTGTTCGCCGAGCTGATCGCCGACTTGCTGCCAGCCGGTGTGCTGAATATCGTCCAGGGTTTCGGTCGCGAAGCCGGTGAGGCGCTGGCCACCAGCAAGCGCATCGCCAAAATCGCCTTCACTGGTTCCACCCCGGTGGGCGCGCACATCATGCATTGCGCCGCCGAGAACATCATTCCAAGCACCGTTGAACTGGGCGGAAAATCGCCGAATATTTTCTTCGAAGACATCATGAATGCCGAGCCGCAGTTCATCGAGAAAGCCGCCGAAGGCCTGGTGCTGGCGTTCTTCAACCAGGGCGAAGTCTGCACCTGTCCGTCCCGGGCGCTGGTGCAGGAGTCGATCTATGACGACTTCATGAAAGTGGTGATGAAGAAGATCGTCAAGATCAAGCGCGGCAACCCGCTGGACACCGAAACCATGGTCGGCGCCCAGGCATCCGAGCAGCAGTACGACAAGATTCTCTCGTACCTGAAAATCGCTCAGGAGGAGGGCGCCGAACTGCTCACCGGCGGCGCGGCCGAGCGTCTTGAAGGCGATTTGTCGACCGGCTATTACATCCAGCCGACCCTGCTCAAGGGCCACAACAAAATGCGTGTGTTCCAGGAAGAAATCTTCGGCCCGGTGGTGGGTATCACCACCTTCAAGGACGAAGCCGAAGCCCTGGCCATCGCCAACGACAGCGAGTTCGGCCTCGGCGCCGGCCTGTGGACCCGCGACATCAACCGCGCCTACCGCATGGGCCGGGCGATCAAGGCCGGGCGCGTCTGGACCAACTGCTACCACCTGTACCCGGCCCATGCCGCGTTCGGTGGCTACAAGAAGTCCGGTGTCGGTCGTGAAAACCACAAGATGATGCTCGACCATTACCAACAGACCAAGAACCTGCTGGTGAGCTACGACATCAATCCGCTCGGATTCTTCTAACCCGTCAGAACACCATTGAAACCTGTGGGAGCGGGCTTGCCCGCGATAGCGACCTGACATTCAACATCAATGTTGAATGTGCCAGTACAGTCAATATTGATGTTGACTGACAGTCCGCTATCGCGAGCAGGCTCGCTCCCACATTGGTTTTTGTGTGTGGTTGAAGATCGTGCAACACCCCCTACCAACGCACCCCACAACCTCCTTCGAAAGTAGCATTCGGTCATCTCATCCCCCGTGCATTAATGGCTTTACCGGAATCGTCCGGCACAAGAAGAGGATTGACCCATGTGGAATAAACCCGCGTTTACCGATCTGCGCATTGGCTTCGAAGTGACGATGTATTTCGCCAACCGTTGATTGATTGCCCGGTCAGCCGTCGCGTTGGCCGGGCCTGCCTTCTGGAGGCATCCCATGCACATCCGCGTTCTCGGTTCCGCCGCTGGCGGCGGTTTTCCGCAATGGAACTGCAACTGCCGTCAATGCGCCGCTATGCGCAACGGCAATCTGCGCGCACAACGCCGCACGCAGTCGTCCATTGCCCTGAGCGACGACGGTGTGGAGTGGGTGCTCTGCAATGCTTCACCGGATATTCGCGCGCAGCTCGAAAGCTTTCCGGCGATGCAACCGGCCCGCCGCTTGCGCGACACGGCGATTGCCGGTGTCGTTCTGCTGGACAGTCAGATCGACCATTGCACCGGGCTGTTGAGCCTGCGCGAAGGCTGCCCGCATTCGGTCTGGTGCACCGAGCGGGTTCACGAAGACCTGAGTAGCGGCTTTCCCTTGTTCACCATGCTCAAGCACTGGAACGGTGGCTTGCAGTGGCAACCCATCGAACTGGATCGCGAGCCGTTCAGTATCGTTGCCTGCCCACACCTGCAATTTCGCGCGATTCCGCTGGTCAGCAATGCACCGCCGTACTCGCCCAATCGCGGCAATCCGCAGCCAGGCGACACCATTGGCCTGTTCATCGAAGACCTGCGCAGCGGTGCATCGGTTTTCTATGCCCCGGGACTGGGGCAAGTCGACGCCGAGGTATTGAGCTGGATGCAGCGCGCCGACTGCCTGCTGCTGGACGGCACGCTGTGGCGCGACGATGAAATGCGCGCGTGCGAAGTCGGCCAGAGCCTGGGCAGCGAAATGGGTCACCTGCCACAAAACGGCCCCGGCGGCATGCTCGATGTGCTGGAGGGCTTCAATCGCCAGCGCAAGGTGCTGATCCACATCAACAACACCAACCCGATCCTCGATGAAGACTCGGCCGAGCGCGCCTTGCTGGAGCGGCGCGGGATTGAAGTGGCTTATGACGGCATGAGTATTGAGCTGTAGCGGATGGCCCCATCGCGGGCAAGCCCGCTCCCACAGGGTTTGTGTACACCGCAGATCCCTTCTAGGAGCGAGGCTTGCCCGCGAAGGCGCCAGACCAGGATGCCCCATCGCGAGCAGGCTCGCTCCCACAATGGACCTGCTTTGTGCAGAGAATCGGCTAAGACCCGGACTCCTGTGGGAGCGGGCTTGCCCGCGATAGGGCCCGACCAGACACCGCAGAACCCAACGGTTATTCCCCGGAGAACCGCAATGACTGACACCCCCATGACCCCCGCCGAATTCGAAGCAGCCCTGCGCGCCAAGGGTGCCTATTACCACATCCACCACCCGTTCCACCAAGCCATGTACGCCGGGCGCGCCACCCGCGAGCAGATTCAGGGCTGGGTCGCCAATCGCTTCTATTACCAGGTGAACATCCCGCTCAAGGATGCCGCCATCCTCGCCAATTGCCCGGATCGCGACGTGCGCCGGGAATGGCTGCAGCGGATCCTCGATCATGACGGCATCCCCGGCAGTGAAGGTGGCATCGAAGCGTGGCTACGATTGGGCGAAGCAGTGGGGCTGGATCGCGAGCAAATCCTTTCGCAAGAGCTGGTGCTGCCGGGCGTGCGTTTCGCCGTGGACGCCTACGTCAATTTTGCCCGTCGCGCTTGCTGGCAAGAAGCGGCAAGTAGCTCGCTGACCGAACTGTTCGCGCCACAGATTCACCAGTCCCGGCTCGACGCCTGGCCCACCCATTACCCATGGATCGACCCGGCCGGTTACGACTATTTCCGTACGCGTTTGAGTCAGGCGCGGCGCGATGTCGAGCATGGTTTGCGCATCACCCTGGCGCACTACGTCACGGTCGAAGGCCAACAACGCATGCTGGAGATTCTGCAGTTCAAACTCGATGTGCTGTGGAGCATGCTCGACGCGATGAGCATGGCCTACGAGCTGGATCGCCCGCCGTATCACACCGTCACCACTGAGCAGGTCTGGCACCGGGGGATCATCTTGTGAGCCTGATCGAACAGCAACCCGGCCCACCGCTGTGGTTGCTGGCGGAGCTGACCTATCGCTGCCCGTTGCAATGCCCGTATTGCTCCAACCCGCTGGACTTCGCCCAACAGGGTGAGGAGTTGAGCACAGAAGAATGGATTCGGGTGTTCCGCGAGGCGCGGGAAATGGGCGCTGCGCAACTGGGGTTTTCCGGGGGCGAGCCGTTGGTGCGCCAGGACCTGGCCGAGCTGATCAAGGCCGCGCGGGACATGGGTTACTACACCAACCTGATCACCTCGGGTATCGGCCTGACCGAACAGAAGGTCCGCGACTTCAAGATCGCCGGGCTGGACCATATCCAGATCAGTTTTCAGGCCGCCGATGAAGAGGTGAACAATCTGCTCGCCGGCTCGCGCAAGGCCTTCGCCCAGAAACTGGCCATGGCCCGGGCGGTGAAAGCCCAGGGTTACCCGATGGTGCTGAACTTCGTCACCCATCGGCACAACATCGACCAGATCGCGCAGATCATCGAACTGTGCCTGGAGCTGGAGGCGGATTTCGTCGAGTTGGCGACGTGCCAGTTCTACGGTTGGGCTGAACTGAATCGCGTCGGCCTGTTGCCGACCCGCGAGCAATTGCAGCGCGCCGAGCGCATCACCAATGAATACCGCCAGCGGCTTGAGGCCAAGGGCCACCCGTGCAAGCTGATTTTCGTCACCCCGGATTACTACGAAGAACGCCCGAAAACCTGCATGAATGGCTGGGCCAACCTGTTTCTCGACATCACTCCGGACGGCACGGCCTTGCCTTGTCATAGCGCTCGCCAGTTGCCGGTGCAGTTTCCCAACGTGCGCGAGCACAGCATCGCGCACATCTGGAACGACTCCTTCGGTTTCAACCGTTTTCGCGGCGATGACTGGATGAAAGAGCCGTGCCGTTCCTGCGATGAAAAGCACAAGGACCTCGGCGGCTGCCGCTGCCAGGCGTTCATGCTCACGGGGGATGCCAGCAACGCCGACCCGGTGTGCAGCAAGTCGCCGCACCACGACGTTATTCTCAAGGCCCGGGACGAAGCCGACGCGCCGGGGCAGGGCATGCAGCACCTGACCTTGCGCAATGAAAAGGCTTCGCGACTGATCTATCGCGGATGAGTTGTGAACACAGAACCCTGTGGGAGCGGGCTTGCCCGCGATGAGGCCAGCACATTCAACATTGATGTTGACTGTAAAACAGCTATCGCGGGCAAGCCCGCTCCTACAGGGATTCTCAGTGAATCTGAAATCGGAGTGCACCCCCGGGCGGGCTCGCTATCCATTGGTCTGATTGCATTCGCAGCCGGATGCTTTAGTGTGTTCTTTACCTTCAAAACAATAAAAAACAGGCTTTCCAATGAGCCAGAATCTCAGCCAACTGCGTAAATTCGTTTCGCCTGAAATCATCTTCGGTGCCGGTTGTCGGCATAACGTCGGCAATTACGCCAAGACCTTCGGCGCCCGCAAGGTGCTGGTGGTCAGCGACCCCGGTGTGATTGCCGCCGGTTGGGTCGCCGATGTCGAGGCCAGCCTGCAAGCCCAGGGCATTGATTTCTTTTTATATAGCGACGTTTCGCCCAACCCGCGGATCGAAGAGGTCATGCTCGGCGCCGAGCTGTACCGGGAGAATCACTGCGATGTGATCGTGGCGATCGGCGGCGGCAGCCCGATGGATTGCGGCAAGGGCATCGGCATTGTCGTCGCCCACGGGCGCAACATCCTCGAATTCGAGGGCGTGGACATGTTGCGCATGCCCAGCCCGCCGCTGATCCTGATCCCGACCACCGCCGGCACTTCGGCCGACGTGTCGCAGTTCGTGATCATCTCCAATCAGCAAGAACGCATGAAATTCTCCATCGTCAGCAAGGCTGCGGTGCCCGATGTGTCGCTGATCGATCCGGAAACCACCCTGAGCATGGATCCGTTTCTGTCGGCCTGTACCGGCATCGACGCGTTGGTCCATGCCATCGAAGCCTTCGTCTCCACCGGTCACGGGCCGCTCACCGACCCTCATGCGCTGGAGGCGATGAGGCTGATCAACGGCAATCTGGTGCAAATGATCGCCAACCCCAGCGACATTGCCCTGCGGGAAAAAATCATGCTCGGCAGCATGCAGGCCGGACTGGCGTTCTCCAACGCGATCCTTGGCGCGGTGCACGCCATGTCCCACAGCCTCGGCGGTTTCCTCGATCTGCCCCATGGTCTGTGCAACGCGGTGCTGGTGGAACACGTGGTGGCGTTCAACTACAGCTCGGCGCCGGAGCGCTTCAAGGTGATCGCCGAGACGTTCGGCATCGATTGCCGTGGCCTGAATCACCGGCAGATTTGCGGACGGCTGGTCGAACACCTGATCGCCCTCAAACACGCCATCGGCTTCCACGAAACCCTGGGGCTGCACGGGGTGAGTACGGCGGACATTCCGTTCCTGTCGCAACACGCCATGCACGATCCGTGCATCCTTACCAACCCGCGCGAATCCAGTCAGCGCGACGTCGAGGTCGTCTATGGCGAAGCCCTCTGACGAGCAACAACGGGCGCTGGCCGGGTTACTCGGCTTAGGCAACCACTCGGCGCGCAAGAGTCATTACCCGGAACTGGCCGCGCGCCTGGATGAACTGGAAACCGAACGTAACCGCTACAAATGGCTGTTCGAAAACGCGGTGCACGGGATCTTCCAGGCCAGCCTGCTGGAGGGCATGCGCGCCGCCAACCCGGCGCTGGCGCGAATGCTCGGCTATCAAAACCCGCAGGAGGTGCTGTTTTCCCTGACGGACCTGGCGGGCACGCTGTTCGTCGGCGGGGCGCAAGAATTGGAAAGCATCGGCGAGATCCTCCAGCGCGAGCGCAGCCTGCTGGGCTATGAAACTCAACTGCGGCGCAAGGACGGCAGCGTCCTCGATGTGTTGATGAACTTGCTGCTCAAACCGGATCAGGAAGGTTTGGTAGAGGGCTTTGTCGCCGATATCACCGAACGAAAACTCGCTCAGCAGCGCCTGCAACAACTCAATGACGAACTGGAGCAGCGGGTCACCGCGCGCACCAACGAGTTACTGGACGCCAACCGCAATCTGCAACAGCAGATCACCCAGCGCAAACAGATCGCAGAAGCCTTGCGCGATGCCCGTGATGCCGCTGAAGCCGCCAATCGCAGCAAGGACAAATACCTCGCCGCCGCCAGTCACGACTTGCTGCAACCGCTCAACGCCGCGCGTTTGCTGATCTCGACCTTGCGTGAACGCAAACTGCCCGACGTCGAGCAGGTGCTGGTGGAGCGCACGCATCAGGCGCTGGAAGGGGCTGAAGATTTGCTCACCGATCTGCTGGATATTTCCCGGCTCGATCAGGCTGCGGTGAAGCCGGACATTGCCCTGTACCGCCTCGACGAATTGTTCGCGCCACTGGTCTCGGAGTTTCAGTCGGTGGCCGCAGCAGCCGGGTTGAACCTGCGGGTACACATGGGCGATTACGCTATTCATACCGACTTGCGCCTGATGACTCGAATCCTGCGCAACTTTCTCAGCAATGCCTGCCGCTACACCGACGAAGGCTGCATTCTGCTGGGGGCAAGACGCCGGGGCGATGCGCTGCGTCTCGAAGTCTGGGACACCGGGCGCGGAATTCCGGCGGATCGTCTTGACTCGATCTTCCTCGAGTTCAACCAACTGGACGTCGGGCGCGCCGCCGATCGCAAGGGCGTGGGCCTGGGACTGGCGATTGTCGAACGCATCGCCAAGATTCTCGACTACAGGGTTCAGGTGCATTCCCGGCCGGGGCGCGGTTCGATGTTCAGCATCGAAGTACCGATTTCCAATGAGATTCCACTGCCGATCAGCCTTGCCGCGCCGCAGCCGAGTACCGGCAACCCGTTGCCGGGCCGGCGTCTGTTGGTGCTGGACAACGAAGTCAGCATTCTTGAAAGCATGAGCGCGCTGCTCGGGCAGTGGGGCTGCGAGGTGGTCACGGCCACCGACGAGGCCACCGCGTTGGTGGCTTTGCAGGGACAGCCGCCGGAACTGATTCTGGCGGACTATCACCTGGATCACGGGGTGGTGGGGTGTGAGGTGGTTCGGCATTTGCGCGAGCATTTCAGCCAGGTGATTCCGGCGGTGATCATCACCGCCGACCGCACCGACCAGTGTCGGCGCTCATTGCAGCGCCTCGACGCGCCGCTGCTGAACAAACCAGTGAAGCCCGGCAAGTTGCGCGCGGTGCTGACTCAGCTGTTGGCGTAGCGATAGCGCAGGCTGAAATCGAGCTCGGCAGATTGGCCTTGCTCCAGCAAACGCAACCCTGGCCGACCCGGCAAGTGATGGGCATTGACCGGGTGGCTCACCGGTTCGATGCAGAAAAATTCCAGGCCCACGGGGCAGTAGAGCAGGTAGTAGTCGCTGCCGGTGGCCTGGCATTCCAGTTCATAACCCAGCTCGGGTTGCTGGATCAGGCAGTGACCGTCCCATTCGCAAAAGCCGTTGTCCACCAGCGTTTCGGGTAATTCCCGGGGCTGGCTGAAGTCCCAATCCTTGGGTATCGAACTGAGTTGTGTTGGCAGTTTTTCGCTGTCGCACAACCAGACCTGCTTCGCCTGCGCCTGCAACCGAGTGCCTGCGGTGCGCGGGAAATAAGGGTGTAAACCGAGCCCATGCCAGGCGGCATGTTCGGCCAGATGAGTGACCTGTAAACCGATGCTCAGCTTGCCCTCGCTCAGATGGAAACGTTGCCTTGCGCGATAGGCGAAGGGTGTGATGCTGTCGAGTTGCAGGACGATTTCATCGCGGGTGTGCGAGACGATTTGCCACGGCTGTTGCCAGGCGCTGCCGTGAATCGGCAGGGGATCGGTGAGGCTGTTGGGTGTCAGCGCGAGCCAGCCGTAGGGACAGTCGAAACCACCCTCCGAGATACGGTTTGACCATGGCGCCAGGGGATAGCAGGCGAGTTTACCGGGCAGGCCAGTGTTCAAGGCGTGTTGGCCACTGTGGCGCAACAGCGGTTGGCCGGTGCTGCGTACAGTCCAGTTGACGATGCTCGCCCCGAGTTCCGGGGCGAGGGTGAGGCGGGTGAGTTCGTCTTCGAGTTCGAGGAGTGTTGGCGTCATGGCGATCTTCATTGGCTGCATGAGGTTTTTTGTGGCGAGGGAGCTTGCTCCCGTTCGGCTGCGAAGCAGTCGTAAATCCAGGTAACTCGGTCCCTCTGGAAGATTGCTGGGGCCCGCTGCGCGAGCCAACGGGAGCAAGCTCCCTCGCCACAGGGAGATTTGCCAGCCGTTGTTACAACACCAAATGCGGCAACCACAGCGAAATGGCGGGAATGTACGTCACGGCCATCAGCACCAGGAACAGCACTCCGTAAAACGGCAGCAGCGCTTTCACGGTGCTTTCGATGCTGACTTTGCCCACCGCCGAGCCGACAAACAGCACCGCGCCCACTGGCGGTGTGATCAATCCGATCCCCAGGTTCACCAGCATGATCATGCCGAACTGCACCGGGTCCACGCCAATGCCCAGAATCACCGGCATCAGAATCGGCGTGAGGATCAGGATCAGCGGCGCCATGTCCATCACCGTGCCGAGCAACAGCAGCATCACGTTGATGCACATCAGGATCACGTAACGGTTGTCCGACAGGGTCAGGAACATCGTGGTGATCTTCGCCGGGATCTGCATCAGCGTCATGATGTAGCCGAAGCTGGCGGCGAAGCCGATCAGGATCATCACGATCGAGATGGTGCGCACCGTGCGGTGCATCAACTTGGGTAGCTCGCTCCATTTGTAGTCGCGGTAGATGAACATGGTGACGAAGAACGACCACAGCACCGCGATCGCTGCCGATTCGGTGGCGGTGAAAATGCCCGAGAGAATGCCACCGAGAATGATGACCATCGCCATCATGCCCCACATCGCTTCACCGCAGATTTTCAGCGCATCCTTGAGCGGAATGACTTCGCCCTTGGGGTAGTTGCGCTTTCTGGCGAAGATCAGGCACAGCACCATCAGGCACGCGCTCATCAGCAGGCCCGGCACCACGCCGGCCATGAACAGCGAAGCGATCGAAACGGTACCGCCGGCGGCCAGCGAGTAGAGCACTGAGTTATGGCTGGGCGGCGTCAACAGGGCTTGCACCGAACCGCTGACCGTCACCGCAGTGGAGAAATCCCGCGGGTAGCCGCGACGTTCCATTTCCGGAATCAGCACCGAACCGACCGACGCCGTGTCCGCCACCGAAGAGCCGGAAATCGCGCCGAAGAAGGTCGAGGCCATGATGTTCACCAGTGACAACCCGCCGCGCACGAACCCCACCAGCACCCCGGCAAAAGCCACCAATCGCCGGGACATGCCACCCTCGGCCATGATCGCGCCGGCGAGTACGAAGAACGGAATCGCCAGCAACGAGAATTTGTTAACGCCACCCGCGACCTGAATCATCAGCGCCTGGAACGGGATGTCGATCCACCACGCCCCGATCAGGGCAGAAAGCCCCAGGGCATAAGCGACCGGCATGCCGATCAGGATCAAAGCGATGAAACTGCCGAGCAGTATCAGAGCGTCCATTTATGCGGCACCTTCGCTTTCTTCAACCAGGTCGAAACGCACGACCCGACGGTTGCTCTGGTCACCGAGCAAGAGTTTTTCCAGCACGAAAATCAGCGTCAGCACACCGCCCACGGGAATCGGCATGTAGGTGATGCCCACGCGCAGAGTGGGCAGGGCGCTCATGAACTGGTTCCAGGTGGACAGGCAGAGCTTGGTGCCCCAGATGGCCATGAACAGGCAAATGGTCGCCATCAGCAGCTGCGAAACGATGCTCATGGTCTTGCGCAGTTCGGGGGGCATGCGGTCGGTGAGCATGGCCACGGCCATGTGCGCTCCGGCGCGATAACTGGCGGCGGCGCCGATGAAGGTGAAGACCATCATCAGCAAAATCGCGGTGGGCTCCGGCCAACTGGAACCGGTGCCGAGGACGTATCGGGCGAAGACGCCCCAGGGAATGATCAGGGAAATAGTCAGGACCGACAGGCCGGCGACCCAGATACAGGTCATGTAAATCCTGTCGTTGATGCGCAGCAGCAGATTCTTCATCGGGTTTCACCGTAACCGGGCGCCGCTGACGATCCACTCGTCAACGGTGCCGGGCCTTTCATGAATGCAGGGAGGGTTACTGAACGGCTTCGATGCGTTTGATCAGGTCGGCGTAAGGCGCGCCGTATTTTTCCCGGACCGAAGCCGTGGCTTCATAGAAAGGTTTTTTGTCGACGGTGATGAACTCGACGCCGGCAGCCTTGAGTTTTTCTTCACTGCTGGCCGACTTCGCATCCCACAGCGTGCGCTCCTGGGCCTGTGCGGCTTTGGCGGCTTTTTTCACCAGCACTTGCTGGTCGGGGCTGAGTTTTTCCCAGGTGATTTTCGACATCACGATCGGCTCGGGCAAAATCAGGTGTCCGGTCAGGCTGTAGAATTTGGCGTTCTGGTAGTGGTTGTGTTCGAGCAGGGTTGGCGGGTTGTTTTCCGCGCCGTCGATCACCCCGGTCTGCAACGCGCTGAAGATCTCGCCGGTGTCCATTGCAATACCGTTGCCACCCATGGCGTTGATGGTGTCGATGAACATCGGGTTGCCTTGCACGCGGATCTTCATGCCTTTGAGGTCGGCGAGGCTGCGTACCGGTTTTTTGGTGTAGATATTGCGCGTGCCGCCGTCCATCCAGGCCAGGGCGACCAGGTTGAATTCGGAGTGGGTGATCTTGTCGAGGATCTCATCGCCGACCTCACCGTCGATGACTTTGCGCATGTGCGCCTGGTCGCGGAACACGAACGGCATGTTGAACACGTTCACGTCCGGCACCACCGGCCCGACAATGCCGAGGCTGACCCGGGCCATCTGAATAGCGCCGACCTGGGCCTGTTCGATGACTTCTTTTTCCGAGCCGAGCACACCGCCGGCGAACATTTTGAAAGTCAGTTTGCCGTTGCTGTCGGCCACCAAAGTTTTACCCAGTTGTTCTTCGGCGACCACGGTCGGGTAACCGGCGGGGTGAATGTCGGCGAATTTGATTTCCAGCGCCTGGGCGGCGCTGCTGAGGGTGAAGGTGAGGGCTGCAGTGATGGCAAGTGCGGCGGCGAGCAAGGTGCGTTTGAAGTCCATGAGGTGCGTCTCCAGTCTTGTTTTTTTTATTCAAGGCACAGCGATGCAGCAGAGGGGGTTAAAGCATTTCGTTGAACACCGGTTCCGGCAAGCCTTTGACGCCGGGGTTGAGGGCGAACACGCCGCCGGCCAGCGACTGTTCGTCATGGTCATCAGCGGGGCGGATCGAGGTCACAAACAGGGTGTCGAGCTGGCTGCCACCGAAGGCGCACATGGTCGGTTTCTTCACCGGCACGGGGAGCGAACGATCCAATCGGCCATCGGGGGTGAACCGATGAATCAGCCCGGCGTCGTTGGCGCAGATCCAGTAGCAACCGTCGGCATCCACTGCCGCGCCATCGGGGCGGCCGAGGAAGTGATGCATGTCGACAAACAGCCGACGGTTGGACGGCGTGCCGCTGTCGATGTCGTAATCGAAGACCCAGATCTGCTGCACGTTCGGGTGCGAGTCCGAGAGGTACATGGTCTTGCCGTCCGGGCTGAAGCCCAGGCCGTTGGGCACGATGAAACCGCTGAGCCGGGCATCGAGCGGCCCGCGTTGCCCGGCACTGTAGCGATAGAGCGTGCCGTCGGCGGCGTTGGCGCCCATATTCAGCACCATGCTGCCGGCCCAGAAACGGCCCTGACGATCACAGCGGCCATCGTTCAGACGCATGTCGGGGCGGGCGTGATCGACGTGGGCCAGCAGTTTGCTGTCGAGGCTGCCATCGTTGTGCGGGTGTAGGTGAAAGAATCCGCTTTCCATGCCGGCGACCCAGCCACCCGCGCTGTGACGAGCGATACAGGCGAGCATTTGCGGGGCTTTCCAGGCATGAACGTGCCCGCTGTCGGCGTCCCAGCGCTGTAATCCAGCGGTCGGAATATCGACCCAGTACAGGGCGTTTTCCTCAGGAACCCACACCGGGCTTTCACCGACCGCATTGCGGGCATCGACAATCAGTTCGACTTGCATGGCATCGCATTCCCTTGGCTCTGTTATGTGGAGATTGGCGAGGGCTCAGTCGCCGAACGGCCCGGCCGCGACAAAGGCACCACCCTGATAAACCCGGGCCGGATCATCCTCGGCGGGCATTGGTTGGGCTTCGACTTTTTCGCGGAAGACTTCGGACGTGTCCTGTGGCGCATAACCCAGGTGCGCCGCGAATCGGTTGTCCCACCAGACGCTCTTGTTGTCGGACATGCCGTACACCACGGTGTGGCCGACATTCGGGGTGTACAGCGCGCGTTCGAGCAGTTGGGTCATGTCGTCGAAGCTCAGCCAGGTGCTCATCATTCGACGGTTCTGTGGTTCTGGAAATGAGGAGCCGATGCGGATGCTGACGGTCTCGATGCCATAGCGATCGAAGTAGAAACTGGCCATGTCTTCGCCGTAGGACTTGGACAAGCCGTAGTAGCTGTCCGGGCGGCGAGGGGAGTGGGCGTCGAGGGTTTCGTCCTGCTTGTAAAAGCCGATGACGTGATTGGAACTGGCGAAAATCACCCGTTTCACGCCATGGCGACGGGCCGCTTCGTAGATATGGAACACGCCGCAGATGTTGGCGCCGAGGATCTCTTCGAACGGACGCTCCACCGACACGCCGCCGAAATGCAGGATCGCATCCACGCCTTGGACCAGTTGATGTACTGCTTGCTTGTCGGCGAGGTCGCACGGCACGACTTCTTCGCGATCATCAATGGCTGGCGCCATGTCGGCGATGTCCGAAAGGCGGAGTACGTTGGCATAAGGTCGCAGGCGTTCGCGCAGGACTTTACCGAGGCCACCGGCGGCGCCGGTCAGGAGCAGGCGATTGAATGGGGATGTGGTCGTCATGTAAATCCCTGAACAGAAAATTGTAGTTGTTGGGTTTGTTGTAGGTTGTCGTATGACTTGGTCGAAGTATTGTTAGGCTTTCCGGTGCTTGTCAACGCGACTTTGGTTGAAATTGACGGAGGGTCATGTTCATCCAATGAGTTCACTGACCTGTGGCGAGGGAGCTTGCTCCCGCTGGGCTGCGAAGCAGCCCTCATCCAGAAGTTCAGGAACATTTAGTGATCGGATTGGGAGCGCTTCGCGCTCCAGCGGGAGCAAGCTCCCTCGCCACAGGGTTCTATGCAGCCAGCAATGTCCGCCTTACAACAACGAAATCGGGTAACTGATAAAGATGCGGTTCTCATCAAATTCGTTGGTGCTGAAATCTCGGCGGATGGTCGCGTTGCGCCATTTGACGTTGAGGCTCTTCAGCGCGCCGCTTTGCACGGTGTAGGCCAGTTCCGATTCGCGGCCCCATTCCTTGCCGTCGGTAATCGCGCCGGTGTGTACGTTATCGCCGCTGATGTAGCGGTTCATCAGCGTCAGGCCGGGGATGCCGAGGGCGACGAAGTTGTAGTCGTGGCGCACCTGCCAGGAGCGTTCCTTGGCGTTGTCATAGCTGGCGTTGTAGCTGTCGTTGGCGAGCGTGCCGCCGCTGGTGCCGTTGACCCGCATCCAGGCGTTGTCGCCGCTGAGTTTTTGCAGGCCGACATAGAAGGTGTTACCGCCGTATTTGGCCGAGAGCAGGGCGAACGCGGTTTTGTTGTCGAGGTCGCCGGCCAGCGCGCTGCCGTCTTCCTTGCCGATGAAGTAACCGAGGTTGGCCCCCAGGGTCCAGTCGCCCATGGGCTGGCTGTGGCTCAGGTTGAAATACTGCTGCTGATAAATGTCGCTGAGCTCCGCGTACCAGACACCGACCTGAGTGCGCTTTTCATTGAACGCATACTCGCCGCCGCCGAAGTTGAAACGGTCAGAGGTAAACGCGCCTCTTCCGTTCATCGACATGTCTTCCATGCTCGCGTCATTGCGCGGACTGTTGCCGTGGAACTGGCCGCCGTAGAGCGACAAGCCGCTGATTTCGGTGGAGGTGACCTGGCCGCCGCGAAAGGTCTGCGGCAGAGAACGACCGTCGTCAGAGCGCAGAATCGGCAGCACTGGCATCCATTCGCCGACCTTCAATTCGGTTTTCGACACCTTGGCTTTCAGCGCCACACCCAGACGACCGAAATTGTCCGCGGGGCGGCCGTCATCATGAATCGGCAGCAGTTGCGTGCCGCCCGTGCCCTTACCGCCGTCGAGCTTCTGCGAGTACATACCAAGCACATCCACGCCGAAACCGACGGGGCCCTGGGTGAACCCGGACTTGGCGTCGAGGATGAAGTTTTGCGTCCACTCTTCAGCCTTGCCCTGGGCATTGTTCGGGTTGGTGAAATTGCGATTGATATAGGCGTTGCGCAGGTTCAGCGTGGCCTTGGCGTCATCGACGAAACCTTCGGCCTGGCTGGTCATGGGCAGGGCGAGGACCAGGCTGCTGCAACCGATCAGGTTGAGGGTATGACGACGGACGAAGGTGGGGCGAGGGGTGCTGGCGAAGGAATTGCGGGCGAGTCTGCTCACAGTAACGCTCCCTGACTTTTTGTTGTTTTTATTTTTTGTTATACGTCGTCGTACAACATTGGCGGCGATTATTTGCGAGGCTTTGCAGGAATGTCAATCACAGGTTGTACGATCACATCGTCCCCTTGTGGGAGATGTGTTCAGGCGGTAATCATCGGGGGCATGGTGCCCAGTAGCGAAACCGCGGCCACCGCGCCAATCCCCAGTAACCATTCCAGTACGACGCTGGTACGCAACTGTCCCAAATGCAGCTGGCAATCCTTGACCCGCCGCCGATTGAACAGCGCCAACCCCAACATCCCGATCACCAGCACAACCTTGATCAACAGGATCAGCGCAAACCCGGACAGCAATGGCGTGGGCCAGAACACACCGGTCAATACCCGTACGTTGATCAGCCCGGTCATCACCAGTCCCGCCACCAAGGCGTAACCGATCCCGCTGAAGCGTTGCAGGATTGCACTCAATGAATGAGTTGCCGGTTGACGCAGGATCATCACCAACAACATCAACCCACCAAGCCAGGCGCCGACGCAGGCCAGATGAATGATCTGGTTGAGGATCAGCAACTGGCCTTGCAGGCCATCGAGCATGGCGCCATGACCGACCGGGGCAAGCGTCGCCAGCAGCAGGCTGGAAAAGCTGATGCGCCAAAGCGAACGGGAACGCCAGGGCATCAGCAGCAGGGCCATGAGCAATAGATTGAGCAGCAGATGCCAGCGCCAGACCTGACCGAAAAAGGTATTGCTCAGCACCAGGCCTAGCGTCGCCGGATCGAATGCCGCATCCGCGGAGCCGGCCATGCTGGCGGTGATCAGCAGCAACCAGCCGACGCCGCTGATTAACGCTATAGCGGTAAGCCAGCGGGTCACTCGCGCCAGGGATGGATCCAGAAAAACTGTTTCACGGCCCAACAGCAGAGGCCTGAACACCCAGGCCCCGAACAGCATCAGCACCACGGTGAAATGCAGAAAGCGGCACAGCACCAGCGCATCGGTCATGAATTACTGACCCACCTTGAAACGGTAGGCGCCTTCGCTTTTATGGGTGTCGACCGACACGGCGTGCCATTCGACTTTGTAATCGCCAGCGGCCAACGGCGCGGCGGGGGTGACGATCAGGGTTTTCTTGTCGCTGCCTTCGGTGGCGAGGTTTTTTACCGGGACGTCGGCGCCGTCCTTGCTGATCGTCACTTTGGTGAACGTCGCTTCAACCCCTTCGGAAAACTTCAGGCGCAGTTCCGCAGGCGCGCTGACGGTACTGTCGGCCGCCGGGGTCTGGTTTTTCAAATGCGCGTGGGCAAACACTGACGAGGCGGTGAGCATCGAGCCGAGGAGGGCGGTGGCAATCAGGGTGTTCTTGAGCAGCATCGTGAAGACCTCAGGGGCATGTTCAAAGAGGCGCCAGTTTACCTGCCACAAGACCACCGTACGAAGTTTCGTTTTCCCCTGTCGCCCGATCCAGAGCGGATGCTAGTCTTGATCAACGCTGTTGTCAGGGAGCCCTCATGGGCAATCACAAGATCGAGATTCGTCGCAGTAACGTCGAAAAAATTCTGCTGGGGGCCGAAAAAGTCTTCGCCGAAAAAGGTTTCGGCAGCACCGCCATGGCCGATATCGCCGCCGAAGTGCAACTGCCGCGTTCCAACCTGCATTACTACTTCAGCACCAAAAGTGAACTGTACAGCGCGGTGCTGCTGGGTTTGCTGGAGGTCTGGAAGCAGGACGCCTTGTGTTTTGAGATGTTCGACGACCCGCGAGTGGTGCTCAGCAGCTACATCCGCGCCAAGATGAACCATTCCCGCAGCCGGCCGTACGGTTCGAAAGTCTGGGCCAACGAAATCATCCACGGCGCGCCGACACTGGGCGAGAAACTGGACGCCAGCCTGTACGACTGGGCCAAGATGAAAGAAGCGAAAATTCGCCAATGGGTGGAGGACAAACGCATCCTGCCGGTGGAGCCTTCCAGCCTGCTGTACATGATCTGGGCCTCGACCCAGCACTATGCCGACTTTGATCACCAGGTGAACATTCTTAACGATCACCAGCCGCTGTCGGACATGCAGTTCGAGCGGGCGGTGCAGACTGTGACCAGCGTGATATTGCGCGGGATTGGGTTGGAGCCGTAATCAGATCGTTCCCACGCTCCGCGTGGGAATGCCTCAATGGACGCTCTGCGTCTGCTCTTGGGACGCGGAGCGTCCCGGGCTGCATTCCCACGCAGAGCGTGGGAACGATCGGTTAGACGGTGGTGTGATACGGATTCCTCGGATCATGATTCCAATCCAGAAACGGCTTGCCCGTATCCATCGGCACCATCTCAATACAATCCTGCACCGGACACGTGATCTGGCACAGGTTGCACCCCACACACTCATCATCAATCACTTCATATTTATGCGTCCCGTCCGCCTGCTTAAGGCTCGCAATCGCCTGATGCGAGGTGTCTTCGCAAGCGATGTGGCAGCGACCGCAACCGATGCACGCCTCCTGATCAATCTTCGCAATCACCTGATAGTTGATGTCCAGGTACTTCCAGTCCGTGGTATTGCCTACCGCACGCCCGGAAAATTCCGAGACGCTGGCGTAGCCCTGACTGTCCATCCAGCGTGACAAACCGTCCTTCATCTCCTCGACAATCCGGAATCCATGCAGCATTGCCGCCGTGCACACCTGCACCGCGCCGCTGCCCAACGCAATGAATTCCGCCGCATCGCGCCAACTGCCAATGCCGCCAATGCCACAGATCGGCAAGCCTTGGGTCTGAGGATCGCGGGCGATCTCGGCGACCATGTTCAGCGCAATCGGCTTCACCGCCGAACCGCAATAACCACCATGGGTGCTTTGGCTGCCGACGGCGGGATTGGCGACCATGCGCTCCAGATTGACGCTGGTGATCGAGTTGATGGTGTTGATCAGCGACACCGCATCGGCCCCGCCCCGGTAAGCGGCACGGGCGGCGACGCGGATGTCGGTGATGTTCGGCGTGAGCTTGACGATCACCGGCAGCGAGCAATACGTCTTGCACCAGCGGGTGACCTGCTCGACGTATTCCGGCACTTGGCCGACCGCTGCGCCCATGCCCCGTTCCGGCATGCCGTGGGGGCAGCCGAAATTCAGCTCGATGCCATCGGCCCCGGTGGCTTCCACTAGCGGCAGGATGTTTTTCCACGACTCTTCGACGCAGGGCACCATCAACGACACGATCAGCGCGCGGTCTGGCCAGTCCTTTTTGACTTGGGTGATTTCCCTCAGGTTGATTTCCAGTGAACGGTCGGTGATCAGTTCAATGTTGTTGAAGCCCATCACTTCACGGTTGGGTCCGAAGTGCGCCGAGTAACGTGATGACACGTTGACCGCCGCCGGGTCTTCACCCAGGGTTTTCCAGACCACGCCGCCCCAGCCAGCCTCGAACGCACGAACCACGTTGAAGGCTTTGTCGGTCGGCGGCGCGGAAGCCAGCCAGAACGGATTGGGGGCTCTGATGCCGGCGAAAACAATCGAGAGATCGGCCATTTACGCAGCCTCCACATTGAGCATGAGTTGAGCATTGATGGCCTCGGCGGCCAGCTTGCCGTGCTGCACGGCCTGCACGGTGAGGTCCTGATCGAGGCTGGTGCAGTCGCCACCGGCATACACCCCGGGAATGCTGGTGCGTAGCTGTTCGTCGACGAGGATTCGATCGCCCTGACGCTTGAGTTCACGGGCCAGTGGATCGGCGAGGGCGCTGTTGTCGAAGGCCTGGCCAATGGCTTTGAAGATCGCGTCGGCGGCCAGCTCAAAGGTTTCGCCAGTGGTTTGCAGGCGACCTTCCACCAACCGGGTGCGGGCGAAGCGCATGCCGCGTACGTTGCCCTTATCGTCGAGCAGCACTTCTTGCGGTTGCGCCCAGGTCAGCAAGCGCACCTGATTGGCCTTGGCGATGTCCTGTTCATGATGGGTGGCGCCCATGTCCTCGACGCCACGGCGGTATACCAGATTCACATCCCGGGCACCGAGGCGAGCCATTTGCACGGCCATGTCGATGGCGGTGTTGCCGGCACCGAGCACGATGCAGTGCTCGGCCAGTGGTAGTTGCGTCAAGTCATCGGCCTGACGCAGTTCGCGGATGTAATCGGTGGCGGCGAGCAGGCCGGGAGCATCCTCGTGGGCTAGCCCCAACTGTTTGCTGGCGGCCAGGCCGAGACCGAGGAACACCGCATCGAATTGCTGATGCAGTTCACTGAGGGTCAGGTTGTCGCCGAGTTTCTGCCCGTGGCGAATCTCGATCCCGCCAATCCCCATCAGGAATTCAAGCTCCTTCTGCGCGTAATCGTCCACCAGTTTGTACTTGGCGATTCCGTACTCGTTGAGACCGCCAGCCTTCTCCCGGGCTTCGAAAATCACCACGTCATGGCCGTGCATCGCGCTGCGGTGCGCACACGACAAACCGGCCGGGCCGGCACCCACCACGGCGATGCGCTTGCCGGTTGCGGCGGCGCGTTGGAATGGGTGTTCGCTGAAGTGTGCATTGTCCACGGCATAGCGTTGCAATAGGCCGATCAGCACCGGCGCGCATTCCTGGGCGTTGTTGCGCACGCAGGCTTGCTGGCACAGGATTTCCGTCGGGCAGACCCGGGCGCAACTGCCGCCGAGGATGTTCGCCGAGAGGATTTTCTGTGCCGCACCTTGAACGTTTTCCTGATGGATATTGCGGATGAACGACGGAATATCGATGTCGCTCGGACAGGCATTCACGCACGGCGCGTCGTAGCAATACAGGCAGCGCGAGGCTTCCAGATGCGCCTGACGGTCGTTGAGTGGTGGCGCCAGATCGGTGAAATGGCCGGCGAGGGCGGCCGCGTCCTCTTGGGGATGCGGGAGGTGGTTCAAAGTCTTGATCACGGTGTTGGCCTCACGGTTATTTGAGGTACTGCCTCTGGTGGGCTGATCGTTCCCACGCTCTGCGTGGGAATGCCTCAGGGGACGCTCCGCGTTCCAATGGGACGCAGAGCGTCCCGGGCTGCATTCCCACGCAGAGCGTGGGAACGATCATTGGTAAAGGTCAGCGTTTCACTGCCGTCGGCTTGTTCATCTCAGCCCGCTTACTCAGCAAATCAAACACCGCCGGATACGCCGGCCGTTCGACATACCGACCGGCGCCACGCTCGGCGCGCAAATCACCATCGGCCCACACCACTCGGCCCTGGCTGACGGTGTGGCTCGGCACGCCGCGCACGGTCTTGCCTTCAAAGATGTTGAAGTCGACTTGCTGGTGATGGGTCTTGGCTGAAATCGTCCGCGTGCCTTCCGGATCCCACAGCACCAGATCGGCATCGGCGCCCACTCGAATTGCACCCTTGCGCGGATAGAGGTTGAAGATCTTCGCGGTGTTGGTGGAGGTGAGGGCAACGAAGTGCTGCATCGACAAGCGCCCGGTGTTCACCCCTTCATCCCAGAGCACCGCCATGCGGTCTTCAATCCCGGCGGTGCCGTTGGGGATCTTGCTGAAGTCGTCACGGCCGGCGGCTTTTTGCTCGGCGCAGAAGCAGCAGTGGTCGGTGGCGGTGGTGTGCAGGTTGCCCGCTTGCAGGCCATGCCAAAGGGCTTCCTGATGGCCGCGAGGACGGAAGGGCGGGCTCATTACGTAACCGGCGGCGGTCTGCCAGTCCGGGTGTCGGTAAACGCTGTCGTCCAGCAGCAGATGCCCGGCCAGCACTTCGCCGTAAACCGGTTGGCCCTTGCTGCGGGCGTAGGTGATTTCGTCGAGGGCTTCCTTGGTCGAGACATGAACCAGATACAACGGCGTGCCGAGGGTTTCGGCGATGCGGATCGCCCGGCTCGCGGCTTCACCTTCCACCTGCGAAGGCCGCGACAGTGGGTGCGCTTCCGGCCCGGTCATGCCTTGGGCCATCAACTTGCGTTGCAGGTGATAGACCAGTTCGCCGTTTTCCGCGTGTACGGTCGGTACCGCGCCCAATTCCAGGCAACGTTCGAAACTCGCCACCAGCGTATCGTCGGCAGCCATGATCGCGTTCTTGTAGGCCATGAAATGCTTGAAGCTGTTGACCCCGTGGTGGCTGACCAACTCAGCCATTTCTTCGCGGACCTGCTCGCTCCACCAAGTGATGGCGACGTGGAAACCGTAGTCCGACGCCGACTTCTCGGCCCAGCCGCGCCATTGATGAAATGCCTCCATCAACGATTGCTGCGGGTTGGGAATCACGAAGTCGATGATCGAGGTGGTGCCGCCGGCAAGCCCCGCCGCGGTGCCGCTGAAGAAGTCTTCGCTGGCCACCGTGCCCATGAAGGGCAGCTGCATATGAGTGTGCGGGTCGATGCCACCCGGCATCAGGTATTGGCCGCTGCCATCGAGCACTTCGGCATCGGCGGGAACATCGAGGTTTTCACCGATGGCTTTGATCACGCCCTCGGCGCAATAGACGTCGGCGCGATAACTTTCATCATGGGTAATAACGGTGGCGCCACGGATCAACAGAGACATTCCGAGTTCCTCGCAGGCATTGACCGACTGATGCCGGTTCTAAATGTTTTATAGGAAGCAGACGCCAATCGGTGTATTCCTGTCAGCGCTGTCAAGAATAGACGCTAGCTGCAGTTTATGGATTGAGCAAGAATATTTTTTATTAGCTTATTACTGCTTTAACTGATTGATAAATAACGATAAAAATGAAAATCACCAAAATGGTGAGGCCTCTCACCATTTTGACGCACTTGACAGGTTCCAAAAATGGACGAGATTTTCTATGAGAAATCAGCCGCTTGAGGATGGTCTATGGTTGATGCGCGGTCTTTCAAAAAAGATCGACGCACCAGATTGAGTCCTGACTGTTCGGACAACTTGCCTGACATTCGGCCTGAGTGGCATGGCAACTGACCGCGGATTCAATAGTTGGATAAATAAAACTGATTAACATCAGTTAGTTAGCGAAATTTTATGGCGCTGCCCGATGTGTAAGCGGGACACCCGGCACGTTTATTGATGCCGCCGCTGACACCTTGGCCGGTCCGTAAAAGTTGTCAGTTTCTCCGGCCATCGTCCGGCTCGCGCGCGTTGCGCCAGCCGCTGATGAGCAAAAATAATCAAAAAAACAGTGGAGCGGCCATGCAACAGATTAGATCGCAAGTGACCGAGCGCGACGGCTTGTTTGAGCTCGAAGCCGGCAGCGATGTCCTCGACAGTCCCCGTTACAACCACGACATGGCACCGACCAAGGTGCACGAACGAACCTGGAACAAATGGCACATCACCGCGCTGTGGGTAGGCATGGCGATCTGCGTCCCGACCTACACCCTCGGCGGCGTGCTCACTGCTTATTTCGGCCTGACCGTCGGCGAAGCGTTGCTGGCGATTCTGTTCGCCAACATCATCGTACTGATTCCGCTGACCCTGAACGCCTTCCCCGGTACCAAATACGGCATTCCATTTCCGGTGTTGCTGCGCTCGTCCTTCGGCATCCTCGGTTCCAACATTCCGTGCTTGATCCGTGCCCTGGTAGCGTGCGGCTGGTTCGGCATCCAGACCATGTTCGGCGGGTTGGCAATTCACCTGTTTCTCGGTTCGGTGTTCGATGACTGGAAAGCCCTCGGCGGCACCGGTGAAGTGATCGGCTTCATGCTGTTCTGGGCCTTGAACCTGTGGGTGGTGATACGCGGCGCGGACTCGATCAAATGGCTGGAAACCCTCTCGGCACCGTTGTTGGTGCTGGTGGGCGTGGGGCTACTGGTATGGGCGATGCCGAACGTATCGATGACTGAATTGATGGCGATCCCGGCCAAGCGTCCAGAAGGGGCCAGCGTGGTCAGTTACTTTGCCGCCGGGCTGACTGCCATGGTCGGATTCTGGGCCACTTTGTCGCTGAATATTCCGGACTTCAGCCGCTACGCGAAAAGCCAGAAGGATCAGATCGTCGGGCAGATTATCGGCTTGCCCCTGACGATGTTCCTGTTCGCCTCCCTCGGCGTGGTGATGACGGCCGCTTCGGTAAAACTGGTGGGCGTCACTGTCTCTGATCCGGTCACATTGATCGGCCATATCCAGAGCCCGGTCTGGGTCGCCTTGGCCATGGCGCTGATCATCATCGCCACATTGTCGACCAACACCGCGGCCAACATTGTTTCGCCGACCAACGACTTCCAGAACGTCGCGCCCAAGATCATCAACCGCACCAAAGCGGTGATCCTCACGGGGCTGGTCGGCTTGGCGCTGATGGCCCATGAACTGTTGAAGAAGCTGGGGCTGATCGTTTCGGATTTAAGCCTGGAGACGGTGTATTCCAACTGGTTGCTGGGCTATTCCAGTCTGCTGGGCCCGATCGCCGGGATCATGGTGGTGGACTATTTCCTGATCAAGAAACAGCAACTGGATTTGGCAGGTCTCTACCGTGACGACGTTTACCCGGCGTGGAACTGGTTCGGTTTTATTGCATTCGGTGTGCCGGTGGCGTTGACGCTGCTGTCGCTGGGCAGCGATGCGTTCAGCTGGTTTTACAGCTACGGCTGGTTCACCGGCTCGGCCCTTGGGGGGCTGATTTATTACGGGTTGAGTGTGATGCGGCCGAGTCCTACTGCCGTAAAAACTGCGGTGTGAGGAATTGATCGTTCCCACGCTCTGCGTGGGAATGTAGCCCAGGACGCTCCGCGTCCCAGAAGCGGACGCAGAGCGTCCATGGATGAATTCCCACGCAGAGCGTGGGAACTATCAGAAAAAAACTGAGGAGATCACCATGAACGCTGCCATAGACGTTCTGCAGTCCACCCATCAGCACATCAACCGCGACCGTCTGTGGCAGTCGCTCATGGACCTGGCCAAACTCGGCGCCACGGTCAAGGGCGGCGTCTGCCGGCTGGCCCTGACCGACCTCGACCGCCAGGCCCGGGACATTTTCGTGAACTGGTGCGAGGAAGCCGGCTGCACCGTCAGCATCGACGCCGTCGGCAACATCTTCGCCCGCCGTCCGGGTCGCAACCCGAACCTGCCCCCGGTGATGACCGGCAGCCACATCGACACTCAACCCACCGGCGGCAAGTTCGACGGCTGCTTCGGCGTGCTGGCCGGGGTCGAAGTCTTGCGCACCCTCAATGACCTGGGCGTGGAAACCGAAGCGCCGCTGGAAGTGGTGGTCTGGACCAACGAAGAAGGCTCGCGCTTCGCCCCGTGCATGATGGGCTCCGGCGTGTTCGCGGAAAAATTCACCCTCGAAGAAACCCTGGCCAAAGTCGATACCGAGGGCGTGACGGTCGGCGAAGCCCTGAACGCCATTGGCTATGCCGGGCCGCGCAAAGTCAGCGGCCACGCCGTCGGAGCCTATTTCGAGGCCCACATCGAGCAAGGCCCGATTCTTGAGGACGAACGCAAAACCATCGGCGTGGTGATGGGCGCTCTCGGACAGAAATGGTTCGACCTGAAACTGCGCGGCGTCGAAGCCCACGCCGGCCCGACACCGATGCACCTGCGCAAGGATGCTCTGGTCGGCGCCTCGGTGATCGTCGGCGCGGTCAATCGCGCCGCCCTCGGCCATCAACCCCACGCCTGCGGCACCGTCGGCTGCCTGCAAGCCTACCCCGGCTCACGCAACGTGATTCCCGGCGAAGTGCGCATGACCCTGGACTTCCGTCATCTGGAACCGGCGCGACTCGATTCAATGATCGCCGAAGTTCGCGAAGTCATCGAAACCACCTGCGAGGAACACGGCCTGACCTTCGAACTGACCCCCACCGCCGATTTCCCGCCGCTGTACTTTGACAAGGGTTGCGTCGAAGCAGTACGCGGCGCCGCTCAAGGGTTGGGTTTGTCGCACATGGACATCGTCAGCGGGGCAGGGCACGACGCGATCTTCCTCGCCGAACTCGGCCCGGCGGGGATGATTTTCGTGCCCTGCGAAGGCGGCATCAGCCACAACGAAATCGAAAATGCCGCGCCGGATGATCTGGCCGCCGGGTGCGCGGTATTGTTGCGGGCGATGCTGGCGGCTTCGGATGCGATTGCCCGCGGAGAACTTGCGGCCTGAAGATCAGCTTCGCCAGCTCCTACATTGAGCGTGTACACCTATGGATGTACGCAACCTCTGTAGGAGCTGGCGAAGCGTGCAATTCTTTGATCTTCCGACCCCGGCACCCGCTTCATTTGCACTATCAGAGCCACCAACGGTCGTAATCTTCACAGGGCCGCGCGTAACGGCGCCGCCGCAATCGTGGAGATCCAATGAGCCAGGACGTCCTGAACACCGAAACCAATCGCCGCCAGTTGCAGCAGATCATCGCGGGCCTGGCCGACGGGGTGATTCTGCTGGAACTCGACCAGACGATCCTCTGGGCCAATGACGCCGCGCTGACCATGCACGGTGTCAGTCGGATCGCTGATCTGGGCGCCAATGCGAGGGAGTACGCGAAGCGGTTTGCCTTGCGCTATCGCAACAATCACCCGGTAGCGACGGAGAATTATCCAATCAGCCGCGTTGCTCGCGGTGAGATGTTCAGTGATGTGCTGGTCGAATTGACGCCGATCGAAAACGACGAGCGAACCTGGGTTCACAGCGTGCGCAGCATGGTGCTGGCCGACCGCGCCGGCGAGCCGGAGTCGTTGGTGCTGATCATGAACGACGTCACCGAATGGGCCAGCGCCGAGCAGCGTTTCGAAAAGACCTTCAATGCCAACCCGGCCCCGGCGGTGATCTGTCGTCTCAGCGATTTGCGCTTCATCAAAGTCAACCAAGGCTTCCTGGAAATGACCGGCTATACCCGTGATCAGGTGATCGGCGCTTCGACCTATGAGCTGGATGTGCTGGAGCGCGCTGAAAACAAGGACCTGGCCAAGCAGCGTTTGCGTGACGGAGCAACCATTCCGCAGATGCAGGCCGAACTGCAATTACCCGACGGTGGCAGCAAGCAGGTAATCGTTGCCGGACAACCGCTGGAGCTCAACGACGAAGATTGCATGCTGTTTTCCTTCGTCGACATGGAGCTGCGGCACAAGGCCGAAATTGCCCTGCGCCAGAGCGAGGAGCGGTTCGCCAAAGCTTTTCGCCTCACCCCGGTGCCGATCCTGGTGTGCGGCGCCGACGACCAGGTGGTGATGGATGTTAACGAAGCCTTTCTCGATACCCTCGCGTGCCCCAGTGAAGAGGTGCTCGGCAAGACCGTGGCGCAACTCGGTTTCATCGACGACGCGGGCGCTCGCACGCGACTGTTTGCGGCCCTGGAGAAAACCGGACGCGTGGATCGCGTCGATGTCAGGGTGCGCAGGCAGGATGCAGAGGTGATCGATTGTGCCGTCTCGGCGGACACTGTGAACATTCAGGACGGCACCTGCTATCTGCTGGTGTTGATGGACATCACGGAGCGCAAACGCACCGAACTGGAGTTGGTGTCGGCAATTGAAGAGGTGATGAAAGATGCCTCCTGGTTCAGCCGCACGCTGATCGAGAAACTCGCTAATGTGAAAAGCGTCAACTCGCCGCAATTGCCCAGTGTGTCGTTTACCGAACTGACTGCCAGGGAGCGCGATGTGCTCGGCCTGATTTGTGAAGGCCTGGCTGACAAGGAAATCGCCGCCCGCCTGAAACTGGCCCCCAATACGGTGCGCAATCATGTTTCGACGGTGTATTCCAAGCTCGACGTGCACAGCCGCAGTGAGGCGATTGTCTGGGCTCGCGAACGGGGTCTGTTCTCCGGTGAGAGGCGGCCCAAGGGGCAGCGTTAAGATGCAAATGCACTAGCTGGGATGGTGCAATTTGATGTTCTTCGCAGGGGCTGGTTTTTCTAGGCTGTAAGGGTGCGATACGTGGCTTCAGGTCGGTATTGCGTCCTCTACGATGCAGCTAAAGGAACAGCCAGATGAATGCGAACAGATCAAGCGTGGGGTCGATTTTTAGTCGTCGCCAAGGTGAATCAGGATGATTCATCTGGTGCAATTGCGCATGCAACTGGAGCGAAATTTTCCGCCGTTGGCCTGTGAATGTGCGCTCACGGGGGATAATTCGTTGACGGTGAAGCTTTATCACCCGGCAACGGGGCAGGTGGATCTGGTGGTCAGTGGGTTGAACGTGGTGAAACTCAAGACACCAGAGGCGGTGGCGGCGTTGATTGAAGAGTTGCGGTATGAGCTTGAGAGCATTGGCCTGCATCGGTCCAATGCTTTGTAGGCGCTGCTTGTCTCTCGCGGATGTACCCCGATCCACTATTGGAGCGAGGCTTGCCCGCGAAGACGGCCGCATTCGCTGATGTACGCGGTTCAAACTGTGGGAGCGAGCCTGCTCGCGATAGCTATTGGTCAGGCCACCGGGATTTTTGGTGGTGTACATATCCATTTCTGCGGTAACGGCTGCTTATGGTTCCGCCCTTACGGCGGGTCACTTTTGGCAAACGCCCCAAAAGTAACCAAAAGGTCTTGCCCCACCATTCGGTGCCTCGCCTAGGCTCGGCATACCCTCTCTCCGGCATTGCTTCGGGGGCCCGCCGCCATCGGCCATCCATGGCCGGGGGCGGCTACCGCGGCATCCCTGCCGCGGTAGCCCCTGCGCAACGCCTGCGTTCGGCCTCTGGGAAAGGGGCAGGTAGGTCAAGATCAAAAGCCAAAGCCAAAGCCAAAGCCAACCCCAGTCTATCCGGTGTTTTTCTGGCAATGGCGGGTGGCTGGGCTATAAGGAATGCGAGGGTATTCTTTTTCTGTGACGGGGCCGCGGGTGTGCGGTGTGGTTTTTGTGTCGCGGAAAATGTCGATTACTTACCGCGGGTCAGCCTATGAACAGTTTTGGGATACGTATTTTTTCGCCACTGTCGCTCGTACTCTGCGCGGCGGTTCTAGGTGGTTGCGCCAGCCCGCCGCCACCGCCACCCGCTGCGCCGCCACCGCCACCGGTTCGTACCTGTCAGACCTCCGAAAACACTGATGTGCAGGGTGATATGAGAGCTGAAGGGCAGGTGACCCGGATCACGACCCTGACCCGTTGCGTCACTCAGTAAGCCTGCTCCGGTTTAATGGTGTGGCTTGAGTAGCGGGTCAGACTTCCTCGACCCTGACCCACCGCGACTCTTGTGCCGCCAAACGAATTGCCGTCGCCAGGCGTTCGACTTCCCATGCCTGTTCGAAATCCATCCCGTCCTGACTTAGGCCGGCCAGCGCCATCACCAACTCGTGCACTTCAAGGGTCTTGAGCTCGTTGTAACCCAGCTGATGCCCCGGTGCCGGGCTGAAAGCGGCATAACCCGGTAAATCCGGCCCGGCCAGCAGCCGTTGGAAGCCACCTTGCCCAGCGTGATACATCCGTAGTTCATTCAAGCGTTCCTGATCGAACGCCAGGGTGCCCCGGGTGCCGCTGATTTCAAAACTCAGGTGATTCTTGTAACCGTGTTTGAGCCAGCTACTGCTGAACGTCCCGCGCGCGCCGTTGGCGAACCGCAGCAACGCGTGGACCTGATCGTCGACCGCGACCTCGCGCCGTTCCTGGCCACCTAACGTTACGGGGCGTTGCGTATGTACGGTCTGGGTGTCCGCGCACACCGCCTCGATGTCGCCCAGCAGATGACGAGCCATCGCCAGCAAGTGGCTGCCCAAGTCCGCCAAGGCACCGCCAGCGTAATTGGCGTCACAACGCCAGGACCAGGGTGAAACGGGGTCGGCCATGAAGTCTTCGCTGAATTCGCCCTGGAAACTGATGATCTGCCCCAGCGCGCCGCTTTGAATCAGCTCACGAGCCAGGCCGATGATCGGGTTGTGTTGATAGTTGTAACCGACCCGCGTCACCACGCCCGCAGCTTTTGCAGCCAGGCGCATGGCACTGGCCTGTTCGAGGTTCACCGCCAGCGGCTTTTCGCAGTACACCGGCTTGCCGGCGGCGAGGGCGGCCATGGCCATTGGGTAGTGCAGATGATTGGGGGTAGTGATGGCGATCAGGTTGACCTTGGGGTCATTGATCAGCTGTTGCCAGTCGCTGTGAGCCGCATCGAAGCCCCAGGCGTCGGCGCAATGTCGACCGCGTTGCGGGTCGGCGTCGGCGAGGGCGGCGAGTTTGAGCTTCAGCGGTAATTCAAAAACGGCGCTGACATTGCGAAAGGCCAAGGCGTGGGCACGGCCCATGAAACCTGTGCCGATAAGTCCGATACCGAGTTCGCGCATAACCGGAGTCCTTTGGTTTTTTATTTTCAGGAGGGCTATTTATGGAATAAATATTCTCTAATTGCAATCGTATGGAATAAATATTCTCTTTGTGTGCGGTTTCAGGAGGCACACGAAATGGCTACAACGCCTTACGACATTGCCTACAACCACCCCGGAATCCACTGGCTTGCGCGTCTTGCTCCCGGTCTCTATCGTTTCCATGTGCGCAGATCAACGACAAATCGTGGGCTTTGATGATGGGACATACACCGCGGACTATATTGGCCACTAACTAATCAAATTTGAGCAGTGCACCAAAGCTCGAATAGAGGTGGCAATGTCGAAGGATCCCGAAAAAACGACCTATGTTTTCGTTGATGGTGATCGTCACGAAGCTAAGGCGGTGCGTGATTCCGCAGGATTCCAGCACGGCGGCATTGTCCGGCTAACGAACGGCAAAATTGTTAGCGGTCATGCCAGCACCACCAAAATAAATTCCGAGAAGACATACGGACTCATCGCAGCGGCGATTGCAAAAAGTAGATCAGGAGTGATGCTGAATATGGATAGCGAAGGACACAAAACATCGGCTGAGACTGGCTGGGTAATGGTCGGCTCTAACGGCACCAAGATATCAGCTGCCACTTGTGCTTCGGTGCGTATCGATGAATATGCCACTGAAATGCTCAAGGACCCGAACAAGGTTCGGGAGTTTTTCAAACGTGTGAATGGGGAAACCAAGGTTCGCTGATGTATTGCATTTCTCCTTCTTTTGTTCTGGGTTTCCATGGGTGCGAGCGAGAAATTGGCGAACGCGTACTGGCTGGCGAAGCAACGCTCCTTGATAGCACTAATGATTACGATTGGATCGGTCGCGGGGCCTATTTTTGGGAAAACAACCCACAGCGCGCGTTGAGCTTTGCGACCAATGCGCAAAAGCGGAGCACTATCAAAAATCCATTTGTGATTGGTGCCGTGATTGACTTAGGTCGTTGCCTGGATTTCACGACTGAGAGTGCGTTGCGTGAAATCCGTCAGACCTACCTCTGGCTTGAAGCCGCCTCAAAAGAAAAGGGCGGGCAACTTCTTAAGAAGAATAATCCGTACCTACGTCGTTTGGATTGCCAAGTCATTGATGCCTTGCATACCTTCCGGGAGTTTGCGGAGGCACCTGCGTATGATTCTGTTCGTTCACCATTCTGGGAGGGCGAACGACTTTATCCTGGTACGGACTTTATGCATGAAACCCATGTTCAGTTGGCGATCCGTAACGTAAAGAGCATCAAGGGCTATTTCAGAGTTCTGGATTTGACCGGGAAGCCAGTTGAATTTGTGCGGAGTGAATAGTGTCGTTACCAAAAGGCAGCCCTGAGGCTGCCTTTTGTGTATCTGGTGAACCAAGTCAGGACAAAAACCCACCATCCACATTCAACGAAACCCCGGTCGTGTAGCTCGACGCATCACTCGCCAGATACAACACCGCACCGGCCATTTCACTTGGATCCGCCACACGCTTGAGCGGAATCTGCTGCAGCGCGGTTTGCAGGATGGCATCGTTCTTCACCAGCGCCGAAGCAAACTTGGTGTCGGTCAGACCCGGCAGCAGGGCGTTGCAACGGATGCCGAATTGCGCGCATTCCTTGGCGAAGACTTTGGTCATGTTGATCACCGCTGCCTTGGTCACCGAGTAAATGCCCTGGAAGATCCCCGGCGAGATGCCATTGATCGAGGCGACGTTGATGATGCTGCCACCGCCGTGTTCGCGCATCAGCTTGCCGGCTTCCACCGACATGAAGAAGTAGCCGCGAATGTTCACGTCGACGGTTTTCTGGAAGGCGCTGAGGTCGGTGTCCAGGACGTTGCAGAACTGCGGGTTGGTCGCCGCGTTGTTGACCAGAATGTCCAGGCGCCCGAACTGTTCGCGGATGCCGGCGAAGACTTGTGTTATCTGTTCCATTTCGCCGATGTGGCAGGCGATGGCGGTAGCCTTGCCGCCGGCGGCGATGATTGCGTCGGCGACGTGCTGGCAGCCATCGAGTTTGCGGCTCGAAACGATGACGTGGGCACCTTGCTGCGCCAGCAGTTTGGCGATGGCTTCACCGATGCCACGGCTGGCGCCGGAGACGAAAGCGATCTTGCCGTCGAGGTCGAACAACTGAGTCTTGGACATGAGTTTTCCTTGTTTTTGGGCCCGATCAGCGGCCGTGATCAGAGGCTGGATTTCGAGATGACTTGCAGGCTCATCTGCTCCAGCAGTTTGTTCATGTGAATGAACTGCGCGAAGCGCTTGTCCTGGGTCTGACCATGGAAGAAGCGGTAGTAGATCTGCTGCACGATGCCGGCCAGACGGAACAGGCCGTAGGTGTAGTAGAAGTCGAAATTGTCGATCTGGATGCCGGCGCGCTCGGCGTAGTAATCGACGAACTCACGGCGGGTCAGCATGCCGGGAGCGTGGCTTGGCTGGCGGCGCATCAATTGCACCGGCGCCGGGTCGTCGGCTTCGATCCAGTAGGCGAGGGTATTGCCCAGGTCCATCAGCGGGTCACCGAGGGTGGTCAGTTCCCAATCGAGCACGCCGATGATCTGCATCGGGTTCTCGGGGTCGAGGATCACGTTGTCGAAGCGGTAATCGTTATGGACGATGCTCGACGTCGGGTGATCGGCCGGCATCTTGTCGTTGAGCCAGGCCTTCACCGCTTCCCATTTAGGCGCATCCGGGGTCAGGGCTTTTTCGTAGCGATCGCTCCAGCCTTTGATTTGCCGCGCGACATAACCTTCGGGTTTGCCAAGGTCGCCCAGGCCATAGGCCTTGTAGTCGACCTGATGCAGTTCCACGAACTTGTCGATGAAGCTTTTGCACAGAGCTTCGGTCTTCGCTGAATCAAGGCCCAGTTCCGGCGGCAGTTCGGCGCGCAGGATGATGCCCTTGACCCGTTCCATCACATAAAACTCGGCGCCGATTACTGACTCGTCGGTGCAGTGCACATAGGCTTTTGGGCAATAGGGAAAGCCGTCCCGCAGCTGATTGAGAATGCGGAATTCGCGGCCCATGTCGTGGGCAGATTTGGCCTTGTGACCGAACGGTGGGCGACGCAGGACGAATTCCTGTTCGGGGTATTCCAGCAGGTAAGTCAGGTTCGACGCACCGCCCGGAAACTGGCTGATTTTCGGCAAGCCGCTCAGGCCCGGAATATGCGCCTTGAGGTACGGATCGATCAGGCTGGCATCGAGTTCTTCGCCGGAGCGGATACGGGTGGACTGGTCAGTAAGCGCCATGCTTATCCCTTCTGCTTATTTTGGAGGCCAGACATCATTGGCTAATCTAATGGTGCGCCGGGGTCGCCACAAGCGCGGCACGGTCTTATAGGTTAGCGTGTTGCTGGATAATCAGCGTTCCTGATGTGCGAGCGCAGGTTCGGCGGACGAATGTGGGCCAGCATCGATATTGAATGTGCCGAGGTCATCGCGAGTAGGCTCGCTCCCACAGGGATCTCGGTTGAGCGCGGTATTTATGTACGACAGAGAGGGGGCGAGTCTGCTCGCGATGAGGCGATCTCAGTCAATATGAGGCTTTAAACCTCGGCAGGATCGGTCCAACGCCCAACCAACCCCGGTGCCTGTCAATACGCCCATGGTGGCGGCATCGACCCCGGCCGCTATGCCGCCAGTTATCACGGCACCCCGGTGTTCAGTGAACCCGCGAATAGTGAAGACGCGTACCGACGACTGCTTGGACGTCCTTTAGTGATTGTGTCGGGTGGCTGCCGTCGGCGGCGGTAAAGCAATGGGGGTCAGGACCGGTTGACCGGAAAAAAACGCCGCCAGGTTTTTGCCGACCAGCTCCACGGTGCCTTGGGTGGCCTCCGGGGACAATCCGGCGACATGCGGGGTCAGAATCACGTTGGCCAACCCCTTGAGGGCGTCCGGCACCTGGGGTTCATTATCGAAGACATCCAGCGCGGCGCCAGCGATCCGTCGCTGTTCCAGCGCGCTGATCAGGTCGGCCGTGACGATCACGCTGGCCCGCGCAATGTTGACGATGAACCCCTGGGGGCCCAAGGCGTCGAGCACCTGTCTGTTGATCAAGTGTTGAGTGCCGAGCCCGCCGGGTGCGGCGACTATCAGGAAATCCGAATGGCGCGCCAGTTCGGTCGGCGTCGAGCAGAAGCTGTAGGGCACGTCGCTGCGATGCTGGCGGTTGTGGTAACTCACGCTCATGTCGAAGCCGTTGGCGGCACGTTTGGCGATAGCGATGCCGACGGCACCGAGGCCGAGGATGCCCAGGCGTTTGCCGGCCAGGGAAGGGCGCATGATTTTCGGCCACTCGCCCCGACGCACGGCAGCATCGGCCCGAGGAATATCCCGCACCAGTGCCAGCAGCAACGCCATGGCGTGGTCGGCGACGGAAGAAGCATTAACGCCGGCCCCGTTGGTGACGGTGATGCCGCGGTCGGCGGCTGCTTGCAGGTCGACGTGTTCGTAGCCGGCGCCGATCACGCAGATGATCTTGAGGTTGGGCAGGGCGGCAATTTCATCGGCGCGTAGGCCCAATGGACCGCGCGTCAGCACCGCTTCGATCTGACTGCCCTGTCGGGCAATGGCGGCGGCGCGCTCGGCTGGGGTTGGGGCCAGAATCAGATGAAACCCCTGATGTTCGAGAATCGGCAGGTATTCATTGATGGTTTCAACCAGTACCAGAACAGTTGCGGTCATGCTGGGCTCCTGCGGGCAGCGGAATGTCGGGGCTCGAACGTCGCTTCAGATTGCTGACCTCAGAGCGGTTTGGCAATGGCCAAAGTTTTGGCTCCCTGTGTCGGAGCTGGCGAAGCCTGCGATCCTTCTAATGACAACACTAGATCAGTGCGGGGCAGATGGAGAGGATTTGTCCGCAGCTCGTAGGAGAGAAGCTTGCCCGCGAAGAACGATAACGCGGTATTACTGATGGACCGAGGCGACTGGTTAGCGGGCAAGCCACGTTCCTACAGGAGAACGCAGGCGCCCGCTGCATCTGATCCGCATAACCATTGCTCAGCTAAGTCTTTGCTTCTGTAGCTTAATCCCGGACAATCGCGCCCCTGTTTCGGCCAGGGCGCTGCCTGTCGGTTTTTTCCGACTCGTCCTGACCGGGTGGCAAGTGACCGGAAAGCGGAGATCCGACCGGATGAATGATCAGGCCAATAGCGTCGACGAACGCTATGTAGCGGCGACACCAGCGAACCTCGAAAGCTGGAATCGCCATGACACCACCTGGATGCTGGGCCTGTTTGGCACGGCAATCGGGGCCGGTACCCTGTTTTTACCGATCAATGCGGGGCTGGGCGGCTTCTGGCCGCTGCTGATCCTGGCATTGCTGGCGTTCCCCATGACGTTTTACGCACACCGTGGCCTGACCCGCTTTGTGTTGTCCGGCCGCGAAGGCGCCGACATCACCGAAGTGGTGGAAGAACACTTTGGCATCAAGGCGGGCGCGTTGATCACGTTGCTGTATTTCTTCGCGATCTTCCCTATCCTGCTGATTTATAGCGTGGCCCTGACCAACACTGTGGGCAGTTTCCTCGAGCATCAACTGCACATCATGCCGCCACCGCGCGCCGTGCTGTCGTTCGTATTGATTCTCGGCCTGTTGGCAGTGGTGCGCTGCGGTGAGCAGATGATCGTCAAGGCCATGAGTCTGATGGTGTATCCGTTCATCGTCGCGCTGCTGTTCCTGGCGATGTTCCTGGTTCCGCATTGGAATGGTGGCATCCTCAGCACCGCGACCACGCTACCTGAGCCCTCGGCGTTGCTGCACACGCTGTGGCTGGCAATTCCGGTGATGGTGTTTTCGTTCAACCATTCGCCGATCATCTCGGCGTTCGCGGTGGACCAGAAGCGTCGCCATGGCGTGAATGCCCAAGAGCGCAGCTCGCAGATCCTCTCCCGCGCCCACCTCTTGATGGTGGTGATGGTGCTGTTCTTCGTCTTCAGTTGCGTGCTGACCTTGTCGCCGGCGCAATTGGCGGAAGCCAAGGCGCAGAACCTGTCGATTCTGTCGTACCTGGCCAACCACTTCAGCAACCCAACCATTGCCTTCGCGGCGCCGTTGATTGCTTTCGTGGCCATTTCCAAGTCGTTCCTGGGTCACTACATCGGCGCCAGCGAAGGCTTGAAGGGTCTGATCGTCAAGAGCGGCAAACGCCCGACACCGAAGACGCTGGACCGCATGACTGCGGCGTTCATGCTGGTGGTCTGCTGGATCGTTGCCACGCTGAACCCAAGCATTCTCGGGATGATCGAAACCCTCGGTGGCCCGGTCATCGCGGCGATCCTGTTCCTGATGCCGATGTACGCGATCCGCAAGGTTCCGGCCATGGCGCGCTTTCGTGGCCAGGCCTCTAACGTCTTCGTGACGGCGGTGGGCCTGGTGGCGATCTCGGCGTTGATCTACTCCCTGACTGCCTGACCGAGATTGATCGTTCCCACGCTCTGCGTGGGAATGCAGCCCGGGACGCTCCGCGTCCCTTTCGAGAGCTGGAACGCGGAGCGTCCCTTGAGGCATTCCCACGCGGAGCGTGGGAACGATCGATAACAGTGACTCCCACATTTCTTCAGGCATAAAAAAACGCCGCTCATCTCACGATGGGCGGCGTTTTTTATGGCGTTGTAACGTTAGGCTTGAACGACCGGGATGTTGGCGTTCGCAGCAGCTTCACGGAACTCGGCGATCTGGTCGAAGGACAGGTAGCGGTAAACATCGGCCGCCATGCTGTCGATCTTGCCAGCGTATTCCATGTACTCCTCGACGGTCGGCAGGCGACCCAGGATCGACGCAACGGACGCCAGTTCGGCCGAAGCCAGGTAGACGTTCGCGCCGTCGCCCAGACGGTTCGGGAAGTTACGGGTCGATGTCGACACAACAGTCGAGTTCGGCTCTACACGTGCCTGGTTACCCATGCACAGCGAGCAGCCTGGCATTTCCATGCGTGCACCGGCCTTGCCGTAGATGCCGTAGTAGCCTTCTTCGGTCAGTTGGTGAGCGTCCATTTTTGTCGGCGGCGACAGCCACAGACGGGTTGGCAGCTGACCCTTGACCTGTTCCAGCAACTTGCCGGCAGCGCGGAAGTGACCGATGTTGGTCATGCACGAACCGATGAACACTTCGTCGATCTTCTCGCCAGCAACGCTGGACAGCAGACGGGCGTCGTCCGGATCGTTTGGCGCGCAGAGCACAGGCTCTTTGATGTCGGCCAGGTCGATTTCGATGACTTCAGCGTATTCGGCGTCAGCATCGGCAACCATCAACTCAGGGTTGGCGATCCAGGCTTCCATCGCTTGAGCACGACGTTCCAGGGTACGCACATCACCGTAGCCTTCACCGATCATCCAGCGCAGCAGGGTGATGTTCGATTGCAGGTATTCGGTGATCGACTCTTTCGACAGCTTGATGGTGCAACCGGCAGCCGAACGTTCGGCCGAGGCGTCGGACAGCTCGAAAGCCTGTTCGATGCTCAGGTTGTCCAGACCTTCGATTTCCAGGATGCGGCCGGAGAAGGCGTTCTTCTTGCCTTTCTTCTCGACGGTCAGCAAACCAGCCTGAATCGCGAAGTAAGGAATGGCGTGAACCAGGTCACGCAAGGTGACGCCCGGTTGCATTTCGCCTTTGAAGCGCACCAGGATCGATTCCGGCATGTCCAGCGGCATCACGCCAGTGGCAGCGGCGAATGCGACCAGACCGGAACCGGCCGGGAACGAAATGCCCATCGGGAAACGGGTGTGGGAGTCACCACCGGTGCCGACGGTGTCCGGCAGCAGCATGCGGTTCAGCCAGCTGTGGATGATGCCGTCGCCCGGACGCAGGGAAACGCCGCCGCGGGTCATGATGAAGTCAGGCAGGGTGTGGTGGGTAGTCACGTCGATCGGCTTTGGATAAGCCGCGGTGTGGCAGAACGACTGCATCACCAGATCAGCGGAGAAGCCCAGGCACGCCAGGTCTTTCAGTTCGTCACGGGTCATTGGACCGGTGGTGTCCTGGGAACCGACGGTGGTCATCTTCGGTTCGCAGTAGGTGCCTGGACGCACACCGGCTACGCCGCACGCCTTGCCGACCATTTTCTGCGCCAGGGTGAAACCCTTGGTGCTTTCGATCGGGGCATCCGGCTTCTTGAACAGGTCGAACGCTGGCAGACCCAGTTCGGCGCGAGCCTTATCGGTCAGGCCACGGCCGATGATCAGCGGAATACGACCGCCGGCACGGACTTCGTCCAACAGCACAGGGGTCTTCATTTCGAAGGTGGTGATGACTTCGTCGGTACCGTGCTTGCAGACTTTGCCTGCGTGCGGGTACAGGTCGATCACGTCGCCCATGTTGATGTTGGTTACGTCGAACTCGATTGGCAGTGCGCCGGCATCTTCCATGGTGTTGTAGAAGATTGGAGCGATCTTGCTGCCGAAGCAGAAGCCGCCAGCACGCTTGTTCGGCACGAAAGGAACGTCGTCGCCGAAGAACCACAGCACCGAGTTGGTGGCCGATTTACGCGACGAACCGGTGCCGACCACGTCACCGACGTAGGCGATCGGGAAGCCGCTGTTGCGCATTTCTTCAATCTGCTTCATCGGACCGATGGAGCCTTGCACGTCCGGCACGATGCCGTCGCGAGCCATTTTCAGCATCGCCAGGGCGTGCAGCGGGATGTCCGGGCGGGACCAGGCATCAGGAGCAGGGGACAGGTCGTCGGTGTTGGTTTCGCCAGTCACCTTGAACACGCGCAGGCTGATCTTGTCGGCCAGCACAGGGCGGTTCTTGAACCACTCGCCGTCGGCCCAGGATTGCAGAACGCCTTTGGCGTGAACGTTGCCGTTCTTGGCGCGTTCAGCGACGTCATGGAAGGCGTCGAACATCAGCAGGGTGTGCTTGAGTTCTTCGGCGGCTACTGGTGCCAGTTCGGCGTCGTCCAGCAGATTGACCAGCGTCACGATGTTGTAGCCGCCCTGCATGGTGCCGAGCAGTTCAACAGCGCGTTTCTTGTCGATCAGAGGGGATTTGGCTTCGCCTTTGGCGAGGGCAGAGAGGAAACCGGCCTTTACATAGGCAGCTTCGTCCACGCCTGGCGGAACGCGATTGGTGATCAGGTCAACGAGGAAGGCTTCTTCGCCAGCCGGGGGATTCTTCAGCAGCTCGACCAGGCCTGCAGTTTGTTCGGCGTTAAGCGGCTGGGGAACGATACCCAGTGCTGCACGCTCTTCGATATGTTTGCGGTAGGCTTCAAGCACAGTTATTACCCTCATCAGTGGTCCCAAATGGGTGTCCGGGACGCTCATCCCGAAATTACCGTACTCATGCGCTGCGTGGCGTTTTGGGCCGCTTAGCCAGAATTACCGGCAATTCCTTACAGAAGCTGCTTTCAAAGTTTTACGCCTGCAGAACGGGGAGCTGATGAGGGTTGGCGTCAGGTTTTTCACCGCTGAAAAACCCTTCGCCAACACCGCTCTGAAGGAACGACTGTGCTCGTGACGCTTTGAAAACAGCTTCTAACGGACATTGGCGCCTTAAAAGGCTGGCTGATTCTACGGCAAAAAAAATTAAAGGTAAGTCAGGGTCTATTGAACTTTGGTGGCGAGCCGCGGCCGTCACCAAAGTCCAATAGACCCTGAGGCCCTGAATTTTGAGGGGTGATGAATGTTGGACAAAGGGCTAACATGCCGACCTGTTCTGCTTTCCCGTGTTTTGCCTACCTATGCCCAATCAGACCATCAAGACCCCCTGCGTCGGCCTCTGCTCCACTGTTTACGGTGATCTGGTGTGCCGTGGCTGCAAGCGTTTCCACCATGAAGTGATTCACTGGAACGGTTACAACGAGGAAGAAAAACGCGCGGTGTGGCTGCGTCTTGAGCAACTGCTGTCACAGGTTATGGCCAGCAAGATAGAGATTTTCGATCCCGCGTTGCTGCGCCTGCAGCTGGAACAGCGCAAGATCCGCTTTGTGCCGCATCAGTCGGAATATTGCTGGGCTTATCAGCTGATTGCCCGGGGTGCGCGGGTCATCAATAATCTGGAAGCCTACGGGATGGTGCTGCTGCCGGAGTTCCGCGACTGGAACCTGCCGGAACTGCGCGATGCCATTGATCGGGAATTTTTCCTGCTGTCTGAGGCGCATTACCAGCGCTACATTGCGCCGGGGTTTCTCAAGGATGCGTTCGGCGGTTAAATTTTAAAAGCTTCGCGAGCAAGCCCGCTCCCACATTGGATCTGTGTCGTTCACAAATTTCATGTCCAATGGAGATCCCATGTGGGAGCGGGCTTGCTCGCGAAGGCTATCTATCTGGCGCCGAAAATCTCAATGCTGGGTCACAATCTCTTCCAGATGATCCATGACCGTATCCGGCTTGAGCACCAGCACATCGCTTTCCAGCGCATCCAGCACCACTTCCGCCGTATTACCGATCAACGCCCCGGACAACCCGGTCCGCGCCACGGTGCCGATCACCGTCACCGATGCCCCCAATTTATGGGCTATATACGGAATCAACACATCCGCCGGACCTTCCTCGATGTGCAGATGGTCATCATCAATGTCGAACTCGGCCTGGAACGCCTTGCACTGCTCGCGATAACTGGCCTCGATGGTTTCTTTTAACTGGAATGTCGGGTCAGCGGCCGACAGCATCGGCGACGGGTGAGCGCTGATCACGTGCAAATGAGCTCTGGCCAGGCTGGCGATGTCGTAGCCATGATCAATGATGCTGGCGTGCAAGGTGCGGTGTTCGCCGTCGATGTTGCCGACATCGATAGCCGCCAGGATCACGCCGCCAGTCCAGGGTTTCGAGGTTTTCACCAGCAACACTGGAGTAGGGCAGGAGCGCAGCAGTTTCCAGTCCGCCGGCGTCAGCAGCGCCTTTTTCAATGCACTGTCGGGAAAATGTTGCTTGATCACCAGCCCGCAGCCTTCGGCTTGCTGCACATCGACGATGGTTTCGTGCAGGCTTTCGTTCCAGGCCTGTTCGGTGGTGACGCTGTAACCGTCCTCCAGCAGGGCCGCCTTGAGCACGCCCAGCATGCCAGCGTGGTCATGCTTTTTATCGCAGACCAGCAGGTGCAAATGGGCCTGGGTCACGCCAGCGATCAGTTTGGCCCGTTTGAGCGCCAGGCTCTCCGAGTGCTCGGGTTCGATGACCACCAGAATGCTGCGAATGGCTTGCATGATCGGAATCTCCCTGGAAGGTAAAAAACACTGCGTTGGACAACTATAGTTGCTGGTCGGCATTCGGCGACTTGATGCATATCAACGGTTGGCGGCTGGTGGTCTGTCGGCAGGCCGGTATAATCGGCGCCCTTCGTTCTGTACCTTTTATCCGTGAGCCCCATGATCCTTCCCGAAATTCACGAATTCCTTGGCTGCCGCACGCCCGATGGCTGGGTCCAGGCCGCGCTGGCCGATCAGGAAACCCTGCTGATCGACCACAAAAACTGCGAATTCAAGGCGGCCAGCACGGCGTTAAGCCTGATTGCCAAATACCACTCCCATGTCGATCTGATCAACCTGATGTCGCGTCTGGCCCGGGAAGAGCTGGTGCACCACGAGCAGGTCATGCGCCTGATGAAAAAGCGCAAGATCGAGCTGCGTCAGCTGTCCGCCGGGCGTTACGCCTCGGGGCTGCGCAAAGTGGTGCGCAGCCACGAACCGGTGAAGCTGGTGGATACGCTGGTGGTCGGCGCCTTCATCGAAGCGCGCAGCTGCGAGCGTTTCGAGGCGTTGGTGCCGCATCTGGATGAAGAACTGGGCAAGTTCTACTTCGGTCTGCTGAAAAGCGAGGCGCGGCATTTCCAGGGTTACCTGAAACTGGCCTATCAGTACGGTGACGCCAAGGACATCGTCCAGGTGATCGACAAGGTTCGTGACGCCGAGCAGGCGTTGATCGAGTCGCCGGATGTGGAGTTTCGCTTTCACAGTGGTGTGCCGGTAGCGGCGTAACCCCCCGTATGCGGATTCGCCGTGGGCGGACGCCTTCGCGGGCAAGCCTCGCTCCTACAAGGTTCGCGTAACCCTGTAGGAGCGAGGCTTGCCCGCGAAGGGGCCATCTGCAACACATCAACATCAAAAGGTATACACCGTCTGCTAACGGCTCAACCCCAGGCGCTCATGCCATTGGGCGATGGATTCTTCGGGATAGACGTCGAACTGCTGGTCGCCCGGATGCGCCTCGACTTCCACCCACGGCGCCTTGGAACCGAGCATCAGATGCGTGTGTTCCGGTGGTACCGGCAACGGAGTGTCGATGGCCGAGGCAAACGGATGAATCAGCTCCGGCCATTCAGGACTGAACAGCCATAACCCCGAGCCGCAAAGAGAGCAGAAATGCCGCTCGGCGGTGCTGCGGCGGGCGCGTCTATCCCCTTCGTCCTTGAGCCGTGCATGGTAAATCGATATGTGCTTGCGACCGTGCACCTTGAGGCTGTCGGCATCGCCGCCCAGGTTGATCGCATAACCGCCACCGCCCTGGGTCTTGCGACAGATCGAGCAATAGCAGCGTTGATAAGGGTAGGGGTGGGCGCTGGTCAGGCTGAACGACACCGCGCCGCAATGGCAGGAGCCTTCGAGCTGCATGGGAACCTCCGACGGGTCTTGGGATGGCTCAAGACAGCCTAGACTGTCAGGGGTTCTGGGCAATTTGTGCTGGATGTGCGGGCCTCTTCGCGAGCAAGCCCGCTCCCACATTAAATCTTCAGCGAACACGGATTGTGTGTACGACGACGATCAAGTGTGGGAGCGGGCTTGCTCGCGAAGAACGATAACGCGGTCTACCGACTGGGCACCCGCCACAAATACCACGCCGCCACCGTCCGATAAGGGCTCCACGCCAGTCCGATTTCACTCATCTGCTTACGCGTCGGCTGTACCTCCAACCCCTTCAGCCGCCGATAACCTTCGCGCACCCCAAAGTCATCGGCCGGCAAAATGTCTGGCCGCTCCAGGCTGTAGATCAGCAGCATTTCCACCGTCCAGCGACCGACCCCGCGCAAGGTAATCAAGCGCTCGATCAACGCTTCATCGTCCATGGCCAGGGCTGTGGCGTAATCCGGCACCACGCCGTCCAGAGCCGCTTGAGCGATGCCCTGAATAGTCGCGATTTTGCTGGCAGAAAACCCGCAACCGCGCATCTGTTCGAAGTCTGTCGCCAGAATCTGCTCGGGCCTTGGGAAGGTGCTTGCCGGAAACAACGCCAGCAGTCGGCCGACAATCGCATCGCCGGCCTTGGCATGCAGTTGCTGATAGGCAATCGCCCGCACCAGCGACTCATAAGGATCGCGAGCCGCATGGGGCTGATGCAGGCAGGGGCCGATGGCGCTGATGTGGCGTTGCCAGTCGGCATCGAGGGTCGAAAGAAATTCGCTGGCCAGTTGATAGGTGTCGGGCATGGAGCATCCTGAAGCGCGGGTGACTGCGGGGGAGATTAGCCCTCACCCCGCAGCGCCGCACTCCATTGCTTGCGGTCAAACTTTGCCGGTGGGGGCCAGCAGGGCGTTCACTTCGCCATAAGTGAAGGCCTTGAGGTCGCTGCTATCGAGTTTTCCGGTTTCCAGAAAGCTTTTGGCTACCGATGCCATGGCGCCGTAGAGGAATTCGGCGATGCTCGAACCGGCGCTCAAACGGCGCACACCGAGGGCTTGCAGTTCTTCCGGCGAAGGCAGGCCCGCGAAACCCAGCACATTCACTGGCAGCGTCGTGCCACGGCACAGCGCTTCGATCTCATACGCCGCCGTGACGCCCGCCGCGAACAGCCCGTTGGCACCGGCGGCCTGATACAACGCGGCCCGTTTGAGTGTCTCTGCGACGCGATCTTCGGCTGGCACCAGGCCTCTGAGGTACACGTCGGTACGAGCGTTGATAAACAGCTTCACGTCCCGGCGACTGGCGACCTGGCGAGCGATTTCGATCTTGCGCGCCAGCAGCTCGGGCGGCGAAGCACCGTCCTCGATATTGATCCCCATGGCACCGGCGGCGATGACGGCGTCGATCACTTCTGCGACCCGACCCAGGTCATCGGAATAACCGGCCTCAATGTCCACGGTCAAGGGCACCGTGATGACTCGGGCGATGGATTCGACGGTGGAAACGAGACGTTCAAGCGGCAAGGTGTTGCCATCCGGGTAACCATGAACCCAAGCCACCGCCGCGCTGCTGGTGGCGACGGCCTTGCTGCCAAGTTGTTCCACCAGTCGTGCCCCAGTGGCGTCGGCGACGTTGGTCAGAATCAGCAGGCCGCTCTGGTGCAGTTGGTGGAATTGGTTGTCGAGTGTGTCCATCGAATGTCCTTCCTTATGACTTTTTTGAATAAACGGTGGAGTGATCAGAACGCGAGTTGTTGGGTGATTTGCACCGCGGCGCTTTCCAGCCTGAGCAGAAACGCCTTGCGCGGCTGCCCTCCACCATAGCCGGTCAATGAGCCATCTGCGCCGATCACCCGATGACAGGGCAGGATAATCGCCAAGCGGTTTTGTCCGTTGGCCAGACCCACGGCGCGACTGGCGCCGGGCTTGCCAAGTTGCGCGGCGATGGCGCCATAAGTAGTGGTCTGGCCGTACGGAATCTTCATCAGTTCAGCCCACACCTGCCGGGCGAAAGCGCTGCCGGGCAGGTGCAGTGGCACGTTGAAATCGGTTCGTTTACCAGCGAAGTATTGCGCCAGTTCTTGTTCAATCTGCTGCAAATGCTCGTTGTGCCCGGGTGCCACGGCGTAGCCATAACGGTTCTGCAGTTCTTCGATTTCCTTGGTCAGTGCCGGTCGATCGAGAAACTCCAGTAGCACTAGCCCACGCTGTTCGGCCATGGCGATCATTGGCCCTAGCGGTGTGGTCAGTCGAGTGAACAGCAGTGGCTCGCTGTGGGCGGCGCGGCCGGGTGTGATGTGGAACGACTTTTGAAACGCATCGCGAAAACCGCTCAGGGATTCGTAGCCGGAGTCGAACGCAGCGTTGTCGATGGATCCGCCTTGTTTGATGCCACCGAGGGCGATGCCCAGGCGCCGACTGCGCAGCCAGGCGTGAAAGGTCATGCCGAAATGCTGCTTGAACCAGCGGCGCAGTTTCAGCGGCTCGATGCCCTCGGCGAGTAACTGGGCATCGGTCCAGCGCAGGTCGGGATCCGCGTCGACGGAGTTGAGCAGCCGCTGCACCCAGTCCGGCGCGATGGCCGCGGCGTCCAGCGGCTTGCAACGCAGACAGGCCCGATAGCCCGCCGACATCGCCTCATCGGCATGGGCGAAGAACTCGACGTTTTCCGGCTTCGGTTTACGCGCCGTACAGCCGGGGCGGCAGAAAATGCCAGTGGTTTTGACCGCGGTAAAGAACACCCCCTCGTAGGCGGTGTCGCGTTCGAGCATGGCGCGAACCATCTCGGCGTGGGGCGGAAGCACAGCGTTTTGTAGGTTCATGGGCTGAGCATAGGCCGCGTCGCCCGACGCCTCCACCGGAAAATCGACAGTGAATTTTTGGGGCCCTGAGCTACAGTCATCAGGTCCCCGATAATCCTGTAAACGCTATTTTCAGGAATCTTCCTAATGCAACCGTTCACGATCAAACACATCGATCACATCGTCCTGCGCGTCAAGGATCTCGAACGAAGCATCACTTTTTACGGCGAGGTATTCGGTGCCGAAGTGGTCAAGCGCCGCGACGATCTGGGCATGGTGCATCTACGTGCAGGCACCTCGATGATCGACCTCGTCGACATCCAGGGCGAACTCGGCCGCAAGGGCGGTGCTGCCGCTGGCCACGAACGGCGCAACCTCGATCACTTCTGCCTGCGTATCGAGCCGTTCGATGAGGAAGCGCTGGTCAGTCACTTGCACTCCCATGGCCTGACACCCGAGAAAGCCGCCGTGCGTTTCGGCGCTGAAGGCCATGGGCTGTCGATCTATTGCTTCGATCCGGACGGCAACCAGGTCGAACTGAAAGGACCGTCCCAAGGGTAAAGGTCACGCCCGTTTCGCCATCAACAGCACCGAAGCCGCTGCCGACAACAATCCCGCGCAGCAACGGTTGAAAATCCGCTTGCCCCGTGGTTCGGCGAACCAGCGGCGCATGTGCAGGCCCATGTAGGCGTAGGCGCTGATGGCGATCCATTCCAGCATCAGGAACAACGCGCCGAGCACGACGAATTGCGCGGCAATCGGTCGAGTCGGGTCGACGAACTGCGGCAGGAATGCGGTGAACAGCAAGATAGCCTTGGGATTACCCGCCGCCACCAGAAACTCCTGCCGCGCCAAAGCGACAATGCCAATCGGCGCGCCGGTCACAACCTGCTCGGCCTCGGGATTGGCGCGCCACAGTTGCCAGGCCAGGTACAACAGGTAAGCGGCGCCGATGATTTTGATCGCGTAGAACAGCCATTCCGAGGTTTGCAGCACCACCGACAACCCGGCGGCGGCCAGGGCGATCATTCCGGCAAACGCCAGCAAGCGTCCGACGCCGGCCACGCAGGCGCGACGATAGCCATAACGGGTGGCGTTGCTGATCGACAGTAGATTGTTCGGGCCGGGAGCCATGTTCAGGGCGAAGCAGGCCGGGAGAAACAGGGTAAGGGTGGCGAGGTCCATGACGACGGCTCCAGTAACGAGAGCCGTATTTTTATCATGAGTGAGGAGTGGCTTGGCCCATACAGCGGTGAGCGCAAATCGCCGTACACTTGCGTTGGCTTGGTTAGCGCGCTAGTGCCAGTCATTAATCCATGTGGGAGCGGGCTTGCTCGCGAAGAGGCAGCATCTGCCAACATTAATGTTGCCTGACACACCGCTTTCGCGAGCAAGCCCGCTCCCACAGGTTCCGCGCCTTAACTGACTGGCATTGCTTGGTTAAGGCCGTTTTTTCAACAGACGAAGCGATTAGTTCTGCGGATCGATATTGTCCAGCGCCCGGTTTACCGCCAGTTCGCCCAGCATGATGTTCTGCTGAATCCCCAGTATTGTGTTGCGATGCGGGATTTCCAGAAGGTTTGCAAAATCACTGAGCATGACACTGGCTGATGCCAGTGATTCGCAGGCATGGGCCAGCAAGCTTTCGGTATCCATGTCGGGGGCGACGATGAACATTCTGCTGGGTTTACGGGCGGCAGCGGGTTCTTTGGGGGGCTTGAGGTAATGATCGAGCGCGCGTTCCGCCGCGTCGTGGAGCTTTTTTGAATCGATGGAGTCGTAGGGGGAAACGTCGTCGGTTTCTGGAGGATTAGGCGTAATTTTGAACATGTCTTAACTCTCAAAGTGAGGCTGCGACCAGTTCGCGACTAAACGAAATGGAGGCAGCTGTGCACAGGTTAGTCGACCGACGAGCTAAGAAATCGGCGCACCCGAGGGTGCCCTGCGCACAGCCACCATCAGGTGCAGGGATGGGATACCTGACTGAATGGCACTTATGCGACTTAGCAACGACGGGCGACTAAACCCGACCACTGATAGGCAGTGGCAGGGAAACGATAGAGGCCAGGGGCAAGACGCACAAGCCGGCGGATTCTGGCGTAGTCGTAGGCAATGACGCAAGACGCTGTAGCTTTCAGGAAGTAACGCGCAGCCATATTAAACAAGCCTCCTTAAACACCCAAAATCTCTGTGGGAGCGGGCTTGCTCGCGAAGGCAAAGTTTTATTCAAAAGAGCCGTTGACTGATCCACCGCTATCGCGAGCAAGCTCGCTCCCACAGGGATCTCCTTCGTGATTCAGGCTGGGAGAAAAACAGGGTACAGACCACGATTGCCCGGCATTCGCCTTGAATCGCGACCTGTCCCTTCTAACGTAAGATCAACTGGAAGGGCCTGCTATTTGATCTGCACAATCACCGGACCTTCTGTCACGATCGGCGGGTTCGCGTGGATATTCGATGCGTTTTTCTGAATCCAGTCGCGCGCGACTTTCAAGCTCGCATCGCTGCCGGCCTTGTCCGTGCAAACAGTCACTGCGGTACCGCCATCACCCGTATTCAGCAATGTGTAACTGACCAGGCCAGGTACTGTCCGCAGGGTCGCTTCGACGTCGGCGCTGCGCTGTTCTAAAAGATCGAAAAGCTGCTTCGCGCCAGCACCCAAGTAGGTTCTTATAACTGCATACATAGTTGTCTCCTTTGGGCGTTACCGTCCTGATGCCTAGCCAGATCCGCTGATGGCCGTTATCACTCAGGTTTCAGTTCGTCCCGATTTATTCAGCTTAGCCAAACGCCGGCGACAAGCGAAATGCAACGACCATCGGCCACTTAAAATGGAACGAACCGGCCTTGTGACGGCGGTGCAAGACACCTGCTTCGACGTTCATACAGGCGTTTTGCGTGAGTCAGGAGTTTCTGCCTTCTGCCCAACGAGCTTTCCCGCCTTTTAGGGTGTTTACTTCTAGTCAGGCCCTGTATGTACAGAGAGGAGAGCACCATGAGCAACGAACAGATGGCACCTGAGACAAAAGGTGTTGCGGTGAAGTTACTTGCAACGATGGACCTCGGCCCTGAGATCGAGGGCATGGCAGGGCGCCAACTCAGAATGCGTATGGTGACCATTGAGCCTGGAGGCGTCTTCGGGCCGATTCATAATCATAAAGACAGGCCCGGCACCGTCTACATACTGCAAGGAACGATCACTGACCATCGAAATGGAGTCGCCACGGACTATGGGCCGGGAGTGGGCTGGCCCGAGGATCGGAACACCACGCACTGGCTTGAGAATAGAGGAACGGTTCCGGCGGTGGAGATCTCGGTCGATATTGTCAGGCAAGAGTAAACGCAGGCCCCACATCTAACACGGTCGGGCTCTCGTGCACCCAAATAGCTGCGGTGGGCAAGCGTAACGAGGCACTCTCCAGGGTTTTCCAGAGATTGCGCTTAAATCGTCGGATTTTTGGCCGTTCCCAAAATCCCCGGAGCTGCCGCAGGCTGCGATCTTTTGATCCTGACCTTCTGAAAATCAAGATCAAAAGAGCGCAGCCTTCAACAGCTCCTACAGGAATCTCCTTATCAAGCGGGACGCGGTGCTTCAACAGGCGGGGTGCCATCGTGAAACATTGTCTTCAGTTGAGCACGCAGTTGCGGTGAGTCGGTGTGCTTGTGAACGCTGACCGCATGCTGTGCGGCGGCCTCGAGCAGTTCGTTTTCAGAGTCTGCGGACAACGCGACCGAGCATTTGGAATCGCTTGGAAACTCGCGGCAGTCGATGTATTTACGCGCCATGATCTTCTCCTCCCTACGACGAAGGCAGGCCGTGGCCTGCGTGAACGATCACTCGACGCGATATCCCATATATCAAACACGATTGCAGGTCGCTTCGAGTGTGCCGACCCTTGAAGTATAGGCCCACCGCAAGGCGCATCGTGACAGGATTGCAACGACGCAGAGGGGTGTTTTCTTCAATACGGCGTTCAGCCGGCTCTTTACCTTGAAGCTTGGTTCAACTGAATTGAAGAAGGTATGCAATGAGTCTGATTCTTTCCATGGCAGCGTTTGCGTTGGCGGCTTCGATTACACCGGGACCGGTGAATGTTGTGGCGTTGAGCTCTGGCGCACAGTTTGGTTTGCGCGCGAGTCAGCGGCATGTGATCGGGGCGACTCTTGGGTTCGTGTTGCTACTTGTGCTGATGGGCCTGGGGCTGCATGAACTGCTGACACTGTGGCCGGCGCTGACGCAGGTGGTGCAATGGGCGGGGGTGGCGTTTCTGTTGTTCATGGCTTTCAAATTGGCCACTGATAACGGTCAGCTCGATGCCAAGGAGTCAGGCCGGGCACCGTCGATGCTGTATGGCGCAGTGATGCAATGGCTCAACCCGAAAGCCTGGCTGGCCTGTGTCGCGGGGATGGGCGCATTTGTCGCCGACGGCGAGGCGCGGTTGGTGTGGCAGTTTGCGGCGGTGTATCTGGTGATCTGTTACTTGTCGGTGGGTTGCTGGGCGTATGCCGGGACGTTTTTGCGCGGCTATCTGAGCAATCCGGCGGGGATGCGTTTGTTCAATCGGCTCATGGCGTTGTTGCTGGCGGTGAGTGCGGTGTACTTGCTGTTGCCATAGGTAGCAATAGTGGTTCCCAGCACAATTCTTGTTGCCATCGCTTTCCCTGTGGGAGCGGGCTTGCCCGCGATAGCGGTAGTCCATTCGACATCATTGTTGGCTGACCAGACGCCATCGCGGGCAAGCCCGCTCCCACAGGGATCTGTGTGGCAGCTCTAGATTTGTGGCGAGGGAGGATGAGTTAGCCGCGATACTGCCCCGGTGTCGCCGCCAGATGCTGTTTGAAGGCGCGCTGAAAATGCGCCTGATCGGCAAATCCCGCTTCCAGCGCCACATCGGCGATCAACTTGCCACTGCGCAGTCGATCCTGGGCGAACTGGATACGCCGGTTGATCAGAAACGCGTGAGGCGTCATGCCGTAATGCTGTTTGAAGGCACGGATCAGGTAGGACGGCGACAGCTGCGCCGCCTCGCAAATGTCTTCGAGTTTGAGCATCTGTGTGCAGTTGTCGCGGATATAGTCGGCGGCCCGTTCCAGCTTGAAATTGGGTTCGCGCAGCGGTTGATCGATGGGGTTGAGCCGCTGTTGCACCTCGGTGAAAAACTCCACCGCCGCGCTGTGCTTGGGCAGCACCTCTTGCTGCGGGTCGACCAACACCTCGTACAAATTCTTCAGGCCAGCGAACAGTTCAACGTCACGATTGTGAGTGATGGAAAACCGGCGAAACGCCGAGTCCTGGTTGAAGCCGAGCTGATGCTGCAAATCGGTCAGCCAAGGCGTCTCGACGTACAGCATCAGGTACGACCACGGCTGGTCGTCGATCGGATTGCAGGCATGCACATCGCCCGGATTCATCAGCACCAGGGTACCGGCATTGACCTGGAACTCCGATTGATCGTGGATATAGGTGCTGCGCCCGGCGGTGATTGCGCCAATGGAAAAGTGCGCGTGGGAATGCCGGCTGTAGCAGACCGAGCGACCATCGGCGATGGAACGGGCCTCGATGAAGGGCAGGGCGTCGTCGCGCCAGAAGCGCGGGGCTTTGTCTGCATCTTTGGCGACGGAGTGCTTCATCGTGGCGTCCTCGGCGGTTCAGCTTTGGAGTGTATTAGCTCTCGCCGTCAAAGGCTCGTTGCAGCGTGGCAATATCGAGTTTTTTCATTTGCAGCATCGCTGTCATGGCACGCTGGGATTTGGCTGTGTCGGGGTCTTTCATCATGTCCATCAACGCTACGGGCACGATTTGCCACGAAACGCCGAATTTATCCTTGAGCCAGCCGCATTGCTGCGCCTGCACAGGACCACCGGCAGACAGGTTGCCCCAGAAGTGGTCGACTTCTTCCTGGTTCTGGCAGTTGACCTGGAACGACACCGCTTCGTTGAAGGTGAACACCGGCCCGCCATTGAGCCCGGTGAAGGCATGGCCATCGAGCTCGAAACTGACGGTCATCACCGAACCTTCCGGGCGGCCATGGATTTCCTGACCGGCCTTGCCGTAATGGGTGATGGCGGTAATTCTCGAGTGATCGAAGATCGAACAGTAAAACTTCGCCGCCGCTTCGGCCTGATCGTCGAACCACAGGCAGGGTGTGAGTTTTGGAAAGCGTTGCATGGCGGTTGTCCTCGGCAGGTTGAACACTCTGGACTATCAGCGTAGTCAGCCTGTGGTCGCCCGGTTGTGCCGTAGATCGACAAGTCCTGAGAACTCCCCTGAGGCGGTTGATTCAGAGATATCGGCGTGGATCGATTGTCGCTAGACTTGCCGCCCCGATTTGCCGCAAGGACGCTCAGCATCATGGTTGCCCCTCGTTTATTGGCTGTTTCCTGCTCGTTCGCCGCTGCTGTCGTTGCCGCTGTCGTCAGTGCCGAGCCGCTGACTTACCACCTCACGGACCCTGCGCAAAAGTACGTCATCGACGTGCTGTTTACGCAGTCTTTCGATGGTGCTCCGGCGGCGATCACGCTGAAGGACAAGGCTGGCGGCCAAGTGTTGCAGCGCATCGAATCCACCGAGGCGTTCGGGCTATTCAAACCTGAGTCACAGAACGGCCAGACACTGGCTTACACCGAGCAGAGCCTGTTGGTGTTCGGCGATTTCAATTTCGACGGGCAACAAGACCTGGCCGTTCGTAACGGCAATGACGCTGGCTACGGCGGTCCATCCTATGACATCTATCTCTTCGATCCCGAGAGCCCGACCCTGGTCTTGAACAACGCTTTCTCTGACCTCACCCGTGAGCCACAACTCGGTCTGTTCGGCATAGACATCGCGGGTAAGCGCTTGCTGACGCAGTCCAAAAGCGGTTGCTGCTGGCATCAGAGTGCGACGTGGGAGATTCAGGGCAACACGCCTGTGATGCTGACCGAGAACATCAAGGTGGCACAGATGCCTTCCGAGGCAACGCCTCTGATGCCATTGGGTTACACCGACATCACTGACCGCGAATTGAAGCACGCTCAGTGGACGCAGACACGCCGTCTCGAAGGGCCTGTCGGAGAGGCGCCGGTGATGTTGCGTGGCACCGTTGACGGCAAGATCGCGGTCGAGCTCTGGTGGCAAGTGCAGGGTGCGGCTTACGTCGGCGAAGTTCGCTACCCCAAAAGCGGTAGCGGCAAACCGATTCGCTTGATCGGCGGCCCTTACGACGATGGCGGGGTGCAGTTACATGAATTGGATGACGCAGGTGGCACGACGGGTACCTGGTATCTGGAAGGCACGCCTGACGCCCATGGATTTCAAAGCGGAACCTGGCATGGTCCCGGCGAATGGATCTTGAGCGCAAAAACCCGGCCGACTGCCTTCAAAGTTGCTGACGCAAAGCTGCACCCCGTCGTTGCGAGCCAGCGCGAGGGGCGTTATGTGGTGAACAATTCCGAGGAGCCCCGAGTCGGGGAGCTGATTCTGAAAATAGTGACATCCACTGACAACAGCGCGACCGAGACGGCGGACATTCGCATGAACGTTCGCATCGCCAATGATCGCGTGCTGGAGCTACATGAGCAGTATCCATTGATGGCCGGTAACCTGATCATCGCCAAGGACGACAAAGATGATTTTATCTATCGCCTGCAAGTGCTGAACGGCGCGATTAAATTTGATGCCTTCGGCGACAATTACCAGTTCAGTTCGGCGTTTGTAAAACAGAACAATCCGTAGTTTTTCGGCCTCTGATCAGAAATCCCACTTGGTCGTCAGTTGCAGGCTGCGCGGTTCGCCGTAGAAGCCGGTGCCGAAATTGCCCAGTCCGGTGTAATAGGTCTCGTCGAACAGGTTTTTGACGTTGACCGTCGCGCTCAGGTGATCGTTGAAGCGATAGCGTGCCATCAGGTCCACCAGGTAGTAGCTGTCCTGGGTGATGCGTGAGTACTGGCCGAAGTTGACGGTATCGGAGGGGTTGGGCTGGAACACGTTGCCGAAAAACTCGCTTTGCCAGTTCACACCGCCGCCCACGGTCAGGTTTTCCCACGCGCCGGGCAGTCGATAGGTGCTGAACACGCGCACCACTTGTTCTGGGGCGGTGGTTTGCAGCACCGAGCCATAGACGTAATCGCCTTTGGCATCGCGGGTGTGGTTGTAGGTGTAGCCGGCCGACAGGTTCCAGCCTTCCATCACTTCACCGGCCAGTTCGAACTCGAAGCCTTTGGTGGTCGCGCCCTGAACGGCGGTGTACACCGACTCGGTTTCGAAGCCGCTGACGTACTGGGCGATGTTGTCCTGTTCAATGCGGAACACCGCAAAACTGGCGTTCAAGCGCCCACCGAAGTATTCGGCCTTGATGCCGGCTTCGTAGCTGTCGCCTTCCACCGGGTCGAGCAGTTGGCGCGCGGCGTCCTTGCTCATTTGTGGCTGATAGATGCTGGTGTAGCTTGTGTACAGCGAATAAGTATCGCTGAGGTCGTAGATCAGCCCGGCGTAAGGGGTGACCACGCCAGTCTGGCGATAACCGTCGCGCACGTCGGGCGTGTTCGGATCGCTGTAGTTGAGGTGGTCGCTGCCCTTGAAGTCGCTGACCCGGCCACCGAGGATCACAGACAGATCATCGGTGGGCTTGAGCCGGGTCGCCAGGTAGGCTCCGGTCTGGCGCTGGACGATGTCGTTATCGCCGACGCGCGGGATGTCCGGTTTGGGGAACTCGCCGCGCCAGTCGAAGATACTGCCGTCCAGGGCCGGATAGACCGAGCCGTGCACCGGGATGTCCTGGCGGGCGTTCATCGACATGAAACCGGCGATCAACTCATGCTCGCGACCGAACAGGCTGAAGGGGCCGGTGAGGTTGATGTCGATGTTGTCCTGAACCTGATCGCCCTTGAACTTGCCCATGTACATGAACATGCCGTTACCGGTGATCGGGTCCGGATTGCCGCCGCTGGCCGAGCCGAGCAGGGTGTCGTGCTGGCGGTGTTTGCGGTCGTAGCTGACTTTCAGTGTCCAGTCGTTGTTCCACCAAGGCGAAAATTGTCTGGTTGGTGAAGTCGCGACGGCTCCAGTCAGTGGCCGGGTTGAAGGAGCGGGAGAAGTTCGTGCGGGAGCCGTCGCTGGAGTACATCGGGAAACCGGTCCAGCTGGCGCCGCGCGAACGGGTATTTTGCTGGTCCATGCCGAAGGTCAGCAGGGTGTCCGGGGTCAGGTCCGCTTCGAGGATGCCGTAGGCGATGTCCTTGGTGTTCTGGTAGTGATCCATGTAGGCGCTGCGATCCTGATAGACCCCGACGAACCGCCCGCGCACGTTGCCGCTTTCAGTTAGCGGGCCGGAAATGTCGCCTTCGCTGCGATAGTTGTCCCAGGAGCCGACCGTGCCGGCAATCGATGCCTTGAATGCTTTGGTCGGGCGCTTGCGGATCAGGTTGACGGTGGCCGAGGGATCGCCCGAGCCGGTCATCAGGCCTGTTGCGCCTTTGATGATTTCAACGCGGTCGAAGGTCGCCATGTCGGTGCTGGTGGTGCCGTAATCGTAGACGCCGTCGTAGTCGGTATTGACGCCGTCGTACTGGAAATTGGTGATCGGCAGGCCTCGGCTGGAAAACTCCCAGCGTTCGCTGTCGTAGTTCTGCACGCTGATGCCGGGGGCGCGGCGCAGGGTATCGGCGATGCTGGTGGAGCCTTGGTCGTCCATTTGCTGACGGGTGATGACGGTCACCGACTGCGGTGTTTCGCGCAGGGACAACGGCAGGCCGGTGGTCGAGGAGGTCGAGCCGGTGGTGTAGGAATGAGTATCTTCAGTAGTGGCGCCCAGGCTTTGGCCGGAGATGGTCGTGGCGCCCAGTTCCAGCGCGCCTTGCGACGCAGGCGCTGCTTGCAACACATAGCCACCGTTGCCCTGGGGGCTGGCTTGCAGGCCGCTGCCTTGCAACAGACGCTGCAACGCTTGCGAGTCGGTGTAGTCGCCATCGAGGCCGGGGCTGCGCTTGCCGGCCGCGAGGTCGTTGTGACCGGCGAGGAAGACTCCGCTCTGCTCGGCGAAGCGATTGAGTACGCTTGCCAATGGTCCCGCCGCTATCGCGTAATGGCGTGTTCGGGGGCTGGACTGTTCACTGACGCCCGTGGTGTCTGCTTGAGCGAACGGCGCTGAAAAACTCAGGAATGCGGCCGGCAGGGCCAGCGCCAAGGGGCGCAGGGCAAAACGAGTGCGGGTGAAGGCGTTGCGTGACATGGCGTTCCCTGGAATCAGTTCGATCGGCAATGTGAGGTGCTTCTGAGGGGTTAACCGAACGAGAAAGGCAAAAGGGAACCGATTGCCGAAAAAGAGTTTTTTCTACTCAGGCTTTCGGGCCGACGCTGACCCACCAGGGGAAGGTCTTTTGCACCCGGATCGGCAATGCCGCTTCCAGTAGGCGCAATGCCTGATCGGTGTCCTTGAGGGGGAACGAGCCCATCACCGGCAGCTCGGCGACGACCGGATCGCAGTGCAAATGTCCCGGTCGGTAGCGGTTCAATTCGTCGATCAACTGGCCCAGTGGCAGGTTGTCTGCCAGCAGCAGGCCATGGCGCCAGGCTTCCCGTGAGGGGCTGGCGGCGGTGCTCAGCGCCATTGCGCTGTCGTTGAACGCCAGTTGCCGGTGGGCCTCGACAACCTGTATCGCGCCTTGGCGGGTGCGAACTTCAACCGCTCCTTCATAGACGTTCAGCAATATCTGTCGATCCTCCAGACGAACACTGAAGCGGGTACCCAGCGCCCGCAGTCGCCCTTGGGCGGTTTCCACCAGGAACGGTCGGCCGGGGTCCTTGGCGGTGTCGATCAACACTTCGCCGCACTGCAACTGCAGCAAGCGTTGCATGGCATCGAAGCGGACATTCAGCGCACTGAGTGCATTCAGCCAGATCCGGCTGCCGTCGTTGAGCACGGTTTCGCGGGTTTCCCCGGTGCCGGTAGCGAGGTCGGCAGTGAGCCGGCCGAGTGTTTCCGGCAGCGGCGTACCGCGCCAGGCAGCCCATCCCGTCAGGCTGCCAGCGGTGAGTATCAGCAAGCTCTTGAGGGTCTGGCGGCGACTGATTGGCGAACGGCCGCTGCTGCGCAGGACTTGGCTGACAGCCTGTTGCTCGTTCTCGTGTTGCAGCGGAGTGAAGCGCTCGCCGACCCGTTCGATGTAGCGCCAGGCGTCCTGATGGTCGGCACTTTGCGCCAGCCAGGCCTGCCAGCGCAGGCGTTCGTGATCGGCCACTTGTGGGTCGTGGAGTTGCACATACCACTGGGCCGCTTGCTCAAGGCTGGCATGGCTGAGTTTTTCAAAGGGACGGCGGGCATGGGGTTATTCAATCAGCAACCCATCGAGCTCGGCCTCGAGGATCGCGCAGTGCATCATGGCCTGGGCCAGGTATTTCTTGACCATGCGCTCGCTCACGCCGATCTCGCTGGCAATCAGTTTGTAGGGCATGCCGTGCAACTGAGCCAGGATAAATGCATCGCTGACCCGCTTGGGCAAGCGCTGCAGCAGGGAGTCCACTTCGTGCAAGGTCTCGACGATGATCGCCCGCTGTTCCGGTGAAGGTTGCAAGGCAGGAGGTCGTGCGGCGACGGTCTGCAGCCACGCTTGCTCCAACTGCCGACGACGCCAGTGATCAATGCACAAACCGCGAGCAATGGTCGCCAGATAGGAGCGTTCGCGAACATCGCAGTCAAACGCCTGCGGGCGCTTGAGCACTCGCATGAAGGTGTCATGAGCCAGGTCAGCGGCATCCATCGCATTGCTGAGGCGTCGACGCAACAACTCGTACAGCCATTGGTGGTGGCAGGCATAGAGGTTTTGAACCGAAGAAAAGTCAGCGATTGTCATTGAGAGCACACGTCCATGGCGACCGGCGTCGCGGTGCAAATAAGAATTGGTCGCGATTAAAGCAAATGGCCGGAAGTCTCGCAAATGATATTGGTTTGCTTTTAGGTGGGCCTGGCCCAGCTTTCCGATCAACCCGCGTAGAGCGACCGGTGGTCGATGAACATGGCTTGTGAGTTAAATTGCGCTTAGCTGTATGGATAACCCAAGGCGCGCGTAACGCCGACCTTGTAGGAGCGAAGCTTGCTCGCGAAGAACGATAACGCGGTGTGACAGCAAAGATGCCTTCGCGGGCAAGTCGGATCGCCGCACCGCTCGCTCCTACACAAAAAATGATGGCGTCGCGGCAGAGGCGCCCCTTCAGAACACCGTGAGTCTGAGGAAACCCGTAATGCTGACCCTTAATATCAATGGCAAGGACCAGGAACTGGATGTCCCCGCGGACATGCCGTTGCTCTGGGTGCTGCGCGATGTCGCGCACCTGACGGGCACCAAATTCGGTTGCGGAATGGCCCAGTGTGGCGCTTGTACCGTACACGTCGACGGCGCGCCGCTGCGCTCCTGCATCACGCCCGCCACGACGGTGGCCCACGGGCAGAAAATTCTCACCATCGAAGGCTTGTCCGCCGATGGCTCGCACCCGGTCCAGCAAGCCTGGGCCGAACTCGACGTGGTTCAGTGCGGTTATTGCCAGTCGGGGCAGATCATGTCGGCGGCAGCGTTGCTGGCGAAGATCCCCAAGCCCACCGACAGCGACATCGACCAGGCGCTGTCCGGCAACATCTGCCGCTGCGGCACCTACCCAAGAATCCGCGCTGCAGTCAAACGCGCCGCCGAGATCGGTTGATACCACGTCGAAGGGAGCTGACCCATGAACAGAATCAACCCTGTCTCGCGTCGCGGTTTTCTCAAGGGCAGTGCGGTGTTGGGCGGCGGTCTGGTGGTGGCATTTGTCATCCCGGGTGCCCATCGCTTTGCCCTCGGCGCCGAGAATCAAGGAAACGTCTTCGCCCCCAATGCCTTTTTACGCATTGGCAACGACAACAGCATCACCGTACTGCTCGGCCATTCTGAAATGGGCCAGGGCATCTGGACCGGCCTGACCATGTTGATTGCCGAAGAGCTGGACGCCGATTGGTCGAAAATCCGCGTCGAACATGCGCCAGCCTCGGCGGCCGATTATGGCCTGCCGGCGTTTGGCGGAATGCAGATCACCGGCGGTTCGACGTCGACCTGGATGGAGTTCGACCGCTATCGCCAGGCCGGAGCGGCGGCGCGCTTGATGCTGATCGAAGCGGCGGCCAAGCGATTCGACGTGGCACCTTCGCAGATCCGCACCGAGTCAGGCGTGGTCATTGCTGGCGACAAACGCGCCACTTACGGCGAACTGGCGGATGACGCCGCCAAGTTACCGATGCCGGATCCGGCCTCGATCAAGTTCAAGGACGCCAAAGACTGGAAGGTCATCGGCAAACCCACCAAGCGCCTCGACACTCCGGAGAAAATCACCGGGCAGGCGAAGTTCGGCATGGACGTGCAATTCGACGGGCTCATGACGGCGATGGTCGCTCGCCCACCGGTGTTCGGTGGCAGCGTCAAATCCTTCGAAGGTGCCGAGGCGCTGGTGGTGCCGGGGGTGCACAAAGTGGTGCAGGTACCCACGGGTGTCGCAGTGATTGCCGATCATTATTGGGCGGCGAAGCTGGGGCGCGATGCGCTGAAGGTCGAATGGGACCTGGGGCCGAACGCCGGGCTGGATAGCCAACAGCTGCTGGAGAGCTTTCGTAAACTCGCCGCCACCCCCGGCATTTCCGCCAGTAAGGCCGGGGATGCGACGGCGACGCTAGGCAAAGCGGCGAAGACGATTGAGGCTGAATACAGCGTGCCGTACCTGGCTCACGCGCCGATGGAACCGCTCAATTGCACGGTGAAAATATCCAAGGACAAATGCGAAATCTGGACCGGCACGCAGTTTCAAACACTGGATCAGATGATCGCCGGGAAGATCACCGGGCTCAAACCCGAACAGGTCGAGATCCACACCCAATTCCTCGGTGGCGGCTTCGGGCGTCGGGCCAATCCGACCTCTGATTTTGTCAGCGAAGCCGTGTACGTCGCCAAGGCAGCGGGCGGGCCGGTGAAAACCGTCTGGGCCCGAGAGGATGACATTCGCGGCGGTTACTACCGCTCGGCGTTCTTGCATCAGGCGCGCATCGGGCTGGGTGCTGACGGCATGCCAATGGCCTGGAAGCATGTGTTGGTCGGGCAGTCGATTCTGACGGGCACGTCGTTCGCGGCGACCATGGTCAAGGATGGCATCGACAAAACCTCCGTCGAAGGCGTGGCCGACAGCCCTTACCTTGAGGGGCTGGCCAACCATCAGGTCGAACTGCATTCACCGCAAACCGGCATCAGCGTGCTGTGGTTGCGCTCGGTTGGGCACACCCACACGGCATTCGTCATGGAGTCGTTGATCGATGAGCTGGCAGACGCCGCCGGCAAGGATCCGGTGGAATACCGACGGGCTCTGCTCAAGGCGCATCCACGGCATTTGGGCGTGCTGAATCTGGTGGTGGAGAAAGCCAACTGGAAAGCCCCCTTGCCGGATGGCCACGCATTGGGCGTGGCGGTGCATGAGTCCTTTGGCAGTTACGTCGCTCAAGTGGCCGAGGTGTCGCAGGATAACCTGGCGATTCGTGTACATCGGGTGGTGTGCGCGGTGGATTGCGGCATTGCGGTCAACCCGCAGGGCATCGCCGCGCAGATGGAATCAGGCATCACCTTTGGCCTGGGATTTACCTTGCACAGCAAACTGACGTTTAAGAACGGTCAGGTGGAACAGTCCAATTATCACGATTATCAGGTCCTGCGCCTGAACGAGATGCCGGTGGTCGAGGTGCATATCGTCCCCAGTAGCGACAAGCCCGGTGGCATCGGCGAGGTCGGTGTACCGCCAGTGGCGCCGGCAGTGGCGAACGCGGTGTTTGCCCTGACCGGGCAGCGTCTGCGGGAACTGCCGTTGCAATTGTCGGGGGTGTGAGATGAGACGACATGTGTTTCTTGGCGCTGTGATGCTGATCGGCCTGGGTGGCTATGCTTCGGACCTGTTCGCTGATGATAAAGAGGCGGTAAAGGCGTTCGACACGGTGCAGAAAGTGTTCCAGAGCCCGCGTTGTCAGAACTGTCATATCCCCGGCGATTCGCCGCTGCAGTTCAACGCCGGTATTCCTCATGCGATGAATGTGGTTCGCGGAATGGATGGCAAGGGCGCGGCCGGTTTGCCGTGTGCTACATGTCATGCCGAAAGCAATCCGCCGGCCAGTTATGGCCCTCACGCGCCGCCCGGAGCGCCGCATTGGAGCCTGCCGCCGGCTGCGCACAAAATGGCCTGGATCGGCCTGCCGGCCGACAAGTTGTGCGCGATGATCAAGGATCGTTCCAGTAATGGCGACCGTGATTTTGCGGCGCTGATCAAGCACGTCAGCGACGATAAGCTGGTGCTTTGGGGCTGGAATCCGGGTGAGGGGCGGGCGCCGGTGCCGGTGCCCCACGATATTTTCGTCACCCAGTTCAAACTCTGGGCCGATGCTGGAGGGCCGTGTCCGCTGGCAGGAAGCTGACCAGCGGCGCGTTTATAGGGAGTCATACCGGGTATGCGCGACTCTAACGTTCATATCCATCAAGGAGTGAGTGATGTTAACCCCAGGCAAACCGCTCAAACCCGGCGCTGGTGCAGACATGCGTGCGCCGAATGCACTCGACAGCGCAATACAGGATCGCGATGTATTGCGCGACTTGGCGCGCAAGGCCGAGCAAGCGCTGATGGGCGTGCAGATGGCGAGCATGGATGAATTGACCCTGCTCTCCAATCGTCACGGCTTCGAGGCTTTGGCTCAGTTAGGGCTGGAGGCCTGTCAGCAGTTGGGCAAACCCGCGACCCTGCTGTTTTTCGACCTTGATGACTTCAAGCGCATCAACCAGCTGTACGGTCGCGCCGAGGGCGACGATGCCCTGAAAACCTTCGCCGATGTGCTACGCATCGCCTTTCGTGAAAGCGATGTGATCGGCCGGCTCGGCAGCGATGAGTTTGCTGCCTTGTTGACCGGCGCCGACGCCGTGGAAATCGCCGCGATCAGAGCGCGCCTCGAAGAAATACTCGATGAACGCAATGCCACGGCGCATCGTGGCTATGACATTCGCTTCAGTATCGGGCAGATCGAGTTTGAGCCGACGGTTTATGACTCGATTGTAGAGCTGCTGGGTGAAGCTGAGAAGGTGATGGGCCGATAGTGCATTGTTGCCTCTTCGCGAGCAGGCCTGACAGCCAACACCTATTTGGCGAACAACTGATCAATATTCTTGAACGCCTTGAACTCCAGGGCGTTGCCGCAGGGGTCGAAGAGAAACATCGTCGCTTGTTCGCCCACCAATCCCTGAAAGCGGATGCCCGGTTCGATCACGAAACGCGTGCCAAGGGCTTTCAAGCGCTCGGCCAGCGTCTCCCATTCCTCGATCCCCAATACCACACCGAAATGCGGCACCGGTACGTCGTGGCCATCCACGGCGTTGGTATGGGCTGCTTCCTGAGAAGCGTTTTTCGGTGCCAGATGAATCACCAGTTGATGGCCGAAAAAGTTGAAATCGACCCAGTGGTCGCTGGAGCGACCTTCTTCCAGACCGAACACTTCACCATAGAAGCGCCGGGCAGCGGCCAAGTCGTAAACCGGGATGGCCAAGTGAAAAGGGGACAGTTGCATCGGTCGTGCCTCGACGGGTTGAGAGTTAAGACCGAGTTTAGTCCTGTGCTTTTTGATTGAAAGACGATAGTTTTTGCAGCGAGCTCAAATTATTTCGATCAATTGGAGAGCCCATGCTCCGGGAATTGAAAACCTTCATTGCCGTGACACGTCATGGCACGTTCGCTGCGGCAGGCATGCATATTGGCCTGACCCAGTCGGCGGTCAGCGCGCAGATTCGCAATCTCGAACAGGCATTGGGCATTCGCCTGTTCGATCGTACCGGCCGTCAGGCGATTCTCAATGCGGCGGGGCAGCGGGCGTTGCCGATGGCTCGGGAGATTCTTGAGACCTTCAACCGCATGGCCGTCAGTGACGACGTCGGCGAGTTTCGTGGCGAATTGAAGATCGGCGCGGTGGCGACCGTCCAGACCGGGTTGTTGCCGCGAGCGTTATTGCGACTCCGGCAACAGGCACCGTTGCTGGAGGCGAAGCTGGTGCCCGGGGTGTCCCTGAATCTGTTGAGTCAGGTGGACACCGGCGAAGTGGACTTGGCAATACTGATCAAGCCGCCATTTGAATTACCCAAGGAATTGTCGGTGCAAGTCATTCGCCGGGAGCCGTTTGTGCTGATCGTGCCGGCAGATCTTGAGGGCGACGATTCGCTGCAGTTGCTCGCCAACCATCCCCACGTACGCTACGACCGTAATTCTTTCGGTGGTCGCCTGGTGACTCGCTTTTTGCGCGAGCAGCAGATTGATGTGCAGGTGGCTCTGGAGCTGGATGAGCTGGAAGCTATCGTCAAAATGGTCGAATGCGGGCTGGGCGTTTCGCTATTGCCCGAGGCGGGGCTGTGGCTTGAGCATGGGCCGAAGGTGCGGGTCATCCCGTTGGGTGAGCTGACGTTCTATCGTGAGATCGTGCTGTTGCAGCGTTATAGTCAGCGCAGCCTGCCGATTCAACAACTGTTTGCCCGGTGTCTGTCTCCAATTGACGACTGAACACCATCCCCTGTGGGAGCGAGCCTGCTCGCGGTTTGTCAGTCGATACATGCAGTGCGTCTGACATCGTCATCGCGAGCAGGCTCGCTCCCACAAGGGGATTGCATCGACTGTGAAATGGCAGGCACAAAAAAACCCGCCTGAAGAGGCGGGTTTTTTATTGGCTAACCGAAGATCACTCTTCGATGTTGCCCATGGCGGTGGTGTTGAAGCCGCCGTCTACGTACATGATTTCGCCGCTGATACCGGACGCCAGGTCCGAGCACAGGAAGGCGCCGGCGTTGCCGACTTCGTCGATGGTGACGTTACGACGCAGCGGGGTTTGCGCTTCGTTGGCGGCCAGCATCTTGCGGAAGTTCTTGATGCCGGAGGCGGCGAGGGTGCGGATCGGGCCAGCCGATACGCAGTTCACGCGGGTGCCATCCGGGCCCAGGGAGCCGGCCAGGTAACGCACGCCAGCTTCCAGAGAAGCCTTGGCCATGCCCATTACGTTGTAGTTCGGCATGGTGCGCTCGGCACCCAGGTACGACAGGGTCAGCAGGCTGCCATTGCGGCCTTTCATCATTTCGCGGCCAGCCTTGGCCAGGGCCACGAAGCTGTAGGCGCTGATGTCGTGAGCGATGCGGAAACCTTCACGGGTGGTGGCTTCGGTGAAGTCGCCATCCAGTTGGTCGCCCGGGGCGAAGCCGACGGAGTGCACGATGCAATCCAGGCCGTCCCACTTCTTGCTCAACTCTTCGAAGACCTTGGCGATTTCTTCATCGCTGGCCACGTCGCACGGGAAGCACAGCTCAGGGCTCGAACCCCAGCCTTGTGCGAATTCCTCGACACGACCCTTGAGTTTGTCGTTCTGATAAGTGAAGGCAAGCTCAGCGCCCTCGCGATGCATGGCGGCAGCGATGCCGGATGCGATGGACAGCTTGCTGGCGACACCGACGATCAGTACGCGCTTACCGGCGAGAAAACCCATGTGTTGCTCCTCTTTTCAGGTTTATTGCGCAGTGGCTGGTGCCAGAAAAGCGGCTTCCAGCAACTGCTGTGTATACGGATGTTGGGGGGCGGCAAAGATACTTTGCGCGTCTCCCTGTTCGACCACTTGGCCATGCTTGACCACCATCAACTGGTGGCTCAGCGCTTTGACGACAGCCAGGTCATGGCTGATAAACAAATACGTCAGGTTGTACTTGGTTTGCAGTGAACGTAGCAGCTCCACCACTTGGCGTTGCACGGTGCGGTCGAGGGCCGAAGTCGGCTCGTCCAGCAGAATCAACGCCGGTTTTAACACTAATGCACGGGCAATGGCGATTCTCTGCCGCTGCCCACCGGAAAATTCGTGGGGGTAGCGGTGCCGGGTTTCCGGGTCCAGACCTACCTCCTTGAGTGCCGCAATAATCGCTTGTTCCTGTGCTGCTTCAGTGCCCATCTTGTGGATTCGCAGGCCTTCGCCGACGATCTGACTCACGCACATCCGTGGGCTCAGGCTGCCGAAGGGGTCCTGGAACACCACCTGCATCTCCCGCCGCAGCGGTCGAACTTCACTCTGCGTCAGGCAGTCTAGCTGCTTGCCTTCAAAACGGATGGTGCCTTTGCTACCGATCAGCCGCAATATTGCCAGGCCGAGCGTCGACTTGCCGGAACCGCTTTCTCCCACAATCCCCAGAGTCTGGCCCTGGGGCAGGCTGAAATTGATACCGTCTACCGCTTTGATATGGTCCACGGTCTTTTTCAGAAAGCCTTTCTTGATCGGGAACCAGACTTTCAGGTCCTCGACCTGCAACAATGGCGGGCCAATCACGTTGGTCGCCGGTTTGCCGCTGGGCTCCGCTGCCAGCAGTTCCCGCGTGTACGGATGCTGCGGCGCGCGGAACAATTCTTCGCACGATGCCTGTTCGACGATGCAACCGCGCTGCATGACACATACGCGATGCGCAATTCTTCGTACAAGGTTCAAATCATGACTGATCAGTAACAGCGCCATGCCCAGACGGGCCTGCAATTCCTTGAGCAGTTCGAGAATTTTCAGTTGAACGGTCACGTCCAGCGCCGTGGTCGGTTCGTCGGCGATCAGCAATTCCGGCTCATTGGCCAAGGCCATCGCGATCATTACCCGCTGGCGCTGGCCGCCGGACAATTCGTGGGGTAGGGCCTTTAGACGCTTCTCCGGTTCGGGGATGCCGACCATTTCCAGCAGTTCCAGCGTGCGTTTGGTCGCGACTTTGCCGGTCAGGCCTTTGTGGATGCCCAAGACTTCGTTGATCTGCTTCTCGATCGAATGCAGCGGATTGAGCGAGGTCATCGGCTCTTGAAAGATCATCGCAATCCGGTTGCCGCGGATGTGGCGGATGGTTTTCTCTTTCAGGTCCAGCAGGTTCCGGTCGGAATAAGTGATGGTGCCGGACGGATGCCGGGCCAGCGGGTAGGGCAGCAGTCGCAGGATCGAGTGGGCGGTCACCGACTTGCCGGAGCCGCTTTCACCCACCAGCGCCAGGGTTTCGCCGCGCTTGATGTCGAAGCTCACGCCTTCGACCACCCGCTGAACGCGCTCGCCGACGATAAATTCGATGGCCAGGTCGCGCACTTCGATCAGATTGTCCTGATTCATTTCACTTCCTCGGGTCGAAGGCATCGCGAGCAGACTCGCCGATGAACACCAGCAGACTCAACATCAGCGCCAGCACCGCAAACGCGCTCATACCGAGCCACGGCGCTTGCAGATTGGATTTGCCCTGGGCCACCAGTTCACCCAGTGACGGCGCGCCCGGCGGCAGGCCGAAGCCGAGGAAATCCAGGGCGGTGAGGGTGCCAATGGCGCCGGTCAGGATGAACGGCATGAAGGTCATGGTCGAGACCATCGCATTGGGCAGAATGTGGCGGAACATGATCGCACCATTCTGCATCCCCAGCGCCCGGGCCGCGCGCACGTATTCCAGATTCCGCCCGCGCAGGAATTCGGCGCGCACCACATCCACCAGGCTCATCCACGAGAACAGCAGCATGATCCCCAGCAACCACCAGAAATTTGGCTGCACGAAACTGGCGAGGATGATCAGCAGGTACAGCACCGGCAACCCGGACCAGATCTCCAGAAAACGCTGTCCGGCCAGATCGACCCAGCCACCATAAAAACCCTGCAACGCCCCGGCGATCACGCCGATGATCGAGCTGAGAATGGTCAGCGTCAAAGCGAACAGCACCGAAATCCGGAAGCCATAAATCACCCGGGCCAGCACGTCACGGCCCTGATCGTCGGTGCCTAATAGGTTGTCGGAGGACGGCGGCGCAGGGGCCGGAACTTTCAGGTCATAGTTGATGCTTTGGTAGCTGTAGGGAATCGGCGCCCACAAGACCCAAGCGTCCTTGGCCTTGAGCAGTTCGCGGATGTACGGACTCTTGTAGTTGGCTTCCAGCGGGAATTCGCCGCCGAACGCGGTTTCCGGGTAGCGCTTGAGTGCCGGGAAGTACCAGGCATTGTCGTAGTGCACCACCAGCGGTTTGTCGTTGGCGATCAGCTCGGCGCCGAGACTTGCGCCGAACAAAATCAGGAACAGCCACAGCGACCACCAGCCACGCTTGTTGGCCTTGAATAGTTCGAAACGTCGGCGATTGAGAGGGGACAAGTTCATCTCAATGCTCCCGGCTTTCGAAGTCGATGCGCGGATCGACAAAGGTATACGTGAGGTCGCCGATCAGTTTCACCACCAGCCCCAGCAGGGTGAAGATGAACAGCGTGCCGAAGACTACCGGATAATCGCGGTTGATCGCTGCTTCAAAACTCATCAGGCCCATGCCATCGAGTGAGAAGATCACTTCCACCAGCAACGAGCCGGTGAAAAAGATCCCGATGAATGCCGAAGGGAAACCGGCGATCACCAGCAGCATGGCGTTGCGAAACACATGGCCGTACAGCACGCGATGGCGGGTCAGGCCCTTGGCCTTGGCAGTGACCACATACTGTTTGTTGATTTCATCGAGGAAGCTGTTCTTGGTCAGCAGCGTCATGGTCGCGAAGTTGCCGATTACCAATGCGGTCACCGGCAGTGCCAGGTGCCAGAAGTAATCGAGGATCTTGCCGCCGGTGCTCAGTTCATCGAAGTTGTTCGAAGTCAGGCCCCGTAGCGGGAACCAGTCGAAATAACTGCCGCCGGCGAACACCACAATCAGCAGGATGGCGAACAGGAACGCCGGGATCGCGTAACCGACGATGATCGCCGAACTGGTCCAGACGTCGAAGTGGCTGCCGTGCCGCGTCGCCTTGGCGATCCCCAGCGGGATCGACACCAGGTACATGATCAGCGTGCTCCACAGCCCGAGGGAGATCGACACTGGCATCTTTTCCTTGATCAGGTCGATGACCTTGGCGTCGCGGAAGAAGCTGTCGCCAAAATCCAGGGTGGCGTAGTTCTTGATCATGATCCACAAACGTTCCGGCGCCGATTTATCGAAGCCGTACATGTGCTCGATTTCCTTGACCAGCGCCGGGTCCAGGCCTTGGGCGCCGCGATAGGCAGAACCAGCCACCGAGACTTCGGCACCGCCGCCGGCAATGCGGCTGGTGGCGCCTTCGAAGCCTTCGAGCTTGGCGATCATCTGTTCCACCGGCCCACCGGGGGCCGCCTGGATGATCACGAAGTTGATCAGCAAAATGCCGAGCAGGGTCGGGATGATCAGCAGCAGTCGCCGAAAAATATACGCCAGCATCTGATTACTCCGTGCCTGCAGGGTCGGCTTGCAGTTTGGTTTCGACTTCTATCGGCAATGTCGCGTTGGGCTTGACCCACCAGGTATTGATGCCGATGTCATATTTGGGCGAAACCTTCGGGTGGCCGATGTGGCTCCAGTACGCCACGCGCCAGGTCTTGATGTGCCAGTTGGGGATCACGTAATAGCCCCATTGCAGCACCCGGTCCAGCGCCCGGGCATGGGCCACCAGGCTTTGCCGCGAATCGGCGTTGATCAGTTGCTCGACCAGTTGGTCCACCACCGGATCTTTCAAACCCATGGAGTTGCGGCTGCCGGGTTTGTCGGCGGCGTCGGTCATCCAGTACTCACGCTGTTCGTTACCCGGCGAGTTGGACTGCGGGAAGCTGCCGACGATCATGTCAAAATCCCGCGAGCGCACGCGGTTGATGTATTGCGAGACGTCGACCCGACGGATCACCAGATCAATGCCCAAATCACTGAGGTTGCGCTTGAACGGCAGCAGTATCCGCTCGAACTCGGTCTGGGCCAGTAGAAATTCGATGCTCACCGGTTTGCCGTTGGCGTCGACCATTTTGTCGTCGACGATCCGCCAGCCGGCCTCTTGCAGCAATTGCCAGGCTTGGCGCTGCTGGACGCGGATCATGCCGCTGGCGTCGGTCACCGGGTTCTGGAATGCCTCGCCGAACACTTGCTCGGGAATCTTGCCGCGGAACGGGTCGAGGATCGCCAGTTGATCGGCGTCCGGCAGGCCGGTGGCGGCCATTTCCGAGTTTTCGAAAAAACTGCGGGTGCGCGCGTAGGCGCCGTTGAACAGTTGTTTGTTGGTCCATTCGAAGTCCAGCAACAGGGTCAGCGCGTGGCGCACGCGCACATCCTGAAACACCGGGCGGCGCAGATTGAACACGAAGCCTTGCATGCCAGTGGGGTTGCCGTTCGGGATTTCTTCCTTGATCAGCCGACCTTCGGTCACCGCCGGAATGTTGTAGGCCTTGGCCCAGTTTTTCGCGGCCGATTCCAGCCAGTAGTCGAACTGACCTGCCTTGAGCGCTTCCAGCGCGACGGTGTTGTCGCGGTAGTAGTCGGTGGTCAGCACGTCGAAGTTGTAGAAGCCACGATTGACCGGCAGGTCCTTGCCCCAGTAATCCTTGACCCGCTCATAGCGCACCGACCGTCCGGCCTTCACTTCGCTGACTTTGTACGGGCCACTGCCCAGCGGCAGTTCCAGGTTGCCCTTGTTGAAGTCGCGGCTCGCCCACCAATGCTTGGGCAACACCGGCAACTGGCCGAGGATGAGCGGCAATTCGCGGTTGTTTTTGTGCTTGAACTTGAACAGTACTTTGAGCGGGTCTTCGGCGACTACTTCTTCCACGTCGCTGTAATAGCCGCGGTAGAGCGGGGCGCCATCCTTGATCAGGGTCTGGAAGCTGAACACCACGTCTTCGGCGCGTACCGGGTGGCCGTCGTGGAAGCGTGCTTCGGGACGCAGGTAGAAGCGCACCCAGCTGTTGTCCGGGGCTTTTTCGATTTTGCCGGCGATCAAGCCATATTGAGTGAACGGCTCATCCAGACCCTGTTTGGCCAGGGTGTCGTAGATCATGCTGATGTCGTCGGCCGGCACGCCTTTGTTGATGAACGGGTTGAGGCTGTCGAAGCCGCCGAAGCCGGCCTGACGGAAGATTCCGCCCTTGGGCGCGTCGGGGTTCACGTAATCGAAATGTTTGAAATCAGACGGGTATTTTGGCGGCTCGTTGTACAGGGTCAGGGCATGTTGCGGGGCGGCGCAGGCCAGCCCGGCGAACAACAGAGCGCTGGCCTGCAAGAGCAGGACGCGTACGGGTTTCATCGATCTTTCTCCGAAGATTTCAGCCACCACGCGCTCAGGCCCAGAGTGTAGGGCGGCGTCGTGACGAAGGCGAACCGGTTGCGGTAGGCCAGGCGGTGATAATTGAGGTACCAGTTGGGAATGATGTAGTGCTGCCACAGCAGCACCCGGTCGAGCGCCTTGCCGGCGGCGACTTGTGCATCACGGGTCTGGGCGGCGAGCAATTGTTCGAGCAAATGGTCGACCACCGGGTTGGCGATACCTGCGTAATTCTTGCTGCCCTTGACGCCGACCTGGCTGGAGTGGAAGTACTGCCATTGTTCCAGGCCCGGGCTGAGGGTCTGGTTGAGGGTCATCAGGATCATGTCGAAATCGAACTGATCGAGGCGCTGTTTGTACTGGGCGCGATCGACCGTGCGCAGCCGTGCGTCGATGCCGATGCTGGCGAGGTTCTCGACGTAAGGCTGAAGGATGCGCTCCAGGTTCGGGTTGACCAGCAGAACCTCGAAACGCAACGGTTGGCCGATGGTGTTCTGTAGCCGTTGACCGTTGAGCTTCCAGCCGGCCTCGGCGAGTAGCTCCAGGGCCTTGCGCATGGTTTCCCGCGGAATGCCGCGCCCTTCGGTCTGCGGCAGGCTGAACGGCTCGGTGAGCAGCTTGGCGGGCAACTGATCGCGATAGGGCTTGAGCAGCAGCCATTCATGACCGACAGGCAGCCCGGTGGCAGAGAACTCGCTGTTGGGGTAGTAGCTCATAGCGCGCTTGTAGGCGCCGCTGAACAGCGTGCGGTTGGTCCACTCGAAGTCGAACATCAGCCCCAGCGCTTCGCGGACCTTGGCCTCGGCAAAGGTTGGTCGCCGGGTGTTCATGAACAGGCCCTGGCTCTGGGTCGGGATCTGGTGCTGGATCTGCGCCTTGATCACATCGCCACGGCGCACGGCCGGGAAGTCATAGCCATTGGCCCAGTTCTTCGCCTGGTGTTCGATGTAAATGTCGAACTCACCGGCCTTGAACGCTTCGAAGGCCACGTCGCTGTCACGGTAGAACTCGACTTCCATGCGATCGACGTTGTACTTGCCGCGATTGACCGGAAGGTCTTTGCCCCAATAATCCTTGACCCGTTCGAAGACGATCTGCCTCCCGGGCGTTACCGAGGTAATGCGATACGGCCCGCTGCCCAACGGCGGCTCGAAGGTGGTGGCCTTGAAATCGCGACCTTCCCAGTAAAGCTGGGGCAACACCGGCAACTCGCCCAGGCGCAGGATCAGCAGCGGATTGCCGGCGCGCTTGAAGACGAAACGGATGCGCCGTGAGTTGAGGATGTCGACCCGCGACACTTCCTGAAGGTTGGTGCGGTATTGCGGATGACCTTCCTTGAGCAGCAACCGGTACGAGAACGCCACGTCGTAAGCGGTGATCGGCGTGCCATCGTGGAAGCGCGCTTCGGGGCGCAGGTTGAACACCACCCAGCTGCGGTCCTCGCTGTATTCCACCGATTGGGCAATCAGGCCATAACTGGAGGTCGGCTCATCGCCGGACGGCGCGTATTGGCCGGTGCCGACCATCAACGGTTCATTGAGTTCGTTGATGCCGTACTGCAGGAAGTTGGCGGTGGAAACCGGGCTCGAGCCTTTGAATGTGTAAGGGTTGAGCGTATCGAAGGTGCCAAACGCCATCACCCGCAACGTACCGCCCTTGGGCGCTTGCGGGTTGACCCAGTCGAAGTGGGTAAATCTGGCCGGGTACTTGAGCGTGCCGAACTGCGCATAACCATGGCTTTCGCTGATCGTCGCGCTGGCGGGGGAGCTCAAGGCCAGGCTGATCAGGAGCAGGAGGAGGGGACGCTTCAAGTCAGAGATCCGATCCAGGCGGCTTGGGCTTTGTGTGCCGTACAGTAACAGCTTGTATCGACAGGAAAAAGACGGGGGGTTAATGCGTGGTTAATTGCGTAGGTGAAGGTCCGGCGGATCGCAGAACCTGTGGCGAGGGAGCTTGCTCCCGCTCGGCTGCGAAGCAGTCGTAAACCTAGATACGCGGTGTGTCAGAAATCACCGGGTTTCAGGTTTTGGGGCTGCTTCGCAACCCAACGGGAGCAAGCTCCCTCGCCACAAAAGCCCCTCGATAGGGCCTGCTGCTTAATTCGGCGAAGCAACCGTCAGCATCTGCCCCGGCTTCAGCGCCTGGCCAACCCTAGGGTTCCAGCGCTTGAGGTGCTGCATTTCAACGTTGAAGCGTTTGGCGACCATGTAGAGCGAATCGCCTTGCTTGACCTTGTACTGGGTCTGTTGCGTCTTGTTTGTTACCTTGCCATTCGTCTTGCTGTTCGCCGCCACCACAGTGTTGACGCGCCCGGATTTGCGCTTGGTGGTGTCCTGCATCACCAGGGTCTGGCCGACCTTGAGGTCTTTGCCCGTCAGTTTGTTCCAGCGTTGCAGGTCCTTGATGTCGACCTTGTTGGCCTTGGCGATGGTGCCCAGATTGTCGCCACGTTTGACCCGATAGGCGCGCTTGAGGTTGGCGATTTCGCTCTCGTCTGCGCCTTCGAACACAGGCTTGAGCGATCGCTGACTGATCAGCTCGTCAGGACGCATGGTCGACAGGCTGGCGGTCAGCAGCTGCGCCTTGGATGTTGGCACCAGCAGATGCTGGGGGCCGTCGATGGTAGTGCGCTGCTTGAAGGCTGGGTTGAGCTGGAACAGTTCGTCTTCGTCGATGTTGGCCACCGCGGCAACTTTGGACAGGTCCATGCGCTGGTTGATTTCGACGACCTGGAAGTACGGTTCGTTGGCGATCGGGTTGAGGTTCACGCCATACGCTTCGGGCGCCAAGACCACTTGCGACAGGGCCAGCAACTTAGGCACATAGGCTTGGGTTTCCGCAGGCAGCGGCAGGTTCCAGTAGTCAGTCGGCAGGCCGAGTCGTTCGTTGCGCTCGATGGCCCGGCTGACCGTGCCTTCGCCGGCGTTATAGGCCGCCAGGGCCAGCAACCAGTCGCCGTTGAACATGTCGTGCAGGCGGGTCAGGTAATCCATGGCCGCGGTGGTCGAGGCGGTGATATCGCGACGGCCATCGTAGAAGCGGGTCTGACGCAGGTTGAAATAACGCCCGGTGGAAGGAATGAATTGCCAAAGACCCACCGCGTCGGCCCGGGAATAGGCCATCGGGTTGTAGGCGCTTTCAATCACCGGCAACAGCGCCAGTTCCAGCGGCATGTTGCGTTCTTCAAGGCGTTCGACGATGTAGTGAATGTAGAGGCTGCCGCGTTCGCCGGCATTTTCGAGGAAGGACGGGTTACTGGCGAACCACAGGCGCTGTTGCTCGATGCGCGGGTTGACGCCCAGGTTGTCCTGCAACTGGAAGCCTTGGCGCATGCGCTCCCAGACGTCCTGTGGTATTTGCGGTGTGGGTTTTTCGCTGAGCCAGACAGGTTTTTGCTTGGCTCGCGCGGCAATATTCGGAGTGTGTGTCGCTTCGGTCTGCGGCACGTGGCTGGAACAGCCCGCCAAAGTGGCGGACACAGCCACCGCGATGGCTTGAGCCAAGCGGGTCAATGCGTCTGAATTGATGGCTTTACGAATAGGTGACGACATTGGCTGGAAGTAAGTTCCGGGCAAAAATGTCGGGCGATTCTAGAAAGCGCACCCCCTGCGGTCAACCATTCAGAATTTTTGTATCGTCAAGCAGCCTCCCTAGAACGTATCTTTCCAAGCTCGAAGGGCAGCAAAAACCGCACTCGGAGCCCGGTTATCGGTTCCGTTCCGTTCGTCCACTTTTTCTTTAACGGATGTTTCGCCGGTACGCAAAAACGGATTGGTGAGCTTTTCCAGTGCCAGCGTCGAAGGCAACGTCATGATTCCGGCTTCACGTTGCCGGGTCACTTTGGCCAGCCGTTCGAGGGTGTCGGGGTTGCCCGGTTCGACTGCTGCGGCGAACTTCAGATTGCTCAGGGTGTACTCGTGGGTGCAGTAGACCAGCGTGTCTTCGGGCAGCGCCGCGAGGCGGCTCAGCGAGTGATGCATTTGCTCCGGCGTGCCTTCGAATAACCGTCCGCAACCGGCAGCGAACAGGGTGTCGCCGCAAAACAAATGGCCCTGGTGATAAAAGGCGATGTGCCCGAGGGTATGCCCCGGCACCTGGATGACGTCGAAGTCCCAACCCAACACGTTGATGCGGTCATTGTCCTTGAGCGCCACGTCCCGCGCCGGAATGCTTTCGCTGGCCGGGCCGTAGACTGTCGCGTCTGTCGCTTTTTTCAGCCGCTCGACGCCGCCGACATGGTCATGATGGTGATGAGTGATCAAAATATCGCTTAACACCCAACCCGGGTGCGTCGCGAGCCAGGCTTGTACTGGCGCGGCATCGCCCGGATCGACCACGGCGCAGCGCTGGGTGCTGTGGTCTTGTAACAACCAGATGTAGTTGTCGGTGAAGGCGGGCAGGGCACTGATCTGTATCATCGTCGGATTCGCCAAGCGGAAAACATTGGCGCATCTTAGAACTTCCTGGCGCGTTGGAGAATGCAATGACCGATAAAGCGTTCGCTCAGGCCGATCCTGAGTGGCTGACATTGATCAGCGCGGCCCGTGAATGGCTGTCCGGGCCCATCGGGCAATTTCTGCTGGACGAAGAACGACGCATGCTCGAAGACGAGTTGGGGCGCTTCTTCGGCGGCTACCTGGTGCATTACGGCCCCTCGGCGCAGACACCGCCGTCGGCGCCGCAGGTCCAGCGCAATGTGCGGCTCGGTGCGCCGTTGCCGGGGGTCGAGATCGTTTGTGAAGAGCAGGCCTGGCCGTTGAGCGAGCACGCCGCCGATGTGGTGGTGTTGCAGCACGGGCTGGATTTCTGCCTGTCACCCCACGGTTTGCTGCGCGAAGCAGCGAGCAGCGTGCGACCCGGCGGGCATCTGCTGATTATCGGCATCAACCCCTGGAGCACCTGGGGCCTGCGTCATGTGTTCGCCCATGACGCCTTGCGCAAGGCCCGTTGCATTTCGCCATCGCGGGTTGGCGACTGGCTGAACCTGCTGGGCTTCGCGCTGGAGAAACGTCGCTTCGGGTGCTATCGTCCGCCGCTTGCGTCGCCCGCCTGGCAGGCCCGTCTGACCGGTTGGGAACGCAAGGCAGGTGACTGGCAATTGTCGGGTGGTGGCTTCTATTTATTGGTCGCGCGCAAGATCGTGGTAGGCCTGCGGCCGGTGCGTCAGGAACGGCGCGAACCGATGGGCAAGCTGATTCCGTTGCCGATGGCCAAGGTCAACCGTCGTCACCTCGAACCGTAATACACATTTTATTTTCCCGGCCGGGTTCGCCCCGGCCTCGGGCATTGTCGGTCACCGATCGGCGAGCCACCGCATTTTCTGGATAGATTGGCATGAGCGATAGCGTAGAACTCTTTACCGATGGCGCCTGTAAGGGCAACCCTGGCCCGGGCGGCTGGGGCGCGTTGCTGGTGTGCAAGGGCGTTGAAAAAGAACTCTGGGGCGGCGAAGCCAACACCACCAACAACCGCATGGAGTTGATGGGCGCGATCCGTGGCCTGGAAGAGCTCAAACGCTCCTGCGACGTACTGCTGGTGACCGACTCCCAGTACGTGATGAAAGGCATCAACGAGTGGATGGCCAATTGGAAGAAGCGCGGCTGGAAAACCGCGGCCAAGGAACCGGTGAAGAACGCTGATCTGTGGAAACTGCTCGACGAGCAGGTCAACCGCCATAACGTCACCTGGAAATGGGTGCGCGGGCACATCGGCCATCATGGCAACGAACGGGCCGACCAACTGGCCAACCGTGGCGTGGATGAAGTGCGTGGGTACAAACAAGCCTAGACCCTCACTGATCGTTCCCATGCTCTGCGTGGGAATGCAGCCCGGGACGCTCTGCGTCCCATTGGAACGCGGAGCGTCCCTTTGAGGCGTTCCCACGCAGAGCGTGGGAACGATCAGTGGGAGCGAGCCTGCTCGCGATGGGGGCTACACGGTGTATCTGAAAGACCCCTGCGAGCGTGTTAACATCGCCGCTTTTGCACGATTGACCCGTTGAGAGCTGAGCACTGATGGCCACCAGATCCGTTGTACTCGATACCGAAACCACCGGCATGCCGGTGACCGACGGCCACCGGATTATCGAAATCGGTTGTGTCGAGTTGATCGGTCGGCGCCTGACCGGCCGGCATTTCCACGTTTACCTGCAACCGGATCGCGAGAGTGACGAAGGCGCCATCGGCGTCCACGGCATCACTAACGAATTTCTGGTGGGCAAGCCGCGTTTCACTGAAGTAGCCGATGAGTTCTTCGAGTTCATCAAGGGCGCGCAGCTGATCATCCATAACGCGGCGTTCGACGTTGGCTTCATCAACAACGAATTCGCCCTGATGGGCCACCACGATCGTGCGGACATCACGCAACACTGCTCGATCCTCGACACCTTGATGATGGCCCGGGAACGTCACCCGGGGCAGCGCAACAGCCTCGACGCCTTGTGCAAACGCTATGGCGTCGACAACTCCGGCCGTGAACTGCACGGCGCCTTGCTCGACTCCGAGATTCTCGCCGACGTTTACCTGACCATGACGGGTGGCCAGACCAGCCTGTCGCTGGCCGGTAACGCGTCCGACGGCAATGGCTCAGGCGAAGGCGCGGACAACTCCGCCACCGAAATCCGTCGTCTGCCGGCCGATCGTCAGCCGATCCGGATCATCCGTGCCAGTGAAGACGATCTGGCTCAGCACATTGCGCGCCTTGAAGCCATCGCCAAATCCGCCGGCGCTCCGTCGCTGTGGCAGCAATTGGCCGAGGCCAAGGCTCAGGCCTGAGCCCTTCGAGCAGAAGGGCTTTTGTGGCGAGGGAGCTTGCTCCCGCTCGGCTTCGCAGCAGTCGCAAATTTTCCCAACACGGTGTATCTGAGCGAATGCAGGGGGGCCGCTTCGCAGCCCGACGGGAGCAAGCTCCCTCGCCACAGGTAAACTTTCTGAACAATGGGTTTGCTGGCCACATGCTGGTGCGCCCGCCGACCCACTTCAGGGCATCCCGCTCGCCACATGCGCGCCAACCCTCTACCCTGAGGTTATTGGCAGGCCACGGTCTGCCGCCTCAGGACACCGAGCCCCATGTATAAAGATTTGAAATTCCCGGTTCTGATCGTCCACCGCGACATCAAAGCCGACACCGTTGCCGGTGATCGTGTGCGTGGCATCGCCCGGGAGCTTGAGCAGGAAGGCTTCAGCATCGTCTCTGCAGTCGATTACAACGAAGGGCGTCTGGTCGCCTCGACTCATCACGGCCTCTCTTGCATGTTGATTGCCGCCGAAGACGCCAGCACCCATGCTCATCTTCTGCATAACATGACCGAGCTGATCCGCCTGGCGCGGGTTCGGGCGCCGGACCTGCCGATCTTTGCCCTGGGCGAGCAGGTGACCCTGGAAAATGCCCCCGCCGACGCCATGGCCGAGCTCAATCAGCTGCGCGGCATTCTTTATTTGTTCGAAGACACCGTGCCCTTCCTTGCCCGGCAAGTCGCCCGCGCGGCGCGTAAATATCTGGACGGTCTGTTGCCGCCGTTCTTCAAGGCGCTGGTGCAGCACACGGCTGACTCCAATTATTCCTGGCACACCCCCGGCCATGGCGGCGGCGTGGCGTATCACAAGAGCCCGGTGGGGCAGGCGTTTCACCAGTTCTTCGGGGAGAACACCCTGCGTTCGGATTTGTCGGTGTCGGTACCGGAACTCGGTTCGCTGCTCGATCACACCGGCCCGCTGGCGGAAGCGGAAGCGCGAGCCGCGCGCAATTTCGGCGCCGATCATACCTTTTTCGTGATCAATGGCACCTCGACCGCCAACAAGATCGTCTGGCATTCCATGGTGGCCCGCGATGACCTGGTGCTGGTAGATCGCAACTGCCATAAGTCGGTGCTGCACTCGATCATCATGACCGGCGCGATTCCGCTGTACCTGTGTCCGGAGCGCAATGAACTGGGGATTATCGGCCCGATTCCGTTGAGCGAATTCAGCCGCGAATCGATCCAGGCCAAGATCGACGCGAGCCCGTTGACCCAGGGTCGCGAGCCTAAGGTCAAGTTGGCGGTGGTGACCAACTCGACTTACGACGGCCTCTGTTACAACGCCGAGCTGATCAAGCAGAGCCTGGGCAACAGCGTCGAGGTGTTGCATTTCGATGAGGCCTGGTACGCCTACGCGGCATTCCACGAGTTCTTCGCCGGCCGTTACGGTATGGGCACCTCTCGCAGCGAAGACAGCCCGCTGGTGTTCACTACGCACTCCACGCACAAACTTCTGGCGGCGTTCAGTCAGGCGTCGATGATTCACGTGCAAGACGGTGGGGCCCGGCAGTTGGATCGCGACCGTTTCAACGAAGCGTTCATGATGCACATCTCGACTTCGCCGCAGTACAGCATCATCGCCTCGCTGGACGTGGCCTCGGCGATGATGGAAGGGCCGGCCGGGCGTTCGCTGTTGCAGGAAATGTTTGACGAGGCCCTGAGTTTTCGCCGGGCCCTGGCCAATCTGCGCCAGCACATTGTCGCCGATGACTGGTGGTTTTCCATCTGGCAACCGCCCTCGGCCGAAGGAATCGAGCAGGTGGTCACCGAAGACTGGCTGCTGCAACCTGACGCCGACTGGCACGGCTTTGGCGGCTTGACCGACGACTACGTGCTGCTCGATCCGATCAAGGTCACGCTGGTGATGCCGGGTTTGACGGCGGGCGGTGCCCTGAGTGCGCGGGGGATTCCGGCGGCGGTGGTCAGCAAATTCCTCTGGGAACGTGGGCTGGTCGTGGAAAAGACCGGGCTGTATTCGTTCCTGGTGCTGTTTTCCATGGGCATTACCAAAGGTAAATGGAGCACGCTGCTGACCGAGCTGCTGGAGTTCAAGCGCAGTTACGACGCCAATGTCAGCCTGGCCACCTGCCTGCCGTGCGTGGCGCAACACAATATTGCCCGTTATCAAGGCATGGGTTTGCGCGATCTGTGTGATCAATTGCACGCCTGTTATCGCAGCAATGCCACGGCCAAACACCTCAAACGCATGTACACCGTACTGCCGGAAGTCGCGATGAAGCCGGCGGACGCCTATGATCAATTGGTACGCGGGGAGGTTGAGGCTGTTTCGATCGATGCACTGGACGGGCGGATCGCAGCGGTAATGCTGGTGCCATACCCGCCGGGGATCCCGTTGATCATGCCCGGCGAGCGTTTCACCGAGTCGACCCGTTCGATCATCGATTACCTGAAGTTTGCCCGTACGTTCGACAGCAGTTTCCCCGGATTTGTCGCCGATGTGCATGGCTTGCAACACGAAGACGAGGGCAATGGACGGCACTACACCGTCGATTGCATCAAGGAATGAGGACCTTTCCGAGTATGCAACCAGTCATGAATCCCAAATACCCAGGCCTCTCGGTGCGTGTCGCCGATGAGGGGTTTGCGGCTTATATCTGGGGCAGTGATTTCAGTTTTGAAGTCGCCGCCTATGGTGCCGCGCAAATCGGTAAGCCGGTGGCGCAGTGGCCGGTGACGCCAATCACCCCGTATCGCAAGTGTTATGGCATCGATCCCGAGGAATTCAGCAGTTTTCACGATGCCACTGACAGCGCGATTTTCATGGCCTATCTGGATGACGAGCCGGTGGGGCATCTGGTGGTCAGCACCAACTGGAACGGCTTCGCCCATATCGACGAATTGGCGGTGCATGCTCCAGCGCGCCGTCATGGCGTGGCCAAGGCGCTGCTGGACGTGGCGCAGTTCTGGAGCCGCAAGAAAAAACTGCCGGGCATCATGCTGGAAACCCAGAACAACAACCTGGGCGCCTGTCGACTTTATGAACGTTGCGGTTACACCGTCGGCGGGGTCGATCATCTGCGCTATCGCGGGATCGATCCGAACACCGCCGAGGTGGCGCTGTTCTGGTATCGGCTGTTCGATAATCCGCTGGAAAACCCGCTCAGCTCGCCAACATCGCCACGGCTTGTTCCGTGATGATGTCCAGCAGCGCCTGAACGGCCGAAGAGTGCTCGGCGCCCTTCAGGGTCAAGGCATAGACGCTGATCGGCACGGCAGGCGCCAGCGGGCAGGCATCGAGCCCGGCCGATTTGGCGCCGAGGGCGGTAAACGGGTCGACGATCGCCAGGCCTTCACCGGCCTCGACCATGCTGCGCATCATCTGATGGGTCTGGACCCGGGTCTGAATGACCGGGGCAGGGCGCAGCGCATGCAGCTTGTTGTCCAGCGCCGGGCTTAACGGATCGTGACCTTCCAGGCCAACCATCGACTGGCCGGCCAGGTCCTGCAGCGAGATGTACTTCTGTTTCGGTTGCAGCCAACCATGGGGCGCCAGCAGCTGGAGCTTGCCTTGAGCGATGACCTGGCAATGGATGTCGGCATGGTCCGGGTCATGCAGGCTCAGGCCCAGATCGCTTTCACGCAGCAGCAAGCTTCTGACAATTTCGCGGGTCGGCTGGCTCAGGAGGGAGCACGGTGCGTCTGGGAGGCGTCGGCGCAGGGCCGCGATGCTGTGTGGCAACAATTGTTGCGCCAAAGGCGGGGTGCAGATAATTCGCAGGGGCGGGGCCAAATATTGCTTGAGGCTGCTGGCCAGTCGCTGGACCGGCTCGAGGGCTTCGTAGACGTGACCGATCTCGACCTGCAACTCCCGCGCCTCGCGCGTGGCTTGCAGGCGACCACGCACGCTGGCAAACAGCATGAAGCCCAACTGATCCTCGGCATCACGCAGGGTGCGTTCAACCTCGGCCACCGGCAGCTGCAGCCATTCGGCGGCGGTGCCAAGGTGACCGGTCTGCAGGAGCGCCTGGATTACTTCGATATGACGTAAACGCATGCGTGAAGTCCATGTTCAGCAGGTGAGGGAGTCAGTGACTGAATCCTAACTCAAGTGCGTGCATATGACTTCTGCTCATAACAGCGGGTTATGAGGCCACGTTCGTTTCAGGTTCGCGAGTGAGGGTTACGCCTGATTGCACTAGCACAAATTCGTTGTCGTCGAGTTTGTTGAGCCGGTCGCCAATGGCCAGCTTATAGGTGCTGACAGGCACCGAGCCGGCGAGGCCGTCGTGCGACGGGGTGGATTCCTGGAACTCATGCACGGAATAAACGCGGCCTTCCGCGTCTCTTGCATGGAACTGACCGACGAGTACTGCTGCCATCTGCTTAGAACCTCTGGAGATAAATCACTCAATTTGCGGTTCTGTAGACCGTGGTTGGGCGAGGTAAGTTTTCCTACAGGAAAAAAATAGTCAGGGGCGGCGATTTCCGTCGCTCACTGGTTGAATCGTCATTTGAAATCTATAACTAGAAGCTCTTTCCATCGGACAGTCGAGAATCTTCCATGAGCAACGTCTACGAGATCGCCGTTCTGGTCGGCAGCCTGAGAAAAGCGTCGATCAACCGCAAAGTCGCGCTGGCGCTGGCCGAGCTGGCGCCTGCCAATCTGAAGCTGACTATCGTCGAAATCGGCGATTTGCCGCTCTACAACGAAGACATCGATGGCGAATCACCGCCGGCAGCCTACAGCACTTTCCGACAACAAGTGAGTTCATCCGACGCAGTGTTGTTCGTGACCCCGGAATATAACCGTTCGGTGCCGGCGCCATTGAAGAATGCGATCGACGTGGGTTCGCGCCCCTATGGCAAGAGCGCCTGGAACGGCAAGCCGGGTGCGGTGATCAGCGCTGCACCGGGCGCCGTCGGCGGATTTGGGGCCAATCACAACGTGCGCCAGTCCATGGTGTTTCTCAATGTGCCGTGCATGCAACAGCCGGAGGCCTATCTGGGCGGCGCCGGCTCAGCGTTCGACGAGGCGGGCAAATTGTCGGAGTCGGTGAGGCCGTTCTTGCAGAAATTCATCGATGCGTATGCGCTGTGGGTTGAGCAGCATAAAAAGCAATGACCCGTTTACGTGGCGCTGATTAATTCTTGTGGCCAGCCACAATCCCTGTGGGAGCGGGCTTGCTCGCGAAGACGGCAGCACAGTCAACATTGATATCGACTGACCCACCGCTTTCGCGAGCAAGCCCGCTCCCACATTGGATCTCCTTATGGCGAAGGTCCTTGTAGGAGCGAGGCTTGCCCGCGAAGACGCCCATCCAATCACCACAAAACTCAACCATTACCCGGCACATTCGGCCAAAGATCGGACACCAGAAATAGCCGCTCGGCTTCTTCCCAATCCCCGTTCGTACGTTCTGTCAGCCGTACCATCAACTGCGCCGGGGCCAGCGGGTCCAGATCGTTCAGCCATGCATTCAACTGTTCAGCGTTCCAGGTTTGCTCTTCGGGGTAGTGTGCCGGCGCCAGCCAGGCATGGCGGGGCAGGGGTTGCCAGCGACCGAATGGGCGCTGCACGACAAAGTCCGCCCAGTCCTTCTGATGCAGCCAGCTACCGCGCAAATGCTGAGGGTGCGCGCCGCTCGGGGATTCGGACTGTCCCGGCCACGGATAAAGCAGATAACCGCCCAGCCACAGATGCGCACTGAACTGCTGGATATCCAGCGACGCCAGCACTGCACGGCTTTCCGCCCGCGCGGAAATCGGTAATTGATGCTGGCTCAGGTGCTTCAGTTTACGGTCGAGCCGATCATGACAACCCGGTCCGAGCCATTGCGCGGTGTCATGGCCGTCACCGTTCTGTGGCCCAAGGTAGAGCTTGATCGCCAGTTCCAGATGATGCACGCCATCGCGATCACGCAGCAGCATGTCCAGCTCACCCAAGGTGTGGCCTTCACGGCGGATCGGCAGGTTGGCGGCAATCAGCTCGATACCCGGCGCGTGCCGCACGGCGTACTGCCACAGCCGTTCGTAGTACAGACCCAGCCGCCGGGTTCTGGCTTGGGCCAGCCAGTGCAACAAGTCGTAACTGTCGCGGTCCAGTTGCCTGAGCCAGTGTTCCAGGCGCTCCGGTGCCTGCACCCAGTCGCTGCCCGCCAGCGGATGACGCTGCGACCACGGGGTGACGCTGAGCATCGGCGGCGCGAGGATGACCCAAGCCAGGTCGCGCACTTCAGGGTGGCGCAACTGGTGAGGTAACTGGAGCAAATCGGGAAATAGGATCATCTTGCGAGCATAGCCCGAAACGCGAGCGCACCGTCGTGGCTGAAAGGGTTTTGTCTACGCCGCGCTTTCGCCCATAATCGTGTTTTTCGCCGTCGCAGGCCCTCCGCGTCCCAATAGGAGCCCCATGGAGCAATTTCGTAATATCGGCATCATCGGTCGCCTGGGCAGTTCTCAGGTGCTGGATACCGTCCGCCGACTGAAACGGTTTCTGCTCGATCGTCACCTGCACGTGATCCTCGAAGACACCATCGCCGAAGTCCTGCCGGGTCATGGCCTGCAAACTTCGTCGCGCAAGATGCTCGGTGAAGTGTGTGACATGGTGATTGTGGTCGGTGGTGACGGCAGCCTGCTGGGCGCCGCCCGTGCCTTGGCCAAGCACAATATTCCGGTGCTCGGCATCAACCGTGGCAGCCTGGGATTCCTGACCGATATTCGTCCCGATGAGCTGGAAGTCAAAGTCGCCGAAGTGCTCGACGGCCACTATCTGGTGGAAAACCGCTTCCTGCTGCAAGCCGAAGTCCGTCGCCACGCCGAGGCCATTGGCCAGGGCGATGCGCTGAACGACGTGGTGCTGCACCCCGGCAAATCGACGCGGATGATCGAGTTCGAGTTGTACATCGACGGCCAGTTCGTCTGCAGCCAGAAAGCCGACGGCCTGATCGTTGCCACGCCGACCGGTTCGACCGCTTACGCGCTGTCGGCGGGTGGCCCGATCATGCATCCCAAGCTCGACGCTATTGTGATTGTGCCGATGTACCCCCATACCTTGTCAGGTAGACCGATCGTGGTCGATGGCAACAGTGAGCTGAAAATCGTCGTGTCCAAAGATATGCAGATTTACCCGCAAGTCTCCTGTGACGGGCAGAATCACTTCACCTGCGCGCCCGGTGACACCATCACCATCAGCAAGAAAGCGCAGAAACTGCGGCTGATTCATCCGCTGGACCACAACTACTATGAAGTCTGCCGGACCAAGCTCGGCTGGGGCAGCAAGTTGGGTGGTGGAGGCGACTGATGCTCGATCCCGCGCGTAGCTACGACCTGATTGGTGACGTGCACGGTTGCGCTCTGACCCTTGAGCACTTGCTTGACCGGCTCGGTTACCACAAACAGGCGGGTGTCTGGCGGCATCCGTCGCGCATGGCGGTGTTCCTCGGCGACATCATCGACCGCGGCCCGCGGATTCGCGAGGCGCTGCACATCGTCCGTGACATGGTCGAGGCCGGGCAGGCGCTGTGCATCATGGGCAACCATGAGTTCAACGCCCTTGGCTGGAGCACGCCAGCGCTGCCGGGCAGTGGCCAGCAGTTCGTGCGTGAACACACGCCGCGCCATGGCCGCCTGTTGCACGAAACCCTGACCCAGTTCGAAGATCATCCCGCGGAATGGCATGACTTCCTGCAATGGTTCTATGAACTGCCATTGTTCGTCGATGCCGGACGCTTTCGCGTCGTGCATGCCTGCTGGGATGCCAGCCTGATCGAGCCGTTGCGCGGGTTGTTCCCCGACGGCTGCATCGATGAGCACTTCCTCCAGGCCTCCGCGGTGCCGGGCAGTTTTGCCTGCACCGTGTTCGATCGCCTGTTGCGCGGCACCGACATGCGCTTGCCCCACGGGTTGACCATGACCAGCGGTGACGGCCTGACGCGCTCGTTTTTCCGCACCAAATTCTGGGAAGACGACCCGCAAACCTACGGAGACATCGTGTTCCAGCCCGACGCCTTGCCTGAGCCGGTGGCCCGCACGCCGCTGTCGTCCAGCGAAAAAGACAACTTGTTGCGCTACGGCGTCGATGAGCCGCTGTTGTTCGTCGGTCACTACTGGCGCAGCGGCAAACCGGCGCCGATTCGTCCGAACCTGGCGTGCCTGGATTACAGCGCAGTGCTCTACGGCAAATTGGTCGCTTATCGTCTGGATCAGGAAACCCGTCTCGATCCGCATAAATTTGTCTGGGTCGATGTCGAGCGGCCGGAGGTGCTGCAATGACGGCGGTAGCGGTATTACGTCTGCCTCTGGCGGTGGATTTGAGCGGGTTCGTCAAATTGCTGCAGCGCATGCAAGTGCCCCATCGGGTCAGCGAAGAGGCGGGCGAGCAGGTGCTGTGGGTCCCGGCCAACATCAGCGAAGACGTACGCTCATTGTACGAACGCTTTCCGGCGGGCGACCCCGATCAGCAACTGGATATCCCGATCGCGCAGACGCGGCAGCGTCCGGGCTTCGTCGAGCAATTGCGCTGCAGCAAGGCTACGGCGCTGGTGCTGCTGCTGAGTCTGATCGTCGGCATGGTGACGCTGCTGGGCGAAAACCTCGAAACGATACGCTGGCTGACCTTCCTCGATTTTCGTGTGGTCGGTGAGTACATCCATTTCACGCCATTGGCTGATAGCTTGGCGGCGGGGCAGTGGTGGCGTCTGGTGACGCCGATGCTGATCCACTTCGGCATCCTGCATCTGGCCATGAACGGCATGTGGTACTGGGAACTGGGGCGGCGCATCGAGTCGCGGCAGGGCAGCATCAACCTGATCGGCCTGACGTTGCTGTTCAGTCTGGTGTCCAACTATACCCAATACCTTTTCAGCGGCCCGAGCCTGTTTGGCGGGTTGTCCGGGGTGCTGTACGGCCTGCTCGGGCATTGCTGGATCTTCCAGGTCCTGTCGCCGAACCCGGCGTATCGCCTGCCCCGAGGGGTGTTGGTGATGATGTTGGTGTGGTTGCTGGTGTGCCTGTCCGGGCTGGTCTCGATGATCGGCTTCGGCCAGATTGCCAACGCGGCCCACGTCAGCGGGTTACTCATCGGATGCTTCACCGGTTTGTTGGGCGGTTTGTACAACCGCCGTAAACTGACTTCCAAATAAGCTATGTGATTAAAGAGCGCGGAGCCCTTGATGTCTTCTTTTAACGAAATGATCAAAAACATCACCCCGGATATCTACCAGAGCCTGAAACTGGCAGTGGAAATCGGCAAATGGTCCGACGGTGGCAAACTCACCGCCGAGCAGCGCGAACTGTCTCTGCAAGCGATGATCGCCTGGGAAATCCAGAACCTGCCCGAGGAAGAGCGCACCGGCTACATGGGCCCGCAGGAATGCGAGTCGAAGTCGATTGAAGTGCCAAACATTCTGTTCAAGTCGGATGCTATCCATTGATCGAGATTGGCCGCGGTGCAATCAGCAAAATGTCGGCGCGCCTCGACGGGCCGAACGTTCAGTACGCTTTTCGTCTGGGCGACGCCGAGGTACCGGTCAATCCGTTGATCGGCACCACAGTGCGCCTGGAATACCTGGGGGCGATCCACTGCACCCATTGCGGACGCAAGACCAAAACCAGTTTCAGCCAGGGTTACTGCTACCCGTGCATGACCAAACTGGCGCAGTGCGATATTTGCATCATGAGCCCGGAACGTTGCCACTACGACGCCGGCACCTGCCGTGAGCCTGCGTGGGGCGAAAAATTCTGCATGACCGATCATGTGGTGTATCTGGCCAATTCGTCGGGGATCAAGGTCGGCATAACCCGTGCTACGCAGCTGCCGACCCGTTGGCTCGATCAGGGCGCCAGCCAGGCCTTGCCGATCATGCGCGTCGCGACCCGTCAGCAGTCGGGCTTCGTCGAAGATCTGTTCCGCAGTCAGGTGGCTGACAAGACCAACTGGCGTGCTTTACTCAAGGGCGATGCGGTATCTGTGGACCTGGCGCAGGTTCGCGATCAGCTGTTTGAAAGTTGTGCGGAAGGTTTGCAAGGTTTGCAGGAACGATTTGGCCTACAAGCAATCCAGACCATTACCGATGTCGAACCGCTCGAGATCCGCTATCCGATCGAGCAATATCCGGCCAAGATTGTCAGCTTCAACCTGGACAAGAACCCGATTGCCGAAGGCACGCTGCTGGGGATCAAGGGCCAGTACCTGATTTTCGACACCGGCGTGATCAATATTCGTAAATACACGGCCTACCAGCTCGCCGTGCATCAGTAAGGATTCCAGTATGCGCACCGAACAACCGAAGATGATCTACCTGAAGGACTATCAGGCGCCTGAGTACCTGATCGACGAGACGCACCTGACCTTCGAGTTGTTCGAGGACCACAGCCTGGTCCATGCGCAACTGGTGATGCGCCGTAATCCTGAACGTGGCCCGGGCCTGCCGCCGCTGGTGCTGGACGGCCAGCAACTCGAACTGCTGTCGGTGACATTGGCCGACCAAGAGCTTTCTGCGGCGCAGTATCAGTTGACCGAGAATCACCTGACCCTGCACCCGACCAGCACCACCTTCACGGTCGATACCAGCGTCAAGATCCACCCGGAAACCAACACCGCCCTGGAAGGGCTGTACAAATCCGGCACCATGTTCTGCACCCAGTGCGAAGCCGAAGGTTTCCGCAAGATCACCTATTACCTCGACCGCCCGGATGTGATGAGCACGTTCACCACCACGGTGGTCGCCGAGCAGCACAGCTATCCAGTGCTGCTGTCCAACGGCAACCCGATTGCCTCAGGTCCTGGCGAAGACGGCCGGCACTGGGCGACCTGGGAAGACCCGTTCAAGAAACCGGCCTACCTGTTCGCGCTGGTGGCCGGTGACCTGTGGTGCGTCGAAGACACCTTCACCACCATGACCGAGCGCTCCGTGGCGCTGCGCATCTACGTCGAGCCGGAAAACATCGACAAGTGCCAGCACGCCATGAACAGCCTGAAGAAGTCGATGCGCTGGGACGAAGAAGTTTACGGTCGCGAGTACGACCTGGACATCTTCATGATCGTCGCGGTCAACGACTTCAACATGGGCGCCATGGAGAACAAAGGCCTCAACATCTTCAACTCCAGCGCCGTACTGGCCCGCGCCGAAACCGCTACCGATGCCGCGCACCAGCGTGTGGAAGCGATCGTTGCCCACGAATACTTCCACAATTGGTCGGGCAACCGTGTGACTTGCCGCGACTGGTTCCAGTTGTCGCTCAAGGAAGGCTTCACCGTGTTCCGCGATTCCGGCTTCTCCGCCGACATGAACTCGGCCACGGTCAAACGCATCCAGGACGTGGCGTACCTGCGTACCCACCAGTTCGCCGAAGACGCCGGCCCGATGGCCCACGCCGTGCGCCCGGACAGCTTCATCGAGATTTCCAACTTCTACACCCTGACCGTGTACGAAAAGGGTTCGGAAGTGGTCGGCATGATCCACACCTTGCTTGGCGCCGAAGGCTTCCGCAAAGGCAGCGACCTGTACTTCGAACGCCATGACGGCCAGGCCGTGACCTGCGACGACTTCATCAAGGCCATGGAAGACGCAAACGGCGTTGACCTGACCCAATTCAAACGCTGGTACAGCCAGGCCGGCACACCGCGTTTGGCGGTGAGCGAGTCCTACGACGCCGCAGCGAAAGCCTACAGCCTGACCTTCCGCCAGAGCTGTCCGGAAACCCCGGACAAGGTGGAAAAACGGCCGTTCGTGATTCCGGTGGAACTGGGCCTGCTGGACAGCAAGGGTGGTGAAGTTGCCCTGCGTCTTGCCGGTGAAGCCAGTGCTCAAGGCACCTCGAGGGTTATTTCGGTGACTGAGGCCGAGCAGACCTTCACCTTCATCGACATTGCTGAAAAGCCGCTGCCTTCGTTGCTACGCGGCTTCTCGGCGCCGGTGAAACTGAGCTTCCCGTACGACCGCGATCAGCTGATGTTCCTGATGCAGCACGACAGCGACGGTTTCAACCGCTGGGATGCCGGTCAGCAATTGTCGGTGCAAGTACTGCAAGAGTTGATCGAACAGCAACAGAAGGGTGAAGCGCTGGTGCTGGATCAGCGTTTGGTTGCAGCACTGCGTACCGTGCTGTCCGACGACACACTGGATCAGGCGATGGTCGCCGAGATGCTTTCGCTGCCGGGCGAGGCGTATCTGACCGAGATCAGTGAAGTGGCTGACGTAGACGCCATTCACACGGCCCGCGAGTTTGCCCGTAAGCAATTGGCTGAAGGCTTGTTCGAGGCATTGTGGCTGCGTTATCAGGCCAATCGCGATCTCTCGAAGAAAACGCCGTATGTGGCCGAGGCCGAGCATTTCGCCCGCCGCGCGCTGCAAAACATTGCGCTGTCGTACCTGATGCTCAGCGGCAAGCCGGAAGTCTTGGCGGCAACCCTTGAGCAGTTCGACACCAGCGACAACATGACCGAGCGTCTGACGGCGTTGGCGGTGGTGGTGAATTCGCCGTTCGAAGAGCAGAAAGCCACGGCGTTGGCGACCTTCGCCGAGCACTTCAAGGACAATCCGCTGGTCATGGATCAGTGGTTCAGCGTTCAGGCCGGCAGCACATTGCCGGGCGGTCTGGAGCGGGTCAAAGCCTTGATGCAACACCCGGCGTTCACCATCAAGAACCCGAACAAGGTGCGAGCCCTGATCGGCGCGTTTGCCGGGCAGAACCTGATCAACTTCCATGCCGCCGACGGTTCCGGGTATCGGTTCCTGGCGGATCTGGTGATCGAGCTGAACGGGTTTAACCCGCAGATCGCCTCTCGCCAACTGGCGCCGCTGACTCGCTGGCGCAAATACGACGATGCTCGTCAGGCGTTGATGAAAGGTGAGTTGGAGCGGATTCGTGCTTCGGGGCAACTGTCCAGCGATGTGTTTGAAGTGGTCAGCAAAAGCCTGGCCTGATTTGGTCTTGCTCCCGCAGGGTTCACTCGGACCCCTGTGGGAGTGGGCTTGCTCGCGAAGGCGGCCTGATAGCCGACCGGGATTTTTGATGGTGTACATATCCGTTTCTGCGGTCACGGCTACTTATGGTTTCGCCCTTACGGCGAGGCACTTTTGGCAAACGCCCCAAAAGTACCCAAAAGGTCTCGCCCCAAGCGTCCGGCCCCTCGCTAAGGCTCGGCGTTCCTTCGCTCCGGTATCCATCTGGGGGCATCGCCCTACGGTCTGCTTCGCTACGACCTACATGCGATGGGTTCGACTGCGTCGAACGGCGCTACGCGCCAATCCCCAGATGAACACCTCCACTCAGCCTCCCGAAGGGGCGGTGGATCAAGATCAAAAGCCAAAGCCAAAGCCAGAGCCAGAGCCAGAGCCAAAGCCAAAGCCAAAGCCAGAGCCAAAGCCAAAGCCAAAGCAAAATCAAAAGATCGCAGCCTTCGGCAGCTCCTACAGGGGGAACACGTGTACTTGAGCTTAGGCCGGCCGGTAGGCCGCCTCGCTTTTGATGTTGACGCACCGCCCCCTCGAGAGGCGAGAGGAGGTGCTGCGCAGTGGGCAACCCGGCATGGATGCCGGGTTAGCCGCGCACGGCCATGGATGGCCGATCGCGGCGGGCCCACGGAGCAGGACCGGAGCGAGGGCATGCCGAGCCTAGGCGAGGCACCGAACGAAAGGGGCAAAAAGCGCTTTGGTTACTTTCGCGCTTTTCGAAAGTGACTCGCTGTAAAAGCGAAACCAATAGCCGCCGTGACCGCAGCAACGGATATGCACACCAAAACCCCAAAAACCAATCACCCCACCTGATACCCAATCATTCACCCCCACCCCATACCCCTCCAGTTAACAAAACATAACGTGGCGTCGATTGTCAGACCTTTCCAAACCCCGATAGGATAAGCCAGCTTCCGAAGGGGCTCTGGATTGCGGGTTTCAGGACTATGCTCCTGAATAGGTCAATCCCGATGAGCATCCCTTACGGCGCCCTGAAGGGTTGAACGACCTAACAATAATAATGTGGGGGAAGGTCTATGAGTGAGCCTGTCATGGGTGTGAGTATTGGCCGCCCGCCGGCGTTACGCAGGTTCGCGTTGCTGGCTACAGCGCTCTCGCTGTTGGGCTGTACCGTGCTGTCGGCGCCCGCGCTGGCCGCTGCCGCGTCGGCCACCGATGTGGTTTATTCCGTTGAATCCGCCAAGGCCAGCAAAGGCCTGATGCTCGATGTCGTACACGCCGGCAAACGCCTGGTGGCGGTCGGCGATCGCGGGCACATTCTGTATTCCGATGACCAGGGCGCGACCTGGACCCAGGCCAAGGTGCCGACCCGGCAACTGCTGACGGCAGTGTTTTTTGTCGATGACAAACACGGCTGGGCCGTTGGCCATGATGCGCAGATCCTCGCCAGCGAAGACGGCGGCATCACCTGGACCAAGCAATTCGAAGACCTGAAACGCGAATCGCCGCTGCTCGACGTCTGGTTCAAGGACGTTAACAGCGGCTTTGCCGTGGGCGCTTACGGTGCGTTGCTGGAAACCACCGACGGCGGAAAAAACTGGGAAGACGTCAGCGACCGTCTCGACAACGAAGACCAATACCACCTCAACGCCATTGCCGCGGTCAAGGATTCCGGTATTTTCATCGTCGGCGAGCAGGGCAGCATGTTCCGCTCCGCCGATGATGGGCAGACCTGGGAAAAGCTTGAGGGCCCCTACGAAGGCTCGCTGTTCGGTGTGATCGGCACTGCGCAACCGGCCACGCTGCTGGCCTATGGGTTGCGCGGCAACCTCTACCGTTCCACGGATTTCGGCAACACCTGGGAGCAGGTCGAGCTCAAGGCTGCACGCGGCGCGCTGGAGTTCGGCCTGTCTGGCGCCACGCTGCTCGATGACGGATCCATCGTGATCGTCGGCAACGGCGGCAGCATTATTCGCAGCACCGACGACGGCGAAACCTTCAGCGTGTTCAATCGCCCGGATCGCATTTCCGTTTCGGCGGTGACGGCAGCAGGCAACGGCAATCTGATTCTGGCAGGACAGGGTGGCGTTCGCGTTACTTCGCCCACCGGCGCAGAGAATGGAAAAAACGGGTCGTCCAAATGAGCCGGGCAAATAATAAGAAGGCGGGTCTATGACATCCTTAAGCACTCCTCATCAGGACAAGGCGACGTTTCTTGAGCGCCTGATTTTCAACAATCGCCCGGCAGTCATCGTCATCTGCCTGCTGGTCAGTGTTTTCCTGTTCTGGCAGGCGACGTTGATCCGGCCGTCCACCAGCTTCGAAAAAATGATCCCGCTCGAGCATCCATTCATTGAAAAAATGATGGAGCACCGCAACGATCTGGCGAACCTGGGCAACACGGTGCGGATTTCCGTGGAAGCCACCGATGGCGACATCTTCTCCAAGGAATACATGGAGACCCTGCGTCAGATCAACGACGAGGTGTTCTACATTTCCGGCGTCGACCGTTCCGGCCTCAAGTCGCTGTGGAGCCCGAGCGTGCGCTGGACCGAGGTGACGGAGGAGGGTTTCGCCGGTGGTGAAGTGATTCCCCAGAGCTATAACGGCTCCCAGCAAAGCCTCGACCTGCTGCGCAACAACGTGCTCAAGTCCGGGCAAGTCGGGCGCCTGGTGGCCAACGACTTCAAGTCGAGCATCGTCGACATCCCGCTGCTGGAGTCCTACCCGGACCCGCAGGACCAGGGCAAGTTGCTGGCGCTGGACTACCGCCAGTTCTCTCACGAGCTCGAGGACAAGATCCGCAACAAGTTCGAAGCGCAGAACCCCAACGTGAAGATCCACATTGTCGGGTTCGCCAAGAAAGTCGGCGACCTGATTGATGGCTTGGTCATGGTGGTGATGTTCTTCGGCGTCGCCTTCGTCATCACGCTGATCCTGCTGTACTGGTTCACTAACTGCATGCGCAGTACCGTGGCGGTTTTGAGCACGACGCTGGTGGCGGTGGTCTGGCAGCTCGGCCTGATGCACTTCTTCGGTTTCGGGCTTGATCCGTATTCGATGCTGGTGCCGTTTCTGATCTTCGCTATCGGGATTTCCCACGGCGTGCAGAAAATCAACGGTATCGCCTTGCAGTCCAGCGAGGCGGAGAACGCGCTGACAGCGGCACGCCGTACATTCCGTCAGCTGTTTCTGCCGGGGATGATCGCGATCCTCGCGGATGCGGTGGGCTTCATCACGCTGCTGATCATCGACATTGGCGTGATTCGTGAACTGGCCATCGGCGCGTCCATCGGCGTGGCGGTGATCGTGTTCACCAACCTGATTCTGCTGCCGGTGGCGATTTCCTACGTCGGTATCAGCAAGCGCGCCGTCGAACGCAGCAAGAAAGACGCGCACCGCGAGCATCCGTTCTGGCGCCTGCTGTCGAACTTTGCCAGCCCCAAAGTCGCCCCGATTTCCATTGCCCTGGCGCTGATCGCTTTCGGTGGCGGCCTCTGGTACAGCCAGAACCTGAAAATCGGCGACCTCGACCAAGGCGCGCCGGAGCTGCGTCCGGACTCGCGTTACAACAAGGACAACAGCTTCATCATCAACAACTACTCCACCAGTTCCGACGTATTGGTGGTGATGGTCAAGACCAAGTCCGAAGGTTGCTCGCGTTATGAGGCCATGGCGCCGATCGACGAGCTGATGTGGAAGATGCAGAACACCGAGGGCGTGCAGTCGGCGATCTCGCTGGTGACCGTGTCCAAGCAGATGATCAAGGGCATGAACGAGGGCAACCTGAAATGGGAAACCCTGTCGCGCAACCCGGACGTGCTGAACAACTCCATCGCCCGTGCCGATGGCCTGTACAACAACAATTGCTCCCTGGCGCCGGTGCTGGTGTTCCTCAACGATCACAAGGCTGAAACCCTGGATCGTGCGGTGCATGCGGTGCAGGACTTCGCCAAAGACAACAACAAGGAAGGCCTGGAATTCATCCTTGCCGCCGGTAATGCCGGGATCGAAGCGGCCACCAACGAGGTGATCAAACGCTCCGAACTGACCATTCTGGTTCTGGTGTACATCTGCGTCGCGACCATGTGCATGATCACCTTCCGTTCCTGGGCGGCGACCTTGTGCATCGTGCTGCCGCTGGTGCTGACCTCGGTACTCGGCAACGCATTGATGGCGTTCATGGGCATCGGCGTGAAAGTGGCGACTTTGCCGGTGGTCGCGCTCGGGGTGGGGATTGGCGTGGACTACGGGATCTACATCTACAGCCGTCTGGAAAGCTTCCTGCGTGCCGGTCTGCCGCTACAAGAGGCGTACTACCAGACGCTGAAGTCCACCGGTAAAGCCGTGCTGTTCACCGGTCTGTGCCTGGCGATCGGCGTATGCACCTGGATCTTCTCGGCGATCAAGTTCCAGGCCGACATGGGCCTGATGCTGACCTTTATGCTGCTGTGGAACATGTTCGGCGCGTTGTGGCTGCTGCCAGCGCTGGCGCGGTTCCTGATCAAACCGGAAAAGCTGGCAGGGCAGAAGGGCAACTCGCTGTTTGCTCACTGACCGGTCGCTGAAACTAAAAAGCCGCAACCAAGGTCGCGGCTTTTTTATACCTCAAATTCGCACCAGTCCCTGTGGTGGTTATGAGGGATCGGTTCCCAACACCACATTCAACGCACTGCGCGCATCATCCAGTTGCACCAGCGTCGCATGCCGTGCGCCCAGCGCATCGCGATTCTCGATAGCAGTCAGGATCGCCTTGTGCCGTGGCATCGCCAATTCATGCAGATTCGGTCGTTGGTTGGAGTGCTTCAAGGCTTCTGCAATCGCCACCGACAGCATGTTGCACAGGTTCGCCAGCAAGTCGTTATGAGTCGCGTCGGCGATGCGGCTATGGAAATCCAGATCCGGTTGCAACAAGGCTTCCGGGGTCGGTGCCGCTTCCATGCGTTGGTAGGCCTCGCCGATAGAGGCAATGTCTTCATCCGTGGCGAACTGCGCGGCCAATGCGGCGGCGGCCGGCTCGATGATGCTGCGCACGCTGGTCAGCAGATCAAAGAATTCATTTTGCGGACTGCTTTGCATCAGCCAGTGCAGCACATCCGGGTCGAGCATGTGCCATTCCTTGCGCTGCTTGACCACCGTGCCGACCCGCGGACGGGAATACACCAGGCCCTTGGCGACCAATACGCGAGTGGCTTCACGCAGGACCGGCCGGCTGACCGCGTATTCCTCGCATAGCAGGGCTTCGGCGGGCAGTTTGTCGTCCGGTTTGAAGCGTCCCGAGACGATCTGCATGCCCAGTTCCTGGACGATGCGCGAATGCATGCTTTTGCGTTCGGAGGGTTTGCGGTAATCCATGGGGAACGGCGCGATCCTGTGCGATGGGGTGCCGCGCATGATAGCAGGCGCGGCGAGTGATGGTCGTCAGAGCAAGCACAGTCCTGAAGCATATGGGATTAAATGTGGGAGCGGGCTTGCTCGCGAAGAGGCCATCACATTCAACATTGATGTTGGCTGATAGCCCGCCTTCGCGAGCAAGCCCGCTCCCACATTATTAGATTGATGGTGTCAGTGAGAGTGGCGTGGCACCTCGGCCCCGCGGCAACCAACCAGGAAGTCAAAGTCGCAACCCTGATCCGCCTGCAGCACGTGATCGATGTACAACTGACGATAACCGCCCACGATCAATTGCTGTGGCGGCTGTAGATCCGCCATGCGCGCCGCCAGCTCTGCATCCGGAATGTCCAGATGCAAGCGCCCATTGGCGCAATCAAGCTCGATCCAGTCGCCTTCCTTCACTGTCGCCAAAGGCCCACCAGCCGCCGCTTCCGGTGCCACATGCAGAACAACCGTGCCGTACGCTGTGCCGCTCATGCGTGCGTCGGAAATCCGTACCATGTCGGTCACTCCCTGGGCCAGCAGCTTGGCCGGCAACCCCATATTGCCGACTTCGGCCATGCCCGGATAACCCTTCGGCCCGCAGTTCTTCATCACTAGAATCGAATTGGCATCCACGTCCAGTTCCGGATCGTTGATCCGCGCCTTGTACATGTCGAAGTTCTCGAACACCACAGCACGCCCGCGATGTTGCATCAATTCGGCACTCGCGGCGGAGGGCTTGAGCACCGCACCGAGTGGCGCCAGGTTACCGCGCAACACACAGATGCCGCCGTCGGCGCGGATCGGGTTGTCGAGGGGGCGGATCACTTCGTCCTGACCGTAGATCGGCGCGTCCTTGGTGTTCTCGCCGATGGTTTTGCCGTTAACGGTGAGGGCGTTCGGGTGCGGAATCAGGTTGGCTTCGCCGAGGCGACGCAGTACCGCGGGCAAGCCGCCGGCGTAGTAGAACTCTTCCATCAGGAAGCGCCCGGACGGTTGCAGGTCGACGATGGTCGGCATGCCGCGACCGATGCGGGTCCAGTCATCCAGATCCAGCTCGACACCGATGCGCCCGGCGATGGCTTTCAAGTGAATCACCGCGTTGGTTGAACCGCCGATGGCGGCGTTTACCCGGATGGCGTTTTCGAAGGCTTCCTTGGTCAGGATCTTCGACAGTTTCAAATCTTCGCGCACCATTTCCACTGCGCGCATACCGGACATGTGCGCCAACACATAACGGCGCGCATCGACCGCTGGAATCGCGGCGTTGTGGGGCAGGGAAGTGCCGAGGGCTTCGGCCATGCAAGCCATGGTCGACGCCGTGCCCATGGTGTTGCAGGTGCCGGCCGAGCGTGACATGCCGCCCTCGGCCGCGAGGAAATCGTCGATGGTGATGGTGCCAGCCTTGACCTGTTCACTGAGCTGCCAGACCACCGTGCCCGAGCCGATGTCCTGGCCCTTGTGCTTGCCGTTGAGCATCGGTCCACCGGTGACGACGATCGCCGGCACGTCACAACTGGCCGCGCCCATCAGCAGCGCCGGTGTGGTTTTGTCGCAACCGGTGAGCAGCACCACGCCATCGATCGGGTTACCGCGTATGGCTTCCTCGACGTCCATGCTCGCCAGGTTGCGGGTAAGCATGGCAGTGGGGCGCAGGTTCGATTCGCCGTTGGAGAACACCGGGAATTCCACCGGGAAGCCGCCGGCTTCGATCACCCCACGCTTGACGTGCTCGGCGATCTGCCGGAAATGCGCGTTGCACGGGGTCAGTTCCGACCAGGTGTTGCAGATGCCGATGATTGGCTTGCCATGGAACTGATGGTCGGCGATGCCCTGATTCTTCATCCAGCTGCGGTACATGAAGCCGTTCTTGTCGGCGGTGCCAAACCATTGGGCGGAGCGCAGGGTGGGTTTCTTATCAGACATGATCGGTTCTCTTATTGTATGACTATATTGTGCGGGTCACGGCGTAACATAAGCGCAATTTCGACTGTTTGGAAGTGTTGTTGGTTAAATAGTATTACTATATAGTCATTTTCAACGGAGGGATGGCCCTGGCGGTTTTCTGCGAGAGGCGTCCCCCGAGGTTCTATAACAACAACAATCGGAGACCGAACTCATGAGCCAGGAACTGCGGCTTATTCGCCGCATCACGCTGAAACTGATTCCCTTCCTGATCCTGCTGTACCTGATCGCCTATGTGGATCGCTCCGCAGTCGGTTTCGCCAAGCTGCACATGGGCGCCGACATCGGCCTGGGTGACGCGGCTTATGGCCTGGGTGCCGGGCTGTTCTTCATTGGCTACTTCCTGCTGGAAATTCCCAGCAACCTGATGCTCGACCGCTTCGGAGCCCGGCGCTGGTTCGCGCGGATCATGGTCACCTGGGGCGCCATCACCATCGGTATGGCGTTCGTCCAGGGACCGAACAGTTTCTATGTGATGCGCTTTCTGCTCGGCGCGGCCGAAGCCGGGTTCTTCCCGGGCGTTCTGTACTACATCACCCAATGGTTTCCGATTCGCCATCGCGGCAAGATCCTCGGGTTGTTCATCCTTTCCCAACCCATCGCGATGATGATCACCGGCCCTGTGTCCGGCGGCTTGCTGGGCATGGACGGGACTCTTGGGCTGCACGGTTGGCAGTGGCTGTTCATCGTCATCGGCACTCCCGCGATCCTGTTGACCTGGCCAGTGCTGCGTTACCTGCCGGACGGCCCGCAACAGGTGAAATGGATGGACCAGTCTGAGAAAGACTGGCTGACCGGCGAGCTGAAAAAGGACTTGGAAGAATACGGCCAGACCCGCCACGGCAATCCGCTGCATGCGCTGAAGGACAAACGTGTGTTGCTGCTGGCGCTGTTCTATCTGCCGGTGACCCTGAGCATCTACGGTCTCGGTTTGTGGTTGCCGACGTTGATCAAGCAGTTCGGTGGCACTGACCTGGTGACCGGGTTTGTGTCATCGGTGCCGTACATCTTCGGGATCATCGGTTTGCTGATTATTCCACGCAGTTCCGATCGCTTGAATGATCGCTACGGTCATTTGGCGGTGCTGTATGTGCTAGGCGCCATCGGTCTGTTCCTCAGCGCCTGGCTGTCGGTGCCGGTGCTGCAATTGGCGGCACTGTGCCTGGTGGCGTTCGCTCTGTTTTCCTGCACCGCAGTGTTCTGGACCTTGCCGGGTCGCTTCTTCGCCGGTGCCAGTGCGGCGGCGGGGATCGCGTTGATCAACTCGGTGGGCAACCTCGGCGGCTACATCGGTCCGTTCGTGATCGGTGCGCTGAAGGAATACACCGGCAATCTGGCGTCGGGGTTGTACTTCTTGTCTTGCGTGATGGTGTTCGGTTTGGTGCTGACGGGTGTGGTTTATCGGCTGCTGGAGCGTAAACACGTGCTGCCGGCCGATGAATTTGCAGCCAGTGCGCGTGGGGCTACCCGTATCTGACACGAAATAGGCAACCACCACCAACCTTGTGGGAGCGGGCTTGCCCGCGATGACGGCGGCACATTCATCATTGATGTGCCAGACAGATCGCTATCGCGGGCAAGCCCGCTCCCACAGGGGTTTTCGGTGCTTTGAAGAATTGTTTTACAGGAGAAAATCATGCGTTTAGTTCAGTTCGAATTGAGTAACGGCGAACGCCGCGTCGGCGTGGTCGAGGACGGCCTGGTGCGCGAAGTGCAGGATGCGCGCTCGGTGCGGGATCTGGCGCTGGCGGCGATCGAGGCGGGCGTCAATCTTGAGCAGCAGGTTCAAACCCTGGGGTTGGGCATCAGCCACGACTATCCAGCGCTGTTGGCCAATCTGCAAATCCTGCCGCCGCTGGATCACCCGGACCCGGCGCACATGCTGGTCAGCGGCACTGGCCTGACTCATTTGGGCAGCGCTTCGGCCCGGGACAAAATGCATCAGCAGGCCGGCGACGAAACCGCCATGACCGACACCATGCGCATCTTCAAGTGGGGCGTGGAGGGCGGTAAACCCGCGACCGGCCAAGCCGGCGTGCAACCGGAGTGGTTCTACAAGGGCGACGGCAGCATCGTTGTGCGACCGGGCAAACCGTTCCCACTGCCGCCGTTCGCCGAAGATGCGGGGGAGGAGCCTGAACTCAGCGGTCTCTATGTGATCGGCCACGACGGCAAACCGTATCGCCTCGGTTTCGCGGTGGGCAACGAGTTCTCCGATCATGTGATGGAGCGCAAGAGTTACCTTTATCTGGCCCATTCGAAATTGCGCAGTTGCAGCTATGGCCCGGAGCTTCGGGTCGGCGAATTGCCCCAGCATCTGGCCGGTACCAGCCGCATCCTGCGCGATGGTGAAGTGCTGTGGCAGAACGAGTTCCTCAGTGGCGAAGCGAACATGTGCCACAGCCTGGAAAACCTCGAGTATCACCATTTCAAGTACAGCCAGTTCCTGCGCCCCGGTGACGTGCACATTCACTTCTTCGGCACCGCGACCCTGTCCTTCGCTGACGGCATCCGCACCCAGCCGGGTGATGTGTTCGAGATCAGCCAGGCCGAGTTCGGCGCGCCCTTGATCAACGGCATTGAGCCCGTTGAAGCGGCGTTTGAACCCGGCACCGTCGGCACACTTTAAGGAGACACCCATGACCCGGATTCTTGGCCACAACTACATTGGCGGTCGGCGCAGCGCTACTGGCACCGTCAAACTCCAGAGCGTCGACGCCAGCACTGGCGAGGCTTTGCCCCACGATTTCTATCAGGCCACCCTTGAAGAAGTCGACGCCGCCGCGAAGGCTGCCGCCGCTGCTTACCCGGCCTATCGCAGCCTGAGCGCTGAACGACGTGCGCAATTTCTCGATGCGATTGCCGATGAACTGGACGCGTTGGGCGATGAGTTCGTGGCCGTGGTCTGCCGCGAAACCGCATTGCCGGCGGGCCGTATTCAAGGTGAGCGTGGTCGCACCAGCGGCCAGATGCGTCTGTTCGCCAAGGTGCTGCGGCGCGGTGATTTCTATGGGGCACGGATTGATCGGGCGCTGCCTGAGCGCACGCCATTGCCGCGTCCGGATCTGCGTCAGTACCGTATCGGCCTCGGGCCGGTCGCGGTGTTTGGCGCGAGTAACTTTCCGTTGGCGTTTTCCACGGCGGGGGGCGACACCGCTTCGGCATTGGCCGCCGGTTGCCCGGTGGTGTTCAAGGCCCACAGCGGCCACATGGCGACCGCTGAATGGGTGGCCGACGCCGTGATCCGCGCCGCCGAGAAAACCGCCATGCCGGCCGGTGTGTTCAACATGATCTTCGGCGGCGGGGTGGGTGAAGCGCTGGTCAAGCACCCGGCGATTCAGGCGGTCGGTTTTACCGGTTCACTGAAGGGTGGCCGTGCGCTGTGCGACATGGCCGCGGCACGTGCGCAGCCGATTCCGGTGTTTGCCGAGATGTCGAGCATCAACCCGGTGATCGTGCTGCCTCACGCGCTGGAAGCTCGGGCTGAAAGCGTCGCTCGTGACCTTACGGCTTCGGTGGTGCAGGGTTGTGGTCAGTTCTGTACCAATCCGGGGTTGGTGATCGGCATTCGTTCGCCACAGTTCAGCGCGTTCGTGCAGCAGGTGGCGGGGCTGATTGGCGATCAACCGGCGCAAACCATGCTCAATGCCGGTACGTTGAGCAGCTATGGCAAAGGCCTGCAGAAGCTCCTCGCACATCCGAAAATCGAGCACTTGGCCGGCAACCCGCAACAAGGCAATCAAGCGCAACCGCAGCTGTTCAAGGCCGATGTCAGCCTGTTGCTCGATGGCGATGAAGTGCTGCAAGAGGAAGTATTCGGCCCGACCACGGTGTTCGTCGAAGTGGCGGATCAGGCGCAACTCAGTGCCGCGTTGAACGGTTTGCATGGGCAGCTGACGGCAACGATCATCGGTGAACCGGCGGACTTTGAACAGTTCGGCGAGCTGACGGCATTGCTGGAACAGAAGGTCGGGCGGATTTTGCTCAACGGCTATCCGACCGGCGTGGAAGTCTGCGACGCGATGGTTCATGGCGGTCCGTATCCGGCGACTTCCGATGCGCGCGGCACCTCGGTGGGCACCCTGGCCATCGACCGTTTCCTGCGCCCGGTGTGCTTCCAGAACTACCCCGACAGCCTGCTGCCGGAAGCGCTGAAAAATGGCAATCCGCTGCGCATCCAACGCTTGGTCGATGGCAAGCCATCGCGTGATGCCCTCTAACGGTTAAACGCAATCCCTGTGGGAGCGGGCTTGCTCGCGAAGGCGGAGTGTCAGTCTCTATTGATGTTGAATGTGGCGGCCCCTTCGCGAGCAAGCCCGCTCCCACATGTGATCAGTGTCGTGTGCGAGTGTTGTGACCGACACGAGCCCGCTTCCACATTGAGCTATCATTGCTTTTTTCCATTCAAAGATTGACTGCCATGACTGCCGTAAACGACACCTTGATCAATGCCCTCGAACACTGCGACATGCTGGAAATCGATGGGCTGCACGCTTTCGACTTTTCTCTCGATGAGGACGATAACCTGCACATCGAATGCATGGACGGTCGGGCGCTCAAGCGCTGGGAGTTCAGCGTGGCGCAGATCGCGGCGGCGACTTTTGATCCCGACTTGAAGAGTTGGATCATTACCGGCGATTCCGGCGAGCACCGGTTGGTGCCTATGGAAGCGTTCGGCGGTGGTGACGATGAGGACGAAACGAATGAGGATGCGTAACCTCTGGCCACTGTTGATGGCCGGCAGTGTCGCTGCAATGGGTGTGCACGCGGCCGCGGCGGACAGTTACGAGTTGCTGGTGGGGTCGTATACCTCTGGTCAGAGCCAGGGGATTTATCGCCTGAACTTCGACAGCCGCACCGGGCAGATCGACGCCAAACCCCTGCAAGTGGTAAAGAGCGCCAATCCGTCCTGGCTGATTGTGTCCAAGGATCAACATCGCTTGTTCGCGGTCAACGAAAACGGCCCGGGGCAGGCCGATCCGGTGGGTCGTGTCAGCAGCTATGCGATCGATCCAAAGACCCATGAGTTGAGCCTGATCAGCCAGGTGCAAACCCTGGGTAACGAGCCGACGCATTCAAGCGTCAGCGGCGATGCCAGCCATTTGTTTGTCAGCAACTACTCGGTGGCTGAAGACCCGGGCGGCACCTTGGCGGTGTTACCGGTGGGCACCGATGGCAAGCTAAAACCCGTTGTGCAGATGAGCAGTCATCCGGCCAGCCGGGTCAATCCTGAACGACAGAAGTCAGCACACGTGCATTCGGTGGTTTCATCACCGGATGGCCAATACGTGTTTTCCAACGACTTGGGAGCGGACAAGATCTTCGTCTATCGCTTCGATCCCAAGGCCAATCCGGAACTGCCGTTGACCGCCGCCAAGCCGGCGTCCGTTCAATTGCCGCCCGGCAGCGGGCCGCGACACTTGCTGTTCAGTGCCGATGGCAAACACGCCTGGCTGACCATGGAAATGAGCGCGCAGGTTGCGGTGTTCGATTACCGCGACGGCACGCTTGAGCAAACGCAGATGGTCGATCTGGCAGCGGGTCTGCCGACATCGGGCAAGGCTGCGGCTGCGCTTCACGCCTCGGCCGATGGCAAGTTCCTTTACGTCAGCAACCGTGGCACCACCAATCAGTTGCTGGTGTTCGCCATCGACCCGGCGACCGGCCACCTCAAGGAGCTTCAGCGCCGCTCCGTGGACGGTGATCACCCGCGCGAGTTCAGCCTCGACCCGAGTGGCAAGTTTGTGCTGATTGCCAACCAGAAGAGCAACCAGATTGTCGTCGTCGAGCGCGACGCCAAGACCGGTCTGTTGGGTAAAACCGTGCAGAAACTGCCGATGGATGCCCCGAGCGATCTTAAGTTCCTGGTGCGTCAATAGACCGCAGGCCCCGGTTGATGGGGCCTGCAACCTTCTATTAATGAGGCTGATATCGGCTAATGCTACAAAGCATTTCAAGGCGCCGACCCTCGGGAGTTAAGTTTGCTTCACGGCCCCATCGGGCAAGCAAGCCAACTGAATCGAGGAATACCGCCATGAACTTCAATCTCTTCTCCGTCATCGCCGCTTCCGCTATCTCTGCCACCGTTGCACTGCCAGCCAGCGCCAACGTTGAAATCAGCGACAAAAAATCCCACACCCAAAGCTACACCCAGAAATACCTGCAACAGAGCGCCAACTTCTACGCCGCGCTGGACCACAAAACCCAACACTGAACTGTAAGCCCTGCACCTTTTATGCAGGAGCGAAGTCACTTGCCGATCGACCTGTAAGGCGTCGAAAAGCGTCGAAGTGATGTCGCTCCTGCATAACGCGTTTACGACAGCATCATATTGCTATCAAGGTATTGCTTGATATCACATGGCCATGAGTTTAAATTTGGCGCTGATTTTTTGACTCCTTCCCTAAAAGGATCGACAGCATGGCGATGCGTCTGGCAGTGGTTCTCCTGTTTCTCTATTCCACCCCGATTCTATCGGCCGCCGAGCCCCTTCCCAACGAGCCGGAAGCGGCCCGCGAGCGCTTGATGAGTTTTATCGAGGACTGAAACACGCTGGGTTCATGATCAATAAAACTGATAGCTACTATGGATAAAGGTCGCTAGTTATCTTCTGTTTTTTGATTGATTCTGTGGGCACTGAAACATGCCCACGGAGAACATCATGGCCAGCGCAATCATCACTTCTGCCAAATACGGCGCCTACCTGGCCATCGGTCTTTACGTGGCTATGGTGTTGGTCGTCAGCCTTTCGGCGCAGTCGCAACAAAGCCTTCAAGTACCGATCCAGGTCGCTTATCCCGCCATTCAATTCGAGCACCGTGCTCAAAACGTAATGGTCGATCACGCCGACGTGGCGGGAGTGGTGGGGGCATGAAAGGACGCAAACTCTGGGTCATCGCCTTCCTGGCGTTCATGACCAATGGCGCTTCTTTGTTGGGGATCGGGCAGGGCTCGGCGGGGTCGGTGGCGCGGGCCATCGAATGCAACCACAACATCACCCACAACATTCAGACGGCCAAGGCCCTGGAGCTGCTGGTGGGGAATCCGCCGAGCAAATCCAATGGCGAATTCTTCGGGCCGTTCCAGGTGGATTGCTCGGCGTTGGGGATGTGCGCGGTATTGGCATGAATGTTCACCCCGCTCCTACAGGGGCTCGGTTATTTCTTCATTATTGATGTGAACAGGTCTGACTCGATGAAGCGTTGCAACCACGCCTGCAACCGCACATAAGGCGTCTGCCCGAACCACTCGCGATCCACGTGGGCGAATTGCCGCACGAACGGCATCAGGGCGATATCCGCCAGGCTCGGGTGCCCGGCCAGCAAGTAGTCGCGTCCCTCCAGCAATTCATCCAGCTTGCGCAGGAACACCTCGCCCTCTGACCGGTAAAACGCCATCGGCTGTTCGGGATAACGCTCGGCGTACTTGTAGCGATTCAGGTGCACCTTGAACACTTGATCGTTCTCTTCGATCAGTGCGGCGCTGCGTTGTTGCCCGTGCGGATCATCCTTGAGCAACCAGTCCTGCGGATCGTTCTGCGCCAATGCCCAGTGCATGATTTCCAGGCTCTCATCGATCACCCGCCCATCCACACTCAGCACTGGCACCGTGCCTTTGCTCGACAGTGCGAGCATTTCGGCCGGTTTGGCCTTGAGGCTGACCTCGACGATCTGCACCGCAACCCCCGAATACCGCAGGGCCATGCGTGCGCGCATGGCGTAGGGGCAGCGGCGGAACGAATACAGCGTACTCATTTCACCTCCAGGGTACTCAGGCCATTGCCTTGGCGGCGGACCTGAATCTGCACCGGAATCCGTTCATGCATTTCCTGCACATGGGAAATCACCGCGACCTTGCGGCCCTGCGCTTGCAGACCGTCGAGGGCGTCCATGGCCAATTGCAGGGATTCCGGATCGAGGCTGCCGAAGCCTTCGTCGATGAACAGCGATTCGATTTTCAGCGTGCTCGACGCCATCGACGCCAAACCGAGCGCCAACGCCAGCGACACCAGGAACGTCTCGCCGCCGGACAGCGAATGCACCGAGCGCAGTTCATCGCCCATCTCGGTGTCCATCACCAATAACCCGAGCATGCTGCCGCCGCGTTTCAACCGATAGCGCCGCACAAGTTGCCGCAACTGGACGTTGGCGTGATGCACCAGCAAATCGAGGTTGTACGCCTGGGCGATTTTGCGGAAGGTATCGCCGGTGGCCGAACCGATCAGCGCATTCAGACGTGCCCAACGCTGATACTCGGCGTAGGCGTCGGCGATTTGTTGCGCCAGCGCCTGATTGGCGTTCTGTCGACGTTGATCCTCGGCCTGTTCGGCGCGCAATTCGGCGCAGCGGTGCTCGCTGGCGGCGAACAGGTTTTGCAGCTCGGCCAGCGTCGTGGCCAGTTGTTCGGCATCGAGATTGCCGTTGTGCTGCGCCTGATGATCGAGCAGGCGCTGATCGCGCTCCTGCAACAGCACTTTGGCTTGCTCGATGGCTTTTTCGCTCTGCTGCAAACGTTGACGCAGTTCGCTGACGTGTTGGTCGTCGACGCTCAACAGATCTTCCAGGCCACCGTCGTCCAGCTCTGGATGCTGCGCACGCCAGTCGGCAATTTTGCCGCTCAGCTCGCGATCTTCAGTCTCCAGAGCCTGTGAACGTTCCTGCTGCGCTTTGAGTTCAGCGGCCAGTTGCACCAAGCACGTGCGCACGGCTTGCAATTCCTGATTGGCCGTCGCTTCGGCAGTGCGCGCCTGCTCGACGGCCTGATCCAGTTGCTGCTGCCACTGTTCGGCGCTGGCATGTTCGCCCAGCAGTTGCGTCAGTTTTTCCTGGCAAGCCTGTTGCTGCCCGGCCAGCGCCGTGAACTGCTGCTGCGCAGCTTCCTGTTGCTGGATGCGGGTCTGCTGTTGGTACTGTTCTTTGTCCAGCGTCTGCTGGCGCTGTTGCTGTTCGCTGAGTTCTTCGCGCTGCTGGTCGAGTTGTTCCAGACGCTGGACGATCTGCCGGTCGAGCTGCATGAAGGTCGCGGCGGGTTCGTTGCGCAAGGCCTCGAGCGTGTCGGCGGGGAGCAGGGTGCTGAACGTCTTCAGTTCTTCGTCCAGACGATGGCGATCACTGCTCAATTCACGTTGCTGGTTGATCAGGTGCTGTGTTGCTTGCTGACTCGCCGCTTCGGCGCTGCGCAGTTGTTGCGCCAGGCGTGCGGCATCCTGTTGCAAGGTGAGCAGGGCGGTTTGCCGTTGTTCATCCTGCGTGATGCTCTGATTCAACTGGCTGCTTTGTTGGGTCAGCCAGGTATCGCGTTTACTTGCGTCCTGCGCCAATAGCTGCGCGGACAGCGGGTGCGCTTCCAGGCTCGGCGTCAAGCCTTGTTGCTGACTCGCGAGTTGATCTTGCTGTTGCAGCAATTCCTTTTGCTGAGCAATCAAACCACCGACTTCGGCACGCAGATCCGTGAGTTTTTCCTTGAGCAGGTCGACGGCTTTCTGAGCGTTGGCCTGTTCGCTTTCATCATGCCGGCCGAGGCTTTTCAGCAAGGCTTCGGGTTGATGATAAGGATGGTCCGGGCTGCCACAAACCGGGCATGGCTGATCGTCCTGCAACTGCGCGCGCAGTTCTTCGACGCTGGCACTGCGCGCCAGACGCTGACGCTCCAGCAGTTCGCGGGTGACGGTCAGGGTCTGTTCGGCGACGGTCAGCTCGGCCTTGGTTTTCACGCCGTCCTGGGTCAGACGATCGCGATCTTGCTGAGCGGCGAGTTGCCGCTGCTGAAGCTCGGCACCGCGTTTGTCCAGTTCCTGCTGGCTGGCCCACAGTCGCGTCAGTTCTTCAAAGGCCCGCAGTTGCTTGCGGTTGTCTTGCAGCAGACTGCCGAGGATCTGAATCTGCTCGGCCACTGCTTCAGGCTCGGCGCCAGCCTCTTTGTACAGCACCTCAAGGCTTTGGCGCTGGGTGGCCAGTTCCTCGGCGGCGCGGGCGGCGCTTTGCTCCAGAGCGGCCAGTTCGGCCTGGCCTTTGTTCAGGCGATTACCAATCAGCATTAGCTGTTGCAGGCGATCGCGGTAGGCGTTCCAGGCATCGCTCAACGGCGCCAGATGAGTGCTTTGCTCAAGCTCACCGGCAATTCGCTGCAACCGTTCTGCGACCTGTTTCTGTTGGTCGAGCAAACTCTGAATCGTGCCCTGACCCTGAGAGCAGGCTTGTTCCGCCTGCTGCTTGAGGTCGGCACTGAGGCTGGCGTCCTTGACCAGACGGGCGAGGGTGCTTTGCTCTTCGAAGGCCTGACGCAGCAGGGGCGCGCTGGAGCTGTGTTGGCTTTGCGCTTGGGTCAGCGCCGTTTGGGCGGTGCTCAGGCTCTGTTCGAGTTGAGTCTGTCGCTCGGTCAGCTCGCTTTGCTGTTGCGTGTGCTGCTGAATCTGCGCCGCCAATGGCGCGAGCTGGGCGGTGAGTTCAGTCTTGCGTGCGAACTGATGCCGTTGCGGGGCCAGTTGCTCCAGGCGGGTCAGCTTCAAGCGCTCGCCGGCCAGGCTGTTCCAGTGTTGCTGGGCGGAGTGCAGTTGCTCGGTGGCGCTCTGTTGCGCGTCCTGCACCTGGCGCAGTTCCTTGAGCCAGGTGTGTTGCAACTCCAACTGTTTGAGCTGCGCCTGCTGGGTCTTGAGTTGCTGTTGAGCGTCATTGAAGCGCTCATTCAGTTCGGCCCGGGCTTCCGGCGACAGCGGTGTGACCCCAGTAGCCTGATCCTGCAGCAACTTATGGGCTTCGCGAGCTTCTTTGGTCTTGTCGAAAGCGCGGCGACCGAGACGTGTATAGAGCGCGGTGTCGGTGAGCTTTTCCAGCAGTTCGCTGCGGTCGTTGTCGTCAGCCTTGAGGAAGGCGCTGAACTCGCTCTGAGCCAGCATGACGGCGCGGGTGAACTGTTCGAAGTTCAGGCCCAGCGCGGCTTCGAGCTGCGCTTTGTATTCGCCTTTCTGGCTGGCCAGCAGTTGATCCTGATCGATGTCGCGCAGGCTCTGGCGACTGGCTTGCAGCTTGCCGCCGGCCTTTTCCCGGGCGCGATTGGCCTCCCAGCGCGCGCGATAGCGGCGACCGTCGATGCCGACGAAATCCACTTCGGCATAACCTTCGCCGGTGCCACGACGCAGCAGGGTGCGCGGGTCGCCAGTACCGATTTCACCATCGGCATCCGGGACCTTGGCGTCGCGACCGGTGTTGTTCAGGCGTGGCACGGCGCCAAACAGCGCCAGGCACAGAGCGTCGAGCAGCGTGCTTTTACCGGCCCCGGTCGGCCCGGTAATCGCGAACAGGCCAGCACTGGCCAAGGGTTCAGCGGTGAAGTCGATTTCAAACGGCCCAGCCAGGGAGGCGAGGTTTTTCAGGCGGATCGCGAGAATTTTCATGGCTGTTCGCTCTCCATCTGCACGTCCTGCAACAGCTCGGCGAAGTCCTTGAGCGTTTGCTCGTCGACCTCACTACCGTAGTTGTCCTGCCAGGCGCGGCTGAACAGTTCCTGGGGCGAAAGCTGATCCAGTTCAATCAAGGTTGTGCCGTCATCGACGCCGTCGCGGCTGCCATTGCCGGCGTATTCGGCGGCAATCCGCACCAGTCGCACAGCCTTGCCTTGCAACGCCGTTTCCACTTGATGGCGCAGGTCCGGTTGCGGTTCGTCGAGACGGACCCGCACTTCCAGCCACGGCTGACGCTGGATATCGGCGAGCAGGTCGATGTTGGGCAGGTCGGCCAGTTGCAGCAGGATCTCCGCCAACGGCGCGGAGCCGAGGCGTTGCAAGTGGACGGAACGCGGAATCAGGCGCGGTTCGACGCTGACCAATGTTTCGCCATCGAGCTGAATGTCCAGGATCTGATGCTGGTAATTAATCTCGGAGAACGACAACGGAATCGGCGAGCCGCAGTAGCGGATGCGCTCTTCACCGTTGACCTTCTGCGGCTTGTGCAAATGCCCGAGGGCGACGTAACTGATGCTCGGCCCGAACAGGCTGGCGGGCAGGGCTTCGGCGTTGCCAATGATCAGGCTGCGCTCGGAGTCTTCCGAAACCGAACCGCCAGCCATGTGCGCGTGGCTGATAGCGATCAGCGCCTGGCCCGGTTTGCGCTTGATATTCGCAGCTTCGATCAGCCATTCATGAACCTGGCCGATGCCGCGCAAGTAGTTATCGCCTAAATGCGCACCGGTCACCTCGGCAGGGCGCAGGAACGGCAGCGCCAGACACCAGGCGGCAATTTCGCCGCTGGCATCAGGCAACGGCAACAATAGGCGTTCGGCATCCAGTTGACCGTCATCGAGCCACAGCACGCGACCGAGGGCATGAGTGCGCAAGCGTCGCATCAACGGCGCGGGCAGTTCGATTCGCGAGCCGGAGTCGTGGTTGCCGGCGATCATCACGATGGTCAGCAACGGTTGCTGTTCGTGGGCACTGACGATGAAGTCGTAAAGGCGTTCCTGGGCTTTGACCGGCGGGTTGACCGTGTCAAAGATATCGCCGGCGATCAGCAGCACATCGGGCTGATCCAGCTTCAGCTGGCGCAGCAGCCAGTCAAGAAAGCAGGCGTGCTCGAAATCGCGCTCCTGGCCATGCAGGTTCTGCCCAAGGTGCCAGTCGGAGGTGTGAAACAGACGCAAGGCGTACTCCGTAGGAAATAAGGTAATGGCCGCGAAGAAAATGACAGCGACTAAAGGGAGGAGAGTTTACTGGCAAATGTGCAAAGGGACACGGATTCGGCGGGATGTCACGATCCCTACAGGAGATTGGTGTGCTCTATTTGGGATAAAGCGGCGGCAACCCGGTATCGCCAACCAGATCCTGAACCCCTTCGGCCGTCGGGATCGCACGAATCGCGCGCCAGAGATCTTCGCCCTGCCAGTACTGGCCGCTTTCGCTGTACAGCGCGCCGTTCAGACCGTCGAGGGCATCGGACAGCGGCACAAAACGCGCCGCCATGTCGGCCAGGGTTTCCGGTTGTTGCCGGGCCCAGGCGTCGAGGGCCTGGCGGGTGGCGTGGGAATCGTTGGCCTGGCAGGCGCGTTTTAGGTCGTCGAGCAAGGTGCGTGGGCTCGGGCCGGTTTGCGCCGCTCGCAGGATCGCCGGTTGCCAGCGGGCGCGCCACCAGAGGCCGAAGCCCAGCAGGGTGGTGCAGGCCAGGATCACGGTGCTGAGTTTCCACCACCAAAGGGCTTCGTTGTTGGCGCCGGACATCGCCTGCGGGCTGCCCGCCGGGGTATCGACGATCAGGCTTGGATTGCTCGCCACTTGCAGTGTACGGGCCGGCAGGCTGCTGTGTTCCAGGTGATCCTCGAAGGTGTTCCACCAGACCACTTCAACACTCGGCAAATCAATGTTGCCAGTGCGGGTCGGCACCAGAGCTTCACGGTCCTCGCGACTGCCGATCAAGCCGCGTTCGCTGCTCTGGTTGCCCAGCACCGGTTGATCCGGGTAACGCCGCAGGCCGTTGATCTCGGTGGCGGGCAACGGTGGCAATTGGGAACTGGCGAGGCCTTCGGCGTTCAGGGTCAGGCTGCGGGTCAGCGAGTCTCCGACCTGTAAATGGTCCGGTTCCGGGCTCCAGCTTTCGCTCAGGCTCAGGCTGCGGGCCGGCAGCCAGGGCACATCGGCCGGATACGTGCCGGGTTTGGCCTTGACCATCAGCGGGATCTCGGCAGATTTGACGCGCATCTGCTTGCCCGGTTTCGGCCCCGTTGCGTCCTGGGACGGCCGGGTATCGACCGGCGTGGCACTGAACATCTGTGCCGGAATGGTCAATTCACCGCTGTGTTGCGGGTAGATCGCGTAGCGCATTTCGATCACGCCATGGCGTAATCCGTTGATGACTTTTTCGTAGGTGCGCGATTCGCCCAGCTGTTCGATGCGCGCATCGGGAATCTGCAACGGAGTCAGGCTGCTGTCGTCGTACAAGGACACCGAATGGTAGATGCGCAAGGTCAGGATCGCCTGGGCCTGCACATAGACGCTGTTCTGGTCGAGGCTGGCCTCGATGAACACCGGCGCCAGTGCGTCGCTGCTGTCCTGGGTTTCGCTCTCGATCACCTGCACGGTTATCGGCTGGCTCTGGACGTCGCCCAGTTGCAGCGACGGAATCACCACGCTGCCGTTTTGCCGGGGCAGCAGGGTGATGATCCAGCGCGTGGTCGCTTGGGTGTCGCCGTTGAGGGTGTTCAGTTGGTTGACCTGGCGGGTGCCGCGCACTTCGAACAGCGGTTCCAGCGGGGTCAGGTCGGGTTTGCCGAACTGGGTCACGTCGCTGGTTTCCAGGGTCAGTTCGACCGTCTCGCCGGAATTCAGGCGACTGCGATCGACGCTGGCGACCAGCTCCGCAGCCTGGGCCTGAACGGTGCAGAGCAACAGTGCGAGCAAAAAGGCGGTGAAGCGGGTCATCGAGTTTTTTCCTGATCCTGATGTTGTTGCTGTTCGTACCAGAATTTGCGTCTGAGCAGTTCGCCGGGGTCATCCGGGATCTTGCGCAGCCATTGCTCCAGCGCCTGGCGCTGTTCGCCTTCGATCATGTCGCTGGCCGGGTGGCGTGGTGGCGTGGTGCTTTGCTCATCGCCCAACTCGCTGCCCGGGACTTCATTGGCGCCCGGTTGCGGTGGCGTCGTGGGCGGCTGCTCGGCGTCCGGCGTGGTTTGCTCGGCGTCGGTTTTCGGCTCGCCATTGCTGGGTTGGGTGGCGCTGCCCGGCGGCGGTTCCTGGGTGATGGTTTCGGTTTTGCCCTCGGCGGTTTTGTCCGGCTCAACGGGCGGCGTTGAGGCCTTCTGTTTGAGCAGACTTTCCACCAGTGCCTTGTTGGTCAGGGCCGGGCGCAGATCCGGTTGACGTTCCAGCGCTTGTTCGTAAGCATCCAGCGCCGCTTCCAGCTCACCGCTTTTGGCCAGGGCGTTGCCACGATTGTAGTGGGCGTGGGCGTCATTGCTTTCGGCAAACCGCTGAGCGGCGCCACTGTAGTCGCCGGCTTCATAAAGCGCCACGCCTTGCCATTGAGCATCTTCAAAATGCTGCGCAGCCTCGGCCGGGCGCTTTTGTTTGAGCAAGTGCAGGCCCTGCTGATCGGGACGCAGCCACAGGTCTTCGAAATCGAAGGCGTAACTCGGTTGCGGCAGCAGGAACAGCAGCGGCAGGCAGAACAACCAGCCGCGGCGCCCGGCACAAGCGGCCAGCAATAACAGTGGCAGCAGCAGCCAGTAACCCTGATCGGCCCAGGTGTCGAGACGCAGCGTCTGGCCGTCATTGCGAAGATCCCGTGGGCCGTCGAGCAGGCCGAGACCGCGCAGGTCGGCATCGTCCAGACGCGCCTGACGGTAACGTCCACCCAGACCGTTGGCAAAGGCCTTCAGGCTGGGGCCGTCCAGACGCGGCACCAGAATTGCGCCCAGGTCATCCTTGAGGAAACTGCCGTCGTCCTGTGCGACCGGCGCACCTTCTGCGGTGCCGATACCGAGCATCAGAAAGGGCGTGGACTTGTCGTCCAGCGCCTGACGAATCCCTTGGCGCTCCTGTTCCGCCAGCGACGAACCGATCAGCAGGATCCGACCCTGGCCGAGGGCGCCCTGATCCAGCAGCGCAAGGGCCTTGGCCACCGCCAGATCGGCACGATGACCGGCCTGGGGCATCAGCGACGGCTTGAGCGCATCCAGCAGGTTGCGGCTGGTCGACAGGTCATCCGACAGTGGCACCAAGGTGTGAGCGCTGCCGGCGTAGACGATGATTGCGGTCTGCGCGTCGCTACGGTGTTGCAGCAGGTCGAACAGCTTGCGCCGGGCTTGCTCCAGCCTGTTCGGCACAATGTCGGTGGCGAGCATTTCCGGGGTCAGCTCAAGCAACACCACCAGCGGGTCGGCGGGTTTCTGGCTGGTCTGTTCGACGCGCTGCCAGCTCGGCCCCAGCAGGGCCAGCACGGTCAGCACCCAGGCCAGGCCCAGAGCGACCCATGGCAGTTTGCTTTCGCGACCGCTGCCACCACTGAGCAACGCGGCATGGAAGGCCGGGGGCAGAATCATTTGCCAGCGGCCTGCGCGCTTCTGCCGATGCCAGAGTTGCCAGAGCAGCCAACCCAGCAGCGGCAATAACAGCAGCCACCAAGGACGGAACCAGTGCGGCCAGAGCGCAATCATCGGCGCCTCCGCAGACGCAGGCGTTTGAGTCGCTGACGCCAGTCGGGCAGTTGCGATTGCAGAAACCGCTCTTTGGTAAACAGCCGTTGCAACGGGTTGTCCGGCCAGCGCTCGCGGATCACCAGCAGCATGCTCAACAGCAGCGCCATCGCCAAAGGCCAGTGATACAACGCTTGGGCCGGGCGGGCTTGGGTGGGTTGTTGAGTCACGGGTTCCAGTTGGTCGAGGGTGCGCTTGATCGCCTGCAATTCCTCGCCGTCGTGGGCGCGGAAGTATTGGCCACCGGTGGCTTGGGCGATGGCTTTCAAGGCCGGTTCGTCGAGGTCCAGGCTCGGGTTTATGCCCAGGAATCCCAGGGTGCCGCTTTGCTCCGGGTCGGCGCCGATACCGATCGGGTAGATTTTCACGTCTTCGTTGGCCGCCAGTCGTGCGGCGGTCAGCGGGTCGATCTCGCCGCCATTGTTGGCGCCATCGGTGACCAGAATCAGCACACGGCTTTGTGCCGGGCGTTGACGCAGGCGTTTGAGGGCCAGGCCGATGGCATCGCCAATGGCGGTATTCTTGCCGGCGATGCCGATTCGCGCTTCATCGAGCCACACGCGAACGGTGTGCCGGTCGTAGGTCAGTGGCGATTGCAGATAGGCCTGGCTGCCGAAGAGGATCAACCCGACCCGGTCGCCGTCGCGACTTTCGAGAAAATCACCGAGCAAATGCTGCACCAGCGACAGTCGGCTGACGTCTTCGTCCTGCCACTGCATGTCGGGAAAATCCATCGAGCCGGACACGTCCACCGCCACCAGCAGATCGCGGCCACTGGCGGCAACCGGCAGGGGTTCTCCGAGCCATTGCGGGCGCGACGCGGCGATCAGCAACAACAGCCACAGCAGAATGAACGGCGCTTGCTGACGCCACGCCGGCAGATTCGCTCGGGCGCGGCGACGAGCGAGGCTTTCGAGGTCGTTGAGGAAGCTGACTTTGAGCGCCGGTTCGCCACTGTCGGCCACCGGCAGCAGCACCCGCATCAGCCACGGTAGTGGCAGCAGGGCGAAGATCCACGGCCAGGCGAACTCAAACATGTTTGCGAATCCAGGTGTCGACGGCTTGAGTCAGGCCAGCGATGGCCTTGTCGTCGAGTTTGCATTCGGGTTTGTAGGCGCCTTCCACCAGTACCATCCAGCGCGTGAGGCCGGCGGCCGGGCAGCGGTTATCGAGGAATGCCAGCCATTTGCGCCCGTTAAGGGTGTGGCTCTGGCTGTAGGGGTAATGGTTGCGGCACAGGCGTTTGAGCAACCCGTTGAGTTGCTGCAGCCATGCACCCGCCGGGGCGCCGTCGTAGGGCTTGGGCATCCGAGCGAGTTCGGCCAGCGCCGCGAGACGCACAGGGTCCAGCGGTTGTTCGGCGCGGACGATAGGGCGCTTGTTCGGAATGAAACGGCGCAACTGCCACAGGCCGAAACCGATCAATGGCAGTAATAACAGCAGCAGCCACCAGCCCGGCGCCGGCGGCCAGAAGCCGATCGGTGGCGGGGAAATCAGCGGTTGCAGTTGATCGAGGCTGCTCATCGACCTTTCCCCGGACGCTGCGGGTTCAGGTATTCGCGCAGTTGCTCGACCATTTCGCTTTGGGTGCTCAAAGGCATCAGCAATACCCGCAGTTTCTGCGCCAGCAGCTCCCAGCGGGCGATACGCGCTTCCGCTTGTGCGCGATAGGCCTGGCGCAAGTCGTAATTCAACGTGTCGAGTTCCAGCTGCGCCCCCCGTTCCGCGAAGCGTAAAAGCCCGGCAGCGGGCAGGGCGTGATCCAGCGGATCGGACACAGGCAGCAGCAACAGGTCGCAATGACGTGACAACAGGCTCAACTGCTGCTCGGCACCGTCGGACAAGGCGCGTTCGTCGCAGATCACGATCACCAGACTACCGGGACGCAACACTTCACGGGCGCGACGCAAGGCAATGCCGAAAGCGTCGCGGTCGGGTTCGCGTTCGGTGTGCAGCGACTGATTGACCCGCACCAGGCGGTTGAGCAATTGCAGCAGGCTCTGTTTGCTGCGTCGCGGTTTGATTTCGTAGTGTTCGTTGTCGCCGAACACTAGCCCGCCGACTCGGTCGTTGTGGCCCAGTGCGGCCCAGCCAATCAGGCTGGCGGCCTGGGCGGCGAGCACCGACTTGAACATCAGCCCCGAGCCGAAAAACAGCCGGCAGCTCTGTTCGACCATGATGAAAATCGGTCGCTCGCGTTCTTCATGGAACAGCTTGGTGTGGGGCTCCTGAGTCCGGGCGGTGACGCGCCAGTCGATGCTTCGCACGTCATCACCGGCCTGATAGACCCGCACCTGATCGAAGTCCACCCCGCGCCCGCGCAGTTTTGAGTGGTGCAGACCGATCAGCGGGCTGCGCTGGCTCGGCGTGGAAAACAACTGCACTTCACGCACGCGATGACGCATCTTGATCAGCTCGGAAAGACTGATATGGATGCCCGGCTCGGGCGGCAAGAGGGCGTTCATCGGGGTCAAGCGACGGCTACGACGTCGAGAATCCGCTGGACCACCCGGTCCTGGTCGATGCCAGCGGCTTCGGCTTCAAAGGAAAGAATGATGCGGTGGCGCAACACATCGAACAGCACCGCCTGAATGTCTTCCGGGCTGACGAAGTCGCGACCGGCGAGCCAGGCGTGGGCCCTGGCGCAACGGTCCAGGGCAATGGAGCCACGTGGGCTGGCGCCGTAGGCGATCCATTCGGCCATTTCCGGGTCGAACTTGGTCGGGGTGCGTGTGGCCATGACCAATTGCACCAGGTATTCCTCCACGGCGTCGGCCATGTACAACCCGAGGATTTCCTTGCGCGCGGCGAAGATCGCCTGCTGGCTGACCCGGCGCTCGGGTTTGGTTTCGCCGTGCAGCGCTTCGCCGCGAGCCTGTTGCAGAATCCGGCGCTCGACGGCGGCGTCAGGGAAGCCGATTTTAACGTGCATCAGGAAACGGTCGAGCTGGGCTTCGGGCAACGGGTAGGTGCCTTCCTGCTCGATGGGGTTTTGCGTGGCCATGACCAGAAACAGCGGCGACAGGTCGTAGGTGCTGCGTCCGACGCTGACCTGGCGTTCGCCCATGGCTTCGAGCAGGGCCGACTGGACCTTGGCCGGGGCACGGTTGATTTCGTCCGCCAGCACCAGATTGTGGAAAATCGGGCCTTGCTGGAACACGAAGCTACCGGTTTCCGGGCGATAGATTTCCGTGCCGGTGATGTCGGCCGGTAGCAGGTCGGGGGTGAACTGGATGCGATGGAACTGTGCTTCGATGCCTTCGGCGAGTTCTTTGATGGCTTTGGTCTTGGCCAGCCCCGGGGCGCCCTCGACCAGCATGTGGCCGTCGGCGAGCAAGGCGATGAGCAAGCGCTCGATGAGTTTTTCCTGGCCGAGAATCTGCGTTGAAAGAAAGGTTCGCAGCGCGAGCAGCGCTTCACGATGTTCCATCGATGACTGTTCCTGGAAAGGGTGACCGAAGACGTTCGAATAACGCCAGGGCTGGGGGCGTTACTTTAATCCATCGCAGGGTGCGGCGACTAACGGCATTTTGTGCAAAGTGAGGGAATTGATGGGCAAAATTGTTGGAATTTTGTAGGGGGGGGTATTGCGGTGTTCTTTTGGACGCCTTCGCGGGCAAGCCTCGCTCCTACAGGTTTTGAGTCGGACACCCTATCGCGGCAGTCTTTGTACTGTAGGAGCGAGGCTTGCCCGCGAAGGCGCCCGTTCAGCCACCATCAGAGTTCGCTGATGTAAGTACCAGTCCCCTTGAGAATGTTCTGCAAAGTCTCTTCCACTTCCGCCAAATCCTGCGCATCAGTGCTGTGCAGGATTTCCAGCGAATCTTCGCCATCGAGCACATCGATGTCCGCAGCGGCGATTTCGATCAGCAGGCGATCAGGGCTGAAGGTGACTTTCACACCGTTGAGGGCCGAAGGCTTGTCATGGAAGATGATCTCCAGCTCATCCTCGTCCGGAAAGCGGCTCATCAGGAACATTTCTCCGTCGGCGCTGGTGCAGCAGAGCATGGCCAAGTTGTCTTCTTCTTCGTCGCACGGGTTGACGATCAAGAGGTCAGTTGTCATTTGCATGGGAAAATCCTGGCTCGGCGAGCGTGGTGAACGTAACAAAAGGCAATTCTGCCAGCCCCGGGGAATTTCTGCTCGGCTGAGTGTCAGAAGATGTGACGTGAACATCCGGAGCGTCCTCAGTCATTTTTGGCACGAGGGTGCGGTAAAGCCGGGCATAAAGTGCCTATTTTTCCGCATGACTGCTAGTGTTGTTCGAGGCATGGACCGCCGTTTACGTGCCGATGACCGAATATGTCGCAGCGCTGCAAGCACGGCCCTTGCTGCACTCGTTAAGCTGCGCTACGGATGAGCACCCGTAAAGGCATTGCGCTATAGATCGCGCAGTCGTTTTTGCAGATGCCCATTCAATGGAAGGTGAATGTGACCTGAGTGTCTCGTCCAGCTTCATCCACCTGTCATTCTGTTTCCTCTGCCCGAGAATCAGGAACAGGGTGACGGATTGCCCCGAAAGGGGTTTTGCACGCGACGCTTCCATCAATAACAAGCCCAAGCGGAGTACCACAGATGGCGTTCTTCACCGCAGCCAGCAAAGCCGACTTCCAGCACCAACTGCAAGCGGCACTGGCGCAGCACATCAGTGAACAGGCACTGCCACAAGTGGCGCTGTTCGCCGAACAATTTTTCGGCATTATTTCCCTGGACGAGCTGACCCAGCGTCGGCTGTCCGATCTCGCCGGCTGCACCCTTTCTGCGTGGCGCCTGCTTGAGCGCTTCGATCACGCGCATCCGCAAGTGCGCGTCTACAACCCCGATTACGAACGCCACGGCTGGCAGTCGACCCACACCGCGGTCGAAGTGCTGCACCACGACCTGCCGTTTCTGGTGGACTCGGTGCGTACCGAGCTGAACCGTCGCGGCTACAGCATTCATACCCTGCAAACCACTGTGCTGAGCGTGCGTCGCGGCAGCAAGGGCGAGCTGCTGGAAATTCTGCCGAAAGGCACCCAGGGCGAAGGCATTCTGCAAGAATCGCTGATGTACCTGGAAATCGACCGTTGCGCCAATACGGCCGAACTGAATGTCCTGACCAAAGAGCTGGAGCAGGTTCTCGGCGAAGTCCGCGTCGCGGTCGCCGATTTCGAGCCGATGAAAGCCAAGGTCCAGGAGCTGATCGAAGGCATCGACAACAGCCAGTTCATCATCAACGCCGACGAAAAATCCGAAATCAAGAGCTTCCTGGAATGGCTGGTGGGCAACCACTTCACTTTCCTGGGCTACGAAGAATTCGTGGTGGGCGAAGATCAGAACGGCGGTCACATCGAATATGACCAGAATTCGTTCCTCGGCCTGACCAAACTGCTGCGCGCCGGCCTGACCGTCGATGATCTGCGCATCGAAGACTACGCCGTCAATTACCTGCGTGAACCAACGCCACTGTCGTTCGCCAAGGCTGCACACCCGAGCCGCGTACACCGTCCGGCGTACCCGGATTACGTGTCGATCCGCCAGATCGATGCCAATGGCAAAGTCGTTAAAGAATGCCGCTTCATGGGCCTGTACACCTCCTCGGTGTATGGCGAAAGCGTGCGGGTCATTCCTTACATCCGTCGCAAGGTCGAGATCATCGAACAGCGTTCGGGCTTCCAGGCCAAGGCTCACTTGGGCAAGGAACTGGCCCAAGTGCTGGAAGTGTTGCCGCGCGATGACTTGTTCCAGACCCCGGTGGACGAGCTGTTCACCACCGTGATGTCGATCGTGCAGATCCAGGAACGTAACAAGATCCGCGTGTTCCTGCGCAAAGACCCGTACGGCCGTTTCTGCTACTGCCTGGCCTACGTGCCGCGCGACATCTACTCCACCGAAGTGCGCCAGAAGATCCAGCAAGTGCTGATGGATCGCCTGAAAGCCTCGGACTGCGAGTTCTGGACCTTCTTCTCCGAGTCCGTGCTGGCCCGTGTGCAACTGATTCTGCGGGTCGATCCGAAGAACCGTCTGGACATCGACCCGGTTCTGCTGGAAAAAGAAGTGGTACAGGCCTGCCGCAGCTGGCAGGACGACTACGCGAGCCTGGTGGTCGAGAGCTTCGGCGAAGCCCAGGGCACCAACGTGCTGGCCGACTTCCCGAAAGGCTTCCCGGCCGGTTACCGCGAGCGTTTCGCAGCCCACTCGGCTGTGGTCGACATGCAGCACCTGCTGAGCCTGAAAGAATCCAATCCGCTGGTGATGAGCTTCTATCAGCCACTGGGTCAGGTCTCTGGTCAGCGCGAGCTGCACTGCAAGCTGTATCACGCCGATACCCCGCTGGCACTGTCCGACGTGTTGCCGATCCTGGAAAACCTCGGCCTGCGTGTACTGGGTGAGTTCCCGTATCGCCTGCGTCACAACAATGGCCGCGAATTCTGGATTCACGATTTCGCGTTCACCGCCGCCGAAGGCCTGGAACTCGACATCCAGCAACTCAACGACACCTTGCAGGACGCCTTCGTCCACATCGTGCGTGGCGATGCCGAGAACGATGCATTCAACCGCCTGGTGCTGACCGCCGGCCTGCCATGGCGCGATGTGGCGCTGCTGCGTGCTTACGCCCGTTACATGAAGCAGATCCGTCTGGGCTTCGACCTGGGTTACATCGCCAGCACCCTGAACAACCACACCGACATCGCTCGCGAGTTGACCCGGTTGTTCAAGACCCGTTTCTACCTGGCGCGCAAGCTGACCGGCGACGATCTGGAAGACAAGCAACAACGTCTGGAACACGCGATTCTGGCAGCACTGGACGATGTTCAGGTGCTGAACGAAGACCGCATCCTGCGTCGTTACCTGGACCTGATCAAAGCAACCCTGCGGACCAACTTCTACCAGACCGACGCCAACGGTCAGAACAAGTCCTACTTCAGCTTCAAGTTCAACCCGCACCAGATTCCAGAGCTGCCGAAGCCGGTTCCGAAGTTCGAAATCTTCGTTTACTCGCCTCGCGTTGAAGGCGTGCACCTGCGCTTCGGCAACGTTGCTCGCGGTGGTCTGCGCTGGTCCGACCGTGAAGAAGACTTCCGTACCGAAGTCCTGGGCCTGGTAAAAGCCCAGCAAGTGAAGAACTCGGTCATCGTGCCGGTGGGTGCGAAGGGCGGCTTCCTGCCGCGTCGCCTGCCACTGGGCGGCAGCCGTGACGAGATCGCGGCCGAGGGCATCGCCTGCTACCGCATCTTCATCTCGGGCCTGTTGGACATCACCGACAACCTGAAAGACGGCGCGCTGGTACCGCCGGCCAACGTCGTGCGTCATGACGACGATGACCCGTACCTGGTAGTGGCGGCGGACAAAGGCACTGCGACCTTCTCCGACATCGCCAACGGTATCGCCATCGACTACGGCTTCTGGCTCGGCGACGCCTTTGCGTCCGGCGGCTCGGCCGGTTACGACCACAAGAAAATGGGCATTACCGCCAAGGGCGCGTGGGTCGGCGTACAACGCCACTTCCGCGAGCGCGGCATCAATGTTCAGGAAGACAGCATCACTGTAGTGGGCGTCGGCGACATGGCCGGTGACGTGTTCGGTAACGGCTTGCTGATGTCCGACAAGCTGCAACTGGTCGCTGCCTTCAACCACCTGCACATCTTCATCGACCCGAACCCGGAGCCTGCCAACAGCTTCGCCGAGCGCCAGCGTCTGTTCGATCTGCCGCGTTCGGCGTGGTCGGATTACGACACCAGCATCATGTCCGAAGGCGGCGGGATCTTCTCGCGCAGCGCAAAAAGCATCGCGATTTCCCCGCAGATGAAAGAGCGTTTCGACATTCAGGCTGACAAGCTGACTCCAACCGAACTGCTGAATGCCTTGCTCAAGGCACCGGTGGATCTGTTGTGGAACGGCGGTATCGGTACGTACGTGAAAGCCAGCACCGAAAGCCACGCCGATGTCGGCGACAAGGCCAACGATGCACTGCGCGTGAACGGCAACGAACTGCGCTGCAAAGTCGTAGGCGAGGGCGGTAACCTCGGTATGACTCAGCTGGGTCGTGTCGAATTCGGCCTCAATGGCGGCGGTTCCAACACCGACTTCATCGACAACGCCGGTGGTGTGGACTGCTCCGACCACGAAGTGAACATCAAGATCCTGCTGAACGAAGTGGTACACGCCGGTGACATGACCGACAAGCAACGTAACCAGTTGCTGGCGAGCATGACTGACGAAGTCGGCAACCTGGTGCTTGGCAACAACTACAAGCAGACTCAGGCCCTGTCCCTGGCGGCACGCCGTGCCTTCGTGCGGATTGCTGAATACAAGCGCCTGATGAACGATCTGGAAGGCCGCGGCAAGCTGGATCGCGCCATCGAGTTCCTGCCGGCTGAAGAGGCGATCAACGAGCGACTCGCGGAAGGCCATGGCCTGACCCGTGCCGAGCTGTCGGTGCTGATCTCTTACAGCAAGATCGACCTCAAGGAAGCGCTGCTCAACTCCTTGGTGCCGGACGACGATTATCTGACGCGCGACATGGAAACCGCTTTCCCACCGACGCTGGTGAGCAAGTTCTCCGTTGCCATGCGCCGTCACCGTCTGAAGCGCGAAATCGTCAGCACCCAGATCGCCAACGATCTGGTCAACCACATGGGCATCACCTTCGTTCAGCGACTCAAAGAGTCGACCGGCATGAGCCCGGCGAACGTGGCCGGTGCTTATGTGATCGTGCGTGACATATTCCATCTCCCACACTGGTTCCGTCAGATCGAAGCCCTGGACTACCAGGTCTCCGCTGATGTGCAACTGGAGCTGATGGATGAGCTGATGCGTCTGGGCCGCCGCGCTACGCGCTGGTTCCTGCGCAGCCGTCGCAATGAGCAGAATGCTGCCCGTGACGTCGCACACTTCGGTCCGCACCTGGCGGCGTTGGGCCTCAAGCTCGACGAACTGCTGGAAGGCCCGACCCGCGAAGGCTGGCAGACCCGCTACCAGGCTTACGTCGCTGCTGGCGTGCCTGAGTTGCTGGCGCGCATGGTTGCAGGCACCACTCATCTGTACACCTTGCTGCCGATCATCGAAGCTTCGGACGTGACCGGCCAGAACGCAGCAGACGTGGCCAAGGCCTACTTCGCCGTGGGCAGCGCGCTGGACATCACCTGGTACCTGCAACAGATCAGCGCTCTGCCGGTTGAAAACAACTGGCAAGCCCTGGCCCGTGAAGCGTTCCGTGATGACGTCGATTGGCAACAACGTGCGATCACCATCTCCGTCCTGCAACAGGGCGACGGCACCCAGGACGTGGAAACGCGCTTGGCACTGTGGATGGAAGCGCACGAAGGCATGATCGAACGCTGGCGCGCCATGCTGGTGGAAATCCGTGCCGCCAGCGGCACTGACTACGCCATGTACGCGGTGGCCAACCGCGAACTGCTGGACCTGGCGTTGAGCGGTCAAGCGGTGGTGCCTGCCACTGCGACTGCCGCTGTCAGCACCGAGCTGGAACCGGCTGCCTGATAGGCGTTGAATGAAAAAGCCCCGTCTTGAAAGAGATGGGGCTTTTTTTTGTCTGAAGGTTTTGGAGTGCCTGGTCGGGCCTCATCGCGGGCAAGCCCGCTCCCACAGTGTCCGTGTCGTGCTCAAATCCTGAGTCACCCACAATACCTGTGGGAGCGGGCTTGCCCGCGATGAGGCCGTCAGCATCACCTCGGTGATCAATTTTCCAAAGGAATCAACACTTTCTCATCCGGGGCCAACACCATGAACACCAACAGCTTGGCGGGTTGGGTGGAGCTGGCGTTTTTCGAGACCAGATGTTCAGAGCCAGCCGGTTCGTACCAGAACTCGCCCGCCTTGTAGGTGATAGCTTTTTCACCTTTGACTTGCGAAATGATCTCCCCCGAAAGCACATAGGCCATGGCCGTGCCCTGATGTTTATGGGCGATGGACGATTGGCCTGGCTGGTAATCGACTTCGATCATCAAGGCTTTTTTACCGGGTGCATTTTTCAACATCTGGTCTTGCAGGACGGTGACTTTTTCTGAAGGGGCTGCGGTGTCGTGGGCGAAGGCCGGGGCTGAAACGCTCAGCGTCAGAGCGGCGAAAGGGGCAGCAAAAAAACGAAGCGCGTTCATGATTGATTACCTGAGGGGGTGAGTCGTCAGGGACCACAGTAAGCCGCGCTATCGGGCAATCAAACGGCCAATTTTCGGGAAGGTGAGGGGACCAATCAAGCAGATCAAGATCAAAAGATCGCAGCGTTCCGCAGCTCCTACAGAATGTGCGTCCATCCGATGTTTCACGGGTGTACGCAATTCGAATGTGAGCTGCGGAACGCTGCGATCTTTTGATCTTGTTTTAAACGATTGGAAAGCTGTTGAAGTCGACGGCATTAGCCAGTCGGCTGTCGATCAGGCCGATAAAGCCTTGTACTTCGGGGCAGTTGAAATGCGAGTGCATGGCCGCTTCCGATTGCCAGCGGGCGCTGACCGTCCAGCGGGTGTCGTCCTCGGGGCAGCGGTCGACCATATAGGAGTCACAGCCCGGAAGTTCGCGCAGGGTGTCGACAATTTTTTGCAGTTGCTTGCCCAGTTCGTCCGAGCGGCCGGCGGCAGCCTGCACCTTTACGATGTTGATCACTTCGTTGGACATTGCTCACACTCCTGAATCAGGCCGGACGAATCCTGCTCATTGAGGGATAACGCCCAATCAGGATAGGCCTGCACCCCCAGACCGCCAATAGCCAATCGCCAGATAAAGCCGCAGACCAATCCCTCAGCCGAGCTGCTGCAAAATGTCCCTTAAGCGGTCCAGGGCGATGTCGATATCCAGGGTTTCGATTGCGCCGAACCCCAGGAAAAGCCCGGCCCGTGGCGCTTGCTGGTAAAAAAAGCCGTCCAGGGCATAGAGTCCCACTTCGACTTTTTTTGCCAATTCGATCACCAATGGAATATCGACCGGCACCTTACACAGCACCGCCATGTGGAACCCGGCCGTGGTCGGGACCGCTTCAAACCACGGCGAAAGGTCACCCGCCATACGCGCCAGGATCCGTTCACGGCGCCCGGCATAAATCGTATGGCAGCGCCGGATGTGCTTGAGTAGACAACCCTCGGCGATGAACTTGGCGAGCGCCCATTGGGGCAGGGTGGAGGTATGCAGGTCGGTAAGCTGCTTGGCACGGATCACCGCTTCGAGAATCGCTGGCGGCAAAATTGCGTACCCCAGTCGCAACTCCGGCAACAGGGTTTTCGAGAAAGTGCCGACGTAGGCGACGATACCGCGCTCATCCAGACTTTGCAGCGAATCGGTGGGCCGGCCTTCGTAGCGGAATTCGCTGTCGTAATCGTCTTCGATAATGATCGCCCCCAGCTCATAGGCCCTTGCGAGCAGGGCTTCTCGGCGGGGCTGGCTCATGGGCATACCCAAAGGGAACTGGTGGGACGGGGTGACGTAAATCAGCCGGGTGCCATCGGGAATGTGCTCGACCTGAATGCCTTGCGCGTCCACCGGCACGCCGACCACCGTCGCGCCATGGCTCCCGAACAACAGGCGTGCCGGCGGGTAACCGGGGTCTTCCATGGCGACGAGGCTGCCCGGTTGGGTCAGTACCCGGGAAATCAGATCCAGCGCCTGTTGCGCGCCGTTGCACACCACCACGTCTTCGTCCTGACAATTGACCCCACGTGAAAACGCAATGTGTCGTGCGATGGCATTGCGCAGCGCCGGCAGGCCCTCGGGCAGGCTATAGAAACCTTTGGAGCCGGCAATCTGGCGCAAGGCATGGGAAGTGCAACGGCGCCAATCGTCCTGCGGAAACTGACCCTTGCTGGTGGCGCCACCGATGAACTCGTAACGCAGCGAGCCTTCCAGTGTCGGGTGGCGCAAGAATGTCGGCAGGCTGCGCCAGCGTTCGATGACATCAAAGCTCGCCAGCTCCGAATGGCTCTGCTTGCGAACGGTTTTCGCTGCCCGGGCATTGACGTAAGTGCCTTTGCCGATCACCCCGGTGAGGAAGTTTTCGTAGGTGAGTTGCGCATACGTGTCGGAAATGGTTTTGCGTGAGATCCCCAGTTGTTCGGCCAGCAAGCGGCTGGGCGGCAGCTGCGCTCCGGCCGCCAGACGGCCGGATTCAATGGCGTCGCGCAGTTGCCGGTACAACTGGCCCGCCAGGTCCTTGCGGCCGTTGATGACAACATGAAGTTCCATACCGGCGGCGCTCCTGGGGCGGTTGAGGCGACTGTGCGTCGCGCCAGATTACCCGCATGAACGGTTGCGCAGAAGTTGCGTGGTCGAAAAACCTGCGATTGGCCTGCTGCCGGGCGGTCCATGGGTTTATCGACGAATTGGATCTGTGACGCCCAGGGATCAGACTCTACCCTTGGAGTCATCTATCCGATCCACGAGGTCGCCCCATGAACTCCCGTCTGGATTACTACAGCGCATCGCCCAAAGCGATGAAAGCCATGATCGCCATGGAGGCCTTGACCCGCGACCTGAGCATTGAACCGGCCTTGTTGAACCTGATCAAAATCCGCGCCTCGCAGCTCAATGGCTGCGCCTTCTGCACCGACATGCACTCGGTGGACGCGCGCCGCTTCGGCGAGAGCGATCGACGGCTGTATGCGATCGTGGTCTGGCGCGACAGCGACTTCTTCAACCCTCGGGAGCGCGCTGCCCTGGCCTGGACCGAAGCGGTGACCTTGCTCTCGGAAAGCCACGTGCCGGATGACGTTTACGCTCAGGCCCGGGAGCAGTTCAGCGAAGGTGAACTGGTTGACCTGACAATGGCCGTCAGCACCATCAACAGCTGGAATCGCCTGGCGGTGAGCTTTCGGCAAACGCCCAGCGGTTGATCCGGTTTTTGCCCGATTGTCATATCAGGTTCATGAACAGTCAGCAGGATAAAACGCTCAAGGACAGATCGACAGGGAGTCATCAATGTCATTCATGGAATCCACCTCGCGCCAGGGGATGGCCGAGTACCGCTGGCCCGTAGAACAGCGCGAATCCCCGCACTCGCGGGTAGCCGGCATTGATCCAGTGCTGGTGCAGTCGTTCATGGTCAGCGCCCGTTGCGGCTGTTTCATGCAAGCGGCCCGCAGCCTCAACATCAAGTCGACTCAATTGCGTAAACAATTGGCGCAACTTGAAGCGCAATTGCAGTGTTCGCTGTTCAGCCATTCGGGCAATGGCTTTGCCCTCAGTCGTGACGGCTTGCAGCTTCAGGCGCAGTTGATTGCCCTGGCCCGTGAACGCGACTTGCCAGTGATCGAACAACCCTTGATTCGCTTGGCCGTGGCGGAGTCAATCCTGCACGACATCCTCGGCCGTGATCTGGTCTCGCTGCTGCGGCGCAACGCCAGTGTGCGCCTGGACATCATCTCCCTGGACAGCGAACTGTCCCTGCGAGCGATCAGTGCCGATGTGGTGGTGTGGCTGGCCGGCACCGATTCGCCGTTGCCAGGCCCCAGTTTCGCTATCAGTGAGCCCCAGCGTCTCGCGCGGCTGGACTATATGCCGCACATCGCCAAACGGTATTCACGGGTTGCGGCGCGGCCGGACAGCCTGGGTGACCTGGCCGATTTCATGCTGGTGCAATGGCAGCACGACCGCCACATCGCCGCTTTTGGCCCGTGGAACAGTTTGGTGGAGCAGCGCCTGGCGGGGATGGTGCAGCTGCATTCCTACGAGCTGATGCTGGAGATGATCCGTTGCAGCGCCTGCATCGGTTTGCTCCCGCACTACATGAGCCAATTCGACCGGGCGCTAGTGGCATTGCCCGGGCTTTTCAAGCAACCGATGCAGCGCCAGGTGTGGATGGCGGTCAATACCGACTCGCGGAATGAGGCCGAGGTGCAAGGGATCGTCGAACTGATCCACAACACCTTCAACGAGCGGCGGGAGTGGTTTGAAGGGTAGCCACTGTTCAAATGTGGGAGCGGCGGTGTGGCGATCCGACTTGCTCGCGAAGAGGCCCTCACATTCGACATCAATGTCGACGGTACAGGTCGCCCTCACGAGCAATCCCGTCCCCACGCTCTGCGTGGAACATGGGAACGATCAATTTTGACTATCCGCTTGGATATCGGCCGGTGTGCTGGTGAAGGCAGGCGCCGCATGACTGTGCAGTGTCTGAGCACCGACACCACAACTTGCGAAAAGCGCCATCAGGCTGAATCCAGCGGCGCGAAGCAAACCTTTCATAGGAATTTCCTCATTTCCGAAGGTGACTTTCAGTCCGGCCAATAACATCGTTGCTCAAGTCGAAAGTCCAAGTGGCGGTGTACGACTCCGGAGCTGGATAGTCGATTGGTATGCTTTTTACTCTAGCAGGTGGTTGTCGCGTCAACCGTCCAGCCATGCCGCTCTTTTATTAATGGGGGCAAAAAACACCGCCACTAGGGAGTGAGGGCAGGGCCGTCAACCGGCGAAGCGCTGCTTCGCGTGTAGGTCTGTGCCGGTATGAATTCCATTCGTCTTACGTTCAGCGAGCGACCGATATCCTGTGGGAGCGAGCCTGCTCGCGATGGCGACGGGACAGTCAATATCTGTGTTGAATGTGACGCCCTCATCGCGAGCAGGCTCGCTCCCACATTTCAGATCTCGCCAGACAGTTGATCAGCAGTTTAGAGTGATCGGCCACACACCGATCAAGGACGAACACCGCCATGCCTGACCACGACCCCGCCATTCACCTCGAACGCTTCAGCGAACACCACATCGAGGGCATCACCGCGCTCTACAACGACCCGGCCGTGGCCCGGCAGGTGCTGCAAATGCCGTTTCAGTCCACCGAGGTCTGGCGCCAACGCCTGATGGCGGACAACGAACGCGCGGTGAAACTGGTGGCCCTGCACCAGGGATCGGTCATCGGCAATATTGGCCTTGAACAGTTTTCGCGAATCCGTCGCAGCCACGCCGGCAGCTTCGGCATGGGTGTCGCCGTGGCTTGGCAGGGCAAGGGCGTCGGTTCGAAACTGCTGGCAGCAGCGCTGGACATCGCCGACAACTGGATGAACCTGCAACGGGTCGAGCTTTCGGTGTACGCCGACAACGAAGCAGCCATCGGCCTGTACCAGAAATTCGGCTTTGAAACCGAAGGCCTGTTTCGCGATTACGCCGTGCGTGACGGCCGGCTGGTCGATACCCTGAGCATGGCGCGCCTGCGTCGCACGCCTGAGGCCCAATGCCGGTAAGTCACGAAATTTGAGCGACGAAAATCCTGTGGGAGCGTGGCTTGCCCGCGAAGAACGATGACGCGTAATACCTGAAAAACCGCGGTGAATTCTTCGCGGGCAAGCCACGCTCCCACAGGTTCTGCGCCTTGACTTGCCGGCATTAGGCCACAGCCGAGTCAGTCGCCCAACGCGAACGCCACCGCTGCCCGCGCATGCAGTTCGGTGGTGTCGAGCAAGGGCAGGGTGCTGTGCTCGGGTTTGATCAGCAGGCCTATTTCGGTACAGCCGAGGATGATCGCCTGGGCGCCGCGTTCGGTCAGCGATTCGATCACCCGTTGATAGACCTGGCGTGACGCCTCGCTGATTATCCCGACACACAACTCGTCATAGATGATCCGGTGCACGGCTTGGCGTTCCTCCGCGTCCGGAACCAGCACCGTCAGGCCCTTGGCCGTCAGACGCTCCTTGATAAAGTCCTGTTCCATGGTGAACGCGGTGCCCAGCAAACCCACTCGCTGTGCGCCGGCGTCCAGTGCCGCTTGGCCGACCGGGTCGGCAATGTGCAGGAATGGAATATCGATCGCTGCCTGTATCTGTCCGGCCACCTTGTGCATGGTGTTGGTACACAGCACCACGCACTCGGCGCCACCCGCCTGCAGACGCTGGGCCGCATCCACCAGAATCGCCGCCGCATCGTCCCAACGCCCCGCATGCTGGGCCTGTTCGACAGGGCCGAAGTCGACGCTGTACATCAACAGTTTCGCCGAGCGCAACGGCCCGAGGCGGTCGCGTACCTGTTGGTTGATGAGACGGTAATATTCGGCGCTGGACTCCCAGCTCATGCCGCCGATAAGGCCGATGGTGCGCATTGGATTTCCTCGGGCTATGGCCTGTGTTGATAGGTCAGGCCTGAAAGGAGTTTCCGTTTGTCCAACGGCGGATACCAGCGAAAATCAACTGTACCGTTCATCTTTCGGTGAAGTGTCATGGTGCTTTTTCATCTGCCGAGCCTCTGTAGCCGTTCGCACCTTTTCTGTACGCGAGCGGTCGGCATCTGCCATGCTCAAAGTCCGCAGCACCGCTTCAACCAAAGGAACACCGCAATGGACGATGTACAGCAACTGGGCGAGATGCTTCGCCACTATGCAGATAGCGAAGCGCACAAGAAGCAACTGTTTGAGTCGCAATCGGCCGTGTGGGCGACGCGCGTTGGTGAGTTGTTCGATCAGATCCAGCAATGGCTGGCACCGGTCCTGACGCCCAATCTGTTGGAAGTGAGCCGCGAGGCGTATGTCGCGTCCGGGCCGAGCGTGCCGGCGGAGACGTCGACGTTCAAGACCGAGAAACTGTCCATTGTGATTGCCGGTAAGCCGGTGGAGTTCGTGCCCGATGTGATGGGCGCGGGTGGGCAGATTTCCCTGGCAGTGATGGGCTTGACCGCTGCGCGCTATGGCAGCATTTCGCTGGTGTGCCTGCCACCCTCCAACAACTGGCAGTGGCGCAAGACCAATGGCTTGAAAGACCCGGATACCTTTGCTTTCGATGCGAATTTCCTGGCGCAGCAGCTGCAGAGCCTGATTCCCCGCGAGCGCGGCTGAATTTTCTGAGCATTGCACATTCCCCTGTGGGAGCGGCGTTCCCGGCAGATGGATTCACTGCAGCTTCCTCAGTAGATGGGGTGCCTCAGATTTCTAGGTTGCCCCAACCCGGCTTCACCTCATCCGGTGCCACCGCTTTCACGGTTTTGCCCGTCGCCAATTCAGATGAGGTTTTGTGTTGTTTGAGATGGATGTCTTCGCAGGCAAGCCTCGCTCCTACGGGTCCGGGTTGTATGCATTTCTTACAAACAAACCAAACCTTGTAGGCGCGAGGCTTACCCGCGAAGGGGCCTTTGATGTCAATGATGTGCTGTGGCAATAGATGAATATTGTGTTTTTTGAAAACAAAGTGCCGGGCATTGGCTATACCTGTAATTCCTCTATGCAATATTGTTGCCCGGCCTTCTGACAGGAGTTACAGCATGAAGCTTGCGTTAATGATGAGCACACTGTGCATCGCCTCTATCGGGGTGGTGGGTTGCTCCAGCAAAGTCGTCGAGCCAGACCAGTACTCCGGTTTTCTCAAGGATTACAGTCAGCTGAAGGAAGCCAAGTCGCCATCGGGCGCCGTGGTGATGCGCTGGATGGACCCCAAGCTTGATATCAACAAATTCACCAGTGTCTACATCGAGCCGACTCAGCTCTATCCCAAGCCGCAACCGACGGCGAAAATCCCTCAGACCACACTGAACGGCATCACCAGCTACTACGATCAGGCGCTCAAACGCGAAGTGGGTAAATCCCTGCCACTGGCCAGCGGCCCCGGTCCTGGCGTTTTGGTGATGCGTGCGGCGATAACCGGCGTCAGCAGCAAGACCGAAGGCCTCAAGCCTTATGAGGTCATCCCGATCGCCCTGGTGGCAGCGGCAGTCAGCACGGCCAGCGGCATTCGCGACCAGGAAACCGATCTGGCCACCGAAGCAGTGTTTCTCGATGGCGGCAACAACAAAGTCCTCGCCCAGGTCGTGCGCAAGGGCACCGGTAAACCGCTGGAAAACTCAGATCAGGTAATGAAGCCCAATGACGTGAAAAACGTGATTGATGGCTGGGCCTCGGATCTGCATCAGTCGTATCTAAAACTCAAGTCCAAGTCCAAGTAATGCGGCAGGTTTGAGGGCCTCATCGCGAGCAGGCTCGCTCCCACACTGGATCTGCTGTGAGCACACTATTTGTGAACACCAGAGATCAAATGTGGGAGCGAGCCTGCTCGCGAAAGCGGTCCCTCAGGTGTACCTCAGTGTTTCTTCGCCTGCGCACGCACGCGTTCTTCCTGCTCGCGCAACTGCGGTGTGAATTCGGCACCGAAGTCTTCGGCCTCGTATACTTGGCGAATCTCGATCTCGGCCTCTGTACCCGGCATCGGGTTGGGACAGCGTTTGACCCACTCGATCGCTTCCTCTTTCGACTTCACCTGCCACAGCCAATAGCCGGCGATCAGCTCTTTGGTTGCGGCGAACGGGCCGTCGATCACCGTGCGCTTCTCACCCGAGAAACGCACACGGGCGCCTTTGCTGCTGGGCTGCAGGCCATCGCAATCGATGAGGATGCCAGCCTTGGCCAGTTCCTCGTTGAAATTGCCCATCGCGGTCATCAGTTCTTCGCTGGGCATCACACCGGCCTCGGAATCCGGGCTGGCTTTCACAATGATCATGAATCGCATGGTCTTGTCTCCGCTGGATTTGAATGACTCACTGTCTAGTCGAATGGCAGTCGCCTGAATCGACACTACCTCTAACAAAAGACCGCAAAAGGAACGGATTTGTTACCTCTGTGAGTGGCTCATGGCACCTCGATATAAATTCACACCGATAACTATGTACCGCACCTGACTGCAGCTCCATCGACATGCTGTGCCTACAGACAAGGAGTGACTGTATGGCACAAAACATATTGAACGATGGAACGTCAGGAAGTGTTGTCATCAGGTCCGGCCCACCCGCTTCGAGCGGTGGCTCTGGCGGCGATTTTGGTGGTGGCGGAGGGGTTTCAGGCGGGTTCGGTAGAACCAGCAAGAAAAGGCAAAGGGCCCGCAGGCGAGCCATAGAAGCGGAACGTCAAAAAAAGGAAAAAGAACGCGCGCAGGCCGAGGCCAACGCGCAAGCCGAGGCGGCTCAAGCACAGGCAGCCGCAGCGCAAGTTCAGGAACAGGCCCGCGTCCAGGCTCTTCACCAGTTTTTGGCGGGACTGGCGCAGCGTCATGACGCCATCAGGGCTGAGGTGGACCGTCGTTTTGCCGACAAGGCCGGGCAACTCGCGCCATCTCTTGAACACGAAATCTCGGCTGCGCGACGGCCGCCCACCACCGACTCGAGCGAACGCTGGCAGCTTTACCTGATCACCAAAGAAAAAAACGAAATCGAAGGGCTCATCGCCCAAAAAAACGCGGAGCTCAATACCAGAAACGCGGTCGCTCGCTCATTCGATGGGCACGATCCATTTTTCCGCACTTCGAACGATTATCTGACACGACTGGGGCAGTTCGGCCAGGCACTCAACGACGGCCATCAGATCTGGGAAAACGCTTACAACGCGGCCCACGAAGCGCGGCTGCTATCCACGCAGATAAGCGAACTCACTGACAAATCCAACGCGCTGGCCAGGCGTCATGCCGAGCAGACGATTGTCTGGCGCGAAAGGGAAGCGGTCTGGGAGGCCCATCGCCAGTACGCCGAACAGCGTGAAGCTCGAGTTCGCTTCAAGCAGCAGGCCGATGAAGATGTGCGGGTTGAGCGGGTCAGGCAGGCCAATTCGCTGACGATTCCCATGTCTTCGCTGACGGCTGGCGGAATGGCGTTGACGCGCGATGGCGTATTCGTTGCGCAGCAAGGCGCTGCGGTGCTTGAGATGGCTGTCCAGTCTGCCGTCAATACGCTCATCGATTTCGGGCGGATTGCCGCAAAAACGGGGCCGGTGTTCGTCACTGCGATGGTGTACTCGCCAACCCTTGGCAATGGCGAGTTGAGCGGCGAGCAACGTCGGCGTTTGTTCCAGGCTGTCGGGGTGCCGGCGCAAGCGTTGGGCCTTACGGACCGACAAGCATTGCAATCAATTGCCGACTCGGGTGGTTCAGTGGAGGTCGCGTACCGGCTCAAACCTGAGACCGTGCCGGAAGGCACAGCGATCATCGTTGCCCGCACGGGTGGGGAGATCGGTGCCCATGTGCCGGTCGTCAACGCAGTGCTTGACCCGTTGACCGGCTTCTATAGCGCCGAGATTCCCGCGTCACCAACCAGGCACCTGCAGTTCACACCGGACACCCCTCAGGTTGCCACTGCCAGTCAGCCAGGGATGAGTGTGTTGACACCACAGGTCGAGGCCATTGTGGCGGGCGTCGATCTGCGTTTCAGCGATTGCATAGTGTGCGTGCCTGGCCAGCCGCCGATTTATTTGACCTTCAATCTGCCACCCATAGGCTCGGGCGTCGTCTCGGGGATCGGTAAGCCGGCCGCGAATGACTGGTGGAAAACCGCGAGCCAGCCTCAGGGCGCAGCCATCCCGGTACAGATTGGTGACCAGTTCCGAGGTCGGGAAATCAACTCGTTCGGTGCTTTCGACGAAGCGCTGTGGCGAACGCTGGGCGAGCATCCGGCGCTCACCGCCCAATTCGATGAGGTCAACAAAAAACGCATCGAACAAGGTTTCGCGCCGTACGCGCCGAAAAGTACCTGGGTCGGTGAGCGACGCGAGTTCGAATTGCGCTATCAGGAGCGAGCAGAGCTCGGCGCCAATCCTTTCAACCTCGACAAAATCAGCATCACCACGCCGCAAAGCATCTTGGGACGACTGGGGATCACTCCTGCGGTCCTGCCCTGGCCGATACGTCCGGTCGGTGTTGGTACCTGGACCCCTCTGGTTCCGCCAGGTATCGAACACCTCGGTCCTACAACCTCACCGGTTACACCGTCGATTCCAGCGGTTTATCCCGGCACACCGGCCATCCCGGTCCTACCGCAAAACGAGACGTTTCCGGCTGTTGACGAAGGGCAGATCGGTGCCAGTATTCCTGGGTATCCGGCGGATATGGAGTTGCCGTCCTCCGATGTCCTGTTTCTGGATCGGCGGGACGATCCGGGTGTGGCGATGGGGTTTGGGGAGCAGGTATCAGGCGTATGGCTGGGCGAGGCTGCACGAATGGGCGGTGCGCCGATTCCCGAGCAGATTGCGGATCAGTTGCGGTGGATGGAATTTCGTAATTTTCATGGGTTCAGGCGGGCGTTTTGGAAGGCTGTTGCGGCGGATTCTGAATTGAGTAGGCAGTTTAATGGAGGCAACCTGGACAGAATGCGAGATGGGTCTGCTCCTTTTTCTGCTGTTGTGGATCAAGTCGGGGGGCGTATGGTTTTCGAACTTCATCATAAAATCGAAGTTTCAAAAGATGGAGATGTCTACGGCTTGGACAACATATCTGTAATGACTCCCAAACGTCATATTCAACTGCACAAAGGGAATAGCAATCATGATTTTTAAAGAGAGGCTGGAGGATTACACCGAGGCGGAGTTTTTATCTTTTCTGGAGGAGTTTTTCCATCAGACAAGTGGTTTGAAAGGGCGAGCGTTGGAGGATTACAGGGACAGACTCCTCGCACATTTTGAGTTGGTAACCGAACATCCAGGCCGTTCAGACGTCATTTTCTACCCAAAGGAAGGCCAAGAAGACAGCGCTGAGGGCATCCTGAAAGAAGTCAAAGAATGGCGCGCACTCAATAACAAACCCGGCTTCAAGCCAGAGTAACTGCACTGCTTGAAACGCAAACAACTCAAAGGCATCTGCTCACTAAACATGAGCAGATGCTGTTATCTGGCAGCCGTTGTGTGCCAGAAACAAGGAAGCAATAAAGATGGAACTTAAAACAACACTCAAGGATTACACCGAGCCCGAATTCCAGGCACTGGTCGACAGAATCTGGGCCGTCGATCTGCCGAAACAGGACCACGACCGACTGATCAATCATTTCGATCGCATCGTGGGTCACCCCAAAGGCGCAGACCTGCTGTTTTATCCGCCAGAGGACGATACGAACACCTATTTATCGGGCTCGGTCGTGTACTACGTCAAAGACTGGTACCACAAACAGAACCGTGCAGCATTCAAGGGCGAAGGGGTTCCTGTGCCGCGGCCGGTTGCTGCAAGACCGGAAGCGCCGGTGACCCTGGCGCAGATGACGCAGCAGCGCATTGCCCATAATCTGGCTGACGTACAGAAAACCGCTGTCGATCTGGCTGCTTCAGAACGGGTGGCAGAAGCGGCACTCAGTGTGATCGAGCAACGAATCGAACACCTGCGTCAGCGACAGAACGCTCAAGTGGACATCCGTGGGCGCGAGGCAGACATCCGTACTCTGGAGGTCGCCGAGTTTGAAGCGCGCCTGGCAGCTCGCCGGTACGAGTTCTGGAAAATGAGCATCGGGTTCAAAAGAGACAGCGCCCGACGCAACCTGTCCTACGCCCGATCCGAGCACGCGCAGTGGCAAAGTATTGCCCACCAGATCAACATCACTTACGACCGCTATCTGACGAAGCTGAATGAGATCAATCAACGCCTCCATCGCCTTCAAATGGATGCTGAAGCGCTGCTGGTGGTCGCGCAAACACAACTCGTTGATCAGCGTTATCAGCAGGGAACAGGGCCGACTCAGGCGAGCGAACAGCTTTTTGCACCGCTTGCCTTTGCCAATGCGCGAGCGGGTATTTTCCTCGATGGCGGCCTTTCGCAACCCTTGGAACCCCATCGCGTCGCACTGCAAAAAGCCATACGCTCGGCAGTCGCGGAGTTTACCTGGCAGATCACCTCGGGAACCCAGGATCATCAAGGTCAATACGCCGCCGTGCTGCAATTCGATTTTTCCAGTCGGGCCGAAGTGGGGAGGTATGGGCTCAGCGTTCCTCTGCTCGAGTTGCTGCCAATCGAGGGCCAGGATTGGCAGGGTTTGGCCGCGTCGGGTGCTGAAGTCGATCTTCCTTTCAGGATGAGCAGCGGCACGTACGCCGTTCCACCCGGGACGATGTCCCGAGGCCTGAGAGAAATAAAGACGTTGCTACAGGTGGCCATTACGCCGACGAATGGCAGCGCATTATCGGCCAGAGTGAGGGTGCGAGCCGCCGTCTGGAATGAGCAACTGAAGACCTACTGCTTCACCGCTGACGGATCGGCCCCGATGATCGTGAGCTGGAGCGCGCCAGCTACCCTTGAAACCACCTCGACCCTGGCGCCAGCCCCCGAGTATCGGCTGGGATTTCTTCGGTCTTCATCTGTGCCCTTGTTGGAGTCTTTCAGTGATATGGCCGCGATTCGTTTCGATGATTATGTCGTTGTCTTCCCGCCAGCGACGGGCCTGGATCCGCTTTACATCATGTTCAGAGATCGGCGCGAATACCCTGGAATGACCATTGCTGAAGCAAAACCTGGGGCGACATTGCGCTGACGCAGCGGCTAATCAGCCATCCCGCCAAACAAAGGAATGTTACCGTCTATGCCTGTTTTGGAACTCACTACCCTGATCCCCAACCGCACACCTGAGTTAGTCCTCGACTTCTGTCTGGAAGGCGTCAATTTCCCGAAGATCTTTCCAGAGCGCGTCACACTGTTGAGCGATATCGATTTAAGTAACCTGCGCATCGAAACCGGTCGCCAGTTCCGCTTTTGCCAGTGGATGTTCAATATCATTCCTGTGAGCTGGACGGTAGTAATCCGCGAGGTTGGCGAGCACCATTTCATCGATGAAATGCTCAACGGGCCGCTGCGTGCCTTTCGTCATGAACATCGGGTGGCCGCGGGTGAGGGCGGTACGCTGTACACCGACCGTGTGACCTATGCGGCCATCGGTGGCGCACCTGTGGAGTTGCTGGTGGTCAATGCCTACATGCGGCGGATTTTCGCGGCGCGGCACCGCAATATGTTGCGCTTGCTGGGCTGACACCTGTCTGTCCTGTAGGAGCGAGGCTTGCCCGCGAAGAACGATAACGCGGTCAGCCAGTTGCACCACGGTGTTCCCTTCGCGGGCAAGCCCGCTCCCACAGGGTTATGCAGTGTTAGTAAGTTTTGTTACGCGTGTATCCAGTTTTGTGTGACGACATATCACAATTTGTATCTGGGCATAGGTCGCCAGACCATTTCGTGGTTAACTTCGGCCTCGTCAAAATTCTCTACATCAACGTTCAGAAGGACTCCGTTCATGGCTCAAGTCACTCTTAAAGGCAACCCGGTTCAAGTCAACGGCCAACTGCCACAAGCCGGTTCTCAGGCGCCAGCCTTTTCCCTGGTTGCCGGCAATCTGTCTGATGTGACCCTGGCGAGCTTCGCCGGCAAGCGCAAAGTGCTGAACATCTTCCCAAGCATCGATACCCCGACCTGCGCCACCTCCGTGCGCAAGTTCAATGCCCAGGCGAATGACATCGCCAACACCGTCGTGTTGTGCATCTCCGCTGACCTGCCGTTCGCCCAGGCTCGTTTCTGCGGCGCCGAAGGCCTGGAAAACGTGCAGAACCTGTCGACCCTGCGCGGTGCCGAGTTCATCGAGAACTACGGCGTGGCGATTGCCGATGGCCCACTCAAAGGCCTGACTGCCCGTGCCGTCGTAGTGCTGGACGAAAACGACAAGGTCCTGCACAGCGAACTGGTCAAGGAAATCGCTGAAGAGCCGAACTACGACGCAGCGCTCGCCGTTCTGAAATAAGCGAAGTTTTACAATTGTTAACGGCCTGGCCCTGTCCAGGCCGTTTTCATTTGTGCTCTTAACTCCCTGTTACGTAAGCCAAAGGTAAATTGCCGGTAAAGGCGCTTTGCTTAATACCCGCCAGTGCTTATCGTTCAGCCTCCCGTAGAAAGAAGCTCACGCGCCCAATGGTTGATCACTCCATGCAATCCTCCGCTTCCCGCAATCCTCGTCGCTGGCTGTTCGGCCTGCTGGTCCTGTTGGTCATCGCTGGCCTGTGCTGGAAATTCTGGCCCGCAGGCAGCAGCCCGAAGGAGGGCGCAGGGCAGAAAGCCGTTGCCGGGCATACAGGTCGGTCGGGGGGGATGCGTCCGGGGTTCGGCGGGGCGAGCGGGCCGGTGCCGGTGCGCGTGGCGCCAGCGGTTAAAGGTGATTTCCCGCTGTATTACAAGGCGCTGGGCACCGTGACCGCGCTGAATACCATCAATGTGCGCAGTCGCGTTGGCGGCGAGTTGATCAAGATTTCGTTCGAAGAAGGGCAGATGGTCAAGGCGGGCGACCTGCTGGCCGAGATCGATCCGCGTCCTTACCAGAACGCCTTGCTCCAGGCCGAAGGCACCTTGCTGCAGAATCAGGCGCAACTGAAAAACGCTCAGGTCGATGTCGAGCGCTATCGCGGCCTGTACCGCGAAGACAGTATTGCCAAGCAAACCCTGGACACCGCCGAAGCATTGGTCGGCCAATATCTGGGCACGGTCAAGACCAATCAGGCGGCGGTCAATGACGCAAAGCTCAATTTGGAATTCACCAAAATTCGCGCCCCAATCGCCGGGCGCGTGGGCCTGCGTCAGCTGGACGTCGGCAACCTTGTGGCGGCCAACGACACCACGGCGCTGGTGATCATCACCCAGACTCAACCGATCAGCGTCGCATTCACCTTGCCGGAAAACAGCCTGGACACCGTACTGACCCGCTATCGTACCGGCGCCAAACTGCCCGCCGAAGCCTGGGACCGTGGCGATACCCAATTGCAGGCCACTGGCGTGTTGCAGAGCCTGGACAACCAGATCGACGTCACCACCGGCACCCTGAAATTCAAGGCCCGTTACGAGAACCGCGATCAAGCGCTGTTCCCTAATCAATTCGTCAACGTCCACTTGCTGGCCGACACCCTTAAGGGCGTGGTGCTTGCGCCTTCGGCCGCCATTCAGTTCGGCACCAACGGTACGTTCGTCTATGCCATGGACGGCGACAAGAAGGTCACCATCCGCCAACTGAAAGTCGGCGCCAGTGACGGTGACAACACGGTGATCACCGAAGGCCTGGCCGCTGGCGATCGGGTGGTGCTGGAAGGCACCGACCGCCTGAAGGAAGGCAGTGAAGTGGAGGTCGTCAACGACAGCAAGGATGTACCGACCACCCCGACCGAACACCTGCAAGGCAAGTCGGCCGCCACTGCGCCTGACGCGCCGGCCACCGACAAGGCGAAAAAGGGCGGCGCATGAACATCTCGCGACTGTTCATCCTTCGCCCGGTCGCCACGACCCTGAGCATGCTGGCGATTATTCTGGCCGGCGTGATCGCTTATCGGCTGCTGCCGGTGTCGGCATTGCCCCAGGTCGATTACCCGACCATTCGCGTCATGACGCTCTATCCCGGCGCCAGCCCGGATGTCATGACCAGCGCGGTAACTGCGCCGCTGGAGCGGCAGTTCGGGCAGATGCCCGGCCTGACCCAGATGGCCTCGACCAGTTCTGGCGGCGCCTCGGTGCTGACCCTGCGGTTCAGCCTCGACATCAACATGGACGTCGCCGAGCAGCAGGTGCAGGCCGCGATCAACGCCGCGACCAATTTGCTGCCCAAGGATCTGCCAGCACCACCGGTGTACAACAAGGTTAACCCGGCGGATACCCCGGTGTTGACCCTGGCCATTACCTCGAAAACCATGCTGCTGCCCAAGCTCAATGATCTGGTCGACACGCGCATGGCGCAGAAAATCGCTCAGATCAGCGGTGTCGGCATGGTCAGCATCGCTGGCGGCCAACGTCAGGCGGTGCGCATCAAGGTCAACCCCGAAGCCCTGGCGGCCAACGGCTTGAACCTGTCGGACGTGCGCACTCTGATCGGCGCCTCCAACGTCAACCAGCCCAAGGGCAACTTCGACGGCCCGACCCGGGTGTCGATGCTTGACGCCAACGACCAGCTGACTTCACCCAAGGACTACGCCAACCTGATCCTCGCCTACGCCAACGGCGCGCCGTTACGGCTCAAGGACGTGGCGGAGATCGTTGACGGTGCCGAGAACGAACGCCTGGCGGCGTGGGCCAATGAAAATCAGGCCGTGCTGCTGAACATCCAGCGCCAACCCGGCGCCAACGTCATCGAAGTGGTCGACCGGATCAAGGCCTTGCTGCCAAGCATCACCGACAACCTGCCGGCCGGCCTCGACGTCACGGTGCTCACCGACCGCACCCAGACCATCCGCGCCTCGGTCACCGACGTGCAACACGAACTGCTGATCGCCATCGCGCTGGTGGTGATGGTCACGTTCCTGTTTCTGCGGCGAGCCAGCGCCACGATCATTCCGTCGGTGGCCGTGCCGCTGTCGTTGATCGGCACCTTCGGTGTGATGTACCTCGCAGGCTTTTCGGTCAACAACCTGACCCTGATGGCGCTGACCATCGCCACCGGTTTCGTGGTGGACGATGCGATCGTCATGCTGGAGAACATTTCCCGATATATCGAAGAGGGCGACAGCCCGCTGCAAGCGGCGCTCAAGGGCGCCAAGCAGATTGGCTTCACCCTGATTTCCCTGACGCTGTCGCTGATCGCGGTGTTGATTCCGCTGCTGTTCATGGCCGACGTAGTGGGGCGCTTGTTCCGTGAGTTTGCGATCACCCTGGCGGTGGCGATCCTGATTTCCCTTGTCGTCTCCCTGACCCTGACGCCAATGATGTGCGCGCGGCTGCTCAAGCGTGAACCCAAGGAAGCAGAACAGGGCCGGTTCTACCGCTCCAGTGGCGCCGCAATTGATTGGATGATCGCGGCTTACGGGCGCAAGTTAAAGTGGGTTCTGAAGCACCAACCGCTGACCCTGATGGTCGCCATCGGCACGCTCGCGTTGACGGTGTTCCTGTACATGGTGGTGCCCAAGGGTTTCTTCCCGGTGCAGGATACCGGGGTAATCCAGGGTATTTCCGAGGCACCGCAGTCGATTTCCTTCGCGGCGATGAGCGAGCGTCAGCAGGCACTGGCCAAAGTAATCTTGGCCGATCCGGCGGTCGAGAGCCTGTCGTCCTACATCGGAGTCGACGGTGACAACTCGACGCTGAACAGCGGCCGGCTGCTGATCAACCTCAAATCCCATAGCCATCGCGACCTGAGTGCCACCGAAGTGATAGCGCGTCTGCAACCGGAGCTGGACAAGCTGATCGGCATTCGCCTGTTCATGCAGCCGGTGCAGGACCTGACGATCGAAGATCGTGTCAGCCGCACGCAGTACCAGTTCAGCATGTCCTCGCCGGATGCCGAACTGCTCAGCCTGTGGAGCGGGCGTCTGGTGGAAGCCCTGGCCCAACGGCCGGAGCTGACCGACGTCGCCAGCGATTTGCAGGACAAGGGCTTGCAGGTGTATCTGGTGATCGACCGTGATGCAGCGTCGCGGGTCGGCGTATCGGTGTCGAACATCACCGACGCGCTGTACGACGCCTTCGGTCAGCGGCAGATTTCCACCATTTACACCCAGGCCAGCCAATATCGCGTGGTGCTGCAATCGCAGTCCGGCGAGAAAATCGGTCCGGATGCGCTGAACCAGATTCACGTCAAGACCACCGATGGCGGTCAGGTGCGCCTGTCCAGCCTGGCGCATGTCGAGGAGCGTCAGGCGCAACTGGCGATCACCCACATCGGCCAGTTCCCGGCGGTGATGATGTCCTTCAACCTGGCGCCCGGCGTGGCGTTGGGGCATGCAGTGGAGATCATCGATCAGGTGCAGAAAGACATCGGCATGCCGATTGGCGTGCAGACCCAGTTCCAGGGCGCGGCCGAAGCGTTCCAGGCGTCGCTGTCGAGCACCTTGCTGCTGATCCTGGCGGCGGTGGTGACCATGTACATCGTGCTCGGCGTGCTCTACGAGAGTTACATTCACCCGATCACCATTCTCTCGACCCTGCCCTCGGCGGCGGTCGGCGCCTTGCTGGCGTTGCTGTTGAGCGGAAATGACCTGGGGATGATCGCGATTATCGGCATCATCCTGCTGATCGGTATCGTGAAAAAGAACGCGATCATGATGATCGACTTCGCCCTCGAGGCGGAACGTAACCAAGGCATGGACCCGCAAACCGCCATCTATCAGGCAGCGCTGCTGCGCTTCCGGCCGATTCTGATGACCACGCTGGCGGCGTTGTTCGGCGCGGTGCCTCTTATGCTGGCCACGGGTTCCGGCGCGGAATTGCGCCAACCTTTGGGTCTGGTGATGGTCGGTGGTTTGCTGGTGAGTCAGGTGCTGACGCTGTTTACCACTCCCGTCATCTACTTGTACTTCGACCGCCTCGGGCGGCGCTGGGGCCGTAAGTCCGAGTCTGTGGAACCGGTAGAACAGCCATGAACCTGTCCGGACCTTTCATCAAGCGCCCGGTCGCAACGATGTTGTTGAGCCTGGCGATCATTCTGCTGGGCGGCGTGAGTTTCGGCCTGTTACCGGTATCGCCGCTGCCGCAGATGGACTTCCCGGTGATCGTGGTTCAGGCCAGTTTGCCCGGCGCGAGCCCGGAGGTCATGGCCTCGACCGTGGCCACGCCGCTTGAGCGTTCCTTCGGCGCCATCGCCGGAGTCAACACCATGAGTAGCCGTTCCAGCCAAGGCTCGACGCGGGTGATTTTGCAGTTCGACCTGGACCGCGACATCAACGGCGCGGCGCGGGAAGTGCAGGCGGCGATCAACGCCTCGCGCAATTTGTTGCCGAGCGGCATGCGTAGCATGCCCACCTACAAAAAGGTCAATCCGTCCCAGGCGCCGATCATGGTGTTGTCGCTGACCTCGGATGTGCTGGAAAAAGGCCAGCTCTACGATTTGGCCTCGACCATTTTGTCCCAGAGCCTGTCGCAGGTGCAGGGCGTGGGGGAAGTGCAAATCGGTGGCAGTTCGTTGCCGGCGGTGCGCATCGAACTCGAACCCCAGGCGCTCAACCAGTACGGCGTGGCGCTGGACGACGTGCGCAACACCATCGCCAACGCTAACGTGCGTCGGCCCAAGGGCTCGGTCGAAGACGGCCAGCGGCTGTGGCAGGTTCAGGCCAACGATCAACTGGAAAAGGCCAAGGATTACGAGTCGCTGATCATTCACTACGCGGACGGCGCGGCCTTGCGCCTGAAGGATGTAGCCAAGGTCAGCGACGGCGTCGAGGACCGTTACAACAGCGGGTTCTTCAACGACGACGCGGCGGTGTTGCTGGTGATCAACCGCCAGGCCGGTGCCAACATCATCGAGACGGTCAAAGAGATCAAAGCCCAGCTGCCGGCGTTGCAGGCCGTGCTGCCGGCCAGCGTCAAGCTGAACCTGGCGATGGACCGTTCGCCGGTGATCAAGGCCACCCTGCACGAGGCGGAAATGACTTTGCTGGTTGCCGTGGCACTGGTGATTCTGGTGGTGTTCCTGTTCCTCGGTAACTTCCGTGCCTCGCTGATTCCAACCCTGGCGGTGCCGGTGTCGCTGGTGGGCACGTTTGCGGTCATGTACCTCTACGGGTTCTCCCTGAACAACCTGTCGCTGATGGCGCTGATCCTGGCCACCGGGCTGGTGGTGGACGACGCCATCGTGGTGCTGGAGAACATTTCCCGACACATCGACAAGGGCGTGCCGCCGATGAAGGCTGCGTACCTTGGAGCCCAGGAAGTCGGTTTCACGCTGCTGTCGATGAACGTTTCTCTGGTGGCGGTGTTCCTGTCGATCCTGTTCATGGGCGGGATCATCGAAAGCCTGTTCCGCGAGTTTTCCATCACCCTGGCGGCCGCCATTGTGGTGTCGTTGCTGGTGTCGCTGACGCTGACGCCGATGCTCTGCGCCCGCTGGCTCAAGCCGCACACGCCGGGACAGGAAAACCGCCTGCAACGCTGGAGCCAGCGGACCAACGAGTGGATGGTGGGCAAATACGCCACCAGCCTCGACTGGGTGTTGCGCCACCGTCGGCTGACCTTGCTCAGTCTGTTCGTGACGATTGGCGTGAATATTGCGCTGTATGTTGTTGTTCCTAAAACGTTTCTACCCCAGCAGGACACCGGTCAGTTGATCGGTTTCGTGCGCGGCGACGATGGCCTGTCGTTCAGCGTGATGCAGCCGAAGATGGAAATCTTCCGCCGCGCCGTGCTCAAGGATGAGGCGGTGCAAAGCGTCGCCGGGTTTATCGGGGGCAACAACGGCACCAACAACGCCTTCATGCTGGTGCGACTGAAGCCGATCAAAGAGCGCAACCTGTCCGCGCAGAAAGTCATCGAACGCCTGCGCAAGGAGATGCCCAAGGTGCCCGGTGCGCAGTTGATGCTGATGGCCGATCAGGACCTGCAATTTGGCGGTGGCCGCGAGCAGACCTCCTCGCAATATTCCTACATCCTGCAAAGCGGCGATCTCGGCGCGTTGCGCGAGTGGTATCCGAAAGTTGTCACTGCGCTCAAGGCGCTGCCGGAACTGACGGCGATTGATGCGCGTGAAGGCCGTGGCGCACAGCAAGTGACCCTGATCGTCGATCGCGATCAGGCCAAGCGTCTGGGCGTGGACATGGACATGGTCACCGCGGTGCTGAACAACGCCTACAGCCAGCGGCAGATTTCGACGATCTACGACAGCCTCAACCAATATCAGGTGGTGATGGAGGTCAACCCGAAATACGCCCAGGATCCGATCACCCTGAATCAGGTCAAAGTGATCACCGCCGACGGTGCACGGATTCCGCTGTCGACCATTGCCCATTACGAAAACAGCCTGGAAGACGACCGGGTCAGCCACGAAGGCCAGTTCGCTTCGGAAAGCATCGCTTTCGACATGGCCGAAGGCGTGACGGTGGAGCAGGGCTCGGCGGCCATCGAGCGGGCGATTGCCAAGGTCGGTCTGCCGGAAGACGTGATCGCGAAAATGGCCGGTACCGCCGATGCGTTTGCCGCCGCTCAGAAGAGCCAGCCGTGGATGATTCTCGGCGCGCTGGTGGCGGTGTATCTGGTATTGGGCGTGCTGTATGAAAGCTATATCCACCCGCTGACCATTCTCTCGACCTTGCCGTCGGCCGGGGTCGGGGCGTTGCTGTCGATTTATGTGCTGGGCGGCGAGTTCAGCCTGATCTCCTTGCTCGGGCTGTTCTTGCTGATCGGCGTGGTGAAGAAAAACGCCATTCTGATGATCGACCTGGCGCTGCAACTGGAACGGCACCAGGGCCTGGAACCGCTGGAGTCGATCCGCAGTGCTTGTCTACAACGTTTGCGGCCGATTCTGATGACCACCCTGGCGGCAATCCTCGGCGCCTTGCCGTTGCTGCTGAGCCGTGCCGAAGGGGCGGAAATGCGTCAGCCGCTGGGCCTGACCATCATCGGCGGGCTGGTCTTCAGCCAGGTGCTGACCCTTTACACCACCCCGGTGGTTTACCTCTATCTCGACAAACTGCGTCATCGCTTCAACCACTGGCGTGGGGTGCGTACCGATGCTGCTCTGGAAACTCCGCTATGACTGACCGTTCGCTTATCCACCTGGTTGCACCGCTGATCACGGCGCTGTTCAAGGCGCAGCGCTCGCGTTTGCTGAGCCTGTCGCTGTGCGTGGCGATGCTCAGCGCCTGCGCCATCGGCCCGGATTACCAGCGCCCGCAAGCCGCCGCGCCGGCCCAGTACAAGGAAGCGGCTGGCTGGCGTCAGGCCAATCCCAGCGATTCTTTGGCCCGTGGTGCCTGGTGGGAGCTGTATGGCGATCAGCAACTCAATGGATTGATCGAAAAACTCAACAGCGCCAACCAGACCGTTGCCCAGTCCGAAGCCCAGTACCGCCAGGCTCAGGCCCTGGTGCGCAGTGCCCGGGGTGCGTTTTTCCCGACAGTGGACCTGACTGTCGGGAAAACCCGTTCCAGCCAGGGCACCGGTAGCAGCAGCTCGAGCCTGAGCAGTTCCTCCAGCGGTATTCGCGACACTTACACCGCGCAAGCCGGGGTCAGTTGGGAAGCGGACGTCTGGGGCAAATTGCGCCGAGGCCTGGAAGCCGACACGGCCAACGCCGAGGCGAGTTTTGCCGATCTGGCGGCGATGCGCCTGAGCCAGCAATCGGAGCTGGTGCAGAACTATCTGCAACTTCGGGTGATTGACGAACAGAAACGTCTTTTGGAGGCGACAGTCGAGGCCTATCAGCGCTCGCTGAAAATGACCGAAAACCAGTACCGCGCCGGTGTCTCCGGCAAGGACGCAGTGGCCCAGGCCACCACTCAGCTCAAAAGCACCCAGGCGGAGATGGTCGACCTGATCTGGCAGCGCGCGCAGTTCGAGAACGCCATCGCTGTACTGATTGGTCTGCCGCCGGCCGAGTTCAGCCTGGCTGAAACCAAAGACATCCCGGCATTGCCGCAGGTACCGCTGAGCCTGCCTTCGCAATTGCTGGAACGCCGCCCGGACATCGCCTCTGCCGAGCGCTCGGTAATGGCCGCCAACGCCAACATCGGCGTGGCTAAAGCTGCCTACTACCCGGACCTGACCCTGAGCCTGAACGGCGGTTATGGCAGCAGCACCTCTAACAACTGGATCAGCGTACCCAACCGCTTCTGGTCGGTCGGCCCGCAATTGGCCATGACCCTGTTCGACGGTGGGCAGCGCTCGGCGGAAGTCGACCGCAGCGAAGCGGCCTATGACGAGACCGTCGCCAAGTACCGCCAGACCGTGCTCGATGGCTTGCGTGAAGTGGAAAACTATTTGGTGCAACTCAAGGTGCTGGAAGACGAAGCCAAGGTGCGCCAGGAAGCCCTGGACGCGGCGCGAGAATCCCTGCGGTTGACCCAGAATCAATACAAGGCCGGGGTCATTGCTTATCTGGATGTGGTGGTGGTTCAGGCCACGGCGTTGAGCAACGAGCGCAACGTGTTGAGCTTGCTGCAGAGCCGCTTGATCGCCAGCGTGCAACTGATTGCCGCGTTGGGCGGCGGGTGGGATGGCCAGCTTCAGGTGAGCGACAAGGAATAACACAACCCCTGTGGTGATGGGGCTTGCTGTGGGGAACTGTGGCGAGGGCTTTTGTGGTGAGAGGGTTGTTGTGGCGAGGGAGCTTGCTCCCGCTGGACGGCGAAGCCGTCCCAAAGACGCTGACGCGTGCATTCAGACAAAACGCGTCAGCCGGTTTGCGACTGCTGCGCAGCCGAGCGGGAGCAAGCTCCCTCGCCACAATGATTTGTTGGCGATCGAGTCATGAGCAATGACCGCACAAACGTTTCATCATCTTGATGGCCTTTTGATTACTTTGTGAGTGCGTTCGTCCGCGGAATCAGTACAATCGCCGGCTTTGCTCCCCGAGAACTAACACAGCACAGCGGGGGCGTTCGCGAGAAGTCCCATGCTCATCGGTAGTTATTCCCTTACCCTGGTTTTCATATCGCTCTGTGTGGCGATACTTGCCTCTTATACTGCACTCGACCTCACCGGTCGCATCACCACGGCCAAGGGCCGGGCGGTGCATCTGTGGACGGCAGGTGGCGCTTTTGCTATGGGGATCGGCGTGTGGTCGATGCATTTCATCGGCATGCTCGCGTTCACATTGCCGATCGATCTGGGCTACGACATTACCCTTACGGCGCTGTCCCTATTGATTGCAGTCCTGTCCTGCGGCTTTGCCCTGTGGCTGGTCAGCCAGTCACAACTGCCGGCCTGGCAACTGGCGTTCGGCGCCTTGGTCATGGGCGCTGGCATCAGTGCGATGCATTACACCGGCATGGCCGCCATGCGCATGCAGCCGGGCATTGATTACGATCCTGCACTGTTTAGCGCATCGCTGCTGATCGCCGTCGGTGCATCGGGAGCGGCGTTATGGATCGCGTTCCGCCTGCGCCAGCACGCGCCGTATGTTCGTCTGATTCGCGGCGGTGCAGCGGTGATCATGGGCATCGCCATCGTCGGCATGCACTACACGGGCATGGCTGCGGCGCGCTTTGCCGACGGCAGTTTCTGTGGTGCGGCGGTCGATGGCCTGAACGGCAAGGGCCTGGACAATCTTGTTCTGATCACCACCCTGGCGGTGTTGAGCATTGCCTTGCTGACCTCGATCCTCGATGCCCGTCTGGAGGCCCGTACCGCTGAGCTCGCCCAATCACTGACCGAGGCCAACCGCGAACTCACCCAACTGGCGCTGCACGACACGTTGACCGGGCTGCCGAACCGAGTGCTGTTGGCCGACCGTATCGATCAGGCGATGTCGAGGGTGCAGGAGCAGGGCAGTTGTTTTGCGTTGATGTTCATTGATCTGGACGGCTTCAAACCGGTCAACGATGCATTCGGACACCACATGGGCGACCAGTTGCTGCGTGAAGTCGGCCTGCGCCTGCGCGAGGATTTGCGCAGCCAGGACACCCTGGCGCGGATCGGCGGCGATGAGTTTGTGCTGCTGGTGCAACTCACCGAGCCGAATGACGCGCTGAACCTGGCGGCGCGGCAGGTGGGGCTGATCGGACGCTCGTTCCGGGTCGCGGAACATGACTTGCAGATTTCCGCCAGCGTCGGCATCGCGCTCTATCCGGGCAATGGTCACACCGCCGAGGAATTGCTGATGAACGCCGACGCCGCGATGTACCACGCCAAGGGCGCCGGGAAAAACGGCCACCGCTTCTTCGATGCCTCGATGAACAGCAACGCGCGCAAACAGCTGCAATTGCTGCAAGACCTGCGCAATGCCGTCGATCAGCAGCAGTTCAGTCTCTATTACCAACCCAAGTTCGACGCTGGCAATGGCCGACCGCTAGGTGCCGAGGCGCTGCTGCGCTGGGAACACCCGACCCTGGGCATGCTGTTGCCGGACAGTTTCATCGACCTCGCGGAGAAGACCGGGCTGATCATCCCGATCGGCGAGTGGGTGCTCAACGAAGCTTGCCGTCAGATGCGCGAGTGGTACGTGCTCGGTTACACCGACTGGCGCATCGCGGTGAACCTCTCGGCCTTGCAGTTCTGCCACGCCGGGTTGGTCCAGAGCGTCGCCAAGGCCTTGGCCACTCACCATTTGCCGGCCAACAGCCTGACCCTGGAAATCACCGAAACCACCGCCATGAGCGACGCCGACGCGAGCATGACGGTGTTGCAGGAACTCTCGGAAATGGGCGTTGACCTGTCCATCGACGACTTTGGTACCGGCTATTCGAGCTTGATGTACCTCAAGCGCCTGCCGGCCAATGAACTGAAGATTGATCGGGGTTTCGTCCGCGATCTGGAGCACGACAGCGATGACGCAGCCATCGTCTCGGCCATCGTTGCCCTTGGCCAGGCGCTGGGCTTGCGGATTGTGGCCGAAGGGGTGGAAACCGGTGTCCAGCAAGACTTCCTGACCCAACTCGGTTGCGACTCGTTGCAGGGTTACCTGCTGGGGCACCCGCTGCCTGCCGATCGTTTCATGGCTGATATTCATCGTGGGGAGCAATTGGCTACTGACTGAAATGACTGCCAGTCAAGATTTATAGAGAACCGTGGCGAGGGGGCAAGCCCCCTCGCCACGGGTTTGTGTCATTGGAATTGACGCAGGTTCATGCAAAATCCGCCGATGGCGGTTATTCTTGGCCCCGACTGCTTACGCTTGAAACGGGGGAAATGCCAGCATGGACAAAGTCATCGTCATCACCGGCGGCAGCCGCGGAATCGGCGCCGCCACGGCCCTGTTGGCCGCAGAACAAGGCTATCGGATCTGTATCAACTATCAGTCCGACGAACAGGCGGCGCACAGTGTGCTGGAACAAGTTCGCGCACTCGGCGCCCAGGCCATTGCCGTGCGCGCCGATGTCAGCATCGAAGACGAAGTGATTGGCCTGTTCCACCGCGTAGACACCGAACTTGGTCGGGTCACGGCGCTGGTGAATAACGCCGGGACTGTCGGGCAAAAGTCGCGGATCGACGAAATGTCCGAATTCCGTATTCTGAAAATCCTCAAGACCAACGTACTGGCGCCGATCCTCTGCGCCAAGCACGCGATCCTGCGCATGTCGCCCAAGCATGGCGGGCAGGGCGGCAGCATCGTCAATGTGTCGTCGGTCGCTGCCCGCTTGGGCGCCCCCAGCGAATATGTTGACTACGCTGCGTCCAAAGGCGCGCTGGACACCTTCACCATCGGTCTGTCCAAGGAAGTGGCGGGTGAGGGAATTCGCGTCAACGCCGTGCGTCCGGGTTATATCTACACCGATTTCCATGCGTTGAGCGGCGATCCGGATCGGGTCAGCAAGCTGGAATCGGCGATCCCCATGGCCCGGGGGGGCCGGCCGGATGAAGTGGCGGAGGCAATTGTCTGGTTGTTGTCGGATAAGGCTTCGTATGCGACCGGGACGTTTGTTGATCTTGGTGGTGGGCGCTAATCCTCAAAACTTGCGGTGTCTGTACCGGCCTCTTCGCGGGCAAGCCTCGCTCCTACGGGTTTTGCATAAGTCGTGAGAACAAATTGGACCCGTAGGAGCGAGGCTTGCCCGCGAAGGCGATAGCCCAGACAACATCAAACCTTCAGAACGACCGCACAATCCGCCCCAACGTTTCCATCGCCTTCTCCGAATCCTCGGTCCAAGGGCTGCCATAATTCAGTCGAATACAATTCCTGAACCGCTGGGTCGGTGAAAAGATCGGTCCCGGTGCAATGCTGATCCCTTGCGCCAATGCCATCTGAAACAACTTCAACGAATCCATCTGCGGCGGCAATTCCAGCCACAGGAAATAGCCGCCGGCTGGTTGGCTGACGCGAGTCTCGGCCGGGAAGTAGCGGGCGATGGCGGCGAGCATCGCGCTTTGCTGTTCTTCCAGGGCGTAACGCAGTTTGCGCAGGTGCCGGTCGTAGCCGCCGTGTTGCAGGTAATCGGCGATGGCGGCTTGGGCAGGCATTGAGGCGCAGAGTGAGGTCATGAGCTTCAGGCGTTCGACTTTTTGCGCGTAACGCCCAGCAGCGACCCAGCCGATGCGGTAACCGGGGGCCAGGCTCTTGGCGAACGATCCGCAATGCATCACCAGCCCCTCGGTGTCGAAAGCCTTGGCCGGTTTGGGCGCCTGTTGCCCGTAATAAAGCTCGGCGTAAACGTCGTCTTCGATCAGCGGCACCTGATGGCTGCGCAACAGCTCCACCAGTTCCTGCTTCTTCGCTTCGGGCATGGTCGCGCCCATGGGGTTCTGGAAACTGGTCATGCACCAACAGGCTTTGATCGGATGCCGTTCCAGGGTCTGGGCCAGCACGCCGAGGTCGATGCCGTCTCGCGGGTGGACGGGAATTTCCACCGCTTTGAGCTTCAGCCGTTCCAGCACTTGCAGGCTGGCGTAGAACGCCGGGGCTTCGATGGCCACCAGATCACCGGGTTCGGTGACCGCTTGCAGGCACAGATTCAGGGCTTCGAGGGCGCCGCTGGTGATCAGCAGCTCTTCCATGGGCAACATCAGCCCGCCGACCATGTAGCGCAGGGCGATTTGGCGACGCAGCTGCGGGTTACCCGGCGACATGTCGGTGACGACCATGCGTGGGTCCATTTTCCGGGCGGCACTGATCAGCGAGCGGGACAACCGTTGCAGCGGGAACAGCGTGGGGCTGGGGAAAGCCGAGCCGAAGGGCACGGTGTTCGGATCCTTGATCGAGTCCAGCACTGAGAACACCAGTTCACTGACGTCGACTTTGGTGGACTCGTTGACTTGGCTGCTGATCACCGGCTCCGAGAACGGACTCGGTGCATGCGCATTGACGAAGTAACCGGAACGCGGCCGGGCGCGGATCAGGCCGCGGCGTTCGAGCAGGTAATAGGCCTGGAACACCGTGGACGGGCTGACGCCGTAGGTCTGGCTGGCGTAGCGCACCGATGGCACCCGCTGGCCGGGACCGAGGACACCGGAGCGGATCAGTTCAGCGATGTCGTCGGCGAATTTTTCGTAGCGTTTCATTCAAGTCCCGGTTTGAAGTAATTCAGTGGGTGCGCTGTTGTGGCGAGAGAGCTTGCTTGCGCTGAGTGCGAAGCGCCCCAAAAAATTTACGACTGCTACGCAGCCGAGCGGGAGCAAGCTCCCCTCGCCACAGAGGACCGCATCTGACAAAGGACTGCATCTTAAAGGTTCAACGGTTCATCGGTGCAACAAACCGGCTCTTGGCCACGCTGTAGATGTCCGGTTCATCATTGTCGACAACCTTGAAACTGATGGTCTGCGAACTGCTGCTCGGGCGATCCGTGGTCATGGCTACCGACACCGGCACGTCGACGATCTCACCGGGGGCCAGGCTCAGTTCGCTCTTGCCTTGCAGCTGGAAGCCTTCGCCGTCGACCAGCGTCAATTGATAATCCTGACGTTGCTGGGTCTTGTTGATGACCTTCAGGCTGTAGATGTTTTCGATCTGGCCTGCACTGTTCTCGCGGAACAGGCCACGGTCCTTGCTCACGTCCAGCGACACCATCGGCCGCTCCATCAGTGCCAGGACGAAGGCGCCGATCATCAACAGCAGCACCGCGCTGTAGCCGATCAAGCGAGGGCGCAGCAGGTGGGTCTTGCCACCCTGCAACTCATGCTCCGAGGTGTAGCTGATCAGCCCACGGGCGTAGCCCATTTTGCCCATGATCGAATCACAGGCGTCGATGCACGCTGCGCAACCGATGCATTCCATCTGCAAGCCGTCGCGAATGTCGATGCCGGTCGGGCAGACCTGCACGCACAATTGGCAATCGATGCAATCACCCAGTCCGACCTCGCTGGGTTTGACCTCACGTTTGCGCGGGCCACGATTCTCGCCGCGGGCGACGTCATAGGAAATGGTCAGGGTGTCCTTGTCGAACATCACGCTCTGGAATCGCGCATACGGGCACATGTGCATGCACACCGCTTCGCGCAGCCAACCGGCATTGATGTAAGTGGCTCCGGTGAAGAAAAGCACCCAGAACAGGCTGACACCGCCGATTTGCAAGGTCAGCAGCTCTTCGGCCAGTGGCCGGATCGGGGTGAAGTAGCCGACAAAGGTCAGGCCAGTGAGCAGGCTGATCGCCAGCCAGAGCGTGTGTTTGGCCGCGCGGCGGATCAGTTTGTTCAGGCCCCAGGGCGCGGCTTGCAGCTTGATCCGCTGGTTGCGTTCGCCTTCGGTGAGCTTCTCGCACCACATGAAGATCCATGTCCAGGAACTCTGCGGGCAGGTGTAACCGCACCAGACACGGCCTGCGAACACGGTGATCGCAAACAGGCCGAACGCGGCGATGATCAGCAGCGCCGAAAGCAGAATGAAATCCTGTGGCCAGAAGGTCGCGCCGAAGATGTGGAACTTGCTTTCGGAAAGGTCCCAGAGCACCGCCTGGCGGCCACCCCAGTTCAGCCACACCGTACCGAAGAACAGCAGAAACAGAACCCCCGCGCCACTCATGCGCAGGGTGCGGAACACACCCGTGAAACTGCGGGTGTGGATCAGGTTGTCACTGGATTTGGCCTTTATCTTTGGACGAAAAGGCTCATTGCTTTTTATAAATGAGGCAGGTTCAACGGTTCGGACGGGGATTCTATCGCTCATGGTCTTTCGCTCATCAGCCTCCATCAGGCCTGAGCACTATGACCAGCGATCTGTTTGCATAACAGGCTCAGCTAAATCAATAAAAAGCAGGTCAGATGAGTTTCTGGCGCCTGCCTGCGACAACTTGATGCACCCGCAACGGCTGGCCGCAAACGCCTATGCCAGGTGTTTGCGGCGTGTGTTGATGCGGGTCAGTCAAATCACCGAATCACTGTTCGTGGCCTTCAAATGCCGGCGACCGTCCACGGCACCTGCTACGGTCAATGCATCGGCTTCTGCTTCGGTGATGTAGATGCGCTGGCCGTCGAGGTCGACCATCGACATGGATTTTTCCGGGTCGGTGATGATGGTGACGTCGGAACAAATACGAATTTCTTCGCCGCTTTGGGTGATGAAGAAGCAAGTCTGGTTTTCGATGCGCACGGTCATGGAGGCGTCCTTTTTTCGGCGGATTCTGAAGTGTTAGGACGCATCCGCCGGTCATCGTTCTGTGCAACCGATTAATGGTGGGGGCGGTCCATCTTCTATCGAGTCATTACAACAAGGATTGCGCCATGGACGCCTGGTGGCACGAGGTTTGGGTAACGCTGCAAGGGGAGTTCGCCGACATTGGCGATGCGAAACAATTTACCCAGATTATCGTCCGTTTGCTGATTGCAGCTCTGTTGGGCGGCATTCTGGGGTTTGAGCGTGAACACAAGGGCAAGGCCGCCGGGGTACGCACCCATATGCTTGTGGCGCTGGGTGCGGCGCTGTTCGTGCTGGTGCCGCAAATGTCCGGTTCCCAGGCCGATGCCATGAGCCGCGTGGTGCAAGGCGTGATCGCCGGTATCGGCTTTCTCGGTGCCGGGACAATCCTGAAAAACACCGATGACGAGGCCCATGTCAAAGGCCTGACCACCGCCGCCGGGTTGTGGATGACGGCGGCCATTGGTGTGTCGGCCGGGATCGGCCGCGAGGCGACGGCGGTGTTCAGTACATTGCTGGCGTTGACGATTTTCAGTGTGATGCCGGGTATCGTGCGTTCGCTGGATAAGGATCACACCCCGTAGGCCTGATCACTCCGGGGTGACAATCTCTGGGGGCTGGATGGTTGGCGGTTCTTCCCGGGGTGGCGGGCTGGTGCCGGGTGGGTCCTGCTCCGGGATCGGGCCGGGTTCGGTCGGCGGGGTTGGGGGGGGGGGCGGAATCGTCGGCTCATCGATGTTCGGATCGGGTGTCTCGGCCGGGATTGGAATGTTCATCGAAACAGTCTCCAGTGGCGCATGGCGTGAGTCGTGCTTAAGTTGGTTGACCACTGCGCAAAGGATTTGATTCCGGCAAATTCCTCTGAACTTTTACCGGCGCCTGCTGTTCGGAACTTAAGTGAGTTCATGTCGGGGCAGACCGCTTCGGGTGAACGACGACCAGGCACAAGAGCGTCCTTGGGGCGTTAAGGAGAGATGCTCGATGACCGCTGAAAAACCCACGGAGTTAAGCTACAACCCGCATATCCCGCTGTCTCAGGCATTACTGCTACCGCGAATCGTGATTGAAAACACCATGCCGACCCTCGATGGCGGGCAATTCGCCGTTAAAGCCGTGATCGATCAGGACGTGGTGGTGACCAGCAAGGTGTTTGCCGACGGTCATGACAAACTGGCCGTGCGCATCCGCTGGCGTGCCGACGGCGACGAAACCTGGCAGAGCGAGGTGATGGCCGAGCTGGGCAATAACGGCTGGCAGGGCCAGTTTCGTGTCAAGAAGCAGGGCCGCTATGTGTTCTGCCTCGAAGCCTGGATCGATCAGTTCGCCAGCTTTTGTTATGAACTGGAGAAAAAGCACGTCGCTGGCGTCTCGGTCAGCCTGGAGCTGCAGGAAGGGCGCACTCACGTTCAGCAGGCCGCCGAACGTTCCGAAGGCCAGCTCAGTGAACAACTGGCGGCGTTGCACCATGAATTGTCCGGTCTGCTCGAAACCGAGCAGGTCGCTTTGTTTCTGCACCAGCGTAGCGCGGACTTGATGGCCCAGGCCGACCATCGCCCCTTCCTGAGCCTGAGCCCTGAATACCCGGTGGACGTAGAACGAGCGTTGGCGCAGTTCGCCAGTTGGTATGAACTGTTTCCGCGCTCGATCACTGATGATCCGGCCCGCCACGGCACTTTCAACGATGTGCATTCGCGGCTGCCGATGATCCAGGACATGGGCTTCGACGTGCTGTATTTCACGCCGATCCACCCGATCGGCCGCAGCTACCGCAAAGGCCCGAACAACTCGTTGATCGCCGGCCCCGAAGATCCGGGCAGCCCTTACGCCATCGGTAGCGAAGAGGGCGGGCATGAGGCGATTCACTCGGAACTGGGCACTCGCGAAGATTTTCGCCGGCTCGTCGCGGCCGCCGCCGAGCATGGGCTGGAAGTCGCCCTCGACTTTGCGATTCAGTGTTCCCAGGATCACCCGTGGCTCAAACAGCATCCGGGCTGGTTCAATTGGCGGCCGGACGGCACGATCAAATACGCCGAGAACCCGCCGAAGAAATACCAGGACATCGTCAACGTCGATTTCTATGCCGTGGACGCGATTCCCAGCCTGTGGATTGAGCTGCGCGACATCGTCGTGGGCTGGGTCAAGGAAGGCGTGAAGCTGTTTCGCGTCGACAATCCTCATACCAAACCGTTGCCGTTCTGGCAGTGGATGATCGCCGATGTGCGGGCGCTGTACCCCGAGGTGATCTTCCTGGCTGAGGCCTTTACCACGCCGGCGATGATGGCGCGCCTGGGCAAGGTCGGTTATTCCCAGAGCTACACCTATTTCACCTGGCGCAACACCAAGACCGAGCTGGCGACCTATTTCACCGAACTCAATGAGTCGCCGTGGCGTGAATGCTACCGGCCGAATTTTTTCGTCAACACGCCGGACATCAACCCGGCGTTCCTGCATGAATCCGGGCGCGCGGGTTTTCTGATTCGCGCCGCGCTGGCGACCATGGGCTCCGGGCTGTGGGGCATGTATTCGGGTTTTGAACTGTGTGAAGCGGCACCGGTGCCGGGCCGGGAGGAATACCTCAATTCCGAGAAGTACGAGATCCGCCCACGGGACTTCAATGCGCCGGGCAACATCATTGCCGAAATCGCCCAGCTCAACCGCATCCGCCGCCAGAACCCGGCGTTGCACACCCACCTGGGCCTGAAGGTCTACAACGCCTGGAACGACAACATCCTGTACTTCGGCAAACGCAGCGTCGACGGCAGCAATTTCATTCTGGTGGCGGTCAGCCTCGATCCGCATCACGCCCAGGAGGCGAACTTTGAATTGCCGCTGTGGGAAATGGGCCTGCCCGACGATGCCAGCACCCACGGCGAAGACTTGATGAATGGTCACCGCTGGACCTGGCACGGTAAGTACCAGTTCATGCGGATCGAACCGTGGCATCAACCGTTCGGGATTTGGCGGATTACCAGTTCCTGAGCCTGGCGAAGATCAAATGTGGGAGCGGCGGTGCGACGATTCGACTTGCTCGCGAAGGGGCCATAACAGTCAGCATTGATGTCGCCTGACACACCGCTTTCGCGAGCAAGCCCGCTCCCACACTGACCGCATTTCTTCAGGCAGTTGATGTTTTCCCAGAATTTTTCAGGAGTTACAAATGGCGAAGAAACCCAGGTCAGCCACCTTTATCAAAGACCCGCTCTGGTATAAGGATGCGGTGATCTATCAGGTTCACGTTAAGTCTTTTTTCGACTCCAACAATGACGGGATCGGCGACTTTCCCGGCCTTATCGCCAAGCTCGATTACATTGCCGATCTGGGCGTCAACACCATCTGGCTGTTGCCGTTCTACCCCTCGCCACGACGTGACGATGGCTATGATATCGCCGAATACCGTGGCGTGCACCCTGACTACGGCACCATGGCCGATGCCAAGCGCTTCATTGCCGAGGCCCATAAACGCGGCCTGCGGGTGATTACCGAACTGGTCATCAATCACACCTCGGACCAGCACGCGTGGTTCCAGCGCGCGCGCAAGGCCAAGCCTGGTTCGGCGGCCCGCGACTTCTACGTGTGGTCCGATAACGACCAGAAATACGATGGCACTCGCATCATCTTTCTCGACACCGAAAAGTCCAACTGGACCTGGGACCCGGTGGCCGGTCAGTACTTCTGGCACCGTTTCTATTCGCACCAACCGGACCTTAACTTCGACAACCCGCAGGTAATGAAAGCAGTGTTGTCGGTGATGCGTTACTGGCTCGACATGGGTATCGACGGACTGCGGCTGGACGCAATCCCGTACCTGATCGAGCGCGACGGCACCAACAACGAAAACCTGCCCGAGACCCACGACGTCCTCAAGCAGATCCGTGCCGAGATCGACGCCAATTACCCCGACCGCATGCTGCTGGCCGAGGCCAATCAGTGGCCGGAAGACACGCAGCTGTACTTCGGTGACACCGACAAAAAGGGCCTGAACGGTGACGAATGCCACATGGCGTTCCACTTCCCGTTGATGCCGCGCATGTACATGGCGCTGGCCCAGGAGGACCGTTTCCCGATTACCGACATTCTGCGGCAGACCCCGGAAATTCCGGCCAACTGCCAGTGGGCGATTTTCCTGCGCAACCACGATGAGCTGACCCTGGAAATGGTCACCGACCGGGAGCGCGATTACCTGTGGAATTACTACGCCGCCGACCGTCGGGCGCGGATCAATCTAGGGATTCGCCGGCGTCTGGCTCCGTTGATGGAACGTGATCGCCGCCGCGTGGAGTTGCTTAACAGTCTGCTGCTGTCGATGCCCGGCACGCCGACCCTGTATTACGGCGATGAAATTGGCATGGGCGACAACATCTACCTCGGCGACCGCGACGGTGTGCGCACGCCGATGCAGTGGTCGATCGACCGCAACGGCGGATTCTCCCGCGCAGACCCGGCCAGCCTGGTGTTGCCGCCGATCATGGACCCGCTCTATGGTTATCTGTCGGTCAATGTCGAAACCCAGGCCGGTGACCCTCATTCGTTGTTGAACTGGAACCGGCGCCTGCTCGCGGTGCGCAAGCAGTCCAAGGCCTTCGGTCGTGGGACGTTGAAGATGCTCTCGCCGAGCAATCGACGGATTCTGGCGTATACCCGCGAATTCACCGGCCCGGACGGCAAGCACGAGATTATTTTGTGCGTGGCCAACGTGTCCCGCAGCGCGCAAGCGGCGGAACTGGATCTGTCGGCTTACGTCGGCATGGTTCCGGTGGAGATGCTTGGCGGTAATGCTTTCCCGCCCATCGGCCAGTTGAATTTCCTGCTGACGCTGGCGCCTTATGGCTTCTATTGGTTCGGGCTGGCGGCGGAAAACCAAATGCCGAGTTGGCACGTGGAACCGGCGCAAAGCCTGCCGGACTTCACCACCCTGGTGCTGAAGAAACGCATGGAAGAGCTGCTCGATGCACCGTCCCGCCACACCCTGGAGCAGGGCATCCTGCCGAGCTGGTTGCAGAACCGCCGCTGGTACGCCGGCAAGGACGGTATCATCGACAACGTCAACCTCGCTTACGGCGTGCGTTTTGGCGACCCGCAGCATCCAGTGCTGTTGGGTGAAATCGACGTCACCAGCGGCGGTCAGACCAGCCGCTATCAGTTGCCATTCGGTTTTATCTCCGAGGAGCAGGTCGGCGCGGCGTTGCCGCAGCAATTGGCGCTGGCCAGGGTCCGGCGCGGCCGTCAGGTCGGTTTGATCACCGACGCCTTCAGTCTCGACAGCTTTGTTCATGCGGTGTTGCAGAGTATGCAGGCCGGCATGGTGTTGCCGTCGGACGGCGGCGAGATCCGCTTCGAGCCTACCGACGAACTGGCCAGACTTGGCCTGACGGCCGAGTCGGAGGTGCGGTACCTGTCCGCCGAGCAATCTAACAGTTCGGTGGTGATCGGCAGCAGCCTGGTGCTGAAACTGATCCGCAAGGTCGCATCAGGCGTGCACCCGGAACTGGAAATGAGTGCGTACCTGACCCATGCCGGTTTCAGCAATATTTCGCCACTGCTAGGGTCGGTGATTCGTCGCGATGCGGCGGGCGAGGACACGCTGTTGATGATCGCCCAAGGCTACTTGAGCAATCAGGGCGACGCGTGGGAGTGGACCCAGAACAACCTCGAACGGGCACTTCGCGACGAACTCGCCGATGCTGTGTCGGAGCAGGAGCAGCACTACAACGCCCTCGGCGAGCTGAAGGATTTTGCCGGCATGCTTGGCCAGCGCCTGGGGGAAATGCATCAGGTGTTGGCGGCCCCGAGCGCCAACCCGGACTTCGCTCCACAGGTCACCACCCAGAAAGATGCCCTGGCCTCGGCCAAGGATGTGGCGGCGCAGCTGGAACATGCCCTGAAGTTACTCAAGCAGCATCAAACTGAACTGAACGCCGCTGATCAGGCATTGGTCAGTCGCTTGCTGGACAACAAAAAAGCCATCCTCAGTCATGTCCAGGAACTGGGTAAAAAGTCTGCTGGCGGTTTGCGTATCCGCGTCCATGGTGACTTGCACCTGGGGCAGGTGCTGGTGATCAAGGGCGATGCCTACCTGATCGATTTCGAGGGCGAGCCGGCGCGGCCGTTGCATGAGCGCCGAGGCAAGCACAGCCCTTATAAAGATGTCAGCGGCGTGTTGCGCTCCTTCGATTACGCCGCGGCGATGGCAATCAATGTGCACAACGTCGACAACACCGCTGACGCCCGGGCGGCGCGTCAACGGGTCGCCGATCGTTATCTGAGGGAAGCGCGGCAAGCATTTGTCGACGCTTATCGGCTGGCGGCAGCTAGTCTTGCTCATGCATGGCAAGATCCTGAAGGCGAAGACGCCGCGCTGGCGTTGTTCGGTCTGGAGAAGGCGGCTTATGAAGTGGCCTATGAGGCTGAAAATCGCCCCACCTGGCTGCCTGTGCCGTTGCACGGGTTATATGGACTATTGAGTGGGCTTAAACCCTTTTCCGATCTTGGTGGAGAGTAGTCATGAGTTTCTCGAACAAGGAACAGGGGCACGTTACACAGGCGCTGCTACCCAAGGCGCGGGATATCGACGCATTGGTACGCGCCGAGCATCAGGATCCCTTTGCGATTCTCGGCCCGCACGGCGATGGCGCTGGCGGGCAATTCATTCGAGCCTATCTACCGGACGCCTTGAGCGTGCAGGTGGTGGACAAGGAATCCGGGGAAGAGCTCGGCAGCCTTGAGACCACGCAAACCCCGGGGCTGTTCGTCGGGCACTTCGAGCGGGCCCGACCCTATCTGTTGCGAACCCGTTGGGCCGGTGGCGAGCAACTCGCCGAGGACCCTTACAGCTTTGGCCCATTGCTCGGCGAGATGGATTTGTATCTGTTCGCCGAGGGCAATCACCGGGACTTGAGCAGTTGCCTCGGTGCGCAACTGAAGACGGTCGATGGCGTCGACGGCGTACGCTTCGCCGTATGGGCACCGAATGCCAGAAGGGTCTCGGTGGTCGGCGATTTCAACGTCTGGGACGGTCGCCGGCATCCGATGCGCCTACGCCATCCTACCGGGGTCTGGGAGTTGTTCATTCCGCGCCTGCAAGCGGGGGAGCTCTACAAATACGAAATCCTTGGCGCCCACGGTATTTTGCCGCTCAAGGCCGACCCGATGGCCCTCGCCACCGCACTGCCGCCGGACACCGCCTCAAAAGTCGCCTCGCCGCTGAAAATCGACTGGCACGACGACGCCTGGATGCAGTCGCGGGGCGAGCGTCAGCGAACCAGTGCACCGCTGTCGATTTACGAGTTGCATGCCGGTTCCTGGCAATGCGAGCTGGATGACCTGGGCGAGGTCGCCCGTCAGTACACTTGGCCCGAGTTGGCCGAGCGGCTGATTCCTTACGTGAAGGAGCTGGGTTTCACCCACATCGAACTGATGCCGATCATGGAGCATCCGTTCGGTGGCTCCTGGGGTTATCAATTGCTGTCGCAATTCGCCCCGAGCGCCCGTTACGGCACGCCGGATGACTTCGCCGCGTTCGTCAATGCCTGTCACCAGGCCGAGATTGGCGTGATCCTCGATTGGGTGCCGGCGCATTTCCCCACCGATACCCATGGCCTGGCGCAATTCGACGGCACCGCGTTGTATGAATACGGCAACCCGCAGGAAGGTTTTCACCAGGACTGGGACACGCTGATCTACAACCTCGGCCGCACCGAGGTGCACGGCTACATGCTGGCATCGGCGCTGCATTGGCTCAGGCATTTCCACGTCGATGGCCTGCGCGTGGATGCAGTGGCGTCGATGCTGTATCGCGATTACTCGCGCAAGGCCGGCGAATGGGTGCCCAACCGTCACGGCGGTCGGGAGAACCTGGAGGCCATTGATTTCGTCCGCCATCTCAACGATGTGGTGGCCCTGGAAACGCCGGGCGCGTTGGTGATTGCCGAAGAATCCACGGCGTGGCCGGGTGTCAGCCAGAGCACGCAACAGGGTGGGCTGGGTTTTGCCTATAAGTGGAACATGGGCTGGATGCATGACTCGCTGCATTACATTCAGCAAGATCCGGTGTACCGCGCCCATCATCACAACGAGCTGAGTTTCGGCCTGGTGTATGCGTGGTCCGAGCGCTTCATCCTGCCGATTTCCCACGATGAAGTGGTGCATGGCAAGCATTCGCTGATCGACAAGATGCCCGGGGACCGCTGGCAGAAGTTTGCCAACCTGCGGGCTTATCTGAGTTTCATGTGGACACATCCCGGCAAGAAACTGCTGTTCATGGGCTGCGAGTTCGGCCAGTGGCGCGAGTGGAATCACGATCAGCAACTGGACTGGTATTTGCTGCAATACCCGGAACACCAAGGTGTGCGCAAACTGGTCGGTGACCTGAATCGGTTGTATCGCGAAGAACCGGCGCTGCACGATCAGGATGATGCCCCGCAGGGCTTTCAGTGGTTGATTGGCGACGATGCGCTCAACAGCGTTTACGCCTGGCTGCGCTGGAGCAAGGATGGGCGGCCGGTGTTGGTGGTGGCCAACTTCACCCCGGTGCCGCGACAGGCCTACCGCGTCGGTGTACCGTTTGCCGGGCGTTGGGTCGAGTTGATCAATAGCGATGCCGACACTTATGCCGGGTCCAATTACGGCAACGGCGGCGGAGTGTTCACCGACGAAGAACCGAGCCATGGCCAGGCCCTCTCACTGGAGTTGAACCTGCCGCCGTTGGGGGTGTTGATTTTGCGTCCGGAGGGTTAGGAATCCTGATCGTTCCCACGCGGAGCGTGGGAACGATCAAAGCTCTGTGTGAGAACGATCATCGGCCAGGCTTTACCACCGCATCCGCACCCCAAGGCTGCCAATCAACCCGTTCAGATCATTGTCATCCACATCGCTGCTGTAATCAGCGCTGACATACAGGCTGACCAAAGGTGTCACTCTGGCCACCAGCCCCAGACCCACATCCACCGTCGATGAATTCCGGCTGCTGCTGATTTTGTCGACCTGATCCAGGCTCACGGTATTGCCGGTGTACACCGTATGCCACACGTTGGTGCGCACATAAGGTTCGACCGGCAGGCCGTTAATATCGTAACTGCCTTTCAAGCGTGCACCGACCCGACCGCTCCAGGACGTCAAGTCGCTGGATGACGCACTACCAGAACCGGCATACGGCATATCCAGCGTAATGCGTTGATTGATCAACTGCGCCTGGGGCTCGACCACCCAGTTATTACCCAGACCAATCGGGAAACCACCTTCTACCGAGAGCGTCACTGCGCTGCCTTCGGTGGCTTGTCGCGCGCCCTGGTCATTGCGACTGTAGCCGTTGACCCGGCCACCGCTGGCCGTCAAGTCTACGTGCCAGCCTTGCGGACCGGTCAGGCTCCAGTAGGCGCCGAGACTCTGGCCTTGAAGGCTGAGCGTGTCATGGCCGGGATCGGCAAGGGCGCGACTGGTCAGCAGGCCGTTGTCATTGCCCTGGAATTGGGTGGTGCCGCCGATCAGTCCGACCCGTTGTGTATGGCCGCTGTTGCTTTGTACGGTCAGCAGTGCCGGGCCTCTGAATTCACTGGAGCCGGGGATAGAAGACCCCTGGGCCAGAGAGTCGGTTTGGGCCTGCCGAGAGGTCTTCCCGTAGACGTGGTCCCAGGCTGAAGGCGAGGCATCTTCAACCGTCAGGCGTGAGCTTTGTAAGTCTGGATTGATGCGTAAGCGGCTGGGATACGTGGCGGAGGCGGTGGGCAAGGTGAGGGTCGGCAGTGCCTGGTTGTACCAGGGAGTTGGTTCGTCCTCGGCAGGCGAGGCCTTCACTTCCATGGATGAGCACAGCAGGAGTGAACTGGTGACAGTGCAAAAAGTGATTTTGATCTCTTGTGGGGTGAGCGAAGTTTTCATGGGGGTCTACCTTGCAATCGCATGCGTATCTCGCTTTGGCGTCTCTCCTACCCCGAATGAGGGGCGACCGAATGGATTGAGGCAAGGTCAGATCCGCCCGTTTTTACAGGAGTCTGGAGGCTTGCCCCTGATGGATTTCCGGGGGTAGTAAGCACTAGCTAAGAAGACTGCCGACCCTGCGTCAAGAAAGTGGCCGATAAGCGGTATGGCTATTTTAGACCTTGTAAGTGACTGATTTTTGGCGTGTATATAAGTTGTTGTTTATGCAAAAAATCATCCAAAAAGGTGCGGTCCAAACGCGTTGGGTAGGGGGCTCTCGGTTGTTTGAAGGATGATCCAGCAGAGGATAATCAAATGGCGTGGGTACGCCATTGCTGTCATTTTTTCTGTCAGAGTTGGCAGTACTTGGCGACTGTCATTTGACGGTATTACAGGCGCACTTCCACCGCCAGTGGTAAATGGTCCGACAGATGCGTCCAGGGTTTGTGGCCGAGTATTCGCGGTTCATGGCTGCTGGCATTACGCAGGTAGATCCGGTCCAGGCGCAGCAGGGGAAAACGCGCCGGGTAAGTTTTCGCCGGTCGACCATGATGGCGCTCGAAGGCTTCATGCAGGTAGTCGCGCCGGGCGAGGGCGGCATTGCCTTGCAACTGCCAGTCGTTAAAGTCGCCGGCAATGATCACCGGGGCGTCATCGGGCAGCGATTCGAGCAACAGGCAGAGCAACTGCAGCTGGAGTTGTCGATGGCTTTCCAACAGGCTCAGGTGCACGCAAATGGCATGCACTTCGGCATGCCCCGGCACATCCAGAACACAGTGCAACAACCCGCGCCGTTCGGGGCCGGTGATCGAGACGTCGAGGTTGCGAAATTCACGGATCGGGTATTTCGACAGCAGGGCATTGCCGTGATGGCCGTCGGGATAGACCGCGTTACGGCCGTAAGCGAAATCGCTCCACATGCTGTCGGCCAGGAACTCGTATTGCGAGGTCTGTGGCCAGTCGTTGTAACGTGAAGAATGCCGGTCGTGCTCACCGACCACTTCCTGCAGAAACACCAAGTCTGCCGACGTGCTACGTACCGCTTCACGCAGTTCCGGGAGGATGAAACGCCGGTTGAGGGCGGTGAAGCCTTTGTGGGTATTGACCGTCAGCACTCTCAGACGATGAATCGCCACAGGGGTGTTCGATAGCATTGATTCGACGGCCTGTCGCTCGGCATCACTGGTCACGTTCACTCCTCTGAATCAAGGCTGCTGTTTCCATGCGACTGATACAAGGGCGAGCAGTTCAGTTTGAGCGACGCCAATCCAATGTGGGAGCGAGCCTGGATGGTTGTCTGATTGAGAACCGGGGCATCAGACAAACACAATTTCATATGGCAATCGCATGCGCTCCAGTATCACCGGGGGCAGCATTGGGGCGATGCCGATTGCCGGCTCGCCGTCGAGTTGGCTGGCGTAGGCGTAGGTGGCGTGGCTTTTGCGCGCGACGGTCCAGGTGTCAAGGCGTACCTTGCGTGCGCGATGCCAGGGGATCAACCCGTGGTCGCGTGTCGGCCAGTGCCAGGCCCAGACGGGTACTTCGTTGAGCGTTGCCCCGACCAGGGCCGCGGCTCTGGCGCTGGCACGGCCGACGGCGTCATGGTCGACATTACCGTCTTCGCACCACGTGCTGAACACCACATCGCCAGGGCGCAAGTAACGGGCGATGAATTGGGTCAATTCGGACTCCCGCTCTGCAAGAGCGTTGTCTGTGAAGCCGCCGCGAATCCACTTCAGGCTGTGCATCGGCAACCCGAGTCGGCGCAAGGCTTCGACGCTTTCCTGGGGCCGGAACACGCTCAGGCGTTTTTCCGACCACTGTCGCGATCCCGGATGGCTGGCGCTACCGTCGGTGATCGAGATCAATTGCAGGGGATGACCAAGGGAGCACAACAACTGCAGCAGACCACCGCAGGTCACCACTTCATCGCCGGGATGCGGCGCGATGACTACCGCGCGAGCGCCGGCCGGGACCAGTGTTTCTGTGTTGATGACAGGGATGTTGTCCAGTTGCGGGGCGCTGTTCCAGATCTGCGCAAGCGAGCTGTTTTCGCTGATGGAAACTGATTTCATAGGCGCTACGTCCTTGTTCTGTCGTGCCCTCAGTCATGCGTATTACTTGCAGGACGCAAGCCTGGCAGACCCGTGAAGGCGGGGGTAAATAGCAATTACAGCGCTCCGAACCCTGGATTGCCGCGGGCAGAGTATTGCTCATGGAATGCTATTCGTCGCCTCAGCCTTTGGTCTGATATGGCTTTTTAATCCGGGTTGTGTCGTGTTTCGCAAATAATCAGCAAAACCTTCGAGGGTAAGCGCATTCCCTGTGGGAGCGGGCTTGCTCGCGAAGGCGGTGTGTCAGTCAACATTGATATTGAATGTGATGGCCTCTTCGCGAGCAAGCCCGCTCCCACAGGTTGCGTTGATTGGCATGGCCCCTGAAGATCACTCGTCGTCTTCACGCTGCAATTCAAACAACAGCAGCGAACGGCCAGTGACTGAATATTCGTGACCGAACTCGAAGCGTTCCTGGCCACGAATCGAGGGTTGATTGGTATCGATCATGCAAGTCCAGAAACCGCCGTCAGGCACTTCCGGTAGCAGGAAGTTGACGATGTCATGGTGGGCGTTGACCACCAGTAGCAAGGTTGCGTCGGCGCCCTTGCGGCGAATGCCGGTTTCCTGGGCGCGGCCATCGAGCAGCATGCCCAGGCAACGACCGTGGCCTTCTTCCCATTGTTCGATGGACATTTCGCTGCCGTCCGGGGCCAGCCAGGTCACGTCCTTGACGCCGATGTCTTCGTTGTAATTGCCCACCAGGAAGCGTCCGCGACGCAGAATCGGATAGGCCAGGCGCAATTTGATCAGGCGTTTGACGAACTTGAGCAGGGCCTTGCCGTCGTCGCTCAGGTCCCAGTTGACCCAACCGATCTCGCTGTCCTGGCAGTAGGCGTTGTTATTACCTTCCTGGGTGCGGGCGAACTCATCGCCGGCCACCAGCATCGGCGTGCCCTGGGACAGCAGCAACGTGGCGAAGAAGTTACGCATCTGGCGCTGGCGCAGCTCGTTGATCTCGGGATCGTCGGTGGGGCCTTCGACACCGTGGTTCCAGGACAGGTTGTTGTTGCTGCCGTCCTGATTGTTCTCGTCGTTAGCTTCGTTGTGTTTGTCGTTGTACGACACCAGGTCGTTCAGGGTGAAACCGTCGTGGGCGGTGACGAAGTTCACCGAGGCATACGGTCGCCGGCCACGCTGATTGAACATCTCGCCGGAGGCGGTCATGCGACTGGCGAAGTCCGCCAGTTGGCCGTCGTCGCCTTTCCAGAACGCGCGCACGGTGTCGCGGAATTTGTCATTCCACTCAACCCAACCCGGTGGAAAGTTGCCGACTTGATAGCCCCCGGGGCCGCAATCCCAGGCTTCTGCAATCATCTTCACCTGGCGCAGCACCGGGTCCTGACGGCAGGCCACGAGAAAGCTGTGACGCTCGTCGAAACCGTCGTGGTAGCGGCCGAGGATGGTCGCCAGGTCAAAACGGAAACCGTCCACATGCATTTCCGTGGCCCAGTAACGCAGGGAGTCGGTGACCATTTGCAGCACGCACGGGTGACTCAGGTCCAGGGTATTGCCGGTCCCGGAATCGTTGATGTAGTAGCGCTTGTCGTCGGGCATCAAGCGGTAGTATGAGGCGTTGTCGATGCCGCGCATCGACAGGGTCGGGCCTTGTTCGTTGCCCTCGGCGGTGTGGTTGTAGACCACGTCGAGGATCACTTCCAGATTGGCCTCGTGCAGGTGCGCGACCATCTCCTTGAACTCGGCGATCTTGCCGCTGGCCAGGTAGCGCGGGTCCGGGGCAAAGAACGCGATGCTGTTGTAACCCCAGTAATTGGTCATGCCTTTGTGCAGCAGATGCTGGTCATTGACGAAGGCATGAATCGGCAGCAATTCCACGGTCGACACACCGAGCTTGCGGATGTGTTCGAGCACGTCATCGACCATCAACCCGGCGAAGGTGCCACGCAGATTCTCGGGGACGGAGGGGTGACGCATGCTGAAACCGCGTACGTGTGTTTCATAAATGATCGTTTTGTCCCACGGCACGCTGACACGATGGTCATGACCCCAGGTGTGAGCCGGGTCGATCACTTTGCATTTGGGCACGAAGGGCGCGCTGTCCCGTTCATCGAAACTGAGGTCGGCGTCAGGATGGCCGATGGTGTAGCCAAACAACGCTTCGGACCATTTCAATCGACCGACCAATTGCTTGGCATAGGGATCGATCAGCAGCTTGTTGGGGTTGAAACGATGACCGTTGGCCGGGTCATACGGACCGTACACGCGATAGCCGTAGATCAACCCCGGGTGGGCGTCGGGCAAGTAGCCGTGGTAGATCTCGTCGGTGTATTCCGGCAATTCGATACGCTCGAGTTCCACCTCGCCGGCATCGTCGAAGATGCACAGTTCGACCTTGGTCGCGTTAGCCGAAAACAGCGCGAAATTGACCCCCAGGCCATCCCAGGTCGCGCCAAGCGGGAAGGGCAGGCCTTCACGGATTCGCGAGGCCTCGGCATGAGGTTCGGGCGCGGTTTTCTTTGGACTACTCATAGATGCTCCTGCATTGGGGGGCGGTACTGGGCTAATGCCGGTCAGCTGTGGCGAGGGAGCTTGCTCCCGTTGGGCCGCGAAGCGGCCCCCTATCCCCAAAAGAGGGGGACCGCTTCGCAGTCCAACGGGAGCAAGCTCCCTCGCCACAATCAAGCGGGGCAAGGCGATAAAGCGTCAGGTCGTTGGCGGTTTACGCGCGGCGCGAGGCTTTTTCACCGTGGTTTTTTCTCCCGGCGGGATAACTGTCGAAGCGGCGGCGGGTTTGGCTTTTGGCTTGGTTTTAGCTTTGAGTGCGGGTTCGATGTCTTTGGCATTGACCAGCTTGCCGTCTGGCTTGCCGAGTGCCGACTTGGTGCCGACGCGTTTGCTGCCGGTCACTTTCGATGACTTGCCGGGAGCCAGTGCTTCAGCTTCGGCCAGTTTGCAGGCCATCTCCCAATGGCGTTTTTCCTGGCCCACGGGTTTTCCCTCGGACTCCCAGATTTGATAGGCAAATTCGCGGATGCGTTTATCGTCGGTACTCATCGCAATGCTCCTGAACTGAACTCAAGCTTGGGTAGTTTGGATAAAGAGATTGACCGGGAAATCCCCCAGCGCGGCGCTGACCATCAGCTCCCTGTGTTTTGTGACTGTGACGCTCGCAAAAAGTCCCTTCATATTTTCTTCAGGGACGGCGAACGGCAATTTGACCCGTGTATCGCCCCAGAGTGGCGCGTCAATCTGTGGTTCGGCACTGTTTTCCAGCAGTTCGGCACAGCGTATCGGTACGATCACGATAGCCCGTTTTTCCTGCCATTCACGAGCAAACGCCAGTACCCGGTGAGCCTGGCTGCCGAGGACTTCAAGGGCTTGATAAATCCCTTTTTGAAACAGCCCGGCATGCTCGGCACGCCGGTTTAACGTCTGGGTGATCAAGGTTTGCTTGATGCGCCCGTCACGCCAGTTCACCAACAGATCCGGCAGGTCCAATCGTAGGTGCATGGCCTGCTGACGGCTGACGTAATCCACCGGCCGGCGGTTGTCCGGATCGACCAGCGTGAAGTCCCAGAACTCGTTGCCCTGATAGAGATCCGGCACCCCCGGCACGGTCATTCGCAGCAAGGTTTGCGCCAAGCCATTCAACGCGCCTGGGGCGGCGATGCTCTGCGCCGCCGCGCCGAGGGCCGTGCGTAATCGCTCGCCTTCGGGGCTGAGCAGCAGGCGTTCGAGAAACCCATGGGTCGCCTGTTCATATCCCTCGTTTGGTGCGCTCCAGCTGCTTTGCAACTTGGATTCGCGCAGGGCTTTGCGTTGCCACTGCCAGAGGCGTTTGGCGTAGTTCTCGAGCGCCACCTGATCATCGCTGCGCAGCTCCAGCGGCCAACTGCCGAGGATCGCTTGATAGAGAATCAGCTCATCGCCTGTCGAGGGCGCGCCGGGTTCTGTGCGCAATTCATCGGCCAGGGTTCGCCAGTGTTCGACCTGTTCGGCATACCAGACGCTGCGCTCGCTCAACACCGCCAGCCGCGCGCGGGTGTCTTCGCCGCGTTTGTGGTCGTGGGTCGCGGTGGCCAGCAGGTTGTCGGGGAATTCGGTGAGGCGACTGACGCAGGCAGCATGGAAGTCGGAAACCGGCGCACTGAACTGCTCAGTGTTGTAGCCGACATCGTTGCGCGACAGCAGCACCGCCGAGCGATACAGCGCGGTGTCTTCCACCGCTTTGGCTGCCGCCGGTGAGGTCAGTTGCTGGAATCGCACGCACGCATGCTTGAGCAGTTTGCGTGGGCGGCCCACCGGGTGTTTGCGCCAGGGTTGGCCACCGAGCCAGCCGGACAGGCAATCGAGCACGGGCCAGTCGGCCTCGCCAAGGGTTTGCCTTGCACCCTCCATGGCCTGCTGGAAAAACACCTCGTCCTGGGCGCAGTTTCGACCTAGCGGGCTGATGTAAGTGCGATACACCGGGAAGTGCACGATCAGTTCCTGCAAGGCCCGACGGATCGCGCCGAGGGTCAGGTCCCGTGTCATCAGGTCGTCCCGGGCCACTTGCAGCAAGGCGTGGGCGACACTTTCGAAATCGCCGGCGAGGGAGCCGTTGAGAATCTGTTGGCGCGCCAGTTGCGCTTCCAGACGAAAATCGGCGGGCCGTTCACTGTGCCGGCTCCAGAGTTCACCCAAGGTCTGGGCGCCTTCGGGGTCGTGTTGCAGCAACGACAACTGGTTCATGAATTCGTAACCGGTGCTGCCATCGACGGACCAGTCGCGGTGCAGGGTTTCGCCTTCGCCGAGGATCTTCTCGACGTAGATCGGCAGGTGCCGCTCCGGCGCCAGGCTATCGACTCGGCGCCGTAATTTGCGGCAGTAACCACGCGGGTCGGCGAGGCCATCGATATGATCGATACGCAGCCCGTCGACAAGACCTTCGGCCACCAGCTCGAAGATTTTTGCATGGGTCGCCTCGAACACCGCCGGGCGTTCGACGCGCAGGCCGCCCAGTTCATTGATATCGAAAAAACGCCGCCAGTTGATGTCGTCCGCCGCGGTGCGCCAACTGGCCAGGCGATAACTCTGGCGCTCCAGCAGGTTATGCAGGCGCTGGAAACCCTCAGGGGTGAGCGAGTCGTAAGTGCCGAGGGTGTGCTGGATGGCGTGAAGAATCGCCGGATCGCTGGCCAGTTCATACAGCTCGGTTTTTAGCGGAATCGCCAGGCTGTGCGCGTCAGTCTGGTAACTCAAGGTACTGAAACGGTCTGCCAGGGATTTGAGCTGCTCGACCTGCTCGGCATCTAACTGATCATCGGCCTTGAGCAGTTCGCCGTAGTTCGTGGGGCAAATCGGGAAGTGATGCTCGTAGTGCTCGACATAAAAGGCGCCGCGCCGGGCATCGAAGCACAAGGGCAGGGTGCCGTCCTGCAAGGCGATACCGTAATCGCTGCCCAGAAAAGGCAGCAGCAATTGGCCTTCCATCAAGGGGTCGGGCGAGTGCCATTGAATGTCGAAGAACTCACCGTAAGGGCTCAGTCGCCCCCATTCGAGCAAGTCGAGCCACCAGGGGTTGTCGCCACCGCCGACGGCCATGTGGTTGGAGACGATGTCGAGGATCAGTCCCATGTTCTGTTCGCGCAACGCACCGACGAAACGGCGCAATGCAGCTTCGCCGCCCAGTTCAGGGTTGACCGCGGTCGGGTCCACCACGTCGTAGCCATGCATGGACCCCGCGCGAGCGGCGAGCAGCGGCGAGGCATAGACGTGGCTGATGCCCAGGCTGGCGAAGTACGGCACCAGCGGCACCGCCTGATCCAGAGTGAAACCTTTATGAAATTGCAACCGCAGGGTCGCTCGCAGCGGTTGGATGAACGGTTGATTCATTGGTCACGCTCGGCCGCCTGAAGTCGCGCACAGGCGAGCAGTTCCAAGCGTCGGGCGGCGTCCGGATCATCAAGCAGGGCTTCGCTGTCGCCGGGCAGCCTGCGCGACCAGTTGGGATGGGTGTCGGTGGTGCCGGGCAGGTTGGCCTGCTGTTCGATACCCAAGGCATCCTCCAGCGGCAGCAATACCAGCGGCGCGCGGGTATGGCCGAGGAAGCGGATCGCGGCGTCGAGCACCTGATCGGTTTCGTGGGACTCTTCACGAAAGTTCTGCGGGTCCTCGCTCAATACCCGGCGCAAACCTTCGCGCTCGCGCTCACGGTGTTGGCGCCATTCGATTTCCCCCGGGGCGTCGACCAGATTCAAGCGCGCGCTCCAGTCGATATCGCGGCCATGCCACCAGCCATTGAGCGTCGGCAGGTCATGGGTGCTGGTGGTTGCCAGGGCGTTGTCCGGCCAGTCGAGAATCGGCTTGAAGTGAGTATTGTCCTGTTCAAACAGCAGCACGCGCATGCCGAGAATCGAGCGAGCGATGAGTTTCTCGCGCAAACCCTCGGGCACCGTGCCGAGGTCTTCGCCGAGGACGATGGCCTGATGTCGATGGGATTCGAGGGTCAGCAGGCGCAGCAGGTCGTCCACCGGGTAATAGAGGTAGGCGCCGTCGCTGGGCGGCGCGTCGTTGGGGATCACCCACAGTCGTTGCAAGCCCATGACGTGATCGATACGCAGGCCGCCGGCATGGGCGAAGTTGGCCCGCAGCATTTCGATGAACGCGCGAAAGCCGTTGCGCAACAGGCCTTCGGGGGAGAACGCGGAAATGCCCCAGCCCTGGCCGGAACGGTTGAGGATATCGGGCGGCGCACCCACGGTCAGTGAGGCGAGCAATTCGTCTTGACGACTCCAGGCCTGGCTGCCGCCGCCATCAGCACCCACTGCCAGGTCAGCGATCAGGCCGATGCCCATGCCGGCACCGCGGGCGGCGGCCTGGGCGCGTTCCAGGCTGCGCGCAATCAGCCATTGGCAGAACGCGTAGTAGCCAATGCGGGTCGAGTTTTCTTCGGCAAAATGCGCCAGGGCGGTGCTGCGCGGGTCACGCCATTGCTCGGGCCACTCGCGCCAGTCGAGGCTTTCACCGCGCCGCGCACGGGCTTCCTGGATCGCTTCGAAGCGGCAATGATTTTCCAGCGCTTCGCCACCGGCATGGCGGAAACTGCTGAAGTCTGGGTGCAAGGGATGTTCACCGTGGGTGAACCCTTCGTACAAGGCTTCGAGCAAACGGTGCTTGGCTTCGGCGGCGGTAGGCCAGTCGATAAGCGGCAGTTTTTCCAGGTGCTTGAGCTCAGCGGCAAGGTCGGTGGCGTCGATCGCGGTGCGCAGGGCGCGCTCGCCGAGAATCGCTCCGGGCGCTGCGTACAGGCTATTGAGGAACAAACGGCTGGACGGCGAGTAAGGGCTGTAACGCTGGGTGTCGCCGCTGAACATCGCATGCAGCGGGCTGATCGCCAACGCTTCGGCGCCCCGTTCGCCGGCCACCCGGGCCAGATCTTCGAGGGCTTGGGTATCGCCGAAACCGCCATCGCCAGGGCGACGCAACGAGTACAACTGCACGCTCAGGCCCCAGGCGCGCGGGTTTTTACTGTCAACCGCGTCGCCGACGCTGTAGCAGTGCTGGGGTGCCACCGCCAGGGTGAAGGATTGATCGTCGATACTGACGTGCTGATAACCCACCGGCACCAGCCCGGGCAACACAGCGTTGTCATCGAGCTTCAAGTTAATCCGTGAGCCGTCCTCGAGATGGATTTCGCACGGGGTGTGCGGTTCGAAGTAGTGGCCCAGGTCAAGGCCGACGCCCACGTCGCAGGTCAGCAGCGGCGGTAGATGCCGGGTTTGTTGCACCTCCTGCAATTGCAGCAGGCTGGCGTCGATCTCCTCGGCGGTATTGGCGGGATGGCCAAGCCCGGCCAGCACCGAGCGCAACACCGCCGGGGTAACTTTCTGTGGGCGACCATTGGCGTCGATCCAGTCGACGGCCAGGCCTGCTCGGCTGGCCAGTATTTCCAGTTGCGCATTGCTCATGGGCGCTCTCCATCCGGGGGTAGCAAAGGGGCTGCGGCCGTGAGGCTGACTAGCGCGCAATACGGGGCAAGCATGCCCTGATTCAACAGACCGGCCGATTGTGGCGGGTGTTCGAACAGCAATGTCGCGTCGGCCTGTGGGGTGTGGACCACGGGCGCATCGCGCAGGTTCAGATCAATGCGCAACTGACTGCCATCGCCCAGCCGCCAGCGCGCCGTCACCGCGCCCGCGGCCAGTACCTGGGCGCCCAGCGCTTGGGCGCCGGGCAGGTGCGGGATGATATGTCGGTGGCGGATCTGCAGCAGTTGGCGATACAGAGCGTAAATCGGCGATTGGCCGCTGGTGGTCAGTGTCGGCCGTGAAGCTTCGAAGGTCTGCGTCGCGTTCGGGTCGGGAATCTGCTCGCGTTTGTGCGGGTCCGCAAAGGCGCTGAACGCTGCGAACTCGTTGCGTCGTCCTTCGCGCACCAGTTCCGCCAATTCACCGTGGTGGCTGGTGAAGAACAGGAACGGTTGCTCGACGGCAAACTCATCGCCCATGAACATCAGCGGGATCATCGGCGACAACAGCAGCAACGCAGTGGCGGCATAAAGGGCATCAGGATGGGCCAGTTGATGCAGGCGCTCGCCGAAGGCGCGGTTGCCGATCTGGTCGTGGTTTTGCAGAAAAAGCACGAAGGCCGTGGGCGGCAAGTGACCGCTCGGCTCACCGCGCGGCGTACCGTGGCGGGTGATGTGGCCCTGGAACACGAAGCCCTGGCTCAGGCAGCGGGCGAGCTGTTCGGTGGGTTGCTCGGCATAATCGGCGTAATAGGCATCGGTTTCACCCGTGAGCAGAACGTGCAGGGCGTTATGGGCGTCGTCGTTCCACTGCGCGTCGAAACCTTGCTCCAGCAGGCTAGCCTGGTTGTGCTCGTTTTCCGCCATGAGCCACACGTGCCGCACCGGATCGGTTTGCCGGCGAACCCGTTGCGCCAGCTCTTGAAGAAAGTCCGGGTCTTCGATGGCATGCACCGCGTCCAGGCGCAGGCCGTCGAAGCGGTACTCCAGCAACCACATCAGCGCGTTGTCGATAAAGAAGTCGCGCACCTCGCGCCGCCGGAAGTCGATCGCCGCGCCCCATGGGGTGTGTTTGTCTTCGCGGAAAAAGCCTTTGGCGTAACGATGCAGGTAATTGCCATCCGGGCCGAAGTGGTTGTAGACCACGTCGAGAATCACCGCCAAACCCTGGCCGTGGGCCGTGTCGATCAGGTGTTTGAGTTGTTCGGGCGAGCCATAGGAAGCTTGAGGCGCGTAAAGCAAAACCCCGTCATAGCCCCAGTTACGTTCGCCGGGGAACTGCGCCAGTGGCATCAGTTCGATGGCGGTAATACCCAGCTCGACCAGGCGTTCCAAATGCTGCTCAACCTGGCTGAAACCGCCGAGTGCACCGACGTGCAGTTCGTAGATCACCGCCTCATTCCACGGTCGACCCTGCCAGGCGCTGTGTTGCCACCGATAGGCGAGGGGATCGACCACCACGCTGTGGCTGTCGATATCGCCCGCCTGGGCGCGGGAGGCCGGGTCCGGCACCGTAAGCTCGCCATCGATGTTGTAGCGGTAGCGGGTCCCCGCGGGGCAGCGGGTCTTGATCACAAACCAGCCATCGGCCTGAGGCAATAGCGGCAGGGATTGTCCATCTTCCAGTTCGAGACTGACGAAAAACGCATCTGGCGCCCACAAGGCAAAACGCGTGTGTTCTGCGTCCAGCATGATTGCGCCGTGGGGCCAGGTCTCAAGGGTCCGTAACGGCATCGTTGAAAGCCTCTTACTGTTTGCCCGATTTTCCCAGCGCTTTAGCCACCAGTTGTTCGTAGAGTTCGGCGTAGGGTTCGACTGCCTTGCACCAGTTGAAAGGCGCCGCCATGGCTCGGCAACGCATCGCGTTGAGCAGGCCGGGGAAGGCGAATACCTTGAACGCGCGGCTCAGGGCTTCGCGATAACTCTCCACCGTGGATTCATCGAAGAGGAAACCGGTCACGCCGTTTTCAATGGTGTCGGCCAGGCCACCGGTATTGCGGGCCACCGGCAATGAACCGAAGCGCTGGGCGTACATCTGGCTCAGGCCGCAGGGTTCGTAACGCGAAGGCATCAGCAGGAAATCGCTGCCGGCGAACATCCGTCGGGCGTCGGTTTCATTGAATCCAATGTGTACGCCGACTTGCCCGGGGAAGCGCAACGCCAGTTCTCGCATGGCTTGTTCTTCTTCCGGTTCGCCACGGCCGATGATCGCGATCTGTCCGCCGTTGTCGACAATGTATTCGGCCACTGCTTCGGTCAGGTCCAGGCCTTTCTGGTAGACCAGACGCGAGACCACGGCGAACAGCGGACCTTCGGAATCTTCGAGGTCGAACAGCCTGCGAACGTGCATGGCATTGACAGCTTTACCGTCCCAATCGCCGATGCCGAATGGGTGGAACAGGTGCGGATCGGTCGCTGCGTCCCAGCTCTCATCGATGCCATTGGGAATTCCGCTGAGCAGACCTTGCTGGGTCTTGGCGGCGAGAAAACCGTCGAGGCCGCAGCCGAAGGCCGGCGTGGTGATTTCCTGGGCATAGGTCGCGCTGACGGTGGTGATGTGGCTCGAGTAGGCCATGCCGGCCTTGAGGAACGACATCTTGCCGTAAAACTCCATGCCTTCCTGTTGCAAGGCATGCAGGGGGATCCCGAGTTCCGGGCACGAGCCGAGGCTGGTGACGCCTTGGTACGCCAGGTTGTGGATGGTGAACAGGGTCGGGGTGCGTTGGCCACGCCAGTGCATATAGGCCGGTGCCAGCCCAGCGGGCCAGTCGTGGGCATGCACCAGGTCCGGGCACCAGTGAATTTGGGCGAGGTTGGCGGCGATATCGGCTGCCGCGAGGCCCAGTCGGGCGAAACGAATATGGTTGTCCGGCCAGTCGCGGCCGTTGTTGGCGCCGTAGGGTGAACCTTCGCGCTCGTACAATTCAGGGCAGATCAACACGTAAATGACCAGGCCGTCGGGCATGTCCATGCGCCCGATCTTGCAGGGTGGCAACGCTGCGTGCCCGCCCAGCTCACCGATGATATGAATCGGGTTTTCGCTGTTCATCACTTGCGGATAACCGGGGATCAGCACACGCACATCATGCAGATGCGCCATGGCTCGCGGCAGTGCGGCGGAAACGTCGCCAAGACCTCCGGTCTTTACCAGGTCGGCAATCTCCGAGGTGACGAACAGGACTTTCTTCTTGTTGGGATTCTGACTGGTTACCGGTGTCAGTGTCTTGGGGACCGGCATATTGACCGATTTGGCATTGAGGACACCGACGGTGCTCGTTTCCCCGACCTGCTGATGAGCACGTTCTCCCTGGATATCTAAAGCCGCACTGATCATATGAATCTCCCGTGTTGTTGATCTAATTCTAGGCCTGGCACAAACGGTGTTCGTGGCCAAATCCTGTGGCCGGGCGCAAACGCGCTACGCATCGGTGAGCAAGTGCTGCCCATGCGCTGAAGCAGAATGGGTGAAGTGGCTGTTGCAAGGAATGCACCAGTCGCTGCGGCCCTACCTTTAACCTGACACGAGGCCAGCACCAAAAGTTTCGATTATTTTCACCGAATGACTAGCCGGTTTTACTCCGCGAAAATCAGTCTAGGCCAGAACTTAGAGCGGGGTCGGCCATTGGGTGAAATTGTTCGACAATCGGTCAAATGAGGGTGCAGGCATGGGGCTTTTCGGGAAGGCGCACCGACGAAGTGCGGTTTTGTTTTTTGATATGGGTCAAATCGGGACTGAGAAGTCACGATAATCGGGCGTGATGGGATGTGGGTTGCACCATTGCGGTGCGGATGGTTTAGGGGAATGTAGTGGGTTTGAGGGCCTCTTGGCGGGCAAGCCCGCTCCCACAGGATTTGTGTCGGTCACGGTATTACGGTCGACACAAATCCTGTGGGAGCGAGGCTTGCCCGCGATGAACGATAACTCGGATTCAGCCTAACAGCCGTATGGGCTCCCCAGCCGCCCAAGCCTGTATGTCCTCGATCATCTGCGAAAAGAACAATTGATAATTCTGCCGGCTGACATACCCGACATGAGGCGTGGCCAGTACATTGTCCAGCGTCCTGAAGGGATGATGGCGAGGCAACGGCTCGTGCTCGAACACGTCCAGCGCCGCGCCTGCCAGGCGTCGTTTCTGAAGCGCCTTGATCAACGCCGACTCATCGACAATCGGTCCACGGGCGGTATTGATCAGCCATGCCGTGGGTTTCATCCAGTCCAGTGCCTGCGCGTTCACTAGCTCCTCGGCTGCGCTCGCTGAGCACCAGATGGACCGACAACACATCGGCCTGCTCGAACAATTCCTGTTTGCTGACATAGGTGACGTCGACCTCAGCGGCTCGTTCGGCGGTCAGGTTTTCGCTCCACGCGATGACCCGCATACCGAACACCTGACCGAACCGGGCGACCCGTTGACCAATGCTGCCCAGGCCTAGGATCGCCAAGGTCTTGCCCTGCAGGTCGCCGCCCAGCCCTTGTTGCCATTGGCTTGCGCGCAAGGCATTGGCTTCGGCCACCAGATTGCGGGTCGCGGCCATGATCAGCGCCCAGGTCAGTTCGGGGGCGGCATGTTTGTAGCTGTCGGTGCCGCAGACCTGAATGCCCAGCGCGGCGGCGGCTTTCAAGTCCAGGGCGGCATTGCGCATGCCGCCGGTGAGCAGCAGTTTGAGTGCGGGCAAGCGGTGCAGCAGGTCTTCGTCGAACGGGGTGCGCTCGCGCATCACGCAGATCACCTCGAATGCGCCGAGCCGTTTGGCCAGGGTTTCGTTGTCGGCAGGGTAGTCATGGATAAAACTCACCTGCCCGATGCTGTCCAGCACTGACCAGTCCACCACGTCGCGAGCCACGTCCTGCCAGTCATCGATCACCGCAATCTGCATTAGCCTTTACCTCATCAAGGAACGGTATTGGTTTGGTTCAGCCAGCCAAGCAACGCCTGATGGAATTTCGCCGGTTCCTCCATCTGTGGCGCGTGGCCCATTCCGGGAAATTCGATCAGCGTCGACCGGGGAATCAGTTTCGCCACTTGCTTGCCGAGTACGTCGTAATGACCGATTTTCGCCTTGACCTCGGGTGGTGCGATGTTCTTGTTGATGGCCGTGGTGTCGGAGGTGCCGATCAGCAGCAGGGTCGGCACTTTCAGGTCCTTGAACTCGTAGTACACCGGTTGGGTGAAGATCATGTCGTAAATCAGCGCCGAATTCCAAGCCACCGCTGTTTTGCCCGGCCCTTTGGCCAAGCCTGCGTACATGTTCACCCAACGGTCAAATTCCGGTTTCCAGCGGCCTTCGTAATAGGTGCTGCGTTGGTAGTCGTGGATACCTTGCGCCGTGACTTTCAGCTCGCGCTCATACCATTGGTCAACCGTGAGATAGGGCACGCCAAGGGCTTTCCAGTCTTCCAGGCCGATGGGATTGACCAGTGCCAGCTGTTCGACTTGATCGGGGTATTGCAGCGCATAGCGTGTGGCGAGCATGCCGCCGGTAGAGTGGCCGAGCAGGGTGGCTTTCTGGATACCCAAGGCCTTGAGCAGTTGCTGGGTGTTGGTCGCCAGTTGCTGGAAACTGTACTGATAGTGGTCCGGTTTGCTTGAGGTGCAGAAGCCGATCTGGTCCGGGGCGATGACCCGGTAACCGGCCTCGCTCAGCGCCTTGATCGAGCTGTCCCAAGTGGCGCCGCAGAAATTTTTTCCATGCATGAGCACTACGCTGCGCCCGTTGGCCTTGCCATGAGCGGCGACGTCCATGTAACCCATTTGCAGGGATTTGCCCTGGGATTCAAAAGCGAAGTGTTTGACCGTGTAGGGGTATTCGAAGCCCTGAAGTTCCGGGCCGTATTCCGGCGTTTCGACTTGGGGTTGGGCCTGGTCCTGGGCATGAACAAGAGCGGGCAGTACCGCCGTCAGCAGCAGGCCCGGTAACCAGCGGGAAAAAGTGGGCGACATGGGTGAACTCCACAGGAAATCCGCCGATGCTGGGTCGGCATGATTAGGGTGACATTAAACATAGGTCACGACCGTAATGCCGAGCGCAATCCATGTGGGAGCGGGCTTGTCAGTCGATATTAATGTTGCCTGTCACATCGCCTTCGCGAGCAAGCCCGCTCCCACAGGTTCCGCAACTGACTGGCACTGGGTCATGGCCGCGCATGATCGTTCAACCCATCCACCCCAGCGTAGCAAGGGCCAATACACCATAGCGGGCGCCCTTGGCGAGCGTCACGATCATCAGGAAACGCCCCAACGGTTCGCGCATGACGCCGGCCACCAGCGTCAGTGGATCGCCGATGATGGGCACCCAACTGAGCAACAAAGACCAATGACCGTAACGCAGATAGTGCTTTTGGGCTTGCTCGAGATGGCGAGGGCTGACCGGAAACCAGCGCCGGTCGTGAAACCGCTCGATGCTGCGCCCCAGCCACCAGTTCAGCAGCGACCCCAGTACGTTGCCCAGCGTAGCGATGGTCAGCAGCGACCAAAGCCAATACTGGTCGCTGAGCAACAGCCCCACCAGCACGGCTTCAGATTGCAAGGGCAGCAACGTCGCGGCACCGAATGCCGCGAGAAACAGCCCGATGTAGGCGCCGAACATCAATGGGCGGGGTAGTCCGCCACCACTACGTCAGTGCCGTCCTTTTTCAGACCGATCACTTGGTAGGCATCGCTCATGCCGTTCATTTCCATGCCGGGCGAGCCCATGGGCATGCCAGGGGCAGCCACCCCCAACAGATCGTCGCGCTTGCTCAAGGCCAGTACTTGATCAGCCGGCACATGGCCTTCGACGAATTTGCCGTTGATAAGGCCGGTGTGACACGACGCGAGGCGAGGTGGCACGCCGTGTTGTTGCTTGAATTGGCTCATATCGGCTTCAACATGGTCTTCGACCTTGAAACCGTTGGCTTCCAGATGGCTGACCCATTTTTTGCAGCAGCCGCAGTTGGCGTCGCGGTGAACTTCGATGGGAATCAGGTCGGCGGCCTGGGCCAGGGAAGAGATGAAGAGGGCGCTCAGGGCGGCCAGACGCAGGTGGGTTCGCATGGGAATCTCGTTTCGGGTTGTGGCCAAAAAAAGATGCATTTTGACCCTTTTCTGCCGAGAGGAGATACGAGATTGTTTCCGGGTAATACAGCAGAGGATAAACCCCTGTGGGAGCGGGCTTGCTCGCAAAGACGGCGGCACAGTCAACATTGATGTCGCCTGACACCGTTTTCGCGAGCAAGCCCGCAGGCTCCACATCACCACCAATACAAACAAACTAACCAAGACGTACATAAAGGCTTGATTAGTTATCTGCGCCAATATCGAAAAGTTTGTGTAGATCCATAAAACAAGGCGCTTTTTTGGTAGGTATCGTAAATGTACAAGAATTGTAAAAAACGGAAATATTTGTTGGTGACGTTAGAGCGCGCATCGATACTCGCCCGCACTTAACTCGGTTGAACAAGGAACTTTTATGGTCGCCTCACAAGGACGTCTGTGTGTTTTGGATGATCGGCATCCTGTCACACAGTCGGGAGCCCGGTCATGACAATCGGCTATACAGGTGCCTGGACGAGCAAAGCAGGTTTATTGGTCAAGGATACCGGCAGCGGCAAGCCTGTCACCCACAGCGCCAGGGTCAAGCAAATGCTGGCGCTGGTGGGAAGCAATCCCAATGCGCTGAACACGGCGAAAATGGATGAACAGAAACTGCACAGGAACATCAAGGGTTTCGATCCGGAAAATGTCTCCGCCAGGCAACTGGGCAATCTCAGTGCCTTCTTGAGAGGCAAAGGCCTGATTTCCGATATTACTTCGATGACCTTGCTTAATGCCGGTGACAAGTTTGACCGGTTTGGCGTACAGAAAGACCCGGATGCGAAGTTCAATGCACTGGAGTATTTCGCCACGCAACTGGACACTATTCAGAACAACAGTATCAAGGGTGACAAGTACGCCGTTGGCCTGATCCCGGAGTACAAGACGGCGATCTACGTACTGCAGAACTTGCAAGCTTATGGCAAGGGCAATGGTACGACGGTGCCTAATGATAAGGGTGTTAACGCCAGGGCGTGATGTTTGGCTGGCCCGCTCGAACTATCGAACGGGCTGGGCACTTGTTATCGGTCAAGCAACTTCATGACTTCTTCCGGATAGCGCAGACCGGCCGTGGCATTGGCCGGGAATATCGCTTCCAGGGCCTGCAACTCTTTGCGGCTCAGTTTCACGTCCAGCGCGGCCACATTTTCTTCAAGGTATTTACGCTGTTTGGTGCCTGGAATCGGGATCAAGTAGTTCCCTTGGGCCAAGACCCATGCCAACGCCAGTTGGCCCGCCGTCACACCCTTGTCTGCGGCCAAGGCCTGCACCTGCTGCACCAGCAATAAGTTTTTTGCGAAGTTTTCCCCTTGAAAACGTGGGCTGAAGCGACGGTAATCATCAGCGGCGAAATCATCCGGACTTCTCAGAGCACCGGTCAAAAAGCCCCGGCCCAACGGACTGTAAGGCACAAAGGCAACACCCAGGCGCTGGCACGCGGCCAGGCAACCGTTCTCCTCTTGATCGCGGCTCCACAGCGAATACTCACTTTGCAGTGCGCTGATAGGATGAACCTTGTTCGCTCGCTCCAGCGTGGCGACCGATGCTTCACTCAATCCCAGGTAACGCACCTTACCGGCCTTCACCAGTTCCGCCATGGCGCCGACGGTTTCCTCGATAGCCACCTGCGGATCGATGCGGTGCTGGTAATACAAATCCAGGGTTTCCACACCAAGGCGCTTGAGGGTGCCGTCGATAGCGTCGTGAATGTATTCCGGTCGCCCGTTGACGCCCCGTGCACTGGGGTTGGATGGATCACGAACAATGCCGAACTTACTGGCCAGAAACACTTGCTCACGCTTGCCGACAATGGCTTTGCCGATCAGCTCTTCATTGGTATGTGGGCCATACATGTCTGCCGTGTCGAGCAGGTTGATCCCCAGTTCCAGCGCGCGGTGCAAAGTGGCCGTGGCTTCGCGGGTGTCCACGCCGGTGGTGTAGAAATCGGTCATGCCCATGCAGCCCAGACCTATCGCGCTCACCTGCGGGCCGTTTTTGCCCAGTTGACGTGTTTGCATGAAATCAGCTCCCTGTGAATTGAAAACCTATTGTTGACCTCGACAGAAACAAGATAAACCGGCTAAAAATGCCATCACTATTTGTAACTTCTAAATAATCAGCCGGTGAGCCAAAGCAATGGACCGTTTCAACGCCATGCGCGTATTCACCCGAATCGTCGAACTGGGCGGCTTTGCCAAAGCGGCGGACAGCCTGCAATTGCCCCGGGCTTCGGTGACCATTCTGATCAAGCAACTCGAGGCTCATCTGGGGGTGCAACTGCTGCAACGCACCACCCGGCAGATCAGCTTGACGCTTGATGGCGCCGCCTATTACCCGCGTTGCGTGCGGCTGCTGGCGGATCTGGAGGAGACCGAAGCCGTGTTTTCCGCTGCTCGCCAAAACCCCAAAGGTCTGCTGCGAGTGGATATGCCGGCGGGAGTAGGACGTTTGATTGTGATTCCGGCATTGCCGCAATTCACTGCCCGGTATCCATTGATCGAACTGGAAATCGGTTTGAATGACCGGCCTGTGGATCTGATCCGCGAAGGTGTCGATTGCGTATTGCGCGGTGGCTCGGCCCTGGATGAATCACTGGTGGCGCGGCCGCTGTGCCTGCTGGACCAGGTCACCTGTGCCAGCCCGGAATACTTGCAACGTCATGGGACTCCGCTGTGCCTGGAGGATTTGAAAGGTCATCAGATGGTGGAATACTTTTCCAATAGAACTGGCAAACGCTACGGGCTGGAATTTGCAGTCGATGACCAGCTGCGGTTGATCGATCTGCCCAAGCACGTTTCGGTCAATAGCGCCGATGGCTATCTGGCGGCGTGTGAGGCGGGATATGGCTTGGTCCAGACCCCGTATTATCACGTTGCCCGCCAACTGAAGGAAGGGCGTTTGATCGAGGTCCTGAGGGATGTGCCACCACCGGGTATGCCGCTGACGGCGCTCTATCCTCCTCATCGCCAGTTGTCCCGACGGGTGCGGGTGTTCGTCGACTGGATGGTGGAGTTTTGTGCGCAGTCGGCGAATGGTTTCTATCGAAATGACTCACGCGGCTGAGCGGTTACCAATAGGGGCGTTGGCATTTTGCTGTAAGTCGTCATGTAGCCGTTGCATGTGCGCGCAGTGCAGATTGAGGGATCGAACCTGCGTGCCTCGATGAAACAATGCAAACCAGCCATTGTCACCTGGCGTGGGCATCAGGCCCGTGAAGACGAAGCCCAGAGTTGATAGGTTGCGCAGGTTCTGGGCGAAGTGCGGGGACAGCTCGAGTCTGACCGAGATCAACCAGTGCCCGGGCAATTGCCGGAGCTGCTCAAGCAAGGGGCTGTTCAAACGCGCAATGACAATGTCGAACCGATGTTGGTGTTGCTTGATTCGCAAGGGCATCGCGGGGCGTGATGTCTTGTCCTGGTGGGTTCCGAAGACCGAGCACAGGTGCTGCATAAACGCCCGGCAGCTTTCGGGCCAGGGGATGTCGGGGAGCGGGCAGCTGTGTCCGTCGGTCATGTGGCAGCCCATCACAATGGTTTCTGGTAGCGGATCAGCGAATGGTGAAGGAACATAGTCGGGCAGCAGTCCAGTACTGTGGAAGCCAATTTTTTCGGCCATGCGTTGCGTATAGGGATGATGGGTCACTTGCTTGATCGAGACGCTCTTGAGCCCCAGAGCGCCAGATTGCAACAGTAACTCTTGGCTCAGACGAGTTGCGAGACTCTGTCCCCGGGCGGCGGGGTGCACCACGCTGAGGGCCAGTTCCGCAGTATTCGAAGGCGCGTCGCGGCATAATGCGGCATGCCCGAGTACCTGATCGTTATCCACGGCCAGCATTGATTGCCAACGGCCTTCGGCGTTGTGCTGATTGATCATGTTCGGCAGGTAGACATCCGGCTGAACGTAATAATCGCCATAGATCTCTCGAAACAGCTGGCTCACGGCAGGTGCGTCGGAAGGCCGGTAGGGTCGCAAAATCAACCGGTTCATCACACGGGCTCCTGGGGGAGAGCGTCATACACACGCAAATCCAGCACCCGCAGTTGTTTGCCTGAACGGGGGTGAAGCTTCAGGTCTGTGGCTGCGCAGGCCAGCACCTGCAACTCGAGCAGACCCTCACGGCTCAGGTCGTCGATGGCGGGATAATGAGCGAGTAGCGCTTCACGCAATGCGCGGCGCGCCGGCTCGATGGTTTGTAACTGAGGTTCGGGCACCCACTTCACGCTCAACAGATCCTTGTGGCCGACCTGTTCGATCACCAGTTGCCATTGCTCGCTGCGTGCTGCACGTTGAACGATCCCGTGTATTTCTTCGGTAAACAGCGACAGCACACCTACTCGTATTCGTTGACTGTGGGCGCTGCGCCCCTTGAGGGCAAATTTACGCATCGGGGTTGCGGCGGGTTCGCGCCAACAAGCACGGTCTCCTACCGGGTAACGGAGCAATGGCATGAGCCGACGTGTCAGATTGGTCACCACTAGCATCCCGATACGATCGCATTCTTCAATCACCTCACCGGTATGTTCATCGATGATCTCCAGTAAGGTTTTTTGTTCGAACATCCGATGTTCACCCAATGCACAGTCACGATTGCTCGCACCTATGAGTCCGGCGTCTACGCTGGCATAGCCGATAGAGGCAATACGGGCGTTGGGGAACACTTCGCCGAGAAATGCCAACTGCGGACCAAACAGGCTTTCGCCGCCATACAAGAGTGTTTCGACCCCCCACAACACACGCCGATGCTGCGCCAGGTAGGCCGCGAATCGCAGTAGTTGTGCGGGTACTCCGGCCAGAACGTTGATTCGATGCTGCGCGATGGCATCTGCCAAGATGTCCAGCTCGACTTCTCCGGTAAACGGAAATTCACAGATGGATCGTTCGACATGGGCCAGAGAGTCGTGGATAAACAGAAAACTGGCGTAGAGATCCCCTGAAAAGAACAGATTGGCGACCCGGTCGCCATTGTTCAGTTGAGAGGAGAGACTGTTGCCGAAGGTACTGACCAGTATTTGCCATTCCTCGTAGGCGTAAATCGCAAGCTTGCCCTGACCGGTCGAGCCTCCGGTCTTAAACACCAGAGCATCATCGACGTTTCCGGTCAGAACCGACCAATGACTCAAATCGTTGCTGCCGGCCCAATAGTCGACCACATCAGTTAACGGTAAATTTTTTAAAGTAATGCCTACTGTGGGTAGGTGTTTCAGATGCGCGCCATAGTAGTTTGAATGTTGTCGTACAAAAGACACGAGTTGTTCGAGCGAATAAGTAGATTTCACTGGATTCTCTTTTTTTAAATCAGGCATCTTGGTTTAAAGAACACGGTCGTTGAAATGTTCTGTTTTTATATTCTTCGATCGACAATCAGTGGGATTTTGCCGCTGTGTTTGTTTCGTATGAACTCATGTTCGACGCACGCTATAACTTCTACAACTAAAAGCGCAGCGTCCATCGCATTCGCCAATGCTTCATGGGCCAGCAGTTTTTCGCGTATACAGGTCGCCTCTGCATTGGCCCGAATTTGCATTCGTTCGACCCCAGTGGTGGTGTAGTCCAGGACAATTTGAATGGGGACTCCCGCGATGTGTTCCAGCACTGATGGCGAAATGAACTCCGTGGCAATCCGCACTAACTTGCCATGTCGCTGCAGCAGTTCGAATCGCGGCGTTTCCAGTCCGCAAGGGCAAGCTCCGGGTAACCAGCGGCCGGTGTCGCCGATGTCATATCGGTGCACGCGCTGTCCTTGTCGGGCGCGGGACGTAAATAGCAGACGGCCGATCTCATTGGCCTGTACCGGGACATCCTGTTCGAGCTGAACGATTTCCAGATGCTGGGTTTCGCACATCAAGTGAAAAATGCCATCCCCCGTTGCCCGGCAGGCATGCCCTAGAGGACCAGCATCAACGGAACCATAGAGAGCAGAGCGAATCGTCGACACTCCGCAACTTTCCATCAGGCGTCGACTGGCCTCTCCCGGATGCTCGCCACCAAGGAATATTTTGCTGATACCGGCATAGGCACGAAGTCGGGTCTGTTCATTGAGAAACAGGCGATGCAGCGTGCTAGGCATGCCGATCAGCACGTTGACACGCCGCTCCACGATCAGTCGGGCGATTTCGCTGAAGTCGTCGTCCTGGGGAGCGCCCATGGGTAAATGCACAACGCCCATCTGTTCAAGAATGGTCGAAAAACTGAAAAAGCCACCGTACAGATTGCCGCCATAGAACAGGTTCATCACCCGGTCTTGTGATGGATCGAGCCCGACACAGAACAGGCCATCAGCCGCTGCACGCATCTGTCGCTGGAAGTCGCGGTAGCTGAAACCGGCCAGGGCCGGGGTTCCGCTGCTGCCCCCTGAGCGGAAGTACAGTTGTGCTGCGGGATCGATCGGTTGAGACATGAAGGTGTCTTTGTCCATGATCGGGCCACAGGCTGTGTCAGGGGCTGGCGGCACCGGGTCAAGCGTCGAGCGGCCAGTCGAGACCTCAGATACCAGGCTCACCGAGAGGCGGCGACTGAGGCGCGACAGTGCATAAACCCCATCGTGGGGCTCGCCGGCATAGCCGTCATGAATCGACTCGCATGGCGTAATGCGGCTGACACCGGCGTTGATCAATGTTCGAACGAGCGCGGGCGTTTCTGCCGGGGAGGCTAACAGCGCGCAGCTTTGCAGGACGATTCGCCAGGGCAACAGCGATTCGGCGAGCAAATGCTGCGGGACAGGCTTGAGCAGCACTGTGCGAAACAGCGGCGACGGCGTGAGTGCCTGATGATGCTCCCAGATGACACGCCATCCGGCGCCATCCCACACCTGACCGGTCTGATCGGTAAAGCATTGGTCCAATCGCGCCATGGCTGTTCGGGTGGTGATTTCCGATGCTTCCTGAGCTGTCGGCAGCAGCGCCGGCCAGTGGCAGGCGCGACGTCTGAACGCTTCGGCGAGATGCTCCCCAAGGTCTCGCAGGACTGTCGGATCGTTGCTGTTCACCAGCACCCATTGAGGGCTGGAGCACGCCTGTTGATCCAGTCGACAGATTTCATCCGCCAACGCATCGAGGGTTGAAGAGCTCGCCACTTCAGGTGACAGGTAGGCGAAGCTGATCTTGTGGCCCCAATCGATCCAGCGACATCCCGCAGGGATCTGCTGACGGATCGCCTTGAGCGCTATTTCACCACCCCAGGCCGATACCCCGTCTGCCGTGGCGCAAAGTTGAGCTATCCGTGAGGTGTCAACCGGCATAACCGCAACGAACTCGGCCAGTCTCCCGCTGGTGTCGCATTGCACAAGGGCGGCCAGCAACCGAGCAGTCAAACCGTCATCGCTGGCACTGGGGCGCAACCAGTTGATATTGCCGGCCAGCAGGCTTTCGAGCATGGCGCAGAACGCCAGTAACGGCGCATTGCCGGGGGTGATATGCACCACCAACCCTAATGGATGCCAGCTTTCGAAACATGGCTGTCGATAGTCGATACGTCGCAGCGAGCGCGGTTGCAGGCCCAGCTCTCGCTCAAGTTTTGTGTCCAGGTTGCTGCGCTGGCAGAAATCTATCAGTCCCTGATATTGCTCATCGTCGAGGGACAAATCCAGGCTACGAGATTGCAACTTCGTGGCAAAGCGGGCAGCAGACTCGATAACGGTCTCACTATCGATCGGTGAAGAAAGCAATCGAGGCAATGGTTTCTGAAGGAGTTCGAGGGCGCTTTCCGGGGTAACGTCATCACGCAACTGGCCATTGATCAGGTACATATCATGCGCCTCCGATCAGTTCGGAAGCGGCCATGGCGCAGCTGCGACTGGCGGAGGTGCCGGCACGGCCATGCAGTTCGAACCAATCGCTTGGCAGACCGCACCCGCAAGTGGCGCCGGCGTGCAATGTCGCCAGATCTCCCATGACCACTGCATGAGCGGGGCTCGACGAAATGTACGGCGAGACGAATTCCAGCAAGCCGCGCTGGCCGTATGGCTGGACAGTGAAATCGGATGGGTTACGCACAAGAACCTTCGAATAGATCGGCACATGAAAATGATGGTGGGCACACTGGATATAAGGCACTGCATGCTCTACGGCGCCATAGCCGTCCCGACAACGGTGCAGGTCGATACCCAATTGCCGATTGATTCGGGCATACAAATGATTCAGGGGAGTCTCCTGTGCCGCCTGGGTTTTCCAGCCGCCCCCCAGAAACACCAACGACTGGGCAGGCAACTGCAAATCGGACACGCAGGTGTCTTCCATGTGCTGCAGTGCGTGCGAAAGGAACGCCGGAAAACCCAGGATGCGAACGGGCAGTTCTTCCTCGGCAAACTCCTGCAAGGCTCGAATCACCCCAAAAAGATCGAACTCGTGACCTTTGCCGGTGAGGCGCAATCCGTAAACAACACGGTTGATGGGGGCATAGCTGCAAAGAAACTGATCGGTATAGGCCGTGCCCAAGGTGATAGCCGCCTCGGGCTCATAGCTCAGGAGCAGGTAATTACAGGGGCTGTCCGGGGTATCCCAGCCGTAGTGCCGGAAAATGTGGCTCACCATACCTTGTGCCGCGGCCATGCTGCGATGGTCATAGCGCATGCGACTCTTCTGGCCGCTGGTGCCGGATGATGTCAGCTCCAGCGCGCCCTCGCCTGTGGGACCGAACACCAAATGACGTTTGAAATAATTGGCGAAAATCGGCGGCAGCCTTGACCAGTCATCCAGTGTCTCCAGGGCGTTGGCGTCAAGATCATTGGCGTTCAACCAGCGCTCGTATCCGGGCGTGTGATGACAATGAAACAGGCTGATTTCGCCCATGGCCCGGTCGAACAGGCCGTCCGGCACGGAATCCAGGCAATAGGGTTGCGTTAACGCACAAAGCGCATCGGTATGGGGTAGATGGATCATCAAAAATCCTATGCTGTGGGTGTCATATGGCAAGGGCGGTATGGGGACGCCGCAGAAACAGTCGCAAGGGCAGCAGACACAAGAGCCCCGCGAGAGCTGCCATCAGGGCAAAGGCCTCAAGGCTGTTACCGGCACCCAGCGCAGCGATAATCGAGCCCCCACCACCCATGACAGCGATAGAGATCATGCCGATCGCGGCTGAAACCAGCCCTTTGCTGTCATCGCTGGAAAACAGCGCAAGCCGGTACAGGGCGGCGTTGCTCATGCCAAGACCGATGGCGTAGAGCGACAGGCAACTGACCAACAGAAGTGTCGAAACACCGGTGAAAGCGATAACGGCTAATGCGATGAGGCCGCCGCAAAACGGCCAGAGCGCGTATCGAATCAGTTGGGGCAGTTCAGTGTTGGCAATCAATCGGTTGAGTATCAGATTGCCGAGAATGACGGCTGCAAATACCGGGATCTGCCACAGGCCGTAGTGCAAGGGGGAGAGTCCCTGGTTCTGGATCAGCAAGAGTGGCGCCAACCCGATCCAGGCAATCAACGGCAGGCTCATCAATCCCAACGCAACAGTTGCGCGCAAAAATTGCGTGTTGGCGAGCACCGCGGCGTAGCGGCGCATCGTGCCGCCCCATTCAAAGGGCACGGCCGCCAGTCGTTGACCGTCCTGACGCAAGGTGTCCACAGTTTCCGGCATGTACCAGTAAAGGCCCAGCCAGACCATCGCTCCGCCGATACCCAACAGTAAAAACAGCTGCCGCCAGGAGAGCCATTCCAGCATCAGGCTGCCGAGCAAGGGGCCCAGCAGCGGGGAGAGCAACGCCACGTTGCCCAGCAATGCCATGATTTTTACTGCGTCGGCTTCACAGAAGACTTCTTGCAGGGCTGGATAACTGACCGCAATGACAAATCCTAATCCCATGCCCTGAATCAGGCGCAAACCATTGAAGACAAAGATGCTCTGCACGTAAAACGCCGCAACACAGGCTAGAGCGAATACCGCACAACCGATGAGTAGCATCCTGCGACGACCGAAATGATCGGACAGCGGACCGATAAGCCATTGCAAAAAAATACCCCCTGCCAAATAAAGATTGAAGGCGTAAGGAACATGACTCGCACTGGCATTCAGTTGGTGGGTTACGGTCAACATGGCCGGCATGATCATATCGCTGGCCATATAAGTCAGAAGTTCGAAAAGAGTGATTGCAAGGCAAAACCCAAGTAGTCGAGGCGAACTTATATCTATTAAAGGTTTGCGCATGATGTTCCTGTTGGTGCCGGAAAGTTGATGAGGCGGCAGAACAAGAATAGCCAGAGGTCATGAAGAATTTCATGTGCTTATTTGAGGCAAAAAGCTTCAATATTTTTCGTTGTGTGTCCGATTGGCTCTCTAGGGAAAAAGACTGGGAGTTAGTAAATAAAATCCCAGCCGAATAAGAATTGTCCTACACGAAAAATGCCCGCTATCAAGCAGGCATTTATACGGGGCTTGTAGAATAAGTTCTTCGTGTTGAGGGTGAATAAGTCGGTTGTTTATCCGGCCAAGAAAACAAATTTAATGTTATCGATGCTGATAATAACCCGGTGCGCCATGGTCGTAATGGTGATCTCCATGCCAGCCGCCGTGGGGGAAGACGATGCAGCCACTCAGGGTCAGGAGAGCAAGCAAGGGAATCAGCAGTGTGATTCGACGAAACATTTCAAGATCCTCATGGGTTATCGCGCAATGAAGTCAAAACTCGTCATCGGCTGTAACATAAGACCTCGTTTGCAGCCCCTCATTCCCGCAGAGCGGTAGTGGCTTGGCATGCAATCGGATACAAACCGGATACATTTTTTGGTTCAGGAACCCGCAATGACCCAGTCGCAACGTTTGAAATACTCGATTCTGATTTCCCTGGTGGTACTGGGGATCATGTTCGGCCTTTCCTGGCTGCAAAATGCAGGGATTATCACCGAGCAGCTGTTCCAGTACATCGCCATTGGCGTGGCGGTGCTCGTGGTGGTGATCAATGGCGTGATGCGTCGCAAGGTCAAGCCTTGAGCGATGCCCCCTGGTCGGATTGTTCGCTATAAAGAACGGCGGCGGCCTGTGGGTGCAGGTTGTAGCTTTTGTCCGGATTGAGGATGATCACGCCTTCTGCGCACAAGCGTTTCAACACTTCACGGACACTGAGAAAGGACAGGGGGATGTCCAGGTCCAGCAAGTGGCTGTGCACGCCACGCACTCCCAGGCGGCGGTCGTTTTCGGCGGCGGTCAGCAAGGCGTCGATGACTTTGAGGCGAATCAGGCTGGTACGCAGGCCAAAACTCTTGAGCAGAAACCTGATTCGTTCGTTGCCGTGGCGTTCGGCTTGTTGATTGAAAACGCCGGAGCCCAGGGTGCTGGTCTTTGGCGCATGGCTACCGTCCGTTGGCAGTTGCGGGTTGTACATGCAAAAACTCCTTTTCAGAGCCTGATCAGGAAAAAGTGATGGGTGCTCTCAATCAATTAAGACGGATGAGCCAGGCAAATAATGAAGACCCACATGTAGAAAATTTGTCGGCGTTACGTCAGCGGCCCGTGAGCCGGGCGTGCGGACGTCCTAAATTTTTTCTGTTTGCTTCGTTTTAAGGGGAGGCGCATTGCGTGTCATACGTCTTTTCGATCAGGAGCGAGCGTGATTATTTCCAGGCAGTTAACCAGGTTGAGCCTCGCGGGTGTGTTTCTGGGGCTGAGTCTTGCAGCAAATGCGCGCAGCCAGCCAGAGCAGGTGACGGCCGAGATTCGTCGAACCAGTTTCGGCGTGCCGCATATTCGTGCCGACAACGAGCGCGGGCTCGGCTATGGCATTGGCTATGCCTACGCTCAGGACAATCTGTGCTTGCTGGCCAATGAGATTGTCACCGTCAATGGCGAGCGCTCACGGTATTTCGGCCCGGACCAGTCTACGGTCGAAGAGCGCGGGAACCTGGCCAGCGATCTGTTCTTCAACTGGCTGAATACCCCCCAGGCCGTCGCCGCTTTCTGGCAGGCGCGAACACCGGAAGTCCGCGAGCTCATCGATGGTTACGTGGCGGGTTACAACCGTTCGCTGACAGAGCGTCGAGCGCAGGGTTTGCCGCAGCAATGCCAGGGTGAATGGGTACGCGCGATTACCGCGCAGGACCTGGTCAAGTTGACCCGACGTCTATTGGCCGAAGGCGGCGTGGGGCAGTTTGCCGAAGCATTGGCCGGCGCTACCCCGCCGAAAACCGTTGCCCGTCTGGCGGGCGAGCCGGCGTCGTTCCAACTGGCGGCTTCGCGCCTGCAACGCTTCGCTCTGGATCGCGGCAGTAACGCCGTGGCGGTCGGCAGCGAGCGTTCGTTCAACGGTCGCGGGATGTTGCTGGCCAATCCGCACTTTCCTTGGGTCGGTGGGATGCGTTTCTATCAGATGCACCTGACCATTCCCGGCAAACTGGATGTCATGGGCGCCGCCTTGCCCGGCCTGCCCATGATCAATATTGGTTTCAACCAGCACCTGGCGTGGACCCACACGGTGGATTCGTCCAAGCACTTCACGCTGTATCGCCTGCAACTCGATCCCAAGGACCCGACCCGTTACCTGCTGGATGGCAAGTCCTTGCCGATGAAAAAGCAGACGCTGGCGGTGAACGTGAAGCAAGCCGATGGCCAGACCCGGCAGATGTCCCATGTGGTCTACAGCTCACAATTCGGCCCGATTGTGCAATGGCCCGGCAAGCTGGATTGGAACAACCAGTTCGCCTATAGCCTGCGCGATGCCAACCTGGAAAACGACCGCGTCTTGCAGCAGTGGTATGCGATGAACCGTGCCGCCAGCCTCAAGGATTTTCAGGCATCGGTGCACAAGATTCAGGGGATTCCGTGGGTCAATACCCTGGCGGTGGACGATCAGGGGCAGACGCTTTATATGAACCTGTCGGTAGTGCCGAACGTCAATGCCGACAAGCTGGCCAAGTGCAGCGATCCGCGGGCCGGATTACAGATGATCCTGCTCGACGGTTCCAACAGCGCCTGCGCATGGGACATCGACCCGCACGCTGCGCAAAAAGGCATTTATGCCGCGGACAAGTTGCCGCAACTGTTGCGCAAAGACTTTGTGCAGCACTCCAATGACTCGGCCTGGATGGTCAACCCGGCGCAACCGCTCACCGGTTTCTCGCCGTTGATCAGTCAGGATAATCAGCCATTGGGACTGCGTTCGCGCTTCGCACTGGAGCGTCTGGGGAGTTTGGGCAAGGCCGGCCCTGTCGCTGTGGCCGATCTGCAACACATGGTGATGGACGATCAGGTGTATCAGGCGACCCAAGTGATGCCGGACCTGCTGCAGTTCTGCGCCGCGGATCTCGGCGCCGATGCGCCGACGCTTACACCGCTGTGTGCCAGCCTCAAGGCCTGGGATCGCCTGGTGAATCTGGACAGTGGACTGGGCTTTGTGCATTTTCAGAATGTCATGGAGCCGTTACAGCAGATCCCTGGCATCTGGCGTGTGAAGTTCGATCCGAAGGATCCGCAAAACACTCCACGCGGTCTGGCAATTGAACAGCCGGACGTCGCCAAAGCGATTCGGGCGGCGATGCTGGCCTCGGTCGAACAGGTAAAAACCCTTGGCCTGAAAGCAGATAGCCGCTGGGGCGATATCCAGGTGGTCAGCAGTGGCGGGCAGCAAACGCCGATCCACGGCGGACCGGGCACACTGGGTGTGTATAACGCGATCCAAAGTGTGCCGAGAACCGACGGCAAGCGCGAAGTCGTCAGTGGCACCAGCTATTTGCAGGTGGTGACTTTCGATGACAAGGGGCCACAGGCCCGGGGGTTGCTGGCATTCTCGTTGTCCAGTGACCCCACGTCGAAGTACTCCCGGGACCAGACACTGGCCTTTTCGAAGAAGCAGTTGAGTGTGTTGCCGTTTACCGAGCAGCAGATCACGTCTGATCCGCAGTACCAGGCTCAGACGATTCGCGAGCAGGATGAAAAAGCAGGGAAGATCGCCGCGCAGTAGTCGCGAGTAGCGTTTGAATCAAAGTGAAGGCCGCACCCTGCAAAGGTGGCGGCCTTCAGCTTTTGGAGCTTGTTGCGGGATCGAATTGAGGACCGGATTGCCGTCTTTGTTGCGGGTCAGGTAGACCGGCAGCACCTTGGGCAACGAAGCCACCAGGCTGTTGAGCTCTTTGATGTTGTAGACACCACCGAGGCGAATCGAGCCCGTACTGTGATCGGCAATCATGACTGGCTTGTTCAAATAACGATTGATCAAGGGCAGGGCATCGGTCAGCGTCAGATCATCGAGTACCAGTTTGCCGCTGCGCCACGCCAGTGAATGGTCATTGGCAGAGGTCTGGTCGATTTGCGGCGTGAAGTCGCCGTGTCGGTAACGTGCCTGCATGGCAGGTTCGAGACGCAGACCCTCGCCGGGCAGGGCATCATTGCTGGTCACCTGCACGGAACCTTCGATCAGGTTTACGCGAACCTGGTCTTCATACATCCAGACGTTGAATCGGGTTCCGGTGACGCGAATCCTGCCATCGGCTGCTCTGACGATGAATGGATGCTGCAGGTCATGATTGACGCTGAAGAAGGCTTCGCCTTTTTTCAGCGTGACACGACGCTGATCCTTGTAATTGCTGAACGTCAGTTCACTGCCCAGGTTCAGCTCCACCTGACTGCCGTCGCTCAGCGTGACTTGGCGAACATTGTCGGTCGCTTCGAAATGCTGGTAAGCATTGGGCAGCCAACCCAGGTTCCATCCGGTATAGGCCGCCAGCGGTAGCGCGAGGGCGCAGACTGTGGCCGCAATACCGAAGGTGCGCCAGGGCGTTGTCGGTTTGACGCGAGCAGCCGGCACGGCGGATTCGGGACGAGGCAAATCCCCGGCCACATCCCAGATCTCCAGCATGGCTTCGTACTCGAAGGCATGCAGCGGATGTGCATTACGCCATTGCTCGAACGCCAGGCGTTCTTCGGCGGTGCAGTCGATGGCGTGCAGACGCATGCACCAGTGCGCAGCGGCATCGGTGATGGCGTCGTATTGAGCTTGCGAGAGAGAGTGGTCGGTCATTGACTCATCCTGATTTCCTGCATTCTAACCTTGAGGGGAAGTCTGCGAGAACAACCGTCATGGCAATTGCCCATCAAAGTACGACTTATTTTTCACCCGGACGCCCTGAAAACCGGGCAACGCCAGGCAGTATCCATAAGTCGAGTGAAAAAAGGGTCCAGACCTCCGCACGAGCAAGCATGTGCAGATCGGGGTGATCCGCGCATGCTTTTATCATGAGGTTCAGATCAAGTCGTCGGTGAGCACCGGATCCAGTTGTCGGCCCATTTCGCTTATCAAGTAAGCGATCGAATCAGCGTTGCGCAAAATGATGTCGGTTCGCTGGTGCACATTCCGTGGGTTCAGGAAGATGTTGCGAGCTTCATCCATTGTTGTGCAGCCCGTCGTTTTGAGGATGTCCTTACCCACATGCTCCAAACCGTTAATTGAGTCCAGACTGATCCATGACTGCAATGTGTTGTTCCAGCGCGCAAACAGAACTTCCGGTGGGGTGTCCAGGGACAGTGCTTGTCGCTGGAAATCCTGCTGCGTTTGTTTGACTGTCGCACCGTAACGGGTGACGGTGGCAATGAGGTCGGCGAACGGACGCCTTGCCTCAAGCTGTGCAATATCCACGGTCTTTGAAAAAAGATGGGAGAACTCATGGATCAGGGTAGCGGCCCGGGCATGGTCGCCAACGTTGAAAGGCTCAGTCAGACAGGACTGGTACCAATCGAGTTGCTGGTCAAAGAACCGCTCCGTGAAATGCACACGATTCTGTGCGTCATTATCTATAACAAAAGCAATCGTGTTACCTATTTCGTATTTGTTTGATCCGACCACAAAACGTTCGGTATTCATGAAATCCACGTTGGGGTCCACGAGCGCTGTGCAAATGGGAACGATGACTTTTTTGATTTTGTCCAGAAGGTTGGCGTCGATTTGGTCAGCATCAAAAAAGGCTCTGAGAAAGGTGTCCAGCCGCGTTCCCGGGTTCAGCTGTCTGAGCTGTGCCAGATTATGCAAACTGTTAAAAGCGTAATAACGAGCCAGGTCTATTGCCTGCACGATCATGCGTGCTTTTTCCGGATGTTTTGCCCGAATGTCTTTCATTCCCCATGCTTCGATATTCAGAATCTCTCTGGCATATTTAGCGCTGACATATTGATTGTGCATTTTCGACAGGGCTTTTCCATAGTGGACAGTATGGATGTCCGGATCGAGCACCAGTTGCTTATCAGGCGTAGTCAGGAGCGCTGGGCCTTCTTTCTTGTCCTTGATCATCTGCCAGATCGCCCCGGGTTTGGTCACGCGGTACACCTTGCCTGCGATGGGGGCATAGGTCTGATTGCTGGTCATTTCCAGGTAGGTGCCATTCGCGCTGTTTTTCTTCAGATCCTTCAGTTCGACGGCAGTGGTTTCGAAAGACTGCAGTGACGTGCGCATCGGTGCAGTGGACTTCACTTGTGACCAGTGCGGTGCGGCCGCAGGAATGGCCCCCGGCTCGGCAACGGTATCGGTCGTTGCCTGCGCGCCGATCGATTCTTCCAGCGATAACCTGCCCAATGAGACCATTTGCACCGCGCCGGCAATAAAATCGAGCACCGCCGGTTTCCAGTGGTGGTCCTGCAGCCCTTCGGCCGAGTTCTTGAAGTCTTTGTAGGCTTGCCATAGAAACAGCCCATAAGCGAGTTTGCCGGGTAAAAGGCCCGCGAGCCTGTGGAAGCCGGAGCTGAACAGGTTTTTGGCTGCCTCCCAGTCTGACTGGCCGCCGACTTCGGACTGAGCGCCGAGCATTTGCCACAGCAGGCTTGTGTTGTCGCTGAACAACCGAGTCAGCAAGTTGCCGCCGATGGGGTTAGACGCGAGGGTGATTTCGCTCGCTTGTCCGACGGTGGACTTCAATAGATTGCGAACCCCGGATTGCGCACTTGCTGGAAGGCGACGTATCAGCAGCTCCTGTAATGGTCCCGGTGTATTGATCGCCGAGATAACGCTTGTCTCATTATCGAATTCGGTGAATGGCGAGTCTGCATGGTAGGGGGCATACAGGACTTGCGGACCTTTCTGACCGGCGCCGGGACCGATCAGGTACAAGCCCAGTGTTTTGACGGTTGCAGCGCCGACAGTCTTGATCAGCTCCAACGGACGGACAATCGCGTGGGCGCCGTTGACAGCAGCCCGGGCGATAGCGTCCGGCATGTCCATCACCTGTCGAATCAAGTCGAAGCCGCTGTCGGAAAGACGCTGCTGCAGCTTCTGTTCATGGGCGTGTTGCATCAATTGCCAGGGCAATTGCCGAACGAAGCGCAACCTTCGAAGGTCGGCATCGGCGCTTTTGTTCGACAAGCTGTCTATGACCAGTTTTGCGTAGGCTTGCTGAATGTTCAGTGACAGCAGGAGTTGCCTGACAGCGGCCTGGTTCAAGCCTTGCGGAAGGGATTGGGTAGTTTTCGAAGCGATCTTGAACCCTGTGCCCTGGGCAATATTGGCATGGTTCAAGGCAAACTCGGTCAGGGATCGAGCGGGGCCAGCCAGGGTCAGGTTGGGGGTGATTTCGATGTCGTCGGGGTCTGGCGGTGTCCCGGAGAAGCGGCTACCGAGCAGTGACACCAACGTGTCATGCACATAGGACCTCAGCGTTTTTATGCCGTGCAGGTAGTCTTTGTCATCGTTGACACTGTTGCGGTATTGCTCCAGCAGTTCGATGTGCAGCTGCTGTTCCTCGACGGGTGCCATTGCAAACCAGGCGGGCAAGGACTGCTGTCGGGTAATCGCCTGCGCGATCGAGGTGGCTCTGCGCAAGTTGGTATCGATCACCGTTTTTTTTAGGGTTTGAAGGGCTTTGATTTGTTTTTCATCGTCCAGTTTCAGGCTGCGCAGGTGTTCGCAATGTCCAAGGAAGTGGTCAATGGATGATTGTGATAACCGCTGCAGAACATGATCCTCAATCAGTCGCAATGCGCCAAGCGAATAACGCTGGTGGAAGGTGCGTTGGACCGGGGAGAGGTTTTCCAATAGCGTCAGACATTTGTGGGGATCAAGCAGGCGTCGCTCCAGTTCCTGCCTTGCATGACTGACGGTGTCAAAGACTTCCAGGCCCTGCGCAGGTGTCCATAGAACTGTTCGGCCCGAATGCTGAGGGTCGAGCCCGCCACGCTCGGTCAACAGCAAACAATTGGCCAAGGGCAAGAGATTCGTTTGGCCGGAGCGCTCAAGGGTCAATGAATAGGCGTCAGGCCGGAATCCCTTGAGTGACAGACGGCTTTTACGATCCGAGTGATCCGGATTGAGCACCGTATCGACCATGGCCCTATCGGTGTTGTCCCAAGTGGCACCCAGTACCCGAAGGCTGGCTTCGCCGCATATGCCTATGGAAAAGGCATGAGTCAGCCGGGATGTCATGGTCTCAAGATGGTCTTGCTGCAGTCCCAACGAGGTGACGGGTTGAGCGGCAAAGTCAGCACTGATCAGCGTTTCGATATCGCTGAAGGTTTTCACGAACGCCGCGGCCCTGTCTGCCAGCACCATCGAGGGCTGTTGATTGCCCGACAATACCGGCCGCGTACTCCAGCGTCCCTGGGTATCCAGCGTCAGCAGTTGCTCGCTGATCATCGAGCGGATGTCCAGCGCCTTGTCGAACAAGGCGTTGATGTCCACGATGCCGTCGCTGTGACGGAAAACCTGCAGGGCATACTCGATGTTCTGCTGTTGTTTGGTGATGATTGCTTCGAACAGCTTTTTGAAGATAGAACCGGAAATCGCTTCCCCAGAGACATTCGGCCGTTCAAAACCGATGAAGCGCTGACGTTCCTCCAGACTCAGGAGGCCGTAGAACTCATCCTCGTGACCGACCGCGCTGAATTTGCTCAACAAGGTGTCTTTGAGGTCCTGATAGTCTTTGAGTACCTGCAGCCCTTGAGTGGGGGTGTAGAGAAACGCATTGCCGCCACTGACCATCAGCGAGCCTGCCAGCTCCACATAGTTGGCCTGATATTCCCATAGACGCACGGTTTCGACGGTCAGTGTCTCGTACGTTCTGCTGGTCGGCTCGATCAGCGAATGCAAATTCTGGCTTTGTTCAGGTGTGATGATCTCGGCTTCTCGTTTGAGCAGGAGCTCCGCTCGCGCCTTCTCCGCGATGGCCTTGCTGAAAAATTCGCGACGTGATGCGCCATCGGCACTCACTGCGTCCCAGTAGCTACTCATTTGCTCGGAAAGCAGGCTGATCAGTTTTCGGGAGGCAGTGGCTACAGCGGTTTCCCAGTATTGCTGGTCAGTGCTGGCCGGGTGCTTTTTCGAATGGGAAAACTCATGTGATTGCCCCGACGGCCAGCGTTGATTGCGGTAGTGCAGCAGCACGGCATCACTCAAGGACATGGCGTTGATCCAGCGTCGCGCCGGAGTGCTTTCCTTATCGTGTTCATCGGCAGTTGCCGTGGAATAGAAACTGACCTGGGTCTGGCGCTGATCCAGGCCGGGGAAGGCTGATTTCAGCAGTTCATTGAGCACCGCATCCAGCAGCGAAGTCAGTGTCGGCAACGCTTTCAACTCGTCGAGCATGGCCTGGTCGTTCATTTGCTGGTGTGCGGTGATGGTGCTGCTCTGGTTTTCGAACACCTCGCCTTCGATGGTTTGAAAGGTCACCTCGATAGTGGCGGCATCTGCCAGCGTTCTGCGTTGAGACAACGACATGAAAGCCAGCAGGTCGTCGTCCTCGGTCGCGCCGTTCAACTGACGCTTAAGCTGTTCGGTCAAGGCTGAGCGGCTGTCGTACTTCTTTATGCCGGCGTACGGGGTGTAGAGAATCACGCCGTTGTCATCCGGTGTGGCACTCAGCACGAAGCTGCCGGCCAGAGGTTCGGGTTCCAGGTCGTTGGTCTTGAGCAGGATTTTTTCGGCGAGCATGGGCGGTTTCTGTTCATCGCGCAGCGTGTGGCTGGCAAGTTGCTGGTGACTGAACCATTCGAAGTCCTTTTGCGTCAGCCCGTGGATTTGGCCAAGTTTCCTCCAAAGGCCGGGAGACTTCAGGGCCTGAGGGAAAAACAATGGAGTGGCAGGTGTAGGCATCGTCGAGTCTCGTTCAGGGCGCGATTGAAATGCGCCAATGGATTGAGCCTCGAGACTAAAAGTCAGTGGCGCCTGCAAGGTGGTAAATAGTTACCGCACAGCCTGCCGGTTGATCGTGCAAACTCAAGAAGAAAGCAGAGCACGTGCTGGTATGGCCTGCAGGTGATCAACCGAAAAGTTGACAGCTTGCTCATCGTGCGTTGTTAATCGGCTGGTTTTCAAACGCTGTTGCCCCCTCCAATAATTACTCTGGAGCTTCAGATGTCTGCGCCACACGATCATGTGTCTACTGCGGTTTCGCCAAACCTGTCCTTCGAAGCGCTGACGGCGTTGCTCGAGCAGATCTTCCTGCGTCACGGCACCTCAGCCGATGTCGCCAAAACCCTGGCCCTCAACTGCGCCGGTGCGGAGCGCGACGGGGCTCACAGTCATGGTGTATTCCGCATTCCCGGTTATGTGTCGACGCTGCAGAGCGGCTGGGTTAATGGTCAGGCCGTGCCGGTGGTCGAGGATGTAGCCTCGGGATTTGTCCGGGTTGATGCCGGTAATGGTTTTGCCCAGCCGGCCCTCGCGGCGGCGCGGTCCTTGTTGGTCGAGAAGGCCCGCAGTGCCGGCATTGCAGTGCTGGCTATCCGCAATTCCCATCATTTCGCTGCCTTGTGGCCAGATGTCGAGCCGTTTGCCGATGAAGGGCTGGTGGCACTGAGCGTGGTCAACAGCATGACCTGTGTGGTGCCGCACGGTGCCGATCGGCCGCTGTTCGGGACCAACCCGATTGCCTTCGCCGCCCCTCGGGCCAACGGTGATCCGATCGTTTTCGACTTGGCGACCAGCGCCATCGCCCACGGCGACGTACAGATTGCTGCTCGTAAAGGCGAGCGTTTGCCGGCGGGCATGGGGGTGGATAGCCTCGGCCAACCGACCCAAGACCCGAAAGCGATCCTTGAAGGCGGTGCCTTGCTGCCGTTTGGCGGACACAAGGGCTCGGCGCTGTCGATGATGGTGGAGTTGTTGGCGGCGGCGTTGACCGGGGGCAATTTTTCTTTCGAGTTCGACTGGTCAAACCATCCGGGGGCGAAAACACCCTGGACGGGTCAACTGCTGATCGTGATCGACCCGAGCAAGTCGGCAGGGCAGAATTTTGCCGAGCGCAGTCAGGAACTGGTTCGGCAAATGCACAGTGTGGGGCTCAAGCGGTTACCGGGTGATCGACGTCACCGGCAGCGCGCCAAAGCCAAGGTCGAAGGCATTGCGCTCGATGCTCAGACGCTGGCGAATCTGCGAGAGCTGGCCGGGCTCTAAGCTCAAACACAATCCCTGATGTGGGAGCGGGCTTGTGTGGCGAGGGAGCTTGTCGGAACGCCGCATCGCCCCGTTCGGCTGCGAAGCAGTCGTGAAACCTGCACACCCGCTCTAGCTGATTCACCGCGGAAACAGTTTTGGGGCCGCTTCTCGACCCAACGGGGGCAAGCCCCCTCGCCACAATGACTTAACGCCGACCCAACAACAGTCCCACCACCAGACCGAATCCGGCGGAGATGGCCACGATTTGCCAAGGATGACCACCGATGTAGATTTCGCTGGCCTCGACTGCGGGTTTGGCCCGGTCACGCACGCTGGAAACTGAAGTCCGGGCCTGCTGGAGCTTCTGGGCGATTTGCCCACGAAGGGTGTCCGCTTCTTCACCGACCAGTGAAGCACTGCTCTTTAGCAGTTTTTCCGACTCTTCGATCAGGGCCTGAAGTTCGCTGAAGACCTGATCCTTGATTTGATCCTCGGCGACTTGATCGATGATTTTGCGGGCCATTGGAGTACTCCTTGCAGGTAAATGGGCAGTGAACAATGGAGTCTGGCGCCATGGCAAAAGTTGCAGCCATTTTGCGTGGCGATTCCACCCTGATGAAAAATCCAGGGCAGGACATTTCCTCCTACAGTGTAAGATGTCGCCTATTTTACGCAGCAGGTATCTTCCATGAGCTTCAATCTGGCCGACAAACCCCTTGCCGAGCGCGCGGCGCTTGAAGATGAGAAATCCCGTCTGTTCGAGCTCTGGCAAAACAACCTGGGTAAATCCAAGGGCGAAGCTGCACGGTTGTTCGGTGAGCGTGCCAAGCGCAAAGGCAAATGGGCCGAATGGGTCCGTTCCGAACTCGACGGCATGTCGCCGCCGGAGTTTGCGAACATGGTGCGCAGTGAAGTCAATCGTCTGATGGCTGCCAAATAAACGTCTACCTGACACTATTCCCGTGTAGGAGCTAGCGCAGGCTGCGATCTTTTGATCTTGCTCCTTTGCCGGTTTCGAAACTTGCCGAAGATCAAAAGATCGCAGTCTTCGGCAGCTCCTACGGGTGAGAAAAGATCGCGATAATCGCCTCGCGCACTTTCAGCACCACCGGATCGAGCTGTGTGCTGGTACGCCAACCCAGCTCGATCGGGTAGCGTGGCAGCGCCAGAGGGCAGGGCAGTAATGCCAGTCCGCTAAGCGCGGCGATACTCCGAGCCGCATGGGCTGGAATAGTCGCCACCGCCTGACTGCCCTTGAGCAGATGCGGCAACGCGGCAAAGTGCGTGGTCGACGCGCATACCCGCCGACTCAGGCCCAACGCCGCCAGGCCTTCATCGGTGATCCCGATAAAACCGCCCGATGACACCAGGATGTGCTCGCGGGCGACGAACGCTTCAAGGCTGAGCGTTTCCTGTCCCTCGGTCAGACTGAGGGGGTCCACCAGGCACAGATAATCGCCTTCACCCAGCACCTGACGACTGAGCAAACGCTCGGCAAACCCGCCTGCCGTGATCGCCAGATCGATGCTGCGTTCCATCAAGGCCCGGGCGACGATCTGGCTATGGGTCTGGCGAAAGATCAGCCGCAGTTTCGGCGCGCGATCAGCGATCTCTTCAATCAATCTTCGCCCGTAGGCGATTTCGAAATCATCCGACAAACCCACCGTCACCGAGCGTCCGTCGTAGTGATTCGCCGCCGGATCGACCATCGCCAGGCTCTGACGGCATTTATTCAGCGCATCACTGACCACCGGTTTCAACTGGTTGGCCTTGAGCGTCGGCGCAAGACCTCGACCGGTGCGCACGAACAACTGATCCCCATACACCTCTCGCAATCGGCGCAACGCCGCGCTGACCGCCGATTGCGTCACGCCCAAACGTAGCGCGGCCCGGCTGGCGCTGGATTCTTCATGCAGGGCTTCGAAGACTTTGAGCAAGTTGAGATCGACGGTTGCGATATTCATTTGGTTCATATCATTCAGCAGTGAGTCGGGCTTTATTCATGATCCTGTGGCGCCGGAGAATGAGCAACACCTCATTTACTGACGGAGTCACCGCGATGCCCAAGTCCATCGTTGCTGCCCTGCAAATCGGCGCCTTGCCCGGCGGCAAGGCCGATACCCTTGATCAAATCCTCTCCTGGGAAACCGCCATTATCGAATCCGGCGCCGCACTGGTGGTCATGCCAGAGGCGTTGCTCGGCGGGTACCCCAAGGGCGAGGGTTTTGGCACGCAACTCGGCTATCGACTGCCAGAGGGGCGGGAAGCGTTTGCGCGGTATTTCGACAATGCCATCGACGTGCCCGGGGCCGAGACTGAAGCCTTGGCCGGGTTGTCCTCGCGCACTGGCGCCAATCTGGTGATCGGCGTAATCGAGCGCGCGGGCAGCACCTTATATTGCACCGCGTTGTATTTCGATCCGCAGACCGGGCTGGTCGCCAAGCACCGCAAACTGATGCCCACCGGCACCGAGCGACTGATCTGGGGCAAGGGCGATGGCTCGACCTTGCCGGTGATCGACAGCCAGGTCGGGCGAATCGGCGCGGTGGTGTGCTGGGAAAACATGATGCCGTTGCTGCGCACCGCGATGTACGCCAAAGGCGTGGAAGTCTGGTGCGCGCCGACGGTGGACGAGCGGGAAATGTGGCAGGTCAGCATGCGCCACATCGCCCATGAAGGACGCTGCTTTGTGGTCAGCGCCTGTCAGGTCCAGGCCTCACCGCAAGCTTTGGGCTTGGAAATCGCCAACTGGCCGGCGCAGCGCCCGTTGATTGCCGGCGGCAGCGTGATTGTCGGGCCGATGGGCGACATTCTCGCCGGGCCGCTGCGTGACGAGGCGGGTTTGCTGACTGCCGAAATCAACACCGACGACCTGATCCGCGCCCGTTACGACTACGACGTGGTCGGGCATTACGCGCGGCCGGACGTGTTTGAGTTGACGGTGGATGAGCGGGCCAAGCCGGGTGTGCGTTTTATCTGGAGGCGCAGCCACTCTTCGCGAGTGATCTCCCAGAGCTCCTTCGGGAATCGCCCGCTGACAAAGTCGCCTTCTTCGGTGTGTATCAAGCGCATGCCGGTACGTTCCGAGAGTTTGCGCGAGCCGATATTCGGGGCCGCTTTCGGCACGCGCAGCAACGACCGGCCGAGTGTTTCGAACCAGTACTCGGTCACCGCCGCACTGGCTTCACCCATCACCCCTTGGCCTTGCCATTGCGGGGCCAGCCAGAAGCCGCGGTTGTTGTCCTGTTCATTCATCAGGCTGACATTGCCGATCAGTTGATCGGGGGCCGACTTCAAGCGGATCGACCAGTGCCATTCTTCGCCACGGGCCATCGCCGGCAGGGCAATATCACGCAGATAAGTCAACGCGCCATCGGCGGGATAAGGCCACGGCACCAGGACGTTCAGATAACGCACCACGTCCCAGTGAGAGAAATGCTGCTGGATGGCTTCGGCATCGGCCAGTTCCAGCGGGCGCAAAATCAATCGTTCGGTGTAGAGCGTTGGAGCGGTGCGCATCGTGGGTGACCTCCTTGTAGGGACGGGCGCGGCGCATCATGCGCAGCGTCGATTGTCCGTCTAGTCTCTAGGCGTTCACACCCCTGTCAACGGATGGACTGTCCATGAGTTTGTTACTCGGCCCGATTCTGCAGTTTCGTGGCATCAACAGTAATGTCTATAACGTGTCGGCTCTAGTGGTTTTACCCTTGGGCGCGACATCACCCAGCGTAAAGTTGCCTGGCGGTGTCAGTGCCGGTAAGCCGTTGGCCATCGCCGATATCCCGTTGCTCAATCCTCAATACCGCGTCTGGCGCATCGATTTAAAAGCGCTGCAAGACCAGGCTGTTGCCAGCACTTACACGGTCAAGATAGAGGGCGCGGAGGCTAACTTCGTCGTTCCGGCCGAGGGCCAGTCGCCGAGCATGGCCTATGTGTCGTGCAACGGCTTTTCGGACCCCAAGGGCATGGAGAAGGTGGACCGGAACAACGAGCGCTGGGAGCACATGTGGGGGACTCATCAAAACAAGCCCTATCACCTGTTGTTGATGGGTGGCGATCAGGTATACAGCGACGAAATGCGCAGCAGCGTGACGTCCATGAAAATCTGGTTCGCCAAACCCTTCGCCGACCGTCGAAAGGCTGCCTACAGCAAGGTGATCGAAGCCGATCTGGACAAGTTCTTCGCCAGACTCTACCTGGAACGCTGGAAACAGCCTGAGGTCGCGAAGCTGCTCAGCGCCGTTCCGACGGTGATGATGTGGGATGACCATGACATCATCGATGGCTGGGGTTCGTACGATGAGATTCTGCATTCAAGCCCGGTGTTCCAGGGGCTGTTTGCCACGGCCAAACGCTATTTCAGGATTTTCCAGCAGCAACTGATCCAGACTCATCCTCATCTCAAGCCGTCCGCTGATGTTCATCCCTGTGCGATTCCCGACACCGCCGACGGCTTTCACCTCGGGTTCACCGGGCTGGGTGAATTGGCATTGCTGGTTCCTGATTTACGCAGCGAACGTGCGCCGGATTTGACGACCCCACGGGCTCAACAAACCCGAGTCATTTCCCCGTCAGTTGGGATGCGATCTATGCCTGGCTGGGCAAGGTCAAGGCGCATAAGCACTTGCTGCTGATGTCGAGTATTCCCGTGGGTTACCTGGATTTGCAGGCGGCCGAAAAGGCACTGGACCTGATATCGGGGCAACAGGAACTCGAGGACGATTTGCGCGACCATTGGCGAAGCCTGCCCCATCGAGACGAACGTAAGCGGCTGATCATGCGGTTGCTGGATTTCGCCCATGCCGAGTCATGCAAGGTCACGCTGGTGTCCGGTGATGTTCATGTGGCGGGGGCCTGCGTGATCGAATCGACGTTGGCCCGGCATCGCAACGGTTCAGGATTGATCTACCAATTGATTTCGACCGGGGTTGTGCATCCTGCACCACCGGTGTTGGCGGTGCAGTTTCTGGAGTCCATTGGCAAGCACCAGGAACAGATCGACTACGCCATTACCGGAACCCTGTTGCCCATCGGTGCACGGGGGCGTTACCTGATCGCCGCTCGAAACTGGCTGGCGATAGAGCCGGATGAAGACAGCACCGGCAAAAGTCGGCTGTGGGCCCACTGGCACGTAGAAGGCCTCAAACATTGTGTGACTCAGGTGATCGATCCGGTTAAACCGCGGGCCGAGCCGTGAGCATTACCAGGTGTCGGTAGTCGGCCCCGGCAGGCTGAGTTTGCCGCGATCAACGAAACGCATCGTGCCGAACACGCCGCCAGCCAGTTTGCCCCGAAGCACGTACGGCAGATTGTTGAGTGTCTGCGTCTGTCCCAGCCCGAGGGTCTGACGCAGCACCGAGAAGGCCGAAACGCTCACCGGCACCACGATGACCGCTTCGGAAAAACGCGGAATCGAGCCCGTCTGGTCGCTGACACCGGAGGCGAGGGATTGACCGTTCACCTCCAGATCCAGGGCTACACCGTTGTAGTCGATTGCCGTTTCATTGGGGTTTTGCACGCGCAGCTTTACCGCAAAACGCACTTCCAGTTCCTGGCTTGGCAGCGGCTCGATACCGACCACGTTGATGTTCAGCGGGTCGCGATGAGGGAACAGGGCGCAGGCGCTGAGGGAGAGCAGCAGGAGGGACAGAGACAGGGCGAACAATCTGCGCATGGACAGGCTCTCGAACAGGAAGTTATTCAGCACGATAGCGCACAACGCGCTGACGGTGATCGGCGATTCGAAGATGATCGTGCCCACACTCTGCCCAGTAATGACGAACCCTGTGGCAAGGAGGAGATCAAACGGGCGCCGCAAACGCCGCCAGTAAATCTTCTTCAAACGCCTTCTGCGCGTCCCCCGGCACTTGCGCGCGATGACGGGCAAGATGAAATGCCACCTCGAAGCTCATATCGCCCTGGTGCACGGCGCGCAGCAACCCTTTGTCTTCCCAGCCGCGGGCGAAGTGATCGGGCAAGTAGCCAACGTGCTTGCCGGAAAGGATGAAGGCGAGGGTGCCTTCGACCTGCTCGGAACGTGCGGAACACATCTTCCCTTGAAACGGCTCGTCACTGCGCAAAAAACGGTAGGGATGGTCGACCCGGTCGCAGGCCTGAAGCGCTTGATCGTCAGGAGACTCATCGGTGAACAATGGATGCCCCGAGGCGCAATAAAGATGCTGGGTTTCCGTGAACAGCTCTCGATAATCGAACGCGCTCTGCACCTGTGAGAAATCCACGCTGACAAACAGGCGCAGCAGATGCAGGTCCAGGTCGTGAAGTTGACCGAGCATCAAACATTACTCCGCAATAAAGTCAGGATAACTAACTTGGTATTTTTCCAATGTAACTGACGACGCATCCTGCAACCACTTCGTATCGAGTTGATCAGCGCCATGCCCGGCGAAGCGAGGATTGCCCGCGAAGGCGTCAATAATAGGCACCGCAAATCAAAACTACCGATCGATCTTATGCTTGGCCGCATACTACAGGTTTTGTGTCGTACCCAGCTCACGCGGCAATCGCTGTACCTGTAGGAGCGAGGCTTGCCGCGAAGCTTTTCAGGCGGGGCCAATCGCTACTGCCAATTTCTGACAGCAGCCTCTGCTAAGCTCCGACAACTTTTCAGGAAAGAGCCTGCCGACCGTGTCGCGAACCAGCCGTTTACTGACTTTGTTACAAGTGCTTCGGGGCAAAAGTCGTCCGGTGACTGCCGCGACATTGGCCAGCGAACTGGAGATTTCCGAACGCACGCTGTACCGCGACATCGCGGAGCTCACCGCGCTCGGAGCGCCGATCTTTGGCGAAGCGGGGATCGGCTATGTGTTGCGCAGCGGTCTGTTCCTGCCGCCCTTGATGCTCAATGCCGATGAAACCGAAGCCATCGTGCTCGGGTTGCGCTACGTGGATCAGCGTGGCGATGAGGTCTTGGGCAAAGCCGCGGCCGATGCCCTGGCGAAAATCGCTGCGGTACTCGACCCGGCGGCCCAGGAGGCCTTGCGCAACCCGACGGTGCTACCGGGCCCACCGGGTTATGGCTATCCGCAAAATGCCGTGCCCTTGAACGTGTTTCGCCAAGCCATCCGCGATCAGGCCAAACTGCACATTGATTACGCGGACGCCAACCAGGTGCCGAGTCAGCGGCTGATCTGGCCACTGGCCCTGGGTTTTCTCAACGAGGTGCGGATCATCGTTGCCTGGTGCGAATTGCGCAGCGCCTATCGCACCTTTCGCACCGACCGGATCTCGGCCGCCAGTGAGCAGGGCGAACGTTATCCGGGGCGGCGTAGCGACCTCTTGCGCACCTGGCGCAAGCAGATGCAACTGGACGAAGCAGGGCGTTTCACTCCTGACAAGAACTGACACAGGCTTGTTTTAGCATGGCTTCAGAATCAACTCACAAGGAGCCGTAAACATGTCCAATCCAGCCTCTTCACTGGCCCCCGCCATCGCCGCCTACATTGCTGCCGCCAATACTCGCGACACGTCGAGGATTGCCAGTTTTTTCGCTGAGGATGCCAACGTGTTCGATGAAGGGCAGCATCAGGTCGGCACGCAGGCCATCGCCCAATGGATGCAAGACACCGCACAACGTTATCAGCCCCGGGTCGAGGTACTCGACGTTCAGCTGCGCACCGGCAAAGTGCTGGTGCATAACCTGATCTCCGGCACGTTTCCCGGCAGCCCGCTGGAACTGCGCTACATGTTCCGCCTCAATGAACAGGGCAAGATTGCCCGGCTGGATATCTCTCTGTAACCCGGCAGCTGCCGAAAACGGAACCTGTGGGAGCGGGCTTGCCCGCGAAAGCGGTGTGTCATCCAACATGCATGGCGACTGACACGGCCTCATCGCGGGCAAGCCCGCTCCTACAGGGGTTGGGCTCGACCTACTAGCATCAGGCTTCACCAGCAGCCCCAGAGACGTATACTGCCGCGCATGAATGTCGACTCTCCCTTAAGCGCCTGGCAACACGCCATCGAACAGAAGGGCTTCGTCCAGGACGAAGCCCAGGAACACGCCGTGTGGGCGCTGCAAAAATGCCACGAAGCCTTGCACGAAGGCCGCGCACCCATTACTGGCGTGTACCTCTGGGGCCCAGTTGGACGGGGCAAGACCTGGTTGATGGATCAGTTTTATCAAAACCTGCGCGTCCCGGCCCGGCGTCAGCACTTTCATCACTTCATGGGGTGGGTGCATCAACGCTCCTTTCAATTGACCGGTACCGCCGACCCATTGAAAGCGCTGGCCCGCGAGTTGAGCCAGGAAGTGCGCGTGCTGTGTTTCGATGAACTGTTCGTCAACGACATCGGTGACGCGATCATTCTCGGGCGTTTGTTTCAGGTGATGTTCGAGCAGGGCGTGGTGGTGGTCTGCACCTCCAATCAGCCGCCGGATCAGCTGTACGCGGGTGGCTTCAATCGTGACCGGTTCGTGCCGGCCATTACCGCAATCAAGCAACACATGCAGGTAATTGCGGTGGATGGCGGGGAAGATCATCGTCTGCACCCTGGCACCGGTCTGCAGCGTTATTGGGTGAACGTACCGGGTCAACCCGGCGCCTTGAGCGAAGTGTTCAAGGCCTTGACTATAGGCCAGTCGCTGTCCAGCAATCCGGTCAAGGTCGGCTACCGTTCGGTCGATGTTGTGCAGTCCAGTCAAACCGTGCTCTGGTGCCGTTACGCCGATCTCTGCGAGCAGCCGTTTGCCGCCATGGACTTCATGGCTCTGTGCGACACCTACAGCGCTATTCTGTTGAACGACGTACCCAACCTAAGCGCAAAAAAACGCGAAGGGCGCATCGCTCGCGGCACTGAAGACGGTGTCGAGCGGGTGGTGGCAGGCGATCGCGAGTTGCCGCAGTTGTCGGTTCACGACGACGGCGTTCGCCGGTTCATCGCCCTGGTAGATGAATGCTACGACCGCAAGGTGCCGCTGTTCCTCGAAGCGCAGGTGCCGATGGAGGCGCTATACACCGAGGGCTATCTGGAATTTCCGTTTCGCCGCACCCTCAGTCGTCTGCAGGAAATGCAGCTCAAACGTTTCGCCGAGGCTTGATACCCAGAAGGAGCGAACATGAATCAGCGCTTGTCTCACCATTTGCTGACCATGGCCTATCAGAACGCATGGGCCAATCACCGACTGGCCAAGGCCTGGCTTCAGCTAAGCCCGGCCGAGCTGGCGGCGCCGCGAGTGAGTTTTTTCCCCAGCCTCAGCGCAACCCTCAACCATATCCTGACCTGTGACTGGTTCTATGTGGATGCCCTGGAGCGGGAGTTGCGCGGTGACGAACTGCATCCCGACTGCTACGTATTTTTCAACGAACACGAGCCGTTCACCCACGGCGCCGATCTCAAGCGCGAGCAAGCCCTGGTGGACCGTCGATTGATCGCCTATTGCGAGCAATTGCGCGACACAGACCTCGGACGGATCGTGACCATCGCGCGCGACACCCCGCAACATGACAGCCGTTTGCGCATGCTGTCCCATTTGTTCGAGCATCAGATTCATCATCGCGGGCAGGTTCACGCGATGCTCAGTGGCACCTCGGTCAAGCCACCGCAACTGGACGAGTTTTTCTGTGCCGGTGAGTCAGAGTTGAGGGCCGAGGACTTTGCCGAGTTGGGATGGACCGAGGCATTGATCTGGGGCGTTTGAGAGAGAACGATCACAACAGGATCCAGTTGTCGGCACCCCGGGACTCGCGATAAGGTCGCTGGACCTTTCAGTGCGCAAGAGGCGAACTGGGGCAACTTGTGTGATTGAGGGTGGAAATGGAATCCGCAGAAATTCTTGTGCTTCAGGCCAGCTACACCAACCCGGTGCATGCTGAGGCGATCTGTCTTGTATTGAACCACTACGCCGAAGACCCGATGGGTGGCGGTCACCCATTACCCGCCGATAGGTTACAACAACTGCCGGGGGAACTGGCCAAACGTCCCCATGCTTTCAGCATACTGGCGTTTGTCGGCGGCGAGCCGGCAGGGCTGATCAATTGTTTTGAAGGTTTCTCGACCTTCGCCTGCCGACCGCTGGTAAACGTGCATGACGTGGCAGTGGTGTCGAAGTTTCGCGGGTTGGGGCTGAGTCAGAAGATGCTGCACAAAGTCGAGGACATCGCACGTCAGCGCGGCTGCTGCAAAATCACTCTGGAAGTACTGGAAGGCAATGCGGTGGCTCAGGGGGCCTACGGCAAATTCGGCTTTTCGCCAGGCATGTTCGACCCGGCGCACGGGCGGATGCTGTTTTGGACCAAGACGCTTTAATTCGAAGGTGCGGAACCTGGGGAGCGCGCTTTTGCGGCGAGGGGGCTTGCCCCCATTGGGTGCGAAGCGCCCCCCAGCATTTCAAAGTTAAACCGCATGTAAAGGGTTTACGACTGCTTCGCTGCCGAATGGGGCGATGCGGCGTTCCGACAGGCCCCTTCGCCACAAAAGCCCGCTTACACATGGGTGCAATTACTTCTGAACAACTGCCGGAGTGACAGGCGTGTCCTTGGGTTTCATCAGGCTGAAGTCGATCAACGGCCGCTGCTGGCGCTCATAAGGATCGCCGATCATCAACGGCCGTGACTTGAAGCTGTCGCTGGTCAGGCTTTTGCTGCGGTCCAGTTCATCGAAACTCAGGCCTGCCAGATCCGCCCAGGTGTGAATCAGCTGAGAACTGCTGTATGGCCGTCCGAGATAACCGGCAAAATTCCAGTCATGGGTTTCGCGCCATTTCGGCGAAGCCCAAGCCATGAATGGAATGGTGTACATCGGTGCCGTCGGCTTGCTCTCGTTGCGGCCCAGGGTCTTGTGGCCAGCGGAGTCGAAAACATCTTCGCCGTGGTCGGAGAGGTACAGCAGGAAGCCGTTGGGATCAGTCTTGGCGTAGTCCTTGATCAGGCTCGACACCACGAAGTCGTTGTACAGCACTGCGTTGTCATAGCTGTTGTACGTCGGCACCTGATCGTCACGCACGCCGTCCGGAACACCTTTGCGGTCGGTGAACTTGTTGAACGTCGACGGGTAACGGTACTGATAGCTCATGTGCGTGCCGAGCAGATGCACAACGATCAGCTTGCGCGGCGCCGCATCGGCCAGCGCCTTGTTGAATGGTTCGATCACGTCGCCATCGTACTGGGCCGCGTTCTGGTTGCGGTTGTTGTTCAGGTACACCTGCTCGTCGGCCTGCTGGGAGAACGTTGTGAGCATGGTGTTGCGCTTGGTCATGGTCTGCTGGTTGGTGATCCAGAAGGTCTTGTAACCCGCCTGTTTCATCATGCTGACCAGCGACGGCGTCGACAGGTAAAGGTCCGGGTTTTCTTCGTCGGCGAATGTCAGTACCTGCTGCAACGCCTCAATGGTGTAGGGGCGTGGGGTAATAACGTTATCGAAAACCGCCAGTTGGTTCTTGAGTTTGTCCAGCTCCGGCGTGGTTTCCCGTGGGTAACCGTACAGGCTCATGCGCTGACGGTTGGTGGACTCGCCGATCACCAGCACCAGAGTCGCGGGCTGATTGGCCATCGCATCGGTGAGGTTCTTGAGCGGTGCAATCTTGCTGGCGCTGTCGAGCATGGCTTGCATGTCTGCCAGGGTATTGAGGTAACGGTGATAGGCCACCGCCATCTGCCACGGCACCGCAGGCTCGATGCGAGTCTCGAATTTCTCGAAGCCGCCCGCCAGGCTGCCGGTGTGCGCGGTCTGCTTGATCAGCGGGTAACCGACCACTGCCAGCAGAATCGCCATCGCTGCGATCAGCGCTTGGCCACGAGGCAGGTACACCGGACGCAGGCGGGTCCAGAGGAAATACGCGAACGCGGTGTGGGCGAGGAACGCCAGCACCATCCACCAGGCAAAATATTGGGTCATGTACTCGCCGGCTTCAGACACGTTCGATTCGAACATGATGAAGATGACGCTCTGAGAAAATTCCTGCTGATAGATGAAGAAATAACCGAGGCTGGCCATCGAACAGGCCCACAGCACCACGCCGATCAGCGCGGCCATCACGCGTGTTTGCCTAGGGAACAACAGCATCGGCGCGAGCCAGATGGCACTCATCACAAAGGCCTGGCGGAGCCCGGTAAAACCGGAGGTGCCCGTCAGTTGAATCAGAAGTTGGGTAATACCCGAAAAATACCAGAAGAACAGAAATAACCAGAGAAATCCTGTCCAATCAAAACCTTTCGCAGACGTTTTGCTGCGTTTAAACAAAGCCATTCAGCACTCCAGCCTGATAATTTCTTCGGCCGTCGGCACTCTCCCTGTCGCAGACGAACGGACGCCACGCGGATACCGAACGGCCACAATGAGCCGGAGTATCGACAAGAAGGTGTGAAAATTTTGTGAGTTGCTGGAGCTGGCAGGGTTACAGCGAGTCGGAAACAGCGGTGGCTGCTTCCGAGTCAAACGAGGGGGTCAGGCGTGGGGAGCACGTTGGGTGACAGGCCAGGGCTGAACCTCATTGCCTTGGGTCAGCAGGCGCAATTGCGCGACTTCCCGCTTCAACTGGTCACGCTCGTCTTTCAATTGGCGCAGTTCATCGCGACGGATCGTGACGTAAAGGGTTTGTGCTGGCAGTGCTGTGTGTACGGTGCCCATTGCTCACCTCGCAAATGGCTGACTCAACTGTAAGTTCGCTCCCTGGATCAGGTGCTCTCTTACTATCGGCGCCAATTTTGATTTCTTTTGCCCTTGAAGGGAACTTTTATTTTTCATGGTCGTTGTGTCTTCGGTACGATTCCCGACGTTATCAGTCTGGATCGGGCACAATGCCCGGAAACTTCATTGCGCCGCTCTGGACTAACCCTCATTAGTCGCGTTGGGCTATAACCTTTGACACACTTTATTTGTAGTAGGGAGCATCAGTACATGCAACTCGGGATTATTGGACTGGGCCGCATGGGCGGCAATATTGCGCGGCGCCTGATGCTCAACGGACATACCACCGTTGTTTACGACCGCAATACCGCCTTTGTCGACACCCTGGCTGAAGCAGGCGCCACCGGTGTTGCCGACTTGCCAGCCCTGGTCGCTGGCCTGGCCAAACCTCGCGCGGTATGGGTCATGCTGCCCGCCGGCGCACCGACCGAAGACACCATCGACACCCTGAGCACCTTGCTCGACGCGGGCGATACCATTATCGACGGCGGCAACACCTTCTATAAGGACGACATCCGCCGGGCCAAAACCCTGTCGGAAAAAGGCCTGCACTACATCGACGTCGGCACCTCCGGCGGCGTCTGGGGCCTGGAGCGTGGTTATTGCATGATGATCGGCGGCGATACCGAGACCGTTAAGCGTCTTGACCCGCTGTTCGAAAGCCTGGCCCCGGGCCTGGGCGACATCCCGCGCACCAAGGATCGCAAGTCCGAGGACGATCGCGCCGAGCGCGGTTACATCCACGCAGGACCCGCCGGGGCCGGGCATTTCGTCAAGATGATCCACAACGGCATCGAATACGGAATGATGCAGGCCTTCGCCGAAGGCTTCGACATCCTCAAGACCAAGGCCAGCACCAACCTGCCGGAAGATCAGCGCTTTGACCTGAACGTTGCCGACATTGCCGAAGTCTGGCGTCGTGGCAGCGTTGTGTCGTCCTGGCTGCTCGACCTGACCGCCGATGCCCTGGCCAGCGACCCGAAACTCGACGGTTACTCAGGCTCGGTGGCTGACAGCGGTGAAGGTCGCTGGACCATCGAGGCGGCCATGGAACAATCGGTGCCGGTACCGGTGCTGTCGAACTCGCTGTTCTCGCGCTACCGTTCGCGCGGGCAAGGCACCTTTGGCGACAAGATTCTCTCTGCCCAGCGCTTCGGCTTCGGCGGCCATGTGGAGACCCCGAAAAAATGACCCATGTGATCCGCAGGAAATCCAAGGCAGAACCCGCGCCGCCTACCACGCTGTTTCTGTTCGGTGCCCATGGTGATCTGGTCAAGCGCCTGCTGATGCCGGCGCTGTACAACTTGAGTCGCGACGGTTTGCTGGGGAATGGACTGCGGATCATCGGCGTTGATCACAACGCCATCAGTGACGAAGCCTTTGCCAAAAAACTCGAGGATTTCATTCGGGCGGAAGTAGCGGCCAAGGTCGGCAAGGGCGATCAAGCCCTTGATCCGGCCTTGTGGGCCAAACTGGCCAAGCACATCAGCTACGTCCAGGGCGACTTCCTTGACGAACGCACCTATGAAGCGCTGGCGGCGAAAATAGCCGCCAGCGGAACTGGCAATGCGATTTTCTACCTGGCCACCGCGCCGCGCTTTTTCAGCGAAGTGGTGCGGCGTCTCGGTGCTGCCCGATTGCTGCAAGAAACCCCCGAAGCGTTCAGAAGGGTGGTGATCGAAAAACCTTTCGGCTCCGATCTGCCCACCGCCGAAGCCTTGAATGCGTGCTTGCTCAAAGTGATGACGGAAAAGCAGATCTACCGGATCGATCACTATCTGGGCAAGGAAACCGTGCAGAACATTCTGGTCAGCCGGTTCTCCAACAGCCTGTTCGAAGCCTTCTGGAACAACCATTACATCGACCACGTGCAGATCACCGCCGCCGAAACCGTCGGCGTGGAAACCCGTGGCAGTTTTTATGAGGTCACCGGCGCCCTGCGGGACATGGTGCCCAATCACCTGTTCCAATTATTGGCGATGGTGGCCATGGAACCACCGGCCGCTTTTGGCGCCGATGCGGTACGCGGCGAAAAAGCCAAAGTCGTCGGCGCGATCCGCCCCTGGTCGACCGAGGAAGCGCGAGCCAACTCGGTGCGCGGCCAATACACCGCCGGCCAGATCGATGGGGAGCCGCTGCCCGGTTACCGCGAGGAAGCCAACGTGGCGCCCGACAGCACGACCGAAACCTATGTCGCGCTCAAAGTCATGATCGACAACTGGCGTTGGGTCGGCGTGCCGTTCTACCTGCGTACCGGCAAGCGCATGAGCGCGCGCGACACCGAGATTGTCATTTGCTTCAAGCCGGCGCCGTATGCGCAGTTTCGCGACACCGAGGTCGATGAGTTGCAGCCGACCTACCTGCGGATCCAAATTCAACCCAACGAAGGCATGTGGTTCGATCTGCTGGCCAAGCGGCCGGGGCCGGCGTTAAACATGGCCAATATCGAACTGGGCTTTGCCTACAAGGATTTCTTCGAGATGCAGCCATCGACCGGCTATGAAACCCTGATCTACGACTGCCTGACTGGCGATCAGACGTTGTTCCAGCGTGCCGACAACATCGAGAATGGCTGGCGCGCCGTGCAGCCATTCCTGGACGCCTGGGAGCAGGACGCAACGGTGGAGAACTATGCGGCCGGCGAAGATGGGCCACAAACCGCTGACGAGCTGCTGACTCGCGACGGCCGCGTTTGGCATAGCGTCGGTGAGTGACCTAACGCAACACCCCATCCGTTTTCTGCTCAGTGACATGGACGGCACTTTGCTGCTCCCTGATCACAGCCTCAGTCAGCGCACGATCGAAGCGGTCCGCGCCTTGCGCGAGGCCGGCGTGATGTTCAGCCTGGCCACCGGGCGACCGCCCAAAGCCATGTTGCAGCAGATCGAAGCCCTGGGTGTCGATCTGCCGACGGCGGCCTTCAATGGCGGCACGATCGTAAACCCGGATGGCAGTTTGCTGGTTGCGCATTATTTGCCGGCAACGGCGGCGCTGACGGCTTTGGCGCTGTTTGCCGATCAGCCGGACATTGAAGTCTGGGTGTTCAGTGGCGGCGACTGGCTGTTAAAGGATCCATACGGCCCGATGGTCCCGCGAGAGCAGCACGGTTTGGGGTATCCGCCGGTGGTGGTCGAGAGTTTTGAGCCTTACCTGGCACACATCGACAAAATCGTCGCCGCCAGCAACAACGCCGAACTGTTGATCGAACTGGAAGCGCAGTTGCTGCCCAAGGTCGAAGGGCAGGCGCAGGTTTCGCGTTCACAACCGATCTATCTGGACGTGACTGCGATGCTGGCTAACAAGGGCGAAGCATTGGCGACACTGGCCGAGTTTCTCGGCGTACCGCTGGAACAGACCGCCGCTCTTGGTGACGGCGGCAATGACCCGGCGATGTTTCACCGGGCCGGGTTATCGATCGCCATGGGGCAGGCGGAGGAGGCGGTGAAGCGTCAGGCCGACGTGGTGACCGGGGCCAATACCGAAGACGGCGCGGCCCAGGCAATCGAGCAATTCATCCTCCCTCGATAACGACACAAAACCAATGTGGGAGCGAGCCTGCTCGCGATGAGGCCATGTCATTCAACATTGATGTTGAATGAAAACCGCTATCGCGAGCAGGCCCGCTCCCACATTTTGTTCAGTGTTACAGCCAGTAGCTCACCGCATACCAGCCCAGCACGCCCATCACCACGGTGTAAGGCAGCGCCATCCACACCATCCGCCCGTACGACAGACGAATCAGCGGAGCAATCGCCGAGGTCAGCAGGAACAGGAACGCCGCCTGGCCATTGGGTGTTGCCACGCTTGGCAGATTCGTACCGGTATTGATCGCAATCGCCAGGGTTTCAAAGTGCTCGCGGCTCATGTGGCCGGAGAGGAACGCCTGTTTCACTTCGGTGATGTAAATGGTCGCCACGAATACGTTGTCGCTGATGGCCGATAACAAACCATTGGCAATAAACAACATGCCCGGCTGTTGATCTATTGGCAGGGCCAGCACCCATTGGATCAGCGGTACGAACAATTGCTGATCGTGAATCACGGCCACCACTGCAAAAAATACCACCAGCAGCGCCGTGAACGGCATTGCATCCCTGAATGCGTTGCCGATGCGGTGTTCGTCGGTGATGCCGGTGAATGCGGTGATCAGCACGATTACCATCAAACCGATCAGGCCCACTTCGGCGATGTGAAACGCCAGCCCTGCAATCAGAATCAGCGCCGCCATCCCTTGTACCAGCAACGCAGCACGTTGACGGGAAGTGCGTTGGGCGTTGTCTTCGGCGGCGTAGTTGGCCAGCACCGCACGCACGTTGTCCGGCAGCAGTGTGCCGTAGCCGAACCAGCGCAGTTTCTCGAGCAGCACACAGGTCACCAGACCGGCTGCCAGTACCGGCAACGACACCGGGGCGATTTTCAGAAAGAACTCAGCGAAGTGCCACCCCATCTCATGGCCGATCAGCAGGTTCTGCGGCTCGCCAACCAGCGTGCACACACCACCCAGCGCGGTGCCGACAGCACCGTGCATCAGCAGGCTGCGCAGGAAGGCGCGGAACTGTTCGAGGTCGCCATGATGAAGGCTGGGTAAATGCCGGTCGTCGCTGAACTCGGCATCCTCGCGCGGATTGTGGCCTGAGGCGACACGGTGATACACCGAATAAAACCCCACGGAGGCACTGATGATGACTGCCGTCACGGTCAGCGCATCGAGAAACGCCGACAGAAACGCCGACAGGAAACAGAACATCAAGGCCAATAGCGCCTTGGAGCGAACCCCTAACAGCAGGCGCGAGAAGAGAAACAGCAGCAGGTCTTTCATGAAATAGATGCCCGCCACCATGAACATCAGCAGCAGGATCACCGGGAAGTTGTGCACCAGCTCGTCATAAAGCGCCTGGGGCGTGGTCATTTTCAGCAGCAGTGCTTCGATCAGCAGCAAGCCGCCGGGCATCAGCGGGTAACACTTGAGCGCCATGGCCAGGGTGAAGATGAACTCCAGCACCAACAGCCAGCCGGCCGCCACCGGACCGACCGTCCACAACACCAGGGCATTGAGAATCAGGAAGCCGACGATGCTCGCCTTGTACCAGCGAGGTGAGTGCCCGAGAAAATTATGCGCGAAGGCCTGGGCCATTGAACCGGACATCGGCTACTCCTTGTATTAAGAAGCGCGCAACTTGCCGTAAGAGCCACAGAAGATCAAGTGCATGAAAACGATGGCAGCCTAATACTGATAACGCATGATAACCGCGCGACAGTTTCCGTCCCGTGAATAACCGCCTATGACAATGCAGCCATCGGTCTGCAGGGCCAATGAGGTAGCGGTATGCGAACCGCGCCCCAGACGTTTGCGACACCAGCCGATGCCCCCGGCAAAACTGCGATCCAGCTGCCCACTGGGTAAATACCGGGCGAGAATAAAATCGGCTTCCATCCCGCCGACCGTCGCTCCGACTGTCAGTACACGCCCGTCCGACTGAACCCCCGCAGCGATCCAGCGGCAGCCACTGCGGCCGACTCCCAATAGCTTTGGCTGGCCATCGTTGCAATGAATATCGGGTCGGCCATTACTGTGAACTTTCAAAGACAGGCAATGCATAGGGTCGCGACTGCTACCAAAACAATGCAAGTCACCATTTTCATTTTGGACGATCTGGCAGGCTTGAGCGCTGAGCTCCCGTGCCTTGAAGGTCATGAAACCATCCACGGCGAAGCGCTCGTCCAGTCGGCCATCCGAGTGATAACGCGCCAGCAGCCCTTCCTCGGGAAAATTGATTGAGCCGCTCACCAGGATCCGACCATCGCGTTGCACCGTCAGGCTGCAAAGCCAGGTGTTCATCAACAGGTGCCGGACCATGACGAAACCGCGACCGTTGAAGTCGCTGTCCAGCGAGCCGTCCGCGTTGAGTCGTATCAGCATGCCGACGTGATCAGCCTGTTCGAAGTGATGATTGGCCAGCAGCAGGATTCGACCGTCATCCTGCACACAGACATCACAGGCTTCGGCCCCCGGAACACCGGGCGGTAACCAGGCATCACGCGCGCCCCGGGAAAGATTACCCGGCAGGCGCACCACGCAAAATCCATTATCGCCAAACCCTTGGACCGGGACGCCTTGCTGATCAAACATCGCCAAGGCGGGCAGCGTACGGTGAGCATTTTCGTAATGCAGGCCGGCCACCAGAATGTGCCCGTTAGCGAACAGCCGCACCTTGCCCGCCATGGCCTCGAAGCCGTGTGTGAACTGCCCGACGATGCTGCCTTGTTTGCCGAATGCCAGATCCGCCGAGCCGTCTGCAAGCAGGCGGGCCAGGCCAAAGCGCTGGCCGCCTGGCGTACCGACCTTTGCCGCCACCAACAACCGGCCGAGGTGGTCAATTGCAATGCCATTGGTCATGCTGGATAGACTGCCGGCGAAATACACTTGAGTCTTGCCGGTGCCAGCGAAACTCGTATCGAGCCGTTCGGCGCCATTCACGGTTGCAGGTAAGGCAAAAGCAGTCTGGGGTGACATGCATCCATCTCCTTGCCAGTCGTCCTTAATCCGGGTGCCCGGATGGCGACTGCCTGAGCAAATCATTCAATCCCTGAATGTCCCGGCGCACAACTGTTTTCATGAGCCGGAGGAGGGGCGTTTTGTGCCAGAACAATGTCTTTTCGAACCACTGAAAAGCCTGCCAAGTAATCTGGCGGATTAGAAGTTGAAACAGGCGAGTGGTGTTGCGCAGATGACTGTAGAAAATCGTCGACTAAGAGGAAGAGGGGACGCGGATTGCCGGGAGGCAATCCGCGAAAATACTTAGTGCGGCATGGACCACGATTGCAGTGTGTAACCTTCCTGGCTCAACTCGGCACGGGCTTCTTCCAGCAAATGTTCAAGTTGCGCCGGATCGGAATAGGCGCTGCTGGGAATTTGTTTGCGGCTGATGCGCGTGTTAGTGCGATCGATGATGGCCAGGCTTAGTTCACCACCGTCTTGTAGAGCCCAGGCCACGCACTGAAAGGGTTGGAATGCGCGGTCGGCAATCAAAAGTGCTTCGTTGATACGGAGCGGGGCGTTCATGGGGTCTTCTCTCTGTATGCCCAATCAAGTGATGTGCCGTCGGTTGGGCTTACCGTTCGGCTGGTTACTTGTACTGATGCCCGCAAGTGGGGGTTGGGTCACACACAATCAAAAGAAATTTCAACTTTCTTTGACTGATTCAAGCGTCAGGCCGTTTCTGAAAGCTAAATGAAAGGTTCAACTCGTTAGGCAACTAACCAAGTGTTTTCTTATAACTAATAAGCAAACAACCCTATAAGCAATCGATACAAGCTCGCGTCAAATTCTTGCTAGTGTTACATCGAAGCCCGCCAAATGACTGTTTTTACTAATATTTCCTAAATTTGGCGTCAAGGAACAGTCATGATCGAAGCGCCTGCCTTGCGACGTCTGTTAGTAGTGGATCCTTGCGACGACTGCCACCGTTTATTGCCGGGTTTACGCGCCGTGGGGTGGGATGTTGACAGTTGTACCCTGGAAAACGCTACCGAACGAACCTGCGACGTCGGGCTGTTGCGTTTGCAGCCCTTTCATCTAGAGCGTCCGGAAGCCGTCAAGGAATTGATCACCCATAGCGGTACCGAATGGATTGCGGTGCTGAATCAAGAAGTCCTGCGATTGCAAAATGTCGGGGACTTTGTCTGCGAATGGTTTTTTGACTTCCATACTTTGCCGTTCGATGTCTCACGGGTTCAGGTCACCCTGGGCCGCGCGTTCGGCATGGCGCGCCTGCGCGGGCAGGGCACGGTTCATATCGATCAGCCTGAGCACGAACTGCTTGGCGACAGCAAACCGATTCGTGAACTGCGCAAACTGCTGAGCAAACTGGCACCCACCGAATCTCCGGTGCTGATCCGCGGCGAAAGCGGGACCGGCAAGGAATTGGTCGCTCGCACCCTGCATCGACAATCCCAGCGTCACAGCAAACCGTTCGTGGCGATCAACTGCGGCGCGATTCCCGAACACTTGATCCAGTCCGAACTGTTTGGCCACGAAAAGGGGCCTTCACCGGCGCTCATCAGCGCAAGGTCGGGCGGATCGAGGCGGCCAACGGTGGAACGCTGTTTCTCGATGAAATCGGTGATCTACCCCTGGAGCTGCAAGCCAGTCTGCTGCGCTTTCTGCAGGAAAAACACATTGAGCGTGTAGGGGGGCATCAGCCTATTCCGGTGGATGTGCGGGTATTGGCGGCGACGCACGTTGACCTTGAAGCGGCTATCGAGAAGAAACGCTTTCGCGAGGATCTGTATTACCGTTTGAACGTGCTGCAAGTCGTCACTGTGCCGCTGCGCGAGCGCCACGGCGATCTTTTGATGCTGGCCAACCACTTTTCCCACTTCTACAGCCATGAAACCGGCCGTCGTCCTCGCAGCTTCAGCGAGGACGCGCTGATCGCCATGGGCAAGCACGACTGGCCGGGCAATGTTCGCGAGTTAGCCAACCGGGTACGGCGCGGGCTGGTTCTGGCCGAAGGACGGCAGATCGAGTCGCGAGACCTGGGCTTGATCAGTCAACACGCCACCGCTACGCCAATGGGCACCCTTGAAGACTACAAGACCCGCGCCGAGCGTCAGGCGCTGTGCGATGTGTTGAACCGGCACAGCGACAACCTGAGCGTCGCTGCCAGAGTCCTGGGCGTGTCGCGGCCGACTTTTTACCGATTGCTTCACAAGCACCAGATCCGCTAGGGCGGGTGAAACGAAAAGGCCCGCTGCGACCTCCATCGCAGCGGGCTTTTTCCATTTTAACCAGGCACTCCTTGTGGGAGCGGGGTCGCCTGCGATGGGACACCTCTTTTCGAGTTTGATGTACATATCCGTTTCTGCGGTCACGGCGGCTATTGGTTTCGCTTTTACAGCGAGTCACTTTCGAAAAGCCTGCGCGGCCCGGCGGAAAGTAACCAAAGCGCTTTTTGCCCCTGTCGTTCGGTGCCTCGCTAAGGCTCGGCATGCCCTCGCTCCGGTCCTGCTCCGTGGGCCCGCCGCGATCGGCCATCCCTGTCCGTGCGCGGCTAACCCGGCATCCATGCCGGGTTGCCCACTGCGCAGAACCTCCACTCGGCCTCTTGAGGGCGCGGTGTGTCAACATCAAAAGCTGCAGGCGAGCTAACGCTCGGCCTGTTGAGTGGTGAACAGCAGAGCGGATGTGCGTTGGTTGGGGATGTGTTCTGATTTTTTGTGTGCTGCGATGATGGCGGCACCTTCAACATCACATTGACTGACCTGCCGCTATCGCGGGCAAGCCCGCTCCCACAGGATTTGTGTCGTACACAGATTTTGTATATGCCCGCTGCTCCTGTGGGAGCTGGCTTGTCGGGTCGCCGCATCGCTGCGATGGCGGCCTGTCAGCCGACCAATCTTCCCCCGGATGTACCCACTCCAACTGTGGGAGCGGGCTTGCTCGCGAAGCTGTTGATCTTGCCGTTGCCGTTGCCATTGCTATTGCCATTACCATTGCCATTGCCGTTGCCGTTGCTTTGGCTTTTGATCTTGACCTGCCGCCCCTTTCCCAGAGGCCGAACGCAGGCGTTGCGCAGGGGGCACCGCGGCAAGGATGCCGCGGTAGCCGCCCCCGGCCATGGATGGCCGATGGCGGCGGGCCCCCGGAGCAATGCCGGAGAGAGGGCATGCCGAGCCTAGGCGAGGCACCGAATGGAGGGGCAAAGCCTTTTGGTTCCTTTTCGGCGTTTGGAAAAGGGACTCGCTGTAAAAGCGAAACCGCCAGCCGCCGTTACCGCAGAAATGGATATGTACTCTTAACCCCAAACCCCAAACCCCAAACCCCGGCAGTTAATCCCTGTAGCCCAAGAGATGTGTGGATACCCACGCCGCGATGACAGCAGCCCATTCACCATTAATCTGTCAGACAGGTCACTACCGCGGGCAAGCCCCACAGCTATTTACGCTGAACTCAACAAATGTGTGCTTAAAAGTAGTACGGGAATTTCAGGCCGAAGGAAAAATCTGGCGAGTCGTCGGTCAGGCCGATGGCCAGGTTGGGCACGATCGTCAGGTTATCGGTTGCTGCCAGGGTCATGCCGATGTTGAAGTTGGCTGAGTTGTAATCGCTGTTGGAAATCGATTGCCAATCGCCACCGTCCGGCTTGATCTTGCTCTTGCGGGCGAACTGATCGGTGAACGAGAACGACATACTCATCTTCTCGTTCAAGGCGAATGCAATGCCGGCGCCGATCTGCCAGGAATCGCCCAGTTTCACGTCCCCGGGCACCTTGGAGTTGACCTGAGGGCTGATGTCGCTGAAAGAGTCTTCCATGTTGTAGGTGTAGGCCAGGCTGCCGAACAGCACGGCCGGGTCGAAGCTCTTGACCAGCGAGATACCCGGGGTGATTGACCAGACACCATTGCCGGTAGGCAAGTCCTCGGGTACCGAGAGGTTATCGTTGTTCGGGTCATTGACCAGCTTGATGCCATAAGGGTCTTTACCGGTTGGCGCCTTGACGCGCAGTGTAAAGACCGCGTCGGGCAGATTGGCCGCCTCATCCAGAAACTTGTAAGCAACGCCAAAGTTCACATCGCCGATGGTCGGGTCGCGGGTAACGGTTGCGTCCGACGTCACCGGGCCTGCGCCACCGGCGCCACCGGAGGAATACGTTGATTCGCGATAAACCACCGGGACGTTAATGTCGAACTGCCAACGTTGTGCCACGTTGTAGCGGGCGGTCAGGTCCAGGGTCCAGTTATCCGCCTTGATACGGTCGAGGTTGATGTTACCGAGGAAAATCGCATCCAGTGCCAGGAAGCCGTTGAGTACTAATGCACGGGTATCGTAGTGCGTGTAGGTCAGGCCGGTTTCGACGCTGAACTTGCCGCCACCGAAGAAGCCACTGGCTTCGTCATATAGGTTGGAAACGCTTTGCGCAGGCTCCGAATCATCCTTGAGCGATTGGCCGTATGAACTGCCAGTGGTTCCCGGCGCACCGGCGGCCACCGTTTGGCCACTCCCGGGTGTTTGCGCGGGGGATTTGGTCAGGCGTTTGGGAGCAGGTGTCGCAGGTGTTTCTTCGACTTGGCGAACGCGTTGCTCGAGTACCATCAGCGCGTTCTGTTGTGCTTCGTAACGCTGTTTCAACTCCATGAGTTCTTGTTTTAGTGCTTCGACCTGGGGATCCGTTGCTGCGTACAGCAGTGTGACCGGGGCCAGGCTACTCAAACAAACGATAGCTCTGAGCGTCAACGATCGGTGCATGTGTTAGCCGTCCCTTCTGACTTCATCGGGTGACACTGAGCGTAGATCAAAATCCGAGAGTACGAAGACCTCTGAGCTGGTCCAGGTTGCCGTTCAGCGACCCGGTTGTTGCCACGTTGTCACGCAGCACGACATTGAAAGATGTGAGGTTGCTGACCTGGTTGCCACCGCCGAGCAACGTCGTGTTCTGCATCAGCCCACCTTGGCCCAGGCGTTGTACGGTACTGCCCTGGTTGCTGCTGGCCACAATGTTGAGTTGCACACCCGTACCGGTCGAGGAAACACTCAACGAGCCCGCGCCATTGGCGCTGGCCAACGTCGAGCCTGGGGCCAACGTCTGGCCCTGCTGTTGAGTCGCGGGCGCTTGGCTAGCCTTTGTGACGTTGATTTCAACGTTGTTGTAGGCAGTGTTATGGTCGCCGGCAGCACGCACGACTTGAATGACGCCTTCGGTGCTGTTGAGGCCATTGCCGCCAGTAACGGTACCGGTGCCGGTACCTTGCGAGCGTGCTGAGCCATTGCCTTTTTCGTCGATCATCGACACATAGAACTGTGGCTTGATGGTCGATTGTTGAATTTGCATCGAGGAAGTTGCCCCGATCACTTCACCGTTGGCATTTTGCCAAGTGCTGGTCATGACAATGCCGAAGCTGATGATCCGTCCCGGCATGACATAGCGGCCTCGCAGGGTCGCCAATTCCTGATCCTTCAGTTCAATGGGTTTGAACGTCTGTGCCTGGGTCGGCAGGCTGGCGGCCAGGCAAACCCCGATCAGCCAGGTTGGAGTCTTCATTGGATGCTCCCGGAGCGTCGTGCTCCTTGTCATTAGAAGAAGTCGCTTTGGATGAATCCGAAATCCATCAACTCTGCGTCTCGCACCGGAGTGAAGGTGTTGATGCGGTTCTTGGCGGTCAGTGGCATGGGTGGGTCGAGCAACGCATTGGCTTTGTCATAGCCCTGACCGATGACGGCAAAGATGATGCCGTTCCAGCCTTTTACGAAGTCGTCGACTTTGTAGCGTTTATGACCGAGTACCGGATCTCCGATATACACCCAGCCCTTATGGACTCTTTGCATGACCACAAAATGTTTGTAGCCACGGATATCCATGAGTACCACCACCGGAATTCTGATTTCGCTCAACGTTTCTGGCGCTACCCGATAGCCACGGGCCCGCATGCCGATACTTTCCACGTAACGCTTCATGTCGAGCATGGAGAAGCCCTGGACGCGGACAAGATCTTGATCGGAGTGTGCCAGCATGCCTTCGATAATCTGTTCTTCACTCACGTCCAGCCAATAGGCCTGGCGCAAAATGGTCGCCAGCGCAGCTGCGCCGCAACTGAAGTCGGTTTTCTGTTGCACCAGGTCGGCGAATTTACGCTCGCGCATGCTCTGGATCGGCTTATATACCACCGCGCCGCCTGGCAGGACGGAAAGCGGCATTTGTGCAGCCTCGCTTATGCAGGCCACGCAAAGCAAAAATGCCAAGGCGATAATGCGCATGGAGGTACGCCTTCTGGTGGTGTTAAAACAGGCCCCCGTGAGGGGGCCTCCAGAGACAGCAATCAGAACGAGTTGTTGGAAATGGCCAGCGAGTTACTTTGTTGGTTGCCCACACCCGCAGCCACGTTGACGCCCAAGTTGCCACTGCCACCATTCACCGAACCGTTCAGGGACGCCGTATTGGTCACAGGGTTGGCCCAGCCAGTTGGCGTCAGCACTTGATAGGAATAGGTGTTGCTCAAATCGAAAGAGCTGCTCTCACTGTAACTTTTCGATTTGTCGTACGAAGATTCGGACTCTTTACTGCCCGATTTTTCGAATGAGGAAGCGGACGATTTCTCCCACGATTTATCGAACGATCTTTGGAACGAGGAATCGCTCGATCTTTCGCGCGATGCGTCGAAATCTGCATCGAGCGATGCGTCAAGCGATGCATCGACAGACCTGGTGCGGGTGCGATCGCCAAAGCCATTATTCCAAGTAACAGTTCTGGTAGCACTCGCCGACGCGTCCACATCAACGTTCAAAGTTCCACTGCGATAAGAGCTGCTATCCGAGCTCCTGGAGCCGCTCACATCAGAGCTCCTGTAACCGCTCGCATCAGCGCTCTTGGAACCACTCACCGCAAAGCTCGAAGAAGCGCTTTGATCAACGCTCAAATCGGAAGACTTATCGCGAGAGGAACTACCTGTGGCCGTTCTGGTAAAGGTCATCGTATCCAGGCGATACGTCCGATCGGCGTTGTTATTCACGACCAGGCCAGGACCTTGTTGATCGGCAGAGGCGGTGGCTGTTGCATTACCGAGCGGGGCATTGCTGTTGGCAATGGCCATGGTGTTTTTCTGCTGGTTAAGGTCGCCGCCAGCAATGTTGATCCCCATATTGCCGCTGCCGCTATTCCCCGATCCGCTCATGACGGCAGAGGCTGTGCTGCCAAAGTTGTTGACCCTGTTATTGTTGCTGTATTGCGTGACGTCGGCGGTGGCGGTGGCGGTGCCGAACACGAAGCTGTTATCGAGACTGGAGTCCGAGGCAGCGTTTGCGATGGCAGCGGCGTTATCTTGTTGGTTGCCGCTGCCTGCAGCCACGTTGACGCCGACGTTGCCGCTGGCGCCTGTGGCAGAGCTGTTCATTTCAGCTTCGTTGATCGTCCCTTCGTTACGGATGCGGTTGTTGGTACTGCTCTGGTTATCCAGCGCATTGGCAGTCGCGTAGACAGGGATCTTTGTTGGAGGAGGGGTGTGATGGTCATTGTGGTGGTTGTTACGCCAATCGTTCTGCCCAGCTTGTACAGCAACAGCCATGACCGCAGCAATTGCGAAAACCAGAGGCTTGAGTGCCATCGAAGGTTTCATGGTGATTCTCCGTACTTATTTTAGGTTAAGTGTTGTTTCCTACCTGTTTGGGTCAATCCGCGACCCGTACGCTCAGGGTATTGGCCGTTCGGTTTCCCACCCCGGCGCTCTGATTCAACTGGATCACCCCACGGCTACCGGTGAAAGCCTGATCGCTGGTAGCGACCTGGCGATAACCTGGTGCAGAGTCAGTTGGATCGGAGTTGGTGATCAGCGTCACGTTCTGCTGCATGAGGACGCTGTCGTCGATGCTTTGCGGCTGTGTACTGATGCTTATCCGCAGGGCATTGGCTTGTTGGTTGCTGGCGCCCGCGCTCTGGTTGACACCCAGTACGCCGTTGCCGTGGCTGAAGGAGTCGCCTTGAATGCTGGATCGAGCATCAATCCTGGGGTCGACCTGCGTACGCAGCCGTTGGCGAATCTGTGTGGTAGCACTGGCGTTGTTGCCAATGGCGATGGCCCGGGCGTTGGCCTGTTGCTGTTGATCGCCCGCCGCCTGGTTGACCGATAGGTTGCCCTGGTGCTGCATGCCCGAACCGTCGATTTCGGCATTATTGATGACGGGAGGTTGAGCAAAGGTCGATGCACTGCAAAACATGGCGAGCATCAGCAGCGTACGATTCATCTTAACGGTCTCCCGTTACGACTCTCAGAGCACCCAGGCCTTGCTGGATGTTTGAATTGACCATGTTGGCAATACCATTGCCCGAGTTTCCCGAACGTCCAGCGGGGAGGTTGGAAAGCTGAGTCTGGTTGGTGATATTGCCGCTCAGGTTGTTGGTGTTTTGAGTGACCAGGCCGGAGATGCCTGCACCACTGGCGACGCTGGCAAAGTCGCCGTCGCTCAGTTCGTTGGTTTGCCTGAGGACCTGTTTGGACGGATTGGCATTGGCGGTCGTGGGGTTAGGATCGGGCATTACCGGCGCACGCGTTGCCATGCGCGGTTGGACGTCACGTTTGATAATAATGATGCCGTTATCTGCCTGTACGGGCAGGCTGATAATTGAGCCCAATGCGCATCCGATCAGCAGAAAGCTAAAGATGCTTTTATCAAATGTCCCCACGGCGGCAATTCCTTCTTTGTTGTGGGCTGGCCCTAGTCAGCCTTGGGAAAGGGAAAGCGAAAGCTGTGCCGGATTTTGATTGTTGTTTTGATTCAGAGACTTATCGATCAAGGCGAGAGGATCGATGGAGGGAGCTGTTTCAGGTCTGAGACAGCCACTAGGGCGACAAAGTGATAAAGGATCCCAAACACTCTGGATCCAAGCTTTGTGCGGCGATGTATCGGCGCTTTAACACATCGCATGACAAGACGATGACCAGCGTTGAAACGGGCTGTTTGAGAGGGGCGCGTGTTTCAGAAGCGGACGGATTTTGCAAAAATACTGCAACAAATGTTGGGGTATTTGGCCAGTGCCCATCAGCTCCGCGCAATCTAATGTGGGAGCGGGCTTGCTCGCGAAAGCGGTGTGTCAGGCGACATCAATATTGATTGTGCCGCCGTCTTCGCGAGCAAGCCCCACAGTGATTGGGTATTGGCCCAAATAGGGACGGTCAGCGCTCGAGCAGTAACGCGACGGTTTGTATTGCCTGAAGCCGGCGTTCAGCCCAATCGCCCTGAAGCACTTGAACCGGCTGCCGATGTTGCGCCAGCCATGCCTGAGTCGCGTTGAAAAAAGCCCGGCGTTCATCCAGCTCGGGCTGACAACGCTGACCGTCATCAGTCCAGACGACCTGTTCGGGCGACAGCAGTAAGTGCAAGTCATAGTGCCGAGCCAGCAGCGCCTGCTCGAGCCAGGCCGGGCAATCGCCAAACAGCGTCTGGCTCCAGAGCATGTTACTCAGCAAGTGAGTGTCGAGAATCAGCAACGGCGGCCCGAGGGCGCGGGCGTCGTCCTCCCACTGCAACTGACCGCGAGCGATGTCGGGGATATCGGCCAGGCACGTGTCTCGTGCCTCCTGTTCAATGAACCAGCGCACGTATTCGCCCACCAGCTCGCCACCGAATTGCTGTTGCAGTTCGGCGGCCAACCAGCTCTTGCCGCTGGATTCAGGCCCCGTGAGTACCAGCACTTTCATGTGCGCAATGCCGGGTCGGTGCGCCATGTCCGCCAGCCGTGCACCGCCAGCAATGCGAATACCCCATAGAGGCCGGCGGTCAGGTACAGCGCTTTATAGATGAAGAGACCAACAAAGATGATGTCCAGCGCGATCCACAGCGGCCAGCATTGCAGACGTTTTTGCGCCATCCATAACTGCGCCACCAGGCTGAAACCGGTCAACGCTGCATCGAGCCAAGGCTGGGCGGCATCGGTCCAGTGGGCCATCGCGGCGCCCAGCAGCAAACTGCCAGCTGCGCCCACGACCAGACCGAGCGTGATGGATTTTCCATCGAGCAGGCTGACCTGCCGCTTGCCATGAGTCGCGGTCCCCTGAGTCCACTGCCACCAGCCATAGAGCTGCAACGCGGCGTAGATCACTTGCAGCAGCATGTCCGAATACAGCTTCACCTCAAAAAAAATCCAGCTATACAGCAGCACCATGACCAGGCCGATCGGCCAGCACCAAGGGTTCTGTTTGACCGTCAACCAGACGGCAATCACGCCGAGGGCGGCAGCAAACAGTTCAAGCCCGGACATGGAGGTTCCTTGGTGTCGTAAAAAAGCGGGGGGCGAATTGTACCCGGATTGTGGGAAATGGGCTTGTACTGGGGAATCGGGGAAGCGCAATCCCTGTAGGAGCGAGGCTTGCCTGCGAAGGCGGCGGCACAGTCAATATTGATGTCGCCTGACACACCGCCTTCGCGGGCAAGCCTCGCTCCTACAGGGGGGCGCGTTGGGTATAGAAAAGAGTTACACCCGAAACTGCTTCAGCAACCCGTTCAGCTGCTCGCTCAGTTCCTTGAGGTGAACGCTGGCCACGCTCGATTGTTCGGCCGCCAGTGCCGTGCTGTGGGACAACCCGGCTGCCTGGGTGACGTTCTGATTGATGTCTTCCACCACGTGGGCCTGCTGCAAGGTCGCACTGGCAATCGAAGCGTTCAACCCGTTGAGGTTGCGCAAGGCCTGGCCGATGGCATTCAGGCTGGCGCCCGCCAGGCCGGCCTGCTCGATGGTCAGTTGCGACGCACGGCTGCTGTCGCCAATCACCTTGACCGCCGCTTCGGAATGGCTTTGCAGGCGTTCGATCATCGACTGGATTTCCGCCGTCGACTTTTGGGTGCGCTGGGCCAGCAGGCGCACTTCATCGGCGACCACCGCAAACCCGCGACCTTGCTCGCCGGCCCGGGCGGCTTCGATGGCGGCGTTGAGGGCCAGCAGGTTGGTTTGCTCGGCGATGGAGCGGATCACTTCCAGAACGCTGCCGATTTGCGTGCTTTCGTTGGCCAGCGTACGAATCACTTCGACGGCTTGATCAATGGTCGAAGACAGCTTGTCGATCTGCTGCAGGCTGCCGTCGATATTGACCTGCCCCTGTTGCGCCTGAGACTCGGCATTGCGCATTTCGCTGGCCGCGTGTTCGGCGTTTTTGGCCACATCCTGCACGCCGTAGGTCACTTCGTTGATCGCGGTCGCCACCAGTTCCATTTGTTGGGATTGCTGTTGGCTGCGTTGCTGGGCTTGCGCGGCATCGTTGCCCAGTTCGCTGGAAGACTGACCCAGCGCGCTGGCGGAGGTTTGCAGCTGACTGATCACCAGGCGCAGTTTGGCGGTAAAGGCGTTGAAGTGCCGAGCCAGTTGCGTGACTTCGTCCTGGCCGTGGGTATCGAGGCTGCGGGTCAGGTCGCTTTCACCGCTGGCGATGTTGGCCATGGCGTTCACGGTTTCCTGCAATGGGCGCACGATGCTGCGGGCAATCATGATCACCAGCAACGCCATGATCAGGGCAATCACCAGGCCCACGAATGAGGCCTTCCAGACTTGAGCATAAAACTCGGCCTGCATGTCATCGATGTATACGCCCGAACCGATCACCCAACCCCAAGGCTCGAACAGTTTGACGTAGGAGGTTTTTTCCACCGGCGCGCTGGCGCCTGGTTTCGGCCAGCGGTAATCGACCATGCCGGCACCCTTGGCCTTGGCGATGGCGACCATCTCGTTGAACAGCGCGAAACCATCCGGGTCGCGGATCGTCGAGAGGTTCTGGCCTTCGAGTTTCGGATTGGTCGGGTGCATGACCATGACGGGCGTCAGATCATTGATCCAGAAATAGTCATTTTGGTCATAGCGCAAACCGCGCACGGCGGTCAGTGCCTGCTTTTGCGCGGCGTCGCGGGTGAGGGTGCCGGCGGTTTCCAGGCTGTGGTAGTAAGTGAGGATGCCACTGGCGGTCTGCACCACATGCTGGGTTTTCTGAGCCTTGGCATGATAAAGGTCGTCGTGAATTTGCTTGAGCATCAGCACGCCCAACGTCGATAGCATCACTACGGCCACGATCAATATGAGCCACAAGCGTCGGCTGATCGATACACTGCGCAAGCTGTTCATAACGCTGTTACTCCGGTTTTTTGTTCTTGTAATAAATGATCGCCAGCATCCAACCACACTTTGCAGATGGGGCCTATTCGACTCAGGTCCTATTACGCGGCAGCGAAAACAGGGCGTGTCTGATAGGATTTCGGCCCCGCGCGAAAAAACCTGAGTTCCAGTTTGTTTTTCACGGAATTTTTACGGTTTTGTGGGGATCTTTATGCGCGCGGGATGTCAGCTACGCTAATCGCAATTGAATGCTTAAAAATATTAACGGGGCATGCCTGGGGGCATTGCTTCTTGGGGGATTGATGGATCTTTGGACGGCCTTTCAGGCATTGATTTTAGGCGTTGTAGAAGGGTTGACGGAGTTCTTGCCCATTTCCAGTACCGGGCACCAGATCATTGTGGCGGACTTGCTCAACTTTGGAGGCGAGCGGGCCATGGCCTTCAATATCATCATTCAGCTCGGGGCAATCCTGGCGGTGGTCTGGGAGTTTCGCCGCAAGATCTTCGACGTGGTCATCGGTTTGCCGACACAGCCCAGCGCTCGACGCTTTACCGCGAACCTGTTGATTGCCTTCCTGCCGGCCGTGGTATTGGGGGTAATTTTCGCCGACTTGATTCACGAGTATCTGTTCAACCCGATTACCGTGGCCACCGCATTGGTCGTGGGCGGGATCGTCATGTTGTGGGCTGAACGCCGTCAACATGAAGTGCATGCTGAACGTGTCGACGACATCACCTGGAAAGATGCCCTGAAAGTCGGCTTCGCCCAGTGCCTGGCGATGATCCCCGGGACCTCGCGTTCTGGCTCGACGATCATTGGCGGTTTGCTGTTCGGGTTGTCGCGCAAGACGGCCACCGAGTTCTCGTTCTTCCTCGCCATGCCAACCATGGTCGGCGCGGCGGTGTACTCGGGCTACAAATACCGCAACCTGTTTGTGCCGGCTGATTTTCCGGTGTTCGCCATTGGCTTCGTCACTGCGTTTATCTTTGCGATGATCGCCGTTCGGGGCTTGCTCAAATTCATCGCCAGCCACAGTTACGCGGCGTTCGCCTGGTATCGCATTGCGTTCGGTCTGGTAATCCTGGCCACTTGGCAATTCGGCTGGGTCGACTGGACAGCAGTCAAGCCATGAACGATTCCAGCGCGCGCAACAACAACCCCGGACGCAAGTCTGGGGGCGCCATTCAGAACCTGCGGCTGAAACTGCTGGTGTTCGCTGTGCTGTGCGCAGCGCCGTTGTTTGGCTCGATGTCGCTGTGGCTGCACGGGGTGTCGGTGATTCCCCTGGCGGCCTACGGCATCGTCAGCGTGCTGGCGTTTTTCCTGTACTGGAGCGACAAGCACAAGGCCCGCGCTGACAGTTGGCGCACGCCGGAGAACGTGTTGCACGCGGTGGAGCTGGCGGGTGGTTGGCCAGGTGCCTTGCTGGCCCAGCAAGCGTTTCGGCACAAGACCCGCAAAGTCTCGTTTCAGTTGGTGTTCTGGCTCATCGTGCTGATGCATCAGGTGTTCTGGATCGATCAGCTGTTTCTGGGCGCTAACCTGTTTGCATTGCTTTAAAGCACTTTAAAGCAGCAAGCCGACCTGCGTGCGCTTGGGCAACTTGCTCACCACTAGTTGGTGAGAACGTTGCAGCAAGCCTTGCAGCTCTTTGGCGCCCAGCGGGTAGGGCGTATCCATGATGATCCACTGGGCCCGGGCCAGATACGGCGCCGGGTGAATACCCGGCCGGTCGCAATGACCCAGGAACAGGTCCTTGTCGACCTTGAAGGCCAGGGACTGCCCCCGCAGGTTCTGCAAGGCGAACATCTTGTTCCCGGCAATCGAAAACACCCTCACGCCCCCCATTTGTAGTCCTCCCGCGCACCGGGCAGTGCCAGGCAGTATTGCGCGACGTCCTCTTCGCTCATTAGTCCCGCTTTCATAACAGTCTGTCCCCACAAGCATTGAATGATTCGATCAGATGGTCGATCCAGGCGCGCACGGCCGGCATCACCCCGCGTCGATGAGGGTAGACGGCTTGCAGCCAGCCGCCCGGCAATGACCAGTCGGGTAACAGTTGCACCAGCTCGCCGTTTTTCAGCTCCTGCTCGCAATGCATCATGGGCAGCATGGTAAAACCCTGGCCGCTGAGGGTGCAGGCTTTGCGGACGATGAAATCGTCGATCCCCAATCGCGCTTCCAGGCTCAGATCATAGCTTTTACCTGTTTGATCAAGCATGCGGATGTGCACCATGCGATCGGCTTCCAGCGCGCCGAGCACGGACAGGTTTTTCAGGTCTTCGGGATGATTGATTTCACGGCCGAGCAAAAATGCGGGGCTGGCAACCATCGCCATTTGGGCCTGGCGTAAACGACGGGTGACCAGTAATGGATCTTCATCACCCAAGTCCCGCACTCTCAAGGCGACATCGATGCCCTCGTTGATCAGGTCAACCCGACGGTTGAGCAACATCATCTCCAGCTGAACCTGAGGGAATTTCTCCAGGAAGTTACTGATCACTCCTGGCAGAATTTCGTGGGCCAATCCGACGGGACAGGACACTCGTAGGCGCCCTCGGGGTTCACTGGACATGCTGGCCACTGCTTCGTCGGCCATCTCTGCTTCCAGCAGCATCGCCTGACAATGGCGCAAGTAACGCTCGCCCACGGCGGTCAGGTTGAGTTGGCGGGTGGTGCGTTGCAGCAGACGCGCGCCCAGGCGTTCTTCCAGCTCGGCGATGCGTCGCGACAACCGCGACTTGGGAATCCCCAACAAACGCCCGGCCGCTGCGAAACCACCGGCTTCGACCACCTTGGCAAAGTAGTAGAGGTCGTTGAGATCTTGCATGGTTTAAGCTCGACTGTTCTATCAGTGGGACAAACTATCGCATTGTTGCCGACTAATCATCTATTGGTTTCGTCGGTAGGATTGTCTCCATCAGATCGCCGGGTGGCGATCCTCACCTTGGAGATCCCACATGAAATTACTGCATATTGATTCGAGCATTCTGGGTGACAACTCGGCTTCCCGTCAGCTGAGTGGCGAAGTCGTCAAAACCTGGCAAGCCGCCGAGCCTGGCGTTGTGGTGACTTACCGCGACCTGGCCGCCGATGCCATCAGCCATTTTTCCGCCACCACCCTGGTTGCCGCCGGCACAGCCGCTGAACTGCGCAACGCCGCGCAACAGCACGAAGCCGATCTGAGCGCGCAGGCCCTGGCCGAATTCATCGCCGCCGATGCTGTCGTGATTGCCGCGCCGATGTACAACTTCACCATCCCGACCCAACTCAAGGCCTGGATCGACCGCATCGCCGTGGCCGGTCAGACCTTCCGCTACACCGAAGCCGGCCCTGAAGGCCTGTGCGGCGGCAAGAAAGTAGTCATCGTGTCGACTGCCGGTGGTCTGCACGCCGGTCAAGCGACCGGTGTTGCGCACGAAGATTATTTGAAAGTGCTGTTCGGCTTCCTCGGCATCACCGACATCGAGTTCGTCCGCGCCCATGGCCTGTCCTACGGTGATGAAGTGCGCAGCAAAGCCATGAGCGACGCTCAGGCGCACATCAACGAGCAATTGTTCGCTGCCGCGTAAGGCTTGCGTAAAGTCGTAAACAGCTCGGGCAATACCCCTGAAACTCTGTATTCTGGTCATCGTGATGGCCAGGTACGGAGTTTTTTGTTTCTGGCGGTTATCAGTCTCTGGCCCAGGTTATGCAGTCGAGGGTTAACATCTGCGGTCAGGTAATAAGGTGGGGCATCCCATGGTGCGTCTTTGTGCAACGCTACTGATTTGTCTGCTGGGCAGCCTGAATTCAGTGCATGCAATGCCTGCGCCGCATCCTCACTGGAGCGTCGGTTTCCATGAGATGACCTTCCTTGATCCGCTGGACTTGCAGCCCATGCGTGCCATCGCCTTTTACCCGTCCAGTGAAAAGGAACATTCCAGTACGCTCGAGGGCTACTCGGTCGAAGCCGGTGAAGACACCAAAGTCGCCATCGGACGTTTCCCGATGCTGATGCTGTCCCACGGCAACACCGGAACCCCACTGGCCCTGCACGACCTCGCCACCTCATTGGCACGCAAGGGTTTTGTGGTGGTGGCGGTGATCCATCCCGGCGACAACTCCAAAGACCATAGCCGCCTCGGCACCTTGAGCAACCTTTATGGGCGGCCGATCCAGATTTCCGAAGCCATTACCGCGACACTCGGCGACCGGATGCTCGCGCCCTTCGTCAATGCCGAGCAGGTTGGGGTGATTGGCTATTCGGCGGGCGGTGAGACCGCGTTGATCCTGTCCGGTGCCACCCCGGATCTGAATCGTCTGCGCCGCTATTGCCTGGAGCGCCCGGATGATCACGATGCCTGCAACACTCAAGGCGAACTGATCATCGATCGTGATGACTTGCAGCCAGTGGCGGACCCGCGTGTGCATGCCTTGCTGCTGATGGCGCCGCTGAGCCTGAAGTTCGGCCGCCATACCCTGGCCGACGTGCATGTTCCGGTGCTGCTATACAGCGGTGATGGCGACAAACTGGTGGCGTTTGACAAAAACGCTGCAGCACTTGCACGCAAACTGCCGACCGCACCGGACTTCAAATTGCTGGCCGGGGCAGGGCACTTCGTGTTCCTGGCGCCGTGCAACGAAGAACAGATCGCCGCCATGCCGGCACTGTGCACCGATGCCGACGGCGTCGACCGCAAGGATATTCACCGCAACATGATTTCCGAAGCCGGAAGGTTCTTCTCCCATGCCTTGGGCAAACCCACCCGCGCCGGGATGCAGACCGCAGACCAATAAACTCCCCGGAACCCTTGTGGGAACGGGCTTGCTCACGAAGAGGGCGTGTCAGTCGACATCAATGTTGCCTGACTCACCGCATTCGCGAGCAAGCCCGCTCCCACAGGAGATTTACAGCAGGCTTTAGACCATCGCCCGGTGCTTCAGAACCAAAGTCAAACCGAGCCCGGTTATCGACAACACCGCCGCACTAAAGAAAATCCATGAATACCCCAGGTTCAACGCCACCGCGCCCATCAGCGGTCCGGCAATCGCCAGCGCCAGATCAAAAAACACCGCATAAGCACTCAAACCCGCTCCGCGACTGGAATTGGGCACTTGCTTGATCGCTTCCACCCCCAAAGCCGGATACACCAGCGACAGGCCGAACCCGGTCAGGCCCGCGCCGATCAAGGCATAACCCGTGGAGGGCGCCAGCCACAGCAGGACCAGCCCGACGGTTTCAATGGTCATGCAGGCGATGGCGGAGGTGAAGCCGCCGAAACGGCTGATGCTGGATATGAACAACAGTCGCGCCAGAATGAAACAGACCCCGAATACCGTCAGGCAATAAGCCGCGCCGGTCCAGCCAAGGCTGACGTAATACAGGGTAATAAAAGTGGTGAGTGTGCCGTAACCGATGGACGCCAGGCTGAGGCTCGCGCCGAAGGGCGCAATACGCCCGAACACTGCCCAGAACGGCAGGCGCTCGCCGCGAATCACCGGTACCGAAGGTTTGTTGCGGATCAGTAGCAGTGCCAGCAAGGCCAGTAACGACAGTGCGATCCCGAGGCTGGCGAATCCCAGTTCAGCGACCATCACCACGCCCAGCGGCGCGCCGATAGCGATGGCGCCGTACGAGGCGATGCCGTTCCAGGAAATCGAACGCGCCGTGTGCTCGGCACCGACCTGGCCCATGCACCAACTGATCGTGCCGACCCCGATCAACCCTTGAGCGATGCCCAGCAGCAACCGGCCGGCGATCAGGATGATCAGGCTCAACAACGGCACACTTTGCAGCAGGGTCGACAGCAATGTCAGCGCGCCGCTCAATGCAATCCCCGACAAGCCATAAACAATCGCCCGTTTGGTGCCGATGCTGTCCGACAGGCGTCCGGCCATGGGCCGACTGAGCAGGGTGGCCAGGTATTGGGAGCCAATGGTCAGCCCCGCCACGATGGCGCTGAACCCCAACTGTTCATGGACATACCCCGGCAACACCGCTATCGGCAGGCCAATGCAGAGGAAGGCAATAAAGGTATAGAAAACGATAGAGACGATCTGCAGAGTGATCGCCATTGAGCTTTGCGGGGGCAGTTGCTGCACAGACATGAGAGCTCTTTCGCGGGCGGCGGTAGGAGAACTGCATCATGGCGTGGGTGGGTAATAAAAGGAAGCTGGCTAACGATACAGCTGGCGATCGTTCCCACGCTCTGCGTGGGAATGTATCCCGTGACGCTCTGCGTCACCCTTCAAAGCGGGAACGCGGAGCGTCCCTGGCGGCATTCCCACGCAGAGCATGGGAACGATCAGCCCCGTCACCAGGACAGGGCTTTTCACTTGAAGCTTGCAGCCGTCTTACATCAAAACACCCTGACTACGCAGGTAGTCGTCATAGGTGCCGCTGAAGTCGATCACGCCATCGGCGCTCAACTCGATGATGCGGGTGGCCAGGGACGATACGAACTCACGGTCGTGGCTGACGAAAATCAGCGTGCCCGGGTAGTTCTCCAGCGCCAGGTTCAGCGCTTCGATGGATTCCATGTCCAAGTGGTTGGTCGGTTCGTCCATGATCAGCACGTTCGGCTTTTGCAGGATCAGCTTGCCGAACAGCATGCGACCTTGCTCGCCACCGGAGATGACCTTGACCGACTTGAGGATCTCGTCGTTGGAGAACAGCATGCGGCCGAGGGTGCCGCGAACGATTTGCTCGCCGCCCTGGGTCCACTGGCCCATCCAGTCGAACAGGTTGCAGTCGTCTTCGAAGTCGTGAGCGTGGTCCTGGGCGTAATAGCCCAGCTCCGCGGCGTCAGTCCACTTCACCGTACCGGCATCCGGGGTCAGTTCGTTGACCAGGGTGCGCAGCAGGGTGGTTTTACCGATACCGTTCGGGCCGATGATCGCCACGCGTTCGCCGGCTTCAACCTGGAAGCTGAAGTCCTTGAACAACGGCTTGCCGTCGAAACCTTTAGCCATGCGCTCGACGATGACCGCCTGACGGTGCAGCTTCTTGGTTTGTTCAAAACGGATGAACGGGCTCACACGGCTCGAAGGCTTGACTTCGGCCAGTTGGATCTTGTCGATCGCCTTGGCGCGGGAGGTCGCTTGCTTGGCTTTCGAGGCGTTGGCCGAGAAGCGGCTGACGAACGATTGCAGTTCCGAGATTTGCGCTTTCTTCTTGGCGTTGTCCGACAGCAATTGCTCGCGGGACTGGGTCGCCACGGTCATGTATTCGTCGTAGTTGCCCGGGAACAGGCGCAGCTCGCCGTAGTCCAGGTCAGCCATGTGGGTGCACACGCTGTTCAGGAAGTGACGGTCGTGGGAGATGATGATCATCAGGCTGGAGCGCTGGGTCAGAATGTTTTCCAGCCAGCGGATGGTGTTGATGTCCAAGTGGTTGGTCGGTTCGTCGAGCAACAGCACTTCAGGATCGGAGAACAGTGCCTGCGCCAGCAATACGCGCAGTTTCCAGCCCGGGGACACTTCGCTCATCGGGCCGAAGTGCTGCTCGATGCCGATACCCAGGCCCAGCAACAGCTCGCCGGCACGGGATTCAGCGGTGTAGCCGTCCATTTCGGCGAATTCGGTTTCCAGCTCGGCCACGGCCATGCCGTCTTCTTCGGTCATTTCCGGCAGCGAGTAGATGCGGTCGCGCTCGGCCTTGACCTTCCACAACTCTTCGTGGCCCATGATCACGGTGTCGATCACGGTAAATTCTTCGTAGGCGAACTGGTCCTGGCGCAATTTACCCAGACGCACGTTCGGCTCGAGCATGACCTGGCCGCCGGACGGCTCGAGGTCGCTACCGAGGATTTTCATGAAAGTCGACTTGCCGCAACCGTTGGCGCCGATCAGGCCGTAGCGGTTACCTGCGCCGAATTTGACCGAAACGTTTTCGAATAGCGGCTTGGCGCCGAACTGCATCGTGATGTTAGCTGTGGAGATCAATTACTTTACCTATCAATGGGTTGCGAGCTGCGCATTGGGCGCTTGGGCCATTCCTGGGACATTCTGGAGTTTCTCTCCATCTCTTCCCAGTCACCGCTAGTGTTCAACCAGCGCGCATAAGTCGAGTGCAGCATCTGGACGCTGTGTCCAAGCTGTTGGGCAATAAAGGCGGGATTCATGCCAGACATTGCGCATATTGTCGCATAAGTGTGACGGCAGTTGTACGGTGGGCGATAACGTGTCGCCAGCTTCTTCAGGGTTCGGTCCCGGTTTGCGTAGAACCGGGGGCTGACTGATGGGTTGGCTCATCCTGGAGGGCGGGCAAACATAGAGGAGCTCCTTGATAGCATCTCAATGTTATTTTTGTTCAGCGTTGTGTTCGGGACACTTGGCGTGGCTCTGGGTAAAGTCAGTACCGCTTGCCCGGCCTCGTGTGTTTCAGATGGATTGCTGAATGGCCAGCACTTGGTCAGGGTGGGCACCAATTCAGACTCACCTCTCCATGCCATGCGTGACAGCAGAAGGTGGGGAGGGGGCTATTCTTCTTCGTCAGGGGCCCGATTTCCGGGCGCGCTGGCGTTTCGTTGTCATCACCGCTGACCATCACCTGATCGATAGCGGCTCGCAGATATTCCCCTGACCCAAGGCGCACTCCTTACCCGCCATCCCCCGCTGTGAGTGGATTAATGGGTTACGCTGGAAAGCAGGCAACGTGAGAACGCAAACAGTCTCTCATCATGGATGGGATCAAAATGAAACTGATTTTGGTGATGCTCGTTGTTGGTCTGTTGGCTTGGAAGCTTTCCCCTGAACTACAGTCCTGGGCTGCGGCTCAACTATCGAATCCCAAAGAAATCTCTAAAGAAGTCTCTATCGTCGTGACTGCGCCGAAGCCTGTTTCAGCGCCATTCAAATGTGATGGACGCAAATATTGTTCGCAGATGACCTCATGCGCAGAGGCCAAGAACTTTCTGCAAAATTGCCCAGGAATGAAAATGGACGGCGACAACGACGCAATCCCCTGTGAGTCGCAGTGGTGCCAATGACTATTTGCCGCTCAGCAACAGGCTTAGTGGTTTAATGAGAAAAATTCCTAAAGGAGAGAGTGCTATGGATAAGGCGTTTCGAAACCCGATTTTTCTGACTGGGCCGCCAATGGCTATTTGCGGTCTCGCTATCACTGCGCCTGGTCTGTGGATTCCCGGCCTGGGTTTAATGGTGGTCGGCTGGGCAAAGGGGAATAAACGAGCTTGACGGTATCAATGCATGCGGGCGTTGTTGGAGGGGAAGAGGGTTGCCGTCAAAACTACTGACCGGCTGATGAATCAGTATTCCTTCCTCCCAACCAAGGGAAAGTGACTATGAAGTTGTCGCTATCTGCACGCTGTAAACGACTCGCTGGCAGCAGTTGAAAGCCTGGCTTTGCCGCACGTTGAACAGCGTGCGACAAGTCGGTGCCTGACCAGGCCGAGACTCACAAGTAGCCAGTGGCTTGTCCTAGGTGGTTGTCCTGCCCTCCGGTGATGAGGTGCAGTGGCATGTGCGGTTGTTCATCAAGGGATGGGATTTCGAAACTTCCCATTATTTGAACGTGTCGTTCATACAGCTCGGTCGACTCTTCTTCTTTTGCTTTAGCCATTCTCGCGTGGTTCGCTGCGATTTCATTGAGAGTTGACACGTTACATCTCCCGGTGACTGACCAAGCGTATCGCTGGAGTCCTTAAGCGTTAATTTAATTGCCGCCGCGTCAGAATTACGTCGTTCTGGGGCCGCTGCATCCAGCTCTGCAAGGCCTGAGCCAATTACCGTCATATATTGGGCGCTATATTTACATGCGCGACGAATGGTGGTATGGCATGAGGCTACTATTGAGGGAGCGGTTCGCGAACTCTGCTCTAAGAACGTAGACACATTTTCACAGTTGAAGGTTAACTATTAGTTACAGAGTTTGGCTAAAATGCCACGTTTCGACCCTGTGCCGACCGTAGGCATGGCTCAAGAACGCGCCATCGGGACGCAATTTGTTCATTTCTGACGTGTGACGATTTTCGTGAAACTTATCATTGCCGCTATTTATGTCATCTCCATCGCGTATGTTCACTTGCGCGGAACGGTGCGCCACAAATTAGGCCGCCAACTGAGTGACCACTCGACGTTTCTGGCACCGATCAATTGCTTCCTTTATCTGTTCTCGAAAACGCCCAGTAAGCCTTATCTCAATCCGGCAGATTTTCCTGACTTGAACCCTTTGCAGGCTCATTGGGAAGAGATTCGCGTCGAAGGCCAGAATCTGCTCAAGGCCGGGGAGATCAAGCGTTCGAATCAATACGACGACGTTGGTTTCAATTCGTTTTTCAAAAGTGGCTGGAAGCGTTTCTACCTTAAGTGGTACGGCGACAGTCACCCGTCTGCCGCAAAACTCTGCCCGCGCACGACTGAACTGGTGCAAAGCATCGGCTCGATCAAGGCCGCGATGTTCGCCGAACTGCCGCCGGGTTCGAAACTGGTCCGTCACCGCGATCCGTATGCCGGTTCATACCGTTATCACTTGGGGCTGGAAACGCCGAACGATGCCGGTTGCTACATCAACGTCGACGGTGAGAGCTACCATTGGCGCGACGGCGAGGCGGTGATGTTCGATGAGACCTTCATTCACTACGCCGAAAACACCACTGCGCAGAATCGCATCATCCTGTTCTGTGACGTTGAACGGCCAATGAAGTATCGCTGGGCGACTGCGTTCAACCGCTGGTTCAGCCGTACAGTGATGGCGGCGGCGGGTGCGCCGAACGATGCCGGCGACAAGGTCGGTGGCATCAACCGCTTGTTCGCCAGAATCTACAAGATTCGCCTGCGCGGCAAAGCGCTCAAGAAACGTAACCGCACTCGCTACTACCTGGAGAAGTGGGCGATTTTTGGTGGATTGCTGGCGGTTTTTGTTCTGATCTGAGTTTTACGTTGTGGCGCATGACGCCATCGCGGGCAAGCCCGCTCCCACAGTATCCGCGTCGAATACAAGTTCTGCGAACGCCTCCGAAACCTGTGAGAGCGGGCTTGCCCGCGAAGAGGCTGGTATTTTCACTGCAAAACTTATGGATGTCCCAGAAGGTCAGCCGCTCGACCGTTTCGTGGTTTTTTTCTGCGCAGTAGATTTGGCTTTGGTGGCCGGTTTACCAGCCGCTTTACCGCCCCCCTTGCCACCAAGACTGCGTTTGAGCAGTTCAGTCAGATCGATAACATCGGCGGTTTTACGCACCTCTTCACCCGTCGCTGTTTCGACATCTTCGATCTTGCCTTCATTCGCCTTCTTCTCGACCAGCGCCATGATCTTGTCTTCGAAGCTGTCGCGATACTCCTCGGGCGTCCAGTCGGCACTCATGTCCTCCACCAGCCGTTTGGCCATATCCAGCTCACCTTTGGCCAGATCCGGCTTGGTCACTTCACTGCCCAGCTCCAGTTGATCAAGGCTGCGCACTTCGGCGGGCCAGCGCAGCATCACCAGCACCATGGCTGATTCCAGCGGCATGAGGGCCGCCAAGTGCTGGCGCGAATGCAACACCACTCGGGCCAGAGCGACCTTGTCGGTTTTGCTGAGGGTTTCGCGCAACAGCGCATAGACCTTACCGCCGCGTTTGTCCGGCGCCAGGTAGTAGGGCGTGTCGATGTTTTGCAGGGGGATCTGCTCGCTGCCGACAAAGGCAAAAATGTCGATGGTCTGGGTCGACAGTGGATGAGCCGAGCGAATCTCCTCCTCACTGAGCACCACGTAACGTCCTTTTTCGTACTCGATCCCTTTGACGATGTGCTCTTGGGTAACTTCCTTGCCGGTGACCTTGTTGATGCGCTTGTAGCCGACCGGGTCCATGCTGCGGCTGTCGAGCCAGTTGAAATCGATCCCGCGCGAAGACGTCGCCGAGACTAGCGCCACCGGGATGTGCACCAGACCGAAACTGATTGCGCCTTTCCAGATTGCCCGTGCCATCGTCGTGATCTCGTCGATTGATGTTCTGGTGACCTGCGGCCAAGGGTAAAAGTTTCAGTCGGCGGCGGCCCGGTCCTGCGGGCGGATCTGCGGTGCGGTTAACTCGTGTTACATCTTGTGGAGGAGGTTTTAGTTAACAAATCCGACCCCTGGGCGTAGCGTGGCTTTATTCATCCATGAAGCGTGGCACGCTCGTTTAGAGAGGTCCTCATGAACCGATGTGTGCTCGGCGTCATCGCGCTGGCATTGAGTGGCGTGCTAAGCCCTTTGGCTCTGGCAGACGCCACATCGCCGTCCTCGCCCTTGCTGCTGGCGCAGAACCTGCCGGGTAGTACCAATAACAATCCCTACAACAGCCCGATTCGTCGGGCCAATCCCAACAGCATGCAAGGCACCCAGCCAAGCATCCCGGTGATTCGCGGGCCAGGCACGGTGCCTGTGCCACGACCGCCAACACTGGATAACGGCGGTATCGGCAACCGCTATCCGCAAGATCGACCGGCTCCCACCAGCCAGCCGAAATTCATTCCCAATCCACCACCCCGGGACTCGGACCGCAACTACCGTTGAACGGCATGACAGAGGTCTTGCCAGCCATTTGATGACAAAAGGAATCGTGCATGTTGCGTAAAACCCTCTTGGCCACTTTCTGTGCCAGCGCGTTGTTTACAGTCACGGCGTCCGTTTTCGCGGCGCCGACACAGGATATAAAAAGCGAGCAGGGCACCCTTGAGGTCACCCCGATCGTTAAAGGCTTGGAGCACCCCTGGGCGCTGGCGTTTCTGCCCGATCGCCAAGGGATGCTGGTGACCGAGCGGCCCGGCAACCTGCGGCTGGTCAGCGCCGACGGCAAACTCTCGGGCCCGCTCAGCGGCGTGCCTCAGGTTTGGGCCAAGGGGCAGGGCGGATTGCTCGATGTGGTGTTGTCGCCCGACTTCAAGCAAGACCGTATGGTTTATCTGTCTTATGCCGAAGGAGGCGGTGAGGGCGGCAAGGCCGGCACCGCGGTCGGTCGCGGACGGTTGTCCGAGGACCTGGCAGCCATCAAGGATTTCAGGGTGATCTTCCGTCAGGAGCCCAAGCTCTCGGTCGGCAATCACTTCGGCTCGCGACTGGTGTTCGACCGCGACGGTTATCTGTTCATCACCCTGGGCGAGAATAACGACCGGCCCACGGCGCAGGATCTCGACAAGCTGCAAGGCAAGATCGTGCGGATCCATCCAGACGGCAAGGTGCCGAAGGACAACCCTTTTGTCGGGCAAAAAGGCGTTCGCCCGGAAATCTGGTCCTACGGCCATCGAAATCCGCAAGGGGCGGTACTCAATCCCTGGAGTGGCACGCTCTGGGAAAACGAGCACGGCCCCCGGGGCGGCGACGAGATCAACATCATCGAGCGCGGCAAGAATTACGGCTGGCCGCTGGCAACCCATGGCATCAACTATTCCGGCCTGCCGATCCCGGAAGCCAAGGGCGAAACCATCGAAGGCACCGTGGGCCCGCACCATGTCTGGGAAAAATCCCCCGGCCTGAGCGGCATGGCCTTCTACGATGGGGATCGCTTCAAGGCCTGGCAGCACAACGTGTTTATCGGGGCGCTGGTGAGTCAGGAGCTGATTCGCCTGCAGTTCGAAGGCGATAAAGTCGTTCACGAAGAACGGTTGCTCGGTGAACTCAACAAACGGATTCGCGATGTGCGGCAGGGGCCGGATGGTTACCTGTATTTGCTGACAGATGAAGACGATGGTGTTTTGTACAAGGTTGGGTTGAGGTAAGCGGGTTTACTCCAAACTTTGTAACAGCTGCCAGATCGCCATCGCGAGCAGGCTCGCTCCCACATTTTGGTCGGGACTGCGCCTGACTTTCGGGTCCGACGCAGCCCTACCTGTGGGAGCGAGCCTGCTCGCGATTGCAATCACATTAACTCCACAAATTCCGGATCAGACCTCCTGAGCTGAGCTAACGGAGTTTCTCCGCTCCTGAAGCCCCCGCACCACCAGATACAACAACGGCCCGACAGACACAAAAATCGCCGTCACCAACAGATAGGGAACCACCGACAACCCCGGCTGACCACGCTTGCGCGCATCCTTGTACATCCAGATACCGGCAAGCGTCGCCAACAGGTACAAATCGATCACCACCTGCGTGGTATCGGGCTGCGACATCAGGCTGATGCCGAAGTCGAGCAACGACTGCTCAGCCTGCAGCATCACCGAAACGGTGTAGCTGGCGAAAGCGATCAAGGCAATGAGGGGCAGGGCGACAGACTTCATGGTTTCCTTCCTTGGGACAATGAGCAGAATCGCCAGCCTACAGCGGCCCTTGAAAATTGGCCGTTGACTTGCCATCAGCGTCCGGCTAATTTCCAACCATGACTTCCACCGTATTGCGCTGCCAGCCAAGCATTATTACCGCCATTCCTTATTTGGCGGGCTAGCTCACGACTGCAGCACCCAACCCGCCCTAGAGGCGGGTTTTTACTTTCTGTCTCTTGGGTTTTGAGCTTACCGGGTGCACGCAACCCGTGTAGGAGCTGCCGAAGGCTGCGATCTTTTGATCTTGAAAAAGCAAAGATCGCAGCCTTCGGCAGCTCCTACACCGACCGCCCGGATACCAAGGAGACGACCATGAGCAGCACCCCCGCCCAACAGAGCTTGCTTGAGCACTACGTGAAAAAAATCCTCGCCGCGCCGGTTTACGAACTCGCCGTGCGCACGCCGTTGCAAGCGGCACCGGCCTTGTCCGAGGCGTTGGGCAATCAGATCCTGCTCAAGCGCGAAGACTTGCAACCGACCTTTTCCTTCAAGATCCGCGGCGCCTACAACAAACTGGTGCACCTGAGCGATGAACAGAAAGCCCGTGGCGTGATCACGGCCTCGGCGGGCAATCATGCCCAAGGCGTAGCGTTGGCGGCCCGCGAATTGGGGATTGCCGCAACCATTGTCATGCCCTGCACGACACCGGAGTTGAAGGTGCACGGGGTTCGCAGCCGAGGAGCGGATGCGGTGCTGCATGGCGAGAGTTTTCCGTTTGCCCTGGAGTACGCGCTGAGCCTGGCACGGCAAACCGGTCGCACCTTTGTCTCGCCTTTCGACGATCCGGACGTGATCGCCGGGCAGGGCACCGTCGCCATGGAAATCCTACGCCAACACCAAGGGCCGCTGGACGCGATCTTCGTTCCGGTGGGCGGAGGTGGCTTGATCGCCGGTATTGCCGCGTACGTCAAATACCTACGCCCGGAAGTCCGCATTATCGGCGTTGAGTCGGAACATTCCGCCTGTTTGCAGGCTGCATTACAGGCCGGCGAACGGGTTGTCCTGCCAACTGTCGGTACCTTCGCCGATGGTGTGGCCGTCGCTGAGATCGGCGCCCATGGTTTCGAGGTCTGCCGATTTTGCGTCGATGAGGTAATGACCGTCAGCAACGACGAGCTCTGCGCCGCCATCAAGAACATCTACGACGATACCCGCTCGATCACCGAACCTTCCGGTGCACTGGCCGTGGCTGGAATCAAGCAGTACGTGGGACGAACCGGCGCCTGGGGTCAGACCTTTGTGGCTATCGATTCCGGAGCGAACATCAATTTCGACAGTTTGCGGCATGTGGCCGAGCGCGCCGCGTTGAGCGGCGTGTCGGCTGGAGCGGTTTATTCCTGAACGGCTTTCTCGACGTGGCTCGACGCCGACCAGATCCGGTAGCGCACTTCGACATCTTTGGGCACGTAGAGCACGATTGGCAGCTTGCTGTTGTAGCGCAGCCTGAAACCGTCACCGACCACCGGCACGAAGTCCTTTTTGCTGTTGCCATCCGGGCAGGCCATCAGCGTGCTCATTGGGCCGGTGACTTTTTCCAGCTGGTAAAACGGATAGCCCCAGCCCTCGAGATTCTTTTCCTCAAGCCTGCCGCCCAGGCGCTGACGGTTGCAGTCGACGGTCAGGGTCTTGCCGGCCAGGATCTCGACTTGATAACCGTCTTCCTGTTGTTGTGGGGCGAGGTGAATGACCTGGCGGGTAAAACCGCTTTCGGGCTTGGGATACGGCGCGACGTCTTCGAGGGTTGCGGCGTGGGCTACGGACGACAAAACGGCAATTATCAGCCCGACGGTCGTGTTAAGCGGCAAAGCACCCATGATGCCTCCTTGCGTGGATGTGGGGTCAGCGGATACTGAATGGATGGGCCGCATTCTTACTGCCGTCCTCACCCAATGCAAACCCGCCATCGGGTGTTTGCAAAATACAGGTCTCGAAAAGGGCCTGTCTTGCATTTTGCATGACGCGATCTGTTGCCAACGCTCCTAAATCCTTGATTTGCCGACGAGGTGCAGAGCGAAATTCCGGGCATGTTTTATGCTGTAGCTGTCTTGAGCTGACCACGATCGTTACTGAGTCGGCGCTGAAACAAGAAGACGGTTGGGACGTTGGAACAATGAGGTTCCCCAAGGAAGAAAAACAACGGGCGATTTGAGCTCCGACCGACATTGATTTTTGATTGGCAATCTCACAAACCGAGAGGGTGGCCATGTTTCTTTCTGCCTTGGAACTACGCAATATCGTTGAAAGCAGTTTTCTCCCGAAACGCTGCCAATGCACGCTGTCGCCGGACCTGTCGATGACCGTCAAGGTGTATTCGGACGTCGAGACAGATCATCTCGACCTATGCGTCACCGGCATAGATGCTCAACGCCTCAATGGATGTCGGGAGATCAACAATCTGATCGCCGAGTTACGCACCGACCTTGAGCACAACAGGCATAGCCAGCTGTTGCACCCGACGTCAAAAGCTCATTAACCGGCCGTTTCACCGAGTTCGAGCGACACACGCCGGGTCTGGATAAAACCCAGGCCCAGTGCTAACTCCACCACAATCGCCAGCAAAATACCCGGCCCGGCATGACCATTGAGCCATTCGCCGAAGCCCAGCGCTGCCAAACCGAAACACCCCACCATAAAGCCGTTGCACATCGCGCTTCGTGCCGCCGAGGGCGGTGCATGCCGCACGAGATTAAACATCACCCCCAACGCGCCGAACAGCACCGCACTGCGCCTGGCGACAAAACCCGCCGCGGACGAATACTCGATGCTCCAGATCGCCAGCAACGATTGCGGCATCAAACCCCAGGCCAGCGCCAGCAGAAAACAAAGCGCGGCGGTGAACGTCGACAGCGTGCGAAACGAGAACTGCATGGCGAATCCTTTCGGCAGTGAGGGAGACGCCAGAGCATAGCGTCAGAATCCTCACAGGCCTACCGCCAAGCAGCGAATCAGAATCTTCTGTCAGCTCTGATAACTGCACGCGTCAGAAAGTTTTCGGTACGTAATTTCCGCAGGCTTGCCCGACTTGTCGATGTACTTCATGTCGGCCGTCACCACTTGGCATTCCAGCGTCTGCGGCTCAGTCAGGGAAACGACTTTGCCCACATGAAGCGGCATGCCGTAGTGATAGGGCACGGCCTGGGACGACGACGTCTCGTTGGCCTGAGCAAGACCTGTGAACGCGGTGCAGGCGAGGGCGGTGGTCATCAGTAGTGTTCGCATGTTCATGGTGGGTCTCCAGTGCAAAGGGAAAGTCAGTTCGACTGAAGAACGTCGAACCTGCCGCACCGGGCGTGGGAGGGAGTTGAGGGAGTGCGGTCCAGTAAAGTTTTGGACCGTGGGGTTAAGCGATGGTTAACCGGGTTGCATGCCGCCTGTCGTGGGGCAGGCTTTCCCCTATAGCCGAGATTTTGCGCAATGAATACAGGCATTGTTAAAGGCGATTGGCCGCTACGCCAGATAAAAAAGAAAGCCCCACCGGTGGGGCTTTCCTTATTACGCAGCCAGGAAATTCAAAGCGATTGCAAGGAAATGGTCGCGCTCTGAGAGTCTTGCTGGCTGTCAGCGTCCATCCACACCCACTGCGTACCGTCGCCTTGCAGATTATTGGTAATGCTCTGAATCTGCGAGTAAACGATCTTGACGTTCCCAGCCGCACTGGCAGTAGGCCCAATGTTGGTGACCTGATTGGCAAGGAGGCCGTTTGAAGTCTCATTGACGACAAATACGGTCGCCTGCGCCTCACGGAACTGGCAGGAGAGGAACTGTGTAATGGTGCTGGTGATCGTCAGGTTCATCCATTTCGAGGGGGGGACCGCATAATAACGGGTGTACTTATTGAACGGATGCTGCTCACCATCGGCCTGCAGCGGATAATTACTGAGCCCCGACGTATTGGTCGGCATGCCGACACTTCCCAGCCAGATTTCGACCTGTGACTTACCGGCATTGCTGGGCAGTGAAACCGAAACGGTTTGAGTATCGGTGCCCGAGACAAAACCTAATGATGCGAGGCCTGCATTGGCTGTGGTGCCAGGCACTGTGATCGGTACGGGCGGCTGGCTATTGCTCCAATTCACGGAGACAGTTGAATTGTTGTCATTTTGAGCAGAGTTGTAGATAAAGATCCATAAAGCTGGCCGGGGCTAAGCGCGGTGCAGGTGGCTGTATCACCTGCGGTGAGCGTAATACGTTGTCCGCCGTTCCAGTTAATTTGGGCAGCTGAGATAGCGACACTTTCCATGTTGGAGTTCCTTTTCCTGTTGTGTGGGTATAAGGATTGACGCACAGCAATATCCTTACCTGCGCTGTGCGTGGAAAAGATATTAGTTGAAGGTTTGTAGCGGTCAAGTAACGGGCTGGTTATTTTCAATTAAACCAATATCAACTTCGGCGATCGCTGGATTCTGTCGATATAAACATGCAGTGATTATCTGTTTTATTTATTATATTCAATAGGATGGGGTGTTGTATGCGAATAGATACAGTACTGTCTGACAGATGTGGAGGTGAAAAACTTACAAGATAAATATGTCGCTGGTATCGTGAATCCTGTGTGACTATTTTGTTTTGAACTAACTGCGAGCGTAAATTGCTATAACTATTCTTGTTGGGATGGATAGTATGAAGCTGTCAATAGCCGCTTGTCTTTTGGCAGGATTAATACAACTTTAAATCGAAATAAAAATATATCAAAAAAATATAAAAAGCTCAGGTCCACCGGCAGGCCCTGAAATCAGGACCTGCGATGGGAGGAGATAGGGGGGCGTCGATATCAGCCCAACTGCCGTCGATAGGGCAAATCCGGCCCAGTCTTGCTGCAGGTCAACGCCGCAGCGCTCACTGCAAACCTGAGCATCGCGTCAATTTGCTCGCGACTCAGCTGTTGCATACCTCCAACCGAATCCAGCTGCTGCTCGGTCAACCAGGTAATCAGCGCCGCTTGAAACGTATCGCCAGCCCCCACGGTGTCGGCAATTTTTACTGAGCAGGCCGGCACCGACCACGAACCGTGGGCACGGCTGAACACCGTTGCGCCTTCGCCGCCACGGGTCAGGAACACCAACTGACAGCGATGCTCCAGCCAGCTTTCAATAACGCGCTGAGGATCTTGCTCGGGGTACAACAGGCTCAAGTCTTCGTCGCTGACCTTGATCAGGTCGGCCAGCTCAACCAGCGTGGCAATCCGCGAGCGCCACAACTCGATATTCGGCTCGGGATTAAGGCGCACGTTCGGGTCGAGGCTGATCATGCGTTTGCCGCTTTCCCGTTGCACCAGCGCCAGCAAGGTATCGGCAATCGGCTGCACCACCAGCGAGAACGAACCGACGTGCAAACCGCGCACTTCAGGCCCCAACCCTGGCAGATGCGCCAGGCTCAACTGCCGATCAGCGCAGCCTTCGCCACGAAAGCTGTAATGGGGCGAGCCATTGGCACCGACGGCGACCATCGCCAGCGTAGTCGGCGCGGCAAAGTCCACGAGGTAGTCCGGGCGCACACCTTCATCCTGCAGCACCTGCTGCAAACGTCGGCCGAGGTAATCGGTCGACAGGCCGGCAAACAGCGCGGCGTCCACGCCCAAACGACGCAAACCTACGGCCACGTTGAACGGCGAGCCGCCGGCAATCGCCTTGAAATTCACTTTGGACGCCAGACCGTTGGCATCGTCTTCGCTGAAGAAATCGAACAGCGCTTCGCCACACACTAGATACATAATTGCTCGCTCTTTAAAGGGTTGCGACATGCTGTTGATAGCGTTCGTAGGCCTGCTGACAGGCCACCACATTTTCTGCAATCGGTAAGGTTTCACTGGCCAGATCGAGCTTTACGCAACGCTCGCACAAGTCCGCCAGGCTGTCTTCGTGACCGTTTGCCCAGGATTTGCACCACGCCGCCTGAATCGCTGCGCCGAGGGCCGCGGCTTCACTTTGCTCGGTACAGATCACTGGCGTATTCATGATGTCGGCGACGATTTGTCGCCACACCGGGCTCTTCGAGCCGCCGCCGATCAGGCAGATGCTGCGGCTTTTTAAGCCATTGTGGCGCAGCAGGTCCAGACCGTAACGCAAACCGAAGGTGGTGCCTTCCACCACGGCGCGGCACAGGTTGGCCCGGGTCAGGTTGGTCATGGTCAGCCCCAGCAGACTGCCGCTGGCATGGGGCAGGGCGGGGACGCGTTCGCCGTTGAGGAACGGCAGCATGCACACGCCGTCGGCACCGATCGGCGCTTGCGCGACCAAGGCATTGAACGACTCGATATCCAATTCGAACAACTCGCGAATCGCGCCGGTTGCATTGGTCAGGTTCATCGTGCAGATCAATGGCAGCCAGCCACCGCTGGAGGAGCAGAACGTCGCGACCGAGGCATCCGGACTGACGTTCGCTTGCTCGGCATAGGCATAGACCGTTCCCGAGGAGCCGAGGCTCATGGTGATCGCACCGGGCTTTATATTGCCGGTGCCGATTGCGCCCATCATGTTATCGCCGCCGCCGCTGGAGACCAGCGCCTTGGGGTTGATGCCGAGGTGCTCGGCCATACTCGGGAGGATCGTGCCGACCGGTTGGTGGGCATCGATCAGCTCCGGGAGCGCGGCTTGCAGGCGCCCGGTGGGGTCGATGTCGCGCAGCAGTTGCAAGTCCCACTGGCGGGTGCGCACGTTGAAATAGCCGGTGCCCGAGGCATCGCCATACTCGGCGCAACTGCGGCCGGTGAGCCAGTAGTTGAGGTAGTCATGAGGCAGCAAAATGCGGGCGATTCGGGCGAATACCTCCGGGTGCTGTTCTTTGGTCCAGAGCAGTTTGGACACGGTGTAACCCGGCGCGATGACGATGCCGAGGCGTTCCAATGAGCCTTTTTCGCCGCCCAGATGGGCGAGCAAGCGGTCGTTCTCCGGCGTGGACTCGGTGTCGCACCAGAGCTTGGCCGGGCGCAGCACCTGGCCCCGATCGTCGAGCAGCACCAGGCCATGCTGCTGGCCGGAAACGCCGATGCCGAGGATGTCTTGACCATCTACATTCGCCTCGAGCAGCGCGCGGCGGGTGGCCAGGGTAAAGGCTTCCAGCCATTGGGCGGTGTCTTGCTCACGACGACCATTGGCGCCGCTGATGAGGCTGTGGGCAGCGGCGCCCTGACCGAGGACCTGGCCGCTGTGCGCGTCGAGGACAACGGCTTTGGTGCCTTGGGTGCCGCAGTCGATGCCGAGGAATAATTGTTGGTTTGCCATGGAAGATCCTTGGATCGTCAGGTCGATATCAATGCCCATTCAACATTTATGTTGTTTGTCAGTCAGCCATCGCGGGCAAGCCCGCTCCCACAGTAGTCTGGGATGGAACACAGATCTGTGAGCAACCTCGATCCCTGTGGGAGCGGGCTTGCCCGCGATGGCGGCAGCAATTTCACTGCAGTGCTTACGCCAGCACCCGCTCCAGCGTCCGCGTCACTCCAACCTCCCGCAAGCTGTTACAGCACCACTCGAACGCTGCCACAAACTCGGCTGAACGCGGAATCGCTGTCCCGAAAATCTCTTCAACCTCCAACATTCGTTGAGTGATCAACACATCATCGGCCACCAGCGCCTGACAGAACGCCGCCCGTGGATCCGCAATTGCATAGGTCTGGCCATTCTCATCCACGCCTTTGAGGTACAGCGCCCACGCCGCCACTACCAGCGCCGCACGCTTGGTCTCTTGGCCGTCGGTAATCAAGCGGTTGATCGTAGGCACGGTGAATTTCGGAAACTTCGACGAGCCATCCGAACACACCCGCTCCAGCTGATCGGCAATCGCTTGGTTGGAGAAGCGCGCCACCAGGGTATTTTTGTACTCGGTCAGGTCGATCCCCGGCACCGGCGCCAGTTGCGGCGTCACGTCCAGGTCCATGTAGGCGCGCATGTAGCGTGCGAACAGCGGGTCATTCATGGTTTCGTGAACGAAGCGGTAACCCTTCAAAAAGCCCAGATAGGTCAGAGCCAGATGGCTGCCGTTGAGCAGTTTGATCTTCATCTCTTCGTAAGGCGTGACGTCGTCGGTGAACTGCACGCCGACCTTTTCCCAGGCCGGGCGACCGTTGACGAATTTGTCTTCCAGCACCCACTGCACAAACGGTTCACAGACCACCGGCCAAGCGTCATCGACTGCATGTTTGTCGGCCAGTTGCAGACGATGCTCGGTGCTGGTCATCGGCGTGATGCGGTCGACCATCGCGTTGGGAAAGCTGACGTGGCGTTCGATCCAGTCCTGCAGATCGGCGTCGCGCAGGGCAGCGAATGCCAGCAGGGCTTTACGGGTCACGGCACCGTTGTGCGGCAGGTTATCGCAAGACATCAGCGTGAACGCGGGTGTACCGGCTGCACGCCGTTTGGCCAGTGCGGCGCAGAGGAAACCGAACACGGTTTTCGGTGCGTTCGGGTGGGCCAGATCATGCTGGATCTGCGGCAGGTGCGCCATGAACTCGCCGTTGCTGTCGTCGATGCAATAGCCGCCTTCGGTGATGGTCAGCGAGACGATGCGGATGTCTGGATCGGCGAGTTTGTCGATCAACACCTCGGCGCTGTCTTCGGCCAGCAGCATGTTGCGGATGGCGCCGATAACTCGCACTTCAGCGTCGTCGGCGTCGCCGAGTTCGAACAGGGTAAACAGATAATCCTGCTCTTTGAGGTCGTCCCGGGCGCGGCGGTCTTCGGCGCGCAGGCCGACCCCGCAAATGGCCCAATCCAGTGCTTCGCCGGTATTCATCAAGGCGTCGGTGTAGTACGCCTGATGCGCGCGGTGGAAACCACCGACACCGATGTGCGCGATGCCTTGGCGGGTATCGTTCAGGCTGTAGGCGGGCAGGATCACCTCGGGGGCGAGGCGGTTGAGGTTCTGTCTATTCAGTTTCATCGCATGCTCTCGGATCAGGCTGCGGCGCGCAGTGGGCGGGTCAGCGCCACGCCGTCGGCATCGAATAAATGGCAGTGTTCGGCGTCCAGGTGCAGGCTCAGGGTTTCACCATAACGGCTGGCCAGATCGCCGCGAACGCGCATGGTCAGCGCCTCGCCGGACGACGTCAGCACATGGCAGAAGGTGTCGCTGCCCAGACGCTCGCTGACGTCGGCCGTGACTTGCAGGGTGCAGTCGCCGGGTTGCGCCAGTTGCAGATGCTCCGGACGAATCCCTAAGGTCACGGCGCCGCCGACACTCAGGTTGGCACCGCTGAGCGGCAGGGTGATGCGGGTGCCGGCGTCCAGCAGTACTTCACAGCTTTGGCCGTTAACGCGGGTGACTTTGCCCTTGAGGAAGCCCATTTTCGGTGTGCCGAGGAAGCCTGCGACAAACAGATTGGCCGGCTGGTGATACAGGTCCAGTGGCGAACCGACTTGTTCGATCTTTCCGCCATTGAGGACGACGACTTTGTCGGCCATGGTCATGGCTTCGACCTGGTCGTGGGTCACGTAGATCATCGTGGCTTGCAGTTCTTTGTGCAGGCGCAACAGTTCCAGGCGCATCTGCACCCGCAGGGCGGCGTCGAGGTTGGACAGCGGTTCGTCGAACAGGAAGATTTTCGGGTTGCGCACGATCGCCCGGCCGATGGCCACGCGTTGACGCTGACCGCCGGACAGTTGCTTCGGCTTGCGCTCCAGCATCGGCCCGAGTTCAAGGATGCGCGCCGCTTCGCCGACTTTTTTCTCGACTTCGGCTTTTGCTACACCGGCCAGGTCCAGGGCGAACGACATGTTTTTGCGCACGCTCATGTGCGGGTACAGGGCGTAGGTCTGGAACACCATCGCCAAGTCGCGCTTGGCCGGGCTGACTTCGGTGATGTCGCGGCCATCCAGTTCGATGGTACCGCCGCTGACCTCTTCAAGACCGGCGATCAGCCGCAGCAGGGTGGATTTGCCGCAGCCCGACGGGCCGACGAACACCACGAATTCCTTGTCATTCACTTCCAGGTCGATGCCTTTGATGATGGAAAAACCTTCGAAGCCTTTTTGCAGATTTTTGATTTTCAGGTTGGCCATGATGATGGGCCTCCACTTGTTGTTATTCAGTTGAGCCGGATGGGCTTTTTTGTGGGAGCGAGCCTGCTCGCTCCCACAGAGATCGCATTCGGTCGGTGATCTTCATTTCACGGCGCCAAACGACAGGCCGCGGACCAATTGTTTCTGGCTGATCCAGCCGAAGATCAGGATCGGTGCACAGGCCAGGGTCGACACTGCCGACAACTTGGCCCAGAACAGACCTTCAGGGCTTGAGTACGAGGCGATCAACGCGGTCAGTGGCGCGGCCTTCGATGAGGTCAGGTTCAGCGACCAGAATGCTTCGTTCCAGCACAGGATCAGCGACAGTAAAACCGTGGAAGCCAAGCCGCCCTTGGCGATCGGCAGTAACACCCGGACCATTTCCTGCCACAGCGTGGCGCCATCCAGGCGTGCGGCTTCGAGGATGTCTTTGGGGATGTCTTTGAAGTAGGTGTAAATCATCCAGACCACGATCGGCAGGTTGATCAGCGTGTAGATCACGATCAGCGCGATTCGCGTGTCCAGCAGACCGAAGCTCTTGGCCAGCAGGTAGATCGGCATCAGCACGCCCACCGGCGGCAGCATCTTGGTCGAGAGCATCCACAGCAACGTGCCTTTGGTGCGCTGGGTTTCGTAGAACGCCATCGAGTAGGCCGCCGGCACCGCGATCAGCAGGCAAAGGGCCGTGGCGCTGAACGAGATCACCACCGAGTTCCAGGCGAAGCTGAAGTAGTCGCTGCGCTCGTTGATGTGCAGGTAGTTCGCAAGCGTCGGCGTGAAGATGAACTGCGGCGGCGTGGCGAACGCGTCGATTTCGGTTTTGAAACTGGTCATCACCATCCAGAAGATCGGGAAGAAGATCAGGATCGCGATGGCCCAGGCCAGAGTGCCGAGCAGCAGGCTTTGCAGACGACGGGATTGTTGAAGAGTCATGGCGCAGGCCTCAGGCTTTGTCTGTCAAGTTTTTGCCGATCATTCGTACCAGCACGATGGCCGCGACGTTGGCAATCACCACCGCGATCAAACCTCCGGCGGACGCCATGCCGACGTCGAACTGCACCAGCGCCTGGTTGTAGATCAGGTACGCGAGGTTGGTCGAGGCGTAACCGGGGCCACCGTTGGTGGTGGTGAAGATTTCGGCGAACACCGACAGCAGGAAGATGGTTTCGATCATCACCACCACCGCAATGGGGCGGGCCAGGTGCGGCAGGGTCAGGTGCCAGAAGATCGCGATCGGACCGGCACCGTCCAGGCGCGCGGCTTCTTTTTGTTCCTGGTCGAGGGACTGCATGGCGGTCATCAAAATCAGGATCGCGAAGGGCAGCCATTGCCAGGAAACAATGATGATGATCGACAGCAGCGGGTAGTGCGCGAGCCAGTCCACCGGCTGCGCGCCGAACAGCTTCCAGAGGTAGGCGAGAATCCCCGAGACCGGATGGAAAATCAGGTTTTTCCAGATCAGCGCACCGACGGTGGGCATGATGAAGAACGGCGAGATCAACATCACCCGCACGATGCCGCGACCCAGAAACTCACTGGCCTCCAGCAACGCGCTGATCAACACGCCGAACACCACGCTGATCAGCAGCACGCTGCCCACCAGCAACAGGGTGTTGGTGGCGCCGGGCAGGAAGCCCGAGTCGCTCAGAAAGTAGCTGAAGTTCTCCAGCCCCACGAACTGGTTTTCACCGGGGTAGAGCAGGTTGTAGCGAATCATTGAAAAGTAAACGGTCATGCCCAGCGGCACGATCATCCACAGCAGCAACAACGCTACCGAGGGGCTGACCAGAAACCAGCCGGGGTTGCTCAACCGGTTTTTGCGCACCGGTTGGGGGATGTCCATGTGAGCTTTGACAGTTGAAATATTCATGGCGATAGAACCGATTAAGTGCGAAAGCAGGCATAGCGCAAAACCAGTAGAGCGAGGCTTGCCCGCGAAGGCGATTTGTCTGACACACCGCTTTCGCGGGCAAGCCTCGCTCCTACAGGGGCTGGGGTTACTTGGGATAACCGGCGCGCTTCATCTCACGTTCGGTGGTTGACTGGGCGGCGGTCAGGACCTGGTCGACCGTGGTCTGGCCGATCAGCGCCGCCGAAAACAGCTTGCCGACCTGGGTGCCCACGGCCTGGAACTCAGGAATGGTCACCAACTGGATGCCGATATAGGGCACGGGCTTGAGGGACGGTTTACTCGGGTCCGCCGCTTTCAGCGATTCCAGCGTCACCTTGGCGAACGGCGCGGCATTCATGTAGGCCTCTGTGTAGGTCGAGGCGCGAGTGCCTGGCGGCACGTTGGCGATGCCGTCTTTTTCCGCGACCAGCGCACCGTATTCCCTGGAGGTGGCCCAGGCGCTAAACGTTTTCGCCGCGTCCTTGGCCTTGGAACTGGTCGGAATGGCCAGCGCCCAGGAATACAACCAGGCCGAACCTTTGTCGGTGGTTTCATGCGGTGCGTAGGTGAAGCCGACGTGATCGCTGACCTTGCTTTGGGTTTTATCGGTGACGAACGAGCCAGCGACACTGGCATCGACCCAGATCGCACACTTGCCGCTGTTGAACAGCGCCAGGTTTTCGTTGAATCCGTTGCTCGACGCCCCCGGCGGGCCGGACTTCTTCATGGTGTCGACATAGAAGTTCAGCGCGTTCTTCCACTCGGGCCCGGTGAATTCTGGCTGCCATTTTTCATCGAACCAGCGTGCACCGTAAGCATTAGCGACGGTGGTGATCAGCGCCATGTTCTCGCCCCAGCCAGCCTTGCCACGCAGGCAGATGCCGTACTGTTCTTTATCTTTGTTGGTGAGTTTGCCGGCAAACTCGCTGATCTGAGTCCAGGTCGGGCGATCCGGCATGGTCAGCCCGGCGTCCTTGAACAGGTCGGTGCGGTAATAGGTGATGGAACTTTCAGCGTAGAACGGCAGGGCGTAGAGCGTGCCCTTGACCGAAAGGCCTTCACGCACTGAAGGGAACACGTCGTCGAGGGCGTAGCTGGCCGGCAAGTCCTTCATCGGTTCCAGCCAACCCTTGGCGCCCCAGAGTGCGGCTTCGTACATGCCGATAGTCAACACATCGAACTGCCCGCCCTGGGTGGCGATGTCGGTAGTCAGGCGTTGGCGCAGGACGTTTTCTTCGAGCACCACCCAATTGAGCTTGATGTCCGGATGCTCGGCCTCGAAGGTTTTCGAGAGTTTTTGCATGCGGATCATGTCGCTGTTGTTGACGGTGGCAATGGTCAGGGTCTGGGCGCCGAGGCTGACGCTACTGAGGGTCATGCAGGTGAGAGCAAGCAGAGCTTTTACCGAAGGTTGCATCGTGCACTCCTTTTCTGCACCCGGCGGGTTACAGAAGGACAGTTATTGTTTTTGTGTCTTCCGAAGCAGGAAGAATGTGCACTGATTACAGCCTTCAATGGATGGGCTGACAAATCATCCATTGCACTGTGACCGATACTATTTTGCACTGGGCTTTGGAGGGGGAGATGCAAGGACAGGCTTTGCAGAGGCGAGCGGTCATCGAATTTGTACAGGTTTCACCGGCCCTTTCGCGGGCAAGCCTCGCTCCTACAGGGGTATGTGGTAAGGCTTTGCAGAGGCGAGCAGGCATCGAATTTGTATAGGTTTCACCGGCTCCTTCGCGGGCAAGCCTCGCTCTTGTAGGAGCGAGCGGTGCGGCGATCCGACTTGCCCGCGAAGGCGATCTGAAAATCACCACATGATCAAGGCCTTCAGCCCAGGTTTTGCTCAGTCAAACGCTGCACCGCCAACCGCCGGTAGTGCGATGGCGTCATGCCCTTGAGCTGTTGGAAACGCCGGTTGAAGTTGGAAATATTATTGAAGCCCGATTCGAAACACACATCGGTCACCGTTTTGTCGCCATCGGCCAGCAACTCGCAGGATTTACTGATGCGCAGGCGATTGACGAATTCGATAAAACAGCGCCCGGTGGCCTGTTTGAACACGCGACTGAAGTAGGTCGGCGTCAACCCCAGGTGCTCGGCGACTTCTTCCAGCGGCAGTTCCCGGGCGTAATGGGCAAAGATGTAATCCACCGCCCGGTTGGTGCGGTCGATATTGTGTTCATCGGCCAATTGCGGCGTTGTGGCACCGGACAGCAACTGATAGTCATCGGACGCTGCCAGCAACTCCAGCAGAATGAAAAAGTGCCCGAGCCGGGTCATGCCCTGGGTGTCAGCAATGCGCTGCATCAAGGCCATGGCCTGGCGGATCGTGCGCTTGCAGCGAAACTCGATGCCGTACTGCGCGCGCTCGAGCAAGGGTGCAAGCGTCTTGAGTTCGGCGAACACCTGATGGCCGCTTTCAAACAGTTCGTCAGTGAAATTGACCAGCATGTCGCGTTTGGGCACCACTTCGTCTTCGGCGACCTGGCTGATCCAGTTGTGGGGCAGGTTGGGTCCGGTCAAAAACAGCGTTTCCGGGTAGAAGTTACCGATGTAGTCACCGATGAACACCTTACCGGAGCTGGCGACAATCAGGTGCAGCTCGTATTCCTTGTGGAAATGCCAGCGCACCAAAGGGCAGGGGAAGCCGTGTTGACGATAGATGATGGACAACCCGTTGTGGTCGTCCATCAATTCGTAGGAAGGATCGGTGACTCTGGCTGGTCGGCTCATATCGGGACACTTTTATTGTTATCGCCCGTTGATCATGCCTCTTTCGGGACGCCTAAAGCCAGCTTGGAATAAGCCTCTATTCAGGCCGGAGTGTCACTCATCGACATATTTCCACAAACATGGCTGTTCACTGGCGCGATGGCTATTTCATTCACTTGCCCACTTTTTTCAGGTTTGCAGTTCTGCAATAAGCAACCATCTTCGACTCCTCAATGAAGTCGACGTTGATAATGCTGCACTTTGTCGCCCAGTCAGATTTTTCCGGGTCAAACCACGAATCAAGATGATCATGAATGTCGTTTGGGCCCCAGTGTTTGAGGTAACTGGTTGCGGAAAGCGACCAAGGTGCCCATTTGCCGGGAGGGCTTTTCAGTACTTCGATGATGTGTCTTTCCAGTTCAGCTACGCTCGTGTCACCGATGCCACTCCATTTGTGCTCGATTTTTTCGCAAAACCAGGTTTGATCAAGCGCGCTGTTCCATGGGGTTGCGATCAATACTCTCTGCTCATTGCTGATTTTCTTGAGTTCGCCAAGGGGCAGATGCATGTTCTTGACAGGAATTATTTTACGGCCCAGATACCTGAGCAACATCTCGTTGAAGAGTCTGTAGTCAAACGGCTTTGTCCCATTTTTTAATTCATGAAAGTCCAGGATTACAAACTCGTCAGGATTGTGTCGCAGGAAAAGGTTTACATCGGCAAAGAGATTTAGCACATTGCGGGAAGAGCGGTATCCATTATGCTGGAATCGGAATTTGTCAAATTCTATGGCGTCCGATTCGAAATCCAGTCGAACATCGAGCGCACGCACACCGTTGTGCAGTTGGGCAGAAAACGAGTCGTGCTGGCACGCCAGCCAATGAGCACCTGGAATTATCGGGTAGGACGCTTTCCAGTCACAGCCCGCATTATGGCTGCCTGGTAGCGTCAGTTCACAGAGCGACAAAGTGTCAATATCCGGTGTGGCGGCCATCCAGTTGTTGAGTGCGTAATGTTCTAAAGTGCTGCTCATTAATGCATCCTTTCATCGATTGATAGAAAAGCCGCGCCTTCATTTTTTATATGTTTGAGGGGCGGCTTGTTCGTATTTATAACGATAGAAGTGCGATTGGCCAATCACGGGATCAATGCAGGATATGTGTTTTTACAGCGCTGGCTTTTTGTTTGTTAGTTATGGTTGAAGTTGGAGGTCTCGTTATTGATTTCGATTCTTCGCCTCAATCCACTGCGCCATATACTGAGTACTTTTGTGATGGTGGTGGCGCAACATGCTGCCGGTAAAATTACTCCTTCGAAGTTGCGACAAATGTTGTTGGCAATACAACAACTTCTCGATCAGTGCCGGGCCATGTATCGACGGCTGATAGCGATCGGCTAATAACGTCTGCCCATTGGATTGGGCACTCATCCAGAGGTCTTTGTCTTTATAAAGACGAATCGCGCAATCGGCGAACTCACGCGCAGTTCGGGTGACGGCGCCCGGCCATGGCTGTTCGCGGTGCATCGCTTCTGCGCCAATCGGGGTGGTCACATTGGGTGTGCCGCAGAGCATGGCGTCGACGATTTTGCCTTTGATACCCGCACCGAAGCGTAATGGCGCCAGGCACACCCGGGCTGCGGACATGACTTGCAAGGCATCTTCTGCCCAGTTCATCACATGAAACCCTTGGGCCGCATTGTGCAGCGCGGTGGCTTTGGGCGGCGTATAGGCGCCATAGATATGCAATTGCGCCTCTGGCAACTGCGCACGGATCAGCGGCCAGATCGTGGTTTTCATCCAGAGCACGGCATCCCAGTTGGGCGCGTGCCGGAAGTTACCGATACTGAGGAAATGCGCACGATCTTCAAAGACTGGCGGCGGCGCAATCGGCGCAGCGACCATCAACGGGCACCAGTGCAGCAAGTGGCGCGGCAGTTTGAACTGCTCGACCAGCAATTCAATCTCCACTTCGGAGATCATCAGGTTCAAGTCGCAGCGATACAGCGCGGCGATCTCCCGTTTTGCCAGATCGGTATCGGCCATGAGCTCGAACTCTTCTGGCAATGCCGGGGCGAACAACTCACTGAAGTCATTGGTATCATCACTGGCCTTCAAGCGCTCCTTGAGTCGCTGATGCCGGGCATGTCGCAGGCTTTGCAGGTCGGAGGTCTCCAGCACACGCAAAGCATTGGGGCAGTGTTTCTCTACTCGCCAGCCGAACTGTTCTTCCATCATGAACTGGTCGAACAACACGATATCCGGTGCCAGTTCACTGATAAACGTGTCGAAACTGCTGTTGTTCAACTCGATCGGCACTTCGCGAATGCCCAACGCCGTCAAATCTGCCCGGTGCTCACCGGTGCCGGCCGGGCTGCTGAAGGTGATATCCCAGCCTTGCTGCAGGAACGTATCGAGAATTTGCATCACGTGCCCACTGGCCGCGGAAGAGCGGGGCTCGGGCCAGACGTAACCAATCACCAGGACTTTGGTTGCGCGGGGCTGACTCATTGTCGGGTATTCCTTGATGCGGGTAGAGAGTGGAGAGAATCGGGGCGCGAGAAAAGTCAGGCCTGGACGAGGATGTCTTTGACCTTCTCCCGCAACTGATCGATAGAGAATGGCTTGCCGATGATGTGCATGCCGTCAGGCACCTCGATGCTTTCGGCATAACCGCTGGCGAACAGAATCGGCAATTCGGGACGCAGCATCCGCGCCTGTTTGGCCAACTCCCGACCGTCCATGACCGGCAGCCCCACATCCGTCATCATCAAGTCAATGTACTGGTCTTCGTCATTGATGAACTCCAGCGCCATTTCACAGCCATCCGCCGCGAGCACCCGGAACTCCAACTCCTCCAGTACATCGACGATCAGCGAGCGCACGATGGCATCGTCTTCGACGACTAGAATGGTGGAGGTGTCAGCGGACATAGTAGGGCTCTCAAAGATTGAATGTGCGGTTGCGTCGATCGAAATCACCGGGCTCTAGCATGAGTAAGTGACCAATCACGACAAGTTCCCGATGCGCTACAAAAACAATAGCCGCACAAGAGCTGCAGAGAATAACCGCTCCTTTGTCCCAGAGCAGCTAAATGCAGGTTTTTGCCGCAAAACATGTCATAAAAATGGATGAGCTCCGCCGTTTTGGGGCAGACTCGATGCTTTTCAACAGTACGACAAGGCTTCCCCATGACCTCTGCGTCCTCGGTTGATGAGCAACGATTCCGTAAACTCCTGAGCCGCAACGTCAGCCTGCCATTGGGTGTGGGCGTCATCAGCGCGGTGTTCTTCGTTTCGCTGATTACCTATCTGCTGTCGGTGATCCAGTGGGTCCAGCACACCGACCGGGTGATCAATAATGCCAATGAGGCAATAAAGCTGACCGTCGATCTGGAAACCGGCATGCGCGGGTTCTTGCTCAGCGGCGACGAACATTTCCTTGATCCCTACGAGACGGCCAAGCCGAGAATCGCCGTCGCTCTCGACACCTTGCTCGAATTGACCGCCGATAATCCGGTCCAGACCGATCGTCTGCGCCGGCTCCAGGCCTTGCAGACGGAATGGGCCGGTTACGCGCAATCGATGATCGATTTGCAGCGCGCCAGCGGTGACTACCGTGGCGCCGTCAAGGCCGGGCGCGGCAAGCGGCTGACCGATGAGATCCGCAAACAATTCGAAGATGTGATCGATCTGGAACAGCAGTTGCGCACCACTCGCAACGAGGAAGTGCGCCAAACCACGATCTGGAGTATCGGCCTTTATTTGCTGTTCGTGGCCGGTATCAGCGGGTTGCTGGCCTACATTGGCCGTCGGGACTTGCTCAAACTGTCCCGAAGCTACAGCGCCAACCTCGCCGGGCAACAGGCCAGTGCCCGGCGTCTGGAACAGCAAGCCTGGTTACGCAACGGTCAGACCGAACTGGCAGAGCAAGTCCTGGGGCAGCTATCCCTCAATCTGTTGGGGCGCAACATTCTGCAGTTCTGCGCCCAATATTTAGGCACCGCTGTCGCGGCAATCTATGTCCGTGAAGACCATGGTGGCCTGAAACGCATCGCGTCTTACGGTTTCTCCCGGGAACAGGAAGCGCTTGAACAGCAGATCTACAGTGGCGAAGGGATTGTCGGCCAGGTGGCGCAACAGGCGCGCTTGATTCGTCTGGATGACGTACCGGGCGACTACTTCAAAGTCAGCTCCGGCCTGGGTGAAGGTTTACCGCACAGCGTGCTGGTGGTGCCGACCAGCGACGACGATCGGGTCAACGGTGTGATCGAACTGGGTTTCCTGCGGCCGCTGACGGATCGTGACGTCGAACTGCTCGAATTGATTGCCGGCAACATCGGTACCTCGATCGAGGCCGCCCGTTATCGCCAGCGCTTGCAGGAGGTGCTGGCCGAAGCCCAGCAACTCAACGAAGAGCTGCAAGTTCAGCAAGAAGAACTCAAGACCGCCAACGAAGAGCTGGAAGAGCAGTCGCGGATTCTCAAGGAGTCCCAGACTCACCTGGAATCCCAGCAGATCGAGCTGGAGCAAACCAACGAACAACTCGCCGAGCAGGGGCAGATCCTGGCCGCGCAGCGCGATGCCATGGACCTGAAGAACACTGAACTGAATCTGGCTCAGGTTGAACTCGAAGCGCGCGCCGAAGAGTTGCAGCGCTCCAGCAAGTACAAATCCGAATTCCTTGCCAACATGTCCCACGAGCTGCGCACGCCACTGAACAGTTCGTTGATCCTGGCCAAACTGCTGGCGGAAAATCCGCAGGAAAACCTCAGCGCCGAGCAGGTCAAGTTCGCCGACTCGATCTACTCCGCCGGCAACGACTTACTGAACCTGATCAACGACATTCTCGACATTTCCAAAGTCGAGGCCGGCAAGCTTGAGGTCCGTCCGGAGAACACCAGTGTTGCGCGTCTGGTGGAAGGGCTGCGTGGCATGTTCCAGCCGATGGCTGCGGAAAAGAACCTGGATTTCCAGATCCAGTTACAGGCCGATGCACCGCTGATGCTGTTCACCGACCGCCAGCGGCTGGAGCAAGTGATCAAGAATCTGCTGTCCAACGCGGTGAAGTTCACCGAAAAGGGCACGGTCAACCTGAGCGTCGCTGCTCAGCCGGACAACGGCATCGCCTTTATTGTCCGGGATTCCGGCATCGGTATTGCCCCGGATCAGCAGGAAAGCATTTTCGAAGCCTTCCGTCAGGCCGATGGCACCACCAATCGTCGTTATGGCGGCACCGGCCTGGGCCTGTCGATCTCTCGTGATCTGGCGACGTTATTGGGCGGCTCCATCAGTGTGACCAGCATGCCTGGGCAGGGCAGTGTGTTCACCCTGGTGTTGCCGCAGCACTACGTCGAGCCGGGCGACTCGCCTGTCAAGACGATAAAAGCCATGCCGGTGGCCATGCCCAAAAGCGCCGTGGTGACTGCGCCTGTGCCGCTGATTGCCAATGTCGACATTCCGCGTTTCGACGATGATCGCAACAAGGCGCCATTCGTCACTCGCTGCATTCTCGTCGTGGAGGATGAGCCAAACTTTGCGCACATTCTCTACGACTTGGCCCATGAACTGGGTTATCAGTGCCTGGTAGCCCACGGTGCCGACGAAGGCTACGACCTGGCCAGGCAGTTCATTCCCGATGCGATCCTGCTGGACATGCGCCTGCCGGATCATTCCGGGCTGACGGTATTGCAGCGTTTGAAAGAGCATGCCGAAACCCGGCACATCCCGGTGCACGTGATTTCGGTCGAAGATCGCGTCGAGGCCGCCATGCACATGGGGGCCATCGGTTACGCGGTCAAGCCCACCACGCGTGAGGAACTCAAGGCTGTGTTTGCCCGCCTCGAAGCCAAACTGACGCAGAAGGTCAAACGGATATTGCTGGTCGAAGACGACGATGTGCAACGCGACAGCATCGCCCGGCTGATCGGCGAGGAGGATATCGAAATCACCGCTGTCGGACTGGCGCAGGATGCGCTTGACCTGCTGCGCAGCACGATTTTCGACTGCATGATCATCGACCTGAAGTTGCCCGACATGCTCGGCAACGACTTGCTCAAACGCATGTCCACCGAGGATATCTGCTCGTTCCCGCCGGTGATCGTCTATACCGGACGTAACCTCACCCGGGACGAAGAGGCCGAGCTGCGCAAGTATTCGCGCTCGATCATCATCAAGGGCGCGCGCTCCCCCGAGCGGTTGCTGGACGAAGTGACACTCTTTCTGCACAAGGTTGAATCCCGTTTGTCCCAGGAGCGCCAGACGATGCTCAAGACCGCTCGCAGCCGCGACAAGGTTTTCGAGGGACGTAAAGTGCTGCTGGTGGACGATGATGTACGCAATATTTTCGCCCTCACCAGTGCGCTGGAGCAGAAGGGCGCTATCGTGGTCATTGGCCGTAACGGCCGTGAAGCGATCGAAAAATTAAATGAAGTCGAGGACATCGATCTGGTGCTGATGGACGTGATGATGCCGGAGATGGATGGTTTTGACGCCACCCTCAAAATCCGCAAGGACCCGCGCTGGCGCAAGCTGCCGATCATTGCGGTGACGGCCAAGGCCATGAAGGACGATCAGGAGCGCTGCTTGCAGGCCGGCGCCAATGATTACCTGGCCAAACCCATCGACCTGGATCGCCTGTTCTCGCTGATTCGTGTGTGGCTGCCGAAGATGGAACGGATATAAGTGTCCTGCCTCGCAAGTATGTTCCTTTTTGGCGGCGTCTGTTGTCGCCATACTGCGTTGCCGCTCCTCGCCATAGCCAGCTATGACTCGTCGCGGCGCCTTGTCTGGCAACATCAGCCACTCCCCAAAAAGGGACATACTTGCGAGGCAGGACACTAGTGGAACGCAATACCGAAATCGAATTGCGCTTGCTGATTGAGGCGATTTACCTCAAGTACAGCTACGACTTTCGCGATTACTCCAGCGTGTCGATCAAACGCCGGGTCAATCACGCCTTGAATCAGTTCGAGTGCAAAACCATCTCGGCGCTGCAAGAGAAGGTTCTGTACGATCCGACCGCGTTCATGCAACTGCTGCAATTGCTGACGATCCCGGTCAGCGAAATGTTCCGCGACCCTTCACACTTTCTTGCGCTGCGCCAGGAAGTGATGCCGCTGCTCAGGACCTATCCATCGATCAAGGTCTGGATCGCTGGTTGCAGCACCGGCGAAGAGGTCTATTCGATGGCGATTCTGCTCCGCGAAGAAGGCCTGCTGGATCGCACCATCCTCTATGCCACGGACATCAACCCGCGCTCGCTGGATAAAGCCCGACAGGGGATTTTTTCCCTGGAGAATGTCCGGGCCTACACTCACAACTACCAGCAGGCAGGTGGGCAGCGTTCGTTCGCCGATTACTACACGGCGGCCTATGGTTATGCCATCTTCGACAAGAGCCTGTGCGACAACGTGACCTTCGCCGATCACAGCCTGGCCACCGACAGTGTTTTCTCTGAAACTCAATTGATTTCGTGTCGTAATGTATTGATTTACTTCAATAGAAAACTTCAGGGTCGCGCGTTTGGCTTGTTTCATGAATCCCTGTGTCATCGGGGTTTTCTGGCACTGGGCAGTAAGGAGACCCTGGATTTCTCGGTCTATGGCAATCAATTTGAAGCATTGGTCAAACCCGAACGGATATACCGCAAATCATGAATAGGGCAGTGCTGCATACTCATCGGCTGGATCTTCGCGGCATCGGCCGTCTGCTTATCGGGCTGGAAGGGGGTCGCATGTTAGGGAATATCCAGGCCAAATTACTGATCGTCGACGATCTGCCGGAGAACCTTCTGGCGCTCGAAGCCTTGATCAGGCGTGAAGACCGTCTCGTCTACAAAGCCCTGTCCGCCGACGAAGCCTTGTCGCTGTTGCTGCAACACGAGTTCGCCATGGCTATTCTCGATGTGCAGATGCCCGGCATGAACGGTTTCGAGCTGGCCGAGTTGATGCGTGGCACGGAAAAAACCAAAAACATCCCCATTGTGTTCGTCAGTGCCGCCGGCCGCGAGCTTAATTACGCGTTCAAGGGTTACGAAAGCGGGGCGGTAGACTTTTTGCACAAGCCGCTGGACGTTCACGCGGTCAAGAGCAAGGTCAATGTCTTCGTCGACTTGTATCGCCAGAGCAAAGCGATGAAGCATCAGGTTGAAGCGCTGGAGCAAAGTCGCCGGGAGCAAGAGGTGCTGCTCGAACAGTTGCAGAACACCCAGAATGAGCTGGAGCAAGCGGTGCGCATGCGTGATGACTTCATGTCTATCGTGGCTCACGAAGTCCGTACGCCGCTCAATGGCCTGATTCTCGAAACCCAGTTGCGCAAAATGCACCTGGCCCGGGATAACGCCGCGGCATTCACGATGGACAAGATGCACACGATGGTCGACCGCGACGAGCGGCAAATCAAAAGCCTGATCCGTCTGATCGAAGACATGCTCGATGTGTCGCGGATCCGCACTGGCAAGCTGTCGATTCGCCCCTGTCGGTTTGACTTGGTGCAACTGGTGAACAACCTTCTGCAAAACTTTGCACCGCAGGTCGAGGCCGCGGAGTCGTCGGTTACCTTGACGGCCAACCAGCCCGTGATGGGCCACTGGGACGAGTTCCGTATCGAACAAGTGATTTCCAACTTGTTGACCAACGCGCTGCGTTATGGCGCCAAGAGCCAGATCGACATACGCGTGTACAATCAGGACGGGCAAGCGTGGGTTGAGGTTCAGGATCGCGGTATCGGGATCAGTGAAGAGAATCAGCAGCGCATTTTTCAGCAGTTCGAACGGGTTAGCGCCAAGGCCGTTGTAGCAGGGCTGGGCCTGGGCCTGTTTATTTCGGAGCAGATTGTCGCCGCCCATGGTGGCTCCATCACCGTCGAGAGCCGGATTGGCGAAGGCGCCTTGTTTCGCGTTTGTCTGCCGCTGCAGGAAAACAGCCCGATAAACGCAACCTCTGAGTGACCATACGGTCGTATCAGCAGCTATTGATCGAACAAAGGTTTTCCATGAGTGAAGATGCACAAGATGTGGTACTGATCGTCGAGGATGACCCTTCGATCTTGATGGTGCTGTCTGCTTACTTGTCGGGTGAGGGTTACCGGGTGCTGCAAGCCGAAAACGGCGAGCAGGCCTTTGAAATTCTGGCGAGCAAACCGCATCTGGACATGATGATCACCGACTTCCGCTTGCCGGGGGGAATCTCTGGCGTGCAGATCGCCGAACCCGCCGTGAAGCTGCGACCGGAGCTCAAGGTCATCTTCATCAGCGGCTATCCGCAGGAAATTCGCGAGACCGACAGCCCGATCACCCGCAAAGCGCCGATCCTGGCCAAGCCGTTCGATCTGGATGTGTTGCAACAGATCATGCAGGACATGCTGTCCTGAAGGCAGCTATATCGTTGACCAGCCGGCCCCTGTAGGAGCTGCCGAAGGCTCGGGCCGTGTTCGGACGATCTTTTGATCTTTTTGCGCCCGCGCGACGGCCCAGGATCAAGAGATCGCAGCCTGCGGCAGTTCCTACACAAAAATCCTTCAGATTCTGATCATCTCCCGCACCTTCGCCGTCAATAATTCGAAGGTGAACGGCTTGGTGATCATCTGCATACCAGGGTCAAGAAAACCACCGCGCACGGCGGCATGTTCGGCATACCCGGTGATGAACAACACTTTGAGATCAGGCCGGTACTGTCGCCCGATTTCCGCCAGTTGCCGGCCGTTCATGCCCGGCAGCCCCACGTCGCTGATCAACAGGTCGATTCGCTGACCGGAGTCGAGAATCGGTACGGCGCTGTCGGCATCACTCGCTTCAACGAAGGCATAACCCAATTCACTCAATACGGCACTGACCAGAACTCGCACAGCGGGATCGTCCTCGACGATCAGCACGGTTTCGCCGTTCCGGGCGTAAGGAGCGTGTTGGGCATCGACTTGGGTGTCCTGGAGCAATTCCCCGCTGAAACGCGGCAAAAACAGACTGACCGTGGTGCCTTTTCCGACTTCACTGTGAATGCTGACGTGCCCGCCGGACTGTTTGCTGAAACCATAAATCATCGACAACCCCAGGCCCGTGCCCTGGCCGATGGGTTTGGTCGTGAAGAAAGGATCAAAGGCCCGGTTGATAGTGCTTTGGGGCATGCCGCAACCGGTATCGGTGACGCTCAGAACGATGTAATCGCCCGGTTGCAGATTGCTGTATGCCTCGGTGAACCCGGTATCCAAATGCTGATTGGAGGTTTTGACCAGCAGCTTTCCGCCGTCGGGCATGGCATCCCGGGCGTTGATCACCAGGTTGAGCAGGGCGCTTTCGAGTTGGTTGGGGTCCGCCTCGGCCACCCACAGTTGCTCGTCCAGCTGCATTTCCAGGTGGATGCTTTCGTTGATGCTGCGCTGCAACAGTTCACCCATGGCCACCACCAGGGTATTCATCTGCACGGGTTTTGAATCCAGTGACTGGCGTCGGGAGAACGCCAGCAAGCGATGCGTCAGGCCCGCGGCGCGGTTGGCTGAGGTCACCCCAAGATCGATCAAACTGTCCAGGTCCTCGGTACGTCCCCGCGCCAGGCGTCGGCGCAGCAGCTCCAGGCTGCCGATGATGCCGGTCAGCATGTTATTGAAGTCGTGGGCAATACCGCCGGTGAGTTGGCCGACCGCTTCCATTTTCTGCGACTGCCTGAGCACCTCTTCGTTGTGGCGCAGTTGCGCAGTGCGTTCCTCGACCTGTTGTTCGAGGGTTTCCAGGGTATTTTGCAGACGCAGTTCGCTTTGGCTCAGATCAATCAACCGGTCCCTGGCTTCATACTGCCGTCGTCGCCCGCGCAACGCCGTGGTGACCAGGCTGATTAGCGTGACCGGGTGAAACGGCCGCTCGAGAAAGGTCACGTTGCCCAGTTGCAAACCGAGTCGCGACGCAGGGTTCTGCTCCGGGCCACCACGGTGGGTCAGCAACACAATCGGCAGATCCGACCATGCCGGTTGCTGCTCGATCAGACCCAGCAGCGGTTCAAGGTTTACGCCCGATAAGGCTTCGGAAGCAATCACCAGCAGGCCGGCACCTAGCGACAGTTCGTTGCACAGCGCGCCCAGATCCCGGGTGATGACCCCGTTGAACCCTGCCTCGTTGAGCATCATCAGCGCGATCTGACTGTCGCGTCCCAACGGTGCAAGAATGATCGCACGCTCGGACATTGCTTCCATGGCCGTCACTGGACATCTTCCTCAAGCAGCGGCTTGCTCGCGCCCAGGTAAGTGGGCACGCCACGCAATACACCCTGGAATGCATCCAGTGGTTCACCAATGGTCATGCCCCGGCTGCTTATGCGGTATTCGCGAATGGTCGATTCGTGGCTGCCGGTGCGTTTCTTGATGATCGAGATCGCCCGGCGAACCTTGCCCAGGGCTTCGAAGTAGCGCAGCAGAATGACCGTGTCGGCCAGATAGGTAATGTCGACGGGGGCCTGCATGTCACCGACCAGCCCATGTTGGGCGACGGTCATGAACGTCGCGGCGCCTTGGCGATTGAGGTACAGCAGCAACTCGTGCATGTGCAGCACCAGGGCATTTTCTTCGGGCATTGCCGCCTGATAGCCATTGATACTGTCGATCACCACGGTTTTGATGTTGCCCTCATCGACACAACGACGAACCCGGTAGGAGAGTTCGCCGGGGGACAATTCGGCGGCGTCCACTTGCTCGATCAGCAGGTTGCCGGTTTCTTCCAGGGCCTTCAGGTCAATGCCGATGTTTTTCATCCGCTCGAACAGCAGCCCCAGTTCTTCATCGAAGATGAACAACGCGGCCTTTTCGCCACGGGCCACTGCCGCAGTGGCGAAGACCATCGAGATCAGCGATTTGCCGGTACCGGCCGGACCGAGGATCAGGGTGCTGGAGCCCGTTTCGATACCGCCACCGAGCAGGGCATCCATTTCCGGGATGCCACTGGTCAACTGCTGGCGGATATAACGCCCGCGATGTTCGGCCGCCACCAGGCGCGGAAATACATGGACGCCATCACCCATGATGGTGAAGTCATGGAAACCGCCCCGGTACTTCTGACCGCGATACTTCACCACGCGGATGCGCCGGCGTTCGGCGCCGTAGTTGGGCGTCAATTCTTCGAGACGAATCACCCCGTGGGCCACACTGTGCACGGTTTTGTCGAGGGCTTCGGTGGTCAGGTCATCCAGCAGCAGCACCGTGGCCTCGTAGCGCACGAAGTAATGCTTGATGGCCAGAATCTGCCGGCGGTAGCGCAAAGAACTTTGGGCCAACAGGCGGATTTCGGACAGGCTGTCGATTACTACGCGGGTCGGTTTGACCCGTTCGACCGCTTCGAAAATCTGCTTGGTGGCTTCGCCCAGCTCCAGGTCCGAGGAGTACAGCAGGCTCTGCTGATTTTCGGCATTGAGCAGGCTTTCCGGCGGCGTCAGCTCGAAGATGTGGATGTTCTCATCCAGCTCCCAGCCATGGGACAACGCCCCCTGACGCAGCTCGCGTTCGGTTTCCGACAGGGTGATGTACAACGAGCGCTCGCCGGCACGGGCGCCAGCCAACAGAAAATGCAAAGCGATGGTGGTTTTGCCGGTTCCAGGTTCACCCTCCAGCAAGAACACGTGGCCGCGGGACAATCCACCGGCCAGGATGTCATCCAGACCTTCAATGCCGGTGGCGGCTTTCGCACTGATCAACTCGTTAGATGTAGACAAGAAATGCCCTCTCATGACTAGGGATGCGAGGCAGCAGGCTGGAAGCGCCTGAATTGACTGCCTGATCACTTGACCTTTCGCCGAGACGGCGGTTCAACCTTTTGTGTTTGTGTGTGGTTCTTGTACAAAAAAGCAAAGATCGCAGCCTTCGGCAGCGCCCACAGGCGCGTAGGAGCTGCCGAAGGCTGCGATCTTTTGATCTTGATTAAAGGCCTTGCTGCAGCGCCGGATCGTCGGGGTTTAGCTGTTCCAGCTGTGCCAGCAGGATCTGCACGTTCTGCAACTGTCCGCTTTCCTTCCAGTAGTTAATCAGCAGCACGCGCGCCTTGCGATCGGCCGGGTGGCGTTGAACGATTTCCTGCAACTGGTTCTGTGCAGCCTCCAGCTCTTGCTCACCATGCAGCGTGGTGGCCAGATCGTAGCGGTAATCCTTGTTGTCCGGCTCAAGCTCCACGGCTTTGGACAACCCGAGCAGGGCGAACTCACTTTGCCCGTGATGCAGCAACCAGAGCCCCAGCGCATGTTGCAGATAGGCCGAGTCAGGCTGGGCCTTTAACTGTTTGGCCAACAATTGCCTGGCGGCATCGCTTTGGCCCTGTTTATCCAGCACTTCGATCTGCATCACCAGCGCTGGCAGGTTGCCGGGCGCCAGTTGCAACGTGCGTTCCAAGGCCTGCTGCGCGTCCTTCAGCTCGGCATTGTGCAAGTGCAGGCGCGCCAGTTGGTACTGGGTTTCGGCGCTTTCCGGCTGCCCCTTGAGAAGCTGCTCCCAGGCATCGATGGCTTGCTCCAAGGGGCCGAAGTACAACCCCAATTCATCCGGCGTCAGACCCAATAAGGCATTGACCGCCGCAAACCGGACGCTCGGGTCGCTGTCATCGAGCAAGGGCCCCAGCAATAGGCTGCGCTGCCCACTGGGCACCAGCCCATTGATGCTTTTGATCGCTGCGATACGCACTTCCGCCGATGGATGTTGCAGGTCCGCATCCGCGAGCTTCAGGGCCTGGGGGCTCGGGTAATTGGGCAGTTCGGCATGCAGCCAGACACGGCGCTTGGTCGACAGGTCAGGACGACCCAATTGCTGGTAAAGCACCCGCGCCGCCCCCGGTTGACCCGCGCGTGCCTGGGCCAGCGCTTCGCTGTAGCCATGCTTGATCGCCGCCGGCACCACGGGCGTCGTACTACGCAGGAAAAACCAGGCGAGGGCGAGGGCAAACAATACGCAGAGGCTGATGAACAAGTAGCGGCGGGACTGAGACATGCAGGAATCCGGGAGCTGGCAGGCTTTTGCAAAGCCACCAGCTTCGGTCAGGCCGGGCTGTGAGTCAAACCCTGGCTTAGGTCAATACGTAGTCGTCGGCGAATTTGCCTACAGGTTTTGTCGACACTGAAACCTGTCGAGGCACTGAAGCAATGACTACGCTTGCTGGAGATGACTTAATGAGCGCTCCCATGCAACCGCTGCTTCAGTATTTCAAGGCGATACTCAACCCCGGACGTGAGGTGCTGCTGTTCGCCCTGAGGACCATTGTGGCCGGGCTGCTGACATTGTATCTGGCCTTCCTGTTCGACCTTGAGCAGCCCAAATGGTCGATCATGGCGGTGGTCATCGTCAGTCAGCCATTGGGCGGCATGGCCCTGGCCCGAAGTTTCGGCCAGGTCATCGGCACCACGTTCGGAGCAGTGGTGGCGGTGTTGATCATGGCGATCTTTCCCCAGGCGCCCCTGCCTTTCATCCTCACCCTGGCCTTGTGGTTGGCATTCTGTACCGCCGGCGGCACTTTGTTGCGCTACACCAGTTCCCAGGCCTTTGTTCTGAGCGGGTACACGGCGGTGGTCGTGGCGCTGCTGGCGGTACCTGATCAGGAAGGCACGTTTCTGCTAGCCGTCACTCGTGTCACCGAGACGCTTTTGGCGGTGGCTTGCGTCTGCGTGGTCAGCCTTCTCACAGCGCGGCCGGAAGCTGTGGCGCGGGACTACTTCGCCAAGATCGATCAAATCATCAAGCTGCTCGCGACCCACGCTGCTGCCGTCATCCGAACCGAAGAAAGCGAGGTCGATTTTCATCGGCGACAGATGCAGCTGCTCGGCGCAATCAGTGCTCTGGAGGGGGTGCGTCGGCATTTATATTACGATGCGCCACGGCTGCGCAGCGCCAATAGTCTGGTGCAGTTGCTTGGCAATCAACTGGTGCTGCTGACTTCGCGGTTGACGGCCCTGCGTCACCAGCGGCAACTGCTCACCGAACGCTGGGAAGGCGCGTTGCCGGAAGAGATACAGCGTTTGCGTGCCGAAGAACTGGCGTTTCTCGATGAACTGGCCCTGCAAGGGCGCTCGTTGTCGAGCGAGGCGCGGCACCATTTCGCGGCGCTGCAACAGCGTTTCGATGACCAGGCGTACAAGGCCGAACAACTCACCGAGACGATGCCTGCCACCCTGCGTTCATTGGCCTGGGCATTGCGTTGGGAGCAGGCACGGATGCTAGAGCAACTGGCGCAGATTCTGGAACTGAGCGATGCGATCCAGGAAGGGCGTGAAGCCAGTTGCGTGTTCCGTGGCCAGGAAAATCCGCTGCATCTGGACTTCACCTTGGCGGCAATGAATGCAATCCGGGCATTTTTCGCGTTGCTGGTAGCCGGGTTGATCTGGATCGAGACCGCTTGGGACGGGGCCCGTGGCGGGATGATTGTGGTGGGGATTCTCTGTTCGCTGATGGCGACTTTTCCGCGGCCGTTGCTGGCCGCACAAAGCTTTGCCAGGGGGCTGGGTCTGGCCTTGGTTGTGTCGGCGCTCTATCTGTTCATGCTGATACCGATGATCAGTAACTTCGAGTTACTTGCCATGTTGCTTGCCCCATTGCTGTATGCCGTCGCGGTGGGGCTGGCCAGTCCGCCAACCACTGGTACAGGCATCGGTCTTGGGCTAACGACAATACTGTTGCTGGGTCCGCAAAACACAGGAAGCGGCCAAAACAGTGCCATTCAGTGGTTCGAATTTGCCGGTGCGTATATCAGCGCCTCCGCGCTGGCGCTCAGTGTCTATGCCTTGATCTTCCCCTTCAGGCCCGTTTTGCGGATACGTCGGCTGTTCAATGAAAACTGCGAGCAGGTCTACGCTTTGCTGAAGACGCCGGCCACCGATGAACAGCAATTTGCGTTTGAAAGCCGTATGGTCGATCGCCTGACCATGATGTTGGGATTATTGCCGGCTACCAACGACAAGCGCTCCAGCGAGCTGTTCGAAGTCAGCCTTGGGTGCATGGCGCTGGGTGTGGCTTTGAACCAGCTCAGGCAACAGGGGCAAAGCAACACGTTGCTGACTACAGACCAGCAAAACCGTTTGCTGGCTGCCGTGCGTGAGACAGGCCGATTGATCTCCGGGCGACCCGGGATTGACCTTGAGCAGCTGCTCGGAAACTTGCGTGTCTTGGGCGATGAAATGGACGACTTGCATTTAGACGTTCATGAACACCTGTGGTCGGTATTCAGGATGCGCGTGGCGTTGTTGATTGTGGTGTCGTTTCTGGAGCGACATCGCCAACACTTTCAACCCGTCCAAACCGAAGGAGAGCCAGCCCTTGCCCATTGATTTTGAATTGGGGGGCGTCTACTTGCCGCCGATTGCCCAGGCGTTACTGCTGGCCCTGCCCATTTTCCTGCTGCTGGACTGGATCTTGCGCCGCTTTGGCGTGCTGCGTTTTGTCTGGCATGAGGCTTTGTTCGAAGGCGCGTTGTACGCGTGCGTTTGCGCGACACTGATTCTGGTGATGGGAGCTTGATGCCTTGAAGAAGATCCTTGCCCGACTCGTGACTGTGGCGGTGGTATTGCTGGCCTTCGTGCTCGGCTGGTTCGCCTGGGAACATTACACCCGCGCGCCCTGGACTCGGGATGCGAGGGTTCGCGCCGATGTGGTGACGTTGTCCGCCGATGTCTCGGGGCGCATCGTCAGCCTGGGTGTTCAAGACAACCAGCATGTCGAGAAAGGCCAGTTACTGCTGGAGATCGACCCGTCGCGTTATACGCTGGCAGTGGAGCATTCCAAGCGTGCGGTGGAAGTCGCAAAAGCCACGCTGGGCCAGTCCGAAGCGACGATTGTCGCCAGCGAAGCACTGCTCAGGCAACGTCAAAGTGAAGAGCATCGCCGGCGAACCCTCAAACAGCGTTTCGCAATCTCGGGCGAAGAATGGGAAAAATCCAGTACCGAAGTGGCGGTGGCGCAGGCGGAGCTGTTGCGCAATCAGGCCAATCTGGGCCTGGCCCAAGCCAATGTGCAACTGGCGATCGCCGCATTGACCCAGGCCGAACTGGACTTGCAACGCACGCGAGTCGCAGCGCCTGTCAGCGGTTACGTGACCAACCTGCTGACTCGTCAGGGCGATTACGCCACTGCCGGAGGAGCGTTGTTGGCGCTGGTGGACAGCGACTCGTTTTATGTCAGCGGCTACTTTGAAGAAACAAAGCTGCCGCGAATCGAGGAGGGCGACCGGGTCAGGGTCGAGTTGATGAGCGGCGAGACCTTCGGCGGCACCGTACAAAGCATTGCTTTTGCTATAGCCGACCGCGAGAACTCCCCCGGCAGTCGCCTGCTGGCCAGCATCAACCCCAGTTACACCTGGGTCAAGCTGGCGCAACGGGTACCGGTGCGGATTCAGATCGATGCTGACTATGTCGCCAAAAACCGCCTGCGGGCCGGGACCACGGCTACCGTGACCGTCATGGAAAACCACGAGACTCAAGAACACCGCTAACCCTGTGGGAGCGGGCTTGCCCGCGATGGCGGTGGGTCAGCCAACATCCATGCTGAATGTGCAATCGTCATCGCGGGCAAGCCCGCTCCCACAGGGGAATGTGGTGGATTCAACAAGCGTGCGGACAAAAAAAGCCCCGCGACCGAATGAGGCGCGGGGCAAAAAGAATTGGTTGGTTGCGGCCAACCAAAGGAGCTCTTTGAAACGTTACTTGCTGGCGACCGTCTCTGGCTGCCAGCCGCCGCCGAGGGCTTTGTAGATGGCGACAATGCCGCGATACAAATCGACTTCGGCTTGGGCCTGGGTGTCTTCGGCTGCCAGGCGCTCGCGCTGGGCATCGAGCAGCACGAGGAAGTCCACGGTGCCTTCGCGGTAGCGAATGTCGGCGAGATCGGCAGCGGCGCGGCTTGATTCGCTTTGACGAATCAGCGAGATCAGGCGCTGCTGACGTTTGCCGTAATCGCTGAAGGCGTTTTCCGACTCTTCCAGCGCCAACAGTACTTGCTGCTCGTAGGTCGCCAGGGCGCCTTCGGCTTCAGCATCGGCACCGCGCAAACGGGCGCGCACGCTGCCCAGGTCGAATGCCGCCCAGGTAATGCTTGGGCCCAGTGCCCAGGCATTGGCAGCCGACGAGCCGATCTGCGAACCGCGCCCGGCGGTGAAGCCGAGGAAGCCGCTGAGGCTGACACGTGGGAACAAATCAGCCTTGGCCACACCGATACGGGCGGTAGCGGCCGCCAGTTTGCGTTCGGCGCTGAGGATGTCCGGACGCCGCTGCAGCAGTTCGCCCGGATCACCGATCGGCAGGGCCTTGGCGATCGCCGGCAAGTCTTTTGGACTCAGGTCGACGGTCAGCTTGTCCGGACGCTCGCCCAGCAGGGTGGCGATGCGGTTGCGCTGACGCACCTGTTCGGCCTGCAATTGCGGCACGCTGGCTTCGACAGAGGCCAGGCGCGCATCGGCGCGAACCACGTCCAGCTGATCGCCGACACCGGCATCACGCAGGCTTTCGGTGATCTTGCGCGACTCTTGCTGGTTGTTCAGGTTGGCCAGGGCGATCTTTTCCCGCAACTGCGCGCCGCGCAGTTGGCCATAGGCGTCCACCAGTTCGGCAATCATGGTGACTTGCAGTTGGTAAAGATCGGCTTCGGCGGCCTGCTGTTCGGCGTCGCTGGATTCCAGGTTGCGCTGGATGCGACCGAACAAGTCCAGTTCCCAGGCCATGTCCAGGCCCAGGTCATAGCGTTCACTGCTGACGCGTTTAGTGGTCTGGCCGGGAATCTGCCCTTTGGCCAGATCACTGCTGGCACGGCTGGTGATGGTCGGCATGGCGTCATTGCTGACGTCATCACGAATCGCTCGAGCCGCTTTCCAGCGGGCGAAGGCCACGCGCAAATCACGGTTGCCTTGCAAGGATTGCGTCACCAGCTGGTTAAGGGTCGGATCCTCGAACTGCTGCCACCAGATGCCTTCGAAACGGGCGCGGTCGAAGTTCTTCTGACCGGCGCTGCCATCGGTGGCGGCCGTGATGTTGGCCGCCTCCGTCGCTGGGGTTTTGTAATCCGGGCCAACGGCGCAGGCACTCAGGGCCAGTGCCAGAAGGCTCGGCAGGAAGGCTTTCAGGCTCATTGTTGCGCCTCCAGTTGCTTTTCCAATTTCAGCGCCTTGGCCGCTTTGCGCGCTTCACCGCGCTCCACAAAGTTGCGAATCAGTACGTAGAACACCGGCGTCAGCAACAGACCGAAGAAGGTCACCCCGAGCATCCCGGAGAACACTGCCACACCCATGGCATGACGCATTTCGGCACCGGCACCGCTGGAGAAAACCAGAGGCACAACACCCATGATGAACGCGAAGGAGGTCATCAGGATCGGCCGCAGACGCAGACGGCAAGCTTCCAGCACTGCTGCCAGCGGGCCGAGTCCTTCGTCCTGTTGCTTGTCCTTGGCAAACTCGACGATCAGAATCGCGTTCTTACACGCAAGTCCCACCAGTACGATCAAGCCGATCTGGGTGAAGATGTTGTTGTCGCCGCCCGAGGCAATCACACCGGTAATGGCCGACAGCAGGGTCATCGGTACGATCAGGATTACCGCCAGTGGCAGGCTCCAGCTTTCGTATTGAGCCGCGAGCACCAGGAACGCCAGCAGTACGCAGAGCGGGAACACGAACAGCGCGGTGTTGCCGGACAGAATCTGCTGGTAGGTCAGGTCGGTCCACTCGTAGGTCATGCCGTTGGGCAATTCGTCCTTGAGCAGTTTCTCGATGGCTTTTTCGGCCTGGCCAGAGCTGTAGCCGGGGGCTGCCGCACCGTTGATTTCAGCGGTGATGAAGCCGTTGTAGTGCATCACGCGATCCGGCCCCGAGGTGTCGCTGACCTTGATGAAGGTCGCTAGCGGGATCATCTCGCCCCGGTTGTTACGCACTTTCAGCTGACCGATCTGGTCCGATTCGAGGCGGAACTGTTGCTCAGCCTGAACGTTGACCTGGTAGGTGCGACCGAAGCGGTTGAAGTCGTTGGCATACAGCGAACCCAGGTAGATCTGCAGGGTGTCGAAGATGTCACTGACGGCAACGCCGTGGGTCTTGGCTTTTTCCCGGTCGATGGCGGCATCGACCTGCGGCACGTTCACCGTGTAGCTGGTGAACAGGCCTGCCAGTTCCGGCACGCTGTGGCTTTTGGTGATGATGTTCATGGTTTCTTTGTACAGCTCGTCATAGCCCAGGTTGCCCCGGTCTTCGATCTGCAGGCGGAAACCGCCAATAGTCCCCAGGCCTTGTACCGGTGGTGGCGGGAAGATCGCCATGTAGGCTTCCTGAATCCCCGCGTACTGGCCGTTCAATGCACCGGCAATCGCACCGGCGGACATGCTCGGATCCTTACGCTCGTCGAACGGTTTGAGGGTGACGAACACGATGCCGGAGTTAGGGCTGTTGGTGAAGCCGTTGATCGACAGACCCGGGAAGGCCACCGCGCTTTCCACACCAGGCTGTTTCAGGGCCAGGTCGGACATGCGCTTGATCACGTCTTCGGTACGGTCCAGGCTCGCAGCATCCGGCAGTTGCGCGAAGGCCACCAGGTATTGCTTGTCCTGGCCGGGCACGAAACCGGTCGGGGTATTGGAGAAACCGAAGAACGTCAACACCATCAGGCCGGCGTACAGCAGCAGGGCGATACCGCTGCTGCGGATAACCCGGCCTACAGTGCCGACATAACCGTGGCTGGCCTTGTCAAAGAAACGGTTGAACGGACGGAACAACCAGCCGCCGAAGATTTTGTCCAGAACCTTGGAAAAACGGTCTTTCGGCGCGTCATGACTCTTGAGCAATACCGCAGCCAGAGCCGGCGACAAGGTCAACGAGTTGAAGGCCGAGATCACAGTCGAGATCGCGATGGTCAGGGCGAACTGTTTATAGAACTGCCCGGTCAACCCGGAGATGAACGCTGCCGGGATAAACACTGCGCACAACACCAGCGCCGTCGCGATGATAGGGCCGGTCACTTCGCGCATCGCGCGCTTGGTGGCTTCTACAGGGGTTAATCCGAGCCCGATGTTTCGCTCGACGTTCTCCACCACCACAATCGCATCGTCGACCACGATACCGATGGCCAGTACCAGCCCGAACAGCGACAGGGCGTTCAATGAGAAGCCGAACAGGTGCATCACGGCAAACGTACCGATCAGCGAAACCGGCACCGCCACCAATGGGATGATCGAGGCGCGCCAGGTTTGCAGGAACAGGATCACCACGAGCACAACCAGGATCAGCGCTTCGAAGAGGGTGTGAACCACCGCTTCGATCGAGCCGCGCACGAAGATCGTCGGGTCATAGACGATGCTGAAGTCCATGCCTTCCGGGAAGTTCTTCTTCAGTTCGGCCATTTTCTCCCGAACATCGTTGGAGATCTGGATCGCGTTGGAGCCAGGGCGCTGGAAGATCGGGATCGCCACCGCCGGCTGGTTGTCCAGCAGGGAGCGCAGGGCGTATTGGCTGGAGCCGAGTTCGACACGGGCGATGTCTTTCAGGCGAGTGATTTCACCATTTTCGCCGGAACGAATGATGATGTTCTCGAACTCTTCTTCGGAAACCAGACGACCTTGCGTGTTGATCGACAGCTGGAACGCCGTGGCATTAGGTGCTGGCGGGGCGCCCAGGGCACCGGCCGCCACCTGACGGTTCTGTTCCCGAATCGCGGTGACCACATCGGTCGCGGTCAGGTTGCGCGAAGCGGTTTTGTTCGGATCCAGCCACACCCGCAGGGAGTAGTCGCCCATCCCGAACAGCTGAACGTCACCGACACCGCCCAGACGCGCCAGCTCATCCTTGATGTTGAGCAAGGCGTAGTTGGACAGGTAGAGCATGTCGTAGCGTTTGTCCGGTGAGGTCAAGTGCACAACCATGGTCAGGTCGGGCGATGCTTTGTCGACGGTGATACCGATGCGCGTCACTTCCTCGGGAAGCTTCGGTTCGCTCCGGGTCACGCGGTTCTGAACCTGCACTTGCGCGTTGTCCAGGTCAGTGCCCAAAGCGAAGGTGATAGTCAGGGTGATCTTGCCGTCAGCGGTGGACTGCGAGGACATGTACAGCATGTTCTCGACGCCGGTGATGGCTTGCTCCAAGGAGCGGCCACGGTCTCACCGATGACTTTAGGGTTGGCGCCCGGGAAGTTGGCACGGACCACAACGGTCGGTGGCACGACTTCCGGGTATTCGCTGATCGGCAACTGAAACAGCGAGATGGCGCCAGCGATCAGGATCAGCAACGACAGTACCGCTGCGAAGATCGGCCGTGAAATGAAGAATTGGGAAAAATTCATCGGAGTAATTGTCCCTTAACCGCGTGGAGTCGCAGCAGCCACTTTCACAACCGTACCCGGCGCGACCTTGGCAGGTGCGACTTGGGGCAGGTTGCTGGCTTCCAGCGCTTGTCGTTGTTGTGCGAGAGCTGCGAGGGTTTGTTCGCTGGCCATCGGGATCACTTCAGGGGTGACCGGTGAACCAGGGCGAACCCGCTGCAAGCCCTTGACGATGATGGTGTCGTCCTTGTTCAGACCGCTGCGCACGATGCGCAGACCTTCGATCTTCGGACCCAGCTCGACAGGGCGGTAAGCCGTTTTGTTGTCGGCATCCATCACCAGCACGAACTTTTTACCCAGGTCGGTACCGACCGCTTCGTCGTTGATCAACACCGCGGAGTAAGTGCCGCTGCCGACCAGTTTCAGACGGGCATACAGGCCAGGTGTGTACTGTCCGTCGGCGTTATCAAAGACAGCGCGCCCGCGGATGGTGCCGGTTTTCGGGTTGACCTGGTTGTCGACGAAGTTCATCACGCCCTGGTGCGGGTTGCCGTCTTCGTTGGACAGACCGAGGTAAACCGGGGTGGTTGCACCGCGTTTGCCCTGACGAGCGAGCTGGGTGTATTTGAGGAATACACGTTCGTCAGCGTCGAAGTAGGCGTACACCTTGTCAGTGGAAACGACGCTGGTCAGCGCGGTGGTATCAGCGGTCACCAGGTTGCCGGCGGTGATTTCCGCACGGCTGACACGGCCGCTGATGGGCGCCGTGACGCGGGTGAAACTCAGGTTCAGTTTTGCCAGGTCCAGTTGGGCCTGGAGGGCGCCGACGGCGGCGCGAGCTTCTTGAGCCGCGCTGGTGCGCGAGTCGGCGAGTTCGGCGGAAATCGCGTTGCTGGTGCGCAGGCGTTCGCCGCGCTGGGATTCGTTTTCACTGCGGGTGGCGGTGGCGCGAGCCTGGGCAACCAGGGCTTCGAGGCGGCGGACCTCAGCCTGGAAGGGGCGCGGGTCGATCTGGAACAACAGATCGCCTTTCTTGACCAGCGCGCCTTCGGTGAAGGCCACGTCATCGATCTGGCCGGAAACCCGTGGACGAATCTCTACCGTTTCCGGCGCTTCAAGGCGCCCGGTGAATTCGTCCCACTCGTTGACCGGTTGTTCCAGCACCTTGGCCACGCTGACTTTGGCCGCGGGCATGGTGGCGGCAGCGTCCGGAGTCTTGCCGCAAGCGCTCATCACCAGCACGGCCAACAAGGCCAAGGGGAAGCGCAAATGTTTGAGTGACTGTTCCATGGATGCATCCGCCAATGTATTGAGATGGACGGATGATGCTTGGCGGGGTGGTATGGCACGAATCGAATGAACCGAAGGTAACTATCATTCGGAATGATATAAGCTCAAAGCGAGCCCTCTAGCATGCACCTTCCATTAGTGGGCTATCAAATGAAATGATGACAATTCAGTGTTGCAGGGAGTGCAAAGGATTGGCTTGAAACCGCGTCGTGGCTTTCGCGGGCAAGCCTCGCGCCTAATGGACTGCCTGTTCGACGGGCCAGTCGTTTCCAACCAACGAGTAACGAGACGGCTTTTTTCAGACCTGTTGAGTGACTGTGCGGAGTTGATGGTATGAAATTGTTCAGGCCGTTGCTTCAGCGGCCCGTAGCCTTGCTGTGGGGAGGGTTGGCGCTTTCTTCGATCGGTGACGAACTCTTCGCGATTGCCATCGCCTGGATGGCGGTGCAGATCGCCGGAACCGATGCAAGTTGGCTCAGTGCTTTACGCGGTGCTGCCGCGTTGGCAGGTGCTTTGCTGGGGGGGGATATGGGCAGAGCGCTGGGATCACCGTCGCACGATGATCGGCGCCGACCTGGCGCGGGCCGGGCTTGCCTTGATTCCGGTGGTTGCTTGGGGGCTCGGCATCATGAGTCTGTGGATGCTGGCAGTGCCGCTCATGCTTATGATGATCGTCAACTCGTTGTTCGAGCCGGCGCTGCGCGCCAGTCTTCCGCGGATTGCCGCGGCGCCGGGCCAGTTGCAATCGGTCAACGCGCTGTTCGATGCGATCATCCGGGTCGCCCGGGTGATCGGGCCAATGCTGGCCGCGGCGATTACGCTGCTGATTCCGATCGAGCATCTGTTTACCCTGAACAGCATCACCTTCCTGATTTCCGCGTGGGCGATCATGAAGTTGGGCAAAGCGTTGCCGCGCCAACCTGTCAAGGCAACAAGCCGGCGTGCCGGATTTACCGCCGGTTGGAGAAGTCTTGCGGGACGCAGCCAGATGCAGGCGGTGTATGTGTGTGCGGGCCTGGGCAATGTTGCCTGGAGCGTGGGTATATCGATCGGCATGGCGCTGGCCGTCGTCAAATACGATATCCAGGGATTCGGCGTACAGGGTTTTGCTGCCTACGGCCTGATCATGGGAGCTTACGGGGCAGGGAACCTGATCTCCATTTTTGTTGTGGGCAATCTGCAGATCCGCCGCTTGTATCACGGGTTTACCTTCGGATCCGTGGTCAACGGCCTGGGCATCGCGATCATCGGTGCGGCCGTGTTGTACCTGCCACCGGAACACGTCCTGACGGGGATGATGGTCGGCGCAAGTCTTGCGGCACTCGGTGGGCCACTGATCGACATCTCATTCATTCTGCTCATTCAAACCCGGTTCAGGCACAGCGAAATCGCCGGGCTGGCAAGGCTGCGCTTTGCCACGCTGGGTGCGTCGATTCTGATTGCCGGTGCCTGCGGTGCTGCGCTGTATGCTCGTTTTGAAACCGGCCTGGTGATTGTCGGTGCCGGGATTTTCGAAGTGATTGTGGGGGCAATTGTGCTGCTCGTCCCCAAGTGTCGAGAATCGGAGTGCTTTTTTCCATCGCGAAGTCTACTGCGGCGATCCCGGTAGCGGTGGATTTCGAAGCCCCAAGACCGTTGCAGCCGCAAGCGCTGATCACACCAGGGAGAGATATCGCGCCTGAAGAGATTCGGTTAATTGCGAAGTAATCGAGCTGTTGCACTGACAAAAACCAGCAGAACAATTAGGCAGCCCAAAGCGAATGACAAGGTGCTTAGATGGGCAACCGCTCCAATAAATACGGGACCTATCAGAATGCCCGCGTAGCCCATCGAGATGACAGCGGGGATGGCTACCGCCTGTTGCATACGTTGCTGCCGGCCTACAGCGGTAAAAATCACTGGGACAATGTTCGAGCAGCCAGCCCCGATCAGGGCGTAGCCAATCAAGGACGCGACCCAGCCATCGATTCCAAGCGACACGATCATGCCTGCGGCTGCGCAAAGTCCGCCAAGCGCAACGACACGCACGCCGCCTAGTTTGCTGACGATGGCGTCTCCCGTCAGGCGGCCCACCGTCATTGCAGCGGCGAAGGATGCGTAGCCCAAACCGGCGATGCTCGGCTCTAACCCTCGGTTCGAGACAAGGAAGACCGCGCTCCAGTCAAGCATTGCACCTTCAGTGAGGAATACGATGAAACAGAGCGTCCCTAAAAACAGCACGATACCCCTGGGCACCGCGAACAATGGTCCACCCCGTTCAGTGCCATAAGTCAGCAAAGCAGGTGCAGCCTTGTAAAGTGATCCCAAAACTGTGGCAACGATGCAGAGCACAGCCATCAGTGGATCCAGGCCAAAGGTCAGTAAAGCGGTCATCGCCCCGGCGCCTAATATACCTCCGACGCTGTAAAGGCCATGGAAGCCAGACTGAAGTGCCTGCCCGCTGTTTTTCTCGACGATGACGGACTGTATGTTCATGGCGCAATCAAGCATGCCCATGCTGGCGCCGAAGATAATCACAGCTATCACCAGGCCAGGCAGCCACACCACGGTGCTCAAAAGCGGAAGAACGGCACACAGTGCAATAGTTGCCCAGATGACGACCGGTCGGCATCCATAGTGCGCAGTGAGATATCCGGCAAAGGGCATGGCTACAATAGATCCACCGCCAAGGCCGAGAAGCAGCAACCCCAAGCCACCATCGTCCAAACCGACGCGTGCCTTTACCAATGGAACCAGAGGCGCCCAAGCGGACATGAGTAAGCCCGCGATGAGGAAGGCAATGCGTGTAGACATCCGCTCGCTGTAGTTAGCCGTCGGTATTAACACTGACGATGGAGCATTCATAATTCTCGGTAATCCTTATCGATGATGTTAACCACCATTGGCTCGGCCTAGACTTTGCGGATTTCTTTGGTTTTTTACGTGTTGGCGTTTCGGAAAACTAACGCCTGCGCTCATACGTCGCTCTATAGCTACTTGGCGCTACGCCAAAGAAGTCACGAAAGCGCATATGGAAGTTGGCGAAACTGCAAAAGCCGGTCGCGATCGCAATATCGGTGATTGGCCGATTGCTCTGCAGAATAAGCTGACGCGCTCGAGTCAAGCGCAGTTCCAAGTAATAACGTGTGGGAGTGGCGCCGACGAAACGGCAGAAACGGCGCTCCAATTGTCGTCGGGAAATATTCACACATTCGGCCAGTTCGTCGATGGATAGCGGCTCTTCGATGTTCTTTTGCATAAGTTCTAAAGCGAGCTTCAGGGTTTGTGGCAAGGTGGGGTCAGCGTCAACGATGACCGTCGATATCCCAGAGACTTCAGGGGTTTGATCGCAGCTGAGTATTTCCTCGACAGCATGGGTCAGTGACACGCCTTGTTTAGCAGTGATGAGTTCCAGCATCATTCGTAACGAGCTGCTGGCGCCGGCGCACGTGATACGGTTTCTATCGATGACGTGAGTTCGACAAGAGACCAGGACTTTGGGGAAAACATCCTCCATCATTGCTCGCCCGTCTGGATGGAAGGCACACTCGACACCGTCCATTAACTGAGCTTCCGCCAGGAAAAAGGCGCCGTTCCACAACCCGCCCATGGTTGCACCAAGAGAAGCGACGTTGCGTAGCTTGCGCCGTAATAGTGGTTCGCTGATTAGCTTTACTCGTAAACCGCCCGCTACAATGAGGACATCTATGCGATCTGGTAATTGTGATAGCTCCAGGTCTGCTGAAATTGCAATTCCCAGATCACTCATGACCAGACGACTTTTGATACCAACGGTTAACACTTCGAATGCCGGTGTCTCGCTAATCAAGTTTGCGGTCACCAGCGCATCGATAGCGCCGGTGAATGACATCATCGAGAAATTGTTTAAAAGCATGAAAGCTACACGCGTCACTGCCTGCGGCTTCAACGGTTTCTCGGTCGTATAGGAGTACCCCATATTTTTGTCTTTAAGCACGCTCTCGAATACGAATGGCATAAATCCTCTTTGACACCTGAACGAATAGCTAAATCTAGACAGCGCTTTTTGGAGCGGACAGCAGCAAATCAAAGAATGATTGGCAATCGTCACAGAGAGGCAGTGCTTCAATATTGTTCTTGATGGCATTGCTGAGCGTAACGCCCAAGCTGTCATCAGCCAGTAAATGGTATTTAGCGGTGAGTTCGTCGCTCGACATGGGATTGCCGGGGTCGCCCTTGGCTGTAGCAGTTGGACTCGTAAGGCGTGTGCCGTCTTTCAGGGTAACGGTCACGCGAGAGAGAATTTCCTCCGGGAATCTGGCGGACAGGTCAGGCGCCTCATGAAGGGTTATTTTCTTGCTAATGCTTAAAATGTCTGGCGAATGAATGGAGTCCCCGGTGACTTCGTCAGGCCCCAGCTTTTCGCGAACGATCAAAGCAGCGAGTGGGAACGCTAGCGCATACTGGGCCTCGTCCGCATTCTTCGGGAAATGCCCCTGCAAACACACAGACTCGTGGAATGTCTCGACATCTATGGTCTCGATCAACTCAGCAGTGATGACTGGATGCGCTCGCATCAAATCGGTCATGGCCGTGAGTGCCGGTTGCGCCCAGCGACAGACGGGCCAAGGTTTGAAATATTGCTCGTCGATCTCCCAACGGGACCCGATGTCCTGCCAGAAAGTGGAAACCTCCAAAGGTTCAACGGTGGCGGCTGGAGCGCCGGTGACACCTATCTGTGCCATCAGTAGTGCATTCAGTCCGGCATACGCCCCGGCGCCATGGGCATCACGCAACATCGTTGGAAAGCTCACCAGGCGCATCATCGGGCACCTCGGGCCAAAGTACTCCGCGATACCCAGCGCATGACGAAACGTCGTTTCATCAAGCTTCAGCAGGCGGGCGCCGGCGCAAACGACCCCGATCCCGGAAAAGGCGCCTGAGGCATGATATTCAGGGGCGGTGGCCATCAATGCCTGGCCCGCACGTAAGGCGGTCTCGTAACCGATGCACAGTGCGCTGAGGAATTCTTCGCCGCTGATGTCTTTGCCCTGACTGCGATACGCGTCAACCAGTGCAACAATGGCCGGGACAACGGTTGCACCCGCATGCCCCTTGGAGGTGAAGTGACCTTCATGTGCATCCAGGCTATCAACGCAGAAACCGCCTGCATACGCGGCGCCCAATGGATGTACGGCTCTGCCGTCGAACCAAAGGCGGCTGGACAGCTTATTGGCAGTGTAGTGGGCGTCAGCGTAAGTTTTGAGCATGACGCTGGTTTGATTGTTGCGGGCTCCGGCGGCCACACCAATGATGTCGAGCAGGCAAGTTTTAACCAGCTCGCGTGTATGCAAGGGCGTGTCCTTGTAACTGAAATTCTGGACGAATGAATACAACTGCATTTCATGATTCCTGAATGATGAACGCCGAAACGGACAAAAAAGTTGCCCGGCGAAGGGCAACCTTTACGCAGCTTTAGATGACCAGACTACTTCTTTGCAGTGGCGGTATTTGCAGCGGCGCGGGCGTCTGCTATCCAGCTATCGTACTTCGCACGATGAGCGGCAATCCATTCCGAGGCATGGCGCGTAATGTCAGCTGCACTTTTTTCGCCATTGTGCATTTTGAGATTCTGCGCGCTTTCGTCGTCGGTGGAGATCTGCATTTCAGACAAAAACTTTTCCGCCGCCGGATTCTTCTCGGCGAACTCTTTGTTAACAACGGCTTTGACGACGTCTACCGGGAAACCCAGGTTCTTGCCATTGAATGTAGTGTTGGTATCGTTCTTGCCATTCGGGAGATCGGTACGCGGCACGGTCAGCCACACAACATCTTTGCCTTCGACCAGTACACCGGATATCCACTGAGGTACCCAGGTGTAATAGAGAATCGGCTTGCCTTGTTTATAACGAGCAATGGTGTCGGCCATCAGAGCAAAATAGGAGCCCTGGTTATTTGAAACGGTCTTGTTCAGGTCATAGGCTTTCATATGGTGTGCGATGATCAGTTCACAGCCCCAACCGGGGTTGCAACCTGTCAGGTCCGCTTTACCGTCACCATCGCCATCGAACAGCTTGGCAATCTCCGGTTTTTGCAAATCTGCGATAGATGCAATGTGGTGCTCATCAGCCGTTTTTTTATCGATCATGTAGCCCTGCAAAACACCCGGCATAATATCGCCGGACTTCACCATCGTGTCATCGCCACCGGCCTTTTTGTAAAAAGCCTCATGCAGCGTCTCCCACATATGTACCGTGAAGTCAGCATCGCCACCAGAGATCGCAACAAACATGGTGGAGTACTCGGTCTCCTTGGGAGTCTGAACTTTGTACCCCAACTCTTTAAGGCCCGCCATTGCAATCTCTCCGCGGAATCGCTCTTCGGCGATAGCCGGGAAGATGGGGGTGATTGATATCCCTTGGCCGGGTTGTTGCGCTGTCGCAGCGGATGCGAAAACAGGTGATATCGTTAATGCTAGAAGCGCCATAGAACGAATAAGTTTTTGTTTCATTCCGCATTGTGTGAAATTCATTATCGTCTACCTTGCGTGATTTAAAGAGCCCGTTTTTTATTGGTTCATGCGCGCTGCTATGCGGGTTAACTTTCCTTTGCCCTGATATCTATTTCTTTAACGCCACTTTTTCTTTTCAGGCGATACAGCACCCCAACGGGGCCCGTCTGGTACCAGTGTTCGCCTCTGGTTGCTCTATTGCTGCGCTCGCCCATTGCCTGGGTCAGGCGGTCGAGGAAGATCGCCAGCAAAACCAAGCCCAAGCCACCCACGGTCGCGAGGCCCATATCGAGGCGCCCAATACCGCGAAGTACCATCAGACCCAGTCCACCCACCGAGATCATCGATGCGATCACAACCATCGAAAGTGACAACATCAATGCCTGATTCAAACCAGCCATGATCGTGGGGGCGGCTAACGGAAACTGGACTCGCATCAGCATTTGACGTGGGGTACATCCGAAGGCTCTGGCTGCCTCGACCTTATCCTCTGGTACTTGCCTGATTCCCAGGTTAGTAAGCCTGACGAGCGGCGCTACCGAGAAGATGATCGTGACCAACACGCCCGGTACGTTTCCGATACCAAAGAGCATGACGACGGGTACCAGATAGACGAACGCCGGCAGCGTTTGCATCGCATCCAATACCGGCCGAAGAATCATTTCCAATCGGTCACTACGGGCGCACAGAACACCCAACGGTATGCCAATAATCGCGCAGAAGAACAGTGAAGTGAGCACCAGCGCGAGGGTTATCATTGCGTCATTCCACACGCCGATCACCCCTAAAAGGGAGAGGGTAACGAAGCAGAGGATGCCTATTCTCTTCCCTCCCACCTGCCAGCCGAATAGCGTTGCAGCAATGATGAAAATCGTCGGAGGAATAGACAGCAAGCCATACTGAATGCCGTTCAGAACTTGATCGATGGGCCATCTTATCGAGCGAAATATTTCACGGAAATTTTGTACCAGAAAATTTAGGACGACCTCTACCCATTGGCCCAAGGGGACGTTGATGGATTGAAACGGGTCTAGAAGACTGAATTCGTTCATGCTAATCACCTGAATGTCTGAGCCTGGCAAGCCAGCGAGTTGAGACTCTTAGTGACGGCTCATTGTCTGGAGCAGTAGGCTTTTGGAAATCGTGCCTTTGAAAACACCCTGGCGATCCAGCACTGCAACCGGGTTAACGGCATTGGCGACGATGTGAAAGACGTCATGAAGGGGAACGTCAGCCTGCAGCGTGGGTATGGACTGATCCATGGCGTAGGGGTGTTCTGCACAGATCTTGGCAACATCGCCAGCCTTCAGGATCTTTGAAGCATCGAATCCTTTGAAGAACGCTTTGACGTAATCATTCACCGGGTTGCAAAGCAGCTCCTGTGGAGTACCGATCTGTACCACTCGACCACCCTCCATAATCGCAATGCGATGGCCGATGCGAATCGCCTCTTCAATGTCATGCGAGATGAAGATGATGGTGCGCTGTTGTTCTGCCTGCAGGCGGATCAACTCGCCCTGCATTTCGCTGCGAATCAACGGGTCGAGAGCAGAGAAGGCTTCGTCCATCAGCAGGATGGCAGGGTCATTGGCCAAGGCCCGGGCTAAACCCACGCGCTGCTGCATACCGCCAGACAGCTGGTGCGGATAGCTGTAGGCGTGTCCCTCCAGACCTACCTGTTTGAGTGCCTCAAGTGCACGCTTATGCCGCTCGCTCTCCTCGACACCTGAGATTTCCAGACCAAAAGCAACGTTGTCGATCACACTCATGTGTGGCATCAGCGCAAACGACTGAAACACCATGCTCATGTCTTTGCGACGAACGTTCAGAAGATCGGCGTCCGAAAGACCAGTAATTTCTTGTCCGTTAAGATGGATTGTTCCGGAGGTTGGCTCGATCAGCCGGTTGAATAACCGCACCATCGTCGACTTTCCAGAACCGGAAAGACCCATGATGACGAAAATCTCTCCACGTTTTACGGAGAAACTGGCATTAAAAACGCCAACGACTTGACCGGTTTTGCTGAAGATTTCATTCTTGTCAGCACCGCGAGCCAGCATCTCCATCGCGAGCTTCGGCTGAGGGCCAAAGACTTTGTAAATGTTTTTTACCGAGAGTATCTCGTCACCAAGACTCATAATCCCTCCTGCTGCAATTACGGCGTAAGATCAAGAATTCGGTTACGTCTCTTGATCAGTTAAGACGGTGCTTTTGGGGGCAGTCAAGCTGGGAGAAGGGTTGGGAATTAGTCATTGTGACCATCCTCTTTATTATGTGATGTTTATTATTTTTGTTTTATCGACACTGAATTTGGCAGTGCCTTGAGTGACAAGTTATTACCTAATAGAGTCAGCGTCTAACAACATTTCTTCTGACCAATCAATAACGCTATGTTATCGATCCTGCGTTGATATGCGTTTTCGATGCCGCCAGTGTTTGTTGTTCGGCGAAGCGCCGTTTCCCCTGTTGTAGACCTTCTCTTTCAGCTACTCTCAAGCATGCGCTCCCAAGCGGATCCCTCCCGCCGATCTTCTCCTTTAAGGCCCTCCCAAGGGGCCCCGAACCGGACATTAAATACTTTAGGTTATGGTTAAGCACATCGATCCAGATATGACGTTGCTGAAAATGCCGTCTCTGAAAGCAGTCAAATCATTCGTAGCGGCCGCCAAATACCAGAGTTTCACGCGAGCGGCAGAGGCGCTGTGCGTTACTCAAGCGGCAATCAGTCGTCAGATTCGAGAGCTTGAGACGTACCTTGGGGTTGATCTCTTCAAGAGGGTCGGTCGAGCGGTCGAGCTGACTGAGGCCGGCTCCATTTTTTTCGATGCCGCGCAGCTATCCTTCGTAAACATCTCCCAGGCAGCGGAACGCATTCGCACCAACAATGCAGGCAAGCGAACCCTGACGCTTTGCTGTTCTCCAGCGTTTTCGGCTCTTTGGTTAGCAGCCAAACTGCCGGGTTTTTTCACTCAGAACGCTGACATCGACCTGAATCTGGTGACCACTCAAAACTTTTTGTCGATGGAACCCGGGGTAACCCCGGACATCTTCATCACCAAGATGGCCAAGGTGCAGGATGGTTATCGTAGCTATCCGTTGTTTCATGACATCATCTACCCGGTATGCACACCTCGATATAAAGAGGAGCATCCGGAGCTGTCCAGCCTGGAAGGGTTGCGCGATGGGGTTTTGCTAAATCTCAGCCCCTATGGCAGATCCCAGGTAGCGGAGCACGTCGACTGGGGCGTTTGGCTGGCCTATCACGATGTTGATATTGAAAAGCGGCCACACGATAGCCCTCACGTGTTCAACGCAAACGACTATAACCTGGTGATAAGCATGGTTTTGACCCACCAGGGTGTAGCCCTTGGATGGAATCATCTGGTTGCGAATCTAATCGAAAACGGATCACTGGTTCGCCCAGTCGATCAGGAAGTGGTTCTCCATGAAAGCCAGCATTATCTGACTTTCCGTGAAGACCGGGTGAACGACGAAGCGTGTTGCCGGCTACGAGACTGGATTCTCGCCCAGTTTTCCTGAGCCGTTTAGAAGAAAGGAGTACTGGCTGAGCAGTAACTCGGTTTTCGGGGAGGGAGAGGTTTGGGTGTGCCGGTGGTGATCATTCGTGGTTCTCACCACCGGCAGTTTTGCACTTAGCCGACAGACCTTAACGGGATCGTGTCATTGAGCTGTTCAAGCATCGTTTTGCAGTACCAATCATCAAACTGGCACACGCCAATTTCGCTGGCCACCGATAACGGGCCTGGCTCGTAAGCGGGAGAGTTAACTCCTACCTGCGCACCTTCCACCAAGGTGCGGTCTTGGTCATTGGTTGCAAGCCAAACCTTCGTCAGACGCTCGATATCGTAATCGACACCTTCCTGTGCTGCTTTATTAACGATCCACTTCGTCGTGACCAGTGTCTCATTCGGGCCGATAGGCAGTACGCGGAAGCTCAACGCGTGATCGCCCAGAAAGTGGTTCCAGGTCGATGGGTAGTTGAAATAAAGCAGAGCACCGATGTTAGCTTCATCGGTTGTGTCCAGCCGGCCTGATACCGCAGGCTTGCCATCCATTGTGTAGCTGACGGCCCCTGAAAACAGTGGGATGCGCGTCATTCGGAAGCGACCATCCTCGTCCATGACCAATCGGCTAGGCAAGCCTGCTGCTTCGCAGCGGTCCCAATGCTCTTTGAGTTCGAGATCCTCATCACCGCCCGCGCCGCCCACTGATGGGTTGTCCACAAATGAGTGCATCAACTCCGGGTGAGTGCAATCGCAGTGGTAGCACTCACGGTTGTTCTCGAAAACCAGTTTCCAGTTGCCTTTCTCGATGATGTTCGACTCAAAGGCGACTTTGCAGTCATCCAGGTTATGAGGTGCAACGAAAGGGGTGACGGAATTTCTGAATGAAGAAAAGTCAGGGGCGACGTCAGCGACGCACACATAGATGTAGGTTTCAACGACCTCACAGTGCACGGGTTTCAAACCATGCTGAGACTTGTCGAAATCGTCCCCCATGTTCCCGGCGAAAAGTAGCTTGCCATCCAGCTCAAATGTCCATTTGTGGTAAGGGCACACCAGCTTGGCGACCTTGCCGCTTGCTTCCGGGCATACCTTGGAGCCGCGATGGCGGCAGGAGTTGTGGAATGCCCGAATCTGTTTGTCTGCGCCGCGGACGATCGCGACGGGGTAGTCGCCGACTTGCAGCGACAGGTACTGACCCGACTTCTCCAGCTCAAATGTGTGCCCTGCGAAGATCCAGCTTTTGTGCCAGATCTGTTCCAGATCCTGCCTGTAAACATCTGGGTCGCTATAGAGGGCACCTGGCAGCGCGTGGTCAGGCTTGCGCTGCGCAACAAGATTTGAAACTGCCGATTTAGTGCTCACGGTCAACACACTCCAAAATACCAAAGGGACGACAAAAGACCATTGTTTGCATCAATCTCGATATTGGGCAACGCCATTTCGCCGGTAAAATATCGCTGTTGTAAAGACTACGTCTGCAATCGCACCTCAACAAGAAACATTTACGCTTATCAATGCATAAACAAATGTTATCGATTGATGGCTCGGCGTTAAGAGAGTGTTCGTAACGTATTGAATCTAAAGGACAAATTATTTTTACTCGTGCACGCTATATCGCTTTAAAGATGTGGGTGCGAGGAATGCACGCTATTGACCACTTTATTGCCCCATGCCAGTCTGGATTCAATTCATGACGCTTTTATTGAAGCCATTGAACGGCGTGATGAAAGTGCCGTAGTTGATCTCGTGTTTGAGCATTGGGAATTATCCCGTGAAAACATGGAGATTTTTATCGCGCCTCAAGGCATCAAAGCTGACGCGTTCGTTGACCTTCCACCTAACTCGCATTCGGAGCATTTATCTTGAAATTTGAAGGTATTTATACGCCAGCAGTAACTCCTTATAACTCTGATGGGGAGATTGACTGGAATGTGTACTCGGAAGTTTTGGAGTCGCTGATTGAGGCGAAGGTGCACGGTATTATTATCGGCGGGTCGACCGGCGAGTATTATGCGCAGACGTTGGAAGAACGCACCGAGTTGGCGGCCTACGCCAAAGATGTGATCGGCACTCGGGTGCAACTGATCGTCAGTACCGGGGCGATTCGCACCGAAGATGCGGTTCAGTACGCCAAGGATGCCAAATCGATCAAAGCGGACGCCATTCTCGTCACGTCCCCACCTTACGCGCTGCCAACCTCACAGGAAAACGCGATTCACGCGCTCACTATCGATCGCGCAGCGGACTTGCCGATCATGCTTTACAACTATCCGGGGCGCATGTGCGTTTCGATGGATGAAGAATATTTCACGCGTGTCAGCCAATCGAAGAACGTCGTCGCCATCAAGGAAAGTTCCGGCGACATGGGCCAGGTGCATATGCTGGCCCGGCAGTTCCCCAACATCGCCTTGTCCTGCGGATGGGACGACCAGGCCCTCGAATTCTTTGCCTGGGGCGCCAGAAGCTGGGTGTGCGCAGGGTCCAACTTCCTGCCCAAGGAACACGTAGCGCTTTATGAAGCTTGCGTGCTCGAAAAGAACTTCGACAAAGGCCGTCAAATCATGTCGGCGATGATGCCGCTGATGAATGCCCTGGACGGCGGCAAGTTCGTGCAGTCGATCAAGTACGGTTGCGAAGTTGCCGGGCTGAAAGTAGGGGATGTGCGCTTGCCGCTTCAGCCACTTGAAGCAGAAGAAAAGCAAAGCCTTGAGTCGGTTATCGCCGAACTGAAACGCAACGTAGCCAACATTACTTCGGGAGCCAGCCATGGGTGATCTTCTGAGCAAGGCCGAATATGCCGCTCTGGCAAAAGACATTTCGTTGCCATCCAACGCTTTCATCAATGGCGCGTTCAAGCCCGCGATCTCTGGCCAAACGTTCGCCACGAACAATCCGGCGACGGGTGAGTTTTTGACTAACGTCGCTGCGTGTTCATCCGAGGATGTCGACTATGCGGTGAGTAACGCCAAGGAGGCTTTCGAGGATGGACGCTGGAGATCGATTTCTCCCAGGGAGCGCAAAGCTGTTCTGCTGAAGTTTGCGAACCTGCTTGAAAGTCATCAATACGAACTGGCCGTGCTCGAAAGTCTCGATAGCGGCAAACCGGTCAGTGAATGTCAGTTGGTCGACATCCCGGACACCATCCACACGATCCGCTGGCACGCAGAACTGATCGACAAAATTTATGACAACACCGCCCCGGTGGGCAGCGACGCGCTGACCATGGTAGTTCGGGAGCCGATCGGCGTGGTGGGCTGCGTATTGCCCTGGAACTTCCCGCTGCTGATGTTGGCCTGGAAAATCGGCCCGGCGCTCGCCGCAGGATGCTCGGTCATCGTCAAACCTGCTGAACAAACCTCGCTGACCACGTTGCGCGTTGCTCAGTTGGCGTTTGAAGCCGGTATACCCGCTGGTGTACTGAACATTGTGACCGGCACGGGCAAAGAGGTCGGCGAGCCGATTGGCTTGCACAACGACGTCGACATGGTGAGCTTCACCGGATCCACCGCGACCGGCCGCCGTTTCCTGCATTACGCAGCTGATTCGAACCTGAAACGCATCGTCCTTGAGTGCGGCGGGAAAAATCCGGCGGTGGTCATGGACGATGCCCAGGATTTGGATCTCGTCGCTCAGCATGTCGTCAATGGCGCGTTCTGGAACATGGGCGAAAACTGCTCCGCGACCTCGCGTCTGATCGTCCATGCGTCTGTTAAAAACGAGCTGCTGGAGCGCATGGGCGCCTACATCCGCGAATGGAAGATGGGCGACCCACTTGATCCGGAAAACCGCGTAGGGTCGCTGGTCAGCCCTGAGCATTTCACAAAAGTGAAGTCGTACCTTGAGCACGCCACCGCCGGGAAGCTTGAAGTGGTTTACGGTGGCGCGACCAAAGACGGTGCCTTCGTAGAGCCGACCGTGATTGATGGTGTCGGTCGAGACAACCGGCTGTTCCAGGAAGAAATTTTTGGCCCGATTCTTTCGGTGACCACCTTCAATACGATCTCCGAAGCCATTGCGCTGGCCAATGACACGGTGTACGGCCTGGCGGCCTCTGTTTATACCGGCAGCCTGCGTCGGGCGATCAAATTGTCGCGAGAAATCCGCGCCGGCATCGTCACCGTGAACTGCTTTGGCGAGGGCGATGCGTCGACGCCTTTCGGTGGCTACAAGGAATCAGGGTTCGGCGGTCGGGACAAATCCATTTTTGCCCATGACCAGTACACCGAAATCAAAACCATCTGGATCGATGTGTCTGATCGGTCGGATGAAGAGACCGAAAAAATGAGTACCCATACCATCAAGCGTCTGCCGGTAGACACCGGGGTTTCAGGTTGGGAGGCGATTTCCACGCGCACTGCGCCTGTCCGCATGCTTGATGGAAACGTGACGGCGGATTGGCTGATTATCGGTGCCGGTTTTGCCGGCCTTTCCGCCGCTCGCAGACTTTCACAGTTACACCCTGGTGACAGCATTGTCGTGGTCGATGCTCATGAAGTCGCCAAGGGGCCGGCAGGCAGAAACTCTGGCTTCATGATCGATGTGCCGCACAGTCTGTCGTCCGGGGAGTACTCCGTGGCGAGTGAGTCTGCAACGGCGCTGGAAATCACGCAAAATCGTTTTGCGATCGATTTCGCTGCGCAGGCGGCACGCGAGTACCGCATGTCCGCAGACACCTTCGATCCTTCAGGGAAGATCAACGCTGCCGCCACTGAGCGGGGATTGAAGCTGAACGTCAATTACGCCAAATCCCTTGAGCGCATTGGCGAAAAGTTCGAGATGTTGGGTGCAGCGCAAATGCGCGAAATCACCGGGTCCACCTATTACCACGGTGGGATCTATACCCCCGGCGCAGTGTTGATTCAACCTGCGCAATACATCAGAGACCTGGCAGCGGGGCTGGAAGGGGAAATCACGCTCTATGAGCGCTCTCCCATTATCGAGTTGTCCAGGCAGGGTAGCATTTGGACTGCTCGGTCTCATAACGGGGTGGTGCGCGCACCCAAGGTCATTCTGGCGGTCAACGGCCACATTGAAGACTTCGGTCACTATCAAGGACGCTTGCTGCACGTATTTACCTACGCCTCCATGACGGCTGCGTACAGAGATGATGAATTCAGGAAGGATGTACCGGGCAAAGCCAGGTGGGCCTTGTTGCCGGCTGATCCAATGGGAGCGACCGTTCGCAAGATCTCTTCAGACGGTCTCTCGCGGATCGTCATCCGGACAAAGTTCACCTATGACCCGAGTATCCAGGTCACCCCAGAGCGTGTAGCTGCGGTTGCCAAAGAACAGCGACATTCCTTGGATGCACGCTTTCCCGAATTGAAATCCACTGCGTTGGAGTTCAGCTGGGCCGGCCGTCTGTGTTTGAGCCGTAACAGCGCCGCTGCATTTGGCGAGATCGAAGAAAACCTGTATTCGGCTTGCTGCGAAAATGGGTTGGGAACGGTCAAGAGCACCCTGGCAGGTGTAATGGCGGCGGAATTGGCTTCGGGTATACGTTCTGATTTTCTGGATAGTCTCAGTCACGCGCCAGGACCCAGCAGGCTACCCCCCAAGATAATAACGAAGCTGGGCGTCAGTTCGGTCATTCGTTGGCATGAATTTTGGGCTGGGCGAGAAGGTTAACAAGTTTAAGTTGTCGGCTTTTCCTATAAAGGCCGTTTAATAAGTCACTAATAAGAACGGAACAATCCATGAAGAATATTTGGAAGGCATTCTGCGCGCTCGCGCTTGTGGCCATGATGAGTTTGCAGGTACAGGCAGAAGAAAAAAACATCGTAATGGGGACCATGTCTTGGGAGGATTTGGTGCCTATTACCGGTATAACCAAGAAGGTACTTGAGAACGCTGGATATACCGTAAAAGTTGTGGAGTTTTCCGAGTGGGGTATCGCCTATGCTGCACTCAGCAAAGGGGATGTTCAGGTGTTGGCCTCCCAGATTGATTACGCCGCCGCCGATTATTGGAAAAAGAACAAGAACAAAATCGAGAAGCTGTCACCGGTCTCCTTTGGTCTTTATCAGGGCCTGGCAGTACCCAGTTACGTGGACATCGACTCCATTGAACAGCTGAACGCAAACGCGGACAAGTTGGGTAACAGAATCATCGGCATCGAGCCTGGTTCGGGTTTGATGAGCGACGCGAACAACGTGGTCAAAGCGTACGACATCAAGCTCAAGCTGGTCGAAGGCAGTACTTCGGCAATGACGGCGGCTTTAAAGTCGGCAGTCGACCGCAAGGAATGGGTGGCGGTAACCGTTTGGGATCCTTCGTGGATGACCAAGAAGTTTGATCTCAAATTCCTGAAAGATCCAAAAGGGGTCTTCCCGCCATTGCAGGGTTATTACTGGATCGGACACAAAGGCTTCGCTGAAGCCAATCCGCGTGCGCGCGAACTGACGGCCAGCGTTTATGTGCCTATCACGGACATCACCGCAATGAATGCTGAAGTCAAGGATGGCAAGACCATGGACGAGGCTATCAAGGGTTGGATTGATAGCCATACAGATCTTGTAAACCGTTGGGGAAATATCAAGAACTATTAAGTTTTGTTTGTTTGCCACTGCCGCCCTTTGATTAATTAAAGAAACCAGCAAACAACTGGTTCGATGGATTGCGAAATGACAATGGCCACAATTAATACCGACGAAGTGCTGGTGGATTGCCAGTCGGTTTGGAAAATCTTCGGTAAAAGTGCACCGGCAGCCATGGATGCGGTTGTCCAGCAGGGTCTTTCAAAGACCCAGATCCTGCAAAACTACGGCTGCGTGGTCGGGGTTTCCGATGTCAGTCTCCAGGTTCGCAGGGGGGAAATATTTTGCATCATGGGTTTGTCCGGCAGTGGCAAATCCACCCTTATAAGGTTGCTGAACAAGCTGATCACTCCTAGCTCGGGGAAGGTGCTGGTCAAAGGCAAAGACGTTTCATCCTTGTCGCCGGCACAACTGCGAGAGGTGAGGGCGCGTCACATCGGTATGGTCTTTCAAAGCGTTGCCTTGCTGCCTAACCGTACGGTTCTTGAGAACACCGCGTTTGGCCTGGAAGTGCAGGGCGTGGGCAAGGCCGAGCGTTACAAAGTAGCCGAGCAGGCGCTGGCGAAGGTCGGATTGAGCGAGTGGACTTCGCGTTATCCGAGCGAGCTGTCCGGGGGCATGCAGCAACGGGTCGGACTGGCGCGTGCACTGACTGCCGATCCAGAAGTGATTTTGATGGATGAGCCTTTCAGCGCGCTTGATCCGCTGATTCGCCGACAGTTGCAAGATGAGTTCCGCCAGCTGACCAAGGAGTTGGGCAAGTCCGCGGTATTTATTACACACGACCTGGACGAGGCCATCCGCATCGGTGACCGCATTGCGATCATGAAGGATGGCGCCATCATTCAAGTCGGCACCGCCGAGGAGATCGTGCTCAATCCGGCTGACGATTACGTGGCGGAATTTGTCGCCGGCATTTCCCGACTGCATCTGGTGAAGGCTCACTCGGTCATGACCTCAGTCCAGGCCTACAAGGCAGCACACCCGACGTGCGACATCTCCAGGCTCACCAAAACCTCGCTTGACGCCGACATCAATGAACTTATCGGATTGACGATGAAGTCCGAGCGCGATGCACTTGCGGTCGTCGATAAAGGAACAGTGGTGGGGATCGTTACCCCCCGTGATCTGCTGCGGGGCGTGCAAGGTATTCCCGATGAATTGGCGCCCGTAACAGCTGCCAATGCGATGGAGGCGTCCGCATGAGCACGCCGGACTTCTCCAGTCAGTTTGATGCATCCATTGATACAGGGCTGGAATGGCTTTCGGATAATGGCGAGTTCGTGTTCGATGCCTTCAATGCGGTGCTGAACGGCATTTACGAAGGCGTGCTGTGGTCTATCGCTTATCCAGCGCATTACGTCGTAGCGATTGTCATGGCGTTGATTGGCTGGCGTGTTGTTGGCGTCCGCTTCGCGATTCTCTCAGGTCTGGCGCTGTTGCTTTGCGACATCATCGGTTTGTGGCCAGAAACAGTCAGTACGCTTGCATTGGTGCTCACCGCTACCGTGTTGGCACTGGCTGTCGCCATTCCGCTGGGAGTCGTCGCGGGCCTGGCGCCGGCCTTTGATCGTGTGGTTGATCCTTGTCTGGATTTGATCCAGACAATGCCGCCCTACATCTACCTGCTACCAGCGATTGCGCTGCTCGGCTACGGCCCCGCCACGGCGCTGTTGGCGACTTTTATCGTCGCGCTTCCCCCTGCTCTACGACTGACATCCCTGGGTATTCGCATGACGCCCAAGGAGTTCATCGAATTGGGAGACGCCAGCGGCGTGACTGGAATGCAGATGTTTTTCAAGATCCGCTTACCGTTCGCCATGCCCAGCATCATGGCCGGTGTTAACCAAAGCCTGATGATGGCATTCGGCATGGTCGTCATTGCCGGCATTGTAGGTTCGGGCGGTTTGGGCGAGGCTATTTACGGGTCCGTTCGTACATTGGATATCGCCAAGTCGATCAACGCAGCCATCGCTATCGTCATTCTGACCATGATTCTGGATCGTCTGGCGCAGAGCGCTGCACAGACGCGGGTGGGGGCTTCTCAATGACAACGCACATTCAATTTTCTCCAGGCGATTACCTGGCGCCTGCCGTTGATTGGCTGAACACGAATTTACATGGCTTGTTCAAAGGGATCAGTCAGGTCGTTGAGGCGGTACTCGGTGCAGTGGAGGGAGCGCTGCTTGCTCCCCATCCGTATTTATTCATCGGTATTGTCGTCGTTGCGGCGTTCTTTTTTGCCAATAAGCGGGTCGCTGTTTTCGCCGCGGTGATGTTGGCCTTCTGTTTGTTCGCGGGCCTTTGGGTTGCGTCCATCCAGACAATCGCGCTCGTCAGTGTGGCCGTCCTGATCTCTGTGTCCATCGCTTTCCCGCTGGGGGTTCTGGCTGCCCGGGTGAAGCGTGTCGATGAAGCGTTGCTGCCGATTCTGAACATCATGCAAACGGTGCCACCCTGGGTTTACCTGATCCCCGCCGTGATGTTGTTCAGTTTGGGACGGGTGCCCGCGATCATCGCAACGATTGTTTACGGCATCCCGCCGATGCTCAGATTGACGACCCTGGCTTTCAAGCAGCTGCCCAAGGATCTCCTTGAACTGGGCCAGGCATCCGGTGCTTCACCTAAAGACATTCTGTTCAAAATTGAACTGCCGACGGCTGCACCCACGCTGTTGGTAGGCCTGAACCAATGCATCCTCATGTCGCTGGCGATGGTGGTGTTGGCCGGTCTGGTGGGGGCGGGCGGTCTGGGGGCTGAAGTGACTCGTGGCCTCTCCAGGATGGAGATGGGCTTGGGGCTTCGAGCGGGCCTGGCCATTGTTGCTATTGCGCTGCTGTTGGATCGACTGTCACGGGGCGCGTTGCAGCGTCACTCCCCCAGCAAACTCCTTTGAAAGGGCATCAGCATGAGACGCAGCTTTTTTTGCATTGATTCGCACGCGTGTGGCAACCCGGTTCGGGTTGTAGCGGGCGGAGCACCGCTGATGCCCTCCGTATCGATGGCGGAGCGACGCGATATTTTTGTGCGTGACCACGACTGGGTACGCACCGCATTGATGTTCGAGCCTCGGGGGCACGACATCATGTCCGGCGTCATTATCTATCCATCGGTACGTGATGACTGCGACTTCGGTGCGTTGTTTATTGAAGTCAGCGGCTGCCTGCCGATGTGTGGAGCGGGCACGATCGGGTTATCGACCGTGGTCATTGAAGAGGGCTTGGTGACCCCTCGCGAGGCGGGAAAACTCGCCATTGAAACACCGGCAGGACGCGTCGATGTCGAATACACCCTGGGCGGCGAATTTGTTGAGTCCATTCGCTTGTTCAATGTCGCCAGCTACCTGCACAGCGCTGATGTGGTGGTGGATGTTCCTGGCGTTGGAACATTTACGGTGGACATCGCCTACGGCGGGAATTTCTACGCGGTGGTCGAACCACAGGAATGTTGGACTGGACTAGAAGGGCAGACGACGGCCGAGATCGTAGGATTGAGCCAGAAACTGCGCGCAGCGCTCTCGGACATTTGTGACCCTGTGCATCCGGAGAACAGCAGAATCAGTGGTGTTCACCACATTATCTGGTGTGACAAACCACAAAGCAGAACCGTGCATGGCCGCTGTGCAGTGTTCTACGGTGATAAAGCGATTGATCGTTCTCCCGGTGGTACCGGTACCTCGGCGCGCATGGCGCAACTGTATGGAAGGGGACGGTTGAACGTCGGCGACATTTACCGACTTGAAAGTCTGATCGGTACGATCTACGAAGGAAAGGTTGAGGCGTCGGTAAAAGTCGCAAGCTTTGACGGCATGAAGCCAAGTGTCAGCGGCTGGGCTGAGGTGATAGGCCACAACACCATTTTCGTCGATGACAAAGACCCTCTGGCCCACGGGTTCCAGCTCGCATAAACAGTGCGTTCGTTAGAGTAAAGACGCGAGGCGTAAAATGATCGAGCGACGAGATTTCAGCGGGTGTATGAAGGGTAAAAACCTCCGTTATCTAGGGGAGATTCGGGTAGCGCCGACGTCTCATGCGCGGGCCGGTTTTTTACTGCTCGAGCACTTCTCGCTGCCTGCATTTACGCAAGCGCTCGATACGATTGTCACCGCCAACCTTTTGCATCCCACGTCGTTCTCTTCACGAACCTTTGGGTTGCAAGACGGTGAGGTAACCAGCGACCTTGGCCTGGTCATTCGGCCTGATGCGCGTCTGGAGGTCGCAGTACTTAAAGACCTCAATTTGTTGGTTATATGCGGCGGCTACCGCACCGAACTCAAAGTCAATCACGAGCTGATCAGCCTCCTCAAAACAGCATCGGAACTGGGTATCACACTGGCCGGGCTGTGGAATGGGGCGTGGTTTTTGGGCGTGTCAGGTTTGCTTGAAGGGTATCGTTGTGCGATTCATCCCGAGCACCGACCCGCGCTCGCAGAAATTTCAAAAGTCACCCATGTCACCAGTGAAGCATTTGTCGTGGATCGAGACCGGCTCACGGCTTCAAGTCCAGCGGGTGCTTTTCACATGACTCTGGAGTGGATCAAGGGGCTGCACGGCAAGGCACTCGTCGAGGGCATCGAGGATATTCTTTCTTTCGAAGAGTCGCGGTATCGGCGCATCAAACCGACGCAGAACATCTCGTTGAGCGCCCCCCTTAAAGAGGTGGTCAAGCTGATGGACGCCAACCTTGAAGAGCCGCTGCAAATGGAGCAATTGGCGGCCTATGCCGGGCGTTCCCGTCGACAAATAGAGCGTTTGTTCAAGGAACAACTGGGTAGCACACCGCAACGGTATTACCTGGAATTACGCATTACCGAAGCACGGCGATTGCTTCAGCACACAGAGCTGTCTCAGGTTGATGTGCTGGTCGCATGCGGCTTTGTTTCACCGAGCCATTTCAGCAAATGCTACAGCTCATATTTTGGTTACCGGCCTTCCAGAGAAACGCGGTTGGTGAAGTAAAAAACGCCTGTTCAACCTTTATGACTGGTGGGGTTTACCGCGACGGTGGGGCTATCGACTTCGTGGCGTTGCTGTTTGTGCTGGATGCGTTAGTGAAACGCTTCAAGACCTGATGTTGCTGACACGCTAAGGAGGAGGGCATGACCGAGGTGCGATTGAAGAACGATCAAACAAAAAACACGGCGTACTTAACTACGCCCACCGTTGCCGTTAGTCCAGGGGTCGCAAGGCCCCAGCTCGGGATTTTCCTGTGCCTGCTCTCAATGCTTATCTTTGCGAGCCAGGATGGAATAACCAAGGTACTTGTCAAAGACTTCCCGGTTGCCCAACTGGTCATGGTGCGCTATTGGGTATTTGTCATTTTTGCCCTCGGATATGCCGCCTACCAAGGTAGGGTCAAGGAACAGTTTCGGAGCAAGCACCCTTGGCTCCAAATCATTCGAGCGCTGTTAGCCGTGGGTGAAATAGTGCTGTTCGGAGTCGGGCTGCGCTACTTAGGCCTGGCTGAAATGCACGCTCTCTATGCGGTGTTCCCTTTGATGACTTTGGCATTGGCGGGATGGCTGCTAGGAGAGTTTGTCGGGCTACGACGTTGGATAGCGGCTGCGATAGGGTTCGCCGGCACACTGATCATCCTCCGACCAGGCGCGGGCGTCTTTGAACTCGCGGCGCTGATTCCCCTGCTGTCTGCTTTGGGGTTTGCAGCGTTCAATGTACTGACGCGCCGAATTAGCCAGCACGATTCCTTTGCGACGAACATGCTTTTTATGGCAAGTGTGGGTGCCCTGACGATCACATTTGTGGGGCTGCCCGCATGGGTTTCTCCGACTCCGGTCCAGGGCTTCTTGATGGGGATCCTTTCATTGACGGGAGTAGTCGCTCAGATTCTCCTCATTCAAGCACTGAAGTACGCGACCGCTTCTACCCTGCAGCCTTTCAACTATGCACTTCTGGTGTTCGCCACTTTGATTGGTGTGATCGTTTTTGCCGAGCGCCCTGATACCTGGGTGGTTGTCGGCGCAGCGTTGGTGATTATCGGTGGGCTGTATGCGATTAAAGCAAAGGTGTGAACGTACCTGAGTGTATGAAGTAATCAATATGTGGTTGGTTTTCTGGATGAGCACGGCGATAAAAAAGGGCAGCTCAAAGCTGCCCTTTTCCCAACCTGCTCCTTAGGCGGCGCTAAACAGCTTGTGCGGATCCATGACGAATTTCTTTGGCACCCCGGCATCGAACTCGTGGTAACCGCGCGGCGCGTCGTCCAGGCTGATCACCTGCACGCCAACGACCTCGGCAATGTTGATCCGGTCCCACATGATCGCCTGCATCAGCTGACGGTTGTACTTCATCGTCGGGGTCTGGCCGGTGTGGAAACTGTGGGACTTGGCCCAGCCGAGGCCGAAACGGATGTTCAGGCTGCCATGCTTGGCGGCTTTGTTGACCGCGCCCGGGTCTTCGGTGACATACAGACCGGGGATGCCGATATTGCCTGCGACCCGCACCACGCCCATCAGCGCGTTGAGCACATCGGCCGGGGCCTCGTGCTGCGCGCCATTATGGCCGTGGCCACGGGCTTCGAAGCCGACCGCATCGACCGCACAATCGACTTCCGGCTCACCGAGCAGGTTGGCGATTTGCTCGTGCAGCGGAGTGTCCTGGGTCAGGTCGGCGATCTCGAAGCCCTGGGCCTTGGCATGCGCCAGACGCAGCGGATTGACGTCACCGACGATCACCACCGCCGCACCCAGCAGACGGGCGGAGGCGGCAGCAGCCAGTCCGACCGGGCCGGCACCGGCGATATACACCGTGCTGCCAGGGCCGACACCGGCGGTCACCGCGCCGTGGTAGCCGGTCGGCAGGATATCGGAGAGGCAGGTCAGGTCGCGGATTTTCTCCATGGCCTTGTCGCGGTCGGGCAGCTTCAGCAGGTTGAAGTCGGCATAAGGCACCAGCACGTATTCGGCTTGGCCGCCAACCCAGTCGCCCATGTCCACATAGCCATAGGCACCGCCGGGACGCGCCGGGTTGACCGTGAGACAGACGCCGGTGTGCTGTTCTTTGCAACTGCGACAACGGCCGCAGGCGACGTTGAACGGGACCGAGACCAAGTCACCGATCTGCACGTTTTCCACGTCACGGCCCTTCTCGATCACCTCGCCGGTGATCTCATGGCCAAGCACCAGTCCGACCTGAGCCGTGGTCCGGCCACGCACCATATGCTGGTCGGAGCCGCAGATATTGGTCGAAACCACGCGCAGGATCACGCCATGGTCGATGCGCTTGCCGCGCGGGTCTTCCATTTTCGGATAGGGGATGGTCTGCACCTCGACCTTGCCTGCGCCGAGATACACGACACCACGATTACCAGACATGCTTTCACCTCGCTTTTTGTTGTTGTGAGAACACGGCCCTTGTACTGCGAAGGGGCGCGCGGCCTTACAGTGCGGCGGTATATGTCTTGCGTTTGCGCGTGAATGCAGATCGGTTGGAAGTCACCTTCCAACCACGCGTGATTAGCAGTCATCGTATCGATCCTACGCCTGGTATCAGCACTCTGCGAGGGCATTTAGCACCCAATCACCACCTGTTTCCAGCCATGCTCTGAACAATCGCAGGCCAGGAGAGGCGGCTTATGCTGCGGCCAAAGCCGCAATGGTGGGTATGAACATGAGCCTGGCCCTTAAGGTCGCGCGCTATGGAATCACGGTGAACTCGGTCGCGCCGGGCTGGATCGCCACAGGATCAAGCACCCCAGAGGAAGTGAATGCAGCGAAGTATGTCCCGGTTGGCAAAGCGCCCAAGTAGGTGCGAGTCGACGCCTTTTGCCGCACTTTTTCAATCAGTGAGTTGATTCGGGTCATTGACGGCGTGCTCACTTGATTTGGCGATCGAGCGTCGCGAAAATGTACGCCCATGTACATGCCGTGTACGCCAAAGATCCTGGGGTGTACAGTGTCGAAGAATTTTCAAATAAAGGTGCACCCGAATGTCGCAGACAGGAAGGGCGAAAACCAAAGCGCAGGACGCTGGCTGGCGAGGCTCCGTCGATGGTTGGCTGGACGCCGCCTACGAAGCGCTTAAGGAGTCGGGTGTTGATGCTGTGCGGGTGATGCCGCTGGCCAAACGCTTGAATTTGTCTCGTACCAGCTTCTACTGGTTCTATGAAGATCGAGAACAGCTGCTCGCCGCGCTCCTGGCTCGATGGCGGGACAAGAACACCGGCGGTATGGTCAGCCAATGTGAGAGCTATGCAGAAAGTATTTCCGAAGCGATTCTCAACGTCTTCGAGTGCTGGCTGAACCCCGAGTTGTTCGATTCGCAGTTCGAATTTGCCGTGCGCAGTTGGGCGCTGCAATCGGACGAGGTCAAAGCTGAAATCGCTTTAGCCGATGAGGCGCGGATGAATGCCCTGGCCGCGATGTTCCGACGGTTTGGCTACGACGCCGAGGGGGCCGATGTTCGAGCCAGGACGATCTACCTCACGCAGATCGGCTACATCTCCATGAAAACCAGTGAAGACATCGTCATACGATTTCGACGGATTCCTCAGTACGTGAGCGTGTTTACCGGCAAGGTACCGAAGCGACGCGAGCTGGACCGCTTTTATGGAAAGTTCGGTTACGCGGAAAAAGAACCCGGCGTTTTCGTTCCCTTGGTTGATACCTTCGAGGAGTCCACTGCCGATGAATAAAACCCTGGGCATCATCGGCGGCACCGGCTGGCTCGGGCGCGCAATCGCCGAGGCGCTCCTTGAAGGCGGTTTGATCAAGCCTGACCGTTTGCTGATCTCGAACCGCTCAGGCGTCAGTGCCTTCGAGCCAGGTGTGAAGCTGTTGGCCGACAACCAACAGTTGGTGGACCTCAGCGATATTGTCGTGCTGTCCATCCGGCCGGAGCAGTTTCGTGAACTGCAGATCAACGCCCGCGGCAAGCTAGTGATTTCTCTGATGGCCGGCGTTCCGGCGGCAGCCATCAGCGCGGCAACCGGTGCGGATGTAATAGTGCGGGCCATGCCGAATGCGGCCGTGGAAATCAAGCAGTCGTTCACGCCTTGGTACAGTGTCGGAAACCTTGTTGAACACGACCGCCAGTGGGTGCAGCGGCTGTTCGAGTGCGTAGGTTCGGCGGACGAAGTGCCTGATGAAGACTGTATTGATTACCTCAGCGCGTTGTCCGGGACTGGGCCGGCCTTCCCGGCAATGTTGCAAATGGCACTGACTAATCAGGCGGTGGCTGCGGGAATTCCTCTTGCCATCGCGCAGCGCGCTGCACAAGGCGTAGTGGTGGGGGGCGGCCAGATGCTTGCCAGTCGCGATCCGCAGCAAATGATTGAATCGTTGATGGCTTACCGTGGCGTGACGGCAGCAGCGTTGCAGTCGATGGCCGATCAGAACATCGAGTCGATTGTGGGACGAGCGGTGCAGGCTGGCGCTGAGATTGCCCGCAAAGGCATGTAGTCGAAGAGATAAGCAATGAAGGCCCTTTGAAGGGCCTTCATTGTTTTAGATTTCTTTCACCAGGCGCAAAGCGTCGTAGATGGCCGCGTGGGTGTTGCGAGCAGACACGGCGTCGCCGATCCGGAACAGCTGGAAGCGTCCTTCTGGATGGGTGACGATGTTCTGCGCATTACCGGCGATCAGGTCATGCTGCTCTACCGCGCCGCCATTGGTGGAGAGAGGGCGCAAGTCGAAGTACAAGTCGTCCAGGGGAAGGGTGCCGTGGTTGACGACCACCTGATCGACCACGCGCTGCTTATGAACCTGTCCGTAATCGCTGCCAAAGGTTGCAACGAGCCCGCCATCACGTTTTTCCACTGTATCGACCCGGTAGGTGACGGTGAAGGTGACGTCCAGGTCCTGCAGGCTGCGCATGTAGGGCACCAGGTTCATGGCCATCACTTCAGGTGCAAACGAGCGGTCAGGGGTGACGATTTCAACTCTTGCACCGCTTTGCGCGATGACCTCGGCAGCCTGCAGGGCAGCATGATCCCCAGCATCGTCGAAGATCAGTACGTTACGACCGGGCTTGATGTCGCCGGAAATGATGTCCCAGGTTGAAACCACGTGTTCGTTGCCCTCGCGGAGCACCTCGGTATCCGGCAGGCCGCCGGTCGCAACGATGACCACGTCAGGCTCAAAGGCTTGAACAGTGTCGGCTTCGGCCCAGGTGTTGAAGTGAAACTTCACCCCAAGCCGTTCGCATTGCGCCATGCGCCAATCAATGATGCTGATCATCTCGCGACGACGCTCGCTCAACGCAGTCAGACGAATCTGCCCGCCAGGTTGGTCAGCCGCTTCAAGCACCGTTACATCATGGCCGCGCTCACCGGCGACCCGCGCCGCTTCCAGCCCGGCAGGGCCGGTACCGACCACCAGCACCTTGCGCTTGACGGCGGCTTTGGGAATGTCATGAGGCATGGTGGTTTCCCGACCGGTCGCCGCGTTGTGAATGCAGTAGGCCGCGCCGCCCTGGTAGATGCGATCCAGGCAGTAGTTGGCGCCCACGCACGGGCGAATGTCTTCTTCGCGCTTCTCGATGATCTTGCGCACGATGTGTGGATCGGTCATGTGTGCACGGGTCATACCCACCATGTCCACTTTGCCCGAGGCGATCGCGTAGCGCGCTGTGGCCACGTCGGGAATCTTCGCAGCGTGGAAGGTCGGGAAGCCTGTTGCCGAACGGATCTCGCCGGCGAAGTCGAGGTGGGGTGAGTTGCGCATACCCTGAATCGGGATGACATCGGTCAGGCCGGCGTCCGTATCGATGTGGCCGCGTACCACGTTCAGAAAATCGACCAGTCCGCTGTCCTTGAGCATGTGGGATATCTGCATGCCCTCGCTGGCATTGAAGCCACCGGGCAGTTCTTCATCACCGGTGTAGCGAACCCCGAGCAGAAAATCTTCGCCGACCCGCTGGCGGATGCCACGCAGGATGTCGAAGGTAAAGCGCATGCGGTTTTCCAGCGAGCCGCCGTAAGGGCCGTCGAGGTCATTGGTTAACGGCGACCAGAACTGGTCCATCAAATGCCCGTAAGCCTGAAGCTCCAGGCCATCGAGACCTGCCGCTTTCATGCGCTCCGCGGCATCTACATAGTCCTTGATGATCCGCTCAATGTCCCATTCCTCCATTTTCTTCGGGAAGGAGCGGTGTGAAGCCTCACGACGGTGTGACGGCGACACCACCGGTAACCAGTCGGCCTTGTCCCAGCGGGTGCGGCGGCCCAGGTGAGTCAACTGGATCATCACCGCCGCACCGTGTTCGTGGCATTCGTCGGTCAGGTCCTTCAACCATCCGACCACTTCATCCTTGTAGGCGAGCACATTGTTGAACACCGGCGGGCTGTCTCGGGATACGGCAGCGGAGCCGGCAGTCATGGTCAGGGCGACACCGGCTTTGGCGCGCTCCACGTGGTAGGCGCGATAGAGATCCTTGGGCATGCCGTCCACAGGGTAGGCCGGTTCATGGGAGGTGGTCATGATCCGGTTTCTGAGGGTCAGATTCTTGATTTTATAGGGTTGCAGCAAGGGATCGCTGGACATCGTGGTGCGCTCCAAAGTGGGCTTCATCAGGCTCGGTGACTTAAAATTAGGATAAATGTACACCTGTGTCAATGACTGGTGACACAGGTGTACATTTTGCTTGCGTGCCAAAAAATCCAGGATTAACATCCGTCAAAACCCGGGCTGATTGGATTCGTACGCGCCTGGCTGCCATCGCATTGAGCGGTCAGTGCCCGCGGCGTGATGAAAGTGCGCGCAGCGGCAAACCGCACTCGTTGAGGCGGACGTGAAAGTGGGTGTTATAGGTGATGGTTCAGATGTGATTCAGGGGATTGAAGAGGGCACAGTCGTGCTTTCTTAATCTTCCGCCTTATTGATATTTCGGAAAGGAGAGCATAGGTGACAGAGTTATTTGATATTCGCTTGGCTAGCAAACAGACAACTTTCACTGAAATTCCAGTCATAGATATATCGTCGCTTATAAACGGCGAAAATCCGCTGAAGGTGGCAGGCCAAATAGGTGATGCATGCGAAAAGGTAGGGTTTTTTTATATAAAAAACCATGGCATTGACCAGCAATTAATAGATGAGATGTATGCGCTTACCAAAAGTTTTTTCAAGCTTCCTTATGAGGAGAAGAACAAACTTAATGTCGTGAACTCCGGGCTCACGTTACGTGGCTATATTCCAATGTACGCGGAAAACGTAGACCCTGCTAATACCCGAGATTTCAAAGAGTGTTTTGATTGCGGAGCTCATTACGATGAGGTCTCTCCGTTTTTTGGTCCTAATCAAATGCCGTCTGCACTGCCGCAATTCGAGAAGGTTGCCGACGATTATCATTCCTCCGTATTAGCCCTCGCGCGAATGCTTATTGGCGGGATCGCGCTGAGTTTGGGTTTGCCACAAGATTATTTTGAACATCTTCAGCGTAAGCCCATCACTATTCAGCGGATTTTGCGTTACCCGCCCCAGATCGGAAGGATTTCCCAGGAGGAGATCGGTATCGGGGCACACACGGACTACGGTTTCTTGACTGTCCTGTCTCAAGATGCAGTTGGCGGTTTGCAAGTCAGGAACCGTGCAGGGGAGTGGGTTACTGCACCACCCGTTGAAGGCACTTTTATCGTCAATATTGGTGATTTGGTTCAAACCCTCACCAATGATCGCTACACCTCGACAATGCATCGTGTCATCAATACCAGCGGCCTGGAGCGTTATTCAATCCCGTTCTTTATTGATTTGGATTTCGATGCGGTTGTTGAACCTGTGCCAACCTGCGTGAGTGAGACTTTACCCGCGAAGTATGAAGCGTACACCTGTGGTGAACACAAATTTAAGCGATTTGTTGATAGCTATGCGCATCTGAAAGAAATCGAGAAGGTGTAATCACTGTCCGCGGGAGAAGCGATGTGGCTCGGCAGAACGCCGAGCCGTCGAAAGGTTTCACCTCCGGGTTCGAGCAGCCGCTAGTTAAGTCGTCCTTGCTGGCGCAGGCGTGCGCCAATCCGCTGTATTTCGGATTCGCCCTGCGCCAAAGCCGTTTCGCTCGTGTGCACCGAGTAGTTCCCCGTGACCAGATCGTGCGGATGCTTCACCGCTGAGCCCATCACGAATGAGCAGTCGCCCTGTGCCACAAAGTCGATGTGTTGCTCGGTCTCTTCGAAAATGGCAAGTTCGCCAGGACTAATCAGGCCTCCTGTGTCCAGGTGTCCTGCATTAACCGCGAGCCAGGCCACGGTGTGACCGGACGGCGGGGAGTATCGCCAGTGCTCGCCGTCCTTCAAATTAACGGCGAGATAGTTCATGTCACTTGGCGCTTCAATCAAGCTTTGCGCGTCGCCATATCGCCCGAGGAGCACGCGCGCCGGTCCTGATTGTGGAACTTGGGAGGGCGCAAGATAGGTGCTCAGCGCAGGGGCGTTTTCCAGCGACGGCGGCAGCGCCACCCAGAGCTGGAAACCCTGCATCAAGGACTCACTGGTCAACGTCGCATCGTGCCAAACACCGTTGCCGGCGCGCATCCACTCGAGACCTCCGGCCAGCAATACACCTGTCGCACCAGTGGTGTCTTCATAGGCAACTTCGCCTTCGCTCATGAAGGTAACCGTCGCGATCCCGGAGTGCGGGTGCATGCCGAAACTCGACTTGCCGCGACTGGCGTCCATGCTGAAAATATCAAGAAAAATGAAAGGCTTCAGACGCTCACCCAGATCACCCGGGCTCATAAGCCGGGTTATCGGGCCATGGGTGCTGCCCTTGGTGCGATGGGTGATAGCGCGTTGCTGAGCTACGATGTGGCTGGTCATGTGTTTTCTCCATGCCGATGTGCATACCGGGGCCCGAACCTCCGGGGACCCCGCTTAGTTCTCTGCACTGAACAGTGAGAGAGGGCGCAATTGCCAGGCTACAAACGCAGACAGCGCGGCCAAAATCATCGCGGGCATGGGGTTGCCGCCAATCAGCAGAAGGTGCGTAGCCGCCCCGCAGATCATGGTCATTGTCAACATCAGGCCTGCGAGAAAGCCCGTGGTACGTTTCAGTAGAAACAAGGCGCCGACTACCTCGACGGCACCGGTCAGATACCTGAACCATTGGCCTATGCCGATGGCTTCGAATACTTGAATCATTTGCGGTGCTCCGGCCAGCTTGGCGACGCCAGCCACGGCGAATGCCAGAATCAGGAGCGCACGCACGCCCCAAACGATTCGACGGTGAGCAGAAGCACGAGAAGTGGATGTAGTCATGGAGCGAGGTCCTTTCTTCGAGGGAGCAGTTGAGGGCTAACAGCAGCCATGCCGGTAAGATAAGCGACTATTGATTGCTTGATTAGATGGCATAATTGGGTTGGACCAATCCATTTAACGAAGTAGTTAATATAAGATGCTTGACCTGAACGACGTCGCCTTATTTGTTCAAGTGGTGCGCAACGGCAGCTTTGCCGAGACGGCACGGCAGCTTGGAATGCCGTCGAACACCTTGAGCCGGCGAATTCAGCAACTCGAGGCTCAGCTCGGCACACGGCTGCTACAGCGCTCGACACGCAAACTCACACTGACCCATTCGGGCGAGCTGTTTCATGAGCGGTGCTTTGGCGCGGTAGAAGGCTTGCTCGATGCCGGACAGCAATTGATGACAGGTAGCCAGGAGCCCAGCGGCACCGTGCGCGTGGCGGCGATGGCTGATTTTTTCGACTTTTTCCCCATGGAGTGGGTGGCTGATTTCCTAGCCAAGCATCCGCAAGTGCGACTGGATTTCGTGCTGAGTGATGCGCGTGCCGATTTGATCGCCGAACGCATTGACATTGCATTTCGAGGCGGCACTTTGCAGGACTCGGGATACGTCGGTCGGCAACTGCTTGGAGCAGGCAATGAGCGGTTGGTAGCCAGCCCTGATTACCTCAGTAAACGAAGCGTACCTGTCACGCTAAAGGACTTGGAAAATCACGACTGCGTGAGTTTTGCTCACCCCAGCGGAATTACGAAGTGGCGTCTTATGGGGCCCGACGGTGTTGAGGAAGATATTCAGATCACCAGCCGTTTCAATGGCAACACTGCTCAAGCTTTGCGTAAGGCCACTTTGGCTGGGTTAGGTATTGCGTTGCTGCCGCCCACCCTGACTAATCTCGATCTTCAGGCTGGCCGATTGGTGTCTGTGCTCCCGCATTACTATCGCACTGGATATGGCCTGCACTTGCTTTACCCCAGTCGCAAACATTTGCCCTTGGCAGTGTCTGCATTCATCGAGTTGGTGATGAAGAAGCTGAAAGAGCAGACATTCCCGACGAATGTATAACGATGCAAGGGGTTGGATCTCTGGATCGTCGCTTAGCCACACAAACGCTGGCTGGAAAACAGCAAGACCCTACCCCTCCAGCGTTGCATTCACCGTTGCAGGAGATTGATCTCAGCCCCCCAGGCGCCTTAAAGACTCTCAGGGTCGCCGAAGAACATTTTGACTACGCTCTAGAACAACATTTTCAGGCAGAAAAATTTCAAATATGCCCCCAATGTTGCCCCCACTTGAACCGGGTGTGCGAGCGATCGCGACTGGCGATTTCTGACAGAGATCAAGTTGGATTCGGATGGCTCTCAGTGGCACCTCCATATTAGATTGGATTGTTTGGCCTCGATCGTCGGTTGATGAAGGCGGAGAGGGTGGCGGGTTTGAGCGCCGCTTTTCAGGGCATACCTGAGATCGAAAACATTTGGACAGGACTCTAGGAAAGTGGTTTGCGCGATAAAAAAACTGATGATACCCCCCACTTTTACCCCAAGTCGCTCGTGATACACGAGCGAATGAAAATGGCGAGTGCTGGCAGAATTCCATTAGGGTTCTAATGGTTACTGTTAACTCCACATTGGAGTCAGGGGCATCGTGAGTCGCTGTCAGGGCGTCCAGAAAATTCAGGGCGATTCAACATTTGGCGTGTCCATGGCACCTACCTCAGGAATGCTCTATCACCATCACCGCAGTAGTGTCCGCCTCGAGTGCTTCGAACACGTGAGGCACATTCGCCAGGTAGCTGATGTAGTCGCCAGCGTTCAGCAACACAGGTCCGCTCGCCGGGCCAATATGGGCTCTGCCGCTGCACAACACCACGTGCTCTACGGTTCCCGGTGGGTGAGGCTGAGACAGCCGAACTTCGCCGGGCTGCACTTTAAGCCGGTAGATGTCGCGCTGTACTCCCACCTGGCAATCGGCAAGCAGTGTCGCTGCGTAATTGGCAGTCTCGGCATAGGTGGTCATGCCCTCGTTGGCGCGAATCACCCGCAACGGCTGTTGGGGTTGCTCGAAGAACCGGGTGACTTGCAATCCCATTGCCATCGCCAGCGACCACAAGGTTTCGATGCTGGGGTTACCGATTCCCGACTCTAATTGAGACAAGGTCGACTTCGCCACCCCGGCGCGCTTCGCCAACTCGGTCAAGGAAAGCCCGGCGGCCAAGCGTTCGCGTTTGATTGAAAGCGCCAGCAGATCGATTCGGCTCGGATTATTTTTCAGTAGGGTGTTCGCTATGTCGGTCATTTGTTTTATAAATCATCCTTAAATGGGTTGACGCTCTTGGGCGCCTTGTTCATTATAGTGGTCATTAGTTCATTATAAAGTTCGATTTGCCGAACCAACCCCCGCGAACGGCGGCTTAGGTTACGGCAATCTCGACGGCAAGGAAGCAGTGAGTGATGAAGTCGCAAACCCGTGGGACGCTCGAAATGATTTCGGCCATGGTCATCTCCGGCACGGTGGGCTGGTTCGTCATCATGTCGGGGCAGAGCCCGGAGGCTGTGGTGTTCTGGCGTTGCTTGTTCGGCGCCATGGCGATGCTGGTCACATGCCTGGTGCTTGGGGTGCTGCGCCGCTCCCTGATCACCGCCCGGCAGTTCATTCTGGTGTGCCTGGGCGGGGTGGCGCTGATCCTCAACTGGGTGCTGCTGTTCAGTGCCTACAAACATTCCTCTATCGCCATTGCCACGGTGGTCTACCACGTTCAGCCGTTCATGCTGGTTGGTCTGGGTGTGCTGTTTTTCGCTGAACGCCTCAGCGCCGCCAAGGTTGGCTGGCTGCTGTTGGCCTTCGCCGGGCTGATGCTGATCGTGTCCGCCAAGGGCAGTGGGCAGGCCACCGGCGCCGACTACTTGCTCGGCGTCTGCCTGGCCCTGGCTTCGGCCTTTTTCTACGCCGTGGCGGCGGCGATCACCAAGCGCCTCAAGGACCTGCCCGCGCACCTGATCGTGCTGATCCAGATGGTGGTAGGCGTGCTGGTCCTGGCCCCGTTCGTGGATTTCAGCAGGGTCGATACGGTCGAGGGCGCCTGGACATACCTGATCATTATCGGCGTGGTCCATACCGGGCTCATGTCGACCCTGCTGTACAGCGCCATCCAGAAAATCCCCACGGCGCTGGTCGGCGCTCTGTCGTTCATCTATCCGATCGTCGCCATCCTGGTCGACTGGGTTGCCTTCGCCCATCCGCTCAGCGCCCTGCAAGTGCTTGGCGCGAGCGCGATCCTGCTGGCGGCGGCGGGCATGAATTTTGGTTGGTCGCTGGGCCGTGCCCCGCGTCAGGAAGTGACCTAGGGCCGGGCGGCCTTGTGCCCGGAGAAACCGGTGCAAGGGTTGGACAACGGCCTGACCTGGTTCGACAACGTGCGTGTATCGCGTAGCAGCCTGCTGCACGACGACATGGGCCACTTCGCTGAAGACGGCAGCTTTGTACTCGGCGCGGGCAATGCCCGGTCGCGCTTCCTGCGCGCCATGTCGCGGATCGTGTACATCGCGTTGCGCTATGGCCAGCAGTGGCTGACCAACGCCCCGGGATCAACGACATGCCGGTCATCGACTTCGAGGTGGACAGCCAGGCGATCTGCCTGACGGCTCTGCAGGCACTGGTGGAGCAAGGACGCCTGGCCGCTGACACGGTCGCCAAAGCCCGTCGTGTCATGGACGGTACGGATAATCGCCATGCTTGACCGCTGTGGATAGCCAGGATTGACCTGGGTGGTGTTCCAACTCAGCTACCTGTGGCTGTGGCTGTGGCTGGTGTGGCAGGTGCTGTCATATGACTTTGAGGGTTGGCGTACCTTGCTGGTCGCCACCCATCTGGCTCAGCAGCAGTGCCTGCAGCTCTTGCCCGGTCATCCAGCGTTTAAGTGTGCGACGGCTTGAATCAAAGACTCTCAGGGTCGCCAAAAAACATCTGAATCCGCGACCTTAACCAACGCTCACCGGGATCATTATCCTGCGACCCGCGCCAAGTCATATGCAACTCAAAACTGCGCACCGGCAACGGCGGATCTTCAGCCCGCACACCGCCAGCCGCCGTCAACGCTTCAGCCGTGTAATCAGGCACGGTCGCAACAATATCGGTGCCACTGATGAGCGTACTGAGCCCATTGAACTGTGGCACAGCCAGCACCACATGCCGTTTGCGCCCCAGCTTCTCGAGCTCCTCGTCTATAAAGCCGCTCAGGTCGCCCGCGAATGAAACCAACGCGTGAGGGCGGGCGCAGAAGTCATCCAGACTCAACGGCCCCGGCACCGTGTCGGCTCGCAACAGTTTCGGCATGCTGCGACGCAGTACTTTGCGCTTGGCGTTGGCCGGCAGGTCGGCGGTGTAGCTGACACCGATGGATATCTCGCCCGAGGCCAGCAGGCTCGGCATCAGGATGTAGTTGGCCCGACGCACCACCAGCACGATCCCCGGCGATTCCGCGCGCAGCCGCTTGAGCAGCATCGGCAGCAGCGCGAACTCGACATCATCCGACAAGCCAATGCGGAACACCGCGGTGCTGGTTGCGGGGTCGAATTCCGCCGCACGACTGACCGCGGTGGAAATCGAATCCAGGGCCGGCGAGAGCAGGGCGAAGATTTCCACCGCCCGGGCGGAAGGCTCCATGCTGCGGCCGGTGCGCACGAAGAGCGGGTCATCGAACAGCCCGCGCAGGCGCGAGAGCGCCGCACTGATGGCCGGTTGACCGAGGAACAATTTCTCCGCAGCGCGGGTCACGCTGCGTTCGTGCATCAGTGTTTCGAAAACGATCAACAGGTTCAGGTCGACACGACGCAGGTCATTACGATTCATCTGGAGTCCTGGCAGATTCAGCAAACTTGACGTGAGCGACCACATGAGAACAATGGCCGGCATGAATCTTACGGGCAAAGGCTGGTACTCTGCACAGGGTAATTCAGTTTTTTCTGAAAGGCTGCTTCGGTTTTTACGGCATTGGATGATGTCGCCGTCGCTGCGGAATCAATGACAGGCATGTCGACTATTAATAGCCACTGATGGTCTTGGGTAGAAAGCCCAGATAGAGTTCAGGGCATTAGAGGTTTCTTTGACGAGGTTTGCGATGTCCCGCACGATCCGTTTTCACAAGTTTGGTCCAGCCGAGGTGCTCAAATGCGAAGAGCATGCGGCAGCCCTGCCTGCGCCGGGCGAAGTGCAGGTGCGCGTCGAAGCGATTGGCATCAGCTGGTACGACATTCTCTGGCGCCAGAACCTGGCTTCATCCCATGCTCGTCTGCCTTCTGGCCTCGGTCATGAAATGTCCGGCGTGGTCACGATGGTCGGCGAAGGCGTCGATGACCTGGCCGTGGGTGACAAGGTCGCCAGCTTTCCGGCCGAAAGCCCCAACGACTACCCGGTCTACGGCGAACAGATCGTTCTGCCGCGCTCGGCGCTGACCCGCTACCCGGATGTACTCAGCCCGATCGAAGCCAGCGTGCACTACACACCGCTATTGATCGCTTATTTTGCCTACGCCGACCTGGCGCGAGTCAAACCCGGGCAATTTGCCCTGGTGACCGACGCCAGCCACTGCGCCGGGCCGTCGTTTGTGCAACTGGGCAAAGCCCTCGGTGTGCGGGTGATTGCCGCGACCAAAACCGCGGATGAGCGTGAGTACCTGCTGTCCCTCGGCGCCGAGAAGGTCATCGTTACCGAGGAAGAAGATCTGCTCATGCGGATCAACAAAATTACCGACAATCGCGGTGTGGATGTGGTGTTCGATGGCCTTGGTGGGCCGCAAATGTCGCTGCTCGGCGATGTGCTTGCACCTCGCGGCAGCCTGGTGCTTTATGGCCTGCAAGGGGGTAACCAGACGCCATTCCCCGCCTGTGCGGCGTTCCAGAAGAACATTCAGTTCTTCGTGCACTGCATCGGTAACTTCACCGGCAAGCCGGAACTGGGCATCGTCCAGGATCAGGCCGCACTGCAACGTGCCCTGCGCGACATCAACCAGTTGACCGCGGACCGTGTGCTGCTGCCGCTCAAGACTCGGGTCTTCCCGTTTTCCGAGTTTGTCGAAGCCCACCGCTATATGGACGAATGCCCATGCCGCGAACGGGTCGCCCTCCTGGTCGAGCCTGCGTAAGTCCTTCCTCTGCAAGAGTCCGTGAGAGCACGGACTCTTCTGTTGGCAGTCACTCCCAAATGAGACGTCCATCGATCTATCGATGGGCCGGTTCAACAACTGAACTGGTTTTTGCTCTCAATCTGTATCTTCTAATCGTTATATAAGCCCTGATAATTGAATGATTACTTTCATCTCAAGGAAAGAGTCATGGCCGAGTATCAGGCTGAAACTCCTCAATGCGCGCTGGCAATATATGCTCAACAAATAATGCAGCGTCGCTCAGTTGTCTTACATTTATTGGCAACTTCTTTCTTTATTTCCTGTGCTAAGTGTCTGTGGGACGCTGTCGGAAATTTCCTAGGAAATCGCGCGGGAGCGCAAGACGCCTATTCTACCGGGCGTTGCGGCGATCCTGATGTGCTAGGGGTGCCCGCGACGTTCAATCATTTCAAATAATTACACAATGCTTAAGTGCTAGCATTTGAACAACAACCCCCGGCACTCCATTCATGACAGATAATCTGTTGCGCACTACACCTCGTTGTTTGCGTGACACTGAACTTATGAGTTACAGGTAAATAATGATGACCGCTACCCATGATCAGGCAATGAACTATGTTTATCAGCAAATGTTGCAGCGTTTACTGGGTTTTTTCTCTCGCGCCGAGCGCACGGCATTGCAATTGCTGATTCAGCGCCTGGTGATGTCCGCAGGAGGTTTGGAGCGTATTGGTGATTACAAAGTGCTGGCGATCCAGTCCGGGTCTCGCGACAGCTGCTACACCCTGGCGCTACTGCGCGCCGCGCAACTGAGTATCGCCAGCAGGGCTCCGGCGACGTTTCAATTGCGAGTGGCGACCTTGCGCTTGAACGGTACTGCTTCGACTGCCCTGGAAAATATTCATCGCAGCTGCTGTGCGTTGTTTCTCTACGACGATCCCCGGGTCGAAGTGTTGATGGTCGATAATCGTGAAGTCCTGCCGTTCAACCATCTGGCGCCGATTTCGGACGCCGGTCGCGAGTCAAATCGGCTCAATCTGCTGATGGTCGGGCATCGCCGTGCCTGGGACGGGCCGCTTGATCTGTGGGATGACGGGTACCTGGCGACCGGCGAGTTTTACGGACAAATCGCCCGCTGGGACAAGGGGGTTGATGCATTGATCAGTAGCGATACGCCTCGTCGGCAGAAGCAGTTTCTCGAGGGATTGAATCGTGCGGCGGCCAAAGCTGGGCTCAAGGCACCGGGCCATCATGAAACGGGCTACGAGTGTCTGTTCGCGCGACTCGATGAACTGGGCAGCGATTGCTACCGCGAGTTTTACCCTGAATCTGCCCAGGCTGCGTGGCGTCCCTCCGATCGTTTTGAAGCCTGTCGCCGCACGACGTTCATTGATATTCACGACATGTTGGTCAGTAATCTGGAAGATCGCTGGCCACTGCTCACCGATTTCCTCGGCTTCCAACCTGACGAGTTGTCGGCTCAGCTCAGTGATAACGACTACGTCAGTCTTTCGATATCCGCGCATCTTCGTGGCTTGCAAGCGTGCTTTGTACACGGTCGCACCTACGAGAGGGGACTCGGCGAATACCTGCAGCGGGCGCTGGTAATGATGCGTCGTAAGCACGTTCCAGAGCGCTTTTGCGAACAGGCAATGGAGACCTTCGGCAACCCGATGACAATGACCGACCAGCGCGCATTGGCGGCGGCCCAAGCACAAAAGGACCTCGGTTTGAGCGAGGCTCAACTGGTGTGTCTGCTGTTCGCCCCTTTTGCCGATAACGGTGCGGCGCTTGAGCATTTTCTTCGTCAATGCCATCCCGGCATGCTCGTGGCGTTGCCGGACTTGCACCGGGCAATGCAGGGCGGTCCGGCACCCGAGCAGGTTCTGCAGTGGATGGTCGATGTCAGCGGGTTGCCCGTGAGTCTGATCGGTACGGTTTACCGCATGGGTCCGGTGGTTCGGGATGAGGGCAGGGGGCTTGGCATGGAAAGCGGCGATGTGGGTGTGCAAACTGAAACCATGGAACCCGATAGTGGAGCGACCGTGGCTGGCGAATGGTCGACGGGCCGGTGAAAATGCCAGGCTTGACGGATTCAGCAAGGATGCGTCACGACGTTCGTAGCCTGTTCGGCCCTTACCCATGAAAGGACCACGGGATACCGATTTTGCGTACCAGGCGGTCTACCGTTACCTGACTAACCTGATCAATGAGCCGGGCAGTGATGTGCAAGTGCGCCTGCCTTCATTGCGACAGTTGGCGCACCGCCTGAGCGTGTCGATTTCGACCATTCAGTACGCCTACTCGCTGTTGGAGAAGGAGGGGCGCGTCTATTCGGTGGCCAAGTCCGGCTATTACGCACTCCCCGTGTCCTCAATCGGCATACCCGGCAGTGGCAAGGACCTGCTCGAAACGGTTTATGTCAATGCCAGACGTCCCGGCATGCTGGTGCTGAGCGCCGATGAACCGGCGTTACTGCAACCCCTGGATAGCCCGTTACTGCTGTTGGAGAGAGAACTGCTGCGTCAGTATCCGCGCCAGCCACAACCGTCTTCGCAGCCCTGCGGCGAACTGGAACTGCGCACAGCTCTCGCGGCGCGTTACACCACATCGCCGACCCGTTGCTGGCATGCCGATGATGTTTATATCGGCGCCGACCTGCGGGGAGTCCTGGAAATATTGATCGCCGTGCTTGGCCTCAAAGACGCTGTGGTGGTGGTCGAATCGCCGTGCGACTGGGTGATTCTGCGCCTGTTTCAAGACGCGGACGTGCAGGTGATCGAGCTGCCGTTGCAAGCCGATGGGGGGCTGGATCAGGAGCGGTTGAAGGAACTGCTTGAGACCGGGCAGGTACGACTGGTGATGCTTTCGTCGGGGTTGAACATGCCCCGCGGCAGTGTGGCGCCTGACAGCAACAGGCAATCCACCGCACGGTTGCTGGAACGACATGGCAGTTGGGTGCTGGAAAACGATTGCTATAGCGAGCTTGAATTCGAGCCGAACGGCCTGCGGTTTCGCGATCTGCTGGATCCGGATCGGCTGATTGTGTTTTCCACATTCGAAAAATTCATCGGGTCGGAGGCGCCCTTCGGCTATCTGATGTCGCGACAACTGCGTGCCAAATTGCAACGGCACTTTCTGCTGCGCGCATTTCGCTTGTCGCTGATTCGTCAGAAAGCCATTGCGCGGCTGTATAGCAACGGACGCATCGATCAACACCTGCTGGTGTTGCGTCGACTGCTCAAGGAACGCATGGTGCAGATGACTCAGTTGCTTGAAGAGCGCCTGCCAGATGCGCTGCACTTCGTTGAGCCCCAGGGCGGGGCGACGATCTGGATCCGCTCGTTGCGCCAAGTTGATGTACATCGAGTGTTCGAGCGTTTGCTCAAGCAGCATGTGGTGATTGCGCCAGGAGAATTGTTCAGCTTGCAGGGCCTGCACGGGCAGCATTTGCGCCTGAGTCACTCTTTCGGTGGTCATCATGACCTCGCCGACGCGCTGGGGCTTTTGGGGGATGCCTTGCGTCTGGAGTCGCTCGACTGAGTCGAGGTGCAAATCCTCCCCGGAACCTGACAATCGATAACATCGCGCCAGAGGCAAACTGTCAGTAAACTGCGTTCTATTCCCGAACCACTCTCTCTCAGAGGTTTTGCATGACACTCAGTCCTTTTGCGGGCAAACCGGCACCGGCAGAACTGTTGGTCGACATCCCGCGACTGGTAACGGCCTATTACACCGGCCAGCCCGATGCAGCCATTTCTACCCAGCGTGTCGCCTTCGGCACGTCCGGACACCGAGGTAGCTCGTTCGACCTGAGTTTCAACGAATGGCACGTTCTGGCCATCAGCCAGGCGATCTGCCTGTACCGCGAAGCCCAGGGCATCGACGGTCCGCTGTTCGTCGGGATCGACACCCACGCTCTGTCCACGCCGGCCGGAGCCAGCGCCCTGGAAGTCCTGGCAGCTAACGGCGTGACGGTAATGATCGCCGAAGGTGACGAGTACACGCCGACGCCGGCCATTTCCCACGCGATTCTTTGCTACAACCGTGGGCGCACTTCGGGCCTGGCGGACGGCATCGTCATCACACCGTCTCACAACCCGCCACAAAGCGGTGGCTACAAGTACAACCCTACCAACGGTGGCCCGGCCGATACCCACATCACCAAGTGGATCGAAGCCAAGGCCAACGAGCTACTGGCGGCCAAACTCGCCGGCGTCAAACGCATCAGCTACGAGCAGGCGCTGAAGGCTAGCACCACTCATCGTCACGATTACCTCAACACCTATGTCGCCGACCTGATCAACGTGATCGACTTCGACGCCATCCGCGATGCGAAGCTGCGTCTGGGTGTCGATCCGCTGGGCGGAGCAGGGGTGCGCTATTGGTCGGCGATTGCCGAACACTATCGCCTGGACCTGGAGGTGGTGAATAAAGAAGTTGATGCGACGTTCCGTTTCATGACCGTCGACTGGGACGGGCAGATCCGCATGGACCCATCGTCCAGCCACGCCATGCAAGGCTTGATCGGTCTGAAAGAGCGTTTCGACGTGGCCTTTGCCTGTGACCCGGATCACGACCGCCATGGCATCGTGACCCCGTCCGGCGGTTTGCTGGCACCCAACAACTACCTCGCGGTGTCGATCGATTACCTGTTCCAGAACCGTCCACAGTGGCGCGCCGATGCGGCCGTGGGCAAAACCGTAGTCAGCAGTGGCTTGATCGATCGCGTTGCCAAGCGTCTGGGCCGTCGCCTGTACGAAGTGCCGGTCGGCTTCAAATGGTTTGCTGATGGCCTGTTCGACGGTTCTCTCGGTTTTGGCGGCGAAGAAAGTGCTGGCGCGTCGTTCCTGCGCAAGGACGGCGGTGTCTGGTGCACCGACAAGGACGGCTTGATTCCAGCATTACTGGCCGCTGAAATGACTGCTCGCACGGGCCGTGACCCTAGCCAGGCCTATCGCGCGCTGACCGATGAACTGGGCGAACCGTTCTCGGTACGGGTCGACGCCAAGGCAAACCCTGAGCAGAAAGCGCTGCTGAGCAAATTGTCGCCGGACCAGGTCACCTCGACTCAACTGGCGGGCGAAGCGATCCAAAGCATTCTCAGCCACGCACCGGGCAACGACCAAGCCATCGGCGGTCTGAAAGTCATGACCGAGAACGGCTGGTTCGCGGCGCGTCCGTCGGGCACTGAGGATATCTACAAGATCTATGCTGAAAGCTTTGTCAGTGACGACCACCTGAAGCAGTTGGTTGCGGAAGCTCAGACCTTGGTGGATGGCGCAATTTCTGCGAAGTGATTGAGGGCCCCATCGCGGGCAAGCCCGCTCCCACAAGGATTGCGCTAAACCTGTAGGAGCGAGGCTTGCCCGCGAAGGCGTCGCTACAGTCACCCAGGGTTTCAACCACGAAAAAGGGGCAACCATTAAACGGTCGCCCCTTTTTTCGTCCTGCATTCACCGCATCAAGCCACATCCACCAACACAATCTCACTGTCCTCAATCGCGGTCACGCGCAACACCTGCTCATCGGTAATCGCGACACCGTCTCGAGCTTGTGCACGCAAGCCATTGACTTCAATGACCCCAGTGGCTGGAACCAGATAAGCACGACGGCCGCTGTCCAGTTGATACTCCGCAGATTCACCGGCCTTCAGATTCGCCGCCACCAGACGCGCATCGGCGCGAATATGCAGGCTTTGATCGTCGCCGGCCTTGCCGCTGGCCAGGGTCACGAAACCTTCGCGCTCGCCTTTAGGGAATGGCTTGGCACCCCACGACGGTGCCGAACCGGCTTCGTTTGGGATGATCCAGATCTGAAAGATCCGGGTCTCGGTCGCTTCCAGATTGTACTCACTGTGAGCGATCCCGGTGCCGGCGCTCATGACCTGCACGTCGCCCGCTTCGGTGCGGCCCTTGTTGCCAAGGTTGTCCTGGTGGGTAATCGCGCCTTCACGAACGTAGGTGATGATTTCCATGTCGCGGTGCGGGTGTTGAGGGAACCCGGTACCGGGCGCAATCACGTCATCGTTCCATACCCGCAGGTTGCCCCAGTTCATGCGTTTGGGGTCGTGGTACTCGGCGAACGAAAAGTGGTGATGGGCATCCAACCAGCCATGGTGTGCGCCGCCCAGCGAGTTGAAAGGTCTGAGTTCAAGCATGATCGTCTCCTGAAAAGGTTCGTCATGGGGCAGAACGCCTGAGCCACAAACGAGAACCAGTGGTTGATGGCGAGCATCATCTATCAGGCAATCATCGATAAAAAGCGTAAAAAATGCCTCAATACAATCGAATTAGTTGATCTCAAATAACCTCGAAATATTCTCATCCAGCCTTCACTTCATCGCATAAGCCAATGACCTGTAAGCATTTCACTAGAACTCAACGGCAAATGCAGACACCATAGCCCTCAACAGCCTCACCCCCTGGAGTCCGTCAGCGTGCCGCAACACACCCCCGATCTTCCCCCCGAACTTCGTCCCTTGGCCGAGATGCCTTTGTTCAAGCGCTTGGCCGCCCGGTTCTTTGGCCACGGCCTTACCCGGTTGCGCGCGCAACACCGTGCGTCCTGGCTGCACGGCCAAGCCGACGGTTTTCGCAGCGGCCACAGCGCCGGTGTGGAATACGGCTATAAGGAAGGCAAGCTCGAGGGGCTGGAGGAAGGTCGGCAGGTTCTGTTGATTCGCGACTCGCGCTCAACCGAGCATCGACCGCCCAACATCGATGACAATCTGTTCGACGATTGGCGTCTGCCATTGAGTGCTGAGCTGAAGAAGCGCATGAAGGCCGACGTGGCGCGGCTGCTGCCCGCGCATGCCCAGCCGAGCTCTGCCCAGTGGAAGATGATTTTCAGCGACACGCCGTCGACCTCGGTGATCGCCGGAGCCGGAGCGGGCAAGTCGACCACTTTGGTGCTGCGAATCCTGCTGCTCAGCCACTACCTGGGGTTTGAGTTGAGTTCGATGACCGTGGTGACTTTCACCCGCGAATCGCGCAAGGACTTCATCAACAAGCTGATCGAACTGTTTGCAGTCTGGGGCCGGGGAATCAGTCTTAAAGAAGCGCGCGATCTGGTGCGCACTTTCCATTCACGCATCCTGCCGATGATTCGCAGTCTGCCGGGTTTCGAGCGGCTACAAGCCTTCGAAAACCTCAGTCACCGCATGCAAGGCGGCGATGAGGAGGTCGACAGCAACCTCTTCGACCTGCGCATCAACGACGCCCAGCGCCAGCAACTCAACGCCTGCTATCACAGCCTGCACACCCGCGATGAACGTTTTCGCGAACTGATCAAACCTTTGTCTCGTCACGCCTTACAGCTCAAGGAGCTGGAGCGTGATCACCCGGACGTGCAGAAACGCATGGCGGTGACCGAATTGGCCGCCAAGCGCGATGAAGAACTGTGCGACACAATCGAAGACCTATGGTTTCGCGCCGGTGCCTGGCCGATCAAGGGCATCGAACCGAATCGTCAGACCTTCGATATCAACGGTTCGACCTTTCATTGTCACGGCTACATTCCGACGCTCGATGCCTGGGTGGTGCTGGGTTTCGATCCCCGGGAAAATCCCCAGGTCAGTCGTCCGAATGCCAAGCTTTCAGTGCGCGCAGAATGGGCTGTCAAACGCACCTTGTTTCAAGCTTTCTGTCGTAAGCCTTTGATATGGCTTGATAGTTATGAGGCTTCAAAGCGTGTTTTGGCATCGCTTGCCGGAGACGCCAGCGCCGGGCCGGGCTTCGATTACAAGGTCAAGGGCGAACTCGGCTCCGCGCCGTTGCTGGACTGTTTTGTCGCGGCGGCCGGGTTTATTGAAAACCTCGGCCTGGATGTGCCGAATGCCGTGGGCCAGATGAGTTTCCCCAAGGATGACCCCGACCGGTTTTTCTTTGAGGCGTTGAGCCTGTTCTGGCGAGCGCTGGAAGATCATCTGCTGGATCAATCGCCACCCGTAATGACTTACAACCGGATGTTCGCGTTGTTCAGTGAACATTCGCCGGAGAATCTCAAGCTGCTGAGCGATGAGCTGCTCAGGCCGATGTCGCACTTGATGATCGACGAGTTTCAGGACGTGTCGCCGCAGATCGTTTCGTGGATTCGCGCCAGCCTGGCAGAGATCCGCAGTCGCGGGCCGGCCATGCATGTGGGGCGCGGGGCGCAACGTTCGTCATTGCTGTGTGTCGGCGATGACTGGCAGTCCATCTATGGCTGGCGCGGCAGTTCGCCGACTTACTTCATGGAGTTCAACAAGGAATTCCCGTCGCCAAGCACGACCAAAGTGATGCTCAGCGACAATTACCGCAGCCATCAGCACATCATCGACGCCGCGGAGCATATCGTCCGCGCGGCACCGGCGATCGCTGGCAAGAAGGCCAAGGCCGGTGGTGAACCCAAAGCACTGCTGCCGGTGAATGTGCTCGACCGGGATGACCAGGGCATGGCCCAGCGCCTGATCGAACACTATAGAAAGGGCGATTCAATCTTGATGCTTTATCGAAAAAGCAGCGATAAGTCATTGATAGAGGATCATATTCAGTCTGTAGTTAATGTGGATTCTAGCTTGCCGTACGACGCTCGACGACTCAAACAACTGACTTATCACAGCGCCAAGGGCCTGCAGGCTGATGCGGTATTTCTGCTGGGCGATTGCCAGCATCTGACCAGTTCACCCTACAAGAACCAGGTCTATCGCATGGCCGGGCTCGGCAAAGCTGGCGACAGCGAAGCTTACGACAGCGCACAGAAAGACGAGATCTTGCGGCTGGCCTACGTGGGCATCACCCGGGCAGTCAGCCATTGCTACTGGTATGTCGATGGCCAGGATACCTCGGCTGCGAATATGCCCAAGGCCTCCGACCGGATCGGCAAGGGCAAGGCGTTCTTCGCTGATCATCGCCAGGGAAAAGTGCCGGCCTGATCCCTAAGAGAGTCTTGAGTCGAAAAAACCTGTGGCGAGGGAGCTTGCTCCCGCTTGAGTGCGCAGCACTCACAAAAATCGGCAATGGTTCTAAATTTTTTGGGGCCACTACGTGACCCAGCGCGAGCAAGCTCGCTCGCCACAGAGACAATACCGACTGGCTGCGAAAAGTTGCGGGGGGCGCAATCCCGGCCTATGGTCCAAGGCGAGGCTTGCGACTGGCGCGCAATGATTCGCCGCAGGTCGCTGTCCATCCAGTGCGGATACATACAGCGAGGTGACGACATGCCGAACGACTCCCGTCCCGCCGTGCTCGAACTGATCGGCAATACGCCGCTGGTGCGCGTCAGCCGTTTCGATACCGGCCCATGCACGCTGTTTCTCAAACTCGAATCGCAGAACCCCGGTGGCTCGATCAAGGACCGTATCGGCCTGGCTATGATCGACGCCGCCGAGCGCGATGGGCGCCTGCGTCCCGGCGGCACCATCGTCGAGGCCACCGCCGGCAACACCGGTCTGGGCCTGGCTCTGGTCGGTCGGGCCAAGGGTTACCGGGTGGTGTTGGTGGTGCCGGACAAGATGTCCACCGAGAAGGTCCTGCACCTCAAGGCGATGGGCGCCGAAGTACACATCACCCGCTCAGATGTTGGCAAGGGCCATCCCGATTATTACCAGGACGTCGCTGCGCGGTTGGCGCAGGAAATTCCCGACGCCTTCTTCGCTGATCAATTCAATAATCCGGCTAACCCGCTGGCCCACGAATGCAGTACCGCGCCGGAGATCTGGGCGCAGACTCAGCATGATGTGGATGCCATCGTGGTCGGCGTCGGTTCGGCCGGCACGTTGACCGGGCTGACCCGTTTCTTTCAGCGCGTACAACCGAATCTGGAAATGGTGCTGGCCGATCCGGTCGGCTCGGTGATGGCCGAATACAGCCGCAGCGGCACCCTTGGTACGCCCGGTTCCTGGGCGGTGGAGGGAATTGGCGAAGATTTCATTCCATCGATTGCCGATCTGTCCAGCGTGCGTAAGGCCTATTCGATCAGCGACGAGGAAAGCTTCGATCATGCCCGCCAACTGCTGCGCGCCGAAGGCATTCTCGGCGGCTCCTCGACCGGCACATTGCTGGCGGCGGCACTGCGTTATTGCCGCGAACAAACCGAGCCGAAGCGGGTAGTCAGTTTCGTCTGCGACACCGGCACCCGCTACCTGTCGAAGGTTTACAACGACCAGTGGATGAACGATCAAGGACTGCTTGCGCGCAAGCGTTACGGTGATTTGCGAGACCTCATCGCGAGGCGTTTCGAAGATGGCCGGGTGGTCAGTGTGGGTCCGGACGATACGCTGCTCACCGCGTTCCAACGCATGCGCCTGGCGGATGTGTCGCAACTGCCGGTGCTGGTGAACGGGCAGCGACTGGTCGGCGTGATCGACGAGTCCGATATCCTGCTTGGCGTGCACGAAGACGCGTCACACTTCCGTATGCCGGTGAGCAGTGCGATGACTGACAAGCTGGAAATCCTGCCGCCCGGCGCCAGCCTGGCCGAACTGGAGGCGAAGCTCGACCGTGGATTGGTGGCGATGATCGCCGACGACGACTCGGGTTTCCATGGGCTGATTACCCGCGTCGACATGCTCAATTACCTGCGGAGATCCCTTGCATGAGTCAGCACGATGAAACCGCCAAGCCACGTGCCTTTGCCACCCGTGTGATCCATGCCGGGCAGACGCCGGACCCTTCCACCGGGGCGCTGATGCCGCCGATTTACGCCAACTCCACTTATGCGCAGCAGAGCCCCGGTGTGCACAAGGGCTTCGACTATGGGCGTTCGCACAACCCGACGCGTTTTGCGTTGGAGCGTTGCGTGGCGGACCTCGAGGGCGGTACTCGGGCCTTCGCCTTCGCTTCCGGGCTGGCGGCGATCGCCAATGTGCTCGAACTGCTCGATGCTGGTGCACACATCGTTTCCGGCAATGACTTGTACGGCGGTACATTCCGGCTGTTCGACAAGGTGCGTCAGCGCAGTGCCGGGCATCGTTTCAGTTTTGTCGATCTGACTGACCTGGCGGCCTTCGAGGCGTCGCTACAGGACGACACGCGGATGGTCTGGGTCGAGACGCCGAGCAATCCTTTGCTCAGCCTCACTGATCTCGCCGCCGTCGCGCGCACCTGTCGCGAGCGAGGCATCATTTGTGTGGCCGACAACACGTTTGCCAGCCCGTGGATACAGCGCCCGCTGGAGTTGGGCTTCGATATCGTGCTGCACTCAACGACCAAGTACCTGAACGGTCACTCCGACGTGATCGGCGGCATCGCGGTGGTCGGGCAGAACGCTGAGTTGGTCGAGCGCCTGGGTTTCCTGCAAAACGCGGTGGGGGCTATCGCCGGGCCGTTCGATGCTTTTCTCACGTTGCGCGGGGTGAAGACCCTGGCGCTGCGCATGGAACGCCATTGCAGCAATGCGCTGGAGCTGGCGCAATGGCTGGAGCGTCAGCCTCAGGTGGCGCGCGTTTACTATCCAGGCCTGCCATCGCATCCGCAGCATGAACTGGCGCGGCGGCAGATGCGTGGATTTGGCGGGATGATTTCCCTCGACCTGAATTGTGATTTGGCCGGCGCCAAGCGTTTCCTCGAGAGTGTGCGGATCTTCGCCCTGGCCGAGAGCCTGGGCGGGGTGGAAAGCCTGATCGAGCACCCGGCGATCATGACCCATGCCAGCATCCCGGCAGAAACCCGAGCACAGCTCGGTATTGGCGATGCACTGGTGCGTTTGTCAGTGGGGGTCGAGGATGTCGAAGACCTGCGCGCCGATCTGGCACAGGCGCTATTGCAGATCGGTTAAGCGCAATCCATGTGGGAGCGGGCTTGCTCGCGAAGAGGGAGTGTCAGTAAACATTAATGTTGCCTGACAAACCGCATTCGCGAGCAAGCCCGCTCCCACAGGTTTTGTGGAGTGTTGCCCGTCAGGCATAGCTTCTGAGGGCTTGCGGTGGAATGAACGCCTCCAGCTCATCTTCCACAGCTTCGATGATTCGTTCTACATCCGCCGCATTCATGACCGTTGCGCAAGGAATGCCGGCAATGGCGATCATGGTCTCGCCACTGGCGCGGTCGAACAGCCGGGCAACCATACTGCCCGGTGCATCCATGGTCGCTTCGAAACCCATGGGATGAAAATGCCAGCGCATCAGCTGGCAGGCATTGGGAAAAGTGACTTTGCTGAAAGACCTTTCATTCATGTGATGCCCACCTTCATCATCGAGCGCTTCCTTTAGCTCATGTTAGGAGGGAAGAGCCTTCAATGGCTCAACCGGTGACTGTCTTTAAAAGTAGCATCCAGATGTGAAAATCATGTGGATTTTTTCAGTCCGTTTAGCGATTGGTTCATTTTTTTTGACGCAGATCACGAGACACCATTGTTTGTGGCGAAAGGCCAATATTGCCGGGGTATTCACGGGGTCATTGAAGCCCCAGGACTGAACCTGAGTGAGCTCGGTTTTTTCTCGTCGAGTCCTTTATTCACGCCGATGATGATCGGTCCGTTGCAAACCCAGGTCACGGGCGAGATGGCCATGCGTTACCACCTGCGGCTGGAAAAGCCGGGATCCGGGTCCCGGAAACTGCTGCTACAAACATCTAGCGCACCGCAGACCTGCCGCAGCAGTCGAAGGCTGTATTCGGCTGCGCAGGCGTCACAACAATACCCATCCAATAAAAGTAAAATTGATAGCAATACACTGGCACTTATATTAAGAATCCCTGAAAAAATGAGAACTCATCTACAGAAGACAACTTATCTATATTTAATATTTAGATAGCATATTGTCAGACAATCCGGCTAAAACCTTCAACTACAAACTATATTTCGACAGCATACGTACTGTTTGCTGGAGTTCGCGGGAGCCACTCAATTTGACGTCAAAAAAAATGTAGACGTTTGATTTCGAATTGTGTCAGTTTTTATACGCCTTCATTGGGCGAGTGATAGGACGATCTCGCCAGAGATTGTCGTATCGGACAAAAACTGTTCCATTGCTAAACAAGGAAGTGTGTTTATGTCGAAAGTAAAAGACAACGCTATTGATCTTGCCGAACAGGCCTTTGCGCCATTGCAAGCGCTGGCTGCACCCAGTTCCGCCTACAACCAGATCGATAGTTTCAGCCATCAGTATGATCGGGGTGGCAATCTCACGGTCAATGGCAAACCCTCCTTCTCCGTCGACGAGGCTGCTACCCAGCTGCTGCGTGACGGCGCTGCTTACCTGGACAAGGACGGCAGCGGCAAAATCGAACTTACCTATACGTTCCTGACCTCGGCTTCGTCGAGCACCATGAACAAGCACGGCATCACCGGGTTCAGTCAGTTCAGCGCACAACAGAAAGCCCAGGCCGCGCTCGCCATGCAATCCTGGGCCGACGTGGCCAATGTCACCTTCACCGAGAAGTCCTCCGGCGGTGACGGTCACATGACCTTCGGTAACTACAGCGGCGGTCAGGACGGCGCGGCGGCATTCGCCTACCTGCCTGGCACGGGTGCAGGTTATGACGGTACTTCCTGGTACCTGACCAACAGCAGCTATACGCCGAACAAGACGCCGGACCTGAACAATTACGGTCGTCAGACCCTGACCCACGAAATCGGTCATACCCTGGGCCTGGCACACCCTGGCGACTACAACGCTGGTGAAGGCGCACCCACTTACAATGACGCGACCTACGGGGAAGACACCCGCGGCTACAGCGTCATGAGTTACTGGAGTGAAAGCAATACCGACCAGAATTTCAGCAAGGGCGGTGTGGAAGCCTATGCGTCCGGCCCGCTGATGGACGATATCGCCGCCATCCAGAAACTCTACGGTGCCAACACCACCACCCGTACCGGTGACACCACCTACGGCTTCAACTCCAACGCCGGTCGCGACTTCCTGAGTGCGTCTTCGTCGTCGGACAAAGTCGTGTTCTCGGTCTGGGATGCGGGCGGCAAGGACACCCTGGACTTCTCCAGCTTTACCCAAAACCAGAAGATCAACCTCAATGAGGCCTCGTTCTCCGACGTTGGCGGCATGGTGGGCAACGTGTCCATCGCCAAGGGTGTCACCGTCGAGAACGCGATTGGCGGTTCGGGTAGCGACCTGCTGATCGGTAACGGCGTGTCCAATGAACTGAAGGGCGGTGCCGGCAACGACATCCTCTTCGGCGCGGGCGGTGCGGACAAACTGTGGGGCGGTTCGGGTTCGGACACCTTTGTGTTCGCGGCCAGCAGCGACTCCAAGCCAGGTACCGTCGACCAGATCCTCGATTTTGTCAGTGGCCTGGACAAGATCGACCTGACCGGCATCACCAACGGCGCGGGCCTGCACTTCGTGAATTCGTTCACCGGTGCGGCAGGCGATGCAATGTTGACCTCTTCGGGCGGCAACAGTCTGTTGTCGGTGGACTTCTCCGGGCACGGCGTGGCTGACTTCCTGGTCAGCACCGTTGGACAGGCGGCGTTCTCGGACATCGTGGCCTGATTCAAGGCAAAAAAGGAGGGCGGCGCTTGACGCGCCGCTCTCTGTCTCTTGAACGGCAGATGCTATGAGTAAGGCTATAACCATGAGTAAAACGCCCTATGATCCAGAACGCTTTTACCTACAAAGCAACCGCGTGGCTGTTGGCGACGCTGATGATGTTTCTTGGAGATGTAGCCATGGCACGCAGTCTTAAATTAGCCGACCCGTCGGAACTTGCCGGGAAATGGCAGGCCACCTTGAACACCGCGCAAGATTCGCCCGAGTCCCAGGCGCTGCAGGACAAGCCGTCGAATGTTTGCTCGATCGAGCTCAAATTGAACCAGACCCTGGGTGAGGGTGCCGAGTGCCTCGGTGCCTGGCTGAACGAGTCGGCGATCGGCTGGTTCCCGGAACCGGATGGCATTGCCGTGACCGGTAAAGAAGGCTCGAAAATTGTGTTTTTCAGCCGACAGCATGAGGGGCTTTATAAAAGCACCTTGAAATCAGGTCTGATCATTATGCTTGAACGCGCAGCGCATTAAGTAAGTAATGTCGGACTGAATAAAAATAATCATTGCCGTTATAAGCGGCACATTAATAGTCGGAACGCTCTGAGGAACTCAAAGAGTTGTTATTAATGTGCAAGCGATAACCGGCAAAATAATGTCTCGGCCATGTGCGGACAGTTAATTGCAACCTCGCCAAGTAAGGCGAGGATTAATACCTCAGGAAAAACCAATGAAGATGGCGAAGAGCCCGGCCACCGCACCGTTATTCAAGGCACTGGGCGACTATAAAAGCATCCTGATCAGCGTCGGGTGTTTTACCGCACTGATTAATGTGCTGATGTTGGTCCCGTCGATTTATATGCTTCAGGTCTATGACCGGGTACTGTCTTCGCAAAACGAAACCACACTGGCGATGTTGTCGTTAATGGTGGTCGGGTTCTTTGCCTTCATCGGTCTGCTGGAGATCGTGCGCAGCTTCATTGTCATCCGTATCGGCAGCCAACTGGAGCGCCGTTTCAACCTGCGGGTATATCAAGCCGCTTTCGAGCGCAACCTGTTCAAGGGCGAGGGCAACGCGGGGCAATCCCTGGGCGACCTGACCCATATTCGCCAATTCGTCACCGGCCCGGCGCTGTTTGCCTTTTTCGATGCGCCGTGGTTTCCGGTCTATCTGTTTGTGATTTTTCTGTTCAACGTCTGGCTCGGGGTGTTGGCCACCGCAGGCGCGGCACTGCTGATCGGGCTGGCCTGCCTCAACGAGGCAATGACCAAAAAGCCCTTGGGTGAAGCAGCAGGGTTTTCCCAGAAATCCAGCCAGCTGGCCACCAGTCACCTGCATAACGCCGAAACCATTCAGGCCATGGGCATGCTCGGTGTCTTGCGCAAGCGATGGTTTGGGGTGCACTCGCGTTTTCTCGGCTTGCAGAATCAGGCCAGCGACACTGGCGCGGTCATCAGTTCCCTGAGCAAAACCCTGCGCCTGTGCCTGCAGTCTCTGGTGCTGGGGCTGGGCGCCTTGCTGGTGATCAAGGGTGATATGACCGCCGGGATGATGATCGCAGGTTCCATCCTGATGGGCCGGGTACTGAGCCCCATCGATCAGTTGATCGCCGTGTGGAAACAGTGGAGCGGCGCCAAACTCGCTTACCGCCGTCTCGACGCCTTGCTGCAAGCCTACCCGCCGGTTGACGAGGCCATGGCGCTGCCGGCGCCGAAAGGTCAGATCACGTTCGAACAAGTCAGCGCCGGCCCGCCAGCGCAACGGGTAGCGACGTTGCACATGGTCAATTTCAACCTGGGCGCCGGGGAAGTGCTGGGCGTGCTCGGGGCTTCCGGCTCCGGTAAATCGACCCTGGCCCGGGTGCTGGTCGGCGTCTGGCCGACGCTCGGCGGCACGGTGCGCCTCGACGGCGCGGACATTCATCGCTGGAACCGCGACGACCTCGGCCCCTATATCGGTTATCTGCCACAAGACATCGAATTGTTCAGCGGTAGCATCGCCGAAAACATCGCCCGATTCCGTGAGGCAGATCCGCAAAAAGTCGTCGAAGCCGCGCAACAGGCTGGCGTTCATGAACTGATCCTGCGCATGCCGCAGGGCTACGACACGGTGCTTGGCGAGGACGGCAGCGGCTTGTCCGGTGGCCAGAAGCAACGTGTGGCTTTGGCTCGCGCGCTGTATGGCAATCCGAGTCTGGTGGTGCTGGATGAGCCGAACTCCAACCTCGACACCATCGGCGAAGCCGCGCTGGCCGGCGCCATCGCGCACATGAAAGCCCGGGGCACCAGCGTGATTCTGGTCACCCATCGTTCTTCGGCCCTGGCCCAGGCCGACAAGTTGCTGGTGCTCAACGAAGGTCGCTTGCAGGCCTTCGGCCCAAGCCAGGAAGTGCTCAAAGCACTTGCCGGTAATCAGTCAGGCGCTCAGGAGCAACAACGTGAAAAACCTGCGCAGGCACCGGGCGGGCTCAGCATGAGCCGGCAGTATCAGCCCACGACAAGGAATTCGGGTGTATGAGCAGCGCACGCATGAACGACGACAGCGAAGCGACCATGGAACACGACTACACCGCCGAACGTCCTGAGCGCGACGCGCGTTTCTTCGCCCGCATGGGCTGGATTCTGGCGATTGCCGGCGCCGGTAGTTTCTTCACATGGGCGAGCCTTGCGCCGCTCGATCAAGGAATTCCGGTGCAAGGGACCGTGGTGGTCTCGGGCAAGCGCAAGGCCGTGCAATCGATGAGCAGCGGCGTGGTCAGCCAGATTCTGGTGCGCGAAGGCCAAGTGGTGAAGCAGGGGCAACCGCTGTTTCGCCTCGACCAGACCCAAGTCGCGGCTGACGTGCAATCGCTGCAAGCGCAGTACCGCATGGCGTGGGCCAGCCTGGCTCGCTGGCAGAGTGAACGGGACAACCTCAAGCAGGTGAATTTCCCCGCCGTGCTGAGCAACGATCCTGACCCGCGCCTGGCCTTGGTGCTTGAAGGCCAGCGGCAATTGTTCAGCAGCCGTCGCGAAGCCTTTTCCCGTGAGCAAGCTGCTCTGCGCGCCAACATCGAAGGCGCCAGTGCGCAACTGGCCGGCATGCGTCGCGCGCGCACCGACCTGACGGCCCAGGCCAGCTCCCTGCAACAACAGTTGAGCAATCTTCAGCCCTTGGCGGACAACGGCTACATCCCGCGCAACCGCTTGATGGATTACCAGCGTCAGTTGTCGCAAGTACAGCAACAACTGGCAGAGAACACTGGCGAAAGCGGCCGCGTGGAGCAGGGCATCCTCGAATCCAGGCTCAAGCTGCAACAGCACAGCGAGGAATACCAGAAGGAAGTCCGCAGCCAACTGGCCGACGCGCAACTCAAAAGCGTGACCCTGGAAGAGCAACTGACTTCCGCCGGCTTCGACCTGCAACACAGCGAAATCATCGCCACCGCCGACGGCATCGCCGTCAACCTTGGGGTTCACACCGAAGGCGCGGTGGTGCGTCAGGGCGACACGCTGCTGGAGATCGTCCCGCAAGGTACCCGCCTGGAAGTGGAAGGGCACTTGCCGATCAACCTGATCGACAAGGTCGGCACGCACTTGCCGGTGGACATTCTGTTCACTGCGTTCAACCAGAGCCGTACCCCGCGAGTCCCCGGCGAAGTCAGTCTGATCTCCGCCGACCAGATGGTCGATGAGAAAACCGGTGTGCCGTACTACGTGCTGCGCAGCAGCGTCAGTGACCAGGCCATGGAGAAACTCAACGGTCTGGTGATCAAGCCCGGCATGCCGGCAGAAATGTTCGTGCGTACCGGTGAACGTTCACTCCTCAACTATCTGTTCAAACCGCTGCTCGACCGGGCAGGCTCCGCGTTGACCGAGGAATAAGGATGTTCGGCTGTATGAATAAGTTTTCTTTGCTCGCAGCGACCGCGGCGTTGCTGACGTGCAACAGCGCGATGGCCATGGGGCCGTTCGACGTTTATGAGCAAGCGTTACGCAATGATCCAGTGTTCCTCGGCGCCATCAAGGAACGCGATGCAGGCCTTGAAAACCGTGCCATCGGCCGCGCCGGGCTGTTGCCGAGGCTGGGTTACAACTACAACAAGGGGCGTAACTCTTCCAAGGTCACTCAACTGGACGAGCGCGGTGACAGGCGCAGTGATGATCGCAACTACAGCAGCTACGGCTCAACCTTGACCCTGCAACAGCCGTTGCTCGATTACGAGGCCTACGCGGCGTATCGCAAAGGCGTGGCGCAATCGTTGTTCGCTGACGAAAACTTTCGGGGCAAGAGCCAGGAACTGCTGGTTCGCGTCCTGGAGAATTACACCAAGGCGCTGTTCGCTCAGGACCAGATCGACATCGCGCGGGCCAAGAAAAAAGCCTTCGAGCAGCAGTTTCAGCAGAACGAGCAGATGTTCCGCCAAGGGGAGGGCACGCGCACCGATATCCTCGAAGCCGAGTCACGTTACGAGCTGGCGACCGCCGAGGAAATCGAGGCGCGCGATGAACAGGATGCGGCCCTGCGTGAGCTGGGCGCACTGATTGGCGTGCCGGCCATCGACATTGGCGACCTGACGCCGCTGGATCAGAACTTCCAGACGTTCACCCTGCAACCGGCCAATTACGACACCTGGCACGAGATGGCGGTGACCAATAACCCGAACCTGGCCTCCCAGCGTCAGGCGGTGGAAGTGGCGCGCTACGAGGTCGAACGCAACCGCGCCGGCCACCTGCCAAAAGTCAGCGCCTACGCCTCGGTACGCCAGAACGAATCGGAAAGCGGCAACACCTACAACCAGCGCTACGACACCAACACCATCGGCATCGAAGTCAACATGCCGTTGTATGCCGGTGGCGGGGTCTCGGCCTCGACCCGTCAGGCCAGCCGCACCATGGAACAGGCCGAGTACGAGCTGGATGGCAAGACCCGGGAAACCTTGATCCAGCTACGCCGTCAGTTCAGCGCCTGCCTGTCGGGGGTCAATAAATTGCGGGCTTATCAGAAGGCATTGGTGTCGGCCGAAGCGCTGGTGGTTTCGACCAAACAGAGCATTTTGGGCGGTGAGCGGGTCAACCTCGATACGCTGAACGCCGAACAACAACTGTTTACCACCCGCCGGGATCTGGCCCAGGCACGCTACGACTATTTGATGGCGTGGACCAAATTGCACTACTACGCCGGCACCCTGGGCGAGCAGGACCTGGCCAAGGTGGATGAGGCCTTCGGCCAGGGCCCGAACATGGAAAATCGCACACCCCCGTAGGAGCTGCCGAAGGCTGCGATCTTTTGATCTTCCGGCGTCTTGCTGACGCTAAAAGATCGCAGCCTGCGGCAGTTCCTACAAAAAACAAAAAAAGCGAGAGTCATGAACATGGACGTACAGATCAAGCCGATGTCGGTCGGCACGCTATTGCTCCTGATTTCATCAGCGCCAGGCTCGGCCCAGGCGCTTTACCTGGAAACCAGCACCCTCGGCGATCCCGTCAGTTGGCGCTCGACGGAGTTCCAGCGCGATTGGGGCCTGGCGCGCATGCAGGCCGATCAAGCCTATGCTGCCGGCATCACCGGCAAAGGGGTGAAGATCGGCGCGCTGGATTCCGGTTTCGATGCCAGCCATCCCGAATTTGCCGCAGACCGTTATCACGCGGTGACGGCCAGCGGCAGCTATGTCGACGGCTCAGCGTTCAACGTCGACGGCACGCTCAACACCAACAACGACTCCCACGGCACCCACGTCACCGGCACCATGGGCGCTTCCCGGGATGGCAGCGGCATGCACGGCGTGGCGTACAACGCGCAAATCTACGTCGGCAACACCAACAAGAACGACAGTTTCCTGTTCGGTCCCAACCCCGATCCGCGCTATTTCACAGCGGTCTATAACGCCCTGGCGGATGCCGGTGTCCGCGCGATCAACAACAGCTGGGGCAGCCAGCCGCCGGACGTCAGCTACCGAACCCTCGACGACCTGCACGCCGCCTACGCCCAACACTGGAACAAAGGCACCTGGCTCGATGCCGCCGCCGACGTTTCACGCCGCGGTGTGATCAATGTGTTCAGCGCCGGCAACAGCGGCTACCCGAATGCCAGCGTGCGTTCGGCCTTGCCGTATTTTCAGCCGGACCTCGAAGGGCACTGGCTGGCAGTGTCGGGGCTGGATCAAAGCAATCAGCAGAAATACAACCAGTGCGGGATCGCCAAGTATTGGTGCATCACCACGCCGGGCGCGAAGATCGACAGCACCATTCCCGGCGGCGGTTACGCGATCAAGTCTGGCACCTCCATGGCCGCGCCGCATGCCACCGGGGCACTGGCGCTGGTGATGGAACGCTATCCGTACATGAACAATCAGCAGGCGCTTGAGGTGCTGCTGACCACCGCAACGCAGCTCGACGGTTCGGTCACCGACGCACCGAGTACGCGCATCGGTTGGGGCGTGGCCAATCTTGAGCGGGCGATGCGCGGGCCGGGGCAATTGCTCGGGGCGTTTGACGCCAACCTGGGGGCAGGGCAGAGCGATGTCTGGAGCAATGACATTTCGGACAAGGCGCTGATTCAGCGTCAGGCCGAAGACGCCGCCGAACGCAGCGCCTGGCAACAGACATTGAAGGACAAGGGCTGGGAGAACGGTGTTTCGGCCGGCGCCAGTCAGCAGGATCAGACCGATTACGCAGTGGGCACAGCTCGCGATTCCGCCGCCGCCAATCGAGTCTACGCAGGCAGCCTGATCAAGTCCGGTGCCGGGCGGTTGATGCTCACTGGCGACAACACTTATCGCGGCCCGACCACGGTCAATGGCGGGTTGCTGGCGGTGAACGGCTCGCTGACATCGGCGGTGATTGTCAATGACAGCGGCACCCTCGGCGGTAACGGACGAATCGCTGCCTTGACCGCCAACACCGGTGGCACCGTGGCACCCGGTAATTCCATCGGTACGTTGCAAGTCAGCGGCGATGTGATATTTGCGCCGGGTTCGACTTATGCCGTCGAACTGTCACCCACCAGCAGCGACCAGATTATTGCGGGCGGTACGGCCACGATCAGCGGTGCCGCCGTGAGCCTGTCCCTGGAAAACAGCCCGACCTTGCTTAGCACCCAACAAGTGCAAAGCCTGCTGGGCAATCAGTACAACATCTTGCAAGCGGCGGGCGGGATTCAAGGCCAGTTCGGCGCGGTGCTGCCCAACTACCTGTTCATCGGCGGCAGTCTGGATTACGCCACGACCGGCATTCAGCTCCGCGTGGAGCGCAACGCCACAACCTTCGCCAGCGTAGGGCAAACGCCGAATCAGCGTGTCGTCGCCGCCGCAGTGGAAGGGCTTGGCGCGGGTAACGCCGTCTACGAAAGCCTGTTGCTGTCGCCGACCGCCAGTTCGGCGCAACAGGCCTTCCAGCAGCTGTCGGGGGAAATCTATCCGGCGCTGGGTTCGGTGTTGATCAACGACAGCCGATATCTGCGTGACGCGGTAGGTGAGCGTCTCAATGAAGCCAATGGTTCCCAAAGCAATGGCTGGATCAAGGCATTGGGCGCCTGGGGCAAGACCGATGACAGCCATGACACCGCCGGCTACACCACCTCGATTGGCGGTTTGTTGGCGGGTGTCGATGGCGCGGTGGATGACCAAACCCGTGTGGGCCTGGTCGCTGGCTATAGCGACAGCTCGGTCAGCATGGGCTCTGGAGCTCATTCATCAGCGCAGGTCGACAGTTATCACCTGGGCGCCTATGCCGGCCACGAAATGGGCGCTTGGCATCTGAGTGCCGGTGGTGCCTACAGCTGGCATCGGGCCGACGTCAAACGTGACCTGCAATACGGTGACGTCAGCGCCAAACAGAAAGCCAAGGTCGATGCCGGGACCACCCAGGTGTTCGGCGAAGCGGCCTATCGCTTGAACCTGCAAGCACTGGCCTTGGAGCCATTCGCCAATCTGGCTTACGTGCACCTCGACACTGAAGGCTTCACCGAAAAAGGTGACGCCGCGGCGCTCAAAAGCAGTGGCGAACGGCGTGACGCGGTACTCAGTACCTTGGGCGTACGCGCGCTGAAAACGGTGATGCTGTCCGGCCAACAACAACTCGATTTGAGCGGCAGCCTCGGTTGGCAGCACAACCTGAGCAACACCGATTCCGAGGAACACCTGGCGTTTGCCAGCGGTAGCACTCCGTTCGTGGTGGAAAGCTCGCCACTGGTTCGCGATGCGGCGCTGGTGGGCGCCCATGTCAGTCTGGCCTTGAGCCGGGACGTTCGGCTGAACCTCGATTACACCGGCCAACTGGCCAGCCGCGAGAAAAGCCATGGCGTCGGGCTGAGTCTCAATTGGCAGTTTTAACGCGGTAAACACCGATTGTGGCGAGAAAGCTTGGCGCAATTCATGTGGGAGCGGGCTTGCTCGCGAAAGCGGTGTCAGGCGACAGCATTGCCGACTGACACTCCCTCTTCGCGAGCAAGCCCGCTCCCATAGGTTCCGCGCCTTGACCGGCAGGATTGGGCAGGCCTTAGGGCAAAAGGATTTTGGCAACATAACTAAGGATGGACGCTGGATGAGAGCTGAAAACAACAATTCGCCCGCTCGGTCGGGCAGCACGTTTACTAGTTTAAAAACCCTCAATCTTGCCTTGCTCTGCGCATTGGCCACCTTGGGCACCGCACACGCGGCGCCCTACGTGGAAAACGGCAGGACAGGCGATCCCGATAGCTGGCGCAGCACAGAGTTCAACGCTGACTGGGGCCTCGGGGCGATCAATGTTCAGGATGCCTACGCCGCCGGTTACACCGGCAAAGGCGTGAAACTGGGGATTTTCGATCAACCGGTTTACGCCTTGCACCCGGAGTTTTCCGGGGCCAATAAGGTGATCACGCTGGTCACCAGCGGCATCCGCGAATACACCGACCCGTACATTCCGGTCAAAGCCGGGGATGCCTTTCTCTATGACGGTTCGCCCTCGGTGGGCTCCAACGGCAAACTCGGTGCCCACGGCACTCACGTTGGCGGGATCGCTGCGGGCAGTCGCGATGGCGGCCCGATGCACGGCGTCGCGTTTGGCGCGCAGATCATCAGCGCCGACAACGGCGACCCGGGCCCTGAAGACGGGATCATTCGCGGCAACGATGGCGCGGTGTACAAGGCCGGTTGGGACGCGCTGATCGCCAGCGGCGCGCGGATCATCAACAACAGCTGGGGCATCGGTATCACCGACCGCTTCGACCTGGGTGGTCGGGACCCGGCGTACCCGCACTTCACCGTGCAGGACGCACAACTGCAGTTCAACGAGATCCAGACCTTGCTTGGGACCAAACCCGGCGGTGCCTACGACGGCGCCATCGCGGCGGCCCGCAGTGGCATCGTGACGATCTTCGCCGCCGGCAACGACTACAACCTCAACAACCCGGACGCCATCGCCGGCCTCGGTTACTTCGTCCCGGAGATCGCGCCGAACTGGATGACCGTCGCCGCGTTGCAGAGGAATCCGGATACCAGCAGCCCCGACCCTTACAACATCAGTACCTTCTCGTCGCGCTGCGGCTACACCGCGAGCTTCTGCGTGTCGGCACCGGGCAGCCGGATCTACAGTTCGATTATCAGCGGCACCAACGCCGATGACCTGACCACCGGCTACGCCAATTACAACGGCACCTCCATGGCGGCGCCACACGTTGCAGGCTCAGTGGCGGTGTTGATGGAACGCTTCCCGTACATGACGGGCGCGCAAGTCGCCAGTGTGCTGCGCACCACCGCCACCGACCTCGGCGCACCCGGCGTCGACTCGCTGTACGGCTGGGGCATGATCAACCTGCGCAAAGGCATCGATGGCCCGGCGATGTTCGTGACCGAGCAGGACATTCCCGAGGAATTCCGCATCGAAGGCGCCTACGGCTCCAGCCAGTTTGTCGCGGACTTGCCGGGTATCGGCGCGATCATCGATGCCGGCAAACCCACCGAGCGTGTGTGCAATGACGTGCACTGCGGGCTCGACGTGTGGCGCAACGACATTTCCGGCCATGGCGGCCTGACCAAGCAAGGCATCGGCACACTGGTGCTGACCGGCGCCAACACCTACGCCGGCCCGACCCTGGTCAATCAGGGCCGATTGGCGATCAATGGTTCGCTGCTGTCGGCCGTCACCGTCAATAACAGCGGGATCCTCGGCGGTAACGGCAGCATCGCGGCGCTGACCGCGAAAAGCGGCGGTACCGTGGCGCCCGGCAATTCCATCGGCACCTTGCAGGTGGCTGGCGACGTGACCTTCGAGCCTGGTTCGACCTACGCCGTAGAATTGTCGCCCACCAGCAGTGACCAGATCATCGCCGGTGGCAAGGCGATCATCGAAGGCGCAACCGTCAGCCTGTCCCTGGAAAACAGCCCGACTTTACTGACTACCAGCGAAGCGAAAACCCTGCTCGGCAATCAGTACAACATTCTGCAAGCGGCCGGTGGGATCGAAGGGCGCTTCGGTGCGGTGGTGCCGGACTACTTGTTCCTCGGTGGCACCCTCGACTACTCGGCTAGCGGCATTCAACTCGCCGTCGAGCGCAACGCGACGTCTTTCACCAGCGTTGGCCAAACCCCGAACCAACGCGCCGTGGCCGCTGCCGCCGAGCAGTTGGGCGCAGGCAATCCACTCTACGAAACCCTGCTGCTGTCGCCGACCGCCGCTGTCGCGCAACAAGCATTCCAGCAACTGTCAGGTGAGATTCATCCGGCAATCGGCACGCTGCTGATCAACGACAGCCGTTACCTGCGCGATGCGGTTGGCGAGCGTCTGCGTGAGCATGATTTGTTCGACGCCGGGGCACCCACTGATGACCGCAGCAACGCCTGGCTCAAAGTGCTCGGCGCCTGGGGCAAGAGCGATGGCGGGCATGACAACGCCAGTTCCAACAGCTCCATCGGTGGGCTGCTGGCCGGTGTCGATGGCTTGATCACTGAAGATACGCGACTGGGTTTCGTCACCGGTTATAGCGACAGCTCGTTGAGCATGGGCGATGGCACGCATTCGTCGGCCTCGGTCGACAGTTACCACTTGGGTGCCTACCTGGGCCATGAAATCGACGCGTTGCGCCTGAGCGTCGGTGGCGCTTACAGCTGGCATCGCATTGACGTCAAACGTGACCTGCAATTTAACGGCGTCAGCGGCAAGCAGAAGTCCAAACGCGATGCGACCTCCGCGCAACTGTTCACCGAAGCGGCGTATCGCCTGGACCTGCAACCGATCGCTCTGGAGCCATTCGCCAATCTGGCTTATGTGCACTTGAACACTGAAAGCTTCAGCGAAAAAGGTGATGCCGCCGCGCTCAAGGGTGGTGAGAACAACCGCGACGTGGTGCTTTCGACCCTTGGCCTGCGGGCGAGCAAAGCCATTGCGTTGTCCGACCAGCAACAGCTGGAACTGTCCGGCACGCTCGGCTGGCAGCACAACCTGAGCAACACCCGTTCCGAAGATCACCTGGCCTTCGTCAACGGCAACACCGCGTTCAGCGTGCAAAGCGTGTCCATGGACCGCGATGCCGCGGTGGTCGGTGTCCGTGCCGGATTGGCGCTGGGCCGCGATACCCGTTTGAACCTGGATTACAACGGGCTGCTCGGCTCCCGGGAAAAAGACCACGGCGTGGGTTTGACCCTGGACTGGCGGTTCTGATTTGACGCTAAGGAAGCAAGAACATGGGACTGTTTGATTACAAAAATGCCGGCAGTGAGGCCGGCAAGGCGTTGTACTCCGACGCGATCGCGCTGACGCTCTACGCGTACACGCCGACCGGCCAGCCATTGCCGGCGACCGCTTGGGCGCCGATTGGCGCGGGGGCGTTGGGCTATCAGGGCAAGGTCGGGGCCCAAGGCACCTTCTATGGCGAGCAGGACGGCTTCACCAGCGCCGAAGCCGAAGTGCTCGGTAAATACGACGGGGCAGGGAAGTTGATCGGCATCGGTATCGCCTTCCGTGGCACCGGTGGCCTGGGCTACAGCGACACTTTCGGCGACATGAAAAACAATCTGCTGGCCGCCGTCGGCCCGGTGGATTACGCGACGAACTACGCGAAAAACGCCTTCGATACTTTGCTCAAAAGCGTCGCCGCGTTTGCCGGCGCCCACGGCCTGAGTGCCAAGGACGTGCTGGTCAGCGGGCATAGCCTCGGCGGGTTGGGGGTCAACAGCCTGGCGGAGTTGAGCGGAAACAATTGGGGCGGTTTCTTCAAAGACGCCAACTACATTGCCTTCGCCTCGCCGACCCAAAGCGCCACCGGCAACAACGTGCTGAACATCGGCTATGAGAATGACCCGGTGTTTCGAGTGCTCGACGGCACCACCTTCAGCAGTGGCTCGCTTGGCAAGCACGACGGTCATCAGGATTCGGCGACCAACAACATCGTCAACTTCAATGACCAATACGCCTCCACCGCGCAGAACCTGGTGCCGTTCAGCATCCTCAATCCGCTGAACTGGTCGGCCCACGGTTCGTTGGGCTATGCCGATGGCTTGAACCGGGTGATCGACTCGCGCTTCTACGACCTCACCGACAAGGACTCGACGCTGATCGTGTCCAACCTGTCGGAGTCGTCCCGAGGCAGCACCTGGGTCGAAGACTTGGGCCGCAGCGGCGAGCCCCACACCGGCAGCACGTTCATTATCGGCACCGACAGCAATGACTTGCTCAAGGGCGGCGCGGGCAATGACTTCATCGAAGGCCGTGACGGTAACGACCGGTTCCGCGATGACGGTGGCTACAACCTGCTGCTGGGCGGCAAGGGCAGCAACACCTTCGAGCTGCAGAAACCGTTGCAGAACTTCAGCTTTGCCAACGATGGCGACGGCACGCTGTACGTGCGCGATGCCTACGGCGGCATCAGCATGACCCGCGACATCGGCGCGCTGGTGAGCAAGGAGTCGGGTTCGTGGTGGGGCAGCAAGGACATCACCTACAACGTCACCGCCAATGGCTTGCTCAATGGCAGCGAACTGACGCACTACAACCATTCGCTCAACGGCGATGCCTACGGCAACACGCTGGTGGCCAGTGTCGACGGTGACTGGCTGTTCGGCAATGCCGGCGACGACCTGCTGCGCAGCGACAAAAGCCACGTGACCTTCGTCGGTGGCGCGGGCAATGACGTGATGCATGCCTCGGGAGGCGGCAACAACACATTCCTGTTCAGCGGCGCCTTCGGCTTCGACGCGATCAATGGCTACCAAGGCAGCGACAAACTGGTGTTCATGGGCGTCCAGGGCGCGGGGCAGGGCTATGACTACACGCAACACGCGTCACAGGCCGGCAACGACACTGTGCTCAAGATTGGCGATTACGCCGTAACGCTGGTGGGCGTGGGTCTGGATAATCTCTCGGCTTCGGGAATTACGTTTGCGTAAAAGCTGCATGCACTAGAGGCTCCGGGGCGTCTCGTGATTGAGGCGTCCTGGTTGTGAGCTATCTCTGACAATTCCAACAAAGAGAGAGAGGCAATACCAATGGGTGTGTATGACTACAAAAACTTCGGCACAGCAGACTCCAAGGCGTTGTTCAGCGACGCCATGGCGATCACGCTGTATACCTATCACAACCTCGACAATGGTTTCGCCACCGGTTACCAGCAAAACGGCTTCGGCCTGGGCTTGCCGGCAACCCTGGTTACCGCACTGATTGGCGGCACCGATTCCCAAGGCGTTATCCCCGGCATTCCCTGGAACCCCGATTCGGAGAAGGCCGCACTCGACGCCGTGCAAAAAGCCGGCTGGACGCCAATCACCGCTGCGCAACTGGGCTATGACGGCAAGACCGACGCTCGCGGAACCTTCTTTGGCGAGAAGGCCGGTTACACCAGCGCTCAAGTGGAGATCCTCGGCAAGTACGACGCCCAGGGTCATCTCACCGAAATCGGCATCGCTTTTCGCGGCACCAGCGGCCCGCGAGAAATCCAGATCGGCGACTCCATCGGTGATGTGATCAACGACTTGCTGGCGGCCTTGGGTCCTAAGGATTATGCGAAAAATTATGTGGGCGAAGCCTTCGGCAATTTGCTCGGTGACGTTGCAGCGTTTGCCCAGGCCAATGGGTTGTCGGGCAAGGATGTGCTGGTCAGCGGCCACAGCCTCGGCGGGTTAGCGGTCAATAGCCTGGCGGACTTGAGCAGCGAAAAATGGTCCGGGTTCTACCAGGATTCCAACTACATTGCCTACGCCTCGCCGACCCAAAGCAGCAGCGACAAAGTGCTGAACATCGGTTATGAAAACGATCCGGTGTTCCGCGCCCTCGATGGCTCGTCGTTCAACCTGTCCTCGGTGGGCGTGCATGATGCCGCCAAGGATTCGACGACCGATAACATCGTCAGCTTCAATGACCACTACGCCTCGACGGCATGGAATGTGCTGCCGTATTCCATCCTCAACATTCCCACCTGGATCTCGCACTTGCCCACCGGTTACGGCGACGGCATGACCCGGGTGCTGGAGTCGCAGTTCTACGACCTGACCAGCAAAGATTCGACCATCATCGTCGCCAACCTCTCGGACCCGGCGCGCAGCAACACGTGGGTCCAGGATTTGAACCGCAACGCCGAAACCCACAAAGGCAGCACCTTCATCATCGGCAGCGACGGCAATGACCTGATCCAGGGCGGCAAGGGCAACGACTACCTGGAAGGCCGCGACGGTAACGACACCTTCCGCGATGGCGGCGGCTACAACATCCTGTTGGGCGGCAAGGGCAGCAATGCGCTGGACCTGCAGCAGTCGGTGAAGAACTTCGTCTTCGCCAATGACGGTGCCGGCAACCTGTACGTGCGCGACGCCAATGGCGGCATCAGCATCACCCGCGACATCGGCAGCATCGTCACCAAGGAGCCGGGTTTTCTCTGGGGGGTGTTCAAGGATGACGTGACCCACAGCGTCACCGCCAATGGCCTCGCAACCGGCAGCAACCTGACCCAGTACGCCTCAAGCGTGAAGGGCACGACCGGCGCCGACACCCTAAACGCGCACGCAACCGGCGACTGGATGTTTGGCTTCGATGGTAACGACCATTTGCTCGGCAGCACCGGCAACGACGTGTTTGTCGGCGGGGCGGGGAATGACCTGATGGAGTCGGGCGGCGGAGTCGATACGTTCTTGTTCAGCGGCGCGTTTGGCCAGGACCGGGTGGTGGGCTATCAGGCCAGCGACAAACTGGTGTTCCTCGGGGTTCAGGGTGTTGCGCCGAACGATGATTATCGGGCCCATGCCACAGCGGTGGGGCAGGATACGCTGCTCACATTTGGCACAGATTCGGTGACCCTGGTGGGTGTCGGGCTGGACAGTTTGTCCGGTAGCGGGATTGTGATCGCCTGAGGGTGATGCGGCGCCGGTAAGGCCCTCTTCGCGAGCAAGCCCGCTCCCACATTCGATCTTCAGTGAACACCCAATATGGGGACGCCTGCGATCAAAATGTGGGAGCGGGCTTGCTCGCGAAGAACGATAACGCGGTAATCCTGCCTACCTACGTGACTCACCGTTCACTCCCGGACTCCAATACCTGCACCAACAGGAACTGGCACTAAACCATCAGCCCATCCACGCGTTATCCTTATGACGCCGGTGCTGCATGCCGCCATTGAGTACAGGAGATTTTGCAACGTGAGTAACAGCAAGAGGTACACCTTCGGTTTGGCGCTGGCCTTGTTATCGGCAACCGCCGCCGCAGAACTGCCTCAAAGCTCGATTCTGACCCGTTACGGGGTCACCTCCGATCAACTGCCGAAACCGGCTGCGATCGAAACCAACAAACCCGCCAAACCCATCGAAGAAAAAACTCGCTTTCAAATCCTGCCGGAACAGCCCTGGGTGACAGTGCGCCTGGGTGACGGCAAACAACCGGAGAAGACCGGCAATATCAGCATCGATCGTTCGATGCAGCAGGAACTGGAGCGCTGCCAGCGGATGCAGGAACGACTGATCCGGCGTGGGGGGCAACATATCTCCTGCGATAACAGCATTCCCGGAACTCACTGAGCATCGACGGAGGTCTTTGAGAACAATGCTGTTCACTTAAGAGCGTCTTGAGTCAGAGAAACCTGTGGCGAGGGAGCGTGCTCCCGCTTGACCGGGCTGGCGCTCCACTGCGTAGCACTCACAAAAATCGGCAATGGTTGTCAGATTTTTGGGGCTGCTACGCAACCCAACGCGAGCAAGCTCGCTCGCCACAAAGAGCGCGAGATCAGTCCTCCTTGCGAACCGTGGCCACGTCATCGGCCCGGACTTTCACCTTCGCCCCGGAAATATCTTCAAACTCGAAGAAGCCATCCTTGGTCTTGGTGTTCGGCATGTCCTTGGTCAAATACTGGGTGCCGTTCTGCAGGGTCACGACCGTTGGCGTCGAGCAACCGGCCAGGGCCAGAAAGGCCGCTACCACCAAGGGCAAACCCAGAGTCTTGATATTCATACACACCTCTCATCACTCAATAAAAACAGCGCGAACGCCTCGCCTTGAGGTCAATCGTCGCTGTGCCTCTAACGCGGTTGGTGCGATGGAATGGCAGAAAGTTCGATGGTCACCCGAAAAATGCCGGATAGCGTCGCCACTTATCCTTTTCCGTTTGCACCGGGTGGGGCATAGCTGGTATCTGTACGCATAACCAGTACTCGTTTGCCATGGCCCTTTTGCTCGTGATTGTAAATCCTCTCGATGATCCGTTCTATTACTTGAATAACTTCATGCAAGTGCTTGATTGGCTTGAACATCGTTATGCCGATGTATTGAGCGTCGAGGAGCAGGATTTCATCCGCGACTTCAATCGACTGCCCCGCGAGTCCCAAGCCTTGCTGGTCAGACTGGTGATGCGCAAGGGCGTGCATTTCAGGGCCGGCAAATTGAGTTACGCCGAGATCGGCGACATCGACAACGCTGCGACGCCATTGCTGGCATCGGGCTGGATCGATGAGCAGTCACCGTTGCACATCGAGGATTTGTTCGAGGTGTTGCTCAAGGCGGAGATTCTTCAATGCTTTGGCAGCGCCATTGATCAGCCCAAGGGCAAAAAGACCGATTGGCTGCCGGCCCTGAGCGAGCAGTTTCCCAAAGCACAAAGTTTTGCCCAATGGTGTCCGGTACTGAATGACCGATTGTTCAGTCTGACCGTCATGGGCCTTTGCGACCGGCTGCGGCTGATGTTCTTCGGTAATCTTTACCAGGACTGGTCGGAGTTCGTGCTGGCCGACCTGGGCATCTTCACCTATGAAAAAGTCGAGTTCTGCGCCGAGTCCCGAGGCTTGCGCAGTCGCGAGGACGTCGATGCCTGTCTGTTTCTATACAGCTGTCAGCAGCGTTTCGAGGCCGGTGAAGACGTGGCGACGATTGTCGAGCAGATCAACGGGCTGCAGCTCGACAATCCCTGGCTGCAAAAACGTCGGGGCAAGCTGCTGTTCCAGATCGGTCAGCATTGCGAGCGCATCGCGGATTTTTCCACCGCCCTGAGCCTTTACCGCGAATGCGCCTACCCCGGCGCGCGTCTACGGTTGATTCGGGTGTTGGAACGTTGTGCTGAGTATCAACTGGCGATGGACCTGGCCTCTCACGCCGAGCAAGCCCCTGAAAGCGCCGCCGAGCATCAGCATCTATCGCGTGTGCTGCCCAGACTGCGGCGCAAATTGGGTGGGCCGCCGATCAAACGCCCAACTCCGCGGGCCATGCAACGCCTGGACCTGCAACTGCCCAGACACGATCCGGCGTTATCGGTGGAGTCTTACGTTCAAGCACATCTGGCGGAGGAGTCGGCGCCGGTGCATTACGTCGAGAACAGCCTGATCAACTCGCTGTTCGGGCTGCTGTGCTGGCCGGCGATCTTCGCGCCGTTACCGGGGGCGTTTTTTCACCCGTTCCAGCGCGGGCCGGTGGACCTGCTCAACGAAGACTTTCATGCGCGGCGTGCGGATCTGTTTCAGGCCTGCCTCGCTGAACTCGATGACGGGCGTTATGTGCACACTGTCCGCGAGCGTTACAGCGCCAAGTGGGGCGTGCAGTCACCGTTCGTATTCTGGGGTGTGCTGAGTGAGGAGCTGCTGGAGCAGGCGCTCGATTGTCTGCCCGCCGAACACCTCAAGCACTGGTTCAATCGACTGTTGCTCGACATCAAGGCTAACCGCGCCGGCATGCCGGACCTGATCCAGTTCTGGCCGCAAGACAAAACCTACCGGATGATCGAAGTCAAAGGCCCCGGCGATCGGTTGCAAGACAATCAATTGCGCTGGCTGGAATTCTGTCACGAACACCAGATGCCGATCGCGGTCTGCTACGTGCAATGGGCGGAGCAGGGCGCGTGAGCTACAGCATTGCGGTGCGCGCGCTGTGTGAATTCACCGCCAAGGTCGGCGACCTCGACCTGCGCTTTACCCCGTCTCCGACCGCGCTGGAAGGCATCGTCGGGCATCGCACCGTGGCGTCACGACGCAGCGAGGGGTACCAGAGTGAGGTCGCGCTCGAGGGCCAGTATCGAAGCTTGACGGTGAAGGGCCGGGCGGATGGCTACGATCCGGCGCAAAACTGCCTCGAAGAAGTCAAAACCTACCGTGGCGACCTGAGCAAGCAACCGGCCAACCATCGGCAACTGCATTGGGCGCAGGCGAAGATCTATGGCGGGTTGATGTGCCAGAAACTGCAGTTGGAGCAGATTAATCTGGCGCTGGTGTACTTCGACATCGTCAGCGAGAAGGAAACCTGTCTGGTCGAGGCCTTCAGCGCCGCCGAATTGCAGTTGTTCTTCGAGCACCATTGCGGGTTGTTCCTGCACTGGGCCGAGCAGGAAATGGCCCATCGCGAAGGGCGCAATCAGGCAGCGCAACGGTTGGCATTTCCCCATGCCGATTTTCGTCCCGGGCAACGGCATCTGGCCGAGTCGGTGTTCAAGGCTGTCAGCACCGGTCGCTGCCTGATGGCCCAGGCGCCGACCGGTATTGGCAAGACGGTAGGCACGCTGTTCCCGTTGCTCAAGGCCCTGGCGCCGCAACAACTGGACAAGGTGTTTTTCCTCACGGCGAAAACTCCCGGGCGCAAGTTGGCGCTGGACGCCGCTCAGGTCATCCTCGACAGCGCCGATGCTCCGCCATTGCGAGTCCTCGAGATGATCGCCCGGGACAAGGCTTGCGAGCACCCGGACAAGGCCTGTCATGGCGAGTCGTGCCCGTTGGCCCAGGGTTTTTATGATCGTTTGCCGGCCGCGCGTCAGGCCGCCAGCCAATTGAGCCTGCTGAACCAGAGCGCCTTGCGCGAGGTTGCCCTGCAGCATGACATTTGCCCCTACTACCTGAGCCAGGAAATGGCCCGCTGGGCGGACGTGGTGGTCGCCGACTACAACTATTATTTCGACTTCAGTGCGCTGCTGTTCGGGCTGGCCCAGGCCAACAACTGGAGAGTGGCGGTGCTGGTGGACGAGGCTCACAACCTTGTAGAACGTGGCCGGCAGATGTACAGCGCCAGCCTCGATCAGGCGACGTTGAACAGCGTGCGTAAAACCGCGCCTGAACCACTGAAGAGATCCTTGCAACGGGTCAATCGTGAATGGAACGCCTTGCATGATCAGCAACTGAGCCCCTATCAAGCCTACGACAAAGCCCCGGAAAAACTGCTTCAGGCGCTGTCGTTGTGCTGCGCGAGCATCGGCGACTACCTGAATGATCACCCTCAGGGCCTGGACAGCGGGTTGCAGAATTTTTACTTCGACATGCTGCAATTCGGCCGCGTGGCTGAACTGTTCGATGAGCATTTCCTGTTCGACATCAGCAAACGTGACCTCGAGCGCAAGCGCAACCTGTCGCAACTGTGCCTGCGCAATGTTGTGCCCGCCGCTTTCATTCGCCCGCGCCTGACTGCTGCGCGTAGCGCCGTGCTGTTTTCCGCCACCCTGAGCCCTCGGGGTTACTACGCCGATTTGCTGGGAACACCGGCGAATACAGTCTGGATTGATGTGGAGTCGCCGTTCAGCGCCGAACAATTGCAAGTGCACATCGTCAGCCAGATTTCGACCCGCTATGTCCATCGTCAGGCGTCCCTCGAGCCCATCGTCGAGCTGATCGCCAAACAGTTCACCCAGCGTCCCGGTAACTACCTGGCGTTCTTCAGCAGCTTCGATTATTTGCAGCAAGTGGCCCAGTTGCTGGCCGAGCGGCATCCGCACATCACGCTGTGGTCGCAGTCCCGGGGAATGGGGGAAGGGCCGCGTCAGGCGTTTCTCGATCAATTCACCGTCCATAGTCAGGGCGTAGGGTTTGCGGTGCTGGGTGGCGCATTCGGCGAAGGCATCGATTTACCCGGCGCGCGGTTGATTGGTGCATTCATTGCCACCCTGGGGCTGGCGCAACTGAATCCGGTCAACGAACAGATGAAACAGCGCATGGCTGCAATTTTCGGTGCCGGGTATGACTACACGTATCTGTTTCCAGGTGTGCAAAAAGTGGTACAGGCGGCGGGGCGGGTAATCCGCACTCAGCAGGATCAAGGGGTGGTGATGCTGATCGATGACCGGTTTGGCGAGAGCAAGGTCAAGCAATTATTGCCACGTTGGTGGTCGGTCGAGACTGCCCTTGAGGGCGCGCGGTGACCTACCGGAAAACCATTCATCGAGCGTTTGGGGTATCTGGGATAAAGGTCGGTGGCGAACGTCCCTCGGCGTCAGGCCGAAGTATCGTTTTCTGAACTGTCTTATCCCCTGGTTTGTCGCATACTCCAGAGAAACAATGGATGGGTGGGATGTCATGAGCGATGACGGGACCAAGACCAATGCCATCGAGGAGAAGCGCTTTCGCCTGCTGATCGATGCGGTGGTCGACTACGCGATCTACATGATCGACCCCGATGGCATCATTACCAGTTGGAATTCCGGTGCCAAACGTTTCAAGGGGTATGAAGAGACGGAGATTCTCGGTCAGCACTTCTCGCGTTTCTATACCGAGGAGGATCGCAAAACAGGTTTGCCTCAGCGCGCCCTTGATACCGCCATTCGCGATGGCCGTTTCGAGGGCGAAGGCTGGCGGGTTCGCAAGGACGGCACGCATTTCTGGTCCCACGTCATCATCGACCCTATTCTCGATCCGTCGGGCAGATTGCTGGGTTTTGCCAAGATCACCCGGGATCTGACCGATCGAAAAATGGCCGAAGAAACCCTCAAACAAAGTGAGCAGCAGTTTCGGCTATTGGTGCAAAGCGTCACCGACTACGCCATCTACATGCTCGCCCCGGATGGACGTGTGACCAACTGGAACCTGGGGGCTCAGCGAATCAAGGGATATCGGCCCGAAGAAGTTATCGGCCAGCATTTTTCGATGTTTTACACCCCTGAAGACCGCGAAGCCGGCGAACCGCAACGGGCACTGGAAATCGCTACGCGCGAGGGGCGATTCGAAAACAAGGCCTGGCGCGTGCGCAAGGACGGCACGCGTTTTTTTGCGCATGTCGTGATCGACCCGATTCGGGGCGATACCGGTACGCTACTGGGATTTGCCAAGATCACTCGGGACATTACCGAGGTGACACAAGCCCAGCGAACGCTTGAAAAAACCCGCGAAGCGTTGTTTCAGGCGCAGAAAATGCAGGCCATCGGTCAACTCAGCGGTGGGATTGCCCACGACTTCAATAATCTGTTGACCGTTATCCTTGGCAATCTGGAAGTCGTTCGCAAACGTGCGGCAGACGACCCAAGAATTACCCGTTTGCTCGACAACGCCACTCAAGGCGCCTTGCGTGGTGTTTCCCTGACCCAGCGCATGCTGGCGTTTGCCAGGCGTCAGGAGCTCAAGACTGAATCCGTCGAAATCCCGACGCTGATACAGGGAATTACCGGGCTATTGCGCAGCGCTCTGGGGCCTGCGGTGAGCATAGAAACGCGCTTTACGCCTGGACTTGAACCGGTTATGGCCGACGTCAATCAGCTCGAACTGGCGGTACTGAACCTGGCGACCAACGCCCGCGATGCAATGCCCGATGGTGGGAAGCTTGTCATCAGTGCCCAGACAGAAGAGGTCTGCGATGGGTCGAAATTATCTCTGGTGCCAGGTCGCTATGTCTGCCTGAGTGTCATGGACATAGGGGAGGGTATGGATGACGCTACTTTGGCGTTGGCAATGGACCCGTTCTTCACCACCAAAGGCGTCGGAAAAGGCACAGGCCTGGGGTTGTCGATGGTTCACGGGTTTACTGAACAACTGGGTGGACGCTTCATCCTCAAAAGCCAGAAGACTGTCGGCACCACTGCCGAACTCTGGTTACCCGTTGCGCTAGCCGACTCGACCACCGAACCCGCTATTGAGGAGGCCACCATGTCGCGGGTGCCTCGTCTATGTGTGTTGGTCGTGGATGATGACAGTCTGGTGTTGACCAGTACCAGCCTGTTGCTTGAGGACCTGGGCCATCGGGTGATCAGTGCAGCGTCCGGTGTACAGGCATTGGAGCTGTTCGACAGCGAGCACGATTTTGACCTGGTCATTACGGACATGGTCATGCCCAAGATGAGCGGCGCGCAACTGGCGCAGGCTATTCGGGTGATAAGACCACACCTGCCGATCATCCTCGCCACCGGTTATGCGGAGCGCCTGGAAGGCTTCGCGGCCAGACTTCCACGCCTGTCCAAGCCTTTTACCCAACTTAATCTGGTGGAAGTCATTGCCCTGGCGATGAAGTGAGTCAGTTAATGCCTGTCAGTTAAGACGCATAACCTGTAGGAGCGAGGCTTGCCCGCGAAGAACGATGACGCGTAATACCTGAAAAACCGCGGCGCATTCTTCGCGGGCAAGCCTCGCTCCTACAGGATTTTCATCGTCTTAACTTACCGCTATCAAGCCGCGAGATTGGGTGCACCCAGCTCTTTTTTGTATCGGGCTTTCAGACTTTCCATTTCCGCACCCAATTCGTCGAGCGTCGTTTTGCCCAGCAGTTTTTTGGCCTGAGGAAACATTTCCTTTTCCTCTTCTTCAATGTGATGTTCCAGCAACTCCTTGACCACTTTCACTCGACCGGCAAATTCGAGAGTAGAAGGATCAGTGGTTTTCAGATCGGGCAGCACCAGCGTATCGACGGTGCGATGTTCTTCCTTGGCTTCGTAATACATCACATCCTGCTCTTTACCCCCGGCTTTTTTATAAGCCGGATACAAGACTTCCTCTTCCAGACGGGTATGGATCTTGATTTCCATGTCCAGTTTAGCCAGCAACTCGGTACGTTTTTTAACCCCACGCTCGGTGGACTCGCTCAACTGGGCCAGGATGCCTTTTACGCGTTCATGGTCGGTTTTCAACAGGTCAATGGCGTTCATGGTCAAACCTCTTGTTTATCACGGGGTCAAGCGCAAACGGTCTTCCTGCCGCTGTCGCTCACACTGCTGGAGCATTTCTCGTGCCTGTTTCAAGGCTTACCAAAAAACCATAAAAAACAGTGGGATGTGATCGAATAGAAACGACGTTTGTCGTGCAACCTGCATGAATATATGTTGCTGTTCAATGCAGGTTGACCGACGGAGGAAACCGTCAGGCGTCCTGCTGATTTCGCCGCTCATACCGGGCCAGCATCGGTTGAGTACTGATGCCATGCGCCAGAATGCTCAGCGCCACCACCGACAACGTCAGGTCGGTGCACAGCGTCGCCGCCGCCGGACCGAGGTCATGGTTCAAGGCGTAGAACAGGTAATAAAAGCTCCCGATCCCGCGAATCCCGAACCAGCCGATCAACAGCCGCTGGCGGCTGTCCAGCAAACGCCCCCATGGCATAAGCCATACGCACAAGGGCCGAATGGCACAGAACAACACCAGCGCAACCACCAACGCTCGCCAATCCCAATGGCCCACCAGCACCACGCCCAGCAGGGTGACCAGAAACACTTCCATGGCGCGTTCCACCAAGCTGCCGAATGCCAGCATGTCGCCCATCATGATGCCCGCCGCGACTTGGGTTTCCGGCAGATTCGCCACGTCGCCGTGGACGGCGGCCTCAGGTTCAACGTTCTGGTGGCCGACCACCGGTTGCACCAGATGCTCGGCGGGCATCTGCGCGTCGCCTGTGGATTTGACTTCGGCCTGCCGCAACCCGAGGCCGGCGGCGAACACGGACAGAAAGCCATAGGCATGTATCTCCTCGGCGGCGACATAAGCGAGGGCGATCAGGGCCAGGGTCAGATAATCGTTGGGAGAAATAGTGCTGTCGGCATTGCGGATGCGCATCGACAAGGTCAAGCGACCGATGCCGTGGCCCATCCAGTAACCGGTGAACAATCCGGCAGGCACGGCCCACAGCACACTTTTCAGTGCCCACTCACCGAGCCTGGCCTCGCTATTGCCGCCCTGTTGCACGAACAGCAAGCCGAGGATCACGAAAGGGAAGGCGATGCCGTCGTTGAGGCCCGCCTCACCGGAGAGCCCGAAACGCACCGAATCATAATCCCTGGCGTCGTTGACTTGCACCAGCGAGGCCAATACCGGATCGGTGGGGGCCAGAATCGCCCCGATCAGCAGCGACGGCCCCCAGGCCAGGGCAAAACCGTAATGCAGTAGCAGGCAGACGCCAATGATGGTCAGGATCATCACCGGTCCTGCAAGGCCGAACGCTACCCGCCATTGGCGATCCTTGAATGGCAGGCGCAATTTGAGTCCGCAGACAAACAGCGAAAAGAGCACCGCGACTTCCGTCAGATGCTCCATCCAGATCGCTGCGTCCTTGAGGTTCAGCTTCAACAGGCCCAGCCCCGCCGGACCGATTGCCACACCCAGCGCCAGGCACACAGCGGAGGTGGTCACCGGCATCCAGCGCAGATAGGACGAGGTCAGTGCCAGGATCAGCAGCACCGCCCCCAACACCGCCACCCATACAATGAAGCTCATGCCCGGTTCTCGGAGGTGTGCCGTAGACCGTCGAAGGATCGCTGACCCAGGACAGTCAAATGCCGGTCACGCGTAAGTACTCAGGTCGCAGATAGTTGGACCAGAGCAAAATCATTTCCACCAGGATAGTCACCAGCACCAACAGCCCGACACCCCATAGGCTCGCCGCATTCAGTAGGCCTTGTTCCCTGCGCTCGTGCATGAAAATCGGCAAGCCGACGAACAGCAGGAACGTCGAATAGAGAGAGGCCGCCCCCAGCACCGTGATCGCCAGCCAGCGGCTGGGGTAGAGTCCGGCGATACCCGCGAGAAAAAACGGGGTCACGGTATAGGCGGCAAAACCGATGCACTGATTGACGGTGGGGCGTGAGTCGAAGGTGCGCGACATCCAGCGAATGAACAGCCCCATCAGTACCACGCCGACAATGATGGTCAGGTACAACAGCCCGCAGAGTTGCAGGGCGCTGGTGGTGGTGAGTCTGACCGTTTCTTTCTCGACCAGGCTCCAGCCGACGTAGGTGGTCCCGATGAACAGACATACGGCGGGAATCAGGGCGAGCAACAACAAATGAGCGAGGTAATGGCGCGGATGCGCTTCCTCTTCCTTACGAATATCTGTCCAGACGAAATTGGGCTGAGTGAACAGCCTTACGAAAGGTGCGGACATGACGACCTCCAGATAGCGAGCGGCCCAGCATAGGGGCCCCTAAAAGTATTGAGGTGCATCCATCGCCGGGGGTTCATTTTTTATCGGGGGCATAGGCGGTCTGCCCGAGGGAATGTTTGCAAGCGTCGAAGGTCAACCGAGCAGTTGCTCTTGCCTGGATGCCTTGCCATGAACGTCAGCCAAACCGTCGTCGAATATTTGCGGCAACACGACTTGCGACTGACGACTGCCGAGTCCTGTACCGCCGGAAAGATCGTGACCTTGCTGGCCGAAGTGCCGGGCAGCGGGGACCTGATCGAGAGCGGCTACGTGGTTTATTCCCCCGAAGCAAAGCAACGGTTGCTCAACGTCAGCCCCCATACGATCCAAACCTTCAACCTGACCAGTTGCGAAGTGGCTCGCGAAATGGCTTTGGGAGCCTTGCTCGACAGCCCCGCCAACGTCGCGGTAGCCACCACCGGCATTCTGGGGCCGGAGGATGTCGACGGGATTCCGGCTGGCACCGTTTGTTTCGCCTGGGCGTACCAGACTGAGCAAGGCAAGCGTGTATTCACTCACCAGCACCGGTTTTTCGGGTCCCGCAGCAAGGTCCAGTTATTGGCTGCAGAACATGCCTTGAAGCGGGTGTCATATTTTCATCAACGTGCACTGACCGGTGAACAAGATCAGGTAAATCAATGAACGACGAATCCCGCCGCACCGAATACCACAGCCGCGATTTTCCGGTGCGCGAAGATATGGCGTATCAGGTCAGGATCTGGCGATTCGAGCGCTGGGGCTGGTACGTGATGGTGCTGCTGGTGGTGCTGGCCTTGCTCGGCTTGTTTTCACATGGCCCGCTCAGTTCCCGGGAGGTTCACGGCAGCGATGGCAAGGTACGGGTGGAATACGAGATGTTCCATCGTCATGGCTCGACCAACCCGATGAAGGTCAGTGTAATCGGCCACCCGGATGCCACGGTTGAGCTGGAACTGAGCGGAAAACTGTTGGAGGGCTTCGAAGTCGTAACCCTGCGACCGGAACCTGTGCGTGCACTCAGTGGCGAGCAGGGCATGAAACTGTGGGTGCAAACTGACGCGCAAGGTCAGGCCAGTCTTTACCTGACCTTGCGCGGCGAGGGGGTGGGCCTGTTTCGCAGCCATATCGCCTCGCCCGGTGCAGCCTCGGTCAAAGTGGATCAATTCATTTTCCCTTAGGTGACTTATGGATTCGGTATTGCGCGCGGCCGTGATGTACCTGGCGTTGATGGTGCTGTTCAAGGTTGCCGGTCGGCGCTCGCTGGCCGAATTGACGACGTTTGATTTCGTGCTGCTGATGATCATCGGCGAGGCAACGCAACAAGCATTGTTGGGCAATGACTTTTCCCTGACCAATTCGATGCTGGTGATCATTACGCTGATTACCATTGATGTCGGGCTTTCACTGCTCAAACAACGTTCGCAATGGGTGCAGCGGCTGATCGATGGCGGGCCGACGATCATTGTCGAAAACGGCAAGATCCTGCACAAGCGTCTGCGTCATGCGCGCCTGGTGGAAGCGGATGTCATGGAGGCTGCGCGCTCGAGCCAGGGCATTGAAACCCTTGAGCAGATCAAATTCGCCATCATCGAGCGCAACGGCAAGATATCGGTGATTGCTCAAGAGCCCTGATTTCTTGGGTAAGCCCCAATGCCAGTCAGTTAAGCGTGATACTGAATCTGTGGCGAGGAGCTTGCTCCCGTTGGACTGCGAAGCAGTCCCTTCTCTATTGGGGATAAGGGGGGCCGCTTCGCGGCCCGGCGGGAGCAAGCTCCCTCGCCACAGGTTACTCATCGCTGGTTCTATCTCTTAACTGATTGGCATTAGGGCTTGCCCCGCGCCTGCATTCGGCTCCTACAGGGGCCGAACGCAGGCCATGTCAATTGCGTTAAAGCATCGGCTTGCCGCCCGTGACGCCATACCGTTGCCCGGTGATGTAGCTGGCTTCATCCGAGGCCAGCAATACATAGATCGGCGCGACTTCCACCGGTTGACCGGGACGGCCGAGCGGGGTTTGCGATCCGAAGTTTTGCACGTCTTCCTCGGGCATGGTCGAGACGATCAGCGGCGTCCAGATCGGCCCCGGTGCCACGCTGTTCACCCGGATATTCTTTGGCCCCAGCATCTGTGCCAGGCCGGCGGAAAAGTTGGCAATCGCGCCCTTGGTGGTCGCGTAGGCCAGCAATGTCGGCTTGGGCATGTCGGAATTGACCGAACTGGTGTTGATGATCGAACTGCCGGGCTTCATGTGCTTCAGTGCGGCCTGACAGAGCCTGAACATGGCGGTGACGTTAACATCGAAGGTCATCACCCATTCTTCGTCCGGGATGTCCTCGATGTTTTCGTGGGTCATCTGGAACGCGGCGTTGTTGACCAGAATGTCGATCCGGCCAAAGCGCTCGACCGTTTTGTCCACCAGCGCCTGGCAGTGCGCTTTTTGCGCCACATCGCCGGGCAGCAGCAGGCATTGACGACCGGCCTGTTCAACCCAGCGGGCGGTTTCCTGCGCATCTTCAGTTTCATTCAAGTAGGCAACCACCACGTCCGCGCCTTCCCGGGCGAATGCAATCGCCACCGCACGGCCGATGCCGCTGTCGGCCCCGGTGATCAGGGCGATCTTGCCCTCCAGCCGACCCGAACCTTTGTAGCTCTGTTCGCCACAATCGGGGTAAGGGTCCATTTTCGTTTGAACGCCGGGGACTGGCTGGCTTTGTTTAGGGAAGGGTGGTTTTGGATAGTCAGTCATCGGGAAATCTCCTCTGTTCAAGGCAAAAGACTGCTTTTCTACATGACGGGCATTGGGGTTGACCCCGGTCTTTTGTCTTGAGTTCGGTTGGACTTCCGACGGGTTTAGCGCAAGAGGAGAGTTCGCTGTTCCTGCATACACTCAACTCATGAGTTAGGCTCAATGCGATGCAAGAAACTCGATGAGGAGTAGCTCATGAACACTCAATCGCTCGTTGCACTGGCACTATCGTTGGCATGTCTCGCAGGCTGCGAAAACAAATACGAAGTGAATGAAAAAAATTGCGAGCCGAAAAACTTCATGAAGCTGCCGGACGATCAGAAGCGGGAAGCCTTCATCAAGGCTTGCATGGAGCGCATAACGCCTTGAACAGGATTCGATGCTGCACATATCGCCCATAAAAAACCCGATGCACAGGCATCGGGTTTCCGGTGTCGACGCGGGCCGTCAGGCCAGGCGGTTACGCAAACTACGCTCCATCCGCGCGATCCCTTCTTCCAGCAGCGCCCGCGGGCAACCGAAGTTCAGGCGCACGAACTGCCCGGCGTTATCGCCGAAATCCAGCCCTGCGCTCAGCCCGACCTTGGCCTGTTCGAGGAAGAATTGCTGCGGGTTATCCAGCCCCAGCGCCGTGCAGTCGAACCACGCCAGGTAAGTGCCCTGTGGGATGTTCATGGTCACACCCGGCAACCGCGTGCGAACCGCTTCAACCAGATAATCCCGATTGCTTTGCAGATAGGCCATGAGCTCGGTCAGCCATGGGCCGCCTTCGCTGTAGGCGACACGAGTGGCTTCCAGGCCCAGCGGGTTGACACTGTCGACCATGCCGCAGCGAGCGCTGTTGACCCGATGACGCAGTGCCGCGTCCTGAATGATCATGAATGCCGTCTTCAAACCGGCGATGTTGTAGGCCTTGCTCGCCGACATCAGGGTGATGGTGCGCTGGGCGATCTTCGGGCTAAGCGAGGCAGTCGGAATGTGTACGCGCCCGTCGAAGCACAGCTCGGAGTGGATCTCGTCGGAGATGATCCAGGCGTCCTGCTCCAGGCAAATGTCGGCGACCGCTTGCAGCTCTTCGCGCGGGAAGACCTTGCCCAGCGGGTTATGAGGGTTGCTCAGCAGCAGCGCGCCGCCCCCTTGCAGGGCCTGGCGCAAGGTGTCGAGTGGCGTCGCATAAGTGCCATCGGCCAATGCATCGAAATCCAGTTCGACCTTGTTCAACTGCCAGTGGCCCGGTGCATGGCGCAGCGGCGGGTAGTTCGGAATCTGCACGACCACGTTCTGCTGTGGCTGAACCAGCGCATGCAGGGCCATGTTGAAACCCGATTCGATACCCGGCAGGAAGATCAGCTCCTGAGGTTGCACACGCCAGGCGTACTTGCTCCACAGGTCGGCGACGATGGCGTCACGCAAGTCATCCTGCGCCACGCTGTAACCGAGCATCGGGTGTTCCAGGCGTTTTTGCAGCGCCTGAATGATCGCTGGCGGCGCGGCAAAGTCCATGTCGGCCACCCACATCGGCAACACGTCGACCGGGTAGCGGCTCCATTTGGTACTGCCGGTGCCATGGCGGTCGAACACCTGATCAAAATCGAAAGTCATGCTCAGTCTCATAAAAGGCAGGGGGTTAATCCGGCGGCCATGATAAGCGCCAACCTTGATCGCTGGCGAATTGCGCAACAGAGCATGACCGTCAAGCCGCCGACGGTCGGTTTTCAGACGGCGCACGGCAACATTGTCTAAAGTTCTAAGTGGCGGTAGATAGGTTACCGTCCCTGTGGGAGCGGGCTTGCTCGCGAAGAGGGCCGCACAATCAACATTGATTTTGCCTAACACACCGCTTTCGCGAGCAAACCCGCTCCCACATTCCACCTGATCAGGAGTGCACGATGGACCTCAACCGTCGTCAGTTCTTCAAGGTCGCTGGTCTCGGCCTTGCGGGCTCAAGCCTCGGCGCGCTGGGCATGGCCCCGACGCCCGCTTTCGCCGAACAAGTGCGTCATTTCAAGCTCGCCCATACCCATGAAACCCGCAACACCTGCCCGTACTGCTCGGTCGGTTGCGGCTTGATCATGTATAGCCAGGGCGACAACGCGAAGAATGTCGCCCAGAGCATCATCCACATCGAAGGCGATGCTGACCACCCCGTCAATCGCGGCACCCTCTGCCCCAAAGGCGCAGGCCTGCTCGATTTCATTCACAGCCCCAGCCGTCTCCAGTACCCGCAGGTGCGCAAGCCCGGCACCACGCAATGGACGCGAATCTCCTGGGATGAAGCGCTGGATCGCATCGCCGACCTGATGAAGGCCGACCGCGACGCCCACTTCATCGAGAAGAACGCCCAGGGGCAAACGGTGAACCGCTGGCTGACAACCGGTTTTCTCGCGGCGTCGGCATCGTCCAACGAAGCGGGGTACATCACCCACAAGGTGATTCGCAGTCTCGGCATGCTGGGGTTTGATAACCAGGCACGTGTCTGACATGGCCCGACGGTGGCAAGTCTTGCCCCGACGTATGGCCGTGGTGCCATGACCAACCACTGGACCGATATCGCCAACGCGAATCTGGTTCTGGTGATGGGTGGCAATGCCGCTGAAGCGCACCCTTGCGGTTTCAAATGGGTGACCGAAGCCAAAGCCCACAACAAGGCGCGGCTGATTGTGGTCGACCCGCGTTTCACCCGTACGGCCTCGGTGGCCGACTATTACGCGCCGATCCGCACCGGCACCGACATTGCCTTCATGGGCGGGCTGATCAATTACCTGCTGACCGAAGACAAGATCCAGCACGAATACGTACGCGCCTATACGGACGTGTCGTTCATCGTCAAGGCCAACTACGGCTTCGAGGATGGATTGTTCAGCGGTTACGACGCGAGCAAGCGCAGCTATACCGACAAGTCCGGCTGGGGCTACGAAATCGGCGAGGACGGTTTCGCCAAAGTCGACCCGACCTTACAAGACCCACGCTGCGTCTACCAATTAATGAAGCAGCATTACAGCCGCTACACCCTGGAGCTGGCCAGTCAGGTCTGCGGCATGCCCGTGGACGCGATGCAGAAAATCTGGGAAGAGATCGCCACCTGCTCGCAACCGGGCAAAACCATGACGATTCTCTACGCGTTGGGCTGGACCCAGCATTCGACCGGCTCGCAGATGATCCGCAGCGCGGCCATGGTGCAACTGCTGCTGGGCAACGTCGGCATGCCGGGCGGGGGCGTCAACGCCCTGCGCGGGCACTCCAACATCCAGGGCCTGACCGACCTGGGCTTGCTGTCCAACCTGCTGCCCGGTTACCTGACCCTGCCGGCCGAAGCCGAACAGGATTACAGCACCTACATCGCCAAGCGCGCACTCAAGCCGTTGCGTCCCGGGCAGATGTCCTACTGGCAGAACTACGGCAAGTTTCACGTCAGCCTGATGAAAGCCTGGTACGGCGCCAATGCCACCGCCGAGAATAACTGGGGCTACGACTGGCTGCCCAAGCTGGATATTCCCGGCTACGACATCCTGAAAATGTTCGACATGATGGGCAAGGGCGAGGTCAATGGCTACATGTGCCAAGGCTTCAACCCGATCGCCGCCTTGCCGGACAAGAACCGTGTAATGAAGGCGCTGGCCAAACTCAAATGGCTGGTGGTGATGGACCCACTGGCCACCGAAACTTCGGAGTTCTGGCGCAACGCCGGGCCTTACAACGATGTACAAACGGCCGAGATCCAGACCGAAGTCATCCGTCTGCCCACCACCTGTTTCGCCGAAGAAAACGGCTCGCTGGTCAACAGCGGTCGCTGGCTGCAATGGCACTGGAAGGGTGCCGATGGCCCGGGGCAGGCGCGCACAGACGTGAAGATCATGGCCGAGCTGTTCTTGCGCCTGCGCAAGCGTTACCAGGCTAACGGTGGTGCCTGGGCCGAGCCGATCCTCAAGCTCGACTGGCCCTACAAAGTACCGGATGACCCGACGCCGGAAGAGCTGGCCCGGGAATTCAACGGCTACGCCATCGCCGATGTCACTGACGCCTCGGGCGCGGTGGTCAAGGCCGGTCAGCAGCTGTCCGGCTTCGGCCAACTCAAGGACGATGGCAGCACGGCTTCCGGGTGTTGGATCTTCTGCGGCAGCTGGACCGAGCAAGGCAACAACATGGCCCGGCGTGACAACAGCGATCCTTTCGGCATGAAGCAGAATCTGGGCTGGGCCTGGGCCTGGCCGATGAACCGACGGATTCTCTACAACCGTGCCTCTTGCGACCCTCAAGGCAAACCGTGGGACGCGAACAAGCGGCTGGTGTGGTGGAACGGCAAGGTCTGGACCGGCACCGACGTGCCCGACTACAAGGTCGACGCCGCACCGGAAGCGGGCATCAACCCGTTCATCATGAACCCCGAAGGCGTGGCGCGTTTCTTCGCCCTCGACAAGATGAACGAAGGGCCATTCCCGGAACACTATGAACCGTTCGAGACGCCCATCGGCATCAACCCGATGCACCCCAACAACAAGCAGGCGACCAGCAACCCGGCCGGGCGGATCTTCGATTCAGTCTGGGAAACCCTCGGGCAGGCCAAGGACTTCCCTTATGCGGCGACCAGCTACCGGCTGACCGAACACTTCCACTTCTGGACCAAACATTGCCCGATCAACGCGGTTACCCAACCCGAGCAGTTTGTCGAAATCGGCGAGGTGCTAGCCAAGGAGAAGGGCATTGCTGCCGGTGACCGGGTGCGAGTCAGTTCCAAGCGCGGGCACATCGAAGCGGTGGCGGTGGTGACCAAGCGGATTCGTCCGCTGCAGGTCAACAATCAGGTGGTGCATCAGATCGGTATCCCGTTGCACTGGGGCTTCACCGGCGCCACCCGTCACGGTTACCTGACCAACACCCTGGTGCCGTTCCTCGGCGATGGCAACACACAGACCCCGGAATCCAAGTCATTCCTGGTCAACGTGGAGAAAGTCTAAATGGCCAGCCAAGACATCATCGCCCGTTCGGCCACCACCACCCTGCCGCCCTCGGTGCGCACACAAGAGGAAGTGGCCAAACTGATCGACACCACCAAGTGCATCGGCTGCAAGGCCTGCCAGGTCGCGTGCTCGGAATGGAACGAGCTGCGCGACGATGTCGGTCACAACCTCGGCACTTACGACAACCCTCAAGACCTCAGCGCAGATACCTGGACCCTGATGCGCTTCACCGAGCATGAAACCGACGCCGGCAACCTCGAATGGTTGATCCGCAAGGACGGCTGCATGCACTGCGCCGAGCCCGGCTGCCTGGCGGCGTGCCCCAGCCCCGGCGCGATCATCAAGCACGCCAACGGCATCGTCGATTTCGATCAGGACCATTGCATCGGCTGCGGGTATTGCATCACCGGTTGCCCGTTCAACATTCCGCGCATCTCGCAAAAGGATCACAAAGCCTATAAATGCACGCTGTGTTCGGACCGGGTGGCGGTGGGGCTGGAGCCGGCCTGCGTGAAAACCTGTCCGACCGGCGCCATCGTTTTCGGCAGCAAGGAAGACATGAAAGAACACGCGGCCGAACGTATCGTCGACCTCAAGAGTCGCGGTTTCGAAAACGCCGGTTTGTATGACCCCGCAGGCGTCGGCGGCACCCACGTCATGTATGTGCTGCACCATGCCGACACGCCCAGGTTGTATGCCGGGTTGCCGGATCACCCGGCGATCAGTCCGCTGGTGGATCTGTGGAAAGGCCTGAGCAAACCCCTGGCGTTGCTGGCCATGGGCGCGGCGGTGCTGGCCGGATTCTTCCATTACGTGCGCGTTGGGCCGCAGTTGGTCGAGGAAGACGAACACCCAGTCATCATCGACCCGGCGGTGCATGAATTCGATCCATCGGTGCACACCTTTGATCCGACGAAACCCGGCGGGGAGGACAGGCCATGAACGACAAAACGATCCTGCGCTACACCTCCAACCAGCGCACCAATCACTGGCTGGTGGCGATTCTGTTTCTCATGGCTGCGCTGTCGGGGCTGGCCTTGTTTCATCCGGGGTTGTTCTGGCTCAGCAACCTGTTTGGCGGCGGTTCGTGGACACGCATTCTGCATCCGTACATGGGCGTGGCGATGTTTGTGTTGTTCCTCGGCCTGGTGTTCAGTTTCTGGCGGGCGAATTACTTCAGCGCCAACGACCGGTTGTGGCTCAGGCGCGTCGGGACGGTCATGCGTAACGAAGAGGAGGGCGTGCCGCCGATCGGCAAATACAACCCGGGGCAGAAACTCCTATTTTGGGTATTGCTGATCTGCATGCTGGTACTGTTGTTCAGCGGGCTGGTGATCTGGCGTGCCTGGTTCAGCGCGTACTTCGGCATCACCGGCATTCGCTGGGCGATGCTGCTGCATGCGCTGGCGGGGTTCATCCTGGTGCTGAGCATCATCGTCCACGTCTACGCCGGGATCTGGATTCGCGGTTCGGTCCACGCCATGGTGCGTGGCAGAGTCAGCCGCGCCTGGGCGAGAAAACACCATGAGCTCTGGTACCGGGAAGTGACCCAAGACGAGACGCCTGAGCGACCGATCACCAAAAAAGGATGACCCCTTGGCCACGATCCTCGAGCCTGGGCAAATAGAAGCGGCGGCGAGTTCACCGCCGTTTCTGTACCTGCCACCAAATAACTTATTCACCTTGCGCGCGCTGCGTCTGGAACGCTTGGCCGATGGGCATCCATTGGCGGATTACCTGCGTTTGGTTGCCGGACTGTGCCACGCTCAGCAGAAATTGATGGACGATCCGCCCGTGGCTGCCATGCCCGATCCGGAACTTCTTCGGGTTTGCGTAGAGCATGGGTTGCCACCGTTCGCCGCCGACAGTCTGGTGCGCGAAAACGTCTGGCTGCCGTATCTCGAAGCCTTGTTGCAACGCTATCAGCCACCGCCACAATCAGCGGTAGAAAACGCCGTGGCGACGTTGCGCAGTGCCAACCCGGGGCTGCTCAAAGCGTGGGCAATTGCCTTGGTCAGCGGCCAGTATTCAATGCTGCCGGCAGAGCTGGTGCCGTTTCTCGGTGCAGCGCTGCAAGCAGCCTGGAGCCATTGGCTGCTGAGCTCACCTAATCTTGAACTCAAGCGCGGTGACAGCCTCAGCCAATGCCCGGCCTGCGGTTCGCCGGCGATGGCCGGGGTGATTCGTCATCGCGGCAAATACAACGGTTTGCGGTATCTGGTGTGCTCGTTGTGTGCCTGTGAATGGCATGCGGTGCGGGTCAAGTGCGTGTATTGCGAACAGAGCAAGGGGCTTCAATACGTCAGTTTCGAGGATGACCGTCATGCCGCCAATCAGGCACCGTTGCGGGCGGAAGTCTGCCCCGGCTGCAATAGCTACCTGAAGCTGATCTACCTGGAAAACGATGCGCAAGCCGAAGCGCTCTCGGCGGACCTGTCCAGCCTGATGTTGGATATGCGCCTGGAGGAGGAGGGTTACCAGCGCCTATCGCCCAATTTGATGTTGGCACCTGGGGCATAGGTTTCTACGCGGGGCTTGGGCTTGGTGTTGGGAGTACATATCCAATTCTGCGGTAACGCCAACTGGCGGTTTCGCTCTTACAGCGAGTCCCTTTTCCAAACGCCGAAAAGGAACCAAAAGGCTTTGCCCCTCCATTCGGTGCCTCGCTTAGGCTCGGCATGCCCTCATTCCGGCATTGCTCCGGGGGCCCGCCGCCATCGGCCATCCATGGCGGGGGGCGGCTACAGCGGCATCCTTGCCGCGGTGCCCCCTGCGCAACGCCTGCGTTCGGCCTCTGGGGAAGGGGCGGCAGATCAAGATCAAAAGCCAAAGCCAAAGCCAAAGCAACAGGAGTCGTTCCCACACTGATCGTTCCCACGCTCTGCGTGGGAATGCCCCGGGGACGCTCCGCGTTCCGCTCGCGACGCAAGACTTGAGTCCTGCGATCAGGTGTACGCGCAGGCTTTTCGAAAGTGACTCGCTGTAAAAGCGAAACCGCCAGCGACCATGACCGCAGAAACGGATATGTACACCATCAAAATCGTGAAGATATGTAGATACCCATGGAGGCGACAGAGCCTGTCCGCTTGAGCAGTGAGCCCAGCGACTACACTCAGACGCGACGGTCATTCGCTTCCGGGAGCTTCTGATGTCCGCACCCTCCACCCGCCGAGCCTTGCGGCTGCCCTCCATCGACAGCTTGCTGCGCCATCCCGCCTGCCAGGCGCTGGCCGAGCGTTATGGGCGTGACGCGCTGCTGGCCGGCCTGCGGCAACTGCTCGACGACTTGCGCGAACCGGTGCTCAAGGGTGAACTCAATGCCGTTGAAATCGCCCCCGACGTATTGGCGGGCAGGGCGGGCGAGCGTCTGGCGATCCAGCATCGCAGCCAGGTCCGTCGGGTATTCAATCTCACCGGCACAGTGCTGCACACCAACCTCGGGCGCGCGTTATTGCCAGAGGAAGCCATTGCCGCCGTGGAACTGGCCGCCCGCTACCCGCTCAATCTGGAATTCGACCTGCACAGCGGCAAGCGCGGCGACCGGGATGATTTGATCGAAGGCCTGATCCGCGAGCTGACCGGCGCAGAAGCGGTGACCGTGGTCAACAACAACGCCGCCGCCGTGTTGCTGACACTCAACAGCCTGGGCGCACGCAAGGAAGGTATCATTTCCCGTGGTGAACTGATCGAAATCGGCGGCGCTTTTCGCATTCCCGACATCATGGCCCGCGCCGGGGTGCGGCTGCACGAAGTGGGCACCACCAACCGCACCCATGCCCGCGATTACGAGGCTGCGATTGGCCCGCGCAGTGGCCTGGTGATGCGCGTACACGCGAGCAATTATTCCATCGAAGGTTTCACCGCCCGGGTGCCGACGGCTGAATTGGCGGAACTGGCTCACCGTCACGGGCTGCCGCTGCTCGAAGATCTGGGCAGCGGCAGTCTGCTGGACCTGACTCGCTGGGGCTTGCCCGCCGAACCGACGGTGCGTCAGGCGCTGCTCGATGGTGCGGACATCGTCACCTTCAGCGGCGACAAACTGCTCGGCGGTCCCCAGGCCGGGTTGATAGTCGGCCGCAAAGACCTGATCGCGAAGATCAAAAAGAACCCGCTCAAGCGCGCGCTGCGGGTCGACAAACTGACCCTCGCCGCCCTCGAAGCCGTGTTGGCGCTATACCGCAATCCTGATCGACTGGCCGAACGCCTGCCGAGTCTGCGCCTGCTGACCCGGCCCCAGGCCGACATCTTCGCCCAGGCCGAACGCCTGCAACCGTCACTGGCGCGGGTGTTGGGTGACGGCTGGAGCGTCAGCGCGGTGCCGGCGTTGGGCATGATCGGCAGCGGCAGCCAACCAGTGGCTCGCTTACCTGGCGCTGCGTTATGTCTGCGGCCCAACGTTTCCAAACGTCTGCGCGGGCGGCGATTGCTGGGGCTGGAGGCTGCGTTTCGTCGGCTGCCGATTCCCGTGCTCGGGCGCATCGACGGCGATGCGCTTTGGCTGGACCTGCGCCAACTCGACGAAGAAGCCGCATGGCTGGCGCAACTCGATCTGTTGGCGCAACTCGATCAACTGCAGGAGGAGGGCCGGGACGGGTGATTGTCGGCACCGCAGGGCATATCGATCACGGTAAAACCTCCTTGCTCCAGGCATTGACCGGCCAGGCCGGCGACCGTCGCCGGGAAGAACGCGAACGCGGCATGACCATCGACCTCGGCTACCTCTACGCGGCGCTGGAGCCGGGCGCCGCGCTGACCGGTTTTATCGACGTACCCGGTCATGAGCGCTTCACCCACAACATGCTGGCCGGGGCTCAGGGCATTGATCTGGTGTTGTTGGCGGTGGCGGCCGATGACGGCGTCATGCCGCAGACCCGCGAACATTTGGCGATTGTCGAGTTGTTGGGCATCCCTCGGGCACTGATTGCAATCACCAAATGCGACCGCGTCGATCCTGCTCGTGTGCAAGCCGTCCGGGAACAGATCGAAGCATTGCTCGCACCCGGCCCCTATGCAAACGCACCGCAAATCGCGCTGTCGAGTGTGACCGGCGAGGGTATCGATACCCTGCGACAGGCCTTGCTGGGTGCGCAACATGAGGTGCTTCAACGCAGTGTCAGCGGCGGTTTTCGCCTGGCGATTGATCGGGCTTTCAGCGTGGCCGGAGCCGGTATCGTGGTGACCGGCACCGCGTTGTCTGGCCAAGTGGCGGTGGGCGACACGCTGATGTTGAGTCCGCTGGGCAAACCGATACGGGTGCGAGGCCTGCATGCGCAGAACCAAGCGGCCGACAGCGCAACGGCCGGGCAGCGAGTCGCGCTGAACCTGAGTGCAGAACGTTTGGCTCTGGAGCAGATTCACCGGGGGCACTGGCTGTTGGCCGAATGGCTGCAGGCGCCGACCCAGCGTCTGGATATCGAGATGACCTTGTTGGCCAGCGAGGCGCGAAGCTTCGAGCACTTTCAGCCAGTGCACGTGCATCTCGGCACTCAGGATGTGACCGGGCGAGTGGCGTTGCTGGAGGGCGCCAGCCTGGCACCGGGTGAGCAGATGATTGCGCAACTGCTGGTGAACGCGCCGGTGCTGGCGGTGAAGGGCGACCGTTTGATCCTGCGCGATCAAAGCGCCCAACGCACCCTCGGCGGTGGCCGGGTGCTTGACCCGTTCGCCCCGGCCCGACACCGCCGCAGCCCCGAACGATTGGCGCAGCTACAAACGCTGGCCACCACGAACAGCCTGGAAGAAGCACTGCCAGCGCTGCTGGCCAACAGCGACACCGGGCTCGATCCGCAACGTCTGGAGCGTCAGTTCAATCGCCCGCGCGAGACTTGGGTGCTACCCAATGACGTGCGCTTGATCGATACGCGGCAGGGGCCGTTGCTGTTCAGCGCGGTGCGCTGGGAAGCACTGAAGGCGCCACTGCTGGAACACCTCGCACGCTTTCATCAACTCGAACCGGATCAAATGGGACCGGACAGGGATCGTCTGCGTCGCTTCGCCGGCACCGCGCTGGACCGGCCGACTTTTATCAGCCTGCTCGACGAATTACTGGCCAGAGGCGCGATCGTCGCCAGCGGTCCGTGGCTGCATTTGCCCGATCACCAAGTGCGGTTGAGCGAAGACGACGAAACCCTCTGGCAACAATTACAACCGTTGTTCGAACAGGCGGGTTTCGATCCGCCGTGGGTGCGTGATCTGGCTAAAGCGACGGGCCATGAAGAGGCTGTCGTGCGCCTGCTGCTGCGCAAGATGGCGCGGCTGGGGCTGGTGCACCAAGTGGTCCGTGACTTGTTTTATACCGAAACACTGGTGCGCCGATTGGCGGCTATGCTGGTGCAACTGGCAAGCGACAACCCGGTGATTCAGGTCACCGCGTTTCGCGATGCCGTGGGCCTGGGGCGCAAGCGCAGCATTCAGATTCTCGAGTACTTCGACCGAATCGGCCTGACCCGACGCTTTGGCGATCGGCGCCACCTCCGGCTCGACAGCGCATTGGCCCAACAAATAGAAAACTGAGTTCAAGGAAGGCAATCGCGCCCGGTGGCGCGGCCGGGCTTCAAACCCGGTTGGGGACGGCATCCGTTCCCGGGCAGGTTCGACTCCGGCTGCCTTCCGCCATTTAGACATAAGTACAGGCAATGCAACCCCTGTGGGAGCGGGCTTGCTCGCGAAGACGGCGGCACAGTCAACATTGATGTCGCCTGACACACCGCTTTCGCGAGCAAGCCCGCTCCCACAGGTCCCGCATTCATCACTGACTTGCGTTAGGAACCCCATTGAAAACACCCCAACAAACACAACTATGACCTACGCTTATTCCAGACGCATGTTCAACGAACAGGGGCTTCTCCCTGATCGAAAACAACAAGAACAGCTATCCGGAGACGACTCATGTTTGCATTGGCCCGTCGATTCAGCAGCAACCTCGCCGTTTTAGTTACCGCCGCCGCGCTCGCATCACCGGTTTTTGCGCTGGACACCGTCAAGTTCATGGCCCCCGGTTCGGTCGGTGGTGGTTATGACCAGACCGCACGCGTCCTGGGCAAAGCCATGGTCGAGGCCAAAACGGCAAAAGCCGTCACCTTCGAGAACAAGGGTGGCGCCGGTGGCACCCTGGGGTTGGCGCAATTTGCCAACGGCACCAAGGGCGATGCCAATGCCCTGATCGTGGTCGGCGCGATCATGGTCGCGTCCATCGAGCAGAACAAACCGCAAATCACCTTGAAGGACGTGACGCCGATCGCCCGGCTGTTCACCGAATACAACGTGATTGCCGTGCGTGACGACTCCCCGTACAAAACCCTGGACGACTTGCTCAAAGACTTCAAAGCCAACCCGTCCAATATCAAATGGGGCGGTGGCTCCAAGGGGTCGATCGACCACATTGGCATCGCCGAACTGGCGAGCAAAATGGACGTCCCCGTCAATAAAGTGAATTACGTCGCCTTCGCGGGTGGCGGCGAAGTCGTCGCCGCGGTGCTGGGTGGCCACATCACGGTGATCACCGGCGGTTACGCGGAGCTTGCCAAATACGTCCAGTCCAAGCAGTTCCGCTTACTCGCCATCGGTGCGCCCAGCCGCGTTGAAGGCATCGATGCGCCGACCCTCAAAGAAAGTGGCTATGACGTGACGATCGGTAACTGGCGTGGCGTTTACGGCGCAGCGGGCCTGACGCCTGACCAGCGCAAAGAATTGACCGAAGCCGTCCTGACCGCGACCAAAAGCGCTGTCTGGCAAGAAAACGTAAAAACCAATGCATGGTCACCGAGCATTCTGACCGGGGATGACTTCGGCAAATTCGTCGAAGAAGAACATGGGCGCCTGCGCGCAATGCTGGTCAAGGTCGGGCTGCTTTGAGATGGCCGGGCGCTGGAGAGTCATGCCGGCCCAACTGGCGATTGGCTTAGGTGTCGTCGCCATCAGCGCGGTATTGGCGTTCGGCGCCTCGCGGTTTCCTGCCGAAATGGGCTTCGTCATCATGGCGGCGTACGTCTATCCCTACGCCGTCGCGGCGTTTCTGGGCGTCGTCGGTCTGTTGATGTGCTATCAGGCGCTCACCGGTGGTTTTCGCAACCTTCCCGATGACCATGAGACCACCCAGGCTCAGCCCGGCGGCAAGCTCGGCGCAACCTGGGTCACGGCGGGGCTGGTGGGCGTCGCCGTGCTCATTACCTACATCGGCTTCGTATTGGCGGCCGCATTGCTGTTTGCCTGTTCGGCACGCGGTTTTGGTAGTCGCAGCCCGCTGCGGGACCTGGCCATCGGCATCGCCCTGACGCTGCCGATTTACTGGCTTTTCACCGCCGGGCTAGGGGTTTCCCTTCCGCCCCTGGTCAACGCCTGGATCTGATCCGGGCCGAAGGAGGTCGACAAGGTGGACATTCTCTCGAGTCTGGCAAGCGGCTTCGGTGCCGCATTGGCGCCGATCAATCTGATGTGGGGTTTTATCGGCTGCCTGCTGGGTACCGCGATCGGTGTTTTGCCGGGGATCGGACCGGCGCTGACCGTCGCCTTGCTGCTGCCGATTACCGCCAAGGTCGATCCTACCGGCGCGCTGATCATGTTCGCCGGCATCTATTACGGCGCTCAGTTTGGCGGCTCCACCACCTCGATTCTGCTCAACACCCCGGGGGAATCGTCCTCGATGGTCACGGCCCTGGAAGGCAACCTCATGGCGCGCAACGGACGGGCAGGCCCGGCGTTGGCGACGGCGGCGATAGGTTCATTTGTGGCCGGCACCATCGCGACAATCTTGCTGACCTTGTTCGCCCCCCTCGTTGCAACGCTGGCGCTGAAGTTCGGGCCGGCGGAATATTTCGCGATTCTGGTACTGGCCTTCACCACGGTGTCGGCGGTGCTCGGCGCATCGATGCTGCGCGGCTTTGCCTCATTGGGCATCGGGCTGACTATCGGTTTGATCGGCCTGGACTCGACCTCGGGCATTGCCCGCTACACCATGGAGGTACCCGAACTGGTCGATGGCATCGAAGTGGTGCTGGTGGCGGTCGGCTTGTTTGCCGTCGGTGAGGCCTTGTACAGCGTGCTCTACCAAAAGGAAGAAATAGGCAGCCGACATCGCATGACCTCGTTGTGGATGACCCGCGCTGACTGGAAACGCTCGATTCCCGCGTGGCTACGGGGCACTCTGATCGGTTTTCCCTTTGGCTCGATTCCGGCCGGTGGCGCGGAAATTCCGACGTTCCTGTCTTATTCGACCGAACGCAAACTCAGCAAGTACCCGAAAGAGTTCGCGGCCAGCAAAGGCGAGGGCGCCATCGAAGGTGTTGCCGGCCCCGAGGCGGCCAACAATGCGAGCGCCACCGGTTCTCTGGTGCCGCTGCTGACCTTGGGTATACCGACTTCCGCCACGGCGGCGATCCTGTTGGCCGCGTTCCAGAACTACAACCTGCAACCGGGCCCGTTGCTGTTCCAGACCTCGGGCGACCTGGTCTGGACGCTGGTGGCCTCGCTGTATATCGGCAACGCCATCCTGCTGGTACTGAACCTGCCATTGGTGGGCCTGTGGGTCAAACTCTTGCAGATTCCGCGACCGTACCTGAACGCCGGCATTCTGGTATTTGCCACCATCGGCGTGTATGGCATGCGCCACTCAACGTTCGACCTGTTTTTGATGCTGGGAATCGGCTGGGCCGGGGTGTTGATGCGGCGTTTCGATTTCCCCGTCGCCCCGGTGATCGTCGGTATGCTGCTGGGTCCGATGGCGGAAAAACAACTGCGCAACGCCTTGTCCATCAGCCAGGGCGACTGGATGGTGTTTGTGACGCAACCCATCGCGGCCTCGCTGCTGGTGCTGACGCTGTTGGTGTTGCTGGTGCCATACCTGCTGCATAAACGCGGTATCAAATTACATGAGGATGATTGAGTGCTTCGCGAGCCGGTTTGATGATCAGCGCGATGATGCACATCCGCCAGTCCGAGCATCACGCGCTCATGAATCACCAGGTAGATCGTTCCCATGCTCCGCGTGGGAATGCCTCAACGGACGCTCCGCGTTCGGCTCCAGAGGGACGCGGAGCATCCCGGGCTGCATTCCCACGCAGAGCGTGGGAACGATCATTGAAATTACATGAGGATGATTGAGCGCCGATCGTTCCCACGCGATCGTAGGAACGATCAACTTTGTGGCGCACAACTTTCCAAGACGTTTCCTACAACGTACCCTGTTGCCGCGTTTCGGTATCGACCCCTATAGTTCGGACTCGCGGAAAACACCGCGAATGACCTTGGCCGGTCGGATACAGGAACGTTCAGCTACCCAACACCTTTGTGTTATGGCGGCTGTGCGTGGGACACCTTCGGGTGTGCCGGTTCCTGTCCGGTCGGCCAACCCGCGTACGGCCGCCACCTTCTTCGTTTGGCCGCGAATGGTGGTAGCTCTAATTACAGGAGTTGCATCAATGTCCGACCAAGTCATGCCGCGTTACCTCCCCATCGACACCTACGACGCCGAAACCCCGGTGCTCTTCATCAACACCCATAAAGAACTCAGCGACTTGGCCGCCTGCGCCATGCACCGCTTCACCGTGGTTCGCGATCTGACCGACACTTTGTCCAGCCTAAACCTCACAGGCATTTCCGACTGCGACCTGACCCGTGTTACCCGTGCGGTGCATCTGCTCACGCGTGAAGGCTGCGCAATACTGGATGTGATTCAGGCTCGGGCGTTGCAGCGGGAGGAGGGATTCAAGACTGCTGTTTAGCGGTGTAGCGACGGACACCTTCGCGAGCAAGTCGGATCGCCGCACCGCCGCTCCCACATTTGATCGCTGGTGTGCACAAATAATGTGTTCACAGAAAATCCAGTGTGGGAGCGGCGGTGCGGCGATCCGACTTGCTGGCGAAGAGGCCGGCACATCCAGCATTGCACTCGCTTACACACACACAACCTTGTGGCGAGGGGGCTTGCCCCCGTTGGGCAGCGAAGCAGCCCCAAAACGGACGCCGCATTGTTTCAGGTACACCGAGAACGCCAGGCCTTGCCAAGCAGAATTCAGAAGCGGAACGCTTGTCGTCCTACCAGTAGCCATTTGCCTTGCTGTTTCTGCCAGATCTGGAAGTTCTCGATTTCCGTCGGAACGATCTCTTCACCCTTGATAGCTTGTGCCGAAAAATGATGACGGACCAATGCCACGTCACCCGACAGCGTGATGGTCTGCCCCTGCATTTCCAGTGTCTTGAAAGCGCTTTTGCCCGTTTCGATGTCGGCGATGAACGCTTTCTTGTCCTGGATTTTCCCGCTGGAATGTCCGTAGGTGAGGTTTTCAGCGGTGAGCGCATTTAGTTGGGGAATGTTCTTGGTCAGCATGGCTTGCGTCAGATGGTCCACCGCTACGGCGACATCTTTCTCGCCGGAGGAGGAGGTTGCCATCACATAGCCGCTGAAGAGGCACAAAAAGCCGATAAGCAATTTGGTTTTTTTCATGGGTATTTTTCCTTGTTGTTATAGGGATGACAGACATGAGATAGATACCTCGTCTGTCATCGTACAACTTAGCAGGTTTTTGTTACGGGATGCATCCAGTCAATCAACGAAACGCAATCCTGTGGGAGCGGGCTTGAACTGGCCTAATGATTTTGGACACTTCAATCGGGCGCTATGATGGCGCCCAAATCTGAGGTGTTTTGGCTATGCGTAAATCTTATTCCAGTGAGTTCAAACTCAAGGCGGCGAGCATGGTGCTGGACGAGGGACAGTCAGTTCCCGAGGTCTGCGCCAGCCTGGATATCGGTCCTACGGCCCTGCGCCGCTGGGTCGACCAGGTTCGGAAGGAACGTTTGGGCTCGACTCCGGTGGGCGCTAAGGCGATTACCGCCGATCAGCGAGAGATCCAGCAACTCAAAGCCTTGCTCAGGCAAAAAGACCTGGATATCGAAATCCTAAAAAAGGCCAGTGCTCTCCTGCTGTTGGACGCCAAAGATCATTCACGTTGATCGATGAGCTGGACGAGCAGTACGGCGTTAACAATTGCTGTCGGGCGTTCGGCGTCAACCGCAGCAGCTTTTATGCCTGGCGTCAGCGCCAAGGCAAGGTCAAACCTGAGAGGGAGAAACTCAAGGCCGTGCTGGTCGAACATCACAAGGAATCCAGATCATCTGCTGGCTCGCGCACTTTGGCCAAGGAGCTGCAAGCCAAGGGACATCGTGTTGGGCGGCATATGGCTCGCAGCCTGATGCGCGAAGCGGGCGTTGCCAGTCGTCAGCGCCGGCGGCACAAGTACAAATCTTCCGGCGTGGAAGCGCTGGTGGCGCCGCATGTGCTCAAGCGCAAGTTTGATGTTACAGCGGTCAATCAGGTGTGGTGTGGCGATGTGACGTACATAAAGGTCGGCACGCGCTGGCTGTACTTTGCGGCGGTTCTGGATCTGTTCGCTCGCCGGATTGTGGGCTGGTCGTTTTCGATGATTTCCGATGCCACGCTAACCTGCGAAGCGTTGCGCATGGCGGTCGAGCTCCGAGGCCGGCCAAAAGAGGTGCTGTTTCATTCTGATCAAGGCTGCCAATACACCAGCCATAAATTCAGAAATGAGATGCGCAAGCATGGACTTTTGCAAAGCATGAGTCGTAAAGGTGAGTGCTGGGACAACGCCCCGATGGAGCGTTTCTTTGGGAGCCTTAAATCAGAGTGGGTGCCAGAAGATGGCTACAACTCTGAGCACGAAGCCCGAATAGACGTGCAACGCTACGTGATGCGTTACAACAACGTCAGGCTCCATAGCTACAACGGCTATCGTTCACCGGTAGCTATGGAGAAACTGGCGGCATGAAAACCGTAACTGGTGTCCAAAATTAGTTGACCAGTTCAGCTTGCTCGCGAAAGCGATGTGTCAGGCGACATCAATATTGACTGTGCTGCCGTCTTCGCGAGCAAGCCCGCTCCCACAGGTCGCGCAATGCGCTTTTCATCACTTCATCGTCTGCTTGGAACTCCCCGCCAGACACCCTCGTCATCTGCAATGAAGCACCACCGCGGACACCCCGCGGCCACTTCCTGACGTGTTCATTACGAAGGCGATGGATGACATGACTATTCCAGACAGCAGAACCGGACAACCGGATGCCCCTCGGGATCCCGCAGGCTCCGAACAAAACTTTCAGCATTTAAAGGAGGAGGTTACCGAAGCGATAGGCGGTGCGCGGCATCAGGCCGATGAGCAGTTCGGCCAGTACCGCGATACCGCAGCGGATCAGATTGAAGCATTGGCCAGAGGCGCCCAGTCAGTCGTTTCCGAGATCAGGACGAACGATACGTTTGGGATGTCCGATTACCTGGCAGACATGGCCGACAGCATGAGCAGCCTGGCAGGAAAACTGCGCAGCAAAAGTGCCGAAGAGCTATTGCACGATGGCGCTGATCTGGCGCGTGACAATCCGGGGTTGTTCATTGTCGGCAGCATCGCGGTGGGGTTCGGTCTGTCGCGGTTCCTGAAAGCAGGCACGGCGACCCTGCCGACAACAACCGACCGTGAGTTCGCTGCCCAGAGCAGTACAGCCACGTTCACTGGCGATGGCTCGCAAGGACTTTATGAAACGTCGATGCCGCAAGGAGGCGACTTGTCGTCCGGGTTGACCACTAGCGTCACGCCGTCCTCGCCGAGCGCGCCCGACCATCGTGGCGACGGTTCCTCAATGCCGGGGTCCAGCCCCTTCTCAGGAGAACGGTGATGAACAGAGAAAATCCAGAGCTGCAACGCACCCCACCCGTCACACCGTCTGTCACGGCGGCTGATCATGATGCTTCCGTGGTCGGTTTATTGCGGCAGTTGACTCGGGAAGTACCGGCGTTATTCACCAAGGAATTGGCGTTGGCCAAAGTGGAATTACAGGCCAGCCTGACGACATTGAAAGCAGGGATTGCCGGGGTCGCCGGTGGCGCCATTGTGCTGCTCGCCGGGTTCATCATCCTGCTGATGGCTGTGGTCTATGCCTTGAGCCTGGTGATGGCGCCCTGGCTGGCCGCGCTGATTGTCGGCGTCGTGGTGATGGTCATCGGGTTCGTGATGCTGCAGGCAGGCAAGAAACAATTCGAGCCTTCCCACTTCAAGCCTGATCGCACCCTGGACGCGCTGAACAAAGACCAGGAAGCCCTGCGGAGGAAAGTGTCATGAACCGTGAATTCGAAACCGAAGCGGCCAAGAGCCCGGAAACCATCGAACGTGAAATCGATGCGCAACGGGAGAACATCGGGCATATCGTCGACGCGCTGGAAAGCAAGTTCACCCCTGGTCAGATGTTCGATCAAGCACTGCTGATGATGCAAAGCAACGGCTCGACTTTCCTGACCAACCTGGGCACCAGCGTGCGCAACAACCCCGTACCCGCGGTGCTGACTTCGGTCGGGCTGATGTGGTTGATGATGAGTCAGAATCGCCCGCCAACGCCCAGGGAATATCGCGTCGAACCTGCGCAGGATTTCGACTGGGCCGATGACTTGGGCGAAGGGCTTTCCGACGGTCTGGACAGCGCCCGACAGCGTCTGCACAACACCACCGATTCGCTCAAGGACAGCTATCAGGCGGTCAAAGGCAAGGCAGCGCACCTGAGCGACAGCCTGCATGCGAAGACCGATCAGCTCGGTCACACCGTTCATGAAACCAGTGATCGCCTGGCGCGCAGGACTCATGAAATGGGTGACCAGTTCAGTCATTTGCTCAAGGAGCAGCCACTGATGATGGCGGCGGTCGGTATCGCGGTGGGGGCGTTGCTGGGCGCAGCGCTACCGACCACCGCGACGGAGCGCCGCTATCTGGGCAGGACCAGCGCAAGCCTCACCGGCAAGGTCAAACAGCAAGCACGGGAGGGCTATGAGGCGGTTCGCGAAAAGGTGATGGAAACCACGGAGCCCCGCGAGGCAATCGCTGGAGAAACGGGCGAGATGCGCAAAACTGCGTCCGAAACCTCAGCCGATCTGTCACGTGGGTTGGGGACTTCTTGACAGGTATCAGGGCAAGACGGGAGGTCTGATGCGCAGACGTCCCGTCGAGCCCGGTTTGTCGACGCCTTGGAACAGGCGGACTCGCAGATCGGTCACCATGACGAGGTACGAATCATGATTGATGAATCCACAGGAATGATCCCCGGCGTGCGCTACGAAATCGACAATCGGGAAAGGGTAGAACCGTTTGCCGGTTTTTTTCTGGACGGCAAGTATTACCTCACGCCCGAACTGCAAACGGCCATCGGCTGGCTCGAGGGCAACCGCTTTATCTACGATCAGCTTGATCCCGACGGCGAACCGATTTTCAAGGACCGACTAGCCGGCACTATCAAGGATTTGAAACTCACGTTGAGTGACGGAATGACCCTGGAGATTCACCCCATTGCTGGCACCTGACGCATCGGTAACGAAAAGCTCAGGGCCGTCTCGAACAGGCGTCAACCACCACTGATTTTCCAGTGTTTGACGTTATCGGCAAACACCATTTGATGCATTTCGTGGGCAATTCCATAGGCCAGGGATTCATGCGCGGCGATGACTTTCTCTTCCGCTGAAAGGCAATGAAAAATGTCCAGTTTGGTCTCTGCGTTGGCCGTTTCCAGGGCAAAGATTTGCACGTAACGCGCGAGGTCGTTATCCAGGCTCGAGAGGTATTCGCGCAGACGTTGATGGTCGACCGAGCTTTGGCTGAAATACCAATTCATTGGGTGAATCAGAAACCGCGAATGGGGTGCAGTGATACGTCGGCCGGCGGCCAGGTACATGATGATGCCCATCGACTCGATGTTGCCGGCATTAATCGCGCACAGCGGCACTGGCAGGGATTTAAGGAAGGTGTAGAGGGCGAAGCCAAAGTTAGTGCTGCCGCCGCTGGTGGAAAGATTCAGCAGCAGGGATGAAGCGCCCTGATCGATGGCGTCGAGGCAGCAGTCTCTGAAGCGCTCCATGGTGCCCTGATCAATCTGGCAATGAAAGTGGACGATGTGCTCTGTCATCGACGTACCTCCATACGGGATAAATGTGAGAGCTGATGATTAAGCTTAACTGCTTGAATGATGCCAGACCTCAACGCTCTTTTCTTTCATCAATTTGTATAAGCGAAGCCTATTTTTATACTCGTTTGACTCATCCCCATTAGTCGCCGCGGCAGGAGTTTTCCGGAACTAATAACCCTAATCCGTTGGTCGCAAGAATGCCGCATCAGTTCAAACTTTCAATCCAGGAAAACCTCGGAATAAGACGAGCCTAGAAAGGTTCGCGAGAAACAATGAGGAGAACGAAAATGGCTAACACCGGTAACAAGAACCCTGGCAATTTTGCCAACGACCCTCAAAAAGCCTCCGAAGCCGGCAAAAAAGGCGGGGAGTCGGGCGGCGGGATGATGAATGATCCGCAACGCACCTCCGACGCCGGCAAAAAAGGTGGACAGGCCTCAGGGGGACGTCAATCCAGCGATACCAATCGCTCCGGCAGCGAACAGGGAGGAGGCCGCTCGGGCAACTTTGCCGACGACAAGGATAGAGACGCAGGCAGAAAAGGAGGAGGGCAAAACCCTGGCGGCGGGCGTAAACCCTGATGCCGTGTGAAATACATCAAGCCCCGCTTCTGGCGGGGCTTGGTTTTTTATCCTGGTCAGGTTCCTGGCGCCTCACGAATCATGATGGGAGCGTGCTGCGCCATCAGCTCAGCGACCCAATCAATGAATACGCGCAACTTGAAGCTGATATGCCGGTTCGGCGGAAAGGCCACGTAGATCGGCATCGGATCGAGGCGCCAACCCTCGAACAAGCGGACCAACTCGCCGCGCGCTTCGTATGGCTTGGACATGTAGTCTGGCAGCCAAAGAATTCCGAGGCCGGCCAGCCCGGCCGCGATGTAGGCGTTGCCATCGTCGACCGCCAACACATAGCGACCCTTGATATGGACGCTCTCGCTGTTGCAGCGCATGGCATAGGGCACGGCTTTGCCTGTGCGTGCCCACAGGAAACCGACGACACGATGATGCGAATCTTCCAGCTCTTGCGGATGCGACGGCGTACCGACGCGCTCCAGGTAGCTCGGTGCCGCAAAAACGCCCAACTGGAGGTCGCCTACCCGTCGGGCCATCAGAGACTGATCGGTTAGTTCTCCGCCGCGCACAACGCAATCTACATTCTCACCGATCATGTCCACGATGCGATCGCTGACGCCCATGTCGATCTGGATGTCAGGGTATCGAGCATGAAACGCCGGCAACGCCGGCACCAGAATCATGCTGGCCAACGGGCTGGGCACATCCACTCGCAGCCGGCCCCGGGGCAGGGCCGAGGCGCTGGACAGGCTGGTCTCGGCATCGTCCATATCGGCTAGCAGTCGTATTACACGCTCGTAATAGACGGCGCCATCGGCGGTTACATTGACCTTGCGCGTCGTGCGGTTGAGCAATTTGACGCGTAACCGGGCCTCCAACTGCTGCACCAGTTGCGTCACGCTCGTCTTGCTCATATGCAGTGTTTCGGCCGCCTTGGTGAAACTGCCCGTTTCCACCACCCGAGCAAATGCCAGCATCGCATCGAAACGGTCCATTTTTCTGCCCCGGATATCTATCGGATTGTTTGGGTTTTACAAACAGTGATGGCTACAGTTGCTCGTTTATCGGGCAGGCACAAGTCCTTAAAGTCTCTTCATCATTAATTGCGGGTCGGCTTTGACCCGTTGCTGGAGGCACTTTATGAGCAAGCGTGATGTTGTTTTTCCGCCCGGACGCCAAGCGCTTTATGAGCGCAATCGCTATTCACCGGCTATTAGGTCCAATGGCTTTTTATTCGTATCGGGGCAAGTCGGTAGTACCGAAGACGGCTCACCCGAGCCCGACCTGGAGACTCAGGTTCGGCTCGCGTTCAACAACCTGAACGCGATCCTGGGATCTGCCGGTTGCACCTTCGACGACGTGATTGACATAACGGTCTTCATCGTCGATCCGCAAGAGAAGTTCGAAACGATCTGGAAGGTTGTGCCGGAGTTCTGGGGTAACGCACCGCACCCGACGTTAACCGCCGTCGGGGTAACGTGGCTCTATGGATTTGAGTTCGAGATCAAAGTGATCGCCAAGCTTCCTGAAACCATCAAGAGCTGAGCGGACCAGCGATAGCGCGGCGCAACTATCGGTTCAAGTAATAGTGACCATCAAGAAACGCAAGTTCTGCTTTGTCGGGCAAAGATGGAAAATCACCTCCATCGAAGACGCTGCTCAACGACCCCGACTTTTATTTTCAGGACTTCACCGATGCGCCTTTTATTTGTTCCTGTCATGGCTTTCGCCTCCTTGCTGCTGGCCGGTTGCGCCTCCGCGCCGAACGACCCGACGCAGACCTTTCAGACGAAAAAAACGCCTGCCGAGTACGCCGACTGCGTAGTGCCGAAGTTGCAGCACAGCGCACTCAACCCGACGGTTTCGCAAACCCAGCGCAGTTACCGGATCGTGGTGCCGAGCAAAGTCGCGGCAGACAACGTTCTCGAAGCCTACAAAGCCCCGAATGGCGGCAAGGTGTTTTTGTATGAGCGCCACTTGCTGGCGTCTAACTTCATGCCTTCGAGTTTCGAACGTGCCGCACAGGAATGCCTGTAACCGCTTTTAAAAATGCTCCTTTGGTTGGCCGCAACCAACCAATCTTTTGTCCCGTGACTCATTTGGTCACGGGACTTTTTTTGCGTGCAGGTTTTGGTGGGCAATGGATCATTCTTTGAGAAGTGACCCCGCCGCGTGACTGGCCTGGTTCCTGCTCCTGAAATGTGAGAGTTGATAGGCGATTGCCAACCAAATGAACCATGCAGGCATCACGCATAGTGCAAGGCGGGTGTCTGGCCGAAGGGCAAGCAGGCACAGCACAAATGCGAGAAATGCGAGGGAGAACCACGCCATCGGCACGCCTCCAGGCATTTTGTACCGCGATTGCGCATGAAGATCGGGTCTTGCTTTGCGATAAGCAATGTAGGACGCCAGGATGGTCGACCAGGTAAAGATCACCAGGATGGCCGACACTGTCGACACGATGGTAAAGGCGGTCATGACTTCAGGGATGATGAACAGCAGCAGGACCCCCAGCAGCATCAGAAAGGTCGTGAAGGCCAGGCTGATGAGCGGAACACTGTTTTTCGATAGCCGTCTGAAGATACCGGGGGCACTGCCAAGGTCAGCCAGGCCGAACAACATGCGGCTGGACGAGAAGACGCCGCTGTTGGCGGATGACGCCGCAGAGGTCAGCACCACAAAGTTCACAATGCCGGCCGCCGCTGGAAAACCCGCGATCAGGAACAGTTCGACAAAAGGACTTTTGTTGGGCGATACCTGCTGCCATGAGGTCACGGCGATGATGCAGACCAGTGACAGAACATAAAAAAGGATGATCCTGAGCGGTATGGAATTGATGGCTTTGGGCAACGTCTTTTCGGGCGACTTGGTTTCGGCGGCTGCGGTGCCGATCAATTCCGTACCTGCGAACGAAAAGATCGCCATCTGAAAACCGGCGAAGAAGCCGAACAGGCCGTTGGGGAAGGCGGCCTGCTTGTCCAGCAGGTGCGTCAGGGAAGCCGTGACTCCCGTGGGTGAGACGAAGGAGCTGGCAATCAGCAGCACACTGACGGAAATCAGCGCGACGACGGCGATTATCTTGATGATCGCGAACCAGAACTCAACCTCGCCGAACAGTCTGACGGTGAGCACATTCAAGGCAAACAGGGTAAGCATCATGCCGATGGCGGGGATCCAGGCCGGTACATCAGGGAACCAGTATTGAAAGAAGCCCCCAACGACCACTGCATCTCCCACAACGGCCACGCTCCAGCTCAACCAGTATGACCATCCGAGAAAGAAGGCCGCACGAGGGCCGAGGTAGGCCCCGGCAAAGTCAGCAAAGCTTTTGAAGTTCAGGTTAGATAAAAGCAGCTCTCCCATGGCACGCATGACGAAGTAAACAAAAAGACCGATGATCATATAGATCAGTATGATCGAGGTACCGGACAGGGCGATGATCTTGCCGGAGCCCATGAACAACCCCGTACCAATGGCGCCGCCCATGGCCATTAGTTGAATGTGGCGATTGCTGAGCGTGCGCTGTAATGCGGGTTGCTCAGTTATTTCATGCGTATCTGATTTCATCACAAAACCTCTTGATTTTATGTTTTTTGAGTTTTGGCAGAGAAATAGTGTGTGTTTTATTGTTGTAAGTTTTCCATACATCAGGACGGTAGTTAAAATGTTTGCAGTCCCGGTTAAACAGTAAGGTGTTCCTGGCTCGCCACCTGACTTGATAGCGAGCTATCGCGTGTCTTAGCTTGCTGCCAGCTGCTGTTTTTTCGGGGGCGATACTGATGAAAAATCAGACTTCTCCTCAATCAATTGATACAGATTCTTGATATTGGCAGGCGTGGGTACAAGATGGATTTTCTCACCGATCGCGTATTTTCTAGCCTGGTCATGCAAATAACGAAGTGAAGAAAAGTCTTCAAGAGCAAATCCCACCGAGTCGAACACCGTGACTTGCGTGTCATTTTCCCGGCCTGGTTCGTTATCCCGAACGATGCGGAAATATTCGATGACAGGATGGTCAGCGTCCAGTTGCTGAATGTCGCCTTCAATGCGCGTCTGTGGTTCAAACTCGACAATGATCCGGGCGTTACGCAGGATATCTGCGTGAAGTTCGGTTTTCCCGGGACAGTCACCGCCAACCGCGTTGATATGCATGCCAGGCTCGATCATGTCGGGCGTCAAGATTGTCGCGTAGGCTTTGTCCGCCGTGACGGTGGTGATGATATCAACGCCTTTGACGGCTTCATGCACCGAGGCGGCTACGGTGACATTGATGCCTCTATAGCTTTCCAGGTTTTGTTTGAGTTTCAATGAAGCAGCGCTGTCGATATCAAATATCCGCACCTCGTTGATCCCGAGCATTTCATAAAAGGCAATGGCCTGGAATTCGCTTTGGGCGCCATTTCCGATAATGGCCATACGTGTCGAACCCTTGCGTGCCAAGGACTGGGCTACCAGCGCGGACGTTGCCGCTGTGCGAACCGCGGTGGTCAGGGTGAGTTCGCTGAGAACAGCGGGGTATCCGCTGTCGACGTTCGCCAATACCCCAAAGGCCATGACGGTCAGCAAGTTGTTGCCAGCATTTCCTGGATGGCCGTTTACGTATTTGAATGAATACTGTTTGCCATCGTCAGTCGGCATCAGTTCGATCACCCCGCAAAGGGAGTGATTGGCGGTGCGCGGGGATTTATCAAAGTCAGCCCAGCGGCAATAATCAGCCTTGATGTAGTTGGCCATTTGCGTGATGGCCTGACCGATTCCAATCTTTCCAAAAAGCGTGGCGGCGTGATCAACGTCTATGAATAGAGTCATATGTGTTTCTCTCTTAGTTGTAAGTCAAGGAAGGTTGTTTCGGTCGCCGAAACTTAGAATTGTTTGCTCTCATACCCATGAAGTACGTTGACCGCATTAATGCCGATTTCATCGACCATGTATCCGCCTTCCATGACGAAGAGTGTCGGCGCGCCGACAGTGGCGATGATTTCGCCCATGCCAAAGAAGTCCTGACTTTCCAGAAGAAAGTGGCTGATCGGATCGTCCTTGAACGTATCGACGCCCAGGGAAATAACCAAGAGCTCAGGCGAGAAGTTACGAATTTTTTTGCAGGCGTGGATCAGGGCGTTTTGATAACTATGCCAGGTGGTGTTTTTCGGCAACGGATAGTTCAGGTTATAACCGTCACCGGCACCTGCTCCACACTCAGTACTGAAACCCGAGTAATAAGGATAGGAAACCGACGGTTCTCCATGCAGGGAAGCAAACATCACATCGTTGCGATCGTAGAAAATGTTCTGCGTCCCGTTGCCATGATGAAAGTCGACGTCGAGCACCGCGACACGTTTAGCACCTTGAGTCAGTGCATGTTGCGCGGCAATGGCCGCGTTATTCAGGTAGCAGTAGCCTCCCATGTATTCACGAGCGGCGTGGTGTCCGGGTGGACGACACAGGGCAAAGGCGCTGTTGTGGCCTTCGTTGATCAATGACAGTCCAGTGAGTGCGATGTCAGCGCTGGTTTTGACGGCTTGCCAGGTGGTCGCGGTGATCGGCGAGCCGGCATCCATGGCAAAGAAACCGAGCTTGCCATCAATGAACGCGGGGACGTGTTCATTGGACAAGTCGCGCACTGGCCAGACCAGAGGAAGGGCATCATGCTCCCGGCCGGTTGCCGTCCATTCGGACCACGCGGTTTCCAGAAAGGAGACATAGCGCTCACTGTGTGCATTGACGTAGCACGCCCGGTCAAACGTTCGCGGGACGATGATATCGCCGAGCCCAACGTGCTGGACTCGGTCGCGAACGGTATCCGCTCGGCTTGGCTGTTCGAAAGAAGGTTTCAGAACGCCGTCCTTCAATTCGGTCCCATGGTGCAAGCGATGGGAATCGCTGAAAACTGTAAGCATTTATACGCATCCGTCGTGGTGGTCCAGTGCCAATAGTTTGTTCTGGGACGGATGCACTTTCTTTGCTTTTTATTCTCGCTCTGCTAGCGTAATCGGGATTATTTTCCCGTGGATGGCACCATGCAGAAAAAAAATACCCATCGCGCATTGCTTGACGATACCGACCTTTCCATCCTGGCTTTGTTGCAGGAGGACGCCAGCATTTCCAACGCGGAGTTGAGTGAGCGCTTGTCGTTAAGCCTTACTCCATGCTGGAGGCGGCGCAAGAGACTGGAAGAGGAGGGAGTGATCAAGGATTACCAGGCAAACCTGGACCGGCGCAAGCTGGGGCTGGACATCATGGCGTTCGTGCATATCCGCTTTGCCACGCACACCGACCATACCCCTGAGGCCTTTGAAGCCGTCATCATGCAGCTTCCGCAGGTTTTGTCCTGCCACAAGATAACCGGGGATGCCGATTACCTTCTGCAAGTGTTGGCTCAGGATCTTGATAGCTACAGTGACTTTGTCGAGAGCGTATTGAGGCGACAACTCGGTATCGCCTCTATCCAGTCAAGTCTTGCGTTGCGTGAAGTCAAAACGACCAGTCGTATCGCCATTCCGGGGCGGACAAAGCAGTAAACCGGCGTTCTGAAGCGTCCAGCCAGACGCCTGGCTGCCCGGACTGGCTCCTCTTATTGCATCACATAACGCCCCGGTGCCGACTCAAGTGCCGGGTATTGCGCGTTCCCGGTGCTCAGCACTGAAGGCTGGCGTTCCCCGGCGTGTTCGGCCAGCCAGACGAACCAGTCATTCCACCAGCTGCCCGGATGCTGCTGGGCATTCTTGAACCAGGTTTCAGGGTTTTTGGTGACGCGATTATTGGTCCAGTAATGGCGTTTTTCCTTGGCCGGTGGGTTGATCACCCCCGCGATATGCCCTGAGGCACCGAGCACGAAACGCTTGGTTCCAGACAGTAGCTCGGTGCTGGCGTAGGCGCTTTTCCATGGCACGATGTGGTCGTCATGGGTGGCGAGGATGTACGCCGGGGCATCGATGGCGCGCAGGTCCAGTTTGACCCCGCAGCAATCCAGCTCGCCGGATTTCAGATCGTTCTGCAGGTAGGTATGACGCAGGTACCAGCAGTACATCGGCCCCGGCAGGTTGGTGCTGTCGTTGTTCCAGAACAGCAGGTCAAGGGGTATCGATTTCTGCCCCTTGAGGTATTTGTCGACGTTGTAGTTCCACCACAAGTCATTGGGGCGCAGCAACGAGAATGTATTGCCCATGTCCTCGCCCTTGAACAAGCCGATGGGGCCGTTGAGGCCGCCGATGGTGCGCTCGCGATAAGCCACCAGTTGCTCGTCGACGAAGATGTCGATGGGGCCGGTATCAAGGTAATCGAGGAAGGTGGTCAGCAGGCTCACGCTGGCGATCTCTTTGTCGCCACGGGCCGCCAACACGGCCAGCGCCGAACTCAACAACGTGCCTCCAATGCAGAAGCCCACGCAGTTGGGCCGTTGCTCGCCGCTGATTTCACGGGTCAGCTGCAGGCCTTTGATAATCCCGGTTTCAATCAGGTCATCCCAGGTGGTGCCGGCGTGTTCCTGGTCGAAGTTGCGCCACGACATCAGAAACACCGGGTGGCCTTGCAGCAGCAGGTGGCGAACCATCGAATTGTCGGGGCGCAGGTCGAGGATGTAGTACTTGTTGATCGATGGCGGAACGATAAACACCGGGCGCCGGTACTGGGTTTCGCTTTGCGGATAGTACTGGATTAGCTGGAAGAGTTCGTTCTCGAAGACCACTTCGCCGGGGGTGTTTGCCAGGTCGACACCCACTTTGAACGCGCCGGCGTCGCACTGGCGCATCTTGCCTTCCTGCAGGTCACTGGCCAGGTGCATAAGGCCTGTGAGCAGGCTGCTTCCCTGGGTTTCAACGACTCGTTGCAGCGCATCGGGGTTACTGGCCAGAAAATTGCTCGGCGCGGCGGCGGCGATGGCTTGCTCCGCCAGATAGAGCAAGCGTTGACGCGGTTTCTTGCCGTCGATCGGCAGCTGATCGAGCAGCTTCAGCAGAAAGCCGGCATTGAGCAGATAAAACGCCGCGAGGGAACCGAACAGCGGTTGGCTCCAGTTGCCGCTGGCGAAACGCCGATCTTCGAAGCTGAAGGGCTGACCGGTCAACAGACGCTGGCCGAGTTCACACCATTGTTGCTGGTAGTCCGACTGGAGGCTGTCCAGGGTTTCGCGTGGCAGCTCGAACCAGGCGTTGTAGTCCTGCCCGGTAAACCAGGGATTGGTGCTGACCCAGAACCTTAATTGTTGCACTGCAAGGGACGCAATGAACGGAACCTGGCCCGACCAGAGTGTGTTTAAGGTATGCGCGTTGTCCATGGAACTCCTTGCCCATATGAATAAACCGGACGGAAAAAAACGCGGCGCCGGACGTCGGCGCCGCGTCTGACAACTCAGCCTGTGTTTCTAACGCTCGATGACCAGGCTGACGCCCTGGCCGCCACCGATGCACAAGGTGGCCAGACCTTTTTTGCCATCGCGACGGATCAGTTCATGTACCAGCGACACCAGAATCCGCGCGCCTGATGCGCCGATCGGATGACCGAGGGCAATGGCGCCACCGTTGACATTGACCTTGTTCATGTCCCAGCCCAGTTCCTTGCCAACGGCCAGTGACTGCGCGGCGAACGCTTCGTTGGCTTCGATCAGGTCCAGGTCGTCCAGGCTCCAGCCGGCTTTCGTCAAGACCAGACGGGTAGCGGGCACCGGGCCGATGCCCATGATCGACGGGTCCACTCCGGCACTGGCATAGGCCTTGATGCGCGCAAGTACCGGCAAGCCTAGAGCCAAGGCCTTGGCGGCGCTGGCCAGCATCAGCACGGCGGCGCCGTCATTGAGGGTCGACGAGTTGCCCGCGGTTACGCTGCCGTTTTTCTGGAACGCGGGTTTGAGGTTGCCCAGTGCCTGCAGCGTGCTGTCCGGCCGCGGCTGTTCATCGGTGTCGAAGACCAGCGGCTCGCCCTTGCGCTGGGGGATCAGGATCGGGGTGATTTCACCCTTGAAGTAACCCGCCTCGATGGCCGCGGCGGCTTTTTGTTGCGAGGTTGCGGCGAAGGCGTCCTGATCTTCACGACTGATGCTGTATTGATTCGCCAGATTTTCGGCAGTGATGCCCATGTGGTAGTCGTTGAAGGCATCCCACAAACCATCCTGAATCACGCTGTCTTGCAGTTGCGCATGACCCAGGCGCAGGCCAGTGCGCGCCTTGGGCAGAACATAGGGCGCCAGACTCATGTTTTCCTGACCGCCGGCAATCACCAGTTCGGCGTCGCCGCAACGGATCGCCTGGACCGCGAGCTGCACCGCCTTGAGGCCTGAGCCGCAGACTTTGTTCAGGGTCAGGGCAGGGGTGGTATGGGGCAGGCCGGCCTTGATTGCGGTTTGGCGTGCCGGGTTTTGCCCCGAGCCTGCAGTCAGCACCTGGCCGAGGATGACTTCATCAATCTGCGCGGCGTCGATCCCGGTCTGTTCGAGCAGGCGACGAATTACCGCCGCGCCCAATTCGGTAGCTGGAATGGCGGACAGTGAACCTTGAAAACTGCCAATGGCGGTGCGAGTAGCGGCAACGATTACGACTTCGTTCATGCATGACCTCATTAGGATTCTGTCGAGCGGGAGCAGGGCATCCATGCCCTGACAGGCTTACTGCATGTTCATGCCGCCGTTGACCGAGAAGTCGGCACCGGTGCTGTAGGCCGATTCATCGGACGCCAGCCAGGCGACGATCGAAGCGATTTCTTCGGGTTGGCCAAGGCGCCCGACCGGTGTGGCTGCGATCATGGTGTCGAGAATGTCCGGGCGGATGGCCGCGGTCATGCTGGTCTGGATGTAGCCGGGCGATACGGTATTGACGGTCACGCCTTTGCCCGAGACTTCCCGGGCCAGTGCCATGGTGAAGCCATGGATGCCGGCTTTGGCCGCGCTGTAATTGGTCTGGCCGAACTGGCCGCGCTGACCGTTGATCGACGAGATATTGATGACCCGACCCCAGCCCTTGGCCAACATGCCTTCAATCACCTGTTTGGTGGTGTTGAACAGGCCGCTGAGGTTGGTCCCGATCACCGCGTTCCAGTCTTCTGGAGTGAGTTTGCGAAAGGACGCATCCCGAGTGATGCCGGCGTTATTGACCAGCACATCGATTGGGCCGAATTGCTCTCGTGCCATCTCGAAGGCCTTGCGGGTCGACTCCCAATCGGTGATGTCGCCGAAGATGTATTCGAACTGATACCCCGCCGCCAATTGGCTCGCTATCCATTCGTTCTTGCGGGCGGAATCCGAGCTGCAGCCGACGATGACCTTGAATCCTTCCTTGTACAGGCGTTGGCTTATCGCAGTGCCAATCCCACCCATACCACCCGTGACCAACGCAATACGTCCAAGCGACTCCATACAATCCCTTCCTTTCTTTGTTTTGCGTTGCAAGATGGGGAGATTGTTCGGTATTGGCCGGGCGTGCGGAAGTGTTGAGAGGTGACTGTCTGGTGTCCAACGGTGCCACGCTCCGGTGAATGCCGGATGGCAAAAAACGCAGGTTACCTATACTGGGATCAATATTGGCAACTGAAGAACCCGTTAGTCTTTGATTCATTGCAGATCAGTTTTGGCTCCGGACAGGACGTTCGGTTCCACAGGTCATTGAGGACGCCATGTACAGAATGAGTTCAGGTTATGCCAGCGTGCTGGCGAATACGCTTTCGGCTCAAGGACTGGATGTCGCCAGTCTGTGTCGGGAGGCTGGACTAGACATGAAGCTCGCGAATAAACCCGGAGCGTTTTGCGAGCGAAGGGCGATCTATCGATTATGGGACCTGGCTGCTCAGGCCTCGGGTGATCCGGACATCGGTCTGAAAGCCTACGGAAACTTCAATCCCGGCACTTTTCAGATCGTCGGCTACACCATGTTGTCCAGTCTCAATTTGAAAAAAGCGCTAGAGCGGCTGGTTCGCTTCAGTCCGTTGATAGGCACCGGATTCAGCCTTTTTCTTCTACCGGAACAGAAAAACTACCGACTGTCCGGACTCGATCATCAACAAAGCGGCTCGGTCAAACCACGCCAATACACTGATGCCGGATTGGCGTCATTGCTGGGGTTTTGCCGTTGGCTGGCGGGCAGCAAGTCAGTGCAGCCCTTGAGTGTGGATTTCACTTATCCCGAACCTGAAGACACCTCTGAACACCGTCGGCTGTTTGGATGCGACCTGCATTTCGACGCGGCCTACGACAGCATTGTGTTCGACGGGGAGGAGTTGCAGCGTCCCTTGAGCATGGCCAATGAAGCGTTGGCGGTGCTGCATGACAGCTTTGCCCAGGCGCAACTGGACCTGCTATTTGGTTTTTCCATTGTCGGCAGGATTCGGGCGATGGTTACCGAGCGCTTGAGTCAGGTGCAGGGGCCATGCGACATGGAGTCGATCGCTGCAGCCTTGAACATCAGCAAGCGAACACTGCAACGCGCCCTGGAAAAAGACGGGACCCAATTCAAGGACGTACTGAATGCCGTACGCAGGCAACTGGCCGATTTTTATCTGCGCCATTCTCATTTCAACATGAAGCATGTGGCCTATCTCCTTGGTTTTCATGATCACAGCAGCTTCAACAAAGCCTGCAGCCGCTGGTTTGGCATGACACCCGGTCAATATCGGGCCGATGAATCGTTCGGGATCAAGGAGACAATGCCGGTCTGACACGGCCTCCCGTCGACGTTCAGGTTATTTCACCGGAGGTTTTTTTACGGCTTTATTGCCCTTGGCAGGTTTGCGCACCGCACTCGCCACCTTGGCGATGGGGTCAGGGGTCGATGCGGGAAATTTCTGCTTGATCGGCTCAGGGATGACCACCGGGATGGCTTGCTTGATCGGCTCTGGCGCTATCGCAGGGTCTTTCACTTCGATGGCATCGGCTGCACCGGGTGGTTGGGTCAGGCTGAAGCCTGGCAGCGGAACGTCGAGTAGCGTGTGCAGCTCACACCAGCATGGGTTGTTTGCGCCACTGGTCAGCAGTTCGGGCAGCAAGTTGGCGACGGCCGCCAGCACTTGTTGGCGCTCTTGGGCCTCAATCAGCATCAAGGGCAGGCTGTGCAGGCTTTCTTGCGGGTGGGTGGCGACCAGCAGTTTTTGCAGACGCAGGGTTTCGCGCAAATCAAGCGGCTTGGCACTGTAATCCTGGAGCAGCACCTGCAGCTGCAGGATCAATTTCTCGACGCTTTCCTTGCCCGGTTCGTCGCTGTCGCGGCCCAGCAGGAACAGGATCCGTATCAAGGCTTCCATCAGACCGCCAAGGGGCAAGGCATCCTGCAGGCGCTCGATCAGAACCTGGTCGTGCTGCTTGGCGTGTTCCTGCAGATTTCGACCGGGTGCATTGCCGGCGAGGCTATTGAGCACGCCATACACGCCGTAGAAACACATTTCGTGAGCCGCATCACGCAGGTCCCGATAGCCGTTCAAGGCGTCCTGCACCTGGTTGGAAAACAGTTCCTGCCAGACCAGTAACGGGTTTTTCTGGCTGGCGGGGTGACGATCCTTGCTCACTTGAGCGGCACTGCCAGCCAGCCACCACAGCGCCGGGTTCAAACTGCTCCAGGCCACTTGCTGCTGATGGAACGGGTGCGCACGGCGCAGCATTTCGGCGCTCGGTTCGTTAATCAGTTGGCGCAACCACGGACGTATGAATTCGTCGTACACGCTGTTGTTGATGGCGGACGCGCGTTGCACCAGCGCGAATTCGCGATCGTCATCACGGGGCGGCTGCACCTGGCCATGAATGTCGGCGATACGCCGGGGCTCGAAACGCACGGTATACGCCGTCGCCGAGTGCTCCGGCAGGTCGCCGATCAGCATTTCGTACAGCCCGGCCGGCAGCGCATTGATCGCATCGACCGCACCCAGCAACTCGCGGTGCTCACGCCGCGCCACTTCACCGGACACGAAGATACCCAGGTGACCGATGCTCGCATGCCGCAGGTAAACGATGGTGCGTCCGGCATTTTGCAACGCAAGATCGCTGGGATAGACGTCGGTGATCCAGTCCAGTGCCTGCTGCGGGGAGGTGATGTTGTCGCCATAGGAACAGAACACCACCACCGGCACTTCGATCAATTTGAGGTCGAGCCCGCTGCTCTTGCGCCCCAGGCCACCGGACAGCTGATTACCGATGAACAGGTCGTCGACAATCATCTCGATCTCTTCGCTATTGAGCAGGGTCGGGCTGCCCCACCAGCGTTCGAAATCCAGAAAGCGTGCGGCCTCGCTGTCGACTTCGCTGAACAGGTGGTAGTACTTGCCCCAATAGGTGTTGGCCGGGTCCAGGTTTTCGAAATTGCTCACCAGCCAGGTGCCGTCGAAACGCTCATTACCAAGGTCGCTCCCCAGGCGCGCCATCCAGCCACCGCCCAGCAAACCGCCGGTGTAGCGCATCGGATTGCGGCCATTGACGCCGGCCCAGTACGACAATGGCGCACCGTTGACGATGATCAGCCCTGGCAATTCCGGCCGAGTGGCCGCCAGGCCCATTAACGCCCAGCCCGCTTGGCAGTTACCGATGACGACAGGTTTGGCGCTGTCCGGATGCCGAGTGCTGACGACTTCGATGAACCGTGCCTGGGCGTCTGTGATATCGGCAAGGGTTTGCCCTGGGCGTGGCGAGTGACTGAAGGCGATGAAGTAGGTGGGATGGCCGGCTCTCAGGCTTTCGCCGATGACCGAATCCTGTTTGAAACCGCCGATCCCCGAGCCGTGACCGCCGCGGGGGTCAATGATGATCACGGGCTGTTTTTTGCTGTCGATCTGTTGCCCCGGGTCGCCGAGGATTTGCAACAACGAATAGTTGACCGCACGAGGCAGGTCTTCACCAGCGACCAGCGTTTGATGATTGAACTTGAGCAGCAGCGGATACCCGGCGCGTTCGTGGGCCAGGGTGTTGTCGCCGCGCTGACGCAAGGTGTCCCAGAACAGCACGCTGCGCTGGCCAAGGTCAGTGAAGTATTCCTGCCAGTCAGCCGGTGTCGGCTGTCTGAGTTGCCCAAGGCTTAAAGGCGCGAAAGTTTTTGCCTGGCGCTTCTGCACGGCGTCGAGGACGTTATGGGTATTGAGGCGTTGCAGATGACCAAGGTGTTCGAACAAGCCGGCGGGGTCGCTACGCTCTTCATCTTGCAGCGCAATATGTGCTTCCTGACCCATGGTGATCTCCTGCTGCTATGCATGGGAACCTGTGCATCTAAACCCTTTAGTTAAAGAGGGCTAGGCTGGCCGTTCGATGAGCAGGAGTCTACAGCGAATAAGAAGGGCGTTAGCAACGTTTATTTTGCACCGCACAAAAATAGACGTTGCCAAATGGTTTTGTGCACTGCAATATCAAGGCTAACGCGATGACTGACCGGATCGCTATCGCGTCCTCAGGCTCATCAGGGCCTTCCAGCACAAGGAGATTCAAGCATGTCTTTTTTCAATTCGGAAAAACTGCAAACCGCTCAGCAAGCCAACCTCGACCTTTTGCAGCAAATCAGCGGCAAAGTCTTCGCCAGCGTTGAACAGCTCAGCCAGTTGCAGTTCAAGGCACTGCGCGACTCCACCGAGGAGCAGTTCGAAGGTGTTCGCAAGCTGCTGGCCGTCCGTGATCCACAAGGTTTCGCCGAGCTGCAGGCTTCTTTCACCCAGCCGAGCGCGCAAACCGAACGCCTGGCCGAATTCAATCGTCAGGTTCAAGCACTGATCGTGGGTACTCAGTCGGACATCGCCAAATTGACCTCGAGTCAGGTCGAAGCGGGCACCCAGCAGATGCAAGAGTTCGTTGAAACGATCAGCAAGAATGCACCGGCCGGCTCCGAGCCTGTTGTGGCCGCGTTCAAGTCGGGCCTGGCGAATGCCGGTACTGTGTTCGAAAGCGCACAGAAAGCCGTAAAACAGGCTGCCGATGTGGCTCAGAGTGGTTTCGAGGCAGCGACTGCTGCGGGCACTAAAGCTGCTCCAGAAGCAAGCACCAAGGCTACCAGCGGTAATAAGTAAGTCACACTGGATCAGCGGCACCGATGGCGATGGGTTTATTCCCCATCGCCATTTTTTTCTTTCCGTTATCGGCACCGGGCTTGCCGCCAAACATGCCGAACAGGTTTTGGGTGTTCAGGTACAGCGCCTTGGACTGGTCGACATATTGCCGCATCAGGTCCTGCATCACCGGCGCTTGCTGGTGCATGAAGGTGCTCCAGGCTTCGGAGGATTGCGCACCGGTCTGGGACTGGATGTCGATTACGGTCTGGATGCTTTTGTCCAGGTAACTGGCGAGTACGCCCTGATAAGGGCCGTAGAATTGGATAATCCCCATCAGCATATCGCTGGTGAAGATCGGCTCACCGCCGCTTTCGGCTTCCAGAATCACTTGCAGCAAGATGCTGCGCGTCAGATCCTCGCCGCTCTTGGCATCGACCACCTGGAAGGCAATTTTGTCGACCACCAACTGGCGTATGTCCGCCAGCGTCAAATGACTGCTGGTGTGGGTGTCATACAGTCGGCGATTGGGGTACTTCTTGATCAGGCGGGGGGTGGTATCAGTCATGCGGGGCGTCTCGCGCGGGCCTGGTTTGCAGGCATCTTAACCTACTCTGGCCCACTGCCGAGGATGATCGTTCCCACGCTCTGCGTGGGAATGCAGCCCGGGACGCTCCGCTTCCCAAGAGCGGACGCAGAGCGTCCATTGATGCATTCCTTTGCTGCGCGTGGGAACGATCATTGCGGGTCTTACCAGATCGGCAAGGTGTAGCTGACGATCAGGCGGTTTTCATCCAGGTCGCTGCCAAAGTTGGTCGAGCGAACTGTCGCGTTACGCCATTTCACCCCGACATTCTTTAATGGCCCGCTCTGCACGACATAGCCGATGTCAGTATCGCGCTCCCATTCCTTGCCTTGCGGGCGGGTGCCGCCCAGATCGATATTGTCGCCGGTGAGGTAACGGGTCATGAAGGTCAGTCCCGGAACGCCAATTGCCGCAAAGTTGTAGTCGTAACGCGCCTGCCAGGATTTTTCGTCCTTGCTGGCGAAGTCGCCGATCTGCACGAAGTTCACCAGAAACGCATCGGTGCCGTTGACGTAGGCGTAGCCGGTGTCGCCGCTCATGCCTTGATAACCCAGGCCCAACGCATGCCCGCCGAGGCTGTAGGTGAACATCGCGCCGATGGCATTGTTATCGACATTACTGCCACCATCGTCCGTGGAGCGAGCGAAGCGCAGATCCGTCTTCAGCGACTGGCCGGTTGTGACCGGCAACACGTAGGTCAGGTTGACCAGGTGCTGGCTGTAGAATTTGTCGAGATGACCATAGCTGTAGCCCGTGGCGAGGTTGCTGGTCCATTTGAAGTTCAGGCTGGCGAAATCGAAGCTGTCGCTATCGAGATGACGTGTGGTGATGCCCTTGGCGCCGGTGCGGGTGATACCCATGTCCTCGTAGTCCGAGGAGTCGCGCTGATTGACTTGCGTCAGTCGCCCGGCATCCACCGTCAGGCCTTCGATTTCCAGCGACGTCAGCTGACCGCCCTCGAAGGTTTGTGGCAACAGCCGTGAATCGTTGGCCAGTACCGTCGGCAGTTTCGGCAGCAGCGTGCCGAGTTTCAGTGTGCTTTTTGATGCACGCACTTTGGCGGTCAGGCCCAGTTCGCCGTACTCGTCCTGAGCCCCTTTGCTCGTGTCGCGGTGGCGTTTGAGCAGGCCGGAGCCTGCGCGATCAGGGCTGGAATCGAGCTTGACGCCGACCAGTCCGATGGCATCGAAACCGACACCGATCAACCCTTCGGTGAATCCCGATTCATAGCGCAGCAGGAAACCCTGTGCCCATTCCTCTTGCTTGGATTGGGGAGCGTTGGTCTGACGATAGTCGCGGTTGAAGTAAAAGTTGCGTAGTTCCAGGCTGGCCTTGCTGTCTTTGACAAAGTCGGCAGCGGCGGGGGCCGAGAGGCTGATGATGCCGCCGGCCAGCAATAGCCGGGTAGCGTGGATGCGGGTGTTGCGGTCCATGGTGAAGCCCCTTTGTTTTTATTATGGAAAGACAGGTCCCGCGGCCCTCGCCAAGTGGGCGAGGGCTTATCAATAAAAAACGCGAACGCCAAAAAGAGAGGAGCGTGGCGCCGCGTGGGTTCAATCGTTAGAACTGTTCGGCGCTCAGGCCAAACAAGGAGGCACTGCCCGCGCGGATGGATTGCTCCAGGCTCAAAATGCGCGGCAGCAAGCGGTGGATGTAGAAGTCGGCGGTGGCGATCTTAGCGCCATAAAACCCTGCATCTTCGGGCAGCTTCTGCTTGGCAACCTGCGCCATGCGTGCCCAAAGCCAGGCATAAGCGACGTAACCGAACAGGTGCAAATACTCCACCGAAGCAGCGCCGACTTCGTTGCGATTGGTGGTCGCCTGGTCCTGCAGCCAGTCGCTCAGGTCTTCCAGACGCTGCACGGCATCGAACAGTTGAGCGGAGTAGGGCGCGTCGGGCTGATGGGCGAAATGGCGGATCTCGCCGGTGAACTGGCGCAGCGCGGAGCCCTTATCGGCGAGCACTTTGCGTCCAAGCAAGTCCAGGGCCTGAATGCCGTTGGTGCCTTCGTAGATTTGCGCGATGCGCACGTCGCGGACCAATTGTTCCTGGCCCCATTCGCGGATGTAGCCATGGCCGCCGAACACTTGCTGGCCGTTGATGCAGCTTTCCAGGCCGGTATCGGTGAAGAACGCCTTGGCCACCGGCGTGAGCAGCGCGACCAGGGTTTGCGCGCTGTCGCGTTCCTTGGCGTCATCGGAAAACTTCGCCAGGTCCAGTTGCTGTCCGACATAACTGGCGAACGCGCGGCCGCCCTCGGTCATGGCTTTCATGCTCAGCAGCATGCGGCGCACATCAGGGTGGACGATGATCGGGTCGGCCACTTTGTCCGGAGCAATAGCACCGGTCGGCGCCCGACTCTGAACACGTTCACGCGCATAGGCGACGGCGCTCTGATAGGACGCTTCGGCGCAGCCAATGCCCTGAATGCCGATGGACAAGCGCTCGTAGTTCATCATGGTGAACATCGCTGCCAGGCCTTTGTTGGCTTCGCCGACCAGCCAGCCGCTGGCGCCGTCGAAGTTCATCACGCAGGTGGCCGAGGCCTTGATGCCCATCTTGTGTTCGATCGAACCGCAACTCACAGCGTTGGCATCGCCGAGGGAACCGTCGGCATTGACCAGCACTTTGGGGACGACAAACAGCGAGATACCTTTGGGCCCCGCAGGTGCGTCCGGAAGTTTGGCCAGCACCAGATGCACAATGTTTTCGGTCAGGTCCTGGTCACCACCGGTGATGAAGATCTTGCTGCCGGTGATGCTGAAGCTGCCGTCGGCCCGGGGTTCGGCGCGGGTGCGGATAATCCCCAGATCGGTGCCTGCGTGGGCTTCGGTCAGGCACATGGAACCGGCCCAGCGGCCTTCGTACATCGGCGGCAGGTAGAGGTTTTTCAGGGTGTCACTGGCGTGGGCATCCAGCGCCAGGCAGGCACCGGAACTCAACGCCGAATACAGCGCGAAGCTGGAATTGGCGCCGTAGAGCATTTCTTCGAACTGCACGGCGAGCATCTTCGGCATGCCCATGCCGCCGAAATCGGCGTTGCCGGAAAGACCGACCCAGCCACCTTCGATGTAGGTGGCATAAGCCTGTTTGAAACCGATCGGCGTGCTGACTTGGCCGTCGGCCCACTGGGCGCCTTCCTCGTCGCCACTGCGATTTAATGGCGCAATCAGGTGCGAGGTGACTTTGGCCGCCTCCTCAAGAATGGCGTCAGCGGTGGCGGCGTCGACACTGTCGGCCAGGGCGGGCAAGCGTGCCCACAAGGCCGGGGCATCGAACACTTCATGCAATACAAAGCGCATATCGCGCAGCGGGGCGTTGAATTCGGGCATAACGTGAACCTCAAAAGGGTGTGCGATGGACACGGCGCCGCTTGGGAGGGCCGTGCCCTTTCAATCAATGGCTGGAAGCGCTGGCGGCACCGAGGCCGGTCTGGGCGCGGACAAACTGGTCGGCGTAAGCGTCACGCTCCTTGTCGGCCCGCACACTGCGGTCGAGTTTTGACACCACGACGATCACCAAGAACGCCAGTGGCATGGAGAACAGCGCCGGGTGGTCGTACGGGAAGATCGCCTGTGCATGGCCGAGCACGGTGACCCAGACCGCTGGCGAGAGGATCACCAGAACCAGCGCGCAGATCAGCCCGGCGAAACCGCCGATGATTGCGCCTTTGGTGGTCAAGCCTTTCCAGTACATGGCCATGATCAACACCGGGAAATTGGTCGACGCTGCGATACCGAAGGTCAGGCCCACCAGGAACGCGACGTTCATCTTCTCGAACAGAATGCCCAGCAGAATCGCGATGATGCCAAGGCCTACGGTGGCCATGCGGGTCACGCGCATTTCCTGTTTCTCGCTGGCTTTACCCTTCTTGAACACCGTGGCGTAGAGGTCATGGGAAATCGCCGAAGCACCAGCCAGGGCCAGCCCGGAGACCACCGCAAGGATGGTGGCGAAGGCCACGGCCGAGAGGAAACCAAAGAACAGATTGCCACCGACCGCTTTGGCCAAGTGCATGGCGACCATGTTGCCGCCACCAATCAAGGTGCCGCCGACTTCGCCATTGACGTAGTACTGCGGGTCGGTGCCGATGATCACCATCGCGGTGAAGCCCAGGGTGCATACCACCAGGAAGAAGAAGCCGATGAAACCGGTAGCGTAGAACACCGATTTGCGCGCTTCCTTGGCGTTAGGCACGGTGAAGAAACGCATCAGAATGTGCGGCAGGCCGGCAATCCCGAACACCAGACCCAGCGACATCGAAGCGGTGTTGATCGGGTCGGCGAGCATTGAGCCGGGGCCCATGATGTTCCAGCCACTGGCGTGCGCCTGGACGGCTTTGCTCGCCAGGGTTTCGTAGCTGAAGCCGAACTGCGACATGGCCATGAATGCCAAAGTCGTGCCGCCGGCAAGCAGCAGCACGGCCTTGATGATTTGCACCCAGGTGGTGGCGATCATGCCGCCGAAAATCACATACACCAACATCAGCGCGCCGACGATCACCACGGCTACCGGGTAGTCGAGGCCAAACAGCAACTTGATCAACTGACCAGCACCGACCATCTGCACGATCAGGTAGCAACACACCACCGTCAGCGAACCGAAGGCGGCGAAGATCCGCACTTTGTTCTGGTCCAGGCGATAGGAAACGATGTCGGCAAAGGTGTAGCGCCCCAGGTTGCGCAAGCGCTCAGCCATCAGGAAGGTGATGATCGGCCAGCCAACGAAGAAGCCGATGGTATAGATGAAGCCATCGTAGCCCTTGGCGAACACCAGGCTGGACAGCCCAAGCAGCGTAGCGGCGGACATGTAGTCACCGGCAATTGCCAGACCATTCTGAAACCCGGTGATACCACCGCCAGCGGTGTAGAAATCAGACGTGGATCTGGTTTGCCGTGCGGCCCACCAAGTGATGGCCAATGTGCCCAGTACGAAGACGAAGAACATGCCGATCGCATGCAGGTTGAGCGGCTGTTTTTCCACCGCACCCAACGTGGGTGCAGCCATCACAACGGAGGCCGGCAATAGCCCGGCGGCGGCGAGGAGAAGTTTACGCAGCAGAGTCATCACTTGCTCTCCTCGAGAATGGCGGCGCCCAGTGCGTCGAAACGTGTGTTGGCGCTGTAGACGTACCAACCGGTCAGCAACCAGGAAAAAATGATGATCGCCGCGCCAACCGGCATGCCCAGGGTCAACATCCGATGCTCGGCGATCGGCGCGTGCAGCCACTGCGGGGCAAATGCCACCACCAGCATGAACGCGTAGTAGGTGCCGAGTACGGCAGCACTCAGCGACCAGGCCAGGCGCGAACGGCTGCTCACCAATTGAAGAAATTTGGGGTTGGACCGAATGCGTTCACAGCGTTGGGTGTCGGTTGAATGAATGTCGATCATGGGTGGCTCCACATTGTTTTTGTTATCAGCGTGTAGGTCAGGGGCAGGGCCAAATTCAGCCTGCACGAGCCCGAAGCGGCAGGTAAAGCACCTGCCGCCGGGTGGGTGCAACGTCGATTCGGTTAGAGCGCTTTGGCCCTGTCGCGCAGAACGTACTTCTGGATCTTGCCGGTTGAAGTCTTCGGCAGCAGGGTGAAAATCACGGTGCGCGGGACTTTGAAACCGGCCAGGTGTTCGCGGCAGAAACTGATGATGTCGGCCTCGCGAACGTCCTGGTGATCAGCCTTCAATGTGACAAAGGCGCAGGGCGTTTCGCCCCATTTCTCGTCGGGACGGGCGACGACGGCCGCTTCCATGACGGCTGGATGGCGATAGAGCACACCTTCCAGTTCGATGGTGGAAATGTTCTCACCACCGGAAATGATGATGTCCTTGAGTCGGTCCTTGATCTCGACATAACCGTTGGGATGACACACCGCCAGGTCGCCGGTGTGGAACCAGCCGCCGTCGAACGCTTCGGCTGTGGCGGTCGGGTTCTTCAGGTAGCCCTTCATCACGGTGTTACCGCGCATGAAGATCTCACCGATGGTCTGACCGTCTCGCGGGGTCGGCTCCAGCGTCTTCGAATCGCCAACCATCACACCTTCGAGCGTCGGGTAGCGCACGCCCTGACGGGATTTGATTTGCGCTCTTTCGTCGAGCGGCAACTCATCCCATTCGGCATGCCAGGCGCAGAGCGTCACCGGGCCATAGGTTTCGGTCAGGCCATAGACGTGGGTGACCTTGATGCCCATTTGTTCCACGGCACCAATCACTTTGGCCGGCGGTGCGGCGCCGGCGACCATCGCGTTGACTGGATGATCGATAGCAGCTTTAGCCGATTCCGGCATGTTGACCAAGGCATTGAGCACGATCGGGGCAGCGCACAGATGGGTAACCTGATGCTCGCGGATCAGTGTGAGGATTTTCTGTGGATCGACGCGGCGCAAAAACACATGCACACCGGCCATGGCGGTGACGATCCACGGGTAGCACCAACCGTTGCAATGGAACATCGGCAGGGTCCAGAGGTACACCGGATGGTTACCCATGGCCCAGGTCATCTGGTTGCCCAATGAGTTCAGGTAAGCACCGCGATGGTGGTAAACCACGCCTTTGGGGTTGCCGGTGGTGCCGGAGGTGTAATTCAGCGAGATGGCTTGCCATTCATCATCGGGCCACTGCCAGGCAAAGGCCGGGTCGCCTTCGGCCAACAGCGCTTCATAGTCCAGATCGCTGACAGCCTGGCCTTCACCGTACTCCAGATCATTAACGTCGATGACCAATGGCGGGTGATCCAGCATGCCGATCGCCGCGTGAATCACATCATGGAACTCACGGTCGGTAATCAGCACCTTGGCTTCGCCATGCTGCAGCATGAAGGCAATGGCTTCGGCATCCAGACGCACGTTGAGCGGGTTGAGCACCGCGCCAATCATCGGCACGCCGAAGTGCACTTCGAGCATCTCGGGAATGTTCGGCAGCATCACCGCCACGGTGTCGTTCTTGCCGATGCCGCGACCGGCCAGCGCCGAGGCCAGACGGCGGCAGCGGGTATAGGTCTGCGCCCAGGTGCGGCGGATCGAGCCATGGATGACGGCGGGATAGTGTGGGTAAACGCTGGCGGTGCGCTCGATGAAGCTGAGCGGAGACAAGGCAATATGGTTGACAGCCGCAGGGCTTAGCCCTTGTTCATAGATCGACATGTACGGGTACTCGGTGGCTGATTGTTAGCTCTATAGGTGACCTTGCAGCGTAGCCGCTGAGGTCGCCTTTTATGTCCGGCCTGTTTTATATAACATTCAGCTACCCATATGGAAGTACAACCTACGTAATATAGGATATGTACTATATTTGATTCTTGCCGGACTAAATGAATAAAGTGACACCGCAAACGCCGGTATATCCTTGGCCTCCCCAACGAAGCGGACCTGTGATGACCCTGACTCCCGTTCGATTGCACAGCTGGTTGCGCCTGCAGCGCGAGGGCGTGTCTCTGGCCGCTCGGGCCGATGCGTTGTGCCGTGCGCTGCAGGATTGCCCCGAGGTGCGCCGGGCGGTTTATTTGAGTTGGCAACCCAATGCGCGGATTTACAGCCACGAGGGCGCCGCCCAGCATTTTCCTCCGGGACTGGGCGACCCTTCGCTGGCCAGCGATCAGCGGCTGTTTGATCGGCTGGCCGAAGCGGGGCGGCTGGATCTGGCTCAAGTGCGTCAACTCGATTGTTGGCTGGCCGGCCGACTGCGCCGGGCCGCTATCAGCCATGGCCAGGTGTTTGATCTGGCGTTGCAACCGGGGCAGGCGGGGTTGTTGCTGGTGGAAGTGTGTGAGGGCGTGAGTCTTGATTGGCTGGGTTGGGTGCAGGACTTGCTGACGACGTTGCTGAGCAGCATCAACGGCATGCTGCGCGGCTCACCGCTGTTGGGGCACGACCCGCAACCGAGTCTGTTGCTCGATGCGCAGGGCAAGCCGCAGGAGTTCAACGCGGCGCTGCTGGCGTTGCTGGCCGAAAAGCCGCTGACCGATGTGCTGGGTTTTTTACCGGTCAATCACCGGGTGCTGGTACGCGCCTGCCTGGACCAGCAACGCGCCATCGAAGGGGTCGAAGCCCAATTCGAAGCGCAGATCCTGATCTGGACGTTTATTCCCGATCCGCAGGACAACCGTGTGCTCGCCCGGTGTCGCGATGCCACGGCACAAGTGCTGGCCGAGCGTGAAGCGGCCACGGCACGGCGGCTGTACCGGCTGATCATTGAAAACACCACCGACCTGATTTCCCGACACACACCCGACGGGCGCTTTCTCGATGCCTCGCCGGCGTCCTGGACATTGCTCGGTTACTGGCCGGAGGAGTTGCGCGGGCAAATGGCCCAAGGCTTGTTCCATGGTCAGGACCTGGCCAGCCTGGTACAGCGCGCGCGGGACGCCCTGGAGCAGGACGGTTACCACACGATGACGTATCGGATTCGCCATCGGGATGGGCATTACCTATGGTTTGAAACCGCCAGCCGGGCGATTCGTGAGACCTATACCGGGGCGGTGGTGGAAGTGGTCAGCGTGTCCCGGGACATTACCGCCCGGGTGCACGCCGAGGAGAACAAGCGACGCCTGGCGGAAGTCGTCGAGGCCAACACCGATCCTGTGTTGTTCATCGACCCCGAGGGGCACGTCACTTACCTCAACCCAGCGGCGCGGCGCATCCTGGGGATCGACGAGCAACAACCGATGCCAGCCCTGGCAACGTTGTTCGCCAGCGGCGATCTGGCACGTCTGCAGCGTGATGGCTGGAATAGTGCCGAGCGCGACGGCGTCTGGAGCACCGATGCGCGATTGCAGCCACCGGGAGGCGGCACTTCAGTGCCGGTATCGCTGGTGCTGCTGGCGCACCGTTCGGCCGGCGGCGAGCGCTACTACTCGTTGGTGGCGCGGGACATGACCGAGCGTGAACTACGTGAAGTGCAACAGCGCCGCCATCAGGACGAACTGGCGCACACCGCGCGGTTGGTCACTCTGGGAGAATTGGCCTCGGGCATCGCTCACGAAATCAACCAGCCATTGGCGGCGGTCGTCAATTACGCCAATGCCAGCCAGCGCTATTTACAAACGCTGGATTCCAACCCCCAGGCCGCCGCCAAAGTGGCGCAAGGGCTGGAGCGCATTACCCATCATGCCACTCATGCTTCAGAAGTGATCAGACGTTTGCGGGCGTTTCTGCGCAAGGGGCAACGCCGCATGCAGGCCTTGAATTTCACCGAGGTCGCCCGCGAGGCCGTGCGTTTATGTGCCTGGGAGGCGAGCAATTGCCAAGTGACAATCGAGGATCGCCTACCGGATAATCTGCCGCCGATTTATGCCGACCGAGTGCTGCTGGAGCAGGTCCTGCTCAATCTCTTGCGAAATGCCATCGATGCCAACCGCGAACAACATCCGGGGCAACCCTCGCTGATCGTGATGGCTGCGGGGCAGGGCGGTGGTGCAACCGTGGAAATCAGCGTGCAAGACCAGGGGCCAGGCGTCAGCGAACCCGAACTGGAGCAGATATTTACCCCGTTCTATACCAGCAAGGCCGATGGCCTGGGGCTTGGCTTGTCCATGAGCCGCAGCATCATCGAAGGTTTTGGTGGTGAATTACAGGCCCGACGCCAACCTGTCGGGCTGCTGATGTGCTGCCGTTTGCCGCTGGCCGGCCCAACAAAACAACAGGAATAACGTAATGGCAGGTGTGACGGAGCACGTGGTGTATGTGGTCGACGATGACCAAGGCATGCTCGATTCGACAGTCTGGTTGTTGGAGTCGGTAGGGCTCAAAGCCTTGCCGTTTACCAGTGGCGTGGAGTTTCTCAATGCCTGTGATTCGAGTCTTGATGCCTGCGTGCTGCTTGATGTTCGCATGCCCGGCATGGGCGGTTTGAACGTGCAGGAAGAAATGCGCGCACGTGAGCTGAACCTGCCGATCATTTTCGTCAGCGGGCACGCGGATGTGCCGATCGTGGTTCGCGCCTTCAAGGCGGGCGCCCATGACTTCATCGAGAAGCCCTACAACGAGCAATTGCTGCTGGACAGCGTGCAACAAGCGCTCAGCAACTGCGCGGCAAGCCGCTCGGGCAATCAGGGGCACGAAGCCTTGCAGGCGCGCTTGCTGACACTGACCCCACGGGAGCGCGATGTCTTGCTGCCGCTGGTCCAGGGTTACACCACCCGCGAGATCGCCGAGCAACTGGGCGTCAGTGCGAAAACCGTCGACCTGTATCGTTCGCGGGTGATGAAACGCATGCAGGCCAATACCTTGCCGGACCTGGTGGGCATGGCCATCGCCGCTGAACTGGTCGATCCGCTGAAGCTGCGGTGATTGCTGGCGTTTTCCAATGAGCGTCTATGGGGGAAGGATCAGCTGCAAGACAGACCGGACGTCCCACCAACGTTATGACTGCCTGAGCTTGCGCTAGCATGAAAGATGTTCAGGTCACTCGCCGTTGAGACTGGTCATGGGTGTGTCGAGTGTGCGTGACGGGCTCTACCCATTGCAGGGGCCGGAGGAGGCGTGTTGAAACCATTCCAGCTCAGACCCAGCGCCTCAACCCTGAACATGTTGCGTCAAGCGTGCCTGCAACGCCGTGATGCGGTGCCGCCAACGTTAACCGAAAAAGCGCTGATCCCGGGCATTCCAGATGCTCGCTACTGGCTGGACCAGGACCTGACGCCGTTCATTCGGGATGTGAGCCAGGCCAACCTTCGAGAGGCTGAGGCGCTCGCCAGCGCAGGGCTACCGAACGACACCCTGCCGCGGGCAAATTTGCTGGCCGTTTCGGGCGGCGGCGACGCCGGCACATTCGCTGGGGGCATCATTGCGGGATGGACCCGGCATGGGACTCGACCTGTGTTCAAAGTCGTCACCGGCATTAGCGCTGGCGCCCTGGTCGCCCCGTTTGCCTACCTGGGGCCCCAGTACGACGATGTCATTGTGCGTATCTGCAATGCAGTCGGTCCAAAAGACATTTTCCATGCGCGCAATATGCTGACCCGTCTTACCAGCGATGGTATGGCGCACAGCAAGCCACTGTCACGGCTCATTGCACAGCACATCACCGCCGAGATTCTTGCGGCGATCGCGGCGGAATACGCCAAAGGACGGCTCCTGATGATCGGTACGACCGACCTTGATTCAGGGCGCCCGGTCACTTGGAACATGGGCGCTATAGCCTCCAGCCAGGCACCGGGAGCGCTCGAGCTATTTCGCAACATTATGGTCGCGTCGATGAGTATTCCCGGTGCCGTCTCACCCGTCATGATTGATGTGGACGTCAACGGCCACCCGTTTCAGGAAATGCACGTGGACGGAGGTGTCCTTACGCAGGTGTTCCTTTACCCACCCGGCACCGTAATGGCGCTGAACCAAGTGCCCGGGGCGCGTTTGCGGCGTGAACGGCATTTCTATGTCATTCGCAACGGCAAGCTGGAACTGCAATGGTCCGGAACCAAGCGCCGAACCTTGAACATCGGTGGTCGAGCCATCAGCGCATTGATCCAGAATCAGGGGATCAGCGATCTGGATCGGATTTATCGAATTGCCCAGCAGGATGGGGCGGACTTCAATCTGGCGTACATCGGCGCCGACTTCCACGTTTCTCGCCTCCATAAATTCGATGGCGAGTACATGAAGCGCTTGTTCAAATACGCCTTTGACCTCAGTGCCAAAGGCTATCCGTGGCATAAATCGCCGAGTACGTGAGGGACGGTCTCAGCCGATCGGCTCGGCTGTACAACTCATTTCCCCAGAGCCTGGCTTCTGGAAAAGCACCATGTTGCCGTCTTGCCAGAAGCTGTAGCTCCCCTGGTAATCCTTGCCGGTGTATTGGGTTCCCGAATCACTCGGCACCTGGTTCAGGGTGATCGAGGCGTTCGCCCATTTCAGGTACACGACACCCGGCTGCGTGTTAAAGAAAGTGGCGGCAATCAACGCGTTTAACCCTGTACACCGAAAAGCCAGGGGACCGTCGGTGAGTCTGTCCGGATCTTTGGTTCTCGCAATTGCCGAGCCTTGGCGTAGCTGATGCGCGCGCTCGGCATAACTTCGGATCGCGCATGCCTTGGCCTCAGACGTGGAGGCACACTGATTGCGGGCCTCGATCCAGAACTGCTGGTCGATCAAGACTTTGTCTGGACGCGGCACTGAATGATCATCCGTGAGCGCCAGGCGATAAAGACGCGTCAGTTCGATATCCATCTGCATCAGCTGTGGGTCGCGGCAAATAAGCTTCTCGACGGATGCCTTTGCCGTGGCGCAGTCGAAGCTGGTCTGGAAGATTGGCGAAGCATTGGCACAGGTGCCCGTCGCCGCGCAAACGCTGGCAGTGAGAAGACGGGTGAGCGTTTTCATGTTGGGCTGATTCATTACCTGATACCCGGATTGCTGTGGGATCTATCGATCCGTTGAACAGTCATTTGTTCGCATTGGGTGTATCGCAGTGTAAGTCAGTGCTTAAAATTTGCCGCACCAGTTCGAGTTCGAGTTCGAGGGAGTAGCAGTACAAAAGGAATTAGAGGTTGCATCATAAGAACTTTGTTCCAGGGTTAGTCGCCAGACGCTGAGCTAGACTCAAAGATCCAAAGCACACTGATAGCAGTGGAGGCTTTATGAAGAAATCCATCCCCCCCTGTCTGGCTACGATTGTCTCGGTATTCTGCCTTTGCGCTTCAGCCGAGACCGTAACGCCGCTCAAAGGGCAGTCCTCCGAAATGATTCAGCAGGACATCAGCTCATGCCAGGCTCAAGCCGGCAATGCAGCAAGCAGCACAACGCCTCAATCGGGTGGACGTGCCCGTGGTGCCGCTTCTGGCGCAGTAGCAGGTGCGGCGGTTGCCGGAGCGCGTGGTCGTCAGCATGACGAGGTTTATGACAAGGTAGACGACGACGTTAAACAGGAATATCGACAGAACAAGGCCAAGGATGCTGCTGTGGCAGGTGCGGTTGTAGGTGGATCCCGGCAACGTCAGGATCGTCGTCAGGATCGCCGGGCAGAACCGGCGGCTACTGCTTCCGCCTACAACAGTTGCATGCAGCAACGGGGCTACCAGATAACCCCTTGAACCTGAACAACCAAGGGTAATTGCATGAAGATCTGTATCGTCTTTGACGGGCGCGACGGTGCAGGGAAGGGCGGAACGATCAAGGCGCTCAAGCCTGCCTGACCACATAGGGGGTGCAATGCGCATTCCATTGTTTTACGCGGTGTCAGCTGTATTGTTTTTGAGCGGACCTTACTGCCTGGCGCAGCCATTGGATGCGACCGCAAATGCTGCCGATACAGCGCCCGTCACGGCGGCGGCCAAAGATGCCGTATTTACCCAGGAACAGCTGGATCAAATGCTGGCTCCCATTGCGCTTTACCCGGACCCACTGCTGGCACAGGTGCTGATGGCCACCACGTACCCCGGGGAAATCGCCGAGGCGGTAACCTGGTCTAAAGCACACCCTGAAGCCAAGGGCGATGATGCGGTCAAACAAGTGGCAAGCCAGCCCTGGGATCCGAGCGTGCAAGCGCTGGTCGCTTTCCCGCAGGTGCTGGTAACGCTGGGACAGGATCCCGTCTGGGTACAACGCCTGGGTGATGCCTTCCTGGCGCAGCCCGACGATGTCATGGGGGGCGTGCAACGCTTGCGTCATCAGGCGCAAGCAGCGGGTAACCTGCAGAGCAACCAATATCAGAACGTGACGGTTCAGGCTGTCACGTCACCGGCACCGGCACCGGCACCGGCCAGCAGCACTTCCACCATCATCATTCAGCCCTCCGATCCGCAGGTGGTGTACGTACCCAGTTATAACCCGACAACAACCTACGGCACCTGGCCCTATCCAGCGTCGCCTCCCGTTTACTATCCACCGCCGCCAGCCTATTACCCCGGTTCTGCATTGATGGCCGGGTTGGCGTTTGGTACCGGTGTGGCGATCATCGGCTCGTTGTGGGGTGAATGTGACTGGGGCAATAACGACATCGACATTGACGTCGATCGCTACAACAACATCAATCGCAACAACCAGATCACCAATAACCAGAACAAATGGCAGCACAACGCCGCTCATCGCGATGGCGTTCCCTATCGAGACACCAAGAGCCGCGAACAGTATGGCCGACAACTGGGCGGCGCCAATCAGCGTGAGACTTATCGAGGGGACGATGCTCAGCGCGCCCAGGCTCGCGAAAAAGCCCGCGGCTCAATGGACAAGCACGGTATCGAACGACCTGCCACCAGCAACCGTGAAGCCCGTGATCGAGCGCGCGCAGCCGAGTCCGCAAGCTCGGCCAGCAATCGGATGCAAGCAGGTACAGACAGACCGAAGTCGTCTGACAGAAGCCAGGGCACTGCCAGAAGCACTCGGGAGAGTCAGCAGCCCAGGAAACAGACCGCTCAGGTAAATCAGCGCGAACAGGGTAACGCTCAGCGCCAAGCTACGCCAAACCGGCCGTCCGCCAGTACGGGCAGTGCCCGCAATAATGCATTCGCCGGTGCGCGCTCACCATCCCAGGCTAACGCACAGGCCAGTCGTGGCCAGGCTAGCGTGGCATCCGCCCAGCGCCCCAGTGCCTCGCGTTCAGCCGGCCATCAGATCAGTCGCCCCTCCAGTCCACCCGCGCGTCAAAGAGGGGGCCGTCGTTGAAAAACCATCCTCGATTGAAGGCTCTCATGGGCATGCTCCCTCATGCCTTGGCGATAATTGCCGGCCTGGCGTGGTCGTGCATTGTTACGGCACAGCAGGCATTTCCAACGCCAGAAGAGGCCGCTCAAACGTTCGTCGAAGCACTGGGTACGGAACACGCCGATCAGGCACGCCTGACAGAACTGCTGGGTAATGAATGGCGCAGTTTCATCCCACGCGAAGGCGTGGAGCGCAAAGATGTGGATGCGTTTTTGAAGCAATACCACGAGCAACACAGCATTGAAAAAACCAGCGATCGCAAGGCGGTCCTGTCGGTCGGCCGTGACCACTGGACACTGCCTATTCCCATGATAAACGCCGCGAACGGTTGGCGCTTCGACATCGACGCCGGTAGCGCCGAAGTCCGTGCACGTCGAATTGGCCGCAACGAACTCGCCGCGTTGCAATCAGTGCTGACTTATCATGACGTCCAGATGGACTATGCGTCAGTCGATCGCGACGGTGACGGCGCACTTGCCTATGCGCAAAAAATCTTCAGCACCGCCGGCAAGCACGACGGGCTTTATTGGGCGGATGACGATAGCGGTCAGATCAGTCCGTTGGGTCCCTTGTTCGGTAGAACCATTGCCGGCGAAGACTGGCATGGTTATCACTTCCGCATCCTTGATGGCCAGGGGCCTTCTGCACCTGGCGGCGCCTATAGCTACCTCATCGGTGACAAGATGAGCCGTGGCTTTGCACTGATCGCCTGGCCGGCGAAATACGACGACACCGGGGTGATGAGTTTCATGATCAGTCATGAAGGACAGGTGTTCGAAAAAGACTTGGGCCCCGGTGGTGACAAGTTGGCGCAGTCGATGAAGCGCTTTGATCCAGATGACAGTTGGAAGGTGGTTACAGAGGGGCAAGAGTAGATCTACCTGCGTCTCCTCAACTTTTTTACGCGGACGATGCACTGTTGATTCGTTTGCTGTTTCGCAGCACTTGATCCCCCATGGGTGAGATGCGTACAGAGGTTGGTTATCTGTGCTGTCGCGGCCCTTTCATATCGTTCATCCATTAAAAAAAGAACCCCTTAGCCCCAGATAACATGATTTTTCATGCGGTCAAGCCTTCCATATAGTCATCGCAAGCCCAATCGGAACACATTTGTGTTTCATCGATGCGAGATAAATTTATGGATGACAAGCTAAAGCCCGACCAAAGCCAGGGTGCTGGCATGGGGACACGAGTGGTTTGGGGAGGGGAGCAAGTTCAGCATCCCTACAACGCTACCCAGACTCCCATCGTTGTCAGCGCCGCCTACGGTTACCATGACATCGATGAATGGTATGACGTGGCGTTGGGTAAAGAACCTGGTTTCATTTACAGCCGCATGAGCAACCCGACTGTCTCTGTCCTGGAACACAAACTCTGCGAGCTTGAAAGCGCAGAATCGGCTGTCGCTTTCAGTACCGGGATGGCTGCAATCAGTGGTGTGTTGCATACCTTCCTGTCCTGTGGTCAACGTGTGGTTTCTACCCGCGACAGCTACGGTGGCACAAACAAGATCTTTGAAGAGTTTCTCCCGCGCATGGGCGTCGAGGTCACGCTTTGCGATACCCTCGACACCGAAGCTATTGAGCATGAGATCGCTAAAGGCTGCAATGTTCTCTATCTGGAAACCCCGACGAACCCAACGCTGAAAGTCCTGGATATTCGACGTCTCGTGGCGGCGGCGAAGCGTGTTGGGGCTTTGGTCGTAGCAGACAATACGTTCGCGACGCCTTTGAATCAGAACCCCCTTGCACTCGGGGTTGATGTAGTCGTGCACAGTGCTACCAAGTTTCTATCCGGTCATGGCGATGTGCTTGGCGGTGTGGTCTGCGGCACCGAGCAGCTGATGTCTCAAGTTCGCCATTACCGCGAAATCAATGGGGCCTCGCTGGATCCTTTCTCGGCTTATCTCATCATCCGGGGTATCAAGACTCTGGCTTTGCGTTTGCGCCAGCAACAGGCGAGCGCGCAAGTGCTGGCCGAGTATCTATGCACCGAGCCACTGGTGGAGTCTGTGAACTATCCGGGACTCCCTCAACATCGAAGTCATGTCATTGCTCGCTCGCAGATGCGCGGTTTCGGCGCAATCATCAGCTTCGTGCTGGTGGGCGGGATGGACACGGTGACTCGTTTGCTACCGCTGCTTAAATATGCACATCGGGCGGGTAACTTAGGCGCGGTGGAAACCATCTACGGGCCAGCACGGACAACCAGCCACGTGGAAAACACCTTGGAGGAACGCGAAGCACTTGGAATTTCCGAGGGGCTTGGTCAGGGTCTCCGTGGGCATTGAAGAGACGGCCGATTTATTGGCTGATCTTAAACAAGCGTTCACGTTAGTTCGCAACAAACAAAATCATGCACGTCACCACGCTGATAACACCGAGCGTTTCACTGAGGTGGGAACCTGAACTCGGATAAGACTGCCGACTGCAGGGTCGGACAGTTCTTCATGAATAGTAAAAACAATAACAACTAGCGACAATTTAATTGTGCTGCCTAATAGCCAGTGACAAGGAATTTTGTCCGGACATTTCATGAGAATATAGCGATGACCACTCAAGTAAAAAATGATCAGCCCGATCCAGAATCAAACTTCAAGAAAGAAATGCAAACCCGCCACATTGTGATGTTGGCGTTGGGCGGTGTTATCGGCACGGGATTATTCCTTACTTCCGGTTACACCGTTAATCAGGCAGGGCCGCTCGGCGCAGTCATTGCCTACATCATCGGTGCGGTGATGGTGTATCTGGTAATGGTCTGTCTCGGTGAATTAGCGGTACAGATGCCGGAAACCGGATCTTTCAGTAGCTACGCAACTCGATACCTGGGCCCAGGCACGGGCTATACCGTGGCGTGGTTGTACTGGCTCACTTGGGCGGTCGCTATTGGCTCTGAGTTTACGGCTGCGGGTATCCTGATGGTTCGGTGGTTCCCTGATACACCGGTCTGGATCTGGAGCGCACTTTTTGCCATGGCGGTCTTTTCAAGCAACGTAGCATCTGTTCGTTTGTTTGCAGAAACCGAGTTCTGGCTTTCGCTCATCAAAGTACTGACCGTTATTACGTTTATTGTCATTGGTGGTGCGGCTATTTTCGGTCTCTTCCAAGTACAGCACTTGCAGGGTGTCGGGCTCTCAAACTTTACCCGTGAAGGGCTTTTTCCGACAGGGTTCTTACCCATTGCAATGACACTTCTAGCTGTCTCCTTCGCATTTTCCGGGACTGAGCTTATCGGGATTGCCGCCGGTGAAGCGCAGGACCCTCAGACAAGTGTTCCCAAGGCGATCCGCACGACAGTAGTCCGTTTGGCGCTGTTCTTCGTGGGTACGATTTTCGTACTGGCGACTTTGCTGCCTCGCGAGCAGGCGGGAATCGTTGAAAGTCCGTTCGTGATGGTGTTTGAGCTGATTGGCATCCCGTACTCAGCTGACATTATGAACTTCGTCATTCTCACCGCCTTGATTTCCGCCGCTAACTCGGGGCTGTATGCAGCTTCGCGCATGCTTTGGACGTTGAGTGATCAAGGGCACATGCCCAAGCGCTACGCCAGGCTTTCGCGCCGAGGCACACCGGTTAACGCGCTTGTTTTGAGTATGGCGGGTGCTGTGGCATCTCTGCTAAGCAGTGTGCTTGCCCCTAATACTGTTTACTTGGCCCTGGTGTCGATTTCGGGTCTTGCAGTCGTGGTGGTATGGATGAGCATCGCCGCGAGCCAAATCGCCTTCCGCCGCCATTACGTGGCCAATGGCGGACGAGTTGAAGATCTGCATTTCCGGGTGCGCGGCTACCCTTGGGTTCCCATTGGTGCGCTGTTGTGTTGCTTGCTGGCCTGTGTCGGTATTGCTTTTGATCCTGAGCAGAGAGTGGCGCTTTACTTCGGTCTTCCGTTTATCGCGTGGTGCTACTTTGTTTATTGGATTACTCGCAAGAAGCGCGAAGAGCGGTTGGCATTGGCAGCGGCTGTCCATCATTCCGCTGGCGCAGCGTGAATAGCTCAGGCAATGATTGAGCAGAGATAATTCCCGATGAGGTTGCGCCGATGAGTCAAAAATCACTACCGCCCCTGAATTGGCTGAGGGCATTCGAAGCGTCGGCGCGGTATTTGAACTTCACCCATGCAGCCGAGGAGCTGCACCTGACTCAAGGTGCAGTCAGTCAGCAGATCCGTCAGTTGGAGTGTCACCTCGGTGTGGCGCTATTCAAACGCCTGCCCCGAGGGCTTGGATTGACGGAAGAAGGGCAGTCGTACCTGCCGGTAGTTCAAGACGCGATCAGTCGTCTTGCAGTGGGTACAAACGAGATTTTTGGCCAGCGCAATCGAAGGCATGTGAAGGTGCGTGGCAGCCTTTCCTTCCTTCACTATTGGTTGGCCCCTCGGCTCGCAGATTTTTGTCGAGAGCATCCGCAAATCGATATCCGATATATCAGCAACATTTGGGTGAAGGAACCGGATGGAGAGGATGACCTGGAGATTCGCTGGGGATGCGGAGAGTGGTCGGGATTGCACGCTCAGCGATTAACGTGGGACATCCTCCAGCCCGTTTGCTCGCCACAGCTCATGGCCAGCTCACCGATACGTGAGCCTCGCGATTTGATGAACCATTCTTTGCTGCATGTATTGGGATACGAGGAAGGTTGGGGTTACTGGTTGAAGCGGGTGGGTGCAGACGATGTCGATTATTCCCGTGGTCTTCAGTTCGACACACTGATTTCCACAATCCGCATGGCGGAACTGGGGCAGGGTGTTGCCTTGGCGCGGTCTTCCGTCGTGGAAGACTTGCTCAAGAGTGGGCACCTGATTGCTCCCTTCAGTCAACGAATTGAAGCCAGCGAGTCCTTTTATCTAGTGCGCGAGCAGGCCGAGGTGCTCTCGCCTGATGCCGCGACTTTTTCTACATGGCTGGTGGCTCAAGCCCACCGCCCTTTGTAATTCGGAGTCATCCATGTATTACGTAAGCACACGCGGCGGTGAAGTGCGGGCGGACTTTCGCAGTGTGGTTCTGTCGGGACTTGCCGAAGATGGCGGTCTCTATGTCCCGGCAACTTTGCCTGTCTTCACTGAGGAGCAGATTACCAGTTGGTCGTGGCTGCCATTCGATGAGCTGGTCTGGCGAGTAGTCTCACCCTACGTTGGCTCTTCCATGGAGGAAAGCACTCTGCGTGCGTTGCTCAGCGACAGCTATCGGAACCTTAATCATCGCGCTATTACCCCGCTTGAGCAGATTGGCCATAACGAGTGGATACTCCAGCTGTTTCATGGCCCGACCCATTCTTCCAAAGATTTCGCTGCACAACTGCAATCGCGTTTGGTGGAGCATTTCCTGGGTGAGGTCGGTGGCGAGGCGCTGATCGTCGGTGCGACCAATGGTGATACCGGGCTGGCGGCGCTTGAGGCATTCGCTAATTGCCCGGGTACCCGTATGGCGATTATGTATCCGCGCCATGGGGTACCGGCTGAACAACTCTCTGCCCTGCAAGCGGCAGACCCTGAGCGGGTTCAGCTTTTCCCGGTAGACGGTAATTTCGACGACTGCCAGACGTTGGTCTCCCGGCTCTTGCGTGACTGGCCGTTAGAGGGGGTAATACCGGTCTGTTTCAACTCCACCAACTGGGTCGGTGTCCTCGCACAGATCGTTTTTTATTTCCACGCGGCCTTGCAGCTGGGCGGAGGGACACGCCCTGTAGGCTTCAGCATTCCAGCGGCCAGCTCTGCTGAGATCTACGCCGGCTACCTTGCCCAGAAAATGGGATTACCCATCAACCAGGTGATCATTTCTACGAACAGTAATGATGCACTTCATCAGTTCATTCATCGCAATCGCTATTCGACCCGAGTGAGTAACCGTACGTTATCTCCCGCGATGGATTTCTCTCTGTTCTCCAACCTGGAACGGTTCATCTGGGAGCTGTATGGGCACGATGGGGACTCAGTGAAGGCGCTGATGGAGCACTTTGAGGACTGCGGCGAGTTAAGCATTGGCAACCAGCAGTGGCTCCGGGCCCGAGTGCTGTTCGATTCCTATGCGGTAGACGAATCACAGGTTCGTGACGAAGTCGTCAAGTTGTTCCGTGAAACCGGGTCTGCAATCGATCCACATACCGCTGTCGGTGTGCTGGCTGGCCGAATTCATCGACGCAGCCTGGGGGCTCCGATGGTGACCTTTGGGCAAATTGCTCCAGCCAAGTCTGCGGCCCTTTTGTCCGAATTAGGTGTCTGGCGGGGAGAGGTGCCAACGACTCCCGACATTTCTGCTCAGCCACCGTACTTGGCTAAAGGCGATCTGGAGGGTCTGTGCCAAGCCCTCTTGTTGGCGCAACAGAGGCACGTATGAAGCGCATCCTGGATCCGCTGGATGAGCGCATCCTCGCCGAACTCACCGCGAATGCTCGAATCGCCCATGTTGAGCTGGGCGCCCAGGTCAACTTGTCTCGCAATGCTGTACGACAGCGCATTGAGCGTCTTGAGCGAGACGGCGCCATTCAGGGTTATACGGTGCGTCTCGGTGATTCCCGACGGCCTTCATCGCTGATCAGTGCCGTGATCTTTGTCTACCGCTACGACCGCATGCGTGGGGAAGAGGTACTTGCCGCGCTGCGCTCGCTCCCCGAAGTGGTTCAGTGTGAAGTCTTGAGTGGTGAGTTTGATCTGATGCTTCGAGTCAATGCAGCCTCACCCGAACGTGTTCACCTCGTCTGGAAGGAAATCTCGGCGATGCCTGGGGTGGAAAATACCGTCACCTCATTCGTCCTCTCTGCAGTGTTCTGAACGCAAAAAAAGGGGTTTTCTGCCTAATGCCGGTAAGTCAAGACGCAGAACCTGTGGGAGCGTGGCTTGCCCGCGAAGAATGCACTGCAGTTTTTCAGGTACTACGCGTCATCGTTCTTCGCGGGTAAGCCACGCTCCCACAGGATTTTCGTCGCTCCATTTTCTTCGTACGGGCAAAACGGCCAACAAATACAGCACTCTGCCATATTCAACTGCCAGAGCCCGACTCTTACGATGTTCCTGTCGAACAACATCCAAGAGGACTGCTTTCATGACTGAATACAAAATTGCCCTGGTGGGCTTTGGTGGCGTCAACCGCGGCCTGACTCAACTGGTTGCAGATCGCAACGCCGAGTGGAAAGCATCGCTGGGGTTTGGGATCAAAATTGTCGGTGTGACTGATATTTTTCTTGGTTCCATCATTGCTAAAGAGGGGCTGGACGCAAAACAGTTAGTCGCTCTGCCTATCGAGAAGGGGGCGTTCGCTCATCTGCCTGGAGGCACCGCTGAGGCGTTAAACGAAACCGTCATCAAGCATTCCGGTGCTGACATGATTGCTGAAGCCACCTTCACCAACCCTGTCGATGGTGAGCCCGCTACTACCTTCTGCCGCTGGGCACTGGAAAGCGGCATCCATGTTGTGACCACCAACAAGGGGCCCATTGCATTGCACGGCGCTGAGCTTAAGGATTTGGCCCGTCGTCATGGTGTTGCCTTCGAGTACGAAGGTTCGGTCATGAGCGGTACGCCGGTGATTCGTCTGGCAAGACAGGCGCTGGCAGGTGCAGAGGTTCAAGGCTTTGAAGGCATCCTGAACGGGACTTCCAATTACGTGCTGACCCGCATGAAGGACGGCCTGACGTTTAACGACGCAGTTACTCAGGCTCAACAGCTCGGCTATGCCGAGGCCGACCCGACTGCCGATGTGGAGGGGTTTGACGTCCGCCTCAAGGTGGTGATTCTCGCCAACGAACTGCTCAACGCTCGATTGAGCATCAGTGATGTGGCTTGCTCGGGAATTAGCGGCATCAGTCCAGAAGACATCGCTCAGGCAAGTGCCAACGGTGCCAGTTGGAAGCTGATCGGTTCTGCAAATCGCGAAGTCAATGGCTCGGTTCGAGCGAGTGTGGAGGCTCGACTGCTGCCGAATTCGCATCCTCTCGCAGGTATTTCCGGTGCCACGAACGCGGTGTCGTTCAACACCGCACTGCTGGGTGCCGTTACGGTATCCGGCCCCGGAGCAGGCCGTATCGAAACTGCCTTCGCATTGCTGTCAGACATCATCGCCATCCATACCACTCACGGCAAGTAACAGGAGAGTCGTCATGAATGTATCCAGCATGGCCAGTATCCAGCTTGTTGATGCCAAACAGATTGATGTGTTCAGTCCATTCGATGGTCGCCTGGTGGGAAGCGTGCCTTGCCTCGATGCAACCGCTGTTCCTGGCTTGCTGGAGCGTGCGCGAATTGGCGTGCGTGAGAGTGCGGCAATGCCTCGTCACCTTCGTGCACGCGTCCTTGAGGAAGCGGCTCGGCGGGTGGAACTTGAGGCTCAAGCGTTTGCCAGACTGATTGTTGCAGAGGCCGGAAAGACGCTGCGACAAGCAGAGAAGGAAGTGAAGCGTTGTGTGAACACGCTGAAGCTATCGGCGGAAGAGGCTCGTCGTAACGCCGGGGAAGTGATTCCATTTGAGGCATATGAAGGCTCAGAATCGCGCCAAGGCTGGTTCACTCGCGAACCGTTGGGGCTTATCGTCGCGATCACCCCCTACAACGATCCGCTGAACCTGGTCGCCCATAAACTGGGCCCGGCCATTGCCGGTGGCAATGCTGTGATTCTGAAACCCTCAGAGCTCGCACCGTTGTCGGCTCTCAAGCTGGTTGAGTGCCTGGTGGCGGCGGGTCTGCCTCCGTCCGTGGTAACCCCGGCGACCGGAGGCATCGATCTGGGTAAAGCATTGGTGGAGCTGCGCGAAGTGCGGATGATCTCTTTCACCGGTGGTTTTGCCACTGGAGAGTCCATTGCTCGTAGTGCAGGCTTGAAGAAGCTGGCCATGGATCTGGGGGGGAATGCACCGGTTCTCGTGCTCGAAGATTGTGATCTCGAACCGACTGTAGAGTCTTGTGTATCAGGTGCTTTCTGGGCAGCAGGACAGAATTGCATCGGCACGCAGCGCATTCTCGTACACCGTTCAATCTACGAAGATTTCCGCGAGCGTTTTGTCAGCCAGGCGCGTGCATTGGTACTTGGCGATCCTGATCAGCGAGCAACGGATGTTGGCCCAATGATTACGGAACAGGCGGCTCGTCGCACCGAACAGTTAGTGAATGAGGCGCTGGCCGAGGGGGCGCTTCTTCTGTGCGGACACCATCGTCAAGCGGGAAGCTATGCGCCGACTGTTCTGGAGCGTGTAAACCATAACAGTCGGATCTGGCAGCAGGAGGTCTTCGCGCCGGTGGTCATCCTTGAGGCTTTTGACCATCTGGATGATGCCGTTGCTCTGGCCAATGCGCCAGAATACAGCTTGCATGCGGGACTCTTCACCCGTGATCTTTCCAAGGCCTTGAAACTGGCGCGGCAAATTGAAGCCGGTGGGGTGATGATCAATGACTCTTCCGATTATCGTTTTGATGCCATGCCTTTTGGTGGCTTCAAGTACGGAAGTCTGGGGCGAGAAGGTGTTCGATTTGCCTACGAGGACATGACGCAACCCAAAGTGGTCTGCATCAATGAGATGGGTTGACACTCTGCTTTGGTGTCGAGAGAACCGAGCTCAGGTCGGCCCTTGGCAACCAAGACAAATTTTGTCGCAGGGAGCACCCATCAAACGCTTCATGCGATAAACCAGGGAGGAATATGATCAACATTCGTGAAGCTACCAAAGCCGACCTCGATGTTCTACGTGAAGTCGGCTGTAAGACCTACCGAGAGCATTTTTCGGCCATCTGGTCTCTCGCCGGCATGCAGGGCTTCCTCAATCGAGACTTCTCACCCAGCGCGCTCGGCCAATCACTCGAATCATCCGCTAGCCATTTGTGGCTTATAGCCTCAGACGAAAGCGGTAGAGTCGTAGGCTTTTCCAAAGTTAACTGGTCAGCACCTGCGCCTTTAACTGGCGAAGTGGGCGTGGAGCTTCAAAAGATTTACTTCCTCAAATCCGAAGCAGGGCGAGGGTATGGGAAACAGCTTCTGCGCTTCATTTGCAACCGAGCGATAGAGCGCGGAGAACGCTTGCTCTGGCTTGACGTGCTCAAGACCAATTCAAATGCGCGGCGATTCTATGAGGGTTTCGGTTTCCAAAAAATCGGTGAAATTCCTTTCAAAACTGACCTGGCTGAAATTGGGATGGTTGTAATGGCCTGTGAACTTTCCCGATAGGCGCGTTCGATTGCCTCTGCAAATCCCCTGTGGGAGCGGGCATGATCGCTCCCACAGGATGTGGCTTAACCCAAGGTTGTGAAATCGCTGGCGTGCAGCGCCTGGACGCCCACCAGTTGGATTTCGAACTCGGGGCTGGCGTCGGCATCGACACTGCCGTAGAGAATGCCATCGGCAAAGCGCAGTTGGCCGGTGGCGTCGGCAGGGTCGAAGGCGTTGCTGTCGATGAAGGTGAAGGCGTCGACAGCGGTGGTCAGCGGGTTGGCGTCCAGGCCAGTGAAATCCAGAAGATCGCCCTCGGTGCTCTTGAAGCCGTTGATCACATCGCGCAAAGCCCCGACGCCCATGTCCGACAGTGAACCAAACGCGTAGGTATCCGCGCCAGTGCCAGCAGTGAGGTTGTCGGTGCCTGCACCGCCGATCAACCGGTCATCGCCCGAACCGCCCACCAGCGTATCGTTGCCCGCACCACCGTTCAGAACGTTCGCGGCGCTGTTGCCCGACAGACTGTCGGCGTAGGCGCTTCCCGTCAGGTTTTCGCAGAATTTCAAGGTGTCGAGCCCGGAGCTCACGGTGTTTTGTTGCGCTGACGTCGAGAGGTTTACAGTAACGCCGGACAGGGCGCGCTCAAAAGACACCGTGTCATTGCCATCGCGCCCGTCCAGCACGTTGTTGCCGGCCCCGGCGAACAGCGTGTTGTCCAGCGCGTTGCCCGTGCCATTGGCGGCGCCCGTGCTATCGATATACAGACGCTCGACGTTGTTGCCGAGCGTATAGGCCGCCAGGCTGCTGTGCACGCTGTCGATCCCTCCAGACACCGCATTGCTGTTGGTCTCGATCACTGCGTCGTCGACGTTGTCGACATAGTAGGTGTCGTTGCCATCGCCGCCGCTCATGCTGTCGTCCCCTGCGGCACCATTGAGCACGTTATTGGCGGCATTGCCGGTGATGAAGTTGTGCCGCTCATTGCCGGTGCCATTAATGGCCGACACACCGGTGAGCACCAAGTTCTCGAGGTTGGCGCCCAGGGTCCAGCTGACCGAGGCCTGCACCGTATCGATCTGCGAGGTCGAGGTGTTGGTTTCCACCACGCGGTCGAACGCGTTATCGACCACATAGATGTCGTTGCCATCGCCACCGGTCATGGTGTCGGCGCCCAAGCGACCGTCCAGTGTGTCGTTGCCCGAGCTGCCCACCAGGGTATCCGCCTGGTCGGTACCGGAAATCATGTTCTGAGCGTTGTCGAAGATGTCTTGCACGCTGTTGTTGTCGTTGGGGTTGCCCTGGAAGCCAAGGTCATTGGCAATGTAGTCGGCCAGCCGCTGGCCGACGATCTCCGCCGACTCCTCGTGCAGGTGCCAGACGTCGTCGGGATACGCCATTGGATCGACTTCGTAGCGCAAGGGGAGGTCGGTGTAGTCCACCGCCAGCTTGACGTCGGCGCGCTCGGCGGCAATGGCTTCCTGGGCGGCGCGGACATAGCCAACCCCTTCGACGATGGAGGCAATCTTTTCTTCTGAATAACCACGGGCACGCGCCGCGTCCTGTTCGTAGTGACCGGTTTCCATCAAGTACACGTTGAAGTTTCCGAACTGGGCATGCAGGTAATCAAACACCTTCAGGGTCGCGGCCTTGTAGGCCGCTGCTGCCGCTGCTTTGTCCGTGGCGCGGCCGATCTCCTGGGCGGCTTCCTCGCCCTGGCCCCAAATGATGCCCATGGTGACGTTATCGATGGATTGCAGTTCGGTGCGCTGGTCCTGCAGCAGCGTCACTGCGCGCAATAGCGCAGCGCCGGGTTGGTTGGTGTCGGTCAGCCACCAGCACAACTTGAGTTCCTCGGCGCTGAGCGTCGACAGGCCAGTGACCGTGCTGCCGCCCACCGCGATGTCGATGCCGTTGCCATTGGCATCGGTGAACTGGCTGCGCACGTCATAGGGGGTGTAGCGGTCCAGGTCGTTGACCAGCATCGAGGTGCCGGATTGATTGTCGTCCTCCGTCATGCGCAGCAGGCGCGCATTGGATTGGCCGAGGGTGGGCAGGTAGAGGATGTCCTGCTGGGTGCTCTCGCCGAACACGAAGTCGCTGGCGGTCAGGGTGTTGAGGTAGTTGCCGTTGAGGGCGATTTCAAAACGATTGCCATCGGCATCCGCTTCGGCGGACTTGATATAGGTCTTGTCGCCGGCCGCGTTGAGGGTTATGTACAACGTGCCATTGCTGCCATCGCCCAAGCCGAGAAAGCCCAGGCCCGAAACATCGATTTTGTCGACGCCCACGGTGAAGTCATAAATCGTGTCGGTGGCCGTGATACCACCCGTGTCATAGTCGCGGTAGCTGTCGAGTGCGTTGGTGTAACGGAAGGTGTCGGCACCGTCGCCGCCGTACAGCGAATCGCGTCCGGCGCCGCCGTCGACGATGTCCGCGCCGGTGCCGGCCTTGATCGTGTCGTTGCCACCGAGGCCGAGGATCAGGTCTGCGCCTGCCGTGCCGTTGAGGGTTTCGGCATTGTTGGTGCCGGTGATGGTGTTGGCGGGCGCATCGGCTACGACCAGGGCGAAGCTATCGCTGACCGATGCACCGGCCGGATCTGTGGCTTTGACCAGCACGTTGTAGTTGCCGGACGCGGTGCTGGTCGGCGTGCCGGTGAAGGTCAGATTGGCGGCATTGAAGCTCAGCCATGCGGGCAGGGCGCTGCCATCGGCCAGGGTTGCGGTGTAGCTGAGGCTGTCGTTATCCGAATCGGTGAAACTGGTGGCCGGCACCGCGTAGCTGAACGGGGTGTTTTCGGTCGCGTTCTGATCCAGCAATGCCGTTGCCACCACCGGCGCGTGGTTGACCGTTGGCGACGTGGCGAAGATGAAATTGGCGCTGGTCAGCTTGCCGAGGTAGTTGCCGTCCAGTGCCACTTCGAAGCGGTTGCCATTGGCGTCGGCGGTCAGGGTTTTGATGTAAGTCTTGGTGCCGGCACTGTTGAGCACCACGTACACGGTGTTGTTCTTGCCATCCCCCAGGCCGGTGAAACCTATGGCGGAGAGGTCGATCTTGTCGGCGGTGATATCGAAATCGGTGATCAGGTCGCCAAGGTTGGCACCGCCGGTGTTGTAGTTGCGGTAACTGTCCAGGCGATTGGAAAACACGAACGTGTCCGCTCCCGCGCCACCGGTGAGGGTGTCCATACCGGCACCGCCGTCGAGCTTGTCGTCGCCCGCGCCGCCACTGAGGTTGTCGTTGCCCGCCAGGCCGAGGAGGGTGTCGGCCGAATCGCTGCCCGACAGCGAGTCGCTGCCGCTGGTGCCGGTGATCACCCGATTAAAGATGAAGTTATTGACCGTCAGGGTGCTGGTCAGGTTGCCCGAGAGAATCAGCTCGAAACGATTGCCGCTGGCGTCGGCATCGTAGTCCTTGATGTAGGTGCGGTCGCTGCTGGCGCTGTAGCTGACCTGCAGGGTGCCGCCATGGCCATTGCCCAGGCCGGTGAAACCGAGGCCGGCGAGGTCGATCTTGTCCTGGGTGACGTCGAAGTCGGTGATGGTGTCATCGAAGCTTGCGGTGGCGTTGCGGTAACTGTCGGACTGAGCGGCGAAACGGAACGTATCGGCGTCAGTACCGCCAGTGAGTTTGTCGATGCCAGCCCCCCCCACCAGAATGTCGCTACCGGCCCCGCCATTGATGGTGTCGTTGCCGGCACCGCCGTAGAAAATCTCGCTGGCGGCGCTGCCCAGCAGGGTGTCATTGCCAGCCGTACCTTGCACGGTGATTATCGGCACCGTGTCGCTGACGTAGCTGCCGTCACCATAGATCAGCGTGGCCCCCTTGCTCGTGTGGCTGATGGTGTTGCCGATAATGGCGTTGCGATCAGTGCCGTCTTCGTTGCGTTCGGCGACGCCGTAAGTCGATAGGTCGCTGCCGATGATGATGTTGCCCTGGATGGTGTTATCGCTGCCGTTGAAGTACTTGCCAGACACGCCCAGGGTGTCGTTGTAGGACTGGATGATGATCTCCGGTACGGGGTTGCCCAGCGAATTGTTGGTGAGCGTGTTGTCGATGATCTCGACGTGGTTGCTGCCGTAGATGCGTATCCCGGCGCTGGTGTTGTCGTGGATATCGACGCCGCTGACAGTCACCTCGCTGGACAGCTTGATCAGCACCCCTTCGGCGCCGTTGCTGTACACCTCGCCACCGGTGATGGTGATGTTTGTGGGGGAGGGGATGTCCTCACTGCCGCGCTGCACCACGATGCCATTGCCGCCGTTGTCGTAGGCGACGTTATTGGTCATGGTGAAATCGTGGGTGCTGGTAACGATGTTGAAACCGTGGCGGTCGTTGTCGTAGGCGATGTTGTTTTCGAAGGTGCTGTTGCTGAGGAAGTCAGCCACGAAGCCGTCCAGGCCGTTGCCGTGGGACACGCTGTTCTTGATGACCATGTTGACGGTCTGCTCGTGGGGGTCGAAACCGTACCCGGAGCAATCCTTGATCTCGACGCTGTCGAGGGTGACGTTGGAGTCGTAGCCTGCTTCGCCGGGAATGTAGCCGTTGAACCAACCGTCGATCTTGCCCGTGGTGCTGTCACGGTTGCCGTCGATGGTGAGGTTGCTGACGCCGAAGTCATGGGTTTCCTCGCCATAGGCGGAGCGGATGACCCCTGTGATCTTGGTATCGGAGCCGTCAGCCACCTTGACCGTCGTTGCGCCCATGCCGTCGCCGTACAGGTAGACGTTGCTCTTGAGCATCAGGCAACCGTCGGAGGGTTCCTCACCTCCCGAAACGATATAAGTTCCGGTCGGCATATACACCTGCCCACCGCCTGCAGCGGCCGCCGCATTAATTGCACTTTGTATCGCCGCTGTGTCGTCAGTGATGCCATCTCCTTTGGCGCCAAAATTTTGTACATTAAAAATCATGAGCTTATCTCCGTATCAGGCGAAAACCTCGGTAAATGCCAATATTCCATCGACAGGTACCGTGTTATGACCCAACGGAGCGCAAAAGTTGTGACCGCGTATCGGGGAAGTGTCAAAAAACCGGACTAACTGATTAGCGGTTGGAAGGGTTTTTTAGGGGTTTCGAAAAAATAACGTTCTGTTGACGCTTCTTTAGAGAGGCCGTTGGTCATGCCGGGGGGACGAAGCTTCAGGGTGCAGTTCCAATGTAGGCGACTGTTTTTTCTTAGAGGAGATTAGACATGGCCAAGCGACAAGAACCGCATCACGGCTTTTCCGACGACCCTCAAAAAGTTAAAGAGGCAGGGCGTAAAAGCGAACAAAACGCCAATGTGGCAACCGACAAGGCGGAGAAAGCTCGAATCGGCGGGCAGCATAGTCATGGGGGAACACGCGGAGAACGATGATAGACGTGCTCGACCTGCTGATGCCTAAGTCAGCAGGTCGCAATGACCATTGCACATTCGATGGTTGATTGCAGGCTACCTGGAGACGGATTGAGTGCGCGTGCGTGGTGGTGTGACCGGGAGATTCTTTGAGCCCGCGGCATAAAGACGAGGGTGCAGGTAGCCATTTTTGGTTGATGGCTAGCTAACGGCAGAGCTCGACGTTCCACCAAACTATGTCAGATGTTCATAAGCAGCTGTAACCCCGGATTTTGAGGCCTGTTAGCCAGAAACCGGGTTAGAGTGTTCATCAATGTCTGTTCATAAGGGCCCTCCACTCAATTCGCGCAGTCGCGCCAAGCGGTTCCAGCGAACGAACAGGGCAAAAAAAACCGTATATCAATCGTTATGTGAAGAATGAATCGTCCGCTGTTTGTTTCTCTAGATGGGCCCAAGGGAGCCGGCAAAACCACACTGCTGGAGGCCGTTACGAAAGTACTGAGGGCAGACAACAAAAAGGTGATCCGACTTTGCGAGAAAAAAAGCGATCCCTATAGGGGTGAAACAATGACCCTCGTGAACAAACTCGTCAGAAATCCCACCCGGGATTTGGAGTTGGAGATTTGTGAGCGCCTTGCTGATAGCCGTACCTGGATTTCCCAGCACGTGCTGGCTAAACAGCCACCAGGCAGCATCATCTTGATTGATCGCTGGTACCCGTCTGATGCCGCGTTTCGCCGGATAGTCCCGTTTGCAGAGATCCTACAGTTGAACATTGATCGAAACGTGCGAGTGCCAGACCTGCATGTCGGGGTTGTCACCGCCCCTGAAATTTCATGGGCGAGGGCCGCGGCACGACGGCGTGGGCTGAGCAGTACTGTGATCCATAAGCTGGAAGAACATGTCGCTTGTACCAAGGCGTTCGAGCGAGCGATTGCAGATCACGGTTGGGTTTTATGCCGTAATGAAGGAACGATCGAAGACGCAACGATGCAGGTGATTTCTGAGATCTATAAAGTCCTTCGATGCCCCGTAGGCGAAGTAGGTCTTACATGATCAGACCGTTCGAGTGGCGATTGCTGGAGTCGGGGTATTGAGTTGGTTCGAACAGGGATCGGGGATTGGTAGCTTGAAAGAACCTTTGGTAGAAGTTCCACCCAGACACATCATTTAACATAATATACATTACACGTAACAAGATGTTCCGAGATTAGCCCGGTTGCACGCAGATTTTGAAGCTCTCAATTCACCCAAGCCCCTCATCCTTGCGTCAGCTTCCCAATCAGCTCCGAATGCTCGGGAAACTGCTCTCTGAGCTTCTGCCGACTGCCCATCTCCATATCTGCAAAATCAAACCCTGGTGAAACCGCTTCACTGATCAAACCGTATCCCGCTAAACCATTCATAAGCTGCGAAGCTTTCCAGACGCCACCAGGTACATGCAGCTGCAAACATTGCCCGGCGATAACGTCGCTGCCCATAACCACAGTTTTCAACGTGCCGTCTGGAAAAATCAGGCTGTACTGAATCGGGTTTCCCAAATGGTAGTAATGAACGATGTCCGATTGATTCAGGTGGAAATGACCGATCGGCGAATCCTTGGTCAGCAAGTAATAAATTGAAGTCATCAAGTGACGTTGACCGCCATTGATCTCGCCTATAGCGTGGCGATCGGATTGAAAGGTTCTTCGGTAGAAACCGCCTTCCATGTGAGGCTCCAGAGCCAATGCGACGATTATTGCTTCAGCGTTGGGGATTTGAATATCGAGCTCACAGTTGGTCATGTGGATTGCCCTCCTTGAAATACTGAAGCTATCACTAAGATACAGACGATAGATTATAACTATTCTAAATGGTTGTTTAGTCGTTTTATCTCGAAGCGTTTAAAAGCGTGAGCAAACGCAATTCGTAAGCGTGCCTCTATAGCTACCCCTGCCCTCGCAACACCGCAATATCCCGCTTGGGGGGGGCGCCAAACAGACGGCTGTATTCGCGGCTGAACTGGGACGGGCTTTCATATCCAACCTTGTAAGCCGCACTGGATACGTCCTGATGTTCATTGAGCATCAATCGCTTCGCCTCGTTCAGTCGCAGCCATTTTTGGTACTGCAATGGGCTCATTGTGGTGAGTTGGCGGAAATGGTGGTGAAAGGTCGGAGTGCTCATCTGCACTCGGGCCGCAAGTTCATCGACGCGAAGCGCCGAGGTGTAATTCAACTTCAGCCAATCGATGGCTTTGGCGATCCGATAACCTTGGCCATCGACAGAAGTTATTTGTCGAAGCCGGCTCGCCTGATCACTCTGCAAGAGACGGTAGTGAATCTCGCGCTGAATCAAGGGGGCCAGAACAGGAATGGACTCCGGCTCATCGAGCAGTGCCAATAAGCGCTCGAATGACGCCAGCATTGCAGGGGTCACTGAACCAATTCCTACCCCCTTCGCAACTGGTCGATCACGGGTTGGCGGTAGGTCACTTTGTGCTATCAGCTCAGCCAGCATGCGCAGATCGAGCTTCAAAGTCAGTCCCAGGCATGGCTGTTCCGGGCTTGCCGTGAGCACTTCTGAATTGGCAGGCAAGTCCAATGAGGTGATCAGAAATCGCGACGTGTCATACGGATAGCCTTCGCCGCCTACCCAGAGCTGTTTCTCACCCCGGGCGACGAGGATGATGCTTGGCTCGACCATGCAGACGACGGGCGGCGATGGATGTTCGCGCCTGAAGAAGCCGAGGCCCGTAATGGGAGTTCCGTAATCACCTGGTTTCGGAATTTGCCCGCCGATGATCTGCGCAAGCGTTTCTTGCGGCGATGTCTGTTGAGGCGCGGTGTCGTGTTTGATCGTCATGTTCATCTTGTACCTCTTCGCTGAACTCTAACTCGCCAGTTCACGACTGTCCTGCAAAAAAACAGAGACTCATAGAATCAGGCAAGTAATCCAGCGAAATGCACTACAGGGAGTATGGGCAGAGCCGGAGAATGTTCATCGGACAAACCCATTGCGGAATCTCCCATGACGTCAAGTATCGCTTCGTGATCGACAACGCCATGTTGGCTGATTAAGCACTTGGGTCAAAACACTCCAGCAAACTACAACTCAATCGAAAGGACTATCCGGTGAAAGGAATTTTTCTTGCCCTGGGGCTTCTCGTTACCTCTTTTTCTTCAATGGGAGCCGATATGTCAAACGGCGCGGACAACTTCTATAAAAACGAGAAAGTGACCGTTGAAAAGGTCACCTTCAAAAATCAATACGGTATGAAGGTGGCGGGCAACCTGTTCACCCCGAAAAACCTCGCCCCCAAATCCAGGAACGCCGCCATCATCGTCGGCCATCCAATGGGGGCGGTGAAGGAGCAGAGTGCGAACTTGTACGCTACCAAAATGGCCGAACAAGGATTTGTCACACTGTCCCTGGATTTGTCCTTCTGGGGCGAGAGCGAGGGCACGCCTCGCCAGGCCGTATCACCCGATATTTACGCAGAAGACTTCAGTGCCGCCGTGGACTTTCTCGGCACTCACCCAGTTGTCGATCCTGAGCGAATCGGCGTCCTCGGCATCTGCGGCAGTGGCAGCTTCGCTATCAGTGCGGCCAAGATTGATCCGCGCATGAAGGCCATCGCCACCGTCAGCATGTACGACATGGGTGCGGCCAACCGTAACGGTCTCAAACACGCGGTGACTGCGGAACAACGCCAGCAGATCATTCGGGACGCCACCGAACAGCGCTATGCCGAGTTCCAGGGTGGCGAAATCCGCTACACCGGCGGCACGCCGCTCAAACTGACCGGCAATGCCGTGGGTGACGAGTTCTACGATTTCTATCGCACCCACCGAGGCGAAGTCACTCCGGCCGGCGCATCGCCGCAGACAACCACCATGCCGACGCTGACCAGCAACGTGAAGTTCATGAACTTCTATCCGTTCAATGACATCGAGACTATCTCCCCTCGCCCGCTGCTGTTCATTGCCGGCGCCCAGGCACACTCACGCGAGTTCAGTGAGGACGCGTACAAGCGGGCCGCTGAGCCTAAAGAGCTGCTCATTATTCCAGATGCCGGACACGTGGATCTTTACGACCGGGTCAACCTCATTCCATTCGCCAAGTTGACCACGTTCTTCAAAAGCAACCTGAAGTAGTCTGATCGGTGCCCTGGCCGGGCATCACTTCTCTCGTAGCCTCGTCCTCGGGGCTACGACGCTTCGCGCAATACAGGATTCAACCAATGACTGATCACCTCCTCCCAGTGCCCCATAAATCATGGGGCGCCGTATTCGCCATGTCGCTCGCCGCCTTCGTGTTGGTGGCATCGGAGTTCATGCCCGTCAGCCTGCTGACACCGATTGCCGCAGATCTACACGTCACAGAGGGACAAGCCGGCCAGGGAATCTCCGTTTCGGGGCTGTTTGCCTTGTTCACCAGTCTTCTGATCGCATTGGTGACTGCGCGGGTCGACCGCAAACCGCTGCTCCTTTCACTGACACTGCTTATGATCCTTTCCGGAACAGTGGTCGCGTTCGCCCCGAACTACTGGATGTTCATGATCGGCCGCGCGCTGATCGGTGTTGCGATAGGTGGCTTCTGGTCGTTGTCGGCGGCAACCGCCATGCGCCTGGTGCCTGATGACCAGATCACTCGCGCAATGGCAATCGTTAACGGCGGCAACGCTTTGGCGACGGTTATTGCAGCACCATTGGGCAGTTTTCTCGGCGCCCTGATTGGCTGGCGCGGTGCATTCTTGTGCGTCATCCCGGTCGCAATAGTCGCTTGTGTATGGCTGTTGTTAAGCCTTCCCTCGATGAAATCGCAAAGCGGTTCAGGCACTGGCAACGTCTTCAAATTGATGAAAAGCACGCCGGTCGCGTTAGGCATGGTGGCGGTCAGCGTGTTTTTCATGGGCCAGTTCATGCTGTTTACCTATTTGCGCCCGTTCCTTGAAACGGTCACGCACGTCAGTGTTTCCATGCTGTCGTTGATGTTGCTCGTCCTGGGTATTGCGGGCCTCGCAGGAACCTTCCTGATTGAAGCGTTGTTGAAAAATGGCCTGTATCGAACCCTCATCGTCATCCCGATCTTGATGGCGGTGATTGCACTGGCGCTTGTTTCATTCGGTAGCTCGGCGGCCACCACGACTGTCTTGCTTGGCCTCTGGGGACTGGTTGCGACTGCTGCGCCCGTGGGATGGTGGACATGGCTGGCGAGAACGCTGCCAGACGCTGCTGAAGCAGGAGGCGGCTTAATGGTGGCGATCATCCAATTCGCTATTGCGTCTGGCGCAACCGTTGGCGGGCTGGTCTTTGACTTGAGCGGCTATCGAGCGACCTTCGAGTTGAGCGCGACCTTGCTGGGCGTGGCGGCCGTTCTTGCCTTCCTGGCTGCACGCGCCGCATCGCGGGAGCCCGTTGCATCGATAAGCATTGCTTGAAATAACCGCAAGACAGGCCAAGGCATGTCTTGCGGTTTCGGTGGAGAATACGCTCGGTAGTTGGACGTGAGCACCAGCGTGCGCTGTCGATGATTTGGCCACCGTCCGGCGTCAGGCTGTAACCTGTCAGGAATTGTGCATCCTTGCTGGCGAGGAATAGCACGACCGGCGCAATATCCTCTTCGGGTGATCCATAACGGCCATATGGGAAAAGCGTTCAGGTGAAACCAAACCCGCACGGCTGCAAACCCAAGATCACTTAAGCATCGGGCGATGCTGCCACCTTGATTAGTGTCAGAGGGTAGAATGCTTTTCGAGCCTTTTCAATCAAAGGGCTGTTTTGCCATGGAGATCGCGGGAAGCTCCTTCGAGGGTTTTCCATAGACTGCGCATCGTAGGGTTCTCATTGGTGATAGAGCAGTAGGAGCGTATCTCCAGTCGCGTACTCCATTCATCACCACCCGCTTTTACCAACTGACCTCGCTGAAGCTCGTCAATGACAGCGCTTTGTGGCAACCATGCCACGCCATACCCCTCTATCGCCATGCGCATCAAAAGCATCGCCATGTCTGCCTCATAGCACCGTTCCAGCACACTCACACTTGGGCCATTTTTGATGACTATGTCGGCAACGCGACCTAGAAAAGTTGTGGCCGTATAAGCGAGGTGAGGCACAGCTTTAGCTGAGGTGCCGGGCAAGCGATACAGCGGTTGTCCCTTCTTGTCAGGGGCACACAACGGAATAAAGGCGTCATGGCCCAACGTCAGGCATCCGAACTTTTCCGGGTCTAGAAGTATGGGTGCCAGGGGATGGTGGTAGACGATCATCAGATCGCAACTCCCCTCCTCCAGGGCTATGACGGCGTCATGAATGTTCGCGGCAACGACTCGGGCGTTGAACTGCTCATTGTGCTGCTGAAACTGGGTTAGCCATTTCGGTAGAAACGTCATTGAAAGGCTGTGGCCAGCAGTGACCTGGATGGATCGCCCGGGCATTCGCTCAACTTCGCGCAGGGCTGAGCGCAGCCTCAATAACCCTGCTAATGCCTCGCGACCTTCTTCACAAAAACTTCGCCCCGCAGGTGTGAGCTGAACGGGATAAGTACCGCGATCTACCAACTCCGCGCCTACCCATTCCTCAAGTGACCGTATGCGACGCGACAGGGCCGACTGGGTCACGCAGCGAACCTCTGCAGCCCGCGAAAAGTTCTTCCACTCGGAAATCGCTAAAAGATCATCCAGCCATTTGATTTGCATACCGGCACCTCACGCCCCGAATGCGCAGTGTACTGCGCCTCTGTCGGGACGAAGCAGAAGTTTCGAAAACTATTCCAAAAGCGCATGAGGCTATCGGGATTACTCATCACGACCTTTCAATCCCGCCCCTAGAATCGAAAACGTTGAAGCGACGCCATAGAGCTTCGACCCAATGACACTTGTCTCCTGCCAAGTAAAAAAAGCAAAAAAACCACTTGAGGAAAGCTCCGTGAAGAAAAATAAACTTCCGCGTCGGATCGCAATGGGCATCGCCTTGGGCGTGCTTGTCGGTTGGGCGTGCCACCATTTCGCAGGGAGCGAACAAAGCGCCAAAGAGATCGCGTCTTACTTCTCGATGGTCACCGACATTTTTTTACGCATGATCAAGATGATCATCGCTCCGCTGGTATTCGCTACTTTGGTCGGTGGCATTGCCAGCACGGGAAACTCCCGCTCGGTTGGGCGCATTGGCCTAAGAGCCATGGCCTGGTTCGTCACCGCTTCGGTGATCTCGCTGGCAATCGGCATGGGCCTGGTCAACCTGTTCCAACCCGGTGCAGGACTGAACATGGAAGTCGTCCAGCATGCGGCAAGCCCCGTGGTGGTCAACACCGGGGATTTCAGCCTCAAAGTATTCATCAGTCACGTGTTTCCCCGCAGCATTGCTGAAGCAATGGCCAACAACGAAATTCTGCAAATCGTGGTGTTCTCGTTGTTCTTCGGGTTTGCCTTGGCGGGTGTGAAACGAGCGGGTTACACGACGATTGTCGATAGCATCGAAGAGCTGGCCAAGGTGATGTTCAAGGTCACGGACTTCGTCATGGCCTTCGCGCCCATTGGGGTTTTCGCAGCCATCGCATCGGCTATCACCACTCAAGGTCTTGGCTTGATAGTCGATTACGGAAAACTGATTGCCGAGTTCTACTTGGGCATTGTGATTCTGTGGTGCGTGTTGTTCACTGCCGGCTACCTGTTCCTGGGTCGCTCAGTGTTTACCTTGGGCAGGCTGATCCGCGAACCTGTTCTGTTGGCATTCTCGACTGCCAGTAGCGAGTCCGCGTATCCGAAAACCATGGAGGCACTGGAGAAGTTTGGTGCGCCGAAGCGCGTATCCAGCTTCGTTCTACCGCTGGGTTACTCATTCAACCTTGATGGTTCGATGATGTATCAAGCGTTCGCCATCATGTTCATTGCTCAGGCCTACAACGTTGACTTGAGCTTCACACAGCAACTGCTCATCTTGCTGACGCTGATGATTACCAGCAAGGGAATGGCCGGTGTAGCCCGAGCATCAGTGGTTGTGGTGGCGGCTACGTTACCCATGTTCAATCTTCCCGAAGCCGGTATTTTGCTAATCCTTGGCATTGACCAATTCCTTGATATGGCCAGGACTGCCACCAACGTGGTTGGCAATAGCATCGCTACGGCTGTGGTTGCCAAATCAGAACCACATGAAGAAGTTGAAGAAGCGCCCGGCACGAAATCTCCGCTCCCGATTCATACTGCAGCCACCGCCTGAGAACCTGAACATGAAAGGTAAATCGAAGCCGTCCAGCGGGTCATCGTTTGCTCGCAAACTAGGTATCGTCGGCGGACTTGGCTCACTGGCCGGCGGCGATCTTTTCTACAAACTGGTGAAGTCCAGAGCTGTTTTGGAAGATCAAGGTCGCTATCACTTCCTGTTTGAGCAGCACCCTTTCAAAGACGTCCTGATGCCCCTGGACCGAGGCGCGAACATGACCTCCAGGAAGTTCTACGTTTTTCAGGTTTGTCAGACATTCGAGGCAAGCGAAGTAAATGCCGTTTTACTACCTTGCTTTGCCAGTCACACCTTTCGGGAAGAAATCCAGGAGGAAATGGGCATACCCGTCCTGGATATGATGGCCGCGTTACGCAAGCACACTGATCATGTCGCTGAACGCGGCAGTACGTTGGGAATCATCGCGTCTGACTATGTTCGGCACTCCGGGTTGTTTGAGCGCTATTTCGGCAATGACTTCAAGCTCGTGTATCCAGAGGATAACGAGCAGTCCGGGTTGATGGACGCGATGTATGGCGTTAACGGCATCAAAGACGGGTACCTCGACGGGGTGCCGCTAGAGTGTGTTTATCAGGCGTGCCTTTCGCTTCAGGATCAGGGAGCCACAATGATATTGCCGGGTATGACTGAGCTCTCATCGATCTGTGGTGATCTGCAACGGCGAGGCATCACAGCTCTGGACATCAACGAGATTTATGCCGGTTTCGCGACGTCGCAAAGCGGCCAGTTGACTCGTCCGCCGTTCAAATTAGGGATAGTGGGTGGAGTTGGGCCGGCAGCAACAGTCGACTTCATGGGTAAGGTTGTTGCGCATACACCGGCAGGCCGAGATCAAGAGCACATTAAAATGGTGGTCGAACAAAACCCCCAGATTCCTGATCGCACAGCCAACCTGCTGTATGACGAAACCGACCCGACAATGGCGATGTATGCAACATGCAAACGTCTTGAAAGCGCTGGAGCCAATGCCATTGTGATTCCGTGCAACACAGCTCACGCCTTTGTCGAACGCATCCAGGCGCACCTGCGTGTACCCATAGTGAATATGTTGACCGAGACGGTTGAGGCTATCGCTCAGCGATACGGTGCTGGCAAAACCGTAGGGCTGCTAGCGACGTCCGGCACAATCAAAAGTCAGGTCTATCACGAGGCAGCCCGGCGAGCAGGACTTCACGTCATCACCCCTGGCGTGGATTACCAAGTGTTGGTCATGGAATCGATTTATGGAGAACGTGGCGTTAAAGCGGGTTTCACTGACGGCATATGCAAAGACCAGCTTCTAACCGCCGCAGAGCACTTATGTGAGCTAGGCGCTGATGTGCTCATCTTGGGATGTACAGAGCTGCCTCTGGTGCTCGAGCATAGCGAGGCCTACAAGATAAAAAAACATACGGTGGCGTTGATCGACCCGACAACTATTTTGGCATTGAAGTGTATTGAGCTGGAGCGCGAAAATACGGTCAAGCCTCACAGGCACTAGCCCCGTATCAGCTACAAAAAGGCCCTTCTCGGGCCTTTTTTGTACTCAAATCAAACTCATTTGGTCAGCCAGGACTCGACAGTGGCAGAGCCGAATTTAGATTTCCATTCCTTCAGTGTCTTCTGGTTGCCGCCCTTGGTCTCGACGACTTCGCCAGTGTTTGGATTTTTGTAGATCTTCACCTGGCGCGGCTTGCGTGTGCCGGATTTCGACGCGGTTGCTGATGCACGGCGACCCATTTGTGGCTCAAGAAGATTGATCACGTCTTTCAGGCCATAGCCGTATTTGGCTAACAGATCACGTAGCTTCTTTTCGAAATCAATTTCCTTTTGAAGGCCTACATCACCTTTTAGTGCTTCGAGGGCCTGGAGCTGTTTAGCCAGATGTTTTTCGAGTTGACGGAACTCTGCGAGCTTGGACATGTAAAACCTCATATGTGTTTTGAATGTATGTACATGTGACAGAGCCGGCTAAAGAAAAGTCCCCCTACGATAACCGTTGATTGATCTAAATCAGATGATTGAACAGCAAACAGAGTCAGTTTGTTGTCTCAAGTCTCCTGCTTTGGAGTCATACCATGTCGGCCATTTCTTTTTCCTGTTCAAAAACCCAAAAAACCATCTTCGATGAGACTAACTGGCGATAAAACTGTTCGAAAAGCACTTTCCGGACCTTGAGTATGACAATCAGGGCTATGGTCAATGTGTTGAGCAGATCAAGGGGTTTGCGATGGCCGACTCAAGCAAGAAAATGAGCCTCATGGGGCTCACCACACTGGTGACGGTGAACATGATGGGGTCGGGCATCATCATGTTGCCGACGAGCATGGCCCAACTCGGGGCTGTTTCGTTGCTGTCATGGATCGTCACTGCCGTCGGTTCCATGGCCATTGCGTACTGCTTTTCCCAGTGCGGCATCTACTGTCTGCGCTCAGGCGGGTTGTCTGCCTACACCGAAGAAGCGCATGCCAAATCAGGCTTCTTCCTCTGTTCGTATCTGTATTTTCTCTCGCTGGGCATCGCCAACGTGGCCGTCGCCATCTCCGCGGTGGGCTACATGACATCGTTCGTGCCCTGGCTGGGCAGTGGCGCCATTCCTCTGTTCATCGGTACGGTTGGCCTGCTCTGGTTGACCACCGCGGCCAACTTCGGTGGCCCCGGTATCACCGGCAAGATCGGTGCGATAACCGTGTGGGGTGTGATCATCCCGGTGGCCGGCTTGAGCATCATCGGTTGGTTCTGGTTCAAGCCCGATGTGTTGATTGCCGCCTGGAATCCGAACAACCTGCCGATCTCCGACGCCATCAGTAAGGCGATTCCCCTGACCTTGTGGGCGTTCCTCGGCATGGAGTCGGCGGCGCAAGCCTCCGATGCCGTGGAAGATCCCAAGCGCACCGTACCGTTGGCCTGTTTGTTCGGCACGCTGGGTGCGGCAGTGGTCTATGTGCTGTCGACTACGGTCATCCAGGGCATCATACCCAATGCCGAACTGGCCAACTCTTCGGCCCCCTTCGCGCTCGTCTATGCACATATGTTTAACCCTACGGTCGGCAACATCGTCATGGCGCTGGCAGTGATGGCCTGTGTCGGTTCGCTGCTGGGCTGGCAGTTCACCCTGGCGCAAACGGCCAAAATGACCGCTGACCAAGGTATGTTCCCGAAATTGTTCAGCAAGGTCAGCGCACAGGATGCGCCCATTGTCGGCATGTTCGTCTGCGGTGTCTTGCAGACCTTGATGGCGCTGTCGACCATCTCGCCCAATGCCAGCGCCCAGTTCGGAAAGCTCGTCAGCCTGGCGGCAGTGACCAACCTGATCCCATACGTGACAGCCGCCACCGGCCTGCTGGTCATGATGTACAAGGCCAAAGTCAGCGCCGGGGTCTACACCCGCAACACGACGCTATTACTGATCGCCGTGGCCTATTCGTTGTACGCCCTTTATGCCTGCGGCAAGGATGCCGTATTCGGTGGCCTCATTGTCCTTACATTCGGCTACCTGCTCTATGGCTTCCTCTCCAAGCGTTTTGTCGAGACATCTCCAACTGCTCAGACCACGGTCGGCAATCCTTCGCTGGATCTCGAGGAGAACACAGACATCCGTACGCGGGACGCCAGAATATGAACGTACAACTGACCAAAGCCACTAACTTGCTGTTCGTCTGTCTGCTCACAATGGTACCGGTACTGGCCGTTGCCAATACCCTTGAACGCGTGCGGGCGAGCAACACCTTTACCCTCGGTTACCTGCCGGACTTCGCACCTTTTAGCGTCCAGGCAGGCGACAAAGCCAGCGGTTATGCGATCGAGCTTTGTCTGAAGGTCGCCGACAAAATCAAGACCGAGCTGGGTTTGCCCGCGTTGCAGGTACGTTACCGCCCCGTCTCCGTCAACGACGAGATGAGTGTCATGAGCTCGGGCGAGATCGACATCCTCTGTACGCCGACGCCACCCACATTGGCGCGACGCAAGCATGTGAGTTTTTCGGTACCGATCTACACGGCCGGCCTTTCGGCAGTGGTGCGCCAGGAAGCACCTGAGGCGTTGCTCAACGTACTAAACGGCAAGGTAGCCCATACCGGGCCGACCTGGCGTGCGACCGTCAACCATGGGCTGTCCAACCAAACCTATGCCGCCACCGCTGGCGGAATCACCGAGGCATGGATCCGTCAGAAAATGCGATTACTCGGGGTAGTGGCCACCCTGGTCACGGTCGAGAACACTGAAGCTGGTCTGAAGCTGGTTGCCGAAGGCAAAGCCGATGCCTTCTTCGCCGAACGCATGATGCTGAAGAATCTCCTCGTCAATAACCATTCCGCAGGAAATCTGGTCCTGCTGGATCGAGTTTTTGAGTACTCGCCGACTGCAATGGCGATGGATCGAGACGATGAAGATTTCCGTTTGCTGGTCGACACCGCGCTGAGTGAAATGTATCGATCGGGCGAGATCGAGCAGGCATACGACACCTATCTTGAAGGCATTACCGACACGGACAAAAAGCTGTTCAAGGTTTATGCGATACCTTAGAGCCGAGCCTGAAAAGCACAACGACAAAAAAGCCCGGCTTGCCGACGGTAGCGTCTCGAAGATCGCTATCGCCGGCAGGCCGGGCTCCTAAAGCATAATGCCGCTTAAATGTTTCGCATCAACAGCACTTCGGTCCCGCCTTGCTGCCGTAACGAGCCTCCTGACGTTCGCGAAAGAACACCTCGTAGCTCATCAGCGGTTTGTCCGGATGTTTGGTTTGCATGTGCTCAACGTAAGTGTCGTAGTCAGGCATGCCAACCATCAGGCGTGCGGCCTGACCGAGGTATTTACCAAGGCGACTCAGGTCATTGAACATGGGCACCCTCCTCCATCAAGCATCCGGCAGAGCCTGGAATGGCGCTTCTTTATCCGTACGTTCTTTGGTGCCCCAGGCGGCGATGCCAACCTTGAGTGCAAAGAACAGAATGCTGAACACCACGAGCAAAAACAGCACAGTCAGGGTCGCATTGGTGTAGGCGTTGTAGATCACATGCTGCATCTGCTCGATGCTCTTGGCCGGCGCGAGGACCTGACCGTTGGCCAACGCATCGCTGTATTTCTTCGCCAGCGCGAGGAAGCCGATCGCTGGGTTGGCGTCGAACAACTTGATGAAGCCTGCGGTGGTGGTGCAGATCAGCAGCCACACTGCTGGGAGCATGGTCACCCAGACGTAGCGTTGGCGCTTCATTTTGATCAGCACCACGGTCGCCAACATCAGCGCGATACCCGCCAGCATCTGGTTGGAGATGCCGAACAGCGGCCACAAGGTGTTGATGCCGCCCAGTGGGTCGATCACGCCTTGGTACAGCAGGTAACCCCACATCGCCACGCAACCGGCGGTCGCGATCAGGTTGGCGGTCCAGGATTCGGTGCGTTTCAGCGCCGGCACGAATGAGCCGAGCAAATCCTGCAGCATGAAACGTCCGGCACGGGTACCGGCGTCGACGGCCGTCAGAATGAACAGCGCTTCGAACAGGATTGCGAAGTGGTACCAGAACGCCATGGTGTTTTCACCTGGCAGAACGTGGTGCAGGATCTGCGCGATACCAACCGCCAGGGTCGGCGCACCACCGGCACGGGCCAGGATGGTGGTTTCACCGATGTCCTTGGCCACCGCTTGCAGCGCTTCCGGGGTAATTGCAAAACCCCAGCTGCTGACGGTCTGAGCCACCGAAACAGCATCGGAGCCTACAAGGGCTGCGGGGCTGTTCATGGCGAAGTACACGCCCGGCTCGATCACCGACGCAGCCACCATCGCCATGATCGCCACGAAGGACTCCATCAGCATGCCGCCGTAACCGATGTAACGGGCATGGCCTTCACTGGCGAGCAGCTTCGGCGTGGTGCCGGAAGCAATCAGTGCGTGGAAGCCGGACACCGCGCCACAGGCAATGGTGATGAACAGGAACGGGAACAACCCACCCTTCCACACCGGCCCGGTGCCGTCGATGAACTGGGTCAATGCCGGCATTTTCAGGTCGGGCATGGTGATCAGGATGCCGATCGCCAGCGCAACGATGGTGCCGATCTTGAGGAAGGTCGACAGGTAGTCACGCGGCGCCAGAATCAGCCACACCGGCAACACAGCCGCCACAAAACCGTAACCGATCAGCATCCAGGTGATCTGGAGCCCGGTGAAGGTAAAGGCTTTGGCCCAGACCGGGTCAGCGGCAATCTGCCCGCCCAGCCAGATCGAACCCAGCAGCAACGCCACGCCGATCACCGAGATTTCACCGATGCGGCCCGGGCGGATGTAGCGCATATAGATGCCCATGAACATCGCGATCGGGATGGTCGCCATCACCGTGAAAATACCCCATGGACTTTCGGCCAGGGCCTTGACCACGATCAGCGCCAGCACCGCAAGGATGATGATCATGATCAGGAAACAGCCAAACAGCGCGATGGTCCCGGGGATGCGGCCCATTTCTTCACGGACCATGTCGCCCAGGGAACGGCCGTTGCGGCGGGTGGACATGAACAGGACCATGAAGTCCTGAACCGCACCCGCCAGCACGACGCCGGCAATCAGCCACAGCGTACCGGGCAGGTAGCCCATCTGCGCCGCCAAGACCGGGCCTACAAGCGGCCCCGCGCCAGCGATGGCTGCGAAGTGGTGACCGAAAAGTACGTGTTTGTTGGTCGGCACGTAGTCCAGACCATCATTGTTGAGTACGGCGGGAGTGGCTCGATTGGGATCGAGTTGCATCACCTTGGTGGCGATGAACAGGCTGTAATAGCGGTATGCAACGAGATAAATGGCGACTGCTGCGACTACGATCCAGAGGGCATTGATGGCTTCGCCGCGGCGCAGGGCCACGACACTCAGCGCAAACGCTCCCAGGACAGCCACGGCAAACCAGGCGAGGTGTTTAGCCAGACGGGGCATAGCGTGTCTCCTGCCGACAGCCAGTGGCTGCGGCGGTAATTTTTATAATTGTGTCCGCATTGCGGAGCGGACCCAATATCCGCCCATGCTGTCGACAAATAAATCCGCGTTACTACGTACGTGATGTCTACGTAGTTCTACGTAGAGGACGCAAACCCGGTGGGAGCGAGCCTGCTCGCGATAGCGGTGGCACAGTCAACATTGACGGTGAATGTCAGTCCGTTATCGCGAGCAGGCTCGCTCCCACAAGGTTCTGCGTTTCATCACGGCCGCAGGTCATTCTGTCCAGCACTGCTACTGGAGGCGCGTATCTTTGGCATATGATGCCGGGCCTTCGCCTTCCCTCGGTCTGGCCAGGAGTAGAGATGCAGCTCAAACACAAAATCGTCGCGCTCGGGATTCTGCCGCTGGTGTTGGCGATCGCGGTCATCTGCGCGCTGGTGATTTCCCTGAACCGCCAACTGGGTGATCAACAGGCGCAATTGATCGAAGACAGCATTCTGGCCAGCAAGCGCGCAGAACTGAAAAACTATGTCGAAATGGCGCAGAGCCTGATCGCGCCGCTGTACGACGACGGTCGGGGCGATGAGCGCGCGCAGCAACAAGTGCTGGAAGAACTGCGCAAGCTCAGCTTTGGCATCAACGGCTACTTCTTCGTCTACGACCGCGAGGGCCGCAGTCTGATGCACGCTCGCCAGTCAGAGCTGGTGGGCCAATACCTGTGGGACATGACCGACCCTCACGGTTTACCAGTGATCCAGGCGTTGCTCAAAAGTGCGCAATCCGGCGAAGGCTTCCAACGTTACGCCTGGAACAAACCTTCTTCCGGTCAAGTGACCGACAAGCTCGCCTACGTGGTGATGCTGGATCGCTGGGGCTGGATGCTCGGCACCGGCATCTACCTTGAAGACGTTGAACGCGCCACCCAACAAGCGCGTGCCGAGGTGGCTCAGGGCATCCGTAAAACCATGGGGGCGATTGCTGCGGTGGCCCTTGTGGCGGTGCTGTTTGTGTTCGCCAGCGGCATGACGCTGAACGTCAGCGAACATCGCCTGGCCGACAAAAAACTCCAGCGCCTGACTCAACGCATCGTCAGCCTGCAGGAGGAAGAACGGTCACGGGTTTCCCGAGAGCTGCACGACGGCATCAGCCAGCTACTGGTGTCGATCAAGTTTCAGTTCGAATTGGCCAGCCATGTGCTGGAGAATGGGCAAGACAAGGGTTTGGGCATTTTAAGAGACGCCACGCAGCGCCTCGGGGACGCGATTGGCGAAGTTCGCAGCCTCTCTCACGACCTGCGTTCGTCGCTGCTCGACACCCTCGGCCTGCCAGCGGCAATCGGTCAACTCGCCGCAGAATTCGAGCAACGCAGTGGTCTGGTCGTAACTTTCAACGATAACGAATTCGACTGTCATCTGGTCGATGGTGCCGCCGTCTCGTTGTTTCGCATCGTGCAAGAAGGCCTGACCAACATCGAACGCCACGCACAGGCAAAACACGTCATCATTACCCTGCACGGTTCTGAAAAGTCCGTACGGTTAACGGTGGTCGATGACGGTATCGGTTTCAACGTTGCTCAGGTCGAACGTCGTCACGCCGGCATTGGCCTGCGCAATATCCGTGAACGTGTCGAGCATTTTGGCGGTCGATTCGACCTGACCTCGATGCCGGGAAGAAGTGAACTGGACGTGCTGCTGCCGATGAAACTGCCCGGTACAGAACGCTGACTCACCCCATAACAATTAGAGTGAATGCCTGCGATGAACCTGCCCTACCCGATCCGCGTCGCCCTGGTCGACGATCACTCCCTGGTCCGCGACGGAATCAAATCGCTATTGGCGGTCATGGCGCCGCTGGAAGTGGTGGGCGAAGCCGAGAATGGCGCCGATGCCATCGAGATGGTCGGGCGCTGCCAGCCGGATCTGTTGCTGGTCGACATCAGCCTGAAGGACATCAACGGCCTCGAGTTGACCCGGTTGTTACGCAGCCAGTACCCGTCGCTCAAGGTGCTGGTGCTGAGCATGTACGACAACTATGAATACGTGAGTGAGTCCGTTCGATCGGGTGCCAGCGGCTACGTGCTGAAGAACGCGCCTTCACGGGAAATCATCGCGGCGATCGAAGCCATTGCCAGTGGAGGGACGTTCTACAGTGCCGAGATCGCACAGCGGCTCATCGCCGATAAAAGTACCGACAACGAGCTGACTCCGCGTGAAAGCCAGGTGCTGTACAAGATGGCTCAGGGGCTGAACAACAAGGAAATGGCTCGCGAGCTGGACATCAGTGTCCGGACAGTAGAAACCCATCGCCTGAGCATTCGTCGCAAGCTCAACATCGACAAACCTGCGGCCCTCGTAAAGTACGCCATTGATCACGGGATTATTTCGCGTTAGAGGCGATTCACACCTCGCTCGTATTAACGACACGTGCCGTGCGAACAAACAGCGCGCGTACCTTGTCCCAGAAATTCCCCCCAAGTACGAAAAAGCTGCCGATCAACATGGCATCGCCCAGCACCTGGACCTGCCAGAGATTCGGTCTCAGCCCCGGCCAAAGAGTGTCTATGTAAGGTTCGAGAAATCCCGAGATCAGCGGCAGGCAAAACATCACCAGGCCAATGCCATGGCGAGCCGGGCCTACTTCCTGGTCCGGTGCCAGCGTGGAGACGTAACCAAACATGCTGCGTTTGAGTTGCTGAAAGCCGGATTTGCCCATGATGGCAATGACGAGGATCAACAGAATCTTGTTACTGATAAACAAAACACCTGTCAGAGCCGCGATCTTTGAGCCTGGCACATCCGCTGCGGCAGCAAGAGGCACCAACAGCCAGGACCCCAGCATTAAACAGATAATCGCGATGCCCAGTTTGAAACGCCAACCGGTGGAGCTCGGTGCACTGTTGTCCTGGGGGCTGCTCATGGTCTTCTTAACCTTCTTTTCTGGCCGGAATTAATAGCACTTCAGAAGCGTAGCAGTTGGTCGACCCCCTGATCATTCAACATGACCTTGTATTTGTCCGAGCTGTACTAACCTAAGCGAAACCAAATCCTGTAGGAGCGAGGCTTGCCCGCGAAGAATGCACCGCGTTTTTTCAGGTATTACGCGTCATCGTTCTTCGCGGGCAAGTCGGATCGCCGCACCGCTCGCTCCTACAGGATCTTGCCCAGGCATTCAATATTGGGGATGTTCGGATGACGTTTTCCCAAGATCTACTCTCAGTGCACCGATGCTGACGCGCTCTGGTCGGCTGCTTCTGCTGGTCGCCCTTGGCCTTGGCGGCTGTGTCCGTCTGGGGCCGGATTTTCAGGCCCCCGGCGAGGCCTGGACAAAACTCTGGAGCAGCCCCGCGCTTGAGCAGGCCAGCCAACGAAGCGTGAATCCCGACCTTCGCCAGTGGTGGCAAGTGTTCGCCGACCCGGTCCTCGACGCCCTGATCGCCGAATCGGATGCGCACAATTCAGACCTGAAAATCGCCGGGCTTCGCGTCATGGAAGCCCGTGCCCGGCTGGGCATTGCGCAAAGCGGACGCTACCCGCAACTGCAACAGGCCAGCGCCGACAGTCTGTACTTCAACCGCAAGCAATCCGGCGGCAACAACCCACAAGACAGCCACTTCTGGCAACACAGCGCGGGTTTTGACGTCGGTTGGGAACTGGACTTCTGGGGGCGCTTCAGTCGAGCCATCGAGTCGTCCGATGCCAGTTATTTCGCGGCTCAAGCCAACTATGAAGACGTACTCGTACTGCTGCGTGCTCAGGTGGCCGACACATACTTTTCGTTGCGCACCACCGAAGCGCGTTTGCGCGTCGCCCGAGAAAACGCCGAGCAGCAAAAGCGCAACTTTGAGATCACCGAAAAACTGTTCAACAGTGGCCAGAGCGCCGAACTCGACTTGCAACAAGCCAAGACCCAATACCTGGGCACCTTGAGCAGCATTCCGGATTTTGAGGCCCAAGTACTGCGCACCCGCAACGCGTTGGCCGTGCTGATCGGCCGGCCACCCAGCGCCCTGCCCCAATTGCTCGAAAACGAGGGTCTGATCCCGCTGGTGGACCGAGCCGTACTGCAAGATGTGCCGGCTAGCCTGTTGTTGCGTCGTCCGGACGTACGCGCCGCCGAACTCAATGTCGCCGCCCAGTCGGCACTGATCGGTGTGGCGCAAACCGACTTCTATCCATCGCTGACCTTGCTGGGCAGTATCGTCTGGACCACCGACACGTTGAGTGGCACCTCCAACAGCCTGGACCTGATCGGCGGCCCCAGTTTGCGCTGGAACCTGTTTGACCACGGCCAGATCAGCAACAACGTGCGTGTACAGGATGCGCGGTTGCAGCAGCTGATTGAGGTTTACCGCGACAAAGTCCGCCAGGCCGCACGGGAGGCCGATGATGCCGCCAGCAGCCTGATCAAATCACTGGAACGCGAGCGCATCCTGGGTGAAGCACAAGTCGCCGCCAAGCGTTCGTTGAGCCTGGCCAACACTCAATACCGGGAAGGTTACTCGGACTTCCAGCGCGTGCTGGATGCTCAACGCGCACTGCTCGAACAGCAGGACAATTACCTGCTCAGCCGCAGCAATGCCGTGAGCAACCTGATCGCCCTGTACAAAGCCCTTGGTGGTGGGTGGTACAGCGCGCAACCGACAGTCGATCAGAACACTCGTCAGCAAATGGAACAACGCACCGACTGGGGCAACCTGCTGAATGAGCCGGCCCCTTCGCAAGCTTCCTATCCCGTGCCAGAAGGTCCAAGCCGATGACTGAACCCTCGCCGCCTGTCACTGAGGCGCCCTCTCCCAAGGCGCCCGAGCCTGCTGCCGATCCCGCAAAAAAGGGCATCAAATGGGTGATGCTGCTGATCGTATTGAGCCTGGTCTGGTATTTTTTTGCTGACCGCTTCACGCCGTATACGCAACAGGCTCGGGTGGGAGCCTTTGTCATTCCGGTGGCATCCGAGGTGGCCGGCCGAGTAGTCCGCGTGAATGTGCGCAATAATCAAGACGTCAAGGCGGGCGATGTGCTGTTTGAGGTGTATCAGCAGCCCTATCAAATCGCCGTCGACCGCGCACGTGCCGACCTGGAGTCTACCCGCCGCCAGATCGGTGCCAGCACTGCCGGTATTGCCTCCGCGCAGGCCTCGTTGCGAGCGGCCCAGGCCAACGAACTCAGGGCTCGGCAGGATAACGAACGCCTTGAAGGCTTGTACCGCGAAGACCGGGGTACCATTTCCGTGCGCCTGCTCGAAGTCTCTCGGGCTAGTCGTGAACAGGCCATCAGTCAGGTCGCCGCAGCCCGTGCCGAAGTTCAGCGGGCACGGGAACAGGAAGGCGGCAGCGAAGAAGACAACGCGCTGTTGCGTAGCGCCGCCACGGCGTTGTCAAAAGCGGAGCTGGACTTGTCCAACACGCAGATTCGCGCACGGTCGGCGGGACTTGTCACCGATCTGCGCACCGATGTCGGACAGTTCGCCACTGCCGGCAGCCCGGTCATGACCCTGATTGCCATCCACGATGTGTGGATCAGCGCGGACATGACTGAAAACAACCTTGGCCTGGTCGAGGTCGACACCCCTGTTTCGATCGTTCTGGATGCTCTGCCGGGAAAGGTTTTCGAGGGCCGTGTGCGCAGTGTCGGTTACGGCGTCAGCGTCGGTCAGAGCACTGCGCCCGGCAGCCTTCCCAGTGTGCAGAACAGTCGTGACTGGCTGCGTCCGGCCCAGCGTTTTCCGGTGATCATCGAGTTTTCCGAGGACTCAAGGAAGACGCTGTTCGACAGTCGCGCCATCCGTGCCGGTGGGCAGGCTGAAGTCATGGCGTTTCCTACCGAAGGCAATCCGCTGAACCCGCTTGGGCGTCTGTTTGTAGGGCTAATGAGCTGGCTGAGCTATGCCTATTAAGGGCGTGTCTACTCAGCACACGCCCCGTGTTCAACGGGCGTTGCGTCTCGCCACGGGCACGGCGCTATGCCTGGCCATCAGCTTCGGCCTGGCGCTGCCGATCCCCTTTATTTCGCCAGTGCTCGCCGTGTTGCTATTGGCCTCGCTCAATCGGCCTTTGCCGTTCAAGGCCGGGCTGGTGCTTGCGGTCGCTGCGATGTTAACCACCGGCGTCGGCCTATTGTTGATTCCGATCCTGCGTTATTACCCGATTACCGGCGTGCTACTGATCGGAGTCAGTCTGTTCCTGGCCTTTGGTTTTGGCCTGCGCGGCGGCAATACCTTGGTCATGACCTTCCTGATCATTGGCCTGACCATGATTTCCTCGGCCGGCGTCGCCGAGTTCGATCTGGCGATGATGGTCATTGGCGCCTTGGTCGTGGGCTTGATCCTCGCCGTCATCGTCGTGGCGTTCAGTCACTGGTTGTTTCCTGATCCCGCCAATGCACCTCCCCCCCGCCGCCAGCGCATTGCCGACGCAAGAGGTGAGCCGGGTTGCACTGCGTGCCACCTTGATCGTTATACCGGCATTTCTGTTGGCGCTGATTGACCCCAGCTATCTGCCAATCATTTTGAAAGCGGTCAGCCTTGGCCAGCAGAGTTCGACGACAACGGCGCGTAGCGCTGGTCACGAACTGCTCGGTTCGACCTTTATGGGAGGCCTGCTGGCCATTGTGTTCTGGTGCGCGCTCAGCCTGTTTGTGCACCTGTGGATGTTCTTTCTGTGGATGCTCCTGTTCGGCTTGCTGTTGGCGCGCAAGCTCTATGCCCTGAGCCCGACCCGACAAACCCCGGGGTTCTGGCTCAACAGCCTGATCACGTTGATCATCCTGCTGGGCCAGTCGGTTCAGGACAGCCTCGCCGGGAAGGATGTCTACACCGCCTTCGTCGTGCGCATGGGATTGTTTATCGCGCTCACGCTCTATGCCTTGCTGATGGTTCATCTACTCGATCAGCGGCAGCGCAATCCTGGCGTCACTCAGCTCACGGAGTGACCTGATAACCCCGCCCTTGCAGGCAACCTTGATCGTGCTGTTTCACATCGTCCTCGACCGGCTCATAAAACTCGTCATGTTGACGTCCTCGTACCTGCGTAGCATCCACGGCAGCACCCTCCGAGGGTGGCGGGCTTGAAGTGCTCTGGCTCGCCGTGACGTTGCTGCAATCATTGATGTCCAGCTGGATTTGTTGCGAGTTCTGCCCGTTCAAGGGCACGACCGTTTCGGCCTGAACCTGCGTGTAGACCATCAACATGACGGCACACAGGCTGAAAGACGATAACCGACTCATGATGACCTCCGACACGGTCCACTGTGTTTGCGGGCCAGCGTTTGACTGGGAAGTTCCTGGAACAACGCTCGATAACTGCTGGAAAACCGCCCCAAATGCCAGAACGACCAATCCATCGCCACTTGCGCGACCGTCGTTTCCCCGGCCGTTCGCCTGAGCAATTCGCGGCGCGCGCTGTTGAGCCGACGCAAGCGCAACCAATGCGTGGGTGTCATTCCGGTATACGCCTTGAACGCATGCTGCAACTGACGCAGCGAAATCTCGGCCACTTGGGACAGCTCCAGCAAATTGAGGGTTTCTTCCGGTGTATCGGCGGCCCATTCGGCGACGCGCTTCATGATCGTTCGCTCTTCCGCCCGACGCTGCAAACCTGCGCGATCAAGGCACACACAGGCGTTATCGAGGATGTACAAACAGTCCTCCAGGAGCTGCTGGGTCAACGCCTCTTTGCTCGGCGGATCCAGCGTCTGCGTCAGCCGCGTCAACGTCCCGCTCAACCAGCGGCTGAACAGCGCGTTCTGGCCTGAATTGAGCGGCGACATGAACAAGCCTTCGAGCCGCGCCACGTCCAGGCCATGCCGCTGAACGAATTCCGGACCGAACACCACGGCGATTTCCTGGTAGTTCTCCGGGGTGATCCAGATATTGCGGCTTTCACCATTCAACACATACAGCGAGTTGTCATTGCGATCGAAACAGAACGCCAGCGCGCCTTCCGGGGCGCTGAAATTCTGCTCGACCCGGGTGTTCATCTGTTCCTCGTAAATCTCTACGCCTTGCAAATCCAGATAGCGCACCCGCCCGGCGAAATGCCCCGGGGACATCTGCTGATAGTGCTGCACCCAACCCGGTGTGGCGCGGATTTGCTCGGCCACGTCGGCAGTGTTGAACGCTTGAACCTGTAACGGATTGCACGCTGTCATGGGGCGCCTTGCGCACTCTTTTGGTGCGCTTTGTGCTGTTTAAAGTGGATAGATGGAACGGCGAGGCTCACCCAAGATAGTCGTCAACGCGCTACAGGGGAAGTGTTCGGTGGATGAAGCCGCTTTCCCCTGCGTCAATAAAACCAACAACGAGGTCTTTATGAATGTCCCTTTCGATCAGCTGCTCACGTGGCTGAAAGATCACAAGATTACCGAGGTCGAGTGTGTGGTCAGCGACTTGACCGGCATCGCTCGCGGCAAGATTGCACCCACCAACAAGTTCCTGCATGAACGAGGCATGCGCCTGCCGGAAAGTGTGCTGTTGCAAACGGTAACCGGGGACTTTGTCGACGACGACATCTACTACGACCTGCTCGACCCGGCCGACATCGACATGGTCTGCAAGCCCGTTTCCGATGCGGTTTACGTTATTCCATGGGCCATCGAGCCGACCGCCATCGTGATCCACGACACGTTCGACAAGTTCGGCAATCCCATCGAACTGTCGCCACGCAACGTGCTGAAAAAAGTCCTGAAACTCTACACCGACAAAGGCTGGAAACCGATTGTCGCGCCGGAAATGGAGTTCTACCTGACCCAGCGCTGCGAAGACCCGGACTTGCCGCTCAAGGCGCCGCTGGGACGTTCGGGCCGTGCGGAAAGCGGTCGTCAGTCGTTTTCCATCGACGCCGCCAACGAGTTCGACCCACTGTTTGAAGACGTCTACGACTGGTGCGAACTCCAGGGCCTGGACCTCGACACGCTGATCCACGAAGACGGCCCGGCGCAGATGGAAATCAACTTCCGTCACGGTGATGCGCTGGACCTGGCGGACCAGATCACCGTGTTCAAACGCACCCTGCGCGAAGCGGCACTCAAGCACAACGTCACCGCGACCTTCATGGCCAAACCCATCGGCGACGAACCCGGCAGCGCCATGCATATCCATCAAAGCGTGGTGGACATCGCCACCGGCCAGCCGATTTTCGCCGATGCCGACGGGCAGATGAGCGAGCTGTTCCTGCACCACATCGGCGGCTTGCAAAAGTACATTCCCAAAGTGCTGCCGATGTTTGCGCCCAACGTCAATTCGTTCCGCCGCTTCCTGCCGGACACCTCGGCGCCGGTCAACGTTGAATGGGGCGAAGAAAACCGCACCGTCGGCCTGCGCGTACCGACCTCCACCCCGGACGCCATGCGCGTGGAAAACCGCTTGCCCGGCGCCGACGCCAACCCTTATCTGGCGATTGCCGCGAGCCTGTTGTGCGGTTATCTGGGCATGGTCGAACGCATTGAACCGAGCGCGGCGGTACAAGGCCGCGCCTACGCGCGGCGCAATCTGCGCCTGCCGATCACCATCGAAGACGCCCTGACGCGCATGGAAGAGTGCGAAACCATCGAGCGCTATCTGGGCAGCAAATTCGTCCGGGGTTACGTCGCGGTCAAGCGTGCCGAACACGAAAACTTCAAGCGCGTGATCAGCTCCTGGGAGCGTGAGTTCCTGCTGCTCAGCGTTTAGTCCCCTGATGATCGTTCCCATGCTCCGCGTGGGAACGCAGCCAGGACGCTCCGCGTCCCAGAAGCGGACGCGGAGCGTCCGTGGAGGCATTCCCACGCAGAGCGTGGGAACGATCAACATCCGAAAACAATTCGAAGAGGTGTCGATATGCGTCTATTGAAATCCGTGGTTCCGGTCGCGCTGACGTTGCTGTTCAGCGCCACTGCGCAAGCTCAGCCAAGCGTGAGCGTCTACAACTGGACCGATTACATCGGCGAGACCACCCTCGCCGACTTCCAGGCGAAAACCGGGACCAAGGTGATCTACGACGTATTCGATTCCAACGAAACCCTGGAGGGCAAACTGCTCGCCGGCCGCACAGGTTATGACGTGGTAGTGCCCTCCAACCATTTCCTCGCACGTCAGGTGAAAGCCGGCGCGTTCCTCAAACTGGACCGCTCGCAGCTGCCCAACTGGAAAAACCTCGACCCCAAACTGCTGGCCTTGCTGGAAAAAAACGATCCGGGCAATGAACATTCGGTGCCGTACCTGTGGGGCACCAACGGCATTGGCTACAACGTCGACAAGGTCAAGCAAGTGCTGGGCATTGATCGCATCGATTCCTGGGCGGTGTTTTTCGAACCGCAGAACCTGAAGAAGCTCAGTCAGTGCGGCGTGTCGATGATGGATTCGGCGGATGAAGTGTTCCCGGCAGTCTTGAACTACATGGGCATGGACCCACGCAGCGAAAATCCCGAGGACTTTAAAAAGGCCGAAGCCAAACTGATGACCATCCGGCCTTACATCACCTATTTCCATTCGTCCAAGTACGTGTCGGACCTGGCCAATGGCGACATCTGCGTTGCGTTCGGCTATTCGGGCGATGTGTTCCAGGCGGCGAACCGCGCCAAGGAAGCGAAAAACGGTGTGAACATCGCCTACTCGATCCCGAAGGAAGGCAGCAACCTGTGGTTCGACCTGTTGGCAATTCCTGCCGACGCCAGCAACCCGAAAGAGGCCCATTCGTTCGTCAACAACCTGCTGGACCCTCAGGTAATCGCCAAGGTCAGCGCCTCGGTCGGTTACGCCAATCCAAACCCGGCGGCCAAGCAATACATGGACCCGGAGCTGGTCAATAATCCAGAGGTCTATCCTCCTCAGGAAGTCCTCGACAAGCTCTACATCTCAACCACCCCGCCCCAGCCGATCATGCGTCTGATGACCCGTTCCTGGAGCAAAGTGAAGTCCAGCCAATGAATCAGTACGACAACGAACACGTTCATTCCTATTACGCTGCATCGGCGAAGGGCATGACCCCCTACCCCACGCTGGACTCGGATTTTGAGGCCGATGTCTGCGTGGTGGGCGGCGGTTTTACCGGGGTCAACACCGCGATCGAACTGGCGCAGCGTGGGCTCTCGGTGATTCTGCTGGAAGGCCGGCGGATCGGCTGGGGCGCCAGCGGGCGTAACGGCGGGCAGCTGATTCGCGGCATCGGCCACGACGTCAGCGGTTTCGCCCGATATGTCGGTCAGGACGGCGTGCGCTATTTGGAGCGTGCAGGCATCGAGTCAGTGGAACTGGTGGGCAACCGCATCCGCGAACACGGGATTGATTGCGACCTGCGCTGGGGCTTCTGCGAGCTGGCCAACACCGCGGCGCAGTTCGCAGCGTTCAAGACTGAACTGCAAAGCCTCGCCGAACTGGGTTACCCCCATGAGACCCGACTTGTCGGCCCCGAGCAGATCCGCCAACAAGTGGTGGGCTCCGATGTTTATGCCGGCGGCCTGATCGACATGGGTTCGGGGCATTTGCATCCGCTGAATCTGGTGCTTGGCGAAGCGCGCGTTGCCGAATCCCTTGGGGTACGAATATTCGAGCAAAGCCCGGTGCTGGAGTTGATTCACGGCAGCATCGTGCAGATTCGCTGCGCCGGCGGCATGGTGCGGGCCGGCAGTCTGGTGCTGGCCTGCAACGCGCATCTGGAAGAACTCGAACCACGCCTGAGTGGCAAGGTTTTACCGGCGGGCAGTTATATCATCGCCACCGAACCTTTGGCACCTGAGGTTGCCGCCCAATTGATCCCGCAGAACCTGGCGTTGTGCGACCAGAAAGTCGGCCTCGATTACTACCGGCTCTCGGCGGATCGACGGTTGTTGTTCGGCGGTGCCTGCCATTATTCCGGGCGTGACCCTGCAGACATCGAAGCCTATATGCGACCAAAAATGCTCAAGGTCTTCCCGCAGCTGGCGGATGTGCGCATCGATTATCAATGGGGCGGCAAGATTGGCATCTCCGCCAACCGCTTCCCCCAGGCCGGGCGCTTGAGCCAGTACCCGAACGTGTTCTATGCCCAGGGTTATTCCGGTCATGGGCTGAACGTGACCCATTGGTGCGCGCGGTTGCTGGCTGAAGCGATTCATGCCGGGCACAGCAAGGGGCTGGATGTTTTCAGCGCTGTGCCGCACATGACCTTCCCCGGTGGACGAGTGCTGCGCTCGCCGCTGCTGGCCCTCGGCATGTTCTGGTATCGCCTGCGCGAATTGCTCGGCTGAAGCGAGATACCGTCGTGGGGACTGGTTTACTCGCAAGGGCGGGGTGTCAGCCACTTATTGGTTGAATGTCAGGTCGTCTTCGCGAGCAAGCCCGCTCCCACATTCGACCGCATTCCTCTGAGAGAACTCGGTCACTTGTGGGAGCGGGCTTGCTCGCGAAGAACGATGACGCGGTCGATCAGACTTTATGCCCCCATCCTCTTGATCAGTCTTTTAATTTGCTCAATCGCAAGTCACTTCTATATTGAGGGAGTGCTCTGACTTTCCTGTTCCTGGCGAGTGCGGCCTATGGCTACGACTGACCAACTGATCATTTGCGAGCACTGCGACTGCGTGTATGAAAAAGTCACGCTCGCCAAACATCAAAAAGCCTTGTGCACCTGCTGCGGCGGCGTGCTCCAGCGTTATAACGGACTGTCGGTGGAGCAGCGTCTGGCCTTGGCCTTCACGGCAACGATGCTGTGGATTTTCGCCAATTTCTATCCAGTCATGAGCATCAGCATGAAGGGCCTGAAAAACAGTGCGACGCTGTGGGACTCGGTATTGGCGTTGAGCCAGGGGCCGATTACCTTTATTGCGCTGGTGGCGGCGATATCCATCATCATCGCGCCGCTGTTTCAACTGGTATTGCTGATCTGGGTCCTGAGCTTCGCCCTCGGACATCGGCGCTCACCCGGTTTCAAAGTGTGCATGCGCTGGCTGGAAACCCTCAGGCCCTGGAGCATGCTCGAAGTCTGTCTGCTGGGCGCAATGGTCGCGGTGTTCAAACTCGCAGGGTTGCTGGATGTCATACCCGGCATCGGCCTGTTTGCCCTGGCCGTTCTCAGCCTGCTGTTGATTCGCATCGCCGGGCGCGATGTCCGTGAACTGTGGGACATTTTATGAACAGCCCACCGCACGCCAGCGAACTCAACCTGTGCCTGTGCCACAGCTGCGGCCTGGCCTGCGACATAACCGACAACCCTCACGAATGCCAACGCTGTGGCGCGCCACTGCATGCCCGCAAAACCAACTCACTGAGCCGGACATGGGCCTATCTGCTGGCCTCACTGGTGTTTTATATCCCGGCCAATCTGCTGCCGGTCATGAACACCAGTCTGTTCGGCAACGGCTCCGACAGCACCATCATGAGCGGTGTGCTGGAGTTCTGGGCACACGGTGCGTGGGACATTGCCCTGATCATTTTCATCGCCAGCATCGCGGTACCGGGCATCAAGTTCGTCGCCCTTTCCCTGCTGCTGATCACCGTGCAACGCGGCAGCCTTTGGGCGCGCAAGGAACGTTCGAAGCTTTACCGTTTCGTCGAGCTGATCGGCTACTGGTCGATGCTCGACGTGATTGTTGTCGCGCTGGTCGCCGCGCTAGTGAAATTCCAGGCCCTGGGCGATATCGAACCGCGTCTGGGCATTCTGTTTTTTGGTCTGGTGGTGGTGTTCACCATGCTGTCTGCCATGAGTTTCGACCCGCGGCTGATCTGGGATAAAGAGCGGGATAACCAGCAGAATAACCCACCAAACGAGGAGCTCACGGATGAAGTCGCAAGCCACTGACGGGCCGCAAGCCCCCGGCCAGGCCACTATCAAGACCCGTCGCTTCAGCGTTTCGCTGGTGTGGATCGTGCCGATCGTTGCGGTGCTGGTGGGGATCTCCCTGGTGATACACAGCGTGATGCAGGAAGGTCCGACCATCACCATCACGTTCAAGACCGGTGGCGGCCTCACGGCCAACAAAACCGAGGTCAAATATCGCAATGTGGTCATCGGCCATGTCTCGGAGGTGAAACTGAGCGGTGACCAGAAGAATGTCAACGCCACGATCAAACTCGACAAACAGGCTGAAAGCTTCACCCGCGAAGACTCGCAATTCTGGGTCGTGCGCCCGCGCATTGGTGCCGGCGGCGTTTCGGGCATCGATACGCTGCTGTCGGGTGACTACATTGGCGCCGACATCGGCCAGGCCAATGCCCGTTCCAAGCACTTCACGGGGCTGGAAAACCCGCCGCCCATTACCTATGGCGAACCGGGTAAACGCTTCACGCTGCACACTCAGGACCTCGGCTCGCTGGATATCGGCTCCCCCGTCTACTACCGCAAGATCCCGGTCGGGCAAGTGGTGGCGTATGCGCTGGATGCCGACGGCAAAGGAGTGAACATCGAAGTCTTCGTGCATTCACCCAATGACGCCTACGTCACTGAGAACACCCGGTTCTGGAACGCCAGTGGTATCGATGTGAGCGTCGGTGCCAATGGTTTTGCGGTGAAGACCGAATCCCTGTCTTCGTTGTTGGTGGGTGGCATCGCGTTTCGCGCGCCGGATTACAGCCCCAACGATCAGCCGGCCACCGAGGATAGAGGTTTTGACCTGTTCGCAGATCAGCAAACCGCCCTCGCTCCCCCCTATGGTAAAGGGCAGTACTTGGGCCTGCGTTTCGATCAGGCCTTGCGCGGGCTCAAGATCGACGCGCCGGTGGAATTCCTCGGTGTGGAATTTGGCAAAGTCGTGTCGATCAATCTGGATTTCGACGCCAAAAAACGCAGCTTTCCAGTCAATGTCGGCATCGTGATCTACCCGCAACGACTCGGCCAGGCCCACACCAAGATGCTTAAGGCCTTGAATCATGATCCCAATGACGAAGCCGCCAGTATCAAGCTGATGGGCAGCTTCATCGAAAGCGGCCTGCGGGCCCAGGCCCGTAGCGGCAATCTGTTGACCGGTCAGCTCTACATCGCGCTCGATTTCTACCCCGACGCGGAGAAAGTCGTGTTCGACCCAACCGCTCGTCCTGTCATCATTCCCACCATTCCTGGCAGCCTCGAACAGTTGCAGGAGAAACTGGAGGGCATGGTCAACAAGATCAACCAACTGCCAATCGAACGCATTGCCGGCAATCTCGACAGCAACCTCGTCGAACTGCGCAAGGGGCTCGTACAGTTCAACGCCAGGACCCTGCCCGGCGTACAAACCACCCTGGCGGACGTCAGCAAGACCTTGCAATCGGCCAGTTCGACCCTCGCCGACGATTCGCCGCAACGGGAACAACTGACTCAGACCCTGGATGAACTCGGGCGCATGTCTCGCTCACTGCGTGAGCTCTCGGACTACCTGGGCCGGCATCCGGAATCACTGATTCGCGGTCGCCCCAACAATGCCGCGCCGATGGACTTGCAGCCGCCCCCGCGCAACTGACCACAGGAGCAACACCCATGGCTTTTTCGCTGAAGATCACGCTGGTCACCGCGCTGTTGTTGCTCACCGCTTGCCGCAGCGATCCGATTCAGTTCCACACCCTGACCCCCGCCCAATTGAGTGGCGCAAGCAGCAGCGCGGAAATCCAGATCGAAAGCATCACGGTGCCGCCCCAGGTCGACCGCCCGCAGATTGTCATTCGCCAAGGCAACAGTGGCCTGGCGATCCTCGAAACCCAATGGTGGGCGGCAAGCCTGGTGGACGAATTGCGCAGCGCCCTGGTCGATCAACTGGTCAACAGCAACCTGCAACGCAGAGTGTCGTTGCGACTGGATGTACAACGCTTTGATTCGGTTCCCGGTCAATACGCGTTGATCGACGTCAAATGGCGCCTGCGCAGCCTCGGCGCCGGCGATACCGCACTGATCACCTGTCGCAGCACGTTGCAGACCCCTTCCGGCCCGAGCATTGATGACCTGGTGGTCGCTCATCAGAACAATGTGAAACGGTTAGCTGCCGCTATCAGTCAGGCGATCGGCTCGCAAAAAGGGTGTCCTTCGGCGTCCTGATAGTGGTTCACAAATCGAAGCGATCAACCGCCCGACGGCGTTCGTTGTCGTCGCGCACATCGTAATTGGCCGTGGTCTGGATGTTGCTGTGATGGGCCAGTTTCTGCGCGATCGACAGGTCGTGCTCTTCAATCACTCGGGTAATGAACGACCGCCGGAAGTCGTGCGGCATGATTTTCACCCCGACCTGTGCGCCGCGTTGCCGGGCAATGTAGTAGATCGCATGTTTGGTGATGCGCTCGCGGGTAATGTGGCTGCCACGGCGGATGCGGTTGAACAGGAACGGATCATCCGTCTCGCCCTCCTTTAACTGCGAACGCCGCAACTCCAGCCACGCGTCCAGTTTGGCGAAGGCCCAGGCTGGCGCGTACTTGATCAGCTGTTTGTTGCCCTTGGCGGTGACGCACAGGCTGCGCTCGGTGAAATCCACTTGGGCCAGGTCCAGGTTCACCGATTCCGATTTACGCATCCCCGAACCGTACAGAATCCCGATGATGGCCGCGTCCCGTAGCCCTTGTGGCCGTGGATCGGCGGCGCATACCTCCATCAAGTCGCGAATCAAGGTGCGCTTGAGGTTGCGCCCCTGGGACAGTCGCGTGCCGGCAATGCCTTTGACCGAGCGCATTTTCAGCAAGTGCTCCTGACTGATCAGGCTCATGCGCCATGCTTCGTTCATCACCCCGCGCACCGCGTTAACGTACAGCGACGAGGTGTTTGGCGCGTAGCCGTCTTCGCGCAAGGTCGCCACCAGTGCAACGACATCCTCGGGCTGCAGTTGATGCCAGGGAATCTCTTCGATGTTCATGTCTTCGAAGTCCAGACGGTCAGCGGCGTCCTGCAATACATAACGCATGGTCAACTGGCTGGACGGCGCCAGACGCGCCAGATACAGGGTCAACGGGTTGGCTTTTGAAACGATGGATTCAGTAGCAGGTAAGTCAATCAATGAAACGGCCTTGAAATTAATAAAGTTCAAAAAAATAACTAAGGATTGCAACACAAGTCCTGTAACGAGAACACTTCTGTAAGTCTTTTCTTATAAAAAGAGCGATAAACGGCAGAAGTCTGAACAGTGGCTGTATGAGCTTCAGATAAACGATTCGCCAACCGGTTTTTCATGTTCCTTTCACAAAATCGCGCTTAATCTCCATGGATCCGAAATGATTCCGTGTGAGTGTCCAACCTGCCGACCATGACACGAAAAGTCAACCAATGTGATTTGTCGCAACTTTTTTGCAACTGCTTGATGCACCTTCTGTTTTAGCGTCTACGCTGAGATTGGATCCATTGTTTTCGGCCTGTAAGGCTGTCTATTTTTCTACCCCGAGGTGCCCATGACTCAGGCGTTTCTCCCCTTCTCCCGCCCCAGTATCGGCGCTGAAGAAGTAGCCGCGGTAGAACAAGTACTGCGCTCCGGCTGGATTACTACCGGGCCGAAAAACCAGCAACTGGAAGAGCACTTCGCCCACTATGTCGGCTGTCGCCATGCCGTCGCATTGTCCTCGGCCACCGGCGGGATGCACATCACATTACTGGCATTGGGAATTGGTCCCGGCGACGAAGTCATCACACCGTCCCAGACCTGGGTATCGACCGCCAACATGATCTGCCTGCTCGGCGCGACACCAGTTTTCGTCGACGTTGACCGCAACACCTTGATGAGCGACCTGGCGAGCATCGAGGCGGCAATAACCCCTCGCACCAAGGCCATCATTCCGGTGCATTACGCCGGCGCGGCGTTCGACCTCGATCCGCTCTATGCGCTGGCCGACAAACATGGCATCGCTGTCATCGAAGACGCGGCGCATGCGGCGGGCACTTTCTACAAAGGTCGGCATGTCGGCGCCCAAGGCACGGCGATTTTCTCGTTCCACGCGATCAAGAACATGACCTGCGCCGAGGGCGCGATGTTCGTCAGTGACGACGAAGCACTGGCCACTCGTGTGCGCATGCTCAAGTTTCATGGCCTTGGCGTGGATGCCTATGACCGCCTCACCCACGGCCGTAAACCCCAGGCCCAAGTCATGGAGCCTGGCTTCAAGTACAACCTGGCCGACATCAATGCCGCCATCGCCCTGGTGCAACTGGAGCGTCTGGACGCGATCAACGCCAAGCGCACGGAGCTGGCTCAAACCTATTTGCAGCGCCTGGAAGGCTTGCCGGTGCAACCGCTGGCCATTCCGGCGTATGCGCAGCAGCACGCCTGGCACCTGTTCATCCTGCGCATTGACACCGAACGTTGCGGGCTTGACCGCGAGGCGTTCATGAAAGCCCTGCAAGAACAGAACATCGGTACCGGCATTCACTTCATCGCCACTCACCTGCACACGTACTACCGCCAGCGTTTCCCCAACATCTACCTGCCCAACACCGAATGGAATTCGGCGCGGCTGTGTTCGATCCCGTTGTTCCCCGACATGACCACCGACGACGTCGATCGTGTCGTCGACGCCATTGAAAACATAGTGGACAGACGCCTGTGAAACCTTATCCGATCCGTTGCGTATCAATCGTCATCCCGGTCTACAACGAGCAAGACAGCCTGCCCGAGTTGCTCAGGCGCACCGAAGCGGCGTGCCAGCAACTGCACCAGGATTACGAAATTGTATTGGTCGATGACGGCAGTCGCGACAACTCGGCGCAAATCCTCGAGGACGCAGCCAGCCGCGAGTGCAGCCCGGTGGTGGCGGTCATTCTCAATCGTAACTACGGCCAGCACGCAGCGATCATGGCCGGTTTCGAACAGTGCAAGGGTGATGTGGTGATCACCCTCGACGCCGACCTGCAAAACCCGCCGGAAGAAATCCCGCGGTTGGTGGCTCAGGCCGAATTGGGCTACGACGTGGTCGCCACGGTGCGCAACAATCGTCAGGACTCAGCCCTGCGCCGCTGGCCGTCGAAGTTGATCAACCTCGCCGTGCAGCGTTCCACCGGCGTTGCCATGACCGACTACGGCTGCATGCTGCGCGCCTATCGCCGGACCATCGTCGACGCCATGCTCGCCTGCCGCGAACGCAGCACCTTCATCCCGATCCTGGCCAACAGCTTCGCCCGGCACACCACGGAAATCCTGGTGACCCACGCCGAGCGCGAACACGGCGAATCCAAATACAGCCCGATGCGCCTGATCAACCTGATGTTCGACCTGATCACTTGCATGACGACCACGCCCCTGCGCCTGCTGAGCATCGTCGGCTTCGGCATGGCGGCGCTCGGTGTGCTATTCGCCATCGCGTTGGTTGTGCTGCGCCTGGTTTTCGGTGCCGGTTGGGCCGGCGGCGGCACGTTCGTCCTGTTCGCCGTGCTGTTCGTTTTCACCGGCGGGCAATTCATTGGCATGGGCCTGTTGGGTGAGTACCTGGGCCGCATGTACAGCGACGTCCGGGCGCGCCCACGGTTCTTCATCGAAAAGGTTTTGCGTAGCACTCCCTCTGCCCCTGCTCCCGTTGTCACCGTCGACGGCCTCACTTCCACTTCTTCAGATCAGGTTCTCTCATGAGCGCAACAGCTGTTGTCTTCGCCTATCACGATATTGGCTGTGCCGGCATCGAAACCCTGCTCAATTCGGGTTACGAGATTACCGCCGTGTTCACCCATCCCGATGACCCGAAGGAAAACGCGTTCTACGGCTCGGTTGCGCAACTGTGCGCGCGCAACGGCATCCCGGTGCACGCCCCGGAAGACGCCAACCACCCGCTGTGGATCGAGCGCATCAGCAAGCTCAACCCCGATTACCTGTTCTCGTTCTACTACCGCAACCTGTTGAGCGAGCCGCTGTTGGCCACGGCCAGTAAAGGCGCGTTCAACCTGCACGGCTCGTTGCTGCCTCGCTACCGTGGCCGGGCACCGGCCAACTGGGTGCTGGTCAACGGTGAAACCGAAACCGGCGTGACCCTGCACCGCATGGTCAAGCGTGCCGACGCGGGCGCGATCATCGCCCAGCAGCGGGTGGCGATCGAGCGCACCGATACCGCGCTGATCCTGCACGGCAAATTGCGCCTGGCAGCCACCGATCTGCTGCGCGACACCTTGCCTGCACTGCTTCAGGGCAAATTCAATGAAACCCCACAGGATGAATCCAAAGCCACGGTGTTTGGCCGTCGTACCCCGGCGGACGGCAAGCTGCTCTGGAGCAAACCGGCTGAAGAGCTGTTCAATCTGGTCCGCGCCGTGACCCAACCTTACCCGGGCGCGTTCTGCGCGGTGGGTGAGCACAAGCTGATTGTCTGGAGCGCCGACGTCGTCAAGGGCAATGAAGGCCAGACTCCGGGGCGTGTCATCAGCGTCGAGCCGTTGCGTATCGCCTGTGGCGAAGACTCGCTGGTGATCAACGCCGGCCAGCGCAATGACAACGGCCTGTACCTGAGCGGCCCGCAACTGGCCAACGAGCTGGGGCTGGTCGATGGCTCGGTGCTGCGTGGCGCCGAATCGGGCCGTGGACCGCGTCGCACCCGGGTGCTGATTCTTGGCGTCAACGGTTTCATCGGCAATCACCTGTCCGAACGCCTGCTGCGTGACGACCGGTATGAAGTGTACGGCCTGGACATCGGCTCGGACGCCATCGAGCGGTTGCGCAGCCATCCGAACTTCCACTTCGTCGAAGGCGACATCAGCATCCACTCAGAGTGGATCGAGTACCACATCAAGAAGTGCGACGTCGTTCTGCCGCTGGTGGCGATCGCCACGCCGATCGAATACACGCGCAATCCGCTAAGGGTGTTCGAACTGGACTTCGAAGAGAACCTGAAGCTGGTTCGCTACTGCGTCAAGTACAACAAGCGCGTGATTTTCCCGTCGACCTCCGAAGTTTATGGCATGTGCCAGGACGGTAACTTCGATGAAGACAGCTCCAACCTGGTGGTCGGGCCGATCAACAAGCAACGCTGGATCTACTCGATCTCCAAGCAGTTGCTCGACCGGGTGATCTGGGCTTACGGCCAAAAAGGCCTGAATTTCACCCTGTTCCGCCCTTTCAACTGGATGGGCCCGCGCCTGGACCGTCTGGACTCTGCACGCATCGGCAGTTCCCGGGCGATCACCCAGTTGATTCTGAATCTGGTGGAAGGCACGCCGATTCGTCTGTTCGACGGCGGTGAGCAAAAACGCTGCTTCACCGACATTGCCGACGGCGTCGAAGCCCTGGCGCGGATCATCGACAACGAGAGCGACGCCTGCAACGGCCAGATCATCAATATCGGCAACCCGGACAACGAGGCCAGCATTCGTCAGTTGGGCGAAGAATTGCTGCGTCAGTTCGAGGCTCACCCGCTGCGCGACAACTTCCCGCCGTTTGCCGGTTTCCGCGATATCGAAAGCAAAGCCTTCTATGGCACTGGCTATCAGGACGTGTCTCATCGCAAACCGAGCATCGCCAATGCCAAGCGTCTGCTTGACTGGACACCAACGGTGCAGATGAGCGAGACCATTGGCAACACGCTGGACTTCTTCTTGCGCGAGGCCATGCTCGAAATCGCGGAGCAATCTACAGAAGAAGCACGTTGATGCAGGCAGGCCTTCGAATCGATGTCGACACTTACCGAGGCACCCGTGAGGGGGTGCCCCGGTTGCTCGAAATGCTCGATGAAGCTCAAGTCAGGGCGACCTTCTTCTTCAGCGTCGGACCGGACAACATGGGGCGCCACCTGTGGCGTCTGATCCGCCCGCAATTCCTCTGGAAGATGCTGCGTTCCAACGCCGCCGGCCTGTATGGCTGGGACATTGTGCTGGCCGGCACCGCGTGGCCGGGCAAGCCAATCGGCCGCGATCTCGGGTACCTGATGCGTCAAACCCTGGCGGCCGGGCATGAAGTCGGCCTGCACGCCTGGGATCACCACGGCTGGCAGGCCAATGCCGGGCGCTGGAGCGAGGCGCAGTTGATCGAGCAGATTCGTCGTGGCGTCGATAGTCTCAGTGATATCCTCGGGCAAAAAGTAGAGTGCTCGGCGTCTGCTGGTTGGCGGGCGGACGAGCGCGTGATCGAGGCCAAGCAGGGTTTCGGCTTTCGCTACAACAGCGATTGCCGGGGGCAGCGCCTGTTCCGGCCGACATTGGCCGATGGCAGTCCGGGGATACCGCAGATCCCGGTGGACCTGCCGACCTTCGATGAGGTGGTCGGCCCGGCTGTCGCGGCCAAGGACTTCAATGCGTTCATACTTCAGCGGTTCACCCCGCAAACACTGAACGTCTATACAATCCATGCCGAAGTAGAAGGGATTCTAATGGCCAACGATTTCCGTCAACTGCTGGCCGATGCGCGCCGGCAGGACATTCATTTCCAACCCTTGGGCGACCTGTTGCCCGAGGCACCCGCCACTTTGCCCATGGGCCATGTCGCGCGCGGCACCCTTGAGGGCCGAGAGGGCTGGCTGGGGGTACAAGGCGCATGAGCAAGCGCTGGGCACTGCCGTTTTTGCTGGTCGTTTTGGCGCTGGCGTACTTGCTGCCGCTGGGTACTCACGGTTTATGGATTCCCGACGAAACTCGCTATGCCCAGATCAGCCAGGACATGCTCCTGAGCGGTAACTGGGTGTCGCCGCACTTCATAAGCCTGCGTTACTTCGAAAAACCAGTGGCCGGTTATTGGATGATCGCCATTGGCCAGGCGCTGTTTGGCGACAACCTGTTTGGCGTACGCATCGCCTCGGTGCTGAGCACCGGGCTGAGCGTGTTGCTGTGTTACCTGATCGCCCGGCGGCTGTGGAATGAACCGCGCAAAAGCTTTGCCTGCGCGCTGCTGTACATGAGTTTTACCATCGTCGCCGGGCAAGCCGGCTATGCCAACCTCGATCCGCAATTCACTTTCTGGGTCAACCTGAGCCTGGTGGCTTTGTGGTTTGCGCTGGACAGCGTCAACCGTGGCCCGCGTCTGCTCGGCTGGGCGCTGCTGGGGCTGGCCTGCGGCATGGGCTTCATGACCAAGGGTTTCCTCGCCTGGCTGCTGCCGGTGCTGATCGCCCTGCCCTGGATGCTCTGGCAAAAACGCTGGCGGGAGCTGCTGACTTACGGCCCGGTGGCGATTGTCGTGGCGATTGCGGTGAGCCTGCCGTGGGTCCTGGCAGTGCATGCGCAGGAACCCGATTACTGGCGGTTCTTCTTCTGGCACGAACACATTCGTCGCTTCGCCGGGGATGACGCTCAACATGAGGCGCCATGGTGGTTCTACCTGCCGCTGCTGGTGGCGTTCAGTCTGCCGTGGGCGGCGTTGCTGCCGTCGGCGCTGAAACAGGCATGGCAGACCCGGCATCAGAAAGGCATCGCTTTCCTGTTGCTGTGGCTGCTGATGCCGTTGGCATTTTTCAGCCTGAGCAACGGCAAATTGCCGACCTACATCTTGCCTTGCCTGCTGCCTTTGGCCTTGCTGCTGGGCCATGCCCTGGCGGATCGACTGAAGCGGGAACAGGGCCGGGTACTGGGGATCAATGGCCTGCTGAACCTGACGTTGGGCGTGGTCACCCTGATTACGCTGGTCTATCTGCAACTGAAAAAGCCACTGTACGACCATGAGCTGCACAACCTGATTTTGGTGTTCATCGGGTTGATTGGCTGGATCATGGCGAACTTGCTGCAAGCCTTCCGCCCATTGCAATGCTGGGCTGCCCTGGCCTTCGGCAGTTTGCTGCTGATCGGCGTGCTGCCGGCCGGGTTGCCCGACTCGGTGGTGGCGAACAAGATGCCCGACCAGTTCATCCTCGAGCACGTCGAGGAACTGGCACAGTCCGGCAAGCTATTGAGCAACGACCTGGGCGCCGCGTCAGCCCTGGCCTGGCGCTTGAAACGCCCCGACGTGGCGTTGTACAACACGATAGGTGAATTGAAATATGGCCTCGCCTATCCTGATGGCTCACAGCAGCGGGTCGACCTCGATCAAGTGCAACAGTGGATGCGCGAAGCCCGCCAGAGTGGCTCGGTTGGCGTGGTGATGCGGGTCAAGGGCGATGACGAACTGCAAGAAGTCGAACGACTGCCCAAGGATGGCAAACGTTATGAACAAGGCAACCTGGTCATTCTGATTTTCCCTCAGGAGGCGTCATGAGCCTGTTGCTCGTATTGGCTGCCTGCCTGCTGACCTGCCTGGGCCAGATCGCCCAGAAGTACGCCGTGGAAAGTTGGCGTGGCAAGACGTCGGGCTGGGGCGAGAAACTGCGCTCGCCGTGGCTGTGGCTGGCGCTCGCCTCTCTGGGGTTGGGCTTGCTGGTCTGGCTGCTGGTGTTGCAGCGCCTTGAAGTCGGCATCGCCTATCCCATGCTCAGCCTGAATTTCGTGTTGATCACATTGGTCGCCCGTTTCGTCTTTCACGAAACCATCGATCGCCGCCACTGGCTGGGCGTGGCACTGGTGATCGTTGGCGTGGCACTGCTGGGGCAACACGCGTGAACCGACGTCGCGGACTCGCCTTCGCCCTGATCAGCGTATTGCTGGGCAGCGCCGCGCAGTTGGGCATGCGCTGGAGCATGACCCGCTTGCCCCATCCCGAACAATTGATATCGGCCTTGAGTAGCGGCAGCATTGATGTATCTGCCGTGGCCGTCGTGCTGGTCGCCATCCTCGCCTATGCCGTATCGATGCTCACCTGGCTCGCCGCCCTGCGGGATTTACCGCTGGGTCGGGCCTATTCGCTGCTGAGCATCAGCTACGCGCTGGTGTATGTGCTGGCCGCCAGCCTGCCGTTATTCAACGAAACCTTCAGTCTTTCGAAAACACTGGGGGTGGCGCTGGTCATCCTCGGCGTTATCACTATCAACTCTCGACCTGCTCGTGCGCCCGAAATTAGGAGTGCTTCATGAAAATCAGTGTATTTGGTAGCGGTTATGTTGGCCTGGTGCAAGCCGCTGTCCTGGCTGAAGTCGGCCACGACGTGGTGTGCATGGACATTGACGAGAAGAAAGTCGCGCTGCTGCAACAAGGCCACGTCAGCATCTTCGAACCGGGGCTGGCCAGCCTGGTGCGTGAAAGCCTGGAAGCCAAACGGCTGCAGTTCACCACGAACGAAAAATTCGCGGTGCAGCATGGCCAGGTGCTATTCATCGCCGTCGGCACGCCGTCCCGGGAGGATGGTTCGGCGGATCTGCAATACGTACTGTCAGTGGGTGAAGCGGTGGCGCGTCATCGCGAGCAGCCGGTGATTCTGGTGGAGAAATCCACGGTGCCGGTGGGCACGGGCGATACGCTGCGCGCTCATATCGACAAATACCTGCTCGAGGCCGGCCGGCTGTTGCAGTTCGATATCGTCTCCAACCCCGAGTTTCTCAAAGAAGGTTCGGCCGTGGCTGATTGCCGGCGCCCGGACCGCATCATCATCGGCTGTGAGCGCGATGAAGTGCGCGACGTGATGCGCGACCTCTACGCCCCCTTCAACCGCAACCACGACCGCATCATGTTCATGGACCTGCGCAGCGCCGAGCTGACCAAGTACGCCGCCAACTGCATGCTGGCGACCAAGATCAGTTTCATCAACCAGATCGCCGAGCTGGCCGAACACCTGGGCGCCGACATCGAATCGGTTCGCCTGGGTATCGGTGCCGATTCGCGCATCGGTTATCACTTCATCTATCCCGGCTGCGGTTATGGTGGCTCGTGTTTCCCCAAGGACATGCGCGCGCTGATTCACAGTGCCGAAGAAGCCCACTGCTCCAGCGATCTGCTGCAAGCGGTGGAAGCGATCAACGAGCGGCAAAAACACAAACTGTTCGAACGCATCAACGCCTTCTACAAGGGCGATTTACGCGGCAAGACCTTCGCCGTGTGGGGCCTGGCCTTCAAGCCCAACACCGACGACATGCGCGATGCGCCGAGCCGGGTGCTGCTGGAATCTCTGTGGGCCGCCGGGGCCAATGTGCGGGCGTTCGACCCGGAAGCCATGCAGGAAACCCAGCGTCTGTACCCTGACGAGTCGAAACTGATGCTCATGGGCACCCCGGAATCCGTGCTATCAGGCGCCGATGCCTTGATCGTCTGCACCGAGTGGCAGCAGTTCAAAGCCCCGGATTTCGACTTGATCGAGCAGCGCCTGAATGCTCCAGTGATCTTCGACGGGCGCAACCTGTACGATGCCGAACGCCTTGAGCGCAGCGGCTTCAAGTACTTCCCGATGGGCCGTGGCGAATCGCGCAACCTGCCTATTCCCCATCAGCAATGGCCAGCGGCCTCGGTCGTGGCGTGAACACAGTTTCGCCCGGCATTCGTCGGCAGTCCCTGGGGGTTGGGCTGCTGGCGCTGATGCTGTTCATCGCCGGGGTTTATCAGCAAGCGGCAATCGGTTTCGACTCGCGGTTCGTGCTGTTCGCCCAGGAGATGCTGCGCCACGGGCCATCGGTTTTTCCGACTACCTACGGCCAGCCCTATGCCGATTATTCAGCAGTTTCGACGCTGTTCATCTGGTTGTTGTCCCTGCCGTTCGGGCAGGTCAACAGCCTCAGCGCCTGGCAAGATTTGCAACCAGTGTTCACCGAATCGATTCAAGAACTCGAAGCGCTGCCAGGGCCGGTTTGGTTGATCATGGATCGGAGCGACTACAACGCCCTGCAAGGCACCCCGCTGGGAGCCCAGGCGCCGATATTGAGTGGGCGTTTCGATAAAAACGATTACGTCCTCCTGCACACACCTCCCTTATAGGAGTTGCCGAAGGTTGCGATCTTTTGGCGGCTTCGATGTTACTGAAGATCAAGATCAAAAGATCGCAGCCTTCGGCAACTCCTACATAGGGACGTATTGTCCGTCAGTTATTATCAGGCACGCTGGAACACATTGGCTTGACATCAAACCGGCGCCTTCAAATCCACCCCTAGCGCCTGGGCAAACGCCTTCACCAACGGACTGCGTACGGTGTTGTGGCGCAGGATCAAATTGAACGGCGTGACGATGTTGATCAGGTCCGGACGCACCGCCCGAAATTGCCCTTGAGCCACCAGGGTTGCGACGTAATGCTCGGGGAGAAAACCCACGAAACGGCCAGTCTTGACCAGCAGCGCCACGGCTTCCACTTGAGTCGCCGAGGCGGAAAAACTGTCGTAGCGGGCAAAATTCAGTTTGTCCCGATGGATCGCGTAACGGTGGTTGATGCACTCGTAATCCTGCAGCACATTGCTGCCCATCTCCGCCTCCGGCACCGAGAACAGCGGATGGCCGACGGCGCAATACACGTACGAGCGTTCTTCATAAAGCGGGAAGTAATCGAATTCCTCTCTTTTCTGATAAACCGGCACGATCCCTGCTACTAACCGCCCTTCAACTACGCCTCTTTCTACCTCATCTAACTGCGACGCCTGAAGTTGAAACCTTACTTTCGGCGACTCTTCGTTTATCTTTCTAAGCGCTGCAACTAACGGCGAATTATCGTCGGTGATCGTATTATCAATAACGCCCACCCCAAGGTCGCCAATAAGTTCGTTCTGAGCGGAACTAAGTCGATCACGAAAGTTGTCGACCGAGGCAAATAAATCGATTGACGCCTGGTACACCAGACGCCCTTCTTCGGTCAGGGTGAAAACCCTCTCGGCCTCGAGTACACAGGCGCATGCCGATGCGAATCTCTAGGTCGGAGATCTGTTTGCTGATGGCCGCCAGGCCCACATTCAGCTCATTCTGCGCTGCGCTGAAGCCGCCGGCCTCGACCACGGCCTTGAACACTTTGAGCAGTTTGAAGTCCAGGCCGCTGAGGGCCAGCGGAGCCCGATGTACCGTTTTTGGCGGCGGGTTTCCGGAATTGGAAAGTGGGGTTTCCATAATGCTTATTTACCTCTGGCGCCCTATTCAACAATCTGTGTCCAACAACAAAAACATAGCCGACCAATAATAATGAACACAGAAAACAAGGCTTGGCAACCGTTAATAAATCCCGCAGATCAGTGCCAACTCACTGATTTCGAACTATTAAAAGCTGACACTTCGATCAGCTCTCGCCATTTAGCAACTGCGCTTTTCCCCTGCCCTTGAATTTGATTGAGCCGAACCACGCCCGAATGATTTTGGGCAGGTGTTTCGGGCTCGGCATACCGATTTCAATTCGCTCTACGACGAGGAAAACAACAATGTCTCAAACCACCGACCGTCTCTGGGGTGCCCGCTTCAAGAGCGGCCCGTCCGAAGCCCTGGCGGCCCTGTCCCGTTGCCCTGAGCGCTACTTTCGCCTCACCCCGTACGACCTCGCCGGTTCCAAGGCGCATGCCCGGGAATTGCAGCGCGCAGGGCTGTTGAGCGAGCAGGAAACCCAGACCATGCTCGACGCCCTGGAGCGTATCGGTGATGACTTCCGTGCCGGCAGCATCGCGCCGACGCTGGACGACGAAGACGTCCATACCTTCATCGAGCGCCTGCTGACCGAACATCTCGGCGCACTGGGCGGCAAGTTGCGCGCCGGCCGTTCACGCAACGACCAGACCGCCAACGACCTGCGGCTGTTCCTGCGTGATCACGTTCGTACCCTGGCCATCGAAGTGCTGGCGTTGCAACAAGCGCTGGTGGACCAGGCCGAGCAACACATCGAGAGCATCTGCCCTGGGTTCACTCACTTGCAACAGGCGCAGCCGATCGTCTTCGCTCACCACTTGCTGGCCCACGCCCAATCGATGCTGCGCGACGTGCAACGCTTGGTGGATTGGGACGTGCGCACCTCGCTGTCGCCACTTGGCGCGGCGGCCATGGCCGGTTCTGCCATCGCTCGCCTGCCGCAGCAGTCGGCCAAGGAAATGGGCTACAGCGGCGTGTGTGAAAACTCCATCGACGCCGTGGCCAGCCGCGATCACGTTGCCGAGTTCCTGTTTATCGCCAGCATGCTGGGGATCAACATTTCCCGTCTCGCCGAAGAATTCTGCCTGTGGTCGTCGCGGCAATTTCGCTGGGTCGCACTGGACGATGCCTACGCCACCGGCAGTTCGATCATGCCGCAGAAGAAAAACCCGGACATCGCTGAACTGGCTCGGGGCAAGGCTGGTCGCCTTATCGGTAACCTGACTGGTTTGCTGTCGACCCTCAAATCCCTGCCGCTTTCCTACAACCGCGACCTCAGTGAAGACAAGAACGGCGTGCTCGACAGCGTCGACACCCTGCTGCTGGTGCTGCCGGCCATGGCTGGAATGGTCGCGACCATGAAGGTCAATGTCGAAGAGCTGCGCCGTCAGGCACCGCTGGGCTTCACCCTCGCTACCGAAGTCGCCGACTGGCTGGCGGTGCGCGGTGTGCCGTTCAAGGAAGCACACGAAATCACCGGCGCGCTGGTCCAGGCCTGCGAGAAGCACGACATCGAATTGTGGGAAGCGTCCCCGGCGCTGCTGGCCGAGATCGATCCACGGCTCAAGCCTGAAGTACGCGACAGCCTGACCCTCGAAGCCGCCATCGCCGCCCGCAGTGGCTGGGGCGGCACCGCGCCGCAACAGGTGCGCGAGCAGATCGGCCGACTGAAAACCGCCCTCGCCGCCCAGCAGCAATGGACCGAGAACTATCAAGGTTTCCGGCTCTGAAGCAGGACACAAAACCTGTGGGAGCGGGCTTGCTCGCGAAGGGGCCGTGTCAGTCGCAATTTATGTTGAATGACCCACCGCATTCGCGAGCAAGCCCGCTCCCACAGGGGATTGTGGTTGGCCTGAATTACCAAGTGTACGGAGAAACAACATGAGCCAGACTCAGGCAGAACGACTCCAGGCGGAGCGCAAACTGGCGGAAAACCAGTTCGATATCACCCAGTACCAGCATGTGCCACGGCGTTATTACGGGCGGATTTTCTTCGCCACGGTGATCGTGATTGCGATTGTCGGCCTGGTGCGGGCCTTCGCCGAAGGCAAGATCGAATGGTCGTACATCGGCCAGTTCCTGACCTCACAAGCGATTATGTGGGGCTTGCTCAACACCATCGTCATGGCGGTGCTGGCGATGGCGCTGGGCATTGTCTTCGGAGTGATCACGGCGATCATGCGCATGTCGGCCAACCCGATCCTGCGCTATGTGGCGCTGACCTACACTTGGCTGTTCCGCGGCACGCCGCTGATTCTGCAGCTGCTGCTGTGGTTCAACCTGGCGCTGATTTTCCCCACCATCGGCATCCCCGGCCTGTTCGAAATGGACACCGTGAGCCTGATGACGCCCTTCGTGGCCGCCCTCCTCGGCTTGAGCATCAACCAGGGCGCCTACACCGCCGAAGTGGTGCGCGCCGGCCTGCTCTCGGTCGACACCGGGCAGTACGAAGCCGCCAAGTCGATCGGCATGCCGCGCTTGCAAGCCTTGCGCCGGATCATCCTGCCCCAGGCCATGCGGATCATCATTCCGCCGGTGGGCAACGAGTTCATCGGCATGGTGAAAATGACTTCCCTGGCGAGTGTCATCCAGTACTCGGAACTGCTCTACAACGCCCAGAACATCTACTACGCCAACGCCCGCGTGATGGAGCTGCTGATCGTCGCCGGTATCTGGTACCTGGCCACCGTCACTGTCCTGTCCTTTGGTCAAAGCCGTCTGGAGCGTCGTTTCGCTCGCGGCGCCGGCAAGCGTTCTTGAGGAGTTCAACATGAGAAGCATCGTCAAGGCCGTGAGCCTGAACAAGTATTACGACCATTTCCACGCGCTCAAGGACATCAACATCGAGGTCGAGCAAGGCGAAGTGCTGTGCATCATCGGCCCGTCCGGCTCCGGCAAAAGCACCCTGCTGCGCTGCGTCAATCAGCTGGAAAAAATCGACAAGGGCGGCCTGTGGGTCGACGGCGAGCTGGTGGGTTACCGCATCGTCGGCAACAAACTGCACGAGCTCAACGAGTCGCAGATCGCCCGCCAGCGCCTGGCTACCGGCATGGTGTTTCAGCGTTTCAACCTGTTCCCGCACATGACTGTGTTGCAAAACATCATCGAAGGGCCGTGCCAGGTGCTCAAGCGCTCGCCCAAGGAAGCGCACGAAGAAGCCTTGGAATTGCTCGCTCGCGTCGGCCTGGCCGACAAGCGCAACAGCTACCCGATCGAGCTGTCGGGCGGCCAGCAACAACGGGTGGCGATTGCCCGCGCGTTGGCCATGCGACCCAAGTTGATGTTGTTCGATGAACCCACTTCGGCACTCGACCCGGAGCTGGTCGGTGAGGTGCTGTCGGTAATGCGCGATCTGGCGCAGACCGGCATGACCATGATCGTCGTCACCCATGAACTGGGCTTCGCTCGCGAGGTTTCCAACCGCATGGTGTTCATGGACGAGGGACAGATCGTGGAGGCTGGAAGCCCCGAAGAAATACTAATAAGTCCGCAAAACCCACGCACCCAAAGCTTCATTTCTGCCGTTCGAACCTAAGCGCCAGCCTCGGAAATCAAGAGCTGCGTAACAACACTCATAAGAGAACGACCATGAAGAACTTCGTTATTCCAGCAGTACTCGCAGGCGTTATGGCTTCCAGCTTCACCTGGGCCGCCGAGCTACCGGCCAGCATCAGGGAAAAAGGCGAGGTCGTGGTAGCGATCATGCCGAACTACCCGCCGATGGATTTCAAGGACCCGGCCACCAACACCCTCACAGGGTTCGACTATGACCTGGGCAACGCCCTGGCCGAGCGGCTGGGCGTGAAGATCAAATGGCAGGAAACCGGCTTCGAGCAAATGATCAACGCGCTGACCACCGACCGCGTCGACATGGTGATGTCGGGCATGACCGACACCGCCGAGCGTCAGGCCAGTGTGACCTTCGTCGACTACTTCACCAGCGGTCCGCAGTTCTACACCTTGCAGAAAAACAAGGACACCAACGAGATCATCGACCTGTGCGGCAAGAAAGTCGGCACCAGCCGACGTACGACCTTCCCGGCGGAAATCGCCGAGTGGAGCAAGGCCAACTGCGAAGCCGCCGGCAAGCCTGCGATCAACGTGATCGGCACCGAAGGCTCGGCCGACGCCCGCGCGCAACTGCGCCAAAGCCGTATCGACGCGGCCATGCAGGGCAGCGAAACCCTGCCGTACCTCAAGACCCAGGAAAAGGACATGTACAAAACCGTGGGCCTGCCGATTTCCAAGCAGTTCACCGGGCTGGGCGTGAGCAAGAAAAAGCCTGAGCTGAGCGAAGCGGTGAAAGTGGCGTTGCAGAGCATGGTCGATGACGGCAGCTACCAGGCGATCCTGAAAAAGTGGGACCTGGAACTGGGCGCGATCAAGACCGTGACCATAAACGCCGGCAAGTAATGCTTGCCCCGAAGGAGCGAGGCTTGCCCGCGAAAGCGATTTGACAGGCGACATAGATGTTGAATGTGCCGGCCTCTTCGCGGGCAAGCCTCGCTCCTACAGGGTCAGATGTCGATCCAGATTCTGAGGGCTACCTCGAATACCTGCGGGAGCGGGCTTGCTCGCGAATGCGGTGTGTCATTCAACGTCAATATTGACTGACAGGGCCTCTTCGCGAACAAGCTTCGCTCCTACAGGGACTGTGTTTTACCTATAAACAGATGGAGCGCCACTCATGTCCTCCTCGCTACAACCGACCTGGCCGGACCAGCACACAGCCTGTCTCGCCCTGGCCTTCGACCTCGATGGTCCGACCGGCGATGCCATGCTCAACGGTTCGATCTGGCGTAAACCCGAGTATTTTGGTTTCGGTGGTTACGGCCCCTATCGGGCGCTGCCGCGGATTCTCGACGTGCTGGATGAGTTCCGGATTCCGACGACATTCTTCGTCCCGGCCTGGGTCGTGGAGAACTGGCCGAAACAGTGCCAGGCGATTGTCGAGCGCGGGCATGAGGTGGCCTACCACGGCTACAAACATGAATCCTTTTACGCCCTGACGCTGGACCAGCAGAAGGACGTGATGCACAAATCCCGTGAGGTGTTCTGGAAGCACCTGAACATCCGCGCCGAAGGTTTCCGCACGCCGTCCGGCGACTGGCGAGCCGAAACACCGGCCATGCTGGTGGAAGCCGGTGTGACTTATTCCAGCAGCATGCGCGGCGATGATCGGCCGTATCTGGTCAACGTGCCGGGCTTCGATACGCCGCTGGTGGAGATCCCCGGCCGCTGGGAAATGGACGACTACGCCTCCCTCGCCTACACCCGCGCGCCGGACTTCCCTTCGGGGCTCGACCGCACCGCCAGCTACGCGCTGACCCTCGAGAACTGGTGCCGCGAGTTCGACGGTGCCATGGATGAAGGGTTGTGCCTGACCACCCTGTTCCACCCCAAGATCACCGGCAAACCGGGGCGCATTCTGCTCCTGGAAAAACTCTTTGAGCACATGCGCCAACGCGATGACGTCTGGTTCGCCACCTGCCGCGATGTCGCCCACTGGTGGCTGAAGGAGCATCACCATGGCTGATTCCATTGTCTGGCCCAACGGCTACCGCTGCGCCGTGGTGCTGACCGTCGATTACAACGACATCCACGGCATCCTCACCCAAGCCCCGGAAGTCGCCGGGCGCGACAAGACCTTATCGGTGTGGCGCTACGGCACCCAACGCGGTGTCGAGCGCTTGCTCGGATTGTTCGAAGCCCTGGGTGTTTGCAGCAGTTGGTGTATTCCCGGCATCGTCGCCGAGGAAAACCCGGAGCACATCCGGGCGATCCTGGCCGGCGGGCATGAGATTGCCTGCGCCGGGTATCGCCATCAGAACTACGACAACCTGACGCTCGCCGAGCAAAGCGCCGAGATCGCCAAGGGCTGCGATGCATTGAGCGCGCTTACCGGTCAGCGTCCGACAGGCTTTCGTATACCCGCCGGCAATGGTGCGCCGGGTTTCATCGAGGCGTTAAGGAAGCAAGGCATCCGCTGGTCCTCGTCATGGCGCGGCGATGATTTGCCCTTCGCTCACCCTACGGCGCCAGACGTGATCGAGTTGCCGTTGCACTACGAACTGGAAGACGAGCCCTACTTCGCCTTCAACCTCAGCCCGGCGGTGCCACCGGCGCAATCGCGCATCGCCTCCTACAGCCACACGCTTGGCAACCTGCAAATGGACTTCGCCGGGTTTCACCGGTTCGGGTTGTGTTACGTGCTGCGGCTGCACCCGGAGATCATCGCCACGCCTGGGCGGATCGGCGTGTTGCGCGAATTGCTGCAAAGCATCCAACAGCACAACGACGTGTGGATCGCCACCGGTGCCGAGGTCGCTCAGTGGTGGGCCGAATCGGCAGCGCCCGTGACCGAAGATCATCCGGCAGCCGTGTACGAACATCATTACCGGGATTACGGCGTATGAAAGATCAAGAGATCGCAGCCTTCAGTAGCGCCTACGATGGAGTCATGCGCATGGAGCGGCTGGCGCGGTTCTGTGTCGATACGCGCTTCGAGGATTTACCACCCGCATTGGTGGTGCAAGCCAGGCGACACATCCTCGACACCTTCGGCGTAACCCTGGCCGGGGCTGGCAGCGATGTGGCGAAGCAGGCGCGTCAGGTTTTCGAGGGTGAAGCCGGCAGCACGTTGGTCTGGGGCACTGGTCAGCGAGTCAGTGCAGCGCAGGCCGCCATGCTCAACGGTATCGCCGCGCATGCCCTGGAGCTGGACGACACCGGCGGCTGCGACCATTCCGGCGCGGTGGTGCTGCCGGCGGTGATGGCCGCAGTGTCGATGTCTGAGCTATCGGCTTCTGAAACACCGGTAAGTGGCCGCGAGTTGATCACCGCGGTAGTGATCGGCTACGAAATCGGCCGTCGGGTACTTGAAGCCTGCGGCAGTTATTCGGCCCACAACGGCGCCGGCTGGCACTCCACGGCGACGTGCGGGGTGTTTGGTGCGGCGGCGGCCAGTGCGCGGATTCTGAGACTGGATGTGCAACAAACCCTGGCAGCGCTGGGCATCGCTGGCAGCTTCAGCGGTGGTCTTTGGGCCTTCATTCATGACGGCTCGCAAAGCAAAAAACTCCACAGCGGTCGGGCCGCCGAAGGTGGATTGCTGGCGGCGCGGTTTGCTCAACAAGGCATCACCGGGCCGACAAAGCTGTTCGATGATGTCTGGGGCGGTTTTCTCAAGACCCTCGCGGCGGATACCGCCGTGCCCGAGGCGTTGGATGCCGAACTGGGGCATGTGTGGAAACTCTCCCGCTGCTCGATCAAACCCTACGCGGCATGCCGGGGGACGCATTCGGCGATCGATGCATTGGGCCTGTTGCTGGATCAATTGCAGGTCAGTGCAGATCAGGTCGAGAGCGTTCAGGTTTCGCTGTGCGGATTCCTTCAGGACATGTGCGGAGGTCAGGACATCAACACCCTGTCTGCGGCGCAGATGAGCCTGCGCTATGCCCTCGCGGCTCGATTGGTCCATGGTCATTGCCGGTTGGAGGCCTACGACGATGAACAGCGACACCACCCGAGGATTGCTCATTGGATGTCGCGCATTCACCTTGAAGTCGACCCGCGACTGTCGGAGGATGGCGAGCCTGTGATCAGCCTGCAGACCGTGGACGGTCGGCAAGCGAGTCTGTGCGTTGAGGTGCCGTTGGGTGGGCCGGGCAATCCGCTGAGTGACGAGGCGCTGAAGGAGAAGTTTTTCAGTCTGGCGGGGCGGGTTATGCCACGACGGCAGGCGGAAGGATTGATTGAGCAGTTGTGGCGGCTGGAAGAACTGGAGTCGGTTCGCAATCTTGATCGGTGGTTGAATTGAATATTGCGCTGCCTTCGCCGGCCTCATCGCGAGCAGGCTCGCTCCCACACTGGATTTTCAGCGAACACAGATTTTGTGTACGACGTCGGTCAATGTGGGAGCGAGCCTGCTCGCGATTGGCAGCCACTCGGTATCGCGTCGATCACTACAGAATCTAATAAATAAGGACATTTGCCCCACCGTGGCCACTTACTCCCTCGTTATTCGCCGCTTGATGATCGTTTCGCTGACCATTGTCGTCAGCCGCGCCATTACCAGCCCGTTGCTCACCCTGTTTCTGAGCAACAAACTCGGCCTCAACCAACAGGACGTCGGCCTGTTGCTGGGCATCGCTGTGTTTATCGCCACCCTGCTCGCCCTTTACGGCGGTTACATTATCGACCGCCTCGAAAAGCGCCGGTTGCTGATCCTCGCCATGCTCTCCAGCGCCATCGGTTTCGTGCTGCTGACTTTCGCCCAAAACCTGTACCTGACCACCGCCACCCTGGTGATCACCGAAACCGCCTCGGCGCTGTTCCTGATCGGGTCCAAGGCGATCCTCAGCGAAAACCTGCCTATGGGCCAGCGCGCCAAGGCTTTTTCACTGCGCTACACCCTGACCAACATCGGCTACGCCACCGGCCCCATGCTCGGGGTGGTGATCGCCGGGGTGCAGCCAACAGCGCCGTTCCTGATTGCCGGTGGCATCGCATTTTTCAGTATTTTCCTGATGAGCGGAATTCCCAAAGACCCGGCCCAGATACCCGCCATCGGCCAGCCCCAGAGTTTCCTGAAAACCCTGATCACCCTGAAGAACGACCGCACGCTGATCATGTTCACTTGCGGCTGCCTGCTCAGCACTGTGGTGCACGGTCGTTTCACTCTGTACCTGTCGCAATACCTGCTGGTTACCCAAGACACCAAACGTGCCCTGGAAACCATGGCTGCCCTGCTCGCCTGCAATGCCATCAGCGTGATCTTGCTGCAATACCAGATCGGCCGCTTCCTCAAACGTGAACAACTGCGTTACTGGATTGCTGGCGGCACCAGCCTGTTCATCCTCGGGTTGATCGGTTTCAGCCTGGCTGACAGTCTCGTGAGCTGGTGCGTGGCGATGTTCATTTTCACCCTCGGCGAAATGATCATTTACCCGGCCGAATTCCTCTTCGTCGACACCCTGGCCCCGGAAGAACTGCGCGGCAGCTACTACGGCGCGCAGAACCTCGCGGCCCTCGGCGGTGCGCTGAGCCCGGTGATCTGTGGCTATCTGCTGATGCACACGCCTGCCCCCACCATGTTCTATGCCCTGAGTGCGTTGACGGCAATGGGCGGTTTTCTCTGCTTCATGAGCGGTCGGCGCGTGGCGATACTGCAAAAATAATGCATTGAAGCTGCATTAATATGAATTTGTCAGCATCAGGAATGATCGGCACACTGTGCGGCGTTCCTCCCCCAATAGTTGGAACTACTTCAAGGGCTTTCTGGGTATCCCAGCTAAGCCTTTTTTTTGCCTCGATTTTTTACGGATTGTTTGCCTCATGTTTGCTCGCTGGTTACCTGCCGCCATCAATACCCGTCCTTCAGAATGGAGTCGCGCCGCCATCGGCATGTCGCTGGGCACGATGTTCAGCGTCTGGCTCTGCAGTCAGGTATTCGGCATGCAAGTGGCGCAGCACCTGATCGGCCCGCTGGGTGCGTCCGCAGTATTGCTGTTTGCTGTGTCCTCAGGCGCCCTCGCCCAGCCGTGGTCGATTCTTGGCGGCTACTTGAGCGCCGGGGTGGTCTCGTTGCTGGTCGCTCACGTGCTCGGACGAACCCTGGGCAGCGCCTGCCTAGCGGCGGGCATGGCGCTGATTCTGATGTGCTGGCTGCGTTGCCTGCACCCGCCGGCCGGGGCGCTGGCATTGCTGTTGGTGTTGGCAGACCCGGCGACCATCGCCCTGGACTGGAAAGCCCTCGGCCCGGTGATGCTCAGTGGCTCGACGCTGCTGCTCAGCGCATTGGCGTACAACAATCTGACGCGCATTCGCTACCCAAAACGTCCCACTGAACCGGCGCCGATGATGCCCCTCCCCGACAGCCAGGCAATCACTGCCGCGGATCTGAAACTGGCCCTCGCCGACATGGAGGCCTTCTACGACGTCACCCCCGAAGACCTCGAACAACTGATCCATGCCAGCGAGTTGCATGCCAAGCGGCGTAGCATCGGGGATGTATTTTCCAGCAAGGGCTGAAGATCAAAAGATCGCAGCCTTCGGCAGCTCCTTGATCTCGTTCGCGTATGAACACCGATCACGTAGGAGCCGCCGAAGGCTGCGATCTTTTGTTTTTGCCCTAAGGTAAAAATGCAAACAGCACCTGCACGTATCCCGGTTGTACATCACAAATTTGCACTGATACGATCCAGCATCGCTCGCGCGCGAGCTTCTCTATAAAGAACAATAAAAGCAGGGAGTTAGTGATGACTGCTCAGGTTTCATCCCCGACAACACAGCCCATGGATGCCACGCAAAATGAAGTGTTGGCCGAGGTTCGCAATCACATCGGTCACCTGACCCTTAATCGCCCCTCTGGCCTCAACGCCATTACCCTGGACATGGTTCGTAGCCTGCAACAGCAGCTCAATGCCTGGGCACAGGATCCGCAGGTGCATGCGGTGGTGTTGCGCGGCGCTGGTGAGAAAGCGTTCTGTGCCGGCGGCGATATTCGCTCGCTGTACGACAGTTTCAAAGGCGGTGGCACCCTGCACGAAGACTTCTTCGTCGAGGAATACGCCCTCGACCTCGCCATCCATCACTATCGCAAACCGGTCCTGGCCTTGATGGACGGCTTTGTCCTGGGCGGTGGCATGGGGCTGGTGCAAGGCGCCGATTTGCGGGTGGTCACCGAGCGCAGCCGTCTGGCGATGCCGGAAGTGGCCATTGGTTATTTCCCGGATGTCGGTGGCAGCCACTTCCTGCCGCGCATTCCCGGTGAGCTGGGCATTTATCTCGGTGTCAGCGGCGTGCAGATTCGCGCCGCCGATGCGCTCTATTGCGGCCTGGCCGACTGGTACCTGGACAGCGCCAGCCTGGGCGCGCTGGACGAGCAACTCGATCAGCTCGAATGGCACGACACGCCGCTCAAGGATCTGCAAGGCATGCTGGCGAAACTCGCCGTGCAACAACTGCCCGACGCGCCATTGATTGCGTTGCGCCCGGCCATCGATCACTTCTTCGCCCTGCCCGATGTGCCGAGTATGGTGGAACAACTGCGTGAAGTGACCGTCGCCGATAGCCATGAGTGGGCCACGGCCACCGCCGACCTGCTGCAAAGCCGTTCACCGTTGGCCATGGGTGTGACCCTGCAAATGCTGCGACGCGGTCGGCACCTGAGCCTGGAGCAGTGCTTCGCCCTCGAACTGCACCTGGATCGCCAGTGGTTCGAACGCGGCGACCTGATTGAAGGCGTGCGCGCCTTGCTGATCGACAAAGACAAGAACCCGCGCTGGAATCCGCCGACTCTGCAGGCGCTGGACGCCGAGCACGTGGCGAGTTTTTTCACCGGGTTCGAGCAGAGTGGGAGCTGAGTCATGCACGATATCGAATTGAGCGAAGAGCAAGTGATGATCCGCGACATGGCCCGGGATTTTGCCCGTGGCGAAATCGCGCCCCACGCACAAGCCTGGGAAAAAGCCGGCTGGATCGATGACGGTCTGGTGGCGAAGATGGGTGAACTGGGCCTGCTGGGCATGGTGGTGCCCGAGGAATGGGGCGGCACTTATGTCGACTACGTCGCCTATGCGCTGGCGGTGGAAGAGATTTCCGCCGGTGACGGCGCCACCGGTGCGCTGATGAGCATCCACAATTCGGTGGGCTGCGGGCCGGTGCTCAACTACGGCACCGAAGAACAGAAACAGCAATGGTTGCCGGACCTCGCCAGCGGCCAGGCCATCGGCTGCTTCTGCCTCACCGAACCCCAGGCCGGGTCCGAAGCGCATAACCTGCGCACTCGCGCCGAACTGCGCGACGGCCAGTGGGTGATCAACGGCGCCAAGCAATTCGTCAGCAATGGCAAACGGGCGAAGCTGGCGATCGTGTTTGCCGTGACCGATCCGGAGCTGGGCAAACGCGGCATTTCGGCGTTCCTGGTGCCGACCGAGACAGCGGGTTTCATCGTCGACCGCAGTGAACACAAGATGGGCATCCGTGCTTCCGATACCTGCGCCGTCACCCTCAACAATTGCACCGTTCCCGAGGCCAATCTGCTGGGCGAACGCGGTAAAGGCCTGGCCATCGCCCTCTCCAACCTCGAAGGCGGCCGCATCGGCATCGCCGCGCAAGCCTTGGGCATCGCCCGGGCGGCGTTCGAAGCGGCGCTGGCTTACGCGCGGGATCGGGTGCAGTTCGACAAGCCGATCATCGAACACCAGAGCATCGCTAATATGCTGGCCGACATGCAAACCCGGTTGAACGCCGCGCGCTTGCTGATCCTGCATGCCGCAAGGTTGCGCAGTGCTGGCAAACCGTGTCTGTCGGAGGCCTCACAGGCCAAGCTGTTTGCCTCGGAAATGGCCGAAAAGGTCTGCTCGTCGGCGATACAGATTCATGGCGGATATGGGTATCTGGAAGATTACCCGGTGGAGCGTTACTACCGGGATGCGCGGATCACGCAGATTTATGAAGGGTCGAGCGAAATACAGCGGATGGTGATTGCCCGGGAGTTGAAAAACTACCTGGTCTAAGAAGATCGTTCCCACGCTCCGCGTGGGAATGCATCCTGTGACGCTCTGCGTCACGCTGCGAAGGGACGCGGAGCGTCCCGGGCGGCATTCCCACGCAGAGCGTGGGAACGATCAGTGAGGGTTACTTGCCGACGAACTCCGCCTCCCGCTTGGCAATAAACGCCGCCATCCCTTCCTTCTGATCCTGCGTGGCAAACGCCGCATGGAACACCCGACGCTCAAATCGCACGCCTTCCGACAGACTGACTTCAAACGCGCGGTTGACGCTTTCCTTGATCATCATCGCAATCGGCAGCGACTTCTTGGCAATCAGCGCCGCGACTTTCAGCGCCTCTTCCAATAACTCATCCGCGGGCACGATGCGCGCAACAATGCCGCAACGCTCCGCTTCCACCGCATCGATCAATCGCCCGCTCAGGCACATTTCCATGGCCTTGGCCTTGCCCACCGCGCGGGTCAGGCGCTGGGTGCCGCCCATGCCTGGCAACACACCGAGGTTGATTTCCGGCTGACCGAATTTTGCGTTATCACCGGCCAGAATGAAGTCGCACATCAACGCCAGTTCACAACCACCGCCCAAGGCAAAACCATTGACCGCGGCAATGATCGGCTTGCGGCGGTTGGCCACGCGATCGCTATCGCTGAACAGGTCATCGAGGTAGATCTGCGGATAGGTCAGCTCGGCCATTTCCTTGATGTCGGCACCGGCGGCGAAGGCTTTTTTCGAGCCGGTCAGCACGATGCAGCCGATGTTCGAATCGGCTTCCAGACCATCGAGTGCGTGGTTCAATTCACTGACAATTTGCGCATTCAACGCGTTCAAGGCTTGCGGACGGTTGAGGGTAATCAGGCCGACGCGGCCGTGGGTTTCCAGCAAAATCGTTTCGTAATTCATATATGACTCCTGATAAACACTCGATCCCCCGTAGGAGCTGCCGCAGGCTGCGATCTTTTGATCTTGCTCTTCTGACAGTACGGGGGTTCCTTCTCAAAGATTGCGCGAAATGACCATGCGCTGAATATCGCTGGTGCCTTCGTAGATCTGGCACACCCGCACGTCGCGGTAGATCCGCTCCAGCGGGAAGTCGTTCAGGTAACCGTAACCGCCAAGGGTTTGCAACGCCGAGGAGCAGACCTTCTCGGCCATTTCCGAAGCGAACAGCTTGGCCATGGATGCTTCCACCAGCGCCGGTTTGCCGCTGTCGCGCAATGCCGCCGCGTAATGCACCATCTGCCGGGCGACGGCGATCTGGGTTGCCATGTCTGCCAAGCGAAACGCTACCGCCTGGTGTTCGATGATCGGCTTGCCGAAGCTCTCGCGTTCACGAGCATAGTCGCGGGCCGCTTCAAACGCGGCGCGGGCCATGCCCACCGATTGCGAGGCGATGCCGACACGGCCGCCTTCGAGGTTGGCCAAGGCGATCTTGTAGCCTTCGCCCTCCTCACCCAGTCGATTGGCCACCGGGACTTTCACATCCTCGAAGAGGATCTGGCAGGTATCAGAGGCGTGCTGGCCGAGTTTGTCTTCGACTCGCGCGACTTTATAGCCCGGCGAATCGGTCGGCACGATCAGCGCCGTGATCCCACGCTTGCCAGCACTCGGGTCGGTCACCGCAAACACAATCACCATCCCGGCGTTTTGCCCGGAGGTGATGAATTGCTTACAGCCGTTGAGCACGTAGTGATCGCCGTCCAACCGGGCACGGGTTTTCAGGCTGCTGGCGTCGGAGCCAGCTTGCGGTTCGGTCAGCGCAAACGCACCGAGCATCGCGCCGCTGGCCAGCGGCTTGAGGAAGCGTTCTTTTTGATCGTCATTGCCGAACTTGAGGATCGGCACGCAACCCACCGAGTTGTGCACGCTCATGATGGTCGAGCAGGCTCCGTCGCCGGCGGCGATTTCTTCTAGGGCCATGGCGTAGGCCAGGTAACCGGTGTCGCAACCGCCCCATTGCTCAGGCACCAGCATGCCGAAGAAACCCAGGTCGGCCATCTCGCTGATGGCTTCCTTGGGGAAGCGATGTTCACGGTCCCATTCGGCGGCGAACGGTTTCAGCCGTTCCTGGGCAAACTGCCGGGCCGCGTCGCTGATCTGAAGTTGTTCGTCATTGGGAATCATGCCAAGTCCTTAAAAATTTGCCTTCGTGCGAAATGCCTGTCAGTTGAAACACAGGACCTGTGGGAGCGGGCTTGTGTGGCGAGGGAGCTTGCTCCCGCTCGACTGCGCAGCAGTCGCAAAGCTTTTGGGGCCGCTTCGCGACCCAGCGGGAGCAAGCTCCTCGCCACAAAAGCCCCACACACAGGTTGCGCCCCATTAGCCTCAGTACAGGCATTCCACAGCCATGGCCGTGGCTTCACCGCCGCCGATGCAGATCGCTGCAACACCGCGTTTCAGGCCTTTCTGGCGCAGGGCCGAGAGCAAGGTCACAAGGATCCGCGCGCCAGACGCACCGATCGGGTGACCCAAGGCGCAGGCTCCGCCGTGGATGTTGATCTTCTCGTGGGGGATTTCCAGTTTGGTCATGGTCACCAGACTGACCACCGCAAAGGCTTCGTTGACTTCGAACAACTCGACTTCGTCCAGAGACCAGCCGGTTTTCTTCATCAGCTTCTTGATCGCGCCCACCGGTGCCACCGGGAATAGCCCTGGCGTGTCGGCAAATGCAGCATGACCATGAATCACCGCCAGCGGTTTCAGGCCTTGTTTCTCTGCTTCGGAACGGCGCATCAGCACCAGTGCCGCCGCGCCATCGGAGATCGAACTGGAGTTCGCCGCCGTCACAGTGCCGCCATCGCGGAACGCCGGTTTCAGCGAGGCGATCTTGTCCAGTTTGGCTTTCGGCGGCTGTTCGTCGTGGCTGATCAGCACCTGCTCTTTGCCGACCATCACCTGCACGGGCACGATCTCGGCGTTGAAACTGCCGTCCTTGATCGCCTGTTGGGCGCGGGTGGTCGAAGCGATGGCAAACGCGTCCTGTGCTTCACGGGTAAAACCGTTGGTTTCGGCGCAATCCTCGGCAAAGGTGCCCATCAGGCGGCCCTTGTCGTAGGCGTCTTCCAGGCCGTCGAGGAACATGTGATCGAGTACCCGGCCATGGCCCATGCGGTAACCACTGCGGGCGCGGTCCAGCAGGAATGGCGCGTTGGACATGCTTTCCATGCCCCCGGAGACCACAACATCGGCACTGCCGGCGATCAGCATGTCGTGAGCCAGAATCGTGGCTTCCATGCCCGAGCCGCACATTTTGTTCAGCGTGGTGCAACGGGTCGATTTATCCAGCCCGGCGCCCAGTGCCGCTTGCCGCGCCGGGGCCTGGCCGAGGCCGGCGGACAGCACGCAACCGAACAGCACTTCTTCTACGGATTCAGGGGCGATACCGGCGCGCTCAACGGCAGCACGAATCGCCGCGGCGCCCAACTGCGGTGCGGTCAGGCTTTTCAGTTCGCCCTGAAAACCGCCCATCGGGGTGCGGACGGCGCTGACAATAACAATCGGATCGTTGGAAAGTGTCATGTCTAATCCTCCTTATTTGGCGGCCATGCGCAGGGCACCGTCGAGACGGATCACCTCGCCGTTGAGCATGCTGTTTTCTATGATATGCCTGGCCAGCGCGGCGTACTCGCTCGGCTTGCCCAGGCGCGGTGGGAACGGCACGCCAGCGGCCAAGGATTCGCGCACTTCCGGGGTCATGCCGGCCATCATCGGCGTTTCGAAAATGCCCGGGGCGATGGTCATCACACGGATGCCGAAACGCGCCAGTTCACGGGCGGCGGGCAAGGTCAGGCTGACGATCGCGCCTTTCGAAGCCGAATACGCCGCTTGGCCGATCTGGCCGTCGAAGGCCGCGGCCGATGCTGTGTTGATGATCACGCCACGCTCACCGTCTTCGTCGGCTTCGGTTTCGGCAATCGCCGCCGCTGCCAGGCGCAGCATGTTGAAGCTGCCGATCAGGTTGACGTTGATCACCTGGCTGAAGCTGGCCAGTGCATGGGGGCCGTTCTTGCCGAGGATCTTCTCGCCACGGACGATGCCGGCGCAATTGACCAGACCATTGAGGCCGCCAAACGCTTTGACTGTCGCCTGCACCGCTGCTTCCGCAGCAGCTTCATTGCTAATGTCAGCCACTACGCTTTGCGCGCCGAGACGTGCAGCCTGGGCCGCGACGGCTTCGGCATTCATGTCCACCAGCATCACCTTGGCGCCAGCAGCCACCAGCATTTCAGCAGTGGCGGCACCGAGGCCGGACGCACCGCCGGTGACGAGAAAAACCTTGTTTTCGATCTGCATCATTGTTTCCTTGGATTCAAGCTGAAACGTTCTTCGCGGTGGCCTCTTGAGCCTTGGCGATTTCCTGGTTGCGCAAGATAAAGCGCTGCAATTTGCCGCTTGGGGTTTTCGGCAACTCGCTGACAAATTCGATTTCGCGGGGGTACGCGTGCGCCGCCAGACGCTGGCGCACATGTTGGCGCAGCTCTTCGGCGAGTGCAGGTTCGGCGCGGTATTGCGGGCTGAGCACGACAAAGGCTTTGACCAGCTCGGTGCGTTCCGGGTCGGGCTTGCCGATTACGGCGGCTTCGACCACTGCCGGGTGTTCGATCAACGCGCTTTCCACGTCGAACGGGCCAACGCGATAACCGGAGGTGGTGATCACGTCGTCGCTGCGGCCGACGAAGCTGATGCTGCCATCCGGGTTCCACTCCACGGTGTCGCCGCTCAGGTAATAGTTGCCGACGAAGGCCTTGGTCGGCGCACCTTCGTAACCACCGAACCAGCACATCGGCGACTGGGTACGGTCAATGGCCAGAATGCCTGGCTGGCCGACGCCCAATTCCTTGTATTCGTCGTCGAGCACCACGATGCGGTGGCCCGGCGAGGCGAAACCGGCAGCGCCGACGTGTACCGGATGATCGAGGCCGTGGTGATTGCACAAAACCATGCCCAGTTCGGTCTGGCCGTAATGGTCGTGAATCACCACACCGAGGTTATCAGAGAACCAGCGGATCACTTCCGGGTTCAGCGGTTCACCGGCGCTGCTGACGATGCGCAGCTTGCCCTTGATCGAGCGGGCAAACTCGTCGCCACCGGCAATCAGCAAGCGGTAGGCGGTGGGTGAGCCGGTGAGGTTGGTGATCCCGTATTTGTTGATCACCCGGCAGGTGCTTTCGAGGGTGAACGGGCCATCGTAAAAGGTGATCGGATGCCCCATCGCCATTGGCCCGGTGACACCGAAATAGATACCATAGGCCCAACCCGGATCGGCGACGTTCCAGAACGCGTCTTCAGGGCGCAAATCCACCGCGTCACGGGTGTAATTCTGGAACGCGACGATGGCCTTGAGCGGCACCGACAGCGCTTTCGACGGGCCGGTGGTGCCCGAGGTGAACATCAGCAGGAACGGGTCTTCGCCGGTCAGTAATACCGGTTCGCACTCGGAAGAATAATTGGCCAGTTCGGCCCAAAAACTGAAATCACCCCGAACAATCCCTTGGCCTTTCGGGCCACCCACGGTGACGATGGTCGGGCAGTCGGCCACTTCAGCGAGTTTAGGGCGATTGACCGCGTCGGTCACCACGACGGCGGCACCGGAGCTGTTGAGGCGATGTTCGATGGCTTTTGGGCCGAAGGCCGTAAACAACGGCTGATAGACCGCGCCGATGCGCCAGGTGGCGAACACGGTGATCAGTAATTCGATGTTGCGTGGCAAGAGACCGGCGACTTTATCGCCCTTCTTCACGCCCTGGGCCAGCAGGAAATTGGCAAATCGCGCAGCTTTGTCCTGCAAGTCGCTGAAGGTGTAGGTCGCGCTGGCGCCGTCGCGGCCTTCCCAGAACAGCGCGATGCGCCCCGGCAAGGCATGCCGGTCGCAACACTCGACGCAGGCGTTGAGCGCGCTCAACGACCCTGTGAGCGCGGCATCGACGGTGTGCTTGTAATTGAACTGTGACGTGGCAGACAAGTAATCGCGCATTGCCAGAATCCCTGTGTATTTTTATTAGGTTGGGGAACCGTAAATAACAGGGAAATACTCGCTCTGCGCGGGCAGCGGGACAATGGTCAAAGCTATCAAGTTGTGTGACTGGTTTGGCCAAGATCCCTACCTACCTCGTTCCCACGCTCTGCGTGGGAACGATCGATCAGCTGGCTTCGTTAAGAATCAAACTGCGATAATGCCCCGGATTGGACCCCGACCACTTGCGAAACGCTTTGTAGAACGAACTCGCATCGGCAAACCCCAAACGGGTGGCGATTTCGGCGAAGCTGATGGCCGGCTCGGCCAGCCAGACGATGGCCAGTTCCTTGCGCACACTGTCCTTGAGCCCCTGATACGTCTGGCCCTCTTCAGCCAGGCGGCGGCGCAGGGTCGAGGCCGACATGCACAGTCGCTGCGCCAGCGCCTCGGTTTCCGGCCAATGCTCGGCGGGCAGTTGCCGTAAGTCGTGCTTGATCCGACTGGCCAGGCTTTCAGGGTCGCGATACTTGACCAGAATGTTCGCCGGCGCATGGGCCAGGAAGCGTTTGAGCTCTTCAGAGCTGCGCTTGATCGGCAAATCCAGGCAGTCAGCTGAGAAAATCATCCGCGTGCGCGGCCGGTCGAACCGCAGGTTTTCGGAGAACATCACCCGGTAGTCATCACAAAAATCCGGCGCCGGGCAACGCAACTCGATGGCCAGGATCGGAATCCGCCGCCCCGCCAGCCAGCAGGCAACGCCGTGCACGATCATCCAGTAAGTGAAGTAGGTGAAGGCGCGGCGCGGGTCTTCTTCGTCCTCCAGCAGGACGATTTCCGCCAGGCTTTGCTGGCGAACCAGTTGCGCGGGCATGCGCTCCAGCATCAACGACAGAAAGCTCAGGCCCGAAGTCAGCCCGGCCGCCAGGCTTGGCTGGACCATCGAGCAACGACACAGGAACTCCAGACTGCCGGACTTGAGCTTGCGCGGGTCCATGCCAAAAAACTCATCGTCCCCACGCCGCGCCAGCAAGCGCCACAACCGCGCATAGGCGGTGGCCGGAACACGGGCGTCGGTGGTTTCCAGCAACGCCGGATCGATGCCGACCTTGTTCAACACCTCTTCGGTGGCAGCGCCCGGGGCGCAACTTTGCAACAGCGCTTCACGCACCAGTTGAATGGAGATGGTGTCTTTTTCCGACATTGACCGTGGCGAGCCTTGTTGTTTGAGTGGTGGGCATATTAGCGCAGCCACCAGCCCTGTGCAGATCCCTGCGGGCAGCCTGAATCCTGCGGGAGCGGCGGTGCGGCGATCCGACTTGCCCGCGAAGGCGCGATAACAGACAACATCGATGTCGCCCGACACACCGCTTTCGCGAGCAGGCTCGCTCCCACAGGGGATTTGTTTCGATCATAATTCCAATGTGGGAGCGAGCCTGCTCGCAATGGCATTTTGGCAGGCACCACACCTGTCCCGTCGTGCTAATCCCTTACAAAATCCGATACAACAACCGCTCGATCCGCACCCGACTCACCCGCTTGAGAAACTTGGCCACTCCCGCCGGATAATCCGGCAGCGTTTCCAGATCCTGATACCGCTCAATACGGCTGGTGTGTTGGAAAATCTCCGCCAGCTCATTGCCACGCGGCTCCAGCAATTCACCTTTCGGATCATCAATCAGCAACGCGTTTTCCAGGTCGAGACGGAACGCACGTGGGTTGAGGTTGTTACCGGTCAGCAAGGTGTAGCGCTGATCGATCCACATGCCCTTGAGGTGATAGGTGTTGTCGCCATCCTTCCACAAATGCAGGTTCAGCTTGCCACTGTCGATGCTGCGCTGATGGCGCTTGGCGAAGCGTCGCAAACTGATTTCGTATAGGTACGGCAGCGCCGCGATCACCTTGAACGGCTCGCTAGGCGGAATGTAGAAGTCGTTGGCGGTTTTGTCGCCGACGATGATGTCGATCTTCACCCCCCGCGCCAGCGCCCGATTGATTTCCCGGGTCACTGCCAGCGGCAGATTGAAGTATGGCGTGCAGATGGTCAGCTGATGCTGGGCGCTGGCGATCAGCTCGCAGATCACCCGACTCAACGGGTTGTTCTTGCCCACACCGAGCAAGGGGCTGACCGATAAACCGTCCTTCGCCGTGCTGCCCGCCGTGGTGTCGTACGCCGCGTGCTTGAGACGACTGCGCAGGTCACCGATGTCGTTGCGCAGGCTGCGAGTGGTCGGCAGGTTCGGCAGGTCAAGGCGATGTACCGCTTTGGAGGCGATCAGACCGTGCTGAATCAGGTGCTGCATCGAATCGGCCAGCGCATGATTCTGCAGCAGGTGATAACGGTCGAAGCGGTACTTGTCGAATTTGTGCAGGTAAACGTTGTTCAGGCTCGCGCCGCTGTAGAGCACGCAATCGTCGATCACAAAGCCCTTCAAATGCAGCACGCCGAACAGCTCGCGGGTCTGCACCGGCACACCGTACACCGGCACCACGCTTTCGTGGGTACGGGTCGCTTCCTGATACCAGGCCGAGTTGCCCGGCTGCTTACCGGCACCGATCAAACCGCGCTGGGCGCGCAACCAGTCCACGACCACCACCACGTCCAGTTCCGGGCGCGCCAGTTTGGCGGCGTGCAGGGCATCGAGGATTTCCTGCCCGGCCTCGTCCTGTTGCAGGTACAGCGCGACGATATAGATGCGCTGGGTTGCCTGGGCGATTTGTTCCAGCAGGCAACGACGAAACTCGGCGGCGCCAGAGAGGATGGTGACGGCATCGGCGGTCAGCGGAAAACTGCGCAGTTTAGGCAGCAGAGAGCGTTTGAAAAGCGACGGCATAGGGCTCGCAAAAGGGTCGAATCCGAAGAACCCGAGAGCTTACACCATGGATTGCCTTGGGTCTTGTTAGTGTCTGTAATGGCCTCTTCGCGGGCAAGCCTCGCTCCTACGGTTTTTCATCGCTTGGGATAATTGCGACTATACAAATCCTGTAGGAGCGAGGCTTGCCCGCGAAGGCGATTTCACAGCCACCACAAATAACATCTTGACCAAGGAGAACGATCATTCTACTGTTAGCCACATGAACAAAATCACTAGCAACGACACACGCGACATCATTCTGGATGTCACCGAAAAGTTGATCTACAAAAGTGGCATCGCTGCCACCGGCATGGAGCTTCTGGTGAAAACCGCCGGCGTTTCCAGAAAAAGTATTTACCGCTACTTCGCCAACAAGGAGGAGCTCACCGTCGCGGCCCTGCAGCGCCGCGATGTGCGCTGGATGAATTGGTATCGAAGCGAAGTCGGCAAGGCGCAAACCCCGGCCGACCGGCTGCTCAACCTGTTTACCGTGCTCAAGGCCTGGTTCGCCTCCGAAGGCTTTCGCGGCTGCGCATTCATCAACACCAGCGGCGAAACCGGCGATGCGCAAGACCCGGTTCGCCTGGTCGCCAAAGACCACAAACAGAAGCTGCTCGACTACGTGCGCGAGCTCTGTACCGAACATGGCGCTACAGACCCGGAGACGCTGGCCAAACAGCTGCTGATCCTGATCGACGGTGCCATTACCGTAGCGCTTGTGATGGGTGATCACAGTGCCGCCGATAATGCGCAATGCATGGCGCGAAAGTTATTGGACCTGTAACACTTTTAATAAGCCCGACAACGTGTTTGAACGTTAATTTGATAGGGAGACTTTATATGTCTACTGCCGAAGTTCGTCCGCCATTGCCGCCGTTTACCCGTGAATCAGCCATCGAAAAAGTTCGCCTGGCCGAAGACGGCTGGAACTCCCGCGACCCGGAACGGGTGTCCCTGGCCTACACCCTGAACACCCAATGGCGTAACCGCGCCGAGTTCGCCCATAACCGCGAAGAAGCCAAAGCATTCCTGACCCGCAAATGGGCAAAGGAACTGGACTACCGCCTGATCAAGGAACTCTGGGCCCATGGCGCCAACCGTATCGCCGTGCGTTATGCCTACGAATGGCATGACGACTCGGGCAACTGGTTCCGTTCCTACGGCAACGAGAACTGGGAGTTCGACGAGAACGGGCTGATGTTCAACCGTTACGCCTGCATCAACGACATGCCGATCAAGGAAAGCGACCGCAAGTTCCACTGGCCGCTGGGCCGCCGGCCGGATGATCACCCAGGCTTGTCCGACTTGGGCCTATAGGTTCTCGCAGCCCAAAGTGGGAGCGGGCTTGCTCGCGAAAGCGGTGTATCAGTCGACATCGATATTGAATGTCAGTCCGTCTTCGCGAGCAAGCCCGCTCCCACAGTGGGTTTTGTGGTGTTCAGGCTACCGCGGCGGTTTGCTTCAGTTGAGCCGTGGCCTCCAACTCCCGCACCAACGGCGATACCCGCTTCCCGAAGTATTCCACCTCTTCCTGAAAGTGCAGGAACCCCGCCAGCACCAAATCCACGCCCACCGCTTTCAACGCGACGATACGCTCGGCAATCTGTTGTGGTGTGCCGATCAGGTTGGTCTTGAAACCATCGTTGTACTGCACCAGATCTTCGAAGGTCGATTTGGCCCAGTTGCCCTCGCCCTCGGGTGACGCCCTGCCCGCTTGCTTCGCCGCATCGCCAAAGGCGTTCACAGCTTCGGGGTCGGCCTGATCGATGATCTGCGCCAACACCGCCCGCGCCTCTTCTTCGGTATCGCGAGCGATGACAAAGGCATTCACCCCGACCTTCACCGAATGATTGTTCGCAGCCGCTTTTGTGCGGATGTCGTCGACCTGGGCCTTGATGCCTTCGGGGGTGTTGCCGTTGGTGAAGTACCAGTCCGAAACCCGCGCCGCCATGTCCCGGGCCGCACGGGAACTGCCACCCTGGAAGACTTCCGGCTGGCCCAGCGGCTTGGGTTTGAGGCTGTAGTTGTCGAAGCGGTAGAAGTCGCCGCGAAAGGTGAAGTTGTCCTGGGTCCAGATGCCCTTCAATGCACGAATAAATTCTTCAGAGCGGCGATAACGTTCATCGTGTTCAAGCCAGTGTTCGCCGATGGCCTGAAACTCGCCCTTGAACCAGCCGCTGACAATGTTCACCGCCACCCGGCCGTTAGTGAGTTGATCGATGGTTGCCAGTTGTTTGGCCGCCAGCGCCGGTTGCCATGGCCCCGGCAGAATCGCCGCGATGACTTTCAATTTTGTGGTGGCGGCCAACAGCGCATGGCTGAAGGCAACGGATTCATGCTGGAACTCGGCGCCATAACCGGCGGTGAAACGAATCTGCGTAAGGGCATATTCGAACCCCGCCTCTTCGGCCAGTTGCGCCAGTTTGCGGTTGTAGTCGATGCCCCAGTGGGTGCGCTGCTCGATCTTGCTGACCACCAGCCCGCCGCTGACGTTCGGCACCCAGTAGGCAAATTTGACGGCTTGCTGACTCATTGACGTGTCCTCGGGTTTTCAGGGAAGTCCTGAGGTCAGAGCAGCAACCGTGCCAGCGCGGTGATACGACCGCCTTAAGCCAAGTGAAATACTTGTGGGAGCGAGCCTGCTCGCGAAAGCGGTGTATCAGTCAACATCAATGCTGAGTCTGATGGCCCTTTCGCGAGCAGGCTCGCTCCCACAGGGATCCGGTTGTACCTGGGGCAATTTGCTGATGCACTGTTGGCACAGCAACAGTTCAGGCCACGCCGAAATCCACAACATCCAATAAACCATGGTCTGCGAGCTTCGGCATGGACCGTGCAATCCCCTATGGCATTCACTGCCCAGGAGCTGTCCCATGACCGAACACAAAGTAATCAACCCGCTGTCCATCGGCACTGACTATGAAGTGCTGGCCGCACGCTTTCGGCCGATCTTCCTGCGCATCGCCGCCGGTGCCGTTGAGCGCGAACAAAGCCGCAGCTTGCCTTACGAACCGATTCAATGGCTCAAGGAGGCTGGCTTCGGCGCGGTGCGGGTGCCGGTTGAATACGGCGGTGGCGGCGCGTCACTGCCGCAGCTGTTCGAATTGCTGATCGAACTGGCCGAAGCCGATTCCAACGTACCCCAAGCCCTGCGCGGGCATTTTGCCTTTGCCGAGGACCGTTTGAACTCACCGCCGGGGCCGGGCCGGGATCTGTGGTTCAAACGCTTTGTCGAGGGTGACATCGCCGGCAATGCCTGGACTGAGATCGGCGCCGTGACGATCGGAGAAGTGATTACCAAGGTCTCGCCTCACGGCGATCAGTGGCGGCTCAACGGTGAGAAGTTCTATAGCACCGGCAGCATTTTCTCTGACTGGATCGACGTCTATGCCCAACGCAGCGATACCGGTGGCGATGTGATCGCCGCGGTCCGCACACGCCAACCGGGGATTGTGCAGAGCGATGACTGGGACGGTTTCGGCCAGCGCACCACGGGCAGCGGCACATCGCGGTTTATCGAGGTGGAAGTGGACGCCGAGAACATCATCGACTTCGCCACCCGCTTCAAATATCAGACGGCGTTTTATCAGTTGGTGCTGCTGGCGACCCTCGCCGGGATTGGCCGCGCCGCATTGCGCGATGTGGTGCATCAGGTACGCGAGCGCAAACGCATCTACAGCCACGGCAATGCACAGCGGGTCAGCGAGGATTCGCAAGTGCAGCAGGTGGTTGGTGAAGTGGCGGCGTGGGTGTATGCCGCCGAAGCCAGTGCCCTGAAGGCTGCGCAACCGGCGCAACGGGCTTATCTGGCGCGGTTCTCCGGGGATGAAGCGCTGGAGCGCGCGGCGAATGTGGCGGCGGAGATTGAGTCGGCCAAGGCTCAGGTGGTGGTCTCCGAATTGATCCAGCGCGCGACCACGACACTGTTCAATGCCTTGGGCGCTTCGGATGTACGTGAAGGCAAATCGCTGGATCGGCATTGGCGCAATGCGCGAACCGTGTCATCGCACAATCCGGTGATCTACAAGGCGCGGATTGTCGGGGACTGGGCGATCAACGGGACTGAACCGCCGTTTGTGTGGCAGATCGGTAATGGGCCTGCGCGCAAGTGATGTAGTGCCTACAAGTAAGTCATCGCGAGCAGGCTCGCTCCCACATTGATCTGTACTACGTATGAGATCCCCTTTGGGAGCGAGCCTGCTCGCGATGATGGCAGACCGGTCGCCGCAAAGTTTGGATATGGGTAAGATACCGGCCTTCCTCGCAGCCCTCTTCTGCGCCCCGCCGAATAAGCCCATTCCATGCCTTTCGAACTCAGCGTTGACCTCACTACCCTGGCCGTTCTGGCCCTCGTCGCTTTCATTGCCGGTTTCATCGACGCCATCGCCGGTGGAGGCGGTCTGTTGACCACTCCGGCGCTGCTGACCGCAGGCCTGCCGCCGCACCTGGTGCTGGGCACCAACAAGCTCAGTTCGACCTTCGGCTCGGCCACTGCCAGTTTCACTTTCTACCGGCGCAAGCTGTTCCATCCTCGGCAATGGACGCACGCCATCGTCGGCACGTTGGTGGGCGCGCTCACCGGCGCCGTGGTCGCACATTACTTGCCAGCGGAATGGCTGAACAAGATGCTGCCGGTGATCGTTTTCGCTTGCGGTCTTTATCTGTTGTTTGGCGGCACACCAAAGGCGCCGCTGGACAGCGACGCACCGATCAAGAAAAAGTGGCAATCAACCCAAGGCTTCAGCCTCGGTTTCTACGACGGCGTGGCCGGGCCGGGAACGGGGGCGTTCTGGACCGTCAGCAGCCTGCTGCTCTACCCCATCGACCTGGTCAAGGCCAGCGGCGTGGCGCGCAGCATGAACTTCGTCAGCAACATCGCGGCGCTGTCGGTGTTCATATTTTCCGGGCAGGTGGACTGGATCATCGGCCTGAGCATGGGCCTGTCGGTGATGGTCGGCGCCTTCTTCGGCGCACGCACCGCCATCAGCGGCGGTGCGAAATTCATTCGCCCGGTGTTCATCACCGTGGTGCTCGGCTTGACCGTCCGGTTAGCCTGGCAGCACTGGTTCAGCGTGGCCTAAGCGCCGCGCCACATAGACATCGATCAGGTAACGGGCAATCGAGCGTGACGCCGGCAACGGCGGCAGCTCGTGCACGTTGAACCACTGGGCATCTTCAATCTCGTCTTCCTGACAGACAATCTCGCCCCCGGCGTACTCGGCGTGAAAGCCGAGCATCATCGAATGCGGGAACGGCCAGCATTGACTGCCCATGTACTGGATGTTCTTGACCTCGATCTGCACCTCCTCGCGGACCTCGCGAATCAGGCAGTCTTCGGCCGACTCACCCGGCTCGGCAAACCCTGCCAAAGTGCTATAGACCCCGGGTACAAAACGTGGCGAACGAGCCAGCAGAACTTCGTCGCCACGGGTCACCAGCACGATCATGCTCGGTGAAATGCGCGGATAGTGGCGTATATCACACGGCTCACAGTACATCGCCCGCTCACGCGGCACCTGGCTCATCACCTGCCCGCAATTGCCGCAGAAGCGGTGTTCACGGGCCCAGGTACCGATTTGCGCGGCGTAGCCGAGCACCTTGTAGACGGTGTGATCGCCCTCGAGCATGAACGCTCGCAGGCCTTTCCAGTTGCAGCCCGGCACTTCGCTGTGACTGCGCAGTTCCAGCAGGTAGACCGGTTCACCATCCAGGTGACCGATGCCATGCTCGGCGAGAATCGACAGGTCCTGACGCTTGAGCCATTCCCGTGGAAACAGCGCGCCGTTGTCATCGAACAAAAAGCCTTCAGGGCTGCGCGCCACGGCCCAACCGCCGGGTTGATCGGTGTCCAGTACTGCGGTGGTCCAGCGTGAAATCATGGTTAATCAGTCCAGAAATTCGGGTTTCTGTTTGCTCATATGGGCGGCCATGGCCACGCGCAGATCGGTGGATTGCAGCATGGCGGCGTTCCAGGTGGCGACGTATTCGAGGCCGTCATCGATGCGATGATCGCGCATATAGCTGATCATCTCTTTGGTACCGGTAACGGCAATCGGCGACTTGCCGGCGATCTCGCGGGCAATGCCCATCACGCCTTCAAGCAGGCTGGCGGCATCGCTATAGACGCGATTGACCAGGCCAATGTTGCGCGCTTCATCGGCGCCAAAGGTGCGACCAGTGTAAGCCAGTTCACGCAGCATGCCGTCACCGATTATCCGTGGCAAGCGTTGCAAAGTGCCCACATCGGCCGCCATGCCGATGTCGATTTCCTTGATGGAAAATTGCCCGTCCTCGGCGGCGTAACGCATGTCGCAGGCCGAAATCAGGTCGATGGCGCCGCCCAGGCAATAACCCTGAATCGCCGCCAGCACCGGTTTGCGGCAGTTGTCGACGGCGTTGAACGAGGCTTGCAGCGCGAGGATCTTGCGACGCAGCAGGCGCGCATTGCGGCCGACATCCTTGCCCAGCTCATTGGCCACACCGGCCAGCATCATCAGGTCGATGCCCGAAGAAAAATGCTTGCCGGCACCGCTGAGCACCACCACCCGCACTTCATCGGTATCGTCGATCCACTGGAAAATCTCGATGATCTCGCTCCAGAACGCGGCGTTCATCGCATTGATCTTTTCCGGGCGGTTGATCTGCACATGGGCGATGTTATCAGCCAGTTCGACGCTGAAGGCGGTGTATTGAGTCATGGCAGTGATCCTTTACCGGGCAGAATATGAGGCCCGAACTATAACAAGGCATCAGGGCTGGCAGTAAGGCAGCGGTTCGGCCAAATGCGGGACTGGCTTCAGGTTCTTTAGCGTCTGGACTGACCTCATCGCGAGCAGGCTCGCTCCCACATTGGATTCGGGGCGCTCACAAATCCTCTGTGGGAGCGAGCCTGCTCGCGATTGGCCGCACCACCGAAATTATTGAGAAACCGGCTTAGCGCACGAGCAAAATTATCACTATGCTTGCCCCTGACTTTCCAGGGAGGAACCCTACCGATGCCAATCTCTTCACGTGCAGCCTTGCTTGTTATCGACGTACAGAACGACTTCATTCCCGGCGGTCAATTACCGGTGCCGGAGGGCGATCTGATCGTGCCCTTGATCAACCGCCTCGGCCGCCAGTTCAAACAGGTCATCATTGCCCAGGACTGGCACCCACCCGGCCACGCCTCATTCGCTTCCAGCCACCCCGGACGCAAACCTTACGACGTGATTCAGTTGCCTTACGGCGAGCAGACACTTTGGCCAGAGCATTGCGTACGGGCCACACCCGGTGCCGAATTCCACCCGGAACTGGACCTGCCCCACGCCCAATTGATCATCCGCAAGGGCTGCAATCCGGACATCGACAGTTACTCGGCGTTTCTGGAAGCGGATCGAACCACCACCACAGGCTTGGCCGGGTATCTGAAGGAACGCGGCATCGACACGGTTTACATGGTCGGTCTGGCACTGGATTTCTGCGTGATGTTTTCTGCGCTGGACGCCCGGGCGGCTGGGTTCAATGCATTTGTGGTGCTGGATGCGTGTCGGGCGATTGATCTGGATGGATCGCTGGCGGCGGCGATTGAGCGGATGCAAGTGGCTGGCGTTGGGTTGATTCCATCAACCGAAATACTCGGCTGAACTTGTCAAAAACCTGTGCTTGGTGATTCCTGTGGCGAGGGGGCTTGCCCCCGTTCGGCTGCGAAGCAGTCGCCAATCCTGCCCCCGTTATGTGACTGAAGAAATGTAGGGGGCCGCTCCGTGACCCAACGGGGGCAAGCCCCCTCGCCACAGGGGTGTCGCAAGATTCAGACAGGTGTCGGCAACCACAACCGAAACCGCGCACCACCCAGCGGCGACGCTTGCGCGGAGAGTGTGCCACCCTGCGCTTCCAGTGCCCGGCGGCTGATCGCCAAGCCCAACCCAAACCCACCCGTTGCGCGATCCCGACTACGATCCAGCCGATAGAACGGCTCGAAAATCCGCTCCCGCTCTTCCTCTGGAATGCCAATGCCATCGTCATCCACCCAGATCTCACAGCCCTTGGCGCATACCTGCACACCGATCTGAATGCGTTTTTCGCAATAGCGCATGGCGTTGCGCAGCAGGTTCTGGATCGCCCGGGCGGTCAATCGCGGGTCCAGCGAGAAGCGTTCGAGCTGGCCGTTCAGCAGTACATCGATGACGATTTCCGGAGATTCCAGTTCTTCGTCGACACTCCCGAGAATGCTGTCGATGAACTCATCCAGCGATACATCGACCTGTTCCGGCAGTTGCGCCGGGTTTTGCAATCGACTGTAGGACAGCAGCTCCAGCACCAGTTCATCCAGCTCGCGAATGTGCGCGACCAGACCTTGCAGACGTTCACGACTGGCGGCCGGCAAGTCGTCGGACAGCGCCAGCGCCAGGCCAAAATCCAGCCGCGTCAGTGGAGTACGCAGTTCGTGGGACACGGCGTTGAGCAGGTCGCGCTGCTGATTGAGCAAGTTTTCGATGTCACCGGCCATGGTGTCGAACACGTTGGCCAGGCTGCCGATGTTGGAACTGGGGGAAATCTGCGTGCGCTCGCTCAAGTGCCCCTTGCCGAAGCGTTCAGCGGTGCCTTTGAGGCGTTCCAGGTCGCGCCAGTGCGGGCGCAACCACAGCAACAGACAGGCGAGCATGGTCGCGCCGATCAGTACGTTGATGCTCCAGTACAACCAACTGACATCCGTGGGGTCCGGCGGCACGACCATTTCCACGACCATCTGCTCGTTCAACGGCGTCACGGCCAAGGTGCGCCAGCCCCAATCGCCGATACGCACAACATTCTCGCCGCGCTGCAAGCGTGCACGTTCATCCAGGGTAAATTCGGCGTCGTCGTTGCGGGCCAGCACAATGTTCAGCGGCTGGAATTCCTTGTCCATTTCGTCTGCCAGCGCCGGCCACTGCTCAATAGGCACCGCGCGAAACTGTTTGACGATCAGCGTTTGCAAACCTCGGGAGTAATCGAGGTTGTAGGTCATGAAGCGCTCATGAAAGACCTGGATCACCAGGTCCGGCACCACGTAGATCGCTGCGCTGAACGAGACGATGGTCACCAGATAGAGACGAAACAGAATTCTGAACATCGACTCAGCATTCCCACTCGGAGCGGCTGAACAAGTAACCCTTGCCCCACACGGTCTTGATCTTGCGCGCCTCGCCAGCGTGGTCGTCGAACTTGCGTCGCAGCTTGGAGATCGCCACGTCCACCGAGCGGTCGGTGCCGTTGAATTCAATACCGCGCAGGCGTTGCAGAATCTGGTCGCGGCTCAGCACTTCGCCGGCATGCCGGGCCAGCACCACCAGCAGGTTGTATTCACCGCTGGACAGTTCGACCAGTTGCTCGCGCCAGGTCACGGTGCGCTCGGACAGGTCGATGCATAGATTGCCCATGAGAATGCGGTCGTTGACGGTCTGCGGTTCGCTGAGGCTGCTACGGCGCAGCAAGGTGCGCACCCGGGCCAGCAACACCCGTGGTTCGCAGGGTTTGGTGACGTAATCGTCGGCGCCCATCTCCAGGCCCAGCACTTGATCGTGACTGTCGTCGCGGGCGGTGAGCATCAGGATCGGCAAGGTCGCCGAATCGGCCCGCAGTAAGCGGCAGACCTGCAAACCGTCGAGCCCCGGCAGCATCAGATCGAGAATCACCAGGTCCGGAGGATTGACCCGCGCCCGCTCACGCACATGATCGCCACGGCTGATCACGCTGACGCAATAGCCGTTGCGTTCCAGGTAGCTGGAAATCAGTTCGGAGAGCGCGGAATCGTCTTCGACCAGGAGGATGTTGGGCATGGGGTGTTTCCAGAAAGTGCAGTGGCGCCGGATAGATCGTCATCGCGGGCAAGCCCGCTCCCACAGGGATTTGATGGGGACACAGATTTTGTGAACATCACCGACCACTGTGGGAGCGGGCTTGCCCGCGATAGCGGTACATCTCTCGCAATATATTTCAAGGCGCCAAGGATATACGCCCTCACACGCCCATGAGCAAAACCCTTACACAATTTCACACACCCCCTACAAAGCTTAACCGCTACCCTCCTCGGCCCCCCGTAGGATACGGGAGGTCATTATTGGGGTATTTACATGTCAAAGAATCTGCTTGCCCGGCTCAGCCTGATTGCACTGGCGTTGACGCTGAGCGCGTGTGACCAGTCCTCGACCGCCGAAGAACAGGCGCCGCTGGCCACCGTGCGGATCGAAACCATCGAAGCGCGGCCGCTGTCGATCAGCAGCGAACTGAGCGGGCGGATTGTCGCGCCACGCATCGCCGAAGTCCGTGCCCGTGTTGCCGGCGTGGTGTTGCAGCAGGCCTTCCGTGAAGGCAGCGACGTAAAAAAAGGCGACGTTCTATTCCGCATCGACCCGGCGCCGTTCAAGGCCGACCTGGACAGCGCCGAAGCCGCATTACGCAAGGCCGAAGCCAACGCGTTCCAGGCCAGACTGCAAGAACAGCGATACGCCCAGTTGATCGAAGGCAACGCCATCAGCGGCCAGGATTACGACAACGCCCGAGCCAATGCCCGGCAGACCGCCGCCGATGTCGCTGCCAATAAAGCCGCCGTGGAGCGGGCGAAACTGAACCTGGGTTACGCCACCGTCACCGCGCCGATTTCCGGGCGCATTGGCCGGGCGCTGGTGACTGAAGGCGCGCTGGTCGGGCAGAACGAAACCACGCCGCTGGCACTGATTCAGCAGTTGAACCCGATCCACGCGGACCTGACGCAATCGACCCGTGAACTCAACGACCTGCGTCGCGCATTCCGTTCCGGCCAATTAAAGGAAGTGGGCCAAGGTCAGGCCAAAGCCACGTTGATTCAGGACGACGGCAGCCTCTATCCATTACCGGGCAAGTTGTTGTTCACCGATATCACCGTCGACCCGGGCACCGGCCAGATTATTTTGCGCAGCGAGTTCCCCAACCCGGACCTCGACTTGCTGCCGGGCAGCTTCGTTCGCGTGCGTCTGGAGCAAGCGTTCAATCAGCAAGGTATCAGCGTGCCGCAACGGGCCATCCAGCGTGACAGCGCCGGTATCGCCCACGTGCTGTTGCTCGACGCCGAGCAGCGCGTCGGCCAGCAACCGGTCGAACTGGGCGCGGTGCAGAACGATCGCTGGATCGTCACCCACGGCCTCAAGTCCGGCGACCGTATCGTCACTGAAGGCCTGCAGCACGCGCGCCCCGGTGAAAAAGTCCAGATCGATGACACACCTCTTCCACTTGCCCAGGTTTCTGGTCAGTAAGCAGGACGCTTTTTTATGCCGCAGTTCTTTATCGACCGCCCGGTGTTCGCCTGGGTGATCGCCTTGTTCATCCTGCTGGCCGGTGCGTTGGCCATTGTGCAGTTGCCGGTGGCGCAGTATCCGAACGTTGCGCCGCCGAAAGTCGAAATCTATGCAATCTACCCGGGCGCATCGGCACAAACCGTGGACGAAAGCGTGGTCAGCTTGATCGAGGAAGAGCTCAACGGCGCCGACCATCTGCTGTATTTCGAATCCCAGAGCAGCCTCGGCAGCGCCACCATCACCGCGACGTTCCAGCCGGGCACTGACCCGGAGATGGCGCAGGTCGACGTGCAAAACCGTCTCAAAGTGGTCGAGTCACGCTTACCGCAAGCGGTGACTCAACAAGGCTTGCAGGTGGAGAAAGTCTCCGCCGGTTTCCTGCTGCTGATCACCCTCACCTCCAGCGATGGCAAGCTCGACGACGTGGCGCTCAGCGATTACCTGGCGCGCAACGTGATGAACGAGATCAAGCGTCTGGACGGCGTCGGCAAGGCCCAGTTGTACGGTGCAGAACGGGCAATGCGGATCTGGATCGATCCGCAGAAGCTGATCGGCTTCAACCTGACCCCGGCCGATGTCAACGCCGCCATCGTTGCGCAAAATGCTCAGGTTTCCGCGGGCAGCATCGGCGACTTGCCGACCCGCACCACGCAGGAAATCACCGCGACCATTCTGGTCAAGGGCCAGCTGTCGACGCCTGAAGAATTCGCCGACATTGTGCTCAAGGCCAATCCGGACGGCTCCACCGTGCGCATCAGCGATGTGGCGCGGGTCGAGATCGGCAGTCAGGAATATCAATTCTCCACCCGCCTGAACGGCAAACCGTCGACCGCCGTCAGCGTGCAACTGTCGCCGGGCGCCAATGCCCTGAGCACCGCGACGCTGGTGCGGGCAAAGATGGACGAACTGGCGCGCTACTTCCCGGCCGGCGTGGAATACAAGATTCCGTACGACACCTCGCCCTTCGTCAAAGTCTCGATCACCAAAGTGGTCTACACCCTCGTCGAGGCGATGGTGCTGGTGTTTGCGGTGATGTTCCTGTTCCTGCAGAACATCCGTTACACGCTGATTCCGACGCTGGTGGTGCCGGTGGCATTGATGGGCACCTTTGCGATCATGTTGGCGCTGGGCTTCTCGATCAACGTGCTGACCATGTTCGGCATGGTGCTGGCCATCGGCATTCTGGTGGACGACGCGATTGTGGTGGTGGAAAACGTCGAGCGGATCATGGCTACCGAAGGCCTGTCGCCCAAGGACGCGACGCGCAAGGCGATGAAGCAAATCACCGGCGCGATCATCGGCATCACGCTGGTGCTGGTGGCAGTGTTCATTCCGATGGCGTTCATGCAGGGCTCGGTCGGGGTGATTTACCGGCAGTTCTCGCTGTCGATGGCCACCTCGATTCTGTTCTCCGCGTTTCTCGCCCTGACCTTGACCCCGGCGCTGTGCGCGACGCTGCTCAAGCCGATTGCCAAGGGCGAGCATCACGCCAAGGGCGGCTTCTTTGGCTGGTTCAACCGACGCTTCGAACAACTCACCGAGCGCTATCAGGGCTGGGTCGCCTATGCATTGAAACGCACCGGGCGTTACCTGTTGATCTACGGCGTGCTGCTGATCGGTCTGGGGCTGTGCTTCAGTCGCCTGCCCTCCTCGTTCCTGCCGGTGGAAGACCAGGGTTACACCATCACCGACATTCAACTGCCGCCGGGTGCGAGCAAGAACCGCACGGTGCAGGTGGTCGAGCAGATCGAAGCGTACAACGCCACTGAACCGGGCGTCGGCGACAGCACGGTGATTCTCGGCTTCAGCTTCTCCGGAAGCGGGCAGAACGCCGCGCTGGCATTCACCACGCTCAAGGATTGGTCGGATCGCGGCAGCGACGATTCGGCGAGTTCGATTGCCGACCGCGCCAACATAGCCCTCAGTCAGATCAAGGACGCCATGGCCTTTGCGGTCCTGCCGCCGCCGGTCGATGGCCTGGGGACCTCCAGCGGTTTCGAGTTCCGCCTGCAAGACCGTGGCGGCCTCGGCCATGCCACGCTGATGCAGGCGCGCAGTCAATTACTGGCCGCCGCCGAGAAGAGCCCGGTCTTGATGAACGTACGCGAAAGCGCCCTGGCTGAAGCGCCGCAAGTGCAACTGGAAGTGGACCGCAAGCAAGCCAACGCCTTGGGCATTTCGTTTGCCGACATTGGTAACGTGCTGTCCACGGCGGTCGGGTCGGCCTACATCAACGACTTCCCCAACCAGGGACGGATGCAACGGGTGGTGGTTCAGGCCGAAGGTAATCAACGCAGTCAGGTCGACGACCTCCTGAAGATTCACGTGCGGAACAACGCAGGGAAAATGGTGCCGTTGTCGGCCTTCGTCCGAGCGAATTGGACCCAGGGTCCGGCGCAGTTGACCCGCTACAACGGATACCCGGCCATCAGCATTTCCGGCGAACCGGCGCCCGGTTACAGCACCGGTGAAGCCATGGCGGAAATCGAACAGCTGGTGGCGCAAGGCCCGGCGGGGTTGGGTCAGGAATGGACCGGGTTGTCGTTGCAGGAACGTTTGTCCGGCAGCCAGGCACCGATTCTGCTCGGGCTGTCGCTGTTGATCGTGTTCCTGTGCCTGGCGGCGCTGTACGAGAGTTGGTCGATTCCGACGTCGGTGCTGCTGGTGGTGCCGTTGGGTGTGCTCGGTGCCGTGTTGGCCGTAACCCTGCGCGGGATGCCCAACGATGTGTTCTTCAAGGTCGGGCTGATTACCATCATCGGTTTGTCGGCGAAGAACGCGATCCTGATCATCGAGTTTGCCAAGAGCCTGTATGACGAAGGGCATGACCTGATCGACGCCACCCTGCAAGCCGCACGGCTGCGACTTCGCCCCATCGTGATGACGTCGCTGGCATTCATTCTTGGCGTGGTGCCGCTGGCAATTGCCACCGGGGCCAGTTCGGCGAGTCAGCAAGCCATCGGCACCGGGGTGATTGGCGGGATGATCACCGCGACCCTGGCGGTGGTGTTTGTACCGGTGTTTTTTGTGGTGGTGATGAAGCTGGTGCGCAAACGCCATAAGAACATCTAACCAACAACACCAATCACCTGTGGGAGCGGCGGTGCGACGATTCGACTTGCTCGCGAAAGGGCCGTCACATTCAACATTGATGTTGACTGACACGCCGCCTTCGCGAGCAAGCCCGATCCCACATTCGAGCCCATTGGATTCAGCGTTGTGGTCACAACGGACAACGCTGGGCTAAGGTGTTTAGACACCCTGGCCCATCGAGTTCTCATGCCCCTACTCGCCCGCACCCACCCTCGCCTGTCCGCCGCTGCCACATTCGGCATCGCGATGGGCATTCTGGCTCCGGCCGATTCAATCATCAGCAAAATCCTCATCGGCTGGAACGCCGGGGTCTGGACCTATCTGCTGCTGATGCTCTGGCTCACCATGCGAGCCAAGGCGCCGGACGTCAAACGCATTGCCGAGGTCGAAGATGAAAACGCCGGCCTGGTGTTGCTACTGGTGTGCATCGCGGCACTGGCGAGCCTCGGCACCATCACCTTCGAACTCGCCGGCAGCAAGGACCTGGAAACCGCCCGTAAACTGTTGCGCTACGGTTTCACCGCACTGACGGTGATCGGTTCATGGCTGCTGATCGGGGTGATTTTCAGCGTGCACTATGCCCGGCTGTATTACACCTGGAACGGCAAGGCACCGGCGCTGCGTTTTGCCGAGGGGCTGACAACTCCCAATTACTGGGACTTTCTGTACTTCTCGTTCACCATCGGCGTGGCCGTGCAAACTGCCGATGTGGGCGTCGCCACGCGAGACTTGCGCAAGATCGTGCTGGCGCAGTCATTGATCGGGTTTGTGTTCAATACGGCGATTCTGGGGTTTTCGATCAATATTGCGGCGGGGTTGTTTGGATGATGCGGTTTAATTAGCGCCCACAAATGTTGGCCTTTGTAAACTGTCAACAATGACAGTTTACAACTTGCACAAAAACAAGCTTTTATAGTTCATCCAGAATTAGGGGCGGACACGACCTTTGGATACCTTACTTACAGTAACGGAGACCGAATCCATGAGCGCTGTGATCAAACGAACCAGTTTTGCCGAAGGCAATTACGTGAACGCCTTGGCTTTCGCAAATGATAAAGAGTTCCCGGAGTTTATCGCCACTTCCCGGCTGATCGACAGGGTAAAGGCAGGTAGAAAAAAAACTGAAGCCGTGTTAATTACTGCAATTGACCGGCCAGCTTCAAAAACAAGAGCAAAAAGTTTGCTCGCTCGAGAATTACACATTTCCATTCCCGCGAACTTCGAAGTTGGCGTCTATGCGTTGAAAAGTCGCGACGATGTGAGTTTCAGCTTTAAAGACGCTGATGACACAATTTATGAAGGTGTTTCGGGCAGCATCCAGTTGGAGCCGGCCGTGGGAGAGAGTGTCAAAGGCAACTTCAAAGTTGATCTCGAGCTACCGGGTACTGACGGAGAAACTTTTCTGCTTAAGGGCCAGTTCCAGGTATTGAAGGCTGGATAATCCGTTTCTGATGTCAATAAAAAAGGGAAGCCGAAGCTTCCCTTTTTTATTTAGCATTTAAAACTTGTAATGTGCCCCCATATTGACACCGAAGTCCTTGGTGACACTGTCACCTTTACTGGTATCCAGTTCAGCATGGAGTTGCCAGCGATCATTAAATGTCCAGGAGGCACCTGCCCCCACTTCGAACCGGCTACCGGACAAGTCATTGTTGAACTTGTTATCGTTGACTCGCACTTCGTTGTTTTTCACAAACTCATGAACAGCGGCTGCACGAATATGCGGTTGCAGGACGCTGCCATTGGACAGTGTCATACCGCGCCCCAGCGTCACGCCCACCTTGCCAAGCATGGAACGCGTCGTATCGGCGTCAGCCTTCAATCCGTTATCCAGACTAAAGTCCTTTCCTTGCACCGAAGCAGCCTGCCACTGCGTAAACACTTCTGCGTAATAGCCATCCTTGATATCAATATGCTTACCAAACTCGACCGATGCACTGGCACCCAGATTGTTGTAGTTGCCCTCGGTTCTAGTGCCATCGCTCATGGTCACCTTGGCATCGTTACGGAAATGATTGAGCTTGGCCACGGTATCCAGGTAGTAACCGCTATCACCCAACCAGGTGCCGTATACACCGAGGGAGGTACTGTCAATTTCACCGGAGCTGCCGCGACTCAAGTCGAGGTTCGACTTGCTATAACCGGCAAACACACCCAGCAACACACGCTCGCCTGCGATCTGTACCGGGGTATCAACCCCCATGGAAAGACCATATTGGTTCTGACTGTAACCATCACCGTAAGCGTTATTGCTGATGCTGTATCGATTACCGTAAGAGCGAACCCACCCGCCCGTCTGCCCACCGTTAACCCGCAAGTCGCCCATGCGATTGTTCAACGAAGCCATTTCGCCATAGATCACCGTGGGCGCGGTGCCGAATATCGCCAATACCGAGCGGGTCGGTGTGCTGATGACTTCTTTATCGGGTTGCAGGTACCAGTCATCACCTTCTTTGACCAGACGATAAGTGAAGGCCCCTACATCGACACGATTGTTGATAAGGCCGTATTGAGCACTCCCAGCGACGCTCTGCACCACCTTGATCGACGAATCATTGACGGGATCGAGGCCAGTGCTGGACACCAGTAATTGATGATTGCCGGCAGCGCTGCCGGTGACGTTCAACAGATCGCTGATGCCCTTATTGAAATCAGTGCCCATCTCGAACGTACCATTGCCTGCCAGATTGGCCACATTCAACTGGAAGTATTCCTGATTTCCCCCTAACCGTACCCTTCCTCCGTTGTTTAGCGTGAGGTTGTTCACCGACTGGCTGTCGGTCATCTGCCATAGCGCCTGATTGTTGATCGAGAAGTTGGCTACATTGTTCACCTGACCGGTCAGGCTGGCACCGTTGTCTAATACCAATCCGGAAACACTGTTCGCAGCGGCCGAAACATTACCCGTCATCACGCTCCGGTTGTTGATCACTACATTGGCGACATCTTGCAAGTTGCCGGTGAACGTGGACGCGTTGTCGATCACTACACTTGAGGCTCCCAGCACATTGCCGGTCATCCGCGCCTGATTGTTGAGGGTTGCGCTGGTGACGTTTTGCAAGTCACCGGTCAACGAAGCGTTGTTTTGCAGCGTGACGTTGGCCGAACTGCCTGAAGCCACCACGACATTGCCAGTCAAGTTACTGTTATCAACGCGTAAATTGGCCGAGGCGCCAGGGCCGACTTCAAGCAGCGTATTGTTACCGCCGACCAGTGTCGATCCATTACGTACCTCGATGTTGGCCACGGTCGGAAAGTTCGGAGCATTGATGCCGACAACGATGGCCGAACCGGTTTGGCCTTCTACGCGGGTGTTGTCCAGCACGATAGACGAAGGAATTACCGTTGATGCCAATGTGTCGGTACCCACAGTCAAGCCATTGAGGCCACCCGTGATCGTACTGCCACTGGCAGACAGCGAGCCCTCGAGCAGGCGAATCCCGAAACTGCTGGCGCCTGTACCTTCGACGGTGGAATTCTGAATGTTCAGCTCACTGAAACGATTGCCCGCGATCCCCCCTTGCAAACCTCGAACAACACTGTTGTTGCGCAGGGTCACCTGAGAGCCGCCGATGCTTGAGACGCCTCGTACGGCTGATATGCCAATCCCTGAGACACTGGTGACCGTTGAACCACTCAGCGTAGCGGTAGCATTCGTCAGGAAAATGCCTTGGGAAAAACCGCCCTCTCCCGCAGAGGTGACTGTCGAGTTGGTCAGATCAATCAACCCACCGGCTGAACTGGTGATACCGAGTGTGATGGCACCCGAGCCGGTTAATATGGCATTGGTTTCAAGTTGCCAGTTTTCCAGTGGTGTACTGGAATCGATGGGCTGACTGGTGCCCGCCGGGACGGTGGCAGCCTGGGTCAGCGATGAATTCAACAGCAGGGGCATGAACGACAATACCCAGATGCTGATCGAAGTTTTATGAAAGGGGAATACTGGCTTTAATGACATAGATGAGTCCTACCCGATTACATTCCGTCAGGAATGAGTCTCCGACTCAAGACAATGCGCGAGCCAGACTATTGAACGGCCGCCAGACTACGGTTTACCCATCCCGCTATATGTAGGATAAATCTGCATGCATGTACGAATTATCCCTTTTCTTTGTACGAGGCTCCGTATCTGAACGTATAGAACTTCGCTTCCACTGATGAAGACGACAAATTCTGTCGCCGTCATCAGTAGGAAGATTTACTTGAAGTACCTGATTAAGGCGTTGGTTCTGGACGCTCCTGCTCGCAATACACCAGACTGGAGTTCAAGAGCGCCACAGGAACGGTGACCTGTGACTCGATACCGTTGACCTTATAAGCAATACGCGCATATCGGGTGGCAGGTCGTAGCCCAGGGACAGTGCTCGGCAACTGAATTTCTCTGATTTTTGTGTAATCCGTCAGTCTGAACTCCAGAACGCCCGTCGCTGGCATAGGTGCCGAAGCGGTGATGAGTGTATTGGGGATGGGAGCGGCACCCACGGCGTTGCTTACCCGCCCTTCGAACTCCAGATCCACCATGGCACCAGTCGGGATATTGGCGTCGCGCAGGATTCTGATCCGCAGGTTGCGCGCCTGATAAGGCGGCATGGGCCCATTCGTCGTAACCGGGTGGTTGAGGCTCGGACAGTTGATACTGGTAACGACTCGCTCCGGCACCAACGTACCCGTCGCGGTGCGGAAGGCTGAAACTACAACTTGTGGTGCAGGCAAGTTGATCACAATGGCCGTCACGTCAACCTTTGTCGTAATCAGCTGCTTCATTACGTTGGCGCTGCCAGGGTACTCGACTGTTATGTAAGCCTCTCTGGGATTGCCACCTGCAACAGTGCCGTTCCCCTCAGCCCGAATCGTGTCCCAAGGCAATGTGGTAGTGACCGTTGTATCGCCTACCCGCACCGGTACGGGATCGCCAACCTGTTTGCCCTGATAATAGAACTTGACGATCTCACGTCCCGTTACAGGTCGATTGGCATCAACCCAGACAGGCCAATTCATGGTTGCCGCAACACCTGCTTGCGCCGGCCCTAGTGTATTGGGAGCTGGTGCTGGCGTGCCTGCACCCTGTACCACTACCGGCGGAATGTTGGGGTTCTCCAGTTCCGGCAGGTTAGGTTGTTCCGGTCCGGCATATGCAAAGTCGACTACACCGAATACAGACCGTGAAACCGGATTGGGCGTAATGGTGGGGCGACTCAATTCATACCAATACTCGAACTCCACTTCGTCGGCGCCGTTAGCGTCACCAAATACGTCGGCCAAGGTCGCGTAATCCAGTTCGAAGGTCAGTGGGCCGGGTGTGCCGGCTGGCGGAATCGGTTTTTCAGGCAAGGCAATTGGCGCGCCACCCACGATTGAATCGGAGGTGATGTACGGGATGATTCGGTCACCCGGAAGCGAGTTAAGTGGAAAATCGATTTGCATGATGGCTCGGGTCGGTGCAGGTTCCACCGTCGAGAAGGTAATGGGTATACGGCCAATGGTTCCGGTTACCGGAATTCTTGGAATGTCGAGTTCCGGCGCCGGTGTTTTGACCCTTTTGAACAGAGTGGTAATGTTAGCGTTGTTGCTGATATTCCCCGGTAGATCAGTGAGGTTGTAGGAGTAAAAGTACGTTCCTTCATTCAAGGCAGTCAGGAAAGCAAGTGGAATATTGATAACCCCGCCTGCGGGCAACGGGCCGCTGAAGGCAACGGTCTCAGCCTGCATCAATGGAAAGGTCGTTTGAGTGGAAATATAGAACGCAGCCTGATCTTGGCCTGCTTCAAACTTTGTATAAGCAGTGGGAATGGTCAGGTTCAGCCCCGCGGCATTGGCGGGGTCGTTCAACCAGGTATCGTCGATGACTGCGGGAACAGTACCTCCCAGGGTCAGCAGAGTCGGCCTTGTGCCCGTACCATTAGGCCCGCCTGGTTGCCGTTGGTAGGGCGCGGTCAAATCAACCAAGGCTTGGGCGAATGGACCGGAAGTATCGCTGTTATCGAAGGCGTCATAAATGATGAATGCACACTCGTAAGGTGTGTATTCACCGCTCGCATCAAATTTTTCGACAAACTTGTCGGCGGGCACATCGAACTCGATCGGAAAAGTCCAGTCGCCTCCTGTCTGATCAACCTTGAGCTTCGTCCCAACCACATAAGTTGGATCGAACTCAACAGGAATTACACCCTTTGGGAAGACGTGAAGTTCTACTTTTGCGCCCCCTTCAGGGCTTTTGTCATCAATATCCGCCAACTGCACCTTTACGATTCGGTCTTCTCTGAGTTGCTTATAAGTGAGCCTGTCATCTGCCAACTTGCCGACGATTGTTGGAGGCAAAGCAAGAATACCACCAATTTTAACTTGCATATTCATTTTCATAGACTCCATCGATGAGTTCATCATTGAATTATCAACGTTATTGCCCGATGGAGAACCGCGCGACGGCAAACTGCATGCTCCTGGCATTGACGTTTTGTAACTTTCGATACATTGAAACGGTAAAGCATCCGCAACAGCTGAATCCAACCCTCCTCGCTAACCTGGACCACAAGAAATACTTTCACCTGGAATGCCCCGATCAATTTTCACCAAACCTTGCGGTGACTTTCCTAGTGCAATGCCACTTCGATAAAGCGTATACCGGGCCAATGCCGATGCATTTTTTTCCATTGGCTTTATGTGTTGCTCGTATTTATCGCTCTCCAGTTTGAAATCGAACCCGAGCTCGGAACTGGCTTCATCGTGCGTCAATTTTTTAGTGAGTCGCAGCGCGGTATTCGGAATCGGACCGATGCCATTCAGGCTAGCGAAGCCTTCCCACTCCAAAACACATTCATCATTCTCGGCAAACCGCCCCGGCTGTGCGGGCACACGCACTAACACCGTCTCCCACAATTTCGGTTGCGAGCTGCAATTGAGATAGCCCCACAGGGTGGCGCTGGGGAATGTCGGCTCCACCAGATTGACCGGGATCGCGCGCCTGACGATGAAATGTTGCGGCAATGAACTATCGGGGTTACCGGTATCTCCGGCCGTTACCCGATAGGTCAGAATAATCTCTCCATTGAGTTGCAGGTATTGCGCTGGCAAATGGATGGAAGCCGGAAACACCACTGGCACAGGAAAACGGCTGCTGTAAAAAAGTGTCTCGGCAGTTGCGCCCGGCTCGAGAATCCACATTTCCAGTAAATCAAAATTGCCCAGGATGATCGAAGGCGCAGGCCAAGGGGGGAGGCGCAGTGTCACGCCTTTCAGGTACGCGTCCGACGGAAGCACAGTATCGGCACCGACACCATCAATGCTTAATGGCGCGGCGAATATTCCGATGGGTATTGTTGCGCTCATCCGCTGTTCTCCAGATGCAGTGAAAACCCTTTGCTCCCGGGGGAAATTAAACGCAGTAATCGCGCTTTCGCCTACTGTCAGATCTGACAGGTTTAATGACCGTTGGTCGGAATGCTTCGACCTAATCATCTGGTTCAGACCTCTTCAGTTGACGAGCCGATGGATTATGCGGTTATCTGAAACCGGTTTCAGGCCCTGAACAATTTCAATAAAAAGGCTGTCCATCCGTGAACGACTTCTCCGCCGCCCAACGCAGCCGCGTCACCATGCTCGACGTCGCCGAACACGCCGGTGTCTCCAAGGCCAGCGTCTCGCGCTTCATCGGCGATGACCGCGCCCTGCTCTCCGATGCCATTGCCCTGCGCATCGAGCGGGCGATCAGCGAGTTGGGCTATCGCCCCAACCAAATGGCCCGCGGTCTGAAACGTGGGCGCACGCGCCTGATCGGCATGCTGGTGGCCGATATCCGTAACCCTTATTCGATTGCCGTGATGCACGGGGTGGAAACCGCTTGCCGTCAGCACGGCTACAGCCTGGTGGTGTGCAATACCGATCGCGATGACGAGCAGGAGCGCCAGCACCTGGCGCTGCTGCGCTCGTACAACATTGAAGGTTTGATCGTTAATACCCTTGGCCATCACCGCGATGAGCTGCGCGAATTGCATCGGGAAATGCCGATGGTGCTGGTGGATCGAAAGGTCGATCAGCTCGAGAGCGATCTGGTGGGGCTGGATAATCCGGCCGCTGTCGAGATGGCCGTTGCCCACCTTGAAGAACGTGGTTATCGCGATGTGCTGATGGTGACCGAACCTTATGACGGCACCAGTTCGCGGATCGAGCGGGTCAGCAGTTTCAAGGCGCAGATCGAGCGGCGTCCGGCGCTCTCGGGCGCGGTGGTTGAAACTGGCGGCGATCTGACCGGCCGTTTGAAAATCTTTCTGCAAACTCCTGGCTCTGGCCCGAAAGCGCTGTTTTGCGCCAACGGCATCGCCGCACTGGCCAGCACCCATTCGTTGCGAGAGTTGAAGTGCAACCTGTTTGAGGATGTCGGGCTGATCGCTCTGGATGATCTGGATTGGTATCCGTTGGTGGGGAGCGGGATTACCGCCCTCGCCCAGCCGACGGCGGAGATTGGCGCGAGGGCGTTTGAATGTTTGCTCAAGCGACTGCGTGGGGATGACGGGCCGGTGCGGACGTTGGATTTTTCGGCGCGGTTGATTGTTCGAGGGTCGACCCTTGGAAATTTCCGGTGAGTGTTCTGGCCTGCTCGCGATGAGGCCTTGAAGACACCACATAACTCACATCAATATTTTTTTGACCAAAAATGAAACCGGTTTCAGAGGTGCATAACAATGAACAAGCCACCCGTTTCCATCAGTTTGTCCAGCTACGGCGCAAACCTTGTTCGCCAACGCGGCCAAGGCAGTTTTGTCGAGGTGCTGGCCGCTGCCGGTGCCACGCACATCGAATGGCGCGAAGAGCTGCTGACTCTCGAAGACCCCGCGCAACTGGCTGACGCCACGAAATCCCGGGGTCTCGAAAGTGTGTATTCCTCACCGATGGAGTTGTGGCCGGCCGGGCAGTCGACACCCAATCCTGAACTGGCCCCGACCCTGAAGCGCGCCGAGGCATTCGGCGCCAAATGGCTGAAAGTCTCCCTGGGTTATTTCACCGACAACAATGATCTGCAAACACTGGCGCTGCAGTTGCAACAGAGCCCGGTGCAGCTGTTGGTGGAAAACGACCAGACCTTGCACGGCGGTCGCATCGAACCGTTCCAGCGCTTCTTCGCCGACGTCGAGCAACACCACCTGCCGATCAAAATGACGTTCGATATCGGCAACTGGCAATGGCAGGACCAATCCGCCGCCAGCGCCGCGCGGTTGCTCGGTCGGCATGTCGGTTACGTGCATTGCAAAGCGGTGGCGCGCCGGGCCGACGGCAAACTGGTGGCAATGCCTCCGGCCGCCGGCGATCTGCATCTGTGGGGGCAACTGTTGCAACACATGCCACAGGGCGTGATGCGCGCGGCGGAGTATCCGCTGCAAGGCGATGACCTGGTGCAATTGACCACCGAACATGTCGCCACCCTCGCCTGCCTTGGTCAATCCCGCCTGGAGCCTGCTCATGTCTGAGATCGATATTCTGTCATTCGGTGAAACCATGGCGATGTTCGTCGCCGAGCAGAACGGTGAGCTGGCCGACGTGGGCCATTTCCACAAGCGCATTGCCGGGGCTGACAGCAATGTTGCCATCGGTCTATCGCGGTTGGGTTTTAACGTCGCCTGGCTGAGCCGGGTGGGCGCTGACTCGCTCGGTAAGTTCGTCCTCGATACGCTGGAGAAAGAAGGCCTGGACTGTAGCCACGTTGACATCGACCCGGCGCACCCCACCGGATTTCAGCTCAAGTCCCGCGCCGATGATGGCAGCGATCCGGTGGTCGAGTATTTCCGTCGTGGCTCGGCGGCCAGTCATTTGTCGGTGCAGCCCTTTGCGCCGCAACTGCTCAGAGCCCAGCATTTGCACGCCACCGGAATTCCCCCGGCGCTATCGGCATCGGCCCGGGCAATGTCTTTCGAACTGATGACCCAGCTGCGCGATGCCGGGCGCAGTGTGTCGTTCGACCCCAACCTGCGCCCGAGCCTGTGGGCCAGCGAGCAACAGATGATCACTGAGATCAACCGCCTCGCCGCCCTCGCCCACTGGGTGCTGCCGGGTTTGAGCGAAGGACGGTTGCTGACCGGTTTCGAAGACCCCGCCGATATCGCGGCGTTTTACCTCGACCAGGGCGCTGAAATTGTGGCGATCAAGCTCGGGCCGCACGGCGCGTATTACCGAACCCGACTGGATGAAGGTTTCGTTGCTGGCGTGCCGGTGGAGACGGTGGTCGATACGGTCGGTGCCGGTGACGGGTTTGCCGTCGGCCTGATCAGCGCCCTGCTGGAAAACTACAGCGTTGCCGAAGCGGTGCAGCGCGCCAACTGGATCGGGAGCCGCGCGGTGCAGAGCCGTGGGGATATGGAGGGGTTGCCCAACAGGCTCGAAATGTCCGCTGAGTTTGAGGCCGCCATCGCGGGCAAGCCCGCTCCCACAGGGATTCGCGAAAATCCTGTGGGAGCGGGCTTGCCCGCGATGAGGCCCGCATAGCCACTGAAGATTTAAAACCGTTACCTGCTGCGACAAAAACAACAAGCTCAGGAGCATCACTATGAAAACCGCAACACTGGCCACCCGCCGCTGGTGGTACATCATGCCCATCGTATTTATTACCTACAGCCTGGCGTATCTGGATCGCGCCAACTATGGGTTCGCCGCCGCCTCCGGCATGGCCAAGGACCTGATGATCACCCCCGGGCTGTCGTCCCTGCTCGGCGCGCTGTTCTTCCTCGGTTATTTCTTCTTCCAGATCCCCGGCGCGATTTACGCCCAGAAGCACAGCGTGAAAAAACTGATTTTCGTCAGCCTGATCCTTTGGGGCGGCCTGGCGACCTTGACCGGGATCGTCTCCAACGCGTACTGGCTGGTGGTTATTCGCTTCATGCTCGGCGTGGTCGAAGCCGCCGTCATGCCGGCGATGCTGGTGTACCTGTGCCACTGGTTCACCCGTGCCGAACGCTCGCGCGCCAATACTTTCCTGATCCTCGGCAACCCGGTGACCATGCTCTGGATGTCGGTGGTCTCGGGCTACCTGATCCAGCATTTCAGCTGGCGCTGGATGTTCATCATCGAAGGACTGCCGGCGGTGCTGTGGGCATTTATCTGGTGGCGTCTGGCCGATGACCGCCCGGCTCAGGCCAAGTGGCTGAGCGACCAGGAAAAGCAGGACCTGGAAAGCGCCCTGGCCGCCGAACAGGTCGGCATCAAAGCGGTGAAAAACTACGCCGAAGCCTTCCGCTCGCCGAAGGTGATCATCCTCGCCTTGCAGTTCTTCTGCTGGAGCATCGGCGTCTACGGTTTCGTGTTGTGGCTGCCGTCGATCCTCAAGGCCGGCGCGCAGATGGACATGATCGAAGCCGGTTGGCTGTCGGCGTTGCCGTACCTGGCCGCAGTGATCGGCATGCTGCTGGTGTCCTGGGGCTCGGACAAACTGCAGAAGCGCAAACGCTTCGTCTGGCCGCCGCTGCTGATCGCCTCGATTGCGTTCTATGGCTCCTACGCTTTGGGCGCGGAACATTTCTGGTGGTCCTACACGCTGCTGGTGATTGCCGGCGCCTGCATGTACGCCCCGTACGGGCCATTTTTCGCCATCGTCCCGGAGATCCTCCCGGCCAACGTCGCCGGTGGCGCCATGGCGTTGATCAACAGCATGGGCGCACTCGGTTCGTTTGGCGGCTCCTATCTGGTGGGTTACCTGAACAGCTCCACCGGATCGCCCGGAGCGTCTTATTTGCTGATGAGCGGCGCCTTGCTGCTGTCGGTGGTGCTGACGATTTTCCTCAAGCCCGGTGCCAGTGACCGGGTCGCTGTGCCCCGGCCAGTGGCGGTTCATTCTTGAATTGATGTAGAGATGATGACGATGAAAAAGCAGGTTGTGCTGTACAAGAAACTCTCGCCGCTGCTGATGGCTCGCTTGCATGAGCAGACCGAGGTGACGCTGATCGACAGCCTCGATGCCGAGGGTCTGGCAAAGCTGCGCCAGGCCCTGCCCCGCGCCCAAGGGTTGCTCGGCGCCAGCCTGAAACTGGACGCCGGGTTACTGGATCTGGCGCCGAACCTGGAAGCCATTGCCAGCGTGTCCGTCGGTGTCGACAACTACGACATCGATTACCTGACCGAGCGGCGGATCCTGCTCAGCAATACCCCCGATGTGTTGACCGAGACCACCGCCGACACCGGTTTCGCGCTGATTCTGGCCACCGCCCGGCGCGTGGTGGAACTGGCCAACATGGTTCGCGCCGGCCAGTGGAACCGCAACATTGGCCCGGCGCATTTTGGCAGCGATGTGCACGGCAAAAAGCTGGGCATCATTGGCATGGGGCGGATCGGTGAGGCATTGGCGCAACGTGGGCATTTCGGTTTTGGCATGCCGGTTCTGTATCACAGCCATTCGCCGAAACCGGCGGTGGAGCAACGATTCAACGCGCAATACCGCACCTTGCCGCAGTTGTTGCAGGAAGCCGATTTCGTTTGCCTGACGTTGCCGCTGACGGCTGAAACCGAAGGGTTGATTGGCGCTGAACAGTTCGCCCTGATGCGTCCCGAGACGATCTTCATCAACATTTCCCGCGGCAAGGTAGTGGACGAAGCAGCGCTGATCGAGGCGTTGCAGCAGAAGCGGATTCGCGCGGCGGGGCTGGATGTGTTCGAGCGTGAGCCGCTGGGGTATGACTCGCCGTTGTTGCAGTTGAACAACGTGGTGGCGACGCCGCACATTGGGTCGGCGACGCATGAGACACGGGAGGCGATGGCCCGGTGTGCGGTGGAGAATTTGTTGGCGGCTTTAGCCGGTGAGCGGCCGGCGAATCTGGTGAATGCCGGGGCGTGGCGGGTTTAAGAAATTTAGCGTTTGTCAGGCAGCCATCGCGGGCAAGCCCGCTCCCACAGGGATCTGTGGTGTTCACAAAATCCTGTGGGAGCGGGCTTGCCCGCGATGGGGTCAGCCCAACAACACAAATCTCTCAGGCCCGCCGCACCTGCAGCAGCTCGGCCGCACACGACGCAATCCGCTGGCACGCATCCGCCAGCCGCACCTGATCCACCACCAGGCCAATGCGAATATGCCCCGCAGCGCTCGGCCCGAAGGCTTCGCCGGCCAGCACCGACACGCCATACACTTCAAGCAGCCGCTCGGCAAAATCTTGAGCGCCAAGCCCGGTCTGGCGCACATCGACCATCACGAACATCCCGCCATCAGGTTTGATCGGGCGGATGCCTGCGCAACCGCTTAACCTCGCGCACACCAGATCGCGACGCTGGCGATATTCCTCGCGCATCAGCGCCACTTCCGGCAAATCTCTATCGAGCGCCACTTGCGCGGCTTTCTGGACGAAATCCGGAAGGCCGAACAGCATGCACAACGACAGATGCATCAAGTGTTCGGCCAACGGTTTCGGGCCGATCATCCAACCCACCCGCCAGCCGCTCATGGCATGGGATTTGGACAAACTGTTGAGGGTCGCGGTGCGCTCGGCCATGCCCGGCAGACTGGCCGGGCTGATGTGCTCGCCCTCATACAACAGATCGCTGTAGACCTCGTCGCTGATCAGCCAGAGGTCATGCCTCACACACAGCGCCGCCAGCGCCTTCCAGCTTTTTAACGACAGGCTGGCACCGGAGGGATTGTTCGGGCTGTTGAGCAGGATGACGCGGGTTTTCGGGGTAATCAGCGCCGCGACATCGGCCGGTTCAACCCGAAAGCCGTTCTCCGGACACACCGCCACCGGCACCACGCTGGCACCACAGGCGCCGAACACACCTTCATAGGTCACGTACATCGGTTCGGCGACGATCACTTCATCGCCCGGATCGAGCAGGCATTGGGCTACCGAATACACCGCGCACTGCGCACCGGGCAGCACGATCACATGGTCGGCATCCACTTCCTGGCCGCTGCGTCGCTGATGACGGCTGGCGATGCTGCTGCGCAGTGTGCGGGTGCCGCGTACATCCGAATAGTGGGTGTCGCCGGCCAACAGGCTGTCGATGGCGGCGTGAATAATCGGCAGAGGCGTGTCGAAATCCGGATCGCCGATCGACAGCAACAACACGTCGACGCCTTGTTCGCGCAATTCCAGCGCTCGATCGTGAATCTTCCAGGCTGCCGCTCCGTCGCCAGCGATTCGTTGGGTCAAGGCTGAATAGCGCATGTACTTCTCCTAACGCGCGAGGTCCAGTTTCAACCCTATCTCAAATCACGAAACGCGCCACCATCGCGTTCAAATCAACCGCCAATCGCGACAATTCGTGGGTGGCGGCACTGGTCTGGTTGGCACCGGCGGCGGACTGAGTGGCCAGGTCGCGAATGTTCACCAGATTGCGGTCGACCTCACGAGACACCTGAGCCTGCTCTTCCGAGGCGCTGGCGATCACCAGGTTGCGTTCGTTGATCAGCTGAATCGATTGAGTGATCTGCTCCAGGGCGACACCCGCGGCGCGGGCCATTTCCAGGGTGCTTTGGGTGCGCTGATTGCTTTGCTGCATTGACGAGACCGCTTCGCCGGTGCCGTTCTGGATGCCGGCGACCATCTTCTCGATTTCCTGGGTCGACTGCGCGGTGCGATGGGCCAGTGCCCGGACCTCGTCCGCCACCACCGCAAAGCCTCGCCCGGCTTCCCCGGCACGGGCCGCTTCAATCGCGGCGTTGAGGGCCAGCAGGTTGGTCTGTTCGGCAATGGCACGAATCACGTCCAGCACTTTGCCAATGTCGCGGCCCTGAGCCGCCAGGCCCTCGATCATCAACGCGGTGTTTTGCACGTCGTGGGTCATGGTCTGGATCGCGTCGACAGTTTCCACCACCCGGTCACGACCTTCGCGGGCCGCTTGGGTCGACTGGTTAGAAGCTTCGGAGGTCGATACCGCGTTGCGCGCTACTTCTTCCACGGCGGCAGTCATTTCGTTGACGGCGGTGGCCGCCTGTTCGATTTCGTTGTTTTGCTGTTGCAGGCCGCGGGACGCTTCTTGCGTCACGGTGCTGAGTTCTTCCGCGGCGGCGCCCAGTTGTGTTGCGGAGCCGGCGATTTGTTCGATGGTTTTGCGCAGGTTGGTCTGCATGGCGGACAAGGCGCCGAGTAAACGCGCGGGTTCGTCGTTACCGTCGACTTCGATAACCTTGCTCAGGTTGCCACCAGCAATGGTTTCGGCCGCGAGCACCGCACGGTTCAGCGGCGTGAGGATGCTGCGGGTCAGCAGCCAGGCCAGCAGCACGGTCAGCAACGAAGCCATCACCGCCACCGTCACGATGCCGATAAAGGCCTCGTTGTAATGCTCGCCTGCTTTGGCCGACGCAGCTTTGGCATCGGCGGTGTTGAGCGCCACCAGTTTGTTCAGTTGCTCACCCATCTGATCGGTGCCTTCCTTGATCCGCGTGTTGATCAGGGTGCGCATCTCATCCAGTTTGTTCTGCCGCGACAGCTCCAGCATCTGGCTCTGAGCCTGCATGTAGTTGTCGAGGGTTGTCGCGAAGGTTTTGTACAGCGCGGCTTCTTCAGGACCGGCCGGCAAGACGGCATAGCTTGTTTGGGAAGTGCGCACCTTGTCGACGAGCACGCCGATACGGGTCTGGGCTTCCTGCAACGCCGCCGGATCACGGTTGACCAGTACGCGGAACGAGAGAATCCGCAGCCGCAGGACGTTTTCCGTCACGTTACCCAGAAACCCGATGCTGGGTAACTGCGTCATTTCCATATCGACAGAGGCCTGGCGAATGATCGACATGCGGTTCACGGCAAACACACCCAGCACGATCACCAGCAAGGCAATGAAGGCGAAACCCAGGAAAGCTCGAGGCGCGATTTTCAGATTACGCAGTGACATAGGATGATCTCGGTAATTGAGGCGGCGAGCATCCATGCGGTGATCACTGTTCGGGCGGGCGATGGCGCGCACCTTTCAGCTTGGCGCCACTGTTGTAGTTGGTTTGTGTGCGCCTGTTAGCTGTATCGGCTGGGGTTGAGGTTTTTTGCAGGGGGTAGGAGAAATATTTTTCAAGGGAGGCAGGAGTGTTTCAGTGGTGAAACACTCGTTAGCTAAAGCGCAGAACCTGTGGGAGCGGGCTTGCTCGCGAAGGCGGCGGTACAGTCAACAATGATGTTGCCTGACACACCGCTTTCGCGAGCAAGCCCGCTCCCACATGGATTTCTTTCTGCTGAGGATTGAGTCAGTCCTTGTCGGCCGCCACCCGCCACACCCGCGCAATATCACAGGCGCGCTCGCGCAACAAACGCGGCGCTTCGGCGCAGGCCTGCTCCAATGTCATCGGGCCGCTGGCCAAGGCAAAGGCCGCATCGATGCCATGCTCGTACAGCGCCTGATACCCCTCGCCCAAGGTGCCGGCGATGACGATGACCGGCACGCCGTGCTGGCGTGCAATGCGCGCCACGCCAAATGGGGTTTTGCCGCGCAACGTCTGGGCATCGAAACGACCTTCACCGGTGATCACCAGGTCGGCGCCTTTGACCGCCTCGGCCAGCCCCACCAGTTCGGCAACCACTTCCACCCCGGCCTGAAATTGCGCACCGAGAAACGCCTTGGCGGCAAACCCCAAGCCGCCCGCCGCGCCGCTGCCCGGTTCGTCGCGCACGTCTTTGTCCAGAGCTAGCGCGCAGAGTTCGGCAAAGTGGCCGAGGGCCTGGTCCAGTTGCTCGACCTGCTCGGGCGACGCACCTTTCTGCGGGCCGAAAATCGCTGAGGCACCATGAGGGCCGCACAGCGGATTATTGACGTCGGCGGCAATGTCGAAGCGCACCTTGGCCAGACGCGGATCGATCTCACTCAGATCGAGGCGGGCCAGTTGCGCCAAGGCCAGACCGCCCGGGATCAGGGTTTGGTCTTGAGCGTCCAGCAGCTTTACGCCCAAAGCTTGCATCGCTCCGGCGCCGCCGTCGTTGGTGGCGCTGCCGCCAATCGCCAGGATCACCCGTTGTGCGCCGGAATCCAGCGCGGCGCGGATCAATTCACCGGTGCCGTAGGTGCTGCTGGTGCAGGCATCGCGCAAGTTCGGCGGAACCCGTTGCAGGCCACTGGCCTCGGCCATTTCGATGATCGCGGTGTGACTGTGTGGCAACCAGCCCCACGCTGCATCGACCGTGGCGCCCAGCGGCCCACGAACATGGGTGCGGCGCAGTTCACCGTCACACGCGGCCAGAATCGATTCGACCGTGCCTTCCCCGCCGTCAGCCATCGGGCACTTGAGCAATTGTGCATCCGGCCAGACTTCGGCCAGTCCGAGCGCGATGGCATCAGCCACGCCTTGGGCGCTGAGGCTGTCCTTGAACGAGTCGGGGGCGATGACGATTTTCATGCGAATTCTCCAGTTCCAATGCGTCCATGCTGCCAGCCGCCATGAACAATAACGCCGGTCCGCTGCACAAGCAGGTATGAGGATTATTGTTCATTCCCACAAAACCCGGCGGGAGCGGCGTCGTTGTGCACCACCACAAATCACTGTGGGAGCGGGCTTGCTCGCGAAAGCGGTGGGTCAGGCAACATCAATGTTTATGTGCCGCCGTCTTCGCGAGCAAGCCCGCTCCCACAGTGATTTGTGTGACTCATGGGTTGACGTCTGTCTGGGGCAGGAGCTGGACGCCGAGGTAGAGCGCGAGCATCCCATCCAGTTTTAGCGGGTCGACGCCGCTGAGTTCGGCAATCCGCTCCATGCGATAACGCAGGCTGTTGCGATGGATACCCAAGGCATCGGCACAGGCCTGGCTCTGGCCGTCGTGTTCGCACCAACTGCGCAGCGTCGCCAGCAGTTGGCCGTTCCCATCCTTGGCGATGACTTTGCGCAGCGGGCGCAGCAGTTCATCCAGCGCATCGTCGTTGCGGTGCCGCCATAGCATCACCGGTAGCCGATAGCGGTTCAGGGTCAACAGGCGCGAATGCGGCAATACATCACGACCATAGGCCAACAAATCCCCGACCCGACGATAGCAGCTGCGCAGCCCCGACAATCCATCGGCCTGCCCGCCCACGGCAATGCGCAAAATATTCCAGCCGAGGCCATCGAGTTTCTCCAGCAGCCGATCATTTTCGATCGCAAGCGTCGCCGGTCGGCACCACAGCAACGAAGACTTGGCCGAACTCACGCACCAACTGTCCGGATAACGCGACATCAGCCAGGCGCTGAGCGCTTCGACGGTCTGACCCGGGCCGTGTTCCATACCTAACTCGAACAGGTACGGCACCCGCGTCAACTGCGGTTTGAGCCCCAGTTGCTGCGCTTCGTCCAGCAATCGCGGCGAATCCCCCGCCTCGCTGAGCAGCAACGCCAGCAGATCATCGCAACGCTGGCGCCGCCATTGCTGCTCGGCCTGCTGATTGCGCTGGCCCACCAGCATCTCGGCGGTCATGCGCACCAGTTCGGCGTAGGTGCGCAATTGCTCAGGCTCGCCGGTGATGCCCAGCACCCCAATCAAACGCTGATCGAGCAACAGCGGCAGGTTGATGCCTGGTTGCACGCCTTTGAGGTGAATCGCGGTTTGCGCGTCGATCTCCACCACGCGCCCGTTGGCCAACACCAATTGCGCGCCTTCGTGACGGGTGTTGATGCGCTCCGGTTCGCCGCTGCCGAGAATCAATCCTTGACTGTCCATGACATTGACGTTGTAGGGCAGGATGGCCATCGCCCGGTCGACGATGTCCTGAGCCAGGTCGTGATCGAGTTCGAACATAGCGCGGTTCCTTGAAAACGTGATGGAACGGGTTGGTCACCCGCACAGGCCTTGGTCATAAACCCTGTGCTCAGGCACAAAGACAACCACCCAAGGGGTGGCCGAGACTCACTGGGCGATCAACGTAACCCGTGCGTCGCAAAAAATCATAATAAAGAGAGAGCCCGCCATGTCACAGAGCGCCGCAGCTACCCTGGCCACCGCTGACGACAAAAACGCCGTCTACAAACGCATTACCCTGCGTTTGATCCCCTTCATTTTCATCTGCTACCTGTTCAACTACCTCGACCGGGTGAACGTCGGGTTTGCCAAACTGCAGATGCTCGACGCACTGAAATTCAGCGAAACCGTGTACGGCCTCGGTGCCGGGATTTTCTTCATCGGCTACGTACTCTGCGGCGTACCGAGCAACCTGGCCCTGACCAAATTCGGTCCGCGACGCTGGATCGCGCTGATGATGATCACTTGGGGCACGCTGTCGACTTGCCTGCTGTTCGTCACCACACCGACCGAGTTCTACACCCTGCGCCTGTTTACCGGTGCGGCCGAAGCCGGGTTCTTCCCGGGCGTGGTGCTTTATCTCTCGCAGTGGTTCCCGACGTTCCGTCGTGGCCGCATCATGGCGCTGTTCATGTCGGCGATCCCGGTGTCCGGCCTGCTCGGCAGCCCGTTTTCCGGCTGGATTCTCAACCACTTCGGCGCAGGCCAGGCCGGTTTGGCCGGTTGGCAGTGGATGTTCCTGCTGCAAGGCATTCCGACCATTATTCTCGGTGCCCTCGCCTACTTCCTGCTCAGCGACAGTTACGCCAACGCCAAGTGGCTGACCCCTTACGAGCGCTCGGTGCTTGAGGCCGATCACGCTGAAGACCTGGCCAGCAAACCGAAAACCGCTACCGATTCGCTGCTGGCGGTGTTCAAGAACCCGGTGATCTGGGCCTTCGGCCTGATTTATTTCTGCATCCAGAGCGGTGTCTATGCGATCAACTTCTGGCTGCCGTCGATCATCAAGAACCTCGGTTTCAGCGATAACCTGGTGATTGGTTGGCTCAGTGCGATTCCGTACCTGCTGGCGGCGGTGTTCATGTTGATGGTCGGCCGCTCGGCGGACCTGCGCAAAGAGCGTCGCTGGCATTTGGTGGTGCCGATGCTGATGGGCGCGGTGGGTCTGCTGATTGCGGTGAACTTCGCGGCCAACCCGGCCATTGCCATTCTCGGCCTGACCATCGCTACCATGGGCGCCCTCACCGGCTTGCCGATGTTCTGGCCAGTGCCGACCGCCATGCTTAGCGCTGGCGCGGCTGCCGGTGGGTTGGCGTTGATCAACTCCATGGGGCAGATGGCGGGTTTTCTTAGTCCGTATCTGGTGGGTTGGGTCAAGGACAGCACCGGGTCGACTGATACGGCGTTGTATCTGCTGGCGGGTGTGATTGTTTGTGGGAGTTTTTTGGCGTTGCGCATGACGCGGACGTTGCGGGTTTAAGGTTCTGCGAAAACAGAAAACGGCCCTTTCGGGCCGTTTAGATGATCGTTCCCACGCTCTGCGTGGGAATGCAGCCCGGGACGCTCTGCGTCCCTTCCGAGAGCTGGAACGCGGAGCGTCCCTTGAGGCATTCCCACGCAGAGCATGGGAACGATCACAGCGCTAGCCCTGCGGATCGAGGTTATCCAGCACTCGATTAACCGCCAGCTCACCGTTCATCACGACCTGTTGAATCCCGAGCATCGTGCTGCGATAGGGTTCGCCCACCAATGCGGCAAAATCACTGAGCATCACGCTTGCCGATTTCATGGATTCGCAGGCGTGGGCCAGCAAACTTTCCGAATCGACATCGGGCGCAACGATAAACATTTTGCTGGGTTTGCGGGCAGGCTTTTTGGGGGGCTTGAGGTAATGATCGAGGGCGCGGTCGGCGGCTTCGTTAAGTTTTTTTGAATTTAGGGATTCGTAGGGGGATGTCGGATCTGATTCCGGTGGATTGGGTGTTGGTTTGAACATGGATGGAACCTCTTACGTCATTTAGAAAGAAGCCATCACTCTCGCTACCAAACGAGGGTGGCGGCCATGCGCAGGTTGGTAGACCGGGACGTAAGAAAACCGGCGCGCTCGAAAGCGCCCTGTGCATGACCACCATATAGCAGAGTCGAAAAAACGCTGCCGATCATGATGCTTATGCACTTACGTCACCCCGGGGCTACCAAACCCCATCGCTGTTTTCAGCGACAGGGAAACGATACAGCCGGGGCACAAGGCGCACTAGCCGGCGGATTCTGGCGTAGTCGTAGGCAACGGCGCAAGGATGTGTAGCCTCTGAGAGCATCCCTCGACGCCATTTAAACATTGCTGTTTATTGCCACTTATCCAATGTGGGAGCGGGCTTGCTCGCGAAAGCGGTGTGTCAGGCAAAATTAATGTCGACTGACACGCCCTCTTCGCGAGCAAGCCCGCTCCCACAGGGGGATTGAGTCAATATTCCGATTGCTCCCAGTCACGGTTCTGGTATTTGATTAGGGCTTTCTGACCGGTAAAAGGATTTCGTCATGAGCTATCGCACGCTGGGTCATTCGGGTTTACAGGTGTCGACCCTCACATTGGGCACCATGATGTTCGGCGAACAGACCAGCACCGAAGATTCCCTGCGAATCATCGACAAGGCTTGGGACCAGGGCATCAATTTCATCGACACCGCGGACGTGTACACCAACGGCCGTTCCGAAGAGATCGTCGGCGAAGCGATTGCCGGCAACCGCCACGAATGGGTGCTGGCGACCAAGGTCGGTTTCGGCCCGGTGGACGGTGTGCCGAACCGCAGCGGCCTGAGCCGCAAGCATCTGTTCAACGGCATCGATGCCAGCCTGACGCGGTTGGGCACCGATTATCTGGACATCTATTACCTGCACCGCGAAGACCACGACACGCCGCTGGAAGTCACGGTGTCGGCCATCGGCGATTTGATCCGCCAAGGCAAGATCCGCTACTGGGGCCTGTCGAACTACCGTGGCTGGCGCATCGCCGAAGTGATTCGTATCGCCGACAAACTCGGTGTCGACAGGCCGGTCATCAGCCAGCCGCTGTACAACATCGTCAACCGTCAGGCGGAAACCGAGCAGATCACCGCTGCGCAAAACTATGGCCTCGGCGTGGTGCCTTATAGCCCGCTGGCGCGCGGCGTGCTCAGCGGCAAGTACGCACCCGACGTGACACCGGACGCCAACAGCCGCGCGGGACGTCAGGACAAACGCATTCTGGAAACCGAATGGCGGGTTGAGTCGCTGCGCATTGCCCAACAGATTCAGCAATACACTCAGGATCGTGGCGTGGGCATCGTCGAGTTTGCGATTGCCTGGGTGCTGAACAATGGCGCTGTGACTTCGGCCATCGTCGGGCCGCGGACTGAGCAACAGTGGGATGCATACACCAAGGCGCAGGCGGTGAAGATCACGACTGAGGATGAGGCGTTTATCGATTCGCTGGTGACGCCGGGGCATGCGTCGACACCGGGGTTCAATGATGTGAGCCATTTCGTGTCGGGGCGTAAACCGCGTACGGCTTGAGATTTATCGCGAGCATGCTCGCTCCCACAGGGTTTTGTGTGGACCGCAAATATTGCGTACAGCACCGGCCACATGTGGGAGCGAGCCTGCTCGCGATGGCAGTTTCACATTCAGCAGTGATGTTGGCGGGTAGTCCGCTTTCGCGGGCAAGCCCGCTCCCACAGGTTTTGTGCCGTTCTGCCGACTATGCTTTGGCTCAGATCCTGTGGGAGCTGGCTTGCCTGCGATAGCGATGCAACCTTCAACCACAATGTTGGAAATATTGATCATGCGGCCAATATTCAGCACAAAAACCACGTATCCTGCGCGGCCCGTTTGACCGTCAACCCGCGAGGGCAGTTTGTCTAAAGGTATCGCTTTATCGGTTTCAGCCTCGGTGTTGTTTGCCGTCATGTATTACTACACCTCGCTGCTCTCACCCTTGAGCGGCGTGGAGATTTTTGGTTGGCGGATGCTGCTGACCGCGCCGTGCATGACTGTGTTCATGGTGGTGTCCGGTGAATGGAAGCGCGTGGTCGAGATTGTTCGGCGGCTGGCTGGCAAGCCGAAGCTGATTGTCGGCCTGATTGGCTCTGCAGTGCTGTTGGGCCTGCAACTCTGGTTGTTCATGTGGGCACCGCTCAACGGTTATAGCCTCGACGTGTCGCTGGGATATTTCCTGTTGCCGCTGTCCATGGTCTTGACCGGGCGAATTGTCTATGGCGAGCGCCTTTCTTACCTGCAAAAAATAGCCGTGTTTTTCGCCAGCCTCGGCGTGCTCAACGAGTTGTATCAGGTCGGCGGTTTTTCCTGGGCGACCTTGCTGGTGGTGGTCGGCTATCCGATTTATTTCATCCTGCGCAAGCGCCTGGCCACGGACAACCTTGGCGGGCTCTGGCTGGACATGGCCTTGATGCTGCCGGTGGCGTTCTGGTTCGTGCAGGGCGGTGAGCAAGGCTTTGGCGTCTTCGACCAGCATCCGTGGCTGTCGCTGTTGATCCCGATACTCGGGGTGATCAGTGCGTCGGCACTGGTGGTCTACATCATTGCCAGCCGTTTGCTGCCGTTCAGCCTGTTCGGGTTGTTGAGTTACGTCGAGCCGGTGCTGTTGCTCGGCGTCGCGTTGCTGTTGGGGGAAAGCATCAAGCCCGGCGAATGGCTGACCTACATTCCGATCTGGCTGGCGGTGCTGGTGTTGGTGTTTGAAGGGTTCAAGCATCTGGTCCGGCAACGACGCCGGCCGATGTAATTGTAATTGTAGGAGCGAGGCTTGCCCGCGAAGAGGATCTTGAAGACGCTAAAAGCTTCGCGGGCAAGCCTCGCTCCTACAACGGTTTTGTGTGATCCAAAATGGTTTTCGTGATCCAGAATAGTTTTGCGTGATCCGAAAATGGTTTTGCATGATCCAAAAAAAAGCCCGGCCAGCATTGCTGCTGACCGGGCTTTCTTACATCTGAAACGGCTTAATCGGTGGAGAGCACACCCCGACGAACCTGATCACGTTCGATGGATTCGAACAGTGCCTTGAAGTTGCCTTCGCCAAAACCATCGTCGCCTTTACGCTGGATGAATTCGAAGAACACCGGGCCCATCAGGGTTTCCGAGAAGATCTGCAGCAGCAGACGCTTGTCGCCCGACTCGGACGAACCGTCCAGCAAAATGCCCCGCGCTTGCAATTCGTTGACCGGCTCACCGTGGTTCGGCAAACGGCCTTCGAGCATTTCGTAGTAGGTGTCTGGCGGCGGCGTCATGAAGCGCATGCCGATGCTTTTAAGGTGATCCCAGGTCTTGATCAGGTCATCGGACAGGAAGGCCACGTGCTGGATGCCCTCGCCGTTGAACTGCATCAAGAATTCTTCGATCTGCCCGGCGCCCTTGGACGACTCTTCGTTCAGCGGGATACGGATCATGCCGTCCGGAGCAGTCATGGCCTTGGAAGTCAGGCCGGTGTATTCGCCTTTGATATCGAAGTAACGGATTTCGCGGAAGTTGAACAGCTTCTCGTAGAAGTTGGCCCAGTAAGCCATGCGACCGCGATACACGTTGTGAGTCAGGTGATCGATGATCTTCAGGCCGGCCCCGACCGGGTTGCGGTCCACGCCTTCGATGAATACAAAGTCGATGTCATAGATCGAACTGCCTTCGCCGAAACGGTCGATCAGGTACAGCGGCGCGCCGCCGATGCCTTTGATCGCCGGCAGGTGCAGTTCCATCGGACCGGTTTCGATGTGGATCGGTTGGGCGCCGAGTTCCAGGGCACGCTTGTAGGCTTTTTGCGAATCCTTGACGCGGAACGCCATGCCGCACACCGACGGACCGTGCTCGGCCGCGAAGTACGACGCCACGCTGTTGGGTTCGTTGTTGAGGATCAGGTTGATAGCGCCCTGGCGATACAGGTGCACGTCTTTGGAACGGTGGGTCGCGACCTTGCTGAAGCCCATGATCTCGAAGATCGGCTCCAGGGTGTTAGGGGTCGGCGATGCGAATTCGATGAACTCAAAGCCCATCAGGCCCATTGGGTTTTCGTATAAATCTGCCATTTTGGCGCCTCATCATTTCTTATCAATTAACGGATCGTTAGTTGCTAGCAATGCTGAGACCGGCGGGTGGCGCGCAGGAGATGCCCCGCACGCTGCGGGCGAGGAAGTCACCGTAGATCAATTGAAACCCAAATATCTTCATTGTCGACCCAAGGCTATTACGGGCGAGGCTTCTGCTGCCAGAAGACGATTATTCTTATATGCGTAACCAGATTCTACACAGCGTAAATCGGTTGTCCATCCTTCTTATAAAATCCCCCTTTTCGCAGCCTGTGCAAGCGGTTTGTTGCACAGGAAAATCCCCGCCAGGATCAGCCCGCCGCCCAGGCACATCACCAGGGTCAATTGCTCGCCCAGCAACAACGCGCCAAAAAGAACGGCGGTGAGCGGGTTCAAGGCGATGAACACACCCGAGCGCGTCGCACCGATTTTGCGGATACCGTCGTAATAACCAATATAGGCCAATGCCGAACCCAGCACGCCCAGGTACATCAGGCTCAACCATTGTTGCGTGCCGAGTTCGGCCAGCGCCGCGACACTCAGCTCACCACGCACGGCACTGGTCACCCAGAGCATCAGCGTGCCCAATAGAATCGAGTAAGTCACTGTCTGCACTGGCCCGAGCGTTTGATTCAGGCCTTTGGAGAACAGCGAATAAATCCCCCAACCGAGCACGCAGCCGAAGATCAACAGATCGCCGATCCAGGCATCAGTACCGCCGGCCAGCAATTGCGGATTGCGACTGACGATCACCAGACTGGCGCCGGCAATACAGATCGCGATACCGGCCACTTTCGCCCCACTCAGTCGCTCCTTGAACAACAGCCACGACGCCAGGCCGATCACCGCCGGATTCAACGCCACGATCAACGACGCCCGTGACGCGTTGATGTAATGCAGCCCATAAAAGAAGCACAGGTTGTAGAAGAAGATTCCGAAAAAACCCAGTAGCGACAGTTGCAGCCATTGCCGAGGGCTGGGCCGCACCAAAGGCACACGCGCCAGCAACAGAAACAGTAGCAACGCCACGCTCGCCAGCAAGAACCGCAGGCTCGCGGCCAATAACGGGCTGAGGCTGTCGGCCAGAAATCGCCCGGCAACGAACGTTCCGCCCCAGATCATGGTGACCGCTGCCAGTTTCAGATAAACCGGTACATCCGAAGAACTCGCCAAGGTCTGTTCACACGTAGTCATAAGTCTCCACCATCAGAAATCGGGCACATGGCGTATCATTCGACTAATGCCCGATCATCGTAAAATGAGTAAATGCTCATGACCCTGACTCAACTCGAGATTTTCTCGCTGGTGGCCGAACTGCGCGGCTTCACGGCGGCGGCCCATCGTTTGGAGATTTCCCAATCCGCGGTGTCCCACGCGCTCAAGTCCCTGGAACAGGAATTGGGCGTCGAACTGTTGCGCCGGCATCAGTCCCAGGTGGAGCTGAGTGACATCGGCCAGCAGCTATTGCTGCGCGCTCGGGCGATGCTCGGGCTGGCCAACACGTTGCGCCAGGAAGCGGCCGATGCCCGAGGAATGAAACGCGGCACCCTGCGCATTGGCTCGTTCGGTCCGACTTCATCGATCAAACTGCTGCCGAGAATCCTGCAGCATTACCGCGCCGCACACCCAGGCATCGAGGTTCATATCGACGAAGGCCCGGATCGCCAGGTAATCCAGTGGCTGGAAGAACGGCGTATCGATATCGGCTTTGTGGTGTTGCCCCAAGAACGTTTCGACACTTTCAAGCTGATCGAGGACCAGATGGTCGCACTGCTGCCTGCCGGCCATGCGCTGGCCGGTCACGACAGTTTGAGTTTGAGCGATTTGTGCCACGACCCTTTTGTGCTGACCGAAGCCGGGTCTTCGGAACTGGTGTCGCGCTTATTCAATGCGGCGCGATTGACGCCGAACATTCGCTATCGCTGCTCGCAGTTGCTCAGCACGCTGGACACCGTCGGCCGTGGCGATGCCCTGACCGTTGTCGCCGAAGGCTCATTGCCTGACGACAACGACAGCCGCTACGTGAAAAAACCCCTGTCGCCACCCATCAGCCGCCAGGTCGGTCTGGCGGTGCTCGATCAGCGTCAGTCATCACCCGCGACACTGGCCTTTATCAAACTGGCTTCGAGCCTGAATGATCATTGAACGGCATAAGTGCTGTCGGCCAACTATCATGGCTGAACTCGTTTGGAAGGCGCGTCGTCCTGCCAGTCGTTGAGAGCCCTCTTTTATCGCGATGGATTTGCGAATGCCACTGAACGTCAAAAGTCGCCGCAAGCGCGGCACCCGGATCGCTGTGACTGTTTTGAGCGGATTGCTTCCGGTGTTGTTGGGGCTCGCCATTCTCTATCTGCAGGCTGAACGTACCCTCAAGCAAAGTACTGAACTGACTGGCGAAGAAGCCATTCGCCAATTCGAACTGATGCTCGACAACACCGCCCAAGCGGCGCAAGAGCTACTGCCGCTGGCCGGCCAAAACTGCAACGACGTCAAACTGGCCCTGCGTGAACAAGTCACCCGCCGGCCGTTCGTGCGCTCGACCAACCTTGTGTGGGACAACAACCTCTATTGCAGTTCGTTGTTCGGTGAATATCAGGAAAAGATCATTCCCGGCGACTACACCCAAGGCCAGCTATGGCTTATGAGCGGCAATCCGGTCACGCCCAATACTGCGTTGTTGGTGTATCGGCTGAGCGAAGGAAGCCGGGGCGCATTGTCCACCCTGGACGGTTATCACCTGAGTAACGTGCTGCGCCTGATTGGACGCCAAACATTATTGTTGCTGCAAGTCGGCCCTCACTGGTTGTCCGCCGATGGCCAAGTCCACGACAACGCCCTGCCCATCTTGCCGGTGGCGCAAAACACCCTGACGTCTGCGCGATATGCCTTCACGGTGGCCGCCGGCTTCCCCGAAGGAGAGACTTGGCGTTACATGCGCAGTGAGTACCCGCCGCTGTTCAGTCTGCTGATGTTCTTCGGCGTGGTATCGGGCTCGATCGGGCATGTCCTGCAGAAGCGTTCGACGTCGCCCAGTCGTGAAATGCAGCGGGCACTGGAGGCAGCAGAGTTCATTCCTTACTTTCAGCCCGTGGTGCATGGCGACAATAAGCAGTGGTCCGGCGCCGAAGTATTGATGCGTTGGCAACATCCCAAGGAAGGCCTGGTGCGCCCTGATCTGTTCATCCCGTTTGCCGAACATTCCGGGCTGATCGTGCCGATGACTCGCTCCTTGATGAAACAGACCGCCGCATGGCTGGCACCCTTGTCGGCATCGTTCGAGGGGCCATTTCACATCGGCATCAACATCACCGCCAGTCACTGCCGGGATCTGGAACTGGTCGAGGACTGCCGCGAATTCCTCAGCACTTTCGCCCCGGGCAGCATCAACCTGGTACTGGAGCTGACCGAACGCGAACTCATCGAGCCGACAGCCATCACCCTGCAATTGTTCGAACAGCTTCACGGGTTGGGCGTGATGATTGCGATCGATGACTTCGGCACTGGCCACTCAAGCCTGGGTTATTTACGTCAGTTCAACGTGGATTTCCTGAAGATCGATCAGAGCTTTGTCGCCATGATCGGTGTCGACGCCCTCTCCCGGCACATTCTGGACAGCATCATTGAGCTCTCGGCCAAGCTCGATCTGGGTATCGTCGCCGAAGGCGTGGAAACGGCGGAACAAAGTGACTATCTGACAGCCCACGGCGTGAACTTTCTACAAGGTTATCTGTTTGGCCGACCGATGCCCGGTGCAGAATTCATTAGAGCATTAAGTGATCATTAACTAACCACTTTTAAGCATCGAAGCCACGAAGATGCGCACCAAATTGAATCAAGAGACTACTCTTGTTACATGAAGAAAAAGTCAGGATTTACTCTTGGCCAATTAACTACTACAATTTTTCACACCTGAGCAGAACTGGCAGGTGCGCCATTATCACCGAGTCGCTTCAAGGCTCTTGGCTTATAGCTTTGTTTGCGGTTGGTATCAGCCAAACACACTATTGGAGTAAAGATATTGTCCAGACTCGCTGAATTCCGTGCAGCTGAAAAGGCCCTTCAAGAACAGCTCAAGCAGTTGGAATCGCTGAAGAACGATGCCGGGCTCAAGAAAGAAATCGAATTCGAAGAAAAGCTCCAGGGGCTGATGAAGACCTACGGCAAGAGCTTGCGCGACATCATCGCCATCCTCGATCCGAACCCTGCGAAATCCGGCCTGCAGCAGGCAACAGCACCTAAAACCCGCCGCGCTCGCGTGGTCAAGGTCTATCAGAACCCGCACACCGGTGAACTGATTGAAACCAAGGGCGGCAACCACCGCGGCCTGAAAGCCTGGAAGGAACAATACGGCGCCGCTACCGTTGATTCCTGGCTGCGAGCCTAAGCACTCATGGTCATAAGAAAAGCCCTGCCAATGCAGGGCTTTTTCATGGATGGCGTCTAAATGTAACGATAGTCGTCGATCAACTCGTTACATATCGCTCAACTTTATGCTTAATCCCTTTGGCTATCTAAAAAATGCCGAACACGCTGAAATCTACTGATACGCAAACCTAAAATTAAAGTTTCAAGCTGTTTCGAGCAGCCGCTATGTCGTCCTGACTTGCCTTATAAACCTCTGCCTGCCCCGCATAGGAAAGAACATAGGCATTATCGGCGTCTACCGCAGCGACCAATGTTTGAGACAGCACATGTCGACCATTCTGCGTAATCGTGCAGGTAGTTTCCAGCGCCGATAGCCGGCTCAACGTAGTCTCGTGAATTTTGGTGCAGACGCTCTGATACCCGCCCTGGAAAAAGTCCTTCTGCACTGACTTGCGCATTTCCAGCAATACACCCTGAAGGTTCACCTGGTGACCGTTTTCTACCTGAGTCATGGTCAACTCCATCACCATCACCGGCGTACCATCCTGGTCGTTTTTTACCGCGCGCTGCCGGGAAACCTGCGGTTTGGCCTCGTCTTGTGGAACGACCTCGACGGTCCATCCGTTTGGCCAGGTCATGACCGGAGACTCTGCATAAGCAGGGGTAACTCCTGAAAGCAGATACATCAGGACGAACATCGATTGACAGAATCGGATCATTGCAATGAACACTCACGAATTGAGCCGTAAAGTCTGAGCCTCGCCTGACTGTCAGGCAAGCATGCGGTTTTGGTTTGGCGATGCCGGAGCCCTTGCGTATCATTGTGAGTATTCTTAGCCCCATACATTGTCGGAGGGCCCATGAGCCTGCACGAACTCAATACATTTCCCGGCGTGACCGCCCAGCCCGACACCGCCACCCAGAAGTTCGTCTTCAACCACACCATGTTGCGAGTCAAGGACATCACCCAGTCGCTGGATTTCTACACCCGCGTCCTGGGTTTTTCGCTGGTGGAAAAACGCGACTTCCCGGAAGCCGAGTTCAGCCTGTATTTCCTGGCGCTGGTCGATAAAAACCAGATCCCGGCCGATGCCGCGGCTCGCACCGAGTGGATGAAATCGATCCCCGGCATTCTCGAGCTGACTCACAATCACGGCACCGAGAACGACGCGGATTTCGCTTATCATAATGGCAACACTGACCCACGCGGCTTCGGCCACATCTGCATATCGGTGCCAGACATTCGCGCCGCATGCGAGCGCTTCGAAGCGCTGGGCTGCGATTTCCAGAAGCGCCTGAACGACGGCCGCATGAAGAGCCTGGCCTTCATCAAAGACCCGGATGGTTACTGGGTCGAGATCATTCAGCCTGCACCGATGTAAGCCCCACCGCAGAACTGATCGTTCCCACGCTCTGCGTGGGAATGCCTCAACGGACGCTCCGCGTTCGGTTCTGGAAGGGACGCGGAGCGTCCGGGCTGCACTCCCACGCAGAGCGTGGGAACGATCAGACACAAAAAACCCCATGATCACTCATGGGTTTTTTTGTTTTCAGGGGTGGCGTTTATGCAGGTGCCGAGGTGCGGATCAAGTGATCGAATGCGCTCAGGGAAGCCTTGGCGCCCTCGCCCACCGCAATAACGATCTGCTTGTACGGCACGGTGGTCACGTCACCGGCCGCGAACACCCCGGGCATCGACGTTTCACCACGGGCATCGACGATGATCTCACCGCGCGGCGACAGTTCGATGGTGCCTTTGAGCCAATCGGTGTTAGGCAACAGACCGATCTGCACGAAGATCCCTTCCAGCTCGACAGTGCGCAACTCGTCCGACTGACGATCCTTGTAGCGCAGGCCGTTGACCTTTTGACCATCGCCGGTCACTTCAGTGGTTTGCGCACTGGTGATCACGGTGACGTTCGGCAGGCTGTGCAACTTGCGCTGCAACACCGCGTCGGCGCGCAGTTGTACGTCGAATTCCAGCAAGGTCACGTGGGACACGATACCGGCCAGGTCGATGGCCGCTTCGACGCCGGAGTTACCGCCGCCGATCACCGCCACACGCTTGCCTTTGAACAGCGGACCATCACAGTGCGGGCAGTACGCCACGCCCTTGTTGCGGTATTGCTGCTCACCCGGAACGTTCATTTCACGCCACCGGGCGCCGGTCGCCAAAATCACGGTTTTGGCTTTCAACGAGGCACCGCTGGCGAAATGGATTTCGTGCAGTTCGCCATTTTTGCCCGGCACCAGTTTGTCGGCGCGTTGCAGGTTCATGATGTCCACGTCGTACTGCTTTACGTGCTCTTCCAGCGCCACGGCCAGTTTCGGCCCTTCGGTTTCCTGCACGGAGATGAAGTTCTCGATGGCCATGGTGTCGAGCACCTGGCCACCAAAACGTTCCGCCGCCACACCGGTGCGAATGCCTTTGCGAGCAGCGTAGATCGCCGCCGAAGCGCCGGCTGGGCCACCGCCGACGACCAATACATCGAAGGCGTCCTTGGCACTGATTTTCTCGGCCTGGCGCTCGATGCCACTAGTGTCGATTTTGGCGAGGATCTCTTCCAGACCCATGCGGCCCTGGCCGAAGTTGACGCCGTTCAGGTAAATACTTGGCACGGCCATGATCTGGCGCTCGTCGACTTCAGCCTGAAACAACGCGCCGTCGATGGCGACGTGGCGGATGTTCGGGTTCAGCACAGCCATCAGGTTCAGCGCCTGGACCACGTCCGGGCAGTTCTGGCAGGACAGCGAGAAGTAAGTCTCGAAGTTGAACACGCCTTTGAGCGAGCGGATCTGTTCGATCACCTCAACGCTGGCCTTCGAAGGGTGGCCACCGATTTGCAGCAGGGCCAGCACCAAGGACGTGAATTCGTGGCCCATCGGGATACCGGCGAAACGCAGGCTGATGTCGGCCCCTGGGCGGTTGATCGAGAACGATGGTTTACGTGCATCGTTACCGTTGTCGAGCAACGTAATCTGGGTGGAAAGACTGGCAACGTCTTTGAGTAATGCGAGCATTTCCTGGGATTTCGCACCGTCGTCGAGGGAGGCAACGATCTCGATCGGCTGGGTGACCCGTTCCAGGTACGATTTCAACTGGGCTTTAAGATTGGCGTCCAACATACGGGCGATTTCCATGTATTTGATAAAAAAGTCGAAAAAAAACGCCCGAGCGAATCTCGCCCGGGCGTTTTTTAAGGGCGGTGCAGCTTACTTAGGAGGTGCGGAGTGCCGCCCTGATGAAGCGCGTCACAGACTTAGATCTTGCCGACCAGGTCCAGGGACGGAGCCAGCGTGGCCTCGCCTTCTTTCCACTTGGCTGGGCAAACCTGGCCTGGGTGAGCAGCAACGTACTGAGCAGCCTTGATTTTGCGCAGCAGCTCGGAAGCGTCACGACCTACACCGCCGTCGTTCAGTTCAACGATTTTGATCTGGCCTTCAGGGTTGATCACGAAGGTGCCACGGTCAGCCAGACCAGCTTCTTCGATCAGCACGTCGAAGTTGCGGGAGATAGCGTGAGTCGGGTCGCCGATCATGGTGTACTGGATTTTGCCGATGGCTGGCGAAGTGTTGTGCCAGGCAGCGTGGGCAAAGTGGGTATCGGTGGAAACGCTGTAGATCTCGACGCCCAGTTTCTGGAACGCGTCGTAGTTGTCAGCCAGGTCTTCCAGTTCGGTCGGGCAAACGAAGGTGAAGTCGGCTGGATAGAAGAACACGACAGACCACTTGCCTTTCAGGTCAGCGTCCGACACTTTTACGAAGTCGCCATTTTTGAAGGCGTCAGCTTTGAACGGTTTAACTTGGCTGTTGATGATAGGCATCGATGACTCTCCGTCAGGGGTTAAGAAGTTGATGGGGTGAATCCTACCCACCCGATCGCCGGTTGGCTCATTGGCAAACCTGATGCTGCTGATTGGTTTTCGCTATTAGCCGACAGTATTAATAGAAGAAAACGTGATCTAGAGGGCCAACGGCTTTTCAGCGATTCGGGTCATCCCGATAAACGGGCTGGATTCAACATAGCGCATGGCCGACTTCATATCCTTCCAGCCCACGTAATTCATCAACGACTTCAAATCCCAACCGCTCTGATGAGCCCAGGTGGCAAAGCCACGCCGCAAGGAGTGACTGGTGTAGTGCTCGGCCGCAATACCGGCGCGTTCCAGTGCCTGACGCAATAACGGAATCACGCTATTGGCATGCAGGCCCTCCTCGCTCAAATGGCCCCAGCGGTCGATACCCCGGAACACCGGCCCGCGAACCAATGCTGCTTCGGTGATCCATTGGATATAGGCCTGCACCGGACACAAGCGCTGCAAGGCTGGCGTCTGGTACGTCTGGCCGAGGTTCTCGCGGTCGCTCTTGCTGCGAGGCAGGTAGAGGGTGATGCCTGAGCCGGCGCTGGCCCGCACATGTTCAATCTGCACGCGGCACAACTCATCGCTACGGAAACCGCGCCAAAAGCCCAACAGAATTAACGCTGTGTCGCGCCTGGCTCGCAGCAAACCCGGTTGATCGCCCTGCGCCTTGGCGGTTTGCGCTTCCTGCTCCAGCCAGGCCACCACTTGTTCCAGGTGCTGAAGCTGCAATGGCTCGGCCTGTTTCTCCTGCGCCGGGTGCAGCGCGCGAATGCCCTTGAACACTTTGCGCACCACGGGTGCCTTGGTGGGATCGGCGAACCCCTGACTGTTGTGCCATTGCGCCAACGCGGACAAGCGCAACTTCAAGGTGTTGATCGACAGCACACCTGCGTGGGCCACGAGATAGCGGGCCACGCTATCGCCGGTCGCTGGCAGGAATCCGCCCCAACTGACTTCGAAATGCTCGATGGCCGCGCGATAGCTGCGACGAGTGTTGTCGCGCGTGGCGGCTTGCAGGTAGCGATCCAGTTCGGTCATGGGCTCAGTTCTCGAAAACGTACCGCTCTGGCGGGTGAAACCCGAATTACAGCGCATCACACGGGGTAATACCAGTATATCCCGCATGAAAAATCGCAAGATTTTAACTTTTTTCTTGTCGTGGTACATTACGCATATTAGTGGCACGTACCACAGTATCAAATCGTAGGAGAACACATGGCACGTGGCGGCGTAAACAAGGCACTGGTACAGGCGGCACGCTCAGCAATCCTTGCCCGGGGCGAACACCCGAGCATCGATGCGGTGCGGATAGAGATGGGCAATACCGGTTCAAAAACCACAATCCATCGCTATATGAAGGAACTCGATGACGGCGCCGAGCCCGAGCAAGCACCTTCCGAGCCTATCGATGATGAACTGACAAGCCTGGTGTCGCGCTTGGCGCAACGCCTGAAAGAACAGGCGCAAGAACCCATCGACCAGGCACGCGCACAGTTCGAGCAACAACGAAAAGAGCTGGAAACCCAACTGCATGAGGCCGGCTTGGCCAATACCGAATTGCAGCAGCAATACGAAATTCAAAGCCTGGCGCTTACCCAGGAATCGGCAGAACTGCATGACATCCGCTCCATGCTGCAAAGCGAGCAAACCCGCAACGCCGGGCTGAACCAGGCGTTGGCAGATTTCGAATTACGCTTGCAGGACAAGGACGAGCAGATCCGCTCACTGGAAGAAAAGCACCTACACGCCCGCGAGGCACTGGAACACTACCGCAATGCCGTCAAGGACCAGCGCGAACAGGAGCAGCGCCGCCACGAAGGTCAGGTGCAGCAGATTCAGATGGAGTTGCGTCAGGCGCAGCAAAGCGCACTGGTACGCCAGGATGAAATCACCCAACTGCATCGCGACAACGAGCGCTTGCTGACGGAAAACCGCGGAACGCTGCGCGAGTTGAGCCTGTCGCAAGAGCAACTCAAGCACACCAACAGCCGACAAGATCAGCTGCTGGAACAGGTCAACCGCATCGACAGCGAACGCACCCTCCTCCAGGAACGCTTGCGCACTGCCTTGCTGGAAAGCCAGTCACTCAAGCAGAACATCGATGAACAGTCGCACATCAACAAAGCGCTGGAAGTTGAACTGATCAAGTTGCAGGCAAGCCTGGATGAAAGTGTGCGTCAGGCCGCTGTCGTTGCGACAGGGCCCAACGCATCAGCTTCGCGCAAGGACAATTAACCCGCGACTGGCGTACGCATGGTGACGAACTCTTCGGCGGCGGTCGGATGCACGCCGATGGTTTCGTCGAAATCACGCTTGGTCGCGCCCGCCTTCAGAGCAATTGCCAACCCCTGAACAATCTCGCCGGCCTCCGGGCCAACCATGTGGCAGCCCAAGACTTTGTCAGTCTTGGCGTCCACCACCAGCTTCATCAAGGTGCGTTCCTGGCATTCGGTCAGGGTCAGCTTCATCGGCCGGAAACGGCTTTCGAAGATCACCACATCGTGCCCGGCCTCTCGCGCCTCTTCTTCGGTCAGGCCGACAGTGCCGATGTTCGGCAAGCTGAACACGGCGGTCGGGATCATCTTGTAATCCACCGGGCGATATTGCTCTGGCTTGAACAAACGCCGCGCCACAGCCATGCCTTCGGCCAGCGCGACCGGTGTCAATTGCACCCGACCGATTACATCGCCAAGGGCCAGGATCGATGGCTCTGCGGTTTGATATTGCTCATCGACCTCGACAAAACCTTTCTTGTCGAGTTTGACGCCGGTGTTTTCCAGCCCCAGGTTGTCGAGCATCGGACGCCGGCCGGTGGCGTAGAACACGCAGTCCGCCTCCAGTACGCGACCATCCTTGAGCGTGGCTTTCAGGCTGCCATCGGCTTGCTTGTCGATGCGCTCGATGTCGGCATTGAATTGCAGGTCCATGCCGCGCTTGGTCAGTTCTTCCTGCAAATGTTTGCGCACCGCACCGTCGAAGCCGCGCAGGAACAGATCACCGCGATACAGCAGCGTGGTCTGGGCACCTAGCCCGTGGAAAATCCCGGCAAACTCCACCGCAATGTAGCCGCCACCGACCACCAGAACGCGCTTGGGCAGCTCTTTAAGGAAGAACGCCTGGTTGGAACTGATCGCGTGCTCGTGCCCCGGAATCTCCGGGATCTGCGGCCAGCCACCGGTAGCAATCAGGATGTTCTTGGCGGTGTAGCGTTTGCCATCGAACTCGACGGTATGCGGATCGACGATTTTCGCGTGGCCTTCATGCAAGGTCACACCGCTGTTGACCAGCAGATTGCGATAGATGCCGTTCAGGCGATTGATCTCGCGATCCTTGTTGGCAATCAGCGTCGCCCAGTCGAACTTCGCCTCACCCGGGGTCCAGCCGAAGCCTTGCGACTGCTCGAAGTCTTCGGCGAAGTGCGCTCCATAGACCAGCAATTTTTTTGGCACGCAGCCGACGTTCACACACGTACCGCCCAGATAGCGGCTCTCGGCCACGGCAACTTTCGCACCAAAACCGGCCGCAAACCGCGCAGCCCGCACACCGCCGGAACCGGCACCAATCACATAAAGGTCAAAATCGTAGGCCATTTCTATTCTCCTCGGCAGGCCACCAGCATACCTGCGGGCGCCCTTTGGGCAAGCGTTGACAACTATGTGGGGCCGGAAAATGAAAAAGCCACCCGAAGGTGGCTTTTCAGTACAAGCAGCTCAGGCGCTATCAGTAAGCCTTGCCAGTCTTGTAGAAGTTCTCGAAGCAGAAGTTGGTCGCGTCGATGTAGCCTTCGGCGCCACCGCAGTCGAAACGCTTGCCCTTGAACTTGTAGGCCATGACGCAGCCGTTTTGCGCCTGTTTCATCAGGGCGTCGGTGATCTGGATTTCGCCGCCCTTGCCTGGCTCGGTTTGTTCGATCAGGTCGAAGATGTCCGGGGTCAGGATGTAACGGCCGATGATCGCCAGGTTCGACGGTGCATCTTCAGGCTTTGGTTTTTCAACCATGCTGTGAACGCGGTAGATGTCGTCGCGGATCATCTCACCGGCAATCACGCCGTACTTGTGAGTTTCTTGCGGATCGACTTCCTGAATGGCAACGATCGAGCAGCGGAACTGCTTGTACAGCTTGACCATCTGGGTCAGTACGCCGTCGCCTTCCAGGTTTACACACAAGTCATCCGCCAGTACCACGGCGAACGGTTCGTCGCCGATCAGCGGGCGGCCAGTCAGAATCGCGTGGCCCAGGCCTTTCATTTCGGTCTGGCGAGTGTAAGAGAACGAGCACTCGTCGAGCAGCTTACGGATGCCGACCAGGTATTTTTCCTTGTCGGTGCCCTTGATCTGGTTTTCCAGCTCATAGCTGATGTCGAAGTGGTCTTCCAGGGCGCGCTTGCCGCGACCGGTGACGATGGAGATTTCGGTCAACCCGGCATCCAGTGCTTCTTCGACGCCGTACTGGATCAGTGGCTTGTTTACCACCGGCAGCATTTCTTTGGGCATGGCTTTAGTCGCTGGCAGGAAGCGAGTACCGTAACCGGCTGCTGGGAACAAGCATTTCTTGATCATATAAGTCCTTGAAAGGGCTGTGTGTACGAGTTTCGGCGCAGTCTAATCAGGCGGCGTGCACCTTACAATGCCCCGCGCTGGCTAACCGCTGCCATCATAGAGAAATAAACCGGCGAATAGTTCAATCGGCTTCCGGTTCGACGGATCGAGCGGTCCCACTCTACGCCCATGAGCGCCGTTTGCGTGCATTTGACGTATTATGGCCGCCTTGATCCCGCCAACGAGGCAGTTATATGTCGGCAGCACAAAACGCAAACGGTTATTCGGTCAGCCAGGACGAGGAAGGTCAGTGGTGGATAGTCAATTACCACGGCGAACAGGTCGCCGGCCCATTGCCCAGCAAGGCGATGGCGGTGGAAGTGGCTGCGGTGTTCCAGGACGACCGCTCTGCCCCGGCCGCGCCCCGTGAAGCAGCGCCAGCTCGGAGCCCCCGCCGCAAGAAATGACCAGGACCGGCCCCGGCAAATGCCGTTCGAGCATTGAACGGGGACTCGGTGATGTGTTTATCTGTACCGAAATGGCCATTCGCTATACCCTCGCGCCAGCCCTTCCCCTCCCGATGACTGATTCCATGAAAACGATACTGGCGCTGTTTGCAGTTCTGGCCTTGGCGGGCTGTGCCTCGGCTGAAAAAACCTACTTGGACAATGGTGAACAGGGGCTGACCATCGATTGCTCCGGTGAGGCCAATTCCTGGGCCACCTGCTACGAAAAAGCCGATGCCTCTTGCGCCGGCACCGGCTATCGGATTGTCGGTACCGACGGCACACCGTCGCCCCAGGAAAGCGACAAGACCCTGGGCGTCGACGTCGGCAACTACAAAAATCGCAGCGTGGTAGTGGTCTGCAAATAGGGCATCTTGTCCCAATGCCGAAACCTGTGGGAGCGGGCTTGCTCGCGAAAGCGGTGGATCAGGCAACTTCAATGTTTACTGTGCCGCCCTCTTCGCGAGCAAGCCCGCTCCCACATGGATTGCGCTTAACTGACTGGCATTGGCCCCTGCCCTACATATGGATTTCGGCGAATTTGATCCCGAGCCCGCGCACGGTCTCGATCAAATCGTCAAGGCGACTGAAGGACTCGACTTCATCATTGTCATCCACCAGGAAAAAACTGCGCCCGGCGCTTTTCTTGAAAAACACGATCCACTCCCCCGGGTTCGCCGGGTTCTGAATCACGTGGGTGGCAGAGATATGACCCTCTGCATGGCGCTCCCGCACCTGCTCTCGCTTCATGCTTACTAAACTCCAGAAATGACAATGCCGTCAAAGCGCGACTTTGACGGCATCGATGCTGACTCGGAGTAGTTTATCAGCCGGATATGCACGCGGTGGCAGCATTACGCACATCCCATGGGCGTAAAGGCACATTGGAGATGCGCTCATGCAGCTTGATGCTGCTGCCGCTGGAGCGGTCTTCAATTTCAAATACCGCTGCCGGCCCCGACGAGAACTTCTGCGGCACGATAACCCGCACGCCGTCCTTGTGCGGCTCGACTTGCAGGGCACCACGGCTATCGGCCAGTTTTTCGACCAGGCACTGCGCGTACTCTTGGGGTTTTTTGCCTGAAATCACGCTCATAGTGGGCAACGACTCATTGATGTCCGAGACACTCGCACATCCACCCACTGCCAATGCCAACGGCATGACCAGAACACCCCACTTCATACAAAACCTCCAATAAAGACTTTCCGACAGTTCAAATACAGGTTTTCTCCGAGGCTCACTGCTTTTATCGCTCATAGAATTCCGGATAACTGTTTTTAATTGTCAAAGCGCACCCCGACAGCCGGATAATAACCTGTTCGGGCTGATAAACTGCGCCAATCGCCCATGCTATCGTTTTGATTTTGTAGAAAAAGCCCTTCTGGAGGCGCCTCATGAAATTTATCCACCAGCGCGAGCACCTCAACGAAGACGACATCGTCGTCATCCAGTGCTCCCAAATGTGCAACATCCGCTTGATGAACGACGCCAATTTCCGCAGTTTCAAGAATGGCGGCCGTCATACCTACCACGGCGGCGCATTCGACACCTTCCCGGCCCGGATCACTGCGCCGAGCACCGGTTTCTGGAACATCACCATCGATATGGTCACCCGCCGGCCGATCAGCGTGACCCGCAAACCGACCCTGACGCACTCGATCAAAATCATCCGCCGCTCCAGCTCGAAACTGAGCTGAGCCCATACGAAAACAGGCAGGTATGACCGTGGCTCAGACGACCAAGTACGTCATCAAATACAAACTCAACGGCGAGCGCCGCTTCGAATTCGCCCAGCTTGAAAACGGCACCGAAGAAGAAGCCAAGGCTGCACTGGACGTTATTCATGGTCAGACTGAAGATGTCATCAGCGAGATCAGTGTGAGCAAAGCGCTGTAAAGCGATCTGGAGCGACAACATGGACGTCTGCTCCCCTTTCAAATTCGACCGCAAGCGCCGGAGTGTCCACTCCCGCAACGCTCACTAAACTGGCCGCCTCGACCTTTTGGTCAAGGAGTCAGAACCCTTGTTTACCGACCCGATTCACAACGACGCCCTCGACTGGGCCCTACTTGCGCAGCTACTCGATCAGGATGGCTGCGCAGTCATCAGGTCGTTTTTAAGCCCTGAGACCTGCGATGAAATAAGCGCCCTGTACGACCGGCCCGAACCCTTTCGCTCGAAAGTGGTGATGGCTCGCCACGGTTTTGGCCGTGGTGAGTACAAGTACTTCAAGTACCCGCTGCCGGATCCGGTCGCCCGGTTGCGTAGCGCGCTCTACCCTCAACTGGTTCCAATCGCCAATCGCTGGTACGAATCGATGGACCTGCCGACCCGCTTCCCCGAATCGCACGAAGCGTTTCTACAACGCTGTCATGCCGCCGGTCAGGAACGCCCGACACCTTTGTTGCTGCAATACGGCCCGCAGGATTACAACTGTTTGCATCAGGATCTGTACGGCGAACACGTTTTCCCGCTGCAAGTGGCGATTCTTCTGTCAGAACCGGGGGAAGATTTCACCGGCGGCGAGTTTGTGCTGACCGAACAACGTCCACGGATGCAGTCGCGCCCGCAAGTCATCGGCCTGAAGAAAGGCGACGCGTTGATTTTTGCCGTGAATCAGCGCCCGGTAAAAGGTGTTCGCGGCTACTACCGAGTGACCATGCGTCACGGGGTGAGTCGCCTGCACAGTGGAAAACGGCATACCCTTGGAATCATCTTTCACGATGCGCTATGACCCCATGAGCCCGATCACCCTCGATTTGTTTGCCGATGCCGAGCCCGAGCAACAACCCAGGCGCGAGCAAATCGGCGAACAATCCTACGTGCTTAGAGGCTTTGCCCTGCCCTGGCTCGATCGATTGCTGCCGGCGCTGGAGGCGGTTCTGGCTGCAGCCCCTTTTCGGCAGATGGTCACACCCGGCGGCTTTACGATGTCGGTGGCGCTGAGCAGTTGCGGCACTTGGGGCTGGACCACCGACCGTAGCGGCTACACGTACACTCGCAACGATCCGCAGACTGGCGACCCTTGGCCCGAAATGCCCGAGGTGTTTTTCGAACTGGCGCAAGCGGCGGCGCGAGAGGCAGGGTTTATCGATTTCGTACCGGATTCCTGCCTGATCAACCGCTATATTCCCGGTGCCAGGATGTCGTTGCATCAGGACAAAGACGAAGGCTCCTACGCGGCGCCCATCGTGTCGGTATCCTTGGGGTTGCCGGCGACGTTTCTGTTTGGTGGCTTCGAACGCAGCGCCAAAAGCCAACGCGTGTCGCTGTTGCACGGCGACATCGTGGTCTGGGGTGGCGTGGACCGTTTGCGTTATCACGGCGTATTGCCGATCAAGGAGGGTTATCACCCTCAGTTGGGCGAACAGCGGATCAACTTCACCTTTCGTACCGCGGGATGAAACCGTTAAATTCGACCGCAAGACCCGGAGTGTGGCGTCTCTGCCGGCTGGTTAATCTGCATGAAACGGGTCAACGGACATGAAGCCATGACAACTCATTCGAAAAATATCGCCACCGAAAACGATCCTCGCTGGGCTGCCGTGGTCGCACGCGATCCCCGCGCCGACGGGCAGTTTGTGTATGCGGTGAAAACCACCGGCATCTACTGCCGCCCCAGCAGCCTGGCGCGCTTGCCGAAGCCGCAGAATGTCGAATTCTTCGACACCGCCGAGCAAGCCCAGGCGGCGGGTTATCGTCCCAGTAAACGGGCCGCGAAGGACCAAAGCGACGTCGCCGCACAGCACGCCACAACAGTAGCCTCTGCGTGTCGTCACATCGAATCCGCCGAGACGCTACCGGCGTTGAATGAACTGGCGGACGCTGCCGGCCTGAGCAGTTTCCACTTCCATCGCGTGTTCAAGGCCATCACCGGCCTGACGCCCAAGGGCTATGCCACGGCCCATCGTTCACGCAAGGTTCGCGAACGCCTGGCGGACGGCGGCACGGTCACCGACGCGCTGTATGACGCCGGATTCAATTCCAACAGCCGATTCTATGAGGCCGCGGATCAACTGCTGGGCATGAAGCCCGGCGATTACCGGGCGGCCGGGCAGAACAACAACATTCGTTTTGCCGTCGGCCAATGTTCCCTCGGGGCGATTCTGGTCGCGCAAAGTGAGCGCGGCGTTTGTGCGATTCTACTGGGGGACGATCCGCATCAATTGGTCTGTGATCTGCAGGACAAATTTCGGCGCGCCAACCTGATTGGCGCCGATCATGAGTTCGAGCAGTTGATCGCCAAAGTGGTGGGTTTTATCGAAGCCCCGGCCCTCGGCCTGGACTTGCCGCTGGACGTACGCGGCACGGCGTTTCAGGAGCGAGTGTGGCAAGCCCTGCGGGAGATTCCTGCCGGCAGCACCGCCAGTTATGCCGATATCGCTCAGCGCATCGGCGCACCGAAAGCCGTGCGCGCCGTGGCCCAGGCCTGTGGCGCGAACAGCCTGGCGGTGGCGATCCCTTGCCATCGCGTGGTGCGCAGCGACGGCAACCTGTCGGGCTATCGCTGGGGCGTGGAGCGCAAGCGTCAGTTGCTGGAACGCGAAAACGCGGCTGAGTCCTGAATACCGATATAGACCGCCACGGACTCCGGACCGGTGTAGACCTCGAAGTCCGTGGCGAACTTGCGGCGAACCTGCGGGTTATCCTCGAAGTAAGCCCAGACCAGGCCCCACGTCTGAATGACGCTGTCGGGCATCGGTCCTTTGGCGCTGAACACCAGATAATCGCCACCCTCAATTTGAATCTGCGCAAAGTCCTCGGAGGGCGCGGTGACCGCTGCACCCGCGGTCACATCGAAGTGGCCCGAAGCGTCGGACTCGTAGTTGGAATAGACGCCGTACATAAAGGAGTCCGGCTGTTTGTGGGCGATCTTGTCGAAAACATCCTCAACGAAAAACTGTTCCCACATAGGGCCGATACGCGCGGTCTCTGGCTGCTGTTCTGCGGCATTGTGGGTTCGCACCTGCAACCCCGAGACGCTAAAGGGCAACACTTCACGTAGCTTTACATCCATTGTCGCTATTTCCTTGTTTCTACAGTTTGTCTGTTTGATTGGCGCCGAGACGATCAACGATTGACGTCGACCACCACGCGGCCGCGCAACTGGCCGGCAAGCAGGCGCTGCGCAGCGTCGATGGCTTCGCTCAAGCCGATTTCGTGACTGATCAGCGGCAGCAAGGCGAAGTCCAGGTCCTTGGCCAGGCGATTCCAGGCCAGTATCCGCTTGGCTTTGGGTTGGGTCACGCTGTTGATGCCGGCCAGGGTCACACCGCGCAAAATAAACGGCGCAACGGAGGCCGGGAAGTCCATGCCTTGGGCCAGACCGCAGGCGGCGACGGTGCCATTGGCCCGAGTGCTTGCGCAAGCGTTGGCCAGCGTGTGGCTGCCGACCGAGTCGATCACCGCCGCCCAACGCTCCTTGGCCAACGGTTTGCCCGGCTCCGACAACGTGGCGCGATCGATGATTTCGCTGGCGCCCAATTGCTTGAGATATTCGTGCTCGGCGGTGCGGCCGGTGGATGCCACCACGCGATAGCCGAGCTTGCTCAGCAGCGCAATGGCGAAACTGCCTACGCCACCGTTGGCGCCCGTCACCAGCACTTCGCCCTGCTCGGGGTTCACGCCGTTGTGCTCCAGCGCCAGGATGCTCAGCATCGCCGTGTAACCGGCCGTGCCGATGGCCATTGCTTGCGCAGCGGTGAATGCTTTGGGCAACGGGATCAGCCAGTCGCCATTCAGGCGAGCTTTCTGCGCCAATCCGCCCCAATGTCCTTCACCCACACCCCAGCCATTGAGCAGGACTTGATCACCGACCTTGTAGTCTGGATGACCGCTGACTTCGACAGTGCCCGCCAGATCAATCCCCGGCACCATCGGGAATTTGCGCACCACCGGGCTGCTGCCGGTGATCGCCAGGCCATCCTTGAAGTTCAGCGTGCTGTACGCCACACGCACGGTCACATCACCTTCAGGCAATCGATCATCACTGATCTCTTGCAAGGTGGCGCGGTAGCCGCTGTCGTCCTTGTCGATCAAAATGCCTTTGAACATCACTGCCTCCCGATGGAATCGCTCAGTTGTCGTGCTGTTGAAATAACACATGAAAACACATCGCCGTAGCCGACTTTAAGCCAATCCTCAAACTCGACTGGCCTTGTGTCAGTCATTACTGATACAAATTCGCTTCTACCGACGTCGGAGAACACTGCACATGAGCCAATGGCCAGACACCCGCATTCTTGACCTGCTCGGGATCGAACTGCCGATCATCCAAGGCCCCTTGGCCGGCGCGACGACGTCGGCCATGGTGATTGCGGTGAGCAATGCTGGCGGCCTGGGCTCGATGCCCGCCGCGATGCTGAGCATCGAGCAGTTGCGCGAGGAGCTGAAAACGATTCGCCAACACACCCAGCGCCCGTTCAACGTCAACTTCTTCTGCCATCAACCTCCACCGCCCGATGAGCAACGTGCCCGGGACTGGAAGAACCTGCTGGAACCGTACTATCGGGAATTGGGAGTCGATTTCGACGCGCCGACGCCAGTGTCCAATCGTGCACCGTTCGATAATGCGGCCTGTGAAGTGCTCGAAGAGTTTCGTCCTGAAGTGGTGAGTTTTCACTTCGGCTTGCCGGAAGAATCCCTGCTGGATCGGGTAAAAGCCACCGGCGCGAAAATTCTTTCCTCGGCGACTACGGTCGAAGAAGCCGTCTGGCTGGAGCAGCATGGTTGCGACGCGATCATCGCCATGGGCTACGAGGCTGGCGGCCACCGGGGAATGTTCCTCAGTAATGACCTGAGCAGCCAGGTGGGGACCTTTGCCCTGGTGCCACAAATCGTCGATGCGGTGAGTGTGCCGGTGATTGCGGCAGGCGGGATTGGAGATGCGCGCGGCGTCGCGGCGGCGTTTATACTGGGCGCTTCGGCGGTCCAGGTGGGTACGGCTTATTTGTTCACGCCTGAGGCCAAGGTCAGCGCTTCTCACCAAAAGGCGTTGCGCACGGCCAAGGAAAGTGAGACGGCGCTCACCAATATTTTCACCGGGCGCCCGGCACGCGGGATTCTCAATCGAGTGATGCGTGAGCTGGGCCCGATGAGCACCAAAGCGCCGGCCTTCCCCCTGGCGGGCGGTGCGCTGATGCCATTGCGAGCGAAAGCAGAGGCGGATTTCAGCAGCCTTTGGGCCGGGCAGGCGTTCACGCTGGGCGTTGAAATGACTTCGGCTGAGCTGACTCGGCGTTTGGCGGATGAGGCGTTGGCCAAATTGACTCACTAGACACAAAACCTGTGGGAGCGGGCTTGCTCGCGAAGACGACGGTACAGTCAACATTGATGTCGCCTGACACACCGCCTTCGCGAGCAAGCCCGCTCCCACAGTTTCCGCACTTAGCAGCATTCAGTGCCAACCCGCTCTCTGCACCCGACAAGTTCCGTTTACAGGCGATTCGCTATATATTCCGCTATATAGCGTTTCCTCTCGCCTGCCACGGAGCCGTTTCATGATCATTCGTGCCTCACGTTTTGCCCCCGCGTGCCTGTTCACCGTGTTCGCTTTTGGCTCCGCCCAGGCGGATGAAGTCCAGGTCGCTGTTGCCGCCAACTTCACCGCACCGATCCAGGCCATTGCAGCTGATTTCGAGAAAGACACCGGGCACAAACTGGTCACCTCCTTTGGTGCAACCGGCCAGTTCTATACCCAGATCAAGAACGGCGCGCCGTTCGAAGTGTTCCTCTCGGCAGACGACACCACCCCGAAAAAACTCGAAACCGAAGGCGACACTGTCAAAGGCTCGCGCTTCACCTACGCCGTGGGCACCCTGGCGCTGTGGTCGGCCAAGGACGGTTACGTCGACGCCAAGGGCAAGGTGCTGAGCGACAATCAGTATCAACACTTGTCCATCGCCAACCCGAAAGCTGCCCCGTATGGCCTGGCCGCCACCCAAGTGCTGGCCAAGCAGGGCCTGACCGACAAAGTCAAAGACAAGCTCGTTGAAGGCCAGAACATCACCCAGGCCTACCAGTTCGTATCCACCGGCAACGCCGAACTCGGTTTTGTGGCCTTGTCGCAGATCTACAAAGACGGCAAAGTCACCAGCGGTTCGGCCTGGATCGTTCCGGCCGAAATGCATGACCCGATCAAACAAGATGCGGTAATCCTCAACAAGGGCAAGGACAACCCGGCCGCCAAGGCGCTGGTTGACTACCTCAAAGGTCCGAAAGCCGCCGCTGTCATCAAATCCTACGGTTACCAACTCTAAATGACGCTATCGAGTGCCGATTATTCCGCCATCTGGCTGACTCTCAAACTGGCGTCCCTGACGACCGTGATCCTGTTGGTCATCGGCACTCCGATTGCGTTATGGCTGTCGCGCACCCGCTCCTGGCTGCGCGGCCCGATCGGGGCGATCGTCGCCCTGCCCCTAGTGCTCCCGCCCACAGTGATCGGCTTTTATTTGCTGCTGGCACTCGGCCCGAACGGCTGGATCGGTCAGTTCACCCAATCACTGGGCCTCGGCACCCTGACCTTCAGTTTTACGGGGCTGGTGATCGGCTCGGTGCTGTACTCCATGCCGTTCGTGGTCCAACCACTGCAAAATGCTTTTTCCGCCATCGGCACTCGCCCACTGGAAGTGGCTGCAACCTTGCGCGCCAATCCCTGGGACACGTTCTTCAGCGTGATCGTGCCGCTGGCCCGCCCCGGCTTCATCACCGCGGCCATTCTCGGTTTCGCCCATACCGTCGGCGAGTTCGGCGTGGTACTGATGATCGGCGGCAACATTCCCGACAAGACCCGCGTGGTCTCGGTGCAGATCTACGATCACGTCGAAGCCATGGAATACGCCCAGGCTCATTGGCTGGCCGGGGCGATGCTGGCGTTCTCGTTTGCAGTATTGCTGGCGCTCTACTCCAGCCGTAAAACCAAAGCGGTCTGGAGCTGATCGATGATTCATACGCGCTTGAAACTGAATTATTCGGGATTCTCCCTGGATGTGGACCTGCAACTGCCCGGCCGCGGAGTGACGGCGCTTTACGGTCATTCCGGTTCGGGCAAAACCACCTGCCTGCGCTGCATCGCCGGTCTGGAACAGGCCGAACAAAGTTTTATTCAGGTCAACGACGAAGTCTGGCAAGACAGCGACAAGGGGATTTTTGTCCCGCCGCATAAACGTGCTTTGGGTTATGTCTTCCAGGAAGCCAGCCTGTTCCCACATTTATCGGTGCGGGCCAATCTGGAGTTCGGCCTCAGGCGCATCCCTCGCCAACAGCGCCGGGTCGACATGGCGCATGCCACGGAGTTGCTGGGGATCGGCCATTTGCTCGATCGTGATCCGCAAAACCTTTCTGGCGGTGAGCGCCAGCGGATCGGCATCGCTCGCGCCCTGCTCACCAGCCCGAAACTGTTGCTGATGGACGAACCGCTGGCGGCGCTCGATACCCAGCGTAAAAACGAAATCCTGCCTTACCTGCAACGCCTGCACGATGAGCTGGACATTCCCGTGCTGTACGTCAGCCATTCTCAGGATGAAGTCGCGCGACTCGCCGACCACCTCGTCCTGCTCAGCAATGGCAAAGCTTTAGCCAGCGGCGCGATCGGCGAAACCCTGGCCCGTCTCGATCTGCCGCTGGCGCTCGGTGACGATGCTGGCGTAGTGATCGAAGGGCACGTCAGCGCTTATGACGCCGACTACCAATTATTGACCTTGCAACTGCCCAACACGGATTTGAGCATTCGGGTCACCCATTCGCCGATGGCTGAAGGCCAAGCGCTGCGCTGTAAGGTTCAGGCGCGGGATGTCAGCCTGAGTCTGCAAGGCGTCGAGCAAAGCAGCATCCTCAATCGCCTGCCGGTCACGGTGATCAGTGAAATCGGCGCCGATAACGCCGCTCACGTGCTGATTCGCCTGAACGCGGGCGACACACCGCTGCTGGCGCGGATCACCCGCTATTCCCGGGATCAATTGGGCGTGCACCCCGGACAGCAGCTCTGGGCGCAGATCAAAGCGGTGGCGGTGCTGGCATAAAATCTGTCGGCACTCTCTAGGCAGTCTCTAGGCACCCCGACGATAGCGCGCGGTCAATGGCTTAACGCCCCATGATTCGTCGCCCAGGATTGCCCGCCATGCCAGATACCGCGTTGCCTGATGTTCTGCCGCCCGACCTGCATTACGTCGATGACAGCCAGCCCGGCATTACCCGCAAGGCCCTGCGCGGCAAGTTTTGCTACTTCGACCCGGCGGGTCAGCGCATTACCGATCCGGATGAAATCAAACGCATCAATGCACTCGCGGTGCCGCCCGCCTACACCGATGTATGGATCTGCCCCGATCCGCGTGGCCATCTGCAAGCCACCGGTCGTGACGCTCGTGGCCGCAAGCAATACCGTTATCACCCGCGCTGGCGGGAAGTGCGCGATGCCGACAAGTACTCGCGCTTGCGGGACTTCGGCCAGGCCCTGCCGAAACTGCGCAAACAGTTGGAAGCGCTGCTGGCCGCGCCCGGCTTCAGCCGCGACAAGGTCATGGCCACGGTGATTACCTTGCTCGATGCGACGCTCATTCGGGTCGGCAACACGCAATATGCCCGGGATAATCGCTCCTATGGCCTGACGACCCTGCGCAACCGTCACGTCGAGGTCAATGGCAGCGCGATTCTGTTCCAGTTTCGCGGCAAGAGCGGCATCGAGCACCAGATCACCGTCAAAGACCGGCGCCTGGCGCGAATTATCAAACGCTGCCTGGAAATCCCCGGGCAAAACCTCTTTCAGTATCTGGACGAAAACGGCGAGCGGCACACCATCAGTTCCTCTGACGTCAACGCCTACTTGCAGACGCTGACCGGCGCCGACTTCACCGCCAAGGACTACCGCACCTGGGCTGGCAGTGCGCTGGCATTGGCGGTGCTGCGCGAGTTGCAGTGGGAATCGGAAGCCGACGCAAAGCGGCATGTGGTGGAAATGGTCAAGAACGTCGCTCGACAGCTCGGCAACACCCCGGCGGTTTGCCGCAAGTGCTACATCCATCCGGCGGTCGTCGATGGTTTCATGCAGGGCGCATTATCCGAACTGCCGCGGTCGAGGGGACGTAAAAGGTTAAGGGCAGAAGAAGTCGCGCTGGCCGTGCTTCTGGACAAACTTATCGAGACGGCCGAAACACCGTGAGATTTCTTCGAGGCTAACTAAACCGACGAACTGACCTGCCCTTTTTTTGCGTGATTGCAAACGGCTTCTATGCTTGATCTGAATACGAATAGCTTCGGTGAGGCCATGGAAGACATTTTCGTTGTGAAACGCTGCAACAAGATCATTATTCATGGTCGCCGGGCTGGAGAACCCGATCACCCGCCACCCGACGCTGCCGTCTGGTATCGCATCACCGATACCCGCACTCGCGGCTTCATCGGTGACGGCTTCGATCTTGAAGAGGACGCCGCACGCGAATGTCGGCGGCTTAACGCGGTCAGCTCGCCGAAATCCCGGCAGGCCTGAAGCTGACCACTTTTATTTCCGGGTCTATACTTAAAGGAGCTGAAGGATCAGCGACCCACCGGCAGAAAGCTCGCTCCTCGCGGGCTTTTTGTTGCCCTTTACCCGATTTCTTTGAACGGAGGTGTATGTCATGTCCGAGAAAGAGTCCATCACCACCCTGCTCACCCTGCTTGACTCCCGTCAGGCGCGCCTTGCCGCTGCGTGCAAGGAAATCGCCGATTGGGTTGATAATCAAGGGGGGCATCCGACAGCCCTCAGGATTCGCGATCGCCTGAACGACATCGAGAAAGACACGCCGCAGATTCGCAGCGCGCTCTCTTCACTCAAACCTGTCGAGCCGCCGCTGCCTCGTTTCAGATGAGTCGACCAAGGTACTCAAACCAGGGACAGAGCCCGAGTCAGGACGCCTGAGCGGTGACATCATCGTCACCAGGTTCATACCTGTCTGCGCTACATACCAACCCGGCCAAATTTGCCGGGCTTTTTTTTGTTCGTGCTCTTTCCACATTTCACACCGCCTTCACAACTCAGCCCCTACAGTGCACCCACTCCTTTCAAGAAATCCCCCTGGCCCGCCCGCATGCGGGCCTTTTTTTGCCTGCTATTTAGTCGAACGAACGCTCACGCCCGTCTGTCGAACGATTACACATCACGAAGGAGATGCCTCATGGTCACTCACTTCAAAGTCGGCGGGCACCTGGCCTGCGGGCACAAAGGCAGCAACCTGACTTCAAGCCGCATACTGACCCGCGTGAAATGCAGAAGCTGCCGCAACACCGATGCGTTCAAAGAAGCACGAAAAACCGAACGCAACGCTGCACGTCGCGCCGCACGCAAAACCAAAGCCGCCCACACCGCCAATGACTGGCGTGCAGCCTGGACCCAGCGGCTGATCGAAATGCCTGGGTTGCAAAGACTGCCGCGCGGCTTCACCGGCCAGCCATTTGTGTAGCTGACTCCCACCCCCGACATGGGGCGCTTTAGGAGAGGAAACACCGATGAACAGACTTCTTCTGCTTCTGATCGTCTGCCTGTGCCCCACGTGGGTGATGGCCCAAGGGTGCGACGTCAAAACCCGATCCCAAAGCGCTTCAGTTCCGGTGATCGAAACCCACTCCTGCTATGAATACGAAGGCATGCCCGTGGACTCTATTGACTGGTCCTGCAGCAATGAAAGCAAGGAAATGCTGACCAGCACCAAGACCAAAGTTGCACAGTGCGGTGATCGCTATCGGGCCACCTGCCTGGGCACATTGACTGCAGAGGCGCTGGCCAACCCTCAATCCATCAGCAAAGACAAGAACAGCAAAGCGCTGAACATCCCCGACAATGCCCAAGTCATCACGTATTACTACAGCGTCGAGAACCTGCCGCAGGCCAGGATCGATTGCGAAACCGGTGGTGGGAAATGGACGGAGAAATAGCGGCGTTATTTATGGACGGTAATGCGGCAGATCCACACTCGCTTAAAAAATAGCGGACAAAGAAACGAACAAGGGTTTGCATTAGCTTTCGCCAGCAAGCCCTTGATTTTGAATGATGACCGAGGCACCCCGTTAGGGCTACAAGCAATACAAATGGCAAAATAACTTAGCCATCATTCAGCCATCTCTAATATACGATTTTCTAAGCTTCCTTTCGCGTAACAAGTTACTTCACTGCCCGAGTAACCCTGCTTGGTGGAAAAATCCAAGCTTAAATTTTCACCACCTCCTGGCTTTCCATCAAAGTTGGTCGCCACGTATACAATATCCACCACATACTTGGTATTAACGGCCACCGACGTTCCCGCTGAGGCCGGGGCCACGTATATGTTCACACGACCATTGAGCTTGGTATTTCTAGTGATGTTAAACGCATGTCCTTGCTGATCTGTTAGCGGGAAAGCGGCGGAATCGGCGGTTTTGTAGACATAGGAATTTTCTCCTCTGACATTTCCGAAGCGTCTTGTTGTGACACCACAATCAACATACTCAGATGGTTTTTGCGTAGAAAACGATAGATTGATCAGCCGTGAATTTTTATCAATATTGTTTATGACAAAAAAATCGCTACTCAACTGTCGAACCAGATTGTCCCAAACCTGATCGAAAGGCTTGTCAACCACTTTGGTGTTTACAGTTTTACTTTCAGTGGGCGCTTGATAGTCAGTAGAGGATGTGGCACATCCTGTAGCCAGCAAACAAAAGCCCATTACCGCTATCGCCTTGTGCATGAGTCCATTCCTGATAGTCAAAACTGGAATCTAACACCAAGAACGATCAAATCAAAACGCCAGCACGAAAGCCCCGCATGGGCGGGGTTTCAGGTTCGTTGATGGCTATGCGGCTTCGAGCGTCAACGGAAGCTGCAGTTGCTCTCGCCAGTACTCAATGCGAGTTTCAAATGCCGAAATAATCGCCCGCCTATGGGAGACCTTTTCGAAGGATGGTTCGCCACAAGGTCAGCCTCAGCCCGCTCGTGAAAGTCACAACAATTCGACGCCTTTGTCCACTTCATCGAGCCCGACCCCTCCCTGTAAAAAGCGCTGAAAACCCGGCAATGGCATTACAACGGATCGGACTACCAGCGAAACCTGTAGGTATGACGTTAAACTCCAACGCGCCTATGAGCGCATGCCGTATGCGGCTGCGGGCAGAACGTGCCGATGCTTCGCAGAAGCGATTTGATGATGCGCGTGTAAGGCGGCCGGCATTCCGAAAGCTGACTTTCACATGCGCGATTTACGGGCGAAGGCAGCTACAGACCAGGTGGAATCGACAGGCAATATACGAGCAGCACGCGATCCACTAGGGCACACCACCGTGGGTATGACGGAGCAGTACATTCGAATGCGCAAAGGGATGAAAGTCACGCCCACGAAATGAACAGTGGCAGCGGATTGCGGAGCAGAGATTGGTTTTTTGCGGAGCAAGAAAAAGGGCTTACGTGAGGTATCTCACGCAAGCCCTTGATATTCATGGTGCCCGAAGCCGGAATCGAACCGGCACGCCCTTACGAGCGGGGGATTTTAAGTCCCATGCGTCTACCAGTTTCGCCATTCGGGCGGTAGCGCGGTAAAGCAGTCTGAAAAACTGACCAACAACGATCTGGCAGTTCTGACGCTTGTGCAACAGAGGGGGAAATATATACATCCCGCCCCGGTGAAGCAAGTTCGCAAAGATCCTTTTCAAGACTAAATCTTGCAGGACTGCGTAAATAAAAAAGCTCCGTAGATCATGGATCTACGGAGCTCGTTTAAAGTGGAGGCCGAAGTCGGAATCGAACCGGCGTAGGTGGATTTGCAATCCACTGCATAACCATTTTGCTATTCGGCCTCAAACATCTGACGTCACTAGCACGACATCAAACGTGTAAACTCGTATCTGGAAACAAGATTCTAATCTAGCGTCCAACCCTTTGAAATCTAAGGGGTTTTCGTGTTCCCTAAGCAGGAATGGACGCAATTCTGGACTGGTTCGAAAGGCATGTCAAGAACTGGAGGAAAATAATTCCAGATCATGGCGCTGGTTTATTTTCCAACAACAGGCCGATGCCTGCGATCTTTTAATCTTGTCCCCTTTTATAACTGACCGCCACCGTTGCAGGCTTTGGCCTCGGCCCCGCAAACCACCGAACGCGAGATCAAGCGCGCTGGTTTTCCCAAGCAGTACGACTTGATGCCTCGCTCCTACCAGGGTTCTTCGCAGACTGACGACCGCTTTTAATGCCCTCCATGGAGACTTAAAGCCCGGGCCTTCTTACGCCGCCCTGCACATCAATCCATCCAGAGCCAGCCCATGCCTCAAAGGCGAAACCGATCCACCGACTGCGAAAGCTGGCCCGCCAAAGTGGACAGCTCATCGGTGGTCGAGGCGGTCTGGTTGATGACCTTGCTGTTGCCTTCGGACATGCCGGCAATCATTTCCACCTGGTGCGCGATTTCGTTGCTGGCCAGGCTCTGTTCACCGATCGTGCGGCTGATGTCATTGACCAGTTCAGTGGTGCTGAGCGTGGCCTGGAGGATTTCGCGGATGGCGCGCTCGACGTTGGCGGTCACCGCCATGCCTTTGTCGACCTGCGCGACGCCCGCCTCCATGCTGGTGACTGCCTCGCGGGTGCTTTGCTGGATGCGCGCGACCATGGCGGCGATTTCCTGGGTGGAGGCGCTGGTGCGGCCCGCCAGGCTGCGTACCTCATCCGCCACCACGGCAAAGCCTCGACCCTGTTCACCGGCGCGGGCGGCTTCGATGGCGGCGTTTAGCGCCAGCAAGTTGGTTTGATCGGCAATGCCCTTGATCACCTGAATGATGCTGAAAATCCCCTCGGACTCCTTGTCCAGGGTGCGAATCACCTGGGCCGATTGCTGCGCCGAACGCGCAATACCGTCCATGTCGTTGACCACTTGATGGATCACCCGACCGCCATCCTTGGCCAACTCCTCGGCCTGGTTGGCCATGTTTAACGCACGCTCGGCATGCCGGGTGATTTCCTCAATGCTCGCGGTCATCTCGCTGGCCGCCGCGGCCATGGTGCTGGCGGCGACGCTTTGCTGCTGACTGCTGCCGGCGACCTGATGGCAGCCGCTGCTCAATTGCTGGCTCATGCCGCTCACGCCATGGGCGTTGCTGCGAACCACTTCGATCATGCCGCGCAGGTCGCGCTGCATGGTCGCCAGGCTGCGAATCAAGGTGCTGGCTTCGTCCTTGCGGGTGGGCTCGACGATAGGCTCGCTCAGGTTGCCATGGGCGATGCTCTCGGCAATGCGACTGGCGATCTGCAATGGCCCCATGATGCTGAGGATGACCCAGCGCCCTTGGGCGAGCAGCAGTAACAAACTGGCGATGAGGACCGTGCCAAGAGTGAAATTGGCACTGCTGATCGCTTGCTGAGTGCCTGCACTGGTCTGTTGGGTGTTGGATTCGATCAGCTCGCTGAGAGCGCCCATCTGGTCTTCCAGTTGGCTGAACGCGGTATTGAACGTGCCGAGTTGCTGCTGTGCGGTATCCGGATTTTCCAGCGCCAGCGCGACAATGCGTTCGGCGGCACCGATGTATGAATCCAGGCTGGGTTTGATCTTGTTCAGTGCGGCCTTGAGGGTGGTATTGACCGGCAGCTTGAGGTTGTCACCGAGCATCTCCCGAAAATGCCCCGCATGCTCATCGAGGGAGCTGCGCACTTCTGCTTTGCTACTGTCGCTTTTACCCAGCCCGACCAGCATTGCCGAGAGCACATCGGCACGTAGCGCATCGTGCATCATGTCGGCTTCGAGGTGGTTGCGCAGCGCGGTCATGCTGACCTCGTTGTCACTCACCGCTTCAGCCATCCGGGTATTGCCCAGATAGCTGACCAGGCTCACGATCAGGGCGGTGAGCAAACTGGTGCCGATCAACAAAAACAAACGCAATTTTATGGACATTTGATGATTCCCCTGGCGGCATCTGCATGGTCGGCTGACTTGCTTTGTTCTTGGGGTTATCGACTGTTCCAACCGGTTACTTAGGCCTATTTCCACCCGAGCCGGGTTAAGCGACCTACGGTATGCCTTTATCGCGTTTTGATCTTGTGATTCGGCGACGCAGCGTTCTCAGTGCCCGCGAATGTAATGCTCCAGTTGCCGAATCAAATCGGCCTGCTCGACGATGGCTTCCTTGACCAGGTCGCCGATCGACAGCAGCCCGATCAGTTCGCCGCTCTCCAGCACGGGCAGATGGCGCAAATGACTGTCGGTCATGACCGCCATGCAGCGTTCGATGCTCTGCTGACTGTCGGCGGTCACCACCGGCGCGCTCATGATCTCGCGCACCGGCGTACCGACCGAAGAACGGCCCTGTAGAACCACCTTGCGCGCATAGTCGCGCTCGCTGATGACACCGACCACCTGCCCGTCTTCGATGACGGGCAACGCGCCGACGTTCTTCTCGGCCATCATTTTCAGAGCGTCGAGGACCATCTGATCCGGCGCAATGCTATGCACCTGCTGGTTTTGCACGATTTTCAGTTTGAGCAACTGTGCGGCTGTCTTCATTAACGTTCTCCGATACGGTTCAGGGCAGCAATCAAGCCGCCGCGACTTCCACGACGCCGCCGTTCAGGCGCACCGGCCATACGCGCAGGCGCTGTTCCGGGTACTCCAGGCAACTGCCGTCCTCAAGACGGAAATGCTGTTTGTAGATCGGCGACGCCACCACCAGATCACCCATGAGGCTGCCGATCAGTCCGCGGCCGATGACGTTCGCGCCGGATTGTGGATCATGGTTGTCGATGGCGTAGAGGGTGCGACCTTCGGCCTGTGGCAGGTAGAACAGCGCCACCTGCGCGCCGTCGAGCCAGACGACAACGCCGGAGTTGCTGACCAGATCCTGTTGGCTGCACACCGCCTGCCAGGCCTGAGCATTGGCGGCCGTGGCAAAGGCGTTGACACGCTGGGTATTGGACTGACTCATCAGGCATTCTCCTCGGTGACAGGGATAAGATTGAGTTCGGCGGCCATGATCGGCCGGCGTTGACCGCGTTCCTGAACAAAGTGGATGTCCGGGTCCGGGCGTTGATCGTTGACGAAGGTGCGGAAGCGCTTGAGTTTTTCCGGATCCTTGAGAGCGTTGGCCCATTCGCATTCGTAGCGGTTGACCACCAGTTGCATCTGCGACTCGAGTTCCGCGCCAAGGCCCAGGCTGTCGTTGATGACCACGTCCTTGAGGTAATCCAGACCACCCTCCAGGCTTTCGCGCCAAACCGACGTGCGCTGCAATTTGTCGGCGGTGCGGATGTAGAACATCAGGAACCGGTCGATGTAACGGATCAGGGTTTCATCGTCGAGGTCGGTGGCGAACAGCTCGGCATGACGCGGACGCATACCGCCATTACCGGCCACGTAGAGGTTCCAGCCGTTCTCGGTGGCGATCACACCCACGTCCTTGCTTTGCGCCTCGGCACATTCACGGGTGCAGCCGGAAACCGCGAACTTGAGCTTGTGCGGCGAGCGCAGGCCTTTGTAGCGATCCTCGAGGGTCAGGGCCATTTTCACGCTGTCCTGCACGCCGTAACGGCACCAGGTGCTGCCGACGCAAGACTTTACCGTGCGGGTCGATTTGCCATAGGCGTGCCCGGTTTCGAAACCGGCCTCAATCAGCTCGGACCAGATGTCCGGCAACTGATGCAACTGCGCGCCGAACAAGTCGATCCGCTGGCCGCCGGTGATTTTGGTGTAGAGGTCGTATTTCTTCGCCACCACGCCAATCGCGATCAGCTTGTCGGCGGTGATCTCGCCCCCGGCAATGCGTGGCACCACCGAATAGGTGCCGTTTTTCTGCATGTTGGCCATGAACGTGTCGTTGGTGTCCTGCAACGGCACCAGCGAGGCGTCCATGATCGGCTGGTTCCAGCACGAGGCGAGGATCGAGCCCACCGCCGGTTTGCACACGTCGCAACCGGTGTGGCCGCGGCCGTGCTTGGCCAGCAGTTCTTCGAAGGTGATCACCCCTTCTACCCGCACCAGTGCGTAAAGCTCCTGACGGGTGTAGGCGAAGTGTTCGCACAGACTCTTGTCGACACTGACGCCGCGAGCAATCAGTTCATGCTCGAACACTTGCTTGAGCAGCCCCGCGCAACCGCCGCAACCGGTGCAGGCCTTGGTCTGCGATTTGAGCAGGCCGAGATCGGTGCAGCCGCCGTCGATGGCCGAGCAGATCGAGCCCTTGGTGACGTTATGGCACGAGCACACCGTCGCCGCCTCAGGCAGCGCGCCAGGGCCCAGGGTTGGCGCGCCGGTGGACGAAGGCAGAATCAGGCTGGCCGGTTCCGACGGCAAGGCAATGCCGTTCTGCATGTATTGCAGCAGGGTGTCGTAATAGCTGTTGTCGCCGACCAATACCGCGCCGAGCACGCGTTTGCTGTCAGCATCCACCACCAGGCGACGATAGCTGGCCGTGGCTTCATCGATGAACTGATAACTGCGCGCACCCGGTGTCTGGGCGTGCGCATCGCCGATGGAACCGACATCGACGCCAAGCAGTTTGAGCTTGGTCGACATGTCGGCGCCCTGGAACGGCTCGGAGACTTGATGACACAGCCGCGACGCAACGCCACGGGCCATCTGATAACCAGGAGCGACCAGACCGAAGAGGCTGCCATTCCAGGCTGCGCACTCGCCGATGGCATAGATATTCGGATCGCTGGTCAGGCACTGATCGTCAATCACCACGCCGCCACGCGGACCGATGTCCAGCGCGCATTGGCGGGCCAGCGCATCTTGCGCGCGGATCCCGGCGGAGAATACGATCAGGTCGGCTTCGAGGAATTCGTCATTGGCAAAGTTCATCCGGTAGCGGTACTGCTCGCCGGCACTGATCGACTGCGTGCCACGCGACAGGTGCACCCCCACGCCGAGCCGCTCGATTTGTGCCTTCAGCGCCAGGCCACCCTGCTCGTCCAGCTGCACCGGCATCAGGCGTGGGGCAAATTCCACCACATGCGCTTCCAGACCCAGGCTTTTCAGGGCATTGGCGGCTTCCAGACCGAGCAGGCCACCGCCGACCACCACGCCGCGCCGGGCATTGGCCGCCGCGGCACGAATCGCGTCGAGGTCTTCAAGGGTGCGATAGACCAGGCGCGAGTCGCCTTCCGCACCTTCAATAGGCGGAACGAAAGGATAAGAACCGGTGGCCAGAACCAGTTTGTCGTACGAGACGCACCCTTGTGCGGTAATCACTTGGCGTCGCGCTCGGTCGATTTCCAACACCGGCACGCCAAGATGGAGGGTGACGCCCGGCGTCTGGTACAGAGAGGCTTCGCCCAGGGCCAGCGACTCGGCATCGCGACCGCCGAAGTATTCGGACAGATGCACACGGTCGTAGGCACGCATCGGCTCTTCGCTGAAGACATGCAGCCGATAGTGGTCGAGGGCGCCGCGCTCGATGAGCTGCTCGACACAATGATGGCCGACCATGCCATTGCCGATCACGATCAGCGTTTGCAGTTTGTTCAATGCGGCAACATTGGAATTCATAGTAAGCACCCAGCCAAAGCCAATCACGGTTAAAAAAAGCAAAAAAACGCCTGAAACCTCTCGGTTTCAGGCGTCTTTGCCTGTTCTTCGCGGTGTTCGACCTGGCGCCTTCGCCGGATCCACCGATGTTGCCCACGACCTGCTCGGCCGGTCGATCTTCGTTGATCGAGTGGGCTGCCCATCTGTTTTCGATGGACCTGAGGGGATCAATGCAGCCTTTGTGCCAGTCGGTGATCGATACTTCATTTGCGCTGCAAAACTGACGATTGAACAACCGGGAGTTAGCTTGCAGACAGCTCAATAGGCGAGTTTTGCAGGGATTGGACGGTGTTTCAGACACCGGTGCGCGGTACAGCTTCGGGCACGCGCACGGACGAAAACCCGGTGCATCGCTCGGTGCAAGTGCACATTTTTATGGCATCGCGCTTTATTAAAGTGCATGCAGCGGTCAACCACCGCTCGCTACAACGGGGGCTATTGGGCAAGTCGCGGAACCTGTGGGAGCGGGCTTGCTCGCGAAAGCGGTGTGTCAGGCGACATTAATATTGACTGGGCCGCCATCTTCGCGAGCAAGCCCGCTCCCACATGGATTGCATGTAGGAAGTTCGTGTCGGATTGCTAAACAGATGGTCGTCGCGGAGATCACGGCGAACCGGGTGCTGGATCAAATGGAAGAGTAGTGCAGTCTGCTGTGGTGGAAGGGGTTACTTGCGCTGGGCTGTGCAGCGGTCCCTTTTTTGGGGCCGCTGCGCGACCCAGCGGGAGCAAGCTCCCTCGCCACGGGTTTCTCGGTGTTTGTTGCATCGACCTGCTGGCTGGTTTTTTCTTGGTCGGCGGTGTTGCGGTGGTATTGGCCTGCCCTCAACTGGTAGCCTGAGCGCCCTTGCCTGCATGTCTCTGATGGATCACCGTCGCGCGAAGACGCCTCGATGGTCACTTCATCCCTTTCAATCAAGACAACGGTGACTCTCTTGATCAGCAGCACCTCCGCATTTGCCCGCGATATCGACGGCAAAGCCATTTCTGCCCAGGTTCTCGACGAGGTCCGGGAAGAGGTTCTGACCCTGGCCGGCCAGCAAATCTATCCCGCCCTGGCGGTTCTGTTGGTCGGTGACGACCCGGCCAGCCACGTTTATGTACGCAATAAATTGCTGCGTGCCAAGGAAGTTGGCATCCGCTCCCTTGAATACCGTCTGCCGGAAACCGCCAGCCAGGCCCAGGTCCTGGAACTGATTGCACAACTCAATGCCGATCCGACGGTGAATGGCATCCTGGTGCAACTGCCCTTGCCGGATGCTATCGATGAACAAGCAGTGATTCATGCCATCGACCCGATCAAGGACGTGGATGGTTTTCATCGGGAAAACGTCGGCGGGCTGGTGCAAGGCTTCGAGGTTCTGACCCCGTGCACACCCAGCGGCTGCATGCGCCTGTTGCGCGAGACCTGTGGTGATGACTTGAGCGGCTTGCACGCCGTGGTTATCGGCCGTTCGAACATTGTCGGCAAACCGATGGCGACCTTGCTGTTGCAGGCCAACTGCTCGGTCAGCGTGGTGCACTCACGCAGCGTCGATGCCCCGGCGTTGTGCCGGTTGGCGGATATCGTAGTCGCGGCGGTGGGCCGGCCAGAATTGATCGACGCCAGTTGGCTTAAGCCCGGCGCGGTGGTGATCGATGTCGGCATCAACCGCATCGCCAGCGAGTCCGGCGACCGTCTGGTGGGCGATGTCAATTACGCCAGCGCCCGCACCGTCGCCCGTGCGATCACCCCGGTGCCCGGTGGCGTCGGGCCGATGACCATTGCCTATCTGCTGAAAAACACCCTGATCGCCAGCCACTTGCAACGCACCGCGCTGGCCCGCGGGCAGCAGCCTGTGGACGACCTGGCGTTGAACTGAGCACAACGCACACGGCCCACTTCAAGGTGGGCCGTGTCGGTAATGCCAGTCAGGCGCGGAACCTGTGGGAGCGGGCTTGCCCGCGATGAGGGCGAGTCAGTCGATATCAATGTTGACTGATACACCGCTATCGCGGGCAAGCCCGCTCCCACAGGGATTGTGCTTGACTGACATTGGGCTGTGTCTTGCACATTTTCTGCGATCGGACGTCGAAGACGCGATTACTTCCCGGCGTGCAGCACCTGCGATTGCGGCATCGCCGAAGAGTGGTGGTTGAGAATCTTCCACTGACCGCCCACTTGTTCATAGACGAAGGTGTAACGCGCCTGCACCTGACGGGTCTTGCCATCGGCCTCGGTCAGGAAAAAGGTGTAGACGCCGCTGTCCATCGCCACGTTGGCGCCCAATGGGCGGATCTCACGGTAGTTGATCTGGCCCACCGGCTTGAGCGCCATGAAGTGGTCGAAGTAGTCCTTGATCTGCGCCGGGGTGGTGCGCACCTTATTGGAAACCGTCGGCTGCAGCACGGCGTTCGGCGCGTACAGGTCGACCACGCTTTGAACATTGCCGCTCTTCAACGCGCTATTCCATTGATCAAACAGTGCGGCGATTTCGCGATCCTTCACGTTAGCGGGCTGTTCGGCCACGCTGCTGTAAACGTAAGGCACTGCCTCCAGAGCTTGGGCCAACGGGGCGGTCAGGGCGAACAACAGGGCGATGGTTGAGGTCTTGAGTTTCATTGCACTATTCCAATGGTGGTCGATGGCGACACTGTGCCGCTCGAAACGCCACCCGCCATCGGCCAACCGGAGTCATTTGCCTATGCCATTCGGCAGATAGCGCCCTGCCCCGTTAACACGGTTTAATGACGCCCCTGCCCGAACGGGCATGCCTGCGCCGGAACCCGCCTATGCAAATTCCTGATCATGACCCCGGCAGCGCCCTGGCCATTCGCACCCAGTATCGGCAATCGCAAAGTCGCGCCGCGCGGCTGCGGTTGCTGGTGGATACCGGCCAGGAACTGACGCAACTGGCCCCCGAAGCGATGCGCCAACGCGTGCTGCAACGGGCCTGTGCCTTTCTCGCGATGGACCACGCGCTATTGCTGGAATGGGACGAGGATGCGCAAGTCAGGACCACCGCCAGTCACGGTAGCCGTGATCGTTTAAACAGCCTCGAACACCTCGCCGATACCGCGATGCGCACTGCGCAATGGCAGGAGCAACCGAGCGCGGTCCTGCCCAACGTGCTGCGGGTGCCTTTGCGCGGCGGCGATGGCGCGGCCTTTGGTGCATTGGTGCTGGCCAACAGTGTCAGCATCAGTGCACCGGACACCGAGGACATCGAATCCCTGCAATTGCTCGCCACCCTGCTGGCTGCGCACCTGGAAAACCAGCGTTTGCTGGATGCGCTGGTCGCGCGCGAGCGCACCATGTCCGATCTGGTGCATCGGCTGTTCAGGGCACAGGAAGACGAACGCAAACGCATGGCTTACGACCTGCACGACGGCCTCGCGCAAACCCTCGCCGGGCTGCATCAGCGCCTGCAAGGTTTTGCCGGCCGCTGCCCGCCACTGCCCGACGAACTCGGTGCGGACTTACAGACGATTCTTGCATTGGCCCAGCATTGTGTCGGTGAAGGCAGGCAATTGATCAGCGGCCTGCGCCCGACGGTGCTCGACGACTTTGGCTTGCTGAAGGCAGTCGACAAAGAAGCGGATCGCCTGCGCGACGCCGGGATCAAAGTGAACTGGAGCACGCGTTGCGAAGCACGCTTGCCCAGCCAGGTGGAAATCGCCCTGTTCCGGATTGCCCAGGAAGGCATCAACAATATTCTCAAACATGCCCAGTCCAGTTACGTCGTGCTGGCGCTGGAACTGCACGAAGGGCAAGCCTCGCTGCGGGTGGACGACAACGGCAAAGGCTTTGCCATGGAGCAACGACTCGACACCTGCGGCGCCCGGCACTTGGGGCTCGCGGCGATGCAGGAACGCGCGAGCCTGCTGGGCGGTGATTTCACCTGTGTCAGCCATGCACATGGCGGAACGCAACTGCGCGCCACCGTACCCTCCGACCTCAATGGAACAGCTCAATGACTGAAGTATTACGTCTGGTTCTGGCGGACGATCATGAGGTCACCCGGACCGGCTTCGTCGCGCTGCTGGCGGGCCATCCGCAATTCGAAGTGGTCGGCCAGGCCCGCGATGGCCAGGAAGCGGTAGACGCGTGCGAACGTCTGCTGCCCGACATCGTCATCCTCGACATTCGCATGCCCGTGCTCAACGGGTTGGGCGCGGCGCGGATTCTTCAGCAGCGCCTGCCGACCCTGAAAGTGGTGATCTTCACCATGGACGACAGCCCGGATCACCTGGAAGCGGCGATGAATGCCGGTGCCGTGGGCTACCTGCTCAAAGACGCCAGCCGCGATGAAGTGATCAACGCCCTGCAACGCGTCGCTGCGGGTGAGGAAGCCCTCAACAGCTCCGTCAGCGCCCGTCTGCTACGGCGCATGACCGAACGCAACGCCAGTGGTGCCGCGCCTGCCGAAACCCTGACTGCCCGCGAACGCCAGGTCCTCGGCCTGGTGGCCGGCGGTTTCAGCAATCGTGAAATCGGCGAAGAACTCGGCATCACCACAGGGACGGCCAAAGCCCACGTGGAACGGGTCATCGGTAAACTCGGCGCCGCCGACCGAACTCAAGCCGCTGTCCGTGGCATCGCCCTGGGTCTGGTGACCCAGTCATGAAGGCTTCAAGCGCTCGACGCTGGGCCGATCTGCCGTTACGTGGCAAAGCCCTCGTGGTGATTTCCCTACCGTTGGTGATTCTGTTGCTGTCGCTGGTGCTGATCTATACCACCGAGCGCCAGACCGCACGCGCGGAAGAGGACGTGCGCCGGGTGCTGCTGGTGCAAGGCGATATTCAGGCGGTGCATACACTGCTTGCCGAGGCCGCCGCCAGCGTGCGCGGTTATTTGCTGACTCGCCGCGAGGATTTCCTGCCGGGTTATCGGCAAGCCAAACCCTTGATCGAATCCGCACTGCGACGGCTCGACAGCAACGTTCGCGACGTGCGGGTGCGCAAACATCTGGAGGCGATTACTCCGTTGATAGAGACCAAGGTCGAGGGCCTGGTTGAGCTGCTCGATGATCGCAACGCCACACCCGAGTCGATCACCACCATCCTGATCAACAACAAGCACATCCTCGACGAATTGCGCGAACGCATCAGCGCCATGCGCACCCTTGAAGACACGCTACTGGCCGAGCGCACCGCGGCCGCGGCCTCCACCCGACAGCGGTTGTTGTTCTCCACCCTGCTGGCCGCTGCGTGCGGGTTGTTTGGCGCCATTGTGGCAGTGCTATTCCTGTCCAAGGGCATTGTCGCCCGGGTCAAACAGGTCCAGGGCAACGCACAACGGCTGGCACTCGGTCAGCCATTACTGCCGCAACCGCCGGAGAACGATGAGATCGGTCAATTGGGCACACGTCTGGTCGAAGCCGGCCTGCTGCTGGCCGAACGTGAACGCGCGTTGCGCGACAACGAAGAGCGCCTGCGGCTGATCATCGACGGGGTGAAGGACTACGGTATTTTTGCCCTCGACACACAGGGCTTCGTCACCAGTTGGAATGCCGGCGCCGAACGGATCAAGGGCTACACGGAGCAAGAAATCGTCGGCCAGCATTTTTCGGTGTTTTATCTGTCGCAAGAATGCCCGCAGCATCCCGACATGGCGTTGCGCGAGGCCACTCGCGACGGTCATTACATGGAAGAGGCGTGGCGTTGTCGCAAGGATGGCAGCCGCTTCTGGGCCAGCGTGGTGATTACCGCGCAATACGACAGCAGTGGCGCCCTGCGCGGTTTTTCCAAGATCACCCGCGACATCACCGATCGCCGTGCCGCCGAGATCGCGCTGAGTACCGCGCGGGAAGAAGCCGAACGCGCCAGCCGCGCCAAAAGTGAATTCCTGTCGCGCATGAGCCACGAACTGCGTACCCCGCTCAACTCCATTCTCGGCTTCGCACAACTGCTGGACATGGACTCGCCCAAGGGGCAACGGGCGCAGATCGGTCACATTTTGCGGGCCGGACAACACCTGCTGACCCTGATCAACGAGGTGCTGGACATCGCCAAGATCGAGGCCGGGCGCCTGCCCCTCAACGTTGAAGCCGTGCCCTTGGCGGTGGTGCTGCAAGAAGCCCTGGCGCTGGTTTCCCCGATGGCCTGCGACGCCGGCATTCAGCTGGTTGAACTGCCGATGCTGGCCGCCGACAGCGCAATCGTCGCCGATCGGCAACGCCTGGTTCAGGTGCTGCTCAACTTGTTATCCAACGCGATCAAATACAACCGGCCCGAAGGCAAGGTGCACATTGAAGTCAGGATTATTCAACAGCGAATTGCCGTGGCGGTCTGCGATACCGGCAAGGGCATTGCGGCCGATCGACTGGAGCAATTGTTCAAGCCGTTCGAGCGCCTGGAGACCGATCCGAACGTGGAAGGCACCGGCCTGGGCCTGGCCTTGAGTAAGAGTCTGCTGGAAATGATGAACGGCAGCCTGACCGTCAAAAGCCAGCCCGGTGCAGGTTCCAGTTTCACCCTGGAACTGCCCTTCGTGCGCCTGCAACCAGCCATCAAACCGCTTGCTGCACGCATCAACCATCCAACGGTCACAGCCGCCCTCACCGCTCCCGATTATCAGGGCAAAGTGCTGTGTATCGAAGACAATCTCTCGAGCCTGGCCCTGATTGAAACCCTGCTGCAACGACGACCGCACATCCAGTTACTCTCAAGTATGCAGGGGCAAATGGGTCTGGACTTGGCTCGTCAACACGCGCCGCAACTGATTTTGCTCGACGTGGTGCTGCCGGATTTTGATGGTTTCAATGTTCTGCAACGCTTGCGCCAGTCTTCCATCACCCGTGCCATTCCAGTGCTGATGATCACCGCCGATGCCAGCGACCTCACTCATCTGGCGTTGCTGGAGGCGGGAGCGACGGCGGTGCTGACCAAACCGATTCACATCCCTTCATTCCTCGCCCATCTTGACCAGCATCTACCGGAGCCTGTGTGAACACTGACCTGCGCATTCTGATCATCGACGACCAACGGCCCAACCTCGATTTGATGGAGCAGCTGCTTGTCCGCGAAGGATTGACCAACGTACTGAGCAGCACCCAGCCGCTGCGAACCCTGGACCTGTTCAACAGCTTCGAGCCTGACCTGGTGATTCTCGACCTGCACATGCCGGAGTTCGACGGCTTTGCCGTACTGGAACAACTCAACCGGCGCATCCCGACCGGCGAATACCTGCCGATCCTCGTGCTCACCGCCGACGCCACCCGCGATACCCGCCTGCGCGCGCTGGCCCTGGGCGCCAAAGACTTCATCAGCAAGCCACTGGATGCCCTGGAAACCATGCTGCGCGTCTGGAACCTGCTTGAAACCCGCGCGCTGTATAAAGCCTTGCGCACCCTGGTCCCGGCAGATCAGATCGAGTTGCTGCGCCAGTTAAAGCCGCACCCAGTTAGCTGACTGAAGGGGCGGAATCACTGACGTTTTGCTACTGAATGTCAGGTCACGGGGCTGGCTCGGTATTTTGGCGACCGGCTGCAGAAAGCCCAGCAAGGCTTGCTGGGTGTCATGCCAGGCTGTCGGGTGTTCCATATCGAGGAAGTGCCCGGCGTTCTTGATGGTCTGAAACTGAGCCTGACGGGTATGGGTCGCAAACAGACGGGCATCTTCCACCGACGTGTATTCATCCCAATCACCGTTGATAAACAGCAGCGGGACTTCGATGGCATCGGCACAGGAAACGTAGCAGTGAGTGTCCTGGGTCAGCACCTCATTGACGTGAAAATGCATTTGCCGATATTCGTGCTCGTCCAGGCTGCTGACATGGCGTTCATTGAAACGCTTGAACAGCGACGGCAAGTGCTTGCCGATGGTGCTGTTGATCAAGCGCCCGACATTGCGCCGATCGCACGCCTGAAGAAAATGCCGGCCGCTCTCCAGATAATCGCGCATCGGCGTGTTGATCCGTGCGGCGAATGAACTGATCACTGCCTTTTCGATTCGTTGCGGATGCTGCGCCAGCGCCAGCAAGGTCGCCGCCCCGCCCCAGGAAAAGGACATCACATGCTGTGCGCGAAAGTGCTCGATCAACTCCAACAGGATGGCGGCCTCGTCTTCCTTGCGGATCGGTTGGTCGTGCTGGTTGTGCTGTTTCGATTGACCGGCGTAGGGCTGATCGTAGAGGACTACGTTGAAGCGTGGCCGCAGGTAACGCACCGTTTGGGCAAAAGATGCGGTCGTTGCCAGCGAGCCATTGACCAGAATAATGGTCTTGTCGGCGGTGGCGTTGAGATAATGCTCGGTATAAACCTTGTACTTCTTACCAATCTCGACGATCGCAGTTTTCAGCATCATGTCACTCTCTTCCTTGAACAAATTGGATCAACACACAGCGTGAATGACTATCCGGCTTCCTCCGGGCAAGCCTGACAGCACGAACCAGCGACAACGGTACAAGGGCGCTGAGATGAACGCTATGACCAACAAGTCACAAACCGACCAGTGGCTCACAGTTAAGCAGGGATTCTTCCGTCTGCAAGTACGCAAGCTTGAAAGTTGCGGCCCTGACGCATCGCCAACATCCGCCTATGATTGTTTATTGACCCACCTTCATCAGTTCCAGGGCTCTCGCCCCCTCACGTCAAATGAGGAGTTGAAAGATGTCGCTGACGCTTTACTACCATCCGCTGGCGTCGTTCTGTCACAAAGTACTCATCGCGCTCTACGAAAACGGCACCGAATTCGAGAGAAGAATCATCGATCTCGGGGACGCTGCCGACCGCGCAGAACTTCAGGCATTGTGGCCAATTGGAAAGTTCCCGATTATTCGCGACCATGCTCACCAGCGGAATCTGCCGGAGTCCAGCATCATCATCGAGTACCTGGATCGACGGTATCCAGGCAAACACAGACTGGTTCCAGACGATTGGGATAGCGCGCTGGAGGTCCGGTTATGGGATCGTTTCTTCGACCATTATGTACAAGTGCCGATGCAACAGATTGTCAGTGATCGGCTACACGCGACCAACGGCGATTTGAGCAGAGAGCGATCCACGCTGGAAACCGCGTACGGCATGCTCGATCGCCGGATGGCGTCCAGAATCTGGGTAGCCAACCCGGAGTTCAGCATGGCCGATTGCGCCGCCGCCCCGGCACTTTTCTATGCCAGCACGCTCGTGCCGTTCCCCGATGACCACGGCCATTTGAGCGCCTATTTCGACAGGTTGGTACAGAGACCGTCATTTCAGCGGGTGATCGACGAAGCCAGGCCCTGGTTTTCGTTGTACCCGTTTGCGGATGCCATCGAGCAACGGTTTCTGGCGCCGGATAACACATGAGCGGCTCTGACTGCCTTCGCGCCTGTAGCCAGTCGGACGGGGCTGGAGCGCGAAGGGACAGTTGCCGGTTTGTAAGGGAATGCGCGATCAAAAACGCGGTTTGATCGTCTTCCAGTCCGGCTTGTAACGCTGCATCTGCTTCACGTCATCGCGCTGACGAATGCCGCAGGTCAGGTATTGATCATGCAACTTGCCCAATTGATCGTGATCCAGCTCAAGGCCCAACCCTGGCGCACGGGTGATTTTCACGCAGCCATCGACGATGGGTAGCTTGCCGCCCTTGATCACCTCTTCGTCCGGTTCCTGCCAGGGGTAATGAGTGTCGCAGGCGTAATCAAGGTTGGGCACCGAGGCGGCGACATGCGCCATGGCCATCAGGCTGATGCCCAAGTGCGAATTGGAATGCATGGACACGCCAAGGCCGAAGGTGTCGCACATTTTCGCCAGCGCCTGGGTGTCGCGCAGGCCACCCCAGTAATGATGGTCGGCGAGCACGATCTGCACGCTGTTCAGGGCCACACTGCGGCGGAACTCATCAAAGTCAGTGACCACCATATTGGTCGCCAGCGGCAGACCGGTGCGTTTGTGCAACTCGGCCATGCCGTCGAGGCCCGGTGTCGGGTCTTCGTAATATTGCAGGTCATCGCCCAGCAGTTCTGCCATGCGAATCGAAGTTTCCAGCGACCAGTTGCCGTTCGGGTCGATGCGCAGCGGGTAACCGGGAAAAGCTTTTTTCAGCGCCTTGATGCACGACACTTCGTGCTCCGGCGGCAGTGCGCCGGCCTTGAGTTTGATGCTCTTGAAGCCAAAGGCCTCGATCATGCGCCGGGCTTGGGCGACGATCTGCTCTTCGTTCAGTGCTTCCCCCCAGCTGTCCGGTTTGTACGGTGAATCAATGTGTTGCGCGTACTTGAAGAACAGATAGGCGCTAAATGGCACTTCATCACGAATCGCCCCGCCCAGCAGGTCCACCAGCGGCACATTCAGGGAATGTGCCTGGAGATCGAGAAACGCCACTTCGAACGCCGAATACGCGTTGCTCACCGCTTTGCTGGCGTGAGAGCCGGGCGCCAGTTCCGCACCGGCGATGCTTGGGGTTTTGTTTGCCGCCACGGTGGCCTGCACAATAGCGCGCAACTGGTTGAGGTTGAACGGGTCGAGACCGATCAGCTGACTTTGCAATTGCTGTTGAATCGCCAGCGCCGGGGCATCGCCGTAGCTTTCGCCCAGGCCTATATAGCCGTTGTCGCTCTCGATCTCGATGATCGAACGCAGCGCGAAGGGTTCGTGAATGCCGCTGGCGTTGAGCAGCGGCGGATCACGGAAGGCGATGGGGGTGACGGTAACGCGTTTGATTTTCAAGAGGCAGCTCCCTTTGGCTCGGTATTCAAGGCTTGATGACTGACGGGATTTTTTGGTACAGCGGCGTCGAGCGGTTTAGCGGTGAGCGAACTGCGCGTGTCACCACGCGGTGCAGTGCGGGCAAAAAAGATCACCACGGCCGCCACCAGCGAAGTGCCCGCCAGGCCGTACAAACCGCCTTCGATGGAACCGGTGGTCTGCTCCAGGAAACCGAACGCGGTCGGCGCCACGAAGCCGCCGAGATTGCCGATGGAGTTGATCAGGGCGATCACCGCCGCGGCGATACGCGCGTCCAGATAGCCTTGGGGAATCGGCCAGAACAATGCTGAAGCCGCCTTGAAACCGATGGCCGCAAAACAGATGGCGACGAAGGCGAAGATCGGCCCGCCTGTGGTGGACATGAACATGCCGAACGCGGCAATCACCAGCGTCACGGCCACCCAGGCTTGTTGGTATTTCCATTTGCTGGCCATGGCGGCGAAGCCATACATCGCGAGGATGGAGATGATCCACGGGATCGAGTTGAACAGGCCGACCTGGAAGTCGCCCAGGTTACCCATCTTCTTGATCATGCTGGGCAGCCAGAACGTGGCGCCATAAATCGTCAGGGCGATGGAGAAGTAGATAAAGCAGAACAAGGCAATCTGCCGGTCGGCGAGCAATTTGAACATCGACGGTTTGACTGTCTGCACGGCTTCGCGAGCCTGCTGTTCCAAGGCAATGGCGCTTACCAGTGCGTCCTTCTCTTCGACGCTCAGCCATTTCGCCTCGCGTGGATGGGATTGCAGCCAGAACCAGACAAACCCACAGAGCACGATGGAAGCAAAGCCTTCAATCAGGAACATCCACTGCCAGCCATGCAGGCTGAGACCGCTGACGTGCAGCAGCGCGCCGGACACCGGACCGGAAATCACCGAGGCAATGGCTGAGCCGCTGAGGAAAATCGCCATGGCCTTGCCCCGCTCGGTCGACGGTAGCCATTGGGTGAAGTAATAAATGATACCGGGGAAAAACCCCGCTTCGGCGGCGCCGAGAATGAAGCGCAGCACATAGAAGCTGGTTTCGCCGCGCACGAAGGCCATGGCCATCGCGGCCGCGCCCCAGGTGAACATGATGCGCGTCAGCCAGGCGCGAGCACCGTAGCGTTGCAGCAACATATTGGACGGTACTTCGAAGATGGCGTAACCGATGAAAAACAGCCCGGCGCCCAAGCCATAGGCCGCTGCGCCAATGCCCAGGTCGGTTTCCAGATGGCTGCGCACGAAGCCAATGTTGACCCGGTCGATGTAGTTGACGATGAACATCACCACAAACAGCGGCAGCACATGGCGCTTGACCTTGGCCGCTGCTCGGGCGAGGACGCTAGGGTCCGGCGGACTCTGATGGTTATTCAAGGGGCGACTCCCGTTCATTGTTTTTTTAGGGGAGAAACGATCATGGACGCGCCTATTGATCCCGTCTAATCTAACTTGGCACTCGATTGATACCCGGATTAGATCAATGTTCGAACTGACGCAACTGCGCTGCTTCACCACCGTGGCCACCGAACTCAACTTCCGCCGGGCCGCCGAACGGTTGAACATGACCCAACCACCCCTCAGTCGCCAGATTCAATTGTTGGAGCACCACCTGGGCGTCGAGTTGTTCACCCGCAGCACGCGCAGCGTCGCTTTGACCGCCGCCGGCCGTGCCTTTTTCATCGAGGCGCAGAACCTGCTGGAGCGCGCTCAGCAAGCCGCCGTGACAGCCCGGCGTTTCGCCGAAGGGGACATCGGTACGGTCAACATCAGCTTCGTTGGCAGCGCCGTTTACGAGTTCCTGCCCAAGGTCATCGCTGAAGCGCGGCTCAAACAGCCTCAGGTCAAAATCGATCTGTCGGAGATGAACACCTACCAGCAGCACGAGGCCCTTCGCGCCCGCCGGATCGATCTGGGCATCGTCCGCGCACCGTTGCTCGAGCCGGGCTATGCCACCGAATGCCTGGTGCGTGAACCCTTCGTATTGGCCGTCCCCCACAATCATCGGCTGGCCAGCGCCGAAACCGTGTCCGTCAAAGACCTGGACGCACAACCCTTCCTCATGTACTCCCATGCGGCTTACCCGCCGTTCAACGAACTGCTGACCGGCATGCTCCGCTCGGCCCGCGTCGCCCCGGAATATGTGCAATGGCTCGGCTCGTCCCTGACCATCCTGGCTCTGGTCAACGCCGGAATGGGCCTGGCCCTGGTGCCGCGCTGCGCCACCAGTGTCGTGTTTAAGAACGTGGTGTTTCGCGATATCGATCTGGGGGAAGGCGTGCAGAGTGAACTGCATTTGATCTGGCGCGAGAACAACGACAACCCGGCGTTTGCGATGTTGCTGGAAGGGATTCGAAAGGCTGTGAGAGATGGCTGGGGGTTGTGAGGAACCCCTACAGTTACGCAGCGATCGTCGCGATGACACTTTCATTTCATGATCGCTCCTCTTGTATGATGCGCCGCTTCAAGCGTGAGCCTCAGGCTAAAACTCGCCAAACCCAGGCCCGCAGTCGTCGAGGATTTTTCATGAATAGGCTTTACCGGACCTCCCGCCAGGGAGTGGCCGCCCCGCGGTTCGCGCTCAATCCCCTGAACCTGGGCTTGGGCCTGCTGCTGTCCAGCGCCGTGCCTTCGGTCTGGGCCGCCGCGACCGAACTACCGGCGGTGACCGTTACCGGCGAAGACACCTCCGGTTATCAGGCCGACAGCGCTTCGGTCGGTGGTTTCGAGGCGGCGCCATTGCTTGATACGCCGGCCTCGATTTCGGTGGTCAATGAAGTCTTGATCAAGGATCAGCAGGCCCGCCTGCTCAGCGAAGTACTGCGCAACGATGCTTCGGTGGGTGAAAGCTATGCGCCGGTCGGCTACTACGAAAACTTCGTCGTGCGTGGCTTCTCCCTCAACTCCGCCAGCAGCTACAAGATCAACGGCCGCACCATCACCGGCGAACAGAACGTCGGGCTGGAGAACAAACAGCAAGTGGAGTTGCTCAAGGGTCTTTCCGGCCTGCAAAGCGGCGTCAGCGAGCCCGGCGGGCTGGTCAACTACGTGACCAAGCGGCCTGCCGATGTGCGTTCGGTCACCGTCTCCACCGATGATCGCGGCAGTGGTTACCTGGCCACTGACGTCGGTGGATGGTTCGGCAGTGAGCAGCAGTTCGGCCTGCGCGCCAACCTTGCCCACGAAGACCTCCATTCCTACGTCGAACACACCAATGGCCAGCGCGATTTCGCCTCGCTGGCCTTTGACTGGAACATCAGCCCCGATGCGCTGCTGCAACTGGACGCCGAGTACCAGACCAAGGAACAGCGCTCGGCACCGGGCTATCAACTGCTCGGCGGTTCCAGCCTGCCGCACCACGCCTCGCCGAAGAAGCTGCTGGCACACCAGAGCGGTTCGAAGCCGGTCACCACTGATGCGCTGAACCTCAATGGCAACTTCGAATACCGCTTCAGCGACCAGTGGAAAGGCAGCTTCAGCGCCTCGCGCAGCCGCGTGGTGATCGATGACTACAGCTCGTTCGCCTGGGGCTGCTACGGCTCCGCCAGTTGCGCCAGCGCTGCAGTGCCAAATTACTTCAGCCCCGAGGGCGACTACGACATTTACGATTTCCGCAGCCCCGACGATACCCGCCGCAACGATGAGGTGCAGGCAGCCCTTAGCGGCCGCTTCGAAACCGGCGGTCTGGGTCACGAACTGAGCGTGGGGACTAGCGCGTTCCGCCGCGTGGTGGACAAACGCGATGCCATCAACCAGATGATCGGCAGTGCCAACATCAACAGCGAGCCGGCTGATTTTGCCCGCTACGAAGGGCCGCTCAACGACTCCTTCCGACGCCTGGACAGCCGCCAATACGGGCTGTTCTTCAATGACCGAATCAGTTTCAACGAGCAATGGCAGGCAGTGCTTGGCGGGCGCGAAGTGCGCCTGGATGAAGAGACCTTCGACAGCCAGGGCGACACCACCCGGCACACTCAACGCTATGAGTTCCTGCCCCAGGCCGCGCTGATCTACAAGCCGGTGCAAAACCTGTCGCTGTACACCCGCTACAGCAAGGGCTTGTCCTTGGGCGGAGAAGCGGCGTGGTTCACCACCAATGCCTATGAAATTCTCGCACCCACCGTATCGCGACAAATCGAGGCCGGTATCAAATACGACTGGCAGCGCATCAGTCTGGCCGCGGCGCTGTTCCAGATTCGCCAGGCCTACCAGTACTCGCGACCGAATGACGATGGCACGTTCACGTTCACCCAACAGGGCGAACAGAAGAACACCGGGCTGGAACTCTCGGCCAATGGCTGGGCCACGCAACGCATGCAGATTTCCGCCAGTATCGCGGCGATCCGCGCGCGAGTCACCGACAGCGGCACGCCAGCTTATGAGGGCCACCAGGCAATCAACGTACCGACCCTGCGCGCCAACCTCTATGGCGACTATGCCCTTCCCTGGTTCGACGGCCTGGCGCTGCTCGGGGGAATGCAGTACAGCGCCAGCAAGTACGCCAACCGCCAAGGTGAAGTGCAGACCGGTGCCTACACCATCTTCAACATCGGCAGCCGCTACAGCACGCGCATCGACGGTTACGACACCGTGTTCCGCCTGACCGTGGACAACCTGTTCGATAAACGCTACTGGCGTGACGCCGGTGAATATATGGGCGATGGCTACCTGTTCCAGGGCGCTCCACTAACCGCCCGGCTGAGCGCTTCGATCAACTTCTGATTGTGCGCGCCGATTGTTTCCGTTGAGGAGTCCCAGTCCCTAGCGTCGTGCCAACTCATGTCGGATGCATTGCTCGTAATACGTTTGCTTGATGCCGGCAGGCTTCAGGCGCGAGGGACTGTTATAGGTTTGTTCGGTAATCCCCATGGCCGTCATGCGCATCCACGGCCGAGGGAATTTGCGCGATTGCAGTTTCTTGCGTGCCCCGTAAAGCGTGAATCCGGAAAGCTTTGACGCTTGCGCGTCTGCGGCTATGTCCGAGCCCCAGCTGCAGACGAAACGACTGTTATTGCTCAGGTCCTTTGCCTGAACCTCAAGCGAAAGAGTCACCAGGACAAACGTTGCAGCCATCCATACCAAAGTCCGCATATCGCCAATGCCTAACCTTCTGAAAAGAAAGCAAGTTTGACAACCAAACGGACATTGGGGGGCCAGCAGTTCGCCTCATTCCCATGAGTTTTTTTCGGTCTCGATGGGTGCAGCAGATCCATCTTGAGGATGTCCGAAACTTTTTTGAGTTTTTGAGTGACCGTTGCAGTCTCTAGTTGAGAGCGTCGTGATTATCGACAGGTCATTCGCGGCGAACGCGCTGTCAGGCGGTGGAGGCAATCGATGTCCGACCTTGAGCATGTCACTCAGCCCTTTAATGCCAGGCTGGTGATGATCGGCTTTGGCTGTATCGGAAAAGGCGTGCTCCCGCTGCTATTGCGTCATCTTGAGCTTGAACCGCAGCGCCTGCTGATCCTCAGTCCCGATGAAGATGGACGCTTGCTCGCACAGAAATTCGGCGTCGCCCACCGAACCGAGAAACTGGATCAGAGCAATTACGAGGCGGTGCTGGAACCTCTCTTGAGCGCTGGCGACTTTCTGCTCAACCTCTCGGTGGGGGTATCGAGCCTGTCCCTGATTCAATTCGCCCAGCGTAAAGGCGTGCTGTATCTGGACACCTGTATCGAGCCGTGGGAAGGCGGTTATACCGACCCCGACAAATCCCTGTCCGAAAGATCCAACTATGCATTGAGAGAAGCGGCACTTCAGCTTCGAGCTGATAGCCCGCAAGGTCTGCCCACCGCTATCTTGACTCATGGGGCCAATCCGGGGCTGGTGTCCCACCTGGTCAAGCAGGCACTGATCAACCTCGCCCGGGATTTGGGTGACACAACGCCCCTGCCCGTTACTCGTGAAGAATGGGCGCAACTGGCCAGCCGGCTGAATATCCGCTGCATTCATATTGCCGAGCGCGATTCGCAGTATTCATCGCAACATAAAATCGCCGATGAGTTCGTCAATACCTGGTCAGTGGACGGTTTCATCAGTGAAGGTAGCCAACCGGCTGAATTGGGTTGGGGCAGCCACGAGAAAGTGCTTCCCGAGGATGGGTATTACCATGCCTTCGGGTGTCAGGCCGGGATCTACCTGCAACGCCCCGGCGCCTCCACGCCGGTTCGAACCTGGACACCCTCGACGGGGCCAACCCATGGGCTGCTCGTGACCCACAACGAAGCCCTGTCGATTGCCGATTACCTGACCCTGGGCCAGGAAGGCAGCCGATTTACCGGCCGACCGTCCACTATGCCTATCGGCCCTGTGACGATGCCCTGCTGTCGATGTATGAACTCGCCGAGCGCAACTGGAAACCCCAGACTGGCGAACGCCTGCTCAATGACGACATCGAGGGCGGCTGTGACGAACTCGGTATTCTGCTGATGGGGCATGCCAGAAACAGTTATTGGTATGGCTCGCGCTTATCGATCCACCAAGCACGGGCGCTGTGCCCCTGTAACAGCGCGACTAGCCTGCAAGTGACGGCGGGAGTGCTGGCCGGTGTGATCTGGGCCATTCGCAATCCTGAACGCGGCATCCTCGAGCCGGATGAATTGCCCTTCAGGGAGATTCTGCGGATTTGCATGCCCTACCTCGGGAATGTAGAAGGCATTTATTCCGACTGGACGCCGCTTACCGGACGTCACTCACTGATGCCCGAGCAGACCGATGAGTCCGATCCATGGCAATTCGTGAACGTCAGGATCACTTGAAGGCCTGACGTGGTTTGCTCCACGCCAGGCAACGGCTCAAATACCGGATCCGTTCTGAAATGAGTCGCCCGAATCGGACTCTCTCTGCCAGGCCCGGTGCAGAAGATCGATGACTTCTTCGTCCGATGTCTGCGAAAAATCCGTGTACCAATGTCCGATCGAAATCAGCCAATCGGGGATCAGCGGGCAAATCAGCTCGTCCACTTCGTCGCGCAACGCCTCTGCCGTCTCAAGCGGCGCCACCGGCACGGCAACGACGATGCGAGACGGCGTTTGCAGGCGCACAGCCTGTATCGCGGCCATCATCGTGGCACCTGTCGCCAGGCCATCATCGATCAGGATCACCACCTGATCCTTGAGCGCCACAGGTGCGCGTGATGCACGGTATACCCGCTCGCGACGCAACAATTCCTGCGTTTCCTTTGCAACCACGCCATCGAGCGTGCGTTGATCGATACCATTCGCCCGCAACGCGTCGTCATTGACGATTTGTATGCCGCCACTGGCAATTGCGCCCATGGCGAACTCCTGATGAGATGGCACCCCCAGTTTGCGCACTAGCATCAGGTCCAGGCGAACCTCCAGGGCCGTGGCCACTTCATAGGCAACCGGAACGCCGCCACGGGGTAAGGCGAGGACGATGACATCGGCTCTTTTTGCGTATTTAAGCAATGGCTCCACCAGGCCTCGGCCGGCATCAACCCGGTCATGCAAGATGGTTTGCAATGAAGGACTAGTCATTTGAAAACCTCCCTGGGGCGGAAGCCCCAAAAACGGGCGTTCGTTTGACGGCGCCCATCATTCCAACAGGGGCGTGCGCCCCTAGACCGCCAGAATGCTGCAAGGTACCTGGTACAGAATATGTTCCGTCGTGCTGCCAAGCAGCCGCTCCAGACCACGGTATTGAGCTCTGCCCATCACGATCACATCCACTTGATGCTCATCGGCGAATTCGCTCAGTACCGAGACCGGGTGCCCCACGATGAAATGCCGACAGTCAGCGGTCACACCGAACCGAGCGGCCAACTGCAGAAAAGACTTTTCCAGGTCGCTGCGCAACTCCCGGGTAAGCTCCGCGAGCGTCAGACCGCCGTCCATATCCGCCAGAAAGGCTGCCGAAATGTCACACGCGAACAGCAGATGCAACGCTGCATTGCACTGCAGCGCAAGGCTCGACGCCTGCAGGATGATCCGGTCATTGAGTTCACGGTTCGAAGGCTCGGTGTCTGACACGTCAACCGCGGCCACCACCTTCTGCGGCAAGGCATGGCACTCACCCCCCACCAGATAAACCGGGACCGGACAATGGCGCAACAAACGCCAATCCAGCGGCGTGAAGAATGCGCGCTTGAGCACGGGTTCATGCTGCACTTGCTTGATCAACAGATCGGGCTGCATTTGCGTGACGTGGTCAAGGATGTCCTGACGCATGTTATCGGCCCATGCGACTTCGGTCGTCACCTCGATTCCCCGGCCATGCATCTTTACCGCCTGTTCATCTAGCCAGTCGCGGTGCTCTTGCAGGTAGGTCGCCCGGGCCATTTTACGGTCGCCTTCTTCGAGCAGCGACAGAATGTCCAACGAGGGAATCAGGCCGGCAATGTGCAAGCTCGCCCCGCTGGCCTTGGCCAGGGCGGCGCCATGGTTTATCGCAGGAGAATGGCGCAGCAGCGGGTTGATGATCAGTAATAACCGTTGATACTGGCTCATGATCTGACTCCAGACAGGTTGATCCTCGACGCCGGCTCGAGAATCCAGCATCAGGCCCAGACTCCGCCCTTAAAGCCTCTTAAGCGTTGATTTATATCAATTCCTTGAATGAGGCATTGCAGGGGCCACTTGAAAAGAATAGTTCACAACGGTGCTGTGCAACTCGTGCCGGACGCATCCGCGATGGCCGTTCGCCTGAAAATCAGCGATCTGCTGGCCGCACCTCGCCCGCCGGTCGAGTGCTCCCACAGTTATTGCGATTAACCAACAGGCAATGATTGATCACCAGGTTTGGTTTGTGACTCGGGTATTCGTCATCCAGTCCCAACAACAAACAACTCCAACATGGCCCAAACAGCATGCACCCGCAAAGACTGATCCTGCACAACGAGTTGCACGCGCGTCCTTCTCTGTATTTCGACGAGCCCGCCCACGTGTTTCATCTGGCTTTTCTGGCGAATGACGGGCAGGGCGACACCCTGCTGAGTCGTTGCTGTCCCGGCCCGGTCGACCCGGATGCGGCGCAGGGCATCACCGAGTTGGAGGGCCATGCCTTGAAGTGGGAGCGGCACGCGGAATTCCTGACGCTGACGCTGGTGGTGCCCTCCTCCAGTCACGAGCCATGCTGGAGCCCGCCACCCAAAGCCTTGATGGACCGGGTCGAACCCTTCATGGAGCACGTGATCAACGCCGTGCAGATTGTGGTCCGCACTGATACGTCCTTTTCTGGCGATCTGTCTGTTTATGGATTCAAAGATCCTAGCGGCTCTTGCATCGGTGGTGGCGATGCGACGGTCTGGAGCGATTTTCGCCTGAGCGCCGATGGCACCAACCGTTTCCTGTTCGTTAACAAACGCCTGAATGCCTATCGCCTGGGACGGATGATCCGCCGCCTGCTGGAAATCGAAACCTACCGAATGATGGCGTCGCTTTCACTCATCACCGCGAAAGCCTTGAGCACTCAGCTCAACGTTTTCGACAAGACCCTGGTAAACCTCTCGGAACGTAACGCCGGCCCCGATACCGGTAATGCGAAGGCATTGTTGACCGACATTGCCAACCTGTCGGCGCAAGTGGTCAGCAGCAGCGCAAAAACCCGACACCGTTTTAGCGCCACCCAAGCCTATGCACAGCTGGTTTTCGAACGTCTGGGCGAACTGCGCGAAAGTCATGTGGGTGATTGCCAGCGACTGGGTATCTTCATCGAAAGACGCTTTAAACCCACGGTCAGATACTGCGCCGTCACTGAACAACGCCTGGAGCAACTGGCCGAAAGCGTGGCCAACCTCGGGGACTTGTTGCAGGCCCGTGTGCAGGTCGAAATGGAAGAACAGAACTCGGAAATCCTGAAAAGCCTGAACGCCCGTGCCGACACTCAAATCAAAATCCAGCGAGCCGTTGAAGGCTTGTCGATTATCGCCATCACCTATTACTTGTTGAGCCTGTTCAAGCTGTTCTACTCGGGGCTGCACGTCATGGGCGCGGACATTTCCGCGAGAGACGCCATGCTGGCCATGACCTCCGCTCGCGCTCTGCGTCCTGCTGTTTATTTTGATCAGAATCAGAAAAGCCAAAGAGCATTAATACGCGGCACAACAATCGACCGATTCCGAAGCTGACATCCGTGATGATCCGCTACGGATCCGGCTGGCCCGAACGAGGGCTAAAACTTCTCCAATGGATCCATTGAATCGTTAACAAACAGAATCAGTTTGACAAACACCCCACAAATCACCATTAATGGATCCACTAAATAACAAAAACAGCCTTGGAGAATCTCCATGTACCCCAAGAACACCTGGTACGTCGCCTGTACGCCCGATGAACTCGCCGACAAGCCGCTGGGCCGGCAGATCTGTGGTGAAAAGATGGTTTTTTATCGCGGTCACGAAGGCAAGGTGGCCGCTGTCGAGGACTTCTGCCCGCATCGCGGCGCACCGCTGTCTTTGGGCTACGTGGAAAATGGCAATCTGGTGTGCGGCTATCACGGCCTGGTGATGGGGTGCGACGGCAAGACCGTGGAAATGCCTGGGCAACGGGTTCGCGGCTTTCCGTGCAACAAGACATTCGCTGTGGTCGAGCGCTACGGATTTATCTGGGTCTGGCCTGGCGATCAGGCGTTGGCCGACCAGGCGCTGATCCATCATCTGGAATGGGCGGTCAGCGATGAGTGGGCCTATGGCGGTGGCCGGTTCCACATCCAGTGCGACTATCGCCTGATGATCGACAACCTGATGGACCTGACGCACGAAACCTACGTTCATGCGTCCAGCATCGGCCAAAAGGAAATCGACGAAGCACCGCCGGTGACCACGGTCGATGGCGACGAGGTGGTCACCGCCCGCCACATGGAAAACATCATGGCCCCGCCCTTCTGGCGCATGGCTCTGCGCGGCAACAACCTGGCCGACGATGTGCCAGTGGATCGCTGGCAGATCTGCCGCTTCACCCCGCCCAGTCATGTGCTGATCGAAGTCGGTGTGGCCCATGTCGGCAAAGGTGGTTATCACGCCCCCCAACAGTTCAAGGCGTCGAGCATCGTCGTCGACTTCATCACGCCGGAAACCGAAACCTCGATCTGGTACTTCTGGGGCATGGCGCGCAATTTCAACCCGCTGGATGAAGCCTTGACCGCGAGCATTCGCGAGGGTCAGGGGAAGATTTTCAGCGAGGACCTGGAGATGCTCGAACGCCAGCAACAGAACCTGCTCAGCCATCCCCAGCGCAACTTGCTCAAGCTCAATATCGACGCCGGTGGCGTGCAGTCGCGCCGTGTTCTGGAGCGCCTTCTCGCCCGGGAAAAAACACCGCAGGAGTCAATGGCATGATCGAGGTGCTGGTGGTATCGCGCAATGACGAAGCCCATGACATCTGCAGCTACGAGTTGGCCAATGTCGATGATCGGCCGCTACCGACCTTCAGCGCCGGCGCGCATATCGATGTGCACCTGCCTGGCGGATTGATCCGGCAATATTCCCTGTGTAACCACCCTGAAGAACGCCATCGCTACCTGATTGGCGTGCTCAAGGATCCGGTCTCTCGCGGTGGCTCACTGGCCATGCACGAACAAATCCACGCTGGCATGCGGCTGTCTATCAGTGAGCCGCGTAACCTGTTTCCGTTGGCGCATGAGGCCCAGCGCAGCCTGCTCTTCGCTGGCGGTATCGGCATTACTCCAATCCTCTGCATGGCCGAGCGTCTGGCCCACAGCGGCGCGGATTTCGAGTTGCACTACTGCGCCCGTTCGCGAGAGCGCGCGGCCTTTGTCGAACGCCTGCAACACTCGGCTTTTGCCGACCGGGTGTTCCTGCATTTCGATCAGGAGCCCGACACTGCGCTGGACGCGGCCAAGGTCCTGGCCACGCCACACAATGACGTTCATTTATATGTGTGTGGTCCCGGCGGTTTTATGCAGCATGTGCTGGACACGGCCAAGGCCAACGGCTGGCAGGAGCAATGCCTGCATCGCGAGTACTTCGCCGCCAACCCCGTCGACACTGGCGCCGATGGCAGTTTCTCGATCAAGGTCGCCAGCAGCGGCCAGGTCTTCGAGGTGCCGGCCGACAAGAGCGTGGTTCAGGTGTTGCAAAACCAGGGCATCGAGATCGCCATTTCCTGCGAACAGGGCATTTGTGGCACCTGCCTGACTCGGGTTCTGGAGGGCGTGCCGGAACACCGTGACCTGTTCCTCACCGAGGATGAACAGGCCTGCAACGACCAGTTCACTCCCTTGCTGCTCGCGCTCGAAAACGCCGCTGCTGGTGCTGGATATCTGAAAGAATCGCGCCTATTCCGAGCGGAGAATGACCTTCATCCGCTCTTCGGCCGTCGCCGAGCCGAAGATCTCGGCATAACGTAACGTGGCGTTGGCATGCTCGCGCATGATGGCTTCGGCACGTGCGCCCTGGCGGTTGACCAGGGCGTCAAACACCGAATGGTGTTGCATGTGAGCGTAGTTGAAGCGTCGGTATTCCCGGACCATGTCGTTGCGGTCCACTGCCAGGGCTGTTACCGAAGCAAAGGGCAAATGATCGTTGCGCGCCAGTGCATCGGCGATCGCCGGGTTGTGGCTGCCTTCGACAATCACTTCGTGAAAACGCATGTTGAGATCGTGATAGACCTCCAGGTCCTCGATGGTCACAAACCCCTTGTCGAACAGCTGATCACCTTGCATCAGACACTGTTCAAGGGTCGCCCGGGCCTCGTCCGATAGCCCGCGCTCGGCGGTCTGACGCGCTGCCAGGCCTTCGAGTACGCCCCGCACTTCAACCGCACCGGCAATGTCATCGGGGCTGACCGAACGCACCTGAAAACCGCGCCCGCCAAAACGCACCAGCAAGCCTTCCTGCTCCAGCGTGCGGAACGCCATTCGCACCGGCATTCGCGAAACACCGAACAGCTGCGCCGTGGGAATTTCCATCAAGCGCTCGCCAGCCGCCAGCTCGCCCGAGGCGATCATCTTGCGCAACGCGACCAGCACCGTTTGACCGGGCTTACTCATCCAGGCAACTTCCAGAAAGGTGGGGCTGCATAGTAACGCAAGGTTTGAAGGAGACGTTGGGGCGGATTGTGAGGTCGTTTAAAAAAAGCAAAAGATCGCAGCCTTCGGCAGCGCCTATGGGTTCGCGGTCAACCCCGATAATCGGGGTGTACACGGTCCCTGCAGGAGCTGCCGAAGGCTGCGATCTTTTGATTTTAGGCTTTGTTATCGCCCGGCACGCAAGATAGAACGCTCTTCGCCGCGATACAGCGCCTCGACCTTGTCGGCGCGCCACTGCAACACCGCGCGCTGGTTAATCGAGCCCTTGTCGGTGATTTCACCGCGGTCGATGGAGGCGGGTTCGTCGAGCAGCGCGATCCATTCCAGGCGGCTGGCATTCCCGGTGGCGTCGCGGTTGAGTCGTTGCAGCCAATCGCCGAACCACTGACGCACCGGCGCGCTGGCCAGGACCTCGGCATCGCTGGCGTGAGCACTCAAACCGGCCAGACGTCGGCATTCGTACAACCGAGGAAAGACCAGCGCCCCCAGGCACTCGCGGTCCGGCGCGGCCACCACCAAGTCCTGAACATAGGGCGAACCTTCGAGCACCGCGCGATTACGCAACGGGCCGACGCTGACAAATACACCGGAGCTCAGTTTGAAGTCCTCGGCGATGCGCCCGTCGAACATCAGCCCCAGTTGCGGATCGCGGGCGTCGGCCAGTTTCAACGCGTCGCCAGAGCAGTAGAAGCCCTGCTCGTCGAACACTTCAGCGGTCTGCTGTGGCGCACGCCAGTAACCCGGCATGATGTGCGGCCCGCGAAAACGCCCCTCCAGCTTGCCGTCCACCGGCACCAGCCGCACTTCGCAACCGGGTGCCGGCAGACCGATGTAGCCGGCCATGGACAATGGCCCGGTGGTGAACGTGCAGGACGGTGCCGCCTCGGTCATGCCGAGCCCGGCCATCATGCGAATGCGTTCGCCACAATGCTGTTCGGCGACCCGGTCCAGACGATCCCAAACCCGCTGGGACAAACCGGCGGCGGCGAAAAAGAATAGCTTCATGCGCGAGAAGAAACATTCGCGCAACTCACTGTCCTGCTCCAGTGCGTTGACCAGTTCTTCCCAGCCCTTGGGCACGGTGAGGTACGCGGTGGGCGATATCTCCTTGAGGTTGCGCAGAGTTTCAGCAAAACCCTGGACAGTCGGCTTGCCGTCGTCCAGGTAAAAGGTGCCGCCGTTGTACAGCACGATCCCGACGTTGTGACTGCCGCCGAAGGTGTGATTCCACGGCAGCCAGTCCACCAGCACCGGAGGTTCTTCGCCGAACACCGGGAAGGTCTGCAACAGCATCTGCTGGTTGGCGCAGAGCATGCGCTGGGTGGTGATCACTGCTTTGGGCAACTTGGTGGAACCTGAGGTAAACAGGAACTTGGCGATGGTGTCCGGCCCGGTAGCCGTGAAAGCGCAATCGGCCTCGGCACCGCCGGGTTGTTCCAGCAGGCTGGCATAGCTCGCCTGATTGCGGCCGGGAATTTGACCGCACACGGTGATCAGCGGCGTTTCGGCCGGCAGCACCGCATCGATCGCCCGCTGATAAGTCGCGGCGTCGCTGACGAACACCAAACCCGGTTGCAGCAGATTGCAGACATGCCGCAGCTTGGCGAAATCCTGGGACAACAACGAATAGGCAGGAGAAACCGGGCAATAAGGAATCCCGGCGTACATGGCGCCCAAGGCAATCTGCAAATGCTCGATGTCATTGCCCGAGAGGATCGCCAGCGGTCGCTCGGCCGAAAGCCCATAATTGAGCAGGCGTTGGGCAATGGCGCGGACGCTGGCCAGCATCTCGGCGTAACTCACCCGGCGCCAGTCACCGCCGTTCTGGCGAGCGGCGATGAAGGTCTGTTGCGGGCGCACATGGGCCCAATGCACCAGGCGATCCAGCAAACGTACAGGCAACTTGGCCAAGGGTTCCAGGGAGCGCATATGCAGGATGCCCTGCTCTTCGCTGACCTCGACCGCAGGATGACCGATGGACACCTGGCGATAGCGTGGCGCGTTAGCTTCGGTCTGGGGTGGCGATCTGAATTCGGAACTCACGTGCTTGTTCTCCATCAAGGCATACCACCGGCTCGCAGAAATGCGTTCAACCAGGGCATGGCAGCAGCCTCTTTATTGTTATGTCTGCCTGCACGCGGGCAGCGATTGCTCTCAAGCGTTCGCTCGCCCGACGGTGCGGCGGATGCTCAGATCGGGTAGTGCCGCGGTCCGTTCTGCAAGGTCACCCAGCGTAACTGGGTGAAATGCTCGATGGACGCCTTGCCGCCAAAACTGCCATAGCCGCTGGACTTGACCCCGCCGAAGGGCATCTGCGCCTCATCGTGCACGGTCGGGCCGTTGATATGGCAGATGCCCGACTCGACCCGCTGGGCCAGGGCCAGCGCGCGGCCGGTGTCGCGGCTGAAAATCGCCGCCGACAGACCGAACTCGGAATCGTTGGCCAGGCGCAACAGGGCTTCATCGCCCTCGCCGCGCAACACCACCGCCACCGGGCCGAAGGACTCTTCGCGGTACAGGCGCATGACATCGGTGACGCCGTCGAGCAAGGTCGGCTGCAGAATGCTGCCCTCCAGTTGGCCACCGGTGACCAGGGTGGCACCCTTGTCGAGGGCATCGTCGATCAACAGTTTGATGCGTTCACCGGCGCTGCTGTCAACCAGTGAACCGAGCACCGAACCTTCGTTGTTGGGGTTGCCGGCGGGCAAGGTGGCGATCTTCGCCGCGAGTTTGACGACAAAGGCATCGGCCACTTTGGCATCGACGATCAGGCGCTCGGTAGACATGCAGATCTGCCCCTGATTAAAGAAGGCGCCGAAGGCCGCAGCCTCCACCGCTGCGTCCAGGTCGGCATCCTCCAACACCAGGAACGGCGCCTTGCCTCCCAGTTCCAGCAACGCCGGTTTGAGATGACGTGCCGACAGTTCACCGACGATGCGCCCGACATGGGTCGAGCCGGTGAAGTTGACCCGACGCACCGCCGGATTGGCGATTAGCCGCTCGACAATCGCCGCGGCATCCTGGGGCGCGTTGCTGATGACGTTGACCACGCCATCACCGAGGCCGGCGTCTTGCAACACCTGACCGATCAGCCGGTGTACCGCCGGGCTCAGTTCCGACGCCTTGAGCACCACGGTATTGCCGCAGGCCAACGGCATGGCGATGGCGCGGGTGGCGAGGATCACCGGGGCGTTCCAGGGCGCGATGCCCAGCACCACGCCGCAGGGTTGACGCAAGGCCATGGCGAAGCTGCCGGGAACATCGGAGGGAATGATTTCGCCGGTGATCTGGGTGGTCATGCACGCGGCTTCGCGCAGCATGTTAGACGCCAGATGCACATTGAAACCGTACCAGTTAGCCATGGCGCCGGTCTCGCCGGCCGCCGCGATGAATTCCGCACTGCGGGCCTGCAACTGTTCGGCCGCACGCAGCAACCGGGTGCGTCGTTCATTGGGGGTCAGGGCCGCCCAAGAGGGGAATGCCGCTTTGGCTGCAGCCACGGCGGCGTCAGCATCTTCCAGGGTGGCGGCGGCAACCCGCGACACGACTTCGCCGGTCACCGGATTGCGCCGTTCGAAGGTTCGTCCGTCTCGGGCGGGGCACGACTGGCCGCCGATCAGCAGGGGCACGTCCAGCATGGTGATTCCTCTTTATTGTCTTTATCGGGAATACTTCGAGGGGCTCACAGTAGCGCCTGGGCGCCGGGGCGCCGGGGCGCCGGGGCGCCGGGGCGAACAGCTGGCGGACGCTCGATCGCCCGGCCAGCTCGCCTTGATTTCAACGCCGGGGTTCAGCGTTTGTAAGCCTGCAAACCGGGCTTGATGCTCTTGTCGTCAAGGAATTGCTTCATGCCTTGCTCGCGACCACCTTCGGTGTCCAGCAGGCGCGACTGATCGAGCTTGGCGTACAGGTAATCTTCGTTCTGTTCCCAGGTCAGTTCGCGGCAACGCTTGAAGCCGTGCTTGGCCGCCCGCAGCACCACCGGGTTTTTCTCCAGCAGGTTACGCGCCAGCTCGATCGTCACTTCACGCAGTTGCGCCAAGGGTACGCTCTCATTGACCAGGCCCATCTCGGCGGCTTTCTGCCCGCCAAAGGTCTTGCCGGTCATGATGTAGTACAGCGACTGGCGATGGCCCACGGTGTCGGCCATCGCTTTGCTCACCAGATTGCCCGGCGGAATGCCCCAGTTGATTTCCGACAGGCCGAAGGTCGCTTCATCGGCGCAGATCGCCAGGTCGCAGGCCACCAGCGGGCTGAAACCGCCACCGAAGCACCAGCCGTTGACCATGGCGATGGTTGGCTTGGCGTACATGCGCAGCAGTTTCCATTGCCATTGAGAAGCTTCGCGGCGAATTTTTTCCTGAAGGATTTCCGGGCCGGCGTCCACTTCGCGGAAGTATTCCTTGAGGTCCATGCCGGCTGTCCAGGCATCGCCCGCACCGGTCAGCACCAGCACACCGGCGTCCGGATCTTGCTCCAGGGTTTCCAGAACGTCGATCATTTCGCGGTTCAATGTCGGGCTCATGGCGTTGCGTTTTTCCGGGCGATTGAGGATGACCCAGGCAATGCCTTCCTCGATTTCCACTTTGACCGTTGTCCAGCGACCTTCGTAATTGCTCATGGCATTGCTCTCTTGTTCTTGGCTTGACGATGAGCAAAAAATAAACCTCAAATACCGTTATGTCAATTAATCATTAACATTATTAACCTTTTTTTGCCATTGCGAAAAATCACATTTCTCAGCCTTTACGAAACGCCGCCGGAGCCATCGCCCGCCAATCCCGGCGAGCTGGATAGCCCTTCTTAACCATTGGTTCCTTGCGGCCATAGAAACGCCGCAGTTGGTGTCGTCGCTGAACAAGAACAAAAACCGCGCCTGGCAGTGCTTGTCCTCTCCAATCCGGTTGAACGCTTGTACGGATTTTACCCAGCCATGATGTGACCCTGCTCAAAGCTCAGAAGCAGATCGCCGCCCAAAGTGACCTCCATTCCGCTTCCTCTCTGGGCAGCCAGGGATTTGAATAGATACTGCAACTTTTGAAGAATGTTTAATTCTGGCCTTTGAAGGGGGGGCACCATTTGGAATACGGGGAGAGAAATATATTCGATTGAATTCTTAGCCCATAGGAAGCCAAATTCGAAATGCATAACTCTGCTCCAGAAAAATAACCATTTAGAAAGGCGGATGAATACAATGAACACAGTTCCGACCCTCCAAATTCCAAATGATGACTCCCCACCCGCGCTCGCTCGCGTGCTGGAATATAGACATATTAGATTGATTGCCATCGGCGGCGCGATTGGTGCTGGACTCTTCCTGGGATCCGGACATGCCATTGCCAAAGCCGGGCCTGCACTGGTGGTCGCCTACGCACTCGCTGGTATATTCATTTTTGTCGTTATGAGGGCTCTCGGCGAGATTCTGCTTTCCAATCCTGGTTGTCGCTCACTGTCAGACCTTGCGGATGAAATGCTCGGGCCTTGGGCGGGTTATATAACAGGCTGGTCTTATTGGATGAACTGGATACTCGTAGGTATTGCGGAGCTTACCGCAATCGGGTTGCTTGTTCACACTCTCTATCCCGCCCTCCCACAATGGGCTCCAGCACTCACAACCCTCGTTTTGCTTTCAACATTCAACTATCTCAGCGTAAAAAACTTTGGTGAAGTTGAATTCTGGATGGCTATTATTAAAGTCATCACCATTGCATGTCTAATTCTCGTTGGCATCTATCTGATCGCAACCAACATTGGCAATCCAACCGGACCTTCAGTATCAAATTTATGGCAGCACGGCGGCTTCTTCGCTGCGGGTTACCAATCCTTCCTCTTGGCGCTTCCAATCGCTGCGTTTTCATTCGGGGGTATGGAAATCATTGGACTTTTAGCCGCAGAGACCAAAGACCTTAAAAAGACGCTTCCTAAATCCATCAACGGCGTCCTATTGCGCATCGCAATTTTCTATATGGGGTCACTGGCAATTGTCATGTGCCTGTTCCCCTGGAACCAGATTGATCCAAATCAAAGTCCGTTTGTTCTCGCCTTTACAGCTGTGGGCCTTCAAGACGCAGCAAATATCATTATGATCGTTGTGATCACTTCAATTGCGTCTTCATGCAACAGCGGCCTATATGCAACCAGTCGCTCCCTTTTTTCCCTTGCGGTAAAAGGGCACGCCCCCAAAGCAATGCTAGAGCTTAGTAACCGCAATGTTCCCACAGTCGCCCTTTCAGTTTCTATTGCCTGCATGCTGATAGGCGTGGCACTGAATATTTTCTTCCCAAACGATTTATTTGGTTATTTGATGGCGGGGATTTTGCTATTACTCCTCTGGATTTGGACAGTGATACTTGTTGCGCACATTAAACATCGACGTCACTTCAAGGGGGAAAAGTCGTCACTCATGTTTAAGCTTCCTGGCTACCCAGCTGTAAATTACATTTGCTTAAGTTTTATTGTTCTATTAGGGGCTCTGGTCATCATCGATCCAGAAACCCGAATCGCAGGGGTTGTGTTCTCGATCTGGATGGCCGGACTGACCATCGCGTTTCTCTGGAAACCCAAGGTCGATTATAAATTTAAAAGGGCGGCTAACAAAACGGCAGCTTGAAGGCACAGCGGCCTACTGGCCGCTTTTCTATACTTGAGATTGAAGCAGGTTGATCAGCTTCACAATCGCTGAATTATCGCTATATTTTTCAGAGCAACATGCATAGTATTTCTTTCCGCTAGGGACAATCAAACTAAACGGCATCACCAAGCGCTTCGTGTTTAACCTTTCCGCCGCCATAACAGGATCTCCTATTACAACCCCCATGGATGCCTCCGCTGCTGACATTGCAAGATCAAGGGTATCGAATACTATTGTTTGAACCGACACATCTGTTTCAGTTTTGCTACACGCTAGCCATGTAGCCCACTCGCTTCCTGACTTAGATGCATGCAATAAGTTCTGATCTCGTAATGACAAGCCATTTTCAATAATGCCTGCCATTACTGCGCGAGAGCACATAGGCGTCAGAAGCTCAGGGAAAAGCTCAGTAGAAACGAGTCCTTTTGCTTGAATATTGTCCCTCTTGATGACGACTTCCAATTCGCTTTCATTGAACGATGTCAAATCCTGATACGTGCTGTTAATTTGCAGCTTTTGGTCGCCAAGCTCACCTTTGATACTTTCGATTCTAGGCAGCAGCCATCTAAGCGTGAATGTAGAAGGCGCAGATATTGTAATCGGCTTGAGCAAGGGTTGATCCTGACGCTCATACTTCTCTATCAACTCAAGTAAGTCCTGTGAAACCGTCAGAAACCGTACGCCCTGCTTCGTCAACTTAAGTCCCTCTACGGAGCGCTCAAAAAGTGTCACACCGTAATGCTCTTCAAGTTGCTTAATCTGTTTACTAATGGCCCCCTGCGATCTGTGGAGCAGCATCGAAGCTTTATTAATACTCTTCAGCTCGGCACATATCACGAACGACTGGATCGCCACGAGACTTGGCAACGACTTAAATATTCTTGATTTCATAGGCCACCGTTTCCAAAACGATATACCCCCTATCAACTATTTTACATTGCCTGAGATAGAGAGCCTTCGTATCATGAACACTCAACCAAGAGGAACAAATTATGAACCCTGCAAATGCCAGTCTCTTCAATACTAAAATTGACCTGACGACCAAAGTAGCTGTATATATTACGGAGCTGGAAAAGTGCACCCCAGAGACAATCTGCCCACTTTTTACTGAGGACGCAGATATCTACTCTCCATTTCTTGGCTGGATGAAGCCTAGCCCATTTTTTTTGAAACTACAAGAAGCTTCGGGGCCCAGCACTATCACCCTGATCGATATTTGTGTAAGCTCTAAAGGCCAGTTACGCGCTACTGGTTACTTTAATTATGACTGGGTGTTGGGCGACGGATCTAAGGTTCCCTTCGAGTGCGTTGATGTTTTCGAGTTCAATGAAGTTGGCCTCATCACGAAAATGATCATTGTTTACGACACACACCCTATTCGTGAAACGGTGGGTGATAAGTACGCACATAATTAATTAGATCCTGCATACGGGAAAGTGCAATTCCATGAGCCCGAGATTCGAGAGATGATTGATGCTCTGGAAACCTGGAGCAGGACTCTTCAGCGAGCCTCGTAGTTGCTCATGGTGATGCTCTCTTGTTCTTGGCTTGAAGATGAACAAAAATCAAACCCCTATTAGCTATATAAATTAACTATTAAGGACATTAGCCAAATATTGCTCGTCCCGAAAACAGGCGCAACGCCCAGAGATCTGAAAGAGGTCATGGCTATCCCCGGCCAACCTCGGCAAACTAGATAGTCTTCTTAACCGCCAGCTGAGGATTCACCCTGCAATGGCCAAGTCTTCCAAGATTGCCGCCGCCCCCGAGGCCCCTGCCGACAGTGCCGAAACCCAGGCGCCGGTGGATTCCGCCCTGGACGATCTGATCGGTTACGCCATGCGCCGGGCGCAGCTGAAACTGTTCCAGAACCTGATCGGCCGGCTCTCGGCCCACGACTTGCGCCCGGCCCAGTTCTCGGCCCTGGCGATCATCGACCAGAACCCCGGGCTGATGCAGGCTGACCTAGCCAAGGCCTTGACCATCGAGCCGCCGCAAGTGGTGCCACTGCTGAACAAACTGGAAAGCCGGGCATTGGCGGTGCGGGTGCGCTGCAAACCGGACAAGCGCTCCTATGGGATTTTTCTCAGCAAGACCGGCGAGGCCCTGCTCAAGGAGCTGAAACTGATCGCTGCCGAGAGCGACATGGATGCAACGTCCAACCTCGACAGCCAGGAACGCGAAGAATTGCTCAGGCTGCTGAAGAAGGTCTATCAGGCCTGAAACGCCAACGCCGGCGCGCTCCTGGGGAACGGCCGGCACACATCTCTTTAACTACAGAGATTCACTGCCGGAGATTGGTGTGGGGGAGTACATATCCATTTCTGCGGTAACGGCCGCTTAGGGTTCCGCCCTTACGGCGGGTCACTTTCGAAAAGCGCGAAAGTAACCAAAGCGCTTTTTGCCCCGCCATTCGGTGCCTCGCCTAGGCTCGGCATGCCATAACGAAGGCATTGCTCCGGGGGTCCGCCGCCATCGGCCATCCATGGCCGGGGGCGGCTACCACGGCATCCTTGCCGCGGTGCCCCCTTCGCAATACCTGCGTTCGGCCTTTAGGAAAGGGGCGGCAGATCAAGAGCCAAAGCCAAAGCAACGGCAAGATCAACAGCATCGCGAGCAGGCTCGCTCCCACAATTGGATTGGGGACATTCGGGGAAGATGGGCCGGCTGACAGGCCGCCATCGCAGGCAAGCCAGCTCCCACAATGTGAGTGGCGTACGGCTGCGCTGTTCACCACTCAACAGGCCGAGCGTTAGCTCGCCTGCAACTTTTGATCTTGACGCACCGCCCCCTCGAGAGGCTTCGTTCCGGTTCTGCGCAGTGGGCAATCCGGCATGGATGCCGGGTTAGCCGCGCACGGCCAGGGATGGCCGATCGCGGCGGGCCCACGGAGCAGGACCGGAGCGAGGGCATGCCGAGCCTAAGCGAGGCACCGAACGACAGGGGCAGAAGCCCTTTGGTTACTTTGGGGCTTTTCCAAAGTGACTCGCTGTAAAAGCGAAACCGCCAGCCGCCGTGACCGCAGAAACGGATGTGTACACCCGCAAAATCTTCAAGATGTGTAGAAAAAGGCTTACCAGATCGGCACGGTGTAGAGCACCAGAAAGCGAGTCTGGTTTTCATCGCGAAACGCCGCGCCGACGGGGAAGTCATTGCGATAGATCGACTTGCGCGCCATCAGCCCGACGTTCTTCAGCGGGCCACTCTGGATCACATACCCCAGTTCCATTTGAAACTCCCGCTCCTTGCGGTCGGCGGCATTCAGCGCCGTCAGCTCTATATGGTCACCGCGCACATAACGTAGTCGGCTCTTCAGGCCTGGCACCCCGACGGCAGCGAAGTCATAGTCGTACATCGCTTGCCAGGTCCGCTCCTTGGCATTGAGGAAGTCCGAGCTCATGGTCAGCTCGCTCATGCCCATCAACTCGGTGCCCGACACATAGGGCGTCGCCGTGTCGCCACTGGCGTGCATATAGCCCAGGCTCAGGCGATGGCCGCCAAAGCGATAGCCGAACAGCGCCGACAAATTGCGATTGTCCACCTTGCCGGCCTTGGCGCTGCCATCTTCGTCGCTGAAAAAACTGCGCAGATCGGTGGTCAGCGTGCCCTCGCCCACCTGCAGATTGTGCAGCAAGGCCAGGGTGTTCTGCTGGTACAGGTCCGCCACTTCGGCGTGATAGGCACGCAGACTGAGGTCTTTGTTCACCTGATAATCGCCGCCGACATAGGTCATGTGCGATGAGGTGGCCGCGCCATTGAAACGCCGGTTCGGCGAGGCGATGCTCATCGGCTGGTAGTCAGTGGAATCACGCTTGTTGATGCGATCGATGTAGCCGGTGTTGAGGGTCAGCCCATCGATGTCCTTTGAGCTGAGGGTGGTGCCGCGAAAAGTCTGCGGTAGCAGCCGCGACGGGCTGGCGAAAGCGAACGGCAGGAAGATCGACACGTCGCCGCTCTTCACCGTGGTCTGGGCAAAACGCATCTTGGCGGTCATGGCCAGGCGCGAATATTCGTCCGCTGCGCGCTTGTCGCTGCTGGACACCGGCAGCAACTCGGTGCCGCTACGGTCCGGCGACGAGTCCAGCTTCACCCCCATCAACCCGCGGGCATCCAGGCCGAAGCCGACAGTCCCCGGGGTAAAGCCCGACTCCACATTCATGATGAAACCCTGCGCCCATTCCCTGGTCGTTGTTTTCGCCCCGTCATCCTTGTAGTCGCGATCCAGGTAGTAATTGCGCAAGGTCAAGGTACCGTGGCTGTCGTCGATGATGCCTTCGGCCAGCGCCGGGGTGGCAATCACACTCAAACCCAACAGGACCAGGCCAGGTGCGCGAACAGGTAAGGTTGAAGTCGCCGCAAGGGCGTTCCAAGGGAGCGTTGGCATGTTCGATGTCCACTTATTGTTGTTGTTTTTTGAACGGGATCGCCAAGGTTGTTCCAGGGATCTCAGGTCAGAGAATGGAAACAGCCGAGGGGTGGCGTCAATCCACAATGACCGATAACCGAACATTAATATTATTATCTATTTATTAGATAAATCTTAATCAATGCTTCATGACATTGATTTTACTGAGATTGATGCCATTTTTTGACCAAAAACCTCGACCATTCATTTTTTAGTTATCTTTGTTAATCTTAATTCCAGCCTGTCATCGCTTGAGGCGAACAGGCTCACGCTCACCCGTCAGCACACCCACAAAAACAATAATGAGGTTCGCCATGGACACCCCATCACGTCGTACGACGCTGACCATCGCCCTGTGTTTTATCGTTGCATTGATTGAAGGCTTCGACCTGCAAGCTGCCGGCACTGCCGCCGCGGGCCTGCGCCAGACCTTTGCCCTGGACCCGAAAATGATGGGTTGGGTGTTCAGTGCCGGCATCATCGGCTTGCTGCCGGGCGCCTTCTTCGGCGGCTGGATTGCCGATCGCATCGGTCGCAAGAAAATCCTCATCGGCGCCGTGTTGCTGTTCGGCGTGTTCTCGCTCAGCACTGCCTACGTCAGCACGTTCTCCAGCCTACTGTTGGCGCGCTTCATGACCGGCCTGGGCCTGGGCGCCGCCCTGCCCAACCTGATCGCCTTGTGTGCCGAAGCCGTGGGTGAGCAACGCCGAGGTACTGCCATCAGCATCATGTATGCCGGCGTGCCGTTGGGTGGAGCACTGGCGGCGGTGGTCGCCATGCTGTTCACCGATCATTGGCAGGCGACTTTCATCATCGGCGGTCTCGCGCCGTTGCTGGTGGTGCCGCTGATGATCCTGTTGCTGCCCGAGTCCAGCGCCTTTCGCCAGCAACAAGGGACTGTCAATGTGGTGCGCGCTTCAACCGGCCAGGCACTATTCGGCGAAGGCCGGGCTCGCGTCACCCTGGCGCTGTGGCTGAGCTACTTCTTCACCCTGACCGTGATGTACATGTTGCTCAACTGGCTACCGTCACTGCTGCTGGAACAGGGTTTCAGCAAACCCCAGGCTGGCTTGGTGCAGATGCTGTTCAATATCGGCGGCGCCCTCGGCTCCCTGCTCGGCGGGCTGCTGCTGGATCGCTGCAACGGCATCAAGGTTGTACTGTTTGTCTATACCGGGTTGCTGGTGGCGCTGGCCGGGGTCGGACTGTCGGTGGGCATTGTTCCTATGGGCATCGCCGGGTTTGCCGCAGGGTTGTTTGTGATGGCTGCGCAACTGGTGCTTTACGCCCTGGCACCGCCGTCATACCCGACTTCGGTGCGTGCCACCGGCGTCGGCGCGGCAGTGGCCATCGGTCGCCTGGGATCAGTCGCCGGACCCTTGGCCGCGGGGCAGATTCTGGCAGCCGGAGCCGGCACCACCGGGGTATTGCTGGCGACCTCCCCCGGGTTGGTGATTGCAGCACTGACCATCATCAGCGTGATTGCCCGTTCGGCCCCACTGACTGTATCGATGGAAAAGGCCAAAGCCTGAGTCCCGTCAGTTAAAACTCGACACCTGTGGGAGCGGGCTTGCTCGCGAAGACGGCGGCACAGGCAACATTGATGTCGTCTGACACTCCGCCTTCGCGAGCAAGCCCGCTCCCACAGGGGCCGGCGTGCCGAACCTTTCAGCCCTCCTTGACCCACTGCACAAGCACACTCGCCTCAGGCTTTTTTGCAAAGACCTTCTGCGGCAGCAGCATCCAGGCCAGAGCCGGCAGCAGGATCAAGGCGCCAAGCATGTTCACCAGGAACATGAAGGCCAGCAGGATGCCCATGTCGGCCTGGAATTTGATCGGCGAGAAGGCCCAGGTCGATACCGCGACCGCCAGTGTCATGCCGGTCAGCAGAACCACTTTGCCGGTGAACAACAGCGCCTGGTAATAGGCTTGGGCCAGAGTGTCACCGGCACGCATTCGCGCCAGGATCACGCTCAACACATAGAGCGCGTAGTCGATGCCGATACCCACCCCGAGCGCGATCACCGGCAGTGTCGCCACTTTTACGCCCATGCCCAGCCCCACCATCAGCGCCTCGCATAGAATCGAGGTGAGCATCAGCGGCAGCATCGCGCAAAGGGTTGCGCGCCAGCTACGGAAGGTCAGCAGGCATAGCAGGCTGACCGCACCGTAGACCCAGAACAGCATCTCGTGCATGGATTTTTTCACCACGATATTGGTCGCGGCTTCGATCCCGGCGCTGCCGGCGGCCAGCATGAATTTGACCTCTGGCACCTGATGCGCAGCGATGAAGGCCTCGCTCGCCTCCACCACCCGATTCAGGGTATCGGCCTTGTGATCGGACAGGTAAACGTACAGCGACAGCATCGAACAGCCCTGATTGAACAGTTCCCGCGGTGCTCGGGTCTGCACGGCGCCCAGCGCGCCGTCATTGGGGATCAGCTCATACCACTTGAAGTTGCCTTCGTTGTAACCGGCCGTGGCGATCTTGCTCATTGCCGCCATTGAAGTGGTCGACTCCACGCCAGGCAATTGCTCCAGTTGCCAGGCCAACGCGTCCACGGCGGACAGGCTGGCGTAGCGCGTGCACTGATCTTCCGGCGTCTTGATCATGACCACGAAAATATCCGAACTGGCCGCATAGTTTTGCGTCATGAACAGTGCGTCGCGGTTGTAGCGCGAGTCGGCGCGCAACTCCGGGGCGCCGGGATCGAGATCGCCGATCTTCAGGTTCAGGCTCACGGCAAAACCGAACGCTGCCAGCAGCAGGCCGCCCAGCATCGCGCCGATGGCCCAACGCCGCTGGGTGAACAGATCGAGTACACGCCACAAGGGATGCTTGGTTTGTGCTTGCAGCTCGGCGGTTTCGGAACTCAGGCTGCGTTGCGCCGCTGCTGGGCTGACGCCGATATAGCTGAGCAGGATCGGCAGCAGAATCAGATTGGTGAAAATCAGTACCGCCACGCCGAGGCTGGCGGTGATCGCCAGGTCCTGAATCACTCGGATATTGATCAGCAGCAACACGGCGAAGCCCACCGCATCGCAGAGCAAAGCGGTCATGCCGGCGGCGAACAGTCGGCGAAACGTATAACGCGCGGCCACCACCCGATGGGTGCCACGACCAACGTCCTGCATGATGCCGTTCATCTTCTGCGCGCCATGGCTCATGCCGATGGCAAACACCAGAAACGGCACCAGCGCCGAATACGGGTCCAGCTCATACCCAAGTATCGCGAGCAGGCCCATCTGCCAAAGCACGGCCACCAACGAACAAGTCACCACCACCAGGGTGCTGCGCGCGCAGCGGGTGTAACCGTAAAGCACCACCACGGTCACCAACACCGCCATCACGAAGAACAACAGGACCTGGGTCAGCCCCTCGATCAGATCGCCGACGATTTTGGTGAAACCGGTGATGTGGATTCGCAGTTCATCGGTCTGGTACTTGTCCCGCAGCGCCTCCAACTGCCGGGAGAACTCACCGTAGTCCAGGGCTTTGCCGGTCTGCGGACTGACTTCGAGCAACGGCACGAAGATCACGCTGGACTTGAAGTTGCCGGCGACCAATTGGCCGACCTCGCCGGAACGACCGACGTTGGTTCGCACCTGCTCGATACTGGTCGCCGAACCATCGTAATCGTCGGGGATCACAGTGCCGCCATCGAGGCCCTCCTCGGTCACTGAGGTCCAGCGCGTGGTCGGGGTCCATAACGATTTCATGTAAGGCCGATCGACACCCGGCAGCAGATACAGCTCGTCGTTGAGCCTGGCCAGGGTGTCGAGGTAATCCTTGGTGAAGATGCTGCCCTGTTTGACCTCCACAGCGATTCGCAACGAGGTTGCCCAGACCGCTCAACTCGCTGCGGTTCTCCAGGAAGTTGGCGACATAGGGGTGCCCCGTAGGGATGGTCTTCTCATAGCTGGCGTTGATACCGATGCGCGTGGCTTGCCAGCCGAGCACCAGCGTCACCAGCAGACACAGCAGGATCACCAGCGGTCGATGGTTGAAGATCATTCTCTCGGCGAAGTTGCCCGACGCCTGGTCGAAGTCTTCCAGGCGGCCGATCACGGTTTGGGTTTTGTCGTCTTTCAAGTCTGACTCCTGTTGCACGGGCTATGGCCCGATAGCGCTACACCGTGAAGTTTCAAGGTTTGACGGAGGCTCGCGGATCCTGGTCGGTGGCCACGCCACTCAAACCGACGCTGGCCAGACCGCCGTCGGCTGTCTGTTGCACGGCAGCGACCGTCCCGCCGCTACGGCTGTGGCGCTTGTCGAAGCTGCGCCCCTGATCATGGCTGAACAAAAGTTCACCGCTCTGGCTGGCCAACAGCAGGCTGCCGTCACGCAGCTCGATGGCTGACGCCAGTGTTGATTCGATGCCGGTGTCGAGGCGTCGCCAACTGCTGCCACGGTCCTCGGACCACCAGGCGTTGCCGCGCAATCCATAGGCAATCAACGCTCCGCCGCGGGTGCCGAGCAGACCGAAAAAGCTGCCTTCATAAGGTGATTTCAGAGGCTGGAACGAATGCCCGGCATCGGTCGAACGCAACAGCAAACCGCGCTCCCCCACCAGCAGCAGGTCGTTACCCGAAGCGCGGATGCCATACAGGTTCAGGCCCTGCGGATTGTCCACATGCTGCATCCACGGCTGCCAGCTTCGCCCGCCGTCGTCGGTGCGGTAGATCTGGTTGTAGGCGCCAACGATGTAGCCATGCAGGCGGTCACGGAAGTACAGGTCGAGAAATGGTTTATCCGGCCCGTCGTCGAGCATCTGTCGTGCTTGCGCAAGGTTGCTGGCGCCACCCGGTTGGTCGGCATCGCGCTCCGCGGCCTGCACCGCCAGCGCGGCGGCACGTTCGCCGTCGAGTTGCCTGCGCCAGGTTTCACCACCGTCCTCGGTGTGCAACACCACACCCAGATGACCGACCGCCCAGCCCTGCTCGGCATCGACGAATTGCACCGCGGTCAGGCTGACGCTGACCGGCACACGGGCCTGGCGCCAACTCACTCCAGAGTCATCCGAGAGCAGCACGATGCCACGCTCGCCGACCGCCACCAGCCGCTCGCCAGCCCGGGCCAACCCAAGCAATACCGCGCGCGCGGCCTTGGCGGTTGGCAGTGCGGGCTGCTGCAGTACCGCGAACGTCGCGGCCTGCGCAGTCATGGATGCGCTCGCCAACAGGCACAACACCAGGGCGCAGACGCTCCATCGCAGACCAAAACTCGCAAAGATTTTTACAATGTTCATGTCTTTATTCCGCCCGGAAAATTGCTGGCGACCGCGACGAGCTTCTCGCCCGCCACGGCCCCATGGTTCAACGCATGTTTTCGTTAGCCATGGCATCCGGTGTGTAATAGGAAGCCGAAGGTTTTGCGATCGTCTGGTATTGGACCGCCAGATCGTTGCTCGAAGAGTTAAGGAAGTAGGCGCCGGTATCGAGGTTGTAGCTGCCCCACATGACTTGCGCAGTGAGCGCCGGCAGATCTGGCGCCAGCAGCGTCAGCGAATACTGCTGCCGTCCCAGTTTGCCTTGGGCGTCATACCCGTCGACCATCAGGATCTGCCAGGAGTCCTCGTCGACGTAGTAGGTCCGATGCGGCACCACATGGCGCTTGCCGGATTTGAGCGTGGCCTCGACCACCCAGACCCGATGCTTCTCCCAGCGCACCAGATCAGGATTGAGAAAGTTCGGTTTGACCAGGTCGTCGCTCTTGGCAAGGCCGGCGCGGTTATTGTTGTAGGGGACGATCAGTTCTTTCTTGCCCGCAAGCTTGAGATCGTAGCGGTCGGTTGGCCCGAACAGCATGAACGCTTCGTCAAACAGACCGACGCCAGAGGTGACGAAGTCCGGGGTGTCGTAGGCGATGTTCGGCGCTCGGCGTACCCGGCGCTGGCCGACCAGATACTGCCAGGCCGCACGGTTGGCCGGGTCCATGTCCCAATGCGTCATCAAGCCTTCGCCGGCCTTGGATGACGGCAGTTCGGTCAGCAGCTTGCCAACCTGGTACTTGCCGGCAAAATTTTCCAGGCTGCCACTTTCGGAGTAGTAGGGAAACTGATAGCTGAACAGGGCTCGGGTCGCCTGGACCTTCTTGCCACCGGCGGTCATCAGCCAGGTATCGAACGGCGAGCTGATGGTCTCGCCGCCCTGCCAGGACAACCGGTAGTTCCACAGTACTTGCGCGCCGTTGTCCGGGATCGGGAACGGAATGCCGCCATAGGCGCTGGCGACTTTCTCGGTTTCCACGTCCAACGTGGCACGGGTGGCATTCTTGCCGGTGTTGTCATACACCCATTGCGGGGCTGCCGCCGAGCGATGGGTCGGATATATGTCCAGGCGATAGTCCGGGTATTTCTTCAACAGGAGCTTGGTGCCTTCGGCCAGTTCGCTGGCGTACTGCTCCATGTTCGAGGCCTTGATCGAATACAGCGGTTTCTCGCCGGCAAATGGATCGGCACGTTTGTCACCCGGTTTGTAGCCCGGCGCGACCTTGGTGTAACCGCCGTCCCAGGCCGGGATGCTGCCATCGGCATTACCGGCGCGCACGCCGCCAAGAGGCGTCAATTCAGACTTCAAACGTGCTGCCTGTTCAGGCGACACCGCTGCCTGTGCCAGGCTGATGCCGGCGAAGGCCAGGGTTAGGACGCAAGTGTTCAGGAAAGCGTTGTTCTGCATGGCGAATCCACCTTATTAGAATGAGGTTTTCACGTAGAGCGAGACGAAATCGCGGTCGGCCAGCGACTGCCCGTAACTGAAATTGCCGTCCTCGCGCAGCCCGGCTTTCGGGGCCCCGAAGAAGTTCACGTAGTTGAGGCCGACATCCCAGCGCTGCAGGTAGGTCGCCTTGAGCCCGACACTCCAGTCGCCGGAATGGGTATTGCCGAAGCCCGACTTGTTGACGGCCGAAGAACGTCCATCGAGCACCACGCCCATGCCGATCGGCACGGTCAGGTCGATCCCGTCGACAATCTGGAAGTACGCAGGCTCCACCAATACCCGCAACGCAGTGGCATCGCGGGTGGTGTTGGAATCCAGCGCCGCCGCGTTCTCGGTGACGCTCAGGGTTCGGTTCCAGGCCAGTTCGGCCAGCGCCGAACCGCCGTCCCAGAAGGCCGAAGGCGATAACAGGTAGATCGCTGACAGGTTGGCGTGCGCGGTTTTGCCCCGGGCAAACAGTGAGTTGTCGCCGCCATCGGCCTCCACGCCCGGTGTCACCACTTGCAGATTGCTCACCAACGGCGCATTCCAGCGCACGGAGGTTTCACCGGCAAAGTTGAACGGCCCATAAGCGGTGGAGAAGCTGACGCCAGCGGTCTTGATATCTTCGGCGTAGACCTGACGATAGGAACCCAGGATCGGCAACCCGGTGGCCGCCGCGGCGGCACCGTCGAGGTAGGCGTACAGGCCAATCGGAGCTTTGTCATGATACTGCGCGGCGTAGAAACCCAGCTCCAGCTCGGTCCCGGTCGGTTTGAAGCGAATCTGCATGCCGCCCTGCCCCGAGTTCCTCGGTTTCAGATCGCCGCCATTCACCGTGTCGTTGCCAAATACCTCACGCAGCGAACCGCTGCCATAACCGATGGCATCGGTATCACTCAGGTAGCTGCCGGCACCGGGCAGATTGGAACGTTCCCATTCGAACTGGTAGTAAGCGCCCACCGACAACTGCGGGTTGATCTGCAACTGCCCGGAGATCTGGTTGACCGGACGCAGGATCTCCTTGAACTGAGTTCCTGGCACGCTGAGCAACTTGACCACATCGGTCGGGCCCTGGGCATTGGCAATGCCGTTGCCACCGTAGAACAGGCTTTCACCGTAAATCAGGCTGTGCCGGCCCAGACGCGCCACGCCTTGGGAGTCTTCGCCGAGGTCACCGCGCAGAAACACAAAGGCGTCGAGAATTTCAGCATCGCGGCCATGGAGCTTGCGGGTTTCGCTGAGGAAATGCGGTTGGTCGCTGTCGTCGGTGTCCTGGTTGTAGATATCGTCGTACCAGGCCGCGCCACTCACACGCAGCCCATAGTTTTGCCGGCTGAGGTCCATTTCAGAAAACAGATCCAGACGGTTGGAAACCAGACCGCGGCTGAAGTTTTTATCGCCCTGACTCTGGATCGAGGGGTACAGGCCATTGGCGGTCGGTGCGTTGACCAATCGGCTGTCCTGACCTTGCAGACGCCAGGCCTGGCTGTACTTGATGGTGTTGTCCCAACGCAGTTTCCAGTCCGAATCCCCCAGGTCCATTTGCATGGCCTCAGCCCTTTCGACCATCACACCTGCGCTGCATAACGCCAGAAACAGGGCGCAGTGCTTGAAACGAAAGCAACGTTTAACGTTGTCCATGGACGCTCCTCATTATTTTTATTTTTGGTATGGCTTTGCACGCATGGCACCAGCCAACATGCTCAGGTAGCGGCTTGCGCCGCTGTCTATTGGTGTGCGTTTCAGATGTAGGTGGAGGCCAATCCGCCATCGACTGCCAGGTTGACGCCGTTGATCCAGCGCGACTCGTCGGCACACAGGAAAGCGATCACCGCCGCCACCTCATCGGCATAACCGGGACGTTTCATGCGATGGGCATCGGCCTGGGTCCGTGCTTCACCGAGCATGCTCACAAAGTCGCCGAGGATGGGCGTGAAGACCGGGCCCGGCGCTACGCTGTTCATGCGCACTGAGTGTTCGAGGAACCAGGGCTGGGCCTGCAGGTAATTCCAGACGATCAAGGCTTCCTTGAAATACTGGTAGCAGGTCGCGTCCGGTACCGGGTGCTCGGCCAGCCAGGCTTGCGCGGCGGTGAAACCTTCGATGCGTGCCAGCGCCTTGTGCTGTTCCAGGCGTAACGGCCACTCGGCGCCGAGGATCGAGGCGATATTGACGATGCTGCCGCCAGCGGTGATTCGCGGCAGCAATGCCTGGCTCAGGTGACGCAGTCCCAGGTAATTAACCTGCGCCAGCAGTTGCGGGTTCGCAGTGCCCGGCACCCCAGCGATATTGCACAGGCTGTCGATCCGTGCCGGTAACTGCGGCAACAGTCGGTCGATGTTCTCGGCACTGCTCAGATCGCCCTGGACAAAACCGTCCAGGGTCATGTGCGGGGCCTTAAGATCGACGCCAATCACGTGGGCGCCGTGGGCGCGCAGCAGGCTTGCAGTAGCGGCGCCGATACCCGAGGAGACCCCGGTCACCAGCACAATCTTGTTGTCGAGTTTCATGTTGAGTCCTCTTATTATTTTTGTGTACTCGGTGGGCCTCGTCGGCCTGGTCCTGTCCGTCAGAACGGATAGCGTGGCGCCTTATCCTTGATCGTCACCCATTGCCATTGGGTGTATTCGTCCCAATCGGCCGGGCCGCCAACGCTGCCGCCATTTCCCGAGCTGCCGCGGCCGCCGAACGGGTTAATGCACTCGTCGGCCACCGTCTGATCGTTGATGTGCAGCAGACCACAATTGAGTTGCTCGCCAATCGCCATCGCGTGCCCGACCGAAGGCGAAATGATCCCTGCGGACAAGCCATACTCGGTGCGGTTGGCCAGGTCGATGGCCTCATCGTCGCTGGCAAAACTCACCACCGTGGCGACCGGGCCGAAGATCTCCTCGTCGAATGCGCGCATGCCCGGACGCACGCCGGAAAGCACCGTAGGTTGGTAGAACAGCCGTTCAAACTCGCCGCCGGCTTCCAGTGTTGCCCCGGCAGTCACACTCTCCGTGACGATTTCATGCACGCGTTGCAACTGTCGTTTGTTGATCAAAGGCCCCAGTACCGCTTCACCGCGAGCGGCATTGCCGACCGTGATCGCCCGGGCTTTCTCTGTCAGCCGGCGGACCAGTTCTTCAGCGATCGATTCATGGGCCAGGATGCGTCCGGTGGCCATGCAGATTTGCCCCTGATGCAGCCAGGCCCCCCAAGCGGCATTGCTCGCCGCCAACTCAAGATCAGCATCTTCGAGCACGATCAACGAGTTCTTGCCGCCCAGTTCCAGAGCGACTTTTTTCAGATGACGCCCAGCCACCTCCGCGACCTTGCGCCCGGCTGCGGTAGAACCGGTGAACGCGATCATCCGAACATGCGGGTCGCGGCACAGGGCCTCACCGGCCACTGCTGCGCCCGGTAAAACCTGCAGCAACCCTTTTGGCAAACCGGCCGCCTCGAACAACCGGGCAATGATGAAACCGCCACTGACCGGCGTCTGCGGATCGGGTTTGAGCACCACCGCGTTGCCGGCCGCCAGCGCCGGTGCCACCGAACGCAGGGAGAGCACCAGGGGGAAATTGAAGGGCGAGATCACCCCGACCACGCCATGGGGTAACCGACGCGCATAGGACAAACGCCCCGCCTCGCTTGGGAGGACCAGACCGTGGGGTTGCGACAGCAGACCGGCAGCCTGATGCAACAAGACGATCGCCTCGCGAACCTCATGTTCTCCCTTGAACAGGCTGCCGCCACTTTCCCGGGCGATGTACAGCGCCAGTTCGGCAAAGTGTTGCTGGGCCAGGGCTGCGGCTTTGCGAAAGATCTCTGCGCGTTCCCGTGGCCCCAATGCCGCCCAGGCCGGTTGAACACGGGCAGCGGTCAGGCTGGCAAACGCGATGTCCGCCGCATCGGCTAATCCTGTGACGGTCAGTACCTCGCCGGTGGCCGGCTCGATAACTCTGTTGACGCCGCCCAATGGACGTATCCAGTCGCCATTGAAGATGCGTTCGCACCACAGTGCGTTCCGCAGAAAATCAGATGGTTCACTTACCGACATTTCGGTCTCCCGGCTCTTGTGTTTGTAATTGCCTGACGCGGCCTTGCTAAAAGGATGCAGCGTCGTGAAAGCACTAGAGCAAGGGCTGTGCCGACTTCCTCTATTGCCCCGTGCTTTAAGGGGCGAAGGCTCTGGCCTGAAGGTTTGAGAGGAGCATCGACGAATAGGGCAAGGCGTTTGGCGTTCGGTCGATACCCGGCCACTTGTCCAAATGATAAAGTTATGTTTAATAACTGTTTTGCTAATTGATCATTTCGATCAGTCGATTCGCTCAGGGGCATATAACAATGAATAATCCCCATTCGCTGCTTCCTCATCTCGCGGTGCAGGAGGAACATTTCTCACCCCGGGGAGACAGCACTCAACTGACCGAGGGCAACTCACCGACCCTGGCCGAGTTAGCCGAATGCCTGTTCTTTTCCCCGGTTGACGGACGTATCTGGCTCAACGATCAGCGCATGCTGCTACTGCACAGCTCATCCTTCGGCGCGCTGCGGCGGGAGATTATCGAGCGCCAGGGACTGGAACAGACTCGCGGTCTGTTTACCCGCACCGGTTATTTGTCCGGTGCACGCGATGCGCGATTGATCCGCGAGCGCTGGCCAGACGCCGACGCCGCGGCGGTTTTCTCGGCCGGCACGCGCCTGCACACGCTCGAAGGCATGACCAAGGTCGAACCCCTGCACTTCAAATTCGACGCCGACTCAGGCTTCTACGAAGGTGAATTCCTCTGGCACCACTCCTGTGAGGCCGACGAACATATCGCCGCCTACGGGATCGGCCAGGATCCGGTGTGCTGGACCGAACTGGGCTATGCCATCGGTTATGTCAGCGGACTGTTCGGCCGCCTGGTGATCTTTCGTGAAACCGAGTGCCGGGGCATGGGCCATGAGAGCTGCCGGGTGATTGGCAAGACCGCCGAGCAATGGGGCGATGTCGAACAGGACCTGAGTTACCTCACCGCCACGCCATCCAGCGTCGCCCCCAAGCCGCGTCCGGCCCCGGCGCCCGCGCCCCAGGATGACGACAGCGAATTACCCGGCGGGCAAAAACCCATTGGCGCCAGCGCCGCCTTCAACGCCGCGACCCTCGCCTTGCAGCGGGTTGCGCCGACGCCGGCCACGGTGCTGTTCAGTGGCGAGTCCGGGGTCGGCAAGGAATTGTTCGCCCGTCAGTTGCATCAGTTCAGCCCACGCCATCAAGCACCTTTCGTAGCCCTCAACTGCGCCGCGATCCCGGACAATCTGATCGAGGCCGAACTGTTCGGGGTCGAACGCGGCGCCTATACCGGCGCGACCCATTCGCGCCCTGGACGCTTCGAACGCGCTCACGGTGGCACCCTGTTTCTCGATGAAATCGCCAGCCTTAGCCTGCCCGGGCAGGGCAAGCTGCTGCGTGCATTGCAAGAGCGTGAGATCGAACGCATCGGTGCAAGTCAGTCGATCAAGGTCGATGTCCGGGTAGTGGCCGCAACCAATGTCGACTTGCGCAAAGCCGTGGCGGCCGGAGACTTTCGCGAGGACCTGTTCTACCGCCTGAACGTCTACCCCATCACGTTGCCGCCATTGCGCGAACGCCGTGACGACATCCCGTTGCTGGTCAATGCGTTCCTGCGGCGCTTCTGTCAGGCCTACGCCCGCAAGCCCGCCGGGTTGACCATGCGCGCGCTCAAAGTGCTGTTGCGCTATGACTTTCCCGGCAACGTGCGGGAATTGCAGAACCTGGTCGAGCGCGGCTTGATCGCCAGCGAAGACGGTCAAGCCATCGATCTGATCCACCTGTTTCGCAACGAACCCATGCCGCAGGAAGCGTACTCTCTGGACGGCAATGGCAGCCTCGCAGCCACTGACCAGAGCCCCGCTACCACGCAGCCTCGTCCGGCCTTGCTGGAAACCCTGGCTCGTCTGGAACACGGCTTCTCCATTGAAGGCCTGGAGTCGCGTTTGATCGACGAAGCGCTGCAAAAGAGCGAAGGCAACCTGGCCGCCGCCGCTCGGTTGCTGGGATTGAGTCGTGCGCAGTTTGCCTACCGACTGAAGAAGTACCGACAGGCATCGGTTTGACTCAGGCTGAGTCAATGCAAGCCCATCTCGGTAGAAGCAGCCCCGCTCTTGTTGAAGCACGGAGGTTGGCGTAGCAACGGCTACCCGTCGCAGATGAGGATGAAACGAAATTATCTTGCCAATATAGTTATGCTGATTAACTATGATTGAGGTTAACTTGTTTCCCCCATAACACGCGCCCGGAGTCCACATGCCCCTCAACAGCATCGACGGCATCATTGAACAGCTCAGCAAATTGCCCCCCCTCAGCTCGCTGACTGTCGATCAACAGCGTCAACAGGCCGAACAACTCTTCGGCGCCGGCTCCTGTGCCGAGGGCGTGATCTTTGAGGCCGCCAATCTGGCCAGCGTCAGCGGACTTTGGGCCATTCCCACAGATGCCCGGCCCGGCTTCGTGTTGCTGTATCTGCATGGCGGAGGCTACTCATTCGGCAGCGCCCGGGCCTATCGCCCGCTCGTCAGCCAACTGGCAGCCCGCAGCAGGATTCGTACCCTTTGCATCGATTACCGCCTGGCCCCGGAACACCCTTTCCCGGCCGCCGTAGAGGACGCTCTGGATGTCTACCGTGCACTCCTCGAAAACGGTATGAACGCCGAGCACCTGGTGCTGGTCGGCGACAGTGCCGGTGGAGGTCTTTGCATGGCCCTGATGCTGGCTGCCAAGGCCGCTGGTTTGCCGCTGCCCGCGGCTGCGGTAGTGATGTCGCCTTGGGTGGACATGGCTCAGACCGGAGCGTCCTGGAATTTGCAGAAGGCTCGAGATCCATTGCTCGGCCCGCTTGCTGGCAAGACCTTTATGGCCGACACCTATCTGCAGGGCGCCGAGCCACTGAATCCGCTGGCCTCCCCCTATACGGTGACCTTCGGAGTCTACCGCCAGTGCTGATCCAGGTAGGTAGTCGGGAATGCCTGCTGGACGATTCAACCCGGCTCGCCAGCCGCCTGGCCAGCGCCGAAGTGGCGGTACACCTGGACGTCTGGCCGGGAATGATTCATGTTTTCCAGACCATGAGCGATCAACTCGAAGAAGCCCGCCGGGCACTGGACCAGATCAGCGCCTTCCTTCTTCAGCACTTGGGGGAAGATATGTCCCGGCTTCAAGTTTGCGTAGAATGCGGGTCGATACCGTATCCAAATAAACAACGGCCGGTAGACTCATCCTCCCTGTGATCAACTGGTGATTTGTGGCGCCCTTCCACGTTCAATGCCTGACCTGTCAACCATGAGCGAGAGCTCATGGGTATTAATTACCAATACAAAAGCGCTTTGCAGGTTTTGTCTGTCGGTATCGCTGCTTATTGCTGGTAACGCATCTGGCGCGCCATCACCGCTTGAGTTGTATATCCCAGACGCGCCGCCACTGACGTTTGTCGATGACGCCAAGGGTCACGGAATGGTCGGAGAAGCCGTTCTGACGGCCATTGCCAACGCCGGCTATGTCGCTCATGTCCATGTGCTTCCCTGGGCCAGATCGCAGAAATACGTCAGCGAGAAGCAGGATATTTTGATAGCCCCCTTGTCTCGCACGCCGGAACGCGAAGATCGCTTCACCTGGATCACGTCAATCATGCCCATGGAGCGCGCTTTTTCAGCCTCGACCGGCCGGTGAGCAGCTTCGCCCAAGCGAAAAAAACCTACCGGGTGATCGGTGTCGGCCTGGGCAGCGCTCAGGAGGAAATCCTGCGTGCACAAGGCTTCAGCGACGAGCAGATCTACCCGCTGACCATTGGCGACAACCCTGCGCAGATGCTTTTGAAAGGTCGCATTGATGCCTGGTTCAATGGTGTTCCCGAGAGTCAATACATCTGGCCGAAGGTGTCTGAACGCAAGCTGTTCATGAGCCCCGTCATGAGCAGAGCGGAGCTCTATCTGGCTTGCTCCAGGCTTTGCTCCGCTCAATTGGTGCAAGACTTGCGCAAGGCGGTTGAAACGCTTCGTGCTGACGGCACTTTGGCGCGTATACAGCGGAGCTATTTATCGCCATGACGATCGGCAACAACTCGTCCGCTGGCCGTAGATTCGCTACTGTGTTTGTCCCGCTTTCCCCGTTCGCGGATTTGCCATCGACGTTTCTTCTCGCCATGAGCGGTAATGGCCCGTGGCGCGGGCGGCGCTAACCGCCCCGCCACCGCTGGCGCACTGATAAGATCGCAGCAGGTTTACGCTGATATGGCTGCTATGCGCTTTCCGCCGGCACCGCACTCTGCTGCCCATGCTGACGCGCGGTCACCAGGCCGACAAAGGAAATCACCAGCGCCAGGCCGATGGTCGAAGAAACTTCCATACGGTGCTCGGGCGTCACCATCATCACCGCCAACGCGGCGCAGATGAAGGCGATGACCAACCAGGTGAGCCAAGGGAACAACCACATCTTGAAGGTCAGCGTGACGTTCTGCCGAAGCAGAATCTTGCGCATGCGCAGTTGCGACACGGCGATTACCAGGTACACCAGCAAGGCAATGGCGCCGGAGCTGGCGAGCAGAAACTGGAATAAACCGGCGGGCATGAAATAGCTGAACAAGGTCACACCGGCACCCAGTACGGTGCTGGCGATCACCGCAGCCCTCGGCACGCCCGCCGACGACGTTACCTTCAGCGGCTCCGGTGCATCACCGCGCTTGCCCAACGAAAACAACATGCGCGAAGCAATATAAATCGACGAGTTCATGCAGCTGGCCACGGCAATCAACACCACCATATCGACCATGAGCTTGGCGTGGGGAATGTTCATCAGCTCAAGCGCTCGCTGGTAAGAACCCACCGACGCCAACAACGGATCGTTCCAGGGCACCACGGAAATGACCACGAAAATGGACAGCACGTAGAACACCCCGATGCGCCAGATCACCGAGCGTGTAGCTTTGGCGATGTTCTGCGCCGGGTTGCTGGATTCAGCCGCTGCGATGGTCACCGCTTCCGTACCGATGAAGCTGAACATGATGGTGATGAATGCCCCTACCACCGCTGACAAGCCGTTGGGCGCAAAACCGCCATGTTCCTCCATGAGTCGACTCAATCCGCTGGCTTCGCGCTCTGGAATCCACCCCATCAACACCGCAAAACCAAGGCCGATGAATCCAATGATCGCCACGACTTTGGCCATCGCAAACCAGAATTCGAACTCACCGTATTTGGACACACTGAACAGGTTAGTCACCACCAATAAAATGATCGACAGCAAGGCAAACAACCAGGTATCGATCTGCGGGAACCATTGATTCAATACATGCCCGGCCGCGAGCGCCTCGATCGGTATCACCAGCACCCAGAACCACCAATACAGCCAGCCGATGGTGAAGCCTGCCCAACGCCCGATTGCCTGGTCGGCATAGGTAGAGAAAGATCCGGTGTCCGGGTTTGCAACCGCCATTTCGCCCAGCATACGCATGACCAGAACGACCAACAGGCCGGAAAACAGATAAGCCAGCAATACCGCCGGCCCTGCGGCAGCGATGGCATGTCCCGAACCGACAAACAAACCTGCGCCGATTATCCCCGCGATAGAAAGCATTGTGACGTGACGCGGCTTGAAACCCTGCGCCAGTTGTCCGTTCGAATCTTTGGAGTTCAGGCTATTCATTGTTTTTTTATTCTCTGGTGATCGACGTTAGGGCGTACTGACTGAGGGTCAGGCGATCATCATTTCTCCCTGTTGCCGCATCCGAACGCGGCGCACCTCAAACGCTCCTGAGTTTCTAAATCAGGCATCACGGCTGCACGCTGCCATGAAGTGACGCGCCACCTTACGCGTCTTGTCTTGAAAGCCAATAGCCCGAATGCGCCACTTTTGAGTCTGATTTCGACATGCGTTGCGCGTAACTCGCCTGGTGAAATGTCGTCCGAAACTAGCCGCCCTCATAACAAGGGCGCTACCTGTCTATCCGTTACAAAGTGTACGAGAAGCCCATTTGCACGGTTCTCGGCGCACCCGGATAGGCGTAGACGTTGCCAAAGGCACCTTCATCATAGTGGCTGTCGAACAGGTTCTTCAGGTCAAGATTCAACCGCAGGTGTTCGTTGACTTTGTAATAACTGAGCAGGTCGACCACCGTGTAGCTGTCCATGGAGAAGGCATTGGCCGCGGTCTGGCCGGCGCGCTCGTCGACATACTTGGTGCCCAGCCCCAGGCCCAGCCCTTTGAGGTCGCCGTCCTGAAACTCGTAGACGTTCAGCAGGCTGAAACTGTTGCGTGGAATGTTCACCAGGCGCGTGCCTGACTTCAGCACGTTGTCCTGGGTGACTTCGGCATCCACATAGGCGTAGCCACCGATCATGCGCCACTCCGGCGTGAGGTTGCCGGCCACATTCAGATCGAAGCCACGGCTACGAACTTCGCCCGCCGCCACGCTGAAGGTCGAGTCCACCGGGTCTGTCGTCAGGACGTTGCGTTTTTCGATCTGATACACCGCGGCATCCACGCTCAACTGGCGATCGAAGGCCTCCCACTTGACACCCACCTCGTAGGATTTGCCTTCTTCAGGTTTGAAGCCGCCGCCCGTTCGACTCGCACCGCTGTTGGGCTTGAAGGACCGCGCCGTATCGGCATAGATCGCCACGGTCGGGGTCACGTCGTAGATCAGCCCCAGGCGCGGGGTGACCGCGTTGTCGCTGTTGGTCCAGCTCGTACCGTTGACGAGGTAACTGTCGTAATCCTGTTCGAAGCGTTCGAAACGCACGCCTGCCAAGGCTTTCAATCCCTCGGTCAAGGTGACCTGGTCTTGCACGAAAGCGGCGTAGGTCTTGAGGTTTTCCTGATCGTGGGTGGTGGTGCGAGTCAGCGCCGGACGCGGCTGGCCGTAGACCGGATCAAAAATATCGATGGGGTAGGCACTCACCGCCCCACTGGAGCGACGGATGATCGACTTGTAGTCGTAATCCTCATATTCGATGCCCGTCAGCAACGTGTGGTCGAATCCTGCCGTGGAAAAATGCCCGGTCAGGTTCAACTGCACATCCCGGTCGCGCCACTCCAGCTTGCGGTAGTTGAAGTTGCGTCCCAGCGTGCGGCCGTCGGCAGCGACACCATTGCCTTCGATGGCATTGCCTTGCATGCTGCCGTCTAGCCACTGGCCGCCGCCGCCCAAGGTCCAGTCGTCGTTCAGGAAATGCTCGAAACGCACCTGCGCCATGTTGTTGTCGTTGTGCAGCTTGCCGATATCCTTTTCACCGAAAAAAGTATCTCGGGACGCGACGCCGATCTGATTGCGATAGCGGGTCACACCCCGATCGAGCGGCGCGTTGTTGCGCATGAAATCGCCTTCGAAGGAGATACGGGTGGTGTCGTTGACCTGCCAACCGAGCACCGGCGCCACACCGTAACGCTCGTTTTCGACGTGATCACGGAAGGTATCGCCACCCTCGCCTATCACGTTCAGCCGATAGGCCAGTCGCCCTTCATCATCCAGCGGCCCTGAGGCATCCAGCGTGCCGCGACGCATGCCCTGATCGTTGAGCTGACTGCCCAAGGTGACGGTGCGCTCTGCCAGGGGTTGTTTGGACACCACGTTGAAGGTGCCGCCCGGGTCGCCACGGCCATAGAGTGTTGTGGCTGGCCCGCGCAGGACCTCCAGGCGCTCGATGGTATTGGCATCGGGCATGTTCGGGTAACCACGGTTGATCGGGAAGCCGTTGCGGTAGAACTCACCGGTGGTAAAACCACGCACGGTGAAAGTGGTCAGGCCCTGGCCGCCGAAATTGTTCGCACGGCCCACGCCACCGGCGTAATCAAGAGCGTCTTGCAGTCGAGTAGCGCCAAGGTCTTCCACGACATCCTTGGTGACAACACTGATGGATTGCGGGGTTTCATGAATTGGAGTGTCGGTGCGCGTCGCACTGGCCGAACGAGTCGCCCGATACCCTTGGACCGGGCCCTGAGCAGGCTCTTCGAATGTGCCGTTGATGTCGATCGCTTGTAACTCTATTGACGCAGGATCGGTCGGTGCCTGGTCAGCCCAGGTGGTCTGGGAAATGGCTTGGATCACACACAGAGAAACGAGAGTTCGACGCATCGACAGACAACCTTGAGAAGATGCCGGGCACATCAGGAGCTCGGCGAGAATTGATGACGAATAATATCAATTCCCATTCTCTGCTGATACGTTTTATCTCGGTAAAACAGGGGGCGAGAGCAAAATTAATTGCGATCATGGCCGGGCCTCAGTGACGCAATAGCCTACGCAGCGGAACCCCATCTTTGAGTACCGGCGATTTGATAACGATGTAACTGAAGTACTTGGAGATACCGATATTCTTGTCCAGCAGACCTTCCATCACTTCCTGATAATGCTGGATGCTGCAGGTCATGAAACGCACCAGGTAATCGTAACCACCACTGATCAAGTGGCACTCAAGTACCTCATCGACCAAACGAATATTGGACTCGAACTTGGCGAAGTCTTCCCGCTTGTGGTCGCTGAGCGTGATCTCGGTAAATACCGTGACCGAGTCGGTAATCTTGGCGAGATTGAGATGGGCTCTATACCCGGAAATATACCCGGCCGACTCAAGCCGCTTGACCCGTTGCAAGCAAGGGCTGGACGACAGACCCACCGCATCGGCCAGGCTGACGTTAGTCATTCGGCCGTCTTTTTGCAGCTCAACCAGGATACTGATATCAATGCGGTCTAGTTTGATCAAACCTTCCATCGCATACCTCTTGATGCCGTTCGGATGTACAGAGGTTATAACAAAATCAGCGGTGTAAGGATTGCTGATGCTGAGCGACCAGGTCGGCCATGCTATTGATGCAAAAATCCGCAGGGCATTGCTGGGTGTCGTTCCCATGGCCACGACAAATCAGGCACAAACCAGCCGATTTTGGGGGCTCGGCAGGAGGTCTGGAAACCTGCAAGATATCTTTGGCTTGCAGGTTATTGTCCTGCAACCAGACGCTGTCCTCCAGTGGCTTGCTGACTCGGGAAAGCAAGTCCTCGGGCGTAATCCCCAGACGCTCACAGAGCTGTTCGCGATCCTCGGCATCACGATCGCAGCACACCAGCAACCGATAGAATTTGCGCAGATACAACATGGCCCCGGGCGCATCCTCGAACAGTGACCAGTTGCCCACCGATCGGGCGAAACTCATGCCCTCCTCCCAACTGGCCTTGAGCCCGAAATGCTCTGCCAAACGGCGATGGGCCTGCCACAACAAGCCACTGAAACCCAGCTCGGCAAAACGTGGATAGAGCGTGCGCACCGCCTCGTCAAACTCAGCCAATATCTCTTCCCTGCTCAGCACGCCCGGATGGTTTTCGAACAACGGTTGCAGGGCCGTCCAGATACCCGAATCCCGATCCACCAGAACTTCATCGCAATCGATCAACAGTGCACGATAATCAGTCAGGTACATGGTGTGTAGCCTCCCATGATGCGTTTCATCAATCCATGCGTTCCAAATGCCCCGGTTGACGCAGCGACACTGCGCCGACCGAAGTCTGAGGTTAATTCAACACGCGTAACAATGCTGCCTCAAGAATCGTCAGCGCTTCGTCGATCTGATCGTCGTCGGTCACCAGAGGCGCAAGGAAGCGCAGCACATTCCGGTGTACGCCGCATTTGATCACCAACAGCCCGCCAACCCTGGCCTGATCGATCAATTGCTGGGTGAGTTCGGCGTCGGGGCTGCGGGCCTCGTCGTCTTTGATCAGTTCGATCGCCAGCATGAAGCCAGTACCGCGTACGTCACCAATACGCGGATGACGTGCCTGCAAGCGCAGCAGGCCCTGACGCAACCGCTCGCCCAATGCATCACCGCGTGCGAGCAATTGTTCCTGTTCGTAGGCTTCGATCACCGCCAGCGCCGCCGCGCAAGCCAAGGCGTTACCGCCGTAAGTACCGCCGAGACCACCGGGTAATGGCGCGTCCATGATGTGCGCACGACCCACCACGCCCGATATCGGCAAACCACCGGCCAGGCTCTTGGCGACGGTGACCAGATCCGGCTGAATGCCTGCGTGCTGGAAACCGAACCATTTGCCGGTGCGGCCGAAGCCGGTCTGAATTTCATCGAGAATGAGCACGATGCCGTGTTGCTCGGTCAGAGCCCGCAGTGCCTGGAGGAACTCCGGCGGCGCGGAGAGGAAGCCTCCATCGCCCTGCACCGGCTCGATGATGATCGCCGCTACCCGGTCCGCAGGGACTTGGGTCGCCAGCAATTCGTTCAGGGCTTGCAGCGCCATCTCGCTGGTGAAACCGCGATAGGCGTTAGGGTACGGGGTATGGAAAACCTCGGGCGCGAACGGCCCGAAGTTCTGCTTGTAGGGTTGGCTCATGCCGGTCAGGGTCGTGCCGAGCAACGTGCGCCCATGGAAACCGCCACGAAAGGAGATGACCGCCGGGCGATTGGTATGCGCGCGGGCAATTTTCACCGCGTTTTCCACCGCCTCTGCACCGGAGGTAAACAGCGCCGCCTTATAGGCTTCGCGACCACCGACCAACTCGCACAAACGTTGTACCAGGTCCAGATAGGGTTTGTAAGCCACCACCTGGAAGCAAGCATGGCTGACCTTTTGCAATTGGGCCTGCACCGCCGCAACCACCTTCGGATGATTGTGGCCGATGTTCAAAACGCCGATGCCACCGACGAAGTCCAGATAACGTGTCCCATCCACGTCCCACACCTCGCAACCCTGGGCACGATCGATAACCAGCGGATGTGCGGTGACCAAACCCCGTGGCACGAATTGATCGCGTTGACGGAGCAAACTCGGGGTTTCTTCGACTTTACTGTTCATTGGCATCTCTCATAGTGGGCCTGGCAACCGGGAAGCGGCTGCGACGTGTTTCACAGGTTAAGCTTTCGACGCAATTGTCTAAGCCGAACTTGGCCTCTGAGAAATAGGGATCGACTGTTTTCACCCCGGCAAACAGCAGAATCCTTCAGCGACGGTCACCCCCCATGGAATCTGCCGATAGGTGCCCCCTACAACGCAGCGTCGAGTGTTTACGCAGAGTCTTTCGACATATCCTGCTTTGTCACTCGGGCATGCTTGAGGCTCCCTATTTGATGCGAGAAGTTACCCATGGCCCTGCTCTATAAAGCTGACCCGGTGCGCGGCGAACAATGGAAGCGCCTGTTCGCCGAACACGCTCCGGATATCGAATGGCGTGCCTGGCCGGACATCAGCGATCCGAAGGATATTCGCTACCTGGCGGCCTGGCAGGCGCCGGACGATCTCGACACCTTGTTGCCCAACCTGCAAGTACTGTTCGCCTTGTCGGCCGGGGTCGATCAGCTTGACCTTGACCGCTTGCCCACAAACCTGCCGGTGGTACGTTTACTCGACCCGGGCATCACCCGGGGCATGTGCGAATACGCCAGTTTTGCGGTGCTGAGCCTGCACCGGGATATGCTCCGTTATCGCCAGCAACAAATGGCTCGGTGTTGGCAGGCTCACCTGCTGCAACCGGCAGCCAAACGTCGAGTGGGCGTAATGGGGCTCGGCACACAGGCTCAACAGATTCTGGCCACCTTGCAAACCTTTGGTTTCGCTTTGTCGGGATGGGCACGCAGCGAGCATCGCATCGCCGGGGTGGACTGCTTTGCGGGTGACGAGCAACTTCCGGCCTTCCTCGGCCAGTGCGATATCGTGCTGTGTGTCTTGCCATTGACCGAGCAGACCAAAGGGATTCTCAACCGTCAGTTGTTCCAGCACCTGCCCAAAGGCGCTGCCTTGGTCAACATGGGCCGCGGTGGGCATCTGATAGAAGAGGATCTGCTCGAGGCTCTGGCCAGCGGCCAACTCAGCGCGGCGGTGCTCGACGTACTGGAACAGGAACCGGCTGCGCCGGATCATCCCTTCTGGCAGCATCCGCAGATATTGCTGACACCGCACATCGCGGCGATGACTCAGCCAGAAAGCGCATTTAGCGTGTTGCTGGAGAACATCCGTCGGCATCAACGCGGTGAATCAATGCTTGGCCAGGTTGACCGCGAGCGAAGTTACTGACTGCTGGCCTTACTCCAATGGCTATCGCGAGGAGTGAGCACAGGGCGCCATGTTCAACTCCGCTTCCGGTTTCACCCAGGGCAAGCCAGTCAGTTAAGAGATAGAACAAGCTCCCTCGCCACAGGTTCAGTCTCACGCTTAAGTGGCTGGCATTACCCGTATGGGCGCCTTTTTTCAGCAATGTATCCATCAGCAGTGCCCTTCACTTTGATTTGCATCCTGAAAACCGACCCGGTATTTGCTGCCGATCCAGCTTCCTGTTTGAGCAGTAACTGTGGTCTGCAGAGCCGTCGCTGACGGAATCTGCCGAATCAATTGGAGCCTCTTGTCAGGCCATGCCGTAGGTGAGATACCGATACTTTGCGCGGAGAAATCCGACCGATTACGCGTCCTGTCAATGGAGACCTGCCATGTCCATCTCGCAACGCCCGGCCTATATCTATCGCCCCATGACCTCGGCCGATGTGGCGTCGGCCCATGACTTGTCCGTGCAGTTGAAGTGGCCCCACCGCCTGGAAGACTGGGCCATGTTGCAGCGCATCGCGCGGGGTTTTGTCGTAGAAGACGCAGGCCGCCTGATCGGTACCGCGTTCACCTGTGGGCAGGGAGATTACGCCACTATCGGCCTGGTGATCGTCAGTGATGAATATCAGGGCCAGGGTATAGGTCGCAAGCTGATGGAGCTGGCGCTTGAGGCCTGTGGATCGCGTACCGCCGTGCTCAATGCGACGCTCGCCGGTGCCCCGCTTTATGCCAGCCAGGGATTCATTGAGTTTGGACATATTCAACAACATCAGGGGCACGCACAGGTTCCTGCACCCAATGACCTGGCAACCGGTGAGCGCTGCCGTCCGCTGACCGAAGCCGATCGGGGCGTCCAGATTGAACTGGCCAACGCCGGCAGCGGCCTGGACAGACACGCCGTGCTCAATGATCTGTTCGATGTTGTCGAACACTCGGTCGGTATCGAGCGCGATGGTCAGTTGCGCGCTTTCGCCCTGCTGCGTCCATTCGGCCGTGGTCGCTGTATCGGTCCGGTCATCGCAGAGACTCCAGAGCAGGCCAAGCACTTGATCGCGGTGTTGCTGGCCCAAGTGCCAGACGCCTTCGTGCGCATGGACATACCGTCCGACAGTGGTCTGGCCCCTTGGCTGGAAGAGGCCGGGCTGAAGCACGTCGACACCGTCGCACAAATGGCTCGCGGTACCCCTCCGCAGACTATCGGCGCAGTGCGCCAGTTTGCTCTGGTGACTCAGGCCATCGGCTGACAAACCCAACGTTACATCCAATGCATTTCCTGGAGAAACACCTTCATGCTCGAACCCACTGCAGTGCTGTTGGCACACGCCGACGGCAGTCTCGCTTCAACAAAATTCACCTCCGGTTCGTTGGGGGCCATCGATCCTTTCGACCGGCACATTGCTTATCTCGGGCCGGATGACATCGCTGCCGGCGTGGTCCAGGCGAGCGGACAGTTCAATGTCGATAACTATCCTTACAGCGAAACGATCGTGGTTCACGCGGGACGCGTCACCCTGCAGAGCGAGGATCACAGGCTCCAACTAAATCCCGGCGACAGCGCCGTGATCGCCCGCGGGACGTCGCTGCAGATCGACGCGCAACCCGACTCTCTCTGGGCATTCTGCGCGGATACCCAGCTCGTTGAAGAACGCCATCCCGGGCTCACCGCGCTCCCCCGCTAACCCTGCTCTCTCCCTCGGCTGCACCGGGGCCAGACATTCTGCTAAGCCCGGCACCGCAATGTCGTTCGCACAATTTGTTTGTCGAAGAACCGACCAACCTGCGCATCGGCGTCTGGGATTCGACACCCTATACCCGCGGGGCGAGGCCGCACCTGCTGCATGAACTGATGCACCTGATCGAAGGCAGCGTCACCCTTCAGGTGGCGGACGGGATCGATCTGACGGTCAACACCGGCGATACGGTATTCGTACCCCGAGGTGCCCCCTGCGCCTGGAAGAGCAGCGTCTATGTGCGCAAGTTCTACGTCGTCAAATAACTCGAACCGCGTTAACGCCGGCAGACGGAGTTTCCTCCGCTGGCCCCCATCACCAAACCGATTAATCACTGCGGAGTACAGACAATGGGATTAGGTGGCTTCAGTACCGGGAAACTCCTGATCATCCTGTTGATCGTGATCATGCTGTTCGGAACCAGACGCCTGAAAGGCTTGGGGTCGGACCTCGGCGACACGATCAGGGGGTTCCGCAAATCCATGGGCGACGATAAGCCAATCACTGACAAGCCCGAGGACCAGCCCATTGACGTCCGGGCACGCATGTTCGAGGACTCGTAAAAGTGGTGCGCAAAATATTGGTGTAAAGCTTGGTCTCATCCCCTTTCGCATAGTTTGTGACGGGTAACCAGCATCATAGGAAATAACCCGTCCATGGGCGAGCTGGCGCCCTCCTTGCGCGCAGCACTCCCCCGGTAAAACCATCAGCAACTTCCGCATTCAAGACTTCCCTCACATTCCGCTCCCCTCCTTCGTTACCTCCTTCGCAACAGCAAAGGAAAGGCAGGTTAAACATGTGAGCGATAGACAAAAAAAAGCCCGCAGTGTGAACGGGCTAAAAAGGGTGACGCACAAAAATGAATAGCGCTTTCCAGCCGATCTGTCGTTACCTCAGCTCAAAGCGCGGCGGCGATTGCCATACCGACATCCTGGGTCGAGCCCTGCCCGCCCAGATCGGGAGTGATCGGTCCCTGGGCGATGATCTGCTCGATCGCCTGCAGAATTCCGTCATGGGCCGCGCGATAGCGTTCATCACCGTTGCCGAGGAAATCGAGCATCAAGGCACCGGACCAGATCATCGCAATCGGGTTCGCGATGTTCTGCCCATAGATATCCGGCGCCGAGCCATGCACCGGTTCGAACAGCGACGGAAACCGCCGCTCCGGATCGAGGTTCGCCGATGGCGCGATGCCGATGGTTCCAGCGCAGGCTGGCCCCAGGTCGGACAGAATGTCGCCGAACAAATTCGACGCCACCACTACATCGAAGCGGTCCGGTTGCAGCACAAACCGCGCGCACAGGATGTCGATGTGTTGCTTGTCCCAAGTGACGTCCGGGTACTTCGCAGCCATCAATGCGGTCCGCTCGTCCCAGTACGGCATGCTGATGGAAATCCCGTTGGACTTGGTCGCCGCCGTCAGGCGCTTGCGCGGTCGGGTCTGGGCCAGATCGAAGGCGAACTTGAGAATCCGGTCCACGCCGCGCCGGGTGAACACCGACTCTTGCAGCACGAACTCATGTTCGGTGCCTTCGAACATCTTGCCGCCGATCGACGAATACTCGCCTTCGGTGTTTTCGCGGATCACCACGAAATCGATGTCCCCGGCTTCACGTCCGGCCAGCGGACACGGCACACCGGGAAATAGCCGCACCGGGCGGATGTTCACGTATTGGTCGAAATCGCGACGGAATTTGAGCAACGAACCCCACAGGGAGATATGGTCCGGCACCTTGTCCGGCCAGCCAACGGCGCCAAAGTAAATCGCGTCGAAGCCCTTGAGTTGTTCGAACCAGTCGGCGGGCATCATCTGCCCGTGTTCCAGGTAGTAATCGCAGTGAGCCCAGTCGAGCACTTCGATGCTCAAATCCAGTTGCCATTTCTTCGCGGCCTGCTCCAGTACCCGCAACCCTTCCGGCAAGACTTCCTTGCCGATGCCATCGCCGGCAATCGCGGCAATTCTGAATGGTTTGTTCATCAATCGTGGCTCCTCAATATCTGTTCAAACGGTGACCGGATCACAGCCCACCGATGTGGAAGGCTTTGACTTCAAGGTATTCATCCAGGCCGTACTTGCTGCCTTCGCGACCCAGACCCGATTGCTTGATACCGCCGAATGGGGCGACTTCCATGGAAATGAGCCCGGTGTTGAGACCGATCATGCCGAACTCCAGCGCCTCGCCGAACCGCCATGAACGGCGCAAGTCCTGGGTAAAGAAATAGGCGCCCAAGCCATAAGGCGTGGCATTGGCAAAGGCCAGCGCTTCTTCCTCAGTAGTAAAGCGCATCAGCGGTGCAACCGGACCGAAGGTTTCTTCGTTGGCCAGCAACATCCCGGCATGGGCCTCACCGAGCACCGTCGGCTGGACGAACTGGCTGTCACCCTCGGGGATTCCGCCGCAGAGCAAACGCGCGCCCAGGCTCAGGGCATCGTCGATGTGTCGGGCAACCTTGGTCACCGCCGCGGCATTGATCAGTGGGCCGATGGTCACGTCGGCGTCCAGGCCGTTGCCGACCTTGAGCTTGCCCACCTCTTCTACCAGGCGCTGGGCGAAGCGTTCGTAGATACCGTCCTGCACCAGAATCCGGTTGGCACAGACGCAGGTTTGCCCGGCGTTGCGGAACTTGCTGAGCATGATACCGGCCACTGCCTGCTCCAGATCAGCGTCGTCGAACACAATGAACGGGGCGTTACCGCCCAACTCCAGGCTCAAGCGCTTGATGTGTTCGGCGCTCTGGCGCATCAGCAGCCGACCGACAGCGGTGGAACCGGTGAAGGAGATCTTGCGCACCGTCGGGTTGCCGGTCAGTTCTTCACCGATGCCGGCGGGCATGCCGGTGACGACGTTGAACACCCCGGCCGGAATGCCGACCCGTTCGGCGAGTACGGCCAGAGCCAGCGCCGACAGCGGCGTCAGGTCCGAAGGTTTGACAATGATCGTGCATCCGGCGGCCAGGGCTGGCGCGCACTTGCGGGTGATCATCGCATTGGGGAAGTTCCAGGGGGTGATCGCGGCGCAGACACCGACCGGTTGCTTGAGGGTGAGCAAGCGGCGGTCGCCACTGGGGGCCGGGATGGTTTCGCCGTAGACCCGTCGGGCTTCTTCAGCGAACCATTTGACGAAGCCGGCCCCGTAGCGAATTTCGCCCTTGGCTTCATTCAGCGGTTTGCCCTGTTCGCAGGTCATGATCAGCGCCAGGTCGTCGAGGTTGTCGACCATGGCCTGATACCAACGTTCCAGCAGCACCGCCCGCTCTGCCGCCGGGCGCGCGCGCCATGCCGGCCAGGCGCGGTCGGCGGCTTCGATGGCGCGTCGGGTTTCGCTGCCTTGCATCGCGGGTACGCGAGCGAGCAACTGGCCGCTAGCCGGGTCGATGACGTCCAGGGTGGCGGCGTTGTCGGCGCTGATCCACTGACCGTCGATGTAAGCGAGTTCTACCAGCAGGCTGGGGTCTTTCAGGCGATTCTTGAGCATGGTCGAGTCCTGTTCCGAGACAGCCTTCAGTCTATTGGGTCGTCCCGGACGAGGATGCTGAAAGCGCCGCCCCAGCAGCTGTCGAATGCTGAAAATCGGTATTCGACAGCAGGCTCTACTGTTGGTGTTGGGGATGGATATTGTCGCGGTCAGACGATGCAGTGCTTGACGATGTCATTTTAGTTCGCAGGGCAAGGCTCGGCGGCACTCGGCCGGGGACTCTGGAAGCGAACTACGGGGACTCACTGTCGGGGCCTGGTGGTTGGGAGTACATATCGTTTCTGCGGTAACGGCCGCTGGCGGTTTCGCTTTTACAGCGAGTCACTTTCGAACAGCGCGAAAGTAACCAAAGCGCTCTTGCCCCGCCATTCGGTGCCTCGCCTAGGCTCGGCATGCCATAACGAAGGCATTGCTCCGGGGGCCCGCCGCCATCGGCCATCCATGGCCGGGGGCGGCTACCGCGGCATCCTTGCCGCGGTGCCCCTACGCAACGCCTGCGTTCGGCCTCTGGGAAAGGGGCAGCAGATCAAAAGCCAAAGCAACGGCAACGGCAACGGCAACGGCAACGGCAAGATCAACAGCTTCGCGAGCAGGCTCGCCACACTGATCGTTCCCACGCTCCGCGTGGGAATGCCGCCGGGGACGCTCTGCGTCCCGCTGTCGATGCAAGGCGTGAGTCCTGCGCAATGGTGACGCGGAGCGTCACGGGATGCATTCCCACGCAGAGCGTGGGAATGCATCCCGTGTACGCGAAGGCGTTGAAGAAGCAGGTCGGCCGGTAGACGCCTCGCAGTGCTGTTGCGGTGCACGCCCCCTCGAGAGGCACCGAACGACAGGGGCAGAAGCGCTTTGGTTACTTTCGCGCTTTTCGAAAGTGACTCGCTGTAAAAGCGAAACCAATAGAAGCCGTGACCACAGAAACGGATATGTACACCGATCAACGTTCGGTGTCAGCAAGCGGAACCCTAAAGCCGCATCGAGCCCAACAACCCTTGCAGGAAATGCTCGCCGGCTTCGATCTGGCTGATCTCGATGAACTCGTCAGGCTTATGCGCCTGTTCTATCGAGCCCGGGCCGCAGACCACCACCGGCACATCCAACCGCTGTTTGAACAACCCGCCCTCGGTGCCGAAGGAGACCTTGGCGGTACCGGTATCCGGCGCGACAAAGTTCTTCAGAAAACGCACCGCTTCAACACTCGGATGAGTATCGAGGCCGGGATAGATGTTCAGGGTTTCAATTTCGATATCCGCCACGCCGGACAGCTTTTTGGCTTCGCGCACGATGACTTCGGCACGCTCGCGCATCTGTTCCAGGAACTGATCCAGGTCATCCGCCGGCAAGTTGCGCACTTCGAAATCCAGGGTGCACAGGTTCGGCACGATGTTCAGCGCCTTGCCGCCGACAATTTGCCCGACATGCACGGTGCTGTAAGGCACATCGTAATCCGCATCCTGGGCGCCCTGCACTTGCAGTTGCTGCTGGCTCTGACGCAGTGCCGCGATGAAATCGCAGGCCACGTGAATTGCATTGACCGAACGCGGTGCCAGCGATGAATGCGCCTCCAGACCGCGACAGTAAGTGCGGTAAGAACCCTTGCCCTTGTGCCCGAGCACGAACTGCATGTTGGTCGGCTCACCGATCACGCACAAAAATGGCCGCACCGGCACCAGGTGAAGCACGTCGAGCAAACGCCGCACACCGACGCAACCGATCTCTTCATCATGGGACAGCGCCAGTTGCAATGGCCGGTTCAAGGAATGGTCAGCGGCATCGAGCATGGCGTCGATAGCCAGCGCGATAAAGCCCTTCATATCGCAACTGCCACGACCATAAATCCGTCCGTCCTGCACCGTCGCCTCAAACGCTGGAAAGGTCCAGGCCTGTCCCGCTGCGGGAACCACATCGGTGTGTCCGGACAGCAAAATCCCCGGCACTTCACGTGGACCGGCACTGGCGAACAAGTTGGCTTTTTTTCCGCTTTCATCCTCGACGATCAACGACTCGATGCCCTTGGTCAGCAGCAGATCGCGCACGTACTCGATCAAGGCCATGTTCGACTCCGAAGAGACGGTGTCAAAGGCCATCAGACGCTTGAGAATCTCCAGTACGCGGGGTTTCATGAGGCCTTGCTCCGTTGCTCGGCTGAAGAAGCGAACCGGTTGATGGAGAACGGTAAAATCGAAGTGCTGGTGCTGCCGGTGCTGATCAGTTCCGCCATCACGTCGCCCACGCCCGGACCGAGCTGGAAACCATGGCCGGAGAAGCCGAAGGCATAGAACAAGCCATCAACGGTGCCGCTTGGCCCCATCACCGGCAGAGAATCAGGCAGGTAGCCTTCAATGCCGCTCCACACGCGAATGATGTTGAGGTTGCCGACACCCGGCAGCAGACGACGCATTTGCTCAAACTGATTGAGGATGCTGCGCGGCTCGACCTGAGCCCGACGAGTGAGCATATCGGGCTTGCTGCGGTAGCCGCCACCAATGACGATGTTGCCACGAGGGATCTGGCGGAAATAAATCATCTCCTCGGGAATCTTGGTATAAACGCCGATCACCGTCGACAAGGCGTAAGGCACTGGTTCGGTCACGGCCATTTGCGGGCCGTTGGTCTCAAGCGGCACCGGTTCGCCAAACTGCGCCGAGAGCTTTTGCCCCCAAGCGCCAGCGGTGATCAACAGCTGAGCGGCGCTGAACTGACGACCGTCGGTGGTGCTGATGCTGAACTCGCCGCCAACCTTCTGCACCTCGGCCACTTCAGTGCGCTCTTCGATCTGTGCGCCGAGACGTCGTGCCGCCCGGGCAAACGCCGGCGCGGCCAGACGTGGATTCGCATGACCATCGTGGGGAGCGTAGGAGCCGCCCTTCACATCCGGGCCGAGAAACGCAAAACGCTTGTGCAACTCGTCGCCACGAAAGATCTTCAAGTCCAGCTGCTCCGCCTCAGGGGCGTCTGCGTAGGCTTGCAGCTCGGCGATCTCGTCTTCGCGGTAACACACGCGCAAATGCCCGCTGGCGATGAATTCCAGGTCATCGTCGATCAGCTCTGGCAAACGCTTCCATAACGCCCAGGACCGATTGGCCAACTCAAGCTGCCCGAGGTAACGCCCCTGACGCCGAACATTGCCGAAGTTCACGCCGCTGGCGTACTGACCGATCTGGTCGCGCTCCAGCAAAATCACCGACTGCCCGCGCTGGCGCAGGAAAAACGCCGCCGCTGAACCCATCAGGCCGCCGCCGACAATCACGACATCGGCTTTCTGTACCGTCATGGCGACACCTCCTCGGTGAGCATCGAAAGGGGTTTGACCGGTGCCTGACCGCGCTGACGACCGACCTGTTCCACGCAAACGCCGGCAGCCGCGGCAATCACTTCAGCCCCGGCCTGGGAGCAATAACGCCCCTGGCAGCGGCCCATGCCGACCCGGCTGAAGGCCTTGGCCCGGTTGACTTCGCAGGCCCCCTTCTCACTGACGGTACGGCGCAACTCGCCGGCCGTGATCATTTCGCAACGGCAGACGATCGCTTCGTCCGGCAGCGCTTTGGCCTGGGCAGAAGGCCACGGAAACGCCTGGGCCAGGCCGAGACGAAACTGATCCATTACCGCCAGCGCGTGCCGTTGTTCGTCGCGCAACCCGATGTTCACCGGTTGCTGCAGATCCTCCAGCAGCGCCATGGCCACCAGTCTCCCGGCGTGCTCGGCGGCATCGGCACCGCGAATTTTCGAACCATCGCCGGCGGCATATACACCACTGACCGAGGTCCGACCGTCTTCATCGACAGCCAGCCACCATTGGCTGGAGGCCTCGTCAAAGCGCATACGGCAACCGGCCAGGTCAGCCAATTGGGTTTCCGGGCGCAAGTGATAACCCAGCGCCACGGCATCGCAATCCACCGCCAAGGTCTCACCGCGTGCCGTGCGCACGCGGACGCCACTGACACCGCTGGCCGCATCGCCCAGCACTTGAAGCGGCGAAATGCCCAGATGCACCGGGATCTTCGCTCGATAGAGCTGCGCCAGCAGTTTCATCCCGGTGAACAGCAGTCCGGGGCGCGCCAGCAGTTTCGGCAACGCGCCAATTCGCTTGCTCAACGGCGACGTGTCGAGCACCGCCGCGACGTTGGCCCCGGCTTTCACATACTGACTGGCGACCAGATACAGCAACGGCCCGCTGCCCATGAACACCACGCGGTGGCCGATGGAAACCGCCTGCGATTTGAGCGCGATCTGCGCCCCGCCAAGGCTATACGTGCCCGCCAACTGCCAGCCTTCGATCGGCATCAAGCGGTCGGTGGCGCCGGTGCACAGGATCAGCGCGTCGTAATCCACCGTCGAATGCTTGCCCTGGCTGACGCAGCACAGTTGCCCCGGCGTCAGGTTCCACACCAGCGTGTCCGGACGATAGTCGATCTGCCCGCGCAAGCGGTCGAAGCTCTGGTGCAGGTCGTTTGCCTTGGCGGCTTCGGTGCCATACAGCGTGGCGTAATCGCGGGTAAAACCTTCGGGTTGGCGACGGTAGATCTGCCCGCCATCCCGGCGATTCTCGTCAATCAGGATGGGCTCGAAACCAGCGGATACCAGGGTTTCGGCACAACGTATGCCAGCCGGCCCGGCGCCGACGATAACGACTCGATGAGTGCTCAGCCGCGCAGTGGCCATATCGCCTCCGGTTGTGTGGTGACAATATCCAGCCCTTCACGGACCTCATTGGAACAGGCGCGCAGACGCTCGCCGCTGCGGGTCCAGACCCAACAGTCCTGACACGCGCCCATCAGGCAGAACCCTGCGCGGCGACCCGAATCGAACTCCGATTGGCGCAACGCCGAGCCCTGAGTCAGCAACGCGACCATCAGCGTATCGCCCTTCAGCGCCTCGATAGGCTTGCCGTCTACCTGCAGTTTGATAATGGGCCGGCCCTGTTCGGCCAGCCTTACGAAACGCCCGTTCATGCATAGGCTCCCGCGGTCATGCTGTTTGAATCCTTCTGGGTTTTCAGTAACTCGGCACTGTCGTGATGACAAAGGACTTCACTGCCGCCAACAATCAAGTGACGGTCCGGCGGGACGCAATTGCACAGGCCATCAACCCGCACCGGGCAACGATTGAGGAACGTGCACAGCCCAGGCACATGGGCTTTGGCACCAATGGGCGGCAGCGTGCCGCAGGTCGTTGTTCCGCAGCCTTCCAGCCAGCCCTGGCGCAACTCCGGCACCGAATGGATCAACAGGTCGGTGTAAGGATGGAACGGCGCCTCAGCATACGACTGGCGACTGCCGGACTGAATCTTGTGGCCGCTATACATCACCACAATGTCGTCGCACAGCGCTCGCACGGTGGAGATGTCATGGCTGATGAACAGATAGGACACGCCCAGTTGCTGACGCAGGTCGCGCAACAGTTCAAGAATCGCTGCCCCCACCACGGTATCTAGTGCCGAGGTCACTTCGTCGCACAGAATCAGATCTGGCTTGGCGGCCAGGGCCCGGGCCAGATTGACCCGTTGCTTTTGCCCGCCGGAGAGTTCGTTCGGGCGGCGTTCGGCCATGGTTCGCGGCAAGCGCACCAGATCCAGTAGCTCGCCGATACGTTCGCGCAGCGCGGCCCCCTTAAGTCCGAAATACATCTTCAGCGGACGACTCAGAATGGTGCTGACGCTGTGCATCGGGTTGAGTGCGGTGTCGGCATTCTGGAAGACCATTTGAATGCGTCGGAACTGCTCGTCGGTGCGCGACGACAGGCTGCCACCCAAGGGTTGGCCATCGAAAGTCAGGCCGCCGAGAGCGGGCTCCAACAATCCGGCCACCACCCGTGCCAGGGTCGACTTGCCGGAACCCGACTCACCGATAACGCCGATGGCCTGGCCTCTGCGAACCGTCAGGTCGATGTCTTCCAGCACGCGAATGGCCGGCATGCCTTGCGCATTCTTGTTGCCGTAACCGGCGGTCAGCCCCTGGATGGTCAGCAGCGGCGTCTCTTCGGCGATGCCGCAAGGCGGACGAATCGTCGTGTCCGGCCGTGCCGCCGCCAGCAGGCTGCGGGTGTATTCATGGGCCGGGCCGTTGAGCAAAGGTCCGGTGGCGCTCTGTTCGAAGATCTCGCCGCCATTGAGCACTACGATCTGGTCAGCCATTTGCGCGACCACGGCCAGGTCATGGGAGACGTAGACCGCCGTCGCGCCGCGATCGCGCACTACTCGCTTGAAGGCTCGCAGCACATCGATCTGAGTGGTCACATCAAGTGCCGTCGTCGGTTCGTCGAGCACCACCAGCAGCGGATCGCTGATCAGCGCCATGGCCGCCATCACCCGTTGCAGTTGCCCGCCAGAGACTTGATGGGGATAACGTTGGCCAATGTTATCGGGATCAGGCAGGGCCAGATCGCGGAACAACTCGATGGCCTTGGCCTCAAGCACAGCCCGGTTGCCCAGACCATGAATCAACGCGCCCTCCACCACTTGGTCGATGAGTTTTTTCGCCGGGTTGAACGCCGCCGCAGCGCTTTGCGCGATGTACGACACCCGATTGCCGCGCAGGCCTTGCAGCTCGCTTTCGCTCAACGCCAGCATGTCGTGTTCGCCGATTTGCACCACGCCACCCGCCAGCCGACAACCACGCCGGGCATAACCGAGCAACGCCAAGGCGATGGTGGTCTTGCCGGAGCCAGACTCACCGATCAACGCCAGCACTTCACCTTTTTGCAGGGAGAAGCTCACGCCCTTGACGATTTCCACCTCACCGAGCTCGCCACAGGCGACCACTCGCAGGTCCTGGACTCGAATTAATTCGCTCATTTCAATGGCCTCCCGAACGTCGACTGCGTCGTGAAGACACACGGTCGATAAACAGATTCACGCCAATTGTCAGAGTGCCGATAGCCAGAGCCGGAATCACAATAGCCGGTGCTCCCTGGTTGAGGCCGCCGATGTTTTCGCGCACCAGCGATCCCAGGTCGGCATCCGGCGGCTGCACTCCCAAGCCGAGAAAGCTCATGCCGCTGAGCAGCAGGACGATGAAACCGAAGCGCAAGCCCAGGTCCGTCAGCACCGGGTTAAGCATGTTCGGCAGGATTTCCACGCAGGCGATGTACAGCCGACGCTCGCCGCGAGTACGGGCCACTTGCACGTATTCCAGCGCTTCGATATTCACCGCCATGCTGCGGGCGATGCGGAATGCGCCCGGGGTGAAACTCAATACCGCCGTGCAGATCAGCAAGGTGACCGAGGAGCCGAAGGCCGAGACCATGATCAACGCCAGCATCTTGCTGGGGATCGAAATGAAGGCGTCCATCAGGCGACTGATCAACTCATCCAGCCACTTTGGTGAAACCACCGACAACAGCGCAAAGCTGGTCCCCAGACCGCTGGCCATTACCGCGGCCACCAACGCCAGGCCGACGGTGAATCGTGCGCCGACGAGGATCCGGCTGAGCATGTCGCGGCCCAGGTAATCGGTGCCGAACGGGTAAGCAGCGCTCAGGTTGTCGAAGACATTATCAGAGACCACTTCCCCCACCGGATGTGGCGCCAGCCACGGTCCGAAGATGGCCACCAACAACCAGATCACACATATCGCGGCGCCGATCAGGCCGAGCCAGGACGATCCGTGGGAAACCTTGCCCAACGCTAATTTGGTAGGAGCCGGCGATTTCACAATGAGATTGTTCATTGATTTCTCAGCCTCGGATTGGAAAGAATCGCGCACAGGTCGGCAATCAGCACCAACGTCAGATACGCCGTACAAAACAACATGGTGCAGGCTTGAACCAGTGCCATGTCGCGGTTGGTCACGGCATCGACCATCAGACTGGCGATACCGGGGTAGTTGAAGATCGTTTCAACGATCACCACCCCGCCCAACAGGTAGGAAAGGCTTAAGGCAATGGCATTGGCGATAGGCCCGATGGCATTGGGCAAGGCATGGCGCAGGACGATCCGCATCTTGCTCACGCCTTTGAGCCGGGCCATTTCCACGTAAGGACTGTCGAGCTGATCGATCACCGCCGCCCGGGTCATGCGTGCCATTTGCGCGACGATTACGCAGCACAGCGTCATCACCGGCAACGCGTAAGTGCGCATGAATTGCCAGGGTGAAGTGATGTCACTGGCGTAGGACAACGCCGACAACCAGCCCAGGTTCACCGCGAAAATCAGCACTGCCAGGGTCGCCACCAGAAACTCCGGCACCGCCACCATGGTCAAGGTCAAAAAGCTGAGGAAACTGTCGATACGCCCGCCCCGCCCCATCGCCGAACCGATGCCCAGGATCAACGCCACCGGTACTGATACCAGCGCCGTGGCGGCCGCCAGCATCAGGGTGTTGGGCACCCTCCCCGCCATCAACTCGCTGACCGGCATGGCGTTGGAGACAGACAGCCCCATGTCACCACTGAGCAAGTTCATCAACCAGTGCAAGTAACGCAACACACCAGGCTGATCCAGCCCCATTTTCAGGCGCAAGGCTGCCACTTGTTCCGGCGTGGCGAACTGCCCAAGAGACTGTTGCGCCGCGTCTCCCGGCAGCACCGCCGTGATGGCGAAGACCACCATGGACACAATCAACAAGGTCACGATCGCCGCGCCCAGGCGCCGCCCGATCAACCACAGTGTGTTGCTATTCATCACCCTATCCTCGTGCAATATCGCTGCAGCAAAAACCCGACGTTCATCAAGCGTCCAGCCAGATCTGCTCGGCAAACATGTAGCCCATAAAACCGCCCAGAGGGTTGGTGCCGTAGCCTTTGACTCGCTGATCGGCACCATCGATGTTGCTGATAAACACCGGCACGCCGATACCGCTGTGCTCATGCACCAGGGTTTGCATGTCTGCGTACATCTTGCCGCGCTTGGCCTCGTCGGTTTCGCCTCGGGCTTGTACCAACAGCTGGTCGAACTGATCGTTTTTCCAACCGGACTCGTTCCAGGGTGCTGTCGACTGGAAGAACTGCGAGAAAAGCATGTCGGCATTGGGCCGCGGGTTGATGTTGCCGAAACTCAGCGGGTGCTTCGCCCAATGGTTGGACCAGTAGCCATCGCTCGGCAGGCGGTTGACGTCGAGCTTGAGCCCGGCCTGTTTGGCTGACTGCTGCAACAGCACAGCGATGTCCACCGAACCGGTCGCGGCAGGCGAGCACATCAGCGGCATGGTGATGCTTTCCATACCGGCCTTTTTGAGCAGGAACTTGGCTTTTTCCGGGTCGTAGGCACGTTGTGGCAGGTCGGCGTTGTAGAAGCGCGCACCGGGTGCGATCGGGTGATCGTTGCCTACCCTGGCGTAGCCACGGAATATCGCCGACTTGATCTGCTCGCGGTCCAGCAAGTATTTCATGGCCTCGGTGAATTCCGGGCTTTTGCCCGGCAACTGGTCCTGACGGATGATCAGATCGGTGTAGTTACCCGACGGCGAGTCCACGACCTGATGCTTGGTACTGGCCTTGATACGAACCGTTGAGCGCGGGTTAACTTCGTTGACGATGTGTACGTCGCCCGACAACAGGGCGTTAATCCGTGACGGTTCGTCGGCAATGGCGATGAATTCGATCTCATCCAGATACGGCAAGCCGGGTTTCCAGTAATTGGTATTGCGCACACCAATCGAGCGCACCCCAGGCTTGAATTCCTTGGCCTTGAACGGGCCGGTGCCGATGCCCTGGCTGAAATCGCTCGTACCCTCGGGAACGATCAACATGTGAGAGATGGCAAGAACCGATGGCAGTTCAGCATTGGGGCCGCTCAACTGTATCTGCACTTCATGGGTGCCGTTGGCCTTGACTTCGGCGAACTGCGACGCCAGCGGCAGGACCTTGGAACCGGTGATTGGATCCTTGTGCCGCAACAGAGAAAACACCACGTCGGCGGCTGTCAGAGGCTTGCCGTTGTGGAAGACCACTTCCTTGCGCAGGGTGATCACCCAGAGCGTGGCGTCAGTGGTGTCGATACGCTCGGCCAACTCCAGTTGCGGCACCATATGGCTGTCGAAACGCGTCAGGCCGTTGTAGAACATGTAATGGCGCACGTAGTCGGTGGACGACGAACCTTTGGCTGGATCCAGGGTGTCGGCGGTGGAACTGGACGAGCCTGCGACGCGGATACGACCGCCGGGTTTGCCTTTGCCAGGGCTTGCGGCTTCATCATCGGCAAACAGCTTGCCGGCGGCGCCGAACAGGCTGCCGGCGCCCGCGACGGCCACTCCTGCCAACCCCAGCATTTGCAATGCATTGCGGCGTGACATGCCGCGATTGAGCCCTTCGAAAATGCGCAGACTTTCTTTCCCTGTGATCAACTGGGAGTCGATACTGTTTTTGTTGTCAGTCATGTCAGTTCTACCTTTCGAAAAATGATAAGGCTCGAGTGCTCGCGATTAATCGTGTGAGGCTGAAACGTAAAGCAAATACCTTGAACTCAGTGTAGGTAGTCCTGCAGGCGGTAATACGCACCTACCAAGGGCAGGAACCAGGGCTTGCCGAAATGCCCGGGAATGGCTGGCCAGTCGAGTTCGCGCCAGGGATTGGCTTCGACCTTGCCGGCCATGACCTCGGCCATGACCTGCCCCATGTGCACCGACATTTGCACCCCATGACCGCTGTAACCCATGGAGTAATAAACCCCTCCATGCTGGCCGGCCCGGGGCAACCGGTCAGAGGTCATGTCCACCAACCCACCCCAGCAATAATCGATTTTCACCGCAGCCAACTGCGGGAACATCTGCACCATCGCCGCTTGCAACACTTTGCCGCTCTTGGCGTCGGACACGCTGTCAGACATGGCAAACCGCGCACGACCGCCAAACAGCAAGCGGTTGTCCGGCGTCAGGCGGAAGTAGTTACCGATCATGCGGCTGGTGACATAGGAACGTCGTGCTGGCAGCAAGCTGTCGATCAGGGTCTGCGGTAGCACCTCGGTGGCTATCACGAAACTGCCCACCGGCACGATCCGCCGCCGATACCAACCCAATCCGCCCTGCTGACACGTGCCGGTAGCCAACAGAACCTGTTTGGCATGCAGCGAGCCCTTGGTGGTGTTGACCTGATAGCCGCCGGCACGGGCTTTCCAGTTCGTCACCGACACGCCCTGGAAGATCAACGCGCCGTGACGGGCGGCCGCCTCGGCCAGACCGACACCGAAGCGCCCGACATGCATCTGCACGCCGTTGCGCTGCAGCAAGCCTCCATGGAACTCGGCCGAATTGACTTCAGCGCGGATCTCTTGCGCAGAGAGCAACTCGACCTCGGCATCGACCTCCCGCCGAATCAATTCGCAGGTGCGCGCCAGCCCTTCGTAATGCATCGGTTTGGCGGCCAGTTTGAGTTTGCCATTGCGCTTGAGGTCGCAGGCAATCTGCTCCTGCTCCACCAGCGAGACGACGCTCTGCACGGCGCTCTCATAGGCCAGGTAATAGGCTCGGGCTTTATCCGCACCGAGGCTGGCGCTGAGCGCCGCGTAATCCTGGGCAACGCCGGTGTTGCACTGACCGCCATTGCGCCCTGACGCTTCGCCAAGCACCCGCCCACCTTCCAGCACCACCACACTGGCCCCCTTCAAGGCCAGGGCCCGGGCCGCCGCCAAGCCGGTGAGACCGCCACCGACGATGGCCACATCGACCTGCCCGGGCAACCCACCGAGCTGGGCACCGGTGAATACCGGTGCGGTATCGAGCCAATAGGACTCACTGCCCATGTCTAACCCCTTTTTGCCTTGAAGAGTGCCGTGAGACTCAGAGACCGACCAACCCGGCCAAACCGCCGATATCGGGGATCTGGTGGTAGCCATAGACCGCATTCGCCGGCTGTTCGTGACCACGGGCGACGAAGGCCTTGTTCTTGATCTTCATGTCGTGGGCGGGCATCAGGTCATAACGGAAGCTCGAGGACACGTGCAGAACGTCCTCCGGCCCACAACCCAGGTTATCGAGCATGAACTCGAAAGCAGCCAGGCGCGGCTTGTAGGCCTGGGCTTGCTGGGCGGTGAAGACTTTATGGAAGGGCGCGCCGAGCTTGTCGACGTTGGACATGATCTGCTCGTCCATTGCGTTGGAGAAAATCACTAGCGGAATCTTGTCGGCGATTTTCGCCAGTCCGGCCGGCACGTCGGCATGTGGGCCCCACGTCGGAACGGCGTCGTAGTAGAGTTGGCCTTCGCCTTTGTACTCGATGCCCCAACGTTTGCAGACCCGCGCCAGAGAGGTCTTGATAATCTCATCATACGGCCGCCAGTCACCCATCACCTGATCCAGACGATAGGCGGAGAAGTCCTTGACGAACTGATCCATTTGCCCGGCAGGGACACGATCGGCGAACAGTTCGCGCGTCATGTTTCCCATTTGAAAGTTGGTCAACGTGCCGTAGCAGTCGAAGGTAATAAACTTGGGTCGAAGAAAGCTCATGAGTGCAGTCCTGAATGATGGTTGAAGTCATGACGGGGCAAGCAGTTACTCCGTTCGAGAAGCATCGGGGCAACGCTGCATCACGAATTCATTACAACATCATGAGACCGTGCATAAATCGTTAAATGTGCAGGCCGCTTGGTACAAACCACCGTTTTGCAGGGCTCGCTCAGCAGACTGTGCGGGACGCTCCAGACTCGGGCGTTTCACCGCTGTTTCTGCGCCTTCTCGGGCAGTTATGGTGCGCTGACGAGCCCTGTCTAGCCGCAATCAAGCGGCGCAATCGAGCAGTTTGCTCTGGTTACTAAAAGCTATCGACTAGCAATCACGACCGCCAGCAAGAGGCTTTATCAGACAGGTTACTGACGTAAAAGGAGTCAAATTACGTTGGTGCAAAGTTAGCCCGGCAGATACAGCAGATTGTCCTTTGCAACCTTAAAGAACGGCATATTTTGTCTGGCCTGCTTTGTTAGCTTATTGAGAAGACTCGGCAGCCTTGCAAGGTCGCAAGACAGCCCGCCCTCTGCTGCTCGCAGTGCCTGTTACCGCTCTAAGGGAGCTCGTTGGATGACAACACAATCTTCGAATAGCTACAGCGTTGATCCGCAAACGTCTCAAACGTTTTATATCAATGGCTGTTGGTCTTCCCCGGCAGTCCCGGCCAGTTTGCCGGTGGTCAATCCGGCAACTGAAGAGGTTGTTGCGCACGTCGCGCAAGGGTCCGCCAAGGACGTTGATCGGGCAGTCGCTGCAGCTCGTGCAGCATTTGCTGGTTGGTCTGCCACCTCGGCAGCATCGCGCGCACTTTTCCTCGGAAAGATCTACGACCTCATCCTTGAACGAAAAGAAGTGCTTGCCCAGGCGATCTCTCTGGAAATGGGCGCTGCCATCAGTTCCGCCCGGGCCATGCAAGTGCCTCTTGCAGCCGAACATGTACGGGTCGCACGTGATCTGCTGTCCACCTATCGGTTCCAAACCGTTGAAGGCAGCACCGCGATTGAACGCGAACCAATAGGCGTCTGCGGCCTCATCACGCCGTGGAACTGGCCGCTTTATCAAATCACTGCGAAAGTCGCCCCGGCTATTGCGGCCGGCTGCACAGTGGTCCTGAAACCCAGCGAACTGTCGCCACTGAGCGCCCTTCTTTTTGCACAACTGGTGCATGACGCAGGCCTTCCACCGGGCGTATTCAACCTGGTGAACGGCAGTGGTCACGAGGTCGGCGCAGCCATGGCAGCGCACCCCGACATCGATATGATTTCGATCACCGGCTCAAACCGAGCAGGCGCGCTGGTCGCACAGGCGGCCGCCCATACAGTGAAGCGTGTCACCCAAGAATTGGGCGGCAAGTCACCGAACCTGATGCTTCCCGACGCCGACTTCGCCAAAGCCGTTCCGCTGGGGGTGATGTCTGCGTTTCGCAACGTCGGACAATCGTGCAGCGCCCCGACAAGGATGATCGTTCCAAAAAACAGGCTGGCGGAGGTCGAATCGCTGGCTGCCGCAACCGCCAATGCAATCATCGTGGGTGACCCGCGATCAGAAGAGACGGTACTCGGCCCCATTGCCAACGAGGCCCAGTTTAATCGCGTGCAATTAATGATTGAGGCTGGCTTGAATGAGGGCGCAAAACTCGTTTGCGGCGGACCAGGACGCGTACCGGGTTATGAACAGGGCTTTTACACCCGACCGACTGTTTTCTCCGAGGTAGATTCCGCCATGCGGATTGCCCAGGAAGAAATTTTTGGTCCGGTGCTGTGCATCATCCCGTATGAAACGATCGATGAGGCGATCGCTATCGCAAACGACACGGTCTATGGGCTGGGTGCCCATGTCCAGGCTCAGAACCTTGACCTTGCACGTGCCGTTGCCTCTCGTATCCGTGCGGGACAAGTGCATCTGAATTACCCTGCTTGGGATCCAATGGCTCCATTCGGCGGCTATAAACGCTCTGGTAATGGTCGTGAGTATGGTGTCTACGGCTTTGAGGAGTACCTGGAAACCAAAGCCATCATTGGTTTTGGCGGAGATCGATAGTGCCTTCGGGGATCACCATGAAGAACTGAGGCGCTCCCCCGTTTTGCCCGATATAAACCGGCAGAATGGGGCAGCGCGTCAAGGCAGCGCGATCAGAACGTCACACTGGCGCTGAGCCGTGCCGTGCGCGGCTCACCAATATTGACTGCCAGTTGGGTGCCGGTAGAGGACGGGTAGTACTGTTTGTCGAACAGGTTGTCGACGTTGAATTGCAGCGAAGTCTTGTAGCCGAACATCGGTGTTTCCCAACGCACGAAGGCATCGGCCACGGTGTAGCTACTCAGCCAGAAATCGTTGGCGTTGTTGGCGGCGCGCTCGCCGATGTAACGCGCACCAGCGCCGGCATGCCAGGCCCCGAACTCCGCAGGAACATTCAGGTGATGGGTGAGGTACAGGCTCGCGGTGTGCTTCGGCGCATCGGCAAGGCGATGACCCTCGTCATCCGGGTCGTCGAGGATTTCCGTGTGGGTGTAGGCGTAGGTGCCGATCAAGTCCCAGCGCTCGGCCACGCGCCCGGTGATGTCCAGTTCCAGCCCCTGTGAACCGACCTTGCCCGCTGCCTCCGAGAGGCTGACACCACTGACCGTCTGGGTGGTCACGACGTTTTTCTTGACGATGTCGAACAGCGCAAGGTTGATGTTCAGCCCCGGCAGCGGGTCGTACTTCGCGCCAACTTCGTAGCTGCGGCCCTCCTCCGGATCGAACGTATGGCCGGCATCGTCGACTTGGGTATTGGGCTTGAACGAACGGCTGTAGTTGCCATATAGCGACAAGGTATCGGTGGCTTTGTAGACCAGGCCCAGAAACGGCACGAAGGCATCGCCGTTATCGTCGCGGTTGACGGTATAGCTGCTGCCGCGGCCCTGATCGCTGTACTGATCGTAATGCTGTTGGCGACCACCGAGGACCAGGATCCAGCGGTCATCGAGGTGCCAGTTATCCTTGAAGTACAAAGAACTGGAAGTCAGCTGATTGCTCAAGTCACTTTGCGTGGCACTGATGAGGCTGGGCTCGGCCAGACGCCCATAAACCGGCGCGGTGATGTCGAAGCCTGAGCGCGGGGTATTACGGTAGGTTTTGCCACGGAATTGGTCGGACGCTTCGGTATCCGCGCCGACCAGCAGGTCATGGCGCTGGCCGAACAACTCTTGCTGGCCGATGAAGTCCCAACTGGCGTAACGGGTCTCATCGTCGTAGTGAGCGCCGTTGGCAGCACGTCGCAGATTGTTGCCGGTCAACGAACTCGGCTGGGCAATCGAGAGGCTGTAGCGGTCGTTGTTCCAGCCGTAGGTGACACGGGTTTTCCAGTCGTCATTCAGCTGATACTCAAAACGCGCGGTGGCCACTTCACGGATACCGACGCTTTTGGCCCATGTTTCGTCGAGACGCTTGTCGTAGTCGATGTCCGCTGGGTGACCATTGGTGAACACGGTGCCGCGGTCAAAGGGGCTGGAATAATCGTTGTATTCGTAGCTCAGGGTCAGGCTGGCGCGATCACCGGTCCAGCTCAGCGATGGCGCGACCAGGGTGCTCTCGTTCACGCCGTAGTTGCGCCAATAATCCTCATGGCCGCGTTCGGCAATCAGGCGATAGGCCAGGCCCGTATCTCCCATCGGCCCGGTGGTATCCACCGCCATGGTACCGCCGCCTTCGCTATAGGCCGATCCGCTCAGGGTCGTGCTCTGAGTGTATTCAGGCTTCTTGCTGATCACGTTGATCAATCCGCCGGGCTCCAGCGCGCCGTACAGCATCGAAGCAGGCCCTTTTAGCACTTCGATACGGTCCGTCGTGGCGCTGAAGTTGTGCCCCATATTGGAACGCACGCCGTCGCGCAGGATCGAGCCGTCATCGTTGGTGCCGAAGCCGCGCTTGACCAGTGAGTCCCGAGAGTTGCCCAAGGTATTGCCTTGGCTGACGCCGCTGACAAACTTCATCGCGTCGTCCAGCGAGCGCACCTGATAGTCGGCCAGAGTCTGTTGAGTGACCACATTGACCGATTGCGCCTCTTCCTTGATCGGCACATTGCTTTTGCTCGCCGTGCTGGCTTGAGAGGTGGTGTAGCTCGTGTCTTGGCTGACGCGGCTTGCCTGAATATCGGTGGTCGGCAGTTCGAGGGGTTGTGCCCATAAAGGGCTGGTAAACATGACGCAGGAAAGTGTTGGCAACGCGTGTTTCATGAAGACCTTGCGGCGGGCAAAAGGGTGTTGATGGCTCAAGACGTCGCACTCGATGAATTATTAGTAACGATTCTCATTGTATTGTGCGATCTATTATCAGTAAATACCCCCCTTGATGGTCATCAGCACGCTCTGATCCACCGCATGCAGAAGGTTTGTAACCTGTCCACGGGGACGTGGACGCTATCCACTTCAGTCACGTCTCTGCACCCGTCAAAAAAAATAACTTTTCAAAACAATTAGTTGAAGCTTCTTAATAGACTATTGGACAGAAGGTTATATTTTTGACTAGTGACATTTGACAGGCCGCCTTCAGTGGTCGATACCTAACAGGGTCGACGTATAACAAAAGACAAGAGTCCTTAGTGGATATACGTCCGCCCCCAGCATCTAAGTTCACGAGCAAAAGTACTTGTTTTTCAAAGGGCCACGGGTTCGGCCCCCCTGCGGTAGCTTTGGCCATCGCAAAAGTCATCCTTCATCTCAGGATGCGGCGATATCAGTTATAGCGTTAAGTAACATTTACACTTCCATTAAGAATTCTGATTGAGCGCAGCACACACCAAGAAACTTCGACGCCAGATTATTGACTCATATTTTACTTGGCGTTATTTGTACTGGTCCTGCTTCATTATTGATACACCTGTTCCAGCAACTTAACACTTTCGCGATTCCACGGATCTCAAATAGAGCCCGTTGGAAGCGCAGTATCCCGATTCGCCACCAGCCATGTCTAACCAATATTACGGAGCTTGCCAGCATGCTGACGAGTACCCAAGGTTCTAACTGGTATCTTTTGCAGTGCAAGCCTCGTCAGGACGAACGGGCTCAAATCAATCTGTTACGACAAAATTACGTTATATTTTGCCCGCAAATCATTAGCGAACGTCTGATTCATGGCAAACCCCATCAATCCCTGGAGCCTCTCTTTCCAGGGTATCTTTTCATTCAGTTGAGTCGTGACGACAAGTGGGCACCTTTGCGTTCTACCCGCGGCGTCAGCCGCATTGTCGATTTCAATCACGGCCCGGCCATGGTCCCTGACGACGTCATCGAGCATCTGCGTACCCGGTGTTTCAAGCCATTACAAATTCACCCCCCCAACCATTCATGCCCGGAGAAACACTGCAAATAACCCGAGGACCACTGTCGACACTGGAAGGTATTTTTCTGACCATGTTGGGTGACGAACGAGTCATGATTCTGCTTCATTTCCTGAATAGAGAACAGCAAGTTCGCGTTCCATTGACTGATATTAAACGACCCCAATCTCACTTATAAGCCTGACCATTATTCTTCTGCAGCAGCGCACTTTAAAAACAAACCGGCTCATTCCCCCTCCTTGAACTTGTTATTACGCCCCAGCCCCATAACGCTCTTGATTTTCTGCGCCTTTATTAGTAACTTTTTAAACTTGAAAACTCCACTTCCACAAAACATTTATTGATAGCACGCCGCATTACATCGAGCAAATTCACCCCCTGTTTTTCCGGTCTATAGTCATTGAGTTCATCCCCAGGAGCAATGATATGACTCTCAAGACTCGCGGCCCTTTCGCACTGCTCATGATCTATTTCTGTCCCGGAACGGCCTGGTGTCTCGATCCCCAGTCCATTGATATCTATGGCTTCGACTTCACCCCTACACTGTTATTTTCAGAGAGCTATGACGACAATTTCCGGGAACTGGAGCGAGGGCGTCAGTCTTCCATGGTGACTAAAATTGCCCCTTCTTTCGAACTGAAGGCAGAAGACCGCAATAGCGCCACCCGACTTATATGGCAGCCTACCCGGTACATTTATCATGATGAGCCGGATGCTTCGAATACCGCACAACGCGTGCGACTCAACAGCATCATGGAATTCACTGATCGCCATCGCCTGAAACTTGACGCGGAAGCACGTAAATACGAGCGCACGACGTCGACTGCTGTTGATGGCATCAATGACAAGATTCGCAGTAACCGCGTCAATGGTCTTTATACCTATGGCGCCAGGAGCGCTGACAATCAAATCGATCTGGGCGCCAATTACGCTCAACTTCGCTACGGCAATTCCGACGGTATCAATGACGACAAAGAGCGCAATACCACCGGCCTGACCACCACTTGGTACCACCGCATCGGCAGCAATACGCGCGGGCTGCTGGAATACGACCATACCGTCTTTGATTACCTGAAATCAGACAGTCGTCTCGATAGCACATCCAATGCGGTCCTTGCCGGTGCCGAATGGGACTTCACCGCCCGCACCTCCGGCAAAGTCCGTGTTGGTTATGAGCGCAAGAACTTCGATGACAGCAGCGTCGATGACCTCAGTAATCCGACCTGGCAGGTGGATCTGCGATGGAGGCCACGAACTTACTCGACCTTCTCGTTTGTTGCCCGCCAGGCCATGGCCGAGGGCGACGACGGTGCTGATGCCGTCAAGACCACCTCGGCGCTGTTCGGCTGGCGCCATGGCTGGACCGAACGCATCACCACGGTGGCCGAAGTCGGGCTGTCCCGCCTTGATTACCAGGGCCAGAACCGCACCGACGACCTTCGTGACTACAACCTGGCCGTGGAATACGCAATGCGCCGCTGGCTGGATATCGAGCTGGGCTATCGCTACCGCAACGATGACTCCGATGCCGACAATCAGAGTTTTGAGCGCAACATTTTCTTGCTCAGCTTCAACGTAAGTCTCTAAGAGGTTTTCCCATGAACTCGCGAATGCTTGGCTTGTTGTTCGTGCCGTGGCTGTTGCCTGTGACTTTTGCAGCAGACCCCGGCGCCCAGTACAAACTGGCAGCCGGCGATGTATTGCGTATCACTGTCTTCGGTGAACGGGATCTGAGCTTCGAGAAAATCCGTCTCAACGATGCCGGAATGTTTTCCTATCCATTTCTGGGTGAGATTGCCGCCAAGGGGCTCACCCCCAATCAGGTGGAAAAGATTATCGTCGACGGGCTCAAACAAGGTTATCTGGTCGACCCCAAGGTCAGCCTCAACCTGATTACCTATCGCTCGTTCTACATTAATGGAGAGGTGAAAAAACCCGGCAGCTATCCATTCGAGCCCGGGCTGACACTGGAGAAAGCCATCGCCCTGGGCGGTGGTCTGACCGAACGAGCCTCGATCAAGCGGGTGACCATCGTCCGCGGCGATGGCTCCCCTCCCCTGACCGACACGGTCACGCGCGGCACCGCCATCGCCCCCGGTGACACCATTTCCATTGCACAAGGCTTTTCTAATCATGGACAACAGCCCAAGCCTATATGTCGAGCGTCCGCTCCAGCCGCATGTGCCGCAGCATCAGCAGTACAGCGAGGAAAAGGACACCATTGACCTGCTCAAATACTGGAGGGTGATCTGGCGCGCCCATTGGAAAATTGGCTGGTTGATACTGCTCGGCTGTGCGCTGGCGATGGCCACGCTGTCGTTCATTCCCCCGCAGTACATCGGCAGCACCACCCTCCTGATCAAAGAAAAAACGCCACCGCTGCTGTCCTTCCAGCAAATAACGGATTCGAGTTCCGGTACCGTCGATTACTTGCAGACGCAACTGGCGCTGGTGCAATCGCGCGACCTGGCTGAACGCGCAGTCAAAAAGCTGGGCCTTACCACTCATCCGGTCACTGATCCACGTCAGCAACCGAAGTCATGGTTTGCGCCACGGCGATGGTTGGCCGCGCTTGAACTGGACCAATGGCTGCCAGTACTGGGCCGTTTTATATCCGTGCAAGTGACGCCCTCCGAAACCGATATCTTCAATCAAGTCACGCAGGATCTGATGCGGCGAACCAGTGTCAAATTCGTCGGCAAGAGCCAGCTGATCAAGATAGAAGTGGAATTGCCCGACCCGGGTTTGGCTGCCGCTACCGCCAATGCGATTGCCCAAGGCTTCATTGATAGCCAGCTCGACAACAGCCTGAAGTCCTCGCTGACCAACACCAGCTGGATGAACTCACGCCTGATCGAGTTACGCAATAACCTGCGCAGTGCCGAAGACAAACTTCAGGCCTATCGGGAAGCACAAGGCCTGGTCGATGTTGGCGGTGTCGCCACCATCAGTGCCAATGAACTGGAAATGACCGGCAACCGCATGATCGATGCCCGCCGCAACCTGGCGGAAGCCGAGAGCCGGTTTCGCCAGGTGCAGGCCCTGAGCAACGGCGACCTGAGCAAACTCTCCAGTGTGCCGGCCGTCTTGAGTAATCCTTTGGTGCAGAAATTCCAGGCGCAACAGGCCAAGGCCCAAGCCAAGGTCGAGGAACTGTCCGGGCGCTACGGTCCAAAACATCCGACGCTTGCCGCCGCTCGCGCTGAATTGCGAACGGCCACCGAAAGCTTGCGCTTGCAGGTTCGACAGGTAGTGGCCAGCATCGAACAGGATTACCAGTTAGCCCGAGCCAGTGAGAGCTCACTGCGTCAATCATTCAACAGCAACAAAGCACAGATACAGGACATTTCGCGCAAGGAGTTCCAGCTGCGTGAGTTTCAGCGCGAGGTCGACAGTAGCCGCGCCCTGTACGAGACCTTCATTACCCGTTTAAAGGAAACCGCGGCCACTTCGGATATGGATTCCACCAAAGCGCGCATCGTCGACCCTGCGATTGCTCCTCTGGAACCGAGCAAGCCGCGCAAGACACTGATTATGGCAATTGTCGCCGTCGTGACTGCGCTGATTGGCATCGCACTGGCATTGCTGTCCGAAACCCTGAACAAAACCTTCAAGACCGACGAAGCGATCGAAAGCACGCTTGATGTCCCCCTGCTCAGCGTGGTGCCGCTGGTCATGAAGAGAAGCCGCCGGCAACTGGCGCGACTGTTCGACGACAACGACCATCCGCGTTTTTGCGAGACCATTCGCAACCTGCGCACCTGGTTGATGTTGCACGGCGGCGACATGCCATCACAGGTGGTACTCGTTGCCTCGACCATGGCTGAAGAAGGCAAAAGCACCATCGCCAACAACCTGGCGTACTCACTCGCCAAGCTGGAGCGTGTGCTTTTGATCGACGCCGACATGCGCAGACCCAGCCTTTCGCTCAACTTCGATTTTCCGGCAGATGCCCCGGGTTTGGCCAACGTCCTGGCGGGCACTGCGCGGCTCGAGGACTGTATCCGGACTGTCGGCAATCTCGACATGCTGCCGGCCGGGAAGCTGTCGCCGCCACCGCTGGATCTGCTCAGTTCGTCGCGCCTGGCCCCCATGCTCAAGGTGCTGAAATCGCGGTACCAACGCATCATCATCGACTCGCCGCCTGCGCAAATGGTCAGCGATGCACTGTTGCTGGCCAAGCATTCGGACGCGGTGATCTATGTGATCAAGGCCGAAAGCACGCCTGTCAGTCAGGTACAGAAGTGCCTTGCTCTACTGCAACAGAGCCATGCGCCGGTGTTCGGTGTGGTGCTCAACCAGGTAGACCTGCGCAAGGCTCGCAAGCAGGGCTACAGCCATTCCGATACGTTCCAGAACTACGACTACATGTCCAGGTAGAACCTTGTACTTGTCTCTCCAGTAGCCTCTTTCCAGACATCCACCAAAAGCTGCATCCCAGTCGAGCTATACCAGCGTGCGGGAACGAGGGCGTGCAGTATTCGGCGCCGAAGTCCAACCCATGCCCGGAGGTTGAGCCGATGACATCGTTATACACCGCTCAAATGACGCGCCGCCGGGGACTGACCTTCTGGGGCCAATGGCTATGCGCACTCAGCCTGGCCAATCTGCTGTTGGTGATGCTCGTGTACGGGCGAGTCGGCAACCTGACCAGCGAATACCGCGTTCTGATGATTCTCACCGTTCTCGGTTCGGTGCCGATCTACAGCGTCATGCAGGTTTACCACAAGCGTCATGAGTGGTTGTCCGGGCTCGCTCGGCTGTTGGCGGCCTGGATGATTTTACTGGCCGTGCTGATCAGCATTGCCTTCCTCACCCAGACCAGCATGATTTTCTCGCGCCAGGTGATCATCGTCTGGGCCGTATTGGGTTACCTGGTCCAGGCGGCGAGCTTTTTGCCCCTGCATTACCTGGCCCGGCTGCATTCGCACAAGCTGTGCAACGAGCGCCGCGCAGTGATCATCGGGACGTGTCCAACCGCACATACGCTGGCGAGAAAACTGTCCAGGCGCAATCGCGTACCGCTGGTGGGCTTTATCGCAACCGCCGACCATACCGGCCCGGCACCGAGCATTCTGCCGCTGGTGGGACGCATCGACGAGGTTCGCGAAATCATCACCCGCCTGAATATACGTCGCGTCTATATCGTTTTGCCGATGGCACAAGCCGCCATCATTGAAGCGCTGTACATCGATCTACTGGACATGAATGTCGACGTGGTCTGGATCCCCGATTTCGGCAGCATGGTGCTGCTCAATCAGTCGATCTCGGAAATAGAGCGAATGCCGGCCATCTACCTCAATGAAAGCCTCATCAGTTCGCACCCCGGCAGCCTGCTCTGCAAAGAGCTGTTCGAACGTAGCCTGGCCGCCGTGGGCATTATCGTGCTCAGCCCCTTGCTGCTGATCGTGGCGATAGCCATCAAGCTTTCCTCTCCCGGCCCGGTGTTGTTCAAACAAAATCGCTACGGCTGTAACGCTGAGGTGATCAAGGTCTGGAAGTTCCGGTCGATGCGCGTGCACGACGACAACGAAGTCCGTCAGGCCACCCGCGAGGATGACCGTGTCACCCCGCTTGGGCGTTTTTTGCGCCGTAGTTCCATCGACGAGCTACCGCAACTGTTCAACGTGCTCTGCGGCGAAATGGCCCTGGTCGGCCCGCGACCGCATGCGGTCACGCACAACATTTACTACACCGGCAAGGTTCGCGCCTACATGGCCCGTCATCGCCTCAAGCCGGGGATCACCGGGTTGGCCCAGATCACCGGGCATCGAGGTGAAACCCAGACGCTGGAAAAAATGCAGCAGCGCGTCGCCCAGGACCTCAACTACATCAACCAATGGTCGCTGTGGCTCGACATCAAGATTCTGGTCAAGACCCCTTTCACGTTGTTCTCAAAAGACACTTACTGAGGAGTCAGGCAATGATCGACCTGGAATTAATCGGGCATTACGCACCGAATCTGCTGGACGCCAACAAGGCATTTTCCTTCATCAATTTTGCCTCCATCGGCAGTCTGTTCGACCGACACCCGACTTCCATCGCCTATTTTTGCGACGGCATGCTGATGTCTACCTTCATGTCGCGCATCACCGGCCGCACGATCGGCCGGGTCAGCTTCGACTTCACGTCCATCGCCGACGCTGTGTTCAGTTGCGCCGAGAAACAAGGCAAGCGCCTCTATTTTGTCGGTGCCCGGCAAGCCGAACTGGACCTGTTCATCGACAAGATCAAGGCTCGCTACCCGGCGCTGATTATTGCCGGTCATCACCATGGCTATTTCGATGCCCCGCAGGCTGCGAGCATTCAAGCAGACATTTGCCGCAGCGAAGCGAACATCCTGATCGTAGGACTGGGCGCCGGGCTGCAGGAGCAGTTCGAGCAGGATGCCCTGCGTGCCGGCTTCACCGGTGTGGCATTCACCTGTGGCGGTTTCATTCGCCAAGAGGCCACGGCCACTCATCATTATTATCCTGAACTGGTCAACCGCCTGCATCTGCGCGCGTTCTATCGGATGTACCGCGAACCACACACGATCAAACGCTACCTGATCGATTACCCGACCAATTTTGTTCAACTTTTGATAATGATCATCCGGCGAAAAGTGACCATCAACATCACTTATCCTGAGCGCCTTGATCAATGCACATTGATCACTGAGCAATAACCATGCATATCCTGTTCATTCTCAAGGATTTCAAGCCCGAGGGTGGCCTCGAGCGTGTCCAGCAACGTCTGGCCAGACAGTTTCTCAAGGATGGCCAGCGTGTCAGTTACTTCGTCATGAACGGCGACACGCCGGACGATGAAGGAGCTGCCACGCTCAATGGCGGCGGCAATGGAATCGTCGGCCTGTTCAAGTCCATCGTATTGCTGCGGCGGATTATTGGTCGTGAACGGGTGACCCACCTCATCGCAGCCAAGGAACGAGCCAACCTCTGCACCTGGTTTGCGACCTTGGGTAGCCCATGCAAGGTCATCTACAGCCGTCACGCGGCACTTGATTGCAGTGAACAAAAAATCAGTCCCGCCACCCTGCGTTTGCTCTATGCGTTGTACCTCTGTGGCCACGGCCGGGTAGTGACGGTTTCCCATGGCTTGCGCCAATCCCTCGCCGAGCTGGTGCCCTGGGGTCGCGAGCGCATCCGTTATTGCCCGAATGCAGTGGTCACCGAACAACTGCTCAGCGCCGCACAGACGCCCATGCTCAGCGGTTTGCCGTCCGAGTTCTGGTTAGCGGTGGGCCGGCTGGTGGAACCGAAGGGGTTCAACCTGCTGCTCGACGCTTATGCCATGGCCTTATGCAGCGCTGAATTGCCAGATCTGGTGATCATCGGCGATGGCCCGCAACTCGCCGAACTGACCTCACAAGCCAGCCGCCTGGGCATCGAGGACCGTGTGCATTTCACTGGTTTCCTGAGCAATCCCTACCCATTGATCAGGCATGCACGGCTGCTGATCCTGAGTTCGTTTCATGAGGGTTTGCCGACGGTGCTGGTCGAGGCTTTGGCGCTGGGCACCCCCGTACTGGCCTGCGATTGCGAAACCGGCCCCAGGGAACTGCTTGATAACGGCCGCCTCGGCGCTCTGGTCAAGGTCAATGATGTAGCGGCGCTGGCCGAAGGGATGTTACGCAGCGTGACCGCACAAGACCCTGCTGCGCCAAGCGGCCAGATTGCCGCTGACGCCGTCCGTCAATACACCAGTCAATCCGCCGCGCAGGCGTACTACCAGGTATGGAATCAATGAAAAGGCTGCTGATTATTCTGCAGGACCTGGGCGGTGGTGGCGCCGAAAAAATGATGGTGCGCCTCGCCAGTGCGCTGACTGACGCCGGCAATGACGTGACCTTGTTGATGCTTAGCGGCGCAGGTGTGAACTCGGCGCACATCGACCCTCGGGTCAAACAGGTGGAATTGCACAGCCCGCGCAGCTCCAGGGCAGTGCCGGCGCTGGCACGCTTTCTTCGCCACAATCACTTTGACGCACAACTGGCCGCCCTCACCCATATCAACGTCGTGGCCATCGCCGCGGCCACGCTGTCAGGCACGCTGGCGCGCCTGCATGTCAGTGAGCGCAATGCGTTTTCCCATGACAGACACGTCAACCCCGCGTTGACGGTGCGCATCGCGTATCTGTTGGCACCGCTGCTGTACCGGCTCATTCCCAATCCGGTGATCTGCGTCTCGCGCGGCGTCGCCCAGGATCTGGTCGATACCACCATCACCCGTGCGCAGGATGTCACCATCGCCGACAACCCGGTGCTCGACAACGATTTTCGCGACAAGGTGCCGGAACGCCCGAGCCATCGCTGGCTGCTGGAAAAGTCCACCCCGGTGATTGTCGCCGTGGGTCGCCTGGCACAGCAGAAAGGCTTTGATGTATTGCTCGATGCCTTCGCCCGATTACCCGATACCAATACCCGATTGATCATTTTCGGCGAAGGCCCACTCAGAACCAGGTTGCTCCAGTTGGCCGACACCTTCGGAGTCGCCGACCGATTCGATCTGCCGGGCTATAACCGCGATCCAATGGCGCAAGTGGCAGCGGCCGATTGTTTTGTGCTGTCGTCGCGCTTCGAGGGCAGTCCCAACGTGCTGGTCGAAGCCTTGTCCACGGGCACCCCGGTGGTATCGACTCATTGTCCCTATGGCCCGCAAGAGATTCTCGACAATGGCGCAATCGCCCCGCTGGTACCCGTCGACGACCCCGGCGCACTGGCCCAGGCGATCACCCGTCAGCTGGCTTTACCGCGCGATGCAAACCGCCAGGCGCGCATCGATGCCGCGGGCCGTTTCATCAGTGCCCGCGCAGCAAAAACCTATCTCGACGCATTGGCAGGACAGTCGTCATGAACAAACTGGAAGTCAGGTACACCACGTTGCGCGACGCCTTCACGTTATTCGGCGTGCTGTTTTACATCCAGGTCATCGGATTTTTTTTCGGGTTGGCTGATGCGTCGAGTGTGGATGTCGCCGAAAAAGACCTCGAAGGCAACGTGGTCAACCAGATCTGCGGCCTGATCACCCTGCTGGTTCCGCTGTTCTTCTTCATCCGCAACAAGGTCTTCCTCAGCAAAAGCTTTTACAGGAACAACGCCTTCCTGCTGATATTCATGCTCAGCCTGGCGGTATCGATCAGTTGGTCCTACGACCCGATGTTAAGTTTCAAACGTTTTGTGGCGATGATCAGCGTGGTGTTCTTTGCAGGTTTCATCGCCTACAACTACAGCCTCGAGAAAATCACCTTCATGCTCGGTTGCACCATCGGTGCTGCAGCTTTTTTCGGTTTGATATTCGCGCTGGTAAGGCCGGACATCGCCTTCATTGACGGCGGTATTCGCGATGGTGCGTTCAAGGGGATTTTCCCGGAAAAAAATGCCGGCGCCCGGCTCAACGCGATCGCCATTCTGTTACTGCTGCCGATGATCCGTCAGCGCAATCCTTGGGCAATCATCTGCTCATTGTTCTCGCTGATCGCGATTGCGCTGGCCCAATCTGCCACGGCAGTCGCGCTGATTGTTGCCGGCGCAGTGAGCTATTGGTACTTCCTCACACTGATCCGCTTGCACATCAACCGCTCACTGACAGCATTCCTCGGTACGACAATCCTCTATTTGCTGATTTGCCTGTTTCTATACGGCAATTACACATTGCTGCTGGAGCTGATGGGTCGTGACGCGTCACTCACCGACCGCACGCTGATCTGGGACTTGCTCACGCCGCTGATCGACGCGGAGTTCCTCAAGGGTTACGGCTTCGGCGCCTTCTGGTCCAGCCCGGTCGCCGAGACATTCATCAACCGCTGGGGTTACATCGGCAATGCCCACAGCGGCTACATGGAAACCTTGCTTAACGGCGGCGTCATTCAGCTGACAGCGCTTATCCTCATGCTGATCGAAGCGCTGATCAAACACTACCGGGCCGTGGTGGCGGATCGGTCGGCAGGGTTTCACGCCAGTGCAATGCTCATCATTGGATCGTTCATGCTCACCAACTATGTGGCGTACGTCGTTCCCAACTACCGCTCCGCAGAGTTTCTGGTGTTCTGCATTCTGGCCCTCTCATTCCGGCATCACCACGTGACATACCCACAATTGTCACCGGCAACCCAGCGTCAACGTCCGCCTGGCAAGGCATTACCACGCGACTCGGCCAAGGCGTAACAAGAGGAGAAATAACCGTGCCAGACCAAGCCCTCCCTTCACCCCATTCAGTGTGCGTCATAATCCCGATGTACAACGGCGCCGACAGCATTGAGCAAACACTGGCGTCCGTGGCCGGGCAAACGCGACTGCCCGATCACGTCATCGTCATCGACGATGGTTCCACCGATGAGGGCCCGCAACGGGTCAAGGACTTCGTGGCGCCGTTTCGCCTGACGCTGTTGCACCAAGCCAACGAAGGCCAGGCCAGCGCCCGCAACCACGGAATGCAGCACTCTGAAGAGACTTTTGTGGCATTTCTCGATGCCGATGACAGATTCTATCCGCGAAAGCTGGAGCAACAAGTGGCACTGTTTGACGAACTGAGTCGTCAGGGACGGCCCGTGGCGCTGGTAGATTGCTACGTGCATAACGATTACAGCGACGGCAGGCGAATACTGGAAAACCGGCAAAAAAACGGCAGGCATTTCGACGACCTCATCCGCGCCAACGTCGTCAATGGCGTGTCCTCCGTGATGGTCAGACGCGATGTGGTCATGCAACTCGGCGGCTTCAATGCCAGCCTGCGTTACTCCGAAGACCGCTTCATGTGGACCCGGATCGCCGAACACTGGGAGATCCACACGGTGCCAGAGGCGCTGCAGCAGCGCATGGTCAACAGCGCCAACATGACCGCGCAACCGACAAGGTACTACCCGTACAAGATCAAGTTCATCGAAGCGTACCTCGCCCAATTTGGCCCCCAGCTCAGCAAGCAGCAACGGATCGATTTCGCGCTGGGCAGCCACAGCGACTTTCTCGAACTGTTTTCCCGCAGAGGCGAGCATGCCCAGGTGATCGGTGTGTACCGGCGAATGCTGGAGTACTCCTGGCAAACGCTGATCTTCAGGAACGGCAAACCGACATTGCGCTTTCTCTACGCGTGCGTCCGATCATTGCGCAAGGCAGCTGCGTCAACCACCGCTCATTGAGCCGGTATCCGCCATGGCCAATCACCGTCTGGTTAAATTGATCTGGATTTTCACCGAGAAATTCGGCCTGATCCTCCTGTCGATGATTACCTTTGTCGTATATGCCAGGCTGATGTCCCCGGCAGAGCTGGGTCTGGGCACGGTGATCATTGTGATCGTCGAGATGTTCGGCATCCTCTACTCGTCAATGCTCGAAGATCCGCTGGTACGGTTGGAGCGTCTGGAAGAAAAACATATTTGCACGGCCTTCTGGTTCGCGGTGCTGATCAGCCTGGCCTCCATCGTCGTCATATCGTTCGCGGCCATGCTGTATACGAAATCCTTGGTGCTGCAATGGATGACGGCGGTCGCCTCGGTGAAAATTCTCTTCACCATGATGGCGCGGGTCTATGTCGTGGAAATGCGCCGCGCCAGCAACTTCAAAATGCTGGCCTCGCGCACGCTATTGGGCAAAGTGGCCGGCGGCGTGGGGGGAATCGCCATTGCGTTCTGGGGATTTGGCGCCTGGGCCGTGATCGCTCAAGCGCTGATCATGGAGTTCGTTTCCATCGTCGTATTGATGCTCGGAAACCGCCGGCGGATTGCCTTCTACATTGACGGGCCCTTCTTGCGCGAATTATTGCGGGCCGGAGCACCGGTTGCCATCAACGTGATGAGTTGGCAAACCCTGCAGCGCGGCGTCAACGTGGTACTCGGCATCACCGCCGGCACCCATGCCGTCGGCATGTTCAATATGGCCATGCGCATCATCGATCTGCCTCGCACAGCGATCTATAACGGCCTCTTGAGTTATGCGCTGCCGGTGTTCGCCCGGCGCGGAAGCGATACTGCGCGGTTGATCGAGATGATCAGCGACTCGACGGCCATCAGCGGGTTCCTGCTCACGCCACTGTTCGTCGGTATCGCGTTAACGGCCGAGGACATCATCCTGTTGATATTCGGCGCCAAATGGGCAGACGCCATTCCCTTGCTGCAAGTACTGGCCTGCACGGCGGCCATCGGCAACACCGCCATGTACGCCATGACAGCCCTGGTGGCGGTCAATCGAACCTACCTGACCATCAAGGCTGAAGTGGCAACCACCCTGCTGGCGCTGGCGCTGGTTTACAGCCTGGGTCACCTCTACGCAGGCATGGCTGCGGCTCTGGCCTTGCTGTTGCGGATTGTGATCATCACGCCCGTGCAGGTCCGCGGGCTGAAAACGGCAATAGGTTATGGCTGGCGAGCATTCATCGAATCCAATTATCGGAGCATGATCGCTTCGCTCATCATGGCCGCCGCCGTGGTGCTTGTTTCTCCGTATCTGGATTTTCGGGGCTATTGGCATCTGGCCGCCAACATCGGAATCGGCACGCTCATTTATGCGCTGGCCTATAGCGCGTTGCACCCACGATGGCCGCAAGAATTCAAATCGGTGTTCACTGCTCGTTGAATGCTTTGATCGAGGCTTTGATCGTGTACATATCCGTTTCTGCGGTTGTGCCGGCTGGCGGTTGTTGCCCTTTGCCCTTTGTAGGAGCGAGGCTTGCCCGCGAAGGCGGCCTGATAGTCGATGGGGATTTTTGAGGGTGTACATATCCGTTTCTGCGGTCACGGCCGCTGGCGGTTTCGCTTTTACAGCGAGTCCCTTTTCCAAACGCCGAAAAAGGAACCAAAGGCTTTGCCCCTCCATTCGGTGCCTCGCTTAGGCTCGGCATGCCCTCTCTCCGGCATTGCTCCGGGGGCCCGCCGCCATCGGCCATCCATGGCCGGGGGCGGCTACCGCGGCATCCTTGCCGCGGTGCCCCCTGCGCAACGCCTGCGTTCGGCCTCTGGAAAAGGGGCGGCAGATCAAGATCAAAAGCCAAAGCAACGGCAACGGCAACGGCAAGATCAACAGCTTCGCGAGCAGGCTCGCTCCCACACTTGGAGTGGGTACATTCGGGGAAGACTGGTCGGCTGACAGGCCGCCATCGCAGGCAAGCCAGCTCCCACAGGAGCAGCGGGTATATACAAAATCTGTGTACGACACACATCCTGTGGGAGCGGGCTTGCCCGCGATAGCGGAGGGTCAGTCAATGTGATGTTGAAGGTGCCGCCGCCATCGCAGGCAAGCCAGCTCCCACAAAAAATCAGAGCATTCAGAATCAGCGCACATCCCCTCTGCTGTTCACCACTCAACAGGCCGAGCGTTAGCTCGCCTGCAGCTTTTGATCTTGATGCACCGCCCCCTCGAGAGGCCGAGTGGAGGTTCTGCGCAGTGGGCAACCCGGCATGGATGCCGGGTTAGCCGCCCCCGGCCAGGGATGGCCGATGGCGGCGGGCCCACGGAGCAGGACCGGAGCGAGGGCATGCCGAGCCTAAGCGAGGCACCGAACGACAGGGGCAAGAGCCCTTGGTTACTTGGGGCTTTTCCAAGTGACTCGCCGTAAGGGCGAAACCGCCAGCGGCCATGACCGCAAAAACGGATATGTACACCCTCTCCCGCACCCCGCAGGAACCGCAGGAACCACACCGCCCGCACGGACCGCACTCCCCATCTTGTCCAGTCTTCTTGTGACCGGAGCGCCCTATCATGGGAAAAATCACGCTGATTACCGGCGGAGCCGGATACATCGGTTCCCATACCACATTGGCCCTGATCAACGCCGGCCAGCAGGTACTGGTGCTCGATAATCTATGTAACAGCTGCCGCGAATCGCTCACGCGTCTGGAGCGCTTGACCCAGACACGAGTCGATTTCATTGAAGGCGATATTCGCAATACAAACCTGCTCGACGATATTTTCAGCCGCTACGACATCGATGCCGTGGTGCATTTTGCCGGCCTCAAATCTGTCGAGGAAAGCGTTCGAAAGCCGCTGGATTATTACGCCAACAACGTGGTCGGCACGCTCAATCTCTGCCATGCGATGGCCCGCTACGAAGTCTTCAAACTGGTGTTCAGCTCATCGGCGACCGTGTATGGCGCCCCCCGGCAGATACCGATCATTGAAGACTTGGGCACCGGCAAACCGGTAAGTCCGTACGGTCGCACCAAGCTCCTGACCGAAGAGTTGCTCACCGACCTGTGCCTGTCGGATCCGCGCTGGAGCATTGCTGTGTTGCGTTACTTCAATCCGATCGGCGCGCACGAGAGCGGGCTGATCGGGGAAAACCCCAATGGCCAGCCCAATAACCTGCTGCCTTGCCTGACCCAGGTGGCGATGGGGCGAGTGCCCGAACTTACGGTGTTCGGCAGCGACTATCCCACCGTCGACGGAACGTGCGTGCGCGATTATGTCCATGTGGTCGACCTTGCCGATGGCCATCTCAAAGCACTGCAAGCGTTGCAGAACAAAAACGGCATCCATGCCTGGAACCTGGGAACCGGTATTGGCTACAGCGTTTTGCAGATCATCCGCGCCTTCGAGGACATCACCGGCATTAGCATCCCCTTCCGATTCGCGCCGCGTCGCGCCGGCGATATCGCGGAATGCTGGGCCAACCCCAGCAAGGCCGGGCATGATTTGGGCTGGTACGCACAGCGCGACCTCGTGCGGATGATCATCGACACTTGGCGGTGGCAGCTATGTAATCCCCATGGCTACCACTCTCGGTCCGATTTACCGGCATCGACTGCGTCAAAGCAACGGGTATGAGCAAAAGGCCCATGTTCAGGTATGTCCCGCTGATTGTCCTGGCAGCGGTTGTTTGCAACGCGCCTGGTGCGCCCCCCGAGCCGCTCGCCAACGGTCTGGTGCTGTGGCTCGACGCTGCCGACGCCTCGAAAATGACCCTCGATGCCCACGGCCGTCTTCTGCGCTGGCACGACAAATCCGGCAAAGCCAACGACGCTGCCGTAGACGATGCAGCAAGCGCCTCGCTGCCGCTGCGCGTGGAAAACGCCATGAATGGCCATGCGGTGGTGCGTTTCAGTGGCGCTTCGGCTTTCCTCGGCAAGGCGATTCGGGCTGAAAAAAGCCCCGTTACCGTATTGGTCGTGTCACGCAGACTGAGCGAACAAAGCAGCGCTGAGACCTGGCAACGGCTGTTCAGCTCGCGCCCGCAAATCGCCGACAACGACAACGTGGCACCGAATTTTGCGATCAGCGTGCAACAGACCACCGCCTATGATCCGACCCTGTTCTTTCTGGAACTCAATGACGTGCCCATCGGCCCCTATGCGGTGGGACGCAACGTGGTCGGCAACGTCGAAGACTTGCGCGGCGACATCGCCGAAGTACTGGTGTACGACCGCCACCTGGCCTCGCTCGAAGAACGGCAGCACGTATTTCAGTACCTGGCGAGCAAGTGGTCTGTCGCCATGCCCAAGGCTGCCAATTCCTGGACCCGCGTCGGCCCGCTGGGAGCGGTGCCGGAACGGATCAACGACACACTGCCGCTGTCCGATCAAGGCAATGTCGGCCAGTGGATTCTGGACTCACGATTCTGCGACGACTTCGATAGCGCGCCCCTTGATGCCAGTCGCTGGCACGTCAACAATGCCACAGGCACTGAATCACTCGGGCGTAAGCCGGCGCTGTTCAAGCCGGACAATGCCTACTTGAGCGATGGCCATCTGAACATCGTTTTCCGCAAGGAAACCTTGCCGCAAAAATACGTACGACTCGGCTATGAAGGCTATAGCTCTGCGATGGTCCGTACGATCGAGCGCAGTTTTTACGGTTACTACGAAGCCCGCGCCAAACCGATGGACTCGGCAGGTTCCAGCGCCTTCTGGTTAGCGTGGACGGGGCTTGCCGACAATGCCACGGAAATCGACATCTTCGAAATCGGTGGCAAAACCAAAAACGCCTCCTTCGACCGTCTGTACAACATGAACGCCCACGTTTGGGCCACGCCGCAAAGCACCGAGCATTTGAGCGATGGCAGCAACTGGATCAGCCCTTGGCGGCTGGCCAGCGACTTCCATGTCTACGGTTTTGACTGGCAGCCCGACACGTTGCGCTGGTACGTAGACGGCGTCCTGGTACGCGAGGCAAAGAACACCCACTGGTTTTTCCCCATGCAGATCGTCTTTGACAGTGAGGCCATGTGGAAATGGTTCGGCGTTGTCGATGATGCCGACCTGCCCTCCACCTTCCGCGTGGACTACCTCAAGGTGTGGCGTCGCGGTAAATAGCCGCCCAGCCGCTTTTCACAGGCATTACCCCAAGTCCAGGAACACACCCATAAAGAGGTCGCGACAATGAACGGTGAGATGACTTCCGATCAAGCAATAGCCTGCCTAAACCTGGCGCTTGAACGTAACAAACAACTGTTCAGCGAAGCCTATCATTTGAGCCATGCCGCCCTTGATCTTCTGGATCAGCCCCACTTGGACATAGAAACATTCACGCAATATCAGAAAAAAAGACGGCAGGCCGATCGCAAGTATCTGGAAGCCATCGAGCACTTGCGCTTAATCATGGCTGAGTACCCTTTCGCGTTTTGCCCAGCAGAGAACTCGACACATCAGCCGCCGGTGTCGGCTGAGGCAATGCCGACAAATTTGCCCTCAGCGGGTCGCCGACTCACCGAGGATGAACACCATCATCACCAATAGCCACAGCAGATACAGCCAACCAAACAGCCGCACCCAGCCCTGATGGCGATAGAGGCCCAGGTAAAATATCAACAGCAGCAAAAACTGCCCGGCAGCGGCGAGCATAATCAGGCTGCCATTGCGCGACCAGAACAGCGCGACCAGCACTTCTACCGCCAGAAGCAGCAGCAAGCCGACATAGACTTTCAATGCGTTCGCCGTGCTCATCTCAGCGCCCTACCAGGTAAAGGGTGGGAAACAACAGGATCCAGATCCCGTCCACCAGATGCCAATACAAGGTGACCATTTCCAGACGCGTGCGCGCTCCACGCTCTGGCAGGTTGTCTGCTGCGAATCGGACGTAAAGCCACAGCCCCAAACCGACCGCCACCAGTACGTGTACGCCGTGCAGCGCCGTGGCGATGAAATACAGGTTCATGAACAAGCGCGCGGATGGCAGATGCAGCGGTGAATCCTCGGCGAAACCCGGCAGCAGCCCTTCGCCGTATTCAAGACCGTATTCGACGCCTTTGCAGGCCAGAAACAGCACGCCCAGCAGCGCCGCGCCCAGCAGGCAGCGGCGCAGACGCAGCACGTTCCCGTGATCGCCGGCCGCCAGCGCCAGGGTCATCAGCAAACTGCTGGTCAACAACATGAACGTGTTGGCCGTTGCCAGTTGCCAGTGCAAACCCGCTACTGCTTCCGCCACGCCGTCGGGGTGCTGCAGTCGATACAACCACGCGACCATGATCAGGCTGCCGAACATCATCGCTTCGGTGGCCAGAAACAACCACATGCCCAGCCTCGCGGCCTCACGCAGCTGTGCCCAGGCCACAAACGGCTCGGCTGGCCTCTCGTCAGACCGGATCACGGCGCGCCTCGGGAGAATAATCATAAGCTTCGAAATCCACCGTCACCGGCGCCTCGAAGTTGTGCAGCGGCGGCGGTGACGGCACGCGCCACTCAAGGCCGGCCGCCTCCCAGGGATTCATCGGCGCCCGTTCGCCCCAGCGCAAAGAGCCGAGCAGATAAAAGAACGGCAACACGTAGGCCAGTGCCAGAATCGAGGCTCCGGCCGAGGACAGTACGTTGAGGAACTGAAAATCCGGGTCATAGCTGTGATAACGCCGAGGCATGCCCAGATACCCGAGCAGGAATTGCGGAAAAAACGTCAGGTTGAAGCCGCAAAAAATCAGCACCGCCGTGATCTTGCCCCACAGCTGCGAATACAGGCGTCCGGTGATTTTCGGCCACCAGAAATGCAACGCACCAAAGTACCCGGCCACCGCCGCGCCAACCATGATGTAGTGAAAGTGAGCGACCACGAAATAGGTGTCATGGGCCTGCAGGTCGGCGGCGAGCAGCGCCAGGAACAATCCGGTTACACCGCCGATAATGAACAGCCCGATAAAGGTCAGGGCAAACAGAAAGGGTGCATGCAAAGTCAGGTCGCTTTTGTACAGGGTCGCGCTCCAGTTGTAAGCCTTGATCGCCGAAGGTATCGACACCAGGAAACTCAGCAGCGAGAACACCAGGCTGGCATACATCGACTGCCCGGCGACAAACATATGATGCCCCCAGACCAGGAAACCGATCACCGCAATCGCCACGCTGGACCAGGCGACAAACCGATAACCGAAGATGCGCTTGTGCCCGGCCGCCGTGATCAGTTCGCTGACCACCCCCATCGCCGGCAGGATCATGATGTACACCGCCGGGTGACTGTAGAACCAGAACAAGTGCTGAAACAGCAACGGATCACCGCCCAGGCGCGGGTCGAATACGCCAATGTTGAACAGGTGCTCGGCGGCCACCAGCAACAAGGTAATCGCCAGCACTGGCGTCGCCAGTACCAGAATGATCGAGGTGGCATACATCGCCCAGATGAACAGTGGCAAGCGCATCCAGGTCATGCCAGGCGCGCGCAGGGTATGCACGGTGACGATGATGTTGATGCCGGTGAAGATCGAGGAAAACCCGGCGATGAACACACCGCAGATCACCGCCACCACGTGGCCGTTGCTGAACATCGTCGACAGCGGCGTGTAGAAGGTCCAGCCGGTATCGACCCCGCCGAGCAGCAGCGCCAGCAACGTGAACAACCCACCTCCGAGCAGCAGGTACCAGCTGAACAGATTCAGGCGTGGAAATGCCATGTCCCTGGCGCCGATCATGATCGGCACGAGGAAGTTGCCGAACACGCTGGGGATCGATGGAATCAGGAAAAACCAGACCATGATCACCCCGTGCAGGGTGAACGCACGGTTGTAGCCATCGGCGCTCAACAGATCGCCTTGCGGTGTGACCAGTTCGATGCGGATCAGCGTCGCGGCCAACCCGCCGGCGAAAAAGAAGAAGGTCACCGTGACCATGTACAGCACAGCAATGCGCTTGTGATCGCGGGTCAGAAACCACGAGAGCAAACCTTGCTCATGCAAATAGCTGGGTGCGCTCATTTCGGATCCCCGGACGCGGTGGCAGGCAACGAGCGCAAGTAAGCCACCAGGCGCTGCACGGCTTCTTCGTCCAACAGGTTGCTGTAAGTCGGCATGATCGGCAGGTAACCCGCCACCAGGTGTTTTTGTGGCAAGACAATGCTGTCGCGCAGGTAGGTGTCGTCTGCCACGACCTGGTTGCCGTCGGCCAGGCGCGCCGTTCGATTGAACACGCCAGCCAAGGGCGGCGCGTTGCCGGAGTCGTGGCAACTGCCGCAACCGTATTGGCGGTACAAGGTCTCGCCCTGGCTGATCAGGTCGGCGGCGCTGCCGTTGTCCTGCAGCCATTGCTGGTAGTCACCCGGGTCGAGCACCACCAGTCGGGCGAGCATCGCCGCATGATCGGTGCCGCAGTACTCGGCGCAATACACCTGATAAGTGCCGCTGTGTTCAGCCTGGAACCAGAGCATGCTGTAACGCTGCGGCAACACGTCCTGCTTGATTCGCAGACTGGGGAAAAACAGGCTGTGAATCACGTCTTCGGAAATCATCGTCAGCTTCACCGGGCGCCTTGCCGGGACGTGCAAGGTGTTGATCTCACGCTGCCCGCCCTGATGCTGAAACTTCCACATCCATTGCCGCGCCGTGACCTGGATTTCCAGGGCATCGGCGGGAGGCGTGCGGGCGAAAAAGAACAACCGTGCCGAAAACAGAAAAATCACCAGCGAACCAATGAACGGCAAGATGATCCAGGCCAGTTCGATCGGCAGATTGCTCTGCGCCCGATGGTCCCGATTCGCCTCGCGCCCGCGTCGATAGCGCCAGATAAACATCCACAGCGCTACAAACACTGGCACTACAAACAACGCCATCATCCCGGTGAAGCCGATCACCAGCCAATCGACCGAGGCGGCGTAGTCCGAGCCCTGCACGGGCCACAAGCGCAGAAAGTGTTCGTTCATGGCTGCCTCTGCCGATCACGGCGCAATGCCGGAACGATGAACAGGCCCAATACCAGCACGGTCGCCAGCCCCGCTACTTGCAGCAAAACAATGATTCGACTGCTGTAAGTGCCGCTCTGCGGATCGTAGTGGTAACACAACAGCAGAAGCTGTTCCTTGAATGCGCCCAGCTTGCCCTGCCCCGCCTCGGTCAATGCAAGGCGCACATCGCTGGCCTGATAACCGAGGCCGTAGAGCCAGCGCGACAAGCGTCCATCGCCAGTCAACACCGCCACCGCCGAGCTATGCGCGTATTGTTGCTGTTGCTCATCGAAGCGATAATCGAAGCCCAATGAGCGGGCCAGGAGCTGACCCGAAGCAGCGTCGCCGATCAGCAAATGCAAGCCCGGCTCAGCCGCCAGCGACGGCCAACGCTGACTCAGTTTGGCCAGTTCCTCACGGGCGGCATGGCTGTCTTCCCGTGGATCGAAACTGAACGCGATCACCTGAAAGTCCCGGCCCAAGCGGTAAGGCTGATGGGTCAATTGATTGAACAGGGTCGAGAGCGCCGCGCCACAGACGTTCGGGCAGCGGTAATACAAAGGCACCAACAGCGTTGGCTGGCCGCCAAACAAATCGCCGAGCCGTACCGAGCGACCGTGCTGATCGGTAAATTGCGCGTCCAGCGCCAAGCGCTGGCCGACCTGGGCGGTGTCGATTCCTGCGGCGGAAAACGGGTCGAAGGTTTGCGCGGCGCTGTGTTGCAACGTCATCAGACACAGCAATGCCAACACCAGCGAGATCCGCTCACGGTTCATGCGGGGCGTCCTCGGGTGTTGGCCAGCCCTGCTCCAGCAGCACCTGCCGCGCCTGTTCCAGTGGCAGGTGCACGATGCGGCGCTCGCGGTCGACCCAGCCAAAGCTGTCGAGGTGAATACGCTCGGCGGCGAGCTGGCGTTCACCGTCCTGCCGAGGCTGGGATTGCAAGCGCGGGGCTGGTGGCAGCAGGCGCTCGCGTTCCAGGCCACTCAAGGGTGGCTGCCGCGTTTCTGCGCGATGCTGATAGCTGATCAACCACCAGGCCACGCCGGTGAGGCACAGCAGAACGGCCGCTAAAAACAGCGCCACCAGGCTCCAGACTTTGCCACTGTCGACCGTGTTGGGTTCATAGCCGAGCGATTTTTCAGATTTCATGGCGCCTCCGTTGCCATTGCCAACGCCACCATGCCCATAGACCGAGACCGTAAATCCCTTGACAGAGCACGGCCATCAGGCCGGCACCGATTTCGACGTCGGGGAATATCGACGGCAAGCTCATCCAGATCGACTCGACACTGCCCAGCAGCAGAATCGCCGTACAAGCCCAAATCAGAACCTGTGGCCGACCGCCCCAAGGAGAGGCCAACGCCAACAGACATGCCACCTGCCCCGCCATCAGCCCCCCACTGACCGCGCCCCAGATGCCGCCTTCGCGCACGCGATACCACTGGGTTTCGTGCTGAAGATTCACCGACCAGATAATCAAGTACTGCATGAAATGCACGTAGGCCCAGAACGCCAAGGCACTGACCAGCAATCCACGCAGTACCTGACGCTGTGGAGCCGGCAGCGGCACAAGGTTCCAGCACAGCACGCAGAGGCCGGCAAACGCCAGGCCATCGAGCAACTGCCGGGCGATCAGCAATACACCAAACAGGCTGGACAAAAACCCCGACTGCAACGACATCAACCAGTCGACCGCCGCCAGACTGACCATCAGCCCATACAGGATCAGGCCCGGGCCGCTGCGCTCGGCGTCCGGGCGTTGCGACCAGCACAGCAGAGCCAGGGCAAGCCCGGCGTAAAACAGCGTGCGCACCACAAAAAACCACGGCGACAACCAGAAGCCGCGAAACCCTGGCGCGTCGAGGTGGAACCACGGATACAGCCAGACCATGGCGAGCAGCACCGGCAACAGCATCGGCACCATCAGCACCACCGCGCTGCGCCCCAGTCCGCTGCCCGGCGCCAGCAGCATCTGCCAACGGCCACTGATCAACGGCGTCAGCAGCGCCAGCAGCAGGCAACCCAACACAATGTTGCTGCCGTTGATCGCGGCCGCCAATGCCCCGGCGCCCACCCAGGCCGGCTGCCAAACCCCGAGCAGCATGACGCCGACGGCACCGATGGCGAATGCTCCCGACAACCGCCTCATTTGTCGTTCTCCTCGAAGGCCTGACGCAACTCGGCTGGCAGGCGCTCCAGAGGCGCGTGCTGGCTTAACTGCAGCAAGCGCACATGGGCGACGATGGCCCAGCGTTCCGTCGGCGGGATGCGTGATTCATAGCCGTACATCAGGCCTTTGCCCTGCGCGATGACCTGCATCAGTTGAGCGTCAGAGGCACCGAGCAATCGCGGTTCGGTCAACGCCGGCGGTGCCGGAAAACCACGGCCGACCACCAGACCATCACCTCGCCCGCTCAGACCATGGCACGGGGTGCAGAATGTCTGGTAGCTCGCTTCGCCACGGGCAAGCAATGCATCGGTCAATGGCGGGCGCTGCTGCACAATCGCTTCACGCTCCAGTTGCCCACGGGCGACGGTGCCGACGGGAGGCTGACGGCTACTCAAACCGTTTTCGAACACAGCGCCCGGGCGTTGTTGCTCAATCCTGGCCTGGCGCGACATGTCATCGCAGCCGCTGCACAGCACAGCGATTATCAGCGCCCACGGCCAGGCGTTCATGGCTGCACCTCGTGCACGCTGATTGCTCGTTCGGCCAGCCAGGCTCGCGTGGCCTGCGCGTCGAACAGCGGATCGCCGGCCTCGATAAACAGAAAAAACCCATCGTCACTCGCCCGCTCGAAACCCTCAGCAGCAAACAACGGGTGATGCAAACGTGGCAAACGGCAGCTGACCAGTAGCGTCAGTACCGCAGCGATTGCCGCCCCGACCACGGCGAATAGAAAAGTCACGACCATCAGCAATGGCACGGCAATCAACGGCCGGCCGCCGACGTTCAGCGGATAGCTCAACACCGAGCCGATCTGCATCCACAGCGCCAGGCCGATGCCGAGCAATCCGCCGATGCAGGCCATGCTCGATACCCTGGAAGCCTTGGGTTTCAACAACGGTTGCAGCGCCTCAAGCGGAAATGGCGCGAACGCATCGAGGCGTCGGTAGCCGATGGTCCAGGCGTGCAGGCTGGCTTCAACCAGCGGCTGCGGCGCATCGAATTCAGCCAGCAATCCCAGGGATTCAGTCATCGCCGCGCTCCTGATGCAGCGCCTGCTTGACCTCGAACGCCGAGACCATGGGCACGTAGCGCAAAAACAGACTGTAGGGCAGCAGAAACACACCGAAACTGCCGATGAACAGCGTCCAGTCCCAAAGCGTCGGGGTGTAGCCGCCCCAGGTCGAGACCAGAAAATCGCGGGTCTGGGGCGGGATCACCAGCATGAAACGTTCGGCCCACATGCCCACCAATACCGCCAGCGCTACGGCTGCCAAAACGCCTGGGTGCTGGCGCACCGAACGCCACCACAACGCCTGGAGCACGCCGACGTTGCAGACAATGGCCAGCCAGAAACTCCAGGCATGAGGGCCGCTCAGGCGAGTGAGCAAAACCTCGATCTCATGGGCGTCGCCGCTGTAAAACGGCATGAACAGATCCATCAGATAGCCATAGGCGGTGAGCCAACCGGTGGCCAGCAGCAAGCGTCCGAGCATGTCCAGATGGCGCAGAGTGATCAGTGCTTCGATGCGCAGCAACCAGCGCACGCCAATGGAGAGCAACGCTACCAAAGCAAATCCGGAAAACACCGCGCCGGCCACGAAGTACGGCGGGAACAGCGTCGAATGCCAACCGCTTTGCGGGCCCATGGTCAGCAGGAACGAATAGCCGCTGGACACGGCGAACACCAACGGGATCGCGAGCATCGCCAGTACGCGAGTGGTACCGCGCCACAACGCCCAATGCTGCTGCGAACCGCGCCAGCCCAGCGCCATCAGGCCGTACAGCTTTTGCCTCAGCGCACCTTGGGCACGATCCCGGGCCGTGGCGAAATCAGGAATGGCCCCCACCAGCAGAAACAGTAGCGACACCGTCAGGTACGAGAGGATCGCAAACATGTCCCACGCTGTCGGGCTCTTGAACTGCGGCCACAGGCCCATTTCATTCGGGTACGGCATCGTCCAGTAAAACAGCCAGGGCCGCCCCAGGTGCAGGATCGGGTACAGCGCGGCGCAGATCACTGCCATCAGTGTCATCAACTCCGCCAGACGATTGAGGGTGTGCCGCCATGGCCGCTCGATCAGCCACAGCAATGCCGAAATAAAGGTGCCGGCGTGGCCGATGCCCAACCACCAGATGTAGTTGAGAATGCCGAAGCCCCAGTGCACCGGCTGATTGTTGCCCCACATGCCCACGCCGTTGGCCAGCAGTACCGTGGCCGAGGCCAGGTACATCAGCAACAGCGTGATGGCGACTCCGAACAACCAGCGCCACGCAACCCGCCGGGGAAACTGCTGCAAGGGGCCGAACACCTGCCGCGACACTTGCTGATCGCTCAAGTCCCGTGGCAGAAAATGCCCGGTATCGTGCAACAGCGGTTCAGGCCTCATCGCTGCTCTCCCCCTCCTCGATCCGCGCCAGATAGGTGGTGCGCGGACGTGTGCCGAGGGCTTCGAGCAGGCGGTAATGACGGGGATCCTTGCGGGCGCGACTGACCGCGCTGGCGGAGTCGGCGATGTCACCGAAGCGAATCGCCTGGCTCGGACAGGTTTGCTGGCAGGCGGTGAGCACTTTTGTGGTGTCAAAGTCGGTGCCCTGCTGTTTGTCTTCGATGCGCGCAGCGCTGATGCGCTGAACGCAATAGGTGCATTTTTCCATCACCCCACGGGCGCGCACGGTGACTTCGGGGTTGCGTTGAGCCTGAATCGACGGCGCGGCGTCGGCGCTCCAGTCCAGCCAGTTGAAGCGGCGTACTTTGTACGGGCAATACGAGGCACACGTGCGGGTGCCGATGCAGCGGTTGTAGACCATCTGGTTCAAGCCGTCGCGGCTGTGCACCGTGGCATTCACCGGGCAACCGGTTTCACACGGTGCCTGTTCGCAGTGCATGCACGGCAAGGGTTGGAAACGCGAGCGTGGCGCATCCAATGTGCCCTGATAGTAATGGTCGATGCGCAGCCAGTGCATGTTGCGCCCGTTGGCCACCTGTTCGGCACCGACCACGGCGATGTTGTTTTCCGCCTGGCACGCCGTGACGCAGGCGTTGCAGCCGGTGCACAAATCGAGGTCGATGACCATGCCCCACTGCGGGCCGCTGTCAACGACCGGGCTATAGAGTGATAGCGGAATCTGCTGCGCCGGCAACTGCGGCGCCTCGCGCTGCACCACGCGAATCGGCGGTGACTCATCGTCCGGTAATTGGTGATGGGTCTGGGTGACGGCCAGGGTATGGCGCTCGCCACTGGAGCGTACCGAGGCACTCACTGACGATGACTGGATCGGCCGTACCGCATAACCCAAACCATTGCCGACCCGCCCGGCATGGCTGCGCCCGTAACCGGTGTACAGGGCAATCACCTGATCGGCCTGCCCCGGCTCGATCCACGCCGCACCGCGCAACAATTGCCCCGGCAGCGCCACTTCAACGCCGTCGCCATTGCGCACGCCCACCTGTTCCGCCAACCGTGGCGACAGCCCGACCACGTTGCTCCAGGTCAGGGTGCTGATGGGTTTGGGCAACTCCTGCAACCAGCCAAGATTGGCGAAACGCCCATCCCATATACAAGGGTCCGGACGCACCACGGCTTCGAGGCCATCGATATCGATCAGGTTCAGCACCCATGTCGCCGCTTCGGGGACTTCCACTGCCGGTGCCGGGGTTTCGATCCAGCCATCGGCCAAGGCCTGGCGCCACTGAGGTTGCGGAACATGGGACCAGGTGATTCGCACCTGATCCAGGGCATCGCTGTCGGCGGAGGTCAGCAACAGCTCGATGATTTGATGCAGGGTTCGGGTCGAGTACATCGGCTCGATCAACGGCTGCACAATGCACGCGCTGCCATCCGCCGCCCGGGTATCGCTCCAGCCGTCGAGCGCATGATTGAGCGGCAAATGCCAATGGCAGTGCGCGGCGCTCTCGTCGTAGTAAAGCCCGGCATGCAGTCGGAACGGTACTTTCTGCAGCAGCCCCTCCAACCCCAAATCCGGCGCCGAGGTGTGCAAGGGGTTGCAATCGAGCAACCACAATTGGCTGACGTTGCCCCCGGCCAGTTGCTGGCTCAGTTGCTCCAGCGACGCCCAGAACTGTCCGCGTTCGTAGCCCAGCAACGTCGGCATCTGCCAATCCAGCGTCTGACCGTGCGCACCCAGCCGCTGGTTGAGCCGCATCACCTGCGCCTGCACATCGTCTGCCGCTTGCTTGCTCACGCAGATCAGGCCACGGCCGGGATGAGCCTTGAGCGCCGAAGCGGCTTCATCGACCCAGTCGAGCTGTCGCGCACTCAGGCGCGGCTGATCGGCCACGTTGTCGCCCAAGGCGCGGCTCAGCGCCAGCACCAGATCAGGCAATCGCGATGGGGCAATCGCCAATCGTCGCGTGGCCGCAGCGCCGGTCAGGGTCGGAATGCTTTCGGCGACAAACGACAACGCCGCGCCCTGCCCTTGCGCCGCTTGCCGTCGACGCTCCGCCCAGCCGCGTTGCAACAGCGTCTGGCGCGGGCCGCTGCCCAGCGGATCGTCTTCCAGGCAAACCAGCACCTCGGTGTTTTCCAGATAACGTCGGGCGTTCAGCGGCTGACCGAATACCCGCTCGCTGACGCGCAGAGCCTGGGTCTCGGCGAACGGTTCGGCGTGATACAGCTGCGCTTCGGGCCAGCGCCGATGCAACGCTTCGAGTTGCCGCCCGAGGGTCGGCGAACTGCTGGCCGCACAGACGATATGCAGACCTTTGCCTCGCGTGGTGTCCAGCGTCAGCCGTTGTCGCGCCAGCGCCCCACGCACTTCGTCCCAACTGGTTTCCCGGCCCTTGAAGCGCGGCGCCTGGGAACGGTCGGGATCGTACAGTTGCAGGATTGCCGCCTGGGTAAAGGCATCGCACGCGCCACCGGACATCGGGTGCTGCGGGTTGCCTTCGAGTTTGATCGGCCGCCCGGCAAGCGTCTTGCCCAGCACGGGTTGGGCGATGCCACAAAACGGGATGGCCGTTGCATACCAACTCGCAACACCGGGCGTCAGTTGCGGGGCCTGCCGGATCGCCGGCACGGCTTGCTCAGGGGTTTTGCCACACGCGGCCAAGCCTGCCATGGCCAGGGACGCCGCCATCAGTTGCAGAAAATGTCGGCGGTCCAACAAGGGCGCGGCGCCGGGAAACTCCGCCTCGATCAGCGCTTGCGCCTCGGGCGTCGCCGCCAGCGCTTCGAAGCCACGCCAGTACGCGGGGCCTTTGAGCCCGGCGAGCTGCTCGCGCCATACGGCGTAGTCCAGCGAGGAGGCGCTCATCGATGGCAGGTCCCGCAATCGGTCAGGCCTCGGGGATCGATTCGTCGAGCCTGCATCAATTGCTCCCCCAGCGCCCGACGATCCTGATCGGTGCGCCATTGCAGCTGGGTCACTTGCCCTGCAGGGCGCAGGTGCGGCGCCGGATCGCGGTGACAGGCCAGGCACTGGCCCATGCTCAGTGGTTCGGCCTTGAACATCAGCGGCATGCGGTCCACCGCGCCGTGGCATTCGCTGCAACCCACGCCCGCATTCACGTGCACGCCATGATGGAAGTACACGTAATCCGGCAGTTCGACCACCCGCCGCCAATGCAACGGCTGTGATTCGCGCAGGCTTTTACGCAAGGGTTCGAGCAGGTCGGCGTTTCTCCAGATTTGCGAGTGGCACGTCATGCAGGTTTCGGTGGGCGGCAGACTGGCCATCGCGGAGGACTCCACGGAACTGTGGCAGTAACGGCAATCGATTTTCAGCTCGCCGACATGGTGGGCGTGACTGAACGGCAGCGGCTGTTCGACCACCCAGTTACGGCCGGTTCGATAGTCGGAACGGTCCAGGGCCAATGCCACGAGCAAGCCTCCCGTGAGACCAACGAACAGCACCAACAACCCCAGGCGCAGCCAGGTATCGGCCGAGCGGCTGAAGATCTGCGCCATCGCCGGATTCCAAAATTCACGTTCTTAAGGCTATGGCTCCGTTTGCGCTCAGGAGTTCTTTATTTCCGATGCACGTGATTCCCGCGATCACATGGGTCCCCGTAGGAGCCAGCGGCTCAAAATCTCTGCGCAGGTCAACCGACCTTGTCGTTGTCCTGTTCTGGCGTTTCGATGCCGGGTTCTACTTCGCTGGTTTGTGGTCGGGTTCTGGTCGTCGGTGTCGCCTGCTCATCAGGCGTTTCACGCGGATAACCGGGCATTCCTCTGGCGTCGCTCGGCCCTTGGCGATGGTCTTCAGCGTTCCTTTCCTTGTCCCAGTCTGTGGTGGCATTCGGGTCTTCATCGCGGCCAGCGGTACCGAGCACACAACCGTCGTCATTGGGATTGCTCAAATCCTGGGTTGGCTCATTCTTGGTGGTAGAAGGATCGGGTTTCATATCAGTCTCCAATACCAGGTAATGGAACTTCTTTGGAGACGCTGTCAGTGCCAGAGTGCAGGGCAATTGACGAATGGTGTCTGTGAGCTGAGCAATGATATGGGTGCAAAAGGCTTCTTGCGGGCCAAAAAAATGGACCTCTTTTCAGAGATCCATTTTTTATGCCTGGTTACCGCAAGCAGGCCTGGGCCGACCTTCATCCCACTCTACAAGCACTCATCCAGAAAACTCACCACTGTCCCCATGCAGGCGACCCGCTCCTCGACATGAGGCATGTGGCTGGAGTGCTCGAACAGCGCCCAACGAGCATTCGGAATCTGCTCCAGATAGGGTTTGACCACCGTCGGTGTTGCTTCATCGTAGCGACCGGAGATCACCAGCGTCGGCACGTTGATATGCCGCAAGCGGTCGACAATGCTCCAGTCTTTCAGGCTGCCTATCACATGAAACTCCGTCGGCCCGCTCATGGCATGGTAAACGGTGGGGTCGGCATCGACCTGGGCAAACGTACGTGCGACTTCGTCTGGCAAGGGAAGGACGCGACACACATGGTTGTCGTAAAAAACCCTCGAAGCGTCCTGATAGGCAACCGCTTGAAAATCCCCTGTCCGCTCGTGCTCCAGCAATGTTTCATGTACGCCGGCAGGCAATAATTGACGTAAACGGTTGGCTTCCTCAACCCAGACGCGCATATCCGCGGGAGAATTGGCGGCAATCAAGGCCCGTAGCCCCGCAGGTTGCCGTACGGCGTGCTCACTGGCGAGCATACCGCCCCAGGATTGCCCCAGCAGCGCGTAATTGTCGCTGATCTGAAGATGATCCAGCAGGTTGTCCAGTTCATCGAGAAACAGCGCTACGTTCCAGAACGAGGGGTCTTTTTCTGGTAAGTGGGTCGAGCGACCGTTACCCAGTTGATCGTAATGAACCACTGGATAGCCGCTCGCGGCGATGTCCTTGAAAGCGTCGACGTAATCATGCGTGCAGCCCGGACCGCCATGCAGAATCACCAGCGGCGTGTTTTTACCGTTGAATTGACCCGTGACGCGGTACCAGGTCTGATAAGGACCAAAAGGTGCGAAGCCTTCGCGTGTTCCGATAGATTCCATTTCTTCGTGCCGCCCCTGAAAAACCGTACGGCACACAATAGCGGGATCCGACCTTCAAGATAACTAGAGAAATAGATAGGTTTTTGCCCTGTTTCAGTTATCGAGCAGTCGGTAGTGGGTGGCCCGAACCACGGCCTGGACCCGATTCTTGGCCCCGAGTTTATGCATGGCCGAGGTCAGATGGAGGCTGATGGTGGCCAACGAACGATTCAGTTGGCTGGCAATCTCGGCGGCAGTCAGCCCCTCAGCCGCCCATTTAAGGCACTCGCGTTCACGTTTGGTCAGGTGAATGGGAGGCGTGTGAGCCTCTTTGCCAAGCAACGGATAGGCCGCTTCCTGCAATGCATGGGAAATCAGGCTGAAATCCGCCAGGGTCCGCCGGGCATCGCACAGGACACTGCTGTTGCCGGTACGCAGCCCGGTCAAGGAGGCAAAGCCGCCTCTGGGCAGATGAATCGGGACCGACACACCACAGGTCATCTGCGCGTCTTCCAGATAATTCACTACAGGCGCATGGCATTGACTGATGACCGGCTCCAACAGGGTGTCGGTCCCGGGCTTGTAAGACCAGACAAAGGGTGAAACACAATTGAGTGCTACCTGCTGAACCGGGTCGATCTGGTAGTAACCCTCTGCACACCAACGCGTATGCCAATCGGCTGGAGTGTTGCGCAGTTTGAGCACCGAGGGCGTGATCAACTTGCCCTCATGGTCCAGCGGCACCGGGCTGTAGTCATACACCAAGGCATCAAAGCCCAGTTCCTCGGCCAATAGCATGGCGTTGTCCATCTGCTCATCCAGGCTCTTGCCCGACAACAGACGGGGATTGAGGTCAGACAGCTTGGTCTGCATCCATTGCGCTCCCTAATTAATTTCAATCCTGAAATTCAGCACGTAGAATGCCACGCCTCGGCGAGGGACTGCCAGACCAAAACCTATAACAAATGCTAGCTTTTGGGCGCAGGACTTACTCGGTAAGGTTGAGCATTTGGTCAGCATCCGAACCGGCCAGCATCATAAAGGGAGCGTGCGATGTGGCGTGAAATCGAACCGGATCAGCAATATAACGTCGAAGTCGACGGCCACAACCTGGTGGTTTACAGCTTTGGCGAGGGCGATGAGGTCCTGCTGTGCCTCAATGGAGGCCCGGGCCTTCCCTGCGATTATCTGCGTGACGCCCATGGCTGGCTCAAGGACAAGGGGTTGCGCGTTGTCGCCTTCGACCAACTCGGCACCGGCGCGTCTGACAGACCCGAAGACCCGTCCCTGTGGGACATCACCCGTTATGTCGCTGAGGTGGAAACTGTCCGTCAGGCTCTCGACCTGCGCCGGGTACACTTGATGGGGCACTCCTGGGGCGGTTGGCTGGCGATCGAATACGCCATTCACCACCCTCACGCGCTCAAAACCCTGATTCTGGAAAACACCGTAGGCGATATCCCGCACCTGTCTCAGGAACTGGAGCGTCTGCGTGGCGCGCTGGGCAGCGAAACCGTGGCCATGATGCAACGCCATGAAGCCATGGGCACCCTCGATCACCCGCAATACCAAGCAGCGATTACCCTCCTCAACTATCGCCACGTCTGCCGCCTGGACGAGTGGCCGGCACCGGTCACGCGCTCTCTGGGCGACTGGAACATGGGACCCTACACAACCATGCAGGGGCCGAATGAGTTTCTCTACGTCGGCAACCTGAAAAACTGGAATCGTCTGCAGGAAATGGCCGATTTCAGGATGCCGGTATTGATTACCACCGGCCAGCACGACGAACTCACACCGGCCTGTGCCATGCGCATGAAAATGGCGCTCAAGGATGCCGCACTGCATGTGTTCCCCAATAGCAGCCATATGCCCTTCTACGAAGAACCTCACGCCTACTTTCCGGTGTTGCTGGATTTCCTCCGGCAGCACCGAGGTTAGTCGATGAATCTGTCGCGTTACCGTTTCATCCTGTCACGTCCCCTGCAGCTGCTGCCGGTGCTGTTCGGCATCAGTCTCATCACGTTTGTGCTGGTGCGCTCGATTCCCGGCGACCCGGCGCGCGCCCTCCTCGGCTCGCGCAGTACGCCGGAGGGGCTAATCAGGATTCGCGCTCAGTTCGGCCTCGATCAGCCGCTGTGGATGCAATATTTCTACTTCCTGAAGAACCTGTTCAACGGCGACCTCGGCCAGTCATTGCTGTACAAGGTCGACGCCTTGAAGCTGATCAGCACGCGCATCGAGCCCACACTGTTTCTGGTGCTTGGCAGCGTGCTGCTGGCCATGTTGATCGCGGTGCCGCTGGCCACCGTTGCAGCCCGCAACAAGGGCGGCTGGGGCGACAACCTGATTCGCCTGTTCACCACCGCCGGCCTCGGCATGCCAGCGTTCTGGCTGGGGATCATGTTGATCCTGCTATTCAGTGTGCAACTGGGCTGGTTCCCGGTTTCCGGCTATGGCCGCAACTGGCTGGACAAACTGCACCACATGGTCCTGCCCTGTCTGACCATCGCCCTGGCACTATCGGCGGTGTTGGTGCGCAATCTGCGGGCGAGCATGCTGATGGAATTGCAAGCCGACCACGTCACGGCGGCCCGGGCTCGCGGCTTGTCTGAAGAGGCGGTGTTTCGTCGCCATGTGCTGCCCAACTCGCTCGTACCCGCCGTCAACCTGCTGGCGGTGAACATCGGCTGGTTGATCAGCGGCACAGTGGTCATCGAGAGTCTGTTCGCCATTCCCGGGATCGGCCAGTTGTTGGTCCGAGGCATCTTTACCCGTGACTATATGGTGGTCCAGGGCGTGGCAATGGTGCTGGCCTGCGCCACCGTGGTGGTCAACTTTCTCGCCGATGTGGTGACTGTAGCCATTGATCCTCGCGTGAACATTCGATGAGCAATCAGGCAACGACAGCACCCCGACTGAACCTGCGCCTGGGTGTGCGCAACCCTCGATTGGCCATGGGATTGGGCCTGGCAATCCTGCTCGGCTGGCTGCTGCTGGCGATCTTCGCGCCCTGGATCGCGCCCTTTGATCCAATTGCCCAGAACACTGATATGCGCTTGCTGGCGCCGCATCTGGCCCACCCGTTCGGCACCGACAATTTTGGCCGCGACGTCTTGTCTCGAGTGATCTGGTCGGCCCGCATCGACTTGCAGCTGGCGGTGATCGGGGTGATTTTTCCGTTTCTGATCGGCACCTGTATCGGGGCCTTGTCCGGCTACATCGGCGGGCGTTTCGACACGTTCTGCATGCGCCTGATCGATATCATCCTGGCTTTCCCGTTCCTGGTGTTGATGCTGGCGATCATGGCAATCCTCGGCCCCGGCCTGATGAGTTTCTATATCGCCATGGCACTGGTGGGTTGGGTGTCCTATGCACGCTTGATCCGCTCGCAGATCCTGATACTCAAGGAAAGCGATTTTGCCTTGGCCGCCAAAAGCCTCGGCTTCGGTCATGGGCGCATTCTGTTTCGGCACCTGTTGCCGAACGCGATGTTCGGCTCGCTTGTGTTTTCGATGTCCGATGCGGTGCTGGTATTGCTCAACGGCGCGGCAGTCAGTTACCTCGGCCTCGGGGTGCAACCGCCGACCGCCGAGTGGGGCACGATGGTCGCCGAAGGCCAGAGTTTCATTACCTCCGCCTGGTGGATCTGCACCTTCCCGGGATTGGCGATCGTCACCCTGGCCATGGGCTTCAGCCTGCTGGCCGACGCTGTCGCCGAACACTTGGGTGAACGCTCGTGAGTACGCCCGTGCTGAAGGTCGAAGAGCTCAGCGTCATCGCCCGCAAGGGTGAGCACGAGGTGACCCTGGTAGATCGCCTGTCCTTTGACCTGGCCAAGGGTGAAGTGCTTGGACTGGTGGGGGAAAGCGGTTCCGGCAAAACCATGGCTTGTCGCGGTTTAATGAGGCTGCTGCCGTCACCGAACCTGCGAGTCGAAGGCACCACCGTGCATCTGGCCGGGGAAAATCTGTTGCACCTGGACGAGGCCGGTATGCGTCGCATGCGTGGGCGCCAATTGGGGATGATCTTCCAGAACCCCAGCAGCCATCTCGACCCGTTGATGCGCATCGGCGAGCAGATTGGCGAGGGGATTCGCCTGCACCAAGGCGCCAGCAAGCGTGAAGCCCGCGCCCAGGCCATCGACGTACTGCGGCAAGTGGGCATTCCCGATCCGCAGCGGCGGGTTGACAGTTACCCTCACGAATTTTCCGGCGGCATGCGCCAGCGAGCGATGATCGCCGTGGCGTTGGGTTGCAACCCGAACGTGCTGATCGCCGACGAACCGACCACCGCCCTCGACGTCACGGTGCAAGCGCAGATCCTGCGTCTGCTGCTCGATCTGCGCGACCAGCGTGGCCTGTCGATCATCATGATCACCCATGACCTGGGCGTCGTTGCCCAGACCTGCGACTCGATTGCCGTGATGTACGCCGGACGCTTGTGCGAGCACGGCAACAAACACGAGGTGCTGGCCCATCCACGCCACCCTTACACCGCTGGGTTGATCGACTGTCAGCCAGCCACCAGTCACGGTCACGCCTTGCTCAAAACCATCGCCGGGCAACCACCCCTGCTCGATGCCCTGCCCCAGGGGTGTCGCTTCAATCCGCGCTGCCAGCAAACCGGCAGCCCATGCACATCACTGATGCCCAGTTTGCAGCCCGTCAGCCATGGGCACCGCATCGCTTGCCATTTCCCCTTGGCCGTCGGAGGCCGCGCATGACCTTGCTCGAAGTCAAGGATTTGCAGGTGCGCTTCGCCGCTCCAGGCACGGGTCTGCTGGGCATGAACCGGCAATGGCTGACAGCGGTCAACGGCGTTTCGCTGAACCTCTCGGCCGGTGAAACGCTCGGGCTGGTCGGCGAGTCGGGCAGTGGCAAAAGCAGCTTGGGCCGGGCGATCCTGCACCTCAACGAGATTTACGCCGGACAGGTGCTGTTCGATGGCGTCGACATGGCCCACGCCGGGAAGATTGACATCGAGCGGCTGCGTCATGAGACGGCGATGGTTTTTCAAGACCCTTACGCCGCTCTCAACCCGCGCTTGAGCATCGGCCAGACTCTGGCGGAAGTGCTCCGGGTCCAACGCAAAGTACCGGAGCCACTGATTGCCGCCCGAGTCGATGAATTGCTGACCCTGGTGGGTCTGCGCCCCGAATTGGCCGCCCGCAAACCGCACGCCTTGAGTGGCGGCCAATGCCAGCGTGTCGGGATCGCCCGCGCGCTGGCCGTGGAGCCGCGCCTGATCGTCGCCGATGAATGCGTGGCCGCGCTGGATGTGTCCATCCAGGGGCAGATCATCAACCTGCTGCTGGAGCTGCGCCAGCGCATGAACCTGGCGATCGTGTTCATCGCCCATGATCTGGCGATCGTTCGCCGGCTCTGTGATCGGGTGGCGGTGATGTACCTGGGCAAGATCGTCGAAGAAGGCCCCGTGGAGGACATATTCCGCTCCCCGCGACATCCTTATACCGCCGCACTGATCCAGTCGATTCCAGAAATCGACCCGGCCCGGGCGCTACCCACCGACCCTTTGCCCGGTGAACCGCCCAGCCCTTTGCAGCTGCCAACCGGCTGCGCCTTTCACCCGCGCTGTCGCTACGTTCGACCCACTTGCAGCCAGGTGGCGCCCCCTACCCGTCAACTCGACGCTCGCCGTTACGACTGCGTGCTCGAGGAGCCTCTGTTTTAAAAAACCACGTACTCATCAAGAAGGAGTTTGACCATGAGATCCAGGCATTTGAAATTGCTCGCCGCAGCCACATTGACCGCTTGCACCCTTGCCAGCGGCATTGCTCAGGCGGCGGGTGTACTCACCATCGGTTGCCGCGAAGAAAGCACCACGTTCGATCCGATCAAGAGCGCGCAAAACCGCGATACCTGGGTGTTTTCCAATGTCTACGACACACTGATCCGGGTCGACAAGGCCGGCAGCAAGATGGAACCCGGCCTGGCTGAAAGCTGGAAAGTCTCCGACGATGGCCTGACCTACACGTTCAAAATGCGCGCGGCGAAATTCTCCGACGGCTCGCCGATCACGGCCGATGATGCGGCATTCAGTCTGTTGCGCACTCGCGATAACAAGGCCTCGCTGTGGAGCGATGCCTACAAACTGATCGACACGGCGAAAGCGGCCGATCCGCGCACCCTGGTGGTCACCCTGACCGCTCCGTCGGTACCGTTCCTCTCGCAACTGGCCTCGCCGACCGTGTCGGTTCTCTCGCAGAAGGCCATGACCCGCATGGGCGAAGATGCCTATGCGCAAGAGCCTGTGGTCTCAGGGGCATTTTTTGTCAAGGAGTGGCTGCGCGGCGACCGCGTGAAGCTGGAGAAAAACCCGCACTTCTGGCAGGCCGACAAGGTCAGCCTGGATGGCGTGGAGTGGATTTCCATCCCGGATGACAATACCCGGATGCTCAAGGTGCAGGCAGGCGAGCTGGACTCGGCGATTTTCGTACCGTTTTCGCGCGTCGATGCGTTGCGCAAGGATCCCAACCTGACCATCCACTCCGACCCTTCCACTCGGGAAGATCACTTGCTGATCAACCATGAGCACGGGCTGCTGAGCAAGCCTGAAGTCCGTCAGGCACTGGACATGGCTATCAACAAAAAGTCGGTGGTCGATACCGTCACCTTCGGCAAGGGTCAGGAGGCTTACTCCTACATCCCCAAGGGCTCGCTTTACCATTACGCCGACAACCTGAAGCGTCCATTCGACCCGGTCAAAGCCAAGCAGATGCTGATCGATGCCGGCGCAGCGGGCATGAAGCTGAATTACGTGGTCAACGCCGGTAACGAAGCCGATGAGCAGATTGCTGTGCTGGTTCAACAGCAACTGGCGGCCGTCGGTGTGACCGCGAACCTGCAAAAGGTCGACCCGACCCAGAGCTGGCAGATGCTGGTCGACGGTGACTACGACCTGTCCGTGATGTACTGGACCAACGACATCCTCGACCCGGATCAGAAGACCACGTTCGTTCTGGGCCATGACACCAACATGAACTACATGACCCGCTACAAGAACGACAAGGTCAAGAACCTGGTGTCGGCTGCCCGAATCGAAGCGGACCCGATCAAGCGTGAACAGATGTACGTCGATTTACAGAAAGTCGCCAAACAGGACGTCAACTGGATCGACCTGTACTACAGCCCGTACATCAACATTTCGCGCAAGAACGTAGAAAACTTCCAGCAAAACCCACTGGGACGTTTCTCTCTTGAGGAGACGGTGAAAAACTAAGCAATTGTTGTGCTGAAGCAGGCAGCTTCAGCGCAACCCGGACTGATCCAGAAAGGCTTGGAAAGACCCTTTTGGCAAAAAAGGACCTCTGTTCAGAGGTCCTTTTTTTATGGCGATCGTTTATCCATCGTTCTCCCGCAAGGGCTTCAGACTCGAGCGGGTGACACAATGATTTTCACGTTATGTTCCTTGTTGTTGACCAATTCCTCAAAGCCCTGCCCGACAATCTGTTCCAGCTGAATACGCCCGGTGACCAGCGGCGTGATGTCCAGCCGGCCGTCGGCAATAAAGGCAATCACATCGGCGAACTCACCGTTGTAGGCGAGCGCACCCAGCACCTGTTTTTCGGTGGTGACCAGCTCGAAGAAGTTGAACTCGCTGGGTTCCTCGAAAATACCCACCAGCACACACGTGCCGGCCTTGCGGATGAGGTCGATCGCGAGCTTGGCCGTGTGTTTGTTGCCGATGCATTCGAAGCTGACATCCGCCCCAAGTCCGCCAGTCAGCCGTCGCACCTCTGCCAGAGCGTCACATTCATTGGGGTCAAGCACATGGCTCGCCCCTACCTCCAGAGCCTTCGCCTTGCGCGCGCCTGACATTTCCAGGGCGATGACCTGGGCCGCACCAGCCGCCTTGGCACACATGATGGTGCACAGACCGATGGTTCCCGCGCCAACCACTACCACATTTTTTCCCAGCAAACTCCCGGCCTTTTTCACCGCGTGCATGCCCACTGCCAGCGGTTCGATCAACGCCCCGGCTTCAGCGGGAAAGTTGGCCGGCAACTTGTAAAGCAGATTGGCCGGCACGTTGACCAACTCGGCGAACGCACCGTTGTTCATCAACCCGGTGAAGGCCAGGTTCTCGCAAATGTTGTACAACCCATGGGTGCAGTAATAACACGTGCCACAGTGCTGACAGGCATCCGCTGCCACCGGCTCGCCAACACTGAACCCCTGAACACCGGCGCCGATTTCGACGATTTCGCCACAGAACTCATGACCGAGAATGCACTGCCCTTTGATTCCGGTCAGCGGGTGCGGCGCATCCACCGGGATGAACACTGGCCCGGCCACGAATTCATGCAGGTCGGAGCCGCAAATACCGCACCATTGCACACGAATCTGGACCCAGCCCGCGGGTGGCGACACAGGCAACGGAACGTCTTCGACACGGATATCGTGACGGCCATGCCAGACAGCGGCACGCATGCTGCGGGTCGGGTTAATTAGAAGGCTCATGCTGAAATCTCCTTGAAGTCGTTGACCTTGGCGACCCAAAAATGGTCGCCAAGGAGCATTAGTGTTGTTGCACAAAGTCCAGGATCAACCGATTGACCTGCTCGGCCGCTTCCATCTGCACCATGTGCGCCTGGCCCGGCAGGATTTCGATTTTGGCTGTCAGGCCAACGCTGTGGGCCGCAGGAATGATCGCGTCGTCACTGCCCCAGATCAGCAACGTCGGCTGCCGGTTTTCTTGCACCACGCCGCGCAGATCGAACTGTTGCCGTCCTTCGTTGAACAACCCCGAAACCAGCTGGCGCAGGGCCGCGTCCACCCCTTCCAGGCGCTTGTACTTGAGCATGTCTTCGAGCATCTGCCGATTGACCAACTCGGGATCGGAGAACAGTTGCGTCAGCTGTGGCTTGAGGGCATTGCGGCTGGCTGCATCGACAAAACCTTGCAGGTAATCGCCGTTGATTTCCGCACCCAGGCCGGCGCTGCCGATCAAGCTCAGGGAGCGCACCCGATGGGGTGCCAGACGCGCGGTGTTCAGCGACACCGCACCGCCCATGGAATGACCTGCCAGATGCGCCACGGGAACCTCCAGATGATCAAGCAGTGCCAGTAGCACTTCGCTCAGCTCATCCAGATCTCCGCGTTGCAGCTGTTTGGCGGACTCGCCATGGCCCGGCAAATCCAGGGCAATCACTCGGCGCCCGACGGCCAATGCTTCATGATTGAACATCCAATTGTTCAGGTCACCGCCAAACCCGTGCACCAGCACCAACGGCACCCCGCCTTCGCCGCGCTCGAAGTAACGGATCAGCCGCCCGTCCAGTTCGACCTTCTGCGGCTTCGGCCCGCTGTCTTCCTCGGCGCCGTCACCTGGCACGAACGCGGCCTGGAACTGCTCGATCACCGCATCGATTTCGGCCTCACTCGCTTCGCCGTCGACCACGATGCCGAGCAACGCACCGACCGCGAGGGTTTCATCCTGGCGCGCGATCTGCCGACGCAGCACACCGGAAAACGGCGCCTCGACGCTGCTGGAAATTTTGTCGGTTTCTACGTCGAGTACTTCATCGCCCTTGGCGATCGCCTGGCCCTCCTCCTTGAGCCAGACATCGACCCGGCCTTCGGTCATGGACAAGCCCCATTTGGGCATGGTCAGGGTATGGATCTGGCTCATGAACGCTTGCTCCACTCGATCAACTTGAGCACGGCGTTTTCGATCTTCGCCGCGTCAGGGATATAGAGGTCTTCCAGGGCGTCGGAGAATGGCACCGGCGTGTGCGGCGCAGTGACCATCTCAATGGGCGCCTTGAGCGAGGCGAAGGCTTTTTGCGCCACCAGGGCCGAGATGTCGGTGGCCATGGAACAGCGCGGGTTGGCTTCGTCGATCACCACCAGGCGCCCGGTCTTTTCCACGCTTTCGAGAATACTGTCCTCGTCCAGCGGGCTGGTGGTGCGCAGGTCGATGACCTCGCAGTCAATGCCTCGCCCCGCCAGGCTGCGGGCCGCATCCATCGCTGTATTGACCGTGCGTCCATAGGAGACCAGGGTCACGTCCTTGCCATCGCGCAGGAAGTTGGCTTCACCGAAGGGGATGGTATAGAGCTCTTCCGGCACCTCGCCCTGCATGCTGTAGAGCAGTTTGTGTTCGCAGAAAATCACCGGGTCGTTGTCGCGGATAGCCTGGATCAACAGGCCCTTGGCGTCATAAGGTGACGACGGGCAGACGACTTTCAGTCCGGGGATGTGGGTCCACAGCGAGGTGAGCATTTGCGAGTGTTGGGCGGCTGCCCGCAGGCCCGCGCCGACCATGGTGCGAATCACCAACGGGGTGGACGCCTTGCCACCGAACATGTAGCGAAACTTGGCCGCCTGATTGAGGATCTGGTCCAGACAGCAACCGGCAAAGTCGACAAACATCAATTCACACACCGGGCGCACGCCACAGGTCGCTGCGCCGACGGCGGCACCGACATAACCCAACTCCGACAGCGGCGTGTCGAGCACGCGTCCGGGGAATTGATGATAGAGGCCCTTGGTCACGCCCAACACCCCGCCCCAGGCGTCGTTTTCACCGGGAGCACCGGCACCGCCGGCGACGTCTTCGCCCATGATGAACACGCTGGGGTCGCGGCGCATTTCCTGGGCCAGGGCTTCGTTGATTGCCTGCTGATAACTGATTTTTCTCGCCATGATGAAGGTCTCGATTCTTGTTATAGGGGGCGTTCAGGGATAGGAAACGTAGACGTCGGTGAGCAGGTCGGCCGCGCTCGGCTTGGGGTCGGACTTGGCCTTGCGCACGGCATTTTCGATCAGCAGGTCCACTTCGCTATCGATCTGGTCCAACTGGCTGGCATCGATCAACCCGGTCCGGGTGGTGCGTTCGCGAAACTGCATCAGGCAGTCGTTGTGCTCGCGGAAATACTTGACCTCGTCCGGTGCCCGATAGGTCTGGGCGTCGCCCTCGAAGTGGCCGTAGTAGCGGGTCAGCTTGACCTCGATCAGCGACGGTCCTTCACCGGCGCGGGCCCGCTCCACTGCGGCACCGGCGGCTTCGTGAACGGCGAAGAAGTCGAAGCCGTCGACGGTAACCCCAGGCATGCCGAAGCCGGCCGCGCGGTCGGCGATGTGATCGCAGGCCACGGACCAGTTGGAGGCCGTGGCCTCGGCGTAACCATTGTTCTCGGCAATGAACAGGCACGGCAGATTCCACACCGAGGCCATGTTCATCGCTTCGAATACCGCACCTTCGTTGGAACCGCCGTCGCCAAAAAACACCACGGCGACACCGTCGGTCCCCTTGAGCTTGGCTGCCAGCGCCGCCCCTACAACCAACGGTGCGCCGGCGCCGACGATGCCGTTGGCGCCGAGCATGCCCTTCTCGAAATCGGCAATGTGCATGGAGCCACCCTTGCCCTGGCAGACTCCGGTTTTCTTGCCGTAGATCTCGGCCATCATCCCGTGCACATCAACGCCCTTGGCGATGCAATGACCGTGGCCTCGGTGGTTGGAGGCGATGCAATCATCGTCCCCCAAGTGAGCCATGACACCGGCGGCCGAGGCCTCTTCACCGGCATAAAGATGGACGAAACCGGGAATCTCGCCGGTGGCGAACTCCACGTGCAGGCGCTCTTCAAAGACGCGGATGGTGCGCATCACCCGATAGGCATGCAGCAATTGATCAGCGGTCAGCTGTGTCGACATTTTTATTCTCCAGGGTGTCTTGAGACTCAAGGTTCAGAGGGTGTTGCGGATGTTCACGACCGATGGCCAGCAGCCGCTCTTGCGCTGCATAGGCCAGCGCCGCATTGACATCGATGCTCAGCGGACCGCCGGCATCGAGGGTAACGGTGGGTAAGTCATGGGCGCTGAATTCGATTTCCCGCTCGCCATCCAGGGCCAGGGTGCCGCTGGCCAGGCACAGGCGATGGGCAACGCCTGGTTCAAGGCTGGCGGCGGCAAGCACCCCGCAGCCTTGCAACAGGCCGGGCGCCAGCGGCACCAGCAAGGCTTCGCAAGATTGCGGATCAAGGCGCATCCAGGCGCCATTGGGGGCTTGGCGCGATACCGGAAACCACAAGCCACAGAGCGCCGAGATGCCAATGGACTGAGGCTCGGCGAAGGTTACAAAAACTTCCGCCAGATCGATCCCACGGCTGATTGCACGGGCGCCGATAAAGGGCAGCGAGGACACCGCCACGTCCACCAATGCCACTTCGCACAGGTCGCGGTTCGCAATCTGCACCAGCAGGCGTTTATTGCGGCGCAAAGCGATTTCGGGGGGAATCCGCCCGCTGGCGAATAACCCGCCGGCCAACCCGGCACTGGTGGCTTCACGCAGTTCCGGGAAGGCATTGTTGGTGCCCGTCGACAGGGTCAGCAATGGAATGTCGCCGACTTCGGCGGCCACCGCTTTGTGAGTGCCGTCACCGCCGAGTACGGCGATCAGCGACACCCCGCGTTCAGCCATCCAGCGCGCGGCCTGGCGAGTGTCCGCCACGCTCTGGCGCAAGGTAAGGTCGAGGAACTCCAGGGTTGGCCAGTGGCTGTCACGCGCCTGGCGGCCGTGACTGTTCTTCAACACCGCAGCGGCGATGCCGGTCATGTCAGTGGGCATCAGCACCCGCTCGACACCGGTGGCGCCAAAAGCCGCTAGCAACCGCTGGATCACCGAGACTTTGTCGGTGCTGGAAAACAGCCCGGCATTCGCCGTCAGGCGCCGTACGTCCCGGCCGGACGCCGGGTTGGCGATGATGCCGACGGTCAGGGGCAAGCGACTCATGTCGCCACCACAGATAAAGCAGGGTAAAGGCCTCGGCAGGAGGACATAGGGCACCTCTTGTTATTATCGGGTTGCCAGTCGTACTGGTTGCAGGGGCTAGAGCAAGGGCGGTGCCAGATCGGCAAAGAATCGCCAAAAGGCCTGTTCCAGAGCGGTCTTGACCGCACTTTCAGGGATTGGGATCACGCTCGATTGAGACGTCCCATGTCAGCCCGCACGGGTTTGTGGTGAGACTTTGAGACGTTGCGTCTCACCTTCGCCGTGAGTGAACCGAGGCTTGTCGACCCTCCACGAACGGCGCTTAATAGCCGCACAATTAAAAGAAGATCGAACCGGAGACCTTGAATGCTTTCCGCATACTCGAAGGCGCACGTGGAGTGCGTCAGCCGTGTTTTGAAGAACGCAGCGCACCTGCCGCAACTGCCTGTGTCGGACTTGATACTGGACTCCTGGCGCCGCTCCATGGAGCAACACCACCTGGACCCCGGCTCACTGCAAGGGCCACGGATTCTTTCGCAGAACGTGCTGCAGGAGTGTCGCGAACGCTCCGAACTGTTCCTGCGCATCGCCAGCGAAGAAGTCGCCCGCCTCCACGGTCGCGTGCGCGATGCCGACTACTGCGTGTTGCTCACCGATGCCCAGGGCCAGACCATCGACTATCGACTATCGCGTGGAAACATCTATCCGTAATGACTGCCGCAAAGCCGGCCTGTACCTGGGCACCTGCTGGTCAGAAGGCGAGGAAGGCACCTGTGGCGTGGCCGCGGTGCTGACCGCACGGACACCGGTCACGGTGCATAAGCGAGATCACTTCCGCGCCGCTTTTATCGGGCTCACCTGCTCTGCCGCTCCGGTCTTCGACCCTCGGGGCGAACTGCTTGGGGTGCTAGATGTGTCCGCGGTGCGCTCTCCGGACGACCGCCGTTCGCAACACCTGATCCGGCAGCTGGTGGTGCAGAGCGCGCGGGAAATAGAACAGGCATTTTTCATGAGCAGTGCCCAGGGTTACTGGGTGCTGCGGGCTCACAACAGCCCGGGCTACGTCGACAGCCAACCCGATTACCTGCTCGCCTGGGATGATGACGGACGACTGCAGGCGCTGAACCCCGCGGCGCGGCAGTGGCTGTTGCAACGCTTTGCTCATCTGCCGGAACACATCGACCACATATTCGATCAGCAGTTATTGCATCGGGCCAGGGACGAATCGCTCTGCCTGCTTCAGTGCCAGGGTGGTCGCCATGCCTTGCATGGACGACTCAGCGCGCCACGGCGGGTCAAACTCAACCCTGTGCGCAGGGTGCTATCACCCGCCGAACTCGACCCGCGACTGGAAGAAAGCCTGCGCCTTGCGGTGCGGGTCAAAGACCGTAATTTGCCGGTGCTGATCCAGGGCGAAACCGGCTCTGGCAAGGAAGTCTTCGCCCGTCAGTTGCACCAGGCCAGTCTGCGCCGTGAGCAGCCTTTTATCGCGGTGAACTGCGCAGCGATTCCCGAAAACCTGATCGAAAGCGAGCTATTCGGTTATGTGGCTGGCGCCTTCACCGGTGCATCGAATAAAGGTATGCGAGGTCTGCTGGAACAGGCCGATGGCGGCACTTTGTTTCTCGATGAAATCGGCGATATGCCTCTGTCCCTGCAAACCCGGCTACTGCGGGTTTTAGCCGAGGGCGAAGTGGCGCCCCTGGGAGCGTCACGAAGCAAAGCGATAGACATTCAGGTCGTCTGCGCGAGCCATCGCGATCTGGAAGCACGAGTGACCGCTGGCGAGTTTCGCGAAGACCTGTACTTTCGCCTCAGTGGCGCGCGGTTCCAATTGCCGCCGTTGCGCGAACGCAGTGATCGACTGGCCTTGATCAACCGGATACTCGAAGAAGAATCGTCGGCCTGTGCGATAGCGATGCAATTGGGCAGCGCCGCACTGGAATGCCTGCTCGGCTATCGCTGGCCGGGCAATGTGCGCGAACTGCGGCACGTGCTGCGTTACGCCTGCGCGGTGTGCGAGAGCCATTTGATTCTGTTGAGTGACTTGCCTGAACAATTGCTCGGCCATCGACTCAGTGATCCGGCTTCAGCCGACACCGTGGAACACTGCGCCAGCCCGGAACGCCAGGCACTCATCGATGCCCTCGTGCGTCATCGCTGGAAACCCACTGCCGCGGCCAAGGCTTTGGGCATCTCCCGGGCGACGCTGTATCGACGGGTGCATCAACATGACATCGACATGCCTGGCAGGGGCTAGCCACAGCTTCATCCTGCGGCCCTGCTCGCCATCGGGCAGCATACGGATGCCGGTCAAACGTTTCGCCGCTACAATGCGCACCTTGACCGTGACAAGCCAGACTAAAAAAACATGTCCCTACCCAAACATCATCTGGAACTGCTCAGCCCCGCCCGCGACGTAGCCATCGCCCGCGAGGCCATCCTGCATGGCGCCGACGCCGTGTACATCGGGGGCCCAAGCTTCGGCGCCCGCCATAACGCCTGTAACGAGGTGAGCGATATCGCCCAATTGGTGGAATTCGCCCGTCGCTACCACGCCCGGGTGTTCACCACCATCAACACGATCCTGCACGACAACGAGCTGGAGCCGGCCCGCAAGCTGATCCACCAGTTGTACGACGCCGGCGTCGATGCGCTGATCGTCCAGGACCTGGGCGTGATGGAGCTGGACATCCCACCGATCGAGCTGCACGCCAGCACCCAGACCGACATCCGCACCCTGGCGCGGGCGAAGTTCCTCGATCAGGCTGGCTTCTCCCAACTGGTACTGGCCCGCGAGCTGAACCTCCAGGAAATCCGCGCGATCGCCGACGAAACCGATGCAGCGATCGAGTTCTTCATCCACGGCGCGCTGTGCGTGGCGTTCTCCGGCCAGTGCAACATCTCCCACGCGCAGACCGGTCGAAGCGCCAACCGTGGCGATTGCTCCCAGGCTTGCCGCCTGCCGTACACCCTCAAGGACGAAAAAGGCGGTGTGATCGCTTACGAAAAACATCTGCTGTCGATGAAGGACAACAACCAGAGCGCCAACATCCGCGCGCTGGTGGAAGCCGGCGTGCGCTCGTTCAAGATCGAAGGTCGCTACAAGGACATGGGCTATGTGAAGAACATCACCGCCTGGTATCGCCAGCGCCTGGACGACGTCCTCGAAGACCGCCCGGACCTGGCCCGCGCATCCAGCGGCCGCACCGCACACTTCTTCCTGCCCGACCCGGAAAAGACCTTCCACCGCGGCAGCACCGACTACTTCGTCAGCGACCGCAAGATCGATATCGGCGCCTTCGACACACCCACCTTCACCGGCCTGCCGGTGGGTGTCGTGGAAAAAGTCGGCAAGCGCGACCTGCTGGTGGTCACCCAAGAGCCGCTGTCCAACGGCGACGGCCTCAATGTGCTGGTCAAGCGCGAAGTGGTGGGCTGGCGCACCAACATCGCCGAGCCCAAGGGCGAGTTCGAAGAGGACGGTGAAAAGCGCTACCGCTACCGCGTCGAGCCCAACGAAATGCCGCAGGGGCTGCATCAGCTACGGCCGAACCACCCGCTGAACCGTAACCTGGACCACAACTGGCAGCAGGCCTTGCTCAAGACCTCCGCCGAACGCCGGGTGGGTCTTGCCTGGGTCGCTCGCCTGCGTGAGGATCGCCTGGAGCTGACCGCCACCAGCGAGGAAGGTGTCAGCATCAGTGTTGCCCTGGACGGTCCGTTCGGTCGGGCCAACAAGCCGGAACAGGCCCTGGAGCAATTGCATGACCTGCTCGGCCAACTGGGTACCACTCAGTACCACGCCACGGCTATCGAGCTGGATGCACCGCAGGCGTATTTCATCCCCAACTCGCAGCTCAAGGCCTTGCGCCGCGAAGTCATCGAAGCGCTGACCGCGGCCCGCATCAAAGCCCACCCACGGGGTGGTCGCAAGGCCGAGACCGAGCCGCCGCCGGTGTACCCGGAATCGCACCTGTCGTTTTTGGCCAACGTTTATAACGAGAAAGCCCGCGACTTCTATCACCGTCACGGCGTCAAGCTGATCGACGCGGCCTATGAGGCTCACGAGGAGACCGGCGAGGTGCCGGTGATGATCACCAAGCACTGCCTGCGTTTCTCCTTCAACCTCTGCCCCAAACAGGCCAAGGGCGTCACCGGCGTGCGCACCAAGGTCGCGCCGATGCAACTGGTGCACGGTGATGAGGTGCTGACGCTGAAGTTCGACTGCAAGCCTTGCGAGATGCACGTGATCGGCAAGATGAAGGGGCACATCCTTGACCTGCCGCAACCGGGCAGCGTGGTGCAGCAAGTCGTCGGCCACATCAGCCCCGAAGACCTGCTCAAGACCATTCCTCGCGCGCCGCACTGAGTGACTGGCGAGCGCGCCGCTATGGCGCCGCGCTCGTTGCGTTGGCACGACAGCTGAATGCTAAAGGTTTTACCAAGAGGGTTTTACAGACATAAAAAAACGCCAGCCCGGATCGGAGTTGGCGTTTTCTGTAAAGACAATCATCCCGGACTCCTGCACTACCTGCCGGCGGAGCCATACTTGGATAAGTGTAAGGAAAATGGCAGGGGCGGCTGGATTCGAACCAACGCATGGCAGGATCAAAACCTGCTGCCTTACCGCTTGGCGACGCCCCTGTATCTGTTGCTGCGAGTGCCCGGCACTGAGTTTTCAGGCGGGCAACATCGAGATGCTGCGTCCCTGCGCTACAAGCCCCCTGTAAGGGCCCTCTGCAAGAACGCGCGGAAATTTACCAACTTTCGCTTCGCCTGGGAAGCCCAACACAAAAATATATTTGTTTTAAAACAGATGCTTACTCCTGCTCCTGGAGGGTGCCATGGCGACTGTTACCGACACACTGAAGCTGTTTCTCGCCGGCGATGTCATGACCGCCCGCGGCATTGACTCAGTACTGCCGCATCCTGGCGATCCGCGGCTTTACGAAGACTACGTCAAGAATGCCGGCGTTTACGTCCGGCTGGCAGAAAGACTCAATGGCCCGATTCCCCTCCCCGTCGATTTCACCTATATCTGGGGCGCTGCGCTGGATGAGCTTGAACTTCGCCAGCCACACGCACGCATCATCAATCTGGAAACGGCGGTGTCTCGCCGTGGACGACCGGAGCAAAAGGGCATCAATTACCGCATGAGCCCGGAGAACTTCCCGGCTATCAGTGCAGCCGGCATCGACTGCTGCGTGCTGGCCAACAACCATGTGCTGGACTGGGGAGCAACCGGCCTGGCCGATACGCTGGATACCTTATCGAGCAACGGCATGTGCAGCGCCGGCGCCGGGCACAACCGACAATCTGCCGAAGCGCCCGCCGTGCTGCCACAGCCTGGCGGGCGGCGCTTGCTGGTGTTTGGCCTCGGCGCCCCCGACAGCGGCATTGAGCAGGACTGGGCCGCCACAGATAAGCGCGCGGGCGTGGCGCGGTTGGAAGATCTGACTATGCAAAGCCTGCGCCCTGTGGCCGTACGGATTCTGGAGGGCAAAAAACCGGGGGATCTGGTGGTCGCCTCCATTCACTGGGGCGGCAATTGGGGGTTCGATATTCCACGGGAGCAGATCCGGTTCGCCCATGCCTTGATCGACGAGGCAGGCGTTGACTTGGTGCACGGGCATTCCTCGCACCACATCAAGGGCATCGAGGTGTACCGCGAACACCTGATTCTCTATGGCTGCGGTGATCTGCTGAACGATTACGAAGGCATTGAAGGCCACACAGACTTTCGTGGCGACCTTGGGCTTCTGTACTTTGCCTCGTTGGGCCCGGGTGGACACCTGCGATCACTGGACCTGATGCCCACCCGCCTCTGTCGCTTTCGCATCTGTCGCGCCGAAGGGGAAGACCGTCAATGGCTGCACGACACCCTTTCTCGCGAGTGCGCACGCTTGGGCAGCAGCATCCAGTCGGGGGCGGAAAATGCCTTCGAGTTGCGTTGGTAGGTGCCTGCCTTTGTGGCGAGCGAGCTTGCTCGCGTTGGGCTGCGTAGCGGCCCCAAAAATCTGATAACAATCGCCGATTTTTGTGAGTGCTACGCACTCAAGCGGGAGCAAGCTCCCTCGCCACAGGGTCCTCACTGACTCAAGATGAAACCTTCCCGGTTTTTTTCATTTCTGCGTCGTTTTTGCATTTCTGTGCGACAGATCCTGCTTCCGGGACTCCCGTACCACTCCCTTGTGGTGTTAGTTTGGAAAAGTTTCTGACTCATCGATCAGATATTTCTCACAAACTGCCTGCAAAGGAATGCCCCAACAATGGATTTCTCATTCAAACACCTGGCCACGACAACCCTGATACTGGCCAGCCTTTCGTCAATCACCACCTCAGCGCACGCCAACATCACCCCGCAACAGAGCGCGACCATCCTCAAGACTTTCAGTGACACATCGGTAACCGATTTCAGGCAGTTCCTGGGACGCCTGGCCAAGAGCGACCTTGCCAAAACCAACGACCTCGGCCCGGCAATCAGTGCCTTCCAGAGCAACAAGACGCTTTCCCCTGAACAGCAGAACGAGATCCATCGCCTGCTGGGCCTCTATGCACGGGTGAAATACGGCAACGCGGCCACCGAAACCCTGCGCGAGCTGGTGGCAATCCCGACCTTCCGCGTGGACGGCGTTGATCAGCACAACAATCCCGAATTCATCAAGATCGCCGACAAGCTCAAGGGCCTTGCCCAGGCCTTCAATCTGAATTTTCGCAACATCGACAACCGAGTCTATGAAATCTCTCTCGCAGGCAACGGCGATGAAGTCGTAGGCATTCACGCGCATGCCGATGTGGTGCCCGTGACGCCAGAGAACTGGGTCCTGAAAAACGGCACCCGACTCGATCCGTTCAAGGTCACCCTGGTCGGTGACCGCATGTATGGCCGGGGCACCGAGGATGACAAGAACGGCATCGTGGTGGCGCTCTACGCCATGAAGATCATCAAGGAAGAGAAGCTGCCGCTGGCGAGGAATTTCAAACTGCTGGTAGACACCACCGAAGAAACCACCGGCGACGCCATCCCCTATTACTTCGAACACAACCCGACACCCAACTACAACCTGGCGCTGGATGGCGGCTATCCGGTGGTGATTGCCGAGAAAGGCTACGGCACCGTCATGGCGAACTTTGCCCGGCGGGCCGCAGAGGGCAAAGGCGCTGAAATCACCTCAATGACGGGCGGGCTGGCCACCAACCAGATTCCTTCGACTTCGGTCGCCACCCTCGTGACCGACAAACCCGCCGAATTGGCCGCCAGCCTGCAGAAGGCAGGCAGTGATTATGCCAAGCGCAATGGCAGCGACTTCGAGGTGACCGCCAAGGTCGTCGGCAAGGACGTCCAGCTGACGGTCACCGGCGTTTCCGCCCACTCCTCGGAACCAGAGTCAGGCATCAACCCGGTGGCAAGGATGCTGGACTTCATCAACAGCCTCGACGGGAAGGTTGCGCTCAAACACAACCACATTACCGACGCCGCCCGCTACGCCGCCGACAACTGGGGACTGGACTACCTGGGAGGCAAATTAGGGGTCGGTTTTTCCGATGCCTTCATGGGACCGCTGACCACCTCCCTGACCTATGTCGGGATGGATGAAAAAGCCTTCAAACTCGCGGTCAACCTGCGCGTGCCGAAGGGCAAATCCCCGGAAGTGCTCAAGGCCGAAATCGCCGACAAGCTTGGCGCCTGGAGCAAGAAGACCCACATTGAGCCGGCCTTCGACTACTCGATCGCCGAGCCGATGCACCGCAATCCTGAGGGTGAATGGGTCAAGGCCCTGCTGGCCGTGTCCAGCGAAAACCTTGGCATGGAACACAAGTTTGGCACCTCTGCCGGCGCCACCTCGGTCCATGAGCTGCCCAATGGCGTGCAGTTCGGCCTGGCCAGGCCCGAGCTCAAGTACACCGGCCACAACGACAACGAGTTCAAGACCGTCGACCAATTCCTGCTGGACCTGCAGATCGTGACCGAAATGCTCGGGCGCATCGGGCAGTTACCGAAACTCTGATCTCCCCTTTCGGACCCGCTATTCTGGCGGGTCCACTTCTATGCGAATGGGGCTGAATTGCCTTTAAATATCAATTCACCCCATGTCTCGCCACCAGGATCAATTTATGTCGCTGAGCTTTCATAAAATGCACGCCAATGGCGATGACTTCGTTGTTGTGGACTTGCGAAACTCGGCCAATCCAATGACAAGTACCTTGGCTCGGCGATTGGGTGATCGGCACCGGGGAATCGGATTCAATCAACTCGCGGTGGTGCTCGATTGCGATGATGCAGTTGCGCGCTTGATGTTTTGGAATGCCGATGGCTCAACGCTGGATGCTTGCGGCAGTGCAACGCGGGGTGCCGCGGATAGGCTGATGCGCGAATCAAATACTACGTCGATAGCGCTGCGAACCAACCGTGGTCTACTCACTTGCGAACGAACTTCAACCGGCGCAATTTCCGTCAACATGGGGAAACCGCTTTTCGGCTGGTCGGACATTCCCCTGGCCCTGGAAATGGATACTGCTGTTTTACCACTGGCAGGTGGCCCGGCAGCGACCAGCATGGGCAATCCGCACTGCACTTATTTTGTGGATGACCTGACAGCCGTTGATATAGCGACCCTCGGACCGACCATTGAAACCAACCCTCTGTTTCCTCTCAAGACAAACGTGCATTTCGTCCAGATCATTAACCGCAAGCACATTCGGTTGCGCATTTGGGAGCGCGGCGGTGGTATTCCCCTCGGTTCCGGTTCCTGCTCTTGTGGCGCCGCGGTTAACGGAGTTCGTCGTGGTTTGTTAGACCATTGCGTTGAGGTTGAATGTGATGGCGGAACCGTAACGGTTCAATGGGATGGCGTGGGACCTGTCTTTCTCATCGGGCCGGTAGAGACAACGTTTTCGGGAACTGTTCACGACAGCCTCTCCTTCAGGCTATGAGTCGGCGGCCATCGCATAACTGACCTATCCTGAATCGACCGACAAAAGATCACCCTTTTGAGGCACCTGAACTCGTTACAGCAATGGAGGCTGGATGATGAAGGAGCAATCGATTGAGTTTCGCGCTGGAGAGGCGCCCACGCCGCACTCTGCGCCCCTCGCCATGACCCGTTCCACCCAATCTTCCACGCTCAATAGCCGAATCGAGCTTTATACCCAAGAGCCGATGGTCAACTGGCTAGGTCCGTTTCAGCTTATGCGCACGGGCTTGCAATCGGCTGCGGCCACCACGATGGGTGCCTTCGCGGACCCACGCGATGTGTCGGCCATGCTCAACCCTCGGAACGCTAACCCGCCCATCCAGGTGCCTGCCGACGGTGACGTGTGGATCGACTATCTGGCCGACACCGGCGATGGCTGGGACTCTACCTATTCGATGGCGCTGTGCGTCAGCCAGGATTGCAAGTTGCCGGAGTACCCGCTCACGCTGCCGCGTGGCGACGTGCTGCTGCTCGGCGGCGATCAGGTCTATCCCACACCGGCCCAATCCGGCTACCGCACCCGCTTCCTGGATCCCTTTCGCGCCGCCTTTCCCGCGTCAGTACCCAAGCTGCCCCCTGATGACCAGGACCAGCCCGTGCGGCAGCCGGATGCACCGTGGATATTGGCGACGCCCGGCAATCACGATTGGTATGACGGTCTGCGCGGCTTCTCCCAACTGTTTTGCGAGCAAAAGCCCATTGGCGGCTGGGAAACCCGCCAGCGCACCAGTTACTACGTGCTGCAGCTGCCCAATGGCTGGTGGGTCTGGGGCCTGGACCTGCAATTGGAGTCCATGATCGACCGGGAGCAGAAACGTTACTTCGAAGAGATGCACGCCAAACTGCAGCCAGGCGACCGCGTGATCCTCTGTACACCCGAGCCGAGCTGGGTGGACGAGGCCGAGCGGCTGGCACGCGAGGAGAGCAAGGCCTTGCCCTCGATCGAAACCCAGACGCCGCGCTTTCGCAGCCTGCGCGAGATCGAGGAACTATTGGGTGACCACCTGGCAGTAGTCTTGGCCGGAGACTCGCACCACTACGCGCGCTACCAGCCAAAAGCTGGCACCCAGGCACCGCAGCGCATCACGTGCGGAGGCGGTGGCGCCTTCTTGAATGCCACACATCAGCTTCCAGATCCGCCCAAGCCGATCAACGTTGGCGGAACCCGGCAGCACTACGAGCTGGCTGCGGCCTACCCGGACAAAAAGACCTCCGAGCAACTGCGTAACCGGGCATGGCGGCTACCTACCCGCAATCTCTCGTTCTGCGGCATGCTGGCCATCTTGTACCTGCTGTTCGACTGGATGGTACAAAGCGCCAGCACAGTGCCCCACCCGGCACGAGGCAACCGCAGCCTGATGGACGTGTTGTCTGACCTCCAAGCGTCTATTTCCAACATCGGCGAAGTGTGGCGACACCTGCTCCTGGTCCTGTCACACAGTCCTTCGTCGGTGATGTTCGCCGTGATCATAGTGGTGGGTTGCGCAGTGTTCTCAGCCGCCGGGGTCAAGCGCACCCGAAAGCTCGCCTATGCCATTGGCGCTGCTCACGGGGTACTTCATCTGGGACTGGCAATCGGACTGCTATGGCTGATGGGCCGCGTCAACATTCACTACTTGCAGTTCGAGGTAGAAAACCTGCACCAGGTTTTGTTGTTCCTGGCGGAGACGCTGGTGCTCGGCGGCAGTTTGGGAGGACTGTTGTTCGGTGCATGGATGGTGATGGGCAACACCTTTTGGGGGCTACATAGCGAGGCGGTTTTTTCCTCACAGTGCATCGCCGACCACAAATGCTTCCTGCGCATGCATTTCAAAGGCGACCAACTCACGATTTACCCGCTCAAGTTGGAGAAAGTCTGCCGGCGTTGGTCCCTGGGATCAGGCGTCGCCAAACTGGCGAAGGTGCAGCGCACCTGGAGGTTGCGGGCAACGCCTGAAAGCACCGGCCCGCGCTTCGTGCCAGCCTCGGGTGCGCTCGAACTGCAGCTGATCGAGCCGCCCATCGAGATTTTGCGTGGAAGCTCACCCATGAGCAAGCGAGACCAGTCAAGAGACAGAACAAGCGATGAGTAACCTGTGGCGAGGGAGCTTGCTCCCTCGCCACAGGTTCAGTATCACGCTTGACTGACCGGCATTACGGCAGCCTGGCTCCTACGCCGATGAAGCAGCTATCAGAACCAGGTTTCCATCTGGATGCCGTACTGCCATACACCGCCGGCGTTGAAGTCCGACTTGCCGAAGTTGTCTGTGGAACTGTATCTGTCCAGGTCCGAAGACCAGTTCATCAGGCTTGCGAACACTCGCAGTTCGGGACGTGTGAGCAGGTCTCCAACGTCGGGTTTGAATGTTGGGGCAATCGTGAATTTCCAGAAGTTACCGTCGACCGCATTACGTTGCATATAGCCCTTGGGGTCGAGGTCCATGGTTTGCCAGCTCATTTCGTAGGCCATCTCGAAATTGCTGTTGATTTCATTGGCCAACCGCACGTTCAGAGTCATCCAGCGGTAATCGTCACCCTTGACATACCTGTCCTTGCTTTGTTCGGCCAACAAGCTGGGGCCGATGCGCCAGCCGGGGGCAATAGGTGTCTCGCCATAAAGCGCCAGACGCAGCGCCCGGGCATCGTCGATCAGTTCGCCATCCGAACCGATGTTCTTGACCTCTGCCCCCAGACCTTGCCCATAGAGCAGTGCCGTTTTGAAGAAGCCTTCCCTGCCGAAAAAGTTTTTCTGGTGATTGGCCAGCATGCTGTGCAAGCCGGAATCCGCAGGCGTCAGGCCCGCTTCATTGGTGCGGGTGGCAAAGTCGTTTTTCTTTGAGCCAATGCCATTGAACATCCATTGCCACTGACCATTATCGAAAAACTGGTTGGAGGTCAGGATGTAGCTTTCCACATCGGCATTGACGCCGCCCTCACTGAAATCCCCATAGTTACGCCCGATCAAGGAATAATTCGAGCGCCAATCCTTGTTCATCTGCACATCGTAGATACCACCCCCGGTGCCGGCCAGAAAGACGACGTCCGAGTCCAGCCAATGGATATCGAAGTTATCTCTGTCAAATCGTTTGCCTGCCCACAGGGTCGCGTTCTCGAACGTCGAATTGCCCTTGAAGGCGGCAAGATGGTCGAGTTCGGTAAATACCTGACGCACGTTCAGGTTGCTTTCGTCGGCCGTCCAGTCATTGGAACTCTCCACACCGTCGGCGATGGACACCGTGAATTTGGAACGGGTACCGTTCTGCGCATAGATTTCTTTCGACAGGTCGATGCGCATGTAGGTGTCGTCTTCGTTACCGAGTCGCCCGACTGCCCCCCCGACTGAACCGGCAGGGGTGGTATAAGGGCCGCCACGACCACCACCCAGCCCATCGTTGATCAGCAATCCGGAACGTGCGTAACCCTTGAAGCTGAAGCCGTCAGTGAGGTGTGCGCTGCTGTCCTGCTTTTCCATGCTTTGCTGACGGGCTTCGAGTTTTGCCAGTCGGGTGTCCAAAGCAGGCGCCGACATGACTGCGGCAGTTGACGCTGCGGGCTGCAAGGCAGGAGTGGAAAGTTTGATTTGCTGCAGTTCCCTGGCGAGGGCCTGGGTTTGCTGTTCAGCTGCCGCTGCGCGTTTTTCCGCTGCGCTGGCACGGGCTTCAAACGCAGCCATGCGCTCTTCCAGAGTCGCGGCCTGAGAGGTTGCCGCCGAGGTGCTGAGCACGCCTGCGAGTAGCCAGCTTGATGCTTTCTGCATGTGAATCCCCTGTTTTGTTTTTATTTTTCTGCTTCCGCAACCGGCCTTTTTTTCGTGAACTGTGAATTGTCAAAATTGACGAAAAAAAGGATGCCTCATCGCAAATACGCTGCTACATTTGGCGATGTTAACGTTAACTTTTCTAAAAACAAAAATAAAGAGGGCTTTATGAAACAGCTTAAATCTCTTCTTCCAGCAGCACTGCTCACCCTTTGTGCCGGGCTTCCATCCCTCTCGAACGCAGCTGATTTGACGATCTCCTGCGGCGCGGTGGGTGCGGAGTTACAACTCTGTAAAGAGGCTGTCGAGGCGTGGTCGAAACAGACCGGCAACCACGTCGAGGTGGTCTCAACACCTAACTCGGCAACCGAGAGGTTGTCGTTCTACCAACAGATCCTCAGTGCGCAGTCCAGCGACATCGACATCATTCAAATCGATATGGTGTGGCCGGGGATGCTGGCCAAACATCTGATGGATCTGCGCGAGGTGCTTCCTGCCAATGCGACCCAGGGCTACTTCCAGGCACAGGTGGATAACGCCACGGTGAACGGACGGCTGGTGACGATGCCGTGGTTCACCGACTCGGGTCTGCTGTATTACCGCAAGGACTTGCTCGAGAAGTACAACCAACAGGTTCCCCAGACCTGGGAAGAAATGACCGCTACCGCCCGGAATATTCAACAGGCCGAGCGCACTGCCGGGAATCCCAATGCCTGGGGTTACATCTTTCAAGGACGCGCCTACGAGGGCCTGACGTGTAATGCGCTGGAGTGGATCAGCAGCCAACCGCAAGGCGGGCTGGTCAATCCGCAAGGCGACATCGTGGTCAACAGCCAGGCTTCAAAAACGGCGTTGACCCTGGCGAAAAGCTGGGTAGGAGACATCTCCCCGCGCGGCGTACTCAACTACACCGAAGAAGAAGGCCGAGGCGTATTCCAGTCGGGCAATGCGTTGTTCATGCGTAACTGGCCGTATGTCTGGGCCCTGGTGCAAAGCCAGGACAGTGCAGTAAAAGACAAGGTCGGGGTCGCTCCCCTGCCCCGCGGCGGCGAGACCGGCAGCCATGCCTCCACCCTTGGTGGCTGGGGTCTGGCGGTATCGCGTTACAGCGCCCATCCAAAACTTGCCGCCGAGCTGGTGAGCTACCTGACCAGTGCCCAAGAGCAAAAACGCCGTGCCCTGATAGGCGCCTATAACCCGGTGATCGAGTCGCTGTATCAAGACCCCGAATTGCTCGCGGCAATGCCTTATTACGCTCAGCTGCACAGCATTCTCAACGATGGGGTCATGCGCCCCGCCTCAATTACTGCCGATCGCTATCCACGGGTCTCCAATGCGTTCTTCGATCGGGTGCATGGCGTGCTGGCGGGCGAGTTGCCTGTCGATCAGGCGCTGGCCGAACTGGAAAGCGAACTCACGCGCATCAAACGCCGGAACTGGTAAGCCACAAGGAAGGAAATCACCATGTCTGTCTCTACTACTGCCCCCTATGACGAGCCCCTGCTGATCAGGGAAACGCCCGTACAACGACGCCGGGTACGCGCCGCCTGGCTGTTTCTGACACCGATGCTGTTGTGTCTGGCCCTGGTGGCAGCCTGGCCGCTACTGCGCACATTCTGGTTCAGCCTGACTGACGCCAGTCTGTCGGACACCGGTGGCGGAACCTTCATAGGTTTGAGCAATTATCTGTTCCACAACGGCTCCAGCTGGTCGGGCATCCTGGTCGATCCGCAATGGTGGAACGCGGTGCGCAACACCTTGCATTTCACCGTGGTGTCAGTGGGACTGGAAGTCGTACTGGGACTGTTGGTGGCGTTGCTGCTGAACATCAAGTTCACCGGACGTTCTCTGGTGCGGGCGATGATTCTGATTCCCTGGGCGATTCCGACCATTGTCTCGGCAAAGATCTGGTCATGGATGCTCAACGACCAGTTCGGCATCATCAATCACATGATGCTGAGCCTCGGCCTGATTGACGCGCCCCTGGCCTGGACGGCCGATGCGGACCTGTCGATGTGGGCGGTGATCCTCGTCGACGTCTGGAAGACCGTGCCGTTTGTCACGCTGCTGATGCTGGCGGCCTTGCAAATGTTGCCGAGCGATTGCTACGAAGCCGCCAGAGTCGATGGTATTCATCCGCTGAAAGTGTTCTGGAGTGTCACCCTTCCCCTATTGATGCCTGCACTGTTGGTGGCGGCGATCTTCCGCATCCTCGACTCGCTGCGGGTGTTCGACGTGATCTATGTGCTGACCTCGAACTCGTCGAGCACCATGAGCATGTCGGTGTATGCCCGCCAGCACCTGGTGGAGTTCCAGGACGTCGGTTACGGCAGCGCCGCCTCGACGCTGCTGTTTCTGGTGGTTGCGGTCATCGCCATGCTTTATCTCTACCTCGGACGCCGTCAACTGGAGGTCCGATCATGAACCTGCGCCTACTGAAAAAAGCACTGTTGCGCCTCGGATTCTGGTGCCTGATCGGGGTATTGCTGCTGTATGCGGTTTTCCCTTTCTACTACGCCATCGTGACTTCGCTGAAGCCATCCAGCGCCTTGTTCGAGGTGAGCTACTGGATCAATAACCCCGACTTCTCCAATTACGCGGCGGTACTCAATCAATCCTCATTCCTGCTAGCTATCGGCAACTCGCTGGTGGTTGCGCTTAGCGTGGTGACCCTGGCGTTGTTCCTCAGCGTGACCGCCGCCTATGCCTTGGGCCGGGTGAAGTTCCGTGGGCGTGGCACGGTGTTGATGATGGTCCTTGGCGTGTCGATGTTTCCTCAGGTCGCGGTGCTGTCGGGATTGTTCGAAGTGATCCGCGCCTTGGGCCTGTACAACACGTCCTGGGCGTTGATCCTGAGCTACACGATTTTCACCCTGCCCTTCACCGTCTGGGTGCTGACCACGTTCATGGGGCAATTGCCTCATGAACTGGAAGAAGCGGCCATCATGGATGGCGCGTCCCCATGGGTCACGCTGACCCGCGTGCTGTTGCCGCTGCTCTGGCCCGCACTGGTCACCACGGGCTTATTGGCCTTCATCGCAGCGTGGAACGAGTTCCTGTTTGCCCTGACCTTCACCCTCACCGACACACAACGCACGGTGCCGGTCGCCATCGCCCTGATTTCCGGCGGTAGCCCTCATGAGTTGCCTTGGGGGTTGTTGATGGCTGCATCGGTGCTGGTCACCGTCCCACTGGTGATTCTGGTGCTGATCTTCCAGCGCCGAATCGTTTCCGGTCTCACTGCCGGCGCGTTAAAGGGTTGATGCCCAACAAAGACAAGGAACAGCATCGTGATTAAATTGAAACTGGACAACGTGAACAAACAATTGGGCGGCGCGCGGATTCTTCGCGACGTCAGCCTGGAAATCGCGGCGGGTGAATTCGTGGTGTTCGTCGGCCCTTCGGGCTGCGGAAAATCGACCCTGCTGCGACTGATCGCCGGACTGGATTCGATCTGCGGCGGCGACCTGCTGATCGACGGGCGTCGGGTCAACGACCTGGAGCCGCGCGAGCGTGGCGTCGGCATGGTGTTTCAGTCCTATGCCCTGTACCCGCACATGAGCGTCTACGACAACATCAGCTTTGGTCTCAAACTGGCCAAGACTGAAAAGACCAGCCTGCGCGATCGCGTGCTGAAAACGGCGCAAATCCTGCAGTTGGACAAGCTGTTGCAACGCAAGCCAAAGGAACTGTCCGGCGGGCAACGTCAGCGTGTGGCCATGGGCAGAGCCATGGCGCGGGAACCGGACATTTTGTTGTTCGATGAGCCGCTCTCCAACCTGGATGCATCCTTGCGCGTGCAGATGCGCAACGAAATCGCCCGACTGCATGCTCGACTGGGCTCGACCATGATCTACGTCACCCACGATCAGGTGGAAGCGATGACCTTGGCCGACAAAATTGTCGTGCTCAATGGCGGTCGCGTAGAACAGGTCGGCTCACCACGCGAACTCTACGAGCGCCCGGCCAGCCGCTTTGTCGCCGGTTTTCTCGGTTCGCCCCGGATGAATTTTCTGCCGGCACGCCTGCAAACGCCAGGCGAAACCAGCCTGGTCGACACCCTCGTATGGGGTATCACGTCCCTGCCCTTTGACAGCTCGAAGCTGGCGGCAGGTACGCAGCTGACCCTGGGGATTCGCCCGGAGCACCTGTCGCTCAAGGCAGCGGATGGAACCGCCGGCGTGGTCGTGACCGCCGTCGAATACCTGGGCAGCGAAACCTATGTGCACCTCGAGACAGGTCAGGACGAGCCATTGATCTGTCGTTGTGAGGTCAGCGCCGGCTGGCAGGCAGGCGATCGGGTTGAGCTGCAACTGGACATCGACAACCTGCACCTGTTCGACGCCGACGGCGCGGCCTTGAGCCGTCATCCACACGCCATTGAAACCCTGCCGGATGGCGTTTCTCTGCGCCCGGTACGAGCACGCGCCCTATGACTGTGTCTTTGAATTCCATGAGTGTTCCAATGTCCGCTGCCCTTGAGATTGCGCAGCATGCGCTGCGTGAGGGTCTGTCTCGCGTCGTCGATGATTATCGACCTGGTTATCATATTGCCCCTCTCGTGGGCTGGATGAACGACCCCAACGGGGTGGTGTACTTTCGTGGCGAATACCACGTGTTCTATCAGCACCATCCCTTCGATGCGAAATGGGGCCCGATGTATTGGGGGCATGCCAAGAGTGCCGATCTGGTCCATTGGCAGCATCTACCCATTGCACTGGCGCCCGGCGACGATTTCGACCGCGACGGTTGTTTTTCCGGTAGCGCGGTGGTGTGTGGCGATACCCTGGCGCTGATCTACACCGGGCACACCTGGCTGGGGGAAGTGGGTGACGAGCGCTCGATCCGTCAAGTCCAGTGCCTGGCCACCAGCACCGACGGCATTCGGTTCGTCAAGCATGGCGCCGTCATCGAAGCCGCGCCGCAAGACACGATCATGCACTTTCGTGACCCCAAGGTATGGCAGGAGGATGACTGCTGGTACCTGATTGCCGGCGCACGTCTGGGCGATGTGCCGTTGCTCCCGCTGTACCGTTCCACGGATCTGCACACCTGGGAATTCCTCGACTATGTGTCCAGCGGCAGCGAGGGCGATGGCTATATGTGGGAGTGCCCGGATCTGTTCCGACTGAACGGACGTGATGTGCTGCTCTACTCCCCTCAGGGCATGCAACCCGAGGGTTACGAACGGCTCAACAAGTACCAGACCGGTTATCGAGTGGGTCAACTCGACAGCGAATGGCACTTCACCGGCGGGCCTTTTATCGAGCTGGATAACGGCCACGATTTCTATGCCGCGCAAACGCTAGTGGCCCCTGACGGAAGGCGCCTTGTATGGGCATGGCTCGATATGTGGGAAAGCCCGATGCCGAGCCAGGCCCATCACTGGTGCGGCATGCTCGGTTTACCGCGCGAACTTGAACTGCACGCCGATCGGCTTTGCGTGTATCCGGCTCGGGAGCTCGCCGCCTTACGCAAGGAGCCATTACCGGGCACGTCCTGGTGGGATAGGTCGGGAGCCCGATGGGTGCGGGAAGTAAATGGCGACAGGCTTGAAATCCATGTGCATCTGGATTTGCTCGGTTGCACCGACGGCCACCTGGGAGTTGCCTTGCGTTGCAGCGACGATGGACAGGAAGAAACCCTGCTTTACTACGACGCATCGCTGCAGCGTCTGGTGCTGGACCGCAACCGTTCGGGTGCGCAAGTCACCGGTCAGCGCAGCGTGACAATAGACCCGACACAAGAGCGTCTGGAATTGCGTGTGTTCCTCGATCGCTCGTCCATCGAGGTGTTCGACGAAAACGGCCGCTTCAGCTTCAGCAGTCGCCTCTATCCGAGCCCCGACAGTCTGGGCGTGAAACTGCTGGCAAGCGGGACTGGCGGCCGGGTCTCGATTCCCAAGGCATGGCCTCTGGGCTCTGGATGGCTATGAGCGGCAGATGGCTGTGAGTAGCGTCATTCGAGTCGCGAGAAACCCGGACCCTGTGTCATGATCCTGCGTCAACCTGACCGGCCTCGCCTCGCATGACTTCAGTGAAAGACGTTGCACAGCTGGCCGGCGTGTCCCTGATGACGGTTTCGCGCGCGCTCAATAACCCGGAAAAACTGAGCCCCGAAACCCTTCAGCGGGTGCGTCGCGCCATTGATGAACTGCAATTCGTACCGAGCCTGTCGGCGCGCAAGATGCGCGGCGACAACCTCCAGTCGCGAACCATCGGAGTGTTCGCGCTGGACACCGCGACCACACCGTTCGCGGTCGAACTGCTGCTGTCCATCGAACAGACCGCGCAGCAGGCGGGCTGGAATGTGTTCATCCTTAACCTGTTGAGCAACCCGCCCACCGACCAGAACATCGACCTGATGTTGTCGCACCGCCCCGACGGGTTGATCTTCAGCGCCATGGGGTTTCGCCAGGTGAGCATTCCCGAACGCTTGAAGAGCAAACCCCTGGTACTCGCCAATTGCCTGGCAGATGACAGTCACCTGGTCAGTTATGTGCCAGACGACGAAACGGGGCAGTATCGAGCCGTGCATCACGCGTTGAGCCAGGGTTATCGGCGCCCGCTGTGCATCAATCTGCCCAAACAGAGTCTGGCCTGGGGCCTGCGGCAAAAAGGCCTGCAGCGTGCCTGTCAGGCATTCGGCCTGGCGCCGGACGCACTCTTGCAATACAACCTTTCCGATCATGATGCCTATGGTGAAACCGCAGCCATCCTCGACCGGCACATCATTGACGGTCGCCCCCAATTCGACATCCTGATCTGTGGCAACGACCGCATTGCCTTTTGTGCCTATCAGCTGTTGTTGGGCCGTGGCCTGAAAATTCCCGCCGATGTCGCTGTGCTCGGCTATGACAACATGATCGGCATCGCCGAACTGTTCATCCCTCCGCTGACTACGGTGCAACTGCCGTACTACGAGATCGGTCGCAATGCGGCCCGGCACCTGATCGAGGCCTTGGAGGTATCGGGAACCCAGACCGTTGATTGTCCATTGGTGGTCAGGACGTCGTTGTGAGCCATCAAAACCCTTTACCGAGGGCAAGCTCTCGGTAAAGGGTTGCTTGATTACTTGGGTGGAACGAAGTTATCCAGCATTCGATTCACCGCCAGTTCAGCCAGCATGATGACTTGCTGAAGCGCCAACAGCGTATTGCGCTGGGTGCCCTCCACCAAGGCCGCAATGTCACTGGCCATGACACTGGCCGAGGCCAGGTTCTCGCACGTTTGAACCAGCAAGGCTTCATGGCCGACATCCGGCGCAATCATGTACATGGTGCTGGGTTTGCGGGGGGTGTTCTTGAGCGCTGCTGGGTTGAGGTAGAAATTGAGGGCGCGCTCGGCGGCTTCGTGGAATTTTTTTGAATCGTCGGATTCGTACGGGGATGCCGGATCGGTGTCCGGTGGGTTGGGCGTAACTTTGAACATAAATCAAACTCCTGATACGAGTTTATTAAAAAGAGCCATCACACTCGCTACCAACGAAGGGTGGTGGCCATACGCGGGTTGGTAGACCGGTCGTATCAGTTCCCGGCGCCCTCGAAAGGACCCCGCGCATGACCACCATAATAGGTGACGCGATGCGCCGTGATACGAAACCGGGCTACCAAACCCGATCACTGATTTCAGTGACAGGGAAACGATAGAGCCCGGCCCATCGGCGCACAAGCCGGCGGATTCTGTCTTAACCGTAGGCAACGACGCAAGGTCTTGTAGCCCTTCGGGAAGTAACACGGAGTGTCTTTAAACACGCCTCGTTAAACGCGTGATCGCTATCAAAAAAACGAGAAGCGGCCCGGTGCCGGTCAGTTAAGCGAAATTCCTGTGGGAGCGGCGGTGCGACGATTCGACTTGCTAGCGAAAGCGGCGCGTCAGACGACATCAATGTTTGCGGTGCCGGCGTCTTTGCGAGCAAGTCGAATCGTCGCACCGCCGCTCCCACAGGTTCCGTGGCTTAATTTTGTGTTATGTGGCGAAGCCGCCGCACCTGCCGTCCGCTTAACATCACAGGCCGCGCGGCGATACGTTTTTTGCGATTTATCTCGGCCTGAACATTCACAAACGAAATATGCCCGCCACTCCGTCGCGCCCTCATCCCGTTTCCTCCTCCCCCAGTAGTCCGAAACTCCCACCCCGCTTGGGAGTATCGGGCAATGCGCAATCCCTGGCGCTTCGCCATAGTTGCGACCAAAGGTCAACGGTCAGGCCTCGATGACCGCAACTACCCCAGGTAAAAGTCATGACTATTGACGAACAAAATGCATTGCTGACAACCTCGATTACCGCCAGCGCTCTGAGCGTCGGGGCGACCGGCGTGAAAGTTTCGCTGGACGAAACGGCCGGGCTGCAGAACGCCGCCACTTCAAGCGCTGCGGAAGACGCTAACGACAACGACACGGCGCTACCCCTGCCCTCGGCCTTCGCTACCCGTTTGACCGCCCTTGGGGCAGTTGGCGCAATGGATGCGGCCTTGAGTGGCTATAACGGTGCCGTGGGCAATACGGGCAGCAATGCGTTCACCATCAGCGGCGCAACAAGCGCTACCGATGTCAGCTTCGTCGGCAGCACTGGCGCACCGCTCAATGGCGTGGACAGCGGACTGGATACTCTCGATGGCACCAGCATCCTTCTCTATACGGATACGGTGAACAACAACATCGTTCTGGGCCGAGCTGGCCCAGCCGGCGCGATCGTGTTCGCTGCCTATATCGAAGAAACCGGATCGCCGGTCACGGGCGGCAAGATCTGGACCGTGGAGTACCAACCGCTCAAGCATCCAGGTATGACGAACCCCGATGACGCGATCGATCTGACGGGTTTGGTTTTCATCGGAGCCAGTCAGAACCTGGAATTCAGTCTCAAGGATGCGCCCTCCGGTCAGAACCTCTTCCTGATGTTCACGACGGCGAACCCGACAGTTGTCGACGTCGGTGGTGTCATGCGGATCACGGATCCCGCCATCATCGCCACCGGCAAGGACCCCGCAAACCAGTCAACTGGCGTCAATATAACCACTGGCGACACGATCAATACCAGCCAGGCAGGTGGGCCGACCACCTTCGGCACCAACAACCAGATGATTACGGAACAGGAAGGCATCCGTTTTTCGTTCGTCTCGGGTGCCAGGCAGAATGTGACCATTCCCAACCTGGATCAGAATGAAGCAGATGTCGAAGCCAACGCCGACTTTACCGGCGTCGTCAATGTGAATACGGTCAGTTTCGACGTCGTGCAGTTGCAAAGCGGCAAGAGCGCTGTCGTAAAAATCAGCGCATTCACCACCGCTGTTGAATCTGGCACGCAATTCATCGACGGATATGGGAATGATACGAAGGTTGACATCACCAGTGTTCGCGTCCTCAACAGCACCGGGACGGTGATCGATAATTCAGACGGAACGGTGAATGACACCACCATTGGCATCACCTTGGTTAATGGGATTGCAACCATCACCGGCATTAAAGCCGGCTACGCGATCGAATACACCACAACGGCGGAACACAATCGCGTGCTCATCGAGAACGGGGCGGCCCTCACCGCCAAGGGCAATGAGCACGCCGATTTTGATATCGATGGCCTCCACCTGTTCCAAGCCTCTATTACGAAAGTCGAAATCGGTTCCCAGATGATCTTCGAAGACGACGGGCCGGCGGCGGCCGGGACCGCCGTGACAGGAACCGTCGACGAAGATGGCCTGGCCAATGGTATTCCCGGCGGTACGGGCGACGTGACTGGCGAGGCGACCACGGCCAGTGGCAGCGTGACCGGCATCTTCCAGTCCGGCGTCGACACGCCGCTGAGCTATGCGTTGTCGAGTGATACCACCGGGTTGCCAGCGCTGAGTTCGGGCGGAGTGGCGCTGGTGTACAGCGTCGTGGGCAACACGCTCACCGCCAAGGCCGGCGCAGGCGGTGCCGACGTGTTCACGTTCAGCCTCACCGCAGCGGGTGCCTACACCTTCACGCTGCTCAAGCCGCTGGATCATGCGGCAGGCAACAACGAAAACGACATTACCATCAACCTGGGCTCACTACTGCGGGCGACCGACAAAGACGGTGACACGGTGACGGCTGCGGCCGAGAAGCTGGTCATCACCGTCGACGACGACACGCCGACGGCGACCGGAACCGCCGTGACAGGAACCGTCGACGAGGACGGCCTGACCAATGGCATTGCCGGTGGTGTGGGCGACGTGGCGGGCGTGGCGACCACGGCCAGCGGCAGCGTGACCGGCATCTTCCAGTCCGGCGCCGACACGCCGCTGAGCTATGCCTTGTCGACTGACACCAGCGGCTTGCAGGCGCTGAGCTCGGGCGGGGTGGCGCTGGTGTACAGCGTCGCGGGTGATACGCTCACCGCCAAGGCCGGCGTAGGCGGTGCCGACGTATTCACGTTCAGTCTTACCGCAGCGGGTGCCTACAGCTTCACGCTGCTCAAGCCGCTGGATCATGCGGCAGGCAACGACGAGAACGACATCACCATCAACCTGGGCTCGCTACTGCGGGCCACCGACAAGGACGGTGACACGGTAACGGCTGCGGCCGACAGACTGGTCATCACCGTCGACGACGATACGCCGACGGCAACCGGGACCGCCGTGACGGGAACCGTCGACGAGGATGGCCTGGCCAATGGCAATACCGGAGGTACGGGCGATGTGACTGGCGAGGCGACCATCGCCGGCGGCAGCGTGACTGGTATCTTCCAGTCGGGCGCCGACACGCCGCTGAGCTATGCCTTGTCGAGTGTCACCAGCGGCTTGCCGGCGTTGAGCTCGGCCGGGGTGGCGCTGGTGTACAGCGTCGCAGGTGACACGCTTACCGCCAAGGCTGGCGTAGGCGGTGCCGACGTGTTTACCTTCAGCCTCACCTCAGCGGGGGTGTACAGCTTCACACTGCTCAAGCAGCTGGATCACGCGGCAGGCGACAACGAGAACGACATTATCATTAACCTGGGCACGCTTGTGCAGGCCACCGACAAGGACGGCGACACGGTGACGGCCGCGGCCGACAAACTGGTCATCACCGTCGACGATGATACGCCCGTTATAGGGACAGCCCCTGTGCAGGATGTCGATCCCGATTTGGGTGCGACATCATGGACTTTTACGGGTGACTTCGCCTACTCGATAGGTGCGGACAAGCGCGGGCCGATCTACTCTTCGGCAGCGGACAGTGATTTTGCCAACCTCGCCCTCACTGGTTCGGCGAACAATGTTGCGATCGTTGATCCAACGGTCACCTGGGCGTCAGAGAATCTCGACAGTGCCACATTTAACGTGTCGTTCAAATACGATCACGATCGGAGTCCTGGCACCGATCCTGAATTGGTGGAAGGCACGCTGGTATTTGACAAAGTCAATGACACCTATACCTTCGCGATGGATCCGCTGCAAACGACGCAAGACGTCACGCTGGGCGAAGGCACTGGATACCAAACGTATGACGTGGGTGGCACGAGCCCTTCCAGTGGCCCATCACCTGTGGCCACTGGGAAGCTTGGGGAAGGTTTCTACATCCAGATCACGGGCTTCGAGTCACCACTTAGTGCCGGCGGCAATACTGGTGTGGTGGATGGTGAGACTGTGAGCGGCACGCAGGCCCCTGTAACCTTGTCCAGCACTGCTCTGGGCGTCTCCGGAAATACGATCCAGGCAGGTGAAGCGGCCAACATCAATTTCTTCCAGACTGATCCGAAAGGAGATCTGGGCGCCGACGATTTTAGTTACGCGACCGATTTCTTTATCAAGTTCGATGGATACGAGACTGAAAGCGATGATCTTGTGCTTATAGTCAGTCTTGCTGATGCAAATGATTCCTCCATCACTACAACACGTGCCATCTACGTCGACCAAGGCGATGTGTACGAGAACGATACAAACAACGCAGATCTTGTTGGAACCAAGTACGAGGCCCTTATCGCCAACGACCCTGCCGATCCGAACGACCCGTTTTTGGACAATAATGATGCTCTATTGATTGTTGAAAGTAATGACTTCAACACCCAGATCGGTGATAACTGGCTCATCAAGGGTATTCAGATTCTTTCGAATGACGCTGGCCTTACGGGCAGCGCGATAAATCTGAATCGCGATGTCGGTGCCGATGGCGGAAGCAGCACTTCCGCACAGCCAATCGTTGGTCTCGTCGGGCCTGGAAACACGATTGCGGAGGATACGAGTACGAATCCGCTGAAGATCATCGATGCTGGTTTCTCCACCACCACGACTACACCAGCTACCCTTGATCTAACGCTGGATTTCCAAGTCGTCGATAGAGATAGCGATTTCACCGCTGTCCAGACGATTGATATCGAAAATCCTGTGATCGAACTGGTCGGAGTAACTAACTTGGCACCGACAGATTTGGTGCTTTGATCCGCTAAGGAAGCGGAGAAGGGTTTTCAGCCCTGTCGAAAGGGTACGGTGTGACCGACATCGCAAGCACTGACATTGTCTAAACGCAACTGAGGGCACACGGCCTGGCTCCCACAAGGGGTCAGGCCGTTTTTTATTGGGCCACTGCGGTCCCTGAGCCAAGGCCAGACGAGCCTTGCGGCATATCCTCATTCACAAACGGAATAGGCGGCCACCGCGCTTTGCCTTCTCATCCCGTTCCACCCCTTCCCAGTAGTCCGAAACTCCCACCCCGCTTGGGAGTATCGGCCGATGCGCAACACCCGGCGCATGCTCATAGTTGCGAACTATGGTCAACGGTCAGGCCTCGATGACCGCATGCGCTGGAGAAAATCATGGCTATTGAAATCACCGGCGAGGACGTTGTGCTGGACGAAACGCCCGGCTTGCAGAACGCCACCGCCACCCCAACCCCTCCGGGAGATGCTGACGACAACGACATCCTGGTGGCATCCCTGCCCGCGCCCTTCTCTACCCGTTTGACCACACTGGGAGCCGGCACCGCAACGAATGCGGCCTTGAGTGGCTATACCGGTGACGTGGGCGACACGGGCAGCGATGCGTTTACCGTCACCGACGGAGCAAGCATTACCGATATCAGCTTCGTCGACAGCGCTGGCGCACCGCTCGATGGCGCGGACAGCGGACTGTTTACCCTCGATGGCACCAGCATCCTTCTCTATACCGATACGGACAACAACAATATCGTTCTGGGCCGCGCCGGGGCCGCAGATGGCGCGATCGTATTCGCCGCCTACATCGAAGAAACCGGATCACCGGTCACCGGCGGCAAGATCTGGACCGTGGAGTACCAACCGCTCCAGCATCCAGATGATACGAACCCCGATGATTCGCTCAATCTGCTGGATAAGGTATTCGTCGGAACCAGTCAGGACGTGGAATTCAGTCTGGCCAATGCGCCCTCCGGTCAGAACCTGTTCCTGATGTTCACGACGGCGGACCCGGCAACTGAAACTGTCAATGGTGTCGTGCGGATCACGGATCCCACCATCATCGCCACTGGCAAGGACCCGGCGAATCAGTCAACTGGCGTCAATATAACGACCGGCGACACGATTAACACCAGCCAGGCGGGTGGCCCGACCACCTTTGGCACCAACAGCCAGATGATTACGGAACAGGAGGGCATTCGTTATTCGTTCGTCACCGGTGCCAGGCAGGATGTGACCATTCCCAACCTGGATCAGAACGAAGCCGATGTTGAAGCCAACATCGACTTTACCGACGTCGTCAATGCGAATAAGGCCAGTTTTGACGTCGTGCAATTGCAAAGCGGCAAGAGTGCTGTCGTAAAAATCAGCGCATTCAGCACCGCTGTTGAATCGGGTACGACCTTCATCGACGGCTATGCAAATGATTCGCCGGTTGAGATCACCAGTGTCAGCGTTATCAACATCAGCACCGGGCTGGTGATCGAGAGTTCAGACGGACCGGAGGATGATCCGGCCATTACTATCACCTTTAATGCTGACGGGGTTGCCACCATCACCGGCGTTAAAGCCGGTTACCGGATTGAATACACCACAACAGATGATCACAACCGCGTGCTTGTCGAGAACGGAGCGGCCGTCGATGCCAGGGGCAATACCCACGCCGATTTTGATATCGGTGGTTTCAAGCTGCTCCAAACTGCTGTTACGACCGCCGAAATAGGCTCCCAGATAGTCTTCGAAGATGACGGCCCGGCACTCGCCTTTAGCAACCTGATCGGGACCGGTAGCGTCCTGCCGCAAACTGGGGTCTGGAGTAGTTCGGCCGGCGCCGACGGGCTGGATACGAACGGTCTGGATATCTCGTTGCTGAATAACCAGTTCACCCTCGTCAGGCCAGACAACACGACCACCACCGGGACCGGCACGCTCGTCGAGCAGTCGCCCTCACCGGACGGCAATGGCGCGTATCAATTCGCAGGGACGTTGACCGGTGATTTCGACAACAACGCCGCAACCGCGGATACCAGCGTCGACTACACACTGACCGCCTACACCAATGGCACCTATACACTGGATCTGGTGCAAGGTTTCAGTTCGACAGTCGTGCTCAGCACTGCAGATGGCTCGCTCAGTGCCGGCGGTCCGGACCCCGTGCGCACCTTGTTAATTCCGAAGACGAATGACCCGACTATTCCTTCGGCATCCGAGGAGGTTGTGTTCTTTTCCGCGAAGGCACTTGCGTCGACTTCGGACATCCTGACCGGTATCGGGCTTGGAGCATCCGACCCCACCGAAGCCACGCTTCAGACCACCCCCCTGCCCTCGTACATCGACCCGAGGGCCATGAACGTCAGCACGTCCGGCATCGGCGTCGCCAATAACGTCCTCCAGGGAGACAACCTGGTGGCAATCGGCTCTACCGATGAAAGTTTCGTCATCAATCCGGAGACCCTGCTGACGGGCATGAAGGTGTTCATCGACAACTCCGTGGCGGGTTACAACACCGCGACCGAGGACCTGTATTACAGGATCTACTACGAGGATGGCACGACTTCGAATCTCATCGAGGTGAACACCCTGACTCCGGAGGCCGGCGGACAAGTGTCCTTCCTCATTGAGCAGGAGGGCTCGCTGCTGATCGATGCTGTTCAGCTTACGATGGGCCGAGGCGACATCAAGATCCCGGTGATCCAGTTCATTCAGGAGACCGAAAACCTGGCCAGCGATATTCAGCTGACGTTCAATGCGACGGTGACGGACAGGGATGGGGACTCGGCATCAAGTACATTCGACGCCAACCTGTTCGCCAACGACTTGGTCGGTGCCTTCGACTACACGCTGGTGGGTACGGGCGGTGAGCGGGATGCCTTCAACGTCGACTTGTCATTCGATGAGAACCTGTACCAGGTCACCGGTTTCGATGCGGGCGCAAACCTGCGAGACACCCTGGTGCTCAACGGCGACCAGAGTGCTGGTGTCCAAATCAACAACAACGGCGCAGACAGCGTCGTCACCGTTACCGAAACGGGCGGACAAGTCACGACCATCACCTTGGTCGGGGTCGATCTTCTAACTAGCGACATCGTTATCGGCAGCGTCTGAGGCGTCGCGCGCGTGAAAAATGCGAGGGTAGCGCAAGCCACCCTCGCATTTTTTTTGCAGTTCCAATAGGCGATCCGCACCCTCGCATCACCCTGGGCACCCTGCGGCAGACCACCGACGAAGACGACTAGGCCGAAACTCCCATTACGCTTGGGAGTATCGGCCAATGTGCAATTCCCGGCGCTTGGTCATAGTTGTAGAGGTCAATGGTCAGACCTCAATGACCGCAATTGCTCGGGAGAAATATCATGGCTATTGCAATCACCGGCGAGGACGTTGTGCTGGACGAGACGGCCGGGTTACAGAACGCCACCGCCACGCCAACACCTGCAGGAGATGCTGACGACAACGATATTCTGGTGGCATCCCTGCCCGCTTCCTTCTCTACCCGTTTGACCGCACTTGGCGCCGGTACCGCAACGGGCGCCGCCTTGAGTGGCTACACCGGTGCCGTGGGCAACACGGGCAGCAATGCATTCACCCTCACCGGGGGAGGAAGCATTACCGATATCCGCTTCGTCGACAGCGCTGGCGCCCCCCTCAATGGCGTGGACAGCGGACTGGACACCCTCGATGGCACCAGCATCCTTCTTTATACGGATACCAATAACGACAACATCGTTGTGGGCCGAGCCGGGGCCGCAGATGGCGCGATCGTGTTCGCTGCCTACATTGAAGAAACCGGATCGCCGGTCAGCGGCGGCAAGATCTGGACCGTGGAATACCAACCGCTTAAGCATCCCGATGCAACGAACCCCGATGATTCGCTCAATCTGCTGGATAAGGTGTTCATCGGAGCCACTCAGGACCTGGAATTCAGTCTGGCTGGTGCGCCTTCGGGTCAGAACCTGTTCCTGATGTTCACGAAAGCGAACCCGACAACTGAAACCGTCAATGGTGTCGTGCGGATCACGGATCCCACCATCATCGCCACCGGCAAGGACCCCGCAGACCAGTCAAGCGGTGCCAATATCAACACGGGCGACACAATCAATACCAGCCAGGGGGGTGGCCCGACCACCATCGGCACCAACAACCAGATGATTGTGGAACAGGAAGGCATCCGCTTTTCGTTCGTCACGGGCGCCAGGCAGGATGTGACCGTTCCCAACCTGAGTCAGACCGAAGCCGATGTTGAGTCCAACATCGACTTTACCAGCGTCTACAATTCGACCTCGGCCAACTTCGACGTTGTGCAGTTGCAAAGCGGCAAGACAGCCGTGGTAAAAATCAGCGCATTCAGTACCGCGGCTGAACCTGGCGCGGATTTCATCAATGGCTATGCGAACGACACGCCGGTTGCCATCACCAATGTTCGCGTCATCAACAATAGCACCGGGCTGGTGATCGAAAATTCAGACGGATCAGTGAATGATCCGACCATTAACATCAGCTTTTCTGCCGCCGGAGTGGCAACCATTACCGGCGTGTTGGCCGGCTACCAGATTGAATACACCACAACGTCGAACCACAACCGCGTGCTCATCGAGAACGGGGCGGCCATTGACGCCAGGGGCGATAACCACGCCGATTTTGATATCGGCGGCTTCACGCTGTCCAAGGCTTCTACCTCGATCGCCGAAATCGGCTCCAAGATGGTATTCGAAGACGATGGGCCGAGCATCAGCGCCACCGGTGAGGAGCCGACGCTGACGGTGGACGAAACGGTGCTGGCGACCAACGCCACCCAGAACTTTGCCGCCAATTTCAACTCGGCGTTTGGTGCGGATGGCCCGGGTACGCTGACCTATGCGCTGGGCGTGGTGGCGGGTGCCTCCGGGCTGACCGACACGGCCACCGGCGAGGCGGTCAACCTGTCGCTCAATGGCACGGTGGTCGAAGGTCGCACGGCGACGACCGGGCTGCTGGTATTCACGGTTAGCGTGGCCGCCAATGGCGACGTCACGCTTGATCAGATTCGGGCGGTGGTGCATCCCGATGCCACCAATCCCGATGACTCGACAAGCCTTTCGGCAGACAACCTGGTGACACTGACGGCGACGACAACCGATGGCGACGGCGACAGCGTCCAGGCAACCCTCAACATCGGCGCAAACCTGGTGTTCAAGGATGACGGCCCGAGCATCACCGCCACCGGCGAGGAGCCTGTGCTGACGGTGGACGAAACGGTGTTGACGACTGACGCCACCCAGAACTTTGCCGCCAACTTCAGCTCCGCGTTTGGCGCTGATGGCGCCGGCACAGTGACCTATGCGTTGGGCGTGGTGGCGGGTGCCTCCGGGCTCACCGACACGGCCACCGGCGAGGCGGTCAATCTGTCGCTCAACGGCACCGTGGTCGAAGGCCGCACGGCCACGACCGGGCTGCTGGTGTTCACCGCCAGTGTCGCCGCCAATGGCGACGTTACGCTCGACCAGCTCCGCGCCGTGGTGCATCCCGATGCCACCAATCCCGATGATTCGACGAGTTTGTCGGCGGACAACCTGGTGACCCTGATAGCAACCATTACCGACAAGGACGGCGACAGCGCCCAGGCAACCCTCAACATCGGCCAGAACCTGGTGTTCAAGGACGACGGCCCGAGCATCAGCACCACCGGCACCGAGCCGACGCTGACGGTCGACGAAACAGTGCTGGCCACCGACGCCACCCAGAACTTTGCCGCCAACTTCAGCTCCGCGTTTGGCGCTGATGGCGCCGGCACAGTGACCTATGCCCTGGGCGTGGTGGCGGGCGCCTCCGGACTGACCGACACGGCCACCGGCGAGGCGGTCAACCTGTCACTCAACGGCACCGTGGTCGAGGGCCGCACGGCCACCACCGGCCTGCTGGTGTTCACCGCCAGCGTCGCCGCCAATGGCGACGTTACGCTCGACCAGCTGCGCGCCGTGGTGCATCCCGATGCCACCAATCCCGATGATTCGACGACCCTGTCGGCGGACAACCTGGTGACACTGACGGCGACCATCACCGACAAGGACGGTGACAGCGCCCAGGCGACCCTCAACATCGGCCAAAACCTGGTGTTTGAGGACGACGGACCGAGCATCACCGCCACCGGCACGGAGCCTGTGCTGACAGTGGACGAAACAGTGTTGGCCACCGACGCCACCCAGAACTTTACCGCCAACTTCAGCTCAGCGTTTGGCGCGGATGGCGCCGGCACAGTGACCTACGCGCTGGGCGTGGTGCCGGGAGCCTCCGGACTGACTGACACGGCCACCGGCGAGGCGGTCAATCTGTCGCTCAACGGCACCGTGGTCGAGGGCCGCACGGCCACCACCGGCCTGCTGGTATTCACGGCCAGCGTCGCCGCCAATGGTGACGTTACGCTTGACCAGCTCCGCGCCGTGGTGCATCCCGACGCCACCAATCCCGATGATTCGACGACCCTGTCGGCGGACAACCTGGTGACACTGACGGCGACCATCACCGACAAGGACGGTGACAGCGCCCAGGCGACGCTCAACATCGGCCAGAACCTGGTGTTCGAGGATGACGGGCCAAGCATCAGCACCACCGGCACCGAGCCGACGCTGACGGTCGACGAAACGGTACTGGCCACCAACGCCACCCAAAGCTTTACCGCCAACTTCAGCTCCGCGTTTGGCGCTGATGGCGCCGGCACAGTGACCTACGCGCTGGGCGTGGTGCCAGGTGCCTCCGGACTGACTGACACGGCCACCGGCGAGGCGGTCAATCTGTCGCTCAACGGCACCGTGGTCGAGGGCCGCACGGCCACCACCGGGCTGCTGGTGTTCACGGCCAGCGTCGCCGCCAATGGCGACGTCACGCTCGACCAGCTACGCGCCGTGGTGCATCCCGATGCCACCAATCCCGATGACTCGACGAGCCTGTCGGCTGACAACCTGGTGACCCTGACAGCGACCATCACCGACAAGGACGGCGACAGCGCCCAGGCGACCCTCAACATCGGCCAGAACCTGGTGTTCGAGGACGACGGGCCAAGCATCAGCACCACCGGCACCGAGCCGACGCTGACGGTCGACGAAACAGTGTTGGCCACCAACGCCACCCAAAGCTTTACCGCCAACTTCAGCTCGGCGTTTGGCGCTGATGGCGCCGGCACAGTGACCTACGCGCTGGGCGTGGTGGTTGGGGCTTCCGGACTGACCGACACGGCCACCGGCGAGGCAGTCAACCTGTCACTCAACGGCACCGTGGTCGAGGGCCGCACGGCCACCACCGGCCTGCTGGTGTTCACCGCCAGCGTCGCCGCCAATGGCGACGTTACGCTCGACCAGCTGCGCGCCGTGGTGCATCCCGATGCCACCAATCCCGATGATTCGACGAGTCTGTCGGCAGATAACCTGGTGACACTGACGGCGACCATCACCGACAAGGATGGCGATAGCGCCCATGCGACCCTCAACATCGGCCAGAACCTGGTGTTCAAGGACGACGGGCCAAGCATCAGCACTACCGGCACGGAACCGACGCTGACGGTCGACGAAACGGTACTGGCCACCAACGCCACCCAGAACTTTGCCGCCAACTTCAGCTCGGCGTTTGGCGCTGATGGCGCGGGTACAGTGACCTATGCGCTAGGCGTGGTGGCGGGGGCCTCCGGGCTCACCGACACGGCCACCGGCGAGGCGGTCAACCTGTCGCTCAACGGTGGCGTGGTGGAAGGCCGCACGGCCACCACCAATCTGCTGGTATTCACGGCCAGCGTCGCCGCCAATGGTGACGTCACCCTCGACCAGCTGCGCGCCGTGGTGCATCCCGACGCCACCAATCCCGATGATTCGACGACCCTGTCGGCAGACAACTTGGTGACGCTGATAGGGATCGCTACCGACAAGGACGGCGACAGTGCCCAGGCGACCCTCAACATCGGCCAGAACCTGATATTCGAAGACGACGGCCCATCACTCGCCTTCGGTAACCTGGTCGGCACCGGTAGCGTCCTGCCGCAATACGGGTTCTGGGATAGTTCGGCCGGCGCCGACGGGTTGGGTGCGGCCGGTCTGGATATCTCGGTGAATAGCCAGTTCACCCTCGTCAGGCCAGACAGCACGACCACGACCGGGACCGCCACGCTCACCGAGCAATCGCCTTCACCTGACGGCAATGGCGCGTACCAATTCGCAGGGACGTTGACCGGCGACTTCGACAACAACGCTGCAACCGCGGATACCAGCGTCGACTACACGCTGACCGCCTATGCCGATGGCCGCTATGCACTGGATCTGGTGCAAGGCTTCAGTTCAGAGATCGTGCTCAGCACTGCCGATGGCGCGCTCGGTGCCGGCGGTCCTGACCCCGTGCGCACCTTGTTAATTCCGGAGCAGGATCCGCCGACTATTCCTTCGCCATCTGAAGAGATTGTGTTCTTTACCGCGAAGGCGCTTGCGTCGACGTCGGACATTCTGACCGGCATCGGGCTCGGAGAACCCGACCCTACCGAAACCACGCTACAGACCAACCCCCTGCCCTCATACATCGACCCGAGGGCCATGAACGTCAGCACGGCCGGCATCGGCGTTGCCAATAACCTGTTCCAGGGAGACAACCAAGCGGCAATCAGCGCAGCCGATGAAAGTTTCGTCGTCAATCCGGAGAGCCTGCTGACGGGCATGAGGGTCTTCATCGACAACTCTGTAGGAGGTTACAACACGGCGACCGAGGACCTGTATTACAGGGCCTTCTACGAGGATGGCACGTTCTCGAACCTCATCGAAGTGAACACCCTGACTCCGGAGGCAGGCGGACAGGTATCCTTCCTCATTGAGAGCGATGGCACGAATCTGATCGATGCCGTTCAGCTCACGATGGCCCGAGGCGAGATCAAGATCCCGGTCATCCAGTTCATTCATGAGACCGAGAGCCTGGCCAGCGATGTCCAGCTGACGTTCAACGCGACGCTGACGGACAAGGATGGAGACTCGGCAACGAGTACGTTCGACGCCAACCTGTTCGCCAACGACTTGGCCGGAGCACAGTTCGACTTCACCCTGATTGGCACGGGCGGTGAGCGTGATGCCTTCAACATCGATTTGTCAGTCGATGAGAACCTGTACCAGGTCACCGGCTTCGACGCGAACGCAAACCTGCGAGACGCCCTGGTGCTCAACGGCGACCAGAGCGCGGTTGTCCAGTCGATCGACATCAGCGGTGCAGACAGCATCGTCACGGTTGCCGAAACGGGCGGACAAGTCACGACCATCACCTTGGTCGGGGTCGATCTTCTGAGTAGCGACATTGTCTTTGGCAGCGTCTGAGAAACGCGCGTAAAAAGATGCGAGGGTGGCGCAAGCCACCCTCGCATGATTTTTTGCAGTTCCAACAGGAGATCCGCACGCTCGCATCAACCTGGGCCCCCTGCGGCAGGCCACCGACGAGACCGGAGATACAGTGTCGGCCCAGGCGCGCCAGAGGGTGTCAGAACGTCTTTTTTGACGTGCAACCAAATCCATTTCCACCCAAGTGGACTCGGGTGGTTTTTCATTGTTGGTGAGCCCGTGCTTCAGCGCATACATCAGCAAGTCGATGCGGTTGATGAGATTAAGCTTTTGATAAATGTTGCTGAGGTGGTTGTGCACGGTGTGCTCGCTGATGCCCAGGCGCCCGGCGATGCTCATGTACTTGGCGGACGGATCCCCCACAATGGCGCGAATCAGTTCCCTCTCGCGCAGCGTCAGCCGCGCCTGTTTCGCCTGCTCCAGATTGCATTTCAAGTGTATATGCCCGGTCGCGGCATAGCCGGAAAGCCCACCGGCCCAGGCCCTATCCTGTCCGGTGTCGCGGTGGTGGACCGTGATGATGGCCTGGATGATCGATTCCGTCGGGTCTTCCGCCAGCACAATGCCGCGTGCACCCGCCTCTATTGCCTGGGCAACGGGGACGGCTTCGTACAGGCCCTTGAGCACCAGCACTTTCATTTCGGCGCTGCGGGTGAGTCCCGCAACGACCTCCAGTGGGTTCAGCGCATCCGGAAAGAAACTGAAAAAAATCACATTGGGACGCAACTGATCGGCAAGATCCAACGCATTGGTATAGGTGGTGGCCTGGCCGCTCACTTCCATCTGAGGCTTCCTGGCATTGATCAAGTCTTGAAGGCCCATGAGAACGAGGGGACGACAATCGATCAGCATCACGCGTATTGGTTTTCTGTGGGTCGTCATTACTTTCCTGACTCCCGTGAAGATTTGACTACGACCTCCCTCCCTTGGCCTACATAGATCAGCAGCTCCCTCACCTGGCCACCGTGATCGAAGGACAGATGCGAGCGCCGACAGGCCTAATGGTGCCCACCCGGCTATTCATCCCTGGGGGACACTTCCACTGGCTTCACCGGCAGGCGTTGCGGATGTTTCCAAAAACCGGGCAAAGCCATCGAGGCAACATAAATAGGAATAATCATCAATAGCTTGCGCATGATTGATGTGCTCCCTCAAGCCGCTGAACTGAGTCTAGGCCAGACCAGCGCGCTGCCAGCTCTCCTATCCGCCAGTCGTCGACTCAAGCCTCCTGCGAGTAGCGCGTCCGATGCTTCCAAGGCCCTTCCTGCCCTAGAAAATCAAGGTGTTAGGCTTGTCGGGGGCAACCTGCGGCCAAGGTCTGACCACGACAAAAATCGTCAATTAACCGACGAATGGTGCGCACACAAGTACAACCGTAACACTGGCGTCAATTTATCGGCGAAATTTGCCTCGCCCGAGCCATTGAAATCTCCCAGCCTGGGGTTTCGCCACTGGTTTTTCCTTCCGGTGCGCTGGGTTACAGCATGACTGCGGTGCTCGAATTTTTGCGATAACGCCACAACAACCACCGCCTGAGCTGCCGGAGGTTATGGCGCAAATTGGCGTTCAGTGAGGACGGGGGGATATTGAGGCAGAATCAGGGGATGTGAGGTTTTGGCTAAAGCTGCCGGGACTCAACCAACCATTAACGCTTTCGACACTCTCGGCAGGCGGCTTTCCCGCCCAGCGATTGAGCGAAAGGACATTAGTGACGAACTCGTACTGCGACTTGAGTAGGTCACGACGAGCCCGGAATTCGTTGCGTACGCTGGTCAGTACATCGACGGCATTGACCATTCCGTAACTGAGCGCTTTCTCTGCGGCCACTCGGGACAGCTGTGCCGAGGCCAGGGCATTTCGGCTCGCACTGATCTTTTCTCCGCTCGAATTGGCAGTCAGGTAAGCGCTAGTGATCTCCTTGACCACCCGGCGCCGGATTGCTTCCAGTTCCTGCTCGGCGGTAATCTGATCCTGATAGAGCCCACGGACCCGCGCCGAGGTCGATCCGCCGCTGTACAGCGGCACCTGAAGGCCAACACCGGCGACGTAACTGTCGGTGCGTGGCGCCAGGGTATTGTTGTAGCCCTCGTTGGTCTGTTGTGCGCTCAGGGTAAGGCTCAGGGTCGGATAGTGCCCGCCCTTGCCACTGCGCAACGCAGCGCCTGCTGCTTCGACGCCGCTCTCGTTGGCCTTGAGCGCCGGGTTTAGCGCTATACCGTCGCGGACCCAGCTTTCCATACTCTGCGCCGAAACCCGTAGTTGCACGTCATCGCGAATCCGGTTGAGCTTCTCCTTGACCGGCCGGCCGACGATCTCCGCCAGTGCCTCGCGACTGATACTGGCCTGGTTCTGGGCATCCAGTTCCTGCGCCGCCAGCAAATCTACCCGGGCCTTGAGGTCGAGCTGATCAGTAATCATTGCCAGCTGCTTTTCGTACAACGCATTGACTCGGTCCAGACTCTTTTGCGTGGTTCGACGCTCCGCCCTCACCAGTTCCAGTTCATCTTCGGCCGCCAATGCGGCGAAGTAACGCTGGGCCAATTCCATTGTGGCCTCGGCTTGGGCTTCGAGCGCCTGCGATTCGGACTGCTTGGCCAGGCTTTTGAATTTTTGGTAGTTCTCCCACGCGGCCTTGTTGTAGAGGTACTGACGCAGCACCAGGCTGTAGTTTTCGCTATCGTAACTGCGCTGCACCAGTTCGTTCTCCTGATGAATCCGATTCGTCCCTGCATTGAGCGAGACTTGCGGCAACAGCGAACCCAGGGCCTCGCGCTGATGTTCCTTGCCCGCCTGCGCTTGCGCATAGGAGGCCAATACCCGCGGATCCTCAAGCCGTGACTCACGGTACAACTGCATGAGGTCGGTGGAAAACGTCGAGGCACTGACCCCGGTCGGCGTGGCTGCCGTGGTTTGCGCCAGGGCAACGGTGCCCAGTACAAGCATGAGCAGACCACCGGGCAACGCTGCAGGTACTCGCACGATCATTCCTCGATCATCGATTGAGCGATGGCATTGCGAGCCGGCTGCATCAGGTATTGCAACAGCGTACGTTGCCCCGTGATGATCAACACATCCGCGGGCATCCCCGGCAGTAATTTGCGCTCACCCAAGGTGTGCGCGCCCTTCTCGGTTACCCGCACCCGCGCAAGGTAATAGGCCGTCCCGGTCTTTTCGTTGGTCAGCCGGTCCGCCGAGACACTGCTGACCTCGCCTTCGATCACCGGAGTGGTCGCACTATTGAACGCGCCGAAACGGATGTCGGCACGCTTGCCGATGGCGATACGATCAATATCCACCGGCGCGACCTGGGCCTCTATGACCAGCTCGGAAACCGAGGGAACGATATCCAGCAGCGGCGTCGCCGGGCTCACCACACCACCAATGGTGTGCACCGTCATGCCAATCACCATGCCTGCGTCGGGCGCGCGGATGACAATACGACTGAGCCGGTCTTCCAGGGACGAGGTTTTCTCTTGCAAGTCGTACATCCTGGTCTGAACCTCGGCCAGCTCCTTGACCACCTCGGTACTGAAATCCTTGTCGATTTGCAGAATCTGCAGCTGCGTTTCGTTGATCTGCAGACGAGTCCTGTTAATCGCGGAACGGTGATCAGCCACTTCCGACCTGAGCATCCCCAGCTTGCGTTCCTGCTCGAGCAGGCGTTGTTTGTCAACGAACCCTTGCTTGAGCAAGTCGGTCAATTCATCGATTTCACCGCTGTAGGATTTCTCCAGATGAACCTTGGCACCAATCATCGATTCCAGTCCCTTGATCTGTTGACTCAACTGCCCAATGCGCTCGCGCAACACCGAGATCTGACCCAGCCGCGAGCCCTGCCGGGCGTTGAATACCTGGGTCTCGCCCTGGCGCGCCTCCACTCCTCGCAGACTGTCCGGATCGGCTATCTCCCCAAAGCTGATCGCCGAAAGTGTGTCGCGCTCGGCTCTGAGTCTTGCCTCCATGGCTCTGGTCGCGACCAACTGGCCTCGGGTCATCTCGTATTCGAAGCGCAACTGGGCATCATTGAGAATGATCAGCGGATCACCACGCTTGACGATGTCACCGTCATGGACCAGTACCTCTTTGACGATACCCCCTTCAGGATGCTGAACCGTTTTGCGGTAAGTCTGCACGGTGACCACCCCCGGCGCGTAAGCGGCTCCGTCGAGGGGCGCGAGCGCCGCCCAGGTGCCGAACAGGCCAAAGGTCAACCCCACAATACCAATGCCCAGGCGGCGTGCTTTACGATCAGATGTCGGCAGGCCGGCGAAGCTTTCAATTTGACGACTGGGCATCGTAGGGTTCATCGGCATCGCCCTTGCTGGTTTTGACCGAAGTCATGCTGGCGCCTGCCGACATGGCGTGTTTTTGTGCCTGCTGTTTCTGCGCGAGTTCGGCGAGCACATGCTCGCGCGGCCCATAGAGACTGATAACCCCTGCGTTCATCACCATGAGTCGGTCAAGTTGCGACACGATGTTGGTTCGGTGGGTAATGACAAACAGGGTCGCGCCGTTCTGCTTGAGCTGCTGAATGGCTGCCACCAGTGCGCGATCACCGACTTCGTCAAGATTGGAATTGGGCTCGTCGAGAATAATCAGCCGCGGGTTGCCATACAGGGCACGGGCCAGTCCGATGCGCTGGCGCTGCCCTCCCGACAGCATGAGGCCCTCGCTGCCAATGACGGTGTCGTAGCCATCGGGCAACTGCAAAATCATTTCGTGAACGCCAGCGGTCCTGGCAGCCAGAATGACTTGCGCCGAGTCGACCTCGGCGAAACGGGCAATGTTCTCGCTGATGCTGCCTTCGAATAATTCAATGTCCTGGGGCAAGTAACCTATATGCGGCCCAAGTTCATGTTTGTCCCACGCGCTGATGTCCGCGCCATCGAGCCGGACCACGCCATGTTGCGGCACCCATACACCCATCAGTGCCCTGGCCAGGGTGGACTTGCCCGCTGCACTTGGACCGATGATTCCGACAACGCAGCCAGCAGGTACGCTGAAACTTATGTTGTTGATGATCGGCGTTTTCGAGCCAGGTGCCGCGACTACCAAACTCTCCACCTGCACGTGTCCCTGAGGCGCAGGCAATGACATACGCTCGGGCTGAGCCTGTTGTTTGTCGAGGATTTCGTTGAGACGGCGGTACTGCGAGCGGGCCGCAATAAAGCCTCTCCAACTGCCGATGATCAGATCGATGGGGGCCAATGCGCGCCCTAGCAGCACGGACCCGGCAAACACCAAGCCTGCCCCCACCTGATGGTCCACGGCCAGATACGCCCCCAGACCAAGGATCAGTGACTGCACCAGGATCCGGAAACTCCTGGAAAGCGTGCTGATTATGGCTCCTCTGTCGCTCGCCTGTGCCTGCAGCAACAGGACATTTCTTTGACGATGTCCCCAACGGTCCATGAGGGTTTCAAGCATGCCCATGGACTCGATGACTTCGGCGTTGCGCAGATTTTTCGTGGTATAGAGCGTCGCGCCAATATGTTCCTTGTTAGCCTGGGCCAGCGTCGGCCCCGTCAGCCTCTCATTGATAAACGCGAGCAATAACAGCAACAGCGCACTGCCCGTCGCGACCCAGCCAAACCAGGGATGAAACATGAACATCACAGCGATATAGATAGGCAACCAGGGCGCATCGAAAAAAGCGAACAATCCAGGACCGGAGAGAAACTGTCTCAAGCCCGTCAAGTCGTTGAGCGACTGGGCCGAGGCATCCATCCCGCCACTGTCCAGAGCCCGTTTGAAGCTGGCCTTATAGACTTGGCGACTGAGCAACACATCCAGCCGGGTACTGACCCGAACCATGATGCGCGAACGAACCCACTCCAGGGAGCCGAGCGTAACCACCAAACCGGTCATGATCAGCGTCAGCATTGCCAGGGTTGTCAGACTTCCGCTGGTCATCACTCGCCCATACACCTGAAGCATATAGAAGGTAGGCACGAGCATTAGCGCGTTGATGAAAAGGCTGAAAAAGCCCACAGAAATAAAGCTGTCTCTACAGGCTTTCAACGCATTTTTCAGGCTGTTTTCAGGTGTGCTTCGCATTGAAACCCCTGCTCGTAAAAACCATCTTTTGGAGCTTAGATCATGCCGAACGACTGTGTGGAGCAATTGGCCGGATCACCTCAAACAACGCGCATTAGCCATGCAGCGACCCGGTGGTGCGAAGCGCAAGATATCGGCGACTTCGACGCCCGGATGCGCTACGACGCGGCTGGAGAGAGGTTTCTGGTTCGGAGTTACCGGCCAACTAGCAGGATTGCCAGGCAAGCGCAGCCTTCGTCGTGCGCCCTCCTTCGCTTATGGCAATCCGATGGTCGGCACCGACAGCCGGTACTTCGTCGACCAGATCAACCTATTCAGCGCGGCGATGGAGTGTTACGACAGTCAGGGAGATGAGTAGCATCACATGTGAGGGGTGGAGGCTCAGAGGAAGGGGTCAGGTCACGCACCGCGACGAAATCCATCGCAGTGCGTAGCGCTCGCTGGTTTACGGGTGCCAGCTGTTTACAGATCGGTGATTTCCTTATGGCGTGGTACCAGCGCCTTCATTACGCTCCATGCCACCAGATAGGCCAGCGCACAGATGGCAAACATGATCATGTAGCCGGTATGAATATCACCGATCAGCTTGTAGTGATCGATCACCCAACCGCCGATCTTGGTCATCACTACGCCGCCCAAGCCGCCTGCCAAACCGCCAATACCGACCACCGAGGCGATGGATTTTTGCGGAAACATGTCCGACACGGTGGTGAAAATGTTGCACGACCATGCCTGGTGCGCCGATGCGCCCACGCCAATCAGCAGCACTGGCACCCAGAAACTGATGTAACCCAATGGCTGCGCCAGTAACACCAGCAGCGGGAAGAAAGCGATCACCAGCATGGCTTTCATGCGACCGTCATACGGCGCGTCGCCGCGTGACATGAAATAGCTGGGGAACCAGCCGCCGCCAATACTGCCGACCATGGTCATGCTGTACAACACGGCCAGCGGCATCACGATGGCTTGGCCTTTCATGCCGTATTGCGCCGATAGATAGGTGGGAAGCCAGAACAGGAAGAACCACCACACACCGTCGGTCATGAATTTACCGAAGGCAAAGGCCCACGTCTGACGGTAGGTCAGCAATTTGAACCACGATACTTTTTTATCGACGACACCCGGTACCGGGCGGGTGACCACCTGCACGACCTGATCGCTGCGGATGTAGGCCAGCTCCTGCGCCGACAGGCGTTTTTGCTGCTCCGGTTTCTCGTACAGCGCAATCCATACGCCCACCCAAACGAAGCCCAACATACCGATTACGATGAAAGCCGCTTCCCAGCCCCATAGGCTGGCGATCAGCGGCACGCAGATCGGCGCCAGGATCGCGCCCACATTGGCACCGGAATTGAAAATGCCGGTGGCAAAGGAACGCTCCTTCTTCGGGAAGTATTCTGCGGTGGCCTTGATTGCGATCGGGAAGTTGCCCGCTTCGCCTATTGCCAGCACGGCGCGCGACACCATGAAACCTGCGATCGAAACCGGAATCATGGCAATGCCGAACGCGCTGAACACGGCACCAATCCCCTCACCCATCGGCACCGCAAAGGCGTGCATGATCGCGCCGGTCGACCAAATGCCGATCGCTACCACATAGGCGGTCTTGGTGCCGATCTTGTCGACCACGCGGCCGGCAAATAGCATGGAAATCGCGTACACAAACTGGAAGACAGAGGCGATATTGGCGTAATCGCTATTACTCCAGCCAAATTGCGTCGATAGGTCCGGCGCCAACAGACTCAATACTTGGCGGTCGAGGTAATTGACGGTGGTGGCAAAAAACAACAGCGCGCAGATCGTCCAGCGATATTTGCCGACGGCCTGGCCGACTCGCTGAGCATTGATGGGCTCGTTCAGATTCATGGCATCACTTTATTGTTGGATTAGGGTGATGATTGCCGACGAATTGTCTGTCGTCGTACAACTTGGCTTTTTATATCGAGTCCCCTACCACCCTGTCAATCGGAAAAATGGCCGTCTGTCTCAAAGACATGTGGGTCCATATCCCGCAAATGACGCGGGAAATGCTGGCCGATAGTCCTTCTATTTTCCCGGTATGGTGACCACAACTTTTCAATCATAGTCATACGATCACTGCGCATTCCCCACTTTTTCTCTCTCAGTGGACTTGCACGGTCCACGCCACAAGTCGGGCGACGAATGGACGCACGATGAGCACGCAGACGAATGCCGAAGGCATTGCCACCTGGTACGCATTCATCACATTCTCCATGTAATGTTCACCTATTCCGAATTCAGCGATTGTGATGACGAGACACATGAGAAACGCCATGATAGTGGCCATGTAAAGCGCAAAGACGTAAGGCGTCGTGTGTTTAGGCAAGCGAAAACGTGCAGTATTTCTAGCTGTTCTATCAGTCATCGATTTGAGCCTTGTCGATCTTGAGTGGCGAGAGCGGCTAACTTAGCAAGCTGCCAAACACGCCGGTAGACGCGTTACGCTTGAATCATTCTTAAGAAAAATCAACGAATCGAGCATGGGGACCCGATGGATATTCTTGGTTTGATCAATACCTATATCCGTGTCGTAGAAAACGGCAGCATCGCGGCGGCGGCCCGTGCCCAAGGCATGAGCGCCGCGGCGGTCAGCCAGAGCATCACGCGGCTCGAAGCCCACTTGGGCGTGCGCCTGCTCTCTCGTACGACCCGGAGCATGGCGCTCACCGAAAGCGGCACTCGCTATTTCGAGAAGGTGCGCCACATTCCGGGCGATATTGATCTCGCCTCGCAAGCCGCCACTGTCGAAACCAAGCCGCATGGGCCGCTTTGCATCGCCACCACCGCGGCATTTGGTCGGCATGTACTCGCGCCATTAATGCCCGCATTCAAGGACGCCTATCCGCGCATCAACATCGAACTGATCAGTACGGATCGCAGCGTCGATCATCGGCTGGAGGGCGTCGACGTCAGCATCCGTATTGAAGCGCAACTGAACGATCAGCTCATTGCCCGGCGTATCGCCTCGCGTCCTTTCGTGTTCTGCGCGTCACCCGCGTATCTCGACCGCGCGGGCATCCCGACAACACCTGGGGAGCTGAAGCAACACACTTGTCTTGTCTTTCGCTATCCAACTGATGGTCGTTTTCTGCCCTGGACCTTTGTACTCAATGGCAGCCGTTTCGAAGCCAAAGTCAATTCGGGCTTTATCTGCGATGATATTGATACGATCGCGCAGATTGCTGTAAACGGCGGAGGGATCGCACGCCTCGCCAGCTTCGTCGCTCAGCCATTGATCGACAGCGGCCGACTACTGCCATTGTTCGAGCCGGGCAATCGCAATGCAGCTTGCGCAGAGCCTGAACCGATGCACATCTATGCCTGCGTCACCGAGCGATCGGCTTTAAATGCGAAGGTGCGCGCGTTCATCGATTTTCTTGAACGAGAGATGCAAAGCCAGTCGCATGTGCTCGCCTAAGCAGCCGCACGACGAGTTCGACTCAATCTGCGGCGATCTGCGCGATCAGGACGCAACAATCGACTGGGAGGAAATGGCTACGCGATCCGCGCTGCCGACCAGGGGATCATTCAGAACCCTCCTGAAACCGCGCCCGATACCGCCCCGGGCTCTCCCCCGTCCATTTCTTGAACGCCCGATGAAACGCACTGGGCTCCTGAAATCCCAATTGTTCAGCAATATCGCTGATGCTCGCCTTGCTCTGGCGCAACCGTTCAAACGCCACCACGCGCCGCACTTCATCCTTGATTTCCTGATACGAACAACCTTCACGTCCCAGTTTGCGGCGAAAGGTGCTGGGGCTCAGGTGCTGCTCCAGGGCGAAGGCCTGCAAGGTCGGCCATTCGCTGTAATGACTATGGCGCAGGCGCTGATGAACCTGCGATGTCAGCCCATGCTGATTGCGAAAGCGGATCACCAGCCATTGCGGTGCGGTGCGTAAAAACACTTTCAGCGAGGCAAGGTCTTGAATCACCGGCAGCCGCAGATAGTGACTGGCGAACTCGATTTCGGTGCGTTCGGTGCCAAAGGTCAGGTTGGGACCCCAGAGCATGGCATCATCACGCAGCGACAAACGCTGATGACGAAAGTCCGCACGATCGATCGGAATGCGCCGCCCGCCCAGCCAGCACAGCAGGCTGATCATCAACACCAGAAACGTTTCTTCGCCCAACCGGCTGACCTCGCTGTTCTGCGAACAGGTCTGCAAGCTGATGACCACACGCTTGCCGCGCACACTCAAGGTGCCGCGAAAATCACGCAGGAACAGGGCGAAATTGGCCAGGCACTGACGCATGGCTTTTTCCAGTGTCGGCTCCTGAATCAATGCCCGACAGATCAAGGCAAAACTGCCTGGTGGCATTCCGTGGGAGTCCAGCTGGAAAAACTCGTCGTTCAATTCACGAATCTGCACCAGCCACAACGCGGCGAAAGCCGTGGCCGGCACCCGTGCCGTCGGCTGGTCCATCAGTGCCGGATCAATTCCCACCTGTTCAAGTACTGCCCGCAGACGCTGCGGTTCCTCACGTAATGCATGGATCATGGGGTACATGAAGTAAACCGCCACCGAATCCGTTTCCCGCATTTGAATGCCTCTCTCGTCACATCTGAATATGGCAAAAAACGCCATCACCCTTGAACAGTTTTGGCATAGGCCTGTGGCGCTGCTGATTCTAGACTCGTGCCCAACAAAAAAGACCTATTCAGAGAGCCGACATGAACCATTCCGATATTTTTGTAGTGAGCGCCGTCCGTTCTGCCATCGGCAGCTTTGGCGGTTCACTCAAGGATGTGCCGCCTATTCAGTTGGCAACCGACGTTTGCCGCGCCGCTATCGAACGATCAGGGCTGGCGCCCGAGCACATTGGCCATGCGGTGATGGGACATGTGATCCCGACCGAGGCCCGCGATGCCTACATCTCCCGGGTCGTAGCGATGAATGCCGGCCTGACCAAAGAAACTCCCGCCTTCAACGTCAACCGCCTTTGCGGTTCGGGTTTGCAGGCGATTGTCAGTGCCGCGCAAAGTTTGATGCTGGGGGATGCGGGCGCTGCGCTGGCCGGCGGCGTCGAGTCCATGAGCCGAGGCGCGTACTTGTTGCCGCAGGCGCGCTGGGGCGCACGAATGGGCGACATGCAGGCCGTCGACTACATGCTTGGGGCATTGCAAGACCCGTTTGCCGGTTTCCACATGGGTATCACCGCTGAAAATATCGCCGAGCACTATGGCATCTCGCGCCAGACCCAAGATGAATTGGCGCTTCTCAGCCAGCAGCGCGCTGCCCGGGCGATTGCCGAAGGGCGTTTTGCCGGGCAGATCGTGCCGATCGAAATTGCGACCCGTAAAGGGACGGTGTCGTTTGCGACGGATGAGCATGTACGGGCCGAGGTCAACGCCGAGCAATTGAGCCGCATGAAACCGGCCTTCAAAAAGGACGGTAGCGTCACCGCCGGCAACGCATCCGGCCTCAATGATGGTGCCGGCGCACTGATCATGGCCACGGGCCAAACTGTTCAGGAACAAGGCCTCAAGCCCATGGCCCGACTGGTGGGTTATGCCCACGCCGGCGTTGAACCTTCAATGATGGGGCTGGGCCCGATTCCCGCCACCCGCCTGGTGCTCAAGCGCGCCGGTCTGACCGTTGCCGACCTTGATGTGATCGAGTCCAACGAAGCCTTCGCCGCCCAGGCCTGTGCCGTAGCGCAAGAACTGGGCTTCGATCCGCAGAAGGTCAACCCCAACGGGTCGGGCATCTCGCTGGGCCATCCGGTAGGCGCCACTGGCGCGATCATCGCCACCAAAGCCATTCATGAACTGCATCGCTGCCAAGGCCGTTATGCCCTGGCGACCATGTGCATCGGCGGCGGCCAAGGCATCGCCGTGTTGTTCGAGCGGGTTTGATAAGGACATGCGCATGAATCTTCAGAACATTGGCGTCATCGGCGCCGGCACTATGGGCAATGGCATCGCGCAAGTCTGCGCACTGGCCGGTTTCAACGTGACCTTGATCGACATCTGCGAGAGTGCCTTGCAAAAGGCAATCGCGACCGTCGATAAAAACCTCGATCGGCAGGTCGCCAAAAACACGCTGACGCATGAGCAAAAGCTCGCTGCCCTCGACAAGATTCGCACCAGTACCGATTACAACAGCCTGCAAAACGTGCAAATGGTGATCGAAGCCGCCACCGAAAACCTCGACCTGAAACTGCGCGTGCTGCAACAAATCGCCGCGCAGGTCAGCGCCGACTGTGTGATTGCCTCGAACACGTCGTCGCTGTCCATTACTCAACTCGCTGCCAGTGTCAGTCAGCCTGAGCGCTTCATCGGTCTGCATTTCTTCAACCCGGTGCCGGTAATGGGTCTGATTGAAGTGATTCGTGGCCTGCAAACCAGCGATGCCACCCACGCCTTGGCGCTGGACATGGCGACCACACTCGGCAAAACCGCAATTACCGCGGGCAACCGTCCGGGTTTCGTGGTCAACCGGATTCTGGTGCCGATGATCAATGAAGCGATCCTGGTGTTTCAGGAAGGCCTGGCCAGCGCCGAAGACATCGACGCCGGCATGCGCCTGGGCTGCAACCAGCCGATCGGCCCGCTGGCGTTGGCGGACCTGATCGGCCTGGACACCGTGCTGGCAATCCTTGAAGCCTTCTACGACGGCTTCAACGACAGCAAATACCGCCCCGCTCCACTGCTCAAGGAAATGGTCGCCGCCGGCTACCTGGGGCGCAAAACGGGGCGTGGCTTCCATGCCTACGCCTGAGCGTTGCTCGCGCTTCGCCGAATACCGGGACAAGGTGCTGGAGCTCTTTGCCAGCAAGGGTTTCGGTCAGGTCGGCATGCGTGAGCTCGCGACCTGCCTGGGGCTCGCCCCGGGCTCGCTGTATCACCATTACCCCAGCAAGCAGCACATGCTGCTCGACCTGATCGAGGAGTTCTACGAAGAGCTGCTGGCCACCCTGGGGCGCATCGGACAAGCGGCCCCGGCAAAACGCGACAGACTCAACCAATTGATCCGCGCGCACCTGAATCTGCATCGGGAGATGCCCTGGCATTTTCGTCTAGCGGAGCGCGACAGCGGCTGCCTGAATGAAGAGCAGCAGGAACGGGTCCGGCAACTGCGCGAGCAGTACGAACGCAAGTTGCTGCTGATGCTCGGCATCCGCCCCCGATTCAGTGAACAGGGCCGGATGGCCGCCGGTCACGCCATTGCCGCCTTGCTCAACAGTGCGCCCAGTTGGCTGACGCACTATTCGCTGGATGAACAAGAGCGCGATAACCTGATGGAAAACATGGTGAGTGGCGCCATCGAGCGGTTGCTGGTGCCAAAACGCACACATGAAACGATAAGCCTCGCCCCGCCTCTAGAAAAAATAGCTAAAAAAACCCGGGACATCCGCCGCGGTTTAGCGCTTTGCTACGCGAGTCGATGCCATCGAAACTCACTGACGAATCCATGCGTCCAGCACGATTTAGCAGGCGGAATCCTGTCAATCAATCCAAACGGCGACATAGATAAGCTTGGGTTTGATATGGGAATTCAATAATTTCACGCCCGCGCAAGGATGGGTGAGTTTCGATCAGGTACTGCAACTGCTCGGTCACTTTCGCCTTTTCGGCAGAAGGCAGAGCGGCGATAAAACTGACCGACAAGAACCGGTCAATGATGACTTCCTGGGCACTACCTGAATGCGTGTATCGAAAGCAGGTCAGTTCGGGGGTAGAGAAGTGGCGCCCCGTGAATGGTAACCGCCAGAGTCCGGTATGAAAGCGCGGAGTATCGCCTTCGTACGGAGTAATGATGTCCGTGATGGCTGCAACCCAGTCCACCGACTCATCGCGTACGTTCCAGATCAGCCCCAGTCGGCCATTCGGTTTGAGCACTCGATGTATCTCGGCAAGAGCCCTTTCGTTTGCAAACCAGTGGAAGGCCTGGGCGCATACCAATGCTTGTGCTGTTCCAGATCCGACCGGGATGCATTCGGCCCTCCCCTCCAGAATCCTGATGCCCGGTAGACTCTTGGCAAACTCGGTTCGCATAGCCTCAACAGGTTCGACTGCAACAACATCGATCTCCATGGAACTCAACAATCGAGTGAATTTGCCGGTGCCGGCCCCTAAATCGATAACCGTCGATCCCGGAAGGATTTCGAGTGCTTCTCTAAGCCAGGTATGTAGTTCGACTGGATAGCTCGGGCGCCCCTTGACATAGGTGCCGGCTTGCGATGAATAGCCGATCTGAGCAATTTTTTGAATACCTGCCATAAGCCGTACTCCAGCGTTTCGTTCGCAGCACGTACATTCTACCCCGCTATAGGTGGACATCTTCACCTTAAGCGTCGGTATTGAGGATAGCCCGGATGCTTGCGCCACAGAATAGCGCTTGTACCTTGCGGGGGCTTATCGATCATTTCGACCGGACGCAGGTAAAGCGTTACCGAGAAGGTCTGCTCCACCCGCATTTATCCTATCCTTTCATCCACCCAACAACTCCGGACATCGAAATGCCTGCTCCCGAATCCACCCTCCTCCAGAGCTGGCACCACAACGCCCAATCCTGGATCGAGGCTATCCGCACCGGCACCATCGAAAGCCGCCTCAAGGTCACCGACCAGGCAATCCTGCTGGCGGTATTAAGCCGCCAACCCGAGCGTGTGCTCGACCTGGGCTGCGGCGAGGGCTGGCTGTTGCGGGCGCTGGCTGAACGGGCCATCGAGTCGGTCGGTGTGGATGGCGATGCGACGCTGGTCGAGGCGGCGCGGGCGGCGGGCTCTTCGCGGGTGCATTTGGCGAGCTATGAAGCGTTGGTGGAAGCGAAGGTGGATATCGGCAGCAACTACGACCTGATCTGCGCCAACTTCGCCCTGCTGCACCAGGACATCATCCCCCTGCTCGCCGCCATGAACGCCCTGCTCGCCCCTGGCGGCGCGCTGGCAATCCAGACGCTGCATCCATGGACTGCGGCGGCGGGCAACTATCAGGATGGTTGGCGGGAGGAAACCTTTGCCGGCTTCAAAGGGCAGTGGCAACCCATGCCGTGGTATTTCCGAACATTGTCCAGTTGGCTCAATGCGCTGGACATGGCCGGTTTTCGGCTGGCCGGCCTGCAGGAGCCGCAACACCCGCAAAGTCCTGTGCCGCAGTCGTTGCTGTTGGTGGCTGAGCAAACCACCCACTACCGCGAAAGTACTCGCGGCAGCGGGTGCTGACTGACAGGTGGAACTCACGCCCCGTCGGGATAGTTGCTTTTCGATTAAAGGTGGAAGACTTGCAAAAATGGAGTCATATCGATCAATACCGATAGGTTGCCTGCACTGAAATTCCATGCGCACTATTTTCGTAGTTGGCACTGTATTCCGGTTGAAGACCGGAGTTGTTCGACTGCTTAACTGAGGCTTTAGGTCGGTCCACCACCAATGGACACGTAATCATTGGTTCGATAGCAATGCTGGGTTGCAGGGTTATTTCCTTGGTCATGCTGTTGGACCATTCCCTGACGCATGAAGAGCCTGGATGTTACGGGCATGATTTTATGAGTATCAACGCGTTTTTCAGACTCCGTTCAGGGCATCGATACCACGGGGCTGCGGTGTTGAGTGATCGTTTATCCCGCATAGACGCACTCTGCTCCGTACCAGGCAATGCCCCACCACCATGAAAATACAGAGGGGCGTTTTCGCATCCTGCCCGAGGTCTGAGCCTCGGACATGCGAATACCGTATGTATCACAAGAATGGCAGCGTCTATAAAGATTCTGCTGTCTGGATAAGCGAATTCAACACCAGCTTAATTTCAGAGGCCGGATCTTTATGCCCTTGCAGTATCAAACCTTCCGACAAAGCGGTGAAGACTCTTGCAAGAGCGGCGTACGCCAGAGGAGGTTTCTTGCCTGCATGATTAAATATAATGGTAATCAGCTTACCCAAGGCCTCACTATTTTCCTCATGCAGAGCGTAATAATGCTTTGAGAACTCTTCATTGCGCAAGGCATTCAGTTGCAGTTCAGCATCAAGAATCGCACAGCTGGCATTATTTTTAAGCGTGTCAATATATGCATTCAACCCATGGGCCAACTCTTCCGATGAAGAACCCGAAGACAGGGTCGTACTCAATCGATGGATTTCAACCCTCTTGAATCTCTGAGTCAATTGCAGAAGCAAGTCCGACTTACTTGAAAAGTTCGAAAAAAAAGCGCCCTTCGAAAAACCGGCCTCCTCGGAAATAGCATTGACACTGGCGGCGTGAAAGCCTTTTGTCACCATAAGCTCAGTGGCCGTGTCGAATAATTTATCTCTCGTTACTTGCTGACTTTCTTCTCGACCCAATCTCTTTTTAATCACACCTTCGGCTCCTTTGGCCAAACAAAAAAATCCATTTGTAACGATGCAACAGATCTGCTATTCACTGCGAAAAATCTGTTTTAACAATCATATCTTATACTACGCCGTCTTAATCACTTCACCTTTAAACTTTTAAGGAGTGCCATGCCATGTACAAGGCCGGCGGGAGGGAGACCCAAGATAGGCTGGTATCCAGCCTGACGCGTGCCCCCCCCTGCCCGATCGAATCAGCGAGGCTGGGCTTGTTGATGGATGCCGGCTGTCTACACCCCTCTAAACTGTGGGGTTTTCGGGGATTCAAGGACGTCGACCGTGCGACGCTCTTGAAATACCGCTTGATTTTCAGATACCGAATGGTTTTTACTTGCCGCCATTGATGTAACCTATGCCAGATCAAAGCATCGAGCACGGTGGCATCAATCTCAATGCAGCAGATACCTCAGAGGAGCTGGATTTTAATGGAATATGCCTTCGTTACAGGCGCTACTGGCCTGCTCGGCAATAATGTGGTTCATGCGCTTTTAAAACGAAATATCAAAGTAAAAGCGCTGGTTCGTTCCGTAGAAAAAGCCAAGAAGCAGTTCGGCAATCTACCTGTCGAATTTGTCGAAGGCGACATGCTCAATGTCGACGCCTTCAGCCATGCTTTGCAAGGCTGTGATGCCTTGTTTCATACAGCCGCCTATTTCCGCGACAGTTACAAAGGCGGAAAGCACTGGCAGAAACTGTATGACACTAATGTGACTGGAACCGAACGATTATTGCAAGCCGCTTATACCGCCGGCATTCGTCGCGCAGTCCATACTTCCTCCATTGCGGTTTTGAAGGGCGATAAAGATCAAGTGATCGATGAAACAATGTCTCGCAGTGAATTGGAGGCAGACGATTACTACTTGAGTAAAATATTGTCTGAGCAGAAAGTTCAAGAGTTTCTGTCGCAGCACCCAGACATGTTCGTTGCCATGGTATTGCCGGGTTGGATGTTTGGCCCCGGGGATATCGGCCCCACCTCATCAGGACAGTTCTTGCTCGACTTTGTCGGAAAGAAGTTACCGGGCGTATTACCTGGAAGTTTTTCCGTTGTAGACGCCAGGGATGTGGCGGAACATCAGCTCGCGGCAATCACACACGGCAGATCCGGAGAACGTTATCTGGCAGCCGGCAATCATATGGACATGAAAAGCATTTTCCAGGCACTGTCCAGTGTCAGCGGCGTAAAAGCGCCGGAACGCAAAGTACCACTGTTCATGCTGCGTATAATTGCGTTGATCTATGAAGGTTATTATCGAATTACAAAAAAACCGGTACTCATCAGCACCTCCACTGTTAAACTCATGGAGCAAGAACAAGGGCGCACCCATTTCAGCCATAGCAAAAGCTCAAAGGAATTGAATTGCAAGTTCCGCCCCGTAGCTGAAACACTGACCGACACCCTGGACTGGTATCGAGAAAATAATTACATAGATGCTTGATTGAAACACTTCATACATAGCCTGCCTCTTTTTTGTCTGACCATAAATTCAAGGATTGAGAGGGGGTTGGCAAATGAAGAGCCTTTCATATAAAGGTGCCCTCAACGCATTAGAGGTATTGCCGGGTGACAAAGTAGCGCTTGTTCTACCCAACGGGGTGGCGTTCATCGCTTACTATCTGGTGATCATCGGAAGTGGTGCGATTCCGGTCATCCTCAACTACAAACTGACGCCATTCGAAATGACCAGTGTCATCAGCATCGCCAGGCCGACGCTGGTCGGCACGACCGAAACGTTACTCGAGCAACATAGCGAGACATTTCAGGCTGCCTACGGCGTTCGTCACTCCTTGGTGCTGAACGCCGCAAGCGAGCCGTCATCGCTCCTGCCCGATAATGCAACGGCTGTCTCTCGGCTTCCCGACAGGCCGAGCGAAACTACCGGCCCTACGAGATCAGATCATACCGCTTCTTGAATGTCTCTAAATGCTCTTTCATTTCAGCCGCTCAGGTTTGATGGGTTACTGGAACTCAACGGCCGCCACGTTAGTGACAGAAGTTACAAATACCCAGCTGCGGTATTCCCTGTTGTGCGCGCACGAGCTTCTTGTTAAAAGCACACGCGATTACATGTGTGCAGGAATAGTTTTCCGTCCCGTCGACATTAAAAAATGAATGAAAGATTAATATCCGCACAGCAGTTGACAGCCTTGGGGGGCACTGGTAATTTCGCTGCACTGCCGATCATTCCCCGCAGTGCTTAGCCAAGACTGGGATGTCTAAAATGTACTATCACCTTTCTGCTATCAGTTCCTCCCACAGCTATCCCGACAGCTGTTCCCGGGCCATTCTGGCCATCTTTAAAAGCAATATCTGGCGTCGCTAATCAAGCGAAGACCGGAGCCTGTCTGCTGCCTGCCAGCAACGTCCTGATCATTCACCCATGAAATCGAAGGCGCTCGCGCCTTGTGCCCTGCACATCGCTTGACTGCAATCCGTTGCAGGTCTTGTATTGCGCGCGGCATGAAAAGCGTCCGTCTCGAATACTCAGGCTATCCGTCAACACGTATTTAAAGTGCCTGCGCACTTTATATTCCCGTGGCGCTCTCTTAATGGAGTGCCTGAATCGTTGCACCTTGAAAATGGTATTAACCATGAATAACAATTTAATTTGCGTGAATGTTCTTCGCCGTGAAGAACGTCGATCTGCGGATGCACTTGGCATCTATGCAAATGCGCTGGCACAACTGGGTCGCGAGTCTGTCTTTATTCTTGAATCACTTTCCGGTCCACGCCGTGATCGCAGGGCGACGATCATCGGGCTCGCCCCCCTTTTCGAAGTTTGCATCGATGAGGGCCAGGCACAATTGCGAGGGTGCCCTGCGCTTTGTGAACATTTGTCCGTCAGCCTGACACAAGTGGGCGTGCAGATAGATCATGAGTACAAAATCCATCTACCGGACAGAGAGGCCGCGTGGAGCCTGCTCAGGGTTATTCAGGCTACGTTCCAGCCTGCGCCTGATGCCCCTTCCAGCCTGGCGTTCTTTGGCTATTTCTCCTACGACTGTGTTCGCCTGATTGAGCGGCTACCCGATCTGGCCGAACAGACCTACAGCTACCCACTCATCGCCCTTTCGGTCTATCAGACACTGGTTTATTTCCACAGCAATGGCGTTGTCGAAACCCTGATCAACAACCACCCCCTCTGGGCGCCCCGTACCTTGGAGGACTACCCTTTCCTGGCCACAACCCCAGCGTCCAAGGCGTTGGATCTACCACCGTATCCAGAGACATTCGAGGAAATCCGCACGGTCACCCCGGAGCAATTCTTCGAACGTGTCGAAGTAGCGATGGAGCACATCCGCGCTGGCGACGTCTATCAGATCCAGCTCGGCCATGAGATTCGCATCCGCTCGAAGGTTTCGCCGTTCGATGTGTACCAGAACTTGCGACTTCGCAACCCCTCTCCTTACATGTACCTGGCCCATGTGGGCGGTATCGACCTGATCGGTGCCAGTCCTGAGCTGTTCGTCAGGATCAAGGACGATTTGATAGAGATGCGTCCGATCGCCGGTACCGTCGGCAAGAAGCCTGGCGTCGATCCGACTCAGCTGGTCCTGGAGTTGACGCGCTCAGAGAAGGAGCGCGCCGAGCACCTGATGCTGATCGACCTGTGTCGCAATGATATCGGTCGCGTATGCCAGGCCGGCTCGCTGGAAGTCGATGAGTTCATGCTGGTGGAGGAGTATTCGCACCTCTATCACATGGTGTCGAACGTTCGCGGCCTGCTCCGCCCCGGCCTGGATGCCTATGACGTGATCAAGGCCTCGTTCCCCGCTGGAACCATGTCCGGCGCTCCCAAGGTAAGAGCGATGGAGCTGATCGAGGGGATGGAGAGCAACCGCCGGGGCATCTACGCCGGAGCCTTGGGCTTGGTGGGTTTCGATGGCAGCGTCAATACCGCCTTGTGCATACGCTCAACCGTCTTCGACGAGGGTACCTACCACTTGCGGGCATCCGCCGGGGTGGTCGCCGACTCGGTACCCGAGATGGAGTGGAAAGAGACGTTGTACAAGATGGGTTCTGTATACCGGGCGGTGACCGGCAAGGAGATCGGACTGTGAAAGTATTCCTGATCGATGCCTATGACAGCTTCGTCTTTATCATCAGCCAGTACCTGGAACAACTGGGGCTGGAAACTCGCGTCGAGCGTCACGACGTGCCGGACCTCATCCAGCGCATTGAGGCTTTCTCGCCGGATTTCTGCGTACTGGGCCCTGGGCCTGGGCATCCGGCCGACGTTGGCTACATCGAAGTGATCAGGCACTTGCAGGGGCGTTTACCGCTGCTGGGCGTTTGCCTGGGTCATCAGGCCATCGGCCTGGCCTTTGGTGCCCAGGTTTGCCGGGCCCCTCACGTGATGCACGGCAAGGTGAGCAAGATCGAGAACGATGGCAAGGGCGTTTATGACCACACGCAAGCACGCGCCATACAGGCCACCCGTTATCATTCGCTGATGATCAGCGACCAGCAGCTACCCGATTGCCTGGAGGTCACTTCAAGGTCTACGGATGATGGTTATGTGATGGGCGTGCGTCATCGCCACCTGCCGGTGGAGGGGGTGCAGTTTCACCCTGAAAGCATCCTGACCGAAAACGGTCTGGAGCTGTTCCGCAGTTTCATCAGGTGTTACGTGCACCAGTGATCTGCCCGCAGCGGTGGTCAGGGCAGCCGTCCTGGGCATCATCAGTTGACCCGACTCATACCTCACAAGGAGCGTCATCGTGTTTCCGATGGATATCTGGTTCACCTACACTACAGCCTGCATACTGCTGGTCCTGTCTCCAGGCCCTGACAATCTTCTGGCGATAGGGCGCGGACTAAGCCAGGGTCGCCTGGCAGCCATCGTGTCAGGCCTGTCGTCTGGCATGGGCATCCTGTTTCACGTTACCACCGCTTCGCTAGGGCTGACGCTACTGATCCAGACATCGGCTGTCGCCTTCTGGGTCGTCAAACTGGTGGGGGCCGCCTATCTGCTCTGGCTCGGGGTCAAGGTGTTGCGTTCCAAAAGCCTGATGACCTTCGCTCCCGCCGCGCGGCAGCCGCTGCGCAGCATTTTACTCACAGGCTTCCTTTCGGCGGCGCTCAATCCCAAGCCAGGGTTTTTCGTACTGGCGTTCATTCCGCAATTCATCAATCCCACGCTCGGCTCGGTCACTGTACAGATGCTGGTCTACGGGTTCTGGTTCGCCCTGTTGACTGCCGTGGGGTTCTCGTTGATGGGCATCTTCGCCACGCGCCTGTCGCAATACATTTGTCAACGCCCGCGCCTTGCCAACGGCCTCAACCTCGGCGCGGGATTGACCTTCATCGTGTCAGGACTTTCCATCGCTGCTCTTAGCCAGAAATAAACGCAGAGTCATTAACGCCCGGGTATTGGACTGCTTGGGCGTTTTTCATCGCGTTTTCGCCTTACCGGGTCAGGGCTCGCAATACGGCTCGGTTGAGGCGTCCGGGACGTACGCAGTAACAGACTGATTTCCTCTGCGCTGATCGCGCTGCTGAAAAAATGCCCCTGAATTTCATCGCAACCGTTTTCACGCAGGAAGGTTTGCTGTTCTTCGGTTTCGACACCTTCGGCAATGACCTTGAGGTTCAGTTTGTGCCCCAACGAAATCACTGCGGTGGCGATGGCTCTGTCGTTCTCGTTGTCGGGCAAATCACGCACGAAAGACTGGTCGATCTTGAGTCTCGCGATCGGGAAGCTTTTCAATGCTGCGAGGCTGGAGTAGCCGGTGCCGAAATCGTCGATCGAGAGACTGATCCCCATTGATTGCAGTTCCTTCATTTTGCTGATGGCTTGCTGAAGGTCTTGCATGATCAGACTTTCGGTCAGCTCCAGCTCAAGGTACATCGGGTCCAGTCCGGTTTCTTGCAAGGCATGCCTCACCCGGTCGATCAGGTCCCTTTCGATGAACTGGCGTGCTGAAATATTCACCGACATGGTGATCGGCGGCCAACCCGCATCCTGCCAGGCCTTGTTTTGTCTGCACGCGGTATGAATCACCCAGTCGCCGATGGGCACGATCAACCCGGTCTCTTCGGCCGGCGGAATGAATTTGATTGGAGACACCATGCCAAGCTCGGGATGCTGCCAGCGGATCAGTGCCTCTACGCCGATAATCTGACCTGACTGCAAATCCACCTGTGGCTGGTATAGCAGCAGGAACTCATCATGGTTGAGTGCGTTTCGAAGCCCGTCTTGCATGGCGAGCTTGCCCTGATCCTTATTATTCATCTCGCTCGTATAGAACTGGTAACTGTTGCGACCCAGCTCCTTGGCACGGTACATGGCGGCGTCCGCATTGCTGAGCAACGTCTCGGTATCGCTGCCGTCGGCAGGGTAAGTGGCCAACCCCATGCTGCAGGTGACGTGGAGTGTATGTCCGCTGAGCTGAATCGGCCGCAGGATGGCTTCCTGGATTTTGTGCAGGACTAGAGTAACCCCGTCCAGGTCTGAGGGCTGGTCGAACAGGATGATCACAAACTCGTCGCCACCCAGTCGCACGACGGTGTCGGTGCGGCGTACACACTCCAGCATGCGCTGGGCGACGGTTTTCAACAGTTCGTCTCCAGCACTGTGCCCCAGGCTGTCATTCACCAGTTTGAATTTGTCCAGATCGAGAAACACCACCGTCACCAGCCGGCTGTAGCGCTGAGCATAAAGTATTGCCTGCTTGAGACGGTCTTCGAGCAGTGTGCGATTCGGCAGCCCGGTCAGTGCGTCATGGTCGCCCATATAGCGAATGCGCTTTTCGGTAAGTTGGCGTTCTATCGCAATACCGGCAAGCGGTGTCGCCATGTCGATCAGTCGCGTCTCGGTCGAACTAGGACTGCGGACGATGCTGGAATACAAGGCAAACGTACCCAGTACCTTCCGCTCATGGGACAGAATCGGCGTCGACCAACAGGCGCGAAATCCATAGGGCGCAGCGACTGAACGGTACTCCTCCCACAGCGGATCCAGCTCGATATCCGTGACGATGACCGGTTCTCGTCGATACACCGCGGTGCCGCATGAACCAACGTTCGGACCGATCGCAATCCCGTCAATGAGCTGGTTATAGGCTTTCGGCAAACTGGGCGCAGCCCCGTGCAGCAAGTGCTTGCCATCCTCATCCAGCACCAGGATGGACACCATCATCCCCTCCAGTTGGGACTCGACCAAGTGAGCCAGGCTGTCGAGGACTTCTGCAAGCTCGGTGCTCCTGGCGATCAACTCCAGGACATGACCTTGTCCGGCACGGATGATGGCTTCTTGCTCTAATCGGCTGTTTTGCAAGGCGAGCCGTTCTGTGGCGATACTCAATTGGACCGTTCTTTTTTCCAGCTGAAGTCGGTCTTGGAGGAATTGATTCACCGCGCGAGCCATGTTGCCGATCTCGTCCTTCCCATGTTCCGCCATCATCAAATGCGTTTTGTCAGTGCGTTCCTGACGCAATTGTCGGCTTATTTCATTCAGGCGTACGAGCACGTGACGGCCCATGAAGACCCGGGTTACAAACCAGGCGAACACCAGGCTGGCGCCCAACATGATCAGCACCCATTGCTGGCTACGATTTGAGGCCTCGACCAGGTGCTGCACGGCTTCGCGATAGTCTTCGGTGTAAGCACTGGATTGCGCACGGGCCACCGCGACCAGAACCCCGGCCTCATTCTTCAGTTCCTCATTGAAGCGTTGTATGACGCTGTGCTGATTGATGAGCCTCAGGCGCAGGGAGAACAGATCGGGCGTCTGCACATCAGCGTCGGGTAACTTGCCTGCGGTGCGTGACAGGCGCTCATATCGGATGCGCAGCCGTTGCACGGCATCACTGTCAACAGCCTGCGGCAGATCGAAAAGTAACACCGCCAGTTCCAGGCTGGCCCGGGTCTGGGTCGCAGTTAACCGGGCGGTGTAATCCTCCAGGGTTTGCGCGAAAGTGACCTCGGTTTGCAGCAGGCTTTCGCGCAGCTGCGCAACGATGTTGGCGGTATTGCGGAACATCTGACTCGACTGATGCATGTCGAGTATCGCCACGCCACTGTTCGCGGCAGTCAGCTGCTGCACCAGTTGATCAAGGGCCTCAAGCTGTTCGACGGTGGCCGCATAGCTTGAACGCAGGGTATCGGAGGAGCGGGTTGTCAGAAGCTGATCGGTCTGGCGTTCGATCAGCAAGGTACGCTGCAGCATGTCTTGCCCATCTTGCATGCGGACCAGTCGTTCATCCGTCAGCTGGCGGGTGGCACTATTTGACGTGCGCAACGCGTAGACCGCAGTTGCACCACCCGCCAGGATCAGCAGCGCCAGCGTCAGAAACGCCAGTGTGAACTGCGCGCGCAGCGATTGCGGCAATAGGTGGCGTCCGAGCCGGGAAGTAACGTCCAATGTCAGGGATTCCATTGGTGGCGATAGATGTCTCGATAGCCATTGTCAGGGTCGTACTGGAATTTCTTCCCGCCGTCGAAGGCGATATTGTCGGCATTGACCAAGTGAATCGGCGCTACGAAGCCGCTCACCGGCTGACCTGCAAACAGCCGGTTCAATTCATCCATCACTTGCCAGCCATGCAGGTTGAGCGGCTCGGCCACGGTAACGGTCTGGTAGGTTTTTGCCTGTATGCGCAAGAAAGCCGAAGCGCTGCCATCACCGGCAGACAACAGACTGATGCCGTCACTGGGTATTGCGGCATTGGTCAATGAGGCAATCGAGTAGTCGAAATAGATATCGTTGATGGCCAGCGTATGGGTCCAGCGCTTTCCATAGTGCTGAAGCAGCTCCTTGGTGATCGCCGGCATCTTCTCGCCACTTTCGGAGATCGCGACATCGCGCACTTCCAGCAACGTACATTCCTGACAGGCCCGAATGACGTTTTCCATGGCCTTGGCTTTCGCCATGGCGATGCTGTACTTGGAGTCGGTCAGGATGACCACGCCGGCGCGTCCATTTGACTGTGCCACTGCCGCCATGGCCGTGAGACGAGCCACTTCGAGCGGGTCGGTCGTGACATTCATGGCCACCGGGGTGCCGTCAATCGGCCCGGGGCGTGCCCCGGCGTGCCAGCCAACCACCGGCACATCCCTGTTGGCGAAGAGGATCAGCGCCGCGTTGTTCTCTAGGGCATCGGAGCCGCACAAAATGAGGCCATCGGGTTTCGCCGCCAGGGCATCGGAAAAGGCCTTTGCGCGCCCGGCCGATGATCCAGCGCCATCGAATATCTTCAGCGTCCAGCCCATCGCCTTGGCTGCCTCGCGAGCGCCCTGCGCGACACCGACAATGCCTCCGTTACGCAAATCTTCTGCGACAAGGGCGATGCTCTTGCCCCGCAGCGCTCGCGGGCCGGACTCAGGGCCGCTCCAGCGAACGGCTTCGAGGGTGGCCCTGGAAACGATTTCCTGCGCTTGAATCACCGTAACCGTGGCGTTTTCGACACCCGCTGCGGCTGGCACGTTCTGGCCGTATCCGGGAGTTGCCGTGAAAAGACAGAAGACCGTAATTGAAGCCATCCAGGGTAGCCAGGGCCTGAATATCCAGGGCCTGAGCAGACAGGTTCGATCACCGCATGCGATGCCGGTTCTGAAGCCGATGGCGCGATCATAGTCTGGCATAGCGTCCCTTTTTGCCAAAAGTGCAGTGTTCACCATCCGAAAGGATAGTCGGTTCTGCTGTCATCAGGCCCTTTCTCGGTAAAGTGCGCGAACTTTAGTCCTGAACATTCAGTAACCGGGACAAGGTCCATGGCACATGGACTTGATTCTGGACGGGTTCGAAGGGTCTATCAAGAACACCCAACTTAATAGGGATTGATAGGTAGGCCACGGGTTGCCAGGCGAGTCGAAAGAACAACCGAAGTTTCGGTGCCGCCATAAGAATCAAAGGAGGAGATTAACGTTTCCAGCGCAGCCAATGAGGCCGCAACAACTTTAAGTACGAATGAAGCATCGCCCGTTACGTGATGGGCCTCTCGCACCTCAGGCATCCCCTCAATGACCGACAATACCTTGGCATAGTGTTCCGTAGGGATGTATAGCCTAATGAATGCTGTCACCGGATAACCAATGGAATGGCTATCGAGTTCAGCTCGATATCCTCGCAGCACACCTCGATCCTCAAGCTTGCGAACTCGTTCGGCCGCAGCGGGAGTTGAGAGCCCCACTCGCCTTCCCAGTTCAGCAAAGCTCAAACGAGCGTCTACCTGAAGTTCTGCCAAAAGGCGTTTGTCCAAGCGATCGAGAGGTCTATCAGTCATCGGCATTGAAAACATCGTTTGTTAGGTGGAGAGGCCTGCAAACCATCAAATCGCAATGGGATTCGCAGAGGTGAGCCATTCAAAATGGAGACCACGAAAAAGGAGAATCCTGTCATGTTGATCAAGGGAATACTACTAGGCTTGGCAATTGCTGCTCCCGTCGGGCCGATAGGCTTACTGTGTGTCCAAAATACTTTAAGAGGAGGATTCAAGGCAGGATTTACGACCGGGATGGGAGCGGCGACAGCTGATGCGGCCTATGCATTGACGGCTCTATTTGGGCTGACTGGATTATTGACGCTGATCGGTGATACCCGATATTTACGGATAGCGGGTGCAGTTTTCTTTCTTTACTTGGCCTGGAAAACCTGGCGAAGAAAAGGTGACGTCACCGTCATTTCATCAACCACCCGGGATCTATGGGGTATGTACTCGACAACATGCCTGCTGACACTGTCCAACCCAATGACCATCCTGGGTTTCGTGACGCTTTTTGCCGGGCTGGGAGTCAGTCAATCAGATATGACAACTGGCGCACGGCTTGTGCTCGGCGTATTTCTTGGGTCTGCACTCTGGTGGGCGGGCTTGGCGGGAGCATGCTCGTCAGTCGTGAAACGATTGAACGCCGCTTGGTTAAAGTGGATAGATTACACTTCAGCCTTCCTCTTGATCGCCTTCGCGTTGACGCTGTTGTATCAAGGGCAGTGACCCGCGATCGTCACTGCCGAAAGTCGCTACTGCGTGAGCGTTACAATCACAGTAGCGCCTAAATTCCACTGGTTAATCAGAGACTTTATCCGCCACCAAGGCTTTGGGATTGCTACTCCCCCAAACGGTAGCAAGGTCCACTAGCAATGTTCCACTGAGTTCTTCAAGTTCACCCTGAGCGATCTCGCTATCGCCTTGCTTACCGAAGAGCACCACCTGATCGCCAGCGTGTACCGAGGGGATATCTGTCACGTCCACCATGAGTGTATTCATGGAAACCTTCCCTACTACTGGAGCACGTTGCCCATCGACAAGTACAAAGCCTTTGTTGGTAAAAGCCCGACGATAGCCATCAAAGTAGCCCACAGGAATATTCGCAAGTTTTGAATCACGATTCAGTGTAATTGTTCGGTCATACCCCACTGTATTCCCTTTAGGGTATTGATTGACAGACGCCACATATGACTTTACCTGCATGACCCGTTTGTACTCGGCATGCGAACGTTCCATCATGCCATACAAGGCGCCTCCGGCACGTACCATGTCCAAGTGCGACTCTGGCACTTCTAATGTCGCGTAAGAGTTCGCGGCATGAAGGGTGATTTTACTTCTATCCATTCCGGCAGTCTTAATCAGCCACGCGGCTTGTTCATTGAAAGCCTTGAGCCCTTGCCGAACATCATCTTTATCCTCCACCGCGAAGTGAGTCATGATTCCGACCAGCTCCAGAGGCGCCATACGAGTGATCGCCAGGGCTTCTTGCCGACCTTGTTCAGTACTCATTTCCAGACCATTACGACTCATCCCGCCGGCGTTCAACGCCAAGTGAACTTTCAGGCGATTTCCGTGCTTTTCAGCAATAGCTGCGACTTCTCGAGCATAATCGAGGTTGCTGACTAACTCCTCTATTGTGTACGGCAATGCGCCTTCCACCTCGGCCAACGTCGCTGTACGCACGCGGACGAGTTCTCCCTTGAATCCGCTTTCACGTACAACTCGAGCCTCTTCATTGCTGGCAACGCCTACGCAGGGCACTTCCATTTTCATGACAGACGGCATTAATCACCCGACACCATGACCATAGGCATCCGCCTTGAGGATGGCACAAAGCCTTGATTTATTCGTCAAGGTGTTCCGGAGCATACGAATATTGCTTTCAAATGCTGCCTGGTTGATCTCAACCCATGCATTACTGGTTGCGACGGCCCGTTCAGACTGACCACTGTCCAAAGAAAGCAGCGGTGCAGCCTGAACATACCCCTGCCCTATGATCAGACCTAAAGAAAGAGCAATAACAGTCCGAGTGAAAGGCATACGATACATCTCCTGAAGAACGTTCATGACAACTAACGATTTGACAATATATGATCCTGCGCAAGCCACTCCCCGACTAAGGAAATGGCCTGACTTTATTGGCAGCAGGAGACGCCACTAATAGCAACGAAAGCAAACTCAGTACAGGGTGAAAAACGTTGTTAAAACGCATCCTGGGAATTAACCCCCATGGCGAAATCCTTGATAACTCGCAAAATCACCGGGCAAACATATTAATCTTTTACATGGGTTTTATAGGTGACATTTTCTAACCTTGACTCCAACTTGTGGCGTTGGCAGAAATGACCACAGTGGCTGCCGAGTTCGCTTCTGTTACCAAGATCTAGCCACATATCCCTCACGCAACCGCGTTATCTGCCAGTTCCCAGCCCTCAGGCCGTAGCGTGTGCCAATCGCTGACCTGTTGATAGGCATGGCCGATGCGCAGAATCAGCGGTTCGGCGAATGCCCGACCCACAATCTGCATCGAAACCGGCATGCACTTTTCATCGAACCCGATGGGCAGCGCCACCGAACACAGGTTCAGCAAGTTGGCGAACCGCCCCAACAAGGCCAGTGGCGTGCCATATTCATCGACCTCATCCAACGGCACACTGCCAATAGCGTTAGTCGGGAAAGCGCAGGCGTCTATGTTGGTCATGGCCTCCTGCATGGCGTGCCGAGCGGCGCGGCGCTGATTGTGCAACTGGATATACGACGCTGCGTCGATGGCGCGACCACTGAGTACGCGACGTTGAACATGGGGGTCGAAACGCAGATCGTCGCGCTCGAACAAGCTACCCAGACTGGCATAACCTTCGGCGCTCATCAGCCCACCCGCGATGCGCATGCACTGCTCCAGCGACGTGGGCAGCGGTTGCTCGATCAGTTGCATCCCCAAGGCGGCCAGCTGCTCGAGCCCCAAATCATAAGCCTTCAGCACCCCGGGAGCGACATGCGCTCGTTCGGCCTGTGGCAATACCCAGATGCGCAAACCGGCTACCGTCTGATTGAGACCGGCAGCGGCGCTGAATACAGACGCCTGGGCCGAAACCGGATCCAGCGGGTCCGGGCCCAGCAGTGCATCCAGCATCCACGCCGCATCTTCAACTGTGTGGGTAATAGGGCCCACCGAATCCAGCGACGGACACAGTTCGATCAAGCCATGGCGACTGATAAGCCCGCGCGTGGTTTTCAGCCCGACCAAGCCGCACATGCCCGCAGGAATTCGCACCGAGCCACCGGTGTCGGTGCCCAACGCAGCGCTTGCCAACCCACTGGCCACGGCCACTGCCGAGCCGCTGCTTGAGCCACCCGGAGCATGATGCACGTTGCGGTCCCACGGGTTCCACGGCGTACCCATCACCGCGTTGGTGCCCCAGCCCCCGAAAGCGAATTCCACGGTGTGGGTCTTGCCAAGAATGATTGCTCCGGCACGCTCCAGGCGTTGCACTGCGGTGGCGGTCAACTTCGAAACACGCGGCGCCTGTGCCAATGACCCACCCGTGATGGCCTGGCCATCGATCTCGAACAGGTCCTTGATCGCCAGAGGAATGCCATGCAGCGGTCCCAGGCGTATGCCAGCCGCACGTTGACGATCCGCAGCGATGGCCGCATTGAGAGCTCGCGCGGGATAGGCCTCGACATAGGCATTGAGCTGCTCGTCAAAGTGCTCGATGCGCGCCAGTTGCGCACGAACCAGCGCTTCGCTAGTCAGCGATCCCGCATCCAGCGCCTGCTGCAACTGGGCAATGCTGTGGGAAGTAACTCGATCTATGGTGCTCATGTATTCAACCTCGCAGGGTTTTGCGTCCGCGTGAAAAATGCTTTTCAAGCACACGCGACAGCATTGAAAGAGGGAAAGCGATAACAAAATAGAACAGCCCTACCAGCAGAAAGACATGCATGGGCAGGAAGGTTTCCGAAGCGATGGCCCGCGCCGCCAGCATCAGCTCATCGGTAGCGATCAGGGCGCACAATGAGCTGTCCTTGAGGATCGACACATAGGCGTTGAGCAGTGGCGGCAACATGCCGCGAATCGCTTGCGGCAGGATGACTGACGTAAACGCTTTCAGCGGTGTCAGTCCGATGGCGATGGCGGCCTCGCGCTGGCCGCGATGCAGCGAATCCAGACTGCCACGGAGGATTTCCGCGACGTAAGCGGCGCCCTGTAAACCCAGACCAATGACCCCGGCCCAATAGCCAGACAACGTCAATCCCAGACTGGGCAACGCGAAATACAGGGCCAGCAACAATGCCAAAAGAGGTACGGCGCGCATACTCTGAATAAAGTACGCGGCCGATCGTTTCAAGAGGACACTCGAACTTCTCATTGCCCAGGCCAACAACGCACCCAATGTGACCGCCAGAGCGAACCCCATCAGGGACAATTCGGCGCTGATCCTTGCACCGAGCAACAGGCGAGCGATCCAGTCGCTCCAGTACTCTGGGTATTGCTGAAAAAAACTGATCATCGCGCGCTCCCAAAATGACGTTCGAGCCGAATGAATCCCACACCGATCGGCAAAATCATCGCGGCGTAGATGCACATCACAGCCAAATAGATCAGTGAAGTCTGGAAGGTGGAGGTCACTAGATTGCGCGCCAGAAACATGATTTCCGGCACGGCGATGGCCGAGGCGATGGACGTGTCCTTGACCAGTTGCGTGACGTAGTTGGCGAACGCCGGCAACGTCACGCGCAGGGCCTGGGGCAAGAGGATGCAACGCAGAATCTGCATCCGGCTCAGGCCGACCGCCAGCCCGGCTTCATACTGACCGACATGCAGCGACTGCAAGCCGCTCCGGAAAATATCGGCCAACACCGCGCTGCCCACCAGACTCAAGCCGACGATGGCGGCCAGCCACGCGGGCAAATTGATGCCAAGATAGGAGAGTCCAAAATAGATCAGGAACAGATGCGCCAGCGCGGGAACATTGCGCATCCATTCAATGAAACAGCCGATCGCCCCATGCAACAACCGTGACCGACCGAACGTCAGCAACACCGCCAAGACTATTCCGCCGGCACTCGCCAGCAGCAAGGAACACAGCGCGATCTCCAGGGCGGTGAGCGCGCCTTTCAACAGCAGGGGCAATAGCCCGAGAAAGATCTCGAAGTTCGCCATCAAGCGCCCTCCATGGCCATGCGCCCAAGAAAACTGCGGGTGCGCTCGTGACTGGGGTTGTCGATAACCTGCGCCGAAGGCCCTTGCTCGACAATGTGTCCACCGTCCATGAAGATCACCCGATCCGCCACATCCCGAGCGAATCGCACTTCGTGGGTCACCATGATCATGGTGCGGCCCTCTTGCGCCAGCTCACGAATCACGGCCAGTACTTCACCCACCAGTTCGGGGTCCAGCGCCGAGGTCGGTTCGTCGAACAGAATGACTTTAGGTTGTTGGGCCAACGCGCGGGCGATAGCGACCCGCTGTTGCTGCCCGCCGGACAATTGCTCGGGATAGACCTCGGCTTTGTGCCGCAGATGGACTTTTTCCAACATGGCATCAGCCAACTCATAGGCCTGCTTGCGCGGCATACCCTGTGCCTTGATCGGCCCCAGCGCGACGTTGTCGCGTACGCTCAAATGTGGCCAGAGGTAGAAGAGCTGGAACACCATTGCGATCTCGCGTCGCTGCGGAGCCATTTCCCGATCACTCATCAGACGTATGCGTTTACCGTCCTTGATCTGCCCGATCAACTCATCGCCCAGCCAGATATCGCCTCGAGTGGGTTTTTCCAGATAATTGATACAACGCAGGCAAGTGGACTTTCCCGACCCGCTGGGGCCGATCAACGACAGGGTTTCACCGGCTTTCAATTCCAGGTTGATACCCTTGAGCACTTCCAGATCACCATAACTTTTGTGCAGGTCATGCACTCGCAGCAATGCAGGTTCGGACGGGATCGACATCTTGGTTAACCTTTTTTTGTTATAGAGATGGCGATGAATCGGCACGAGGCATCAGGCCGACTCATCCGCTCAAGCGCTTACTTGCAGCCGGGCAGTTCCCAATCCGCCGGGCGGTCGACACCAAGCCTCAGATCCTTGCCTTCCGGCACATACCAGACATCCTGAGTCAGACCATAGCGGGCACCGATCTTGCGCATTTCACAGCTTTTCCAGAGACTGGATCTGCTCGTTCACGGCCGCCACCAGCTGCGGGTTGGCCCCTTTATTGAAGCCGTACACCACCTGGCCCAGACCCGTCAGCAGGGGGAAATTCGGATCGTTGTCGGTGAACGCGTTGAAGTGCAGATGCCACTGCTCGTTGCGGAAAATAGCGTATTGCATGACCGGAGGATCACCGATCACTGCATCGATGCGCCCGGCGAGAAGATCGCGTATCGCGGCATCGGATGTGTCGTACAACGCCACTTGTAGCCCCTCGATCTTGCGCATCTCAGGGATAAACGAGAAACCCGTGATAGTGCCGACCTTCTTGCCCTGCAAATCTTTGAGGCTGCTCCAGTTGGTCTTGTCGGTCTGGGTGATGCCGTTCTTGAAATAGTGAATCGGATCGCTCACGGTCATGATCTTCGCGCGCTGCTCGGTCCAGCCCATGGTGCCGGCCATGACATCCACGCGTTTAGCCTGCACCGAGGCGATGGTGCCGGCCCAGTCCATCAACGCAGGTTTAACTTTCAAACCCAGCTTCTCGGAAATTTGTTGAAGGATTTCACCGTCGTAGCCGACCATTCGACTGTCTTGATAACCAGTCCCCGGCATATCGCCACTGAACGCAATAGTCAGGCTTCCCGGCTCTACCGTTTCCAGTGCGAATGCCGGTACCGAGGCCAGCATGAATACCAGCAGACCCGCATAGATACCGGCAATACGTTGAACGTTGGGCTTCTTCATCACGTGCTCCTCGATTGTTTTTTTATGAACAGCATGGTGTTGGGCAGGCGCTCATCGTATGGTGATCGACGGTATAACTGGTTGGATGGTTTGCATGAATGATTGAACATTTGCGACATTTCGGAGATGTACTGCCCAAGGCCTCCAGCGAAAGCCTCGTGGAAGGGCTTGATAATGGTCAGGCACGAAATCCGCCAAGCCGACGCGGCGCTACCGAGTTGTCTATTGGCATTGTGTTGTGGCCGCGCTTCCCTTTGCTGTCACTGTCAGGGCTGACCGATGCGCTGCGACATGCCGCCGATACGGGCGATCAGAGCCGTCCGATACGCTGCCAATGGAAAGTACTGGGTATCCCTGGGCAAAGAGTCATTTCCAGCTGCGGATTGGATGTGCCTATCGACAGTGAGCTCACCAATCCTCATCAATTTGATTACATTGTGGTGATTGGTGGGCTGCTTGATTCCCTTGAGGCCGCACCAAAGACGTATCCGGCATTTCTGCATCAGGCAGCAGCCTCTAACGTGCCGTTGATCGGTCTATGCACGGGCAGCTTCGTGCTCGCTCGACATGGCTTGATGGAGGGACGTACTGCTTGCGTACATGCCTACCATTGCGACGACTGGAAACGTCTGTTCCCCAGATTGCGCTTTGTCAGCAACAATGACTTCCTCATCGACAAGGATCGGATCACCTGCGCAGGCGGTATCTCGGTGATTGAGTTGGCCATTCATCTTATTGGGCTGCATTGCGGCCCGGATCGGGCCGGCAAAGTTGTTCATCAGATGACGGTCGCAAAAAGCAGTTCCGGCAGTTTCGTCGACCGGCGAAAGGCACTTGGATACCCCAGCTCTTCGAACAGGCGTCTGCACGAAGCCGTGATGCTGATGGAAAAGCACATGACCGAACCCTTGGACATCGACTCAATCGCAAACCTTGTCGGTACCAGTAAACGTCAACTTGAGCGGCTGTTTGTCGCCGAAACCAGTAACACTCCAGCCCAATTCTACCGTCAGGTTCGACTCAGGTTTGGCCGATGGCTTCTCATCAGCTCGGATCGACATATAGGGGAAATCGCTTTCGAATGCGGGTTCGCCGACGCGCCTCATTTCATTCGACATTTTCAGAACATGTTTGGCATGTCCCCCGGAAAATTGCGCAAAGAGTTGATGCGAAAAGCGACACAGTGACGCCAAACTCGATCACCGGATAAAAGGATAGTGACGCTGTCTCTCACTCTGAGTGACTCGCCTGATAAAGCTTCAACAATGTTCGATCGACTATGGCGCTGAACGTAATAACATTCAGCGCCATCTCACCCCCCTTCCTGTTTAAGAAGAAGTGTTAGATTGCCCTCGCTATTCGATAGCTGTTGCAGATCCGGGCTGATTGTCAGCCACTGTCATTTCAGGCGTTTATTTCCACCAATACTCGATCTGAACCCCTACGTTGGAGCCTTGCAGATCTGTACCAAACGCACCGGTATCAGACAATGCCGATCCCGGAGATTGCAAGCTGGCGGCGCGTTGCGCAGCCTTGTTCCAGCTTGCGTAGGTGTAATACAGACGAAATTCCGGCCTGTCCCAGAATCCCGGGCCCTTCGGTGACCAGGTCGGCGCGATGGTGTACTTGGTGAGTTTTCGGGTACCGTCTGCGGCTTCAACCTGGTCGCGCCCAACTTCGGTTATCAATTTGAATTGATCCGTGAACGCATAAATTGGCCGAACACCAATGGACAACCAATTCTGATCATCACCATCAGGGCGCGTGTCTTTTTGATAGACCAATTCAACTTGACCACTGAAAGCATGCGTCATTTGCCAGTCGAAAAACTCTACGGCGCGCCAGCTCTTGTTGCTCTCATCCAACGTGGTATCACCGGTGTAACCCAATGCGGTGCCCGGCCCTCGGCCGTATTGAACCGCGAACTTATTGACCCCACCGAGAAACGCGACCTGCTTGTGCTGGGCAACCACCGACCAGCCCTGATGAGCATTCTCGCGGCTCGGCTTGTCCAGATAACTGACGCCCAACTGAACTTCACCACCGGGATTTGTGTTGAATCCGCTGACGGTCACGTCATGACGGGTAACAAAATCCTTTTGGAAGACGTTGTCCTTGCGTGAGAGCACGTAGCTGTATTTCAGATCGCCCAATGCGACTTGATCGAACCCAAAGCCCGTTGAGCTTTGGTTCCAGTAGAAGTAGTCGGAAATATTGATGTCGTTTCGGTTGTAATAACGACGGCCCGCCCAGAAAGAACCGCCATTCAATGCCGGCATCTTGCTCCACTCAGCGTAGAGCTGACTCATCCTCGTATAGCCGTGTTCCCCGTCAAATTTTGGTTCATGGCCGTACTCGTTATAAAACTGTGCCATGCCCTCCACGCTGACCACCGAGCCGTCGTCCAGTGAAAGCAGATCCTGGCGCAAATCCAGCTCCAGATATTGCTCACATTCGTTGCCAAGACGGTATTTGGACTGCGCGCCTGGTAGCTGAAAACACGACTGTTTCCCGCCTTGAGTCGAATCTCCTACTCCGGTTCGGAAATAACCACTGAAGTCTGCTGAATACGCGTCAACGGGCAAAAAGCCGACAGCAAAGGACGCACCCAGAACTGCACTGAGAGTTTTAACGTTCATTCATAACACCTTTGGTTTGTTATATTTATTGGACAAGGCCGATTACGCGAACAGCACGCTTTTAATCAAAGTACGCGGTTAACTCCCACACACCGTTTCCGAAAAGGAGATACCCAGTTAATAAAAAAGACACCGCCGAACTCTTTGGTCTCTTATAAGGCTCTAACCCCGATGACGCCCTCGGAAGAAATCTATAAGCCCCTGCGTCGAGGAATCATCAGCCGGTTGCGCGTCATAGCGAGTCAGGAGGCTATGGACGCTGTTACTTAGCTCCTTACCCAGTTCCACGCCCCATTGATCAAACGAGTTGACTCCCCAAATTACGCCCTGGACAAAGACCTTATGCTCATAAAGGGCGATCAGCGCACCCAGGCTATGTGGATTGATAATCTCAAGCGCAACTGTATTGCTTGGCCGGTTACCGGGGATCACTTTATGCGGCGCCAGTCGTTCAATCTCACTGGATGAAAGGCCTTTGGCTTTTAGCTCTGCCTCAGCTTCACTGCGGGTTTTGCCCCACATCAGTGCTTGGCTTTGAGACAAGCAATTGGCGTACAGCCATTCCTGATGATCAGCCACTGGATTGTGACTCACCACAGGCACAATGAAGTCAGCTGGAATCAGAGCCGTTCCTTGATGCAATAACTGGTGGTAAGCGTGCTGTCCGTTACACCCCACGCCGCCCCAGATTACTGGGCCCGTGCTGCAGGACACTGACGTGCCGTCATGACGAACACTTTTGCCATTTGACTCCATGTCCATCTGCTGCAGATGCTTCACGAAGTTGCGCAGGTAATGGTCATAGGGCAAGAATGCATAACTTTGCGCCCCCCAAAAGTTGTGATACCAAACGCCGAGTACCGCTAAAAGAACAGGAAGGTTCTGTTCCAATGGTTCGTTCAGGAAATGCTGATCCATCGCGTACGCGCCGGATAACAGTTCCTTGAAGTTAGCGATGCCAATGGCCAGAGCAATCGGCAGGCCAATTGCAGACCATAGTGAGTAACGGCCGCCGACCCAATCCCACATAGGAAAAATGTTTGCTTCACGAATGCCGAAATCCAGCGCTGCCTGGCGATTACTTGTCACAGCAATGAAATGGCGATATAGCTTCTCTTCCGTCCCGCCCTTAGCCAAGTACCAGCTACGAGAAGCTTGTGCATTCTTTAAAGTTTCAAGAGTACCGAAGGTTTTGCTGGAGATGATGAACAGCGTTGTTTCTACGTTCAGTCCGGCTGTAACCTCTCGGAATTCACTGCCGTCGATGTTAGCTAGATAATGGCAGCGCACTCCATGCCGTGCGAAAGGCGCCAGTGCCTCAGAGACCAGCTCCGGCCCCAGAAATGAGCCACCAATACCAATGTTTACAACATCGGTGATGACCTTGTCGTTGTAACCACGCCACAGATGGTTATGGATACGACTCACAACGTCAGTCATCTGCGCCAGGGCTCCATGTACATCGCGCATCAAGTTGCGACCATCGACCATCAAAGCGTCACCCACTGGTCGCCGCAGCGCGGTATGCAGCACTGGACGCCCCTCGGAGCCGTTGATTTTCTCTCCACTGAACATGGCATGCGCTGCCTGTTCCACGCCTGCCTCGCGAGCAAGGTTTACAAGCAATGAACGGGTCTCGTGATTGATCAGGTTTTTGGAGTAATCCAAAAAAAGCCCGCAGCCCGCCAAGGAAAAGTCTTGAAAGCGTTTACTGTCATCTCGAAAGGCATCGCGCATACTAAAATTTTTCATGCTCTCCCGATGGTCGAGCAGATTGCGCCATGCCGGCAGTGCAGTTACATCATTCGTCTTGTTGTAGTTATTCACGCTCAGTCCCTCTTCGCCAATCCGGTTTGTGCCGTCTCAATCGACTCTTGTCTTGCCAAATTTAAGCATTTCGTAATTCTGCGAACGCAGAAGCGCCATCACAGGAATAAGCTCTGCATTTCGTAGTTACAACCCATTACCTGAAGAAAACAAAACCGAACGCGAGGCACTCAAGCAGAAAATTCTGCAAACATACATATACGTGCACGACAAATGGAAACCAGATGCTAGTCGTTTAGTTTCAAAGTTATCCAGACGGCGAGACGTGAACAAGAATCAAATAATTCACGTCTGCACCGCTAGATCCTCAGGACGAAACCCTGAGTACAGTCATTTGGGAGCGCCGCAAGAATCTCGCTGGATTAAAGAAGGTTTCAATCTAATAGTCTGACGTTTACCCTCAGGTTGCTTGATACGCTTCAATAACAGCTTCACAGCCTGGGCTCCGAGTTCCTCTAGAGGTTGCGCTACAACTGTCAGTCTTGGGCTAAAAGCATCCGCCCAGTCGAAATCGTCAAAGCCAACCAGCGCGATATCCTTTGGCACCTCAAGCCCCGCTTCACGAAGAGCCTGCATTGCACCAATAGTCATCAAGTTGTTTGCAGTCATTATTGCGGTGGGCGGGTGCTCTAGCGATAGCAAACGGCGAGTGGCTTCCATTGCCGGCGCAATCGCCGATTCACCACAGCAAACCAATTGATCTTCGTACTCAATTCCAGCGTCAGCTAAAGCCGCACGGTAGCCGTCAATTCGCTCATGAGAAGAAGACTGAGTCAATCGTCCGGATACCATCCCGATACGCCGATGACCAAGCTTAATCAAATGTGCAATCAATTCTTGAGAGGAGTGCTTATTTTCTACCCCCACCTGATCAAAAGACGTCGAGAGAAGTCGATCGATGAGAACCGTGGGTATCTTGTTGGCTTTTAAGTAATTAAATACTCGATTTTCTGGATCATATTCCGAAGCCAGTACAATCCCGTCAACACGTCGCTCATGCAGTGCCTTGACCGCTTTGAGTTCCTGTTCCGGATCTCTTTGCGTATTGACCAGTATCATCATCAAACCGCTTTTCGCGCATGCCGCTTCGATGGCACGTACTGTTTCACTGAAGTAATAGTTTGAAAGCGTAGCAATCGCCACACCGATGGCACCCGAACCCGAAGAGGAACGAGCCAGAGACCGAGCGAGTGAGTTTCGAATATAGCCTACGGACTCTACAGCCTGATTCACGCTACGGACGGTGTCAGGATGAACTTTACGAGTACCGTTGAGTACATGAGATACCGTAGACATCGATACGTTCGCGGCTCTCGCGACATCGCTCATCTTTGCGCCCACTGTGCATCACTCCTTTCTCACGTGATTTGATGGATAGCGCTGAACTCATGTCCAGTTGCTACCTATTGTAAAGCTCACGGCGAGAAAATGCGTCGATGGCTCTCGGAATTGATGCCGGGACGAACCCGCAATTTCGTGAAAGACCCAGCGAGATGCGCAGCGCATCTGAAGTCTGTGAATCAAGATGATGGAATCCGCTATGCAGCATAGCCGGGCACTCCTTTTTATTATCGTAGCGATCATCCTGCGAACCAATTTGATGGACGCAGCAGCGCTTGTTGAAAAAAGCATAGCCGAGACGAAAGCGCTTGCGCAAGCGCTTTTCTAACATCCTTTTCATGTGTTCTTTGATCGGGGCTTCCCTAGGAGATGGACATGGAAGTGCTTTTTGGAGAATTCCTCGAACGAAAAGGAAAGCGCTTGCGCAAGCGCTTTCCTTTCGACTATGTTGCTCGAACAAGAACACCGATGAGAGGTTTCAACTGCTTCTCAAATCGGTAGATAAGGAGTTAACAACTATGCTGAGCACTGGATCTGAAAGCCCCCTCCTGCCCTATTGGAAATGCATTCCATCTCGAAGTCATTCAATGGGGTGCGCGTCCTGCATGATATTGACCTCAGTATTTTCCCTGGACAAATCCACGCGCTAATGGGCGAAAACGGCGCCGGAAAATCCACTCTGATGAAAATACTATCGGGGGCCTATGTCGCCGACAGTGGCACTATACGAATCGACGGATGTGATATTCGAAACTATGGCGTGAATGATGCGAAGCGCCATGGCATATCCGTCATCTATCAAGAGCTCAGCTTGTGCGCAAATATGAGCGTGGTGGAGAACATCTACCTGGGTAGAGAGATTCGCCGATGTGGAGTTATAAACCGCAAGGCAATGACCGAAGGCGCACTCGTAGTACTAAAGCGACTTGGCGTCACATTTGATCCCCATGCACTGGTCGGCACCTTGTCGATTGCGGACCAACAACTTGTTGAAATCGCGCGTGCAATTCATGCCGACACGCGAATCCTGGTGATGGACGAGCCTACAACGCCGCTCTCCACAAAAGAGACCGAAAGTCTTTTTACATTGATTCGCCAGCTACGTGATGATGGCGTCGCGATCATCTATATCAGCCATCGAATGGCCGAGATATACGCATTGTCCGATTTTGTTTCGGTGCTCCGGGACGGTCATTACGTTGGTTCGCTGGATCGCGCCACGCTGTCAGCTGAAACCCTGGTCCGGATGATGGTTGGCCGCGATGTTTCCGGCTTCTACGCCCATGAGCGTTCTTTGTGCTCTTACGAGCAACCGATACTACGTGTTCGTAATCTTACAGATGATTTCAATATTCAAGATTGCAGTTTCGATCTGTATGCCGGCGAAATTCTCGGGATTGCAGGACTGGTGGGCTCAGGGAGAACCGAACTTGCCCGATTAATCGCAGGTATCGATGCATACTCAGGCGGAAAGATTGAAATGGACGGCGAAGTTGTAGTCATACGCTCTCCTCGCGATGCAGGTAATGCAGGCATCGTCTATCTGACAGAAGACCGCAAAGCACTGGGCCTTTTTCTCGACATGAGTGTCCACGACAATATCAATGTATGTGTTGTGGGAAGTGATGCTCGATTTGCAGGGTTTGTGGACCGAACGGCCGGAACTGGACGTACCGAACAAGCGATCCAGGCACTCAATATCAAAGCGTCCTCAGATATCAATGTTGGAGCGCTGTCCGGAGGCAACCAGCAAAAAGTTTTGCTGGCTCGTCTGCTGGAGATGAAGCCCAGAGTATTGTTCCTCGACGAGCCTACATCGGGTGTCGACATTGGGGCTAAATCAGAAATATATAAAATCATCAATGCATTAGCAGCATCCGGCGTTTGCGTAGTGATAATTTCAAGTGAACTACCAGAGATCGTTGGAATTGCCGACCGTGTATTGGTCATGTGTGAAGGTAAACTTGTCACCGAACTCGGTGGCCACAGCGGTCTTGATATCACACCTGAAGCCATTATCGCGTTTGCCACAGGCAGCGACAGGTTGACTCTAGCCAACGGAGACTTAGTTCAATGACTTCCCCATTGCAAAGCAAAGTAGCAAGTGACTTCACCACGCCTGGTGTACGAAGCATCGCCGGAGCTTCCACGCAGGATAAAATGCGCCAAATGATGAGAGTGGCGGGCATGCTGCCCGTATTGATACTCCTTTGCGTGGGCTTTGGCCTGATGAGCGAGAGCTTTTTCTCGGTTCAAAATTTCTCAATCATCAGTCAGCAGGCCTCTATCAATGTGGTGTTGGCGTCAGGTCTGACTTTCGTGATCTTGACGGGTGGAATCGACCTTTCGGTTGGTTCGATTCTGGCTGTTTCCGCAGTAGTGGCGCTATTGGTATCGCAAGTTCCGGGTTTTGCTCCCCTGGCTATCGCTGCGGGGCTTGGAGTCGGACTGCTGCTAGGGCTCGTCAATGGTGTATTGGTCGCTTTTGGAAAGCTACCGGCATTTATCGTCACACTAGGCGGTTTGACTGCGATGCGTGGAATCGCACGCCTCATCGGCGAAGACAAAACGGTTTTCAATCCCGACCTGTCCTTTGCTTACATTGGCAACGATGCGTTGTTCGGGGTGCCATGGCTGGTTGTAATCGCGGTAGTCGTGGTTACTCTTTCGTGGATTATTCTTCGACGTACGGTGTTAGGCGTACAGATTTACGCAGTGGGCGGCAATCCTGAGGCCGCACGGTTGTCGGGAATCAAAGTCTGGAAAGTCCTGTTATTTACTTATGCCCTGTCCGGTTTGTTGGCGGGCGTGGGGGCCATCATGACTTCCGCTCGATTGATGGCTGCTAACGGACTGCAAATGGGACAGTCTTATGAACTCGACGCTATCGCCGCCGTTATTCTGGGAGGCACACGCTTTACTGGAGGCGTTGGCACCATTATCGGTACGCTAATTGGCGCCCTGATTATCGCTACACTTTCCAATGGCCTGATATTGCTGGGAGTTTCGGATATCTGGCAATACATTATCAAAGGTGTTGTCATTATCGGAGCGGTAGCCCTCGATCGCTTTCGGCAGTCAGGTGCACGCACCTGAATCATATATAACCCCCACACTCCAATAACAAGAGACAGTCCTCATGAAAAAAATAATATTTACCGCTGTTTGTACACTACTGGCATTCAGCACCGCTCAAGCGCGAGAGTTGAAATCCGTCGGCATAACTGTTGGCTCGCTGGGTAATCCTTATTTTGTAGCGATGGTAGATGGCGCCAAAGCCGAGGCACTGCATATTAATCCAGCAGCAAAATTTACCTCAGTGTCGGCAGATTACGATTTGAATAAGCAGTTCACTCAAATCGATAACTTCATTTCTTCGGGCGTAGACTTAATTCTTGTCAACGCCGTCGACCCTGTAGCAATCGCGCCAGCGATTGCGAAAGCAAGGAAGGCAGGCATAGTGGTTGTGGGCGTAGATGTCATGGTGCAAGGCGCCAACGCCACGGTACAAACCGATAACGTCGAAGCCGGCAAGATTGTATGTCAGTACATCTCTGAGAAGCTGGGTGGCAAGGGTAACGTTATTATCCAGAATGGTACGCAGACTTCAGCAGTCCTGGACCGAGTCAATGGCTGTAAGAGTGTTTTCGCGCAGGCACCCGACATCAAGATACTGTCTGATAATCAGGATGCCAAAGGCTCGCGCGAAGGTGGCTACAGCGTGATGCAAGGCGACTTGACTCGCTTTACAAAAGTCGACGCGGTGTTCGCGATCAATGATCCCCAGGCCATAGGTGCAGACCTGGCAGCAAAACAACTCAAGCGCAAAGGCATCATTATCGCATCGGTGGATGGGGCTCCCGATATAGAGACTGCGCTCAAAAGCGATACACAGATCCAGGCATCCGCCTCTCAATCCCCTTGAGGCCAGGCACAACAGGCCGTAACGATGGGTTATGACCTGTTGAATGGCAAATCTTTGGAAAGCACGACGGTACTGCTTCAACCTTCACTTGTAACCCGGACTAATGTCATGGAGTACAAAGGCTGGCAAGCTGCCCACTGACCGCCCCCTAAGCGGTTGAGTCAAATGACATAGGGGTTTCTAGCCACCTCTGTAATGCGGGGAATGGCTGCTGCGAGGTACTCGCAGCAGCCGAACGGCATGAAAATCCCTAGAGGGGCGAACCTGTGGGAAGCCTGAGTGACGGCTGCTGACGAGAGACTTTGCATGTTTACCGAAACAAAACAAATAGTAAGTACAGAGCTACTCAACTACGTTAAGGCTCTGTCTGGTAATCGAATTGTCGTTGCGCTAGCGGGACCGCCTGGTGCCGGTAAGTCCACCGTCTCTCAGGCCTTGGTAGAGGCTCTTAATAGCGTTAAGCCGGGGAGCGCAGCTGTCGTTCCCGGGGATGGCTTTCATTACGATGACGCGGTTCTTGGATCCTTGAACCTTTTAGATCGTAAGGGCTCACCTGATACATTCGATGTGGGTGGCTTCAGGAGTCTGCTGCTACGACTTCGTGCGAACAACGAACCAGCGGTTGCCGTTCCGGTATTCGATCGAATCCTGGAGATATCCCGTGCTGCAGGACAATTGATTCCCTCTGACGTGAAATATCTCATCGTGGAAGGAAACTACCTTCTATTAGACCTCGCCCCATGGTCGTCCTTAAAAGACTGTTTTGACGCCACCATCATGCTGCAGGCTGACCGCAAAACCCTGGAAGCGCGCCTGCTTGATCGATGGCGATCATTGGGTTTCGATGAATCTACTTCCTATGAAAAAGTTCATCGCAACGACCTTCCGAATGCCGACATTGTGATGTCGGCCAGCAATATCGCTGACTTCACGATCACAAATTAAGATCCCGCCTACGATCACAACTTGTAGCGAACCTTTAAAAGAGCGAATGACTATGTATCTGGTATGTGGTGAAGCGCTGTTCGATTTCTTCAGTGAAAACGACGTCAACGCTCAATCTTCAAAAGTGAACTACAAAGCGATTGCCGGTGGTTCGCCGTTCAACGTCGCCGTCGGCCTGCGCCGTCTGGGCATCGACGTGGCGTTGTTCGCCGGACTGTCCAGCGACTACCTCGGCCGGCGTTTACAGCAAGTGCTGCAGGAGGAAGGCGTGCGCCCGGACTACCTGCAGGATTTCGACGCACCGACCACCCTGGCGATGGTCGCCGTCGGTGCCGACGGCTCGCCGCATTACAGTTTCCGAGGCGAAGGCTGTGCCGATCGCCAGCTGTTGCCGGGGCACTTACCTGAGTTAGGCGCTGAAGTGCGTGGGTTGCATATTGGCTCGTACTCGCTGGTGGTGCAGCCGATTGCCGACACCCTGCTGGCCCTGGTCCGCCGGGAAAGCGGCAAACGCCTGATCAGCCTCGACCCCAATGTGCGACTCAATCCAGAACCGAATATCGAACTGTGGCGCGAGCGCATCAACACTCTGGTCGAGCATGCCGACCTGATCAAAGTCAGCGACGAGGACCTGAACCTGCTCTACCCCGAGCGTGATCCGCAAAGCGTGATCCATGGCTGGCTGGAACACCGCTGCCAACTGGTATTCCTCACCCGTGGCGGCCAGGGAGCAACGGTATTCAGCCGCCGCCATGGCAGTTGGTCGGCGCCGGCCTGCGCAGTGGTGATGGCTGATACCGTGGGCGCCGGCGACACCTTCCAGGCGGCGTTGATCGCCTGGCTGACCGAACAGCAGCTGGATTCGGTGGAGGGTTTGCAGCGCTTGAGTCGCGAACAGATCGACGCGATGCTCACCTTCGCCGTCAGCGCCGCCGCCCTGACCTGCGGCAAGACCGGGCCGGACCTGCCTTATCGGCATCAGTTGGATTGATGTCTGGTCAGGATCTGTATCGCGGGCGGGTACTGGACGGCTCAACAATCCGAGCCGTCAGATAGATAGCGGGGGCAGCGTTTCATAACTCTTAAGGTTTGCTTAAGGACTTTAAATATCGCCGAGGGACAGACTTTCCTGAACGAAAAGGAGAGCCGCCATGAACCCGCAATCGGTGAATTCAAACCATCCATGCACCCTTGTCCGACCATTGGGCGCCCTGTCCGGCTGGCAGGAGCGCCGCGCCAAGGAGCTGATGCTCCGTGAAATGAGCAACTGCATTCGCATCAGCGAGATTGCCGAACACTGCAACCTGTCTCGTAGCCATTTTTCCCGGGCATTCAAAAGGGTTACCGGCCACTCGCCGCAAGGCTGGTTAGTGAGGATGAAAATCGAAAAAGCCAAAAGCCTGCTAATCACCTCGATGCCGATCACCGATGTCGTCTATGAATGCGGTTTCGCGGACCACTCGCATTTCACCCGCACCTTCAGCCGCCTGGAAGGAATGTCACCCAAGGCATGGCGCCGGGCCTTTGATCATGCAACGCGCCATCTTCCCCAGCCGTCAGTGATCGATCGGGACATACCTGATTGGAGAATTCGCGATAGCCTGGTCGACGGCGTGGGACAGTCGCGCGTGCAGGAGCTGCACGTGTGAACTGATCGAGGTCGACAAAACGAACTCCTCCCTTTGGCCGCTCATGCGGCCCTTTTTTATCCGGCGCTGGCCGGCGCGAGCGGCAGATTGAAGCAGATCCTGGCACCCTGCTCGCTGTCCTGAACGACCAGCGTCCCGCCGTGTGCGCCGATCACCGACCTGCAAATGGCCAGCCCCATACCCATGCCGCTGCCTTTTGTGGTGTAGAACGCATCGAAAATCTGCTCGCGCTGTTGCGCGCCAATACCCGGTCCGTTGTCCTGGAAGCAGACCTGGACATAATCGTCCTTGACCGAAGAGCCGATGATGAGACACCCATTCGTGATTGCGGCTCCGGCGATGGCCTCCAGCGCATTGGTGATGAGGTTGAACACCACCTGTTGGATCTGCACCGCATCGATCCACACCGGGCATTGCGCATCGAGACGGGTTTCCAGTCGTATGTTGCGGTTCGCCAGGTCGGTGGCGATCAGGCGCACGACCTCGCCAATCAAATCGTCGACCTGCACCGGCAGCCGTTGCAACGGCGCTTGTTTGGCGAGCGCGCGAAGCGCTTGGACAATATCGGCGGCGCGGGCGCTATCCGAGCGGATGTCTTCGAGCCCCTGAATGGCTTCTTCCAGATCGGGCTGATCACGCTTGAGCCAGCGCAGGCTGGCCGAGGCGTTGGACAAAATGCCCAGCAGCGGCTGGCTGATCTCATGGGCAATCGAAGCCGAAAGCTCACCCATGACCTTGAGGTGCGAGCTACGCGCCAGTTCAGCCCGGGAGCTGCGCAAGTCCGCTTCCATCTGCGCGCGCAGCTGGTTGTCCTCGACCAGCTGCGCATACAGCCGGGCGGTTTGCAGCGACACGGCGGCCTGGGAGGCGAGAATTTCCAGCATGGTCAGGCGCTCGGCGCTGAACAGATTAGGGACGAGACTGTTCTCCAGATAAACCAGACCGATCAACGTACCTTGTTTGAGCAACGGCAGGCACAACAAGGAACGCGTCTGGCGCTGTTGCAGATCGGCGCTATAGGCTTCGGGACAATCGGCCCCGGCATCATCGAGCACCAGAGGTATGCGCGTGCGCATGGTCGCGTTGAGTACCGAGGTCGGCGCCAACTGTTCGAGTGGTTGCCCGGCGTCCAGTGCGACCCGCACGTTGCCGGCCTCGACGGAGGCCGTTGCCGCCAGTTGCAGTTCGGCACCGATGACGATCATCAGCACGCCATTGTCGGCACCGGCCTGAATCATCAGGTGATTCATCAGGGTTTCGACCAGACGTTCGAGCAACACTTCCTGCGAAAGTGCACGCGCCGCCTCGATCCCCACTTCAAGATCGAGCCGGACCTGAGTCACGGGCCGGGCCGAGTCGAATGACGACTCAGCCTTCAGAAACGGATGCAAGGCCTCCAGCTGACGTGCCTTGGCGCCAGCGCCCCACAAATTGTAGCAGTCGCGCGCGACGCGCAGATGGTGGTTGGCGCCGGACACCAGTCCGTTCGGTAAACAGATATCGGCCAGCTGTTCGTGGGCCAGCGCCTGCTCATGGATGAAACCGGCCGCCGTCGCGGCGATCTGCGACTGATCGAAGCAGCGGATGGCCACCAGTTCCTGACCGCGCAAGCGGGCAATCACCCCTTCGATCAGCAGCAGTTTGCTGCGGAAGGTCGTCGGGTTGAGCTCGACCCATGACTGAAACCGCTGACGTTGCTGCTCGAGCTTTTGCAGCTTTTCGACGACCTCGCCGGGCGCCTGCGCACTGCCCAGCGCCAAACTGTAGAACAGGTAGTAATCCGCGAGATTGATATGCGCCGGAATCGACCAGGCCAGCGCGGCAGCTTCTTCGAAACGTCGCAATGCGTAAGGGATATCACCGAAATGAAACGCGGACATGCCGGAATACAGCCACAAATAAAACAGTGTCGGTTGTGACACGCTGCGGCGATCAATGGGGCCGAACCTGTCATGCTCGACGCCGTCCAGTTCGGCCAGCGGCCGTTGCGCACGCCCGTCGCGCAGATCAATAGCGAACGCCTGTTGCGCCAGGAGAATGCGCTCAATATCGATGTAATGGAATTGCCGCACCCAGGCCAGACCCTGATCCAGTTCGTTCAACACTCCTTGCAAGGGTTCGCCCATGAACAGCAGGTCGGAGCCGATGTGGTTGCAGGCATAGCAGGACATGCCCAGGTCGCCACCGGCCTGGCCGCATTCGAATGCGGCGAACGCCTTCTGTCGAGCGTAGGCCATCGGTCGAGTCCACGGGCTGACTTGATCGAGCGCTACCAGCGTGCCTGTGCGCCCTGCTTCATAGCCATGCTTGTCGGTGAGCTCAAGCGCTAATTCAGCAAAGGCTTGTCCGTCCACATATTCGTCATAGCGTTCGGCAATCATCACGCCAAACCAGGCAAACCCGTAACCGCTGCCCGGCGTCGTGCCATACAGCAGTGTAAGTTCAACCATTTTTGCCAGATGCAACAAACGAATACCGTCGTTGACGAAGAACGAAGAAGTCAGCGTACTGAGCAATTCCATGGCCGCTTCGACAGACGGGTCATTCGCTTTGGGCAAATGCACCAGATCAGCGATCTGACGTGTGCCGACGAGTGCGCGTACCTGGGAAAACGCCAAGGTCAGTTGTTCCTGCGAGGGCTTGCGCTGCAGGGGAATGTCCAACAGGGTCAGACCATTCAGCGCCTCGGTGATCGCCCCTTCGTAATCGGAGTGCAGCGTGCGCAAGGTGGCTCGTAACCGATAGGTCTTCGCGCGGTCGAGCACTGTGGTGGCATGGGTCAGGCAATCATCAAGGCGTCGCTGGGCGCCGGCCAGATCAGCCAGAAGCATGTCGCACTCGGCAGCCAGCCATTGGGTGGCGAACGTTTGGGTGTAAAGGCCGGACCAACCCGACTGGCCGAGCAAATTCTCGGCAGTGCGCAGAAAACCCACGGCCTGCTCGACGGCAGCGGTATCCCTCGCGCGCTCGGCGGCTTCGACCAACAGTTCAACGAACTCGGTACGGCGATAGGCCTCCAGTGTATCGACGTCAATACGCTGGATCTGGCTGGCGACTTCGAACACACGCTCATGGATCTGCTCGCCCCACTGATCCAGCATGGCGCCAGCGATACGGGCATGCTCGGCGGCGCGTCCCGACTGTGCAGGAAGCTGGCAGGCTGCTTCCAGTATACGGTCGTGGGGAAACACCAGTTGCTCGCGCTCGCGCAGCAGCAATCCCGCATCGACCAGGCTTTGCACATCGATGCTGATCTGGTGCGAATCACACGGCACTAGCTGGTGCAGCAGCGATTCGTCACAGCGCCCACCGACATATCCGGCCGTGCGCATCACTTCGCGCTCCATCAAAGACAGCCGTTCGAGTCGCTGCACCATCAAGTCGGCAACATTGTCCGCATAGCGATAACTGTCCACCTCCTCCTGGCTCCAGACCCAGCGGCGACTCAGCACGTCGAAGCGCACTAGACGCTCATCGATCAACGCTCGCAACACCTGACGGACGAAAAGAGGGTTGCCGGCCGTCTTGTAGTGCACGACTTGTGCGAGCGCTTCAATACCCGCGGTGTCGGTGTCCAGTTCAGCGGCGATCAGTTCAGCGACCGCGGGCTCCGACAATGGACCCAGCATGACGCGTGTACAGGGCACCGATTGCCCACGGCCGAGCACCTCCACCAATCCACCTTCACGCTCGAGAGCCTGCGACTCGGCCTCGCGGTACGCCAGGAACAGGAGCAGATGCCTGGGCCGCCGATCGACGAAGGTCTGAAGGAACGAAAGGGTCGAATCGTCCGCCCACTGCACATCATCCACGAACAGCACCAAGGGCCTTCCCGGCTGAGCGAAGACTTCCAGTACATCGAGCAGGGTGCGGTTGGCGCGATCGAGCGCATGCCGCGCCGGCATGTTCGGCAACTCAGGCGTGACACCGATGACCAGCTCAGCCTCGGGCGCCAGCTCCACCAGGATCCTCCCCCGTCCCTTTAGCCGTTCGACCAGTTGCTCGCCAAGCATCTCCAGCTCCAAGGCTGGCTTGCCCAGCAACTGGGTCATCAACGATCTGAAAATTTCCGACAACGGTGCGTAGGGGATTTCCTGCTGCTGCAGATTGCTTTTGCCGCTAGCCCAGTAGCCAGGCGCCAGGGGGCGGACGCCCTGATGGATCAGCGTCGACTTGCCGGCGCCCGGCGCTCCGCCGACCAGCAGGACCCGGGCGATGCCATCGTTGCGAACCTGCTGCAGCAGTTCAATCAGCTGCGTGCGCTCGGTGTCTCGACCGAACAGAACACCGCCGCGGGCCAAGGAAGGCAACGCATCGAAAGCGCCCAGCCGAAACGCGTCGATGCACTCATGTTCCAGCCATTGATTTTGGCACCAAGCCAGATCCGCGGCCATCGATGCGGCGCTTTGATAGCGGGCACCCGGCTCTTTTGCCAAGCCTTTGAGCAGAACTCGACAGATACCTTCCGGCAGATCGGCGACATGAATCGCCGGTGATTCCGGCTGGACGGCAGCATGCACGTGCAGCCATTGGGACGGGTCTCGGGCGGTGAGCGGCAGGTTGCCGGTCAGCGCTTGATAAAGAATCGTAGACAGGGCATAGACGTCACTGCGCGCGTCAAAACTAGCGGCATCGCGCCGTACCTGCTCTGGGGCTAGATACGGCCATTGTTCCAAACCAGGTAATTGCGCGGCGCACGCCTCCGCGCAATGGCTGTGGAAACCCAGAAACCTGACCGAATTGGCGGCATCCACCATCAGGTGATGGGGTTGCAGACAGGCATGACGCACGCCCACTTTCTGCGCACATGAAAGCGCATTCGCCGCCGCTACAGCGATGGCCAGCATGCGCCCCAGTGGCAGCCCTGTATCACTGATCAGATCCATCAGCGGCGTTCCCGACGAGGGATAGACCAACAAAGGCCCCTCGGCCGAGCGGATGAACGCGACAGGGGCTATCGCCCAGGCAGGATCCAGGTCCCGGTGAAAATCTCGCTCCAGCTGCTGGCATGTGGCAGGCCGCCGAATCGGTGCCCGGGCGGCGAGCCAGGATGTTCCAGATTGCGGATCCTGAAGCGTAAACCAGGTCAGATCGTTTTCCCGGCGCAGCATGGTGAAGGTGCAACGTTCCAGCCAGGCTTCATCATGTACGACATCAAGACTGCGGAAACCGGATGCTGAGAGAGGGCTGCTGGGCATGAACAATCACCGCTGAAGATTCGTTTCGGGCTGAGCCTCGAGAGTATACGCACCGCTCTGGTCAGAGGGCTGCGGGCGAACCATCTTGTCCGTAATCGGCATCAGAATGGCCGTTGAGAGGCCCCACTGCCGGTGGTTTTCGCACCTGAAAACCATCGCGTGTTATCCCTCGGGATAATTGCAATATGTCGGGCCGTCCCCTAGCGTGTAGCCCTGATAAACGACATTCCGGCGTCACTCCCCGTCAACGCAGTGCAGAGGAACGTATGATCCGACTCGGCCAAGCCACTATTTCCCTGGAACGGCGTGAAGCCTTTCTTGATGGACGGCCGCTGCGTGTCGGGGGCCGAGCGTTCGAAATCCTCTCGGTGCTGATGCAGGCCGATGGCCGAATCGTCAGCAAAGATGAATTGATCACACAGGTCTGGCCTGACACCGTCGTCGAGGAAAACAATCTGCAGGTGCAGATTTCCTCACTGCGCAAGTTGCTCGGCGAAAAACAACTCATCCAGACGGTCCCGCGCCGAGGTTACCGATTATTGAAAGACCATGAACCGCCCCTGCCCCTGTTCCATCCTGCCGCCCTGGGCCCCTTGGCGTCCGAGGATCAGCAGAGGATTGATCCTGACAGCGTGCCGGTGTTCATCGTGGACGATGACGCCTGCGTGCGCACAGCGCTCAGCCGACTGCTGCGAGCCGAAGGTATCGTGCACCGGATATTTGCCTCGGCGGAGGAGTTGCTTGGCGCTGACCTCGACATCGGCCCCGCTTGCCTCTTGCTGGACATAAGCCTGCCCGAGGCGACAGGGCTGGAACTGCAATCGGCGCTCGGACAACGCGGGCATCCGTGGCCAGTCATTTTCATGACCGGTTTCGGCACCATTCCAATGTCGGTGCAGGCCATGAAAGCGGGAGCGGTCGAATTCCTGACCAAACCTTTTAATGACGACCAGTTGCTGGACATCCTGCGCACCACCCGTCAGCGTGCAGCGAAGTCCTTCGAGCAATGGCAGCGCATTCAGAGCGCTCGTCAAAGGGCAGCCCTGTTGACACCCCGTGAGCGCGAAGTGCTGCCACTGATCGTCGCGGGGCTATCCAACAAGCACATCGCCAACCGGTTGGGCACCAGTGAAGTCACCGCCAAGGTCCACCGAAAACACATCATGGAGAAGATGCAGACCCGCTCTCTGGTCAGCCTGGTCAGCCTGTATGGCTTGATCAGCGCGGAGCCGGCGTCAGTCATGCAGGGTTCTTCATGACTATCGGCACTGGCTGCGCCGCCCCCGGATCATCCGGCAACGTCATGATCATCGTCTGCATCGTGGACGACGATGCGTCCGTGCGCAAAAGCCTGGCCAACCTGCTCCGGTCGGCTGGCTACCGCTGTCGGATATTCGCTTCGGGAGAGGAATTTCTGGCTCACGACAACTTTGATGACGTCGCCTGTCTGTTGCTGGATCTGAAAATGAAGGGCCTCTCGGGAATAGAGGTCATGCAAGCGCTTGCACGCCTGGACAGAAAATTTCCGGTGATATGCATGTCGGCATACTGGGATGAAGCGACACTGACTGAATCCAGCCGCTACGGCGCCAACGAATGCCTGCGTAAACCCTTCAGCGCCGACGCGTTGTTGACGGCTCTCGAGGTTGCGCTTCAACCGAAATAGGCCTCCCTGCGACCGTGACATGGGTGTTTCGAGAGATGCACCGAGTCAAACGCTCAATTTGAAAATCGTCGCCGCCAACCTTGTCCTTGCCATTTCCTGAATCATTTTCCCTCCCTGGCAATCATCCTGGCGTCAGACCGCTGCCCTATCGAAAAACCGCACGCTATCGCACAAACATCCAAAAATGCAGCACAAGCGTTCAATCCCCGCTATGTGGAATGCGTGACTATTTCCTCGACTAGACCAATGAGGCGACGGTTCCTCCAGCCCATCGCCACGCAAGGCTCGATGACTTTTTTCATCAATCGACGGCACAGGTCGCCGAGCAACCCAAGTAATCCTCAGTCATACGTAAGGAAAAACATCATGGCACTCGCAAAAGCAGCTCCAGGCAAAACCCTTCTCACCCCAACTGACCACACCCTGATCATGATCGACCATCAGTCGCAAATGTCCTTCGCGACCAAGTCGATCGATGCCGTCACCCTGCGTAACAACGCCGCGCTGGTAGCCAAGGCCGCCCGGGGCTTCGAGGTATCGACCATCCTCACCACCGTTGCCGAAAAAAGCTTCTCCGGCCCGATCTTCGACGAAATCAAGTCAGTGTTTCCAGACCACAAAGTGATCGACCGCACCAGCATGAACACCTGGGAAGACGAACGCATCGCCGTCGAAGTGAACGCCTTCGGCAAACAGAAAATCGTCCTCGCCGGTCTGTGGACCTCCGTGTGCATCGTCGGCCCGGCGCTGTCAGCTATCGACCAAGGCTTTGAGGTCTACTTCATCGCCGATGCCTGCGGCGATGTCTCCATCGAAGCCCATGAAATGGCCGTGCAACGCATGATCCAGATCGGCGCCCGCCCGATGACGGCGTTGCAATACCTGCTGGAGCTCCAACGTGACTGGGCTCGTACTGAAACCTACGAGGAAACCGTCAAGACCTCGATCGCCAATGGCGGCGCCTACGGCCTGGGTCTGATCTACGCCAAAACCATGTTCCACGCCTCTGAAGGCCATTGAGTGACGACAGCGGCTGCGCATATGCGTAGCCGCTTCCTCACGCCTTTTTTATTGCAACCAGGAAGCAAGCCATGAGCCTTCTCAAGCACCTCCCCATCCACTTCAAGGGCTCACTGATAGCCCTCGGTCTCACGTTTGCAACCAGTCAGGTTCAAGCGGCGCCACCGCCGCAAGTACACACTCAAGTCCCTGGCTATCAGCGCCTGGCAGTGGGTGAATATGAAGTCACCGCGTTGTTCGATGGCTACAGCGACCTCGGACCAACGCTGCTCAAAGGCCTTTCGCAGAAAGACATTCGCGCCATGCTCGAACGCAAGTTCATTTTTACCCAAGGCATGCCGACCGCGTTCAACGCATTCCTGATCAATACCGGCCAAAACCTGGTGCTGGTGGATGCCGGTGCCGGTGCCTGTTTCGGTGAAACCGCCGGCTGGCTGCCCGACAATATCCGCGCTGCCGGTTACCAACCTGAGCAAGTGGATACCGTGTTGCTCACCCATATGCATGTCGATCACGTCTGTGGCCTGATCAACACCAAGGGTGAACCCGTGTTCGCCAATGCCACGGTATATGCCGCCAAACTGGAAGCCGATTACTGGCTCAGCCAGGCAAACCTGGACAAGGCCCCTGCAGATGCCCGTGGCTACTTCGAGATTGCCCGTAAATCGGTGGCTCCCTATGTCGCCGCCGACCACTTTAGAACCTTCACCCCCGAGCAGTCGCTGGTGCCTGGCGTCACCCCGGTCAGCCTGCCCGGCCACACACCCGGCAGCAGCGGCTACACGTTCAGCTCCAACGGCCAGAGCATTCTGTTCATGGGTGACCTGATCCATAGTTTCGCCGTGCAGTTCCAGCATCCGGAAGTGAGCATCGGCTTCGATGTGCAGGGTAAACAGGCCGTCGAGACTCGCGAAAAACTGTTCAAACAAGTCGCTCATGACCGCACCTGGGTTGCCGGTGCTCACTTGCCCTTCCCTGGTATCGGGCATATCAGCAATCGCGAAAAAGCCTTCGCCTGGGTGCCCGTCGAATACGGCCCTTACCAGCGACCGAAAAATGTCCCGCTGATCCAGTGATCACAACCCCGGACTTAAGCCAACTTCTCTGCGGGGCACCTTCTCAGCGGTGAAGGTGCCGGGCCGCTCGCGCCCGACTCGCTGGCTGCGCAGCCACTTCTCGCGCGGTGAATGAATATGATGTATGCATCCAACGACCTTATTGCAATTCAAGGCCCTGGCAACGCGACTGGCCCCCTGGTGCCCTTCTGGCTGTGCATGTTGCTCACGAGCACAGCCGGAACCGCGATAGCCGCCGAGCCCGTACAAACCGCACAAGGTTTGCTGGCAGGGTCGACGCTTAAGGTGCTCAGCCGAAACTTCTACCTCAACAATGACTATCGATCGCCTTCGCCGACAGACAAGAGTTACAAACAGGAATGGGCTCAAGGTTTCATCACCTCATTCGAATCCGGGTTCACTCCCGGCATGATAGGAATGGGTATCGATGCCCATGGATTTCTCGGTTTGAAACTGGACAGCGGCAAGGGACGTTCCGGGACGGGATTGTTACCTCTGGCTCATGACGGTCGCAGCGAAGACAGCTACTCCAGCGGTGGTGGAGCCTTGAAGCTGCGAGCCTCCCGCACCACCCTGGCGTTCGGTGAAATGACTGTCGAAACCCCGGTGTTCGACACGGCGGACAAACGCCTGCAACCGGAATACGCCACGGGCCTGTTGATTGACAGCCGTGAAATCGACGACGTGCATTTGTTGGCCGGTCACTTCACCGCTTTCAAGAATCAGGATGCGTCCACCCACAAGGGCGACTTCTCCGGCTACGGTGTGAGCACCAGTACGGGCGGCATCGATTTTATCGGGGTCAACCTGCTCGAAGATCGCCTAGTGGGCGGTGCCCTTTATGCCTCGGAACTGAGCGACACCTGGCGTCAGTACTACGCCAACCTGCACCTGAAACAGTCCGGTTTTTTCTTCGACGGCAATCTTTACCGCACCCAGGACTATGGCGAGGCCGTGACAGGAGCGATCGATAACACTGCCTACAGCCTGTCGGGCAAATACACCACCGGTGCCCAAGCATTCACCCTCGCCTATCAGAAAATCAACGGCGACACACCCTTCGACTTCGTCGGTGGTGATTCCATCTACCTGGCCAACTCGATCAAGTACGCTGATTTCAACGGCCCCCATGAACGCTCCTGGCAGGTGCGTTACGACTTCGACCTCGGCACTTTCGGCCTGCCCGGCTTGAAGTTCATGACCCGCTACGTGACCGGGCGTGGCATCGATGGCACCCAGGCACCCAAGGGCGGTGCGTATAACCCGTTCGACCCGACCATCGGCGATTACCAACCCCAACAAGGGGATGGCGGCCGGCATTGGGAACGCGACATAGACCTACGCTACATCGTGCGGTCGGGCCGGGCCAAGGACTTGTCCGTGCAGCTGTCCCATGTGACGCATCGAGCCAATAACGCTCAGGCTGGCGATGACATCGACCGGACTTATGTGGTTATCGACTACCCGCTCAAGCTGGGATCACTTTGAGCTTTCACGGTATTACCCCCTCAGCAGCCTCGTGCCTTCCGCGCCGGCAAGAAAGCCCGTTCTCTGGGCGGTTGATGACGCTGCTCTGATAGTCGCCTGAACCACGCTGGCAACGGTTAGGACATCTGTTCAAGGTAAACAAGCGATGAATAGATGCACATTGCCCCTGACGATCAGTTGCCTTGGCAACAAAATGTGCCCATTGGGGCTGGATCTGAGTTTTTTCAGGGGGGCGCGGCAAAAATCAAAGAAAGACTTTTCTTTGGACGAAAAAAATGGACCTCTTTTCAGAGATCCATTTTTTAATGCTTGGAGCGGGAAACGAGACTCGAACTCGCGACCCCGACCTTGGCAAGGTCGTGCTCTACCAACTGAGCTATTCCCGCGTCTTGGTGAGGCGCATTCTATAGAATCCTGATGCCCCGTCAACCCCTTGATTCAAAAAAGTTTTATTTCTTTTCCACGTCCGTCTTCAGATGCGGCCAGGCAGCCCGTAAGTATTGGACCATGGACCACAACGTCAGGCCAGCAGACACCAGCAGCAAGGCGTAACCCATCAGGACCCAGAAGGTGAAGTCCGAAGGGTTGGCCAGCAGGATCACCAGCGCCAGCATTTGCGCGGCAGTTTTCCATTTGCCCAGGTTTGACACCGCTACATGGGCGCGGGCACCGAGTTCGGCCATCCACTCGCGCAGTGCCGAAACGACAATTTCGCGACCGATGATAACGGCGGCCGGCAGCGTGAGCCACAGGTTGCCATGCTCTTGCACCAGCAGAACGAGCGCAACGGCGACCATCAGCTTGTCTGCAACAGGATCGAGGAAGGCCCCGAACGGTGTGCTTTGTTCCAGACGACGGGCCAGATACCCGTCGAGCCAGTCGGTCGCGGCGGCAAATGCGAAGACCGAGGCGGACGCCAAATAGCTCCAGTGGTAAGGCAAGTAAAACAGCAAAATGAAGATCGGGATGAGCAGGACGCGTAAAACGGTAATCAGATTAGGGATATTCATCGGCACAACTGGCTACGAGGTGAGTTGGGCATTCTACTCGCTGTGCAGATTTGCATAAATCAACTCTGCGAGCTTTTTGCTGATTCCGGGTGCTTTGGCGATCTCTTCGATGCTGGCACGAGACAGCTCCTGCAATCCACCAAAATGTTTCAACAAATCGCGTCGACGTGTCGGTCCGACACCGGCAACGCCCTCAAGTGTAGACGTGCGGCGAGTTTTGCCACGACGTGCGCGGTGCCCGGTAATGGCGAAACGGTGGGCTTCGTCGCGAATCTGCTGAATTAAATGCAGCGCGGGGGAATCGCCGCGCAAGGTGAACTCATGGGCCGCGTCGTTGAGGTACAGGGTTTCGAAACCGGCCTTGCGCGTCGCGCCCTTGGCCACACCCAAGAGAATCAGGTCTGGCACGGCCAATTCGTTTAGCACGTCACGCGCCATGGACAGCTGACCTTTACCGCCGTCGACCAGCAAGATATCCGGTAACTTGCCCTCTCCGTCCTTCAATTTGCTGAAGCGTCGGGTCAGGGCCTGGTGCATCGCGGCATAGTCATCGCCCGGGGTGACGCCTTCAATGTTATAGCGGCGGTAGTCGGATTTGATCGGGCCTTCAGGGCCAAACACCACACAGGACGCTACAGTGGCCTCGCCGCTGGAATGACTGATGTCGTAGCACTCGAGACGTTGCGGCGGCTCGTCCAGTTTCAGCACTTCGGCCAAGGCATCGAAACGTGCCGCAACGTGTTGTCGATTAGCCAGACGTGCGCCCAGCGCTTGCTCGGCATTGGTGACCGCCAATTGCTGCCAGCGCGCTCGTGTGCCGCGCACTCGATGGCTGATGGTCAATTCACGACCGCGCAGCTCTTCGATGGCTGCGATCAGCGTCGGAAAGTCTTCGTGAACCACGTTGACGATCAGCTCGCTCGGCAAGTCGCGCTCAGGACTGCTGATGAAGTATTGGCCGAGAAACGCCGCCATGACTTCGGATACGTCTTCCTCAATACCCACCTGCGGAAAGAAGTTCTTGCTCCCCAACACCCGGCCACCGCGCACGCTGATCAAGTGTACGCAGGCGCCACCTGGATTGACGAACGCCGCAATCACATCGACATCGCCCGTCCCGCCTTCCATGCTCTGCTGGTCCTGGACCCGACGCAGCAATGAGATCTGGTCACGCAGCTCGGCGGCACGCTCGAACTCAAGGTTGACCGCCGCCTCCTCCATGGCCGCAGACAACTCGTCCGCCAGGGCGTTGCTGCGGCCTTCAAGAAACATCACCGAGTGGCGTACATCTTCGGCATACACCTCGGGCTCCACCAGCCCCACGCACGGCGCCTTGCAGCGTTTGATCTGGTATTGCAGACAAGGTCGCGCGCGGTTCTTGTAAAAGCTGTCTTCACATTGGCGAACAAAAAAGCCTTTTGCAGCAGACTCAGGCTTTCGCGAATCGCACCGGCGCTGGGATAAGGGCCGAAATATTTGCCCTTGGCCTTTTTCGCCCCCCGATGGATGCTCAAGCGTGGGAACTGGCCATCCGAGAGAAAGACGTAAGGGTAGGATTTGTCGTCGCGCAGCAGGATGTTGTACGGCGGACGCCATTCCTTGATCAGCGTCTGCTCAAGCAGCAAGGCCTCGGTTTCGTTGGCCGTGATGGTGGTCTCGACCTGGGCGATACGGCCCACCAGCGCAGCGGTCTTGGGGGCAAGACCGGCTTTGCGGAAGTAACTCGCCAAACGCTTCTTGAGATTTTTGGCTTTGCCGACATAAAGCAGCCGCGCATCGCTGTCGAACATGCGATAGACGCCCGGCCGCCCACTGACCGTCGACAGAAAAGCACTTGGATCGAATATTTCAGTCATTTTCAGAGGCTGGCATCAACCATGCCGTGACGAACCGCCAGCAGCGTCAACTCGACATCGCTGCTGATCGAAAGCTTCTCGAAAATACGGTAACGGTAGGTATTCACTGTTTTTGGCGACAGGCACAGTTTGTCGGAAATGATCTGCACCTTCTGACAGCCGACAATCATCAACGCAATCTGGATTTCCCGCTCCGACAAGGCGTCGAAGGGCGAATCATTGGTTGGCTGGAACGACTTGATCGCCAGTTGCTGGGCAATCTGCGGGCTGATATAGCGTTGCCCGGCAAACACCAGGCGAATGGCCTGGACCATTTCCGGCAATCCGGCACCCTTGGTCAGGTAACCCGCGGCACCTGCCTGTAACAGTCGGGTAGGAAACGGATCTTCCTCGCACACGGTGACCGCGACGACTTTGATGTCCGGATGACTGCGCAATAATTTGCGCGTGGCTTCAAGACCGCCGATCCCGGGCATCTTGACGTCCATCAGCACCACATCGGGTTTCAACTCACGCGCTTTAAGCAGGGATTCCTCCCCTGACTCAGCCTGGCCGACTACTTGCAGGCCATCGATGTCAGCCAGCATTCGTGTAATGCCTGTACGAACGAGATCATGGTCATCGACTACTAGCACCCTAATCAAGCAGACACCTCGCGTTTTGGTCTTATTGGGTTGTCGGACACCTTAGCAAAAAGCAACTGGCAGACCTAGCGGCAAGCCGCATATAAAAAGTATCAATTCATCTGGCAAGGCTTGCCACCTGTGTGTTTCAGCGATGCAGTTCATTGATATCACGCTGCATTCTCAGGAAACACTCGTCTTTACCGACCACCTTCAGGCCCTTTCTTTCGTAGAGCACTTTCGCCGGGTTATTTTCAAAAACGGTCAGACGCAATGCCGGGCGTCGCTCCTTGCACGCCATGGCGAATACCTGATCGATCGCCCAGGAACCGGCGCCCTGCCCCTGGTACGCTGCTAATAAATGCAATTCGCGGATATACAAGGCACTAGCGTCGCGGCTCAGACTGACATACCCCATCAACGTGTCATCACGCACAATCAGCCAGTTTTCGCGTCCCTCCCAGGCGACATCAAAGGCCTCGTCCAGCCACAACAGTTCATGTTGAATGTAGTAGCGAAGCATATTTCGACAAGTCAGGTCACGAGCAAAGTCCAGGTCCCGAGGTGTTGCCGGACGCAATTCGAAACCCATTCAAGCCTCCGCCACAGCGACGATTTGCCCTTTCCAACCATCAGCATTGCGACGAGCAACGACCATAAGGTTCCCCGTACCCGGCGCAGCCACAATCAACGTTCCGTCCGCCGCCCAGATTGCACTGCGCCCTGCCGACTCCCAGCCACCCGTCGCGCCACCATGGTTGGCCATCAGAACCGCCATCGAGTGAGTGCAAGCATAGCCTTGCAACAGTGCGGTATCTGGAGCGTAGCCGTTTTCTGTGATCAGCACGCCCGCAGCATAAAGATCAGCGCCCTGCCGTGCCGCGGCTGCCGCGTGACTGGCGTGAGAAAAATCGGCGCACACCGCTAGCGCGACGGTGTCACTACCGATCTTTAATGTCGAACCGCCCGCTCCCGGGGCAAATGCCACTTCCTCGCCCGGGTGCAGATGCTGTTTGCTGTAAACACCAAGCGAACCATCGGCACCCAATACCAGGGCACCGATCAATACCGGCGAATCGTCCGACAGACGAATCGGCATCCCAATGACACTGGTCACACCGACTTCCCGCGCGAAGTCGCGCAGCGGTTGCAGCACCCCGGCGTCTGGCGCTATGGCCAGCTCCGCTGCCAGGCCGCGTTCGTACCCGGTCAGAGACAGTTCCGGAAACACCAGCAATTGCACGCCCTGCTCCGCAGCAACCTGCATGAAGCGCCGATGCCAGGCCATGTTGGCGGCAAGATCACCGGCGATGGAGATCGATTGAGCGGCGGCAATGGTCAGTGTCGTCATGGTTCGTCCTTGTGACATTGTGGTAGTTGGGCGCAGCGCAAAGTGTGTCACAACCCCCGACGTACTCAAGCGATAGAAAAGCCCATGATCATCGATAGCATTTTCTGATTGAATCCGCGCACCGGCCTCTAGTAAGCTCGGCGCATTCATCGGAGACAGACCATGCTCAACGCCCTCTCACAGCTTCGTACCGCCAGCGCCCCGCGCTCGGTTGCGGCTACCCGGGTGAATGACGTTTGTGCTGCGGTCAGCTTTTATTTTGGGTATTGGTTTAGCCACTGGCGCGCCTGATACCCACACGGCGCCCAATTTAAACGGGTCGCCACCAGAGAATTCTCAACCCCCGGTCGGCTCCCCGACCGGGGGTTTTGTTTTTTCAGCTCCCTGCATTTAGCTGCATACATTTTTAGCGTCAACCAGACAATTTGAGGATTCACGACATGAACTACGCCACTTATTACCGTTACGACAGTTTTACCGCCTGGCGATTTACCAGCCTCCGCTCGGGACAGCCTGCCGCCTCCGATCGGTCACCCACAGGTGGCAAGCACACACACGCAGCCAATCCGGCCAATTGTCGAACACCCCAGTAGGGCCGAGCGCGCGGGAACGAACCCGCCGCCAGCCCAGGAAGCCCGAATATGAACTCGTCCGTCTCTGCTCTGCCGCTGTCCACCCTGAGCCCTGCCAATGAAGCGCTGACCTTGCGTCTGCCCAGCTCATTGCAGCTCAAACAGCAATTACCCCTCAGCAATGCCCTGACCCGGCAAGTCGCCGACCACCGTCAGGCAGTTCGCGCGATCCTCAACGGTGAAGACTCCCGTCTGCTGGTCATCGTCGGCCCTTGCTCGATTCACGACCCCCGTTCAGCCCTCGAATACGCCGCCAACCTGGCCCGGCTGGCCGCCGAAGTCAGCGATGAAATGCTGCTGGTGATGCGCGCCTACGTCGAAAAACCCCGCACCACAATTGGCTGGAAAGGACTGGCCTACGACCCGCATCTGGATGGCAGTGACGACATGGCGAGTGGTTTGACGCTGTCCCGCGAATTGATGCGCGAAATGCTCCAACTGGGCTTGCCCATTGCCACCGAACTGCTGCAACCGATGGCCGCCGGCTACTTCGACGACCTGCTGAGCTGGGTCGCGATTGGCGCCCGTACCACCGAATCACAGATCCACAGGGAGATGGCCAGCGGCTTGAGCATGCCGGTAGGGTTCAAGAACGGTACCGATGGCGGTGTGACTGTCGCCAGCGACGCCATGCGTTCGGCCGCCCATCCGCATCGTCATTTCGGCGTCGATAGCCAAGGGCACCCTGCAATTATTCAGACGCCGGGCAACCCCGACACCCACTTGGTACTGCGTGGTGGCCATTGCGGGCCGAACTACGACCGCGACAGCATCGCCCAAGTGCACAGTGATTTGACCAGACTCAAGATTCCGGCACGGATCATGGTCGACTGCAGCCACGCCAACAGCGGTAAAGATCCATTGCGTCAGCCAGCCGTGTTCAACGACGTGCTTGAACAACGCCTGCAAGGTGATCGTTCGCTGGTCGGCATGATGATTGAAAGCCATCTGTTCGAAGGCTGCCAGCCATTGAGTTCGTCGCTGCGTTACGGGGTGTCGGTAACGGACGGCTGCCTTGGCTGGACCGGGACGGAACAATTGTTGCTGCAGGCAGCTGAGCGACTTCGTACGCAGCGCCACACTCAACAGCCAAAGTGACCCATGCCCGCCTTCGGGTTTTCAATCGAAAACCGGAAGGCGGTTGACGTTAATTCAGTTTATGACTGCACTTGCACCAGCGTGGCTTCGGACTGCTGGCTCGCATCGTCAAGACGCTCGACCGAATAGGCTACTCGGACTGTCATATCCTGATGCTCGCGCCAAAACCTGTAGGGAACGATAAAGACCAGCGGTTGACCGGCCATTTCCCTGGAAACTTCACGATCATCGCGATGACTGAAATGCTCCCCGTCACATTTCAGATAGACCAGTTCCCCCTCTTCGGCCTGAGCATCGTCGATCACGACAGTGACACCATCGATCGCATCTTGCAGATCCAGCCAACCCTCATCGGCTTCCAGCACGGTAGGTGGTAAAAGCGCGCCTCGTTCCAGCGGGCCGATCACCAGCGCTACAGGCTCCGAGAAGCGTGACGCCTGTCCCTTCTGCTCGACGCAATAGCTGATCGTGATGGTTGTCCCGAGATTGGGTGCAATACCGTCGGGATTTACCCAAAACGATAGTTCGCCGCCGACTGCAAAGGATTCGATTTTCAATGTGTCATTGAAGCTCGCCAGTGGCGTAACACCTGCCCAGGACAGCAAGACCCGATCTCCAGCTGCCATCCGGGCATACGGCCTGATCGTTACGCGCGCGCCCTGCGTTACTCTGTCCGGATCGAGCGTGCCGCCCACCGCATCGTCCACAATCACAGGCAATAAATCTGGCCGGGCATCACCGACGTTCAGGTATAAACGCCCGGATTCCACAGGTTCACGAAGGCGCGCAGTGTAGAGGATGTAGTAAATCTCTAGTGACCCACCGTCCAGTGCGGCGATGTGTACGCCCGACACGCTAAAGACAACCGCCCTGCCCACCTGAGCTTCGCTGACAAAACGCGACACCTCATGCCAATACGCAACACCCTCTGAGTCGATACCTGACCAGAGTATTTCCAGCTTGTCTCCGCAAGCCATGTCCGGGTACGGCACGACGGTGATAATGGCCTTATTGTCGGACGGATCGAGCGTGGCGTTATCCGCCTGATCCAGCTGTGGTGCCGCCAAACATTGCTCTACAACATTCAAGTTACCTGCTTCATAAGTAGCCATTCAGCGCTCCAGTCCTTGGAATAAATGCCGCCTTGAGGTCGGCATCGAACGAAGCCTATTGAAACCCACGGTACTGATTCACGCTGCCGGACAATCGCGTCGGTTTGCACGGTAAAAGGACATTTCATAGGTAGGTCATTGTGAAGAAACGTGCAGTCATCGTTAAAAAGATGTCCGGATATTCCGACCAAGACCTCATGTTCATCCGAACTTTCGTACCATTTCTATTCCGTTTTCATCAGGTTACAGCGGCTTTTTCATACATCGCCGTGCGGGTGGTGTGCTTTAGAGTGCCCCCTTGAGCACACACCTGACTTACTGCGGAAAAGGAATGTATATGCTACGGAATGCAACCACTCAGTATCCGATCCTGCTGGTCCACGGACTCTTCGGCTTCGATCGCATCGGCAATCAGGAACTGTTCCATGACGTCAAACTGGCCCTGAGAAGTGCCGGCGCGAGAGTTTTCATCCCACACCTGTCAGCCACCCACAGCAATGAAACCCGCGGCGAACAACTGTTGGCGCAGATCGACCGGGTATTGCAAGGAACCGGTGCAAGCAAAGTCAACCTGATCGGTCACAGTCAAGGGGCACTGGCTGCACGGTATGCGGGGGCGCTGACGCCGGAGACGGTCGCTTCGGTGACATCGGTCAGCGGGCCGAACCATGGCTCGGAACTGGCCGACTTTCTGCGCAAGGCGCTGACGCCCGGGCGCCTGCCGGAGCATGTCGCCGGAGCGGTGGCCACCCTGTTCGCCGACTTCCTGTCGCTGCTCAGTGGCAGCCGGCACCTGCCGCAGAACGCCATCGCCGCGCTCAATGCACTGACCACCGAAGGTGTCGGCGCATTCAACGACAAATACCCGCAAGGATTACCGAAAACCTGGGGCGGCAAGGGCCGCGAATTGGTGAACGGCGTGCACTACTATTCCTGGAGCGGCATTCTGCAGGGAAACATTCTCGATGAGGGGCTCCATGCACTCAATCCGCTGCACGGATTCCTCCGGGCCTTCTCCCACTATTTCACCACCGAAGCCGAGCAGAATGACGGCATGGTCGGCCGATTCAGCGCCCATCTGGGTAAAGTGATCCGTTCAGACTATCCGCTGGATCATTTGGACAGCCTGGGCCAGACAACCGGTCAGGGCATTGACCCCATTTCCCTGTATGTCCAGCATGCCGAACGCTTGAGAAATGCCGGCCTTTGAGCAATGCCACGATGCCACGCGATATTCACGGAACTTTGAGAGAGAAATAGCCCACTGAATCCGGTAGGCTCCGCACTTTATTGAACATTGAATGGAGTATTTTCCCATGGCCAAAGCCACTGCCCGTCACATCCTGGTTTCCAGCGAAGAAAAGTGCAACGAACTCAAAGCCCAGATCGAGGCCGGTGCCGACTTCGCCGAAGTCGCTAAAGCCAACTCCAGCTGCCCGTCCAGCCGCCAGGGCGGTGATCTGGGTTCGTTCGGTCCAGGCCAGATGGTCAAGGAATTCGACACCGTGGTCTTCAGCGCACCGATCAACGTTGTACAAGGCCCGGTCAAGACCCAGTTCGGTTACCACCTGCTGGAAGTGACCAGCCGTCAGGACTGATCATCCCTTGAGTTTGCTACATAACGGCCCGCCTTTTGGTGGGCCGTTGTGTTTTCGTTGCGTGATACGGCTGGCGAGGGACGCGCCGCTAGCGTACAAATTGTGGTTATCGACCACCCGGCTCTAAGGCTGACAATGCGACTGGTTTTCCCCACTTTGTTGTTCACTGCCGTGGCCCTGTTATTGGGCGCCGCCGGTGTGAACGCTGCACCGCAACATGCGTTGACCGTGTACGGTGAACCGGCGAAGTATCCCGCGGGCTTCAGCCATTTCGCCTACACCAACCCGCGAGCGCCCAAGGGCGGCACGATGCGTCGCTCGGCGATGGAAATCGGCCATTTCGACCATATCCTGCCGTACATCGACAAGGGCACGGGTGTCACGCAGATCGACGGTTTGATCTACTCGCCCCTGGCCCAGCGTTCGCTGGACGAGCCCTATACCGTTTATGGCCTTGTAGCCCAGCAGATGGAGCGCTCCGACGATGGTTTGTCCCTGCGTTTCTATCTGAATCCAAAGGCCCGTTTCGCCGATGACAAGCCGATCACCGCTGAAGACGTGCGCTACACCTTCAACCTGCTGATGACCCAGGGCAGCCTGCGCTATCGCACACAATTCGCCGACATCAAAGGCGTCGAGGTAGAGTCACCCCTTGTCGTTCGGTTCGACTTCAAGAGCAACGAAAATCGCACCCTGCCCCTCGACCTCGCGACCTTGCCGGTACTTCCCGAGCACTGGTGGAAAACCCGCGACTTTGCCAACGGCGGTGGTTACGAGCCACCTCTGGGCAGCGGGCCGTATCGCGTGAACAAGGTCGACTCCGGGCGCAGCATCACCTTCGAGCGTAACGCCGACTGGTGGGGCAAAGATCTACCAGTCAGTCGCGGCCTCTATAACTTCGATCATTTCAGCATCGAATACTTCGGCGATACCGACGTTGCCCGTCAGGTGCTGCGTGGCGGCGCCTACGATTACAACCGCGAATTCTCCGCCACCGCCTACTCCATAGGCTACGAAAGCCCGGCCCTGAGCGACGGTCGCCTGCAAAAAGCCCACTTGGCCAAAGAGGCACCGCAAACGGCCCAGGGGTTTGTGTTCAACCTGCAAAACCCGATGTTCCAGGACCGCCGTGTGCGCCAGGCCCTGACCATGCTCTGGGATTTCGAATGGAGCAACCGGCAGATGATGCGCGACCTCTACATCCGCCAGCAGAGCTACTTTTCCAATACCGACCTCGCCGCCCGGCAACTGCCCGACGCCGGTGAGCGGGCGATTCTCGAGCCGCTGCGCGGGCAGATCCCCGACGAAGTCTTCACCCAGGTCTTCGAGGCCCCGAAAACTGACGGTAGCGGTATGATTCGCGACAAACAGCTGCAAGCCCTGGACTTGCTCGAACAGGCCGGCTGGAAACCCGATGGTGATCAACTGGTCAATGCCCAAGGTCAATCGCTGAGCTTCACCTTCCTGGTCAGCCAGAACGGTATGGACCGATTGCTGCTGCCTTATAAGCGCACCCTGAAACAAATCGGCATCGACCTGAATATTCGCCGCATCGACGCCTCCCAGTACATAAACCGCCTGATGTCCCGGGATTACGACATGATCGTCACCGGCTACCCGGTTACCACTTCGCCGGGCAACGAGCTGTACAACTACTTTGGCTCGGCGGCGGCCAACGATCCTGGCTCCAACAACTACATGGTGCTGAAGAACCCAGCGGTCGATACGCTGATCAACGGCCTGGTTCGCGCCACCACCCAGACTGACATGCTGCGCTACGCCCATGCCCTGGACCGTGTACTGCAATGGAATTTCTATTGGATTCCGAATTATTACCCGCCAGGCAGCTCGACCGTGTGGTGGAACCGCTTCGGCATTCCCTCTGTGCAAGCTAGCAATGACGAAGCCATCGAGAGTTGGTGGGAAGTGAGCTCCACTCCCTTGACCAACCACCAGATGACTGCCGAGCTCATCAAACGCGGCAAACCCGGAGGGCCACACTGATGTGGGCTTACGTACTGCGGCGCTTGCTGCTGATCATTCCGACACTGGTGATCATTCTTCTGGTCAATTTCGTCATCGTCCAGGCTGCGCCGGGCGGTCCGGTAGAGCAAGCCATCGCCCACCTGCAAGGCATCGGCGGAGCGAATGTCGGCGGCGGTTCCAGCGAAGCCCTGCAAGGCAGTTCGCGTGCCAGTCGTGGACTCGACCCGCAGTTGATCAAAGAGATCGAAAAACAATACGGCTTCGATAAGCCGGCGCCAGAACGTCTGTGGCTGATGCTCAAGAGCTATGCCCGCCTCGACTTCGGCAAAAGCTTTTTCCGTGGTGCCACGGTCACCGACCTGATTCTGGAAAAGATGCCGGTGACCATTTCCCTCGGGCTCTGGGCCACGCTGATCACTTATCTGGTGTCGATCCCTCTGGGCATCCGCAAGGCTGTGCACCACGGCAGCCATTTCGATATCTGGAGCAGCACCGCGATCATCATCGGTTACGCCATGCCGGCGTTCCTGTTCGCGATGTTCCTGATTGTGGTCTTCGCCGGCGGCACCTCATTGAACTGGTTCCCGGTGCGTGGCCTGGTCTCGGACAATTTCGAGTCGCTGTCGACCCTGGGCAAAATCGCTGACTACTTCTGGCACCTGGTGCTGCCGGTGACGGCGCTGGTGGTCGGCGGTTTCGCGACCCTGACCATCCTCACCAAGAACTCCTTCCTCAATGAAATCACTCGCCAGTATGTGGTCACCGCCCGGGCCAAGGGCTTGAGCGAACGCCGGGTGCTTTACGGCCATGTGTTTCGCAACGCGATGCTGCTGGTGGTGTCGGGGATTCCGCAGGCCTTCATCAGTGTCTTTTTCGCCGGCTCGCTGCTGATCGAAGTGATCTTCTCCCTCGACGGGTTAGGTCGCATGAGTTACGAAGCCGCGGTGTCACGGGACTATCCGGTGGTATTCGGTTCGCTGTTCATCTTCACCTTGTTCGGCCTGCTGATAAAAATCATCGGCGACCTTTGCTACACCCTGGTCGACCCGCGTATCGACTTCGCCGCGAGGAACGCCTGATGTTCAAGCTCTCGCCGCTGGGCCGTCGCCGTTTCGAGCGTTTCAAGAAAAACCGCCGGGGCTGGTGGTCGCTGTGGTTGTTTATTGGCCTGTTCCTGCTGACCCTGGGCGGTGAGCTGATCGCCAATGACAAACCGCTGATGGTCAGTTATCAGGGCTTGCTGTACTTCCCGGCGCTCAAACGCCACACCGAGCAGGAGTTCGGTGGGCAATTGCCATTCCAGGCCGACTATCGCAGCGATTACGTGCAGAAGCTGATTCACAAGGACGGCGGCTGGATGCTGTTTCCGCCGATCCCGTTCAGCGACGACACACCCAATTACGACCTCAATCAACCAGCACCGAGCCCGCCGTCGAAGGTCAATTGGCTGGGCACCGACGATCAGGCTCGCGACGTGTTGGCCCGGGTGATTTTCGGCGCGCGGGTGTCGATTCTGTTCGCGCTGGCGCTGACTTTCATCAGCGCGCTGATCGGCATCGCCGCCGGTGCGCTGCAAGGCTATTACGGTGGTTGGGTCGACCTGATCGGTCAGCGCTTGCTGGAAGTCTGGTCCGGGCTGCCGGTGCTGTACCTGCTGATCATTCTTTCGGGCTTCGTTGAGCCAAATTTTTGGTGGCTGCTAGGGATCATGGCGCTGTTTTCCTGGCTGGCCCTGGTGGACGTGGTGCGCGCCGAGTTCCTGCGCGGGCGCAACCTGGAATACGTCAAGGCCGCCCGTGCGCTGGGCCTGACCGATCGCAAGGTGATCGTGCGGCACATTCTGCCCAACGCGATGAACGCCACCCTGAGTTATCTGCCGTTCATTTTGACCGGGGCAATTTCCACCCTCACGGCGCTGGATTTTCTCGGCTTCGGCATGCCGGCCGGCAGTGCGTCCCTGGGTGAGTTGATCGGTCAAGGCAAGCAGAACCTGCAAGCACCGTGGCTGGGGCTGACGGCGTTTTTCACCCTGGCGTTGATTCTTTCTTTACTAGTGTTCATTGGCGAGGCGTTGCGTGATGCCTTTGATCCACGCTCTTGATCGATAACCATGACGCGGACTGTTGATATGACTGACAACCTGATCGAAATCCGTGACCTCAGCGTGGCCTTCAGCGGCCAGACCGTGGTGCGCAACCTGTGCCTGGACATCCGCCCTGGCGAATGCCTGGCGCTGGTCGGCGAGTCGGGTTGCGGCAAGTCGGTGACCGCCCACTCGATCCTGCAACTGCTGCCCGAGACCGGCACTGAAACCACCGGCAGCATTCGCTATCGCGGCCAGGAACTGATTGGCGCCGACGTCAAGGTTTTGCGCGAGCTGCGCGGCAACCGGATTGCGATGATCTTCCAGGAGCCGATGACATCCCTCAACCCGCTGCACAGCATTGAAAAGCAGATCGGCGAAACCCTGCTGCTGCATAAGGGGCTGGGCGGCAAAGCGGCGCAAGCGCGGATTCTCGAGTTGCTGCAACTGGTGGGCATCCAGAAACCCGAAGAGCGGCTCAAGGCCTATCCCCATCAACTGTCCGGCGGCCAACGACAACGGGTGATGATCGCCATGGCTCTGGCCTGCGAGCCGGAATTGCTGATCGCCGATGAGCCGACCACTGCGCTGGATGTGACAGTGCAGCGCAAGATCCTGCTGCTGCTCAAATCCCTGCAACAGCGGCTCGGCATGTCGCTGCTGCTGATCAGTCACGACCTCAATCTGGTGCGCAGCATTGCTCAGCGAGTGTGTGTGATGCACGTCGGGGAAATCGTCGAGCAGGCGCCCTGCGAAACACTGTTCACCAAGCCGAAACATCCTTACAGCTGCGTACTATTGAACGCCGAACCGGAAGGCGAAGCCCTGCCCCGGGACGAGCGCGAAAAAGTGCTGGAAGTGGATAATCTGCAGGTGCAGTTCGCCATCGGTGGTGGCCTGTTTCAGCGTAAAACTTACCTGCGCGCGGTGGATGGCATCAGCCTGAACGTCCAGCGCGGCAAGACGTTGGGCATCGTCGGCGAGTCCGGTTCGGGCAAGTCCACGCTCGGTCAGGCAATCCTGCGCTTGCTCGATTCCGAAGGCAGCATTCGCTTTCAGGGTGAGGCCCTGGATGGCTTGACGCAAAAGCAGCTGCGACCGTGGCGCAAGAAGATGCAGGTGGTGTTCCAGGACCCCTTCGGCAGTCTCAGCCCGCGAATGTCGGTGGCGCAGATCATCAGTGAAGGCCTTGAGGTGCACAGCCAGTTGAACGCTGACGAGTGCAATGCCGAAGTGATTCGGGCGCTGACGGAAGTCGGCCTCGACCCGCAAAGTCGTGATCGCTACCCGCACGAATTTTCCGGCGGCCAACGCCAGCGCATCGCCATTGCCCGCGCGCTGGTGCTGAAGCCAGCGCTGATCCTGCTCGACGAACCGACCTCGGCGCTGGATCGCACGGTGCAAAAACAAGTGGTCGCCCTGCTCCGTCAGCTTCAGGAGAAACATGGCCTGACCTACCTGTTCATCAGCCACGACCTGGCGGTGGTGCGCGCCCTGGCCCACGACATGATCGTGATCAAGGATGGCAAAGTGGTGGAAAGCGGCGCCAGCCACGACGTGTTCGATTCGCCGCAGCATCCGTATACCAAAGAGCTGTTGGCGGCGGCGCGTCCGGGGTAGGCATAATCCCGTGTACGCCGATGAACCGCGTCGCGGCCATCGCGGGCAAGCCCGGCTCCCACAGGTTTTATGTCGTGCCCAAATTCAGCGGCAACCCCAAATCCTGTGGGAGCGGGCTTGCCCGCGATTGGGCCAGCACAGGCAATACTTAATCAGGATCAGCCCCCATGGACACCACCGAAAGCCTCAAGGACTACCAGCGCGTTCGCACCCTGGCGATCCGTTCGCTGTTCGAAATCATCGAGCAATCGAGCGAGGGCACGGTGATTGTCGACCGCGACGCGAACATCGTCTGGATGAACGAGCGTTATGCCCGGCGTTTCGGTCTGGAGTCGGCCGCAGGTGCGATCGGCAGGGCCTGTGAAAGCGTGATCCCCGGCAGCCTGTTGCGCGAGGTGGTACGCACCGGGCGACCAATCCTGCTAGACATGCAGGACACCCCCAAAGAACCACTGGTGGTGATGCGCCTGCCGATTCACGACGATGCCGGCGCGGTGATCGGCGCCATCGGTTTTGCCCTGTTCGACGAATTGCGCAGCCTGTCGCCGATGCTCAAGCGCTATCTGAGCATGCAAGAAGAACTGGCATCGACCCGCTCGCTGCTGCGCGCGCGGCAGACCAAGTACAACTTCGCCCATTTCATCGGCACCAGCGCCGCCAGCCTGGAAGTCAAACGCCGCGCCCGGCGCAGCGCCAGTGCCGAGTCTCCGGTGTTGTTGCTCGGCGAAACCGGTACCGGCAAGGAGTTACTGGCCCAAGCGATCCACGGCGCCTCGCCTCGGGCGCACAAAGCGTTCGTCAGCATCAACAGCGCGGCGATTCCCGAATCGCTGCTGGAAGCCGAGTTCTTTGGCACCGCACCCGGCGCGTTCACCGGCGCCGATCGCAAGGGCCGCACCGGCAAGTTGCAAATCGCTCAGGGCGGCACGCTGTTTCTCGATGAGATCGGCGACATGCCGCTGCCTCTGCAAAGCAAGTTGCTGCGGGTTCTGCAGGAAAAGGAATTCGAGCCGGTGGGCTCCAACGAAGTGATCCAGAGCGATGTGCGAGTGATCGCGGCCACCTCCACCGATCTGGAAGCTGCGATCAAACGCGGGGAGTTTCGTGCCGACTTGTATTACCGCCTCAACGTGCTGCCGATTCAGGTCCCGCCCCTGCGTGATCGCCTCGACGACCTGCCGGCCCTCAGTGAAGCGATTCTCGAAGAGTTGCGCAGTCAACATGAACTGAACTCCGAAGCCCTGGATTTGTTGGGTCAACACGCCTGGCCGGGGAACATCCGCGAACTGCGCAACGTGCTGGAGCGCGCGGCGTTGCTCAGTGATGATTTGATGCTGAATGCGGCAGATATCCGCGCGGCGATTGGCAGTTTTACCCCGGTGCAGCGTGTGGCGCCCTTGGCCATTGAGCCGGCGGCCCATGAAACTTTCAGTGAGGCTCGCGAACGGTTTGATCGGCAATTGATTGAATCCACCCTCGCGCAATGCGGCGGGAAGGTGATCGAAGCGGCGGCTCGGTTGGGGCTGGGGCGGTCGACGTTGTACAAGAAGATGGTGGCGCTAGGGATTGCGGAGTCTCAATAAAGAGACAGAAATCTCAATTATTAGATATGGCCTCCTGAGCGCTGCGCACTCTTCGCGAGCAAGCCCGCTCCCACATTCGACCGCGTTCCTCTGAGCGACTCGGTCAAACTGTGGGAGCGGGCTTGCTCGCGAAAGGGTCAGACCCGCCAATAGAAGTCTCAAAATAGAGATAAATAAATAAAACTCAGCGCACAAAACAAATAATCTCTTTACATTTCAATGTGTTAATTGACTGGCACGAAACTCGCTACAGCCCCTCCCACAAAGCTTCACCCTACAAAAATAACAATCGAAGGAGACACACCATGAGTGTGATCATTGCCTTGGCAGCCCTCACGCTGTTGATGGTGGCTGCTTACCGTGGCTACAGCGTTATCCTCTTTGCCCCGATCGCCGCCCTCGGCGCCGTCCTGCTCACCGACCCTTCCGCCGTTGCCCCAGTCTTCACCGGGGTGTTCATGGAAAAAATGGTCGGCTTCGTCAAACTGTATTTCCCGGTGTTCCTGCTCGGTGCCGTGTTCGGCAAGCTGATCGAGTTGTCGGGCTTCTCCCGCTCCATCGTCGCAGCGGCGATTCGTTTGCTCGGCACTCGTCAGGCGATGCTGGTGATCGTGTTGGTCTGCGCCCTGCTCACTTACGGCGGCGTGTCGCTGTTTGTGGTGGTGTTTGCGGTCTACCCGTTTGCCGCCGAGATGTTCCGCCAGAGCAATATTCCCAAACGCCTGATCCCGGCGACCATCGCCCTAGGCGCGTTCTCGTTCACCATGGATGCCCTGCCCGGCACGCCGCAGATCCAGAACATCATCCCCAGCACCTTCTTCAACACCACCGCCTGGGCGGCACCGTGGCTGGGTGTGATCGGCACGATTTTCGTATTCTGCGCCGGCATGCTGTTCCTTCAGCGCCAACGCAACAAGGCCCAGCGCAGCGGTGAAGGTTATGGTTCGGAGCTGCGCAACGAACCGGAAACCGCGCCGGACATCAAGCTGCCCAACCCGTGGATCGCGCTCTCGCCGCTGTTGATGGTGGGCCTGATGAACCTGCTGTTCACCCGCTGGATTCCGCTGTGGTACGGCAAGACTCACAGCCTCTCGTTGCCAGGCATGGCAGCACCGGTGACCACCGACATCGCCAAACTGACGGCGATCTGGGCGGTCCAGGCAGCCTTGTTGGTAGGCATCGTCATGGTGCTGGTGTTCGCCTTTCAGACGATTCGCGGCAAGTTGGCCGAAGGCAGTAAAAGTGCGGTCAGCGGCGCGCTGCTGGCGGCGATGAACACCGCGTCGGAATACGGTTTCGGTGCAGTGATCGCGTCGCTACCGGGTTTCCTGGTGCTGTCCGGCTGGCTCAAAAGCATTCCCAACCCGCTGGTCAACGAAGCGATTACCGTGACCCTGCTGGCCGGCATCACCGGTTCGGCGTCAGGCGGCATGAGCATTGCCCTGGCGGCGATGTCCGAGACGTTCATCAGCGCCGCCCACGCCGCCAATATTCCGCTGGAAGTGCTGCACCGGGTCGCCGCGATGGCCAGTGGCGGCATGGACACCTTGCCGCACAACGGCGCGGTGATTACTTTGCTGGCGGTTACCGGTTTGACCCACCGCGAGGCCTACAAAGACATTTTCTGTATTACGCTGATCAAGACACTCGCTGTTTTTGTGGTGATCGGTACTTTCTACGCCACTGGCATTGTGTGAGGTATTCATGACGACTCTTTCGGGCAAGACCGCACTGGTCACCGGTTCCACCAGCGGCATCGGTCTGGGAATCGCCCTGAGCCTGGCCAAGGCTGGCGCCAACCTGGTTCTCAACGGCTTCGGCGATGCGTCTTCAGTGGTTGCTGAAATCGAAAAATTCGGCGGCAAAGTCGGCCATCACCCCGCCGACGTCAGCGACCCGGCGCAGATCGCCGACATGATCGAGTACGCCGAGCGTGAGTTCGGCGGCGTGGATATCCTGGTCAACAACGCGGGCATCCAGCACGTGGCGTCGGTGGAAGATTTTCCGGTGGAGCGCTGGGATTCGATCATTGCGATCAACCTGTCGTCGGTGTTTCACAGCACCCGTTTGAGTTTGCCGGGGATGCGCACCAAGGGCTGGGGACGGATCATCAACATCGCTTCGGTGCATGGTCAGGTCGGTTCGGTGGGCAAAGCGGCGTACGTTGCGGCCAAGCATGGCGTGATCGGCCTGACCAAAGTGGTCGGTCTGGAAACCGCTACGACAAACGTCACCTGCAACGCCATCTGCCCGGGTTGGGTGCTGACGCCGCTGGTGCAGAAGCAGATCGATGATCGCGCCGCGACCGGGATCGACCCGCAGCAGGCGCAACATGATTTGCTGGCCGAGAAACAGCCGTCCCTGGAGTTCGTGACACCGCCGCAACTGGGTGAGTTGGTGCTGTTTTTATGCAGCGAGGCCGGTAGCCAGGTGCGTGGCGCGGCGTGGAATATTGATGGTGGGTGGTTGGCGCAGTAACCCGCCGCTAGCCTGCATGATCGTTCCCACGCTCTGCGTGGGAATGCAGCCCGGGACGCTCTGCGTCCCAAAGCGGACGCAGAGCGTCCATTGAGGCATTCCCACGCAGAGCGTGGGAACGAGAGAGGCCAAGCCATGTCCGACATCCTCTGGCAACCCGGCACCGAGCGCATCGGCAAGACCCGCATGGAAGCCTTCCGGCGTTTCGTCAATCAGCGACATACCCTTGAGATCGCCGACTACCCTGCCCTGCACCAGTGGAGCATCGATCAGCGGGAAGCTTTCTGGCAGGCCATCGTCGATTTCTTCGACATCCGTTTTCACGATCAACCGGACGCGGTGCTGATAGAGGGCACGCAAATGCCCAGCGCCCAGTGGTTCTCCGGCGCCACCCTGAATTTCGCCGAGCACCTGCTGCGCCGTCGCGACGATGCCGTGGCGGTGGTGGCCATCGGTGAAAACGGCCAACGGGAACAATTGACCTGGGCCGAACTGGCGGGCCACGTCGCCGGTTTTCAAAGCGGCCTGATAGCCGCCGGTGTCGGCCTCGGCGACCGTGTGGCGGCGTGCATGCCGAACACCTGGCAAACCCTGGTGGCCATGCTCGCCACCACCAGTCTGGGCGCGATCTGGTCTTGTTCCTCGCCAGATTTCGGTACCCACGGGGTGATCGACCGCTTCGGCCAGATCGAGCCGAAAGTGCTGATCACCTGCGCCGGTTACCGCTACGCCGGAAAAGAAATCGACCAGACCGACAAGGTCAATGAAATCCTCGGGCAACTGTCGTCGTTGCAGCAGTTGATCGTTGTGCCTTACGCGCGCCCCCAGACGCGCATCAAGGATTTTCACTGTCAGGCCAACGTGACGCTGTGGGACGATTTCTACGACCCGGGCGGCGAGCCGCAATTCGTTCCCGTGCCGTTCGCTCATCCGCTGTACATCCTCTATTCCAGTGGCACTACCGGCGTGCCGAAGTGCATTGTTCACAGCACCGGCGGCGTGCTGCTGCAACACGTCAAGGAACATGGTCTGCACACCGATCTCGGCCCCGGCGATCGCTTGTTCTACTACACCACGTGCGGTTGGATGATGTGGAACTGGCTGGTCTCGGCCCTGGCAGTCGACAGCGCCGTTGTGCTGTATGACGGCTCGCCGTTTCATCCGGGCCCGGAGCGCTTGATCGATCTGATCGACGACGAACGCATCAACGTCTTCGGCACCAGTCCCAAGTTCCTCACCGCGCTGGAAAGCAATGGCGTGAAGCCGTGCGAAAGTCATGACCTGAGCAGCCTGAAAACCGTGCTGTCCACCGGTTCCGCGCTGTCACCGCAAAGCTTTGATTACGTCTATCGCACGTTCAAGTCCGACCTGTGCCTGTCCTCGATGTCTGGCGGCACCGATATCGTTTCGTGCTTTGTGATCGGTAACCCGGTCCTGCCGGTACGCCGTGGCGAAATGCAGTGCAAGGGCCTGGGCATGGCGGTCGAAGTCTGGAACGACGCCGGGCAGCCTGTGATCGGGGAAAAAGGTGAATTGGTGTGTACCCGACATTTTCCGGCGATGCCCATCGGGCTATGGCATGACCCGGATGGGGAGAAACTGCGAAAGTCCTATTTCAGCCTGTTCCCCGGCGTCTGGGCCCAAGGCGATTATGCCGAGCAACTGCCCCATGGAGGGATGCTGATCCACGGTCGCTCCGACGCGGTGCTCAACCCCGGCGGCGTACGGATCGGCACGGCGGAAATCTATCGTCAGGTGGAGAAAGTCCCGCAGGTGCTGGACAGCGTCGCCATCGGCCAGCAATGGCAGGATGACGTGCGAGTGGTGCTGTTCGTGAAACTGCGCGACGGCGTTGAGCTGGACGAAGCGTTGCAACAACAGATTCGCCAAGTCATCCGCGCCAACACCACACCACGGCATGTGCCGGCGAAGATTGTCGCGGTGACGGACATTCCGCGAACCATCAGTGGCAAGGTGGTCGAGCTGGCGGTGAGGAATGTGGTGCATGGCCAGAAAGTGAAAAACACCGATGCACTGGCCAATCCCGAGGCACTGGAGCAGTTTCGTGACCTCCCTGAATTGAATAATTGAAACGTAGATCCATTGTGGGAGCGGGCTTGCTCGCGAAAGCGGTCTATCAGCCAACATCCATGTTGAATGTGAAATCGTCTTCGCGAGCAAGCCCGCTCCCACATTTGATCGTCGTTGCCTGCGCTAGTCCACTAATCCCCATTCACCCGGCGGTGTATGAGGCCCGGGCGTAGCCTCGGCGTGCATTTTCAGCCGCAGTCGCAAGTTGTTCACCGAGTCCGCATGTTTCAGCGCCTCTGCCTCATCGATCGCGCCCTCGGCAAACAGCTCGAACAGCGCCCCATCAAACGTCTGCATCCCGGCCTCTGAAGACTTCTCCATAATCCCCTTGAGCTCGGAAAACTCATTGCGCCGGATCAGGTCGCCGATGGTCGGCGTTCCCAGCATGATCTCCACCGCCGCCCGGCGCTGCCCATCGCGAGTACGCACCAAACGCTGGGAAACAAAGGCCTTGAGGTTATTGCCCAGGTCATGAAGCAGTTGCGCCCGGCGCTCTTCGGGAAAGAAGTTGATCACGCGGTCCAGCGCCTGATTGGCGTTGTGCGCATGCAAAGTGGAAATGACCAGATGACCGGTATCGGCAAACGCCAGCGCGTGCTCCATAGTCTCGCGATCGCGAATTTCGCCGATCAGCACCACGTCCGGCGCCTGACGCAGGGTGTTTTTCAACGCAGCATGAAAACTGCGGGTGTCTACGCCGACCTCACGCTGGTTGATGATCGACTTCTTGTGCCGATGGATAAACTCGACCGGGTCTTCGATGGTGATGATATGGCCGCTGCTGTGGCGATTGCGGTAATCGATCAGTGCCGCCAGCGAGGTCGACTTGCCCGAGCCGGTCGAACCGACGAACAATATCAGCCCCTGTTTGAGCATCACCGTTTCGAGCAGCACCGGCGGCAGTTTGAGGTCTTCGAAGCGGGGAATGTCGAGTTTGATGTTGCGCGCCACGATGGACACATCGTTGCGCTGCTTGAAGATATTGAGCCGAAAGCGCCCGACGCCAGCCAGGGACAGCGCCAGGTTCATTTCCAGTTCGCGATCGAACTCCAGGCGCTGTTCGGCGTCCATGATGGACGCGGCGATGGCCGCGATTTCTCCGGGCTTGAATGGCTGCTCGGCCAAGGGTTTGAGCACACCGTCGAATCGCGCACTGGGTGGCGCGCCCGTGGACAGGTAAAGATCGGAGCCATTGCGGCTGGCCAGAATCTGCAACAGTGCATCGATTTCCATGGCAAAAAACACCCGCGAAGCATTCAATTGAAAAAATGACCCAAAACGGGTCATCCAGCGTCTACCGCCCTGCAAGGATAGTAGACGCCGCCACACCGACTGACGCGCAGGACATTGTAATGAACGCACTACCAACCGCCAGCGACGCCCAGGCCTTGATTGCTCGACTGGACTGGACAAACAACCCGCTGGGCGCCGCCGACCACTGGCCACAGAGCCTGCGCACCGCCGTGGACATTGTGATTCACTCGCCCATGCCAATGCTGTTGCTGTGGGGCCCGCAGCTTACGCAGATCTACAACGACGGCTTCGCCTTCCTCGTCGGCAGCAAGCACCCTCACGCTTTCGGACAACCGACGCACCAGATCTGGCCAGAACTTAAAGACTTCACCGACCCGATTTACAGCGCCGTCCTACAGGGCCAGGTGCGGACCTACAGCGAACAGCGCTTTACCTTGCAGCGCGACGGTCAGGATTCCGACTTCTGGCTGGATTTGACCTACAGCCCCATTCGCAATGAAAGCGCCGAAGTGGCCGGGATTCTGGTCACGGCCATCGAAACCAACGAACGCCGCCGCATCGCCCTGGAACTCGAACAACGCTCCGCCGCGAGCCTCAAGGCCCAGCAGGAAACCGAGCAGCGCCTGCAACTGGCGCTGGCCGCCACCGATGCGGTCGGCACCTGGGACTGGGACATCGGCGAAGACCGTTTCATCGCCGATGCCCACTTCGCCCAGTTGCATGGCATCAATCCGGCCATGGCCAGCCAGTTGCCCATCAGCGAATACCTCCACGGCGTGCACCCGGAAGACCGCGCCATGATTGCCCGCAGCATCAAGCACTGCATCACCCATGGCAGCGAGTACGCCGAGGAATATCGCTTGCTGCAACCCGACGGCCAATTGCGCTGGGTGTTTGCCCGGGGCCGCTGCTACAAGGACCATCATGGCCGGCCGATCCGTTTCCTTGGCGCGGCACTCGATCTGACGGAACGCAAACACATCGAACAGGCCTTGCGCCAAAGCCAGACCGAGCTGCAACTGATCATCAACGCCATGCCAATCCTGATCAGTTACGTCGACAGCGAGGAGCGCTTTCGCCTGAACAATGCCGCCTATCTGGAATGGTACGGCCTGACGCCCCAAGAGCTTTACGGCCGTACCATCCACGAAGTGCTGGGCGACGAAGCCTATGCCTCGCGCGCCGAATACATTGCCGAGGCGCTGAAAGGCAAGGCCTGCAGTTTCAGTATCAGCGCCGCGCACCGCGACGGCAGCCCTCGTCAGGCCTTGATGAACTACCTGCCCCGTCATGGCCCGGACGGCGCGGCAAATGGTTTTTACATCTTCGTAATCGACGAAACCGAGCGCAAACACACCGAAGAAGCCCTGCGCAATCTCAACGAAACCCTTGAAGAACGCGTCAGCGCCCGCACTCAACAATTGGCCGAAGCCAACCAGCGACTGCAGAACGAGATGTTCGAACGCGAGCGCGCCGAAGACGCCTTGCGGCACGCGCAGAAAATGGAAGCGGTGGGACAACTCACCGGCGGCATCGCCCATGACTTCAACAACATGCTCACCGGCATTATTGGCAGCCTCGATCTGATGCAACGCTACATCGCCGACGGGCGTGCCGCCGAGATCGGTCGCTTCACTGAAGCCGCCGTATCCTCGGCCCACCGCGCCGCCGCCCTGACCCATCGCCTGCTGGCGTTCTCCCGGCGTCAGTCGCTGGATCGCAAGCCGCTGAATGCCAACCATCTGGTGCATTCCCTGGAAGATTTGTTCCGCCGCACCAAGGGCGACCATATCGAGCTCAAAATGCAACTGGCCGATGAAGTCTGGCCGGTCAGTACTGACGTCAGTCAACTGGAAAACGCCTTGCTCAACCTCGTCATCAATGCCCGGGATGCGATGCCCGAAGGTGGCGAACTGCTGATCGAAACCGCTAACGTTCACCTCGACGGCAGCGACATCACGCCCCTGGAACCGGTCAGGGCCGGGGATTACCTGATGATTGCCGTCAGCGACAACGGCACGGGCATGACCCCGTCAGTGTTGGCCAAGGCCTTCGAACCGTTCTTCACTACCAAACCCATCGGTCAGGGCACCGGCCTTGGGCTGTCGATGATCTATGGCTTTGCCCAGCAGTCGGGCGGGCACGTCAGTCTTCACAGCCTGCCGGGCCAAGGCACCTGCGTTCGGCTGTATTTACCACGGCTGCACGTCGCAGTGCCGGAACTTACTTTGATGCCGCTCACCGGTGAAACACCGGCAGCAGTTGCCGGTGAAACCGTGGTGCTGGTGGAAGACGATCCGGCGGTGCGCATGCTGGTGCTCGACCTGCTTAATGAGTTGGGTTATCACGCCCATGAAGCCGAAGACGCGAAAGCCGCCCTGCCCTTGCTGGAATCCGACTTGCGGGTCGATCTGCTAGTGACCGATGTCGGGCTGCCGGGCATGAACGGTCGGCAACTGGCGGAAATCGCGCGTCAGCATCGCCCGGGTCTGAAGGTGCTGTTCATGACCGGTTATGCGGAAAAAGCCGCCGAACGCCAGGGTTTCCTGGAGGAAGGCATGGACATGGTGGCCAAACCCTTTTCCATTGACCTGTTGGCCAACAAGATTCGCACGATGATCGGCCAAGCGGACTGAGTTAAGGCATAATCGCGCGCCCCACGCTGGCACCAACATAGCCACCACCGTTGCAAGGTACTGCCAATGAAAGCCCAAGCCCGCCATATCCTGGTGAAAACCTCGGAAGAAGCCGAGCAGCTCAAACAACGCATCGCCAAGGGCGAAGCCTTCGATGTACTGGCCAAGAAATACTCCACGTGCCCGTCCGGCAAACGCGGCGGCGACCTGGGCGAAGTGCGGCCCGGGCAGATGGTCGGCGTGATCGATGCAGTGATCTTCAAAAAACCACTGCGGGTGGTGCATGGGCCGATCAAGAGCAAGTTCGGGTATCACCTGGTGCAGGTGTTTTATCGGGATTGATGGGCTTGGCTTTAGGGCCTCATCGCGGGCAAGCCCGCTCCCACAGGGGTTGTGAATTGCCACAGATTGCAACCACACCAAAAAACCTGTGGGAGCGGTGATGTGATTGCAATCGTGGGCAACTCACAAATCCCTGTGGGAGCGGGCTTGCCCGCGATCCGATTGCGCAGCAAGCGGCCATCCACCGCTTATCTCGGGATCAGCGCCCCCGGCACCTGAATCACCCGACTCGCCAACCGATGCCCGGCCTCGGCAGCTTCGACCGGGCTGCCGCCCTTAAGCCGGCACGCCAAATACGCCGCACTGAACGAATCCCCCGCCGCCGTGGTGTCCACCACCCGTTCGACCACCTGCGCCGGCACTTCGAACGACTCACCGTCACAGCGAATCAGACACGCCTCGGCACCGCGCTTGAGCACCACTTCAGGCGTGCCCATCTGCTCGTAAGCGGCAAACACCGCCGCGCAATCGGAAAAGTCGAACAGCGCCTGCTCGTCGTCAACCGTCAGCAACGCCAGGTCGATATAGGGCAGAACGCTGCGATAAGCCGCCCGTGCCGCTTCAATCGACACCCACAAGCGTGGCCGGTAGTTGTTGTCGAACACGATCCGCGCATCCCGCTGCCGGGCTTCGATCAGGGTTTCCAGAAGTTTTTCTCGCCCCTGCACACCGAGCACCGCCAGGGTGATGCCGCTGAAATACAACACGTCGTAATCCGGCAACGCCGCCAGAATCGGCGCGGCCGCCGGGGTGGTGAAGCAATCGCGCACTGCCGCTTCGTTGCGCCAGTAGAGAAAACGCCTCTCGCCGGCCGCATCGGTCTGGATGCAATACAGGCCGGGCAAGCGACCGGGCAAACGCTGGACCATGTCCAGGCCAATGTTTTCGCTGGCCCAGCTCTGGCACATCGCATCGCTAAAACTGTCATCGCCCAGGGCGGTGACGTAATCCACCGTGCCGCCATCGCCCAGTTCGCGGGCCAGGTAGACCGCGGTGTTCAAGGTATCGCCGCCGAAGCTTTGTTGCAGGGTGCCGTCGGCGCGCTGCTGCAATTCGATCATGCATTCGCCGATCAGGGCGATGCGCGGGGTGTTGGGGCCCAGGGTGTTGATGGTGTTCATCGTCGTGGGGTCTCTGGTATTGCGATGTTGTTTGGTAGGCCGTCATCGCGGGCAAGCCCGCTCCCACAGGGATTTGTGAATTGCCACAGATTGCAGCCACACCAAAGAACCTGTGGGAGCGGGCTTGCCCGCGATGGCCGCACCTCGGTCTGGAACCTTAAAAACAGGTTTCCATGGTCTCTATCACCTGCAACTGCTCATCCACCAAACACCCAATGCGCCACTTGTCGAACGTCAGGCACGGGTGCGAAGTACCGAACGAAATGATATCGCCCACCCGCAACTCAATCCCCGCCGCCACGGTCATGAACGCGTGCTGGTCCATCACTGCCGTCACTTTGCAGGCACTCACATCATCGCCGACCGCCGGCACCACACCGGCCTTGTAACGCAGCAACGGCACCGGCAAACCGGCGTCGTAGGCAACGTCGCGTTTGCCCAGGGCAATCACCGCAAAACCCGGTTCCGGCAATGACTGCACATGCGCCCAGACTTCCAGCGCCGGGCGCAAACCTTCGTGCAGGTCGCTGCGACGGTCGAGCACGCAGCATTGCGCTTCTTTGTAGATGCCATGGTCGTGGGCCACGTAACTGCCGGGGCGCAGCACGCTGAGGAAACGCCCGCCGGCGTTCTGCGCTTCGAACGACTCGGCGATCAGGTCGTACCAGGCCGAACCCGACGCCGTGATGATCGGCTTCGCATTGGCGAACGCACCGCTGTCCTGCAACTGCACTGCCAGACGCACCAGAGAATCGGCGAACTCACGGATCCCGCTCACCGCGTGATCGCCGTGAATCACCCCTTCGTAACCCTCGATGCCGGTCAATGCCAGCGCCGGTTGAGCCGCGATCGCCTTGGCCAGCGCCAGGACTTCGGCTTCGGTGCGGCAACCGCAACGACCGCCGACCACGCCGTACTCGATCATCACATTCAGGCGCACACCGCGCGAAGCGAAATACGCGCCGAGGTCCGCGACGTTATCCGGGTGATCGACCATGCAATAGAAATCGAACGTCGGGTCTGCCAACAGATCGGCGATCAGCGCCATGTTCGGCGTGCCGACCAATTGGTTGGCCATCAGCACCCGATGCACGCCATGGGCGTAAGCCGCGCGGGTTTGCGTGGCACTGGCCAGTGTGATGCCCCAGGCACCGGCGTCCAGTTGGCGACGAAACAGCGCCGGGGTCATGCTGGTTTTACCGTGCGGCGCCAGTTCCGCGCCGCTGTTGCTGACGAAGTCCTGCATCCAGCGAATGTTGTGTTCCAGCGCTTCGCGGTGCAGCACCAGCGCAGGCAGGCTGACGTCGCGCACAAGATTGGCGCCTGTGTGGGCAAAGCCCTTTTCCACGGCGGCTGTATTTTTGGCAGAAGACATGGTCGAACTCCTCACATTCGCGGCCGCAGGCAGCCGCTGTTATTCGTTGATACGCCGGGCGAGACTGTTGGCGCTGTCGATCAACACCCGGCGATAGTCGTTGTAATTGTTCTTCGCGTCGGCCCGTGGGGCGACGATGCACAGGGTCGCGATGGCCACGCCGTTCGGGTCTTTGACCGGAGCGGCGAAGCAATGGGTAAAGGTGTCGGCGACGCTATCGAAGGAAAAGAACCCATCGATACCGGCCTGGCGGATTTCCTGGAGAAACCGCTCCAGCGGCAGACGTTCGCCATCGGGCAGGATGAAGTCGTCGGGGTCGATCAAATCGACGATCTGCTGATCGCTCAGGTGCGCCAGCAACAGGCGCCCGGAAGCGGTCCAGGGAATTGGCGCGTTCTCGCCGATGTCCGAGGAAATGCGGAAATGCCGCTCGCCCTCTTTCATCAACGCTACGGTGTATTTACGCCCGTTGAGCAGGCACATCTGCGCGGTTTCGCGGGTCTGGCTGACGATCTCTTGCAAGGCAAGATCGGCCTCGCGGGTCAGGTCGAAATGGCGCAAATGCGCCTGCCCGAGGAAGTACAGCTGACGACCGAGGTAAACGTGACCGTCCTTGCCCACAGGTTCAAGAATGCGCCGTTCCAATAAGGACGCGACCAGTTCGTAGACCGTGGACTTCGGGCTGCCGATGCCGCTGGCGATTTCGTTCGGGCGCAGGGGCTGGCCGATTTCCTTGAGGAAATCGAGAATGTCGAACGCCCGGTCCAGACCGCGAGCCCGGCGCTTGATGGTGTCTTCGGTCATGTCAGTGGTTCCCATACAAATTCGCCGGGGAGTTTACCGCTAATGATCGTTCCCACGCTCTGCGTGGGAATGCCTCAACGGACGCTCCGCGTCCGCTCTTGGGACGCAGAGCGTCCCGGGCTGCATTCCCACGCGGAGCGTGGGAACGATCTATAGCCTCAAACCTTTTTCTTGTACGCGACGCAATCAATCTCAACCTTGCAATCGACCATCATGTTCGCCTGTACACAGGCCCTCGCCGGGGCGTGTTCGCTTTTGAAGTACTCGGAGAACACCTTGTTGAAACTCCAGAAATCCCGCGGGTCTTCCAGCCACACGCCGGTACGGACCACATCTTCCAGACCGTAACCGGCCTCTTCCAGGATCGTGATCAGGTTTTTCATGGTCTGGTGAGTCTGCTCGACAATCCCGCCCACGATGATTTCGCCATCCAGCGCCGGCACCTGGCCGGACACGTGCAGCCAGCCATCGGCTTCGACGGCGCGGGCGAAAGGACGGGGCTGGCCGCCACCGGCGGTGCTGCCGGTGCCGTAACGAGTAATGCTCATGGGTGTTTCTCCTGATTAAAAAGTGAATGTTTAAAAGCGGGTGCTCTTGAGAAATTCCGCCAGACGCGGCGATTGCGGGCGTTCGAACAGTTCCTTGGGTGGCCCCTGCTCTTCGATCCGCCCCTGATTCATGAACACGATTTTGTCCGACACCTCAAAGGCAAAGCGCATTTCGTGGGTCACCAGCAGCATGGTCATGCCGTCTTCGGCCAGCCCCTTGATCACGTTCAGCACCTCGCCGACCAGTTCCGGGTCGAGGGCCGAGGTGACCTCATCGAACAGCATCAGGCTCGGGTTCATCGCAATCGCCCGGGCAATCGCCACGCGCTGTTGCTGGCCACCAGACAACTGACCAGGGTAATGGTCGCGACGTTCCAGCAGCCCAACCCGCTCCAGCCATTTTTCCGCCAGCGCCACGGCTTCATCCTTGTGCAGCTTTTTGACCTTGAGCAACCCGAGGGTGACGTTCTGCAACGCGGTGAGGTGCGGGAATAGATTGAATTGCTGGAACGCCATGCCGGTCATCGCTCGATGGCGGGCGATGACTTTTTCCGCGTGACGCACGCGCTTGCCGTTGACCTCGTGATAACCGATGGATTCGCCATCGAGCAGAATCTGCCCGCCCTGGAACTCTTCGAGCATGTTCACGCAGCGCAGCAGCGTGGTCTTGCCCTGAGCCGCTGGAGCCGATCAGCGTGACCACGTTGCCGCGCTGCATGGTCAAGTCGACGCCCTTGAGCACTTCGAGCTGGCCGTATTGTTTATGCAGGCCGCGGATGTCCAGCAGCGCTTGATCCTGTGTCGAAACTTGAGCTTGAGTCATGGCAAGGCCACCCGCTTTTCAATGTGCCGGCCGAGTAATTCGATGGCGTAATTGATGATGAAAAAGAGCAAACCGGCGAACAGGTAAAACTCCAGGGTCATGAACGTCCGGGCGATGATCTGCTGGGTGCTGAGCAGCAATTCGGCGACGCCGATCACCGACAACAGCGTCGAGGCCTTGACGATCTCGGTGGACGAATTGACCCACGTCGGCAAGATCTGCCGCAACGCCTGGGGCAACAACACGTAGCCCAGCGCCTGGTAAAACGTCAGGCCAATGGCCTTGCTCGCTTCCATCTGGCCACTGGGCAGCGCCTGCAATGCACCGCGCACAATCTCCGCGACGTGGGAGCCGCAAAACAGCGTCAGCCCCAAGGTGCCGGCCCCGAATGCGCTGATTTGCCAGCCCAGTGCCGGCGCCATGTAGAAGCAGGCCAACACCAATACAAACACCGGCGTGCCGCGAATGATGTCAACGTAAAACCGGAACGGCGCGCGCATCCAGAACGTGCCATAGGTGAGCACTAAACCTGCAACGATACCGACAAGCGTGCCCAACAAAATCGCCAGCGCCGAGCACTGCACACTGGTCAGAAAGCCCTGCCACAGGACGTCCCGCGCCACCCATAACTCATGCAACCAACTGGTGGATTCGTACATGGGGGGCCTCCTATCGGCGAATCGCCAGACGCTGCTCGAGGTAACGCAGCATCATGGCAATGAGGTAACAGGCCGCAACATAGAGCGCTGTGGTCACCAGCCAGGTTTCAATCACCCGGTAGCTCTCGACATTGATCTTGCGCGCGTAATAGGTCAGCTCCGGCACGGCAATCGCCGCCGCCAGCGAGGTGTCCTTGAATAGCGAAATGAAGTTGTTCGACAGGGCCGGCAGCACATTGCGCAGCATCACCGGCACGGTGATGTACGCCTTGACCTGCCACTCTCCGAGCCCGATGGCCAGGCCGGCTTCACGTAGCCCCTTGGGAATGCTCAACAGACCACCGCGAAACACTTCGGTCAGGTACGCCCCGGCATACAGCGACAGGGTGATGATGAACGACGGGATCTTGTCCAGACGAATCCCAAGGCTCGGCAACGCGAAGTAGATCAACAGAATCAACACCAGAATCGGCGTATTACGGATCACCGTCACATACACCGACGCCAGCACCCGCAATGCGCGATGCTTTGATAGCAACGCAAACGCCATCAGCAGGCCGATCACGCAGCCGATGGCGATCGACACCAGCGCCAACTCAAGGCCCAGACCGAGCCCCGCCAGCAAGGTGTCGAAGTCGCGCCAGACGGCGGCAAAATTCAACTGATAGTTCATGGTCAGCAGTACCTTGAGCGGGGCGATTTAGAACCGCCCCGCTCTCACAGGATCATTTGTATTCGACGGGGAAACCGATCGTAGGTGTCGGAAGGTCTACGCCGAACCACTGTTTGAACGACGCCGCGTAAGTCGGAAACTCAACGCCAGTCATGCCTTCATGCAGCACGGTGTTGACGAAGTTCAGCCAGTCCTGGTCGCCGCGCTTGACCGCACACGCGTAGGTTTGCGGGCTCCAGGCGTAGGTCGGACTGCGATAGCGACCAGGGTTCTGCACCATCAGATATTTCACCGACGACTGATCGGTGGCCGCCGCGTCGGCACGGCCGGAGTTCACCGCCTGATACATCAAATCCACGCTGTCGTACTGATCGACCTTGGCCTTGGGCAGCGCCTGATGCACCAGTTCTTCGGCGTACACGTTCTGCAGCACCGCCACGATCACACCGTCACCGGCAGCTTTCAGGTCGTCGATTTCCTTGTATTTGCTGTTGGCCGGCAACAACAGGCCCACGCCTTCGCGGTAGTACGGCAGGGTGAACGCCACTTGCTGGGCGCGGCTGGCGGTCACAGTGATGAACTGGCAACTCATGTCGACCTTGTCGGTCAGCAGATTGGGAATCCGCGCATCGGACGACTGCACCACGAACTCGACCTTGCTCGGGTCATTGAACAACCCTTTGGCCACCATCCGCGCGATATCAATATCAAAACCCTGCAACTTGCCATCCGCTCCCTGGAAGTGCCACGGCGCATTGGTACTGCCCGTGCCCACGATCAACTTTCCACGGGTCAGCACGCTGTCGAGCTTGCTGTCTGCCGCTTGGGCGACACCCATGACAGCGGCCGAAGCCGCGAGAACGAAAACACACGCTTTAAACAACGAAGGTCGGCGATGCATGGCAAGCACTCCAGGGTCATGTTTATTCCGCTATACCGGAAGTAGGTATGTAACAACGGAATAGACAGCAGAAAGTGTGCCACAGGTAATGAGCGGAATCTCGGGGGAATTGAAAAGTGTTTTGAATCAGATGGATGCGCGTTAGCGCGAAGAATGCGTTACGAAACGCACAAATAAGAGAACGCTACCGTGGGACACAACGCTCGAGTACTTGCACCACATCTGAAGCCATAGCGATTCAAAATGAAGCAGAGCCCTACCTGTAATTTCTGACAGTAGACCCATCTGCTGGCCTCCTTTAACGTCGACAGGCCTTCGATTGTCTTTGAAAAGGAGATTTCAATGAGCTCGATGAACACCCACCTGACCATGGCTGCGGTCTACCGCAAGGCGCTGAAAACCTGGCGCCCGGTGATTCTGTATTTCGGCAGCCAACACTGTCCTGCCTGCGAAATGGCCGGGCCGATTTTTCGTCAGATTGCAGAGCCCTATCGGCATCACGCGCAAATCTACATGCTCAACACCGGCGAATCGCCCAAGCATCCGGATGTAACCGGAACACCCACTGTGCTGTTCTACAAGGAGGGGAAGTTGCTGAAAAAGCTCAAGGGGATTGGAACCCGGGAAACGCTTGAAGAAGACTTCAAAAAGCACATTGGCAAGCTCAGGCCCAAGCAGATTGCCCGCAAACCCCGCCACGACTTGCCATGGTTGCAGAAAACCTTGAGCACTTTATGCACCGCGCCTCGGGCACGAGAGCTGTTGAATGTGCGTTTGATCAGTCATCTGGGCGATCGCCTTCGCGAGCAAACCCTGATGCCGGTAAGACGCAGAACCCTGTGGGAGCGAGCCTGCTCGCGATGAGGACCTCACATTCAACATATCTGTTGACTGATCAACTGCTATTGCGAGCAAGCTCGCTCCCACAGGGAATCACCAGGCTGTTTATCGTCCGGCGAAGCGCAACCGCGACAGCATGCGCAGATCGCCCTGGAGGTAATAATCATCGGTCCAGCTGTCATCCGGAGCCAACGGCCGGACCTGCTTGAGTTGCAGTTTTTTTGCAAAGTAACGGAACCGGTAATGCTCGTAAAAGCGCAGCAGTTCCAGCCCGTAACGATCGGCCAGGTCGGTGTCGCCACGGATGATCAGGTAGTTCTCGTCATTGCCGTTACTGGCCGCTTCACTAAGGTTGTGGCTGCCGCTGATGATGGTCGGTGTATCGCTGGTGAAGTCGACGACGATGGCTTTGGTGTGCACCAGCAGGTTGCCCTTCTGGCCTTTCATGTTTTCCTTGAGCCAGCCTTCCAGGCCGGTGTTGAGCAGCGCGGTGGCGGCGAACTCGGCGGTGCGGTCGGCGTGGAAACCGGTGATGCTGCTGACGGTGTTTTGCAAACCGTAACGCAAGATGTCGTCATGGGGCCGGCCGAGCAAGGCGTTGAGTATTTCGTCCGGCAAGGTGAACGCAGTGACAAACAACAGGTCTTTTTTGGCTGACTCGATGATTTCGACGAACTCACGCAAATCGCCCTGGCCCGAGCGCGGTGAAAATCCGGCGAACAACGATTGGTGGGGCTGCATCGGATTGTTTTCCGTGAGCCATTCCCGAGTGGCGCCGACGTCCGCCGGTGTGGACCAGACCTGCTCGAAGGTTTGCAGGTAACTGGCGCCGATTCGGGCATCGTCCAGCACATGCACAACGTTAGCCTGACGATAAACACCGTTAGCTGTGAAGTTGGTACTGCCGCAGAGTACCGCTTCGGGCTGGTGCTGCCCCGCCCCGTCGAGTCGGCTCAGGACGATGAATTTGTTGTGAAAAATGTTGTGGGTGACTCGCCCGCGTTTGTTCGCCGCCGGGATTTTTTCCAGGCTGGCTTCGTTCAGCGCAGTGGTGTCTTCGTCCAGTTGGGCATGGTACAGAACCCGAACCTTTACGCCGCGCTCGAAAGCGGCGTTCACTGCATCGACGATCACTTTCAACTGGTATTCATAAATCGCGATGTCCAGCGCCCACTGACCATCCTCGGCCCGTTCGATGAACCCCAGCAAGCGTGCGAGCAGACCATTTTCCAACCATTGCCGTGGGGCGTCGGGCCATTCTTCGATGGGCAGTTTCTTGTTGACGCTGAGCAGCGCATCAACGTCAGCGAACTTGCGCTGGAAAGCCTGACTGGCGGCCACCGCTCGATTGAAGATAACGCTCTGCCCCTCGGGCAGGCCATTGTCGGTGCTGACCGTCACTTCCAGGAATTCACCCAGTTGTGGCGCATCGGCGGTGCCGTAGGCCAGGTGAATCCGATAATGGATCGTCACGCCCGGATTGACTGCGTAATCGGCCCAGCGAAACTTCTGCAACGGCGCGGTATCGCTGGGGGTGGCGTGAAACTGGGGGAATGTATGAGCCTTGCCGGGGAAGGTCAGGCTGTTGAACAGAAACAACCAGGGTTTGCTGCCTTGCTGTTTTTCGATGGCGAAACCCAGCAGGCCTTTGCGGCGGGGTTCGGCCAGATCGATCGCCAGCAACACGCCGTTGGTGCCAGCGTAAGCTTTGACGCGAAAATCGTCTTGATCGTTGCGGGCTAGAACGCGCATGGGTCACTCCTGTGATTGGCTTGCTTACAGCAGCATAGGGCAGCGATGCAGATGAACTGCGATTATCCGATTCCGAGGTGATGCCATCGCGAGCAGGCTCGCTCCCACATGGGACTTGTAAACGCCGCTGATCAAATGTGGGAGCGAGCCTGCTCCCGATGGGGTCAATACAGTCAGCACAAAACTCAACCTGAAATCAGCTCATCGATATGTCGATAATCAACTTGCAACTGCGCTGCCATCACCTTTGCCCGGCCAAGATGAATCGGTCCGCGCTCAATGTCGATCAGCAGCCCCGGACACTTCAGCGCCGGCAACGTTGACCACTCCTTCACCCGTCCATCCGTCACCAGCAACAGCCGTTGCTGCTCTGCCGGAAAGCGCTTTTGCCGTGCCGCCAGCCAACGTCCTGCCTCGCCCAGCGCCGCCAGCATCGGCGTTCCGCCGCCGGCACCGAGCCCGTCGAGCCAGTCGCGCAAGCCAGCGGAGGCTTTCAACCCTTGCACCTGCCACTTCGGCACATGGCCGCTGGCAGTCAGCAAAGCCAAACGCGCACGCTGTCGATAGGCATCGTCGAACAGTTGCGCCAGCAAGCCCTTGGCATCGCTCAACGCCTGATGGCGCCGGGTCGAGGCCGAGGCGTCGACGATCACCAGCCATAATTCATGAGGACTGCGGGTGCGCAGGTGAAACAGCACATCGTCGCGCTGACGCGGTCGGCCATTGAGCAAGGTGCCGGGCCAATTGATCGATCCGCCACGGGCTGCGTGACGCTTGCCCTGCTTACCGTGATCCAGCCGTCCTGCGCGGGGTCTGGCATTCGCCCCCGCGTCTGATCGAGGGCGAATGCCTAGGGCTTTTTTGGCCAGCTCGGCACTTCACGTCGAGCGCCGACCGGCAGCGCCTGGGCGGGCATTTCGCCCCACTGGCCCTGACCTTCGCTCGGGTTGGCGTTCTGGTTGGAAGGCGGCTGCGCTGCGGGTGATTGGTGTGGCGCCGGTGGCGAGTGTTCGCGACGACGATGACGCAAGGCAAACTCGGCGACCGCGTCGATATCGTCCTCGCTGATCGCGTTCCCGCCCCGCCATGCCGCGTGAGCCCGGGCCGCACGTAACCAGACCAGATCGGCCCGCAGACCATCGACGCCCGCAGCAAAGCAACGCTCGGTGATCTGCGCCAGCGCGGCATCGTCGAGGGGAATGTTCGCCAGTGCTGAACGCGCCTTTCGGCAACGCTCGCGCAGCGCGTGTTGCTGGCTTTCCCACTCGGCGCAGAACCCTTGCGGGTCGCTGTCGAAATCCAGTCGGCGACGGATGATCTGACCGCGCTCCGAAGGTGCGGTGTGGCCACCGAGGGCTACGTTCAGACCAAAGCGGTCGAGCAATTGCGGACGCAATTCGCCCTCTTCCGGGTTCATGGTGCCGATCAGCACAAACTTCGCCGAATGCCGATGGGAAATCCCGTCGCGCTCGATCAGGTTGGTGCCACTGGCGGCCACGTCGAGCAGCAAGTCCACGAGGTGATCGGGCAGCAGATTGACTTCATCGACATACAACACGCCGCCGTCGGCCTTGGCCAGTACGCCGGGGGAAAACTGTGCGCGCCCCTCGCTCAGGGCCGCGTCGAGGTCGAGGGTGCCAACCAGCCGTTCTTCGGTGGCGCCTAGCGGCAAGGTGACGAATTGACCGCTGGCCAACAAGTCCGCCAAGCCTCGGGCCAGGGTGGATTTGGCCATGCCGCGCGGGCCCTCGATCAGCACGCCACCGATTTTCGGGTCGATGGCGGTGAGGTACAGCGCGAGCTTCAAGTCATCGGCGCCGACCACGGCGGAGAGCGGGAAATGGGGGGTGTCGGTCATTTTCAAATCTCAGTCATGGTCGGTGGCAGGCACACCTTGTACCTGTGGGAGCGTGGCTTGCCCGCGAAGGCGTCCGCTCAGTCGAAATCAATGTTGATTGTGAGGGCCTCTTCGCGGGCAAGCCACGCTCCCACAGGTTAGCGGTGCCAGAGACTTACCCGTCTTCTTCGATGTCCAGCAACAAATTCTCCAGCGCCTCGCGGTACTCACCCGGTTCTTTCCACATCCCTCGTTGCTGCGCTTCGAGCATGCGCTCGGTCATGTCGCGCAAGGCATGGGGATTGTGTTCGCGGACAAACTCCCGGGTCGCCGGATCGAGCAAATAGGCATCCGCCAGCAACGCATATTGGTGGTCGTCGATCAACTGCGTGGTGGCGTCGAACGCAAACAGGTTATCGACCGTCGCCGCCAGTTCGAACGCGCCTTTATAGCCGTGACGCTTGACCCCGTCGATCCATTTCGGATTGGCTGCACGGGAACGGATCACCCGGTTCAGCTCTTCCTTCAAGGTGCGAATCTTAGGCAAGTCCGGCTGACTGTGGTCGCCGTGATAACTGGCCGCTGCTTCACCGCTGAGACTTTCGACGGCCGCCAGCATGCCACCCTGGAACTGGTAATAGTCGTTGGAATCGAGCAAGTCGTGTTCGCGGTTGTCCTGGTTTTGCAACACTGCCTGCACCTGGCTCAGACGCTGGGCGAACTGTTCGCGGGCGGCGGTGCCTTCATCGGAGCCGCCGTAAGCGTAGCCGCCCCAGTTCAGGTAAACCTCGGCCAAGTCCTCACGGCTTTGCCACAAGCGACCGTCGATGGCGCCCTGCACGCCCGCGCCGTAAGCACCCGGTTTGGCGCCGAAGATGCGCCAGCCGGCCTGCCGCCGCGCAGCGTCTTCATCCAGACCGGATTCCAGCAGCGCTTGCCACTCAGCGCGGACCTTGGCCGCCAACGGGTTGAGATCGTCCGGTTCATCCAGCGCGGCGACCGCTTGCACGGCGGCGTCGAACAACCGGATCAGGTTGGCAAAGGCATCGCGGAAGAATCCGGAAACGCGCAAGGTCACATCCACGCGCGGGCGGTCCAGCAGGCTCAACGGCAGAATTTCGAAGTCGTCGACCCGTTGACTGCCCGTCGCCCACACCGGTCGCACGCCCATCAGCGCCATGGCCTGGGCAATGTCGTCGCCGCCGGTGCGCATGGTCGCGGTGCCCCAGACCGACAAGCCGAGCTGCCGCAGGTGATCGCCGTGGTCCTGCAAGTGCCGTTCGAGAATCAGGTTCGCGGACTGGAAGCCGATGCGCCACGCGGTGGTGGTCGGCAGGTTGCGCACGTCCACCGAATAGAAATTGCGCCCGGTGGGCAGCACGTCCAACCGGCCGCGACTCGGTGCGCCGCTCGGGCCGGCCGGGACGAATCGACCGCTGAGGGCGTCCAGCAAGCCGCGCATTTCTGCCGGGCCGCAGGCGTCCAGGCGTGGGGCGACCACTTCGCGCAGGCTCTCAAGGATGGCGCTGACGTCAGCCCACGCAAGACCCTGTGGGAGCGGGCTTGCCCGCGATAGCGGTGGGTCAGATAAATCAATGTCGACTGACACGCCGCCTTCGCGGGCAAGCCCGCTCCCACAGGGGTCGTGGTGGGCTTGAGATGGGTTCAGTGTCAGCAAGATCAGTTCAGCGGCAAATAGCTCCAGTCGCTCGCGGGTATCGCCCGCTGTGCGCCATAGCTCATCGCTGACCGACAACAGGGCATCCGGACGCAGCCCGACCCAAGGCTCAGCCAACGCGCAATCCAGCGGATCGAAGCCCAATTCAAACGCCTTGGCCAATGCCCGCAGCAAGCTCGATTGCGCCCCACGGCCATCGCCGCGAGGAATGCGCAGCAAAGCCAATAAGGTGTCGATGCGTAACCGCCCGACCGGCGACTCGCCAAACACGTGCAGGCCATCACGGATCTGCGACTCCTTCAAGTCGCACAAATACGTGTCCAGACGCGGCAACCAGATCGCCGCGTCGGCGTCACTGTCGAGCTTTTCGTCGAGCTGCAGTTCACGGTCGATGTGCGTGTCGCGCACCAGTTGCAGAATGTCGCGTTGCAACTCCCGGGCGCGGCGCGGATCGAGCAATTGCGCTTCGTAATACTCGTCGGCCAACAATTCGAGATTACGCAGCGGACCGTAGGTTTCGGCGCGGGTCAGCGGCGGCATCAGGTGATCGATGATCACCGCCTGCGTACGACGCTTGGCCTGGGCGCCCTCGCCCGGGTCATTGACGATAAACGGGTAGATGTTCGGCAGCGGCCCGAGCAATGCGTCCGGCCAGCAGTTTTCCGACAACCCAACGCCCTTGCCCGGCAGCCATTCGAGGTTGCCGTGCTTGCCGACGTGGATCACGCCGTGAGCGCCGTAGGTGTTGCGCAACCAGAAGTAGAACGCCAGATAGCCGTGGGGCGGCACCAAGTCCGGGTCGTGATACACCGCGCTCGGGTCCACCTGGTAACCCCGGGCGGGCTGAATGCCAACGAAAGTCAGGCCGAAGCGCAGACCGGCAATCATCATTCGTCCGCCACGGAACATTGGATCATTTTCGGGGGCGCCCCAGCGCTCCAGCACGGCTTGGCGATTGGCCTCGGGCAGCGCGTTGAATATCAGGTTGTAATCGTCCAGCGCGAGGCTTTGATGACAGGGACGCTGGTCGAGGGTGTCGAGGTCGTTGCTGACGCCGCCGAGCAATTGCTGGATCAACGCGGTGCCACTGTCCGGCAACTCGGCCGGCAGCGGATAACCTTCGACATGCAGGGCACGGAGGATATTCAGTGCGGCAGCCGGTGTATCGAGACCCACGCCATTGCCGATGCGCCCATCGCGAGTCGGGTAGTTGGCGAGGATCAGGGCGATGCGTTTTTCGCCGTTGGGCACTCGCACCAGATCGATCCAGCGCCGCGCCAGTTCGGCGACAAAATCCATGCGCTCAGGTGCAGGCCGGTAGCAGACCACGTCGGACTGACTGCGCTCGCTGCGCCACGCCAGATCCTTGAAGCTGATCGGCCGACTGATGATTCGCCCATCCAGCTCCGGCAGCGCGATATGCATCGCCAAATCACGGGGACCGAGGCCTTGTTCGCTGGCGCGCCAACCGGGTTCATTGTCCTGGGCGCAGATCGCCTGGATCACCGGAATGTTGCGGCGAAACGGTCGCAGATGCGGCGCTTCGGGGCTGGACTGGGCGAAACCGGTGGTGTTGAGAATCACCCCCGCCTCGACTTCATCCAGCAAGTCCTCAACCACCGTCAGGCAGCCGGGCTCTTTCAAACTGGCCAGCGCAATCGGCAACGGATTCAACCCCGCCGCCTGCAAACGCTGGCAGAAAATATCGATGAAACCAGTATTCGCCGCCTGCAGATGCGAGCGGTAAAACAGCACCGCCGCCACCGGCTGATCAGCTTGCCAGTCGGCTTGCCAATCCTTCAGTTCTGCGGGGCTTTTTTGCGGATGGTAAATCGCGGTGCGTGGCAGGGTTTGCGGCTCGGACCATGGGTAGTTACGGCCCAGCCAGCGATTAGCGAGGCAGCGAAACAGGTCGAGTGCGTTGGCCATGCCGCCCTGACGCAGGAAGTGCCAGAGCCGGTCGCGGTCTTGCGCGGTTACGGTGCTCAGGTCACTCAGTTCCGGGTCCGGGCGATCATCCCCCGGCACCAGAATCAGCTGAACGCCGCGTTCGGATAATTCCACCAGCCGCTCAATGCCATAACGCCAATAGGCGATGCCGCCGTGCAGCGAAATCAGAATAACCTTGGCGTGGCGCAGCACTTCGTCGACATAGAGATCGACCGAGGCGTGATTCTGCACCTGCATCGGGTTAGCCAGGCGCACGCTCGGGTAATCGTCGGGCAACTGCTGCGCCGCTTCGGCGAGCAACGCCAGGCTGGAGTCACCGCTGCACAGGATCACCAGCTCGGCGGGGGTTTGTCCAAGGTCGGCAATGTTGTCATCCGACACGAAACCGCCGGGCTGGGTCCTGAGCAGGTGCATGGTTTAAACGCTGAGCGCAGCGCGCAATTGCGCTTCGAGCTGAGCGGCGTCCAGATCCTGACCGATCAACACCAGACGGGTGGTGCGCGCTTCTTCAGTGCCCCACTGACGGTCAAAGTGCTTGTCGAAACGCGTGCCCACGCCCTGGATCAGCAGGCGCATCGGCTTGTTCGGCACCGCTGCAAAACCTTTAACCCGAAGGATGCCGTGCTGGACCACCAATTGAGTCAGTGCATCCATCAGCAGGCTTTCGTCGGCTTGTGGCAGCTCGATCGAGATGGAATCGAACGCGTCATGGTCGTGATCATCTTCACCTTCATGGTGATGATCGTGATGGCTGTGGCGGCTGTCGATGTGCTCTTCGGAACCGGCACCGAGGCCGATCAGCACGTCAAGTGGCAGACGGCCGCTGCTGGCTTCGATGACTTTCACCGCTGGCGGCAGTTCTTCGGCGACTTCCAGGCGCACACGGGCCAGGTCGTCAGCGCTGATCAGGTCGGCCTTGTTGAGGATCACCAGGTCGGCGCTGGCCAGTTGGTCGGCAAACAGCTCGTGCAGCGGCGATTCGTGGTCCAGGTTCGGGTCGAGTTTGCGCTGGGCATCAACCTGATCCGGGAACGCAGCGAAGGTACCAGCAGCCACGGCCGGGCTGTCGACCACGGTGATCACCGCGTCAACCGTGCAGGCGCTGCGGATTTCTGGCCATTGGAAGGCTTGAACCAAAGGTTTTGGCAAGGCCAGGCCCGAAGTTTCGATGAGGATGTGGTCGAGGTCGCCGCGACGAGCGACCAGTTCGCGCATCACCGGGAAGAATTCTTCCTGAACTGTGCAGCACAGGCAGCCGTTGGCCAGCTCATAGACGCGACCGTTGGCTTCTTCTTCGGTGCAACCGATCGAGCACTGCTTGAGGATCTCGCCATCGATGCCAAGCTCGCCGAACTCGTTGACGATCACCGCGATGCGGCGGCCCTGGGCGTTGTCGAGCATGTGGCGCAGCAAGGTGGTTTTGCCCGAGCCGAGGAAGCCGGTAACGATGGTGACAGGGAGTTTGGCCAGTGTTTTCATCGGATGCCCTTTGGCAAGGTGGCGGGCATACGGGACGACAATCGCTGCGGCAGGTGCGCGCACAAGAGTTTCGCCACCGGATCACCCCGCCCGGTTGAAAGTGAGAATCTGTGTCGAGGCAGGTCTCCTGGCTGACGGTGTGCCGGCCTTATTGGCCTGGCATTCGCTGCGCCTTCCCGCGAACCTGATGGATCAGGGCTTGCAGTGGCGTGGCAGCGAACATCACCGTTCACAGTTGCGGGGGCAGCCGCGGCATCGACCGCGTTCCCTTCTTAGCTTCGGCAGATGCCGAAGAACCTCGAAAGCGCAAGGCTACGCATCGTGTGGGGGCGGGTCAATCACTGAGCACGCCACAGCCCCCCTTGATTGATCGTTCCCACGCTCTGCGTGGGAATGCAGCCCGGGACGCTCTGCGTCCCATCCAGAGCCGAACGCGGAGCGTCCGTTGAGGCATTCCCACGCAGAGCATGGGAACGATCAAAACGGGGGCAAGCCCCCTCGCCACAGGCAAGCCCCTACCACAGAGTTGAGAACCCTTGCCAATTGACGCCCAACCCCCGCCCATGCTCTCCTACACACCTTGTTACGGGTGCCCTTCACAGGGTGAAACGGGAAACCGGTGAATCATGTGCTTTACTCTTAAGCCATGCCAGTCCGGTGCTGCCCCCGCAACGGTAAGCGAGTGAAGCGTCAGATCCACTGTGCCCGTCATACGGCATGGGAAGGTGATGCTTGCAGGTGTCGGCGCAAGCCCTGCCCCTCGCGAGCCCGGAGACCGGCCCGCAACACAAAGTGACTTTTACGTTCACTGAATAACAAACCCGCGGTGGGCGGGCGCTGTTCGAAATCTCTGCGTGCCCCGGCGTGCGGCGGTTTTCATGCGCTCTATTCACCCGCTGACAGACCAGAGGGAAGCGCCATGTCGATCATCAGCAGTACCGCCAGTAGCACCGCCAGCACCACTTCAACCTTGAGCCAACGCCTGACCGCCGCTTTTTGTGCGTCGATCCTTGGCGCGTGCCTGGTGTACTTCGCCGGTTTCTCGCACATCGAAGCGGTACACAACGCCGCGCACGACACCCGTCACAGCTCTGCCTTTCCGTGCCATTGAGACCTGCTGACATGATCAAGCGTATTGCGCAAACCGCAGGTTTCACCGGGTTGCTGGCCGCCCTGCTGCTGACCCTGCTGCAAAGCTTTTGGGTTGCCCCGCTGATTTTGCAGGCCGAGACCTACGAAAAATCCGAGCCGGCTGCTGTCGAAGTCCACGAGCACGATGCTGGCGCTGTCGCCGCTCATACCCACGACGCCGAAACATGGGAGCCGGAAGACGGCTGGCAGCGCGTGCTGTCAACCACCGGCGGCAATCTGGTGGTAGCGGTCGGTTTCGCCCTGATGCTCGCGGGCCTCTACACCTTGCGCGCTCCACGCCGTACCTCTCAGGGCCTGCTCTGGGGTCTGGCCGGTTATGCGACGTTCGTGCTGGCGCCAACCCTCGGCCTGCCACCTGAGCTGCCGGGCACTGCCGCAGCAGATCTGGCGCAACGGCAGATCTGGTGGATTGGCACTGCCGCGTCCACCGCTGTCGGCATCGCGCTGATCGTGTTCAGCCGCCACTGGCTGATGAAGATCCTCGGCGTGGCGATCCTGGCCGTGCCTCATGTGATCGGTGCACCGCAACCGGAAGTGCATTCGATGCTGGCTCCGGAAGCCCTGGAAGCGCAGTTCAAAATCGCTTCGCAGCTGACCAACATGGCGTTCTGGCTGGCCCTTGGCCTGATCAGCGCCTGGTTGTTCCGCCGCAAAAGCGATGGCCAGTACTCCGCATGACTGACGTCAGCACAGCGCCGACCCTGGTGGTCGGCCTGGGCTGCCAGCGCGGCTGCCCCGTCAGCACGCTGCGGGCGCTGCTTGATCAAGCGTTACAGGCTCATCAAATCGAGCTTCGTCAGATCAAGGCCTTGGCCAGCATCGACCTCAAGCGCGAAGAGCCCGCCCTGATCGAACTGGCCGAACAGCTGGCATTGCCGTTGACGTATTTCAGCAGCGAACAATTGGCCGGTTATGAACCGCAACTCAGCCACCACTCGGACATCGCGTTCGAACGCACCGGCTGTTACGGCGTAGCGGAAAGTGCCGCGCTGGCACTGGCCGAACAGTTAGCTCAGGCACCGGCAAAGTTGCTGATTCCACGACAAAAATACGCCCAGGCCACCCTGGCATTGGCCAGCGCCGCGTAAAATCCCCGATAATCCCCGCCTTCGATCATGAGCAGTCTTCATCTGAAGCGTGCCCATACCCTTTTTCTGACAGGAAACGACGATGACCGTCTACTTCATTGGCGCAGGCCCCGGCGACCCGGAACTGATCACCGTTAAAGGCCAGCGGTTGATTCGTAGCTGCCCGGTCATCATCTATGCAGGCTCCCTGGTGCCCACTGCTGTGCTGGAGGGTCACCAGGCCGAACAAGTGGTCAACAGCGCCGAACTGCACCTGGAGCAGATCATCGAGCTGATCAAGGCCGCACATGCCAACGGCCAGGACGTGGCCCGGGTGCATTCCGGCGATCCGAGCCTGTACGGCGCGATTGGCGAGCAGATTCGCTACTTGCGTGAGCTCGACATCCCTTTCGAAATCATTCCCGGCGTCACCGCCACTGCCGCCTGCGCGGCGCTTTTGGGGGCCGAGCTAACCCTGCCGGACGTGTCACAGAGCGTGATTCTGACCCGCTACGCCGACAAGACCGCGATGCCGGCCGGTGAAGAGCTCGGTAGTCTGGCGCAGCATGGGGCGACCATGGCGATCCACTTGGGGGTCAATCATCTGGAGAAGATCCTCGCCGAATTGCTGCCGCACTACGGCGCCGATTGCCCGATCGCGGTGATTCATCGGGCGACCTGGCCGGATCAGGATTGGGTGGTGGGGACGCTGGCGGATATTGCCGGGAAGGTTGAAGCCAAGGGGTTTCGCCGCACGGCGCTGATTCTGGTGGGCCGGGTGTTGGGCAGCGATCACTTCAGTGAATCGTCGCTGTATCGCGCGGGGCATGCGCACCTCTACAGACCTTGAGATGATGGTTCCCACGCTCCGCGTGGGAATGCCTCAACGGACGCTCTGCGTCTGCTCTTGGGACGCGGAGCGTCCCGGGCTGCATTCCCACGCTGAGCGTGGGAACGATCAAAAAAACGGTGCTCACGGGCACCGTTTTTTTATGTCGCAGCGAACACCTTAGTAGTAGGCGTTTTCTTTCTGCGTGTGGTCGGTCACGTCACGAACACCCTTGAGCTCGGGAATACGCTCGAGCAAGGTGCGCTCTATGCCTTCGCGCAGGGTGACGTCTGCCTGGCCGCAGCCTTGGCAACCGCCGCCGAATTTCAATACGGCGATGCCGTCGTCGACCACATCAATCAGGCTGACCTGACCGCCGTGGCTGGCCAGCCCCGGGTTGATCTCGGTTTGCAGGTAGTAGTTGATGCGCTCGTTGACCGGGCTGTCGGCGTTGACCATCGGTACCTTGGCGTTTGGCGCCTTGATGGTCAGTTGGCCGCCCATGCGGTCGGTGGCGTAGTCGACTACCGCATCGTCCAGGAATGCTTCGCTGAACGAGTCGATGTAAGCGGTGAAGCTTTTAAGCCCCAGCGCCGTGTCTTCAGGTTTTTCTTCGCCCGGCTTGCAATAGGCAATGCAGGTTTCGGCGTACTGGGTGCCAGGCTGGGTGATAAAGACGCGGATGCCGATACCCGGGGTGTTCTGCTTGGAGAGCAGATCAGCCAGGTAATCGTGGGCGGCGTCGGTAATGGTAATAGCGGTCATGGAAACTCCTCGCAGGCTTGGACGCAGTTTACGCCAATCATCGCGCCACACAAAGTCCTAGTATTTTTGTCGGGAAAGATGCACTGATCCCTTGCGGGAGCCCCCTCGCCACAGGTCGCTCCCACATTGAATTGCAGACATTTCAAAGGTTTTCGTAGCGGTTCATGTCCAGCACGCCCTCTTCCACCGGGTCGGTGTCGTGGATGTAGCGGCTCAGATCATGGAAATACTGCCAAAACTGCGGATGGCTGCGGCGAATGCCCCAGCGTTCGACGACTTTCTCGAAGCTGGCGGAGTCCTTGGCGTTTTCCATCGCGTCGACGAATGCGGGCACTTGCCCCGCCGGGATGTTGAACATGAAGTTCGGGTAACTGCTCAGCACCCCCGGATAGAGAGTCAACGTGTCCAGCCCCGGCTGATAACGCATCGATTCACCGAGCAGGAACGCCACGTTGCTGTGGGCCCGGTTGCGCAGCAGGCTGTAGACCTCGCGCTTGCCGCTTTGGGTCTCGATGCGCAACATCGTGGCTTCTGGCAACTGATCGATGACTTTCAAACCGGCGGCCGGGCGCGAAACTAGCCGGCTCAAGGCCTGTTCGGCGTTCTGCAACGCCAGATCGATGTTCGGCCGCGAGCAGTAAGCGCCACCGCAGCGATTGATCGGATCGGGTTTGGCGTTGAGCTCGCCATAACGGGCCAGCAACTGCAGGGCGAAATCGCGTTTCGGGTCCTTTTCGTCCAGCGTCAGCGCCGTTGGTTTGTCGTTGTCGATGTACTCATAATCCAGCCACATCTTGAACTTGCCGCCGTTCTGATACCAATCGTCGAGGTAGCCGTCCCGTGAGTCGGCCGGCATCAGACGCAAGAAATTCTGCTCGGCACCGTTGCGAATCAGGTCGAAGTACAACCGGGTCTGGGCCTGATGGGATACGTTGCCGAATACATCGAAGTTGACCGCCAACTGGTAATACGTGCGCTCCAGCAACGGGTAATCGAACAGCCAAATGGTTTGCGGGACGTCACCGATCAGGCCTTTGTTCACCGAGGCGCTGTCGAAATGCCGGAAGATGCTCAGCAGCGCGTTGTCATTGCCGGCCCACAGAGTCGACCAGCTCGGTGCCGGCAGGTCGGCGTAGCTGTCGCGGCGCAAGGCTTCGTATTCGTTGCGTTTGTTGCGGTAGTCGTGCCACAGGCTCAGGACACTGCCGACGTCATCGTTCTGCCCCGGCATCGCCAGCAACGGCGTGGCCTGGCCGCGATAGTTCGGGTCGGTGATGTAGAGGTCATGCTCCGGGGCCTGGAACAGCGCCCAGAAGTTGTCGCGAATCACGTCGGTGGCGATCTGGCCACGGCAGACCGGACCACGAATAAAGGTGCGCACGAAGTACTCGGCGTTATCGAGCATGAACTGGTAACGCGCCTGGGCCGGGATTGCCTCAAAGGTCGTGAACGGATTAGCCCGTCGCTCCGCCCCATAACCCGGCAGCGCGTTGACCTGCCAATTGCCGCTGTAAAACAGACTTTTGATCCGCGCCATCTTCGCCGCGCTCAGCGGATAGGTGATGTGGGTCTTGTGCACGATCACGCCTTGCACCGGCCATAGGCGGTAATAGACCTGAGTGCCCGGATCATCATTCGGACGGCGGGTGTTGATCAGATCGATCGGCTGCCCCGTTGGCGTGCGCGAACGTACCCACTGAAAGAAATGCCCCGGCTCGCCGTCCTTGAAATAGAGGTGCGCCAAAAACCAGTGCTCGAACAACCAGCGCCCGACCAGGCTCTCCCGGGCGCCCGGTGCATTGAGCAGGTTTTCCCACTGCACCACCTGCAAGGCTTCCTTGGCGCTGGGTACCAGGCCCTGTTCATCGATTGGCGCGCCGGAGGCCAGCCAGCGTTGCAACGTCTGGTATTGCTGATCGGTCAGGCCGGTGACCGCCAACGGCATGCCTTCTTTCGGGTGGGAGCTGGCGTAGCCGTCGAACTCCGCCGGCATGGCGCACATGTTCTCCCGGTTCAGGCCCAGAACGATGTCTTCCGGCAATTTGGCGTTAGGTTGCAACGAGGTTTTGTGGCCCAGTTCGAGCATCCGCGCCATCAGCGCCGCTTGGCTGCCTTGGGCGTCGAGCACCGAATAAAAGCCTTTTTGCTGCCAGGCACGTTTGCCAAAGGCGTCATAAAACAGCCGGGTCGGTGCTGCGGCCTGACGGCGTTCGCCATCATAGACAGGCGCTTTGGTCGCGCCTCGGGCCGCCCCTTCGCCACTGCCCAGATTGAGCTGACAGGCGGAGTCGTAACAGGCATGGCAGGCCACGCACTTTTCGGTGAAGATCGGTTGAACGTCGCGGACGTAGGAAATATCCGGACCTTGTGCAGCGGCGCCCCCGCTAAAAAACAGCATCAATAGGCTGGTGACGACGCGATACGACATATCCCTAGTCCTGATCATGAGAAAACGCCGCGATTCTACCGGTCTGGCCAGCGCACCAACATGAACGATATTCATGCAAAACCCGCACATGCTCCAAAAGCGCACAGGTTTGTTATTATCCCGCCCCTTCGTCATGGCCTTACCGAGTAGTCCAAATGTCCGATCGCAGCGTTCGCCTTCAAGCTCTCAAGCACGCCCTCAAAGAGCGCATCCTGATTCTCGATGGCGGCATGGGTACGATGATCCAGAGCTACAAGCTCGAGGAGCAGGATTACCGTGGCAAACGCTTCGCCGACTGGCCGAGCGATGTAAAAGGCAACAACGACCTGTTGGTGCTGACGCGCCCGGACGTGATTGGTGCTATTGAAAAAGCTTACCTGGATGCCGGCGCCGACATTCTGGAAACCAACACCTTCAACGCCACCCAAGTGTCCCAGGCCGACTACGGCATGCAGGGCCTGGCGTACGAACTCAACGTAGAAGGCGCACGCCTGGCGCGCAAGGTGGCAGACGCCAAGACCCTGGAAACCCCGGACCGACCACGCTTCGTCGCCGGCGTGCTCGGGCCTACCAGCCGTACCTGCTCGCTGTCGCCTGACGTGAACAACCCCGGTTACCGCAACGTGACCTTCGATGAACTGGTGGAGAACTACACCGAGGCCACCAAAGGCCTGATCGAAGGCGGCGCCGACCTGATCCTGATCGAAACCATTTTCGACACCCTCAACGCCAAAGCCGCGATCTTCGCTGTGCAGGGTGTTTACGAGGAGTTGGGCGTCGAGTTGCCGATCATGATCTCCGGCACCATCACCGACGCCTCTGGCCGCACCCTCTCCGGCCAGACCACCGAAGCGTTCTGGAACTCGGTGGCTCACGCCAAGCCGATCTCCGTCGGCCTGAACTGCGCCCTGGGCGCCAGTGAGCTGCGCCCGTACCTGGAAGAACTGTCAAACAAGGCCAGCACCTACGTGTCGGCGCACCCGAACGCAGGCCTGCCGAACGAGTTCGGCGAGTACGACGAACTGCCAGCGGAAACCGCCAAAGTCATCGAAGAATTCGCCCAAAGCGGCTTCCTGAACATCGTCGGCGGCTGCTGCGGCACCACGCCGGGTCATATCGAAGCCATCGCCAAAGCGGTGGCCGGTTATGCGCCGCGCGAGATTCCGGACATTCCCAAGGCTTGCCGCCTCTCGGGCCTGGAACCGTTCACCATTGATCGCAGCTCGTTGTTCGTCAACGTCGGCGAACGGACCAACATCACCGGTTCCGCCAAATTCGCCCGGCTGATCCGTGAAGACAACTACACCGAAGCCCTGGAAGTCGCCCTGCAGCAGGTCGAAGCCGGCGCCCAGGTGATCGACATCAACATGGACGAAGGGATGCTCGATTCGAAGAAGGCCATGGTGACCTTCCTCAATCTGATTGCCGGTGAACCGGACATCTCCCGCGTGCCGATCATGATCGATTCCTCCAAGTGGGAAGTGATCGAAGCCGGCCTCAAGTGCATCCAGGGCAAGGGCATCGTCAACTCGATCAGCATGAAAGAAGGCGTCGAGCAGTTCATTCATCACGCCAAACTGTGCAAGCGCTACGGCGCCGCCGTGGTGGTGATGGCCTTTGACGAAGCCGGTCAAGCCGACACCGAAGCGCGCAAGAAAGAAATCTGCAAACGCTCCTACGACATTCTGGTCAACGACGTCGGCTTCCCGCCGGAAGACATCATCTTCGACCCGAACATCTTCGCTGTGGCCACTGGCATCGAAGAACACAACAACTACGCTGTGGACTTCATCAACGCCTGTGCCTACATCCGCGACGAACTGCCGTACGCCCTGACCTCCGGCGGTGTGTCGAACGTGTCGTTCTCGTTCCGTGGCAACAACCCGGTGCGCGAGGCGATTCACTCGGTGTTCCTGCTGTATGCGATCCGTAATGGCCTGACCATGGGTATCGTCAACGCCGGCCAACTGGAGATCTACGACCAGATCCCGGCCGAGCTGCGCGACGCCGTCGAAGACGTGATCCTCAACCGCACCCCGGAAGGCACCGACGCCCTCCTCGCCATCGCCGACAAGTACAAGGGCGACGGCAGCGTCAAGGAAGCCGAGACCGAAGAGTGGCGCAACTGGGACGTCAACAAGCGCCTGGAACATGCGCTGGTCAAGGGCATCACCACCCACATCGTCGAAGACACCGAAGAGTCGCGCCTGTCCTTCGCTCGCCCGATCGAAGTGATCGAAGGCCCGCTGATGTCCGGCATGAACATCGTCGGCGACCTGTTCGGCGCCGGCAAAATGTTCCTGCCGCAGGTGGTGAAATCCGCCCGCGTGATGAAGCAGGCCGTGGCCCACTTGATCCCGTTCATCGAACTGGAAAAAGGCGACAAGCCGGAAGCCAAGGGCAAGATCCTCATGGCCACGGTCAAGGGTGACGTGCACGACATCGGCAAAAACATTGTTGGCGTGGTGCTGGGCTGCAACGGCTATGACATCGTCGACCTCGGCGTGATGGTGCCGGCGGAGAAGATCCTGCAAGTCGCCAAAGAGCAGAAGTGCGACATCATCGGCCTGTCCGGTTTGATCACGCCTTCGCTGGACGAAATGGTTCACGTGGCCCGCGAGATGCAGCGTCAGGATTTCCATTTGCCGCTGATGATCGGTGGCGCGACCACCTCCAAGGCGCACACGGCGGTAAAGATCGAGCCCAAGTACAGCAACGACGCGGTGATCTACGTCACCGACGCCTCCCGCGCCGTGGGCGTGGCGACGCAGTTGCTGTCCAAGGAACTGAAGGCCGGTTTCGTCGAGAAGACTCGCCTGGAATACATCGACGTTCGCGAGCGCACCGCCAACCGCAGCGCCCGCACCGAACGCCTGAGCTACCCGGTGGCCATCGCGAAGAAGCCGCAGTTCGACTGGGGCAGCTACGAACCAGTCAAACCGACGTTCACCGGCGCCAAGGTGCTGGATAACATCGACCTGAAGGTGCTGGCCGAATACATCGACTGGACACCGTTCTTCATCTCCTGGGACCTGGCCGGCAAATTCCCGCGCATCCTGCAAGACGAAGTGGTCGGTGAAGCCGCCACCGCGCTGTACGCCGATGCCCAGGAAATGCTCGCCAAGCTGATCGACGAAAAACTCATCAGCGCCCGTGCGGTGTTCGGTTTCTGGCCGGCCAATCAGGTGCGTGACGATGACATCGAAGTCTACGGCGATGACGGCAAGCCATTGGCCAAGCTGCATCACTTGCGCCAGCAGATCATCAAGACCGACGGCAAACCGAACTTCTCCCTGGCCGACTTCGTCGCGCCCAAAGACAGCGGCGTAACCGACTACGTGGGTGGCTTCATCACCACCGCCGGGATCGGCGCCGAAGAAGTGGCCAAGGCCTATCAGGATGCGGGCGACGACTACAACTCGATCATGGTCAAGGCCCTGGCCGACCGTCTGGCCGAGGCCTGCGCCGAATGGTTGCACCAACAGGTGCGTAAAGACTACTGGGGCTATGCCAAGGACGAGACGCTGGACAACGAGGCGTTGATCAAAGAGCAATACACCGGCATCCGCCCTGCTCCGGGCTACCCGGCGTGCCCGGATCACACCGAGAAAGCCACGCTGTTCAAGCTGCTTGACCCGGAAGCGGAAGAACTCAAGGCCGGCCGCAGCGGCGTGTTCCTCACCGAGCACTACGCCATGTTCCCGGCGGCAGCGGTCAGCGGCTGGTACTTCGCTCACCCGCAGGCGCAGTATTTTGCCGTGGGCAAGATCGACAAGGATCAGGTGCAGAGCTACACCTCGCGTAAAGGCCAGGAGTTGAGCGTAACCGAGCGTTGGCTGGCGCCGAACCTCGGCTACGACAACTGAGACACGCTTGAAATCAGGATTCCGACGCCGGTTAACCCGGCGCCGGAAGGCTGATTATCGGCTTGAGGTTCCCGGCAGCGGTGCTGCGCCAGAGGATCGCTCAATCGCCTCGACCTCTTGTCGAGACAGCTCGATCATCTTTGCGTTACGTGCGGCTGTCAGATCAAACAGCTGCTCCATGAGCCTCGCATCGTCGACATCCATCCCGTCACCCTGCTCCTGCGTCAGGTCCGCCTCGTCGAGTGCCCTGAATGCTTCGGGATATTTTTCCTTGAGATAACTTACCCAGTAGTCACGCTGGATAAGGTCCTCAAAAAAAACGTCGCCGTGCTCGGCATTCATCACTTCGCGGCGGGCTTCAGCCAATTGCCGGGTTGTTACACCTGAGGCATACGTCATGTGCTTCGGCTGCCCCGGCAGCTCCAGGCCATCGCCCCACCCGCCGGTCAGGCCGATTCGATAACCCAGGCGTACTTCCGCCTGATCCTGACCGGTATGGGTAGCGGCCTTCGTCGCCAGTTCATCGACCTTGTCCAACCGGAAAAGCCGTCTGGACAACCTCAATAATGCTTCGCCTTTTGCACCGGACCATCCGGCAGACACTTCGTGCAAGGCATTGTGTGTATACACCGTGCTTTCCAGTGCACTGAAGGTCAGGATTCGACCGTCGACGCAGGTGCCGTGGGTGTTTGAACTGGCAAACAACGTTTCTCGAAGTCCGCTGTTGCCGGCGGCGGCCTCCATGACTGTCCAGACCCGCCGCGTCAGGTCGGCATTTGCCACCTGGAACTCACGCGTGTCCTGCAACCGTGAAAGCAAATGGAAGAACGCTGCATTGTCCGGTTCCGCCGCCAGTTGATTCCAGAGCCGAGTCTTGCTGGCTACCTCCTCGGGAGTAGCATTGGCCAGCCAGGGAGTCTTCTGCTCGACCTCGAGTTCCCTGCCGGAAAGATCTTCATCAGATTCGATGCTGCTTTCACTGACCGTTTCAACCTCGTTGCGCGCTTGATCGATCCACTCATCCAGAGCAACGCGCGAGTATCCAAAGGCAGTTGCGCGCGAACCCCTTTCGCGAAAGTCCCGCATCTGCTCCAGGGTTTCAAGCGACAGATTGAAGTTGTCGCTGAGGTCCGTGCCCGACATCAGCACGTCATGGCTGCCATCCAGGGCCTGTGGAGGAATCGACGTGATGTCGTTTCCACTCAGGTTCAGCGTCCTGAGATGACTGGTATCCAGCACAGCTACCGGCCAGTCGGTCAAATTGTTGTTGCGCAGATCCAGCGTCTCCAATCGCTCAAAAACGCCGAGATCAAATTCGTCCAGTGCGTTGTAGCTCAGATCCAGCCATTGCAAACGCTGCAAAAGATTCAACGAGGCAGACAGATTATCGCTATCGCTCAATCGATTCGAGGACAACTCCAGTCGTTCAAGGGTGTGCATTCGGCCAACCGGCTCGGGAACCGCTTGCAGGTCATTGCCATTGAGTTCCAGCGTCCTGAGCTGCTTGAAAGCCTGCAGAAACCCATTGGAGCCCTGTTCACCCAGCCTTGTCCCGGTCAGGTTCAACGTGCCCACGTGGTCGAACACTGCGGGCAATTCGAGAAGATCGCCCAACTGCAGGCCGTTGAGATTCAACACGGTGTCTGCAGCACCTTGCGCGGCACCCAGGCTCTCACGCCAGCAATCAAGGATTCGTAATGCGGCCTGGTTGCGGCTTGCCGATGAGGCTATCCAACCAGCGCCACTTGACTCGCGCGCGAACAGCCAGCCGTTCAATCGGCGCGTCAGTTCATCATGAGTCCGGTCCCATCCGGCAATCCGCTCGCTGAGTTGCACCTCGCTAGCCCCGCTCTCGCGCAGCTGTTCAATCACTTGCAGGGCTTCATCTTCCGCGAGTATCGGCTTTAACCGTTGCAGACGCTTGGCAAGATGCGCAGCCCCTTCCCCCACAGGAATTTCCGGCAGGGGCAGCAAATGGCGAGCGATTGAAAAGCCGCTCTCGGCCGGAGGAAAAACTGACGGCACCCTCTCCCGGGCGAACCTTTCCAGGGTGCCCACAGGCAGACCATGGTCCAGCTCGATCTGCGTGCGGGCGATGTCCAGCAAAATCACCGCCTGCGGGGTCAATGGCGTGCCGGTCAGGTCGGTCTTGAGCAGCATCTCGCTCTCAAGCACCGTCGCCGGGAGCGAGGAAATCCTGCTGTCACGCAAATCCAGCCAGCTCAGCGCTGGCAGGTCTTGCACCCCTGTCGGCCATTCATGCAGGTTAGTCGCCCGCAAGTCCAAGGCTTTAAGACGCGACATATGACTGACATCCAGCGAGTTCAGCGGATTGTTGTGCAGGTCCAGATATTCAAGGTTCTGCAATCCATCAAAACCCTGGGCCAGCGCAGGGTCGCCAACAATCGCGTTGCCAGATAGGTCCAGACGGGTCAACTTCACAAGATCACCCGCTGCAATTGGCACAGCGATCAACCCGCTATCGCTCACATCGAGTTGTTGAAGTTCGGTAAACCCCCGAACAAAGCCACGGACTGTTTCAGCAGGCGCTTTCACGCCTTTCAAATTCAACCGTTGAACATGTGCGAAAGCAGCGCCAGGCAAGTCGGGGAATTCACTGAGTTCCAGGTTCGGCAAATCGAGCAACGTGGCGTCGACCGTCGCACCGTAGCGTTTGAATGCACCGTTGCGCCAGCAAGTCTTGATGGACATCGTGGCCCATGTCCGCCCCATGATCTCTTTGATCGCCTTTGGCCTCTGCATCACGCTTTGGGTCCAATCTTTCAGTTGACGATCGAGCACGCCTGACGTCTGGCTCAAGGCATCGACCGCCTCGAACCGTGCATCTGCCCCCAGCCACTGCTCGACAAACCGGTTGAACAGTCCATCAATCGACTCGTTCATCCCTGCGGCAAGACGCGACAGCTCACCCTTGCAGTAGTCCCTGACCATTTCCTCCCGATCAAGCAGGTGCTCGGGGTGATTGGTGACGTACTCAAACGCCGGTTTGAAGTGTTCATGCGAGAAGTTCGACCAGTCCAGAGACAAGCCGGACCACAGTTTTTCATGCCCCTGGAAAGCCCCGTCGGGCAATGTTCCGATTCCGGTATCTTTGAGGTTCAGACGCTCCAACGCAGGCAAATCAAGCACTCCGACCGGCCATTCACGCAGCATGCGCGAGCCAATTGCCAACCTGCGCAGATTGCGCAAACGACTGACATCCAGGGCCATCGGTGTGAAATCCGAGAAATAAACGTTGAGTTCCTGCAGCGTCGTCAATGCACCTAACCTTGAGGGCATATCCACGGCGCGGGGAGAGTCTGAGTAAAGGCTCAGCCCTGTAAGTTCACGCATTGCGCCCAACCCCTCGGGCACATTGCTGAATTGACCTCCCGTTGCATTGATCCTGAGGTTTTTCAATCTGGGGAAATTTGCCAACAGTGCATCGGCGTTGGCGTCAGTAATGCACCGTCCCCGGATGCTCAGTTCACGCACATGCGAAAAATCCGCCGACAGAGGGGGAATCGGGTCGTCACAGGTCAAATCCAGCGAACTGTAGAAAGGCAACTCCTCTGCCAACGGCGAATTACGCCAGCATTCCTTGAGGTTTCGCGCGACAGCGCTTTTGCCCCCCAACACGGTTTGTAAATCAGGCTCCGGTGTCCCGACCCATTGATCGAGCATTGACTCAAGCGCCTCCCACTCACGCATACGCTCCTGCAACAAGCCATAAATCTGTGCGTCGCTTTTCCCGGCCCGCAACTGCTTCAGGATAAAACTGTTGGCGTTTTGATCGGAGAGTCCGGGATAGACAGACTGAACCCGAGCGACCAATGAAGGATTCAAGCCTTGCCCGCGCCCACTGGCGGGGTAACCCACCTGTCGCTCATTCACTCGTACGGGGGGCTTGAACGCAGCGCGTCTGCCGGCTCGGTTCTCCAGTTGTTGCATTAACTGCGCCCGGTGCTGCACTGCCGAGTCAAAAATCGCCTTTTGCAAACCGGCGCGTTGACTGACGTGCGGAACACCCAATGCCTGGCGGGACTCATCGGGCAAGGCATGCATGATGGAATCGAAAAAGTTGTCGCCACGGCGGGGCACGCTATTGAGCGCCTCTCCTCGCTCATCGAACGCCTGGTAGGCCGCCCCCTGTTTGACGACATACTTGCGACGTGCGGCGGTCTCGCGGCCAATGCCATCGATCAGCGGACCGTTGATGCGACCGTCACGAACCTCCAGACGCACCTCGCCGGACCAGCCCGGCAGCTTTTCCAGGGCATGCAGGGCGAGCCATTGGCTATCGGGGGAAGTCATATTGTCCCGGTACAGACCGGCGAAAGCCCGTACCTGACGCCCCTGCTGCGCATACCAGCGGGCCTCCTCGAGCATTTTCAGCGGAATTCGGTGGGTGGTCCGCAGGCGTGTCAGCTCCTCGGCATTGGCATCGAGCAGAACTCTTCGGGCTGCAGAATCACTCAGCCCCGGGCAAGCCCGCCGAAGTTTTTCGATGAATGGCGCGCGGCTTTCCTGCTCGATGATGGGTGCCGCTCCTGAATCTGCCGCGAACAGCCTCAGGGCCTCTGTCAGTTCAAGGGGCGGAGGTAAATTATCCGCATGCATCTTGCGCAAGGCATTGTCGCTGACGCCGCTGATCTCAGCAGCCTCAAGCAATTGTTTGTCCGTCAATGCCTCGGTGGCATGGCCCATGCGCCGCAACAGAGTCAAGCGGTCCCACTCCAGTGGCCGCTCCAGCGCATGGCGCCAGGCTCCCTGCCCATTGTGTTCAAGAATGGGTTGCCAGGCCTGCGCATTAGTCGGATGTTGAATGCGCCATTTTTTCAGCGATTCATCGTAGGTGGTTTCATAGACTTTGCCGGCCTGCCGGATGCAGGTTTTGCCATTGACCCGATACTGCCCCAAGGCATCCGGCCGGACGTCGGGGGCCAGCACAGTATCAAGCTCATAGGCACGCAAATCCGGCTTCCACAGTCGGGTTTCACTATTGGGCAATTTGACTTGCTCCAGGCGTTCGACCACAGGTTCTGGTTTCACCGCTGACAATTTACCCAAGCCCTTGCCCACACCGGCCATCACGGTGATCAGCGCAAGATTTTCCGCCACGTCGATCAGGTGCGCCTTGGCGGCATTGCGATCACCTTCACTCCATTCGATCGCCCCCTCGAAAGACTCATACAGCAATTGACCCGCCATCACCGTCAGCATGATTTCGCCCAGTACCGGCACGAACATCGACACCAGGTTCAACCCCAACATGCCGACTTCCAGCAGATGATTGAGCTTTTCCGCCCGTACCCTGGCATCGACGTCAGCCGTGGGAACCGCATGGCTACGTGCATCGGTAATGACTTTTTCCCGGTTTTGCTCGTAAAGATACGTCCACGGATCGGTGTTGGCAGACCAGATTCCTGCTGCACCGACACGATTGATTTCGCTGGGTTTGAGAAAGGGATCCTCCACCGGTTCCCGTTTGCCCTGATGCTCAGGGGGCAGTTCCTTGACTCTGACGATGTCAGAAAACGGAGGAATGGACTGAACAACCTTGAACCAGATGGACTGTAACGGGTCGGTGGGTGAACCCGCCGCTTTACGAGAGAACTGGCTGAAGTAGTAAGGGCGATCAGCGTAAGCCACGAACTGGCTGAAAAAACGCTGGTGCGCCGTCGGCCCTCCATTGTCGACTGACTTTGTATCCCGAGTGGTGAACTGCCGCTTGAACTCTTCGCGCCACTGCGCGGAGGTGTAGCGCTTGAGCGGATGCTGCGGATCATGAGGTACATAAACAATGAACTCATTGGTATAGCGGTACTGTTCACAGATGGCGAACACAATGCAACCGGTCATCCTGCGCTTCATCAGGCTCAGGTCGCGAAACCAGACCGGCTTGCCACCCAGCCGGGGATGGACTTCTCCATCAATGACCGAAAGGATCATCCTGTAGTCTGCGGGCTCGATATCCTTTTTCAGCAACGCCAGCTCCGCAGCCGCCCTCATTGCGGTTTTCTGACTGTCGATGAATTGTCGGCGCAGCGTCACTTCAAGCTGCGCATCGGCAGGCTGGAAAAACGCCTTTACATAGGTTTGGTAGTGCGCACCGATATCCAGTGTGCGGCACAGGGACAAAAACTGCCTGATCGTGAGGTTGATGTTGGCTACCTGGAACGTGCCAGGAGTCGACGTTTCTACAACAAAAGCGGACTTTTCATGGAAGGCGCCCTTCTCGCACTCGGACGCTTCGAAGTTATGTAACGCGGCCTGCAGCAATGAAAGCTTCATCACCTCGAACGTTGAGACTTCTACTTCCAGCACACCCATTGCCAGCGGCCGTCGCAGACATACCAAGGTCTTGTCGACATCTGCGCCAACCCCAAACCGGTCTTTCAGGGCCTTGACCAGTAATGGCCTGGCGAACGTGTCGATGCCTTGAAGAGTCGACAGGGTCTTGTCCAGCCGGGTCTGCGAAACAAGGCTGGCGCTGAAGCGCTCTCTCAACACATTCTGTTGCTGGATGGATGCGCGCTGATACCAGCCTGGTAATTGCGCGCCGGCATCCTTCAATGCAACGCGTCGTTCAGGCGTTGCATTGATCAACCAGTCGGGAGCCTTGCCTTGAAGAAGTTCACTGTGGATGCTGCTTTTTCCTGATACCCGCGGCTTCAATGCGGGAGCGTTATTGTTTGAGATGGACATAATGTTTTCCTGACAAATGGAGCGTCAGGACATCACGTCAGGAAGGTGAATCTGCGGTACATAGTTATTGCCAAGGGCGGACTGGTTACAAACTGCTTCAATCGTCACCTGGCCAGTGGCCAACATCCATCTAATGTGGGAGCGAGCCTGCTCGCGATGAGTACCTTCCAGTTAATATTGATGTCTGTCAGTACGCTATCGCGAGCAGGCTGACTCCCACATTGGATTTGTGTATGCCGCGAATTGTCTATGCTTACCTTTCATGCACATGTGACGGGGGATTTATGGACGATCCAGTCGACAACAACAAACCACCAACCTTCTGGCAAATGCTGCACAGCGTGCTGGCTGCCGCGTTCGGGGTACAGAGCGGGAAGAATCGGGCCCGGGATTTCACCCACGGCAAGCCGAGTCATTTCGTGATTTTGGGGATTCTGTTCACTGTAGTGTTCGCGTTGACGCTGTTTGGCATCGTCAAACTAGTGGTGCACCTGGCGGGTATCTGAACTGGCTCAGTGCATAAGGGCTTGCAGGCTGAACGGGTAGCGATACGACGTCGGTCGCCCCTTGGCCGAGAGCTTCTGGAAATCCACGTCGTAATCCTGAGTAGCGCTCAATGCCAGCAACCGCTTGGCTTGTGCGTGATCGATCAGCTGCAACAATGGAATCTGCCGGTCGCGCCCGCCGTACTGGCTGACATCCACCCCCATGTCGTAGTCATGCAGTTGCACCAGGGCCCAACCACCCAGAGTGAAGTGCCCGCCCAACAGCACACTCAACCGCCCTTCCAACAGCGCCTGTAACGCGGTTGGTGAATTGTTGACAGCGCTGAACAATGCGTCCTTGCCGGGTTGGCCGCCCGTTTCAGCGTAGGCCTGCATGGCGCCAAAGGCCATTTCATCGTTGGCCGACCAGACCAGCGACGTTTGCGGATAACGCTTGAACAACAACCTGGCCTGTTCATAGGCGCGCTCGCGGGTCCAGCCGCCATAGACCAACTGGCGCAACCGCACTTCAGGGTGTTCGGCCAATGCCCGCATCATGCCCTTCTCACGCTGTTGCGCGGCTGGCGTGATTTTCAGGCCGGAAAAGGCCACCAGATCAATGACCTGACCGGGCGCGACCGGGCGATGCAGGCGAATCAGCTCCTTGAGCATCAAGTAGCCGCCCTCCTCATTGTTGGGCACCAGGCTGCCCAACCAGTCGGGATACTTGTCCGGCTGGGCGCCGAGCAGGTGCATCTGGTCTGCGGTCAGGCCGTTGTTGACCAAAAACAGTTTCACACCGCTGCCTTGAGCCAGGCGCAGGATTTCGGGCGCGACGTACAGTTCGTTGACGAACACCAGATAGTCCGGTCGATTCGGCCCTTGCAGGACTTCGCGGGCCTGCTGGAGCGTGGTCTCGGCGTTTCGCTCGGAATAGCGGATATGCAAATCCATGCCCAGGTCCCTGGCTGCGGCCTGCATGAACTGCGAATAGCTGACCCAGAACGTTTCTTGGCTCGTTCCCGGATTCAGGAATACGACGGACGCCGCCTGAGCACACGGCCCCAAGACCGTACCAAGCGCCAGCACTACACCATAGAAGAACTTCAACATTAAACGTCCGAGCCCCCGAAAATCCGCCGCGCATTATAGCCAGCGAACTCCCTTGGAACGGTGCTTATTCCGGCTTCTGTCCGACAATCGTCGGCGCCGGGCCCGGACGGGGTCGTTTATTGATGGCTGACCCAGAACACCGCGGTGCCCACGACCAGGATGATCAGGAACAAAATCGCCCAGGCATCGACCGTGCTATCGCTTTTCCCTGCTTTGGTTGGGTTGCTCATTGCATCGCCTCTTGTCGGTTTTATCGGTGATTGCATAAAGACTCGACCACAGTTAAGACGATGATTGCCCGCACCACAAATGTGGGTTTTACCCCCATGAACTTCATTAGTCGTTTTGGTTCTTTACATATACTCAAACATCACTTTTGCGCATAACTGCAAACTGGTATCTTGCCTCCGCTCCGTTGGGAGTGCGCGGCCGTGCGCGCAGAATTGCCGAGGCAGTATCGGAGACTTCAGCAAGCGAAAAACGCAACTGGATCCGACCGGCCCAAGCCTGAGAACAGGACTTATATGTACGTATACGACGAGTACGATCAGCGGATCATCGAGGACCGCGTCAAGCAGTTCCGTGATCAGACCCGACGCTATCTGGCAGGCGAGCTGAGCGAAGAAGAATTCCGCCCCCTGCGCCTGCAAAATGGCCTTTACATCCAGCGCTTCGCGCCGATGCTGCGGGTGGCGGTGCCCTATGGCCAACTGACTTCGCGCCAGACGCGAATGATGGCCAAAGTTGCCCGCGACTATGACAAGGGCTACGCCCACATCAGTACGCGGCAGAACGTGCAGTTCAACTGGCCGGCCCTGGAAGACATCCCGGACATCCTGGCTGAACTGGCGACCGTGCAGATGCATGCGATCCAGACCAGCGGCAACTGCCTGCGCAACGTCACCACCGACCAGTTCGCCGGTGTCGCGGCCGATGAGTTGATCGACCCGCGTCCGTGGTGCGAAATCGTCCGTCAGTGGACCACGTTCCACCCGGAATTCGCTTACTTGCCGCGCAAATTCAAAATCGCCATCAACGGTTCGACATCCGACCGTGCGGCCATCGAAGTCCATGACATCGGCCTTGAGCCGGTGCACAACGCCGCGGGCGAACTGGGCTTCCGTGTGCTGGTCGGTGGCGGCCTGGGCCGTACACCGGTGGTGGGCGCGTTCATCAACGAGTTCCTGCCATGGCAGGACCTGTTGAGCTACCTCGACGCCATCCTGCGGGTCTACAACCGCTACGGCCGTCGCGACAACAAGTACAAGGCGCGGATCAAGATTCTGGTCAAGGCCCTGACGCCCGAAGTGTTCGCTCAGAAAGTCGACGCGGAAATGGAACACCTTCGCGGTGGCCAGACCACGCTGACCGACGCCGAAGTGCATCGCGTGGCGAAACATTTCGTCGATCCGGACTACAAGACCCTGGACAACCAGACGGCCGAACTGACCGAGCTCGACAAACAGCACCCAGGCTTCGCCCGCTGGCGCACCCGCAACACCCTCGCGCACAAAAAGCCGGGGTACGTTGCCGTGACGCTGTCCCTGAAGCCGACTGGCGTTGCGCCGGGCGACATCACCGACAAGCAGCTTGATGCCGTTGCCGACCTCGCCGACCGTTACAGCTTCGGCCAACTGCGCACCTCCCACGAACAGAACATCATTCTGGCCGATGTCGAGCAGAGCCAGTTGTTTGAACTGTGGGGCGAGTTGCGCGAGCAAGGTTTCGCCACACCGAACATCGGCTTGCTGACCGACATCATCTGCTGCCCGGGCGGCGACTTCTGCTCCCTGGCCAACGCCAAATCGATCCCGATCGCCGAGTCGATCCAGCGCCGTTTCGACGACCTGGACTACCTGTTCGACATTGGCGAGCTGGACCTGAACATCTCTGGCTGCATGAATGCCTGTGGTCACCACCACGTCGGCCACATCGGCATTCTCGGGGTGGACAAGAAAGGCGAAGAGTTCTACCAGGTGTCCCTGGGTGGCAGCGCCAGCCGCGATGCGAGCCTGGGCAAGATCCTCGGCCCGTCTTTCGCACAGGAAGCCATGCCTGACGTGATCGAGAAGCTGATCGACGTGTACATCGAACAACGTACCGAAGACGAGCGCTTCATCGACACCTATCAGCGTATCGGCATCGACCTCTTCAAGGAGCGCGTCTATGCAGCGAATAATTAAGAACAACGAAGTCGTCGACGAAACCTGGCACCTGCTGCCGAAGGACTTCAACATCGACGAGATCAGCAACTGCGACGACCTTATCGTCCCGCTGCAACTGTGGCGCGAGCACAGCCGTATGCTCAAGGCTCGCGATGGCGGCCTGGGTGTGTGGCTGGACGCCGATGAAGAAGCCGAAGAAATCGGTGACGACGTGGATCAGTTCAAGGTCATCGCCTTGAACTTCCCGGCCTTCACCGATGGTCGCAACTACTCCAACGCTCGCCTGTTGCGTGACCGTTATGGTTTCACAGGCGAACTGCGGGCGATCGGTGATGTGCTGCGCGACCAGCTGTTCTATATGCACCGCTGCGGTTTCGATGCGTTCGCCATCCGGGCCGATAAAGACCCGTACGAAGCCCTTGAAGGTCTCAAGGATTTCTCGGTGACCTATCAGGCCGCCACCGACGAACCGCTGCCGCTGTTCCGTCGCCGTTGATGTCCAGGCCTTGAACCCTTTGCGGGGTTCAAGGCCATCCTCTTCTAGGCCTGCTCGGTTATTACCGGAAAGGGCCGCCCCATCGTTACCCAATCGCGGTAAAGCCTGCTCCGATCTTCCATCGCGGTGAAAATTCCCAGCGGATTTTCGGCATCGATCGCTGTGCCTTCAACAAACCGGTTCAGCCAGCCCCACAACTCGTCCGACGCCTGAGCTTCGCTCAGTAGTCGCCACACCCTCGCTTGCAACGCCATATAGTCGACCTGAAAGTCCGCCGTCAGGCTGAGCCCATCGATGACCCTCAGGAAACGACCTCCCGACGGTTTGACCGCCAATTGCTGCCAGATCGTTCGCCTGGCTTGCCGCAGTGCTTCGTCACCCTCCTGCAACCACGCAACCGGATTGCCATAGTCGGCTCCTGGCGTACTCAACCACAGGTTGATCCCGGTGCGTTGCCGATGATTGACCAAGCGCCGCAACGTGTCCTCGTCGGTCAGTGGGTTACCCCAGAGCCTCACTCGATCCCGTGCGACGGCCTGGCTCAGCACCGCTGGTGGAACCCTGGTGATTTGGTTGTCACTCAAGTCCAGCGACGTCAGGTAGGGTTCGTCCCGAATTCCGATCGGGCATCTACTGATCCCTGTATTCCTCAAGTTCACCTGACGCAGTTCGTTCATTCCTAACAACATCGGCGGAACACCCAAGGGGTTTTCACTTAAGTCCAATGATTGCAAGTTGATCAAGTCACACAGTTGCGCCGCCGAGTTCTCCCTGAATTGCATAAACGTGGCTTTCAGATTCAGGGTCGTGAGATGGCTCATTCGCGGAATCGCCGGCGGCAGAACACCTTTCATTTCCCCCGCAGCGTCAGCCAGCCGCAGATCGACTTTTTCCAGGCTCAAGACGCGCAGATTGGGGAAAGACTCAAGGAAGCCGTTCAAGCTCTCACGTTCAATCAGATGGAATCCGCGCATCGACAATTCGATCACCTCGTTGAACCTCACATTCATGACCGGCAAACGGTGGAAGTCCTCGAAGTCCAGATCCAGTTTGTATCCCGTTAGCGTCTCCCCGGAATAAAGACGATTGGCCTGTGGCGGGCATTTTTGCCAGATAGAGATCAGCTCGTCAGCCAGTTCCATCCGGGTCTCGCGCTCGTACTCCATCGTGTACTGCAACAGTGCGACGTTATGCTCCGCGATCTCCGTATGATTCATGCCTGCGGCGTCCTCGTCGCCAGGCGCCAGAAAGTCGAGGTCCATGTCATCGAGATCCTGCAGGCTCTGGTCGATCCAACCCGTCAAATCCGTACTCAATTGCTCAAATTGCTGCTTCAATCCATCGAGCTGCGACTGAACGCTTTCTCCGGCATGTTGCAGCCATTCATCGGCCTGCGCGTTGCCGAAGTCGGGATAGAGGTCCCTGACTTGTAGCCTCAGCGTTTCGTGGGTCAACGCTGCGGCCTGCAGGGTCGTCGGGAAGCCGCCGCCCCTCAAGCCTTGCATTTCGAAGGGTAGTCCCCCGTCCATTCTGCCCAGACCCAGGCCGAATTCGGCGCGTGATAGCGCACGGTCGCGGAGATTGAGCTTCAGTTCGTTGGCCGGGTTCAGCGACTGAAACTGCAACGCCGCACGCTCATCCGCGGACAACACACCGTTGACGGCCCCGTAAAAGTCCGCACGTACGATGGTTTGGGCGGGCACATCGACGTATTGATAGTGGTCATCGATTTTGATCAAACGACGACAATCAGCCGCATCAAGCGAGCCGCAACGATCCAGCACCCGACCGTGCAGCGAGCCGTCCAGCACCTCGATTCGCAGGTTTTTCGGCCATCCGGGCAGGTTCCTCAGTGAGTGCAAAGCCAGCGTGTCCGAATCGGAATGGGCCACGGACCGCAGATAAAGGCCTTCATAAGCACGGGCCAGCCTCACATGCTGCTGGTACTGACGGGCCTTGCTGTCCAATTGTCTGAACACCCCTTTGGCCTGGATCGCATCCGGCGTCGCCGTGAATTCTATGCCATAGCGATCAAGCATCTGCTCCACCGCACTTTTCGGCAGGCCGGGATATTGCTGTTGAAACAATCGGACCCATTCATGTTCCGAGTGCTGGAGTGCCTGATAGCGAGTGTTGAACAACTCCACTCGACGGGCCTGCAACGCCTCGTTCCCGTCAGCCTGCGTTTTGTCGAGGGCCTCCACGACGTCCTGATCGATTTTGAAGCGGCTGATAGTGTCGGCCAACACAGGAGTGGGTCGACGACCGGCCTGCATCATTCGCAGCAGATCGTCATCAATGGCGCTGACCTTGCCGATCTGCAGCAGGACTTCATCGCTGAAAGCGTCGACCGGGGCGCCTATCCCTCGCAGCAGGCTCAGACGACTCGGCATCCGCGTGGTCGGTTCCGGGGGAGCAATATGAGTGGACAGATCACCAGTCGGTCTGTTGCCGGATTGCACATCAGGCTCGCCAGTCTCGTGCTCGGTCCTGGTCAGTGCGGCGACGTCGGCGCCTTCGCGTTCTAACGAGGCGACAGCCCCAACCAGCGGCAATGCATTGAGCAAGCCAAACACAGTTCGCGTCACGCCTTCCGAACGCTCGCTGGGTGTTTGCCCCTCGACGGCCTCTTCCAGACCGTAACCGGCATCAATAAGCCCGGCCAGCACCAACAATCCTTCACCTCCGGGCACAAACAACGCCAGCGGCCCGAACCGATTGATCCATTGCACGATCGGCTCGACGAAAGCGCTCAGATTGTCACGGTTGACCTGGGCATCGTCGCGGATGGTCTTGACGCTGTCCTGGGCGGCCTGCTTCATGGAACCCACCAACTGCGCAAAAGGGTCGGATGCGCTGGGTGAGCGATCAAAGTCGATGTAGTCGTCTGGATCCCAATGGCCATCATCGTTGAAGAACCCGGCATTCTTCGTCAGCCTGTGCATCTTGGGATAAACCGCCATGCCCTCCAACGCGGTCAGTACACCCGCATGAAAGGTGCCGTCCTCGCGATCCTCTTCAGAAAAGTGAGCCGCCAGTGCCTGTTTCGTATCGGCGCCCCGGCCCTGAGCCACGAGCCATTGGCGCATCTGCCGGCTATCGGTGAATTCGTGCAACGGTGAAGAATTGCCGGGGATGTACAGCAGCACCCTGGACCCTGATCGCTCTTGAAAGCACCAGATATCCGTCGCTGTATAACGGTACAGTTTCAACCGACTCGCCTCGACACCCGGGGGCATTTTTGTCGGCGCTTGCAATTGCTCGATCGTCAGCGCTTCCCAGGTCTGAGCGGCGGGCAACCCGGCGGCTTGCATGGCGAGTTCCAACCCCTTTCGGGACAGGCACCGTTCTTCATATTGCAGGCGGGCCGCCATGACGAAAGCGGCCTTGACCGACGTCCTCAGGGCATAAGGACCGGGAGCAGCAATGACCGCGTCCGACGGCCAGGCTTGATCAAGATAAGTCTGGTATCGATCGGAAAGAGACAGCCCCCAGACCCACTGTTTGAAATCGGCAGGCCGCAGATTGATTTGCGTGTGCGGGCCATACGATTGCGGAACCGTGGCGCGGTAAATGCCTTCATAGGTGTCGTGGTTGCCACTGCCCACATAGGCAAACTCGTCGACCTTCTCGACAACGCGAACCGACGGCCCGATGTCCGGCGGCGCGTACAAACCAAACACCGTTTCGCCGAAGCGCCCATCGCCCACCGTCTGATAGTTGCCAAGCAGCGCCTGGATCAGAGTGCGGGAATTCCCCACCTGCCCCTGATGGACACCGTTCTCTGGAGGATGCCCATGGTAGTTGTAATCGAGCGTTACCAGCAGGGCTGTCTGCGGATCGATGTCGGCTCCCCACTTCTCCTTTATCAAGCGCTCGCCAAACTGAGCGGGGGTTTGCGGTAGTGCGGTTTCCACTGCGGCCTTCAGTTCGTTGTGCATCAGGATATTGGGTGTAGGGGCGTCGCCATGGGCGTGATCATTCATGTGCATTCCATTGCAAACTATTGGGAATCACCAGAATAATCAGCGGCGATTCAAGCGTAAGTCGGAATGATCGGCAGGCTAGTTAGGACGTTTCGCTGAGTCCGCAGGAAAGTGAACAGTCTTAAATGCCGGACGAAAAAAACCGCGGAAATCCGCGGTTTGAATTTTTTGCAGAAGCCCGCCAAAGGCTTACCAGAAGCGTTGCTGGGTCAACCGGCTCCACCAGTTCAGCAACACGCGATCCACCGAACCGCTGGCCGCGATACCGATGCGCTCCTGCAGGCTTTTGCGCTCGGCGTAATGCAAGTGATAGAGCTCGGACTGCTGGGCGCGTTCGGCGAGGTATTCATCGCTGGTCTTGAGTTCATCCACCAATTGCTTGTCCAGAGCCGCGATACCCAACCAGATTTCACCGGTGGCCACTTCGTCGATGGCCAGTTGCGGGCGATAGCGGGAAACGAAGTTTTTGAACAGCTGATGAGTGATATCCAGCTCTTCCTGAAATTTCTCCCGGCCCTTCTCGGTGTTTTCGCCAAACACGGTCAGGGTGCGTTTGTACTCGCCGGCCGTCAGCACTTCGAAGTCGATGTCGTGTTTTTTCAGCAGACGATTGACGTTGGGCAACTGCGCCACCACGCCGATCGAGCCGAGGATCGCGAACGGTGCACTGATAATCTTCTCGCCGATGCACGCCATCATGTAGCCGCCGCTGGCCGCGACCTTGTCGATGCACACGGTCAACGGCACACCGGCTTCACGAATCCGCGCCAGTTGCGAAGACGCCAAACCATAGCTGTGGACCATGCCGCCGCCGCTTTCCAGACGCAGCACCACTTCATCCTTTGGTGTGGCGAGAGTCAGCAGAGCGGTGATTTCGTGGCGCAGGCTCTCAGTGGCCGATGCCTTGATATCACCGTCGAAATCCAGCACGAACACCCGTGGTTTTGCCTCGGGTTTCTTCTTTTGCTTTTTCTCGGTTTTAGCCTGGGACTTGCGCAAGGCCTTGAGCTGGTCCTTGTCGAGCAAGGTTTGCTCCAGGCGTTCGCGCAGCCCTTTGTAAAAATCATTGAGCTTGCTGACTTGCAGCTGCCCGGCCGACTTGCGCCGACCTTTACTGCGCAACGCCGCAAAACTGGCCAGGACCACCAGAATGGCGATCACCAGAGTCACGGTCTTTGCCAGAAAAATGGCGTACTCGAACAAAAGCTCCACAGGGACTCCTTCAATCAATGCGCGGGGTAAACACGCGCGGGATACCTCCAGCATACCCATCCGCCGGCCTGACGGCCAGCCGTGAAACCTCTGGCAACAGGCCTGTAACGGGCATTTCAAACAAGCGTATGTTTTTTCATTGACAGCTCACCGCCATCCTCATAACCTCGCCAAACCTTCAACGTACCGGGATGACGCGGACGTGGGCAGCATCTACTTGATTCGACATGGCCAGGCCTCCTTTGGTGCAGACGACTATGACGTCCTGTCGCCGACCGGTATTCGCCAGGCAGAACTCCTCGGCCAGCACCTGGCCGAACTCGGTGTCAGCTTCGATCGCTGCCTGTCGGGCGACCTGCGCCGCCAGCAACATACCGCCAACAGCGCGCTGGAACAGTTCGCCGCCGTCGGTGTGCCGGTACCGGTGCTGGAAATCGATTGCGCCTTCAACGAATTCGATGCCGACGCGGTGATCCGTGCCCTGCTGCCGGCCATGTTGGAGGACGAGCCCCAAGCGCTGGATATCCTGCGCAACGCCGCACAAAACCGTGCCGAGTTCCAACGCATCTTTGCCTTGATCATCGAGCGCTGGCTTGCCGGCACCTATGACACACCGGGCCTTGAGAGCTGGCTGGGTTTCGTCGAACGCGTGCAGGCCGGTCTGCATCGATTGCTCGAACAAGCCGACAATACCCAGAAAATCGCCGTGTTCACCTCCGGCGGCACCATCACTGCCCTGCTCCACCTCATTACGCAAATGCCTGCAAAACAGGCCTTTGAACTGAACTGGCAAATCGTCAACACCTCGCTCAACCTGCTTAAGTTTCGCGGTCGCGAGGTGGCCCTGGCTTCCTTCAACAGTCATGCACACCTGCAACTGCTGAAGGCCCCGGAACTCATCACATTTCGCTGAGTCCGGATTATTGTGACCCTGGCTGTAATCACCCAGCTCTTATTACCCAAGAAAGGATCGAACCATGACCTCCGTAGCTGATGCCGTACAAGCAATGAAAGCCAAGTTCAACCCAGCCGCTGCTGCCGGTCTGGACCTGGTATTCGGTTTCCGCATCGACGACACCAAGAACTTCTCGCTGATCGTCAAAGACGGCACCTGCGAACTGCAAGAAGGCGAGAACCCGGACGCCCAGGTCACTCTGGTAATGGACGGCGAAACCCTGGAAGGCATCGTCGACGGTTCGACCGACGGCATGCAAGCGTTCATGGGTGGCAAACTGCGCGCTGAAGGCGACATGATGCTGGCCATGAAACTGTCCGAGCTGTTCCCGGCCTAAGCACGCCGCTCCCGTCTTTCGGGAGCACGTCTGGCTGCAAACGAATCCCGCCCCTTGTGGCGGGATTCGTCGTTTTCGCCCTCGAAAAACGGCTATCTGCGGATTTGCCGACTATATTCCTTCTGGCCGCATGCGTCAGACATCGGCTGTTGATCCTCGCTCCTTTGTGAAGAACTTTCTGGAGAGCGCTGCCATGAGCCCACCTGACGAGCACAACGACTTCAGCCGTCGCCGTGTATTGCAAGGCCTTTCGGCAGGCGCCGTCGGTGCCTGGGTCAGCCCACTATTCGCAGGGAGTAAAACCATGCCCGATGCCCCGGCCGATCTGATTCTTTACAACGGACGCCTGCACACCGTCGACCGCAAGAAACCCCAGGCCAGTGCCGTCGCGATCAAGGACGGGCGCTTCGTGGTGGTTGGCAGCGATGCCCAGGCCATGGCGCTGCAAGGTCCCGGCACCCAGATCATCGACTTGCATGGCCGCACGGTGATTCCGGGGCTCAATGACTCCCACCTCCACTTGATCCGTGGAGGTCTGAATTACAACCTCGAACTACGCTGGGAAGGCGTCCCGTCCCTGGTCGATGCCTTGCGCATGCTCAAGGATCAGGCCGATCGCACGCCTACGCCGCAATGGGTGCGAGTGGTCGGAGGCTGGAACGAATTCCAGTTTGCCGAGAAGCGCTTGCCAACGATTGAAGAATTGAACAAGGCCGCGCCGGACACACCGGTGTTCGTCCTGCACCTCTACGACCGCGCCCTGCTCAATCGTGCGGCGTTGAAAGTGGTCGGTTATACCCGCGACACCCCGAACCCGCCGGGCGGCGAGATCCAGCGCGATGCCAATGGCGACCCCACCGGCATGCTGATCGCCCGCCCCAATGCAATGATCCTTTACTCGACCTTGGCCAAGGGGCCGAAGCTGCCGTTGGAATACCAGGTCAACTCGACCCGTCAGTTCATGCGCGAACTCAATCGACTCGGCGTCACCAGCGCCATCGATGCCGGCGGCGGTTATCAGAATTATCCAGACGATTATCAAGTCATCCAGCAACTGGCCAAAGACCAGCAACTCACGGTGCGCATTGCCTACAACCTGTTCACCCAAAAACCCAAGGAAGAGCTGACCGATTTCAAAAACTGGACCAGCACTTCCCATTACGGTCAGGGCGACGACTTCCTGCGGCACAACGGTGCCGGGGAAATGCTGGTGTTCTCGGCAGCGGATTTCGAAGACTTCCTCGAACCCCGTCCCGACCTGCCGCAGACCATGGAGCAGGAACTGGAGCCGGTGGTGCGGCATCTGGTGGAACAGCGCTGGCCCTTCCGCCTGCACGCCACCTACAACGAATCCATCAGCCGCATGCTCGACGTGTTCGAGAAGGTCAATCGGGATATTCCGTTCGACGGCTTGCCATGGTTCTTCGATCACGCCGAAACCATCACCCCTCGGAACATTGAACGGGTTAAAGCCCTCGGTGGCGGCATCGCCATCCAGGACCGCATGGCGTTTCAGGGCGAATACTTTGTCGACCGTTACGGCGCGAAGGCAGCCGAAGCGACTCCCCCGATCGCGCGCATGCTGGCCGAGGGTGTGCCGGTGGGCGCCGGCACCGATGCCACGCGCGTGTCCAGCTACAACCCCTGGACCTCGATGTACTGGCTGGTCAGCGGCCGCACCGTCGGCGGGCTGGCGCTGTACCCGCAAGGCTTGAGCCGCGATACGGCGCTGGAACTGTTCACCCACGGCAGCGCCTGGTTTTCCTCCGAACAAGGCAAGAAAGGCCAGATCAAGGTCGGGCAACTGGCGGATCTGATTGCGCTGTCGGCGGACTACTTTCACATCGAAGACGAAGCCATCAAATGGATCGAGTCGGTGCTGACCATTGTCGACGGCAAGATTGTCCATGGCAGCGTCGAATTCGAAAAACTGGGACCACCGCCCATCCCGGTGGTGCCTGAGTGGTCGCCCGTGGTGAATGTACCGGGACACTGGAAACCACTGGCGCCGCTGACCGCGCAAGTACACCAGTGCGTGGGCGCTTGCGCGGTGCATGCCCATAGCCATGAGCGGGCGCGGTTGTCGTCAGCGCCGGTCAGTGACTTTCAAGGGTTCTGGGGCGCGTTTGGCTGTTCGTGCTTTGCGTTCTGAACAAAATATTTCCAAACATTATCCATCCAAGGGGGGAGCGCCGCACCGCCGCTCCTACATTGAATCCGAAGTAATTAGTTCGGGCAGTGAAATCTGTGGCGAGGGAGCTTGCTCCCGTCCGGCTGCGCAGCAGTCGTAAACCATCCGATGAGGTGCCTCTGAAGAACTGCAGTGGCAGGTTTTGGGGCCGCTTCGCGCCCCAGCGGGAGCAAGCTCCCTCGCCACAGACGGTATCCGCTGGCGGCGCCTGCTCTTACAATGCCCGCACCTCCCCTATCGGCCAGCCCATGGACATCGACCTCGCCCGCACCTTTCTGGAAATCGTCCGCCACGGCAGCCTGGCCGCGGCGGCTGAAAAGCTGCACGTCACCCAGACCGCGATCACCGCCCGTGTGCAGAAGCTCGAAAGTCAGCTCGGCAGCACGCTGTTCGTGCGCAACCGCGCCGGTGCGCGCCTGACGCCGAACGGTGAGGCCTTTGTGGTTTATGCCAATCAACTGGTACAGACCTGGGAAGCGGCGCGTCGGGACTTGCCTCTGCCCGAGGGCTACCGCGACGTGCTGCACATCGGTGGCGAGGTCAGTCTGTGCAACCCGTTGATGCTCAGCTGGGCCGGTGAACTGCGCGAGAAAATCCCCAGCCATGCCCTGCGCATGGAAATCCGCGACGGCGAAAACCTGCTGCGCCAACTGGAGCTGGGGGTGCTTGATGCGGCGCTGGTCTATCAGCCCGAGTACTGGCCACGCCTGCAAGTCGAGCAGGTGCTGGAAGAAAAACTCATTCTGGTACGCCTGGCCGGACGGCCTGATCCTTATGTGTATATCGACTGGGGCCCGGACTTCCGTCGTCAGCACGATGCCGCACTGCCAGAAAAAGCCAAGGCCGCCTTGAGCTTCAACCTCGGACCGCTGGCCTTGCAGTACATCCTGGAAAACGGCGGTAGCGGCTATTTCCGCACCCGCGTGGTCCAGAGCTACCTGGAAAGCGGCGTGCTGGAGCCAGTGCCCAAAGCTCCGGAGTTCAGCTATCCGACCTACCTGGTCTACTCCCGGGACCGCGACTCGGCGACCTTGCAACGAGCCTTCGATTTGCTGCGTGAAGTGATCAAGACGGACGACGACTGGTCCCAGCGCTGGAACCCGTTGACCTGACGCCAGGCGTCTTGCACCGGAGCATGGCGCATGTGGCCTCAAGGTTGGGCCAGCCTCTGTGGCGGGATCGGCTAATCTGCTGGTTATAACAATAACCACAGGTGCATGCAGTGAGGCAGACCACCGAAGCATTCCGCGCGCGCTACCGTGCCGACATTCATCCGCTCTACAACCCTTGGTTGCACGGCGTGTTTGTGCTGCTGTTCGGGTTGCTGGCCATCGGCGCGTTCTGGAACACCATGCATCAGGTACACCCACTGGAATGGCTGGCGGTGCCGCTGACCCTGTTGTTCTTCAACTTCGGCGTCTACGTCGTGCATCGGCATCTGGGGCACCACAAAAAGCGCCTGACGCGAATGTTCTATGCCCGTCACGCCGGTGATCATCACAGTTTTTTCACCCCCGGCCACATGACCTACGACAGCGCCCGGGACTGGCGGGTGATTCTGTTTCCGGCCTGGCTGATCGTGTTGCATACCCTCGTCATCACCGCGCCCGCCTGGTGGCTGTTGGCTCAGATCAACGGCAACGTCGCGGGGTTGTTCGGCGGCTGCATGGTCCTCGGTTACCTGACTTATGAAGTATTCCATGCCTGCGAACATCTACCACCCGGCAACCCGCTGACACGTCTGCCATGGATCCGCCAGATGCGCCGTCTGCACGAACTGCACCATCGCCGTGAGCTGATGCAGGAGCGCAATTTCAATATCGTGTTTCCATTGATGGATTACCTGTTCGGCACCCTGTATTGGGAACCGGAGCAAGCGTCCCCGCACCTGACGAGAACGCCCACCCGCCTGCAGCACGTGGTCGACATCGCTGGAAATCCGCTCGCCGTGCTCGCCTACGCCAGCACCGCGACACGTTGGCCGGAGTGGCATCCGTCCTCCCTCAAGGTCGATAGCCAGAGCGGCCCGCTGTATGCCGGTGCGCGGTTCGAGGAAGACATTCGGGCCGGCGGACGTGAGGGGCATTTGCGCTGGGAGGTCGATGAATACCTGCCCGGTCGCCGCTGGAGCGCTCGGGCTTGGGGCGATCATGGATTGTCGTTGAGGGTGACTTACGAGTGTGAGGCTGAGGGCGACGGCACGCGGTTTGTCCGCACCCTGGAATATTGCTTCAGCGGTGTGGTGATGCGCATCGCCAATCGACTGTTGCTCAAGCGGCGCATCGAGCGTGAATCGGCGCAATCGATGCTGGCGTTACGCGAGATGGCGCAAAAACATCTGGCCTCGACAGGAGTCACCGCGTGAGAGCCCTCAAGTTTCGGCATTTATTGTTGTTGTTAATCATGGTGATTGGCGGCTTCCTGTTGTTATTACCGACCAAAGTCCAGCCGATCGCCTGGACACCGTCACCGGCGCCCTCCCTCATTGATGGCGTTTACACAGACAATCAGCGCCTCAAAGGCGTGGAACGTGTCGGCGCCGCTGACATCGACGGCCCGGAGGCGTTGCTGCTGGAGGAAGACGCCCTCATCACCGGTCTGCATGACGGCCGGTTGATTCGCACCAGCCTCGACGGCAAAACCACCAAGGTGCTGGCCGATACCGGTGGCAGGCCATTGGGTCTGGCGCGACACCCCAATGGTTTGCTGGTGATCGCCGACGGGGTCAAGGGTTTGCTGTCGCTCGATGCTCAGGGCCGGTTGATTGCATTGAGCACCACGGCCAACAACGTGCCCTTCGGCTTTACCGATGACGTGACCATCGACAAGCCCGGGCATTACGCCTATTTCAGCGATGCTTCCAGCCGTTGGGGTTACGGCAAGGATGGCGAGGCGATCATCGAGCACGGCGGCGACGGCCGATTACTGCGTTATGACTTCCAGACCGGCACGACGACGGTATTGCTGGATAAACTGGAGTTCGCCAACGGAGTAACCCTGGGGCCTGACGATGCGTTTGTGCTGGTCAACGAAACCGGCGCCTATCGCATCAGCCGCTATTGGCTGACCGGGCCGAAAGCCGGAACCCACGATTTGTTCATCGACAATTTGCCAGGGCTGCCGGACAACCTGGCATTCAATGGCCGCGACCGTTTCTGGGTAGCGCTGTACACACCGCGCAATGCACTGCTCGACGCCACGGCGCCCTACCCTCTGGTACGCAAAATGATCGTGCGCGCGATGACGGTACTGCCCAAACCGGTGGAGAAACGCGCCTTCGCCCTCGGCCTGGACCTCGACGGTAAAGTGATCGCCAATCTGCAGGACGCCAGCAGCGGCAACTACTCACCTATCACCACCGTGCGCGAGTATGGGGACTGGTTGTACCTGGGGTCGCTGAAAGCGCGGCACATGGCGCGGTTGCCGTTGAGTACGGCATTGCAGTAGTAGCGGCGGTGCGGCGATCCGACTTGCTCGCGAAGGCGGACTGACATTCAACATTGATGTCGACTGGCAAGGCCTCATTCGCGAGCAAGCCCGCTCCCACAGTTGATCTGGGTGCCGCGAGATTTTCGATCAACACTTGTGAATCAACGCGGATCCATCTCACCATCGCGTACCGAATTGTCTGTCTCTTCGCGCACTCGCTCCGGGTCGATGTCGGTTACGTCATCCTGTTCCAGAGGCGTTATGTCCTCATTGTCCGGCAATTCATCGATGCCCGGTTCATCCTCGGGGTTGACGGTGGTTCGTCCCGGGCTCAGGGGTTCGGGATGAGTCGGGATCGGGTCATAGCCGCCCTGTTCTTCGCTGGGGTACTTTTCTTTATGGGGAAAGGCTGAATGGGGCATGGGGCACCTCGCATGGGCCGCAAAGTCGGGCTCTGATCATTCGAGGTGCCGGTATTTATCCCCGTTCCAATTTTTCAGCCACCGGTCGTCAGTGGCTTGATACAGAAGTCAGGACGGCGTCTGGAGTCGTTCAACGATCTTATTCTTGACCAGCACGCGCTTCTCCTTGAGTTTCTTCAGTTCGTCATCGCTGAGCGCATTCGATAGTGCCGACTCGGCCTTCATCACTTTCTTATCCGTCTGGGAGTACTCGTCGAGCAGCGATTTCAGTACCGGATCCTTGTCGCGTTTTTGCTGAATCTCCTCCTTCGAAAGTTTCAGATCCTGAGACAAATCATGAGTCACCGGCATGGAACACCTCCGTTGGTTAATCGGTAGCAAACGCGATCGATTGCGCTCACCAGCTATCAGAATGGCCTTGCTTACCGTGTTCTGTCGACCGTCTATCAGACCAGCGGTGTCCGTTCGTCGTCCTGTCGCAAATGCGATAAAACCTTTGCGTTAGCGCCCGCCTCCATTGATTAACGATCATCTGGATCGCCCATAAAAACCTGTGTGGAGAATGTCCGATGGACGGGTTCAATCTACGTCACCTCGCTCTGGCCGTAGCCTTGAGCACCAGCATGGGCACGGCCTTTGCCGCCGCCTCCAATGATTTCGTCGATGACGCAGTAGAGGGTGGCATCGCCGAAGTCGAGACCAGCAAACTGGCGCTGGAAAAAAGCTCATCGGCCGACGTCAAGGCGTTCGCCAAGATGATGGTCACCGATCATTCCAAAGCCAATGATGAACTGGCGGCACTGGCTAAAAAGCATGACATCGAGGTGCCGGACACAACGACAGTAGTCAAACAGGCCAAGGAAAAAATTCTCGACCTGCGTGATGAATCCTTCGACAAGGCCTATGCCAATAATCAGGTAAAGGCTCACGAAGAAACCATCAAACGGTTCAAAAAAGAAGCCAACACAGTGACGGACGACAGGACCAAGGGCGCCACCGAACTCAAGGCTTTCGCGCAGAAAATGTTGCCGGCGCTGGAAAAACACCTGGATATGGCGAAAAAACTCCAGGCGGCTCATCCCGACAAATAACCCTTGATGTCGGTCAGTTAGCCCCCTGTAGGAGCGAGGCTTGCCCGCGAAGAACGATGACGCGGGGTACCTGATACACCGCGGGGTCTTGTTCGCGGGCAAGCCTCGCTCCTACAGGGGTGCAGCATCACCCCCCAGCACGCTACGGATCATGCTCAACAGCGATTCAGGGCCATAAGGTTTGCTCAGTAGATAAGTGTCGGGGCTGAGTTGGTGGTTGCGCGAAATAATGTCCCGGGTGTGGCCGGAGGTAAACAGCACCGCCACCGGCGGATTCTGCACCTTGGCCCAGGCGGCCAGGTCAGAGCTTTTGATCAGACCGGGCATGACCACGTCGGTGAAGATCAGGTCCACCGCCACGCCATCGAGCAACATCTGCATGGCCAGGTCACCGTTGGCCGCGGTCAAAACCTGATAGCCCTCTTCACCCAACAAGTCCACCGCCGAGCCACGCACCGCGTCGTTGTCCTCGACCACCAGAATGGTTTCGTGCCCGCCCCGGTGCTGCGGATCATGGCGAGTTGATTCACCGGGCAACGGGCGCAAGCTGCGCGGGAAATACAGCTGCACCCGCGTGCCCTGTCCGACGACGCTGGAGATCTCGATATGCCCGTCGCTCTGTTTGACGAAACCGAACACCATGCTCAAACCCAGGCCGGTGCCCTGGCCGTCGGCCTTGGTGGTGAAAAACGGTTCGAAGGCCTGGGCGAGCACTTGAGGCGGCATGCCGACACCCGTATCAGCCACCGAGACGCAAACATAGTCGCCGGCGACGATGCCCTTGCCTGCGCAAAACTTGCGGTCGAGGGCAATGTTCTCGGCACTCATCGCAATGGTCCCCTCGCCGTTCATGGCGTCTCGGGCGTTGATCGCAAGGTTGAGAATGGCGTTTTCCAGTTGATTGCGGTCGACGTACAGATGCCATGGATCGTCAGGCGCCGTCACCTTGATCTGGATAGTCTCCCCCAGCGCCCGCTGCAATAATTCCCCCAGCCCTTCGAAGATCTGCCGTGGATCGCAGACCGCCGGTGACAAAGGCTGACGGCGGGCGAATGCGAGCAACTGTGACGACAGTTTGGCGCCGCGCTCGACCGCGGCAATCGACGCACTGACCCGGCGTTGCACGTTGGCGTTGTCCGGCTCGTGACGCGCCAGCAAATGCAGGTTGCCGGCGATTACTTGCAACAGGTTATTGAAGTCATGGGCCACGCCGCCGGTGAGACCGCCGATGGCTTCGAGTTTCTGTGACTGACGCAACTGCTCTTCGGCCGCCAGCCGCGCTTCGACTTCGTCGGCAACTCGCTGCTCCAGGTTACGGGTGAATTTGAGCAACGACTCTTCGGCGATCTTGCGTTCATGGATGTCAATCAACACCCCGGGAAAGCGGAACGCCTCGCCTTGTTCATCGAACTCGCAACAGCCGCTAGCCAGCACCCACAGGTAACTGCCATCGGGCCGCAGAACCCGGTATTCAGCGTTATAGGGGATGCCGGTTTCCACCGACTGATTGAACCGCTCCTGAACCCAGCTACGGTCATCGGGATGAATCTGCATTTCGGCGATGAGCGGTGGCAGGTCGGCCAGGTCCTGGTCGGGCGGATAGGAAAACGTGCGGGCAAAGCGTTCGTCGGCAGACAGCACATCAGCCTTGATGTCCCAGACGAATGAGCCGAGTAAAGCCCCGGCATTAAGAGCCAGGCGAACTCTTTCGTTGTCGGCGCGATAGGCGCTTTCGGCTTCCTGGCGGCGGCGCTCGGAAATAACATGGTCAGTGGTGTCGACCACCATCGCCATGACCCCGGCGGGGTGCCCGTCATCATCGGCGACGGGACTGTAGTAAAGATCCATCCAGACGTCTTCGGGTACGCCATCACGCAACAGCACCAAGGCTTTGTTGTGATAGGACAAGGTACCGCCCGCAAGGCAGATATTCACTACATGCCGATTGAATTCGGCGACCTCTGGCCAGCCCAATTCCACCGGGGAGCCCAACAGGTAAGGATGGCGCCCACCGGCAAACCTGGAGTAGGCATCGTTATAGATCATGTAACCGGGTCGGCCCCACAGCATCACCATCGGCAGGGGTGAGGCGAGTAATAATTGCACCGCGCTGCACAGGCTCCCAGGCCAGGTATCGATGCTCCCAAGCTCGGTCAGGCTCCAGTCGAACGCGCGAATGCGTCCGGCCATTTCGCCGCTCCAGCCGGTACATCCGTGGCTATTGTCTAGAAACTGCATCGACTGGCCTATGTCCTGTAAATGACATGTTTTCAGGCAGTGCAACGGCGTGAGGAGACGGTGCGTGCCCGTTTGTTTCGAGCACCGCCGACGCCAATGGTTTCATAGAGGTATAGCTGAATGTCGCCGGTTCAGCGGAAATCCCGGCTGCGCACATGGATGCCGTCGAGCAATGAACTCAGGTCGCTCAAGCGCCCGGCAATCAGATGTCGCACCTCGCCTTCCTTTTCCCAGCGTCCATCGACCTTGAGCAATTGCGCGCCGACCAGTACCTGTCGTTGCCGTTCGGCCAAGTCGCGCCAGACCACCACGTTGACGTTGCCGAACTCGTCTTCAAGCGTCACGAAGGTCACGCCGCTGGCGGTGCCCGGGCGTTGCCGGCCGGTGACCAGCCCGGCGACGCTGACCGGTCGGCCGTGCTCGACATCCATAAGTTCTTTCGAACTGCGGCAACGCCGGGCTTTCAACTCACCCCGCAGCAATGCCAACGGATGCGGGCCGAGGGTGGTGCCGACACTGTTGTAATCGGCTTGCAAGTCTTCGCCCACGGTGGGTTTGGGCAGAGACACCGTCGGCTCTTCCTGGCTCGGCAAACCGGCAAACAAGCCGAGTTGCTTCTGCACCCCCGCCACCTCCCAGCGCGCCCGATGCCGGTCACCGGCCAGCCCGCGCAACGCACCGGCATCGGCCAGTTGCTCCTGGGCTCGGGCATCGAGTCGTGCCCGTTCGCCAAGGTCGGCGATGTCGGCAAACGCCCCTTTCGACCGTGCAATTTCAATGCGCCGGGCATCGTCCTCGCGAAAGCCCTTGATCATCCGTAACCCCATGCGGATGGCCGGCTGCGCACCGGTAATCGGCTCCAGGCTGCAATCCCAGTCACTGGCCCGCACGTCCACGGGGCGAATCTGCAAATGATGACGGCGGGCGTCCTGAAGAATCTGGTCCGGGCTGTAGAAACCCATGGGCCAGCTATTGATCAGCGCACAGGCGAAGGCCGCTGGCTCGTGGCATTTCAACCAGCAACTGGCATAGGTCAGCAAGGCGAAACTGGCGGCGTGGGATTCGGGAAAACCGTAATTGCCGAAGCCTTTGATCTGCTCGAAGATCTGCGCGGCAAACTCCGCCGTGTAGCCATTTTTCTTCATTCCGTCCGCCAGACGTTCCTTGTGCGGTTCCAGTCCGCCGTGGCGTTTCCAGGCAGCCATGGAGCGGCGCAATTGATCGGCCTCGCCGGGGCTGTAGTCGGCGGCGACAATCGCAATCTGCATCACCTGTTCCTGGAACAGCGGCACGCCCAAGGTGCGTTTGAGCACCACTTCGAGTTCTTTCGATGGGTAGATCACCTCTTCTTCGCCCTTACGCCGCCGCAGATAGGGATGCACCATTCCGCCCTGAATCGGCCCCGGACGAACGATCGCCACTTCGATCACCAGATCGTAGAAGTTCTTGGGCTTGAGCCTGGGCAACATCGACATCTGCGCCCGGGATTCGATCTGGAACACCCCGATGGTGTCCGCATGGCCAATCATTTCGTAGGTTTTCGGGTCTTCGGCCGGCACCGTCGCCAGGCTAAGGTCACGGCCACGGTGCCGACGCAGCAGATCGAAACAACGACGAATCGCGCTGAGCATGCCCAGCGCGAGGATATCGACCTTGAGCAACCCGACCGCGTCCAGATCGTCCTTGTCCCACTGGATGATGGTGCGCTCGGCCATGGCAGCGTTTTCCACCGGTACCAGGCTGTCCAGGGGTTGTTCGGAAATCACAAAGCCGCCAGGGTGCTGGGACAGGTGCCGAGGGAAACCGATCAACTGCCCCGTCAGGCTCAGCACCCGGCGCAACACCGGGCTGTCGGGATCGAATCCCCCTTCACGCAGGCGCTCGACCGGCGGCGCCTGATCACTCCAGTGGCCGCAACAATCGGCCAGGGCGTTGACCTGATCCGGCGGCAAACCCAGTGCCTTGGCCACATCGCGCACTGCGCCGGCACCGTGGTAAGTGCTGACCACCGCCGTCAGCGCCGCACGGGTGCGGCCATAACGCTGGAACACGTACTGCAGGACTTCTTCACGCCGCTCGTGCTCGAAGTCCACGTCGATGTCTGGCGGCTCATTGCGCTCTTTGGAGAGAAAACGCTCGAACAACAACGTGCTCCGCTCCGGATCGATTTCCGTGATCCCCAGCACGTAGCACACCGCCGAGTTGGCCGCAGAACCACGCCCCTGACAGAGGATGTGTTGCTGGCGGGCGAAATTCACAATGTCGTGAACCGTCAGGAAATAACTTTCGTACCCCAACTCGGCAATCAGCTCCAGCTCCTTGTCGATCTGCGCCAACACCTCGGCGTTAGGGCCTTTTTCCCAGCGCCAGCGAACACCCGTTCCTGCCAACTCCCGCAACCAGGACGTGGCCGTGTGACCTTCAGGCACCAGCTCCCGGGGATATTGATAGCGCAACTGACCGAGGTCGAACGTGCAGCGCCGGGCGATGCTCAGCGTTTCGTCGAGCAGTGCCTGCGGGTAGAGATCGCGCAAGGCGTCGAGGCTGCGCAAATGCCGTTCGCCATTGGGGTGTAGACGCAACCCGGCCTCGGCCACCGGCAGGTGATGGCGGATCGCGGTCATGGTGTCCTGCAAGGCACGTCGGCCGCGGGCGTGCATATGCACATCGCCGCTGGCCACCGCCGGGATCCGCAGTTCCCGCGCCAGGGTCAGCAACGCCGCCAGTCGCCGGGTGTCGTCCTGCCCGCGATGTAACTGAACGCTCAGCCACAGGCGCTCGGCAAATGTCTGCTTCAGCCAGTGACCCTGCTCAAAGTCATCGACGGCGTCCGGCACCCATAGCGCCAACAGTCCCGGCAACGGCTCGCCGAAATCCTCCCGCAGCACCTGATACTGGCCTTTCTGCGTGCGGCGTCTGGCGCGGGTAATCAGGCGACACAGAGTTTGGTAACCCTCGAGGTTTTCCACCAGCAGCACCAGTTTCGGGCCGTCTTCGATGCGTATTTCACTGCCGATGATCAGCGGCAATTCCACGGCCTTGGCCGCCTGCCAGGCGCGAACGATACCCGCCAGGGTGCATTCGTCGGTGATCGCCAGCGCTTGATAGCCCTGCTTTTTCGCCCGTTGAAAAAGCTCAAGTGCACTGGAAGCACCGCGCTGGAAACTGAAGTTCGACAGGCAGTGCAGTTCGGCATAGTCGATACTCATGCGAACCAGCCTTGCAGCCATAACGGACCGCCTTCGCCCACCACCCGATAGGCCCAGCCCTGCTGACCGGAGCGGGTTTCGATCAGGTAGTAATCGCGACGTACGTCGTCGCCGTCCCACCAGCCCGACTCGATGCGTTCCGGCCCCATGAGGATGCGTGCCGAACCTTCATGTACCGCCTGCGGTTCAATCAGTAGCCAGCCTGGGCGTTGCACGGCAGGCAGCACCCCACAGGCCTGGCTGTCGACACTGGCCTGCCACGCGCATTCCGGGCGGTGATCGGCCTGGAACCGCAAGCCCTGCACCGCGTCATCCCCCAGCCGTGCGCGCAAGCGTTCGCGCAGTTGTTCCCAAGGCAAGGATTGCTGCGGACGATCATCGAACAGTTCCTGGTACTGGGGCACAAAGGCCGGTAGCTCTTCGGCACGCAGCCGAAAACCGCGCACCGGCGCCTCGACCTGAACCTGTTCCAGCCGCCCCCGGGCCAGTTCGAACAGCATCGCCGGATCGCGCTCGGCGCTGAGCAGGCCGACCTTGATCAGCGTGTCTGGCAACCCGGCGTGCTCAAGGTGCAGATCAAAACGCTGCACACCGCTGTCCCGCCCGCAGAGGAACGCCGCCAGATCGCCGGTCAGCCTGCGCAACGGAAACAGCAATGCCTGATGGGATTGCACATCGAAGTTGAGTTCGATGCGCACATCGAAACGGTCCGGCGGCAGGTAAAACGCCAGCGCCAGCCGTCGCTCGCCGAACAGGGTGTCCAGATGCTTGAGCACCTGAGCCTCGAAACGCCGGGCCAGGCTATGCCGGGGCAGCGCCTGCACCTGATTCAAGGTGCGCAGTCCCATGCGTGACAAAGCTGTGGCAACGCTTGGCTCCAGAGCGATCCGGTCGACGGGCAACTGCCCGAGGTAGTGCTGCAAGGCTTGATTGTCCGGCACCACCAGACCGTCATAAACGTTGGCCAATACCCGCGCCGCCACCGGGTTGGGCGCGGCGACAATCCGGTGACGAAACCCCAGCTCGCCGAGTTCAGCCCGCAACCGCGCTTCGAACTGCGGCCAGGGCCCGAACAAGCCCAGGCTGGATTCGATTTCAAACACCACGGCTCGCGGGTAATGCACGCTGACCTGGGAACTGAACCGATAGGCCCAGGCAGCCAGAAACTGCTGCCAGTGTTCGATCTCCGCGGCATCGTATTCGGCGGTGACAAAACCTTTGCTCAAGGCCTGAGCGGCGGTCATCGACTGGCCGGGCCGCAAGCCCAGCGCCCGCGCCGAACCGTTGACCGCTTGCAGCACCCGACGTTGGGCTGGACCGGTCAGCAGCGCCAGCGGTTCGTCGGGGTCGGGGCGCTGACGCAGTACCGCGTCCAGCGCCAATTGCGGGAAGAGAATGCAAACCCAGCGCATGGCAACCTCAATGCCCGACGGCAAAGGCAATCGGCACCGAGCGGGCCAGCCCGCCCCGGCACTTGAGCACCCGCAACTGCGCAGGTTTGGCGTCGATGGCTATGCGCAGGGCCGCTGGCGACGGGTTGATGGCTTCACTGATCGAGCGATAGGCGAACGCCAGGGTCTGACCCGTTTCCGCTGCCACCTGCAAACGTCGCAACGCTCGATCGTCGGCTTTGTGCGGCCAGCACAACACCGCCCCGCAACTGCCCGAACGCAGGCATTGTTCCGCCGCCCACAGCGCATCGCGCTCACTGGCCTGGATAATCGACAGTTGCCGCAAATCAACCCCGGCGTTCTGCCAGGCCTGGGGATACGGCACGTAAGGCGGCGCCACCAGCACAATGCGCTCCCCCGCCGCCGACAGCCGCGCCAGCGCCGGCCACACCAGTTGCAACTCACCTACGCCCTGCCCGGCCAGCAGAATTTCAGTCAGCGCCGCTTCCGGCCAACCGCCAGTGGGCAATGCCGCATCCAGCGCCGCATGCCCGGTGGGTTGCGGGCTGACGGTCGGCGGCGCAGGCCGGCCCTTCCAGACCTGGCCGCCATTGAACAGCGTATCCAACGCAACGACAGCGCCCATCACCCTTGCCTCACCAGACCGCAAAACACACCTTCGATGGCCAGATCCTGATCAGCTCGAACAATGATCGGCTTGTAAGCCGGATTGCGTGGTAACAGGCGAACAGAATCGCCGACCCGTTCGAAACGCTTGATGGTGACTTCGCCGTCGAGCCGCGCCACGACGATCTGGCCGTTGACCGCTTCGGGATTGCGCCGCACGCCCACCAGATCACCGTCGAGAATGCCGTCCTCGATCATCGAGTCGCCCTGCACCCGCAGCATGTAATCCGGCACCCGCGAGAAGATCGACGGATCAAGCAGCAAACGGCTGTGGACCTCGGCATCGGCACCGATTGGCGCACCGGCCGCCACTCGACCGAGTACCGGAACGTCCAGCAACTCGGGGCGCGGAGGCTGATTCAACAGCCGGATACCTCGCGCCTGATGCGGATTGACCTCGATAAAACCGGCTTCGGTCAGCGCCAGCACGTGCTTGCGCGCCACGCTGCGGGAGGCGAAGCCAAAAGCCTCGCTGATTTCAGCGAGGCTTGGGGGCTGACCGTGTTCAGCGATTCGATCGCGGATAAAAGTCAGGATGGCGGTACGGCGGGGAGTTAAAGTCGTCATGGAGTACATTTGTACTCTTTTGGGTTTTTCCTGACAAGGACCGCCAGTCAGCTGATGGGAGGATCAGTCACAAAACCCATGCTAAACATCAAGCAAATGTGGGAGCGAGCCTGCTCGCGATGAGGCCATTACAGTCAACATCGATGTTGAATGTCAGACCGCTATCGCGAGCAGGCTCGCTCCCACATCAGGTTTCTGTGGTTTCAAGTCCGAGTTGAGCCAGATAAGGCCATGGGTAGATGCCCTGCGTGGTGGCGGCTTCTCCGCGCACTCGCCAGGCTTGGTCCTGCAACGCCTGACACAAGCCTGGCGAAGCCTGCGATCTTTTCTTTCAGGTTCGCTTGAGGATCTGGCCCGCTGTTTAACCGATACGCAATGCGCGCAGGTCGAGGCGACCGTCCTTGAGCGGTGGGCACCAGTAGTAGCCGCCGGTGATCGGTCGGCTGATGCGATACAAACCATCGGTGATGCCGTCTTCCAGACCGCTCATGCGCCGCAGCTGGAATTCGAACGCATCGAGAGAAAAACCGAAAGCCAGGAACATCAGGCCGGCGCGATCGCCTTCGATCCACGGCATCGAACGGCGGACCACGAAGGCTTCGGGCGTGAAGCTTTCCTGAGCGGTGCGTTTGACATGGGCAGAGATCGGCGCGTCGTCGAGTTCTTCGTTGTCGCTCAGGCGACGACCCATGATGTTGTCTTTCTCATGGGACGGCATCGCATGAAAGCCTTTCAAGTCATGCTGCCACTGCTGGATCGCGGCGAAGCTGCCACCGACCAGACCGTCTGCGCCTTCGCTCAGCAAAGCGGCGGCCACAGCGGCTTCGTCGTGAGGGTTTTCGGTGCCGTCCTCGTAACCGGTCAGGTCATGGCCGCTCATGTGGCGGAAGGTTTCGTTCATCTGCACCAGACGCAGGGCCGGTGCCAGCGCGGCTTCAATCGCATGACTGCGATTGAGCAGTTCGCCACGGTCAATGCCATGCAGCCAGCACCAGAGCGCGTGTTGGGTCGACGGGTTGTCGACGCCGACACCGACCAGCGCAGGAAAGGCGCGCAACCCGTCGATCTGCGCGTGCAGCGCCTTGACCAGAGATTCACCGAAACCGACGACCGCCGACTTTCCGTCCACCAGGCGCATCAGGTTATCCAGCGCAGCCGGCAGTGCCTCGGCGGATTCGAGGGCGAAGAACATATGACGAGCTTGAGGCGGAACAGGGGTGGCGAGAATGCCCGGCTGGTAATAACTCATATGAACTCCTTCAGAAAGAGCGTGAAGTTTAACCGGGGGATCGTTACTTGTGTGTTTTCAGGGCAAAAGATCGCAGCTTTCATGACCGGGATGAGCCGCAGATTTCCGATCCACAACGCCAAGCCAAAAAATCATAAGATGAGCCATGACAAGCGAGTCCGAGGTCTGCTAAAACGATTCATCAGTGCATTACTGAATCCAGACGGGGTAGCGACATGACCACAGCACAAATCCTTGGCAACCTGTTTCCCACTGCCGACAACGTCCCGGAAAAGTACCGCCTCAACGGCCAGACTGAACAGCGCGAGTACCTGGTCGACGGCGAACTGAAAACCTGGTCCGGGCCCCTTGCTCAAGTCCGCAGCCCGGTGTACCTGAGCGGCGCGAATGGCGATGAACAAGTAATTCTCGGCAGCACACCGCTGCTCGATGCCGACACCGCACTGACCGCCCTCGACGCCGCCGTCCGCGCCTATGATCGGGGCCAGGGCCTGTGGCCGACCATGCGCGTGGCCGAGCGCATCCAGCACGTCGAAACCTTCCTCGGTCGCATGCGTCAGCAGCGCGAGGCGGTGGTCAAGTTGCTGATGTGGGAGATCGGCAAAAACCTCAAGGACTCGGAAAAAGAGTTCGACCGCACCTGTGATTACATCGTCGACACCATCAACGCCCTCAAGGAACTCGACCGCCGCTCCAGCCGCTTTGAACTGGAGCAGGACACCCTCGGCCAGATCCGCCGCGTTCCGTTGGGCGTGGCGTTGTGCATGGGGCCTTACAATTACCCGCTGAACGAAACCTTCACCACGCTGATTCCGGCGCTGATCATGGGCAACACCGTGGTGTTCAAACCGGCCAAGCTTGGCGTGCTGTTGATTCGCCCGCTGCTCGAAGCGTTCCGCGACAGCTTCCCGGCCGGGGTGATCAACGTCATTTACGGCAGCGGCCGCGAGACCGTCAGTGCGCTGATGGCCAGCGGCAAGATCGATATCTTTGCGTTCATCGGCACCAACAAGGCCGCCAGCGACCTGAAAAAACTCCACCCAAGGCCTCACCGCTTGCGCGCGGCGCTGGGCCTGGATGCGAAAAACCCCGGCATTGTTTTGCCGGAGGTCGATCTGGACAACGCTGTGAACGAAGCCGTCACCGGTTCCCTGTCGTTCAACGGCCAGCGCTGCACCGCGCTGAAAATCCTCTTCGTCCATGAAGATGTGGTCGAGGCGTTCATCGAGAAATTCAACGCCAAACTCGCCAGCCTCAAACCCGGCATGCCATGGGACAGTGGCGTGGCCCTGACGCCATTGCCGGAGTCAGGCAAGGTCGATTACCTGCATACGCTGGTGGCAGACGCGGTCAGCAAAGGTGCTGCCGTGGTCAACCCAAATGGCGGTGAATCCCGCGCATCGTTCTTCTACCCGGCCGTGTTGTACCCGGTGACACCGCAGATGCGCGTCTACCAGGAAGAACAGTTTGGCCCGGTCGTACCGATCGTGCCTTACCGTCATCTGGATACCGTGATCGATTACGTCCTGGAATCCGACTTCGGCCAGCAACTGAGCATCTTCGGCACCAACCCGGTGGCGATCGGCAGATTGGTGGACACGTTCGCCAACCAGGTCGGCCGGATCAATCTCAACGCCCAGTGCCAGCGCGGCCCGGACACCTATCCGTTCAACGGCCGCAAGAACTCCGCCGAGGGCACGTTGTCGGTACATGATGCGCTGCGAGTGTTTTCGATTCGGACCCTGGTGGCGACCAAATTCCAGGAGAGCAGCAAAGAGCTTCTCAGCGAGATCATCAGCGGACGAAACTCGAGCTTCCTGACCACCGACTACATCTTCTGAGGACACCGAGTCTGAGCATCATCAGAGGCCTTCGACTGCCACCGCTGTTACGCCGGATACTGCGTCCGTTGCTGGACCCGTACCGGCGCTACCGCCACGCCAAACTGATCCATGCGGTGCGGGTTTCGTTGGGCTTGCTGGCGACGATCCTGCTGACCACCGGCATCCACCTGCCCCACGGCGAATGGGCGTCGGTGACCATGCTGGTGGTGATCGGTGGCTTGCAACACCACGGCAATATCGGCAAAAAAGCCGCCGAGCGGGCCATCGGCACCTTGATCGGGGCCGGAGTCGGCTTGTTGCTGGTGGCGCAGCAGGCCTGGCTCGGGATGCCGTGGCTGACCTATTTCGCAATGTCGGTGGTGTGCGGATTCTTCTCGTACCACGCCATCGGCAAGGGCGGTTACACGGCGCTGCTGTCGGCGATCACCGTATTTATCGTCGCCGGGCACGGTGACAACCCGGTCACTGATGGCTTGTGGCGCGGGGTGGATATTCTGATCGGCATCGCCTTGGCACTGGCCTTCTCCTTCGCCCTGCCGCTCTATGCGGTGTACTCCTGGCGCTACAACCTGGCCGATGCGTTGCGCGACTGCGCGGCAATCTACGGCCGCATCATCAAGGGTGAGTCCGTCACTGCTGACGAACACCTGAAACTGATGAATCGCTTGAACACGGTAATGATACAACTGCGCTCATTGATGCCCTCGGTGTCCAAGGAAGTGCGAGTTTCCATGACCGAACTCGATGCGATTCAGCGCAATCTGCGGATGTGCGTCAGTCTCCTGGAAATCCTCGGCAATAGCCGGCCGAATGCCGATGACTCCGAAGCAATGGCCCATCTGCAATCGGCATTGAAAGCCGAACACCGACAGATTCGGGTGCAACTGATCGGTATGGCTCGGGCATTGAAATCGGGCGTTTCGCAACGGCTCAGCAGGCCAGCCGAATTGTCATCGGATTCAACGCTCGATGCGCCGGTCTACAGTCCGCTGGATGGCTATCGATTGCTGACCCGACAATTGAACGCGAACATCGGCGAGATGCGCCAGCGCCTGGCGAAGACCGCACCGCGCTGGAACATCTGAGACGCTGCTTATTGTGTAGCCACCCGCCGAATCTTCAGGCCCCAACCCTGTTGCATCCCGGCGGCGGCCAACAGAATCGCGGCAACACCGATCCATTGCAGCGGCTCCAGGCGATGGCCGAAGGCGAACCAGTCAACGAAAATCGCCGCAATCGGGTAGATGAACGACAGCGCACCGGTCAGCGCTGTCGGCAGTTTTTGAATCGCGCCGTAGAGCAACACATACATCAAACCGGTATGCACGATGCCCAAGGTCACCAGACTGGCCCAGGCACTGGGCGTTTGCGGTATCGCCGAGAAGTGCGCAAAGGGCGCGAGCAACAGCACGCCTGTGCAGACCTGGATCAACGCGATCAGATGCGGTGGCGTACCGGTCAGGCGCTTGATGATCAGCGCGGCAATCGCGTACAGAAAGGCAGCCCCCAGCGCCAGACCAATCCCCATCAGGTAATCGTTGCCGCCCTCACCCTGTTCACCATGTGCGCTGACAATCGCCAGCATCCCAAGAAACGAAATGCCCAGCCAGAACAGTTTCTGCAGAGTGATCTTCTCTCCCAGAAACAGCGCGGCCAGCCCCACCAGCATGAATGGTTGGACGTTATAAACCGCCGTGCCAATGGCAATCGAGGCGCGGGAGTAGGACGCGAATAACAGCACCCAGTTTCCGACAATCGCCACACCGCTCAGTACAGCCAGCAAGAAAGTGGTGGACGTCAAAATGCCAGGGCGCAGAAAGCCGAACGCTGCGCAGATCAGCAATAAAGTGGCGGCACCGAACACGCAGCGCCAGAACACCACGTCCAGCACCGGTTGCCCGGACACCAGCACGAACCAACCAATGGTCCCGGAAATCAGCATGGCGACGGTCATCTCGAATGAGCCGCGACGTAGTGTTTTGTCCATCATCAACCTCCCGTGTTTGAGCCCAAAGTATGCCAATCCACCGGAGGGCTTCTCCAGAGCAAAAAGCAGGCTAAACTCGGCTTCTGCCTTTTTTATCAAGGCTTATTCAGCCGACGGCCTAACAGGGGACTCGCCATGACCGACGACATCGACCAAGTGCTGATCAGCGCGTTGATGGAAGACTCACGCCGCTCGCTCAAGGCCCTGGCACAGATCAGCGGCCTGTCCTCGCCCAGCGTCGCCGAGCGCCTGCGCCGCCTCGAAGAACGTGGCGTGCTCAAGGGCTACACCGTCGAGATCGACCCCAAATGCTTTGGCTACCAACTCCAGGCCATCGTCCGCATCCGCCCGTTGCCGGGCCAGTTGCAGGAAGTGGAGCGACAGATTCAAGCCATCCCCGAATTCACCGAGTGCGACAAAGTCACCGGCGACGACTGCTTCATCGCCCGCCTGCATGTGCGCTCGATGGAGCAACTGGACACCCTCCTCGATCGTCTCAACACCCACGCCGAAACCAACACCGCCATCGTCAAGAAGACCCCGGTCAAACGCCGGCTCCCGCCGATGGCTTGAGTGCTGTTTTGTTCGCAAAGGCGTAGATTGATCTTTTTCCGGCGAAGGATTGGCGGTATGAAAACTCAAGTCATGTTACTGGCGGCGCTGATGCTTGCCGGCTGCGGTACGTTCGAGACGGTAGTGCGCAGTGACGAGGCTGCGGTGAAACATCTCAAGGAACAGAAAACCTACTGCGGTGCGGTTCCACGGATCTATAGCGGCGTGACGTATGACTTTTGCAGGCTGCATGCGCCCCCAGGCCCGGGCATCGATGAGTATCAATACAACAATGCCACGCCCTTTGTGCTGATCGACGTAGTTATTTCGGGCGCACTCGACACCATGCTGCTGCCCTACACTATTTATCGGCAGCAGGCTGATGGCAGCATTGTCATTGCCGAATAACTTGGCCGCCCAGGTACGCTTGCTGATTGCGCCCCGATTCTCAGGCAATAAAAAACCCGCCAAAGCGGGTTTTTCACTCATGGCTTGCGATTAATCATCGCGGCTCATGATGCCGAAGATCTGCAACAAGCTGATGAACAGGTTGTAGATCGATACATACAGGCTGATGGTCGCCATGATGTAGTTGCGCTCGCCGCCGTGAATGATGGCGCTGGTCTGGAACAGAATGCACACCGAGGAGAACAGCACGAAACCTGCGCTGATCGCCAGTTGCAGACCGCTGATCTGGAAGAACAAGCTCGCCAGCGTTGCACCCAGCAGCACGAAGAAGCCCGCCGTGATGAAACCGCCG